>NZ_JAALLN010000001.1:0-470784 GCF_011751075.1 Flavobacterium poyangense
AAAGACCACATCAAGGTATTGATGGAAAGAAACCAATAGAAATGATAAATCTGTTACCGAAATAAGTAACCTTTACAATTCCGAAGAATGAGGAATCGCATACGCAGTTCGACAAAGATTGGTAACACTCTGTGCGGAGCCTCTTGTGCGATTCCTCATTCTTCGGAATGACAAATCAGTACTAACATGTCCTTTTGAATAAGGAATCACGCATCGTATCATCTCACACCAAAAAACTGCGCCAAAACAAAAAAGGCTCTCAGATTACTGAAAGCCTTTATTTAAAACTATTTTTTCACCGGGAATTTCCAATCAAATTCGTCTTTGTCGTTGATAATTGCTCCGACTTCAAACTTCACTACTTCATTAAATTCGGTTTGAAGAATAAACCAGTTGTCTTCGTTGAAGTAATTCTCGAAAGTATCAAAAGTTTCCTGATTGTATTTTGTAATTCCTTTTGTCGCTAAATCCTTCTTTACATCTGCAATTTTTCTTCCAATTACTTTGAATCCAAAAACTTCCAAATCATTGGCTGAAGCCACCAGATATCCTAATCTCAAATCTTCTTCCTGATAAAAAGTCAGTCTGATTTTTTGTGCATTGTATACGAAAATTACATTATCATCTTCGTCGTTGTAATTTTTATCCGGTTTTCCTAAAGCAGCTGTGACATCATTTTGCTTCATTCCGAAAAGCAATTTATCAATTCCCGATTTTAGATTTATTTTCATAGTGATTGTACTTTTATTTGAAAGGCAAATTTCGTGAAGTTTTTTACAAACTCTATTATGCTTAGTACTTTTTTTTTTAGCCATGACTCGAGCGATAGCGAACTGGCGAAGCAATTACACTAATTTCCACAAATCCTCATCCTTCGACTTCGCTCAGGAAGACAAATTTAAAATCAATATAATCTTAAAGTTTACATTTTAAAAGTTACTACCCATAACTGTAATTATCCTTGTTGCTTTTTCTAGCCACGAATTACACTAATTCCCACAAATCCCACCCCTACCTATCTGTCAGGCTGAGCGAAGTCGAAGCCCTCCTTCGGCTTCGCTCAGGAGGACAGATGTAAAATCTGCACAAACTTCAGTTTACATTTTACTTTTTACATTTTACAGTTTACAACTCACAACCCAAAACTCACAACCCAAAACTTTTATTAGGCCTACTACTCATATAAAAAGTAATCTTTCCTCCATTTAAAACATCGGAATGTTTTAAGAAAGGTTTCGAAAGTAATTTTCCATTTAAAAACACTTTGCTTACAAACACATTTTTATCGGATTGGTTTACTGTTTCCACTTCGAAATTTTTACCGTTTTCTAAATTAAAAACGGCTTTTTTAACTAATGGACTTCCCAAAGCATACTCATCGGAACCGGGCGCAACAGGGTAAAATCCTAAACTGCTAAAAATGTACCAGGCGCTCATTTGTCCGAAATCGTCGTTTCCTCCCAGACCGTCTGCTCCGTTTCTGTACATTTTTTTCAGGATCATTCTGATTTTGTCTTGCGCTTTCCAAGGTGAGTTGGTCCAATTATACAAATACACTACGTGATGTGAAGGTTCATTTCCATGAACATAATTCCCAATGATTCCTTCTCTTGTAATATCTTCTGTGTTCTCGAAATATTTCTCCGGTAAATGCATGTTAAACAAAGAATCCAAGCGCACTTTAAACTTATCATTACCTCCCATTAATTTAATCATTTCGGCCGGATCATGGGGAACGTATAAACTATAATTCCATGAATTCCCTTCAATAAAACCTTGTCCGTGTGTATCTAAAGGATCAAATTCTTTTTTGAAAGTTCCGTCATTTAATTTCGGACGCATGAAGCCTGTTTTGGCATCATAAACATTTTTATAGTTTTTAGATCTTTCAATAAATTCATTGTAAATATCGGTTTTGCCTAATTTCTTAGCGGCCTGAGCAATTGCCCAATCATCATAAGCGTATTCCAGCGTTTTAGAAACCGAAGATCCGTTTTTGTCTTCAGGAACATAGCCTTTTTTCATATAATATTCCAAACCGTCGTAATATGGAACTTTAGCAGTGTTAACACAAGCCTGAAGCGCTTTTTCAGCATCAAAATTGGTGTTTCCTTTTACAATTGCATCTGCAATTACCGAAACGGAATGATACCCGATCATACACCAGTTTTCGTTGGCATAATGCGACCAGATCGGAAGCATTTTATGCACACTTTGATCAGAATGTGCCAGCATCGAACTAATCATATCTGAATTTCTTGCCGGTTGTACGATATTAAATAACGGATGCAAAGCTCTGTAGGTATCCCATAAAGAATAACTGGTATAATTGCGAAAATTATCGGCTTTGTGTACATTCATATCCAGGCCTTTGTAAGTGCCATCAAGGTCCATATACTCTGTTGGTCCTAAAAAAGAGTGATACATCGCGGTATAAAAATTAACCAGATCTTCTTTTTGCAGGGCTTCAATTTGAATTTTATTCAGCTCTTTGTTCCAAACTTCCTGACTTTGTTTTTTCACACGTTCAAAATCCCAATCCGGAATTTCTTTCTTCATGTTTTCAAGTGCACCGGCAGAACTCACAGGTGATAAAGCCATTTTTATTTTGATTTTCTCCCCTTCCTGCGTATCAAAATCAAAAAACAATTTCAGATCATGTCCGGCCATTTCAGGAAAATTCTTCGTTTGATCAAATCTTCCCCAAAAACCTCTGTACACACTTTTCTCCAGAGCACCTTGACCGTAACTTTTAATAGGTTTGCTAAAAGACATGGCAAAATAAACGGTTCTGGTTCTCGCCCATCCGCTCGTTTGGCGGTACCCAGTTATTAAAGTATCGTTTTCTACGCGTACAAAAGTCCATACATTCTTTTTGTCGTAGTTGTAAATCCCTGAAGTTAGATCCAGAATAATATGCGCATCATCGGACTTAGGAAATGTATATTGATGCATTCCGACACGAGTAGTAGCTGTTAGCTCTGCTTTGATGTTATGATCCTCCAACAGTACACTGTAATAGGCAGCTTCTGCTTTTTCTGTTGCATGTGAAAAGACAGATCGATAGCCTGATAAAGGTTTAGAAGCTGTTCCGGGATTCAATTGTAATTTTCCGGTGGTTGGCATGATTAAAAAATCACCCAAATCGGAATGTCCCGTACCGCTAAAATGAGTATGACTAAAGCCAACAATAGTTTTGTCTTCGTATTGATAACCCGCGCAATATTTATAAACTTCGCCATTGTATTTTCCGTTTACACCGTAAGCTATTGTGTCGGTTTCAGGACTTAACTGAACACTTCCAAACGGAACTGTTGCACCCGGATAGGTATGCCCCATTTTGGCTGTACCAATCATTGGGTCCACATACTGAATTAGGTTGCGTTTTTCAATTGTTTTTTTCTGAGCAATTGTAGTATAACCAAACATTAAAAAGGATAACCCAAAAACAAAATTCTTACGATTTATTCTATTCATTCGTTTTTTTTAAATTATTATTTTTTGCCGCAAACTGTATTATAACATCTACTAAATCGATTTACTAACACTTTCCGGTTTGAAAAATACAACAAAATATGATTCGAAAAAATTAAATTAACCACAAAGAGACTACATTTTAAATATCTTTGATTTATCAAATGACAATTGAGTACATGAAAAATTACATTTTACTGGCATTTCTTTCTTCTTCGGCATTTATTTTTGCACAAAAGATCGACTCTTTTGTATTAAGCAAACAACAAATAATTCAACGGGAAATAGATGGACTGAGTGCTTTTCCTATTTACAAAGCATACGAATTTCAGGATAAAAGTGGTGTTTGTGAATTGGTTTTGACAGAAAATCAAAAAATCATTTCCAAGAAAGACACTTTAAACACCAAAATAAAGGTCGTTTGCGCCATGAATGATCACGGTGGCTTTCTGGAAAGATGGACCATAAATGATTTACTGGAAGATTCAGACCCCAAAGAAACCAATATTTGGTTCTGGACTAAATACTGCAGTGTTAAAGATCTGGATAATGACGGATATGCAGAACCTATAATTGTTTACGGAACAAAGGATGAAGATGGCGAAATAAGAAGGGTTAAAATAATTACAGTTTACAAAGACAAAAAATATGTTATCCGAGCCGTAGAATGTATTTTAGATTTTTGCAGAAGTTTCAAAAAGGACAGTAATTGGAATTTATTACCTCAAAAAATAAAGGCTTACGTCACACAATTGACAGAAAAAATAAGAAAAGAACAGAATCTTATTTTAAAGGATGGCTAAATTAGTTTTTGCTGTAAATTTTCTTTTACCTCATCAAACCATTCATTTCTTAAGATACTCAAAACAATCGAATCGCGACGAACTTCACTATTGGCTGTTGGCATATGGCTACGCAAAACGCCCTCTACTTTACAGCCGATACTTTTCATAGCGGCAATACTTCTCTCGTTATTATTATCGGCACGAAACTCGACACGTTCCATTCCCAAGGTTTCGAAAGCAAATTGTAGTAGCAAAAATTTGCAATGTTTATTGAGTCCCGTTCCTCTAAAAGCAGAACCGTACCAGGTATATCCCAATTGCAAGGTTTTATATTTAAGGCTCATATCGTAAAAACGGGTAGAACCGGCATATTTCTGAGACTTTTTATCGAAAACAATAAATGGAAATTCCTTTTGATTTTCTCTTGCTTCTATAGCCGACTGAATGTAGCTAATAAGATTTTCTTTCCCATCTGCACCTGCCAAAGAATATTTCCATGTTTCGGGTTCATTGATCGAAATTTCCAACAGATTTTCTACATCTGATTTCTGCAATGGACGCAGTAAAACCGTATCGTCTTCGAGTATTGTATTAGAGGAGAAACTAAAATCCATGTAATTATTTATTTTAGGAAAATATTCTTTTTGGGGTTTCATGAAATGAGATTACTCACTCATTTCATCGTAACGTTCCGGTACTTGTGGGTCGTACAACGGGCATTTGAATTCTTCCATCAGGCTTACCAACTGATTCATTGTTTTGCCTTCGGTTCCGTAACAGTCAATTTTTACGCTTTGTGGAGTGGTGATCACTTGAAATGCTCCTTTTCCTTTTGGATTTTTCCAGCTGTTTTCATCTACTTTTTCCCATTGAGAAAATACCGATTTGATTCGGTTCATAATTACATCTACGGGAAGTTTTTCGAGTCCGTCTACTTCTTCACTCTCCACAAGAGCTTCATAAACCTCATGATGATTTAGATAAATTTCGTCTAAATATCTCCAAAAAAGTAATTCGTACATAATGGTGTGTGTTTTAAACCATAAAAGTTATGTAAGTTCATTAAGCTGGGCGTATTTGATTAATGAACTTACATAACTTATTGGTTATTTTTTTAATATTCGAATGTACCGTATTCGCTCGTAATCGTCAGTTTTTTAGCATCAGCAGCTTCTACGCGACCTACGATTTGCGCCTCGACATTGAATTCTTTTGAAATTGCAATGATATCCTGTGCAATGTTTTCCGGTACATAGATTTCCATGCGGTGACCACAATTGAAAACCTGATACATTTCTTTCCAGTCTGTTCTTGATTGTTCCTGAATTAACTTGAACAAAGGTGGAACCGGAAATAAATTGTCTTTTATAATATGTAAGTTCTGAACGAAATGTAAAATTTTAGTCTGTGCTCCACCACTACAATGCACCATTCCGTGAATTTCGTTTGGAGTATAGGTATCTAAAATTTTCTTGATAATCGGCGCATAAGTTCTTGTTGGAGAAAGTACCAACTGACCTGCGTTTATTGGGCTATTTTCTACTGCATCAGTAAGATTTACCTGTCCTGAATAAATCAATTCTTCGGGAACTGCCGCATCGTAACTCTCCGGATATTTTGCAGCCAAATATTTCCCGAAAACATCATGGCGTGCAGAAGTAAGTCCGTTACTTCCCATCCCTCCATTATAACTTTTCTCGTAAGTAGCCTGACCAAAAGAAGCCAAACCAACAATTACATCTCCAGCTTTGATGTTGGCATTATCTACTACATCGCTGCGTTTCATACGTGCCGTTACGGTAGAATCTACAATTATGGTACGAACAACATCTCCAACGTCTGCCGTTTCTCCGCCTGTTGAATGAATGGTTACTCCAAAAGATTTTAACTCGTTGATTAATTCTTCTGTTCCGTTGATAATTGCCGAAAGCACTTCTCCCGGAATTAAATTTTTATTTCTTCCGATTGTAGAAGAAAGCAAAATATTATCGGTTGCGCCAACACATAATAAATCGTCAATATTCATGATTAAAGCATCCTGAGCAATTCCTTTCCAAACCGAAATATCACCCGTTTCTTTCCAATACATATAGGCCAGAGACGACTTTGTACCGGCTCCGTCGGCATGCATAATCAGGCAATAGTCGGAATCCTGAGTTAAATAATCCGGGACAATTTTGCAAAATGCCTGAGGGAATAAACCTTTATCAATATTTTTTATGGCGTTGTGTACGTCTTCTTTTGATGCTGAAACACCTCTTTGTGCGTACCTTTTGCTAGAATCTGAACTCATGAAAATTAGTTTGTGTTGATGTGGTGCAAAGATAACCAGTTTTTTTAATTCTTTGGTTGATTCGATTATTTGATTCACAAAAAAATTCGGCACGTTTACTAACACTGCCGAATTTATGTAAGTCATTCGTCTTGATTCTTTTAGTTAATTTAAATTGCCAGTTATGGGTTGTGAGTTGTTAAATGTAAGTCTGAAATTTGATGCTTTTTGTTTTACGTCTTTATTTTTACGAGATAAACATAGAGGGTGATAGAATTTATAGGAATTGTCGAAGTAAAGTAATTAAGAGCAACTTCATGTTCAGTTCCTAAGTAAGACATTAAATCAATGAAATAGAAAACAGTATTGTTTTTTACTTTCGCAAGAATTCTATTCATTAAAGTTTGCTTGTTATAAAAAACGGGAAATTTCTCAGACTCCCCTTTCACATTTTACATCTCCCAACTAGCAACTTGAGTTAATTAGCAAAAATTTATTCCCAATCCGGCATAGAGCCTCCCGAAATTAAAACATTTCTTGTATCGGCAGCACCTATAACAGTTTTTACAATATTTTTCACAGAAATACCATCATTTGAGGTGTTGGTAAAAATTACTTCTGCTTCACTCGGAGAATAACGGACATCTAAATCATTTGTTCCGGATACTTTTCCAATTGTTATTTGATTGGAAACATTTGTTACAAAATTGTACTCAAAAATTCTGGAATCCAATTGGCGATAACCTGAGCTTTCATAGCCCGAAACATCTCTGGTGTAAACCAGTTTCTGTGCTGTTATTGAAAAATTACATCCTCCCAAAGCACCACTTTGTCCTGAAATTACTGTTGTAAGTATCGTTCCTGAAGTATTAATAACATAAATTTCAGCACTGTAACCATTTGCATCATTGACTTTTAAAGCAATTTTTGTTTTATCTGCACTCCAATCACACTCCGAAATAAATTTTCCATTTGGCGTCTGAAATATTTTTGCGAGACCACTTCCGTCACTATTGATTTTGTATAACTTATCAAAATTTGGATAAATAAGCTCACTTCCGGAAGCATTCCAGGAATACCCCAGATAATCTGAATTAAAACCGGCTATTGGTACTGAACTGGTTACTTTTCTCACTCCCGTTCCATCAAGATTCATCGTGTAAATATCGTTTTGAGATCCATTGGTTGCAATATAGGCAATCTTTTGTGCCTGATTATTTCTCCTCGGACGCCAACTGTTTTTTGCAGAGCTTGTTAACTGATATTGTTTTCCGGCCTCATCTGCAGCAAAAATAACATTATTACCACTAACCGTTTTAACAAATAAATACCTTGCACTAGGAAATGAACCGGTAGTAAAAGCACTTGTAGTACTTAAGACAGGTGTATTTACACCATCGCTCACCTCAACCTGCCACGTGTATTTTACACTATATAAAAGATCACTCAATGTGAATTTTTTATCTTTTATATTCTCATAGGTTATCACATCGTTGTTGTTGGCATTTCGAAGTATTACTTTATAGGTAAGCACATCATTATCAGGATCGGTAACCGTCCATGTTAAATCTAACGAAGCAGCCTGACCGGTACTGTTATCTATTGGAGCAACCAATACAGGAACAGTTGGCGGTTTATTATTGGCCGTAGATTTTTTAAGTTCAAAAACAATTTCTGAAGTATTATTTGCCGATACCGAAACAGGTTCAAATTTAGCGACATAACCGTCTTTTTGAGCCTGAAAAGAAAATTCGCCAACTTTTACATTTGACATTACAAATTTACCGTTAACATCTGTAAAAATAGTCCCCGAGGTGGGGCTCGACGTAATCTTTACATTTTCTAAAGGTTCAAAAGTATCAGACGTAACTACTCGTCCGGTAACGGTACCATATTCTGAATCTCCTATTGTCTCTTCACTACATGAAATCAAAAACAATAAAAAAAGCACACTTATTATTCTATATAAATACTTCATTATCCATTTGTTTTTAAATTTAAACTTCATGTTATATTTCAAAATATGCCGGCTTCTCTTACTTGTTTTTTTTATTAGCTCCAAAATAATAAGTAAGACCTAATCCGAATTTGTAATAAAAATCGTCTCTGGTTCCTGCCTTTACATAATCGATATTATCGGTGAAATTAATATTCTGTTCTGCCGACAGTTTAATTCCCAGTGTGTTTGAAACCAAATATTCGAGACCAACTCCGTACTGGATTTTTGCATGGGTATTGTCAAACTTTCTATTCATTCCGAAACCTCCGCCTGCAAAGATGTAAGGACTAAATTTGTCTTTGGGTAATATTATAAATTCGAGATTCAGATCGTACGTAATATAACCGACATCAAGAAGATCTTTGTTAGCCAAATTAATTACATTCAAAGAACCTCTCAAATCCAGACTTGGGGTAATAAAATATTTCAAAGCCCCTTCCCCCATTGGCCTGAGAATAGGATTGGCATAATCTCCATCCATTAGCGTTGCTCCTCCTGAAATCTCCATCGCAAATTTAGAACGGCGCTCGAATAAATTTCTTCCGTAGAGCACGGTGTTGTCTGCTACTTCAGTTTCTTTTTCATATTTCTTCATGGCGATATACAATTCAGACGGAGTAGCATCAGCTTGCCAGATATTGTCCTGAATTCCTTCTAAAATCAGGGATTGTACTGCTTTTTCTATTGCCTCGGTAACAGCCATGTGCACAGGTTCGTTTGTCGTGTAACCTGTTTCAACTTCTAAAAGTCTTTTAAAATTTACATATTTAAACAAACTTTCATCAATAGCCTGAGACAAAATAGTTTTGGAAACATAAACTGATTTTAGAATTTTTCCATTTGAAGTTGAAATCATTCTAAGATAAACTGTTACACGATCCTGACGGTATTTTACAGAACCTCCGACTCCAAAATAACGTGCTCCGAAACCGCCTGTTATAATATTTGAATCGTACGAAATAATTCCTCCCTCCAATAAAACTCCGGCATACAACAGAGGGGTTAACTGTGGCTCATTTGGATTTGGATTTTTGGAGTATTCCTGTCTGGTAGATCGAATCAGATTACGTTCCTGCAGCAAATTTCCAATATTCTCGCGTTCAATAGGAATGAACCATTTTGAATCTTCGAGTGCTTTTAACAATATCGAAGTGGCACCCTGAGTCACGGCAGTACTAAAATTACTTCCGTTTTCCTGAGGTTTGTACTGACCGGTCTGATCTCTGAATTTGTACACTCCCACTACAATTTGCTCCTTGGGTTTCGGAAGTTCCTTTAGAAGTGAAGTGGCTGGAGTACTTTCTCCTAAAATTGCTTTTTCGACTCCGGTTGGTTGGTTATAAAAAGCACCACAACCCGAAAACAAAAAAACAAATAATACTACTAAATAGTAATGTAATTTCATGCTCTTACTTATTTGGAATGATTACTTGCGTTTGTTCTCCTGTAGTGGTATCTAATATATTAACCGATAAACCTCCCGATGTAGGATAGATATCGACTGAATAACTTCCAAACGTATAGGAACCAACAGAAAGACCATCTGTTCCAAATTGTTGTTTATAAAGTGAGCTGGAAATCTGACTCAACAACTGCGCATTTAGGCTTGCCTTAAATTGCTCCAGATCTGTTTTTTCTTTTTGGACTTCGTTTTTATCTTTTAATTTGTTTTGAGATTCAGCACTGCTTAAAAGCCACTGATAATTAAAAGTATCGCCTCCGAATGCAGGATTTACAGGTTTATAAACTAAAGCCTGAGCACTGACGAAAGGGAGAAAAATAAGGGATAGTAAGATGCTAAAAATAAATTTCATGACCTTAATAATAAAATTAATACTGAGTGAAATATTTGCTTTGCCTTTCTAAATTTTTCAAGTAATAAATCGTTGCATTGATTGATTCTTGCGCTACTGCCTCCAAGAATTCGTCATCCGGTCTGACCAGAAACTCGTAAACAACTTCATTTTGTATAGAAATAGTAATTTTTGTGTTTCGTCCGAAGCTATATTCTTCGGTTATGACCACTATCTTTTTTGCATTTATTCCAATGTCGTTGTATTTGTAATAATACTTATCGTAGAAATCCTTCCCCATCTTTGTCTTGGTATCATCTGTAATGATTCCTCTTAGTGTAAATCCGTCGTCGGGAGGTAAAATTAGTACATCATCTTTTTTTTTTTCATTTCCCAAAACCACTCTGTCTTTTGCTATTATTTGTTTGTCTTCATCATAAAACAACAACAAAATAATAATTTCATCATCCGGACTTATATTGACTTGAGTCGTTGACAATTTCTTAACTTCATTTGGTTCAAGTGTGAAAAGCCCAATCTGGGCATTATTAGATTGATTATCACTATTATTATTATTTTTTATTACAGACAATCTGTAAGAAGCACTTTTGAGTACATCGGTCAGGTTTTCGGCCATACCCGTAATCTTAAAATTGTTTTCTATTTTTTCTACATCAATTTTTGCTTTAATCTGATTTTGAGTCACCTGACCCGTTACAACCAAACTAAAACACAAAAAGTACAATAGCATATATCTGAATAAAAAGGACATATTTTAGTTTAATTTATTTAAAATAATAACGGAAGCTCCATTTCCATTCTGCATGATTTTCATATCTTTAGAAATAGAGTTGGTACCATAACTTTGTATCTTTTGATTATTACCGTTTTGAATCATTTCTGTTTTTACATCGAAATTTGTACGGTAAGAGTAATCTGAAATGGTATTATTTTTTCCTTGCTGAATGATGTTCTGAGCTATTGTTTTGGCCTCTTTGACCACTAACAAATCATTATAATCGCCTTTTTGTACGACTGAAACATTAACTTTTTCAGCACCAACAATAGCATTGGCTTTATTGTAACTTCCAATTTGCTGAATAATAACTCCCGATGAAATTTGCTGAACCTGTTCTAACTGAAGTTGACTTGTGCTTTTTTTATTTACCGATGATACTATGCTCAACGCATTTTCTCTGGAATCAAACACAGAAGAACTATACGGTTTAAATCCGGAATTATCTTCTTTTTCCTGTGCCTGAAACGACAGTGAAAAAAATATAAGACAGAAAATATTTAAAAATATAGTTTTCATTTTTGCAATTGAATTTTAAACATGACAGCTAAATAAATTTAGCTGTCATGCCTATTTTTTTGTTTATCAAAGTAAATGTGTTAGTTATTACTTTGAATCACATTAGATAAATTTGCATTTCCTTGTTGAATAACGATACTTGCATTTCCTGTAGAAAGAATAGATGCTGCAGTTTGTGTTCCGTATGACATATTTCCGTTACCTTCTTGTAATACATTTTCTGTATTTCTGTATCCGGTTTGAGTAGAGTTGGCTAAATTGTCATTTCCGAATTGGTAGTGGTTGGATACGTTTTTAGAAGCTCCTGAAGCAAAAGCACCACTTGTCTGAGTTTGATTAGATTCGTTATCTAAACCACCTTGGCTGGCATAGGCTTCGCCAAAACTTCCAGTTTGAGTTTGAGTAGCCTCATTTCTTCCATGGGGAGATTTCGGTACCGAAGCAGTAAGAGGGGCCATACCGGTAAACACAGAAGCAGTTGGCAACGTGTTCCCTGAAGTTCCCTGATCGATTGTTGCTTTGTTGCTTTTACCGGTTTGAGTTTGAGTCGCTTTGTCTTCTCCTTTTAAGTTTCCAACAAATAAACCGTAAGAAACATTAGTTTCGTCTTGCCAGATAGTAGCCTCATTTTTGTCTCCTGTTTGAGTTTGGTAAGCTTTGTTTCTCCAGTTGTTTTGAGAAATGAAAGCACTGTTTTGATCACCGCTTTGTACTACTTCAGCTGAGTTGTCATGAGAGATATTAACACCGAGTATGGTCATTTGACCTGGATATACACCTTGGTAAACATCAGAATCGTTATCTGAAACCATTTGTTTCACACTTGAACTCTGAGCTGTTCCAATTTGATGAACGTAAGCATCCTGGCTATATCCGGTCTGATTGACATAACTTGTGTTTGGTGCAATAGTTCCTGGTAGAATTTGAGCTGTTCCCACCGCTCCTACAAACAGCATCGCGGAGATGCATAAAATTACTTTTTTCATAATAAATATATTTAATTGGTTATTAATACAACTTATTATGTAGGTTGAAGTGATTTCCGGGTAAAATTCACTAACTAAATCCTCTTCGTCTGAAAACAAATTTTTAAAACTTATTTTCTCTTTTCTGATTCAAAATTAGAAAAAGTTGCCTAAACAGAAATAAAACATAATCACCTATTTTTCAAGATCTTAATCTCTTTTCGATGAAATGTAAAACTATGTCGATGAACTACTATTTTTATCTTTTTTGATAGTCAGAATTTAACTACTTATTCTAATTTTACTGAATTTACTCTAAATTTTCTGTTAAAAGAAAACAATAAATGACAATATTTTAACATAATCACAAAAAAGCCTGTCTTTTTGAGACAGGCTTTAAATTAATGTTTGTTTACTGTTATTTTGTAAACAATAACTCTCTGTATTTGGTTAGTGTCCAACTTTCATCGTCTACTAATAATTCTAATTTATCACAATGATTTCGAATATCTTCAAAATAAGGTTTCACTTTATCGCAATAGGCTTCTGCCATTTTTTGCGCATCTGTCAGTTGATTCGCTGCCTTTCTTTCGTTGGTCATAGCCTCCACTTTAGAATTAATTCCTTCGATATGACCTGAAATTTCTTTAATCAGAACAATCTGTTCTTTTGCAATGGTTTCAAACTCTTTTCCGAAGATTTCTTTTAATCCTTTTACATTTTCAATCAATGTATTTTGATAACGAATAGCGGTAGGAATTACATGGTTTCTAGAAATATCTCCCAAAACTCTTCCTTCAATCTGGATTTTTTTGGTGTATTCTTCCAATTCAATTTCATAACGCGCTTCTGCTTCGATGTGATTTAGTATTCCCAGCTCGCTAAATAAATCCAATGCCTGCTTAGAAACTTTAGCCTTAATTGCTTCCGGAGTCGTTTTAAAATTACTTAAACCTCTTTTCGCAGCTTCTTTTTCCCAGGCATCACTGTAGCCGTCTCCTTCAAAAAGTATTTTTTTGGACTGTTTGATGTATTCTCTTAAAACATTAAAAATAGCATCGTCTTTTTTCATGTCTTTTGATTCGATCAACAAATCTACTTCTTTCTTAAAATCTATTAATTGTTTCGCAACAATAGCGTTCAGTGTCGTCATTGCATTAGAACAATTGGCGGTTGAACCTACTGCTCTAAACTCAAATTTATTTCCTGTAAAAGCAAATGGCGATGTTCTGTTTCGATCGGTGTTGTCTAAAAGTACGTCCGGAATCTTCCCTACCACATTCAGTTTTAAATCTGTTTTTTCTTCCGGAGATAATTTTCCTGTAGTTACGCTTTCTAATTCAGATAATACCTTTGTCAATTGTGCTCCGATAAAAACCGAGATAATTGCAGGTGGCGCTTCATTTGCCCCCAATCGGTGGTCATTACTTGCTGTAGCAATAGAAGCTCTCAACAATGTTTCATGATCATTTACCGCTTTAATGGTGTTAATGAAAAACGTCAGGAATTGCAAATTGCTCATTGGTGTCTTACTCGGACTCAATAAATTTACTCCGGTATCTGTGGCCAATGACCAGTTGTTGTGTTTCCCTGAACCATTAACCCCTTTAAAAGGTTTTTCATGAAATAATACTTTAAAATCATGACGTTCTGCTACTTTCTGCATCACATCCATCAATAAAGAGTTATGATCTACGGCAAGATTGGTTTCTTCAAAAATAGGTGCTAACTCAAACTGGTTTGGTGCTACCTCATTGTGACGTGTTTTTACCGGGATTCCCAACAACATACATTCCTGCTCCAAATCTCTCATATAGGTCAAAGCTCTCGTAGGAATAGAACCAAAGTAATGATCGTCTAATTGTTGCCCTTTTGCCGAAGTATGCCCCAACAAAGTTCTACCTGTCATCATTAAATCGGGACGTGAATTCGCCAACGCTTTATCAATAAGGAAATATTCCTGCTCCCATCCTAAAGTAGCGGTTACTTTTTTGACATTTTTATCAAAATATTTACAAACTTCTGTTGCTGCCTCATCCATAACAGATAAAGCTCTTAACAACGGAATTTTATTATCTAAGGCTTCTCCTGTATAAGCAATAAAAACGGTTGGTATACATAAAGTAGTACCATATATAAAAGCCGGAGAAGTTGGATCCCAGGCCGTATACCCTCTGGCTTCAAATGTATTTCTGATTCCGCCATTAGGAAAACTCGAGGCATCAGGCTCTTGTTGTACCAATTGTGCCCCGCCAAATTTTTCTACCGGATCACTACCGTCATAAGAGGTTTCAAAAAAAGCATCGTGTTTTTCTGCAGTTGTCCCAGTAAGTGGCTGAAACCAGTGTGTATAATGTGTTACTCCTTTAGCAAGAGCCCATTCTTTCATTCCCATGGCAATATAATCTGCCAGTTTTCTGTCTATTTTAGTTCCGTGCTGAACGGCGTCTCGTACCCCTTTTAAAGCATCTGAAGTCAGATATTGCCTCATCGCTTTCTCATTAAACACATTTGAACCAAAAATGTTAGACTTTCTGTCTATCTCCTCAAAATGTACCGGCTTTCTTGTAGAAGCTTCTTGTAAAGCTTGGAAACGTAATGTTGACATGTATATAATTTTAAAAATTCGTACTCATTTTCACTAAAAAAAAGAAAAACAAATATAGGTAATTAAACCCCCTGTTTGAAACATAAATCCCAGAATTTTATTCGATGATTTATCAACAGAAAAAGCTTTTAACAAAGAATAATGAATTTGAATTAAAGAAATATAACAAAATACCGCAGTATTCTTCATTAAACAAACATTTTTTCGCAATTACACTATCATAAAATTCAATAAACAACCTTAATTATTACGAATTTACTTTTTTAAGCCATTAAAATTGCTTTTTAAAAAATATACCCCCATCAAAATTACGCTTCTCTAAAAAATTATACTCATTCAAACAAAATAGCCCCCTAATTTTCAGGAGTAGAAAAATAAATATATCTTTGACCCATCAAAAAAGCAAAAAACAAAAATTTATATTATTATGGCTAAAATTAAATTAGAGTACATTTGGTTAGACGGATATGAACCAACTCAAAATCTAAGAAGTAAAACTAAAGTTGAAGAGCACGAAAATTTCAAAGGAACATTAGAAGAACTTGGAAACTGGTCATTTGATGGTTCATCAACTAAACAAGCTGAGGGCGGTTCTTCAGATTGTCTTTTGGTTCCTGTTGCCATCTACCCGGATCCTACTCGTATTAATGGATACCTGGTAATGTCAGAAGTAATGTATGCAGATGGAACGCCACACCCTTCTAACGGTAGAGCTACTATTGATGATGATAATGATGATTTTTGGTTTGGTTTTGAACAGGAATATTTCATCATGGACACTAAAACCTTATTGCCATTAGGTTTCCCTGTTGGAGGTTACCCTGCCCCACAAGGGATGTACTACTGTTCTGTAGGTGGAAAAAACACGCACGGAAGAAAATTAGTAGAAGAACATGCTGATTTGTGTATTGCTGCCGGAATTAACTTTGAGGGAATTAACCAAGAGGTTGCCTGCGGACAATGGGAATTTCAATTATTTGCTAAAGGAGCTAAAAAAGCCGGAGACGAAATCTGGATTGCCAGATATTTACTGGATCGTTTAACTGAAAAATACGGTTACTATATAGAATACCACCCAAAACCACTTGGTGATACAGATTGGAATGGTTCAGGTATGCACGCTAACTTCTCTAACGAAGTGTTAAGAACATGCGGAGATCAGGCTACTTACGAAAAAATCTGTGAGGCGTTCAGACCTGTTACTGCAGAACACATTGCGGTTTACGGAGCATACAACGACTTGCGTTTAACAGGTAAACACGAAACAGCTTCTATCCATGATTTCTCTTATGGAGTTTCAGACAGAGGAGCTTCAATCAGAATTCCTTTAATTACTGTTCAAAAAGGATGGAAAGGTTGGTTGGAAGACAGAAGACCTGCTTCAAACGGAGATCCATACAAAATTGCAGCAAGAATCATCAAAACTGTAAAATCAGCTTTGTAAATTATTGTTTTAACATACTCAAAAGTGCCGTCAAAATTGACGGCACTTTTTTTTGTCGTTTTTTTATTTAACAAACCCGACAGGTTTCAAAAACCTGTCGGGTTTAAATATACGAAACGTTACCGATTGGACTGGAGTCGTCTGTCAATTCGAAAACCAACCGGACAGGTTTCTAAAACCTGTCCGGTTTAAGGATTTGGTTTAAAATACAACTTTTTGATAATTACTTCTTAAGTATAATTTCATAACCTATCTTTGTATATCACTAAAAATCATTGTTATGACAGTCTGGATCTTCTTCTTGTTAGCCGTAATTTTCATTCTTGCGTTAGATTTAGGTGTTTTCAATAAAACACCACATATTATAAGTACAAAAGAAGCCAGCAAATGGACTCTTATCTGGGTAACACTTTCCTTTCTCTTTTCGGGAGTAATATACTGGTTGTACACTACAGATTATATTGACAATCCCGACAATTTGAAACCTACGGTTGCAGCTATGAAATTCATCACCGGGTATCTAATCGAATTATCTCTGAGTGTCGACAATATTTTTGTGATCGCTATTATTTTTGCTTCGTTTAAGATTCCTCAAAAATACCAGCACCGCGTTTTATTCTGGGGAATTTTAGGTGCTATCGTCTTCCGTGGATTAATGATTTTCTTTGGAGTAATGTTAATCAATAAATTTACCTGGACTACCTATTTATTTGGGGCTTTCTTACTTTTTACCGCCATCAAAATGTTATTCTCAGGAGAGGATGAAGATTTTCAGCCCAAAGATTCTTTTATCTACAAAACATTAGGAAAAATTATTCCGATTACCTCACACATGGATCATGAGCGTTTTTTCATCCTGACAGACAAAGGGAAAAAAGCCGCTACCCCCTTATTCGTAGCCTTGATCGTAATTGAAGTGATGGACGTACTTTTTGCCGTAGACAGCGTTCCGGCTATTCTTGCTATTACATCCGATCCGTTTTTGGTGTTCAGTTCGAATATTTTTGCCATCCTCGGATTACGCTCTATGTATTTTTTCCTTGCCAATATGCTTGAAAAATTCAGCTACTTGGAATACAGCTTAGTGGCTATTCTGGCTTTCGTTGGAATAAAAATGTTGCTACACGATTATATCCACATCCCGGAATGGGCTTCTTTGGGATTTATAGCGCTTTCGCTTTTGATTGGGATTCTGGTTTCTTTGAAATTTGGGAAAACTAAAAAAGAAGGGACAGAAGAGGACAAATAATTTTTGAAACCTATGTTTACATAAAAAAAAGGAAATCATAGCGATTTCCTTTTTTTTACAGAATAAACCTTTCTTAGTTTAATATCTTAACCTTACTATCATCAATATTATATTTTTTGATAACAGCATTGTAATCTGAATAATCTTCTTTTTTAACTGATTTTGCAGTTCCTGTTGCTGATCCTGGAACAATAACAATTCTAAAAGTCTGATTATCTAAAAAAGTTGGTGTCAATTCCAAATCATAGTTACCTTCAGCATAAATTATAAAATGTGAATTACTAAATTCAAAATCATAAGTTAACCTTCCTTGTGATACGTATATCGTTTTTGGAATTTGTTCCCATATTGGAGCATTAGTAGAAGTTATAACACCTATTTTTCTATAAATCAAAATAACATCATCCTTGTAAAGTAACGGATTTAAAGCTCTATTAATATTAAATCCATCTTGAGCATTATAATCAAAATTAACATTGGTAAGTTGAAAAACCTCACCAATTAATCCATCATATCCCGGAGGTCCCGGAGGCCCTTCCGGTCCTTCACAACTAGAAAAAACAATCAATCCAACAACTGCGAATAAGGTAAGTATCTTTTTCATAATTTATATATTTTAAGTTTCTATATATAAAGGTATTCCAAAAACCAAACCAAAAAAAGCAAATGAGGTCGTTTTGCTTATTATTTTTTACTAATTCTTATTATTTTTTTATTACTTCTTACTAACTGTTTGATTCTTAAGCAATATTTTATTAAAAAATAAAGCATGATAGGGCAATGAATTTTCCCAATAGTCCCAGGTATGTGCTCCGGGGCGTTCGGTATACTCATGATCTACTTTATTGTAAACCAGTCTGCGGTGTAATTCTCTATTGGGCTCGATTAGAAAATCATCAACGCCGCAATCTATAATTAAAGGTAACCTATTGACTTTTATTTTATCTAACATTGCCAATACAGAATTTTGCTCGTACAACTCCGAATTACTACTTTTATCTCCGAAAACAGGCTGCATTAATTTTATCACCTGAGTTGAGGAATCTCTGTTGAGCATCGCACTCATATCTACCGCTCCACTCATGCTTCCGGCTGCACAAAACAAATCCGGATGTCTTACCGATAAATACAAAGCTCCATGTCCGCCCATAGAAAGTCCTGTAATCACACGACCGCTTCTATTGCTTATTGTTCGGTAAGTTTTATCTATTTTCTGAACTACCTCCTGAGTGATAAAAGTCTCAAACTGGCTTCCTTTATTTACAGGGCTGTCCAGATAAAAACTAAAAGTTTCTCCCTCGGGCATTACAATAATTATATTGTATTGATCGGATAAATTTTGAACTAGCTTTTTGTTCGGTGTATTTTTAAGCCAGTCACTAAAATGACCGTAGGCACCATGCAACAGATACATAACCGGATAAACTGATTTGCTTTTAGCATAGGTATTAGGCAATACAACGGCGGCTTTGTAGGTTTTGCCCATCGCTGTACTTGCAATTTGTAAAGTATCTACTTTTGCGGCATAACTCAATGAATTAATGCTCAATAGAAATACTACCACTAGGATTCTAATGTTTTTCATATTGATATTTTTTTGATTAGGGATTGTAAATATAACTTTTTCTGAATAAAGGGGTTACGCTAGGTGCGTTGTTTTTTTCTCACGTAGATTGAGCAGATTTATTCGCATTATCTTTGTCGGAAACATAAAAACAGAATATCAGCTTAATCTGCAGAATCTGCGTGAGTCAAAAAACTTGGCGACTTGGCGAGAAATTTAATGTCAAAGCACATAAAGAAAAGCCTTTGAATCTCTTGCGGTTAAAAAAACATCACTTGATAATGATCTTATGCTCGTTACGGTATTGCGAGGCGCTTTTACCGGTATACTGTTTAAAAGATTTACTAAAGTGGCTAAAATTATTAAAACCACTTTCGTAACAAACTTCGTTTATTGTTATTGGTTTTTCGGCCAGTAGTTTTGAGGCGTGAACCAAACGATATTCGTTTACAAATTCTGTGAATGTTTTGCTCGATATTTTCTTGAAATACCTGCAAAACGAAGGCGTTGTCATACTCACCAAACTCGAAACCTCATCTATAGCAATCGATTCCTGAAAATGATCTTTCACATAATTAAAAATCAAATTGATACGATCGCTATCCTGCGCATTTAATTCAAGAGAAAAACCGTTCGCATTAAGAACTGTATATTCCTCCGACGAGTCTAATTCATCTAAAATACTCAGTAGAGTCAACAAGCGTTCAAAAGGAAGCTGATCCTCCATCATTTCTATCTTTTTTCCGATCTGTTTTTTAGTTTCACCGGTAAATGCGATCCCGGCACTGGCTTGATTGATGACATTGCGCACCTTTTTCATTTCGGGAGCGACAAAAAAATCATTTCCTAAAAATTCCGGTTTAAGGTGGATAACGATTTCATTTTTATTTCCGGTTTGTTCATTGGTAAAACCACAATGTGGCATATTCGAACCTATCAAAAGTAAATCGCCATTAGTGTAATACGAAATATGACTCCCAATTTGCCTTTTTCCGGCTCCACCGTTTATATAAACCAGTTCGATCTCGGGGTGATAATGCCATAAATGCGTTTTACTGTTGGCCTTTTCAGCATGTTTCGTATAAGTAAAGGAACTTCCATAGGAATTGGATATCACTTCAAGAGTCGGAACGAGAGTTTTCATGCTGAAATATTTTAAAAAATAATAGCAAATTTAACAAAAACACCTAACATATTTCATGTTTTAACCTATATCGGTTTCGTAAATAGGAATATTGCACAAAAACATAAAAAGAACTAAAGCTCAATAATTATCAAAATAATCATTTTTTTTGCATCTCTTTTTTTATTGCCGCTTTTTTTTCATAAATCATATTTAATTCAGTCCTTTTGCAGCAATACAGTAATTTTTGTAAGAAAGTTAGAAAATAAAATAAGTTCCTTTTCTTTTTAAATAATTTCAAAATAACAACTCAATTAGCCAAAATATCTACAATAATGCAAATTTTAACCTATAACGGTTTCGTTAATGAGAATATAGCATATAAATCAGTCAATAGAGTTGTACAAAAAAAGTTAAAATATAAGTACTTTAGCAACAGAAAACTGAAACAAATACCATTGCAACAAGGAGTTATAAAAAAGACTCTAAATTTTAGTACAGTGGTCATATTATAAAAAATAAAGCGTACCAACACGCTGTAAAAGTTTATACTGCATAGTATAAAATGAGGTTTGATAGTTAGTAAAGTTTAAAAACATTCAATTGTTTTTCAAAACAGCTCTTTGTGGTTACTGAGCTGTTTTTTTTTGCTTTACATTTTTTATAAGTACCAAATTCAAAAAGTGTGTAATCAATTGCAAACTCTTTGCGGTTGAATTTTAACGCAAAGGCACAAAGCCGCAAAGTTTCTTTTTATGCACGCAGATCTGGCAGATTAAGCCGATATTTTGCTTTGTAATTTCGATAAAAACTATCTGAATAAATCTGCTAGATCTGCGTGAAAAAATTTCTCTGCAAACATAGGAACACGCTAAGTTTTACAATCATTTATTAAATCAACGCTTTATGGACAGTGTGATTGGAGAAAGCTAAAATCTCTCTTTTACAGTTTACTTCTATTTAAAACCTGTATTTTGTAAGAAACAAAAACGAGTAGTGAGTTTATCTCGCGCAATCAATTAATGAAAAATAAAACCATAATTAACAAAAACGCTAATTATAATTTAAAATTTAACCTATAACGGTTTCGTAAATGAGAATACAGCATCATAATTAGTCAATGGAGTTGTGAAGAATCATGTAAGACTCAAGTAATTTAGCATCACAGAATTAGAACTATTAATCTAAAAACAACAGTCATGAAAAAGATTTTAAAATTAAGTTTAGTATGTGCAGTGCTTTTTACAGGAATGAGCTCTTATGCAATCGACGGAAATGGAGATTTTAATCTTCATGTATTAAAAGCAAACGGAAAACAAATTACGTTTGCACTCAATCAGGTTAAAAAAGCACATTTAGCTATCTATGACAAAGAGGGTACTCTTATATATTCTGAAAACGCTTCGGGCGCAGAAGGAATTTTAAGAACTTTTAATCTGGACGAATTACCGCAAGGAACGTACTTCTTAGAAGTAGAAGATAATGCAAAAAAAGTGAGACATGAAATTACGGTTACAGATGAAGCATCTGTTTTATCGAGAAAAGCAGTTTCTTCTGTTTACAAAACGGATTTGCCTGCCAAAAACAGTAGCATAGCAGTACGTTAAAAAAATTGTGCTTGCGTAAAGTATAAAAATGCGTTTATAAGTTAGTTATATAAAAACGATTGTTTTAAGAACAGCTCTTTCTGGTAATTGAGCTGTTTTTTTATGTCCGAAATTTTCTAATCGTAAATATTTTTTTATCAATTGAAAAATTATTCTTAATAATTTTAAAATACTGACTTACACAACCTTAAAAAAAAATATTTTCAAAACATTCGGGAGGGCAGTAATTACGGACATTCTTTACAAAAAATACCGAAACACTTTTAATTCAGCAACTTATGTTATTAAAAAAAACGTTTTTTTGTTTTAAATTCAATTTCTATTTGTAGTTTTGCGCGGTTCACGAATAAAATTAAAATTAAGAAAACATGACAAGATTTATGAAATTGGGCTTAGTTGTAGCTGTATTTTTAACAACTGTTTTTACTTATGCAATTGATGGAAAAGGAGATTATATCTTGTATATAAAAACCGGAAATGGAAAAGTTGTAAGCTTTACTTTAAACACCGTTGAAAAATCAAGTTTTTCAATTTTCGACGTAAACAAAAATTTATTGTATACAGGAACTTCTGCTACAGATGAATTAGAAACTTCAAAAACACTAAGTTTAGAAGCTTACCCAGCTGGAACTTATACTTTGGAAGTAACTGAAAATGGAAAAATCACGAAACATGAAATTACGGTTTCTACAAAAAAAACAAAAACAGTTAAACTTGACGAATCGGTAAATAAAAGCCCGGCATTCCGTCGTTAATTTTTTGCCTAAAAAACAAAAAGCAGCTCCTGATCGAGCTGCTTTTTGTTTTACTACAGATTTTTATTTTCAAAAACTAAAAAAGCTGCAGCTAATGCTTTTTTTTATGAATAACTTCTTTAGGAAATATTATTTCGCTTTTAGCAGTTTCTCTAAATATTCTATTTTTTCTTTTTCAGCTTCCAACAAACGTTCGTACAGCTTTTTATTTTCTTCTACCGACTCCATTAGTTTGTCTAACGGATTGAACGTACAATGATTATTGTTTCCAAAATGGCTATTATTTACAGCTTCATTAAAACTATTGAAATAATTGATAACCCCTTCTTCCGAAAAATTCTTAATTGCCTCCACTGTTACACCAAGTGCTTTTGCTATTTGAATAAGTTTTTCTTCCTCTATTGTTTCACTATTTTCTATAGCCGATATGGCTTGCTGATTTGTTCCTAAAGCCTGTGCCAAAGCTTCCTGCTTCATATCCCGAAGTTCACGAATACGGCTTATTTTTCGCCCTATATGATTTGGTTTTGTTAGTGTGCTCATAATTCAAAGATAATAATTAAGTGGTATAACCCACAATAGATAAAAAACATATTTCGCTATGTACGATACGGCTGAAAATGATTTGGTACGGTACAATTTATTTCTTTCTTCGCCGAGTAAAACAAAAGTAAGTTTTTTCTTTCTTAAAAACTAATAAAAAACCAAACTATAAATCATTAAGCAATTTAAAAACACAGTATCATGGAAACAAATGAAATTAAAAATTTAGAGAATCTTAGAAAACTAACTACTCAGTATTTCAGCACGCTAAATCAGACTAATAACAAAACGGGAGGTCACATCACTCAAATTAAGTTGTCGGACTATAATGAACTTGGTTACACTATAACCAATATGCTTAAATTATGTGTTTTGGCGCTGGATCAAGACAGACATCAAATTTCAGAAGCTGAAAACGATTCTACAATTAATGTTGCCCTCGTTTTAGAAATAGTACTACAACTGTTTCCTGTAGATGAATTTGAGTTTTTAAGTGAAATTAGTCAAATTCAAATTGGGGACTCACAAAGTGTTACTACTTAAAAGAAAAATCTTCAAACCGTGATAATTCGTCACGGTTTGAAGATTTTTCTTTTAAGCATTGCTTTAATTTACGACAATAAGGCAAGCCATAATTTAAAAGGCTCCGCTTTTGGTGATGAACTGACTGAATTAATCTAAAAAGTTGTTGCGTATCAGCTACATCCGTCTTATAGTATTTTCCATCGGTTGATTTCATTTTAAGTTGACTACAAATTGTAGTCAACTCACTACCTTCTTTTTTAAGCCTCGTTTTCAAAACGCTCCAATATTTTCGTGCGTTAAGGCTATCAGTCAACACACCAATAACATCAACAATAGAAAAATACCACTTTTCCTCATCCTCGTTCCAAATCGTTCTCATTTTCTTTTCTTCAAACAATTGAATATTTTCTGAATGCCCCATAACATGAACTTATCCTATTTGAATCTCAAAATTAAAGATAATTTTTTTATTGAAAAAATATTTTGTAAGAAAAAACATGTTTAAAAAAATCCTGCTCGTTTCAATCAATAATAAATATCTAAAACAATTTGCTTTTCAGAAGTATCAATTCGCTTTTCGATTCGCTCAAAAAACCTTTCACTAATCATTGGACAACCATAACTCAAACAAATTGGATTGTCTTGTTCTTCGTATGGCACTTTACTGTATTTATGCAAAACGATATTTCTTAAAAAGGCATTATTGTTTGTTTTGTCTAAACCGTATAATTTATAGGCCTTTCCGAAATCACCATTGTAACTGTATCCGATATAATATTTCCCTAATGAAGTACAAAGCGAATTATTGACGTTACTGAATTTCAATTCTCCCTCTATATTAGTTTCCGATCCGGAACCATGAGCGACTAAACCTTTATCTACTATTTTATCATTTTGCAAATCGTAAACAAAAAAACGGTTCTTTCCTGACCTGATTCTCATGTCAATAAAAAAAGCTGTTTTACTATTGTATTTAGAGTTACGGGCAATTATTTTCTTTACAGCATCAACTCTTTTGGAGAGTTTTTGTTCTGTTTTTTCATCTATAATTGTAGTAGTGGTAGTTCCGGTTTTAGTTTTCTTTTTTGAATTATCAATAAGCAATTTCAAACCAACTAGTACTATTACCAAAAACAGTAGAGAGAGCATTATTTTTTTCATGATCTAATTCTTCACAATCCTATATCATCACACAATGTACTATAAATACCAACAATAAAACAATTACTTTACTAATAAAAAAATTGTTAGCGCGAGCGTCCCGCTCGTGCTTAATTATTTCAATTCTTTTCTAAATATTATACTTTTCTCTTCAATTTGCCTCCATAATAATTTTGTACAATTCTTCACAATAAGCAAGCTTATCGTTTTGTTGGTTTCTTTTATTTTCCTGCCCCGCTTCATAAACCGAAACCTGAAACCAATACAATACCCTAATAGCCATATTCTGTGCTAAGGGATTCTTTTCGTCTAACTTCATATCATTCAAATCCTTAATTTCAGATTTCCAAAACTTAGAAGTAGTACTACGCCTAGTCGATTTTAATTCCTGCTCAAAACGAAGCCATAGTTTATCTAAAATTTCATTTTCCAAAACCTTTATCTTCTCCATTTTTGCCACTTCCTCTTTGTATTCCTTGGATTTTTTGATTTCGGCAATCTTAGCTCTTAAAAAATTACTTTCGTCTATATTTAAAATAGCAATCCCTTTTTCATAGGTATTCACTGCTAAAACCATTTCTTTATTTGCCTTTAAGCTATCGGCTATTCGCAGATTAGTATCATAAATTCTTTTACTAATGGTATCGTTCTTTGGTCTTATATTTTTTCTATAGGCCTGAATTTCTA
Source organism: Flavobacterium poyangense (assembly GCF_011751075.1). Lineage (GTDB taxonomy): Bacteria > Bacteroidota > Bacteroidia > Flavobacteriales > Flavobacteriaceae > Flavobacterium > Flavobacterium poyangense. The sequence continues at coordinate 25,870 of NZ_JAALLN010000001.1, forward strand.
ACCAGTGAAATGCGCGAAGCATTTCAGCTGGTCTGGGCCAAACGTGGTCCTCATGAGCAATAAAAAGCGTGTTAACAATCTTTGCCTTATCCAGCCACTCTTTATTATCAATCATCTCCTGATAATTCATATCTCTATCTCCAACCATACCTACAAAAGAAAAAGCATTAGACGGCGGTATAAACTTATCCATATTGTTGAAAGAAGCTCCACAAGCTACAACACCTTGAAAAGCCCCCGTAGATATTGCAAAAAAACTGGCTAATCTTGCACCACCCGAAAAACCTGCTATATAAAGCTGTGAAGTATCAATAGCATAGGCTTGCAATACCTCATCAAATAATCTATTGGCAACAGCAATATTATCCTGAACTAATCCATTTTTTAAAGTGTTAGAACACACCAAAATATAATTATAGGTTTCAGCAGCCGGGATAAATGGCTTAATCCCTTCTTTACCTCTTGCAGCCGGTTCAAAAATAAAAACCAATGCCAATGGAGTTTTAGCATCGTATTTTTTAGGAAAATATATCGCATATGATTCCGTTGGAGCAGTTGCAATTTTTATCGAATCGATAATAATTCCCGTTTGTAACAATTGCTTGTCTTGAGCATAGCTAAAAAACGTAACTAAAAGAAAAAGAATATAGTAGAAAGTATTTTTCATAACACTAAAATAAAAAAAACCTCTCATTTCTGAGAGGTTTTCCAATATTAAAAATTTAAAAAATTTACATATTCCTTCTATACTGCCCTCCCACTTCAAACAATGCCGAAGTAATCTGACCTAACGAACAAACCTTTGTAGCTTCCATTAAATGATCGAATAAATTTTCGTTTTTAATAGCTGCTTCCTGAAGTTTACTCAAATGTTCGTTTACTTTTGCTTCGTGAAATTGGTGCAGATTATCTAACATCGTAATCTGATATTGTTTTTCTTCCTCGGTGGCACGGATAACTTCTGCCGGAATTACGGTTGGTGAACCCTTTGAACTCAAGAAAGTATTAACCCCCACAATTGGGAAATCGCCATTGTGTTTTAAAGTCTCGTAATACAAACTTTCTTCCTGAATTTTAGAACGTTGGTACATCGTTTCCATAGCACCTAAAACACCACCTCTTTCTGTGATACGATCAAATTCCTGTAAAACGGCAGCTTCTACTAAATCAGTTAGTTCTTCGATAATAAAAGAACCTTGTATCGGGTTTTCGTTTTTCGCTAAACCTAACTCTTTATTAATAATCAGCTGAATAGCCATTGCACGACGAACAGATTCTTCTGTTGGTGTTGTAATTGCTTCATCGTAAGCATTGGTATGCAATGAATTACAGTTGTCATAAATAGCATATAAAGCCTGTAATGTGGTACGGATATCATTGAAATCAATTTCCTGAGCGTGTAACGAACGTCCCGAAGTTTGAATATGGTATTTCAACATCTGTGCTCTTTCGTTGGCTCCGTATTTGTTTTTCATGGCTTTTGCCCATATTTTACGCGCCACACGACCAATTACGGCATACTCAGGATCTACTCCGTTAGAGAAAAAGAATGATAAATTAGGTCCGAAATCGTTGATGTTCATTCCACGGCTCAAATAATATTCCACGTAAGTGAAACCATTAGAAAGCGTAAAAGCCAATTGCGTAATCGGGTTTGCTCCTGCCTCTGCAATATGATAACCTGAAATAGATACCGAATAAAAATTACGAACGTTTTTGGTAATAAAATATTCCTGAACGTCACCCATTAATCGCAAGGCAAATTCAGTCGAGAAAATACAGGTATTTTGCGCCTGATCTTCTTTTAGAATATCGGCCTGAACCGTTCCACGAACTTGTGATAATGTTTTAACTTTAATTTCGTTGTAGACTTCCAAAGGCAAAACCTGATCTCCGGTAACACCCAAAAGCATTAAGCCTAAACCATCGTTCCCTTCCGGCAAATCGCCTTGGTATTTTGGACGCTCTACTCCTTTTCCTGCATATATTTTGTTGATTTTTGCCTCAACTTCTTTTTCTAAACCATTGGCTTTAATATAGTGCTCACATTGTTGATCAATCGCCGCATTCATAAAAAAGCCTAACAACATTGGTGCCGGCCCATTGATAGTCATACTTACCGAGGTCAGTGCATGAACCAAATCAAAACCGGAATACAATTTTTTGGCATCGTCTAAACAACAGATCGAAACTCCTGCATTACCAATTTTTCCGTAAATATCCGGACGTAAATCCGGGTCGTTTCCATACAAAGTAACACTATCAAATGCAGTGGAAAGCCTTTTGGCAGGCAATCCGGCACTTACATAATGAAAACGTTTATTGGTTCTTTCCGGTCCACCTTCACCTGCAAACATTCTTGACGGATCCTCGCCTTCACGTTTAAACGGATACAATCCTGATGCAAAAGGAAATTCTCCCGGAACATTTTCCTGCAAACTCCAACGCAAAATATCGCCCCAGGCTTCGTACTTAGGCAAAGCAATTTTTGGAATTTGTAAATGCGATAAACTCTCCGTATGTGTTGCGATCTTGATTTCTTTATCACGAACTTTAAACGAATACACCGGATTTTTGTATTTGTTTACTTTCTCATCCCAATTCAGGATAATCTCCCAATTGTACGGATCTAAATCCATTTTTACTTTATCAAATTGATTGAGTAAAAGATTCAGGAAAATGCGATTTTCATCGTGTTCTGCAATTCCTGCCGGTAACACCGAACTGTCCTCAATTCCTGCTTTAGTAATTTGTGGAACTTTTCCGGAAACCGTCTCCAGCGTTTTATAAATTCCGTATAATTTTTGCGCCACTTTTTGTTGTGAAAGCGCTATTTCATCATAACCTCTGTTGCTCTCTGCAATTTCAGATAAATAACGGGTTCTGTGAGGCGGAATTACAAAGATTTTCTCGCTCATTTCTTTGGTAATCTCAAAAGTCGATCTCAAATCAGAAGCTGTTTTTTCGACTATTTTATCCATGATCGCTTTGTAAAGCGTATTCATTCCGGGATCATTAAACTGCGAAGCAATTGTTCCGAAAACAGGCATCTCATCAGGATTTTTATCCCAAAGATTATGATTGCGCTGGTACTGTTTTTTTACATCACGAATTGCATCCAGAGCACCCCTTTTATCAAATTTATTCAAAGCAACCAAATCTGCAAAATCAAGCATATCGATTTTCTCCAATTGCGTTGCAGCACCAAATTCTGGCGTCATTACATATAAAGAAACATCCGAATGATCCATAATTTCGGTATCGGATTGTCCGATTCCCGAAGTTTCCAGAATGATCAGATCGTATTTAGCCGCTTTTAAAACCTGAATTGCTTCGGCAACATATTTAGACAAAGCCAAATTCGACTGACGTGTCGCCAGCGAACGCATATAAACACGAGGATTATTGATCGCGTTCATACGGATTCTGTCTCCTAAAAGTGCTCCTCCTGTTTTTCTCTTTGAAGGGTCAACCGATATTAATCCGATTGTTTTCTCCGGGAAATCAATTAAAAAACGACGTACTAATTCGTCTACTAATGATGATTTACCTGCTCCACCCGTTCCGGTGATCCCTAAAACCGGAATCTTAGAATCGGTATTACTCTGATGAATCTGATCAAAAACCGGTTTTGCTATTTCAGGGAAATTTTCTGCTGCAGAAATCAGACGCGCAATAGCGGTTGGATTTTTACTTTCAATATGATCAATTTCTCCGTTTAGTTTATCTCCAATAGGAAAATCGGATTGGGTCACCAAATCATTGATCATTCCTTGTAATCCCAAAGAACGGCCATCATCCGGTGCGTAGATTCGTGTAATTCCGTATTCATGTAATTCTGAAATTTCGCTTGGCAAAATTACACCTCCGCCTCCGCCAAAAATCTTAATATGTCCTGCTCCTTTTTCGCGAAGCAAATCATACATATATTTAAAATATTCATTATGTCCTCCCTGATAAGAAGTCATTGCAATAGCATTAGCGTCTTCCTGAATTGCGGTGTTTACCACTTCTTCAACACTTCGGTCATGACCTAAATGAATTACCTCAACACCTGTTGACTGAATAATACGTCGCATAATGTTGATTGCGGCGTCATGTCCGTCAAAAAGTGAAGCAGCCGTTACAATTCTTACTTTATTTTTAGGATTATATGGTATTTGTTGTTCCATTTTATGAATATGATAATTTTAAGGGAGCAATTTACAAATTATTTTAATAATTGATCACCATGATAGCTTTATGTTAACAAAAAAAATCATTTTTTTTAAATCATGGGGTAACAATTTAAACTCGTCCCGTATCTATGGTATATAAACCTACTTAACATGGTAATTTCGAAACATTTAAAAGAAATACAATAACCTGAAAAACAACACAATACATAATTTAGTAGTGTAGAAAAACCCCAAATTTTTACCCACGACTTTCAATCTTAAGTACTAACGTAAAAATTTAATGCAATGAAAACTTTATATCTTTTCGCCATTATTCTTTTCACTGGTTTACTAACTTCTTCCTTTGATTTGAAAAAAAATGACCGCACAGAAAATACCAAATCACAGGATATTCATTCTGACGTTTCAAGTCATTCTGATCCATTAGTAGATACAGAAATACTAAATGACTTTTTTAAAAAATATACCGATTTAAAAAAGTACCAAAACAAAGTTGCTGCTTTATACAAAAACAGATCTTACGAATCAATTTGGTTTGAAGACAATAAAATCAATGAATTTGGTCAGTTGTTACACCAAAAACTAAAATTGACACATGAAGAAGGATTAGAAATTGAAATTCCTTATGAAAATGAAATTGATAAAATCTTCAGCAAAAAAGCCACAGAAAGACCTTCAAAATCCGATTCTGATTTATTGTTAAGCACCGCCTATATTATTTATATGAGCCAGGTTTATGAAGGTTTAGACGCTGAAACCGTAAAAAAAACAGGCTGGCTTTTACCTAAAAAACAGCTATCTTATGGTACTTTACTGGATTCTCTTATCGTTAATCCAACTTTATTGGATAAAAATGAGGAACTGCTTTTTGATCAGTACTATAAACTGCAAGGCGCTTTAGAAAAATACAGACAGATCGAAAAAGACGGAACATGGACACCAATTGAAACAGAAACTCCCTATAAAGATTTACGTCCTGATGCGGTTTCAAATACAATTGCACAGGTCAGAACAAGATTAGTAGTAATGGGAGATTTGAAAAAAGATTCTAAAAGTAATGTTTACGACAGAGAACTTATGGATGCCGTTATGAAATACAAACTAAGAAACGGTTTTAAACCCAACTACATTTTAGCCGAAGAGCACATTAAAGACATGAATACCCCTATCGCTGATAAAATCAAAGTACTAACGGTTAATATGGAACGCTGTCGTTGGATTTCTCCAAAATTGGTAAAAGACAACGAATATGTAATGGTTAATGTACCTTCTTTTGAATTGGTGTATGCAAAAAATGGTAAAACAGAGTTGGCATCACGTGTTTTTGTGGGTTCAACATTCACTAAAACAACCATATTTAGCGGTAACATAGATAAAATTGTTTTCAGCCCATATTGGACTGTCCCACAAAGTATTGTAGATAACGAATTGAAATCAAAAATAGCAGCCGATAAAAACTATCTCGCTGAACATAATATGGAAATCGTAAACGGTCAGGTAAGACAAAAACCGGGTCCCGAAAACTCCCTGGGATTGGTGAAATTTATTTTCCCAAATCCGGAAGATATTTATATGCACGACACACCGGCGAAAACTTTATTTGACTTTGAAAAAAGGACTTTCAGCCACGGTTGTATCAATGTAAAAGAAGCCAAAAACTTAGCCATTGCCATGCTTAAAGATTATCCGGAATGGACTATTGACAGAATAAACAAAGCAATGGAAGGAAAAGAAGAAACGACTTTTAGATTAGCCAATAAAATACCAATTTACATCTGTTATTTTACTGCATGGGTAAATGAATCCGGCGAAGTAAGCTTTTTTCGGGATGTTTATGACAGAGATGACGATTTGAATAAAATTATGTATCAGGAGTCACTGGCTCTTAACTAAAAAAAATACAATACGACTTAAATTTTAACCGGGAGAACTATTCAAAAAAATGGATAGTTCTCTTTTTTTACATAATTAATTCAAGTTACTAGTTACTTAGTTGTAAAATGTGTACTGTAAAATGTAAAATGCTAGTCTGAAAAGGCAAATGCTGCATTTTAGTGATCTGACACAATTATATGTTCGTACAATGTGAGATAATAATCAATTAAACAAAACTTATTCCTTTTCGCATTTTACACTATACATCATACGTTTTACATTTTACAGTATACATTTTACAGTATACATTTTACAACTAGCAACTTGAGTTAACCCTGTGTTAAAAAAACACAACCAACAGATTATTGTTAATTCTAAAACAAATTGTTTCTGCTGTCAAAATAAAATTGTGGCTTTATTTTTGAATAAGTAGTATTTTTGAAACTTATAAAAATTACAATTTAATGAAAAAGATTACCTTTTTACTGTTGACACTTTCTTTTACCTCATTTGCGCAAGTGCAACAAAATCAAGATAAATTATCACAATTATCCTCAAAAATCTCCGGACTTGGAGGTGTTAATATTGCTTCCGGTTTAAAAGAAGCCCTTAACAAAGGAATTACGGAGCAGGTAAGTAAATTAACTGCTGTTGATGGTTTTTATAAAAATGAAGCCGTAAAAATTTTAATGCCCGAAGAACTTCGAAAAGTAGATGCTACTTTACGCAGATTTGGCTTAGGCTCTCTTGCCGATGAAGGTGTTAAAGTGCTGAATCGTGCTGCAGAGGATGCCGTTAAAGAAGCTACTCCTATATTTGTTTCAGCGGTAAAAAACATGTCGATTACGGATGCTAAAAACATACTGCTGGGTAACGAAAGTGCTGCAACAACTTACCTGCAAAACAGTACTACAAAATCTTTATACAGTAAATTTAATCCAGTTATTAAAAACTCTTTTGAAAAAGTGGGTGCTGACGGTATTTGGACACAAATTATCAACAAATACAATACACTTCCACTGGTAAAAAAAGTAAACCCTGACTTGACTGATTACACAACAAATCAAGCTCTTGCAGGTGTTTTTAAAATGATTGCTGTAGAAGAAAAAGATATTCGCGCCAATATCAGTGCAAGAACAACCCCTCTATTGAAAAGCGTTTTTGCCATTCAGGATAAAAAGTAATTTTATTTAACCACAAAGGATGCAATTCAAAATAAGAAACCGTTGTGCACTTTGCGTAAATCTTTGTGCCCTTTGCGGTTAAAAAACCTTCTCAACCAAAAAACAACCCAAAAAAAATGCAAAAAATAACCATTCTGATTCACTGCAAAGACCAAAAAGGAATTATCGCCGCAGTTACTACTTTTATCGCAAAAGTAGATGGAAATATTATCTATATTGATCAACATGTTGACGTGGAACAAAATGTTTTTTTTATGCGTCTGGAATGTGAATTCGCAAATCACCATACCAGCATTGAAGCAATAAAAGAAGAATTTCATCAAACTATTGCGACCGATTTCCAAATGTCCTGGGACCTGTACAATCAGGAACAAAAGCCCAGAATGGCACTCTTTGTATCCAAATACGATCACTGTCTGTTTGATATTTTGGGACGTTACAGTGCAGATGAATTAAATGTTGAAATTCCTGTAATTATAAGCAACCATAATGATTTACGATCTATCGCAGAGCGTTTTGATATTCCGTTTCATTGTGTGCCATTTACAAAAGACAATAAGGAAGAAGGAGAAGCAAAACAAATTGAACTGTTAAACAAATATCAAATCAACTTTATTGTTTTGGCTCGTTATATGCAGATCATTACACCTAAACTGATTTCGCTTTACGAAAATAAAATAATCAATATTCACCATTCGTTTTTACCAGCTTTTCCGGGGGCAAAACCTTATCACTCCGCTTTTAAACGTGGTGTAAAAATTATTGGAGCCACAAGTCATTATGTAACAGAGGAATTAGACGAAGGTCCGATTATAGAACAGGATATTACGCCTGTTTCTCATATTCATTCGGTAGAAGATTTTATCATGAAAGGACGTGATCTCGAACGAATTGTTCTTGCCCGTGCTATTAAACTTCATGCAGAACGCAAAACGATGGTTTATAGTAATAAAACGGTTGTGTTTTCTTAACGTTGTTTAACCGTCGTATTTATAAAAAAAATTAAACCCGACAGGTTTTTAAAACCTGTCGGGTTTGTTATTTTTTTTTAACCTACTTAACTAAATCAAATCGATCCAAATTCATCACCTTAGTCCAGGCAGCAACGAAATCTTTAACAAATTTTTCTTTAGCATCGCCGGAACCGTACACTTCAGCTATAGCGCGGAGTTCTGAATTGGAACCAAAGATAAGATCAGCTCGGGATGCGATCCATTTTGTTTCTCCGGTGGCACGATTGCGTCCTTCAAATGTTTCTCCGGTTTCGTCTGTCGCTTTCCAGGTCGTAGTCAGATCTAATAAGTTAACGAAGAAATCATTGCTTAATGTCTCTATATTTTTTGAGAAAACACCTTTTTTAGCTCCATCATAATTAGTATCCAGAACTCTCAGACCACCAACTAGCACAGTCATTTCAGGTGCTGTTAAAGTTAATAGTTGCGCTCTGTCCAATAACAATTCTTCGGTAATCGAATTGCAATTTGCATTTTTATAGTTTCGGAATCCGTCTGCTTTTGGCTCTAATGCCTTAAACGAATGCACATCTGTTTGTTCTAAAGTAGCATCTCCTCTACCAGGTGTAAACGGAACTTCTATATTAAATCCGGCATTACCAACCGCTTTTTCGACTGCAACGGAACCTCCCAATACAATTAAATCAGCCAAAGAAACCTCTTTTCCTGAACTCGCGAATTCGTTTTGTATTCCTTCTAAAACAGCCAATACCTTTTTTAATTGCTCCGGATTATTGACTTCCCAATTGATTTGAGGCTCAAAACGGATACGTGCTCCATTAGCACCTCCGCGTTTGTCCGAACCACGGAATGTAGAAGCAGAAGCCCAGGCGGTAGCAACTAATTGCGATATTGAAAGTCCGCTTGAGCGGATTTTATCTTTCAATGCAGTTATATCACTATCATTTAATTCGCTTTTAGCCGCCGGAATCGGGTCTTGCCAAATTAGTACTTCAGTAGGCACTTCAGGTCCTAAGTAACGGGCAACAGGCCCCATATCTCTATGTGTCAATTTAAACCATGCTCTGGCAAATGCATCACCAAATTTGTCAAAATTTTCAAAATAATATCTTGAGATTGGCTCATAAACGGGATCTAATTTTAAGGCCAGATCGGCTGTCGTCATCATTGGAGCGTGACGTTTGTTCGGATCGTGAGCATCTTCTACCGTAGTAGCAGCACTCTCATCAGACGGTGTCCATTGATGTGCTCCGGCAGGGCTTTTTGTTAATATCCAATCGTATTTGAAGAGCGTTTCAAAATAACCATTATCCCAAGTAGTCGGATTTGGTTTCCAGGCTCCCTCAATACCACTTGTAATGGCATCAGCTCCTACACCGGAACCAAAGCTATTTTTCCAGCCCAGTCCCATTTCCTCAATACTTGCTCCTTCAGGAGCAGCTCCCACTAAAGCAGCATCACCGGCACCATGTGCTTTTCCGAATGTGTGCCCACCTGCAACCAGAGCTACAGTCTCTTCATCATCCATCGCCATACGGGCAAATGTTTCTCTTATATCTATACCGGAGCCATATGGATCAGGATTTCCGTTCGGTCCCTCAGGATTTACATAGATCAATCCCATTTGCACTGCTGCAAGCGGATTATCAAGTTCCCGATCTCCACGGTATCTTGTATCTCCCAACCAGGTTGTTTCGTTCCCCCAGTTGGTATCAATCTCAGGTTGCCAGACATCTTCTCTTCCTCCTGCAAATCCAAATGTTTTAAGCCCCATAGATTCCAAAGCGCAGTTCCCTGCCAAAATCATTAAATCTGCCCAGGAGATTTTATTACCATATTTTTGTTTGATTGGCCAAAGCAAAAAACGTGCTTTATCTAAATTACCATTATCAGGCCAACTGTTTAACGGAGCAAATCGTTGATTACCCGAACTTGCGCCTCCACGACCATCCGATATACGATAAGTACCGGCACTATGCCACGCCATACGAATAAACAGAGGCCCGTAATGACCGTAATCTGCAGGCCACCAGTCTTGCGAGTTTACCATTAAATCAAAAATATCCTTTTTGACTTCTTTTAGATCTAAAGTTTTAAACGCTGCCGCATAGTCAAAATCCTCTCCTAACGGATTTGACAAACTAGAATGTTGACGCAATATATCAACGTTTAATCGATTTGGCCACCAATCTTTGTTAGAGGTTCCTGATCCGGCCGTTTCTTTCATTTGTCCATTATGAAAAGGACATTTACTTTGATTTGATTCGCTCATTTTTTGCTTTTTTTTTGAGACAGCTTCCTGTTTTTTTGCTAAATGGTAATTTTTTCACAAAATCACATTTCACTGATATTTAACGTTTTATCAAATATACGAACAAAAGCTTTCGTTATTCATAAACAAAATTGATTGTTATTATATTTTAATAACTAAAAATTATTTAACGCTACAGAATGCTCAGAACAGCATATTAAAAAATCTTAACTTATGTTCAACAAAGTAATAACAAAACCTTAACAGCAAAAGATTCATATATGTCTCATCTTTGTAGTGTAATAAACTGGTTATTTATTATTTTGGTTTTGGTTAGTTAAATGATGCCGGCGTCTACGAGATGCCGGCATTCTTTTTTTCCGCAAAACCGAGATTTTTTCAGGTTTCAAGTTTCAGGTTTTGTCTTTTTCTTAAACCTTATTGAGATTACAACTGTTAGTCTTCGACTCCGCTCAGACTGACTTCTTTTTGATTCATTCCCAATTTCTGTACTTGATTCGTTTCACATCTTACATTTTACATCTCACATCTTTTAAAACATTCTCTTGACATACTTTGTGGAAGTTAACCGCAAAGGGCGCAAAGTTTTCGCAAAGTACGCAAGGAAACGACTTTGCGAGCCTTACGTAGTTCCTTGCGAACTTTGCGGTTAAAAAAAGAAACTGGTTGTATACCTATTATTTCACTGCAAAATTTACAGTGAGGATAAACCGAATTTTTTATTCCTTCTTCATTTTGGATACAACTACAAGAGATTCGGCTACTTTAAAAAAGGAACTCTGAGAGATCTTTGTCTTATCAATTTTTAATCTAACTATTTAAATCAAAAATTTATGAGTACTATAAAAACAGTGAATTTAGGAGGTCAAGGTCTTGTTATTCCAAATATTGGTTTAGGCTGCATGGGAATGACTCAACTTGCCGGAAATGACATTTATGGCAAAGCTGACGAAGCGGAATCCATAAGAACAATACACCGCTCATTGGAATTAGGCGGAAATTTTTTAGATACAGCAGATTTATACGGTCCGTTATTAAATGAAAGACTAATTGCAAAAGCGATAAAAGGCAATAGAAATCAATACCGCATTGCTACCAAATTTGGTTTTGAAATTAACGACAACGAACAACTTACCTGGCAGATCAACGGTAAAAAAGACTACGTTAGAAAGGCAGTGGAACGTTCTCTTAAGAATTTAGGAACTGATTATATTGATTTGTATTATTTACACAGACTGGATCCGAATACTCCTATTGAAGAAACTGTGGGTGTTATGTCTGATTTGGTTAAAGAAGGAAAAGTGGGTTATATTGGTCTTTCCGAGGTGGCATCGGAAACAATTCGAAAAGCACATAAAATTCATCCCTTAACAGCGGTACAAACAGAATATTCTCTTTTTGAAAGAAATGTTGAAGAGGCCGGAACTCTAAAAACACTCGAAGAGTTAAATATTGGCTTTGTTGCTTATTCGCCACTTGGAAGAGGATTTATTTCCGGCGAAATAAAAGATCCCAATGATATCCCTGAAAATGATTTCAGAAAAACGATCCCACGTTTTCAAGGGGAACAATTCTATAAAAACATTGTGCTCTTAAATGAAATAAAAGCCCTTGCTGACCAAAGAGAAATTACGGCCTCACAGTTGGCTTTAGCGTGGATCTCTACTAAAGGATTTGTATCAATTCCCGGTACAAAACGTGTAAAATATCTCGAAGAAAATATTGCTGCGGCACAAATTATTTTATCCAATGAAGAACTAAACCGATTGGAAAGTATTATCCCATTAGGAACAAATACCGGAGCGCGTTACGACAAAGCCGGAATGGCAGCAGTTGATTTGTAAAGAGTCTAAAAAATATCCAATGGAAAAGTTATCTTTACGATAGCTTTTCCTACTTTTAAATTTGACGTTATGAAAAAAGAAATTCACAATCCGCAAGCCATAAATTCGATTTCAGAATTACATCAGTTACTTAGGATTCCTAAACCGGATCATCCTTTGGTGAGTTTTGTTAATTTGGAGAAAATGAGCTGTCTCGTTAATGACAACTTAAAAAATATAATTTACAACTTCTACGCCATTTCTATTAAAAGAGGTTTTACGGGAAAATTGAAATACGGTCAAAATTATTATGATTTTGATGATGGTATCATGACCTTTATGTCTCCTAACCAGATTATTTCAACTGAAGTTTCAGAAGATACTCTTGTAAGCGGATCAATGTTGGTTATTCATCCGGACTTTATTCAAAATTATGCTTTAGCCAAAAACATTAAAAATTTTACTTTTTTTTCCTACGCCGTTCACGAAGCGTTACACCTTTCTGAAAAAGAAGAAAAGATGATTACCGGAATTATGCAAAATATAGAGCAGGAATATCTTTCTTCTATTGATGCGTTCAGTCAGGATGTGATAATTTCGCATATAGAATTACTCCTTAATTATTGTAACCGTTTTTACAACCGTCAGTTTCTTACGCGAAAAAGTGCCAATAATACGCTTCTAACCAAGCTGGAAACCCTTTTATCCGACTATTTTGAGCATGATAAAGTCCAGAAACTGGGATTACCAACTGTAGCTTATGTCTCAGAACAATTAAATGTTTCACCCAATTACCTGAGCGATATGTTGCGATCCTTAACCGGGCAAAGTACACAGCATCACATTCATAATAAAGTTATCGAAAAAGCAAAAGAATTACTTTCCACAACTTCGCTTAGCGTTAGTGAGACGGCTTATCAATTAGGCTTTGAATATCCGCAATCCTTTAATAAATTATTTAAAAGCAAAACCAAACTTTCTCCTTTAGAATTTAGGAGCTCGTTTAACTAGCTCTTTAATCGTTCATGAAGCAATTTAAAGTATGAGAACGCCTTTAGCAATCGGCTTCCGTGCCAGGAAAACATTTCGCCGTCGACAAAAACAGTTTTGGCGTGGTGGGTAAAACGTCCTATTTCGAAAGCGTCTTCTTCTTTGAAAGGATAAGGCTCGGAAGAAAGTAAAACCAAATCAGGGTCGCCTTCCAATCGCATTTTTTTGAGTTCGATTTCGGGATAGCGTCCTTTGTCTTCATAAATATTCTGAAAATGATTCAGCTTTAATAATTCATTTATATAAGTATCGTTTCCGGCAACCATATAAGGATTCTTCCAAATAAAATAGGCCGCTTTTTTTATTGCGATATCTTCAATGTATTTCCTGAAATCGTCTAAAGCAAAAGCCAATTTGTTGTTCCATTTTTGGGCTTCGGTGCGGCAATTAAAAAGCTGACCGAAATCGGAGATCATCTGAAAATTGTCTTCCAGAGTAACAATATTTGTCACCCAAACCGGGCAAATCTCACTTAGTTGTGCTACTATCTCTGCTGTGTTTTCTTCTTTATTACAAACGATAATATCGGGTTGCAATAGTTTTATTTTTTCGAAGTGAATCTTTTTTGTCCCCCCAACTACTTTTTTAGTCGATTTTAAATGATACGGATGTACACAAAACTTAGTAATTCCGATGATTTTTTCTTCTAAACCTAAATCATACAATAATTCGGTTTGAGAGGGAACCAACGAAATAATACGTTTGGGAGCCGTTTCAAAAGAATGCATAGTTCCTAACTGATCGGAGAATTGTTTCAAAGGAGATGTGGTTTTTTGTTTTTTTGTTTCAGGTTTCAGGTTTCAAGTTTTTTTTAAGCGCTAGGGGCGCAAAGGGCTACGCAAGGGTCGCAAATTTTTTTTCTTGTGAACTCCTATATGTTTGCGTAGAATTTTTTTCACGCAGATTTAGCAGATTTATTGAGATCGTTTTTATCGGAATCGCAGAGCAAAAATATCGGCTTAATCTGCTAGATCTGCGTGTATAAAAAGAAACTTTGCGAACCTTGCGGTTAAACTCACAAAGCTCCTCAACTTGAAACCTGAAACCTGAAACTTTTTTTAAAACTTATTTATTTCTAATAATCTCTTCCATTTCCTGCTGTACCTTCAAGGCCTCTTCTCTTGCTTTTTCGGCAAAGTCAGTTCCTTTTGAAGCATAGATAATGGCTCTTGCAGAATTTACAAGAAGACCGATTTTATCATTCATTCCGTATTTGCAAACTTCAGATAAACTACCGCCCTGAGCGCCAATTCCGGGAACAAGTAAGAAACTGTCCGGAACAATCTTTCTGATATCTGCAAAGTATTCCGCTTTGGTAGCGCCAACAACATACATTAGGTTTTCGCTGTTTTTCCATGTTTTAGAAGTTTCTAAAACTTGTTTGTACAACTCTTTTCCATTTGTAGTTAACGTCTGGAAATCGAAGGCTCCTTCATTTGAAGTCAAGGCTAACATAATGGTATGTTTGTTCTCAAAAGCCAAAAACGGTTCAACAGAATCCTTCCCCATGTAAGGTGCAACGGTCACACTATCAAAATTTAAATCCTCAAAAAAGGCTTTTGCATACATGCTTGACGTATTTCCGATATCTCCACGTTTTGCATCGGCGATGGTAAAAATATCTGGATAATTGGTATTGATGTATTCGATTGTTTTTTGAAGCGAAAGCCATCCTTTTAGTCCATATGCCTCAAAGAAAGCGGTGTTAGGCTTATACCCTACCGTTAGATCGTGTGTAGCATCGATTATCGCTTTATTGAATTCGAAAATAGGATCTTCGGTTTCTAATAAATGAGATGGAATCTTCGTTAAATCAGGATCTAATCCAACGCATAAAAATGATTTTTTCTGAAGAATTTGTTCGTGTAGTTGTTGTGTTGTCATTCTTGTTTTTTTAGTCCTTCTAATTCGCAAGAAATAATTCTTTTTTAGAAGTATGCAAAAATAAAAAAAGCCACTCAATTAAGAATGGCTTTTTGGTATTATATTCAATTCGGATTATAAATTGCCTAAATAAACAATTTCCGTTCTTCTGTTTTCAGCTCTTCCTGAAGCCGTTTTATTTGATTTTACCGGTTTGGATGATCCAAATCCCTGAGAAGTCAAATTAGCCGGATTTACTCCTTTACTAATCAAAAGATCCATAATTACTTTGGCTCTCGCTTCAGATAATTTCTGATTTACTTTTGCATTTCCAACATTATCTGTATGACCATTAATGGCAAATTTAGCATTTGGATAATTTTTCAGAATTTCTTTGATTGCGTCTAATCTTCCTGATGTTTCTCCCATTTTAGCATCGTTTAAAGTTGCTTTACCAGTTGTAAAAAAGATCGATTTAGCTTCTACTTTTAATTGCTCTAAAGTCGCTTTAGTAACCTTAGGACAACCTTTATTTTCTAACGGGCCTGCCACTAACGGACAATCATCCTCTTTATCAGAAATACCATCTTTATCTGCATCTAAAACCGGGCAACCTTTATTTTCAACCAAACCGGGAACATCAATACAAGCATCATCTTTATCTAAAACTCCATCTTTATCAGTATCCGGCCAAGGGCATCCTTTGTTTTCTACCGGGCCTGCTACTTTTGGACAAGCATCAACATTATCCAACAAAGTATCACCGTCTGTATCTTTCCATGGACATCCTTTGTTTTCTACTGCACCTTTCACATCCGGACAAGCATCGTCTTTGTCTAAAACTTTATCGCCATCTGTATCCGGCCATGGACAACCATTATTCTCTGCCGGTCCGGCTACTTTTCTACAAGCATCCTCTTTATCGATCACTCCATCTTCATCTGTATCTTTAAATTTCTTCTCATAAACCGGAATCTTCATACCTAAATGAAAATCGGCTCCTTTAGATTCTTTAGAAATCAAATTACTTACTACAGAACCGGAACCAATAAAGAAAACACCTACGCGAATTCCGGAACCAACTTGCATTCCTGTATATTCCATCCAGGTCATTGGCATGTAAAAACTAAACCATCTGCTTTCGTAACGAGGAGTTAAACTTACGCGGTCAGCAATTCCGTAACCATTTAGTTTATTATCCGAAACCATATTGATATCTCCATTCAGATTTAAATAGAATTTTCTGTACATATTCCAATCTACATCAGTATGAATTGCTGTTGGCAAATTTGTTTTTGCTCCTCTTGAAGTTGACGTTTTAGTATAATTTTGATTTAGAAAATCATATAGATTACTCATATCATCGATCATCTTTTCTGTTACAATACCGGTTACATTATAAGTATCCTGTTTTGCGTTTCTGTAATCTATAGATCCAATATCCGTCACAGACAATCCGAAGCGAAGTTTGTATTTATTTAAATCTCTAAAATTATTATCTGCCGGTTTTGCATTACTCAAATCGTATTGCTCGTAATCCGGTCTCCATTCGTAAACAAGTCCAAAATCAAAACCAAATCCTCTAGAGCCGGAATCAAATTTGTAATCTTCATTGGCTTCAAAATCCTGACTTGCTCCAATTGTAATTTCTCCCGAAGAAGCCAAAACACCGGCCTGAGGGTTAGTTGTGTTTTCAACATAGGCTACTTTAACATCTTTTCCCTGCACATAACCGTTTACACCGCCTTGCAAATACTTAGCTGTTAAACCTCCTTTTAGGAAATGTTGGTTCTTTTGGTATAATACTGCCGCATACGAAATTCCTAATTCACCCCATGAATTAGAAGCGCCATTTGGGTTCCCAGCATTGAAGTTAAAGTTACCGGATGCATCCAATCCGTCTTTAACCTGATCTACAAGATATCCGTTAATATTTCTTACGTTAGATACCGATCTGGCTCTTGTAAATACAGCCAAAGTATGCTTTGGAGCAATATTAAACATAAAAGACGGTCCCATTATATCAAAATTAACACGACCATTATTTGAGTTAGATGCAGTCATTTTTGACTGCTTGTCAAAATCATAACCGTCCTTGTAAACATCAAAAAGACGAACTCCATACAAATCGTTTTGAACCGATCCGCTAACGGAGAATAAATTAATATCTGTTTTAAAACGAGAATCAGCTATAGAAGCCGGATTAAAAAGTACACTTTGTACACCTGCATAATTATCATGAAAATAACCTAAATAAGATTGGGCTTTGACTGTAAAAGAGGCGCTGAAGATAAATAGAACAAGTAATTGTTTTTTCATTCAAATAGGGGTTTAAGATTAATTCGGCGGCAAAACTACAATAAAGGATTCATTCAAAGGTTACCAAAACATTGAATTCCTGTAACATCTTTGCCTAATTCTATAAAAAATAAAACAACACTTTATGTTAAATTTGGAACAAACCGAAAATCAAGCGATTATGATTCCGAACATTGGCATTGCAACAAAAAATTTAAAAAAAAGCACAACTATATTAGCCACAATTTTATCTAATGAAATGACATTATATGTAAAAACCAGAAAATTTCACTGGAATATTTCAGGAAACAGCTTCATGGAATTGCATAAATTACTCGAAGAACAATACCGAATTCTAGAAACTAATATCGATGAAGTAGCGGAACGCATTAGTCAATTGGGAGAAAAAACAATTGGTACTATGCACGAATTTATAGAAAATTCGACCTTGAAAGAATCTCCAAAACAATATACTTCGCAAAAACAGATGTTACAGGAATTACTCGAAAACCACGAACAGTTGGCTACCGAATTCAGAGCTTTTATACCGACATTTGAAAACGACAACCAGGATATGGGCTCTGCCGATTTTGTTACGGGACTGTTACAACAACACGAAAAAATGGCCTGGATTCTTCGTCGATACCAGGCTTAGAATAGCTGTGTCCTGAACTATCCCACATTCTGAGAAATTGATCTATAAAAATAAACAATAATTAATTAGCACTTTTACAATACTATTCCCAAGTAGTACGTTGCTTGTAATTCTTAAAATTACACTAGCCACAGAGAGCCGCGAAGTCGCAAAGTTTCTTTTTATACACGCAGATCTAGCAGATTAAGCCGATATTTTTGTTCTCTGATTTCGATAAAAAATATTTCGAATAGATCTGCCAGATCTGCGTGAAAAAATTGCTCTGCAAACATAGGAGCCGCAAAGTTTCTCACGCAGATTTGCTTCACCAGTTCTCTATCACTCGGGTTACAGATATTTTTGTTTTGTTATTTCGATAAAAACAATCCTAATAAATCTGCAAAATCTGCGTGCAAAAGACTTTTCATTTATGTGTTAAAAATAATCACTTCTCAATGCATTAAATTCTTAAAATCTTAATTTAATCTATAAGCCAACAGTAAGCAAAAAAAGAATTATCTTTAACCCTATTTTAATCCTATGAAATTATTTATAAAGTTCGACATCAACACGATTTGTTCCCTTTTTTTAAAAGAAAAGCTGGACGAGCAAAACATAGATTTTAGTACTTTGGGGTTTGGTGAAATCGAACTTACTAAAAACCTTGACGCTGAAGGGCTTGAAAACCTAAAAAACACATTGAGTCCATTTGGACTTGAGGTGGTTGAGAATCAAAAAAGTGTTTTAGTACAGAAAATCAAAGATGCCATTATTGAACTGGTTTACGTAGATGATAACAACAATCTGAAGAGTTCTGTTTTTTTGGCAGAGAAATTAAATCATAGTTATGGTTATTTATCGAATGTTTTTTCGGAAGTAACCTATTCTTCGATTGAAAATTTCATCATTCTACAGAAAATAGAAAGAGCCAAACAATTGATGTTAGTCAATGAAATGAGTTTGACCGAAATTGCTTTTTTACTTAATTATTCGAGTGTTGCCCACTTGAGTACGCAGTTTAAAAACACCACCGGAATTACACCATCGGCTTTTCAGAGGATTATAAAAAAGAGAAGAGAGAATTTACAATAAAACCTAAATACCACGAAAATCAATGCAGAAAAACGCATTACACATTTTACTTGCCGATGACGATGAGGATGACAGACTCTTTTTTAAGGATGCCTTTGAAGAAGTTAGAGTTCAAACAAATGTAACATTTGTTCACGATGGCCTTCAATTGATGGAACATTTGAAGACACCCGATATCAACTTACCCGATATTTTATTTCTGGATTTAAATATGCCCAAAAAAACGGGTAAAGAATGTTTAAGGGAAATCAAAAAAACCGAACATCTTAAAAATATTATTATTGCTATATATTCTACTTCCTCTTCAGAAGAAGATATAGAAGATACCTTTATTGAAGGAGCAAATATTTATATCAAAAAACCAAGTGATTTTAATGCACTGAAAAAGATTATTAATGAGGTTGTTACTTTAAATTGGCACTACCACACATCTGGTCTGAACCGTGATAATTTTTTGTTGCGCCTAAAATAATAACATTCCATGAAATGGCTACCCAAGTTTAATTCTTCAAACTCATTGAGAGTTATTTTTGTAATTGCAGTTTTCATTCTGTTATTTCTTTCTTCGATTACGTACAAACACGAACAGGAACTTAACGAGTCCAGTAAGCTTGTTATGCATACGTACGAAATAAACATTCAATTGGAACGATTGATGTCGGCCATAAAAGATGCCGAAACCGGACAACGTGGTTACATCATAACGCGCAATAATCGTTTTCTTGCACCTTATATTTACTCCCGGGACAAGGTAAACACTTCTTTTATTACTTTAAAAAAACTTACGAAGGACAATGAAGCGCAGCAACAAAATCTTCGAAAACTATTCAAATTAATTATCCAACGTTTTACTTCGTTTGAAAACTGTTTTAAATACAGTGATCCTAAAACCTACGATAAAAGAAAACTCGACAATCATATGTTTGGAGGTCGTATCCTCATGGAAAATATTCGTTTTCAGGTTGATAAAATGAACGACATCGAAAAAGATTATCTGCAAAGAAGATTGAAAATTTATGATGATGAGATTTCTTTGAGTCCGATTTTCTCTACTTCTTTGTTTCTGGCCGCTTTACTTTTTATCATACTCGCCTACCGACAAATCAGCAGAGATATTCATCGTCTGATGGTCTATAATAAAAAACTCCTCATTTCGTCCCGTTTAATGGCGGAGTCTGAAATAACCGGTAAGTTTAGTACCTGGCAATGGGATTTAGACACTCAAAAAATTGATTATTCCGACAATCAATATCGTTTGTTAGGGGCTAAACCAAATTCTTTTGTTCCCAAAAAAGAAACTTTTTTAGAATTTGTGCACCCAGACGACAGAGACGCCATTGCGAAGTCTATGGAAAACATTATCAGTAAAAAACAATTGCCGTTTATCTATTATAAAATTATCCGTTCGGATCATGAAGTCAGACATTTTAAATCAACCGGAAAATTATTGACCGATCAGCAAGGCGGAAAAATTCTACTCGGAATTAACTTTGACATTACAGACGAACATCTGTTAAACATAGAACTTCAGGAGCGAAATGACGAATTGGAAAAAAGCAATAAAGAGCTGGCTTCTTTTAATCATGTTGCCAGTCACGATTTACAGGAACCACTTCGAAAAATACAAACCTTTATATCAAGAGTTTCTGATGCTGATAAAGCGGCACTATCTGACAGCGGCAAAGAATATCTTAATAAAATCGAAGCATCAGCCAAAAGAATGCGTGTTTTAATTGATGATTTGCTACTGTTTTCAAGAACCAATACAACCAAAAAAGAATTCATTAAAACCAATTTGAATGATGTTTTTGAAAACGCCAAATCTGAATTAACAGAAGTTATTGACGAGAAAAAAGCACTTATCACAGTTTCTAAATTACCTAAACTATCTGTAATTCCTTACCAAATAGAACAGCTTTTTATTAACCTCATCGGAAATTCACTAAAATACAACCGTCCGGGTATTGCACCTGAAATTCAGGTAGAAAGCGAAAAAGTAAACGCTGCCGATTACCCCGGTTTATTGGATCAGAATATTAAAAAATTCCACAAAATCACTTTCAGGGATAACGGAATGGGATTTGACCCACAGTTTAAAGAAACTATTTTTGTTCTCTTTCAACGTTTACACTCCAAAACAGACTATCCCGGAACCGGAATTGGTTTAGCCATCTGCAAAAAAATAGCCGACAACCACAAAGGATATATTATTGCCGACAGCACTCCGGACGAAGGCACCTTAATTACCGTTTTTCTACCGGATTAAAACTCAAAAAAATCAACCTATCAGACGTTATATAAGCCCATTATGGGAATTATATAACGTTTCTTTTTTATGCTGTAAAACAAAATAAAGGTTTCGGTGGCATCTTTGTAATGTAATACTTTATGAAGTCCTAAATGAAAGCAAAACCCAAAGTAAAAGCTACAATTTTAAGAGTCTTTTTTTTATTCATTGTTATAGTATGCATGGCATCATGCAACGGTAACAACTCGATAGAAACGACTTTAAAAAATGAGGTTTTTATAAAAAGTGACAAAGAACATAGTGAAGCTTATTTTCTAATTGCGACGGCAAATATAGGTAAGACCATTATTTCTAAAAGTCAGATTGCTGAGCAAAAGAGTTCAAAAAGTACGATACGGGAAATCAGTAAAAAAATAGAAAGTCATCAGCATCTTTTGTTGCAGGATATCAACAAAATGGCCAATAACAGGCTCGTAATTGTTACCGATATTAACACCAACGACAGACAGGATTTACAAGGAATAATGGATAAAAATGACCTCAATTTTGACGAAGCTTATCTCAACTCTATTGCAAAGTTGTTAGAAGAGCAAATCAAGTTGTTTGAATCGATTTCTAAAGATACCAATGATAAAGTGATTTTAAAATTTGTATTACAGTATTTACCGGAGAATTATCAGTTTTTAAGAGAAACTGCGCAAATCAGAGAACAAATAAATTAAACGCCTTTTACTAATCTATCTACTAACTAAATTATTTAACTATGAAAATGCAAACCAATTTTTTATACGCCTTAACCCTATTTTTAACTGCTTCATTTGGAATAATCAGGGCTCAGAGCGGCAATGTGACTGAAGAATTTGGTATAAAAGGAGGATTCAATATGTCTAACCTATACAGCAATGATGCTAATGACGAAAACATATTGTACGGTTTTAATGCCGGTCTTTATGCTACATTACCAATTTCGGATTTTATCGCTATTCAGCCTGAGATTCTTTTTACCACAAAGGGTTCAAAGCAAGAGTACAATAATTTTCTTGGAAGCGGAAATACGAAATTCAGATTAAATTATATCGAAGTTCCGTTATTAGTACGAGTAAATATTACCAAAAATTTCAATATTCATGCCGGTGGTTATGCTTCTTATTTGGTAAGTTCTAAAGTAACCGGCGAAGGAAACTTCAATTTTACCCAAGACATAGACACCGATGACCTAAACAAATTTGACGCCGGTCTCTCGGCAGGTGTTGGAGTCGATTTCAACCCTATAAGCATCGGATTACGTTACAATTATGGTCTGACTACAATTGGTAAAGAACGAACAGTAGCAGGAACAACCTATACTTTTCCTGATGCCAAAAACAGTAATTTGAGCTTGTACCTTTCGTACAAGTTGAATTAAAAAACAATAATTAAACCCCATTAGGTCTACTTATTTTTTTAACACATAGAAACATAGTTTTGATAATACAGAAAGACATTTCACTTATGTAAAATTTCAATTGTCAGTCTGAGCGAAGTCGTCAGTCTGAGCGAAGTCGAAGACCCCCTAGTTTGACTATGCGAAAGAAATGCATTTCTTTTTTAAACTCTTTTCTACAAGTCAAACCTATTTTTCTATGTGTTATATAATTTTCATGAAGTACACACCATGAGATAACTGAATATTAATTTTAAATATAAAAGCCATGTCAAACTTATTATACACAGTAGCATTGATTCTTGTTATTCTTTGGGCTCTTGGATTTTTTGTTTACAGCCTTGGAAGTATTATTCATATTCTATTAGTCATTGCTATTATCGCAATTTTATTAAGGCTTATAAAAGGCCGCGAAGTTTAAACCACACTATTAATAATCCAATAAATCAAATATTATGAAAACGAGCACCACAGTTTTAGGAATTTTAGGAGCCGCAGCAGCGGGAGCTATTTTAGGAGTATTATTTGCACCGGATAAAGGATCAAATACAAGAAAAAAAATCTCCGATAAATCAAAAGATTACAAAGATAATCTGAAAAGCAAAGTTGATGATATCGTAAATACGCTCTCTTCAAACGGTAAAGAGATTATCGAAGAAGGTAAAGCCAGATTCAATGCTGCAAAAGAAGACTTCAACGCTATCAAAGACGAAGCAAAAACCGTAAAAACGAACTACTAGAAAAAGTGGATTTTTCAAACCATAAAACCAGTACAATGGAACCAAATGCAACAACAAACGAGAACCTCAACCTTTATGAAAAGGCTGAAAATTATACTAAAACGAGTTTTGAATTAATCAAACTCAAGACAGTATCGTCATCTGCAGACGCACTGTCAACCTTAACATCCAGAATTGCGGTTGGCGCTGTTGTTGCATTTTTTACCCTGTTCCTCAATATTGGAATTAGTTTATGGATTGGAAGTGAACTCGGACACTATTATTACGGTTTCTTTATCATGGCTTTAGTATATCTAATTGCAGCCATCCTATTGCACAAGATGCAACACAAACTAATCAAAACTCCGATTGGAAATATGATTATTTCGAGCATTCTAAAAGAAACTTCAAAAGATGTCGATCCAAATTTAAACTAATGGATTAAATCAAAAAAAAAGACTGTTATGGGAACTGTATATACTATTGATACATTAAATCAGAGGATTCAGCTACTGGAAAAACAACAGGATGCCGAATGGTGCGCCATAAAAGAGGAGATTGACGAAATCAGAGACAATCTAAAACCCCTTAACCTCATTCGAAATACTGTTGAAGAGATCAACGAAACAGTCGGTTTTAAGAGCAATTTAGCCCAATCTGCGGTAAGTATCGCCATTGGCTATCTGGCCAAAAAATTTGTAGTTGGAAAAAGTGATTCTAAAATTAAAAATATCTTTGGTACACTATTACAGTTTGCCGTAACCAATATTGTTTCTAAGCCGCACGAATCATCAAAGGAGTAATTGTCTAACTTAATATCTTATATTATGGAAAAGTTCAATGAAGTACTTATAAAAAACAGTGTGCAACTCTACTCTAACCTCTATAAATGTTTTGAATTCACAAGAGTATTTTTAGGTATCTAACACGCTTTATACGTTTCTTATACAAACGATTAATCGGTTAATCCCTTCACTATAATTCTAATTTTTACAATTAGAGCCTTATGAGAAAAGCAAAGTATACCTTTAAAGTATACTTTGCTTTTTTTTGAGGTGCGAAGTACACACAACCTTGTCATTTCGAGGTACGAGAAATCACCTCTGTTAGTTGTCATTTCGAATGAGGAGCCCCTCTGTTAATTGTCATTCCTGACAACCCTAAACCACAAATCTGACAGGTTTTAAAAACCTGTCAGATTTAATTTAAGTAGTAATTAATAAATTTTAAATACGAACAGCTATCTATACAATCGTGTCAATTTTACCGAAGGAGGAATTGCGCTCGAGAACCCATGTAGCATGTTGCTTATCTTTGCGGAGTTCCGTATGTGATTCCTCGTACCTCGGAATGACATAAAAAAACGAACAAAAAAGAAAGGACAAAAACCAGAGAAGGCTGTTTCACAAAGTGAAACAGCCTTCTCTATATCTTAGCATCTCAGAACCTTAGCCCCTCAGCATCTCAAAATTAAAACACCTCGCTGGCTTCCTTCAATTTCTCCATGTTATTCACCAGTTGCAACTCAGCCACAATTTTCTGAATATCACCATTCATGATATTTCCTAAATCGTAAAGTGTAAGTCCAATTCTGTGATCGGTTACACGACCTTGTGCATAGTTATAGGTACGAATCTTAGCAGAACGGTCACCAGAACTAACCTGAGAAGTACGTTTTGTAGCATCTTCAGCTTCTTTCTTAGCCAATTCCATTTCGTACAAACGAGAACGTAAAACCGTTAACGCTTTGTCTTTATTTTTGTGTTGTGATTTCTGATCCTGACATTGTGCCACCAATCCGGTTGGAATGTGTGTTAAACGCACCGCAGATTTCGTTGTATTTACAGACTGCCCACCAGGTCCTGACGAACAGAAAAAATCAACACGAACATCGTTCATATCAATTTGTACGTCAAACTCTTCCGCTTCCGGTAAAACCATAACGGTAGCTGCCGATGTATGCACACGACCTTGCGTTTCTGTCTGAGGAACACGTTGTACACGGTGAACACCCGCTTCAAACTTCAAAGTTCCGTAAACATCTTCTCCCGTAACTTCAAAAATTACCTCTTTAAAACCACCTGAAGTACCTTCGTTCATATCTACAACCGAAGTTCTCCAGCCTTGACCTTCACAATATTTAGTATACATTCTGAACAAATCACCTGCAAAAATACTCGCTTCGTCTCCACCCGTACCAGCACGAATCTCAACCATTACGTTTTTAGCATCTTCAGGGTCTTTAGGAATCAACATAAATTTTATTTCTTCCTCAAGTTCAGGCAGACGTTCTTTTGCCTCGTCGAGTTGCATCTTGGCCATTTCGGTCATATCCGCATCACTTCCGTCGGCAATGATTTCGTTTGCTTCGTCAATATTTGCTAAAACAAGAATGTATTCTTCTCTTTTGTCAACCAGAGCTTTAATACTTTTGTACTCTTGGTTAAGCTGCACATAACGCTTTTGATCAGCAATAACATCCGGCTGAATAATCAAATCCGAAATCTCATCAAAACGCTGCTTTACATATTGAAGTTTATCTAACATTTTATAATCCCTTTTATTTGGAGTGCAAAATTACGAAATTTTTCTTTACGGTAGATTATTTCTGGTTTTATGTTTTTAAGGAGCTATTTCCTGCTATCCGCTGTATCTTTTTAGGCTCCATTTTTACGATTTAATTTAGTCGGTTTCGTTTGCCTAAAAAGGATGCCGCTGCTATCAGGGCTAGGGCTTTTCGTTTCAAAATACAACTTCCGATTTTCAGCAAAAAAACAAACCGAAAAGGATATTATTTTAACAAAAAAAGCCAAAACGAAGATTATTATGTAAGTATTTTTTTGCAGCATTTTATATATTTGATACTTACCAAAATCAAATTTTTGATTCTTTTTTTAATACTGTAACCAATGAAAGAACTTACCAAAATTGGCCATCTGCTTTATGGCGGCGGCATCGTTGCTTTAGGCGTACATCAACTTATTATACAAAAATTTCGTTCGGAAATTTTAGCTCCGTTTCCTGCCTGGGTTCATGGCAATTCTATCTTCGCCATTCTTACGGGAATAACCTTAATATTGACAGGAATTATTATTTCAGGCTTATTTAAAATTAATTTTGTTACCGTAAAAAAGACATGCCTTTATTTAGGATTCTCTTTTCTTGCCGCAGTTCTCCTTTCTCATCTACCCTATATATTATTCTTTAGCCCTGTCAAAGCCGCAGGCCCGGAAATTTGGATTAACGCTATCGAAGAACTAGCCTATAGCGGTGGTGCATTTGTAATGGCAGGCTCCTACTCCGAAAACGGTCTTACTAAAACCGAAAAGAGTTTCTTTACCCTATTGTTAGAAAAACTCATCCCATGTGGGCGAATTTTTTATTCCCTTCTGATACTATTATTTGGATTCAGTCATTTTCTTTTTACCGATTTTCTCTCCACCATGGTACCTAAATGGCTGCCAGCCCCAATATTTTGGACTTATTTTACCGGTGCAGCTCTTATCGTTTCCGGCATCTCCATTATTTTTAAAATAGGAATCAAACCAATTGCATTTCTATTAGCCGTCATGCTGCTATTTTTCTTCGCTTTCTTCCATGTGCCCGATGCCATCGCAAATCCCTCAGTAGGTGGCGGAAATGAAATTGTGCGTGGCATTATTGCGCTTCTTTTCTGTGGTATTGCATTAGTAATCGCATTGACAAATGGTCGTGATCGTTTGGGGCTTCAAGGAGGTGAATAGTTTGGGTTTGTAATTCATAAATATTCGAAAACTTAATGATTAGAAATCCGATAACGTTGATTTACAGTTTTTATTCTATTTTAAAATCAAGTATTTTTACGTGGTGACTAATTTAAATTAAAGGACGATGTTTGTTTTTAAGTAACAAATAAGGTATTACTTAAAAAGATAGTATAATTTAATCATTCTTATTAACAAATAATAAATGTCACAATCAATAGGTCTAGAATTTACAGATGAAAATATTCAAAAGCTTTTCGGATTTGAAGATGCTGAAAGCGAGTCAATTGAAAGATTAAGAGAGTATTATTTCAAAAATGAAACTTTTAAAAGAGTTTCATCAGATTTGCCTATAAGAGTTTTGGTTGGTCATAAGGGAATTGGGAAATCTGCTTTATTCAAAGTTTCTATGGCAGAAGATTATGAAAAGGGCAATTTACCAATTTTGATAAAACCTGATGATATTGCTGAAATAGGTATGAAAGATGAAAATTTCCTTTTGCGTATAAGACAATGGAAATATGGTCTCACAAAAATTATTGGCTCCAAAGTTTTTAATGAATTTGGAATTACTGACTATAAGATAATAAATAAACTCTCAAATTTCAGCTTAAAGCTTATCAATCATGTTACAGAATCTGTAACTCTTGCTAAAGAAAATGTTGATTTATCACCTTCAAAAAGATTGTTAATAGATAATTACTTAAAAACTAAAAAGATAATTGTTTATATCGATGATTTGGATAGAGGCTGGGAAGGTAAAAAAGAAGATATAAATAGGCTATCAGCACTTCTGAATTCAGTTCGCGACCTTGCTAGTGAAAATCCAGGGCTAAGCTTTAAAATTTCTTTACGCTCGGATGTATATTTTTTAGTTCGTACATCTGATGAGTCAACTGATAAAATTGAAGGAAATGTCGTTTGGTATAGCTGGGACAATCATGAGATTTTAATTATGTTAATAATTCGAATGTTAACTTTTCTAAATAAACAATACTCCGAAAACAATCTTCGTCAAACCCCTCAATATCATTTAGGCCTTTATTTAGAAGATATTATGGAAGGAAAATTTCAGGGGTATGGAAAATGGGAAAACAGACCTATGTATAAAATTCTAATGTCATTAATAAGAAAAAGACCAAGAGACCTTGTAAAATTATGTACTCTCGCTGCAAGGGAGGCATATAAAGATAAATCGCGTTTAATAAAAACTGAACATTTTAGAAATATTTTTGAAGAATATTCCCAAGGAAGGATTCAAGATACTATTAATGAATACAGGACAGAACTTCCTTCTATTGAACAATTAATATTCGGAATGAAACCAACAAAAAAAACTAATAATACCTATGCCGATAGTTTTGTTTTTACAACTGCTGAATTACGTCAAAAATTGACTAATATTAAACAACAAAATAGATTCATTTTTGCAAATGGCAAAATTGCTACTGTCCATGATTTAGCACATTTTTTATATAAAATTAATTTTTTAACAGCTCGTAAAATATTAGGGGACGGTGAAATAGATAGAAAATACTTTGAGGAAAATAGATATCTCTCAAGTTCAACAGCTGATTTTGGTTATGATTGGGAAATTCATCCTGCTTATCGATGGGCATTGCAACCGGATAAGATTGAGGATATTTTCAATAAATTAACTTTGAGCTCAGATAAATAAATATAAAAACATTAAGTAATAAAATTTCAATAGAAGTTTACCCACTCTTAAAAATCATCGTCACTGTTCGAAAATCTCCCAGCTTCGAACAACCTTAGTTAACTAAACAAAACTTCAAAACGAACACCAATCAAAAAACAACCAATTATGAAACATCTTCTATTACTTTCTTTTTTATTCATTTTCGCTAACAATTTTGCACAAGAAGTTAAAATAAAAAAGGAAAAATGGCATTGGAATAATGAGCCAAAACAAGATACCGTTATTGGTTATACTCAAGTTTTAAAAGTGGACAATGTTCTTTACATTTCAGGTGCTATAGCAACCGAAATAACTCCGGAAGGAATCACAGCTGTCTATAAAGATTTAAAAGCTTCACTAGCGAGTTATGGCGCCACATTTGAAAATGTTGTAAAAGAAAATTTATATACAACAGATATAGAAGCAGTGAAAAAAAATAATTTCGCCAGAAAAAAATTCTACAATCATGACTTTCCTGCGGCTACATGGGTACAAGTAGTACGATTATACATGCCAACAGCAAAATTAGAGATTGAATTGATTGCACATCTACCGAAATAATTTGATTTAATTGAGGTCCAGTTCTGCGAAGAACTCCTCTTAGAATGTTGCACATTCGATCATATTCAAACTAACTAAAATAGAACAATCCTACGTACAATTTCAAAAATGAAAGAAATCAAACCAAAAAAGAAAAATTGGCTCAAAATAATTGTAGAAAATTTATTAGATTTTATTTTAATGTGGAAATAAACAAATGCGCAAAAGCTTGCGAAGACATTTTTGCGCATTTTCATTACAATCTTTTTAAAAGAAACTACCGATGTCCGAATGACATTTGCGTGCGACCTTCGAGACAATTCAGTAAACAAAACTAAATAAGGAGCAGTTTAAAACTGCTCCTTATTTAGTTTATAAACTTCCTCAAAACTATTCCATTTTAGAGAATAATTTAGACGTTGCATCAGACTGCAAATAAACTTCATGCAAATCATCTAACAACTCCATTTCGTCCTCCGGGAGAAGCTGTAGGGCAATTTCAAGCAATGTCATTACATTGATATCAGCATCATTCGATACACTTTGAGTGTCATTCTTCAGTACCAAAATACTTGCTTTAAGTAAATCTGAAACCATTAGATTTAATTCATTATAAGAAGATACTTTTAGCGCTACGTTAAACGAACCATCAGTAGTGTGCTCTCGCTTCAGTTTTGTAAAATAATGTGCTTTATTCATTAATTCTGAAAATTCTGTTACAGATTTATTGTGTTGTATTTCCATGATTGAATTGGATTAAGTTATTATTATTTGAAAACAAATATAACAAAAATTCGGTTACAAACAACCGATTGTTTACAATCACACAAAAACAATCTATTACTTGTAATTTCATTTCTATGAAAAGGACAAGAAAAAGTGAAATCCCAGAAGTTGTACCACAACTAGGAATCAGAATAAAAGAGATCATTGAGAACAAGCAACTCAAACAAAGAGAGGTTGCTCATGAAGCCGAAATGGATGTAGAAAATTTGAGAAAATACATTAAAGGTTCTCAGGAAATGAAAATAAGCACTTTGTTTAAAATTGCTCAAGCCTTAAAAATAAATGCAAGTGATTTAATTAAGGATTTATGAAGAAGAATGGGTCGATGACATAACTTATCGCTATCGAAATTAAACCTAACAGGTCTTAAAACCCTGTTAGGTTTGTTTATTTTTTATAGACAAATCATGCGGCAGGACCTATTATGGTTAAAGAAGGTGCTCCAAAACCAAAAGATGGAGTTGTTAGGACTGGAACATATACCATAATAAAACAATAAAATAAATCCAATAAAAATCTCCATGTTCAATTTGGAGATTCAAAAAGAACAGTATAAATCGGCTGTTCTTTTTTCATCATTATGGTTTAAACTTTTCAAATGTCTTTCCATTAAATTTATATGCACCATTTTCGTGTGTTCCAAGCCAAAGGCCGCCATTATTATCCTTGTAAATACTGAATAATTTAATGTTTTTTGATTGTTCCTGAACTTGATAGGATGTAATTTTTGTTCCATCATATTTCCAAACTCCATCACGATAAGTTACAAACCACAAATTATTCTTGTTGTCTCTTACCGTTGAAAGATACTCATTTAGACCACTTGCATTTTTTCCATCTAAACTGCCTATGCTTTCATGTCTTGTATAAAACTTATTGCTTTTTAATCTTATACTGTCGTAAATACTATAACGCTTTTCAGTATTAAACCAAAAGTCACCATTTTTGTCTTCCGTAATCGAACGCACTCCATTTGCCCCTCCATTGCGAAATTCCGTCACATCTTCTTCTGTAATCCATTCGAATGATTTTCCATCGTAACGACACACTCCAACTGGATTTGTGCCAAACCAAATGTTTCCATTTCTGTCTTTATAAATGCTATAAACATCAAATGGATTGTTAAGTTTAGGGGGCTTTGGAAGTGTCAATTCATAAAAGGTATTCCCATCAAAGCGGTAAACTTTTTGTTTGTTTTGATAAGCATTTATTAGCCACAAATCATTCTTTTCAAGTTTCCATTCATTACTTGGAGTTGCTATAATATTGGTAAATGATTTTCCGTCGAACTTTGTTATTGTAGCATTTGGGTTCATACCTGTGAAATATATGTTGCCTAATTTATCTTCTTTTATATCATCAACTCTATCGGTATACAAACCATGTTTTGTCGTGTAATTTATCAAAGTTTTACCGTCATATTTGTAAATTCCTGTTTTCCAACTACCAAACCAATATGTGTTTTTTTTGTCTTGGTAAATTACCATAATACTGCTTCCAAGTTCTCTTACAGTGTCTCCCTTTACATTTATTTCTTTTAAAAGGACAGAATGGTTCTTCGAATTAGAAATCCGACCATTACACGAAGTCAAAATGGATAAAATACTCAAAGATAAGAGTGTTGTTAATTTCATTTCTGTCTGTCTGTTTATTGTTTAGTGCTGTCTGTTACAGAATGGCCGATATCGTTTCACGGCTTTGCGCAATGGCGGATTTTTAGGACAAAAGTTCAATCGAAGAACTGCACACTGCTGCGCGAATGTCTCCGACTTCGCGCAATTTATTTTGTCCTTATAAAATGCACAAGTCTAAAAAGTCTCTGACTTTTACCTCACATTAATAATTTGTTTGTAAAGATTTATTGTTTTTACATATACAAATCTCAAAGAAGTTTGAAACCAAAAACAAGTAAAGAAATGACGTTTAAAGTCAGAGACTTTGAGAAATAAATTACTTCTAAGATCGTTTATAAAAAAACGCAAAGTCAGAGACATTTGCATAGCGCAGTCGATGGCGTAGCTTACTGCTATCGAAATTAAACCTAACAGGTCTTAAAACCTTGTTAGGTTTAGTTATTTTTCATATACAAATCATGCGGCTGCGCAAGCCGTCACATTTTGTTCGATTATCTGCAAATCACTTATTTTTTGAGCAACATCTCCTTTTTCGAACAAACGAATAAATTTAAAAACGGCACTGACAAAATACCCCGGGTTTGAAACTAAGCGGGCGATTTCTGTGATTTTTTTATCTCTTTGCGCTATACAAGGTTCTGTTTGGTTTTCGGGAATTTTCACAAATTCATTGGCAAATTTCCAGGCACCGTCCCGGGCGGTTTCCATACTAAAATCGATAAAAAAATTGTCTATTTTGCCTGTCCATTTTAGTATAATTGTGAGCGTTGGCCAAATTTTGATCAAACATTTTTCGACACCTCCTACCAGACTGCTCAAAATACTGTTGATTTGGTCAAAATCAGATTTTAAGTCCTGAATGTCCTCTGGTGTACTGACTTGCGCTGCAGCTATTCCTAAATCCAGATTAACATGGGCATTAATTCCGAGCAATAAGTGTTGCACCACTATTGGCCAAAATTTTTCTGCTTGCTTAAAAGAAAATTCCCAACATTCAGACGGTTTTTCTTTGGCTTTATATTGGTAATAAGCCTTTATGTAGCGATTGGCAAAAATAACATCGAGTTTTTCCATTCGTTCCCCATTTTGAAAGGTATTCGCAGCAATACCTTCTTTTATTCGCACCGTAACTTCACGGTACAACATCGTAAACAAACCAATTGCGCTTTGTTCCTGTTTTGATACTGCTATTATTTCATCCAAATACTGAATGACCTCATCTATTGTTGTCGCTTGTTTTATACTCATTATAAACTGGTTAAGATTAGAAAAGTAACAAGCGAATATACTTATTTTAATCTGTTAAACACATTATTTTGAAGCAATTATCTTGTTATTTTTTCGCCTTCAACAATAAAAGACTTTACAGCTTTAATGGAGTTTCTCACGCAGATTTGACAGATTCTTTTTACCGCAACTACAAAACAAAAAATCAGCCTAATCTGCCAAATCTGCGTGAGAAAAAAAACTTTGCGTCTTTTCGAGACAGAAAGCAAAAAACCTGATCCTCAACATCATCGTTACAAAAAGACAAAAAACTTTAATACCAAGTTCTAAATCCCTAATTTTACACCTTCAAATTAGAAGGAGAAAATGAAGGTCTGTATTGCCGAGAAACCAAGTGTAGCACGAGAAATCGCATCTGTTTTAGGTGCCAATACCAAACACGATGGCTATTTTGAAGGCAACGGTTATGCCGTGACTTATACTTTCGGGCATCTATGCACCTTAAAAGAACCCAACGATTATAAACCGCATTGGAAAAGCTGGGACTTGAACAACCTTCCCATGCTCCCTGAGAAATTTGAAACCAAAGTGGTTCAGAATTCGGGAGTTCAAAAACAGTTTAAAATCATAAAAGAGCTATTCGACAAAGCCGAAGTCGTAATCAACTGCGGGGATGCCGGACAGGAAGGGGAGCTCATTCAGCGTTGGGTGATGAATGAAGCTCATTATAAAGGTGAGGTACAACGCTTATGGATTTCGTCCCTAACAACCGAAGCGATAAAAGAAGGTTTTGATAACTTAAAACCCTCCGCCAATTACGATAATTTATTCTACGCCGGTTTTTCCAGAGCGATTGGCGATTGGTTACTTGGTATGAATGCAACCCGTTTGTATACTGTAAAACATGGCGGTTACAAACAGGTATTGTCTATCGGACGTGTGCAAACCCCAACATTGGCAATGGTCGTGGAGCGTTTTAAAGAGATTGAAAGCTTTAAACCTCAACCATACTGGGAATTGCAGACTTTATACAGAGAGGTACTTTTTAGCTACGAAGAAGGTCGCTTTTTGAAAAAAGAAGATGGTGAACATTTAGCACAAAAAGTCAAAGAAAGCGAGTTCGAAATTGTTTCGGTAGACAAAAAGAACGGAAATGAATATGCCCCAAAGTTGTTTGACTTAACGGGATTGCAGGTATTTTGCAATACCAAATTCGGATTTTCGGCAGATGAAACGCTTAAAATCGCTCAAACGCTGTACGAACAAAAAGTAATCACTTATCCCAGAGTCGATACGACATTTTTACCTAACGATATTTATCCGAAAGTACAGGGCATCCTGCAAAAACTAACAGATTATACAGCATTGACCCAGCCAATTCTGGAAAAGAAAATAAAAAAATCGCCTAAGGTTTTCAACGATAAAAAAGTTACCGATCACCATGCGATTATTCCAACGGGGATACAAAGCAATTTACAATACAATCAGCAGCAGGTTTATGATATTATAACCAAGCGTTTTATTGCTGTTTTTTACGATGATTGTTTGGTAGCCAATACCACGGTAATCGGAAAAGCCGCCGAGGTAACTTTCAGAACCACAGGAAAAGAAATCTTAAAAAAAGGCTGGAAAATAGTTTTCGAAGACCCGAATGCCAAAGAAAAAGAACCGGATTTATTACCGAGTTTTGTTGTGGGCGAAAAAGGTCCGCACGAACCTTCGTTTCTGGAAAAAGAAACCAAACCACCCAATCAATTTACCGAGGCGACTTTGCTGCGTGCCATGGAAACCGCAGGAAAACAGGTTGATGACGAAGATTTGCGTGAATTGATGAAAGAGAATGGCATCGGTCGCCCGTCAACACGAGCGAATATTATTGAAACGCTTTTTAAACGTCAGTATATTGTTCGAAATAAAAAACAGGTTTTACCAACGCCAACAGGGATTCAGCTTATCGAAACGATTCAAAATGAATTGATAAAGTCGGCTGAGCTTACGGGTTCGTGGGAAAAGCAACTAAAAGATATCGAAAAAGGCACTTTTACCGCTGCAGCCTTTATCCGAAACATGAAACACATGGTGGAGGCTTTGGTGTATGAAGTACGAAGTGAAACCAGACATGCTAATATTTCGCATGCTGCAACGATTCCGAAAGCGGTACCAAAAGCAGAGAAAAAGAAGACTACGGGAATCCTGGCAGAAACCTGTCCGAAATGTCAAAAAGGGAATCTGATAAAAGGAAAGTCCGCTTTTGGCTGTACCGAATATAAATCAGGTTGCGATTTTGTGCTTCCGTTTACTTTTGCTGCTAAAAAAATAACCGAGAGTCAATACCTGCGATTGCTTCAAAAAGGCTCTACAGTAAATATAAAAGGTTTTAAAACGGATTCCGGAACTGTTGAAGGTCTAATTCGTTTTGAAGAAAACTACAAATTAAAATTAGAGCCCAAAAAATCAGAACCTAAAAAACCGCAACAAGAGGCTTCGGATTCTTTGGTTTGTCCAAAATGTAAAAAAGGGACAATTCTAAAAGGAAAAACGGCTTATGGCTGCGGTGACTATAAATTAGGTTGTGATTTTAAAGTGACTTTTGATGATGTGAGAGTCAAATTAGGAGATCAAAAACCAACTAAAGAACTGGTTTATTCTATTTTGTCTGAGAACATTTAGTTTTTTTTGCCACAGATTAAAATGATTTAAAGGATTTTTTTTTCGCTACGAATTGCGCGAATTTCCACGAGTTGTTTTTTTTATTGGAGTGGTTAAAAAGATTTTTGCCACGAATTTCCACGAATTGTTTTTCTTATTGGGGCGGTTAAATCATTCTAATCTTTTAATCTGTGGCAAAACTAATCTATAAAGAATTCCAACAATTAATTCGTGAAAATTCGTTCAATTAGTGGCTATTTTTTTTACTACCTTAGCTCAAAATATAACAGTAAATATCTCTAAATATGTTTCAGAAAATTACTCTTTTAGCGCTTTTATTAGCCTTTGTCTCCTGTCAGAAAAAAGCAACTGCAGAAAAAGATAAGATCAAAATGGCCGACTGGCTCATCGGAAACTGGGAAAATACTTCTCCGGATGGGGTACTTACCGAAAACTGGCAAAAATTAAACGACAGTACTTTTAGCGGAGCTTCTTACTTTATAAAAGAAAAAGACACAATCCATTTTGAAAGTATTCTTTTGGCACAATTGGGAGAAAACCTAACATACCAAGCAACTGTAAAAGGACAGAATGATGGTAAAGCGGTTTCCTTTCCTTCTACAATTTCAAACGAAAAGCAATTAGTTTTTGAAAATCCGAAACACGATTATCCTCAGAGAATCACTTATACCAAAGGGGCTAACAATACAATGACCGCCGAAATTTCAGGAAAACTGGAAGGTAGATTGACTACAGAACGGTTTATTATGACTAAAAAATAGCCTTGTTCTATAAATTTCTAAGAAGCCCTTGAGGCTTCTTTTTTTGTCTATATTTTAAAACCGCAAAGTTCGCAAAGTATTAGTCTTTTGCACGCAGATTTTGCAGATTATAGGGATTATTTTATCAGAGCCATAAAACAAAAATATCCGCATAATCTGCAAAATCTGCATGCCTAAAAAAACTTTGCGATTTTGCGCCTTTGCGAGAAAAAATTCCCCTTGCGTAAAACCACATAAACTTGCGGTGCAAAAAAGCAACTAAAGTTTATTCCTACTTTAACATAAACAAAATCAACATTTAACAATTTCACCACCATTTTTTAAACAATAACAATTGTTAAAATAATATTAATTTTTAAATTTGCTCAGTTTTTATTCATTCTAAATAAGAACAACTTAAAACCAATTAAAAAAATACCAAATGAATTATCTAAACCCCAGAATTCAACAAAATCTTTTTGTTTTTTTCTTATTTCTATTTTCTTTAACTACTATTTCTGCCCAGCAGTCTTTTGGAAGTATAAAAGGAACCCTAACTACTTCTGACGGGGAAAAGGCAGAAAATGTTTAT
Source organism: Flavobacterium poyangense (assembly GCF_011751075.1). GTDB lineage: Bacteria > Bacteroidota > Bacteroidia > Flavobacteriales > Flavobacteriaceae > Flavobacterium > Flavobacterium poyangense. The sequence goes on from NZ_JAALLN010000001.1 coordinate 63,134, forward strand.
TTGAACTTAAAGAATTCAAAATATGCCACTACTTCCAACGAATACGGTGCATTTGAACTCAACAGAGTAAAACCAGGAAGTTATACTTTACAAATTTCATTGGTCGGCTATGAAAAGCTGACACAAGAAATAACCGTTACCGAAAATCAGGTTACAACCTTAGAGTTACAATTGACCGTTTCTAACAAACAGTTAAAAGAAGTTGTAATTACAGGAAACAGAGGAAAAGCTTTTCCAAAGCAAAGTACTTATGTTTCTAAAATGCCTTTAAAAAACATTGAAAATCCACAGGTTTATAATATCGTTTCTTCTGAAATAATGAAAGAACAAGCCATTACAAGTTATGATGATGCTTTAAAAAATGTTCCCGGTATTCAAAAACTTTGGGAATCTACCGGACGTGGTGGCGATGGAGGATCTTATTATACGTTACGCGGTTTTGAAGTTCAGGCCAATATTGTAAACGGATTACCGGGCTTAACAAACGGAAGTCTTGATCCTGCTAATATAGAGCGAATTGAAGTGATCAAAGGACCATCCGGAACTTTATTCGGAAGCGCTTTGATTAGTTATGGTGGTCTTATTAATACGGTTACCAAAAAACCATTTACCGGTTTTGGCGGAGAAGTTTCGTATACAGCCGGAAGTTTTGGTCTAAACCGAGTAACGGCAGATGTAAACACTGCTTTGGATGATAATAACGCTATTTTGTTTAGAGTGAATACTTCCTACCAAACAGAAAACAGCTTTCAGGACACAGGCTTCCGTACAGCTCTTTTTGTGGCTCCTTCCCTATCTTATAAAGTAAATGATAAATTGTCTTTCCTTATCAACACTGAATTTATGCAGGAGGAAAAAACAACACCATCTATGTTGTTTTTGGGAAGAGATGAACCTTTGCAATTTGCCAACCTTGGGGAGTTAAATTACAACACCGATCTATCTTTTTATACTAATGATTTGTCTATAAAAAATCCTCGTTTTAGCTTACAGGCTCAAATGAATTATAAAATCTCTGATCAATGGACTTCACAAACGGTTTTGTCCAGAGGTTCGTCTAAATCAAATGGGTACTATTCTTACATTTATGATAATGAAGACGGAAAAAAAGATTTTGCCCTATGGATCAGCGACCAACAATCGCAAACCACTACAACAGATATACAACAAAATTTTATAGGCGATTTCAAGATTGGAAACCTGCGCAATCGTATAGTCGCCGGTCTTGATTATTTTGAAAGAAATGTAAACTCCGGAGGATCTGGATATGCAAAACTTTATAATATTACTGCGCAAGGAGAAATCAGACAATTTGATCCTTTGGCTCCAAATTATCTGACTCGATCATCAGTTAGTAGTCTTCTTTCTAAAGAAGGTCCGCAAAACTATAACCAAAAAGATGCAACCTACAGTGCCTATGTTTCAGACGTGCTAAATATTACGCCAACTTTATTAGCAATGGCCAGTTTAAGAGTTGATTATTTTGACACAAAAGGAGACATCAAAAACGACAAAGACGATTATAATCAAACGGCTTTATCTCCAAAATTCGGATTGTTGTATCAGCCTATTGAAGATCAATTAGCTTTATTTGCCAATTATATGAATGGTTTTAGAAATGTTGCCCCTGGCAGTACTATTGATGCTAACGGAGATGTGCAACCTAAAACTTTTGAACCGGAGCATGCCAACCAATTAGAATTTGGAGTTAAGGCCAATCTTCTTTCTGACAAATTAAATGCAACAGTGAGTTTTTATAACATTAATGTAGATAATTTAGTTGTAAATTCTAATACTATCAGCACTCAGGGAGGTTCAGCAAGAAGTAAAGGACTTGAATTTGATCTGAATGCTTCTCCAGTAAAAGGATTAAGCATCATCGCGGGATACAGCCACAATGACAGCAAAATTACTAAAGGAAACGCAGGTGATGTCTGGCTTGAAAACGGAAAAAGACCATTCTGGTCCGGACCAAAAAATCTGATCAATCTATGGGCTACCTATAAATTTGATTATGGTACGCTTGAAGGATTTGGTTTAGGATTTGGAGGAAATTATGCCAGTGAAAATGCTATTTTGGACAGTCCAAAAACGGGCAAATTTGTACTTCCGGAATATACCGTATTTAATGGTTCTGTTTTTTATAGTTCAACTAAATTCCGTGTGGCTTTAAACCTTAATAATATTGCTAATAAAGAGTATTTTAATGGTGGCTGGTCTACGGTTAATCCGCAAAAACCAAGAAATTTGGTAGCAAGTTTCTCTTATAAGTTTTAATTCATTTTAACTTAAATATAAAACCTCGAAATCCTATACCATTTAGTGATTTCGAGGTTTTTTTTTGCCACAGATTAAAGGGATTAAAACGATTATTTGTTAGTCTAAAAAAACAATTCGTGCAATTAGCGGCAAACTTTTTTGCTCACAACCAAATTTATTTATGTGTAAACCTAAACTAGATCATTGAACAGTGAATCAGAAAAAAAATCCTTTAAATCTGTGAAATCTGTGGCTATTTTTTTTTTGCCACAGATTAAAAAAATTAGAATGATTATTTGTTAGTCTAAAAAAACAATTCGTGCAAATTTGTGCAATTAGCGGCAAAACTTTTATTACTGTTTCAATTTACTGGGCAAATAGCCAAATGTCTTTTTAAAAGCAACGGTAAAATGATGTTGATTTTTATACCCCAATTCCTCAGAAACAGCACAAATCGCATAGTCTTTTTCTACCAGTAATTGTTTAGCATACTCCATTCTGACAACTGTCAAATAATTAAACACTGTTGTATTGTACACTAATTTAAAATACTTTTTAATCTTAAAATTATTCAGTCCAACCTGAGCTGCGATGCCCGCCAGTGTTAGTTTCTCTTTAAATTGCGTTCTTAAAATATGCTCTGTTTCCAGAATTTTTGCATAATCAACGGCACTTATTTCAACGTTTACAGAAGTATTTTCCTCTTCATTGATAATCGTAAACAAATACGAAAGAATCTCTACAATTTTCGATTCTAAAAATGCCTTTTTGATCGCTCCCGAATACGAACATTGCAAAATATCCTCAATCAAAATTGTCAGTTTAGGCGAAATACTTTTACTGGTATCCCACATAACGTAGGCGGTCTGATTTGTTATTGCGTCTGCCAGTAGTGGTATTGTTGTTTTTAAATTAGGATAAAACAACTTCTCTAAATACTCTTCTGTAAACGTAATTTCGAGCGTTTTTCTTCTTTTGGTTCTGTAGTTCAGGACACCTTTTATTTTGGGCAAATAAAACAGATTATAGTGCCCTTGCGGAATGTAAATTCCTCGCTGAGATTTATCTTCAGGGCAATACTCGTTATCCCCTTCCATTTCGATATGGAGCTTTACAAACGAAAAGTCATGTTCGACTTCAATAGCATACGAATCATTCTCCATGGTTAGATCTCGCGCTACCACATGAATTCCGTTAAGCATAATATCAGTAATTACACCTTTGATTCCTTTGTTATCAAAATTTATCTTTTTCTCAATAAGATCTTCTTTATTAAACCGAATAGGATCATTTACTACCACCACTTCTTTTTTGAAGATATCGCTTCTCATCATTGTTTTCATTGGCCCTTTATTTCAATTTTTTTATCGCGTAAGATAGTGCTTACATTCCCTTTAACCTTTGCAACTCCCTGAGGCTAGGCAAGTTTCACATAATCCCTTTTGCGTTTATATTAATCCTCTTTGCGTTTATTATGTTTTTATTAACAGATTACTTTTGCGTAAAATTATCAATTTATAACTAATCTAAATAAGGATAAAATGTTTTTTATTAAAACCAAAACAAAAAAAATGTTAAACAAGCTATTTTTAGGAGCAATACTGCTTACTCTGTCTATGACACAGGCATTTGCACAACAGAATACCGGTTCGATAAAAGGAACCGTAATCACAGCAGATGATCAAAACGCTGCATCGGTAAATGTAATTATATCTGAATTAAAAAAGTCAGCAACTACAGATGAAAATGGAGTATTTATTTTTCACAAAGTACCAACAGGAACCTATCACATTGAAATTAATATGGCGGGACATACGCCATCAAAACAAGAAGTAACAGTAACTACAGGAGAAACTGCAGCAGTTTCTTTTCAACTTCAGTCTTCCTTAAAAGAATTAAATGAAGTGGTTGTAGTCTCTGCTGCTAAAAAATTCGCAGAAAAGAAAAGTGAATATGTTGCAAGACTTCCTATTAATAATCTTGAAAACCCACAGGTTTATACGGTAGTACCGAAAGAACTTCTTCAGGAGCAAATCGCAGTTGATTTCAGAAGTGCATTAAATTCAGCACCGGGATTAAATAATGTGACTCAAAGTTTAGGATCAGGAGGAATTGGTCTGAGTATCAGAATGCGCGGTTTTAGTGGTGCCTCTGCTGCAGGATCTATCCGAAATGGAATGAATACCAACTGGGTAACTTTAAGTGACCCTGTAAATCTGGAAAGCATCGAAGTCATAAAAGGACCATCTGCGACATTATTCGGATCTGCTTTAACAACTTATGGGGGGCTTATCAACCGTGTAACCAAAAAACCATTTGAGTTTACAAAGGGAGAAGTGAGCTACACCACAGGAAACTGGGCACTAAGTAGAACGACTATCGATTTTAATACGCCTTTGAACGAAGAAAAAACAATGCTTTTTAGAGTAAATGCTGCTCTTGACAATCAAAAAACATGGCAAGATCAGGGGAAAAGCAACACCTTTATAATTGCACCTTCGTTTACCTATAAAGTAAGCGATAAATTAACTTTAGATTTTGATGCTGAATTGTATAAAGGGAGTCGTAACTCAAGCTGGATAGGTCTTGGATCCGGAAATCCAACGGCAAAAAATATAGATCAATTGAATTTTGATTTCAAAAAATCATACACATCAGACGATTTACAATCAGAATCTAAAAACACCAATATTTTTGCCAGAGCGACCTACCAACTATCTGATAATTGGGTTTCGCAAACCAATTTTTCAAATGCGTATACAGATAACAAGGCCAACTATTTATTTTTATTATTTAATACCGCAGCCAATAGCGATATAACTTTACAAAGAAGGTTAATGAACATTAATAGTGTTTTTAAAACAACACAATTGCAACAAAACTTTGTCGGAACATTTAAAACCGGTAGCATAAAACACCGTGCCTTGATTGGACTTGATTATACTTACATCAGCACCAACGACAACAGATGGACTATTAATTCATACGATGCTGCAGCCGGCAATCCTGCACTTGCAATCAATGGAAATGCTCCATTTATCAATATGGAGAAATACAAACAGATGATTGCAGCTCTACCGGCTCCAAGTGTAGTTGGTAACAGAGATTTTAGAACCCTAAGTGGTTATGTATCCGATGTAATAAACTTTACCGACCAACTTATTGCCATGGCCAGCGTGCGTGTTGATCGTTATGAAAACAAAATTGCAAAATACAATCAGATTGCTGTTTCACCAAAAATGGGCTTAATTTATCAGGTTGTCAAAGACAAAGTGTCCTTATTCGGAAATTATATGAACGGATTTACGAATGTAGCTCCGGGAACTACAGCTGCAAATCCAACGGAATTAACTGAATTCAAACCGGAACAAGCTAACCAAATAGAAGGTGGTGTGAAAGTTGAATTATTAGGAGGAAAGCTAAACGGAACCTTAAGTTACTATAATATTGAAGTAAAAGATAAAGTACGTACGGACCCAACCAACAACTTGTATTCGATTCAGGACGCTACGCAAAAAAGTAAAGGTTTTGAGGCTGACTTAATCGCAAATCCAATTAGAGGTTTACACATTATTTTAGGATACGGTTACAACGAAAGTAAATTTACCAGAACAAATGCAGCAACGCAGGGAAAAACACCTTACTCTACTCCTGCCAATGTAGCGAACCTTTGGGTTAGTTATAAAATATTAGATGGAAAAGTAAAAGGACTTGGTTTTGGCTTTGGAGGTAATACACAAAGCGACACCTTTATAAATGACACTAATACTTTTAAAGTAAACGGCTATACCGTAATGGACGCCACTGTTTTTTACGAAAGACAAAAAGTTAGATTGGGTCTGAAATTGAACAATATTGCAAACAAAGAATACTGGACGTCTGATTACTGGGCTACTATGATGCCAACAAGACATTTAGTTGCTAATCTTTCTTTCAAATTCTAATACAATCTTAATTTGTTTTTTTTTCCAAGCTGGTCTATCGTTTACGAAATGCCAGCTTGGTTTTTATCGTTTTATATTATGACTAACAATCCCATTAAAAGAACTGAAAAAAAAGTTAAACAAAAAAGCAGATGGAGCAAATTAAATCATTGGCTTCATTTATGGTTAGGACTAAGTTCCGGTATCATCGTTTTTATCGTTTCGCTTACCGGAATACTATTTATTTTCTGCGATGATATTATCGACGGTTTAGCTTACGATGCCTTATACGTAAAAGAAGTTAAGGAACAAAAACTTAGTCCGGAAGAAATCATAAAAGCTTTTAAAAAACAACGTCCTGATCGAAAAGCAAGTTATTTCATTACCTATCGCGATCCGAAACGAAGTATAAAACTGGCTTCTTCGACCAAAGAAAGAGATTTGCAATTCTCATGGATTGATCCTTATACGGGAAAAGTTCTGACTTCGGGAAAAGCTTATGATTTCTTTTATGTGGTTGCGCATGTACACAGTGGTGAAATGCCATTTGGGAAAGTGGGGCATTTAATTGTAGAAATTGCAGTATGGATCTTTCTAATCGAACTGATCACCGGAATTATCTTATGGTGGCCCAAAAAATGGAATCGCTCTACAAGACTTCAGAGTTTTACCATAAAGAAAAATGCCAGTTTTAAGCGCCTTAATTACGATCTGCACAATGTTCCCGGTTTTTACAATTTACTACCGGCTCTGCTCATAACTATTACAGGCTTAGTTATTGTCAATAAAACGCTAAACAAAACCACGCACAAAGTATTTGATGGATTCCCCCGCTCCTACGCAGCAATGCGCGATATCAAGCCGGAATATGACAGTACCAAAACATTTGCAGACTTAAGTCCAATAATAGAACGTCTGTTTTTAAAAGATGCAGCTATAGAACAAGTTAAACTTTCGATAGCAACAAAAGACAGCATCACAAGTCTGTCCGCAGTAGCAGCCTCCGATATTGGTTTAAAAGGTGTTCAAAACGGAAAGACGTTTTCGATCAACCGCTACAGTGGTCAGGAAATTGAAATCCCGGTAAAAGTGATGAACGGCTTATACATTGATGAAACAACTATGAATCTCCACATTGGCTTTTGGGCCGGATGGCTTGGAAAAATTTTCACTCTGATCGTCGGTATAGTCTGTATGTTTCTGCCCATAACAGGATTCTTAATTTGGTACGGTCGCCAAAATAAAAAGAAAAAAACTTCACTTAATTAATTAAAAAATGAAAAAAATATTCCTTGTCCTTATATTACTCTCATTCACTGCTGCGTTTTCGCAAGACAGTATTACTATTGGCAGTAAACACCGTATTTTTTCGAAAGCGTTGAATGAAGAACGCAGTTTCTGGATTTATTTGCCACCGGATTACAACAATAGTAAACTAGCTCCTGCAAAATATCCCGTTGTTTATTTATTGGATGCCGAAAATAACTTCCACTCCTTTACCGGACTTCAACAATCATTGGCCAAAGGGCCGTATTCTATGACTCCTCAAATGATTGTAGTAGGCATCACCAATACAAACCGTACGAGAGATTTAACTCCAACTGAAGCAAATCGCCAGGCTTTTTTTGACAAAACTAAAAAGCAGTTTCAACAAAGCGGTGGCAATAAAAATTTCATTACTTTTTTAGAAAAAGAACTCAGACCATATATAGATACCAATTACAGAACTTCTGGTTACAATGTTTTAAACGGACATTCTTTTGGTGGTTTGACTGCTGTTAATATTCTATTGCACCATACTACTTTATTTAATTCGTATGTTATCATCGACCCGAGCCTTTGGTGGGACAATGAAATTATGAATAAAAAAGCAGATTCTATTTTTAACAAAAAAGATTTTGACAAAAGAAGTATTTATCTGGCTATGGCCAATAAAAAAAGTATTCCTCAGGATACGACAACCGATATGGCAAGAGGAATTAGAAAATTTGAGAAGTTACTGACCATTAAAAAACCTAAAAATCTTCGATGGAATTTTAAATATTATGAAAATGAAGATCACGGAACTATTCCTATTCCGGCCGAATATGACGGTTTGCGTTTTATTTTTGAAGACCACCTGGTTCAGGTAAAAGAAGCCATACAAGATCCTTCATTGGTAGAAAAACAATATGCAAAACTTTCCGAACAACTTGGCTTTGCTTTTATCCCCTCTGAAAGTTATCTGAACTGGATGGGAAATTATTGCCTGGGAGCTGATCGAATAGATAATGCTGTTCGTTTTTTCAGAATGGCAAAAAATTATTATCCATTAAGTGTAAATGCCTCAGCAATATTAAATCAGACAATCGAAAAGCAAAAAGTAAAAGACAAAAAATAGCTTAAAGAATTAACCTACTTTTCATTCGAAAAATCTAAAAAATCACCCAGATATAAAGCGTTATTGGTATTTAATCTAAATAAGACTTGTTAAACAAATATTAAATTTTACATTTGCAATTATTTTTAACAAGTCTAAATAATAACCAACGAATTTTATAAAATGAATGAATTGAAGTATTGCAAAAAAATGATGCTTGTCTTAAGTATTTTCATGCTTTCTATAGGAACTTCTTTTGCACAACAGGGAGGAACTATAAACGGAAAAATTGAAACCAGCGACGAAAAAGCTGCAGAAGGAGTATCAGTTTCTATTAAAGGAACAAACAAAAACACAATTGCCGGAAACAACGGATTTTTTGAATTAAAAAATGTTCCCACAGGAACTCAAACCTTAATCGTTACGCTGGTAGGTTATAATGACCTTGTACAAGAAGTAACCATTAATGCCGGAGAAACTACTAAGTTAAATTTAAAATTAGATCTGTCTAATACCGAATTAAATCAGGTGGTGGTTTTGAGTAATAAAAGTGCTTTTAAAACCAATAGAATCTCATCCTCACTTCGTTTACAATCCGCTATTATTGAAATCCCGCAAAATATTCAGGTAATTACCGGAAAATTAATGCAGGATCAACAGATTTTTGATATGCTTCAAGGCGTTACCCGCAACGTGAGTGGTGCTACAAGAGTGGAACACTGGGACAATTATGCTAATATCACAATGAGAGGAAGTCAGGTTGCTGCTTTCAGAAATGGTATGAACGTTAGTACAACTTGGGGACCATTGACCGAAGACATGAGTTTGGTAGAAAGAATAGAATTTGTAAAAGGACCGGCAGGTTTTATGCTTGCAAACGGAAACCCAAGCGGATTTTATAATGTTGTCACTAAAAAACCAAGTGGAAGAAACAAAGCCGAAGCAAGTTTATCTTACGGAAGTTTTGACTTCTACAGAGGAACAATTGATTTGGACGGAAAATTGACTAAAGACGGAAAACTTTTGTACCGTTTTAATGCTATGGGAGAAAAGAAAAACAGTTTCCGCGATTTTGATTTTAACGATCGCTACACTTTTGCTCCGGTTTTAAAATATGTACCAAATGACAAAACTGCTATAACACTTGAATATACGCAACAATTTTCTAAAGTAAATGCAATTGGTAGTAATTATTTGTTTATGCAAGGTGGTTTTCAGGAATTACCAAGAAGTTCTACTACATCAGAACCAAATTTCGATCCAACAAGACTGCTTGAAAGAAGTATTTTAGCTATTTTTGAGCATAAAATTGATGATCACTGGAAAGTAACTTTACAAGGATCTTACCTGAATTTCAAACAAGAAGGATTGTCTTTATGGCCTTCCGGTTTTGAAAAAAACAAAGTTGGAATCCTAAAAAGAGCAGGTAGTATTTGGGATGTTTTAGGAAAAACCTATATGGCTCAAGCTTTTGCAAATGGTTCTTTCCAAACAGGTCCTATTTCCCACAAAATATTAGGAGGAATAGACATTAGCGACAAAGCCTATTACCATGATTTTGGACAATATTTTGTAATGTCTGACTTAGACATCTACAATCCGGTACACGGGACTCTTGCAGAATCTCCTGTTTTTGACAGAAGTAAAAGTTTAAAAGAAAGAGGTACCGCATACAAAAACAGCTACGCAGCAAGCTACATACAAGACGAAATAGGTTTCTTTGATAATTCACTTCGTTTGACATTAGCAGGAAGATTTACACTACTAAAAACTGCTGATTATTCCGGTGGAACGTCCAATGAAAAATTTACTCCTCGTGTAGGGTTAAGCTATTCTTTAGACAAAAACAATGCTTTTTATTTTGTACGTGATCAATCATTTACAGAAAACTATGGAACAAACTGGGAAGAAAAAAGTTTTAAACCACAAACAGGAACTAATCTGGAACTAGGTTATAAAAGAGACTGGTTTAACGGAAAATGGAACTCGGTTGTCGCAGCTTACCAAATTACGATGAACAATGTACTTACACCAGATTCAGATCACCCATATACCGGTTCTAAACAAAATTTTAGAGAAAATGGTCAGCAAAAAGTAAAAGGTGTTGAAGTTGATGTTAGAGGAGAAATCCTTAAAAACTTTGATGTTATCTTAAATTACGCCTTTACAGAAGGAAAAGTAACAAAAGACGAAAGTGTACCTAGTACAGTTGGAAGCCAAATCCCTGGATCTACAAGACATATTCAGAGCACTTGGTTAAACTATAGATTTGACCATGGCTTATTTAACGGATTTGGTGCTTCATTAGGTTACCAATATCAGGTAAAAAGAGCACCATGGTTTATTTCAAATGGAAATACTGATACCTTACCGGATTATTTCCGTGTAGATGGAGGTTTATCTTATCAGAAAAAGAAAATTTCTGTAAACCTTATCGTTAATAACATCTTCAACAAATACTTATTTTCAGGAGGTTATTACGATTATTCTAAAATGTATTATCTACAAGCCGAGGCAGGAACCAACGCAAGGGTGACTGTTACTTATAAATTCTAATCCTAAAATAAAATCCCTTATAACTCAAAAGGTTTAAGGGATTTCTTTTAAATAATTTAAGTTACTAGTTGTGAAATGTATATTGTATACTATGAAATGTAAAATGTAAAATGAGATATGCAAACCTGAAAGAGCACATGCTTTAATTAATGGGTTTTCTTGTCTTTAGCGAAGCGATAGAATTAGATGAATTGTTACTGTATTTCATTGCTCTGCCGCAACTATATGTTCATAGAAAGTTAAAATCAATTAAATAAAACTTATTATTTTTCACATTTCACACTATACATTTCACACTATACATTTTACATTTTACAATATACATTTTACAATATACATTTTACAACTAACAACTTGAGCTAAATATTAACCCTAATCCTATTTTCACTATGAAATCAAACACTTTAAAAACAATAGCATTTTTATTTTTAATGTTAGTTACTGCTCCACAATTATTTGCTCACGCCCTTTGGATTGATACTAAAGCTACCGGAACAAAAGGTAAAGCACAGGAAATTTCAATTTACTTTGGAGAATTCTCTGAAAACGACATTACAAAAGCAGACAAATGGTTCTCTGATTTAAAAGACTTCTCTTTGGTATTGGTAAGTCCATCAAAAAAAGAAACTAAACTAACGGCGAAAGCTTTAGACAATAGATACCAGGCTTTTTTTACACCAGATGAAGATGGTGTTTATACGATTGTAATGCACCATACAGTAAAAGATGTTTATGGTACAATGAAATTAGATTACAACTCAAGCGCTACTGTAACCGTTGGTAATAAAGCTTCAGGAAATATTGCAACGGCCAATAAAAATCAGATCAGTGTATTTTCTGAAAATGCAGATACTGCCAAAAAAGATCAAAAAATAACGGGACTTGCGTTATATGATGGTGCAGTTGCAAAAGAGGCCAAAATCAAAGTAATTGCTCCAAACGGATGGGAAAAAGAACTTTGGACAAACGATAAAGGAGAGTTTTCTTTCACTCCTATCTGGTCTGGAAATTATATGGTAGAATATGCACATACTGATAAAGCAGAAGGCGATCATAACGGTAAAAAATACAATGAAATCTGGAAAATGGCTACGTACCAAATTGCGGTAAAATAAATAGTGCAAACAGGAACAACTAGATTCCAGATCATTAGAATAATTTTGTGAATTATTCGCTTCACGAGATATTCATTTTCTTTAAAACGAGACCTATTTTTTTAAATACGTCTCGTTTTATTTTATAAGTGATACTGCTGTTTACTATCTCACTAAATTAAAATAACCCTAAGACAATCTTAAGACAACCTTAAGACAAATAAATTTCAATAGCCGGAGTTCAGGACTACTTTTGCGAAAAATTATTTTTATTTATTCCAAATAAGTCAGTATGAAATATATTCTACTCTTCGGATTATCTATTCTAAGCCTAAGCTCTTACAGTCAGCAATATACAGCCAATGATAGTGGTAGTTCGATAAACGATACCGTAAAAAAAAGAAAAGGTGAAGTTCTTAAAGATGTCATCATTACAACCAACAGAGAACCTAAACCGGTTACCGCAGTTCGTTCGGGGTTAAAACCAATGGACAACCCTCAAAGCATTCAAGTGATCGGTTCTGAAGTTATAGAACAACAACAAGCTATTCGTCTAAGCGATGTTATCAAAAATGCCAATGGTGTATATGTAAGCTCCGCTCGTGGTGGTGCTCAGGAATCCTTTTTCTCAAGAGGATATGACATGTCTGCCAATAATATGTTTAAAAACGGTTTTCGTTACAATTCCGGTTCTATTCCTGATGTTTCAGGTTTAGAGAAGGTTGAGTTTCTTAAAGGTGGTTCTGCCCTACTATTCGGAAATGTAGCCCCGGGTGGAATCTTAAATCTGGTTACTAAAACACCACAATTTAAATCAGGTGGTGAAATTTCCATGCAAATAGGAAGTTACGCTTACTACAAACCTTCTTTTGATTTTTACGGTCCGCTTAGTAAATCGGTAGCTTTTAGAATAAACGGTTCTTATGAAAACTCTGAAAGTTTCAGAGATGTAGTAAAAAACGAACGTGTTTATGTTAATCCCTCTTTACTTTTTGTAATTACCCCTAAAACACAAATCACCGTTCAGGGAGATTATCTAACAGCAGATTGGACTCCCGATTTCGGAACAGGGATTATAGGAAAAGAAATCCTTGATTTACCTCGTAATACTTTTTACGGATCACTTTGGTCTAATGGTACTACCAAATCGTCAAGTGCTTCGATCTTATTGAATCATGATTTCACTAAAAACTGGAAACTTAATTTCAATAGTTCTTTCCAAACTTACGACAGAGCGCAAAAATCGACAGCTCAATTATCGGGCTTAGATGACCCTAAACTATATCCGGTTCCCGGTTTCTGGAACAGAGGATTGGTTCAGACTAAAAACTTAGAGCAAATTTTGGGAGATCAATTAAGCTTACAAGGAAACTTTAACACAGGGTCTGTTAAACATCAATTATTTGCTGGCGCAGATTGGGAAAATTCATTCGCAACAGCCTATACTTATGCTTTTACTCCTGCAACTTATGATAGAATCAATCTTTTTGATTTCGATCCATCTATGCAGAGAAACGATATTCCAAACGCCAGAACTACTCAGATTGGAAAAACAGAAACCAATCGTTTTGGGGTATACTTTCAAGACTTAATTTCTGTTACAGAAAAATTCAAAGTATTAGCTGGTCTTCGTTGGTCTTGGCAAGAAGCAGAAGTTACAACTTATGCGGAAAAGCTTGATAAAGGCGTTCAAGTACTAACTCCGGAAAATGCAACAGCAGTAGTTGGTCCAAAAAAATTAGATAATGCTTTTTCTCCAAAAGTAGGATTAGTATACCAACCTACAAAAGAAATCTCTTTATTTGGTAGTTACTCTAATTCATTTACACCAAATACAGGAACAACTGTTGACTTAAAACCAATAGAACCTTCTATCATTGACCAATACGAAGCAGGTATTAAAACCGACTTCTTACAAGGAATGATAAGCACAAACGTTGCAGTTTACCAAATCACCAACAGCAATCTGGCTCAAACAGCAGAATTTGATGCAAATGGAGCATTAAATGTGAACAGTCAATTAAAAGTATTAGGTGGAGGAACAAAAAGTAAAGGTATTGAAGTTGACATTACCGCAAAACCATTGGAAGGTCTTTCTGTAAATGCCGGTTATAGTTATAATGATATGCGTTATACCAATACTTCAGGAACAAGCGGAAGTTTTGTTGAAGGAGATCGTGTTGCCAGAACTCCAAGAAATACAGCCAACTTAAGCTTCTTTTACAGAGTCCCTGAAGGAATGTTAAAAGGCCTTACTTTTGGTGCCATCGGAAACTATATTGGTGATCGATTAGGCGGATGGAATGATGATTATCTATGGACAGAAAATAAAAACTCAAATCCAAAAACCTATACGGTAACCATTAGAGATCGTGATATTCCAATTGAAGGATACACCACCATTGATGTATCTGCCGGTTATGAGTGGAGAAAATTCTCTATTTTATGTAAGCTGTCTAATATCACAAACGAATTGAATTACACGGTTCACGAAAATTACAGTGTAAACCCAATCGCACCACGTCAGATTATGACAAGCCTTAAATACAAGTTCTAAAATTTTGAATTAGACTTTAAACTTCCAAAGCTCTTTCTGTACTCTATTTTGAGAAACTGAAAGGGCTTTGGTCTTTTATAGAGATTAACATGAAAGTCTGTGGAGAAATAAGAATTTTAGTGAACTTTAAATTTATTTAACCGCAAGGGACGTGAAGCAAAAAAACGCAAAGTACACAGGACTTATAAATCACTTAGCGCACTCCTATGTTTGCAGAGAAATTTTTTCACGCAGATCTAGCAGATTTATTTAGAGAGTTTTTATTGAAATCGCAGAGCAAAAATATCGGCTTAATCTGCTAGATCTGCGTGCATAAAAAAAACTTTGCGCTTTTGCGATCTTTGCGGTTAAAATAAACTGCACATTTTATAAGAAGTAGAAATTTCACAAAAAAGCCCACAACTTTTGCGCATGATCCCGAAAAACCTCGTTTACTTCTAAATGAGGTTTTTGGCTTTATCAAAAGAAAGTTTTTTTATTATCCCTACTTTTGCTCACCAAATCAAAACAATACAAATGATAGATTCCAAAAAGAACCAATTAAAAAAAAGCTTAGGATTAAGTTTTAATATTGCCGTCTTAATTGGGGGAACAATCGGAGTCGGAATTTTACGAACTCCCGGTACAATTGCTTCCTTGTTGGACAATTACTGGCTTATTATTATTTCGTGGCTCATTGGCGGATTGTATGTTCTTTTAGGAGCAAACTCCTATGCCGAACTGGCCACCATGCTCCCAAAAGCTGGAGGTTCTTACAATTATATCAAAAGAGCATTTGGCGATTATGCCGGTTTTTTATCGGGCTGGTTTGACTATATTACAAATGTAAGTCCACCCGCTTTTTACTGTATAGTGATCAGCGAATATATCATTATTTTGTTTCCGGGACTTGCAAGTCACTCCACCACAATCGCAATTTCATTGTTACTTGCCTTTGTGCTCCTGCATTTAAGTGGTGTAAAAAACGGAAGTGCCATTCAGCAAATCACGAGTTTTCTAAAAGTAATCTGTTTTGTTTGTTTGCTTGTGGCTTGTTTTATGTATTCGGGAGTACAATTACCTACAATTCAAAAAGACAGTTCATTCTTTCAGATCGGTCTTATACTTGGCTTTTTCAAGTCACTCCAATTGATCATCGGAACGTATAATGGCTGGAATGGCGTTTGCTTTTTTGCCGAAGAAAATGACGATCCGGGTAAAAACATTCCTCGATCGTTATATAGCGGGGTATTATTAGTAATTGCCATTTATGTTTTATTGAATGTTGCTTTTTTTCATGTTTTGCCTGTTGAAACTTTAGCAAAATCTAATTTGGCTGCTGCCGATGTTGCCAACATCATTTTCGGAAAAAACGGGGCAATCATTGTTACGGTGATCTCCATCTTTTCATTAATAAGTATTTTAAATGCCTTTATGATGATTCCACCCAGAATCTTATACGGACTAAGCCGCGATGGTTTTTTTAGCGAAAAAGGAACAAAAGTCAACAAAGGCGGAACTCCCGTGGCAGCACTTTTGGTTTCTTCTTTGTTCAGCTTAATTTTAATTTGTATCGGTTCTTTCGAAGCATTATTTTCGTTTGCTGCCTTTACCTCTATCATCGTTTGGGCGCTAGCGTATTTTTCATTGTTAAAACTTAGAACAAAAGAACCTGATTTACCAAGACCCTACCACTCGTTTTGGTATCCTTGGTCCACTATTATTGCTATTATCGTGTCACTGGCCTTATTAATTGGTTTTATATACAGTGATCCGCAAAGCTTTGGAATTATAGTCGTTATTACCCTAATTTCCTATCCTTTGTTTTTGATTTTAAATCGCAAAAAATAAAAAATAATTTTTAAACAAAAACCCGACAGGTTTTTAGAAACCTGTCGGGTTTGTTTATTTAAATAAGATCTAAATATTGAAATACGGCAGCGGGATTTTTTATCTTCTGGCATTAAAGTAACTTTCAAAAGCATTACAATCTGAAGTTAAACTTTCAAAATCATCAGGGTAACTTGATTTTAAATCCTGATAATATCTATTTTTATTCCAAAGAAAACCATCATAATTTTCAATTCTGTTTTCATAATCATTAGGATATTGATATTCTAAACTGTTCTTTTCACACCTGCCCAACATTCGTAAACACAAAGCTTTAAACTTAGCTGTTTTTGCATTCTTAAGCGCTAAAAGATAATAATGTTGTGCAATAGCTGCTTGATAATATTCTTTCTCATCTTCATAGAGAGATTCATTAATACCGGAAGTCCAACTATAGCGACGCATCATCCACGAATTACCATTGTGTGTCATATTATAGTAAGCATTAGCCACCAGAAAATAATAGTAGTCTTTATTCTTTTCTTTTAAATCTGAAGCTTTTTTAAGATACAAAATGAGATGTTCTGTAATACTGTATTTATTTAATCTGAACTGTTTTTTCTGCGAAATAAATTCCGGTGTAAATTTTAAAACAAAAAACGGGTTTGCATCAAACGAATCAGAACCTTGACAATTTGGCTTTTCCCATAAGCAATCAGAATAGGTAACGGAACCATTATTACTAATTTTACTAAAATACGCAACTGCTTGCTCTAAATTATTCTGACGAATATATTTTGTCCCAATTAGATCATAGAGCCTCGGAAGCTCCCTTTTAATATAGCTATATTTCCAGATCGAAAATGCATCTGAATTCTTCCTTTTCTTTTCATATTCTTCAACAATTGCCTCTACTTGTTTTGGAGAATAAGTGACATCAATATAATCGAAATAGTTAGAATAAAAATCTGCATAGGTGTTTTTCGTACTTTTTGAGCTCTTCCAAAATGAGTAATTTTCATAATCATAACTTCCGTCTGCATCTTCAATTTTTAGATATAAAAGAGCCGCATCGGTGGTATTTCCTTTATATTCCAATTCCCTTCCAATTGCAAACAGAAATTTTTTATTTTTTTGATTTTTAAGAATAATCGGCTTTACTTCATCTAAAATAATAGCTTTCCCGTTTTGCTGATTGGAAGTTAATGCCAACGCTTTTATAATTTCAATTTGATTATAAAGAGAATCCGTTTTTGGAATATTCTTTTCTAATTGTTCAATTTGATTTAAGCAACTTTGATTGCTCTTGGTTACAAATGACAAATACGATTTACTAATTTTCCACAAGACCGGATTGTCAATCTTTTTTAGATTTACACTATTTATAAACTGCAATACCTCAGCTGCATAGATTCTGTCTTTCTCAACACGCTTCAGTATATCTTTTATCGAATTGTCTTTTTCATTTGACCAATCATTATATACAGAAACTGACGGGTTAAAAAGTGAGTAATAGGGTGTAAAAACCCAGTCTTCAATTTTATTAACCTCTCTTAATAACAAAAATGACAAACCATCAAAATTAGGATTGTATTTATAAACCTGTTGTAAACAATATAATGCCCTATCACTCTTTTTAATTCCTGCCAACAAATAAACATTCGCTTTTTCCTCATTTGTTTTCGCATATTTTAAAACAGAAGCAAGAGGAATTTTTGAATGAAACTGTTGCGCAATCATAAAACGCTTATCCGGAGCTTTAGCAAAAACCTGAGCTGCGTAAAAATTACCCAAAGCTTGATCTGTTTCTGCAATTGTTCTAAAATATAAACTCCAATAATTTAGTATATCTTCTTTTTTCTCATATTTAAAAACACTATCGTACAATGTTCTGATCTTTTCAAGATCATTGTTATAATAAGCCATTCGAATCGCCAAAAAAGTATATCTGAATTTGAGCTCTTTACTCGAAACCTTATTAGAAAATACAATTGCCTGATCAATAAGTTTTTTCCTTTTAGGCATTGTAAAACCTTGCTTTCTTTCCCAAGGGTCATCATAGAGTCCGTTAAAAAACTCACAGCTTTTCGCAAACTTCAAATAATTTACAGCTTCTGTTTTTTTAGTCTTATAAAGATAACGAAGCATTTCATTTGAACTTTCTAAAGTAATATCATCCTCTTTAAATTCCAGTAAAACGGTTCTTATTGCTTCAATAGAAACTTTATGGTCACAATATTTTAGCCATAACTTTTCATTTTCATCAACTGTCCCCTTTAAATAAATACCCTCAGAATTTGGCTGAAATGAATTATACGAATAATTAAATTCTGAATAGGAATAGTATGGAAAGTTTACAGGGTTTAAAAACGAAAAACGAATTTCCTCTCCAAAAGGATAAAAACCACAGGCAAAAATAGTGTTACTTACTAAAGTTAGTATAAAAACCGGAAAGTGTTTCATCATTGTATTTGCTTAATTGTTCTTCGTCTAAATGGAATAAGGTAACGGTCGTATTACCAGAATCAAAAACCACATTCTTCCGAATTACTTCAATCGCCTTGTTGATCTTTTCCGAACTTAATTTTTCATATTTGATCTTATCCCCTACCCTTAAATATAAATCGTCTATAACCAAGTCTTTAGTTACTTCATACCACATGGGTTTAATTTCTTTCAATGAACCTATAATATCTTTATGGTTATTGTAAATGACTTTAGCAAACTTGTTATTCTGGTACACCTGCATCCACGAATAAATGGGTAAAGCAACATCTAAATGCAGAGGATACTTTCTTTTTTTGTTGAGATAAAGCTCCAGTTCATTAACATCTAAAATCGAGTTTTTAGAATGATTATTCAACGGATTTACTAGATTATAACACATTAAAGTAGCTCTATCAACAGGCGGAGTTCCCATTTTTTCAGGGTATTTATATGGGTATAATCGTAAAGTACAACTAATTTCTTTTTTAGAGATTTCTTTAAGTTTCTTTAAAAAATAGAAATAATTATCTTTTGTTTTTAAGGTCCAATCACAATCCATTTGAAACTCCTTTATCTGATTTTTTTCAAATCGTTCGTTTACATACTTCTTAATTAAAAAATCAATATTATTGGCCAAGGTATCTAATGCTTTTTTATTACCAACTTTAAATACATCATTCTTTATATAAACAGTTGGCACAATCGTAATACTGTCCTGATTATAAAGACGTAAAATCGATTTTGATATCGGAAAGTCTCCAAAAGCTTCGTTATGATCTATCTCAAAAAATTTCACATACAACTTCCTGATCTTTAGATCCTTTACAATAGCAGTTTCTTTTTCTGATAACGACCAAGTATCACTTTTCCAATAATAAAATGATTTTTCAACATTTTCAATTTTATTCGAACAGGATAAAAAAAGGCATAGTACAAATACTAAAAGGAGATTTTGTTTCATTTAAAAATGGGAATTAAATAGCGTAAAAGTGCATTAAAATTATACTATTTAAAGACAGAAAATCATAAAAATCGAACATTTTTTTTATCAAAATAATTCTAAAATAAAAAGAAAACCCGACAGCTTAAAAAACTGTCGGGTTCTGATATAAATTGAATCTAATTCTTATTTCAATCCGGCTAAACTCTGCTCAATGGTAGCAATTTTAGCTAATGCATCGGCTTCTTTTTGTTTTTCGTTAGCCAAAACTTTCTCCGGTGCACCGGCAACAAATTTCTCATTCGCCAATTTAGACTGAACAGATTTTAAGAAACCTTGTGTGTAAACTAACTCCGCATTCAGTTTTGCAATTTCAGCTTCTACATCAATATTTCCGGTAATCGGGATAAAATATTCGTTTGATTTCACACGGAAAGACAATGCGCCATCTACTTTATCTGAAACATATTCGAAAGAAGCAATATTTCCAAGCTTCGTTACAACTGCATCAAAATAGGTAGAAATATTTTCATTGTTAATAGCCTTTAATTCTATGCTATCTTTCATTGCAATATTCTTTTCTTTACGGATCGTTCTGATTCCTGAGATTACTTCAATTGAATTTTCAAAATCAGCAATTAATTTAGCATCAAATGGCTTTAATTCCGGCCAAGTTGAAACAATTAAAGCTTCTTCCGGAGTTCTCTCAGCAATTAAATGCCAGATTTCTTCGGTCAGGAAAGGCATAAATGGGTGAAGCAGCTTTAAGTTGCTTTCTAACATTTCGATTGCTTTATCGAACGTCTTTTTATCAATTGGTTGTTGGTAAGCCGGTTTGATCATTTCAAGGAACCAGGAACAGAAATCATCCCAAACCAATTTGTAAATGGCCATTAATGAATCTGAAATTCTGTATTTATCGAAATTATCTTCAATATCAACCAATGTTTGCTGCAATTTGGCTTCGTACCATTCGATTGCTACTTTTGAAGATTCCGGTTGCGGAATAGTTTCAGAAACTTCCCAGCCTTTTACCAATTTAAAAGCATTCCATATCTTGTTAGAGAACGCTTTTCCTTGATTACATAATTCTTCATCAAACATAATATCGTTTCCGGCAGAAGCACTTAAAAGCAATCCTACACGAACACCATCGGCTCCAAATGCATCGATTAAATCTAACGGATCAGGAGAGTTTCCTAACGATTTAGACATTTTACGACGTTGTTTGTCACGTACTAAACCTGTTAAATACACATTCGTAAATGGTTTTTCACCTGCATACTCATAACCTGCAATAATCATTCTCGCCACCCAGAAAAACAAAATATCCGGGCCGGTTACTAAATCATTGGTTGGGTAATAATATTTATATTCTTCACTTTCAGGATTCATAATTCCACCAAAAACTGACATTGGCCAAAGCCAGGCAGAAAACCAGGTATCAAGAGCGTCAACATCTTGTCTTAAATCTTTTGTTTCAAGTTTCGGATTTGAAGTTTTTTGCTGCGCTAATTTTAACGCCTCATCGATGTTTTCAGCAACAACAAAATCTTCTTTTCCGTCGCCGTAATAATAAGCCGGAATTTGTTGTCCCCACCATAACTGTCTCGAGATATTCCAATCGCGAATATTGTTTAACCAATGCGCATACGTATTTTCGAAACGTTTTGGATGTAATTTAATAGAACCGTCAACCAAAACAGATTGAATTGCCGGTTTTACCAAATCTTCCATCTTCAGGAACCATTGATCCGATAATCTTGGCTCGATTACCGCTTTTGTTCTTTCAGAAGTTCCAACTTTATTTAAGTTAATTTCAGTTTTGGCCAAAGCTCCAATTTCTTCCAGTTCTTTCGCGATTTCGGTACGAACTACAAAACGATCTTTCCCTTGATAATGCAATCCGAAGCTATTTAATGTAGCGTCCTCATTAAAAATATCAACGATCTCAAGGTTGTGTTTCTCTCCCAAGGTTTTATCGTTCATATCGTGAGCAGGTGTCACTTTTAAACAACCTGTTCCAAACTCAACATCTACATATTCGTCTTCAATAATAGGAATCACTCTTCCGCAGATTGGAACGATAGCTTTTTTACCTTTTAAATGAGTAAAACGCTCATCATTTGGATTGATACAAATTGCAGTATCCCCAAAAATAGTTTCCGGACGTGTTGTAGCAATGGTTAGGAAATCTTCAGAACCTTCGATTTTATATTTTAAGAAAAATAGTTTTCCTTGTTGTTCTTCGTAAATTACCTCTTCATCAGACAAAGTTGTTTTAGCTTCCGGATCCCAATTTATCATTCGATAGCCTCTGTAGATTAACCCTTTGTTGTACAAATCAACAAAAGAGCGAATTACAGATGCAGACATTTCCGGATCCATAGTAAATTTGGTACGTTCCCAGTCGCAGGAAGCTCCTAATTTTTTAAGCTGCTCCAGGATTACACCACCATACTTGTCGGTCCATTCCCAGGCGTGCGCTAAAAACTCTTCACGTGTTAAATCATTTTTATTGATTCCTTCCGCTTTCAGTTTAGCCACCACTTTGGCTTCTGTCGCAATTGATGCGTGATCCGTTCCCGGAACCCAGCAGGCATTAAATCCTTTAAGACGAGCCCGTCTAATTAAAACGTCCTGAATGGTATTGTTCAACATATGCCCCATGTGCAAGACTCCTGTGACGTTTGGCGGCGGAATTACAATTGTATAAGGTGTTCTATGATCTGGTTCTGAATGAAAATAATTATTTTTCATCCAGTAATCATACCATTTATTCTCGATCGTTTTAGCGTCAAATTGTGCTGGAATTGTCATTGTATATTGGATATGTTATTTCTATTTATTTTTTATCTGTCTTACTTGTTTTATTGGTTCTCAAATAACCAATAAACACATTGACCATTAAACTTTTAGACTTTGGTTTAATTTTTGTATTTAATATTGACAGCAAAAGTAAATAATTAAGTACACTATAAAAAGCGAAATAATAATTTGTGTATTAATTAAAAGAAAGTATATTTACTTACAACTCAAAAATAATTTCAAAATGAAAAATGTTGCCACTTTTATTGTAATCGCATTGTTTACTACAATAGGTTATACGCAAAACGGCCCAAAAATTGAATTTGCAGCCCCAGACAACACAATTGATTATGGAAAAATTTCTAAAGGTGATAATGGACTCCGCTCTTTTGAATTCACCAATACAGGAGATGCACCTCTATTGATTACTGGCGCCGAATCTACAGTTAGTTCTATTATTGTTACCAAACCGGCTGCTGCTATTTTACCGGGTAAAAAAGGAAAAATTGATGTAAAATACAATATGGCTGCAGGCCCAATTCGTAAAACAATTACTGTTGAAACTAATGCCGTAAATTACCCTGATGGTAGGGTTGCCCTAAAAATCAAGGGAGAAGTTTTATAAAAAAATTAAAAGCTAAAAATAGTAAAAGCCGTTTCTAAAACTAGAAGCGGCTTTTTTTTGTACTATTATTCAACACAACTTTTTATTTGGACTCTTCAATACAGTCTACAGTTGTAAATTTATATTTAACATTTTCAAAATCGATAGGCTTATCTTTTACCAAATAAGTTACCCCCATCGTAATCTGCATGGTTCCGTTTCCTAAAATAAGTTGCTTGTCTCTTTTTAAGAAAGCCATCGGATTTTTAAATGTGGTATTCTTATTTGTTTTTTCTCTAAAGGTATAATCAGCAAATAAAGTATCACCATGAAATTCTCCTTTAATTTCGCCAATCTTTTCCGGTTGAGAATCAACCTTCATTATCATATTACCTGTTAATTTACCATCTTTTAAAGTATTCAATTTTAAATCAATAGTATCCCTCTCGTAGATTGCTTTGTAACATTGAACATTTACAACTTTCTTTGCTTCTGCTTTGGCTGCTTCAATTTCTTTTTGCTTTTCGTCATTTTTACAGCTTTGGAATCCAATACAGGTTAGAAGCAAACAGGATAAGACTAGGTTTTTCATAAGTATAGTTTTAAATCATTGTTACTTTATAAAATTAAAGAAAAAAGCATGTAAAAAAAAGATTTTCTAATCAAATAACAATTGATTTAGTCTTACTCTAAAAATGGTATTGATTTTCAATTAGTAAGAAATCAATTTAACTTACTGGAGGTATTATTTTTTAAACACATAGAAACATAGTTTTGAAAACGAAAAAAAAGGCGTTTCACTTATTTGAAAGCCTCATAGTTTAACTCGATGATAAAAATACCCTTCTTTTTCACACTCTTTTTTTGAGCAAAATCAATATATCTATATATTAACCTAAACCTTTATTATTGAATAGTAATAGTAAATCAGAAAAAGAATCCTTCAAATCAGTGCAATCTGTGGCAGCACTTTTTATTTCGCCACAGATTAAAAGGATTATTTCTAGTTTAAAAAAATAATTCGTGAAAATTCGCGCAATTAGTGGCAAGCTTTTTTTTTGCCTCCAATTTTACCAATTTCCAAAAATAGCATCAAACAGCTTATAAATTCTTAATCACAAATTCGCTTCTTCTGTTTAATTCATGTTCTTCTTCTGTACAGGAGTCTGCTACTTTACACTTTACAATTGGTACTGATTCCCCATACCCTTTGGCAAGTACTCTTTTGGGATCAATTCCGGATTCTATTAAAAATGCTCTGGTCGAAGAAGCCCTTTTCTGAGACAAATCTTCATTAAACTTAGCATTTCCTCTCGAATCGGTATGCGATCCGATCTCAATAACCATATCCGGATATTTTTTCATCAGGGCAACAACTCTGCCTAAAACGACCTTAGACTCTTTACGAATGTACCACATATTGTAATCAAAATAAATGGGATCCGTTTTTATAAGCAATCGGTCATTTTCTTTTACAACATCTTTTTCTTGTTTTAAAATCTGCTCTACTTTTTCTTTTTTCTTGACTTCAGCTGCTGCAATTTCGTCTGCTTTGGCTTTTTTCTCGGCTTCTTTCAAAGCTATAACTGCCAAGGCTTCTTTCTCTCTTTTCTCTTCAACCAGACGTTGTTCTTCTTTCTTTTTATTTTCGGCGATCTGTTGTTCTTCTAATTTAATTGCCTCAATAGATCGTAATGTCATAGAAGCATCATTACTGGTATTTCTGGTTTTTCCGGATGTTAAAGCTCTTGATTCGTTTGTATATTTTTCTTTGAATGCCAAAACAATGAAGGAACTTTCGCAATTGACCGTAAAACTAAATTTCCCGTCTGCACCGGTAGTAATCGTACCTATTGTTTTTTTGTCTGAATCCTGTAGTATAACCGTTGCATTTTCTAATACCTGCTTTGTATCAAAATCAGTAATAGTCCCGGCAATAAATTGTTTACAATCTTCTACTATTAATTCTTTAATCTCTTTAAATTGATAAATATCATCACTCCCCTTTCCTCCTTCTCTGTTTGAAGCAAAATAACCTTCTTTACCATCCGAAACGGTAAACGAAAAATCATCTAAATTAGAATTTAAGGGCAGACCAATATTTACCGGTTTTGAATAGTCATTTTTGCCAATATCAGAAACAAAAACATCCAGCGATCCATATCCTAAATGTCCGTCTGAAGAAAAATAAAGCTTATTATCCTCTGAGACAAAAGGAAACTGCTCTCTTTTACTGGTATTAATAACTGGGCCCAGATTTTTTGGTGTATCAAATGCCCCTTTATTAATGTTTACAGAAAAAATATCAAAAGACCCCACTGTTCCCGGCATATCTGAAGAGAAATACAGTACTTTTTCATCAGCACTTAAGGCAGGATGCTCGACAGAATAATTTGGACTGTTAAACGGAAGTGCTGTTATATTGGTCCATTTTCCGTCGACTAATTCGGCTTTAAAAATCTGAAGATTCGAGATTTTCTGGTCGTTTTTCTTTTTCTTTCCGTTTTTTGAATTGTTACGGGTAAAATAAATGGTTTTGCCGTCTTTTGTAAAAACTGCATTAGATTCGTGCATTCCGGTTTTTAATTCATCTGCAAAATAATGTAGAACTGCTTCTTTGGAATTAACATTTTTTATGGGTACGGCAACTAAATTTAAATAGGTTTCATTATCCCACTTAAATTTTTTATCAAACAGACTTGGTTTTAATTTGACTCCTGCAAAAACCAAATTATCTTTATATTCTACAGCACCAAACTCAGAATTTGGCGTATTTATTGCCAGATTTTTAATCTCAAACCGATTGCCGATAGCGGAGACATTTTCTAGTTCTTTTAGTTCTTTTTCGAAATAAACAGCGTCTTGTGCATTGGCAGATTTTGCATAATATTCTCTAAGAGCAGCATTAGCCTGATCTTCACTGTTACTGGCCTTTAATGTTTGTGCATATCGGTAGTAATATTCTCTGTCTAAATCTTTATCGTAACTTTTTATCAAAAGCCTGTAATAACGTTGGGCTTTTATCAGATTATTGGTGTAATAATAAGAATCTGCTAAATTTCTAATAACCTCCTGAGAAGGCTTGTCTGCTGCCAATTTTTCATACAATACAATAGCTTCACTATAATAGGTTTTATCAAAAAATCGCTTGGCTCTAATCAAATCCTGATCCTGAGCCTTTATAAACTGTATTGAAAATACGAATATAATAACGAGTAGTTTTTTCATATTTTTCATTTTAAAAGAATCTTGGTGATTTGTCAAATCCTTTTCCTAATAAATCTAAATCAAAAAGCAACATAATTTCATGAGTCCCCGAGTTAAACTGTCCCAGATTAGAAAGCGTATAATCGTAAGCATACCCCACTCTAAGTGTTGGTGTGATGTTTATGTTTACCAAGGCACTCACAGCATCATCTAATCTGTAAGCAGCTCCAAACTCAAATTTTTCGTTGTACAAAGCATTTAATGTTAAGTCTAAAGCAATCGGAGCTCCCTTAACAAATCTCGACATAAAAGCCGGTTTTAATTTCAACCTGTCATTCATCTGAAAAACATATCCGGCTGTTAAAAAAGTATGAATGTTTTCTGAACCAAAAGCATTTATACCTGATTTTTCTTCGATATGTTTCGAGTTCAATAAACCGGGAGAAGATAATCCGACATATAAATTATCTCTGAAATAGTAAGCTCCCACTCCTATGTTTGGTTTGGTTACATTAACGTCCTGAGCGAAAGCCAAATCGGTATTGGCATTTCCGCTTTGCAGTTGAAAACCATTAAAATTGGTTTGCATAGACGTAAATCCGGCTTTTAATCCCAGAGACAGTTTGTTTTTTCCTCCTAAATTTAAAACATAGGCAAAATCGGCATAAAAGTTATTTTCTTTTTTAGCACCATCGCCAATATCATCAGAGATTAAAGACATACCCACTTCGACTTTATCACTCACGGCTGTATGACCAAAAAAAGTAAATGTTTTTGGAGCACCATGAGCTCCAACCCA
Source organism: Flavobacterium poyangense (assembly GCF_011751075.1). Taxonomy (GTDB): domain Bacteria; phylum Bacteroidota; class Bacteroidia; order Flavobacteriales; family Flavobacteriaceae; genus Flavobacterium; species Flavobacterium poyangense. The sequence continues at coordinate 90,536 of NZ_JAALLN010000001.1, forward strand.
CTGTGTTCTGTATAATCCGCCAAGATTTAACATGGCAGGTGTACCCGTCGCATAGGCAGGGTTCACCACACTCATATTATACATATAATGCGTATACTCCGGATCCTGCTGCGCTGAAACCGAGGTTATATAAAAAAGGAAGGTTATATAAAATATTATTTTTTTCATTTGAAAATCGTATTAAAGAACGTACACTGAATTATCTGTTTAAATAAAGGCGTCCTTGTTTTGGGGGCTTATTGCCTTTATTAAAATAGAGAACGTAAAAATAAACTCCGTTAGGCGCCATTCCGCTGCTAACACCGTTCGCTTCATAATTCAATCCGTCCCAACTGGCTTTATTTTTAAATCCTTTATACATTTCGTTTCCATATCTGTTGAAAATTTGAAGTGCATAATTCGGATACAAAAAGTCAATATCCTTAATTTCAAAAGAATCATTTACACCATCACCGTTAGGAGAAAATCCATCTGGAATAAAAACATTTTCTAAAGAATCGCAATTTGTCAACGACACGATAACTTCAAGACTATTCTCTGACTTACAACCTGTAGTATTTTCTAAATCAAACCCATAATACCTTGTATTTTCAGCCAACGGAGTAGTTGCCGCCAATAAATTTCCATTCGTTCGCGCGTCGTACCAAACTACCGAAGAAGGAGAATTGGTACGACTCGTCAAATCTGCAATTGTGGGATTATCTAATCCGCAGAAACCTGCTCCTTCTGAATTTAATACCGGTGCCGGGGAATCATTTATAGTGACCAAAATAGCCGTCGCATCTGATGTACAACCGGCAGGAGAAGTCTCGCGTACATAATAATTCTCTGATTTTAATACATAGGTAGCTGCAAGTGGTGTAGTTGCTGTATCAGAAATATACCATTTATATTGTGTCCCATTAGGCTGTAAGTTGGCAATTGTTCTGCTATCTGCTTTACAAAAAGACTGAGGCCCAGCCGATGGAGCAACCGGAATAGGATTTATCCGAAAAGCATCTGACAAACCGCTTATATCGATACCACAACCTGTTATATTATTAGTCAGTTTTGTAATCGAAACGGCATAAGATCCCGGGTTTGGAATTGCTCCTGAAGGAAGTACAAAACTTGCATTACCACCTGATACTGCCGGTAAAGCAATTGTAAAAGGTGTAGAAGTGGTGTTATCTGAAACACTATAGTCCAACGAGATATCGGTTAAAGTACCTAGCCCGCTAATCGAAACAGAGACAGGTTCTCCAAAACAAACATCCCTAATCTGCATTCTTACAGTGGCTGCAATCGGTAACGGATTAATAAGAATATCACCGCTCAAATTAGCTGTATTGGCGCATTGAGAAATGACATGACTAATATTGGTAATGGTTATTACCGCATTACCGGCATTGGAACTTAAAATAGCAGGAAGCATAAAACTCGCATTACCTCCTGTAAATGTTGCTCTTGCTAATTGTCCGGTAGCTACGTTGGCACCAGTTATATTATACGTAAGATCATAGGTACCATCGGTAATTTTTATGGCATCTGAAATCTGTACTAACGCACTCTCGTTTTGACAAGTTGTAATTTTTGCAATTTTTGAATCACTTAAATCCGGTATAGCATATACGATTAAATCATCTGATAAATTATTTATAATATTAGTACAGGACTTTGAAGCGTTAGATGCTAAAATATTCACGATATTTACATTAAAAGTCCCGACTTGTTGAAAAAATTTTGAATCTAAAGGAAATATAAGAACTCCATTCGTAAAATTGGCCTGTATATCTTCTGTTCTTCCATTTGGTCCGGATACCTTATAGGTCACCAGATAAGTTCCGTTGGGAATAGCTGTATTTCCTCTTTTAATTGTAACCGAATAACTTGCTGTTGCAATTTCCGTTTCACAGATATCATTATTAACGGTAACGGTAGCTCCCGTAAAATCAAGCTTTCTTTCAAGCCGCACTCCTACTGTTGTTTCCTGCGGCGAACAAATTGGTTTTGGAGATGAAACCCTATAAGTAAAGTAAAAAAATCCTGCCCCAAATCGATCATAAATTTTTTCAAGATCTACAAAATGATCTCCGGAAAAAGTTAATTCTCCCGTGCTAATACGATTGCTATCAGTCCAACTTCCCCCTGCATCCTGCCCTTTCAGTAGCTTATCAAGATCAAAATTGGTATAAGCAGACAAACCATCACTAGCACACAAAGCCAAAGGCATCGCTTGTCCCGATCTCGGAGCCCTTACAACGGTTATTACTGCTGATGAAGACACAGCAGGACAACTGCCAATGGCAGGCATCGTATAGGTAAATCGATAATCTCCTTCAAGATTAAAAATATTAATTACAGAACCAATATTCTTATTGGTAGTATTATCATACCATTGTCCATTATACTGTGGCCCCAAAAAGAGGCCATTAAAAGCTTCAAAAAGATTAAAAGTACCGTCTGCACTACATTGCGTAGAATTTGAAGTAACCCCAGAATAACCGCCTATAATTACTGTTATGGTTGCCGAATTATCGGTACAGCCCACCGCACCATTAACTGTGTACGTATAATGATAAATCCCACTTTGACGGATAAGATGAGCATTTAAAACTCCTGTGGTTGCATTTAACCCTCCCGACTCATCATCATCTGACCATAGTCCTCCGGCTATTGGAGCTCCTCCTAATTCTGCAAATAAATTAATTGTTTGATTAGCCGGATTAGGAATATCACATACCGTAAGATTATTATCATCTCCGGCACATTGCGCATAAATTGAAGAAGACAAAAGCGAGAAAAAAGCAAAAAACAATATAAAATATAAGAATTTGATGTAATTTCTGAACATAGATTCTATTTTTTAGACAAACATAAAAAAATATTACTCCTTTCTAAATTAAAACTGACTATTTTTGTAACTTTTTTCCTAAAATTACAAATATTAATTTTTATTAATCATTAATAAATTTTTTTTAATGCTAAACAACTTACAATTCGTCTTCAAGCTTAAATCTGAATTTCAGAATTAAACTATTTCTTTCTACTTCCAAATTAATCCAAACATCTTCTTCCGATTTTAAAAGTGCATTTATTTGCTGAAGCGAATATTTGTAAGGCAATACTTTATTGATACTCACAATAATATCACCTCGCATAAGACCACATTTTTCAGCAGCCGAAAACTTGCGAATATTTACAATTTCAAAAACCGGTTTTAAACTAAATTTATATCTAAAATCACTTCCCTTTCTCGCGTTCGCTTCCATCTCACCCAAAGACGAAGTAACTTGCACGGTCTCTAAATGAACCGTTTCCTGTACCCATTGCAAACCGTTATGCTGCACTGTAATACCGCTTTTATTATATGTAAATGGCTCTGAAAACTTGTTATTTTTTTTGAGAAACAGTTTCTGATCTGCATAATCCAACACCACCGTAAATCTTTTTAGAACTTCTCCCCCCAGAGAACCAATACGCCCCGGAACCATTTTAACATTTCGAACTGATGTTGAATCAGGAAAAGAAACAATTGGATTTTTAAAATCAAAATCAGCTATCGAAAATTTCGAAATTTTTGCCCTGTGCCCCTCAATGTCCCCACTAAAGCCTTTTCCTAAGAAATCAGGAAAATTTTTCTTCGGCAATTTTATTTTATCATTTTCAAAAACCCAAAAAGCATCACTGTTACCAATATCAATAAGCAGTTTGGCCGGAATAGTTACACCGTCAACAACAGCTGTTGACTCGATATAAGGTTTTGCCCTTTCAATTGTAATTGGAATTGTTTCAAATTTTTTCTCAAGCCTGCTTCTAATCTTTTCGTTATTTACATGTACCGTAACTTTTTTCTTCTGATAATTAATTTCAACTAAATTATTTTTAAAGAATTTATAGCCAATGATTCCATTTACCGGAATTCCGATATGCGAAGACAAATTAAATTCCTGGTCGAGAATAACATAAAGCAACTGATCAATAGCTTTCAAACCATGGGTTTCTAAGATATTGTTGGTCGATTTCAATCCTTCGATTTCTTCCTCACCGCCTAATCCTCTCAGTTTTATTTTTTCAACATTGTTAAAATGAACTTCTTGTTTTTCATCCATACTAAACAATATTGTTTCTTCTACACCGGAATCCAGCAGAAAATTTAATTCTACACCATTGACTTTTATGGGAATAAAAATAAGGTTGTTAATCAATTTAAAAGGGATAGTAACCTTAGAATGCTCCTTTTGTATCAAAAAATCATTTTGAGCATTTAATAGAAAAGGTGTGAAAACCCCAAGAAACAACACGATATATTTTTTCATTGACAGTATTTTAGTATAAAATTAGTAAATATTTTTATAATTGTTAGATTTTCATAAGTACCTGTAATGTTTACGTTAAATTCGAAAAAAAAATGCAAATTTGCACTTCAATACAAATAGCTCATGCCAACAATTTCGCAAAAAGGCAGAAACATGCCCGAATCACCGATACGTAAACTTGCTCCTTATGCAGATATAGCAAAGCAAAAAGGACATAAAGTGTATCATTTAAACATTGGTCAACCGGATATCAAGACACCCGAAGTGGCCATGCAGGCGGTAAAAAATATTGACTTAACTATTATAGAGTACAGCCCGTCTGCCGGCTATGAAAGTTACAGAAAGAAATTAGCACAGTTTTACCAACGCCAAAATGTAAATGTCAACCCTGAAGATATCATTATCACCACCGGTGGTTCTGAGGCCTTGTTGTTTGCGTTGGCCACAATTACAGATCCGGGAGATGAGATTATCATTCCGGAACCTTTTTATGCCAATTACAATGCGTTTTCGGCCTCAACCGGAGCAACGGTAGTTCCTGTAATTTCAACTATCGAAACGGCTTTCGCTTTGCCTAGTATCGATTCATTCGAAAAATTAATTACTCCGAAAACAAAAGTCATCTTGATTTGTAATCCCGGTAATCCAACCGGTTATTTATATTCGGAATCAGAAATCAAACAATTAGCAAGTCTGATTAAAAAACACGATTTGTATCTGATTGCTGATGAAGTTTATCGCGAGTTCCTGTACGATACAGACGATGTTCATTATTCGGTAATGAATTTAGAAGACGTACAGCAAAATGTGATTATGGTTGATTCTGTTTCTAAACGTTACAGCATGTGCGGTGCCAGAATTGGTTGTCTGGTTACCAAAAACAAAGAGGTTCTGGCAACGGTGATGAAATTCGCACAAGCACGATTGAGCCCACCCACTATTGAACAAATCGCTTGTGAAGCTGCTATAGATACTCCACAAAGTTATTTTGACGAAGTTATTTCGGAATACAAAGACCGCAGGGATACTTTGATTACAGAATTAAATAAAATTGAAGGTGTAATCATAACCAAGCCCAAAGGTGCCTTTTACTGTATTGCTCAGTTACCAATTGACAATGCCGATGATTTTGCACAATGGCTTCTGGAAAGTTATGATCTAAACGGAGAAACCGTAATGGTAGCTCCTGCTGCAGGTTTTTATTCTACTCCCGGAATGGGACTGAACCAGGTTAGAATTGCCTATGTTCTGAACAAAAAAGACTTAATCAGCGCAGTAAATGTTCTTAAAGAAGCCCTTTTAGTTTACAACAGTAAAAAATAATACGGCTTACCAGCATAAATCACAAAAGACAATAACGACTTAAAGTTATTGTCTTTTGCATTTTAAACAAACCGTTATTTGATTTTAATTTAACCGATATCCAAAAAGTAATCACTAAATAATTTAAGTTGCTAGTTAGTAGTTGTAAAATGTATACTGTAAAATGTTGAATGTGATATACTGGTCTGAAAGGGCACATGCTTTAATTCATTAGATTTCCTTGCCTTTAGGCGAAACGATAGGATTTAGATGAATTGTTACTGTATTTTGGTGATCTGACGCAATTTGGTAAATTTAGAAGTAAGAACTCTAAACCAAAGTAGTCAGTGGCTTTGTCTTATTCTGAATGCGCTCAACTATATGCTCGTGCAGGGTAAGATAGAAATCAATCAAACAAAACTTATTACTTTTTACATTTTACAGTACACCTTATTCAACCAGCAACTTGAATTAAATAATAAAAACGATAGAAAAGGTTTGCTTTTTATTAATTATCTTTACCGCCTTAAAAAGATATACCACATATAATAGTAGTTTTTAATGACAAATAACGAAGATTTTTTAGACGAAATAGGTGACAATCACTTTAGCAGTAATGCGCAAAACCCTCTTAGAAAGGACGCTTTTGACTTAAGTGACGATGAAAAAATAGAAAAAATAAAAAAAGATGTTGAGAACATTCTGCAAACTCTTGGAATGGATTTGACTGATGACAGCATAAAAGGCACTCCAAACAGAGTGGCTAAAATGTTTGTAAAAGAAATTTTTGGTGGTCTTAACCCTTCCAAACAACCAAAAGCTTCTACTTTTGATAATAATTACAAATACGGTGAAATGTTAGTTGAAAAAAACATTACCGTTTATTCTACCTGCGAACACCATTTATTACCAATTATCGGAAGAGCACATGTAGCTTATATTTCGAGTGGTAGAGTTATTGGTTTATCTAAAATGAACCGAATTGTTGAATATTATGCCAAAAGACCTCAGGTTCAAGAGCGTCTAACGATGCAGATCGTTCAGGAATTACAAAAAGCGCTTGGTACAGAAGATGTTGCCTGCGTTATCGATGCCAAACACCTTTGCGTTAATTCAAGAGGAATTAAGGATATCGAAAGCAGTACGGTAACCTCTGAATTTGGCGGAAGATTCAAAGATCCTCAAACCAAAAGAGAATTTCTTGATTACATAAAATTAGATACTCAGTTTTAGTTTAATCGGTAAATCATTAATTTGTTTAATCGTTTTATCAAAGACTTAATTTGCGGTTAAACGATTAAACAAATCGGACAATTAAACAAAAAAGAATGTACGTTTTTTCATTTGAAAAGTTAGAAGTTTGGCAAAACTCAAGAATATTGATTTTGGACATTTATAAATTAACGAGTAAATTTTCATCAAATGAATTATTCTGAATAACTTCTCAAATAAAAAGAAGCTCTTCTTCAATTGCAACAAATATTGCGGAAGGGACTTCGAGAAATACAAATAAAGACAAAGCTTATTTTCTTACGATTTCTTATTCATCGGCAATGGAAACTTTAAACCATTTAATCATTGCAAAAGATTTAAATTACGTTTCTGATATTGATTACATCGAATTGCGTGAGAAAATTGAAAAAATTTGTAATCAGCTAAATAGCTTAAAAAAGTATTATCTTTCAAAAGAATAAAAACGATTAAACAGTTAAACGCTTAAACACTAAAAAACCAATATGCATTTATATACATCACAGCCGCTAAAAATATACAACTCACTTTCGGGTGAAAAAGAAAATTTCAACCCTATTCACGTAGGAAATGTTGGAATGTATGTTTGCGGACCTACGGTTTATAGCAATGTACACCTTGGAAATGTTAGGACTTTTATGTCTTTTGACGTTATTTTCAGGTACTTATTACATCTGGATTACAAAGTGCGTTACGTAAGAAACATTACCGATGTCGGACATATTGTAGATGATGTGGATGAAGGTGAAGATAAAATCGCCAAAAAAGCACGTATAGAGCAATTGGAACCAATGGAGATTGTACAGCGCTATACGGTAGATTTTCATAATATACTAAGTGCTTTCAACTTCTTGCCACCAAGCATTGAACCAACCGCAACGGGACATATTATTGAACAAATTGAAATCATCAAAAAAATAATCGATACCGGAATTGGTTACGAAGCCAACGGATCTGTTTATTTTGATGTTGTAAAATACAACGAAACCAAAAATTACGGAATTTTAAGCGGTAGAAATATCGAAGATATGCTTGCTAACACCCGTGATCTTGATGGTCAGTCTGACAAAAGAAATCCTCAGGATTTTGCCTTATGGAAAAAAGCAGAGCCGGAACACATTATGAGATGGCCTTCTCCATGGAGCGATGGTTTTCCGGGCTGGCATCTTGAATGTACAGCTATGAGCACCAAATACCTGGGCAATCATTTTGACATTCACGGAGGTGGAATGGATTTAAAATTTCCGCACCACGAATGCGAAATTGCACAAAATGAAGCTTGCACCGGTCAATCTCCTGTAAACTACTGGATGCATACCAACATGCTTACGCTAAATGGTAAAAAAATGGCAAAATCAACCGGAAATAATATTTTACCGGGTGAAATATTAAGCGGAGACAATAACATTCTAAGCAAAGCCTTTTCTGCTTCCGTGACCCGTTTCTTTATGTTACAGGCACATTACAGAAGCATACTGGATTTTTCTGACGATGCGATTGTAGCGGCAGAAAAAGGATATAAAAGATTAATGGAAGCTGTTAACGCTTTACCGGAAATAAAATCAAGCACAACAAGTTCTATCGATATTGCATCTTGGAAACAGTTGTGTTATGATGCCATGAATGACGATTTTAACACCCCTATCTTAATTGCACAATTATTTGAGGCTGTTCGTTACATCAACTTACTGAAAGAAGGAAAAGAAACGATTTCTAAAGAAGATCTCGAACTCTTTACTACTGCCATCAATGCTTTTGTTTTTGATGTTTTAGGCTTGAATGATGAGAAAGCTGAAGGTAATACGGATAAATTAGACGGTGTTGTAACTATGCTTATCGGAATGAGAAATCAGGCAAGAGCAGATAAAAACTTTGCACTTTCTGATCAGATTCGCGATCAGTTAATCGAACTGGGCATTCAGTTAAAAGACGGAAAAGAAGGTACCAGTTTCTCGTTGTAACCAATTCAACTTCTAATAAACCATGAAAGTAATCACTCCATTTGTTTTATTAGTGCGCTTTTACCAAAATGCCATTTCGCCCTTTACACCGGCAAGTTGCAGATTTGAGCCAACCTGTTCCAGTTATATGATTCAGGCATTGCAAATGCATGGCTTATTCTATGGCGGTTATCTGGGAATTAAACGTATTTTGAGTTGTCATCCCTGGGGAAAAACCGGTTATGATCCTGTTCCCGAAAAGAAATGTTTGCACAAACATTAACTTTAATTAAAGACTTACTCTGTTATAAATATTTATTTTTACAACACTAAAAAAAATTAACATATGACACATGCCTTAAACATCATTTGGAATCCTTCAGAGGGAATCGATTTAGGATTTTTTATGATTCGTTATTACAGTTTAATGTTCGTAATCGCTTTTGGATTAGGATGGTACTTAATGAAAAAGATTTTCGAACGCGAAAATGAGCCTATTGACAAATTAGATTCTTTGTTTGTTTGGACTGTTTTAGCAACTTTACTTGGCGCACGTTTAGGTCATGTTTTATTCTATGATTGGGAATATTTCAGAAATCATTTACTTGAAATCTTTCTACCTTTCAGATTTGAACCAAAGTTTGAATTCACAGGATTCCAGGGATTAGCAAGTCACGGGGCTGCGATTTCCATTATTATTGCTATGTACTATTTCAGCAAAGTGGTTTTAAAACGTCCTTTATTATGGATCTTAGACCGAGTGGTTATTCCTGTTGCCAGTGGTGCTATTTTTGTTCGTTTAGGAAACTTTTTCAATTCTGAAATTATCGGACACGAAACCACTTCTCCATTTGGAATTCGTTTTCTTCACGATCAGTTCAGTAAAGCAGAAGCTGTAAATGCAACCAACATACAAGATCCGAAGCAAGCTTATAATGCTATTGTAAGCGATCCAAAATTTGCTGATTTATTGGCACAGGTTCCGGCAAAACACCCGACACAATTGTACGAAGGATTTTGCTATATTTTTGTGTTTGCGATCTTATTTTTCTTGTACTGGAAAACAAATGCAAGACTTAAATCAGGTTACCTGTTCGGATTATTTTTAGTTCTTTTGTTTGTGGTTCGTTTTGTTGTTGAATATGTAAAAGAAAGTCAGGGCGGAATTGAAGAAGAGCTTGGCCTGTTCTCTACAGGACAATGGTTAAGTATTCCGTTTATTATCGTAGGACTGTTCTTTGTCATTAGAGCACAAAGAAATCCATTAGCGACTTCATAATACCAATACAATCAAAAATACAAGCGAGGCTATCACCACAAGTGAAATAGCCTCGTTTTTTTTATTTAAAAATCACTTTTCTCGCAAAGACGCAAAATCGCAAAGTTTTTTCACGCAGATTTTGCGGATTAAGCTGATATTTTCTTTGTTTTGCGTTTCAATAAAAAAAATCAAATAAATCTGCCAAATCTGCGTGAAAAAAAATTAGCAGCCATTTTAAAAACTTGGCGCCTTTGCGACTTGGCGAGAAACATTCTAAGCCTAAATACAGCACTTTTTCACTATAAGGAATAAGAAACACCAAACTCAATATTCTTCGTATTATAGCCCGCATTTGAACTCCCTAAACCCGCATTAGAAACATGTCTGACACTCGGACGAACATCAAAGTAGAATCTTTGTGCTTTTACAGAAAAACCAAGCGCTAAAACATCCGCAAAGGCAAATCCATCAGACATACGCTCTGTTTCTGTGTCTGTAATCATCGGACCAATACTTCCGAGAACATAAACCGATAAGCTTTTGTTTATTGGTTTACGAATCAAAAAACCAACATTCAGCACATATTCGTGAATGTTTTTTAATTGGGTATAAGTAGCTCGTTTCTGCAAATAGTCAGGTTCTTCCGGTTTAACAAAATAAAAATTCAACAGCTGGTGTGTTCCGAAATTAACTTCGGGTTGTACCAAAACTTCATATTGAAAATTTTTGGTTTCCTTTAGACGGTAATACACTTGGGCTTTATAAAAATGATTGGTGAAGGTGTAATTTCTATTTTTAAATTCATTTCCAAATCCATAATTAAAACCAACTCTCCAATTGCCCTCACGCTCTTGTGCGTTCATCTGGAATACACCTAAAAAAAACAACAAACCTACTAGTAATGTTCTACTCATAAACTACATTTATAAATTTAAATATAGCACAAAAAAAAGATTCAACTTTCGTTGAATCTTTTTTTTATATAAAACTTGCTAATTAAGCTTGTTTGTGTTTTTCTTCGATATTGTGTTTATCATCTGTAGAAATTGTATCAACCAATACCGGTGTAGCGATAAATAGAGACGAATAAGTTCCTACTACAATACCTACCAACATTGCGAAGATAAATCCTCTAATTGACTCTCCACCAAAAATAAACATCGTTAACAATACAATGATCATCATTAATGACGTATTCAACGTTCTGGACAATGTAGTATTAATAGAAGCGTTTACGATATCTTCGAAACTACCTTTACGGTTTCCGATGATGAACTCTCTAATTCTATCAAATACAATTACAGTATCATTCATTGAGTAACCAATTACAGTAAGAATCGCAGCGATAAAGTGCTGATCCATTTCCATGTGGAATGGCATGAATTTATAACATAAAGAGTAAATACCTAATACAAAGATTACGTCATGCGCAACAGCTGCAATCGCACCTAATGAATATTGCCATTTACGGAACGATACCATTAAGTATAAGAAGATAGCTGCCATAGCACCAAGAACTGCCCAGTACGAGTTAGTTTTGATATCTTCAGAGATAGAAGCTCCAACTTTAGAAGCTTGCAATACTCCCACTCTTTTGCCATCGTAAGTGTTTGTAAATTTATCATAAGAAGTATTAGGATAGTATTTCGCTAATGCTTTGTATAATATTTGGTTCACTTCTTCATCAACTGCTACTCCGTCTTGTTGGATTTTGTATTTCGTTGTGATTTTTAACTGATCCTCGTCACCTAAAATTTTAGCTTCAACCGGAGTTCCGAAAGCAGCAGATAATTCATCAGAAATTACAACAGCATCAACCGGTTTTTCAAACTTAACCTGGAAAGTTCTTCCTCCAACAAAATCAACACCTTCATCTAATCCGTTAACGAAAAAGATAGAAACCAAACTTACTACAACAACAATTGAAGAGAAGATGTAAGTGAATTTTTTGATTTTAATAAAATCATAGTGGAAATTAGTAAACCAGTTTTTAGTAATAGCAGTAGAGAAAGTTAAATCTGCTTTTCCTGCAATATTTCTGTCGATAAAGATTCTTGCGATAAAAATTGACGTAAACATAGATGTTACGATACCAATAAGCAATGTTAAAGCAAAACCTTTAATTGGTCCTGTTCCAAAAATAAACAAGATCGCTCCCGTTAATACGTGTGTTACGTTTGCATCAATGATAGAACGCATTGCACCATGCCATCCGTAAGAAGCAAGCACTGCTTCTGACAATGATTTACCTTCACGTAATTCTTCTTTTGCTCTTTCATAGATAATAATGTTCGCATCTACAGCCGTACCCAATGTTAATACGATACCTGCAATACCTGGTAATGTTAATACAAAACCAAAACTTGCCATAATTCCAAATAAGAAAAGTAAGTTTAATAATAAGGCAAGATTAGCATACCAACCTGCTTTACCATAATAGAACACCATCCACAAACAAACTAATAAAAATCCTAATACAGCAGAAATTGTTCCTGCATCAATTGCAGCCTGACCTAAAGATGGTCCCACAACAGTTGATTGAATAATATCTGCAGAAGCCGGTAATTTACCTGCATTTAATACGTTTGCTAAATCTTTAGTTTCAGCTACATCAAAAGAACCAGTAATTTCAGATCTTCCTCCTGCAATTGGACCACTAGTAACACCAGGTGCAGAATACACGATGTTATCTAAAACAATAGCGATATAACTTTTTTGAGCAAAAGCTCTACCTGTTAACTCTTCCCAAACTTTAGCACCTTGGCTGTTCATTTGCATAGAAACAGCTGGTTTACCCATTTGGTCAAATGTATCTTTTGCATCTGTAACAAGACCACCGTTCATAGCTGGTACATTGTCTCTGTTTCCTTTTAAAGCGTATAATTCAACTACTTCAATATCTTTTGCTTTTGCATCTTTTATTGTAGTTGGTTTACTCCATACAAATTTTGCATAGTGTTGGTCAGCAGCCAATAAAATTCTGATTTCAGGTCTTTTAAAATAAGCATTGATAACTGCTGTATCTTTTGGAGCAAAATAACCTAAAACCGGTCCACCACCCTGACCAAGAATTTTGTCAAATAATGGGTTGTTTCCTTTTTTAGCTTCTGTTGAATCTTTTGTATCAGTTAATAAAGCATTCAATGAATCTTTAGCAACTGTTTTAGTTTCTGTTTTTTTGATTTCAGTCTTTTTTAAAGCTTCGTTAGTCGCTACTAAAAAGTTTCCGATTTCTTCAATCTTATAAGTTTCCCAAAACTCTAATTGAGCTTTTCCACCTAATAATTTTTTAATTCTGTCTACATCTTTAGCACCCGGAAGCTCTACTAAGATTCTTCCTGTAGCACCTAATTTTTGAATATTTGGTTGTGTAACACCAAATTTATCGATACGCTCTCTCAATACTTTATAAGCACTTTCGATAGACTCATCTACTTTTTTTCTAATTACTTTCTGCGCTTGAGCATCAGTCATTTCAAAAGCAATTCCGCCTTCACCTTGCAAGTTTCTGTTAGCAAAGATTTCAGGAGAAGCTAATTTTGTTTTTCCAGCTGAGTTTGCATCAAAAGCCTCAAAAAATTTATCTAAATAACTTTTGTTACCTTCTAAATTTGCAGTCGCATCAGCCAAAGACTTATTAAAAACCGGGTTTTTAGAATTGTTTGCTAATCCTTTTAAAACATCTTTAATAGAAATTTGAAGAATAACGTTGATTCCTCCTTCTAAGTCAAGACCTTTATTGATTTGTTTGTTTTTTACTTCATTATAAGTAAAATCCGTAAATCCAAGATTTAACACTTTTTCTTTACCAATAGAATCTAAGTATTTTAGTTCTTTATCAGGATTATCTCCTGCAAAAGCTTTGGCTTCACTTTTGACATTGCTTGCCACATAAGTGAACGAAAGTTGGTAAATACTTACCAACGCAAATAGAATTGCGAAAAATTTAATAAGTCCTTTATTCTGCATTATTACTAAAAATTAATTATGTTTTACTGTTTGTTTTTGTTCTAAAGTCCTATAGAATAAGCCCTAACATGATTCTTCTACAACTAAAAAATCAGATCACGAATTACAACATTTTTTTTAAACCGAGCAAATATATAATTTACGAAAAGATTAACCAATTTATTTATTAATTAATCTCAAAAAAAAGACTGCAAAAGTGCAGCCTTATCTTTTTTTTATCAAAATCGTTATACTAAAATCGATTTTAGAGCATCGTTCATCCCTCTAACTGCATCTGCACTTTTAGCAAACAAAACCTTTTCCTGGTCGTTTAACTGAATATCCAGAATTTCTTCAACTCCGTTTTTACCAATTATACAAGGTACTCCGATACAAATATCATTTTGCCCATATTCTCCTTCTACAAAAACAGAACAAGCAATCATTTTCTTCTGATCGTTTAGGATACTATCAACAAGATACGCTACAGAAGCTCCCGGCGCATACCAGGCCGAAGTCCCTAAAAGACCTGTAAGAGTTGCTCCTCCTACCATCGTATCTGCTGCTACTTTTTGTAACACTTCTTCTGAAAGAAATTCGCTTACCGGAATTCCGTTGTAAGACGCCAAACGTGTCAACGGAATCATAGTAGTATCACCATGACCACCAATAACCATTGCCGAAATATCGTTTGCCGGTTTATCTAAAGCCAAAGAAAGATACGTTCTGAAACGCGAACTATCTAAAGCTCCACCCATACCTATAATTCTGTTTTTTGGTAATCCGGTAGATTTCAAAGCCAAATAGGTCATTGTATCCATTGGATTCGAAACCACAACAATAATGGTATCCGGCGAATGTTTTAATACATTTTCAGCAACTGTTTTTACAATTCCTGCATTAATACCAATTAATTCTTCGCGGGTCATTCCGGGTTTTCTCGGAATACCGGATGTAATTACTACTACATCACTCCCTGCAGTTTTAGAATAATCATTGGTTACGCCTGAAACTTTGGTATTAAATCCTGTATTTGTAGCACATTGCATGATATCCAACGCTTTCCCTTCGGCAAAACCTTCTTTAATATCCAACAACACTACTTCGCTTGCAATTCCTCTATAAGAAATAACATCTGCACAGGTAGCTCCAACATTTCCTGCTCCTACTATGGTAACTTTCATATTTTATACTTTATCGGTTATTAATTAATTTGTATAGTACTAAATTAACAATTCGTTTAATTGTTTAGCTAAATATAAACAATTAAACGAATTGCTAATTAAACTTTTATTTTAAGCATCAATATTAGCGTAAACTGCATTTTTCTCGATGAACTCTCTACGTGGTGGTACCTCATCTCCCATTAACATAGAGAAAACTCTGTCTGCCTCTGCCAAACTATCAATAGTTACCTGACGTAAAGTTCTGAAATCCGGATCCATGGTTGTTTCCCACAATTGCTCCGCGTTCATCTCTCCAAGACCTTTATAACGTTGAATAGCGGCACTTCCTCCCATTCTCTCGTTGGCCTGATCACGCTGAACATCATTCCAAGCGTATTCTTTTTTATTTCCTTTTTTAACTAAATATAAAGGTGGAGCTGCAATATAAACGTGACCTTCTTCGATCAATTCTTTCATAAAACGGAAGAAGAACGTTAATATTAAGGTAGAAATGTGACTACCATCGACATCCGCATCACACATGATGATTACTTTATGATATCTCAGTTTTTCAAGATTTAATGCTTTACTGTCCTCTGCTGTACCAACGGTAACTCCCAGAGCGGTAAAAATATTACGAATCTCTTCGTTTTCGAATACTTTATGGTGCATCGCTTTCTCCACATTCAGGATCTTACCACGCAATGGCAAAATCGCCTGAAAGTTACGATCACGACCTTGTTTTGCTGTTCCACCAGCCGAATCTCCCTCGACAAGGTAAACCTCACATCTTGCAGGATCCTGCTCGGAGCAATCGGATAATTTACCCGGTAGTCCACCGCCACCCATAACGGTTTTACGTTGTACCATTTCACGTGCTTTTTTAGCAGCGTGACGAGCTTGAGCAGCCAAAATTACTTTCTGAATAATTACTCTTGCATCATTTGGATTTTCTTCCAAATAATTCTCCAGCATTTCTCCAACCGCCTGAGAAACCGGAGAGACCACCTCTCTGTTTCCTAGTTTCGTTTTGGTTTGTCCTTCGAATTGTGGCTCAGCAACTTTTACTGAAATAATAGCTGTTAATCCCTCACGGAAGTCATCTCCCGCAATTTCGAATTTCAATTTATCCAACATTCCGGAAGCATCTGCGTATTTTTTAAGGGTTCTTGTCAAACCACTTCTAAAACCTTGCAGGTGTGTTCCTCCTTCGTGCGTGTTGATATTATTTACGTAAGAAAATATATTCTCTGTGTAACTTGTATTGTAGATTAAGGCAACCTCAACCGGAATTTCGCCTTTATCATGATCCATGCTGATTACATGTGAAACAATTGGCTCACGGTTTCCGTCTAAGTAACGGATATATTCTTTTAACCCTTCTGTAGAATGAAAAACTTCACTTCTAAATTCTCCTTTTTCATCTACTTCTCTTTTGTCTGTAAAAGTGATGGTAATTCCTTTATTAAGAAAAGAAAGCTCACGCATACGAGCCGACAATGTATCATAAGAAAACTCTGTTGTCTGCGTAAAAATAGTATTGTCCGGATAAAAAGTCTGACGTGTACCTCTTTTTTCTGTCTCTCCGATTTGTTTTACCGGATACAAAGATTTTCCTCTTTCATATTCCTGCTCGTAGATTTTTCCTTCTCTAAAAACAGTTGATTTCATATGAACCGAAAGGGCATTTACAACCGAAACCCCTACACCGTGCAAACCTCCTGAAACTTTATACGAATCTTTATCAAATTTACCTCCGGCACCAATTTTTGTCATTACAACCTCAAGTGCAGAAACACCTTCTTTTTTGTGTAAATCGACCGGAATACCACGACCGTTATCTTCAACTGTTACCGAACCGTCTTCATTTATTGCAACACTAATAGCATCACAATGTCCTCCCATCGCCTCATCAATAGAGTTATCAACAACCTCATAAACCAAATGGTGTAGCCCTCGAACTCCTACATCTCCAATATACATCGATGGACGCATTCTTACGTGCTCCATTCCTTCTAATGCCTGAATACTATCTGCTGAATAATTGTTCTTCTTGATTTCTTCGCTCATATAATTTATTCTAAAAAAATGTAATTAGTGTCTAACACGCAAATATATAAAAACGCAAATTATATATCCGTTAAATTCCTATTTAAAGCTTGTAAGTTATCAACACAAATGTCTTAAAAACCAAAAAATAAATTCCAAATTCCAAATATTGCTCCTTTTTTTTTACAAAAAAGCAATCTTTTAAAATCCAAATTCCAATTTTAAAAAAGAAAATCCGAAACTAACATTAAAAATGTCGTTTCGGATTTTCTGAAATTTTATAAATCCTTCCAAAATTTGGAATTTGAAATTTTAAAACTTTGGAATTTAAAAGCCTACTTTTTATTAAAATCCCCTACATAAACAGAAGTCATTTTATCCAGAGTTATATACTTTTTCAAAACACTGTTTACTTCCTGAATTTTTAAAGCTTTTACTTTGCTTTCCAAATCATCATAATCTTCCAATGGGATTCCGTAATTCAGATGTGTATTAACCAGACTCATCAAGGTCTCATCGCTACCTAATCTGGTTTTTCTCTTATTCAGCCAGCTTACCAAATTTGTTTTTAATTCCTCTTCGGTAAATCCGTCTTTTAATGCTTTTGTAATTTCTTCTTTTGTAGCCGCTTCAACTGCCCCTTTTTTAGTTGGGTTTAAAAAAGCGTAATATTCCCAAAAAGCAACATCATTCGTAATTGGCACATTAATAAATGAACCTGCTCCATAACTAATTCCTTCTTTCTCTCTCAATCGCATCGGAATTCTTGCCGTTAAAAAACCACCACTTCCGATGATTTCATTAACCATAATAAAGGCCGGATAATCCGGACTTTTCGTATCCATTTTCAAACTGATTTTTCCTGTTGCCACAGCATTTTCTTTGTCCGGAGTGATATAATCTTTATCTACTTTCTGAGTGTCAAAATAAATTGGTTTAGCAAGCTCGTATTTAGATTTAGAATTCCATTTACCAAACGTATTTTCAAGAATTTCGATGGTAGTCTTAGTATCCAGATCTCCAACAACACAACCTACTCCATTATTTGCTCCTAAAATGTTTTGGTAAAAATCTACTAATTCAGCTTGTTTTATCTTTTTATAAGCATCAATTTGTTCCTGAATTGTCGCAGTGTAGAAAATACTTCCTTTTGGATATTTAGCTGTTAATCTTGAAATTTCAGTAAAAGCTATCGACTGAGGATCATTAAGACTGGATTCTAAGTACGTATTGTACTCCGTGATTGTCTTTGTTAACTCATTTTCAGGGAAAGTAGAATTAACCAACAAATCACCTAAAATATCCATTACAGCTTTAAAATTCTCTTTGTAAGTATTGATACTAATTGTTAAGATTTGTTCTGAGAAACCAAAACTTACACTAGATTTCAATTGATCTAACTGATCCTGAATTTGCTCTTTTGTTCTCGTTTTAGTACCGGTTTTAAGCAATTGAACCAAAATGCCTGCAACATCTGTTTTACCTTCTAAATCCTTCTCGTTACTCACAGAGAATTTAAAGCTCGCCTGAACTTTACCTCCTTTTATTTCCTTTTTAACTAATCCGTATTTGGCACCGTTACTTAGTTTACCTTCAACAAGATTTTGCTTTAAATTTTTTATAGAAGCCTCAAATGGAGCTGCTTCTTTTTCGATAGCTTTTCCTTTGTAATCTTTAGTCAAAGCAACTAATTGCGCCTCGGTGTATTCTACCGCTTTTACTCTTTGCTCGTCTTTAGACGGAATAAATACACCTACTGTTCTGTTGTTACTTCTAAAGTATTTCTCAGCAACTCTTTGTATATCTTCTTTTGTCAGTTTTTCAACAGCATCTCTATAAATAAAACCAAGTCTGTAATCTCCTGCTCCAATAATTTCAGTCAAACCAATCGCAAACGAAATGGTGTTGTTTTTTACACTTTCAATTTGTTTAATCAATTTTGCTTTAGCTCTGTTTACATCTTCATCTGTATATTTTGTTGTCGCAATTTTATCCAGCTCTGTTCTTACGATACCTTCTGTTTCCTTAACATCTTTGTCGTTTGGCACTGCAACTCCAAAATACATAAAACTGGCGTCTTTTACCGTAGGTTGCCAGGTATAGATACTTGAAACTTTATGCGTTTCTACCAAAGATTTATACAAATAACCAGATGGATCTGCCGTTAAGATTTCGCCTAACGCATCAATTGCAGCATAATCCTTGTCAGCATAAGGTGCGGTATGGTACAACGCCCCTACATTTTTACTATCACCCGCTCTTTTTAACTCTACAAATTTCTCTCCGTCCTGAGCCGGTTCAAGTGTGTACGGTGTCTCTAAAACTCTTTTCGGTTTTGGAATAGCTGCAAAATACTGACCTACATACTCTAATGCTTTCTTCTCATCAAACTTCCCGGCAATAACTAAAACGGCATTGTCAGGTTGATAATATTTTTCGTAAAAAACCCTTAATGTTTTTGCTTTTACACGCTCAATATCTTCTTTACTTCCAATAGTACTATTTCCGTAGTTGTGCCATAAATAAGCTGTAGAGAGGATTCTTTCCTGCAAAACACCGTCAGGATTATTTTCTCCGATTTCAAATTCGTTTCTAACAACAGAAAATTCTTTATCTAAATCTGTCTGTAAAATTGTTGAATTAATCATTCTGTCAGCCTCCATTTCGAGACTCCATTTCAGATTGGCATCGTTGGAAGGAAAAACTTCATAATAATTAGTTCGGTCAAACCAGGTCGTTCCGTTTGCATTTCCTCCTTTATCTGAAAGCATTTTTTTTATGTCTCCCAAATTTTTAGTACTCTTAAAAAGCATGTGTTCCAACAAATGCGCCATACCTTTTTCGCCATAACCTTCATTTATAGACCCTACTTTATAAACGATATTCACAATCATATTACTCTGCGAAGCATCCGGAATTAAAAGCACTTTTAACCCGTTATTTAAAGCATATTCCTTTACTCCTTCTACATTCGTAATGTATTTAGGCATTTCTTTTTTTTGAGCGTGAACAGAACTGATTACACCCAATGAGCAACACAAAATTCCTCCAAGTATTAATTTTTTCATATTTTTTATTCAATTATAAAGTAAACCAATCATTTATGACTTTATCAAATATAGCACTTTTCAGATATACAATAAATAATTTAAAATCAGTTTTAATAAAAAATCCGAAACAAACAGTTAAAAATGTTGTCTCGGATTTTCTGAAATTATCGAAATTCAATTAAAATATGAATCGTCTTCTCTATACTTTTAATCTAAAAAAATTATACGGCTGCCCCTGTACCGGATTGCACAACTCCCGCTTTTAGATGAGCAGCATTGGCACGTCCGCTTGGATCTTGATTTTCCTGCCATTTTGGAATCCATTTTCGAACGGTTTGCGCCGCACTGACCTGCGGATAAAATTTATGAAAAATAGATCGGTACAAATAGGCTTCTTTAGTAGTAGGCGAATTATACGAAAATTCTGCGCTTGCTCCTTCCAATTGTTCATCTGAAACCTGAGTCGCACAATATTCGATCAATTCATCAATCCAGTTATACCCCACTCCGTCTGAAAATTGCTCCTTTTGGCGCCATAAAATATCTTCCGGCAAATATGGCGTTTCCGGGGTGTCAAATGCTTTTCTTAAAATGTATTTTTCTACTCCTTCGTATGTTTTAGGCTGTTTTTCTTCCGGTTTGATTAACATCGTAACATCAAGAAAATTTCGATCTAAAAACGGAATTCGCGTTTCCAGACCATTTGCCATTGTAGATTTATCGGCACGCAATAAATCGGCCGTAAACAGCTTTTGTACTCTTTCGATACTTTCTTTTTGAAATTCTTCGGTTGATGGAGCATTTCTAAAATACAAATGTCCTCCAAAGATTTCATCAGCCCCTTCTCCGGAGAGAATTGCTTTTACTCCTTTATCTGCAATAGCTTTAGACAACAAGTACATCGGTACGCTGGCTCTTACAGATATAATATCATATGTTTCGATATGAAAAATTATTTTTTCTAAAAGCTCAATTCCTTCTGCTACTGAAAAATGAACTTCATGATGGTCTGTTCCAAGAAACTCCGCTGCTTTTCTGGCCGCAATAGCATCCGGTGCATTCGCATCCAGAGCAATTGAAAAAGTTTTTAGTTTTTTTCCTTTGTCAGCCTTAAGTCGGGAAGTAATTGCAGCAATCAAAGAAGAATCTAAACCACCCGAAAGCAATGCTCCAATTGGCACTTCGCTCATTAAACGTTTGCTCACGGCTTCGGTAAGACTCTCTCTTATCAAAGACAATTCAAGATCCTGACCTGCTTTTTCATAATCCTCATATTCTGGACGGTAATACTTTACAAAACCTGTTTTTGGAGTATAATAGTGCCCTGGAGGAAAAGTTGAAAACGTCTTACACTGATCTGCAATTGGTTTCATCTCTGAAGAAAAATAAATCCTTCCTCGTTCATCCAGACCATAATATAACGGTTTCACCCCTAATGGGTCTCTACCGGCAATATAATCATCTCCGTCAATAATAACGAACGTCCAATCACCATCTAATTTATTACAAAAATCATATCCAAATTCTTCGTACAGATGCACGATCACTTCTGAATCTGATTTTGTTCTAAAAACATGGTCTTTTAAAACTCCATTTTTTAATTCCTGGTAATTGTAAATTTCACCATCGTGCACCATCCAGGCCTTTTTAGTTCCCTGAATAGGCTGTTTTCCCGAATTAAGATCAATAATCGACAAACTCTCGTGACAAATAATACTACCATTCTCCATGATCTGATATCCTCTCTCATCAGGACCACGGTGCGCCATTCTCTCAGAAAGCGCTCTCACAAATTGCGGGTCTTTTCCTTTACCTATAACGGCTAATATTCCAGACATACCTTCTATTTTTTTATTACTAATTATCCACACAAAAGCAGCTGCAAATCTAACTTCTCACTAATTTTCAAATTCACAAAATGCCACTCTTTGAGGAATGTCAAATATAAAAAAGAAAGTTAAATAAATGCTAATTTTTTTTCTTCAAGTAGCTGAAAATAATGCTCTCTACTATTTTAAACCACGAAAAACGCCCTCATTGCTGAGAACGTTTTTCCGGATACTAATTCCTAAATAATAATCATTTATGCTTTAACATAAGCATCGTCATGAACACTTGCTACAGCTCTTCCGGATGGGTCGTTCATGTTTTTGAAAGCCTCATCCCATTCCAGAGCGATTTTTGTACTACAAGCCACACTTGCTTCCTGAGGCACACATAAAGCTGCTGCATCACTAGGGAAGTGTTCGGCGAAAATAGAACGATAATAATATTCTTCTTTTGAAGTTGGTGTCTGTAACGGGAATTTAAATCTCGCATTTGCCAATTGTTCATCTGAAACTTCTCTGGCTACAACTTCTTTCAAGGTATCAATCCAGCTGTATCCTACTCCATCAGAAAACTGTTCTTTTTGTCTCCATGCTACACTCTCAGGCAACATGTCTTCAAAAGCTTTACGAACCACCCATTTTTCCATCGGATGTTCTTTGTTAATCATTTTATCTTGTGGATTGATGCGCATAGCAACATCCATAAATTCTTTATCTAAGAAAGGTACACGCCCTTCAATTCCCCAGGCTGCTAGACTTTTGTTGGCACGCAAACAATCATACATATGCAGTTTGCCTAATTTACGCACGTTTTCTTCGTGAAACTCTCTTGCATTCGGTGCTTTATGAAAGTACAAATAACCTCCAAATAATTCATCAGCTCCTTCTCCCGACAAGACCATTTTGATTCCCATTGATTTGATAACTCGCGCCATCAACCACATTGGAGTCGATGCTCTTACAGTAGTTACATCATAAGTCTCTAAGTTGTAAATCACATCACGAACCGCATCTAAACCTTCCTGAATGGTAAACTTAATTTCATGGTGAATAGTCCCAATATGATCTGCAACAACTCTCGCAGCCGCTAAATCCGGCGAGCCTTCCAGTCCAACTGAAAAAGAGTGTAATTGAGGATACCAGGCATCTGTAGTATCGTCTGACTCAATACGTTTTTGCGCATATTTTTTAGCTACTGCCGAAGTAATAGAAGAATCTAAACCACCCGAAAGTAAAACTCCGTAAGGAACATCACTCATCAGCTGTCTGTGAACTGCTGCTTCCAGTGCTTTTTTGATTTCAGGAATACTCGTTTCATTGTCTTTTACAGCATCGTATTCTTTCCAGTCTCTTTTGTACCATTGTACAAATTCGCCGTCTTTACTGGTCATATAATGTCCCGGAGGAAACAATTCGATTTTTGTACAGTAGCCTTCTAAAGCTTTCAATTCAGAAGCCACATAAAAAGTTCCGTCCTGATCCCAACCAATATATAATGGAATGATCCCCATATGATCACGGGCAATAAAATACTCGTCTTTATCGACATCATAAATTGCAAATCCGAAGATTCCGTTCATTTCATCAATAAAATGTGGTCCTTTTTTCTGGTAAAGTGCCAGTATAACTTCGCAGTCACTTTCGGTTTGAAAGTCGTATTTTCCCTCAAATTGTTTGCGTAATTCTCTGTGGTTGTAAATTTCGCCGTTTGCTGCCAAAACTAATTTTTTATCCGCTGTAAACAAAGGTTGCTTTCCCGAAGCCGGATCAACAATTGCCAAACGCTCGTGCGATAAAATAGCTTTATCATTGCTATAAATACCACTCCAGTCCGGTCCGCGGTGACGGATAATTTTAGACATTTCTAATACTTGAGGTCTCAAACTCTCTGCTTTTTGTTTCAGATCAAAGGCACATACAATTCCACACATAACTATATCTTTTATTTTATAAATTTTATTTTGATAAAGCAAAGATGCGGTAATGGTTATAATTGAAAAACACAAAAGGTAATTTTAGTTATAATTTAAAACCATAAATCAAATTTTACATATAAAACATAAAATTTAAGCTAAAAAAAAAGCTCTGAACTTAAAAATTGAAATTTTGAACTTCAAAAACCTGTGGAACAGTTGCTAATCTTTGGCGAAATACTGGTGTGATTCCTCGTACCTCGGAATGACAATTGTTGCTTATTATTGGTTAAAAGCGCAGCCTTGTTGCATAAGCCCGCCTCGTCTGTCATTTGAATGACAAAATAAGTACAATATGTCATTTCAACTTTAGGAGAAATCACACAAGTAATTCGACAAAGATTGACGACATTCAGCACGGAGTCTCATGTGCGATTCCTCATTATTCGGAATGACAATTATTGCTTGTTATTGGTTAGAATTACAGAGTTGTTGCATAAGCCCGCCTCCTTTATCATTTCGACGAAGGAGACTCGAGCGATACCCAATAGGCGAATTAAATCATACCGGAAGCACTATGCGGAATACTGCTACTCCACACACTTACTCAATCTCTTCTATTAAATACTTTGTACTATTTATTTCAAATCGAAACCCGACTTTATTACCCATTAAGTGACTTCCTAAAGGAGATTGAGGCGAAAGCGCAATAACATTTATTCTATCAACGGCAATTTTTGGTAATGCTACACTGAGGTATAAATAAATTCCGTTGGCTTTCACCAGGCTTCCTAAAGCAATAGTATCGGCAACTTTTGACGGATCAATTTTGTCTAAAACCGCTTTTTGAGTAATCGCTTCTTTTAACTTATTTGTCAATTTTTCCTGCTCGATGTGCATCATCGATAAGGCCGTTTCGTGTTTATCGCCGGCAGAACCTTTTGCATCGTTTTTAGAATCTTCAGTCAAGGCCGAAATCATGTCTCTGAAAACATCTATTCGGTCCTGAACCATTTGTGCGTAATGAGAATATATTTTTTGTTTGAAAGTCATTTTTTTTAAAGGTGCTTAGGTATTAAGATACTGAGGTGCTAAGATAAAGGTACAAAGGTGAAGAGATACAAAGATTTTCTTTCTTTGTCTCGATTTTTATCCGAAAAAAGCGGTGGGATATACCACTTCTCCGCTGACACCTGATAACCCGTTTGGAGTGAGTGCTATAACCATACAATTTTCAGCCGGAACATCAAATGGCATTTTTATATTGTGTTTTTCACAGCGTTCGTACCCGAATCTTGGATAATAATCTTCATGTCCCAATAAAATTACTGAATTGTATCCTAAGTTTTTTGCTATTTTGTGTCCATATAAAATGAGTTTCGAACCAATTCCTTTTCCGTGAAATTCCGGTAAAACTGAAACGGGAGCCAAAGCCAAAGACTCAAACGACTGGGATTGATTTTTAATCTCAAGTTTAGTAAACAAAATATGTCCGACAATTTTATCTTCAACTTCAGCAACAATAGATAATTCCGGAATAAAAGCTTGAGATTGTCTTAATCTTTCTACCAAAAACTGTTCTTTATGATCACTGTGCGCTTCCTTTTGGAAAGCTTTTTCTATCAATTTAAAAACACTTTCAAAATCGTTCTTGTTTTCTTTTCTTAATTTAATTTCCATATGATAAGATTATAAAAAAAAGCACCTTTATTTAGTAACTGAGTTACTGAGATTCTAAGTTGCTTAGTTTTTTTTTTTTAACCGCTAGGTGCGCAAAGATTTACGCAAAGGTCGCAAATTAATATCTTTTAACTTAAAAAAAACTTAGCCTTGAATTCGGAGACAAAACAAATTTACTCTAAATGATACTGAGTTACCTAGATTCTAAATTGCTTAGTTTTTTTTAACCGCTAAGTGCGCAAAGATTTACGCAAAGGTCGCAAATTAACATCTTTTAACTTAAAAAAAACTTAGCCTTGAATTCGGAGACAAAACAAATTTACTCTAAATGATATTAAGTTACCTAGATTCTAAATTGCTTAGTTTTTTTTAACTACAAAAGTGCGCAAAGATTTACGGAAAAACGAAAAGTCTTTTACACGCAGATTTAGCAGATTTATTCAGATTGTTTTTATCTAAATAACAAAACAAAAAAATCTGCTAAATCTGCGTGTAAAAATTTCACTGCGAACATAGGAGGTCGCAAATTAATATCTTTTAACTTAAAAAAAACTTAGCCTTGAATTCAGCAATAAAATAAATTTATTCTGAATTCAAGGCTAAAAAACCTTTGCGCTCCTTGCGTAAACCTTTGCGTCCTTCGCGGTTAAACCTATTCTAAAAATCGAATTTGTAGTTTCCTCCACCTAAGACCTGAAACCCTTGTACCGGGTAATTCAGCCATCTTTCGTAAGCCTGATTTCCAATATTATTCAATTTTAGGAAGAAAGTCAAACGTTCGCTGAACTTATATCCTACATGCGCATTGGCATCAAAATAGCTTTTTAAAGTTATTGGGGTAGCAAGAGGCGAAATAGTGGTATTCGTCTGCATGTCCTTACGATCGCCTACGTAAAAGATGTTTAAACCTGCATACCATTGTTTTGTAATACTAACATCCAGATTAGAACTCAACTTAATCGTCGGTAAATTCCATGCTTCCAGTTCCCCATCATTTTTATAGCTATTGAAAGTTCCGTTTACGCCAAAACTGACATTCTCAGAGAAATCAGCTTTTAACTCCCCATAAAAACGGAATGTTCTTAAATCCTGATAAACTACACCAAAAGAGTTTCCGTAAGCATAATTTTCATTGGAAATATCTTCTGTATAATCGTGACTTTTAAACAAAGCTCTGTCTTTTTCGTTCAAGTAAGAACCTGTAATATTGTAATTGACATTATTGGCCAGTTTCCCTTTTAATCCTGCAAAAACAGTGTACTGATTGTTTGTTGGTTTCACAGTAAGTGTTGGTGATAAAAACGGATTTTCAGTTACCAGATCAGCGTAAGAATTCTGATTTAAACCACCATTTACTCCCGTATAAAAAATCATTAAATCACCCACTAATTTATAAGAAGCATTTACTTTTGGATAAAAATAAAATTTGTTGCCGCTGTTTTCAGAATCCAAACCATAAAATATTCCGGCTCCTAATTCCAATGTCCAATCATTTTCGAGAATCACAAAACTAGGTTCAATTCCAAAATTGGTCAGACTGTATTTTAAAGATTGTGTATTATCACGCGCATAATTATTTTCAAACGAACCGCTCACATGATCTACAATAACATTGGTATTTATGGACTGATTCATTACCTCAACTTTGAAAGAAGGCTTCACATAAAACCGATTTTCAGAGGACGAAAAACTATCCGAAAAATGAGTAAACTTTGTTTTTATTTTGCTGAAAATACCTTCATTAAATTCAATATTCCCGCCTAACGAAATGGTGTTATAAGAATGATTCGGATTCATTTTATTAATCAAATCAAAACGCTGACCCGGAAGCAATGTCGCACCAAATTCGGCTGGTAAACCATACCAATTGTATATTTGGTTCTGATACCCCAAATCTACAGCCCAGGACATATCACGATTGTTTACGCCATATCCGACATTTAAGGCTGTGTCATAAAACTCATCGTTCAATTCGATACCTTTTATTCCTCCCTGAGAGGAATGGTGACGAAACATTCCGGCAAGATAATCGTTGTTCCCCAAATCGTGTGTCACAAACAATTCGGCATTTAAAGTCCCGTAATTTCCAACTCCAAAAGTGGCATAGTTACTGAACAAACGCTCTTGTTTTGATTTCTCCACCCCTTCTGCTTTTCCTTTTGAAGGCGTAAAAGTCGAAGCCACCGGAACAGACAAAATACTGTATTTAATCGTTTCCTTAGGCTGATTACCTGAATCGTCAAGCAAAGGTGTTTCTTTTACTTTAAAGGCATCTGAAATAGTTGGCGAATACGGTTTTACAACATTTACAGTTTCTGTTCCAATGCTCTCTTCTTTCTTCTGTGAAAAGGAAAACTGAAAAGCAAACAGCAAAGTCAAAATGATGGTTTTATTCTGGAAATTAATTTTCATATTTATTTTTATTTTGTGAAATGTGCTTGGTGAGAAGTGATTTGTGAAATGTAAAAAGTGAAATGTCTTTCTAAAGTCATTTTACAATTTACTATTCATCTTTTACATTTTACTTTTCGCAAATTACATTTTACATTATCCTATTTTTTTTCTATTCTACACTTCCCAATCGCCCTTGGCAATAAACTGGCTCTTCCCTCCAATTTGTATTGTAAAGTTATTGTCTGTTAATTCTCCTTTAAAATAAATCTGTGACGGTCGGTTTATAAAATCTCCCTGATGATTTATCGTTTCAATTTGAGCCGAATGGTATTTTAAAAGAAAAGCCTGTAAACAAGTACTGGCGCTTCCTGTTGCAGCATCCTCAACCAACTGATTGTGTTCTACACATAACATTCTGCTTGTTATTTTTGAGTTTTCCCAAACATAAAAATAAAAAGCCCTGTGATTGGTTTTACAATTCTTTATCAACCATTCGTTCATTTTATCTTTATCTAAAACCAACTTTTCTAAAGCTTCTGCGTTCTTTAACGGAACAATTACAAAAGCACTTCCCGTTGTCACTTCCTGAATTGGATATTGAACATGAAAATCGTCACTTTTCAGATTACTGAAGGATAAAAAATCTTCTTTATCAAAAACACTTAAAAATTCCGGTTGAGCCGCTTTTAGCCAAATCAAATCCTCTGTTTTATGAATCGGGATTTCCCCAATCGGAACCTGAAGCGTAATGGCTTTAGGGGCATTTTGAAACACTTTATGCATCAGCAACCAAGAAGTTCCAATTATAGGATGACCTGCAAACTTCATTTCGTGTGCCGGAGTAAAAATTTTAATTTCAGCCTTATTGTTATCAAAATCAAGCTTTGTAATAAAAGTACTTTCAGCAAAATTTATCTCTTTAGCTATTTTTTGCATTTCTTCGGAACTAAGGTTTCCTGCTTCTAAAAATACCGCCAATTGATTACCGGCATATTTCTTTTCAGCAAAAACATCAAGGATATAAAAAGGTAGAGTCATATGTGTAAGATGTATTTCGTAAAATGTGAAATGTGTCTTGAGATGAAAACCATTTTACATCTCACATTTTACATTTCACTCAAAAAAAACCTATTTAGTAATTGATGAATTTGTTTTTGATTCTTCCAGTTTTATAATACTCAGTTCTTTTTTAGCTTCCTCTACTACATCCGGATAATCAGTAAAATTATTGATTACATTATCTAAAATATAAGTCGCCTGGTAGCTGTCTTTTAATCCGTAGAAATTCTCGGCCATCAAAACCAAACTCTTTGCTCCATAATATTTATAAGCAGAGTAGTTTTTAGCCAGTTTTTGAACGGACACATTTGAGGCTTCAAATTTGCCTTCTTTTGTTTTAAAATAAGCATCATAATACAAGGCCTCCGCTGCTAATTCTCCCTTTGATGTGGCGGACAATTTTGCATAGGCAGCTTTTGCTTTATCCTGATCTCCAGATTGCATTGCAGAGCGTGCTACAATAATTTGCGCGTCAGATTTCACATTCGCATCTCCTTTAGGATTCTGTAATACTTTCTCAGCATATACTACCGAATTGTTATAATCCTTTTTATCGTAATAACACTTCATTAAGTTCGCCTGAGCGAAAGTTTTATTCTGAGGAAAATCGGCTTCGTCTTCTAAACGAACCAATACCGGAATCGCTTTGTCGCAATCTTTAGCTTTTAGGAAAATCTGTGACAATCGGCTTAGTGATTGTTCTGTAAACTCATTTCTTGGCTGATCAATAACATATTGATAATTCACTACCGATTTAGTTTGTGAGCCTTCTGCATAATACAATTGTGCCACATAAAAATTAGCTTCCACTGCATGAATTCCTGATGGAAATTTAGCAATATACCCTGCAAATCCGGTAATAGCTGCTTTACTGTTGTTTTGACTGTATTGTTTAAAAGCTCCTTCGTAAGTATCGTTATCCAATTCTGCATCTGTAACCGCCACAAAGTCCAATGTACGTACCCAAGTAGCATATTCATCTACTTTTCCTGAATCAACGTAAATTAATCTTGCTGTTGAAACGGCTTCTAAAGCCTCTGCTGTTTTAGGAAATTCAGCTGCCACTTTTTTCAATTTCACTAACGCTTGTTCATCGCGATCTGTATTGTAATAAATCAGACCTTGCTTCAGAATCGATTTTGAAGTAAACGAACCATTTTTGTACTCGGAAATTAACTGATCGAAAGTTTTAATCGCCTGATCGTTCTTTTTCTGGGCCACATAAGTATTCCCCAATTCATACAAAACATCATCTCGGTAAGATGATTTTTTATACATCTGCAGGAAGTTATTCAGTTCATCGATTTTTTTATCATTTTTAGACATAAAACCATAGGAAAGTGCTTTTTGATATTGTGCATAATCGGCATCAACTCCTTTTTCATCAATTGCTTTTGCATACGCTTCCATTGCAGGAGCATACTTTGCATTTACAAATCGGCAATCTCCCAAACGCAAATACGAATCATTTAAACGTATTTTATCTTCTTTTGAATTATCGATTTGTGCCTGAAAAGAATTTCCGGCCTGATCGTACTCTTTTAGCTTAAAATAAGTATAAGCAATATTATAATTAATGTTTTTGTATTCTTCCGTCGTTTTAGCGCCTGCCAAACCTGCAAACTGTTTGTAACTTACCAATGCTGATTGGAAATCATCAGTTACATATTCTGTTTCTGCTTTCCAGAAAGTGGCACGTGCTGTAAACTCAGGATTCTTTTGCTCTTTGACAGCATTATTGAACATTTTTAATGCCTCTGCATAATTCGATTCGGTGTACAATTCCAAACCTCTGTAAAAAAGCACTTTCTGGTAGGCCAATTTATTTTCTGCAGTTCTGTTTTTCTCTAATAAAACCAAAGCTTCTTTGTAGTTTTTAGAAGAAATATACGAATCAACCAATAATTTCTCTACTTCCGTTTTACTGGAATTGTTTGGGTATTTTTTTAAAAAATCAAGCAAAATTCCCGGAACGGTCTGATACACATTTCCAATTTCGTAACTCAACTTGGCATAATTCAAAGCGGCATCTTCCTGAATCTGTGCATTAAATTCCATTTCAGAAGCATTTTTAAAAGCATTCAGCGCTTCTTGTTTTTTAGCTGTATTGAGGTAGCTCAAACCCAAATGATAGTAAGCATTTTGAGCAACGAAATCTTTCCCTTCAATAATTTTATTAAACTGAGAAATGGCACTTTCGTAGTTTTTTTGTTCGTAATACGCATAACCCAACTGGTAAAAATCGGTATTGTTCCATTTTCCTTTTTTCCCTTTATATTCTTCTAAAAATGGAATCGCTTTGTCGTATTGTTTTAAATTGAAATAAGACTCTCCGATAATTTTATTCAATTCTGATTTTTCAATTGCATTTGATTTACTCATTGCTTTTTGCCCTAAATCAATCGCTTTTTGAAAATTCCCTAGTTTAAAATTCATATCGGCCTGATAATACGACAGCTTTTCTTTGTATTTTTCTTCGCCTGAAACTTCGTCAAAATATTTAGTAGCTTCTTTATAATCATCACCCTCATACGCCATAAATCCTAAATAATATTTGGCCTGAGAACCAAATTCAGCGGAGTTCACCACCTTATTAAAATAGGTTGTCGCTTCTTTCTTTCTCTTAGCATTAAAGTAGGCGTATCCTTTCTGAAAATTAAATTTATCCAGATCCGATTTACTCATATAACTTTCATCGACCTTGTCAAACCATAACAACGCTTTTGGGTAATTACCTTGTTCGAAGAAAAAATGAGCCACCTCAACATAGGCTTGATTTTGTTTGGTACTGGTCGGATAATCCGCAACAAACTTTTCCATTAAAGCATCCGCATTGGGCTGATTGGTTCTAATCGCACAATTGGCAATATAATAAGCACAATCAGACTGAACTTCTTCTGTCGTTGCATTATTTTTTACATATTCAAAAATATGTTGGGCCGAAGCATATTGTTTGTCCTTATATAAAGCCAGTGCTTTGTCAAAATCCTTTAAATCGTAAGTGTAAATAACTGATTTTTGCGCCGAAACCGTCGTCGAAGTAAGGATAATTTGGAATAAAAAGAACCAGAGAAGTTTACGCATTTTGTTTTTGTTTAGTATTCAAATTTATCATTTTCTACCGTTTATAACGAAACGTTTTGTTCTTTTATTATGATTATTTTTTTTAATAGTTGTTATTTAACAGCTTATTAATCCTCAAAATATTGGTTCTCAAATATTCAAAAACTATTATTTTTTAAACCGTTTTCTTTCGAAATGATTAAAATTTATTTTGAATCCAACCGTTATCTTATTACTTTTACCATTCAAATCAATTTATTATGTCACAAACCGTACTGTCTCTTAAAGAAGTAACTATATATCAGGAAGGAAAGAAAATTTTATCTCATATTAATCTGGATGTCCAACACGGAGAATTTATCTACATCATTGGAAAAACAGGTTCCGGAAAAAGTAGTTTCATGAAAACGTTGTACGGTGATTTACCTTTAACTGAAGGGGAAGGTCATATTGTTGAATTTGATTTGGCTGCCTTAAAAGAAAGCGAAATTCCATTCTTAAGACGTAAAATCGGAATCGTTTTTCAGGATTTCAAATTACTTCCGGATCGCTCTGTAAAAGACAATATGTTATTTGTTTTAAAAGCAACCGGCTGGCACGAAAAAGAAGCCATGGAGCACAAAATCGATGAAGTTCTGGACAAGGTGGGAATGAAAGAATTCGTAAACAAAATGCCACACCAACTTTCGGGAGGTGAACAACAGCGTGTTGCCATTGCAAGAGCTTTGTTAAACGACCCGGAATTTATCCTTGCCGATGAACCAACCGGAAACCTTGACCCTCAAACAAGCTCTGAAGTATTGGAAGTATTGAAAAAAATCAATGCTAATGGAAAAACGATCATCATGGCAACTCATGATTATGCTTTATTGATGAAATTCCCTTCCAAAACACTAAAATGTGAAGACGAAAGAATCTTCGAAGTGGTGCAACGCAGCGTATAATGCTTTCTATTTTAATTCCGGTTTATAATTATGATGTTTTTAAGCTTGTTTCAGAACTTAAACATCAGGCAGATAACTTAGGAATTGTATATGAAATTTTAGTCCAGGATGACGCAGGTAAAAGATTTATTGATGAAAACAACGCGATAAATCTTTTAGAAAACTGTTTTTTTTCTACCAATAAAGAAAACCTCGGAAGAGGTAAAAATATTAACTCGCTGTGTCTTAAATCAAAATATGAATTTATTTTGATTATGGAAGCGGATGCGTTGCCGGAGAATCCATCATACCTTAAAAACTTTTTCGAAGTATGGTCTGAATCCAC
Source organism: Flavobacterium poyangense (assembly GCF_011751075.1). Classification (GTDB taxonomy): domain Bacteria; phylum Bacteroidota; class Bacteroidia; order Flavobacteriales; family Flavobacteriaceae; genus Flavobacterium; species Flavobacterium poyangense. The sequence continues at coordinate 124,008 of NZ_JAALLN010000001.1, forward strand.
AACCGTGATTTTTGGTGGCGTTAAATACCCTACTGTTATTCCTGCTACTGAAAAATTACTTCGATGGAAATATGGCAGACAAAGAGAAACTAAATCTCTAAATCAAAGACTTAACAATAATTACGATTTTGTTTTTACCTGGAATTTATTTTTAAAAAAAGAAATTCTTTTGCAATTCCCATTTCCCGAATTCATACATGATTATGGATATGAGGATTTGATTTTTATAGAGAATTTGCGTTTAAATTCAGTACCGGTGACCCATATTGAAAATTTCTTAGTTCATCACAACAATGAAGACAGTATTGTTTTTATTGAAAAAACGAATAGAGCCATTAAAAACTTACATCACTTAATTCAAATTAACAAAATTGATCCAAAAAGCACCAGATTAACTAAGGCATATCTTTTTCTAAAAAAACTACATCTTATTGGAATTACAAAAGCAATTTTCCAAACTACAAAAAAACAAATCCTTACGAATTTAACATCCGAAAATCCGAACCTGTATCTATTAGATTTGTATAAATTAGGCTATTATTGTGATTTAAAAAAATAATCGATTATGACATTTTTTTCTGTTGTTATCCCGTTGTACAATAAAGCTGATCATATTAAAAATGCAATCCGGAGTATTCTTGATCAAACTTTTACCGATTATGAAATCATTATTATAAATGACGAATCTACCGATAAAGGTGAAACTCTGGCACTTGAATTTAATGATAAAAGAATTCAGATTTACAATCAGAAAAAACAAGGAGTTTCGGTTGCCCGAAATCTTGGCATAGCCAAATCGAACGGAAAACTTATTGCTTTTCTGGATGCAGATGATTATTGGTTTCCGAATCATTTACAGGAATTATCAGACTTGCATCATGATTTCCCAGATTGCGGTATATATTGTTCACGTCATAAAATTAGAATCTCTAAAAATCATTTTCAGATTCCTCATTATAATGGTTTAGATAAATCGTTCAGAGGAATTGTAGCCGATTATTTTTTCTCCAACAGTCCTTTTAGAATTACATGGACTTCCAGTCTGGCGATTCCAAAAGAAATATTAGAACAAAATGACGTATTTACGCCAGGCATAACAAATGGTCAGGATTTAGAATTATGGACTAAAATTGGTATAAAATATCCTGTTGTTTTAGCAAATAAAATAACGGCTGTTTACCAGTATAATATTCCAAACAGTATTACCAAAAACCATATAAATGCAATGAAATTAATGGATTTTGAGCAATTCAAACTTTCTGAAAAAGAAAATAAATCCCTTAAAAACTTTCTCGATTTGTACCGAATTGAATATGGTCTGCGCTATTATATCTTTGGAAACAAAGCAAAAATGAACTTTTACCTAAAAGATGTAGACAAACAAAATATTAGCTTAAAAATTCGCTTTTTATTAGGCACACCTTCTATTTTTTTACGCACTTTTTTTAAACTAAAAAATGCCTTAAAAAGATTTGGGATTGATTTTTCTATCTACAATTAGAATATTTCAGAAATTCATCAAAATCTCTGATATAATCTTCTTCACTAAAAACCTCTGAGGCAACTACCAGACAAACAGAACCTGAAGAAAAATTCTGAAGCTCCCGCCAAATCCCCGGATTAATTAACAATCCTTCGTAAGGTTTATTTAATGTAACAATTTGTTCCTTTTTTCCATCTTTTAAAACTACATCAAAACTACCACTTAAAGCTACCAAAAACTGCTGCAAATTTTTATGCGCATGACCGCCACGTTCTGCGCCACTAGGTACATCATAAAGATAATAAACTCTTTTAATGGCAAAAGGAACTGTATCATTTTCAATAACAGAGAGATTTCCTCTTCGCTCTTCTATTTTAGGAATAGCTATAACTTCTATATTCATTTCACTAATTTATAGTATTTCCCATTAAATCCTGCCATTGTTTTCCTATTTTTTCCATTGAAAAACGTTCTATACTTTTTAGAGAATTATTTTTACATTGCATATACAAAACCTCATCTTCTACTAATAAATTCATCGCATCAACAAGTGCTTTGAAATTTTGATTTTCAACCAAAAGACCGTTTTCTTTGTCTGTTATGATTTCATTAGGCCCTGAAATACAGTCAAAGGAAATAACAGGTGTTTCGCAGGCTAGTGACTCAACTAAGGTCATTCCAAATCCCTCATATTTACTACATAAAACCAGGAATAATGCCTTTTGAAAATATTTATAAGGATTATTTTTAAACCCTAAAATATGAATTTTATCTGCCACTCCACTTTTAATTGCTATCTCTTTATAAACATCCATAAGATCTCCATCTCCTATTAACACCAGTGAAATCCCTTTTTGAGGGAGAACAGATTCTGCATAAGCTACTATTAATTTATCAAATTGTTTCACATTACCGGAGTCAAATCTTCCGGCAGCTATTATGTAAGGTGATTTCATTTCGATTTGATTATCGGCTAAAGTTTTTATTTCATCCAAATCAATCGGGTTATAAATCAAATGGCTATTCTGCAGTTGGAATTTTTCATCTACCAACATTTTAATTCCCTTTGAAACACAAACAACACTATGTTTTCCTTTGCAAATTTGCCTCGTTAAAAATCTGGAATTGGGCAAGTAAGTTTGCAAATGCGAATTATGAACGGTATAAATTGTATTCGTGGTATAAATAAATTTAGACAAAATATACTCCTGTACTGGTTTCACACGATATCTGAAATCAATAACAAAATCAAATTGATTCTTTTTTAAGTATTTATAAAAAAACAAAAGAAGTTTTAGCTTACCTAAAACTTTATTTTCCTTTGTCTTCATGCTTCCAATATTTACCAAAGTTCCGGAATAAGGGTAGCCAATATCATCAACAAAAACAATATTATGAACCTCAATACCTATCGAATCAAAATAAACGGATAAAGTTGACATTACTTTCTCCAATCCTCCACTATTCAATCGATAACCTACTAAAGCAATTTTATATTTTTTGGTTTGCATATTATTCCTGAATGCCTAAATTTACAACGAAAGTACGATAATTAATTTAAGTTGCTAGGTATGAGATGTGAGTTGTGAGATGTAAGTCTGAAATTAGATGTATTTGTTTTACGGCTCTATTTTACGTGATAAACATAGAAAGTAATAGAGTTTATAGGAATTGTCGAAGTCCAGTAATTAACAGCAACTTCATTTTCAGTTTTTAAGTCAGATATTAAAGAAATTAGTATTGTTTTTTGCTTTCGCAAACATTCTATTCATTAAATTTTGGTTGTTCTAAAAAACGATTAATTTCTCAGACTCCCCTTTCACATTTTACATTTTACATTTTACAACTAGCAACTTAAATTCATTATTCGCATTGCTTTTTTTACAGATTCAATGCTCATGAAAAATTTATAACTCATTATTAAAACATGAAAATTTTACTTGTTGGCGAATATAGTCGTTTGCACAATTCTCTGAAAGAAGGATTAGTGAAACATGGCCATACAGTAAAAATCGTTTCGAACAGCAATGGCTTTAGAAATTTTCCCGTTGATTATTCTATTGATTATACTTTCTGTAAATTAAGGTTCGTTCATTATATCAGACAACTTGTTCATAAAATAACCAAATTTGACATCGTAAATTTAGAACAAGGCTTAAGATTCTATTTTTTACTAAACCAATTTAAAGGTTATGATGTCGTTCAATTTATTAATGAGCGCCCTATAATTACAACCAAAAAATTCGAACTCTTCCTGGTAAAAAAAATTTTCAATACCAATAAAAAAGTTTTTGTATTGTCTTGTGGAGTAGATTATCTGACCTTACAGTATGATTTATCCAATAAAGATAAAAAATCTTTAATTCAGCCTTATTTACAAGACTCAGGGCTTCATAAATATTACAAATACATTGAGGAATATTTCACTCCCAACTACAAAAAAATACATGATTTTGTTTTAAAAAATTGTAATGGTATCATCGTTACAGATTTAGATTACATAGAAGCAAACCAACCCCATCCTAAATTCAGAAAATTAATTCCCTATCCTATAAATCATGATATACTCCCTTTTGAAGAACCGATTGTTCACAATAAGGTAATTATCTTTTTGGGAGTTAACCAATACTCCTATTATCAAAAGGGGATCAATTATTTTGAAGCTGCTCTGGCAAAAATAGCACTTAAGTATCCGGACAGGGTTGAAATCATCAGATCTCAAAATGTTCCTTATGCAGTATACATAAACTCTTACAATAAATCTCACATTTTACTTGATCAGGCCTTTACTTATGATCAGGGATACAATGCCCTGGAAGCCATGGCTAAAAGTAAAGTAGTTTTCACGGGAGCCGAAACGGAGTTCACAGCTTACTACAAGATCACTGAAAGAGTCTGCATCAATGCAATTCCTGATGTTGATTATCTGGTCAATGAATTGTCTTTTTTAATTGAAAACCCACAAGAAATCATAGCAATCGGAAAACGAGCAAGGGCATTTATCGAGGAAGAACACGATTATGTAAAAATTGCTCAGCAGTATTTGGATGTTTGGAAGTAGAAACAAAAACAACAGACTATCAAACACTTATAACTCTTTTTAAAAATGCATAAGTTAAAAATGTGACTTCAAAAACAACTCCCAAACCTCTTTTAATTCATCTAACTTCAATAACCAGCAGATAAACAAATAAGTAGCAACACCAATTATAACACCTAAGAGCAATTGAATTACCAAATTAGCAACAAAACAAGACATTACAAATACTAAAATTGCCATTCCTATTGTTGCAAAACAAAAAGGCAATACATCTTTTAATTGTTTAATCGCGCCAAAACCATAAAATTTCCCCGGTAAATAAGCATTTATAACAAAAAATATTGCCGAGGTAATAACATGTCCAATTACCATGATTTTTAGTCCCAAAGGAATTGTAATTAGCATTACCACTAAAGTTATTGGTAATTTTGACAAATCAACTTTTAGAAATAAGTCAGAACGTCCAATTGCATTTAATAAACTTAAATTTATGGCGCTTAATGGAAGAAAAATGCGCGATAATGCCATCAACTGTAAGAACGGAATAAGTGTACTCCATTTTTCTGTAAGCAGTAAGATCACAATTGGTTTTGCAAGCAGCGCAATAAGTACCATAAGTGGAAGAATCAAAAAAGCTGACATACGAATCATTCTTCTGTAGATGGAGACTAATTTATCTTTATCATGCTGCACTGTTGCAAGAACCGGGAATACAACTTGTTGCAAAACACTTACGACTGTACCGGCAGACAGATCCGCAAAACTCTTTGCCTTGGTGTAATATCCTAATGAAGCTGTTGGATAGAATTTCCCTATACAAATATTATAAATGTTGTTTAGAATTTGAGCATACAAAGAAGTTATTAGCAGTTTAGAGCCAAACCCAAATAAAGATTTAAAAGATTTTTTTGAAAAAGCGATGGAAGGACTCCATTTACTTAAAAACCATAATGATGCGGAAGAAGCGAAAGATCCGGTAAGAATTTGAATAACCAAGGACCATACTCCATAACCATTTAGAACGGCAATTATTGCGCATGCCCCACCGACAATCATTCCAATTACATTACTTCTAGCTATAGATTTGAAATCAATTGCAATCGTTAGTTTGGTTCGTTGAACAATTGAGAAAGCATTTATTAACAAACTCAAACCCAATATCCGTGTTAAATCAGTTAGTTGTGGTTGATTAAAAAACCCCGAAATAAAAGGGGCAGAGAAAAACAAAACCAAATAGAAAAAAAAGCTTGCAATTAAGTTAAACACAAATAGAGTAGAAAAATCAACCTCTTCTCTCTCCTGACGTTGAATTAGCCCTACATTTAAACCACTTTCAATAAAAATTTGCGATATCGTTATAAAAATGGTCATCATTCCGATTAGACCAAAATCCTGAGGTAATAAAATTCGAGCAAGTACTATACCTATAACGAACTGACCTATCTGCACTGCAAATTTATCAACAGCCGACCAGATCATTCCTTTTGTTGCGATCGCCTTAAGAGAGGTATTTTGCATTTACAAAAATTAAAAATTCATTCCAATTTACTTCTTCAATCAATGTACAACTATCATTTTCTTTCGTACAAAACTGCAAATCAAACGCTAAAATTAAAAAAACTCCATGCATTATCGAAAGATTTCCCCTTCTAAATATTCTAATATGTTTTCTGACGCGGTCAGATTTTTTTGAGGAATTAGATTCTCCTGCACAAAATTAGTACGTTCTTCTTTCATCCAATCGTTTTCATTAAGTACTACATTTTCAATAAAATCAATTACCTGCATTTTGTTTCTGGATTGATAATGTACTGCTATTGATTTTTCTCCAAAAAGACTCCAATACTGCATAACTGATTCCTCTCTAACCATAAAAAGAGACGGTTTTCCGGTAATCAGGTATTCCGACATAAAAGAACCACAATCGTGAATTAAAGCATCTGATGTTAAAAAAAGATCGATATACCCCCCATTTTTACACTGACCATTCTCCAAATTTTGCCATTTATTATAATAGTCATCTGTTTTGTCCTTACCCCAATTTGGGTCTTCTTCCAACTTGACTCTTAACAAATGATGTGGTTTGAAGGCAATTTGCAACCTATCCTTATAAATAACAGCCAACTCCAGAAAAAAATCATAATATTCTAAAAAATTGGCCACTTTATTAAACTCCTTCATCGCATGATGCGGTGCCCATATTACTTTTTTAAGACTGGAATTTTTATTTTTCCACACACCATAGTTCGGTCTCTTATTAACTAATATCGGATCGAATCCGGGATAACCCGTTACAATACTATTTCTTCCTTTGTTTGTTTGTTTTTGAATTGCTGTTTCTTTATGAAAAGGAGTTTCCGAAAAAATTCTCCAAACCAAATTATGAAATTTTAAATTATTAGTAAACTCAAAATCAACTGTCATAATAGCATACGGAACATAACAAGTTAATGTTCTAGAAAACTGTTTGATATAATACCGATAATCCTGCAAACCCTCATAGGGGTTCGTATAAAAAATCAGATCCGGCGAAAAACTCTTTTTGACATCTAAATACTTTCCGGTTTCCTTATCATAGGTTTTAACAACATTATATCCTCTTTTTTTAAATGAATTATAGGTCTTCTCCATTTCAAAAAGCATATTATCTCTGCCAAAATTTACAATGGGACAAACAAATAATGCAGGTTCAAATCTGGGGTGTTTCAACATCAAATCATAAAGAACATCGTATTTCCAAACCGATTCATGAGTCAAAAAGAAGGCGACTTTTACTTTTTCTTTTCTCCGAACAATTTGAAGCGCTTTTTGATGTTTTTTTGGTGCCTGTTTGATTTGATACCAATCAGAGACAGCCCTTAAATTAGTAAAGTTATAAACCCTGATTAGCGAAATCCAAATTGTTTCAGGTACGAATTTCTTAATAAATAATTTTAATCCTGCCATTTTTATCCAATCAAAATTAATATTTATTTAAAACTTCAATGATAAAACTGACTTCTGCTTCGGTTAAAACAGGACTCATGGGTAAACTTAAAACTTCTTTATGAATTTTTTCCGTAACCGGAAATGATAAACTATTCCAATCGGGAAATGCCTTTTGTTGGTGGGGAGGAATTGGATAATGAATAACCGTCTGAATAGCATTCCGAGACAAATAGTTTTGTAAATCTTCTCTGTTGGAAGTTCGGATCACAAATAAATGAAACACATGATTATCCGAAAAATCCCAATGCGGAAGTATTATTTTGCCGTTTTTAATTTCGGTCAAATATCGTTTCGCTACTAAGCGTCGTTTATCATTATCGTTGTTTAAATCAGGTAACTTCGAATTTAAAAAGGCAGCCTGCAATTCGTCTAATCTTGAATTTACACCTATAAATTCGTTGTGATATTTTTTATCGGAACCATAATTTCGAAGCGAAAAAAGCACTTTTGCCAACGCTGCGTCATTGGTTGTAATGGCGCCTCCATCTCCTAAGCAACCTAAGTTTTTTCCGGGATAAAAACTATAAGCAGCCGTAGCTTGTTGATTTTTAAGGTCCGATTTCAGCTTTTTTTCTGCCCCATGAGCTTGTGCGGCATCTTCTATAACCAGCAGATTATTTTTATCGGCTATTGCATTAATTGAGTCCATTTCTGCCAATTGTCCATACAAATGAACTACCAGAACGGCTTTTGTATTTGTCGTAATTTTCGCCTGAATTAAATCATGATTCAAATTGTATGTTTCTAAGCGGGGTTCAACTAAAACCGGAACTAAACCAGCTTCCATGATCGCCAGAATACTGGCAATATAGGTATTGGCAGGAACGATCACTTCGTCTCCTTTTTGCAGTTTTCCTAATTGAATATAGGCCTTAAAAATTAATGTTAAGGCATCGAGGCCATTGCCCACTCCAATACAGTATTCAGCTTTACAATATTGAGCAAAAGCTTTTTCAAACGTTTCGGTTTCTTTCCCCAAAATATACCAGCCGTTTTGCAAAACCAATTTCAGTTTTTCCTGAAAAGCAGTTTCGTACGGTTCGTTTATTTTTTTAAGATCTAAAAAAGAAATCATATCAAAACGTTGTTTAATAAACTATAACGAGACGTTTCTACCTCATAAAAATCATGAATTATAGTCCCTGCGCCAAAACTTTCTTTCCAATATGACAATCCTTCATTTAGTTTTTTGCCCTGATTTTCGTTTGAAATTCCGAAATCAAAAAAGCGCTTTCTGGCAAATTTTTCCTGGATAAGGTGCTGAAACAGAAAATCCAAACTTCCTAAGTTATCCTCCTGTTCCAACTTCGAAATATATTGACAGTGTGCTACTGTTTCTGTTTCAAAAATCGTTGTTCCGCCTACAATTTTATCTTTACAATACACATTGAACTGACGAATATTATTAGGAAACAGTTGTTTTAACCGACTAATTTCCTCCAAAGAATGAACTGGTATGGCCTTGTGCCTCTTATCCAGATTGGGAATCAGGATTTCATTCCAAAAAGATTCCAAATTATCTTCTTCTTTTATAGTTAACTGGTTTGAAATTGCTTTTTGAAAACCTCTTTTTCTAATTTTAGAAATGCTGTTTTTCTGCGACAAATCAATAACAGCAAGAGCATCCCTACGAATCAGTTTTGCTTCAGCGAGAAACAAACAATATAAAATTTCTTCAGCAGGTTTTAAGTGATAAAGAGACGGAAGTGTTTTAAAAATCAAATTTTGAATTCCATTTTCATTCAAAAAAAGCAAAACGGACTGAAAAACTCCTATCACCGTACTCAATTTCGTTTGCTCTCTATAAACCAAACCTCCGTAAGTAAGTCCCTGATGTGAATGTACAGAATTTGCTTCCTTATTTGCAGGTAAAACCGCAATTAAATTTTCATTTTTGAAAACAAGAAGCGAAAAATCGGTAAAACGATCTTTATGGTATTCGGTAAAATCACGATGAAATAAAAAGGTTGCATTTTTGGCTTTTGCAATGAAATCATTCCAAATTGCAGCATCGTTCTGATCGTATTTTTTTACCGTATATCCAGTCATCCCGATCTAATCTATTTGTGATCAAATGCTTTCAGATACCACTTGTATTTTACCGCCATTAGCCTTACCACAATAATGACCAAAGAGGTAATCAAATACAAAATATCATCCTCAAGATTCAATTTCTTTAAAATAAAAAATACCGCTCCGCCCAAAATACAGATCGTCGCATAAATTTCTCTTCTAAAGATGGTTGGAATTTCCGTACATAAAATATCACGAATGACTCCTCCAAAACAGGCCGTCATGGTTCCGAGAGCAATACAAATTATAGGATGCAAACCTATCGAAATTCCTTTTTCCAGTCCAATCAATGTAAAAACCCCCAGTCCGATAGTATCAAACAAAAACAGAGAAGTTCTTAATCTGTCAAACTTTTTTCTGAAAATTATAGCCAGAAAAAATCCAAAAGCAATAACGTAAACATACTGCAGGTCTTTCATCCAACCAACAGGAGTTCTGCCTATTAAAACATCCCGCAATGTTCCTCCTCCAACCGCAGTAACAAAGGCAATAATAAAAACCCCAAACGGGTCTAATTTTTTATGCATTGCTGTTAATGCGCCGGACATAGCAAAGGCCATCGTACCGATCAAGTCTAATAAATGAAACATTATTTATTTTAATTACAAAGATTCAATAATGCATAGGTACGACGTTTTGCCTTAATTTTTTGAATTTATTTTCTGTTTTTACAAAGACCGGACTTCTATTTTCTTGTATAAATCGGACTTCTTTTCAATAAATACTGAACAGAGTCCATCCAGCTGTCTTTCACACTTAAAAAAGGTTGTCTCGTTTGAGAATAGATTTTTGTATTGTTTTTGTACATATCAAAATATACAGTATAATAATAATTCAACTGAGTGCTGGTATTGGCTATTGAATAATCATTTGTTTTTACTTTTTTATTATTGTTGCTAACTTTGGCATTTCCACCATTATAAGCCAGTGCTGTAGAACTTTCGGTAGTAGTAAACGAAACCTTGACAGCCACAATATTATCAACTCCAAGAACTCTTTGAAGATCCTCGATGGGAATTTCATCAATATTTTTGTAATCAATTCCCGCTTTACGTAACAGATTGTTTGTTATTCTTAAATCCTGAACAGTAAGAGGAAAAATATTAGACGATTTATCTAATAACTTGTTATAAAGATCATTTTGCGCAAACTTAGACATCTCCTCAGAACTCTGCAAATTGTCTGCATTCAGATAAGGAACAGGTAGTACCCCAATTGTATTGGGTTTCATTTCTGCTGTAACCAATACCTGATTGGCATTACTGTTACCAGTAGCAACACTGCCATCATTATTGCCTCCTGTACTCACAATAGTGCCCGATGAAGGGACATCAAAAGTCTGTGAACGACCACTGCCAAAGTCAATTCTGGCAATTTGAGCAATATCAAGTGAAATTCGCAACGTTTCTCCGGGCAATGAATACTCTACTGTTTTATCGGACATTTTTGCGATAGTACATTCAATAATCTGGTAGTCACGTTTTATAATTTTGTCCAATTTTTTGTTCCCATTCTGAGCAAAACCAACAACGGTAACCAATAACATTATGAGTGCAAAAATTTTTGTAACTCTCATCATCTTTTATAATTTAATTTATCCTACTCTTATGGCTTTTCGGTGACGCCTCTTAAGTTTCAAAACTATAGCTATCATTTATTACCTTCTTGATTAAATTTATAAATGATACTTATCCACTTATTTATGTCAAATTTATTAAATTACTATGTATCAAAAAATGATATATGTCATACCTCTTTTTCACTTATCTTTTTCCCTCTTCTCCCAATTCATTTCTCACAACTCACTTCTCACATCTCACATCTCACATCTCACAACACTACATATTCTGCGTATAAAAATTATAATCTTTTAAAATTACCCGTAGAAAATCGCGTTCATTTCCGGATTGATTTTTAATTCCGGTAACACTTTCTATTTTAGAAACCAATTTACCAATGGTTTCATAATCATTCTTACTCTCTGCCTTTTGAAAGGTTTCTTTAATAATTCGCATATCATTATCAGACAATTTTATAACCAAAGGATAAGTTGGTATATAGGCATCTCCAATTTCTTCAAGAATAGTATGACTTATATTAATTTTATTTTTCAACGTAATAACAGCCGTTCCTGCGACCATATCTCCCAAGCGTTGTCCTTTTTTACTCGAAACTACAGCTATCAAAGCAATAACCCCGCTCATAATAGAAATATCTACAAGTCTAAAAAACCATCGCATCAGATAGTCTCCAAAACCGGCCTGATAGCCATCAATTTTCACCACTTTTATCTTAACCAGCTTTTTCCCGATCGTTTGTCCCTCAAAAATACTTTCCAAAGTGAGCGAATAGATGATTACAGGAAAATAAAGCAACAAAAGAATCGACATTCTTGACCAGTTATCTAAACCATCTAATGCCGCTCCTAAATTCAACGAGTAAAAAAATATGCCGTAAATCACTATGATATAGGCAAACTTAATAATCAAATCGATAAAATAAGAACCTATTCGCTCACCGGCAGAAGCTGCGATAAAATTTATTTTGACATTTTGCGTCGTATTTATTGATAATTCTGACATATTTTATATTTTAGCCCATAATGAGAGAGATCGCCTTCATAAAACAAAATAAAGAAAAATGGCTGGAATTTGAGCTAGCTATTTTCGGTAAAGCTAAAAAAAATCCTGATGAGTTAGCCAATTTGTACATTCAAATGATGAATGATTTGTCTTACGCCCAAACGTATTATCCAAAAAGCAAGACAGTTGTTTATCTAAATCATTTGGCTTCACAGATCTATCAGAAAATTTACAAAACCAAACGAGCCGAGAAAAACAGGTTTCTTGAATTTTTTAAAACCGAAGTTCCTCTACTGGTGTACGAATACAGAAGATATCTCCTCTATTCTTTTGTCTTATTTTTTATAACCGTGGGTATTGGTGTGATCTCGGCACGATACGACCAGAATTTTGTTCGCCTGATTTTAGGGGACGGTTATGTAAACATGACTTTAGAAAACATTAAAAAAGGAGATCCTATGGCCGTTTATGGCACGGGAAGCAACTGGGGAAGTTTTATTGGCATCACCATGAACAATCTTTATGTAGGCGCCAGATGTTATATTTATGGTATTTTCGGGGGAATTGGCACTTTTTACATTGCCTTGCAAAACTGTATTATGTTAGGGGCTTTTCAGTACTTTTTTTACGAACAGGATGTTTTCTGGAAAAGCGTTCGCGGCATCTGGATTCATGGTTCAATGGAAATTTTTGCTATTGTAATTGAAACTGCTGCCGGATTTATTTTGGGAGCCTCGATATTGTTTCCCAAAACATTTTCGCGAGTAAATTCTTTTAAAATAGGTTTCAAAAACAGTTTCAAAATTTTCCTGAGCACCTTTCCTTTTACCATTAGTGCAGGATTTCTTGAAGGTTTTATTACCCGATATTCTATCGATATGCCCAACTGGATGAGCAGTTTTATCATACTGTTGACACTAGGTATCATCTCTTTTTACTATTTGGTTTATCCTTTTATCGTATACAAAAAAACACAACAACTATCAGCCAAATTGACCTAATCAGAACCGATAATGAATAAAATTTTCTTTGTTTTATCTTTTCTTTTTTTCTTCAGCATCACCAATGCTCAGGATACTTTAGTGACTGCCGATCCGCCAAAAATTACTTCGGTAAAATACACGGAGAAAGATATCAAAATCGATTCGGACACTGTTGAAACCAAAAAATTCAAGAAAAATTTCAAAAAAGAATACACTTCCTCTGATTTCGTATACGAATACAAAGCACCCGAAAAAAATGCCTGGGATCATTTTAAAGAATGGCTCGCCGGCATTTTAAGAAAACTGTTCACTTTTAGCAATCCACAGGCCGCATTAGATTTTGTCTCTATTTTATTGAAAGTACTGGCTGTTCTTATTATTGTTTTTGTCATCTATCTGATCGTAAAAGCAATAATCAATAAAGAAGGAAGATGGATTTTCGGAAAAGATTCTCATAAAAAAACGGTTTATTACTCTGAACTTGAGAAAAACATACACCTCTTAGATTTCAAAAAACTCATTGAGGAAAGTATCGAAAAAGGAGAAAAAAGAATCGCAATTCGCTACTATTACCTGTGGTTATTGAAAGTTATGGCGCAAAACCATTACATCGAATGGGACATCGAAAAAACCAATTCCGATTATCTGTACGAGCTTCAAAGCCCTGTTTATAAAGAAGAGTTCACTTACTTATCCTATTTGTACAACTATATTTGGTATGGCGAATTTGAAATTGATGAAACCACTTTCAAAAAAGCAGAAAACCGTTTTAAGAATTCAATAAAAACCTTTAGCAATGAATAAATCCGTCAAAATTTACATCGCTATTCTGGTTTTTGTTTTTGCCATAATCATAATAGCCAGCTCTAACCAACCTAAACCTATCGATTGGCGTCCAACCTATTCTGTTAATGATAAAATTCCGTACGGTTTGTACATTTTTGACAAAGAAATTAGCGGTATATTAAAAAAGCAAAAAATTGAACGCATATCTACTGTAACTCCTTACGAGTTTTTAGATTCAAAATATATTCCTGATACCATTTCCGGAAAATACAGTATCAAAGGTACTTTTTTCAATGTAGCCGAATTTAGCGACATTGACAATCAGTCTATGACAGAACTTTTTTATTTTGTATCTCATGGCAATAATGCTTTTTTGAGTCTCAAAACATTTCCGCAGCCCCTGTTAGACAGTTTAAAAATTGAATTGAACACCAATTTTCAAGCTCCGGATAATGCCACAGTCTGGATGGCTAATAAAAAAGTAAGTTCCAAAAAATACCGCTTTAAAGATGTTGGTATCGAGAATTATTTCACAAAAATCGACACGGCAACAACAACCATACTGGGGTATCAAGGCACACCAAAACAAAAACACGTCAATTTTATAAAAGTCCCTTATTCAGGTGGTTATTTCTATTTGCACGTACAGCCCGTTGCTTTTACCAATTATCATTTATTAAAAAAAGATCATTATCAATACGCTGAAAATGTACTTTCTTATATGCCGAAAGGAAACGTTTACTGGTACACTAAAGGGCAAAACAACGAATCGATTTCCGATTCACCACTACGATACATTTTAAGTCAGCCCGCATTAAAATGGGCGTGGTATCTGTTGCTAATTGGAATTCTGATTTTTATTCTTTTTAATGTCAAACGAAAACAACGCATTGTTCCAATCTTAAAACCGCTTCCGAACCTAACCGTTGATTTTACCAAAACCATCGGAAACTTATACTATCAGGAAGGCGATCATGATAATATTATAGACAAAAAAATCATTTACTTTCTGGAAAGAATACGAAATGAATACTTGCTCGACACCACAAAACTCGATGATACTTTTATCCAAAAACTGCATCATAAGTCAGGAAAAGAAGAAAAAGACATCCGCGAACTTGTATTTTTGATCAACGAATACCGAAAAAGTTATCACGGAAGTCTCGAAGAAGATCTAATTCGAATTAATAATGCCATCGAAAAGATTTTAAATTAATACTTTTAACAGAAATTCATTCAAAAGAAAATATACCACAATATGGACGATATAAACACCAAAGAAACAGAAATTACAAACGAAAATGTAAATTTTGAAACCCGATTAAACCTAACTCCACTTTTAGATCACGTTAACAGTATCAAAAAAGAGTTGGAAACGGTAATTGTAGGTCAGCATAAAATGATTGATCAACTTTTGGTGGCTATACTTTCAAACGGACATGTTTTGCTTGAAGGTGTTCCCGGGGTTGCCAAAACAATCACCGCAAAATTATTGTCAAAAACCTTGAACATTGGCTTCAGCCGAATTCAGTTTACGCCGGATTTAATGCCGTCAGATATTTTGGGAACTTCTATTTTTAATCTAAAAAATTCTGAATTTGAATTTAAAAAAGGTCCTATTTTCTCTAATCTAATTCTGATTGATGAGATAAACCGTGCTCCTGCCAAAACACAGGCTGCTCTTTTTGAAGTTATGGAAGAGCGTCAGATCACCATTGACGGTTCTGCTTATAAATTGGAAACTCCATTTTTGGTAATCGCGACACAAAACCCTATTGAGCAGGAAGGAACCTATCGTTTACCGGAAGCACAATTAGATCGTTTTTTATTCAAAATCAGTATTGATTATCCAAAATTAGATGAAGAGATTCAGATTATCCAAAGGGAACATCTATTACAGGACCACGGCAAACTCGAAGCGATAAAAACGATTCTTTCTGCAGAAGAAATCAAAGGCTATCAGGCGCTAATCAAGCAAATCAGAGTAGAACAAAACCTATTGGAATACATTGCCCGAATTGTAGTAAACACGCGTGAAAATGCCTTCCTGTATCTTGGAGCCTCTCCTCGTGCCTCAATAGCCATTCTGAATGCTGCCAAAGGTTTTGCAGCCATTCGTGGTCGCGATTTTGTAACGCCCGAAGATATTAAAGAAGCAACAGTTCCGGTTTTACAGCATCGTGTTATTGTTTCGCCGGAACGCGAGATGGAAGGAATTACAAGCTCTGAAATCATTAAACAGATTATTGAGACCGTAGAAATCCCTAGATAATTTATCGATAAACGACTCCGGCAAGGTTTGAAAAAAGACCTTGCTGAAGTTCTAAAATAACAAGTAACAAGTCAATATTTTATACCCTAAAAGGTCTGAAAAAAAATTGCAGGAAAATCGAATAAAAAACCTGAAACCTGAAACGTTAAACCTGAAACTTTAAAAAATTGAAATTCATAAAAAGTGTATACATCAACAACTTCTTTTTTTATGTGCTTCTTGGCATTATAGGAATGTTTGTTTGTGCTTTTATTTTTCCTAATTTATACAACGGTGTTTGGTTTATCGTTTTAGTGCTGGCTACTTTTCTGGGACTTGATATTTTACTGCTGTATTTAACAAGAACCGGTATTGAAGCCTCAAGAAATACGCCCGAAAAACTTTCGAATGGCGATTTAAATCCAATCCGGATCACCATCAAAAATCAATATACTTTTACTGTTTCGGTAAAGATAATTGATGAAATTCCGTTTCAGTTTCAAGTGCGTGACTTCAAAATTGTAAAAACGATCAAAGCCTCTGCTCAGGAAGATATTGGATATGATTTGCGTCCAACGGAACGCGGTGAATACTATTTTGGAAACCTGAATATCTATGTCTCTTCGCCACTAAAACTAATCTCCCGCAGATTTACATTTGACAAAGGCCAAATGGTTCCAACCTATCCGTCTTATATTCAATTAAGAAAATACGATCTTTTTGCTATTTCAAACAATCTGTTTCAATACGGAATCAAAAAAATTCGTCGTATTGGACATACGATGGAGTTCGAACAAATCAAAGAATACGTTCAGGGCGATGACCTTAGAACCATAAACTGGAAAGCCACAGCAAAAAAAAATGCGCTGATGGTGAATCAATTTCAGGACGAAAAATCACAGTCAGTTTATCTGGCAATTGACAAAGGACGTGTCATGCAAATGCCTTTCAATGGCTTAAGTTTATTAGATTATGCAATCAATTCAACTTTGGTTTTATCGAATGTGATTCTGAAAAAGCAAGACAAAGCAGGGATTTTTGCTTTCTCCAAAAAGGTCGAAAACAGAGTTTTTGCCGAAAAAAGAGGATCACAAATGCAGAAAATCCTCGAAACTTTATACAACATCAAAACCGATTTTTTTGAGAGTGATTACAGCCGTTTGTATGTTGACATCAAAAAAAACATCAATCAGAGAAGTTTAATTATTCTGTACACGAATTTTGAAACGATGGATGGTTTAAACAGACAATTACCCTACTTAAAAGGAATCGCAAAGAGTCATTTGTTAGTGGTTATTTTCTTCAGCAACACTGAATTAAATGAAATTATTCACAAAAAAACGGGTACCATTCAGGAAATATACGACAAGGTAATTGCAGAAAAATTCATGTTCGAAAAACGACTAATCGCCAACGAACTAAAAAAATACGGAATTCATTCGATACTTACACAGCCCGAAAACCTGACTTTGGATGCTATTAATAAGTATCTGGAAATAAAGTCAAGAGGCATTTTGTAAGTATGTGAAATGTTTTTTGTGAAATGTGAGATGGTTACTAAATTTAAAATATAAAACTATGAAAAAAGTAATTTTGATTGTATTCGTTTTAACAGGCTTTTTGTCAAGCGCACAAAAAACAGAAAATATTATTATCATCACCACAGACGGTTTCAGGTGGCAGGAAGTTTTTAAAGGAATGGATGCCGCAATTGCCAACGACAAAAAATTCAATCAGGGAGACAGTACTTACATCTACAAAAAATATTACAGTACCGACAGTAAAGAAAGTCGTGAAAAAATCATGCCTTTCTTATGGTCTGAAATTGCTTCGAAAGGACAAATTTACGGCAATCGTGACTTGGGCAGTAAAGTTGATGTTTCCAATCCGTATTGGTTCAGTTATCCGGGCTATAGTGAAATTATGACCGGAAATGTCGATTTGCAGATCAACGCTAATTCTTACAAAGCCAATCCGAATATAAATGTTCTGGAGTTTTTAAACCAACAATCCAAACTAAAAGGGAAAGTTGCCGCTTTTGGAGCCTGGGATGCTTTTGACAGAATTTTAAATGAGAAAAGAAGTAACTTTCCAGTAATTTCTGCCTTTGACAAAGTTGGAGGAAGTAAACCCACTTCTAATCAGAAATTGTTAAACGAAATGCGTGACAATTCGTTTAAACCTTTTCACAACGACGAATGTCTGGATGTATTCACACACTACCAGGCCTTGGATGAACTAAAAAACAAAAAACCAAAAGTACTTTACATTGCCTATGGTGAAACAGACGAATGGGCACACGCAGGCTTTTACAAATCCTATCTCGATGCCGCCAATCAGGTAGACAAATGGATCAAAGAAATCTGGACTTTTGTACAAAGTGATTCGCAATACAAAAACAAAACAACTTTATTAATCACAGTCGATCATGGTCGCGGTGACAAAACAAAAGCACAATGGACAGACCATGGCTCAGATGTTGTCGGCGCATCAGAAATCTGGTTTGCCGCAATAGGGCCCGAAATTGCTTCAAAAGGAGAAATCAAAACAGACTCTCAATTGTATCAAAAACAAATTGCACAAACCATTGCCAAAATCATGGGATACACCTTTACCGCACCACATCCGGTAGCTGAAGAGATTTCAGAAGTCGTTAAAAAATAGAAACACGAATTACACGAATTGACACAAATTTTTATTCGTAATAAATGCAAAACGAAGCCGAAGAGATTTCAGAAGTCGTTAAAAAATAGAAACACGAATTGCACGAATTGACACAAATTTTTATTCGTAATAAATGCAAAACGAAGCCGAAGAGATTTCAGAAGTCGTTAAAAAATAGAAACACGAATTGCACGAATTGACACAAATTTTTATTCGTAATAAATGCAAAACGAAGCCGAAGAGATTTCAGAAGTCGTTAAAAAATAGAAACACGAATTACACGAATTGACACAAATTTTCACTCGCAATACAAGCAAAACTAATTCGTAAAAATTCGTGCAATTCGTGGCAAGCTTTTTATCCCCCGTCCCTCTGAACCTTTGCAATTCTGAACCTTTGCAACTCTAAAAAAAAACTCAGTATCTTAGCACCTCAAAAACTCAGTCACTTAAAAAAAATGAAACAAATTACTTCAATACAAAATCCGTTTATCAAATCGCTTGTTTTACTTCAGGAAAAAGCAAAAGCCCGCAAACAAACCGGAACATTTTTGATTGAAGGTCTACGTGAAATTTCATTAGCCATAAAAGGAGGTTATGAAATAGAAACGGTTTTATTTTTACCTGAATTAGTCACTGAAAACCAAATCAATAAATTAGTCCAAACACCGGTTCAACTGATAGAAATAAACAAAGAAGTTTATCAAAAGCTCGCCTATAGAGACACAACCGAAGGCATACTGGCGATCGCCAAAACCAAATCGTTACAGCTAGCAGATTTAAAACTATCTGAAAATCCGTTGATTTTAGTAGCCGAAGCACCGGAAAAACCGGGAAATATAGGAGCCCTTTTGCGAACAGCAGATGCAGCCCGTTTGGATGCCGTTTTAATTGCCAATCCAAAAAGTGATTTATACAATCCGAATATTGTACGTTCGAGCGTTGGTTGTTTGTTTACCAATCAGATCGCTACCGGAACAACCGCAGAGATTATCGCTTTTTTGAAAGAAAAAAAGATTGATTTTTACTGCGCTACGTTGCAAAATTCGACCTCATATCACACACAAAATTTCACAACTCCAACCGCTTTGGTGGTCGGAACAGAAGCAACAGGCCTAACTCAGGATTGGCGTGATGCTGCTACACAAAATATCATTATTCCAATGCAGGGCGAAATCGACAGTATGAACGTATCTGTTGCTGCAGCTATTTTAATTTTTGAAGCCAAACGTCAAAGAGGATTTAACTAATGTCAAATTTAAAATTATGAAGTACAAAGTATCGCTTTTAGTCTTATTATTTAGTTTTACCGTTTCCGCACAAATCACAAATCAGGAAGTGGATGAATTGGTCAATCGAACCATCAAAGCCTTTGATGTTCCCGGTATTTCCGTTGCCATTGTAAAAGACGGAAAAGTAGTTCTGGCAAAAGGATACGGCGTAAAATCTGTTTTAACCCAACAAAAAGTAGATGCCAACACGCTGTTTGGAATTGCCTCAAACAGTAAGGCCTTTACCAGTGCCGCACTGGCTATGCTGGTAGATGAAGGTAAAATAAAATGGGACGACAAAGTCACAAAATACCTTCCGGACTTTAAAATGTCTATTGATTATGTAACAGAAGAATTTACAATCCGCGATTTACTCACACACCGCAGCGGACTTGGTCTTGGTGCCGGCGATTTAATGATCTGGCCTGACGGAAGTGACTTTACCGCCAAAGATATCGTTCATAATTTACGTTATCTGAAACCGGTTTCCAGTTTCAGAACAAAATACGATTATGACAATTTAATGTACATCATCGCAGGCGAAATCGTGCATGTAGTAAGCGGTCAAAGCTGGGCAGAATTTGTTGAGACCCGCATTATGAAACCCTTAGAAATGAACGAAAGTGTCGCTTCGATAAAACGTTTAAAAGATACTTCAAATGTCATTACACCTCACGTTCCTGTTGATGGAAAATTAAAAACAATCAAAAGATACGAAAATCAGCTTTTTGATGGTGCTGCCGGAATTTACTCCAGCGTAAATGATTTGAGCAAATGGGCTATTCTACAAATCAACAACGGAAAATATGGCGACAAGCAATTGTTCTCTGAAAAAGAGCATGACGAAATGTGGCAACTACAAACCATTATCCCCGCAAAAACAAGACCTCCTTACAATACGCATTTTTCAGGATATGGTTTAGGCTGGTTTTTGAGTGACATAAAAGGTTACAAACAAGTTTCTCACACCGGTGGATTAGAAGGAAATGTAACCCAAACGACTTTGATTCCGGAATTAGGTTTAGGAATCATTGTTTTGACCAATCAACAATCTGGAGCTGCATTTAGCGCCATTACAAATACAATAAAAGACAGCTATTTAGGCATTAAACCACAAGATTATGTAACGCTTTACAGCGACAGAGTAAAAGCCAGCGAAGCATCTGCTGATAAAGTTACCGATGAAGTTTGGGCCACAGTTGCCAAAAATAAAAAAGAAAAGCTTAAAACCGATTTCAGTAAAATAGTGGGAACCTACCAGGACAATTGGTTTGGAAAAATCACGATTACAGAGAAAAAAGGAAAGCTGTACTTTGCCTCTCAACGTTCACCACAGCTGGCCGGAGAAGTCTTTTTCTACAAAGAGGGTAACTATGTCGTAAAATGGAACAATGCCTTTTTTCACGCCGATGCGCATTTATTATTTAAATATGACGAAAGCGGAAAAGTAGCAAACCTTAAAATGCTCCCTATTTCTGAACTGACTGATTTTAGTTATGACTTTCAGGATTTGGATTTTACGAAAAACTAAGCACAGGTTTCAAGTTTCAAGTTTCACATTTTACATTTTACATTTTACATTTTACATTTTACATTTTACATTTTACATTTCAGGTTTCAAGTTCCAGGTTTCAACAAACTTGAAACCTGAAACCTGAAACTTTTTCCACCTCAAAGCCCTAAATCTAAAATCAAAATTCCCCTCTCTATTCCCTTGCGTATGTTCTAACTTATTCTTATTTTTAGTACTTGAACTATGCCGTTATGATAGAAATAGATATTGAAAAAGAAAATAAAGCAATTGCGCAAGAATACAAAGAATTACTTCGGATTAGCTACCAAACTTTATCCCCTACCGACAAAAAACTCATCAGAAAAGCTTTTGATGTAGCGGTTGATGCACATAAAGAACAACGTCGCAAATCCGGTGAAGCCTATATCTTTCATCCTATTGCAGTTGCGAAAATTGTAGCCTCCGAAATTGGTTTGGGAGCTACCTCTATTG
The DNA here is from genome assembly GCF_011751075.1 of Flavobacterium poyangense. GTDB lineage: Bacteria > Bacteroidota > Bacteroidia > Flavobacteriales > Flavobacteriaceae > Flavobacterium > Flavobacterium poyangense. The sequence goes on from NZ_JAALLN010000001.1 coordinate 146,133, forward strand.
CTGCGGCCTTATTGCACGATGTTGTCGAAGATACCCCGATAACAGTTGAAGATATTGAGCGTTTATTTAACCCAAAAGTAGCGCAATTAGTTGAAGGACTGACCAAAATCTCGATGGTTCAAAGAGATTTGAATGCGTCCATGCAGGCAGAAAATTTCAGAAAAATGATTCTGACCCTTAACGATGATGTTCGGGTAATCTTAATCAAACTGGCAGATCGTTTACACAATATGCAGACGATGGATTCTATGGCAGAATACAAACAGACCAAAATTGCCTCAGAAACCTTATACATCTATGCCCCGCTTGCCCATCGTTTGGGATTGTACAACATCAAAACAAAACTCGAAGATCTGGGTTTAAAATATACAGAACCGGCCGTTTATGAAGATATTGTCAGCAAAATAAGAGAAACTAAAGAAGAGCAGGATGCCTACATCAAAGACATTTCTGATGTTTTAAAAAAATCTTTAGATGCCGAAAATGTCGATTATATTATAAAAGGCCGTCCAAAATCAATTTATTCGATTCGTCGAAAAATGCGTGCTCAAAATGTAAGTTTTGACGAAGTCTACGACAAATTTGCCCTTAGAATCGTTTACAAATCAGATCCTCATGACGAGAAATTTATCGCCTGGAAAATTTATTCTATCGTAACAGACCATTACAGACCCAGCCCAAGTCGTTTACGCGATTGGATTTCGTCTCCAAAATCAACCGGTTATGAAGCCCTGCACATTACCGTAATGGGACCAAAAGGTCGTTGGGTTGAAGTACAGGTTCGAAGCGAACGAATGGATGAGATTGCAGAAAAAGGATACGCAGCCCACTACAAATATAAAAACGGAGCCACAGAAGAAAGCGGCCTTGATGTCTGGTTGAATTTGCTTCGTGAAGCTTTAGAAAATCAGGAAACCAATGCGGTTGATTTTGTTGAAGATTTTAAAATGAATCTATATTCAAAAGAAATCTTCATTTTTACTCCAAAAGGAGAAATCAAATCACTACCAAAAGGAGCAACTTCTCTTGATTTTGCCTTTAGTATTCACTCCGAAATCGGAATCAAAACCAGAGGAACACGTGTAAACGGACGTCTTGTTCCTTTAAATCACGAACTCAAAAGCGGGGATCAGGTTGAAGTAATTACCTCTGCCAATCAAAAACCAACCATTAACTGGCTGGAATATGTAACGACTTCCAGAGCAAAAACCAAGATTAAAAATGTTCTGAACGAGAACACCAAAAAAATTGCCGAAGAAGGAAAAGAATTACTTACCAGAAAACTAAAACACCTAAAAATAACCATCAACGAACAGGTTATTAATGAATTGGTGAACTTTTTCAAGCTTAAAACAAGTTTAGATTTATTTTACAGAGTTGGAATTGGCGCTATTGAGAATCAGCAATTAAAAGATTATGCTGCTCAAAAAAGCAACACCTTTATCAATTTCTTTAAAAATAAAATCAAGAGAAATAAAGATACTGCTGCCGACGATATACACAAACCTATTATTAGCAGCAATTATGACATGTTGGTTTTTGGAACCGAACATGACAAACTCGATTACAAACTTTCACAATGTTGTAACCCAATTCCCGGAGATGATGTTTTTGGGTTTGTAACAATAAACGAAGGAATAAAAGTCCATAAAAAAGACTGTCCAAATGCAATCGGAATGCAATCGAATTATGCGTACCGTATCATGAGTGCCAAATGGATTGATTCGTCTCAGGAAGAGTTCAAAGCCATTATCAATATTACCGGAATGGATGTTTTAGGGCTTACCAACCAACTAACCAGAGTAATTTCAAACAATATGAGTGTCAATATTCAGAGTATTTCTTTGAGCACTGATGCCGGAATTTTTCATGGTCAGATTGCGGTGATTGTTCAGAACAATACCATTTTGAAGAAAATGATTAATGCCATTAAAAAAATTGACGGAGTCGACAAGGTAACCCGCGAATACCGAACCTAAGCCGATACCCCACTCCATTTTTAACTTGTTGCGTACAATTTACTCAACAAGTTAAAAACATGAATTCTAATTATAAAAGAGTAAAAAAAGAAATATATTTTTACCACATAGCAACTATGAGGTCTGCGACTTCGCTCAGACTGACAATTGAAATTTTAAATAAGTGAAATACTTTTTTTCGTTTAAAAAAAACTATGTTCCTATGTGTTAGAAAAGCAAACGCATGCAATAGACTACTTTTAATAAAATTGTTATGATACAAAATGATTCTTTAGAAATTCCGAAATTAAATTTTGACGCCAATGGAAGTCTAGTTATTGTCGCTTCTGAATCTTCCTCAAAAGATGATTTCGACTTTTTTCAAGGAAAATCTAGTATTCAAAACAAAAAACTAAAAAAAAGATTTGCCGATTGCAACGAATGGATTGAATTCCCTTCTACTCAGGAAATGTACAAGATTCTAAACGGAATTGGCAACATTGACAATTTTCTCGCTACTTTTGATGGAGAACCTTTTGAAGGCATGACAGTTCGTTTGTTTAATCCTGTAACAAAATTATGGAGCATTTATTGGTCCGATTCTACTACAGGAGTTTTAGACAAACCGGTAACAGGTTCCTTTGAGAACAATGTAGGGCATTTTTTTTCGGAAGATATTTTTGAAGGCCGAAATGTAATTCAGGTATTTCGTTGGGATGCCCGCGATACAAAAAAACCAATCTGGAGCCAGGCCATGAGCGATGACAAAGGAAAAACATGGGAATGGAACTGGTATATGTTTATGACAAAAATAGACTAACTATTTTGTTAGTATTATCTCAAATAAAAATAAATATGTTAATAAAGCTAACTTAAGCCGGTAAAAAAAAGTAACGCAAAACCCTTAAACAGGAGCTTTTGCCACGCATAAACTCCGATTTGAAAGTTAAACTTTGAACCTGAAACTTTTATTCATTAAAATAAAAAATTATCTTTGCCAGATTATGACACTAATTTCAACTGACAATACTAAAAATCAAGAAATTGTAAAAAATGTTTTTACAATGTATCTTGAGCAAAAAGGGCATCGCAAAACTCCTGAGCGTTATGCTATTCTTCAGGAAATTTACGATAGCGAAGAGCACTTTGATATAGAAAATCTTTATATCAAAATGAAAAACAAAAACTATCGTGTGAGTAGAGCAACGCTATACAACACGATCGAGTTGTTGCTGGACTGCGCTTTGGTTAGAAAACATCAATTTGGGCAAAATCAGGCTTACTACGAGAAATCTTATTTTGATAAACAACACGATCACATTATCATGACAGATTCCGGTGAGGTAATTGAATTTTGCGACCCAAGAATTCAAACCATCAAAAAAACAATCGAAGAAATCTTTGACATCGAGATCACAAATCACTCGTTGTATTTCTACGGTAACAAAAAGCAAAAACAATAGTCCGAAAGGAATTATTTCGAAAATAAAAAAAGAAAATTAACTACATTAATCAGTAGGGCAATTTAAATTGCCTCAACGCAAATTAAAACAGAATGACCGTAGACTTATTACTAGGATTACAATGGGGAGATGAAGGTAAAGGAAAAATTGTTGACGTTCTTACCTCTAATTATGATATTATTGCACGTTTTCAAGGAGGACCAAATGCAGGACATACATTAGAATTTGACGGAATCAAACATGTATTGAGAACCATTCCTTCCGGGATTTTTCATAAAAAATCAGTAAACATCATTGGAAATGGTGTTGTAATAGATCCGGTAGTTTTTCAAAAAGAAATTGAAGGTTTAGAAAAATTTAATCTTGACATTAAATCTAAATTGATCATTTCGAGAAAAGCACATTTAATTTTACCAACACACCGTTTGCTGGATGCTGCTTCTGAAGCATCAAAAGGAAAAGCAAAAATCGGTTCTACATTAAAAGGAATTGGTCCAACTTATATGGACAAAACCGGTAGAAACGGATTGCGTGTAGGAGATATCGAATTAGAAGATTTCAAAGAAAGATACAGAGCATTGGCAGACAAACACGAAGCCATGATTGCTTTTTATGATGTTGCTATTCAATACAACTTAGACGAACTTGAAAAAGAGTTTTTCGAAGCTATTGAAGAATTAAAAAAATTAGATTTTATCGACAGTGAAGAATACATGTTCCAAGCTCAAAAAGCAGGTAAATCTATTCTATGCGAAGGTGCTCAGGGATCTTTATTAGATGTTGATTTCGGAACTTATCCTTTCGTAACATCATCAAACACCACTGCTGCCGGAGCTTGTACCGGTTTAGGAATTGCTCCTAATAAAATCAAAGAAGTTTACGGTATTTTTAAAGCTTACGTTACCCGTGTTGGTAGCGGTCCTTTCCCAACTGAGCTTTTTGATGAAGTTGGTGCCACTATGGCAAGAGTTGGTAACGAATTTGGTTCTGTTACAGGAAGACAAAGACGTTGCGGATGGTTAGACTTAGTAGCTTTAAAATATGCTGTTCAGGTAAATGGTGTAACTCAGTTAATGATGATGAAAGGGGATGTTCTTTCCGGATTTGAAACCTTAAAAGTATGTACAGAATACAACTACAAAGGACAAAATATTTCTCACTTTCCTTACAACATCGAACCTGAAAATGTAACTCCGGTTTACAAAGAATTTAAAGGATGGCAAGCGGACTTAACCGGAATGACTACTTACGATCAATTGCCAATTGAATTAAAAGAATATATCGAATTTATTGAAGCAGAAGTTGGAGTGCCAATCAAAATTGTATCGGTTGGGCCAGACAGAAAGCAAACCATAACAAAATAATACTCAAAAACGCTCTGATAATCAGAGCGTTTTTTTATATAAAATTTGATCATGAGAAAAAATCCTGAAATTAAAATTACAGAAACTAAGTTGTTATCAGACAATTGGTACATATTAAACAAAGTTACTTTTGATTATAAAAAAGAAAATCAGCCTGTAGAATCTCATATCCGTGAAGTTTACGATCGTGGCAACGGTGCCGGAATTTTACTTTATAACTACACTAAAAAAACAGTAATCCTAACACGACAATTTCGCTTACCAACTTTTCTCAACGGAAACAAAACCGGAATGATGATCGAAGTCTGCGCAGGTCTTTTGGATAAGGATAATGCCGAGCAGGCGATCATTCGCGAAACTGAAGAAGAAACAGGCTATCGTTTAAAAAAAGTTCAAAAAGTGATCGAAACGTATATGTCTCCGGGATCTGTTACAGAGATTTTACATCTATTTATTGGTGAATATGACGAAAATATGAAAGTAAGCAAAGGAGGTGGTCTCGATGCTGAACAGGAAAATATCGAAGTGCTGGAATATACTTTTGATGAAGCTTATGCCATGATTGAATCCGGTGAAATTACAGACGCTAAAACTATTTTACTATTACAGCATGCTAAAATAAAAGGCTTGTTATAAGACAATTTTCATTATTTTAGATTTGAATTTAATGCTTTTATAATGTTCAAATCTAAAATAATACTTTTTCTTTTTCTTCCATTTTTGATGGTTTCACAAAATAAGACGTTAACAACAAACGAGTTAAAACAAGATCTTACTATTTTTAAAGAAATTAGAAAAAAAGCCAATTCCGGTCTTTATAAATACCGCACCAAAAAACAAATTGACAGCATTTATTCGTGGGCATTTAACGAAATAAAGAAACCAAAAGAGTTACTTGATTTTTATAAAGTAATTTTAAAAATTACCGATTTTGAAGGAAGTACACATAATGATACTTCCCTGCCCGATGGTTTTGAAAAAAAATACTTTACCGGAAACGGATTCTTTCCTTATCCCATAAAACTAATCCAGAATAAAATTCTTGTAAATTTTAAAAATCCTGAAATTCCTTTAGGCTCGCAAATACATAGCATTAACGGAATAAAAAGTGACCAAATAATTCGTGATTTTTATAAATACTATACCACAGACGGCTTTAATATCTCCGGAAAATCTATTGGAATAACTTCTACTTTTGCTAAATATTTTGCTTTAGAATATGGCATGCAAAATAAGTTTACTGTAACGTATTCTGCACCTTATGAATCAGCGATTTTAAGCAAAACTATTGCCGGAGTAAATAATGATGTAAGAAAAGAAAATTTAAAAAAACGTTACTCCCTGCCCATTGATAGTTTGCAATTTAGCAGTGCTCAAAAAGACAAATATTATTTTAAAATTCTCAACCAAAATACTGCTTTGCTTTCTATACACACTTTTGTAATTGGCCGTAATGCCAAAGACAAAGAACATTTGGCTTATAAAAAATATCTGGACAGTTGTTTTCAAAATCTTTCTCAAAACACGGCTATTAAAAATTTAATTGTTGATGTAAGAAATAATGGCGGTGGCACAGACCCGAACGACATTTTAACTTTCTCCTATCTTACACAAAAATCATATCAGGAAAATGCATCAGCTTATGTCACTTTCCAAAATATTCCTTTTCCAAATTATTTTGTTTACGAAGAAACGGAACCTCAAAAACAAAAAGAAGAACGATTAGATTTTGAAAATGAATTAAAAGAAGAATTTACCATTTTAAAAAACAATAACTATTTTCAAAATCAAAAATTTAATGTTGTATTACAGCCAGATAAAAATGCTTTCAAAGGCCAGATTTATCTGCTTATAAGCCCTCGAATTGCTTCTGCAGGATCGCTTTTTGCTTCATTAATTGCAGGAAAAACAAACGCTATTATTATTGGAGAAGAAACTATGGGCGGCTATTTTGGGCATAACGGTCATACACCTGTTGAATATGAACTGCCGAATTCTAAAATTAAAACACAGTTTTCTATCGTCAATTTAGAACAAGATGTTACCAAAAAACCAAATCAATTCTTTGGCAGAGGCGTAATTCCAAATTATGAGGTTCCTCAGACTTTTGAAGACTTTATGAAAAACAAGGACACGCAAATAGATTATACTTTGAATCTAATAAATAAGAATTAAATTATTTCTAAAGCAAAATGAAAATCAAATAAACAATCCAAAAAATTGTATAACTGATTTTTACTTTAAAAAAGAGAACTTTATCATAATAAAAAAACGACTCATTATGAAAAAGTTATTTTACACCTCAAACGCATTACTTTTATTAGTTTTAGGTTTATTGATTTCTTGTAATCAATCTAAAACCACTCGTAATGAAACAGCAATAAAAGCCAAAGAACACAAAAAAATAGAATATAAAAAACCAAAATCTGTTGCATATCATTTTGAAAAAACTAAAGAATGGCTAAAAACAAATGAAGCTGACAGCACTAAAACTGCAATAGTTTATGCCATAAACCGAACGGATAAAAAGAATTTAGCGAAAATGGATTCGATTGTGGTTCCTACAGATTTTAGCGGTGATCTCGTTTACTATCTCCCTTTTCCCCTGCATGTTACTTCTCTGGAAAATGTCTCAAAAGTTCTTATCTTCTCTTATCCGACTCAAGTATTTGCAGCTTATGAAAACGGCGAACTGGTCTATACCGGTCCGACCAATATGGGGCGAAAAAAAGATCCCACACCAACCGGCTTGTTTTTTACCAACTGGAAAGCAGAGCAAACAACCAGCACTTTTAACGATGAATGGGACTTAAAATGGAATTTTAATATCGAAAATAAACTGGGCGTTGGTTTTCACCAATACGAATTACCGGGTTATCCTGCCTCACATTCCTGCTTAAGACTCCTTGAAAAAGATGCCAAATACCTGTACAAATGGGCAGACGAATGGATTTTGAAAGATTCCGAAAATGTAAAAGTAAAAGGAACTCCGGTTATCGTTTTTGGAAGTTATCCTTTTGACACCTCAAAACCCTGGCTAGAATTAACCAATAACCCAAAAGCATTAGATATTTCAGAATCAGAATTAGAAAAACAGGTACAACCTTTTTTAAAAAACATTTTAGAGAATCAAAAACTTAGAGAAACCGACCTGACAACAACTCCGTAAGATGTAAGATTTGTTTTTCTTGGCGATTCCTACTATTAACTTAACCGCAAAGTTCGCAAATTTCCTCACGCAGATTTAGCAGATTGTTTTTATCAAAATAATAACGCAAAAAAATCAGCGTAATCTGCTAAATCTGCGTGCAAAAGACTTTTCGTCTTTGCAGTTAAAATTCAAACTCCAGAAATCACAGAGTTCAAAAAAAAGGCGCAAGAATCAAATCTTACGCCTTTGGCTTTATACAGAGAACAAATTATCTTGAATAATTTGGAGCTTCTTTAGTAATAGTAACATTATGCGGGTGGCTTTCTGTAATTCCACTTGAAGTGATTCTAACAAAACGCCCTGTTTCCTGTAAAGTCGGTATATCTTTTGATCCACAGTATCCCATTCCGGCACGAAGACCACCAACGAACTGAAGCATACTTTCGTTTAATTCTCCTTTGTAAGGAACACGACCTACAATTCCTTCCGGAACCAGTTTTTTAACATCATCTTCAACATCCTGGAAATAACGGTCTTTTGATCCGCCTTGCATTGCTTCTACAGATCCCATTCCGCGATAAGATTTGAATTTTCTTCCTTCGAAAATAATAGTTTCTCCCGGAGATTCTTTTGTTCCTGCCAATAATGAACCTAACATTACACAGTCAGCTCCGGCAGCGATTGCTTTAGGAATATCTCCTGTATAACGAATTCCTCCATCAGCAATTACGGGAACTCCCGATCCTTTTATAGCTGCTGCTACTTCAAGAACCGCAGAAAATTGGGGAAAACCAACACCGGCAACGATACGAGTAGTACAGATAGAACCAGGTCCGATCCCTACTTTTACACCGTCAGCGCCATTTTCTACTAAATATTTAGCAGCTTCCGGAGTTGCAATATTACCTACAATTACATCAATGTTTGGGAATTTTGTTTTTACTTCTTTCAACACATTCACGACACCTTCTGTATGTCCGTGAGCAGTATCGATAATAATAGCATCTACTCCTGCAGCAACTAAAGCTTCAGCTCTCTGAACTGCATCTCCTGTAACTCCAATTGCAGCGGCTACTCTCAAACGTCCAAAAACGTCTTTGTTTGCTATTGGTTTTTGAGTTAGTTTGGTAATATCTCTAAAAGTAATTAAACCAACTAATTCATATTTATCATTTACAACCGGTAATTTTTCGATTTTGTGACCTTGCAGAACTACTTCTGCCTGCTCTAATGAAGTTCCTTCTGCAACGGTAACTAAGTTTGTACTTGTCATTACCTCTACAATTGGTCTTGCACCGTTTTTCTCAAAACGCAAATCACGGTTTGTAACAATACCTTTTAAAATTTTATTCTCATCAACAATTGGAATTCCACCAATTCCGAATTCTTTCATTGCATTTTTTGCATCTGCAATTGTTGAAGTCAACGGTAAAGTTACCGGATCGATAATCATACCTGCCTCAGCACGTTTTACTTTTCTAACCTCTGCAGCTTGCTGCTCAATAGTCATATTCTTATGCAAAACACTTATTCCGCCTTCCTGTGCCATAGCGATAGCCATTGCACTTTCGGAAACGGTATCCATAGCAGCTGATACTATTGGAACGTTTAGCGTAATGTTTCTTGAAAATTTTGATTTGATGCTCACTTCGCGTGGAAGCACATTCGAGTAGTTAGGTACTAATAATACATCGTCATAAGTTAAACCTTCGCCGATAATCTTGGAGTTGTGTGCTATCATGTTGCAATTTCTAGTTGAATTGCGTGCAAATATAGTGAATAAATTGCAAACTTGTTTACTAACTTATTCATAAAATTCGTTTTACAAGAAAGGACTTACAAATATAAAAGTATGTAATTCTATATCATAATATACTAATTTCTACTGCTGGCCTGACTGTACGGAATAGTACACAGCTAAAATATATAGGTTATCTTTTTAAACCATATAAGTTATAAAAGTTCATTAAAGTTTTTCTTTTTCTAAAATAGAGTAGAAAATTCTTATGCTCGCTTAAGCTCTGCACTCAGTATTTGGTTTTGAACCATATAAGTAATATAAGTCTATTTAAACTTTACTTTAAATAATTAAAGAGAAAAAACACATCCGCTCCCAATTTAACGCATGCTATTAATATGAACTTATATCACTTATATGGTTCAAAACACGCGTCAATCCTCATTATTCTGAAAGACAAAATTAAAGCCGAATTGAAATGCCAGACTATTCGCTTTTGCAACATCTTTATACTCCAGAACATTATCGACCAGGGCGTAAAGATTAAATTTCCCTATTGTCCCGGAAAGTCCCAGGCCAATATTCTTTTTAGAAAAGGTATCAAAAGTATAAGTAACTTTTGCATCTAACTTTTCAAAAATACTACGTTTGTAAAAAGCCGTAAAAGCTACCAAAGGACCTCTGGGCATTGTCATCATAAACAACTGACCTCCAACATCGTTCAGATACTTTCGACTTACACTACCTCTACAATTACATTCCTCATCTGATCGGGATTCTCCGAACGAATATTGCATAGAAGAATAAAATTTAACCGGCCTCCAAGTGGTATATTTACTATAAAGTGTATCACGAGGGATGGCTTTTTTGAATTCATCAAAGACATTATCAGGATCATTGCTACCGGAAAAAATAGGATTAACCCCATCGTACTTATACTGCCCTTTATAGGTTAGAGTCTGAACATCTTTTGATTGTTTTATAAAACCAACATCCACAACACTAGCCGTAAACTGAAGATTTTCTTTGAAATAATAGGTAAGCCCGGCATCGAAACCTAAACCCAAACTTCCATTAAAGAAAGTATTACGAGCCAGATCACTCGCTACATTTCCGTCATAATCGTCTTCTCTAAAATTGGCAATTCCGGACGTTTTAACTTCCATATTGGATAAAATCGCCTGATTGTAAAAATTTGGCGTACCTGCATTTTGCCCTGTATAAATATAACCGGAATTCTTTGTTGATGTTATATTAGCACCACTTGAATAAATCTTAGCGCGACCACCGAGGACTAATTTTTCATTTACTTTTTTATGAAATCCGACATGTAATACCGAAAGTACTTCTGCTTTAAGATTTAAGTCTGCCAGATTAAATGATTTTCCTATGTAATTGCGATTTCCGTCTATTGCCAGAATGCCAAGATCTTTGGGGAAATACATCAGAAAATCGAACTCCTGATAGACTCCAAACGAAACATACGATTTACTGTCCCTGTCTCCTACTCTAAAACCTCCTGAAAATATTTCAAGCTGTTGATTGACATGCGTTTTATCGCTATCAGATGATTTATTTACAATTCTTCGGACTTTCTCATTAAAATCAACTCCGTTATCAGCAAATAAATCGTAAGCAGAAAAACTCTTAGATCCTATATTTGCTGAAACTCCGGACAATAATGGAACTCCGAAATAAAATTTATACGACACATCAGCACCCGGATTTACAAGTGATGATTGCGGAATAGAGGTAAAATTATACAATACTTCTTTATTCTGAGAGAAAGAAGACAATTGAAAAAACACTACTAAAAAAACAAACCAAGCCTTTTTCATTCTACTTCCATATAAACCGTTGCACCTGATTTCAATTTTATACTTCCCGGGCTATTTTCGTTTAGAGGCGGACCGGCAGCCATTTGTACTAAAAAACCAATCTTAGCCGTATTTTTTAATAAATCTAATCGCTGATTTTCAAAAACTTCTACTGGATATTGTATCACATTTGAACCTCCTGAATAAGCAGGAACCACCAGTGTTATTGTATCCAGAGTTTTATTATCCTCACTAATAAGCAATAGTTTTACAGTAAAAGCTCTCTCTATCGTATTGTTTATTTCAAAATTAAATTCCGCTTTTATCAGATCATTTCGCAAAAATTTCCTCTTAAAAACATCAAATTCCTGTACATCAGACGCTACGTCCTGCTCCACACCGTTATCAACAAATTGATTCGCCGGAACATCAAAGTAAGCCAAATTCCCCACTAGAACAGGATTTAATTTCAGGTCATCCACCTGCTTAAAATCTAAATCACTTGAACATGAAACGAAGAGTAATGGAAAAAAAATAAAGGGGAAAATTTTATTCTGAAAGTATAATTTCATGACTACATGATAATTTGGTTATAAGAACTATAACATTAAAAGTTAATAATTATTATTTTTTTTGCGAGATAAAGATACTTGATTTTTAATGATACTTCCCAAACAATTTTGATGCTTCATTATAAGCGCTTTCAAAACTTAAAGAATTTAGTTCTGTCCTTTTTTTATTTGCCGTAAAATAAGAAATCAATTTTTCGGTAGGCATGTTTCCTGTTAGTTTATCCGTAGCCATTGGACAGCCGCCAAATCCCTGAATTGCTCCATCAAAACGAACACATCCTGCCTTATGTGCCGCATCTATTTTCTCAAACCAGCTATCAGGCGTGGTATGCAAATGTGCTCCGAATTCTATTTGCGGGTATTTCAGAATTAAATTCGAAAAAAGATACGTAATCACTTCCGGCGTAGAACTTCCGACAGTATCTGAAAGCGACAAGATTTTCACTCCCATTTCAGACAACTTTTCGGTCCATTCCCCTACTATCTCAACATTCCATGGATCTCCATACGGATTTCCGAAGCCCATAGAAAGATATGTTACCACTTCTTTATTTTTTTTATCGGCAATTTCAAGAATTTCCGTCAGAGTAACCAAAGATTCTGCTATCGTTTTATGGGTATTTCGCATCTGAAAATTCTCTGATATCGAAAAAGGAAAACCCAGATACTGAATGGGTTCGTGTTCAGCTGCTAAAGTCGCTCCTTGCGTATTTGCAATTATAGCCAAAAGTTTACTGGTAGTTTGAGATAAATCAAGCTGAGCCAAAACTTCTGCCGTATCCTGCATTTGTGGAATCGCTTTTGGAGACACAAAACTTCCAAAATCAATTGTATCAAATCCCACTCTAAGCAAAGCTTGTATATAGGAAACCTTATTTTGAGTCGGAATAAAATCCTTGATACCTTGCATAGCATCACGTGGACATTCGATAATTTTAATTTCTTTATTCAAAGCTTATTCTTTTATGAAGGCTAAGTTAGTTTCTTTTTTAAAGAAATAAAAACTATAATTTTCTTTAATGCCAAAATTACTGTATGAGGTAACATTTTGCATTGTTACCAAAAAGCGTAACAATGCAAAATGTTACACAAAAGTGTAACATCTTAAAATAATCTGTATATTTGTATTGTTATTAGTTCTTTATTTGTAATTAATTCAAGTTGTTTAGTCTAAAAAAAATAAAAAGTAAGAACCAAAAAAAAGAGAAATGCTGATTTTTTGATTGATTTAGATCAATTGCCTCCAGTTTTAACTGGAGTTAAAGAATAGATTAATAATAAAGAGGCTTTAGCCAAACTCTTTGAAGATTCAGCTAAAGCCTTTGTCTCTTTCTTAATAAATAACCTCCAGTTAAAACTGGAGGCAATTCAAATAAAATTTGCATTATTTGTATTCGGATTACAAGTAAATAAAGTGATCAACCAGCAACTTGAATTAATTATTTTCTAACACATAGAAACATAATTTTGAAAACGAAAAAAGGCATTTCGCTTATTTAAATTTTCAATTGTCAGTCTGAGCGAAGTCGGAGAACTCATAGTTTTGACCATATTCTGGAAATGTACTTCTTTTTCAAACTCATTTTATACGCAAAATATATGTCTCTATATGCTAAGTTTAATTTTTACAAACTACACCTAATGGGTCACTATTACTATTTATTTTAATTATATTTGAATCTATGACTAGTGTAATCACAGGAGACATTATTGACTCCAGAAAGCAGACATCAAAAGACTGGGTAGAAGGTTTAAAAAAAATCTTGTCATTATTTGGAGAAGCCCCCACACAATGGGAAGTGTACAGAGGAGATGAATTTCAAATCGAAATAAAGAATCCTGAAGACGCTTTATTGTCAGCGATATTAATAAAAGCGCATTTAAAAGCCATTAAACTGGATGCCCGAATGAGCATTGGTATTGGAAACAAAACGCATGCTGCCGAAAAAATATCTGAAAGTAATGGTTCTGCCTTTATACATTCGGGAGACCTTTTTAAGACTTTAAAAAAGCAAAAAGTAAATTTAGCAATACGAACAACTGACACATTGATCGATGAGAAAATAAATTTAATGCTTCAACTTGCACTTACTTTTATGAACAATTGGCCTATACAAGCTGCTGAATTTGTAGCTATTGCAATAGAAAAGCCCAATTTATCTCAAGAAGAATTAGCACCGAAGTTAGGCATCAAAAGAGCTGCTGTGAGTCGCAGACAAAAACGGGCCCAATTTGATTTGATACTAAATTTAGATCGTTATTTCAGAAAACAAATAAACAATTTATAGCCTTATGATCTTATTTGTAAAATTACTTTTGGCCCATTTATTAGGCGATTTTATAGGACAGCCAAATTCATGGGTAGTGCATAAAGAAGTTCAAAAACACAAAAGTATTTATTTATATCTTCATATTACCCTTCATGGGATCCTGAGTACCGTTCTGGTCGGCGAAATTCGATTTATTCCTTATGCTATTTTTATTGCTGTTACACATGGCATAATCGATCTGATTAAATTACATTTTCAAAAAGACAGAACAAAACGCACCTGGTTTATAGCAGATCAAATCCTTCACGTTTTAGTTTTAATTGGAGTTGTTTTTCTCTATCAAAACAAATCCATAGACATCAACTGGTTTAACAATCAGTTTTGGATTTTAATCACGGGGATTTTATTTGTAACAAAACCAACTTCTATTTTCATCAAAATAATCATTTCAATATGGAATCCTGAGAACAGCAATGCCCCTAGTGATAATTCGCTGGCCAAAGCAGGAAACTATATTGGTATACTGGAGCGTCTCTTTGTTTTCTGTTTTATTCTGACGGGTCACTTTGAAGCCATTGGTTTTTTACTGGCTGCGAAATCGGTTTTTAGATTTGGCGATTTAAAAGAAGCCAAAGACCGGAAACTTACCGAATATGTTCTAATTGGTACCTTACTGAGTTTTGGAATCGCTATTCTTACCGGACTTATCGTCCAGGCCCTACTTTTACAATTGCTTTAAAATCTTTTTGTTTATGGCTTTTATCAAGGCCGGCCCTTCATAAATAAAACCGGTATACAATTGTACCAGACTTGCTCCTGCATTCAACTTTTCGATAGCATCATCCGCAGAGTGAATTCCTCCTACTCCAATAATAGGGAATGCTTTATTGCTTTTTTCAGAAAGAAAACGAATAACCTCTGTAGAACGCTTCGTTAGTGGTTTTCCGGACAAACCTCCCATTTCTGTTTGATTTGCAGCTTGCAATCCGTCACGTGAGATAGTCGTATTTGTCGCAATAACACCTGCAATCTGAGTTGTTTTTACAATATCAATAATATCTAATAACTGCTCATCTGTTAAATCCGGAGCAATTTTCAAAAGAATAGGTTTTACTTTTTGACTGCTTGTCTTTTGTTTTTCTATATTTCTGTTTTGCAATGTCTGCAACAAAGCTGTTAATGGTTCTTTATCCTGTAAAGCTCTTAAATTTGGAGTATTCGGAGAACTTACATTCACCACAAAATAATCGACATGATCAAATAAGGCATCAAAACAAATGATATAATCGTCTACCGCATTTTCGTTTGGAGTAACTTTATTTTTACCAATATTCCCCCCAATTAAAACATTCGAATTCTTTTTCAAACGTTCAACAGCCTCCAGAACTCCTCCGTTATTAAATCCCATTCGGTTGATAATCGCCTGATCTTCTTTTAAACGAAACAAACGTTTTTTAGGATTCCCTTCCTGACCAACCGGTGTAACGGTTCCTATTTCTATAAAACCAAATCCAAAATCAGAAAGTTCCTTATATAACTTAGCATCTTTATCAAATCCTGCAGCAAGTCCCACCGGGTTCTTGAATTTAATTCCAAAAACTTCTCGTTCTAAACGACTGTCTTTTACTCCATAAACTGACTTAATAATTGAAGAAACTCCTGGTATTTTTGAAATGAATTTAACAAAAGAGAAAGTAAAGTAATGTACCTCTTCCGGATCAAACCAAAAAAGTATCGGGCGAATTATCAATTTATACATAGTGTGTTGTTGTTATTTTTTCGGTGGCAAATTTAATTATAAAACTTGAAAACTACCCTGCATTTACAAAAAACAAATTCCCTTCCTTTTATTGCAACCTCCAAAAGTAAAATTCAGGGCACCCCTAATTCCTTTTGCAAAAAAAAAGTAAAAGAAAGATCTGTAAAATAAATACCTCAATAACAATCAGATCATTCATCAAAGTTTAGCCTCTGTTCAAACTGATATTCCCAGTGGTGCACAGACCGTCAATACGGGAACGGTTGATAATTACTATTACGGAGGAGCCTATTATGAAAAAGACGACAGCAATTACAAAGTGGTAGTACCTACTGCAGGAACAATCGTTGAAAGCCTGCCGGAAGGTGGCGAAGAAGTAACTATTGGCGATGTAAAATACATCAAATTTGGCGAAACATACTATCAGCCGGTTCAGGTTGATGGCAAAGACAAATACGAAGTAGCTCTTGTTGAAGAAGACAATAGTATTGTTCAGATAAAAAATTAAAATGGTTCATACAAAAACTATTTACTCTATAGAAATAATAGAATTTTTATATATTTGAAATGAAATTGAATACCTTATTAAACAAATTACATTTAATAAGGTTATTTTTTTTAGCAGCGCAATCATTATTATCGTGTACAACAATACCTTTCAATTCAAAATCAACCAAAATGAAAACTAAAACTTATTGGATTTTTGCAATACTTACTTTTTCGATTATCAGCATTGCTTTCGGTTACACTAAATTTATCAGTCCGAAAGAAAAACTGGTTGCCATAGATTGCACCGAAACTCCACATAGTAGTGAAGAATCTGACTTTAAACCCACTATTGTAAATAAAACTCCCGCCCCTACCAAAGCTCCAAAAGGAATGGTTTGGATTCCCGGCGGAGAATTTTCAATGGGAAGCAACATTGAAGACGAAAGTTTGTGCAATATAAAAGGTGTTACAAAAGATGCGGCACCTATTCACCGCGTTTATGTAGATGGGTATTTTATGGATGAAACCGAAGTTACCAACGAAGAATATGCCAAATTTGTAAAAGCCACGGGATACATAACCGTTGCTGAACAAAAACCAACTCAGGAAGAATTTCCGGACGCTCCAATAGAAAGTTTAATTGCGGGTTCTGTAATTTTCACTCCGACATCGGCAGCCGTAAACCTGAACGATTTTCTTCAATGGTGGGCTTACATTGGAGGAACCGACTGGAAACATCCGGAAGGACCAAAAAGCACCATAAAAGGAAGAGAAAAATACCCCGTGGTTCAAATCGCCTACGAAGACGCAACGGCTTACGCAAAATGGGCAGGAAAGAGACTTCCAACTGAAGCAGAATGGGAATTTGCAGCCCGAGGCGGAAAAACAGGAAACTTATACTCCTGGGGAAATACTCTAAAACCAAATGGCAAATTTCAAGCCAACATTTATCAGGGACACTTCCCTATTAAAGACGGCGACACTGGAGAAGACGGATTTAAAGGAATCGCACCAACAGCACAATTCAAACCAAACGCATATGGACTCTACGATATGGCCGGAAATGTATGGGAATGGGTAAACGACTGGTACAGCCCTAGTTATTACAACGAATTAAACAGCAACCAAAAAGTAACCAGAAATCCACAAGGACCAGAAGCTTACAACGACCCCAGCGATCCAACAGAGAAAAAAAGAGTGCATCGTGGAGGATCCTTTTTATGCACCGATCAGTATTGCACCCGCTATATGGTTGGCACCAGAGGAAAAGGAGAAATCAGATCAGCAGCCAATCATCTTGGCTTTAGATGCGTAAAAAGCATTTAAAAATACAACACATCAAAAAGGATTCTTCAATACAGTATCCTTTTTGATTAAAATATAGATATGTATGAGCTCTAATTTTACAGCTAAGAAAAATGTCTATATTTGCTAAAAAAAAATAAAAATGCAACATATTATTGATCGTTTTATCAGTTATGTAACAATTGATACAGAATCTGATCCAAATTCAAAAACAACTCCAAGTACAGCAAAACAATGGGATCTTGCCAATAAACTGGTCGAAGAGCTAAAAACAATTGGCCTGGAAGACGTTACTATAGACGAAAAAGCATACATCATGGCTACGTTGCCAAGTAATGTTGCCCATGAAGTCCCTACAATTGGATTCATTTCACATTTCGATACTTCTCCGGATTTTAGCGGAGCAAACGTAAAACCTCAAATCGTTGAGAATTACGACGGAAAAGACATTGTGCTAAATGCTGAAAAAAACATCATTTTATCGCCTGATTATTTCAAAGATTTACTGCAATACAAAGGTCAGACTATTATCACCACTGACGGAACAACACTTTTAGGTGCCGATGATAAAGCCGGAATTACAGAGATTGTTTCCGCAATGGAATACCTGGTACAACATCCGGAAATTAAACATGGTAAAATCAGAATTGGATTTACACCTGACGAAGAAATTGGTCGTGGAGCACATCATTTTGACGTAGAAAAGTTCGGAGCACAATGGGCTTACACCATGGACGGAAGCCAGGTTGGCGAACTGGAATACGAAAACTTTAACGCTGCGGGAGCCAAAATTATTTTTAAAGGAAAAAGTGTTCACCCGGGTTACGCCAAAGGAAAAATGATCAATTCGATGTTAATTGCGAATGATTTTATCAATGA
This sequence comes from Flavobacterium poyangense, assembly GCF_011751075.1. Classification (GTDB taxonomy): domain Bacteria; phylum Bacteroidota; class Bacteroidia; order Flavobacteriales; family Flavobacteriaceae; genus Flavobacterium; species Flavobacterium poyangense. Next base: position 164,898 of record NZ_JAALLN010000001.1, read on the forward strand.
ACTTCCAAAAGACGAAACACCACAACAAACCAAAGGATATGAAGGCTTTTTTCACGTTCATCATATCTCGGGACACATTGAAGAAACCGTTTTAGAACTTATTATTCGCGACCACAACAGAAAGAAATTCGAAAAACGAAAAGAATTAATCGCAAAAATTGCAAAGAAAATCAATAAAAAATTCACCAAAAAGTTCGGTGAAGACATTGTAACTATTGAGGTAAAAGACCAATATTACAACATGAAAGAAAAAGTACTTCCTGTAAAATATGTCGTTGATATAGCCGAAAAAGCAATGCGGGAACTGGATATAAAACCAATCATAAAACCTATTCGTGGCGGAACAGACGGTTCGCAGCTATCCTTTATGGGATTACCATGCCCTAATATTTTTGCAGGTGGTCACAACTTTCATGGCAAATATGAATATGTTCCTGCAGAAAGCATTCAAAAAGCAACTAATGTCATTATAAAAATTGCTGAATTAACAGCAGTACCGGGAATTTTTGATACTCCGGAAAAACCTAAAAAAAGAAAATAATTGGAACCAAAATCCGACAAAAAACACGTTTGGGACAAAGTCAATAATTGGGAGGAAGAACTTCTTCTTCTTCAATCAATTATTGACAAAACCGAACTGACCGAAACCGTAAAATGGGGCGTCCCGGTTTATGTTTACAATAAAAAAAATGTCATAGGAATTGCCGGCTTTAAAGAGTATTTTACCATTTGGTTTTACAATGGTGTTTTTCTCAAAGATGAGAAAAAGAAACTCATCAATGCACAGGAAGACAAAACAAAATCATTGCGTCAATGGCGTTTTACCTCTAAAGAAGAAGTAAACGAAAAAGAGATTCTGGACTATATACTGGAAGCCATTGAAAATGAAAAACAAGGAAAAGTAATCAAACCAACAAAAAAAGAACCAATCGTTTCTGAATTGCTGGAAAAAGAAATGAGTCAGAATCAAGCTCTGGCCGAAGCTTTTCAGACCTTTTCTCCCTACAAACAACATGAGTTTTTAGAATATATTGAAACCGCAAAACAGGAAAAAACCAAGCTTTCAAGAATAGAGAAAATAATCCCTATGATTTTACAGCATATTGGATTGAATGATAAATACAGGTAATTTAAATTCCAAGTTTTTTAAATTCAAAATTCCAATTGGCTGCGATTTTTGTCATTCCGAAGAATGAGGAATCGCACTAGAAACTCCATACAGAATGTTACCAATCTTTGCCGAATTGCGTGTGTGATTTACTTCGTCTATTCGCTATCGCTCGGGTCTCCTGCGTCGAAATGACAATTAAACAACAATTCCGTCATCTACGGAAATAAAAGAACTAAAACAAAAAATCCCAAATTCCACTACAAAAATTGGAATTTGGGATTTTAAAAATTTTGGAATTTCAAAAAAGCTTATGCCTTTTTATTCAAAGCAGCACTCATTTCCATAGAAATTGCTGAACGCTCTAATTTTAATTTTCCTGACATTGTTTCGATAACTACAGTAGTTTCTGCTAGTTCAACTACTTTACCATGGAAACCACTTTTTGTAATTATTTTGTCACCTACTTTTAGGTTGCTTTCAAATTCTTTTTCGTTTTTTGCTCTTTTTTGCTGCGGTCTGATCATAAAAAAATAGATTACCACAAACATTAATAGAAATGGCGCAAATTGAGTTAATTGTCCCATGATTTAAATTCTTTTTGTTTATTATTAATATTCTTTTTGGAATTTGGCATTTTAAAAATTGCTGTTATTGCAATTTTACATCAAACCTCTACCAACTTTAATCATCTTTTTGTTAGCTTCCAGCTCTTTAACTAAATTATCCAAAATTCCGTTGATAAAAATACTACTTTTTGGTGTAGAATACTCTTTAGCAATTTCTAAATATTCGTTAAGAGTTACTTTTACCGGAATTGAAGGGAATTTCAAAAATTCACAAATTGCCATTTTCAGGATAATGGTATCAATTTCAGCAATCCTTTCACTGTCCCAATTAGGTGTTTTATCATCATATTCTTTTGCAAAAACCGATTCATTCAAAACAGTTCTTCTGAATAAATCTTTTGCAAAATCTTTATCCTCGACATCTTTATACAATCTAGGCACTCTAAAATCGTCCGGATCTTGCGTTTTAATAGCTTTCAATTGCTTGATAATATGTGTATTTACAACCGGAATATCATCAACCCATGTTAACTTATCGTCTTCCAGATACTCATACAATTTATCATTCGGAACAATAACATCAGCAAACAAATCAATTACAAATTGTCTGTCTTCTTCAAAAGTATTTGTTGAATTGCTCATGTATTTAGCATACAATTCGCTTGATTTAATATCGTTTAAAAGCAATATGATATAATCATCATTTAATGACCAGTTATTGATTTTACGATTTTCTAAAGCAATACTAAGTGAATTGCTTTCGGCAAGAAGTTGAAAAATTTTGTTATTGATAAATTTTTCATTCGGATTACGTTCTGCAGCAGTTGCAAGATGTTTTTTACTTGAAAGATGTAAAAAAACAGACTCTTTTTTACAAATTTCTATCAATGAAGATAGCATTATAAGATATAAGTCCTGAATATTATCTATGCTGTAAAAAAGAAACTTCTCTTCTTTTTCCATATTATCAGAACCGCTTTGATGCATTGCATAAATGGACTGCATTACTTTAACGCGTATGTGTCTTCTATTTACCACCTTGTAAGAACATTTTAAAATTAGGGTGCAAAAATAAGAATTAAACAGGTTATAATAAAATTTAATCCAATAAAAAACACAATTCGTAAACAATTAAGTTTTAATCGTAAAAAAAAGTCTCAGTTTCAATCTCACTCGCAGCATTCAGATGACTTCAAAAATTGCAATTGAAACCGTGACTGAGACAGCGACAGGGACTATAACTGAGACTAAATTATAAACTTAAAAACTACTTTTTAGCGTTCTCGATTTTTCTTTGATCGATACGATTCTGAGCAATTGTAAGTGCAGCTTTATGCGTAGTGATTCCGTTTTTCACAGCATAATCGATAATTTCTAAAGTAGTATTGTAGATATTTTCGGTTTTGCTCATGATTTCAGCTTTACCATAATGCTCTAATTCCGCATAAACGTTGATAATTCCACCAGCGTTGATTAAGAAATCCGGTGCATATAAAATACCTCTTTCCTGCAATCTTGCTCCGTGCACATTCTCATCCGCTAATTGATTATTTGCTGCTCCGGCAATAACTTTTGCTTTAATTTTGTTTACAGTATCATCATTGATTGTTGCTCCCATTGCACACGGTGCATAGATATCAACATCTGCAGTATATAAATCTTCTCCGGTATAAATTGTAGCATTGTATTTTGAAGCTACCTGATACAATTTTTCTTCGTTGATATCTGTAATGGTCACCTGCGCTCCTTCTTTAGTCAAATACTCAACCAAAGTTTCTCCCACGTGTCCGATTCCCTGAACCAAAACTTTTTTACCATCTAAAACATCAGAACCAAACTGGCTTTTTGCAGCCGCTTTCATTCCTAAATAAACACCATAAGCTGTTACAGGAGAAGGATTTCCTGAACCACCTCTTTCTTCAGAGATTCCGGTAACATAAGGCGTTACGTCTCTTACAGTATCCATATCTTTAGTCTCCATTCCAACATCTTCAGCTGTAATATATCTACCACCTAAAGAGTGAACAAATTCACCAAACTTACGCATTAACTCAGGAGTTTTTTGCGTTTTGGCATCACCTATAATTACTGCTTTTCCCCCACCAATATTCAGTCCGGTAATTGCAGATTTATAAGTCATACCTCTTGAAAGACGCAAAACATCGTTTAAAGCTTCCCATTCAGTATTATAATTCCACATTCTAGTACCTCCTAAAGCTGGTCCCATAACTGAATTATGAATACCAATAATTGCTTTTAAACCTGTATCTTTGTCATTGCAAAATACAATTTGTTCGTGATCGTTAAAAGATAACTGACCAAAAACAGGATCCATTTTTTGAAGTTCCTTTCCGGTTGTGAAAGTTGCATCCATAGCGCTACTATTTATTTGTTAAAATTATGAATTTGTCAAAAAGACATCTCAAACATAAACAAAAAATACACATGTGCTAATTTTTTGTCTTTAGAATAACAAATTAACAATCAATTTATTGTGAGTAAATTGCGTTTTCTATTGCTTTTAATTCAAAGCAATTCACAAAACCAATATCATTTTAACATTGAATATCTTAAAAAAATGAAAGAATTAAGCTATTTAAACAAATACTTCATCAAATATAAATATAGTTTCTCTTTAGGAATTTTAATCACCATAATCGCACAAATTTTTTCTTTATTCACTCCAAAGCTAATTAGCAGCTCCCTAAGTGCTATTGAAAAGTTCGATAAACTACCAAAAGCTGAGCAGGCGTCAGAAACAATTATTGCTTCCTATCATCAGGATTTAATTCATAATGTATTGCTAATCATAGGCACCACAATTGTTGCAGGCTTTCTAACCTTCTTAATGCGTCAGACTTTAATCGTAATGTCACGTCATATCGAATTTGATCTAAAAAATGAAGTCTTTAAACAATATGAAAATCTCTCTCAGAATTTCTACAAACAAAACCGAACAGGAGATCTAATGAACCGAATCAGCGAAGACGTATCAAAAGTACGTATGTATGTTGGTCCTGCCGTTATGTACACCATAAACACTTTTATACGTTTTGCAATTGTCATTATCTATATGTATAGTGTATCTCCATTACTTACTTTATATACTATTTTACCCTTACCTATACTCTCCTATTGCATTTTCAAACTAAGTTCTGAAATCAACAAGAGAAGTACTGTTTTTCAGCAATACCTCTCTAAGGTTTCCAGTTTCTCTCAGGAAATATTCTCCGGAATACGAGTAATAAAAGCTTATTCTTTAGAAAATCAACATCAGAACAACATGGTTGCCCTTGCTGACGAAAGCAAAAAAAAGAGTTTGGATTTAGCCAAAGTACAATCGCTGTTTGGTCCTTTAATGATTGCTTTAATCGGTATCAGTAATCTGGTGGTGATTTATTTTGGTGGTGTTATGTACATTAACGGAACGATTAAAAGTATAGGAACAATTGCTGAGTTTATTTTATATGTAAACATGTTAACCTGGCCTGTAGCCTCATTAGGATGGGTTTCTTCTATGGTTCAGGAAGCCGAAGCTTCGCAAAAACGTTTGAATGAATTTTTGAAAATTGAACCGGAAATCAAAAACAACAATCAAAACTCATCCGATATTCAAGGTTCGATTTCTTTTGAAAATGTAAGCTATACGTATGATGATACCAATATTGAAGCCCTTAAAAATGTAACTTTCACTGTCAAAAAAGGAGAAACTTTAGCTATTTTAGGAAAAACCGGTTCCGGAAAATCAACAATATTATCTCTGATCTCACGTTTATATGATGTAACGGAAGGAAAAATTACGATAGACGGAAACGAAATAAGCACTTTAAATCTAAATGATTTAAGAAACAACATCGGAATTGTGCCTCAGGATGCCTTTTTATTTTCAGATACTATTAAAAATAATATCAAATTTGGAAATCAGAATGCAACAGACGAAGAAGTTATTAAAGCTGCCAAAAATGCTGTTGTCCATGACAATATCATCGCTTTCAACAAACAATATGATACTGTTTTAGGAGAAAGAGGTATTACGCTTTCGGGCGGACAAAAGCAGCGCGTTTCGATTGCGAGAGCCATTATTAAAAATCCGGCGATTTTACTTTTTGACGATTGCCTGTCTGCAGTCGATACAGAGACAGAAGAGACGATTTTGAACAATTTATTCGAAATTTGTAAAGATAAAACGACAATTATAGTCAGTCATCGGGTTTCTTCGGCCAAAAATGCCGATAAAATAATCATTCTGGAGGACGGTAAAATCATTCAACAAGGGGCTCATAATCAATTAATAAATCAGGAAGGTTATTATTCTTCGTTATATTTGAAACAACTTTCGGAAAAAGAATTACTTTAATTGTTGTGTAATCGATAATTTTTTATGATTTTTGAGTACTATTAATTCCAAAAATGATAGAACGTATTATGAGAGAAAATGACATGTTAGAAAAAGAAGAGATTTTTTCTAAAGTATTACGAGCAGGGAGAAGAACCTATTTCTTTGATGTGAGAGCAACAAAGGCTGACGATTATTATATCACGATTACCGAAAGCAAAAAATTTACTGAAGAAGACGGTTCCTTTCACTTTAAAAAACACAAAATCTACTTGTACAAAGAAGATTTCAGTGCTTTTGCTGAAATACTAGAAGAAATGACTTCGTACGTCTTGAACCACAAAGGCGAAGAAGTAATTTCTGAAAGACACCAAAAAGATTTTAAAAAAGAGTACGGTTCTGATAAACCTGAAGGACAGAGATCTAGCTTTACTGATATTGATTTCGACGATATTTAGTCCTAAAAATAGCTTTTTAAAAGTACGAGTCCAACATGTCCTGCATTTTGGACTTTTTTTATACCTTTAAACCAGAACTCGATTATTCATGTAGTGCCGTTACTATTCAACAATCAAATTCACATCAATTAGTGAAATTCGTGGCAAAAAAACCTAGCCACAAATTGCACGAATTTGCACAAATTATTTTTTTCACTAAGAAATAATCCATTTAATTTTTTTAATCTGTGGCAAAAAAAGTAGCCACAGATTTTACTGATTTAAATGATTTTTTTGCTAATTTGATAGCACATTCAATAATCGATTTAAGTTTTAAATTCTAACATTTTAATCAAAATCCACGGCAATGGAAACAAATTTATTAATACTACCCGGACTGGGAAATTCAGGAGAAAAACATTGGCAAACCTTCTGGCACGAAAAATTCAAAAACTCCAAACGAATTGTTCAAGACAATTGGGACGAACCTATTCGCAGCGAATGGATTGCACGACTGACAGAAGAAATTTCTAAACTAGACAGCCCGACTATTCTGGTAGCGCATAGCCTAGCCGTTTCACTGGTATTGCATTGGGCCTCCTCCAATTACAGCAAAAATATCGTCGGCGCGCTCTTAGTAGCTCCCGCAGATGTAGACTCCCCGGAACATACACCGGAAAGCATCAGAAACTTTTCTCCTATACCAACCATAAAATTACCTTTCCCGTCTATTGTTGTAGCCAGCGAAAACGACCCTTACGCTTCATTTGAGCGCAAACAATATTTTGCAGAAATGTGGGGAAGTGATTTTATTAGTGTTGGGCAACAAGGTCACATCAATTCCGACTCCGATTTAAAATACTGGGAAGAAGGGCAGTTGATTTTACAACAATTAGTTGCAAAGATTAATACTGTTTGAAGATAATTTTCAGTCGCAGCTTTAAAAACTGCGACTGAAAACTACCCAATCCGCAATCCGTTTTCGATTTTAAAGTCAGGAGCCAGTAAAATAACATCTCCTTCCTCTCCTACGGCACCAAGAACCAGACATTCACTATTAAATTTACCAATTTGCTTTTTAGGAAAATTAACAACGGCTACAATCTGCCTGTTTAGCAAATCTTCTTTTGCATATCGTTTGGTAATTTGAGCCGATGATTTTCGGATGCCAATTTCAGCACCAAAATCTATCGTAAGCTGATAAGCCGGTTTTCGGGCTTCGGGAAAATCATTTACCGCGATTATTGTTCCCACTCGCATATCGGTTCTTTCGAATTCACTCCAGGTTAAATCCATATTTCAAATCATGTTTATTTACAAACCTATTAATTTTGTAATTATTCTTCATAATTCTATAACTTTTTTTTGAGCTTCACTTATAATTTTACAAATCATATTAGTCTGGCCAACATTAAATTATACGAAAATGGAAAATAGTTTTACAAATACCCTCACTTCTTTTAGAGAAGCTGATCTTGACGCCAGAGTACAAAACACCGATAAATACATAGAAACTGCACAGAATGTAAAACTATATGTAAGAGACTACGGCAAAGGAAAACCTGTCATTCTGATTCATGGCTGGCCACTTTCTAATGAAATGTGGGAATACCAAATTGACTTTCTGGTTCAAAATAATTTTAGAGTAATTACCTATGACCGACGTGGATTTGGCAGATCTTCACAGCCTTGGGATGGTTACGATTTTGATACTTTAACAGATGATCTAAACGAAATAATAGAACAACTTCAATTAGGAGATTTTACACTGATTGGTTTCTCTATGGGTGGAGGAGAAGTCGTGCGCTATTTTAGCCGACATGACGGAAGAGGCGCCACTAAAGCAGTTTTAATCTCTTCAATTATACCTTTCCTTGCAAAAACGGAAGATAACCCCGATGGACGTCCGAAAGAAAAAGCCGATGCAACTGTCGCCGCAATCAAAGAAGATCGAATCGGTTTTCTGGATAATTTCGGAAAGACATTTTTTGGGGTAAATGTGATCAACAGACCCGTAAGCAATGCTTTGTTAGAATATTACCGCATGCTCTGTTCTTTTGCCTCACCACAAGCCACTTTAAAATGTGCCGAATCACTTACGAATACTGATTTTAGAAGCGAACTTGAAACGATAAATGTTCCAACGCTCATTATTCACGGCACAGATGATAAAACGGTACCAATTGACCTAACCTCAAAAAAAGCTGCTCAAGAAATTGAAGACAACACTTTTATCATCTATGAAGGTGCACCACACGGACTATTCTACACCGAACGAGATCGCTTAAATAAAGATTTGTTGAATTTTCTGAATTCATAACTAATTTAAACTGCTAGTTGTGAGACGTGAGATGTGAGTTGTGGGTTATAAACCTGGAAAGTGATTAGTTTTGTTATGCGACAGCCAAATACTAATCAATAAAATAGTTAAGAAAGTAAAAAAAACGCTTTTTTTTATTTGATAATTCTACCTGTAATATCGTATGTATAAGCATTTGCCTGCTATAAACAAAATTACCATATTCAGCATCTTACATCTCACAACTCACATCTCACAACCCACAACTCAAATCAACTAACTCCCCCCCAAAGTACTATCACTTTTTACAATATCTACCTTCGCTTGTATTTTTTGCTTTCTTTTACAGAATTTAAAGGTTATTTTTGAATAAATATATTCTAAAATGGCACGAACTCCTTCAAATATGATTCCACTTGGAACAGTAGCTCCAAGCTTCAGTCTAAAAGATACGAATTCAAATAATACTTATTCTTTTGAAGAATTAAAAGGAACAAAAGGCACCTTAGTGATATTCATGTGCAATCATTGTCCTTTTGTGCTTCATGTTATTCCCGAAATTGTCATGATTGCAAATGATTATCGTGTTCAGGGAATTGGAGTACTTGCAATTTCCAGTAATGATATTATTAAATACCCGCAAGACGGTCCGGAACTCATGACCGAATTTGCTTTCCAACACAAAATAGATTTTCCTTATTTATTTGACGAAACTCAGGAAGTTGCAAAAGCCTTTGATGCTGCCTGTACTCCCGATTTCTATCTGTTTGACACCAACGACCGTTTGTTTTATCGTGGCCAACTAGACGATTCAAGACCTAATAACGGAATCCCATTAAGCGGCAGTGATTTACGAAGTGCCATCGACGCTCTAATCTACAATCGAACTTTAAAAGATTTACAGAAGCCAAGCATTGGTTGTAACATCAAATGGAAATAACAACCCCGACTTTTAAAAAAGTTTAAGTATCTTTACGAATTCATCTAAATGATCACTCATGGCGAGTATTATAGTAGCTATTATTTTTATACTACCGTTTTCTTTAAGGAGAAAACCGCTTGCCGTTGCCTTTATTTCGCATAGTAAGGCCTTTATTAATTAGGCCTCCGTCTATTTCCATTTCTTCTTTCAGGCGGAGGATTTACATCTTATTTTAACGTTTTTATTTGAAAGAAAATTTCTTCTGTCAAATAATCCTGTTTCTGTTAATCTTGTATTTGCATCCATTCTCTTCCAGCCACAATTTGTTCCTTACGTTCATTTTGAGAACCGGAAATAGTTTTTTTTTTTGAATAAATAACTAAATAAATAACAATATGAAACCAACACCTGTTTTCAGTTCAACAGACTATCAATTACTTCGTGAATTGATTCTAAAAAGTAAAAATGCTACCAATGCCAAAGAAGTTGGTCAGCTTTCTCACGAATTAGATCGTGCCATTATCAGTAAAGACACCACTCCGGATCCTTTAGTTATCCGAATTAATTCATTTGTCACTATTGAAGATGTAAAAGCCAAAAAGCAAATGAAAATTCAAATTGTTCTACCTTCAATGGCAGATGTAAAAGAAGGAAAAATTTCTATCCTGGCCCCTTTAAGCGTAGCCATAATTGGATTCAAAGAAACCGACGAAGTTGATTGGGAACTACCTGCCGGAGTAAAATCTTTAAAAATAATTGCAGTGAGCAACAAATAACCTATTAAACTAATCAAGTTTAAAAAAAACATTTCTCTCCTAAAAATAAAGCCCTCACTGTCAGGCTGAGCGAAGTCGAAGCCCCTCTAAGTTCCAAAAACCTTCGACTCCGCTCAGGGTGACATCGCGGTTACTAGCAGGTAAAATTCAAAACAAAAAAAGCATTCCGATTAAGAATGCTTTTTTGTTTTACAATTGTGAATTAATGTAATTCGTAATAGACGCCATTTGAGTAGCATCTAAATGTGCTTTTTTCCCCATTCGCACTAAGATTGGAGTCCATTCTTCCTGTGTGAATTTTTTAGGCTCGTACAATTTATGACATTTAGCACAATTGTTAGAATACAAGTTTTGACCTTCCGCAAGCTCAGGTGTTAATGTTACAACTTTAGCAGTTTCTGTTGGTGGTGCAGCTGGTTCAGTTGCAGCAACCGGAGCAGACTTTTGAGTACCACAAGAAGCCAAAAACAAGGCTACTGCGGCAAAGGTTAAAAAATTTGATTTCATTAGCTTTGTTTTTTAAGTAAATATAAAAAAATCCCATTCGCAAACGAATGGGATTTATTATTTAGACACTATTTAAATTAGTGCAAAACTAGTCTGATTTCTTATTTTACTTCCATTAATTCAACGTCAAAAATCAATGTTGCGTTTGGTGGAATAACTCCTCCTGCACCTGCAGATCCGTAAGCCAAATGAGAAGGAATAACAAAACGAGCTTTGTCTCCAACTTGCAATAAAGCAATACCTTCATCCCAACCTTCAATAACCTGACCTTGACCTAATCTGAATTCGATTGGTTTTTTACGTGGGTAAGATGAATCAAAAACTTTTCCTGTTTCTAAAGAGCCTTCGTAATGTACTGCAACTGTTTTTCCAGCTTCAGCTCTTTTACCATCTCCTTTTTGAATCATTTTGTAACGTAAACCGCTTTCTGTTTTATCAAAACCAGCTGCAAGTTCTTCCATTTTAGCTTCAGCAGCCGCTTTTTCTGCAGCTTCACGTTTAGCACGAGAACCTTCAAAAACTCTGAAAGCCTCAATAGCATTCCATTTTTGAGCTTCTTCTCCTACTCTCACAATTTCTAAAGTCTCAAGAGCATCTCCCTGAGCGATTGCATCAACGATATCCTGTCCTTCAACTACATGACCAAAAACAGTATGTTTTCCGTCTAACCAGGAAGTTGGAACGTGAGTGATGTAAAACTGAGATCCGTTTGTTCCTGCTCCCGCATTAGCCATAGCCAAAACTCCCGGACGATCGTGTTTCAAACTTGGGTGAAATTCATCATCAAATTTGTAACCAGGACCACCTGTTCCTGTTCCCTGAGGACAACCTCCCTGGATCATGAAATCAGGAATTACGCGGTGAAATGATAATCCATCGTAATATTTATTCCCTTGTGGTTTGATTTTATTTTCTAAATTTCCTTCTGCCAATCCTACGAAGTTACCAACTGTACCAGGTGTTAAATCGTGTGTCAATTTTACTAAAATTGAACCTTTGCTAGTATTGAATTTAGCGTATATTCCGTTTTCCATTGTTATTATTTTTAATTTTTGATTGCAAATTTACAAATTAATTCTATATCAATTTGTGCTTTCTATTTTTTCGAATTTGATTTAAAAGTAACTCCATAAACTAACAAGGCCAGTAGAGCCAGAACAGCACATCCGATCGTAACGGCATGCCATCCGCCTAATTTCCACAATAGCAATCCGTACGCTGATCCGGCAGCAGTTCCCAGAAAACTAAACGACATAAATACGGTGTTTAATCTGTTTCTTGCTTCAGGCAAAAGAGAGTAAACGCGGGTTTGATTTGAAATATGAACTCCCTGAATTCCGATGTCAATAAAAACAATTCCGATCACAACTCCAATGACACTTTCTATTGAAAAATAAAAAACAATAAAGCTAATTAACATCAACAAACAACCGTAGCCCACTGCGACTCTCGGATTTCCTTTATCACCCATTTTACCAACCAACGGCGCAGCTAAAGCTCCTGAAGCACCTACAATTCCAAAAAGCCCAATTGTGGCACTATTAAAATTAAATGGTTCACCTGACAGCAGTAATACCATGGTTGTCCAGAATGCTCCAAATTGTGCGAAACAAAATACATTGATTAAAGTGGCTTCACGCAAAACAGGCTGTGTTTTTATCAGCGTAAATAATGATTTAATTAATTGACCGTACGAACCTTCAAATTGCGGTTTATTTACCGGTAATTTCTTCTGAATGGCAAAGAATATCAAAAGACAAATTCCGGCCGCAATCCAAAACATGGATCGCCATCCAAAAATCTCACCTATAAATCCGCTTAAAGTTCTGGAAAGCAAAATACCAACCAGCAAACCACTCATTATAGTTCCAACTACTTTTCCACGTTGCTCCGGTGCACTCAAAGAGGCCGCCAAAGGCAAAATAAGCTGTGGCACAATCGATGTGATTCCAACCAATAAACATGCTGCTTGCAAAACAAAAAAACTTTTAGCGGTAGCGGCAATAATTAAAGCAATTACCGTGGCAAAAGTGGTCATTAAAATTTGCTTTTTACGTTCCAGTTTATCGCCAAGCGGTACCATAAAAAACAACCCAATTGCATAACCTGCCTGGGTAAGATAGGTAATGGTTCCGGCATTGGCCTCGGGAATTTTAAATTCGTTAGCGATTAAAACAATCAGGGGTTGGCAGTAATACAGGTTGGCAACTATCAGTCCGGTGCAGGCTGCCATGAACAAGATATTCGTTTTAGATAAATTCATTTTGCAAAAATACTATTCTAATTGCAACCAAAACTTTAAAAAAACTATAAATTTTTCAACGTTAGTGGGGGGATTGAATTTCTCGCAAAGTCGCCAAGCCGCAAAGTTTTTTTGCACGCAGATTTTGCAGATCATGCTGATTTTCTTGTTTTGTCGTTCCGCTAAAAACAATCCTGCTGAATCTTAGAGTGAAAATTTCTCGCGAAGTCGCAAAATCGCAAAGTTTTTTTTGCACGCAGATTTTGCAGATTATGCTGATTTTCTTGTTTTGTCGTTCCGCTAAAAACAATCCTGCTGAATCTGAGGGTGAAAATTTCTCGCAAAGTCGCTAAGCCGCAAAGTTTTACAAAAAAGCAGTAAAAAAAACTTTGCGATTTTGCGACTTTGCGAGATTTACTCTTCAAACTATTTCCAAAATTATTCTCCCGAAACAGCAAATTCTACCGCCGCTTCCGAATGAATTTTTGTCGTATCAAAAACGGGAACCGAAACGTCTTCCTGACTTATCAGCATTGGAATTTCGGTGCAACCTAAAACTATCCCTTCCGCTCCATTTTCGATCAATTTATCTATAATCGAAAGATAAGCTCTCTTGGTTTGTTCCTTTATTATTCCTCTGCCTAATTCTTCTTTTAGAGTTTGCTGAACAAAATCTCTTTCTTCCTGAAGAAAAGGAACAATAGCTTCTATGTTATTTTCTGCCAGTTTTTTGAAGTAAAAATCCATTTCCATAGTGAATTTTGTTCCCAATAAACCTACTTTTTTAAACCCTTGTTTATTTATTGCATCCGCAGTAGCTGTTACCACATGCACAAATGGCAACTTAATCTCCTGTTCAAGTCTGTCTGAAACAGCATGAGCTGTATTGGCACATAAAACAATCGCATCGGCACCACTTTTTTCGAGGCTTTTACAGGCATTTAAAAGCAAATCAAAAGTGGCATCCCAATTGCCGTTGGTATTGTTTCTCTGAAAGTCATCAAAATTCACCGAATAAATAATGCATTCTGCAAAATTAAGTCCTCCTAATTTTTCGTTGATGCCTTCGTTGATAAATCGATAATAATCAATTGTAGAAACCCAACTGATTCCGCCTACAAGTCCTAATTTTTTCATATTTGTATTTTTCAATTCTAAAGTTTTATTGTAACCGATTAAGTGTACTTATTTCCTAACACATAGGCGTAAAGTTTCCTTTATGCATGCAGATTTGCTCCGCCAGTTCATTATCGCTTGTGTTACAGATTAAGCTATTTTTTTTACTTTGTTTGTTCTTTTATTAACTGATCCCAGTTGATTACTTACATCATTTGGATTACCATTAAACAAAAGAATCAACCAGCAACTTGAATTAAATACTTGCCAGATCCTTTTTCATCAATTGTAACTCTCTCATCAGATTATTACGTCGAAAAAAAGCTGCAAGTTCCTTTAATCTTTTCTCATTATCGTATTTAATACTCGAATTTAATTTCCTTTGACAAACCGAACATAATCTAATCGTACTTTGATCTGTTTCTTCCAAACTATTTGTTCCGTTCATTACACAATTTGCTGTAATACAATGATGCATTCCAAACATATGCCCAATTTCATGCGAACATACTTTTGACAATCGGGTCAGGCATAAATTAAAATTAGCTTCCGTTAAATTCTCATCCTGCAATCTGTAAATTGAGCTCACTCCTATTTTTTGAGTATAAGATGCCAATCCGAAAACAAAATTCCATTGTGAGCTAGGGTACAAATCTACCTCCGTTAATCCCATTAGTGCGATTCTATTTAATGGTTTTTCCTTTTTTAAAATGCTGTCCAGAATAAAACCGGCCAAAAATTGCTCTTGATTTTCCTTTCCTATCCGTCTGGCATGATCAGGAATAATATCATTTGATGCTTTTTCTGAAATTTTGGTTTCCAATTGAAAAAATATTTGCAAATACTCTCTTACCAGTTCAATTTGTTTGTTTTGCAGAGCTGTAAAATTGCCAATCGGTTTTATATAAATAATATTCGCTTCTTTTGTCGGAATAATATGTTTTGATTTCAAGAATTGTTCAAAATCCTGTCCTTTTTCTTCATGATCATACAACCATTCACCGGGAGCTGGCGTAGAAAGCGCAACATCATTTGCTTTTACACCCTCAAAATATGGATTTTCTTTACTAGAATTACAGGAATAAAAGAGTACGATTCCTAAAAGAAATAGCTTTCTCATAAATGAAATGGATAAAACAGATGCCGTTATCGGGCTATTATTCTTTGTAAAGGCTCGTGAGGAAATCATTCTTATTGTTTTGGAATTCTGAAAGTAAATCTAACTTTATTTATCAGATTTTGAATCATCAAAGTTGTCAAAATAAGTAAAATCCTGTGTTATTTTTCCTTTATCAATTGTAAAAATCTTGCAGATCGGAAGTTTAAATTTTGTACTGTCGGCAGCGGTGCCGGTAGAAACAAGTTCGACAATAATATGTTGTTCATCTGAGGGATAAATTTTAGCGATTTCAGCATGTAAATCTGCAAACAAGGTATTAAGCTTATTGTATTTATTAATGGTTTGTCTTCGGGTCTGAATGGTCATCTCGTTTCCCAATGACGGATCCTTAAAATCTGCTATTGGCGAATACAACGCCGCAAGCTCATTCCATTGATGGTTATTATAGTATTCGAAATATTGTTTTACTATTTTTTCTTTTTTTGTCGGATCCAGATTTGGTGCTTTTACCTGATCCTTACAAGAGGATAGCATAAAAATCACACCAAGGAACAATACTATATTTTTCATATTATAGATTCATTTTAGGTCAAATCAATTTCTCTGTATTTACTTCAAAAACAACCTATTTGGTGCCATTACTTTTTAACACATAGAAACATAGTTTTGAAAACGTAATGACGCGTTTCACTTATTTTAAATTATCATTTGTCAGTCTGAGCGAAGTCGAAGATTGACTATATGATCGAACTGTGTCGCTATTTCTCACTCTTTTTATACCAAAATCTATGTTTTTTAATAGATGTAAGCATCGTTTTTACAAATTGCATCCACAGGTTAAAAATACTAAAAAACATCCTATCTTTTTTCGTACTTCTAAAGGTATGAGTGTTTTTATTTCTGTCTTAACTCTTCTATTTTTAAATCTTTAAAATTTCGCCACTATTTACTTTGTATCTTTGCGGCTTAGAACTATTGAAGAAAAGAAATGCGAATTGACATTATAACGATTTTGCCGGAATTATTAAGAAGTCCGTTTGAGGCTTCCATTATGAAACGAGCTATTGACAAAGGTTTGGTAGAAGTTCATTTTCATAATTTACGCGATTACACTACAAATAAACAAAAAAGTGTTGACGATTATCCTTTTGGAGGCGGTGCCGGAATGGTGATGACGGTTCAGCCAATTGATGACTGTATAACACATTTGAAAAGCCAACGCGAATACGATGAGATCATATATATGTCTCCGGATGGTGAAACTTTAAACCAAAAAATGGCCAACACCATGTCGATGTATGAAAACATCATTATTTTATGTGGTCACTATAAAGGTGTAGATCAAAGAGTCAGAGATCATTTTATTACAAAAGAAATCTCGATTGGTGATTATGTTTTATCAGGTGGCGAATTAGGTGCTTTGGTACTTTCGGATGCTTTAATTCGTTTGATCCCGGGTGTTTTAAGTGATGAAACCTCTGCATTGACGGACAGTTTTCAGGACAATTTACTTTCGGGTCCTATCTATACCCGCCCCGCAGATTATAAAGGATGGAAAGTTCCCGAAGTTTTAACCAGCGGACATTTTGCCAAAATCGACAAATGGCGTGAGGATATGGCGTATGAGCATACTAAAAATAGACGACCGGATTTGTTGGAGTAAAATTCCAAATTTTTGAAATTCCAAATTCCAACTAAATGAGGTGTTAAAGAGTGTGTGTTTTTGTTTCAGGTTTCAAGTTTCAGGTTGTTGTTGCGTAGTCTTTATGTGAGATGTAAAATGTGAGATGTGAAACCTCAAACTTGAAACTTGAAACTCAAAACAACTCTAACTCCCAAATAAACAAATAAGTTAGAAAATTGAAATTCCAACTAAATGCGAACGTTAAAGAACGTGCGTTTTTGTTTCAGGTTTCAAGTTTCAGGTTGTTGTTGCGCAACCTTAATGTAAGATGTAAAACCTCAAACTTGAAACTTGAAACCTGAAACTTGAAACCTGAAACCTGAAACCTGAAACTCAAAACAACTCTAACTCCCAAATAAACAAATAAGTTAGAAAATTGAAATTCCCACTAAATGCGAACGTTAAAAAATGTATGTTTTTGTTTCAGGTTTCAAGTTTCAGGTTGTTGTTGCGTAACCTTAATGTGAGATATGAAACCTCAAACTTGAGACCTGAAACCTGAAACTCAAAACAACTCTAACTCCCAACAAGCAAATAAGTTAGAAAATTGGAATTTGGAATTTCAAAAATTTGGAATTTATTTATTTTTACTTACCTTTGCACCCAAATTAGACTAACCTCTGGCGAGATCCGTGAATGTTACTCTATAAAAAACCATAATTAAAAATTATCATGGCAGATTTATTGAAATTCGTTCAAAACGAATTAGTTGCTAAAAAAGATTTCCCTGTTTTCGGAGCTGGAGACACTATTACTGTTTTCTACGAAATTAAAGAGGGTGAAAAAACAAGAACTCAGTTTTTTAAAGGAGTTGTTATTCAAAGAAGAGGTTCTGGTAACACAGAAACTTTTACTATCCGTAAAATGTCAGGTGCTATCGGAGTTGAGCGTATCTTCCCGGTAAACTTACCAGCTTTACAGAAAATTGAAATCAACAAAAAAGGAGCTGTACGTAGAGCTAGAATTTTCTACTTCAGAGAACTTACTGGTAAAAAAGCTAAGATTAGAGATAAAAGAAGATAATTCTTTATCTTTTTTATCATAAAAGACCCGTTTCATACTATTTGAAACGGGTTTTTTTATGCCCGATTTTCAATCTCAGCGGATAAAAGAAATTCCAGAATTAAAAGATCCAACCAAAAGACGCACAAAGTTTTAGACAAAGTTCGCTGAGATAAAAAGAAACAATTTTAAGTATAGCTTCCCCCTATGTTTGCGGAGAAATTTTTGCACGCAGATTTTGCAGATTTTGCAGATATTTTTTTTATCAATTTCAATAAAAAAGAATCTGCAAAATCTGCGTGAAAAGAAACTTTTCGATTTTGCGCCTTTGCGAGCAAAAATAGCTACCCTTTGCGTAAACCTTTGCACGTTTGCGACCAACACAAGTAAAAAACCGTTGCGTACTCTTTGCGTAAAACCTTTGCGGGCCACGTTGCCAAATAAACACAAAATTTTATCGCTTGCCGCTTTTCGTATTGATTCAGTAAAACCTTATTTTTTTAATACCAAAATCATCAATTTAGCAATTTTACGAGCCCGAAATAATAATCTGATAATTTCTTTAATTATCCTTAAAACGCAACCGTTTTCGTCCTGTTTTTATTATATTTGCTCCGCTCATTTTGAGCCGACTATACCTTTTAATTACCATTTCGCGGTAATACGATTATAAAAAAAAAGAAAATGACACAAAATTCAAAAATTTTTTACACCTTAACTGATGAGGCGCCATTGTTAGCGACTTATTCTTTTCTACCTATTGTTCAGGCGTTTACCGCAACAGCCGGTATCGCAATTGAAACAAGAGACATTTCGTTGGCAGGCAGAATTTTATCTAATTTTCCTGAAGTGTTAACGGCTGATCAAAAAACAGTTGATGCATTGGCTGAACTTGGTCAATTGGCTACACAACCGGAAGCCAATATTATCAAATTACCAAACGTTTCTGCTTCAGTACCGCAGTTAAAAGCGGCTATTGCTGAATTGCAATCACATGGTTACAATATTCCAAATTATCCGGAAGAGCCTCAAAACGATGCTGAAAAAGAAATCAAAGCCAAATATGCTAAAGTTTTAGGTTCTGCTGTAAATCCTATTTTACGTGAAGGAAACTCTGACCGTAGAGCTCCAAGAGCGGTTAAAAACTTCGCTAAGGCAAATCCACACTCCATGGGTGCATGGTCTGCTGACTCTAAAACCAAAGTAGCTTCAATGCCAAATGGTGATTTCTACGGAAGCGAAAAATCACTTACCGTTACTGAAGCGAATGATGTAAAAATCGAATTCGTTGCCAAAGACGGAACGACAACTGTTCTTAAAGCCAGTACTCCATTAAAGGCCGGTGAAATTATTGACAGTTCTGTATTGCATTTGAAAGCTTTAAAAAGTTTTGTTGCTGAAACCATTACGGAAGCAAGAAAAGAAGGTGTTTTACTTTCTGTACACTTAAAAGCTACCATGATGAAAGTTTCAGATCCGATTATCTTTGGCGCTATCGTTGAAGTATATTTTGCTGATCTTTTCAAAAAATACGAAACTTTATTCAATGAATTAAACATCGATACCAGAAATGGTTTAGGCGATATCTATACTAAAATTGCCGGAAGACCGGAGCAAGCAGAAGTTGAAGCTGCCATCAATCAGGCAATCGAAAACGGACCTGCATTGGCGATGGTGAATTCTGATAAAGGAATTACAAACTTACATGTTCCTTCTGATGTTATTGTTGATGCTTCTATGCCGGCAATGATTCGTACTTCAGGACAGATGTACAATAAAGAAGGGAAACAACAAGATACAATCGCTATTATTCCGGACCGTTCTTATGCGGGAATTTATACGGCAACTATTGACTTCTGTAAAAAACACGGTGCTTTTGATCCTAAAACAATGGGAAGTGTTCCTAACGTAGGTTTGATGGCGCAAAAAGCAGAAGAATACGGATCTCACGATAAAACTTTCCAAATGAAAGAAGAAGGTGTTGTTCGTGTAGTAGACCAAAACGGAACTGTTTTGATGGAACAAAGTGTTGAGGCTAATGACATTTTCAGAATGTGTCAGGCTAAAGACGCTCCGATTCAGGACTGGGTTAAACTAGCGGTAAACAGAGCTCGTTTATCTGATACTCCGGCTGTTTTCTGGTTAGACGAAAACAGAGCGCATGACAGAGAATTGATCGCAAAAGTTCAAAAATACCTTAAAGACTACAATACTATAAACTTAGACATCCGTATTTTAAATCCGGTTGCGGCTACAGAATTTACTTTAGACAGAATTATCAAAGGATTGGATACCATCTCAGTAACAGGAAACGTTTTACGTGATTACTTAACTGACTTATTCCCAATTTTAGAATTAGGAACTTCAGCTAAAATGCTTTCTATCGTTCCTTTAATGAATGGCGGTGGATTGTTCGAAACAGGTGCCGGAGGTTCTGCTCCTAAACACGTTGAGCAATTTACAGAAGAAGGCTATTTACGTTGGGATTCATTAGGAGAGTTCTTAGCGCTTGGTGCTTCCTTAGAACATTTAGGTCAGACTTTAGACAATGCTAAAGCGATTGTTTTATCTGAAACTTTAGATCAGGCAAACGACAAATTCTTAGCAAATGACAAATCTCCGGCACGTAAAGTAGGACAAATTGACAACCGTGGTTCACATTTCTACCTTGCTTTCTATTGGGCTCAGGCATTAGCTGCTCAAAATAAAGATGCTGAGTTAAAAGCAATTTTCACTCCAATTGCAGCTCAATTTGAAGCAAACGAAGCTAAAATCGATGCTGAGTTAATCGGTGCTCAAGGGAAACCTCAAACGTTAGGCGGATACTATCAGCCAACTCCGGAATTAGTAAGCAAAGCAATGCGTCCAAGTGCGACATTCAATGCGATCCTGGCGGAAATAAAATAAGAAATAGTATATTATTTACTATGAAATATAAAAAGGCAACCCTAAAACGGTTGCCTTTTTTCTTAACTCATATTTAACAATTGTTCGCGGCCATATTTTAATAAGAATTATTATCTATGTATATCAAAATCAAGACAATGATTACAAAAAAAATTAGCCTTTTTATTCTTCTTGTTCTAACGACTCTTACTTCATTTTCTCAGGAAAAATTTACCTTAAGCGGCACCATCAGCGATTTTAAAAACAATGAAACCTTAATTGGGGTAAACATTTATATTCCTTCCTTAAAGATTGGAACGACTACAAATGAATACGGTTTTTATTCTTTAACCATTCCTTCCGGTAAACATCAGATCGAAATCAGTTATGTGGGATATCAAACTCTTCAAAAAACAATTGATCTAAATCAAAACACCAAAAGTAATTTTTCCCTGAATGAAGGAGGTGAAGAACTTCAGGAAGTTGTTATTACGGACAACAAAGGTAAGATCAACATTAAATCTCCTGAAATGAGCACCAATAAACTTTCCATTTCAACGATCAAAAAAATGCCGGTTGTTATGGGAGAAGTTGATGTTTTAAAATCGATTTTATTACTTCCGGGTGTTACCAATGCCGGAGAAGGAGCCTCAGGATTTAATGTTAGAGGTGGTGGTGCGGATCAGAATCTAATTCTGTTGGATGAAGCTACTATCTTTAACTCTTCTCACGTATTTGGATTTTTTTCGGTTTTTAACCCCGATGCCATCAAAGATTTAAAACTGTATAAAGGCGGAATTCCGGCTCGTTATGGCGGAAGAGCCTCTTCTGTTCTTGACATTTACCAAAAAGACGGTAGCAGCAAAGATTTTCACATGAATGGCGGAATCGGATTAATCTCAAGCAGGCTTCTTGCCGAAGGTCCGTTAGTAAAAGACAAAGGCTCCTTTTTGATTGGAGGAAGAGCTTCGTACGCGCATCTGTTTTTAAAATTATCCGAAGATCAAAAAGACAACTCTGCCTATTTTTATGATTTGAATACCAAACTGAGTTACAAATTAAACGACAACAACAGCTTGTATTTATCCGGGTATTTTGGACGAGATGTTTTTAGCATCAATAAAAGTTTCTCTAACACCTACGGAAACACCACTTTAAATCTTCGCTGGAATCATTTGTATTCTGATAAACTGTTCTCTAATTTATCCTTGATTTACAGCGACTATTATTATGGTCTTGATTTGGATTTGGTGGGCTTCAAATGGGATTCGGGAATTAAAAACTACAATATCAAATACGATTTCAAACATTATATCTCAGATAAGTTCAAATTGAACTATGGTATAAACGGGATTTACTACGGATTTAATCCGGGAACAATCAAACCAACCGGAAGTACTTCCGGAATTAATCCTGATCAGTTAGACAAGAAATACGCTTTTGAGCCTGCTGTTTATCTCGATGCCGAAAGTCAGGTTACAAAAAAACTTACTGTCTCTTACGGATTGCGTTACAGTTTATTCTATCGTTTAGGCGGATCTACTATTAATTATTACGATAATAACGGTCCGGTTGTTTTTGACTCAGACATACAGATTTACAAAAAAGGTACACCAACCTCAACTAAGTATTTTGGCAAAAACAAAGTGATTCAGAGTTATGACAATCTGGAGCCAAGGTTTGCGGTTTCTTATCAATTGAACGATGATCAGTCGGTAAAAGCCAGTTACAACAGAATGGCGCAATACCTTCAACTGATTTCGAATACCTCATCTCCTACTCCATTAGATGTGTGGATGCCGAGTGACAACTATATCAAACCCCAAATTGCCGATCAGGTGGCGCTGGGTTATTTTAGAAACATAAACAACGGCGCTTATTCGCTTGAAGTTGAAACCTATTACAAAAAAATTCAAAACAGACTTGATTATATTGATGGTGCCGATCTAATTGCCAATGATGCTATCGAACAGGTAATTCTAAACGGACGCATGAGATCGTATGGTTTAGAAATTATGTTTAAGAAAAACGAGGGCAAGTTTAACGGATGGGTCTCGTATACTTTATCTAAATCAGAACAACAAACACCTGGAAGAACAGCTGGCGAAACTGGGATAAACGATGGACAATGGTACAGCTCTGTTTACGACAAAACTCATAATTTAGCCATTACATCCGCTTATAATTTAAACGAAAAATGGTCTTTTGGTGCTAACTTTGCTTTGCAGTCCGGACAACCTGTTACTTATCCGAATTCGCAATATGAGTATTTAGGAATCACGGTACCAAGTTATGGGCTAAGAAACAAAAATCGTTTACCTGCTTATCATCACCTGGACATCTCTGCAACCCTGACACCAAGAAGTAATAAAAACAGAAATTGGAAAGGAGAATGGGTTTTTAGTATTTACAACCTTTACAATCGCCAAAATGCGGCCTCGATTAACTTTCGTCAAAATGCAGACACCGGTGCTAATGAAGCTGTAAAAACCTCCATTTTTGGAATGGTACCGGCAGTAAGTTACAATTTCAAATTTTAAAAATTATTTTCTGCAAAAGAAAAACAAAAGATAGATCATGAAAAAAGCAAGTTTTTTAATCGTATTTTTTATATCTCTTTTCTTCATAAGTTGTGAAGAAGTTGTTGATGTGGAATTAGATACAGCACCTCCAAAATTAGTAATTGAAGCTGCTATAAATTGGCAAAAAGGAACAGTCGGAAATCAACAAATCATAAAACTGACTACTACAACCGGTTATTTTCAAAACGTAATTCCAACCGTTTCCGGTGCTACTGTGTATATAAAAAACAGTAAAAATGAACAATTCAATTTCGTGGAAGGTTCTAAAAAAGGGTTTTACATTTGTAACACTTTTAAACCCGAAATTGAGGAACAATACACTTTGACTGTAGTTAGCGGCGGAAATACGTATACAGCAAATGAAACCTTAAAATCGGTAGCTCCCATCACCCGATTGGAACAAAATAACGAAGGAGGAATAACCCGAAAAGACATTGAGGTAAAAGCTTTTTATACCGATCCCGGCAATGCAGAAAATTTCTATTTATTCAAATACACGTATTCCAGTAAAGTAACTTCTACCTTTTATGTTTCTGAAGATAAATTTTATCAGGGAAATGAAATTTTCAGCAGCTCGGATGATGACGATTTAAAACCCGGAGACAAAGTTGAAATAGTCCATTACGGAATCTCAAAACAGTATTATAATTATATGAGTATTTTGGTAAGTATTGCCGGTAACAACAGCGGAGGACCATTTCAATCTCCTCCTGCAACAGTAAAGGGAAACATTATTAATACTACCGATAAACCCAATTATCCTTTGGGCTATTTTTCGCTTACCGAAACAGATTCAAGAAAATACACTATCGAATAACACACTTACTAATGGAAGCCAGAATCGAAATTTCAACAGAAAAAAAACTTGTCGGAAAATACATTGCCATGTCTTATCTTGATAATAAAACCTTCCAATTATGGTCGTCTTTCATGCCGCACCGCAAAGAAATAAAAAATCAGGTCGGAACTGATTTATATTCATTAGAAGTTTTCCCTGTTGGTTATTTTAACGAATTTGATCCAAAAAACGATTTTGAGAAATGGGCAGCAGTTGAAGTTTCTGATTTCAACGACATCCCGTCAGAAATGGAGGATCTGATAATTCCTTCAGGATTATATGCCATTTTTATTCATTCAGGGGAAAATGCAACCGCTCATAAAACGTATCATTCTATATTTGTGGAATGGTTACCAAAATCGGATTACACGGTTGATGACCGTCCGCATTTTGCAATTATGGGTGAAAAATACAAAAAAGATGATCCGAATTCTGAAGAAGAAATCTGGATTCCGATAAAAAATAAAACGGAAAAACTATGTTAATCGAAACGCTTAAAGCACTGTTTGAAAGAGACCTCAATAAATTAAAACTGGAAATTGAATCGTATCAGGATGAATCTACTATTTGGGTAATCGATAAAAACATTTTGAACTCAGGCGGAAACCTTTGCCTGCATCTGATCGGAAACCTAAATACCTATATCGGAGCAGAAATTGGAAAAACGGGTTATATCCGAAATCGTCCTTTAGAATTTTCCTTAAAAGATATTCCCAAATCAGAATTAATTCAGAAAATAGAAAACACCATTTTGGTTGTAGATAATGCGCTGAGTTCTTTAACGGAAGAAGATTTAGAAAAGAATTACCCGCAAATTGTATTCGAAAAAGAAATGACAACCGGTTTTTTCCTGGTTCATCTTTCTACGCATTTAGCCTATCATTTAGGACAGATTAATTATCACAGAAGAGTATTAGATCTGCCTAAATAAATAGAATAACATTTCATAACATCGAAAAATAAACCGGTCCTCAGTCAAAGCCTATAACTTTTGTACATTTGCAGCACATTTCAAATCAAAACGCTAAATGTCTTCACACCATATCGTACGCGACGACCAGGAACCCGCTTTAATTATCGCTAACGGAGCAGCATGCAATCCGGAATTATTAGGACAATTGCTCGAATGGTCTCCCCTAGTTGTCGTACTGGATTCTGCCATCGAAAGAGTTATTGAATTAGGCATAAAAGTTGACGTTCTTTTAGGCGATTTTGATCGTGGTTTTGACCCTGAAATCTACAAAACCTCTCAGTATCCGATTGAAATTGTACATACACCCGACCAAAACAAAACTGATCTGGAAAAAGCTTTTGATTATTTAATTGATCGAAAAATCCCTGCCGCAAATGTTGTTTGGGCTACCGGAAAACGTGCTGATCACACCATAACCAATCTAACCAACATTGTTCGTTACAGAAATTTGCTTAAGATTGTTATTTTGGATGATCATTCTAAAATATTTCTGCTTCCGAATAAATTTGAAAAATGGTACACGGCCAAAACCCCAATTTCATTAATCCCGATTGGAGTTGTAAATGGCATTTTTTCAACCAATCTGGAATATCCATTAGAAAATGACACCCTTACAATTGGATACAGAACTGGCAGCAGTAATGCTGTTGCAAAAGACGGATTGGTTACCATTACACATACTGATGGCGATTTGCTTCTTATGGAGTGTATGGATTGATCATTTTTTAACCGCTAAGTTCGCAAAAGGTTACGCAGAGCACGCGAAGCTTTTTGTGCACGCAGATTCTGCAGATTTTGCAGATTTTTTTATTAAAAGACTACAAAACAAAAACATAAACTAAATCTGCGTGAAAAAATTTATCGACAAACAGGAGAGTTTACTAGCATCTAAAAAGCAACTTTTTACATGCAGCTTAACAAACTTTGCGATTAAAACAAACAAAAATCTTTGTGCACTTTGCGTAATCCTTTGCGGACCTTGCGTTTAAAATTCTTAACCGTAAACACAGTAGTCCACAAAAAAGGAATGACTATCTTTGCATCCAAATTCACAAAATGAAAGCAATAGACAATTCCGAAAAAAACAATTTACATCCCAGAAATCTACATCGCTCCCGATATGATTTCGAACTTCTTATTACCAATTGTCCGGAATTAAAAAAGTACGTAGCAGTAAATGTTCACGGTATCGAAACTATTGATTTCAGTGATCCGAAAGCCGTAAAATCACTCAACAAAGCGTTGTTACAAACGTATTATAGCATTGAAAATTGGGATATTCCTGTCAATTATCTTTGTCCACCAATTCCTGGTCGTACCGATTATATCCATTATCTGGCTGATTTATTGGCTGAAACTAATAACGGTGTCATTCCTAAGGGGAATTCTGTTTTAGGTCTTGATATCGGAACGGGCGCAAATTGTATCTATCCGATATTAGGGAATGCCATTTACGATTGGAGTTTTGTGGGAACTGATATTGATCTGAAAGCAATTGAAAACTGCAGTAAAATTATCGAAGCCAATCCAAAACTTATTGATGCGATAAGTTTACAGCAACAAATGGAGCCCCGTTTTATTTTCAAAAATATCATCACGCCCGAAGATCGTTTTACCTTTACTATTTGCAATCCTCCTTTTCATGCCTCTGCTGAAGATGCCAACCAAAGTACCGTGAGAAAAGTTTCGAATCTAAATCCGAAAGAAAAGAAAAAAACAAACCCTGTTTTAAACTTTGGAGGCCAAAATGCAGAATTATGGTGCGATGGCGGCGAAATAGGTTTTGTCACGCAAATGATTTACGAAAGTGCCAAATATCCGATGCAATGTTTATGGTTTACTACTTTGGTTTCTAAAAGAGACAATCTTTCCAGTATTTACAGAACACTAAACAAAGTACATGCCGCTACAGTAAAAACAATAGATATGGCTCAAGGCCAAAAAACAAGTCGTATTGTGGCGTGGACTTTTTTGACTGAAGCACAACAGAGAGCATTCAAAATTTAAGATTCTAAAATCAACTTTTATTTATTAAAAGAATTTAATAAGCACTACATATGGCTCAAAGCCAAAAAAACAAATCTATTGTATCACCTATTTGTTTTATCTGAAACACAACAAAAGCGTTAAAAAAAAGAGCAAAATTCCTACAAATTAATTTTGCTTTAATTTTTATTGTATCTTTGTACCAA
Organism: Flavobacterium poyangense; assembly: GCF_011751075.1. Taxonomy (GTDB): domain Bacteria; phylum Bacteroidota; class Bacteroidia; order Flavobacteriales; family Flavobacteriaceae; genus Flavobacterium; species Flavobacterium poyangense. The sequence goes on from NZ_JAALLN010000001.1 coordinate 192,487, forward strand.
ATAGGTAATACCTGTCCAAACGTGGCGGTGAAACATCTACCATAAATGTATTATTAATACATCGTTCACAGGGACTATTTTTAACAAAATTATTAAAAGGGCTTACGCCCTTTTTTTTGTACGTATGAAAATATACATAGATGAAAGTGGTGATTTGGGATGGACTCTTGATAAACCAAACAGACATGGCGGTTCAAGTAAGTATATCACAATTACCGGAATACTAATTTCTGATAATGAAGAAAAATATATTTCTCGTTTTATCAATTCTATTTACAAAAAATACAATCTTACACCGAACATTGAAAAAAAGGGAGCAAACTTCAAACCTGATCATGCCTCTTATATTACTTCACAACTACTTCCTAAAATAATTAACAAGAGCTCATCATTTAGAATAATCTCGATCACTGTAAACAAAATATAGAACCTTACAATTATGAAAATTCCCAACAAAATTCTAATACGATAATCCATTCCTTCCACTTAACTTTATGGCAAATTGAATTTTTTCTTATGCCAAAACTATTTCTAAAATTTTCGCTATTATTTTTACTTGTTGGCTGTGCTTCTTCTAAAAAAATAAAATTTGATGATTATATTTTTCAAACCAAAACTGACAAAGACAGTTACATCGCCTCTTACAACAAAGCATTAAAACTTTGGGACGTTCCCTATACAGAAGATACTATTCAAACCACTTTTGGAATTGCTCATGTTATAATAGCCGGGCCAAAAAATGGAAAAGGTTTAGTTTTATTACACGGCATGGATGCCAGCTCTACCATGTGGTATCCGAATAGTAAAGTTTTAGCCAAAACACATCGCATTTATGCCATCGATTTCCTAATGGAACCCGGCAAATCTACTTTAACAGCAAAACCTCTTTCTACAGAAGAAATAGTGGCTTGGTACCGTCAGATTTTCGATCATTTTAAATTAAAAAACTTTGATATTGTAGCTGCATCGCGTGGTGGCTGGACTGCAACATTATTAGCGACCCAAAAAGAAAACTCAATTGACAGAATCGTTTTATTAAGTCCTGCGCAGACTTTTAAATCTATTGATAAAATGAGAAAAATGACTCCTGCCTTATTACTTAAACTGTTTCCGAATGAAAAAAGATTTACCAAAACATTAAAAACTTTTGCCACACATCCTGAAAACATAAATCCCGTATATAAAAGACAATTTTATCTGGCGAACCATTTCGCCAAATCAAATTCGAATATGCTTAAGATGCAACCTTTTTCGGATGATGAATTAAAATCAATTCAAAATCCGGTTTTAGTTTTAATTGGTGATCATGATGTTGTGAATTCTGATGAAAGTTTAAAACGCGCACAAAAATATCTGGTCCACTGCAAAACCATTATCATCAAAGATGCCGGACATTTTTTAAGCACGGATCAACCCCACATTGTGAACGAAGCTATTACTGATTTTTTAAATTAAAAAAAACAGATTTCAAATCCTTAAAAAAATAGTTCTAACTAAACTACATTGCAACATTTATAAATAATTCAAAAATTTCACTTTTTTCTTACAGTAAGTGTTTTTTAAATAAAAATTATATATATTTACGATTACAAGCAAAAACGCTTTTTAAAATTCGCCAAAATACAGCGGAGAATACCACCTTAATCTGCAGTAGATTAAATTAGTCACAAGATACACAAAAAGTGACTATTTCTATAGTTCAAAGACCTATTGAATAAACATTTCAAAAAACAAATTCAAATCTGGAAATAATTTATAATAGTTTAATTCCTATTCTAAATTATTTTTTTTGTTTTCATATTGATTTTAACCAAACTAATATAAACCAAAATTATGAAAGAGAATTTATTTAAAAATCAAGTGTTTTTCCGACTCAAGAAAGTATCACTTTCGTCGTTTGTATTTGCAATTATTGTATCAGGCAGCAACTTTGTTAACGCAACTGAACAGACAAAAAACAGAAAAAAAATAAACCTGATAAGTCAGAAAAAAGAAATTGATATTGTCAAGGGAAAGGTTGTAGACGAAACGGGAGGCTCTTTACCGGGAGTTACTGTTTTGGTAGTAGGTACCAAAAAAGGAGCTGTTACGGATATCGATGGAAACTATACTATTGAAGCCAAAGTTGGTGATGTATTGCAATTTTCATATGTAGGTTTGCAAACCAAGACTGTAACTGTTGATGGGCCAATTGTAAATGTTACTTTATCAGGAGGCAGTGGGGAAACACTGGAAAATGTAGTGATCATTGGATCGCGTAATCCCGCCAGAACCGTTACAGAATCTGCGGTTCCTATTGATGTAATTGCAATGAAAGAAATTGCAACACAAGGGGCACAAACCAACCTGAATCAGATTTTAAACATGGTGGCGCCTTCCTTTACGTCAAATACCCAAACGGTTGCCGACGGAACGGATCACCTTGATCCGGCTCAATTAAGAGGTTTGGGGCCCGATCAGGTATTGGTTTTAGTAAATGGTAAACGAAGACATACTTCGGCCTTAGTCAATATAAACGGAACACCGGGAAGAGGATCTGTAGGAACTGATTTGAATGCGATTCCGTCCTTTGCGCTTGAAAAAATAGAAGTACTTCGAGATGGGGCTTCTGCTCAATACGGTTCTGATGCTATTGCGGGAGTTATTAACCTTAATATAAAAAAGGATACTAAAAAATTAGATGTCAATCTCTTTTCAGGGAGTAATTTTTCCAGAAATGCCAATGACCACAGAGGAGGCAATGATGGTAACCATTACCAAATGGATCTTAATTACGGAACAAATCTGGGCAAAGAAAAAAGTTTTATTAATCTAACAGGTAGCTTGCAACTACGTGATGCCACAAGCAGAGCCGATGATGCGACCGGAACAATCTATAACGCTTACAACGCTATCGAACAAAGAGCTTTTAAAGATGGAATCAATATTAATTCTCTATTTGGAAACATTAGCAATACCCCTAATTCGGCTCAGATTATTAATCTGATAAAAGGTTATGCTCCCCAAATAAACTATTTTACCGGAACACAGCAAACAAATATCGCTAATGCAACCACTATTCCACAATTGCAAACGGCATTAAATTTTGATGCTACAGATGGAGAACTGGCTTACAGAAATCTGCAAAGACAAAACTTTAATATGAGAGTAGGTCAATCTGCATTTAAGAGTGTCCAGTTCTTTTTGAATGCTGCCTATCCTATAAATGAAAAGTTAGAAGTTTATGTTTTTGGAGGAACGAGCTATAGAGAAGGGGAATCTGCCGGTTTTTTCAGAAGACCTAATCAGTCCAGATCGTATACCGGTTTATACTTAAATGGTTTCCTGCCTGAGATTCATTCCACTATTAATGATCTTTCTGCCGCAACGGGGCTTAGAGGTACTATTTTTAAAGATTGGAACTTTGATTTGAGTAATACCTATGGCCGAAATGCTTTTGATTACAATATAGAAAATACCGTAAATGCAACCATGAGAGAAGGTTCTCCTACCAAATTTGATGCCGGAGGTTTACGTTTTGCCCAAAACACAACCAACTTTGACATGAGCAAAAAGTTCCATACGCTAAACGTAGCTTTTGGTGCCGAGTATCGTTACGAACTGTACGGTATCAATGCCGGTGTTCCCGATTCTTACAGTCAATACGATATCAACGGAAATGTAGTTACCGGTACAACGCCTGCCAACATAAGAGTTACGGACTTCTATGGAGCCGCCAGACCTGGTGGAGCACAGGTTTTTCCGGGATACAGAGCAGAAAATGCTAAAGATGAAAAAAGAAACAGTGTTGCCGTTTATACAGATTTAGAATTAGATGTAACCGAAAAATGGTTATTAAATGGAGCTGTTCGCTTTGAAAATTATTCTGATTTTGGCAGCACCACTAATTTTAAAATAGCAACGCGTTATAAACTTACTGATAATATCAACTTGCGCGGTGCTTTCTCAACCGGATTCAGAGCTCCATCCTTACATCAAATTTACTACGAATCAACTGCCACGCAATTTACGGGAGGGGTTCCTTTTGAAGTAGGAACTTTCAGCAATGATTCTGAAATAGCCAAATTACTTGGAATCCCTAAATTAAAACAAGAGGAATCTACTAGCGTAAGTGCCGGATTTACTGCCAAAATTCCAGCCGCCAACATTACAATAACTGCTGATGCGTATTTCATAAAAATAGACGACAGAGTGGTACTTACGGATCAATTTACGCCAACTCCTCTTACTCAGCCTTTGTATGATCAGGCTGGGGCAAATGCGGCCACTTTTTTTGCCAATGCAATTGATACCGAATCCAAAGGAATTGATGTAGTGATTACCAATAAACTTAACTTAAATGAAAATCTGACTTTAAAAAATGATTTATCCGGGACTTTTTCAAAAACACATAAAATAGGGAACATTCATGCCTCTCCAATATTAGAAGCTGCTGGACAAGTCAACACTTATTTTTCAGAGTCCTCCAGAATTTATCTGGAAGAGGCAGTGCCTCGAGTAAAAGTAAACTTAACCAATAGTCTTACTTACAAGAAGTTTGATTTCTTTTTAAGAAATGTATATTTTGGACAAGTAACAGACCCAAACGTAGCTGACGTAAATGGTGATGGTCTTGTAGGCGCTACTATTGTGAATGGAAAAGCGGTAGAAAATGAACACCCGGTTTGGGGAGGAAAAGTTATTACCGATATGTCGGTTGGTTTCAAAATTAGCCCTATAACCAAAATCATAATTGGTGCAAACAATGTTTTTGATATTTATCCGGACAAAAACCTGGGCCCACAAACCGCCAGAAGAGCCAACGGTGTTGATGCAAACGGAAATGTAACTTATGCCGCAGCAGCAACTGCTATTGATTTATCAAATCAAAATCAATTTGTGTATTCCAGAAACGTATCGCAATTTGGTCAAAACGGACGCTTTGTTTTTGCCCGATTAAGCTTTAGCTTCTAAGCTACTGAGTTGCTAAGATGCTAAGTTTTATTTTTAAACATATGGATTTGCTGTAATTTAAAATCTCAGAAACTTAGCATCTTAGTAGCTTAGAGCCTTTCTACCACAAAATGAGAATTTTAAAAAGCCGTTAACATTAGTTTGTTAATGGCTTTTTTTTGATTTCGGCTTTCCGCAAAAAAAGAAATCAAACTCGTATCTTTACAACACTAAAATTTTCATCAGTCAAAAATGGAGTTTCAAGTTTCCTCAGATTATAGTCCAAAAGGCGATCAGCCACAAGCCATTCAAAAACTCGCACAAGGAGTTGTGGATGGCGAAAAATATCAAACTTTATTAGGAGTTACGGGTTCGGGAAAAACATTTACGGTAGCCAATGTTATTCAGGAAGTGCAAAGACCTACTTTGGTTCTGGCACATAACAAAACTTTGGCAGCACAGTTGTATTCTGAATTCAAGCAATTTTTCCCTAATAATGCAGTGGAATATTTTGTTTCGTACTACGATTATTACCAACCCGAAGCTTTTATGCCCGTAACAGGGGTTTTTATTGAAAAGGATTTATCTATCAATGAAGAGCTTGAAAAGATGCGTTTGAGCACCACTTCTTCCCTCCTTTCGGGTCGACGTGATATTTTGGTCGTTGCATCAGTTTCTTGTTTGTATGGTATCGGAAATCCGGTTGAATTTCAGAAAAACGTAATCGCGATAGAAAAGGATCAGGTCATTTCACGTACCAAACTATTGCACAGTCTGGTTCAGAGTTTGTACGCCCGAACTGAAGCCGATTTTACACCCGGAACTTTCAGAATCAAAGGTGATACTGTCGAAGTATATCCAAGTTATGCGGACGATGCGTTTAGAATTCACTTTTTCGGAGACGAAATTGAAGAAATAGAATCTTTTGACTCCAAGACTTCTCAAGTGATTGAAAAGTTTAATAAACTGACTATTTATCCGGCCAATATGTTTGTGACTTCTCCGGATGTCCTGCAAGCTGCTATCTGGGAAATTCAGCAAGACCTGGTCAAACAAGTCGATTATTTTAAAGAAATCGGAAAACATCTCGAAGCAAAACGTCTGGAAGAACGTACCAATTTTGACTTAGAAATGATTCGGGAATTGGGGTATTGCTCCGGAATTGAGAATTACTCACGTTATCTTGACGGCAGAGATGCCGGAACAAGACCTTTCTGTTTGCTGGATTATTTCCCAAACGATTATCTGATGGTGGTAGACGAAAGTCACGTAACCGTTTCACAGGTTCATGCCATGTACGGAGGCGACAGAAGCCGAAAAGAAAACTTGGTGGAATACGGTTTCCGACTACCGGCCGCAATGGACAACAGGCCTTTGAAGTTTGAAGAATTTGAAGCCATGCAAAATCAGGTCATTTATGTCTCTGCCACCCCAGCCGATTATGAATTACAAAAAAGCGATGGTATTTACGTAGAACAAGTGATTCGTCCGACAGGATTGTTAGACCCAATTATAGAAATTCGTCCGAGTTTGAACCAGATTGATGATTTAATCGAGGAAATTCAGGTTCGTTGTGAATTAGACGAAAGAGTTTTGGTTACTACTTTAACGAAAAGAATGGCCGAAGAATTAGCCAAATACTTAACCAAAGTAAATATTCGTTGTCGCTATATTCACTCTGATGTTGACACTTTAGAGCGTATCGAGATCATGCAGGATCTGAGAAAAGGTATTTTTGATGTTTTAATTGGAGTTAATTTACTTCGTGAAGGATTAGATTTACCCGAAGTTTCTTTGGTTGCGATTCTTGATGCTGATAAAGAAGGATTCCTTCGCAGTCACAGATCACTGACGCAAACCATCGGTCGTGCGGCAAGAAATCTAAATGGTAAAGCGATTATGTATGCGGATAAAATTACAGCCAGTATGCAAAAAACAATCGACGAAACCAGCTATCGACGAACCAAACAAATGAATTTTAACACCGAAAATAATATTGTACCACAGGCATTAAATAAAAAAATCGATAGTGCCTTTACTAAAAATCCGTTGGTAGAATTTGAGCTTGGACATACGCTCCCGGTAGCAGCAGAACCGGAAACAGCATATATGTCTAAAGGCGATCTGGAAAAAATGATTCGTGAAAAACGAAAATCAATGGAAAAAGCAGCTAAAGAATTAGACTTTTTACAAGCTGCAAAGTTGCGTGATGATATTAAAAAACTACAGGAACAACTCCCTTAATTGTGTTGTTCCTGAAAAACTTTCAATAATACTTTAGGATCAAGCATAGCGTTTGGTGCTTTTTGCATCAACTCTAAAATTCGTTTTGTAGCCATTGGATTCAACCCCATCTCAATTGCAATCTGTTGTATTGCCAATGCTTCTTTTTCGTGCAATATACCATCACAATACATGATTAAAGCCAATCTGTAGAATTGCTGAATGCGTTGAAATTCAGATTTTATCTTTAGCGGGGTATGTTCCTGATGAAATAAATCCTGAAAGTCTTTTTTATCGATATTCAATTCCTGAGCTACCAGCCACAAAAAATCCAATTCTCGTTTATGCAACTGACCATCAACTGTCGAGAAAGCGATCATTTCTAAAAGTAAACTTCTCTTTTGTTCTTCGGTATTCATCAATTTCTTATTTTTAGCTAAATTATTGTTTTTAAATCTAAAACACAAAAAAACGCATGATTCGGCTAATCTTCATTTTCATTTTCCTTGGGATAATCTTTAGCGGTCATGCACAAGAAAGTACGGCATCCAAAAATGTTTCCACTTTCACCATTGAGGCGCCACAGCTAAAAACCAGTAAAAAAATCTGGATTTATTTACCTGAAAATTATTCAAGCGCTATCCAAAAAAAATATCCCGTGCTCTATATGCATGACGCTCAAAATTTATTTGATGCTAAAACCTCTTACGCGGGAGAATGGAATGTTGACGAAAAACTGGACAGCTTAAAAGCGCAGGTAATTGTGGTTGGAATCGAACACGGAAATGATAAACGAATTGATGAATTAACGCCCTTTAAAAATGAAAAATACGGCGGCGGAAATGCAGACAATTATCTTGAATTTATCGTAAAAACGCTAAAACCGTATATCGATAAAGAATACCGAACTAGGCCAAATACCAAAAACACGCAAATCATGGGAAGTTCCCTTGGTGGATTGGTTTCGTATTACGCACTATTAAAATACCCAAAAGTATTTGGAAAAGCAGGCGTCTTTTCGCCTTCTTTCTGGTTTTCCAATGACATTTATACTTTAACAGAAAAAGCGCCTAAAATAAAGACCAAAATTTACTTTTTGTGTGGTGATAGCGAAGATGAAAATATGGTAAAAGACATGACCAAAATGGAACGATTACTGGACAAAAACCGTTGTTACTGTCTCCACTTAACCCAATCAAAAATTGTAAAAGGCGGACAGCATAACGAAAAACTTTGGAGGGATAATTTTGTAACCGCCTTTTTATGGTTGAATTAAAAAAACACAGCATATGGAATTGATTTTAAGAGAATACAATCTAAAACTAAAACACACCTTTACCATTTCCCGAGAATCAATTGATTTTCAGCCCTCGCTTATTGTCGAACTAAAAAGTGATGGTTTTTCAGGTTTTGGAGAAGCAACTTCGAATCCGTATTACAAAACTACCGTTCCGGTAATGATAGCGGATTTAGAAAAAATCCGAACTCTTATTGAACGTACCGAAAACGAAACTCCTGAAGCTTTTTGGACTAAAATATATCCTCATTTAAAACAGGACATGTTTGCTTTATGCGCTCTGGATATGGCCTATACGGATTTGTATGCCAGAAAAAAAGGCAAGAAATTATACGAATTATGGGGGTACTCTATTCACAATAACCCGATGACCGATTACACTATCGGGATTGCTTCTATAGAAAAAATGGTTTCTAAAATGCAGGAGCTTCCCTGGCCTATTTACAAAATTAAACTGGGAACCAAAGAAGATATTGCCATTGTAAAAGAATTACGAAAACACACCGATGCCATTTTCAGAATTGATGCCAACTGCGACTGGGAGGTCGATGAAACAATCCATAATTCGATAGAATTAAAAAAATTAGGTGTTGAATTTCTGGAACAACCTATAAAAGCTGATAACTGGGAAGGACACAGAGAAATTTTCAAACATTCCGCTTTGCCGGTAATTGCCGATGAAAGCTGTATTCTTGAAGAAGATGTTGCAAAATGCCACCATCATTTTCATGGCGTAAATGTCAAATTGGTAAAATGCGGCGGACTAACACCCGGCAAACGCATGATTGAAGAAGCTAAAAAATTAGGCTTAAAAACGATGGTGGGCTGCATGACGGAATCTACTGTAGGAATTTCAGCCATCGCGCATTTATTACCTCAATTAGATTATGTAGACATGGATGGCGCTTTACTTTTAGAACAAGATATTGCAAGCGGTATAACCCTAAAAGACGGCGTGATTCATTATTCTGAACTTAATGGGACCGGAGTATCTTTAATTCATTAAGCATAAATATTTTTAACACATAGAAACATCCTTTTGAAAACGAAAAAAGGCCTTTCATTTATTTAAAATTTCAGTTGTCAGTCTGAACGAAGTCGAAGACCAATTGTCAGCCTGAGCGAAGTCGAAGGCCAGTTGTCAGTCTGAGCGAAGTCGAAGACCAGTTGTCAGCCTGAGCGAAGTCGAAGGCCACATAGCTTGACTATGGACTGAAAGGAGTTTCTTTTTTACATGCTTTTTTTAAAGCAGAATCTATGTTTTTGTGTGTTAAGCACAAATTTTACGAATTACACTAACCCGATTAACTATAATATAAGTTTAATGAAAGTCAATCAATTTCCGGATCGCATTATTGAAATAAACCAGGAACCTTATTTGTATTTTGGTGGTACAGCTTATTTGGGATTATCAACCAACAGTGATTTTCAGCAGTTAGTAATCAAAAACATGCTGAAATGGGGAACCACTTACGGGAGCTCCAGAAATGCGAATGTTAAACTTACTGCTTATGATAACGGTGAAACCTTTCTAGCCGGTCATATAAAAGCAGAAGCAGCCGTAACGGTTTCATCGGGAATGCTGGCCGGAAAAATTGTAATAGACGAACTGAATAAAGAAACGGACTGCTATTTTCATTTCCCAAACGCCCATCCTGCCATTAAAACCCATAACAGTCTTCCAGTTATTATTGATGCTAAAATCAATCCGAGGTTACTGGATAAAACACCGGAGCGCATTACCATTCTTACGGACGCTGTTCCCGCAGATCAGACAAAAGCGATTGATCTATCAATTTTAAAAGAAATCCCCAATCACAAAGAAATTACACTTCTCATAGACGAATCCCATTCGCTTGGAATTCTGGGCGAAAACGGTTGTGGAATTTATGCTGAAATTCAGCTCCCGATTAAACGAAAAATCATGGTAGCATCTTTAGGTAAAGCATTTGGACTGACAGGAGGCGTTATTGCGAGCGATCTTTCCTTCATCAATCAAATAAAAAAAACAGACACTTTTATTTCGGCAGCCGGAATGAATCCTGCTTTTGTGCAAACACTGGCAGATGCTTCAGAAATCTATCCAAAGCAGCATCAAAAACTTTTAGAGAACTTGAGTTACATCGATACAAAACTCATTAAAAACGAGAATATTAAATTTGATAAAAACTACCCCCTGCTTTATATCGAAATTGAAAGTATAACCGAGATACTCAAAAAAAATAAAATCATTATAGCCAATTTTAAATATCAGGAAAACACCAAAGACATCAATAGAATTGTGATTACTGCCAATCATCTTAAAGAAGATTTAGACAAAATGATACAGGTTTTAAATGACTACAACTCTGACTGTACATAAAAAGAGTTGCCACTAATTGCACGAATTTGCGCAAATTATTTTTTTAACCTACTCGCTAATTTTCTAAGATATCCTAAAACCGGAACTTACTAAATAGCCATTTTTCGTCTTGTGGAAGAGTAAAACTTTTTTAACTCAAAAAAAAAATCGATATGATCACTTTAATCTGTGGCAAGACCAAAAAAAATGCCACTGATTCCACTGATTAAAAAGGATTTCTTTTCTTTTTTAACTCAAAAGAAATCGATATAATCACTTTAATCTGTGGCAAGACCAAAAAAACTACTACTGGTTCCACTGATTAAAAGGATTTTTTTCCTGATTCATAGTTATTGACCAACAATCTATTTCGAAACAAAAACAATTCGTGCAAATTCGTGCAATTCGCGGCAAAAAATCCACGCACACCACAATAAATTACAGTCTGATCATTTTTAAAACGTACCTTTGTAAAAAATTAAACGATGACAAACAACGATATCCTAAAAAAACTTCGTGTAGCCTTAATGCTACGTGATGACCAAATAGTTGAAATTTTAGAATTAGTAGATTTTAGAATTTCAAAATCAGAATTAGGTGCTTTTTTTAGAGCCGAAGATCATGAAAATTACATGGAATGTGGTGATCAGGTTTTGCGTAACTTTCTTAATGGATTGGTAATTCACTTAAGAGGAACGAAAGAAAATCCGAAAAACCCAAATGAGGTTTTAGCAAAACATAAAGCTCAGATTCCGAAAAAAGACACTAAAGACAGACCCGAATTTAAAGCTGCTCCAAAAGACAGCGAAAGAGCCAGAGGGGATCAGAAACCTTCAAAAACGGCTACGGCTAAAAAACCTTTCAAGAAAAAACCTGCTGCCCCGAAAGTACAGGTGGTTGAAAAAGTCGTTTACAAAAACGGTAAAAACAAAAAATAAGCAGAAATATACAGATACACAATTGTAGAGATGCACAGCAGTGCATCTCTACAATTGTGTATCTAACAAAAATCCATTCGTTCCCACGAATGGATTTTTTTATATCTTATTCTGATCAATTCGTTCAAAAAACACTTCTTTATAGGTAGCACCAATAGGTAATTCTTTTGTACCTATAAAAACAGAGAAACTATCGGTAGATTCTATCTGCTTTAAAGCCACAATGTAGGACTTATGAATCTGAACAAAATCCTTTTCAGGTAATGATTCGATTACATTTTTAAGAGAAGAATGGGTAATAATTTGTTGTTTAGAAGTGTGGATACAAACATAATTCTGCAAACTTTCTACATACAGTATATCATTTAAAAGCACCTTCTGAAACTTATTCTTACCATCTGTTTTTACAAAAATAAATTCTACAGCATTATTAGACACAACTTCTGTTTTAACTTCCGGATTCAATTTAGAAACGGCTTGATAAAAACGTTCAAACGAAATGGGTTTTAGTAAATAATCAACAGCATTAAGCTCAAATCCTTCTAAAGCAAAATCGGGATAAGCCGTCGTAAAAATGACTTTTATATTTTTTGAAATGATTCTGGAAAGCTGTAAACCTGTTAACTGAGGCATTTGAATATCTAAAAAAATTACATCAATATTTTCTTTATTCAAAAATTCAAGTGCTTTTAAAGAATCATTAAAAACACCTACTTTTTCCAGAAAAGATACTTTTCCGATGTAGTTTTCTAAAATTCGGGTTGCAGGTGGTTCATCGTCAACTATGATACATTTAAATGGCATGCGTTACTTTTTTAGCGGTAATTTTAAGTATGTTTTAAAGGTATTATTTTCTGTTGTTTTTTCAAGAAGAAAACGATCTTTATATGTATAATCTAATCGTTTAATCAGGTTCTCATAACCAATTCCGGTTGAAGAGTAATTCTCCCCTTCCGCATTATAATTAAAGGTAGAAACTTCCAAAAATTCCTGATTGCATTTTATCGAAATAACAGCTTTTTCCTCCGGATTATTTAATTTTCCGTGTTTGAAAACATTCTCTATAAAATGAATCAAAGCCGACGAAAGTACTTTTTCATTTCCAAAATCACCTTCCACTAAAAAATCCAGATAAAGCTGATCCTCAAATCTTTTCTTTTGCAAATGAATGTAGTTTTGAATGAATTGAATTTCTCTTGAAAGCACAGCCTCGTCTTTATCTGTTTCAGTAATCACATATCGAAGCAAATCTGAAAGCACTAAAATATCCGAAGCAATCTCATCTTCTTTCGAAATCAACTGACTATAAAAAGAATTCAGTGTATTAAACAAAAAATGTGGACTTACCTGCGCCTTTAACATCTGAAATTCGGCTTTTTTATTTTCCAGAAGTAAATCCTGATTCTCTTGATGCGATGCTTGCGATTGCCAGAACAAATAACATAATGCACTTAAAATTACTGCAGGTAACCCGAAGAATAAATTGTCGCGTATATAAAAACCAACCTCCAAATCCCGTACATCATAATTATGCATTCCAATAATATGAAAGACTATGACCTCCTGAATTAGATAACGCAATCCGCCAAACAATAATAGTGAAACCGGAATCGTCAAGAAATAAAACAACATCTTTCTATTGTACAAAAACCAATCGCAAAACGTATAAAAATTAAAAAGGTAAACAATAAATACAGTAAGAAAAAAACTGGAAGTAACCCATAAATATAGATCTGAGAAAACGTGTTCTGCTTTTTTATTATTAATTCCAAGATCCCAGCTACAATAAATTATAAACAATACAAGGAAAAGTAATAAATGATAGTAGTATGGTATTTTTAATTTCATAGAAAATATAGTTCTTACTTCAAAAATACAATTCATACTTCAAATCAAAACTAAATTATATGAAAGTTGCTTTTTCTTTGACGAACTATTAAAAATAGTACACCAACTTTTTATACCGCGAATTTTTATAGTTGCTGTAAAGAAACCCCTAGTTGGTCAAAAAGCAAAAAATCACAGCGACTATGAGGATACATTTGCCCTGAATTTAAAACAAAATTATCATGCAAAAAATTATTCTACTATTAGCTTTCATCACCTTAAACACCGTTTCTGCACAAATAAAAAAGAAACAAATTTTATTAATCGGAACTTTTCATTTTGAAAACCCAGGTCTTGATGTCGCAAAAACCAATTCTTTTAATGTAATGAGTGACAAAAGCCAAAAGGAATTGGAAAACATCACCAATAAAATTAAAAAATTTAGTCCTGACAAAATTTTCGTAGAATGGGGACACGAAAAGCAAGACAAACTGGATAAATTTTATGCCCGCAATACAGACAGTTTACTTCAAAAAAAAGCAGATGAAAGAGTACAACTAGCCCTACGTGCCGCTAAAAAACTTGGACATAAAAAATTATTTGCCATTGATTATAACGAAACAGATTTTCCTTACGATAGCCTCACTAAAGGAATGAAAGAAGCTAATCAGCTTGATTTATTAAAAAGCAATGACGAAGAGATGAAACAATACGAACGATCACAAAATGAAAAAATTGCAAAATATACCCTGACACAACTTCTTATAGATGTTAACACAAAAGAATCTAATACAGAAAATGTTCAATGGTATCTGGGAACCGCAAACAGAGCCGGAAAAACAGGTAATTTTGTGGGTGCTTACCTGGTTTCGGAATGGTACAAAAGAAATTTGTATATGTATTCTTTAATTCAAAAACTTACAGAAAGCAAAGATGACAAAATAATGGTACTGCTTGGTGCAGGACATACATCCATGATTAGGGAATTTATAAAATACGATCCCGCTTTCGAAATTGTGGAATTGGCTACGATTTTAAAATAATTATTACAATAAGGAGATGCACTGCTGTGCATCTCTACGGTTTTACATTCCACATTTTACATTCTACATTTTACATTCTACATTTTACATTCTACATTTTACATTCTACATTTTACAACCCATAAAAAAAACCATTCGCAGAACGAATGGTTTTATCTTTCTATATGAAACCGCAGTAGACATGCACTGCAGTGCATCTCTACGCGACGATGTTTTTATTGTATTATTTTGATAATGCAGCTTTAACCTGATCAGCAGCTTCCTGGAATTGAACAGCTGATAAAATTGGCATACCTGAATTGTCAATTAAATCTTTTGCAATTTCAGCATTTGTTCCTTGCAAACGAACGATAATTGGCACATTGATAGCATCACCCATATTTTTGTAAGCGTCAACAACTCCTTGTGCCACACGGTCACAACGAACAATTCCACCAAAAATATTGATCAAAATTGCTTTTACGTTTGGATCTTTTAAGATAATACGGAAAGCAGTTTCAACACGTTTTGCATCAGCAGTTCCACCAACGTCTAAGAAGTTAGCAGGCTCAAATCCGGCGTATTTAATTAAATCCATAGTTGCCATTGCAAGACCGGCTCCGTTTACCATACATCCAACAGTACCGTCAAGATCTACGTAATTTAAACCAACTTCTTTCGCTTCTACTTCAATTGGATTCTCCTCACGGATATCACGCATTTCAGCATATTTAGGTTGTCTGTATAAAGCATTATCATCGATATTTACTTTAGCATCAACAGCCATAATTTTGTTGTCAGATGTTTTTAAAACCGGGTTGATTTCAAACATAGACGCATCAGAACCAATGTAAGCATTGTATAAAGCATCGATGAATTTAATCATTTCTTTAAAAGCATTTCCTGAAAGACCTAAGTTAAAAGCAATTCTTCTTGCTTGAAAACCTTGTAATCCAACAGTAGGATCCACTTCTTCAGTAAAGATTAAATGTGGTGTGTGCTCAGCAACTTCTTCGATATCCATTCCACCTTCAGTAGAATACATAATCATGTTACGACCTGTTGCTCTATTTAATAAAACAGAAACATAAAATTCAGACGTTTCACTCTCACCAGGATAGTATACATCTTCTGCTACTAAAACTTTGTTTACTTTTTTACCTTCAGCAGAAGTTTGAGGTGTAATCAATTGCATTCCGATAATTTGTTCTGCAATCTCTTCAACTTGTTGTAAGTTTTTAGCCAGTTTCACTCCACCACCTTTTCCACGGCCACCTGCGTGAATTTGCGCTTTAATCACGTGCCATCCTGTACCAGTCTCGGCAGTTAATTGTTTTGCAGCAGCTACAGCTTCAACTGCATTGTTAGCCACAATTCCGCGTTGAATGCGTACTCCGTAACTCGCTAAAATTTCTTTTCCTTGATATTCGTGTATGTTCATAATATAGAATTTGTCTGGTTCTGAATTTATTTCAGAATAAAAGTGCGACAAAAATAGCAAAATTCAACTGAATAGTAAAATCTTTTTCAATTAAATAATGTGTCAAATTTATATTAAGGAGTTATTCTTATTTAAACCCAAATTCCGTCAGTAGAAAGGTTTAAAGATTCTGAGACTCTAAGTTCCTAAGTCTCTAAGAGTTATTTCTTAAGACACCTATTTACAGCAATTTAACATTCCCAAAACTTAGACACTCAGGAACTTAGAATCTTAGGACCTTCTTAAAATTACTTTTTGATTCTACTTTACTTTTGAAATCCTAATCCACAATTTATGTTATCGCAAATTAATCGTTAAACAATTGTATATAAATTCTAAACATAAAAGCACTATATCGTTTGAGTTTTAACAAAAACACCAACGATATCAATAGCTTAGAGATGATTTTTCATAAATTATCTTAAAACGGATTATGATTTTGATAATTCGCAATGCTTTAAAAAACATTATTGCCATTTTAGAACTCTTTTTCTAATATTACAACAAAAATACAGGCAAAACAACGAATTTAATGAATTATATTTAACGAAATCTTTATTTTTACAAAAAAAATATCAAGAATGAGAGTTAAAGAACAAGGGCTTTATTTGCCTGAATTTGAACACGACAATTGTGGTGCAGGATTTATTTGTAATTTGAATGGTATTAAATCTAATGACATCATTCACAAAGCATTGGACATCTTAATAAAATTAGAACACCGTGGTGCCGTTAGTTCTGATGGAAGAACCGGAGACGGAGCCGGAATTTTATTTGACATCCCACATGATTTTTTTAAGAAAGTATGTGATTTTGAAATCCCTGAAACACGTGAGTATGCAGTAGGAATGGTTTTTTTACCAAAAAGCAAAAACCAGGTTACTTTCTGCATGAATACATTTGAATCTACTATTAAAGATCAAAATTTAAAGATCTTAGGCTGGAGAGATGTACCCGTTGACGTTGAAAATTTAGGGCAGATTGCCGCAGAAAAAGAACCAACCGTTAAGCAGGTTTTTGTTAGCAAAAACGATCAGGATTTAACGGAACAAGAATTTAATGCAAAACTTTTTGCAGCTAGAAAAATTGCCGAACATGCGATAAGAGGCTCTAAAACCTCCGAAAGTCATATGTTTTATTTTACTAGCCTATCGACAACTACTATAATATATAAAGGTCTCTTGATGCCGGAAGACATCAGCCGATATTATATTGATTTAAAAGATCCCGATTTAGTGACTCGTCTGGCGTTAGTACACCAACGTTTCTCGACCAATACTTTTCCTTCATGGGATTTAGCGCAACCTTTTAGATATATGTGTCATAACGGGGAGATTAATACACTCCGCGGAAATGTCAGCAGAATGCGTGCCCGTGAAGAATTAATGGAAAGTAAAATTTTTGGTGCTGATATCAAAAAATTATTCCCGATAATCTTAGAAGGAAAATCAGATTCCGCTTCTATGGATATGGTCGTTGAACTTTTGTTAATGACCGGTCGTTCTTTGCCGGAAGCTATGATGATGGTCGTTCCAGAAGCTTGGGAAAAACACCAGTCCATGTCGGAGGAAAAGAAGGCTTTCTATGAGTACAACGCCTGCATCATGGAACCTTGGGATGGCCCTGCCTCTATTCCGTTTACGGATGGAAATGTAATTGGTGCGTTATTAGATCGTAATGGTTTACGCCCTTCTCGTTATACTTTAACAAAAAGTGGTTTCGTGATCATGTCATCAGAAATTGGTGTACTTGATATCGAGGCAGAAGACGTGATTCAGCACGGTCGTTTAGAACCGGGAAAAATGTTCCTGGTAGATATGAATGAAGGCCGTATTATTGAAGACGAGGAAATCAAAAAAGCAATCGTTACCAAACGCCCTTACAAAGAATGGGTTGAGGCTAACTTACTTCCATTGTCTAAAGTTCCTTATACCAATAATCCTACTCCTGTTGAGAAACTTGATTTCCAGACAAGACAACGTTTATTTGGTTATACCATCGAGGACTTAAAAACAATTATCAACCCAATGGGATCTGATGGTGCTGAAGCAATCAGCTCTATGGGGAACGATACGCCACTGGCCGTTTTATCCGATCAGCCTCAATTATTGTATAACTATTTCAAACAATTATTTGCTCAGGTTACCAACCCGCCTTTAGATGGTATTCGTGAGGAGATCATTACCGATATCAGTTTAGCCATTGGCGGTGATTTTAATATTTTTGATATTGAAGCCAAACAATGCAAAAAATTAAAAATCCAAAATCCGGTAATCTCTAACGAAGATTTGGATAAAATCAAAAACATTGATCACGAAGACTTTAAATCGACTACTATCTCTACTTTATATAAAATAGAAAAAGGAGTCAACGGTTTGGAGCGTGCTTTAGAAAAATGCGTTCAGGCCACTTACAAAGCGGTTTCCGAAGGCTGTAATATTATCATTCTTTCCGACAGAGGCGTAAGCGAGCAATTAGCTCCAATTCCAATGTTATTGGCTTGCTCTTATATTCACCACTCTTTAAACATTCTGAAAGTTCGTTCTAAATTCGGAATCATAATCGAATCGGCAGAGCCACGCGAACCTCATCATTTTGCTTTATTGTTCGGATATGGAGCCAGCGCAATCAATCCGTACATGGTTAACGAGATCATTCACGATCAGGTAAACCAAGGATTTATTACAAAAGTTAAAGCGGATTATGCTGTTATCAACTACAACAAAGCAATCGCAAAAGGAATCCTAAAAATCATGAACAAAATCGGTATCTCTACTTTACATTCGTACAGAGCCGCTCAGATTTTTGAAATTTTAGGTTTAAATAAAACATTCTCTGCCAAATATTTTCCTTACACCCCTACTAGAATTGAGGGAATTGGCTTAATGGAAATTGAAAAAGAAGTAAAGAAAAGATTCCAGAAAGCATTTCCAAATTCAAAAATTGCCAACTTATTGCCTTTAGAAATTGGAGGTATCTACAGATGGAGAAGATCCGGAGAGAAACATATGTTTAATCCAACTACGATTTCTAAATTGCAACAGGCAGTTCGTTTGAACAGCCCGGAAAGTTACAAAGAATACGCTAACATGGTCAACGAGCAAAGTGAAAACTTAATGACTATCAGAGGTTTGTTTGAATTCAACAATTTAGATCCGATTTCTATTGATGAAGTAGAGTCTTGGACGGAGATTGTGAAAAAATTCAAAACCGGAGCGATGTCTTACGGATCGATCAGTAGAGAAGCCCATGAGAATTTAGCGATTGCAATGAACAGAATTGGCGGAAAAAGTAATTCGGGAGAAGGTGGAGAAGATCCAAAACGTTTCCAGAAAGAAATCAATGGTGATTCCAGAAACAGTGCGATTAAACAAGTAGCTTCAGGAAGATTTGGTGTTTCGATCAATTATCTGACCAATGCCAAAGAGATTCAGATTAAAATGGCTCAGGGCGCTAAACCGGGAGAAGGTGGACAATTACCGGGAGAAAAAGTAGTGCCGTGGATTGCAGAAACCAGAAACTCTACACCTTATGTAGGTTTGATTTCTCCTCCTCCTCATCATGATATTTATTCGATTGAAGATTTATCTCAGTTGATTTATGATCTGAAAAATGCAAATCGCGAAGCTCGTATAAACGTAAAACTGGTTTCTGAGGTTGGAGTCGGAACAATTGCCGCAGGTGTAGCCAAAGCAAAAGCCGACGTTATTTTAATCTCCGGTTACGACGGAGGAACAGGTGCTGCCCCTTTGACTTCCTTGCAACATACCGGTATTCCGTGGGAACTTGGTTTGGCCGAGGCCCAACAAACTTTAATCTTAAACGACTTAAGAAGCCGTGTGGTTTTAGAGTGTGACGGACAGTTAAAAACAGGTCGTGATGTTGCTATTGCAGCCTTATTGGGTGCTGAAGAATTTGGCTTTGCTACCGCTCCATTAGTGGCTTCCGGATGTATTATGATGCGAGCTTGTCATTTAAATACCTGTCCCGTTGGTATTGCAACTCAGGATCCTGAATTGAGAAAAAACTTCAAAGGAACACCGGAGCATGTTATCAACTTCATGTATTTTATTGCAGAAGAATTAAGAGAAATCATGGCGCAATTAGGTTTTAGAACTCTGAAAGAAATGGTGGGTCAATCACAAAAATTAAATGTGAATAAAGCGATCCAACATTACAAAGCAAATGGTTTAGATTTATCTTCTATTCTATACAAACCGGAAAAAGCGAAAACGGTTCCTAATCACAATACAACCACACAAGATCACGAACTGGACCATGTATTGGATTTTGATATCATCAAAGAAGCGATTCCGTCTATTTACAGAAAAGAAAAAACAAGAGTTACCTTTAAAATTAAAAATACAGACCGTTCCGTAGGCGCTATTTTGAGTAATGAAATCTCAAAAATATATGGCGCACAAGGTTTACCTGATGACACTATTTTAGTTGATTTTGAAGGTTCTGCCGGACAAAGTTTTGGTGCATTTGCAACAAACGGATTGTCTTTTAAAATTCACGGAAACTGTAATGATTATTTAGGGAAAGGACTTTCAGGAGGAAAATTAATTATCAAAGTACCTCCTACCGCGACCTTCAAACCTGAAGACAACATCATTATAGGAAACGTTGCCCTTTACGGCGCTATTACCGGAGAAGCGTATATCAATGGTAGAGCCGGAGAGCGTTTTTGTGTGAGAAATTCCGGAGCAACCGCAGTGGTTGAAGGAATTGGAGATCACGGATGCGAGTATATGACAGGTGGTACCGTCGTTGTTTTAGGAAAAACAGGAAGAAACTTCGCAGCCGGTATGAGTGGCGGTGTGGCTTATGTTTATGATCCAAATCAGGAATTTGATTCGAAATCCTGCAACATGGAAATGGTTGCTTTTGACCCCATTGAAGATACTGACATTGCAAAACTAAGGCGATTGATCAAAAACCACTCTTTATACACCAACAGTCCTTTAGCCAAAAGAATTTTAGCAGACTGGGAGAATCAACAAAACCACTTCGTAAAAGTAATGCCAACAGATTACAAAAAAGCATTACAAAGAATTGCAGAAGAAAAAAAAATAGAAGAATTAATAGCTGATTAGAGGATTTTAGAATTCAGATTTTAGATTTTAGATTATTAAAATTTACCCCAACTTTGCGAACCTTTCGTTTTTTCAAAAAAATAAAAAGAAAAAACCTTACGCACTTTGCGGTTAAAACCTTAGAATCAAAAATTTAAAAAATTGGAATTTGGAATTTTAAAAATTTGGAATTTAACTAAAATGTCATGGGTAAAATAGGCGGATTTAAAGAATATAGAAGAGCCGACGAAAGCAATATTGAAGTTATAGAACGTATTACTAACTATAATGAATTTACGATTCCGTTAGCAAAAGATAAAATAAAAGAACAAGGTTCAAGATGTATGGATTGTGGTATTCCATTCTGCCACAGTGCCTGTCCGTTAGGAAATTTAATTCCTGACTTTAACGATATGGTACATCAGGAAGAATGGCAGAGTGCTTTAGAGATTCTACAATCAACGAATAACTTTCCGGAATTTACAGGTCGTTTATGCCCTGCTCCCTGCGAAAAATCATGTGTACTTGGAATTATAAAAGAACCGATAGCGATTGAAAACATTGAAAAAAACATCATCGAAAGAGGTTTCGCAGAAGGCTGGATTAAACCACAAACTCCTAAAAAGAGAACCGGAAAAACAGTAGCTGTTATTGGTTCCGGTCCTGCAGGTTTGGCAGCAGCACAACAACTAAACAGAGCCGGACATACGGTAACTGTTTTTGAAAGAGACAATGCCATTGGAGGTTTATTGCGTTACGGAATTCCGAATTTCAAATTAGAAAAAGGAATCATCGACAGACGTGTTGCCATTCTGGAAGCAGAAGGAATCACTTTTAAAACGAATGTTAATGTGGGGGTGAACTTTAGCGTAGACGAACTAAATGCTTTTGACTCTATCGTATTGTGCGGAGGGGCAACAGAAAGAAGAAGCCTGCCAACTAAAGGAATCGAAAGCAAAGGCGTTGTTCAGGCAATGGATTTCCTGACACAACAAACAAAAGTACTTTTCGGAGAATCAATTCCCGATCAGGTAAAAGCAACCGGCAAAGACGTAATCGTTATTGGTGGTGGAGATACGGGTTCAGATTGTATTGGTACCTCAAACCGACATGGTGCAAAATCAGTAACTAATTTTGAGATTCTGCCAAAACCTCCGGTAGGAAGAAGCGAAACAACACCTTGGCCATTTTGGCCGTTGCAACTAAAAACATCTTCTTCTCACGAAGAAGGCTGTAACAGAAACTGGCTAATCAATACTAAAGAATTCCTTGCCAACGAAAAAGGAGAATTAGTTGGATTAAAAACCGTTGAGGTTCAATGGAAAATGACGGCGGGACAAAGACCTGAATTAATAGAAAAAGAAGGATCTGAAAAGATCTGGCCTTGTGATCTGGCTTTATTGGCATTAGGTTTTACAGGTCCGGAGAAAACATTAAGCGAACAATTAGGTCTGGAAATAGACATGAGAAGCAATTATAAAGCTACCAATTACCAAACCAATGTCCCTCATATTTTCACAGCCGGTGACATGCGCAGAGGACAATCTTTAATCGTATGGGCCATTTCAGAAGGTCGTGAAGCGGCAAGAGAAGTAGATTTGTACTTAATGGGGTCTACTAATTTGCCAACAAAAGGAAATGGGGATCTTCCGGCATTGTAAGATGTAAGATGTGAGTTCTTAAAATAAAACCCCTCTTTTTAAAATTTTAAAAAGAGGGGTTTCTTATTTAATTCAAATTGTTAGTCTAAAAATAATAAAGACTAAGCGCCAAATCGAAAAATTTAACCTAAAGAATTTAGAAATTAAATTGAATTTGTACCGTAGCACGTCTTCCCGGAGCGTTGACAAAGTCTTTATCTCTCGCTTGCCACCATGCCATGTTTGGAGAATAATCTTTATTGAATAAATTCTCAACTCCTAATCCTAATCTGAATGAATCATTAATAAGATAAGAACTGCTCAAATTAAAAACAGTATATTGTTTTACCCGACCCTCATTAAAGGCATACAAATTTGTAGTAGGGTTCGGATCAAATCGATCTCTTTTAAAATTATGTAAAGAACTTAATTCTATATCCAAGTTTTTTACAGGACGCAATTGAATATAAGTGGTAAGTTTTGGAGCCATAATACGGGAACCATTAATATATTTCTCGTAGCTTCCGTTATTATCATTATCAACTTTACCCTCTATCCAGGCGAATGCTCCACCAAAACTTAAAAAATCAAATGGTTTTAAGTTTAAAATGGCCTCATACCCCCAAATGTTTTCCGGAGCACGCTGCATGGCAAAAGAACCGTCAGGCAACTGAATAGAAGTAGCTCCTAATTTTGAAGTACTCCAAAAACTGGTTAGCTCATAGTTGATCCATTTTTTTATAGTTCCCGCTACACCCATTTCATAATTATTTACAATTATAGGATCTGTAGGCAGTTTTGAGATCACACTTTCTGTAGAAGATCTTAAAATACGACCTACTTCATTGATCGAAAAAGATTGGGAATAACTGGTAAAAACATTTACCTCCGGTCTGATATTATATCTCAAACCAATATTACTGACAAAGGCATTGTATTCTAAATCGCCTCCTTTTACAAAAATACTTTTGGTATACGTATTATTCTTAGTATTTAAGATGGACAACGTTTCAAAATCATCTGCTTTAACCTTTATGTTTTCGTATCGCGCTCCGACTTTCACAGTAAACTTCTGCCAGGCATCAAATTTGATTAATGCAAATGGCGCTGTATTTTGCATTTTCATTTGTGGTGTCCACGAACGTCCGTCTTCTAACTTCTGAACGGTAGCATCCTGAAGGATATCCATACCATAAATCAAATCGGCTTTGTAATTGTCTTTTGACAAAAGACGCGAATCAAAGTTAAATCTCAATCCCAACTTTTTTGAAGCCACATTAGATTGTCCTCCGTTTAAAAACTGATCTCTGTCATATCCGTAAACCGTTCTGAAATCCTGCAAATAGAGATTCACATTTAAAGCCGTATTATTCCAAATTTCTGAGTTTGTATACGATAATTTAAAATTATGATTTCTAGGAGTTCCCTCCGGAGTTCCTAACCTCTTACCAGCTTCAACCCCAATAGTTGGAATCTCGCCCCATTTACCAATCTTAACATCCTGGTCTAAAAAGGACTTAGATGCATAACCAATATAAGAAAACTCAAATCGTTGTTTATCCGATAATTGATACCCGATTTTTGCTAACCCGTTGTACGTGTCTAGATTTGATAAACTGTAAAAAGGAGACGTATTAACCGAATTAGCATCTTTTATGACTCCCGTTCTTTCGTTAGTAAATCCTAAAACATAGTCAAATCGGTTTTGTTTTCCTGTTATAGAAGCTGATCCTCTGTATCCAAACGATTCCGCAAAACTTTTGGGTTGGCTTATAATCCCCAATTGTACAGAACCTGTCAAAGGCTTGTCCTTATGATTTTTCTTTGTGATGTAATTGATAATTCCTCCATCAGCTCCATTTCCGTAAATTGATGTCGCTCCTTTAATTACCTCAACTCTTTCGATAGAGAAAGGATCAATTACCTGTAAATCCCGACCTCCATTTCGTAATGGTGTAGATTGTGGCACTCCATCAATCATAACCAAAAAAGGTCTCCCTCTTAACGTTTGCCCATAATTCGAAGTCTGATTGCTCGCCGTAGCCAAACCGGGAACCGTATATTGCAGAATATTACTAATATTAGAATTAATGGTACTCTGGCTTTGAATTTTTTTCTCCCCAACAATAGTAATCGAAGAAACCACTTCTTTTATACTTTCTTTTTTACGGCTTGCCGTTACAATAATGTCATCTAAATTGTTTGTAGCTAATGTATCTTTTGCTTTTTCCTGAGCAAATCCTGTCGAAATCGCAAGACTGAATAAGCAAAATATAGTAATTCTTTTCATAAATAATTTTTAAAATGCAAGTTTTTTGCAAATGTAATTTTTATTAATTCTAAATAACAATAATTAACACTCAAATATTACATTTTTTAAATTTTCATTTTTATAACAATTTGTTATAATTTGTTATTTTTCGTTTTAAAATTTGCCAATCGCCAAAAGAGTAATAAGTTTGTCTAAAATAATTTACAAATGCAAGCAAAAGATCTACTGCAGTTAGCAGACCAATTTGGGAGTCCATTATATGTTTATGATGCCGAGAAGATTCAGTCTCAGTACAATCGATTAACCAAAGCTTTCTCTAAAGTAGAAAACTTAAGAGTTAATTATGCTATGAAAGCATTATCAAACGTTGCCATTCTCCAGTTATTAAAAAATATGGGATCCGGTCTGGACACCGTATCTATTCAAGAGGTTTTATTAGGACTTCATGCCGGCTATGAACCTGAGAGAATCTTTTTTACACCAAACGGAGTTTCTTTAGAAGAAATCGAAGAAGTAGCCGCTATGGGCGTACAAATCAACATCGACAACTTATCGATCCTGGAACAATTCGGGACAAAACACCCTAATATACCAGTTTGTATTCGTATCAATCCACACGTAATGGCGGGAGGAAATGCCAATATTTCTGTGGGACATATCGATAGTAAATTTGGAATTTCTGTACACCAGATTCCTCATATATTGCGAATTGTGGAGAACACCAAAATGCACATTGTAGGGATTCACATGCACACCGGATCGGACATCTTAGATATTGAAGTATTCTTGTATGCTGCCGAAATTTTATTTGATACAGCCAAACACTTCAAAGAATTAGAGTTTTTAGATTTCGGAAGTGGTTTCAAAGTGCCATACAAAAAAGACGATATCGAAACAGACATCGAAGAATTGGGTAAAAAATTATCTAAAAGATTCAACTCGTTCTGCGCAGAATACGGCAGAGATTTAACCTTAATTTTCGAACCGGGTAAATTCCTAGTGAGCGAAGCAGGTTTCTTTCTAGCCAAAGTAAACGTAGTAAAACAAACCACATCAACAGTTTTCGCAGGAATCGATAGTGGTTTCAATCATTTGATCCGTCCGATGTTTTACGGTTCTTCTCACCATATTGAGAACATCTCAAATACAAAAGGAAAAGAGCGTTTTTACTCTGTTGTAGGATACATTTGCGAAACAGATACTTTTGCAAACAACCGCAGAATTCACGAAATCACCGAAGGAGACATACTGGCTTTCAGAAATGCAGGAGCTTATTGCTTCTCGATGGCATCCAACTACAACTCCAGATACAAACCCGCTGAGGTTTTATGGATGAACGGACAAGGAATCTTAATCCGTGAACGTGAAACATTCGAAGATTTACTTAAAAATCAAATCTCGTTACCACAGGAAGCTGCTGTAACGGCTTAAAATAAAAAATGTCATTCTAAATCCCGTTTCTTAATTGAGACGGGATTTTTTTATTGTAGATTTCTGATTTTAGATTTTAGATTTTTTAGAAATGTGTATATCAGACTGAGCGAAGTCGAAGCCCGTCCCAAAATTCTTATTCTAAACCAATGAACAACTTCATCAATAAATTATTACATTTGTAAGAAATTACATTGTTTAATGAATTTAGATAAATATGCCATCTCGAAAGACGAATCTTCTACAATATTTAATTTCACAAGTATTGGAGACAAGGGCGATTTTAGAAAGATAGTGATTTACTCCCCTACTAACAATCCGTTCATTTATAATTTGGGTTTCGGAGATTTAATCTACAATTCTTTTACAAAGGAGTACATTATTGATGATCAAATTACAAATGATAATGGAAATATAAGGCTTGTATTAGCAACTGTAGCCAAAACTGCCTATGAATTTACAATCGTGTATCCGCATATAACAGTGTTTTTTAGAGGTACAGATACCAGAAGAACAAATACTTATAAACGAGCTATAATGTTAAACCTAAAGGAATTATCAGAAACTTTTGATATATTTGGTGCTAGAATAATTGATAATCAAATCGTAGATGAACCATTTGATTATAAAAAAGACTTTGATGGATTTCTAATTAAAAGGAAGAAGATATGAAAAGTGTAAAGAAAATAGTTATAGCCGCCAGAGTTACCAATAAAAATGCAAAAGTACTGGTAGACCCATCACTTAATGAATTTAAAAACATTAAGTTTAAGTCCGGCAAACTCGATGAAATAAGTAAAATGAATTTTAATCTTAGTTTTTAAACATATACTATTCCCGTTCACTAAAATCGAACGGTTTTTTTTTATGTTTCTTGTACGCAGATTGTACCCATTTATACTTTAACAATAATTGTCAGGCTGAGCGAAGTCGAAGCCCCCTATTTGCCACCCAATTGTGCCCTATCGTCAAAGAAAACCCGGGCAATAGCAAATAAACAAAGTAAATCACAATGTAACCTCCATGCAAAATGTCGCCAATCTTTGACGAATTACAGCTGTGTTTTCTCCTTCGTCGAAAAGACAAACTGGAGCGAATAAATTTTACTTGCGGTTTTTCTAAAAGTGAGATAAACTTCCTGAAGGTGTAAGGTAATTTGATTTACAGACTCCTCACTTGATTCATCTGGTTTGTCTTTTCGACGAAGGAGAAAACACACAAGAAATTCCGCAAAGTATATATACAGCGTTCTGAGCTCGAATGATATTCAAAAAAAATAGTTTCTGCAATCTTAGAACACTAGTTTCTTGCACGCAGATTGTGCCTACTTATATTTTAATCAAAATTGTCAGGCTGAGCGAAATCGAAACCCGCTCCCAATATCAATCCAAATGAAGAAAAGATTACACAAAATAAAACTCAACTGGCTCAAATAAAAAAACTATTTTAGCTCAGTAAACCCAAGTCCCCAAACCATGAGAATCACCATTCCCCTATCGGCATTATTCCTGTTACTCACCACTAATTTATTTAGCCAGACTATGGCTGACTTAAAACTAAAAACCAAAGAAATTCCAAAAAGTTATACCTTAAACCAGGGTAATGTTTGTATTTCTCCTAAGGCCTGCACTTTTTATAATGATATTGAAACGTACAGCAATATTGTCGGAATCTTAAAAAGCAAACAGATTCAAAGTTTTAAAAGTAAATCTGATAGTGGCTCTATCATGTATTTTGAATTTGAACACGTGTTCAAAGGCGATAGATTTCTACAAGGAATGTTATGGGGAAAAGAAGGGCAACCAACCGACGAACATCCCGAGGAATATCTGGCAAAAGGAAAATTTCTGATCGTTTGGAGTTTTCATCCCAATAGTCCGATTAAGGAAAAATCGGAAGCCAAAATAGAGGCGCTTTTGCAATAAGAACCTTAGTAGTACAAGCGAGAAAAATGCTATCATCAGACAAAGATTACGAAGGAGTCCCATACGATAACAAATAGATGAAGTAAATTACAACCGTAAACCGTCAAAGACTGGTGAAATTCTGTATGGAACTTCCAGTGGATTTTTCCTTCATCGGAAGGACAGGAATGGGTGTGTATACCAAAAACCACCAAAAGTTGTCAATAACAACTATAAGTAGCGTAAAAACAACTATTGGTAGCGGCATTTTTTTGTAAACAGGCAATGAGTCACTATAGCTTTGCAGTATCAATTAAAAAAATAATTATGATGCTAAATTCAAAATCACTAGGTAATAAAATTTCAGCGGCCAGAAAGAAAAACAATCTTTCACAGGCTGATCTTGCGCAACAAGTTTCTATAAGCTCTCAGGCAGTTGGTAAATGGGAAAGAGGCGAATCAATGCCTGACATTGCTACCTTAAACCGACTTGCCGAAATCCTGGGCGTGGACTTAAACTATTTTTCTGATACATTCAATTCTAAGGATTCAGAAAACAAAATTGAAGCGACTTGGAAACCAGCTATAGCGATAGCAACAGCAAAACTTAAAACTACTTTAGGTTTAAATTGGAACATGCCAGCAGCGAATTGGGTCGATGCAGATTTTTCGGGTCTAAATAACCTTAAAGACAAATTCAGCGCTTCGAATATGAAGAACTGCAAATTAATTGATTCTGACTTATCGAACTTAACACTCCAATCCAACAATATTACAGGTTGCGATTTTTCTAATTCAGATTTAAGGAATAGTAAAATTCGCGCTTCAAACTTAGAAAACAATCAGTTTGTTGAATGTTTACTCATAGACACCGAATTCTCTTCAAGTGAAATTAAAAACTGCAATTTTTCAAAGGCCAATTTTTCAGGAGTTGAAATAAACACCTCAGAACTTAAAAATTGCATTTTAGAAAATGCAATTTGGAATCTGTCGACATTTATATCGTCACATATTTCTAATGCTGTCTTTAATGACACAATAGAAGAATGTTCTTTTGAAAACTGTTCTTTTACAAAAGTAACTTTTAAGAACGCAACACTTATAAATACTTTTTTTAAAGGCCGAAGATTAAAAGGCATTCAATTTATTGACTGTCGTGCGGACCGAATGACCTATGAATTTCTTAAAAACGGAAAAGCTGATTTAACAGGGCTGACTTTATTAACATAGTGTCTGCAAAACAGAGAAAATTAAAAATCCTTCCGGGAATACAGCGACCTTCATTTAATCTTTAATTTTAATTCGTAATTTCGGAAATTAAAACACCATAAAAATGAAACCTCAAATACGAATTCTGCTCTATTCCCTATTATTTCTAACCTATAGTTTTTCAACTTCACTTTTACTGGAACTTGGCGAGAAATTAAAAGATCACCGATTTATAACTCTAGGCTGCGGTTTTCTGCTAATCAATATTATTTTTTCTTTTCTGGTGTTAAAATGGACACCACTTTTAAATATAATCTGCTCTATTGCAATTGCCGTTTTAGCGCTGTTCATCGCTTTGAAAATTGGAGATTTACATTTGTTTCCAAAATATGACGCTTATGGAGTCAAAACGGCATTGATGGCAAATGCAATTTTATCGGTTTTGTTTTGGGAAATTGTGTATCGAATAAAAAATAGAAAACAATAAAACCATGTCCATCAGAACCGCCACAATTAAAGACCTCCATACAATTAGCGAAATTGAAAATCTCTGTTTCTCCGCTGAAGAGGCAGCATCGTTAGAAACCTTAGAAAAACGACTAAAAACTTTTCCACATCATTTTTTTGTTCTGGAGGAGAAGGAACAAATCGTTGGGTTTATCAACGGAATGGTAACCGATAACGATGTGATTATTGATGAAATGTTTAAAAATACCGATCTTCATGATGCTAACGGAAAATGGCAGTCGGTTTTTGGCCTGGCTGTATCTCCTGACTTTCAGAAAAAAGGTTATGCCGGTAAATTAATCGATCATATTATTGCTTTTTCAAAACAACAAAACCAAAAAGGCGTGGTATTAACCTGCAAAGCCGGACTTGTCCACTATTACGAAAAATTTGGCTTTTATGATGCCGGAATTTCAAATTCTGTTCATGCAGGTATGGTCTGGCATGATATGAGAATCGAACATTAACTTACACTATTTTATTTATTTCAAAAAACATGAGAATCCAAATTTTAACTATTTGCCTTACCCTACTTATTTCCTGTAAAAAAGAATCCGAAACCAACCACAAAACTACTGATACTGTAAAAATCGATTCGGCTCAGAAACCGGAACAAAAAGCAACTGAAACTAATACATCGGACACCATCACACTTTCAACAAAACACAAAACAAACAAAATTCTTTGCGACCTAGACGGCGATGGATTAAATGAAACTGTTGAAATCGTCAGAGGCAAGAAAAGTGATAAAAGTGGTTTGCGAATTAGTTTCGGAAACGGAAAAAGAACGGATTACTTTGGAATGGGAACTACTATTCTCGAACAGGGTTTTGATGAAATTGACTGGGCAGGAATATTCGAAAAAGCATCTAAAAATGAGCTTTACTGGAATAATGTAAATGAGGATGGAGAAATAATGGGGGATGAAGAAATAAAAGAAGAAGACAAAATCAAACTTCCAAATGACGGAATCTTTATCCACGCTGAGGAAAGTTGCGGGGGAGGAATTATTTATTTGAAAAACGGAAAATACGAATGGATTCAACAGGAGTAATTCTGTTTGCACATATAAATACTATACGGCATCTAAAAATTAAATTCTAAAAAAGGCATAGTTGTTGAATGTTAAAAAAGATATCTTTACACCTTCAAAAGTTATACCCATGCAAAAAATTACATTACTCATTTCTATACTATTTTTGGCGTTATCCTGTGGCGTAAAAACAACGCAGTCGCTTATAAGTGACGGAGATTACGATGGTGCCATAAACCGTGCTGTTGAGGCATTAAGAACCAAAAAAGACTCCAAAGGAAAACAAGATTATGTGTATTTGCTTGAAGAAGCCTATGCCAAAGCCAAAGACAGGGATTTGCGAAATCTTGAAATGATGGATAAAGAAAAAAATCCTGCCAATTTCGAACGCATCTACAATACTTATGTACAACTAAATAATCGTCAGGAAAAAATCAGACCTTTATTACCGCTTC
Source organism: Flavobacterium poyangense (assembly GCF_011751075.1). Lineage (GTDB taxonomy): Bacteria > Bacteroidota > Bacteroidia > Flavobacteriales > Flavobacteriaceae > Flavobacterium > Flavobacterium poyangense. Next base: position 224,076 of record NZ_JAALLN010000001.1, read on the forward strand.
CATTATTGAAACAAGGTAAAAATGCCAGCTTTCCGTTTGATAATTATTCTACACAAATTGTGAACAGTAAAAATGCACTTTCTAAATACCTCTATGATAATGCTCAAATCCTTCTAAAATCAAAAAACAAATTAGATTCCAGAAAGGCGTATGATGATTTGGCGTATGTTGAAAGTATTAATCCAAACTACAAGAATGCAAAAAAACTAATGGATGATGCATTGTTTAAAGGGACTGACTTTGTGAATGTTTATGCTACAAACGAAACCAATATGATCATTCCAAAACAATTACAGAACGATTTATTAGATTTCAGCACTTACGGATTAAACGACAAATGGACGGTTTACCATAGTGTAAAACAAAGAAATGTCAATTACGATTATGGCCTGGTCTTAAATTTCAGAGAGATCTTTATTTCACCCGAGCAAGTCAAAGAAAAAGAATTTGTAAAAGAAAAACAAATTAAAGACGGGCTCAAAACGCTTTTAGACAGCAGAGGAAGACCAGTAAAAGACAGTTTAGGTCGCCCGATAAAAGTAGACAATTATAAAACGCTCAAAGTTAACATCTACGAATACAGACAATTTAAGTCCTGTGAAGTAACAGCAAAAGTAGACTATGTAGATCTGAAAACCAATCAGCTTATGCAGTCCTTTCCTATTACCAGCGAGTTTGTTTTTGAAAACATTTATTCAACTTATCGTGGAGACCGAAATGCATGTGATGAAAATTATTTAGGCTATTTTAATAAACGTGCTGTACCATTTCCGAATAATGAACAAATGGTTTTTGATACCGGAGAAGATCTAAAAGCCAAATTCAAAAATATCATTGTCCGAAACAGATTCAGATAATAAACTAAAACGATCAATAGGATCCCATTTGTTACGAAGCAAATGGGATTTTTTTATGCCTTACTAAGTCAATTCAGTATACATATCCAACCTTCTGTTCTTTCCGGATCGACACGAAAACTTATGGAGAGATAAAAATCTTCGCAAATATTGCGTTTATTTAACCGCAAGGGGCGCAAAGGTTTTGCGCAAGGTTCGCTAAGATAAAAAATAACAGTTTCGATAAAAGCTTTGCGGACTCCTAAGTTTGCAGAGAAATTTTTTCACGCAAATTTAGCAGATTTATTCAGATTGTTTTTATCGAAATCACAGAGCAAAAATATCTGCTAAATCTGCGTGTATAAAAAGAAACTTTGCGATTCTGCAATAAAAGCTAACAAAAATCCTTGTGTACCTTGCGGTTAAACAAACTATACGTTCTGACAGAAGAAGGAAACTTTATAAAAAGTCCACAACTTTTAAGCTTGATCCCTCTCTCCCCAATACGCATTTCACCAAACCCTTTTTTATCTCAGTTTTTTATTTAAAGTTAAATTTAAAAGTAAAAATAACTGCTGTAGAATCAATAGACCACAACCATATTGCAAATACTCAAAATGAGAGTATGAAAATTCCAAAAGAGACATTAAAGAAATGATACATAAAATAAGTACGGTTTTGTAACGGCGTCTATAAAAAAAGACAAACTCTAATAAAATAGAGCAAGGTAAAATTAATACCATAAAAATCCCCAACACTTCTATAAAAGGAAATCGGAACGGATATTTAAAATTATTAATAAAATTGAAACAGTCCTGAAAATAGTTAACCGAAAATGAGGTTGAATCATGACTTGCATCATATACATTTCCTATCAGACCGGAAGCGAAGAAAAAATCTAGTGTAAATGGAAGAAACAACAACAAAAAACCACCTAAGATAACAAGAAGAAGCATTTGTCTGTACGAAAAAATATTTTCCATTATTTTATGTTATTTTTTAAAATCTAAAAAAGCCTAAAGATAACCTATTATTTAACATTTGGCTTAATCAAATTGATAACATATTCTTCAATCAACGAAAAAAAGTAAAAAAACATAATGCGAAACCAAAAAGTTGCATATATTTGCAACTAATTGATTGCGTATTAAAATAAACAAACAATGAAACGAGATATTTTTCAGGCCATTGCCGACCCGACCCGAAGAGCCATATTAGTACTAATTTCTTCCAGTGCCTTAACGCCAAATACCATTGCAGAACAATTTAATACTACAAGACAGGCGGTTTCAAAGCACATTAAAATTCTTAACGAATGTGAATTGCTCGAGGAAAAAAAAATGGGTAGAGAAATCTACTATCAGCTTAAAATCGACAAAATGAAAGAAATAGATAAATGGTTAGAACAATTTAAAGAAATCTGGGAGAACCGTTTCAATCAATTAGATCAAGTATTAATGAATTTAAAAGCTAAAGAAAATGAAAACTAATCTTTTAATGAATTTTACCGTAGACAAAGAAAATTGTGCGGTTAAGGTAAAACGTGAATTTAATGCTCCAATTGCCAGCGTATGGGCTGCCTGGACCGAAGCTGAAATCCTCGACCAATGGTGGGCTCCTGCTCCCTATAAGTCTAAAACAAAAAACATGGATTTTAAAGTAGGTGGTCACAGACTCTACGCCATGGTAAGCCCTGAAGGTCACGAAAATTGGTCTTTGGTAGATTATACCTCAATCTCTCCAAAAACAAACTTTACAACGCTGGGAGCTTTTTGCGATAGCGAAGGCAATATAAATCCAGATTTTCCACGTTCTAACTGGAGTGTCTCTTTTTCCGAGCAGGGAGATCTTACCATTGTTGATGTACTTATAAAACACAAGCAATTAGCCGATATTGAAAAATATCTTGAAATGGGTTTCAAAGAAGGATTTACATGCATCCTTGAAAATTTAGATAAAATCCTTGAAGCCGGAAAATAATTCTAAATGTACAGTTGTAGAGATGCACAGCTGTGTGTCTCTACAATATCGAATATCATTAAATATGTTCTAACTGTTTTGTACAAAGAAGCATTGTTTTTCTTAAATTCGTTTATGGTACTAATTTTTAAATCCGTGATATGAATTCAAAACTAGTCAAACTCTTTTTACGTCTTGCGATCTCAGCAGGATTTCTCTCTGCTGTGGCAGACCGATTTGGATTGTGGAGCAAAGAAAATTCGGTGTGGGGAAATTGGGAAAACTTCCTTGCTTACACAAAAGTATTGAATCCACTGATTCCTGATAGCCTATTATCACCTCTTGGAATTATGGCAACCGCACTTGAAATTATTTTTCCGGTTTTTCTTTTAGTTGGTTTTAAAACCGAATTGTTTGCCAAACTAAGTGGTTATTTATTATTGCTTTTCGGATTGTCAATGGTGTTTTCCGTGGGAATAAAAGCGCCTCTCGATTATTCCGTTTTTACCGGTGCTGCGGCTTGTTTTGCTCTAAGTTTACTTAAAGAAAAATATCTGGAGCTTGACACTGTAATTTCTAACCGATAAAGATGTTTCTGTTTTTTTTGATTTCTAATCCCTTAAAACTAAATCATGAAAGCCAACAAGACAAGTCGAACTGCACAATATATGGCACTGTTCAGAGCATTGGAAAGTCAGCGCGATTCTAACGATCGATTATTTTATGATCCTTATGCCATCCATTTTTTAGACCTCAAACTTAGACTAGCCGTACGTTTGTCCAAAAACAAACGGGTTAGAAAGTACATCAGCACCACGATTCAAAATAAAATTCCGGGTGCCTTTTCGTCCGGATTGGCACGAACAAAATATATAGATGATTTACTTCAATCTTCCCTTTCAGAAGGCATTACTCAAGTCATTATTTTAGGTGCTGGTTTTGACACGAGAGCTTTACGTCTTGACTTTTTAAAATCGGCTTCCGTAATAGAAATCGATCATCCCAATACGTCAAATTTTAAAATTGACATCTTTAAAAAACGAATTGGAAAACCTCCGGAGAACATTACCTACTGCCAAATTGATTTCAATAAACAAAGTCTTGATGAATTAGCAGTGCAATATCATTTTGATTTTACAAAACCTACAACCCTGATCTGGGAAGGTGTTACTAACTATTTAACGGCTGCCGCAATAAGTAAAACATTTACTTTTATTTCCAGATTTCCAAAGGGCAGTGTTATTATCTTCACTTATGTACATCAGGAAATCCTAACCGATCCTTCTTCTTTTCTGGGTGGCGAAAAACTTTTGAAAGATTTAGAAAAACTCGAAGAACATTGGACATTTGGTTTTCTCCCGTCAGAACTGCCCGATTACTTGAAACAGTTTAATCTGACTCTCCTTGAAGATTTAGGTGCAAAAGAATATCGGAAAAAGTACTTGCCCAATCGAAATGAAAAAGGATATGAATTTTACAGGGTTGCCATGGCAAAAAAGGATTACTGATAAATTAGTATTCTTTTGATCAATGATTTTTTTTCGGAATAAATATACACGTTTTGAAATTCCAAAATATAAATTCCAAATTCCAAATGTCACCCTGAGCGAAGCCGAAGGGTAAATTCCAAATGTCACCCTGAACGAAGCCGAAGGGCAAAATCTGAAAAAAAACTCCCCTAACCACCCTTCTCTATCCAGACTTCTATATTGAATCGCACTTCATGTGAAAAATGATATTTTAAAAGAACTTATAAAAGTTATTGACAATATTACTACACACATAGAATTGAAAGTCTTTTTTTCCAGCTACTTCAAAATTTAATGCAAAGATTAGAAGATTGGATGACAATAATATTAATTATCTGCTTTCTATTTTACACTCCAAAATAACAATGGAAGATATTGGCGAAAGTATTTATTTAAATAATAGAAAATTATTAAAACTTGTTAAATTTTATATAGTATATATTGTGGTTATTTTATACTGACTTATATTTAATCCTCATTTTTAAATTAAAAAATATGTTAGAATTAAATGTAACTATTCCAGAATTTATGAATCCAAATCTAGCTTCAATATTAAGAAAAAAATGCATTGGCCATAGCAACGAGTTTATACCATATAATGAAGAAACCAGAACAATCATATTGTATTTCGATTCAGGCAGTAAAATGAATTCGTTAATTGCTTATATTAATGAAGAATACCCCGAAGTTATTATAAATTACCCTAACCACCCTTCTCTATCCAGACTTCTATATTGAATCGCTTCGGCAATATGTTGCGAAACTACATTTGGAGCATTGTCCAGATCCGCAATAGTGCGTGCTACTTTCAAAATTCTATCGTAGGCTCGTGCAGAAAGATTAAGACGTTCCATAGCCGTTTTCAGTAATAGTTTTGATTGTTCGTCGAGTGCACAAAATTCTCTGATTTGCTTAGTATTCATCTGAGCATTGTAATGAATATTAGGCAACTGCTCAAAACGAATGGATTGCAATTCTCTGGCCGCAGTTACCCGTTTTCGGATTTCAATACTACTTTCTGCTTTTCTATCGTCCGATAACTTTTCGAAGGGAACAGGCGTAACTTCTATATGAATATCGATTCGGTCTAGTAAAGGGCCTGAAATTTTACTCAGATACCGCTGCATTTCTTGTGGTGAAGAAGTGTTAGGCATACCGGAATCATTAAAAAATCCACTAGGACTTGGATTCATACTCGCCACCAACATAAACGACGACGGATAGGTTACCGTAAATTTAGCCCTTGAAATTGTTACTTCACGGTCTTCCAATGGCTGACGCATTACTTCCAGAACATCCCGTTTGAATTCTGGCAGTTCGTCCAGAAACAAAACCCCATTGTGCGCCATCGAGATTTCTCCCGGTTGCGGATAACTTCCTCCACCTACCAAAGCTACATTAGAAATAGTATGATGCGGACTGCGAAATGGCCTTTGATTCATTAAACCCACTTCTTTTAATTTTCCGGCAACACTATGAATTTTAGTCGTTTCTAATGCTTCACGCAAAGTCATAGGAGGCAAAATACTGGGCAATCTTTTGGCCAACATCGTTTTTCCTGCGCCGGGCGGGCCAATCAAAATAATATTATGGCCACCCGAAGCCGCAATTTCCATACACCTTTTTATACTTTCCTGTCCACGAACATCTGAAAAATCAAATTCGGGAAAATCCAGTGTTTTGTAGAATTCTGTTCTGGTATCAATTGTCATGGGTTCAAGTGTTCCTTTCCCTTCAAAAAAATCAATTACTTCTTGTAAATTCTCAACGCCATACACCTCCAAACCAGCTACTATTGCAGCCTCTTTTACATTTTGCCTCGGCAGAAAGAAACCTTTGTATCCTTCTTCTTTGGCTTTTATAGCAATAGGTAAAGCTCCGTTTATCGATTGCAAACCTCCATCGAGCGAAAGCTCTCCCATGATTATATACTGATCCAAATCAGGAGCTTTAATCTGATTTGACGCCGCCAGAATTCCAATGGCAAGTGTCAGGTCGTAGGCAGAACCCTCTTTTCGCAAATCGGCCGGTGCCATATTGATGGTAATTTTTTTCCCCGGAAACTTATAAACATTGTTCTTTAAAGCGGCTGCAATACGATAACTGCTTTCTTTTATGGCGTTATCCGGCAAACCAACCAAATGATACCCAATTCCAGTATCCATATGAACTTCAATCGTAATTGTCGTCGCTTCTACTCCAAAAACGGCACTTCCATAAACTTTAGTTAGCATAAATTCTATTCATTAAATATTTTTAAATTTAATGAAAAATAATTAAATTGTAGTTATTTTATTACAAATAAAAAATTACACAATACTGCTAGTTAGACTTCTTGATTTTTTATACGAAACTGAATAATATTATAAGTTTCCTTACAGAACAAATCCTACTTTATAAAATTAATAGAAACAAAAAACCTCTAGTAAATGGTCATGGTCGGAAGAACTTCCGTTATCATATCCCAAGTTCTATCATGACCTGTTTTTTTGTGGTTCTGTGACCCCGTTTTTTAATAAATTTAATAAAAGGTTTTTTTGACTAACATACTCCCTTTTGCATTTTTTAGCTTCGGAGAAGCGACACATTTATAGCAAATATTCCCAACGTAAAGGAGCTCCGGAGGAGCGGCATACAAATTTAATATGCCGCTCCTCCGGAGCTTAACGTCATTATTGTCAAATTCGATCTATAAATATAACACCCCTCCGGGGCTGCCATCTTTACACAAACAAAATAACCTTTAAACATCTAAAAAACAATCTAGTACACCAATAATTTTTACTAACAATTTGTAATAAAATTCTATCTTAGCGTAATCCTAAGAAAACCAAAAACCACTATGAATCAGACCACAAAACCTTCTCAAAACAGGATTTGTTTTACTAACCGGAAACTCATCTTTTCCTTATTCTTTTCTTTAGCAGCTTTATTGTCTGCAAATAGTCAGTCAAAAAAAGTAACTGAAAAATTTAAAAAAGAAACCATTTTAAAAATAGATTCCCTAGTACAAAAAAATTATATCTTTCCTGAAAAAGCACAATTGATTGGAGCTCATTTAAAAGACGCTTATAAAGGAGGCAAATTCAAAAAACATGAACTATTAGATTCTTTTGCCGCAGCATTAACAAAAGAAGTACGATTCATCAACAATGATAAACATCTGGGAATTAAACCGAGATTTGTTCCAACGAAAGAGAAAATCGGTACCAATAAAGATTCTTACGAAATTTACCTACATAACGCAACTGATAATCGAAAGCTGGCAAATGGTTTTAGAGAAGCCAAAATAATAGACGGCAATATCGGATACCTCAATTTTAAGTATTTTATAGACGAAACCGATCAGACTATTGATTCCTATATGTACTTACTGGCCAATACGGATGCCATCATTATTGATCTAAGTACAAATGGCGGTGGTAGTCCAAAAACGGTTCAATATTTATGCAGTTATTTTCTTGAGTCCCCACTGTTATTAAATACGCTATATTTTAGAAAAGACAAGTTTACCGAAGAATTTTGGGTTAAAGACGTTAACGGAAAAAAGAGACCGGATGTACCTCTGTTTATTATTACGGGCACAAGAACCTTTTCGGGAGCGGAAGAATTCAGTTATAATATGCAAACTCAAAAAAGGGCCACATTGGTTGGTGAAATAACGGGTGGCGGTGCCAATCCGGGTGATATTTTTGAAATTAATTCCCTCTTGGAAATATTTATTCCCACCGGAACTGCTATAAACCCAATCACCAAAACAAACTGGGAAGGTACTGGCGTAATTCCGGAATATAAAACGACTAAAGACATGGCTTACAATAAAACCATAGAATTAGCCGGAAAAGCAGCCGAAGCCTATCGAAATAAAAATGCAGCCGAGTCAAAGAAACTGTATCAGGAACTACAGGCCACTATTGCACTACAAACAAAACCCCTCAATGAAGCAGCAGCAGTCAAAATGGATCAGCAACTGTTTAATGTTATAAAAAAATTAACCGACTCTGATTTATTTAATTGGGACGACATTGTTTATTTATCAACTGACTACAGCAAAACAAAACCATTTATAGCAGAGTCAATTTTAAAAAGTAATGCAGAGTTGCATCCAAAATCTCCTATTGCCTTTTTAAAATATGGCGATCTTCTGGAACAAAACGGGAAAAAAGACATTGCTATTGCTATCCTAAAAAAAGCAGTAGAAATTGCAACAGAAATCAAAGCACCATATCTGGAAGGATTAAAAGCACGTTATGAAAGTATTTTAAAATAAAAACCAAAACTCAAAAAAACAGGCAAAAAACAGTTTAAAACGATTAGACAGAAAAGACAATACTTCCTTCTGTATCTTCTAATGGAATAATTGGAACAATTTTTAATTTAAAACTTGCTCAAATATTAATATTTGTTATTTTTATTAAAAATTATACCATTAATCCATGAAAAAAACCTTACTACTGTTCTTTTTGACTGTTTTTTTAACAAAAACACAGGCACAAAGCTATTTCCCAGTTAACGAAAGTGTACAAAACAAAAACAAAAACTACACTGTTTTTACTAATGCTACCATCTACGTTACCCCAACACAAAAAATCGAAAAAGGAACACTACTTGTTCAGGACGGAAAAGTCGTTGCAGTAGGGAATTCCGTTTCGATCCCTAAAAACAGCATTGTTATTAACCTTGAAGGAAAAACAATCTATCCTTCCTTCATTGATATTTACACCTCTTTCGGAATTGAAAAACCAAAAAGAAATCTACCTTCCGGAGGCGACCGTAACCCATTATATGACACAAAAAGAGTGGGATATTACTGGAATGAAAGCATTCGTTCTGAACTAAACGGTTACGAAGCTTTTAAGTATGATACCGCAAAAGCTGAGGAATTATTAAAAGCCGGCTTTGGTGTTGTCGGAACTCATATTCCTGATGGAGTTGCACAGGGAACAGGTGTGTTAGTGGCTTTGAACAATACGGAAAACAGTAAACAAATTATAACAGATAAAATTACCAACCATTTTGCTTTTACCAAAAGCAACGTAACCAATCAGGCCTATCCTAGTTCTTTAATGGGTATGATGGCATTGTTACGTCAAATGTATTTAGATTTGGATTGGTACAAAAAAGGAAATTCAGAAACTAAAGATTTATCTTTGGAAGCATTATCGGCTAACGAAAAACTAGTTCAAATATTTGCTACAGAAGACAAACTAAACAGTCTAAGAGCCTCAAAAATTGCAAAAGAATTTGGCTTAAACTATGTTTTGAAAGGAAGTGGAAATGAATTTGAAAGAATTCAGGAAATCAAAAACACAAATGCTAAATTTATTATTCCGATCAATTTCCCGGAAGCTTATGATGTTTCTAATCCATATTTATCAAATCAGGTAGAGGTTGCAGACATGCGTTTCTGGAATCAGGCACCAACAAACCTTAAAGTCCTATCAGATAACGGAATTGTCTTTGCGCTGACAACAGATAAATTGAAAAAAACCGAGGATTTTAAAACCAATTTATTGAAAGCTATAAAATACGGTTTTGATAAAACAAAAGCTTTAGAATCATTAACAACGATTCCTGCCGCTATTCTAGGAAAAAGCAACGAAATCGGAAGTTTAAAAACGGGTACCTATGCCAATTTTGTAATTACATCAGGTGAGATCTTTGATGAAAAAACCATTTTGTACGAAAACTGGGTTCAGGGAACTAAATACATCGTTAATGATATCAATGCAAAAGATGTTCGTGGCAACTATGATTTAACAATTGGAAACGACACCTATAAATGGAAAATCGCAGGAACCGAAACAGCTCCAAAATCGGAGGTTACTACTAGTGCTGATGCCAAAGTAAACAGCACTTTTAACGTTTCTAAAAATTGGATTTCTCTTGTCCTTAAACCAAGTGATACGACTAAAACGAATTATACCCGTTTAACGGGATTTGTAGAAAACCCGGAGAATCTATCCGGAAAAGCAGTACTTTCAAACGGAAATGAATTAATTTGGAATGCCAAAAGAACAAGTCCTTTTACAGCCGTCAAAGACTCTTCTAAAGTAGAGAAACTAAATGCAATCATTCCGACAACCTTCCCTAACGTGGCTTTCGGAGATTCAAAAAAACAAACTGCTCAAACACTTCTTTTCAAAAATGCGACCGTTTGGACGAATGAAAAAGAGGGAATTTTAACCGAGACCGATGTCTTAATTAAAAACGGAAAAATTGCTGCAGTAGGTAAAAATCTTTCTGACGCATCCGCTGTTACTATCGATGCCAAAGGAAAACACATTACAAGTGGTATTATCGACGAGCATTCGCATATCGCAATTTCAAAAGGAGTAAACGAAAGCGGACACAATTCAACTGCTGAAGTTACGATTCAGGATGTTGTAAATTCTGAGGACATTAATATTTACAGAGATTTAGCGGGAGGAGTAACTATTTCACAATTATTACACGGATCTGCCAACCCAATTGGGGGGCGTTCTGCTATCGTAAAATGGAAATGGGGTTCATCACCGGAAGAAATGTTATATAAAAACCAGCCTAAATTTATCAAATTTGCTTTGGGAGAAAACGTAAAACAGGCCAACTGGGGAATACAGAATCCTACTCGTTTTCCGCAAACCAGAATGGGAGTTGAACAAGTTTTCACCGATTACTTCCAACGTGCCAAAGAATATGATGAAAGCTGGAAAATCTTTAATTCAGGTTCTAAAAAAGGAAAAGCACCAAGAGTAGATCTTGAATTACAGACTTTAGCCGAAATACTTAACAAAGACAGATATATTACTTGTCACTCTTATGTAGAATCAGAGATTTTGATGTTAATGAATGTTGCCGAAAAATTCAACTTCCGCGTAAATACTTATACCCACATTCTTGAGGGGTATAAAGTAGCTGATAAAATGAAAGAACATGGTGTTGGAGCTTCAACGTTTTCAGACTGGTGGGCTTACAAATTTGAAGTTAATGATGCTATTCCGTTTAATGGTCCAATCATGCACAACCAGGGCGTTGTAGTTGCATACAATTCTGATGATGCCGAAATGTCCCGCAGATTAAATCAGGAGGCTGCAAAAGCGGTTAAATACGGTAATATTTCTGAAGAAGAGGCTTGGAAATTTGTCACGCTGAATCCTGCAAAATTATTACATATAGACGATAAAGTAGGAAGTCTTAAAGTAGGTAAAGATGCCGATGTAGTATTGTGGAGCGATAATCCTTTATCTATTTATGCTAAAGCAGAAAAAACAATTATTGAAGGAGTTGTTTATTTTGATATTGAAAAAGATGCCACCAAACAACTTACTATCGCTAAAGAAAGAAACATCCTGATCGGTCAAATGTTACAAGAAAAAAACAAAGGAGCAAACACACAGAAACCGACTAAAAAAGAGAAAATCGAGTACCACTGTGACACTTTAGAACAATAATAATAGCCCCTTTAAAAAACTTGTAAAGTTAAAAACAGATAAAATGAAAAATAAAAACATCTATATATTGCTGCTATTATTTTGTGCATCGCTTCAGATAAAAGCACAACAAATACCGGCTCCGAAACAAACAAAATCTATTCTAATTTTAAACGCAACAGCACATTTGGGTAACGGAACCGTAATTCAAAACAGCGCCGTTGGATTTAAAGACGGTAAAATCTCTTTGGTAGCGGATGCTACGACGATAAGACTTGCCGCCGATGCCTACGATACTACCATTGATGCCAGTGGCAAACATATTTATCCGGGGTTTATTGCTCCAAACACAACACTGGGTTTGGTAGAAATTGATGCTGTAAAAGCTTCGGATGATGAGGAAGAAATCGGAAGTTTTAACCCGAATGTGAGAAGTATTATTGCTTACAACTCCGAATCTAAAGTAGTTGAAACAGTGCGACCAAACGGTATTTTAATGGCGCAGGTTACCCCTAGAGGAGGCAGAATATCGGGAACCTCTTCTGTTGTACAATTAGACGCATGGAGTTGGCAAGATGCTATTCTGAAAGAAAATGACGGAATTCATCTTAATTTTCCTTCCAGTTTTAAAAGATCAGGATCATGGTTCGAACCGGGAGTAATTGAGCCAAATAAAGACTATCCTAAACAAATTGAAGAAATAAATGCTTTCCTGGTAAATGCTAAAGCCTACAATCAAACTGCTGCAAAGGAAAGAAATATAGTTTTAGAAGCAACGAAAGCCCTTTTTGATGGCACACAAACACTTTACATACATGCAGATGAGGAAAAACAAATTATAGACGCCATACAACTTGCCGCTGATAATCAAATTAACAAAATTGTAATCGTTGGAGGGTTTGAAGCTTATAAATCTGCTGATTTATTGAAAAAACATAATGTCGGCGTATTATTAAGACGTGTTCATGACATGCCAACAAATGACGACCAAGATGTTAACCTGCCTTATAAAATGGCTAAAATCTTAACAGACAAAGGCATAATTGTGGGCCTTGAAAACAGCGGTGATCACGAACGTATGAGTGTACGAAATCTGCCGTTCTTAGCAGGTACCTGTGCTGCTTTTGGCTTAGATAAAGAGATAGCTTTACAATTGATTACCTCCAATACAGCAAAGTTATTAGGTATTGAATCTACCGTTGGGACATTAGAAACAGGTAAAGATGCAACCTTGTTTATTTCTGAAGGTGATGCTTTAGATATGAGAACCAATAAACTGACAGCTGCTTTTATTCAAGGAAGAACAATTAATTTGGAAACCTTTCAAACAAAATTGAATGATAAATTTAAAGCAAAATTCAATCAGAAATAAATAGACTACTCCTAATACCTTAAGGCGTCAACTGAGAAATCATTTGACGCCTTTTTTTATACTCATATTTCGCAATAAAAGGTTCTGAGATTCTGAGGTTCTAAGTTCCTGAGCTTCTAAAATATTAACTTGTAACGAATCTGTATGCCACAAAATAAAACTCAGAAACTTAGAACCTTAGCACCTCCCCTTATTATCCCTTTTCGAACTAACTTAAGCGCTGAAATCCTTATCTGTGATTTGAATTAAAAAGTCTGTTTCAGAAAAAAAATCGATAGAAAATTCTAAACGAATAGTTTTAAATTCAATTTATCCCTTTTTTAATGTCAAACTCATCTTCATAACCTTCATTTTGCAATATTTCAATTGTTGAATCGAAAATTAAGCACTACATATTAAATCATAGCCTTAAAAAATACAGGGTCAAAATTAAAAATTAATAAAAATCAAACCAACAACCCTATTTTTAACAGGGGTATTGATTCATTTTTATACTTTTATAAAAAAATTTAAAACAAAATAACTATGCGAAAAATTATTTTAAGTGTGATTCTTATCACTGTTTTAGTACTAACTTTTGTCTCCAACTTTACTCTATCAGATACCCCACCTCCGACTGAAGCTGTAAAATTTGATACAGGAGATACAGCCTGGATGATCGTAGCAACTGCATTTGTATTACTCATGACGCCCGGGTTAGGATTTTTCTACGGTGGTATGGTAGGTAAAAAAAACGTAATCAGTACCATGTTGCAAAGTTTTATGGCCATGGTCATTGTTACCATCCTATGGGTACTAGTTGCTTTTGGACTGGCATTTGGCCCCACTATAAAAGGAATTATCGGTGATCCGACTTCTAACTTATTCTTTCAGGGTGTTGGTACTAATACAGCATGGAGTCTTGCTCCAACGATCCCTTTTATGTTATTCGCATTGTTTCAGGCCAAATTTGCTATCATCACACCTGCCTTAATTACGGGGGCTTTTGCAGAACGTGTGCGTTTCTGGGCATATTTGTTATTCATGGTTTTATTCATATTAATTATCTATGCTCCTTTGTGTCACATGACCTGGCATCCTGACGGAGTTTTCTTTAAAATGGGCGTATTAGACTTCGCAGGAGGAACAGTAGTACATATGAGTGCCGGTTGGGCTGCATTGGCCGGAGCAATCTTTTTAGGAAAAAGAAAAGTTCAAAAAGTTAATCCCGCAAGAATTACTTATGTATTATTAGGAACCGGTTTATTGTGGTTCGGCTGGTTTGGTTTTAATGCAGGTTCTGCTTTAGGTGCAAACGGATTAGCCGTACAAGCCCTAGGAACTACAACTGTTGCTACCGCAGCTGCTGCAATGGCTTGGGTGTTCCTTGACAAAATTCTGGGTCATAAATTATCTGCTCTTGGCGCCTGTATCGGAGCGGTTGTAGGCCTTGTTGCCATTACACCTGCAGCCGGTTTTGTCAGCATTCCTCATGCCATTTTTATCGGCTTGTTCTCCAGCATAGTGAGCAACCTTGTCGTTAGCAAATTCCCTAAAGGAAAAATTGATGATGCACTAGACGTTTTTGCCTGCCATGGTGTAGGCGGAATGACAGGAATGTTATTAACGGGAGTTTTCGCTTCTAAAGCAATCAACCCTGCGGTTGGTGATAACCAAGGTTTGATTTTTGGAACTCCTACCCTATTCATCAATCAATTCACTGCTTTGATAATGGTTTCGATTTTCGCTTTTGCAGGTTCTTATATACTATTTTTTGTTGTAAATAAAATTACTCCGCTAAGAGTTACCGAAGAAAAAGAAGAGTTAGGCTTGGACATTTCACAACACGGAGAGTTTTTATAAAAATTATTTTCTTTTCATTTCCTAAACAAAAAATCCCCCTGCATTCAAAACGCAGAGGGATTTTATCTTGAATTAATTTCTACCTTATTTTAGTACTTAGTGATTAGTCCCTAGTCCTCAGTCTTGCAACTTTAAAATCTAACTACTTTAGCTAATCACTAAGTACTAAAAAAACTACTTAAAATTAGCAATTCCTTCTTTCAACCATTTCAGATACTCGTCAGCATCAACATAACTGATAGTTGGTTTAACGTCATGTAAATTTTTACCATTTAAGTCCGTAATAACATACAATGGTTGCGTATTCGTTTTATATTTTGATATCATAAAATCAGTCCACTTATCCCCAACCGTAACGATTTCATCACCGGAAGTAGTTTTAAATTGTTCTTCTTTCGGCAATTCTCTTTTATCATCGACATAAAGAGAAATCAGAACAACATCGTTTTTTAAGATTGGCAAAATTCTTTCGTCAGACCAAACATTGTTTTCCATTTTTCTGCAATTCACACAAGCATAACCGGTGAAATCAAGCATGATTGGTTTGTTTACCGATTTTGCAAACGCCAATCCATCCTCATAATCATGAAAAACCATGATACCGTGCGGTCCTAATTCGGCTCCTTCCGGCAGGCCTTGCTCAGATCCGGTATTAGAACCTACCGATCCACCAACGCCAAACGGACTTTCACTATACTGTGGAGGTGGTGGAAAAGCATTAATTAATTTTAAAGGCGCTCCCCAAAGACCGGGAATTAAATAAAATGTAAACACCAATGTAAGCAATCCTAAATACAATCTTCCTACTGAAATATGTTGTAATGGACTATCGTGTGGCAAAGTAATTTTTCCAAACAAATATAAAGTCAACGCTCCAAAAATAGCAATCCAAATGGCTATAAAAACTTCTCTTTCCAGAAAATGCAACTGTAATACTAAATCCGCATTTGATAAAAATTTAAAAGCCAAAGCCAGTTCCAAAAATCCTAAAACCACTTTTACCGTATTCAACCATCCCCCTGATTTTGGCAATGAATTTAACCAACCCGGGAACATCGCAAAAAGCATAAAAGGCAACGCTAAAGCCATTGAAAACCCTAACATTCCAATAATTGGAGCAATACCTCCATTTGAAGCAGCTTCAACTAATAATGTCCCAACAATTGGTCCCGTGCACGAAAATGAAACAATTGCCAAAGCCAATGCCATAAACAATATTCCGATTAATCCACCTCTGTCAGCTTGCTGATCGGCTTTATTGGCCCATGAATTCGGTAACATAATTTCAAAAGCCCCTAAAAAAGAAGTAGCAAATATGATCAGTATAACGAAGAATATTAAATTAAACCAAACATCTGTAGACAATGCATTTAAGGCATCAGCTCCAAATATTTTAGTAACAATTAAACCTAAAATAACATAAATAGCAATAATTGAAATACCATAGATAATAGCATTTCGAATACCTTTTACTCTGCTCTTACTCTGTTTTGTAAAGAAACTTACAGTCATTGGAATCATCGGGAAAACACAAGGTGTTAACAATGCTGCAAAACCAGATAAAAAAGCGATGAAGAAAATTGACCATAAACTTCTTTTCGAAGCCGGAGCCGGCATTTCTGCTTTTTCTGTTGTTGATGCTACTTCTGTTTTATCCTTTTCTGCTGCAGGAGTTATTACCGATTTAGTTAAAGTATCAACAGCTAAACCAGCTGTTTTGGTTTCGTCTAATTTTGACTCGGTCACTGTCGCAACGGCTTCCATTTTAAAAGAGGCCGGAATTACAATCGAGAATTTTTTACTCGAATTGATACAAACTTCTTTACATACCTGAAAATCAAAATCAACATCAACAGTCTTTAAATCCGGATTTGTAAGCGTAATTTCCTGCTCGATATGTGCTTTCCCTTCAAAAAAAGTTTCATTTACTCCAAAAACATCATTGAAGGCTGTTTTGGTTTTACCCTCTTTAGCTTTACCCACTAAATTGTAATTCCCTTTTTGATTTTTAAAAGTAATTTCTAACGGAAGTGGCCCTCCTTCAGGTGTAAATTGCGAATACATATGCCACTCTTTTTCTATCACACCGTCAAAAATCAAAACGGCATTACTTCCTGATTTTTTTTCAATTTTAGCAGTCCATTTTACCGGTTCTAAAATTTGAGCATTACCTTTTGCAAAAGCAAAAATGAAAAATAACAAAAATGCAATGGTTCTAGACCAAGCACTTTTTGAAAGCATAGTTTGATGGGGGTGGCTAAAGTTCATTATTGGAGTTTATTTTAAGTATTTTATTTGGAGTTTTACTTTAAGTATTTTGTTGGAGTTCTATTTTAAGTATTTTGTTGGTAGTATTTTCAATTTTAAATCGTTCGTCCTGGCGAATTCCGACAATCCATACAATTTGATTATCAGAGCACAAAATCCATGCTTTTTCTTTTTCAAGCAGCGATAATTTTTCATCTTTAAAGAGCTTACTCACTTTCTTAGATTTACCCTGCATTCCAAAAGGGCAGAAAACATCCCCCTCCTTCCATTTACGCAAAATCAAAGGAAATCGGATCTTTTCGATAGCAACAAATATAATCTTATTTGAATCTATTGTAATGTCATCTACCTGACAAAGTCTTAATTTTAAGGGAAAATTAACGTCTGTCTCGCCTTCATTTATTCTATATTCCTCATTTTCATTAACTTCTAAAATCGGACTTAAAATCAAAGTATCTCTGTTTTTCAACAATCGAAATTCAGCTGCAAAAACTTGCTTTCCGGATTGCCCGTCGACTAAGTCATAAACATCATTCCATGCCACGAATCCAAACTCGTTTAGCCATTGATACAAATAGGATTTATAATTGGGCAATTTTTTAAGTTGATTTATATCAAAATGAATATCATCCCCCACTTCTTTTGCTACTTGCTGGTAAATCATAATCGATGCATCTTCAACCATCTCTTGTGATTCCTGCAAAAAAGTTTGTGTTTTTTGAAAAGCATTCAAAAAGTTAGGATTAATTTCTTTTAAAATCGGAACTAAATCATGGCGGATTTTATTTCGAAGGTATTTGTTAGAAGCATTACTGCTGTCTTCCCGCCATTGGATATTATTTTCCTGAGCATATTGAAGGATTTCTTCTCTTGAAAAAGGCAAAAGCGGACGAATAATTTTATCGTTTTGTTCCGGTATTCCGGTTAAACCATCAAGTCCGGTACCTCTTGTTAAGTTTATTATAAATGTTTCCAGATTGTCATCGGCATGGTGTGCCGTTAAAATATAATCGAAACTTTCGCTTTCCAAAAGCTCATAAAACCAACTGTAGCGCAACTCACGAGCGGCAACCTGAGTCGATAGTTTATAGTCTTTTGCAAATGCCTCGGTATCAAACTGGGTTATAAAAACAGGGATTTTATTCGTATCGCAATAGTCCTGAATGAAATTCTGATCGCCAAAACTTTCTAAACCGCGAAGTTGAAAATTGCAATGCAAAACCGCAATCTCATAAGGTAATTGTTGTAGTAGATGTAGCAAAACTACACTATCCAAACCACCACTAACCGCTAGAAAAAGTTTTTTACTTTCTAAAAAAGGAAACCTCGATATAATATGATTTTGAAACTTTGAAAGCATTTATAAATGTAAAGATTATTTTTTGAAATAGTATGCGTTTTCCAAACACGAATTGCACGAATTTGCACGAATTAGTTTTTTGCCGCTAATTGCACGAATTTGCACGAATTAATTTTTTGCCACTGATTGAAAAGATTCGCGCAGATTTTTAATCTTTTTAATCTCATAATCTGTGGCTATTTTTTGCCGCTAATTGCACAAATTTCCACGAATTAATTTTTGCCACTGATTGAAAAGATTCGCACAGATTTTTAATCTTTTTAATCTTATAATCTGTGGCTATTTTTTTGCCACTAATTGCACAAATTGTTTTCTGCCACTGATTGAAAAGATTCGCACAGATTTTTAATCTTTTTAATCTCATAATCTGTGGCTATTTTTTTGCCTCGAATTAGTTTTTTGCAGTATACTATTAAAAAAAGAATTCGTGCAAATTCGTGCAATTAGTGGCAATTTACTGCAGCACCTCGTGCATCGCTCTGGCTTTCAACAAACATTCCTCATATTCTTTCTCAGGAACGGATAGTGACGTAATAGCACTCCCAACGGAGAACGAAACGTATTTATTTTCCTGATTATACAAAATACTTCTAATGACTACATTAAAATCAAAATCACCCGAAGGCGTAAAATAACCAACAGCACCACTGTACAAACCACGTTTGGTTTCTTCCAGATTTTCAATAATTTTCATTACAGAAATCTTTGGAGCCCCTGTCATACTTCCCATCGGAAAAGTAGTCTTCAAAACATCAATCGGGGTATATTGCGGATCTAGTTTTGACGTTATCGTCGTAATCATCTGATGCACTTGCAAAAACGAATAAATAGCACAGAGTTCTGTGACTTCAACTGAGCCTTTTTGTGCTGTATGCGATAAATCATTTCGAACCAAATCGGTAATCATGATGTTCTCGGCGCGTTCTTTTGTGTCATTTCTCAAGTGTTCTTTTGATTTTTCATCTTCTGTAAAATCCGAAAAACGTCTAGAGGTTCCTTTTATCGGCTGAGATAGTATCGTATCTCCAACTTTTTTCAAATACCGCTCCGGCGATGCGGAAAGTAGAAACTGCTTATTATTTTTAAAGAAAACAGAAAAGGGCGCCTGTGAAATCTCATTTAACTTTTGGAATTTCTCCAGCGGATTTATAATCGCATTTTCAGCAAAAAACTCCATGCAAAAATTAGCTTCGTACATATCACCTACGTGAATATGCTCCAGCATTTTTGCTACTTTTTCTACATAAGATTCTTTTGAAATTCGTTGTTTCACTTCAACTCCGCTCAGTGTAACAAATGGCTCATAGTCTGTTTTTAAGATCTCTTCAAAATCCTCTTCAACCTCGTCGTCACAAAGGAATAAATATTGAATTTCAAGCTGATTTCCTTTCAGCAAAAATATTTTTTTAGGTTGAAAAAAAAACAAATCCGGAAAATTCAATCCATCAAAATTGGTGGACTGTAAGTTTTCGATATTATTTTTTAAATCATAAGCCAAATAACCAAAAAGCCAGTCTTTTGTAGTAAGTTGATATTGTTTTAAATCATCAAAAGCGTTATGGAAATCAGTTTTCACAGAAGTAAAAGCATCTACAGCAAGCAGACAATCAAAGCTTGAATACTCCTGCGGATAGGAATTACTGTCCAATAAAATAACCTCACGGAATTGTTGCGACCAAATCAAAAGCTGTTGTTTCAGCTGTTCCGGATTGGCAATATGTTTATGAATTGTAACTCTCAAAAGTGGTATAATTTAGACCTCAAAATTACGATAAAAAATATCCTTCAATAAAATAATACCGGAAAAAATATTGGCATGCTTTTTAGTATACGAGATTAATACCAATCCTTAAAACTATTTCTAATACTAAAAATGATTTGCATCGCGTAAATCCACAATTAATCCTCTTTTTAACCTTGAAATCATCTATGAAAACAATTGCAAAATTAAGCTTAGCAGCATTAGCAGTAATCACATTACTCTATTCCTGCAAAAAATCAGACGCCTCTCTTGCCGAACAAACTTCTGATTATAGTAATGAAATAACAGATAGTACTGCCGTCTCTTCCTCTGCCGCAGTAGAGAAAAAAGACAGCAAACAAAAATTCATCCGAACAGCGGATATTAAATTTAAAGTCAAGAATGTAGCAAAATCAACTTATGCAATTGAAAATACAGTTCAGAAATTTGGCGGTTTTGTAACCTATACTAACTTACAAAGCACTATTCAGGAACAGATTAAAACCAAAATTAGCCAGGACAGCACCTTAGAAACTACAAAATATACGGTTGAAAACAATGTCACGATTCGTGTCCCAAATACGCAACTGGATACCGTAATAAAAACGATTGCCAAACAAATTGATTTTCTGGATTTCAGAGTTATCAAAGCAGATGATGTTTCTTTAAAACTGTTATCCAATCAACTCACTCAAAAAAGAAATAGCGTTACTGAAAAAAGAGTAGAAAAAGCAATTGACACCAAAGGCAAAAAAATAAACGATATTATGGAGGCTGAAAATAAGCTGGCCAACCAAAAAGAAGCAACCGACAATAGCCTTCTTAACAATTTATCTCTGCAAGACCAGGTTAATTTTAGCACCATTACACTACAACTTTATCAAAAGGAAACAACAAAACAAGAAGTCACTGCCAGCGAAAAAGACAGCAATGCTTACAAGCCTAATTTAGGCATTCAAATCATCGATTCTTTAAAAAACGGCTGGTATATTCTTGAGGCAATATTTGTGTTCATTCTTAATCTCTGGCCTTTTATTTTGATCGGTTTAGGAGGCTTCTTCCTGTATAAAAAATACTTGAAGAAATAAACAAAAAACTGTTAATAAAGCAACAATTTTATAAGAAAAAATTCGTTATATTTGATATAGCTTTCTATTATCCTTAAAATAGAATGTTTTGATTGCAAAATCCTCAATAAAATAAAGTTTAAAATTGATTTTCATTTTATACGAGAATTCAGATTATATCAAACGCGTAATTATTTTTTTCAACCTCTTAAAAATCCTAAGTATTATGAAAATTGCTACTATTATTATTCGAGTTTTGATTGGCCTTTTGTTGCTCTTTGCTTCAATCAGTTTTTTCTTTAAGCTGGCTCCTGAACCGGAAGTTACAGGAAATTTTAAAGCTTTCAATATGGGCTTAGTTGCCTCAACTTATTTATTGCCATTGGCAAAATCAGTAGAGTTGCTTTGTGGAATTGCGTTTATAACAGGTCGTTTTGTAACTTTGGCTAATGTTCTGATCTTACCAATTACAATCAATATCTTGTTTATTAATTATTTTATGGCTCCGGAAGGTTTGCCATTAGCAGCATTATTATTTTTAGCCAATTTATTTTTAATCTACAGATATTGGGATAATTACAAAACTGTTTTTACTCCTTAAATTTGTCTTTGAAATCCTAAAAGTAAACCCGCCAAATTTTAAAAATCTGGCGGGTTTACTTTTTTTCACTTATCCTGAAAAGGATTAAAAAATTACAACCTTATTAAAAAAGGACCAAAAAATGAGACTCCTAGCACCCCAACATCGTCTTTTTTGACAAATTTGGCTTTCCCGATACTTTGTTCCCACTTGTCTTTTCTGACATTATAGCCCCCGTTATCTTCTTTTATTATACTTTATGTATCGAATGCTGCAGTTATATTGTTTTATTTTCTTCTATTTAAAATCAAATCCGGTTACTCCCGGGCATTTATAATCTGGCTATATTGAAGTTCCCAATTCTTTCTTTACACAAAGAAAGTATCAAGCCAGAAGAATAATTTTCTCTTATAAAGTTACGAATCAATAACTTAAAAAACAAAAAAAACCGCCAGAATGTAAATTCTGACGGTCAAATATAATTTTGTACCCGATTATACGTGTAACGCTCTGTTATCTGTAGCCGCTAATGCTGCTTCTTTGATAGCCTCAGCAAAAGTTGGATGCGCATGACTCATTCTTGAAATATCTTCAGCAGATGCTTTAAATTCCATTGCAGTAACCACTTCGGCAATTAAATCAGCTGTACGAGCTCCAATCATGTGTACACCTAAAACTTCATCTGTTTTTGCATCAGCAATGATTTTTACGAAACCGTCTAAATCTCCACTTGCTCTTGCACGTCCTAAAGCTTTAAATGGGAAACTACCCACTTTATATTCTGTTCCGGAAGCTTTTACCTGCTCTTCTGTTTGTCCAACAGCAGCAACTTCAGGCCAAGTGTAAACAACACCAGGAATTAAGTTGTAATCAATATGTGGTTTTTGACCCGCTAAGATTTCAGCAACCATAGTTCCTTCTTCTTCGGCTTTGTGTGCCAGCATAGCGCCACGAACAACATCTCCAATTGCATAGATATTTGGGACATTTGTTTGTAAATGATCATTTACCTCAACTTGTCCTCTGTCCGAAATTTTCACTCCTGCTTTGTCAGCGTTTAATCCGTCTGTGTAAGGACGACGACCAACAGAAACTAATGAATAATCTCCTTCAAGAGTAATAGTCTCTCCTTTTGCATTTTCAGCCTGAACGACAACAGCATCCCCGTTTCTTTCTACTGATTTTACTTTGTGAGAAACGTAGAATTTCATTCCTTGTTTTTTCAATACTTTAGTCAATTCTTTAGACAAAGCACCATCCATTCCCGGAATAATTCTGTCCATGAATTCTACTACAGAAACTTGCGCTCCTAAACGTAAATAAACCTGTCCTAATTCGATACCGATAACTCCACCACCAATAATTACTAAGTGTTTTGGAACTTCTTTTAAAGCTAAAGCTTCTGTAGAAGTAATGATTCTTTCTTTGTCAATTTTGATAAATGGTAAAGAAGATGGTTTAGAACCTGTTGCAATAACAGTATATTTTGCCTCAATAGTTTCAGAAGTTCCGTCTGCTTTAGCAACTGCAATATGTGTTGCGTCAACAAATGAACCTAAACCGTTAAAAACAGTAATTTTATTTTTATCCATTAGGTAGTTGATTCCACCTACAGTTTGATCTACAACGCCTTGTTTGCGTGCGATCATTTTCTCTAAATTAACTTTTACATCTCCAGAAACTTCAATTCCATGATCTGCAAAATGAGCAATTTCAGCATAATGATGAGAAGAAGACAATAATGCTTTTGATGGAATACAACCTACATTAAGGCAAGTTCCTCCTAAAGAAGTGTATTTTTCTACGATTGCTGTTTTGAAACCTAATTGTGCGCAACGAATTGCTGAAACATATCCTCCGGGACCTGAACCTATAATGACTACGTCAAATGAACTCATAGTATTTGTTTTTATTTTTTTAGCGGTTACAAAATTAAGGAATTAAGTTTTGTTTGAAGTTTAAATTACAATGTTTTTTGTGTGAATTTTGAGGAATATACTAATCGTAAAACCCGCTAAGTCTTACTCGAATATTCGTTATGTTTTTTTTTTGCCACGAATTGCACGAATTTTCACAAATTGAATGTTTTGAAGAATTGAGTCTAAAAATACTTACGCAGATTAGACTTATTTATTTAACGTTTCTCGAAAAATTCGAAAAGGCAACGTGATTAAGAAACATTGATTTATTCGGCTAAAGCCTTTTTATTCTCCTTAATATTGAATCCTCTAATTAAAATTGGAGGCAATTAAACCTAAAAACCTTTGGAACTTTGTTCCTATGAAGCTTTGCACCAAAAACTCAGAACCTCAACAACTCAGAACCTCAGTAACTTAAAAAAAACCTTTGCACCTTTGTCTCTCTGAACCTTTGCACCTAAAAAAAAAACCTCATCAACTCTAAAAAGAAATCACCGTAGAATTCTTCACTTCACTAATCATAAATGTACTTTGTGTACTCCCGATATGCTGTAGTGTTGTGAGTTTGGTTACCAAAAACTCCCGATAGGCCTCCATATCTTTGACCAGCACTTTAAGAATATAATCATAATCACCACTTACGTGATGACATTCTAAAACTTCGGTGAGCTGAATAACTTCACTTTCAAATTTGGTTAAAAACTCTTTCGTATGCTGAATAAGTTTTAAATGACAGAAAACCACAAACCCTTTTTCAATTTTAGACTTATCGATTAAAGCCACATAATTTTTAATAATTCCTTCACGCTCCAACTTTTTGATGCGTTCATAAACGGCAGTTACCGAAAGATTGAGTTTTAAGGATAACTCTTTTGTTGTCTTTTTACTATCTGTTTGTAATAAAACTAATAGTTTCTTATCTGTAGCATCTAAAGTCATTTTTGTAAGTTTTTGGAGGTGAAAAAAAATCTATTGAAGCTTCATTTTTAAACCAAATTTAAACAAATAATCTAAATACTTATTCTATTCTAGTTTTAAAATCTAATTTTAATACAAAGCATTGACTTATTTTCTAATAACCATTTATTTTGAATTAGAATTACAACCACAATAATCTATATCAATTAAAAAAAACAAAACTAACTATAATGAAAGATTTTAACCCGGCAGACAAAATTCAGGATCTACAATATTTTGGTGAATTTGGTGGTGTAAATCCATCCATTTCAGACTCCTCTACTTATACTTTTCTTTCGGCTAAAACAATGTTTGACACTTTTGAAGGTAACATAGAAGGTTGTTATTTATATTCCCGTCATTCTTCTCCAAGTAACTTATACTTAGACCAGGCTTTGGCTGCTATGGAAGGTACTGAAACAGCAAATGTTTCGGCTTCGGGAATGGGAGCGATTACACCTACTTTATTGCAGTTGTGCGGCGCTGGTGACCATATCGTTTCGAGTCGTACCATTTATGGTGGAACATACGCGTTTCTTAAAAACTTCACTCCTCGTTTTGATATTCAAACAAGTTTTGTAGACATCACAAAATTAGATCTTGTAGAGGCTGCTATCACACCAAAAACAAAAGTACTGTATTGCGAAACCGTGAGCAATCCGCTACTTGAAGTAGCAGACATTACAGGTTTGGCAAAAATTGCTAAAAAGCACAATCTGAAATTAGTAGTTGACAATACCTTCTCACCATTATCGGTTTCTCCTGCAAAATTGGGTGCCGATATCGTGATTCATAGTTTGACAAAATATATTAATGGAAGCAGTGATACCGTTGGTGGTGTAACTTGTGCTTCTAAAGAGTTTATTAACTCTTTGAAAAATGTAAATAGTGGCGCAAGCATGCTTTTAGGTCCAACAATGGACAGTTTACGCTCTGCCAGCGTCATGAAAAATCTTAGAACGCTTCATATTCGCATTAAACAACACAGTTATAATGCGGCTTATCTGGCGGATAAATTTGAAAAAGATGGCTTAAAAACGGTTTATCCCGGGTTAAAAAGCCACCCAAGTCATGAACTGTACAAAACAATGATCAACCCGGAATATGGTTTTGGAGGTATGATGACTATTGATGTCGGAACTTTAGCAAAAGCCAACGAATTAATGGAATTGATGCAAACCAGAAATTTAGGTTATCTGGCAGTAAGTTTAGGTTTTTACAAAACATTATTCAGCGCACCGGGAACTTCTACTTCAAGTGAAATTCCATTAGAAGAACAAGCTGAAATGGGATTAACGGATGGTTTGATTCGTTTTTCAATTG
Organism: Flavobacterium poyangense; assembly: GCF_011751075.1. Taxonomy (GTDB): domain Bacteria; phylum Bacteroidota; class Bacteroidia; order Flavobacteriales; family Flavobacteriaceae; genus Flavobacterium; species Flavobacterium poyangense. Next base: position 250,241 of record NZ_JAALLN010000001.1, read on the forward strand.
GTTTGGACAATGATATTCAGAGAACATACGAAATGATGAAAGCTTGCATGGTCGAGCTTGGCATCTTATAAAAGCAAAACAATTCTTTATAAATAAATTTGCAAGATTTTTTTTAGTTTGTTTAAATCCGCTGGAGATCTTTTCTCTAAGCGGATTTTTTTTAAACACGAATTTCACGAATTGACACGAATGCTTTTTTTTTGCTGCAAATTGCACGAATTTGCTCGAATGTTTTTTCGCCACTGATTAAAGAGATTTGCACAGATTTTTTTAATCTTTTAATCCGTGGCGAAACTTCTTCTGCCACGAATTGCACGAATTTGCACAAATTATTTTTTTTGCCACTGATTAGAAAGATTTACACAGATTTTTTAATCTTTTTAATCCTTTAATCTGTGGCGAAACTTTTACCCGCCACGAATTGCACGAATTTGCACGAATGTTTTTTTTGCCGCTGATTAAGAGATTTACACAGATTTTTTAATCTTTTTAATCCTTTAATCTGTGGCGAAACTTTTTCTGCCACAAATTGAAAAAAAATTGCAATTCGTGGAAATTCGCGCAATTGCTTCGCCAGTTTGCTATCGCTCGGGTCGTGGCAAACAAAAAAACCGCTCTGAATCTCAGAACGGTCTTTCCTTTATATCTTATAATTAATTAGTCTACTACACTTTTTCTACTAAATTCAACTTACTGTTTTTTCTGCTGAAACCAAAGTAAATACAAAGACCGATAAGCAACCAAACTGTAAAGTAAATCCAGTTCCAAACACTTAATTCAGCCATCATATACAAACAACAGATTAAACCTAAAAGCGGGATCAAAGATAATTTTTGCTTGAAAGCCCAAACTGTTAGTCCAACCAAAACTAGTAAGAAAATCCACATTGGGATTTTGTGCTTGAATAAACCTAGTCCGCTTTCGTATTTTAAGGAATCATTGATTGGCAAACCTTTTACTACCTCAGCATATTTTGCATCATCATCTTGGTATTGACTTAATAAATGCTCTAAATCTGATGTTTCAGACGTTTTATTCTGAACATCTACGCTTTTTAGATAATTAAAAACTTTCTCTGTATCGTTTTTATCCAACGAAGTAATAATATCTGCAGGGCTGTTGACCTGAGTTTCATTGGTAATAAAACTCATCGTTGCTTTTTTATTATATCCGAAAGAAAAGATTAATCCTATAATCAGTAAAGCCGGCATTATATATTTTGAATTAATATAAGGCGTTTTGAACTTTCCTCTTGGAATCTCCGGTTTATTTTGCAAAACCAATACTCCTGCACAAACCAAAACAAAGGCAAATAAAGTACCTATACTACATAAATCGGTTACCATAGTAAGATTCATAAATAATGCAGGAACAGCTACCACAAAACCGGTTACAACCGTAGCATAAGAAGGTGTTTTGAATTTTGGATGTACTCTGGAAAAACGTTTTGGTAACAATCCGTCACGGCTCATACTCATCCAGATACGTGGTTGTCCCATTTGGAAAACCAATAAAACGCTCGCCATCGCCACTACCGCACTTACCGCAATAATTCCGGACATCCATTTTAAATCTAATTTTTCGAATACAAATGCTAACGGATCGCCAACATTCAATTCGTTATAACGCACCATTCCGGTCAGAACCAAAGCGATCGCAATATATAACATTGTACAAATAATAATCGCCCACATCATTCCACGTGGTAGATCTCTTTGTGGATTTTTACATTCTTCTGCAGTTGTAGAAATAGCATCAAAACCGATATAAGCAAAAAATACTGCTGACACTCCTTTTAATACACCACTCACTCCATTTGGCGCAAACGGATCCCAATTGGTCGTATCTACATAAAATATACCAACGGCAATTACCAAAAGTACTATACAAAGTTTTACTACAACCATGACATTACTTGCGTTACGGGATTCTTTCATTCCGCGGTAAATCAATGCTGTAATTAAGATAATGATTAATAAAGCCGGAAGATCAGCCACAAAGTGAAAAGAGCCAAATAAAACCGGAGAGGTATTCCAGGCTGTATAAGCAGATTGTAAGGCCGGTTCTAAGTTTTCGAATGCTTTCCCGCTATGCATTAAAGCCGTTGCGTTGTTAAATCCGTTTGAAGCGGTTAGGTAGTCCATCTGAACCCATTGCGGGAGATGAATGCCACCGCTGGCGAGGAGTCCTGTAAAGTAATCACTCCACGATATGGCGACGGTTATATTTCCGACGGAATACTCCATAATTAAGGCCCAACCAATGACCCAGGCTATAATTTCACCAAAAGCAACATAAGAATACGTGTAAGCACTTCCTGAAACCGGTACCATAGAGGCAAACTCTGCATAAGCAAAAGCTGCAAAACTACAGGCAATGGCTGTAAAAAGAAATAGAAAAATTACTGCTGGTCCTCCATCGGCACTGGCTTTACCGATTGTACTAAAAATTCCTGCTCCAACAATTGCAGCAATACCAAAAGCGGTTAAATCACGAGCAGTCAAGTGTTTGCCTAACGCATTATGACCGTCTTCATCATTTTTTGCAACTTGTTTTAGAATTTCCTGTACTGTTTTTTTTCGAAATAAACTTGAAAATGCCATATAAGGTTTTACGATTAAAAATTAATATACTTCGGACTTTATGCTTTTATTTTACAAATAATGCAAATTTTATCCCGAAATCAAATATATAAAATGATTTTTTTGTTTGACACGAATTCCACAAATTTTCACGAATTATTTTTTCTGCCACGAATTGCTCGAATTTTTGTTTGCCACAGATTAAAATGATTTGCACAGATTTTTTAATCCTTTAATCTGTCACGATTTTGTTTGCCGCTAATTGCACGAATTTGCACGAATGTTTTTTTTTGCCACAGATTAAAAGATTCGCACAGATTTTTTAATCTTTTTAATCCTTTAATCTGTGGCGATTTTTTTCGCAAAGATTTTAATCCCTTTTCAATTCGTGAAAATTCATGCAATTGCTTCGCCTGTTCGCTATCGCTCGGGTCGTGGCAAAAAACTTTTTATTTCAGGCAGCTTCTCAAAATACTGACAGGGTGCTGTGCTTCACGGCTTGTTCCGTCGTAAATCTGGTGGCGACAACTTGTTCCTGCTGCAGCGATTTTTACCTCTTGGGCGGTTGAGCGTACTTTAGGGAAAAGTGTGTCCTCTCCCATTTGCATGCTTACTTTATAATGTTCTTTTTCATAACCAAATGATCCCGCCATGCCACAACAACCCGAATTGTAAATCGTAACCACATTGTTCTTAGGCAGATTTAGCATGGCGAAAGTCGCTTCAACAGAACTCAATGATTTCTGATGGCAGTGTCCGTGAATCTTGATTTCTTTTTTTACTTCGGAAAAAGAATCATCTGTAATTTTACCGTTGGCTATTTCTTTTTTAAAGAATTCTTCGATTGTAAACGTGTTTTGAGACACTTTAGCAGCGCTTTCTTTATCATCTGCCAAACGCAAATATTCATCTCTAAAAGTCAGGATTGCCGATGGCTCGATTCCTATTAAAGGTGTAGTATTGGAAACTAAGCCTTTAAAAACCCCAACATTTATATTAGCAATCTTTTTAGCTTCTTCCAGAAATCCTTTTGACAAGTAAGTTCTTCCGCTTTCTTCATGATCTACGATTAGAACTTCATACCCTAATTGAGTCAATAATTCAAAAGCATCGATACCAATATTAACGTCGTAATAATTGGTAAATTCGTCATTAAACAAATACACTTTCCCATTCGGAAAATCATTGCTATTCTGTTTCTGATTACCGTACCATTTCTTAAACGTTTTTTTAGCCAATAACGGAACCTGCCTTTCCGGGGCAATTCCCATGCTTTTTTTAACCAAAAATTGATTCGAAATAAAATTGGTAATCCACGGAAAAATACTTCCCATTTTATTCAGTTTTGCATTGTGAGCAAAAATCTTATTTCGGGTCGAAAATCCGTTTGCCTTCTGGTATTGGTATAAAAATTCTGCTTTCAGCGTTGCAACATCCACATTACTTGGACATTCGCTGGCACAAGCTTTACAGCTCACACACAACTCAAAAACTTCGTATAATTCTTTCTGGTCGAATTTATTTTCTTTTTCAGAATAGGTCAGATATTCTCTCAGCGCATTGGCTCTGGCACGGGTGGTTTCTTTTTCATTTTTGGTCGCTCGATAACTCGGACACATTGCACCTCCTGCCGATGGTAACTTTCTGCAATCACCTGAACCATTACATTTTTCAGCAGCACGCAGGATTCCTAAACTATCCGAGAAATCCTGAAAGGTTTTAATATCCGGTTCTACTCTTCCCGAAACAACCCGATGGTTTTCATCCATCTTTAAAGCATTGACAATCTTTCCGATATTCAAAACCGAATTTGGATCGAAAGCCAATTTGATTCTTTTGAGCAATTCATAATTGGTTTCTCCAATCATAAACGGTATAAATTCACCACGCACAATTCCGTCACCATGTTCCCCGCTTAACGAACCTCTGTATTTTTTGACCAAAATTGCCACATCGGTAGCAATGGTTCTAAAAAGAACCAGATCTTCCTTTTTCTTCAAATTCAAAACCGGGCGCAAGTGCAATTCACCCGCACCGGCATGTGCATAATAAATCGCTTCCTGACCGTGACGCTTCATCATAGCAGAAAACTCAGCAATATATTCCGGCAAATCATTTACCTCAACCGCTGTATCCTCAATAGAATCAGCTGCTTTATCATCACCTACAATACTTCCCAAAAGCCCTAAACCGGCTTTTCTGAGCTCGTTTACTTTATCAATATCAGCACCATAAATTTTCACAAGCGCATAACCAAAATTATGTTTTTCTAAATCGGCGATTAAAGCATCAGCCTGCCTTTCAGCATCTTTCAGGTCATTCGACGCTACTTCAAACATCATAATCGCTTTGGGTTCACCAACCAGAAAGAATCTGTTTTTGCTTTGCTCGCGATTGGTTTTAGTACAATCTAAAATCGTATCATCAATCATTTCGCAGGTATACAAATGGTGTTTCATTGCCACAACCACAGACTCCAATGATTCCTGAATACTGTGATAATGCGCTACCACCATAATGTTTTGCGTTGGAGGTAAATCGTCTACTTTAAGGGTAACTTCGGTAGTAAAGGCTAAAGTCCCTTCGCTTCCGCAAAGCAATTTCCCTAAGTTTATTGTTGGTTCTGTTCCTCCGAACAAATCCGATTTTAACAAAATATCAACTGCATAACCTGTATTTCTGCGGTGAATCTCCGGTTTCGGAAATTCCTTTACAATCTCGTCTTGTGTCGCTTTGTCCGAAAGTTCATCAAGGATACTTTTGTATATTTTATTTTCTAAAGTATCTCCTTTGGCTTTTTCGATAAATTGAGCCGAAGTCATTTCATTAAAAACTACTTCAGAACCATCACTTAAAATTCCTTTAATCTCTACAATTTTATCACGGGTAACACCATATCGAATCGAAGTTGTTCCGGAAGAATTATTCCCCACCATACCGCCAATCATACATCGATTAGAAGTCGAAGTATTTGGACCAAAAAATACACCATGAGGTTTTAAGAATAAATTCAGCTCGTCACGAATTACGCCGGGCTGAACTGTAACTGTTTTTTTGATTGGATCGAAAGCCAGAATCTTAGTAAAATTCTTCGAGACATCTACTACAATTCCGTCACCAACAGTTTGTCCCGCCAAAGAAGTTCCGGCAGTCCTTGGCGTAATCGAAACCTTATGTCGTGCCGCAAACCGAATCAGTTTACTAATATCTTCATTGGTTTTAGGCAATGCAACCGCTTTTGGTTTTATCCGATAAACAGAAGCATCTGTTGAATAAAGCGTTTTATGAAGATCGTCGTATAAAAGTGTACCTTCTAAAGATTCTGATAGTTGCTGTAACTCATCCTGTATTGACATAAAATTCTAATTTATTACCTAAAATTAATTATTACTAAAAACTAATTTTATTCTGAATTACAAAAATAGTTTTTTTGAGCTTCTTTTTTGAGGCTCTAAGACACAAAGAGGCAAAGGTTCTGAGTTTCTCTGCTATTTTGAACGAAGTAACCTATAATTATTAGTATCTCTACACTTTCCTCTTGAGCGAAGTCGAAGGACCGCTTGCTTTGTCATCCCGAAGAATGAGGAATCGCACAAGCAACTCCACACAGGATGTCGCCAATCTTTGTCGAATTACGTGTATGATTCCTCGTGCCTCGGAATGACAGATTAAAAAAAACAGTATTCTTATAGAACATTAGCCCCCGCCTCAACAAAGTTTTTCACCTTGGGACTCTTCGGATTCAAATCGGTGATTACAGCATGCAGTTGTTCTAAACCGCAGACTTTGTGCATCATTTTTCCATTAATTTTATCTGACGTTGCCATAGCAATCACTTTCTCAGAAACTCTGATCATTTCTTTTTTTACGACAGAAACTTCATATCCCATTTCCGTAAGCCCTTGATTTTCATCTATACTGCTGACTCCCAAAAAGCAAATATCTGCCTTAATTTTAGACAAAACATGAACCACATCAATACCAATCGTTACCATTGCGTTTTTTTGCAGTTTTCCACCTATAAAAATCAGCTCAATATTGGGATGTTGCGACAACTGCATGGCGATCGGAAGGCTATAAGTATAAATAGTAGCCGAAAAATCTATTGGGATCAATTTGCAAAAAGACAGGTTGGTAGTTCCTCCACTCATGATAATTACCTGTCCGTTTTTTAAAAAAGAAAGCGCCTTTTGACCTACTATAATTTTCTTTTCTTCATTGATTATAGCAATATCAAAAACATCTTTCGATTTGCATTTTACGAGAAAAGCCCCACCATACACTTTGTTTATCAAACCTTTATTATGCAATTCATTAAAATCTCTTCGAATCGTATCTTCAGAAATTCCAAGTTCAACGGCAAGGTCGATTGTATTGATCTTTTCAGCTTCCTGAAATTTATCCATGATATACTGATGTCTTTCTCGTTTCAACATTTACTGTAATTTTTGTCAAATATAAAACTTAACACGTTAACATGCTCTTTTTAAAAGAAAGTCTTCTTAAAATAAAAGAGGAAATACAAAGATATAAAAAACCTACAAATGTATTGCATTATTATGCATTATTTTACATAAAAACAAAATTTAACGCACAAATTTGCATTATTACAAAATAATTTATACTTTTCAATTCTCTAACCAATCAAAAACCCTTATAATGAAAAAACTATTCTTTATTTTATTTGGAGTTATTTTGTTTGCGCAACCCATTTTTGCTCAAACAAAAACGGTAACCGGTACAATCATCAGTACAACCGACAACCTTCCTTTACCCGGAGTGACCATCCTTATCGAAGGAACTTCTAAAAGCGCAGTCACAGATCTGGACGGAAATTTTAGCATTGTTGCAAACGAAAATGACAATTTGATTTTTAGTTTTATTGGTTTTACATCAAAAACCATTAAAGTTACCTCAACCACTACTTCACTAAACATCAAAATGAAAGAGGAACTCAACACGCTTTCTGAGGTTGTTGTTTTAGGGTCAACCGTACGTGCCACCCGAAAAGAACTTGGAAATGCCGTAACCAGTATCAAAGCAGAAGATCTGGTAAAGGCACAACCCGGAGGTTTATCGACTGCTCTACAAGGTAAAATTGCCGGAGCACAAGTTTCTCAAAACTCGGGAGACCCGGCAGGAGGATTTAGCATAAAACTGCGAGGGACTTCTTCTATATTGGGTTCTTCAGATCCTTTGTATGTTATTGATGGTGTGGTATTAAACAATGCAACGACAAACGTAACCAACCTTAATGTTACTACAGGAAACTCTAATATGCAGATTGGTCAAAACAGATCAGCAGATATTAATCCGAATGACATTCAGAGCATTGAAGTGTTAAACGGAGGTGCTGCTGCGGCAATTTATGGTTCGAGAGCTGCAAACGGAGTGGTTCTTATTACAACCAAAAAAGGAGTTGCAGGAGAAACACGATATACTTTTTCGACAAGTTTAACTTCCAATACGATACGAAAAAAAATAGACGTGAACAGGTCTAACAAACAATTCGTAAATGCCTCTCCTGCCCTTTTTCCTATTCAGGGAAATCCGGCAAGTCCGACTACCGTAAATGTACTGGAAAGGAATTTAGAAACCAGAACGATAGACGTACAACGTTACGACTATCAGGATGATATTTTCACCACCGGAATTGGTACAGATACTTATTTTTCTGCTCAGGGTGGTGACGAAAAAACAAAATTCTTTGCTTCGTTGGGTTATTTGACAAACGAAGGGATTATAAAAAATACCGATTTTAAAAGAGGTGGCGCTAAGATTAGATTAAAACATGACTTTAATTCTAAACTATCGGCTACAATGGGATTAAATTATGTGAATTCGGCTTCGAATGAAAAACCGGACGGAAACGTTTTTTGGAGCCCAATAAATTCCATCAACATTACCAACAATACCTATGACATTAATCAGAGAAACAGTAATGGAGACCTAATGGCTGTTGATCCCAACAGGATTAATCCTTTATCCATCATAGAAACTTTTAAAATCAAACAGAATACCGATCGTATTATCTCCGATTTACAATTAAACTACGTTCCTTTTAAAAACTTCAATGCCGATTTGATTTTTGGTATCGATAATTACAATCAAAGAGGAAATGTGTACATTCCGAGATATCCATATGTTGTAAATCCTGCTTATTATAACGACGGTTATGTTTCTGAAGCGACCAACAGAGTGGTTCAGTTCAACAATGACCTGAACTTAAGATACGTTTGGAATATTAATTCTAACTGGAAAGCCACCACTTTTGGAGGATACAATGTTCAAACCTACAGAGATAATTTTGCTGCTATTGAAGGTCGAAATCTTAAGCCTTTTGTTCAAAGTATAAATGCTTTCAATACCTTAATTGCAGGCTCTCCAAGTGCCAGTCAATCCAAATACAATTTGTGGGGGTATTATTTACAGGAAACTGTTGGATACAAAGAGAAACTGTACCTTACTTTGGCAGGGAGACAAGATGCTTCGACTATTTTCTCTAAAGACAACAGATCGCAGTTTTACCCAAAAGCGAGTTTGAGTTATGTCCTTTCAGACGAACCTTTTATGCAACATATAAACCATGTATTGAGTACGGCACGTTTGAGAGCTTCGTGGGGTAAATCAGGAAGTTTAACCGCAATTAAGCCCTACGCTCGTTTTACAAACTATTCTACAGGAACACTTCTTGGGAATACCACTTTTACACTCGAAGGTTTTAAACAAGGAAACTTAGACTTAAAACCCGAAAGAAGCGCTACGTATGAGATTGGTGGAGATTTTGGTTTCCTAAAAGACCGCTTAAATTTATCTTTTAGCTACTACAATGCCGATATTCAGGATTTACTTTTACCGGTGCAATTGGCCGCTTCACAGGGCGCCACCAACACCATTCAGAACATTGGTGAAATGAACAATAAAGGTTTTGAATTCAATATTAAATACGATGTAATCAAAAAAGAAAACCTAACACTTGGTGTATTTGTTAATTACAGCAGCAACCGAAACAAAGTGACCGGATTACCACAACAACGTTTTAAACTGGACAGCAATCTTGCGGGAGCGCCTGTTTTTGTTGAAAAAGACAAACCAATTGGTATTTTCTACGGAACTTATTTTGCAAGAAAAGAAGACGGAAGTTTATTGCTTACGCCAACCGGTTATCCACAGGCCGAAAAAGGAGATCCAAAGACAGGAATACCTGATCGTGATCCTGCAACAGGACAACCAAAGGGGACAATTTTAAACAAAGAAATCGGAGATCCGAATCCGGACTATATCATTTCGTTTGGAGCGAACTTAAACTATAAGAAATTCGGTATGTCGATCCTTTTCGATGGTGTCCAAGGTGGCGATGTATTTGATGCCGATTACAGAACCCGACAAGGTGTAGGATCAGGAACAGTTGTAGCACAAGAGCTTAATGGTGAATTACCTCGTGGATATATCTGGTCAGTTTATAATATTGAAGAATTCAGAGTTGTAGATGGAAGTTATTTGAAATTAAGAGAGGTATCGCTTAATTATTCGTTTGGAAAATTAAACAACTTTTTTGATGATTTGACCATAACCGCAAGTGGAAGAAACTTAATCTCCTGGGATAACTTTACCAGTTTTGACCCGGAAACCAACTCGGGCGGACAGTCTTCTGTTGCGAAGTACAACTTTGGTACGGTGCCAATCCCAAGCAGTTATTCATTAGCATTAAAATTTCAATTTTAATTAAAAAAGAAAACATCATGAAAAAGATATTCATCCCTATATTAAGTCTTGCTTTACTTTTTACGAGCTGCAGCGAAGATTACCTGGACCCTACGAAACCATCACAGAATATGGTTTTAAGCACAAGAGACGGAATTATTGGCGCTTCAAACGGCCTGCAACAACTCTGGACTATCGACAGAGCAAGTCCATTATACAATACCATAACGGGTAACGGATTTACGACACTGGAATTGCGATTACTAAATGCCGGAAATGTTGACGAAGGAGAGCTTTCTGTTGGCGGAGAAGTTTTATCGACCAAAAACAATGTGGTAAACAATCTTTGGTCGCAATGCCTGATTATGAACTCCGAATCGCAAAAAGTACTTGACCATGTAAATGTGCTGAGTTCAGAAACCGAAAGAGCAAGTGTTTTTGTTCATGCTTCTGTTTTTAAAGCGTTAGCGCTTTCTACTTTGGTACAATACTTTCAAAGTATCCCTTTGAAAACCGAAAAAAATGCGGTTTTCAATTCCAGAACCGAAGTTTTAAATGCTGCAATTGCCTATCTAAAAGCTACAGAACCTATGTTAGACAAAGCAACGGGTTTTACAGGTTTAGTCAATACCATAAATTATAAAAATACGGTTTATGCCCTTCTGGCCAGAACGTATTTGATGGCAGGCGACAATGACAATGCTTTGAAATATGCCGGATTGGTGGACCTAAACGTAAAATCCGTTTTTGGATTTGATCTAATCGGTAACAATCCGATCGCTTTTATTTCGATTACAACCAACAACGTTTTTCAACCGGTTAATTTAACATTGGGCTTACCGGCAACCTTAACACCTGACGCATCAGATCAAAGACTGAACTTTTATATCAAACCGGGTTCAAACCCTACCGTGGCTACAGGTTTCTTTGACAACAACACTAAAGCGATTCCGCTTTATTTACCCGGAGAAATGATACTTATAAAAGCAGAAGCCTATGCCAGAAAAGAAAACATTCCTCAGGCTATTATCGAATTAAATAAAGTTCTGACAAAAACTGCCGCAACAGATGCTTACGGAATCGGAGCCAATCTGCCTCCTTATGCCGGAGCCGTTACCAAAGATGCTATCCTGGAACAAATCTACAAAAACCGCTGTATCGAAATGTACATGTCAGGCCTAAAACTGGAAGACAGCAGAAGGTTCAATCGTACAGGAGCGGGTGTTCCCGGGGCCGAAAGAAATCGCAACTGGTATCCTTATCCGGATTCGGAAAGAAACAACAATACCAATACACCTGCTGATCCTTCTATATAATATCTAAAAAAAGCCAAGGCACAATAAAAAAATGTCTTGGCTTTTTATACCCTAATCTCAACTCCTTTAGTATGAAAGATAAAAACCCTGAAACGGAACAAGAGTCCTTATATAAAGATTTGGAGCAAATGAGTGTTCTGGAACTGCTTACAAACATTAATACAGAAGATCAAAAAGTACCGAAGATTATAGAAAAGCAAATTCCGAAGATTGAAAAATTGGTAAAAGCCATAGTCAAAAAAATGCAGCTTGGCGGAAGATTGTTTTATATAGGTGCCGGAACTTCGGGCAGAATTGGTGTTCTCGATGCTTCAGAGTGTCCTCCTACTTTTGGTGTTCCGCATGATATGATTATTGGCATTATTGCCGGTGGTGATACCGCTATCAGAAAAGCAGTCGAAAAAGCGGAAGACGATGTAGATCAAGCCTGGAAAGATTTAGAAAAACATCAAATAACGAGTCTAGACTTTATTATCGGAATTGCCGCATCGGGAAATACTCCTTATGTATTGGGTGGTCTTAAAAAAGCGAAAGAAAATAAGGTAAAAACAGGAAGTATTTCCTGTACCAGTACCGGCCTTATTGCCAAAGCTGCCGACTATCCGATTGAACTGGTGACCGGCCCTGAATTTCTTACCGGCAGCACACGAATGAAAGCAGGAACAGCACAAAAACTAGCCCTCAACATGATTTCTACTTCGGTAATGATTAAGTTGGGCAAAGTGAAGGGAAATAAGATGGTAGACATGCAATTGTCTAACGAAAAACTGGTAAAAAGAGGCATCAAAATGATTATGGAAGAACTAAATATCGAATTTGATCTGGCTGCCGAATTACTGGAGAAACACAAAAGTGTACGAGCCGTTTTATTAGAAAGCAACAAAATATAACAATCTCACAAACAACTTAATAAAATGTCATCAGGTACAATTCTAACTTTTATCGTGGTCTATTTTGGTCTTTTGTTTTTTATATCCCATACAATCAGCAAAAAAGGGCAGGATAATGACTCTTTTTTTAAAGCAAACAAAAACTCCAAATGGTACTTAGTGGCTTTCGGAATGATCGGCACTTCGCTCTCCGGACTTACTTTTATTTCGGTTCCGGGTGAAGTCGGATCACCAAACGGGGAACAATTTAAATATTTTCAGTTTATAATGGGACAAGCCGTAGGTCTAATCATTATCGCAAAAGTACTGCTCCCGTTATACTACCGAATGAACCTTACTTCGATTTACAGTTATATCGAAAAACGAATGGGAACAAACAGTTACAAAACAGCTGCTTCTATTTTTCTCGTAAGTCGAACTGTTGGCTCAGCCTTGCGTTTTTATTTGGTTATTCTGGTACTACAGCGTTACGTTTTTGATCATTATCATATTCCGTTTCCGGTTACCGTCTTTTTAGGTTTGGCTTTTGTTTTTTTATACACCTACAGAAGCGGTCTGAAAACCATTATTATAACCGATACGCTACAGACATTCTTTCTGGTTTCTTCTGTTTTTATTACCATTTACTTTGTCCTGAACAGTTTAGATTTAACTGCTTTTGAATCTATTTCAGCCATTCAAAACAGCAAGTATTCTAAAACTTTTTTCTTTGATGATTTTCTAACAAGTAAGTACCATTTTGCCAAACAATTTCTGGGCGGATTATTTATAATGATTGCTATGGTTGGACTTGATCAGGATTTAATGCAAAAAAACATCAGCTGTAAAAACATCGGCGAAGCACAAAAAAACATGTACACGTTTACGGTTATTTTTGTTACGATCAGCCTTCTTTTCCTGAGTTTAGGAGCCCTACTGTATATGTACGCCGACAAAAACGGAATTGCAGTACCGCTGGATTTGGTCACCAACAAACCCAGAACCGATCTGCTTTTTCCTGAAATTGCGCTAAATCATTTGTCTATTGTTCCGGCATTTGTGTTTTTATTAGGAATTGTTGCTGCGACTTTTGCCACTACAGATTCTGCCTTAACAGCCTTGACCACTTCTTTTTGTGTTGATTTTTTAGGAATGGATAAAGAGGAAAACAGCTCCAATCCGAAAAATGTAAAACGCAGACATTTGGTACATCTAACTTTTGCATTCCTGTTCTTTTTGGTCATTATCGTGCTAAATTCTTTTAATGACAGCTCGGTTGTGGCTTTAGTTTTCAAGGCAGCCTCTTACACTTACGGTCCGCTGTTAGGCTTGTATGCTTTTGGATTAGTGCAAAAAAACCGAATTGTAAACGATAAATTAGTACCCTGGTTCTGTATACTCGCCCCAATTTTGACTTATTTGTTAAGTGAAAATTCCAAAGCGCTTTTGGGTTATGTTTTTGATAATGAATTAATAATCATAAATGCACTGATAACCTATATCGGTCTTTATTTCACCAGTAAAAAATCAATCGTAAAAATATACTTTTAGGCCTAACTCGTAAAAATTTTAACTAACACATAGAAACATAGGCTTTGCTCCTGAAAAGGAATTCAAAAAAAGAAACACATTTCTATCACATAGTCAAACTATGAGGATTAAAATAAGTGAAACGCCTTTTAAACATTGCTAAAAACTATGTCCCTATGTGTTAAAAATAATTGCACCAACAACTCAAAATACTCTAATTTTAGCACTGCTAAATCCAACCGGAAAACAGCTCTTTAAATTTAATTGTAATGAATCAAAATATTAGTAATCTCTACCAAATTGCACAAAAAGAAACGCGTACCATCATCGGTTTAATGTCCGGAACTTCTCTGGACGGACTCGATATCGCCTTATGCGAAATTTCAGGAAGCGGGAAAGAGTCTGTTGTTAAACTGCGCGAATTTGTAACGGTAGACTATACAGAAGATATAAAAATCGAAATCCGAAAGGTCTTTGCTAAAAAAACAATCGATTTTGAGCACTTGATTTTATTAAATGAATGGATTGGCATTTTACACGCCGATATGATCAATGCTTCCTTAAAGAATTGGAATATTCCTTCCAACGCAGTTGATTTAATTGCATCACACGGACAGACGGTTTTACATGCTCCGAAGTTTCTGCACCAACAGGAAAAATTTACAAATGCTACTTTACAAATCGGCGATGGCGATCATATAGCGGTAAAAACTGGCATCATAACCCTTTCAGATTTTAGACAAAAACACATTGCAGCAGGCGGAGAAGGTGCGCCATTGGCTGTCTATGGGGATTACTTTTTATTTGGGGAAAAAGGTGAAAATCGTATTATGCTCAACATGGGCGGCATTGCCAATTTTACGTACCTCCCCGCCTCTCTCAATGCCGACGAAGCTTTTGTAACCGACACCGGAACCGGAAATACACTAATCGACCTTTTTGTCAAACATAATTATCCTGAAAAAAGCTACGACAAAGATGCCGAAATAGCCAAACAGGGAACTGTCAACCAAATCCTTTTAGATCATTTAAAAGACAACGAATTCTTTAAACAGGAATTTCCAAAAACTATTGGTCCGGAACTTTTTGGCTATAATTATGTAGAGGCTGCATTATCAAAAAGTGGTCAAAATCAGATTGCTGTACCTGATTTATTGGCAACTTTAACCCGTTTTAGCGCTGAGACTATTGCTGAAGCGATTGAAATTTCAATAAAAAATACGGCTCATAAAATTGAGGATTTTAAAATTTACATTTCGGGCGGAGGAGCTAATAATCCATTACTGGTAAAATGGCTAAAGGAGTTATTGCCATGCCAGTTTCACAAAAGTGATGATTTAGGAATTCCGAGCGATGCTAAAGAAGCTGTTTTATTTGCCGTTTTGGCTAATGAAACTGTTTCGGGAAAGGCTTTTGATTTTGGAAAGAAAAAAGGAATTCCATCTGTGACTATGGGGAAAATTTCGTTTCCGGATTAAAAGAAACTAATGTCGTTGCGGGTATTGGGACGCAGATTGGACGGGTTCGCTATTGCGAAGACGCGGATAAAAACGGATTTTTTTTCTTTTTATTAGGGAGAACTTGTAAATGCTATTGGCACAACACACTCTCTTATGTGATTTATTTTAAGTGAAACGATCTTTTATAAGCTATGTCAACTATGTCTCTATGTGTTAAAAAAAATGCACACTACAAGTCAACAATAACTAGCAATGCTAAAACCAATTTTAATGAAAGAACGTTTAATTTCAATTGATGTATTAAGAGGCCTTACGGTATTGATGATGACCATTGTCAATAATCCGGGGAGCTGGTCTTTTGTTTATCCTCCGTTATTGCATGCCGAATGGAATGGTTGTACTCCCACTGATCTTGTTTTTCCGTTCTTTGTTTTTATAATGGGAGCTACAATACCGTTAGCTATTCCGGTGAAAAAATTTGATGGCGAAATGCTGGAAAAAATTCTCACCCGTTCCCTCCGAATCATCTGTTTGGGATTGTTTTTAAACTTTTTCAACAGTATTCCATTCTTTGAACTTAGCGGAATTCCATTATTAGTAATCCGATTGACGCTGACTTTTGCCATAGGTTATGCCTTAATGGGTAATTTCGTTCCAAAAACCAAGCTCATACTTGCTTTGGGACTTTTTAGCACCTTTATTATTCTAGCATATAGCGGTTTAGAAGCTTTCGCTCAGGTAAGACTTCCCGGGGTATTACAGCGTATTGGGATTGTGTATTTTTTTGCTACCTTATTATATTTAAAAACTTCTTCGAAAATATTATTTAGCATCATTACCGTACTTCTTTTAGGCTACTGGGCACTTATGACACTTGTTCCGGTACCCGGAATTGGCGATCCAAATCTTAACCCCGCAACCAATTTAGCAGCTTGGATCGATAACTTATTTCTGGAAAACCATATGTATATTGCCACTAAAACCTGGGATCCGGAAGGAATTTTAAGTACCATTCCGGCCATAGCAACCGGTTTATTGGGTGTTGTAATTGGACAAGTGCTCAGCAGTGCTGTATCTGAAAATGAAAAAGCAAAAAAAATGGGACTTTTGAGTCTACTTTTAATCGCTTTAGGGTTAATCTGGTCTATTGTTTTTCCACTCAACAAATCCTTATGGACCAGTTCTTATGTTTTGTTTACTGCGGGTCTTGCCACTTTATTTCTGACTGTTTTCTATTACATCATTGACCTCAAAAAAATAAAAAAAGGAACTACACTATTATTAATGTGGGGCGTTAATCCGATGCTGGTCTTTTTTGCATCGGGTATTATTCCGCGTTCTCTTGCCATGATTCAGTTTCCAAATCCAAAAATGGCAGGCGAAATAATAAATCTTCAACGGTATCTGTATGAATTTTGGATAGCACCTTTCTTTTCTAACCCTATGACCGCGTCTCTTGCAGCTGCGCTGACATACGTTTTAATTTGGCACGGAATTTTATATCTCTTTTACAAAAACAAAAGAATACTAAAAGTATAATTCAAAATCAAAAAAAATATTAATACTACAAAAAAGTATAACTTTATACTTTGCCTAAAAAATATTAAAATGCATAAGAAACAACAACTACTACTTTCATTTTTCATTCTACTGCTCTTCGCAGAAACAATGAATTCACAAGAAAAAACAGTGCATCCTAAAAATGAATTTAGAGGTGTTTGGATCGCAACGGTTGTAAACATTGATTGGCCAAAAACAATCACTGACAATGTTCAAAAAGAAAAAGCCGATTATCTTGAGATTTTAGAAACCTATAAAAAACTAAACTTCAACGCCGTAATTGTACAAATCAGAAGCGTTGGCGATGCTTTGTACCCGACAGAATTAGCACCCTGGTCTCGTTTTTTAACCGGTAAAGAAGGTGTTCCTCCGAGTCCGTATTATGATACATTGGCATGGATGATTGAAGAAGCACATAACAGAGGTTTTGAATTTCACGCCTGGATGAATCCCTATCGCGCGACTTTTGACTTAAATAAAAATCTTTTGAGTCCGTCCCATGACGTTTTCAAACATCCGGAATGGATGATTGAATATGGCGATAAAATCTATTACAACCCGGCATTACCCGAAGTTCAGCAGCATTTAACCCAAATCGTAAAAGAGGTTGTTGATACATATGATATCGATGCGATTCATTTTGATGATTATTTTTATCCTTATGCGGTGGCCGGAAAAGTCTTTGATGACACCGATTCTTTTAAAAAATACGGATCAGGTTTATCACTCGACGATTGGCGTCGCAAGAATGTGAGCGATTTTATACACACAATTTCTACCACCATCAAAACGAGTAAACCTTGGGTTCAATTCGGGATTAGTCCTTTTGGTGTCTGGCGAAACAAATCAGTTG
Organism: Flavobacterium poyangense; assembly: GCF_011751075.1. GTDB lineage: Bacteria > Bacteroidota > Bacteroidia > Flavobacteriales > Flavobacteriaceae > Flavobacterium > Flavobacterium poyangense. Next base: position 268,115 of record NZ_JAALLN010000001.1, read on the forward strand.
ACCCGAAAGGCTCCGATACACAGACCAATTCAACAAATTACGATGATTTATACGCAGATCCTATTTTATGGATGGACCAAAAATGGATTGATTATATCGCGCCGCAATTGTATTGGAGCATGGATAATCCAAAAGCTTCTTACTCCAAATTAGTCAAATGGTGGTCGGAAAACTCCAATAATACAGCCATTTACATTGGTCATGCTGCTTATAAAATCAGATCTGATGCCGATAAAAGTTGGGATTCTGCTACTGAAATTCCAACTCAGATTGATTTTGCACGAGAATTCAAAAACATAAACGGAAGCGCCTATTTCAGCGCAAAATCGTTCGATGGTAAAAACTTTGATATCATAAAACTTCTCGAAGAAAATCAGTATAAATATCCGGCGCTTCCGGCAGCTGTTCCGGGTTTAAAACGAATTGTTGCGGATCGTCCCGTTGTCAATAAATTTACAAAAGGCCGTTCCAATTATACACTTTCAATTCAATCGCCGTTGAACACAAAGGTGCGTTATATTGTGATTTACGGAGCCGACGCCATTTCAAAAATCAACACCGGTGATGCCACTCAAATAGTTGACAAAATAGCCGTTCATGAAAGTAATAATGAGTTTAAATTATCAATTCCGACTCGTAAGATGCATAATTACAAAGCCTATGCTGTAACCTTTATCGATTATTTCGCCAATGAAAGTGCTACAACTACGGTTGATTTAAAATAGAAATTAATTCTTTTGCTCCGGCAAATAAAATTAGTCGAGAAATCACAGTTCTAAATTTATATTTTTTTTCACGCAGATTTAGCAAATTTATTTAGATTTCTTTTCTCTCAATTACAAAAAAATATCAGCTTAATCTGCCAAATCTGCGTGAAAAAATTACCTCACATTAACAGTGAGCCTAATTTTTACAAATGGCACCCAACGGGCAAACTGACAACAAATAGAACAAGCCAAATATCCTCGAATTATAATTTCTTATACTCATCTAAAAAAACTATTTTTGGTTCCTGTTTAAAAAAGATTAAAATGCATAAAAATAAGTACTTCCTATATTCTATTTTGTTTTTATTGTTCTTCGGAGCAACGATGAATGCTCAGGAAAAAACAATGTATCCCAAAAACGAATTTAGAGGAGTCTGGATTGCAACCGTTGTAAACATTGACTGGCCAAAAACAAATACAGACAATGTTGAAAAAGAAAAAGCAGATTATCTCGGAATTTTAGACACCTATAAAAAACTAAATTTCAATGCCGTAATTGTGCAAATCAGAAGTGTTGGTGATGCTTTTTACCCTACAGAACTAGCCCCTTGGTCGCGTTTTTTAACCGGTAAAGAAGGGCTGGCTCCAAGTCCGAATTACGATACTTTGGCATGGATGATCGAAGAAGCACATAAAAGAGGTTTTGAATTTCACGCCTGGTTAAATCCGTATCGTGCTACTTTTGATTTAAACAAAAAACAATTAAGCCCAACACATGACGTTTTCAAACATCCGGAGTGGATGATTGAATATGGAGGAAAAATCTATTACGATCCTGCTCTTCCGGAAGTTCAGGAGCATTTGACCAAAGTAGTAAAAGAAGTGGTCGATAAATATGATATTGATGCGATTCATTTCGATGATTACTTCTACCCATACACCGTTCCAGGAAAGGTCTTCAACGATAAAGCATCGTTCAAAAAATACGGTGCCGGTTTAAGTCTTGGCGATTGGCGTCGTGCCAATGTAAGTAATTTTGTGCACACCATCTCTACTACCATAAAAGCCAGCAAACCTTGGGTTCAATTCGGAATCAGTCCGTTTGGTGTTTGGCGAAATAAGTCGGCTGACCCTAAAGGTTCTGATACGCAATCGACTGCCAATTATGACGATTTATATGCAGATCCTGTTTTATGGATGGATCAAAAATGGATCGATTACATCATGCCGCAATTGTATTGGAGTATGAATAATTCGAAAGCTTCGTACTCAAAATTAGTAAAATGGTGGTCCGAAAACTCTAAAAACACTGCCATTTATATTGGTCATGCGTCTTATAAAATTAGAGGCGATGCCGATAAAAGTTGGAATTTTGCCAATGAAATTCCAACCCAGGTCAATTTTGCAAGAAGTTTCAAAAACGTAGGCGGAAGTGCTTATTTCAGTGCCAAATGGTTCACTGAAAAAAACTTTGACGTCGTGCGTCTCTTAGAAGAAAATCAATATAAATATCCGGCGCTTCCGGTTGCTGTTCCAAATTTAAAACGAATTGTGATTGATACTCCGGTTGTGACCGAATTTGTGAAAGACAGCACTTTTTATACCTTTTCTATTCGAGTACCACTTAACACAAAAGTGCGTTATATGGTACTTTACGGAGCCAATCATATTTCGAAAATCAACATCAATGATGCTACTCAGATTGTAGATAAAATAGCTGTTAAGGAAATTGATAATCTAATTACCTTTTCGATACCGGCTCAAAAAATGAAACAGTATAAAGCTTGTGCTGTGACATTTATTGATTATTTTGCAAACGAAAGTACCCCAACTACGGTCGCCTTAAAAAAGTCATTTAAAATTTATTCCCCAGCACAACCAAATGAAAACAGATAATAAACCCTGGTTTTGGATTCCGCTTCTTAATTTTGCGTCTGGACTGCCTTACGCTGTAATTATCTCTGTTTCGGTACTGATGTACAAAAACTTAGGGATCAGCAACGAAGATATTGGTCTTTATACCAGTTTATTATACCTACCGTGGGTAATAAAACCATTATGGAGCCCTTTTATAGACCTGCACGGAACGAAACGAAAATGGTTTTTAGCCATGCAGTTCGTTATATCCATTGCCTTTTTATTGGTTGGTTTTATCATACCTTTAAATCATTTCTTTCTAATGAGTTTGGCTATTTTCTGGGTAGCAGCTTTTGCCTCAGCCTCAAATGATGTAGCCAGTGACGGGTTTTATTTATTGGTATTACCTAAAGAACAACAGTCTTTTTTCCTCGGAATCAGAAGTACTTTTTACAGACTTTCAATGCTTGCCGGAAACGGTTTAATTGTATTGTTTGCAGGTTATCTCGAACATAAATACGGAGACAATACTAAAGCCTGGTCGTATACCATGATTGCAGTAGGTCTGCTAATGGCTTTCATTACCGCATATAATTTTATTTTTACTCCAAAGAATGAAGTTAATACTGTTGAAACAGATAAAGAAGCACACAAAAAAAGCTTCGGTTCTGTCTTTGCCAGTTTCTTTAAGAAAAAACAAATCGGACTGATTTTAACTTTTATACTGGTATTCCGATTGGGAGAATCTCAACTGCTCAAAATGCTGAGCCCATTTTTATTAGACAAAAAAGAATTGGGCGGAATGGCATTAGATACCGAATCAGTTGGAATTATCTACGGAACATTAGGAATTTTAGCCTTGACTTTGGGAGGGATTTTAGGTGGTATTGCCATTTCTAAACAAGGTCTCACCAAATGGATGCTTCCGATGTTTTTAGCCATGCATTTGCCGATTATTGGTTTCATCGGATTGGCTCATTTTCAACCGGAAACCCTATTTCACTTTCATGTAAATTTATACTTTTTCGAAATTGATTCTCCTCTTAACCTCTATACTTGTATTACGGTTATACTGGAACAATTTGGCTACGGTTTTGGATTCACTGGTTTTATGATGTACTTAATTCATGTTGCTGAAGGGGAATCTAAAACATCACATTATGCTATTGCAACCGGTTTTATGGCATTAGGAATGATGTTACCGGGAATGATTAGCGGTTACATACAACAATATTTAGGCTATCAGAACTTTTTTATATGGGTTTTCATTGCCACAATTCCAGGTCTTATTTTATCACGTTTTTTAATTTTCCCGAAAGATTTTGGGAAAAAATCTGAAGAAGTTTAACCCCAAATCAAACATCTTTCCTATGGAAACCAATGAGAAATTACAATCCGAACGCAATCTGAAAGGAGCTGAGTTCGAGAAAACAGGGAATCTTGAAAAAGCAGTTGAATTGTACGAAGAAAATGTTGCAGAAAGCTTTAAAGGAAATCACCCTTACGATCGATTGGCCACGATTTACAAAAACCAGAATGATATCGAAAACGAAATTCGCGTTTTAGAAAAAGCAATTCTTGTTTTTGAAGAGATTACAATCGAGGACCGTTTAGAAGGATTACCAAAGCTCTTTCGATTCAAAAACCGACTCGAAAAAGCGCTTCATACCAAAACACAACTTGCCAAACAAAAGAAAAGCAAGCTTAAGTAAAAATAAATCTCATAGTACCCACTATCATGAATAGCTTAAAACGAACCAATTCTGATGACATTGATTTTTTAAATCTGGTAGTTTTACTCAATCAGGATTTAAAAATCAGAGACGGAGAAGACCATGCCTTTTACAATCAGTTTAATCATACCGATACCATAAAACATGTTGTCGTTTGTTACCAAAATGATATTGCGGTTGGTTGTGGTGCTTTTAGAGAAAAAACAACTGATACCGCCGAAATCAAACGCATGTATGTGCACTTTGATCATCGAAAAAAAGGGATTGCTTCTATCATTTTAAAGGAACTTGAAACCTGGGCTGCCGAAGTAGGTTATACCTATACTATTCTCGAAACCGGTAAAAATCAGCCTGAAGCAATTGCGCTGTATCAAAAACAACAGTACACGATAATTCCAAATTATCCGCCTTACGAGGAAATGGATAATAGTGTTTGCATGAAAAAGACTTTAAAATAATGAAAATGACAGCTGAAGCCTTAAAACAAAAAGTGGGACAATTCTTTTTTCCTGCCGTTTTTATAAACGATACCGAAGAAAACATTCAGGAAACAGAACGTTTGATAAAGGAACATAATATTGGAGGACTAACTTTTTTTCACAGTCGTGCAAGTGCTGCAACGAATTATGAAAGCAAGAAAAAAGTTGTTTTTAATGACGACAGCTACGAAAAAATTAAAGCCTTAATTGTTCGTTACCAAAAATCGGCTTCCACTCCACTTTTAATCAGCATTGATGCAGAATGGGGTTTGGCGATGCGTATCGAAAAAACACCGCAGTATCCGTATGCCATTACGCTTGGTGCTTTACCCGAAGATAAATCAGATTTGGTCTACGAGGTCGGAAGACAAATTGGTTTAGATCTTAAAGCTGCCGGAATTCATTACAATTTATCGCCTTTGGCAGACATCAACAACAATCCAAATAATCCTGTTATTGGCTATCGCTCTTTTGGGGAGAATAAAGAAAAAGTTGCTCATTTTGCTCTTGAATATTTAAGAGGAATGTCGGATGTTGGAATTTTAGGCTGTCTGAAACACTTTCCCGGTCACGGAAACACCAATGTAGATTCGCATTTAGGACTACCGGTTCTAAAGGAGAGCTTAGAAGAATTACTGGAAAACGAATTATATCCTTTTATTAAAGGAATCGAAAACAATGTCGATTCAATCATGATTGGGCATTTAGCTGTTCCGAGTTTAAATGACGGAAAAGATACCTCGGCTACCTTATCAAAACCTATTATTGAGACACTTTTACGCGGTCGATTGGGTTACGACGGACTGGTAATTTCTGATGCGTTAAACATGCACAGTGTTTCAAAACTATACGAAACAAAAGGCGAACTGGAATGGGAAGCCTTCAATGCCGGAAACGATGTTTTGTGTTTTGCTGAAAATGTTCCCGAAGGAATTCAGGAAATCCTGAAAAAAGCAAGTCCGGAACGCATCGAAGAAAGCTACAACCGAATCCTGAAATGCAAAGAAAAAGTTGGAATCTTATCTCAAAAGGAATTTGCTTCCGGTGCATTGGACTTCGAAAGAGTTTCTGTTTTAAACACAAAAATTGCAGGAAACTGTCTTACCAAAATCATCGACAATTCGAATACGGAGCAACTATTCGATGCACAAAAAAACAATCAATTGGCCAAGTTGAGTTTGTATAAAAATACGGCAAACACTTTCTTCCAAACGGTAAACTCAAAATTAAATTCTCCTGAATTTGCTTTCGAAAACAAAGAAGATTCTAATACTGCTGCGATTAAAAAAGAACTTGAAAATTTCGAAACCATACTTATCTCACTATTTGTTCCGAAAGCAAAACCAATGAACAATTTCGAAGTAGAGGACGAAGTACTGACTTTAATTTCCGATTTGCTTCAAACCAAAAAATGCATCCTTTACGTTTTCGGAAATCCGTACGTTTTGCCTATTATTCCGAATCTCTCTAAGGCTTCGGGACTGATTCAGGTCTATCAAGATTTTGAGGAATTTCAAAAAGTTGCAGGAATGCAAATTCTTGAAAACGGAAACTGTAACGGAATACTTCCTGTAAATATTGACATTCAATAACTTACTGAATATTTAATTTTAATTATAATAAAAATTTATCACTTTATAAATATTAATAATTACATCTTATTGCAAACACACTGACTTATACCCTACTTTTGCATCGAAATAAATTTTTAATTTAAAACGAAAAATATGTCTTTAGTAGGAAAAAAATTCCCAAGTATTGCAGTAGATGCTATCTCTGAAATGGGTGATAATTTAAAAATCAACATTTTTGAAGAAGCAGTAAACAATAACAAAAAAGTGCTTTTGTTTTGGTACCCAAAAGATTTCACTTTTGTATGCCCAACTGAATTACACGCCTTCCAAGCTGCTTTACCAGAATTTGAAAAAAGAAATACTATCGTAATTGGAGCTTCATGTGACACAAACGAAGTACACTTTGCTTGGTTAAACACTCCAAAAAACAACGGTGGAATCGAAGGTGTAACTTACCCAATCTTAGCGGATACAAACCGTAACTTATCTAACATTTTAGGAATTTTAGATATTGACTCTACAGAATACAGTGAAGAAACAGATTCAGTAATCATCGAAGGATCTAACGTAACTTTCAGAGCTACTTACCTAATTGACGAAACTGGAAAAATCTTCCACGAAAGTGTTAACGATATGCCATTAGGACGTAACGTAAACGAATATTTACGTATGGTTGACGCTTATACTCACATTCAAACTAAAGGTGAAGTTTGTCCAGCAAACTGGGAAAGCGGAAAAGAAGCTATGAGTGCTGACAGACTTAGTACTGCTGAATACTTAAGCGCAAACTAAGAAAATAAAATTCCAAATTTTTTAAATTCCAAATTCCAACTAATGTAAATCAATTTTATAGAAAATTGGAATTTGGATTTATAAATCAAAAAAATAACAATTTCAAAAATTAAAGCTTCAAATTTGGAATTTGAAATTTTAAAATATTGAAATTTAAATCAAACAGTATGTTAATCGACTTAAACGAAGATACGTTAGCAGATTTAGTTGCTAAAAACGAAAAAGTAGTAGTACAATATTCAGCATCATGGTGTGGAAACTGCCGTATTATGAAACCAAAATTCAAAAAATTAGCAACCGAAAATGACGCTATCACTTTTGTTTTGGTTGATGCTGAGAATTCTCCGGAATCAAGAAAATTGGCTAATGTAAGTAACTTACCAACTTTTGCCACTTTTGTAAACGGTAAATTGGTAAACGAAACACAAACCAACAAACAAGAAGTTTTAATCGAATTGGTAAGCGAAATCGCTTAAAATCAGATTACCGGACTGCTTAGATTTTTAGTCCTTTTAGATTGTTATAATCTTGATCTAAAATCTAAGAACTCTAAAATGTAAAACACTCTAAGATATCTAAAATGAAATTACCCGTAATAAAACAATTAACGCAGTTTATAGAAGAAAATGATCAGGATTACATCATCGAAACGATTGAAGTTCTTGAAGCCATGACTGAAATTCCATCTCTAAAAGATGAAGAATTAGACGTAATTGGCGAACTAATCTCTAATATGTACGGTGCGTTAGAAGTACATAAAATGGTAGTTCAGGGAACAGATAAAAAAGAAGCTCTAAACGCGTTCATGAAACGCGTCCTGGGTTCCATCGACAAATAGTCGGCCTCTCTCAAAAAAAACAAAAAAACATGACTGAAAAAGCGTTTCTTATTTAAGAGGCGCTTTTTTTTTGGCCTTCGACTTCGCTCAGGCTGACAATTCGGCTTTGCTCAGACTGACACTGGGTAACCTTCGAGTGTCCCCCAGAGCGCAGTCGAAGCGCTTATCTAATTGTTCCCACAACCCACAACAAATTCTTTTACATTCAAATTTTAATCCTTACTTTTGAACCTCATTAATTTAAACAAAAATCATGGCTTCAATAACATTAGGAGGAAATCCGGTTCATACTTCAGGCGAATTACCAGCAGTTGGTTCACAACTAGCTGATTTTAAATTAGTACAAAACGATTTATCAGTTGCTTCTTTAAGCACTTTTGCTGGTAAAAAATTGGTTTTAAACATATTTCCTAGCGTAGATACAGGAACTTGTGCGACTTCTGTTAGAAAATTCAACGAAAGCGCAAGCACTTTAGAAAACACTACAGTTTTATGTATTTCAAGAGATTTACCATTTGCTCAAAAGCGTTTTTGCGGTGCTGAAGGATTAGAGAATGTAGTTAATTTATCTGATTTCCAAGCAGGTGATTTTGGTAAAACCAATGGTTTAGAAATCGTTGACGGGCCTTTAGCCGGTTTACACTCAAGAGCCATTATCGTTGTAGATGCCAATGGAAAAATCACACATACAGAACAGGTAGCAGAAATTGCAAACGAACCAAATTACGAAGCGGCTTTAGCAGCACTATAAATTAGAGAATGGAATTCCAAAAAGACAATACTTTTGTTAAAGGCAGACTTAAAAGCATGACTTACGCTTTTAAAGGTGCCATAAAATTAATCAGTACCGAACACAGTGTCATGGTACAATTTTCGATAGGCATACTAATGACTATTGCCGGTTTTTACTTTCATATTTCTCATGAGGAATGGCTTTTTCAGATCTTGGCAATTGGTCTTGTATTAAGTGTAGAAGGTTTAAACACTGCTGTAGAAAAAGTAGCCGATTTTATTCATCCAAATTACCATGAAAGAATCGGTTTTATTAAAGATATTGCTGCCGGAGCAGTGTTTTTTGCTGCAATGACGGCAATCGCAATAGGATTGATCATATACATCCCAAAATTTATATAGGCAACAGCAAACGCAAGAATGGCAAGAACAACAAAAAAAGAAACTTTAGATAAAAAAAACGAGCCAAAGGCTGAGAATTCAAGATACTGGAGACCAAACAAACAACAACGATTTGTTATAGGTTGCCTTCTGGTCTTATTTTCTATTGCATTATTAGTTGCCTTTATTTCCTTTTATATCAATGGCCAAACAGATCAAAGCGCCGTTAGCGAGCTTGGTGACCGTTCTGAGGTCGTACAAAACTGGCTTGGAAAATTTGGAGCCTTTTTGTCTGATTTGATCGTTTATAAAGGATTTGGATTGGCCTCATTTATTTTTGTGCGATTATTTTTCCTGACCGGAATGTTTTTAGCATTGGAGCTATCTCTGAAAAAACTAAAAAACATTTGGTTCTGGGATTTATTTGCCATCATTATTGTTTCTGTTTTGTTTGGGTTCTTTGCCACCTCTGCACCCGAATTAGGCGGAACTATTGGTTACGAACTTAATTTATTTTCACAAGATTATATCGGTAAAACTGGTACCCTATTAGCACTTCTTTTCGGATTAATCATTTACCTGATTTTCAAAATAAAATTATCTCCGGAAAAGATTCAACATTATTTTGATTCAACAAAAAATGAACTTAAATCAGAACTAGAAGCTCTTAAAACAAAACCCAGAACAGAAAACTCCTATAATTTAGAGGAATTTGCTGTTGAAGAAGAGGATGAAGAATTAGACAATATTCATTTAAAAACAAATGAGTCCCAATTTGAAATCAACAAAGAAGCTTTAAAACCAACCATTTCAAATTCATCCGAAATTGATTTAAATCCGGTTGCAAAGCCACTTCAGATGCACGTCAATCCAACAACAGAAACATCGTTACACAACGAGGAGTTTGTTATTGAGCAACCTGAAGAAGAAGACATCATCGAAGAAAATCTGGCCTCCCGTCTGGTGGCCGATTTCGGATTATTTGATCCAACTTTAGACCTTTCGAATTATAAATTCCCGACCATCGATTTATTAAAAGAATATTCGACCGGCGGAATTACCATTAACCAGGAAGAGTTAGAAGAAAATAAAAACAAAATTGTAGACACACTTCGCAACTACAAAATTGAAATAGCACAGATCAAAGCAACTGTTGGTCCTTCGGTAACTTTATACGAAATCGTGCCGGAAGCCGGAATCAGAATCTCTAAAATCAAAAGTTTAGAAGACGATATTGCTTTGTCTCTGTCTGCATTAGGAATTCGTATTATTGCACCAATTCCGGGAAAAGGAACTATCGGTATTGAGGTTCCGAACAAAAACCCAACTACCGTTTCTATGAAGAGCGTAATTGGTTCTGCTAAATTTCAGGAAGCTGAAATGGAACTTCCAATTGCTTTAGGAAAAACCATTTCTAACGAAACTTTTGTTGTCGATTTAGCCAAAATGCCTCACTTATTGATGGCCGGAGCTACAGGACAAGGAAAATCGGTTGGACTAAATGCGGTATTAACCTCTCTTTTATACAAAAAACATCCGGCCGAAGTAAAATTTGTTTTGGTCGATCCGAAAAAAGTAGAACTTACTTTATTCAATAAAATCGAAAGACATTATTTAGCCAAACTTCCCGATACTGACGACGCTATTATCACAGACAATGCAAAAGTAGTCAACACTTTAAACTCGCTTTGCGTTGAGATGGACAATCGTTATTCGTTATTGAAAGATGCGATGGTTCGTAATATTAAGGAATACAACGATAAATTTAAAGCCCGAAAATTAAATCCGGAAGCTGGACACCGTTTTTTACCTTACATTGTTTTGGTAGTTGACGAGTTTGCCGATTTGATTATGACCGCCGGAAAAGAAGTCGAAATTCCGATTGCGCGTTTGGCTCAGTTGGCACGTGCTATTGGTATTCACTTAATTATTGCCACACAAAGACCTTCTGTAAACGTAATTACAGGTTTAATTAAAGCCAATTTCCCTGCAAGAATAGCTTTTAGAGTAACTTCTAAAATTGATTCCAGAACCATCCTTGACACTCAGGGAGCTGATCAATTGATCGGACGAGGGGATTTATTGTATACTAACGGGAATGATGTGGTTCGTGTTCAATGTGCTTTCATCGATACTCCTGAGGTCGAAAAAATAACTGATTTTGTTGGCGGACAAAAAGCATATGCCACAGCTTATTTACTTCCTGAGTTCATTGGGGAAGAAAATGGCATTAATCTTGATATGGATATTTCCGAAAGAGATACTTTATTCAGAGAAGCAGCCGAGATTATTGTCAATGCTCAGCAAGGTTCCGCTTCATTATTGCAAAGAAAACTAAAACTAGGTTACAACAGAGCCGGTCGTTTAATCGATCAGCTGGAAGCAGCTGGTATTGTGGGCCCCTTTGAAGGCAGTAAAGCTCGTAGCGTAAACATCTTAGACTTAAGTGCTCTTGACCAATTTTTTAATAATGAACAAAATTAACCCCATCATGAAAACTAAAATTCAGGAAATCCAAAACAACTCTATCAAAAGCACGACTAAAAAGTATTTTCAAATAGCATTATTATTGCTTTTGAGCTTCACCTCTATTCAGGCTCAGGATAAAAAAGCCAAAGATTTATTGAATCAGGTAACCGCTAAAATAAAAAGTTACGACAATATTGCTATTGATTTTAAATACTCTTTAAACAACGCAAAAGAAAACATCAACCAGGACAGCAAAGGAAATGTGATCATGAAAGGCAATCAATATGTATTAAACTTCATGGGTGTTACCAAAATATTCGACGGACAAAAAACATATACCATTGTTCCGGAAGATGAAGAAGTTACTATTTCTAAAGTAAATGAAAAGGACGACAACGCCATCACACCGTCAAAAATGCTTACTTTCTTTAATTCTGGTTACAAATACAACATGGATATTGTTCAGAATGTTAAAGGCAGAAAAATTCAATACATAAAATTAGCTCCTACAAACACAAAAGATCAGAGAAAAGAGATTCTTCTTGGGATTGATGTACAAACAAAACACATCTACAATTTAATTGAAACCGGAAAAAATGGAACAAAAACCACTTTGACCGTTAATTCTTTTAAAACCAACCAGCCTTTATCAAAAAATCAATTTACATTTGTGGCGAGCAAATATCCAAAATACTACATCAACAAATTAGACTAATTACAAGGTTGAAAATTTTAGACAAATACTTACTAAAAACATTCTTACTTACATTTACTACGGTATTTGTAATTCTATTTTTCATATTTATCCTGCAAACGGTTTGGCTCTTTATTTCAGAACTTGCCGGTAAGGATCTTGATTTGATATTGGTTGTAAAATTCCTTCTTTTCTCGATGCCCCGAATAATACCATTGGTTTTGCCGCTATCGGTTTTACTGGCATCGATTATGACTTTTGGTAATCTGGCAGAGAATTATGAATTTGCTGCCATGAAATCCTCGGGAATATCTTTACAAAGAGCCATGAGGAGTTTGATCATTTTTATTTGTTTCTTAAGTATAATTGCTTTTTGGTTTGCCAACAGTGTAATTCCGTACGCGGAATATAAATTTGTCAATTTCCGAAAAAACATCGCTCAGGCCAAACCGGCCATGGCAATTGCTGAAGGTCAGTTTAACGATGTTGGAACTTACAATATTAAAGTAAATAAAAAATCGGGGGAAAATGGAAACACTTTAACCGGAGTGACCATTCACGAAAAAACCAATAATTTTGGTGAAAACAAAACTGTAATTAAAGCAAAAAACGGCGAACTAATCAGTAATGAAAAGTCAAGCATCTTAAAACTGGTCTTAAATGACGGTTACTATTATCAGGATGTGACGCCAAAAGATTACGAAGACCGCGCGAAATTGCCTTTTATAAAAGGAAAATTCAAAAAGCAAATCATCAATATAGATTTATCCGAACTCAACAAAACGGATGACAATCAGGAAAGCGTCGGCAGTACTTATGGTATGCTGAACGTTAACGAATTAAAATACACTCTGGACTCTTTGAACAAGAATCTAAACAATGAAATAATCTCTTTTTCGGAAAACATTAATCAACGCGTAGGAATCAAAACTCCTCCTAAACCGTTTAAAACTGAAAAAAAGAAAAAACCATTACCGAACAATCTTTTGTCTTTATATACCAATAAAGAAAAATCAGACATTCTCAAAATGGCTTCCAGTAACGTCACGAGTAATATCTTTTCTATTGAATCAACCCAAAAAGATCTAAAAGACAAACAAAGAGATATCAACAAACACTTGACGGCATTGTATGAAAAATTTGTCATTGCTTTTGCGTGTTTCTTAATGTTTTTTATTGGCGCTCCTTTAGGCGCTATTATCCGAAAAGGTGGACTTGGTCTGCCAATTGTATTTGCTGTTTTGATTTTTATTACGTTTCACTTTATCAACACCTTTGGAAAAAGATTATCACAAGAAGGCGGAATGACCCCATTTGTTGGTTCGTGGATGTCTTCTTTTATCTTATCACCCTTAGCCGTACTACTTACGTATCGTGCCACAAATGACAATGGACTAATTAATTTTGACGCAATTACAACTCCTATTTCACAACTATTTCAAAAAATTTCTGAACGGTTTTTTCCTGTTCAAAATAAACAATAACTATGTCAACAACTAAAATACAATTAAATACCATTGAAGAAGCTATAGAAGACATTCGTCAGGGTAAAATAATCATTGTAGTCGATGATGAAGATCGTGAGAATGAAGGTGATTTTTTGGCTGCGGCTGAGAAAGTAACTCCGGAAATGATCAATTTTATGGCAACTCACGGACGTGGATTAATTTGTACACCACTGACAGAAAGCCGTTGCAAAGAACTTGATTTGCGCGCAATGGTTACCAACAATACTGATCACATGGAAACTGCTTTTACAGTTTCTGTTGATTTAAAAGGAAATGGTGTTACCACAGGAATTTCTGCAGCAGACAGATCTCTAACCGTTCAGGCTTTGGTTGATCCTAATACCAAACCACACGAGCTTGCGCGTCCGGGACATATTTTCCCGTTAGTAGCCAAACAAGGAGGTGTTTTGAGAAGAACCGGACATACTGAAGCTGCGATTGATTTTGCAAGATTAGCCGGTTTTAAATCTGCCGGTGTAATTTGTGAGATCTTAAACGAAGACGGAACAATGGCTCGTTTGCCACAATTAATAAAAGTGGCAAAAAAATTCGATTTGAAATTAGTTTCAATCGAAGACCTGGTAGCCTACAGAATGCAACACGACAGTCTTATTGTTAAAAAAGAAGATTTCGACATTGAAACCCGCTTCGGGACTTTCAGACTAAGAGCTTACGAGCAAACAACAAACAAACAAATACATATTGCCTTAACCAAAGGAACCTGGAATCTTGGAGAAACCATTCTAACCCGAATAAACTCTTCACAGGTAAACAATGATTTACTTGGTACGCTGACCAACAATGCAGAGCAACAGTTAGACGATATGTTTAAGGTGATCAATGATAATGAAAAAGGTGCAGTTATCTTTATCAATCAGGATATGCAGGCTGTAAATTTATTGAATCGAATTCAGGAACTTAAAGGACTGCAGGCTGAAGGGACAATGAAAGCGCCAAAAGTAATTATTGACAGCAAAGATTACGGAATTGGAGCGCAAATACTTCACGACATTGACATTTCAAAAATCAGACTGGTATCTAATACCGAACAAACCAAACGTGTCGGAATGATTGGATACGGACTTGAAATCACCGAATACGTAAGCTATTAATTTATGGGAACATTAGAAGAAAGAATTGCAAAATCGGAAACACATATTTTTAAAGCTGTTTTTCCAAGTACGACTAACCACTATGACACTTTATTTGGAGGTACAGCCTTGCAACTAATGGATGAAGTTTCTTTTATTTGTGCAACTCGTTTTAGCCGAAAAAAAGTAGTGACGATATCTACAGGCCAAATTGACTTTAAAAAAGCAATTCCAGCCGGAACTTTAATCGAATTGGTAGCAAAAGTAATCAGTGTAGGAAGAACCAGCTGTAAAATTGATGTTGATATTTTCATGGAACAAATGTATTCAGAGCTTCGCGAAAGTGTTGTTTCAGGAACATTTTCGTTTGTTGCTGTTGACGAAAACAAAAAACCGGTAGCTATTTTAGACAACTTAGACTAAAAAAGGCAAAAATTAGCTTTTCGTAAATACTGATCCTTAATCAGTTAAAAAAGCATCAAAAAAAAGTTCAAAAAAAGTGCTGCAAAAGTTTTTATAATCGAAAAAGCTGCCTATATTTGCACTCGCAATCAGATAACGAAAGCGACATACTGGAGAAATGGCAGAGCGGTCGAATGCGGCAGTCTTGAAAACTGTTGACTGTAACAGGTCCGGGGGTTCGAATCCCTCTTTCTCCGCCAGTAGAAGTTTCAAAAGAAACTTTAAAAGTCAAAAGCCTTTAAATACTAGTATTTAAAGGCTTTTTTGTTCTTTATACTTTGTCAAAGAACACATATATTATCAAAGGACAGTTACCCTATTAGTTACCCAAATTAATTTTTGCCTCTTTTGTGAGAATTAGGGTAACCATACCAGTAGAATTCCCCGGGTATTCCCTGTAAATATAGGCTTCTTTCAAAGTTTTTAAGTCAATTTAAATTAATTAAAAAACTAGAAATCATGCTAAAAGTAATTTTTTACATCAAAACTGAGAAGGCTAATGGGAATGGTCTTTCCCCGATTATTGCTAAAATCTCATACAAGCAACAATCCATTACAATGTCAACCGGTAAATTAATATCTAAAGACAGATGGCAGTTCACAAATAATCTCAGAAGTGTCCTTAAAATAGAAAAAGTAATTAAGCAATCACTTGATCTGTTTCACATGACTATTGAAAAGAAATTTAACGAACTGGCCAAAATTGATACAAATATTTCCTTATTTCTACTCAAATAATGAAGTGAAAGGAAAAGTTAAAGTTAAATCTAAAACCATTAGCATTGTCGAAGTAATGGAAAAACACAACGAATATTTTAAAAGAAAAGTTCATTTAGGAGAGCGAGCTAAAGCCTCTCTTCAAAAATATGAAAGAGCTAAAGAGTTAATAGTTAATTTTATGAAGAAACAGTACAGCATTGATAATATTGACGCTTTAGAAATACATGCATTAACAAATTAGAGCCATTAAAACTATAATTTATTTTGTAGTATAATCAATTAAAAGAGGAAAGATTTTTAACTTTAAAAAGTCTTTTTCTCTCACATCTAATCTAGATTCTATATTCTTTTGAATAATAGATTTTAAGTCATAATATTCTTCAGTAGTAGATTTCCAACCATTTTCTAAACTTGCTGAACAATCAATTTCAACTATTTGTTCATTCTTAAAGTCATTTTTGAATCTTTTAAGATCATCTTTACGGTCTAAAGTATCCTTGCTTAATAAAATTAAGCCTTTTTCAAGATCCTCACATGCACACATACGCATAGGGTCTTTAATCTCAGATTCCTTTTTCAAATATTGAGGAAAAGTGTCTTGTAAAATATATTCTAGGATTGTAATATCATTATACTTAGAGGACTCTTTTACATAAAAAACAAAATTATCTAAAACATCTTTGAATAAATATTCACTTAACATTTCAATACCGTTATAAGAAATAGATTCATCTTTTGAAGATTCTGACAATAATAAAAAGGCCTTAGTGTCTTTTAACTGCTTTATTCTTTCTAAAAGTATGATTGAAAAAAAAGTTGCCTTGAATTCATCTTCACTTTCTGCATCTGAATTGCTTAAATAGTTGAAAAAATCTTTTTTGTAAGAGTCATTTAATAAATCACTGATATTAATATCTTCTATAAAAACATCCTGATATTTATATTTTCTTAATTTTAATTTTTCATTAAAATAACGGACTTCGGACAAATTTAATCCATTTGACAATGAACTCTTTGAATCTGCCCTCTCCTTTTTTTTCTCATTCATAATATCATCTTTATTTTCATTTTTGCTTTTTTTTGAATTTTCACAGGATAATGCCAATGATATTAATACTGTCAAAAAAATATATTTCATATTCCAATTTTACAATTTTCAATTTATCTGGTTTTATTCTAGTAGTGAATAAAAACTGTTATAATTGCCTTTCTACTCTAAATTTCTTGATTGCTTTTCGCTTGATTTCTATCCGTTGCTGCTTTTCAGCATTTAGAAAATTCACTTAAGTTTTTTTCAATACGAAACGACATTATACTTTTCATCAATTTTAAAATATTTGGCACCCCTACCTCCTATGTTCCCGATTTCTTCATAAGATACAAACCTATTCCGATCTGCTTTAAGCAGCAAAAAATACTCAGAATCTCCTATTGAAACAGAAACAATCAACGCCATTGAATCAATCTCTTTTTTAATAAAGAAGCATTTATATTTCTCTCCTTCATACCCTATTGAGCTTAAATGTTTTTCTGTTATAACTGAAGGATTATAACCGTTTTTAATTTGATTTGGCAAATTATTTAAATATTCTTTTAAATCAAATGGAACATCCATCAATTGATAAGGTCCATGATCTGCTACAAATGCTATTTCTCCTAAATTTGCTTTTTTTGCAGTACTTTTGGGATAAACTTTCATTCCGATTTCCAAAAATTCTTCTCTTAATAAAGAATTGCTGTCATTTAAAATATTATCCTTGCTTTTATTCAAATGAATGGATTTCAAATTTATATTTTCATCACTTTCAAAAATATAGGTTTCAAAATATTCATCTTCAATTTTTTCATCAATATATTGAGTTATCTTATATTTTATTTCAACTGAATTTTTATTAGTTTTTCTAGCCTCTTCATTATAAGTCATCACGCATCCTGAGCCGCAGACGATTGTAAAAGATTCTTTGTTTGGAGTATTGTTCCGTTTTGTGGCAAGAGTATCTTTAGAACTATCTGTTAGAACATTTTCCTTATTATTGCTTTTACAGCCTAATAGAAAAATTTGTAAAAAAATTAAAAGGACTATTTTTTTTCTCATTTTTGTCTATTCATTTCAAAATCATCAATCTTCCATCCGTTTTTTTGTTTTACCATAATAAAAACAGCCTTGCATTTTTCAGTTTTTTTATCCTTAAATGTGACCTCCCAATCTTCATCAATAATCATTTTTTCTCCAAAAATACTACTGCCCCCCATCCACTTTACCGCGCTAATATTTTGATATAAAGACATATTATCTTCTATCTTCTTTACCATTTTTTTGGTGCAATATTCTTTGGCTGTTTCAATTTGCTGCTGCGCAATAGCATAGCTAAAATAATCTGCAGTATCATTTGGGCTTAATTTAGAAATCGTTCCAATCGAATTTTCATCCCTAATCAATTCGCAAACAATAATTCCATTTTCACTGCTAATAGTTGCAATTCCGTCACCATATTTTATAATAATGACAGATTCACTGTTATCTTTTTTCTTGCTATATTCTGTACGCTTTATGATTTTGATGACTCTGTTAAAATTATCAAATTGGTTGGTAATGCTTTCGGTACGATTGTAATTTTCTCCTACAAAATATTTTTTCTCATATCTCAAAACAAAACATTTCGGACTGTAAACTGTTTCTATTTCTTTTCGCACATTATAGCTTCCTGCTTCTAAATACGTTTCGATCATTACATCGTCTTTATACACATACTTTGCATGTTCATTTTTTGCATATAAAACCGTATCTTCTTTTTGAATTTTTTCCCAATTCTTTTTATGCTCAAAAAAATTATTCAAATCAATTTTCTTGTAAACGGCACCGTCAATCTTTTCAATAAGAGAATCTTTATCCTTAAAATTCAAAAATTTATTGGTTCTGAAAACTTCATAAGCATCCGTAGAAAGCTTTTCTTTTCTTGAAAAGGAATACACTTCTGAATCCACCAGCGGTTTAGGAGCTTCTTGACCATTGCAACTTACTACAGATGATAAAAGCATAAGAACCAAAATATTTTGTATAAATGCTATGTTCATTTTTTTAACTGATTACTGTTTTTTTGCCAATATGACTTATTTCTTTTCTACAACAAAATCTGTTGTTTTTTATTTTTTTTCGTTTTCTGTAAAAGTTCTTGATCACTTAATTCTGTTAAGTATTATGGGTGTCATATTTTCATTATATTATTGGTTAATTTTAAATTCCTATTGTCTTGTCTGCAATTGATAAAACAATATGCTGGAATACAAATTTCAAAAAAAAGGCAATGTGAATGTAAGCCAATATAAATTCGCTTCAAATAATGGAATATCCGTAATTATCAATTATAAATACGCAGTGATACTTCTATCCACCGGCAGTAGATACAGCCGCTATATCTTTTATGAAGCGCACAACTAAAGAAATGGCTGAATTTATGAATGTCGAGCCAAAAAGTATTAGGATGACCAAGTATCAGTTGAAACAAAAGTGGGGACTGGGAAAAGAAGATGATTTGGAAAAGTATACGTAGCCTGTTTTGAAAATAAACCTGAAAATAATAAAAAGCAATAATATTATTGTAAAATTTGTGAATACCGATTTATAGAAAATCATACTTATCAAGTCTGATAAGTTAGATATAAACCAATTATCAAACAACTCATCATCTTAGAATAACAATTCAGTCTATAAGAATTGATTATTTTCTTTGATAATAATACTTTTACATCAAAATAATTATAACAGAAATATGAAGAAAATTCTAAAAATTGCCAAAATTACATTTATTACCCTTTTAAGTATTGTTTTAGTGTTTATCGCCTATCTGTATGGTAGTAGTAAACTATTCTTGGAATCTAAAAACGACGAAAATATCAGTTATTTATTAAAAAACAATGTTGAGATTTCAGGATCTGTAAATGAAAAATTATTTGATGCTGATTTTTATAAGTCACAAGTTTTCTTGCTTGGAGAAATTCATGGTTATGCCGATAATCAAACTATTGACAAAGAGATGCTTTTCTTTTTAAACAAAAAGATTGGACTTAAATATTATATTGCTGAAATGGATAGTTTGACAGCTAAAAAACTAAATCTCTTTTTATCTGAAAGACAAAAGAATAAAGTCATTTTAAAAGAAGTTGTAGAAAATATTAAAAGAAGAATTCCACAGCAATCCTCCCAGGAGCTATTTGATAAATGGAATGCAATTTACGATTACAATCAAAAATTAGCCGACACTTTAAAAATTACAGTTATTGGAATTGATAAGAATTTTGATGACCAATCAAAAGGTTCTAGAGATGTTGCCATGGTGAGTAATTTTAAAGAAGCCGTTAAAAAACAGCATCTCGAAAATGAAAAGTTTTATGGACTTTTTGGATATTTTCATGTACTTCAAAAGAAAACAGAATCAGGAAAAGAAACTTTTGCTGCGGGATTAAAAGATTCAGGAATTAAAGTGGCGGGGTTTGTGAGCTACACCATAGATAGCGAAATGTATTTACCAAAAAATCCTCAATTCCCAACTCCGGAAAACGAAAGAGTAGATTGGATGAATGCCGACGGGCCATTAATGCTGGTAAAAGGAATTAACGATCTAAAAGAATTGAGCAAACCCAAAGTTATTACTCTTTTTAAACTTGATGCAAAGGATTCCCCTTATTTAAAGTCGCAAAATCTGGTAAGTGTAAAATCGAGGGCATTTGGAGAAAATGTTGTTCCCGTAAAAGGATCTTCTGTAACAGATTATTTTCAATATGTATTTTTATTGCGAAATTCTCAAGCTCTTACAAAGTTGAAATAAAACAAAAATTCTAAAACTAATTTAAAAAAATTGTATACCTGTATTATACTTATCCTCAATAAGATAAGGAGAAACTTTAAAAAGTTACCCTATTTACCCTGTTCTTAACATACGCTTGTAAGCCCTGTAAACACTGGGATTAATATAAGGTTCACGGAGCCTCTTTCTCCGCAAAAAGCACCTCATCGAGGTGCTTTTTTATTTTAGGTACTTTTCATTGTACTTTGCTAAATTGGATGCGCAGCTAGTTTACTCTACTAACGGCATCTCCAGTTATAACTACTATTCTTGGAGAATTATTACCACATGTGCCAATTGCTTTACAAAAATTAAGCGCAATAGTTGAAGGTTTAATCTGTTTATTTACCTTCATTAGTTCTGCAATAAATTGATCAGCATCTTCAGCTACTGAACCAAAAAACTCTTCTAACTTATTTACAAATTGATCAATAAATTCAATCGTCGCAACAACGGCAATTCCATATTTTGCTAACAATCCATAAATTAGTAAAAGTGCTGATAATTTACATGCCAAACACTCATTGAGTAAGTTTTTAAATGTTCTGAAAAGATATTTCACAGCCGCTTCAAAGTCTTCAACAAGTATTTTTGATTTAGCGATATAATCTAATAGAACAATATTTGTTTTCCTTCTCAAATAACTAAAGGGATTTCTTAAAAACTTGTCTTTTTCAATATCACTATTTTCAATCGTATACTTTAATTCGTCAATTCCAACTTTAAGGGTATCCTTTTCTTCTTGGGTTAAGTCTAGTTTTTCCATATTGTCGATTTTTGGTTAGCATTGGATACAACGTCAGTCTACTTCGCGAAGTTACCGGTCAAAGCGGGCCGGGTTCTATCTATCGAAGATAAACAAATTTCGCAAAAAAACAAGCACTCAACTTATTAAAAATCAACAACTTCAATAAAACATCAATTACTTTTTTTTGAATTCATGAAGTTTTCAATTTCTTGTAATTCCGGTTGTTGGCACTAGTGTTTATATTTACAATGAATTAGATTTTGTTAAGTTTTCTCTTTTAAATCTTTGAATTTCTTCGTAATCACTTATTCCCAAAATTTCGAGTAGATTTAAATAATTTAGTTTTCCTTTATTGCAATAACCAATCAAGATTTCACGATCATTTCGTATTTCATTTTCAAAACTTTGTTGAAAATTTAGTTCAATTCTACTATTATCATTTAAAAATATTTTAATTTTATTATCTACACCATTAGATAAAGTTCCATCAAAATTTCTAAAACCACTGTATGCTCCCTTGAAGTCAAAAGCACTTATCTCTATTTCTGAATATCATTTAGTAAATATTCTTTTTCGATTGTTAAAATACTATCTTTTTTAAGTTCAAAATCAGAATTTAATTCTCCTTTCAATGTTACAAATTTATTGTACTTGTATATCCCGATAATTGTTGCAATAAAAAATGTAACAACCAGTATGCATAACAATGTTTTATCGAATATTGTAATAGTCCCACTTTTAAAAATATTTAATTTTATAAAAACGGGTAAAGTAGTAATCAAAATAATTGCAAAAAATATATTATTTACTGTCCAGTAAAATTTTTTCGATTTGGTAAGTATTTTATATTTCAATTTATTCTCGTTTTTTTTTGCGGTAACATTACTGCCAACTCCCAAATATACATAACTCTAACAAAATGACACAAAAGTGACTGCTTAACTTTTTAGACAGCCTCTTTTCTTTTTTTAGTACTAAACACACCAAAATAGGCAATGTATCAGATGTGTTAGTGGTTAATAATGGACCAATCCAAAAACCTGTGAAGAAATAGAATTCTTAGCCTTATGTTTCTTAACCGCAAGGTGCACAAAGGTTTTACGCAAAGTACGCAAAGGTCTATACATACTGGTTTTACAGATTAAGCTAATACTTTTTTTTACCCTTCCTAGAAAATAATCTGAATAAATCTGCGTGAAAAAACACTTAACAAACATAAAAACTCAATAAATTCAGAACAAATAACTTTTTGATAAAGCTTTGCGAACTCTGCGATCAACACAAACAAAAAAACTTGCGCACTTAGCAGTTAAAAAAACATATAAAGTTTGCTGAAATTTTTTATCCACAGGTTTTCGTGTTTATCCGGGATCCATGAAAAAACAAAAGAACCAACATTACTGCATTTTGCTAAATAAATACCGAAAAACCAACAACCCTTCATTATTTGGAATATCACAATTATATTAGTACATTCGATCTCAAAATAAACACCTAGACATAAGCAAGTTAGATTTTTAATTAACGGCTACGAGAATGTGAGAGACAACCATCATTTATTCTAAAGTGTCGCGTGAATAACCAGGTTGCTATTTGATTATCATGCTGCTTTATACCATTACTGAATAAAAAAGAAAAGTCGCCGGAAACGTGAAGAATACGAAACGAGTATTAATTCAAAAAAGAAACGGTTATGAAACATTATTTTCTACTACTCTTTTTACTAACCGGATTCGGTTATTGCTATTCCCAAACTACTGTTCCGGGATATTATGTAACAAACACTAACGACACTATTAAAGCTCAAATAAAAATTCCAAAATCTGTTTGGGGCTCGGACGATTTATCAAAATTCTTCAATAAAGTGGAAGTTGTTGATAATAGTAACAATACTAAAAAATTTAAGCCCGAAGACATCAGAAGTTATGGATTTTTATACAATGATAAACAGTATCTGTTTTTTTCAAAACCTACTATAAGCATCAATAACCTTAAATTTCTGCAACCCATTATTCGTGGGCAAAAAACCAGTCTTTACTACTTTGATACCGTAAACCAAAACGGAGCTCGCATGGGTACTTTTTATACTTTAGAAAAAACTGACGGCACCTATATTTTTTTAATTAGCGCCACACGGCTTAGTAAATACAGAAACGAATTAAAAGACTTTTATAAAGACAATACAACCGTACAACAATTAATTGACACCAAATTTCAATCCAAGACATCAATAGAAAGTGACCTCATAAAAATCGTAGAAGCGGTAAATAAATTATAAACTTCCATCTGATTAAAAGGTTATTAGGTCATCCATTTTATTGATACGGCTTCTTTTTCTTATTATTTTCTCTGCGAAATTCTCACACAAAAAGAGAATTCTAAGAATCTTTATCTTCTTTACTCTATTTAAAGAGCATTCCGGACTTTACGCTTAAAGCAAAAAAGAGACTGCTTCACAAATAGTGAAGCAGCCTCTTATATTTTGTAAAAAGAACCCTAATCTACTTTTTAATATAAATAATTCAGGGCTGTGATATCGTTACCATTGAAAGCTCCGGTCTCATTTGAACCGAAACATGCTCTCATGTAAGAAGTTGAATCATATCCTGTAGGAGTTCCCGGAATGTGAATTGCTCCAACACCGGCAGATCCTTCATTTGAATTCTGTCCACAACTTTGACGGCTAAAATAGTCAGTATGACGTAAACCAATACAGTGACCAATTTCGTGTGCAGCCACATGCGCATTTACATTTACTGAGTAAGACTCTAATCCAGAATATAAAGTAACTGAATTAAAAGGCGCTCCTCCTGAAGGGAAACCAGCTACTCCACCGGCGCCTCCAACTTGTCTTCTCACTACTATGTTTGCTCCAGCAGTACTTGAACTAAAAGTTAATGTGAACTTAATAGTCAATCCTAAATTATTGTATCTGTTTATTGCCGCTTGCAATCCTGCTCTCATGTTGGTAGTCAAAGCAGTTGTACCTGTTCCTGACAATCCAACAACTTTAATAGTTCTTGGAGCAGACACTAAATTAGTAGTACGGTATTGTTCTGTTGTGATACCACCGTGAAGATCCATTTTGTTTAACTGATCTTGTGTTATCATGATGTCTCCTTCAACTAGGAACGCATCTTCAACAGAACCGTCTAACTTAGTATTTTTGATCACTTGAACATCTTTATTATTTAATGCAAGTGCATCAATTTTATTTAACACATCCTGTGTTACTTTAAGAGATTCTTGGTCTGCTTTTTTTGTCTCATCTTCTTTGTTACAAGAAAACAGCATTACTGCTACAAATGACAAGGCTAAAAGGGGTTTAAGTTTTTTCATTTAATAGTTTTTTGGTTAGTAAAATAATTTAATATAATTAGGGGTTTTACAAAATATTCGTACTATTTTTTTCAAAACTATATAATTTTAGTGTTAAAATACTTATAAATCAATTGATTTAACAAAATTAACATATTTTGTTAAATTATTTTGTTAACATTTTTTTATACTATTTATCTGATTATTGTTGCGAGCCCAATGAAATCAATAACTCAATATAAATCAAAGTTTTAAATAAAATAAAATGGTCTGTAATTTTCAATATTCCATTTTGCACAATAAATATTAAAAACGGTTTTAATTTTTCTTATAAAATTTTAAAAAGTAAACAATGATATAAAATTGAATAGTGCGTTTAAAAACCCGGAAGATTTTGAATGAGATAAAAAGACATAATTTTTTTACAAATATTTTAATAACTTTGATTTATCCGGAAGGATAAATATTTAAAATAGAAACCATTAAGAACAAATTTTGAGCAGTTTTATCTGGATTAAGAAGTAATGAACTACCATTATCCTCTCTTTTTAGTCTGAACATTTATGAATATGGTTAAAACTCCCCTAACAATTACAATAAATGAAGAAACAAATTACTTTACTCCTTTTTATGATTGCAACAATCGGTCTCTCTCAAAATTCTGAAAAATGGGAACAATACCTAAAAAAAGAAAACGAAAAGAAATTTGAGAAATACTATTTTACAACTTTAGAAAATGCACATTACAACAAATACAAGATTATAAAAAAATTGGATAACACTTATTGTATTGTTGAAACCGAAAGTTCAAAATCGAAACAGTCTTTAAAAAAAATTATTCCGGTTAATAATTTATGGAAACTACCCTCCAATTTTTCAAATCATAAGGAAGACAAACCCTATATAATAGCTACTGATTCCATCGAATTGTTGCTTGCTGATTTGAAATCTATACAGATTTCGGATATCAAAATACTCAACAACAATCTTATAATCATAAAAAGTAATTCCAAAAAAATTCTTGATGAGATTATAACTTTGAATAGTGTGACTTCTATTTCACAAGAATCGCTGCAACCAAAAGCAGAATCTAAAATAGTAGATCAAAATTTCACTATAAATTACATCAATAAAGCCAATAGCAATTTTCCTCTTTTAACAGGTGAAAATCAAATTGTATCGATCAAGGATGATTTTATTGATCTAAATGATATCGATCTGTTAAACAAACACATTCCTTCTTCAACACAATCCTCTACTGTATCAAGCCACGCAACGGCTATGGCCACTATAGTTTCCGGGTTAGGCAATAGTTCTGCTTTAGGAAAAGGAGTCGCTCAAAAGTCTAAAATACAATCGTCTGACTTATTGAATATGTATCCTGATGAAATCGCCACTTTACAAGGAGCTACTACCCAAAATCATTCTTACGGGACCGTGATTGAAAATTTTTACGGTTCACTTGCAAATGCCTATGACCAACAACTATTCTCCAATATGAATTTAACTCATTGTTTTTCTTCCGGAAATAGTGGACTTCAAGGCTATAAATCGATTACCGGCAATTTCAAACAATCTAAAAATAGTATTGCATTGGGTTGTATTGACCAAAACGAAGTAATTATGCCGTTTTCTTCAAAAGGTCCGGCCTACGATGGCCGTATAAAACCGGAGATAGTGGCTTTTAGTACACAAGGAACTTCAAATTCTACAGCATTAGTTACAGGAGTTATTACTCTTATGAAACAACATTATAAAACGATACACAATAACTCTTTACCAAATGCCCTTACAAAGGCAATTTTAATCAATAGTGCAAAAGATTTGGGTAATATTGGACCGGATTTCACTTATGGCTATGGCAATATCAATGCTGATAAATGCCTGAAAACGATCAGTGAAAACAGAATTCTTTCCGGTAGTTTAACATCAGGCCAGACAAACTCGCATAATCTTACACTTCCGCCCAATGCAAAAAACTTAAAAGTCACATTAGTCTGGAACGATTTGCCGGCTGCAATCAATAGTAACATCAGTTTGGTGAATGACTTAGATTTAGAAGTTATCTCAGCTGACAATACTACTTTTTTACCCTGGATTCTTAATCCTGATGCACCTCAACAGCAAGCTACAAAAGGGAAAGATAAACTTAACAACATCGAGCAAGTGACTATTGAAAACCCTGTATCCGACGCCTTCACTATTGCTGTTATTGGCAGCTACATTTCAAATACGTCTCAGGATTACAACATTGCCTACGAATATGAATTGGAAAATCAATTTGAATGGAATTATCCCATCAATAATGATAATTTCCCGTATGACGGTAAAACTATTTCTCCTTTCAAATGGAGTTCTTCCTTTTCCGGAGCTTCGGGTCAATTGTCTATTAGTTACAACAATGGACAAACTTGGGAAATTATCGCAAATAGTATAGATCTGGACAACGAACAATTTACTTATACGCCAACTGCGCAAAAATTCTCAAAAGCAAAATTAAAAATGAGCGTTGGCAATACAGACTACATTTCTGATGCCTTTACAATCTCTTACGATTTGAACATCAATACAAGCTTAGTTTGTGACGGTACAACAGAAATTAACTGGGACAAACCTGCCGATGTTGCTGCATTTAATATTTATCAACTAACAAATGATCATTTAGAATTTAAAGAACAAATAACAAACACTACTTATACCTATACTGATGGAAAAATTCACACCGTTGTTCCTGTATTTGACAATAACGAAGGAATAAAAAGTGAATCAACTTTACAGTACGCTCCAAACTCAAATTGTTATTTCGAATTGACTTTGGCAGAAATTTTTGAGGAGGAAAAAGTAAAAATTAGTGCCAGTCTTTTTAGCTTGTACAATATCAAAAGAATAGAGTTAGTAAGGCTAATTAATGCTACTGAGAATGTCATCAGCACCCTACAGGATATCAATTCGAAGACATTCTCTTTTTTGGATACTACTCCAATAAAAGGCAGTAATAAGTATAAAATAAATATAATTTTAGAAAACAACAATGTTGTGAGTTCTCAAATTGTGGATGCTAATTATTTAGGGAATGATTTGTTTTCTGTTCATCCCACGCTATTACGTAAAAGTGAAGAATTACATATTGAAGCCAAAAAAGAGGGAAGTGCTGTTTTCTATCTCTACAATAGTAGCGGACAAAATACTTTCACTTCCCCACTCTCTTCTAAAATCAATACCATTAATCTGAAAAATATCGCCTCAGGAATTTATATTTATAAAATAACAACAGACCTAGGCGGAAGACAAACAGGAAAAATTGCCGTTTTTTAAGCTATTTCGGGATGTGTAGTTAATTCAAGTTGTGAGCTGTGGGTTGTGGGTTGTGAAATGTAAAATGTGAAATGTGAGTCTGAAATTTGATACGTTTTGTTTTATGGCTTTATTCTGAAAGATAAACCTAGAAGGAAATACAGTGATTAATATCACCTTCATGTTCGATTCCTACATAAGGCGTTAAAGTAATGAAATAGAAATCAGTATTGCTTTTTGGCTTTCGCAAGCATTCTATCAATTAGAATTTTGGTCTTATAAAAGAACCGATAATCTCTCAAACTCACATCTTACATCTTACATCTTACATTTTACATTTTACATTTTACAACTTTTATCTCAATATTTTCGGACGTTCCATTTTGTATTGTCTGCCCGATAAGGTTTTGATAAAAGAAACCAAAGAAACGATTTCATCATCGGTAAGATTCAAAGGCTGCATCAACACATCGGTTTTTGGGAAGAAGGGATCTGCGGCTTTTTCGCTTTCACTTGGATCAATCATATGCATCCCGCTGTTGTACATATTAACAACTCCTGTAATATTATCAAACAAACCATTGTGCATCCACGGACCGGTATGCATGACATCACGTAGCGAAGGAGTTCTGAATTTCCCAACATCTTCTGCCTTTTTTGTAATATTAAAAAGCCCTAAATCTTCATACTCTCTTTTATAATAAGTAAGTCCTATATTATGAAAAGATTCATCGGTAAAATATTTCCCGGAATGACAGTTCATGCAACGTGCTTTGGTACGAAAAAGATGAAGCCCTTCTATTTCCTGATCCGACAACTGACTGTAATCGCCATCTATGAAAGCATCAAAACGGCTTCTTTTACTTTGTATTGTTTTTTGAAAATCAGCCAAGGACTGTAATATTTTCTCATAAGTAATGGCAGTACTACCATAAGCATTTTGAAATAAGACATCATAACCCTTCACTTTTTTCAACTTTTTAGCCAGGTTTTTAGATTCCATATTCATTTCATGATGCGCGGTGATTGGACCCTGCGCCTGCTCTTCTAAAGTAGCGGCCCTACCATCCCAAAAGAAAGATTTTCTGGCGCTGATATTATATAAAGAAGGCGTATTTCTTTTTCCTTGCAAATGATCATTCCCCAGAGATACTTCTCTTGCGTCACCCCATGCCAGTTCGGGATCATGACAGCTACTGCACGAAATCTGATTGGAACCCGAAAGTTTAGGATCAAAAAACAGCATTTGTCCTAATATCACATTGGGTTTATCCATAGTGTCATAATAAAGCGTATCCATATTCAAAGATTCAAACTCCTGCCAATTAATGCCTTTATCCACATTTGGTTTTGGCCATTCTTTTGTTGGTTTGCTATAAAGCTCCCTCCAGTTTGGACTTGTTATTTTTTCGCTTATTCCAATGCTAAAACTCAATAGCATCTGTATAACTCCAATTGAAAAAATAAAAAAACAAGTTTTTAGTAAAATAGACTTCATTATAAATCAGTAGAAATTTTGTTGTATCAATTAAAATGTCAAACCCAATGACATTTGAAAATATGTATTGTTGATATTTTTAGAATACTTATAGTAGTCTAAATTTGTTTTAATAAAAAGATTTAGGTCAGCTGCATATTTATAATCCCATCTCGCTGTTAGATTTACTTTACTATAAGCCGAAGACAAATAAGCAAAGTTGTAATCCAGCATTTCAAAAATTTGATTGGTTTTAATACGGTCGCTGAGATTCATTTTTGCGTCCAAAATCCAGTTATGTTCAAAAGAAGCAGAAACATTGATCAGCGAACGATCAAAAAGTTTTGATGCCGAAAAATCCAATTTACCTGCACCCTGGCTAATATCAATCGTTCGAAGAGGATCGATATACTTTTCTGCGGAATTTTTCAAATTAAAACTTGGCGCAACAGACCATGATAATTCAGGATTTGGAACATAGTACAATCCGGAAATTACAACCGATGCCACTTCATTTGTATATTTAATATAGTCCGATATTTTAACATAGGATGTTGTGCTTTGATTGTCAAAAATATTTTCTGTTCCCGTACGATCTGTGTAGGAAAATCCGATTTTCGCACCCAAAACCTGCTCTTCTGTTTTTTTCAAATAAGAAACCTCCCCTTCGTAACCTTGCTCTGAAATACCGGATGCAATGAGGTTTTGAAATTCTGTCATTATCTTTTCATATTCAAAGTGGTTGTATCCTATCGATACTGCAAAACCATTATGATCTCTTGGAAACAATTGTACGTTAGCACCATAGCCTTTACCATCATAAAAAGAACTCATTTTATTTCCGGTAAGGAGGTTGTTGTACATTCCAAGACCCGTCATATGATAAACAGCGGGGGCGCCTAACTCACTAAAAAATTTCAAATTATTGGACTGCGTATATTTTTGCACCTTAAAAGAAGTTCCAATCGCATAATGATCTCCAATATTTCCTGAAATCCCAGCTGTTACTTTTAAATCTGAAACCGTATTTTTAGGTCTTGGATCTCTATCCCGATATTCTAATAACGCACGGTATTCTGCTGCGATTCCAAGAGTCATTTTTCGGAAGTCCTTAGCATAACCACCTTTAAAAGCATATTCTTCATACGAAAGATCCCCTCCAATAGAATCGGCCGTTACATAAGGATATATGACCTGATAATCTGAGCTTTCGTTCCAACGTACATTTTTACGCCTGCCGTTCTTATAAAAAGCACTTCCAAAAACAGTGTTCTCAGAATCAATCTTATAATAGGATTGCGCATTAATAAGAAACTGACTAATGCCATTTCCTAATTGTCGGATATTGGTTTGTTGCGATTCTGTGCTATAATTGGTACTGAATTCCGACAAAGAATAACGGTGTAAAAAATGTCGGTTTGCAGGATTACTATAAAATGCATTAGAAAAAGTAGCTGCAGGAGATACGTTCTCATGAATACGCAGCAATACCGAAGTACTATCCTGTGCATACACTACACCTGAACTAAAAACAACAAATAGGATGATGAAACGAAAACTCATGATTATAGTATTAATTCATTAAAGAGGGTTTAGCCTCAGGGCTAAAATCTAAAGTCGAATTATTGGTGTCTTTTAATATTCTGTTACCGTTTGAGGTATTTGAAAGTACTTTACGTCGAACACTTTTTCCATAACGGCTTTGGTCAGAATCCACTTTTCCGCAGTAAGTCCAACCCATATCTAAAGCCGGAGCAGTAACAATCCATTGAAATTCTGATGCAACACTTAAATTAACAGCATCAATGATCCAGTTATTTGGAATAGAATAAACGCTTTCTCCCATTGGATAGCTTTCCCCACCAACTACCAGATTATACTCATAGTCATACGTGTTATTAGCTAAAAAAGCATCTTTGGTTATTGGCAAACGAGCGATAACAAAACTCTTAAAACCTCTGTTATGAATCACCATTGAAGAAAATAAATTCTCCATATTAGGAACAGCAGGATTATCAACATCATCCGCATCTTCCGTGTAGAATTCGAAATTGGCTGTTCTCATATCAATCGAACCTGAGCTATATTCCTTATGGTTAATTGCATCTTCGGCAATAATAAAAAACGCACCCGGAGCAATTGGATAGGTTGTACCATTACCCGGAACAATAGCAACCGCTGATACCGCAAAAGACTGCGCCATAATATTTGGAGTATAGGCTTGTTTATCCGTGGTCATAAATTCTGACTGTGCAATCATTAATCCATCTGCGTACAGTACTTTATCTGTATTGTTGTAAATTTTAAAGTATTTGTCGCCTAAATATTGTTTTCCTTCAGCAGTTTTTGTACCTGTAAAAAAAACTTCCTCAATAATAAAGTCAGATTGTGTTGCTTTTAAGAAAAGATTTAAAGAAACAGTAGCCGTTTGCCCGGTAATTACAACCGATTCTTTATAACCACTTACAGCAGCTTCGGCAGCAACTCCGTCTGTCGTATATTTAATTTTTCCGTCGACAGCAACTTCATAAGAACCTTCATTCAATGCAATAGAAAGATTGTTATTTATGAAAGAAGTACTTTTGGTTACTTTTCCGGTATTAAGCTCTTTAAACGAAATCGTAAGATCCGAAAGTGAAACGCTGCTTAAACTTTCAGGATTAACAAGCGTTAAGACCACATTGCTTTGTTTGTCACCAGCATTATCATCATCTTTTGAACAGGATTGTAATAGAATCATCACGGCTGTTACCAGATAAACGGGGAGTAATTTAATTTTCATAATCGGGGGTATTTATATATTAAAAGTTAAAAATTCAGGTTTAATTCCATTCCGAAATAAGGAGATGTAAGTCCTCTTCGCTCTACCTTCTGTCCGTTGATTTCATAATTCTGGTAGTAGCTGAAAAGTCGGTTAACGAACATGGAAATTCTAAATCTCTTGTAGAAATCTTTGGAGACTTTTAAATTCATATTCATCGACATCGGAATTGTTCTTTTTTGAAATAAGGCACCATTATATTTAATATCCAGCCATTGCAAAACAGCATCGGATTTATGCACTTCCAGATAAGGATGCTCTTCACCTGAAGGATTGATATACGAAATTGGTGTCCCATTCATTGGTGTAGACTGATCACTTCTAAAACACATAAATTGAAACGAACTCGAGAATTCTAACCCAAGTGAAGGAACATATGTATCCACAATCAGGTTTGCGTTTAGCTGTTGTTTTTCAGAACCGTCATCCCATTGATAAAGACCAATGTAAGGAAGTCGCTTTCCATCAATAATAATATCTTTCTGTCCTCTTTTGTAGACAGGACTGCTATTGCTATAAGTCGTTTTAAACCAAGCTCCGTTTACGGTAAATCTTGTATTAATCGATTTAAAACGTTTTGAAGAAAATTGAAATTCAATTCCGCTTTTAAGTAAAGTACTTCCGTTGTTGGTAATCGCATAGGAATTCAATATCGTATCCATTACAAAAGTCATATCAGCAAGATCAGGCTGTCCAGTTAATGTATTCGGATCTACAGAATTAGCATTATACTTTTTATACGAAAGAACATGATATCGGGAGCCATTTCGGAATCCGGAATTTAAGCGCTCCTTAAAAAAAGTGGCCGAAAATCGGTTATTGTCATAGGAAAAATCAGCTCGAACTTCCCATTTTTTATTGACAACAGGTGCCAAATCGTAATTGGTCGGATTCGTTTTGTAAGTCATCAGGTTGATCCTTCTGTATTCGGGAGTATTATGATAATAATTGAGCTGTACCAAATCATTGTAAACATAATCGGGATATAACTGTGCCAATGTCGGAAACTTGGTATATTGCCCTGCTCCTACAGTCAATTCTGCTCTTAAGGCATGTTTCCCCACTTTGAAAGACGGAAACACCCACTGCGCATTGATTCGCGGATCAAAATAATATTTGCCATGAATCGCATAAGTTGATGGCACATTTAATAAGGAGGTAGCTCTAACCCCAGCCGCAACATTCAATTCGTGATCTGCAATCGGAATTTTAACAGCATCTTCCGCAAAAAAAGAAATATCCGTACTTGCAGGAATATCTTTGTAGGATCTTGGACGTGTAGTCATTTCGGGAGATGGCGGATGATTGGTATCATAAACCTGACCTTTTCCGTTATTTTTAGAATACGTCCATTCTGTACCAAGTTTTAAAGCATGTTTTATTCCAAATAAAGGAACTTCAAAATCTCCCATTACTTTAAAAAAGGCATCTAATGGTTTTCCGTCCACTTCAAGATTTGAAATATACTGCGGCGTTAAAAAAATACCATCCGACTCTCCTTGTTCGGTAGTATTCGGAATAGCGGTTGCACTTGAAACCTGAACCCATTTCGTCTGTTTAATCTTATCGAATTGCTGTCCTACCGACGCAGAAGCATGCAACGATTTCAGGAAACGGAAAGTTTTGAAATTTAAATCCAGAGAATTAGCGAATGAAAAACGATTAAAATCAGAACTATAACGGTCAATTTTTGCATAACCAATATCGGGATCTGTTTTTTCGTTATCCATTGAGCCCGTATAATCTAAACTCGAGTCCCATTGAACCAATCGAGTATCATTCTCCCATATTTTTTGTGTCCGGATTGATGTTGTAATTCTTTTGTAATTCTCAAAACTATTTCGAGGGTCCGGTTTTGCATCTAAATAATCAAGACCAACATTCAATACAAATCGTTTTTCATCAGATTCAAAACCTTTACCGATATAATACAATTTACTGAACTCATCTGCTTTAAACCGTGATTCTAAATTACTGCGTCCTCTTTTTCGTTGAATTTTAATAAGTCCGCTCGTTAAATCACCATATTCAACAGAAGGAATACCTCTAACAATCTCTACTTTCTCAATTTGATCTGTCGAAATAGAACGCATGTCTACTCCTTTTGATGTTATATTTCTACGTGTATTTGCATACCCCGAGCCCGGCGTAATTTGCACCGTAGGTCCGGTTGTATATTGCAGATTCGAATCGGTATTAATTGGAATTCCATCAACTACAAAAGAAGTTCCAAGAGATGAAATATCATAATTAGGATCAGCCGTTCCAACTTCCCTTAATTTGATATGATTGGACGCATTAAAAACCGGATCTTTTGATCTTCCGCCCGGTAGTAATTCCAATAAATCTGTAAAGCTTGATGGCTGTAAATGCTGCATTGCTTTTTTGTCAATAATAGAAGTACTTGTCATGCCGCGCGATTCAACAGCTGTGATAACCACTTCATTTAACTCAATGCTCGACGGAATTAATTCTAAAGTCAGCTGCTGACCAACTGTAAGTTCCAATGTTTTTTCAATAGTCTCATAGCCTTTATGTGATACTTTTGCTTTGTAGCTCCCACTTGGAACAGCCTTTAGCAAGACCACACCAAAATCGTCAGATTGCATTTCGTATTTCTGAAATAATCCTTTTAGAGATAGCTGAACTCCTTTTATTGGTAATTTACTTTCTGCATCCTTAACAATAATCTGAGAAGTTAAGGTATTGACATTCTGAGCAAAAGCGACATTAAAGAATAAGACAAATAGCAAAAGAATACTAAACTTACTCTTTTTAACAGAGGTTATTGTGGAACTATTATAAAAAGGCATTGCATTAAATTTGTAGCGGCAGTTATACAATATATAACAGAAAGGCGATTAAAAGTTGCAAATATAACCTAATTTAGACCAATTAAAAATAGTAAATCGTAAAAATTCCGTACCTCAACCTGCAAATTGCCCGGAATAACAAATGAAGAATTCAAGAGCTACTGGATTGAATGCTATATCACAGCTAATCAATCTCTAAGCAAACCTCAAAAAAATAAAATACAGTTAATATAAATAATAGCTCAAAAAAAGTTTTTATAATCGAAAAAGCGTCTTATATTTGCACTCGCAATCAGCAAATGATCGCAACATACTGGAGAAATGGCAGAGCGGTCGAATGCGGCAGTCTTGAAAACTGTTGACTGTAACAGGTCCGGGGGTTCGAATCCCTCTTTCTCCGCTGATTAATTATCAAAACCTTTAGATCTCACGATTTAAAGGTTTTTTTGTTTTTGGACATTAGTGTATCCCTGTTGACATAAATGTTCTGACAAATAATCGTAAACGCCTGTATTTACTGGGATTTCAAGAAAGATTAAAGGAGTATCTGTGCTATATTACAAGATCTCATAAGGAGATTTTTAGAGCAAAACTCTTTTAAATTCTATTTTTTCCATTTTCATTCCATAGTCAAAATACACATTAAATGTCAAAGCATTGTGTACCTATAGGTGTACCTATTTTTTTTAAGCAACTTTAAAGTAAAATAGGTACACTAATTTCAGGGAATTCCCGAGGAATTCCCTGAAAAAAAAGAAGACTCTCATAGTTTTTATTCAATTTTATTAACGAAAAACAATGAGTCATGGTAAAAGTAATTTTCTACATCAAAGCACAGAAAGCTAATAAGAATGGTGAAGCTCCAATCTTCGCACGTGTTAGCTTCAAAAAACGTGAGACTTCAATCTCAACCGGAAAATCAATCGAACTGGAACGCTGGGAAGAGACTAAAAAACTTAGAATTCTCTTAAAACAGGAAAAAGAAAAAGTCATAAAACAAAGATTGGACAATTTTCAATTAGCAATTGAAAAAAAATTCAATGAACTGTATAAAATAGATCCGGACGTATCACTTCTTCTTTTGAAAAAGGAATTGACTGGTAAAACAGAAACAAAAAAGAAATCCATGACAATATTGGAGGTAATGGAAAAGCATAATTTACATTTTAAAAAAAAGGTAGAAGCAGGAGATCGCTCTGCTGCTTCTTTGCAGAAATACGAAAGAGCAAAAGATCTCCTGAAAAATTATATGGAGAAACAGTATGGACTAAGTGACATGGATGCCACAGATGTTAACGGTGCATTTGTTCACAACCTTGAAAGTTTTTTAACTTATGATAGCGTTTACAAAGGACGCACAGGAATTAAAAACAATTCAGTAGTGAAATACATTAGATCGTATAAAACGGCTTGCAGTCATTGTTTTAAGCTTGATTTACTGGAGAAAAATCCTTTTAACATTTATGAAGGACGCCTTAATGTAAAAGATGCAATATTTTTGACTCAAGAAGAGCTAAATAAAATAGAAAGAAAAAGAATATCTTTCGAGAGACTTCAGCGTGTCAGAGATATATTTCTATTCTGTTGCTATACCGGTTATGCTCCCGTAGATGCAGCTAAGCTAACACAGGAGAATATCTTCAAAGGAAACAAGGGAGAATTATGGCTAATGACTACAAGAACCAAAACTGCCATCAGGGCAAATGTTCCCATATTACCACCAGTCCTAAAGGTCATTGAGAAATATAAAGGAATGCAGGACGCCCTTATTCCAAAAATCTCTAATCAAAAAATGAACGCATATCTTAAAGAACTTGCCGATATTTGCCAGGTCGATAAACACCTAACATGGTACGTAGCCAGGCATACTTTTGCAACAACAATCACCTTGGGTAATGGAGTGAGCCTAGAGAATGTATCTGCAATGATGGGACATACTAACATCAAACAAACTCAGCATTATGCCAAAGTATTGGATCACAATGTAATGAATGATATGCAGAAAGTCATGAAAATATATCAATAATTAATGTTTTTAAAAAGAAAAGGATTCTCTATTGAATCCTTTTCTTAACATTCATTATCACGTAATATTTTATCAATTTTAGTAGCCTCATATAAGAATATGTCGCCAAGTTTTGTGTAAGGGAGAATACCTGTCAATCTATACTTAACAATTGTATTACTAGACAAACCAAACATATTTTTTAAATCCTCATTTCGATAATACTTTGTAAGTGTCCTTCTGTGATTCTGCTTTAATTTAGAATCAATTACGTCCAATTTTGCTTCCAAAATTGCAAATAATTTCTCGAAAGCAACTATACTAGTACCAAGTTCCTCAACATCATTGCTTTTGTCTGACATAATTAAAATGTATTTAAACAAGGTTAACTGATCTGTAAAAAAAATCAACTACTTACTTGCAATTTTTAGTTTCCTTTCTTCTAAAATCGCCAACATTCTATCTAAAAATTTCAAATGCTTTTTCCTGTAAGTAA
This sequence comes from Flavobacterium poyangense, assembly GCF_011751075.1. GTDB lineage: Bacteria > Bacteroidota > Bacteroidia > Flavobacteriales > Flavobacteriaceae > Flavobacterium > Flavobacterium poyangense. The sequence continues at coordinate 305,968 of NZ_JAALLN010000001.1, forward strand.
ACCCTTTGGCTTCAGAAAATTGCTTGCTAATCATTTCTATAGGTGTTTGTAGACCAGCATCTCCTGAATAAGTAAAATTGTTCACTATAAATTCCTGCATCTTACTCCTGTTATTATCTTCGTCCCTCCTATCAAAAAACAAAATATTCTCACTCATCAATACATAGAAAAGCTGTGCCAAATCACTTTTGTTGTACCCTGAGCCACATTTAACAACTTTAAAGCTATTAGAAAAAGCCTTGTCATTTGGTCTAGTAAATAAACTGCTATTCAGTAACAACATTTCTATATTTTCAATTTTACTTCTCAATACGGTTATATCTGTTGTTACTTGTTCGAATGATTTCTGATCCATTTTCATCCTCTTTTATGTGCATTAATCTTCATTCTCTCTTCAATACAAATACTTGATTTACATAAAGTTTATATTAATCTGGGGCAATTCAGGTTCTATCTACTTTTTCTCAAATTCGAATGAAGTTTCTTTTCTTTCATTTAAGATGATATAGGCATTAAATTTTTTCCCCGATCTACTCTTCATTCCTCTGATTAAACCCGTCTTTCCTAGTTTTACTAAATTTTCAATTTCACTAAGATTTAAGTGCATTCCGCATATATTACGAAACTGAACCCAGTTGCAATTTTCATCAGGACATTTGACAAGTATATCCTTAATTAACAACGATTGCTTATTACATTTGGGACAATTTAAGTCCGGCCCTTTCTCCATTGCAACAGAAGTCTTAAGAAGCTCATGAGTTAAAGAAACCACGTAATCCTCAATACCTTTTTGAAATATTTCAAGCGGTAACTGATTACTTTCTATTTTTTGAAGTTCCATTTCCCACTGACCGGTCATCGCGACATCCGCTATCATCTTATCTTTAACAATGTCAAATATTTGCAAGCCTTTTGGGGTGGGTATAAGAAATTTTTCTTTTCTTTTGATGTAATCTCTGTCAAAAAGAGTTTCAATAATGGATGCTCTGGTAGCCGGAGTACCGATACCGGTATCCGATATCGCTTTTCTTGCTTCTTCCTCTTCTACCCTTTTCCCGGCGGATTCCATAGCAGCTAAAAGTCCTGCCTCTGTAAACAAGACAGGCGGACTGGTTTTCTTTTCTAAAAGATTACATACTTTTATTTTAATTTCATCTCCGGCTTTTAATGCTGGCAAATCCTCAATATACTGCTTATCCCCATCGAGAAAACAACCTTTTATACTGCGCCATCCCCTCTCCAGAATCTTAAATCCTTTACTGGAGAAGTGATAGTGCAACACCTGTAACACTATATCTGTTGTCTCTTTGATGCAGACCTGCGAAACAGATTCCAATAAACGTGACGCAATCAGATCATAGATAGCCTTTTCTCTGGCCGGTAATGCTGGTGGTAATTTATCAGTGATTAATAATCCATGATGATCCGTTACCTTAAGATCATTTACAATACGTTTGTTTAATTGCCCGGGCTTAAGATTCGCCACTGCTTCTTTGTGACTAACGCTCGTTTTCAGTATTCTAATAAGATTGGGAATCTCGCACCACAAGTCTTCCGGTATGTGTTTGCTTCCGGTTCTGGGATACGTAATGTATTTCTTCTCATACAGACTTTGAGCAATATTCAGGGTTTCTTCGGCTGAAAGATTTAATCTTATATTGGCTTCTTTTTGCAATGCAGTCAAATTAAACAGCAGTGGTGGTTGCTCGGTAATAGTTTTCGCTCCAATGGAGATCACTATGGCTGTCTTAGCTCTTTCGACCTCTTTAAGGGCTGTCTGAGCTTGTCCTTTGTCATTCCATTTAGTACCGGAAAGACTTTTGAAATGGATAGTATCCACTTGATGATGGAGCTGTAGTTCCAAGTAGGTCTGCACCTTAAAGTTTATATGCTCAAAATATCGCTCGCATATTATAGCTAGTGTAGGAGTTTGCACTCTGCCAAGAGAATAAATATCATTACCTGAAGCAATGCTTAAAGCTTGTGTAGCATTAATGCCTACCATCCAATCCGCACGACTTCTCCCTACTGCTGCCTTGTAAAGTCCTTCAAAATCTGTTCCCGGTTTCAGGTTCTCAAATCCTTGCTTAATCGCCTTCTCGGTTAGTGAACTTATCCAAAGCCGCTCAAAAGGTTTGGTACATTTGAGATAATCGTAAATGTATCGAAAGATGAGTTCTCCCTCACGTCCGGCATCAGTAGCCACTATGATACTATCTGAATGGTTAAAAACCTGTTCTATTACTTTTAACTGTTTTATTGCTCCTGCATCAGTACTATATTTTTTATCCTTTTTCACTTTTTTTTCCCTCAGCAGGAATGGTTTGGGTAAAACCGGCAGTGCCGTTTTACAAAAACCCCTAATACCATAATCTTCCGGCATAGCCAGTGCTACCAAATGTCCAAATGTCCAGGTAACAAAATAGCCGTTTCCTTTCATGTAGCCATCCATTTTTTCTGAGGCTCCCAACAAACTGGCGATTTCCCTTGCCACGCTGGGCTTCTCGGCTATAATTGCTTTCATATCTCACTATTTTTAACGGTTACATTTTTCGACCTTTACTCCTTGCAGGTTCGTTGGAATTTTCCGGATCTTCCTGCTGTTTTTTTCCTTTAGGCTCATCTTGTTCCGATCTGAGATTGGTTTTGTCCGCTTTAGTTGGTTTTTCCTGTTCATTGGTCTTATCCGGATGTTTAAAAGCGAAATCAGTTTTGCCAGTTTCTTTATTAAAGGTGATATAACCTTCATACTTTTTCCCATTCTTATCTTCGAGATTGTCTATATAAATCGTTTTCCCTGTTTTAAACTGATTGTACTGCTTATCACTTAGTTCAACTCCACGGAATGTTTTAGGCACCTCCTGCGATGGATCTTGCGGACTCTTCTGCATGTTTCCTTGTGTCTGTTCCTTAAAATTGCTTCTGTCAAAATGAAATTCCACATATCGCTTATCGGCATTAAACTGTACTGTGGCATCAAACGGTTCTCCTTTTCTGGAGATCATCCCCTCAAGGTAAAGGGGTTTGCCCTGCATCAAGGTTTGTTTTTGCTGTTCATCGAGCTTAATTCCTTTGATTTCTTCAGGCAGGTTTATTTTATCCGTGCGTAATGCTACTAACTCATTGGTTAATCTGTCTATGCTTATAATGGAAGGAATTTGCTCGTTTGTTTTAAGATTGGTAAGGTTTACCACACGTCCCATATTACCCGTTTTGAGTAAGTTATCTTTATCCTCCTGGCTAAATTCATGTCCAAAAAAGGGATAATTCAGTTGAGGTTCTTTACGTATACCATGAATGGCAACCACTACTTTTCCTTCATCATTGGTCTGTAGGGACAATCGGGCATCCAAACGCGTAATAGCAGTTCCTAAATTAAGGCTAATAGGAACCAATTCGTTGGTTTTATACCCCTTGAGCAATGGCTCCAATAATTCCATTTTTTCAAGTTTTTCTTTACTTAAACCAAAATTGTTCATCGTGTTCCAATCTATTTGGTCTGCCTGATAGCGGTATTGATTGTTTTCCGGTGGTGTTTCTGTAGTTTTCATAGTGTTTACATTTTCTTTGTTATCATTACTTTTTAGTTCTGTTTTAACCTCATACTTCTCCAATAGCTTTGCATTTTCGACTTCAGGGTTATGAATCTCCTTCTGCATTTTAGCCGCAATATCAACAGCCTGTTCTTTAGGTACTTTAAAGAATTTGAATCGGGTGGGATTTTGTAGCTGACGCATGAAATTGGAAAAGAAATTGGAAAAGACATCTCCTTGTCTATCTACTACCATAAATTGATTCTGATATCTTTTACTAACGGGAGCTGTTTTTAACTCTCTACTTTTTTCATCGATTCCTCTTACCGCCTCAATCTTCATTCTTTCTTTGTCCAATACCAGTAAAATGTCCATGAGTTGTTCTGGCGATATCTCTGGTATACGTTTGTCTTGTTCATTCATATTTTCCTTTTTTAAATTTCATGCTGTTAAACCCGGAATTCGTTATCCCGAAAATAGCTTTAACCCTAATGCGCACTAACTTTCAGTCGTTTACAGGCTTTATTTGCCCGAACTTGTCCTTATTTGTTTTTTCTAACCGGAACGGAAAAACCCTCCCTAATAAATGCGTTAACATCAGAGAGCTTATAATAAAGTTTGCCACTTATAGTATAATAAGGAAGTCTGCCAGAGGAGCGATAGCGCTGTAAGGAGCGTGAACTTACCTTTAACATCATATGAAGATCCTGGCTGTCTAATAGTTCCTCTCCATCCACTAAACTCCTTTGTTTCTGGGCAGATTCAAACTTCTCCCCAATCAGGTCAAAACGATTCATAATACGTTCCATCCAGGCTAAAAACTCTGTTCTGTCGATATTCATAGTCTTTCTTTTTAATCAATTAATACTCTTGCAATCGCTACGAGTTGAATTTCAAGACAACAACACACTGTGCATCAAAGTGTCTGTAACGATCTGTACAAAATTGACTATCGTAAAGAGTATTCGCCGCCAAGTCTTACCAATTGAAAATTGCTTTTTTTCAAAACTCTTAGGATTGTGCAATTCAATGATTAAAGGCATAATCCTAATTCAGTTAAAAAAAATACCCACAACTGCCAATGGGTAGTCATGGGTAATCTTAAAATGTCTTTAAGCTAATCACTATTTATAGATCTTTGTCCATGTATTGTTCTACTGAAGACTTGAGTTGATCTAAGAAAAGAGTTCGATTACCGCTGCGGTCTTTCATACGATGAAAAGCATGATGGATATCGCCTAGTTGTGTTTGAAACAAGAGTTGAAAAACCATGCTGATTTTACGAATTCCAATTTTACCGTGAGAAATCGCTCCTGAAATATAGAGTGCATAAATGAGTTCAATAAGTGCGTTTTTTGATTCAGTCCACGTTATATTTTCATCAGTTTTACTACTTGTTAAATTAGGCTTGTCAACTGGATTGATCTTTACTATTAAGTAATTATATAACAATTCATTTGCAATAATTCTGGAAACCTTGTAGTCGTAATAAGTTGAAAACTGTGTGTCCACTTCAAAAATGAAACTATTAAGTCCTGTATGAAGGTTAATTTTTCCCAACTGAAAAAAATCATGATCCCGGTCTGTTCTGCCCGAGCGGTAATACCTGTAAAAATCTGAATTTCGAATGTGTTCCTTGTATTCATTTTTTAATTGCTGTAATTCGCCGGAAAAATACTTATGGTACATCTTCCCGCTATGTACCGGACAAGAAGTTTCAATTCGATATATTTTATTGTAGTAGATCAATTTTCCCAGTATTTGAGGCTTGATAATTCTAAAAAACTCAATCTCTTCATTCTCATTTTTAAAATGATGACTGGTAACATACTTCTTCATGGAAGTTAATATATCCTGCAGGAAAATAGTCATGCGATAAGATTCGTCAATTACATGTGGGGATTCTAAACTAATTTCCTGTTCTTTTTTTAAGATGCGATAAAGCGCATCTTTATAATTGGACTGCGTCATAGAACAATATTTAAAAGAGTAGTTACCTAAACTTGTTTCTGTATAATTATCCTTTAGAAACTTAAAATGCTTATGGATTGTATTGTCGAGGTGATAAATTATTGTGATCCTATAAGTATCACAATTACAAGGTTAGTCGATAGTCGCTGGGAGAAAGGCGTGTATATTTTTTAAAGAAGTTACTAAATAGTGAAACACTGCCAAATTGCAATTCCTCACTTATTTTAGCAATGCTTAAATCTTTATTTTGTAGCAATATCTTTGATTCATTTATTATAGCATCTATAATAAATTCCTTAGCTGTTCTATGATAGGCTTCCTTTACTATTTTAGTGAGATTACCCGATGTCATACACAATATTTCTGCATAGAATTTTACCCCGTGCTCCTGTTTGTAGTTTAACTCCAAGGTTTTAAAAAAATGCAAAAGCATTTTCTCCTTTACCGTCTGAACCGAATGAGGTTCTTTGTGGAGACTGTAGTAATTCTCTGCAAGTACATAGAGCAATAAGTTAAAGGTTAGTATAATTTTCTCTTCTTTAAAAATGAGTTTATCGTATTGTTTTACTTTACGAAATAGCAACTTAAATAAATCAATCAGATCTGGAAAATCCTTGTGTTTAATTAAGACCTTAAAGGGGTATTTAACAACATTCAACTCAAAGTACCCTGCATGTAGTTTCCTTAAACTATTTTTATGTACAAAATTGGAAGTGAAGGATAAGAAATAGATTTGCGAAAGCTCTGTCACTTCTATAATCTGACAGGAAGATTCCAATGGTATTGTAACTGATTCTCGAACCAATAAATGAACTTCTTTATCATTTATAACTAGTTTAATAGCTCCTGATTTAACGAGTATAATTGAAAAATAGTTTTCATCAAATAAGCTATTCATCGAAAATTCTCTATACGAACTTTCAATGGCATGAAGCTTTAACCCATGCAGCTGTATTGATTTTGTATTTATCAAGATGATCTACTCTTTACAGATTTTTAGCTTGAACCGGGATGTTCCTTAGAAGACAATACCTTAACCATTAAAAAAACAAACACATACAGTAGATTACATGCAGTGGTTCCCAAGAACAGAAATGCAAAATCTCTCGGATTACTTCTATACATCTTCAAGTGATCATTGACACCATAAGCGATTATTTCATCATAGTCCAATAAGTCTATGATGAAATAAAAGCCAATAAAATTGAAAAGGATTAACAGTATGCTCGATACCCATACAATTTCATTTTCAATACCAAATAATCGCTCCATCATCGCGACATAACATTTTTGTTTAGTGCAATCCTGGATACTAGAGAGGTGGTTACAGCGGTATATGGACTAATGATTGCTCCCTTAACAGCTCCCACAAAGTTTCCTGTAGATTTAGACCAATCTTTGTCCCCTCTTTTTCTCATATTATAGGACCAATGTCTTATTAATGTCGAAGTAAGGAGTAAAACTCTTTTGTCGAAGTTGTTGAACTTAGTATTTTCAATTACAGAAGCTTCAAAGGAAACTATATAGTTATAGATATATTCATATTCCTTATTTTCTAATAGTTGAACTTCATCAATAAAATTTTTCAGCTCTGTTTTAGCTGTCGAAGACAACGAGGACCCCGTAATAACTTCTTCTAGTTTTGCCGCGGGATTTTTTAGAATTTGTTCAATTTCTTCTGCACTAACATCTGTTGTGGTATAGCCTTGATTAAGCAACATTAAATCGGTATTTGTTAATGCTATATCATTTATACGTTGCCGGATTTTTGTAATCGTAGTATCATTTTCTGTATTTATCAAATGGTAGGCATTAAAAATGTCTATATAGGCCTTTCCGGCTGGATCATATGGATTAACAGGATTATGGGGCATGGAAACCATACTTGTTGAGCCTGGTTCTGTAACCACAGGTGTTTCTTTTGTAATTTCTTCCGAGTTGCAGGAAATTATTCCTGATGACAAAACAATTAATAATAGTACAATCTTTTTCATAATTTAATTTTTTTAATATTAGAACTTCTTCAGCTTTTATTTCTCTTTGAAAAGAAGCAAAGCTTTAATTTCTAAGAGCTGAATTCAGAGTAAAACTAGAATACTGACTTTCGCATTGCAACACTAATGCTATTGTTTTCTAAAAAAAGTGATCCTTTTTTTTCAAAAATCCACACCCTATTTCAATCAAAAAACCAACTTATTATCAATTGTTTACATTATATTTAATCCCTATTTCCCACAAAAAAAATTTCCTTATTTTTTTTGTAACATAATCAATATTTAAATACTCATTTTTATTATAAAATAGTACTTATCCCTCTCAAGCCTATGAATAAAAAATATACATTGATTTGCTCTCTTGGTATGGGAGGTCAAATTTGCGCGCAGGAGATTGAGCGAAAAAATCCCGATACATTGCAACTTAAAAACTACGATTATCTTTATGAGCAGATTGATAATTTTGAAAAAGATACCCAAAAACAGTCTTTATATCTAAGCGCTTTTTTATCTAAAGCGAAAGCTGAAAAAAATCATGAAGAAATCTTAAATGGGTACAAAAACTATCTTTATGCTGTCCCTGATAATTTTAAGCTGATTTATGCCGATAGTATGATATATAGTGCCAAAAAATCGGGCGATAAGGCTTTGATTGGTTCTGCTTATCTAACCAAAGGAATTATCTACTATAGTGAAAAGAAACTAAGGCGTGCCCTGGACAACTACATCATTGCTAATAACTATATTTCCAAAACTAACGATCAGTATTTAATCTATAAAGTAAAATTTAATATTGCTAGCATAAAATATTATTTAGGCTTCTACCACGAAGCCATTTCATTATTTAAAGAGTGTATTACTTATTTCGAGTATAATAACACTGCGGGCTATCTCAATTCTCTGCATTCTCTGGGGCTTTGTTATACCAAAATTGGCAATTTTGGTCAATGCTCTGCTATAAATGAAAAAGGACTTAAAGAAGGAAAAAGACTCAAAAATAATGAAGTGGAGCCTTTCTTTATGCACTCTGAAGGTATCAATCAATATTTTAAAAAGAATTACGCAACGGCAATTAAAAACATATTAGGAGCTTTACCTGCAATACGAAAAAACGGCGATTTTGCTAATGAAGCTGTCGGTTACTTTTATCTTGGTAAAAGCTACTGGGACTTAAAAAATACACAAGCTGCTATTATGTATTTTAAAAAAGTGGATGATATTTTCGCTGCCAAAAAGTACATACGCCCGGATCTAAGAGAAAATTACGAAATGTTAATTAGTTATTACAAAGCGGAAAATAATTCAAAATTACAGCTTTATTATGTGCGAAGGCTTTTAAAAGCTGATAGTTTACTCGACAGGAAGTATGTGTACTTGTCGGGAAAAATACATAAGGAATACGATACAAAGCAGCTGTTACTGGAAAAACAGAATATCGAAAGTTCCCTTGAGAAAAGGAAACACAATGATTATATACTTGTAAGTGTGATTGCCGTTTTATTCTTATCCCTGTTATCGCTAGCATATCGATTTACCAGAAACAAAAAACTCTATAAAAGAAAGTTTGAAGAGTTAATGAAAAAAGAAACTAAATCAAATGAGAAAGATTTACCTATAGGAATAAAAGATATCCATCCTGAAACGGTTACTTCTATATTGAAACAGTTAGAAAAATTTGAAAAGAATAAAAAATTCTTAGAAAAAGACTTGACATCCATAAAGCTTGCAGTTGCATTTAATTCCAATGCCAACTACCTTTCTAAAGTCATCTACCATTCAAGAGGGAAAAAATTTGTCGACTATATTAACGACTTAAAAGTTGATCATCTCATCGTTTTACTGAAAGAAAACACAAAAATGAGAAACTATACTAATAAAGCGCTAGCCCAGGAGGTTGGTTTTAGCAGTACTCAAAGGTTTGCTAACGCCTTTTACTCTAGAACCGGAATGCCAACTTCTTATTTTATAAAAGAACTACAAAAAGAACACACTGAAACTGAACTGGACGATAATTTAACTTTCAGGAGTTAGAATTCTCGATTCTTACAAAGAACATTCATTTATTCTAAATTGCAATCTTTTTATTAGACAATCAATCTTCACCCCTACTTTTTGAATAATACTAAAAGTACAAAAAGACAATGTTGTTTTCACATTGCTTTTTTGTATTTCAAGGTATTGATAGAATATTATGAGTTTTTAAAACCTTATTTAATAAACATTAAAAAAAACGCTATCATTAACGATAGTACGAGGTAAGCTATCTATACTTGGTTCAAGATAATATTCAACAACTACATTATTAAACCTGTTCCTTGTTAATAACAGCCCATTTTTCCTACTAAGATAAATATGAATTGAGCTATTTTCCCCATCACATAAGTATTTTTCAATGTCTATCCCATTTATTTTTTTTCTGGAAATAAACTCTAGTTTCGTTCTATTTAATAGTATTGAATCCTTGAAAAACACTAATCTGTCATCTCCTTCTCTTAGTTTATCATAATTGTACTTATAATGCAAACTATCTGATGCCCCATATTGGTTAGCAACTGTTTTATCAGAATATTTTTGCCCACCATTTAGCCTGTAGAAAATTACTTTTCCATCATAGTCTAATTTGAAGTTTGATTTATTCTGACTGCAGAATACTAATGTTAACAGTAACCCAAAAAATATAAAACTCTTTTTCATTTTAAATTACAGATATTCCTTGAAAATATTTAATCGTTATTTTTTTAAATTGTAAGTCATATTTCAATGCTGTATTCTCATTCTGGATTTTAAGAAAATTATTCTTTTCTGTCAAATATTCAAAATAAGAAATAAAACCCTTCTCATGTCTTATCGTTGCTGCTTTCAATGCAATTCCTGCATTTTCTAATGCGCTTAGGGAAGAATTGTATTGCTGTAAGGTTCTTTTATATTCGATACAGGATTTATATATTTCCTGTTTTAATTTCTGCCTATTTTCCTGGTCGATAATCTTGGCTTTTTCTACACTTATTTTAGCACTTCTAATAGCATCTCTTGAAGAAAAATTATTAAAAACAGGAATATTAAGTCCTAATCCAAAAGAATGGGATAGGTTATTATTGAACTGTTTTCCCAGTGAAATTAATTGTCTTTCCCCTGAAGCTAAAACCTCATAATATGAAGAAGAATAATTTGTACCTGATGAAAAATATAAACTTAATTGAGGTAGTTCTTTCGCTTTAGCTAATTGGATATCTTTTTCTGCTACTTGCAAATTGTAGGTACTACTTTTAATCGAATGCATAAAGGTTAATGCACTTTTGTAAATAGCCTCAGGATCTATTTCTTCGACTGATAAAAATAAGTTTTCATTTAAATTAGCAATAGGTACAATTTTTTGTTGCAAATCAATATTTAGTATAACCTTGAGATCAATTAAAGATTGCTCATAGTTTAGCAGTGCCTCCAAGTATATTCCTTTGTCATTGTAAAATTGTGTTTTCGCTTGGGAAAGCTCTAGAATATTACTTCTCCCTGCAACAGTTAGTTTTTCTATTCTGATTTGGTTTTCAGTACTTACCTCAATTTGATACAATACATTGGTAATTTGTTCTTGGGCTAGCAAAGCTCTGAGGTAGGCAGTCGCAACATTAAGTACAAGATCATTTTTTAATTGTTCCATACTCTCTTGCGCAATTTTATATTTTAGTTCATTACTCTGTATAGCATACTTTTTTTGAAACCACCCAAAAAGCAATACACTTGATCCGGCAGATAATCCTAAAGAGGAAAATTTTGTATTTTCAAATTGGTTGGTTGTCGGATCTATTGAGCGTCCAAAACTAGTTCCATAATTCGAAGATAGATTTAAACTGGGAATATGACTGTATTTACTGGATTGATAAATCATATTTGCGGCTCTGGCATCCAGTTCATCCAGTTTAATCGACAAATTGTTTATTTGAGCATGTTCGATACATTTGGACAGAGTCCAGATAGAATCTTGTGCATGAGCCTGAAATAATGCCCCAAAAGTAGACAGAGCTAACAGTATTAATATCCTTTTCAAGAGGTGGTTAAATTTTAATTAAGTGATGTATTATTTGAGTGTTTTCATAGTTGAATAAGTGAAGATTATTTTTTTATCTGCTTTATAACATCATAATACAAACTCTCAGCCAGTCGCATATCTTTTGTAACAATTTCAGACTGCGCTGTAAGCCCTTCGATAAAAGGAATATCTTTATTATAATTTGTCTTTAGGTGCTTTGGAAGTATTACTTTAACCAAATAATAGCCGCTATCGGCAGGAATTGGACTAATGTACTCTACTTTGCCCTCTACCTTCCCATATTCGTGAGAAGGGTAAGCATTAAATTTCAGGAATACTTTTTGTCCCTCTTTTACTTTTCCAAAATTCCCCTGAGGCACAAGACTTTCAACATAGATTTCACTATTTTCAGGAATGATATACGCTAGTATTTTACCAGCTTGCACTATTTGGTTTTCCTGTAAAAAGGAAGTAAAAACTAACTTTCCTTTTTCAGTCGCGATCAAAAGATATCTATTTTTCCAATCATCTATTTTGCTTTTAAGATTATAAACTACTTGCTGAAATAAAGCTTGTTGCGAAACAATTTCCTTATCCAATTCCACGATCTCCTTTTGAATTCCGTTTAACTCTGATGAGTTATTTATATAACTGGATTTCATTTGTGGTTCGGACATTTTTTTTCCAATATTTTGGCTTGTTAATTCTCTAAACTCTTGTTCGGATATAATTTTTTCCTGTACTAATAACTTATTCTTTTCAAGCGTAGTTAAGTTTAACTGCAAATCTGCATCATACAATTCCTTTTGCTCATTTAGTACTTTTCGTGACTGATTAATAATATTTAAGTCTTTATTTAGTAGACTTTTCTTTTTGTTCGAGTAATCTCCTAAAACATAATCACGGTAAGGGATATAAGCTTGCATAAATGTTTGATAGTCGCCTTGTAATTCTCCTAAATGGCTAAAATCTCTCTTCATAAGAATCTTCATATTTTGAGGGTTTTGCTCTTGTAAAAGTGCATAAATCTCATCAATAAATTTTGAGAATTGTAACACCTCTTCTACTTGTGCAGTTGATTCAAGGCTGCCAATAATGTCACCTTTATTTACTAATGAACCGTTTTTTTTATCCAATGAAATTAATCTGGCAACTTGTTTTGCCATAATAGGCTTGGGTGCATTACTACCCGTCAATTTTGCTTTTGAGGAAACTGTTTCCGGATATTGAATAAACCATGTTAAAACTCCAATAAAAAATAAAATTCCAAAAGTAATTGGAGTTCCATATCTACTTAATGCATTAGGTTTGATGTTGTCCATTTCTGTATAATTAATTGCCTAATTCTAATTGATTTTTCACGAGTTCAAAATATTTGCCTTGTAGAGCGGTTAGTTTTGAGTGTGTTCCTTCTTCAACAATTTTGCCTTGTTCAAGTACTACAATTTTGTCAGCATTTTTAACTGTGCTTAATCGATGAGCCACAACTACGACGGTTCTTCCCTTAAAAAAAGACTCTAGGTTTTCAAGAATTACCTTTTCATTATTAGCATCAAGTGAATTGGTCGCTTCATCAAATAGTAAAATATCAGGATTTTTATACACTGCTCTGGCTATTAGAATTCTTTGTTTTTGTCCTGCGCTAATACCATTTCCTTCCATTCCAATCTTGGTAAGAAAGCCCAAAGGCATTGTCTCAATAAAAGGCAGGATATTTGCCACAGTAGCAGCATATTCTAAACGGGCTCTGTCTGGTTCTTCCACCCCTACGGCTATATTACCGCTTACGGTCTCACTGAATATATAACCATCCTGCATTACACTTCCAATTCTGGATCTCCAGTGTTCAGGAATAATCATCTTTAACTCCTGATTTTTAGATGCTAATTCATTTTCAAAGGTTAGTGGTAGCTCATTTTGCGCTTCAAAAATCCTAATATTCCCCTTGTATTTATCGTCATAGAATTTTTGTAGAATTTTCAAAATTGTTGTTTTTCCACTTCCACTCATCCCTACAATAGCTGTGACTTTACCTGCTGGAATCTCTAAATCAATGTTTTTTAATACTTGTTCATCTTCGCCGGAATAATAACCAAATGTTAAGTTTTTGATTGATATACCAATTTGTGCATTTTCTGATTTTAAACCTGAAACAGGTCCTTCAGGTTCATCTTCTTCGCGGTGTATTTCATTTAACCGTTCTAATGCAATATTTGCATCCTGAAATTCCTGAATAAAACTGATGAATTGCTGGATAGGACTATTTAGCGCTCCCAGAATATATTGAATAGCTAACATCGCACCAAGGGTCAAATCACCTTTAATGACTGAGGTAGCTACTATACCGGTAACCAGCAAATTTTTTCCCTCATTAATGAACAAAGCCCCTGCACTTTGCGCCTGACTAAGAGAAAGGTTTTTGAAACCAATACTAAAAAGTCCCCTTTGCATGTTTTCCCATTTCCATCGAAAGGGTTTCTCTGCATTGTGCATTTTTATTTCCTGCATACCTTGCACCATTTCCAAGGTTGCACTATTTTCTCTGGATGCCAATGCAAATTGCCTGTAATTAAGCATTCGTCTCTGTTTTAAGAATAAGGTGACCCAAAGAATATAAAGTGCACTTCCAATGGCAAATATTAAGAATACCTGAAAACTATATAGTAGCATAACAAATGAATAAACTATTAAATTCATTAGTGAGAAAAGAATATTGATGCTATTCCCGGTAAGGAACCTCTCTATTTTATGCTGATCACCTATCCGCTGCATGATATCACCAGTCTGCTTGGTATCAAAATAAGAAATTGGCAAACTCATTAATTTTTTCCAAAAATCGGTAAGTAAAGAAAGATTAATCCGTGTACTAATAAACAGGAGCAGTCCTTGTCTGGAAAATTCTACTATTGCTCGTCCCAACATTAATACGAATTGTGCAATAAGGACAATATATATAAAATTAATATCTTGTGTATTTATACCTTTATCGACAATACTTTGTGTTAGAAATGGGATCATTAGCTGAAGGATACTCGCAACCAATAAACCCATGATAATTTGAAAAAGGTATCCTTTATGTTGAAATAAATAACCTGATAATTTACTCCATGAAAGTTTCTTATTTCCTTGCTTTTCATAGCCCGATTCGTCTTCATTCTTATTGAAGTCAAGTGATGGTTCTAGAAGCAAAGTAATCCCTTTATGTTGTGTTTCACCTAACCACATTTGCTTAAACGCTTCGCCATCAATAGTCAAAAGACCATCTGTAGCGGGATCTGCAACTAAAAAATTCCATTTTTTTGTACTGGATTTTGTATTGGTTATTTTATGCAACACCACAAAATGGCTATTTTTCCAATGTAGTATACAGGGCAGAGGAATGTCTTTTAAATCTTCAATGCAAGCTTTAACTCCCAATGTATTAAAGCCTATTTGCTCAGCAGCATTGCTAATGTAATACATATTAACGCCTTGCTTACCTGTTTCACAGATTCGTCTTAATTTATTTATGCTGTACTCTTTTCCATATTGCTTTGCTATCATCCTTAAACAGGTAGCACCACAATCCATTTTGTCCATTTGTTTATAAAAAACGTATTTCAATTTGGTAGATAATTAAGGATATTAAAGATTAAATTCTGATTTTGTAATCCGATTTGTAACTAACAAAAATTATTATTCTTTGTATAATTCCTGCAAGCCATAATAAGTAATCCCTTTCTCTTTTAAAGGATTCGTACTCCATTCTTCCCACTGGCAGGTATAGGGGTTGTAACCGCATTTTAGAGGAGCTGAATAAATATCATCTGGCGTTTCAATAAATGCTCTACAATCGGTGCAGATATGTCGAAATTCGCAGTCTTGACATTTCATGATTTGATCCTTGGTTATACTCCAGTATTTTCTAAAATCTGGATTATCAACAACTTCTTTTAAAGTTACATCTCGAATATTTCCATAACTTTCTTTCATCGACGGACAGTTCTTGATATTTCCTTCTGTATCTATTGCTATTTTTCGGTTTAAACACGTATTCGAATTTAAGGATTCAGTATAATGCATAACATTGATTGAAAATTGCTCCAACTGAACTAAACCACAATGTAAATTGCTTGTAATATTCTTATCCGTTAATACCGCAGTTCCGGAGAAATCATCAGGTTGTAGTATTTTACATTCATCTGCTGAAGTAATAATTAAATTTCTCACCTTACGATTGAATTCTAAAAAATGTACTATATTTTTTTCGTCTCTTAAATAATTATTCATCGGAAGAACTATTTCCAGAGATTTAATTTGATTTTCATTTATTAATGCTAAAACTACATCCAATTCATCTAGTTCGATTTTGGAAAAAAAACGCAACTGAATATGGTTGCAGCAAAGCGCTTCAAGCTGCAAGAAGAATTGCTCGTTAAGAAATTCGATAGAACCATTACTATCTATTAAGCAATTTGTAATATGGGCAGGAAAACGCCATTCTTCAGACATCTTGGGAAAAAATTCTAATTCATCACTATCGCAATAAAACCCCAATTCATTATCAACTAAAAAATTTATATATTCATCCAATATTGGTAAATATTTTTTTTCGATAATTTCCTTTGTTTTTATCACATTAATGGCATTTACCTCTCGATCTATGAGGTCATAAAGTGACAATGGAGCAAAGAAAATTTGTTCTCTCTGTATATCTACAATAGCTACTCTGCTACTGCCTTTTGTAATAGTACAACAACTGAATATTTTAATATACATTTCTATCTTAATTTTACTATTCTGGAAATAGGTTTGTAAAATTTATTTGTGCTCAGGTCAATGGAATTGTATTTCCCAAAAGACACTACTCTAATGTTATTCTCTATTTCTTTTTTTTCAAGAACATTAATATCCCAATAGTCAATATTAAGTGGCAGTAGCTCTTTATTGTCTTTTATCCATTCTTTTATTTCATTAATTATTTTATTTTCATCCATAATTCATCAAATCTTCTGCAATTTCTTTGCTAATTGGATAGTTACAATTTTTTTCCAGCCACTGGTACTGTCCTATTGGGTTAACTTCCAAAAAGACATATTCATTATCTGTAGAGTAGATTAAATCCAAAGAACCTGTTTCTAAGCCTATGCTATTCATAAATACACTAATCTTCCGCTCTATATGCTTTGGTAAATTATAAGGTACAATTCTGTTAGGCAACTCTTTATCAAAATTTCTAAAATCAATTTTAGTTTTTTCATTTTGTTGCGAAAAAATTGCCATTGGGTAAAACTTGCCCTTTAAATAAAATACTCTCAACTCATATTTTTTTTCAATATATTGTTGAAATAATGCTGGTGTGCAGTTTTCTATGTTTTGGTTTCTAATGCTTTCCGGAGTAATAATCGCAGTTGCTAAAGTCAAAAAGCAATTGAATCCTGGGTAATTTTCAATATTCATTGTATCAATGTCTATAGCTTTGGTAATGATCTTTGAAGGACATGAGGCGATAAATTCATTTAATTTTTTCATTTGCCCAGTCACAATGGTTTTAGGAACCTTTAAACCTGAACGCACAGCCAGTACCAACATTTGTATCTTATCAATTCTATTATCAGAATACTTACCTAGACTGTTCTTTCCACTTGTCAAATCCACTTTTGCATAGGCAGAATTGATCTCTTTACTTAAAGGCACACTAAGTTTTTGAGCGAAATAAGTTAGTTTTTTTAATTCCTTTTTTGAAGCACAAAGATTGCCCCTTCGGTACCAATACGAGCTTACCTCTTCAAGATCCAATTGAGTGTTTTCGAAGCTAAATACAACTTTCTCATCAATAGTAATACTTTCCACTACAAAGGAATCATTTAACCGTAAGACTGGATTTCCCTGGGAAAAATACAACCAATCCAAAACGTCATTGGTTGAAATGTCATTACGCGTACTTTGTATAACTATCATTCTTTTATAACCAATGTTTGATTTATCGAATAAATACAAAGAAATGGATCTAAAAAGCAATAATCGCCTCTATAATATAGCTCATTTTTAGTATGATAAGCAACTTTACGCATATAATCTTGTATTGGCTCTAGATAAATTTCTGCTCTTTTTTTATTGATAGCATCCAGTTCTTCTTGGGTAATTGGGTCGTAAGGAACACCTACCTGATATTCACTACCCTGATAGAAAAAACCCATTGCAAATCTTCTGGCATCATAGATTCCTTTTTTTACATTTTCAAGACCAATACTATATATTTTTTCATCTGGAAGTCCACTGCAATGCCAAAGCATCATATCAAAATTTCCTACATTGGTAGCTTGAATTACACCTTCCTCTAGTACTCCTACTTTTTTGTAACTTGGAAAACCATAAGTATCAATAAAAGCATATAATTGTTCTCGTACTTTTCGATCACAATTTAAAAGATCATCATCAGGACCATTATTTCTACAATCCTGATCCATCTGAAAGATTGCATCCATCTTTTTTGCTAATATTGGCATTTCACTTTTCATTACCTTCTCATGAATATCTTTATAATCTTTTGTAACAAAGTCAATATAGGGATTTGGCTTAGGGTCAGAATGTAAAAAGTATTTAATGAATTTTCCCTTATCCTGGCCGAGTGCTGCAAGATCATTAAAGTATTCTATAGATTTAATGGTATCTTTCATAAAATAAGAAACGGCAAACGCGTTAAATTTATCGGAAGGAAAAGAATAACCTGTGCTAAAAGCCTTTTCATATTTTCTTTTTGCCTCTGGTAGATTATTATCAATTATCGAAAGTTCAGCCAAATTTACGGTGTAATAATAATCCCTCAATAAATTCTCACTTTGCCCATAGGAACTTAAAATCTGTAATAGACAGCACGTCAATAAGAAAAATCTCATCATAATATATTTATAATATGGAATGATACTTAATGACTTAAGTACCATTCCAAAATTTAAAAAATAGACTAAACTATAGTAGTCCACTTACCATCCATACCTTGCAGTTCTAAACATTTATACTCTCCAGTTTCCATGTCTTGTGTGAATTTATCTGCTTTAATATAATACTTAACTCCTTTATAAACAAATAACCTCGGTTGGCCCTCACGAACTTGTTCGCTCGTTCCTTCTCGATCTACACCACCTGCAACATTTTTTAATTGTTCTTTAGTAAGTGGCTCAAATCTTGCAGAATTTAATGCTTCTAATTGCATAATTAATAAATTAAAATTGGTTGATTAATCCCTTTAACGCGCATGGGCCTAGCGTCTCCTTTATTTCATTTTTCCTTTGGTCTAATAAAAGGTAAGACCGCAATTTATCGCGACTAAATATTGTTATACTGGTTAAATATTTCACTAAAAAACAAACAAAACACCATCATTATAATGATAATGATAGCAATTCAATTAAAATTTAAAAGTATTTTTACGATAATACTGGGCCGAATGTAAAAAGAAAACCCATACAGATAATTACTACAAATACAGAATTAACAAATGAGATAGCAGAACCCTCATCTATGTTAATTATTTTAACAATTACAAAAATCCTTGCTTAATTACCTCTTTTACAAGGTTGCTGTCATCAATTACTCCAAAGATTTTCTTAAGGTCTACAATGCGCCTTTGAATCGTGCTTGCAGCTAGTGGTATTACTTCTTCTAGTTCTTTAACTCTATAGCCTTTAGCCAAGTAAAAAAGAATTTGTCTGTTGGTGTCTTCCACCATTAGCTCCTTTTTCCAGATTTCACTAACATATTCTTTAACCAGTACACTTTGATACAGGTTACCTTCTAAAACATGACAAACAATATTAGTAAAGCTTGAGGTAGTTACATCCGTTTTTATAGCGATTCCTTCAGGTTTAATTTTCCTAATTATGTCATAAACCAAAAGCTTCTGCGTATGTGATGTTATAATTATGATTTTGCAGTTTTCAAAATATCTTCTAATAAGGTTAGCCAAGTCAGCTCCTGATAAAATATTTTTCTCTTGATAAATTGGTAAAGAATAATCGAGAATCGCTAAATCAAAAAACAGTTCATGTTTTAATTTAGCATATTCAATCGCCATAAAACCCTCTTTGCAGTTGTATGCTTTTGTAACAACAAGAGGCTTGTATGATGCAAAATCTTGTAGAAGTACATTTTCATATAATTCTACATTCATGGGATGATCATCTACAATAAGAATGTTCATTATTCAAATTTTGATGTTTTAATTAGTTTAAAATTTCATCAGTAGAACATATCGCTTTTCTTTTATTATATCCTGTACTACCTATAAAAATTGATTTCACTAAAAGTTTTTCTTTTAAATTCTAACAGGAATTAGCTGCTTAGCACTTAAAAATCAAAATTAAATATTTATCAATATAAATAAATATATAACTGTATTTTTACTAAAAAAACATTATTTTACACTATTTATGTTAATTTTAACACACATAATATTAATTTAAGAATATCAATTTTTTTAAATAATCGTATTCTATTTCTAATCGAATTATCAGTAATTACTTAACAAAAGGAAAAATTTAATTTGTTTTAGAATGATCTTTCAAACTCAAAAAAAATTGAATTTTAATTAAAAATGAGGGAAAAGTGATTTTGGGCAAGGTATAGAGTCGCGTATTTTTTTCATAAAAATTGTTTAAAACAGTCAGAAACTAATACTTTTGCGCCCCATAATTTAAAACATTATTTAATGAAAGATTTAATCGAAAAAATCAACGCGGAAATCGAAACATTTAAAACTGAATCGGATTCACTAATTGAGAAAGGTGTAAAAGCTGCCGGAGCAAGAGCTCGTAAGTCAACTTTAGAGTTGGAGAAACTTTTAAAAGAATTTAGAAAAGTTTCTATAGAAGAATCTAAGAAGTAGCTTTTGGATGTAATAAAACCTCGTTTATTTTTAAACGAGGTTTATTCTTTATTATAAAAAATTAAACGATTTAACCTGTACTCCATAGTTAACAACTAAATCATTTTCCTAGTTAATTTAGCTTTTTATCATCATTGAGATACTTCCAAAATTTATTAAAGCTAAAGCCTAATCCACTAAAATTCGGCTCGAGAATTATTGAATGAGCAATTGCGCCACGAAATCCCTTCTTTTTTTCACTAGTTATTTTAAAGTTGTCCAAATCTTGACCTTGCTTAATTTTAGAGAAAATAGTTTGTATTAACGTAATTACTTCAGGTGAGTCCTTGCAATGTTTTTTTAGTGGAAATAATACAAGTTTTAAATTCTCCTCTACTTCCTCATTTTCAGAAACAGATGCTCTTTTTCGAAATATTGCAGGATGTCGATTTGTAACTAGTATTGCAGGTAACAACTGATCCTCATCAGCATTATCTCCATTTATACTATGCCAAGATAAAACCTCGTCACTAAAATGAACTCCAGAATCAGTTTTCATAATTACTACAGCATTCTTTTGTTCTGAAGCAAACGCGGCCATTCTACCAAAATTTTTAATTAAGATATCACTCAAAGGTTCTTGCCAACCATAGTCAAGCAAGTATATGTAATAATCCCTATGATGTTCTTCGGGAATCCCTTCTAAACTATGCACCATTAATCCCATTTCTATTTCCTTTATTTTGTAACTCTTATTTATAAACTTTTTTGTTTAAAAAATGATGCCGTAGCACCTTTAACTTTTAATTTTATAAATCAAACACAAACAATTCCTTAATATCAACATTTAATTCATTTGCGATACTAAACAATGTTTCAATCTTCGGATTAGTTTGTCCTCTTTCAATTTTTCCTATATGATTTTTTGCAAGTCCTGTTCTCAATCCTAATTCTTCTTGTGAAATAGGTTTACCTGTATCTTTATTAATACATTGATTCCTTAGATACATAATCCTTTGGCCTAGTTGTATTCTCTTATTTTTATAGCCATTTCCTTCCATATGATAAAAATCGTCTTAAAAAAAAAGAAAAAAGGCAATCTATAGATTGCTTTTATAAAAATTTGTCGTACATTTGATATTAATAATTAAATTTGCGATTCTTCACATAAAATATTTGAAGCATTCGCTTTGAATCTCGTTTTCAAAAAACTGGTACTTTTTTAAACGCACGAGATGATAAGTATGATGCTCACGTCAAATGGCGTGGGCTCACTTATTCGTGCGTGGGTATACCAGTGCCTTGAAAACGGATAAGCTGAGTTCCGCGCCTCTTTTTTTGAGACTATTTCTCAGCTTTTCAAAGCCTTCAATGTTTGAAAGTTCGCACCCGTTGTTTAATCCTTAATCGGTTTGCTTATGGTGTAGTTTCTTTATTTCATTTTTATAATGCCTGACCCTAGTCGTTGGTAGTCCTGCTTGAGTTAGTTTAGGGATGGGTCAGGTTATTATACTGCACAGTAGGATTCTTTTATGACAAATGATAAAAGAGAAAATGCAATTCGATTTAAATACCCAATTGATTTAGTTTTTAAACCTTATAAACATAAATACCTTACGCCTATGGCAAACTAATTAACAAGAAAAAGCCTTCTATTCTCGTGGTGGAATACTAGTATAGAAGGCAAAAGAAAACCAAACTTTCGTTCAATTTTAATCTTATCTAAAACTATGAAAAATCTTTCATTCAACAAAGGAAAACCTTACGGTTTATACTTTTTTCTTTTTGCATTATTTCTCTGGTATCCCATGGAAGCTAATGCAAATTCAGCAAAGCTTATCCAAAACCCAATCACAGGTGTTGTGACAGACGCTCTTGGACCTATGCCGGGAGTAACAATAAGTGTAAAAGGATCAGCAGTATCCACCACAACCGATCAGGATGGTCGTTATACCATCAATGCTATTACTTCGAACATTCTTGTCTTTTCCTATATCGGTTATAAAACGGTAGAAATCCCAGTTGGTTCTCAGTCGACAATTAATTTGCGAATGCAAGAAGACGCCACCACACTTAAGGAAGTAACCATCAATGCCGGGTATTATTCTGTAAAAGATAGTGAGCGCACCGGCAGCATTGTAAAACTATCCTCCAAAGACATCGAAAAACAACCTGTCTCTAATGTCCTTGCCGCTATGCAAGGAAGAATGGCGGGGGTGAATATTATTCAGAACTCAGGGATGCCCGGTGGTAGTTTTGAGATAGAAATCCGTGGGCAGAACAGTCTTAGACTCGATGGTAATAGTCCTCTTTATATTATTGACGGTGTTCCTTATTCCTCACAGTCTATCGGGAGTTCTTATACATCGGGTAATATGCCTGCACAGAACAGCCCGCTTAACAGTATCAATCCCGGAGATATTGCCAGTGTTGAAGTACTAAAAGATGCCGATGCTACTGCCATTTATGGTTCAAGAGGTGCTAATGGTGTGGTTCTGATCACAACCAAAAAAGGAAAAGAAGGTAAAACTACTTTTAGTACTACGTATTCCAATGGTTATGGACGTGTGGCTCACTTTATGGATCTGATGAATACCTCGCAGTATCTAGCTATGCGCAGGGAAGCTTTCGCTAATGACGGGGTTACAGATTATCCCTCGGATGCTTATGATGTAAACGGTACGTGGGATCAAAACAGAAATACCAACTGGCAGAAAAAACTACTTGGAGGATCAGCCAGCTATACCAATGTTCAGGCTTCGCTATCGGGAGGTTCCGCGCAGACACAATTTCTTTTAAGTGGTAATTACAACAGAGAAAGCACCGTATATCCCGGAGATTTCGATTATATCAAAGCCAACGGACATTTTAGCCTCAATCATGTTTCAACAGATCAGAAGTTCAAGGTAACACTTAGTACAGGCTATACCGCACAGTTCAGCTATCTGCCCTCTGTTGACCTTACCCGCGATGCTATTACCTTAGTGCCTAATGCTCCTGCCCTGTATGACGATAAAGGAAAACTCAATTGGGAAAACAATACTTTTGAAAATCCTTTGGCCAAACTAGAGGGAAAGATTAAAGGAGATACTTATGATTTCTTGGCTAACGTTCTTCTATCTTATGACTTAGGAAAAGGATTTACAGCTAAAACCAGTCTGGGATATACTGACCTTAATCAGGATCAGCTCAATTTACTTCCTTCAACGAGTTACAATCCTTCTTACGGATTAGGAAGTGAAGTCTCTGCCGTATTTGCCAATACGGTCAACCGAAGCTCATGGATCATCGAACCTCAACTGGGGTGGAATTACAGTCTTGGCAAAGGAAAAATAGAAGTACTTGCGGGAACTACTTTCCAACAGCAAAAAAGCAATCAGCTTATAAGCGCAGGTGAAGGTTTTGCCAGTAACAGCCTGATTGAAAATCCTGCATCAGCCAATACATATCTGATCTTAAACAGCGATGAAACCCTTTATCGGTATCAGGCTCTTTTTGGACGTATTAATTTAAACTGGCAGGGTAAATACCTTCTTAATTTTACAGGAAGACGTGACGGATCAAGCCGCTTTGGACCCGGCAGGCAGTTTGCGACTTTTGGGGCTGTCGGCGCAGCGTGGGTGTTTAGTTTGGAGGATTTTGTAAAAGAAAAAATACCTTTTTTACGCTTTGGAAAACTACGCGCCAGCTATGGAACCAGCGGTAACGACCAAATTGGCGATTATCAGTATTTAGACACGTATAGTACTTCAGGATACATCTATGGAGGGATTAACGGTTTGACCCCTACCCGCCTTTTCAATCCTGACTTTGGATGGGAAACCAATGAAAAACTCGAAGCGGCTTTGGAACTGGGATTTTTAAATGATCGTATCACCACTACTATTGCATGGTATCGCAATCGCTCGTCGAGTCAATTGGTAGGAATACCACTGGCAGGAACGACGGGTTTTTCCGAACTGCGCGCTAATCTGGATGCTGAAGTTGAAAACAGCGGCATCGAATTTAGTCTTCGTACCGTGAACATTCAAAACAAAGAGTTTAGCTGGATCAGTAGTTTTAATATTACCCGCGCCAAAAATGAACTGCTTTCTTTTCCGGGGCTGGAAGGTTCTTCTTACCGGAATCAATATGTAATTGGACAGCCTGTAAATATTGTAAAAGTATACCAGTACACCGGACTCGATCCAGTTACAGGTAGTTACCAGTTTAAAGATTTTAACGGGGATGGTAAATTCTCTGCCTCGGATGACAAAAAGGTACTCAAAGATCTTAGTCCCGACTATTATGGCGGATTTCAAAATCAGCTTCGTTACGGCAATGTACAACTGGATTTTCTTTTGCAGTTTGTCAAACAGGAAAACTTTAACGAGAATTTCAGGACTTCAATGCCCGGAACCATGGTCAATCAGCATGAAGCTGTTGTTCGTCACTGGCAAAATCTCGGAGATACAGGTCCTTATCAGGCTTACAGCGATAGTAACTCTGATTTTAGGGCAGCCAGTATCCGCTATTCTCAAAGTGATGCCGCTATTAGTGATGCTTCATTTATCCGTCTGAAAAATGTTTCCCTTTCATGGGATCTGCCACAAAAATGGACAAGGAATATTGCCTGCAGACTCAGTCTGCAAGGACAGAACCTACTGACCCTTACTCCTTATAAAGGAATTGACCCTGAGTTTCGCTCTTCAGGATACCTGCCTCCTCTTCGTATGATCACAACAAGTTTACAGGTCACTTTTTAACTTCAAAAATATAATCTTATGAAAAATAGTAAACCACTGCTGTTTTTACTGGCGCTTTGGAGCATTCTTCTAAGCACACTGACTGCCTGTGATAGTTTTACCGAGATAGACCTTCCGTCTTCTCAACTGAATGCCAAAGACGTTTATAAAGACAAAGCCACTGCCAATTCAGCAATGGCTGATATTTACACCAAAATCCGTGAACAGGGGCTTCTCACCGGTATGCCGACGGGACTTTCCAGTCAATTGGGACTTTATACCGATGAATTGAAGTATTATGGCATATCAGGCAGTATTCAGTCCGGATTTTATACCAATTCATTACTGGCTTCCGACAATGAAATTCTGCAATTGTGGAATAACAGCTACAATCAGATTTATGCCGCCAATGCCATCATTGAAGGGCTTGCCGCATCGGATGCTTTGGAAGCAAAAGATAAGGAACAACTCACTGGTGAAGCTTTATTTATCCGAGCATTAATCCACTTTTACCTTTGTAATGTTTTTGGTGATGTGCCTTATATCCGTACCACCGATTACAAGCAGAACAGTATCGTACACCGAATGCCCGAGAATGAAGTGTATCAACTCATCAAAAAGGATTTGCTTGAGACTTCGGATTTACTTGCCCCTCAGTACAATACTCCCGAGAGGATCAGGGTTAATAAATGGGCGGCACAGGCGCTCCTTGCAAGGGTATGTCTTTATTTAAAACAATGGGATGAGGCTTCGGATGCCGCTTCTTCGGTGTTAAATCAATCCGACTTGTATTCTTGGCCTTCCGATCTTAACGACGTATTTCTAAAAGGAAGTCCTACCACCATATGGCAATTGATGCCTTCCACTGACGGAATGAATACTCATGAAGCGGAAACTTTCATTTTCACCCAAGGTCCTCCTCCTTCGCTGGCTATTAGTCAGGATTTGTTTGATGCCTTCAGTAATGACGATCTGCGTAAGACTGTTTGGCTCAAAGCTGTTATCAACGGTACTTCCACTTGGTATCATGCCAACAAATATAAAGAAGCCTTTAATACAGGTACATCGGCCGAGTATTCTGTTATTCTCAGAACAGCCGAACAATATCTTATCAGAGCCGAGGCTCGTGCCCATCAGGGCGATCTCATTGGCGCAAAAGAAGACCTGAACAAAACCAGAAATCTGGCAGGACTGGGCAATACAACTGCCGTAAGCGCGAATGAAATCATCGCGGCAGTTCTTCAGGAACGCCGTTTGGAGTTTTTCACTGAACTGGGACATCGTTTTTTTGACCTGAAAAGAACCGGAAAGCTTGATGCGGTTCTTGCACCTGTAAAACAACAATGGGAAACCACTGATCGTCTGCTTCCTATTCCTGAATCTGAACTTTTACTTAATCCTAATCTAGCTCCGCAAAATGGGGGATATTAAGCCCATATCAGACTACCTAAAGAAGTTTAACCGCTTCTTAATGGGCATGTTATGTTTTGTTGTAACGGCTACCTGCTGGGGGCAGGAAGTTCCTAAACGAAACCTAACAGAGGCTAATTATTCCCTATGGAGCAAACTACTGATCGATAAGTTATCCGATAAAGGACAATGGTCGAGTTACCTTTTGATGTATGAATCTAAAAAAGATACCTTATTTGTAAAAAGTACTAAAGGGAATACTATATATGCTTTTCCTTATGCCAAACAGGGCTTTTTTAATGGGGAATTGCAGTTTGCGTGTATAGCGCATGATACTCTGAACATCGTTGATCTGAACAAAGGCAGTCAAACTAGAATACCGGCTATCGAAGACTTTTCATTTTCCGCTAATCACACCTTTTTATCAGTACTGGTTAAAGATTCCAATGGCGAACTAACGCTTATTGTTCAGGATCTAAAGGGAAACAAAAAACTTGAAATTCCC
Organism: Flavobacterium poyangense; assembly: GCF_011751075.1. Classification (GTDB taxonomy): domain Bacteria; phylum Bacteroidota; class Bacteroidia; order Flavobacteriales; family Flavobacteriaceae; genus Flavobacterium; species Flavobacterium poyangense. The sequence goes on from NZ_JAALLN010000001.1 coordinate 332,977, forward strand.
CGTGTTAGCCAGTGGCATCATGAGCCTCACCGAAACGGACTGCTCTACTGTTCTAAGTCTTCCTCAGGAAATGAAATAGGTTATATAAGCTTCGAAGCAACACTAAAAAGACAGTCTATCCTACAAGGTAGTATTGAGGAGTTTCAGAATTTAAACTGGCGCGGACAAACCATTGCTTTTGTACAATATGATGAGCAGGCTCCACAGCTTTTCAGCTATCACATTCCAAGTGGTAAACTTTCTGTTTTTGATTCGAGAAAAGAGGCTCAATTCCCAAAAGGTATGAAGGTCTCTGACCAAAAACACCAAACCCTTACGATCTCTAAGGATGAGGAGCGTATCTTTTTCTGGATGAGTGAAGATCCCAAAGAACAGCCACTTATAGAGCCTGATGCCGTAGAGATATGGAATACCAAAGACAAGCTGGTTTTCGATCACAAAAAGTATATAGGACAGTACATTCATATGGATAAACTGGCTGTGTGGTCGGTCAAAACCAATACCTTTCTGCCTGTTACCAACAAAGAGCAGCCTAAGGGTTTTCTCAGTGGAGATTACAGGTATGCCTTTGTTTATGATCCAATAGCTTATGAGCCTCAAAGTAGTTTTGATGGTCCTTATGATCTTTATCTGGTGAATCTTCAAACAGGTAAACGAAAAAAAATACTGGAACGCTACTCGGGAGATCACCTCACAATACCATCACCTGATGGACGCTATTTAGCTTATGTTAAAGGGGATCACTGGTGGATATACGATATAAATACTGACATGCATGCCAACATCTCTGTTTCACTTGTTCCACAATTTTTTAAGAATCAGGATAAACCCGGCCAAAAGACACCTTACGGTGTTGCTGGGTGGACGGTACAGGACAATTCTATTGTCCTGTACGATCAGTATGACCTTTGGGAACTATCCTTGGATGGGAAAGACAAAAGAAGGCTTACCAAAGGAAGGGAAAATAATATAACCTATCGTATTAAGAGTGAGATACCTGAACCCATTTACCCTGAAGATCAAATTGTGCCCAAATCCTTATCGCTTTCTTTAGACAAAGGGTTCCTATTGCAAGCCACCAATCAGCTATCAGGAGCCTCGGGATTTTTTAAATGGGATTCTAAAAATCGTGAGCAAAAACTCGTATGGGAATCCAAAAAGACCAATCAGCTTGTCAAAGCTTCTAAGAGCAACAGTTATCTTTATGTGGAACAGAGCTACGAGTGCGCTCCAAAACTGATGTTTTACGAAAAATCATCTAAGGAAATCTTTCAGAGTAACCCTCAGCAGAAGCACTTTTATTGGGGCAAAACAGAAAGGATTTTATTTAAAGTAAATGAAAAAACAATGCAGGGCATTCTATACTATCCTGCAGGGTACAAGACAGGAGTTCAATATCCGATGATTGTAAATATTTATGAAAGACAATTTCAACACTTCAATGACTATATCAATCCGACTTCTCATTCCAGTGATGGCTTTAATGTTACGCGTTTTACCCAGCAGGGTTATTTTGTCCTGCTTCCTGACATGGATTTTGAAATTGGGAATTTAGCTGGGTATATCACTAAAAGTGTACTGGCTGCAGTAGATACCGTAATTGGGAAAGGAGTTGTTGATCCATTAAAAGTAGGTCTTATTGGACATTCCTTTGGAGGTTATGAGACGGATCTCATTATCACACAAACAGGGCGTTTTGCCGCAGCAGTTTCAGGGGCAGCATGGACAGATCTGGTCAGTAGTTATCTTTATGTGGGTACTACCTTTAACAGACCCGATTTTTATCGCGCGGAATACGACCAACTCCGCATCGGCAAATCGCTTTTTGAAGACACAACCCCGTACTTGAAGAATTCTCCTGTCCTGCAAGCCTCTAGTGTTACTACTCCTTTACTGGCATGGACGGGCGGTGAGGATACACATGTACACTATCTGCAAAGTAAGGAGTTTTATATGGCGCTTCGCCGATTGGGGAAAGAGCACATCTTACTGGTTTATCCCCATGAAGGGCATAATCTAACCCAGCGGAAAAACCAAAAAGATCTAAGCTCCCGTATTGATCAGTGGTTCGGACATTATCTTAAAAATGAACCGCCGAAAGACTGGATGAAAAGCGATTTCCAATAAACAAATGATGCCGTTCAGAATTGAACGGCATCAAATTTTTAAATCAAAGTGTCAATTTCAACTACTGTACATTTCTTTTTAAAGGTGTAAGACAGGTTGAAATAGGTTTGGCATAAAGTTGGCTTCCATCAGGAGCAGTGCAATCAAAGTTTCCTGAATTTGAACATTCCTGCACAGCTGCACAAGGAGTTGCACCCGAAACGTGTTTCCATCCCATAATAGGAGCCGCTTCAGCATCGGCTTTATCCAAAGAATTTGTATTCATGGCACTTGTCATGCCAAATGCAACTACTGCCAGAGGCAATACGAACTTAAAAAATTTAGTTTTCATAATTATAAAATTTCATGGTTAACGATCTACTCTTTTTTACAGGTTTTCGATCAAATCCCTGCTATCGGCCAATAGATTTTTGATGTTTTCAATACTGTATTATCTTATTTTCTATAATTCGAAATAATTTTCTCATCGAGATCGTAACGAACAATATGGCTGCCTATTAGAGCTATTAATTTATTGCCCTGGATTATGAAACTTTTTAGCTTTTTACCTTTTATATCATAGATGCAAAAACTAAATAAGTATCGTTTTTGAGCGATATCATACACATCTATTATACTGGCACTTTTCCATATTTTATCATCTTCGTAGTGCCCTGGAATAGCAGAATTCACAAATAACAAATCTTTACTCACCGCACTGCTTTTATTGACAAACAAAGGCGGTTTGGCTAATTTTCTCTGCCCTTTTTCTTTTATTCTAACCACTGTGAGTTTTGCACGTGTTATAGTATCAATGGTATTTCCTCTAAAATCAATTTTTAAATCCCGGTCAGCAACTGTAAATTCGTTACGATAAGCATATAAGAAAACGATTCTTTTAAGCTCAGGGCTATAAAGCAATTGACCATCGGTATCGAATACTCCATCAAATTGCTTTTGCAAAATTTCCGGATTTAGAATTGTTTTTCCTTTATCCAGATCAATTACTCCCAATATACTCTCCCCATTTATAGAAGAGTGTGCCCGCACAGCAACGGCAGTTGAATCAATGGCCTCAGCAGTTGTAAAATAAGCTCCTCCCCTTACTTTTATTCTCGCTTTCCAGTCTTTTGTCTGGCCCCTGTAAAGACAAGGTACTCTTCCATCTAAAACAAAAAAGTATGGTGATTGAACAATAATTTTCACTGCCTGAAAAGGAAGGTCTTTTGGTTCAAGATCAATAACTTTTTTCTCTATCTGTTTTAACTGCTGGTCCAATACTGTGACTAATAAAGGAGCTGTATCATTTCCCAGATATATTTTATCACTGTCAATTCCTGCTATGTAATACGAATTGAGTTTTAGGTTACTGGTATGGATCACCTTAGCCGGCGTATGAGGAAATCTTCGAGTCAGTTTATTATGATAATGGACAATATTTTCAGAGAGTATAAATAGTACAATCACAACTGCTGAACTGAACAGTCCTATTCCTATTAAGATAAAACTAAGTTTCTGTGGTTTAATCCTATCCTTTTCTAAAGGTGTAATCAACCTGTAAAGTATGATTCCGATTACTGCCATCAGAACAAAAATTCCGTTGAAGATTAAATGTTCTGTCCAGCTTAACTTTTCCAAAACCCCTCCACAGGAACAGGGAACAAAACTGGTATAGTGTAATACAATAAAAATATAGACCGTAAACATGACCATCAGACCATAAGAAGCAAAGAGTCCTGTTAAACGAAATCGTGGAATAATCAGCAGCGTACAGATCAAAAGTTCGGTAACTGGTACTAAAATGGAAACCCAATAAGCAAAGGCACTGAGCAAAGGAGACTGTCCCAGTTGTATCCTGAAGTTTTCAAAATCCACCAATTTACTTACCGCCGCGTATACAAACAAAAAGATATAGAGCAGGCAAATTAGTTCTAAAATAATGCTTTTAAGGTTGCTGTTGAATCTCATAACATCAGAATATTAAATAATAAATGAATCCTGTGATACAACACGCATAATACCCAAGACTGGAAAAAGCACATTACTTCACAAATAAAGATTTTGATAAGCTTTTAAGAAACATTTTCAATTCCCGTAAGGTGTAAAAGTTTAGTAGGTTATGATCTGCGGCAAATAGATTGGAATTGAAACCTAAACAAAATTATATCAGATCGATATAGCGTGTATTGTGAAAAACCTGCCAAAACAGATAATTATTATAGAAAATCCTGCTTTCTAGCTTTCGTATCAGCCAAATGATGTCTGGTAAGGCCAAACTATTCCACAAAAAGAGAACACTTCAATAACGGATCTACATTCGTTACCGCTTTAAAATCTAAATAAAAAAATATGAATACACATCAAAAAGATCTTTCGTATTTCAAATTACGATTAGAGGAATTATTACTGACCAGCTTTCCTGAAAAAACAGATAATCACAAATTTATAGAACAACGTTCATCCTGGGCAGCGAATGCTTACCAAGGGGCTTTTCTATCCGGAAATCCTATTGCTCAATGTGAAGAGATTGCAAATTACATTCTCTTTGAAGGCTTACATTTCTCTAAATTCGATACAGTATTTAAGGTCGTTTGCAACGAATTTGATACCCTAATGGCAGACGAAGAACTACGTCCTTTTGCCCTTAAAATGTTTTGGGTCTGTGAGCCTGTTTTCGCCAACTATCTACTTAAAAATGATTTTGCAGATACCTCAGAGTTTGATCTACTCTATACCGAGCTGACAGGAACCATAGCTATTTGGATCGACGAAAATGGGCTTCAATAAACGCCAGCATCTCCAGGACAATAGTGAGGCGCTTCGGATTGCTTTTAAATTAGAACAGGAAAACCGGCAAGCTTCAGAGGAAGAAAGAGCCACAATGATGCAATACAGCGGATTTGGCGGGCTTAAATTCGTTCTAAATCCCATAGAGAATGAAATAGACATCAATCATTGGAGAAAAGCTGAACACGACTTATTTCCACTTACCCGAAAACTTCACCAACTACTCAAAGAAAATTCTACAGACGAAAAGCAGTACAGGCAATATGTCAATAGTATGAAAAGCTCCGTCCTTACGGCTTTTTATACACCACCACAGGTTATAGATGCAGTTTCCTCTGCACTGCATGAAAGTGGTTTGAACATGGATAAATTCCTCGAACCTTCCGCGGGCATAGGATCATTCATACAGTCCTTTTCAGAAAATCAAAAGGCCCATGTTACGGCTTATGAAAAGGATTTATTAACAGGTAAAATTCTAAGACAGCTTTATAATGATAGTAATATCCGAATAAGCGGTTTTGAGGAAATTCCGGAAAAAGAACAAAATACTTATGATGTAATTGCCAGTAACATTCCCTTTGGTGATACATCGGTATTTGACCTTTCCTATTCTCGAAGTAAAGACCCCGCAAAAGTACTGGCAGCCCGAAGCGTTCACAATTACTTTTTCCTAAAAGGAATCGAAATGCTGCGTGATGGTGGCATAATGGCTTATATTACCTCACAGGGTATTCTCAACAGTCCTAAGAATGAACCTATACGCAGGGCACTCATGCAGAGTAATAATTTAGTTTCAGTTGTGCGCTTACCCAATAATCTCTTTACCGACTATGCAGGAACAGAAGTTGGTAGTGATTTAATTGTCCTTCAAAAGAACAAAGCAAAACAAGGTCTGACCGAGACAGAAGAACTGTTTTGCCAAAGCAAGCAAACACAATACAATACCCCTGGTAATGCGCTTCTTCTTCATAGTACAAGAATTGTACATACTGACCAAAAATTAGATACCGATCCATACGGACAACCTGCATTGATTTATACCCATAAAGATGGGGTTAATGGCATTGCCAAAGATTTAAAACAATTGCTTTTCGAAGATCTTAACGAGCATCTCAATTTGAGTCTTTACAGAAACAAAGGCAATGATGAGCCGGTTATTTATATACCAACAACACAAACGACCTCCCCACCGATTGTTAAACCTGTAAATATTCAGCCAGAAATACAATCTTTATCCACTCCGGTAATTACCAGCAAAAGCCCGCTGGAATCAAAGCAGCTAAGCATTTTCGACCTCTTTGAAAATATAGATCAACCCTCAGTAGTTCCCGCCAAGTCAAAAAAAACTACAACAACTAAAAGACAAAATACCAAGACAAATCGCCAACCAACAGGTCCTCAGATGGATCTCTTCACTAGTACAATACCACCAGTTTATACAACGGATCTCACCCATAAAACAACCAATGCTAGACCATTATCGGATGGTAAAAAACAGGAAGCTATAGGTGATCTTTTTTCGAACATAAACGGTAATGGTCAGATCGATAACGGAGCTGTTCCCTTTACCATACCTAAACCTGCTCCATATACTGACCCCTTGCAATCCTTTCATCGAAACGATTGCTTGGTCATGGATCAGAACTGGGTAGGTTATTTGCAAAATGTAAATAAGGCAGACAGCACGGCTGTTTTCCATCCCCTACAACTACCGACATTACAAAAAGCAAGAGCCGAAGCATATATCAAAGTGCGGGATATTTATCAGCAATTATATATAAAAGAAGCTGAACTTCAAAACGAGCATAAGCAAGAAAGGGAAAAACTCAATCATCTTTATGACACCTTTTTTAAAAGATACGGAAGTCTTAACAGCACCGAAAACATCAAGCTTATTAAAACCGACAGTGCCGGAAAAGAAATGCCTTATCTGGAACGTGTCATTGGAGGGATTGTACATAAAGCAGATATATTCAGCCATCCGGTAAGTTTCTCAAACCTTTCCATTGCAACCGACAATCCTGAAGAAGCGCTAGCGGCATCACTGAATAAATTCGGACATGTGGATTTGGACTACATGTCCAAAATCAGTGGAATGACCAGTGACTCTTTGAAAGGAGCCTTACATGGTCGTATTTTCTATAACCCCTTAGAGAGGGAATATGAAATTTCTGAACGCTGGATTGCCGGTAACGTAGTAGAAAAAGCTCAAAACGTAAGAGCTTATATCGAAAACAATCCTGATGACACAGCTGCCAAAACAAGCCTTATTGTATTGGAGGAAAACCGCCCAAGGCGAATTGAATTTGAGGAACTCGACTTTAATTTAGGCGAACGCTGGATACCCACAGGTATCTATGCCCACTTCGCATCTTACTTGTTCGATACTGATGTACTGGTTCATTACTCGGAAAGCTCCGATGATTATTCCGTAAAGTGTGACCGCAAAAACGTACACATTTGGGATAAATATGCTGTTAAAGCCGAGAGCAGAACCTTTGACGGTATTGCACTTCTCAAACATGCTCTTGTTAATACTACGCCCGATATTACTAAAAAGGTGATCGTTGGCAATCAGGAAGTAAAGGTTCGTGATATGGAAGCCATACAAATGGCAAATACAAAAATTGACGAAATACGTACTGACTTTACCGAATGGCTTCATGGCCAGAACGATGAGTTTAAAACAAGGCTTACCAACCAATACAATGATACCTTTAACTGTTTTGTTCGCCCGAACTATGATGGAACACATCAGGACTTTCCCGGCTTAGACCGTAAAGCATTAGGTATTGAAGACTTGTATTCCAGCCAAAAGGATACCGTTTGGATGATTAAGCTCAACAACGGTGCAATTTGTGATCATGAAGTAGGTGCCGGTAAAACATTAGTAATGTGTACCGCGGCGCAGGAAATGAAACGTCTGGGACTGGCTCACAAGCCGATGATAATAGGACTCAAAAGCAACGTCCATGAAATAGCCGAAGCCTACCGTACTGCTTACCCACATGCCAAGATTTTGTTTCCGGGAAAAGAAGACTTCACACCCCAGAAACGGCTGCGTATTTTCGGTGATATTAAAAATAACGATTGGGACTGCGTGATACTCACGCATGATCAGTTCGGCATGATTCCACAGTCACCCGAAATGCAAAAGGAAATCCTTGAAATGGAACTTGACAGTGTGGAACGAAATCTCGATGCATTGCAATCGCAAGGCAAAGAAGTCACAAGAGGAATGCTTGCCGGTGTAATCAAGCGAAAAGAAAACTTAGAGGTAAAACTTAAAACCCTTGAGCATGATATCGAGAACCGCAAAGATGATATTGTGGATTTTAAAATGATGGGCATTGACCATCTTTTTGTGGATGAAAGCCACCAGTTTAAAAACCTGATGTTTAACACCCGTCACACCCGGGTGGCAGGATTAGGCAATGTGGATGGTAGCCAAAAGGCAATGAACCTGCTATTCGCTATCCGTACCATACAGGAGCGAACGGATACCGATATGGGAGCAACTTTTCTTTCAGGTACCACCATCAGCAACTCACTGACGGAATTATACTTGCTTTTTAAATACCTGCGACCGCGAGCAATGGAGAAACAAGGCATATATTCTTTTGATGCCTGGGCAGCCATCTATGCACGAAAAACAACCGATTATGAATTTTCGGTGGCCAACAATATTGTAGCCAAAGAACGCTTTCGCTACTTTATTAAAGTTCCGGAACTGGCGCAGTTCTATTCAGAAATTACGGATTACCGTACAGCAAAAGATATTGGTATTGACCGCCCCAATAAAAATGAGGTGTTGTACAACATCCCCCCTACACCCGACCAGGAAGTATTTATCAAAAAACTAATGGAGTTTGCCAAAACAGGAAATGCAGAGCTATTGGGCAGACCAAAACTGAGTGCCAGCGAAGAAAAAGCAAAGATGCTCATCGCTACTGACTATGCCCGCAAGATGTCACTTGATATGCGTATGGTAAGTGGCAGGTATGACGATCATCCTGACAACAAAGCTTCGCATTGTGCAGCAAACATCGCTAAATACTACAATCAATACAATGCTCAAAAAGGAACGCAGTTCGTTTTCTCTGATTTGGGCACTTATAAACCGGGCGAATGGAATGTTTATTCTGAAATCAAACGAAAGCTCGTAGATGACCATGGAATACCTGCCCAAGAAATCCGTTTTATTCAGGAAGCTAAAAGCGACAAGCAGCGCAAGGAAATGATAAGTGCAATGAATGAAGGTAAAATCCGTGTAATGTTTGGTTCCACCAGTATGCTTGGTACTGGGGTTAATGCTCAAAAAAGAGCCGTAGCAGTCCATCATCTTGATACGCCGTGGAGGCCAAGCGATCTTGCCCAACGTGATGGAAGAGCTATTCGAAAAGGAAATGAAATTGCCAAATTCTTTGCCGAAAACCAAGTAGATATAATTATCTATGCAGTTGAAAAATCATTAGACAGCTACAAATTTAACTTACTATACAACAAACAACTTTTTATAGAGCAGCTCAAATCCAATAAGCTCGGAAAGCGAACCATTGATGAGGGCAGTATGGATGAAAAATCAGGGATGAACTTTTCGGAATATGTGGCTATTCTTTCCGGGAACACTGATCTGCTGGATAAAGCGAAACTGGAAAAACAGATTGCCGGATTGGAAAGCGAAAAGCAAGCATTTAACCGATCCAAATTTAGTTCCAAATACAAATTAGAAGATACTATTGCAACACTTACAAATGCCAGATCGCATCTGGACAAATTTAACCTTGACTGGAACAACTTACAGGCTCGTCTACAAAAACAACCGGACGGTACCCTATCCAATCCCCTTCAGCTTGAAGGTCTATCACTTAATTCCGATGTACAACAAATAGGAGCTAAACTCAATCAAATTGCCGATAGCACCCGTACCGCAGGAGAATATGAAGAAATTGGTAGTCTGTACGGATTTCGACTATTAGTAAAAACTGAAGTGTCTGAAAAAGAAGGCATCGATATTCGAATAAATCGTTTTTTCGCACAGGGCGAAAGCGCCATAAAATATACCTACAATAATGGTATAATGGCTAAAGATCCTCAAACAGCGGCTACAAACTTCCTTAAATCATTGGAAAAGCTACCAGGATATATTCAGCAGGAAAAGAAGAAAATAGCCGAACTTGAAAAAGATCTTCCTGTACTTCAGGAAGTCGTTAATGGTACATGGACAAAGGAGAGTAGATTAAGTGAGCTTAAAACCGAACTTGCTGCCGTTGAGAGGCAGATACAGTTGTCTATAACACCCGAAAATAAAGAACGTGATGAAACAATTGAAATCAATAGTATTCAGCCGCATAGGGTCAGCCGTTTTAGTTAGTGGTTTTGAGTTGCTATTTCAATTACTTGTATTTAATTTCTCGTTTAGAAATTTCTACAAGTTTTAGCTCATTTTTATTTTTGCCTTCGTAAGTTTCCATTTTTGTCCAATTACCTTTCTTATCATAATCATAAACTTTTTTTACCGTTTTGATATATGAGCCATCTGAGGCTATAAATTCATCTAATATCATATTTTGAAAACTATCATATTGAGTAATTTGTGTTTTATATTTTTCGAATCCAATACTTCTGTAATTCCCTATAATTTCTTGCTCTTTTATTTTGTTGCCAAACTTGTCATAATCAAATTTGTAATTATACCCCACATATGATTCTTTATCAGAGTAAATGTAGATGCCCTTTACTTCAACTTCGTTACCCTTATCGTCATAAGAATAATATTGGTCAGTATTGTGGGGAGAAAATTTTGCTAATTGATATTCTCTAATGAGTAAATTCTTAGAATTATATTGATATGCAAACAATGGCTTTATTATACAATTAGGATCTCCATAGCTAGAACAATTACCTTCTTCAATCAAATTGCCCTGTTCATCGTATTTATATTGAGTCATCTCAACTGCCTTGTTTTCCCCAAAACTATGAGTAAGTTTTAAAACTACTTTGTCGTTACTGTTATATTCATATTTCTCAATTTCGCGCAAATAGTTAGATTTTCCTTCTTGAGTTTTGGGATTGTAATTACTAAATCCTCCAAAAAGATATTCCATTTTTTCAGTCATTCTATTTTTATCATCATACTTGAAAGAGGTTTCTTTTACTAGAATATTTGTATAATATTCTTTTAATAAAATCAGATTCCTGTTTTCATCATATTCATAAACGTCGCCATCATTGCCAAAGCTGAGTTTATTAAGCTTAGAAAGTAATTTACCTTCTTTGAAAGTGTAGTGAACTTCTTCATTTACGAGCTTTTTGGAAAGAATTACATCTAACCCTAAACCATAATAGATGATTTTATCTGGTAATCCTTTCTCGTTAAAAAAATAGACTAATGAATCAGAAAACTTCCCAACTACATTTTCATTTTTTACCTTGGCACTTGCGACCTTTCCATTTAAAGTTAATGTCAGTTTATCTTCATCAGCTAATTGGAACTTTGTATTTCTTGTTTGCCCCAAACACATAAAGTTTATTATAAATAAAAATACTGTTCTAATTATTACATTTTTCATTAATTAATTTTTATAAAATAACTACCGATGGTCGCGTTATTGGTGAAGTTGGTAAATATCTCGTTGTCCATTATTGGTCGTAAAACTTTAATTTCTGCACGAGCGCAAACTCAAACTTACTAATACTTGGAAATGATCATTTAGCACGTGTAACTTGATATTCATCTAATACTTTTTCTTTTCATTTTTTTCTCTAAAAGTCGAGCAACCCTGTCCCGGCTGTTATAAATATAGTAAAGAAGATCTTTCTAAGAATACAAAAACATAATGGGACATGCTACATTAATTATTGTAATTGTGCCAATCTTTGCTGGGCTTTTAGAAGTATTTCATCAGTAAATAAAACTCTATATTTTTCCTTTTGAATTATACTTTCAATTGTAAGATCGAGTCTGTTAATATGAAACATCTTTATTAATCCTGAATGTAATTTTTCTGTGCCTTCTACTATCAGACGATTTGCTGCGCCAATAGCACCATAATCGTAAATCTGATTTAGAATAATCGATCTATTAATTTTTGCACCAGCTTTTATTGATAAGTCCACAGAAGCAATTAGTTCGTCATGTAATTCATTCTCTAAGATTAAAAATGAATCTTCTTTTGTTTCTGATAAAAGCGCATCATGTGAACCTAAAATTAATTTGTCGTAGCTAGTGACAATTTCTTTAAGATTTCGAAAACGGATAGAAAATTGCTTTAAAAGTTGTAAATCATCGCTTTGAATAACAAATTCATGATTATAATACTCCGCAGAATAGGTCCAATTATAAGAGCCAGCAATTAATTTGACTCCATCAAAAATAGCAAACTTATCGTGTAGAAATTTTCCACTTCGTGTCTGTAAAATATAGACCTTCCCTCCTTTTTTAATGAAGCTTTCAAAAGACAATCTTGTATTTTCAAAATGATCACTGATTATTATTTCAACTGAGCATCCACTTTCGAGTTTATCACTTAACTGTCCTAAAAGATCTTTGTTAGTAAACCATGCAACAGAAATCACTATTGATTCTTTCGCGCCATAAATATTGGATTCAATGTTTTTTTTGATGTTTTTGAAGAGTGCTGTTGTCATAAAGTTTAACTAATGTTTGACTAATAACTAAAGTTGTCAATATAGAGAATCTTCATCGTGTAAAGAAACTCCTGATCCCTAAAAATAGGCCAGTTTGGTTAGCTGCAGATTACTGATCAGCCGTTGAAATTATAATTCTGTTTTTTCTATTGCTATCAGTAATTGTTTAATTTTTTCTTTACAATCATCGAAGAAATAGTCGTCCTTAATAATGTCGTTTTCCCAAACATCGAGAGTTAGATTTGTAAAATAAGAATAAAAAGGCCACCAATTACTTTCTTTAGCAGAACCAACATTTAAACTCTCCAATTCTTCATGAATTTTCTTTCTAGTTTCTTCGGGAATCCTATACACATTAGGATTATTACATAGACCATAGAAACACCTGTTAGATTCAAAAGTAAATCCTATCCAATATTTGCCTTGCCAACTCGACTTTGTTAGATGAAATCTTATATAGGATTCCTCGCTGTATTCAAAATGATATTCCAATCCTTGTTGCAATGCAAATACTTCCATTTTAGGGTTAAAGTATTTTTCAGAAAGGTAATCAAACGTTGCAGAATAGTTTTGTGAAATTACTTTAGCAGCACGTAAATTTTCTATTTTAGATAGTACCTCGGTAATTTCAGTTTGGTTTTTTATGCTCATATCTTGGTGCGTTAGTTGCTTTACATGATTGATATATTGAATTATTGTTTCTCTTACAATAGGATGGCGTGACGAAATTGCTACACATTCTTCCAGCCATTTAATTATATGATCTTGATATGAAATTGATAAATAAGAGATTCCTTCTCCACTTTGTAAAGTGGCTTGATCTCCAAATAGTGTCAAATACAGTATTTGGTAGCCATTCCGGTACATTTGAGCATACTTGTCATATCTTTTTAATTGTTCAGGCTGATCTTTTGCATAAATTTTATTTTCTATGATTATAGCATTCTGCCGATTATCCTCAATTAGAATATCGATCCGTCCATGTCGGGTTGAGTGTTCGGTATGAATTCTTGCGCTTTCAAAATTGAAATTTTTGATTGCAAAAAAATCTCCCAGTGTTTCAATAAAACACTTTAATAAATCCGATTTTAATCCGTGTGTTCCAACGGGATTTAAAAACTCAGAAATAATTGCAGAATGTGTGTTTTCATAATGATTGACCCCACATATCCGGAACATATTAAATCGACTACCAGTTGCGTCTAAAATTTCTGTATTTTTTTTATTTATAATCTTAACTTGATTAAGCAAGTTTACTATATCCATAGAATTATCTTTTTCATGTAAAATTTACTGTTCAGAAACTGTCCCTAGTAGAAATAATTTTCCCTAGATCTCCCCAGTATAATTAAATTTATTTTAGTGATAAATATACCCTTTTATAAATAATTGAAAGAATATAATGTAAGAAAATTACTCAGTCAACTTATAGGCTCTGGAAATATTTGTTTTACTTATCCCCTTTAATATTATCCTTTGATACTAAATATTGTAAATCAGGATCATTTTTTATACGCATCATTTCACTTTCCACAATATTCAAAACGTCCGATTTTATCTGCTTGTAATTTGCTTCAATTTCGTGCTTCATTTGATCTTCTCCATACCGATCAACAAACGAGCGAATCTTCGGAATCTTTTTAAAGGTTTTGGTTTCAGCAGCAACCTTATCATTATCTACTACAATTTCAGCATGAAAAATCTTTTGTTCAATACGTTCATCAAAATTGTCTGATACAGATCCTACAAACATTCCTTGCGTTAGGGTTGATATTTTAGAAGCCGGTATCAGACTGTCTAACTGTGTGGAAATAGAAGTAGATTTATCATTTCGATTGATGGTCATACTTTGTCTTTTTTGCAATACTTTCCCAAATCGTTCCGAGAGACTCTTTGCTGTTTCTCCAACAACTTGACCGCTAAATACGTTACCAACGGTATTCTGAATGACCTTACTTTCCTTATCTCCATAATCTCTTGTCAATTGTGAAAAATCCTGAAAACCAAGACATACAGCAACTTTATTTGATCTGGCAGTTGCAATCAAATTGTCAAGTCCTCTGAAGTAAATTGTAGGTAACTCATCAATGATAACAGAACTCTTAAGCTGTCCTTTTTTGTTAATGAGTTTTACAATCCTTGAATTGTATAATCCTAATGCTGCCGAATAAATATTCTGACGGTCTGGATTATTGCCTACACATAAAATCTTTGGTTCTTTGGGATTGTTAATGTCGAGTGAAAAATCATCCCCTGTCATAACCCAATAAAGCTGTGGGGAAATCATCCTTGATAAAGGAATTTTAGCCGAAGCAATCTGTCCTTGCAACTGGTCTTGCGCTCCACCTTTCCACGCATCCATGAACGGGGATAGATAATTTTCTAATTCTGAATAAGTGGTTAGGATCGTAAAAACGTCTTCATATTTTTTATTGAGCAATTCAATTGCGTGTGGAAAAGTGCAATACTTCCCGTCCTGATAGATTTTCAGGTACCAAATGATAGCTGCCAAAAGTATAATTGGGCTTTCCACAAAAAAATCCCCCTGCTTCTGTATCCAAGACCTGTTCAAATTTAACATGATCGTATAAGCTGCCTCATAAGCATCTGAAATATCAGTCATAAAATCAGGATTAAGCGGATTGCAACGATGGCTTTTACGGGGATCATCGAAGTTTATGACATAAAACTTAGGGGCTACATTATACTTGTCGGAATGCTTTAGTAAATGATTGTAAGCGATTGTAGAAAGGTCATCAAACTTAAAATCATAGATATACATCGAGAACCCCTTTTCTATCTGTTGCTTGATGAAATTATTTACGACAGCATATGATTTACCTGATCCAGGAGTTCCCAGTACAATAGTTGCTCTAAAAGGATTAACGATATTGATCCAGCCATCGTTCCATTTGCCTTTATAATAAAATTTAGTAGGTAAATTGATCGAATATTCGTTTTCCATTAGCTTGGTTTCCTGTTGAAAGCTCTCGTTCTCATTATTGAAAACATCCTCCATCAGGTTATTTTTCAATAACCTGCTCATCCATACTCCTGCCATCATTAAAGCGATATAACCTAATGAGATAGTAAAGATATAGAGGAATGTACCTCTTGCTAGAGATAGGTTTAATAACGGAGTGTTAAGAAAGAAAAGGATAAAACCAATGCCCAAAGCCACGTTAATTTTAGACCACGTTACTTTTTCATTCTTTACACCTTTTGTCCCTAAACAGCTCAAAGCAAGCAAAACTAAAGCGAATACTTTGGTATAAAGGGTATGTGAGAACAAACCTGCCGTCTTGTCGAAATTGTCTAATATCTTGTTGATTACTTCCAACGTCCAGTCACGTTGTAAAAAGAAACCGTAGCAAAACCAATAAAGGTGCATCAGTACAAAAAGAATACTTACTGCCCTCATAAAAGCCATTATTTTCGCCAAACCTCTTAAATCATCTTCACCCTGCATATTATAAATACTTTAAAATTCTGGTGTCAATTTAAAATCTTACAGGCATTGCTGTTAGATTATGGCAGTATATGGCTTTATGTGGTATCTTTTAGGTTTTGTACTACATAAAAATATTATCCAAATAAATCGGATAATTCTCTAAATGTTCTCCCCTAATTCCTTTGTAAAGATCAATCAAAACACCGAACTTAAATTTAGTAGAAAAGTCGCTATTTTATCAAATTGCTGTTGTGTGTTCGTGTTTTTTAAAATTGTTTATCAAATGTTTTCCCATTAAATTTATAAACACCACCTTCTGCCATTCCAAAAAGCAAGTTTTTGTTTTGGTCTTTATAAATGCTCCAAATCATTTGAGAACTCAATTTTGAGTCAATTTTGTAATTTGTCAACTTTTTACCGTCATATTTCCAAGCTCCTGAATCTCGATCTCCAAACCAAATGTTTCCTTTAGAATCTTCTTCAATGACAAAAACGGACTGCAATCCCTTATTTTTAGTAAATTGTTGCGTTTTAGTGTTTGCTTCAAACTCATTCATTGGGATTAATTTTCCTTGTTCTTTCGAGAAATGAGTTAAAGAATTTCCCTGTTTAAGTATTACGCCAATTCCATTATTTCCAAACCAAATTCGACCTTTTGAATCTGCTAATACACTTCTTATATGCAAAAGCTCATTATCTTTCAGGTTAAAGGTTTTATGGTCAAAAATAGTTACCTTTTTACCATCATAGTTAAACAGTGCTGCGTAGGTTGCAATCCAAACTTTTCCGTCTTGCTCCATTGATATGTCTGTTACACCATAGGAATTATTCAGATTTACATTTTTAGGCTTTGGAAAGATTAAATAGTTCATATTCTTTCCATCAAAACGACTTATTCCGTCTTCTTCGCCTGCGTAAAACCATAAATCTCCAATGGTTTTATTCCATTCATATTTTGGTTCATTATTTTTTATCGGATAATGAGTCAAAGTTCCTTTGTCATACGCACTTACACCTTTTGAAGTTCCAATCCAAATTTTGCCTTTATTGTCTTCCTGAATTGAACGGATTTGATTGTCTGATAAACCTTCATTGATTGTAAAGTATTCAA
Source organism: Flavobacterium poyangense (assembly GCF_011751075.1). Classification (GTDB taxonomy): domain Bacteria; phylum Bacteroidota; class Bacteroidia; order Flavobacteriales; family Flavobacteriaceae; genus Flavobacterium; species Flavobacterium poyangense. Next base: position 350,082 of record NZ_JAALLN010000001.1, read on the forward strand.
ATGATGTGCCATTATAGAGACTCACACCTTCACTATTACTTCCAAACCAATAATTACCTTTACTGTCTTGAAAGATAGCACGTATTCCTGAAGTGAATTTCAAGGTGTTAGTTTTTGAAGTCGCAACCAATTCTGGCTTGCTTGTTTCTTTTTCTGTTGATTTCTTTTCAAAACAAGAAAAGTTCAGTTTCAATATGAGTATTAAAAAAATCAATTTTATTCCTTTGTTCATTTTAGGTTTTTGAAATATGATGCACAACAAATTATATGTGTAATAAAAATACACGAATATCTCAAATGTAGATTGGAATGGCGTAAATGCATACCATTTTACAGTTTTTGTTAAATATAAAATTTTAATATAATAGTTGTTTTACTTTAGAACATAATTTATTAAAATAGAAACAATTACGACAATGATTCATTCAGCAAACATTGTTTTTTTCTGATGTGTATCCATTTTTTTACTAATTTTATACAACTGAAAAACAATTACTTAAAGCAGAATACAATTTGATTCATTAATCTCAAAAAACGATACCTATGAATTCGAATTATCCAGATGCATATCCCGGCGAAACTGAAGAAGAGTATTTAATCAGACTGGAACAAGAAAGTAAAAGTTCAGTTGGGCTTATTTTTTTAATCTCTTCTGCACTATACTTTTTCTTAAAAACAGGAGTTATTTATGGTTTGTTTATGTGTGCGGGCTATCTCCTGTCTCAAAAAATGTGGGGTTTAGAAACAGATAAAGTAAAAATCTGGGGTTTTACTGCCTTGTTTGCTTACCTTATACTTTCTTTCGTTTTTTTCCTAAAAGGAGCTATCATTAGTTTGCGATCAAAAAAAAGTCCGTTTTGGATGTTCCTATGGATAGTATGTGTCCTGCCATGTTGTGTCGTTCCCGCTTTTATTGTAAAAACTGCAATAGCCAGTATGTTTCTCATTACAGACCGTGACAATCCATGGTGTCTTGGGCTTAGCTGGGGAGCATTTGTAATTGTTGCTTTATATGTGTACAACATCTATCAGTTCAAAACACCAAATGCACCAAGAATCTTTTATTGGAGCTTTGCTCTGGGAGTTAAAGCTTTTCGAGCAAACAATTAATTTAGAAAACTATCTCGTATTCTTTCTTTCCTTCTTCGTCTTTCGAATAAAATCAACTTCCTGATAATCTTCGTCCTTGTTTAGTGGTAATAATCCTGCTAAACTCTCAATTATTCCGCTTTTTTCGGTAATAAATTCAGATGTATCTTTATTTAGAAAAGCGAACAACTTATGTGGTTCTTCATTTATAAAATCATCTTTGGCCTCCCACTTTAGTGCCTTTGGGAATGGAGCTTTAACTTCTTCATTTTCACTTTTAATATCATGATTCCATGAATTATTAAAAATGTTAGCTGAGAACTCTTTCCCGAGTCTGGAACCGTTCCAAACACTTTTAGAGTTATGGTCAATGAAGGTAATACCATAAACACGTCCAACTTCATTTCGACGAACAACGGTGCTAATCCCTAACTCTATCAGTTGTCTTTTAAAACTCAACTCATCCTTGGTTGAATTGATTGCTTGGTTAACAGCAGCTTTTATCGTTTGCTTTACCGGACTATCATTTAACTCCAATTTTGATTTTATAAAATGCAATTCCAAAGCCACTAATCCCGAATGTTTACCAAATAGAGAGGCTTTAAGTGGATGCCCTGCCTTCTCTCCATTTTCTTTCAAAGCAATATACAATAGCCCTTGTCGCATTTGTCCCTGAAGTTCCCCTTCGATTTTTTCCGTAGTAATATTAAAAAGAGAAAGTAAGGCATTATACTCGCCTAAAGTTTGAAATCGATAATATTTGGGCAAATGCCTTACAACTGAAGCGATTTGACTTTTTACATCACCTGACTTGTAGTCTACAGGCCTAAAGATCTTTTCGTTTTGAGTACGTTCTTTATCAGTTGCGGGCAATAATCCATACTTACTTTCCAGTTCCCGACATATTTTCATGGATCGTCTTTTTTCAAACTTATCAGATATTTTTTTACCCTCTTCATCCACACATACGGACACAATGTGAATGTGAGTACGATCAATATCGGTATGCTTGAATACTACGAAAGGTTGTTCACTGTATCCCATTTCCTTCATATATTGTTCCGCCATTTCCCGAAACCTGTCATCACTTACCTTGTCTTTGGGGTCAGGATTGAGTGAAATATGTAATGTATGTTTTTCTGTATTGCGATTTGCATATAGGTAAGGAGCGAAAGATTGGGCTAATTGTCCAGTGGAATACTGTCCATTTTTAGTTTCAATCATCTTATTTACCAACAAAATTTGGCCTTTCTCCTTCTCTACCTTAAGTTGATTGTAAGCCAATGCCCCGTATAAATTACTACTTCTTCCAATTTTTGCTACCATCTTTAAGGCTGTTTTTTCAGATATTTTACTTCAAATTCCTCTGTCAAACGAACAATTTCGCGAGTAACTTTTACAAGTTCTATGGTTTCTTTTTCTAATTTAAAAAGATATGCTGCCGCTTTTTTCTCTGAGAAATGACGATACAATAGCTTTACAATCTGGTTATAATTTACTCCTATAGAACGAAATTGACTGTGAAACGAGGTCAGTCGCATGTAAAAATCAACTGTTCCTTTATCAATTTTAACTGATCTCATCTCTTTTCCAAACAGCAGAGAAATAATAAACTTTGCTTTATTACACTCTCCCGACATTTCTAAAAGTGACAGCAGTTTAGCATTTTCCTTATCTGTTAGACGAAAAACATGGCGATGTATACTTGGATCAGTTTTAAGTGTTCTCCCTCCTCTATTGCGTTCTTTCTTGTTGTTTTCTTCCATCATAAATCCATTTTTAATTCATACATAAACCCCGACTTTGGAGGGCGTTTTCCAGCTCCATGCAATGGCAAGTTGTTTTGAGGCACGAACGGAGTTTCGAGTGCCTCAAAACACAACTTGCCGTGTTCAGTTGAACACCAAAATCCGTCCGCCTGTCGGCGGAACCGGATTAAAGTAAGCAGGGAAAAACGGCCTCAAGCCGTTGCAGTTACCTCCAGATTTGTCAAAAGTCTTTTGCATAAATGAGTTAATAAAGTTCACTGCACAAATTAAGAGCCTCTTTTGGAATAGTCTGTTATTCAAAACCAGGACAAATAATGCCTTTGAATTCCAAAGACTGCCATTTTAACTAACCTGCACATTTATCTCCATTTATTTGTACCAACAAAAGGATATAGATACATGAGTGATTATTCAGCTACCAACATAAATACCTAATGATCTATTTGGCTCAACAAGCAAGTAAATACAAGAATGAGTATCTGCTTAAACAATTCAATATATAGTTCCGAATAGACAAATCTATATATGTATTCTAATATCCATATGTGTACACATCTGTAAACTGATACAGGTTGGTATTTATGCACTTATGCCCTGGGATAAATAGATAAGTATTTAGTGAGCTAATTGTACAGATATAAACCTATTTAGATCTAATCATGTGTATGTAGTTATCTACTGACTTACATATTTCTGTAGTCAGATAATAAAATATCTAACAATTAAAACAATTTAAAAATGAATGCAAATCACAAAACAGTATTTATCGCCTTTTCTTCTCAGAAAGGCGGTGTCGGTAAAAGTACCTTTACAGCCATCATAGCGAGTACTATGTATTATAGATTAGGCTACAATGTAGTAGTATTTGATGCAGATTTTCCGCAGCATAGTCTGATGAAAATGAAAGACCGCGATCTAAAGATGATAATGGAGAATGAGAATTTAAAAAAACAAGCTTATCATCAATTTACAACCATCAATAAAAAGGCATACACAATTATTTCGCATAAAGCTGACAGTGTACTGGAAGCAGCTCAGGAATATATAAATACGTCTCCGATTCCAATTGATATCGTCTTTTTTGACCTGCCCGGTACCGTCAATACTCCAGGTATTCTAAGAGCATTGGCAGGAATGCATCATATTTTTACCCCCATCACAGCAGATCGATTAGTAATGGAAAGCACACTCATTTTTACCCAACTTTTGAAAGATGTAATTATGAAAGAAGGTCAGACTTCTATAAAAACAATTAATCTATTCTGGAATCAGGTAGATAACAGAGAGAGTACTCCTTTATACGAAGTATATACTACTCTTATCAATCAACTAGGATTTAGCTTACTACATAGTCAGGTCAAAAACAGTAGCCGTTTTCGCAAAGAAAGCGAGGTGAAGAACAAAGTTGTTTTCCGCTCTACACTTATGCCTCCTGACGAAAGGCTGATGAAAAACTGTCAATTAGACCTATTTCTGAAAGAATTTTTAAAAATCATTCAATCATAATTATCATGGAAAGTGAAAACAAGAAGAATGTTACCCCAAATATTAATGAAGAATTAATGATGAATCTCATGGTTGACGGAGTGAAAAAAGAAGGTCTACGGCTTCCATTTAAAACTACATCCGAATCAATTGCCACAGAAGAAAGTAATGTGAATGAAGCATTACCTGAAAAGCCTTTAGCTAAAGAAAAAAGTCGAACAAAAAAGGTCAATGAAGCTCTGTATGAAAATATCTTTTTCAGAAAAACAGATACTAATGCCCGCGATGGAAAAACAGTTTATATCCGACCTCAATTTCACGAAAAACTCACTCGTATTATTCAAGTAATTGGTGAAGACAAGATTTCTATTTATTCTTATTTGGATAATTTGCTGGATCATCATTTTCAGGAATTTAGTGAAGAAATTACTAAAAACTACAACAATAAGTATAAACCAATTTAAATAACTGAATCATGAATAAAAAACAAAAGAAACTCAAGCAAATGGAAGACAAAGAAAAATTTCCCTCAATATTCTTGACGAATCGGTTTCCTTCAGGTCGCAACGGAAAGGTTGTTTACATACGTCCAGAATACCACGAAAGATTATTGCGTATCGTACAGTTAACCAGAGAAGAAAAAACCACCCTCTACTCCTATATTGACAATATTCTGGAATACCATTTTAGAGAATTTGGAGACAACATCACAGATTATTTCAATGAACGTTTTAAACCCATTATTTAAGCTATGGAAACAGTAATTGTAATTTGCCTGCTTATTATTATCGTCCTGCTTTTACAGGATAAAACTGTAATTCGAAAAAGGTCGGAGCCAAAACCACCACAGGAAAAGATTAATCCAAGCGTACCTAGTATTATGGGATTACCCAAAGCTGTAACCAGACATTCAATACCAAATGTTGCCTCTGAATGCCAATCTGAAGAAGCTTTTACAAATCCCAGTAATTTAGACATTGAATACGACGAAAATGAAAACGTCCCAATTCAAATTCCGCAGGAAGAGCTGGACAATGTTTTTAGAAATGTACCTGATTTTGAGCAAGAGGAAGAAGAATGGAAAAGGTACTCGATAGCCAATGATGAATACGGTTTAGCCTTAGGGGTTACCTTTGAAGAACTAAGCTCCGTGGGGATGCTGTTACAACAAAATACACTTGACTCATCCCAAAAGGAAACAGCGCTTGCATTAGTTCATAAAATACAAGGAACCGAATTATTCACCTTATTGGAAAATTCGAAGGAAAGTGTCTCGAGAAAAATAGCCGAGCTATTGGACAACAACCTTTTGACTGAAGCAAAAGCCGGTTCTTCCTCTTCGCGGAAAAGTGATCTGAATAATTTTGATATTCAGGAATTTATTTAATAATGCTTGAGAAAAATTATCTAGTTATAGTTTTTCTCAAGCATTTTAATTTAAAACTTTAGCCATTGAATCAAAGTAGTTACAAGCAGCCCATAATTTCTTATTTCCTATTACATAAAAACGTTTTTTAGCTCTGGTAAGTGCAACATTTAGCATATTGGGCTTCTGTGAGGCCCAATTCCTTGCTCCCGACGATTTAGGATCACTACCTAAAACAAGGAAAACTATATCAGCTTCTTTTCCCTGAAATCTATGTATCGTACCACACGATACTTTTTTATCACCTCTAAAAACACTATCACAATAAGTAGCTATTGATTTGAAAGGAGAAATAACATAAATATCTTCTTTAAATCCTGAATTTCTTAACTCCTGAATTTTCTGTTGAAGCAGATTTATTTCTTCAACAACGACATGCTTATTTACTAATGTTATTTCAGTATTTACATTAAACCAGGAAGATGCTCCAATATACTTTTCTTCAGAGTTTTTATTAATTGCCTTTACCATTTGATCACTGTATGCAATTTTATTTGCAATTGAAAACATAGGATCATCACAACGTCTGTGTGTCCGCAATGGAAATCCTGTCCATATTTTCTGGTCGGTATCACCTACAGTCATATAAGTCCCAGCTCTTGAAACTCTGTCCGCCAACTGCTGTACTGATACCCGATATGGCGACCAATCTACTGGCAGGTTATGCTCTTTTCTGAGCTCTAACATCAATTTTTCCGGCATAGTTACAACTGGTTCTACTTGTAGAGGATCACCAACAATTACGCAACGTTTAGAGCGATGAATTAAACCTGCTGCTGATTGTGGAGTCGCTTGTCCTGCTTCATCAATTAACAACCAACCAATTTGTTTTCTATTGATATTTGGAAATAATCTGCTTGCCGAAGCAAGGGTAGTAGAAACTACAGGAACACACAAGAAAAAAGTATCCCAAAGATTCTGAGATACCTTAGAATCAACTTTAATCCAACCCGCTATCATTTCAAAATATGCATTTAGATTATTTTTAACATTCTTTGCATTAGCGAGAATCACATCATGGTGCAGTTGTAATGCTGATAGCAAAATTTCACTTCTTAATTTAGCTATTTTGCGAGAATGATATGGATTTAAAAGATGAATATCCAGTATTTCTTTTTCGTAAAAAGAGATATCAAATATATTTTGTGTGTCAATTTCGTATTTCTTATTCAACTCATTTTTGAGTTTTTTATAACCCTCAAAAAAAGTTTTCAATTTACTTAATTCTGTATTGAGATCTTTCTTTTTACTGATTAAACTCTGGGTTTTATCATTGTTACCCTTGAGCTTTTGCCTTAAAATATCTAATTCAGAATTGGATTTGTTAAGATGTCCTACGATCTCACCCGCTTGAATATTCCAAATTTTGAAGTTCCGGGTACCAAAAAGCTTTTGAAAAAAGAAAAATGAAGGTTTTCGCGAAGCATGCAATTGCACCGTTGACTGAATTCTCTCAACATCTTTTTTTAAATCGTTTTGCTTATCAACTAAAATTTCTTCTTCTTTTGATAATTCATTTAAACTCTTATCTATCTGTTTTAATTCTTTAAGAATAGTCTTCTCTTGTTTTATATTTTTAATGAATTCAGGCGTTAAATCATGAAATTTAGAAGCTGTTTTTTTAAAGGCTTCAAATTCTGCTAATAGGCTTTTAAACTTTTCATTTTCTTGTTCAAATGCATTATTATATTGATATGTTTTATCATTATTTTCGTCCTTATAAAGGTCGTGTAATACGTCCTTAAAACCTACAATTCCTTCCTCTACATTGTTCATCCAAAAGGACTTCTTAAAATTGCTTCTATTTTTAGCATTACCAAGTGCAGCAGCCAAAATACCCCAACTTTCTTCTTCGATTAGTTTAGTAGAACATTCAGAGAAATAATCCGCATTCTGAAATACAGATTTATCAATCTTTGCTTTTGCGGGAAGTTCTTTAGTGATGTTTTCTACCGCAGCATTGTTGTTACTTGCCACGACAATTCCAAAATCATTTTGTAGTTTAGAACTAAGATTGTAAGTATACAAATCATAGCCAGACTCTTTAACAATTTTATGATACCCTTTATTAAATATACTACTACAGCCAAGCTCCGAAATTTTCTTAGCCCTCTCTACAACAACTTCTGCAATTACATCCAATAATAACGTTGTTTTTCCTGTTCCTGGAGGCCCATTAACCCCTTGTACTCCTTCAGTATTTTTAAGATTTGAAAAAATGGTGTTTACCGCTCCGCTTTGAGCAGTATATAAGCCATGTTCCACATTAGAAGGCCACCTTCCTGCAGTTAATTGGTTTGGATGAATCGCATCAAATAAAAAGTGCTTCTGCTCTATTAAATCCCTTCTATTGTTTTTATTTGGCTCTAAGGTCAAATATTGCTGAAGAGTTGCGCTTAAATCGGCCTTTTCTAAACGGGATAAATAATTCAAATCATCCAGATAAAAACTGTTTAAGAATCCTGTATTAGGCTCACTATCTTTAGGTACTTCTTCCGTTAAGAGAAAAACTTTAATTTCTTGGTTCTTCCACAATGTAAGTTTGTCCAAATAAGTTATTTCTCTTATAATATGTTCCGAATAAACTACATCACCTTTTGGGGAATTTTGCTTTTCTTCAAGTATAACTTTAGGAATGTTGTAGCGTTCCAAAAAATCTTCTTTAACCTTTTCCAAATCAAGCGAAACAGTCGATAGTTCCTTTTTTTTCTCTAAGGCATTAATCCCAAAAATATAACTTGCCGTTACATAATTATCTTGCTGAGGGCGACCTTCTTCATCTAATATTAAAGCTGAAAAACAACTAAAGCCCTGTACCGTTTCTTCCCAATCATTTATTTTATCAGACTTAAGTAATGTATTTAAATAATCAATAATATATTTCTTCTCAATCTTGCCAAAAATTAAAGTATATCTCCATTTGTAATGCTGTTTTGGAGCCCTCACTTTATGTAACCAAGGTAAAACTTCATCACCCTTTAGAAGTGCTGCATCTTTATTTAAATCAGGCAGGTCAAATATCTCTACATCTCTCCAGAATCTTAATATGTCTTGTTGTTCCAAACTATTTGCTTTAATACATTGATAGTTTAGCCAAATTAATATTTTTTTAATTAAAAGCCACTCAATACCAAATAATTCCACTGACTGCCACTTTATTAGACTGCTCCCTTTTCCATAACACCTTTGTTTTTGAAAACTCACAAAGTGTGGGATAACACTAACAAATTAATCCGCTTAATTATGGAAAAACAAAGAAAAAAAAATCTATTTATGATGGTAGCAATACTATCAATGTTTGGGGTCTTTGCCCAGGGAGACGGCGCTGCAGGTATTACCGAGGCTACTCAAATGGTAACCTCCTATTTTGATCCCGCAACCCAACTAATTTATGCCATTGGTGCTGTGGTTGGCCTTATCGGTGGAGTTAAAGTGTACAACAAATTCAGCTCCGGTGACCCCGATACCAGTAAGACTGCTGCTTCGTGGTTTGGTGCCTGTATCTTCTTAATTGTAGCCGCTACAATCTTGCGCTCTTTCTTCCTTTAATCTCTTGCCTTATGAATTACAATATTAATAAAGGCATTGGAAGAACCGTCGAATTTAAAGGACTTAAAGCGCAATACCTATTCATTTTCGCCGGTGGATTACTTGGTATTCTTATCCTTGTTATGATCCTGTATATGGCTGGTGTAAACTCGTATCTCTGTCTGTTTCTTGGTGTTGGTGGCGCTTCTCTGATCATATGGCAAACGTTCTCCCTAAACAAAAAATACGGGGAACACGGGCTCATGAAAATAGCCGCTAACAAAAGGCATCCCCGCTACATCATTTGCCGAAAGCCTGTATACCGTTATCTGAAATTCATCGCTAAACCACCTGTCGTATGAGAAATGTAGCAAAGACCACCACATTGGAAAGTAAGTTTCCCTTGCTCGCCGTAGAGAACAACTGCATCCTTTCTAAAGATGCCGACATTACGGCCTGCTTTGGGGTGCACTTACCCGAACTCTTTACTGTAGCCTCAGCGGAATACGAAGCCATCCATGCTGCCTGGCACAAGGCAATCAAGACGCTACCTGATTTTACGGTCATTCATAAACAGGATTGGTATATTAAAGAGAACTATACCCCTGATTTAGCAAAAGACGACCAAAGCTTCTTGTCAAAGTCTTATGAACGTCATTTTAACGAGCGTCCCTTCCTGAATCACTACTGCTATCTCTTTGTCACTAAAACGACAAAAGAACGCATGCGTATGCAGAGTAATTTTTCTTCATTGTGCAAAGGTTCTTTAATTCCAAAAGAGATCAGGGATAAAGAAGCTGTACAGCATTTTATGGAAGCTGTAGCACAGTTTGAGCGTATTGTAAATGATAGTGGTTTTATCAGACTGCAACGTCTAAACGAAGAAGAAATCATTGGTACGGATGATAAACAGGGATTACTGGAGCAGTACCTAACCTTATCCAGAGAATCTGGAACACCCATGCAGGACATCGCTTTGGGGAATGAAGAAGTTCGTATTGGCAATAAAAGATTATCCTTGCATACGTTGTCTGATACCGATGACCTGCCGGGAACGGTAACTGTTGATACCCGATATGAAAAGCTGTCTACGGATCGCAGTGACTGCCGATTATCCTTTGCCGCACCTATGGGGCTGTTGCTCAATTGTAACCATATCTATAATCAATACCTATTTTTAGACAACAGCGAAGAGAACCTACAGAAGTTTGAAAAGTCCGCCAGAAATATGCACTCACTGGCTCGTTACAGTCGTTCCAATCAAATCAATAAAGAATGGATAGAAAAGTACCTGAACGAAGCCCACAGCTTCGGACTTTCCTCAATTCGTGCGCATTTCAACATCATGGCATGGTCGGAAGATCCTGCTGAATTGAAACAGTTAAAAAATGACTGTGGCAGTGCGTTGGCACTAATGGAATGTAAACCACGTCACAACACTACGGATGTGGCTACACTTTATTGGGCAGGAATACCAGGCAATGCCGCAGACTTTCCAAGCGAAGAAAGCTTTTATACTTTCATTGAACCTGCTTTATGTTTTTTTACTGAGGAAACCAATTACCACAATTCGCCCTCCCCTTTTGGTATTAAGATGGCCGACAGGCTTACAGGAAAACCCATCCATCTGGATATTTCCGATCTGCCGATGAAACGCGGTATTATCACAAACAGGAACAAGTTCATATTGGGCCCTTCAGGTTCGGGTAAATCTTTTTTTACCAATCATATGGTCAGGCAGTATTACGAGCAAGGAGCTCATGTGCTGTTAGTGGATACCGGAAACAGTTATCAGGGATTGTGTGAACTCATTAAGGGAAAAACCAAAGGTGAAGACGGGGTTTACTTCACTTATACAGAAGATAACCCTATTGCTTTTAATCCTTTCTATACCGATGATGGCTTATTCGACATCGAGAAACGTGAGAGTATCAAAACACTAATACTCACGCTTTGGAAACGAGATGATGAACCACCTACCCGATCAGAAGAAGTGGCTCTCTCCAATGCGGTAAGCGGTTATATCGAACGTATCAAGCTCGAAGATATTTCCCCCTCTTTCAATGGTTTTTATGAGTATGTACTAGGAGACTACCGCACAGTACTGGAAAAAAAACAGGTCAGGGAAAAAGACTTTGATATTGCCAATTTCCTCAATGTTCTGGAACCCTATTACAAAGGAGGTGAATATGACTATCTGCTTAATTCTGATAAACAGTTAGACTTGTTGTCCAAAAGGTTTATTGTCTTTGAAATAGACGCCATCAAAGATCATAAAATTCTCTTTCCCATTGTGACGATCATCATTATGGAAGTCTTCATCAATAAAATGCGAAGACTCAAAGGTATCCGTAAACTCATCCTGATTGAAGAGGCTTGGAAAGCTATAGCCAAGGAAGGTATGGCAGAATACATAAAGTACTTGTGTGCGCCCGTCAAGGTGGCTTAATAAATATCTCTGTGGCAAGAGATTAGGTTAGTGTTCTTTAAAAAACCTATCATCAACCGACTTATCTGAAAGGGAAACTGGACAGGGAGTGTAGCATGTCGGTAAAGTCATAAGTCAGTTAGTTATCAAACTGCTACTGAATGGCGAGGTGAAAAGATGGATATGAGGATAAAATCCGAATTGATTGAACGATAGTCCGAGCGGTTCCACTTGAAACTATGACGTAAGATAGCTATCAATCGTCATACTGTAATACTTCCTTAGTGAATAGGTATAAGAGAAGCAAGAACTTATTACAGCGCAGTCACAGTAAGTGTACAAAGGACGGAAGTTGTATCCGACAATCCATCGTGCCAATAGTTATTAAGTCGCAAACGGGGATTACCTAAATCGGAATGCCGTAAGGCTATGAGGGTTTGCCCTCTGAATATTCGACATGGTAACGGAGCTTCCGTAGTAGTCCGAGCAAGGGAAAGCCTTGTACATGGCGAAGGGAAGCAGCTAATTTTTATTAATACAATTAAAGGAAAATGTGAGAGACATTATGAGAAATCCAGAAAGAGTATTAAACAGTCTAATGGAACACAGTAAAACTTCAAGCTACAGGTTTGAAAGGCTTTACAGAATTCTGTTCAATGAAGAGATGTTCTATGTTGCCTATCAGCGCATTTATGCAAAAGAGGGCAATATGACAGAAGGTTCAGACGGTCAAAGTATAGACAATATGAGCCTGTCACGCATTGAGAAACTGATAGCCTCATTGAAAGATGAAAGCTATCAGCCCCAGCCATCGAGGAGAGTCTACATACCGAAAAAGAACGGTAAGATGCGACCTCTTGGCATACCTGCTTTCGATGATAAGTTAGTACAGGAAGTGATAAGAATGATTTTGGAAGCTATCTACGAGGGACATTTTGAATATACCTCGCACGGTTTCCGTCCAAATCGTAGCTGTCACACTGCACTGGCTCAGATTCAGAAGTCATTCAGTGGAGCCAAATGGTTCATTGAAGGAGACATAAAAGGATTCTTTGATAATATCAATCATGATATACTGATAGGCATCCTTAAAGAACGTATCTCCGACGATAGATTTATAAGGTTAATCAGAAAGTTTCTGAATGCAGGTTACATTGAAGATTGGAAATTTCAGAAAACGTACAGCGGAACGCCGCAGGGAGGTATTGTCAGTCCTTTACTGGCAAATATTTACCTCGACAGATTAGACAAGTACATGAAAGAGTACATCACAAAATTCGATAAAGGGGAAAAACGCAGACCAAGTAGAGTCCGTAGGGATTTTGAAAATGCTAGAAGAAGAACTGTGAGAAAACTAAAGTCCGTAGAAGACGAAAGCGAAAGAGCGGTTTTGATCCAAAAGATCAAAGCAGAAGACAAGGAACGTGTAATGTTTCCAAGCTGTGACGAAATGGACACAGATTACAAGAGATTGAAATATGTCAGATATGCAGATGATTTCCTAATTGGGATAGTAGGCAGTAAACAAGATGCTAAAGAGGTTAAGGAAGATATTAAAAATTTCCTTGATGAAAAGCTCAAACTGGAATTGTCAGATGAGAAAACACTCATTACCCACACGGAAGATTCGGCACGTTTTCTAGGCTATGAAATCTTTGTGAGAAAGTCCAACGCACAGAGACGGGATATTGCAGGTCGTTTGAGAAGAACCTATGGTAAAAGAGTCTATCTCAAATTGAGTACAGAAACAATGAGAAACAAATTACTTGACTATGGTGTATTGGAATTCCGATACCAAAACGGCAAGGAAATTTGGAAACCAAAATGCAGGTCTGGACTTATATTCAATGACGACCTTGAAATACTCGACCGATACAATCGGGAAATAGGAGGTTTCTACAATTACTATGCTATTGCCAACAACTGTTCTGAATTGCACAATTTCAGGTTTATCATGGAGTACAGTATGTACAAAACCTTTGCTGGGAAATACAAAAGTTCAACGAGAAAGGTAAATGCCAAGTATCGTAGAAATGGAAAATTCACAGTAAGGTTTACCACTAAATCTGGAGCGGTAAAAGAAAGATACTTCTATGACTTGGGGTTCAGAAGAAAGAACCCGATGACAGACGCTGGCTTTGATATTTTGCCTTACTCCATCTTTGATGCAGGTAGGACAAGCCTTATAGACAGGCTCAAAGCTGAAAAGTGTGAAATGTGCGGAGCTACGGAAAAGCTTGTCATGCACCATGTACGAAAACTCAAAAACCTTGAAGGGAAAAAGAGTTGGGAAAGACACATGATTGCAAGAAGAAGAAAAACCGTTGCTGTATGCTATAGCTGTCATCAGAAAATCCATAACGGAACATTAGACTGACAAGATTAGTGGAGAGCCGGATACGCGGAGACGTGTAAGTCCGGTTCGGGGGCGAGCATTTGGAAACCTACCGTAGTAATACGATAAGGCGCTGGGTGCTTAGCCTACTTAAGACCGTTAGGAAATTTTTCGGAGAAGCTATCGTAGTTACGCAGGAAGTAGATGACATCATTCAGTCTCCCATTGTAAAAGAAAGTATTATCAATAATTCTGACTGCAAAATCCTTTTAGACCAGCGTAAATACATGAATAAGTTTGATGAGATACAGGCCATGCTTGGGCTAACAGATAAGGAAAAAGCACAGGTATTATCTATCAATATGAACAATGATCCTTCACGACTCTATAAGGAAGTATGGATCGGACTCGGTGGCACGCATTCGGCAGTTTATGCCACAGAAGTGAGTATGCCGGAATATCTGGCTTATACCACGGAAGAAACCGAAAAAATGGAAGTGATGCAGCTCGCCTCAGAGCTTGGTGGAAATGTAGAGCTAGCAATCAAACGCATTGCTTTACAGCGACAGGAAAAAGCAAATCAATAATCAGTTCTAATTTAAAAATTATAAAAATGAAAAGACTAATCTTAATGGTGTATACGATGCTATTGTTAGCCGTAGCACCTTGCGCAAAAGCCCAATGGGTTGTTACAGACCCGACAAATCTGGCCTCAGGTATTCTAAATAGTGCCAACGAAATTGTACAGACCTCCTCTACTGTTTCCAATGTCTTTAAAAATTTTAAAGAAGTAGAAAAAGTCTACAAACAGGGTAAAGAATATTACGACAAACTGCAATCTGTAAGCAATTTGGTAAAGGATGCCCGTAAGGTACAACAGACCGTGCTTCTGGTTGGTGACGTATCGGAGATGTATGTATCCAATTTCGGCAAGATGATGAACGACCCCAATTTTACTACACAGGAACTTGTGGCTATAGGCAATGGCTACGCATCACTTCTGAATGAAAGTACGGCGCTATTAAAAGAACTAAAACAGATCGTTACGACAACGAACCTTTCTTTTAATGACAAAGAACGTATGGAAATTATTGATCGTGTCTACAAAGAGGTAAAAGACTATCATAGTCTTGTCCGTTATTACACCAATAAAAACATTTCGGTGACTTATCTCAGGGCAAAGAAGAAAAATGATGCCAAAAGAGTCCTTGACCTCTACGGATCTGCTAATCAAAAATACTGGTAAGTTATGCAATGGGATAACCTACACGACGTATTACGTGCGCTCTATGACGATATGATCCCACTAGCGGGTGAAATGGCAGCGGTGGCAAAAGGTCTGGCAGGACTCGGAGCCTTGTTTTATGTAGCCTACAAGGTTTGGCAGGCACTGAGCCGGGCAGAACCTATTGATGTATTTCCTCTTCTACGCCCTTTTGCTCTGGGGCTTTGTATTATGTTCTTCCCCACTATCGTATTGGGCAGCCTTAACGCAGTACTTAGTCCAATAGTAAAAGGGACTCACTCCATACTGGAAGAGCAGGTTTTGGACATGAACAAATTGCAGCAGCAAAAGGATCAGTTGGAATACGAAGCCATGATCCGAAATCCGGAAAAAGCCTACATGGTCTCTGACGAAGAGTTTGATAAAAAACTTGATGAACTCGGCTGGTCGCCCTCCGATATCGGGACAATGGCAGCCATGTATATGGACAGGCAAACCTATCAAGTGGAAAAAGCTTTAAAGGAGTGGTTTTTAAATCTGTTGGAAATTCTGTTTCAGGCAGCAGCATTAGTAATTGATACCATAAGGACATTTTTCTTAATCGTCCTGTCTATACTTGGTCCAATTGCCTTTGCTATTTCGGTCTGGGACGGTTTTCAGTCCACGCTCACCCAATGGTTAACGCGATATATCAGTGTTTACCTCTGGCTTCCTGTTACGGATCTTTTTAGTTCTATGCTGGCCAGGATACAAACGCTCATTTTAGAGCGTGATATCGAAATGCTCTCCGATCCTACCTATATCCCTGATACTTCCAATACCGTGTATGTGATCTTTATGATCATAGGTATTGTCGGATACTTTACGATTCCCACAGTAACAGGCTGGATCATTCAGGCCGGCGGAGCAGGAAACTTTAGCCGTAATGTTAATCAAACCGCCATGAAATCCGGCAATATTGCAGGAGCCGGTGCCGGTTCAGCTGTTGGAAATATAGGCGGTAAACTACTCAATAGATAAAAACAAGTACTATGGAATTTAAAACACTCAGAAACATCGAAAACAGCTTTAGACAAATACGCTTGTATGCGCTATTGTTTGCCGGGATTTGCCTACTCGCATCGGGATTTGCCATCTGGAAGTCCTACCGTTTTGCTGAACTTCAAAGACAAAAAATCTATGTTCTTGACAATGGTAAATCGCTGATGCTTGCTCTTTCGCAAGATGTCACTATCAACCGCCCAGTAGAGGCCAGAGAGCATATACGACGCTTTCACGAACTGTTTTTTACCCTTGCCCCGGATAAAGAGGCTATTGAAAATAATATGAAAAGAGCTTTTAATCTTGCCGATAAAAGTGCCTTTGATTACTATACAGACCTATCTGAAAAAGGGTATTACAATCGTATCATATCAGGAAATGTTCAGCAACGTATCGAAGTAGATAGTATACTGTGTCATTTTGACGCTTACCCCTATGCTGTTCGTACCTATGCCAAGCAGTTCATTATACGTTCAAGTAATATAACCAAGCGAAATCTCGTAACCTCCTGTTTCCTGGTAAACTCTGTCCGATCGGATAACAACCCGCAAGGCTTTAATATCGAAAAGTTCGCTGTAACCCAAAACAACGACATTGAGGTCATCAATCGCTAAAACCTATCGGATGAGAACAATAAGAATAAACCTGGAAAAATGGTTTGAGGGACAGGATAAGCGTTGGCGCGCTTTGCCCCTACACAAACAGCACAGCTATACCCTGCTTTTATTTACAGCCTATCTGTTGCTTACCGCCGGAGTTATTTTTAAAGTGTGGTATGATACCACTGATGCCTACACCTATATGGTAATCAGACCTATCGGAAACCCCGTCTTTAAAAAAGAAAATCTTAAAACAAAAGATACACCATCAACTTTTCTAAACGATACGATTTATGAAAAATAATGAAAATAAGGTCAATATTCTCATGGGAGAAAATAACCCAACCCGATCCTCTAATCTGCCTCAAGATAAAAAGAGCAGTTTGGAGAGACTCAAAAAGCCCCTGATATTCGTTTTAATGGGAATTGTATTTGTAAGCTGTCTGTACCTGATCTTTAAACCAACTTCAGATCAAAATGAAACGCAAAATCTCGGTTTAAATGATGCTGTGCCACAGCCTGCAAAAGCAGAAATGCAGTCCGATAAACAAAAAGCCTATCAAGAGGAAATGCTTGAGCAAAAAGAGCTGCAAAAACGAAATGCCCTGACTTCGCTTTCCGATTACTGGAATGAGGACAGCTCCTCAACTGATTCTCCTAACAGACTCTCCGATGAAACGGGTCAAAACATTAATTCCGGGAATAGTCCCGGCAGACCTGCCAACGCTTCGTTAAACAGTTATCGAAACACCCAAAGTACGTTAAGCTCCTTTTATAATGACGACAACAGTCACACCCACGAACTTCGTCGTCAATTGGATGATTTAAAAGAGCAATTAGCCCAAAAGGATGTTCCCAAAGTCTTAACAGCAAACGATCAGATGGCTCTGATGGAAAAATCGTATCAGATGGCAGCTAAATACCTCCCGAGTCCTGTCAATGTTACAGAAACCAAACCTGCTAATGTCACGACTGCTGCTGCTGCGCCTTCGAAAAAAGAATACTTTCAATCCTTCACTCCGGTAAAAAAAAACACCGTATCGGCGCTCTATCGTGAGCCAACCGACAGTACTCTTTCAGAGCATAGGAATCGAAGCTTTTCTGCAGCCGGCTCAAGTTCTACAGCTGTACCGCCAAAAAACAGCATTAAAGCCTGCATACAGGAAACACAAACCTTTATTGGTGAGGCAGGTGTACGACTTCGTTTACTAGAAGCTGCCCAAACTTCCAATGGTAAATTTCCAAAAGGCGCCCTTTTAATGGCAAATGGTAAGTTTCAGGCAGGTCGCTTGCAGTTAAAGGTTACCTCAATTGAACTTGATGGTCATATCATTGCGGTGGATCTTACTGTTTATGATCTGGACGGACAGCAAGGTTTGTATGTTCCATATTCTGCTGAAATGAATGCCGTCACGGAAATGGCCGGTAATATGAGTCAGACTTCCGGAACAAGCTTTATGCTTACCCAATCGGCAGGGCAACAAGTGGCCGCTGATCTGAGCCGTGGTGTCATTCAGGGAGTCTCAGGTTATTTCTCCAAAAAGATCAAGACGCCAAAGGTCATCTTAAAAGCCGGACATCAGGTGTTTCTTGTTTCCAAAAAATAAAAAACCAAACTCTCTTTCAAAATGAAAAATCAAATTAAATCCTTCTGGATAACTATGATGATAGTGGGCTGTACTTTTTTAACATCGGCGCAGGTTACAACAAAAAATGCACTGAGTCTTGACAAAATGGAATCGTATCGTCTGGAAGTCACTTACGATAAAACGTCACATCTGATCTTTCCATCGGCTATACGTTATGTCGATCTTGGTAGTGATTATCTGATTGCCTCCAAAGCAGAAGATGCAGAAAACGTACTGCGAGTAAAGGCATCGGTAAAGGAGTTTGAAACCGAAACCAATTTTTCGGTCATTACCCAGGAGGGACATTTTTATAGTTTTAATGTCACTTACGATTCCTCTCCAAAAGTCCTGACGTATGATCTGTTGAGTATGCAAAAGACTGTAGATAAAACTAGTGGTAAACATGTCTTTTTTGAGGAACTTGGTAAGTCTTCCAATCTTGCCGATCTGCTTTTGGAAACGATCTATAAAAAGGATAACAGAGTGATCAAACACATTGGAGCTAAAAGTTTTGGCTTACGGTTTATCCTTAAAGGAATTTACATTCATAATGGCAAATACTATTTTCATACCCAGCTTGTCAACCGCAGCAATGTTCCTTTTTTAATTGACTTTATCAATTTTAAAATAGTCGATAAAAAAACGACTAAACGTACTGTCGTGCAGGAAAGGCTTCTACAACCACTTCGTACGTACAAGCCTCTAAATGAAATTAACGGAAAATCCACTGAGCGAAACGTCTTCCTGCTGGATCAGTTCACCATTGATGACGACAAAGTACTCCGAATTGAGGTCTTTGAAAAAAACGGCGGCAGAAACCAAAGCTTTGAAATTGAAAATGTTGATTTGCTCAGAGCCCGTCTGATAAAAGACACGCACCTGAAATTTTAATAATCTAAAAAAGATAAAAAATGAAAAGACATATTTATATCCTAATGCTGCTTTTGATAAGCAGCCAAACAGTGCTGGCACAACGCATGCTACCCCGGCAAAAAGGGTTGGAATTAAATGTTGGAACCCTCTCCAATGAAAGTCCCGGCAGGAACTATTACCTGAATATCGCAGCAATTGTAAATGGTAAAAATGGCAATTACAAAATCTGGGGGGTCGAGTATGCTCATCAGTATTACCAGTACAAAGGTCTTCGTATACCTCATCAAACTTTCAGCGCTGAAGGGGGATACAGTTTCTACCTCATCGGAGATACGTATCGAAATATTACCCTAAACGCAGCCTTAACAGCTATAGCAGGCTATGAAAGTATTAATAAGGGAGAGGCTGTTTTATTTGACGGAGCCAAAATCGTAGGTGAGGATAACTTTATCTATGGAGCCGGCGCCAGACTTTCTTTTGAAACCTATCTCTCTGATAATCTTGTACTGCTTCTTCAGGTGCGTCTCAAGGCTTTCTTGGGTACTGATATGGAGCAGTTTCGAACATCTGTGGGTATAGGACTTAGATTTAACTTTTAAAAAAATAGAAAAAATGAAAACAATTTTTAATAAACGTACAATAACGCTATTGCCAGTACTGGTTCTGGTACTGCTAGTTTCTCTAAATTGCGTATCCTGCGCAAAAGACGATCTGGAAACACAAAACAATTTTCCTTTTGAGGTTAGTGTCATGCCGGTTCCCAAAGAAATTGCTAACGGTGAGACCATAGAAATAAGGCTCGCTCTTGAAAGAGCAGACCAGTATAGTGAAACTAAATACTTTATCCGGTATTTTCAGAATGATGGTAGAGGATTTCTACTACTTCAAAATAGACGTGTTCTTGTCCCTAATGACTTATATCCATTAGCCCCCGGACCATTTCGTTTGTACTATACTTCCGGCTCCAATGTATCACAATCTTTTACGATTTGGATTTCGGATAATTTTGGAAACGAAAAAGAGTTGACTTTTGATTTCAACAGTGCCAATTAAATGTAAAAGTCCTGCTAGAAGTAGCAGGACTTTTTTATCTACTAATGATTTTTATTTTTCATCTACGATACTGATGATCTTAGCTTCTTTGAGTGTAAATCTTAGCTGTTTGAACTTCTGAGTACTTTTTATTTCCGGATCTGAAGTCTGGGGAAAATATTTTAGCCCAATGGTTACTACAGGCCCATCAAAGTACCATTTGGATCTGATCTTGAAATCTTTTGCACATAATTCTTGTTTTGAAGAGCTTAAAAAATCTTTTAATTCTTCTATTGTTGTAGTAGCAAAAACTGTTTTCCATCTTTCCCATATCTCGAAGACAACATCTTCACTGAGATTTTTCAGGATTCCATCCAGATCGGATCGGTTGCAGGCATTAACAAAATCTCTTACAATCTTTCGGGGCATTTTTTGTACTTCTCTTATTTCTTTCTTTTTAGTCTCCAAATACGCAGCAAAATCACGATCAACCACTTCGCTTAATTTATGGTATCCAAAGTGAAAAGCTTCTAAAGGAGATTTGTAAAGCCTGTCTTTGAAAAAATCAGTGTCATCATTCACATTATTTTTAAACTCATTTAGTAAGAGAAACCCTTTTTCATTAGTAGCTTCATTTACACCATCAATAATGTTCATTTGATAGAAGTGTTCTTTGCCTTCAAATAAAACTTTCACTTTGGGATTAAATTTCGGAGTTTTTTGAACCGATTTCTTTACAAGGTACTTAGTTTCATTTAATGGATTTTCAATTCGCCTGCCCCATCCATCAGTAGAAAATTCCGATTGGTATCGTGATATTTGAACCCTTATTTCTTTTCTTCCGCTTTCCAGGTCATCTGTATACTCATAGTCGTCAAAACAATTTAAAATGGCTGTATCGAGTTCCCACTGTTCATAATCACTGGTAAAATCAATTTGAAAGCTCTTTTCATATTCCCGAATGTAAACAGGAGACTGTAGGCTGCTATTGATAATTTGCTGCTCTATGGCAGTAAGGTCTGATTTTCTATTGACTGTTATTACAATCTGGGTTTCGATCATTGGACGATTTGTTGTTTACTATTGACTGACAAGCTTCAAATTTAATTATTTAAGATGTTATTTTACTTTTGAAAACAAACAAAATCCAACTCGTTTGGCGGTCTTCTTTTGCTTTTTTTCTTTGGACGCTTTTAAGGAAAGAAAAGAAGTCTTCCTTAAAAAATAAAAGGGATCATAATATCCCTTACAAAATATCCGCAGCCTGTTTAATAAAATGGAGGAAGATTCCTTTTTTATTAAAGTGGCTGCATCCGCTAAGACGCAAAAAGGCTGTCCCGACCTTTCGAAGGGAGTGCCTTTTTGCCGCCCGAAATTGCTTTTAATCTATTTTCAGGGGTTGGCTTTGGAAGTTCTTCAGATTGAGAAAAAAGCCCCTGTTTTCAATCATTCCATAGCGGAACATCGACCATAAGAGCGAGCAACCCATTTGAGCCAATGTGGCATTGATATACAAATCCTGCTTTTCGAGTGCGCAGGCTAAACTACAACTTGGCGCATCGTCTGACTCTTCAGACTCTTTGAGCAGTTTACCAAATTCATCGGTAACCATTGGCAGGCTTGCCACAGGCTGATACTTCTGCGAATCAGGCTGTTTTATCTCTTTAATGGTGGAGAGTATAACCTGCCCTGTTTGCTTACTGTTCCCGAAGTCGAGCCAATATTTAGGTTCGTTGCGAGTGGCTCTGTGTGTGCTCATTTCTTTAAGCATTTGTGCAATTTCAAACCTTCCCTCTACCGTATCCACACAACTAATGTAAAGGGTGGCTTTGGCATTTTCAGCAATGCCCCCTATCGTATTGTACTGAAACTTTTGGGTTTCCGCTTTCCAATTTGTTCCCATGAACCTGTTGACCCTGTTTATTAAAGCTACTGACTTATATATTCCTGTTTCGCTAGGTGCAAACCGCTGTCTGCCCAAATTGGCTTCTGTGATGATGTCATCATCCCACAGACGTACCTGCAATCCTGCGTGTCCGAGTTCCGTAAGGCTATGATTCATTTCCATTAAAGCAGTTAAAACCTTTGAGCCTGTCCCTCCCGCCCCTATCAAATTGACTTCAATAGGATTGGTCGGACTAATGAGATAATTGTCGGTAAAATGTACTTTGGTTTTCATAACAATAAATGTTTAACGGTTTTGTTACTAGATTTCAATACTTCTTTCGGAAAGGGTTTATCGGTATTGACAAGACCTTTCCATAGTGCCACACAATTGCCTTTTACAGGGCTGTTACTACCTAACAAATGGCTGAAATAGGAATTGAAAAAATAGTGTTCCCATGCGCTT
Organism: Flavobacterium poyangense; assembly: GCF_011751075.1. Taxonomy (GTDB): domain Bacteria; phylum Bacteroidota; class Bacteroidia; order Flavobacteriales; family Flavobacteriaceae; genus Flavobacterium; species Flavobacterium poyangense. The sequence continues at coordinate 372,890 of NZ_JAALLN010000001.1, forward strand.
GTAAATTCTTCTACGGAAGCGGAGTTTTTAATATCCACACTTACCGTTCCCATGCAAACTTTACCGTCTTCATAAATATTGAAATAAGGCGCATGATAGAGTTTTGTCTTTATTGTTGGTCTTCTGTCTCTTGCAAGAGCATATACGGCAAGACTGTTTTTACTGGCGTACCAAATCATTGGCGGTACAGAGGTTTTACCACTGGGGATTTGCAGACTCTCTACAAAATACAACTGTCGTTGTTGCGCTTTGGTGTACCAAACTACCGTACCTTTTTCCATACTTGGATTGATATGTAAAATATTGCTTGGTAATATCCCTTCCGATTTCAAATAAGCACTATTTTTCTCTTTTTCTGTTTGGAGCGCTTTTGCCAATACACTGGCTTCTTTCACGGTCAACGGGTGGGCATTGACAGGATTGCCGTTTTTGTCCATGTCAAAATGTTCTACATAAACATCTGAACTGCTTCCTTTGCTCTGATAAAAAACCAAAGCCGATTTGGGATGGTACAACGCCCCAAAATCTTTTGTTATATCGTTCATGGTTTCCATACGGTTTTGTTTTTTAAAAGTCATTTAAAATGTCACACAACTTATGCAGTAGTTCAAACAAACGGTTCTCAAAGCAAAGATTAACGCCTGTCATATCCTTGCCATCAAACTGCTTTTCAATAATGGGTTCTTCCATCTGTCCGTACTCCTGCATTTCATTGTTGACCGCGTCAATAAGTGTATCATTGAGCCAGCCTTTATGGTCAGCATAAAAGGATACATATTTTTCCATTCCGATGATATTTTCTATATCTTCCTCTGATGCCTCCCCGTTGGGTCTTGCATTGCGGTATATTTTTTCATTTGGATAGAACGTACAAAGGTCAAAGGCTTCTTGGGCTATTGCTAAACATATCCCATCAAATTTGTCTCTTATTCTAAATCTCTCGATACGTTGCTCAAAGAGAGTCAGGTTGGTGGGATTGTATATTTTTTTCTCTATACAATCCCCTATATATTGGGCTTGCACAATCTCCGATAGGCAGACTTCTGTTTCTTGGGTATAGTCGTCCTCTTCTATCCAATCGTTTAACATCTCGTACATCCAATACAAATAGCTCTCGTTATCCCTGTAATACGCAATACCCGCCACATGATACAGATAAGCGCAAACAGAGAGTAACAAATGAGCATTTCTTTTTCGCTTAGGCTTACGGAGCATTCGATACAATGAAGCCACAGGAATGTAAAAGAGTGTTGAACCTGTACTATAACGTTCCTCCGTTATAAGGTAGGTTTTCTCAGTATCCTCTACCAAACGAATCTCGTCAAAATTGGGAACACTCTGCTTTAGCTTTTCCTCCACATCCCACATTGCCAATGCAATATTGTAAGAATAGTCTAAATGGTTGGTCGGCATGGGTTCTATCTTATAATGTTCTGCCAGTCTGCAAAGGGATTTGTAAAAATCGCTCTGCATTTTATCCGATTCCTTACAAGCCTGTACCGTTTTAATTTCGTTCAGTTTAGGCAGGAATGTACACTTTAGAATACCATCGGAAGCATGGTCGTAGGTACTGACTTGCACTTGTCTTTTTGTATTTGGCTTGCGTCCTTTGGCTTTTGCATCCAATCCATAAATTCGCTGAGTTGTCGGTGCAATTGTTGTTGCCTTTGGTGCTGGGGTAGCCTGATAGTTCCCGATATAATGTTGCGTTGCATAATTCATCGTTTTTGATTTTTGATTTAACCTTTGGTTCCCATCACGCTCTCGAATTTGTACTCTACGGTATCGTCCTTAATTTGAGGGGCAGATACTTTTGCCGTTGTGAGTATGGGGTACATATTGGCGTAAAAATTCATCACGGCTTCCACGCTCCAACGGGGTTCGGGGTCGGTTAGTCTGATGTCCTGTCCTTTCTCTTTGAGTATAAATACCCGTTCTAAATGTGTTGCTACTAACATGACTTTTCTTTTTTGAATTATTGCTTTTATTCTTCTTCTCCTTCTGTTTCTTCACTTGGGTAATCTTCTGTCCTTTCAGGTTCTGTAATTGCTTCCTCCATTGCTCCAAAAAGACTTGGTGTTGAGAACTTGTCCGATAAAGATGTTCTTCGTTTGCGTATCTCGTCTGCCTTTTGCGGAAATTCTCCCATATCAGGAACTTTCATCCACGCTTCACGGAACTTGCCTTCTTTTTCAAGTTCGTCCACCTTTGCCATAGCCTCTTTGTATTTTTTGTCTTTGCCTTCGAGTTCTTTCTTTTGCTTATCGGACTTTTCTTTTTCCATTGCCGATTGCTTTTTGGCTTCATCCAACTGTTTCATAAAACCTTCCATATCCACCATTAATCCTGAAGCCTTTTGTATAGGCGTAGTGATCTGCTCAAAAAAACCCTCGTCAAATTCCTTCGCTGTGGCGTTAAAAGTTAAGGGAGGAATTAGATTTTTGGCATTATCGACACACCCCTCGTTACTCAATAGTACCGATACGATAAGATGCGTATCGATGCCTTTGGCTATTGTCAGTTGCAGACTTCCTGTAAAATCCAACTGTGCTATCTGATTGAAAAAATTTGTGTTCATATCCATTGTTTTATAAGAGGCTACCACCTGTAAAGGCAGTAGCCTTTTGTTATCTTAATTAAGGATTAGGGTTTGTGCTCCTTCTGTTGCAAAAGCAGTACACAATTCAAATGCTTTTTGAGATTTGAGTTGGGCAGTTCCTCCCAATACAATACTTTGTAATTTGGCTTCATTGTCTTTGTAATTGCGTACATTCTGATAGTAGCCCGTCACAGCATTATATGCTCCGAATAAAGTTCCTTTAGTGGTGTCCATTTGCTGTGTATCGCTTACCATAGCATAAGCAAAGGCATCTTCTACCGTATTTTTAAAGAGCGTGGAAACTTCATCTTCTGCCCCTTTTTTGAGTAAATCAAAGGTTTCTTTATTCGGGCATAAAGCCAACTGGATTAACTTTTTTACCTCTTGGTCGGTAACTTTTACTTTTGCCCAATCATTAAATATACCCTCCAACTGATGGCTTAGTGTATTGGCAAGCCCCATAATTTTATGCGCATTTTCGATACGTTGTTTTGCTCCCGAAGTGTGTTTGATGCGTACAACGTTGGTCATACAGCGCAGGGAAGCATTAAGTGTGTTTTGACACACTATACGAATTGGAGTAAAAGCGGCTGTGATACTTCCGCTACCATCGTGCGAAGTGGTCAGGAAAATATATTTTTCTGTTACATCATCGCCATTACCTACACGGATATAGTCAGGTAGTTTGGCTGTAATAAAGATACGTTCCCCGTTGCCTAACGCTCCTGCGGTTTCGTAAAGAATGCCGTGCTCACCGCCAACTATAGCATCAAAGAAGTTAAAGACTTCACGGTTTTGTACAATGTGGTAGTCCTTGCCTACTACGCCCAATACCGTATTGTTATCGGTACGGATGTTGGCGAAATAATTAGGTACATTCAATTCGTTACTGCCAATCTCTATGCCTTGCGAAGTTTCGATTATACCTGAGCCTTTGGTTAACAGTGGGGATTTTACCACTTCATAATTGAGTCCTGCGTATTTAATAGCTTCCTCACTTGTAGGGTACTGAGTTACTATCTGCCCCAAACCGTGCCATGCTTTTTCTTTTACGCTAAAAAAGGAATAACGCCCTGTGTTCTGATTGAAATTGATATTATGTGCCATGATATTTAAATTTAAAAGAGTTAAAAATGTTTTGAATTTTGTTGTTAGAATGGCAGGTCTTCGTCTGTCTTGCTGTTACTGTTTTCTGTAGAAGCTTGTACCGTTTCTGTCTTTTTACCACCCCCATGCAATTTGATTTGCGAGGTATTGAAATTCAGTCCTGCATGTACTTCGCCGTTACTGCCTGTCCACGCCCTTGCGCTTGCTCTTCCTGTGAGTTCCACGAGTGCCCCTTTTGTGAGTATGGTGGCAACCTTGACACTAAGCCAATAGGCGCAATCAAAATAGGTTGCCTGTTCTATGCGCTCGCCCTGTTTGTTTTTGTAACTGTCGTTGATGGCTACTGAAAAGTTTACGACTTGTTTGTTGTTTGACAAAGTGCGTACCTGCGCATCTTTTGTCACTCTACCGATAATGTTCATAGTTTGATATTTTAATGTTAAACAATCCTGTTTTCTTCCCTTTACCTGCCTGACTCAAAAAGCATTTTTCCAAAAGAAAAAAAGGAAAAAAAGAAAGCCATTAGAAGGTATGGACAAAGCGGAAAGCCAAAAGGAAACGGAATAATTGGAGGGGCACCCTTTAGGGGAGCAAACCGTTTATGCCGTAGTCTTTTGGTGGCGGGTGCGGCGGGTGTCCATAATACCTTAGCTGCCTTTTTATCCTTTTCGCATTGGAAAATAAGCAGCCTCGATTATTTGATTTCTATTGTTTTTCAGGAGTTCAATAGAAAGTTGTGACCATAAAAAGAGCCCTGGTAAGGGCAGTAATGTTTATTTTTTTGAGATTTTATGGGCATTAAGGTATTGTTTCATTTTTCTGCCATATACAAATAAAAAAGTAAAAAAAAGTACGGATTATCCGTAAAATTTAGCGATCAGCGTCGATTAATTTTGCGCCCCCAAAATAATTTATAAGCCTCGAAAGTATCTATGAAAAAACATTACATTCTATTGCTTTTTTTTCCTTTTGCTATTTATTCACAGGACGTATTTTGGGAAAAATCGTATGGCGGAAAACATGCCGATTATCTTTTTGATGCCCAGCCAACAGCCGATTACGGTTTTATCCTGGCAGGGAGTTCTCTTTCGGACAAAACCGGAAATAAAACAGACGACAATCACGGTGATGTAGATTACTGGCTCTGGAAAATGGATGAAAAAGGCGATTTTGAATGGCAAAAAAGCTTTGGAGGAACCGGATTTGATTTACTACAGAGCGTAAAGTCTACCCGTGACGGAGGTTTTATACTTGCCGGTACTTCCTCTTCTTCCGACGGATTTGAGAAAGGTGAAGCTTGTAAAGGCATTACTGATTTTTGGGTCATCAAACTAACCGCTGCCGGTACACAGCAATGGCAGAGAACTATCGGAGGTAACGCACAGGATGAAGTATTGTGCGCCTTTCAGACCAAAGACGGTGGTTACCTTGTAGCAGGCTCTTCCGCTTCAGACCTGCCTTTGATTTCTACTACAGCTAACAGTCCTATGAAAAAAGGACTTACCACAACCAAATCAGATCTGTATTCCAAATCCGAAAAAAGTCGCGGCAATATGGATTACTGGCTAGTCAAACTAAGCAAAAACGGAGATATCCAGTGGCAAAAAACCTATGGCGGACAATACTCCGATTTATTAAAAGGGATCGAACAAACTACCGATAATGGTTACATTCTGGCGGGATACTCCAATTCGCCTCTGTCAGGAGATAAAACCGCAAGTGAGAAAGGTCAGGGAGATTACTGGCTTATTAAAATAGATGATGCAGGAAAAATCCAGTGGCAAAATACCTATGGTGCTGAGGGTGATGATCAGCCTGCTGTCATTCATCAAACCGCTGACGAAGGTTATATTTTGGGTGGCAATTCCAACAGCCGAAACCCTTTAACACCTCTTGGTGGTACTGTGAGTAATGGTACCGATTACTGGGTATTGAAGCTGGACAAACAGGGTGAAGTACTTTGGAGTAAAACCTACGATTTTGGTAAAGCAGACTTTTTAACTTCCCTGGTTATTAATGAAGACAAAAGTTATTTAATAGGTGGCCATGCTAAAACCCAGAGCAAACCTTCTCTCTTAACTACTCTGGCGAGTAAAGTAGGGATAAACAAAGAAAAAGAAGGGATAAACGATTATATAGCCCTGAAGATCGATGAGAAAGGTGAAGAACTCTGGAGTAAAATCATTGGGAGCAGCGGAGAAGATATACTTAGAAAACTGATCGAAACCCGTGATGGCGGGTATTTAATGGCCGGGACTTCCAATTCTACCTCATCCAAAGATAAAAACTCCAATATCGGCTCAAATGATTTCTGGGTGGTCAAACTTAAAGACAAAGCCAGAGCAGAAAAAGTAAAAGCCGGTATTGAAGTCATGCCTAATCCTGCAGCAACTTATACCAATGTCATTATTGGGCATGATTTTAAAAAGGGAACCGCTACTCTGGTGGATATCTCGGGACGTATCCTGCAAAATTTTAGCATTACAAGCCGTACCGTACCGGTAGATTTAAGTAAATATTCCGAAGGAATCTATATCATCAATATCAAAACGGATGTAAAAACCCAGTCCGTTAAAGTAATCAAATCCATTAACTAAAACCGTATGACTTTATTACAAATCCAAAGCCGGATAAGCGGTCTGCTTTTCCTGCTGCTTCTTTTTATTGTTTTACCAACTGCAGCTCAAACCGATAACAGTAAGTTTTTACCCAATATAACACCGCCCTCACCGACGGCCGGGGAATTGGGAAAATTTGGAAATGTTCCTGTGGGGCTCTTTACCGGTGCGGCCAATCTTTCGATTCCGTTGCTTAGTTTTAAAACAAAAGATTTAGAATCGCCTATATCTTTGTATTATGGTTCTAATGGGATAAAGGTCGATGAAGTTTCCTCTAATGTCGGACTGGGATGGAATCTTAATTTTGGAGGGGTCATTACACGTACCGTGAGGGATAAGGATGATGAGAATACAGTGCCTCTTTATCCACCTGATGATTTAGCAGGAGCTACAGAAGCACAAAGAGTAGCATTTTATAAGGCTGCCGGTCAGGAGAGCGCTGATACAGAAAGCGATGTGTACTCTTTTAATTTCAACGGGAATTCCGGAAAGTTTGTTTATGACAAAAACAACCAGCCTGTTTTAGTAAACAATAAAAAAATTAAAATAGGGCGAACCGGAATCAATAATGCTGATTTTGTGCTGACAGATACCAAGGGAATTAAGTATTTTTTTACCGAAAAGGAAACAACCACTTTTAGAAGTTCAGGGGCAGGCCATTCTGTAATAAGCGCTAGTGTAACGGCTTGGTACTTAAGCAAAATAATCCATCCCAATGGTTCTGAAATTTATCTGGCCTATGACAATTATACCATGGAATATGTTGCTTCTAACGCTCAGTCCTTGGTAATGTCGTATCCTCAGATGCAATTTAGCTGTAATAATTCTGTTTATTCTACACTACCCACTCTTAGCGGAATCACTGCTTCGGATATGACTGTGACGGGGAAAAAAGTTGCCAAAATATTCAGTAACAACCCAATAGATGGATACATTACTTTTGGTTATCATGATCCGACAACATATACAGATATAGATGGAAATATTAAAATAGAAAACATAACATTAGTTGCCACTGTAACTGATACTATTGAAAAAATTAAGTTCGATTATTTAAAAACATTAAATCAAAGAGTTTTTCTTCAGAATATCACTTTTCGCGATCCTACTAAAAATTATAAATTTGAATATACAAGCCCAACCGAATTTCCCAAAAGGCTATCCTTTAGTCAGGACCATTGGGGATATTATAACGGAAAAGAAAATTCAAATTTAGTTCCGAAAAATGTAAACGAATACGATCTCAATGATCTCAATTACGGGGGAGCTGACAAAGAACCCGACGGCAATTTTGCTAAAATTGGATTGTTGAAAAAGATTTTTTACCCCACAAAAGGATATACCGAATTTGACTATGAAAGTAATACGTTTTGGGGAGAAAAAACGACCTATCCTTCTAAAACGAATATACGATTTAAAAGAGGAGAAAATGATCTTGATGAAATTTTAAAAGGAGGTGTTTTTACCTCTCCCATTGATCAGAGAATAGAATTTACGGGTTATGTTAGCTATGTAAAAGGACCGGCGCCACCCTTAGGACCGGATGGTAATCCGCTTCCGAATCCCGGAGACACAGGACATTATATAGCCTCTGCACAAATAAGTAATAGTGCTATGCCGAACGAATTTCTTGAGATTTATACCATTAGTGACCGGGGCTTAAGAATGAACTATACGGATTATAGATTTACACCAAGACAAACCAATACTTTCTTTTTCGATGCAAAAGCAGGTCAGACTTATAATTTCTGGCTCTATAAAGATGGTTTTAATACTTCAGCAAGTATCAATGTTAATTATTATGCTACTGCCCCTACAACTATTAATACAAATATAGCAACCGGTGGAGTTCGAATCAAGTCTACCAAAGATTTTTCAACTGAAGGAGTTGTGCCGGTTTATAAACGCTATTATTATGGCAATAAAGACGATATCAATCGCTCTTCGGGAAATAAAGGCAGAACACCTCTTTATGTAGATCTTACCATGCAACGAAATCCTTGTCCACCGGGAGATGGTGAATTGGGTGTAGCCTGTTCGTATAGAGACTTAACAAATTTGACATTAAGTTCCAGTAGTATGATTTCCTTATTTGATACCGGCAGCAGTAATTGTTTTTACAAATATGTTACCGTTAGTGAAGGTGGAGACGCCTTTGAAAACGGTGGAGAAATGAAAGAGTTTGCAATTCGCAGAGATAATTTTGGACAATCTCTTACAGGTACCAACGTCAAAAGCGCTCCTTTTACCAATTTTGGTTGGGATAACGGATTCGAGATACGATCGCAGGTCTTTCAAAAAAAAGTAACAGGTAAACCTTTTGTAATTATCGCAGAAACGCAAAGCAATTATAAATTGGATCCTTCCTATACCAACGAAATAAAGGGATATTCTGTTCGAAAAGACTATAATGAAATTTGTCCTAATGCTCAAACGGTCGAGAATTTAAGTATAATGGAATACAAAACAAAGTCGTATTGGTCTTATCTGGAATCTACTGTATCGAAAAGTTATGACCTGAACGGGCTCAATCCTATAGAAACTACTACCAATTATGTATATAACAATTCTGCTCATTTGCAATTGACTTCGCAAAGTAGCAAATCTTCTTTAGCAGAGACTCTGGAAACCAAATTCTATTATCCACAGGATCTGCCAACAGAACCTTTGGTGGCAGATATGATTGCAGCAAACAGAATTGATACCCAACTAAAAATAGAAACCTTTAAAGCCGGCACAAAGATGTCTGAACAAAAAACAGTTTATGCTAAAGATGTTACGACCGGTAATCTGTTACAGCCTAAATTTATTTATGCTGCTAAATTTCCCAACATCCTAACGAATTCTTTAGAGAAAAAAATCACATTTGATAAGTATGATGATAAAGGAAATATCCTTCAGTACACTCCCGAGAATAGTATGCCGGTGGCTATAATCTGGGGCTATGATAAAACAAAACCTATTGCGAAAGTAGAGAATATAACCTCCTACGATCAGGTATTTGCAGCGTACAATACCAACGATACTACTTTTAGAACCAATTTGCCTAGTGCACTGATTACCACTTTTACTTACAAACCGCTGGTGGGCGTAAGCACGGTCACCGATCCTAAAGGCTTTACCACTACTTATCACTATGATGATTTTAACAGACTTGTGGTAGTGAAAGATAATTTGGGCAATGTCGTGACAGAAAATCAATATAACTACAAAAACTAAATAACAATAATGAAAAAATATATATTTAGTTTGATATTGATCTTATTGGCCTCATTAGGACAGGCACAAATAGCACAACCTAGAGCTGCCCCTCCCGGAGGCGGTGGTGGGGACGACAGAATGTATACTTGGTATGCCGATGAGGATGCCGATGGCTTTGGCGATCCCAATAACAGCATTTTAAGAACGACTAAACCTACGGGTTATGTTTCGAATGATACCGATTGCGATGATACTAATGTCTTCATAAATCCCAATACACTCTGGTATCGCGATGTGGATGGCGATGGATTTGGCGCAGGAACCACAACCATAAAAAGCTGTCTGAAACCCGCAGGTGGTTATATTAACAACAATACCGATTGTAACGATGTCGATGTTGCCATAAAACCCACGAACGTTTGGTACAGAGATGCCGATGGTGATGGATTTGGAGCTACTACTCCAACCTTAACCCAGTGTGCGCAACCCGTTGGTTATGTACGTAACGCATCAGATTATAATGATACTACAGCTAACATTACCAATATAGCCCCGCAGACGTTTTACCGGGATGCCGATAATGATACCTTTGGCAATGCTGCTCTAAGTGTTTCATACAGCGTAAAACCCGCAGGTTATGTAACCAATAAAACCGATTGTAACGATGCTGACAATACGATTCATCCCAACACCAGATGGTATGCCGATACCGATCTCGACGGAATGGGTGACCCTGCTGTTTTTGTAACCCAATGTACTGCTCCTGCAGGAAACTATGTACGAAACAATACCGACAATTGTCCTTTGTTAAAAGGCACAAGTCCTGATTGTTCGACTATACTGGCGCCATCCGGTGAAAATTATATCATCAGCAAGACCTATAAACAAGAAACTACTACTGTCATAGAATTTCCCAGTGTCGATCAGGCGCAGACCGGCATTACCTATTTTGACGGACTCGGGCGACCGATGCAACAAATAGCCAACAAACAATCAGCATCTGGAAAAGATATAGTAACCCATATAGCCTATGATGCTTTCGGGAGACAGCTTCGCGAGTACTTACCTTATGAGGCTTCCTCTGTCAATATGGCTTTAGCAGATAATGCAGAAGCTGCTACGGTTGCGTTTTACAATTCGGCTACTTATGAGAACACGGCAAACCCTTTTTCAGAAAAACAACTCGAGTCCTCGCCTTTAAACAGGGTTCTAAAACAGGCAGCTCCGGGGACATCCTGGGCTATGGGTCAGGGACATGAAATAAAACTCGATTATAAAACGAATACCGCTACAGAAGTAAAACTATATAAAGCAACCGCTACCTGGGATGCTGCCGCAGGCTTGTTTGCCACTACTTTTTCAGATTCCGGGAATTATCCGGCCAACAGCTTACTGAAAACCGTTACGTATGACGAGAATACCGCAGGCTCTCCAACAGAAACTGCCGGTTCAACGGTAGAATTTAAAGACAAAGAAGGCAAAGTAGTTTTAAAGAGAACCTATGAGTCCGGGAACAAACACGATACGTATTATGTATATGATTTATACGGAAATCTGACTTATGTGATCCCGCCAAAGGCAGACGGTACCATTACGGCTGAGGTATTAAACGGTTTGTGTTACCAGTACAAATACGATTATCGCAACCGACTGGTCGAGAAAAAACTACCGGGCAAACAATGGGAGTTTATTGTATATGATAAACTCGATCGTCCCGTAGCCACAGGTCCTGTCCTGTCTCCTTTTAAAGACGATGCAGCAGTGGGTTGGATCATCACCAAATACGATGCTTTTGGTCGTCCTGTTTATACCGGATGGAATAATGTGAGTGCTACTTCTGCTTCCCGAAAAGCACTTCAGGATGCGCAAAATGCTGCTACAACTTTATTCGAGACCAAAACGACTTCGGGCACTATAGATGGGGTTAGTGTCAATTACAGCAACACCATAGCGCCTCAAACTTTTAAGTTGCTGACGGTGAATTATTATGACAATTATGTTTTTCCAGGCGTTGCTGCTATCCCTGCTTCCGTCGAAAGTCAGACGGTTTTGACCAATGTAAAAACGCTGCCTACCGGAAGCTGGACCAGAGTACCAACCTCAACCACAGCAATACCGGCAGAGATAAGTACTACTTTTTACGACAACAAGGCCAGACCTGTACGATCGCATACACAGAATCATTTGGGTGGCTATACTTATACGGACAGTAAACTGGACTTTGGTGGAAAACCGACTTATACCATAAGCAGACACAAACGTACCAGTGGAAGCACAGAAATAAACATCAGAGAAGATTTTACTTATTCGCCACAGGATCGTTTGCTGACCCATACCCATCAGATAAACGGAGGTACTGTCCAGCTTTTGGCCGACAATACCTACGATGCTTTAGGACAATTGCAGAGTAAAAAAATAGGAAACACCGCAAGTGTTCCTTTACAAAAAGTAGATTACAGTTACAACATAAGAGGCTGGCTTACGGGAATCAACAATACCGCTAATTTGCAGCAAGGTACAGACGCGAAGGATTTGTTTACTTTTAAGATCAATTACACGACCGTTGCTACCGATATTACCGATGTAATCCCTCTATATAATGGCAATATAGCCGAAACCTTCTGGAGAACGGGCTCTGATAATATCGAGCGTGCTTATGGCTATCAGTACGACAAACTCAACCGTTTAAAAAATGCGTTTTACGTGAAAAACCTGTTGGCTACTGATGCTTACAACGAGAGTTTGACCTACGATAAAAACGGAAATATTCTGTCTTTAGCCCGAAACGGAGACATTGATCCTCAATTGGGTCCTATACAAACCGATAATTTGGCCTACACGTATCCGGCCAATTCGAACCAACTTTCTAAGGTGGTAGACAACAGCAACAATACCAGCGGTTTTAATGACTTTAATAAAACCGGTGATGACTATACCTATGATGCCAATGGTAATCTGATTACAGATAAGAACAAAAAAATCACAACTATTAGCTACAACCACCTCAATTTACCAAAGAAAATTACATTTGGTACAACAGGCAGTATTGAGTATATTTACAATGCAACAGGGCAAAAACTCGAGAAAATTGTAACGGAAACAGGAAAACCAACTGTAACGATCAATTATCTGGGCGGTTTTCAATACAAAGACAATCTATTAGCGTTTTTTCCAACGACGGTGGGATATGTAAAGAGTACCGGTGGTGCACTTTCTTATGTATTTCAATATAAAGATCACTTAGGAAATATAAGAGTTAGCTATGCTAAAAATCCGATTAGCAACGTTCTTGAAATTATTGAAGAAGATAATTATTATCCTTTTGGGCTAAAGCATAAAGGGTATAATATTGCTGCCACTTCTACAAATTCAGCATCGAAATATAAGTACAACGGTAAGGAGCTTCAAGACGAGCTGGGACTAGCTATGTACGACTATGGTGCAAGAAATTATGACCAAACTATAGGTAGATGGATGAATATTGATCCGTTGGCTGAAATTTCAAGAAGGTATTCACCATATGTTTACGCGTTAAATAACCCTGTCAATTTTATAGACCCTGATGGAAGAAAAGCTGAAAAGGCTCAAACAGCAAATATTTACTATGACTGGGATGAGAATAAATATGTAAACAAATCTACTGGTAGTGAGTCGACTCAAGAGGAAGCATTGGCTTCAAGTAATTTTATTGACCCCCCAACTACTACTATCCCTGCACAAACTTGGTTTGGACTAGCAAGTTCGATTTTTGGAGGTCCTGCAAGTTTCTTGAAATTTGCAATAATTGGTACATTTTCTTCTGCACACACACCAGATTGGAGCAAAGGACCATTCGTGTCCGAAAAAGCATCAGGGACATTTTCAATTGAAGATGTTAAAACAGAAGCAAAAAGTATAAATGCAACTGAAAAAAAAGGAAAAGATGGCTCCTATACAATAACATTTAGTAATAATAAAACTTATCATGGGAAAGGACCAATTAATAGAATGTTTGCATCTGCATTGCAAAAAATGACATTATTTAATGTAACCGTTAAGAAATTTAACTGGAGTCCAGCAGAGTCAAGTAGAGAAGCATTTAAAGATGAATACCGAAGACTACAAACAGAGTCGACACCACTATATTCAGAGGGCTATATAAACCCAGTAAATTATAATATAATACAATCACCAGGAAAAAAATACATTATACAAGATGGAGGACTTTAACATATATTTCAATGTCAACGAAAAGGGATTGATAGTAACTAATAACTTTGAAGAAATTCAAAAAAAAATGGATTTAGGCATACGCCCTAAATCCACCTACATAAAAGTTGAAATACAAGATTTATTTAAATTTAATTTTCTGACAATTACCTTTAACGATATTAATCCAATTAATTTTCAAACTTTTAAAAGCATATTTTCTAAACATTCATTTCAAGCTATAGCATTCTATAATTCAATTATAGATTTGGAGGACGTAATAATTAACACTAAACATCTAGTCATTGGAGACAAAGTTAAAGTAAACTTGCTAGAGCGAAATTTTATAGGACTAAATGAAATAACATTTGTATCGGTTAAGACCTATAAAGGAATAATTCTTGAATCTTTTATGAACGTTAAAAAATTGATTTTATGGTACGAAAATAACAAATCAAATGATATTTTAAATCTGTTCCCAAATATAGTCGAACTTCAAATTTATAATGGAAGCTTAGTTGATTTATTTTTGACAGAAAATCGAAAACTTAAAAAATTACAATTGCATAATCTTCCTAAATTACAGCGGGTAGAAATAAAACCTGACGATTTAGAAGAATTAATAGTGGAAAGGTGTAAAAAGCTTACTATTATTGGATAAGATTGGTAATGCATCAAATGTGTTGGCGATTAATGGAGGAACTGCCTATATTCTATAGAAAATACGTATGATTCTTTTTGCAAATATCCTCAAAAACATGAGATTGGATTTCTAATGTTACTGTGACTTCTACAAATTCAGTGGCTAAATACAAATATCAAGAGCGTTAAGATGAGCTAAAACTAAACTGGGACAGCTTCAAATAGACAAACTATGACTTTGCTCTTGGTAGGTTTATGCCACAAGACTCAAAAACACATTAACAACGTAAAGTTTAAAAAATAGAAATGACAGATAATTTATTAAAGGAATTGAAACTGAATATTTTTTATAGAGCAAAAATATTTATAGAAAATTTACAGGAGTTTGCTCCATTTGGAGCTAAATTAATCGAAGGTAATATAAAAGATGTTGTTTATTCTGACGATGCTGAAATTATTGATTGTATAAAAGGTATAAAAATTCTTCAAGATAATTTTTCAGAAGAGATAAAAAATAAAACAATAAACGCTGGTGCTATTGCTTTTGATGTTACAGCTAATTTTAAAAATGGAGATGGAATATCTGAAAAGAGAGATGCGCTTTGTCTCAAAATATCTACTAATGGAGAAATTTGGAGTGAGGATTATTTTCCTTATATGATTATAGATGGTGAATGTGTATGGAAATAATTGGTAATGCATCAGATGTCTTACTAATAATTTAACCTAACATTTATAGATAATCAGTAACTTATAGTAATATCGTACAAAAAGTAGGAGGCTGCCCGAAAAGGACAGCCTCCTACTTTATTGAGAATGTAATATTACTTGGAGCTTTCCCGTTTCATGAAACGATTACAAGATTACTATTTCTTTATGCATTCGTGAACTCAATCAAAACAAAAAGCCATTCTTGACGGAATGGTTTTGGTTTTTATGGAGTTGAGTATCGTTAAGTTAAAACAGGTAAAATTACCTACATCTAATTTGCGTAGTAAATGTAAATTAGCGCGAATTTAAATCAATTCCTCCCTTAACCTACCCTACCCTTTAAGATGAAAAAATATTGCATCCTAATCTTACTTATAGTTTCTAGCTTTACTTTAAAAGCTCAGACAACAATCAAAGAGAGGAAAATTGTTCAGGTCATGGCACCTCAAACCTTTTATCTAAATGGTGGAACTAGGGCTGCAGTTGGTGGAAAATCCAGAGTTTGGTATAATATTGAGCTCCCAAAGAACACCATAGAATGGTATTATGCATTCTCTACTACCAAGGGAAAAAGTTCTTCTTCAGATATTAAGTTAGTTGCGCAACTTACAAGGCTATATGATCCGACTGGAATGACAGCCATGGCGATGTCAGCTCTATTTACACCAACAGGGGCAGGAGTCTGTGATATCTATCTTATGGATCGTAATAATGCGGATAAATTTATGGATAAGGTCGATAATTTTGGAGGCTCATATCAATACATGATCAATGGTTCCCGACTGAATTTCAGAGATGGCATCGTTCAAATAAATGATAATCTTTCTGGACAACTCTGTCTCGGTTTTAAGAATCCTTCTGCTTCAGAAGGAATTGCTATTACTTTAGAGGTAGCAGCTATTGTTGAAGTTGTAAAAGCGGTAGAGAAAACCGAAAACGAAACTAAAGCTGAACTTTTTGGCAATCTGGGATGGAAATCCTATGAAAAAGGAGAATATGAGAAGTGTATGGAATTAAGTAAAAAAGCCTTAGAACTCAACCCTAAACTAGGATGGGTACACAATAATATTGGTTTAGTGCATCTAATAAAAGGCGATTACCTTTCCGCCATTGATAGCTATTCTTCAGCCATTACATTATTCAAAAAGACTGATAATCCCAAATATTGGTTTAGCGAGGCGATTAAAGATCTGAACGCTTTGATTAAACAGAAAGGATCTCTAGAAGGGGCAAAAGACATAATGGAATTGCTCAACTCTGAAAAAGGATAGTACTCTTTATCAACCTCATGTACCTAAATAAACTAAAATTCGACTAGTCTAAAATAATACCTCCTTCTTTACACCAGGCTCTAATCTGTTGCTGGACTTCTTCATTAAGAAATACTGCTGCATTACAGTCACCCCATTTTCTTGAATGTACACCAAGTGCATAATAGACACCATCTTTCTCAGACCAAACTGGTGAGCCACTGTTACGTACTTCGGTAAATAAATCATATGTAATCTTGTCAGATTGTATATTAAAATTTACAGTATTGGCTGTCCACATTTCAAAAAAGTCTTTATCTCCAGGTGAGCCAGTAATGTTTAATGTCTTAAAATCATTAATTTTATTTGGTTTAGGAAGCTTAAATATCCCTTTTACTTTCTTATAAACAGTCGAATCAGGCAAAATAACAACCGAATAATCCCTATAAATTTTACCTTTCGCCCAATAGCCAGATTTAAAAAACCTATTTGTATTATTTAAGGTAATAGTATCTGATATGGCATAGTTTGAGCTATCAATTGACCCAAAAAAAACTTTTACTGTGTTAACGCTTCCATTAGGATACCAAGCGAAATTATGGCCAGCAGATAAAATAACACGTGGATGTATTAAAAAACCGGTGCCATAACGTTCACTACCTCCTCTATTCATCACCATATAGCAAGTGTACATGTTTGGTATATTATTCTCTACAATTCGAGTTCTTGTATCAATTAACTCACAATTGGTATCCTGACTATAAAATAGTTGTGGCATCAACAGAAATAATAAAAATAAAATATCTTTCATATTTCATACTTTAAAAGAAGGTTATTTCTCAAAGATAATGTTTCATTTCATGAAACATCACAGTATAATTGCCTGTTTTTAGCAGATATTTAATTTTCTGACTACAATCAGTTTTAATAATTCTTTAATTTCAAGTAATTAGTAAAAATCAGAATTGATATTTAAATAGTTCATTTCAATTTCTATAGCTTTCACAATAAAATATTTTTGCAACAATAGAGTAAAGTTGTCTGCATTTTATAGACTTTACAGATTACAGTAGTATAATAATGTCTTTAAGATTATTCTCTTCTGAAAAGGTTTTGATAAAATCAAAGGCTTGTGTGCTTTTAGTCTCACTTGATTGAAAATAGTGCATATAAAAATCTTCCCCTTCATCTTCAAAGTGAATGATGTCAGTATAAGATTGTGCAATAAGACTGCCCTTCAATTTGAGAATTTTTCTGGCTGTAGGAGTATCGACCTCTTTTCTGATCCTAAAGCGTATAGTGGTATACATAATTAGCTCTTCTGTCTTTTTATTATTTAATATGTTTTAGGGCTTTCACTTCTTCCCGAATCCCATACAGCAGTTCCCGGATACTCTGTGGTTCGAGATTATCTGGTTCAAATTCTTTAGTAGCAATACTTCCCGCATATTCCCATATTTCTAATATTTCAGAAATTTGTACCGGATACGACTCATAAAAACTGTTGTCAGATATAAGCATAAAGCTGCTCTTGTTGATTCGCTTGAGTCGTTTATATACGATTCCTTCATTTTTCGTAAGAAGTACATAAGTTCGGCCATCTCTAACATCCTGCTCATTTTCTATATATCTGCCCACTATAAAAGAACCGTCCCTGTGAGGAGGCATTGAATCTCCTTCTACCGGAAATGTCCTGAATTTTCCAGTACCTAGAAAAGGTAATGAAATATGTTGCAGACTCTCTACAAATTCAGGATCGCTATACCCGTTCAGATAACCCGCTTTTGCTTTATGGGGAATAATCTCAATGATGTTTGCTCCTTTTGTATCTACTACAATGGGCAACAAGATGCGGTTGTCATCAAGTTTCATCAGTCCGTCAATATCGACTTTTCTAATATCAGCGGTCAATAGAAGGTCAATACTCACATGGTAATAATGCGATAATTTAATTAATATTTCAAAAGGAGGCTGCGACTTTCCTTCTTCATATTTTGCAAGTCTGTCCCGGCTTATAGAAAGGCTGTCAGCTATATACTGCTGCGAAACTTCCTTTTTTATCCTTAGGTGTCTGATGTTGTCGGAAAATAAAGACATAATGTTTTTGGGATTATTTATCTCAACAAATGTAATAATTTTTGAGAATATCTATCCTAATTTTGTTTCATACAAAAATGAATTTATGGAAAGGGCAATTGTGCATATGGATTTGGATACCTTTTTTGTATCCTGCGTAAGGCTGATGGATTCCAAACTCAATGGAATTCCTTTGATCGTTGGCGGTGGTGATCGTGGCGTAGTAGCTTCCTGCTCTTATGAAGCCCGTAAATTTGGAGTGCACTCTGCCATGCCGATAAAATTGGCATTACGGCTCTGTCCTGATGCCAAAATTGTTAAAGGAGATATGGAACTCTTCTCTAAAATGTCGAATAATGTCACTGAAATTATAGAATCAAAAGCTCCTATAGTTGAAAAGGCCAGCATCGATGAATTTTACCTTGATATAACGGGAATGGACCGATTTCATGGTTCGTATAAATGGACCAATGAACTTTCATCCATGGTTACCAAAGAAACCGGATTACCCATTAGTTTTGCTCTTTCTGTAAACAAAACTGTTTCTAAAATTGCAACCGGGGAAGGAAAACCTAGAGGGAATCTTGAAATTCCACAATCTATGGTACAACAGTTTCTTAACCCTCTTTCTATTCGTAAAATCCCGATGGTAGGTGATGCTACCTTTAAACTGCTTTCCCGCATTGCTATCCGAAACATACAAACCTTAGCAGAGATGCCTGTTAATGTATTGCAGGAAATGATCGGTAAGAACGGAATTGAACTATGGAAGAAAGCTAATGGCATAGATAATAATCCTGTAGAGCCTTATCGTGAACGCAAATCACTGTCAACAGAAGATACTTTTTATCAGGATACCACAGATTTAGTGTATTTACGTTCGGTACTTTCAGCTATGGTTGAAAAACTGGCTTATCAGCTACGCAGTGAACAATGGCTGACTTCTAATATAACGGTTAAAATTCGCTATTCCAACTTTGATACTGAAACCAGACAGGTTACCCTACCCTATACCTCATCAGATCATACCCTTACAAAGGCCGTTTTGGAAGCTTTTGAAAAGCTTTATCAGCGACGTATGAGCCTACGCCTTGTAGGAATCCGGTTTGGTAAATTGGTGCGTGGAACTTATCAGATTAACCTCTTTGAGGATACTCAGGAAATGATGGCTTTGTATCAGGCAATGGACAAAATTAAAAACCGCTTCGGGGTTCACGCAGTGATGCGTTGCAGCGGTATTTATCAGTCTCAAAAAACAATTTGATTATGTACTTTAACTGCCACTCTTTCCACAGTCTGCGTTACGGAACTATTTCGATTACCGATTTGATCCTTCAGGCAAAAACTTCGGGCATAACTGCTATGGCTTTGACAGATATCAATACAGTCACTGGTATTTATGAATTCTACAAAATCTGTAAGGAAGCTGGTATCAAACCGATTGTTGGGATGGAATTTCGAGAGGATCATAAGTTGTTGTATATAGCACTGGCCAAAAGTCGCCAAGGTATCGGGCAGATAAACCGCCACAGAACCAAATTCAATCTAGAAGGCCTGCCAGTGCCGAGTACTGCACCG
Organism: Flavobacterium poyangense; assembly: GCF_011751075.1. Classification (GTDB taxonomy): domain Bacteria; phylum Bacteroidota; class Bacteroidia; order Flavobacteriales; family Flavobacteriaceae; genus Flavobacterium; species Flavobacterium poyangense. Next base: position 392,860 of record NZ_JAALLN010000001.1, read on the forward strand.
GATTTCAAGGATGTAATTGTCATCTATCCGATAGAAAACCTGCCCGATACGCTAAAAGATTTTGAATACATAGGAATTAGAACAGAAAACCTTTCGCTTTTAATTCGTCCGCAATGGAAGAACAAAATTAACAGAATGGTTGTACTGCATCCGGTTACCTTCAGCAGCAAAACTGAGTATAGTCTACACCGCGTGCTCCGCGCTATTGACCTCAATACGCTTGGAACCAAGCTCACTGCCGATGATTACGGTAAAGCTGATGAAATGATGATATCTCCGGAAGAAATCACAATACGCTACAGCCAATATCCTCAGATATTAGAAAACAGTTTTTCAATACTAAAGCAATGCTCATTTGAATATGAATTTGGAGTACCCCGCAATAAAAAGCATTATACGGAAAACAGGCAAACCGATCTGGAACTTCTCACTAGTCTGGCACAACAGGGACTCGTACGACGTTATGGCACTGATAACCTTGCAGCTAGTGAGCGTGTAAAAAAAGAGCTTAGAGTTATTGATGAACTGGGTTTCAGCGGATATTTCTTAATAACCTGGGATATTATACGTTACAGTAATTCTATGGGGTTTTTACACATCGGACGTGGCAGCGGTGCTAACAGCATCATTGCCTATTGTCTTGGAATTACCGATATTTGCCCTTTGGAACTGGATCTTTACTTTGAGCGCTTTCTAAACCTTAATCGTAAGACTCCACCTGATTTTGATATTGACTGGTCCTGGAAAGAACGTGACGTGATACTGGATTATATTTTCAAGAGATATGGCGCGGATCATGTAGCCTTTTGTGGAACTAATGTAGAATTCAAATACAAATCTATTTTTAGAGAAGTTGGAAAGGTCTTCGGGTTACCCAAAGAAGAACTTGATGCCTTGTCCGGAACAGCTATCGATCAGCATGATCAAAATAAAGTTATACAGCTGGTGCATAAATACGGTATGATGATGGAAAAATATCCTAATCAACGTTCAATGCATTCCTGTGGTATTCTGATCTCTGAAGATCCTATTACTGATTTCACAGCATTGGAGATGCCTCCTAAAGGTTTTCCTATAGTGCAGTTTGATATGCATGTTGCTGAAGAAATTGGGTTTGACAAATTTGATATCCTTTCGCAAAGAGGAATCGGACATATCGATGAATCTGTAAAACTGATCAAAAAAAACCAGGGTATCACTGTCGATATCAGGGACACTGCTCTGTCAAAAGATGAAGCTTCCTGCAATGAGTTTCTTCAAAGTGGAAAAACCATTGGTTGTTTTTATATAGAAAGTCCGGCTATGCGTGGACTTCTTCGCCGTTTGAAATGCGACAACTATAAAGTATTGGTCGCTGCCTCTTCTATTATCCGTCCCGGGGTTGCTCAGAGTGGTATGATGAAAGAATATATTTTCAGACACAATCATCCCGATAAGTTCGAGTACTTCCATCCCGTGTTTGAAGAACAATTAGGCGAAACCTATGGTATTATGGTCTATCAGGAAGATGTAATTAAGATTGCTTTACATTATGGTGGTGTTGAAGCTGCAGACGGTGATATTCTCCGAAGAGCTATGAGTGGTAAAGGACGATCACTTACTGCCCTGCAGAAAGTAAAAGACAATTTCTTTGCTTCCTGTGCTTCCAAAGGCCATCCTGAACAATTGAGCGCTGAGATATATCGTCAGATAGAGTCTTTTGCAGGCTACTCTTTTTGTAAAGCACATTCTGCTTCCTATGCTGTAGAAAGTTATCAGAGTCTGTATTTAAAAGTACACTATCCTATTGAGTTTATGGTAGCTGTAATCAACAATCAGGGAGGGTTTTATAGAACGGAAGTTTATGTACATGAGGCTCGCATGTCCGGGGCAGTCATTCATAACCCATGTATTAACAAGAGTGAAGTAGAAGCAACTCTTTACGGAAAAAATGTCTATTTGGGACTTATGCATCTTCAAGGGTTACAAAGTGAAATTGCACAACACATTATAGAAGAACGCAGAGCACATGGAGAATACATTTCATTAGAGGACTTTATCAAACGGGTGCCTATAGGAATTGAAGGAGTTCAGTTGCTAATATACATTGGAGCCTTCCGTTCAACAGGAAAAGCCAAGAATGAGCTTTTAGTAACTGCCAGAAGGATCATGATGCATTTTAAACCCGAGCATCGTCAACCTATGCTGCTTCCCGAACCTGTAAGACAATACAAGCTTCCAGAACTTAAACGTTCTCCTTTTGAAGACGCCTTCGATGAAATTGAACTTTTAGGATTTCCTGTCTCTGTAACTCCTTTTAATCTTTTGAAAACCAGCTACCGGGGTTCCGTGATGGCATGCGATTTGATTAAGTATCATAAAAAACAGGTCAAAATGCTGGCCTACCTTGTTTCTAGAAAACATGTACCTACCAAAATGGGAGCTATGTATTTTGGAACCTGGATTGATGCAAAAGGAGAATTTTTCGATACGGCACACTTTACAGGTAGCCTAAAACAATATCCTTTTAAAGGAGGTGGTTGTTACCTTCTTTTAGGTACAGTGGAAGTAGACTATCACTTCCCTACCATTACTATTTCTAAAATGGAAAAAATGCCTTTTATATCTGATCCCCGTTATAGAGAAACTGATGAGGAAAGCACCAGAACCCAGCAGAAGTTGCGAGAGGATGTTTCCATGACTCATCGGGCACCTTATCCACAAGAACAGGAGATTGGACTTCCCAGACATAAAATGAAAACAGGATGAAAAAGACAGAATATGCCGTCGTAGATATAGAGACCACAGGGGGTAATGCTTCCGGTAGCCGCATTACGGAAATTTGCATTATTATCCATGACGGAATAAATATAATTGACCGTTGGGAAACTCTTGTCAATCCTCAAAAAGAGATACCACTGCCTATCTTTGCTCTGACCGGAATAAATAACGAGATGGTTGCCTCAGCTCCTATCTTCGATGATATATCCGAAAAAGTTCTGGAAATGCTTACCGATCGAATTTTTGTAGCGCATAACGTAAATTTTGATCACTCATTTATCAAAAATGAATTGGAGCTGTCAGGATTCAAATGGACTACCAGAAAACTATGCACAGTGCGTGCTGCTAGAAAAATAAAACCTAGTCTTTCTTCTTATAGCTTGGGTAATCTTTGCCGTGCTCTCGATATTCCCTTACTTCAGGCACACCGCGCTGGTGGAGATGCTGATGCTACAGCTATATTACTATCACGTCTATTATTATGGGATACCGATGGTGAGATTGTGAAAATGATAAAGCGTAATTCCCATGATCAGAATCTGCCTCCTAACCTTCCTCCTTCTGACTTTGAAACGTTACCGGAGAAACCCGGTGTATACTATTTTTATAACCGGTTGGGAAAAGTGATTTATATAGGCAAAGCCAAAAATATCAAGAAACGTATTGCACAGCATTTTAGCGGACACAAAATTACCCCGCAAAGACAGCATTTTATGCGTGATATCTTCTCCATATCGTATGAGATCTGTGCTACGGAATTTATTGCACTACTACTAGAATGCTGTGAGATTAAAAAGTTATGGCCAATATATAATAAAGCTTTAAAAAGGTTTGAGCCTAAGTTTGGCTTATACCATTACGAAGCCCGAAACGGATATCAATATCTTGCCATAGGAAAACTGGCTAAAGGACAAGCTTCAATAGAGCTTTTTTATTCTCAATATGATGGCATCAACTTATTGCTCTCTCTGGCTAAGGATTTTGGAATTGACCATAGGTTTTGCCATTATACAACATCTGATAAGTGCGAGTTTATAATCGAAAAAGATATGAGTTCTTTACCTGATGTTTCTTTGCATAATGAATCAATTGACAAAGCTATAGATTTTCTCATATCAGGTAAACCAAGCTTTGCGATCATTGATAAAGGTCGTTCTCACGACGAGCGTAGCTGCATTTGGGTTGAGAATGGTCATTTCTATGGTATGGGCTACATCTCATCGGATATTGGGTTTACTCAAGCTCATGAGATAAAAGAATATATGACACCATATAGCAGTAATCAATATATTATGCAGTTGATTTATGCATATGCGGACAAATATCCTGGCAAGGTGATGAAGCTTACTGAAAATTATTAATTCAAGAACCAGAGACAAGACAAAATAAAAATCTTAACTTTTCCCTAATTTTTGTTTTTATATCCATTAGCATACGCTCAATCAAAAATCATAAATAACAAAAGTATAGTAGATTATCTGGATCATTAAATTATATCCTAAAATGCAAATTTTGTTATACTGCTTAAAGGCAATTGGGAACCGAAAGACATTTTTCATAAAAAAATTAATTGAAAACTGGTCAAAGCAAAGCACACTAGATTATTATTATCTTTATAAATATTTTTTTATAATCAAAAAATATACTTGTACCCACGGGAATTAGGGCGCAGAAAAAATATTAGAAAATTATAATAGTATTATTAATAAACTAAAAACAAAGAATCAAAGCTACTTTTTTTTACCCCAAATCCTCATTTACTCGTTATAACAATACACCAAATTCAATTTATGCCCATAGAAAAACATATCGATTTTAATCAATTAACCCCTGATCAGTTTGAAGAATTATGTTTTGAACTTATAATTAAAAATGGCTTTACATCCGTAGCATGGCGACAGGGTGGAGCCGATAATGGTAGAGATATAGAAGCAGATTTTTCCATTTCAAATAGACTGCTTGATACATTTAACGAAAAGTTCTTTTTTGAATGTAAGAGATATGAAAAAGGAGTTCCTCCTACTGAATTATATTCAAAAATAGCATGGGCTGATGCAGAAAAGCCTCAACATCTTGTATTTTTTATTTCCTCATATCTAACCAATAATGCGAGAGAATGGGTTGAAAAAATTAAGAAAGACCGATTTTATAAAATTCATGTAATAGAAGGAAAATCATTAATCAAAGTTCTTGCTCAGCACGATGACTTAGTTTTAAAATATTTTATAAAAGACAAGTTTATTAATCTTTTGGATGAAACTATAAGTAAGTGGAGTTTACATAACCTTATCCCGAATTTTTGGACCTACTATTACCTTTTAGAAAATCTCGACAAGGAATCTTTAACTACTAATCAGTTAGTTTATCTTTACGTGCTGTATTTTTCCAACTATTCTAAATTAGAGGAGCTTGAAAATGAAATTTATCATGGTATCATAATATCGGATCACATAAATGAACTAAGCCAATTACTAAAGAAAAAACATTCATGCGACCAATCGGTTTTAATTGGCGAATTTGATTTTGATATGCTAAGTGATGAAGGTTATCTACAAGCGGATGAGGAACGCAACCTAAAATTTAACTATGACTTTATTGCTGCTCAAGCTTCAACAAAAAAAACAGATGGAAAAAGTTATAAACTATGTTACTATTTATTTAGACGTTTATCACCAAATGAAAGCATTGAAATAATACTTCATCATACCTCGTCATTAGATTTTAAAATCCGATATTCCGACTGCTATACTTTTGAACAATATAAGGAAATTTTAAACTTAACCAATTTACGTAAACAATTTCGGGACGAAGTTTTGGAACTTAGCATCAATATGAAATAGAATCATCTTCTTAGTCTCTATAACTTATCTGAATTTCACTGTAAATCATGTCAAAACAGAAGACATGACTATAAAATTTTTATATTTAATTAACAGATTTTTAAAAACTGATTCAATAAATGTTATACGATTACGACAAAATAACTTTAGAAAAAATACAGGGTCTCCCTCAGGGATTTTATCTGAGTTATGATAAAGAAAAAAATGTTGTTCTTACGCTTAAAGTACTTCCAGGTGAAGTCTCATCTATTGTTAAAGGCATCCCTATCACTTTGTACTTAATTAAAAATGAAAAACTGATTACCTTATACATTCTTGACCATCCTGAAATGCCTTTCTTTTTCAAGGGTATGAAATTTAGTAGGCAAGATAATGAATACAAAAATTTTGAGGAAGTTGTAATTGACCTAATCAAAGCAGAAAGTTTCAAATTGGTAGTGATGAACGAAACACATTATCAAATTATAAACTCAAAAATCAGCAAAGAAAATTCAATCAATCTCTTTAAAGAATGGCTCAACAACAAAGAACAGGTATTTGAGATAGTATTGTCGGACAGTAGCTTCAGGACTGATAATAATCCCATGTACATTGATTCTTTTAAAAATCAAATATGGGATAATAACCTTATTGATAACAAGCCATATTTTAAATTTGATGAATATACAAAAGATGGAAAACACGGATATCATCAAGAATTTTCTTTAAGGAATATACTTTCTCAGTATTATGAGCCTAACAAAGAATTATTTCATTCTGTAAAAAAATCAACTGGAGAAGAATTTACAGATTTCGTTATAATATATGAAAAAACATTAGTTCTTATAGAGTCAAAATATACTGTAAGTACCAAGCAGACGATGTTTAACAAAGCCATAAGCAAAGCAGTAAAACAGCTTGATACGGCAGAAAAAACAGTATTAGATCATCCTGAATTAATCGATAATTCTGCTCTAAGCGAACAACTGCCAAATTTTGACACGCTATTAAAAATGTGCATTTTTTACAATGACGGAAGAGTTTTATCCAATGCTTTTAGTAACATCTCACAAAATCATGATCCGCAAGCCTTACCTCTCTTTATCACAATAAGCACATTCTATCAATTTGCATCTTATATACAAATACAAAATGAAAACTACAGATATCTTATAATTCAAAATTTGCTTAAAATCAGAGAAGAATATTTTAAAAAAAATAAAATTGTCATAATTGACTCCTTTGATATAAATACTGGAGCTATAGGTCTGCTAAGATAAATCTTTCGCAGTAAGTATTCTTAATTGAGTGTTTCGTAAATGAGCTCTTTATCTATTTCCCAAAGTCCACCTTTTGTGTGGCATAATATATCTAAATGTTCTTTTACATTTTCTTTAAGCGCTACAAAGCATAGTAAATGTGTAGGTCTTGAAAAACCAACATACATCATCTTTAATTTTTGTTTAGCGTTGGGGTCTTGACCATCCCTATATGAATGATTTTGATTTAGAAAGGGATATGTTGAAATTATCATGATAATAAAAATATTCTCCGAGTAGACTTAAACATTATCAAAAACACCTCAACAATTTTTATCAAAATATAATCAATCATATTTAGACCTGATTAAAGACAAAAACCATTCAATTAGAAAACTTACATCAATTACCAATTTATCAAATAATACTATCGTCAAGATTAGATAAATATTAACAAACCCAATAATAAAATAACTAAATTAGCAAATTTAAATTGATAATTTATGATTGAATCACCTAGAGGAATGACAATAATGGAGGCTTATGAATTGTATAGGAATAATAAACTATACATTAATAGGCGCTACCAAAGAAAACTCGTTTGGAGTCAGCAAGAAAAAAAAAATTTAGTAGAATCTATAATTTTACAATATCCAATACCATTAATTCTACTTGCTACACAAACTGATAGGTACGAAATAATTGATGGTATGCAAAGGTTAAATTCAATTTTTGGTTTTATTGAAAATCATTTTCCTGTATATATTGATGGAACTGATAAATATTTTAACATTCCTGACTTTACTTTCGCGCAATCACAAGTAAATAAAGGTATTGTTTTTCCAAAAAGTAATGTTCATACTTTAAGTCAAGAACAAGTTTCATCTTTCATACAATATCCTTTTCCTGTCACAATTTTTAAAACAGGTAGTACAGAAGAAATAAATGAAACATTCAGAAGAATAAACTCTACTGGACGAAAGCTCTCACCACAAGAAGTAAGACAAGCTGGAAATGTATCTAAATTTTCATTGCTGGTTAGAGAAATAGCTTCTGAGATTCGAGGAGATGCTTCTCGAGAAATACTTTTGCTTCAAGACATGCCAGAAATAAGTATTGATTCAAAATTATCAAAACATGAATATGGAATAAATGCAGAAGAAACATTTTGGTGTAGGCAAGGCGTTTTAAATGTTTCAGATTTAAAAGAGAGTGAAGATGAACAGGTAATTGCGGACATAATCTTATCAACTTCGTTAGGCACTCCCTTTCCTGCAAGTAGAGTGGCTTTTGATAATTATTACGGAAGTGGAAACATTGATAAATCAAAAGACATAGATATAAAAATAAATACACTTGGCGAGAAAAATGTTAGGGAAGAATTACTTATAGTCTTTTCTGAAATAGTTAACATGGTTGATTTTCATTTTGATGGCGAAAAACTAAAAAGTGTACTAAACCCAAATGCTGGTGGGAATCCTGTGAAGGAGGCATTTTATACTTTGTTTCTTGCATTTTATGATTTAATGATTAAAGAAAATAAAGCTCCTTTTGATCACAAAAAAATTAAATCTTCTCTAAAAAATTTACATTCTAAATTAGTTAAATCAAGAAATTACACAACTACTGAAGACAGAGGAAATAATATTAATATTTGTAAAGGACTAATTCAAGATTCATTCAAGAAAACTAGTACTACATTTAGAAGTACTACATCTTATATAATCGATTTTCAAGCATATATAATGAAATCTAAGTCTGAATCAGCAGTTTATGACTTTAAGCAAGGTTTCTATACTCTTAATCCAACTAAAAGAGAATTTGACGAAAAAAGTTTCAACAAAATACTTTGTAATATTTCTGCATTAGCAAATTTAGGTAAAGACAGAACGGGCTATTTATTTATAGGAGTAACAGACAAAGAAGCAGATACCTTACAAGTTGAAAAAATTGATAGATTAAAAAACCTCCCAAGATATCATGATTTTGGGGTAGTTGGACTAGAAAGAGAAGCTCTTTTAAAAGGTGTTTCTCTTGACCAATATATTAGTTATATAACAAGCAGAATAAGTGCTTCAAATTTGGAAGTGGGGCTGAAAATAAGAATTACCAAGGATTTAACACCAATAACTTACCATGGTCAAACAATTTTGATGATTAAAGTCACTACAGGTTCAGAACCAGTATATTTTGATGAAAAATTATATCAAAGAGAAGGAGCAAATTGTGTTGAAGTAATTGGCTCAAAACAAAAAGAGATTTTCAAATTGTTCTAATATAAGTATTCTGTTTGTAAAAACTATACTTTTTAAGTTTCTGTACTGATTGGTACCCCGAAAAATATGACTTTACAAAGTATTGAATTTATTGAAACGAGGATAAAAAAGAGAGTAACTCTTTCTGTTCCGCATTAAATATAAAAATCATTAAATCTTACGATTTAATGATTTTTTGCTTTTTTGATTGAGTGTACAAGTCGATTTAGCTTTTCCATCAGATTATGGAACGCTAATGAAGATGTCATAAAAAGTTATCAAACTTCACTTGCAGTAGCATAAAAATCAAATATTAGTTTGACTTTTCTAACCCGTCTTAAATCTACTTGAGGATTTACATCCTTATTAATAGACAATCGCCAATTTGCGAATGGGCTCACGAGTGTGTATTTTTTATTGGAATCTTCAAAAGTACCAGTAATATTATTTCTGTAACTTTCAAGGTCATACTGGTCATCTTGGTGTTCATCATATTTATAATCAAGTAAAATGGGGACTTTATCATGACAAAAATCATGTTTTTTCCCCCTACGGGAAATTATTAAGGAATTTCCTAAGTGTTCCAATTTCATGGAAACAGCATTTCCTTTATTTCGTATTCCATCCAGGTAAACTCTCACATTACGAATCCTGATTTCGGCAAAATCCCCTTTAAGATCATCTTCAGGCAATAATGAAAAGTTTAGAACATGTCCTGTTTCATCGCCTTTAATAAAATCGGTAAACATTAAAGGATACCTTTTAATATCAATTATAACCTCCTTATTCAGATAAGGGTTGAGACCATTGCTAAGGGCATTTTCATTTTCTATATCATCTATAGTAGAATTTATCAAATTACTTTGAAGGGTTGCTATAGATGCATCAAAATATTGCATTTCGTTATGTTTAAGGCTATAAAACTCCATTGATCTCGTAAACAGGTACAATAGGTTTATTATTTGTTTTTTAACGCTATAGTATTGGTTGACCATAAGCAACTGCAATTCTCCGGGTGCCTGTTTGGCGGCGTTTACTATAAGGGGATCCGAAAGTTTCTGCAAATCTATTTCTACTAGCGTTATGTCGCTTTTTAATTTGTCTAATTCATGGATACTACTACTATACTCTAAACGTTTTTTATTCCTGTTATTAATAACGTTTATATACTGACGCATTTCTGCTTTATAGGCTCTTGCTTCAGGCATATCAATATATTTGTTAATAGTTTTTTCAAAGTCTTCATATTCCATTTCTATAAGAGAAGTTGTCAGGGAAGCATCATTTTTGGCTTTGGCAAAAAAGTCACCTATCTTGTCTTCCACCCGTTCTAATGCATTAGCTGCATTGCCAAAACTTGTACTTGCTTCCTTGGCAATCTTACCCACTTCCTTAACAACTCCCCACTGTTCTTTTAGTGTGTCAGCAGTCTCGCTAAGCTTATTGTAAGTTTGTATGGCTCCTACAGTAGCGCCAATTCCCGCCCCAAAACTTGAAACGGCAACACCCACTGAAACAATGATCTGGGCACAGCTTATAACCTCTTTAAATCCGCATTTTTTTTTATTCCTTTCCTTTAGAGCATCCTTGAATCTTTTTTCAGCTCTTTCAAGCTGTATAACCCTTTTGTCTATATCAAGATTCAATCCTTTTATCTCATCCTGAAGTGCATAAAATGTGTAATTATATTTGTTCTGGTAATTCGTTTTTAAGATGCTTAGACCTTGCATTATCGAACTTTGAGATTGCTGGATGGATTGCACTTCTGCGTCAGCCAACGTTTGCTGATTGTAAAATTTGAATACTGTGCTTTCAAAACTGACTGCTAATGTAATTAGCTGATTTATTTCGCGTTTTAAATAATCCTTCCTTAGTCTGGGAACATAATTAGCGGACCTAGCCCAGAAATTCAATCCGAGATTGATTTGTGACTGATATACCTTTGCCCGATTTACAATAACATCTGATTCTGTAATGTCGGCAAAAGTAAAATTGCAAAGCGAAAAATACAGTCTGTTAACAGGATTGTCTAGTAAAGATGTATTCACCCTGCTTACTACATTAAAAAGTTCAACCGCCTTGGCTAAATCAGAATTTAAATAAAAGCTTTCGGCTTTCAATAATAATAATTTTGTATAGCTGGTAGTAAGCTGGTTTGATATTTCTTTTATAACAGCAAAACTTTGACTTACGCTACCTGTAATACCTGCTACACCTTCCGCACCGTTGCCTCCAGTATCTCCAATACTCCCCTGAGCCCCCGATTGAGCTCTGTTGTTCGAGAGCCTCCAGCTTTCTGAGCCAGAACCATGAGGCCCTCCTCCTGAACCTCTCCATGACCCATATTTACCTCCGGCTCCGCCTGCTCCTCCGGTTCCGCCTATGCCACCTTTTCCACCAGCTCCACCTTTTCCCCCTATTGATAAAATTTCAACAAAGTCATGAATTATTGGATCTTGTTCAACATAGTCTAAGTAATAGCGAGTAATATTAATGTCATTCCCTTTTCCACCGGCACCACCACTTGCACCATTTCCTCCATTTCCTCCTTTTTGACCTACGCCTCCTGCTTGAGGCTGACCATCAGTTTTGGCATTTGCTCCTACAACACCGACAGCTCCAGTATAACCATCTCCTCCATCTTCACCCTTACCACCATCTCCTCCTAGTGAATATAGTTTTATCTTATTAGCAGATGTTGCAACCGAATAAGTTAAACTAACCTTACCGGCGTCTCCACCATCAACAAAAACTTTTCTTGTAGTATCAATTTCATTGTTTCCAGCTTCACCATGCTGACCAATTTGTTGTGCATTAGGAGCTTTAGCTACATTTTCACCACTTTTACCACGTGATACTATGATGGTATCCCTAACTGCTTTTATACTATAGCAGAAAATAGAAATGTTACGTCCATCAAGGACTTCTATATCATCTTCAATTATTAATTCGTGACACAGAATATGGATGTTCTTTTTGAAATTTTTCAAAAATCCATTCTTAACCGTGTAACTATAGGCCTGAATTAGAATATCATTTTCTCCATGCACTATCAATATAGGGTCGCCAAACATTATGTCAAAGACTTTATCTTTGGACTGATTTTTAATCGTATCCTCCGAAAAGTTTTTTAAATTGAAAAGCATTATATCGGGTAAGAAGGCTACACTTCCCAAAACAATACTAGAGTTTTTAATGAAATGGCGACGTGATGACATATATATAAAGTTAAATTATAACATTTAAATCTTCAAGATAGATATTATTACTAACAGGCAATTTAACACCTTATAAATGATATCAAAATACCTATTAATAGGTATTTTATAATAATGCCCTAATAAGTCATATTTTCGAGTTTTACTTTTGCATTACTAATTTTTTTACATCAAGAAATGGAATTTACTTTTACAGACTACTTAGTGAAAAACAAATAACGGCATGGTCATTAAAAGACTTTTTTAAACTTGACTTCACTATACCTGCCTAAACAAATTCCATCCACTTTTTGCTTGGATATGCAAAAGCTTTTCATACTAATTCTCAACGCGAATAAAATTGACTATAATAATTTAAAAAATTAATAACATTGTATGAATCAAATTGCAAACAGCATTCATAATATCTGCTGTGTGCAATTTCAATTTAAACGGCTAAAAAAGATCCGTAATAAGCTGAGGATAATCACTTTTAATTTCATTTATCAAAGAAGCAGAGGAAATATTTTTTCCACCTCCTCCAAGAGAAAGTTTCTCAATTGCGCTATACCATTGTGATCGTCGACTTGAACTATTAATTATAATAGAAACATCACCACCAGCGCGTTTCCAAATATCGTCTTGCTCTGGACCTTGTGGATAGAGTTTCACCAACTCGTCAACGAATTTCTTTTTGAAATCTTCCGAGTCTGTACTTTTTTCAAGCTTGTTGTAAATTTTTAGAGCATCTATCATTTCGAATGTAAATGCTGCAGCATTGGCAGCTGCAACCGGTTGTGACCCGGCGGCGTCAGATTCTTCCTTATTTTCAATTAAATCTGAAATACCGCGAACTTCAATACCATGAGCTTGAAATGGTCTAGCAGCGATTAAATATCCATTTCCTTCCATATCTACTGCTGCTGCATCGCTACAATAGCGCTTAATGTAATTGAAAGTTGTGGCACGGGTTGAAGAAACCACTTTTTCACCTGCGGCAATTGGGAGTACAAAAGAATTTGGTTTATTATCTTCAGTAAGTTTATCAGTCCATTTACCTTCTCTTTTTACATGTTTTGCAAGCTGCTCTAAGATATAGGAAGAAGGCACAGTATCAAACCTCGGCTTAAACTCCTCATCGTCTTTGCCGACTTCAAAACCTATCACTTTAGAGGACGCAACTACATCTCCAAGAGCTACATCTTTTATACCTCCGGCAATACCCACAAAGAAAGTATAATCAGGATTAAAATATTCTATAGCCCTGCCAGTTTCATCGGCAGCGCGAACATTACCTGCACCGGTTTCAACCAGCAAAACCGAAAAAACTTTATCACCAGAAATATATTTTCCAGAATTATATATAGATCCAGTTGAAGGATGCGTTTCAACTTGTACATTACTTATGTATTTTTTAACTGCTTCAAATTCCAATCCTAAAGCCGTCATTATAAGTATTTTATTTTTTTCCATTATTTAAAGTATTTTTTTAATTCCATCAATTCATAATTTTGAGGATAATCCTCCAACATTATTTTCAACAAAGATCCTGCAGAAAGATTTACTCCGCCACCGCCATTTCTTAATAGTGAAATACCATATTTCCAATTTTCCTCACGTGATTTTTGATTTATAAATTTACTAATGTCGCCACCAGCTCTTTTCCATATGTCACCATGTTCCGGACCTTGAGGATACATGGCAACAGCCTTTTTCAAAATTTCAGAATAAACAGCATCTTCTGATACTTGCCAACCAAATAAGTGTCCGCTTGTAAACATTTCATAAATGCTTAAACTTAAAATAGCTTTACAATTGTTTAGTGCAATCAAATATTGTTTATTATGTTTAGCTTTTTCGAAAATCTGGCGGGCAGACCTTGCAAATCCCTTCTCAAAAACAACGCTTCCTAATTTAGAGGATTCAAGTTCTGTTAAATTTTCTTTATAATAACAGATGTAGTCGGAAAGGTGTGTGTCTTTTAGCCCCTCTATACTAAAAAAAGCAACCAGAACAGCACTCATATTAGATCTGTTTTCACTTAAAAAATTAGTAATAAAATCATCACTAGAAATAATAGCTGATATTTCGCTTTCCAATTTATAAGTAGTTAATACACCTTCTAAAATTTTTTCCATGCAACCAATTGCCGTTGCTTTCTGAAATGTTTTAAGATAAGGTACCGGAAGGTTATTCCATATATTGTGTCGATTTTCATATCCTGATAGATCTGAGAATTTACTTTCTGAAAAAAGTAATAGTATAAGATCTGGAATCGCAATTCCTTTCTTGATCAGGTTGACAACTTTTCCCAGAATAGAACTCAATTTTTCTACTCCGTATGCCAAATTTTTAGTTGTTTTTAAGCTTTCAGACCAAATTTTCAACCATACAGAATGACCTGCATCTAATTCTTTTAATAAATTTGGTTTTATTAGTGCCCTGTCTGCATATTCTTTAATCAGCAAATCATCCGCTACATCAAGAGCTAAAGTCAGGAGCTCAGCATCACTTAATTTCTTTAATAGCAAATTGGAACCTTCAAATAAAGTTGAGTGGGCATTTCTTTCATATTCGATCTGCATCTTTGTTGCTTCTGCTGCGCTTAAATAGTGCAACAGTAAATGGGCATGCAAAAGAAACCAGTTTTTATCACGAATACTAAGTGCAATTTTTTCTGCAGTTTTACTATTAATTGACTTAGGCATACATTCAATAAATACCTTTTCAATATCTTTATCTGCGGCAATAAACGACAATAGCTTAACCATAGAACTTTCCGGTTTAAGAAAAATTTTCCATGCATTGATGCTGCTTACAGATTTTATTTTATTAAAAACTGCAGAAAAGCCGTTCAGTACGGCGTTACGCCACCATTCGCTTTTGTGTTCATCTGTAAGCTTAAGAAGTTCATCCATAGAATCACATTGAAAATCGTTTTCACTATGGAATGCCTTATTGATAAATTTTTCTATTGCACTGCCGATACTATTTTTACCCTCAGAGAATCCATCCAAAACCAAATTACTCAAACTTTTAATATTACTATTTTGATCCAATGAAATCACATCGGAAAACTTGCTAATAATTTTATTTTTTATCACTCGGCCTGATGAAGATTCAGGTGATAATTTTGCAACATTCCTTACCAATAATCTAATTTCATCTTGAGATAGATCTAGATCAATTCTCTGGTAAAGCTGAAATGTCTTTACTGCAAGTCTCACTGTAGACCAATCGGACAATTGAATAGACAAATCATTGATAAACTCCTCAAATAAATTATCCGCATTTTTACAAAACACAAATTTTTCTATTTCAGACTCTATCTTTACATTTTGCAATTGCTCATCGTCAATAAATGCAGAGTTTCTGAGAATTGGTTTTAAGTTTTCCTGAAAATAAATTATTGTTTTTGTGGTGTCCAATGATGATGGAGAAAAACCGGCAGTAAAAGAAAAATTCTTTCGTAATTCCAAAGGCAGGCCTGGCCAGATTGCACCAAGAGCTTCTTCAAAAGAAGAGAGTCTACCGCAAAAAACAACCGGTTGGGTATCTGCAATAATGTTATTTAGAATCTTTTGTATATAAAGCGGAACAAACTCTTGTATTTCATTAGTTTTATCTATTGATGGGGCAAACGTAATTAGATCTAATTCCCTTTGATTTGAAATAGCTCCAACAAAATATTTCAGTACATCCCTAAAATCTTTTAAATAGGCTATATCGCTTAACTCCACAATAAGGACATGGGTAAACACCATCCCACCACGTGCAGCCGTAGGGTCAGGAAATGTCTTGGTAAAAATGTATTTACTACCAAATCTAATTCCCGATAGATAAGGCTCCATAACCATACCTGCAGCTAGGGCACCTGGCCTATCAGTAAAGGCAGTTAAAAATGAATTTAGGTCACTATCCCTAAAAGTCGATGCAATGCATCCATGGGATTTTCCAATATCCCCATAATATGCTTGTCCTATATTAAAGTTTTTAGTGTCCAATGAATGATGCAATTGATAATGTTAAATCAGATTCTTTCCTCCCCTCGGGTGTTACTATGTATCCAAATTTTTCAGGCCCTTTTTTTACAAAATCTCTATCCGCTTCTTTTCTATCCAAGCTTTTTTCTGTTGAAGATAGTCCTATTACATCAAGATACTCATCAATCCAGGTCTGCGTTAGGTAACTGTAAAAAGATGGTAGTTTTTCTTGAAGCAGTCCACTTGGCAATCGGTCGCCTACATGTGCTTCTAACAAATCCCAACAGGATAAAACGACCGTCAATTTCGGACTAGCAATCCTTTGCAGAGAAGCTGTTTTTTTTGCATAAAGCAGCATTTGCATTAATTCTGTAAAATACGCTGCATCAGATAGCTTAAGAGTAGTCACTTCTTCATTTCGCTTGGCAAGAACTTCTAGATCCGGAATTCCACGATTTATGATGTCTTCAAGTGGAAGTATTTCGTCCAATCTAATAAACAACATCCATGAATCACTTTTTTCAATTTGATCTTTCCATACTTTTGTAATACGCCTATCATTAACTATTGCCTTGACTTGCTCTCCTCCATAATCCGGAAAATTAAATGTTATATGTTTTCCCGTTTTGTCCTCAATTTGAAGCTCAAGTGTTTCATTTGAATTAACATTTGTATGGTCAGCTGCTTTACCATCATTTAGGCATTCAAGGACTTCTTTGAAAATGCTTAAATTCTCGGGAGGTGAAACAATTTTATAAAAACTTTCACGAGTTAGAAGTCTGCCGTAAAGCTGGCCCCCGAAATGTGTCTTACCAACATTTGGACCTCCAATTATCAATATATTATTTTTATTTTCTGACATAGTTATCGTTTTGAAAGGAACATATCATCTGCGCGGTGCCGATCAACTGCAGGCAATTTATTGACTTGTTTTGATAACGTAGCTAATATCCACGAAATACTTTCAAGTATATTTTGATAAAAGATACCACCTAGACCCTCATGTACACTTGTCTTAAATTCAGAATAATTCTCTATAACTGAATTTGTAATATATCCTGAGATTTGCTCTGTAGTCTCTTCATCAAGTTCAATGTCAGACTTCGACCAAATCAGTCCAAATGGTCGACTTCCCAGATTCTGTTTTATTCTGTCCGAAACCTGCCTTATCTGTCTGCGGGCTTTACCAAGACCTTCTCCGGCCAGCATTTCACAATCCGAAAATAAGAGAAATGCATCTCCATTTTGATGAATCCAAGTCGCTCCTTCGGCATTTGGGTCATTTTGATTAATAGTCCAACTATCAAACCATTCACCAGGGGCATCTGTAAATACCAGCTCCTTTTTTTCTCCAGCGCTATTTCTTAAAGAAAGATGCAGCAGACCTGGAACCCTACCTGAATTACCGCTGGTATGAGGAGGGAATTGAATATTATTATTTTGTTTCCAGCTTAGATACCATGCAATATTTTCCCATCCACTTAAAGTTAATGAACCAGAAAACTGATAATCGCCTATTTTGTGGCCGTTCCTTAGTAGACAATACAAAGTTGCCAGGAATGTTGTTTTTCCCGCACTTGCAACACCTGTGATGCCAATTAGGATTACTTTGGAGGTCGAGGACAAAAAGTTTAGGTCCTGCATTCCAAAGGTATTTCCTGTCCAGGGAATACGCAGAAAGTACTCCGAATCAATTTCCTCAGTGCTTTCAATTTCTTCCGTATTGGAACTCTTTTTATAATGCAGGCACTCTTTTAAAACTTCACAACCTTCATAATTGCATCCTGTTTCTTCAGGATAACAATCTTCCTTGCTACAATTTCCAGCCATTGCTAAAGGGTAGTTAAATGTTGTGCCATAAAATCATTCAATACAATTACAGCAATATCATTGAGGGATACTATTTCTGCCTCATCAACTCCTGTATATTGCTTAAATGTATCAACTGTGGTTTTTCCTGCGAAAAGCAAACCAAAATAATCTGATAAAGAAATTCTTCTAGCTATACTATCTACATCCCTAAAATGATCTTTTAGTGTAGCCTTGTGTTCAGTAGTACTACTAAAATTAAGGATTTCAGAGAATGGTCTTTTCTCATCTGCTGTATCTTCTAATATTAATATAGTGTCTCTCAATAAAAAATTGACACTAACAGGAACAATTGCTGGTAACTGCTGATAAAGGTCACCTGCCATCACGAAAGGCTGAATGTATTTATCAATTGTTCTGTAGCTGTTCTCTAATGAAGTAGAATATAAAGTTTCTTTCCACCAAAGTAATTTACTTCTTCTTTCTACAGCCTGGATTGATGTAAATGAAGCTTTTAAAGTTTTGTCAAGAGATGTCTTAAAATCTGTAAAGAATTTATTTATTGGGGTTTCAATCGAAGTTGGAGATAAGCCATCAGCAAAAGATTTAAAAGTAGCCATCAAAAGATCTTCAATAGCGTTAGTTGCATTTTCTGCAAAGTGAGTTGACCACTGATCTGGATGATGTACAGGTTGATAGCCATCAGGAGAATTACTCGCAGCAACTTTGAGTTGCGCTTTCAAACTAGTGCTATCAATCTTAACTTCATTGAATTTCAATCCGCTAACTTTTAATGCGGAGATTTTTAATTCTGGTAGTTCCGTTGTTAATGACCATTCATTAACTGCATGCTTTTCTGCTATATTTCCAAGTTCATATAGCATTTTTTCAATAATATCTTTTTCTCTGCCTAATTTTGCATAAGGATAAAAATTCGCACCTGTTAAATATATAATTCTCGCTATAAAGGCATCTTGACTTCCAAGGTCATCCAATGCACATAATATAACGGCTCTCAATAAGGGAATAGGCCTTTCAGTAAACTTAGAACGCAATGCTTTCCAATGTTCTGATACTATTGCTTCAGTTTCAACTAGAACGGGTTCAGTATCTGAAATCGAAGGATCTAAAGCAACTAAAGTATAATTAATAAGTAAACCTTTGTTTGCTTCCAATTTAGTACGCAAATCTTCTATTGACTTTGTAATATGTATCAGTCTTTCATCACTATCCCCTAAATCCAAAAGTCCAGCCTGAAGAAAAGGCTGTAACAACTTACTTTCCATATTTTATTTTTTTTCTTTTTTGTAATTGACTTTTTGTAATTCCATTTCTAAGAAAATATACCATTACCTAATATACTGTGCTTAGCCATTTTTAAAATTATTTTAATTAAGATAAATATTATCTTTTCATTTATTTTTTATTTAAGGGAAACCTTATTTTAAATATTTAACAAACTATTTCAAATATATTAATTAAAACGACATCGCTTAATACGTATTTATACCTGTTTACTTAAATTATTATTATAATACATACTTTTTTTTAAAGATTTAAACAACAAATTACCACGCAGCCATTTATTTTGATCAAATACAAAAAATGTTTAAACCGCTTCGTGATAAATTAGAGCATTTGGAAAAAACTTATTGAGAGAAAATCTATTACTAGAGAAAATCAAAATGAACTGCTTAAAATTTAACAAGCATCAAAACTTTTAACTTACTTGGTATCCAAAATCTACAGATAAGTATATAAAATAGAAATTCCAACCTATAAAAAAGAAAAAAACACAAACATGAGTTAATGAAATTGATTAAATCGGACCAAGTAAAAACTCATTGAGAAATCCAAAAGTGCGCCATAATAACTATAAAAAATGGTACTTTAAAAAGCTAATATTTCCTAAATTTTATATATTTGTATTATACTATTGAGAGTCCGATTTTTAAAAACGGACCTATAGGTGTACCTAAGCTTACAAAGGACTGAAAACACCAGTAATTGCTGGGATCTAGATATTGGTTGCGGTACCTCTTTCTCCGCTGAAAAACCCGCAACCCTTACAAACATTAGGCTTAGCGGGTTTTTTCTTTTAAACCCTGTGTCAAAAATGTGACACCTCTATTTGGTTCAAAAAACACTGTTTTTTAGAGCTAAATAAAAAAATGCAAAATCTCAAAGAAACCTCTCCTTCACGTAAAAATGCAGCAATTGCATTTGTAGATTACAAACCTGCAGAACTAAGAACTTGTAAGACTTGGATAATTGTTTATTATGCCAGAAATCCAACAACGAACGAAATGGAACGATTCCGTAATCGTGTTCCAGTACTAAAAAACTTGCGAGAACGAAAAGAATACGCCCAAAAAATAGTATTTGAACTAAACGAAAAGCTCAAGAATGGATGGCTACCTTTTTATGAAGTCTCAGATATAAAGGAATTTAAAACAACATCTTACTGCGTGGATTTGTACATAGAATATCTCGAAAAAGATTTTAATGCAAACGAAAAAAGATACGACACCCTGCGATCTTATAAAAATGTAACAAAAAAATTCTATGCCTATCTGTTAGAAAAAGAACCAAAAACGAAATTAATCTTAGAAATAAAAAAAGATATCATTGTTCGCTATTTAGATTATCTCTTTTATGCTAAAGAAGTTAAAGCCGTTACATACAATAATAACCTTATTCTTTTAGGTATATTCTTTAAATGGTGCGTTGAACGTGGATATCTAAAAAATAATCCAACAGAAGGGATTTTAAAGAAGAAAAAGCAACCTAAAGTTAGGCAAGTACTAAATGCAGAAGTTAAAGCCAAACTCAAAGCATACGGAGAAAACAATACAGCTTTTTACGCTGCCTGTATGCTTGCTTACTATTGCTACATACGAACTACGGAGCTGACTAAAATAAAAGTGCGTGACGTTAAATTGTTTGATGGCTATATAATATTGCATGGTAGTAACACCAAAAATAAGAAAGATGAAGCAGTTACCATTCCAAATCAATTAGTGAAATTGTTAGCCATTCATTTAGAAAAAGCCAACAATCAGGATTACCTTTTTGGTTATGATAATTTCGCATCCGGAACAAAGCAGTTAACAGCTAAAAAAATTACGGGTAAATGGAATAATTTTAGAACAAAACACAAGGTGGCAAGCATATATCAATTTTATTCTTTAAAAGACACAGGCATTACGGATTTGCTCAATAGCGGTGTTCCTGCTATAAAAGTGCGAGATCAAGCCCGTCACTATGATTTAAAAATTACTGAAGGATACACCTCACGAAATAAATCTTGTGATGAAACGGTTAGGAATTCTAATTTTAATTTTTAGCACACACCAAGGGCGGGTATAGAAAAAAAATGTAAACATTATAAACAATTGATTTTTTAACAACAACGCACTAACAAACAACACATTAACATGTTTACAAGTCGTTTACAAACTGTTATTTTAGCAATTTTTATTTATAAACTCGAATGGAAAAATTTATAAACATTGAAGGGATTAGGGTAAAAAAACGTTTCTCCCATAAAGCTAATGCAAAAACAAATGTAGATTTTTCTCAATCAGATCCTTTGTTCCGGATTTTCCTGGCACGCAAAATAATCTACATTTGAAAAAACATAAAAAAACCGTCACAAAACTTTTGCGACGGTTTCTAACCAAAATTAACTAACTATAATTATCAAAACCTATTCAGGGGTATATTGAGGAATAAACATTACTTCAGCGTTATACATAGGTGTTTTTATAACCAGCCCGTTATTAATACCAACAGCATCATTTTGTTTGAGAAAATAGCATCCTGTTGGATGATTGGGATTAACCTGAGGTCGCCCAAAACATTTATCATGTACAAAGAGCTCATTTGTCCTCACGTCTAAAAGAAAATCAACAGTTAACATTTTCTGACCGTTTTCGGTTGGTATATTGGACAATTCGGGCTTAAATGCAATATACATATCCATAAAACGGGTATAATCCCAGAAAGAGCAAATTTTAGGGTTATCACCGTAGAAGTTGACAAAAGGCTTTTTCTTTCTGTTATCAAATGTTTCATTGACCACTACTTTAGATTGATACTCCATAACATTTGGATCAAATAAAAAAGAGCATCGCACAATATAAGGGTTCTCTTCCTGCAGAAAATAACTCCCATCGCACAAATAAGGGTTAACATACTTATGCAAATAAGCAGGTGTTGGAAAATCCTTTATAAATACTTCCTGTACAGCTGGTGCAGTTGATTGATAGAAAAAAAGCGTTGATAACTTCGTTAGAAATTCATTGAAACTCGAAGCTTCAATAACAGGATCACACAGCTCGCAATTTATTTGTTTATAATCCAGTACTAAAGGATTCTCTCCAAAGATAGAATTCGACTGAATTTTGAACTTGTCTTTACTCTCAGGGATTATCAGTAGATTCTGAGCAGGATTAAAAGAAGTAATCAGCGTATTATCCAATTTCTTGAGTAATACATTGCCGTTACTTTCCTTTATGAATTTTATGATTCTTTTATCCTCTGACATCTTTTTTACTTTTTAGATTTTGAAGCCTTTTTTACCGTTTTCTTTTTTACGGGCTTGGTCTTTGCAGCTTCTACTTTGACAATTTTACCACCTTTAACATATTTAAAACCTTTTTTTAGTGTTCCATCGGTTTTAAGCCCTGTAGATTTTACAACACTTCTACATACTTTTTTTAATCCTTTTACTGTTTTTTTTGTTACTGCCATGATGTATTGATTTTTGATTGATGATTTATTGAATTGTAGATTTTTTTTAACCGGATCTTCGCCTGCAGCTTTTCCTGGTTCACGAAAAAATCTACTTTTATTAACTTACTGTAAATGATAATTTTTTGTTTTTTGGTGTGGGTTCTGGCGATGCTTCGGGTTCTTCCCGCTGCAGCTTCTTATTGAAAATATTAAATTTTAAAGTGTCAAGAGGTTTACTTTGATAACGGTTCTTATCGGCATAGATGTAATTTTCTCTATAGTCGGATTTCTTTTCGGTAAATAAAACCACATCGGCATCAAACTGACTTTTACTGCCTCCTCTCATTTTGCCGTCTGTGGTTTGCTGAAAAATGACAATAAACAATTTACCGTTGTATTTCTTTCTTAAATCCTTATCCACTTCAAAACCTTTGCACATTTCCTGCATTTTAGAAAAACTATCGATAATGATAACATCGCTGTTTTGTATGAGTTTTTCTAAATCCGAAATACTTTTAATTTCGGGAGCTTCAATGTTTTGCAAAGCCTTTTGATTTAAATATTCTTCCGCTTTAGCATAGTACAAACTACTCTCGGGATGCTCTTCTATACTGGCATGCCCTACTTTGTAATTCTGAGCCAATGCGTTAATAAACTGAAAACACATTCGGGTTTTCATAGAGCCCTGACCGCCAGTTAAAGAGATCACAACACTTTCTTTTTCTTTAATCTCAATTTCTCCAAGAAACTCGGCAATGTCTTTATGCTCTACTTTATAAAAATCAACCTGAGTCGGTTTGTTTGCCATCTTATAAGCGAGAGAATTTTTATTTACCGTTTCTTTTAAGGCTGCAATCTTTGGCTTTGCAATGGGCTTTGCAATGGATTTTACTACAGTTTCTGTTTTTTTAATTGGCGTTGCAATTGGCTTTTTTACTTTTGCAGCTTTAGTCAAACTATCAGACAAATTCAATTGTTTTGTATTCGCTTTTACTTTTGTCTTTCTTTTACGAATCGTTTTTGCAATTACTTTTTTAACGGGTTTGAAAGCCTGTTTTACACCATTAAGCCCATAAGGTTCTACCAGATTGTTAATTTCAATTAGAAAAGTATCATCTGAGAAAGCCTGCAGCACTTTTATAACTCGCTTTGAGATAACGGTATGCTTTTGCTTTTCAGCTCGCATAAGTAAATCTTCGAGTGTTTTTCGGGACACAATGAGTCCGTTAAGGCTGTTAAATTCTTGCGCTAATGTCATTTTAATTAATTTTATGTTCTGCGCCTAAAACACTTACAATAGCTTCAATGCGAATATCACTACTCTTAAAGTTACTTGTAGCCATTGCAGCCAATACATTTACAATGGTGGTTTGCAAATCCATTTGAACCGGAACGTTTGGGATTACAATACTGGAATTAGCGGCAATAGTGATGGCATCGACATTCACGTTTGCGCTTCCGAGCAGCATATTTTTTTTATCGTAAAACAAGATTCGTTTAAGCCTTACAGCGGTGATCTTTGCACTGAAATTCTCTGAGGTAGGATTAGTGAGTTTCAAATCTAAATTGAAAGTGATATAAGGTCTTGCATCATTCCACTTGGCATCCAATTTTTTAAAAGCCACCGGATAGATTCTGACATACTGAAATTGTTCAATTATCTTTTTCACTCTGTGCTGTAAAAAGAAATAACCTGCAATGGCTACTATTCCCGTTCCGATAACTATTTTTTTAAGACTCATTTGCTTGGTTGTTTAAATAAAAATTCGTCCAATTCGCCACGATAGAAACACTAAAAAAGCGCCCCCTAAATACGCTAAGATTTTAACCCAAAAAGGAATAAATTTTACTTGAACATATTCTATAGATTTATCCCCTTTGAGATAGACGTATTCTTTACTTATGGCCGTGGTTTCGTTTTTGGTTTGCGCTATTTTCTGCCACGCTATGATTTGATTCTTTAAGCTATCGTAATAAATCCCCGTCTCATTATCCCCTGATTTTTTAGAAGTGTTCAGTAATTGCAAAACCCGCTCTACTTCTGCTTTGGTAATGCTGTCACATTCGGGTTTAGCGGTTTGAATTTTGGGCACTTGTATTTTTAAAGTGTCATTCACGGCGTTGTTTACAACCGTTATTTTAGTGCTGTCTTTCTTATGAGTAATAACCTTTTCTATAGTACGGTTGTTCTGAATTGGTTTAGAAGCGCAGCCATGCAATAAAATACATAGCGCAAAATAAATAAGCAGAAAAGCTATTACTTTCAGGAACAATTTGAAAGGATTTTGAGGGGTGGTGCTGCTTATCATGATTTCTTTAGTTTAAGTTTTAACATTGTTTTTAAACCATCAAAAAGGCTGCTTATTAACTCCTCTACTTCGCTATGAATAAGGGTTGATAATGAACCGCCCCAAGCGCAGATTACATAAGTAAACATCTTGTTAATGTTTAAATACTGATCGCAAACCGTATAGACGGAGAAGGCAACAAAAAAGCTTATGAAGGCTTCAGCCAGAAACCAACTAAGTCGTGGTTTTTTGCCTTTTTGGATGGCGAAATAGATTTTCATAAAAACCCCTGCCAGTACTACAATGAGGAATAAAAAATAATCCTGATAATATTTAAGTTCGTTTATTATTGTCTTTATCATGTTTGATGTTGTTTATAAGGTGAAAGCCAATTCCAAGCGTAAGTGCGGATGCTATTAAAATCAGGTAGTGGTTTCGCTTTTTTTTTTAATAACTCAATACTGATGTTTTGAGTTCTATAGTGGTTGAATTTTTTAATCCGATCGGTTAGCCCGTTAGTCGCTCCGTTTACTTTTATGGTAATGGTGGTCATTAAATTAGCATCTGCAAGCGGATTTAATTTTTTGTAAACCGAGAAAAACCAAGCTGCACAGTCCACCGCAATAGCTGTTTGAAAAAGTAAATCCGGATTTTTTACCACATCATGCCCCGAGTATCTTCTATAGGCTTCGTAAGTTCCCTTTCCTGTCAATTGAATAAAACCACGCCCTCGGTATCTCCACCCGTCACCACTGGCAATGTTTCCGTTTCCGTTGCGATTGGCATACCCAATATTGGCGATCATTTGTTGATTGGCTTTTTGCGTTGGGGTTCTTCCGTATTTTTTTACTTCGGCAAGAGTTAAACGGGATTTAAACGGACTCGTTGACAAAAGCCCCTCGGGGGTGTAATTCAGATTCTCAACCATTCGGGTAAAATTGCCTGATTCGTGGGCTAACTGAGCTAAAAAGTGGGCTATCCGGAGTGGTGTGTTTATGTTGTATCTCTCAAGAACATTATAAAAAATACGGCTGTTATCTAAAATAAAACTCATTATAAAATCACTTTTTTAGGGGTTACTTGGGGTTTTGCCAGTAGGAAAAACAAGCTTGTGAGGGCTACTGCTCCAATGATTAATTTTTCTGTTGTTCCCATCTTAGTAGGTTTTTACGGCAGAAGCATTCACAAAATAATACGTGCCATCACGGTTGATTAAATACTGAGCGCCTACTTTAGCACCCACAAAAACGCCAATGTGCTGGCCATAATCAAAAGTTCCTCCGATAAAGGGTTTTGTTCCGGTGTTGAAATACAAACCGCTTGCCGTTTTCTTGGCGTTGTACAGGCTAACGTTATTCTGACTAGCCATTAGTTTTTGTCCTTTTCGGGGCAGGGTGAGCACAATAGGTACGGCATCGAATACCTTTTTTAAATTGGTCTTAGCTTTGGAATAAGCGTTAAGGCTAATTCTCGAAACTCCTTTTTTGCTTTGCAGGGCTGTTTGGGTAATGCTACCGAAAACCCCGTCTATAGTAACTCCTAAAAGGCGTTGCAACTCTCGGACTTCAACTCCTTTACTGCCTTTAGCCAGTACTTTGTTTTTGTTTAAAACAGCTCCGGTACTTGGAACTTCAATTGGGATATCTGCAGGGATTGTGGTTTCGGGTTCCGGTATATCGGTTAAGAGCTCGTCTTGTTTTTGCTTTTGTTTTTTCCTCCAATACAAATAACCTATACCGCCAACGGCTACCAGTCCAACCCCAATAAGTACTTTATCTTCATTTTTCACGTTCATGCTTTCCTTTTTTAATTGTAGATTTTTTTTAACCGGATCTGCAGCTGCAGTTTTTCCTGGCACGCAAAAAAATCTACTTTTTGATTTGTTATTTTTGCCGTGTGCCCTTTTAGAGATAGAGCGGGAATTTCTTTCTTAGCAATTTGTAATCAGCGCTGTTTAATTCCTCTTTGAGCCATGTTTTAAGCGGCAATTTAGTTCCGCCAATGGTGTTGTAACCTAAAATGCGATTGTAGTTTTTGATTCCAAAAACTTTATTAATAAGCCCAAACTGCGCCTGTGTCACTCCTGTCAGGGTCTCAAAGATTAAAGTTTCATCCGTGCCATTGTATCGGTTCATTGCCTCATACAACAAAGCGGATTTTTGGCTCGGAGAAAAAACAGGCGTTAAATTAACGTCACCCTCGTCGATATACTTTTTATTACCCCCTAAGAGTGATTTTCCGTTTTTATTGGTTTTGGTGAGCAGGTAAACTCCAAGTCCTAAAATCACTACCGAAACCCCTACAATGATTATTTTCTTTTTGTTTGTCATTAGAAAAATCCTTTTATTAAAAATCGCAATTTGGCAATATCATCTTCTTTAAACTGGTCTTGTAGCCATTCTACTAAATTCATTTTTACCAGAGTAGTGCTCCTGCGTTCTCCAAATTCATTGTAAACCCTGATAAAGCCGTTGTGATTAAGCCCCGTTAAATTATTTTCAACAGTGGCGAAATTGGCTCCGAAACCCAAAAGTGCCGTATAAATGGCTTCTGCTCTTGCTTTTGCTTCTGTTACGCTGATTTTACTAGGTCTATAGTTTGACTTTTCTTCAAGTCTGGAAAATCCTTTGAGCACCTTGTAATAAAAAAGTGTTAAGAGCCCTCCAACTGCTAAAATCTTAAAAAACGTGAGCCCTACGCTGATTCCTTTTCTTGCGCTTTCCTGAGATTGAGCAATCGCCTTTCGTCCTTCGGGGCTAGATAAGACAGTTGCTACAACGGCAGGATTAGCCAGTCCTCTCTTTCTCATCTGCTACGTTTTTTAGTTCGATAAAAAGCCTTTTATCATTGGGAAATTGGTTTTAAGCTGCGTGATCGCTTTGGGGCTTTTGGAGAGTTCAGCCAGTTTGTTAAGCGCTTCGTTGTCGAGCTCAGAGAGTTCAGTAAGCGCTTT
Organism: Flavobacterium poyangense; assembly: GCF_011751075.1. Classification (GTDB taxonomy): domain Bacteria; phylum Bacteroidota; class Bacteroidia; order Flavobacteriales; family Flavobacteriaceae; genus Flavobacterium; species Flavobacterium poyangense. The sequence goes on from NZ_JAALLN010000001.1 coordinate 420,920, forward strand.
AGTTTTTGCTTTTACTTCAAAAGGATTATTTGCTTTTATCTTTAGTGTAATTGGTGTTTCTATGCTTCCCATAACTGGTGTTTTTTTAATAATTGTGCTAATTCGCTTGAAAATTGGGTGTTGGTATTCAGTCCGTTTGTAATACTTTCTAACACGCCCACAACGGTATCGTCAATGCTTTGCAAAGCCGTTGCAAAGTTTTGTTTGGCTTCGCTTGAGTACTGTTCCATTGGCGCAGCAAGACCCACAGCAGGAGAAACACCTTTAAAGGCAGCTAATAAAGCGGGGGCATTTTGTACAGCTCCCTGTACTGCTCCCCACAAACCGCTTTCTTTGTCTGCGTTGTACTTAGATAGTAGTTGCTCTTCTCTAATGTCTTCATACTTCTTTTTGTATTCCTTGTTTTCCGCTTTTAGTGTTTCTACTTCAGTAAACAATCTTGAAGCATCATTTTTAGCTACCATCAAATTCATAATATCAAGAGTTCCAAGTCCAAAAGAGTTGGAGAACATATCTACTTGCGGTGCTTTGATTTGGGGTAAGTGTTGCACTTGTGGTTGTGGGTCTTGGTTTACTTTTGAAAAATTCACCTCAAAAGGCTGCCCGTTTGTTTTATACGAGCTTCCATTTTTACGCTTCAAAGTCAGGCTTAAACGACGATGCCCTTTTTCAAAGAGTGACTCGAAAAATTCTTCTGCGTTTCCGTGCTCTGCAATGATCTCAGCATGTGTTTTGTTGCGGAAAAGAAATAAATCAGTATCCAAATCAACAACAGTTACAGCCGAATACGTATCGATGTTCAATTTCTCTATAAGGTTGTCTAATTGCTGCATGTGATGAATTTTTTATAAATGATGTCTATTTCTTTTCTGTTCCAAGTGAAAATTGAAAAATCATTTCCGCCCATACTGTAAGTCAAATCCATAGTAGGATTAGTGTCTACTACTGATGAGTTGTCAATTGACGCAAAACGAATGTTTAATTCTACTTTCGAAAGTGTGCCGTCGGGAGCTACTAGGGTTATTTTTTCCCCGCTTGCAATTTCAAAATCGTTAACAAAGACATTGACAAAACCGCTGTTTATAACCTGCAAAGTGGTTACGTCATCAATTGTAAGTTCTTTGTCTTCTTTTATTTTCAAAAAAACTACTCCGGTGTTTACTCGTATAATGTCTTTCATTTTTTGATCTTATTTTAAGTGCAGCTTCCGGGTTTAATTTTGTACATCAAAATCAAATGAAAATAGGTTTCTTTGTCTACGGCTTTTTTTGTCTTTGCTTTGAACGTGAATGTCTTAGATTCGGTTTCAAACATCAAAGGTTTGTAACTCTCTTCAAATCCTGAACCTTCTCGACGTTTCCAATGGTTGATGTGGGTGGGCTTTGAAAAGGCAGAACCGCTGTCATCCTGAATGCCATATTCTGCAAAATTTTCTATGTCCGTGTGATTGGTATGTAATTCTGCTCCCATGATAAAACCGACATCTAAGGCGGTGGTAAACAAGGCTTCCGTTTCTCCTTGTTTGATTGTTAAATGAATTACTTTTTCTCTAACTGCCATTTTCGTATGTTATTTGAAAAAAGCCGCAACTTGCTTACGGTTAACGGCTTTTTTTATGAATACTAAACCTTTTTTTGATTATCGTTTTGCTTGGTGAACTCTAAATTCGAATCGAACATTTGTATCTTCAGCCGATTGAACAGAAACTCCTTTAGGGTATTCGATCTCAAATTCAAATTCCATGTTAGAACGGATTAAAGGAGAAGTGGAAAGAGGTCTAAAAATTACTGTTTTATCTCCTGTAAGGTCAGTAATTGGCATATCTACCAAAACGTTACCGTCTTGTTTGATTCTAAACTCTGCATTTAAAAATGCGGGGTCAATGAATACGTTTTCATCTCCCTGTAAAGCAGACCAAGTCTCACTTTTTAAATCAGCACTTTTTTTAACGCCTTTTAGCAATCGTATTCCGTCTATGATATAATCACGACCGGCATTTAATTTATTCCCGTCAATGTTGGTAATACCTACCTCACGTTTGGTATTAACATCGACAACACCAACAGTACCCGCCTGCCCTTTAATGGCAACATTCAAATACAGGGTTTTATCTGTTAATTCTACTTGTCCTACTCTTGGAACTCCTCCGTTACTTTTAGCCTTAATTGTCGCTACCGCTGACGCTAATTCTGATCTTCTGCTCATTGTGATTGTTTTTTGATTAATGATTGAAAAGCCTGTTACAGCCTTATTTTAATGTTGCTTTTACTGATTGTACAATTCGTCGTATAACTCTTCTGTTCCATTTAAACCGTGCAGGTCTTCTTCGCCGTATACATCTGCTTCCGCTCCGTTTAAACCGTCATGGTCTTCGTAGAACTCGTCATACTCTCCGTTTAATCCGTTTTGATCGTAAAAAACGTTTCCTTCCTCGTCTACAAAAGCACCATTTAAACCGTCTTGCGAATGGAAAATATTTCCGGCTTCGTCTATGAAAGTACCGTTTAAACCTTGCTCGTCGTATTCGTAAACATGACCGTCACCACCCATAAACTGACCGTTTAATCCCTCATCTGGACAGGCTAAACCGACCACGCCTTTAGCGAATAACGCTCCTTTACCCGTTCCGGTGAATTTGGAACTCAGGTGTTTTTCTGATACTTTTCTAACAGCAATTAAGGCTTGCACTATGGTGCTCCCCATTAATGCTCCTCTTAAAAGATTGTCTTTTGTGCTAATCCCGCTTACTTTTGTTGCACCAAAGGCAGATACACCCGCTAGTACAAAATTCATTAACGGGCTTTCGGATTCTGGTAATAATGTACTCGCACCATTTGACAGCATACCGCCGACAATTCCCCCTCCAATGACTACTACTTCTTTATTCATTTGTGATTGATTTTAATTACTTACTTCTTTTTTGTGGCTAAATAAATACCGCCCCCCACAACTGCTGCGCCCAGTACATACAAAAGAGTATTGTCTTTTTTAGGGGAGACAATAGCGGGTTTTGCTGTAACGGCTTTCACGGGAGTTAATTCGCCTACAGGCTGCTCCGTTACGATACTTTCGGACGATTCCTCTAAAGAACTGCTCTCGTTTTGTCCGGCTGTATCTGTAGGCATTGGGGCGTAGGAGGCAGGAACTAAACTACTCACAGGCTCAACTTGTGGTCGAACAGCGCCTACAATTTTTTTCCCGAAGTTGGTCTTAGAAAGGGCTACACCTTTTCTAACGACTTTGGACTTCGCCACTTTTTTTATCAGTTTTCCTCCTTTTGAGTTCATCACCTTAGATAATACACCTCCACCAACTGGAACAAATCCCGCTGCTATTGGAGCTGCAAACTTGGCGACTTTAACTGCGTTTTTTAAACTCACATTTCTAAGTCTAATTTTTTTCATCCACTTGGGTTTTCCTAATCCCGTGTCTTCTGCATTTATTAGTATCATACTTCCTTGTTTAATTAATTATTCTTTAAAAATAAAGCGCTAAAGAATGCTCCAATTCCTAAGTAAACAGGAAGGTTAGAGCTTTTCTTTGCAACGATTGGGGTTTTCTTTGCAAAGCCTTTGCGATTTGTTTTGGGAGCGTTTAAGCCGTAATGCGGTAAATTAACTTCTGTGTCGTGTGCCATAGTATAAATAGGTTCTCGGTTGGTACTGGTTGTTCCGTCTATGACAAAATAGCCTTGTTTGATATCGCCTGTTTCTTGATTCAGCGGGACAATTACATAAACATGTGTAAACAAATCGGGTCTTAAACTGGGTTGCTTGATTTGCCTAATAAAGTGTCGTATTCCCATATTCACCAGAAAGGAGCTTGCAAAAATGGAATAGGTTTTACAATCTACCCCCTCAGCTCGCTTTTTAAAAGCGCAGGCAGGGCTTCGAAGCATTTGTTCCACACCGTCGGCTTTGTACTGGATATGGTTGTATAAAAACCAGTATATTTTATCACAGGTTTCTTTAAGGGTATTTTGTTGCAAAAGCTTTGCAACTTCCGTTGTCTGATAGTTATACTTGACAACCATTTGTTTTATCATTCTGACCGTATCAAAAGTATTGCCGTTGCCGAGGTTAGTCTTATCACAGCTAACCTCTGGAAACAACGGCTCATACTCCTGACCGCCTAAGATGTTCCTTTGTAACAAGTTATCAATATCCATTTGTCTCGTTTTCGTTCTTGTGTTAGGTTGTTAGGCTTATCGATTACAAATATGCGGAGCTTATTTCGGTACGATTCAGGATTTACAAGGGTAACGGGAGGTTTCATAGCATTGCAAAGCTTTGCAAAGGCTTTGCAATGGTTTTGCAATGGAGCACAAAGACTTGTTACATAAAAGGTTAGAAAATCTACTTTTTAAAATAAAAATCTACTTACAATTGTTTTTGTAGGATAAAATGTATACTTTCGTTTTTTTTTAAGAAAAAACTGTAATGTTAGCCCCATGCCTTACAGAAAATAGTACACAATACTACAATTTTGTAAAAAGTAAGTAGTAATGAGTAATTATTTAAGATTAAAGAATTTGTTGAATAATTACATTAGTAAGATAATTTACGGATGATTTTGAATTAAAAACGGGAACTAACCAAATCCAATTCAGCCCTGCAAAATGCGAAATGAAATGGTAAATAAGCACAAGAATGAAAATTAAAAATGCGATTAAAGCTGTTTTTATTTTTAGTATTGCAATGCTCACGGTCAATTGTGAAACTGAAAAGTTAGCCATTGATGAACAAGCGCATCAAACTAAAACGATCTTATCAGCTAAAAAATGGTTTAAGGAGTATGAATCCAGTGGTAAAAATTATGAATTAGTCCAAAACTTAAATTACGATTGGGCAGAAGCAAACTTTACAAAATCAGAAGACGGTACACCCACTATTATTGTACCTGTTCTGGAACTCAAAAAAGATGAGCGAGAATTTTGGGAACAAAAATTGTATATTTATAAATTAGATGATAACAAGTTTAAAGCTCTTGTGTTTGAAGCGTATTCTAATAAAAATGTGAAACCGGAGAGTCAAGTTGTAGACGGGGGAGATTTTACGGGTTATATGACGGTTTGGGATTTAAAAACGGGTCCGGTGCGAGCTGCTAAATTTGAAAGTAATCATTTAGTTGAAGAGGGAGTTGCTGAATTTTCAATTAATAGAAATATGACAGGTAAAGCTCCACCTGATGCTCCATGTGTTTATGCTGATTTTGGTGATGGTGGATGCGGTGGTTTATCAGGTGGTGATGGTCCGGCAATTCCGCTAAGACCGGTTATTGTAACAGGGCCAAGTACGGGAACTCCGGTGATATATAATCCACGTCCTCCTATACCAACACCAACAGGTGGCGGTACAACTCCGGGCGGTTATACAAATCCGGGTGGTGGAAGCAGCAATGGCGGAACACCTCCACCTCCTGCTACAACTCCTTGTAATCAACTCAAAGGGCTTACAGATGTTCATAAAGCCGGGAATATGAAAATTCATATTGATTGGTTAAAAGGAAAAGTAAAAGCTCCTGTTAATAATGTAGAACATACTGTAGAAGTAGAAAGAAGAATGAATTATGATGCAACATATAGGTACGAATATACTCAGATAACATCGCAAAATGAGTTTAATTCTCCAGCGACGACAGGTGAAAGATATGTTGGTAGTGCACATTCGCATCCCGAAAGAGGGGTTGCAATGTTTTCTTTTCAGGATGTACGACTTTTAAGGGATACTTATGAGCAAGCCGGTTCAGAGATAAAACAGGATACTTTTGTAATGGTTGTTGTTAAAGATAAATCAAACAACGTACATACTTATGCTATAAAAGTAAATGATTTTAATGCATTAAACACCAATGTAAATGCGGTATGGAATAATACCAAATATTCCAGATATAGCACAGAAGGAGAAAAACTTGATAAAATTCATGAAGACCAAGCAATTACATACAGTAAAAGCGATGGAGAACTAGAAAAAAGTTTTCTTCAGCAATTTGCCTCTTTCGGAATATCTATTTACAAAGCAGATGAGTTGCTTACCAAATGGGATAAGTTAGAGATCGATAAAACAGCAAATAAAGCAACCGCAGTACCTTGCGCTTAAACAACAAATAACTATGAAAAACTATTTTAATTTTGCAGTATTCTTTATTCTTTTAAACAGCTGCATGGCTCAAAATCCTGTACGTGATATAATGGACGTATCATTTCCGCCTAACGATAAAGATAAAGGGGTTTATTTTAAAGATACTAAAAATGTACTAAACGGTTATGACGGTACTTACCTTTACACCAATGGCACTAAGTTATTTAAAATAAAACTGCAAAAAAATGTTATGATTAATAATGGCTATAATTATGAAGATTTAATAGTCGGAGAGTACCAATTAATTGAAAACGGAGTTGAAAAAGTTAATACGTTAGACCGGTTAACGTCAACAAGTTTCAATAACAATATAAGCGGCTCACTGGTATTAACTGGCACTAAATGGGGATGTAACGATTGTAGAGCTGATGAAAAGAGATTAAGACTTGGTTTTATCGAAGCGACATCTCCCCATATAGGAGAAATTGAAATTAGAAAGACAACCGTAGGTGGTAAAGATGCCATTTTAGTAAATCTTTGGTATAGCGGACCTATTATTGTTAAAGAAGGTGCTCCAAAGCCAAAGGATGGAGTTGTTAGGGCTGGTGAATATATTATGATAAAACAATAATAATCTAAAATATTAAAATTTCATAAAAAAAGCAGCATTTCAATATTTTGAATGCTGCTTTTTTACTTTAAAAGTTATTTTGACTGAAAATCGATTTTAAGGCGGTTTCTTATTAGAAAGGTATATTTATCCTTCTCGCCCTCTAATACCTTCTTAAAAAGCTTTATTTTAATTTCTTCGTCATTTAAGTAGCCCGAAAGCTTGTTTGCAGAGGTTAATTTTGTATTTTTGATTGGATTTGTTTTGTGATTTTCCAATACACGAATAATAAAGCTGCGATTTATTAAAGCGTTTGTTTGGTTACTAGATTTTACTGCCATCGTTTATAGTATTGTATTTGATAGTTGCTTTTGTAATGCTTTTTCCTTTGCAAAGGATTTGCGATATTCATCCAACTTAATTTTTAATTCCTCCGAAAGTATAAAGCCGTCAGGAACTCCATTGCGGTCAATAAATACAATAGCTTCAAAAGTGGATATGTTTTTAGCAAATAATCTTGCGCCTTCGGTTACATTTTTTCGGGTCTCTTTTAAAATTTCGTGTATTTCTTTTCTAATATAATCGGCTGTAAATTGGCTAATAAATAAATCTTGTAACTGGGCTTTGTTTCTTATATAATTTAAAGTTTTGAGATTCATAAATATTAGGTTTTGAGTAGTTGGTCGATTTGATTTATTGCTCGTTTTTTGATTGATGATTTTATTTTTTTTCTTTTTTCAGGAAGTCACTTAATTCATGTATTTTTTTTGAAGCTGATTTAAAAAAATCAATTTTTAAATTCAGTTGGAAAATTTCTTGTTTTTTGGAATCAATATTTTCATTTAATTTTTCTATTTCTTTTTTTTGTTCCAAATATTTATCCAATGCAAAAAATAATATTTCAGGAGTAGTTTTAAAATTCTGTTCTTTTGCAACCTTCTCAAGTTGTTTTTGTTGTGATGGTGTAAAACTTCGGATGTAAGTACTTTTCTTTATCATGTTGTTATTTTTTTAGTGTAGATTTTTTTTGCTCTGATCCGCAGCTGCAGTTTGTTCCGGAATCGAAATAAATCTACTTTTAGTATTAGTTTATATTTAATAGCCAATTATTAGACCGCCTCCGATATACATAATTGGAATACCGTCTTTTTTTTCCTGTGGTGTCCTAGTAACTGAAACACTAAAATCATGATCGTTTGTGTTTTCATCTCCATAATCCCATGTGGTTAAACTTGTGTATTTTTTGCCGTTTCCTGCAATGGTTATTTTTTCAGGTGGTATATTTTCTAAATCGGTTATGCAAATAGATAACCTGCGTAATCTTGATGTTTTCATAGTTGCAATTTTTATTGTGTTGTGGATTGTTCTTTTTCTTTTACTACTTCAATTTCATCGAAAAGCCCTAACGGCACGTATATCTGATTATGCGTGTACAACTCCCGGAATGTTAGCAAATCTGTTTCCTCTGTAAAATAAAACGGTTGCGTACAAATAGCACCTGTAACAGACTGTTGAAAATAAATTGCACCAATTCTTTTGCGTCCCCATTGGTCGGCGAAATCTTCTTTTTTTGCCTCTCTTAATTTCATAAATACATACGTTGCCATAATGAGAAAATCAGTATAATTGTTGTTCAATTATTTCTTCCAAATCAAAACCGTCTTCATCTTGAAGAATATCGGGATACATTCCATTTGTGTACCATTCAAGTACTATCTTTAGCACCTGATTTCTTGTTAGTCCCAAAATTTCAATTGTGTTGTCATGAATTACTTCTTTCATAATATTTTGTTTTAAAATGGTAAATCGTCTGGGCGTTCGCCTAATTGCAATTCTCTTTCTTTAGGTGTTTTTACTTCAACATCATTGGTTCGCACATAGAAAAATTCAAGAATGTTTCGCTTTCCTTTTTCGTTGGTATGTGGCTTTTTAATTGTTTTTTTATCGGCACTTAAATACTCAACAGGATTGAAAGTCCACTGTTTCATATCGCAATATGCCTGTAAGCTCTTTTTAAAGTTTGTTGCAGTTTTTTTGTACTTTTCGCCCGCATGCAGGGTATAAGCCTTTTGTACTTCGTCACGCAATAAAAATTGATTTAGAGTGCCGTTTACAACTTCTTTAGTCTCGCTATCTTCATCGATCATTGAATACGTAAAATAGCCCTCACACCAGTTCATAAAGTTTTCACCCATTGAAGCCTGAATATTGGTTAAATGAATATTGTTTTGTGGGGCTTGCAATTCATTGTCTCTATTTGACAAATACAACTGACAGCATTCCATTAAGAAAAAGTAAAATTTGTTCCATTGCTTTTCATCCCAATAGCTTGAAAACAAATCTTTATTATTGAAATCATGCGAGATTTTACGCTCTTCATTGTATTTATCAGTTTTTACGTGATAGTAATCTGAAAAAGAAATAAAGAACAAACGTCCCAATGTAGATTGATTAATTTTACCGATACCAAAATTTGAAGTTGCAGCCATTTTTCCCGCATCGTGGAACTCAACATTGTAAGGCTTCTTTGTTTTTGGATTTACAGAAATTGGACCCGTAACCCAGTTATAGAAAAATTCTACGCCTAAATATTGGTCAATATCTTCAATTCGCAAATAATCGTTTTCTTTTGTAAAACCGTCCAGTAAGTGCGAATTTGTAGTAATGTTCTTTGACTTTCCATTGATGTAATAATGATTATTTAATAGCTTATCTATACCATTTAATAAAACTGATTTACCGGAACGCCCGTTACTGTCTTCTTCACTTTCTTTTGGTGCATCATCCATTATGTAAATGAATTTTGCAAAAGATTCTATTTTGTAACGATGTAACAAATAGCCGATGCCAAAGCATTTATTTAAGAAATGCTTTTCCTGTATTAATCGCTCATTCTCTGTCAAACATTCAGCCGAAAGATTAAAGCGGTTTTCATTATGATATTTTTGTTTAGCTTCCTTTAGCTCTTTATTATTTGTAAAATCTCCGAAAGGTTCTTCTAACTCTTTTCTCCAAGACATGCGAGAACCGTTAATTAGATAATTCATAAAGTCGCAATCGTGTTGCAATATTTCTACACGATCATTGCAATTGTCATCTTTGTAGTGTCTAAAACTTGATTTTTCGGCAAAAATAGTTTTATCAACTATCCTGTAATCCCAAACATAATTTTTCAAATCCTTATAAGGTTTCAATTCGATACCATCTTTAGAAATAGTTGCAAATTGATTTTTATAAAAGAATGTTTGAGTTTCTTCTGTATAGTTTTTGAAATCCAAAACTATTTTATCCATCGATAAAAGCTTTGTTTCATTGAATTGGTCGGTATTTTTAATAAGGTCAATTACCTCAATTGGCTGTCCTTTTTCGATAAGGTACATTTCAGAAAATTTACGAATATCGTTCGGGAAATATTGTTCTACAATATGTTCGTTTATTCGTATAAAAATGAACTCCTGAACTCCCGTTTTTTCAGTGTATTTTTTCTCTGGGTAATACAAATGAAAACCTTTGATTTTAAGGAAATAATGCAAGTAAGAAGTTTTAACAGACCAACGTTTTGTTTTTTCGTGTTTTTCAAAAAATTTCATTTTTAGCGCACCAGTAAGCAGGTTTCCAAACTGGAATTTTACAGCGCTTAAATCGGCTTTTTTGTAGAATTTCATCCAGTCCCTAAAATCCTTTCCGTTGCTACCGAGTTTTTCTTTTGGCAACCAAATACTTTTCATATTCCAAAATTTCTCAGCGACTTCATAGCCGTATTTAACGCCATTTTCGTCAAGGTCAGGAAGATTGTATATGTTTTTACAGATTTCCTTTAACTGGCTGTATTCTGCATAGTTGATTTGCTCACTCTCGGAGTTGTACCAAATCGGATCATAATCTAAACTTGCAACGTTTAGACCATCAGTACCGCCAGAGGCAACAATACAATTAGGTATTTTGTAAGCGTCACGTTCGTCAATTAATCTATTTGTAGTTTTATCGTCTTTTGATTTTTTTATTTGCTTGTTGAAATCATCAATTTTTGCATTGTATTTATTAATAATTCTTTGCAATCCGTAAACGTGTCGAACAGGTTTTTTACCTAAATAACCGTGTTTGAAACTTTTATCCTTAGAAAAAGGTGCATAGGTTTTGCACCATGTTTTTTCAGGCATATAGCAAAAGATCGGGAAACTTTCGGTTGCCGAAACTTTGATGTAATTTTTTTGATTTGTCTTTTTGTTGATGAATATTTTCTCGTAATATTCAACGGTAAAAAAATCATATTCTTTGGCTAATTCAGGCGTAATATAAGTGCCTATTACATCTAGTTGCGTGTGTTCTTTTGTTACAACATTAAACCAATCTAGTGGGCGTTTGTCTTTATCGGCAAGAGTTTTTATTTCAACAGTAGCAGTAAAAAAAGTATTATTTCCGTCAAGGTTAAAAAATTCATACAACATTTTTAGACACGGATAAAAATCTAATCCGCTTTGCTCCATTGCAATTCCGATAGGTGTAAAAAAATCGCCTCCAAAATCCTTGACACGCCAATAATTAACACCAATACTACCCTTTAAGCCTTTATCATTTTTAACTAAATAGCAGGATGCAGTTTTATCTGTGTCCCTGTATCTAAAAGCGTTTTTATCATTTTCTAACGCTTTGCTAAAACCGTCACAGTTGTTCAGATATTTTTTTATAATATCAAGACCATTATCGGTTTTTTCGTAAAGGGTTTCAATGTTAAATTTATAGTTAGCCATGTGGTTTAAAATTGTAGATTTTTTCTGCTCAGATCCTCAGCTGCAGTTTGCCCAGGAATTAAAATAAATCTACTTTTGAGGTTAGGTAAATCTTAAATAGTTATAATAAAGTTGTTTCTGTCACTTACTTTTCTTTGGCTATGGTTGTGTAACAGATTTCTAATATTTGATTGTATAGACTATCTAATTCCGTTTTTTGGTCTGAGGTAAAAATTGGGGAAAGTGGTAAAAGCTCTTTTTGCAATTCAATTCTTTCGACGTAGGTTTTCAATTGTATTGGGGTAAATATTGCCATTATTTCAAAAGTTTATTTAAAATTTCTTTTTGCTTTTTAACCTTTGCAACAAGCTTTGCAATTTCCAATTCGACAGTATCGTTTGGTTGTTTTCCTGACACAATTTTTTGAATAGAACTTGTAGAGTAAATATGCCCGTCTGAGTTATATATATTCTTACTAGATAAATGAGAAATTATTTTTGGAGAATATTGTTTCCCAAGTACCTCAATTATGGTCTGTTTTTGATTGCAGGTTATCATTTATGATGGTATTTCAAATTGAATTGAATAGTTGTGATTTTCGGATAACTCACGGAGATACTTATTTGTAAGATCGTCCGGGATTGGTACATAAATTATTCTTGAACTAGATTGATAGCGATAAATACCCTTTATCATTTGGTGTAATCGGTATCTTCTGTATTTCATCTTATTTATCATGAGACTCCTTTTATTCATTCTTTAATGCTGTCATTTCAGCGTTAGAAGCTTTTTCAATTCTTTCAATATAAATTTGAATACCTCTTACTGTATTTTGGTTTCTAGGATAATCATATTTATTTTTTAAATTGTGATCTAATTCATGATTATATCCTTCACGAATTGCCCAGCGATAACGAAGTATAAGTTTAGAAGTTAGTAAATGCCTGTCTTGGGTCACTTTGTCCACTTTTTCAAGTGCTACAATCATGTACCAGTCGTATTCTAACTTTTCGTAGATAAAAGGAGTTGGTTGTTTTAAAGTGATTGTTTCTATCAGGGTAAACTGTGTTTCACGCTCACGTTTGTAGACTTCATTTTCTTTTACTAAATACATATCAACTGGTTTTAGGTTAATTATCATTATCGCAATCCTTTGATGACTTGTAGATTTTTTTTGCCGGCGCTTCATTCTGCAGAAACTACCGGTTGTTAAAAAAATCTACTTTTTGAAAAAAGAAACCCTTATATTCGCTAAACGCTGCAATGAAGCTTGCGTACTTAACCATTTATTATATGAAAAACGAACCAATCCAAATGAGCGTTTGGAAAGGCAATGCTGTTGTGAATTTCAAGTTTAACGAACCTAACTCTTTACTATTAAGTATTGCAATTGGGCTACTCGCTTATGCTTGTTTAAGTACAAAAAGCATTGCTTAGCGAAATGTGAGGGAGGTAAAACTCCCTCTTTTTAAGGGTTTCATAACTTAATTTTTATTACTTGTACTTGTAAAAAAAGATTCCAAATCTTCATCAGATAATGGTTTGTCCCTCATTTCCCAAATTTGTATACTCCCAAAAAATCCTTTTTTAATAGTGACTTTAAAAAACTTCACCTTTAATCTAAATTCTTTATCTTCCTGAGTGAGATTATTATAGGTTTCATCTTTAACATCTTGTCTTTTATCAGGTCGCTTTTTTCCTAATAGATCATACACCTGTAAGCCAAGACCACCAATTAATAAGTCCATAATTTTAGTATCAGAAGAGTCTTTTTTTTCTTGTAATTTTTCCATAACAAAATTTTATTGTTTGTACTTTTTTTTAAATGGTTTTGATGTTAAGTGCCAATTACTGCACTTATGGCATTCATACGCTCTAATTGGTTTTTTATGCCTTTGGGGATTATTCTTGATTTCAAGTAATTTTTGTTTTGCAATTTTCTGATTAAAATAATCTTGCTTATTGCAAACAGTATTTTCAATAGTTTCAACTTTGTTTTTTATACTGTCAATATTTGCATTTACATATTTCAATAATTCCGGATAGAATGGATTTTGGTTTTCGTAAATAGAAATTAAATACTCTTTCGGTACATTTTTGAGTAATTTAAACTTGAATTTCCCAAGAGTTAAAATTGATTTTTCCGTATACATTGCCACAAAAAATTATTCTATAAAATCTTCTTTGATATCATCATTATTTTCAAAAAAATCTAACATCCTAAATACAGCTAATGCGTCAAATGTGTTTCTTTTTAATTTCCCTATTATTTGCTTTTTATCCAGCAAAACCCCAAAGAAGTCATTGTTTACCTCTTTATCATGAAAGTCATAAATTTCACTATCAATGCACCACAACCAAGTCTTATTAAATTCATTAATCAGTTTTTGATTGTAGTATTTATTGTGTTCTTTAATGAACTTTTGTAATTCATTAATATCTAAATTCAATAATTGACAACGATAACTAACGGGTAATTCCAATAGCTTAAAATAAAAATCTTGAACATTTTTACCTATCGATATAGTATTGCCATCGAACATTTTTAACACCACTGGGAGAGCTTCGCCGTCAATGAATTCTACTTCTAAAATTTCGTTTGTACTTTCCATAATTGGCACTCGTTTTGAATTATAAATTATTGGAGTATTGTACTCCAATAATTTGTAACTTGCAGGTTGGTTTTGATCTGTTTTTAAGCGGATTTCTATCCGCTTTCGATTACAAAGATTACAAACATATTTGAATTATACAAACTTATTTGAATTTATTATTAATGATAATGAATAATTTCTATAGTAGACTAGCACAACTATCTGAACATAAAGGCTTTAAAAGCATTAATAAATTTGCTTTAGATGGATTGAATTATTCGTCTAGCGAAAAATTAAATAGATTAAAGAAAGAAAACACAAACCCATCAGTAGATATTTTACTTGATATTTCAAATAAGTTTGAAGATGTTAGCATTGAATGGCTTTTAACTGGAAAAGGAGCGATGTTACGAGTTGATAATACTAGTACAAAACTTTTGCAATGTGATTGCAACGAAAAAATTAGCGAACTAGAAGACCGAATAAAGTTTTATAAAGAAAAAATAGAATTTGTCGAACGAAAATTAGAGGAGTGCGAAGACGAAAAAAAACGTATCAAAACTATTAGCTAAATGGCTATGTCGTAATTGATTATATGGTTTTCTATTCTGTCTAATTCTTTTGTCTTTTTAAATGTTTATATTTTTTTTGTAAACAAAAAAATATGTAAACAAATTTATAAACAGGGCTAAAGCCTTGTTTTTGTTACTTATTTTACAATTGTTTATAATGTTTATATTTTTTTTTTATAAAAGAAAGAATATAGGATATAAAGGAAAAAAAGACAGAGAGAGAAAAATCGGGAGTTTAGGAGATAAAAAGGGGTGCGGGGTAAAAAATCACTCTACGAGGACGTACAGTAGGTGTGTTGAATGATCTTTTTTCAGGGTTATTAAAATAAAGGTTTTTAATAATTACTGGACGAGGGCGTAAAATAGAAATGTTGAATAATTACAGTACAAGGGTGTTTAATAAGGAGTCAGATAAATAAAGAGGGCTTTTTATACAACCACTTCGCTATTGTGAGACTTGAAAATACTGGAACTTTTAACGGTTGACACTGTGTCAAATCTGTGTCAAAATATAAATATAACAGTGTTTATTGTAACGTAAATAGAGGGCTCAAGTGGTATTATTAGAGAGTTTTTTAGAAAAAAGTATCCCTCTTTCTCCGCCAGTAGAAGCTTCAAAAGAAACTTTAAAAATTAAAAGCCTTTAAATATTAGTATTTAAAGGCTTTTTCGTTTTTACACACTTTTCAAAAGAACATGTTTTTTTATTAAAATCATGAGTACTGGAGTAATAATTAGTATGAAAAACATCATCCGATAATTATCATAAATAATGAAATATTTAAAAAGCGGTAATGATCAATCTACAGTGATATAACTATTTTTCTTAAGATCCATAAGTACAAAAAAGCTAGTAATAAAAATTCAGTCCCATTGGTATTTTTATAAATCATACAAAAGCAAAAAAATAATAAAATTAATATTATCAAAAAAGGTAATGGCGCAATTAAACCAAGTATTTTCATGTAAACTGGTCTTTTGTGAACAGCTTGCTTTGCTATTGAAGCAGATGTATAACCATTTACAATAAAATGCGCAATGTCATCCCAGTAATCTTCTTCAATAGCAGATCCATGGCCACCCTTTACATATTTTAACTGATAGTTGTTCGTTAATTGGTCCGTAAAACCATCAAAGCCACCACTTCCAATGTCCTGTAATTTTAAAGTTTCAAATGCCTTCGGAAACATTGCAACAACCCAATCAGATGATGCTACCAAATTGTAAAAATTACAAATTCGTTTATTTGCAATCATTTCTTTCCATTCAAATTGTTTATTTACAACACTCCCCGCAAAAACAACATTTTTGAAAGTGCACATTGGATATTCTTGTAAGGATTTTGCAAGCAAATATGTTCCATTGCTATGTCCAACAAATGAGAATGCTGCGTTAGGATAAATTACTAGATTTTCAGTATATTGATCCATTAGCCATTCTACCTTACTCCTTCTTTCAAAAGGAAATAAAAACGGAAGCATTGCAAAATATCCATAGGTAGATGTTTCCGTAGCAAATTTTCGATTTGGCCCGTCTCCCACCGACTTAACTCTTCTTGCAATTTTTTGTGTCCAATAACCTGTGTCTCGTATACCGTGAATAACAAAAACAACATCCGTAATTTCAAGATTTATTTTCAATGAAATATCATCAATAGGACTCATGCTTTGAGTTGAAAGCACTTCTATTGGAGTTGATATCGCATTTTCAAATACTATTCTTCTTTTAAGTGCATCATCTCCACTTAATACCTTTAATACCGATATATGATCTGACTTTGGAACTTCCAAATAAATAAAATTACTTCCAGTCAATACATCGATATTATCTTCTGGAGATATTATGTCATCTTTTGTCCCCAGCAACTGTATTACAGGAACATTACCAACACCTTTCACTAATGAATGTTTAACCATGGAGATCCATTGAATTCTCAATTGCGTTATAAATGGAGCCCCGCGTCTTGTTTTAAAGACAAGTGGTTCGTGACCCACTAATTTCATTAGATTGCCTAAAATGACTCCAACCCTCATTAAGAAAGCTGTTTTCGAATATAAATGTGGATTTATAGTCCAACCTCTATTCATTCCTGCCAGCAGGACAATGCGGCAAACATATTTGGACCAAACTTTGGGTCTATCTTGATCTCTGTAAATATTCCCTAAAGGAGCGTCTTTATTTTCACCACACGCCACAACATATAGTTTTCTAGCTAGTAAAGCCCCCGTACTGTGCCCAATAATTATAATATTAACATTATTAGGATCTTTTTCTTTAGCCCATTCTATATCAACAATTTTAATAGCGGATGCTACAATATTGTCTGGGGACGAAGTAGCAAAGGTAGTAAGTTTCAAATCTGGGAAAACAATAGTTGCATCTCGATACTTATCTTTAATTACTTTTTGTATTTCACAATAAACTTTTGGAGCTTGTGTGTATCCACTCATTATTATTACAAAATATTTCATAGGTTGATTTTATTACTAAATTAATAGATAAAAAATCTAGTAATTTAGATAGTGAGTTTATGTAATTTATTTTTTCGCTCAAATTCGAATAAAGTATTAGATTTTCCAAAGTTTCTTAAATTAGGACTTGATATCTTTTATGCTACAAAAAGCTAAGACGAATTTTAAAGACGTTAACCATTCTAAGAAAGAGATCATCTAAAAAATAATAAGGGTCTAAAAATTCAGTCATATCTCCTTCTCCAATTTTCGTCAGCACATCCAAAACCTCGGCGTTGGCTGATTTAAAACAACTCATAATATTAATTTTATAATTAAGCTAATTTTACACTTTCAGCCGGCCTATACTGGAATTGGTATACTTTTTTTTAAAATTAAAAATTATTGGTTAAGATTTCTATCGTTATTTTTGGGGCAGAGTAATCCTTCTTTCTTTTCCTGTACTGTGGCATGATCAAATTCGTTAATGATTTTTATTGTCAGCAGTAGATCTAGCAGACCCTTTTGCTTTACTTGAATATCCGCAGCAGAACTTTCAAGGGACATCATTTTAAATGCCACCCCAAAATCAGTATTTGTAGGTTTTCTTTTCAAATCTTTTCCATTGGATTTCAGTCCGATTACCTTCTTAACATATTTTGAAGAACCAGGATAGATGATATATACGAACTGATTACTGTCTAGACTAATACCGAACTTTTTGTACACTGCAACACTGGACTCTCCAGGCTGGTTTTGAGGACCACGGTCAAAAACTACCCCTATAATGGAATCAACAACTTTATTATTCTTATCTACCTTATAGGTCATAGTCAAATCTCCAGTGCCTGCTCCATTTCTCATTAATCCATCAAAATGATTCTGGCCCCTGTGATTTGCTGGCAGTACTGTCCCATATAAAATATGAGGATTAAATTCAATGCCATACGCAGTTTCAAAACTGTTGCCTGTCTGTGTGGTACCGCCCGGTGTTGCACCAGACCAATCATCATCTTTGTCACAATCAGCTCTGAAAGCCATTACCAAAGAGTCACCGTAAATGGTCAGATCATATTCTTTTTTGTAATAGCCGTGAAGTTTATTACTTGTTACATTCACCCTATAGCTGATGGGTGCTTTTGAAACAATAGAAATAGAATTTGGAACATTTTGAGCGGATTGTCCATAACTTAAAAAACAATTCCCTGCTGCTGTAAAAATTAGGAAGATAATCACTCTGCTTTTCATAAGATTTCGGATAAAGTTAAAGGACCAGATGAGGATCATCTTTTTTTCCTGTCTTTACAATTCCTTAGGGCTGAGAGAATTGATGTTTGCATGTACATTAAAATACACTACAAGTTTATAAAATTAATTCTAAAACAAAATAGGTATAAACACGTGTTTTTCAAACAATTAAACAAAAAAAGTAATAGTTTCAACAAACGATTCACAGTAGTAAATTTTTATAATTAACGTCACTTATACTACAAAAAATAAGATAAATTTTAAAAATAATTGATCCATTGTGATATCAGTGGCATAATCGTGGCATATTTAAAATTTAAAATCAAAAGTGATAGAAACCGCATCTCAGACTTATGGTTCGAATCGCAGTGACTCCGCTGATTAATTATAAAACCTTTAGATCTCACGATTTAAAGGTTTTTTGTTTTTGGACTTTAGTGTATCCCTCTTGGTATTAATGCCACAACTTTGACTTCCATTTTGTTGGTACAGCTAACTTAGGTCTATTCGATTTTTATATAGGTTATTTTATAAAAATCATCTACTTTTAGCATCTAGACTGATCTTAAATCAAATCCTGAATGAAGTTTAACGAAGATTCCCGAGTAAAAATTCCCGCCTTATTACACTTGATTCGATTAGGGTATAAATACATACCTCTTAATGAACAAAATAGAAATGAAGATAACAATATCTTTTCTTCTATTTTCATCCCAAAAATTGCAGCATTAAATGGAATTCCTGAACAAGAAGCGCAGCGTTTATTAGACGAAATTAACTTAGAACTGGATTATGAAGACCTTGGCAAGAAGTTTTATGAACGGTTAACTGCTACTTCTGGAATTAAACTAATTGATTTTGAAAAATTCGACAATAATGACTTCCATATTACCACTGAATTAACTTGTAAAACGGGCGATGAAGAATTTCGACCTGATATCACTGTTTTAATAAACGGAATGCCATTGGCTTTTATTGAGGTAAAAAAGCCGCATAACAAAGAAGGTGTCATT
This sequence comes from Flavobacterium poyangense, assembly GCF_011751075.1. Lineage (GTDB taxonomy): Bacteria > Bacteroidota > Bacteroidia > Flavobacteriales > Flavobacteriaceae > Flavobacterium > Flavobacterium poyangense. Next base: position 440,217 of record NZ_JAALLN010000001.1, read on the forward strand.
GCAGAAAGAACTCGAATAAATACCCGTTTTAAGAACAAACATTTTAGACGTTTTGCTAACATCACACAATTACTGGTCTTCTCCAATAATATGGAATACGAAGATGGTATAGTAGAACCTATTTTTGGGGCTTTCTATGCCACGCCGGCTTATGATCAAGTTCATTTCAACTATTTCAGAGAAGATGTTGATTATCCTGTAATCCAAAAGCAGAAAGAAATTGACGAAAAAGTAGAAAACGAACTATTGAAGGATAACAACCTAATTGTTATTAAAAACAGCCCGGAATACATTACTAATAAACAGACAAACACCCCAACTAACCGTATATTAACGTCTCTGTTTAGTAAAGAACGCTTGAAATTTATATTGCAATATGCTATTGTGTATGTAGAAGAAGAGGCAACAGGTAAAATAGCATACCAAAAGCACATCATGCGCTATCCCCAGTTATTTGCCACAAAAGCTATTGCGTCAAAATTAGAGGCAGGACAAAACAAAGGAATTATTTGGCATACTCAGGGGTCTGGAAAAACAGCATTGGCGTATTACAATGTAAAACATCTCACAGATTACTACGCTAAAAAACAGGTAATTCCTAAATTCTATTTTATTGTCGATCGTTTGGATTTATTGATTCAGGCATCGAGTGAATTTGCTAACAGGGGCTTAAAAGTAAAACAGGTTAATTCCAAACAAGATTTTATTGCAGACCTTAAAGTGGTTGGTGCTATTCATAATGATAGTGGCGTTCCGGAAATAACTGTAGTCAATATTCAGAAATTTTCTGAAGATGCAATTGGCATGAGTAACATCAATTACGATATCAACATACAGCGAGTATATTTCTTAGACGAAGCGCACAGGAGTTACAATCCTAAAGGTAATTATTTAGCCAATCTGATTAATTCTGATCGTTCTGCTGTAATTATTGCTTTAACAGGCACGCCTTTATTAAAGGAAGTCGCAAAAGAATATGATTCTAAAATGTTGTTTGGTAATTATTTTCACAAATATTACTACAACATGTCTATTGCCGACGGCTATACCCTACGTCTAATTCGTGAACAAATTGAAGGAAACTTCAAGATGGAAATGAAAGAAGTGATGGATCAGATTAAAGTATTACAAGGCGATATTAATACACGTAAAATTTATGCACATCCAAAATTTGCCAAACCTTTATTAAAATATATCACTGATGACTTAATTAAATTTAGGCGTGTCGCAGAAGATGCATCTTTGGGAGGTTTGGTAGTATGTGACTCTGCTGATCAGGCCAAAGAATTGTTTAGTTTGTTTCAGGAAAAATATGGTGTTCAAGAAACTGATTCTAGTATTTTAATGGCAGCTGAACCGCCAACTAAATATGGTAATCATGACGAACCTATTTTAACGGCAGCTTTAATATTGCATGATGAAAATGACAAAACTATTCGTAAGGAATTAATCAATACCTATAAAAAAGGGAGAGTTGATTTACTCTTTGTGTACAATATGCTACTCACAGGTTTTGATGCCAAACGCTTAAAAAAATTATATCTTGCCCGTGTGATTCAGGATCATAACTTACTGCAAACCCTGACCCGCGTTAATCGTCCGTACAAAAAGTACCAATACGGTTATGTAGTAGATTTTGCAGACATTTCTAAAGCTTTTGACCGTACCAACAAAATGTACTTTGACGAATTGCAGGAGCAATTGGGAGATGAAATGGAAATGTATTCGTATCTGTTTAAATCGGAGGAAGAAATACAGCAGGAAATTCAGGAGATTAAAGAAACTTTATTTCATTACGAAACGCAGAATCGGGAATTGTTCTCCCAGCAGATTGCGCAATTAACTGACAAAAAGGAATTACTGCGTTTGATTAAAGCTTTGCGTACTGCCAAAGAATTAAAAAACATTATTGCAGTAAATGGATATGACGCTTTAGACGGCATTGCTGATTTTGATATTTGGAACCGTTTATTACTGGAAGCACAAAACCGTTTAGATAATCTTAATTTTGTAGAAAGTATTGGTAATGAAGAAGCTTCTGCCAATTTATTAAACACCGCCTTAGAAGATGTGATTTTTCAATTCATCAAAGTAGATGAAAGCGAGTTAATATTAGCTGATGAGTTTAAAAATATTTTACGCAAAACAAGAGAATCATTGCAGACGAATTTTGATCAGTTTGATCCACAATTTGTAAGTTTGCGTGAAGAATTGGAGCGCATTTTCAAAAAGAAAAATCTAAGCGAAGTGACACAAGCCGATATGATAGAAAACATGCATTTACTGCAAAAAATCTATGACCGTGCCAAAGAACTCAATCGTAAGAATGCCTTACTTAAAGCAAAATACGAAAACGACGAAAAATATACCCGTATTCACAAACGACTGAGTGAAAAAGAAACATTGAATGCAAAAGAAATGCAACTGCACAAAGCCTTAATGCAGGTAAAACACCAAGTAGATAGCAAACTGGAAGGACAGGAAGATGTTTTAAAAAACGAGGCTTTTTTTAAACGGTACCTCCTCCAATTAGTAGTACAGGAATTTAAGAAAAATGAAAACATACCGTTGGATTTTCCAACGACAGAAAAGATTAATAATTTAATTGTAAACGAGTACTTACAACAATATCAATACCGATAATAGAAAATGACCCAAGACATCAACTTCATAACCAAGACCAAAGCGCTTATTGATAATTTAAAAAGTGTTTGTGCCAATTATGGTTTGGGAAACTCACCTAAAGAATTTGAGATTATAACTCAAATATTTCTTTATAAATTTTTAAATGATAAGTTTCGTTATGCAGTAAAACAAGAAATGCCTGCACTAGCTAAAACTAAGAACTTCTCGGAAGCTTTACATAATTTGAAAGAAGAAGAATATCAGTTTTTGATTGCTTCTTTAGATCCAAATATTCCGCGCTTGCAGCCAGAACACCTCATTTCACATTTATTTTCTATACAAAACAAACCAGATTTTGGAGTGACTTTTGACGATACCTTACGTCAAATTTCGATAGATAATGCAGATGTTTTTTCTATCAAATCATCTACAGGTGAGAAAGATACTTTATTTGAAGAAATAATTGAATCTTTGAAAGAAAAGTCTAAAAGAGATGATTTTGCTAGGGCTTTGATTAATAAATTGTTTGAATTCTCTTTTGAAGATATGTTTGAGCAGAAATATGATTTTTTTGCTACAATCTTCGAATATTTAATTAAAGATTACAACAGTGATTCAGGAGGTAAATATGCTGAATATTATACCCCTCATGCTGTAGCACGAATTATGGCCCAAATCATGGTTCCAAAATCGATAAAAGGAGTTAAAGTATACGATCCAAGTGCAGGATCAGGAACTCTTTTAATGAGTATTGCGCATGAAATAGGGGAAGAAAATTGTACCATTTACTCCGAAGATATATCTGAAAAATCGAGTAGTATGTTGCGTTTGAATTTAGTGTTAAACAACCTGACACATTCTATTCCGAATATCATTAAAACTAATACGATAGCACACCCCTCCTATTTAGATAACAAATTTGATTATATCGTTTCGAATCCTCCTTTTAAATTAGATTTCTCCGATTTTCATGCTGAATTGGATAAAGATACCTTCAAAAAACGATTTTTTGCTGGAATTCCGAAAATCCCAAATAAGGATAAGGATAAAATGGCCATTTATTTATTGTTCATTCAGCATATTATGCACAGCTTAAGTGATACGGGTAAAGCAGCTATTGTTTTGCCTACTGGTTTTATTACAGCACAAAGTGGTATTGAGAAGAAAATTCGCGAACGTCTTATTACAAATGGATGGTTGCGCGGAGTAGTAAGCATGCCTTCAAACATTTTTGCTAGTACTGGAACCAACGTATCAGTTTTGTTTTTAGACAAAGAAGCCGATAGTGAGCATATTACACTAGTGGATGCTTCTAAACTTGGAGAAACTGTAAAAGAAGGCAAAAACCAACGTACGGTATTAACACCTGTCGAGGAAAATTTAATTATCAAAACATTTAATAGTAAAAAGGCTGTTGAAAATTTATCAGTAGTGGTGACAAAAGAGGAAATTATTGCCAAAAACTATTCCTTTTCAGCTGGACAATATTTTGAAGTTAAAATTGTATATTCCGATATTACACAGGAGGAATTTATAAATAAAATAAAAACATTTGAAAGTAACTTAAATTCTTTGTTTGAAGAAAGTAACACGCTAGAAATGGAGATTCAACAAAATTTGAAAAATTTGAAATTTGGAAACAATTAAATTAAAAAAAATTGCTAAAGTAATTACAGGTTTTCCATTTAAAGGTGAATTATATTCAAGTGAAGGTATAAAAACTGTTAGAGGTGAAAATATCACTGAAGGTAAATTGAGGTGGGACACAATAAAGTGTTGGAATCATAAATTTGATAAAGAAGAGGAGTATCTTTTAAAATCAGATGACATTGTAATCGGAATGGACGGTTCTAAAGTTGGTAAAAATAAAGCTAGAATAAATAAAGATGATTTACCCTTACTATTAGCCCAACGTGTTGCTTGTCTGAGATCACTAGGTAAAAATGATCAAGTTTTTTTGTACTATTTAATTAACAATCCAAGGTTTGAAGAATATGTTTTTAAAACTCAAACAGGTTCATCGGTTCCACATATAAGCAAAAATCAAATAGAAGATTTTGAGGTTCCAAAAATAGAATTGATTACACAACAAAAAATAGCCAAAGTCCTTTCCGATTTAGATGCTAAAATTGATTTTAACAACAAAATAAACGCTGAGTTAGAAGCTATGGCCAAGACTTTCTATGATTATTGGTTTGTACAGTTTGATTTCCCTGATAAGGATGGAAAGCCTTATAAATCTTCTGGTGGTAAAATGGTTTGGGATAATGCGTTGAAACGTGAAATTCCTGAGGGTTGGGAGGTAAAAAAATTAGAAAATATTATTGATAGAATAATTGATTACAGAGGTAGAACTCCAAAAAAATTAAATTATGAATGGTCAGATAATATTAATGATATTATTGCTATTTCAGCAAAACATATAAAAAAAGGGAAACTTGTCAATTTAAATGAAGCAAATAGAGTCAATTGCGAACTTTATTCTAAATGGATGAAAGAAGAATTATCAGAAGGAGATATCTTAATGACTTCAGAGGCTCCTTGTGGTGAATTTTTTTATTTAATAGGAGATCCCAAATACTGTTTAAGTCAAAGAGTTTTCGCTATTAGATCAAATAATAAAATAGTTAATCATTCTTATTTATATTTTGAACTTTCTTGTGGAAACGGTTATTCGCAAATTATGGGAAAAGTAAGTGGAAGCACTGTTTTTGGAATAAGACAAGATGAATTAAGGACTGTTAATGTTTTAATACCTGATAAAAATTTACAAAATAGATTTGAAGAAAAATCATTTCCAATATATAAAAAAATAAGAATTAATGAAAAGCAAAACCAAGAACTTGCTGCGCTTCGTGATTGGTTGTTGCCAATGTTGATGAATGGGCAAATTACTGTTGGTGAAGTTGAAGGAAAACTGGGGATGGTTGCGGAGAGAGGTGTTGAATATAAAAAGAGTTAAGAATGAGAAATAACTTATTTACCAAAGAAGAAATTTTATATACCTATCGTAAAGTTAAACGTGAACTTTATAATGAAAAGGAATATATAGTTCTTGAAGATATCGTAGAATTTGAAGAAAATCTATTAGAAAACATCGATTATTTATTTGATATATTGAATGGGGATTCTGATGAATTATTAAATCTTTTTTTAGAAAACATTGATCATATAGGAACTTCCAATTTTATATTTAAGAAGGTAAGGTTTACTTCAACAGGTAATTTTAAGGTTAAAAAAACTATCGAAAATTTAAATAGAAATCTTTTTAATTTTGATTCAAATGAAAATGGGGATAGCATTGAATTTAGATATATTAGTCATATCTCTATTTTTTTTCAAATAATTGGGGGTTTATGGATTAATAGAATAGGGTATAAATTAGATAATTGTTTTCCAGAGAATGTCTATGGCTGTAGACTGAAAAAGTTTGACGACGAGTTAGACTTACCATACTATAAACAAAACCATTCCCTATATAAGCCATACTTTAATGATTATAGAAAGTGGCAAAATGATTTATTCGATAAAATTGAATCTTTTGAAAATAAAGATATAGTAGTGATCACTTCTGATTTAAAAAAATACTACCATTTAATTGAAATTGAATATTTACAAAAGAAAGTTGAAACCTTAATTGAAGTAAATATAAAAGACTTATCTAAAAAAGACAAATTTTTGAACGATTTGGTATTCCTGATGCTAAAGAAATTCAATAAAGCTAATAATCCTGACTACAAGGATTTTTATGATAGCGAAAATATTAATTTTCGATATTTTGGATTACCTCTTACTCTTAACGTATCAAGAGTTTTGGCTAATATTTATCTGATAGATTTTGATAAAGATATATTACAAAACGTAAGACCAATATTTTATGGACGTTACGTTGATGATATGATCATTGCTGTTGAGTATAATAGTGAGAAAGATAATCTTGAATTTGAAAAAGTAATAAGCTCTTTAAAAGAATTTAAACTTGATAAAAGTGGTGAATTAAAAAATTTAAAAGGTAAAAGCTTTAAACTTTCTTTTAATTCAGAAAAAGAAAATATTTTCCTTTTTAACAATACTAAAGATAAGGTAGAACTAAATAATATAAGAAAATCTATTAACAAGAGTTCAAGTGAGTGGAAGTTCTTGCCAGACACTTCTGAGTATGATGAAAATAGTGATTTAGATTTGTTTCAAAGTATAAATAAACAGTGTGACGAAGTAAATAGTTTAAGAAAATCTGAGGGCTTAATTTTAAAAAGAAATAAATTTATAAAAGAAATTTTAAGTTTTGAAAGTGATATTAAGAATTATGAAAAAACAGTTTGGCAAATTAGACTTAATAATTTTCTAAATATTACGTATGATTTTATATACGATATTCAAAACTTTATTGATTTAAATAAATATGTACCTAGGCTATTTGGGTTAATCATACATTCAAGTAATGATGAATTAATTAAAAAATATTTTGCTGAATTGAATCTTGTTTTTGAAGTTTTAGAAAAGAACACAAAAAAGGATAACAGTAATAAATTTAAAAAAGCAAAAGATTTTATTTACTGGAAGATCTACGAGAATTTGATTTGTTCAAATTGCTTACATAAAACTAATTCAAAATATGCATTAGAATTATTGAGTTATGAAATTCACTATAATGAAAATTTTGAATACAATGTAAAAAGGTATTTCAACACAGACTTACATAGTATACCATTTAAAAATTGCTATTTCAAGTATGAAGAATATGTTACATACATATCAAGTAATTTACAAGAAGAAGATTTTGAAGATTTAACAAATACATTTTTTAATGAAAATTTAAAGAATTTTATCAGTAGTAACATTCAATCTACGAAGTGTAGTTGTGAAGAAGGAAATTGCGATGAATATTGTCATAAAATTTTTGAATCAACTGGCTTTTACTTCTTTACCAGAAGAATCACATTGTTGGAATTATCAGTTGCTTTTAAAAATAAAGTAATATTTGATCCGGATAATTTTTCAAGACTTGCAAAACAATATTATCACAGGTTTTATATTAGTACTGAGCGTAATGGTGATCAATATGAGTGTATTGATTTTATTGAAGCTAAAAATCATAACAATCCGAGAGTTTGTAATACTCATTTTCTAACGAAGGATGAGTCATTTGATGCGAGGATTCGTCAATTGATTGAGCCTGATAAAAATAGATTTGATAGACTAAAAAAAATTGTCAATAATTTAATTCGTAACAGTAATGATATAGATTATGTAGTTTTTCATGAATTAGCTCTTCCGAGACATTTATATGTGCAAATCGCCGAAAAATTAGGTTTTGTTGGCATTAATTTAATCAGTGGACTTGAATATAAAATTGATAAAAGTAAAAATGAAGCTGATAATCAATTATTATATGTATTAAATACTGGTAATAAAACTGGTGGAAGTATAGCTCTTTATCAATCAAAAATAATTGGAGCTATTCATGAAAGTGCAGAAATTTTTAATCGTGCTAATTTAAAAATAAGTCCCAATTTTGAAGAAAAATTATTAATAAATCATAACAATTTCATATTTAGTGGCCTGATTTGTAACGATTTGTTAGATATTAATAACAGAGCATTCTTAAGAGGCAATATTGATGCCCTTTTTGTTATCGCTTGGAATCCAGATTTAGAAACCTATCAGCACTTAGTTAAATCAGCTACTTTAGATATTCATTGTTATGTTTCACTATGTAACAATAAAAAATATGGCGATACTAGAATCCGTGCTCCATATAAGGAAGAATGGAAAAGGGATATGCAAAAAATACATGGAGGCGAATTAGATAATTTTATGATTTCAGAATTACCTATTTATGAACTTAGAGACTACCAAACCAATAATATTCCTCCGAGCAAACCTTTCAAACCTTTTCCAACTGGTTTTAAAATTTCTAAGGAGAGGGAAAGAAAATAAGATATTTAATAGTTAGGATGGATTTTTAAAATTAGGGATTGTACTTAATTTTAAAGAATAAAAATGTAATATTATATTAAATTTTATGATTAAAAAGCTTAATTTCTTAACAAAAGTACTTGTTGATGAAGCTGCTTCAATAATTAGTAAAAATGGAATTCCCATTAAAAGGCAAGGTAAAGGATATGCCATTTCAATTGGAGAAAAAGAATATCCATTTAAACTTATTGTGACTGAAGCTGCAAAAATTGCTGATATCGATTTAACTTCTAAAGATTTTAATAGCAATGAAACAAACCGAAATGATTTTCGAAAGTTAACAGGCTATTCTGTTATTAATCTAGGAGGAGAAATGGAATATTTCAATTTAAAGCAAATTGCAGAATACAAAAATCATGTAGGTAAAATATATAATTCAAATAGTCTAGGAGCTAGTTGTTACAATGACACCCGTTTAAAACTGCAATATTTAGGTAAGCAATTAGGAGAATTGTTTAATATTGATTTAATAAATAATTACAATGAAAAGCCAAATAAAATGGCTAGACAGGGTAAAGGTTTTGTCCAAAAAGAATATATCCTTACAGGTTTTCTGCCAAAAAAATATCAAAAACAAGTAGGAAATCAAATTTTTATTAAAATAGTTTTTGCTGGATTTTCATCCAAAATACATTTTGGTATTGATATCGACGTTAATTTTTCAGACGAGAATAATCCATTTAATCGAAATCGTAAGTCACTACAAAAAGAGTCACATTGGGAAATTCCAGTTGATGATAATTTCCCAACAAATTGGGAGGACTTAATAGATATTCTTTCTCATATCTTTGAAAAGCAATTAAAAATTATAGATACTTTTTTCTCTCAAAAAGCTAAACGAATGGATTTAAATGAGCAAGTAAATATTTTGCGATACAAAAAACAAATTATATTACAAGGGCCTCCAGGAACTGGTAAAACACGTAAAGCAAAGATAATAGCCACTGAAATGTTACATTTGAGTGATGTAGAAGATTTAAAAAACAATAACCAATTTAAGTTAATACAATTCCATCCCAGTTACACTTATGAAGACTTTGTACGTGGGATTATTGCAAAACCTAATGAAGAAGGCGAAGGTATTTTGTATGTAGCGGAAAATAAAACGTTAGGGCAATTTGCAATGCTAGCTTTTAAAAACTATATTAAAAGTAGTAGTACTATTGTTCATAATTCAAACGATAGTTTATTCGATTCTTTTGTAAATGAAGTAATTATAAAAATTGATGAGAATGAAAAATTTATGATCTCGGATAAAGTCTATATTTATTCTATTGAAAGTAATCGTTTCAAATACAAGGGCGATAATTGGGTAACACATCCTAATGGTCTAAATATGAATTTCAGCGAGCTTAAAAAGATTATTAATTTAGACTTAAAATCTCGTCAAGAGATTAATAAAAATGAAAATTTAAACTCATTAACTAGGCAGCATGCTACTTATTATCAAAATGTTATAGAATTATACAAACAATTTTCCAACCAAAAATTCTCAGAAAGGGTTGAACCTGTAAAAGAGAAAAATTATGTTCTTATAATCGATGAAATCAATCGCGCCAATCTGTCTTCGGTTTTAGGAGAATTGATTTATTCTCTAGAATATCGTGGTGAAGAAGTAGAATCAATCTATGATGTAGATGGAAAAAATTTAACACTTCCACCGAATCTTTATATTATCGGCACTATGAATACAGCAGATCGTTCTGTAGGACATATTGATTACGCCATTAGAAGAAGATTTGCTTTTGTAGATGTTTTGCCAGAAAACTTAAAGGAAACACAAAGTTTAGAAAAATTTGATGATAAACTATTTACAGAAGTTGGTAAATTGTTTGATACTAATCTTTCTCCTGAATTCGAGAAAAAAGATGTACAACTAGGTCATTCGTATTTTATCGATAAATCAGAAGAAAAAGATGGTGTTTCAATGAATATTCGTTTAGAATATGAAATCAAACCAATATTGTTAGAATATGTTAAAGACGGTGTTTTAATCGGTGATGGAATCAAGAAAAAAATTCAAGATCTAAGTAAAATAAAATAATGGGGATTCGCCTATCTGAACATAAAAGTATTTTAATTCCGCTTGAGGAAACCATAAATGATAATATTAATCATGAAAAATTAGCTTTACTTGAAACCGTTCAATCCAAACTTTTCAACAAGACCAATCATTGTTTTATAATCACTCAAACTGAAGTAGCTTTAAAAATACAAGCCGATTATTGTATTGGACTTGATTGGTTGGGCAAAACAGGAAGATCATTATATGTAGAGCCAAAAATAAACAGTTCTTCGGCACAGTTGTTTAATCTAAAAACAGGTAGCAAATTCGAAGAAAATGAAGTTAAAGAATCTCTCAAGAATAATACTGAAACTACCTTCGAACTAGACTATCTGAAAATGCTGTTTCAAGTAAATTATATTCCCGAGAGTAATTCCGAACTAAAAGATCTAATAAAAATTGATTGGAATGCCAAACATATTGAAATTGAGCAACAAAAGGATAAACTTACTCCTTTTTTGATAGTTCGCTTTTTACAAACACTAAAAGCGATTGTTCGCAAAGGACTGAAGAGAAACTATTATAAAGTACAAAAGAACCTAAGTAATCGTGTCAAAGGTAAAATTCTTATCAGCCAACATATCAAACAAAATTCTTTCAAAAACCGCTTTACAAATACCTATTGCGAATACCAACATTTTGGTGAAGACCATGTGGAAAATCGTTTCTTAAAGAAAGCCTTGCAATTTGTAAGTGCATATGTAGAAAATAATAAAGTCCTTTTCGGAAATATTTTCACGGATTTACAACACTCTATTAATTATTGTCGTCCTGCCTTTGAATTGGTTTCAGAAGATGTTAACGAATATGAATTAAAACATCGCAAACACAATCCGTTCTATCAAGATTACAAAGAAGCTTTAAAAATAGGGAGTTATATATTAAAACGATTTGCTTATAACATTACTCAAACTTCTGCTCTAAAAATAACCACCCCTCCTTTTTGGATTGATATGCCACGTCTATTCGAACTCTATGTTTATAGCAAGATGGTAGAAGCCAATCCCGTGGATAAAAAAAATATTCATTATCAGTTTTCTACTTATGGTAATGCCTTAGATATTTTGGTGTCAAAATCAAATAATCATATGATAATTGATGCCAAATACAAATTACATTATCAAACTGGTCATTTACATGATGACATTCGTCAGGTAGCGGGTTATGCTCGTTTGAAGAAAGTTAGAGAACAGTTAAATGTTACAGATGATAAGAATATTGATTGTTTGATTATTTATCCTGATATGGAAAATGGTATATCTGTATTAACTTTAGAAAATATTATACAGTTTCGTCAAGAAATAAAATCATATTACAAGGTATTTAAATTAGGAGTAAAATTACCCTGGATATAAATAACGATAATTAAAATATTTTAATTATCGTATCTTAACAGAATATTTTAAAAATCACCTCATTTTAAACCTAACATAAACTCTAGTTTTTATACAGAAATTCATCCCCTCCAGCCTCTTCTGTCTTATAAGCAATTACTTCCGTAATAGACGCCTTAGGTATGTTTACACGTACAAAGGTATTTTCGGTAATGCTGTCAAACTGTTTCAAAACTTCCTGAAGTTCTTCTAGGCTGCTGACTTCAAAATATTTACCTCTAAATACATCAACGAGTTTCGCATATTTCCAACGGTGCATTTCGTTGTAATAATAAACGTGGTTTAAATCGGTAACACTATATTCTATCTTGTCTGCACAACAGTGACACCAATCAACTAAACAGGACCTCTTATTAAAAACTAAGTATCATTAGTAATATTGGCATTAAAAGGGATACATCTTCAATCAAGAAAATTCAAAATACACAAAAAAGGATCATACTGAATTTAAAACCTCCTTAATCGCTCTTGCAAAAGCTTAAAATACTTCTCCTTCATTTCTTCAGTCAAAAAAGAAATTTCAATTAACTCATTCCATTTTACCGCACTTTCAAACATCCTTTTTAAGATCTGATTGATAATTTTGTCACTCAGCCCTAACCTTTCTTTTCCAAAATAATCAATAAAATCATTAGCTTTAAAATTATTTTTTTTGCCTTTTAATTTTAAGACCATTTCTTCTTGCGTGTTTTAAATGGACTTATAAATTGAACCTCAATATTCAAAATATTTAGAACCGCTTTCAGATTATCCTATCTTACTGATTCTTTGTTTTTTTCAATATCAAATACAGTTGTTTTGCCAATACCTGCTAAATCTGCTAATTGCAGCTGCGTCAGGCCAGAGGCTCTCCAGTGCTCTTTAATAAACAGGCCCAAATCAAAATCGCTCATAATTACTGTTTAAACGGTAAATCCAATCATTTACACATGTAAATTACTCAAAAACAACATCTTATACAACATTTTACCGTTTTAGCAGTAAATATTTACGATTAAGAAAAAAACATAAGTTTCAGCAGTAAAACAAAGATAAATTACCGCTAAAACAGTAATAAACTAACAAACATAGATTCATTAAAAGAGCCAGCTCATTTTTAATTACTTAGCCAGCTCTTTTGTTTATCCTAACAGAATGTTTTAAAAATCATCCTGATCTTAAGCACCTATCGAAACACTTTAGAAACATCACTATTTAAAAACAAAAACTAACGATTTAAAAATTGATCCACTGCTACTTTAGAAAGTATTCTCACCACTATATCTCTTCCCAATTTCTCTTCACCGATCAGCCCAATGTGTATAAGCTCGTTTAAATCTTTTCGAGCGGTCTGTCTTACCACACCATTTTTCTTCGAATAGGATGAAATATTTACAAATGCATTTTCTTTAGAATACAAATGAGATACAAGCTCTGCCTGGCGCCTGTTGAGTCCTTTGTTGAGAAGTTTATAGGCAATCAAATGGCTGTTTTCTGCCTCTGTCTTCTTCTTATCTCTGTAATTTATCAGACTTTCGAATGCGACCCTCAGACTTTTAATAGAATAATTGATAAAGTAGGTCAGATCATTCTCGTCATTCTCTGTTTTTAAGAAAGCCTTATCATATTGGATTCTTGAATTGAGGATGGCTCTGGATATAGAAATATTCTTTATCAGGGAGTATTCTTTCTTCAGCAGAAACCAATAAAATAAGGCACGTGCCGTTCTCCCGTTCCCATCAAGGAAGGGATGAATATACCCAAACATAAAATGGATGATCGATGCCTTTATTATCGGATGGATGAAAGGTTTTTCCGAATTTGCAAAATCGCATAAATCCTGCATATACTGCTCTACGTCGCTGGCATCTGGTGGGACATGCGCAACTTCCCCATCAACATGATCCTGAACATAGATCGTCTTTTTGCGAAATGATCCCGAACAATACTCAGCACCGGTATTGGCTGTCATAATTTTATGAATCTCTACTATAAATTCGAAGTCCAGCTTTTTATCCAGTTCTCCGGTAATAAATTTTATAGCGCGAAAATTATTCACGATCATCTGCTCAGATTCGGTTCTCGGCTTTCGATCCGATTTCAGCATTTCGATGGCCACTTTTGTGGTAGTCGCAGCCCCTTCAACCTGAGAACTTGCAATCGCCTCCTCAAGCACAGAACTTTTCAGATATTCTAACTTATCAGACTGGGTTATCGGCGATTTGTACAGACCGCCAATCAGTTTTAAATCAAACTCATGCAGGTTTTTCTGGATATTTTCAGTTACATTATAATTGAATTCCTTCCCGCCAAACTTCAATTTTTTATAACTTCCCTGTCTATGGAGTTTTATTAAAGCCCATGATTTTTCCAGATCGTCCGGGAAAGGAAGATTTTTTCTGTACTTTAATTCATCCCAATAAAAATAGCGGTCGTCAGTACTTCGCAGAGTCGTTTCATACTTGCGCTTAACGTAGTCGTCTATTAATGTTGTTGTAATAAAATCCGTTATGTTTGGAGGGCTTTCTATCTTCATAACCGCAAAACATGTTAATTTTGAACTCAAATTTAACATATTTATCTATAAATTCAAATTTAAAAAAGCTTTTTCTTACAAAATAATATTACTTTTCTTCCTTCCTCGCTATTCCGATTCGTCTAAAATCTAAAATCTTGCCCCTACAGCATGATTGAACGGCAAATTATTTGCATGCCAGTGGTCATTCCTGCTTTATGCCGCATTTCTGCAAAGCAGCTGTCTGGCAAATTATACAAGCAAATTCAGAAATAAGAGTAGAACTTAAGTTTTCATTGACTTTCTCTTACTCTGAATATGCCTGAGTAGACATAGTTTCATTAAAAAAGCCGCCTCAGAAATTAAAACTGAAACGGCTCTTTTTTTGCTTATCCTCACGAAGTATTTTAAAAATCACCCCATTTTAAAACCTAACACAAACTCCAGTCTTTATATAGAAATTCATCCTCTCCAGGCTCTTCTGTTTTATAAGCAATTGCTTCCGGAATAGAGGTTTTCGGAATGTTTACATGTACAATGGTATTTTCGGTAATGCTTTCAAGCTGTTTCAAAACCTCGTCGAGTTCGTCAAGAGTGCTGACTTCAAAACCTTTGCCTCCAAATACATCAACGAGTTTGGCATATTTCCAACGGTGCATTTCGTTGTAATCATACACGTGGTTTAAATCGGGAACTTTATATTCTACCTTGTCTGCACCACGAAACGGATTCGGATTCACAAGCATTTGTTCGATACCATAAATACCATTATCCAAAACAAAAACAATGGTGTCGTGTTTCAGTTTATTCTGTGTCGATATCGCCTGACAGGTTTCCTGAAAAGCACCGTCTCCAACAAATACTACAGGTCTTTTATCCGGTCTGGCACATTTTATTCCGGTTGCGGCAGGAACAGAATATCCTATTGAAAGCCATGAAGCTTGCGCTATGAATCCGTTGGGTTCTGCGATACGAATGCCCTGAGCACCCAATAAAGGGAAACCCGCATCGGCAACCACTACATGGCGCTCGTCTATAAAATCATCAATTCTCTTGAAAAAGGTATCATAAGTAAGTTCTGGTTTCACTTTTTCCGTTAGGCTGTCATCGGCTAGAAAAAAGGATTCAGGCAGTATTTTTTCATCATACATTTCGTAGGCACTAAAGTTAACTGTGGTCAGTTCTTCTTTCAGGAATATTATAAAATCCCTTAGCGATACATTGGCCACATAAGAAGCACCGATTCTTACTCCACTATGATTGGCGAGTACGGTATCTTCTTTCCAAACATCAAAACCACCCAGGTTTTTGCCGGTCGTCCATACGCCGAGGCCAATTTTTAGCTGGGCTTTTTCGAATTGCTCCTTGACATCTTTTGGCGACGCCTTGCCATTAAAAACACCTTTGAACTTAGGATGGTTTTCGGATACGATGGATTTCCCGAGTATGGAGGTCACAAATTCGGTATCGGTACTTTCGATCAAATCAAGGAATTCCTTTTGAACACCGTGACGCTGAATTTCAATGCCACCCCAGAAAATAATTTCTTTTCCTCGTGCCATATCAGCTACTTTTTTAGCGGCCTTGCGGGCACTTCCCTGACATTTAGAAATCTCTCTTTCTGCCAATGGAGCAACAGGCGGATTGCATTCCATTCGCCATGCATCTTCAAAAACCTCAAGATAAACCGGTCTTCCATATAAAAGACAGGCATTCAGCACGGCATCAATTTTATAAGGGGCATCTGAGGAACCTGTGATTTGTTCTGCCGCAACGGTCACGTTTCGGAACACATTGATGTTACTGTACATATCCCCTGTCATATGGGATGCCAGCATGCCCTGAACGAGGCTTCGCTGCTGGTCTTTGTTGGTCGGAGCTCCATTAATGACAAGCACAGGACAGTGCTCTACATAAGAACCTGCAACCGAATTGAGCAGCGTAAATGCCCCTACTCCATACGTTACTGCTACCGCAGCGAAACCGTTTTGGCGTGCGTAGGCATCTGTACAATGCCCGGCATTTATTTCATTCGTGTCGTTAACGATTTTAATTTTTGAATTTTTGTCTTCATGAATCGTATTTAAAAACGGCGCAGTGTAATTGCCTGCAATTCCAAATAAATGCGTGAGTCCTAATTGTTCCAGACGTATTTGCAGGTATTTTGCAACGGAGATTTTTTCCTGTGCCATCTTAAATTGGTTTATTTAGGTTACCGATATTTTCATTGACTTCAAGTGCGGTGCGGATTCCGGACTCGATAGCGCCTTCAATCCAAGCATGTTTCAGAGAAGTATGCTCTCCGGCAAAATGTGCTTTTCCATCCCATTCAGTTGAAATGATATGAGGCTGCAATAAGTGCAACTGCCCCGGATTAAAGATGGCCGCTTCACCAAAAGCATAGGGGTCACGCATCCAACTTTGTGTTGCACCACCGATCAATTTTCCGCCTTTCTTTTTATAGTCCTTGATACTCGAGCTAACTACGGCAAGGTCAATAATACGCTGCTGCTCCTTCTCATCATCGGAGTGCATGATGGCCAGATTTTTAAGGGCATAAAAATACCTGTCGTCATCGTCCATAGAATCCCAGCGGCTTGCTTCGTCAGACCAACAATAAGAGGCCAGAATAAGACCATGTCCTTTACTTCCCAAATCATTGCTCGGATAATAGGTGAAACGGTTGGAAAAATCAGTAATCGTGCCGCCACCAACAATATTATAAGGTGCTTCCTGCCACCATTTCTCACGAAATTCCAGCAATATTTTAGTAGCAGAATCGTAGTGCAGCTCCCGGATTGCTTTTCGTTTCTGCTGCTCGAACTGTGGTGTTACATACACATGTCTTAATGCCGAAAAAGGAATGGTAACAATTACTTCATCAAATTCCAAGTCACTGACC
Organism: Flavobacterium poyangense; assembly: GCF_011751075.1. Taxonomy (GTDB): domain Bacteria; phylum Bacteroidota; class Bacteroidia; order Flavobacteriales; family Flavobacteriaceae; genus Flavobacterium; species Flavobacterium poyangense. The sequence goes on from NZ_JAALLN010000001.1 coordinate 457,676, forward strand.
GGCGTATCTAAAACTTTGAATCCTGCGTCTTCATAAAACTGAGCGTCACGCTGCACTTCAATATCTACATCTATCTTTACCTTGCCATTAACGAGTTTCATTTTGGTCATCCTGCAATCAAAATAGGTGTTTTCTTCGAGCTTATGTGCTTTAAAAAATGCATTTGGCAGCAGGTCGCTTCCGCCAACAATTTCCTTAAACTTAGTAGAATCCTTGATGATATTTTGCTCAATAAAACTCTGGATAAAATCGTAGGCCATTCTGGATTCCAGATTTTGCATAACCCCAATCATCTCAATGGCATTCTCTGAATACTTCGAATTTTCCTTTAAGAAACGACGCATCGAATATTCTCCGTAACGCTCGATCAGCAAAGGCCAGTTTTTCTCCGGATCTTCTGCAATAAAAGTCTTAAGCGGATTAATGAGCTTGGCCATCAACAGATCGGCACGCATATTTTCGGTACTGTCCAGATTAAAGTCCAGTAGTTTGTTTACATCGACAACCGTAGTACTATCTTCCGGGATATATTGATTCTGGACAACACGCTTGCGATTCACATAAAAAAGGGAATTTCTGGTAACCTTCGGATCCGGTTCATCGGAATCTGCCTGATGCGCAATTGCCTGATCCTTATCGACAGACAGGTAATAAAAAGGCTCGGTTTTGAGTCCAAGTTTATCAATGTATTTGAGCACCATCTTATGTATGGTCGGGATACGCATTGCACCTGCTTCGCCATAAACGGTATCGTCTTCAAAATATTTTTTGTGCTCCGAATTCCTGAAAGTCTTGATCCTGCCACCAACACGGGTGTTTGATTCGACTATCGTAACCTTATGACCAGCCTGTTTCAAGAGACTTGCAGCTACCATTCCGGCCATTCCGGCACCAATGATTAACACATTTTTTTTTGGTTTATTGGTACGGGGGATTCCATCGTCAATGTATTTTAAATATTGCTGAATAATAGGATCGTTGTCTTCGTCGAGCAAGCCGTGTAAATAGTTTTCCATGATCTGGTGGTTTTGTTGTGGGTTTATTCTTTTTGCGAATGAAATTCTTTAACAAATAAACTCAGTAAAATTGGTATGCTTACGCGTAATTCTACCTGTTTTTATATTGCAGAATTTGGAATTTTTAATTCCTCAGATCAAAGACACTGTTTTTTGGTTTCTTAGAAATTGCAAATTTTATAAAAGTCTTATTGCTTTTTACATTTTAACTTAAATCAAAAAAGCCTCAGATTTCTCTGAAGCTTTGTCTTTACTTTGCGTTTTAAAAATTGAACCGCAAGGCTCGCTAAAATTTACGCAAAGGGCTCAAGGTTTTTTATTCACGCTGATTCTGCAGATTTTGCAGATATTTTTATTTTTGGCTCGGATAAAAACAATCTGAATAAATCTGCCAAATCTGCGTGAAAAAATTTCTACGTAAACATAGGAATACGCTAAGAGTGGAAAAAAAATTGTGCAAAACTTTTTATTCACGCTGATTCTGCAGATTAAGCCGATATTTTTATTTTTTGCTAAAATAAAAAACATGCTTTTAAATACAATCCGGATTTATTCTGATGTTTTAGTCTTTTTTGCAGGATAGTTTAAAAAAATGCTCGTCATAATAGGTACAAAAAATATAGCTACGGTCAATGCAGAGATTCCTATATCTGCCGCATGACTGCCTAAAAACACACTCACCGGACTCGTTGGGTAAAAATGTTCATATAAGGAAACGGTCAACTTTAGACCTAATATGGCAATAACAATAAAAGCAGCTGTTTCTAAAAACGGATAAGCCGCCATAAGCTGCACAAACCATTGTGCTATAAATCGCATGGCCAAAATACCAATAAACACACCGATACAAACCAAAATAATATTGGGTGTAAAAGCAACTGCAGCAAAAACATTATCGATAGAAAATGCCATATCCATAATTTCAACCAGTACTACTGTTGTCCAGAAAGTTCCTAATGAACCTACGGTCGCTTTATAAAACCAATTGTTTTCTTTATCAACCGTTTCTTCCTCATTTCCCTGATTTTTCTTGGCTTTGTACCAATCAAATACTAAATACAAAAGATACAAACCACCCAAGGGTTTTAGCCACCAGATTTTGATTAATGCGGCTGCAAACAGCATGGCTAAACCTCTAAAAAAATAAGCTCCCCATATTCCGTATTTTAAAGCTCTGTTTCTTTGCTCTTTTGGTAAATCCATAACCATTGTTGCTAATACGGCGGCATTGTCTACAGAAAGCAAACTCTCTATGATAACAAGATTGGCAATAATGGTAAGCGACACGCCTGGGTTGTTAATAATGTCCTGCCAAAGGACTGCAAAATGGTTCAATAAATCTGTCATGAGTAATTGATTCAAGTGATTAAGTTTATTTTTAAATACTATTAGGTAATCGAAAGATCTACTTCCGGATTAGGGATAAAATCCTTCTCGACCTTAGAAATAACTATTGCTGCGGCGGCATTTCCAATAAAATTAGTAATGGTTCTGGCTTCATTCATAAATTTATCAACGCTAAATAAAAGAGCCAGTGCTTCTACAGGAAACTTATGTAAGGTGGTAAAAGTAATGGTTAGGGCAATAAAACCTGAACCCGGAACTCCGGAAGCTACTTTTGAAGTAATTATAATGACCAGCACAATAGTCACAATATCATCAAACGATAAGGGAATATTAAAAAGCTGTGCTGTAAATAAGGTGCAAACCGGCAAAAATATAGAAGCTCCTGTCAAATTAAAAGAATAGCCTAGTGGTATACATAAACCTACAACCGCTTTACTGCAACCAGCTTTTTCGAGCTTAGCAACAATAAGAGGAAAAGCCGTTCGGGAAGAAGAGGTACCAAAAACAATCAGCAGTTCTTCTTTGATATAGCGCAAAAATTTCCAAAGACTGATTTTATAATATCTTAGAATTAATCCCAAAATGGCAAATATAAAAAAGGCCATTGTGATGTAAATCGTAGCCAATAATTTTCCTAAAGGCAGCAGCGAATCTATTCCAAATCTGGACACTGTATAAGCCATACCTCCAAAAGCCGCAATAGGTACCAGATAAAACAAATACAGCAACAATTGATACAAAAAAGTTGTAATTCTTTGCAGCTTAGTGACTAAAAACGCTCTCTTTGATGAAAAATTAAGCAGTATGCCCAATAGTATTGCTACTAACAAAAGAATCAAAGGACGATTGAGGAGTAAAAAATCATACCAATGCTCATTAAATGTTAAACTCGCCGTTTCTGCCGGAACTTCAATGGTTTTAAAATGACTTTTGTCAATTTTGCCGGGCTCAATAAACCAAGCACTTACCACACCTATTAAAATAGCCAGCGTTGTAATCATTAAAAAATATACAATCGTTTTTATACTTATACTACGAACTTTTTTTAAACTGCCCACACCACTTAAACCGAGTATAATGGTTAGAAAAATTACTGGCTGAATAAAAGGTTCTATTACATAAAGAAAAGCGGTACCTAAAAAATCTAATTCAATTCCTTTTTCAGGAAAATAATGGCCTACCGCAACTCCGAGTAATAATGCTACAAATACATAGGAGGCCAAATTCTTTACAAATTTGCCTGATACAGCTGTATTTCCGGAATATTCATTCTTCATTGCATGGTATTTTGATAGTAGACAAAGATACTTATAAAGCTTTTTTAAAAAGTAATGAGTCCAATGATAATTGCTGTGATCAACATGGCAACAGAAGAACCCAATGCCCATTTTAAAGTAAACTTCAGGTGATCTGAAAATTCAACTCCGGCCAAACCTACCAATAAATAAGTCGAAGGCACTAACGGACTTAATAAATGCACCCCCTGTCCTATTAACGATGCAACTCCTATTTCCAGTTTAGTGGCACCCAAATGAAGACCTGTTTCAGAAATAAGTGGTAAAACCCCAAAATAATAAGCATCATTACTTAAAAAGAAAGTCAAAGGAGCGCTTGTTACTGCTGTCAGCATCGGAAACAAACTTCCCCAGGTATCCGGCACTATAGCAATCATGGATTTGGCCATCGCATCCATCATTCCGGTTCCGGAAAGTATTCCTGTAAATATACCAGCAGCAAATATCATAGACGCTACTGAAAGGGCATTACCGGCATGTAATTGAAGTACTTTCTGTTGTTCTTCGATTTTTGGATAATTGATGATCAGTCCAATGCAAAAAGCGATCATAAAGGATACGGCTAGAGGCAATATATCCAGCATCATAGAGCTCAAAAGTGTCAGCGTCAATATCAAATTAAACCAGATAAGTCCCGGTTTTTTTAACTGTCTTTGCACTGCCTCTGTTTCCTGATTGTCTAAATAAGGATTTATAAAATCAGGTTTTGCAATTCTCTTCTTTTCTTTCATTCCAAGCCATGCTGCACATATAAATACCCAGACAATACCTCCTGCTACAACCGGAATCATCGGCACAAAAAGTTCAGTTGCTGACATACTAAGTGTAGTCATTGCTCTGGCGGTAGGCCCACCCCAAGGCAAAATATTCATTACACCACCGCTGAGCATTATGATACAGGCTAAAACCAACGGATTCATCCCCATTTTTTTGTACAAAGGCAGCATTGCAGCTACAACAATCATATAAGTTGTGGCACCATCGCCATCAAGAGATACTAATACGGTTAGCAGGGCTGTTCCTAACGCAATCTTTACCGGATCTCCTTTTACCAGTTTAAGGATCAAATTAACGAGCGGATCAAACAAACCGGCATCAATCATAATGCTAAAGAATAGAATTCCAAATACTAACATGATCCCTGTGGGTGCAATATTTTTTACTCCATCCATCATAATTGTACCCAAATCTGCCGAGAAACCACCAAAAATAGCAAATAGAATAGGGATAAGTATTAAAGCTGTTAAAGGAAACAGCTTTTTAGACATGATTAGGTACATAAATACCATTATCATTGAAAAACCTAAGATAGTAAGCATGATGACTATGTTTTAAAATTATTAATTTTCTGATTTAGCGGACCAGTCAAAAGTGTTTCGAAAACCTAAAAGCACATAATTACTGGTTTCACCGGGACTTAACTGATTGATATAGGAAACCTCTATTGCCGATTTTTTACTCAGATTGAAACCAAATCCGGTCGTAAGTCTATTACTGTCAAACTGTTCGTCTTTGACCACATTCATACGAATCTCTTCTTTTAGTATCCCATACACTATGTCTTTTTTATCTGCCCCGTTTAATGGAATTTTAAAAGAAATGAGATACCTAAGTCGTACTACAAAATCGTCCGGATTTGTTAAAAAACGTTCCTCTACCCTAAACCGATGCAGTACTGATGTTCTTCCTATTTTATTTTTAAATGATAGCTGTTGAAAGGGTCTGTTTTCGTAACGAATTTTCTTCTTTGCGTCACTACTGTAAGGTTCCAAAACCAAAAACATATAACCTGCTGCCGGGTATACGTCATTTTCGAGTTTCCTTTCGAGATAGGTTGACACCAGGAATAAACGGGAATCTTGAAGTAAATCGTAAGAACGATATTGCGATAAAGCGGTTAAACTGTATTTTTGATTTAATTTTGCCGACATGGTATACTGAAACCACGCATTATGATTATCTGTCTGAGCCCTACTTTCAAAAGAAAGTAGCAATAAAATAGATACGATTAATACAGCTCTTATACCAGTTTTCATAATTGTTATTTTTTTTTCGTGATAAAAGTATAGGAATCGTATGTGGAAAAAATTTAATTTTCAGTAAACAACCTATATTATCAGTGAACGACACAATCGACTCTCTTATAAAAAATGATATGTGCAATTTTAAATGTGTTTTTTTAAACAGCAAGCAATTTTTAAGATAAAAAAATATGGTTTTACTAATAAACATTGTCATTCTGCTTATTGCTTTCCGACTTCTCTTTGAACAAAAGATTATTAACGGTTTGATGAACAAACAATGGAGCAATCTGATTCTCTTTCAGCACCTGTTTTTTTTCAGCATTTATACAATAGCAATCATTTTTAATGCACTGTATTTTACAGATATGCCTTACGCAATTTATAGCGTACTCTTTACTATCGTGGTAAATATTGCACTTTATGTTATATGTTATTCTTATCTCGTAGGTGCTTATTATCAAACTAATAAATATCCCGAATACATACTTTATGCTCTTATTTTGTTTATATCAAGTTCTTTGCTTCGTTTATTAATTGAACCTGAATTTTACCCTGATCATAGTATAGATAACAAACAAAATCTTTTTTTAATAAGTGTTTATGGCTCTCAGAGTATTGTTATTCTTGTAGCTTCTTTTTTAGGAATTTCAAAGCATAAATTTTTAATAGAATACGACTATAAGAATTTAGAATTTAAGAAAAATGAAACGGATCTTAATTTAATGAAGTCCAAAATCAATCCGCATTTTTTGTTGAATACGCTTAACAATATCTATTCAGGAAGTTATAATTCCCAGAGTAATACGTCAGAATCTATACTGCAATTAAGCCAACTTTTGCAATATGTTATTTACGAAACAGACAAGAATGAAATTAGTATTCAGAAAGAATTTGAAATGATTAAAGCGCTTGCAGGACTTTATCAACTCAAATACAACAATACCCTTCATATCAATTTTGAGCTTAATGACATTGAAATTCAGGAGCAATTAGAAATTCCGCCATCTGTTTATTTTGCTCTTTTTGAAAATGCCTTAAAACATTCTGCTATTGGCACCGAGAAAGATGCTTACATAAAAGTACAATTTGATAAAACAGAGGATGAAATAATTTTCAAAGTCACTAATTCTATTTCAGAAGGCGATCACAACGGAAATAATCAAGGTTATAAAGGAATGGGAACTGCAGCCTTAAAAAGAATTCTTACTGCTAAATATGCTGACCAATACAAACTCGTTGATGAGTTACTAAATAAAACGTATTTTGCCACTCTCAAAATTAAAATATGAAACAATTAAAAGCCATTGCAATAGATGATGAATATCCGGCATTGGAACTTATTAAAACCTATTGCTCAACTATCACTGGCATAGATTTAATAAACACTTTTACAAGTCCGGAAGAATCAATTACATTCCTACACGAAAATGAAATTGACTTACTCATACTGGATATCAACATGCCAAACATAACCGGCATCGAGCTTTTACAAAACATCAAAACAAAACCACTCTGTATTTTTATCACTGCAGAAGAGCAACATGCTGCCAAAGCTTTTGAACTGGATGTTATAGATTATCTTATTAAACCTATTAGTTTTGAGCGCTTTGAAAAAGCAATAACCAAAGCCAAAGAATATTATCAATTTAAAATAACAAAAGACAGTACTCAGGATTATATAATGTTTAAATCTGATTATATTGTTCTCAAAATCAAATTAAAAGACATACACTGGATAGAAGGTTTTGGGGAATACATTAAAATTGTATCCCGCTATAAAAGCTACATGGTGCTTGATCGAATGACTAAATTTGAAGAAACACACCAGCACTTAGGTTTCATCAGAATACATAAATCTTATCTGATTCTAAAAGATCATATTGCCTCTTATAATTCCCGTACCGTACTGCTAAAAAATGGCAAAGAACTCCCTATAGGGCGGACTTATAAGAACAATCTTAAACTTCAATAAGTTGAAAAAAAACAGTATCATTGACAATCAAATTCCTCTTTTGAGTGATTATTTATTTTAAGTACAATCCTACAATAACAAACGCCGAAATACGTTTCTCCTATTAAATTAAACAATACGAAATGAAATATTCAAAAAATTACACCACAGCAGACGAACACATAGATGTTCAGGGAATTATGGATGGTTTATACTATCCTTTTTATATGGAAGAATGTCGCCATGCTTATATCAAAGAGGTACTAGGTTTTGATTTTGTACAACAGGCCAAAAATGGTGTATTTATGGTTTTATCCGAATACAGTATCAAATTTATTCGCTCCCTAAAGAAAGATGATAATTTTGATGTGACCTGTGCTGTTTTTACAGACCCAAACGGACTACCAAAACTGCATTTTAAACAATCAATCCTAAAAAACGGAAAAATAATGGCATCCGCAGTATTTACCGGAACTTGCATTCCTGCAACTGGAGGCAGACCCTATTTACCCGAAGAACTCAAAGCAAATTTTGCTGACGCTCCGGTATTGGAAAATGATTAATTCTCATAAGAACAGTAATCTTAATCCTTTAAAAGTCAGACACTATATCTAAATTTAATTCGTATTTTAGCTTTAGAAAATTCAAAAGCTACCATAACCTTTTAACTCTAGAAATATGCGCTCAATCCTTTTTTTACTATCGATCCTCTTTTTGACTTCTTGTAAAAACGAAACCAAATCAGACGTTCTTGCCAATTATTTTACATACAAACAAAACGAACCAATAGAATCTGCAGGTGTAAAAATGATTCCGATTAAAACACCGATAGGAGAATTTAAAGTCTGGACAAAGCGCTTTGGAACCAATCCAAAAATAAAAATATTGTTACTGCATGGAGGCCCAGCCATGACGCACGAGTACATGGAATGCTTTGAGACATTTTTTCAACGTGAAGGTTTCGAATTTTATGAATATGACCAATTGGGTTCTTATTACAGCGATCAACCCAAAGACAGTAGTTTATGGACAACACAACGATTTGTAGAAGAAGTCGAACAAGTTCGCAAAGCCATTAATGCAGACCACACTAACTTTTATGTTTTAGGAAATTCCTGGGGTGGAATTTTAGCGATGGAATATGCATTAAAATACCAGAAAAATCTAAAAGGTTTGCTTGTTTCAAATATGATGGCCAGCGCCCCTGAATATGGAAAATACGCAGATGAAATTCTGGCAAAGCAAATGAAGCCTGAAGTTCTAGCAGAAATAAGGGCATTAGAAGCAAAAAAAGACTTTGGTAACCCCAGATATATGGAGCTTTTGATCCCTAACTTTTACAAAGAGCATTTATGCAGACTAAAAGAATGGCCAGATGGACTGAACCGCACCATCAAACATATGAATGGAGAAATATATACTATCATGCAAGGCCCAAGCGAATTCGGAGTAAGTGGTCGCCTGGCAAAATGGGATATTAAAAATCGTTTACCTGAAATTACAATTCCAACCCTAATGATCGGTGCAAAATACGACACTATGGATCCAAAAGTAATGGAAGAGCAAAGTAAATTAGTAAAAAAAGGGCGTTACTTATACTGTCCAAACGGAAGTCACCTTGCCATGTGGGATGACCAACAAGTATTTATGAATGGAGTAATACAATTTATTAATGATGTTGATGCTAATAAATTTTAGCATTTTACAGAATAAAACTCAACAATACAGAGGGTAACTTACAAAGTACTTTCACTAAATTAGATTGCACTATAAAGTAACTTATAAAAATGCTTCATTAGAAATAATGGAGCGTTTTTTTTTGTGCCTTGGCTCGAATCTCGATATCTCAACAAACAAAGATTACACAGAGCTGCACAAAGAAGACACAGAGATTCGCAAAAATTTAGATTAAACTCTGTGTCCCTCTGTGTCTTCTTTGCGAATCTCTGCGGAATTTAAAAAACTTTATAAAACAAAAAACCCCGTTCGTTAGAACAGGGTTTTTAAAAGAAAGGCGACGACATACTCTCCCACATAACTGCAGTACCATCTGCGCAGGCGGGCTTAACTTCTCTGTTCGGGATGGGAAGAGGTGAGCCCCGCCGCAATAACCACCTTAAGGTTTTTAGTAATTAGTCCTTAGTGATTAGTAATTAGTCTCTAGACTATTTACTATTTACTTTTCACTAATTACTGCTCTTGCGTCGAGCTAATATTTTAACATACTGAGATAAAGAACATAAAAAGCCTTGACTTGCCCTCTAGCGAAGTCGAAGGGAGAAAGTTTCTTCCTCCGGGTTTACCCGGAGGAAAAGTGTGTACATAAGCTTACGGATTATTAGTACTACTCGACTATGACATTACTGCCTTTACATCTATAGCCTATCAACGTGGTCATCTTCCACGATCCTTAAAAGAAATCTCATCTTGTGGTGGGTTTCGCGCTTATATGCTTTCAGCGCTTATCCCTTCCAAACGTAGCTACTCTGCGGTGCCCCTGGCGGGACAACAGATACACTAGAGGTTTGTCCAATTCGGTCCTCTCGTACTAGAATCAGATCCACTCAAATTTCTAACGCCCACAGTAGATAGAGACCGAACTGTCTCACGACGTTCTGAACCCAGCTCGCGTGCCACTTTAATGGGCGAACAGCCCAACCCTTGGGACCTTCTCCAGCCCCAGGATGTGACGAGCCGACATCGAGGTGCCAAACCCCCCCGTCGATATGAGCTCTTGGGGGAGATCAGCCTGTTATCCCCGGCGTACCTTTTATCCTTTGAGCGATGGCCCTTCCATGCGGAACCACCGGATCACTATGCTCTACTTTCGTACCTGATCGACCTGTATGTCTCTCAGTCAAGCTCCCTTATGCCATTGCACTCTACGCACGGTTACCAAGCGTACTGAGGGAACCTTTAGAAGCCTCCGTTACTCTTTTGGAGGCGACCACCCCAGTCAAACTACCCACCAAGCAATGTCCCCCGTATCACGGGGTTAGGCCTCAGATAAACAAAGGGTTGTATTTCAACAATGACTCCACAACGCCTGGCGACGCCACTTCAAAGTCTCCAACCTATCCTACACATCATTTATCCAAGGTCAATACTAAGCTATAGTAAAGGTGCACAGGGTCTTTTCGTCCCACTGCGGGTAAACGGCATCTTCACCGTTACTACAATTTCACCGAGCTCATGGCTGAGACAGTGTCCAGATCGTTACACCATTCGTGCAGGTCGGAACTTACCCGACAAGGAATTTCGCTACCTTAGGACCGTTATAGTTACGGCCGCCGTTTACTGGGGCTTCAATTCAATGCTTCTCCGAAGATAACATCTCCTCTTAACCTTCCAGCACCGGGCAGGTGTCAGGCCCTATACGTCATCTTACGATTTTGCAGAGCCCTGTGTTTTTGATAAACAGTCGCCTGGACCTCTTCACTGCGGCCAGCTTGCGCTGGCGACCTTTCTCCCGAAGTTACAGGTCTATTTTGCCTAATTCCTTAGCCATGAATCTCTCGAGCACCTTAGGATTCTCTCCTCAACTACCTGTGTCGGTTTACGGTACTGGTACTAATTACCTGAAGTTTAGAGGTTTTTCTTGGAAGCCCTTAGGCGCACTATCTCTTTGTCCGAAGACTCCGAGTACTATCGTATTTCACCATTCTCTACGGATTTGCCTATAAAGAATATAGCTAGGTACTTCAACGAACTATTCCGTCAGTTCGCGGCGCTTTCATCACTCCGTCACCCCATCACAGTAATTAGTAGTACGGGAATATTAACCCGTTAGCCATCGACTGTCCCTTTCGGGTTCGCCTTAGGACCAGACTAACCCACAGCTGATTAGCATAGCTGTGGAAACCTTAGTTTTTCGGTGTGCGGGTTTCTCGCCCGCATTATCGTTACTTATGCCTACATTTTCTTTTCTAACCAGTCCAGCATGCCTTACGACACACCTTCAACCCTGTTAGAATGCTCCCCTACCACTTTGTATTGCTACAAAATCCATAGCTTCGGTAATATGCTTATGCCCGATTATTATCCATGCTCGTCCGCTCGACTAGTGAGCTGTTACGCACTCTTTAAATGAATGGCTGCTTCCAAGCCAACATCCTAGCTGTCTGGGCAGACAAACCTCGTTCTTTCAACTTAGCATATATTTGGGGACCTTAGCTGATGGTCTGGGTTCTTTCCCTCTCGGACTTGGACCTTAGCACCCAAGCCCTCACTGTTATCAATCATTATATAGCATTCGGAGTTTGTCAGGAATTGGTAGGCGGTGAAGCCCCCGCATCCAATCAGTAGCTCTACCTCTATATAACTAAAATAACGCTGCACCTAAATGCATTTCGGGGAGTACGAGCTATTTCCGAGTTTGATTGGCCTTTCACCCCTACCCACAGGTCATCCGAAGACTTTTCAACGTCAACCGGTTCGGACCTCCACACTGTGTTACCAGCGCTTCATCCTGCCCATGGGTAGATCACACGGTTTCGCGTCTAACACTACTGACTAAAGCGCCCTATTCAGACTCGCTTTCGCTACGGATCCATGCCTTAAACACTTATCCTTGCCAGCAACGTTAACTCGTAGGCTCATTATGCAAAAGGCACGCCGTCACCCCACAAAAGGGCTCCGACCGCTTGTAAGCGTATGGTTTCAGGATCTATTTCACTCCGTTATTCACGGTTCTTTTCACCTTTCCCTCACGGTACTGGTTCACTATCGGTCTCTCAGGAGTATTTAGCCTTAGCGGATGGTCCCGCCAAATTCAGACAGGGTTTCACGTGCCCCGCCCTACTCAGGATACCACTATTTATTACATTTATTACCCATACGAGGCTATCACTCTCTATGGCCCAACTTTCCAGTTGGTTCCGGTTCTGCATGCATAAAATGTCGTGGTCCTACAACCCCAACAATGCCGTAACATCATTGGTTTGGGCTAATCCGCGTTCGCTCGCCACTACTTACGGAATCACTTTTGTTTTCTTCTCCTCCGCCTACTTAGATGTTTCAGTTCAGCGGGTTTGCCCACCTATCGGTGTACTATGTCTTCAACATAGTGGGTTGCCCCATTCAGGTATCTACGGATCAATCTGTGTGTGCCAGTCCCCGTAGCTTTTCGCAGCTTATCACGCCTTTCATCGCCTCTGAGAGCCTAGGCATCCCCCATACGCCCTTATTTTGCTTATTGTACCAAATCATAATTTAATATGATCCGTTTTTTTTTGTTTTTCCTTTGCTTTCGCTCAAGAAAAACGCTTTCTACTTTTTATTATTTCTTATCTCAATATGTCAATGAACTTTTATTTAGTCGAAGGTCAAAAGTCTAAAGTCCTAAAGTGAATCACTTTTGACTTTATGACTTTAGCCTTTAAGACTAAAATCGTGGAGAATAACGGAGTCGAACCGTTGACCTCCTGCGTGCAAGGCAGGCGCTCTAGCCAGCTGAGCTAATCCCCCAATTTTTGAA
>NZ_JAALLN010000001.1:471112-1214728 GCF_011751075.1 Flavobacterium poyangense
AATGCTAACACTCAAGGCTCTAGAAAGGAGGTGTTCCAGCCGCACCTTCCGGTACGGCTACCTTGTTACGACTTAGCCCTAGTTACCAGTTTTACCCTAGGCAGCTCCTTGCGGTCACCGACTTCAGGCACCCCCAGCTTCCATGGCTTGACGGGCGGTGTGTACAAGGCCCGGGAACGTATTCACCGGATCATGGCTGATATCCGATTACTAGCGATTCCAGCTTCACGGAGTCGAGTTGCAGACTCCGATCCGAACTGTGACCGGCTTTATAGATTCGCTCCTGGTCACCCAGTGGCTGCTCTCTGTACCGGCCATTGTAGCACGTGTGTAGCCCAAGGCGTAAGGGCCGTGATGATTTGACGTCATCCCCACCTTCCTCACAGTTTGCACTGGCAGTCTTGTTAGAGTTCCCGACATCACTCGATGGCAACTAACAACAGGGGTTGCGCTCGTTATAGGACTTAACCTGACACCTCACGGCACGAGCTGACGACAACCATGCAGCACCTTGTAAATTGTCTTGCGAAAGATCTGTTTCCAAACCGGTCAATCTACATTTAAGCCTTGGTAAGGTTCCTCGCGTATCATCGAATTAAACCACATGCTCCACCGCTTGTGCGGGCCCCCGTCAATTCCTTTGAGTTTCATTCTTGCGAACGTACTCCCCAGGTGGGATACTTATCACTTTCGCTTAGCCACTGAAATTGCTCCCAACAGCTAGTATCCATCGTTTACGGCGTGGACTACCAGGGTATCTAATCCTGTTCGCTACCCACGCTTTCGTCCATCAGCGTCAATCCATTAGTAGTAACCTGCCTTCGCAATTGGTATTCCATGTAATCTCTAAGCATTTCACCGCTACACTACATATTCTAGTTACTTCCTAATAATTCAAGTCTAGCAGTATCAATGGCCGTTCCACCGTTGAGCGATGGGCTTTCACCACTGACTTACTAAACCGCCTACGGACCCTTTAAACCCAATGATTCCGGATAACGCTTGGATCCTCCGTATTACCGCGGCTGCTGGCACGGAGTTAGCCGATCCTTATTCTTACGATACCGTCAAGCTACTTCACGAAGTAGTGTTTCTTCTCGTACAAAAGCAGTTTACAATCCATAGGACCGTCATCCTGCACGCGGCATGGCTGGATCAGGCTTGCGCCCATTGTCCAATATTCCTCACTGCTGCCTCCCGTAGGAGTCTGGTCCGTGTCTCAGTACCAGTGTGGGGGATCTCCCTCTCAGGACCCCTACCCATCGTAGCCTTGGTAAGCCGTTACCTTACCAACTAGCTAATGGGACGCATGCTCATCTTTTACCGTTGTGACTTTAATAGTGGCTTCATGCGAAGCTGCTATGCTATGAGGTATTAATCCAAATTTCTCTGGGCTATCCCTCTGTAAAAGGTAGATTGCATACGCGTTACGCACCCGTGCGCCGGTCTCTAGCACCGAAGTGCTATACCCCTCGACTTGCATGTGTTAAGCCTGCCGCTAGCGTTCATCCTGAGCCAGGATCAAACTCTTCATCGTATATTTTTTATATTATATTGCGATGTGTTCTCTAGTGGTTCTTTTCGAATCTCTCGATTCTATTACTCTTATTTTTTCTGTTTCTTAAGATCACTCTTAAAAAACGGCTGTCAATTCAATATGTCTACGAACGTGTATTTCTTATTTTCGCTTGTCTCTCAAAGCGGGTGCAAAACTACATCTTTATTTTTAACTGGCAAGAGTTTTTTGAAGTTTTTTTTTAGAAATTTTCGTTTCCAATTTTCTTCTTCTCTCAACCAATCTCTCAATGAACTTGCGCATTTTGCGGGGTGCAAAGGTAAGCAGCGTTTTCAAATCTCACAAGCTTTTTTGAATCTTTTTTTTTAATTACTTAAAATTTTTAATTCTTATTTTCTTGTCAGTATTTCAGCGAACGTCTGCGTTGTTGCGGGTGCAAAAGTAGTTTCTTTATTCGCATTCGCAAGCTTTTTTTCAATGTTTTTTGAATCTTTTTTTTGGGGTTTTCTTAATGTGTTGATAGTCGTGTTTTTAGGAGGTTTAGACTTTTGTTGTTTTTAGGATTTTTCTTGCTTTTGATGGTTTTGCTGAAGCGATTGCTCTTGCGCAGGGTCTTCGGCTACGCTCAGACTGACTATAGTTTTTTTAATTACTTTATGATATACCTTATTATATACAACAAACCCGACAGGTTTTGAAAACCTGTCGGGTTGTGGGGTAGTAAAAATACACTTCTAGATTATAATATCTGATTTAGAGAATCTACAACTTCTTTTGTAAACTGAATACTCTTTAGTTTAGCCTGATGATCATATATAGGACTTGTTACCATTAGTTCATCAATTCTTGAGTAGTCTATAAACTTTTTTAAATCGACAGCTAGTTCTTTTGGACTTCCGGCAAATGTACAGGCAGTCATTTGATTGACATGGAAACGTTCTTCTTCACTCATAATATCGTCTAAAGACGGAACCGGTGGCTGTAAACCTTTACGGTCATTGCGGATCAGATTTAAAAACATCTGATACAAACTGGTCGACAACAACTCTGCTTCTTCATCGGTGTCTGCAGCAATAATGTTTACACAAGCCATTGTTTTAGGTTTATCTAAAACGGCAGATGCCTGGAAGTTCTCCCTATAGAATTCAAAAGCTTGTATCATTTGACGTGGCGCAAAATGTCCTGCAAATGCATATGGCAAGCCATAGGCTGCAGCAAGGGCAGCACTTTCCATACTTGAACCCAAAATCCAGATAGGGACATTTGTACCTTCTGCAGGAAATGCTCTCACTTTTGCAGTACTATTTTCTTCGGAAAAATAATCCTGAAGTTTGCTTACATTTTGCGGAAATCGCTGTGCTTGTTCAAAAAAGTCCTTTCGAATTGCTTCAGCAGTTGGTTGATCTGTTCCCGGTGCCCTTCCCAAACCTAAATCAATTCTGTTTGGGTAAAGTGTTTCTAAAGTCCCGAATTGCTCGGCAACTATTAAAGGAGAATGATTCGGCAACATGATTCCACCGGAACCTACACGGATATTCTGCGTGTGACTGGCGACATAGCCTATTAAAACAACTGTTGCCGAACTAGCCACGTGAGCCATATTGTGATGTTCAGCAAGCCAGAATCGCTTATAGCCTAAACGATCTGCCAATTGTGCGATGTCTTTTGTTTTCTGAAATGTTTCCGGAGCGTTACTATTCTGAGTAATTATAGCGAGTTCTAATATGGAGACTGAAATTGATTTTTTCATTTAAATAATTGCTTTTTCACAAAATTACTTCATTTCTGTGAAGCCGTTTATTTTCTAATGTTAATAGAATTATAATCTTTTCTCGCACAAACTCAAACTGTCAATTGAATAATTTTTCAATAATTAATTATTGTTTTACGATAATTAATTATACATTTGTAATAATAAATCAAATTTCAATTCTAATGAAAACCACACATATCGTTTCAAAAATACTCTTTTACATCACCCGCTTTTTAGCTGTTCTCTATTTTTCATTAGCAACTTATTCTGCATTGACCTTAACAACCGGATGGTTTTTAAACTTTAAAGAGAATGGCAAATACTTTCAAATTTGCTACCCTTTTACTGACCACCCACTTATGTTAGGCGACTTTAATATACCTTATATCATTTTTGAATTTTTATCTCCGTTGAGTCTTTATGGTCTTTTCTTTTTATTGAGCAGCAATGTATTTAAAGTATTTTTTCAACCTAAATTATTCACTCAGAATGGAATATCTCATTTGAGGCGATTTTATTTAGCGAATCTATTTATACCCGGGATTATTATCTTTTTAGCCTCCATTTTTGTATCACTCGATAATGAAGTTGCCATTTTTATTGTGTTACATTTTATGTTGGGTATTTTTGCCTATTTTTTAGCTGCAATTTTCAAACAAGGATTAAACCTTCAGAACGAACAAGACTTATTTATATAATCATGCCAATAATTGTAAATGTTGATGTTATGCTTGCCAAACGCAAGATGCAAAGTAAAGAGTTGGCTGAGAAATTAGGAATTACTCCTGCCAATTTATCTATTCTTAAAACCGGAAAAGCCAAAGGAATCCGATTTGACACTTTAGAATCCATTTGCAAAATATTAGAATGCCAACCTGGTGACATTTTAGAGTACGTAAGCGAATAACATTTTTTTTTAAATCTTCATTAAAAAATCGGCTCCCCGAAGTCGACCGGAATACTATTGCCTATTTCTTTCGAAATAAATGATCACAATCAATCATCTAAATCAATCAAAAAATGAACAGTCTATCAATCAAAAACCTCAACAAAACGTATGAGAACGGTACAGCAGCTCTAACTGATGTATCTCTGGAAATTAAAAACGGAATGTTTGGCTTATTAGGACCAAACGGAGCCGGGAAGTCAACCTTAATGCGAACCATTGCTACTTTACAGGAACCAAGTTCCGGTGCTGTACTATTTAATGGTATTGATATTATTGAGGATCCGATGTTTATTAGGGAAAACTTGGGCTATCTGCCGCAGGAATTTGGTGTCTATCCTAAGATCTCAACTTATCGGTTGCTGGATCATCTGGCAATTTTAAAAGGAATTGTTTCAAAAAAAGAGAGACACGAACAAATTTTATATCTCTTACAGCAAACCAATTTGTTGCAACATAAAGATAAAGCCGTTCACTCTTTCTCCGGTGGAATGCGTCAAAGATTCGGAATCGCACAGGCTTTACTTGGCAATCCGAAAATCATTATTGTTGATGAACCAACTGCCGGTCTTGATCCTGAGGAACGAAATCGCTTCAACAACCTGCTAAGCGAGATTGGCGAAAATATCATTGTAATTTTATCGACTCATATTGTTGAAGACGTTCGGGATTTATGCACCAAAATGGCGATTATCTCAAATGGAAAATTGATTCTGGAAGGAAATCCTGAAAAAGAAATCCATTCCCTGAAAGACAAAATCTGGATGAAAGCCATCTCCAAAACGGAATTACAGGAATACAAAGACAATTTCAACATCATTTCTTCGAATTTAAATTCCGGGAAACTTCACATTCACGTTTTTTCTGAACAACAGCCTGATAACGGTTTCCACTTAACATCACCTGATTTGAGTGATGTCTACTTTAGTATTTTATCTCAAGATCAACTTAAAAAATAAAGTTATGCTGTCAAAATTAATACAATTCGAATGGCATACTTCTACTCGAAACCGTAGCTTTTATGCCACCTTTTTAATCTATTTAGTTCTGGGCTTTTTTGCGGGGGCTTTTGCCAATTTTTCGTTCTCAGGTGCTTATAAAAACAGTCCTTTTGTTCTTACGTACGCCATTGGTTTACTTTCTTTAACCCTTATATTCTCGGTTACACTGCAAGTTGCACAACAGTTCCTTAAGGAATATGAAACCCGATTTGATTCGATTCTTTTTGCAACTCCTTTATCAAAATTGTCTTATCTGGGAAGCAGGTTTATTGTTGCTTTTGGAATTTCAGTTGTTTCACTTGGAGCTTTAATCATCGGATTGTTTATTGGTCATCAGATGCCATGGCTATCAGAAGATCAAATTGGGCCTTTTTCACTTCTAAATTATATCTGGCCGTATTTAATTCTAGTGATTCCAAACCTCTTTTTATGTCTAACTATTTTAACCTCTTTTGCTTGGTTAACCCGCAACAAACTACTGATCTATGTTGGTGGCTTTATGGTTTACATACTCTATATCGCAGGATCTTTGTTCTCTAACTCCCCTATTTTTGCCAATGCTTCTCCGTCATCAGCTTCGGCCATGTCGTTTGCCGCAAAAATAGATCCTTTTGGTCTGGCAGCTTTTTTAGAACAAACCCGATACTGGACAGCCCTTCAAAAAAACAACCATCTGATCGATTTGTCCGGCAATCTTTTATTTAACAGAGTACTCTGGATTGGTTTCTCTATTCTATTGCTGATCATTTCTTATCGATTATTTTCCTTTCGAAAAGCAAAAACAAAAAAAGTAAAATTGGAGCGAACAGTAAAAAACGAAACTCTTATTTTTTCAACTGAAACTCCAAAAAGCATTGAATACAGGACTTTAAAGCATAACTTATTGGTTCTTAAAAGTTATATCAAAATGGATGTTTCTTTGATTTTAAAAGGAATTCCATTTCTGTTGATCGTGCTTTTATTTTCCGGATTGCTTTTAATTGAAATATCCGATGAAATTGACGGCGGTATTCGCTTAGCGCAAAACATCACCAATACCGCTCTCATGATCAGTACAATTATGGATCGTTTGCCTTTTATTTTACTTCTAGTTTTACTTTTTTACAGTAATGAATTAGTGAATCGAGGCGAAACGGCACGTTTTGAAATGTTCGAAAACACTACCCCCTATCTGCAAACTATAGCTTTGCTTTCTAAAGTAATATCGCTTTTTAGCATTCCGTTTTTCCTTATCACGTGGAGTATTTTCATTGGTTGCACTTTTCAAATCATTCATGCAAATGCGCCAATAGAATTTGGACTTTATGCCTCCTTATATTATTTTCTTGGCCTTCCGGTCTTATTGCTTTCGATCCTGGTTATTTTTATCCAAATAATTATCTCCAATAAATATTTAGGACTTTCGATCGCAACAATTGTGACATTCTTAATTAGTTCGGGAATCGGAGAGCAATTAGGCATTTCGCATCCTTTATTCCGTTTTGGAGATGCGTTTAAAAGAGAATACTTTGATCTAAATGGCTTCGGAAAATACACCCTTCCCTTTCATGTTTCAATGGTTTACAATCTTGGATTAGCTTTGATTATGGTTGTGGCAACAGGTATTTTATGGAAAAGAAATTCTACTATCTTAAAATCAATTCAGAGACATTCCTTTAATCGCATTCAAAAAGTTGTTCTTTCATTGGGTATTCTGCTTTTTATAAGTTTCGGAGGTTATCTTTTTTATAAAACCAACATCGAATACCCTTATCTTACAGAGGATGATCAAAACAACTGGAGCGAACAATATGAATTACACTTAAAAAAATTCTCTTCCTTACCTCAACCTACAATTCTTTCCGTAAAAAGTGATGTGGCTTTATTTCCGGAAGAAAACAGATACGAGGTAAGTGGTACCTATCAGTTAATCAATCATTCAAAACAACCCATTGACAGTTTGCTCCTTTACTTGGATCAAAATTCAAAATTAAAATCGATTACAATTCCAAACTCTAAACCCATTGGCGATTTCTCTAAATTCCATCATTATTGGTATCTTTTAAAAAAACCATTGCAAGCGGGGCAAAAAATGAATATTTCTTTCTCCTTCGAATCTTCCTGGTCGCCATTTAAAGGTCATACTTCATTTAATTCGATAATCGAAAATGGTTCTTTTATGAAGATAAGTCGCTACTACCCTGCTTTTGGATATCAGGATTCTAATGAGATCAGCAGTAAAAAAGAACGTGCAAAAAGGCATTTAAAACCTCAGACTCCACTTAAAAAATTAGAAGATAAATCTAAAGCAGAATCTGATTTTATTGATTATGAAACCACCGTTTCTACTTCAAAAAACCAAACTGCCATTGGCGTGGGAGATTTGATTGCAAAATGGGAAAAAGACAATCGCAATTATTTTCACTATAAATCAAAGGGAAAAATTCCATTTCGATTTGCTTTTTCTTCTGCAGCCTATCAAGTTCAAAAAGTAAACTATAAAGGAATTTCGATCGAAGTTTATTACGACAAAAGGCATCCGCGAAATGTGACCAAGCTTATTAAAGATGTAAAGAATACACTGGATTACTGCCAAAAAAACTTTGGAAAATATCCTTATAAAACCATTCGATATGCAGAAGTAGCTGCTTTTGCTAATGGTTTTGCCGCAACTTCCTATCCGTCAACGGTATTTATGAAAGAAAATTTCGGTTTCTACAGTGATCTCTCTCATCACGATAAAGAAGATGTGATCAATCAATTGACGGCCCATGAATTGTCGCATGAATGGTGGGGAAATGCCCAGATTAGTCCGGAGCAAAAAGAAGGCAGTTGGATTTTAACCGAAACTTTGGCACAATACACCGAATTAATGCTTTACGAAAAAGAACATGGTTTAGAGAAAGCCCTAGAAACCTTAAAAATTCATTTGGATTTGTATTTGAGCAGTCGAAGTTATGAGCCGGAAACACCACTTTACAAAACCAATTATGAAACACCGCATTTGCCTTACGATAAAGGAATGCTGATTATGCATCAGTTACGATTGTTAATTGGGGAAGAAAAAGTAAATCTTGCTTTGAAAAATTTCTTAAATCACTATCGCTATTCAAATCCCATTCCCGATTCTGAAAATTTACTAAACGAAATTTATTCCGTGACGGATAAAAAGTTACATCCTAAACTAGACGAAATGTTTAAGCAAATCATTACCTATTCTTCGAATATTACAAGTGTTGAAAGTCAAAAAAAGGATGAGTTTTATGAAGTTACTTTCCATGTCAATTCAAAGAAATATTCTGAAAATGCAACCGGAAAACAAACCTTACTTCCTAATGATCCCTCAATAGACATTGGTGTTTATGATGAAAAAGGGAAATTATCCAGTTATCCCTTTTTGATACAGAATAATAAGATCAGTGGTAAAATCAAACTCAAAAGCAAACCTCAACTTATTGTGGTTGATCCTTATCTGAAAAATATCGACACTTTTATAAAGGACAATGAAAAGGAAATTAATTAGACTTAAAGATACAATGAACCCGCAAGCTTTTACAGATAGGGTGCTGTTTTTGCTCGCAGAGGCGCAAAGTCGCAAAATTTTTCACGCAGATTTAGCAGATTATGCTGCTCTTTTTATTTTGTAGTTCCGACAAAAACAATCTAAATCAATCTGCTAAATCTGCGTGAAAAAAATACTCGGCAAACATAGGAGCACTCTGAGATTATTTTCAGAGTGCTTTTTTTTGCAAAATTTATCCGGAATCCAAATGTCAAATGATTTAAAACCTAAATTTGTATTTCGAAATTATCGATTCGATATAGCACCACTCCCAAATGACACATAAAATTTTAATTATAGACGACGAGGAAAAACTTAGAAGTCTGCTTGCCCGCATTGTAAAATCTGAAGGATTTGAAGTTCTCGAAGCCAAAGATTTAAAATCCGGTTTTAAAAAACTGGAACAAACCGATATTGATGTCGTTTTATGTGATGTAAAATTACCCGACGGAAATGGAGTTGACTTTGTGCAAAATATAAAAGGAAGCTTCCCTCTTACCGAAGTTATTTTATTGACGGCATTCGGGAATATTGCGGATGGTGTTCAGGCAATGAAAAACGGTGCTTTTGATTATATTGTTAAAGGTGATGACAATGACAAAATTATTCCGCTTCTCTATAAAGCTGTTGAAAAAGTACATTTACAGAAAAAAGTACAACAACTTGAGAAGCGCATAGGCGATAAATATTCTTTTGCGACGATTATAGGAAAATCAAAAGGCATCGAGCAGGTTATTGATCTGGCAAAAAAAGTCGCCAAAACAGATTCAACGGTTTTACTTACCGGGGAAACCGGAACGGGGAAAGAGGTTTTTGCTCAGGCCATTCACGAAAACAGTATGCGTGCCGGAAAATCTTTTGTAGCGTTAAACTGCAGTACTTTTAGCAAAGAAATTTTAGAAAGCGAACTTTTCGGCCATAAGCAAGGGGCTTTTACCGGTGCTTTAAAAGATAAAAAGGGTTTTATTGAAGAAGCTAACGGCGGAACTTTATTTTTGGATGAAATTGGTGAAATGCCAATTGAATTGCAGGCAAAGCTATTACGTGTTTTAGAAACCAGTGAATACATTCCGGTTGGAGATACGACTTCAAAAAAATCAAATTTCAGGTTAATTGCCGCAACAAACCGGGATTTAAAAACAGAGAGCGAAGCACATCGTTTTCGTTCTGATTTGTATTTCCGCTTAAACATCTTCGAGATTAACCTCCCTCCTTTGCGAGAAAGAGCCAAAGATATTGCAGCACTGACCCTTTCTTTTGTCAAACAGTTCTCTGAAAAAACGAATAAGAAAACGTTAACCATTTCTGATGACTTTCTTCAAAAATTAGAGAATTATTCCTGGCCCGGAAACATTCGGGAGCTTAAAAACATTATTGAACGTTCTGTTATTTTAAGTGATACTCTTTTAACAGCCGATGTACTTCCTTATGAAATGCAGCATCAACCTGAAAAAGCTTCTAAAACGATGTCGGCTTTTTCTATGCAGAGTATCGAAAAGCTACATATTCAGAAGGTTTTAAACTATACCAAAGGCAACAAAGCAGAAACAGCACGTTTACTCGAAATTGGAATCGCTACTTTGTACCGAAAGTTAGACGAGTACGGCATACAGTAATCTAACTTGTTGGCTGTGATTACTTAGTCAATTTGCTTCGCCCAGGTCGCAAAATTTATACTTAACACATAGAACAAACATAGATTTTACTTTTAAGAAGAGCGCAAAAAAAGGTACAAAAAAGAAATACATTTCTATCACATAGCCAAACCATAAACTCGATTGTTGAATAGTAACATCGGATCAGAAAAAAATCCTTTTAATCTGTGAAATCTGAGGCTATTCCTTTTTTGCCACAGATTGCACTGATTAAAGGGATTATTTCTTAGTTTAAAAAAATAATTCGCGAAAATTCGTGCCATTGCTTTGCCTGTTCGCTATCGCTCGAGTTGTGGCATGCTTTTTTTTTGTTACCAAAAACATAGATTAACCTATCATTTCAATAAAAGCTTATCATTTTGATAGGCTTTTTTTACGCCTGATTTTTGGCACACTACCTCAACACTTTTATTGACAAGGCCTTAGCTTATCTTGCCCTTTTTCGGAACAGCTTTTGGCATAAGAGGAGAGAACATTAAAATTCTTTCTAATGAAAAATCAAGTCAATACTATTTACAAACAAGCAGAGCGGTTTGCTGAGATTACCAAAAGATCTATTATTTCAGGTAATATCGTTCGGGCAAAAAAATGCTTAGCCCTTGCCGAGCGTCTGTTTGTGACCGGAAGTATAGAAACTAAAAACGCCATTTCGAATGTGTACGTTTTCTCGGTTTCTTCCTTTATGGAAATGCGTCACTGCAATATTTCACATCTTTTTCCTCAAACCCTTAAAGCCGAATATGTCAAACAAATTAATACTTCGGGGGTGTAGAGTTCTGAGTTGTGGGTTGTGGGTTGTGAGATGTAAAATGTGAGATGTAAGATGTGAATTATAAGACAACTTACAAATCTATTCATTTCATAACTAACTTTTTACAAACACATTTCACAAGTAACTTTTCGCAACTCAAAACTCACAACCCAAAACTCACAACCCAAAACCCAAAACCCACATCTCACAATTAAATCTAATACAATATGTTAACCACTACTCTCTTACTCGCATTGGCCGTTTTGCTATTTGCTATTTGTTTTAAATCAGTCGAATTTTTCGAAAAAATCTAAATCATGATCGCACTATTTATTGTCTCACTTGCCGTTTTCGCCTATTTGGTTTACGTCTTAATCAAACCCGAAAAATTTTAATAAAGTACAAATGTGAAATGGGGTTTTCAAAAAGTGAAATGTAAAATGTAAGATGTAAAAAACATTTCACTTCTTACTTATAACTTCTCACTTAGCGCCTCTCACATAAAAATAACAAACTATGAACACAGAATTATTTGGCATCATCAGTATTTTTATCGTTTCGATAGTTTTAGCAATTCCGATAGGAAGGTATATTGCTAAAGTTTATTCAAATGATAAAACATTTCTTGATCCTATTTTCAATCCGATTGAAAAATTTATTTTTAAAATTAGTGGTATTAATTCCACCGAAGAAATGAACTGGAAACAACATCTGAAAGCACTTCTAAGTGTTAATATGGTTTGGTTCTTTCTTTGCTTTTTCATTTTATTGTTTCAGGGGTCTTTGTTTTTAAATCCCGATAACAATCCATCAATGACACCCGACTTAGCTTTTAATACCGCTATTTCGTTTGTTGTCAATTGCAATTTACAGCATTATTCAGGCGAAACCGGAGTTTCTTATTTGTCCCAGATGTTCCTGATGTTTTTGCAATTTGTTTCTGCCGGTGTCGGAATGGCTGCCGCAGCAATGATTTTTACAGCAATGAAAGAAAGAGCTACGGATAAATTGGGTAATTTCTACAATTATTTCATCAAAAGCTGTACTCGTGTTTTGTTACCACTTTCAACTATCGTAGCTGTAGCGTTATTATTTAGCGGTACACCAATGACTTTTGAAGGAAAAGATGCGATTACTACTTTACAAGGTGATGGTATTGAAATTTCTCGTGGACCGGCTGCTGCTTTTGTTGCCATTAAACATATTGGTACAAATGGTGGAGGTTTTTTTGGAACCAATTCGGCACATCCGTTAGAGAATCCAACTTATTTTACGAATGCTGTTGAGTTGTGGGCACAATTAATAGTTCCGTTTGCCATGATTTTTGCCTTAGGTTTTTACTTAAAGAAAAGAAAATTATCCTACGTAATTTTTGGAGTAATGACCATTGGTTTTTTATTACTGGTTGTTCCGACCGTTATAAGCGAAATGAACGGAAATCCGGCTATCGAAAAAATGGGAATTGCCCAAACTACGGGAGCTATGGAAGGAAAAGAAGTTCGGTTTGGGCCTGCTATTTCAGGTTTCTGGAGTATTGCAACAACCGTAATTTCTACAGGTTCAGTAAACAGTATGCACGATAGTTCAATGCCGGTTTCCGGAGCTATGGAATTGCTTGCTATGATGATTAATGCTTTTTATGGCGGTTGTGGTGTTGGAATTCTAAACTTCTATGTTTTCATTATTCTTGCGGTATTCATCTCCGGATTAATGGTGGGACGAACTCCTGAGTTTTTAGGAAAGAAAATCGAAGCCCGGGAAGTTAAAATTGCCGCATTTATTGCTATTCTACACCCGCTATTGATCTTATCTGGAACAGCTTTAGCTTCTTATTTTGCAGCAAATGATACGGCAATGGGATGGTGGTTTAGCGGAAATGCTACCGGCTGGTTAAACAATCCGGGACATCATGGATTCTCCGAAATGTTATACGAATATACTTCGAGTGCTGCCAACAACGGTTCGGGTTTTGAAGGTTTGGGTGATAACAACCCATTTTGGAATATTACAACAGGAATTGTATTGCTATTGAGTCGTTTTATTCCAATCGTCGGTCCATTGGCAATTGCAGGATTATTGGCGAGTAAAAAATACATTCCGGAAAGTTCAGGAACTTTAAAAACAGACACTTCTATTTTTGGTGTAATGGTTTTTGCCGTGATCGCAATTATTGCTGCTTTATCTTTCTTTCCGGCGTTGGCACTTGGTCCTTTAGCGGAATATTTTACACTAAAATAACAATTCATTTCTCAATGCTGAGCAATACATTTTAACACATAGAAACATAGATCCCAAAATCAAAATAGACCATTAAAGAAAACTCGTTTTTTCACATAGCTATATGCATATGCAGCTATGCAAAGTGAAACGTCTTAGTCTCAAAGTAAAAATTCTATGTTTCTATGTGTTTAAAAAAAGTTTAGCTAAACAAAATAATATACTAAAATGACAACTAATAAATCCAATTCATTATTTGAAAGTAAGCAGGTAAAAGAGGCTCTCGTGCAATCTTTTGTGAAGCTGAATCCAAAAATGATGATCAAAAATCCGGTAATGTTTACCGTAGAAATTGGAACTGCCATCATGTTTGCTGTTTGCGTTTCCATTTTACTTGGCGCACAGGATCAAGGTAGTTTTATCTATAATTTAATCGTATTTCTAATTTTACTGGCCACGCTTTTGTTTGCCAATTTTGCCGAAGCTATTGCTGAAGCCAGAGGAAAAGCGCAAGCCGACAGTTTAAGAAAAACACGCGAGGAAACCCCGGCAAGACAGATTTTGCCTAACGGAGAAATTAAAAATATCAGTTCTTCCGAATTAAAAAAAGGCGATATCTTCATTTGTGAGTCAGGCGATTTAATTGCTACTGATGGTGAAATCATCGAAGGTCTGGCTACAATTGACGAAAGCGCCATTACGGGAGAAAGTGCTCCTGTGATTCGGGAGGCCGGCGGTGACAAGTCATCTGTAACCGGAGGAACAAAAGTACTTTCGGATAAAATTAAAGTAGTTGTAACCTCTGAGCCCGGCGAAAGTTTCCTTGATAAAATGATTGCTTTGGTTGAAGGAGCAAGTCGTCAGAAAACACCAAACGAAATTGCCTTAACCATTTTATTGGCTGCCTTTACCTTAATCTTCGTAATTGTTTGCGTTACGCTAAAACCATTTGCTGATTATGCCAATGCTCCCATAACCATTGCGGCTTTTATTGCACTATTTGTTTGTTTGATTCCAACCACAATTGGCGGATTACTTTCTGCAATTGGAATCGCAGGAATGGACAGAGCTTTGCGTGCCAACGTCATTACAAAATCAGGAAAAGCAGTCGAAACTGCCGGAGATATTGATGTCTTGCTTTTAGACAAAACAGGAACAATCACAATTGGAAACAGAAAAGCAACCAATTTTTATCCTGCAGAAGGCATTGTTGCTGAGG
This sequence comes from Flavobacterium poyangense, assembly GCF_011751075.1. Classification (GTDB taxonomy): domain Bacteria; phylum Bacteroidota; class Bacteroidia; order Flavobacteriales; family Flavobacteriaceae; genus Flavobacterium; species Flavobacterium poyangense. The sequence goes on from NZ_JAALLN010000001.1 coordinate 485,712, forward strand.
ATTTTATTAAATCAGCGGTACTAAGTTCGCTGGCAGATGATACGCCGGAAGGAAAAAGTATTATTGAACTCAGTAAAACCTTAGATATAAATGGTAAAATACAGTCCGAAATTTCACTGCTTACAGACAACATTTCACATACCATAAAATTTACGGCCGAAACCAGAACTTCCGGAGTAGTTTTAAAAGACGGAACCAATATTAGAAAAGGGGCTCAGGATGCGGCAAAAAACATTGCACTTCAGGCCGGGAATAATTTCCCTGAAGATACTGCTCAAAGAGTAATTGCTATTTCATCTAAAGGAGGAACTCCATTGGTGGTCATTAAAAACAGCCAGGTTCAGGGTGTTATCGAATTGCAGGACATCATTAAAACGGGTATGAGAGAACGTTTTGAACGCTTGCATAAAATGGGAGTAAAAACGGTTATGGTTACCGGTGACAATCCGCTCACGGCACAATTTATTGCCGAAGCTGCCGGTGTAGATGACTTTATTGCCGAGGCGAAACCTGAGGACAAAATGAACTACATTAAAAACGAACAAAATCAAGGAAAACTTGTTGCCATGATGGGTGACGGTACCAATGATGCTCCGGCACTTGCCCAGGCGAATGTAGGTGTTGCGATGAACAGCGGAACACAAGCTGCCAAAGAAGCAGGAAACATGGTTGACCTTGATAATGACCCAACAAAATTAATTGAGATCATCGAAATTGGAAAACAATTATTAATGACCAGAGGAACGCTTACCACCTTCTCTATCGCCAATGACGTCGCTAAATATTTTGCTATTGTTCCGGCTCTTTTTATTACTGCGATTCCGGCTCTTGAAGGTTTGAATATTATGCGTCTGCATAGTCCTGAAAGTGCTATTTTATCGGCTGTAATTTTTAATGCGGTTATCATTCCAATATTAATTCCGTTAGCGTTGAGAGGGGTTGATTACAAACCAATTGGTGCAAGCGCCATCTTAAAAAGAAACCTGCTGATTTATGGTTTAGGTGGTTTGATTGTTCCTTTTATCGGAATTAAGTTAATCGATTTACTGGTAGCGCTATTTATGTAATTTAATAAAAAAAGGTTCTGAGTTGCTAAGTCTCTGAGATCCCAAATCTACAGATACTTTCTAAAACTCTGAGAAACTCAGCCTCTTAGAACCTTTAAAAAAAATAAAAAACTAAGCCTCTGAGTTCCTAAGTCTCTAAGTCCCCAAATCTATATGTCCAATCTAAAAATCTTAGAAACTTAGAAACTCAGTCCCTTAGAATCTTAAAAAAAAAGCTCTGAGGTTCTAAGTTGCTAAGTCACTAAGGCCCCGAATCGAAAAGTACTTTCTAAAAATCTTAGAAACTTAGAAACTCAATCGCTTAGAATCTTAAAAAAATAAAAAAACTCAAAATGAAAAATACATTTTCAATCGTAAAATTCACTCTTTTAATGGTGGTTTTATTAGCTGTTGTTTACCCCCTGGCTGTTTACGGAATAGCTCAATTTGCTCCAAATCAAGGAAAAGGAGAAACGGTTTCGGTTAACGGAAAAGTGGTTGGCTATCAAAAAATAGGTCAGAAATTCGATAAGTCAAACTACTTCTGGGGAAGACCTTCGGCTGTAGATTATAATGCCGCAGGAAGTGGCGCAAGTAACAAAGGAGCCAATAACAAAGAATACCTGGATTTGGTTCAAAAAAGAATTGATACTTTTTTGATTGTACATCCCTACTTAAAAAAATCCGAAATTCCTGCTGATCTGGTAACGGCCTCCGGAAGCGGACTGGATCCGAATATTTCTCCACAAGCTGCTTTGGTTCAGGTGAAACGTGTTGCCAAAGAAAGAAAATTATCCGAAGATAAAGTAAAGGCTTTGGTTGAATCTAAAATTAATACCCCTACTGTAATGGGAACTGCTACCGTAAATGTTCTGGAATTGAATGTGGCTTTGGATGCTTTAAAATAAAAACAACTTAATAAAACCGGACAGGTTTTGAAAACCTGTCCGGTTTGAATATCGAAATAATAAATTCTCTCAAAGTTCTAAAAAACACAAATACCAAATAAAAATACAAAAGAACAGGTTTTGAAAACCTGTCCGGTTTGAATATCGAAATAATAAATTCTCCCAAAGTTTTAAAAAACACGAATACCAAATAAAAATACAAAAGAACAGGTTTTGGAAACCTGTCCGGTTTGAATATCGAAATAATAAATTCCCCCAAAGTTTTAAAAAACACGAATACCAAATAAAAATACAAAATGAAAAAAATAATACTTACCGCTTTAATTGCTTTTGGCTTTACCAATTTACACGCTCAGGAAGAATCTAAAAGTCCGTTTACATTTTCCGGCTATGTTGATGTCTATTATAGTTATGATTTTGCAAAACCAAAAGATCATACACGCCCCGGTTTTATTTACAATTACAACAGAAGTAATGAAGTAAACCTCAATTTAGGTTTAGCAAAAGTAAATTACAGCAAAGATAATGTTCGTGGAAATTTTGCCTTGATGGCCGGAACATATGCACAATATAATCTGTCGGGCGAGCAGGATTTACTAAAAAACGTATACGAAGCCAATGTAGGTGTAAAAATTTCTAAAAGTCATGACTTATGGATTGATGCCGGAATTATGCCTTCACATCTTGGTTTTGAAAGTGCCATCGGAAAAGATTGTGCCAACTTAACGAGAAGTATTCTGGCTGAAAACTCTCCTTATTATGAAGGGGGTGTAAAAATTGGTTATACCTCAGCCTCTGGAAAATGGTATTTGGCCGGAATGTACCTGAACGGATGGCAAAGGATTCAGAAAATAGAGGGAAATCAAACGCCGGCTTTCGGAACACAGATTACCTACAAACCATCGGACAGAACAACCCTAAACTGGAGTACTTATGTGGGAAATGAACAACCTGATACCGATAAAAAATGGCGCTATTTTAATAACTTTTACGGACAATTTAAAATCACTAATAAAACAAACATAACAGCCGGTATTGATGTAGGTTCTCAACAATCGGCTAAAAACAGTAACAAATACGATACTTGGTTTGCTCCTATTGTAATTCTACAGTACAAACCAACCGATAAAATTCAATTGGCAGCAAGAGGCGAATATTACAGCGATGAAAAAGGAGTTATCATCTCAACCAAAACTCCAAACGGTTTTAAAACTTATGGATTTTCAGCTAACTTTGATTATCTGGTTACTGATAATGTAATGTTTAGAATAGAAGCCAGAAATCTTTCCAGTAAGGATGAAATTTTTACAAAAAATGACCTCCCAACGGATACGAATACATTTGTAACGACTTCGCTGGCAATCAGTTTCTAATATAGTGAAATGTAAAATGTGAGATGTGAAATGCATCTCACATTTTACATCTTACATCTTACATCTTACATTCTAGAGCAAACAGAAATGGAAAAAGAAAATAATGCACAGCACTTTCTCGATTTAATTCAGAAGTCACGAAAAGGAAAGTTTAAAGTCTATATTGGGATGAGCGCCGGTGTGGGTAAAACTTACCGGATGCTACAGGAAGCCCATTCGTTGTTGAAGAACGGAATTGATGTCAAAATTGGCTATATAGAAACACATCTCCGAAAGGAAACCCATGAGTTATTGTTTGGTCTGCCCGTGATTCCGAGGCGGACTATTTTCTATAAAGGCAAAGAGCTCGAAGAACTCGATGTACAGGCCATCATCAATCTCAGACCGGAAGTTGTAATTGTAGATGAACTGGCCCACACCAATGTAGAAGGAAGCAAAAATGAAAAACGCTGGCAGGATGTTTTAGAGATTCTCGAAGCAGGGATCAATGTAATATCGGCCGTTAATATTCAGCATATTGAGAGCTTAAACGAAGATGTAAAACGTATTACGGGTATTGACGTTCAGGAACGAATTCCGGACAATGTTCTGCGAATTGCCGATGAAGTTGTTAATATCGACTTGACTTCAGAGGATTTAATTGCGCGGCTGAAAGAAGGAAAAATTTATACGGCAGATAAAATTCAGACTGCTTTGACAAACTTCTTTAAATCCGAACAGATTTTACAATTACGTGAATTGGCTTTGAAAGAAGTAGCGAGTCAGGTCGTCCGAAAAGTAGAGAATGAAGTACCGCAGTTGCAAGCTTTAAAACATGAAAAGCTTTTGGCCTGTATTAGCAGTAATGATAAAACAGCCAAAATTGTAATCCGAAAGGCAGCACGTTTGGCGGGTTATTACAACGGAAGCTGGTATGTAATGTATGTAGAAACACCCAAGGAAAGCAGCATAAAAATTGCTTTAGACAAACAGCGTCATTTAATTAATAATTTTAAACTGGCCACACAATTAGGCGCAGAAGTAATTAAGATTGAACATAAAAATATTGCCGATGCGATTCTAATGACAGTCGAAGAAAAAAACATTACAACGGTCTGCATCGGAAAACCGCATTTGAATTTATTTAAAGTAATTTTGTCAACAACGATTTTCAGACGTTTACTAAACAGTCTGTCTTTATCGAATGTTGACCTTGTTATTTTATCTTAATTGTGAGATGGCGTTGTGTGAAATGTAAAAATGTTTTTTGTGAAATGTTTTTTCGCTTCACATCTTACAAACAACATTTTACATATAACAAATAACATTTTACACAAATAAAAAAGTCATGAGAATTAAAACCAAATTGAATTTAGGAGTTGGATTGTTATTTTTAATGATCATTATCCTTTCCTTAGTGAGTGCTTACTCTGTTTTTTTGATTAAGCAGGACACTGAGAACATTCTAAAAGCCAATTATAATACACTAGAATATTCCAGAAATATGATTTTGTCTTTAGATGAAATAACAACAGGTTCCGATAAAACACTTTTGGTTTTTAAAGAAAATCTTCAAAAACAAACTCAAAATATCACGGAACCCGGAGAAAAAGAAGCAACCTATAATCTAAAAAAGAACTTTGCTCTTTTAGAAAAAAACCATTCCGACAAGGCGATCCGGAAACAAATCAGACAGGATATCTTTATGATTATGAAACTGAATCTGAATTCGATTAAGTTAAAAAGCGATATCGCCAAACATACCGCTGAAAATGCCAATCTACTAATCGCTGTTGTAGGTACTTTATGCTTTTTGATTGCCTTTAATTTACTGATTAATTTACCAAACAATATTGCGAACCCAATTAAAGAATTAACCTTAAGCATCAGGGAAATTGCCAATAAAAATTACTCTGAGCGTGTTCATTTTACCAATCACAACGAATATGGTGATCTTGCCAAGTCATTTAATACAATGGCACAAAAACTCGAAGAATACAATAACAGTAGCTTATACACCCTTTTCTTTGAGAAAAAACGACTCGAAACGCTTATCAATAATATGCATGATCCCATTATTGGTCTGGATAACGAAGGAATTATTCTCTTTGCCAATGATGAAGCACTAAAAATTATCAATTTAAAATCGGAGGATATTATCGGAAAATCAGCTGCTGCTTTGGCTTTGTCAAATGATTTGGTGCGCTCTTTAATTCTTAAGGAGACCAATGATAATTCGAAGAAACTGCCGATGAAGATTTTCGCCAATGCTAAAGAAAGTTATTTTGACAAGGAAACGATCAATATTACAATAACGCCAACGGGTGAAGAAACACCAATTAATATTGGAGATGTGATCATTTTGCGAAATATTACCCTTTTTAAAGAGCTTGATTTTGCTAAAACAAATTTTATTGCCACCGTCTCACATGAGTTAAAAACACCAATTGCTTCTATAAAAATGAGTTTACAGTTACTTGAAAATCAAAAAACAGGTGATATAAACGACGATCAGAAACAATTAATCGAAAGCATAAAAGAAGACAGTCAGCGCTTATTGAAAATTACAGGAGAATTACTCAATTTATCACAATTAGAAACCGGAAATATTCAGCTGAATATCGAAAAAAGCAATCCGTACGCTATTGTACATTATGCTACAGAAGCTGTAAAAGTTCAGGCCGAGCAAAAACAAATTAAATTAGTGATTGATGCTGCCGAGAATTTACACGATGTAAAAGCCGACAGCGAAAAAACGGGCTGGGTTCTGATCAATTATTTATCAAATGCCATTACGTATTCTTCTGAAAAAAGTACCATTGTTATTCGCTTAAAAGAAGAAAACAACCAAATTATGTTTCAGGTCATCGACACCGGAAAAGGAATTGATGCAAGATACCAAGACAAGGTTTTCGATAAATACTTCCAGATCCCGGGAAGTCAGAAATCAGGAACAGGATTAGGCTTAGCCATCAGCAAGGAATTTATCGAAGCTCAAAACGGAACTATCGGCGTAGAGAGTAATTTAGGATTAGGAAGTACCTTTTGGTTTTCTTTAAACGTGTAGTTCTTGTTTTCTGCTATTGTCTGTCTGAGCGAAGTCGAAGACGTTTTAGGTACACCCTTCGACTCCGCTCAGGGGGACACTCGTTTATTATTTACCCTTAGTCAAACTAAACACTGTCAGTCTGAACGAAGCCGAAGACCTACCTTCGACTTCGCTCAGGAGGATACTCATCTATTACTTTCTCTACTTTTTTTGGCCTTAGAAAATACAATCTCATATTCAGTACATTTCTCTTTTTTATCCTTTTTAAAAATCAGAGAATCATTCCTTAAATAAAATTTTGCCCTTTTAAAATTTACAAATTCTTCGTCGTTTTTAACCTCGCAGCCTGCTTTTACTTTGGCAGATATACTATTTTCAATTTCTTCTCTGGAAATACACATTTTTCCAAATTCACTTAAATTCACACATTCTCCGGGAAATCCGCTATCCAAAATTAAAGTGTCTTTTTTTTCGATCCATTTGCCTTCTGAATTAAAACGAGCTGTACAAGCTCCACCAATAAATTTAAAAGTATGATCCTTGTTTATTGTTAGCCTTGCGGCATAAGGAATTACCATTTCTGTATCGTACCAGGTTTTTATAAAAGCAGATTTAGGCGCTATAGTTTCCTTTTTACAGCTTGAAAGTGAAATAAAAATTAAAAAAAGATAGATATACTGTGTTAATTTCATTGAATGTCTTTATTATTTTAAGCTAATATAAAACTAATTTCAGTACAACTAATTAAATTTCTCACCACTAAACTTCTGCCGAAACTCAGCATAAATACTCATAAAACACTACTAATCAAAACATTCAAAAACAAATCAACTAAAAAAATATTCAAAATTATTTGTGTAACTCAAAAGTTACATATAAATTTACGTAACCTTAAAGTTACCTAATTATGAAAACTGAAATTAAACACAAATGGTTTTACAACCAATCTCCCGAAGAAATCTGGCTTTACCTCACCGATGCCGATTTAATTGCACAATGGATTATGCCAAATGATTTTAAACTTGCTTTAGGGCATGACTTTACATTTCGCACAAATCCGATTCCGAGTTTAGATCTTGATGGCATTATGCACTGTAAAGTTTTAGAAATTATACCTCATAAAAAACTGGTTTACAGCTGGACAGCCGGCCCCGGAAATAAGGTAATCACGCTTGATACCATTGTAGAATGGACATTGGAAAAGAAAGATAACGGAACCGAGTTACACCTTCTTCATACCGGATTTAAAGAAGCCAATATCTCAATCCTTACCGGAATGACTGACGGATGGCTTAAAATCATGGAAAAATTGGTTAATGCTTTAAATACGAAATAATGGCACTACCTAATTTTGATGCTTTACAAGTAATTGCAGATCCAAGTCGCAGGCAAATTCTGCAATTGCTTACTAAAGAGAGTTACAACATAAATGCTCTGGCTGAAAATTTTAATATGAGTCGTCCTGCGGTTTCAAAACATATTAAAATATTACAGCAGGCCGGTTTTATTTCTATTCAGGAAGTCGGACGGGAACGTCATTGTATCTTAAATCAAAAAGGTTTTAATGATGTAAAAGCCCTCATTAGTCATTTTGATCAGTTCTGGGAAAACAAACTCAGTAAATTGGAGGCTATTTTAAACAAAAAGAAAGATTAAATTTAAAAATTACAATCATGCAAAAAGAAATTTTACTAGCTCTTTTAGATCAAAATCGATTTAATTGTCATGCTACATTTAAAAACATAACTCTCGAAAACAGCCATTTTAAACTGAACGAAAAAACAGCTTCGGTTGGATTCATCTACAGACATATAGGAGAAACTGCTATTATTTTAGGACAATCTTTTGGAATTGCAACAACTGTAGAAAACACAACCATAGGGCAATCAGACACAGGAAAAGAATACGATCTGCAAACAAGCCATGCGTATCTGGAACAAGGATTTAAAATACTTGAAGACACCATAAAGAATTCCTCGGATAGTGATTGGCTCGAAGAAACAGAAGCTCCTTTTTTAGGAACACTTTCCAGAATTAGATTATTCTCTATAATTCTGTTTCACAATTCGCATCATTGCGGACAAATTGCCTCTGCTATTGTAAAAGGTAATTAATTTAACAACCTGAATGCAATTATTAATCTAATGACCATAAATAAAAAAAGCTTGCCACAACTCGAGCGATAGCGAACAGGCGAAGCAATTGCACAAATTTCCACAAATTAAAATTTAAAATTTTAGAACTAATCCCTTTAATCTGTGAAATCTGTGGCAAAATGAAAAAAAAATAGTCACAGATTAAAAGGATTGTTTTTCTGATTTATAATTATTGTTCAACAATCTAGATCAGGTTAGAACATTATAAAGACCCGTTTAACTCCCGCTCAGCGTATTATTTTTAATTTCCAAAACCTCTCGTTTCACCTCTAAAAGTAAATCTTTCATACTTTGAGTTTCTGTTAAGGTATGGCGCTTATCGCTGCGGCCAATGTTGCATTCATACTCCCAGATTTCGAGAATATCAGAAGCTTTGACTTCATAATTAGGATAGAAACGATTATCGGATTCTAAAACCAAGGCGTTTTTTCTGTTTTTATTGAGACGTTTATAAACCATTCCTTCATTTTTAGTAATCAGGATATAGGTTCTTCCGTCCATCACCTGACCTAAACTTTCTACATAACGCCCAATAATAATGGAGCCATCTTCATGCGGCGGCATCGAATCGCCTTCTACCGGAAAGCCTCTGTGTTTTCCGGGACCTAAAAAAGGCAATGAAATCTGCTGCAAGTTTTCGATATATTCCGGATCTGAATAACCGTTCAGATAACCTGCTTTTGCTTTTTGGCTGACCACTTCAATAAAATTTTCTCCAAAGCGATCTACCTGAATGGGTAGAATAAGTCGGTTTCCCTCCAGCTCTATCAAATTTTCGATGTCTATTTTCCGTATGTCTACAGACAATAACAAATCGATGCTGGTATGAAAATACAAAGCTATCTTCTTTAAAATATCATATGGTGCTTCCGAGGTTCCGTCTTCGTACTTAACGTATCTTCCTCTTGTAATACTAAGGTTCTCAGCTAATTTCTCCTGCGATATTTTATGCTTAACCCTTAGTGCTCTGATGTTGTCTGAAAATAAGGACATAATTAATTTGTTATAATTTGGAACATCAAATATACAAAAAATTGTTATTATCTGTACTAATTTTGTTCTATACAAAAACAAAAAATGACACGGGCAATTGTACACATGGATTTGGACACCTTTTTTGTGTCCTGCGAAAGGCTCACCAATTCTCAATTAGAGGGTATTCCGTTAATTATCGGTGGTGGTGACCGTGGTGTGGTGGCTTCCTGCTCCTACGAAGCCCGTCGTTTTGGTGTTCGTTCTGCCATGCCTATTTATATGGCGATGAGACTATGTCCGCAAGCTAAAATTATTAAAGGCGATATGGAATTATATTCTCAATTGTCGCATGATGTTACTCAGGTTATTCAGGAAAGGGCGCCCATTATGGAAAAAGCCAGTATTGATGAATTTTATCTGGACATCACCGGCATGGATCGTTTTCATGGCAGTTATAAATGGACAAATGAGCTTGCACAAGCCATAAATAAAGAAACAGGACTCCCTATTAGTTTTTCTTTATCCATCAATAAAACCGTTTCTAAAATTGCAACCGGAGAAGGGAAACAAAAAGGAAATTTAGAAATTCCGGAACAGGATGTACAGGCTTTTTTAAATCCGTTATCGATTCAGAAAATACCAATGGTAGGCAATGTGACTTTTCAGCTCTTATCCCGAATCGGAATTCGTACGATACAAACACTTTCTGAAATGCCTGCCGAAGTACTTCAGCGTATGATCGGAAAAAATGGTCTGGACATCTGGAAAAAAGCAAATGGCATCGACAATACTCCCGTGGAGCCTTATTCTGAAAGAAAATCAATTTCTACCGAGCATACCTTTTCTCAGGATACTATCGACATTGCGAAATTAAAAAGAATCCTGATGGGAATGGTCGAAAAACTGGCTTTCCAACTCCGATCTGAGCAATGGTTAACCTCCACAATTACAGTCAAAATACGCTACGCCAATTTTGACACCGAAACCAAACAATGTAAAATCGGATATACTTCTGCAGATCATATTTTAAATAAAAATGTAAACGAATTATTCGACAAAGTATATCAGCGCCGTATGCGTCTTCGTTTAATCGGAATTCGCTTTAGCGGACTCGTTCGCGGTACCTATCAAATTGATCTTTTTGAAGACACTCAGGAAATGCTGTCTCTGTACGCCGCCATGGATAAAATGAAAAGCCGCTATGGTTTTGATGCCGTGATGCGCTGCGCCGGAGCGTCTATAAAACCCAATACTAAAAATGAAATTTTAAAACGTCATCCCTAATGTACCTCAACTGTCATTCTTTTCATTCGTTGCGTTACGGCACTATTTCTCTCGAGAAACTCCTTGAGCAGGCTGAAGAATGCCATGTAAAAGCGATGGCACTTACCGACATTAATACTGTTACCGGAATTTATGACTTTATAAAAGGATGTGAATTAAAAGGCATAAAACCCTTAATTGGTATCGAATTTCGTTCGGAACACCAATTGCGGTATATCGGTCTGGCCCAAAATACGGACGGACTTGCCGAAATGAACCGGTTTTTGACCGCACATAATTTCAATGGAACCGCTCTGCCTCAGATAGCACCTGAATTTGACGCTGTATTCCTTATATATCCCTTAGAAAATGCACCGGACATTCTTCGGGAAAATGAATTTATCGGAATTCGTCCGGAAGATTTACCAAAGCTGTTTCTTAAAGAATGGAAAAACAAAATCTCTAAAATGGTTGTCTTACAACCCGTAACTTTTCAAAGTAAAAAAGAATTCAATCTTCATAAAATTTTACGTGCAATAGATACTAACACCATTTTATCTAAACTTACGGAGGCTGATTATTGCAGAACTTCTGAAGTAATGCTCTCACTTCCGTCGCTTTTGTCAGCTTATGAAGATTATCCGGAAATCATTCTCAATACCCAAAAAATCATTGAAGAATGTAATTTTATATACGACTTTAAAGCTCCAAAAAATAAAAAGTTTTTTACCACCGATCGCAAAAGTGATTTTGCAAAATTAACCGAACTCGCACAAGAAGGCCTGATTTGGCGTTATGGCGAAAATCATATCGCGGCAAAAACACGTATCGAAAAAGAGCTCAAAATAATTGATGAACTGGAATTCAGCGGTTATTTTTTAATTACCTGGGATATTATCCGTTACAGCAATAGTCAGGGTTTTATGCATATAGGTCGTGGTAGTGGCGCCAATAGCATAATCGCTTATTGTTTAGGGATTACAGACATTTGCCCCATAGAATTGGATCTTTATTTTGAACGCTTTTTGAACCTCAACCGCAAAACTCCTCCCGATTTTGATATTGACTGGAGTTGGAAAGAACGCGACACCATTCTTCATTACATCTTCGACAAATACGGTCGCGATCATGTTGCTTTTTGTGGCATAAATGTCGAATTCAAATACCGCTCGATTTTTCGTGAGGTCGGTAAAGTCTTTGGTCTTCCAAAAGAAGAATTGGACAAATTGGCCAAAAATCCTATGAACCTGCACGAACCCAATTCAATTGTAAAACTCGTGCAGGAATACGGTACACTGCTCGAAAAATATCCCAATCAACGCAGCATGCACGCTTGCGGAATCATCATATCTGAAGAACCTATAACCAACTACACCCCTTTGGAAATGCCTCCAAAAGGATTCCCAATTGTGCTTTTTGACATGCACGTTGCCGAGGATATTGGCTTTGAAAAATTTGATATTTTAAGTCAGCGTGGCATTGGTCATATCGATGATAGTGTGAAACTTATTGAAAAAAACAGAGGCATTAAAGTTGATATTCGCAACACCTCAATTTCTAAAGACGAGGCGGTTTGCAATACCTATTTGGCTCAGGGAAAAACTATTGGTTGTTTTTATATCGAAAGTCCCGCCATGCGAGGTTTATTGCGACGTCTGAACTGCGATACTTATAAAATTCTGGTGGCAGCCTCTTCTATTATTCGTCCCGGTGTAGCACAATCCGGAATGATGAAAGAATATATTTTTCGTCACAATCATCCCAATCAGTTTGATTATTTTCATGATGTTTTTAAAGAACAGCTTGGAGAAACCTACGGCATCATGGTCTATCAGGAAGATGTGATTAAAATTGCCTTGCATTATGGAGGTCTTCCCGCCGCCGATGGTGATATCCTGCGACGTGCTATGTCCGGTAAAGGCAGATCTAAAACGGCATTACAGAAAGTAAAAGACAATTTCTTTGCCTGTTGTGCCCAAAAAGGACACCCTCAAGCGCTTAGTGAAGAAATTTACCGTCAGATCGAATCTTTTGCGGGTTATTCTTTTTGTAAAGCACACTCCGCATCTTATGCCGTAGAAAGTTACCAAAGTCTCTACTTAAAGGTAAATTACCCTATCGAATTTATGGTCGCGGTGATCAATAATCAGGGTGGTTTTTACAGAACCGAAGTCTACGTACACGAAACCCGTATGTCTGGGGCAACGATCGAGAATCCTTGTGTTAATAAAAGCGATTACCAAACTACATTATATGGTACCGCTGTTTATTTAGGTCTTATGCATCTGGAACGTTTAGAATCTAAAATAGCCTTACTTATAATTTCAGATCGTGATAAAAATGGGGATTTTGTTTCCTTGGAAGACTTTATCAATCGCATCCCAATTGGATTAGAGGGCATTAAAATTCTAATTTTTATTGGTGCTTTTCGTTTTACCGGAAAAACCAAAAATCAGCTTCTGGTTGTTGCCAGTTTGCTTTTAACCAATTTCAAACCCGAGAACAGAAACCTGATGCTCCTGCAGGAACCTGCCAAAGAATATAAACTTCCGACTCTGGAACGTTCCTTTTTTGAAGATGCTTTTGATGAAATAGAACTATTGAGTTTCCCCGTTTCCTGCACTCCATTCGAATTGTTACAAACCAAATATCGCGGAGACATCATGGCCAATGACCTTGTGAATCACCATAAAAAACAAGTCCGCATGCTGGCTTATCTAATTTCAAGAAAACATGTCCCTACTAAAAAAGGAGCCATGTATTTTGGAACCTGGGTTGATAATGAGGGGACTTATTTTGACACTGCACATTTCCCGGATAGTCTGGTGCAGCATCCTTTTCAGGGCGGTGGCTGTTATTTGTTATTAGGTACTGTAGAAGTCGATTATCACTTTCCGACTATTACTATTATGAAAATGGCCAAAATGCCTTTTATTCCGGATCCGCGTTACAGCAATTCAAACGAACATCAGTTTAAAACTCAAAATCAAATCAAGGAAGATGTAAGCAATACCCATCGAAAACCGTATCCGCAGGAACATGAAATCCATCTGCCCCGACATCGAATGAAATTTTAAAATAGAGCTATACACTTAAAAAAAGAATTATGACACTATTTAACGATACCGAATTATTTACCTCAGGTCTTCGCGGAAAAACCGTATTTGACCTGCCTGACTGCGAACTGATTTTGATTGATAATTTTTTCACCAAAGAAGAATCAGATCATTATTATGAAAAACTCCTTCATCAAACCAAATGGAGGGAATATGAAATGGAAATGTTTGACAAAACCGTTACGGCACCAAGAATGATCGCATGGTACGAAGATAAAGACAATATCGGAGCAGATCAAAACGGCCCCGATTGGACGTATGATCTGTTGAGCATTAGAAGCCGGGTAGAAAAAGAAACAGCACTTGATTTTAATAGTCTGTTGCTTAATTTCTACAGAAATGGTAAAGATAGCGTCGCCTGGCATAGTGATAAAGAGCACAATACAGGTGCAAATCCGATTATCGCCTCGGTGACTTTTGGAGAAACACGAATGTTTCGATTGCGTCATAAGTTTAGAAAAGACATTCCGCAGGTGGAAATTCCATTACATCATGGCTCTTTTTTATTGATGGCCGGAACAACAAATAGTTTCTGGCAACATCAGGTTCCGAAAACAGCCAAAAACGTATTGCCACGAATCAATCTGACTTTCAGAAGAACCTTCAGAAAGCGATGATTATGACCTTATAAAGTAAATAATACAGTTTTTAATTTGCGTCGTAGCGTAAGAGATACCTTCCTTCAAAAGTTAAAACACGCACTGTATGAAGCTTTTACTGGATAAAACCGATTTTTTTAGTACCTTTGCAACCCTTTTTTTATAAATACAATACCAAAATGGCTTATTCTAACAATGATTTAATGCGCTTTTTAGATGCGCAAAACAAACTTTATCTTACTGCTCTTTCTGAAATTAACAAAGGGAAAAAAGAAACCCACTGGATGTGGTTTATCTTTCCACAAATTAAAGGATTGGGTAAGAGTGATACTGCAAATTATTATGCCATTAACGACCTGAAAGAAGCTGCTGATTTTCTGGAGCATCCTATATTAGGAAAACATCTTATCGAAATTTCAGAACTGTTATTAACCTATAACAGAAAATCTGCCGAAGCTATTTTGGGAGACTTAGATGCTCGAAAATTGCGTTCCTGCATGACCCTTTTTTTCCTGGTAGAAAATACAAATCCTATATTTCAAAACGTATTGGATGCTTTTTTCTCCGGCGAATTAGATCCCTTTACTTTGTCTATTATTAATTCAACAATAAAATCGTCTGTTGAGCCTGAAGTAGTTTAAGCTGCTACAGCAATTGATCATTTGATTGAAACGACACTCTCTTTTTTAAGTAGTGTCGTTTTTTTTGTGCGCAGATTTTACATTAAATCATAGAGCCTGCAATTATTATTGCAAAAAAAAATGCCTTGTGGTGAACAAGGCATTTTATATTGTATTTTCTCGCAAAGACGCAAAGTTTTTTATTCACGCAGATTAAGCGGATATTTTTGTTCTAATATTTCGATAAAACAATCTGAATAAATCTGCCAAATCTGCGTGAGAAAATTGCTCGCAGAGTCGCAAAATCGCAAAGCTTTTTTTTGCACGCAGATTTAGCAGATTATGCTGATATTTTTGCTTTACAGTTCCGATAAAAAATAATCAGATTAAATCTGCTAAATCTGCGTGAGAAAATTGCTCGCAAAATCGCAAAGTTTTTCAACCTGAAACCTGAAACTTGAAACAAAAACCTCAGAATCTCAGCACCTCTACTAACTCTCTTTCGGCTTCGTTAAATAGTAAACCGGAATCCCGATTAACATAATTAAGATTCCCCAGCCACAGGTCGAGAATTTCGTGATTAACAACGAAATACAAATTGCGGTGGCGATCACAATATACAGCAATGGTAAAAACGGATATCCGAATGCTTTATAAGGTCGTTCTAAATCCGGCATTTTTCTACGCAAGATAAAGATTCCGTAAATTGTTAAAATGTAAAAAATTAAAACGATGATAATCACGAAGTCTAATAAATCCCCGTATTTCCCTGTCAGACACAAAGCCGAAGCCCAGAAACATTGAGCCCAAAGCGCCCATTCAGGAACGCTGGATTCGTTTAGAACAGCAGCTTTTTTAAAGAACAAACCATCATTTGCCATTGTATAATACACTCTTGCGCCGGCCATAATCAATCCGTTGTTGCAGGCAAAAGTCGAAATCATAATCATGATCGCGATGATTAATGTTCCAATGTCTCCAAAAATATAATCGGAAGCGACAACAGCCACACGATCTGATTTTGCTGTTGCAATTTCGTTAAGCGGAACTACAGCCAGATACATCAAATTGGTTAACACATAAATCGTCGTCACAATAAAAGTTCCCAGAAACAAACTTAAACCAACATTACGTTTTGGGTTTTTAATTTCTCCTGCAATAAAAGTCACACCATTCCAGGCATCACTAGAGAACAAAGATCCTACCATCGCAGCAGATATACCGGTAATCAAAGCCGTTCCACTAATCGGAAGCCATGAACCTGTTTCTGCATTATAGGAACGTGTTGTCCACGCATCTGCCCAGTTGGCATCCCAAATAGAAGCTTTCGCAGCCAGTGTTAATCCGAAAACGATTAAACCCAGCAATGATAAAATCTTGATAATCGTAAGTACCGTTTGCAGAATCTTTCCGTTTTTCACTCCACGACTATTGATATACGTCAATAAAATAATCGTAAAAATCGAAACAATCTGAGCAGCATTGAGTTTAAAAGCACCTAATGTAAACAATATGTTTTCGTCACTCAAAGGTTCATAAAGATAAGCTGCAAACTTAGAGAAAGCCACCCCTACTGCAGCAATTGTTCCGGTTTGTATTACCGCAAAAAAACTCCAGCCGTACAGAAACGCAATCAATTTGTTGTATGCTTCTTTTAGGTACACATACTGTCCACCTGCTTTTGGAAACATCGCACTTAATTCGCCATAACTCACCGCTGCAATAATTGTAATTAAACCTGAAAGGAGCCAGATCAATGTCAGCCATCCGGCAGATCCTACATGTCTGGTAATATCAGCACTTACTATAAAAATTCCTGAACCGATCATAGAACCTACCACAAGCATGGTTCCATCTAGTAATCCTAGTTCTCTTTTAAAATGTTCTTGGTTATCTTCTTGCATTATTTTAATTTTTGGTTGGTTAAAGATATACTTTTTTTAGAAATCTTATAATCTCATTGTGAAATTACAAATATTAATATGGACATACAGTTAAAGCCTCGTGTAAAAATGTAAAGTCTCAGTCTCAGTTTACAGTTTCGGTCTTAAACAGAACTTTAAAAAAACTTAGCAGCTTGGCGACTCCTATGTTTGCAGAGCAATTTTTTCACGCAGATCTGGCAGATTTATTCGAAATATTTTTTATCGAAATCAGAGAGTAAAAATATCAGCTTAATCTGCGTGCATAAAAAGAAACTTTGCGCTTTTGCGTCTTTGCGAGAGTATTTAACCGCAAAGAATTCTCAAAGTAGGGAATTATTTTTGCTCGCCAAGTCGCAGAGTCGCCAAGTTTTTTTTTAAAATTTTCAACAAAACAACTTTGCGTTTTAGCAACTTTGCCAACAAAAAAATAACCTCTCTTACACAAAACCCTGCGAGATTTGTGTTAAAAAAGTATATCCAACGAATTTTATATAATATGTTTTTGGTTTCAATAGTACTTTTCTTAGTACAATTTAATTCGTATTTTCGTTTAACAACTTAAATACAGCGTATCATGACCTGGGATCCAATCAAATACAATGAGTTTAAAGAAGACCGCTACAAACCCTTTGGGGATCTCACCAGCCATATCGTCGACAAACCCAATCTCAAAGTGATTGACCTGGGGTGCGGTACCGGCGAATTAACCCAAAAACTCTCTAATCAACTTACCAATCCTGTTGTGCTTGGTATTGACTCTTCTGCCGAAATGCTGGCAAAAGCACCCCAGCAGGAAAATATACAATTCAAGCAGGGATCAATTTCAGAACAATTGGAACAGGAAACCAAATGGGATTTGATATTTTCTAATGCAGCCTTGCAATGGGTCGATGATCATGAGACCCTTTTTCCCAAAATAATATCCCGTATTAATCCGGGTGGACAATTGGCTGTACAAATGCCACAGCAAACCGAAAATGTACTCAACAAAATTTTATTAGAATTGGTACAGGAAGAGCCTTATGCTTCTTATCTAAATAATTGGACACGTCCATCTCCTGTTTTGACTTTAGATCAATATGCCAAAATCCTTTTTGATAGCGGCGGAAATGATTTGGTTTTATATCAAAAAGTTTATCCGCTCGTTTCAACTCGCAAAGATTCTTTTTTTGACTTTATTTCGGGCTCTGCACTCACCGTATATCAGGAACGTCTGAATGACTCTGAATTTCAGGAATTATCGGATGAATTCAAAAAAAGAATTAATCACTATTTTCCAGTAGTACCTTCTATTTATGCATTTAAACGATTACTTATGTATGCCTCATTTTAATGAAATAATAGTACACTCTGCTACTATATTTCATTAAAAAAATATACTGTTTTTACATTCCTTTACTGTAAATTCGTACACTTTACAAAACCAATCCTAAAACTATTTAATTAAACCATGAAGAAATTACTTCTATTATTACTCGCTTCCTGCAGTATAACAACTGTTTTCGCACAAGATATCACCGGCCAGTGGAACGGAATCTTAAAAGTGCAGGGAGTTCAATTAACTGTTATTTTTAATGTAAACAAAAATGAAAACGGATTTAGTTCTACAATGGACAGTCCGGATCAAAAAGCATTCGGAATACCTACTACCTCAACCACCTATGAAAATTCAACTCTAAAAATTGCCTTAACAAATGCCCGAATTGAATATGAGGGTGTTTTAGGAAAAGACAATACAATTACAGGAACTTTTAAACAAGGCGGGCAATCTCTACCTTTAAATCTGTCAAAAGAAAAAATCGAAAAAGAAAAGCTGTTACGTCCGCAGGAACCTGTGAAACCATTCCCTTATTATACCGAAGATGTTGTTTTTGAGAACAAGTCAGCCGGAATAAATTTGGCAGGGACGCTGACGTTGCCGAAAAAAGAAGGAAATTTTCCTGTCGTAATTTTAATCAGTGGCAGCGGACCACAAAATAGAGATGAAGAATTACTGGGGCACAAACCTTTTCTGGTATTATCAGATTACTTAACCAAAAATGGCATTGCCGTTTTACGTTATGACGACAGAGGAACTGCTGCCTCAAAAGGAGACTTTAGATCGGCAACTTCTTTAGATTTTTCTGCAGATGTCGAAGCCGCGGTTCAATTCCTGCTTTCCAGAAAAGAAATAAATAAAAAGAAAATAGGGTTAGTCGGCCACAGTGAGGGTGGACTAATTGCCCCAATCGTAGCAAGTACATCTAAAAACATTGCTTTTATCGTGTTGATGGCGGGACCCGGATTACAAGGAGATCAGGTACTTTTATTACAACAGGAATTAATTGCAAGAGCCAATGGAGCTACTGATTCTGACATTCAAAAAACAAAAACCATCAATCAAAAAACTTTTGAGCTTGTAAATACATATAAGGATCCGCAAGAATTAAAAACTCAGCTAACAAATTATTTAACTGAAGTATCTAAAAACAATCCGGATATTTCTAAAAATTCAAGTCCGGAAGATTATATTAAATTGCAAATCGCCGGAACAACGAATCCATGGATGACTTATTTTATAAGATATAATCCACAGCCGGCATTAGAAAAAGTGAAGTGCCCCGTTTTAGCTGTAAACGGAGAGAAAGATTTACAGGTTGCTCCTAAAGAAAACTTAGACGCTATTCGAAAAGCACTCGTAAAAGGAGGCAATAAAAATGTAACGATAAAAGAGCTTCCAAACTTAAATCACCTGTTTCAGGAATGTCAATCGGGTTCTCCTGAAGAATATTCAAAAATCGAACAAACACTCTCCCCGACCGCAATGAATGAAATCCTGCAATGGATTAAAGTACAAACAAAATAACTTCCTCGACAAAAAACAAGAAAACTGCAACCTGAATAGTTGCAGTTTTTTTTTGACTATGCCTAAACAATAAAGCTATTTTTAAACAACGTAACCACTAATTAAAAAGATTAAACAAAAAAGCCCTAAATCAAGAATTTCTAAATATCTTCCTTTGCAGCAGTTTGCAATGCATCGCTCCTTCTTTAAATTCAAATTAAAACAAATAATTCATACACAAAACAAACCAAATCACTAAATACCAAACAATTACAAAATATACTTTTCATATAAATTTAACAAAAAAGAAATAATTCGTTATTTGTAAAACGTTTCTATTTTTTTACTAATTTTGAGAAGAGTGTCATAAAAGCCCTTAACCTTAAGATTTAATTAACAATTGTTTATTTCCATTTCAATAAACCACAAGCTTCAAAAAATTGTTAATAGAATGACAATGCCGTTAAATACTCATTAAAATTAGGTAACCGAATCAAGAACCTACAAATCACGAAATTATGTTGAAGGGCCAAGTTTTAAAGAATTTTCGTTTTCCAGATGTTTTTATACTGTTATTAATTGTGTTCATTTCGTGCGCTCTGTTAATTTGCACCAATTTTTTCACCATCAAAATACTATCTGCTAACAGAGCTTATGTCAACGGAGAATCTCATTATTCGAAAGGTCAGAAAGATGCTTCCCGCCACCTTATTACTTATCTCTATACCCGAGAACCTGAACAATGGAAATTATACAACGAAGAACTAAAAGTTCCGCAAGGAGATGGCATTGCCCGTGAAACACTTTTAAAATTAGGTGACGATACAGCCGCCCGAAATGGGTTTATAGTAGGTCGAAATCACAAAGAAGATATTGATGATATTGTGTGGTTGTTTATCAATTTTAAAGAAGTTCCTTTTTTAGCAAAAGCCATTCACGAATGGGAACAAGGCGATAAATTAATTGACGAATTGTTTATCATTGGAACAGAAATCAATGCCAAAATCAAGCGCAACATCCTTACTGTAGGGGATCAGCAAAAATACCTGAGTCAAATTAGCCAAATTAGCGACAAACTCACGATCAACGAACGCAACTTCTCGAATACACTTGGTGAAGGAACAAGGAAAATAAAAACACTTTTAACGATTACAAATATTTTTTTTATCCTCGTGATCATCTGTAGTGTGAGTTGCTACTATTCGATAATGGTCAGAAGGCTTCTTACCTCTAAAAAAGAAATCGAAGCTAAAAACGAAAATCTGCTGTTGGTAAATCATGAACTTGATCGTTTCGTTTATAGCGCATCGCACGATTTGAGATCTCCTATAACGTCACTACAGGGACTTATTGAAATTACACAATTAGAAGATAACATACACCAGATTAGAGGCTATCTAACTTTAATGCATCAAAGTCTCAGCCGACAAGACCAGTTTATTAGTGACATTATCGATTATTCTAAAAACAAACGCAAACTTGTTATTATTGAACCAGTAAGCCTTAGGGAATTGTTTAATGAAGCGATTGCACAATTAATGCATATCGAAAATGCCAACCGAATCAAAATCAAAAAAGAGCTCTTAATTGACCAAATTCAGAGTGATAGCTTACGCTTAAAAATTATTATTTCAAATTTACTTTCTAATGCAATAAAATATGCTGATAGCAGTAAACAGGAAATGTTTATCTCTATTAAAACCTATATTTCGGATGGTTATAATAAAATTGAAATCGCAGATAACGGAATCGGAATTAAAGATGAATTCAAAGAACATATCTTTGAGATGTACTTTGGAACTAATAAAAATAAAGGCTCCGGATTAGGGCTTTATATCGTAAAAGAAGCGGTCGAAAATATCAAAGGTACCATTTTTGTTTCCTCGGAAAATAGTATTGGAAGTAAATTTATTGTAACAATACCAAGCTCAAATGGAATGTAAACCTTTATTTTTATTAATCGAAGACAATTTGATCGATCAGCTGGTCATTAAGCAATTATTAAAAAAGTTTCTTGATGTGGCAGAGGTAAACATTACAAATAATGGTCTCGAAGCCATGCAATGGCTTTATAATCATGAAGACCTAAAGCAACCTCTGATTATTTTACTGGACATTCAAATGCCAATAATGAATGGCTTTGAATTTCTGGATGCGTACGATAAATTAAGCGCTGAATTAAAAAAAGAGATTCAAATTTATGTACTTTCATCTACCCTGGACCCCGATGAAATAAAAAGAATAAACAAAAACAATTATGTTAGCGGTTTTTTAAACAAACCATTACCGATTGAAGAATTCAAAAAAACAATTCAACTAAAGGTATAGACATAACAGTTATTACTATTTCAAAATACGGTTTACCTGTGAAAAATTTCTTCCGTAATAAGCCTCTTTAGTAGAAGAAATCATCACTCCGCCATGAGTTGCTGAGTGCACAAACTTAATTTCACCATCCGTGACTTCTACGACCATACCAACATGATTGATACGACGTCTGCCATTGGTTTTAAAGAAAATCAAATCTCCTCTTTGTGCCTCATCAGCACTGACTCTCATTCCGATACGTGACTGCTCAATAGAACTTCTCGGTAACTTAATATCAAAACCATTAAAAGTGGAGATCATTAAACCGGAGCAATCGTAACCTGCTCTGGTTGTTCCGCCTGAACGATACCGAATTCCGATATTCTGAGTAGCACTTTCAATTAACTGATTGATTAAATCAGAATGGTTACTAACTCTAATAACAGTCGATGTATCCTTTACAACAGTTGGATTTTCTGCAATCACCTCAGGAGTTGACGTTGGTTCTTTTAATTCCGGTGTTGTCTTTAAAGCCATTAATATCTCGGCTTTCTCTTTTGGAATACGCACTTTAAGCATCGAACCAACCTTTAATCTTTTTTTTATGGCCGGATTTTGTTTTTCTAATTCTTTAACAGAAATTCCGAATTCTTTGGCAATTGCATATTTAGTTTCTTTAGGCAAAACCTCTCTTACTACCTCTACTTCTTCCGGTTTCAGTTTTGCTTTTAGGTCCTCAATATTTTCAGCAGGTTTTGCCGACTCTGCAAGCGCCTTAGACGGGATATTAATTTGCTGCCCTTTTCTTAAATTTTCCGTATCCAAAATTGGATTTGCTTTTTTAAGATCATTAACCGAAACATTATACTTTTTAGCGATACCCCAAAATGTATCATTTGTCTCAACAACATACGATCCGGGAGCATTAGTTGCAGGGGTTTCCTTTTTTTTACTAGCGACTGCTTTCTGATTTTTATTTGGAATTAACAAAACCGATTTTAGTTTTAATATCTTCGGACTATTCGGATTTGCTTTGGTGATATCTTTAATTTTTACTCCGTATTTTTGTGCTATTATGGATATATTATCTCCCTCAGAAATAATATGTTTACTATACTTTTCCTGGGAAAAAACACTCAAACTAAAAAAAAATAATACAACAGTTAACCTAAAAATCATTATTTGGGGGATTTTTTATTCTCAATTTTGTGTTCCATTAGTAAAAAACACAATTCTATTACTTATAAGGCGAATTTAACTTTTTAAAACAAAAAAGCCTAGTTTTTAACTCTTGTTTTTACCAAAATTAACAATTCCGCAATAAAATCAATCTTACTCCTATTAAATTCACAAGAAATTTGAGTTTATTTAACCGCAAGGGACGCAAGGATTTTATCCTTTTAAAACACAAAGACGGAAAGTCTTTTGCACGCAGATTAAGCCGATATTTTTGCTTTGTTATTTCGATAAAACAATCTGAATAAGTATGCTACCCGAACAATAGCGAACTACTGAAGCAAATCTGCGTAAAAAAATTTCACTGCGAACTTCGCGTAAACCTTTGCGCTCCTTGCGGTTAAAAAAACTATACATTTCGGCATTAGAAAAACAAAAAGACTCTAGCCAAACCTTCAAAGAAGTTCGGCTAAAGCCTTTTTTTCACTACTCAATTCTTCCCCCTCGCTAAAACAAGAGGCAATTGATTATTTCTAGTATCTATTATGCTTTTCCGGCAGCAATTAAATTTAATGCAGAACCGGCAACAAACCATCCGATTTGTCCTTCGTTGTAGGTATGGTTTGCCAGAATAACATCTTTGATTCCATCGGCATGAACAAATTCTAATGACAATGGTTTTCCCGGAGCGAAATCAACTAAATCAATAAAATTAATCGTATCGTTCTCCTGAATTTTATCATAATCTGCTTCATTCGCAAATGTTAGTCCCAAAAGACCTTGTTTTTTAAGGTTTGTTTCATGAATACGGGCAAATGATTTCACCAGTACCGCTTTAACACCTAAGAAACGTGGCTCCATAGCAGCATGCTCACGTGAAGAACCTTCTCCGTAGTTGTGATCTCCTACAACAATAGACGGAACTCCGGCCGCTTTATAAGCACGGGCTACAGCAGGAACGGCATCGTATTCTCCGGTTAATTGATTTTTAACGGAGTTTGTTTTTTGATTGAATGCATTCACAGCACCAATCAACATATTGTTAGAAATATTATCTAAATGTCCACGGAAACGCAACCATGGTCCAGCCATAGAAATATGATCTGTAGTACATTTTCCGAATGCTTTGATCAACAATTTAGCCCCTGTGATATTTTTGCCATCCCAGGCATCAAACGGAGCCAGTAATTGCAAACGTTCCGATGTAGGATTTACCACTACCTGAACCCCTGAACCATCTGCTGCCGGAGCCTGAAAGCCCGGATCTTCTGCGTAAAATCCTTTAGAAGGCAACTCATCTCCTGTTGGAGCTTCAAGCATTACTTCTTCACCATCTTCGTTGATTAGTTTATCCGTTAGCGGATTAAAACTTAAATCTCCCGCGATAGCCATAGCAGTTACCAATTCCGGCGAACCAACAAAAGCTAAAGTATTTGGGTTACCATCTGCACGTTTTGAGAAGTTACGATTGAAAGAATGCACGATAGTGTTTCTTTCTTCTTTCTCTGCTCCTTCTCTGTCCCACATACCAATACAAGGTCCGCAAGCGTTAGCAAAAACGGTTGCTCCAATTTTATGAAAAGTTTCAATAAATCCATCTCTTTCAATAGTAGAACGCACTACCTCTGAACCCGGAGTAATGGTAAACTCGGCTTTCGTTTTTAAGTTTTTAGCAGAAACTTGTTCTGCTAAAGAGGCTGCACGCGCAATATCTTCGTAAGAGGAATTTGTACAGGAACCTATTAAACCAACCTGAATTTGCAATGGCCAGCCATTTTTGATTGCTTCCTCTTTCATTTTAGAAATCGGAGTCGCCAAATCCGGAGTAAACGGGCCGTTTAAATGCGGCTCTAATTCTGACAAGTTAATTTCGATTACCTGATCAAAATACTGTTCCGGGTTAGCGTATACTTCAGGATCTCCTGTTAAATAAGAAGCTACTTTATCTGCAGCATCCGCAACATCTGCTCTGTTTGTAGAACGCAAATAACGCCCCATAGAAGCATCATAACCAAAAGTTGAAGTTGTAGCTCCAATCTCGGCTCCCATATTACAGATAGTTCCTTTTCCGGTACAGGACATAGAAGTTGCCCCTTCACCAAAATATTCAACGATAGCACCGGTTCCACCTTTTACAGTAAGAATACCGGCCACTTTAAGAATAACATCTTTAGGAGCTGTCCAACCTGATAATTTACCGGTTAGCTTTACTCCAATTAGTTTAGGAAATTTCAATTCCCAGGCCATACCGGACATTACATCTACGGCATCAGCTCCACCAACACCAATGGCTACCATTCCTAAACCTCCTGCATTTACAGTATGGGAATCGGTACCAATCATCATTCCTCCGGGGAATGCATAGTTTTCAAGCACTACCTGGTGAATAATTCCGGCTCCCGGTTTCCAGAAACCAATTCCGTATTTATTAGAAACTGACGACAGAAAATCGAAAACTTCATTACTTTGTGTTTTTGCTCTGGCCAAATCGGTTGCAGCGTCTACTTTTGCCTGAATCAGGTGATCACAGTGTACCGTAGTAGGAACGGCTACTTTAGATTTACCGGCATGCATAAATTGCAATAATGCCATCTGAGCAGTTGCATCCTGACAAGCTACGCGATCGGGTGCAAAATCAACATAATCAACTCCTCTTCCAAACACCTTAGACGGAGTTCCGTCCCAAAGGTGATTGTACAAAATTTTCTCTGTTAAAGTAAGTGGATGACCAACAATCTTGCGTGCTGCATCAACACGACCCGGCATGTTGTCATACACTTTTTTTATCATTTCAATATCGAACGCCATAAGAATAATTGTTTTTTTGTTTTTTTTTGATCTCCACAAGATACAAAAAATAGAGTAGTTATAAAAGAAAAAGCCCGAGTTTATAACTCGGGCTTTTGAAGTATGATTAGCTAATCAGCTGCTTATTTTACCAATAGCTTGTGAGAAGGTGCAAATTGAGTTAAATTAATTCCTTGCACTGCCACTTTATATTCATCCATTGTTGGAGTTCTTCCCAAAATAGTAGACAAGACAACAACTGGTGTTGACGAAAGTAATGATTCCCCTTTTTTACCCTCAGCATCTTCAACAACTCTTCCTTGGAAAAGACGAGTAGAAGTTGCCATTACAGTATCTCCTTTAGCTGCTTTTTCCTGGTTCCCCATACATAGGTTACAACCCGGACGTTCCAAATACAAAATGTTTTCGTATCCGGTACGTGCTGCTGATTTAGGAGCATTATCGTCAAATTCGAAACCGGAATACTTTTGTAAAACTTCCCAGTCTCCTTCGGCTTTAAGTTCATCTACAATATTATAAGTAGGTGGCGCCACTACAAGTGGTGCTTTAAACTCAACCTTACCTTGCTGCGCATCGATGTTCTTAAGCATTTGAGAAAGAATTTTCAAATCGCCTTTATGAACCATACAAGACCCCACAAAACCAAGGTCTACTTTTTTCACTCCTCCATAAAAAGAAAGAGGTCTGATGGTATCGTGTGTATATCGTTTAGAAACGTCAGCATTGTTTACATCCGGATCTGCAATCATTGGCTCTGCAATCTGATCCAAATCAACAACAACCTCAGCGTAATACTTCGCATTTGCATCCGGAGTCAAAGCAGGTTTTTCTCCTGATCTAATCTCAGCGATTCTTTTGTTTGCTTTATTAATCAATCCTTGAAGAACGTGCTTGTCGTTATCCATACCTTTATCGATCATGATCTCGATTCTGCTTTTCGCAATCTCCAATGATTCGATCAAAGTATCATCTTCAGAAATACAAATAGACGCTTTTGCTTTCATCTCTGCAGTCCAGTCTGTAAATGTAAAGGCTTGATCTGCGGTAAGAGTTCCGATATGAACCTCAATGATTTTACCTTGAAATACATTCTCTCCTCCAAATTGCTGAAGCATCTGAGCCTGAGTAGCATGAACGACATCACGGAAATCCATATAGCCTTTCATATCTCCTTTGAAAGTCACTTTTACTGATTCCGGAATTGGCATTGAAGCCTCACCCGTAGCAAGCGCAAGAGCAACTGTTCCTGAGTCAGCACCAAAAGCAACCCCTTTAGACATTCTGGTATGAGAGTCACCACCAATAATGATAGCCCACTCGTCTACAGTAATATCATTCAAAACTTTATGAATTACATCGGTCATAGAATGGTAAACGCCTTTCGGGTCACGAGCTGTGATCAAACCAAAATCGTTCATAAATTTCATAAGTCTAGGGATATTAGCCTTAGATTTATTATCCCAAACTGAAGCCGTATGACAACCTGATTGGTAAGCACCGTCAACAATTGGAGAAATCACAGTAGCAGCCATAGACTCTAATTCCTGAGAAGTCATAAGTCCTGTTGTATCTTGTGAACCTACAATATTTACTTCTACACGAACATCTGACCCTGCATGTAAAACTTTACCCGGAGTAGTACCAACCGCGTTTTTATTAAATATTTTTTCTACTGCTGTTAAACCTTGTCCCTCAATAGAAACTTCTTTTGAAGGAGCAAATACAGGTACAACATCAACACCAAGTGTCTTAGAAGCTAATGTTTGAAGTTTTTTTCCAAAAACAATAGCATATGATCCACCGGCTTTTATAAATTCAACTTTCTGAGGAGTAAAGGCTTTAGCAATATCAATTAATTCCTCATCACCCTTATAAAGTTTCTTTTTCTTTGTATTAATAGTAAGAACAGTACCTGTAGCAACAGAGTACACTTCCTCTAAAATCGGATCACCACTTTCATTACGAAGAGGCTCACCATTTTCATCCAGTTTTTTTACCCAGTTTTTAAGGTCAAGACCAATACCACCTGTAACATCAACAGTTGTAAGGAAGATCGGAGAGATACCGTTTGTTCCTGCTACAATTGGAGCAATATTAATAAACGGAACATATGGACTTGCTTGTTTACCACTCCAAAGTGCCACATTGTTTACCCCTGACATTCTTGATGAACCTACACCCATCGTCCCTTTTTCAGCAATTAACATCACACTTTTATCAGGGTGCTGTGCTTGCAATGCTTTGATTTCCTCTTGTGCCTGAGGAGAAATCAAACATTTACCGTGAAGTTCACGATCTGATCTGGAGTGCGCCTGATTACCCGGAGAAAGTAAATCGGTTGAAATATCTCCTTCTCCCGCGATATAAGTAACTATTTTAATTTCTTCTGCTACGTCCGGAAGTTTTGTAAAGAACTCCGCCTTAGCATAACTTTCTAAAATTTCTTTTGCTGTTTCGTTACCACTTTTGAAAGCTTCCACTAAACGATCTGTATCTGCTTCGTAAAGGAAAACCTGAGTTTTAAGAACCTTTGCTGCTTCTTTTGCAATAGCAACATCGCTACCTAAAGCTAAATCAAGTAAGACCTTAATCGAAGGCCCACCTTTCATATGCGATAACAATTCAAATGCAAAAGCAGGTGTGATTTCTTTCACTACAGCTGTACCAAGAATAATTTCTTTTAAAAACTTAGCTTTCTCACCAGCTGCACTAGTAGTTCCGGGAACTGTATTATAAATAAAGAATTTAAGAGAATCCTCGCGATTGGCGTTATCCAAATCTTTAATTTGTGCGATGATTTCGCTTAGTAATTCAGCACCATCGATTGGCTTCGGGTGAAGTCCCTGACCTTTTCTTTCTTCGATCTCTTTAAGGTAATCGTTATACGTATTCATAATATATAGAAGTCTTTTTGTTTTTTTGTATGCAAATTTAAATATTAAAGACGAGAATTAAAAAAAATACAATAGAAGTCGGCTTTTCAAAAGTTATTATTGCTAAAAAACGATTTTGACTGCTGTTTTTTGCCGAAATTTCAATTTTGTATTAAAAAAATGATTTATTACTATTTTAAAATCCTTTCTTTATTAAAGTCGAAATCCGGTGTTACAGACTAAGGTCATTTTAGGGCCTTTTTAAGTAAAGAACCTTTCTAAATTAGCATTTACAACGTTATAGTTGGTTATTTAGCCCTCTCATTGTCTTTATTCTTCAAGGAGCAATACAGAAACTTTTGGAGGAATTAAAAACTCTTAGCTTTTCGTGTATTTAACCGCAAGGGGCGCGAAGGTTTTACGCTAAGGTCGCAAGGTTTTAATCATAGGATACTGTTTTTGCTAGCTGAGTTGTAAAGTTTTTGATCGTGTCATTTCGACGTAGGAGAAATCGCAACTGAAACTCCACAAAGAATGTCGCTAATCTATGTCGAATACTGGATGTGATTTCTCCTGTGTTGAAATGACAATTACAAAGGCAATTAAATAACAATTAAAAACAATATGCTCGCAGAGTCGCAAAGTTTCTCTCGCAGATCTAGCAGATTTATTCAAATTATTTATATCGAAATAACAAAACAAAAAAATCAGCATAATCTGCTAAATCTGCGTGCAAAAGACTTTTCTTTGCGCTTAAAAAAAAGCCCAAACCGGAAGTACTTATCAGTTTGGGCTTTTAGCTATTTTACAACTAAATTACATTAGTTTTTTTATAATTATCTCTTCTGTGATTCCTTCGGCATCAGCTTTGTAGTTTTTAATGATACGATGTCTTAGAATTCCGGTTGCGACCGCTTTTACATCTTCAATATCCGGAGAAAATTTACCATTAAAAGCAGCATGTGCTTTCGCAGCCAAAATTAGATTTTGAGAGGCTCTTGGTCCTGCTCCCCAATCCAGATAATTTTTCACAAAATCATTTGACAAGGCGTTATCCGGTCTTGTTTTACTAACCAAAGTTACGGCATACTCCACCACATTGTCTGCTACAGGAATTCTGCGAATCAAATGTTGGAAATCGATAATTTCCTGTCCTGTAAACAACGGATTAATATCCGTTTTACTATCAGAGGTCGTGCGTTTTACCACCTGTACTTCTTCTTCGAAACTAGGATATTCTAATTTTATTGCAAACATAAAACGATCCAACTGCGCTTCCGGCAACGGATAGGTACCTTCCTGTTCAATTGGGTTTTGTGTTGCCAAAACAAAATAAGGCAAATCTAACTTATGATTTTCACCGGCAATCGTCACCGAACGTTCCTGCATCGCTTCAAGCAAAGCAGCCTGCGTTTTAGGCGGAGTTCTGTTAATCTCATCTGCCAGAATAATATTAGAGAAAATCGGACCTTTAATAAATTTAAACTTCCTGCTTTCATCTAAAATTTCACTTCCCAAAATATCCGAAGGCATTAAGTCAGGTGTAAATTGAATTCTTTTAAAATCTAAACCTAAAGCTTGCGACAAAGTATTAATCAATAATGTTTTTGCCAATCCCGGCACACCTATTAAAAGTGCGTGTCCACCGGAAAAAATACAGATCAAAATCTGATCGATAACCTCGTCCTGGCCTACAATAATTTTCGCTATTTCTATTTTTAATTCATTTCTTTTTTGAACTAAATTGTGAATTGCTGTTACGTCAGACATTTAAATATATTTTAAAATTAAAAAGAGTTAGTTCTATGAATTCATAAAACTAACTCTTTTTATTTATTTAATAAAAATTATTTTTTCAACCAATTGTTTGTGAAAGTACAATCTCTATATTCTCCAATAATCTTAATATAGGTGTCTTTAATTTTGGTATCAAACCATTTGGCAATCGCGCTGATTTGTTTTTCTTTTAATGCTAATTCTTTAATCTTCGTATAATCTTTAGCATAATCAGCTGTATGCTCGTCAATTCTATTGGTAACGGTAATCAGCTTGTATGTCTTTTTACCTTTATCGTCTGTATTTAAAAGTGGCTGAGAAATTTCATCGTCTTTCAAATTAGAAACCTGGCTATACAAAGTAGGATCCATTTTAGTCAATTCGAAACGAGTATCCTGTGTATTAGGGTTCACTAACGTTCCTCCATTTGCTCTGGTCTCTTTTTCGTCAGATTCTGTTCTTGCAGCATCAGCAAACGAAATTTCTTTATTGATTATTTTGTTTCTAACATTTGTAATTCGCTCTTTAGCTTCTTTTAAAGCATCCTCAGATACCGTTGGTGAAATCAAAATGTGTCTTAATTCTACTTCCTGACCTTTAATTTTATCCACCATGATAATATGAAAACCAAAAGTAGTTTCAAATGGTTCAGAGATTTCTCCCTGCTGCAAACTAAAAGCAACGTCCTTAAATTCTTTTACAAAAGGTGTTTTTCTGGTCATTTTATAATAACCTCCATTTGGTGAAGATCCCGGATCCTGCGAATACAAAACCGCTTTGGTAGCAAAACTGGAACCCTCTAAAACATCTTTTCTGATTGCATTTAATCTGTCTTTCACTTTTTGCTTATCTGCATCTGACACTTTAGGCTCTACAACAATTTGCGCCACTTCCATTTCAGCTCCAAAAGTTGGCAACTGATCTTTTGGTATTTTTTTGAAGAAATTACGAACCTCTTCCGGAGTAATTTCTACAGCATCAACAATTTTTTTGGTCATTTCTGACGCTAATTTTTGCTCTTTTAAGATATCCGCAAAATACGTTTTAAATTCTTCTACCGAATTTTTCTTGTAATACGCTACTACTTTATTAATATCACCAACTTGTTGGGTCATATAATTCAAACGCTCTTCCATCATACCTCTTATCTCGGCATCACTTACAATAATACTATCCTGAATAGCCTGATGTGCATACAATTTATCTTCTAACAGTTTACCAAGCATCTGGCATCTGGTAATATCTTTTACAGAACCACCCTGAGCACTGATTTCCAAAAATCCCTTGTCAATATCTGAGTCTAAAACAATATAATCTCCTACAGTAGCAATAATACCATCGATTTTTCGCTTCTGCCCTGAAGGCACTTCAGCTGGTTTTTCAGCCACAACATCTTTAATTATTTCCTGTGCAGTAATGACAGAGTTGAAAAAAAGTAAAAAACACATTGTTAACCCAAACCTGTAATCAATCGTTTTTAGCTGTAATTTTTTTAATAACATTATTTTAAATTTAATTTGAATGTAAAGATCTTGCTTTAAAATTTCATTTGTAAATCGAGCCGTAATTCAATATCTATTACCTGAATTCTCAGACAATAGCACCTAATCAGGAGCTGATTTCTTTTAACTTATAACGAACAAAAATAACAATTCAATTACATAATACAACTATCGGCTATACTATTAACAAAAAATTATATGATAACTCTTAAATCCGACAAATAAAGTGCTGTTTATGAATATAAAAACCTTTAAAAAAAGAGCGCAAAAATTACCAATTACGAAATAGGCTTATACTTTCATCCAAATTATCTTTAATAATCCATAATTAACTATTTATCAGTGAAATAAAAAAAAGTTTTCAACACTACAACGTTTTCGCGATACAGATATTTCCGGATACTTAAAATCGGAGCAAAAAACACCTACTTTAGATAGGTAATCGATAATTTATACGCTTAAAAATTGCGAATATTTCTGTTTTTAAATCCTATAAATTACAATTGCAACTTTATTAACGTAACCAAACCAAATCCTTAATTATGAAAAAACCAATCCCAAAAATTTATTCTTTTTTGGCTATTACAGCATTTTTGTATTCCTGCTCCTCAAATGAAGCCAATGAAATTGACACCAAAGCAGAAAGCCAACAATTTAAAATCATCAATGTTACCAATCACGACGGAAAGCCTTTTAGTACAGGCGATTCAAAAGCTTCACTCACCGGAAAGTATGTAGATAATCCGGGTGGCGGTGTTATGATGCAGGCCTTCTATTGGGATGTTCCCGCGGGCGGCACCTGGTGGGATACCGTAAACAGCAAAGTAACTGCCTGGTCGAATGCCGGAATTGGCTCTATATGGCTTCCTCCCGCATCTAAAGCACAAAATGGTGCTTTTTCAATGGGTTACGATCCAACGGATTATTTTGACTTTGGAGATTACAACCAAAATGGAAGTACCGAAACCCGATTCGGATCAAAAACAGAATTAGTAAGTCTGATTACAAAAGCGCATGCCGAAAACATGAAAGTATATGCCGATATTGTGATTAATCATAATAGCGGAGGCCAGTCAGAAGCTAATCCGTTTACAGGAACCAATACGTGGACAAACTTTAGCGGAGTTGCTTCAGGAAAATTCAAACGCTCCTACAATGACTTTTACAAAAACAGCTACGGCAATAATGACGAAGGTGCCTTCGGTGGATTTCCCGATTTATGTCATGCCAATCCTTATGTACAGGACTGGTTATGGCTTAGAGCAGACGGAGTTGGTAAATATTATAAAAACACCATGAAATTTGACGGCTGGAGATTTGACTATGTAAAAGGTTTTGGTGCCTGGGTAGTAAACTCCTGGAATGCCAATGTTGGCGGTTTTTCTGTAGGCGAATTATGGGACTCTAACGTAAACACGCTAAATGACTGGGCAAACAATGCTAATAGTTCTGTTTTTGATTTCGCCTGTTACTACAAAATGAATGATGCTTTTGACGGAAACAATCTGGCTCTTTTAAATGATGATATGATGTGGAAAAGAAATCCGTACAAAGCGGTAACTTTTGTATCCAATCATGACACTGATGAGATCTGGAGCAAACTCCTTGCCTACTCTTATATTTTGACTCATGAAGGCTACCCAACCATCTTTTACCGAGATTATGAAGAATGGCTTGACAAAAACAAATTAAACAATCTGATCTGGATTCACAATAACAAAGCAACAGGAACCACTTCTATTTTATACGCCGACAATGATGAATATATCGCCAGAAGAAATGGTTACAACGGAAATCCCGGCTTAGTGGTTTACATCAATAATTCTGATACTTGGCAGGAAAGATGGATTCAGACGAATTGGGCCAACACTCAGATTAAAGACTTTACAGGAAACTCGAGCTGGTATCCGACCACTCAGGGAGATAAATGGGTTAAGATTCAATGTCCGCCTAAAGGATATTCTATTTGGTCTATTAATCAATAATTCATTTTAAATACCACTTTAAGGCTGTTCTGAAAAAGCAGCCTTATTTTTTTTGATGTGAGTTGTGAGTTGTGAGTTGGCTCTGATTTTAACTGGAGATTATTTAAAAACACACACAAAGGCTTTAGTCGAACCTTCAAAGAGTTTGGCTAAAGCCTTTTTATGATTAATTAATTCTGGACCTTCAGTTAAAACTGAAGGCAATTGATCTGAGCTTATCCTAAATTCTAAAAAAAATTACTGAGAAGAATCCAAAATGATATTGGAAGTTATTAGTTGCACAACTATTAGTCGAGTTCGAGCTATTAATAAATCATATATCATGAAAACCACCAACCAGTCTTTCCCTTCTCACATTTCAAACTTTCACATTTCAAACTTTCACATCTCACATCTCACAACTCACAACTCACAACTCACAAACAAAGACTTTCTAATTTAAGAACTGAATATTTTTATTAAGCCGTAATTAATAGTACTTTTGCAACCTATTTATACGAAATATGAGCTTTTTAAAAGAAATACAACGCAGAAGAACGTTTGGAATTATATCACATCCCGATGCCGGTAAGACTACTTTAACAGAAAAATTACTATTGTTCGGAGGGGCTATTCAAGAGGCTGGTGCTGTAAAAAACAACAAAATTAAAAAAGGAGCAACGAGTGATTTCATGGAAATCGAACGCCAAAGAGGTATTTCGGTTTCAACCTCTGTACTTGCTTTTAATTATAAAGATAAAAAAATCAACATCCTTGATACCCCGGGTCACAAGGATTTTGCTGAAGATACTTTTAGAACTTTAACTGCTGTTGACAGTGTTATTGTTGTAATCGACGTTGCAAAAGGGGTTGAGGAACAAACGGAGAAATTAGTTGCCGTTTGTAGAATGCGAAACATTCCGATGATTGTTTTCATCAACAAATTAGACCGTGAAGGTAAAGATGCTTTTGACTTAATGGACGAAGTAGAACAAAAACTGGGTCTAAAAGTTACTCCTTTAAGTTTCCCAATCGGAATGGGTTATGATTTTCAGGGGATTTACAATTTATGGGAACAAAACATCAATCTGTTCAGTGGAGACAGCCGTAAAAACATTGAGGAAACCATTGCTTTCTCAGACGTTCAAAGCCCTGAACTGGAAAAAATAATCGGTCAGAAACCGGCCGACAAATTACGTGAAGAATTAGAATTGATTGACGAAGTTTACCCTAAATTCGACCGTCAGGATTATCTGGACGGAAAAATCCAACCTGTATTTTTTGGTTCTGCCTTAAATAATTTTGGAGTTCGTGAGCTTTTAGATTGTTTTGTTGCTATTGCACCATCTCCAAGACCAAAAGATTCCGAAACTCGTTTGGTTGACCCGAAAGAAGAAAAAATGTCAGGTTTTGTGTTTAAAATCCATGCTAATATGGATCCGAAACACCGTGATCGTCTGGCATTTATTAAAATCGTCTCCGGTACTTTCGAAAGAAACAAACCGTACTACCATGTTCGTCAGAAGAAAAATTTAAAATTCTCGAGTCCAAATGCATTTTTTGCTGAGAAAAAAGAAATTGTAGACATATCGTATCCGGGTGATATCGTAGGTCTGCACGATACAGGTAACTTTAAAATTGGTGATACTTTGACAGAAGGTGAAATCATGAGTTTTAAAGGAATTCCAAGTTTCTCTCCGGAACATTTCAGATACATCAATAATGCTGATCCGATGAAAGCCAAGCAGCTTGACAAAGGAGTTGATCAGTTAATGGATGAAGGGGTTGCACAGTTGTTTACCTTAGAAATGAACAATCGTAAAGTAATCGGAACCGTTGGAGCACTTCAATACGAGGTAATCCAGTACCGTTTAGAACACGAATATGGTGCAAAATGTACCTATGAAAACTTCCCGGTACACAAAGCTTGTTGGGTAAAACCTAATGATCCTAAAAATGAAGAGTTTAAAGAATTTAAGCGTATCAAACAAAAATTCCTGGCACATGATAAATATGGTCAACTGGTATTTTTAGCCGATTCGGACTTTACCATTCAAATGACACAGAGTAAATATCCAAGTGTAAAATTATTTTTTACATCTGAGTTTGATTAATCTCTAATCAAAGTAAATAAAAAAGGCAGTCTAATTTTGGACTGCCTTTTTTATTGCTTAACCTTCAATAAGATGCATTTAGCCACCGCCTCTCAACACGCCAACCTCTATAAAAACTTGGCGACTTGGCGACTTTGCGTGAAAATTTAACCACAAAGATCGCAAAGGCTTGCGCAACTGATGCTGTTTTTTTGCTCGCAAAGTCGCGAAGTCGCAAAGCTTTTTTATAAGTAAAAACTGCGAGAGTGAACGATAAATTTGCAACTCCATGACTCCGTGAGAAATAAACAATATACTCTTACCAATTCTAATAAACAAGACCTACTATTATTCCCCAACGAAGACACAGACCGCATAAGCTCCCCCAAAGCTTATTGAATTAATTTGTTATCTTTATTGGAATAATTAATCCCCAGACCTCCGGCTATATAAATTTTTAAAAATTCATCTGCCGAAATACTGATATCCTGCACCAATACCTTATTCTTAACCGAATTAAAAGCAAAAGGAATTGTTTTTGAAAGGAAATAATCTCCACCTTTAATCGTAACCTCAAGTGTTTTGTCTGTTTTTAAAACACGTATCGGAACAGAAAATGCACCCGTTTCAGGATTTACTTTTATTGCACTCTCGAAACCATTAATACTAATTGTCAAATTTGGATAGGTAGCACCATTAAACGGTTTGTTTGTTTTTGTTTCTGTTAGTTTTCCTTTTATCAGTATCGCAACTTCCTTTTCAGCAGTGTGATTAACAGCCACCTTACCAAGCATATGCACTGTTGGTTTTGGGCAATTCACCTCCGTTTTAACTGGTGTTTTTTCTTGCGCGACCATATTTGACGTCAACAAAACTGATGCGGCTACGGCGGCATATTTTAAATTATTGATTTTAGAAATTTCATTGTGCTCAAATTCTTCTTGTAATTGTGTCGTTTTTAGTCGCGCGCAAATGTTTTTATCTTTATTTCCTGCGATGAATTTAGCGACTTCCGAATTTGATTTATTGCTCAGATCAATTACATTTTTCATACAGGAATCACAAAATGAACCAGTTGCATTAACAGTCATTTTATCAAAATTTTCAGAACAAGGGCTCGCTATCTCTAAGGTGAATTTCTTTTTCATACTATACTTTTTTTAAGTTAAAGTGCTTCTCAAATAATCACTTACTTATATAGAGTATATTTTTGACAAAAAGGTTGGGAAGGAGATTAAAAATATTTTCAATCTGAACCAATTACAGGGTAAAAAATTATAGATTACAAAAAAATATTCCTCCACCTAAAACAATAATCAGCGAAATAAATTGCCTCCTGCTTTAGCTGGAGGTAATTCTAGAAAGATAAAAAGGCTTTAGCCGAACTCTCTTAAGCGTTCGGCTAAAGCCTATTTGTCAATAATCAATTCTTAACCTCCAGCTAAAGCAGGAGGCAATTAAAAAAGCTTAATACAACATAAAAAAAGCGCTAAATAAATAATCTAGCGCTTTTCTTTAATTTGAATTAAACCAACCTTTTTTAGTTTTTATCTTCTAAAAATTAAATCTTTTTTTATTAAGAATCGCAATTTAAAACAATAGAACCGTAACAAGAAATTTACTCGACAAACGTAATAAAAATCAGTTAAACTGCGCTGTCATAACTCTTGATCTATGGTATAAAAAAAGCCCCATTACTGGGGC
Source organism: Flavobacterium poyangense (assembly GCF_011751075.1). Lineage (GTDB taxonomy): Bacteria > Bacteroidota > Bacteroidia > Flavobacteriales > Flavobacteriaceae > Flavobacterium > Flavobacterium poyangense. The sequence goes on from NZ_JAALLN010000001.1 coordinate 523,748, forward strand.
TTTTAAAATTTATGCTTGTCCCGCAGGACCAAAATTAAGCGGTATTGGTGCTTGTTCCGTCTCTTTGATCTCGCCGTGGGCTGCTTCAAAACGATGAATATTTTCACCAATTGCTTTTAATAATCTTTTAGCATGTTGTGGTGTCAGTACAATTCTTGACTTTACCTTGGCTTTAGGAATACCTGGCATAATGCTCACAAAATCTAAAACAAACTCTGATGAAGAGTGATTTATAATCGCAAGATTGGAATAAATTCCTTCAGCGATTGTTTCATCTAACTCAATATTAATTTGCTCTTGTTGTTGATTCGAATTACTCATAGTTTCGTTTCCTAAATTAATAAATATATTCTTCTTTATTAGCCATCATTTCATTGTAATCGTCTTTAGAACCTACAATAGTATTATCGTATTCTCTCATACCGGTTCCGGCAGGGATTCTGTGTCCAACAATTACATTTTCTTTCAATCCTTCTAAATCATCTACCTTACCGGCAACAGCAGCCTCATTAAGTACTTTTGTTGTTTCCTGGAAAGAAGCAGCAGAGATGAATGATTTAGTTTGTAGCGAAGCTCTTGTAATACCTTGTAAAACTGGTGTTGCAGTTGCAGTAATTACATCTCTGGCTACAACCAGATTTTTATCATTTCGTTTAAGCAATGAGTTTTCATCACGTAATTCACGAGGTGTAATGATCTGACCTGGTTTCAATACAGCAGAATCTCCTGAATCTTCAACTACTTTCATACCGTATAATTTATCATTTTGAACGATAAAGTCTTTAGTGTGAATCAATTGATCTTCTAAGAATAAAGTATCTCCCGGATCTTGAACTCTTACTTTACGCATCATTTGACGAATAACTACCTCAAAGTGCTTGTCATTAATTTTTACCCCTTGTAAACGGTATACCTCCTGAATTTCATTTACCAAGTACTGTTGAACAGCAGCCGGTCCTTGAATTCTTAAAATATCATCCGGTGTAATTGCACCGTCAGACAATGGTACTCCTGCTCTTACGAAGTCATTTTCTTGTACTAAGATTTGGCTTGAAAGTTTAACTAAATACTTTTTAATCTCACCAAATTTAGATTCGATAACAATCTCACGGTTACCTCTTTTGATTTTTCCAAAAGAAACAACACCATCGATTTCAGAAACAACTGCCGGGTTAGAAGGGTTACGAGCCTCAAGCAACTCTGTAATTCTTGGAAGACCTCCTGTAATATCGCCTGCTTTAGAAGAACGACGTGGGATTTTTACCAATACTTTACCTGCTTTAATTTTCTCTCCGTTCTCAACCATTAAGTGTGCCCCTACTGGTAAGTTATACGAACGAATCAATTCACCTTCTTTACCGTAAACCAATAAAGTTGGAATTAATTTTTTATTTCTTGCCTCAGAAATTACTTTTTCCTGGAAACCTGTCTGCTCATCGATTTCAACCATGAACGATTGTCCTTGCTCTAAATCTTCGTAAGCAATCTTACCCGTAAATTCAGAAACAATTACACCGTTATATGGATCCCACTTACAGATTACAGTTCCTTTAGCAACAGCTTCACCATCCTTAACAAAAATACTAGATCCGTAAGGAATATTATGTGTATTTAAAACGATTCCGGTTTTCTCGTCAACTAATTTTAATTCTGTTGAACGTGATACCACGATATCAACTGAATTTCCTTCGCTGTCTTCTCCTTTAACCGTTTTTAAATCTTCAATTTCAAGTCTACCGTTGAATCTTGTAATAATACTAGACTCTTCAGAAATACCTCCTGCAACCCCTCCAACGTGGAACGTACGAAGTGTTAACTGTGTACCTGGCTCACCAATAGACTGAGCTGCAATAACTCCAACTGCTTCACCTCTTTGTGTCATCTTACCGGTAGCTAAGTTTCTACCGTAACATTTAGCACAAATACCTTTTAAAGCTTCACAAGTTAATGGAGATCTAACTTCTACTCTTTCGATTGGAGAAGCTTCGATCACTTTCATAATTGCTTCAGTGATTTGTTGACCTGATTCAACTATTACCTCATTAGTAAGAGGATTAATAACATCCTGCAATGCAACACGTCCTAAAATTCTTTCTCCTAAAGATTCAACGATTTCCTCATTTTTCTTCAAAGCAGATACTTCAACACCTCTTAAAGTTCCACAATCTTCGATGTTTACAATAACATCTTGAGAAACGTCATGAAGCCTTCTTGTTAAGTACCCGGCATCAGCTGTTTTAAGAGCCGTATCCGCAAGTCCTTTACGAGCACCGTGAGTAGAAATGAAGTATTCAAGGATCGAAAGACCTTCCTTAAAGTTAGAAAGAATCGGGTTTTCAATAATCTCACCACCACCGGCAGTAGATTTTTTAGGTTTAGCCATCAAACCACGCATACCTGTTAACTGACGAATCTGCTCCTTAGAACCCCTCGCCCCAGAGTCAAGCATCATATATACAGAGTTGAAACCTTGTTGGTCTTCTCTAATATTTTTCATTGCTAATTCTGTAAGCTGTGCATTCGCAGAAGTCCATACGTCAATAACCTGGTTGTAACGCTCGTTATTGGTAATAAGACCCATGTTATAGTTTGTTGAGATACCTTCAACTTGCTCTCTGGCATCTGCAATCAACTTCGTTTTTTGCTCCGGGATTCTAATATCACCTAAAGAGAATGATAAACCTCCTCTAAATGCAAATTTATACCCCATGTCTTTCATATTGTCCAAGAAAGCAGCTGTAGTAGGTACATCAGTCACACTTAAAATGTGTCCGATAATATCTCTAAGGTTTTTCTTAGTCAATACGTCATTGATATATCCGGCTGCTTCAGGAACTACTTCATTAAACAATACACGTCCGGCAGTTGTTTGGATAATTTTGTATACCAATTCTCCTTCGTCATTAAAATCTTTTGCTCTAATTTTCACACGAGCATTCAATTCTAATCTTCCTTCGTTTAATGCAATATTTACTTCTTCAGCAGAATAGAAAGTTAAATCCTGACCTAAAATAATGTGGTCTTCTGTAGAAATACGCTCTTTGGTCATATAATATAGACCCAAGACCATGTCCTGAGAAGGTACCGTAATTGGCGCTCCATTTGCAGGGTTAAGGATATTGTGAGAAGCCAACATTAATAATTGTGCCTCTAAAATAGCCTCTGGTCCTAATGGCAAGTGAACTGCCATCTGATCCCCGTCAAAATCCGCGTTGAAAGCCGTACATACTAATGGGTGCAATTGGATTGCTTTTCCTTCAATAAGTTTTGGCTGGAAAGCCTGAATACCAAGTCTGTGCAACGTAGGAGCACGGTTAAGTAATACCGGGTGTCCTTTAATTACATTTTCAAGAATATCCCAAACTACAGGCTCTTTTTTGTCTATAATTTTCTTAGCAGATTTTACTGTTTTAACAATACCTCTTTCAATCAATTTACGGATAACGAAAGGTTTGTATAACTCAGATGCCATATCTTTTGGCAATCCGCATTCGAATAATTTTAATTCAGGACCAACAACAATTACCGAACGAGCAGAATAATCCACACGTTTTCCAAGTAAGTTCTGACGGAAACGTCCTTGCTTACCTTTTAAGGAATCAGATAATGATTTTAATGGTCTGTTTGATTCTGTTTTAACAGCAGAAGCTTTACGCGTGTTATCAAATAATGAATCTACCGATTCCTGCAACATACGTTTTTCGTTTCTTAAGATTACTTCAGGAGCTTTGATCTCCATTAATCTTTTCAAACGGTTATTACGGATAATTACACGACGGTATAAGTCATTTAAATCTGAAGTTGCAAAACGACCTCCATCAAGTGGTACAAGCGGACGTAATTCCGGTGGAATAACAGGAACCACTTTCATAATCATCCATTCCGGACGGTTTTCGCGGTTTAAGTTAGATTCACGGAAAGACTCAACAACTTGTAATCTTTTTAATGCTTCTGTTTTACGTTGTTTAGATGTTTCGTTATTAGCACTGTGTCTTAGTTGGTAAGATAACTCATCTAAGTCAATACGAGCTAATAAATCCATAATACATTCTGCTCCCATTTTGGCAACAAATTTATTAGGATCCATATCATCTAAATATAGATTTTCTTGTGGAAGCGTATCTAAAATATTTAAATATTCTTCTTCAGTTAAGAAATCTAATCTTTGTAAAGATTCTCCATCTGCATTTTTAGCAATACCAGCCTGGATTACTACGTATCTTTCGTAGTAAATGATCATATCTAATTTCTTAGATGGAAGACCAAGGATATAACCAATTTTGTTTGGAAGAGAACGGAAATACCAGATATGAGCAATTGGCACAACAAGGTTGATGTGTCCTACTCTGTCACGACGTACTTTTTTCTCAGTAACTTCAACACCACAACGGTCACAGATGATCCCTTTGTAACGAATTCTTTTATATTTACCACAAGCACACTCAAAATCCTTTACAGGTCCGAAGATTCTTTCGCAGAAAAGTCCGTCTCTTTCCGGTTTGTGAGTTCTGTAGTTAATTGTTTCCGGCTTTAAAACCTCTCCTCTTGATTCTTTCAAGATAGATTCCGGTGAAGCCAATCCGATAGAGATTTTGTTAAATCTTTTTACCTGATTTTTATCTTTATTATTGTTTCTATTATTCATCATAGTTTTTACTATTGATTTATTTGCTGTTAAAAATTGATTTTATTTTAGTCTAAAGCTGAATGTCATACAGTTTTTAAAGTCACAAATGACTCTTTATTCCGGACTTTCAAACTTTCGACTTAAACGCTGCCTCGGGTTACTTCTCTAAACTTCAAAACCTAATTTGAAGCGCTAGTTATAAAATGCCTCGCATTTGTATAAAAAATCGGAACGGGTTACGGGTATAAATCTTAAAAACTTTTATAAATGAGTAATCAGTTTTCAGATATTGCTATCCGAAAACTGAAAACTGCTTAATACTTCTTATTCTTCTAATCGAAGATCTAGTCCCAGACCTTTCAATTCGTGCATTAATACGTTGAATGATTCCGGTAAACCTGGTTCCGGCATAGTCTCTCCCTTAACGATAGCTTCGTAAGTTTTAGCTCTACCAATAACGTCATCAGATTTAACCGTTAAGATTTCTCTAAGAGTACTTGATGCTCCATAAGCCTCAAGTGCCCAAACCTCCATCTCTCCAAAACGCTGACCTCCGAATTGCGCTTTACCTCCAAGAGGTTGTTGCGTAATCAATGAGTATGGTCCGATAGAACGTGCGTGCATCTTATCATCAACCATGTGTCCTAATTTAAGCATGTAAATTACACCCACAGTCGCTTTTTGTGCAAAACGCTCTCCAGTACCACCATCATAAAGGTGCGTATGTCCGAAACGTGGTACTCCCGCCTCATCAGTCAAAGCATTAATTTGATCAAGAGAAGCACCGTCAAAAATTGGAGTAGCAAATTTTCTACCCAAGTTCATACCGGCCCATCCAAGAACAGTTTCATAAATCTGACCAATGTTCATACGTGAAGGTACCCCAAGTGGATTCAATACGATATCTACCGGTGTTCCGTCTTCAAGGAAAGGCATATCTTCATGACGAACGATTCTTGCAACAATACCTTTGTTACCGTGACGTCCTGCCATCTTATCCCCAACTTTCAATTTACGTTTTTTAGCAATGTAAATCTTAGCTAATTTCAAGATTCCAGATGGTAATTCATCTCCAACTGTAATAGTGAATTTTTCTCTTCTTAAAGATCCTTGTAAGTCGTTTAACTTAATTTTATAGTTATGAATCAAATCATTAACCATTTTATTAGTAGCATCATCAGCAACCCATTGACCTTTGCTTAAGTGAGCAAAATCTTCTACTGCGTAAAGCATTTTTTGAGTATATTTTTTACCTTTTGGTAAAACTTCTTCACCCAAATCATTCATTACCCCTTGAGATGTTTTTCCGTTAACGATCAGGAATAATTTTTCAACCAATCTGTCTTTTAATTCAACAAATTTAGTTTCAAACTCCATTTCTAAAGCGCCTAAAGCATCTTTATCCTGAGTACGTTTACGTTTATCTTTTACGGCTCTTGCAAATAATTTTTTGTCAAGAACTACACCATGTAAAGATGGAGAAGCTTTTAATGAAGCATCTTTTACATCTCCCGCTTTATCCCCGAAGATTGCACGAAGCAATTTCTCTTCCGGAGTTGGATCAGATTCTCCTTTTGGTGTAATTTTTCCGATCAAAATGTCGCCAGGTTTAACCTCTGCTCCAATTCTGATCATACCGTTTTCATCTAAATCTTTAGTAGCTTCTTCAGAAACGTTAGGAATATCGTTTGTTAACTCTTCATTTCCTAACTTCGTATCTCTAACCTCTAATGAATAATCATCAACGTGGATAGAAGTAAAAATATCATCACGAACTACTTTTTCAGAAATTACAATCGCATCCTCAAAGTTATACCCTTTCCATGGCATGAACGCAACTTTTAAGTTTCTACCTAAAGCTAATTCACCATTTTGAGTAGCATATCCTTCTGATAATACCTGTCCAAGTGCTACTCTGTCTCCTTTTCTTACGATTGGTTTCAGGTTAATACTTGTACCTTGATTGGTTTTTCTAAATTTAATTAAGTTATACGTTTTCTCATCAGCATCAAAACTTACCATTCTTTCATCTTCAGTACGGTCGTATTTGATAGTAATGATGTTAGCATCTACGTATTCTACAGTTCCATCTCCCTCAGCATTAATCAATACTCTTGAATCTGAAGCTACCTGACGCTCTAAACCTGTACCAACAATTGGTGCTTCCGGACGGATCAAAGGAACCGCCTGACGCATCATGTTAGATCCCATCAACGCACGGTTCGCATCATCATGTTCCAAGAAAGGAATCAATGAAGCAGAAATCGAAGCAATCTGGTTAGGAGCAACGTCTGTATAATGAACTGAAGATGGCTCAACAACCGGGAAGTCACCCTCCTCACGAGCAATAACATTGCTTGCTGTAATTTTACCTGTAGCATCCATTTCAATGTTTGCCTGAGCAATCATTTTTCCTTCTTCTTCTTCAGCACTCAAATAAATTGGAGTACTATCTAAATCAACTACACCTTCAGTAACTTTACGGTAAGGAGTTTCGATGAAACCCATTCCGTTAACTTTTGCATAAACACCAAGAGAAGAGATCAAACCAATGTTTGGTCCCTCAGGAGTTTCAATCGGACATAAACGACCATAGTGTGTGTAGTGAACGTCACGAACCTCGAAACCGGCTCTCTCTCTCGAAAGTCCACCTGGTCCAAGTGCAGATAATCTTCTTTTGTGTGTAATCTCAGCTAGTGGATTCGTTTGATCCATAAATTGAGACAACTGGTTTGTTCCAAAGAAAGAGTTGATAACCGATGATAATGTTTTAGCATTGATCAAATCGATTGGTGTAAACACCTCGTTATCTCTAACGTTCATACGCTCTCTAATAGTTCTAGCCATACGTGCTAAACCTACACCGAATTGTTGAGACAATTGTTCTCCAACTGTTCTAACACGACGGTTAGATAAGTGATCAATATCGTCAATCTCTGCTTTAGAGTTGATCAATTCGATCAAATATTTTACGATTGTAATGATATCCTCTTTAGTAAGCACTTGCTTATCCATAGGGATATCTAAATCTAACTTTTTGTTCATTCTGTAACGACCTACTTCACCTAAGTTGTAACGTTGGTCAGAGAAGAACAATTTATCTATAATACCACGAGCCGTTTCCTCATCAGGCGGTTCAGCGTTACGCAACTGACGGTAAATGTGCTCAACAGCTTCTTTTTCAGAGTTTGTTGGATCTTTTTGTAACGTGTTGTGGATAATAGCATAGTCAGCCTGATTGTTATCCTCTTTGTGTAACAAAATAGATTTAACGTTAGAATCAATGATCTCTTCCACATTATCTTTGTCGATAATAGTATCACGATCAAGGATGATTTCGTTACGTTCGATAGAAACTACCTCACCGGTATCTTCATCAACGAAATCCTCATGCCATGTATTCAATACACGTGCAGCAAGTCTTCTTCCAATATACTTTTTGATACCTGTTTTAGAAACTTTAATTTCTTCAGCAAGGTCGAAAATCTCAAGGATATCCTTATCTCTTTCGAATCCGATTGCACGGAATAAAGTAGTTACCGGTAATTTTTTCTTTCTATCGATATACGCATACATTACGCTGTTGATATCGGTAGAAAATTCTATCCAAGATCCTTTAAAAGGAATTACTCTGGCAGAATATAATTTTGTTCCATTAGCATGGAATGATTGTCCAAAGAAAACCCCAGGAGAACGGTGTAGCTGAGATACTACTACACGCTCAGCACCATTAATTACAAAGGTACCACTTGGTGTCATGTAAGGAATTGTTCCAAGATAAACATCTTGTACAATAGTTTCAAAATCTTCGTGTTCCGGATCTGTACAGTATAGTTTTAACCTGGCTTTTAAAGGCACACTATACGTAAGTCCTCTCTCTATACATTCTTGAATTGTATAACGTGGCGGGTCTACAAAATAATCCAGGAACTCCAATACAAAGTTATTTCTTGTATCTGTAATTGGAAAGTTTTCCATGAAGGTGTTGTATAACCCTTCGTTGCCTCTTTCGTCAGATTTCGTTTCCAATTGGAAGAAATCTTTAAAAGATTTAACCTGTACATCTAGAAAATCCGGATAGTCAGGAATATTTTTTGTAGAGGCAAAATTCAATCTTTCAGTCTGATTTGTTATCATCAATGAACAAAATTTTGATTAAAAAAAAGTAGTTTTTTGTGTAAAACACACTGTTTAATGTATACTTTCTTATTGTAATCAACACATCTTTAAAAATAAACCAACAGAATGCGGTTGCATTTTTTTTCTTCGTATTGATCAAAAACTTTTTCGTATTTTAAACTATTTGATAATAAAACTTGATATATTTTATTATACGAAAAATGGTTTAGGCCTTTGAGTTTTGACTCAAGACCTAAACCTAGTTCTTAAAACCGAGTGAACTTATTTAAGTTCAACTACAGCTCCAGCTTCTTCTAATGATTTTTTAAGACCTTCAGCCTCTTCTTTAGAAACACCTTCTTTAACGTTACTTGGAGCACCGTCAACTACATCTTTAGCTTCTTTAAGACCTAAACCTGTAAGTTCTTTAACTAATTTTACAACAGCTAATTTAGAAGCTCCAGCTTCTTTTAATACTACTGTAAATTCAGTTTGTGCTTCTTCAGCAGCACCTTCTCCACCACCAGCAGCAACTACAACCGCTGCAGCAGCAGGTTCGATACCATACTCATCTTTTAATATTGTTGCTAATTCGTTAACTTCTTTAACTGTTAGGTTAACTAATTGTTCTGCGAATTGTTTCAAATCTGCCATTTTTTCTATCGTTTAAAATGATTTGTAAAATTATAATTTATTTGTGTGTGCGAATTTTAGGAACACAGAAGACAATAACTGTCTTTTGTATTACGCTTCTTCAGTTGCTGCTTCTTCTCCAGCAAATTTGTTTTGAAGAGCTGAAATAATTCTTTGAGCTGGTGATTGTAACAATCCGATAAGCTCTCCAAGAAGTTCTTCTTTAGATTTAATAGTTGCTAATGCATCTAATTGATCGTCTCCAATGTAAATTTCAGAATTGATGTAAGCTCCTTTTAATACAGGTTTAGCTGATTTTTTTCTGAAATCTTTAATTATTTTTCCAGGTGCATTTGCAACATCTGAAATAAAGATAGCGCTGTTACCAGTCAATACTGAAGGTAAATCACCATAGTCATTTGCAGAAGCTTCCATTGCTTTTGCAAGCAAAGTGTTTTTTACAACCTCTAATTTTATACCTGCTTTAAAACAAGCTCTTCTCAAGTTTGAAGTTGTTTCTGCATTTAATCCAGAAATATCAGATACATAAATAATATTTGTACCAGCTAACTGCGCAGTTAAATCTTCAATCGCGATTGATTTTTCTTCTCTAGTCATACTAAAAATTATTAACTACCAATTATACTGCTTTAGGGTCCAATGCAATTGCAGGACTCATAGTGCTTGTAAGGTGAATACCTTTAATATAGGTACCTTTAGCAGCAGTTGGTTTAAGTTTGATTAATGTTTGAATAATTTCGTGTGCATTGTCATAAATTTGCTCAGCTCCAAAAGAAACTTTACCAATTCCTGCATGTACGATACCAGTTTTGTCAACTTTAAAGTCAATTTTACCAGCTTTAACCTCTGCAACAGCTTTTGCAACATCCATAGTTACAGTACCTGTTTTAGGGTTTGGCATTAAACCTCTAGGTCCTAAAATACGACCTAATGGACCTAATTTACCCATAACAGCCGGTACAGTGATGATCACATCAACATCTGTCCAACCATCTTTAATTTTTTGTAAATAATCGTCAAGACCTACATAATCAGCTCCAGCTTCTTTAGCTTCCGCTTCTTTATCTGGAGTAACTAATGCTAATACTTTAACGTCTTTACCAGTTCCGTGAGGTAAAGTAACTACACCTCTAACCATTTGATTCGCTTTTCTTGGATCAACACCCAAACGAACTGCGATATCAACAGACTCATCAAATTTTGCAGAAGCAACAACTTTAATCAATGCAGCAGCATCTTTCAAAGTGTATAGCTTGTTCTTTTCAATTTTTGAAGCAGCCTCTTTTTGCTTTTTTGTTAATTTTGCCATTTCTTTCTCTTAATTAAAAAGGAGCATCTCCTGATACAGTTATACCCATAGACCTAGCAGTTCCAGCAATCATGCTCATTGCAGCTTCGATTGTGAATGCATTTAAGTCTACCATTTTATCTTCAGCAATTGCTTTGATAACGTCCCAAGTAACACTAGCTACTTTTTTACGATTTGGTTCACCTGATCCAGACTTTAGCTTTGCAGCTTCCAATAATTGGACAGCAGCTGGAGGAGTTTTTACAACAAAATCAAATGATTTGTCTTTATACACAGTAATTTGTACTGGGCATATTTTGCCAGGTTTATCTTGTGTTCTAGCATTGAACTGCTTACAGAACTCCATGATATTAACCCCAGCAGCTCCTAAAGCAGGTCCAACCGGTGGCGACGGGTTCGCAGCACCTCCCTTAACTTGTAGTTTAACTACCTTACTAATTTCTTTAGCCATTTTTTAAAAAATTTAACACTATAATCATTGGAAGCGATTATAGTGGTTATTATAGATGTAACAAAAATTATACTTTTTCAACTTGCATAAAACTCAATTCTAATGGTGTTTTTCTTCCGAAAATCTTAACCATTACTTCAAGTTTACGCTTTTCTTCGTTTATTTTCTCAACTGTACCGTTAAATCCGTTAAAAGGACCATCGATCACCTTAACAGTTTCTCCTAAGTTGAACGGAATTGCACGAGTATCTGTATTTACAGCAAGCTCATCTACTTTTCCTAACATACGATTTACTTCAGAAAGTCTCAACGGAACTGGCTCGCCCCCTTTGATCTCTCCTAAAAAACCAATTACACTAGTAATTGACTTAATAATATGAGGTATCTCACCAACCAAGTTAGCTTCGATCATAACATATCCAGGGAAATACACTTTATCCTTAGACATTTTCTTTCCTTCTTTTACAGTAACTACTTTTTCTGTAGGTACTAAAACTTGGGAAACATAATCACCCATACCTAATCTGGCAATCTCAGTTTCGATATAAGCTTTGACTTTATTTTCTTGTCCGCTTACCGCTCTAACTACATACCATTTTTTCACATTATTATCTGCCATCACAAAAAAATTATCCTTTTAACCAGTTAAAAAATCCAGCTAAAGCTTTTGCAAAAAATTCGTCTGTTCCCCATGTTGCCAAAGCAAACAGTATCGAAAATACAGCCACAACAATTGTCAATTTCTGAACCTCAGCCCAAGCCGGCCAAGTAACATTTGACTTTAACTCTTCGAAAGCCTCTGATAAATAATTCGTAACTTTTGTCATTTGATATATTTTTTTATTGCACGGGCGGAGGGATTCGAACCCCCATCAACGGTTTTGGAGACCGCTATTCTACCCTTGAACTACGCCCGTAATTAAAAGCCAGTGATATCAGTTAAGAAAATCAACTGGCTTTTCTTTTATTATAATAGAATTACTCTACAATTTCAGTAACCTGTCCAGCACCTACAGTTCTACCACCTTCACGGATAGCAAAACGTAAACCTACGTTCATAGCGATTGGGCTTAACAAAGCAACATTGATAGTCAAGTTGTCTCCTGGCATTACCATCTCTACTCCTTCTGGTAAAGTAATAACTCCTGTTACGTCAGTTGTACGTACGTAGAACTGTGGACGGTAGTTATTGTGGAATGGAGTATGACGTCCACCTTCTTCTTTTTTCAAGATATAAACCTCAGCTTTGAATTGAGCGTGTGGTTTTACTGAACCTGGCTTAATAATAACCATACCTCTTTTGATATCAGCTTTATCAATACCTCTTAACAATAAACCTACGTTATCTCCAGCTTCACCTCTATCAAGGATTTTACGGAACATCTCAACTCCTGTAATAGTAGAAGTTAATTTTTCAGCTCCCATACCAATGATTTCAACAGGATCTCCAGTGTTAGCAACTCCAGTTTCGATACGACCTGTAGCAACAGTTCCACGACCTGTAATTGTAAATACGTCCTCAACTGGCATCAAGAATGGCTTAGCTACGTCACGTACTGGCTCTTCGATCCAAGCATCAACAGCTTCCATTAATTCAATAATTTTAGGAACCCAGTTTGGATCATTGTTCAATCCACCTAAAGCAGAACCTTGAACAACAGGACCATTATCTCCATCATATTCGTAGAAAGATAATAAATCTCTAATTTCCATTTCAACAAGCTCTAACAACTCAGCATCATCAACCATATCCACTTTGTTCATGAAAACAACGATTCTTGGAATACCAACCTGACGACCTAAAAGGATGTGCTCACGAGTTTGTGGCATTGGACCATCTGTAGCAGCAACTACTAAGATAGCTCCGTCCATTTGAGCAGCTCCAGTAACCATGTTCTTTACGTAATCCGCGTGACCTGGACAGTCAACGTGAGCGTAGTGACGGTTAGCTGTTTCATACTCTACGTGTGATGTATTAATAGTAATACCTCTTTCTTTCTCCTCTGGAGCGTTATCGATTTGATCAAACGATTTAGCTTGACAGTAACCAGCGTCAGACAATACTTTTGTAATTGCTGCAGTTAATGTAGTTTTTCCGTGATCTACGTGTCCAATTGTACCTATGTTTAAGTGCGGTTTGGAACGATTAAAATTCTCCTTTGCCATTTTACTTAATTTTTAATCTTAGTTATATATTAATTTTCAATTTCCTACTTACTTGAGCCAACTACGGGATTTGAACCCGTGACCTCTTCCTTACCAAGGAAGCACTCTACCCCTGAGCTAAGTCGGCAGAGAGTTCTGATTTTAGATTTTTGAATTTAGATTTCAGATTTTTAAAATCCAAAACCTACAGCCCAAAACCTTAACTTCTTTTCTTGTGGGGAGAGCAGGATTCGAACCTGCGAAGTTCACACAGCAGATTTACAGTCTGCCCTCGTTGGCCGCTTGAGTATCTCCCCAAAACAATTTTAGATTTCAGATTATTGATTTTAGATTCCTCTAAAATCAATCAACAAATCTTAAAATTTTGTTTTTTATTCCATTCTTTAAAAGAACCTGTTTCAAATCGCATTTGAAACCTTTTTTTGAGCCGGCGGAGGGACTCGAACCCACGACCTGCTGATTACAAATCAGCTGCTCTAGCCAACTGAGCTACGCTGGCAAACTCATTAAAAAAGTCCGCTATTTCTAACGGACTGCAAATGTAGCTAAATTATCCTTTAATCAAAGCATTTTTTGAAAAAATTTTCAATTATATATGTGTTCTTATTTTTTCTTTCCTTTTTACAAGCAATCGCTCTAAAGATTCCGCCGAAAGCTCAACCGCTTCTTCAAACGTTTTACACTGTTTTTTAACCAAAAAATCATCCCCAGGAACATTAATCTTTATCTCCACCACCTTATTCTCCTTATCACTTGTTCTTTCCACTTTTAAAAAAACATCTGCCGAAACCACTCGATCGTAGTATTTTTCCAACTTATCCATTCTTTCCTGAATAAAATCTACCAATTTTCTGTCAACAGTGAAGTTAACTGCATGAACATCTACCTTCATAATATAAATTTTAGGGTTAAACACTTAAGAACTACTATTTATTTCTCGGATGCGCTTCGCCATACATTTTTTTTAACTCTGCCAAACTGTTATGAGTATAAACCTGCGTAGACGCCAAACTAGAATGCCCTAATAATTCTTTAACTGAATTCAAATCTGCTCCGTTATTTAATAAGTGAGTCGCGAAAGTATGCCTGAGGACATGTGGACTTTTTTTCACCTTTTCAGAGACCCTACTAAAGTATGAATTTATTAAACGATACACAAAAGATTCACTCAATTTTAACCCTTTCCTCGAAATAAAAAAATAATCTTTATCCACTATTCCCTCAACAGAAGATCTTTCCTTCAAATACACCTCAAACTGTTCTAAAACAACAGGAATAATCGGAATTATACGTTCTTTATTTCTTTTTCCCAAAACCTTAACCACACCCGAAGACAAATCAACATTATAAATCCTCAAATTAATCAGTTCCGCCCTTCTGATTCCAGTCGCATAAAACATCTCCACAACAAGCTTATCCCTCACCTCTTCAAAACCAATCGGACTCCCCACCTCCTGCATCAAATCAACCAATTCTTTTTCCGAAAACGGAATTTGAACAATTTTAGGCGTCTTCAAAGCCTTATGCTTCAACATCGGATTCACCTCTATTTGTTTTGTCTTTAAAAGAAACCTATAAAAAGCCCTCAAAGAAGCCATCTTCCTATTGACAGAAACATTAGAAACACCCTCATCCACCAGAGAAACGATCCAACTCCTGATTTGACTATAATTAACCTGCTCCACACCCTCTTGCTCAAAGTGAAATTTATTAAACGTTTCAAAAAACAAAATATCACTCAAATAAGCATTAACCGTATGAAGAGAATACTTCTTCTCTAATTGCAGATAATCCCGAAATGCTTCTTTATTTGTTTTCATAAAAAATCAATTTACTCCCCACCAAAACCAAACTAAAACTTAAAATCCCAAATTTAAAAATCCCAAATTCCAAAAACGCAAATCAACACCCAATGTCATCCTAAGCGAAGCCGAAGGACAACCCTCATTGTCACTCTGAGCGAAGTCGAAGAGCAACATCCAATGTCATCCTAAGCGAAGCCGAAGGACAAATTCCAAAAAATGCAAATCAATACTCAATGTCATCCTGAACAAAGCCGAAAAACAACCCTCATTGTCACCCTGAGCGAAGCCGAAGGAGACCTCAAAATTAGGCATAAAAAAAAAACCGTTAGCATCAAAAATACAATTTTTGATCGCTAACGGTAATTATTTTAACAAGCTACTACTAACTTTCTAAACTATCTTTCATGTTTTGAATGTAAGCCGCTTTTTGAATTTGAGCTCTTTTGATTACAGAAGGCTTAATAAAAGCAGTACGTGCTCTTAATTGACGAACAGTTCCTGTTTTATCAAATTTTCTTTTATAGCGCTTTAATGCTCTATCGATATTTTCTCCGTCTTTAATTGGTATAATTAACATAATATTGACACCTCCTCTCGTTAAGGCTGCAAAAGTAATTATTATTTTTTAAATAAAGACTATAGAATTACATTTTTTTTATCAAAATGTGAAATGTGAAATGTGAAATGTGAAATGTGAGATGTAAAAAAACAAGACCTAGTCCAATCACATTTTACTTTTTACTTTTTACAATCTACATTTTACAATCTACATTTTACAGTTACCACGTTACTCTTTCAACAAGTTTCTTGAAATTACTACTTTCTGAATTTCGGTAGTTCCTTCTCCTATCGTACATAATTTAGAGTCACGATAGAATTTCTCAACAGGAAAATCTTTCGTGTAGCCGTAGCCCCCGTGAATCTGCACGGCTTCGTTTGCGATTTTCACACAAGCTTCCGATGCATACATTTTTGCCATAGCTCCACTTGTAGTAACCGGTTTGTGCTGCTGCTTTAAGAAAGCTGCTTTATGCAACAACAATTCCGAAGCTTCAATTTCTGTTGCCATATCAGCTAATTTAAACGATATGCCCTGAAAACTACTAATAGGTTGCCCAAACTGCTGTCTTTCTTTTGAATATTTTAATGCCGCTTCATAAGCTCCTTTCGAAATCCCAAGAGATAAAGCTCCGATAGAAATTCTACCGCCATCTAATATTTTCATTGCCTGAATAAAACCCTGTCCAACTTCTCCTAATCTGTTGGCATCGGGAACACGACAATTATCAAAAACCAGTTCAGCTGTCTCACTGGCACGCATTCCTAATTTATTTTCTTTTTTACCGGATGTAAATCCAGGCATTCCTTTTTCAAAGACAAAAGCTGTCATTCCTTTTGAATCGCCTTTTTCTCCGGTGCGAACAATCACAACGGCAACATCTCCTGAAATAGCATGTGTGATAAAGTTTTTAGCACCATTTACTACCCAAAAATCTCCATCTTTGACCGCAGTGGTATTCATTCCTCCGGCATCAGAACCCGTATTGTGTTCTGTTAAACCCCAGGCACCGATAAATTCTGCAGTTGCCAGTTTTGGCAACCATTTTTTCTTTTGCTCTTCATTCCCAAAAGTTAGAATATGATTTGTGCATAAAGAATTATGAGCGGCAACGGATAAGCCAATAGAAGGATCTACTTTTGAAATTTCCTCTACCACGGTAATATACTCATGATACCCTAAGCCACTTCCTCCGTACTCTTCGGGAACTAAAACGCCCATAAATCCCATTTCTCCTAATTCTTTAAATAAGGCAACAGGAAAAATTTGCGATTCATCCCATTCCATTATGTTTGGCCTGATCTTTTTGTCCGCAAATTCTTTTATCGATTGCGCAATCATTAATTGTGTTTCGTTATAATCAAAGTTCATTGTTGGTTAGTTTATTTTTAGAACTCCAAATATAAACTAATTATTTTTGCTTTATCAACAGGAAAACCTTTAATTTTTGCTAAATCCTCAATATTCTTAAAATCTCCATTCATACTCCTATAGGTAATGACTTGTTTTGCCAATGCATATTTAAAATAAGGAAACCGGGATAATTCTTTTAAAGTAGCCTCATTTATTGCAATCTTTTTAAAATTCGGGAGTTCGAAAATCTTAAAATGCGCATTCAATTCATAAATAACCTCCGGCGAAAGTCCCCAAACCTCCTTTAATTGTTCCATTGAAACAAAACCGCCTAAGATTTCTTTATGCTTGAGTATTCGCAGTGACAATGCTTCACCCACTCCGTAAATCTTAACTAAATCTTCCTGAGTCGCTACATTAATATCCATTACAATATTCTTCTCTTTTTTAACAAAAGATAGATTGGCCGTTTTTTTATTCGCTTTAAAGTCATACTTATTCTCAGCAACTCTTTTTTTATTGTTCGTCCATTCCGGAAATTTAAAAAGTGGCGAAATACTATTTAATAATGAATCCGATATTTTGGTGACCTGCTGAAACTCTTCGGCAGAGTTTACATATTTGTTTTCTTTTCGAAAAGCTATTAATCTATCGATCTCCTGAACCGACATACCCAATTTATAACCTTTATAATCTGAGATATAATTAGGATTGAACAAATAAACTTGTCGTTTATTCTTGAATCTTTCCTTTTTTAAAGAATCAATTTCAGTCTGCAAAGACATCCATTGTTCTTTTTCCGGAAGTATATTTTCAACTGCAGTGAAGTTCACCAAAAAGTAAATCAGCTGTAATCCTATAATCACCAAAAAAAGCAACAAAAAACCGGTTCGCTGCCGATTTGTAAACTTAAAATGTCTTTTTAACGCCATAAAATTTCAATTCAAATAAAACTTTATACTCTATTATTAGTTTAAATCAATTAAAAAACATTAAATTTATAAAGAAAAATCATACAAAATAAATTTTTCCTTCTTTTTCTGCTTAAACGACTCTGAGGAATTAATTACTGATTTCAAGCATTAACGGTTAGTTTAAGCCCATTTTATATAAATAGTGAAGATTTTACCACTAAATATTACATAATTGTTTTTATTTTTTATAAAAAACGATACATTTGGAACTTAATAACAATAAACCACGATAATAGTTATGTCAATTATGCGAGTTAAACCAATATCAGCTTTTGAAGCCGATATGAAGAAAAGTGATTTAAAAAGGGTCTTAGGAAAATGGAGCCTTACTGCCATTGGAGTTGGAGCCATTATTGGTGGAGGAATATTTGTTCTTACCGGTACCGGAGCTTACTATCATGCAGGTCCAGCCTTAGCCGTTTCTTTCATTATTGCAGGTATAGCCTGTGTTTTTGCAGCTCTTTGTTATTCTGAGTTTGCTTCTATTTTACCTGTTGAAGGTTCTGCTTATGCATATGCCTATGGTACAATTGGAGAAATTTTTGCCTGGATTATAGGATGGGGACTTATCCTCGAATATGCCATGGGATCAATGACGGTCGCCGTTTCCTGGTCAGGCTATTTTAATAAGTTACTTAAAATGTTTCATATTCATCTCCCTGAATGGCTTACTACAGATCCTGCCAGCTATACAGGAGAAGGTTTTTCTATGAATCTTCCAGCTTTCTGCATTGTTCTTTTTGTTATTTCTATACTTATTAAAGGTACAAAAGGTGCAGCAAAAGCAAATAATATGATTGTTATCCTTAAAGTTTCTGCTGTAGTGTTTGTAATTATTGCCGGACTTTTCTTTATTAATACTGCAAACTGGGATCCGTTTATTCCTGCAGCTACACAAATTATTGAAAAAGAAACCACACATAATGCCTACGGAATTGGAGGAATCGTATCCGGAGCAGCAGCAATTTTCTTTGCTTATGTTGGTTTTGATGCCGTTTCTACTCAGGCAGGTGAGGCTATCAATCCTAAAAAGGATGTTCCGTTTGCCATTATTGCTTCCCTATTAATATGTACCATCTTATATATTCTTGTTTCTCTGGTATTAACCGGAATGATGAATTACAAAGATTTTAACCCGCTAGGAAAATACCCTGAAGCGATAAAAGCTCCTGTTGCTTATGCATTTGATATTGCAGGACAAGGTTGGGCCGGTTTTATCATTACAATTGCTGCAACCGTTGGTTTGGTTTCTGTATTAATGGTAATGATTATGGGACAATCAAGAATTTTCCTTGGAATGTCTAAAGATGGTTTAATTCCTCCTGTATTCTCAAAAGTTAATCCAATTTCAGGAACTCCAAAAACCAATTTAATGATTCTTGGTGGTATTATTGCTATTGTTGCGGCTTTTACACCAATCAACAAATTAGCAGATATGACTAGTTTCGGTACTTTATTTGCTTTTACAATGGTTTGTATTGCGGTTTGGATTCTGAGAGTAAAACAACCTCAGTTAACCAGAACTTTTAAAGTTCCTGCTTTACCTATAATTGCTATTTTTGGTATTTCGATTAATACTTATTTAATGATCAATCTAAGCTTAGATGCACAATTACTTTCATTAGGATGGTTGGCTATCGGTATACTGGTTTATTTCGGATATAGTAAAGGAAGATCAAAACTGAACAAAACAGAATAATCTTCGACACCATATTTCATAAAAAAACTCCAAATCTAATTTGGAGTTTTTTTATGCTTTATAAAATCAATATAACAAAGTCAATCGTGACCCAGATTTAGGGCTATTATTTCTAAATTTACCTATAAATCAAAAACGGAAGTTCGTTTGGCTCTGATTAAATCTTTCAGCCTTATCCAAAAGGCCAAGGTCAGATAAACTCCAAAACCCAGTCCCACGGTTACAAACGAAATGTAGATAAAAAACAATCGCACACTTGTTACACGCATCCCTAATTTATCCGCCAATCTTGAAGAGACATGAAAACCATATTTTTCAAAAAAGAACTTGAGTTTTACTATTGCAGACATATTTAATTGTTGATTTTAGATTGCTGATTTTAGATTGCTGATTTTGGGCTTCCTGCCTAAACAGTACACTAAAATCTTTTAACTTTCGACTTTCGACTTTCGACTTTTGACTTTTGACTTTCGACTTTTGACTTTCGACTTTTGACTTTCGA
Organism: Flavobacterium poyangense; assembly: GCF_011751075.1. Taxonomy (GTDB): domain Bacteria; phylum Bacteroidota; class Bacteroidia; order Flavobacteriales; family Flavobacteriaceae; genus Flavobacterium; species Flavobacterium poyangense. The sequence goes on from NZ_JAALLN010000001.1 coordinate 543,966, forward strand.
CTTCCCACAAAAATACAAAAATATCTAATGAACCTGTTTTCTATTTGCCTTTTAATAATTCCAATCCTATTGCGCATTTCAAACAGGCATTCTGATTACAGTATTCCTTTTTGAGCTGCAATAAGGCTTGTGTATCAAAAGCACTGCTTGAAACTACCCCAAAAGATTCAAACTTATCGATAATCGAGTTTTTCTCGGGACCTACTTCATTCATAAAATCAATTAGATCTTCTGAAATAAACTCCCCTTTCATTTGTACATAAGCAAACTGAAGCGGAATTATCGTATTGAGAATTATTAAATCGAGGAATGATTTTGATACTTCTTTTGACTTTTTTCGGCTTTTTTTATCAAACTGGTAATGGTTCTGCCAGTACAAACCACAGGAAACAGTAAGCAAGTCATAAACCTTCTTAACTGATTTAACTTCAATCAACTCTGTAAATAAATTTTGATGTTTATGGTACAATGCTGCCAATTGCGAAAGCCGAATGGTCGGAAAATTATCCGGGCGAAGTTTAAAAAACTGAAGTGGGTCAACGTACACTTTCGACAACTGATACTTATTTAAGAAGTAAAAGTATCTAATTTTTAAATCGATAAAATAAATGTCTTCTTTGTCCGCATCCAGTAAACCCGAAATCCCAAAAAATAAAGCTTCCAGATTTTCCGTTTCAAAACTTTCTTTTCTAATAATTGAAAACGGAATTGATTTGGCGATTTGAAAAAAAGCTTCCCCATTTACATTCAAACCAAAATTTTTAGCCAATAGACAAAACAAAGTGGCTTCCCAATCCTGATTCGTTTCTTCCAATAAACTAAAAATAAATTTAGATTTACGTTCCAAACGCTCAAAAAAAAGTCGTTCTAACCAATTTTTAAAAACAAAGTCATCAATGTGAGCAATATCTCTTTCACAGGGAATCCATGACTTAGTTTTTGTTAAGGAATAGTAATTATTTATTATCTCCTCCGAAACATACTCTTTTAATACCAAAACAGAAATTTCGGTATTATCTGCCCTAAATATTGCATTGTCATGCTCCCACACTACATGCAAAATTACATTTTCGTACGCAACATCTTTTTCATGTCCATGGGCATACCAATCTGATGATTTTAGATGGATTTCGACATTTCCAGCCCATTTTTGATTTCCAATTACAATTTGGGCATTAAAGAAATCAGGCCCGGAAAGCCCTAAATAGTCCCCTGACTTAATAATTACAACAGGCTCGTTTTGAGTTGTCTTTAAGTTCAAGGTTTCAAATTTCTTAAACTTCCACAGGTAATGAAGAAACTCTTCTTTCATTTTTAAGTCTTTATATTAATTGATAAACAGACTTAAAAATAAATAAAAATTAGTATTAATCTTACAAAAATGATTTAAATTATTTCAACAGATATAATTTAGCACAGGCACGTGCATCAGAAAGTGCTTCGTGATGTTGCAGTTGAATATTCATTTCCCGGCAACAATCACTTAATTTGGTTGGTTTTATTCCTTTTGCTTTATAAATTTTTACCGTGCATTCCCAACGTGTAGCAATATTGAGATCTTCATAATGCAAACCATAAAGCGCCATCGATTTGATTAAAACATTGCGATCGAAACTTTCGTTATGTGCTACAACTACTCTGTTTTTTAATCTTCTTTCAATTTCGGGATAGACCTGCAAAAAAGATTTTGCATTTACAGTATCGCGCGGATAAATTCCATGCACACGAATCGTAAACGGATTGTATTCGTTATTTGGAGGTTTTATCAAAGTGACAAACTCATCTACAATTATCCCGTTTTGTACCGTTACAATTCCAACAGAACACGGATGATAAGCAGTTGCCGTTTCAAAATCTATGGCAGTAAAATTCATATTTTTATTATTTTAACTCAGGTTCGTGAATAGAGAATAGAAAGATTCTAAGGCTCTAAGATTCAAGAATAATAAACTTCAAAAAATGAATGTTTAAGAATAAAACTTAGAAGCTTAGCATCTCTCTACCATTCCTTTTCATTTAACTTAACTACCGAAACCCTGATACATAATTTGGAATTAAAACTAAAAAATCCATAAATCTAATCTTTACAAATTAGATCTATGGATTACAAAGTTACGAACTACGTTCTTATTTTATAGATCCAATAATATCGTATTTGGTAATAATATGGTGATTGCCGTTTCCTAAATCAATCAAAACCGCATCATTTTCTTTGGTAAACAATCTGGAAACTTCCTCAATTGGAGTCCCTAATTTTACGATCGGAAATGGTTTACCCATTACTTCTTTAATTGGTTTTTCGGCAACATTTTTGTCCGCCACATAACTTCTGAACAAATCTGTTTCGTCGACAGAACCTACAAAACCATTAATATCTACAACTGGAATTTGCGAAATTTTGTACTTACGCATACGTTCAATAGCATGAGAAACCAATTCTTCGGTACGCACAACGATTAATTCCTTATCGATATGATCCTTGATAACATCTTCTGCTTTTGTTACATTTTCTTCCAAAAAGCCACGCTCGCGCATCCAGTCATCATTAAACATCTTTCCTACGTAACGACTTCCTGAATCATGGAAAAGCACCACAACTACATCATCCGGTTTAAAATGTTCTTTAAGTTGCAACAATCCTTTTATACAAGCCCCGGCAGAATTCCCCACGAAGATAGCTTCCTCAAGTGCAATTCTTCTGGTATAAACAGCTGCATCTTTATCTGTTACTTTAGTGAATCCGTCAATTAAAGAGAAGTCCACATTTTTAGGCAAAATATCTTCCCCTATTCCTTCTGTGATATACGAATAGATTTCGTTTTCATCAAAAATGCCGGTTTCGTGGTATTTTTTAAAAACAGATCCATAAGTATCAATTCCCCAAATTTTGATGTTCGGGTTTTTCTCTTTTAAGTATTTACCCACTCCCGAAATAGTACCACCTGTTCCAACTCCAACCACAAAATGCGTGATCTTACCATCGGTTTGCTTCCAGATTTCAGGTCCGGTTTGCTCATAATGTGCCAAAGCATTTGACATATTGTCGTATTGGTTTACGTACCAGGAGTTAGGGGTTTCTTCTGCTAAACGTTTAGAAACCGAGTAATAAGAACGTGGATCGGTAGGCTCTACATCTGTAGGACAAACTACTACTTTTGCGCCAACAGCCCTAAGAATATCCATCTTTTCTTTTGACTGTTTGTCTGACATCACACAAATTAGTTTATATCCTTTAATAATTGCTACAAGAGCAAGTCCCATTCCGGTATTTCCGGAAGTACCTTCAATAATTGTTCCTCCCGGTTTTAAGCGACCATCAGCCTCAGCATCTTCAATCATTTTTACGGCCATTCTGTCTTTAACAGAGTTCCCCGGATTAAAAGTTTCGACTTTTGCCAATACTAACGCATCAATTTCAGCAACAATTTTGTTGAGTTTTACCAATGGCGTATTACCAATTGTCTCTAAAATATTTTTTGAAAAGTCCATTTCTATTTAAATTTTATATTTGGTTTTAAAGTTGACACAGCGTCCTAAATACTATTGGAAGAAATTCCAAACTAAACCAAATCGGATTGTAAAATCACGGTATGGATTATTAGGTGCTGAATAATAATTACTCTGAGCAAATGAAGCATTAAAATGTTCTGCTTTCAAATAAAATCTCGTTTGACGAATTCTGGCGTTTACAAAAAAATCAAAGTTGGCATAATTTCCAATCTTTTTATTTTGCTGAACAAAAAATTCACCGATAACCGGATTATAACTATTACCGTAATACTCAGTAAAATAATTAAATGTAATTCCGGTCTGCATAAATAATGCTTTCTTGAAAAAATGTCTTGAATAATAAAATGTATTTCTGGTTACAAAATCAGGAACATTTAAAATTAAATCAGATTGTTCTACTTTTTGATACAATAAAGTATTGTCCAAGGCAAACGGTCCGAACTTAAACTCACGGCTGGCCTTTACAGACAAATAATTAATTGCGTTACCATATTGACCCGGTTCCACAATCTGAGTTTGAGCAGCGATTTCGGCAGCATTAGAAACATCTTTAAAATACAAATGATCTTTTAATACCGAATATTGCACCTCGGCATTTAACCACGGTGTAAAAACATTAGCACTAAGTGAATTTATTTTTTCGTTTTTAAAGTTATTAGACCAGTTGTATTTTATAAAACTACTTTGATACAAGTCATAGTTGTTATTAGGCAGTTTATTAATATTCTGATATCTAAAATCAAACTTAATTTTTTCATTTAAATCATATCTTAATTTGGCATCTAAATTAGAAAGTGACTGATTAGTGATCGATCTTGAATATAAAAAACGACCGTTCCATTTGTTTTTCTGATACTCGTACTGGCCTCCAACATTATTAATCTGTCTGTAAAGATTATTTGGAATTGCAATAACTCCCGTTTTATCAAGGATAACTCTGTTGTATTCATAATTTGAACGATAATCGTCAATAAAAAAATTAAATTTTCCTAAAAGCGAATTCTCATAAGCAAGGCCTACCTTATTGTATAATTTTTCAAAACGTGTCTGGTCTTTTACACCGCTTGTCACATATGACTCTCCAAATCTGTTCACAGGTCTGTTATCAACAGTAGAGGTAACACTTGCCTGATTGTATTCGTAAAATTTGTTTTCGTAATTAAACTGATGTGTCAGATAGGCATTATTATTTCCCTCCTTTGGATTAATTCTAAAAGCATGGTCAAAAAACAATCTTCTTCCTTTCAGAAAGGACTCCGCATCTAGCAAATAAACCTGCAATCTTTGACGGTTCTTGAAATTATTATCGCCACTTTCAAAATTTTCGGGAGTTGTGATTCCTCCATTTTCTTCATTCAAAATATCCTGATAGGTATAATGTGCATTTAAAACATATCTTTTATCAGTTGTAAAATAGCTGGTCGTAAATCTAAAGTTCCCTGTACTGGCTAATTGATTTATATAATTTCCTTCTGAACGCAATCCTCTGTAGGCAATAGAAAAATTAAGATTTTTTGAAGTATTTAATGTGATAAAGGAATCTACGTTCTGACCTTTATTAATAGTTGTATTAAAAAACAGTTCCGTTAATGGAGTTGCTACCGAATAATATTTAATTTGATTGGCTTCTAAAAAATTAAAATGTTTAGCCTTAAATCCAAATTCAGGATAAGGCGAAAAATCGGTTAAACTGTATTGCAAAGTATTATAAGTCTGTCCGATATTAGCAAATGGCAGGAGTCCAAAATTATCCTTTCTCAGGTAATTTTGTTTGTAGGCATTTTTTAAGGTTAAAGAAGTATCTGCATAAGTCGTATCATGCTCAATAGTAATAATCTGATACTGATCTATGGTAGCAATTTTAGCTTTTTTCTTTTTTACGGTATCGGTAATACTTGAATACTGGGTATTCATATCCAAATTGCTTTTGGAAACAGGTTTCGTCTGAGAAAACAATAATGCAGGTACAACTGACAGATACAGAAAAAAGAATATTCTCATTGGATAACTTTATAAATAATTATTTAGGCAAAAATTTGTGGAGCAAAGGTAAAAGATAAAACCGTATAAATAAAAAAACACTTGAAATTATAGTAATACATTAATAAAGAGAACAGAAAAAAAATCCAATTTTTTAAATTCCAAATTCCAAAAGTCAAGAAAGGTAGATCAACACTTGATATCATCCTGAGCGAAGCCGAAGGGCAATATTACCTTGAACGAAATATCAAAACTAATCAGATCAAAAAAAATCATTTGATCTGGCTTTGTCAACTAAAATTTAAAACATTTTACTTTTATACTTTAACAATAAAAAATTCCACAGCTCAACCTACCACAAAAAAAAACTGCCCAAAATAATTTGGGCAGTTCTTATTATAATCATTAAAACGGATTAACGTTCGTTTTGTTTAACTAATGGGTTTGCATTAATCTCCGCGATTGGGATAAGCCATTGCCATCTTTTATCTCCTGCAGGTACTGATAAAACACCTCCGGTAATTGTTGAATTATGATTTGCTCCGGTTCTGTCTAAAGCAGAATTAGTTCTCTTTAAATCCAAGAATCTAAATCCTTCTCCCCATAATTCAATTCTTCTTTGGAACCAAATTTCATCAACTAAAGCCTGACCTGTTTTTGTAGATAATACGTAAGCAGGATCTCTTTCTTTTACAAGACTGAATAAAACTGAAGCAGCATCTGCCTGTCCTAATCTTGCTTTTGCTTCAGCTTCGATCAAATACATCTCAGCTACACGCATATAAGGAACATCAACTCTACTGTCTGAAGCACTTACAGATAAAAACTTTTGACTTGTGTAAGGAAATTTAGCAAAAGAAGAAGCCAGTTTTAATGCTGTATGCGCTCCTGTTTTATCAAACAACAATGAACGTACGTCTGTCGTTGGAATCTGATCGTATAATTTACTGTTGATTGCTTTAGGGCAAGATCTGATTACAGTAGAATTAAAATTACGAGACATATAACCTCCGAAGTTTGCAAAAAGTTCAGTCTGTACTTCTACGATATGGCTACCCCACATCCACTCTTTGTTCTCATAATCATTAAATCCTTTCGTATAATCTTCTCTAGCCATTAACGATTTCCCTGCTCTTGCTTTCACAGCAAAATCTGAAGCAAGCTGCCAATTTCCTTGAACTAAATTAACACGTGCTTTCAATCCGTTAGCCACTGATAAATCTAAATGAGAATTATTAGGTCTGCCATAACCATTTAGCAATACGATAGCTTTATCAAGATCTGCATGTATTTGTTTGTAAACATCCTCTACAGAAGATCTTCCTACTCTGTCAACAGAATTAAGTATAATTGGCACACCATCTTGACTGTTTACTACTCCGTTTACATATCTTTTTGCGTAAACCTGAACTAATTGAAAATGAGCGAAAGCTCTATAAAGAAGCGCCTGACCTTTTACAATATCTTTATCTTCCTGATTCCCTACTGCAGCATCAGCATTGTTTATAATTGCATTTGCATTTCTAACCAATCTGTAAAACGTTCTGTATGGAAATCTAATCTCTGTCGCATTTTCGTTTGCAGGTCCTTGCCAGTTATAGATAGACAAATACCATCCATTACTTGCCGGATAAACCAAATCTTCTCCTGCAACATCCATTAATTGCATAAAACCTCCACCAATACCAGTCTCACCCTGATCTTCGAATCTGATATACATCGAACGGTGCATACCATTCACAGCACCATAAAGCGCCTGAGTAGTAGACAAAGCATCTTTCTCATTTACATACTGAGTCGGATCCTGATCTAAGAAATCACTTGAGCATGACCCTAACAGTACCATTGCAAAAGCTGCTACTATATATTTTGAAATATTAATTTTCATATTTTTTTAATTAAAAGTTTAAATTAAGTCCTAAAGAAACTGTTCTTGCAGGAGAAAATCTGTTTTGAGTTGTTCCGTTAAAGTTTTGTGTCGGATCCATTCCTTTTTTCTTAGTGAAAAGCATTAAATTCTCACCATTTACAAAAAATCTCATATTATCAACACCTAACTTATCAACTAAAAGCTTAGGGATATTGTATCCTAAAGTCACTTGTCTGAACGATAAGTAGTCTGAATCTACTAACCATCTGTCAGACGCAGCAGAAGATTGTGTATTTCTGTTCACATCTAATCTTGGAACATCAGTAACATCTCCTGGTTTCTGCCATCTTCTTAAGATATCAGTACTTAATGCTGATCCGTACTGATTACCTGTGTGCATTAACGCTGCATAGTTACTATCGTATGTTTTACCTCCTAATTGGTAAGTAAACAATAAACTTAACTCTAATCCTTTATATTTAAAAGTATTATTAAAACTACCAAACAAATCAGGTAAAGCAGAACCTGCATAGTGGTATAATGCTTTTGTTTGACTCGTTGTTACTCTATCACCGTTTACTACACGCTCATCAGTAGCACCAGGAACACTTAATTTCGGGTCCAAAGTATACAATGCAAAACCGTCTGTTGGATCTACACCATACCAGTCTCTTAACCAATAATCAAAAGCAGAACTTCCTACAGAATATTTCTTTGTTCCGTTAATAATTTCTTGTTGTGGTAAAGCAGTAATCTCATTTTTAATAGTAGAGGCATTAATATTAAGATCCCAAGAAAAATCTGCCGTTTTGATCAAAGTTCCATTTAACGAAACCTCAATACCACTATTGTACATAGATCCAATATTTTCAACCTTATTGTCTAAACCAAGAGACAATGGAAGTGGGTTTTCGAAAATAAGACCATCTGTTTTACGGTGGTAGTATTCAACACTACCACTGAATCTGTTTTTGAACAAAGCAAATTCAACAGCTACGTCTGACTGAGCATTCTTTTCCCATTTCAAACCTGGCGCACCAACAGAGTTAGCTATAAAACCTCCCTCACTAGCATTATCAAAACCTAAAGAATAAAGTGGTTGATTGATGTAAAAATTAAGACCATCATTACTAGTATGAGAATCGTTACCTACTTCACCATAAGACCCTCTAAGTCTTAAATCATTAATCCATGAACTGTTTGCTAAGAAACTCTCTTTTGAGATATTCCATGCAAGACCAGCTGACCAGAAATTACCCCAACGTGTATCTTTAGAAAATTTTGAAGATGCATCTCTACGGAATGAAGCCGACGCAATATATCTTCCATCATAATCATATCCTACTCTTGAGAAATAAGCCTCTGTAGTATATCCTCTATTGTAAGATGTTAAACCTGAAACAGTTACAAAGTTAATCAATTCTGTATTTAAACCAACATTTTGTTGTCTTTTGTCTCCAGAAGTAAATGAAGTTTTATACTCAAAACTTTCATGTCCTAACATTGCTGTTACATTGTGTAATCCAAAAGATTTTGAATAATCAAAAATTTGATTGAAAGTAACTCCAGTGAAAACTGTATTCTCTTTACCGGCTGCTCCTGCTCCTGCAGCATCACCAATAAGTCCATTTTGATAAGATGAATTATTTAAAGTACGCTTATCAATAGCATAATTAGTTGTAAACTTAAGATCTTTTGAAAGTTTAAACTCTGCAAAAGTTCTTGCATTTAAAGATACTGCCTCGTCACGATCCTGATTGTATAATGTTTCATATACAATATTACGTCCGTTTGATGCACCTGCACCTCTAAAAGTAGAATATATTTGGTTTCCTTGTTCATCTAACATATAAGAACCGTCTGCATTGTGATCAAATATTGGGTTAATTGGCCCCATGTATCTGATTGTTCTAAATGGGTTATTAAAAGATGATGTGTTATCAACTCCGTTAACAGCCTGCTTAGAATCAGTCAAAGCTCCAGATAAATTCAAACCTGTTTTAAACCATTCTTTGAATTTTGAATTAACATTAATACGAGCAGTAGTTCTTTCGAAATCAGAATTAATGATATTTCCTTGCTCATTTAAGTGGCTTAAAGACACAAAATAGTTAGAAGTTTCACTTCTTCCCTGATAAGAGAAATCAATATTTTTTCTTACACCAGCTCTAGTAACCGCTTTCTCCCAATCTAAATCCTCAGGATACAATAATTTAGCATCAGGATTTAGCTGACCATCAACTCCAACAACTTTATTGTTAGCTACGTTAAATGGGTTTATAACTAAGAAACGTGCTACGTTATCTGTAGCATATTGATTTGCAGCAGCAATCTGAGCTGGAGTTCCCATAGCTCTACTGTTTCTGATAGCTTCCCATTCTAAAGGATAGTATTGGTGAGCATTTACTCTGTCGTACTCAGGAATAGATCTGTTTGAAATACCAGTACTAATGTTTAATGTAAATTTGTCTTTTTTAGATTTACCGCTTTTAGTAGTAATAATAACTACCCCGTTTGCTGCTTTTGATCCGTACAAAGAAGTAGAAGCAGCATCTTTTAAGATACTCATACTTTCAACATCTGTACTATTGATTGTACTGATATCTCCCGAAAAAGGAACACCATCTACAATATATAGAGGTGTATTTGATCCGTTGATAGAACTAAATCCTCTAATTCTCACTTGTGGAGCTGAACCCGGCTGCCCCGCAGAACTTTGAATCTGGATTCCAGATGTAGCACCATCTAAACCAGATAAAACGTTCGTTAAAGCACGATCTTCTAATGCCTCTGCTTTTACAGAAGAAACAGATCCTGTGTAGCTTCCTTTTTTCGCTTTACCGTAAGCTACAACTACAACCTCGTTCATTACTTGAGCCTCTGACTCTAAACTAACATTCAAAGTATTTGAAGTTCCAACAGTAATTTGTTTGTTGCTCAAACCTACGTATGAGAAAACCAAAACATCTCCTGTTTTTGCTTTTATGGAATAACTTCCGTCAAAATCAGTATAAGTACTTGCTTTACTTCCTTTAACAATAACATTCACCCCCGGAATGACACCTGTATGGTCAGACACCTTTCCAGACACAGTTCTCTCTTGTGCGAAAGAAAACTGCATAGACAACGCTAGTAGCAGCGTAAAAATCCATTGTAATTTTAATTTCATTTCAATTTGTTTTGAATTAGTATGGCGCAAACATCTTAATTATTTCTTAAAATAGCAAAACATTTTTGACAAAAATTAACTACATCGTTTAACAATACAACAATATTGACCATAAAAAAAGCCCATTATACATACTTTTCACAAGATTATACCCTAAATATTAACATTATTTCATTTATAAAAAAACAAAAATTAACAATTTAAAAACACGTTCTATAGTGCTGTATTAAAAACCATCACTTATACACTACTCAAAACCAACAACTTACACTTTTGCCCTTTTTACCAAATCCCAACATTACTTGTAAAAGATTTTTTAAAAAAAATTGCAATATTTGCCATAGAAAAAAAATATCAAAATGCTTGAAAAAAATTTCTCAGGATTTACTTTCGAAACCGGTACAGACGAAGCCGGAAGAGGTTGTTTGGCTGGTCCCGTAACTGCTGCTGCTGTAATTTTACCTCTTGACTTTACTAATTCTGTTTTAAATGACAGTAAGCAATTATCTGAAAAAATCAGAGAAAAACTAAAACCTATTATAGAACAACAAGCCATTTGTTTTTCTGTAACACATTTACACCCGAAAGAGATTGATGAAATAAACATTCTGAATGCTTCGATGAAAGGCATGCAGGAATGCATCTTAAAATTAAATCAGACTCCTGAATTTATTATTGTCGATGGTAATCGTGCTCTGAATGCCAAACTGGGTTTAAAAAACAATTTCGGAAAACAATTTTCTAAAACGGAGATCGAATTGTTGAAATCAATTCCAAATCAAAGTATAATAAAAGGAGATTCTAAATTCTTAAGTATCGCTGCCGCCTCTGTGTTGGCCAAAACCTATCGCGACGAATATATGGATCAGATTCATGAAGAGTTCCCGATGTACAATTGGAAAAAGAACAGAGGGTATCCGACTAAAGAACACCGCGAAGCCATTAAAAAATACGGCCCAACCAAATACCATCGAATGTCTTTCAGATTACTGCCCGATCAATTGGAACTGTTTTAAGAACAGAACCTTTACCAGTCCGTATAGCAAGTGCAAGAACTTAAGCAAAAACATTGCTCAAAAAAGCTCAAAAAAAATAGAAAGACAGCAAACACCCTTAACACTAACTAACACTTTACTAAATAATTACATCATAAAAACAGCAAATTTAAAGCCTTATATTTTTGTTAAAATCTGATCGGTTTAGTATATTTGATTTTCAAAAAACGAACCAATATGAAAATCAAAACCTTAACCTTAGCCCTAATTGCCTGCATAACCCTTGCCTGCAATTCCAACAAAAAACAGAATGACACGACAGACAACACAGATTCTCTGGTCGCTGCCCCAACCTCTCCCGAAGCTGCTGTAAAAACTTCGGCCAGTAAATTCGATATTAATTCGGTTCCCATTTCTGACCGAACTCTTGGTGCCTTTCCTTATTTCAATCTGCCTGAAAATTACGAAGGCACTCCCAAAAACAATACCGCTGATTTTGACGTTGCTTATTTTTGGGTAAAAGACCATTTTGAAAAACCGGAAGGAAAAATCTTTTATGCCCGAATTACTGCCAAAGAAGGAAAATCATATAGCGATCTTGAAGTAGCACGAAATTTAGAAGAGATCATTAAAAGTGTGGATGGTGTAAAAGTATCTGAAATGAAAGTTCCTGTAGATTCCTCTCATACACTTCCAGAAAACAACCGTATAAAATATATGAACGGTTATGGCTTTATAGCAAATGCCGTCACCACAACTTATCTGATTCGTCGTGCTGACAAAAATATTTGGGTACAACTAACTCCGGGTGATGATGCTGTTTCGGCCGGATGGATGATTCTGGAAACAAAACCATTTAAAATGACCGCTTCTCTTATCAAAGCAGATGCAATAAAAAAAGAACTTGAGACAAAAGGTCATATCGCATTGTACATTAATTTCGACACGGATAAAGCCACTATAAAAACAGAATCGTTATCAATTGTCGATGAAATCCAGAAATTATTAACGAGCAATCCCAATCTCAAAATTGCTATTGAAGGTCATACCGACAACAGCGGTGTTCCTGCACGCAATAAAAAACTTTCCGAAGACAGAGCAAATGCAGTAAAAACAGCATTAACTTCTAAAGGAATAAGTGCAGCAAGATTACAAACAAAAGGCTGGGGAGCTGATAAACCTATTGCCGATAATACCAGTGAAGAAAACAAAGCAAAAAATCGCAGAGTTGAAATTGTAAAACTTTAAAATTATTAACCGTTGGGTACAATTAATAAAATTATACTTAACACATAGAAACATAGGCTATATCTATAAAAAAGAGTACAAAAAGAGAAACACATTTCTATCACATAGTTAATCTATGAGGTTTTAAATAAGTGAAATGCCTTTTTTCGCTCTCAAAACTATATTTCTATGTGTTAAAAAAAAATTACATCCAACAGCTGACTATCCCTAAAACTAAAAATGGAAGCAAAAAAGTTTTTGCTTCCATTTTTTTATACCTGCTAAAAAATTTTAAAATTGAAATTTATATCCGAAATCCGGTGAAAATCCAATTTGATCTTTTTGATTAACACTATTGGTCAATCGGTTGTATTCTTTAGTAAAAATATTGGTATGATTGGTTACGTTTTGAAAATCGATATAGAACTGATGAAACCTTTTTTTCGTTTTGCTGTTGAATTTGATTCCAAACTTAATATCCAACCTCAAATACGGATCGTACTGTTTGCTAAAGGCATGAGCATCATCTCTGATTTCATAACCCGCATCGTTTGATGCTACTAAATCGACCGGTGTATAATAACGTCCGCCTGCAGTGGTAAACTTGGTATCAATTGAGAAAACATTTTTCTTCGCCTTTCCAATTCTAAATTCTTTTCCGCCTAAAAGATTAATTACATAACCATTATTAAACGGAGAATTTCGCTCGATGCCATCACTGCCTTTATATTTGCTCTCAAAAAACGAGCTGGTAAATAAAGCATAATATCCTTCACTAAAGAATTTTTCGACCGTAAATTCGATTCCCTGATTGTGTCCTTTTCCTCTACTGATCAGCGAAGTTTTATCAATTGAATAACCAAAGTCTGCTCCTTCCGTTAAGGAAGAATAACTACTTGGAAAAGACTGTACAGCCGCTTTATTAATATCCTGATAATACACCTCTACTTTTCCTCTCCATTTTTTAGCCAATCGCACATCGTAGCCTAAGACATAATGTTTACTCTCTACTAAATCCAGATTTTTATTTGTCTGTACCTGATTTCCACCTACAAATTCATTCAGGAACAAAATAGGAGCCGGCACACTTTGGTGATGTATTCCAAAACCAAAACTAAATGTGTTTCGGGGATTTACTGCATAAGATAAAGCTGTTCTGGGCTCAAAAGCAAATTCTTTATTGATCGAAAAATACTGCCCGTGAATACCTGCATTAAAAGTCAGCTTTTCGGTCAATCGAAACTGCCCTTGAGCAAAAGGCTGAATAATATTGTAACTGCCATTATTATCGATAACCTGAACAAAATCAGCATATCCATCCCCATCTGAATCTTGCTGCCTGTCGCGGGAAGCCATTTTGGCATCGAGATTATAATGTTCAAAAAGCAAACCCGCTCTGAATGTTGTTTTCTTGTTTATTTTAGAATTAAACAAAGTTGAAAACGTAACTCTGTTTTCGGAATTCTTGATGTCTGTGAAGCGCAATTTGTTTTCATTAGGCGTTTGAAAACCATAATAGCGGTCATTTCGGTAGGAGTTCTCGGCATTAGACGCGCCAATAATCGTTTTTAAATAGGATCGTTCTCCAAGTTCTAAATTATGTTTTACTCCCAAAGAGGCGAATCCGGACTTCACAAAAGCATCCTCATCCTGCGCTGCAAAAGGGTCTTCCTTATCTATTTTACTCCCTAAAAAATCAATATCTGAAGTCCCGTAAATTCCGAAAACAGAAAAGTTTCCAATTTTGCTTTTCCCCAAATCAACATTAAAACTAATATCCTGATAATTAGGTTGCGCATCTGTTCCTGCCAATCCCAAAACACCTACAAAACCATATCTGGCCGAAGCCAAAAATGAACCTCCCTTTTTTCCTAATGGCCCCTCGGCCATAAACTCTACACCGGGATAAGCCCCTGCACTAATCATATACTCATAATTATCGGGATTCCCTTTTCGGAAACTAAGATCAAAAACACCACTGATCGCGTTACCATACTCAGCGGGAAAAGCTGAAGTCAGAAAGTCAGAATTAGCTAAAAGATTGGGATTTAATGCCGAAATTGGACCTCCGGTTGTTCCCAAGGTCGAAAAGTGATTTGGACTCGGAACGGGCATACCTTCTATTCGCCACAACATTCCCGACGGGGAATTTCCGCGAACTACAATATCGTTTCGACTATCATCTCCTGTAGAAACTCCGGCAAAATTAGAAACCAGACGGGCAACATCGCTTCTTCCTCCGGCATATCGATTTACCTCTTCGGTAGTAAATTGTTTGGTTGAAACTAATGCCATTTTGTTGATTGCTTTGGCTTTGCCGGAACCTGAAGAGACCACGATTTCGTCTAGCGTATTAAACTTTTCAGTCATCGAGATAGTCAGCAAATTATCTTTTCCGGTAGTTACATCAAGATCCGAAACGGAAGTATTTTCGTAACCCGTAAAACTGATTGTCAGATTTTGTCTTCCAATCGGAATATTCAATAATTTAAAGTTACCATTACTATCCGTTACCGCTTCAATACTTTCATTTCCAACTAAAGAAACAACAGCTCCAACTAAAGGTTTTTCAGATTGTTTGTCAATTATTTTTCCTTTTACAGCTCCGGTTTGAGCATAAGAAACAAGGCCAAAAAGACCAAAAATAATCAGGAATATACGTTTCATTTTTATTTTGCTTTACAGTTATTAAAGCAAAAATAGAGCGGCGAAATTTCTTAAAAATTGACTTAAGTTAAGATTTTACTATTAAGTGTTAATCGGGTTCTGATCCGGCTTAAACTCTCGGGTTTTATCCCCAAATAACTGGCAATATGCTTTAAAGAAACTCTCTCTACCACTTTGGGGCAATATTTAATAAATTTCAAGTAACGCTCCTCATGCGACAACAATGACATCGCCATATTCCTTCCTGTTAACCCTTTTATCGTTCTTTCCATCATGACACGCAAAAAAGAATTAAAAACCGGATATTCTGCTACCAATTTCTCAAAATCATGTTTGTATGCCAAATAAAACACACAATCTTCCAGAGCCTCAATATTTATTCTCGATGGTTTACCGTATAAAAAACTTTCAAAATCCGAATACCAATCATTCTCAAAGAAAAAATTTCCTGTAGATTCTACTCCATCAACCAAATAATAATAACGAATACAACCTTCCGCGACAAAAACTCCGAAATTACAAACTTCGCCTTCCACTAAAAGATGCTGGTTTTTTTTAACTTTTTTTAGTCTAAGTATATTTCTAAAAGCGATACTTTCTGTCTCATTAAACTCCATAAATCGCGATAGATCTGTGATTACATTTTGCATACTTTCTTAGGTTTTAGAAATAATAATTGGTTTTTAGGTCTCTAAAAAAGATAACTAAAATTATTTAAAAAAATTGTCTTAAATCACTATTAAACAGAAATATAACAAATTAGACTGCTATTGTATTTTCTATTAAAAGAGATTTTAACTGACTCTCCCATTCCGCAACATTCTCCAAAGTGGCTCTGTCTGATTTATCAAAATAAAAATGTTGTTGAATTTCAAGTCCGCAATACGTAAAAACCCCTGTATCAGAAGTTAAGGCCAAAGCTTTATCCATTCCTATTGCCTCATACTCTGCTTTCGATTTTCCATGTGAATTTACAATAATTGCCTTCTTCCCGGTAAACAATCCCTTCTGAACTCCCTGATCGTATCGGTAAGCAAATCCATAACTAAAAACGCGATCAATATATCCTTTCATTATTGCCGGCATTCCCGCCCACCAAATCGGATAAACAAAAATGATCTGATCTGCCCAGCTTATAAAATCCTGCTCTTTTTGCACTTCTAAGGCCACTTTCCCTGTTCGTTGTCCCTTTATGTCTTCTAAAGAAAGAACGGGGTTAAAATCGATCTGATTTAAATCGCGAACCTCAACCTCCTGCCCTGATTCCTGAAGACTTTCGACAATAACCTGTTTAAAAAAATGATTTAAACTATCTGAATTTGGATGTGCATAAATGATTAAATTTCTCATGTTTTCTATGTTTTTAAGATTGAACATGACAAATGTAGAGGAGAAGAAGGAGTACCAATTGTAAGAAAACGAAAAGCGGAATTTGATAAAAATTATTTGGCCTTAAAACCGCAAATATCCTGCTGGAATTTTAAGAATTTTGTTGGCGAAATATTCATATAATATTTAAAATCATGAATAAGCTGACTTTGATCGTAATAGCTACATTCTTCTACAATGGCAAGCCAGTCTACTTTTTCGGTAGTCTCCCCACTTTTTTGAATGTGCTCAACCGCTTTTAAAAAACGTTCGTAACGATTGATTTCTTTGATAGTATAACCAAAAGATTTCTTTTGATTGAGCTGAATGTTACGTTCTGTCTGATTGGTTTTGGATGCAATTGCTTTTATTGGGTTTAATGCCTGCTCTTTAAAATCAGCTAAAAGCATCGCAATTTCATTTTGTTTTTTTAAGTAAGGTTTGCAAAACGCCAAGATATAAGTTACACGATCTTTCACATCGGGAATTCGCTGCAACTCTTCCCATAAAACGGTAAAACAATTGTCGGAAATTAAAACATCCGGATGTATGGGCGAAGAATTTTTCGCAAGCACTTTTCCGAAGAATCTATAAAATGCATCTTCTTTAAAATTGGCAACAAGAATCTCAGAATCTGGAGCCAAAGTATAATCAAAAGCCTGTTTTATAGGTCCTAAAACAAGACATTTTTCGGTTTCAAGAGTATTATTTTGCTGTGACTTTAAAGAGACTTTTGCACCGAAAATAAACACCAGTATAGTCTGAAAGCCGGGCATTAAAGTTTTCGTTACAGGATGCTCTGTTTTGTTTTCTGCAAAATAAAAATGAGAAAAAACAGATTGAAATTCTGAAGGAACAGCCATTTTATAATTGTTGTTTTCTTCAGAATTTCTCATCTTTTTTTCTCTTTAAAATAGTATAGTATTAAATAAATTCGGTTTCAAACAAAGTAGTCAGATGTTTTAAGATTTTCGCTTTCACTTCCGCTTCATCGACTTTCTCCACGCCTAATTCTACGTTTAAAGAAGTGACCCCTTTTCCGCGAATTCCACATGGAATAATATTATCAAAATACCCTAAATCCACATTGACATTTAAGGCAAATCCGTGCATGGTAACCCAACGTGAAGCGCGCACACCAAGTGCACAAATTTTTCGCGCAAACGGAGTTCCAACATCTAACCAGACTCCGGTTTCTCCATCACTGCGCCCGGATTTCAAACCATATTCTGCCAATGTCAAAATAACAGATTCCTCCAGAAAACGCAAGTATTTATGGATATCGGAAAAGAAATTCTCCAGATCTAAAATCGGATAACCCACAATCTGACCGGGTCCGTGATAGGTGATGTCACCACCACGATTGATTTTGTAAAACGTTGCTCCTTTAGCTTCCAATTGTTTTTCGTTTAGCAGCAAATTTTCAAAATCGCCACTTTTACCCAAAGTGTACACATGCGGGTGCTCTACAAAAAGCAAATAATTTGGCGTCGGCAAATCGAGTTCTTCCCTTCTGTTTCTGATCTTTAAATCGACAATACCTTTAAAAAGCTCTTCCTGATATTCCCAAGTCGCTTTATAATCTTTGCTTCCTAAATCTTGAAGTTGAATTTTTTTATTCATTTTATATTATTTTTCAAACTCAACCTCGAAGTTCAGTTTTTCAGGATTCTCCATATAATCCGTAAAAGGGTATTGAATGGTAATTGTTTTTCGATCTTCACTAAATAAGGCATCCGGATTGGATACTTTTTTAATCTTTTTCGGAAAATGATATTTTAAAATGTAATTAGAGGATGAGAAAATCATTTTAGACATGTCTGTAGCACTGTCTTTTACTACTGCTGCTAATTTTTGCTTATCGATTATAGCTTTACGAATAAACTTTTTCCCGTCGTAAGAATAACTTAATTTACTGTTATTGTTCCCAAAATCACTTCCAAAAGGAGTTGCAGCGGCTCCGCCTTTCTCTAACTTCTGAAAGGTTCCTAACGTTTGTAATATATCCTGTAACTCACTTACATTTTTGAAATCATTCGAAAATGTCATCAAAAACTCTTTTTTTTCCGGGCTCATTTTAGTGCGAACTACAAAATTTTCTAATTTTTTCAACTCTTTCTGCGTTTCCGGAGAAAGCTTCGCAATACTGTCTTTTTTAGCTTCAAATAACTGTTTGAAAGTAAAGGAAGAATCGATCTCTTTTTTAGCCTCCGCTCCCATTTGACTTCCTATTTGATCACCTGCCATAGCCATTAAAGAAGAACCGTCGAGATCTACAGAAAATTTCCCGGTGCCATTGTCATTTACATAAATATTTTCTGTGAAAGTACAACTTGTAAGTGTTGCCAATAAAAAAGAAAAACTAAGTAATTTGTATAATTTCATTGTGGTTTATTTTTTATCAAAGATACGAAGTCTAATTTGAATTGCTCTGTCGTTTAATTCTTGATTTTTTTATCGGTTTTAAAGCGAAAGCTATTGTTCGAATTCGACTTTAAAGCCAAAATCTGCGCTGCTGTTTTGAGGGTCCTGTAACGGAATTTCAACAACAAAACTTTTTCTGTCCTGCGCTATTACGGCATTTTTAATTGAAATTGTTTTAATTTTTTTCGGAAAATGATATTCGGCAACATATTTACACTCTTTAAACATATCTTCCATTTTTTTTGAGAACGGATCATCTGCTTTTTCTTTCTTTTTTTCTTTTTTCTTCTTATTATTTTTACTCTCTTTAGATGGAGTAACTGTTTTAATAAAAACCTTACCGTCATAAAAAACAGTCGTGTTAGATTTCTCTTCCGGTTTAGGCACAGCACTCAGAGCTCCCAATCTTTTTTTATCTGTCAATGCCAGGGCTTCTAATCCTTCAGCAGGAGAGGTAAGATTCTGAAAACCGCTCATACTTGGAAAATCAAATGCCAAGGTATATTCGAACTGCTTTTTTTCTTCGTTAATATTGATACTAACTTTAAAATTCTCCAATACTTTAAGTTGCTCTTTTTCTTTCTTCAGAGCCTCGATTTTTTCTTTGTCCGCAGTGGGTGATTTGGCAATACTGTCTTCTATTTTATTTAGTACGTCTTTGAAAGTAAAAGAGGTGTCGACTACTTTTTGAACTTTTGTTGAATCCGTCTTTTTTAGCCCCATTTTAAACATGGGAGACATATCGAATCCGTACGAAAAAGTTCCTGAACCATCTTCATTCATAACCATTTTTTCCTTAAGCGTACAACTCGTCATAGCGAAAACGACAAATAAACAAATCACAATTTTTCTCATATTCTTATTCTATATATTTATTAAATTAATTTTATTTTTCAATGACTATTTCAAGATTTGACAGTTCAGGATTTTGCAGACAATCCGAAAGCTGTAAAACCAGCTTTAATGACTTTTTATCAGGGCTGACAATTGCCTTTTCATTAGAAACCGATTTTATTTCCCGGGGAAAATGATACTCCAGCGTATAGGTTTGTACTAATTTAAAACCGGAATTTTTTGTTTTAAACTTCTCAACCTGCTCTTGTTTTTTCTTTAACTCCTCCGGGTTTGTAATTTTTACAACTCTTTTAAAAGTAGTCCCGTCAAAAGTAAAACTCACATGGTAATAATGTTCCTCAGCACTTAATGCATAGTTATGTTTCAAATCATCAGCATATTCAGTCGTTTTATGTAAATCCGGAATAGCTTCTACTTTGCTAAAATTATAGGTAAATGTGTTTTTGACTTCTTTCTCGAAAGAACTTTCTTTGAGATGTACTTTAACCCCCTTGTACTGATTAAAAATAGCTTTTTCAGAAGCAGGAAGTTTAGCAAAATTCTCAGCATATTTTGTGATATAATCCTGAAAAACATAAGTAGTATCCCGAAATATTTCTTCTTTTGAATACTGTTCACCTGCCAATTGCATATAACTGTGCTCGTCACGAATTGCTGTGGTTTCTATCGTACCGCTTCCGTCCTGGTTTAGATTTATGGTTTCGGTAATCTGGCAACTTAAAAGAAGAAATAGTCCCAAAAAGGCAAGTAATTTTGTCATTTTTTTTAAAAGGCTCTGAGGTTTTGAGGTGCTAAGGTACTGAGTTTTTTAGTTGAATTCTTTTCAATTGTTTTATATTTTGTTTATGACATAAGTAACTAAATTTCTGGTTTAGCCCCGATAGCAGCGGCATCCTTTTTCCGGCTTCTTTAGCCGGGAAAAGATACAGCGAATAGCGGGACAAAAGGCTCTGAAAAACCGGATTATGCTGCTTCTGAAAAAACTGGAATTATTTTCAAAATTTGAAAGTGTCATTTTTTCAAAATTAACTATCTTTGCACACTTAAAAAACAGTATATAATGGCCTTATCTGAACAAGAAATCATCCGAAGAGAAAAACTTCAAAACTTACGCAACTTAGGAATCAATCCTTATCCTGCTAATCTTTTTCCTGTAAATCATACTTCAAAGCAAATAAAGGAGTCATTTGAAGAAGGTAAAAAGGTGATCGTTGCCGGACGTTTGATGAGTGTGAGAGATCAGGGAAAAGCTTGTTTTGCCGAATTGCAGGATAGCGAAGGACGTATACAATTGTACGTAAATCGTGATGTTTTATGCGAAGGTGACGACAAAACTTTATACAATACGGTTTTTAAAAAATTGACCGATTTGGGAGATTTTATTGGTATTGAAGGAGAATTGTTTACTACTAAAGTGGGTGCGCAATGTATTCGTGTAGACGGATTTACTTTTTTGAGTAAAACATTACGTCCGCTTCCTTTACCAAAAACAGATGAAGACGGAAATGTACACGATGCTTTTAATGATGCTGAATTGCGTTATAGAATGCGTTACGTAGATTTGACGGTAAACCAAAATGTAAAAGAAACTTTTGTAAAACGTACGAAATTGTTTAACGCAATGCGTGACTTTTTTAACGGTGCGGGTTATCTTGAGGTTGAAACTCCGGTTTTACAACCCATTGCCGGTGGTGCTGCGGCTCGTCCGTTTATCACACACCATAATTCGCTTGACATTCCGCTTTACATGCGTATTGCAAACGAATTGTATTTAAAAAGATTAATCGTTGGTGGATTTGAAGGTGTTTATGAGTTTTCTAAAAACTTCCGTAACGAAGGAATGGACAGAACACATAACCCGGAATTTACCGCTATGGAAATATATGTAGCCTACAAAGACTACAACTGGATGATGAACTTTGCCGAAGATCTTCTGGAGCATTGTGCTGTTGCTGTTAATGGCAGCTCTGACGTAGTTTTTGGAGAACATACCATTAACTTTAAAGCGCCTTATGCTCGTGTTACCATGACTGATTCTATCAAACATTTTACCGGTTTTGATATTTCGGGTAAATCGGAAGAGGAACTTTACGAGGCTGCAAGAGGAATGGGGATTGACGTTGATAAAACAATGGGGAAAGGAAAATTGATTGATGAAATTTTTGGAGCAAAATGTGAAGGAAATTACATCCAACCAACTTTCATTACTGATTATCCTAAAGAAATGTCTCCGTTGTGTAAAGAACACCGCGACAATCCTGAGTTAACAGAGCGTTTTGAGTTAATGATTTGTGGTAAAGAAGTAGCAAATGCTTATTCTGAATTAAACGATCCAATTGATCAAAGAGAGCGTTTTGAAGACCAAATGCGTTTGTCTGAAAAAGGAGATGACGAAGCAAACGGAATTATCGATGAAGATTTCTTAAGAGCTCTTGAATATGGTATGCCACCAACTTCAGGAATGGGAATTGGAATGGACCGTTTGATGATGTATCTGACTAATAATGTGTCTATTCAGGAGGTTTTATTGTTCCCGCAGATGCGTCCGGAGAAAAAACTGGCTCAGATTGAATTATCTGATGAAGAAAAAGTGATTATTACTTTATTAAAAGGTAACGAGAATAAAATGGAATTAGCCCAACTTAAAGTTGCTGCCAATTTAAGCGGTAAAAAATGGGATGCCTCCATGAAAAATTTATCTAAACATAGTTTGACCAAAGTTGCCGTTGAAGGTGAATTTAAAATGGTGGAATTGGTAGAATAGTTTTTTATTTAAATATAAATTCAAACCCGACAGGTTTTAAAAATCTGTCGGGTTTTTTATTAATTTTATCTACCTTTGATTATTCAAAATCAAATCGTTATGAACACTTCAGAGATTAAACTTGAAATATTTAACAAGTTAAAAAACATCGAAGATATATGTCTACTGGAAAAGATCAGAAATATTCTAAAAAGCGCAGATCCTTCCGAAACCTATCAGCTCGAAGACTATGAAATTGATATGCTGAATGAAAGTGAAGAAGATTTAAAATACAACAGAGTCATATCACAAGAAGATTTGGACAAAGAAGATTTAGAGTGGCTCTCAAAATAAAATGGACTGCTACTGCTGTCCTTCAAAGAAGAAAAATATTAATTTATTGGACTAAAAGAAACAAATCAACTTCTTACTCGAGAAAACTAATTGTAGAAATTTCGAACAGGACACTTTTTCTCGCTAATAACCCCGAGACTTTTATTCAAACGACTATTTCTGATATTCGAACATCAACTTTGGGGCATTACAATATTTTCTACAAAACAACTTCGGATGAATTGATTATAATGGCTTTTTGGGATAATCGTCAAAATCCGAAAGTACTAAAAAAACTTTTAAAATAATTTTTTATACGATTTAAACCGACAGGTTTTAAAAACCTGTCGGGTTTATTTTTTATTTTAAAACGAATATTTCTCCAACTTCCCGGAGTCAATATCCAAAATTTTATAAGCGCCTTCTGGAGTTTTTCCTTTCCAAACTTCCTGAACTGAAGGATTTGAAGGGTATTTACCGTTTTTCATTTTTACGAGATGAACTGCATTGCCACTGCTAACGATAAGATCCTGAAATTTTTCTGAAGAAGTCGATGCTGTAACAATTGGATAATTCGTTACTGTAAAATAGGTAATTACACTTCCGTCATTATTCAGAATATAACCCGAACAACCACCACTCCCACAAAAATAAGAATTGGAAAAACCAACAAAGTACTCGTTCTTCTTATCGTTATTTAAATCAAAAGCATCGTAATAAAAGAATCTATCCTCTTTTGTCATCACGTTAAGATCTTTTTTCAATAAGACCAAAAGTTGCTTTCTGATCATTTCAACTGCTTTATCATCTTTCGCAGGAACATCTCCCACAGCAGCAGAACCCGTTGCCGTTTTTGATAATGTATCTTCTGCAATTGTTTTAACGATATTTTCCTTCACTTGTTTTTCTTTATTCTGACAAGAATACAGCACCAGAATCGTACAGGCAATTAAGATTTTATTTCTCATATCTATATTTTTAAATTAACAATACTCGATTAAAAGCCAGTAAATACTAGATTTTAAATCTTAAAAACGACCATATTCTTGTTATTATTTCAAGCAACCTCAAAAATTATTTTGTTACCACTTAAACATTCTGGCATCAATCTATTGTTTATTTACAATCATAAATTTAATAATTAATCCCGTACTTTCTCAAAACATCCCCTTAAATCAATAAACCCTAACTTGTTAAATAAACCCTAATTATTTGCATTCCATTAAACCTAATAAATCTTATAAAGTCTAATGGGTATAACCTTTAAAAAACAAATTATGAAAAAATTACTTATCGCAGCTTTATTATTCGTCGGAATGATAAGCTTTGCACAAGATGCGGATCAATCGTCTAAGCCACAAAGAGAAAAAATGACTCCTGAACAACGTAACGACAAACAGTTAAAAAAACTAACATCGGAACTGAATCTGGATGCGAATCAACAAACTCAGGTAAAACAACTTTTAGCAGACAGAAGTGCCAAAGCACAAAGTTTTAAAGAAGAACGCCAGGCAAAAAAAGACAGCAACATGAAACGGACAGCAGAAGAAAAAGCCGCTTTCAGAAAACAAATGAAAGACGAAGTTGATGCCAATGACGCCAAAATGAAATCGATTCTAAACGCCGACCAATACTCCAAATGGAAAGCAATACAAGAAGAAAACAAGGAAAAATTTAAAGAAAAAAGAAAAGAAAGAAGAGAGAATCAATAATAAAAAAAGAGGCTTAAAAGCCTCTTTTTTTGTTCTCAAATCTATTTTACTGGATTAAATATCAAATCAATTCTTTTGATACAATCTTCATAATGATATTTTGTTTCTGTATTCCCAGCTGTTGCTTTTGCTACCGAAAGCGTTTTTCTTAACGCACTTAATTCACCACGAACTAAAGACCTAAGATCAGACTGAGACACATTATAGTATACTGTTGATCTATCTGTTGGTTTAATTTCTTCGGTCATCAAATACCCCATTCGGTCAATGAAAGCACGTTGTAAATTTCTTCTGTAAATCGTTACATTAGCTGCTGTACCCGCTTCTTTCCAAATTCCTTTGCGCATGTCTTTAAAAAAGTCTAAAGCCTTGTAAGTATCGGCACCCAGGATTTCATTGTCCATTAACCTTCCGATACGTCCTAAACTAAGCAAACTGTTCAACTGTCTAACCTGTATCCCTCTAAATCTTTCTGTATAACCTGCAAAATCTGTATTTTTAAGCGTATTTACATTTACAATCCATGTTGGAGAAGCAAAAGCGTTTGCCTGAAGCCAGTTCATTGCTTCTATTTGTTTTGCTTTTGGAACTACCTCATAAACATTCCCTGACTGATTTGGATTTTTAGTATTCTCATAAACACCTCCAACATTGGTAACCACATGCCCTACATAACGACTCCAAACATCTAACAATTCTTTATACAATTCATCTAAATCATCATAATTATTAGTAACAGTACTGGTCCATTCATTCAAATGAGCTGCCACAAATTCCAGGTTTTTCATTCCGTACGTGCTTGCTTTCATCGAATTGTTACCCACATCTTCTGTCTGGGAAGAAGGGTCGAATGAACTGCTTTGTTTCCCGTACTTATAAACCGGATTTCCTGCTTTTTCCAGAATCCATTTGTCTAAGGTAGGTAGTTCCGCTTCTGATGTTTTTGCATTAGGAATGACTCTGTACCCCCAATTTAATGCATAGTGATCGTAATCTCCCATTTTACGGATAAAACGAATATTTTTATCTCCCGGTTGCGCAATATAGTTGTAACGAGCATAATCCATTATACTTGCTGCAATACCATTTTTCTGTGTAAAATCTCCATTTCTGTAGCTTTCGGTATCATAAGCACAACTTGCTCCCATATTATGCGGAAAACCTAATGCATGTCCTACTTCGTGCGCAATAACCATTCGCATCATTTCTCCCATTTCCTCATCACTCGTTTGCAATGTTCGTGCCGATGGGTTTGCAGCTCCTGTTTCAAGCAAATATCTGTTTCTGTACGAACGCAAATGATTGTGATACCAAATAACATCACTCTCTATTATTTCTCCCGTTCTAGGGTCTGAAACGCTTGGCCCTACCGCATTTCTTGTTGTACTGGCCACATAACGTATTACAGAATATCGAATATCTTCAGGGCTGAAATCGGGATCTTCCTCTTTTGTTGGAGCATCTTTGGCTATAATAGCATTTTTAAACCCGGCCGTTTCAAATGGTTTTTGCCATTCTTCGATTCCTTGTTTAATGTATTTTCTAAGTTTTTCCGGAGTTGCCGGATCCAAATAATATACAATTGGTTTTACCGGTTCAACCAATTCTCCTCTTGCATACGCTTCAGGGTCTTTAGGCTCCATTCTCCAACGACGAATGTAGGTTTTAAGATCTGATTTTAGTTCGTTGCTGCCGTAATCGTATTGACTCATAGTAAACCATCCCACTCTCGGATCTGCCAATCTTGGTTTCATTGGAACTTCCGGCAACAAAATCATAGATTGATTCATCTGAACACTAATCGATTCTGTTTCTTCCAGCATGGATGGCTTAGATGCATTATAAGTCATATCCTGAACCACCTCGATATTCATCGGAAAGCTCTTCATTGTGTTCACAAAACTTCTCGATTCGTCTAATCCTTTTACTTTGTAGGTTTCTCTCATTTCCGGAGATATACCACTAATTGCTTTTACATCAGTGCTGTAAAATTTAGTCACATCAATAACTACATTAGCTGAATCTTTGCTAAAAGAAACAATGTCAAAGGCAAATAAAGTAGGATTATAATTGTTTGCTTTAACCGAAATACTTATCGGTAAACTGTCGTTTGCAACAGCATTGTAAGACTTTGATTTAATCAAAATCTTATCCTGAAAACGTTGCCAAACGATAAGCTGTTCATTTGTTTCTGAACCGGCATTTACATAACCACCGCCCAAATTAGAAGGCATTTTAGACAACCTGCTTACTAAGAGCATGTCTTTATCTAAGTATTTATTCGGAATCTCAAAGTAGTATTTCTTATCGACTTTATGTACTGTAAAAAGCCCTTCATCAGAAACGGCATCTTTAGTAATGACTTTACTATACTCTTTAATAGTTGATTCCGACTTTTTTTCCGGTGGAGCAACTGCCGCTTCGCCTTTCTTAGATTTCTCTTTTTTGGATTGCGCAAATTGGCTTACAGGAAACAGTAAAAATACTGTTGTTGCAGCAAAAATGTAAAATTTCTTCATTAATGGTAAATTTAATAGTGATTTGATAAACAAAAATAATTTTTGATGATAATATTTAAGAATTAATATTTAGTTTAACTTTTAATTAACTGTTAAAAAATAAAATGTCATTCCAAAAAAAAGGCTTGACTTTAATTAAAAAGCCAAGCCTTATGGTATATTTCACTTCTAATACTATGGTTTAGAACGTCTTTGAAACCTTATCAATTGCCTGAATCGTAAAATCTAAATCCTCATAGGTTAAAGCATCGGTAATAAACCAGGTTTCATAAGCAGATGGCGCAATATAAACACCTTCCTGCACTAATCCATGGAAGAATTTTTTGAAAGTCTCGTTATCTCCCTTTGCTGCTGTTTGAAAATCCGTCACAGGGTTTGCATCAAAATGAACAGAGATCATTGATCCCACTCTGTTGATGGTAAACACTACATTATTAGCCTTTAAAACCTTATCGATTCCTGCTTCCAAATAAGCCGTTTTTTCTTCTAAACGATCAAAGATAGCACGATCATTATTTAATGACTGTAACATGGCCAATCCTGCAGCCATCGCCAAAGGATTTCCTGATAATGTTCCTGCCTGATAAACCGGACCAAGTGGCGCCAGATAATTCATAATTTCTTCACGTGCAGCGAAAGCCCCAACAGGCAAACCACCACCAATTACTTTTCCGAAAGTTACGATATCAGCATCGACCTTAAACAATTCCTGAACACCACCACGAGCCAAACGGAAGCCCGTCATCACCTCATCAAAAATTAATAAGATTCCGTTTGCGGTACATAACTCTCTCAAACCTTGCAAGAAACCATTTTGAGGAGGAATACATCCCATATTTCCGGCAACCGGCTCGATAATAATAGCTGCAATTTCGTTCTTATTGGCTTCGATTAAAGTCTTTACATTCTCTAAATCATTGTATTTTGCCAACAAAGTATCTTTTGCAGTTCCTTCTGTAACACCCGGACTATTTGGAGAACCAAAAGTCACAGCACCACTTCCGGCCTGAATCAAAAACGAGTCAGAGTGCCCGTGATAGCAACCCGCAAATTTTATAATTTTATCTCTTTTTGTAAATCCACGAGCCAGACGAATAGCACTCATACAAGCCTCTGTTCCGGAGTTTACAAAACGAATTTTATCAATATTCGGAACCATTGAAACAGCCAAAGCAGCAATTTCTGTTTCTAATTCAGTTGGCATTCCGAATGAAGTTCCTAATTTAGCTTTTTCAATTACGGCATCCACAACAGGCTGATGCGCATGACCTAAAATCATTGGCCCCCATGAATTGATATAATCGATTAATTTATTTCCATCCTCATCATACAAATAAGCACCTTTGGCACTTTTAACAAAAATTGGAGTTCCCCCAACGGCTTTAAAAGCGCGCACTGGCGAATTTACCCCTCCGGGAATTACTTTTTCTGCTTCAGCAAAAAGCTGACTACTTCTTTTATAAATCATATTTTAGATTTCTGAATTTAGATTTTAGATTGTTTTTTTGACTGTTCTTATAAACTTAAACTTTGCTCTTTTATAAACTCATCAAAATAATTTTGTTCGATTTGTTCTTCTTCTGAAAGTTCTTCAATTTTCCTATCTGACATTCCTAAAGGAGAATAAAACTTCCATTTCCAAGTTGGGCGATGTTTTATAAAAAAGTGATTCTCTGCAAATTCATCATGATTATAAACTCCGCAAAATAATCGTATACTTAAAATTAAGGCAAAAATAAAAACTGCAACTGAAATTTTCACTTTGATTGACAATTATTTCACTTTCAACTTCTGCCCTATCGAAAGCGCATTATCAGTAAGATTATTTTTTTGTTTTAAATCCTCAACCAATAAGTTGAATTTTTTGGAAATCGAATACAAAGTATCGCCTTTTTGCACTTCATATAAGGAAGGATCATTGGAGTTTGACCCCGAATTTGTATTGGAGTTTGCCGTAGAAGAAGAATTTCTCACCGGAGCCGATTTATTAAAAGGAGTATAGGCCTTACCGGTAACCTGACAATCGTATTGATGCAGATTGTAACGCTCGATATAACTGATTAATTTATCGGGATAATTAGGATCTGTAGCATAACCTGCTGCGCGTAATCCTTTTGCCCAGGCTTTATAATCGTCTTTTTCGTAAGTAAACAACGTAGCATATCTGTTTTTCCCAACTAAAAACAAAGCATGATCCCGATACGATTCTGAAGGTTCTGTATATTTTCTGAAACATTCCTGAGCCGAATCATCGTCATGACGAACACTGTCTCCCACCCAGTCTTTGTGACATTTTATTCCGAAATGATTATTTGCTTCCAAAGCCAGATCTCCCCTTCCTGCACCCGATTCTAAAATTCCCTGTGCCAGAATAATACTTGCCGGAATACCATATTTCTGCATATTACCTACCGCAATATCTTTGTATTGCAATACATAATTATTGATTAAATCGCTGGTGACAACAGTTTTTGAAGTAGACTGAATGACTTCGCTTGTGTTATTTTTGGAAAGGTTTTTCGCAATTGGTCTGGAACTAGGCGTTTTTCTTGTCGATGCCGTTCTCGGTCTTTGAATTTCTGCTGCTTTTTTAGTTGTTGCAATAACAGGTTTGCTGGAAGAACAGCTTGCCAACGCAGCAATCAGGAAGAGTATTATTATTTTCTTAAACATTCGTTTTTAGTATTGGTAATTTTTTCTGCTTTAATTTTAAATTCATTCCATCAATTCCCTGTAATCCTCCGGTGTGAATAAGCAAAATTTTTGAATGTGCGGGAAAATAGTTTTTATGAATTAAATCTATAACGCCAAAAACCATCTTTCCTGTATAAACCGGATCTAAAGGCACTTTATTTTCTTCAAAAAAAGCATTAATAAATTCAATTAACTCCAAATTTATCTTGCCATATCCTCCAAAATGATAGTCAGAAATTAAATCCCAGTTCTCATTTTTGACAAAAATACGAATTTCATCCTTTAAAAAATCACCTTTTAACGCCGGAAAGCCTAAAATTTTCTGATTCGGGGATGCACTATTTATCAATCCCGAAATAGTTCCGCCTGTCCCAACGGCACAACAAACATAATTAAAAGCAGTATCATCGGCAGTTAAAATCTCTTCACAGCCTTTTACAGCCAGCTCATTTGTACCTCCTTCCGGCACCAGATAGAAATCTCCAAATTGCTGTTTTAGGTTTTCTAAAAACAAAATTTCATTTTTATTCCGATAGTCTTCTCTGGAAACAAATTCAAATTGCATTCCGTTTTCCTGAGCAAATTTTAACGTTGGATTTTCTTCGATTTTATCCAAAAGTTCTTCTCCCCGAATAACTCCGATTGTTTTAAAACCCTGCTCTTTTCCGGCATAAGCAACCGCTGCAATATGATTGGAAAAAGCACCGCCAAAAGTCAATACTGTTCCTTGACCTTCAGCTTTTGCCTGAAGCAAATTGTATTTTAGTTTTCTAAATTTATTACCGGAAACAAACGGGTGTAGCAAATCTTCTCTTTTTATGGTCAAAGAAATACTATTTGGAAAATCGATATGAATTTGTTGATTCAAAAGCTATTTTTGTTTTAAAGTTAAGTAGTGCCAATATTGAAAAAAGGAACGGCTTTTTAAATAATTTAAGTCTGCTTCGTTTGCATAAGCCTCTCTTTCAAAACTAATATTCAAATACGCTTTTTCTGCATTTTTATATTGAATGAAACGCACCAGATATTCTAAAAAATACCAGACAAAAAAAGGAATTACCAACATTTCGAGTTGTTGTCGCAAATGAATTTTTTCGTGATTTAAAAAAACTTTGTTTCCTTTATCCCCGTCATATTTAACAAAAACGAATGGAAATACGGTCATTCCACGGTATCCATTCGGAATTAAATATTTAGCAACAATCAGAAACATTAGCTGTAAAATTTATAAATTTGTAAAGGCAAAATTGTTTGTTTTCATTAAAACCATAATCAAAAATAATGGTTTAAAACAAACATCGCACCCAAAAAGGATTATGAAAGAGCAAAGTAATGAAAATAAATTAACCGAAGGAGAAGATTTTTATTATACCCCCGAAGGTTACAAATGCTTTACCGAAAAACACCACCTAAAACGTGGTTATTGCTGTAAAAGCGGCTGCCGTCATTGTCCTTACGGATATGACAAGCGAACAGGCGAAATTAAAAAAACGAGATAATGCGTTAATTTGAGAATGTCTCAATTTGATAATTCAATCTAAAATCAAAAATAAAAATATGGATATTCTCTTGCGAAAATTTAGGATTAAGATCCACAAATCCTATCACAGGTCGGATATTCGGTATCCCTAGTCGGCAATTTTAATCAGGAAATGTGCCAATTTGATTAGTAGATAATTCAAATCTAAAATCAAAAATCAGAAATCTAAAATAATAAAATTAATGACTTTTCAAGAACAAATACAACAAGGAATTCCCTCTATATTACCATTAAAAAAAGAATACGATTTAGCGATTAATCACGCGCCAAAACGAAAAGAAATTCTTTCTGCCGAAGAAAAAAAACTGGCCCTGAAAAACGCATTGCGTTATTTTGATTCCAAACATCACGCCGAATTAATTCCTGAATTCTCAGAAGAATTAGAAACTTATGGTCGTATTTATATGTACCGTCTGCGTCCGGATTACAGAATGTACGCCAGACCCATTGACGAATATCCGGGAAAATCAGTACAAGCAAAAGCGATTATGCATATGATTCAGAACAATCTGGATTATGCTGTTGCGCAACATCCGCATGAACTTATTACCTATGGCGGTAACGGAGCTGTTTTTCAGAACTGGGCGCAATATTTATTGACCATGCAATACTTGTCTGAAATGACAGACGAACAAACTTTAACCATGTACTCAGGTCACCCAATGGGATTATTTCCTTCGCATGCAGAAGCACCAAGAGTTGTGGTTACCAACGGAATGGTAATTCCGAATTATTCGAAACCTGACGATTGGGAAAAAATGAATGCCTTAGGGGTTTCACAATACGGACAAATGACAGCCGGAAGTTATATGTACATTGGACCACAAGGAATTGTACACGGAACAACCATTACCGTTTTAAATGGTTTTAGAAAAATAAAACAAAATCCGGAAGGCAGTTTATTTGTAACATCCGGTCTTGGAGGAATGAGTGGTGCACAGCCAAAAGCAGGAAACATTGCCGGTTGTATCACTGTTTGTGCCGAAGTAAATCCTAAAATCACTAAAATCCGTCACGAACAAGGCTGGATCAATGAAATAGTAACTTCTACCGAAGAATTGGTAAAACGTGTTCATACTGCAAAAGCGAATAAAGAAGTGGTTTCTATTGCTTATTTAGGAAATGTGGTTGATGTTTGGGAGTGTTTCGACAAAGAAAACATCAAAGTTGACTTAGGTTCAGACCAGACTTCACTTCACAATCCCTGGGCAGGTGGTTATTATCCGGTTGGAATTTCGTTTGAAGATGCTAACGAAATGATGGCTAATAATCCTGAGTTATTCAAAGAAAAAGTTCAGGAAACCTTACGTCGCCATGCAGCAGCAATCAACAAACACACTGCAAAAGGAACTTACTTTTTTGACTACGGAAATGCATTCTTGCTAGAAGCTTCCCGTGCCGGTGCCGATGTGATGGCTGAAAACAATATCGATTTTAAGTATCCGAGTTATGTTCAGGATATCATGGGACCTATGTGTTTTGATTACGGATTCGGACCTTTTAGATGGGTTTGTACCTCCGGAAAACCTGAAGATTTACAAAAAACAGATACCATAGCTTCTCAGGTTTTAGAAGAAATGGCAAAAACTGCTCCCAATGAAATTCAGCAGCAAATGCAGGATAACATCAAATGGATCAAAGGGGCGCAGGAAAACAAATTGGTAGTAGGTTCTCAGGCTCGTATTTTATATGCAGATGCCGAAGGACGTATTAAAATTGCTGAAGCATTTAATCAGGCGATTGCTAAAGGCGAAATCGGCACTGTCGTTTTAGGACGTGATCATCATGACGTTTCAGGAACTGATTCTCCTTACCGTGAAACTTCAAATATTTACGATGGTTCTCGTTTTACAGCCGATATGGCCATTCATAATGTGATCGGAGACAGCTTTAGAGGTGCCACTTGGGTTTCTATACACAACGGTGGTGGTGTTGGCTGGGGAGAGGTTATAAATGGTGGATTTGGTATGGTTCTTGATGGTTCTAAAGAGGCTTCAAAACGTTTGGCATCAATGCTTTTTTGGGATGTAAACAACGGTATTTCAAGACGAAGCTGGGCTCGAAATGACGAGGCTATTTTTGCTATAAAAAGAGCCATGGAAGTACAGCCTTTATTAAAAGTTACTTTACCTAATATTGTTGAC
Organism: Flavobacterium poyangense; assembly: GCF_011751075.1. Lineage (GTDB taxonomy): Bacteria > Bacteroidota > Bacteroidia > Flavobacteriales > Flavobacteriaceae > Flavobacterium > Flavobacterium poyangense. Next base: position 577,716 of record NZ_JAALLN010000001.1, read on the forward strand.
GAAAGTTTGCTTTAATCTAGAGTTTCTTATTTTAAAATCAGAACATCAAAATTTTATAAATATGAAAACATTCAAATTAGTACCGATTTTTCTGCTTTTAATACTAACCTCCTGTAGTACTGTTAGTGTTTATTCTGATTATGATAAAAACGTAGATTTTGCACCTTATAAAACTTATGCTTTCTTTAAGCCCGGAATTGATAAGGTTGAAATATCTGATTTGGATAAAAGACGTATACTGCGTGCCATAGATGAGCAACTGCAAGCCAAAGGTTTTACAAAAAGTGACACCCCTGACTTGTTAGTAAACATTTTCACTAAAGCAAGAGAACAAGTAAATGTAAACCAATTTAGCGCCGGATGGGGCTATGGTTGGGGTTGGGGATGGAATCCATACATGATGTACGGAGGACAAACTACGGTTTCTACTTCTACTGAAGGAACTTTATACATTGATCTGATTGATGCCAAAAAGAAAGAAATGATCTGGCAAGGTGAAGGAATTGGAACACTGACTAAAAACGTAGACAAAAAAGACGAAAAGGTAGCCGAATTTGTCTCTAAAATTTTAGCTCAGTACCCACCGGTTAAAAAATAATTAATACATTTGTTTTTCAAACAACAAAAAATGAACAATTTAAATAACATTATTATCGCCATTAGCATTATTGCAATTACGCAATGATGGCGAGGTGTTATATAAATACGTAAACAAATACAATTTTATGAAACCTCCCAAATCGGGAGGTTTTTTATTTTAATAACGAATTAAAAGTCGCTACGAATTACACAAATTAGCACGAATTATTTTTCTTTTAACACTAAAAATTAGCGCCAATTCACGGAATTCGTGGCAAAAAACAACTATTATGAACATATTTAACGAAGTACTTGTTGCAAAAAAGCAACTCGAAAATGTAGTTGCTCCTACGCCACTAACGCAGAATCTGAATCTTTCGGAAGAGTTTAAATCAACTATATTATTAAAAAGAGAAGATTTACAAATTGTCCGGTCGTACAAAATCAGAGGTGCCTACAACAAGATTTCTTCGTTAAACGATCCCGAAAAAGCAGCAGGAATTGTATGTGCCAGTGCCGGAAATCATGCACAAGGTGTTGCCTACTCCTGCAATTTATTGCATATAAAAGGCAAAATTTACATGCCAAAAACAACCCCAAAGCAAAAAGTAAAACAGGTACAACTATTCGGGAAATCGTTTGTTGAAATTGTTCTTACCGGTGATACTTTTGATGATGCCTATGCCTCTGCTACTGCAGATGCTCTGGAAAGTCACAAAACCTTCATTCATCCTTTTGATGATTTAAAAGTCATTGCAGGTCAAGGAACAGTCGGACTGGAAATTCTGGACCATTACAAAAATCCTATAGATTATGTCTTCGTTCCAATTGGCGGTGGCGGACTAGCTTCGGGTTTGTCAGAAGTTTTTAAACATTTGAGCCCTGACACTAAAATTATTGGTGTTGAACCTCAGGGAGCCCCATCAATGAAAAATTCTATACAGGAAGGAAAAAACACGGCATTAAAAACCATTGATAAGTTTGTTGACGGAGCAGCTGTCAAACAAGTTGGCGATCAGACTTTTGATATTTGCCGTAAAAATCTGGACGATATCATTCTTGTTCCAGAAGGAAAAGTGTGTACTACAATTTTGAGATTGTACAATGAAGAAGCAATGGTTGTTGAACCCGCAGGTGCTTTGACAATCGCTGCCTTAGATTTTTATAAAGACAAAATAAAAAACAAAAATGTAGTCTGTGTGGTAAGCGGAAGCAATAACGACATCGAAAGAACGGCAGAAATTAAAGAACGTTCTTTACTTTACGAAGGATTGATGCATTATTTTATGATTCAGTTCCCACAACGACCAGGTGCTTTAAAAGAGTTTGTAAATAATATTCTTGGTCCCGATGATGACATCACTTATTTTCAGTTTCACAAGAAAAACAATCGCGAAGTTGGGTCTGTCGTTGTTGGTTTAGAATTAAAGAACAAAAAAGACATCAAGTCAATCCAATTGAATATGACCAAAAATGGTTTCGAATTTCAATATCTGAATGACAATCAGGATTTATTTACACAGCTGATAGGTTAAAAATAACGTTAAATGATAAATATCAGAAAGCAAACCCTTAGTTATACTGTATTTTTGCAAGCAAATTTTACTTTTACACCTATGGCAACTCAAGATATTTCAAGTTTAGGCGACATCAAACTTTTGGTTAATACTTTTTATGCAAAAGTGCAGGATGATGATTTAATTGGTCCCATTTTTAATCAAAAAATGTTAGGAAGATGGCCGGAGCATCTGGAAAAAATGTACTCCTTTTGGCAAACTATTTTATTGGAGGAACATACCTATTCCGGAAGCCCTTTTCCGCCACACAAACAACTACCGATAGATCAGGTTCATTTTGATCGCTGGATGGAAATTTTCACAACAACTGTCGATTTTTTATTTGTTGGAAAATTAGCCGAAGAAGCCAAAGCCCGTGCAGCCAATATGGCTTATATGTTCAACTACAAAATAGAATACTTTAGAAATTTAGAAGAACAGCAAAAAAAACAGCCCTAACGCAATGAAGATGTATGGACGAAACTTTATTAAAAGAAATCGTCCGTACGCTCCTGAGTGACGTAACACATAAATTGCGATAAACCTAATTAAAAAGATTTTTTAGGTAAAAATTTTGAGGCAAATACCAAAAAACGCATTCTAAATTCGTAATTTTACCATTCAAACTACAACGTTTTCGAAATGAACCCAACTATTGAAACAAATCCTTTATTAGAGCGATTGCCTAAACACTTAAGGCAATTCATTAAACCTCAAGACTATAGTGATTACACACCAATTAATCAGGCAGTTTGGCGTTATGTGATGCGTAAAAATGTAGATTATTTGTCTAAAGTAGCACATCATTCGTATTTAGACGGACTAAGAAAAACGGGAATCGAAGTAGATTCCATTCCAAGTATGTATGGAATGAATCGCATTCTGACCGAAATTGGATGGGCTGCAGTTGCGGTTGACGGATTTATTCCGCCAAATGCTTTTATGGAATTTCAAGCGTATAACGTTTTAGTTATTGCATCAGACATCAGACAATTAGAACATATAGAATATACACCTGCTCCGGATATCATTCACGAAGGTGCCGGCCATGCTCCTATTATTGCAAATCCGGAATATGCAGAGTACCTGCGTCGTTTTGGAGAAATTGGCTGTAAAGCGATCTCTTCTCATAAAGATTATCAAATGTATGAAGCGATTCGACTGCTTTCGATTTTGAAAGAAGCCGAAGATACGCCTCAGGAAAAAATCGACGAAGCCGAAAAAGCAGTAGCCGATTTACAAAACAATATGGGCGAATTATCTGAAATGGCCCAAATCAGAAACCTGCATTGGTGGACAGTTGAATATGGTTTGATTGGAACCGTAGAAGATCCAAAAATATATGGTGCGGGATTACTTTCTTCAATCGGAGAAAGTGCCTGGTGCATGACAGATAATGTAAAGAAAATCCCTTACGATATTTCAGCAGCCAACCAAAATTTTGACATTACACAATTACAACCGCAATTGTATGTAACCCCTAATTTCTCGCATTTAAGTTTGATTTTAGAGGAATTTGCCAATAAAATGGCTTTGCGTACGGGAGGTCTTTCGGGAATCAACAAGCTGATCCATTCGAATGCCTTAGGTACAATCGAATTAAGTACCGGCTTGCAGATTTCGGGTGTTTTCACTAAAGTAATTGAAGATGAAGGAAAACCGGTTTACATTCAGGCTACCGGAAAAACAGCTTTATCCTACCGCGAAAAAGAACTGGTAGGTCACGGAACACTGACGCATCCTGATGGATTCGGAAGTCCAATCGGGAAACTAAAAGGCTTTAATTTAGCTATTGAAGATATGAGTCCAAAGGACTTACAAGCTTATAGTATCGTTGAAAATGAAGCTGTAAGACTTGAATTTGAAGGCAATATCATTGTTGAGGGTGAAATCATTACCGGCTCCAGAAATTTACATGGAGAAATTATTTTAATCAGTTTTAGAAACTGCACCGTAACTCACGGAGAGGAGATTTTATTCCGTCCGGAATGGGGTAATTACGATATGGCAATTGGTAAAAAAGTCGTTTCGGCATTTTCCGGTCCGGCAGACGTAAACAGTTTTGATCTGATTAATAATGTTCCAAAAACAACTACTATTAAAGCGCTACATACTGACGAACGCGACGATCTGGAAGCTTTATATCAGACTGTACGTACGATTAGAGAGAACAAAACTTCTAAATCAGAACTAAAATCTGTGTTTGAGAGAGTAAAAGAAAACCATCCAAACGATTGGTTGCTTTCTGTTGAAATTGTGGAACTTTTGAAAGATTCACAAGAAACACAGTTATTACAAGAGGTTTTAGTACACTTAGATCAGTTGAAAACAAAACGTGCAGAAGTTGCACATTTGATTTCCGGCGGTTTAGATTTAATTTTTGACAAAGAAGCGGTTTAACTGCTTCTTTGTCATTTCGACTTTAGGAGAAATCGCACTAGTAATTCGACAAAGATTAACGACATTCTTTGCGGAGTTTCTGTCGTGATTCTTCATTCTTCGGAATGACAATTGGTTGTTCGACAAAGATTAGTGACATTCTTTGCGGAGTTTCTGGTGTGATTCCTCATTCTTCGGAATGACAATTGGTCGTTCGACAAAGATTAGTGACATTCTTTGCGGAGTTTCTGGTGTGATTCCTCATTCTTCGGAATGACAAAATCATTATAGATGATTTTGTAAACAGTTCTACAAAAAAAACTCTGTGCCTTTGCACCTTTGTACCTTTGCACCTCTCCCCCTAAAACTACAGCTTCAAATCCCGATTAAAATCTTTATCAGACTCAATCGTTTTTCCATTGTATTGCAGTTTCCATCCCATTGAATTTGTTAGAATTAAAATCTTTGATAATTCACTGATCAATCTGTTTTGGGCATTGGTTTTTAAAGATGATTTTTCGATTTTTTTGGCCAGATTTGCTTTTACCGATTTATTAATCTTATTGTAATCATCACCCGTAAACGGATTCAGTTTACTTTGTTCTACATCATAAAACTGAATGTCCGGATTGATTGTGATTTCTTCTTTTGGAATATTCAGAATCGTGATTGTTTTGTTCTTTTCATCTATATCGTATTTCATTTGATGCAAATCATACGCTACCGTAACATTTGCATTTACTACAATAAGCGCTTTTTTCTCAAAAGAAATCATGTCCATCAAATACTTCTGCTGGTTTTTATAGGTGATCACTTCAGAGAAATGCCCCTCGGTAACTACCAATTTCCCAACGTTTAAGATTTGTTGCTGGATTAAATTGGTATTGTACTCGATCGCAGAATCGTCTCCTTTTTTAAATTCGCAATATTTAAAAGCCAAAATCACAGCGACCACAGTCACCGTTAGCACCAAAATTCTTTTTATCAGGTTTTGCATTCTATTAAATTATTTAGACCAATTTACTGGTTTTTTTGCCACGAATTGCGCGAATTAACACGAATTATTTTTTTTAATCTGTTACGAAATAAAAAAACTGCCACAGATTGCACTGATTAAAAGGATTTGCTTCTGAATCAACAACATTATTAAGCAATCTAATTCAGGCTTTTAAATTGAATTTATCAAATCAAAAAATTAAACAATATACGCAAAAAACATATTCGTAAAATTGCTTCGCCTGTTCGCTATCGCTCGGGTCGTGGCAAAAAAACTTCTAAAACGGATATCCAATAGCGATATTAAAAATCAGATTGTCTTTTCTCCAGGAACCGCTTCCGAAATTGATATCGTCGATTACCCATCTTTGGCCTTCCGGCAGATATGGGATTCTTAACGGGAAAGCCAGGTCCATTCTTAAAACTAAAAACGACAAATCAAAACGTAATCCGGCTCCGGCTCCTACTGCGATTTGCTTCATAAAATCTTTGGTGATCTCTGCATTGGGTCTGTTCGGATCGGCGTGCAAAAGCCAAATATTACCTGCATCAACAAAAACTGCCCCTCTCACAATACTAAAAAGCTTTGCCCGATATTCGGTATTAAATTCCAGTTTTAAATCGGCAGACTGATCGGGTACATATGCACTTGAAGTTACTTCGGCTTTATAACTTCCTGGGCCTAGGGATCTTGCCCTAAAAGCTCTAATACTATTGGTTCCTCCCACGACAAATTGTTTGGATGTAGGCAGTGTATTTGAATTGCCATAGGCAAATCCGGCACCGAGAATGATTCGGCTTGCCAATTCACTTTCTTTCCCTAACTTTAAATAATGCCTGAAATCTGTTTTGATTTTTACGTATTGACTAAACGGAACATCAAATATTTTTATCGTATCGTTTTTCTTGATATTAGCTCCGGTTACTAAACCGGTAATATTCCCCGCCAAATCTAATTCTCCATTAAAATAGAATGTATTCTTTTTACGCTTCTGCATGGTATTGGTGTAGGTATACGAATAGGTCGGACCAAAAATCAATTGCTTTTCAATTACTCTTCCTAAGGATTGATCTTCTTTTATATCCTCCAGATATTCCGGTGTCACATTATTTGGACTTACATAGGTAATATCAACTATATTGAGCTGATGTTCTTTACGAATATTTTCTTTCCATAAATATCCGAACGATGTATTAAACGAATTCAAGGCATATAATTGTGTTCTTTTTTGATATTCGTATCGCAAAGTGGCTTTTGTTCTGGGAACAAATTCACTGTTTCCTTCTATATGAAATGGCGTTATAAATCTTGGCCAGGTCAAACTGGTTTCTGTTCCCAGTTTATAAATGTTTTTTCCGCTGTTTTGCCCTGAAAGCTGGAAATCCGCACCACCAAAAATTGATACAGTAAACAGTTCAGCACCACGAAAAAAGTTCCTGTTGTTCCAATTGGCATTAATTTCTGTTCCGGTGTAACTCGCCGAATTGGTTTTACCCAAAACCTCAACCCGAATAAACTTTTTAGGCAAAAGCGTCAGATAATAATACGAGTCTAAAGCGTTTTTTATACTGTCTGATTCTTTAAATTCATTTTTCACAAAATTAAAAGTCCCCAGATTCACAAAACGATTCAGTGTAAGATTATGATCTTTTCTGTTGTATAAATCGCCTTTTTTGAAATAGATCGTCCGATCAAAAACTCTTGGTTTAAAAGTATCTGCTGTATCAATAATGGTAAAATCGTTGTATTGTTTGCGGTCTTTTGCACGATACACCACGCTATCGTTTGATAAGGAATAATTAGGGTACACCAATATCTTATCTATTTTGTAAGCCACAGTAGCTTTAGCAGGGGTTTCTTCTTTGATTTTCAATCTAATTTTGACCTCATGATCGCCTTTGCTGCTATCTACCTGAGCCAAAATATAATCCGGATTAAAATAATAATATCCTTTTTCTTTTAGTCGGGCATCAATTCGTTCTCTTTCTGCTTTTATAACATCCAAATCATACGGATTACCAACTTTCAGCAAGCTTCTGCGACTTGTTCTACTCATCACTTTTGCAATTTCGGAGGAGTCTTCGGGAAAAGTAACGCTTTTAATTTTATATTGTTTTTTAGGAATAACGGTATACTCAGCCGTTACTCTTTTATCACTAACGGTAGAGTCGCTGCTGACTCTCGTCTTAAAATAACCTCTGTTTTCTGCAAAATTTCGCAAAACCGACGCATTGTACTCTAAATCTACTTTGCTGAAAAGTACGGGAGCTTCCCCTACTTTGTTCCTGAGCCAATATCTGATTCCTTTCTGTTTTTTAGGCTCACCGGCCATATTATAAAACCATAATTTAGGTCTTAGTCCCAGAATTTGTTTGTTTGGTTTAGGACGTAATAAAGCTTCTAATTCACTCTCCAGCGCTTTTCGTTCCTTCTTATTAAGTATAGTGTCTTTTACAGTCACAGATCCTCCCGTGTACAGCAAATCACCTTCGGGCAGGTATTTTGTATTACTGCATCCGAAAACAAAGAATAAGGACAGCATAATACAACACTTCATGTAGTATGTTTTGATATGGCTATGTTTTTTGCTCATTTCCCTCAATTTGGTTTTTCCCTTTCTCCTTATCTTCTTTTTCTTTTTGTTTCCTTTTCTCTTTACGGGCTTTTTCTTCTTTAAGTAATTTTTTTTCAGCCTCAGTACGATGGAAGAGTTCACGGAATTTATTATAACTCATGGTAATAACAAAAGCGACTCCCGTCTCTATCACCTGGCCTTCAACGGCTACCTGATATTGGTTTTTTCGATACGCCCGAACCATATAACGTCCGTCTGTGGTAAGTTGATAATCTAAAGCAACATCTCCGGCGATATTGGTACTTTCTTCATTGGCACGCTCCTGTCCTTCTACGCCAAAACTGCTTCCAACTGTGACCTTCAATCTGTCGTTTAGCAATTTCTTAGAAACCGCAACATTCAGATCGGTTCTGTTTTGCATGGTTCCGGAAGTATAATCTTCTGTAGATTCTAAACCAAATTCTAATTGAACACCTGTTATCAATTCACCCGCAAGATCGTTTAATTGCTGTGACAGAATTTTACTCACACTTTGTCTTGCCAGTGTTCCGGCATTTGTACCGCCGCTTTCGCTTGCAAACGGGTTTTCACCCACAAATCGATTCAATAATAAAAGGGCGAAAACCTGTTTGTTTAATTCTGCAGGTTCTTGTTGCAACTGTTTCAGTTTAGTTTGCGTAAGCGATACGACATCGGAAGAAACATCATAATTGCCGTCCGGCAGTTCAATACCAAAAGAGATTTCCGGCTTCATCAGTTCTCCATTCATCTTTAATAAAGTCTGAAAAGGAAGCTTTTGCTTATAGGTGTTTTTTTCTGCTGCCGTTTTGCCGGACAATTGATTTCCTAATAAGTCTATTGGTGCCGTATTTACTTTATAAATAGCTGTAATATTCAGGTCGGCCATTGTTGGTTCTCCATTCCAGACGATATAACTTCCTTTTTTGATATCAAACTTTCGTCGGATTCCGTTAAAATTCATTTCATAAGCGCCCTCATTGAACTCATATTTACCCGTGAGTGTTGTTTTTCCGGATGGATCAATTCCACCGACTAACTGCGCCTCTCCTTTCAATTTCAAATAATCCCCATTTCCTTTGTCGATGACCAAAGTCAGTGCTGCTTCTTTGTCTACGGTAATTGCAACACTTACATCCATGCCTTTTAACTCCGATTGATTCAGCTTCTGCTGCATGGCAATTGTTTGTTTCAGGTATTTATTATCTTCATCAACAAACTCCACCACTCCTTCTCTGTCGGCAATTGAAGGGTCAGATTGTGGCATGACAGCCGTAAATTTTGTTTCTTTATTTATTTTGATCGTTCCGTTAACCACCGGGCTATCCAGATTTCCTTTGATGTTTAATTTGGTATCTAAAAATAAATCCCCATAGAATAACTCATTATCGATTTCTTTTGAATGGATGGCCCTAAAATCATTTGCCTGCACTACCAATGCGAAATCAAAATTCCTGAAATCAGCAGATTTGATGTTTCCGTCTACAAATAATTCATTGTCATTTTCATCAAATAGCGAGAATTTATCAAATGAAATAGTTTCGTTATTAAAAGTAATTTTCTCGTTGTTTGTTTTAAAATAAGAATTCAACTGGGGCACTCTGAATCCGGTATCGTTAAAATTCAGTTCTCCGTTAACTCTTGGTGCAGCAGCATTTCCGGTAATTTTAAAATTCCCTGTTAAAAAACCGGTTCCGTCTTTGATATTCCCCATGCTGAACCCTTGAATGCTTTTTAAATACAGTTTAGTAAGCACTACATCAAAATCAAAACTGCCTTCCTCTATTTTATAATCACCGCTAAGGTTTACGTCATTTCCTTCTCCGGTTAGATTTACATTTGCGTTTAAGGTGTTTTCGGTCTTGTTGTCCACTTTAACGGTAATATCACCAACCGGCTCTCCTTTAAAAGCAAAATCATCAATTTTTAAGTCAGAGGTAAAAGTGGGTTTGGTCATTACATTCTCGGCGAGCACAGATCCATTGATTAAACCCTGCATCAATAATTCCTCTTTTTTGACCATATTCAGTATCGTCTCGATCTTGAAGTTTACAAACTCCAATTTTAAAGGCGCATTATTCCGAGTCCCTTCCGATTGTATTTTGAGTTCGTTCCCGGCATTTTCCAGATAAAACTTATTCACATACAGTTTCTTGTCTCCAAATTCTATCACATTTTCCGGGTCGATATTCCACTTATCATAATTTAGGACAAAATTATCGGCATCAAATTTCAATACATTTTTATCCTTATCATGATGCAATTCTCCGGCAATAAAATACTGTTGTTTTTCTTTCGGGTCTTTTACTTCGAGTGCATAGGACAGTATATTATTCTCTACTTTTCCTGCCAAACCGGTAAACGGAATTTTTAATGAAGTACTTTCTACTCCTGCTACAGAAATTTGATATTCTAAAGCATTTTCTTTGGCTTCAATATTAATTCTTCCATCAGAAATGGTGTTTTCTGCATATACAATTCTTGGAAAAGTTCCTTTTATTTCTAATGAATCAACAACATTGTTGTACTTTCCGGTGATTCTAACAGGTTCTAAGCTGGTCAGATTAGGAACCAATTGAAACAGAATCGGGTCATTTTCTACACTCAGGTTAAATGTTATATTTTGCTCGTCTAAAACCGCTTTTGATTTTGGCGTTTGCAGATCAATGTATTTTGAAAGTGACTTTTTCAGACTGTTAGAAAGAGTCGTCAACCTGTACTTCCCATCCATTTCAGCCTTCAGGAACTGAGACGAAATTTTAATGGTATTATGATTCTCATCTGCAACTGCTATTATTTTGATAGAATCCAAAACAATTGGCGCTGCCTTTTGCAGAATTTGGATGTTCGATAAGAAAACTTTACCATTCAAGAAATCAGGATTACTATTGGCAATATCGGCATCAACATTTCCTCTAAGCTTCATTGGCCCGGCATGCAGATTCAATTTTTCAAGATCGGCAATATCAAGGTTTAATTTTATCTGTCCGGTTGGATATTTGTCTTTAGTACTTCCGTTGGCCACCAATTCAAAATTCAGGTTGGGATCTTTCATTCCGGATTTAACTACAAATGCGCCTTTTTTAATTTCACCATTTAAGGCTAAATCACGATACGTATATTTATTGAATACTGCTTTTTGAATAATTCCATCTAAATGTGCCTGTGCCGTTTTGGGATCTAAACCTTTTCCTTTGACTTTCGCTTTAAGCGTAATTCTGCCAACCGAATCATTTTTGATTAATCGACCTAAATTGAAATCCAACAAGTAAATCGAAGCATCATATTTCTCTGCTTTCTTTATCCTTTGATCAAACAGCGCATCTACCTTAGCATTTCCGTAACTACTGTTTAAAGTCAGATTTGTTTTGAAATTCTGAACAGCCCCTTTAAATTTCCCCTGAACATTAAATTGAGGAGGTAATTGAATGTTATTCGGAATTGTTCCTTTCGGTACAAAAGAGGCAATGTCTTTAGAAGAACTTGACATTTTTTTGATATTCAGATCAAAATAAGCTTTGTCTGTATTGGGCATTCCTTTGATTTTCCCGGAAAGCGAAACTTTGGTTGTTCCCAGTCCGCTCATCTCAAATTGATTGATAGTAAGGTCATTTACTTCTCCGTTCAGACGGGCATTCAAAAGTAAAACCGCATTTGGATTACTTTTAAAAATAGGCTGCTTTTGCAAATCCGGAACAAACAATAGAATGTCTTTAAAAGCCAATTTGGATTGATTCAGATGGGCATCCAAACTAAGCGTTTCGATATTTTTAGAGACTTTTGCAATTGATGGATATTGCACTTTTATCCCGTCTTTTAAAAGGGTATACGGAGTTTTCACATACAACTTATTCAAATAAGCCGCCGTGGGGCCGTAAAAGAAATCGGTTTTAAAAGACTGAAGTTCTAAACCACTTTTTTCGCTTACTGTAAACGTTTTTATATTTCCCGAAATGGTATCACTTGTATAATACAATTTCTCTGCTTTAAAATTTAATTTACTCAGATCAAGGTGACTATAATCGATTCCTTTCAAAATAGGTTTTGACTGCAAATCATCATATTTAAAAGCTACATTACGGATATCGATATGCTGTAACTTTGCTGTCCAGCCCTTCTGAGCAATAGCAGTTGTGTCTAAATCGGGGGTTTTTATTTGCTTCTCTTTTACTCCTAACTGCAAATTCCCCTTTAGATTTTTTAATTCAAAAGTTTCAAAATCTAACAGTTGATTTTGCATATCGATTTTGTTCACTTTCAGATCGAGATTTCCTAAACTCAATCCGGATGCTAATTTTGAATCTTTATTATCGTACAAAACATCAATTTTTGACAAACTGATTTTGTTTAATTTTAAATTAAAATCGTTTCGTTTTGCAATCGTGTCCGCTGTCTTGACAGAAACCTCAGCAATTTTTTCTACTAAATCCTGATTCAGTACTAGTTTAAATCCGTTTAAGTTGATATTAGGGATATCAAAATCCATTTTATCTAAATCGAATTTCTTGAATTTAGTATCAAAATGAGTAAGTTTTATGCTGACATCATTTTTAGAAAAATCATCTTTAAAATTAAACTTAACATTATCAAGATTTACTTTTACAACAGCAATTTTAAAAGGTTCGGCATTAGGATCTGCGGGTTTTTCGTCCTTTGATTCGAATGCTTTTAAAATATAATCAAAATTAAAAACACCTTCTTTACTTCTTGAAATATTAGCGGTCGTATTTTTTAGAGAAACGGCGTTTATCTCGAGCTCACTGCTAATCAGTTTAAATAAGTTAATATCGAGTTCGAGGCTTTTGCCGCTCAATAAAGTGTCTTTCTTTTGGTCTTCAAAATAAAAACCTTCCAGAACCACTTCTTTAGGGAAATTAATCGCAATCCGATCCAGCGAAACTTTGGTTTTTATCTTTTTATGCAGATAGGTAATCGCTTTCTCTTTTGCATAATTCTGAACGGATGGAATCTGAATTAAAATAGTAAGAAGCAACAACAATGCAATGATAGAAACCATGCACCAAAGAAGTACACGCAGTGTTTTTTTTAGAAAATGAATGGGTTTCTTATTCATACGTCAATAAAACACGTTAGGCAAAAGTGCTACAAAATTTGTTGTCTTATATAGTTTACAAAATTGCGAAAAAAACACCCCAACAATTTACACAATTACTGGCAATTATTTTAAAATTTCGGTGATAAATAATTATTTCGAAATAATCTCTTTAATTCAAATTACCAGTTGTGAAATGTAAATTGTGAAATGTCAAATGTCAAATGTCAAATGTGAAACTGAAGAGCGATACGTTTTGTTTAATTGACTTTACTTACAAACATTAAGTATGATAGGATTTACATAAATCACCGAAGCTAGAAACTAATGACTAAAGACTAAGGACTAATTACTTAAAACTTGACACAAGGTACTTTCTCCTCTAAACCTGCTATTTTCTGACGTAGTTTTAGCAAAAAAGCCTGATGCTGTTCTGATTCGGGGTTAAAACTTCTGTGGGTTAATCCTTTTTGAATTTCTGAAACTTCTTTCATTATTGGAAGACTATTCTCCGTTATGAAATTTTCACTAAATCGTTTCCAGATATAATCAATTGCCACCTGATTTGGATGCAACATATCTTCATTGTAAAAACGATAATCACGGAGTTCATCCATCATGATTTCGTACGAAGGAAAATAATCTGATTGTAGCTTGTAGCTAGCAGTTTGCAGTTTTTTGTAGAGCGCTGTAAATAAATGCGATTTACTCAATTGATTTTCTGCAAAACCATCTTTTATGTGACGCACGGGCGAAATGGTAAAAATGAATTTCACATTTGGATTTAAAGTCAGAATCAGATCGATTGTATTTTGAATACTTTGCTGCATCACTTCAACCGATAGTAATTCTTTTGAAAACTGCTTTTGCGGTACTTTATGACAGTTGGCAACAATTTCGCTGCTCTCATTATAACGATATACCCAGGAAGTCCCGTAAGTAATGATGATGTGCGTGGATTCGGTTAGTCGCTGCTTTGTTGATTGGAGCATCTGATTTAAATTTTCCAGTAATTGTTCTTTATTAGAAGCACTTAAATCCGAATGAATCTCAAAACAATGCCAGCGTTCGTTGTGGAAGAAAATATCCTTTTCGCTAAACAATTCCTGTTCTGCTACCCTTTTTAGCAATCTCTCAATCGAAACGGGATTGAATATAATCCCAAATGGGTTACAACTGTTATCAAACTTAAAATAGTCCAATTTCTCCGCCATATTCACCGCAAAACAAGACCCTAAAGAAATAATTTTGGAGTTATAATCAATTGGATTGTTTGTTTGCGAAATTGGAATCTGGGTTCTGAATTGCATCTGCTTTTAATTTAAACACGAATTTCACTAATTTTCACCAATAAAAAAACCAAATACAGAAGTATTTGGTTTTCTATTAAAGTTTTAAAGCTAATATTCATATTCTATTTCATATTCTATTGTCTTACCATTACCAGTTAGTGATGTACTCTTAATTGGATATCCCTTATCATTGTAAATATGATTTGTTAGGAAAATTGCAGGATTAGGAAAACCATCTCGTTCTAAAATTGTTTTTATTACATTATTTTTTCCAAAATCCCCGATTTCGTCCAGTAATAGATTAAACCCTAAAATATTCTTAAGAGGATTAATTTTTGTATCATATTCATAAGATCTGCTTTCTGACGAGTTACTTCCGCCACCAAAGGCACCACCAACTTGTGTCCTTTTTATCAGATTACCATCTTTATAGGTTAAAATTCCTGTACTCCTCTTTTTTTCTACATTCGTATCCACATCGACGGAAGAAAAAACATAGGAAATCTGAGCATCAGTCTCATGTGCATAAACTGTTTTGTACATGTATTGCCCTTGAGGATAATCACTTGAAAATATCTCTTTCATGATTCTTGTTTTTAACTTCCCATTTTCATAGGTATATAAAACTTCAATACTTTTTGACTGATTCCCTTGAGCGTCTATCTTAAATTTTTCTTGTTTTATTATTCTATTCCCATCGTAAGTGTATACTATCTTTGATTTTTCGTCAATACTAGTAACAATTTTGTTTCCATTATATGTCATTTTATCTTTACTATTATCCCCTGGAAATTCCGGATAAGTATAAGAAACTGTTTTAGGAAAAATTAAATTATTTCCATCAGGTAAATTATCGTCAGAGGCGCAAGAAGAAAGTAGTAGTGCAAAAACACCGAAAAGAAATAAAATTTTTCTCATTTTAGGGAATTAAATTAATCAATTAAGTTTTCAAATGTACTTTAATTAAAAGCTTCAATCAAAACAAAATATTAATTTCTTCTTCAACATTTCGTGAGGACTTTTAATTAAAACACGAATTTCACCAATTTTTTCCAATA
The DNA here is from genome assembly GCF_011751075.1 of Flavobacterium poyangense. Taxonomy (GTDB): domain Bacteria; phylum Bacteroidota; class Bacteroidia; order Flavobacteriales; family Flavobacteriaceae; genus Flavobacterium; species Flavobacterium poyangense. The sequence continues at coordinate 593,223 of NZ_JAALLN010000001.1, forward strand.
AAAAAACCAAATACAGCGGTACTTGGTTTCTTTACTCATTTTATAATTTTAGTTCCTCGTAACCAAATTCTACAGTCTTATCTATTGATTCATCTTTAACTCCCAATAGTATACTCACCACAGGATATTATATGATTCATTTTATCTTTTAAGACAGCTGCAGGTTAAACAACAGGTTCAAATCTCTTAATAAAAATACTTTGTTGTTTGATATACATTTCCTTTATCATCAAAATGTTTAGCAACTGTTGGAAAATTATTTTCATCATATTCATAAACATAAGAAACACTCCAAGGAGAACTATAAATACCATTGGTAGTCAATTTTGATACATTATTCACTGAAAAATCAGAATCATAATAGCCTAACACTAAGTTAAGGCCTATAATATTTTTAAAAGGATTGTTTTTTGTATCGTAATCAAGAGTCATAGATAAATATCCTGTAGGATCATCAAAACGCTGATCTTTTACCATATTACCATTAACATAAGTTAGTCTTCCTGTTCTCGAAGATAGAATTTCATGGGTATCTTTATCAATCTCATCAATTACAAAAGAAACTGATCCGTCAAGATTATAGGTATAAGTCTTCTTTTGTATGTAGGGTAACCCTGTAAGTATATAATTTCTATTTCCATACAAGGTTTTCAATTTACCTTTTTCATAGGTTAAATCAGTTACAAAAGTACTTTTTGGCCCCCAGATCATTTCATACCTAGTGATTAAATCTCCCGTATAATAAAATCTTTTGGTGTAATTAAAGTATCCCGAACCTTTTTGTTCCACTAACTTCTTTCCATCGTAAGTAAAATTAATTTCAGTAGTACCTTCCTTAATGCTTTCTATTATGATTTTTTTTATTAGCACATTTGAAGAATCGGAAGGATTTGCAGGCGAATCATCATTAGAACAAGATGTAAGTACTACCATTAAAGCACTTAACAGGAATAAAAGTTTTTTCATATTTAATAGGTATATTTAACATAGAGTGATGGTGAGCCGGCTCCAGAAAATCCTTCTGTTTTTGATATTGCATACCCTTTATCATCATAAGCATATTTAGTTGGAACAATTACCGATCCTGAATGTTCTGGATTCCAAACAGTTGTTCTTATAATGTTATTTCTTGAAAATTGACCATATTTACTAAGAATCAAACTATATCCTAGAATGTTTTTGAAGGGATTATTTTTAGTATCATATTCAAAAGTATAAATTTCTGTGATTATAGTTCCTGTATTTAAAATTAAACGAAAATGCTCGCTTCTTATAAGATTTCCATCTTTATATGTCAAAATACCTTCAGCTATTTTTGTCACTATTTTTGTATCTTCATTAGTTGAATAATCCACATAAGTATACACATTATCAGAGGTGGGCGTGTACACTGTTTTTACATTTACTTTCCCCTGAGGATAATCCGGAGTGAATTCTCCTCTCCAAGTACTGGATTTTAATTTCCCCTTTTCATAAGCATATAAAATTTCGAAAACTTTCTTTTCTTTTCCATTAAAATCTACAGAAAATCTCACTTCATTTACTATAGTATTTCCCTCATAGGTATACAATGATTTTGAATTGTCTCCAACCATACTTACTATTTTATTCCCGGAATAAGTAAAAGTAGTTTTCCATTTTGAAGAGTACATAGATATTCCATTTTCCTCTTTAGGTAAAATAAAATTGTCCTCGGGAGCAGCGTTAGAATTATCATCATTAGAGCAAGATGTAAGTATCACCATTAAAGCACTTAACAGGAATAAAAGTTTTTTCATTTTAACAGGTTATATAGTAATAATAGCTGCAAATATATTGGATTCAAATAATTGCCTGCAATTAATACATCTTCTATTTTTTAATACCGAAAAACTGAATGTTGCAATTCGCAAATCGGATCGGATTGTAATAAAAACTAACCCTCTAAAAAACAAACTTTTGAAAAATAAAAGCACCTTCACCTATCTCTGAATTTAAAAAGATCCACCTACTTCCATTACTAAAAAACAAGTAGGATTATTCGTTATTTAAGAATTTACATTGTATTAATTTCCACTTCTAAAAAAAAGCAAAATCAAAAAATAACTTTTTAATATATTTAATTAAGTTTAGTAAATCTATCTATTCCTTACTTTTGCATCTGTCTAAATTCAAATCAAACTATGAAATTACTGTATTCTTATATAATCAAACACAAACTACTTTTATTCTTCGCTTTAATTATGGCGACCATAAACATTTGCTTCAGTTTATCTGACTCTATCATTACCGGTAAATTAATGCAGGATTGCGGAGTTGGATTGGCTAAATACAAAGGAAACGAAATTGGTTTTATAAAATCGTTGTCCTTTTGGTTAGCTCTTTCACTTGGGGCAGCCATGATCTCAAGAATCACCAAAAACTTTCAGGATTACTTCACCAATGTTGTTATTCAGAGAACCGGAGCGCAAATGTATACAGACGGTATTAAAAAATCACTCGATTTGCCTTATGCCGAATTCGAAGATCAGCGAAGTGGCGAAACCTTAAGTAAACTAACCAAAGTACGTTCTGATTCTGAGAAATTAATTACGCTTTCGATTTCTTTAATCTTTCAGACTATTATTGGTTTTGTTTTTGTAATTCTCTACATATCCCGAATTGATTACCGCATTTCTCTAATTTTTCTGGTTACAGCCCCAATTATTGCTTTAGTCAGTTCATATTTGGGTAAAAAAATCAAAATCGTTTCTAAGAAAATTGTAACGCAAACCAATGCATTGGCCGGCTCTACGACTGAAAGTTTAAGAAACATTGAACTTGTAAAAAGTCTTGGACTAACCTACCAGGAAGAAAAACGTCTGAACTTAAATACCTTCAAAATCCTTCAACTTGAACTGGAAAAAGTTCGTTTCATCAGAAGTTTAAGTTTTATTCAGGGTACTACGGTTCACTTTTTAAGAACCTGCGTTGTTTTCACACTCTATTACTTCTTATTTGGAGGAAAAATTATAGTGGGAGATCTATTGACTATGGTCTTTTTTACGTTCTTTATCTTTGGTCCGCTTCAGGAATTGGGGAACTTTATCATTGCCCTTAATGAAACAAAAGTCTCTATGGAAAATTTCCGAGTGCTTTTAAATGCTCCGAAAGAATTCCGTCCAAAAACACCAAAACATGTGGGAGTTATTCAGTCCTTACTTTTTTCTAATGTAAGTTTCAAACATAAAACAGCAAAATTCAAAGCGGTAGAGAACATTACTTTTGACATCAAACAAGGGCAAACTGTTGCTTTTGTCGGCCCATCCGGCTCCGGAAAGACTACTTTGGTGAAGTTATTAGTTGGACTGTATGTTCCCGCAGAAGGTCAGGTACTTTACAATGATATCGACTCAACCGAAATTGATTTGTTGGATTTAAGAAAACAATTGGGTTTTGTAACTCAGGATGCACAACTATTCTCCGGAACAATTCGTGAGAATTTATTGTTTGTGAAACCATCAGCAACAGACGAAGACTTATACGATGCCTTAAAAAGAGCGAGCTGTGAAAAACTTCTAAAACGTGCCGAAGATGGTCTGAACACCACAATTGGCGAAGGCGGAATCAAAGTTTCCGGTGGAGAAAAACAACGTTTATCAATCGCCCGCGCTATTTTAAGAAACCCGAATTTATTGATCTTTGATGAGGCAACCTCGGCTTTAGATTCTATAACCGAAGAAGAAATCAATGCCACAATCCGAAACATCTCAGACAAAAACAGAATCACGGTTTTAATCGCACACCGACTGTCTACGGTTATGCATGCGGATAAAATATTCGTTTTAGAACAAGGTAAAATTATCGAACAGGGTAAACACGAAGATTTAATTACCGAGAAAGGTTTGTATTATGCCATGTGGCGTCAGCAAATTGGGGAGCGTAAGTAAACTGTTTATGGAAAGAGAATCTCGCAAAGTTATTTGTTTGAAAATTAAAAAAACTTGGCGACTCTGCGACTTTGCGAGAAAAAATAATCCACTACTTTGAGAATTCTTTGCGATTAAATGCTCTCGCAAAGTCGCGAAAGCGCAAAGTTGTTTAGTTTAAAACTCAAAAAAAAAACTTGGCGACTCTGCGACTTTGCGAGAAAAAACAATCCACTACTTTGAGAATTCTTTGCGATTAAATGCTCTCGCAAAGTCGCGAAAGCGCAAAGTTTTTTTTCTTTATGCTTACTTTTCTAATTTTTAAAGATTGGATACCACTCTTTTAATACCAAACTTGATTATTGGAACATTGAAATTTATCAACAGTCCCAATTTCATTTTTGTGATTTTGAGATATGTCAAAATCTGTTTTGCATGAATATCCGAAATTTCTGCGATTGATTTGATTTCCAAAATCACCTTATTTTCAACTATTAAATCAGCTCTAAAACCAATATCCAGTGTGATCTTATCCCAAATCACAGGCAGTGGTTTCTGTCTTTCAACATTTAATCCTCTTTTCATTAGCTCATGATAGAGAATTGCTTCATAAACAGACTCTAACAGTCCCGGCCCAAGTTTAACGTGAATTTTATAACAAACATCTACTACAACCGCTGAAATTTCATTTTCTGTCATCTTGTATTTTTTTACAAAATTAAAGAAAAAACCTACATTTTTAGTATTTAAATAAAAAAATCTCGCAAAACCGCAGAATCACAAAGTTTAAAAAATAATAAAGAAAACTTTGCGACTTCGCGACTTTGCGAGAAATATATTTAGCAGCTATAAACCCTTACTTCACAAACTCAATTGCCTTAGCCAGAGCCTCTGCGATTCCGTCAGCATTTTTACCACCGGCAGTTGCAAAAAACGGTTGTCCTCCGCCTCCACCTTGGATGTATTTCCCTAATTCACGAACTACTTGTCCGGCATTTAGGTTTTTAGCAGCCACTAATTCTTTAGAGACATAACACGTTAACATTGGTTTTCCTTCTTCGGCTGTAGCCAAAACTAAAAACAAATTATTTGCTGTGTTTCCAAGTTCATAAACCAGATCTTTTGCACCTTCAGCGTTCAAATCAACTTGTTTGGCAAGGAATTGTACTCCGTTTATTTCTTGTAGCTCCTTAGCCAATTCTCCTTTCATGTTTTTAGCTTTGTCTTTCAATAAAACTTCCAATTGTTTTTTCAATTGAATGTTCTCCTCTTGCAAAGACTGAATGGCTTTAACAGGGTCCTGAGCATTTTTTAAGGTCTCTTTAATTTCATAAAAAGAATGCAATTGAGACTCGAAATAATCTTTTGCAGCATCACTTGTAATCGCTTCGATCCTTCTGATACCTGAAGCAACAGCTCCTTCAGAAACAATTTTAAAATGCCAGATATCTGAAGTGTTCTGTACGTGAGTTCCTCCGCATAATTCGACAGAATCACCAAACTTAATCATACGAACCAAATCACCGTATTTTTCTCCAAACAAAGCAATAGCTCCTTCTTCAAGTGCCTGCTCTTTTGGAATTGCTCTTTTTTCGATTAATGGCAAACTTTCGCGGATTCTTGCGTTTACAAAATTCTCTACTTCTTTTAACTCTTCATCTGTAACTTTAGAGAAATGAGAAAAGTCAAAACGCAAAGAAGCATTACGAACCATCGATCCTTTTTGCTCAATATGAGTTCCTAAAATCTTACGCAAACCTTGGTGAAGCAAATGCGTCGCCGTGTGATTTGATGACGTTTTAGCTCTTTGATTCGCATCAACAACAGCGTTGAAAGTTCCCGTTAAGTTGTCCGGCAATGATTTTGCCAAATGTATTGTTTGGTTGTTCTCTTTTTTGGTATCAATAATATAAATAATATCACCATTTTGAGATTCTAAATATCCTTTGTCTCCCGTTTGTCCTCCACTCTCTCCGTAAAAAGGAGTTGCATTGAAAACCAATTGGTAGATTTCACCGTCTTTTGCACTGTCTACTCTACGGTATTTTGTAATTTTTACCTGGTGTGCCAATCTGTCGTAACCAACAAATTCCTGAATATCATCTTCCACAATTACATTCCAGTCTCCGGCTGTAACTTTCGACGCAGCACGTGAACGTTCTTTTTGCAATTGCAATTGTTCCTGAAACCCTTTTTCATCTAATTTCAATGCTTTTTCAGAAAGAATCAAAGCCGTTAAATCGATTGGAAAACCATAGGTATCATACAATTCAAATGCTTTTTTACCATCAATGGTATCACCTGCATTATTTAAAATTACAGCATCTAAAAGTACTAATCCCTGATCTAATGTACGTAAGAAAGAATTCTCTTCTTCACGAATTACATTAGAACAAAGCGCTTTTTGTGTTCTGATTTCCGGGAAAGAATCTCCCATTTGTTGGCTTAATGTGTCTACCAGTTTATAAATAAATGGCTCTTTGATATCTAAGAAAGTAAAGCCGTAACGAATAGCACGACGTAAAATTCTACGAATTACATACCCTGCTCCCGTGTTAGAAGGCAACTGACCATCGGCAATAGCAAAAGCTACCGCACGAACGTGATCTGCAATAACACGAATCGCAATATTTACTTTCTCTTCTGCCTCATTAGCAGCTTTAATAGTGTATTTAGTTCCGGTAATTGTTTCGATTTCTCTAATTAGCGGTGTAAAAACATCTGTATCGTAATTAGATTGTACGTTTTGTAAAACCATACACAAACGCTCAAATCCCATTCCGGTATCTACGTGCTGTGCAGGCAGCTTCTCCAGAGAACCATCGGCTTTACGATTGAACTCCATAAATACGTTATTCCAGATCTCTACTACATGAGGATGGTCATTGTTTACCAAATCTTTCCCCGGAGTTAGTGCTTTTTCTTCAGCAGAACGAATATCTACGTGAATTTCAGAACATGGTCCGCATGGCCCCTGATCTCCCATTTCCCAGAAATTGTCTTTTTTATTTCCAAGCAAAATTCGGTCTTCAGAAATTAAAGTTTTCCAGATATCGTAAGCTTCCTGGTCAAATGGAACATTCTCTTCTTCACTTCCTTCAAAAACAGTTACATACAAAATATCTTTATCGATTTTGTATACTTCTGTCAATAATTCCCAAGCCCAATTGATGGCTTCTTTTTTAAAATAATCACCAAAAGACCAGTTTCCTAACATCTCAAACATGGTGTGGTGGTACGTATCGATCCCCACTTCTTCAAGATCATTATGTTTTCCTGAAACACGAAGACATTTTTGAGTATCGGCAATTCTTGGGCTTTTTGGAGTTCCGTTTCCTAAAAAGTATTCTTTAAACTGGGCCATCCCCGAGTTGTTAAACATAAGGGTTGGATCGTCTTTAAGTACAATAGGCGCAGATGGCACTATGGTGTGTCCTTTACTTTCAAAAAAGTCTAAAAATTGTTTACGTACGTCTTGTGATTTCATATTTTAATTAGAAATGTGATAATTTTATAATTCGAAAATGTGTCAATGAGATAATTAATCAATCTGAAAATAGGACAATTAAATAATTCTTAAACAAAAACTTAAAGTCTAAAACAATAAATTTCACTTTAAATACATTATCTAATTATCAAACTGACACATTATCTAATCTTTTTAATTCTTGAAAAAAAGCTGGAAACAACTGAAACATTTATTAAATTTGTTCCACTAACTATTTTACAAGCTGCAAAAATAGGGTATTTTAAAATATGGCGAAAGTAAAATATTATTACGACTCAGAAAATCTGGCTTATACAAAAATAAAAACCAGAAAGAGGATCAAAATTGGTTATGCATTATTGTTTTTGTTGGCCTCAGCGCTGTTTGGATTTCTAATTTTTGTTCTTTTAATCAACACTCCTTACTTTGAAACTCCAAAAGATCGCTTACAGGCACGTGAAATTGAGAATCTAAAACTGCATTATTCGATTCTGAATAAAAAAATGGATCAGATTAATGAAGTAACAGAAGCCTTGGAAGATAGAGACAATAACATTTACAGAGTCTATTTTAACAAAGCAGAAATCCCGGATTCTATACGAAAATCAGGTTTTAGAGATTTAAACAGATACAAAGAATTAGAAGGTTACAACAATTCGCAATTGGTACTGAATACAACCAAACGAATGGATAAACTGTCCAAACAATTGGCAATTCAGTCCAAGTCATTAGATGAGATTTTAAAATTGGCTAGTGTCAAAGGAAACCTGTTATTGGCAATTCCTGCCATTCAGCCAGTTCGGAATGAGAATTTGAAACGTATTGCTTCGGGTTTTGGTTATCGAATTGACCCGTTCACAAAGGTGCGAAAAATGCATAACGGTATGGATTTCACCGCCAATACGGGAGCGCCAGTTTATGCAACGGGCGATGGCGTGATAGCCAGAGCTGACAATACCGCGTCAGGTTTTGGAAATCATGTAGTCATCAGGCACGGTTTTGGATATGAGAGTTTGTATGCCCATTTAAGCAAATACAACTGCAGACCCGGACAACATGTGAAGAGAGGCGATATTATTGGTTACGTTGGAAGCACCGGAAGGTCTGAAGGACCACATTGTCATTATGAAGTACATAAAGATGGGAAAGTCGTTAATCCATTAAATTTTTATTACGGAAATATTTCAGCAGTAGAATACATTGCCATTTCACATATGGCCAATCAGGAAAACCAGTCATTAGATTAATACTACAAAATGTAGTAAGTTTGAAGTAAAATCAGAAAAATATAAATCATGCATATTGAGCTTTCTAAAGATAAAAGATATTTCAGCATTGGCGAGGTTGCCAAAGCTTTTAATGTCAATGCCTCTTTGATCCGATTTTGGGATAGCGAATTTGATATTCTGAAACCCAAAAAGAATGCGAAAGGCAACAGAATGTTTACTCCGGAAGATATTACCAATTTACAATTGATTTATCATTTGGTAAAAGAACGTGGTTTTACACTCGAAGGAGCCAAAACCCATTTAAAAGAAGGACAAAAGAAAACATTAGATAAATTCGAAATAATACGTAAATTAGAGTCCATAAAAACACAATTAACAGAAATCAAGAACGAATTATAACATCATTTTAAAATTACAAACAAATTTAAATCGAAACAAATATGAAAAAATGGTTAATCCCCGTAGGAATTATTGTAGTACTGGTTGCTATTATAGCTTTCTGGTCAATTGGAATTAAAAATACCGGATTAAAATACAGCCAGGCTGTAAACAAAGAGTGGGGAAATGTAAATACAGCCTACCAAAGAAGAAATGACCTTATCGGAAATTTAGTAAACACTGTAAAAGGTGCTGCTGATTTTGAAAAATCAACTTTAACAGCGGTTATTGAAGCTCGTGCAAAAGCTACATCAGTAACAATTGATCCTAGTAATGTTACTCCGGAGCAATTGTCTCAATTCAATCAGGCTCAAAGTGGTGTTTCTTCTTCTTTATCAAGATTATTGGTTTCTGTAGAACAATATCCAACATTAAAAGCAAATGAAAATTTCTTGAAATTACAAGATGAATTAGCTAGTACGGAAAACCAAATTTTAACAGCCAGAACACGTTTTAATGAAGGTGTACAGGAGTATAATGGTTATATCTTATCTATTCCGAACAAATGGTTCTTAGGTGAATACAAAGAAAAACCATACTTCGAAGCGGTTGCAGGTGCTGAAAAACCGGTTGAAGTAAAATTCTAAAAAAATCACTATTTTGATTATGGGTTCCAGACAACAATTACATCTGCAATCAACAATCTAAACTCTAAACTAATTCAAATGTCACAAGTAGAAGATTTTTTATCCAGAAATGAAGAACAAGAAATTGTTGCAGCTATTGGTATGGCTGAAAATAATACTTCGGGCGAAATTAGAGTACATATAGAACAAACTACTTCTAAAGTTCCTTTTGACAGGGCTTTAGAAGTTTTTCATGAATTAAGAATGGATGAAACTCAGCTTAAAAACGGAGTTTTATTCTACTTTGCTGTGGCAGATAAAAATTTTGTCATCTGTGGAGACAAAGGCATAAATGATCTTGTTGCTACAGACTTTTGGGATTCGACCAAAGACATTATGGTCGCTCAATTTAAATCCGGAAACTTCAAACAAGGCATCGTTGATGGTATTCTAAGTGCCGGAGAACAATTAAAAAAATATTTCCCAAAGTTGGCTGAAGATACTAACGAATTATCAAACGAAATCTCAAAAGGATAAACAATGAAAATTTCCAAAAACAAAACCTCTAATGCTAAAGGAATCTTTCATTTATCCTTTCTGTTAATCGCTTTTTTTACTGTTAATTGTGCTTTTGCCCAATTTACTATTCCCGAAAAACCAAGTTTTCAAACTTCTGTTTACGATTATGCAAACGTACTTAGTGCTGCTGAAAAAACACAGTTGGAACAAAAGCTGATTCGGTATTCGGATTCTACCACTACGCAAATTGTAGTGATTACAATAGAGAGTTTACAAAATGAAGATGTGAGTCAACTTGCTACCAAATGGGGGCAAACCTGGGGAATTGGAGGAACAGCAAAAGACGATAATGGTGTTGTTATTTTATTGGCCAAAAAAGAAAGAAAAATTGCCATTAATCCCGGTTATGGTTTAGAAGATCGTTTGACGGCAGGAATTGGTGGTGAAATTATCCGAAATATTATTATTCCCGAATTTAAAGCCGGAAGTTATTATAATGGACTTGACAAGGGAACAGACGCTTTATTTGATGTTTTTAAAGGAAAATACAAAGGCGAGCGTAAGCAACAATCAAAAGGAAAAGATTTTCCTTTACTCCCTTTTATTGTTATTGCAGTAATTGTAGTAATTTTGATTTCCCGAAACAAAAGAGGCGGTGGAGGAAATTCAGGCCACAATAGCGGTGGAGGCCCTAGCCTTATGGATATTATTATTCTGAGTAGTTTAGGCCGCAGCGGAGGAGGCAGTGGTTTTGGAGGAGGCTTCGGCGGCGGATCATCCGGTGGCGGAGGAGGCTTCGGCGGTGGATTTGGAGGCGGAGGTTTCTCCGGTGGAGGTTCCAGCGGAGGCTGGTAAGTGTTTAGATTGGTTGTTTCAAGTTTCAAGTTTCAAGTTTCAAGTTACATCTAACATTTTACATCTGACATTTCACATTTCACCCAAATTAAAAGTTATATTTACAATTCATAATTCAATTTAAATGTTATCACATAAAGCAAAATACGCCCTTAAGGCCTTACTTTATTTAGCAGAACAAGACGAAAATCACATTTCTAAAACAATAGAAATCGCTGATGGCGCCAATATTCCTAAAAAGTTTTTAGAACAGATTTTATTAGATCTGAAACGTGGCCGTTTTGTAAGCAGTAAGCAGGGGAAATTTGGCGGATATTATCTGATAAAATCTAAAAATGATATTACTTTGGCCGAAATTCACCGTTTATTTGACGGTGCAATTGCTCTTTTGCCTTGTGCTTCCCTAAACTTTTACGAACCCTGTTCTGATTGCAAAACAGAGTCAGAATGCAGCTTACATCACGGTTTAGTCCTTATTAGAGACAAAACTTTGAAAGCTATGGAAGGGATCACTATCGCTTCATTGGTGAAGTCATAAAAAAATATTTCTTAAATTCTACTATATTTATAGAATTTATATATATTTGCAAAAAAAATTAACAAACCAGTCCAAAATTAAAACCTTATGAAAGTACATTCCAAACGATCAGGTGGATCAAGAAGTTTTTTGCAAAAAAATAAAAACAGTCAATTCACAGCAGTGAAAAACAGTTCTAGTATGATGTGTATGTGTTGGTAAAAAAAATTTAATTTAAATTCTACTAATCACATATACTTAATATAAAAATGAAAACATCTATAAAAAATATATTTACAATACTTTCTTTTTTAACTTTCTCTATCTCTTTCGCACAAAATATAGAAGGTGTCGTAACAACCGATGAAAACATCCCTTTGGAAGCCGCCAATGTGGTGATAAAAGGAACAACTTTTAATACCACTACCGATGCCAGCGGAAAATTCAGCATCGATACTCAGGGAAAACTTCCTTTAACGCTATTGATTCAATATGTAGGTTATACTACTGCTGAGTTTGCGATCACAACACTACCCTCATCTCCTCTACTCGTAACACTAAACGAAGAAAACAAACTTATAGAAGTTGTGGTTTCGTCAAGACGCCGTATCGAAAAAGTGCAGGATGTACCGATTGCCGTTTCGGTAATTACCGGTAAACAAGCCGAGCAAACAGGTGCTTTTAATGTGAATCGTATCAAAGAACTCGTACCTTCTGTACAATTATACTCTTCAAACCCAAGAAATACAGGAATCAACATCAGAAGTTTAGGTTCTCCATTTGGACTTACCAATGACGGAATTGATCCGGGAGTTGGTTTTTATGTTGATGGTGTTTATTATGCACGTCCTGCAGCAACAACTCTTGATTTTATCGACGTAGAGCAAATTGAAGTATTACGCGGACCACAAGGATCTTTGTTTGGTAAAAACACCACTTCAGGAGCTTTTAACATTACAACTCGCAAACCAAGTTTTACTTCAGGTGCAAACTTTGAAGTTAGTTATGGAAATTATTCTTTTTTACAGGCCAAAGCCTCTGTAACCGGAGCTTTGAGTCAAAAATTAGCCGGTCGTTTATCTTTTTCAGGTACATCACGCGACGGATTAATTGACAATGTTGCCACAGGAAGAGCGACAAATACTTTAAACAACCAAGGAATTAGAGGGCAATTGCTTTATACACCAACTGCCAACACCAATATTACATTTGCAGCAGATATCACAACACAACGCCCGGACGGATATGCACAGGTTGTAGCAGGTGTTGCTCCTACTCAAAGAGCAGCATACCGTCAATTTAATGCTATCATTGCCGACTTAAACTATCAGCTTCCGAGTCAAAACGCATTTGATCGTAGAATCGACCAGGACACTCCTTGGCGTTCTAATCAGGATTTAGGTGGTGTTTCGCTTAATATTGATACCAAAATCGGAGGCGGAACGCTTACCTCAACTACGGCTTGGCGTTTCTGGAACTGGGATCCGTCAAATGACAGGGATTTTACAGGACTACAAGTACTTGCTAAATCACAAAACCCAACCAGACAGACCCAATTTACGCAAGAAATACGTTATGCTGGTCAGCTTAGTTCAAAATTGAGCGGTGTTGTAGGTGTGTTTTTTATCGATCAGACTTCAAAAACCAATGGTACTGAAGAATCCGGAAATGCACAATGGAGATTTTCGCAAAGCTCGACAAGTTCGTTATGGAAAACTCCGGGTCTTTTTGAAGGCTACGGTATCAAAACAGATGCTCGCATAAGATCATCCAGTGCTGCTATCTTTGGACAATTGGACTGGGTGATAACAGATAAATTACACGTACTACCTGGTTTACGTTATAACTTTGATAAAAAAGATGCTGATTACAGCCGTACCACTTACGGAGGACTTCAGACTACTGACCCTGCCTTACTTGCCTTGAAAAAACAAGTTTACAGCGATCAGGCTTTTACATCAGACACAGATGATACCGATTTCTCAGGAAATATAACCGTGTCCTATAAAGCTACAGACAAAATCAATGCTTATGCTACTTTTGCAAAAAGTTACAAACCGGTTGGGGTGAATGTTGCAGGACTTCCAACAAATTCAGCCGGTCAGCCTTTGCTTAACCTTTCTGTAATTAAACCGGAAGAGGTAAATCACTATGAGTTTGGTATAAAAACGTCTCCCTTTAAAAACTCTATTTTTAATCTGACTTTCTTCAATACCGATATCAGAAACTTCCAAACTAATGTTCAGGCAGCTGAATTAGGAGTAAACAGAGGTTATCTTGCCAATGCCGATAAAGTTCGTGTGAGAGGTTTTGAACTGGATGCCAGTTTTGTAATAAATCAAAACTTAACCATAAATGGAGCTGCAACTTATACAGACGGTAAATATGTTAAGTTTACCAATGCACCACTTCCACTAGAGGAAACCGGAGCTTCTGTAGCTTATATAGATGTGTCCGGAACTGATCTGCCGGGCGCATCGAGATGGGCTGGATCTTTAGGTGGTGAGCTTTCTGACCATGCTAAATTCTTCGGAAATGCCGGTAAAGTATTTTTAGCTATCGATTCTTATGCTCGCTCTGAATTTTCATCAAGTCCTTCTGCTTCAAAATATTTAGTGGTACAGGGTTATGCTATTTTTAATGCTCGTTTAGGCTTCCGCGCTACCGAAGGTTTGTCTGTACATTTCTGGGGACGCAACCTTTTAAACAAAGATTATTATGAGCAATTATTACCTGCAGGAGGAAATACAGGACAATATGCGGGCGTATTAGGCGACCAAAGAACCTATGGAATCACCTTAAAATATTCTTTATAAAAAACTACTATTTAATTAAATAATTCAAGTTCCTAGTTGATGACTTTGTTTATTTATAATCCGAATAAAAATTGCACAAGTTTTATTTGAATTGCCTCCAGTTTTAACCGGAGATCACTAAAAAAGACACAAAGCAAAGGCTTTAGCCAAACCTTCAAAGAGTTTGGCTAAAGCCTCTTTATTATCAATTAATTCTTCATCTCCAGTTAAAACTGGAGGCAATTGATATAGGTCAGTCAAAAAATCAGAAAAGGCCTTGCAATTTTGAAATAATTTATACAAAAGTATCCTTCTCTTATTTGCTTAGTTGTGGCAAACTAAAATTCTCACTTTTGTTGTTTACTTTTTATCTAACAACTTGAATTAAATAAACACTGAAACGAGACACACTATCTAAAGCATGTCTCGTTTTTTATATCAAAAAAGAATTCCCGAAAATCACAAAATTACGCTCAAAACAGATTTAAAAATCAATCTCTGTTTCAACAAATTAGTCCCGATTTGCCTATATTCGCAGCCTGAATTTAGACAGATTAGATGAAAATCCTTCAAATAGTATTCTTTTTAAGCCTTACAAGTCCATTTTTACAGGCTCAGACAAAAACGGATCAACAAACCCTAACCTGGATTCGATACTATAATATTTTCCCTTTAAGCGAAAAATGGTCTATACATTCTGAACTGGACAACAGAAGTTTTGTCAATCCCATACATGAAAATCTTTTTGTTCTTCGCATGCAGGGGCGTTACAGAACCAATAAAATAATCGATTTAGGCGGAGGATTTGCCTATTTTAATGTCAATACACAAGATCCGCATTTTGATCCAAATTTTTCGGTTCCGGAATACAGAGGTCAACAGGATATTACTTTTATCAATGATATTGCAAAAATCACTTTTCACAATCGCTTTCAGATTGAGGAACGTTTTATGCAAAAGGCCAATAAAACAGAATTACTCGATGATTTCTCTTTCTCATGGCGCTTTAGATACAGACTACAATCTACCTTTACTCTTTGGGAAAAAGAAAAACGCAGCCTAAAAGGGACTATTTCAGACGAAATCTTACTCAATTACGGAAAAGACAACAAAAGAAATACTTTTGATCAAAACCGAATTTACGCAGCCTTACGTTATCATTTCAACCCCAATATCGGATTGGAACTGGGGTATATGAAAAGTTTTCAGAGACGTGCCAGTGGTGTCGATTTTTATGACCGGGATATTATCCGATTTACGATTTATCATCGGATTAACCGTAAAACAAAAGCTTAATCTCTTTCTCTTCTTCGGGATTTTTTTTCTTTAGCTGCAAAATTCCCAATTTTATAGGCTACCGAAAACATCAAATAGCGTTTTAAAACCGTATTTTCTTCATCTCGAATCGAGGTTGCCGAAATGGTTCTTATCGCACTCTGATTCTGATTTAAAACATCGTATACTTTTACTTTCAGGTATAATTTTTTCTCCAAAAAACCATAGGATAAACTGGTGTTCCAAAGAAAAAAGTCTTTCTTGAAATCATCCGAAATATTCGAATTATAAGTATATCCGAAGTCATTTCCAAAAATCAAATTGGCAGGCCAATATGCCGTGGTCTGCAAATTAATTTTATGAATTACGTTTGAAGTAGCATCTCTGGAATAGTTCTTATATTTTGTTTCATTATAAGTCAAATCATAAGATGGAGCAATAGTCAATAAATCTCCATATTCGTAACTTAAATATACTTTTGGTGTTATTCCGGTTGCTCTTGCTTCGTACATCACCGCATCTGTAAACCCTTTATCAAACGAATAGCTCGCATTTAATCCTAAACCATAGCGTAGAACACTGGCGTCTTTTTTTACAGATTGATTCCAATTGGCACCAAAAGAAGTCATATACGTTCCCGAAATATTGGCGTAAGTGGTGTTTCTTTTACCACTGTCATCATAAAGAGAAGTTGAAACCACATCATTGTTGTAATAATCTGTTTTAGCAAACACACTATAACCGGAACGCGTACGGAAATCAAAATTCCTGAAATTAATACTTACACTATTTTTTTCTATCGGATTCAGATTTGGGTTACCAATAATACTATTCAATGGGTTTGACAAATCGAGTACCGGCAATAATTGAGTTGCGGTCGGCAATGCATTGGAATAATCGTATCTGAAAGTCAGATTTTTAGAACGACCAAACTTATACCTAAGCTGTAAATTACCCATTGGTAATGCATATTTTTTGTTTAAATCAGTCTCCTTATTTAGATATAACGAATGATTATCATAATCGACAAGTGCCGTCTGCGAATTTAAATTAAGAGTAAATTTTCTTTTTTGCCAGGTAATACCAAATTTAGGACTAATACTGTTCTGACGTGAAGAAATATAATTTGTTAAAGACAAATCCTGATCTGAATAGGAATCTGTACCTGCATTATAATTAAAGGTATTCTTATCGTTTACAGTCTTTTCCCAATCAAAATCGGAACCAAACCTAATTCTCAGGGAATCCGTTATCGGCTCTGTATACTCAATATCTATCGTATAAGAATCCGAAGCAACCCTATTTTTACTGTTTTGATTTCGCTCATCATTTGGTTTGCTACCCTGATAAAAAACAGTTTCAGAACGATTTAAAGCATCCGAATCAGTTCTGGTATTACTATTATTAAAAACCAAACTGAAATTACGTGCCTGCTTTTCAAAGGTTTTATTAAAATTAATACTGTTAGAAAAACTGGTGTTTGTATTTTCACTATTTGATTCCGAGTTACTGCTATTTAAAGTCTGACCGTCTTCATCTTCGGAATGACTTGAAGAACCCGAACGATTGTTAGAGCGTGTTTGATTTAATCTTGGAGCAACAATAACCTGCATCGTGGGGTTGATTTTGTATTCTATTTGAAAGTTGGCTTTATTACCCGTATTTGCATTTCTTGTTACAGCATCCGATGAAGTCCGAATAGTTCCATTCGGCAAAAAACTGATCTGATCTGCTTTACTGTTATTGTTCGTAACTGAATTAGAGAAATCATAACTTCCCATTGTCAGCAATTCTTTAGACCAATCATTAGAATAGTTTATTCCAACCAGATTAGACTGGGTAATTCCTTTACTGGTATTGCCGGAACTGTTGCCTGTATTTCTTCCGTTACTGTTTCTTCCTCCTCCCATAGTATCAAAAACATCATCCATAGAAAATCCGGTAGCATTAATATTATTCGAAGAAGCCAAAACACTAATTTTCTGTTTATTATCGAAAAAATTCATCATCAGGCTACTTTCGTAACGCTCATCAGAACCGTATCCTCCAAGTATTTTCCCAAAGTATCCTTTATTCTTTTTCTCGTCGATTGTCAAATTAATACTTGAATAATCTGAAGTAGCTTCTTGTTTTGACAATTCTTCTTTTTTAGTTTTAAAATCCGAAACCTGAACCTTTTTTATAATTTCTGCCGGTAGATTTTTCAAAGCAATGGCTCCGTCTTTATCAAAAAAAGTTTTTCCGTTAACCAAAAACTGCGTTACTTCTTTTCCGTTGACGGTCACTTTCCCGTCGTTGTTTACATCAAAACCGGGTAATTGTTTCAATAATGTTTCTACATTAGAATCTGGGCGGACTTTAAAAGAAGTAGCATTAAATTCCAACGTATCTTTTTTGATGGTGATTGGGGCCGCTTCACTTTTTACCACCACATTATTAAGTGCATTTACACTTTCGAGCATATACAGTTTCCCAAAGTCTTTACTCTCTGTAAGCCCTTTATGTTCCTCCAAATAAGTTTGGTATCCGATATAATTCACCTTTAAAAAAACCGGTTTATCGTATTTTTTAATGTTCAGGCTAAAGAAACCGTTTTTATCTGTCGTAGTATATTCAATTACCGCAGAATCTCTAACAGTCGTAAAATAAACCGTAGCTAATTCCATCGGTAGCTGTGTATTGATGTCAATAACAGTTCCTTTCACAACAATATCGCTCTGTGCGCTGGCAGTATAACAGAAAAACAAGAGCAGAAAAAAAGAATACAATTTGGTCATAGGGCAATTACTTATAACAATAAGACCTCAAAAATAGCAAAAGGTTTATTTGCAATTCGGTACGTTTTATCAAAAAAACACAAAAAAAGGGGAAATATCCCCCTTCAAAAACGGTCTTTATCCTGACTTCTTTTACATGTAAATATGAAACCTTTGTAGTATGTAATTAGAAAAACAAAAGGAATTCAGAAAATCCTAAAAAGAGTTTGACAGAAAAACCAAAAATCGATTAGCATAAGCAATTTAAAACGAATTATCATGAAAAATATTTTTAAAGGTTCCTTAAGAGGATTTATATGTGAAGATTGTCTGGAGTCTATCTCTGACGTTGAAATTTTACTGTATCATCCGTACAGAAAACAAACAGTTGCAGAAAATGCAAACCTAAAAGACACATTCCGTTATGTTTCTAAAGAAGAGGCAAAACAAAGAGAGCAATTGTTTATTACCAGAAAAACAACAGACAAGGATGGGAATTTTGAAATTGAATTGGATGAAAGATTGACCATTGGGGATTATGATATTGATTTTGTTTGCGGCACTGTACCTTTCAAATTTCCAAAACCAAAACGAAATGAAACGCTTCAATTTCACCTTACCTCTATTTCAATGCCATCTGAGCTTGAAAGACAGGAAAAAGACCAAAATTACAGATGGAGATACACCATTGCACACAAATGGTGGTGTTATATACGAGGACACTTTTTTGACGCCTGGACAATCTGTGGTCATTTGATGAACTGCAAAACCAATACACCAATTGCCAATGCAAAAGTAACGGCAATGGATGCCGATTTCCTGACCGACGATACTTTAGGAACCGCAACAACCGATTCACACGGGCACTTTAGAATTGATTATTCATCAGCCGATTTTAAGAAAACCTTTTTATCTCCGTGGATCAATATCGAAACTGACCCTTCATTTCTCTCTTTCCAGAGCGGACCGGATGTTTATTTTAAAGCAGAATTAAGCGGAACAGTATTAGTAAATGAAACCAAATCGGATGCACGAAAAAATGTCGGACATTGTTTGTGTGTCAAATTATGTTCTGATATTATCGTAACCGACCCGGACAATCCTTTTCCTAGTTCATGGACAGGAATCGGATCTCAATTCAGCGCTTCTTACGGTTTAGGTGTTCACGATTTTGATGCCAATGGTTTTGCAGGTTCGGGGAAAAATGTACTCTATTCTGTTATAAGATTAACAGGACAGGCGGCCTTAAAATCTGTGGCAGGAAACCCGATTGAATATCGTTTCAGAATTAGTGAAACAACGGCGTTAAACAATACACCTCCTTTAGATGAATCAAATTTCACTAAAACTGTCGGCAAAACAGATAATAACTTATTTGTTCCAAGTACCGTTTCTAAACTATCCCGAAAAATTCCTATTCTATATCTTGATGATCTTTATGTAGACAGTGCTCAAAGTGATTTTGATTCCGATGGCTGGTTTGATGTCAACCACGCTATTGAGCGAACTTTAATCGCTAATGGTTTAACTCTTGCTGATTTACCTTTATATAATGTTATTGAAGAAGATACCCTGATTTCGATAAATACAACTGAATTAACCAACGCCGCAGATGTTCCGAATATCTTTAGTGCCGGGCAAGCCATTCCGCCAGCAAACGATATTCCGCTTGAAAAATTTGCTATTCGTTTTGAAATCAGAGAGGTAATCAATAAAGCCTTAAATCAATTTGGCACCGTTGGCGGAGACGGAAAAACACTTAATTCTGTTGTCATGAACAACAATCCGATTTATCGAAAACTGGCCATTAAAGAGCTGGAAGAAAGTACGCTTTGCAGCCCGATTAATGGTACGATACACGCTAAGTATACGCTGTATCATCCGTATTTAGCTTCCGGTAGTCTGCATTTAAATAATAACAGTCTTACGATAAGCAGATACATTTCTGATGGTATAATCGATTCAGCCTTACTAAAAAGGATAAACAATAATTCACCACTTAACGCACCACCGGATAACAACCTGACACGTTGTACCTATACGCTAAAATTGGCTTCTTCAACCCGAAAACACAACGGGGACACTCCAGATCCCGACGGAACTTCAGCTTTAGAACAACTGTTCTTCTATGATCAGAACCAACCTTAAAACATACTTTTTGAATTAAACTAAAAAAGCAACATTTCGAAATTTGAAATGTTGCTTTTTTTATTGTTTGAATAGAAATTATTACTTCTCTCTGATATAGATATCGATTGGCACTCCTGTGAAATCCCAATTTTCTCTGACCACTCTATACATAAAAAACATCCTTTTAACCAATTAAATCTGTTTTACAGTTGGTTCTAGTGATTTAAAATCCGGAACTAATATTGTTGCTTGCAATTTATTAGCCGCAGGTATTTTATCTGAATGAATTGTATATATAGTATTAACACTTTCGCCTTTTATTGCATTTATCGCAACAGCATACTCAGCAACTTTTACTCCCTTATCATTAAAAATAGCAATAATATGCTTTAGTGGCGCAGTAGGAATAACGTCATAACCATCAAGATTAGTTATAGCATTACGGCTTTTATTAACATCTATCGGTCCCGTACTATTTCCTCCTTCAGCTAATGTTCGCACTTTTGCGCTATAATTCCAAGCCTTTAATTCATCCGATAGTTGAAATACTGATAGTACACGTCCATTCATTGGATTTAAAATAAATGAAAGTGGTGTATTTACTCCCGCTATTACATCTATTATCTGATTATTAGCTCCGTAATTAACAGCGACAGGCTTCTGTTCCCACTTTATAAACAAATCATTCACGGACAATGTACTAGATTCTCCCAGCCAAGAGCCGTAAACATATTCTTCATCCGAAGTCCCAGAATTAGCAAAAACTTGAAAACTTGAAATTCCTGTACTAAAATTTCTTATTTCAAATCCATCAGCCGCACTAACATTATCATTAGAAACAATACCGAACTTAAAAATACTTGCAAGTCTAGTATAATCAGGCGCCCCTAATCCATCATAGCCTGCAGGATCCCAAGGCTGAACTTTTATTGTGACATTATTAACAGTAACAGGGAGCGTTCCGCGTTTTACATCTTTTCCTGTGATATTTGTCTTTTGCGAATTAAGATGAATATTCATCGACGTTTCCTGGCTAACCACCTTATCCTGTTCTACATCACTTTCCGAGCAACTTATTGCACTAAACAATACTAAACCTACTAATATAATTTTCTTCATATTTATTTATTTTCAGTGCAAATCTCAAATAAAATAACAGTAATTACAACTTACAAAGTTTAATTTTTGCACTATTAGTATCTTTTTTTTCTATGAAGAATCAATAAGTAATATAGTCATACCAAAGTCTTCAAAAGCTTATGATTTTAAAAACAGCTAGTTTTATAAAAACAAAAATCGCTCATCTCTGAGCGATTTAATTCTATTGGTTTGAAGATTACCTTCTCAGCTTGACCTTTTACTTTTGAAGTTAAGTTGTCAATACTGAATTATCATCTTTCTATTTCTCTCTAATATAAATATCGATTGGCACTCCCGCGAAATCCCAATTTTCTCTGATCTTATTTTCAAGGTATCTCTTGTATGGTTCTTTAACATATTGTGGCATGTTAGCAAAAAACACAAACTGAGGTGTTAAAGTTGGTAACTGCATGCAATATTTAATTTTCACATACTTTCCTTTAGTTGCCGGTGGCGGATAAGCCTCGATAACTTTCAACATATATTCGTTGAATTTTGAAGTTGCAATTCTTTGTTTTCTATTTTCAAAAACCTGAACTGTCGCTTCCAGTGCTTTCAATAAACGTTGTTTCGTTAAAGCAGAAACAAACAAAATAGGCACATCAGTAAAAGGCATTAATTCTTTTTTGATTTTCTCTTCGTAATCTCTTGTAGACATCGTATCTTTTTCTACTAAATCCCATTTGTTTACCAAGATCACAACTCCTTTACGGTTTTTCTCTGCCAACCAGAAAATACTCTGATCCTGACCTTCAAATCCACGGGTTGCATCAATAACCAAGATACAGATATCGGCATGCTCAATCGCACGAACCGAACGCATTACAGAATAAAATTCTAAATCTTCTTTAACTTTTGCCTTACGACGGATACCCGCAGTGTCAACCAAGTTAAACTCGAAACCAAAACGGTCAAATTTTGTATCAATAGCGTCACGTGTAGTTCCCGCAATATCAGTTACTATATAACGATCCTGACCAATTAAAGCGTTGATAAAACTGGATTTACCAGCATTTGGACGTCCTACAACAGCAAAACGAGGTAAATCTTCTTTAACCTCAACAACAGGTTTCTCCGGAAATGCCTCAATTAAAGCATCTAACAAATCTCCTGTTCCACTACCTGAAATACTGGCGAAAGTAAAATAATCTCCTAAACCAAGATTATAAAACTCAATCGCATCTTTCTCACGCATCGCGTTATCTACTTTGTTTACAGCCAATAAAACCGGTTTTGTTACTTTACGCAACAATTTAGCCACCGTTTCATCCATTGGTGTAATACCTTCTTCAACATCTACCACAAAAATAATAACATCGGCTTCATCAATAGCAAGCTCTACTTGTTTACGGATCTCCCCTTCAAATACGTCATCACTTCCGCGAACGTATCCACCGGTATCAATTACAGAAAACTCTTTTCCGTTCCACTCGCTTTTACCGTAGTTTCTGTCTCTGGTAACCCCGGAAACTGAATCTACAATAGCTTCTCTTCTTTGTATCAGCCTATTAAAAAGGGTTGATTTCCCTACATTAGGTCTTCCTACTATCGCAACAATGTTATTCATTTTTTTCTATTTTAGATTTCAGATTTTTAGATTTCAGATTCCGGTTTCCCAAAATCGTGACTCTTATAAATCAAAAATACTGTATTTTAATTTTTTGCAAAGGTAGGTAAAAAAGTGACTAAGTCGCTAAGTTTCTAAGTACCTAAGATTTTTAGTGTTTTTAGGAGTTGTTTCAGGTTTCAAGTTTCACGTTGTAGAACCGAACCTGAAACTTGAAACAAAAGAAACTCCCCTACTGGTTGTATCCGAAACGCTTCAACATATTCGCGTTGCTTCTCCAATTCTTATTCACCTTAACATAAAGTTCAATGTGAATTTGTTTTCCGAAAAACTTCTCTAGATCAGTACGGGAATCCATACCTACTTTTTTCAAAGCAGCACCTTTATGTCCGATGATAATTCCTTTTTGTGTATCACGCTCTACCATAATTACGGAACGGATACGGATAATATTTTCATCTTCAAGGAATTCTTCCGTCACAATTTCTACGGCATATGGAATCTCTTTACTGTAATTCAATAAGATTTTCTCACGGATGGTTTCGTTTACAAAAAAACGTTCCGGTTTATCGGTCAATTGATCTTTTGGATAATAAGCAGGGGATTCAGGAAGTAACTCAATAATTCTGGAGAAAACTTCCGGTACATTGAAATTCTGCAAAGCCGAAATTGGGAAGATTTCCGCATTTGGCACTTTTGCTGTCCAAAATGCTACTTGTTCTTCTAATTGTTCCTGGTTTGAATTGTCAATTTTATTCAACAATAATAAAACCGGAATTTTAGCGTGGATGATTTTATTGAAAAAGGCTTCGTCTTTTAAGTCCTGCTCTCCTATTTCGACCATATAAACCAAAATATCTGCATCTTCAAAAGCCGATTTCACGAAGTTCATCATCGACTCCTGCATTTCGTAAGCCGGTTTGATGATCCCGGGAGTATCTGACAATACCAATTGAAAATCTTCACCATTTACGATTCCAAGAATACGATGACGTGTTGTTTGTGCTTTTGATGTAATGATGGATAATCTTTCTCCAACAAAGGCGTTCATCAATGTTGATTTCCCAACGTTTGGATTCCCGATGATGTTTACAAAACCTGCTTTATGTGACATTTGTGTATTATTTAATTTTACTGCGTACAGTTTGACCTATTGGTCTCGAGTGCAAAGGTAGTCATATCAACTCAATACAGAAAATAAAACATTTTTTTAAGTTTTCGTTGTTTTTCTCAAAAATCGGCGTATCTTTGCACCCGAAACATCGCGGGATAGAGCAGTAGGCAGCTCGTCGGGCTCATAACCCGAAGGTCACAGGTTCGAGTCCTGTTCCCGCTACTAAAGTAAAAGCTTCAGATTTCTCTGAAGCTTTTTTGTTTTAATCCAACAGAGTGTAAAATTCCAATTTTTCTAAAAACATTTATTAGAAATATAACTTATAGCATGGAGGGCTCATATCCGCCGCGGCGGACACAGGTTCGAGTCCTGTTCCCGCTACTAAAACAAAAGCTTCAGAGAAATCTGAGGCTTTTTTGTTTTTAATCCAACAGAGTGTAAAATTCCAAATTTTTTAAATTCCAAATTCCAACTTTTCTAAAAGTGTTTATTGGAAATCTAACTTATCGCATGGAGGGCTCATATCCGCCGCGGCGGACACAGGTTCGAGCCTTGTTCCCGCTACTAAAATAAAGCCTCAGAAAAAATCTGAGGTTTTTTGTTTATATTTACTTTTGATTCTCTTTGCGGGCACAGATTACAAATCTGCGCGATCGTTGTCTACATATCGGAGCGATCGGATTCGGGTCCTGTTCCCGCAACTAAAATAAAGCTTCAGAGAAATCTGAGGCTTTTTGTTTATATTTACTTTTGATTCTCTTTGCGGGCACAGATTACAAATCTGCGCGATCGTTGTCTACATATCGGAGCGATCGGATTCGGGTCCTGTTCCCGCAACTAAAATAAAGCTTCAGAGAAATCTGAGGCTTTTTGTTTATATTTACTTTTGATTCTCTTTGCGGGCACAGATTACAAATCTGCGCGATCGTTGTCTACATATCGGAGCGATCGGATAAAAAAGTGTCAGCACACTGCCGACACTTTTAAGTTTTGAATTTGTGTCAGCAGACTTAACACAATTAGAAAATATCGATAATAAAAAGCAATAGTATCTAAACAGAGAACTCAATTGAGACCTGTTAGCGCAGATTTGTATTCATAAGTATTCGAAACCTTACCATTATATAAAACAAAAGGCCCAACTAAAAAAGTTGGGCCTCCATTATAACAAACAATAAAACCATTATTTATTGATTAATTTTTCAAACCTTTGCATCATTTCATCTTTCTCTTTCAGCATTCGTTTTTACTAATTCTCTATCTTGTCAATTTCTTTTACAATTTCTCTGGCTTCCTTAATCGCTTTTTCATAAGATTTTTGATTGTATTTGGTAAAATTATCAATACCCGACAAAATAATCTTTGTTCTCTTTTTCATTAAATTCGTATAGATATCTTCATCCTCTTTTCCACCTATCAACAAATCTACATATCTTGAAGTAATTTCTTTGTATGATTGTTCAACAAGTCCTATCTGTGGAATAGTTTGCTGATAATAACTCAAAATCATATTCCTTATGTTTTGATTTTCTATAGTGTTTATTTTACCACTAGATTTAAAGCCTTCATACCTACCATTGTTTACCAATGTATTAATGAAATTTGTACCTGAATTAATCTGTTTGTGATTCGCTTTAATACTGTCTATTTGTTGTTGCGTAAGATGTAAAGCAAATGAGATTTGTTGTTGCGTTTTATGAAATGTTTTTTTCGTGTCTTCCAGGTTTGCAATATCTTTTTGTAAATCTTCTTTCAATCCAACTAAAAATGTTTGCGCATCCTTCTGCTGATGTTTTTCTTCGCTCCAAGAGTGAAGCCAAATAGAAAGTGAAACAGCAAATACAATAATTAAAATTTCAACAAGTACTTCTTTTACTTTTTCTTTGAAAGAATGGTTTTTATTGTTCATCTCGGAGTATATTTTTTTTGAGTGTTTAATTATTTCGTCTTGCATATTTTGTTTTGTAATTTTAACTTTAGGTCCCTGTGGCAGTTTATTTTAGTACGTTATTTAATTCAACGAGCTCAAAGTCGTCGTTATTCTGTAGTAAATGTTTTAATATAGGAATATGTCCTTGTCCAAAAATTAAAATAACATATTTGTCCGAAGGCCCAACTTGATTTATAATATTTGAATAAATAGCCAGATTTCTCAAATACCAATCCGATACAGACTGTGCTCCTGCATAATTTTTACCTGCTCCAATCTTTGCTACAAATTTTAAATAAAGTGATAAATTTCTTTTTAATTCTTCGGGCTTATTTAAGTATTTTAAAACTTCGGTTATCGTGCCTTTTTTCACTTTATTACCATAATCACTCATCATTCCATTCGCCACAGCCCCCAGATCTTTTAACAAATAAAACTGATTATTTTCTTTTGCAGTCACCCCCACTAAGCTATCGTGTACCATTCCGTAGAATTTATCGATACAGTTTACTTGCTTTAATTTTAATTTCTTAGCTAATCTAAAACCAATTTGCTCTCTTTCTGAAACTGTAAGTTTATATTGATCTGCTAAATATAAATTATACAAACTATCTATAGAACGTTGGTTTTCAACCGGTCTTTCAATCATCACTTTAGACGCTTTTGTTTGAGACAGTACATTAGCTAAGTCTTCTAATTCATTTTGTCGCTTAGCACTAAAAAAATCATCTACTTTTAGTTCAAATTCATCTTTATGCGGAGTTTCAAAATGAATAGTTCCAATTAATAAAATTTTTGTTTTCTGAGTCTGGCCGAATGTTATAAGGCCAAAATTCAAAACAAAAATTAACATTATTCTTTTCATATAATTTATTCTGTTTTGGTTGTTTCTTTTTTGGTTCTGAGGTATTAATAGTCGCTAATTCATTCATATGTGTGATAATTATTACACATTATTTATTTTCAAATATATACTTTTTTCAATATAAATCATCAAGAAGATTATTATTGCGATGGATGTTTTTGGTACTTACATAGAATGCGTATATGCAAACAAGTAGAAGAGAAAAAGTTAAGCTGTATTTTTGTAATTAGTGAGCTTATTTTTTTCTAAATAGTTTTATATCTAATAAAGAGAACTTTACTATTCTTCAAAAAAGTTATTGCAATATTTCAAAATTAAATTTTAAGATTCATATTCAACAATACTATAATAATCCTCACCAATCTGGTTAGCTATTTGAATGGTTCCCGCCACTGAGTAAAAGCTTCGGAGATATCTGAAGCTTTTTTTATTTTACAAAGTTTCACTCATAAAGTCGGAGACTTTTGAAACATTTATAATTCTTATATAAACAAAAAGCGCAAAGTCAGAATAGAGACATTTGCGCAGCTTTTCATAAACCCCTTTCAGAGTACCGGGATTCAACTTTGATCAAAAAGCTAAATCCTAATCTTTAAACTTTCACTCTTCCGGTACAGTGTTTTTCATCGTTTATTTTCAAGCTTTTCTAAGCGTTTGTTTTGTTCCAAAATAAGATTACCTTGTTCTAAAATAAAAGCTTTTAATTTATCCGATTTCTTCTCTTGTTCAATCACATACAGCGTAAGCTCCTCTATTTTCTGAAGCAGTTTTGAATTCATCTCTCCAAGATTAATTCCGTTTTTCATAACTTCTTCTTCACTTGGAATATTTTCTAAATACCCTTTTTCAGCAATATGTTTTTCGACTTCTTTTAAAGTTGGCAGTTTGTAGTCTTTTTTGAAAACAAAATCTGACCAACCGGTTGCTTGTACTTTTATTTCCCTTGCACCGATTGATCCTTCGACTGCCAGTTTATGACTTCCCGTAGTTGTCGTACCAATTCCAACATTTCCTGCCGCCAATATAGTTAAAAGTGGAGTTGTAAAATTGTAAACACCTAAAATTGGCCTATTTGCCACCATTGTAATTCCTGCAAAAGCATTACTACCTGCTCCTGATGCCTCAAGTTTTATTATTGGCTCATTTCCTGTATCTGATAAAGGAACAGTTAATGCTCTGGTACCTGTTGACTCAAGTGGATTCCTCATATACCCAAGTACATTGTTCCCAAATGTTCCATTAGTACCATTTCCAAACGGAACGGTTGATAAAGTAAGCCCTGGACCACTCGCAATTCCCGGTGTAATAATTGCATCTTCCCTATTAATTTCTAAAAGCCTAACTGCCCCAGAACCACTTAAATTTAACTTAGAAGTTCCAAAAGAAGTACTACTATTTAACCAAGTTCGAGAAGTACTAAGCCCAATAACAGTATTACCATTTCGCATAACATCCATTAACACAGTAGCAAATCTGGCAAACCTAAAAGCAGGAGTTGTCAATGTTGTAAAATCAGTACCGTCATTTTTACGAGCATTAAACATTATATCACCACTAGCATTGAAGTCATTAACCCCTGCTTGTAATTGTAGCCCAACATTATTGTTACTTCTCCCAAGTATTGTAGGAACTGCTGTTGACGCACTTCCGTTTCCAAACGAAATTGTACCATTTGGTATCAGGTTTACATCAACTGTACCTCCGGAAAGTCCCGTATTTATATCTAACTTACCAATCGGCGTAGTTGTTCCAATACCCACACTTCCTGTCTCCGGAAATGGAAATGTATTTTGAGCAAAATTTGTTTGTGAAACAAATATGACAAACAATAAAAAAAACTTTTTCATAATTTAAAATTTTAAAAGAGGGAAATAGTAATATATACTTTCATATGAAAGCTAAAAAAATGTTATCAAAATAAAGATTTGATTCTCTGCAACAGCATCTCTAGAAGCTATTTTTTACTGTGCTATTAAAAATGGAAAGACATTCTTAAGAATACAATGGAAAGGTCAGACCTAAATAATAATCTTTAATTACAAACATTTGTTAAAAAAATGCAAAATAAAATAAAACAAAATGGCAATACAACTCTTTAATGTTAAAATTGAATTATAAACTTATTAGCGGAATGTCCAATAAAATTGACTATTAGCCAAATCGTCTTATACCAAAGTAAGATCATGTTTTTTTCTAATAACTCTGTTAAACAACGGGAAAAAGTTAAGCTGTATTTTTGTAATTAGTTTCTTTTCTAATCCTTTCAATAATTTTATATTTCAAAAACAGAGAGGCTTTTTTGATTTTTAATCCTAACATAGTGTGAAATTCCAAATTAGCCGATTATACGGATTTGTTTTTCTAATCTAAAAATAAAAACACCTCTAAAATCTAAAGTTAAAAAGGAAGTTCAATGAAAAATTCCGTAAAAAACCATACGTATATTCTTTCAAAACAAACTTTTCTAAATTTTATTAAAAATTATTTATCCTAATAAAAAGAAGAAAAAAACATATTTACACCTCCCTTACGCCCAAAACAAATTGCTACCAATCAAACAAATACAAAACACTTAACCAAATACTTTTTACAATTACTCATTCCTAAACGGGGCATTTCATGAAAAACTAAAAAAATAAATTTCAAAAATATCATTGCGTATCTCAAAAACAGTTGTACATTTGCACCCGCAACAACAAAGCAGGCCCGTTCGTCTATCGGTTAGGACGCATGGTTTTCATCCATGTAAGAGCGGTTCGATTCCGCTACGGGCTACTAAAATAGAGCTTCAGAGAAATCTGAAGCTTTTTTGTTTTTAGTAGTTTTTATAAATTAAATCTATTTTTTTTTTTAAGGTAAAAATTCTCACGCAGATTTAGCAGATTACAGATCAAGCTCAAAAGATTACGCTACTATTTTTATTTTGTAACAAGTTTAATTTACGTGTCGATTCCAAAAATTTAGGTAGACAATTAAAATAAATACAAGTACACGCTAGGCCACTAACACAAATCTTCCGAGAAATCCTCATTTTTTTTGCTTAAAGTCTTCTTTTTAATACGCCAGAAATGCAAATTTTCTACCCTAAAATTCAAAACAATTCTTAACAATTAAATAATATAGTATTCTTAATAATTGAGTTTGTATTAATAAATGTTTTTATAAATTTGCGCACTTCAAACAACAACCTACATTACCAACCCAAAACACTGATTTACAATACAATAAAACAAAAACAACAACCTACAACCTTATTTAAAATTAAATTAACACACAACTAAATCCAAATGTTTAAGAAAAACAAATCCCAAATTCTAATTTTTACTCTTTTAAATTTACTTTTTTCCATTAACTCATTTGCTCAAAAAAATGTTTATGCCGGAATTGAAATCGGACGAAGAGCTATAAAAGTCTCTGTTCTGGAAATAAATAACATTAAAAAAGCTGATTACAAAATTCTTTACTTTGCGGAAGAAAGAATTTCATTTGCCGACCATATTGCCGCTACCGGTGAAATCCCTCAGGATGATATCAACAGAACCAGTATTACAGTTGTGGATCAGTTAAAAAAAATAAAAACTGAATTTAAACTTTTAGAACAAAATATTTTTATAGTGGCTGCCAACGCTTTTGCTTCTGCCCGTAATATTGACGTTTTAAAAAACAAAATCACTACACTAACTGACAAAAATCTTGATGTACTAAATTCAGAAGAAGAAGAAGCCAGAATGTTAGTAAAAGGCGCCATCCCACCTGTTGATTACCCTAACGCCTTACTACTGGATATTGGCGCTCAAAGAACTAAAGGCGGGTACATTGATGAACTTGAAGATGACAAACTGGAATTCATCCCTTTAGAGCTTAACTTTGGTACAATGACACTTACTGATGCCGTAAAAAAAACGGTTGCCAATCAAAATCAGGTTAACGATATGTCGACCTATCAGCAAAAATCTTTTGATTATACTACTGTACTGCGCAAAAAGATAAAAGAAATGCTGGATACCAATCCGCTGTTATTAAAAAAGGAAAAAATTTATCTATCGGGTGGAGCAGTTTGGGCCTTTGCCACTCTATACTACAATGAGAGCACTAAAGAACATTATGTTCCCTTAACCCTTGAAGACGTAATCAATTACGACGCAATCCTAAAGAATAATTTCAACAAATACAATTCGCTTGCTAAAACCAACCCGGATGCTGCCAGAGTTCTAAACACCTACAATCAAACTTATCTTATCTCGGCCAATAATATCCTGACGAGCTGTCTGGAAAGCATTCCAAATTTAGAAACAAAGAAAATTTTCTTTGTAAAGGAAGGAACAATAACCTGGCTGCTCTCGTATATTGTAGATCGTTCTAAAAAAGTAAATACTAATTTTTAAAGTATTTCTATTCGTCTGACAGCATTATCGGCTTATTCGATTAATTTATCAGACGAAGAATAAAAAATTGCTACTTAGTTTGTCATTCCAAATAATAAGGAATAACAAACTAAGTATTTTTTTTTTACCTAAACGCAACTAAAACATTATTAACTAAAATCCCGGTCTTTCTAAACCACTCCTCACCAAGTCTTATTCTTTTTTCTTTAGCCGAAGACTATCCTTTTTTATAGAATCTTTTTGCTGTTCTGTACTTTCTACTTTATTATTAATTTCATGTTCATTTATTGTATCGGTAGTACTTATTGCCGGCTCTCCATCTATGACTGCTTTTCCCATGCAGCTTGTTAAAGTGAAAACAAAACTCAATGCAAACAACGCCATTATTTTAATTGGCTTTACTCTAATTTGATTAAATCTGTTTCTTAAATTATTGTATTTAATACTTTCTGCCGTTTCAACTTGATTCGATTTAAAATGTCCGCAAATAGATTCTTTATTTGAATTTTCAACGAAATATTGCTGAATTTCCAGAGTATTCATTTTCGTAAAATCAATAACTGTTTTACTGCAAGAATCACAAAATCTGCCTTTACTATTAGGTGTCATTGAATTCCAGTTTTCACTACAAGGCTTTGGTATATTTATTTTATTTTCCATATTGTTTCTAATTGACAAACCATTTAATTTGACTAAAATTATTCTGTATTATTTAAATTTTGGAATCTCAATAAAACAATCATTGTGCCACTTAATTTCTAATGGTTTCTTTACCGTTAATTTTTAAATACTTCTCAAATTCTTCTTCTGAAAAGCTTTTAAGAAAAGTAAATTTAAATTCAAGCAAAACCTTTATTGCATGCTTTTTTTACACTTCAATTTGATAAATTCTTGACTCTTCTTCCCAGGGATGATAACCTTGTCCGATATACTTAAATCCATATTTTTCATAATAACCTATATGGTCAGTACATAAATTTAAGTGCTTAAATCCGAATGTTTTTGTATCTTCTTTAGCCTTTTCTATCAATAATGCTCCGTAAGCATTCCCTCTGTATTTCTCGTCAATATAAATAGCACAAATCCAAGGATACAAATCCATTCTACTTACAAAATCGTTTGTTATTAACCCTGCACAGCCAATTATTTCCTCATTTAACTCTAAAAGATACCATTGTGGTAAAGGCTGTGTTGCCTGAATGCTATGTGAAATACAATTTTCATAAATCACAGGGGAAATTTCAGACCAACTTTCTTGTAAATACATTACAGCTTTTTCTTTATATTCCGGATTTTGCCTAACCGATATTATTCTCATTTAATTTAATTTATTTTTTTTACTGTATCCTTTTCCCAAAAAGAAACATTACGTCCGGCGGTTTTAAACTAGTTGGAAAATTGAAGCAAATTATTTCTTACTGCCCGAACGTAACAAATATAATAAAACTAACCACTTATATTCTGAAACTTCCTACTTTCTGAATCCTAGAAAAACCTGAAACCAAATTATTTTACCCCGTTAGGTGTACTTATTTTTGAACATATAAAAACATCGTTTTGAGAACGAAAAAAGGCGTTTCACTTATTTAAATCCTCATAGTTTGACTATTTGATAGAAATAAATTTCTCTTTTAAACTCTTTTATACTCTTTTATAAGCAAAGCCTATGTTTCTATTTGCTCAAAAATAACTACACCCAATAGCTTTAACTATTTAGAGAATAACATCACTTATTTAAAATCCGTAGCGGTAGTTTAGAATCCAATCTCCATATATAACCAATTTGGAAATTCCCTGAGGCCAAACCAATACTATTACCATTACTGCCAGTATTACCCGAGGTATTACCCGAGAAAGAAGAAAATATCAGATTATTGATGTAGTACAACCCAAGAGACCATTTTTCTTTATTGTATCCTAAAGACATTCTGGGGAAAAAAGTAGGATAGATTTCTATCTTTTCTTTTCCAAAATCATTTATTCTTTCGGTGCCAAAGTTGACTCCCATTGTTGCCGACCCGCTGGCAAACCATCTTTTGCTGATGGCCCAGGTATACGCATACCCTGCGCTTACACCAAACTGAAAGTTGCGCAAGGAGTTTCTAGATTTGTGTACAAAAGAGCTGTCGGAGCCTATTTTTGTAAAATAAACGCCCCCTCCCGCCAAAAAACTTCCGGCAGATTTTAATTGCCTTTCGTTTTGATTAAAAGCAGCTTTGTAAGAGAACTTTTTATTGTTAAAAATATATTGCCCAAAAGCTCCATACTGCTGAATATTCAGATCAGGATATAATTGTATGTTTTTATCGGACTTATCTGCGCTATAAAAGCCTCGGTATTTTTGAATGAAAAGATCCACCGTAAACTTACGCCCATAGTGATGAATCTGAAAATCGAAGGCTTTTGTTCTTCCTTTTTTATCATCTTTCAGAAAACCCAAACCATAACCGTAACTAAAATTGATTATGGTATTGTGTATCGAAACTCCCAAGCCCAGATTCATTGGGATATTGGGCATGAATTTTTTCATTTCTCCATCGGTTTCCTGTTCCAGTGAAATAAATTTCATAGACAGATAGGACGTCACAGAAAGGGTATTATCGTAGGGTTTAATATAGGTCGTATCAATTTGTGCATTGCAAAAAAGAGGAACCATTAAAAGCAATAAAAAAGAAAAATAGGATTTCATTATGTTGTCAGACAGAAAATAATTGTGGCTATTACTTCGGGCATTACTGTTAAAACAAAAATATAAGTAAAAACAGAAGAAACCTCTTTTGATGAGTAGTTTTTTGTACGGTTATTATTTTATATATTCGTTCAGCACATAAAAAACTACTTTAAAAATCAAAATCAACTAATAATCAGTTAGTTAATTTTAAAACTAACACAAAAACTAAATTAAGTACTACAATGAAACTAGCATCGATAGATAACAACACCAGAGACGGAGAATTGGTTGTTGTAAATAAAGAACTGACAAAAGCCATTCGGGTTCCTGAAATTGCTTCAACTATGCAACAAGCGATCGATAATTGGACCGCTAATGAAAACAAACTTCAAACTATTTACGAGCAATTAAACTCAGGTAAACTGACAGACGGTATCTTCGATTTTGACTCTGTACGTGTTTTAGCTCCAATTCCAAGAGCGTATCACTGGGCAGACGGAAGCGCTTATGTAACCCATGTTGAACTTGTTCGAAAAGCAAGAAACGCAGAGCTTCCGGAATCTTTTTGGACAGATCCTTTAATGTATATGGGAGCTTCAGATGCTTTTATTGGAGCTCATGATGCGATAGAAATTGAAAATGAAGAATGGGGAATTGATTTTGAATCGGAAGTTGCTGTGATCACAGATGATGTTCCGGCTGGTGTAAGTGCTGCAGAAGCCTTAAATCACATTAAATTTGTAACCATCATTAACGATGTTTCGTTAAGAAATCTAATTCCAAACGAACTATCTAAACAATTCGGATTCTATCAATCTAAACCTTGGACTTCTTTTGCTCCGGTTATCGTTTCTGTAGACGAATTGAAAGACGAATTTATCGACGGTAAACTGCATTTACCATTGATATCCACATTAAACGGTGAAATTATCGGGACTCCAAATGCGGGTATCGATATGACATTTGGTTTTGGAGAATTAATCGCTCACGCAGCAAAAACCCGTTCATTGATGGCCGGTACCGTTATTGGTTCGGGAACAGTGGCCAATCAGGGAAGCCCGACAGGGTCCAGCTGTATTGCAGAAATCAGATGTCTGGAAACCATAAAAGACGGAAAACCTTCTACTCCTTTTATGAAATTCGGAGACCAAATTGAAATCGAAATGAAAAACGCTGCCGGTGCTTCTTTGTTTGGTAAAATCAATCAAAAAGTAAAAAAATACGAAAAGAAATAATTTACAATTACAGTATTTAACATTAATGAGCCCTATTTGATTTATTCAGATAGGGCTTATTTTTTTACATCTTTCTTTAAATGGCACTATACTTCAGTAATTCTATTGCAATTCACCTTCGGATTATTTGATTTTATTGCTTTTAAATTTGGTTTCTTTTTTTGTTTTCAAAACTATGTTTCTATGTGTTAAAAAATAATTACGTTCAATAAGTTAAAACTTAATATATTAGCTTAACATTCTAGACACTGATTCAAAATCATTTATCTAAAAAACCAACAACCAAAGAAACCAAACTCCCATGACTAAAAAGACAATTATTTTAATTGGGTTCATAATTCTAAAATTTGTTTTGCAATATGTTTTACTAAGTCCGGAGTATGACTTACAACGTGACGAATACCTCCATCTCGATCAGGCACATCATTTGGCCTGGGGTTATTTATCGGTTCCGCCTGTAACTTCCTGGTTTTCTTATATCATCTTTTTACTCGGAAATACCGTTTTCTGGGTAAAGTTTTTCCCTGCTCTGTTTGGTGTTTTAACGCTTGTCGTAGTCTGGAAAACGATCGAAACTCTAAAAGGGAACTTATACGCCTTACTTTTAGGTGCTACTTGTATTTTATTTTCGTCATTATTGCGAATCAATATGTTGTATCAGCCTAATTCGTTAGATGTATTGTGTTGGACTGCATTTTATTATGTTGTCATTCTGTACATCACCACCGAAAACAGTAAATGGTTTTATATTGGTGCTATTGTATTTGCTTTTGGGTTCTTAAACAAATACAATATTCTCTTCCTGCTAATCGGTCTCTTGCCTGCTCTTTTGCTTTCACATCAAAGACGAATTTTGACACAGAAAAAACTTTACTTTGCCCTGATTCTTGGATTGCTTCTGATTCTGCCCAATCTTTTATGGCAATACAACAATCAGTTTCCCATTATCCATCATATGAAAGAACTAGCCGAAACACAGCTGGTCAATGTGGATCGTATCGGATTTTTGAAAGAACAATTGCTGTTTTTTATCGGCGCTTTTCCCGTGATTCTTTTTGCTTTATATGCCTTGCTATTTTATAAGCCGTTCGTAAAATATAAACTCTTCTTTACCTCTATAATTTTCACTCTTATCGTTTTCCTATACTTCAAAGCCAAAGCCTATTATGCCATTGGTCTCTATCCTATTTATATTGCTTTTGGAGCTGTTTTTCTTTCGGACATACTGAAATCAGGATGGAAACGGTATTTACAACCTCTGTTTATTCTAATTCCGCTATTGTTTTTTATACCAATGTACGATTTGGCTTTTCCGAATAAGAGCCCGGAATATATCGTAAAACACTCCGAAAAATATAAAAAACTGGGCATGCTGCGTTGGGAAGACGGAAAAGATCATGCGCTACCCCAGGATTTTGCCGATATGTTAGGCTGGAAAGAACTCGCCCACAAAACCGATTCGGTATACACCACTTTAGCAAACCAAAAAGAAACGCTTGTCCTATGTGACAACTACGGACAGGCCGGAGCGATTAATTATTACTCCAAAAAAGGAATCAAAGCCGTTTCTTTTAATGCCGATTATGTCAATTGGTTTAATCTTGACATAAAGTATAAAAACCTCATCAGAGTGAAAGAATACGAAGAAGATAATAACGAGTTTAAAGAAACCGGTCCGTATTTTAAGACATCACAGATTGCGGGTAAGATAACCAATCCATATGCTCGTGAGTACGGAACCACTATTTTTGTATTTACTGCCGCAAAAGTCAATATCAACAAAAGAATAGAACAGGAAATTAAAGAGGAGAAAGATTATAGTAAGTAAAACACTAATAACCGCCAATAATCAACATTTATAAACCGCTAAAGACTAATCAACTATCTCTTTTCTCCAAATAAAAACAAAAAAAAGCACTAATTCCTTTGCATAACTGTATTTAGTGTGTATCTTTGCACCCGAAACATCGCGGGATAGAGCAGTAGGCAGCTCGTCGGGCTCATAACCCGAAGGTCACAGGTTCGAGTCCTGTTCCCGCTACTAAGAAAAACACCACTTTATAAGTTGGTGTTTTTTCGTTTATAACACTTTTTACTATGGAAAATTTTGTTGTTTACATTCTTTATTCTGAAAAATTCAATAAAAGTTACACGGGTTTTACATCTAATTTAATTCAAAGATTTAAATCTCATAATCTTCTTGAAACAAAAGGATACACTCTAAAATTCAGGCCTTGGAAAGTAATCTATGTTGAATTTTTCAATTCCAAAGTTGAAGCAATGAAAAAAGAAAAGTATTTAAAATCAGGTATAGGAAGAGAATTTGTTAAAAATTTAATTCAAAACTTATAGACCGGAGGGCTCATATCCGCCGCGGCGGACACAGGTTCGAGTCCTGTTCCCGCTACTAAGAAAAACACCACTTTATAAGTTGGTGTTTTTTCGTTTATAACACTTTTTACTATGGAAAATTTTGTTGTTTACATTCTTTATTCTGAAAAATTCAATAAAAGTTACACGGGTTTTACATCTAATTTAATTCAAAGATTTAAATCTCATAATCTTCTTGAAACAAAAGGATACACTCTAAAATTTAGGCCTTGGAAAGTAATCTATGTTGAATTTTTCAATTCCAAAGTTGAAGCAATGAAAAGAGAAAAGTATTTAAAATCAGGTATAGGAAGAGAATTTGTTAAAAATTTAATTCAAAACTTATAGTCCGGAGGGCTCATATCCGCCGCGGCGGACACAGGTTCGAGTCCTGTTCCCGCTACTAAAAGTAAAGCTTCAGAGAAATCTGAGGCTTTTTTTTTACTATAGTTTGATTGTCAAAAATCACAAACTTTTTAGAAATTCATGTTTCTGCGGAACTAAAACAAAATTACGCAAAGTCAGAGACATTTGCAGGTTTTTCAAAATACAGATCATGGGTATATCATGGAAACAGAAGATTGAATTACTATTAAAAGAAAAAAAAAAATTGCTTATTGTTATTTGAAAATCTAATATTACATAATTTATTATAAACTCATTAAAATAAACTTATGAATTTGAACTGTACTCTTCTAAAAATAACTAATAATGCCAAATACAATGTGTATTTTTTGTTTTTTTTCTTGCTTTACAGCAATATGCAATGTTGTGCTCAAACTTTTGACAATGGAGAACTAATTAATGGACCTGGTTTCGGATTTGGTCAAGTTAAAACTTTTGATGCTGACAGAGATGGAGATTTGGACCTATTAGCTTTTCCATACTTATATTTCAATGATGGGCATGGTAAAAAACAAAAAATGGTGATTATTGGAGATAGCAAAAAAGAGCATGAACACTATAGCATTGAAGATATTGATGGCGATAAAGATTTAGATATTGTCGTACTATATAAAAGTGCTGAAATAGCTATTTTTATTAATAGCCCGAAAGGTTTTTCTAAAAAAGAGCAAAAAAACAAAATTACCTATTCACCTTCTGAGTATGCAAAATTGTATTTGTACGATGCCAATTCTGATGGTGTTTGTGATATCATTATCTCTGGCTTAAGAGGGGTGCCAGTCGCTTACACAGGAAATAAAACACAACAATTCAGTTATTTCAAACCCTTTAATGATAACTTCCGGGATTTAAATTTTGTTTTAGGAATTGATATCAACAAGGATAAGATTCAAGAGCTACTTGTGCCAAGTTATTCAAATAAAAATGAAGAGAAACGCTCTTTAAAAATTTATTCTTTCAAAGGAAATAAATATGTTTTAATAGATACTATCGTTCTTACAACTTCCGGAATGGACAATATAAAATTAATGGATATGGATAAAGATGGTGATCTGGATTTAGTATATTCCGAAAGCTACAGAAATCCAGGTATATATTGGTTAGAGAGAAATAGTAAGGGTGGTTTCGGAAAAACACATACATTAATTAGTTCACTTGAATTGCAGAATTTTCAACTTGAAGATTTTGATTCAGACGGCGATCTTGACATCGCTTATTTTACACAACAAAACCAATACACTTTTATCAACTGGGCGGAAAATAAAGGGAGTAATGTTTTTATTAAAAATCAGAAAAGTCTCCTACCAAATAGCAGCGAATCTAAATCATTCTTTTTTGAAGATTTTGATGGTGATAAAATAAAAGATGTATTGTTTTACGATGATGATAAAGAACAAATAAGACCAAGATACACAATGGTGTTACAGCAAAAAGATGGAAAAGTAAAAGATAAGAACAATTGGGTTGTTAAATCAGACTGTTCTGGCTTTCTTTTTACAGATTTGAATAATAACGGTACTAAAGACATTGTAGGCTATTATAACAATGAATTATTCTATACTTTGATAGACAGTAAAGGAAAATATTCTGAAACATTAGAACTTGCACGAAGTCCTTTTAAAATTAAAAACCTAAAATGTGCCGATATTGATAATGATGGAAAAGACGATTTAGTACTATGTTCAGATGATAGCGAAAATGGAAAATTAGGATGGTTTAAAAATGAAGGAAATATAAAATTTAATCATTTTACCGTTATACATGACGAAAGGCAAAGACTTATAAATTATGAAATTATTGACTATGATCATGATGGAAATAAGGATCTAGCTGTAAATTACTGGACAGATGAAATACGAGGTTTTTATATCTACAAGAATAATGGAAATGGCGTTTTCAACAAAACAAGAACTATAGTTACAGAAACTAAAGATTCATACCCTAATATTGCTTTATGGGATGTGGATGGAAATAAAAAAGACGATTTAGTTGACTTGTCTTCAAAAACTTGGTTTAACTATCTCGGGAGTGAAAAATGGGAAAAAAAGACAAGTCCTTTTGAGGATCAATTTATTAAGGACATTTATAAAGCAAAAGTAGATGACAACAATTCGTCTGACTGTATAATGCTTTCCAGTGGAAATCCCAAATGGTTGAAGTATAACAATGGACAATGGCAAAGTAAAATCATTCCTGTTGATTTTGGCATCGATATGATAAAAGTTGGGGATATTAATGGAGATGGTTATGACGATATTATATGCATGGCTAATAAATATGATTTGGCTGAAGGATTTAATCAAGATCTTGCTTTTAGCTACAAATATTCTATAATCTGCCTATTAAACGACAAATCGGGCAATTTTACCTCTAAAACATTGTGTCCAGTTCCAGATTTAAACTCCATTGAACTACAGGATATTGATAATGATGGTGATCTTGACGTTTTGGCTTCTGTCAAATGGGGAAAAGCTGGCATTGAAGTATGGAAAAATTTACGCAATAATTAATAGTACGATTTGTATTTACACAATTATTTGTGAACCTGACGGGATTTAAACCAAGTCATATATTAGTTTTTTTTAATTATTACTTTAAGATCCTAATGCAAAAATCGCATAATAATCTGCAATAATCTGGTTAGATATTTGAATGCTTCCCGCTACTAAAATAAAACACCTCTTCAACAAGTAGTGTTTTATTTTAGTAAAAAAATTCAGTTATGTTAGTCTCATTTCCGCCGCGGCGGACACAGGTTCGAGTCCTGTTCCCGCTACTACATGGGATAAAGAAGAAAAAGTCTTCTTTGTCCCTTTTTTATTTGTTGATATTCTATTATTAATCAAGTAGATAACTTGCAAAACTTCATTGATTCTTGTGGTTCGAAACTGATTTTCTAAAATCGTGAAATTCTCAGGATAAATCGAACCAATCAAATCTCTTGATTGAGACCAATCCCCACTATCATAGTATTCATTGAGCTTCAAGAGGTTTTCTACACCGACTTTTAATATTTCATCAATATCTTGATCATCTACATTAATACCTTCTAATTTTAACTCCAGTCTGCTAATTACTGCCCCATAATCAGATTTCATATCTCTATAATCTGAAGCATCGATTTGCTGTGTTGCTAATAAATCTCTTGCGTGCGAAAGTCTCTTTTCATAATCTTTGAGCTGAGCTATTATTTTAAGCTTTTCTTCATATATTTCTTTGGTCTGCTCTCTATAACATTCTGATAAAACTGTGATATAAAGATTTTTTATCTCCGGTATGGGAACATACTGTTTTAAATTCTTTATAAATACCTCGTTAGCCGTATCAGAATTTATTCTGTATTTACAGCCTGCACTACAATGATAATAAGGATAATATTTAGTACGACCTTTGGAAATACTTGCCGTTAATATCTTTGCGCATTCTGGACAAGTAAAAAATCCACGCAATGGAAACGGCTTAGTAGTAATTGCTTTTGGCAAATATGTTTTTGATCTTCCGTCAAGTATGTCCTGCACTTTATAGAATAGAGTCTGCGATATTAAAGGTTCATGCTGGCCTGTTACATAGGTGAGATCTTCATCTTTATATTTTGGAATCACGATCTTACCACAATAAAGAGGATTACGAATAGCTCTCCAAAAATTATTTTTGCTTGCTTTAAGCCCTTTTTCTTTTGCCATGCAAAGAACTTGCTCTGTATTAAAAATCCCTTTTGAAAGCTCTTCAAAAGCCCATTTCAAAATAGATGCCTCAGGCTGGTCAAATGCAATATACTTAGTCCCATCTTCTTTAACCCTGTTAACATATCCCGCTGGAGCATATCCCATATACCTTCCCTCTTTCCTTGCTCTACGCATACCATGAAAAGTATTAAGTGCCCTTCTGTCATTCTCTACCTCAGGAGCAGCAAGATAAAAAGCGAGCATCATTTTATTCTCAGGAATAGTCAAATCAAGTGGCTGTTCAATACCTTGCGGCTCTACACCAAGTTTCCTGAGGATATTTATCATTTGATAAGCATCTCCAGCATTACGGCTGAACCTATCCCATTTAGTGAATAAAACAAGATCAATTTTGTTTTTGTACTTTTTTAAATTTTGCAAAAGCTTATTCCATTTGGGTCTGTTAAAGGTCTTTGCCGAGTGATCTTCATAAATCACGTCCCTTATCTCAATGGAGTTAATTTCACAATATTTACGCAGTACTTCTTCCTGATTTCTTTGGGAATATCCCCTATCTGCCTGTTCGTCGGTACTCACTCTTACATATAAGTCTGCTATCATTTTCATCCTCTTCTTTTTAAATACTTAGTTACTGTAATATTTGCTAATTTACGCAAAAAATCCAAAATATTCTTAGCTTGTTCAAGCGTTACATCCAGTCCTTCAGACCTTAACATTTCCAAGGCTTTCTCCGGAGTAATTCTTCTCTTCTCATTTATCTCTTCATTAACTTCTTTATTTCCCATACTGCTTTCTTTAATGTTCACCATCCTTTATCATTCGCTAGTAACTTTCATAATGCTAAGATAATAAAATGTTTTTATAATTTTATATTTTATAAAAACTTTATCTATATTTGTACCGCTTTTAAGTATATTATATCCACTATCCGATCAAAGAATTCCGTAAAACAATATGAACAAACTATCTAAAATAAGCTATAAAACTTATTTCAACGAAAAACTGAAACAAGTTCCATTGGGCAAAATCATGACACAACCTTTGTATGTGCAGGTTACTTTTGAAAGAAAGACGCTATTTTTTAAAAGCAATTTTTTTGAATTGTTTTCCAAACCAAAATACATTATAGCTGTTGCGGGACTCGTAGGAAGCCCTTCTCTTGAAAAGATTATTGCATTAGAAATGGAAGTAATTGAATTCATCGAAAATAAGCATTCCAGTAATTTTTCGCTAGAACTATTCAAAGAAGAATATGCTTTTTACAGCCAGGATCTCTGTGATATCATGGAAGAGGAATTTCGCAATTATCTTTATACTTTTTTTCAGGACAAAAGTATGTGTGTCTTCGCAACAGCAATTCGCGAAGGCAGCAAACAGCGTATGCCTTATGAAATTATTAGAGATCTAAAAAAGGCTTTTACAAAACCTTTCTATGATGAACTTATTGAGAATTCATTGTATTACGGACCTCCCTATTTTGCATTATATGAATTTATGCAACAGACCAAAAAATGGCCAATGCTTTATCTTAGTGTTATGGAATGGGAAACGGGTAATACTAAAACAGAATTTTTTGAATATGTAAAAAAACACTATCCAAAACATAATGCAGTTGAAATAAAAAATGAAGTAGAAAAATGGATCAGTTATATAAAAAATAAAACTATTTAAAAACATTACTCTTTAAATAACACTGTAAAATAGACTCTTATGAAAATGAAGTAGTTGTTTTACCTGCTCCATTGCATCCGGCAATTATATAAAGATTTTTACTCATCATTACAAAGATAATAAATTACACTTTTAGTTTACTCTTCAAATAATCCGACAATAAAGATTAAATCAATTTACACTTTTCAATGCAACTGCCACCTTAATATGTTTCTAGATTATGGAAAACCGTAAAAGCAACATTACTTTAAAGTCGAACTTTACATATCTGAGTGCAGCCAACAGCCATTAGTAATTTCAAATTAATCTTATGCTAAAACGAACTATTTTAATTGAAAATAAAATTTCAATAACGACAAAAAATAATCAGCTAGTACTAAAATCAGAAGTAAAGGAGAGTTCTGTTCCAATTGAGGATATTGGTTTTCTTGTTCTAGATCATAATGAAATCTACCTCAGCATTCCTGCTATGAATTTACTTGTTGATAATAATACTTCTATTGTTATCTGCGGAAAGAATCATCTTCCTAATGGGATGTTGTTAAACCTTAACAGCCATCATATTCAGCAGGAAATATTCAAAAATCAAATTGAAGCTTCTATACCATTAAAAAAGCAATTATGGCAGCAAACAATAATTGAAAAAATCAAAAACCAAGGACAACTACTCGAAAAAATAACTGATTCAAAAAATAGTTTTGTTTTTCTAGCCAGTAAAGTATTAAGTGGAGATTCATCTAATATGGAAGGAGTTGCAGCGCAACAATATTGGAAATATTTTCCTCAACCTAATCTAGAATTTGATGGAATTAAACGAGAAAGATATGGCGACTATCCTAATAATTTCTTGAATTATGGATATGCAATTTTAAGAGCCGCAACTGCAAGAGCTCTTTCCGGAAGTGGCTTACTCAATACATTAGGAATTCACCATAAAAGTAAGTACAATGCTTTTGCACTTGCTGATGATATCATGGAACCGTTTCGTCCCATTGTGGATGAAAAAGTATTTGAAATTATGCAGCATTTTGATGAACAAGAATTAAACACTGTTATTAAGGCTGA
This sequence comes from Flavobacterium poyangense, assembly GCF_011751075.1. Classification (GTDB taxonomy): domain Bacteria; phylum Bacteroidota; class Bacteroidia; order Flavobacteriales; family Flavobacteriaceae; genus Flavobacterium; species Flavobacterium poyangense. The sequence continues at coordinate 637,781 of NZ_JAALLN010000001.1, forward strand.
ATTATTACAAATATTAACTAGAACGGTTTATTTTAAAGATGAGAAAAGTCCTTTAATGATAGCTCTACAAAAGACTGCAAGTTCTCTCCAGCAATGCTTCACAGGAAATCGAAAAAAAATTAAATATCCTGTATTATGGAGCTTAACGGATATCGAATAATGTGGCTATTTGTTTTTTTTGATCTCCCCACAGAAACAAAAAAAGATAGACGAAATGCATCTGGATTTAGAAACAATTTATTAAAAGATGGATTTTCTATGATGCAATATTCTGTTTATGTACGACATTGCGCAAGTAGTGAAAGCGCAGATGTTCATGAAAAAAGAATCCACAAACTACTACCTCCTTTAGGAAAAGTAAGCATACTTCGAATAACCGATAAACAATTTGGTCATATTTTAAATTTTTGGGGAAAAGCGGCCTTACCATCAGCACCTCAACCCACGCAACTAGAATTATTTTAATACTTCTGTATTTATAATTATCAGTAACATTTCAACGCCCAAAACCTTATATTACAAACCGTACGATAGAAAAAATGCCGCAATTATGGGTTATCAAACCATAAAAGAGGCATTTTTCTGAACGATATTCACATCTAAATCCTTATATATCAGAAGGAAACAAGCCAACTAATATCGTGTTTTCTAATCTTTAATCAAACCACAACATTAATTGATTATAGTACGATATTCGAACAAATATCGTGTTTTCTAATCTTTAATCAAACCACAACATATTATAATTTAGATATCAGGGCTTTTGAAATATCGTGTTTTCTAATCTTTAATCAAACCACAACAAAAAGCCTTAAAGAGACTCAGGAAAAAGAATATCGTGTTTTCTAATCTTTAATCAAACCACAACATAGGCGCTGTGCCCACCAAACAAATAACTAATATCGTGTTTTCTAATCTTTAATCAAACCACAACCAAATGGAAAGTATATTTTGATTCAATTGAATATCGTGTTTTCTAATCTTTAATCAAACCACAACATGTCAATGATTATCTGCTCGGCTCTCATAAATATCGTGTTTTCTAATCTTTAATCAAACCACAACAGCTTTGTCAATGATAACTTGCATTTCCTCAATATCGTGTTTTCTAATCTTTAATCAAACCACAACATTTAGATCCTGGGGTTGCTGAAATGGAAAAATATCGTGTTTTCTAATCTTTAATCAAACCACAACATAGCAAGTTTAACAACTGAATTAGAAAGAAATATCGTGTTTTCTAATCTTTAATCAAACCACAACATTTCACACTCGTGTTCATTTCCTATAACAATATCGTGTTTTCTAATCTTTAATCAAACCACAACTATACGGGTGAAGACAATGAAATTTATATCAATATCGTGTTTTCTAATCTTTAATCAAACCACAACTAGGTATCAGCCTCCCATGCTTGCGAAAATAATATCGTGTTTTCTAATCTTTAATCAAACCACAACTATGAGCAAAGCTATCGACCCAGTAGCGTAAATATCGTGTTTTCTAATCTTTAATCAAACCACAACTTACCGCCCTCCTATCCAAACCCAAATAAAAATATCGTGTTTTCTAATCTTTAATCAAACCACAACTGATAGTATTTCGGCTGTTTATGGACATAAAATATCGTGTTTTCTAATCTTTAATCAAACCACAACCACAGCAGAGCATTATAGAAACAAAATATTAATATCGTGTTTTCTAATCTTTAATCAAACCACAACCATAGAAATAGAGTAGGAAAAGAATGTCCGAATATCGTGTTTTCTAATCTTTAATCAAACCACAACAATAGTGGTGCGTTATACGTTCAAGATACCAATATCGTGTTTTCTAATCTTTAATCAAACCACAACTATTCTTGCTGACTCCATAGCATTACGATTAAATATCGTGTTTTCTAATCTTTAATCAAACCACAACAAAGGAAGTATTGACAACGATTCTATTCAAATATCGTGTTTTCTAATCTTTAATCAAACCACAACACTAAGCAGCTTTTTGATGTTCCAATGTTTAATATCGTGTTTTCTAATCTTTAATCAAACCACAACTATGCTGAAATAACTTATTTGATTGCCATAAATATCGTGTTTTCTAATCTTTAATCAAACCACAACACTTAACTTCTTAAAAACAGCATAATGAAAAATATCGTGTTTTCTAATCTTTAATCAAACCACAACTATTTGTATTTCAGTATCTTCATAGTATAAAATATCGTGTTTTCTAATCTTTAATCAAACCACAACCCTAGCAATTCTTTTGATTTTTGTTCGTCAAATATCGTGTTTTCTAATCTTTAATCAAACCACAACTGATTTATTGTGATGTTTTCAGGCAAAACTAATATCGTGTTTTCTAATCTTTAATCAAACCACAACTTGCAACGTATGCATTACTGGTATGCTGCAATATCGTGTTTTCTAATCTTTAATCAAACCACAACTATATGCGATTCACTATCCCAAAAACTGTGAATATCGTGTTTTCTAATCTTTAATCAAACCACAACTTACAGAGAACCTATAAGAACTCAATTAATAATATCGTGTTTTCTAATCTTTAATCAAACCACAACTTAGATTCATTCAAACCTTCAATAGTTTCAAATATCGTGTTTTCTAATCTTTAATCAAACCACAACCAAACATACCTTACAGTGATAACTTAAGAAAATATCGTGTTTTCTAATCTTTAATCAAACCACAACAGTCAAAGCTTCATTACTTATTAAACCTAAAATATCGTGTTTTCTAATCTTTAATCAAACCACAACCCGTGGTCGGTTGACATGATTTCATTTGTTAATATCGTGTTTTCTAATCTTTAATCAAACCACAACGAATTCCACTTGAAGGAAATGATACCAAGTAATATCGTGTTTTCTAATCTTTAATCAAACCACAACCCTATTCACAGAATAGTTAGTATTCTAAGAAATATCGTGTTTTCTAATCTTTAATCAAACCACAACACTTCTCCAACAATTCATACTTTGGAAAAAAATATCGTGTTTTCTAATCTTTAATCAAACCACAACCCTACAAACATCTTCGCGTATTCTGCTGCTAATATCGTGTTTTCTAATCTTTAATCAAACCACAACATCAACTTCCTGTTGCGCTCTTCTTAATCTAATATCGTGTTTTCTAATCTTTAATCAAACCACAACTCGTCCGGCATAATTCTTTTAGCTATTTCAATATCGTGTTTTCTAATCTTTAATCAAACCACAACTGTTTGGAAAAGATAGCGACGGTAAATCGCAATATCGTGTTTTCTAATCTTTAATCAAACCACAACTTAAACGTTAATACATCGTTTATACAATCAAATATCGTGTTTTCTAATCTTTAATCAAACCACAACCACTCCAAATAGAATTATTAGCTTCTTTTTAATATCGTGTTTTCTAATCTTTAATCAAACCACAACTATTAGACCCTGTAGGCGGACCAAGTCAATAATATCGTGTTTTCTAATCTTTAATCAAACCACAACAATGCTAATGGAACATCCTCTATAAACTATAATATCGTGTTTTCTAATCTTTAATCAAACCACAACTGAAAGCTACTGCATTCCTGCTGGGCGAATGCCATACCTTTCAGTTGTGGTTTGGATGTTTAAGATTGAATGGCTTATGTCAAAGAACTGCTATCAAAATCTTGCCTTCCAATAATGGTAATAATCTCTATCCTCTTATGTCCATTGATTCGATAGTAAATAGTATCAACACCACAAACACAATACCGATATCCTTTCTTGATGTGGTCGGCAGATGGAAATAAAAAAGGATTCCCCTCTATTCTATCAAAACAATCATAAAACATATTAAAATATTTATCAGCTTGATCAATGCCAAACTTTTCAAAATAGAATTACATTTTAGAAATTTTTCCAGTTGAAGAAATTTTAAAATCGAATCCTTCAACTATTACATTTAATGCTGATTTTGAAAGCCTTAACTTCTCTTTAGCAATCTCAAAATTAATTTCCGATGATTTTTCTAATTGTCCATCAGGTTTTGAAGTTGAATGCAATCTAAACTGAATCCTGCCATCCGCTTCAATAGCGACCGTTTTATACAATCTTTTCGCTAAATCTAAATTATCTAATTCCCATATTTCATCTTTAAAATTTTTATAAAACAAGACTAAAGTTCCTGTTTTTAATAGAAATTTTAACTCTAATACATTTTTGTTTTTATCTTCTACATTAAACTCTAATGGAAATTTGTGTGTATTAGCTTTTGAATTATAATATTTTCCTGCTTCATAATTATTCACAACTTTATATTCCGTAATAAATTTATCTTTTTTATCTTTTCCTTCATATATTGCAAAACAATAATTCCCATCATTCTTTGCAAAATAATGTTGTTTATGTTCGTGTCTTGATACATCTCTATGCTTTTTTATCAATAATGGATTACTTACATCATTAGTAAAATAGCGTATTTTTTTTATTGGAACTGGAGAGCCGTTTTGATTCGGTAAAACATACAATTCATTTTTTATTTTGCTTTCAAGAAGTTGTATAGCGACTTTAAATTGCTGCTCTTCCTCTTCTTTTACGTTTTTCATTTGCTTTTTCAACTCCTCAATGTCTTTCTTGATTTGTTTTTCTTGTTCTCTACCTTTCTCAACAATCTCTTTTATTTTATCATCTACTATGTTTTTTAAATCGGTATCTTTAAACAAATCAATAGATTGACGTTTTACATATTTTACAACTTCTTCCGTTTTCCCTGTTTTTTTATCCAACTCTTCTCTTAAAATTGCACCATAAAAACTTTCTTTATGCAATGCTCCACGAACACTATCTCCCCGCTTGTATTTGATTTCACCCTTTTCGTTTCGCTGAATTATACCTCTTTTTCTAATGGCTTTTTTACTTTGCGTCGAAAAAACATCTGGCGTATGATGACTTATTAATATATTTTTATCAAACTCTTTTACATCATCATTAAATCCTTTCCATGGAATTCTATGAGAGAATGATGGTTTTGGCTTTCCGTAAAATTCAAACTGTTCTAAATCATGATAATAATTTGCTAAAGCATCATTTATATCTCTTGTACAACATGCGACCACAACTGCATCTTTTGCATGATGGGCGTGATTATCCCTTGTTTTTTCTTCCAATCCCCACATTTGTCTCAAATTGGCTGTGGTTTTTCCTTTTACTGCATATACTTTACTAAACGCTGTTTTTAAAAATAAATTCCCATATTTGCTAATAATACCAATATCTACAGATTGACTATTTTTAAATCCTTCTGGAATTTCTTCAATAGTAAACGACTTATATTTTTTATAATAATAAGTATGCTCAAATTTTAATTTCGTTCTTTTAATTATATTTTTATCTCTATTTTCTTTGGTTGAAGCTACTTTTATTTTTTTAGAAACATCTTTAATTTGATCTTCCAATCCTTTATATTTAGCATACCAATGACTAATCCTTAATAAAATTTCATCATTATTTCCGCACTCGAAAGGAATTTTATCTTTTTTTACTTCTCTATTGTAAATCGAACAACATAATGTTTTATTGGTTTGAGAATTGTCTAAACTTCTACTTCTAGGAATAGTATGCTCTATATCAAATTTAGGATTGCTTCCTATAAAATCTGACAAACAAATAGTTTTACCCGTGTAAAGACAAACTTTATCTTGTTCAATCCATAACTGGTATTTTAAAATATCATTTTCAGTTGGCTCATATTCTAAACTTTTAACATCACTACAGTCATCCGTTTTAATATCACCTCTAAAAATTGATTTAATTTCTTCAGCATATTTATTCCTTCTGTTTTTTAATTCTTCTTGCCATTGTCGTATTGACACTCTTTCATTAGCAGAATTTAATTCTCTTGGCATTTCGATATGAATTACCGTTTCTTCATCAATTAAATCATCTTTAATCAATTGATTTACTACTTTTTTCAATTGATGTAAAGAACGCATAGCCATTGGATTTTTGATAGAAGAAATTAATGGACTTCCTAAATATAACTTCCCATCATCTTCACTTCTTTTTGCTTTTTTATAAACTTCAATAGCTGATGGATGGTATAGCTTTTTTAAACCTCCCTCATCTACATTAAAATTATCATTCAAAAATTGTTTTAAAATCTCATCAATTGTTTTCTTCTTTGCGAATTCTCCTCTTCCTGATTTCAATTGCATCTGAGTTGAAAAAAGTTCAAAACATTCTTTCAAAATTGATGCTTGATATGCTATTGGTGTTTCATTCCATTTTTTGGTGCCAACAAAATCTTTGACTTGTTTTTCTAAATCCTTTTTATAAATCTCAGCAACAAATTTATTGTCTGAACTCCAAGTCCCATTCTCTTTTTTAATGTTATTAATTAATCCATTAACAATCTCTATATTATTACTGTAAACTTTATAGTTTTCTAAAATAGAATTAATTTCATTATTGATTACCCTTTTATTTTCTTCATTATTCCAAATTTCAGCTGGCAAAATATTTTTCATATTTGCAAGAAAAACGGAATGAGAATAAATTAAATTTTCTCTTAAGTAAGGCAAAATATTACGAATAGCCTTTAAACTCAAGGATCCATAATCTTGTTTTAACTTTATTTTAGAGAACTTATTGGCCGTTTTTTCATCACAACTAAGATTATCAATAGCAAATTGCTTCAAAAGTTCTTCTTTATCAAAACGAAACAAAACGTGCCATATATCCTCAATTATATCTTCTTCTGTCTTTCTAACTACTTTGTTATTTTCGGTTTTAGTATTTTTCAAGAAATTAGAAGATAAATATACCTTCCAATCTTTACCAAAAACCTCTCTAAGATTTGCAATTGTTGGACAACCAGCTACATTGCTGCCTAAATTATAATTAAATAAAACATCATACTCTTTGCTGTTTTTGTCTTTGTAGTATCCTGGTTTTAAGTTTTTAGGAGTTAGTTTTTTTGCTATTTCGGCAAAGTCAAAATTAGCTTTTGATTTTCTGTAAAATAAAAAATCTATTTGTTCTCTTTCATCAGCAGTTAGCACTCGAAGTTTATCGTCATTTAAAGTTTTTATTTTAATATTATTCAAATAACTATACAATCTAAATTCTTCATAATCCGGATGCGAAATAGGAACACATGCCTTTCTATTCTCTAAAGGACATTTAGCAACCAATCCTTTTTGGGTTTTTAAAGGTCTTTGAAAAAATATTGCTTCTTTAATTTTATCTTTTAACTCACTTGCAATATTCTGCCTACTACAAATAGTTTCAAACTCTTTCAAGTAATGATCTTCTCTGTGAGTATATTCTCCTCTAATTTTTTCTCCTTTTTCATATAAGGTGTAAAAATATTCTCCAAGTGTTAAGCATTTTGCATCTTCAATTTTTTCAGATAAATCGCTTATAGCTCTCTTTACCGGACCAAGAAATTCTTTCTTATTCAAACGTTCTATTAACTTTTCTTTTAATTCATTATAAACCAATGTAGAATTATCCTTAATTATTGTATTAAATGCCCTTGATAACGTAAATAAAGGTTTATCAAGAGCCTCATCCTTATCGAATAAAGAGAGAAAATCAATAAATAATTCGGAAAATTCAGAGATTGAATGAGATTCATTAATTATAGAATTTATGTCAAATTTCTTTTCTTCAATAATTGAATTATCAGAACTATCTAGTCTATTACTCAAAAAACCTCTCCTTTGAGCAATATGGTAAAAAGCTCTTCCTACATAATATCTATCTAGTTTATTACTTAGATTAAGTGAGTTTTTAACCGAAATGAATCTAAAATAATAGGGATTATCTTTTTGCTTTTTTCTTTCATTTTCATTATCCTGATTATCCGTACTTAACCATCTTCTAAATTCATCATTTTGAGGGTAAATCTTTTTGTAACGCCAATCAGATAATTCTCTATCAGATAATTTTGGGCACAAATTATTATCTGACAAAATTTTAAGCAAATCAATCTTTCTAACTTTTCTTCTATATTTTAGTTTTCTAGCACTTCTATAACCTGTTCTTTGAGCTGCCTTTGAACTTTCACTATTTGTTTTTGCTTCAATATTTACACCTTCAGAAAATATCCGAACTCCTTTATCTACAAGAGAAAAATTGTTATTATCTTTCTTTACAATTGCCCATCCAATCGAGTTAGTTCCTAAATCTAATCCTAAAATCTTTGCCATATTTATTAAATTTAATCTGCATGGAATTTACTATAAAAAAAATTAAGACAATTACGGTTTTCCTTTTTCTAATCATAATGTTTTTTCTATATATTTGTGACTGATTAAAATTTCTAATCTTTAATCTTATCACAATAAGGCTATATGCCGTAGATGAAAATCTTTAGTCCTGCTTCGGTGGGACTTTTTTATTTACATTTTGAAGAGAACAATAATTATAAAAGCTTCTGTTCTCAGAAAACTATAAAAAAGCCTTCGTATGAGAGCTTGTAGTATGATATTAATTAAGGTTAAATTGCTTCAACTAAATTACGGTAATCATATTTTTATTGACTTTAATATTGACTTCTTCCCTCTCCAGTTTAATCATTTCATTTTTCAGCTGAAACTTAAGAATAAATAACAAGAATTGGATCTCTGTTTTACACCTGTGTTCTTTTGTACATACTTCCCTTTATACTCACGCTCATGTATGATTGCGCTAAGTCCTACATACCTATATTTTTACATACCTGCGTCCCTGAGTACATTCCTTTATACTCAGTTACATGCGTGCGTTTTTGTACGACGATAACTGTTATAATCCTGAAATAAAAAGAACTTATTATCGTAGTGGTTAGTTTTTAAAGTTAGTTATAGAATTACATTTAAACTCAATGCTTTAATAATTCAGCTTTTTACACTGTAAATGGATTTTTCAAATTGTTTTATTATCAGCACACCTCTACAAATCCAGCAAAAAATAAAACAGCATAAAGCTGTTTTTTCCTATTAACCTTAATCCGCCTGAAAAGGCGAATTCTTATATTCGCAAAATATTACCACAAAGGTAATGGCAAGATACTATTATGAAAACCTAATTTTTTTCTCATTTTTTTTAGCAGCCAGACCATTAACACCCATTTTGTTTGTCAGAGGTCTTAAATGACATCAGAAGGCACTCTTTGGCAAGACTTCATATTACAATATTCTTACTTTCTCGCCTTTACTTTGTAAAAGATTTTATTCCGTTTTTAATATGTTTTGAAAAAAGCAAGCGGGAGTTGGGCAGAGCCCTACTCGCTTGCCCCTTTGCTGGGGCTTCGGGGGATTTAGGTATACTCCGAGTATACTAATAGTCTTTGAGGCTGTCTGCAGTAAGACATAAGGTATACTGCCCGGTATATCGGTATTTAAAAAATGAGTGATGTTGAGTTAAAAATATGATGTTATGAAACCCAGAGATACCAACAGTATCCGTTATCCCAAAGAAACAGATGACAAAATGGAGAAACTGGCTAAAGCCCTTAAGCGCAGTAAGAAAGAGCTGTTCTGCCAGATGGCGGATTACTTTTACCGAAGTAAAAAAGATCCGGCAGACCCCGGTGATGAAATACTCAAACGCGAACTGTCTTCCGGTATCAGCCGTATTCTGTCTTTTATCCGCCAGCAGGAGAAGGATTTTCTCCTGCCGCTGTTTACCGCTACCGGTAACTTGAAAACCATTTCTTCCAGGCAGATGGAAATTCTCGAAGGAATAGGCAGGCATCTTTTAGCTGAAAGTGATAAAACTGCTATTCTTGCCAAACGGAGTGATCAGCTTATAAATGGCATTAAACACTTGCTTTCAAAGCAGAAAGAGAAAGAACTGCTCAAAGAACAGTTCAGCCAATTGTTGGACTATTACATTGCCCAGCGTGAAGAAATGGGCTGGACTACAGCTGGCACAAAGAAAGAAGAACTTATCGCACACGTAAAACAGTCACTCAAAAACCTATAGTATCATGTACATCAATCTTACCGATTCTGAGACTGGGAATAATAAAGGAAGCTCCGGAAAACTGGTAAACTATCTGGAAAAAGAGAATCGGGTTGCGCCTGAAGAAAACCATGTAAAGGAATTATGGTTCAATACTGAAAACAGGGAGATCATGCCACAAGAAGTCAGGGTAAGAATAGATAACAATATAGCTAAGATGGGCCGCCGTGATGCGAAGTTCTTCCTTGTCAACATAAGTCCCAGCCAAAAAGAAATTGTTTTTCTAAAAGAACGTTTTGGGGCCCAGGGTGCAGAAGAAAAACTAAAACAATACGCTGTCTCGGTAATGGATGCCTATGCCCGTAATTTTAAGCGCCCCGGCATCCAGAACAGTAAAGATCTTTTATGGTACGGCAAGCTCGAACATTACCGTTATTACAGCTTTAGTGATCCGGAGGTAGAACAAGGAACTGTAAAAGCAGGAGAACCAAAGACAGGGGAACAGATGCATATACAGATCATTGTCAGCAGAAAAGACATCTCCAACAAAATCAAGCTCAGTCCCATGAACAATTCCAGAGGCAGCAACAAGGAGCATTCCCAGAGACTTGGCCAGTTCGACAGGGTTTCTTTTAAAAATTCAGGGGAACTGATTTTTGATCAGACGTTCGGTTTTGACCGATCATTAAAAGACACAATTAACTATGCCCTGACCATGAAAAATGGTACTGTAGAGCAGAAACGGGCAATTAATTTACTGGATCAGCTCCAAAGCAGACTAACCGATCCAGATACGCAAGGTTTTCCTGATACAGCAAAGGATATTTTCCAAAGCCAGAGTTCAGAACCCGAACAACTCATCGGTGGCATTGGTTTCTCCTCAGCAGGTCTATTAAATATTCTTTCTTCTCCAGATCCTTTGATGTATGAGAATATGGAAGATCAGATTACTGGCTTCAATAAGAAAAAAAAGAAAAAAAGACGTCCGCCCGGAGGATGTTTTTTATTAATCTTTGGTATAATTATTTTATATAATCAATCTTCAGTACCTCTGAACTCAAAACTCTAGTTCCGCTTTCATTCATAGTTTGCTTTACGGTTACTTTAATTTTATCATATTGAGGAGTAGGGAACTTCATCAGGTCTGAAATATTTTTATACCCGAAAGCCTTCGCCAATAGTGCAATATGTCGAGTTGAGTATTTGTGTCGTTGAGTAAATGATTCAACATTACTTACAAAACTTTTGGCGACTCCCATTTTTAAACTGAGCTCATCTTGTGACCATTTTTTATCTCCACGTAAATTTTTTACGTGATTTATTAAGTCAAAATCAAATTGAGTAGTATCGAAAATAATATTTTTTATCATAATCCACAAAAATTAACAACCCAATAGGTTGGGTTGTAAATAGTTTTTATTATATTTGTTCAAGCGAATTGATTATAAGCCTCAAATAAGGTATAATTAAACGATGTTTTCTCGTTCCGTAAAGTCCTATTTAGCAAACGAGAGTATCGTGGAATCGCTCCATGTCAAAAAGTTTTTTACTTTTGCAACGGCATGCGAGCGGTTCTCACATATGCTTTCAATTGCAAACAATAATTATTAATTATTGATAAGGGTCGTAGGACACCCACGGATTGAAAGTGTGAGGCCGCTCCTTGCTTTTTTCTGCAAGAACCCTTTATACCTAGAAATACATCGTTCCATAACCATAAACTTATGAGAACGTTTTTTTTATATATAACCGTTACCAAACCACCTTAGTGATCTGCTAAAAGTGAGCTACCTTTTGTTGTTCCAAAACTAGACAACCATTATGTTAGGATAGGGAAATACCTAGAAGTACTCTTATCACAGACACTTCTACCGTCAGAATTTTAACTCTACCTTGATATAAAAAGGAATTATAAAATATAATATCCTGTATATCTAACCGCACCCCAAACCTAAAATGCTTTTGGCACTTATATTTAAGCTTTTTCTCTTTAAACTCGCACTTTAAAGGTATTGCCTTTATTTCTATTTTCCAAAAGGCATATTAAAATTTTTAGAGTTTGTTTGGGAAAGATAATCAAGATGAGTTTTTTAACACCTAAATCCAAGCATCTATGATATAGTAAAAAACATCATCCCTAAAGACTTTCAATCTGATGTCTTTAAGACTAAAAAAAGCCCTCTAACTGGCGATCAAACAAGTATAGAGAGCTGAATTAATAAAAACTTTCGTTTCAAATTAACTAACCCCAAAATTATGAAAACTATTTCATTAAGCAATGGGTTGGTGGCACTTTGGTACCCGTTTATTTTCGGTTTCTACCTCTTTTGCACACCAGCCTTAGCACGGAACACATTGACTTTTTTCCCTACACAACAAACACAAATCACCGGTATCGTCACCGATGGTACACTTCCACTTTCCGGAGTCAGTATTTCGGTAAAAAACCAGAAAAATACTGTACTAACCGACTTTGATGGCAAATTTTCCATAACAGTATCATCTGATGCGAATCTTATTTTTACATATCTCGGTTTTAAAACAGTTGAAATTCCTATTGCTGGGCGGTTGACAATCAATGTTAAGATGCAGCAAGACGCAACAACACTTCAGGAAGTAAAAATCAATGCTGGTTATTATTCAGTAAAAGAAAGCCAGCGTACTGGCAGTATAGCCAAAATCACAGCAAAAGATATCGACAACCAACCCGTTACGAACGTTCTCTCCGCCATGCAAGGTCGCATGGCTGGAGTCACAATTACCCAAACTACCGGCGTACCTGGAGGTGGATTTGATGTACAGATAAGAGGAACTAATAGTTTACGCGCTGATGGAAACCAGCCTCTTTACATTATAGACGGAGTTCCTTATGCTTCAAATTCTATATCTAACAATAATATTTCCTCCATTATAATCCCAAGTGCAAATGTAAGCCCTTTAAGTGCCATCAATCCTTCTGATATTGAAAGTATTGAAGTACTCAAAGATGCCGATGCCACCGCCATTTACGGATCTCGTGGTGCCAATGGAGTTGTACTGATCAGTACCAAAAAAGGCAAAGAGGGAAAAACAAGATTTACCATTAATACCAATACAGCTCTTGGAAATGTAACCCGCTTTATGGATTTAATGCATAACGATGACTACCTGCAAATGCGAAAAGAAGCCTTTGCAAATGATGGAATTGTAAAATATCCCGCAGCTGCATATGATGTAAATGGCACTTGGGATCAAAATCGATATACCGATTGGCAAAAAGTACTCACTGGAGGCACAGCTCAAATAAGCGATGTTCAGGCATCCATAACCGGCGGATCAGCTCAGACGCAGTTTCTTATCAGCGGTAACTACCACAATGAAACAACCGTTTTCCCCGGTGATTATAAATATAAAAGAGGCGGGGCAACCTTTAATCTCAACCATCAGTCAGCAGATAATACCTTTAAGATAAATTTCTCTGCTTCCTACTCTTCTCAAAATAATAATTTACCCGGAACTGATTTTACAAGAGAATCAAGATCACTCGCTCCTAACGCCCCTGCTATTTATGATTCGAAAGGAAACCTAAATTGGGAAAACGGAACATTTAATAATCCTCTGCGTAACCTTGAGGCTATTTACAAAGCCAAAACAGGTAATCTTATTGCCAATACAATTTTATCCTATCAAATAATACCCGATTTAGAAATAAAAACAAGTATCGGATTTACCAATCTACATTATGATGAGACCAGAACCTCGCCTTCTACAATATACAATCCTTCGCTTGGTCTTGGGAGCGAATCCTCATCACTTTTTATCAATAATAGCACGAGAGAATCTTGGATCATTGAACCTCAGATCAACTGGAATAAAAAAATAGGGAAAGGTAAAATTGAACTATTAGCCGGAGCTACATTCCAACAACAAAAAACAGGGCAACTCGTGCAGGAAGCAGACGGCTTTACAAGTAATAATCTAATTTATGACTTAGCTTCAGCCACTTACCTTTATGTATTTACAAATCAGCAGACACAATATAAATATCAGGCATTCTTTGGTCGTGCCAACTTTAGTTGGAAAGAGCGTTATATTGTAAATCTTACAGGTCGCAGGGATGGCTCAAGCCGATTTGGTCCGGGAAATCAATTTGCCAATTTTGGTGCCATTGGAGTGGCTTGGTTATTTTCAAAAGAGCCACTGCTAGAGAATAAAATCATAAATTTTGGAAAGCTCAGAGGTAGTTACGGAACTACCGGAAATGATCAAATTGGAGACTACAACTTTCTGGATACCTATAGTTCTGCCGGTAATAATTATCAAGGGGTAGTTGGTTTGCAGCCAAACCGTTTATATAATCCAAATTTTGGATGGGAAACCAATAGAAAAATTGAATTAGCATTAGAATTAGGCTTTCTTCAGGATCGCATTTTTCTAACCACTGCCTATTACCGCAACCGGTCTTCCAATCAATTAGTAGGCGTTCCATTACCGGGCACAACAGGATTCAATTCGATCCTAGCCAATCTAAATGCAACAGTAGAAAATACAGGGTTTGAAGCTACCCTTAGAACTGTAAACATTCAGAAACCAAATTTCAAATGGATAACCAATCTGAATTTAACTGTTCCGAAAAATAAATTGATTGCTTTTCCACAATTAGAGAACTCAACCTACGTCAATCAGTATGTAATTGGAAAATCCATTAACATTCAAAAGGTGTACAACTATACCGGTCTTAATAACCAAACCGGAATCTATCAATTTGAAGATGTCAATAAAGACGGAAAAATTTCATTTCCGGATGACCGTCAGGCTGTCAAAGATTTCAGTCCAAGATATTACACAGGCCTGCAAAATCAAATCAACTTTAAAAGATGGCAGCTTGATTTTTTATTCCAATACGTTAAACAGGATAATTGGAATTCCATAAATATGCTGGGACTACCCGGTGGCATGGCTAATAAAACGGTTGAAGTTTTAAACCGCTGGCAGAACCCCGGAGATTCAGGTCCTTATCAAATGTACAGTTCGGGAACAAACTCTTCGGTCGTAAGTGCCAATAGCTGGTATACAACCAGCACTGCAGCCATAACTGACGCATCCTACCTCAGGCTTAAAAACATTTCAATATCCTATGATCTCCCCCAGAACAGCCTAAAAAATATGAAATGCCGTATCTCGCTTCAAGGTCAAAACATACTAACATTCACTTCTTATAAAGGAGCCGACCCTGAGTTTATTGCATCAGGTTTTTTACCTCCGCTGAAAATATATGCGCTGGGAATTCAACTTAGTTTTTAACACTAAAAAATAGATCATGAAAAATCATGTACAACAACTGAGGCTTCTTTTTTTTAAAGATAAAAAAATGAAATTAACCTATAACTTCATTCCTCTGAGCGTGCTTTGTTTGATAATGTGCGGCTGTGATAGTTTTGTAGAAGTAGACTTACCTACTTCCCAATTAACAGGAAACACCATCTTTGACGATAAAAACACAGCCAATGCTGCGCTGGCCAATATTTATGCCCAGATAAGGGATAACGGACTTATGACCGGAAAATCAAACGGAATATCCAATCTGTTAGGAAATTACGCCGACGAATTAACCTTTTATGGTGCAGATGGCAATTCTGCCAAAGATTTTTATAACAACACTATCATACCATCCAATACCACCGTTACAGGATGGTGGAATAATAGCTATAAGCAAATATATGCCTCTAATGCTATTATTGAAGGTGTTTCCAATACTACAAAACTGGCAGAATCAGACAAAAATCAGTTATTAGGCGAGGCTCTTTTTATCCGGGCATTACTTCATTTTTATCTGGTAAATCTCTTTGATAATATTCCTTATATAACTACAACTTCCTACGAGGTAAATGCTGTTGTTTCTAAAAAGTCTGTCCCTGAGGTATATGCTGCTATCATCACTGATTTACAAAATGCAATAACACTACTGCCTGATAATTACATTAGTTCGGGTCGTGTTCGTCCCAATAATTCTACAGCAAATGCTTTACTGGCAAGAGTTTATTTACAAAACAATCAGTGGGATGCCGCGGAACAAACTGCCACTTTGGTGATTAAAAACACTAATTTATACCCTTTAGAAAATAATATCGATAAAGTCTTTCTAAAAGAAAGCACTTCAACAATTTGGCAGTTAATGCCTTCAACAGCCGGTAAAAACACCGATGAAGGAACTGTTTTTATTTTTAACAGTGGACCGCCAACACTTGTCGCTTTAAATACTGATTTGGTTACTGCTTTCACTACTGATGACTTGCGCAGAACCCATTGGATAAAAGCAATTACCAGTGGTACTTCAACTTGGTATCACGCCAGTAAATACAAACAAAGAATTCCAAGCGGAACTTCCCTTGAGTATTCAATTGTGATGCGCATAGAAGAGCAGTATTTAATTCGCGCCGAAGCCAGAGCACACTTAAACAAATTAACAGAAGCCAAAGAAGATTTAAACAAAATTAGAAAACGTGCAGGTCTTCAAAATACAACTGCTAATACAACATCTGAAATACTTGAAGATATTCTCGGCGAGAGAAAACTTGAATTCTTTACCGAACACGGGCACCGTTTTTTTGATCTCAAAAGAACAGGTAATCTGGACAATATACTCTCGGGTAAAAAATCCGGATGGAACACCGCTGACAGGCTTTTTCCGATTCCCGATTCAGAATTAAGAGTAAACCCAAACCTATTGCCCCAAAATGAGGGATATTAAAAACCACATATACTTTCAAATGAAAATCTATAACACAAGACTAATACTGGCCCAGTCATTTTTAGCCCGTATTCTATTTTTAATTTTTGTTTTAGTAGCCTGCCCTTTAACGGGGCAGGTAAAACAAAAGAAGACCCTTCAGCAGTCTGACTATCATCTCTGGCAAACCCTGCAATCCGATAAGATTTCTGAAAATGGAAATTGGATCAGTTATAAACTAGCTTATCCAAATGGACAAGACACTCTATTTATTAAAAATACACAAACCCATAAACAATATGTTTTTCCACGGGGCACTAACGGGAATTTTAATGCCGAAGAAAGCTTTGCTTGTATTAACCCCAAAAAAGGACTGCAAATGCTTACGTTAAAAACAGGTGAGATAAAAACTATTACCGGGGTCACACAATATCAATACACAAAGAATAAGAAATATATTATCACCTACAGCAAAACAGCTGATCCTATTCTGGAAATAAAAAACACTTCAGGGGAAACGCTAATAAAGATCAATAATGTTCAGCAGTACAAAATAGCCCCACAGGAAAACACTGTTCTTTTTAGTGCTGATCATAATATCGGACTTATCTCTTTAAATAAAAAAGTGCAGAAAACCATGATTATTGAAAATGCTTCAGCACCGTTTTATAATCTAATTTGGCGAAACAACGGCAATGCAGTTGCTTTTTTGCAAAAAGGTACGGATTCTCCTCAGAATAATTTATTTTTTTATCAGCTCAATGACAACAAACTTTTCAAATTTGAGCCTGAAAATTTTTCAAATTTTCCTGCTGATTTCACAATTAGTCCTACTGTATCAACTAAACTATCGATTTCTGATGATGGGCAGAGCGTTTTTTTTGGGATAAAAAAAAGAGAATCTAATGAGAAGGCAATAGATACAACTGGGGTACAGGTATGGAATGCCTCCGATAAATTGTTATACCCCCAACAGGAAGAAATTGGACAATGGGAAAAAGTAGCCAAGCTGGCTCTTTGGAAGCCTTTTGAAAATAAATTTAAGCAAATAACAAATAACCAGCTTCCAAAAGTGATCTTGGCAGGCGAACAAAAATTTGCCCTTACCTTTAATCCGGCACAATATGAACCCCAATATAAACAACAAGGGGATAGGGATCTTTACTTAGTAAACCTTACAACAGGAGATTCTACCAGAATACTCACCAAACATTCCGGAAATAAAAATCATACCGTTATCTCCCCAACAGGGAATTTTGTAACCTATTTTAAAGATCAAAAATGGTGGGTATACGATATAAGAAAAAAAGCGCACTTTAACTGCTCTGCAAACATACATCAGCCCCTATTGGATCAGAACTTTAACGCGGCAGGTGAAGTTCCACCTTATGGTTTTTTAGGCTGGACAAAAAACGATGATTCATTCTTGTTGTATGACCGGTTTGATATTTGGGAAGTCTCCCCTGATGGAAAAAAAGCCAATCGATTAACTCATGGGAGAGAGAAAAACATACAATTTAGAGTAGCCAAACAATTCTATGATATTGTAAAAACAGCCTCCTACGATGGTTTTTATGCCTTCGAGATTGATCTTTCCAATGACCTTTTCTTAGAGGCAAATAATGACGATGAAAGTGGTTATTTCATTTGGAACAAAACCAGTGGAGAAAAACCTATGGTTTTTAATACGATGCGAAATAATTATCTTATGAAGTCCGAGCAAGGTGAGAGTTATGCTTTTCAACAGCAGCATTATGATAAACCGCCTTCGCTTTGGTTCAAAAAAGATAAAAATAACAAGGCGAAATTAATTGTTCAAAGCAACAAACAGCAGGAAGATTTTTACTGGGGTAATGCTGAAAAAATTCAGTATTCTAATGCCAAAGGCATACCCTTAACGGGAACCCTTTTTTATCCTGCCAATTATAAGTCTTCTAAAAAATATCCGATGATAGTAAAGATATATGAGTTAAAATTGTACGAGTCGAATCAATACATTAATCCATCATTGTATGATGAAACAGGATTTAATGTAACCAGTTATACTTCTGAGGGCTATTTTGTTTTGTGTCCTGATATTATCTATGAAATTGGCAATCCCGGAATTTCGGCAACTAATTGTGTGGTGGCAGCAACACAATGTGTAATCGAAAAGGGTATTGTACAAAAAGATAAAATTGGTCTTATTGGGCATTCTTTCGGAGGCTACGAAGTTAATTTCATCATTACACAGACCAATTTGTTTGCCACAGCGGTATCGAGCGCCGGTGTAGCAGATTTGACAAGCTGGTATTTAACAATGGGATGGAACACCGGTACCGCGGAGATCTGGCGTTTTGAAAATCAGCAATGGCGTATGGGCAAATCACTTTTTGAAGATAAGGCAGCCTACAACCGAAACTCTCCACTGGAATATGTAACCAATATCCAAACTCCGTTACTCTCCTGGACTGGTAAAGAAGACCGGCAGGTACACTGGTACCAAAGTATAGAATTTTATTTGGCGCTGCGAAGATTGAATAAAGAACATATTATGCTCGTATATCCGCAGGAAAAACATACAATTATGAATCCGAAAAATCAAAAAAACCTAAGTGAACATATCAAACAGTGGTTTGACTATTACCTTCAAAATCATAATGCACCTTCCTGGGTTACTACTGATTTAAAATCATTATAAACAAAAACAATGCAGTTCCAATTATAAAATCCGGAACTGCATTGTAAATGAACCCAGCACTCTGGCGTAAGTTCTTTAAATTAATTCAATTTGTACAATACTCTGTTACAAGTAGTACCACTGGCATTCAAACCAAAAACTTGCTCATTTGTACTTTCAATGGTACAAATTACATCTCCTTGATTATCACATTCAACAGATTCAGTACATGGATCCGGATTATGAATATATCCTTGTTCAGGAGCACTCACATTTGCTGTTTTGCCATTTGGATTTGAGGCAAAAGCACCTACAATTGCTAAAGCAAACGCAGCCGTTGGCAAAAGCATTTTTACATTTGATCTTTTCATTGTAATAAAAATTAAATTTAAAAAAAATATCTACTTTTTTCTACAGGTGTTCGATTACATTCCTGATACCCGGGCCCTGGTATATTATCATCATAATTCACTCTTATAATGTTCCCAAAGTGAATTACTAAACTCGTAACAAACAATATGATTGCCAATAAGGGCATAGAGATAATTCTCATGCACCAGTATGCTTCTTATTTTATCATCTCCAATGTTATAGACATAAAAGCTTGAGACATACGAAGCATCATTCAAATTATAAACGTCAACAGTACTTGCCTGGCTCCACAGATCTTTGGGCTCATATAAGCCATGAGCCGGCGAATGAATAAAAAGTAAATTTTTATAAACAATACTGGTTTTATTAACGATAAGCGGTGGCGCTGACATTTTCTTTTGATTGCGATCTGAGAGATAGGAAACTTTAATTTGAGCCTTGTTTGTAGTATCAATAGTTTTTCCTATATATTTTAAATCAAGCGAATCATTAGCCACTACAAATTCATTGCGGTATAAATAAACATAAACAATACGTTTTAGACCCAAACTGTAATGCAGCATCCCATCAGTATCAAAAACACCATCAATTTGTTTTTGTAACAAATCCGGGTTTAATTTTACATTTACAGTTTTCCCAACTGCAATAGATCCAATAATATTTTCATTGTTATTTACAGCTTGTCCCCTAAAGGCAAGCCTGCTGGAATCCATTGGTGTGATCCGTGAAAAATAAGCTTTATCATGCATAAAAAGTGAGGCTTTCCAATTGGATAGTTCCCCTCTAAACAAACAGGGAACATTCCCGTCAGCAACAAAAAAGTAGGGTGGCAAAATACTAATGGTAACCGCTTTAAATCCAAAACTATTTTTGTCCAATTCTATTTGGAATATCTTCTTGTTTTTTAATATGCTATCGAGTGTCACAATATGTAATGGCGCTGTAGTATTCCCTAAATACAAATTTCCGTTTGCTGCCCCGGCAAAATAGTATGAATTATACCGTAAATCAACTTCGCTTATTTTTACTGCCTGATGATGTGGAAAACGGCGTATAAAACTATTGCGATGATGCATGATATCCTCTGATAAAATAAACATTACTACAACAATTCCAATACTAAAAAGAACGCTTCCCGAAAAGGAACTGACAAGAACAGCGGGTTTTGAAATCAGGGATACCTTTGGCATCCCACCGGCCAATATCAGGATACCCGCTGCTGCCAGCATTATGAAAACAAAATTAAAAAAAAGATGTTCCTTCCATCCCATTTTCTCCAGGATTCCTCCACAGGAACACGGAACAAAGGAGCTGTAATTTAAAATAATATAGATATATGTCGTAAACATAACCATCAAACTAAAGGCTGCAAAAAGACCACTTAATCTGCATTTTTTAAAAATAATAAGTACGGCTATGAGTAATTCAAGTGTCGGTACAATCCATGCAATTGATCCTGCAAAAGCGCTCAGTAGCGGGGATTGTCCAAGCTGCACACGAAAGTTCTCAAAATCAAGTAATTTACTCAGCGCCGCATATACAAATAGAATTACATACAACAGGCAAATTATCTCCAGAATTGCATTTTTGATTTTTATATTTAGCTTCATGTTTTCTAATCTTTAAATTGATTGAATTATGAAATATCAAATCATATATAATTAGTATGGAAATTTTTATTTCAGTTTTCAATTTTTGCTATTATTCAAATAGTAAATTGTACTCACTAAATCAAATTCCATTAAACTCAAAAAGAAAAACATTTTAATCCTTTTTCTTTTTTTTTAGAGTTAGATCAAAACAAAACTACAATAGATTGTTTTACAAAGTGTTGGCAAAATCCTTCCAAAGTTTTTACTTTTCCTGCCATTTTTATTGCCAATAATTAAAAAGAAATATTTTTTCTTATAAAAAATATTATAAGTTAAATTGTATCCAATTAGTGTTTTAAAAAACATTCTTATTTCTAACTTTTTTAGATACCGATACAATAATTTTAATGCCTTTTTTTAAATTCTATTTGCGATTGCTGCTGAAACAAAATTACAACAGGCTCTTTGATTGCTTGTTATCCAAAACGGAGTAAAACTTGTCAAAAAAGATTTTTTTTAGTTATAGTTTGTAAAAGATGGAATTCAAAATGTCTGAGGTTCGTGTTTTGAAAAAAAACAGACTATTTTTTTCTATTTTATTATACAATAGATTTCGACATCCAATTCAAATTACATTTAATAAAAAAGTTTTTTATTGCTCATTTAATTATTTATAATTCTGATGAAACAAAATTACAGTAGCCTTTTTGATAACATGTTATCAAAATCCGGCATCAATTTGTCAAAATCCGATATTTTAGTTAAAGTTTTCAAAAAAACATTCTTAAAGTAGAACTGAGCATCAATATGTTCAATAAAAAAATGACTAAGTACTAGGTTTAATTTCTGATAAGTACCTCGCAATTATGATCTTGCCTCTAATGAAAAAACAAACTGAAATAGTAAAAAAAGATGTTGTAGTTTCAGTTAATAAAAGAACAAAAATTGATCCTCTGCTTATCTAGGACGCAAGTTGATGGACACAAACAGACTTTCTGTCTCTTTTTTGTTTTGGAATACTATTTGATTTACACCAAAGAACTACCAAAAACTGACACCATGGATAAAACTATAAAACTCCGAGTAAAAAAAGAAATTGACAGAAGTAACGAGCTTAAAGTATTGAAACTGAAAGGCTCTTTAATCACAAAAGGCTACACTGAAATTATTCACATTGCAGATGAAAATGAAGATTTTTATCTCAACTCCTTTTCGACTTCTGTTGAACATAAAAAAGAAGCGGAAGATTTTGTATTGGATTATATCTCTGTTAATAATCTAACTGACACAATTACTTTACTGTAAAGAGATAATTTCAGATTGTATTTATGTTTTCAGAACACCCACAAAAACCTTCATAAAAGCATTCAGAATTTTGCGGATTATAAAAGTGTTATGGTTTGAAAAAGTACACTTCTTCTTTTGTTATTTTTTGATTGGTTTTAAGAAGCGTACACTTTCAAAAGACTTTTTAAAACTTTTCAAAAAAGAATAAAAAGCAAGCGAATTTATTGGACATCGGCAAAGGAAGTGCGCATAATGACACGCCTCGTTCCTCGCCATGTCACCCTTCGGGACTTATAGCACTTCCTTTGCCTGGCTGTCCCATTTTTAGATTGCTTTCTTTTTTTTCGTTTTTTTCTTTTGAAATGTAAATTTAATCTTCAATTTTAAAAAACATCTACTTTAAAACACTTGAATTTAACACCATAAAACTTTAAATTTAAAGCAATAAATAAGAACCTTTCTTCCGGAAATACAAGTTCGTTAAAAAGTAACGCAAAAGAAATAAACGCAACAAATTAGAATGATTAAAAAAGTCCCATACAAAGTAAAGATAATTCGTTTATAACGACGATCAATTTTAGCCAACTCAAAACTTAATTTGGCTTTTTCCCTATCGACTATATTTTGGTATCTGTCTTTCATTATTCCAAAGATATTAAACTTGCAAAAGATATTCTTACGGATTCCCGTACCACATCCTTTTTATTTATATCACATAGATTTCCTTTTGAATTATTTAATTTTTCGAAGTAAAATTTAGCTACGCTAATAGATGATTTTTTCCTTGATCAATTCTTTCTTTTAAAGAAAAAAACTAAATATGACCTTAGCTTTTTTCCAACTATCAATAGATGTCATGGTCAAAATATGTCCATGTTGGTCTAGTTCCAAATATTCTATTTAATTTAGTGCTTACCTTTTAAAAGTCTAAAATACTGCCATGTTCCTGCAGTCAGCAAGATGTATGGTTGTCGGACAACCACCTATCTTGCCACCTATTACCTCGGAACTCGGTGGTGGAGACACTAAAAAGAAAAAGAGTTTGATAACAATGAAAAGGAAAGATGATGGAAAGAGAAAATTCAAACAGAACACGCAAAATTACTTTGCGACTGACAACAGAAGAATATGCAAAAATTGAGCAGAAATACAAAGCCAGTACCTGCCGTAAGTTAAGTGATTATCTTCGCAAGAACCTATTCGACAAGAATATTACCACCACTTACAGAAATCAGTCGTTAGATGATTTTACAGAAGAAACAACACTACTTCGCAAAGAATTAAATACTATTGGAAGCAACCTGAATCAGGTCGTGAAAAAACTGCATACCCTGCAACAAATTCCGGAATTTAGAGTATGGATTATCAGTTTTGAAATAGATAGAAAAATCATAAATGATAAGATAGAGGGCATTAAAAATCACACCTGTAAAATTACCGACAAATGGTTGCAATCATAAAATCAAGCCATTCAATCCGTAGTATTTTTTACTATAATGAGAACAAAGTAAAGGCAGGTACCGCAGAGTGTATTGCAGCTGGTAATTATCCTGTAGACATCGATAAAATGACTGATATTATGAAGCTAAATCGGTTCGTAAAACGAGCAGAATTAAACGAAAATGTAAAATGCAATGCGCTACACATTTCCCTTAATTTTGACCCATCGGAAAAACATTCCAAAGAAAAACTAATTGCCATTGCGGATACTTATATGGAGAAAATCGGCTTCGGTGAACAACCTTATTTGGTGTATCAACATCACGATGCCGGACACGAACACCTACACGTGATTTCAGTGAATATAGAAAAGGACGGCAAACGTATTGACCTGCACAATATTGGTTTGAGAAAATCAGAACCTGCAAGAAAGGAGATTGAAGAGCAATTTGGACTGGTAAAAGCAGAAGGAAGAAAAAAGGAAGAAAAATTTAGTTTAGAGCCTATTTCAATGGGCAAGGTTCAATATGGAAAGATTGAATCGAAGAAAGCTATATTTAATGTTCTGAATACTGTTCTGAACCATTACAAGTACGATAGCTTTGCTGAGCTTAATGCCGTTCTCAAACAGTACAATGTCATTGCAGACCGTGGCAGTGAGAATTCAAAAATGTTTTTAGCAAAAGGATTGGTATATCATATATTAGATGCAGAAGGCAAACCAATAGGTGTTCCAATTAAATCCAGCAGTTTTTACAACAAACCGACTTTGAAGTTTTTAGAGGAAAAATTCAAGAGTAACCAGGTTAGAGCACCTCGTGATAAAACACGAGTGAAAAATGCCATTGATATGGCATTATTAAGAGAGCGATCAATGCCGATAACCGAACTTGCAAGACGATTGGAAAAAGAGGGCATCAGCACCATTTTTAGAAAAAGTGATGAAGGTTTACTCTATGGCATTACCTATATTGACCATACAACAAAAAATGTTTTTAATGGCAGTAGCTTGGGTAAACAATACAGTGCAAAAGCTATCGAAGAACGATGCGGATTAAAGGTTACTGGTGAAGAAAAAAGAAATCAGATTTATGAAAAGCTTCGTTCTAAAGAATCACTAATTACTATTTTGCAACAACAGAAGAACACATTCACTATTCCTGATATAGTAAAAATATTGGATGTGCTTACGTTTGAAGGGAAACAATACTTTGAAATGTTACCAAAATTAGATAAGATTATTGATAATTTAATGCAGGCTGAACAGACAATTGATTATTTACCATATCAATTGAAAAACAAAAAAAAGAAACAAAGGAGAAGAGGATTCTCAATGTAAAATGTAATTACTCACTAATATTAATTGGAATTTTACAGATTTCTCTCAGCAGCGCTGAGAGAAATTACTAAGACCATCATTCTTACTAAAAGATAAGGATTTTGTTCCAACGGTCTTACTAATATAAAAACACTTTTATTACAAATAACAATTTAAATTACAACGAGTTATCTTCTGAAGGTGTATTATTTTGCAATAATTACGTTGAAGCAAGTTTCTTTAAATAGTGTGAAAATGGTTCGTAAACGGTTCCGTCTGGACCTCCATTTTATTATTGATTTCGTGGTCGATGAGGAATTCGAATCTTACTAGAAATTGTTTTACCTAAACCTGTTCGAAAATACTCTTGAACTGATATAGAATTCTCTCGAGTAAGCGTAAATCCTCGGTTACAATCTCAGCACTTCCTTTCATTTCTTGCTGGAATACAATTTGTTTTTTATATGAGGTTTGTAATCCGTTTGGCAGAGCAACATCCAATAATAAATTTCCATCTTTGTCAGGAACTAAAGAAATATTCTGAATTTTACCGTACAATACACCAAATTCCCTGTCAGGAAAATTTGCCAAGCGGATATTCACTTTTTGCCCCACTTTTATTTTTCCAGAATTTAATGCCGGAGCTTTTACTTTACCAATAAAACCATTTTTAGCATCCGGAATAATCGAAAAAACATTATCTCCTGTATTTATCGTTTGATTTTCTGTCCAAACCTGCAAAAAAGTTACAACGCCACTAACGGAAGATTTCAAAGTATAATTTAGTTCCCAGTCTTTTATCACTTTTTTAAGCTGATAAAATGATTGCGCCATGTTGCGTCCTAAATTAACTTCTTCTTTAGTGCTGTTTATGTGGGAATTCTGACTAGATTTTGTATTATCAATCAAAGACGACCTTAATTGAGAAATAGAAGATAATAGACTCTTATAATTTTTCTGTGCCTGAAGATAACTCAGTTTTTTAGCTTCCATTTCCTGAGTGGAAACAATTCCCTTATTAAATAGTGTTTCAAAACGGGTAACTTCATTTTTTTGAAGTTGCAGTTCGCTTTCGTTAATTACTTTTTGCTGTTGCAAAATATCCAATCGTTCTTTGATTTGAATATTTTCAGAATTCTGAGCTCTGTTTTCTACTTCAAAAGGCTGTAAATTCTTGTTTAATTCCTGTGCCTGATAATCTTTTTGAAAAATAGCAAATGCGCTTTCAATTTCTCCAAATTGCGTATTTTTTAGTAAAGCAAACGGGAAATCTTTTTTTGAATCATTTATATTATAACCCTCAACTATACTTTTTAATAAAAATACATCTTTGTAATTCGCCGTATTTTCAATAATAGCCAATGTCGTATTCTTTTCTATTATTGATTTATTTTTTACCAAAATCGCTTCGATTCTACCGGAGGATTTCGAAACTATTTTCTCTGGAGGAATATTCGTTGTAATCACTATTTCAGTATTTACAACATCCGGATATTTAATAAACCACGACACAAAAAAGAGCATAAAGAGAATTACGAAAATCAAAACTGTTCCCCAACGGATCATCCAGTGTGGTACTTTAGTGAGAATATCTTGAACTTCTTCACTTCTTAATTCGAATGTAGTATTATCTTCAGCCATGATTAATTTCCTAATTGTAATTGATTCTTAACCAATTCAAAATAATTTCCTTTTTGTTCTACTAAAGATGAATGTGATCCTATTTCGATAATTTTTCCTTTATCCAAAACGACAATCTGATCTGCATTCATAACCGTACTTAATCTGTGCGCAATAACAACAACAGTTTTATTTTTAAAAAAAATATCGAGTTTTTGCATAATTTCTTTTTCGTTATTTGCATCCAAAGCGGATGTTGCCTCATCAAAAAACAATATTTCAGGGTTTTTATAAACTGCCCTTGCAATGAGTAGTCTTTGTTTTTGTCCCGTACTCATTCCTAGTCCTTCAGAACCTATCTTTGTGTTATATCCAAGAGGTAAACCGCTTATATATTCTTTAATATTAGCGACATCAGCAGCATAAGCCAATCTTTCTTTATCAACCTTATCAACACCAATAGCTATATTATTAGCAATAGTATCACTAAAAATAAAACCCTCCTGCATTACTGTTCCAATGTTTGATCGCCAAGCTTTTTGGGAAATATTTTTTAGTTTTGTGTTCCCAATATTAACTTCTCCGCTGTTTGGTTCGTAAAATTTAAGAAGCAATTTCATCAGCGTTGTCTTTCCACTGCCACTCGTCCCTACAATTGCTGTTATTTTCTTGGCTGGAATTATTAAACTAAGATCTTTGAGAACAGGAATATCAGAACCTAAATAACGATACGAAATATTTTCAATCTTAATGGCATCATTAAAAGGTACATCATTGGTTTGCAGAAATTCTTGATCCGTTTCATCTTCTTTATCATGAATCTCAGATAATCTGGACAATGCTATTTTGGCATCCTGAAGCTCTCTGACAAACTCTATAATTTGTATAATTGGGCCATTTAAACTTCCTACAATCGAGCTGATAGCCAGCATCATCCCCAGCGTAATTTCACCTTCAATAACCAATTTAGCCGAAAGAAAAATTATTAAAATATTTTTCAATTCATTAATGACAGACGAGCCAATAGTCTGAGTCTGCTCTAAAATCAAACCTTTTATCGAAACCCTAAAAAGCCTAGCCTGCACATATTCCCAGCCCCAGCGCTTTTGTTTTTCAGCATTATGCAATTTGATCTCCTGCATTCCATTAATAAGTTCCATAACTTTGCTTTGTTCTTCTGAAACTTGCGAAAATCGCTTGTAATCTAAATCCTTTCTCTTCTCTAAAAATAAAAGAATCCAACCGAAATATAGAATACTCCCTGCAAAAAAAACAAAAAATATTTTAAGATTATAATAAGCCAAAACACCACCCATAACGAACATATTAATTACAGAGAACAAAACATTTAAGGATGACGAAGTAAGAATCTTCTCAATCCTACGATGATCATTAATGCGCTGCATAATATCTCCTGTCATTCGGACATCAAAAAACGAAATGGGCAAATTCATTAATTTAATGAAGAAATCAGAAATCAAAGAAATATTTATTCTTGTGGAAAGGTGTAATAATATCCAACTACGGATAAGTTCCAAACCAGTCCTTCCCGCAAAAAGAAATAATTGTGCGAAAAGAATTAAATAAATAAAATTTATGTTTTGATTCTGTATTCCAATATCAACAATACTTTGGGTTAAAAATGGAATAATTAATTGTAAAACACTACTAGCAAACAACCCGATACCTAATTGCACTAAGAATGATTTGTATCGCAAGACATATTTCGACAATATTTCAAATCCGAAGCCTTTACGATCTTGTTCAAACTCTGATTCAAAAAATTTTGGCGTGGATTCAATTAATAAAGCGATTCCTTCTTGGGTAAAATCAGTAGCATTATTTCCAATCCAAGATTTGGTAAAATCTTCTTTATTATATTCCAGTAAACCACGTCCGGGATCTGAAACTTTAAATACCTGACCTGACGACAAATCAAATTTAAAGCCAATCCTACCTAACTTTTTTTTGATTTTTTCAAATTTCGGCTTCTTTACTTCATATAAAACTACATAGTGACTATTGTTCCAATGTAAAATGCAAGGCATTGGCATTTCATCAAGTTCAGCTACTGATAATTTAGCTCCCAAAGTTCTAAATCCAATCTTCTCTGCAGCATCACTTAGCAGTAGCAAATTACTACCCTCTCGGGTAGTCTCACTGTAGTCCCTCAATTCCTGAATGTTTACATTTTTACCATAGTACTTGGAAATTATTTTTAAACAAGTTGGACCACAATCCTTAGAATCTGCCTGAATAAAATTTGGAAATTTATTTAACATATCTTATAAATGATGCCTTCTTGTAATAATAAATAAAGTAATTCTTCAGATAATTCTTCTTCAAAATGAACTTTCATATTTTCTAAGTTAAGAGTAGTATTAGTATTGACAAACAGCTTTAAATTAGAAAAATCACCTTCAATTTCAACTTTTTTAGTTCCATATTGAATTAAACTTGTTCCCTCAGAATAATTAATCTCTGCATATTTTCTAAACTTAAAATCCGTTTTCTTAAAATCAATTTCTTCAAAAATACTATTTATAATATTCTTGTATTCGTAAAGTTCACTATATCTATTTTTACTGGCTAATGTTTCTAAAAAAAGCGTTAGTTGAGTTTGATCTAAACTATCTGTAAATAATTTTTTGATCTCCGATACAGAAGTCTGTTTAGTAATATTTTTACGAAAATTACTATCATTATTTTTGAGCGTTGTATGCAGTAATTCAAAGAGATCTACGAAAGTCTGAGGAAACAAACTAATAGTAAGATGGAGTGAGGGTTCATCATTTGTATATACTTTGTGAGATACACCCCGAGGCATGTAAATCATATCTCCGGGCTGTAAGGTAATTTTACTGCCTGAAGTGTTTTCCGGAAGGCTATGATTTATAGAATTCTTCAAAGGATAAACTTCTTTAGAATACTCATATAACTCCCATGTTTTGGTTCCCGCTAATTGAATAATAAAGATTTCGGAAGTGTCATAATGGAGAGGGAAAGCCTGACAATCTGAAGGCGTGAGGTATAAATTTGATGAAATGTTTTTAATATAGCCTATTTTTTTGCTAATCTCTATTTCAAGATCGAGGATGTTACGACTGAACTTGGATATGTTATCAATAATAACGGAAGCCCCATCATTGAAAAGTTCCATCACCTTACCGATATTAATTTGATCCTCATTGTAAAATTCATCATGGACACTGTATTCTTTCTTAAAAATCTGTTTATCAATTTTGGAAACTCTCAAATTCTTTTCAGTCAAAATAGAAGATGTCAAAATTTCATCTAAAATTGAAGCAGATATTATCGAATCATAATAGCTACTGTTATTTCTTTCAATGTGCAGTGTCTTTTTGCCATAATAGTTCTCCATAAAATCCTGTAAACTAGACGGACTTATAATTTTTTCTAACAAATTATCGTTTATCATTGCTGTATGTTTATAGTTGTATGTTTTAATTGGTTTAAATAACATTTTGCTAAATAGTATATTTTAAATTCATGAAATCTTTGATTCTCATTAAAGACCCTGTTCATAGACATATGCATAATAGCTGAGACGTAACTGTATCTTACCAGATAACTATTATCCAGAGCATTGTTAAGAACTGTTTTGAATTCTGAATCATGTAAGAAGTTCTTATAATTAAACAGATCTATTTCGGATTTAATTTTAGAAAAGTCTTTATTAAAAGATTTTCTCATCTCTGCATTTAAATTAAACTCACTAGAAAAATAGAGTATATTACTCTCACAAAACAATATCATTTCCTCCATGCTAAGATCAAAAAACTCCAGATAATATTTTAGTTTCAGTACTGAGAAAATAAATATTCCTTGTATCTCTAAATCTACCTTTAAAACATTTTCCATAGTATCTATACTATCGAGAGTAAAAATTTTCTCAGTAAGCAACATTAAACCAGTTCCACCATACCTGTAAAGTTCCTGCTGGTACGGGAGTATCTGATATTTAAGAATCCAATTCTGAATTTTTAATTGATCCATTTTTGAGATAATGAATTTCTTTACTGCTGTTGATTTAGTTTTAAATCGTACTCTTAAATGATTGTCAGGATTATTATAACGAACAAAAAAGAATTGATCCACTTTATTTTTCGAAATGATGTGATCATATATATAATTTAAGATTTCATTTTCTGCATAGGTATTGCAATACAACTCAAAATACAGCCAATCTGCTAAAATTGGAGTATTATTAAACTCTGATACATCTTCTGAAAAATTCAGCTTTGAATCTTTATTTACGTATCGAGTATTTTTAACACTCACCATAAGTTCATGTGAAAAATTATCATTATCTCTAGTAACAGCAGGAACAAACGAATCATACAGAAATTCTGTAACGTATAATTTTCCAGTCTCTTTTAACCTTTCGAATAATAAGACCGCATTATCTTCCCTTTCTAAGTCTATGATTATATTTCCTTTTGAGTCCTGCAGACTTACTTTTGAACTAAATGAATATCTTTCAATTAAGGCTGATAAATAGTCTTTAAATTCTTCAAGATTCCAATTATCATAAACAAGCAGAATTTGGGCAGGATGCATTAGTATATCATCCTGTAGATATATCCTGGGAACATATTGCAATAATGAATCTTTGTACAAATTGAAATCAAAACAAACAGAATAAACCTCACTATCCTGTGATCTTAACTCATTTAAAAATTTATAAATTTCAGAAGACGATGTTTTGTGGTTAATTGCCGATGTAACTCTAGGAATAATCTCCTTCTCGTATTTTTTTGAGATAAGGATAAACTTTTTTCCATCAAAACGTATAAAGATATCAGACAAAGGAATACTATTTGAGTTTACAGTACCAGAGGTGTTTAAAGGTATATTATAATCATAATACTGTCGTTCTGCAAAAAGATTAATACTCCTTGAATTAGAAATCATATTAACCTCTGCAATAATTTTCCCTTCATTAATTTTTTTTTCATAATTAACAATATCTTCAATCACCTTATCAGTAACGTGACCAAATCTTGCTATTAAATTTATTGCAGAAGCTTCACCTAAGTGTTTAAAATAAATTATTTCTTTTCCTGTTTCCTTACAATACAGAACTTCAAAAACAACTGTACAAGTTGCAGGTAGCCTTATTCTGTTGTTTTCTATTTCTTCGCTAGATTTTTTTGGTAATGAGAGGTGAACCCCATCGGTATTGGCTAGAATAATTTTAGTAAGTAATTCCGAATTTAAAGTTTTATTTTTTTTATTTTTAATTGAACTGTAAGTTAGACCTGAATATGGATTAAATACCTTACTCAGGGGAACAAAACCATCATTAAAATTATGATAAAATACACTGCCAAACTCAGCCAGATGTTCATTAATTGTATTACTTGCATTATAATGGAGACAAAAATCAATGTAGTTTTTTATTTTATTTTTTATTTTTGAATCCAACTGTCCCAAATTTTCTTCAAAAGAGGTTACATTATGCAATTGAGATCCTATATTATCTTCTTTTAAATCAGCATCCTGCTCCTTTACATATTCTTGAATAAAATCATCAAGATCATTAGGCATTTTCAAATGATGAACATTTTCACTGATTAAGGCAGAATTTACTCCCTTGAAATTAATTTTTAATTTCTTGTTATATGGAAAATAACTCACTTCATTAATTATAAGACCAGCATTAATTATTTCTAAAAGGAAATCATCTATCTCAGATTCTAAGAAACCGTTTTCTAAAAGATCTATTACAACTTCTGTTATTTTAGCTCCTAGTTCAAATTTATTTATTAACCATTCTATATTTTCATCATAATCAATTTCAACAAAACTGGACTCAAAAAGTCCATTTGATTTAATCTCATATTTATAGAAACTGATCTTGGACTCGCTTAAAAAGTGAATAGAAGGATTAGTGAAAAAAGAGTAGTTTCTCCAGTCCTCTTTTAAGGAATTCTGAACCTTCTTTAAATAATAAAAATTATCAAAATCAACCTTTAATGAAAGAAAATCAGATTTGGTGATATTTGTATTATCACCCCAACTCAAACAGCTAACGCTACTAAAAGTACCGAAAGGGACTGGATTAAAATGCGCTCTGGAAAAATATTTCCCAAGTGTGGATTTAATCTTAGTTGTTTTATTTTTTTTAATGTCTTCGTATAATGTTCTGGAAGAAACCAAAAGGGATAGATGAAACAATTTATTTTCAGAGAAAAATTTAATCAAATCATCTCTATTTTTTTCATAAGACTGAATTGGTAAAGACACTGCCCTTATAATTATGTGATCGAAAAACTGCATTTATATTGATTACTGATTTATAATGATTTTGTGTCAATGGTTTCTCCATGATAAAATACTACAAAGGAATGTTTAAAAAATATCCTTATTTTCATCAGTAGAGATTTAAACAGTTGAGCCAATCCGGTTTTATTTTATCTTCCAATGAGAGTAAAACCAGACCTAGTCCAGCTGATCCCTCTAATATATTGGTCTCCACTGCGTAACCTTTATGATTCATAGCAAGAAAACTGCTAAAATCATTGGTTTGATCTCGTAAAATATCAAGCCATATACTGATGACACCTTGGTAATCTGACTCACTTCTTTTACCAGCCAGATAATACTGCATTATAATTCCAGTAGCTCCATGGCAGATCCCAAAATCTTTAACACCTGAATCGCTTAAGGAGATTTTTTTTGTAAATTCAATTAATTCAGCACCTTCAATCTGCAATTTTACATCTTTAAAAAACAACCCTGCATTATATAGTGCATTTCCTATTCCAAGATCTCCTTGGCACCAAGATAGTCGAGATTGAGCAAAAGTTTTATTTTCTGTCAGGTAATGATTCGGATAAAATTGTTTTGATTTATCATTATAGTTTTTGAACTTATTTAAATAATCGATACATGTTCTAATTGACTCATCAAAATTATTTATTTGGACATCTAAATTTTGTTTGATATAAAGCAATATATTTATTACTCCTGCAACACCATGTGCTATACCAAAATAAATATAATGACACTTGTCTACACCATCCTCTCTAATCAATACTCCTTCTAAATTTGCAGATATTTTTCCAATTAATTCTGTAATGTAATCAGTCAAAATCCCTTTTATACTCTCATCTTTTGTTTGTTTAAATCTTTCAATAAAGTACATAGAAATCCCTAAAGACCCATGCAGAAAATCATAGTCATCTTCATTAGCCTGTCCTGTCAATTCCTCTAGCAAAATTTCATCAAGCGACAAAAAGTAATCTTCATCTATATCGATTATCTCCTTATTGATTCTTAACAAAATCCATCCGTAACCTGCTAACCCTGAACAGAAAGATGGCAGACAGACGTTCTCTGAGACGATATCATTAATCCTTTCGATAATTATTATTAATTTTTCCTGAAACTCTTTACTATTATCAATTTCTAAAAGTGAATTATAAAATAATGCAATCCCTGAAAGACCATTAAGTATACCTATTCTGTTCTCTTTAGGTACTGTTGCCCAAATTTGTTTTTCAATATCAAAAACTATATTCTGCATTTCTTTATAAATGTTAAATATTAATTATATACCTAAAACTTGATATCTCCATCTTCCAAAAGAAAATTATTATAATTCAAATACTCGGAATTATCTTTGATTTCAGCATCTAATTTCAGACGGTCAATCGGGCGGGAAATTATCTCAACATTATCTGTTGTTATATCGACCGACATCAAATCATAGTTAGTATTCAATTCGCTCAAAAATTTCTTATCTTTTTTGGATAAATATTTATTTTCTACTTTTTCATTACAGTAATTAATAAAATATTTTCCATTCACTAATTTAAATGTCTCGGTAATCTTATGTGTTGATTCTATTATCACATTTTCCTGATCATTAGGTTGATCCGGATGTAATACCACAAAATGTTCGAATTTCAATATAGCGAAGGATATTACATCTATATAAATATATCCTGTAGCTGACTTAGGGGGAGGGTTTCCAAAGCCAGTTGAAAATACGTCGGGAGCTTTATTGATAAAGCTAATTACATAAACTTTTCTACCATTGTATTCTATGATTTTTTCCTTTTGCAGATCAAAAGAAGACGTTTTATAAAGTACATTTTGGTTGCTTAATAA
Organism: Flavobacterium poyangense; assembly: GCF_011751075.1. GTDB lineage: Bacteria > Bacteroidota > Bacteroidia > Flavobacteriales > Flavobacteriaceae > Flavobacterium > Flavobacterium poyangense. Next base: position 672,850 of record NZ_JAALLN010000001.1, read on the forward strand.
GATACTTCTAAAAACCATTACTCCTAAATAACCTATTCCTTTCCAATTTTCCTTTGATTCATTATTTGCAATATTCTTGTATTGAAGTATCTCTCCAAAATAATTACTTGCAGGATCTTGCGAGACTTTAAAGCCATTTGGATTATAGGTATTTATAAAAGCTATTTCATTAAAAGTGAGATCGGTTTCTTTTCTAGTTTGAGCCCTAAAAAAGAATTTTTGATTAAAAGGTAGCTGGTAATAATTATCCTGAATAGCCGATTTTGCTCTTTTTAAGATTGCCTTAGCGGATAAAGTATTCATTTTCTTTTTTGCAGACGAAATCAACACCTCATTTAAAGAAAATCCTACATCCGTTTCTTTCTTGAGCTTAATTTTCAATAATTCCTTATTGGATTTTTCTAACTGTGAAACCGATAGTGTATCAGAATAATAACCCATTGCTGAAATAATCAGTTTATCATTAAAACTACTTTTTGGTATAGTAAAACGGAACATCCCTTTGTCATTGCCCACTACACTTTTATTACAATTCATTAGGTAGATATCAGCATTTGGAATAATTTTATCACTTACAAATTCTGAAATTTCACCAGAGATCGAAAAATTCTGACTATCAGCAGAAGAAATGTCTTGGCTTTTATATGAGTTTAATGGTGGAGCAAATGCTGTTTTTATAAAAAACAAACCATCAAAAATGGAATTCCAATTTGCTTTTAAAGGCATATTCCCAAGTGCGGAACAATAATATTTCCCCATAAATTTTTTATCAAAATCAAGAAAGACTTTATTGTTGTTACCCTGAGCAAGTGTTTGCTCTATACTATTTGATGGTGGTGTTAAAATAGGGAAAGACTTGCCTGCAGCAATTCCGTATTCCCCTTCAAAACTCGAAAAGGCAATGCTGTATATTTTACTTTTGAAATGATCCTTTAAAATTTCACCCATCGGATGTGCATCTCCCAGCATTTTTACATCTTCAAAAGTCGAGATAGAATTAACTGAATTTGTTTGCTCCAATGCTAATTGTCTCTTTAAATAATCTTCGGTTATATCTGTATAATCAAAATCCTTGATACGATTTGAAAAATGGTAAGAAGCTCCCCAACAAACCATTTTTTCGTTGGGATATAACTCCGTTAAAAATATAAGATTTTTTGCCATTTGCGCATCTCTGGGATTTTGAAAAGCAATTTTCTGCCCCTGTAAAATCTTGATATCAAAATCAACTTGTGCAATCTGACTCAGTACCACCTGCTTGATCATTTTCTCATCTGTACTAAGATTATGCATCCTCTGAAATGAACTTAAAAGCAATTCATATAGTTGATATAAATAAATAGAATCTTTTTTATTAGCAGCAAATTCTTTCAAATTCTTATCAACAAAAACTTTTTCAATTGTGTTATATGTTTGATCATCAATAATGATTTTACGATCATTAAACGTTTTTTTTAAATCATCAATAAAATATTTCTTAAACAATTCTCCTTTCTCCTGACAATCAAAACCAATAATTTTAATTGTATCTTTTAGAATCGCTTTTCGATCAATATGATCTAATAATTTTTGAAAGGATTGCGTTGTTGACCATAATGAATAAATACTTTCATTATAAATTGATGAAGTTGCCTTCCCTGCCGCATATAACTTCCAAGCCTTATAATTTTCATACATCCCGCTTTCAAAAACAATCGTATTAAATTTTAATTTATTTGTAAGGTATTTTACAATTTTTACTTTTTCTTCGAAAGTAGCACCATCACCATGAGTTTGTTCTCCCAATAAAACAACTCTCTTATTTTCTAGAATTTTTGCTAAAAAAGAATAGTCATTTTTTTCACTCATCGCATATGATTTGGCACCAAAAGACTCTTGGGAAAACATAAATGTTGAATTCATCACAATAACTGTATAAATCATAAAAAGCCTCATACAAAAAGTATATGGCAAAACCAATCTAATTTTCTGCCATAAATTAGTACCGAAACAAAGAATATTCATAGAGAGAACTTTAAATAAAGTATTTATAAATAAAGAAACTACCTAATTAAAGGTAGTTCCAATAAATAATCAGGTTTTTTATATGTAATTGCTTTATTTACAAAACATTAATAAAAAAATTAATTAGTCTGCTTGCTCTATATCACAACTTGAACAAGATAATGTAACTGTTTTTTCGTTCCAACATTGAGTAGAATCACTACAGCTCCATAAAGATAGAAAACCACCTTTAACCGCTTTTTGCTCTTCTTTAGAAACTTTTTTAACTTTTAAATTTTTTAATGCTAATTTTTTCATCGTTACTTTTTTAGATGATTAATAAATAATTTACATTTCTAAAATATTCACATTTTTTATCCAATTTTGATCACGTGCACTTGATTATTATTAGGAAGACTAAAGTGAGATTATTTTTACCAAAAGTAAAATTATAAATTACATAAAAAAATTTTCCAGAATAAAAATTTTAAGAAAATACACTATATTTTCTTAAAATCAAGAAAAAAATCATTTTTTTTAAATAAAAACTTAATAATCAATAAGTTGTATAAAAAAACCTTGCAATTACATTTTAACAAAAAAATGAAATATTCATAAGTTTTAAATTGCTCTAACAGTAGTTAAGATGAAACATTAAAAACTTTAGACTTTAATCTTATTATTTAATCCCGAAAAATCTTAATTACATTAAATTGGGATAAAAATATTTTCGGGAAAAAGCAAAACAAAAAACCCACAAATACCTGTTATATTTCTAGTTTTGAACTAATAAAAAAGTGCTAATAAAATATAAATGATATGGAAATCTAAATAAACTTTATAATCTTACCCTAAAAATTAAATCCCTTATTCATACCGTTGAATTTAAGAAAAACGATCACATATAGATTAAAAAAGATAGTACCTCTATCATATTAAGGTATATGTAAGATTAAATATTATCCCTTTAAATATTTACATAATTTAACTTTTTATAAATGCATAAAAATAATTTGAAATGAAACTTAAAATTGAGAACTGGATTTCTGATAATAATTTTTCAGAAGATGTGAACGTGCTTTTCGTGGATGCCGTAACCTGCTACAAGGCTGGTGCAAACAGGGCTTCTTTACTTTTTTCCTATGTTGCTTTTCTGACTATCCTTAAAGAAAGAATAATCAGCGGTACCAAACCAAGCTTATTCCCTCAGGGTGAATGGGACAATTTAACCGCAAAACTGCAAAATGAAAACCTTTGGGAAGCATTAGTTTTTGAATCGGTATTACGCCAAGAAAAAATTGATCAGACAACCAAAACAAGAACAAAAGATCCAATATTCAACATTAACGAAAACCTCAGACAGCAGATTAGATACTGGAAAGACAGAAGAAATGACTGTGCACATTACAAAGACAATATTATTGATAATTCGCACGTTGAGTCATTTTGGTCTTTTATTGAGAGTAATTTATCCAAAATAACAATTGAAGGTGGTATGCAGTCGCTGCTTAATAAAATCATAAATCATTTTAATCCTACAGTCACCCCTCCTGACAAAGATATAACTCCGCTTATCCAGCAAATTGAATTTTCAGTTGAAAGGACAAAATTACAAGAATTTTGGAATAAACTTTTAAGTGACGGACCGTACTCTTACAGCCTATCTTCAAATAAACAAAAACTGATCAGCAGAAGTTTAGAGGTTAATAAAAGTTTTATAAACACAAATCTAATTTCCATTATAAAAGAAAATAAATTTTATCTAAGAGAATTTTTTTCCGGCAATCCTGATAAGGTTTTGACATTTAATTTTTCTGCGGAAGAGGTTAGAAAATTTTGGATGACGGAATTAGATTCATGTAGTAATAAAGCAGTACTGCTTGCATCTTTTTTAAGAAATGGTTTGATACCTCCTAATGAAATAACTGAAGTGTTAAAATTATTGATAGGCAATTTAAATGATTATCCGACTTCATATATCGATCACCATATTTTAAAAGAAAATGGTTTCTTTAATATTTTTAAAGAAGAAATCATAGAAAATTCACGTTTTATTAAGGGAAATTCATATTTATGGGTAAATGGAAAAGCGGATATTATCGCAGGAGTAATAAAAAATTACCCTGCTGATGAAGATTTAATTATGAAATTGGTTGAACATTACAATCAGCAGGATAATTCAAACTGGCTACTTGAAAGATTTAATAGTATTTTTACACCCGCTACTCCCCTAACTCTTGAATATAAAAAAATCCTACAGAAGAAAGGTGTCGCAGTACCTGCGAAACTGCAAAGTTATTTCTCATAGAATATCAATTAAAAAGACCAAATTATTTTAGCATTTTCTGTTCTTTATATAATTCAAACTGTACTTAATTTATTTAAATCCTCATGAAAACGGTTCGAGAATTGTCCTGTTAGGGCTACTAAAAATAAAGCTTCAGAGAAATCTGAGGCTTTTTTTGTTTTTAAGCTAACTTGTGGGAAATTCCAAATTTTTAAAACTGCTTCGCCTGTTCGCTATCGCTCGAGTCCAAATTACGACTTTTTATAAAAACATTTATTTTTTTAACTCGGGAGGCTCGTATTGTTTTATATTAACATCGCTTTATATACAACTTTTGAAATTAAAATCTAATTTTGAAAAAGTAATCTTATTTTGAACATGAAAGCTGAATTAAACATACAAAGCAAAAAGCTAGAACTTATTCAATGGTTGTCAACTATTGAGGATTTAGCTATTCTCAATAAAATTATCGATTTAAAAAAAGAAGAAAATAAAAAATGGTGGGATTCAATTTCTGAAAACGAAAAACAATCTATTGAAAAAGGATTACAGGATGCTGAAGCCGGAAAATTAAATTCACATTCGATAGCAAAACAACTTTATGACAAATGGTTATAAAATACTGTAGACAGATTTTGCTTTAAGTGAATTAAAAAACACAATCGAATATCTCCAAGAAAACTGGGCAAACAGAGAGTTAAAAAATCTTGCATTAGAGATTGAAAAGACCGTAAACTTACTTTCTCACGACCCAAATTTATTTCAAGCTTCAGATACTAAAAATGAAATCCGCAGAGTTATTGTTGCAAAACACAATACTTTATACTACCAAGTGAAAGACAATACAATTGAAATTATATCATTCTTTTCAAATCGTCAAAGTCCAAAAAAGAGGAAGTTAAAGTAGACCTAAATATCTAATTTAAATTATTTACTTTCTTCGATTTAATTAAATCTCCTTGAAAATGGTTCGAGAATACCACGTTATAAATACAAAGACAAAGCTTCAGAAAAATCTGAAGCTTTGTCTTTGTATTTACTTTTTTGATTCTCTTTGATTTCCAATAGAAACACAATTGAATATTATTTTTGTTGAGCATTTGAACAAATTGTTCTTCCAAATAATATTAAGGACAACTATTTTTTCGTAGTTGTTATTTTAATTTTTGCTCGATTTGAGATAATCTATCAAGAATAGATTTAATGGCTTTGTTTTCTTTTTTTAACATTTCAATTTCTAAACTTTGGTGATTATTTTTTTGTTCTTGTTGAATAGTATAAAGTGTTAATTCCTCAATTTTCTGCAAAAGCTTTATATTCATTTCTGATAAATTAATTCCGTCTTTTTTCATTTCATCAGCAGAAGCAATTTCTGGCAAATGTTTGTTTTCTTTGATGTATCTGTTAACCGAGTCCAAAGACGGCAAATTGTAATTGTTTTCAAAAACAAAATCAGCACCTGCATCTACGCTTACTTTAACCTCGCGTGAGTTAATGTTACCGGCAACTGTAAACAGAGAAGTAGGATTCATTGTTCCTATACCTACATTTCCAGAAGTATTAATATAAATATCAGGAGTGGTTCCTGATAATTGGGCGCTAATTAATAATGGTTTTGGAGTTACCGGGGCAACTGCTGTTGACTTAAGTCTATTATAAGTAGCATTTACTCCATCAAAGAAAATTCCACCATTTGTGTCAACAATATGAAATTTTGCTATTGGTAACGAAGTTCCAATCCCAACATTACTATTTGTAGACGTTTGAACTAAACCACCTGGGACGTAAATTTGAGCATTTACAGAGATTACAAAGAGAAAAAAAAACAACAATAGTGACTTAACTTGCATAATAATTTTAATTTAATTTTTTTGATAGTCTTTCAAATAGTAATTTGAAATTTTCATTTTTTAATTTAGTGCGCGAAATTAAGCTTTTAATTTGTTATGTAATTATAGTTTACCACATTTAGCTTAAACATCACAACAATAACAAAAATATCCTCCATTTTTAAATTATTTCTTATTATTAAAAAATTCATTTGCCATGTTCTTTAAAAGATTCTATGTAATATCAATACTATTGAAATTTTAGTCTATTCTCTCCTAAAGAACAAAAACACTTTACTAATTTAATTCAAATCAATTAAAAAATGATTGAGAATTACCTGCTTCAGACTACAAACGAAAAAAGCTTCAGATTTCTCTGAAGCTTTTTTCGTTTATTTTAATTTTATAAAACATCTAATCTGAAACACTTCTTTTTCTCAATTTCTTTATTTCAGAGAAAAGATAGCTATCGAGTATAATTTAAATCACAATTTAATACATACCCGGCACCAGAAAAAGTCCCTTTGATATAACCTCCTTCTGTCTGATATGCAGTCCATTTTTGACCATCGACATTTCTAAGTGTACTACCGGTACCTGAAGGATATTGCAGAATAAAGGCAAAATCTGCTAATGGATTATCTCCACTTTGTGAAAACCCCGCTATAGAGTTTTCTGTTACTGTATAAGTAGTCGGGGTTGCTACATGCCCTTGAAGAGGATCCATATAATATGCTTTAAATTCAGTAAAATATCTAAAAAAAGTACGGCCAAAAGTATCTTTATGCTTTTGCCTTCCAGCTACATAAACAACTTGAAAACGCCAATCTGGCGAAAGTGCTGCTTGGCCTTCCTTGACTAATTCATCATTCAAATATCTTCCTGTCTGGCTTCCGTTTTCTGATTTTTTTAAATCAACAATTTGTCCATTAATTAAAATTTTCCCATTTTCATTTATTACATTAGATGTTTCATTTTTAAAAATAGTTGTAACTTCAAATTTATCTCGGGTTAAGAATTCTTTATGTGCAGTAAATAATTCATTTGATTTAAGTGGATTAATAAGTTTCAAAGAATTTATTTCATCCGCAATACTTTGTATACTAACAAAATTAAGTTTTTTTCTTAACGAGTAAATATCATTTATACGATCAGTATGATACTTTTTCAGATTGATTAATATTGAACCTCCTGATTTATCTATTTTGTTGGAATATCCTACAGAAGTATACTTACTTGCCGTATTTGTCTCCATTTCTCTTTTAAGTAAAGATATTTCGCCTATCTTTTCATCCATTTTTTCATATGAAACGAAATTAAGAATTTCTCTTTTTTCGCTTCCCGCTTGCTTTTTTTCTACAGCTGTTTCGTCTTCGCTACAAGAGATAAATGCCATGCAAATCATAGCAACTACTAAATAAGTTTTTTTCATTATATCAGGTTTTAAGTATTACTTCTTTGACGTTTATATAGTGACAGTTGAAAATATCAGAAATCACTTTTGATAAAAAGTAATACAAATAAATGTGTTTTTTTGAGTTTATTCTTTAAATTTTACTTTTAATTAATTAAAACTAAAGTTTTTTTGTAATACATTGCTGTCAAATAAATAAACTATGACTTTAGGAACTAAATTGCTGAAATTAAGAATGAACAAAAAAATATCCCAAAAAAAAATTTCACATATTTTAGAAGTCTCTCAAACAATATATGGGAAATGGGAAAGTGATATTTTCTATCCGACTTATAAAAATTTAAAAAAAATTGCCGCTTTTTATAATATGGATGTAGAAAGCCTGACTACAAACAATGTGAATAATAGCACCAATAATTTCAATAATCAGATTTCAAATTTTCCATCATCAAAAAAAATAATAACGTTGCTGGAGAAAATTGAAATACTAATATTTGAAGTTAGAAAAGAAACGGAAATTTTAGAACAAAAAATAGAAATTAATTCAAGTTGTAAAATGTAAACCGTAAGTCTGAAAGGTCTTGCGGTTTGTTTAATTGCTACTCATACTTACAAGACACTATCATATCTGTAAGCGATTGGCTACTATAAACAAAACTTATCCGTTAGCGCAGATTTGTAATCTGTTCCCGTAAAGATTAGTAATTTCAAAATCTCTTAAAAACATAAAAAACTGTGCTTTTAAAATTCAAATATTACAAAAATTTTTGTGGGCACAGATTACAAATCACAAGTGTTCGAAACCTAAATATCGGTCAGAACAAACAAAAAAAGCCGTCTCAGTTCTAATTCTTTAAGACGGCTTTTTAATGATTCTGCGTATTCTTTTTTTACATTTCCGCAGCTTTTCACAACAACACTATGGAAATCTAATATATTACCAAATTGTAATTCTATCTTTCTTTGGTAAAAACATTTTATCTCCTGGTTGTACATTAAAGGCTTCGTAAAAAGGTGTCGTATTCATTAGTGGACCATTAACACGCCAATTTGGTGGAGAATGCGGATTATTGTTTATCCACAAACGCAGGAACTCGTCTTTCATTTTTACTCTCCATATTTTAGCTATAGAGATAAAAAAGCGTTGGTCCGGGGTAAAACCGTCAATTTTTGTATTTCCTTGTCCTTCTTTGGTCATTTTAAAAGCATCATAGGCAACTGCTATTCCGGCAATATCTGCTGTGTTTTCACCAACTGTCATTGCGCCATTAATGTGCAGATCACCTAAAACGGTAAAGGTACTGTACAAATTGGTAACCTGTTGTATTCTTGACTTAAACTGTGCATAGTCCTCTTTTGTCCACCAGTTTTTTAAGTTGCCATCTTTATCATATTGAGCACCTTGATCATCAAAAGTATGGGTTATTTCGTGACCGATAACCATTCCTATACCTCCATAATTAAGCGCATCATCTGCATTATTATCAAAATATGGGGGTTGTAAAATACCCGCAGGAAAAACAATTTCATTTGCTGTAGGGTTATTATATGCCGTAACGGTTGGAACTGTAGTATACCATTCTGATTTATCGACCGGTTTACCCAATTTTGCCAATTGAAATTGGTATGCGGCTGTAGCGGCCGAAACCATATTCTCAAAATAGGTATTTCTGGCTATGTGTACATTCTTATAGTCTTTCCATTTATCCGGATATCCTATTTTCTTAGTAATTGCAAACAATTTTTCTTTGGCTTTTTGTTTCGTACCGGGACTCATCCATTCCAGTTTATCAATTCTTTTGGCATAGGCTTTTTGCAGATTATTCACGAGGATTAACATTCGTTTTTTAGCATCTTCCGAAAAATATTTCTTTACATACAATTCACCCAACGCTTCGCCTAAGTAATTGTCAACGACATTAGCCATTTTTTCGCCACGAGATTTTTGAACAGCCTGACCCGAAAGCACTTTGGTATACTCAAATGAAGCATCTACAAAAGGTTTGCTTAAATCGTCTGCATATCTTTTTATAGAATTTGCCTTCAGGTAAATTTTCCAATTATTAATCGGTATGGTTTTTAAGAGTTTATTTAGGGCATCATAATAAGCAGGTTGAGATACATTAATAGAATCGGTTTTAGCACCTAATTTATTCAAAAAAGTATTCCAGTCTATGTTGGGATGTCTTTTTACAAGATCAGTTACAGCCGTTTTATTATAATTTGCCTGCACATCCCGAAGTTCAACTTTTGTTTTATGCGAGGTGGCGAGTTGTTTGTCAATATCGTAAACCAAATTAGCATTCTTTTTAGCCTCTATGGCATTGCTACCGGTTTGTTGAAATAATGTCGTAAGGTATTTTTTGTACGATTCCTGTATGGCAACAGTTGATGAATCTGATTTGAAATAATAGTCCCTGTCTGGCAAACCAATACCCGTTTGATAGATTAGAGCAATGTTCATACTGCTGTTTTTTTCATCGGATGACACTCCAAAACCTATGATAGAGGAATTGTCCACTTTTACTTCGTTAACTACAAAGTTCATTAAGGACTTTAAATCGCTAATTGCCTCAATTTTGGTAAGCAAAGGTTTGATAGGTGCATAACCGCGTTTGTCAATGGTTACAGTATCCATACCTGATGCATAGAAATCACCTACCTTTTGCGCTATACTTCCTGCCGGATTCTTGCTTTGCGAAATACTGTCCAATATTCCTTGAAGACGTATTCGTTGTGGGTAATTCATAAACATATAAACACCAACTCCGGCTTGAGATGCAGGTATTGACACAGAATCATACCATTTGCCATTTACATATTTAAAAAAATCATTCCCAGGTCGTAATGTGGAATCTATTCCGGTGATAGCAGTATTCTTTTTTCCTTCCTGTTTTGAACACGCTGTAAAAGCTAAGAATGCAATGAAGAGTATTAATATTTTTTTCATAAGCTGGACTATTTCTATTAAAATGAACTGAAAAACGTTTAAAGACAACTATTTTAAAATGTACATGCTTGGTATAGCTAATTTTAGCAGAACAATATACGAATTCAGTTTTTAATTTTAACATTTTTGTTAGAATTACTGCTTATAAAAATCAGAAATATTAGCGGTTATTTGTTGTTGATGTAATAACTACTTCTGTTACTAAGACAAATCTTTAGAGAGGTCTGAGGCTTTTTTGCTTTATATTTACTTTTTTTAATTCTCTTTGTGGGCGCTATCGGGAGTATTTCATTCTTAAACCATATTAATGAAACAACAAAAACCAAATGAAAATAAAAAATAAAGAAATTTTAAAGTTGCTATTTTTTTCAATAGCAACATCAATAGTAGTCAGATATATTTCCATATTCGTTATTTTGGAAGGTATGAAAATTACCAACAATGATTTTCATAAAAATCTAATAACCTTAAATACATATCAGCAAAAGACAGTTGAAAATCTATATCTTCAAATAGTCACTCTGTTTGTTTTACCCTATATTGCCGCAATACTATTTTATTTTTTTATAAAAATTAATCTAAGACCAAAAAATAATTTCTTAGTGTTTATATCTGCATTTACACTATTATTTTTTTCATCGTTTATTTTAATCGGTTACAGTTATAAATTTTTAAAATAAATCCCTGACAACCAGAATATTCACTTAAAGTTACTACAATAAATATCTCTGGCTTTAAACTCTAAAAATAATATTCCATCTATAAAAATAATACTCATGGGTTTACAGTAGCACATAGACGAAGTAAATCGTACACTAAGCTCCGTAAAAAAATTCCCAATCTTTGTCGAATTACTGGTGTGATTTCTCCTTCGTCGAAATGACAGCAAAACGTTCGTGATTTCTCCTTGCGTCGAAATGACATGCAAACCCCGCTCCACAAAAAGTCCTTCACAATAAGCAAATTCCTTTTCCAAATCATGACTTGTGTTACTAGCTGGGATCATCACACAAAAAAAGGAGCAGAAAAATTTGGTCCCCACTCCTTTTCATCAACAATTAAATCTTAAAAGACTCTATCGGTACTCTCCAATCAAAAAATTGCAGTGCTGATTGTCATTACAACCTTAGCTTACAAGTCTATACTTCCAAAGCTGACAACTGTTATTTCCCTTTTTTAACTAATTCTACTTTAGCACTCAAGCTACCTCTTGTTAAGATTACAACGGTTGGTTTTCCTTCACTGAAATCGAATTTTAAGCCGTTAGGATAATCTGTAATCTTAAATGATCCATCTTTTAGATAGCACAACTCATTATCATTTTTTCCTTTAAAAAATTCCAGAAGTTGAGATTCAACATACAGACGATTATTCCTTTCTACAATTTTAGTTTCCATTTCCTGTCCGTAAAGGAAATCGTCATAAGTCCCGATTAGTTTTTCTTTTAAAATTGCCGGTATTTCCTGAGTGTCTTCATTAGCTATTTTGTTGTCCCAATTCATCAATGTCAGAATCTTTTCTCGCGTATGGTTCATTACAGGAAAACGATTTGGTTTTTCGCCGTTGGCAAGATAGATAATACCATTTCCATCTGTCATAGTAGCAAGGACATTACCTCCAACTCCGGTATTAGAGCCATTACAGGAAAACCAATCGTAGTTGTTGTACCCAAACGTTTTTTGCCAGCCATAACTCCAACCTCCAACGGCATTTTTTAAAGCAGTAACTTCCGTTACTTTTTTTGCAAGGTTATGAGAAAACACTTTGTTGTTTTTATTGCGCAGGGCATTTTGCATTTCAATAGCAAGTTTAGCCAAATCTGTCGGTGTCGACCACATCCCGGAAGGCGCAACCTGTGGTGTGATAGGCAATCCTGTTCTGATCACTTTTCCGTCTTTATCATGAACTAAAGCCACATTGGATAGAAATCCCTTTTCATTGGGCTGAATCATAGTAGTGTTTTTCATATCAAGTGGAGAAAAAATATACTCTTGTGCCAGTGCTGCAATAGATTTATTAAAAGTATCTTCTAATGCCATTTGAATAATTACATAACCGCCACCGCTATATTGCCAATTGGTTCCCGGCGTAAACAAGAAGTCGATTTCTTTATCATATCTTGGTATTTGCCCTAAAAGACTTTGTTTTATTGTCGGAATCGTATCTCCTTCATAATAATCTTCAAATCCTCCTTGAGTGGTACCAGCGGTATGGTTTAGGAGTTGTTTCCAAGTTGGACTATTGTTTTCAATAAACTTACTTTTTGGTAAATGCCAACGTTTTAAATATTGGTCTATTGGATCATCTAAATTTATTAATCCTTTTTCTTCAAGCATAAAACAAAGAATTGCCGTTATTGGTTTTGAAATTGATGCGGTAGAAAAAGCAGTGCTCTGATCGATCTTTTCTTTAGAATTTGCTGATTTCACTCCAAATTGATTGGAATATACAATTTTGTAGTTTTCAAAAACAACAAGGCTAAATCCCGGTAGTTTATGCTTTTCTAATTGTTGTTCTATATTTAAACTGTCAGTAAGAAAACTATAGTCTCTTTGGCTTGTCAGTACTTTATTGCTTGTTTGACAACTTGAAATTAGTACTGTAAAAATTAATAAATAGATAGTGGTTTTCATTGTATCGTGTTTTAGGTTAAAACTTATTTCGATACAAATATGCGAATGACACAAACCCTATGCGACCGAATAAAAACACTCGAACGCATTTGTTATGAAAAATAAGTACGAGTAATAAAAACAACGCGTACGAGTAATTACAAATTACTACATTACAAATACTTAACACACTAAAAATATATTTCCTGTGCGCTTTTCAAACTGCACCAAACTTATTTTTATTAAAAAAAAGAGACCGCTATTAAACGGTCTCAACAAAGTAAAATTAGTTAGAAGTAATCCATTGAGTACAATTCTTAAAATTATACCTAACACATAGAAACATAAATTTTATCTAAAAAAGAACGCAAAAGAAAAACTCATTTCTATTACATAGATAAACTACCAGGTCTTCGACTTCGCCCAGACTGACAATTTAAATTTTAAATAAGTGAATCGTCTTTTTACAGTTTCAAAACTATGTTTCTATGTGTTAAAAACAAGTGCTTCTAATGGATTTAGAATTAATATTTTATAAAATGAAATCTATCAACAAACATAAGTCCAATAAAAGGTATTGGTTTTCTTTTTTGGTTTATCGCATTTAATACGCCAAAAATCAAAACGATTAGGATCCCTGCACTTAATATAGTAAAAATCGTTGAAATTAAAGGATCTATCGGAATTATTGGAATGAACATAAGCCCTAATGCCACACCCAAAATCCCCAATCCAAAAGACTGTTTTAAATGGTACTGTGCAAATGAGGATCTTCCTCCATTGTGGTAAATAATAAAAGATATTAACCAGCCTACGATAGTCAGGTAGCTGATAAGTGAAATCGTTTTTTTGTTCATTTTGGTTTTCTTTTGGATTAATTATTTGTTCTTTTCTACAAGTGACTTGCAAAAAAAATTACATAGAAGTAATAATAAATTCACTTCTTCTGTTTGCCTGGTGCTCCTCCTCGGTACATTTTACACCATCTGAGCAACGGTTAATTAGCTGGGTTTCTCCGTAACCTTTGCCTGTTAGTCTTTTTGCAGAAATACCATTCTTAACCAACCACTGTAGCGTAGATTGAGCTCTTCTATTAGATAATCTTTCATTATACTCGTGCGTTTGTCTGCTATCGGTATGCGAACGAATGTCCAGAGTCATTGTCGGATACTGCTTTAATACATCTAATATTTTTTCTAAGTCTAAAGCCGCTTCTGTACGAATGTCAGCTTTATCCAAATCAAAATAAATCATTTTGATACCAAAACATTTCCCTAAATCATCTCCTACCGCTACTTGACAAGTTGTCTTATCTAAAGCAATTGGCAAATCTGTTTTACCATTTTGTGATGCAATAGTGATACTGACTTCCTTGGTTGTATAATCTGTTTTCTCAGCTCTTACCTGATACATTTTAGCACATTCTACAGGAAAACTATAATATCCGTTTGGGTCAGATATAGTAATGCTTATTAAAACCTGTTCTTTAGTATACAAAGAAACTTTTGCTCCATTAAGAATAGCACCCGTCTGGCTATCCGAGATTATACCGCTTAATTCCTGAATGCATTGAAGTTTTCTGGTTTCTAAAAACTTGTAAATATCGTCAGATCCCATACCTCCCTCTTTATTTGAAGAAAAAAAGCCTCTTCTTGATGCCGTATCAATTACATAGGCGAAATCATCTGCGGGTGAATTGACATCTGCTCCTACATTTTGAATATTATTAACACCGTTCTCCTCTATTTTGCCCACAAAAACATCTAAACCTCCAAGCCCGGGATGCCCGTCTGAAGCAAAATAAATTTCATTTTCGGCAGTAATAAACGGAAAGGTTTCTTTTCCTTCTGTATTAATTGTTGGCCCCAAATTTTCGGGAGTTCCATACCCACGACCATTATTATTGATGCTGACTTTATAAATATCAGACTGTCCGATTGTACCCGGCATATCAGAAGCAAAATACAATGTTTTCTCGTCGGGACTTAGTGCGGGATGCGCTGTGCTGTAAGTATCACTATTAAATGGCAGCTCTGTTATGTTGTCCCACTTTTCATTTTCAAACTCCGCTTTATAAATTTTAACTAAAGTAGTTTTGTTACCATCTTTTCCTTTTTTACCATCAATAAAGTTATTTCGCGTAAAGTACATTGTCTTTCCGTCTTTTGTAACTATTGGAGTCGATTCGTTAAATTTAGAATTGATTTTAGATTTGATCTTTTTGGGTTTGTTGGGAACGAAATCCTGATCTAATTCAGACTCATAAAGATTGGTAAAATGTTCTCCTGTCCATTTATGGATTCGTTTTGTGAAATTACCTGTATCTCTTGCCGAAGTAAAAACGATTTTATTCTGATAAAATGAAGTTCCATAGTCCGAGAATTTACTGTTTATTCCTGCATCTTCAATCTTGTAACGACCTGAATTTGCTTTGATTTCTTCGAGGTAATTTCGATCAGATACATAAAGTCGGGCTCTTGAATCATTTTTAGTTTTTTGATTAAATAGATCCAGAATTTGATTGGCTTTTACTAAATCTCCTGTTGATTTTAATGCTTGTGCATACCTGTAATAATATTCGGAATCTTGTTCTTTATTCATAGCAAATAACTCTCCATACCATTTTGCCGCCTGATCAAATTTAGAGTTGAAGTAAAAGGAATTCCCCAATTTTCTGAACATATCTTCAGATTTGTATCCCTTTTCAGCTATCCTCTCATAGGTTTGAATAGCATCTATATACGCATAATTGTTGTATTTTTTATCTGCAGATGATGTTTTCTGTGAATAGCCATTAAATGAAAACACACTTATTAGTATGCTAAAGAGTATATATTTTTTCATCATCAATATTTTTAGAAGAAACGAGGAGTTGTAATTTTACCGTAGTTTTTTAAGAATTCGTATCTCAGAAATATTTCGTGAGATCCTGAATTATATTGTCTTAGGCGAGTAGTTTCGTGATCATAACTGTACCCCATATAAAGACCATCTGTTATTTGAAATCCAACTGTCGCGCTTAAGGCAGCACTCCATCTGTAAGAAACACCAACAACAAATTTATCATTAAACATAAAGTTAGCTGAAGCATCTACCTGCAATGGCGCCCCCTCAACCATTTTAGCAAGTACCGCAGGCTTAAACTTGAGGTATTGATAATGGTCTAAATTGAATACATAACCCGCAATTAAATAATAGTTGATTTTGTCTCTATAAATAGCGATATCATCACCATTAACCCGATTGGTTTCGATAAAATTTGGAACCGACAGCCCTACATAGGCTTTATCAGAATGCAAATAAATCCCCGCTCCTATATTTGGAGAAAATTTATTACGCAGGTCTTGAAATTGAGGGTCACCCTGATTTTCCGGATTTAATTTATTCATATCTAAATTGAATAAATTGGCCGTTCCTTTAATACCAAATGAAAGTTTATATTCTGCCGATGTTTGGATGGTATAGGAAAGATCTGCTGAGAAATTATTTTCATTTGTTGGACCAATTTTATCATTTACCAATGAAACACCGATTCCTAAATTACTGCCGTTTATTGGTGTGTTAACAGAAAAACTGCTTGTTTCCGGTGCTCCGTCAAGTCCAACCCATTGCGTTCTATAGAGACCAAAAACACTTAATGCTCCTCTTGATCCCGCATAAGCAGGGTTAATAGTTATCGTATTGTACATGTATTGTGTGAACTGAGCATCTTGTTGTGCAGAACACAAATACCCTGTAAGAAATATAAATAGGGTCAAAAAATTTATTCTCATGTTTATATTTTTAATTATAAATAATCGACAGCATGTTGGAAAAAAATCGTTTTTATGCTGTTTTATTTTTAGGTTATTCTTAAAATTAAAGCCCTCCTAAAAAGATTAATCCCTGCTTAAATACAGGTACCCGGATTTTTTTACCGTCTGAGTTTTAGTTCCCGGATATTTGAAGTTTAAAATGTAAAAATAAGTTCCGCTTGGTAGCATTTTGTCTTTTGAAACCGTCACCCTGCCTTCAGAATAACCTCTGAAAACATTTCCCTTAGAATCATAATTACTGGTTTCAAAAACCTTTACTCCCCATCGGTTATAGATTTCCACTGTGTTATCTGCCGAACATTCTGTTAAACCGTCGATTTTGAAGTAATCGTTTTTATCGTCTCCATTTGGAGATACGGCGTTGTAAACTGTTAAAGTGGTACAGGCCAATACAATTCCGTCATCAACTCTTGCCGTCGTAAATACTCCATATCCCGCAACATTTACAGGTGTAGTGACTGTTTTTCTATTGCTGTCTACAACACCTCCTTCATCAATCCAAAGTTGCTGCTTATCATCCCAGCGTACTATATGTATCGAACTTTGCGGCGATACCAGCACGTCTGCCGGAGTAGTTGATGTTTCATCCCAGCTTAGAGTCAGCATTACATCGGAACTTCCACCGGTTTTATCCAGTGTCCAGTATTCCTGATTGTTTATGAGCTTTATTTCAGCTGCTTTTTGGCTGTGTGAATATAATGCATCCGAATTTTCATAAAAGTATTTCCCCGTAAAACTGCTCAATACCTCAGTTGGTGCTGAAATCCCTGCAAATCGGTATTTGTTTTGATCTCCAATAGGATAGATAAAATCTTCTTTCCCATTCTTTTTCACTTTTCCGTCAGCATGACTGTTATCGCTTACATTAACTGCTTTAGAGCCACTTTCGAAAACTAACAAACCGCCGAAATTATCATTATCTATAATTCCGTTTTGAAAATCAGCTGTACCGTTAATAGTCACTTCGTTAGAAAGATGAAACGCAGGTTGTATAGTACCGTTTTTAAACTCAACATGATTCCATTGCATTGGTAATGTTCCTGATATTTGTTGAGCCCCGGTTATTCCGTTCATTCGTGTTATTCCCGTCTGTGTGCCAGGAGAAAAAGTTACCAGTCCATCATTATTGTAATGACTGTATAAATAAAACTCCCCATCATTAAAAAGGTTACCACTACTTTGATTATCCATCGCACCAACAGTAGACATAATGGTTCCTGAAGTAATATACAGGTCTCCAACATTTACTGTTTGTGCTGCTACTATTCCACTACCGAATAACAAAAGAGTTCCTAAAATATTTTGCTTTTTAAATTTCATATGCTTTGTTTTTTAGTCCGATTTTATAACTAAACGTTTGAGATGAAACATCTAAAAATCTTTTTTTTAATATTTAGCATTAATCTTTGACGGCAGCATTGGATTAGTGATTACCTGACATTTTTTCACATCAACAGAAATCACTGCTTTTGTTGAACGAAATCCCTCATCTCCATAAGGCTGAAAAGTTCCTGCCGGATATGTTTTACCTTTTATATTGTAGGAGATTTCAGCCTTACCTGTAAATCCTTGTACCGGTTTAAAGGTTACAATTCCGGAAGTCGAGTTGTATGAAAAAGTCCCTTGACTATTGGTAACCAAAAAAGGATTACTCGCTGTGGTTCCGTCACTATTAAGAAATCGAAATTGGCTGAAATCAATATTGCTGGATGATGCTGTTGGTGTTCCAAAAGTTGGTCCGCTGTACGCAACATCATTTTCATAAGGATTAATAGTAACCGAATTGTTTTTACAAATTGTTGCGTTATCCGGTAAAGCTTCAGCAGCATAAGGCAAAATTACCTGCAAGCCCCATATTTTATGTACATCATTTAGACCTCCTGTAGAAGCTCCGAAACCAACTTTAAAACTGTTAGGAATAGTCGTATTTAAAGTATGAGTTGTTGTATTTCCCTCAGCGTTCGCTGTATTGAAATCTGTAACAAGAGGATTTGAATTTTCAGTATAAACAATCGTTGGCTGATACCAATAATTATCAATTATCGTTGTAACGGTATTTTGATGCTGTATTTTTACGGTAACATTATAACCTCCAAGGGCATTTGGAAAAAGATCAATAAATGCTTTTCGATAGGCACTATTATTAGGATCCGTAGTAAAAGCCCCTGATCGAAGATTAAAATTATCTGCGATACCCTTACTAAAAGTATATCCTCCCAAAGCAGTAAGCGTTCCTCCTCCGTTTGATGTTGCTAATGGAGTCAAAGTACTTTGTGTTTTAAGTACTGGGAATCCGGAGAATCCTGCCGACTTACCATTAGAATCTAAAAACCCTCCTGCAGCTCCTCTTAATGTAACGTGGCTGGATCCTGAATTTGCCCAACCTCCTGAAGGGGCATCAATTCCGTTAACCCTTGCATCGGTCTGAAAGGGGCTCCCTTTAAAGTTACCGTAAACATCTAACGCAATACCCAAATAGGCTCCCGAAAGACCTTGTTTTCTAAGTGAGGCATAGGTGTCATTGGCTCTTAAATAGGAATATCCCATTCCTCTACCTTTAGCTCCAATTACCGGAGTAACGGCTGCATCAAATAAAAATACACTTATACCATCTGCTCCTGTTCCTCCATAAATGGAATATTCAAATGAAATTTTTATCCCAACTGCACTATTAAATTTTTTATTATCAATAATGATAGCTCCAAACTGGCTGTTAGTTGCCGGTGTTAATTCTACTCCTGTTGTTGTAAATACAGCTGCATTTGTCCCTGAACCTGTTGGCAATATTACTTCTGCTGGTTTGGTAGTAGAAGTAAAACTTTGACTGTATGGAAAATCACCATATAATTGTGCACTTACTGTCTGAATAAACAGTAGAGGCAATAAAAAGGTTAGTTTCGAACAGACTTTCAATACTATATTTTTCATATTTAGTCTTTTACTTTAAATACAATATTCATAAACGAAGCTTCCGTAGGAACGGCAGTAGATTTAACTGTGTACGTAATTACCCCGGCTGCTGAAACAGTTACGGTATTGAATACATTTGTATCAAAATAAGTTACAAAATAATCTAAATCAGCTGCCGACAGTACCGGTAATGATGATGATGAATTACTTCTGGCCTGCCCTGCTGCAGCGTTAAATCCGAATTGTTGTGTGTAAAAAGTATAAATATTTAAAGTCTGAGATCCTGCTAATACAACTCCTGACGAATTGTGAGTTGGAACTACAACAGATGGTGCATAAAAGAATTTTGGCATTGCTGCTTTTACTTGTTTTAGCATACCCGTTGATGGATCAGCCACTACAATACGATCTGCTGTTGATGTATAAGTACTTCCATTAAAAATGTTGGTGTTATTACCCGTTTGCAAACCTGCTACTGCCAACGTATTGGCAGCGGTTGTAGTAACAGTTGTTGCTTTGATTAATGACCCGCCCAATTGTACATTACCACTAGTCATTGTTAAACCATTGTCTGCTGTTATCAAACTAGTGATTGCCGGAGCCAAATCTAAAGCTGTACCTGAGATTCCATTTACAGTTGTTGTTAGTTTAGTTCCACTCAATCCGTTTGCCACTGTATTTACTGCCGGTGCACTAACACTTACTCCATTTACAACTGAAGTAATTGTATTAACCGGATTTGAGAATGTATGAGTAGTTGCCGGTATGATCGCATTTACTACATACGGGCTTGCTGTACTTCCAGCTCCAGTTATAGAAATATTAGTACCTGCTGTAGTAACACCTCCTTGGCCTGCTGGTCCCGTTGCACCAGTTGCTCCCTGGGCACCTGTAGCTCCTGCAGGTCCTTGTGCACCTGTTAACCCAATTGGTCCCTGAGCACCAGTAGCTCCCTGAGCACCTGTTAATCCAGTTGATCCTTGCGCACCAGTAGCACCTTTTGGTCCTGTTAAGTCAGAAGTTACAAAAGTGGTTCCGTCTGTGTAAGTAATTGTAAATGTACCGTTACCGTTATTGGTTGTACTGGTAATTCCTTTTCCATCAGCTCCTTTGGCTCCCGTTGCCCCTTGTGCACCTGTTAATCCTATTGGTCCCTGAGCACCTGTAGCTCCTTGAGCGCCTGTTAATCCAGTTGGTCCTTGTGCTCCAGTATCACCTTTTGGTCCTGTTAAGTCAGAAGTTACAAAAGTGGTTCCGTCTGTGTAGGTAATTGTAAATGTACCGTTACCGTTATTGGTTGTACTGGTAATTCCTTTTCCATCAGCTCCTTTGGCTCCCGTTACCCCTTGTGCACCTGTTAATCCTATTGGTCCCTGAGCACCGGTAGCTCCTTGAGCGCCTGTTAATCCAGTTGGTCCTTGTGCTCCAGTGTCACCTTTTGGCCCTGTTAAGTCAGAAGTTACGAAAGTTGTTCCGTCTGTGTAGGTAATTGTAAATGTACCGTTACCGTTATTTACTGTGCTGGTAATTCCTTTTCCATCAGCTCCATTGGTTCCGTTAGTACCATTGGTTCCTGCAATTCCTTGTGGTCCTGTTAGGTCAGAAGTTACGAAGGTAGTTCCGTCTGTGTAAGTAATGCTAAATGTACCGTTACCATTATTGGTTGTGCTGGTAATTCCTTTTCCGTCTGCTCCGTTGGTTCCGTTAGTACCATTGGTACCTGCAGTTCCTTGTGGTCCTGTTAGATCAGAAGTTACGAAAGTGGTTCCATCTGTATAAGTAATGGTGAATGTACCGTTACCGTTATTCACCGTATTGGTAATTCCTTTTCCATCGGCTCCATTAGTACCGTTGGTACCTGCAGTTCCTTGTGGACCTGTTAAATCAGAAGTTACGAAAGTGGTTCCGTCTGTGTAAGTAATCGTAAATGTACCATTACCGTTATTCACTGTGCTGGTAATTCCTTTTCCATCGGCTCCGTCGGCTCCATTGGTTCCGTTAGTACCATTGGTACCTGCAATTCCTTGCGGTCCGGTTAAATCAGAAGTTACGAAAGTGGTTCCGTCTGTGTAGGTAATCGTAAATGTACCATTACCGTTATTCACTGTACTAGTGATTCCTTTTCCATCAGCTCCATTAGCTCCGTTAGTACCTGCAGCTCCTTGTGGTCCTGTTAGATCAGAAGTTACAAAAGTGGTTCCGTCTGTGTAAGTAATCGTAAATGTCCCGTTATCGTTATTTACTGTGCTGGTAATTCCTTTTCCGTCGGCTCCATTAGTTCCGTTAGTACCATTAGTACCTGCAGTTCCTTGTGGACCTGTTAAATCAGAAGTTACGAAAGTGGTTCCGTCTGTATAAGTAATCGTAAATGTACCGTTACCGTTATTTACTGTGCTGGTAATTCCTTTTCCATCGGCTCCGTTAGTACCATTGGTACCTGCAATTCCTTGTGGTCCTGTTAGATCAGAAGTTACGAAAGTGGTTCCATCTGTATAAGTAATGGTGAATGTACCGTTACCGTTATTTACTGTACTGGTGATTCCTTTTCCGTCTGCTCCATTGGTTCCTGCAATCCCTTGTGGTCCTGTTAGATCAGAAGTTACAAAAGTTGTTCCGTCTGTATAAGTAATGGTGAATGTACCGTTACCGTTATTTACTGTACTGGTAATTCCTTTTCCATCAACTCCATTGGTTCCATTAGTACCGTTGGTACCTGCAGTTCCTTGTGGTCCTGTTAGATCAGAAGTTACAAAAGTGGTTCCGTCTGTATAAGTAATGGTGAATGTACCGTTACCGTTATTTACTGTGCTGGTAATTCCTTTTCCATCGGCTCCATTCGTTCCGTTAGTACCATTGGTACCTGCAGTCCCTTGTGGTCCTGTTAGGTCTGAAGTTACGAAAGTAGTTCCGTCTGTGTAAGTAATGGTAAATGTACCATTACCGTTATTTACTGTGCTGGTAATTCCTTTTCCATCAGCTCCGTTAGTACCATTAGTTCCTGCAATTCCTTGTGGTCCTGTTAAATCAGAAGTTACAAAAGTGGTTCCATCTGTATAAGTAATGGTGAATGTACCGTTACCGTTATTTACTGTGCTGGTAATTCCTTTTCCGTCGGCTCCATTAGTACCATTGGTTCCTGCAATTCCTTGTGGACCTGTTAGATCAGAAGTTACGAAAGTGGTTCCGTCTGTGTAAGTAATTGTGAATGTACCGTTACCGTTATTCACTGTACTGGTAATTCCTTTTCCATCGGCTCCATTAGTTCCTGCAGTTCCTTGTGGTCCTGTTAGATCAGAAGTTACGAAAGTTGTTCCGTCTGTATAAGTAATCGTAAATGTACCGTTACCGTTATTCACTGTGCTGGTAATTCCTTTTCCATCAGCTCCATTGGTTCCGTTAGTACCATTAGTGCCTGCAGTTCCTTGTGGACCTGTTAAATCAGAAGTTACGAAGGTAGTTCCGTCTGTGTAAGTAATGGTAAATGTACCGTTACCGTTATTTACTGTGCTGGTAATTCCTTTTCCATCAGCTCCATTGGTTCCGTTAGTACCATTAGTTCCTGCAGTTCCTTGTGGCCCTGTTAAATCAGAAGTTACAAAAGTGGTTCCGTCTGTGTAAGTAATGGTGAATGTACCGTTACCGTTATTTACTGTGCTGGTAATTCCTTTTCCATCTGCTCCATTGGTTCCGTTAGTACCATTAGTTCCTGCAGTTCCTTGTGGTCCTGTTAGATCAGAAGTTACGAAAGTGGTTCCGTCTGTGTAAGTAATTGTGAATGTACCGTTACCGTTATTTACTGTACTGGTAATTCCTTTTCCATCTGCTCCATTGGTTCCGTTAGTACCATTAGTTCCTGCAGTTCCTTGTGGACCTGTTAAATCAGAAGTTACGAAAGTGGTTCCGTCTGTGTAAGTAATCGTAAATGTACCGTTACCGTTATTTACTGTGCTGCTAATTCCTTTTCCATCAGCTCCATTGGTTCCGTTAGTACCGTTGGTTCCTGCAGTTCCTTGTGGTCCTGTTAGGTCAGAAGTTACGAAAGTGGTTCCGTCTGTATAAGTAATGGTGAATGTACCATTACCGTTATTTACTGTGCTGGTAATTCCTTTTCCATCTGCTCCATTGGTTCCGTTAGTACCATTAGTTCCTGCAGTTCCTTGTGGTCCTGTTAAATCAGAAGTTACAAAAGTGGTTCCGTCTGTATAAGTAATCGTAAATGTACCGTTACCGTTATTTACTGTACTAGTGATTCCTTTTCCATCGGCTCCGTTAGTACCATTGGTACCTGCAGTTCCTTGTGGACCTGTTAAATCAGAAGTTACAAAAGTTGTTCCGTCTGTATAAGTAATGGTAAATGTACCGTTACCGTTATTCACTGTGCTGGTGATTCCTTTTCCGTCTGCTCCGTTGGTTCCGTTAGTACCATTAGTACCTGCAATTCCTTGTGGTCCTGTTAAATCAGAAGTTACGAAAGTGGTTCCGTCTGTGTAAGTAATGGTGAATGTACCATTACCGTTATTTACTGTGCTGGTAATTCCTTTTCCATCTGCTCCATTGGTTCCTGCAGTTCCTTGTGGTCCTGTTAGATCAGAAGTTACGAAAGTGGTTCCGTCTGTGTAAGTAATCGTAAATGTACCGTTACCGTTATTCACTGTGCTGGTAATTCCTTTTCCATCAGCTCCATTGGTTCCGTTAGTACCATTAGTTCCTGCAGTTCCTTGTGGTCCTGTTAGGTCAGAAGTTACGAAAGTTGTTCCGTCTGTATAAGTGATGGTAAATGTACCGTTACCGTTATTTACTGTGCTGGTAATTCCTTTTCCGTCGGCTCCATTAGTACCATTTGTTCCTGACAAACCTGTTTCTCCTTTTAATGCTGCTAAATATTCTGTAACTGTAGCAGTAGTATTGTTAGTCGTTTCTTTCCAGATTTCGAATGCTGATTTTCCATCAACTCCATTGGTTCCTGCTGTTCCATTAGTACCATTAGTACCTGGTAAACCTGTTTCTCCTTTTAATGCTGCTAAATATTCTGTAACTGTAGCAGTGGTATTGTTGGTTGTTTCTTTCCAGATTTCAAATGCTGATTTCCCATCAACTCCATTGGTTCCGTTGGTTCCAGCAATTCCTTGTGGTCCTTGTGGTCCTTGTGTTCCTGAAGCTAAATTTATGGTTACCGGTATCCCTTTTTCGTTTGTATACGTAATAGTACCGTTATTATTATCTACTAAAGTCGTAATAGTTTCAGTTTGAGCTGAACCCATTCTAAACCATTTATCAACATACCAATAGTAGTAACCTGGCATGATGTCATTAATGGTCTGTGTATTAAAAACCAAAAGACTATTTACATTTCCCTGTGTAATAGTTGTCTTATCTGTAGTACTTGTTAATGAAACTCTAGGTATAAGTATACCTTTGTTTGTAGCAGTAATGTCAAGCTGACTTGACGCGTTGGGCATTGGGGTTCCCACACCAACCTGAGCATAACTCCAAAAACTAAATCCTGTTAAAAAAAGCAGTAAGTAATAATTTTTCATACAAAATGTTTTAAAAAAAATTAATTTTAATAGAGATGGATTATCCAAATTTAAAATGAATAAATTCTCGATTCCAAGAACTTTAAGCAGCTAAGTTTGTGTTAGATTTGGGAGTCTGTAAAAAAAAGCTTTAGTAATCCTCGATAATTAATTTGACGGGCAAATGTAAAGTACTCAAAATCAAAAACATGTAGAATATCTGACGGTCGTTTGTAGAACTTGTTCTACAAAATACGCTGTTTTCATTTTTGCTAAAAGTGAATAATATGTCTTGTTAAAATGTACTAATAAGCCTCTATAATTTATAAAAGAGCATAGAATTGGTAAACCTTTACACAGGATATGACAGGATAATAGGCTTAAACATTATAAAATATAATTAGTCTCAATATTTTATCTAAGCTTATTTCTAAACCGCAATACCATAAGAAGTTGGCATGTATAACATTTTAATTGATTGTCTCGATCTGTCTTCAATTACAGCACCGGGAGCTTTTTTTCTCAGGGAATCTATTCCTTTATCACGCGAAAATCTGTCTTTAAACATTTTACTTATTCCGATAATTTTACCATTGAAGGCTTTTAGTTTAAAATACATTTCATCGTTTAAAGTGGTCTTTCTAAAAAACTTTACATCGTCCTGCGAATTACGTTTCACAGATTCAATTCCTTTCAAACACATTAATTTTCTTGTATATCCTCCACTGCTCAAAATAATCTTCCCTCTTTTATCTCTAAAATCAAATTGAAATTCTCCATTTGCCTTTTTATTAATTACAAATTTTTCCATTTTAAAATTTATTGTTTTGTAAATTGATATTATATAGATTGTTAATGATGGCCCTCTAATCGTTAAAAATGATTTTAAAAGTCGTTCCTTTTCCTACCTGGCTTTCTACGGTAACATAACCGTTCATAGATTCAATCTGATTTTTTGTAATATATAGTCCAATGCCATTTGCCCTCTCATGTTTATGAAATGTCTTGTACATTCCAAATACCAAATGGCCATATTTCTTGAGATCAATCCCCAAACCGTTATCTTTTATTGTCAATACCTTTTTCCCTTTTTCGAGGAAAAAATTAAATTCAATTATTAAAAACTTTTTCGGGTTGGCATATTTTATTGCATTTGTACATAAATTCTGCAAGACACTTTCGAGATAAGCGGGATTAAAATTAATAGTCGCTTCCTGCGGTATATTATTGATAATAGTCGCATTATTTTCATGACTGTAAGCACTTATTATATTGAGAACCCGACTTAAATAAACATTCAAATTCAATGGTTCAACAATAATGTCTGTATTGTTTTCGATGTTTACAATCTGTGATAAATCTTCAATTGTTTTATTGAGATCGTTAGAAACAGTTCTTAAATACTTCATTGTTTCCCGATTTTCAGCAAAATTTTCTTCTAAATCAATCATATCCAGCAGCAGTTTAAAATTTCCTGCATGCGAATTTAAATTGTGGGATACGATATGGGAAAAATTCAGTAATCTGCTATTTTTTTTACTGTATACTTCCATCTTTCTGATCAATTCAAGCTCTTTTTCCTTTTGAACTGAAACATCAGTATGCGTTCCTATTACTTTTAAAGGTTTTCCGTTAGTATCACGTTCTATTACTTTTCCTCTGTTAAGAACCCATTTGTACTTTTTATTTATGGTTAACACACGGTGGAAATTTTCGTAAAAAGCCGTTTTATTCTCAAAATGAGCATAAAGTCCCTCATAATATTTTTCCAGATCATCCGGGTGAATAATCTCGTTCCAACGCTCCGGAGAATCTAGAGAAGAAGAAACATCCAATTCTAATATTTTTAAAGATTGTGGCGAATAATACACTTTATTCTTCTTCAAATCCCAATCCCAAACACCTGAATTTGAAGCCTCTAAAACAAACCTAAAACGTTCCTCTGAAATTTTAAGTTGCAGTTCTTGCGCCTTTAACTCCGATACATCCGTAATTCGACCGTAAAACGAAATACTTCCATCTAAGTTCACTTCTCTCTTAGATTTTATCTGAAACCAACGCAATCCTTTCATTGGCAAATACGCCCTGAAAGTGGTATTCCATTTTTTTCCTTTTTTTATTGAATTAACTAAAGATTGTTTGACGCTACTTTTATCTTCCTGATCAATTCGGCTGTAAACAGAAAGTATGGTATTGGTGAACATTTCATCCGACAAAACTTCAAACATTTTATATGCTGCATCATTTATAAAAGGTACATCGTAATCATTGTTGGCCGATATTGTCAATACAAAAAGTGCATCCTGAATTTCATCAAACAATTTGGCTTTCAAATTATCGATGGTATTGTCTTTTGTTGGGTTATAAAAACTGAATTCCATACTCTTATTTTTTACAACTTTTTTATTAATTTAGGATATAAATGAGGTCAAAACCCGGGCGAAGTCTTTTTGTAATCTGTCGTGTTCCATAATGGAATGCTAGGGACCGCTTCTTGAAAATAAAAATGCAACTGATTTAATATTTCTGATCGGATTTTCGAAGTGTCCAATAAAAAAATACCATCCAAATCACTCAAAACTTCTACTATTCTATTATTAAAAGCGCAAACCACAAGCGGAACACCGCTACCGTATATTTTAAAAAAATCAAGCAGATTGTCTTCTGTATAAATCACAAATACTATTACAGAATAGGTATCAAATTCACCATTTAAACATTTAAAGTCTTTACAAACATCAAATGTAAATTCTCGATTAAATTTGCATTTTAAATATTTCGAAAAGCATTTTTGATTGCCGTATATGAGTGCTCTTTTCTTCATCATCTTCCATTTTACAATCAAACCTTTATTGCTAAAAGTTACTTCAGCGCTAAAAAGGTTTTGTTTTCTATAAATTATAAAGGAGAGATTCCATAAAATGCACTATACTAAATCTCAATTCAAACATTCTCTCTCCTTTTTTTTAACCCCCACGGTTTTAGTAAAAACAAAAACTTTTTTGCTGATCAGACGGCCACTTCAAAGAAAATTGACACGGCATATATAAAATCCAAAAACACATACTAAAGCCGTCTGTAACAACAAAAAATCAAATAGAAAATCATCCTTTAATAATCTTAAATTAAGTTCTTCTCTTTTGACATTTCAAAAATACTACCAATAAAATCAATACTTTATAGAACATCAGACCTTCTTATGTAGAATTATTTCTACATAAAATTCCAAATTTTTTAAACCCCAAATTCCAAAAATAAACGGATCTATACGAAAACGGATCAGGTGTAAAAATCTTCGCAAGTATTGTGTTTGTTTAACCGCAAGGGTCGCAAAAGTTCTGCGCAAGATTCGCCAAGATAAAAAATAACAGTTCCGATAAAAGCTTTGCGGGCTCCTATGTTTGCGAGGTATTTTTTCACGCAGATTTAGCAAGATTGTTTTATCGGAATTACAGAATAAAAATATCTGCTGAATCTGCGTGAAAAACTTTGCGCACTTTGCGATCAGTAAAAACAAAATTCTTTGCGAACTCTTTGCGATAGCAGCTAACAAAAAATCCCTGCGCTCCTTGCGGTTAAACAAACTGCACATTTTGACATAAAAGCCAGTCTTTAAAAAAAAAGCCCACAACTTTTGAGCTTAATCTCATAAAATAGACCGAAAAACGAAACGTTTATTACAAAAAAAACAGGAACCTATAGATTCCTGTTTTTAGTATACAACTCTTAAATGCCAATTATCAGTCTGAGCGAAGTCGAAGATGTCATAGTTTGACTATGGGATAAAAATGTGTTTCATTTTTATACACTTTTTTAGAAGTAAAATCTATATTTCTACGTGTTAAGTATATTTTTTACCCGTTGCTCTCAAAAATTTAATCATAATACAATTGAAAAAATTTAATTAAATCGGCGAGGTTATTTATTTCCAGCTTTTCAAAAATTCTGCTTTTATAAGTACTAACCGTAGTTTTTTTAATACTCAACATCTCTATAATTTCCAGATTCCCGTAACCTTTAATCAATAATTGCGCAACTTCAATTTCTCTATTTGATAATAGACTTAAAGGATTTGTTGGCTTTTTTGTAATATAAGAATCTAAAATTTGATCTTTTACATTTTGAGTAATATATTTCCCAGATGAAATCATCGTACTAATGGCATTCTTCATTTCATCTTCTGTCGTTTCTTTAGTTAAATAACCTGAAGCTCCGGCATTTAAATAGCGCATCGCATAGATATTTTCATCATACGCTGAGAAGATTAATATTTTAAGATCGGGCTGAATTGCCTTTATTTCTGCCAGGAAATTAATACTGTTCCCGTCGGGAAAATTCACATCTAAAATTAATAAATCAAATTTTACTTCTCTTAATAATTGAAATGTATCTTTAAAATTCCCTGCCATATAAATCGAAGCATTCGCGAAAAGTTGCTTTATAATTAAAGAAACGCCTTGTCGCACTACGCTGTGATCATCGGCAATTAAAAAACTATAGTTGGTTGATGATTTCATTTGCATTTAAATAAATTAAAATTATTATAAATCGTTATTTAACTTATTCCCCTTTTGGATTCTCGAAGAATTAGTCCCCAATTAACACGATTGCTGTTTTAAACTAAATTTAAAAACAAATTAAAGGCAATCTTTGTACCATTCCCTTCTTTACTTTCAACATTTATTTGTCCGCCAAATAACTCTACTATTTCTTTACAGAGATTCAGCCCTAATCCAACGCCCAGATCGTTAACTTTTCCGGAAACTTCTCCCTGGTAATACAACTCAAATATGTTTTTCAGGTCGTGTTCTGAAATCCCGATTCCGCTATCCCGAATCTCTACTTTTAAATTTAACTGCTTATTTGTAACTTTTTCATGATTAATTACAATCGATATTAACCCGTTTGTAGTAAATTTATTAGCGTTACCTATAATATTGTAAAAAAGCTGATGAATTTTTATTGCATCAGAGTTCACCTCAACATTTGAAAGCAGACTGGAATTCATCTCAATTTTATTCCCTTTACTTTCTACCAGTGAACGCATCGAAGAAATAATTTCATTGATTTCTCCTTTCAGCTCAAATTCGTGGCTTTTTAATTTAGGCGAACGATTTTCGTCTTTAGAATAGTCCAGGATCTGATTAGCCAAAAGAAGCAACGAATTTGTTGTAAACTGAATTGACTTAAAGGTCTCTTTTATTTCAAGATCTTTAATCGAAGAGCTGATCATTTTACTGTAAATAGAAATTATACTTAGCGGTGATCTGATTTCATGACTTATCATCCCCATAATTCTATTTTTGAAATTCAGATTTTGACGAATTTGATTTTGAGCCACGATCAGTCTCTTCTCATATTCAAAAGCCATTCTTGTAAAACTTAAAATGATAACAGATATGAAAAGCATCACTACAATTAAAATTGCTATTGTATAATTTCTTGCCGCTTTACTTGAAATATATTGATTTTGAATTTTTTTCTGATCATCGCTTTGAAGCGCACTTATAGAATTATTATAAGTAGGAATTATTTCTGCTTCTAATTCTAAAAGCTTATTATTAAGATTCGTTAGTTTTGAGTCCTGTTCTCTTAAACTGATAAAAGAATTTTTCAGGGTTTTAAACTGATTTTCGTAGTACTTATTAGTTGTCTTAACTAAATTAGCCATCTGATCTTCGATACTTCCCGAAACTATTTTATCGTTGTATTTCATCGTTACAGTTACATTCAACTGCTCTTTCTGCACATCCATTCTTCCGGCTAATGCATCTCCTAGTCTCGAAAACAATCCTTTTTTAGATACACTGTCTACTTTAATATAAGAATCCGTTTTTACATCATCTAAAATCTTTTTATATTCAAATCTGTTAAGTTTAAAATCTTCTGAAATTTTGGTATTATTTGTATTTAGCTGTGCATTAATAATAGAATCAATACTCGATTTTAATGCTAAAATTTTTAATTCCGACTGATTCTTTTCTTCCAGAATCTTAACAAAATCTTTATTACCTCTGCTAATTAAGCTCAGGCTGTCAATTAAATCACTTATTTCATTTAAAGAAGCCGTGTATTTAGCAAGCGAAATCGAATCCTTATTACTTGTATAAGCATTGAAATTGCGTTGTGAATCAATAAATGAATTGTTTATTTTACCTGTAAAATGTGCTATTTTATTCAATGAATTCAAAGAATCCAGCGTTTTCGAAATTTCAGATTCTTGGGCCGATTGCCTGTACCAGATAATAATTACAAGTAGCTGTAGCACTATTACAGCAGCTATTAAGGTATACTGAATAATTTTTCGATACTTGAGTTTTAGATCTAAGTCATTGGACTTATTACTCATTAAATATTTTCTAATCAAAATTTTACAATTTAAGATGATAAAAAATAATGAGTTATAAATTACTAACCCATTAATTGTTTTTAAATAGGTATACAGTATTATCACAAATGATGTACTACAATTCAAATAAGTATTTTTTTTAGCTAGTTAATTAGATTAAACTAATTAAAATCTAAAACGGAAAAGTTACTTATAGTTTAAAAAAACAAAAGCAGCTTACATAACTTAATGAAGCTCAGCCCTTGTAAAACCAAAAGTAACTATATCGACAATACCTATTTAAACGAGATTTGGGGGAATCTTTTTAGTCGAGTAAAATGCCTCTAACAATTTACATATTATAATTCATTTTTTGAAATATATTTTTATTTTATTTAAAGGAGCAGCGAAAATACCTACCTTATGCAAAATATCATGTAGAACAATAAAAAATCAAGTGTAGAACTTGTTCTACAAAATACCTTTTTTTATTTCAACTGACATTTCGAAAAAATAAATTAATTCACAACTATTTTTCCATCAAAATAAGGCCGGCAACCAATTAATTATAGAAGTTTAACATTTCCGAAAAAGTAAAAACACAAACAATTAATTTCCAAATAGTTGCCATTAAAAACTTACTAATACTTCCTGTCAGTTGGTCCTCTAAAATACCACAATTAATTACTGCCCATTTTTTTGATGAATCATTGTCTGCTAGTTTTGCCAAAAATTTTAAACATTAATAAAATGAAAAAATTCATAATTACATTAGTTTTTGCTTCGGCGGTATCTGCCATAAATGCTCAGGTAAAAAATGAAAAAAGTACAAAAACAACCGACTACAACAAATGGTCTATCGAATTGGCTGGTGGAGTAAACAAACCTCAAAAACCAATGACTTCTGGTTATTTTACCTCTACGCCAAGCCCGTATGTTGTTGATTTGGGAGTTAGATACATGTTTAATAACAAATTTGGTTTGAAAGTTGACGCTGGTTACAATAGTTTTACAGACAAAAACAACTCTAAAAGTTTTGACACCAGATATTACAGAGCAGATCTTCAGGCAGTTGCTAACTTAGGACGCATCATGAATTTTGAAACATGGACTAACACAATTAATGTTTTAGGTCATGCCGGTTTTGGATTAGCACAGTTAGAAGATCAAAATTCTGCTTTAAAAGACAGAATGGGTAATTTTATTGCTGGTGTAACCGGACAAATTAAATTATCGAATCGACTTGTTTTAACAGGTGACTTTACAACTATTGTAAATTCAAACCAAAATGTAGCTTTTGATGGTGCAAGTGCGGTAGAATCAAGAGGATTTTCGGGAGTTGTCTTTAATGGTACAGTAGGTTTGACTGTTTATTTAGGTAAAAACCAAAAACATGCTGACTGGGTTATCGATAACGGAAATGAAATTGATGATTTGAAAAAAAGAATCAATGACATTGAAAATTCTATGTTAGATACTGACAAAGATGGTGTTCCGGATTATTTAGATGAAGAACCAAACACTATTTCTGGTGTAATGGTAAATACAAAAGGAAAATCTATCGACTTAAACAACAACAATGTTCCTGACGAATTAGAAAGCTATTTGTTAAAAACTTACGGAAGTAATACCGATAAATCTCCTGTATTAAACAACAATGAGTTGATCAAAAATCTAATCAACGGTGGTTATGTGTGTACTTATTTTGATTTTGGAAAATCTACACCAACAAATGTTTCTACAGAAGGTATTGACTTTATCTTAAACTACTTAAGAAACAATCCAAATGCTTCAGTAGATATTATTGGTCACGCTGACGAAATTGGTAAATCTGCTTACAATGACAAATTATCTGCTTCAAGAGCCAATAGTGTTAAGAATGTTTTAGTGAAAGCTAACATAAAAGCATCTCGCTTAAATATTGTAGCTGATGGTGAAGATAATTCAGTTGAAAAAGATTCAGATGCTGCTCGTAAATTAGTACGTAAAGTAACCTTTAGAGTTAAATAAAAGCAACTTATAGAATTCTAATAGTAAAAAAGCTTCGGAGAAATCCGGAGCTTTTTGTTTTAATACTACTTATGTTAAATTCCAAACTTTTTAAATTCCAAATTCCAATTTTAAATTGCTTCGCCTGTTCGCTATCGCTCACGACGAAAATCTAAATTTCTAAAAACGCTTTTTTTGGAGGTTGCTTTGGTATTTTTTCAAAGTATATTATCTTATTCTCGTACCCTGCGGTCCTGGAAAACGAATGTCTAAATGAGAATACAAATTTCTCACTTTACTACGCCAGTCTATCTTTGAAACTGCCCACTGTTTGCTCCCTTCAACTATATGTATAGTATCGTGAGAATGAGACGGAAGTTTTATTGTACTCTGGACTGCGTCAAATTTTAAAAACAACTGGGGATTGTTGATTGGTGAAAGATGTTTATCTAAATCAAAAATAGTTCTGTCATTTTCGCTGCTAAACTTAGACATTTTAACTTTTAATTCTTCATAAAGTTTAACCAAAGAAATTTCATTAGTTATAAAATCAAGGTCATAAATATCTTTCTTTGTTGTCCGATTCGCCGCACTTACTAATTTAAACAAACCGATATCTATTTTAGATAAAAGACGAATATTTTCTTTCATTTCAATCGGGTAAAGGTTCTTCATATTTTGTAGCAGTTCAACTTTTACAACTAATTCTTTAGAAATAACAACGAAAAACCTTAAGAAAACAAACTGGTCATTAATATCACACGGCCTATCAAATCTAATAGCTTTATCTCCATAATACTCAACAACTTCTTCTGCTATTTTTCTGAAGCCCTCCCGTCCAATTATATCAGGAGAAAACAAATCAATATCATCAGAAATTCTGTGATTAAACTGCAAAGCAAGATTAGTCCCTCCTCCCAATGCAAATCCTGAGAGAGAAGGCAAGTTCTGTAATTCTGAGATCACTTTTAATATTTCAGGAGATACAGCACTCATAAAATTAAACCCTTTGGTTAGTAAATCTACAAAGCAAAACGACTGAAAGCCTCTACATTATACCTTTTGGCAACACTTTTACAGACATTATTACTAATGTTCTCTGTAGTTTGTTTTAAATATTTTATAATATCCGAAGAAGAATAGAGACTTTCTAAAAGCACAATATCTGATTCAAATGTATCAGGTGTAGTTGCATAGAGTGCCCTTGGAATTATGACGGCCTTATCTTTTATAATATCAAGCTTATTATAATCCATGTCCCAAAATAAATATTTAGGAAAAATGTCCGCTATATTAACTTTTTGTCTCATACTGCAAAGATACAATTAATAAGACTGCCATTCTTCTTTTTAATTTTACTTTATTAACTACTAACACTTTATAACAAAGTTTACTTGTTTTTAACAATATCTATTTTACTTTAAAAATAAGAGCAATGTTATCAAGATAAAGCTTCGGAGAAATCCGGGGCTTTTTTGTTTTTAATACTACTTATGTTAAATTCCAAAATTTAAATTGTTTCGCCAGTTTGCTATCACTCGGGTAGCAGATTGGTTCAGATTACTTTTATCAGATCACAAAACAAAAAAATCAGCCTAATCTGCAACCCGAGGGATAGCGAGCTGGCGGAGCAGATCTGCGTGAATAAAAAAAACTTGTCAAACCTATAAGTAACATAGAGATTTGACAAGTTTCATGAATTATTCCCGACAAATTAAACAGGTATCAATTTGTCTTTCTTAAACTATTCCGGACAAATAAACGGATAGTGTTTTTCATCGATAATAGGTTCGATACCAAAAAAGTCATTCAGAACAGATTCGGCAGTACAAAAAGCACCTTCCACCCATGCCTGATCGTTTGAGTAGGTCTCGCCAACGATAAAAATATCGCAATCTGTTTTCGGAATAAGCTGTGATGGCTTTCTGATCTTTCTTTGCACATCGCCTAAGTCATAGTGTGATTTATAGGCATGATAACCGGCATTAAAAGGAGGCAACGACCAATCCATATATTTCGTTTCTAAAGGCTCCGGCACGGCAGAATAATCGGTTTGTGGTCCGAAATGCAATGACGCTAATTGCGAGCGAAGCATTTTTACCATAACAGGTGTGGCAGTTCTTGGCCCTATAAGCGGTTGACAATCTCTGGACTCCGGAATCTTACGTGTCGCTTTTGGGCCTAATTCTAAAGCTTTCCAAAAGGTTGTATATTGAATATCATCGTAACTGGCCAGAATACCATATACTTTTTCTCCTTTTTCTTTTAGGGCATTATCTCCAAAATAAACCACTTGTCGGATCGGCATATCGGTAATACTTGGACCAATAGTGTCTAATTCGGCCACTGTTGAGATTTGACTTTCCTGTTTATACGTTAGACGCTCTTGTATGGCATTTTCTACAGCAGCTATAAAACTACCTTTATCGTTGAACGAATTACCAATAATCTCCGGATTTTTAGATTCTTCTATTCCTTTAAGATATTCAGGAGGGAAACCTTCTTTTTTTAATTTTACTATTCCTTCTTGTGTCAAAAAGTAACTCGTTAGTTTAGCCGGATACGTTGGACCTCCCTCGGGCGTTTCTCTCCACCATGGTGTCTTGAAAAACATTCCTATTTTGTATGAAGGTTCCATAATTACAGATTCCAGATACAATTGTACTTTTTCGTGATTTAATACATCCAGGCCATCTTTGTCGCTGTATCGGCTTGCCTGAGCTACCAAATCTATAGCCGCTCTTGGCATAGCAAGAAAGGCTGCATCACATGTTTTACTTTCTGCCAGTTTATCCGGTGCCAGACGTGTTGCTGTCGTAAAATGTATTTTGGACTTGATATGCACAATAGAACGCAGTCTGATATTTGGGAAATAACTCAACGTAATCCCTTTCTGTTTCGCCAGTTTTTCGACTTCATTAAACAGAGCATCAAATAAACTGGAATATCCTTTTATCAAAGTTTTGTATTGTGTTCCGGGTGTAAATTCGTCATTGACATTAAACGACTGGGCGCTGTTGCTGTTTACTACGTTTGAGCTATAGCCATTTCCATCAGACAAATAACTAAAACCTTCCTGTCCAAGCATATCATAACCCAAATTCCAATATCCGATTTCTTTTAGTAAATCTCCTTTTTTAAAGATCGAACTCTCCGGCATTTCAATATTGATTCTTCCATCATCATAAAACTTACACCATTCTCTTCGGGTGGTAGGCCCTGATGTCTGTGTAATCGCTACCGATTGTATGGTTGTAAACCCATCATCCGGCGGAGCATCTTCGGCGTAATTGTTTGCTGCATAAGGTGCGGGCTGATTAGAATTGACACTGGAGACATACATGTTTTTGGCACGCAAAGACATTAAGGGATCAGCCGACTCATTAAAGGAAATAGAATCTTTTTGCAGATCCAGTTTTTCTATCGTTTTAGTCACTACACGATGTCCGGCTCCCATTGGAGTGCCGTTCCAGTAGGAATATCTCATACCTCCCAATTCCAGATACGAATTGTCTTTATTGTCCTTATAGTGCCAAGTACAAACACGTGCTCCCGGTGCTCTTGTACCCGGATCTTTTTTAGAAAAATCGTATTGTCCCCAATCATAGAGTTCTAATACATCGCCTTTCACAAGCATTTTTTCGTTTTTTTTGTCTTTGGAAGTTCCATCAAGCAACCTCCATGCCGTATAAAGTCCGGCAGCACCTGCTCCAAAAATAGAATATGTTTTCTTTGCCATGATTTATGTTTTTAAAGTTTTTTATTTGTTTGTTGAGGAATTGTTTTTATTCACTACCGAGTCTTTTCATTTGTCGGGCGAGGTCTTTTTGCGGAATTACAATTTCTACCAAAGTCGGAAGAGTTGTTTTTTTCTTAAGTTTCAGAAGTACTTCATCCAGCTCACTAACAGTTTCAGCTCGATAGCTGTTTGCTCCAAACGCTTTGGCAAGTGCCTGATAGTCCCATTTTGGAAGAATGTCAAATTCATCAAACTTATGAGTAGGTCCGGGTTCAAAGGCGTCCATATCTACATATACTTGCTCTATGGCATAAACTCCATTGCTCATCACGAATATCACAGAATTGATATTGTATCTCGCAAGAGTCGAAAGTGATTGTGCAATCATCATAAAACCTCCATCGCCGGCTACTGTCCAAGCCTGTTTACCACTTCCCAACTGAGCGCCTGAAGCGGCACCGGTTTCAAAACCAATACACTGCCAGGCAGCCGAAGAGATATAGGCATTTTGTGATAAACCATAAATATTAGTCGCCACATACATAGACGTACTTACACCAAAAGTCATCACAATATTGTCCAGCATTTTCTGCTTTTCCAAAAAAGATACGGTATGCTCAAAAAAGCGGTTAAAGGTTATAACCTCCGGGGTTTTATCATATTTCGGATCAGAGTTGGACTTCCAGGGCTCCGGAAATTTAGGTTGCGCCGGTGCTGTCACTTTTAAAGGATATCCCGTCGTTTTTTTGAAACGTTCTGTTAGTGCTTCAATAAAATCTTTCAGAGTAACTCCACTATAGGTAAAATAACCCGCTCGCATTTCCTGCGTCGTGGACAAAATCATGTCTGAAAATTTGTTTTCTACCAACCACAAATAATCATCGGTAATGATCGTTCCTAAAGAAATTATACAATCAGAGGCTTCCACCAGTTTGATTACTTCCGGAATCGAGGCCTGATCAGAGTATGTTCCTATAAATTTATCTCCTTTTTCATCCAGTACCGTTTTTCCTAGAGAAGTTGTCGTGTACAACATTCCACTCTCTTTAATAAGTGCCTCTAATTGCTTGGTTAAATCATGCCGCAAAAGCTCTACACCTGCCAAAATCAAAGGGGATTTGGCCTGAGTAATCTGACTCCAGGCTTGAGAAACTGCATTCTCAAGAGCCAACGGTTCACTCTTCGGTATTTCAGCTTTTAGTTTTTTAGCAGGAGGTTTAGGACACGGTTCACCCCAAACCTCTTTGTAACAGGCGATATACACAGGGCGTTGGTATGTAAGTGCCGCAATGAGTAACTTATCGATTTTTTCGGGAGCATCTACCGAGCTGCTCAACGTCTCTGCCGCTACAGTTACTCGTTCATACACTTCCTGATCTGTGTTGAGGTTTCCCGTAGAGTGATGGTACAGTACATTGTACATACTTCCAATTTGTCGGGCATCTGATCCCGGAGTAGCACTAATAACAACCACGGGGCTACGCTCTACATAAGCTCCGGCAATAGCATTTAATGCACTAAAAGTACTCACTCCATATTGCAAAGACACTGCCGATAAACCTCGGGTACGGGCATAAGCATCCGCTGCATAGGAAGCATCGAGTTCGTTAGTCGTTCCAATAGTTTTAATCCCTTCAAAGTCTTCCAAGGCTTGTGTAAAATGTTTTACATAATCTCCCGGGATCTGAAAAACTTCCGTAACATTTAATTGTTTGAGTCGGGTGAGCAGATAATCTGCAACTGTAAATTCTTTTGTAGGTTTCATATTTTATAGTCTAGGTTAGAAATTGTTTATCAAGCTAAAAGCAGTTCAAAAAGCTTTTAATACTCTATAAAATTACAAGGGCGTAAAAGTTTAAATTAGAAAAAAGGTATGAGTAACTATTTTTTGTGCATGGGGAACCAAAACAATGATATAAGATTATTTTTTGCATTTTAAGCAGCAGAGCTTACTTGAAAATAAGCTGTTTATTTGCAAAATGCCTTCTAAAGTATACATCAAAAGCAAAAACAAACAAAACACTAACTATCAATTACTTATATCAAAAATCAAATATAAACGAAACAGTAAATATGACACTAAGTATAATTACCTGTTTCCTTTGAAAGAAGCTTGCAACCAATTGCACGAATTCTCACGAATTAAAATTTTAGAGATAATCGATTTAATCTGTGACATAATGAAAAAAAAAAATGCCACAGATTTCACTGATTAAAGGGATTTGCTTTTGATTTATAAGTATTCAGCAATCGAGCAGGAATAAAAGTAGCTTACCGCAAATTGCAAATCCGTGATTCACCCCGAAGTACATCCTTAAAAATGAACACTTTAGATTTTTTATTGCTTTATTTTTTAACGCTTATTTTAAATTCTGGCGTTTATTTTTTTACAAAAATTAAATTAAAAATCCACAACAAAACATAATTTACTGATTATCAGTATTTTACTTAAATATAATTAAACAAAAAAAGGGTAAAAATACCCTTTTTTGATACCCTTTATTTTTTCTAACTTCGATATAACTATCAGCCATACAATTCGTTACAAGTTTAAAACAAAACCAAAAGTCACTCCTTTTATTTTTCTGTCTACAACTTAGAACGCGTTCATTTTAACCAGATTATATATCGTATTAGCATAAACGAAAGGCCGTAAAAAAAGCCAAAAAACACTTATTTGATTTCTAAAATAAGGGAGAAAATCAAAGAGTAGAACATCATTATATCTAAAAAAAGCAGAGTCAGGATGTGCATATAAACACTGCTTTTAAAAAAACAAAACAGGAATCATACTTTACTTAAAGTAGGTTTATGCAGAAGGCAATCAAATTAGCAATACTGTAGAATGTATTAAATTTTATCCCAAGATGATTTTTGAAGTTATTCAGATAATTACGGAACAAGTTAACAGCTATCTCGAGGAAATTGGACTGGAGAAAACGATTGTGGCCGAAAATATCGCTTTTTTAGAGTCTCAAAACGAAAGCATAGCCACAAATTTAGACGATAAGGTCGCACTTACCTTAATTAATCTCGACGAGGAGACTACTTTAAAAAACGTTCCCAATCATACTATTGAAAATACCAAAACCATCTATAAAAACAGCACCATCAATTTAAATCTGTATTTGCTTTTTAGTGCCAACAGAACGAAATACATCAACTCCCTTAATGATATTTCGAAAATCATCGCCTTTTTTCAGGGAAAAAAACTATTCACACAAGCCAATACGATTTACAACCGAAATAATGTAGCCATGGCCAATATTGACAATTTCAAATTTACGGTCGAACTCTACACCCCCACTTTTGAAGAGCTAAATTATATCTGGGGAACCTTGGGTGGCAAACAACTTCCATCGGCTTTGTACAAAGTGAGCATGATACAAATTGAACGCAATATTGCGCAAGGCGAAGGAGAACTGATCAGCAGAATTAAAGGTATAACCAAAACAAGCGAGCCATCATGAGTTTTCTCCTTACATATGGATTGTTGTTTGAAGTAACTGTTTTACACAATTATTTTCTGAATAACGGCGAAGAAACCTTTGCAAGCATGTCAACCGATGATAAAGAAAAAATGCTGCAAAAATACAACACCAGCGCTTTTATGAACTTGGTGCCTACTTTGGAAACCGAAACCCTACTCAAAAACTACAAAATGGTATTCAAAAAAACCACTGCAGGTTTTAGAGTATATATTAAAGTCAAAGAATTAGATGAAACCGATCCGTTTATAGCAACTCCTATTGCTTTAAACTTAAACTTTTTAATCACTACCAACGACTATCAATTTGAGAATTACACCGATCTGGACTTTGCCTTTAATCAGGTATTCTTATTTAGCAATGTTAAGCCTGCAAGCGAGCCGGTTACATTTGAATACTTACCCAAAATAAATGACAACAAGTTAATTACAAATGATTATTTAGTATCCGAAGAGACCACTATAGATTTAATTTCGACACTGCATCCATCAGAGAAACAAGGTGTCTTTGGACTTGTTTCACTGACCCTGCAAGGCGACAATAGTCCGGAAAATATTGTAGACAATTTTGGCAAACTCTTAAGCCCAAATTATAAAATTCATTTCGACAATCGAAAAACGCTTTGGAAATACATCAACCGGAAAGCAGCAACCGAAATTGAAACCAATACAGCAAAACCCTTAACACGTTCGGGTTTTGTTGAAATTGACCCACTTACCGATTTTACACCGGCGGAACCGGTTAACAGCCACTATCCTAACCCATCTGTAAGATCTATAACAAAAAGCAATGGTGATTACTATTCGGAAATATTTATTTAATAATTAAAAACAATTAATCATGGCAACAACTTACAAAACACCTGGGGTATATGTTGAGGAAATCGTAAAATTTCCTCCTTCCGTTGCCCAGGTAGAAACAGCGATTCCCGCTTTTATTGGCTATACTGAAAAAGCTACGAACAAGATTAATGGAGATTTGAAATTAAAACCGACAAGAATAACATCTCTCTTAGAATACGAACGCTTTTTCGGCTTTGCAAAACCGGAAACAACCATTA
The DNA here is from genome assembly GCF_011751075.1 of Flavobacterium poyangense. Classification (GTDB taxonomy): domain Bacteria; phylum Bacteroidota; class Bacteroidia; order Flavobacteriales; family Flavobacteriaceae; genus Flavobacterium; species Flavobacterium poyangense. Next base: position 714,770 of record NZ_JAALLN010000001.1, read on the forward strand.
GTGTTACCATTAATGATGTTTCGACTGATAGTGGTGACACCAGATCTATTATTGTGGACCAACCAACTTCAAAACAACCTTTCCTGATGTATTATTCAATGCAGTTGTTTTTTGCAAATGGCGGCGGTCCTTGCTACGTTGTTTCGGTAGGTCGTTATGGAAATGATTTAGATGATGCCGACACTCCTGTTGTCGCAATCAACAATAGCGTAGCGCTGAATGCCGGGTTATTGGAATTAGAAAAAGTAGACGAGCCAACACTAATACTCTTTCCTGATGCAACAAAAGTAAGCGGAATAACCATCACTGATTTCTACGGATTATACAACAATGCCTTAACGCAATGTCAAAATCTGCAAGACCGTTTTACCATAATTGATACGCTGAATTATGATGAAACAAGTCCAACAGATACAAATATAGACGATTTAAGAAATAAAATCAGTTCTGAAAAAGACACTGTTAAATATGGAGCAGCTTATTATCCGCACTTGGAAACAATTCTGGATTATGCTTTTGATACCAGCAAAATCATATTAAAACATTACTCTTATACCGCAAAAGCCTATGATAAAATTGCGGCAGGACTGGTACCTATTGAAGCGCCTGTTACCGGAATTAATGCAACCGTAACCAAACTGGTTAACGAACCTATTGCAGGAGATATCGCCGGACAAATAAGCAATATGTTTTTACAGATGTACAGCAACAATGCGACCGGTTTTGATTTGGGCGGAACCTTTGTCAGCAACGCCACAAAAAAAACTGCTTTCTTAAACAATCTGAATCTTGTGCTTGCTACTTTAGAGGAATTATCGCTTTTGAGAGATGCACTAAACGATGAGGCAAATGCAGCTATCAGCACAATATCTGATGAGGATATGGTCATTGCAGGTACAATTTCAAGTACTTTGACTGCATTTAATCTGCTTTTTACAGCCAACAATAAAATTGATTCTGTCTATAAAAACTTAAAAACATTAAAGAAAAAAATACAGGATGAGAATGCTACACCTAAGCTTCTTAAAATTGTACAAACCGACAGTGTAAGTTTTGACAAAGAATTAAAAAAACTGGTAACCTATACCCCATTAAATGCTCAGACCGGAATTACCGGACTTGTTAACAACTTTTCCGGCATTGCTGCAGCGCTGACTGCACTTTTAAATGCCATTAAATCTGTAGATGGAAAAGATGTGAATAATGGAGAATTAAACGGAAGAAAACTAAGTGCTTTAGAAAGTGTTGACAACGCTACTTACAATAAAATCCTAACAGAGATTTATAACCTGCCAATAACACTTCCGCCAAGTTCTGCTATTGCCGGAGTGTATGCCAGAGTTGACAAAGACAGAGGGGTGTGGAAAGCTCCTGCAAATGTTAGTTTGAACTATGTTATAAAACCTACCGTTAAAATCACAAACACGATTCAGGACAATCTAAATGTTGATACCGTTGCCGGAAAATCCATAAACGCCATCAGAAGTTTTACAGGAAAAGGAACCTTGATTTGGGGATCAAGAACCTTGGCTGGTAACGATAATGAATGGCGTTATGTACCGGTACGACGTTTCTTTAATATGGCCGAAGAATCCATCAAAAAAGCATCCGAACAGTTTGTATTTGAGCCTAACGATGCTAATACCTGGATCAGAGTGAGAGCCATGATCGAGAATTTCTTAATCCTTCAATGGAGAGCCGGAGCATTGGCGGGGGCAAAACCCGAACAAGCCTTTTATGTTAGAGTCGGACTCGGACAAACCATGTCAGCCATAGACATTCTCGAAGGTCGAATGATAATCGAAATCGGAATGGCAGTAGTGCGTCCGGCAGAATTCATCATTCTACGTTTCTCTCACAAAATGCAGGAATCTTAATTAATAATCAACATTAAAAAAATATAGATCATGAGTTATCCGCTACCAAAGTTTCATTTCTCAGTTGACTGGGGTGGAACAAAAATAGGATTTACAGAAGTTTCTGGACTAGATGTAGAAACAGAAGTTATTGAGTACCGCCAAGGAGCGAGTCCTGAATACAGTAAGATCAAAATGCCCGGCATGCAAAAATTCTCGAACATCACACTAAAACGAGGAACCTTTGCAAGCGACAATGAATATTACGCCTGGTGGAATACCGTAAAACTAAACACCATAGAAAGAAGAGATATTACGATCAAATTACTGAACGAAGAACACGCTCCTGTGATTATCTGGAAAGTAAAAAATGCATGGCCAACCAAAATTCAATCGACTGATTTAAAAGCCGACGGAAATGAAGTGGCTATAGAATCTATGGAATTGGTACACGAAGGTTTATCCATTCAAAATGACTAGTCATGGCTAACTATTATCCACCTGTCGGTTTTCATTTTTTAGTTGAATTTGAAGGTCTTGGTTCGAAAGAAAAAGACCATCAGTTTCAATCGGTGTCCGGCTTGTCTGTTGACATTGAAACCGAAGAGATTGCCGAAGGTGGAGAAAATAGGTTCAAGCACAAACTTCCCGTAAAGACAAAATATCCAAACCTGACTTTAAAGAGAGGAATGCTGATTGATTCTGTGGTGATTGACTGGTGCAGAGATGCTATAGAAAATTTTTCTTTCAAACCCGTCAACCTGACCATCAAATTGCTCAATCCAGAACATCAGCCTTTGATATCCTGGAATGTGGTGCATGCCTATCCGGTAAAATGGTCGGTGGAAGATTTTAATGCGCAAGAAAGCAAGCTCGTTGTGGAAAGCTTTGAGCTTACCTACAATTATTTCACCTTAATCAAAAGTTAGTCATGCCCATAGAAATAAAAGAGCTTCACATTAAAATAAACGTGAACGAAGGAGCATCAAAACCATCAACTTCTGCAAGTACTCCAAAAAGTACAGATGAAGATGCGGTAGCCGAATGTGTAGAACAAGTACTGAAAATCATCGAACGTAAAAAAGAACGCTAAGTCATGGCAGGGGAATTAGAAAAACTAAAAGTCGTTGCTTATAGTGACCCGGAATTTAACAACAAAATTTCCGATGGTACATTTTCTACGCTTATGAATCCGGAAAAGTACACCTATCACTATAAAATTGAAACCAATAAAACGCAGGCTTCGGGAACGAGCAGTGTTTCGCCAAAGTTCAGCAAAAAGTTGCCTGAAAATCTGGAACTCGATTTTGTTTTTGACCGATCCGGAGTAATCAACGGTTTCGAAAGTTCTGACGATGGCATCATTGATGACATAGAGAAATTTAAAAAAGTCGTTTTAAATTACAACGGAGACAAACACAAACCCAATTATCTGGTGATTTCCTGGGGAACATTGCTTTTTAAAGGAGCCCTGACCGAAATGGATGTAGAATTCAAACTCTTTAAACCCGACGGTACTCCAATCAGGGCAATTGCAAAAGTAAAATTTCAGGGTTTTGTTGAAGACAATTTAAGAGCTGCACAAGAAAACAATAAGTCGCCCGATTTGACCCATTACAGAACGGTAAAAGATGGCGATACATTAGCCTTGATGTCTTATCAGATCTACGGCGATTCCAAATATTATCTGGAAGTCGCCAAAGCCAATAACATTGTCAATTTCAGAAAATTAAAAACCGGGCAAAAACTATTTTTCCCTCCTTTACAAAAACAATCCTGATGAACAATAGCGGAGTCATACAAACCAGTAAAAGTGCCGATTTAGTAACACTTAAAATTTTAATTGAAGGGGAAGAATTATCTAAAACCTATCAGGTAAAAAGTATAGTGGTACAAAATGAGGTCAATCGGATTCCTATGGCTCAAATTGTTCTGGTAGACGGAGAAGCCTCTGAAAGAGAATTTAAACTGAGTAATGAAGATTTATTGATTCCGGGCAAAAAAATCGAAATACAGGCCGGTTATCACAGTGATGAAGAAACCATATACAAAGGAATCATCATCAAACATTCGATCAAGATAAAAAGCAGTGCTTCTTTACTGATTATCGAATGTAAAGACGAAGCCGTAAAACTCACTATTGGAAGAAAGAGCAAGTATTTTTATGAGGTAAAAGACAGTGAAGCATTTGAATCAATTATTGGCACCTATGGATTAGAAAAAGACGTTGAAGCAACTAATTTCAGCCATAAAGAAATCGTGCAATACAATACTTCCGATTGGGATTTTATCGTTTCGAGAGCGCAGGCCAATGGCAAACTGTGTTTTGTCGAAAATGGAAAAATTACGATCAGCAAACCCAACGTATCGGCAGCTTCTGTTGAGACCATTACTTTTGGAGCCACTTTACTTGATTTTGATGCCGAAATCGACGCTCGAAATCAATTTGCCAAAGTGTCTTCCTACAGCTGGGATTATACCAATCAGGAGTTAGTTGAAATTGAAGCCAGTGATCCGGCAGTAAGCCTGAACGGCAATCTTTCTGCCTCTGATTTGTCTGAAATTATCCAACTTGAAAACCTGGAATTGCGTCATGGCGGTACCATTACCGAAACGGAACTTCAGGATTGGGCCGATGCCAAATTACTGTTTCAACAATTGTCAAAAATCCGTGGAAGAGCTAAATTTCAAGGCATTCCTGCCGTGAAACCTAATACCATCATTACACTTGAAGGTGTTGGGGATCGATTCAACGGAGACGCTTATGTCACCGGTGTTTTTCATGAACTGACAGAAGGAAACTGGACAATCGATGCACAATTCGGATTAAATCCCGAATGGTTCTCTGAAACGTTCGACATTCATACGCCGACCGGCTCCGGAATCATCCCGGCCATAAAAGGTTTACACGTTGGAATTGTCACCCAATTAGAGGGAGATCCCAATGGTGAAGATCGCATTTTGGTAAAAATTCCCATCATCAATAACGAAGAACAAGGCATTTGGTGTCGTGTTGCTTCACCCGATGCAGGGGAAAACAGAGGTGTTTTTTTCAGACCTGAAATAGAAGATGAGGTGATTATTGGTTTTGTCAATGAAGACCCAAACAATGCCATCGTTTTAGGAATGCTTCACAGCAGCGGAAAACCCGCTCCGATTCCCGCTTCCGATGACAACCATCAGAAAGGAATTGTAACCCGAAGCGAAATGAAGGTTTTATTTGACGATGAAAAAAAATCCATCGGAATTGAAACCCCCGCCGGAAAAAAAATAACAATCGATGAAGACAAGGGTGTGATTGTAATCGAAGACGAAAATTCGAACGTAATCACCATTGACAGCAAAGGAATAAAAATGGAAAGTGCCGGAAACATTGAGTTAATCGCATCAGGTGATGTAACTATTGAAGGCACGAATGTTTCTTTAAAAGCAAAAGCGCAATATAAAGCAGAAGGAAACGCCGGTGCCGAAATGTCATCGAGCGCCGTTGCTATTGTAAAAGGAAGTATCGTACAAATAAACTAAGACTATGGGAGCACCAGCCGCCAGAATTACAGACATGCATGTTTGCCCGATGGTTACCGGAACGGTTCCTCATGTGGGCGGTCCGATTTTACCTCCCGGCGCCCCAACAGTATTAATTGGTGGAGTTCCGGCTGCCTGTGTAGGCGATATGGCAACTTGCACCGGGCCACCCGATACGATCGCTGCAGGTTCTTCAACAGTTTTAATTGGTGGCAAACCCGCCGCACGAATGGGGGATTCAACCGCACATGGCGGTACAATAGTAGCCGGATTAACAACGGTATTAATTGGTTAATTATGGAAACGGAACAAGATTTTTTAGGTATTGGATGGAGTTTCCCTCCTGAATTTAACGTAGGCAGCAAAACAGTAACCATGCTAAGCGATGAAAACGACATCAAAAGCAGCCTGGAGATTTTGCTTTCCACCAAAATTGGCGAACGCATCATGCAACCCAAATATGGTTGTAATATGGATGAACTGTTGTTTAATCCATTGAATCAAACTTTAAAAACGTTTGTTTCCGAACTTATCAGAACGGCCATTCTTTACCATGAACCAAGAATTGACGTTGAAAAAATTGACATTACAAAAGGCGACGATTTGAGTGGAGAATTATTAGTACTGATTGATTTTAAAGTACGCGCTACCAATTCGAGAATAAATATGGTTTATCCATTTTACAAACAAGAAGGAACCGACTTATAAATTGTTAAAAGATGAGTAATTGTACCACTATAGTGAGTGTTTTGACTTCTAATGGCAGCGACCAAAAGCAGCGCTATATCAATGCGTTGCAACCTGAAAACATTCGTCTTAATGATTTTGAACTGACCGACTGGGTTTTGTTTGCTTATAATTTTTCTGAATATGTAAATTATTTTGACACTGCCAATCCCAAAAAACCTTCAAGCGACTGGAAGCCTTTTTTCGATTTTTTTAATTTGAATGGTCAAAAACCATCCGTAGAAAATCAATTGAAACTCGACCGTATTAAAAAAGAACTGGTTGATCTGATTGCAGAAACAACGCAAGAATCTGCCATTACTCCTCATTTGACATTATTCCTTACTTTTTTGATGTTGTTAGAAAACAGCAAAAAAAGATACAATACACTCACAAAACGTCATCTTGATTTTTATTACAATCAAGTATTACAGATTGACAAATTACCTGCCACACCGGATAAGGTGTATCTTATTTTTGAACTGGCCAAAAATGCTGTTCAGGAAAAAATTGACGCCAAAACCGGTTTCGACGGAGGCAAAGATGCTACTGGAAAAACACTAATCTATTCCTCAAACAACGAATTGATCGCCAATAAAACGGTCGTTTCTTCCTTGAAAAATGTCTATAACGACGTCCTTTCAAAAAAGATAACAGCCAGTCCAATCGCTAATTCTTATGACGGTTTAGGAAAAGCATTTCCGGATAAAAACAACACCCAATGGTGGCCTTTTGGTTACACCAACGCCGATGGCTTTCCTATTGCATTGCCCGATGCGACTCTGGGATTTGCAGTGGCCTCACCTATTCTTTTTTTAGCAGAAGGAAGACGAGCCATTCAGATGATTTTTACCTTTCAAAACAACATCACTCCTATTACTTATACTATTCTCAAAGACTGTTTAAGCCTTCAGTTAACCACGGCAAAAAAATGGCTTGAAATTGATAAAATTTCAGAAACAGTATCCATAAAAACAGGCGACCCTTACAAAACTTCCGTTAGCGGAAAAATCATGAAAGTTGCTTTTCTGCTGGATGAAAACACAGACGCCATTACGGGCTATATCCCCAAAATACACGGCGACGAATTTGCTACTGATTTGCCTCTAGCCAAATTCTATCTGGATACTACAAAGGCCAATGGATATGACCTGTACAAATCATTCGCTCAAAACAAATTAGAAAACATTACCATAAATATAGATGTACAAAACATTCGCAATGCTGTTTTAGAGAACGATCATGGCACTATCAATGCTACAAAACCATTTTTCCCTTTTTCGACACAACCTGTTGAGGGTTCTAATTTTTACATCAGATACAACGAAGCTTTTATCAAAAAATGGAGCGGCTTTAACATTGATATTCTTTGGAAAAATATCCCTTCTAATCTGGTAGAATATTACAAAGCCTACAAATCGTCTGCTCTAAATACCATCAGCCTGACCGAATTTGAAACCAGTATTGTAAAAGATAACGGAACCTTTAATCCCGCGCTGCCCATTGTAGACGCTAACGAGTATTTTAAATATAAATTAGCCGTTTTGTCTAATAATGTCTGGAAGGATTATGGTCTTGAAGCATCGCTTTTTACTACTGCAAATGTACTTAAGACCAACTTTACCGTAAGCAATACCGATTTCGTTACGAATAAAAACGGCAATCTGAAACTCACATTGACCAAACCATTTCTGCATAATTTGTATCCCAAAATATATGCGTTGGCGCTTTCCAGCAAAAACAAAAATGTAGTAGTCCCAAATGCGCCTTACACACCACTGGTTGAAAGTGTTACCCTGAATTATACCGCCTCAGAAACGACTCGTTTTATCACTTCGGGAGTGCAGACAATTGAAGGGGTTTATAATCAAAACGTGGCCAAATTATTCCATATACACCCTTTCGGATATGCAGAAGAACACTCTTATCTAAAATCGAAGCTGGATTATGTAGAAAATAAAAATTCGTATCTGCTTCCTACCTATTGCAAAGGAGGAGAATTGTTTATTGGTCTTGAAAATGTGCAGGAATTGCAGCAAATTACCTTGCTTTTTCAGGTGTTGGAAGGAAGTGAGAATCCAACGATACCCTCCTTTACCGGAAAACAAAAAATAGAATGGTCTGTTTTGGGGAATAATGAATGGCGTATTCTTAACTATTCTGATATTTTACTGAATGAAACCGACAACTTATTACAATCGGGCATTCTGAAATTCAACTTACCAAAAGAAGCCACTCAAAACAACACCAAACTCCCTAAGAATTATATCTGGCTTAAAGCCAAAATGCATAAAAAATACGATGTGGTTTGCAAAATGATCGGCATTCATTCGCAAGCCGTTCTGGCAACTTTTCAAAACAACGCTAATGAACTGTCGCATCTAAAAACCGGATTAGAGGCCGAAACCATTTCCAAACTAATTCAGAGACTCAGTAATGTAAAATCGGTTACCCAACCTTACAACAGTTTTGATCATAAACCTGAAGAGTCCAACGAAGATTATTACAGAAGAATCAGCGAACGCCTTAGACATAAAAACAGAGCAATTACCATGTGGGATTACGAACATATCGTCCTGCAGAAATTTCCGGAGTTGTACAAGGTAAAATGCCTCAATCATACTTCTGAAACTTCCTATCAATCACCCGGTAATGTGACTCTCGTAGTGATTCCGGACACGGTAAACAAAAACGTATTTGACATTTACCAGCCACGAGTGAGCACGGCGACCCTTAACAAGGTCAAAAAACATATTGATCAATTGAACTCGCTGCACGTAACTACTTTTGTGATCAATCCAAATTATGAAGAAGTCAAGGTTGATTTGAAAGTAAAATTCAAGCCCGGTTTTGATGAAAATTTCTACTCGCAGCAACTCAATATCGATATTATCAAATTTTTATCACCCTGGGCACTCGACAAAAATAGTCCGATCACATTTGGAGTCAGTATTCACTCCAGTCTGCTCATCAATTACATCGAAAAACTAGGTTATGTTGATTATCTGCAAGATGTGAAACTATTAAAAAATGGAGCCTTGTCTGATAAAGTCGCAGTTCCATCTAATCCGAAATCGATTTTAGTTTCAGCCAAAAGTCATTTCATCAGCACCGACATCAAACCATGTACTGTTAAAACCATAGAACCCAAAGAAGAATGTCAACTGTAAACCAACATATCAGCATCCCGAAAAACGTCAGTTCCAATGATGACATGAGTTTTGACTTCCTTCGAAAAAAGGGAATCGAGTACATTGAATCGTTAGGAAGCCAGTTTTGGACCGACTACAACACGCACGATCCCGGAATTACAATTCTGGAAGTGCTTTGTTATGCGATTACCGATTTGGGTATGAGAATCAATTTGCCTATTGAGGATTTGCTAAGCAATGCTTCCAACCCCATAGACGAACAATTTTTTACCGCCGCAGAAATTCTGCCAACGCAAGCGGTTACAGCTCTTGATTACCGAAAAATTATAATTGATATTGATCCCGCAAAAATCAAAAATTGCTGGCTTCAAAAAACAACCAAAAAATTATTTATCAATTGTAAAAAAGGGAAAATCTCGCTCAAAAAAGAAGATTTTGCCGACACCTTACCCACTTTTATTAAAGAGTCTGAAATTAAAGGTTACTACAATATATTAGTTGATTTTGAAGAAAGTACAGTTGCCGAGAAAAAGCTGCTTAAAACTAAAATCATCGAAAAATTTCATGAGAACAGAAACCTTTGCGAAGATGTTTTAGGAGTACAGGAAGTAGAAATTCAGCCCATAGCGGTTTGTGCTTTAATTGAAATTGTTCCCGAAGCCAATGAAGAATACGTTCATGCCGCCATCACTTTAGAACTCGAAAAATACTTCTCGCCAACCATCCGATATTATTCATTGGCCGAAATGTTTGAGAAAGGATATACAAGCGATGAAATTTATGAGGGGCCTTTTCTGGATAACGGATTTATTGATACTACCGAATTAGAAAACTCTTCTTTAAAAACCGAAGTACGCCTTTCAGACATTATGCAAATCATCATGAATGTAGAAGGTGTATCGGTAATCAAAGACATCTCTTTAAACAATTGTGACGCTATAGAAGCCGAAGGAAGCGTTTGGAACATCTGTATTCCTGCCAATAAAAAACCAAATCTTTGCTCCAAAAGCACGCTGAACTTCAGCAAAGGGGTTTTGCCTGTTACCGTCAACAAAGTAAAAGCAAAAAAATACTTAGACGACTTAAAAGAAGATCTTGCCTATTCGCAAAAAAAAGCGGCTAAAAACAGAGAACTAAAAATACCTCAGGGCAGAATTGTAGAGTCTGATTTTTATACTAGTGTTACCAATAATTTTCCTGAAAATTATGGTATTGGCGAAATCGGCCTGTCAGATTCCGCCAGTGTAGAACGAAAAGCCAAAGCCAAACAGCTCAAAGGCTATCTGCTGTTTTTTGATCAGATTCTGGCCAGTTATTTCAAACATCTGAGCAATATCAAAGAATTGCTTTCGATCAACAATAGCTTACCCAATACCTATTTTACTCAGGCTATTTCGGATATGACGGGTTTTAAAGAAATTGTAAATCCAACGTATCTGTCTTCAAGTGAAGAGAAACTGGACGAATCTTTGTTTGGTCATTTAGACGATGCTATTAAAAGACAAAACGAAATAAAAGACCATCTTATCGCACGATTTGCAGAACGATTTGCAGAATATGCTTTTTTAATGAAATCATTGTACGGCTCCTCTTCCGAGGAAATTGTATTGCAAAACAAATCCGATTTTTTAATCAATTACAATACCATAAGCGGTCAACGAGGCAGCGGGTTTAATTACTTTAATCAGCCGGTGGCGAATTTATGGAATACGTTTAATGTAACAGGATTAGAAAACCGAATTGCCGGTTTGTTAGGAATTAAAGGCGATAGAAATCCTTACACAAACAAAAGAGGAATCAGAAGAAAAAACATCTCTAATTTATTTGTTCAGATTTATGATCCGAGTCCGGCTGTGCTTCCGAATCTTTTTAGATGGAGAATCAGAAACAGTGCCAATAAAATAATCCTGACGGCAACCGAAGATTATACGAATCAATCGACTGCTGTGAAGGAAATGTATTTTTCAATTCTTAAAATTTACGAAACCAGTGAGAAAGAAATTGAGAAAGCATTTGAGAATCTTATAAAAGACAGAGAGAATGGAGTTCCATTTAAAGATACCGTTATCGATACTTTTGAGGTGATTGAATCGGATACGCATAAATATTCGTTTCACATTATCAATCCGGAATTTGTTGATGACCCCGACAATCCCGACAGAATCATAGCCCGTCAGTACAAATTGTATCTGACTTTAGAAGACGTAAGAGCAGCGATGCTTGATTTACTGATTTTCTTTAAAGAAGAATTCAGCGATGAAGGTATTTTCCTTGTAGAACACATTCTTCTGGTTCCCGATCCAACCAAGGTAATTGACGAAAGTTATTATATGCCCATCTGCATAGAAGACTGTTCAGAGGATTGTTGTATCCCCAATCCCTATTCGTTTAAAATCAGTGTGGTTTTACCGGGTTACACCTATCGTTTTGCAGATGTTGACTTTAGAAACTTTGCCGAAAATGTAATTCGGCAAGAAATTCCGTCCCATATTTTAGGCAAAATCTGCTGGATTGGGTACCGGAAAGATCATATTACCCCCAAAGACAATGATTTACTTGATTTTGAAAGAGATTTCAAAAATTTTCTAACCGATAAAACACAAACCAAACAAGATGCTTTACCGGACTTCATTAAATCATTATCAAAATTAAATTCTATTTATCCAACAGGAACCTTATACAACTGTGTCGACGAAGAAGAAGAGATTTCAGGAAAAATAGTTTTAGGAAGAACAAATTTAGGAACATTATAAAAATACAAGGTCATGGCAACAAAACTTACCACCATTACAGGGCATTATCATAGTTACGTAGAAGATCAGGTGTTAACCCACTATCAGCTCAACGAAACTATTGATTATTTTGATGACCAAAATCGATTAGACAGAATCTTTCTTACCGGTACAGGAATTGTTTGTGGCTTTAAGATTTCAGCCGATGCTGCCTTTTCTACCGTAACCATAACGCAAGGAAACGGAATTACAACCGACGGCGATCTGATAAAATTAAAAAAAGAGATTGATAAACCTTTATCAACCCTCCTTAAACAAAAATTGTTTACGATTGATTTTGCCCAGATCAATTATAAATCCTATCGACTGTTTGATAATGACAAAGGCAAATATGCTCCTTTTAAAGACATCAACAATGTGATTCTGCCAATATGGGAATTACTGCCTGAAAAACCAATCGGAACGCCTTTGGAAAGTGGAGAAGCGCTGTTGACAAGTTTTGTTAATCTAAAGGATTATGTTGTGATACTGTATCTGGAGAACTATACTAAAGATGCCTCTTTATGCGATGAAATTGATTGTTCCAACAAAGGTGGTGAAGAAATTTTCAATTTACGTGTACTTGTAACAACTCAGGCAACGGCTAATATCATTATTGACAAAACCGGTTCTCCGGGAAGAGATCCGCTTTACAAGAAATATGATGTATTTCAAAAATACAGTGCACTGGAGGAATTGGGTGTAAGAAAAGTAATTCCAACCTTCAACAGTACTTCAACAGCCATTAAAACCAAACAACTTTTCAATACGGTTGTCAGTGATGTTACGTTTAAATCTGAATTACTTCTCAATTTAGCGACTGTCCTTATCCCTTTTGGTTATATAACACATATTTCAGATATAAACGATCGTTTCAATGCCTTGTTTACCATTGACCCAAACAATATCCCATCTGATATTCATTATCGATATGATTTGTTAAAAGATGTTGTGGCAACTTACAAAGAGTTGAAAGATCTTTTCATACAGCTCAAATCAGAATGTAATCCGCCTATTAATTCATTTCCAAAACATCTGTTGTTAGGCGTTCTGGGAGATCCGAATCGTTTTAAAAACTACAGACATCAATTTTACAAAGCGGCAACTTTAGATCAGAATAAAACGTTTCATCATTTTGACTCTTTGGTAAGAAGACTTAAAGGCATTTTAGATAACTATCTGATAAGTGCCAACAGCATTAAAATTACGCCATCTAAAACAATGGGAAAATTAGGTGCCAAATCGGTTCCTTACTATTATAATGTCGATGACAATTTATTGCATGCCTGGGACTTTGAAAAAAGCAGTCTTTATATCCACCAAGCCAATTTCAGCTACCACACCACAAATCTGTTGAATGACGACTACATCAAAGCACCACTAAATTATTGCCTGGACGATTACGATTTTTACCGAATAGAAGGGTATCTAAACGATAGTATAGATGATGTAAAAACGTTTTTGAACGCTAAAAAAATAGAATACGGATTGGATTTTGATTTTTATATCCTGGATATCCTTGACAATGCGGCCGATTTAAAAGTTTTATTCAATACCAATTATTCGTTTGAGCATAAAGCCGGTGTAAAAAAGGGAGGTACTTTATTACTGCTAAAATCAGACAACGTTTTTATAACCGATTTCGCCATTGACGGAAAAATAAGTCCCGACAGCGGATTGGGCTGCTGCACCATTACAGAATGTCTGTATCCTTGGATCAGCTCTTTAAAATACATCAATAATTTATCCCGAAGCCTTAAAGGTACGCAAAGTAACATCAAAGCGATGCCAACGCATTATATTCTTAATGTTCGAAAATACAGCATCAATGGAGTTAACCTCATCAACGCCCCTGTTATTATCCGGGTTCCATTGACTGAGGTATTCTTGCGTCGACTTCATGTAGTGATGCAAACCCTCAATACACAATTCCCAACCGGTCTTTTGTTTGATTTTATCGAAGAAGAAAAGAAACTCAAAATCATGAAATTAGACAAGGATAAATTTGAATTTGAAATACAGGACATCACTCAAAAATCGACCAGCCCTGTCTATAAATTTACAGAAACCGGAATTACAAGAAATGGCAGAATATATCGTGCCACGGGTATTACCTGCTCTATCCTTAACGCGCACAATCAGAATGTGTATCGCAAAATTCACAATAATTACGATCCGATCAATAAAGACGATGACAACTTTGGCAGATTTGATGAAGACTGGAGAAAATGGGAGATCCTGAAAAAACGATTAATCCATCATGAAACCACATCTAATTTCCGCAGGTTTATTGACAATTTTGAACAGTTTGAAAATATTCCAAGTGCCGAAATTAATAAAAGTGTAGGACAGGAATTACGCGAAATTTCCCGTGCCATCCGTGCTGCAGATTCCAGACTTACCGATATTTATATTGGAGGCGACTGGACCAACGGAAACTGGGTAAACAGTACCATGTGCAATTACTTTAACACCAAATCATGGAGCACCAATGATGATGTGGTTTTATTCATCAATCTTAGAAAAAAATTACACAATGAAGATCGTGTCAGCAAATACATGATTCATATCAATACCAGTCTAAACATCAATGTAAGTCAGTTAGCAGGAATAATCAGTCAGTATGCAACAAAAGCGGAGTTTTATTTTCAGAAACCGGCAGAAGGAAATTTCATCAAGATACCGTAATAAAAAAGATAAGCTTCAGACCTAATAAAGCTAGCGGGTCTGAAGCTTATAAGGGGCGGGCCATCGAAAACACATGAAAGAGACGAGATAAAAGGTATACTGCTACACCACACGAAACCAACACAGAAACAACAGACAATTTGCCCAGTATTCCCACTCGGGAATAGTAAAGGTAGAAAAAAAAATTAAATAACCAAATAAAAATGAATAAAAATAAACATAGCATCCAAAAAGTTTTTTTAGAGATAGATACTCCTTCTATGGGGATGGCTAATTCTATTAAAAACAATCTTGCTGTGTTTATAGAAAATGAGTTGGTTCCTATCTTAGAAAAACAATTTGAGTATATTGAAAACAATGACAATCAGATCATTCAAATAGAAAAACTGGAAATTTCTATACAGTCTGATACCGGAAAAAATGATGTTTCCTTTTTCAATAGCGAGACAAAAAACGATATAAAAAACCGAATCGAAAAAGAGATTCAAAAGGCTTTACAGGAAGTGCAAAAAACTTCTGAAAACAAAATCGGAGAAGAACCGGAAATACGCACCCTTTCTTCAGAAGATAAACAAATCAAAACCTTGCTTTATTTTATAGAAAACGGAAGCATGCCCTGGTGGACTAGCAGTGAAGAAGAAAAAGTGTTTTTTGAAATACTGAATTCCAATACGCTTCAAAACAATACTTTTAAACGTTCTTTTCAGCAATTAATTCATCAAAAAAAAGTTCAAAAACGAATTATTAATCAATTCTCAAATTATGAAATTGCGCTTTTGAGTGCTCGTTTTTTAAGTCCGGAAGTGAGTCAAAAAACAATTTCAGAAAACAGTTTATTAAAAGTACTCCTAAAGCAGTCACACGAATTTAAAGCTTCGTTCTGGCAATTGATTTTTAAGATTTGGACAGACAAAAAAGAAGCTTCCCTTATTCCGTTTTATTACCAGAAGCAAGCTCTTTTTTTATCAGAGAGCATCTCTCTTGCCCTTTTTATTCAAAGTATAAAAGCCTTCTTTCCGCTTGATCTGAATGACGAAGAGCTTATAGAAATGAATACAGCTTATTTGATTTCTGAAAAAACTAAACCGGTTATAAAACCTGAGGCTTCAAAAACCGATAAAGAAAAAAACATTCGTGACGTAAAAGGAGAAACAAAAGAAACAGAGCAGTCTTATTCTGATCCCAATAAAGAAGATCCTTTAGAAGTAATACCAAAGTCGGAACCGGAAATTCCGTTACTGAAAGAGGAATTAATAATTGAAAAGGAGGAAGATGATTTACAGGAAGATCCTATCAATTTCAAATCGTGTTATGTTCAAAATGCAGGTTTAATTCTTTTGCATCCTTTTTTAAAAGAAATGCTCAAAAGCTGTCATTTAATAGAAGACAACAACACGCTTTTAGACAGAGAACAGGCAGCACATATTTTGCACTATGCCGCTACAAAAAGAGAAAATGACTACGAACATACAATGCTTTTTGAAAAGTTTTTATGCGGAATCCCGTTGCAGCAGTCGATACGGAGGGAAGTCAAAATTAGTGATGAACACAAACAACAGGTAGAAGAAATGTTAGACTCCGTTGTCTATCATTGGTCGGCTTTAAAAAATACTTCTACCGCTGTTGTAAGAAGCGAATTTCTTCAAAGAGAAGGCAAATTAGATTGGAGTGAATCGAATCCAAAATTGACTATCGAACGAAAAACGCAGGATCTTTTACTCGAAAAAATTCCGTGGAACATTAGCATTGTCAAAATTCCATGGATAGAAAAATTAATCTATACCCAATGGTAAAAATTTATAGTTATGAGAGCATTTGAAAAACGAAAAAAAGATATCCCCTCCAGCACTACTTTTTTTAGCTCTAAAATTCAGAAAAAGCTAAAAACAGGAACGCCAGGAGACCAATTTGAGGTGGAAGCAGATAAAGTAGCGGATAAAGTGGTAAACAAAAATTCTTCTGACGGTGGTCTTTTACAGTCGAAAGAAGAAGTACAGCAAAAATCTGTTTCAGAAACCATTTCTTCTGTTCAAAGCAAAGAAATGAAAGAAGAACCGGTACAGAAGAAAGCAGAGGAAAAAGAAGAACCTGTTCAGAAGAAAGCGGAAGAGAAAGAAGAACCTGTACAGAAAAAAGCTGAAGAAAAGGAAGAACCTGTTCAGAAGAAGGCAGAAGAGAAAGAGGAACCTGTTCAAAAGAAAGCGGAGGAAAAAGAAGAACCGGTACAGAAAAAAGCTGAAGAAAAAGAAGAACCTGTTCAGAAGAAGGCAGAAGAGAAAGAAGAACCCGTTCAAAAGAAAGCAGAAGAAAAAGAAGAACCTGTACAGAAAAAGACAGAAGAGAAAGAAGAACCGGTTCAAAAGAAAGCTGAGGAAAAAGAGGAGAAAAAACCGGCATCCCACGTTGAAAATAATCTGAAAAAAGGAGGTGGAAATCCATTAGGAAAGGACATCAGACTGGAAATGGAGAATGCGTTTGGGGTTGATTTTAGCGCCATAAGGATACATACGGACGAAAATGCCGCTAACATGTGCCAAAAAATGGGCGCACAGGCCTTTACCAATGGAGCCAACATCTATTTTAATAAAGGAAAATACAACCCAAACTCCGGCGAAGGCAAAAAACTGTTGGCTCACGAACTCACTCATACCATTCAGCAAGGAGCAACACGCCAAAAGAAAAAATAAACAACAAAATGTACTGATCATGAATTCCTTTTCCAAAAGAAATAGTTCTTTCTCCAATCGCGCCGTTCCGGCAAAGGAACAGGGTGAGGAATCTTTTTTTGGAGTTCAGGCAAAACTGAACATTGGGAAATCAAATGATAAATACGAAGTTGAAGCCGATGCTGCTGCTGACCGCATAGTTTCAAACAGAGAAAGCCAATCTAAAGGATTCTTTCCTCCTACCCAAACCTCTTTTGTTCAGAAAAAAACAGCGAAAGAAGATAAAGAAGTACAAACAAAAGAAGAAAAGGAAGAAAAAGAACCCGTTCAGAAAAGTGCCACAACAGATGCCACTGCAGCAGACACAACCAACTTAGAAAGTAAACTCCAAAGCAGTAAAGGTGGCGGTTCTCCATTGGAAAATAAAACAAAAAAAGAAATGGAATCGGGTTTTGGGGCCGATTTCAGCGATGTAAAAATCCATAACGACGCTACTGCTGTCCAAATGAATAAAGAATTAGGGGCACAGGCTTTTGCCAGCGGAAACGATGTTTACTTCAACGAGGGAAAATACAATCCCGATTCACAAAGTGGTAAACACTTACTCGCTCATGAGCTTACCCATACCTTACAGCAAGGCAATAAACCCAACATTCAAAAACAGGATTTGCCCAACCATTTAAATCGTTTAAATGAAATGCTGGATCGTTTTGATGTGCCCGAAGAGGAGGTTATAGCAATCTGTGGGCAACTTAATACATCAGAAAAAGCAACTGTTTTAAGCGATCCTACTTATAAAAGCAGAATGGCCAGTGCTCTTGACGTACCCCAAATGATCCGAGCAGTCAACAACTTAGGATGGACTCTGGATAAAAAACTGGAGTGGGTAAAAGCCGCTACCTACTTCGGAACTTTCTTTTTGGCCTACAGTGAGATTAAGGCCATGATAACCTCGGCAGATCAGCCTCAGAGGGAGGCTTTAAAAACCAATACCTGGAAAAACTTTTTTATTGAAGTTTGTACCGATGCCACTATCGTTGAGGCTTTAAACGATCTACAATTTGATCTGGTAACCAAATTAACCTGGCTTAAAGAAGAAGTGAGCATTACAGGCTGGGAAATCAGTTATAGCACCATAAAACCCTGGATTACTCATGCCAACACCACTCAGACTGAAAGAGATTCACTAAAAACAAACAGTACTGTTGGTATGAACTTCTTTATTGATGTCTGTGATAATACCACTATGATTGAGGCATTAGATGACCTGCATTTTGATCTCATCACAAAATTAACCTGGCTTAATGCAGAAGTACACATCACCAGTTGGGAACTCAATTATGCTACTATTAAACCCTGGATCATTCATACCAATACCTCTCAGGCTGAAAGAAATTTGTTACTGACAAATACGACTGTAGGCATGAATTTCTTTGTGAGTGTCTGTGATAATACCACAATGGTTGAGGCATTAAACGACCTCCAATTTGATCTGGTAACCAAATTAACCTGGCTAAACGCCGAAATGACCGTAACCAGTTGGGAGCTTAATTATGCCACTATAAAGCCTTGGATCATTCATGCCAGTACCACGCAGGTACAAAGAGACGTTTTAAAAAACAATACGTGGAGAGATTTCTTTACAGCTGTCTGTACAAAAGACAACATCATAGAGGCTGTAACCGATTTAAATTTCGACGTCCCGACCCAATTGGCATGGATTAATGCAGAAGGAGGTGTTGATTTTGTGATTAAACTTACCTGGA
This sequence comes from Flavobacterium poyangense, assembly GCF_011751075.1. Taxonomy (GTDB): domain Bacteria; phylum Bacteroidota; class Bacteroidia; order Flavobacteriales; family Flavobacteriaceae; genus Flavobacterium; species Flavobacterium poyangense. The sequence continues at coordinate 733,920 of NZ_JAALLN010000001.1, forward strand.
TTCTGAATCATACCACCGATTACGATACCATCCGAAATGAAATTACGAGTGCTACTATTACCGAAAGGCAAACTGCACTGGCCGATACTTCTATTCGAACTTTAATAAATACGCGACTAACGGCACCTGTTTCGGTGGCTGTTTTCTCGCATCTTCTTTTAAATTCAATGTTTTGGACAAACCCTCCGGGCAATGATTTTTTTGCTCACTTTGTCACCAGCGGCGGAAGTGCACCACTGCCACCAGCAGCCTCAATGAATTGTTGGGAAAGTATTATTTATGCAGCATTTTTAGCCAATAAAGTCAATGCTGCATGGATTCAAAATTTTTACAATACTGCTTTTGGTGGCGGTAATCCAAATGCACTGATATGGAGTCAATTGGGCTGGAATAGCGCCTTGCCTACCTATCCGGGTACTACACCAACAGTAGGGCAATTGATTTTTTATACCGATGCCGGCGAACCTTATCCGGGACACGTAGCTATGGCAATTGATAGTACCCATGCCATAAGTCTTTGGTCTCAGCCTCATAATGATTATTTTATACAACGAATAAACATCACCGATCTGACTGCAACATTCATTCAGATTTCAAACCCGCCATGGTAAAATAATCCATCATGAAAAAGACATTGTTATTATTCTTATTTTTAATATTTACTAAATGCATAAAACCCGATAAAATGAATATTCAAGCCAAAAATGAACTTACTTTTCAAATTGTCTACCACCAACAGGCAAAAGCAATTCCGGTCTTATCCAAAGACAATTCCGGGGCTGCAAATGGCATTGAATATTCCCGAATCGACATCCCTAATCCCGGGCTTTCATTTCCAAAAACCTATCTCGAACTCTTTGGTTCTACTGATCGTCTTATTGGCCGTTATGCTTCTGAAAACGGTAAAAAAGACAGTCGCTTTTTCTCTGTTTCCGATAGCGAATTTAAGTATGCTGTAACCGATTCTGAAATTATTGATGTATTGGTAACTGAAACAGGAGATTGTTTGAAATTAACTCCTGACTTTATTACTATTGAAAAAAAGGATGCTTCCAAAATTCAATATTCGCTAAAAGGAATGAAAATCATTCCGTCTGAGAATAAAGACATTTGGGTAATTGGTTTAGACCATGCCTGGCTAATCGATGCTGATTTTAAAACTATAAAAAACTTTGAATGGACGGGTGGCATAAACACCATTTCGTACAACAATACTCTTATTTGCTTTACCAAATCCCGAGATGCTATTCTGTCACTGGACAAAAATGGTGTAACAAAAACAACGAAAACGATCACCAATTATGGCTTTTTTGAAAATTTAGTCGCTTACTGGGGAGCCCAATATATCACTTTAGAAGGCACTACTTTCAGATGGTATGAAGGTGCAGAACTAAAAGGAGAACTTCCATTGCAATCCGCCGGTGTTTTGAATAATGGTGATGTTTTTATTTCCTATACTAAAGACAAAACCACCTATTTAATTTCGAACTCACTATCACAAAAATGGGCACTCCCGGAAAATTTCAACAATCACATTCTCCCTATCGTTTTTGAAAAAGAGAATGCCTATTTCGGATACAATTTAGACCGATATTGTGAATTCAATAAAGAAGCAACAACAGCGGAGCAAATAGAAACGATTAATGAAAATGAATACAAAAAGAGTATAGCGCCTTTCAGATGGAAAATTGGACAAAATCATTATTTCAAAATCGCTACTTACAACAGGCTAATTCTATCACTGACAGGTCCTGAAGAAATCATTTTGGTTGAAATAAACAACTCTTTTTAGATTATGAATTAAAAAATGAACAGCAAAACTTATGAGCGTCTTTCCAAAAAAGCTAAATTCTAATTTAAAACATTCCCCTTCGACAGAAGAGAGCGGAAAAGAATCCTTTTTTGGTGTACAGGCAAAGCTCAACATTGGAAAATCAAATGATAAATTTGAAACTGAAGCTGATGCTACTGCTGATAAAATAGTCTCTAATAAAGAACCCCGTTCCGGAGGGTTCTTCCCTCCTACCCAACCCGCTTTAGTTCAAAAACAAACAGCCAAAGAAGATAAAGAAGTACAGACAAAAGAAGAAAAGGAGGAACAAGTTCAAAAAAGTGAAACCGTTGATACCACACCCACAAATACATCAGCATTAGAAAGCAAACTTCAAAGTAGTAAAGGCGGTGGTTCTCCAATGGCAAACCGTACAAAAGAAGAAATGGAATCGGGTTTTGGAACCGATTTCAGCGATGTGAAAATCCACAGCGATTCTAATGCCATTCAAATGAATAAAGAATTGGGGGCACAGGCTTTTGCCAACGGAAACGATGTTTATTTTAATGAAGGAAAATACAATCCTGATTCGCAAAGCGGCAAACATTTACTGGCTCATGAACTTACACACACTTTACAGCAAGGTGCTAAACCCAACATTCAGAAACAAGATCCTCCGAACCATTTAGACAGTTTAAATGAAATGCTCGATAGCTTTAATGTTCCTGAAGATGAGGTTATCCTGATTTGCGGGCAACTTGAAGAATCAGAAAGAGCAACTGTACTGGCCGATGGCAGTTACAAAAGACGTATGGCCAATGCGCTAAATGTCGCAGAAATGACCAGCGCTGTCAACAATTTAGGGTTTAATCTGAATACCAAACTGGAATGGGTAAATGCTGCCGCTACTTTCGGAACCTTCTTTATGACTTATAGCGAGATTAAAGCTATGGTCATTGCAGCAGACCAACCCCAAAGAGATGCTTTAAAAACCGATACCTGGAAAAGTTTTTTTGTCGGCGTTTGCGACAATACCACTATGGTTGAGGCTTTAGACGATTTACAATTTGATCTCATCACAAAACTAACCTGGCTTAAGGCAGAAATGACCATAACCAGTTGGGAACTCGATTACACCACCATAAAACCGTGGATTACACATGCCAATACCACCCAAGCAGAACGGGATTCCTTAAAAACAAATACTGATGTTGGTATGTCTTTCTTTGTGGATGTCTGTACCAATATTACTATCGTTGAGGCATTAGACGATTTACAATTTGATCTCATCACAAAATTAACCTGGCTTAAAGCAGAAATGACTATAACCAGTTGGGAATTGGACTATGTCACTATAAAACCCTGGATAATTCACACCAACACCACACAAGCTGAAAGAGATTCTCTAAAAACACATGCTGATCTGGGCATGAGTTTCTTTGTAGCAGTCTGTACCAATGCCACCATGGTTGAAGCATTAGACGACCTGCAATTTGATCTGATCACAAAATTAACCTGGTTACACGCCGAAATGACGATAACCAGCTGGGAACTCCATTATGCTACCATAAAACCATGGATCATACATACCAACACCACACAAATTGAGAGAGATTTACTGAAAACAGAAGAATGGAAAGCCTTTTTTGGAAGCGTTTGTACTAATGTGACGATCATTGAAGCCCTAACCGATTTGCAATTTGATTTAAAAACTAAAATCGAATGGACGCGAACAGAAGCCGGTCTAGAGGAAGTCAAACAGATTATCGAACTGGCTACAAAAGCAGACCGTGATTTGGTCTGGAATGATGCCGCCTACCTTGCCTCCCTTCGTTCAGAAGTTGGAGACGACTATTATTTATGGGTCATCATCAAGTTAAGAATGCTGTTTGTTGGAAGTATAGCACATACTTCTGCCGTAGATGCAGATGCAGCCATTCAAACACATCTGTCTTCATATGTGGCCACGGCTGTTGCCGCAGGACGCCAGATGGAAGGATTCGTAGCCGTTGTAGACACCCTAAACTGGAACATCGCCGGAGAAAACCATTATGGTGCATCGGTATGGGCCACGAAAAGTTTAAGCGGTTTTGTAGATGACGCACGCAGAGTGTGGATCGAACAGGATAGCGGTAATGCAGGCACGATGGTACATGAGGCGACACACAAATATTCTTCACCGGGATTAAGAGGCCTCAGCCAACCGTTAAATGAAGGAGTAACCGAATATTTTACCCGAATGGTTTGCAACGCAGCCGGAATTAACATTGCAGGAAGAACAAATTATCAGGACAATTGGACTACAGCAACAAAATTAGTCACCTTAGTAGGAGAAGCTGTTGTGGCTTCTGCCTATTTCGATGGAGATACAGCCACCTTAGAAAGTACTTTTATTACTTCCGGAGGCGGTTCAAACTGGAGTAATTTCATAAGTGAAACAGAAAATCAAAACTGGGCTGCTGCTGATGCGTATTTATAAAAAAATAGGGATTTATGGACTTGTGGGTTTACTACTAGCTACCTGTTCACAAAGAGATAACACAATTAATAACCAATTAAAAACAACTGGCATGTCAGATTATTTAGAGCGTGAAAAAAATAAAATAGATCGTTTAATGCAATCCTTTTCGAAGCCGCTTCAAAAGATTTCCCCGGCTCCAACGGCAAAGGAAGCTGCTGCTTTTTACGCAGTAGGTTATAAAGTTGTTGACGAAAACGTTGACTGTATGATCTATATTTATGAAAATCAGCAAAAACATGAAGCCGCTCGAAAATACTTTACCGATAACCCAAATGTCAATCTGAAGAATTCATTATTCAGTTCTAATGGACGACTCTTTTTTTGGGGATATCAAAAAACAGACGATCCAAAAGAAAGATACACTTTAAATGCCTTAGCATCAGCTTTTGCAGGTGAAGAATAAATAATCACAGACAATACGATAAGGTTCATGGGAGCATTTCACCAAAAAGCAAAAGCAAATCCTTCAAACTCTTCCGGATTGAATTCCAGAAAGAGCGAGGATTTTTTTGGTGTACAGGCAAAACTCAACATCGGAAAATCGAACGATAAGTTTGAAGCTGAAGCGGATAGTGTAGCCGAAAAAGTGGTGTCTAATACAGAAAAAAATGCTTCGGCAGAACCTTTTTTCAGCCCATCCCCTATTGCTCAGAAAAAATTAAATGACGTTCAGAAAAAAGAAGAAACGGAAAATACTGCTCCAGAGAAAATAGTCCCAGAAAAGGCAGTCGCAGAGAAAACGGTTGCAGAAAGTATTAGTCCGGTTACTCAGTTAAAATCAGAGAAAGAAGAAACTATTCAAAACAAAACGGAGGTTCCAACTCCGGAAGTAACCCCGGCTATTGAAAGCAGTCCTTCTATAGTCCCTCCGGCATTAGAGAAAGAGGAAACTGTTCAGAACAACACCGAAGTTGCAGCTCCCGAAACAACCTCAACTTCTGAAAACAGTACTTCTCTTATTCATTCGAGATCAGAAAAAGAAGAAACCGCTACAAACAAAACCGAAATTGCAGCTCCGGAAATAACTCCGGCTGTTGAAAACGTATCAACTCTAAAACCGTTGATTCAACAAAAGAAAAACGAAGAAGAAACGCAGTCCAAAGAAGAAGAGGAAACACAATCTAAAGAAGAAGAAAGTGAACTCCAGATGAGCGCGGGGGCTGATGCAGATCCAACCGACAATTCTGATCTTGAAAACGATTTAAACAACAGCAAAGGCGGTGGTTCTCCTCTGCCGGAAAATACCAAAACCGAAATGGAATCGGGCTTTGGAGCCGATTTCAGCGATGTAAAAATTCACAACGATTCTTCTGCTGTTCAGATGAATCAGCAACTGGGATCTCAGGCATTTGCCAACGGAAATGATATTTATTTTAACGAAGGAAAATTCAATCCGGATTCTCAAAGTGGAAAACAGCTGCTCGCCCACGAACTGACGCATACCATTCAACAAGGCGCATCGGCTCCTGCTGTTCAAAAAAAGGAGGAAGAACCCAATTCTTCTACCACAGAGAATACAAGCAAGGACAATTCAGGAACCCAAAACAGTTCTTCTGCAGACAGTTCTTCCGGAAATACTTCCTCTGAGCAAAATCAATCTTCCCAATCCGATACGGGAAGTTCAACTTCTGATAGCACCGCAGCCAATCAAAGTACAGCGAATACCGATTCGACTGCGCAATCAAGTACACAATCGAGTACTGAACCAAATAGTAGTCAAAATCAATCGACAACAGGGACAAACTCAGATTCAACCAACCAGTCCACCTCAAACGCAGGAGGAAATCAGGAAGCCAACCAATCGACCGATACGGGAACAGGAGGTCAAAACAACCAATCAACCAGCAGTGACTCTTCGGGTGGTGGTACGGATTCAACTTCTTCTGAAGCTACCTCGACTACTTCATCCGGAGGTGCGGAAACAGGCGGCGGTTTTGCCAGTTATGATTTGTTTCTTGCTTTTGTAGAAGAGAAAAAACAAGCTTCTATTACTTATTTCACAGACAAAAAGAAAGAACTCACCGATGGTATCAACGAGGAAAAAAGAAAAACAAAAGAGGCTGTTCAAACAGAAATCGACCGACTAAAAGAAACCAAAAGAGCCACTCTTGAAAAAATCGATAAGTCGTACGAACAGGCAAGCAATGCCATTAAAGAAAAACGAGACACCGAAATACAACAAGCAAAAGATACAGCCACTGAAGAAATTGCAAGGGTTGATGATGTAATCTTAACCAAAAAAGAACTACTGACTTCTATAGCCGAGGACAAAGCAACGAGTGTGATTTCCAGCGGAACGGAAGAATCTACCAATGCGCTTAAAACTACTTCTGCCAACATCAGGCAAGTGGACGCCATTATTCAGCAAAAACAAAGTCAATACAGCGGCAAAGACAATGCCAGTGACATTGTTGAAGCTGCTTGGGCCAGTAAGCCCGATACCATTCAGAAAATTCAGGAAGCGGGTGATGTTATTTCCTCCGAAGTTATTGCGCATTCTTTAAAATTAGCAGGTAATTATCGCGAAGATGCAACGAATGTTTGCTCCGAGTTTGGTAACAAAAAAGAGGAAGCGATAAAGGCCATCAATGACAAAAAAGACGAAATCATCAAGGCCGTAACTGAATCTGCAGAAAAATCACTTACTTCTTTAACCGAAGAAACAACCAAATTAAAAACCGAATTAGGAACCAGTATAACTTCTCAACTTGCCGTATTAGAACTGATCCCGGCAAAAATAGATACAGAATTAGACGATATCTTAAAAACCGGAATTTCAAACACAGATAAAAATCAAACTACCACATTAGAGGAAATTGATAAATTCAAAACCGATATCAGCGAAATTTACTGGTACAACGAAGAAGTAACCGAAGCACAAAATGATTTAGGCAAAGCTATTGACGAACATCATAAAGACGTAGACAAATACATTAAAGACGTCATCAAAAAAGTGTCTGATGTTACAACCGAATTCAAAACGAAATTTATTTCAACTCAGGATACCATTAATACTTCTTTATCTGAAACAGCAGGCGGATATGAGGAATCTGCAGACAAGCTAAAATCAGATACCGTAAAAGAAATTAACGGAAGCGCCAGAGAAGCCGAAACCGATACCAAAACCGTGGCAGATGATTTAGGCTCCGGTTTACAGGAACAAATTGACAAAAGCGAAACAAAATGGAACAGTCAGCTTACCGATGACGTCTCTAACATGCACGAAACGGTAAGCAAAGGTCTGGAACAACAAACAGAAATACTAAACCAGTTTACCGCCAATCTCGACAGAGAATTCAATCGTTCCAGCTCCTGGTGGGATACCTTCACTGATTTTATCTCCGGAATGGCAAAAGGTTTTGTAGAAGGTTTTACCACTCTAATCACTACCATAGGAAAGGCAATGGGAACTTTAATTTTCTGGATCATTGTGGCTATTATCGTAATCATAATCCTTGTCCTGATCTTTAAATTCGGAATTGCTTTGGCAGTCATTCTGAAAGTGTTGTTAATTGCCGGAATTGTTATAGCAGCTCTTTTTGCCATTTATTACATCTACAAAGCAGTCACTACAGAAGGTTTAAGTCCATACGAAAGAGGGCGATTATTCGGAAGAGCTCTTTTTGAAATTGCTTTAGCCCTGATCGGAGCCGGTGTTTATTCCCGATTGGTCGGCTGGTTGGCACGAATCGCAAGAATATCGGCAATTATTGCAAGAGTTGGAGGTCTGGCACGATTCCTCAGAATTGTAGTTTTAGTGGGAGATGTAAAAGCCTTTATTGCCCTGATCGACAGCATGGCCAATATTGAAAGATTGCTGATCTTAATGGAAAAAATTAAAGACGTTACCGGACTGATTAAACTATTGAGCGGCGCCGATGATGTAGCGCGAATAATTGAGGCATTACTCGCCGTTGGAAAAGCTGACGAATTGCTTAGTATACTCACCAAGGCAGATGATATAGGCCGGGTTTTAGCTCTAGTTGAAAGAGGAATCGTAGCCGGTCGTGCCGAAAGTCTGATAACCGTATTAAGCAAAGCAAAAGAATTAGCCAAATTAATCACTGTACTGGAACGTTCGGGCGATGACATCGGAAGGGTTATAAGAGTATTGGACAAAGCAGTTGACATGGACAAAATGATCATTGCTATGGAACGTGTCGGAACATCCAATTTAGGAAGGTTAATCACTTTGATTGAAACAGCCGATGATACTGCTGCATTACTCCGAATTGTGACTAAAGCAGCTGATTTTGCTACCTTACTAAGAATCGTAGAAGAAGCAACCGAAGTAAATAAAATAGTAGCGTTATTTGACAAAGTGGCCGAATTGGATAAATTGGTTATCGCCTTTGATCGATTTGCAGACACCGATCGCTTATTGGCTGTATTCAACGGGGTAACCGAGTTCGACAAGTTAGTTACGCTACTGGGAAGAAGCACAGCCCTGGATCGTTTGGTTCCTTTCTTGGAAGGATTATCAGATATCAACAAAGCGATACCAAAACTGAATGGCTTAGCTAATGAACTGGACGATTTTGTACGATTCCTCGATGAACCGGGAATGACAATTGCCAAACTGGAAAGAATCCTCCATATGGAGAATCTAACCGTAGCAAAATTAAGAAATCTACTCACTCAAGCCGGTGGTGTTGTAGACGATTTGATGAAGGTACTAGATGAAATTAAGGATTTTGATAAAGTTGCCAACTACATCACTCATTTCGGAAACTTCCCTGATGTCAAAATATTAGTTGATAAAGCAGTCGATTGCGGTTTATCGGGCTCCCCTATTATTGTTGAATTCTTTGAAGACTGTGTTTCATTAGGATACAAATCAAAAACACTACTTCTGGAATTCTTTGATATGGTAAACTCAAGTGGTGCTGCGGGAAGTAAATGGAAAGATGCCTTACAATATGGAAGAAACTTTGTTGCGGAAAGTATCGGTAATATGACAAAAGCCAATCCAAGAGGTGTAGCCGGTACCGGACAGGTAGGCCGAAAAGTATTTACAATAGCCGACGGCTCAAGTGTAACGGTTACCATTGAAAACTCAGACATCGCCCACGTTGCAAGCGGACATACCTGGAAATATTTTTACATGACCAAAGGAAATGCGGCTTCTCCTACCGTGAGTATGTTTGATCTTGGTACCGAGGTCGCTGACTTGGAAAATCTTGCCCGTTCTATCCTAAATTCAACCGAAGTGGAAACTTTAATAAACTCATTAACCCGTGCTGATGTCAACAAAGGCACTATGGCACTTGGAAATAAGGCATGGATAAGCTTAAACAGTATTGACGGGTTACTTTCATTCTACCCGCAAGGAGCACTTGGAATACAAATCGAGAAAAAAATCATGAAAGGAGCCATACTTTTATGGCAGAGTTTATAATTAACCTAAAAAAACTATTTTTACTAATCAAAACTGCTTAGTTGCAATTAAACCTCTTTTACAAATGTTAACATTCTATATTTACGATCCGGATGATGATGATGGTGATTTTTTACCATCAACCGCTATGACCTTAAAAGAGTATCTTCAAAACCCGCCATCGTGGAAACCGCAAATTGAAAACACCATACTTACTTTTAGCGGACTGCCCATGTTGATTAATGACGACATTAATAATTTTGGAATATTGCCTCATATTTTGTCTCAATTGGAAGAAGTAAAAAAAAGACTTTTGGAAGATCAATTTGCGTTATTGAAAACATCGAATTACAATGAATCGCTATTTTTCATCTTTGAACCAAAGGAAGATAACACTTATTTTTCGTTATTGGGTCTTTTGCCAAGTCCATACTCGGCGTATTATCCAATAAGTGACTCACCGTTTTATTTCAAGGATATCGATCAGCAAAAAGAATTGTACACTTTTATTGAGACAACAACTGAATTCAACTGGGCCGATAATTTAATCGGGAACCTCCAAAAAATCAAAAACATTGAATACAACACAGCACAACTCGTTTCCTCCATCGAGGAACAAGTAACACTGGGAAATGAATTAATTGAATTTTTAAGATAACCGTCATGAGAACACTATTTGAGATTCTAAAAAACCAATTTATCTTTCAGCTTGACACTCTTTTTCAGGTTGAAAATCCAACGGAGAAATTTGTTATCGGAGAACCCGACTCTATAGGATTTGTAAACGAATTTATTATCGAAAATAATGTATCCGAAACCGATACCCTGTTACTGGCCTTGGCCTTGGTTCCCAATATTCATCCCGATTTTTTAAGTTCCATCATGGCCGAATACCTGCCTAATGGTGGCGAATTACCCGAATTTGGCGGAATAAAAGCAAAGAACCATCGTGGAATTTTGCCAACTGGCGAAACGGCTCAGTTTTTAATTGCCGGAAACAATCTTAATGACCGAATCTCCTTTTACAATTACCTGCACAATGAATCTTTTCTTTATCAAAAAGGAATCATCAAAATAGACACGGTTAGCAATGGCGAACCTAAACTGAGTGGTTTGCTTATTCTGGACGATGAGTATGTCGAAAAATTCATTACCGGAAAAATTCTCAAACCTCAGCTCAGCAGCATTTTCCCCGCACAATTAATCGAAACTCAATTGGAATGGGATGACTTAATACTCAATGCTACTACTTTAAATAACATAAAGGAAATAGAAACCTGGTTGAAATTCAACGACATCATCCTCCACGAATGGAATATGAAGTCCAAAATAAAACCGGGCTACCGGGTCATGTTTTACGGCGCACCCGGAACCGGAAAAACGCTCACCGCTTCACTCCTCGGAAAATACACCAAAAGAGATGTTTATCGAATTGATTTATCGATGGTAGTTTCAAAATACATCGGAGAAACCGAAAAGAACCTTTCCTCCTTATTTGATAAAGCCGCCGACAAAGACTGGATTCTCTTCTTTGACGAAGCCGATGCCGTTTTCGGAAAACGAACCAACGTACGCGATGCCCACGACAAATACGCCAATCAGGAAGTTTCGTATCTGCTACAACGCATCGAAAACCATCCTGGACTGGTGATTCTAGCCTCTAATTTTAAAGCCAACATTGATACGGCCTTCACCCGAAGATTTCAATCTATAATCGAATTTGAAGTTCCTTCCTACAACGAACGCCTACTGCTTTGGAAAAATAACCTTCCCAAAGGAATCCAAATTGCCGAAGATGTAAACCTCAACGAACTTTCAAAAAAATACGATATTACCGGTGCTAACATTGTCAACATCATTCAGTATGCCTGTCTCAAAACACTGGAGGATGAAAACGAAAGTATTAACCTTAACCATCTTCTTCAGGGAATTAAAAAGGAATATGCTAAGGAAGGGAAGATGATGTGAGTTAGGCTGGTACGGGAATGAAATTTCCTTATGAAAGTTGCACGAATAAGACATTTACGCAGCGACTTTGATAGAATACTTTAAAGAGCAGAGAAGTAAAAAAGTTACCGAACAATTTAATAAAGATAATGGATTATAAGAATTTAATTTATGGCATTTTACTTGCAATAGCAGCATTCAGTTATTATAAAATACATAAATGGTGGTTAAAAGGAAGAGATAGTGATACACTCAATTATAAACCTGATACTAGTCTTAGAACTTTTAAAAACTGGGTTATAATTATTGGATTAGCTATAACATCAATTGTTTTTTTTCTAAAAGCATTATAAATATGTAATCGTTCTGCAAAAAGTTCTTTTATAAAAACTGCGCAAATGTCTCCGACTTTGCGCTTTTTTATTCCCTTAATAATTCAATACGTTATAAAAGTCTCCCGGCTTTTTACATTCATACCTTTTAAAAGTAAGTAAAAACTTATATTTTTGTAAGAAATTTAAGTCATATGAAAGAAGGATATGTTATAAGAGATCAAACAATACCACACTTTTTGACGTCAACAGTCGTAGATTGGATTGATGTTTTTACACGTCAAAATTATCGTGATATAATAATCGAATCTTTAGATTATTGCATCAAAAATAAAGGAATGATTTTGTACGGCTATGCAATTATGAGTAATCATATACACCTGATTGTGCAGTCTAAAGACGGTAAATTATCAGATTTGATACGGGATTTTAAAAAATTTACGGCTAAATTAATTTTAGAGAAGATCCAGAATAGTCCGGAAAGCAGAAGAGAGTGGATGTTGGAACGCTTCAAATTAGCATCAGAACAGCATTCAAGAAATAAAGTTTTTCAGTTTTGGCAATACGGAAATCACGCTGAAGAAATTTATACAAACAAATTTATGTGGTCCAAACTTCATTATATACATTTAAATCCTGTAAAAGCCGGGTTAGTCAACAAAGCTTCAGATTATATTTATTCAAGTGCATCCAATTATGTTAAAGATTGTGGTTTATTGGATATTGAAAAAGCCGAAAATCCTATTGTAAATGTTTTAGATTCAAAATCATTTTTTAGATTTGATCTTTATTAGTATTGTTTAAAGTCGGAGACTTTTGAGAAGTAAACGTTACTAAGAGACTATAATTTAAAAAAGCGCAAAGTCGGAGACATTTGCGTAGCGGTTAAATACAAAAATATGATTACTGAAATAGAACAACAATCTTTAGATATTGATTGGTTTTTTACAGATGGGAAATACGTAGCATTTGTTGCTTCAGGTGGTGGAAGACTACCTAAATCAATTTCAGAATCACTCGATTATAATTTGCTATCTTCCTATTTTAGAAACTTAGCTGAAAAATCTGAGATAGAAATTAATGGCAATTTAAGTGATGTGTTAAAAATGGAGCCAGATGAAAGATACTTGGAAGATTTTACTTTGATGGCGAAAAGAGGACTTTATTCATTTGACAAAACTATATTAAATAATTTTTTAGAACTAAATTATCATTTAGTAGCCTCTCCTCTCACTCCGTTAAAATTATCAGATTTACCTCCGGAAATTATTATTATATTACAAAAAACTAAATATAACAATGGTTTACATTTGATGTTAAATATCGATACGTCTAATATTTCATAAAAGTATATTATATAAACTTGCCCCGCAGTTCCGCAAAGAGTTCTAATGAAAAGCTGCAAATGTCTCATTTGCGCAGCGGAACCGAAAATTGAATTCTAATAATACTTTTTATTTTATTATTATTGTATTGCCTTTTTTAATTTACAATTATGAAATCACATGAAATTCTTCGTCTATTGCTGCCAATTATGTTGATCGTTTTGGGTACTTACGCCCGGAATAGTAATAGTAAATTAGCCAAAGATTCGCCTGGAATTCATAAGAGATGGTACTTTCTTGTGCTATTAGGAGTTCTATTATTGTTATTTAGATTACGAAAACATATTTAGTTAAAAACTAAGTAGCAACAGCACCCCCGCTCCGCAAAGAGTCCCTCATGAAAAGCTGCGCAAATGTCTCCTACTTTGCGCTTTTTTATTCCATACATAAAAAAATCTCCCAACTTCCTCCTATTTACCCCCTTAAAAACAACAAGCAAAAAATTACAATTTCACAAACAAATAAAAAACACATTTCCATACATACCGATCGGTATTTACTTCGTATATTTGCTCCTAGTATTATTCTCAAAGTCAACAGTCCCATGAATACTTCAGAATTTATATTAGATAAAATTGCGCCTCTTTTTAACAAACAGGGCTATATCGGAACCAGTTTGTCGGATATTACAAATGCAACCGGTCTTACCAAAGGAGCTATTTATTGTAACTTTTCGAACAAAGAAGATTTGGCTTTGCAGGCATTTAAACTCAATGTGGATATTGCTATAATACCGTTGTTTAAGTTGGTTGCGACCGAAGAGGGGGCTATAAATAAACTGCATACCATAACCCGGTACCATCGTTCTTATTATGATTTGGTCAAAGACAGAGGTGGGTGTCCGATGTTACGGGTTTCTGTGGATACAAAATTTGTGAATCCTCTATTGTTTGAAGCCGCCGAGAAATTATCTCAAAAGTTCATTAACGGACTAACCGATATTATCAAAGAAGGAATCCACAAGGACGAAATCAAACCCGATACCGACGTAGATAAATACGCCCAGCTTATTCTAACTATGATCGAAGGTAGCTCTCTTTTGGCATTTACACACAATGACAGCTCCTATATTACTCATGCAATGGATTTTATAGATGACATATTAATTAAAAACATAAAAAAGTAAAAAAAATTTAATCACACATATACCAATCGGTATGTACTAATTGAACTCAAATGGAAAAAGTATTAAAAACAAAAAGAAAAATCAGATTTCAGGATTGCGATCCTTTTAATCACTTAAACAATTCGAAATACCTCGAATATTTCATTAACACCCGCGAAGACCAAATTGCAGAACACTACAATCTTGATATTTTTAAACTGATGAAAACAACGGCACTGAGCTGGGTTGTGGCCTCTAATCAGATTAGTTATTTGAGACCGGCCTCTACAATGGAAACAGTCGTAATTGAGTCTCAATTGATTCAATACACTGATAATGTACTATTAGTAGAAATGAAAATGTGGAACGAAGATGAAACAGAACTAAAAGCATTGCTTTGGATAAAATTCATTCATTATAGTCTTCAGGCCAAGAAAGTTGCCAATCACTCCAATGAATTGATGCAATTATTCCAAGCGGTTGTTGTTCCTGTTGAGCAAACGGTCTTCGAAAATCGCTATATGGAGATTGTTCAGAAAATAAAAAGTTACGATTAATCTGGAAATTATTAAGTAGTTTGTCTGCTATTAGCAGCATAGCAAATACAAGTAAGAATCAATAAATAAATCCTTTAAATCTGTGAAATCTGTGGCCATTTTTTCCGCCACAGATTAAATGGATTTAAAGGATTTATTTTGAGTTTGAAAAATAGCCCTCTTTAATTCATTCTGGCACTATTAATGCATATGTATTGGTCATTCAATTAGTTATAGAAAAACTCTAATTTTCGACCAAAAAACGTCCACCCATGAAAGAAACTATTTTTAAAAACTTAGTTTTATCGTTAATTTCAACTAATATTTGGACAATTTGCGCTTTCTTTATTTACTTTTTTAAATCTCCTGGCTGGTTTGGTGGATTTGAAGTTTTAATATTTTATATGTATAGTTGTTACATTTCTGGTGGAATAGGGATAATTCTAATACTATTAAGGTTATTCTATTTTAAAAAAGACAAGAAAAACAAATTGTGTTTAAGCTTTACTTATTCCTGCATCGCAACATTTAATCTGCTTTTATTCATAATTTTTTTAATATTAATCTTTTCTCAAATTGCGAAGGGAGGCTTTTTAGAGTTATTCTTCTTTATCAACCCAATTATTGCAGCTTTCACTTGCGTTGATATTTTTAAAACTACAAGACAAGTAGCTATTCAACCAAACAAATAACAAACGTAGTCTTGCCATCCTGATTTCTAAAATCCAGATAACCGCCATGAGCTTCGATAATGCTTTTGGAGAGTGTTAACCCGATTCCTGCACCTTCTTTGCGGGTGGTAAAAAACGGAAGGAATATTTTGTTTTCTATTTGTTTTTCAATACCGTTTCCGCTGTCGGTGATTTTTATAAAAATTCTGTTTTCTATGGCCTCGGCGGTAATCAGAATTTGCTTCTCCTCTACTTCCTCAAGCGCATGCATGCTGTTGGTTAAAAGATTAATCAACACTTGCTCGATTTGCTGATGGTCTACCAACAACCAATGATCTAAAGTAATTGTATTAACGACTTCGATTTGTTTTTCTTTGAATAAAGGATTCATGATCTCAAAACAATTCCGAATCAGTTGCTGCAATTCTATTTTTTCTTTTTTGGGAGACGGCAGCATTGCCAGTTTTCGGTATCCTTCTACAAACTTCTGCAAAAGATCACTTCGCCTTAACATTGTTCCTACACCACTTTTAATATCTTCTAAATCTTCAGCCGAAATAGCATCCTGTTCGACCAGTTCCTGCAAATTCTGAGAGATAGACCGAATGGGGGTTATCGAATTTAAAAGCTCATGAGAAATAACTTTCATCAAATTAACCCAGGCCTCTTTTTCTTTTTTCTCGACTACATTCTGAATCGAATCGAGTAAAACAATAAAATAATCCAATTCGCAGATTTCTGTTCTCGAGGTCTGCATGACAAAAGTTTGTGCATTTTGCTGGTTGACACGTATTTCCAATGCCGTTTTGATTTCCTGAAAATCCTGCTCTTCAATAACCTCACATAACGATGGAAGCTGGTTTCTAAGCAATTTCCATTTTGAAACTTTGGGCACATCAAAGTGTTTAGAGAAATAATCATTCATCAAAAAAACATTCCAATCGTTGTCTTCTTTTTTGAGGATAATGATTCCGATTTCGATGTTGTTTAAAATAGAAGTGTAAATAATATCTCTTGAAACCTGCTCGTTCTGTTTGTTCTTTAAGATATCATACAATTGAAACAGATCATTCTGATTGGATTTATGCTTTGAAAAATCGGAAGTAAAATCATTTTGTACAATCGACGCAATTGTTTTATCGTACACCAAAATGACACTTTTCACATACAAATACAATTCGATAATCAGAAAAAAAACAATCAAAAAACCAAAAACAGGCGCGAATACAAATTTGACTTTGTTCAGATAAATTGAAAATTCAATTCCAGCCACAATCAAAATTAATCGCAGAAAAATAAGGTTATAGGTCTTTAACGATTTGAGCATATTAATTGGTGCTAATGTTATATTTCTCTAAACGTCGGTATAAAGAACCTCTCGACAGCCCAAGTTCTTCAGCAGTTTTACTGATATTGTTGTTATGCTTCAGCAATGCTTTCTCGACTGTTGCTTTCTCAACTGAAGAAAGCTGAATGTCATCCGGATTTTCTTCATACAACGTAATTTGATCCAAGTCTAAATCTGACACTGTAATGGTATTGTTTTCGCAAAGGATAACAGCTCTTTCGATTTTGTTTTCCATTTCGCGAATATTTCCATTCCAGGCGTGTTTTTCGATTTGTTCCGCTACCTTTTTATCAAAAGAAATGGTATCTCTTCCGTACTTTTCTATCATTCTTTCAAGAAGATATTCCGCCAACGGAATTTTATCCTCGTAGCGCTCCCGTAGCGGAGGCAAAACAATCTCCATGGTATTGATACGGTAATACAAATCTTCTCTAAAATTTTTATCGGCAACTTCCTCTTTCAGGCTTAAATTGGTCGCTGTAATAATGCGAACATTCAGAGGTCTTGGTTTTGATTCTCCTAACCTTGTAACCGTTTTACTCTGAATAACCTGCAACAGTTTAGATTGCAAATGCAACGGAACATTTCCGATTTCATCTAAAAAAATAGTACCATTTTGCGCCATTTCAAAACGCCCCGGAGTATCTGCTTTAGCATCTGTAAAAGCGCCTTTTGCATAACCGAATAATTCGCTTTCAAAAATATTAGCGTTGAGAGAACCTAAATCAACTGCAATAAAAGGCTGATTTTTCCTTTCTGACTGTGCATAAATATGATGCGCCAAAACAAACTTTCCTGTTCCGTTTTCCCCTAAAATCAAAACATTTGCATCTGTTTTTGCCACTTTATCTGCCAGCGCATACGCTTTTTTTATAATCTCGGAATTGCCGATAAAAAATGCCTCTTTAACTACAACATCTTTACTCTTTCTTTGCTCCTTACGGCTTTTGTCGACAGCCTCTTTTACCGATTCGAGTAACTTTGTATTTTCCCATGGTTTTAGGATATAATCAAAAGCGCCATTTTTTAAACCTTCAACAGCCGTTTCTAGTTTTCCGAAAGCTGTCATTAAGATCACAACTGTTTTCGGCGAAAGCGTTTTTATTTCCCTCAGGACATACAAGCCTTCCCTCCCATCTTCGAAACCTATTCTGTAATTCATATCGAGCAAAACAACATCTATGGTGTTTTTCGCCAATAATTCGACTATGTTTTTGGGATTTGTGAGCGTATAAATATGCTCAAAATACTTTTTCAGATACAATTTCGACGCAAAAAGAATGTCTTCCTGATCGTCTATGATTAATATGGAGGCATTTGTCTTTTTCATTTTTGTTCGGTTTTGGACGAAAGCTGTCCAATTATGGACAGTATAACTTTTCTTTAAAAAATAAAAATGTAGAAACCAGTCAGTTATAATTTTTAAATTTTCGGCACGGAAATCACATTAGTACCAGTAAATCATTAATTATTTAACACCTTTCGAAAGTAAAAATAGCAAAATAAATAGCGCTGACACATTGTTAATTATCTTAATTTTCGGTTGTGTTTCTTTTACTTCGAAAACTAAAATCAATCAAAGAAAATCAATCAACATCAAAAAACAACAATCATGATTACCATTAAAAAACTTTCGAAAATTTTCAGAACAGAAGACATAGAAACCAACGCACTGGCCGAAATCTCACTTACCATCAAACAAGGCGACTTTGTCTCTATTATGGGACCATCCGGCAGCGGAAAATCGACTTTATTAAATATCGTGGGATTGCTGGACAGCGCTTCGAGCGGAAGTTATCTCCTATTGGATCAGGAAATGATCGGACTAAAAGAGAAAGCAAAAGCAAAAGCCCGAAAAGAAAATATCGGATTCATTTTTCAGAATTTCAATTTAATTGATGAATTATCGGTTTATGACAATATCGAATTGCCTTTGATTTACAACAATGTTCCTCCTTCCGAAAGAAAAATAAGAATTCAGGAAATCGCTGCTAAGCTAAATATTACGCATCGTCTGAAACATTATCCGCAACAGCTTTCGGGAGGTCAGCAGCAACGTGTGGCTGTGGCAAGAGCATTGATCAACAATCCGAAAATAATTCTTGCCGATGAGCCTACAGGAAACCTGGACAGTAAAAATGGCAATGAAGTAATGGAATTATTAACCAATCTGCATGCCAACGGAGCAACAATTCTAATGGTAACCCATTCTGATTATGATGCTTCTTTCTCTCAAAAAACAATTTTGATGAAAGACGGAATTATCCTTTCTGAAAAATTGAATCACAGAAATGTAGATGTTTTAGTAACTACTTCTAACAACTAGGATCATGCTAAAGAACTGGATCAACATATTTATATACCATATCAAAAACAACAAATTCTTTACGACTTTGAATGTTTTAGGATTGAGTATTGGGATAGCGGGATTAATTTTTGCCATCTTGTATTGGAATGAGGAGCATTCTTACGACGAATGGAATCCTGAAAAAGAGAAGATTTACGTTGTCATGAATGACCTTGGAGGCGGTAATGTCTGGGCTACAAATTCACCGGTAACCGGCCCTGACTTAAAAGCCAATACTTCTTATCTCGAAAATTATTGTTATTTAAACCCTTATTACACTAAAGAGAATATTGAATATAAGGGCAAAGCACAATTGATAGACCATATTTTTTCGGCGCAAAGTGATTTCTTTTCCTTTTTCCCATTTGAATTTATCCGTGGAAACGGTAAAACAGCCATTCAGGATCGCAATAGCATCGCACTATCAGAAGAAACGGTTTCACTACTGTTTAAAGACGAAAATCCGATGGGGAAACAGGTCAAATACGCCGACAAAATCTTCGTAGTACGAGGTGTATACCGTTTATCTCAAAAGTCAGCGGTAATGCCAGCAGCGGTAACCAGCAGTATTCAGGAAGATCTGGAAAAAAGAAGAGAAGACTGGGGTTTTAGTTATGGTTTAATGGTAAAACTAAAAAGACAAAGTGATACTACTGCCGTCATTAAAAATCTGGACGAGATTTTTATGGAGAAGAACTATAAGAAACAGGCAAAAGAGGAAGGTTTATCGCTAAAAGCGTTTACAAAACTTTACGGAGAGCCGGTTAAAGCTAAACTACTGCCATTTGCCGGATCAAGACTTTCCACGGGAAATTATCCTTTTCCGGAAGGAACAGGAAACCTTCAATTCTTGCGAATCCTAATGGGGTTATCAATACTTATTCTGCTACTGTCTATTGCAAATTATATTAATCTCGCTACTGCAAATGCCATTAAACGAGCAAAAGAAGTGGGGATCCGAAAAATTATTGGTGCCTCAAAACTGCAAATCATTACTCAGTTTGTATTTGAGACTACTCTCATTACGCTTTTCTCTGTCTTTCTTGCATTGGTAATCGTAGAAATATCATTGCCAGCTTATAACCAGTTTCTAAATAAAAATCTGATTATGGTTGGTACGCAATTTTATGTGCAACTCATTTTTATCTTTTTCCTTGTTGTTATCGTTGCAGGCGTTTTTCCGGCCATTTACATTTCAAATTTTGAAGTTTTGAAAGTGCTGAAGGGAAATTTTTCCAGAAGCAAAAATGGGGTCTGGCTCCGCAATGGAATGCTGATTTTACAGTTTGCCATCGCTACCTTTTTTATAATTGGCTCTTTTATAGTTTACAAACAAGTAAATTATATGTCAAACAAAGATTTAGGCTTTAAAGGAGCACAGGTTATTGATATTACCTTTAAACCGAAAAAAGGTCAGAATCAGTTTGAAAGATATCAGACCATTAAACAGGAAGTCTCCAAAATAAAAGGAGTAGAAGCGGTTTCTTCGGGTTTATTTTCGATAGGAAGCAATGATAATTCCTGGTCCGGATTACACTACAAATCAAACAAAGAAGTCATCACGCAGCAAATGGGTATTGATTTTGGATTATTGGATCTTTTAGGAATAAAAATAGTTAAAGGACGAAATTTAACCGAAAAAATGGCATCAGACAGTATCTCAAATGTTTTACTGAATGAAACCGCTGCAAAAGCATTGATGGAAAAAGATCCGCTCAACAAAGAAGTAACGTTCAACAACAGAAAACTTAAGGTAGTCGGTATTGTAAAAGACTTCAATTATGTGGGACTGCAATTTAAAGTTGCCCCTATGATTTTCTTTCACATCAAAAGTGAACAATGGATGAAAGACAATATGCGTTATATTTCGATTAAAGTAGCACCACAGAACATCCCCGAAACAATAGCTGCTCTGGACAAATTCTGGAAAACCAAAGTCGATTCAGAGTATCCGTTTGAATATGATTTTGTCGATAAAAATTTCGCCAGAACGTATAAAAATTATAAAGACCAAAGTAAGTTGTTTTCTCTTTTGAACGCAGTAGTTGTTTTGATCGCCATTTTTGGACTATTTGCCTTGGCGTCATATTCTATGGAAAGAAGACTGCGTGAGATTGCTATCAGAAAAACACTTGGCGCAGAAACGACTCTTTTGCTACGGGAATTATCCAAACAGTATCTGTTGTTTTGTGTGCTGGGTTTTGCAATCGGAATTATTCCGGCCTATCTGTTATTGCAAAAATGGCTTGAAAACTTTGCCTACCGTATCGAAATTCCGGTTCTGCCATTTGTCATTGCTTTTGTGTCTTTATTATTTCTCACACTAACAATAGTTTTAGCCAAAGCCTATCAGGTAACAAAAGTTGACATTTTGCGCTATTTAAAATATGAATAAACCACTTGCGTGTAATTCGCAGCAAGTTTTTTTGCCACGAATTGCACGAATTTTTACGAATTGTTTTTTTTTTAAATCTGAACTCGATTGTTGCATGGTTACTATTGAATCAGAAAAAAAATCCCATAAATCTGTGAAATCTGTGGCTACTTTTTTTTTTGCCACAGATTAAAAGGATTAAATTGATTATTTCTTAGTTTTAAAAAATAATTGAGTAAAATAATTCAAATCATATATAGTTCAAAAAAAAGAGGCTGTCCCGGACAGCCTCTTTTTTCATATTACAAACGAAGGTTTTTGATACCCTCGATTAATTTAAACAGATAAATAATATTTGAAATCTAATAAACAAAAACCATCAACTGAAAAGCTTCCATACGTCTGCTTTCACCAGTAGTACCGGCTATCTGATCACCGCTAACCCACGGCAACCAACCGTAATCTGCCACATGAGCTCTGTAATAATTTGGAGTAGCTAACTTAATGGCCTCCATTCTTCGGCCTAAACCAACAGTTCCTAACAATCTGGAACATCCCTGATCGTACCAACCATATCCTTCTACATGTGCCGTTCCAACTCTGCAAATCGGACTAGGTATGCCTCCAAATTCAATAGCCTCCAATTGTCTGCCTTCTCCGGTTGTTCCTATTGCCGCTCCATACGATGTCCATGGCAGCCAGCCTTTTCCTGCCACATGCGCTCTGTATCCGTTTATTGCGGCTGTTTTACCAGTTAGTTTTTTTTCTGCAGCCAGTTCTTCCAATTTTTTAAAGTAAGCATCACTTCCTGCAGCTTCTTTAGTTAGATTTCCTGTTTCAAAATCATAGGAATTTTTAAGAATTTCGATTTCACTTTTTTTATTCGCTACTTCAAACTTCTTTACCATTAAGTTTAGAATTTCGGGTGGTATGTTTTGTAAAATCTTCCCATCGGGATCGACAGCAAATTTTAATTCTTTGTTTTGCTCTGCCGTTGATGGCTTCTGAGCAAACTCATCTGTTTGACAAGAAATAAAAAGGGATACTAAAAAAGCAACTAAAATAATTTTTGTTTTCATAATAATAGGTTGTTAATTAATGGTTTATAATAAGGATTTGTTCTACTGAATTTTACAAAAGCGCACTCTTTATATATTTTTAACCAACCTCTTAACTGTGTAACTAATACAAACATTACACTGCTAAAAGAAACCAATTTATGCCCCGTTGGGGTAATTACTTCGTCAATTCACTTCGCTCGGGTCGTAAAAACTATACTTAACACATCGCTCATATGAGGTTTTAAGTAAGTGAAATGTCTTTTGCGTTTTCAAAACCATGTTTCTCCTATGTTTGCGTAGAATTTTTTCACGCAGATTTATTCAGATTGTTTTATCCAGCCAAAAAAATATCTGCCTAATCTGCATGCATAAAACGAATTTTTTGCGACTTCGCAACTTTGCGTGAGAATTTAACCGCTAGACTCGCAAAGTATTATGCAAGGTTCACAAAGATTTTAAAAGAACATTTTTTAGATAAAGCTTTACGAATTATATGTGAAGAATAATTATAGCCAACGAATTATTCATAATCATTATACTATATCAAATGTATATAAATAATTTTAACATCATGAGAAAATTCGTGTTATAAAAAACTCAAAAAGAAAGTTTTTTGTACAATTTATCTGAATGGATCATAATAAGAATTAAAAAAAGTATCTGTCTTTTTTCTGAAATTAATCCTCGAAGCATCGAAGAGTTTATTTACATTTGTACTCGCAATGGTTGAGCTTCATTTTTCGGTGTAGCTGATTAAAAGGGAATTAGGTGTAAATCCTGAACAAGCCCGTTACTGTAAGTTTCATACAACATTTTGACAGATTGTGGTCGATTTTTTAAACTTCCAAAATCTAATCTTTTACCACTGCATTTTTTAGAAATGTGGGAAGGTTGTTCAAAATGGGAACAAGTCAGGAGACCTGCCACTGCTTAATAGTTTAAAGTTTTCGTGGACCAAAACTTTAAGGTCGGACATCAAATTTAAATTCGGCTTTCGCTTTTTAAGCAAACAAGAATAAAAAATAATACGCTTTCGTTTATGAATAAAATTTTATTTGCATTAGCCACAACGATATTCCTCTCCGGATGCTCCAGTGATGACGCCCCTAGCGAAGTAATCTTACCAGAAGTAACAATTACAGAACCTGCAAATGGTTTTACAATTGATAAAATGCAATGGTTTCACCTCGAACCTAAAGTAAAAAACACAACCGACGTGACGTACACCTGGTTGATAAACGGAAAAATAGTTGCCACCACAGCAGATTTACTGCACGTTTTTGCGCAAGCCGGAACCTATACAATTGATTATAGAGCAAAAAACAATTCCGGTGAAATCTATAAAAAACTCACCCTTGTTGTTACGGAAAAAACCTATCTGAACGGAGTTAAAAATGTATTTGAATTCTTTCCTGCACCCGGTCAATTTACAAATGCCTTACCCGAAGCAACTGCAAAAGACACTGACGAAACCATGCGAAAAAAAGCAGAAACGGCTCTTACAACAGGAAGCCTGGTAAGCCTTGGCGGATTTGGCGGCTATATCGTAATGGGATTTGACCACACCATCATCAATAAAGAAGGTAAAGATTTTATTGTTCTTGGAAACGCATTCAGTAATTGGTCCGAACCCGGTATCATTATGGTGTCCTCCGATACAAACAAAAATGGAAAACCAGATGATGAGTGGTACGAAATCGCAGGCTCAGAACACAATAAACCGACCACTATTAAAAATTACGAACTGACATATTACCAACCCAAAAACGAACCTGAAAACCCATCGGAACCCAATTATATTCGTTGGACCGACAATCAGGGACAAACGGGTTATATCTCTAAAAATGCTTTTCACAGCAACTCTTTCTATCCAACCTGGAAAGGCGCCAGCATTACCTTAAAAGGAACCTTTTTAAAAGCCAACATATTCGATCAATCCGGAACCGGTACCTATTGGGTAAACCCTGCCTATGACTGGGGTTATGCAGACAACTGGCCCAATGCCGACGAGAAAGCACAAATCGATATCAGCTGGGCTGTAGACAAAAAAGGAAGCCCCGTAAAACTACAAGGAATTAACTTCATCAAAGTCTACAATTCAAACCGCGCCGAAGGCGGATGGCTAGGAGAAGTTTCTACCGAAGTTTCCGGTTTTAAGGATTTGAATTTATAAAAACACCCGTTTATTCTGTCACTCCGATAATCCTAAACGACAAATCTGACAGGTTTTAAAAACCTGTCAGATTTAATTTTAGTAGAAATTAATGTATTTTAAGTACGAACAGCTATTTACACAATATTGTTAATTCCGAAGAATGGCAAATTGCCACTTAATTCATTCAGCGTGTAATTTCGACGTAAGGAGGAATCACACACGCAATTCAACAAAGATTCGTCGCATTCTGTGCGGAGTTCCTTGTGTGATTCCTCATTCTTCGGAATGACAAATTGCTGCTTATCTGCGGTTAAACCCGCTCCTACAAGTAGCCAAAAAAAAGACCGCTCAATTAAGAACAGTCTTCTATACTATTAAAAAACAAAAATACCTAAGCCATAAACAAAGCATACTTATTGTAGTTGTACAAAACCTTATCATAAGGCACTAATTTCGGATTTATTTCTTCTGAAGAAGCATCAAATACAATCCCGTTATGTTTTCTAAACAAGTAAATTTCTTTCAGACAATTAGATAAACTCTGGTGAATTGAAGTCGTAAAAGTGGGTAATTGTTTATCGCCCACTAATAAATCTATCTGATAATTAGAACTGCTTTTAGAAAGGTTATTTCCAATGATTCTTATCGTAAACTGTGTCGCTTTTCCGTATTGTTCGCCTTTATATTGTATGACCATAATTTTATAATTAAAAGGGTTAAAGTAAGATTTTATTCCGTTTTATTTTTCATTTCGATATTGATAATTTAAAGTTATGAAAAAAAGCCACAAATTGCACGAATTTGCACGAATTTATTAGTGGAGATCGTGTAATTCCTAACATAAAAAAACCGCAACTAGTTACAGTTTTCAACAATTAACTGCATATAAAGCCACAAATTGCACAAATTCACACGAATTAATTAGTGGAAATTCGTGCAATTCGCGGCATAAAAAAAACCGTAACGAATTACGGTTTTCGACAATTAACTAAATATATTTAATCAACTTGTTAACGAGAGTAAAATTCATTCATAAGCACGATTAATTTGGGGTTACAATTGTGTTTCTTTTTCAGTATTGATTTCTAACAAAACAGGATCTCCGTTTTCGTCAAACATAGTCATATTCAGTGCGTCTAATAACACCAGGTTTTTAGAAACGGTTCCTTCAAATTTATTATAGGAGAGATTCATTTCAGATAATTTATGCAGTTTTTCCAGTTCTTTTGGAACTTCACCTCCAAAACTATTATCAAACAAACTTAAATTTTCAAGAGCAGTAAAATTAAGTATTTCATTACTGAGATTACCGGACATCTTATTATTATTCAACAGCAACACTTTCAATGTTTGAATTTTATAT
The DNA here is from genome assembly GCF_011751075.1 of Flavobacterium poyangense. Classification (GTDB taxonomy): domain Bacteria; phylum Bacteroidota; class Bacteroidia; order Flavobacteriales; family Flavobacteriaceae; genus Flavobacterium; species Flavobacterium poyangense. The sequence continues at coordinate 760,213 of NZ_JAALLN010000001.1, forward strand.
AAAGAACCCGGCAATTGCCCTTCCAGTTCATTATTAAACAATGACAGTATTTCTAACTGATTTAATTTCCCAATCTCTATTGGTAATTCTCCTGAAATTTTATTGGCATAAAGCTCCAGATTTTTCAGCTTTTTTAGCTCGCAAATCGAAGCCGGTAAAGTACCCGATAGCTCATTTAAGGAGACATCCAAAACTTCAAGCTCTTTCAGGTTTTGAATCGCAACGGGAAGTTGTCCTTTCAGATCGTTTTCGTGTAGATCAACAGCAACCAGATTTACTAAATCGTAAAACTCAACGGGTAATTCTCCCTTCAAATTATTGTTGGACAAATTAAGTCCGACAACTTTTCCATTTTCAGCTGTTACTCCATACCATGTAGCTACCGATAACGACAAATCCCATTTTATTTTCCATTGTGATCCATTGGTAGCATGGTACAATTTAATAAGGGCATCTTTTTCTTTGTCCGAAACAGTATCTGCAAAAATATTTAGAGAAAAAACAAATGCTAAAAAAAGAGTAATATAACTTTTCATAACAGATTTGGGGGTTTGTTTTCGGCAATAAAATTATACATTTTACTGCTATAAAGCACAGAATGTCGATAAAGTGTTAATAAATAATTTATTAACGTTATTTATACTACTTATTACAAATTAACAAACGTTTTACTTTTTTGCTTAAATTTGATTAACTAATCATAAAAACCTCATATTATGGAAATTAACTTTATTGCATTGCTACTTGCGGCTATTGTGCCTCTTGTAGTTGGTTTTATCTGGTATCATCCCAATCTTTTCGGAAATGCATGGATGAAAGAAAGTAATCTGACTAAAGAGCAGCTTCAAACCGGAAATATGCTTAAAATCTTTGGTTTAACGTATCTTTTTTCTCTCATGATTGCTATGATCCTAATGGCATTGACGATACATCAGTCCGGAGCAGTAGGAATGATTGGCGGTCCTCCAAATATAAACGGTGCAAAACCTTCCTTTGCCGCTTTTATGGCAGATTACGGGACAGCTTATCGTACTTTTAAACATGGTGCGCTGCACGGTTTTATGTCGGGCTTGTTTTTTGCTTTACCAATAATCGGAATCAATTCTCTATTCGAAAGAAAATCATGGAAATACATTTTGATTCACACCGGATTCTGGCTCATCACACTGACCATAATGGGCGGAATTGTTTGTGCCTACGCCTAATACTATAAAATACAAAACCCGTTTGAAATTAAATCTCAAACGGGTTTTTCTTAATAATTACTTAAACCGAAATTGGTTCTTCTAAATATTATCTAATTTTGACAAAATTAGCTTCCACTTTTGAGTACAACTTATTCTTTCCAGATTTACAATAGCGCTTCATTACTGCCTTTAGAATGGGATGCGCTTACCACCGAAAATATCTTTTTGACACGGAAATATCTCGAAGTACTCGAAAAATCTTCTCCGGTGAATATGTTATGCCATTTTATCGGGCTTTTTAAAAATGATACCCTAATCGGAATTGCTTTAACTCAATTTATTTTCGCAGAAAAACTGGAATCTTTTGGCGAGCGGGATCAATGCTTAAAAACATCTGTTCGCAATTTTGCGTTCAAGAATTTTGCTTCACACGTTTTATTTGTCGGGAACAATATGCTTACAGGTCAAAATGCTTTTTCAATTTCAGAAAATGCCAATCAGGCCAAAGCGATTAAAACACTCCATAAAGCCATCACTGAACTTAAAAAAGATTTTAAAGCAAAGGGCAGAAAAGTTCATATTACCAGCATAAAAGACTTTACAGAAAGTGAAATAGAACCTTTGAAAAGTGAATTCAAGAATAATTTTACCTTCTCCACACAGCCCAATATGGTTTTTGAGATCAATTGCGACTGGAAAACGGAACAGGATTATATTGATGCCCTTTCTAAAAAATATCGGGACCAATACAAACGTGCCCGCAAAAAAGCGGAGGGAATTGAAAAACAAAAAATGTCGCTTGATGAAATCATAAAATATGAAGATGTTATATATGACCTCTATTTTCATGTGGCAAAAAATGCTCCTTTCAATACTTTTTTCCTGGCCAAAAATCACTTCCGGACTTTTAAAGAAATCATGAAAGAAGATTTTCTTTTTTATGGTTATTTTTTAGATGGAAAGTTAATCGGGTTCAATACTTTGATTCAAAATGGTGCCGTAATGGACACTTATTTCCTAGGGTATGACGAAAGTATTCAGCGCGATAAAATGTTATACCTCAACATGCTTTACGACATGATAGCCTATTCTATCAATCATGGCTTTTCGGAAGTTATATTTGCAAGGACTGCCCTCGAAATAAAAAGTTCTGTAGGGGCAAAACCGGTAAAAATGTATGGTTTAATCACCCATAGCAATGCTTTAATCAATAAAAAAATAGGTAAACTGTTTGATTACCTAGAACCTAAAACGGAATGGAAGGAAAGAAATCCGTTTAAGTTGTGAGTTCTCAGTTGTGGGTTTTGAGTTATGAGTTATGGTCCGTTTTTGTTAAAAATTACTAAGGCAAATTCAGAAATAAAAGTCCGAAACCTAGGTTATCATTGACTTTGTACTATTCTGAATGTATCTGGCAATTCTGTTATTTCTAATTATGAATTACAAAAAAAACTTCATTCTGAATGCCGCCATTAGTTGTCGAAATACTTGTGTGACTTCTCCTTCGTCGAAGTGACAAAGAAAGTAATTATTTCTTATTTTTAGTATGAGACTCGAGCGATAGACAATAGGCAAAGTAAATCACATACGCAATTCGGTAAATATTAACAACATAAAGTATTGAGCTTATAGTGTGACTGCACTTATACAGCATTCACAATTCATACAAATTCTTTGATACTATATACCTAAAAAAATGACCCAAAAATCAATCAAACAAAACACACCGATTTCCTGACTCACATTTTACATTTTACAACTCACATCTCACAACCCACAACTGAGAACTCACAACTCAGAACTGGCAACCTGAATTAAAAAGTCTAAGGAATCGCTATCTTCATCTGTTTGTGCAAAATATGGATATCCAAAGAAGTCTGTGCGCCACAATACTCCCCATCAATCTGAAAATTAACCGGGTAATTGGTTTTAATCGTGGCTTTATCTGTTGAGATAATCACAATATCATCGGAATCAATGGGCATATTTCCGGTAATAATTTTCCCGAGTAATAATAAATCCAGGCTTTTAAGAATTACCAATTCAAATTTACCATCGTTCATGGCTCCATTAGGATTGATTGTAACACCTGTTCCGTATTTCTGAGAGTTTGCAATAACAATCATTCTTGCCGTATGTTCGACTGTTTCTTTATTAGCGGTGATTGTAGCAACAAATGGATCACTGGAATCAACCAGCGTCGTGTAGGCCTGCAAAGCATAACCCCAAATCCCACGCCAGTTGCTTTCTTCGTAGTTTTTTACCAAATCGGCATTGATTCCGATATCACTCAAATGGATGCTTTTTTTCCCGTTAATAGAAATCATATCTATTTCAATATAAGGACGCAAAAAAGCTATGTTTAGGTTCTCCTCTATTGAATCCGGCAAATTCAAATCAACAGACAGTCCGTTGGCAGAACCTGCGGGTAAAATACCAATAACAATATCATACTGTTCCATTGCTTCGGCTACCATTTTTATGGTTCCGTCTCCACCGGCAACAACAATTCTTTGTGGACTGCATTCTTCATAAAGCGCTTGTATTGCTTTAACATCAGACTCACCTGTTGTTTCATACACTACTAAATTAAAGTTATTTACATCCGAAAACTCATAAACAGCATCCATTAAATCTGATTTGTCCAGATCTCCGGAAATAGGATTTACAACAAAAACGATATTCTTTTTCAAAATTTAATTTCTAAAACCGATTAAAAATAATTAATTTACAACTTCATATAAAAGTACACAATTAATGAAGCCAATTCTACAATTATATCGGGGTTATGCCAATGATCAGGAACTAATCGTGATGGGACATGTCTTTAAAACCTTGTATAATTATGATTTTCAGAAGAAAAACTTCAAAAACGCTACTTCTATTGTCAACTTATTTCGAATAAAAACCATTCGAAATTTTGATGTTTACCTAAAATTCGGTCATCAGGAAATTCATTCGAAAACGATGGATGACGGTTATTTCAAATTTTGTATTCCACTTCAGGACGAACCCAATTTTGGGTGGATGGAATATGAAGTCAGCATCAAATACAAATCTGAAACCTTAACCGCAAAAGGCAGTTTTATAAGACCTCACGAAGGAAATCTCGGTATCATATCCGACATTGATGATACTTTTCTGATTTCGCACACCCGAAATGTCTTCCGGAAAATATATATCCTTTTATTTAAAAATGTAAATGACCGAAAGGTTTTTAATGATGTCGTAACGCACTATCAGGCTTTAAGTTCTGCCGGAAGAAACAATAAAGAAGAAAAAAATGCCTTTTTCTTTGTTTCGAGCAGTGAATGGAATTTGTACAATTTTATTGTAAAGTTTACTAAAATACATCATCTTCCCAGAGCTGTTATCTTATTGAAGGATATCAAAACCGGAATTACTGATTTTTTCATGAGCGGCAGTGGCAATCACGATCACAAATTTGAAAAGATAAAACATGTTTTGCAATTCTATCCCAATCTTCAGTACGTTTTGTTGGGAGATGACTCGCAACAGGATCCCATTTTGTACGAACGGATTTGTAAAATATTCCCAATGACTGTAAAGGCTGTTTATATCAGGCAAACCGGTAAACATCAAAAAGAAACTACCAAAGCCATTCTCAAAAACCTGGAAGATTTAAACATCCCTGTTTGTTATTTTAAGGACAGCAGCAAAGCTATCATGCATTCTAAGTCTATTGGGATTATTAGATGATACTGTTGCGTTGTTGTTGCGTTGAATTAACCGCAAGGGGCGCAAAGTATTACGCAAGGGGGCGCTATTTTTGCTTGGGGAGCTTATGGTTTTCTCTCGCAAAGTCGCGAAGTCGCTAAGTTTTTTTTTGCGTAAAGCTGATTATTTGTTTCGCTATAATCAAGATTATTGAAGTTCTTTTATCCTGTGTCAACAACAAAAAAATCAATTTCTTTGCGACTTCGCGTCTTTGCGAGAAAATCTACCTGCAAAGATTGTAAATAATTTTTGCGCGTTTTTTTGCTTTCTCTTGTAAAGACGCAAAGTTTTTTTTAGCTGATGTTTCAATAAAAATATAGGAGTACAAGCACTTTCTCTTTTACCCCAAAATGATCAGATTTTCTATACTACAGCCAAAAGAACCATAATAGAGAAAATCTGAAAACTAAGACCAAGACTGAGACTAAAAACTGCGACTAAAAAAACTAGACACTAAAATTATCAATCTCTTCCTGAACGATTTCCCAATCTAATAGTAACTGATCCAGATCTTCTTTCTTTTTATTATAAGCTGTAAAAAAGGAAGCGTCTTCTATATGTTTGTCATAATTAGAAGCCAGCATCTTATCGTCGTGCTGAATGTCTTTTTCTAATTGGCTGATCTGACTTTCGATTTTACTCAATCTGTTTTGCAGTGCTTTTCCTTTTTTCTGATCTTCGTAAGAAGTTTTATTGGTTTCTTTTGGAGCTGTTACTTTTGCAACGTCTTTTTTCTCAACTTCACGCATGTTTTCAAGATTGCGTTGTTCTAAGAAATAATTGATGTCTCCGAGATATTCTTTGATTTTCTGATCTTTAAATTCGTAAACAATATTCGACATTCCCTGAAGAAAATCTCTATCGTGAGAAACCAATAATAAAGTTCCGCCGAACTTTTGAAGTGCCGCTTTCAGAACATTTTTAGACTTGATGTCTAAGTGATTCGTTGGCTCATCCATCAACAAAACATTGATTGGCTGTAACAGTAATTTACAAAGAGCCAAACGGTTACGCTCACCTCCTGAAAGTACCTTTACTTTTTTCTCCACATCATCGCCACGGAATAAAAAAGAACCTAACATATCACGAACCTTAGAACGATTACTGTCCATTGCTGCATCTTCCATGGTTTGCAGTAAAGTAATCTCACCATCCAGGTATTCTGCCTGATTTTGGGCGAAATAGCCTAATTGAACATTGTGTCCTAACTTAATTGTTCCCTGATATTCAAACTCGTCTACAATCGCCTTGATAAAAGTCGATTTTCCCTGACCATTCTGACCCACAAAAGCAATTTTGCTTCCGCGTTCCACCAATAAGTTAATGTCTTTTAAGATCACCTTCTCGTCATAGGCTTTGGTCACATTTTCGGCTTCTACCACTACTCGTCCCGGTTCTTTTGATACCGGGAAAGAAATATTCATAACCGAATTGTCGTCTTCATCCACTTCAATTCGCTCTACTTTATCTAATTTTTTAATCAACGATTGCGCCATCGAAGCTTTTGAGGCTTTCGCACGGAATTTCTCAATTAATTTTTCTGTCTCTTCAATCTTTTTGGCCTGATTCTTTTGTGTTGCCAATTGCTTCTCACGGATTTCATGACGCAACTCCAAATACTCTGAATAAGGTTTATTAAAATCGTATGCTTTTCCTAAGGAAATTTCAATGGTACGATTGGTCACATTATCTAAAAACATTTTATCGTGCGATACAATTACCACAACTCCCGGATAATTACGAAGGAAGTTTTCTAACCAAATGATACTCTCGATATCTAAGTGGTTGGTAGGCTCATCCAGCAACAATACATCATTGGACTGCAATAACAACTTAGCCAATTCGATACGCATTCTCCAACCACCCGAAAAGGTTTCCGTCTGGTTATTGAACACTTCTCTCTTGAAACCTAAACCTAATAGAATTTTTTCGGTATCTCCCACATAATTGTAACCCCCTAAAAGATCAAAACGATGAGTGTAATCCGATAAATCTTCAATAATCTGGCTGTATTCTTCACTTTCATAATCGGTTCTGGTCACCAATTGATGATTGATCTGCTCTAATTTTTTCTCAACAATTTTAATGTCTGTAAAAGCTTCATAGGCTTCTTCCAAAACGGTTCTTCCCTGCTCAAAATCAATATCCTGACGCAAAAATCCCATTCTGACTTCTTTTTCAGTAGCAATTTGTCCTGAATCCGGTTTAAAATCTCCGGCAAGGATTTTTAACATGGTCGACTTTCCTGCACCATTTTTCCCCACAAGTCCAACACGGTCTCCCGCGCCTAAACGAAAAGTAACTTCTTCAAATAAATATGTTCCTCCAAAAGAAACCGACAAATTGTGTATATTAAGCATAATGTATGACTATTGCTGTACGCGATAATGGTTTACGAGACCATTGTTATTTATTAAATTAACGTGTAAACGGGCAAAAAACAGCCCTTTTCACTGTACGTTTTGAAAGTGCAAAAGTATAACAATTAATTGAAGTTTCTATGCTGAAAAACAATAGCTTCTGCAATATTCTCCGATACAAAAAAACGGATTGAAAATTACATGTAATTTCCAATCCGTTTTATTTATCAGCTTAAGCCGTTGGAGGCAATTATTTTTTAACACATAGGAACATAGTTTTGAAAACGAAAAAAGGCGTTTCACTTATCTCAAATTTCAATTGTCAGTCTGAGCGAAGTCGAAGACCTCATAGTTGGACTATGTGACAGAAACGAGTTTCTTTTTTAGACTCTTTTTCATAAATAAAGCCTATGTTTCTATGTGTTAAGTATAATTATGCACAACCGGTTAAGCTTGTGCTTTTTGCGGTTTTAAAAACCTCTTCTTTAAATTAAGCTTCTTTAACTTCCGGCATCATGATAGAAGCCACAACTGAAATTACAAGAACGCTTCCAATTACCAATAAAGAATAAACAGAATCTACGTGGTAGAATGGAGAAATGATCATTTTTACTCCGATAAAAGATAAAATGATTGCCAAACCGTATTGTAATTTACTGAATAAGTGAATAAAATTATCCAATAAGAAAAACAATGCTCTAAGTCCTAAAATAGCAAAAATGTTTGATGTATAAAGAATAAACGGATCATTTGAAATAGCAAAAATTGCCGGTATAGAATCTACTGCAAACAATAAATCGGTAAACTCAATTACGGCTACCACTACTAAAAGCGGTGTTGCTAATTTTTTTCCGTTTTCATAAGTGAAGAATTTATCTCCGTCGTATTTATCACTCACGCTGAAAAACTTTCTGATAAGTCTTGCTCCTCTGGTATTGTTGTAATCTTCATCCTCATCCTCATCTCCTGAAGACCATGATTTGATCCCTGCATAAACCAAAAACAATCCGAAAGCTGTCATGATTAGGTTAATATCGTATTTAAATCCTGGGATTCCGGCAAAACTTAAAAGTTTATTCAAATACGTAAGTTCGATTAAGAAAGCTCCTGAGAATATAAAGATGGCTCTTAAAACCAAGGCTCCAACAATTCCCCAAAACAAAACTTTATGTTTATTTTGATTGGCCACATCAAAAAACTTGAATACTAAAATGAAAACAAAAAGATTATCAACAGAAAGTGCTTTTTCGATCCAGTAGGCAGATTGAAATTCATAGAATTTTGCCGATCCGGCGAAGTGGTACACTAAACCACTAAAAATCATCGCTAAACTAATCCATACTAAAGACCATGTTACGGCTTCTTTATTGGTTACTACGTGACTTTTTTTATTGAAGATTCCTAAATCCAGCAATAGCATGATAAGTACTGCTACGGCAAAAACGATAACCAGACCAGGATGTTCTGAAAAAATTGGGTGTTGATTCATTTTAGATATTAATTAAGTTAAATTTTAAAATTATGTATTAGCCATTGTTATTACGATTACTCTTCCTCCTTCTTCATTAGAAAGGAGTATTTTTTTCCCATTGGTAAGTTCTACCATAGTACCTATTGGTATTTCCTTATCTTCTGTCAAATCTTTCAACGAATTTAACTTCTGATTGACCAATACCCACTGCCCTTTGAAAAAAGTAAAATACCCCACCGGTACCTTTTGTTCGGGGGTCAATTTCTCATTTCTGGCAATATTACGATTAACGTGCCATAGAAACAAATATTGATCCTTATAAACCATCAATCTATGATTCTCGGGCTTCCAGACGGTATCCTGAAATTGATAGTACAAATCTAAAACCGGAAGTGTGCCTTCATGAGCTGTTCCGCAAAACGGACATTTTGGACGATTTGTATTGTCAAAAACATACCATTTTTGTTCGCAGGCCGTGTTATGGCATTTCTGCATTAAATCGGTTGTTTTTAACAAGGCAATTTCCCATTCTTCTGCATTAGGTCTTTGCATCGGATTATGCAATCCGTCTATAAAAACTTTATCGAACAGTGCTTTCAAATAAGGTCCCGTGATGGCATACGGCAATTTAGCAATATCAGCCCATGGCAAATCCCATTTTGAAACCTGATCAAGTTTGGGTCTGTTTGTAGCATCTGTTGGATGCTCGATAAACATTGCCTTCTCTCCCATTGACAACAGATCGTCTTTTTCGGTATCTAAGTCGTGTACTTTTCCACCTTTTAATGGATGCCTGTGTAGCAAAAACATATAAATAAGAACCGGCAGTGCATGCAGATCCGTTAGCCTGTTTGGCAATTTTCGGTTTGGATCTGCTTTGTCCAGATGTTTGGTCGCAAGCACTTCGGGTGCAATAAATTCTGCAGTACCAATTACTTCGGCCTGAAAAACACCCGGTACGACTAATCCGTCCAGATCAATCATACAGGCCGATCTTTCTACAGGATCTATCAGCACATTGTTATAAGACAAATCAGAATGCGCCAATCCCATAGCGTGCATCTTTTTTACACCACGTGAGAGATTTACACAAACCTGAAAATAACTCAGCCAATCTCCCAACTCGGAATTGGCTACTCGTAGCGGAAAATGAGGGTTTCGGAACTTAGGCCCTGCAAACCATTTTCCGTTTTTTTCTTTTCCTTGAATTAAGTCACTTGTCTGATAGCCTTTCCTAAAGAAAAACTTCGAATGGTAAACCGGAACAATTATGCCTGTTAAACTCTTATATTCAATAACATCTGTAGGCCATCTGAAAACTTCATTTAAATAATAATCAGCCGCTTCTCCATTTTTGATTTGAGCAAAATATTTATTCGTTATTCTTTGCAATCTTTCTTTTTGATTCGCATCTAACTTATCTCTAAAAATAGCGACCACATATTTTTTGTCGGGACTAAAATAAACGTCTTTTACGCCACCACGCATGGGTTCTCCGCTATCCACAAACTGATAGGAATTGGCAGGGTCATTGATTGATCTTACGGTGACTATACTCATATCTGGTAAATTATAGCAAGCGTTCTGTCGTCATGATTTCCGGGACTCCAAAAATCCATCCAGTTAGAGAGCTGTGCTGCAATAGCGGTATTATCTTTCTCAAAATCGACTTTGGCTTTTTCTTCATTATTTCCTTGCAGATCGGATAGAAATTCAATCCATTTTTCTGTTTTTTCCAGATTAGCCTCCACTTCAAATTTGGGATCGTAGATGCCATCGGTCATCAACATCAGATAAGCGAAATCATCTACTAATTTGAATCCGAATCGGGAAGAAAATTTCTCGTTTTGAAAGATTTCGGGCATCGTTATAAATCGTGTGCCGCCACCAAACTCTCCTGCATCTATATGATTCATTAAGCTTACCTCCATCAAATCTTTACTGACTAAACCTATCGGACAATCTCCAACTCCAAAGCTCAAAATTGCATAACCAAAATCATATTTTTTAACTAAGGCAAAAATTAAAGTAGCATGAAAACTTTTCAGTTCTTCGCCCTGCTCTGTGGCAAATTCTTCTATTTTTTGATGGGCATAATGAGCCGCTTTCGACAAATTATTACAAACAAAATCGTTTATTTTTTGAGTTGATTCAGAATCTGTTTTAGCATAGTGCTTTACTGCCAGCGTATCAAATTCGTTCCAAATTTCAGTATCTAAATTGGTTTCAAAATATTCAATTACGGTTTCACAGGCTAATTTTGATCCTTTTCTCGACAACGATGCAGAACCGGCACCATCGGAAACAGCCAAAATACTCCATCCGTTTGATTTGAAATTTTTAAATGCAAAATCATCCTCTCTAAAAGATCCCACATTAGCATGACTGCGTCCTCTTTTAGACGCTACTACAATATTTTTATCTAAAAACACATCAGAAACCGCTATATGATCTTCTTTGCTGAAAAGAGCATTTTTATCGCTTTCTATGTTTTTCCATAATGACTTTGGATCAGGATTTATGATGACCGTAAATACCTTTTCATTCAATTGTGTTTCTTGTGGTTCTCCTTCTACTTTAAAACGCAATTTTATTTTTAAGTCTCCACTTATTTTTGGGAACCCAAAAAGCTTTTTTTCGTTAGAGTCAAAATAAAGCCCTGTCTCTTCTGAAATTTCAAACTCGTAAAAATTAATAGTATCCCAATCCAGCTTCATAAAGTCCATTTTTAATTCGTATGCTTTATTCACCGTACCGTTGGGCAAGAAAGAAGCGTGCTGCATAATATCGTCAATTCTATTCTTTAACATCCAATTATCCATAATCAACTGCTGCTTTTCTTTTATTATTTTTACTGCTGCATTATTTGTTTCATCACTAATAAAATCCTCAAAAAGCGATTCTTTACTTTTTGGAATATCGATTTTATGCTGAAATAAAAAAGACTGAAGATATCTTTTGGTCTCTTCCATAGGTATTATCCTTGCGTTCTGTTTACATCAAAACCACTGTCACCGTAACCATAAGATCCTTGATTATTACACCACGGACAAGTACTGATATCTTCGTCACCAATACAATGTATTTTATCGCAAATACAAACGGCAAAAGCAATTTGATTGCCACAGCAAGGGCAAGTCGGACTACCAATAAGCTCTTCTGTATTTACTTTAGTTGTGAAAGTGGTATCGTCTGCCAATTCAAAATAAGCGTTATCAACCTGATAAGCGCCCACCAGTCTGTAATTTTTTGAAGCCAACTCAACCCCTGCATAAATTGATGGTGCAAGTGTTTTGCGGTATTTCATTAAATAAGGCCTTTTTGAATTTTGACATTTACCGCTCAGCACGACAAAATTATCATCAACATATTGTTTAATAGGCTCTGCTTTTGTCAGATCTATTTTAGAAAGTGTTTCCCCATCTAATTTTGCCAATTCAAAACCTGATGCATTATTTTCTACACTAATACTACTTGTTTTGATAGAATCTGTAACCCATCTGAAAAATTCTTTATACGATTGTACATTTGTATTTTTAAAATGCAGCACATTTTCGGTCAACTCTCCCAATAGTTTTGTATCGGTTTCATTGCCAAAAGAAACGGCAATCAAATTGGCTGTTCGCTGCCAATTTTCTTTCCATTCTTTTATTGCGGCCTGACTGTCATCTGTTGGAACTCCATCTGTAAATAGAAATACAATTGGTTTCCAGTCTCCTTTTACTTCATAAGTCGTTTTTACAATATTATTTCTTAATTCGAACATTAAATGTCCTAACCCCTTACTCAATGATGTTCCGCTTCCTACCGGAAATTTAGGAGGATAAAAACTCGCTATTTCCTGCAGAGGCACCAATGTTTTGGGCTGACCTGCAAAAACGATAATCGAGACAAAAACTGTTTCCAATGCATAGGGATCTGTTTTTAAGGCCTGGATTATGGTCGCTAACCCTTCTTCAACCTGCTGGATGGGTTCTCCAACCATTGATTCCGAGATGTCAATCAAAAAATATATAGGTAATCTTCTCATTTTAAAGGGATTTTAATAACATTAAAAAATAATTACAAGTACACATTGTATCCTAATCACCGATCAATCCAACGCCAACCCTAAATAGATTTGATAAGGATTTAAAAAAAATAAAGAGTAGCAAAAACATACCGTTTAAAAAATAAAAAAATCCCTTTAATCAGTGAAATCTGTGGCTGATCCTTTTTTTAGTTTACCACAGATTAAAGGGATTAAACTGATTATTTCTAAATTTTTAGAATTCAATTCGTGTGAATTTTTGCCGCGAATTGCTCGAATTTGCACGAATTATTATTAAAAATCAGGTCAGGCAAATCAGATTGATACGAACTAAATGACTACTGTTATTTCGCTTGGCGGTGGGGGCAATAGCACACTTTCTCCTGTTCCCTGGCTTTTGTTGCCTTGTTCGATCGTTTCAGAAACCCATTTGAAAAATTGCTTTAAAGTCGAACTGTCTGCTGAAGCTAAATGAACCACATTGGGAGTAAGTTCTTTAAGAATACTGTCATCTGCCATATGACCGGCTGCACAGCCTACAACTGCACCAAAATTTAATGCTTTAATCTCTTGTATTTTTTCTCTGTAGAATTGAATATCTGAAGGTTTTCCATCGGTAAAAACAAAAAGCAAAGGTTTCCAGTCTCCTTTTTGAGTTGCCGAACCTTTTATCACTTCTGCATTTACTTTCCGGATTACAAAATCTAATCCGGCTCCTGTATTGGTAGGGCCACTTTGAGGGCAGCTAATCTCCGGAAGCTGAAAATGAACCAGCTCGGTTAAGGGCACAATTTCCTTTACTTCCCTGTCAAAAGTTACAATACTGATCCAAAGCGAATCCAAGGCTTGTGCATCTGAACGCAGGTTATTAATCATTCCGTTCAGTGCATTATTTAAAGCCTGAATTGGTTCGCCGTACATTGATCCGGACGTATCTAATAAAAAATATACTGGTAATCGTCTCATCGTACTATTTTATTTATACTGGAATACTATAGGCCTGTGTTTCTGCCATGTTTGCATCTGCAATAGAACTGATACTGTGGTTCCATTACAACTACTGTATGAACCTCATTTAAGAAACACTTAGCCTGATTTTTGATTTTGTACTATAGGTAAGAGGCTACAATTTTGTGAATCGTCTGTCCTAAAAAAGTATCGTTTGTCGGATCACCAATGGCACTAAATTTCCATTCGTTATTTCTTTTGTATAGCTTACCCATTATGATCGAACGTTTGTTTACGTATTGCGAATCGGCAGCAACGTTATAAGAAGCAAACTCAGAAGCAACTCTTGTTGGTGTTCCTTCGTACATTCTGATTTTAGCATAAGGAATCTGAGAAAAATCCTCATTCCCGGCATTATTCAGGAAGAAAAATATCTGATTTACATTTGAATTCACTTTTGATAAATCTACTGTGATAATTTCGTTATCAAGGCCATCATCTCCTCCGGTATCTCCGGCAAGATCATCACCGGTATGTTTTAAAGCCCCGTCAGAAGTTAATAATTTACCTTGTGGCAAACCAAATTGCTGCAAAGCTTCTATTCTGTATAAAGGAGAATACAAATGGTCACAAACTTTATTCTGGTCGTCAATAAGTACACAACTTAAATCTAAATCGACCTCTTTTACGTTTTTAGATAAACCTAAAAACCCTTTGGTCTCAATAGCTCCCCAGTTTACTCCAACACAGAAATTAGTTAGTGTTTCACCGCTTGATTTTCTTAAATCAATTTTTTGTCCTTTGGTTAAGTTAATTGCCATGCTTGTAAATACGGTTTAGTTATATTTATTTAAGTAATCTTGCAAACCACCTTTCATTCCGATTCCAACTGCTTCAAACTTCCACTCTTCGTTTCTTTTGTAAATTCTTCCAAATTCAACTGCTGTTTCGATAGAGAAATCCTCATCAAGCTCGTATTTAACCAACTCCACATTAGATTGATCTAAAATTCTAATAAACGAATTTCTGATCTGTCCAAAATTCTGTCTTTTTGTATCTGCGTGATGAATGGTAACCACAAAAGAAATTTCGTGAACATCCGGCGAAATTTTAGACAAGTCTATTTGTATTTTTTCATCATCACCATCTCCGGCACCCGTTAGGTTATCTCCAACATGAACAACAGCCTGATCCGGTGACTTTAAGTTATTGTAATAAACAAAATGATTGTCATTTGGAATTTTTCCATTTGCACCAACTAAAAATACTGAAGCATCCAAATCAAAACTTGTCCCGGTATTGCTTGAATTACTATCCCATCCCAAACCTACAGTAAATTTAGGAGCACCAATACTTTGTCTTTGTCCTTTCTCTAAGTTAATTGCCATTTTATTTTTTTAATTAATATTAATATTCAACATTGTTTTTAAAATATTTGTTTGCTCATCAACATTCTGTAATTCGTCCAGAAAATCTACTGATGAAATTTTTTCGTGGTAATCTTTCAGTACCTCCAAAACCGTTTCGGGCAGCGTTGTTTTTATGGTGCTGAGTTCTTTCTTCAACTCGGCATTTTTAGTTTTCAAATCTCTCAAAATACTTTCTTTGGCAGAACCATTTTTCGAAATATCAACTCCCAACGTCACTTCTTCATTCCAGAAATAAAACGATTTTTCGTTCGTGACAAAAACAAATTTATCGTTAGAGTCCCTAAACTCGTAAATTTCTATGGTCTCGTTGTTACAGACCAATCCACACAAAAACTTAATTTTAAAATTCAGGATATTCAATCGTCCTAAAAGTTTCTTTTCAAATTTAGCATGTGCATTTTCGTATACACTTTTATTAAACTGCGAAAGCTTTTCATACTGTTCAATTGTAATTTCTCTGTAGTATTCGGCCTGAATACTTTGCGAAAAAGTCACTATCTCATTCCAGCTAAAAAAACTGTCTGTCTCTGAAGCAAACAACTGATAGAGCTCTTCTATCTTTTTAGACATGTTTTGTGAGTGAACCTGCATTTGTTTGGCAAACTTCGTCTCACCGATTTCTAATTTTAATTTTGATACAATATCATCATTAATATAAATCTCGTCCGTAATTAAAAGATATTGTTGCTCTTTTGATTTTTTAATTTTTTGAAACAAATCGATAAGACTGTTTGTAAACTGAATATGAAACAATTCCAGTTTATTAATGTCCAGTATCCGATTGTTCTGAAAAAGAGTATGAATGATTTTCGTTCTTACCAAAACCCCAACAAGATCCTTGTGATTAAAGAAATTGGATAACAATTCTAAAATCACAAGTTTTCTGTTACTGTCTTTTATTATTTGAAGATATCTCTCCTCTTCCTCCTGCATTTATCTAATTTCAAATATTCAATTCTCTAGCTTATTACGCCTTTTTTCAATTCTTGCTCCAGGCTTTGTAAACCGGCATCCAATTGTCTTCTGGTTTCTGTACCTTGATCGTGTATTTGTTTTACTTCTGTCAGGGTATCGATCAAAGATTTTGTCGTCATTTTAAGTGTTTCAAGAGAAACGATAGTATTCTCGTTTTCTCTGGCCACTTCAATACTGTTTTGTTTCAGCATTTCTGCATTCTTCTGTAAAATAGTATTGGTCGTTTCAGATACTCTTCTTTGAATTTCAATGTTCTGTTTTTGTCTTTGTAAAGCAACTGCCAATGTAAGCTGGTTTTTCCAAACCGGCATAGTAGTCGTCAAAATAGACTGTGCTTTTTCTGCAATAGAAGTGTTGTTGTTCTGAACTACTCTAATTTGCGCCAAAGATTGCAACATAATAAAACGCACGATTTTCATATCGGCAAGACGTTTGTCTAATCGATTAATGAAAGTTCTCTTATCCGAAATTTGATAATCCTGATAATCCGCACTTTTTCCTTCCATTACAGCAAGCTCTTCGTTCAGTTCTTTAAAACGAATCTGTCCCGCAATAATGTGTTTTTCCATTTCTTTGATCAGATTCACATTACCATCAAACATCGTTTGAAGTGCGCTGTTATCTTTCACAGAATTGATCATTCCCGCTTTTACTTTATTACTGATTTTATCAATATTTACAGTAATTCTGTCGTACTCCTGGAATAATTTTTTTACATCTGTAATCAATTTATTCAACACCGGAATTTTAGACAAAAATCTTTTAAACGGCCCCTGATCTAACTGATCTACGTCTACATAATTTAATTCTGTAAGCAAATCATTAATCAAAGTTCCTACCTCACCTGAATTGTACGTTCTGACATTGGTTAAGAAATTATCACTTTGCTTAGCGATCGAATTTTGAATTTCGGCACCATAATTCAGAATCGAATTGGCATCGTTTTCATTCAATTGATTAGAGATAGACTTGTAATTATTTACATCTGCTTCTGTAATTGAAGCCAAATTTACATTTCCGTCTTTGTCAATTAAAGCTGTATTCTCCTGAGTAACTAATTGGTTTTCCAGCATGATTTTATAAATGGTTCTGTTGAATGGTAACTATCGTTTGCTCCAGTTTTTTATCGTTTGTTGGTACACCAACTGCGCTAAATTTCCAGTCGTCATTTCTTTTGTAAAAAACACCTAAAACCATAGATACATTTCCGGCAAAAGAAGCATCGTTTGCGATATCGTAACGTGCGAATTCTTCACTTACTCTGGTTGGAGTTCCTTCGTAAATTCTGATAGAAGCAAAAGGAATATCTTTAAAATCCTGACCTCTGAAACTGTTTATAAAAAAGGCAACGTGGTTTGCAGCCGGTGATAATTGAGAGAAATCCAAAGTAATTACTTCGTTATCTAATCCGTCATCGCCATTTAAATCTCCTGTTAAATCGTCTCCACTGTGTTTTACAGCACGATCATTAGAAATTAGTTTTCTAAAGTTTACAGAATCAATGTGATTTTTTTTATCGTCGTAAATAGCACAGCTGGCATCTAAATCTACCGCTTCTTTTTTAGAGCCAAAAAATCCTTTTTTCTCGATTGCTCCCCAGTTTACACCTACGCAAATGTTTTGCAATTTTGTACCGTTACTTTTTTCAAGATTAATACGTTGTCCTTTTTCTAAATTAATTGCCATATCTTAGTTATATTTATTTAAGTAATCTTCTAATCCGCCTTTCATTCCAACACCCTTCGCTTCAAATTTCCATTGACCGTCTTTGTTGTAAATTCTTCCAAATTCAACTGCCGTTTCAATAGAAAAATCTTCTTCTAATTCGTACTTAACAATTTCAGTAGCATTAGAATCATCTACAATACGAATGAATGAATTACGCACCTGACCGAAATTTTGCTTTCTGTTGTGCGCATCATGAATGGTTACAACAACACAAATTTCTTTTGCCGTTGTATTAATTTTGGTTAAATCTATTTTTATCTGCTCATCATCTCCGTCTCCGTCTCCTGTCAGGTTATCTCCTGTGTGAATAACCGCTTCATCCGGAGATTTTAAATTATTATAGAATATAAAATGAGAGTCTGATAATATTTTACCACTATCACCTAGAATAAAAACAGAAGCGTCAAGATCAAAACCCGAACCTGTACTGCTGTTGTTTGTATCCCATCCTAAACCAATTGTAAATTTTGGCGCATTTATATTTTCTCTTTGTCCTTTTTGCAAATTGATAGCCATAGTTTAATCTATTTTTATTACGTTAATATTGCTTTTATATTCTAAAATTTGATGATAGTTATTACTGATTGCCAGGTGAAATAATTCGTTACTTTTTGCAGTCGGAATATTGGCCGCTAGAAAAGCAAACTGCTCTTCATTCAGGCTTAAAATAAATTTCACAATTCTGGTATTGTACTGAAAATGCTCACTGTTTATAATAGAGACAATATCTTCTACATTATGAACAGCAAAATAATTATAATGATTTTCGATATTGGGATGAATGTCTTTGTTTATTAATTCTGCGAAATAAACAAACACAAAATCGCCTTTAACATCGTATTGGTTCAGAATCTTTTTAACCGTGTGTTCGTGACTACCGGTTATCTTGATGTCATCAACAAAAATGCAAAGTTTGCCTTCGATAAAATTGCGATCGATGTAGTACGTATCGTTTGATATTAATTTGACTCTCTGCTCAAAATCTAAATTCCCATAATCGGTAACATAAGTTTGATTTCTGTAAATTTTAGATTCAATACAGGATTTTTTACCATTTTTAAACAAAAAACCATTAAGTTCTTTCTTAAAATAGTAGCATAAAAAATTGGATGCGGTTGGAATTGACAAATAAGGACTTGGTAAAATGACAATCTCTGTATTAGACAAGATCAGATCTTTAAATTGAACAGCAAATCCTTCAAACAATTCTTTTGCAAATCGCTCTGCATAGAATTTATCTCCAAATTTAAATCTGCTATAGGCCGCTTCCTCAAAAGGGCAGTTGTCTCTTTCTGTTATTTTGTGTAAGCTGTAACTTTTATTCACTTTTAATTTTTTAATAAATGTGCACTAAAACCAAACTTTAATGCGCCATCGTAATCGGCAATGCTGTTATCTCCGATATGTAAAACCTCTTTTTTTTCTATTTTTTTATAGGTACTAATTTCATCCAACACCAATTGAAAAATCTCCTGGTTTGGTTTTGAGAAGCCTACTTCGTCAGAATAAATCTGAAATTTAAAATAATCGATCAGCTCGTAATGCTGCAATACCTTTCTTAACGTTCGTCCTTTAATAAAAGCCGTGTTACTCAAGATATTAATCGATTTACCCTGATCGGTAACGTCTTTAAACATTTTTTGTATCTCCGGATAAATCAAAACCGGTTTGTACTCCAAAAACAATTCTTCTGTATGATCATAAAACTGAGACAGGCGATCTGTTCCGTTTTTATCCATATCTACATCTAAAGCGCTTAAAATTAAATAATAAATTTCGTATGTATCTAAATTTAAACCTGTTTTTTCGTTAATATTATTACAGAGAACATCATAATATCGAACTACTTCATTTACTTTTTCAATTCCGTGATTAATTTCAAAGAAATCCTTAAATAATAAGTTTCTTCTTTGTTTGAATTCCGGATTTGACTTTATTAAAGTCAGCCACAAATCAAAAGAAAGGTGGCTGTAATTTTCATAATTTATATTCAAAAGTCTTTATTTTAAAATGCATACTATAAACTGCATCGTTTACTCAATCAACACCATAATCGATTCACTCAGAATCAGCGTTTTTATTTAATTATTTCTCCTGAGTAATATTTCTCCAGAAAAAAACCTAAATCGGCTCTGTAACCGATACCTGAAGCTTCAAATCTCCAATTGCCATTTCGTTTATACAACCTGCCAAATTCTACTCCCGTTTCTATCGAAAAATCTTCATCTAATTCGTACTTGGCAATTTCCTGACCGTTTGCATCATCTACAATTCTAATATAAGAATTTCTCACCTGTCCGAAATTTTGCTTTCTGCGTTCAAAATCTTCAATAGTCACTACAAAAAGAATTTCTTCAACGGCAGCATCAATTTTACTCAGGTCAACTTTTATTGCTTCGTCATCATCGCCATCGCTATTCCCTCCTGTCGGATCATCTCCTGTGTGTTCTAATGCTCCGTCCGGAGAGTTCAGATTATTATAAAAAACAAAATATTCTTCTCCTAAAAGTTTGCGGCTGGCATTAATCATAATAGCCGAAGCATCTAAGTCAAAATTGTGTCCTGTTCCTTCATTCGGGTCCCATCCTAACCCAATTGTAATCTTAAACAAGCCAATATCTATCTTTTGCCCTTTTTGTAAATTTATAGCCATTACGATATTTTAATTAGAATTTGATAAACTATACAATGATACAAAAAAGCCCATCATGAAAAATGTGGGAGTACGTAAAAAGCGAAATATTTATCAACAAAATCAACAAATATCATGCAAAACAGAACTATTCCGAATATTCTTGCACAAACATATTCAGAGCCAAAGCACTACGAAAAAGAACACAAAACGCGAACAAACGAGATTCTCAAATCATTTAAAAAGAAAAACTTTATTAGTATATTTACAATAAATTCGAAGCAATCAAAAAATGATTATGCCTTGCGGAATTAATAAAACCCTAAATCAAATCTCTACTTTTCACTAATACTGCTCGTACCAAATGTTTAAAAAAGGATCCAAAATAAAAAGTATTTTCACAGGAAGTTGTCCAAAATGTCAAAATGAAAGCATGTATTCAGACAGTAACCCGCTTCATTTGACCAAAGTTCTTAAAATGAATGAGAATTGCAGCCATTGCGGGTTTAAATACCTAATTGAACCTTCTTTTTTCTATGGCGCTATGTATGTGAGCTACGGATTGAATGTTGCGGTCGGAATTGCCGCTTTTATCATTTCATTCGTCTTTTTTGACTGCAGCATCGAAGAATCTTTTCTGGCTATAATTATTACATTAGTACTATTGTTCCCTTACGTATTGCGTCTTTCAAGAAACATTTACATCAATATGTTTGTTTCTTATGACCCGGAAGCAGATCCAAAAGCAAAAAAGAAATAAAGGAGCTTATCTTCTTTTTTTATAAAAACGATAAATATCTATAACCGGATCTAAAGATGTTTGGTCTTCAATATAGGCAAACAGATCTTTTGCCATAGCGGGTCCAAGCATTACACCTCGTGTTCCCAGACCATTTAAAATGTGCAAAGATTTATGCACATTATGAGTCCCAATAATAGGCCTTCTGTCTTTTACGGTTGGCCTTACTCCGCCAAAATGTGATACGATCTCAAAATCGCAATTAATGATTTCCTGTATACGTTCTGTTAACTCTGCCCTTCCTTCTTCTGTTGGAGCAGCTGTTTTGTCCTGCCAGTTGTAAGTAGCCCCGACTTTATACAAATCGTCTCCCAGAGGTAAAATAAACACGCTGGTGTTTACAATAACATCTAAATCAAGATCCGGCGCTTTTATAATAAACAGTTCTCCTTTTGTACCATCAAGAGGTAAATCCTGAAAAAACGGATTGGCATGCAAACCAAAGCCTTCTGCAAAAATTACGTTTCGCGCCTGAATACCTTTGTATGTAACCAAATCATCCCCAACAATCAATTTATCATATTCAAATGACTCCTGAAGCAGCCATTTGTTTTGAATTAAATACTCCTGATATTTATCCAATAATAATCCTGTATCGACATAGCCGGTATGCAATACTTCGCCATAATCAAAAGGGGAATCAATTCCTGTGTATTTTTTAAAAATCAACTTTGTAGAAAGGAAATTAGTCAATAGGGGTTTATCAGAAGCTGAGAACCAATTGTTCTGCTCTTCGATAGAAAAAAACTTCCTTAAAATAGGCAGTCTAAAATTAAACTTCGTTTGCAGTTTAGTTTCCACCTGATTGTAGAATTTATCCATCAAATCTAATTGCTCTTGTGCTTTCCAGACTTCACTAAACCTCTTTAAAATAACCGGATTGTACAATCCTCCGGCAACTCTGGATGATATCTGTGATTTATCATCAATTACTAAAATGGTTTTATGGTTTGTAAGTGCCAGTTCAGCAAACGAAATTCCTGCTAATCCCGATCCGATAATCAAATAATCAATCATATATATTGTGGTAGATAAAAAAAACTCTTACTACAAATATAGTAAGAGTTTCTCTAAAATTTAATTCGGGAATCTTAGTAATTCCACATATCTTGCTCCAAATTACGAATCTTCTCTTTTACTCTTTCAGATTCTAACAACTGATTCTGTGCATTGTCTTTCATGTATTGTTTGATCTCACGATCTCCGTATACGTTTTCGTCTTTGTAGATAACAGCATTAAAACGTCTTGAGTTCAAAATCTGATCAAATGAAATTGGAACAGCCGAGTTATTATCATTAAAAGCTTTTGCTTCGTTCAATGTTTCTCTTGCATCCGGAAAAAAGACCCAAAACAACTCAATATAATCCTTTTCATCACTGTTCATGGTATAAACATCAGGAGTTACCGGGCAGATACCGATAAGACGGTACTTTAACTCACTCACACGCCTGTCAAAATACCAATAGCCTTTTATTCTATATTCACTGACATCTGCAGCTGTAAGATCCTGTTTTAAGATATATTCTGCAGGGAGAGTTCTCGTAGGTCCTACAGTTTCGTTAACATAAGTTACTACTTTCTTTTTACCTTTACCTGTAACCACTTTTTTCTTCACAACACGTGATCTGTAGTCGTCCGGATATTGATTAATTAACTCTCTACCGGCATCAGTTGTATCGACACGTAATAATGATCCTTGAATGTCTTTTAGAGATTTTTTGGTATTAAAATAGCTGTCCGTGTAAACCTCTGTAATTTTCCCCTTTCTGATCGCTTTGGCTAAAACATCATAAAGTGAACGCCTGTCAGAACCAATATTAACTGAATCAACCGGAAAATACAACGGAAAGTTGATTTTTTCAGTTAGATCAATAATCTCCCAAACCGTCTTCCCCATCAAGACATCTCCATCATCAATATACCCATAGGCCAGAGGCTTATCATTGTCCGAAATCTGCTGTGCCGCACTCTTTAGCCCAATCTGATCTGCTGCTTTTGCATTCAATAAATTAGATTGAGCATTAGAAACAAAGCCTACAGCGACAAAAACAATAACTACTAAAAAAAAACTTTTTCTCATCACAATACTTTTTATAGGAAATTTAACGCATAAAAAATACTTATATTGTCATGCTTACAATATTTTCTTACAATATTTCTCAATAAAAAAATATAAGTGCTACTAAAAAGCATGAAATAAAAATCCCTTACTGTAAAATACAGTAAGGGATTTTAAATTATTGTGTAATGTAACACCTTAGTAGTTCCACATATCTTGTTCTAAGTTACGAATCTTCTCTTTTACTCTTTCAGATTCTAACAATTGATTCTGCGCATTGTCTTTCATATATTGTTTGATCTCACGATCTCCATATACGTTTTCTTCTTTGTAGATAACAGCATTAAAACGCCTTGAGTTCAAAATCTGATCGAATGAAATTGGAACAGCCGAGTTATTATCATTAAACGCTTTTGCTTCGTTCAATGTTTCTCTTGCGTCCGGAAAAAAGACCCAAAACAACTCAATATAATCCTTTTCATCACTGTTCATGGTATAAACATCAGGAGTTACCGGGCAAATTCCCAATAAGCGATATTTCAAGTCGCTTTGACGTTTGTCAAAATACCAGTATCCTTTAATTTTATATTGTGTAACATCAGCAGCGGTAAGATCTTGCTTCAAAATATATTCTGCAGGGACAGTTCGTGTTGGTCCAACTGTCTGCTCCACATACGAGACAACTTTCTTTTTACCAGTACCGCTAACTACTTTTTTCTTCACAACACGTGATCTGTAGTCGTCCGGATATTGATTAATCAACTCTCTACCGGCATCAGTTGTATCAACTCGTGATAATGATCCCTGGATGTCTTTCAGAGATTTTTTAGTATTAAAATAGCTGTCTGTGTAAACCTCAGTAATTTTTCCCTTTCTAATCGCTTTGGCTAAAACATCATAAAGCGAACGTCTGTCAGAACCAATATTAACAGAATCAACGGGATAATACAACGGAAAATTAATCTTTTCATTCAAATCAATAATCTCCCAAACCATTTTCCCCATCAAAACATCTCTATCGTCAATATACCCATAAGCCAAAGGCTTATCATTGTCCGAAATCAGCTGTGCCGCACTCTTTAGTCCAATCTCATCTGCTGTTTTTGCATTCAATAAATTAGATTGAGCGTTAGAAACAAAGCCTACAGTGATAAAAACAATAACTACTAAAAAAATTTTCACTTTCATAATAATATATTTTCTAGTAAATATAACGAATTTAAATCGATTTTGTTGTGATTTTCCTACACTGTTTTTCCAATCAGGCAATAGTCGGTAAAATAAAAAGCCCTTACTGCAAATACAGTAAGGGCTTTCTGATTATTATGTAAGGTAGTACCTTAGTAGTTCCACATATCTTGTTCGAAGTTACGAATCTTCTCTTTTACTCTTTCAGATTCTAACAACTGATTCTGTGCGTTGTCTTTCATGTATTCTTTGATCTCACGATCTCCGTACAAGTTTTCTTCTTTGTACAAAACAGCGTTAAAACGTCTTGAGTTCAAAATCTGATCAAAAGAAATTGGAAGAGCTGAGTTATTATCATTGAAAGCTTTTGCTTCATGCAATGCTTCCCTTGCGTTTGGATAGAAAATCCAGAATAACTCAATATAATCCTTTTCGTCACTGTTCATTGTAAAAACGTCAGGAGTTATAGGGCAAATTCCCAATAAACGATATTTCAATTCACTTTGACGTTTATCAAAATACCAGTATCCTTTAATTTTATACTGTGTTACATCTGCAGAAGTAAGATCTTGCTTCAAAATATATTCAGCAGGAACAGTTCTTGTAGGTCCTACAGTTTCGTCAACATAAGTTACTACTTTCTTTTTACCTGTACCGGTAACTACTTTTTTCTTCACCACACGTGATTTGTAGTCGTCCGGGTATTGGTTAATTAACTCTCTACCTGCATCAGTTGTATCGATACGTGATAATGATCCTTGGATGTCTTTCAGAGATTTTTTAGTATTAAAATAGCTATCTGAATATACTTCAGTTATTTTGCCATTTTTCATAGCTTTAGTCAAAGCGTCATAAAGAGAACGTCTGTCAGGGCCAATATTAGCCGTATCTACCGGAAAGTACAATGGAAAGTTAATTTTTTCATTTAAATCAATGATTTCCCAAGTAGTTTTCCCCATCAATACATCTCTGTCATCAACATATCCATAAGCTAATGGTTTGTCATTGTCGGAGATAAGCTGCGCAGGAGTCTTAAGTCCTATCTGCTCCGGTGTTTTTGCATTAAGCAAATTCGATTGCGCATTAGAAGCAAAACCTCCAGCGATAGAAACAATAGCTATTAAAAAATTTCTTACTTTCATCATGATACCATTATAAGATATTGAACGTAGTCTTACCTACTTTATTATTGTATTTCGTAAATTACCGGAGCAGTTCTTGGTAATAAATAACTACCAGCTCCAACAAGTTTAGTTTTAATTTCAGAAATAGTAACTTGATCTCCTTTACCTGCTCTTGAAAGAATTTGTTTGCATTGTGCATTTAATCTGTTACCACTAACAACAACTGTAGGTTGTCCGGTAATTTTTAAATTAAATCCAACAACATCTAAACCAACTTCAAAATCAAAATCAAGTAATTTAGCACCAATAGTAGCAATTTCTAAGTTAGATTTAGGTCCTTTAACAACACCCATCTCACCTCTAATTGTTCCTGTTGGTCCAGGAATACCTTTAATTCTGAATGTTTTCTTATCTGTTACTTTATCACCGTTTGGTAATGTTCCTGTAACAGAAATAGTAGCTTCAGTACCTTGACCCGGGCTCATGTTATATTTACCTGGTTTACCAGCAGAAACTAATCCTGGAGCACTTGCAACAATTTTGTTAGCATCAACACCAGCGAATGATACAGAGATTGGGTTAACAACTCCTCTATAAACCACATTCATTTTATCTGCAGAAATAGTAGCAGCATTTGGTCTTGGAACTACAACATACTTCCCGGCAAATTTAAGCGGAATGTTTTTTCCGTCTTCCAAGAAAGTAAATTGACCATTAATATCTTGTTCTCCAACACCACCGGCAGTTAACGAAATAACCGCTTGTCCGTTAACGATTTGCCCAGGACCTTGGAATGAAGTTGGTTTTGTGTTTTCGTCATAACGACCTAAAACTACTTTACCTGTAACTTTTTCTCCTTGGAAGTAAGCATTTTTGTCCAAAACAACAATTGCTTGGTAGTTACTGTAAGAAGCAGCAGCAACAGCCGCTTTTCCTAAAGCACTATTGTAAACATCTGTTTCCAATTTTGTAACGTCATTCTGCCAAGCTGAAAGTTTAGCAGCAGATGCAATTGCAGGGAAACCTTTAAAATGATAAGCTAAGTATTTTTCTTTTATACCGTCTTTGTTTTTAACATCAGAAACATCAAATTTTTGATCGATCTCTGAAATAATGTTAGCGTATTTTTTATCTGTTCCTAAAGCAGCTTTAATGTCTGCTTTGTACTTTTGAATTTTTGCGATAATCTCATTTCCTTTAGCAGTATATCCGTCTCCTGTAAACCAGTCGTCGATATTATCTCCTCTGTCCATAGACTCGTAAGGCAATTTTCCAGTTTCTTTATCAGCTTCAAATCCTTTTACAGATTGTGCTTTTAAAGTCCCGATGTAAGCGTAAAAATCTTTCGAAATTGCTTCAATTTTATGAGCTGTAACTGCAGCAATAGCAAATTCTCCTTTTGCCTCAGCTGCTTTTTGATCTAAAGCGGTTAATAAAGAGGTATTATTTGTAGTTGCTGTAGCGTTAGAAGCTTCAAATTTTTCGTTAAATAAACCAAAACCTGATATTACTTCTTTCGACACGTTCATTGCTAACATTGCGATGAAAACCAGGTACATCAGGTTAATCATCTTCTGTCTAGGGGTTAATTTTCCTCCTGCCATTTTTCTCTAATTAGTTCTTATTAATAATTTTAATATAGTAGTTAAAAACTAATTATCCTTTGTTACTCATTGCAGAAAGCATACCACCGTAAACATTGTTTAAAGAAGCAATGTTTGCAGTCATTGATTGCATTTGTTCTTTTAATTTAGATGCATTGTCAGCGATTTCTTTGTTAGCATCTGCATTTCTTGCAGCGCTTTCTAATTGTACTTTGTATAAGCTGTTTAATGATTCCATTTGTGCAGCAGCCATAGACAATTCTTCGCTGTATTTTTTAGTAGAAGCGATAGAATCTACAGTAGGAGCAATTCCTTTAGCAGCTGATTCGAAATTTTTGATGCTGTTTCCTAAACTTGACATTAATTCACCGTCAATTTTAGCTTCTTTCAACATAACGTCTAACTTTTGAGACAACAATCCTTGGGCATCAGAAGGAGTTTCAACTTTATCCGCTTTTTTTCTAGCTTGTCCATTAGCTAATTCAGGGTAAACAAGAGTCCAGTCCAACTCTTCGTCAACAGGTTCGAAAGCAGAAAGTGCAAAAATTAACGCCTCAGTTAACAAACCAATTGATAACATTAGTGTTCCTGTTAATGGCCCAATCTCAAAGTGAGTAATTTTGAATAATGCTCCAACGATTACTACTGCCGCTCCCATACCATAAGCGAAATTCATTGCTTTTTTACTTAATAATGCCATAATACTTTTTTTTAGGTTTTAATTTGAAATAGATTTGATTTGGATATTTAATTTAAAAAAATTACTTCTTTTTGCCGGTTACTTGAGTTCCCATATAATCTTGAACTGTTCTGAAACCAATATAACTTCTGGCTGAATCCGCATATTCGTGATCACGAGTACTTACCTGTAGGAAGTAAGCAACATCTTTCCATGATCCACCGCGAACTACTTTTCTTTGATTGTTTCCGTCAATAACGTTAGGGTTCATTGTAGAAACATACTCGTATGCATTTGGATTGTAAGCTGAATCTGTCCACTCTGAAACGTTTCCTGCCATATTGTACAAGCCGTAACCGTTTACTTCGTAAGATTTAGCCTCAACTGTATACAAAGCTTCATCAGCTGCATAATCTCCTCTGCTTGGTTTGAAGTTTGCTAAGAAACAACCTCTGTCACTCTTAGTATAAGGACCTCCCCATGGGTATGTAGCAGATTCCAGACCTCCTCTTGCAGCATACTCCCATTCTGCCTCTGTTGGCAATCTGAATGCATTTACTAAGTCACGTCCTTTTTTCTTAGATTTAATATAACTGTTTTTGTTCAATGTTCTCCAAGCACAAAATGCTTTTGCTTGTTTCCAGGTAACACCTACTACCGGATAATCTCCATAAGCTTTGTGCCAGAAATAATCATTGTGCATTGGCTCATTATAAGAATAAGCAAAATCTTTAATCCAAACTGTAGTATCCGGATAAACGCTTACTTGTTCTGTTTTAACGAAATCTTTCCTTTTTCCAACTTTAGCTTTTGCAGCAGCCTGAATATCCATCCATGAGTAACGGAATTTCAATTTATTTACATCAATTGTTCTTAAACCATTGTAAGACTCTTCGATTGGTAAATACATAGAATCCATTACTTCAGTGTAATACTCATCCGGATACGCTTTAGTATCTTTAATTAATTTTACTTTTTTGTTCAGCTTTCTACCAGCATAAGGATCATCTTTTGTTCCTACGCTGTAGTAATTATCATACATATACTTATCGTAAGCTGTCATTTTTTCAGGATCAGAGTCATTAAATGCATAATCAGCAATACTACCTGCTTTTTTACCTTTACCGTCTCCTGCACCTTTTTGACCTGTTTCGTCAGCCAAAATAGCCAAACGAACTCTCATTGTAGAGTCTTTTACCCACTCTACAAACTGACGGTACTCACTGTTGGTAATTTCAGTTTCGTCCATATAAAACGAACGGACTGTCACTGTTTTAGTTGGAGCATCTTCCACATTAGCCAAATCAGCATCTGATTTACCCATAATAAAAGACCCACCTGGAACCAATGTCATTCCATAAGGTTTCTCAGGATGCCATTTTCCTCCTGTAACACCAACTAACTCACCTTTATCACCTGATTTTCCACAGCCGACAACTAGGGTTAATATTGTTGCAAATGCAATAAACTTCTTCATATAAATTTGGGATTATCTATTCATTATTATAAGTCCGTAAACGTATTTATTATTTAGCTAAAAAACAATACTAGTCACGAAATTTATTTCAGCGTTCAAAAATAATGTTAAATAAAATAAAAAAAAAATATTTCATCGATAAACTAACGCAAAAAACCGACGTAAAACGTTCTTTTTTATAGTGTATAACTTTTTTCCTACTAATGTTTCTTAATTCTTTTTCAATAACTTTAAAAAGTTATTATTTTAATTAAAATTTCCGTCTACAAAGCGTTTTTTCGTTGCGCTTTCCACCATCTTTCCGGCAATTCCTGATTACAAGCAAGCAAATATTCGTCATAAGAACAGGGTAATAACGTATTTCTTTTTAGTTTATTGTGCCCGTTAGATTCGTACGGAATCTCAATCCACCAACGATCTGTTTTGTCACTTTTATAAAAGATCAACTCTTCCTCCTCTAAAGGAACAATATACTTTAAATAATTCGCCCTGCTTCCAAACGGGTACTCTTTGGAACGGTAATGATACCCCTCAATAAAATACCAAACGATCTGACCAATAATAGCCGCTTCCTGTACCGTACTATTATGATTAAAGACTCCAAAAGAAGAGACCTTATCACTAATTCCGGCATATCTCGCCAAAGCACAAATCTCTTTTCCATTAAAACCATTAGGCTCAAAAGAAACCATATTCCCTGAAGCTGATGATTTTACCGAATTTAAATCGATACTAACCAAATCTGCGTCTCTGAAAACAGGTTCAGCCAAAGCAATTTTATTTGAAATCTCACCCAAACGGTAAGCGTCAAAAAACAGTTTTTCAATTAAATCAATTTCTTCCTGAGAATTGTAATACGTCTGAAATCCAATATTACAATAATTAAAGAGATTATTAGGCTCATCAATAATAATTTTTGTCAAATATGAGTTAGCAGAAACCGCTTCGTCGTCTTTACCAAAATCAAATTTATTATCTACCGAAACCATATTTACCATCTGCTCTAAATCGTCATAAGCACGATACATAGCATAGGTTAAATCCTGTGAACCTCCTAAAACTATCGGAATCACTTTATTCTTAATTAAAGCTGATGTTACTTTCTTAAGTGCGAAGTAGGTATCCTCTACAGAATCTCCTGCAAGAATATCTCCTAAATCTGCTATAGATGCATCCCAATTACCAGGAAACATGCCATAAAATTTCTTTCGAATAGCTGTCAGATTTACCTCATTAATGACTCCACTCTTACGGCGATCTTCTAAAACACCAACAATAGCAATACTAACTTTACTAATATCGGGAAACTGATCCTGAGTGTGAAAAACAACCTTACTGCCTAATTCCTGAGAAGACAACGAACTAATGAATTTTAATATTCCGTCATTAACCGGTTCTAGAAAATCAAATTCCATTTTTTATTTCTTTTTAGCAACTGGTTTTTTAGCCGGTGCTTTTTTTGTTGCTGTTGCTTTTTTAGTTGTTGTCGCTTTTTTAGCCGGTGTTTTCTTTGCCGGTGTTTTTTTGGCAATCATTTCCTGAACCTCAGCCAATGTAAGCTTTGTAGCATCAACATCTTTGCTTAATTCAATTTTAATCTTACCTTTTGTGATCACCGAGCGACCCCAACGTGCTTTTTCAACTAAAATTCCTTCATCCTCCCAATTATGAAGAACTTTATCTATATTTTTCTGTAATTTATCTTCAATCAGTTCTTCAACATCTGCTTGTGATAAATTATCAAAGTTGTATTTTTTATTCACGTTAACAAAAAGACCGTTCCATTTAATGAAAGGACCAAAACGCCCCACCCCTTTCTGAACAGATTCTCCTTTGTAAACAGCAATCGGTGCATCAGCAAGTGCTTTTTCATCAATCAATTCCTGAGCTCTTTCTTTAGAAACCCCCAAAGGATCTTCTCCTCTTGGCAAAGAGATAAAAACACTTCCGTGACGTACGTAAGGTCCATAACGTCCATTACTCACCTCTACTTCTTCTCCTTTGTATTCTCCTAAGTTTTTAGGCAATAAAAACAAGTTAAGTGCCTCTTCTAATGTGATGTTTCCGATATTTTGATCCGACATCAAACTGGCGAATTTTTTATCTTCATCGTCCGCTTCTCCGATCTGAGCCATTGGGCCAAATTTTCCTAAACGAACAGAAACCTGTCTTCCGTCTGCATCTTTTCCTAAAATTCTTTCTCCGCTTTCACGTTCCGCATTCGCCTCCACTTCTTTTACATTCGGGTGAAATTTATCGTAGAACTCCTTCATCATGATCGCCCAGTCAATATTTCCTTCAGCAATCTCATCAAAATCCTGCTCTACTTTTGCGGTAAAATTATAATCAAGGATATTTCCAAAATTCTTAACAAGGAAATCCGTTACAATAGTTCCGATATCTGTAGGAACTAATTTTCCTTTATCAGAACCTGTATTTTCTTTTAACAACTTTTCACCAACTTTACTGTTTTGCAAAGTAAGTTGTGTATAATTACGTTCCTGACCCTCAAGAGTTCCTTTTTCAACATAATTTCTGTTGATAATAGTCGAAATAGTTGGCGCATACGTAGACGGACGTCCGATTCCTAATTCTTCCAGTTTTTTCACCAACGATGCTTCCGTATAACGTGCCGGTGGTCTTGAATATCTTTCGGTAGCGGTAATATAATTGTTTGCTAACTTCTCGTTTACTTTTAATGCCGGAAGCATACCTTCCTGCTCTTCCTCATCGTCATCATGTCCTTCTAAGTACACTTTTAAGAAACCTTCAAAAAGTAAAACTTCTCCTGAAGCTGTAAAAATTTCGCCATGATTATCGGCTTCGATTTTTACGTTTGTTCTTTCCAGTTGTGCATCGCTCATTTGAGATGCCAATGTTCTTTTCCAGATCAAATCGTACAAACGAGCCTGATCACGATCAATATTTACGGTATGACGTGACATATCTGTCGGACGAATTGCCTCGTGCGCCTCTTGTGCTCCTTTGCTTTTAGTTGCAAAAGTTCGTGGCTTAGAGAATTCTTTTCCGTATGATTTTATAATTTCTGCTTCTGCAGCATCCATCGCATCTTTAGAAAGATTTACGCTATCGGTTCTCATATACGTAATAAGTCCCGCTTCGTATAAACGCTGTGCTAATTGCATGGTAATACCAACCGGTAAATACAACTTTCTGGCCGCTTCTTGTTGTAAAGTCGAAGTTGTAAAAGGTGCTGCCGGTGATTTTTTGGTAGGTTTAGTTTCTAAATCCGCTACCTTATATATAGAACCGATATTCTGTTTTAAGAAATCTTCGGCTTCTTTTTTCGTATTGAAATTTTTTGGCAGTTTTGCTTTGAATGCTTTTCCGGCTTCATTAACAAATTCTGCTACTACGGAGTAACTTGCTACGGCGCTAAAATTCTGAATCTCGCGTTCTCTCTCAACGATCAAACGAACAGAAACAGACTGTACACGACCGGCAGACAGCCCTCCTTTAATTTTTCTCCATAAAACCGGTGATAATTCATACCCCACCAAACGGTCTAAAACACGACGCGCCTGTTGAGCATTTACTAAATTATAATCAATTTCTCTTGGATTGTCAATTGCCTTAAGAATGGCACCTTTGGTAATCTCGTGAAAAACAATTCGCTTTGTCTTTTTGGTATCCAGTTTCAGTTCTTCCGCAAGATGCCATGAAATAGCTTCCCCTTCGCGGTCCTCATCACTCGCTAACCAAACCATTTCGGCATTTTTAGATAGTGTTTTCAGTTTACTTACTAAAGCTTTTTTATCAGAAGAAACTTCATATTTAGGTTTAAATCCATTTTCTACATCTACCCCTATTTCCTTTGATGGTAAGTCGGCTATGTGCCCATAACTTGACTCTACCTGAAAATCACTTCCTAGAAATTTCTCTATCGTTTTCGCCTTTGCAGGTGATTCCACTATTACTAAATTCTTTGCCATTGCTCTATTTTTCTGCAACAAAAGTATCTATTTTTTTTAAATATTAACCTTGCTTATTGATTTTTGAAGTATTTTAATAATATGTTTCTAAAAATTACAGATTTATCTGTAAACATCACGATTACATATATAGGTATAAGTTTTAAGAGTTTATACTCCAAAAATGTGTGATTTTTAACACCAAAAATCTCATAACTCTTATCAAAACTGCGGTAATTCTTAACCAGTCCTTAGCAAAAATCACATTGCTCTCCATTTTCTCCAGCTTCATTTGGTTTCGTTATATTTGTTATTCACAATGACCCTAAAAAAGAGTAGCATGAAACGAACAGAACAGCTAACCAAACTAAAACAAACCCCGCAATGGGATGTTATCGTGATTGGAGGTGGCGCAAGCGGACTCGGGACTGCCCTTGATGCCGCAAGCAGAGGGTACAAAACCGTTTTGGTTGAAGCAGTAGATTTTGCAAAAGGCACTTCCAGCAGGAGCACTAAATTAGTTCATGGTGGTGTTCGTTATCTCGAGCAAGGCAATATTCCTTTGGTACATGAAGCTTTAAAAGAAAGAGGTTTACTGGCGCAAAATGCAGGTCATTTAGTCAAAAACCAGTCCTTTGTTATACCCAATTACAATTGGTGGGGTGGTTATTTCTATACCATCGGTCTTACGATTTATGATCTGCTGGCCGGCAGACTAAGTTTAGGACGCTCTAAATACCTCTCAAAGGAAAAAACCGTAGCATTGCTTCCTACGGTAGAACCAAAAAGTCTCAAAAGTGGCGTTATTTACCAAGACGGACAATTTGATGATTCTCGTCTGGCCATAAATATTGCACAAACTGCCGTAGAACAAGGAGCCTGCGTTCTCAATTATTTTAAAGTCATGAATCTGCTAAAAGACGATAACAATCAGGTCACAGGTGTTCAGGCGATTGACCATGAAACGGGTGACAAATACAATATAAAAGGCACAGCGGTCATAAACGCAACCGGTGTTTTTACCAATGCGATCATGAAACTAAACGATACCGTGTACAAAAAATACATTGTTCCAAGTCAGGGAATTCATTTAGTATTTGATCATTCCTTTTTACCGGGCGATCAGGCATTAATGATTCCAAAAACAAGTGACGGCAGAGTATTGTTCGCAGTGCCCTGGCACAATAAAATAGTAGTAGGAACCACCGATACTTTAATTAGAAAACACAGTCTGGAGCCCATTGCACTGGAAACAGAAATCGAATTTATTTTAGAAACCGCGCAACGCTTTTTAACAAAAAAACCAACACGCGCAGATGTCCTCTCTGTTTTTGCAGGGCTAAGACCATTGGCCGCACCAAAGGAAGAAGGAAAAAGTACCAAAGAAGTATCCAGAAGTCACAAGATCATTGTCTCTGAAACCGGATTGATAACCATAACGGGAGGAAAATGGACTACTTACAGAAAAATAGCAGAAGACATTATAAACAAAGCCATCGCCGTACATCGTTTACCTAAAAAGAAATGCAAAACAGAACAACTCTCCATTCACGGAAATTTAAAAACAGATTCAACAGCGAGAGCCAATCATTTATACATCTACGGAACTGACATTCCTAAAATAGCAGAATTACAAAATAACGAGCCTGAACTAAAAGAAAAACTACATCCGAATTACGACTATACTATAGCAGAAGTTGCCTGGGCTGTTCGTTACGAAATGGCCAGAACGGTAGATGATGTACTGGCAAGAAGAGTTCGTTTGTTATTTTTAGACGCAAGGGCAGCCATTAGCTGCTGCGAAAAAGTAGCTCAATTACTGGCAAAAGAACTTGGTCATGACGAAAAATGGATTCATAGGCAAATAGCCGAGTTTAAACATCTTGCCAACGGATTCTTATTGTCCGAATTTCACGAAAAACAAACCTAACTGACTTAAATTACCAACTGTAAAATGTAAAATGTAAAATGTGAAATGTGAAATGTGAAAAGCAAAATGTAAAATGTGAAAAGCGATAAGTTTTGTTTAATTGATTACTATCTTGCATTGTACGAACATATAGTTGTGTCATATCGCTGAAATACAGTAACAATACACTTAAATTCTAACGCTTCGCTTAAAAACAAGAAAATCAGTTAATTAAATTATTTATCCTTTCAAACTAGCATATCACATTTTACATTTTACAATATACATTTTACAATATACATTTTACAACTAGCAACTTAAATTAACCACATACCAACCACTATGCAAAATAAACTAATCTTAACATTGGATCAGGGAACCACCTCCTCGAGAGCGATCGTATTTAATCATGATGGCGAAATTGTGAGCATTTCTCAAAAATCCTACGAACAAATTTTTCCAAAACCGGGATGGGTAGAACACGATCCTAATGAGATCTGGTATTCGCAAATCAGTGTTGCAGCCGAAGTTATTGCAAAAGTGGGAATTTCAGGAAGAGAAATCGCTGCAATCGGCATCACCAACCAACGCGAAACTACTATTGTTTGGGACCGGGAAACCAGCGAACCCTTGTACAATGCCATTGTTTGGCAAGATCGCCGAACTGCCAAATATTGCGATGAACTAAAAGCACAAGGCCATTCTGATATGATTCAGAAAAAAACAGGTCTGATACTGGACGCCTACTTTTCAGGAACTAAGTTAAAATGGATTTTAGACAATGTTGAAGGGGCACGCGAAAAAGCAGAGCAAGGAAAACTGTGCTTTGGAACTGTAGACACCTGGCTCATCTGGAAACTAACCCGAGGTAAAATGTTTATGACAGATGTTTCTAATGCCAGCAGAACCTTACTCCTAAATATTCATACCCTGGAATGGGATCCCGAGTTATTGGAATTATTTGACATTCCAAGAGCCATGTTACCCGAAGTAAAACAAAGCAGCGAAATATACGGGGAAACGAGTACTACTCTATTTTCTACAAAAATTCCCATTTCGGGTGTAGCCGGAGATCAGCAGGCAGCACTTTTTGGACAATTATGCACCGAACCCGGAATGATGAAAAATACCTACGGAACGGGTTGTTTTATGTTAATGAACACCGGAGATCAACCTGTTTATTCTAAAAACAATCTACTGACTACAGTCGCCTGGAAAATAAACGGCAAAACAACTTATGCCCTGGAAGGAAGTGTTTTTGTAGGTGGAGCAGCGGTACAATGGCTACGAGACGGTGCAAAAATGATTAACTCCTCAGACGAAATCGAAGCCTTAGCGGCAAGTGTTCCGGACAATGGTGGTGTTTATTTTGTCCCTGCACTGACAGGATTAGGTGCCCCACATTGGGATCAATATGCCAGAGGAGCCATCTTAGGGATTACCCGTGGTACTACAAGCGCACATATAGCACGAGCCACTTTAGAAGGAATCGCTTATCAGGTATTTGATTTAGCAAAATCAATGGAAGCCGACTCCGGAAATGCAGGAAAAGAATTAAGAGTAGATGGCGGAGCGGTAGTAAACAATCTACTGTTGCAATTTCAATCGGATTTATTTGGCTTTAAAGTTATACGTCCCAAAACTTTGGAAACAACAGCCCTGGGCGCCGCCTATCTGGCCGGATTAGCTGTCGGGTATTGGGAAAGTGTAGACGAGTTACAAAAACAATGGTCTGTAGACAGAATATTTTCGCCTGAAATGCCAAAAACAGAAGTAGACCAACTTGTACACGATTGGAACAAAGCCGTCGGACGCACTACAAAATGGATTGAGGATTAGCTCATTAAGCACATTTTTTAACAAATAGAAACATCATTTTTAAAACTGCATAATAGGCGTTTCACTTGCCACGAAGATTTTTTTTTCACGCAGATTTAGCAGATTATGCGGATCTTTTTGTTTGCGGTAAAACTCTTCAAATAAATCTGCTGAATCTGCGTGAAAAACTTTACACACAACTATATATTAAATACAATTCAAAAGAATCTCCCTAAGTTTATTAACCTAAAACATACAAAAATGACTCCATTTACAGCTGAAATAATAGGAACCATGCTTCTTATATTACTAGGAAACGGCGTAGTTGCAAACGTAGTTTTAAAAAATACTAAAGGCAACAATTCAGGATGGATGGTAATTACTACAGCCTGGGCTTTAGCTGTTTTTGTTGGCGTTCAGGTTGCAGGCCCGGTTAGTGGCGCGCACTTAAATCCTGCCGTAACTGTTGGCTTGGCCATTGCCGGAAAATTTTCATGGGCTTTGGTCCCTTCATATATTATTGCTCAAATAATTGGTGCTATGGCGGGAGCGTTTTTGGTTTGGCTCTTTCACAAAGATCATTTTGCTGCCACAGAAGATGAGGGCGCCAAATTAGCTTGTTTTAGTACCAGTCCGGCAATCAGAAATCCATTTTCAAATCTTATCAGCGAAATAATCGGAACATTTGTACTTGTCTTTGTGATCTTTTATTTTTCCGATCCAAGCATTACACTGGCTGCCGATCCATCTGCAAAAATAGGATTAGGTTCAGCAGGTGCTATTCCTGTTACCTTTTTGGTTTGGGGTATCGGTTTGTCTTTGGGGGGTACCACAGGTTATGCAATTAATCCGGCTCGTGATTTAGGCCCACGAATTATACACACTCTTCTTCCAATCAAAGGAAGCAGCGACTGGAACTATGCCTGGATTCCCATTGCAGGACCGCTGTTAGGAGCCGCTTTAGCTGCCATTTTATATGGAGTTTTAAGCTAAAATTTGCCACTAATTGCACGAATTTTCACGAATTACTTTGTTTTTACTCCGAACCCGGTTGTTTAATTGCAATCAATTCAAATTGCTACTTGATCACTTTATTTAATTGCAATCCGAATACAAATAATAAAAGTCTTATTTGAATTGCCTCCAGTTTTTAACTGGTGGTTGTATAAGAAAGACACAAAGGCTTTAGCCGAACCTTCAAAGAATTTGGCTAAAGCCTATTTAATTATTGATCAATTCTCTACCTCCAGTTAAAAACTGGAGGCAATTGATATAGACCAATCAAAAAAAAATCTGTGAAATCTGTGAAATCTGTGGCTATTCTCTTTTTTGCCACAGATTAAAGAATTAAAGGGATTATTTATAAGTAAAAAAACAATTCGTGAAAATTCGTGCAATTGCTTCGCCTGTTCGCTATCGCTCGAGTCGCGGCAAGCATTTTTTGAGTCCAATTCACGAAAAGGCAGCTTGTTTTGCCTCCAGAAAAAACTCAAAAACAATGTTAAATCTTCATCTGACATCTTGTCATAATCATTCAAATAATTGTACCTTTGCCACCTTATTAAAATTCACTTCTGAAAGTGCTTATGGAAAAGATAATTGAAGAAAGCAAACAGGGCGAAAGTCTTGTTTTAGAAAATAAACCTGAGAATACTAAAAAACTTTTTATAGAGAGTTACGGTTGTGCGATGAATTTTTCGGACAGTGAAGTCGTAGCTTCCATTTTATCTGAAGGCGGATATAACACTACTTCTGTTTTAGAAGAGGCTGATTTGGTTTTAGTAAACACCTGCTCCATCAGAGACAAAGCAGAACAAACGATCCGCAAACGTCTGGAGAAATATAATGCTGTAAAACGTATTAATCCGAAAATGAAAGTAGGCGTTTTGGGCTGTATGGCGGAGCGTTTGAAAAGTCAGTTTCTGGAAGAAGAAAAAATAGTCGATCTTGTTGTTGGCCCGGATGCTTATAAAGATTTACCAAATCTATTATCTGAAGTTGAAGAAGGTCGTGACGCTATCAATGTCATTTTATCAAAAGAAGAAACGTACGGAGATATTTCACCCGTTCGTTTAATGAGCAACGGAATCACCGCTTTGGTTTCTATCACACGTGGTTGCGATAATATGTGTACCTTTTGCGTAGTACCTTTTACTCGTGGACGCGAGCGCAGCCGTGAACCGCAAAGTATCATGAAAGAAATTCAGGATCTATGGAACAATGGTTTTAAAGAAATTACTCTTTTAGGACAAAACGTTGACAGTTACCTTTGGTACGGCGGCGGTTTGAAAAAGGATTTTGTAAATGCCTCTGAAATGCAAAAAGCAACAGCCGTAGATTTTGATCAATTGCTTGAAATGGTTGCTGTTGGTTTTCCTAAAATGCGTATTCGTTTTTCGACTTCAAATCCGCAGGATATGCACGAAAGCATTTTGCACGTTATCGCAAAATACCCGAATATCTGTAAACACATTCACTTACCGGTTCAATCGGGAAGTAACCGAATTTTAAAAGAAATGAATCGTCTGCACACACGTGAAGAATACATGACTTTGATTGATAAAATCAGAGCAATTGTTCCGAATGCGTCGATTTCACAAGATATGATTGCCGGTTTCCCAACAGAAACGGAGCAAGATCACGAGGATACGATGAGCTTAATGGAATATGTGAAATATAATTTTGGTTATATGTATTCGTATTCTGAACGTCCGGGAACTTTGGCCGGAAGAAAAATGAAAGATGATGTTCCGGAAGAAACCAAAGCACGAAGATTACAAGAAATTGTCGATTTACAACAAAAACATGCCTGGTTCCGTTCTGAAGAGTTTATTGGTCAAACGGTAGAGGTTTTAGTCGAGAAAGTTTCTAAAAAGTCTAAAGAAGAGTTCTCAGGTAGAAACTCACAAAGTATCACGGTGGTTTTTCCAAAAGAGAATTATAAAATTGGAGATTTTGTGAATGTAAAAATCACAAACTGCACCAGCGGAACTCTAAAAGGGGAAGCTGTAGGATTGAGCAGCATGAATTAAAAAAGTTTCAAGTTTCAAGTTTTCTCTGTAAATTGAGGCCTTACTATTGGGTACATAAAAAATTATCTCGAGTCTTAAATTTCAAAATAGAAAATAAAAAAACATTTCAGATAAAAATTCATCAATCTCAATTACCCAAGAATACCTATAAAGTGATAAAAATATCGAATAAAAAAGAGTTTAAAAAGTTAAGTTTCTAAAGTACGTATAGTAAACCTGAAACAAATAAAAACTTGAAACAAAAAGCAAATGGAGACCGTTCAAGCAATAAAACAACGTTTTGAAATTATTGGAAATGATCCAAAATTAAACCGCGCTATCGAAAAAGCAATTCAGGTTGCTCCTACCGATATATCAGTAATGGTAACGGGAGAAAGTGGTGTTGGTAAAGAAAATATTCCGAGGATTATCCATTCGCTTTCACACCGAAAGCATGGTAAATATATTGCCGTAAACTGCGGAGCTATTCCGGAAGGAACAATTGACAGTGAACTTTTTGGACATGAAAAAGGTGCTTTTACAGGAGCAACCAGTACCCGTGAAGGCTATTTTGAAGTGGCTGACGGTGGAACAATTTTCCTCGATGAAGTAGGTGAATTACCCCTTACCACTCAGGTTAGGTTACTGCGTGTACTTGAAAACGGAGAATTTATAAAAGTAGGTTCTTCTCAGGTTCAAAAAACAAACGTGAGAATCGTTGCTGCAACAAATGTCAATTTATTTAATGCCATTGAAAAAGGAAAATTCCGCGAGGATTTGTACTATCGTCTGACAAC
This sequence comes from Flavobacterium poyangense, assembly GCF_011751075.1. GTDB lineage: Bacteria > Bacteroidota > Bacteroidia > Flavobacteriales > Flavobacteriaceae > Flavobacterium > Flavobacterium poyangense. The sequence continues at coordinate 801,110 of NZ_JAALLN010000001.1, forward strand.
TGTTGAAATTACTTTGCCGCCATTACGCGAAAGAAACGACGACATCCATTTGTTATTCAGAAAGTTTGTGGCCGATTTTGCACATAAATACAAAATGCCGCCTTTGAAACTGGATGATGATGCTGTTCAGCTTTTACAGAAATTCAGATGGAACGGGAACATTCGTCAGCTACGAAATGTAGCCGAACAAATTTCAGTTTTAGAGACCAATCGCGATATTTCCTTATCTACTTTACAATCTTATTTACCTGTGGAAGGGAGTAATTTGCCTTCCGTAATCAGCGATAAGAAAAAAGAAAGTGATTTCAGTACCGAGAGAGACATTCTGTACAAAGTCCTTTTTGACATGAAGAGCGACCTAAATGACCTGAAAAAGCTGACTTTAGAATTAATGAAAAACGGCAGTTCAAAAGTTCAGGATATCAATCCCAATTTAATTCAGAAAATATACGGTTCACAGGAAAATGAGAGCGAAATAGATTTTGAAGAAGAACCAAGAACAGCGGTCATGACACCTGCAGCCCGCGAAGAGAATTACCGCATACAAGATGACAACAATTATCTCGATGCCGAAACAATTGAAGAAGAGGAAATCTTGCGTCTGGAACAAAAAGAAATCGAAATGATCAAAAAATCATTAGAGAAAAACAAAGGAAAACGCAAAGCGGCTGCTGATGAACTTGGCATCTCAGAACGAACTTTATACCGAAAAATTAAACAATTCGATTTATAACAACAATAAATTCCAAAAAAAGAAAATCCCAAATTCCAAGTTTGGGGAGTTCGTTTTAAAAAACAAATTCCAAATTTCAAATTAGTATATTTGAAAAAATTTGGAATTTGGAATTTCAAAAAATTGGAATTTTTCAACTATTATTATGAAAAAAATATATTCTTTATTTGCCTTTATCAGCCTCTTTCTATTAAGTGGTTGTAGTGTTTACAACTTTACAGGAACAGGAAAAATTGATGCAGAAACTTTTCAGGTTAACTTTTTCCAGAATAATGCAGCTCTGATTGAACCGGGAATCGACAGGGATTTTACTTTGACTTTGCAGGATTTAATTCAAAACCAAACCAATCTAAACTTAGTCAGCACCGGTGGGGATTTGGTTTATGAAGGAGAAATTGTAGACTACAGAATAACTCCAATGACGGCTACCGCTGACCAACAGGCAGCTCAGAACCGTTTAACGATTCGTATTAATGTTCGATTCACTAACAAAAAGAAGGAAGCGGATGATTTTGAAAGAACATTTGAATTCTACAAAGACTATGCAGGAGATCAACAATTAATAGGTTCTGCTTTAAATTCTGCCATAAAAGAGATTTACGAGAGAATTACTCAGGATATTTTTAATGAGTCATTGGCCAAATGGTAATTTGTTAATCATCGAATCAACACAAAACTAAAGGATTAAACCAAAGCATAAAACAATGAATGTAACTGATTATACATACCTAATAAATAAACCCGATGCTATTACCGAAAAGCAAACGGAAGGATTAGGCAATGTTCTGAATGAATTTCCGTATTTTCAAAGTGCAAGAGCATTACGATTAAAAGGACTTTACAACCAGAATAGCTTTAAGTATAATTATGCTTTGAAAGTTACCGCAGCTCACACTACAGATCGCTCTGTACTGTTTGACTTTATCACTTCTGAGACTTTTGTCTCCATTCAAAATGACTATTACGATCAGAAACTACTGGACCTTTTGGACATTACTGTTTTTGAAAGTGAAATTGTTTTACCGGAAATCCAAAAAGTTCCCGAGATTAGAATCGATCCGATCGAACAATCTATACTAACTTCTATCAAACAAGCCACAACTGTTGTTTTTGAAGAGTCTATAAAAACAGAAGAAAAACCTGTTGCTCCTGTTATTATTCCGATAAAAATAGAACCTGAGGTCGTTTTTGAAGAAGTCATAAAAGCCAAGGAACAACCTGCCGACATTGTTACTGAACAACAACCTGTTGTTCTGCCTGCAAAAGAAGAAACAGAAGTTGTTTTTGAAGAATTAATCAAAACAGAAGAGCCTGTAACCGGCACTCCAATTGAACAAGCTTCTTCAACTTATATAAAGGAAGAAACCGAAGTTGTTTCGAAAGAACCAACAAAAGCCGAAGAACAAACCGTTGCTCCTATCACAGAACAACCTATTATTGTTCCTATAAAAGAAGAGGCAATTACTGCTTTTGAAAAACCAATACAAACAGTTGAGCAACCTGCTTTAACTTCTACACAAGAAGAAACACCAATTGTTGCTGAAAAAACAGTAACAACTCCTGACGTTCACATTGATCCTATTGAAGAATCAACTTTTACTTCTTTAAAAGAAGCTACATCGGTTGCTTTTGAAGAGGCAGCAATTACGACAGAGCCAAAAGAAACTGACACTCAGGACAACTTAAAAATTGCAGAAGAAAATCTGGAAATCGGAAAACCGCTGGATTTTTCTGTTAGTGAAAAACACTCGTTTCAGGAATGGTTACAATTGTCCAGAACAGAACCTATTGACCGAACGAATGAAGGCCCGCAAGAAAACACGGTAGCTGTAAACGAAGTTGAGAAGACTCCTGAACCTGTTATTGAAGCCATTGCTCCAATCGAGCTAACGAATGAAGCTCCGCAAGAAAATACGGAAGCTGTAATCGAAGTCGAGAAGACTCCTGAACCCGTTATGGAAGCCGTTGCTCCAATCGACGAAACAGAAGCAATAGAGGACGAAAAAAAGAAAAAAGCGGAACTAATTGATAAATTCATCGAAACAAATCCGAAAATCACACCGGTTAAGTCAGTCGCAGCAACTACCACAACTCAATTTGACATCAATAAAGAAGAGAATCCGTACTTGATGACAGAGACTTTAGCCAGAGTATATTTAGAACAAAAGAAATATACAAAAGCAATCCAGGCATATGAAATATTAATTTTGAAATATCCAGAAAAAATTAGTTTCTTTGCAGACCGCATATCGGATATAAAGATTTTACAACAAAATAACAATAACAATTAAACAATGAGCACATTTTCAATTTTTTTAGTTTTAATCACAATAGTTTGCTTTCTATTGATCGTAGTAATTATGGTACAGAACCCTAAAGGAGGCGGATTGTCTTCTACAATTAGCGGAACTCAAATGCTAGGTGGAGTACAAAAAACAACAGACTTTTTAGATAAAAGTACCTGGACGTTAGCTACTATTTTGATCGCTTTAATCTTACTTTCAAGCTTAAGCTTTACAGGATCATTAAGTGATACTGACTCTAAACTTATCGAAAAAACCGAAGCTCCGGCTGCTAAAACACCAGCTGCTCCGGCTCAACAAACTCCTGCTCCGGCAGCTCCTGCAACAAAATAATAATTTTGATATAAAATTGAAATGCCAGCCTGTCAAAGCTGGCATTTTTTTTAGGAAATAATGGCAGTTTTTTAAGCATGGCATAATTTCTGAAAGTTTCTGAACATTAAAAAAGTATAACCTAAAATATAAATAAAATTATGGCTTTAAATATTAAACCGCTTTCTGACCGCGTACTTATCGAGCCTGTTGCAGCTGAAACTAAAACTGCTTCAGGAATCTTTATTCCAGATACTGCCAAAGAGAAACCTCAAAAAGGGACTGTAGTTGCAGTTGGAAACGGATCTAAAGATCACACTATGACTGTAAAAGTGGGTGACACTGTTCTTTATGGTAAATATGCCGGAACAGAATTAAAACTGGAAGGCACCGATTATTTAATCATGCGTGAAGATGATATTCTTGCGATAATCTAAAAATAATTAAGTATTAAGTTATGTGTATTAAGAATTAAGACCCAATAACTTGAAACTAATCAAACTTTAAACAAAATTCAAAGAAATGGCAAAAGATATAAAATTTGATATTGAAGCACGTGACGGACTAAAACGTGGTGTTGATGCATTAGCAAATGCAGTAAAAGTAACTTTGGGACCAAAAGGTCGTAACGTAATTATCGGGAAATCATTTGGTGGACCAACTGTTACTAAAGACGGTGTTTCTGTTGCAAAAGAAATCGAATTAAAAGACCCATTAGAAAATATGGGCGCACAAATGGTTAAAGAAGTGGCTTCTAAAACCAATGATTTAGCAGGAGACGGAACTACAACGGCTACTGTTTTAGCTCAGGCTATCGTAAAAGAAGGTTTGAAAAACGTTGCTGCGGGAGCAAATCCAATGGACTTGAAACGCGGTATCGATAAAGCTGTTGAAGCTATCGTTGCTGACTTAGCAAAACAAGCTAAAGTAGTTGGAAGTGATTCTGATAAAATCAAACAAATTGCTTCTATCTCTGCAAACAATGACGAAGTAATTGGTGATTTGATCGCTACTGCTTTCGCTAAAGTAGGTAAAGAAGGTGTAATTACTGTTGAAGAAGCTAAAGGAACAGATACTTACGTTGATGTTGTAGAAGGAATGCAATTTGACAGAGGATATCTTTCTCCATATTTTGTTACCAATCCGGAGAAAATGGAAGTTGAATTAGACGCTCCATACATCTTATTATACGATAAAAAGGTATCTTCTTTAAAAGAATTATTACCTGTTTTAGAGCCGGTTGCACAATCAGGAAAACCATTATTGATTATTGCTGAAGATGTTGACGGAGAAGCTTTGTCTACTTTGGTAGTAAACAAATTACGCGGAGCCTTAAAAATTGCTGCTGTAAAAGCTCCTGGTTTTGGAGACAGAAGAAAAGCAATGTTAGAAGATATCGCTATCTTAACGGGTGGAACTGTAATTTCTGAAGAAAGAGGATATACACTTGAAAACACTACTATCGAAATGTTAGGAACTGCAAAAAGAGTTTCTATCGATAAAGACAACACTACCATTGTAAGTGGTGCCGGTGAAGCTGATATCATCAAAAACCGTGTGAACCAAATTAAAGGTCAGATGGAAACAACTACATCTGATTACGATAAAGAAAAATTGCAAGAGCGTTTGGCTAAATTAGCAGGTGGTGTTGCTGTTCTTTATGTTGGAGCTGCTTCTGAAGTAGAAATGAAAGAGAAAAAAGACAGAGTTGATGATGCTTTACATGCTACTCGTGCTGCTGTTGAAGAAGGAATCGTTGCCGGTGGTGGTGTAGCTTTATTGAGAGCTAAAACTGCTTTAGCTGACCTAAAAGCTGACAACGCTGACGAGGCTACAGGAATTCATATTGTTTCCCGCGCTGTTGAATCTCCATTAAGAACTATCGTTGAAAATGCAGGTCTTGAGGGGTCTGTAGTTGTAGCAAAAGTGGGCGAAGGTTCAGGTGATTTTGGATACAATGCAAAAACTGATGAGTATGTAGATATGCTAAAAGCAGGAATTATCGATCCTAAAAAAGTAACTCGTGTAGCACTTGAAAACGCTGCATCTGTTTCGGGAATGATCTTAACTACAGAATGTGCTTTAATTGACATTAAAGAAGAAAACGCTGGCGGAATGCCAATGGGTGGCGGTATGCCGGGAATGATGTAATCATTCTTAACTTCTTACGCTATAAAACGCCAGATAGAAATTTTCTATTTGGCGTTTTTTTTTGCCACAGATTTCACTGATTTAAAAGATTTTTTTGCCGCAACTCGAGCGATAACGAACAGGCGAAGCAATTGCGCGAATTACCACGAATTATTCTCTTTTAACTGAGAAATAATCATTTTAATTCTTTTAACCTGTGGCAAAATAAAAATGCTGCCACAGATTTTACTGATTTAAAAAAATTCTTTGCCATGACTCGAGCGATAGCGAACAGGCGAAGCAATTGCTCGATTTATCACGAATTATTTTCTGATTATTACCCGGACGCGGTTAATTGAAATTTTTATAATTCTTGAGAAGTTTTCCTTAGTTTAACATTGTGTTTTTCCTTTAAAAACTCTTTATTGATACCTTTGTAATGCTATAAAATTTACAAAATGAGAAAATTCACCGCCTACGTTTTATCTTTTACATGCTTACTTCTCACCTCTTTTTTACATTCACAGTCCAATAAGGACAATTATGTAGTATTGGTTTCTATGGACGGATTTCGTTGGGATTATGCCGAGCGGTATAAACTTCCGAATCTTGAAAAAATAGCACAACAAGGTGTTCATGCCAAATCAATGCGCCCCTCCTATCCCAGCAAAACTTTCCCTAATCACTATGCTATTGTTACGGGACTTTATCCCGATCATCACGGCATCATAAATAATGCTTTTTACGACAATACATTAAAAGAATCTTTTTCATTAGCAACAGCAGCAAAAAATGATTCTCGTTTTTATGGTGGCAACCCTATTTGGAATGTTGCCGAGCAGCAAGGGGTAAAAGCAGCTTCGTTTTTCTGGCCAGGATCCGATACAGATCAGAAAAGACCCGGTATTTATAAAAAGTACGATGCTAAAATCCCTTATGAAACCCGAATTGACACTGTACTAAAATGGCTGCAACTTCCGGAACAGCAACGCCCGCATCTCATTACTTTATATTTTGACGAACCTGATCATACAGGTCATAACTTTGGCCCCTCTTCTCCCGAAATTGAAAAGACAGTTCGAAGAATGGATGCTGTTATGGGACAATTGTCCACAAAGCTCGATCAATTACCAATTGGAAAACAAATTAACCTGATTATTGTCTCAGACCACGGAATGGCAAAAATCAGTGACGATAAAAAAGTAGTTCTTTTAGATTATCTCAAACCCGAATGGTTAGGCTACAAAGAGGTCATTAACCCGATTATGAGCTTACAGGCAAAACCGGGTTGCGCGGATTCTATTGCCCGTGCCTTAAAAAAAGTTCCCCATATTAAATTCTGGAAACCGGCCGATATCCCTAAAAGACTTCATTTTGGAACCAATCCAAGAGTGTTGGATTTTGTCATCGAGGCTAAAAAAGGATATAGTCTGGCAAAAAATAAAACACAAACTACTAATGGCGGAACACATGGTTACGATAACAGAAATAAAGACATGCAAGCCATCTTTTATGCAAAAGGCCCCGCTTTTAAAGTTGATAAAACAGTCGGATCGTTTCAGAACATTTCTGTTTATCCTTTAATTGCACATCTATTAAATTTAAAAATCGATGAAGTAGACGGGAAATTTAGCGAAGTAAAAAACATGCTGAAAAAATAAGCCACGAATTGCACGAATTTACACGAATGTATAATTTTGGGCCGCAATAATTTGTGTTAATTCGTGCAATTTGTGACAACTTTTTTAAAACCCAATTAACTCACTACCTTATAAGTTGGATCTTCGATTACATTTACTTTGATAACGGCATCTGCGTTTTTAAGTATTATTCTGCAGTCCTCACTTAAATGTTCTAACTGAATCACTTTACCTAATTCGCTGTATTTTCTAGTTAGATTATTTACTGCTTCAATCGCTGACATATCTGCAATACGGCTTTCTTTAAAGTCAACAATCACCTTATCGGGATCATTTTGTATATCGAACTTTTCCATAAAAAGCTTTGTAGAACCAAAAAATAAAGGACCGTAGATTTCATAATGTTTCACTCCTTCAGCGTCAATAAAATGTCTCACACGGATTCTTTTTGCACTTTCCCAGGCAAAAACCAAGGCCGAAACAATCACCCCAATCAATACCGCCAAGGCCAGATTGTGCAATAAAATAGTAATTACGGCGACCAGAATTCCAACAAAAATATCGTGTTTTGGCATCTTGTTTATAATCCTCAAACTGGACCATTCAAATGTTGTAATCGCCACCATCATCATAACCCCAACTAAGGCAGCCATTGGCAATTTTCCGATTATCGGAGCTCCAAAAAGAATGATTACTAAAATGGTTATCGCCGCAATGATTCCCGAAAGTCTGGCTCTGGAACCCGCCGAAAGATTTACCAAAGTCTGAGCAATCATGGGGCATCCTCCCATTCCGAAAAAGAAACCATTTAGAATATTAGAGCTTCCCTGTGCAATACATTCTCTATTGCTGTTACCACGTGTTCCGGTAATTTCGTCTACTAAATTAAGTGTTAACAAACCTTCTGTTAAACCCACCGCTGCAACGATTACTGAATAGGGAAATATCACTTTAAAAGTTTCAAAAGATAATGGAATAACCGGGATATGAAATGGCGGGAACCCTCCTTGAACAGAAGCAATATCCTGAACGGTTTTAGTTTCAATATTAAAAACTAAAACAAGGACAAAAACTACCAGTATTGCGATCAAAGAGGCCGGAACTGCTTTTGTAATTTTAGAAAACAGCAATACAATACCAACTGTAAGTGCCGTCAATCCTAACATAACATACAGAGAAGTTCCCTGAAGCCAGGTTACTTGTCCGTTTACAACCGTTTTAAATTGCTCTAACTGCGACATAAAAATAACTACCGCAAGACCATTTACAAAACCGAACATCACGGGCTGTGGAACCAGTCTGATAAATTTCCCGAATTTAAAAAGTCCAATACAAATTTGCACCACTCCCCCTAAGGCTACGGCTGCAAAAACATATTCTATCCCATGTGATTTCATCAAAGCGATCAAAACAATCACCGTAGCTCCTGCTCCGCCCGAAATCATTCCGGGTCTGCCACCAAAAACGGCTGTCACCAAACCTGCTATAAAAGCGGCATACAATCCGGCCAAAGGAGGAAATCCGGCAAGAATTGCAAAGGATAATGATTCTGGAATCATCGTCATCGCCACCGTTAAACCTGCTAAAATTTCGTTTTTATAATTAACCTTTTGCGAAAAGTCAAAGAGGGAGTGTTCTTTTTTCATAAGAGCACAAATTTAAAAAATTATGCACAGAAAAAGCAGAAACTCTTTCACAACAGAAAAGAGCCTCAAAAATTCACACTTAAGTCTGTCAGCCCTTTTTTAATTGAAAGCACAAACCTTAATAAGATCGTTCTTTTAGATGTTTAGATTTTTTTTCGAAGAAATAAAGTTGCGTTTTATCACCCTTTTCAAACTTAAAAATAATCCCCTTAATCCATTTAATCTGTGACAAAAAGCAGTCGCGGATTTCACTCAACAATCGAGTTCAACTACTCAATCTAACAGTACACAAATATATCCGAGACAATTTACATAATCTATTATGTTTTTGGGTTCTAATTCGACGCCCTCAACTCTTAATATTTTATCACAATCCTCCAGATCAAAATTGATCTTGTAATCCGGAAACTGAGTCTGGATCACCGCGATTATATAATTTTTGTCTGATTCTTTCTGAACATTTGTTTTAAAAACCTCAACAACCATAACGTTATTTTTAATAATAAAAAAACTGGAATTTTTAATTTTGCCGCGAATTACACTAATTCTTTATGCAGAGCGTTCTATCGTACATTCGCAAAAATTCGTATAATTCACGATAACTTTTTAATCGGAAACATTCGGTTGGTTCATTCACCTTTTACTGCCTTTGAAACAATACTGACATCGTTTTATTAGCTGAGGCGTAATTCGATATTCATACGCAACACCGGATTTAAAACTCCAGCGGATTTAACTTATAAATACCTTTTAAATTTGAGGTGTTTAAAGTTAAGAAAAAAAATCTCAGACTCCGATTCGGTTCCAAATTGTTTTTTTTTTTGCAAGGATCAAAAACCGAAAACAAATGCAAATGAGAAGCACTTATTACAATAGCATAATTAAACCAACGCCGTATCATTTACACCAATAGTGTTCGTATAATTCTTGTTCGACAAGCCGTTGTACATTATAATATTGATCTAATTTTGTCCTTATGACGATTCTCAAAATTTAGTGAACACGATCTATCTTTTATTACTACTAAAATTGCTTTAGTTTTTTTTAAATTAATACTAAGCTTGGTCATAAAAAAGCCTTTTTTCCGCTGAAATACTTACAATTAAATATTGTAATTTTGAAAACTAAGACAATTAAAACAATACTTCCATGGAAATTTTTAAAATTCTGAAATCCTATAAAACCCAATACGAGAATCCTATTGTTTTGCATTCAGGTGAAATTGTGAATCTGGGAGAAGAGGAAAAAGAAGAAAAATGGAAGGGTTGGATTTGGGCAGAAAGTAAAACCAATAAAGGCTGGATACCAATCCGGATACTTAAAATTTCAGATGATAAAAAGACCGGAAAAGTTTTAGAATATTACTCCGCTAAAGAACTTGATGTTGAACAAGGTGATCACATTGAAAAAATCAAACCTTTAAATGGCTGGACATGGTCCCGAAATATAAAAAACAATGCCGAAGGATGGATTCCCGACGAAATCATAGAATAAAATCATAGGATGCAAAACTTAAACATTTGCTTATAACCTTCCAATTATTTTATCCTAATAAACTTATAAATATATTTTTAAGGAGTTAGAAAAAATGTTTTTTTTACATTGTCAAATTGCTAATCACACAGTCCAAAAAATACTTCAACCCCTTAAATCTTTGTGACTAAAGAAAAACAAATACTGCTCAAAAAATTAATTTAGCACATTAGCTGCCTTTTTTCTTAAAAAAGTTAAGGAGCAAAAATGCCAACTATTAGTCGATTTTTATAGCTTTGTAAAATCACTTTTTTCCTAAAAAATAATTAGGGAGACAATTATAATTTTTTGAGAGAATGAAGTCTATTACTTTAACTTTTTTATTTTTCCTGTTTATTTGTTTCACTTCTTACTCACAAATGAGTTCAGATGAGATATTCGACAGCTTTAAACAGGGCGAACGTACAAACTGTTCCTCGATTGCCTTTATTAAAGCTTCTTTAAATGTTTATGGTCTTGATAACCTTTTTGTAACTGAAAAAGTAAACGATAATGGGTATAAAATAACATTAAAAAACAAGGCTTCCTTTACTTTAAAAAATGAAGAACTTGATAAAGCAAGTTTCTCTGCCGGTTTTGTGCTAATTAAAGAAAATGAGGAAACCATAAAAATAAAAGACTACGCCGTATTGACTTACGCGGTAATGGCAAAATACAAACAAATTATTGACAGGGAAGCAACTTTTGACAAAGCATTGGAGGATTTAGAAGATGGAGAGGTCTATACACCAACCATTTATAAATATTTAGGATTCGAAAAAGACAAACAAGTACTGCCTTTAAAGCGTTTATCAGGAAATGAATATTGTGGTGTTGTGGCATGGTCAACTGCGCATGCTGTTTTTGTTTGCGAAGAATATATGGACTATTATGGCAATAAAAAACACATATGGGGCAAATATCCCGGGCGTTTCAGAATCATTAATACGGATTCTATTTCCAAACACTTAGAAAAACCGGATAACGCAAACTTGTAATTCTACCAAAGAACGGCAAACGGTTTATCTTTAGTTCCGGAATTCCTTTTAATTGATTTTTTCGTTGCGTAAATTGTAATAATCAATCTCTCGCAAAGTCGCCAAGTCGCTAAGTTTTTTTTGCACGCAGATTTAGCAGATCGGGCTGATATTTTGGTTTTGCAATTAGATAAAAGTAATCTGCAAAATCTGCGTGAAAAAATTTCTCTGCAAAAAATAGGAGTCGCAAAGAATTAAAATTAGTCCCCATACAAAATACCTGATTCAAGCCATTTGCATAACCAACCCTACAAAATTGACCTAAAATAAATACTGAGATTAATACATTATTTTACAGTCAAAATACTTTGCACCTTTGTACCTTTGAACCTTTGCCACTAAAAAAAACTAAAGCTCCAAATTGAAATATGACACGAGAACATTATATTCCCTTCAACAAGGAATTCTTACTCGAGCAACAAATAAGTGCTTTCGCTGAAGACGAACAAAAAAAAGAGACTTTTAAAAAGTTGTTTGACATCGTCGAACATTATTATCATTACGAAGCCTTTAACCTAAACCGTAATCTAAAACAAAACTACGCTTTATTCGACCCCGATTTGAGTCCGAAAGAACGTGAAGCTTTTGTTGGCAAAAGTGATTTTTTGATTTTTAAAGAAACCCTTCATAAAGTTTTAGCGCATGGTAATTATACCCGTATAGATCAGGAAACTTTAGATCGGGCCTTTAAAGAATCGGACTTAATTGGTTTAAATCTTTCTATAGATTTTAACGCTTTTAAAGACTACGAATTATACGTTCGCGGACATCACCAAGCAACAGAAAAAGTTTCTAAATTTATTTTCTGGAAAAAGGAAATAGAAGTAGAATACTACGATCGTGTAATGATTTATCTGAATTACAACGAAGCCGATTATCTAAAAGAGAAAAAAGTCAAATTAGGAAAAATGCCCGTTGATCCGGGTTCTATTGGATTAAAAATCTTCAAACGCGTTCCTAAAAACGACCTTGAAACTATATTTCCGAATGCGATTCCGAGAATGTCAACACGGGATAAATTATTCTTTTGGGTACCGGGAATCGGTGGTGGTATTTCGTTGTTAAGCACAACGGTAATTCCGGCATTGATTGGCATGTACGCCGCCTATAAATCGGGAGAAACAATTGATTTGTTAAACAGTAAAGCTTCCTTAAATCAGGGGTTAATTGCATTGGGAATATTGTGTGCTTACTTGTTCCGTCAGTACAGCAACTTTATCAACAAAAAAATCAAATACGGAAAAATGCTTTCCGACAGTCTTTACTTTAAGAATCTCGGAAACAACAGTGGTGTTTTTTACTCGCTTCTGAACTCTTCTGAAGAAGAAGTCCTTAAAGAAACCATATTAGCCTACGCTTTTTTATACAGAAGTCCTGTTCCGCTAACAGAAGACGAACTCGATACTCAAATTGAATCCTGGTTCCTCACACAGCTCCATACCGATCTGGATTTTGATGTAAAAGATGCTTTAGAAAAATTACAAAATATTGGTCTTGGTATAGAAAAAAACGGAAAATGGGAAGTTATCGGACTGGATCATGCCCTTGTCAAAATCGACAAATTATGGGACAGTGTTTTTGAATACAATCAGGAAGTTAAAGAATATTAAATGCCGGATTTTAAACGTAATTCAATTTTGATTGCTCCATTGTATATAGGAAGTTTTATTTTATTACAGATATAATAAAGTTAACTAAACAAAAAAGAGGACGAAATTGTCCTCTTTTTAATTGTATAATTTTACAAGTAGATTCTTTTAAACTTCCATAAGATCGTCTACAGTCTCCCCCATGTCACCAACGGCAACCAATGCAGGTTTTGATGCTTTTAAGGTATTGAATCTTTCCAATTGCGCCATTTCTCCTTCTTCACCACTAAAGTACGGGAAAACGTCCATAATTGGCGATTCTGAAATAGCAGGAATGGTATAATCTCCCATAGTGTTTTTCATTACCGTAATCGTATTGTCGTAAGCTTCTTTTACATCATTTGCCTGAACCAAAAGATACATATTGGTTTTTCTTTCTTTACCGCTTTCTTCGTCATAAGCCATTAAAGTAACTTTTGATTTAAACCAACGGTCGGCATTTTCAAATGGGTGTATCTCGGCAAAATTTGCCACTTTTATATTCGTGATTTTAAATTCTTCACTAATGTAAGCAGCCATTTCTTCATTGATTCTGCTTTCTGCTTCTGTGTAAGATACCGCATCTACCAAATAAGGCTCCGAAGTCACTTTTTGCCCTCCGGTCTCATCCGTTTTTCTGTATTTTACTTTGCATTCGTACCAAATTGCGCTCATTTCTTCTGTTTTTAAGGATGCCAAAGATAGATTTTAAAGGGCATAAAAAGCGACATTTCAGAAAATAGATATTCACAATTTCAACTGCTCTTTGAACTTACTTTTTACTTTTCACAGATTACTATTTTCGAGACACTTAGAACCGATTATTCCTATTTTAAATTATAAAAAAATAAATAATATTTAATAGATTTGTTATATACCTAAATCCAAAACTATGAGAACATTAGAGCAATGGTTTGAAGAATATGCCGTAAGTCATCAGAACCCCAAAAACAAAGCAATACATTACGTCTGTGTTCCCGCAATCTACTTTTCGATTGTAGGTTTATTAATGAGTATTCCAAGCGATTTTATTGCGCGCACCTTGCAACTCAATGCTCCAATTGTAGAAAATTGGGCAGTGGTAGTATTACTTTTTGTACTGCTTTTTTACATTCGTTTGTCTGTCGCGATGGCATTTAAAATTGCTGTTTTCTCCACGCTTTGCCTAATCGCGAATTATTACATCGGACAGGTTTTACCCTTATGGTTGTTCTCGATCGGTGTGTTTGCAATCGCCTGGATCGGGCAATTCTACGGACATAATATCGAAGGTAAAAAGCCTTCTTTCTTAAAAGACCTTCAATTTTTAATGATTGGTCCTGCCTGGGTCGTGGAGAATTTGTTTTCGAGGAAATAGTTGTTTTTTTAGTCGCAGTTTTCAGTCTCAGTCTGAAACTGAAAACTGAAACTCAAAACCGAACAATACCTATAATTTTCAGCCTATTAACGTATCCAAGCTTATAGGCACGGGACAAATACGCGCTATCGTGGACTCCTTATTTTTACAATATTACTCATCAGATCTGGAATCGGATAGTGTCCCTCCTTTACCTTTAGTCAAAACTAACAGGACAATGATTTTAGATTCGTCATTTACTATAAAAGGTAGTATGATTTCTTTATTAAATTTAATATAATATAACCTCTCGTTGTTCTTAAGCTTTATCTCATTGTTATTCTTATCGTTCTGATATTCTTCAGCAGAATAAACGACTATTTCGTCCTTTTTTTTATATTGTTGTCTTATTGTATTCAAAACATAGAGACTGGTTTGTTTCCCTTTTTTGGTATATTTTACTGAACTTTCAACAATGCTATCGATAGAAATAGATTTATCTACTATTTGATTTGCGAAATCGTTAAGTAACTTTATATCACTTTTCACATGGTTATGAAAACATCCCCAACAAAAAAACAAAATTAAAGCAACCGCTATTATTTTTTTCATTTTTATTTCTTATTAATTACACGTTCCTCTATTACTTGCTGAATTTGCACCGGTAGTTTGTTTAGTGCCATTAACAGGAGTGGCCATATTTCGTATGTTTTCTCCCAATTGTCCGGGATTACTTCCTCCTCCTCCGGGCCATGTCCCATATGAATCATTTAAATTTAATCCGCCCAATCTAGCAACTGCAATACCAAAATCAGTACAATTATAGGTGTTTAAATTATAAGTCTTTGGCACTGTATTATTAGTATAGTTTATAATATTTGCTAACTGACTTGGATTAATACTAGTCGATATGCTCACGTCAAAATAATGGTTTTCATCATTACCAAAGGCTTTTGTATCACTAGGTGATGTTATTGGATGTACAGATGTGGCAGGCCAATACCCTATTACTCGTCTAATATTACCTTGCTGAATAGCTATAAAAGTATGCCCCACATCTCCTGTTAAAGTATAAGCATCTGGCTTATTGGGCTTAGGTTGATCAACATAAATTACTATTTCTGCACTTTTAGTCAGATCGAAGCATTTTAAATATTCTTTTATATTAGTTATTACTTTTGCAGGGCCAACGATAACTATTAAATTTGTCGAACTACCACCACCACTGCCACCACCGCCGGGTGAAGTATAACCGTCGGGAGTTGTACCGCCGCCACTTGTTGGCATTGGTATAACAGGACGCGGATTATATACAACCGGAGTTCCTTTACCTGGCCCCGTTATAATAACGGGTCTTAGCGGGATTGCAGGACCATCACCGTTTCCTAAACCACCACATCCACCATCACCAAAATCAGCGTAAACACAGGGAGGATCAGGTGGAGCTTTAGCGGTCTTATTTCTAGCAATCGAAAATTCGGCAACTCCTTCCTCAACCAACCGGTTATCTACAAATTTAGCGGCTCGCACCGGACCTCTTTTTAAGTCCCAAACCGTTATATAACCCGTAAAATCTCCTCCATCTACAGATCGACTCTCCGGTTTCACATTTTTATTGGAATAAGATTCAAACACAAGAGCTTTGTACTTGTTGTTGTCTAATTTATAAATATACAATTTTTGCTCCCACAATTCCCGCTCCTCTTTTTTGAGCTCCAAAACTGGTACAATAATAGTCGGCGTACCGTCTTCTGATTTTGTAAGTTTTGCTTCTTGCCAATCGTAATTTAAATTTTGAACTAATTCATAATTTTTGCCATTGGATTCATACTCCTTAAACCATGTTTTAGCTGATAAAAATGTTTTAGTCTGATCTGCTTGTTCATCAGGGGCTAACTTTTCGGTTTCACAACTGATCGTCAGGATAGTCACACTAAAAATAAAAGCAGCTATAATCGCATTTTCTCTTTTCATTGTTCTGCTTTTTACCATTTCATTTCGCATTTTGCCGGGCTGAATTGGATTTGGTTTATTCCCATCTTTCATTTAAAATCATCCATCCATTATTTTACTAATGCAATTGCTCAACAAATTCTTTAATTTTAAATAATTACTCATTGTTATTTGTTTTTCGCAAGCTTATCGTTTTATGTAGTGCTTTCTGTAGTAATAAATATATAAGTTTTTTCTTACTTTTAAGCAAATGTATGCATTTTTTTCAATTGAAAGTAATTGTAAGATTTTTTTAACACAAAAAAAAACAGACTTAAGTAGGTTCTAAAACAAGAGAGCTTTACCCCATTGCAGAACTTTGACCCCGATAGCGCAGATTTCCTGACAATTAAATAGAAATTTCAGCCAAATACTAATTCCATAAACTGTTTTATCCTACACTATTTTTATAAATTAGCCATTTAAAAAAACTTCCGAATCTCCTTTAAAACCTTTTATATACACATAAGTATATTATAAAAACATATTACTGGAAATATCGAATATAGAATTACTTAAAAACAGAAAAAAAACTAAATGAAAATATATTCTGCAATACAAATTGGAGATTATCATAAAAATAATTGCGAAGATCATTTGTACGTTGGAGAATACGGGAAAAACAAAATTCTTTGTGCCGTTATGGATGGCTGTACAACCGCACTGGAAAGTCATTTCGCTTCAACATTAGTTGGAAAAATTCTAAAGAAGATTTGTATTGAAAAAGGGTATAAAGAATTCATTGAAAAAAATGAGATTCAACTAAATATCGAAGACCACTTAAAATCAATTCTACAAGAATTAATGGTTGAGCTCAAGACGGTAAAAAATCTATTAATGCTTGACACTAAAGAACTATTAACGACTTTAATTATCATGCTGCTCGACAAGAGTACTGAACAAGGAATCATTCTGGCAATTGGCGATGGATTTGTAAATATTAATGGCAAAATAACTGAGTTCGAACAAGACAACAAACCCGATTATCTGGGTTTTCATTTAGCAGAAGATTTTGAACTATTTTACAATTCTCTGGAGCAGAAAATAGCGTTTAACAAAATAGAGGATTTGAGTATTTCGACCGATGGAATATTTACTTTTGAAAAATTGGTCCTGGCAAAATCTAAAGAAGAAATCAACGTATCGGAGTTTTTAACCACAGAAAAAACATTTTGCGAGACAGACGAAATGCTTAACCTAAAACTAAAGAAATTAGAAAATGATTTTGGATTAAAACCTACTGATGATCTTTCCATGATTAGAATTATCAAATAAAAATCAAACTACCCCAAAAAAACTATCGCACGGATTTGAAATCCGCGGGATCGGGGGCATAAAAAGCAATTTTAAATTTATTACAATCTTTTTCTTTACCTACAGAATCTTTACGTTAGTGGTTCACAGTACTCTTTATTTACTACTTTATCTCTTAGGACAGCTTTGTTGTTAAAGTTTCGTGTAATATTCCTTACGATTTCACTATAGTTATCGTCATTTTCTCTTTTATGATAGAATGGTTTTATTGAGACACAATGTTTATGCTCAAAGAGGGTACTTAGAAGCGTTCTATCTGAATTCCCGCAGGAATGCCCAAAAATAAATATTTGGTAATCATCACTATTTAAAAATTCTAACAGTTTTTTATAATTATCCGTTTCCAAATATTTAATTGATTTTATATTTTCAAGGTAAATATTGTCATTTAGATTTTCAATTGATTTGTAATCTTCATCCAGTTCATCCCCAAATCCAAAAATAACATTGTTATTATCTTTCTGGTCTGTAGTTCCATGAATGTGAATTACACTTCTTTCAAGATTTTTGTTATTTATAATATTCCTTGAAAGGTCAAGCCATGCAAGATTAGAATACAGTCCTTCAGTAAATGTATAGTTGAAATTCAAAAATAAAATCTCAGATGGTTGCAAATCATAGTAATTAGAAGCCGAATCGGAAAGCAATCTTTTTCTTATTTCATTTGGAGATTTGTTTTTCTCCATTGATTTAGAAACTAGTGCATCCCTCTTCTCCTTTGTATGCCATATTTTATAATCCAAAGAATTCATGCTTTTATCAAGCACATCCTTAATTTCCTGATACTCAAGTTCAACTTTTTTATTAATCGATTCTTCGCTAAAATCTTTGAACTTAAAATTAGAATAAACTTTATGAACGATTGCTTCTTTTAGATTGCTATCCCTAGTATTCTTACCAAAGTCATTTTTGAAATTGCTTTCTATTTTTTCCAAATATTTTTCTAATAGTCTTTGTATTTCAGTAAAGTCAGAATTTAGTTGAGAAATTTTATATTCACATTTTTTATCTTTAAATGATTCTTTTAAAAGTAAGTAATACTCATTTTCAATGTCAACCCAATTTTGAGTTTGCTTTTTTTTATTTATTTTTTCAAGAAATTTATTTTTAAAAGTCAGTGTACCTCCTCTCGATTCTATTATGTCATATAATTCCTCAAATTTAGTGATTGAGATAAAGAATGCGTTTAGAGGCTTTTGAGTAATTTTAAGTTCTGAATTTTCAAATGAACTTCCAGCGCTTTTCTTAATATCTGATATTATGTTGAGCCAATAATCGTTGATGAAATCACTATAGCTTGTTTTCATGCCATGAGCTAAATCAAAGCCATTCCCAATAAGTATTATTCGATTCATTCTTTTCCTTTTTAATCAAATATATAGATTATTTTGTAGAGTAAGAAAATCCAGAGCAAAGGATCTGATTGACAAAAATCTACAATTATTGTTTAGCAAATTGGCTATTACTTTAATCACGAGTAATAAATTTTAATAGAAAACTTGTTCTTTAAATTTATTATCGTAATATTGCGATATAATTTAGTTGAAATGGGAGCAACCAAGACAGAACATTTTACGGATGCACAAAACCAAATAGCAAAAATTGCTAAAGCATTGGGACATCCTGCAAGAATTGCTATTATTGAGTATTTAATGAAAACTAATGAATGTATCTGCGGTGATATTGTTAATGAGCTTCCTCTGGCTCAGCCAACAGTTTCACAACATCTAAAAGAACTTAAAAATGCCGGGATCATAAAGGGAAGCATTTCCGGAAATGCAATCTGCTATTGTATCGATGAGAAAACAATTGAAATCTTAAACTCCTATTTCTTAAAAATCATCCAAACCACTTCTAAATCAAAATGTTGTTAAAACATTTTTTTTGAGTATTTATATCGCAATATTGCATTAAACAAATAAACTAAACGCTATGAAATTATCGGAAATAAAACAAATTTTGCCAACATTAGAAAATGTTGAATTTCAACTAGAAAATGGGGCTTTTGTGCCGGAACATTTTCATGTTACCGAAGTTGGAATAATAACCAAGCATTTTATTGATTGCGGAGGAGTAATTAGAGATGAAAAAGTTGTAAACTTTCAACTTTGGAATGCTAATGATTTTGAACATCGCCTGAAACCAACCAAATTATTACATATCATCAAACTCTCTGAAGAGAAATTAAAAATCGAAGATTTAGTGATTGAGGTAGAATATCAAAATGAAACAATCGGAAAATACGATTTGGAATTTAATGGTAAAAATTTTGTTCTTCATAATAAAACAACTGCATGTTTGGCGCAGGACTCTTGTGGGATTCCAACTGAGAAACAAAAAATTAATCTTGTTGAATTAACTAGTGATTCCTCTTCTAGCTGTGCCCCAAATTCAGGATGTTGTTAAAGCAAAAGAAAGAATCATAAAACACAAAAAAACAATTATCATAACAACCTCTGTTATTTTGTTACAGTTAATTTTTGGCTATGAACCAAAATTCTGCATTATAAATATTACTTGGTTATTCGTTTAAGATATGAAAAAGAAAATATTAATACTTTGCACGGGTAACAGTTGCAGGAGTCAAATTGCAGAAGGTTACTTGAGATATTTTACAGATAACAAAGCCGACGTTTACAGTGCAGGAGTAGAAACTCATGGTGTCAATCCAAAAGCTATTTCGATAATGCAGGAGGATAGTATAGACATTTCAAATCACACATCCAATAACATTGATGAATATAAGAATATTGATTTTGAATATGTAATAACAGTCTGTGACAATGCCAAAGAGCGATGTCCTTTTTTTCCGACAAAGGCACTTAAGTTTCATCACAATTTTCCCGACCCTGCAAAAGCAACAGGAACAGAACTTGAAATAAACGAACAATTTAGGAATGTAAGACAGTTAATAAAGGATTATTGCAGAAAATTTGTTACAGAAAATTTAATTAAATAATCCGTTTCTATAAATTTTAAATTCAAATCAAGGCATTAAACTGAATCGTTCGTAAGTGTTAAAACATTTACTATTCGTTTTGATTTAATGCTTTTTTGATTTTTATCCGATCGTGCAGGTTTACAATCCGTCTTCACAATGTCTGTAAATTTCAACTTATTATTGTGTTCAATCTTTATGGGCATGGATTGCAAATCCATGCAATCGGGTTTAGACACTACTTTATCTATCCTTTTTTCGTAGCCGGTCCACAATATAACATAAATTTTCGCGACAAATTTCTAATCCAGTATTTTTTGCTTCCAACATTTTTGTTAAATAATTCTTCATTAACTATTTTGATTTCAAATAAATAATATTTTTGTTCAGATATTTTTAAGTCCCAAATTTTATCGGGGTTAAAAACACCATCTTGGGGATAATCATGACAAATGTCCATGGCATAAATTCTTTTCCCAAACCTTTTGATATCAACATCGTTAATTACCTCAAATTCTGCGACAAAACCTATCCGTTTAGAATTTGTTGTATCACTACATAGTATTTTATTAAAGTCCGATTTTATTGCCCTTACTTTGATTTCATAATCTTCAAGAATAAAAGGCTTATCCTGAGCATAATTTATATAGGAAAATAAAGAAAGAATCAGCACTAAAAAAATATTTTTCATAATTGTGGTTACTATTAAGTTTATAAAGGTGAATATTCTTTTCATCTGTTATACCATATTAAGTGATACCTAAAAACAACTGCTTCAAAATTAAATTCTGAAGCAGTTTATTTCTTTTTATTGTTTTACCATAATATATTCACCAGCCCTAATAACTCCATCCTTCGGCATTGGATCGCCTTTTTTAACGGCAATATATCTATACCAAATTTTTACAATAATTGCATCTTTACCGCCTACTGTTGTTTTTCTAATATCAATTTCTCCTCCGTTAGGAGATGTCGCATCTGAAAAACCAAGTCTTAATCTTTTTTCATCAGGTCTACAATCTTTACAACCCAATTTTGCACCTGTTAAAACTCTTGATCCTCTTATATTATTTAAATTGCTTGTGGAAGTTAATTGGTTTAAGGTATTTACTTTTTCAACTCCATTTTCCATTAACTGATATTCTCCTACGATCAAGTCCTCATAATAAGCACCATTCATAGAAGTCATAACATTTTTTTGCAATTTTATTTTAAATAACGTCGTGCCACTGGTATAAACGTAAGTACCATCATACCCATTTAAGATATTTTTGGTATCTTTATAATAAGCACCACTCGTACCAAGAAACCCTTCTTTTGGTGTTGATATGTCAATTATTGGACTTTGTGCTACACAGCTGTTTAAAAGAATAAAAAATACAGCGAAATTAATATAGTTTTTCATCGTTATTTGTTATTTAAGTACAAGGTACTGTAGTTTTTGTTTGTGTTGTTTTGTCAATTTCTATTTTTTCCCATTTATTTATTGATTCATCAACTTCGTAAAGGGCAATCCCAAAAGAAGCAAATTGTTGAAGGAAAGTCTTCTCTAAATCTGAGCTATTCTCATATTCTCGCCCTTGTTCAATATGAATTATATCAAGCTTTGTTTTTTCGCCCAGACCGCTAAGTTTTTGATCATTCCAGACTGCGTTTACTTTAGCGTTTAAGGCGTTGATGTCATTTACTTTTATAGCGTAAGTGTGTACTTTGTCATTATCATCTTTAACCACTATCATTGTGAAAACATCTGCTTTTATCTCAGGGTTTGCTTCATTATAAGATTGACTTAGTAATCTTACATCCTGAAAAGAAAACATTGCATAACCATCTTCCGGATGTGAATGTGCAGTACCAATAATATTGCCGCCGTAATTCAAATTAACTGAAAATTTGTCTTCCGACGATTTCTGAGTGAATTCGAGTCTATAAGTCTCATCGTAATTCATTTTTCTTTCTACTTCTACACCGTGCTCGACCTCATTAACAGAAGCCATCACTTTTCCTTTTAACCAAGCAATAGAGAGCATCATATTCCCAGTCTTTTTAGTGTCTAAAAGGACTTTTAACTTTTCACAAGGATTTGTAGCAGTAGGTGGAGGTGTTCCGCCATTGCTGCTACCACCACCCGGATTTGTATAACCGCCCGGAGTCGTACCGCCACCCGTCGGTGTTGGTATAGTAGGACGCGGATTATAGATCACCGGAGTTCCTGTACTTGGCCCCGTTATAATAACTGGTCTTAACGGAATTGCGGGGCCATCGCCATTTCCTAAACCACCACACCCGCCATCGCCAAAATCAGCGTAAACACATGGAGGATCAGGCGGAGCTTTACCTGTCTTATTCCTATCAATCGAAAATTCCGCAAAACCATTCTCTACTAACTGATTGTTTAAAAATTTAGCGGCTCTCACAGGACCCGTTTTTAAATCCCAAACCGTCATATAACCCGTAAAATCTCCTCCGTCTACAACTTGACTCTCCGGTTTTACATTTTTATTGGAATAGGCTTCAAATACAAGAGCTTTAAACTTGTTATCATCTAATTTATAAATATACAATTTTTGTTCCCAAAATTCTCGCTCATCTTTTTTGAGTTCCAAAACTGGTACAATAATAGTGGGTGTACCATCTTCTGATTTTGTAAAGCTTGCTTCTGCCCAATCGTAATTTAAGTTTTGGACTAATTCATAATTTTTACCATCAGATTCATACTCCTTAAACCATTTTTTAGCTGATAAGATCGTTTTAGTTTGATGTGCAGATTCATCCATTGCCAACTTTTCGGTTTCGCAATTGACCGTGAGCATTGCAATACTAAAAATAAAAACAGCTTTAATCGCATTTTTAATTTTCATTCTTGTGCTTTTTTACCATTTCATTTCGCTTTTTGCAGGGCTGAATTGGATTTGGTTAGTTCCCGTTTTTAATTCAAAATCATCCGTAAATTATTTTACTAATGTAATTATTCAACAAATTCTTTTATTTTAAATAATTACTCATTACTACTTGCTTTTTTTCAAGCTTGTAGTATTAAGTACTATTTTCTGCAACGGACGGGGCACTACATTACAGTTTTTTCTTAAAAAATGACGAAAATATATATTTTATCCTACGAAAACAATTGTAAGAAGATTTTTATTTAAAAATAGTAGACTTTGTATATAAATAACAATTTCAATTATGAACTTCATTAAAAAGCTATTAGAAAATCAAACAGAAAAACAAAGGGTAGGTAGAAGCTCTTTGTATGGGTATAGAAAGGCTATTGCAGATGAGTGTAGAATATGGTGTAACCGCACTGTTCCAAATCTATCAAGATCCGGAATTGAAAACATACAAGCTTATTGCTTGAGCTGTGGCCATTATTGGCACAATTAAAATACCAATAAAATCAATACCTGAGTTTACTTTCTCCACAGGCGTGGAAACAAAAAAAGCTGCCCAAATACGAGCAGCATTTTTTTAGTTTTATAAGGCATTATCTTTTTTTAGGTAAAATCCGGGAAATTGAGTAATTATACGCGTTTGTATTTGAAAGTAAATTGCCCATCATATCCGTCAGAAAATGAGACTACCCAAAGGCCGTCTTTGTCTATTTCTAGTGGAAAAATATAAACATATGGGATTGCAATTACTTGACTGCTGTCTGTGCTTCCGCCATAAAGCGTAAAGCTGATGCCTATTTTGCCTTCTGCTATTTGATAAGTAGCATTATTAACAGCAGTTAAATAAGTGGTATTAAAAGATACTTTGTCACTACTGGTAAAGTTAAAAAAGTCTTTAGATGCGCTGTAAGATTTGACAGCTCCCGTTTTTGTATTAACTCTTTCAGAGCTTACATTTACCCATTTCCCAATCATATCAACGGATGGCTTTGTGGTGGTGGTAGTGGTGGTTGGATCGGCAGGCTTTGCTTTAACTACAATAGCCTCTTCTTCTTTTGGTGGTATTTCTGAATCACTTGAACAACCAGCCAAAGTAATTACACTAAATAGTGTCATAAGTAAAATTGTTTTCTTCATGGTAAAAAATTAAATAGTTATACAAAAATTTCATAGTTATTACCACTAAAACAATTGAAATTCAATTCTCCCTACTTTTATAAATCAATTTTATTTTATAACGAGCAAAATAGTTGTTAAAAGGATGAATGCAGTATAAGACATACTCTACGCCATCAACCCAAATCTAAGCTTTTCCTAAAAAAGTTTCTGCTTATTTGTTTCAAAGACGGGCTTAATTTTTGATTTGCTGTTTTTAAAAAAAGGCGACTAGCTTATGGTAAATACCATAGACTAATCGCCTTTTTAATATTCTAGTTTGTGACCGCGGAGGGGTTCGAACCCCCAACCCTCAGAGCCGAAATCTGATATTCTATCCAGTTGAACTACGCGGTCGGTATTATTTTAGATTGTTGATTTTAGAGTTTAGATTGAATCTAAAATCAACAATCTGAACTCTAAAATTATTTATGACAATAGTTTCTTCACTATTGTAGAAATCGTTTTTCCTTCAGCAGTTCCGCCTAATTGTGCAGAAGCTAATCCCATAACTTTACCCATTGAAGCGATTCCTGACGCTCCGGTTTCAGCGATAATTTTAGCCACTACAGCTTCTACTTCTTCTTCGCTTAATTGTGCCGGTAAGAATTTCTCGATTACCGCTACTTGTGCTAATTCAGGCTCAGCCAAATCAGGACGGTTTTGCTCTGTGAAAATTCTCGCGCTTTCTTTACGGGTTTTAACTAATCTCTGAAGTAATTTTATTTCATCATCTGCTGATAATGCTTCACCTGATCCGGATGTTGCAGCCAATAACAGTTCAGATTTAATTGCTCTTAATGATTCTAATGCTACTGTATCTTTTGCTTTCATGGCCGTTTTGATCTCGTCCATGATTTGTGCTTGTAAACTCATCTTATTTTTTTATTTGAATAAGCTATGCTTATATATTGCTGTTTAGGTCTGAAAATTTAACTCTTCAGGAAATTCAAAATTCTTTTATAACCCCAAAAGAAAGTCAAATTTCTAAATTCTGTGCGAAGATAAAAAAAATAACCCGAAAATTAAATCCAATTTTCGGGTTATCCTATTTATTGTGATTATAAAATTAATCTACGTTGTCGTGCAGGAATGAATTATTCGAACGCAACTGCAAATCATTATTACTATCTGTACCAACAGAAATCCTTGAATTGGTTGTATTTGACTGAGTATTTGAAAGATCGATCCCTAATCTCTTATAAGCAGGCTCTTTTTCAAGTTCATCAATTCTTGCAACGTTATTATGGAATTTATAATTAAATTCTTTTAATTTTTTTCTTCTTTCTTCGGCTCTCATGCGCAACGTTTCCTCAATTGTCAATTCCATCGGAGAAACAGAGTCTGTTGTTGTGAACGCTTGCTCCTGAGCAAAATCAACTCTTGGTTTCAACGTGATATTCAACTCTTCAGGAACAACCTCTTCAACTGCTTTTTGTGCTGTTTTTGAAGCTGCCAAATCGTTTTCCATCTCCATGTATTCTTCTAAAGAATATTTGATAATACCGTTATCTGACAATTCTGTTACCGGAACAAATTGTACCGGCTCGGTAACTTTCATGTTACGTGTCTCATTTGTTAACTCAAACAAGATCTTATTATCCTCTACAACCGGCTCTCTTCTTACTTCCGGCTCTGCTCTGAAAAGAGGCAAATCAAAGGAGAAAGTCGTTTGTTCTTCTTTTTCGATACTTCTTTGCTGAACAGGTTTTATTTCCTGAAAAGCCTGAGTTTGCGGACTAGTAATCGTAAAATCGATGTCTGTAATTGGCGAAACAATTTCGAAAGTTACATCCAGATTTTTGATAAATTCTGACATGACCACCAATTCTTCCTGATTGATTGCCGGAGCTACCGGAGTAGCTGCAACGGGTGTAGGCATTACGGGAGCAACCGTATCCTCCATCAAATCAAAAATAATTTTTTCTTCTGTTTTAGGTGTAACTGTTTCCGCATTTACATCAAAAGAAGTAAGTGGTTTATTCGTTAAATTATGAACACTTCTTTGCTCATCTTCTAACGTATGAATGATTTTTTTAGGTTCTGTATTTACAATTTCATTTTGTTGTTCCACATCAAAACCAGTCGCAATGATTGTAACAGCAATAGCCTCACCAAGAGTTTCGTCTTCACCAACTCCCATGATAATATTGGCATTAAATCCGGCTTCTGCCTGAATGTGATCATTGATTTCTCCAATCTCATCAAGTGTAATCTCATTTGACCCAGAAACGATAAGCAACAATACGTTTTTGGCACCTGTAATTTTGTTGTCGTTTAACAACGGAGAATCTAATGCGGCAATAATAGCGTCTTTTGCTCTGTTCTCCCCTTCGGCAACAGAAGACCCCATAATAGCTGTTCCACTGTTTGATAAAACAGTTTTAGCATCACGTAAATCGATATTTTGAGTATAGTGGTGCGTAATTACTTCGGCAATACCTCTTGAGGCTGTTGCCAAAACTTCATCCGCTTTAGAGAATCCGGCTTTAAAACCAAGATTTCCGTACACTTCTCTTAACTTATTATTATTAATTACAATTAATGAATCGACCTGCTTACGCAATTTTTCGATTCCTAAAAGCGCTTGCTCCTGACGTACTTTCCCTTCAAATTGAAAAGGAATTGTTACGATACCTACAGTCAGGATCTCTCTTTCTTTTGCCAATTGCGCAATAACCGGAGCGGCTCCCGTACCTGTTCCTCCACCCATACCGGCGGTAATAAACACCATTTTAGTACCACGATCCAACACTTTTTCAATTTCAGAGATACTTTCGATAGCAGACTGTTGTCCTACATCAGGATTTGCACCTGCCCCAAGACCTTCTGTTAAATTTACTCCTAATTGGATTTTAGTTGGTACGCCACTATTTTGAAGTGCTTGTGAGTCTGTATTACAAACGATAAAATCTACCCCTTTAATACCTTGCTTAAACATGTGGTTTATAGCATTACTTCCGCCTCCACCTACACCTATTACTTTGATTACATTTGACTGATTTTTTGGTAAATCAAATGAAATACTTCCAAATTCTGAGTTGCTCATCATCTTTTTGGTTTTGAAATTCTTATTAAATACATTTTTTACTTCTTGACTTGGGGCAAAAAGTAATTCCTCTTCTTTTTATTACTCTGCGTTGTCTAAAAAATCCTTGATTTTATCGACATATCGGTCAAAAAATGATCTTCTTATTTTTGTCTCTGTAGACTCTTCTTTAGCTACGTTATTTCTGATCTCTTTTGGTTCCTCAAAAGTTTCTTCTCTATCAACGTAATTCTCTTCTACTTCGTATCGTTGTTGTACCTGCTGTTGCACTTGTTGTTGTACCTGAGGAGCTACATTTCTGTAAACTACCTTTGGCTGCTCATTAACTAATTCCATTCTAACGGCACTTTGCGTACTGTTTTCAATGCTGTTCATTACCAAACCTACCGCAGTAGCAAACAATGGACTTGAAATTTCTTCTCCTGAATTTCCTGCTAAATGTTCGTTAGGATATCCGATTCTGGTATCCATTCCGGTAATGTACTCTACTAACTGCTTGATGTGTTTTAGTTGAGCTCCACCACCTGTAAGAACAATTCCTGCGATCAATTTTTTACGGGGATCTTCGTGTCCGTATGCTTTAATTTCTGCAAAAACCTGTTCTACAATTTCCACCACACGTGCATGAATAATTTTAGATAAGTTTTTAAGCGAAATCTCTTTTGGTTCTCTGCCTCTTAATCCCGGAATAGAAACAATTTCATTGTCTTTATTTTCTCCCGGCCAGGCCGATCCGAATTTTATTTTTAAAAGCTCTGCCTGTTTTTCGATAATCGAACAACCTTCTTTGATGTCTTCTGTAATTACATTTCCTCCGAAAGGAATTACGGCAGTATGACGAATGATTCCGTCTTTAAAAATCGCTAAATCTGTTGTTCCGCCACCAATATCAATAAGAGCTACACCTGCTTCTTTTTCTTCCTGACTTAAAACGGCATCTGCAGAAGCCAGGGGCTCTAAAGTCAATCCTGACAATTCTATCCCTGAGCTCTGAATACATCTTCCAACGTTTCTGATAGATGAGGCCTGTCCTACTACTACGTGAAAACTGGATTCCAGTCTTCCGCCGTACATTCCGATTGGTTCTTTTATTTCGGACTGTCCGTCAATTTTAAATTCTTGTGGCAAAACATGAATGATTTCTTCTCCCGGTAACATGGCCAGTTTATTAACCTGATCAATCAAAAGCTGAATATCATTTTCGCCAATTACTTCTTCCGGATTATTACGGCTGATGTAATCTGTATGTTGAATACTTCTGATGTGTTGTCCTGCAATACCGACCACCACATCATTAATTTTATAACCTGAATTATTCTCTGCTTCAACTATCGCTTGCTGGATAGACTGAATGGTTTGTGTAATGTTGTTGACAACACCTCGGGCAACACCCAGACTTTTGGATTTTCCAATACCCAAAATTTCCAGTTTACCATACTCGTTCTTCTTGCCTATCATGGCAACTATCTTTGTCGTTCCAATATCTAGACCTACTGCAATGTTATCTTTTTCCATTTTCTATTATTTTGTGCAAACTACTTGTTCCGTAAACCTAAGGTCAATCTTTTTGTATTTGTATAACGAACTATCTAAAACTGCTTTTTGAAAAAAGGCTTTATAGTTTCTGAATTTTTTATCAACATTCATCGTTCTGCCAAAATCGATGAAGTAATTGTAATTTCTATTAAACATTTTTAAGCTACCATTAGGCATAATTTGTATTGCAATGATGTTTTTTTTCAAAAACGCATCGTCATAAATTGTGCGAAATAGGGTAGCTAAATCTTCGTTATTTTTTTCATTAATTGCCCCGGAAACAAGCGGAACATGCGCTGTAAAATTGTCCGACAAAGGCATTTTATTTCCCTCATAGTCAATATAAAAAGACCTCTCACCATCGTAAATACGGGCAATCGGGGTCTTCTGTTTTACTACCGCTTTCAGAACGCCATCGATACTCACAAAAACATCTGACTTCTCAATCATGTCTTGCGCATCAAGGTTTTTCTCTATCTTATTCAAATCTACTTCATCTTTTCGGATACTGGAAGCATCTTTTTTATTTTCTATCAACAATTTATTAACCGCCTCAGGCCTTATAAACAGTGTGTTTTCTCCTACAAAAACAACAGTAGATTTCTTTAAATTTCTATTCTCATTTCGATGCTGCGCGAACGAATACAAAAAAAGTACCAGTCCTAAAATGAGAATTAACCGAATATCTATCCAATTAAATCGTTTCATTTAGCATTTTTTTGATTGATGGAACCATTTCACCAATATCACCAGCTCCTATTGTTACAATTATTGGCGCATCACTGGATTTGATTAACGCTAATAGTTCCTCTTTTGCAACAATTCTTTTGTTCGAATTCGTCATTTTACCCAACAACCATTCTGACGTAACTCCCTCCATAGGAAGCTCTCTGGCCGGGTAAATATCCATCAAAAACACTTCATCAAAAGCCGATAAACTTTCAGCAAATCCATCAGCAAAATCTTTAGTTCTACTGAATAAATGAGGCTGAAAAACGGCCAAAACTTTACGACCGGGATACAACTCCCTAACGGCCTGATGCACTGCATTTATCTCAGTTGGATGATGTGCATAATCGTCTATATAAACCAATTGATCGGTTTTGATCTGATACGAAAAACGTCTTCTTATTCCGTTGAATGAGCCAATGGCTTTTGCAATGGAGTCGGTCGGGGTGCCAAACGTTTTAGCCATTGCAATAGCCATCAATCCATTCATTAAATTGTGTTTTCCGGGCAATCCGAAACGTAAATCCTTCATTGTTTCTGTTGGCGTCTGCACATCAAAAACATAACTTGCATTTTCTATACGAATATTAAACGCCTTGTATACAGCCTCTTCATTTATAGCACATTGAACTCCGTCAAGAGGCAATTCTTTGGTTATAAACAAATTATTCTTATTCTCTACCTTATCCGCAAATTCTACAAAAGAAGCCTCAATAGCTTCACTTGTCCCGTAAATATCCAGATGATCCGCATCCATAGAGGTTACGCAGGCAATATCCGGGTGCAAATGCAGAAACGATCTGTCAAATTCATCTGCTTCAACTACAGTTACCGTTTTTCCGTTTCCAATTAAATTAGAGTTGTAGTTTTCTACAATCCCTCCCACAAAAGCTGTAACATCAGCACCACTTTCGTATAAAATATGTCCTAAGATACTAGACGTTGTTGTTTTACCGTGCGTTCCAGCAACAGCAAAACAAAAAGTATCTTTGGTAATAATTCCTAAAACTTCAGCACGTTTTTTAATCACATACTGTCTTTCTGAAAAATAATTCCATTCTGCATGTGATTTAGGCACAGCCGGTGTAAAAATCACCAAAGTATTCTCTACATAATAATCACTTGGAATCAAATTAATATTATCTTCAAAATGAATGTCAATACCACTTTCAATCAACTCATTTGTTAGTATTGACGGGGTTTTATCGTAACCTGAAACCTGTTTCCCGATGTATTTAAAATAGCGGGCCAGAGCACTCATTCCGATGCCTCCAATACCAATAAAATAAACGTTTTGTATTTGATTTAAATTCATTTTCTTATACTATAACTGTTCCTACTACCTGATTAACTTAATAATCTCCGCTACGATTGCCTGTGTTGCTTTTGGCATTGCCAATCGTTTTATATTTACACTCAATTGTTTTTGTTTTCCTTCGTCTTTTAGTAAAGCTTCAAAAACAATACTAAACTGACTGTCTAATTCTGATTCTTTTAATAAAATAGCGCCTTTTGCATCTACAATCGCCTGAGCATTTTTGGTCTGGTGATCCTCGGCTACATTGGGTGACGGAATAAAAATTACCGGTTTCCCAACAATACACAATTCCGAAACGGATGATGCTCCTGCTCTTGAAATAATCACATCGGCTGCCGCGTACACAAAATCCATTCTTTCAATAAAATCAACCACTTTTACACGGGGCTGATTGTACTTTTTATAATCCTCAAAATATAACTTTCCACATTGCCAGATCACCTGAACATCTTGCGAAAGCATACTTACTAATTCTTTCTCAATTAACTGATTGACTCTTCTCGCCCCCAGACTTCCACCCAAAACCAACAACGTCTTTTTGTTCGGATCTAAACCATAGAAAGCGATTGCTTCGTCTCTCTTACTTTGAATATCAATTAAATCCTGACGAACCGGATTACCGGTCAGAACAATTTTTTCTTTAGGAAAAAAGCGCTCTAAATTTTCATAGGCCACACAAATTGCATTCGCTTTTTTACTCAGTAATTTATTAGTTATTCCGGGAAATGAATTCTGCTCCTGAATAACCGTCGGGATTCCCGCTGAACCCGCCGCCTGTAATAAAGGCCCACTGGCAAAACCGCCAGTTCCGATTACCACATTTGGTTTGAACTTTTTTATAATCTTTCTTGACTCTAACAAACTTGTTGCCAATTTTAAAGGAAACAACATATTTTGCAAAGTCAGCTTTCGTTGCAATCCGGCAATCCAAAGCCCTTTTATTTCGTAACCCGCCTGAGGTACTTTTTGCATTTCCATTTTGTCTTTAGCACCAACAAAAAGAAATTCAGCATCAGGAAATTGTAACTTTAACTCATTTGCAATCGCAATTGCAGGATAAATATGTCCTCCAGTCCCACCACCACTTAGTATGAATTTATACTTTGTCATATTTTTTTAAAAGTTACAACGCTTTAAAAACTATTCTATTTTACTTACTTATCTGTTTAATACGGCATTCATCGGATTCTTAGAATTATCTTCTATTGAATACATTGGTTCTCCACCGTACATTTCTTCACTTTCATCCGCAACTGCATTTTCTTCAGCCAATTGTTTGTCTATTAGTCTCTGCAAGGCTTCTTTTCTTCTTTCTTTTTCCTCCTGAACCTCGGCAACTTCTTCTTCTTTCTTCGTCACACTGATAATAATTCCAAGAGAAAAACAAGTCATCCAAATCGAACTACCTCCACTACTAATCAACGGTAATGTTTGTCCTGTTACTGGTAATAATTCAACGGCAACCGCCATATTGATCATCGCCTGAAAGATCATCGGAAAACCAAGCCCGACGACGACTAATTTTCCAAATAAGGTAGTCGCTTTATGAGAGGCGATAACAAATCGGAACAACAGCAACAAATACAAAATCACTATCGAAACGCCACCCACCAAACCATATTCTTCTACTACAATAGCATAAATAAAATCTGAAGAAGACTGCGGTAAAAAGTTTTTCTGAACACTTTTACCAGGGCCTAGACCTCCAAATCTTCCGGATGCAATTGCAATTTTTGCTTTCTCAATCTGATAATCATCTTCATCAGGTTTATCTGTCGTAAAGTTTTCGATACGACTTCCCCATGTTCCTACCCTGCTAAAGAATCTTGATTCCGGAAAGGCTTTTGCTATCAAAAGGAAAAACAATAACATCGCAATCCCCGAGCCTATAATAAATGCAATATATTTAATTGGATACTTCCCAATAAAAGTCAACATAATTACCATTGAAAAAATCAAGGCCGTTGTTGAAAAGTTGGCCGGTAAAATTAATGCCAGCGTAATAAAGACCGGAATCCATAATTGTATAAATGAAACCTGAAAAGGTTCGCTTTCGTCTCTCGTTTTAGACAAATAACGTGCCACATAGATAAACAATACAATAGATGCTAATGTTGATGTCTGAAATGTAATTCCGATAAACGGCACCTGAATCCATCGACTTGCATTCGCTCCTGCAATAACTGTTCCTTTCAACAAAGTATAAAGCAACAAAATCCAGACTACCGGCAGCGCTATCTTAGAAATGGCTCTAAAATAATGATACGGTACTCTGTGAACCCAATAGATAATCAAAAATCCGATACAAATGTGCGCCAAATGTTTAACCAAATACCCCAAAGTATTTCCGGTTCCATGACCTATATACGCCAGATTACTACTCGCACTAAAAACAGGCATAAACGAAAACAACGCCAATAAAGCCACGAATGACCATATTACCCTATCTCCTTTTAATTTGTTAACCAGCTCTTTCATAATCAATATTTTACTTTTAACGTTTTTTTTGTTTCAAGTTTCACGTTACAAAACCTGAAACCTGGAACTTGAAACTGATAACTTTTACAAGTTATGTACTGCTTGCTTAAACTGCCTTCCTCTGTCTTCGTAGCTTTCGAATAAATCGAAACTTGCACAGGCCGGAGATAATAAAACAGCATCTCCTTTTTCAGTCAAACGTTGTGCTGTTTTTACAGCATCGTTCATGGTGTTTACTTCAACCATGATGTCTACAACATTTCCGAAAGCTTCTATAATTTTTCTGTTGTCAATTCCCAAACAGATAATAGCTTTTACTTTCTCACGAACCAATGACATCAATTCGTTATAATCATTTCCTTTATCTACTCCACCAACAATCCAAACTGTTGGAACAGTCATACTGTCTAAAGCAAAAAAAGTAGCATTTACATTAGTTGCTTTTGAATCGTTGATATATTGAACGTTCTGAATTTTTAATACTTTTTCTAAACGGTGTTCAACACCCTGAAAATTAGATAAACTTTCGCGAATCGTTGCATTTCTTATTTGCATCAATTTCGCTACAGAGCTTGCTGCCATTGCGTTTTTCATATTATGTTTTCCTTCTAACGCAATGTGTTCTGTTTCCATTGTAAACTCTTCTTGGTTAATCTTTATCTCCATTTTGTTGTTATTTATAGAAGCTCCTTCGTCCACTTTTTTAGTCAATGAAAAAGGAATTAATTTTGCTTTTGTTGTATTGTTCTTTAACCATTCTGTTATTGCCTCATCGTCTGCATCGTAAATAAGGTAATCGCTTTCGGTTTGATTCATTGTTATTCGAAACTTCGAATTGATATAATTCTCATACTTGTATTCGTAACGATCTAAATGATCAGGACTAATATTTGTAATTATGGCTATATCGGGCCTGTAATCTATAATTCCGTCCAACTGAAAACTACTTAACTCAAGCACGTAAGCATCAAACTTATTCTCGGCTACCTGCCAGGCAAAACTTTTTCCGATGTTACCGCCTAAACCAACATTTAAACCAGCTGACTTAAGCAGATGATGTGTTAACATTGTTGTGGTGGTCTTCCCGTTACTTCCCGTAATCCCTATCGTTAAGGCTTCCGTAAAAGGTTTTGCAAATTCAATTTCCGAAATCACTTTAACTCCTGCTTCAACAAGCTTTTTTACGATCGGCGATTTCTCCGGAATTCCCGGACTTTTCATAACCACATCGGCATTCAAAATCAGGTCTTCTGTATGTTTCTCCTCTTCCCAGGCAATTCCATTAATGACAAGAACTTCTTTATAACTTTCTTTTATCTTTCCAAAATCAGATACAAAAACCTCGTATCCTTTTTTCTTACCCAGAATAGCAGTGCCGACACCACTTTCTCCTCCTCCTAATACTACCAGTCTCATCTATCTTAATTTTAAAGTAACGATTGATAATATGGCCAACATAATCGCAACAATCCAGAATCGGGTCACAATTTTACTCTCGTGATATCCTTTTTTCTGATAATGATGATGCAAAGGCGACATCAGAAAAATTCTTCGTCCTTCGCCGAAACGTTTTTTCGTATATTTAAAATAAGTTACCTGTAGAATTACCGAAGCACTTTCTGCAAGGAAGATTCCGCAGAATAAAACAATCAATATTTCTTTACGAACAGCAATTGCCAAAACAGCAATGATTCCACCAATCGTTAAACTCCCTGTATCTCCCATAAACACAGATGCGGGAAAAGAATTGTACCACAGAAATCCAATTAACGCCCCCACAAAAGCAGAAATGAAAACCGTCATTTCTCCCGAATTAGGGATATACATAATATTGAGGTAATTGGAGAAAATAATATTACCCGAAACAAACGTAAATATTCCGAGCGCGAGCACGGATATTGCCGAGGTTCCTGCTGCGAGTCCGTCGATACCGTCGGTTAGATTGGCACCGTTTGAAACTGCGGTGATAATAAAAATTACAACCGGAATAAAAATAAGCCAAGCCCATTTTTCATATCCGTCACCCATAAAAGACAATACTTCAGCATAGTCAAACTCATTGTTTTTAACAAAAGGAATTGTTGTCGCTGTTGATTTCTCTTCAACCGGACTTGGTAAAACTACCGTCGAACTCACATTCTTGTAGATATCAGTTCTTCCGGTATCGGTTCGCACAGTTACTGCAGGATTAAAATACAAAACCGCTCCTACAATAATACCTAAACCAACCTGTCCGATCACTTTAAAAATTCCCTTTAGCCCTTGTTTGTCTTTTTTGAATATTTTAATATAATCATCGACAAAACCAATTGTACCCATCCAAAGTGTCGTTACAATAAGCAATACGATGTAAATATTATGCAAACGTGCAAACAACAAAACCGGAACAAGTGTTGCAAAAATGATAATCAGTCCCCCCATTGTCGGAGTTCCCGCTTTTTCATTCTGACCTGCAAGACCTAACTCACGAACAGTTTCACCTACTTGCTGATTACGTAAAAAATTAATAATTCTTTTTCCGTAAATCGTGGACAAAAGCAATGAAAGCATCAATGCCAAAGCCGATCTAAAAGTGATGTACTGGAAGACTCCCGTTCCCGGTATGTCTAACGTTTTGTCTAAATATTCAAATAAATAGTACAGCATATGTTTTTGTTTTATTTTCTAATTTTCAAATCCTTCTTTGGTAACATGGTATTTGGATTTTAAAAATTCGTTGTTATTTATTTAATTGAACCAGAATTTCTTTTACAGTCTCCATATCATCAAAATGATGGCGTACACCATTTATCTCCTGATAGGTCTCATGCCCTTTTCCTGCAATCAGAATAATATCGTTTGGCTGTGCCAATTGACAAGCGGTTTTAATGGCTTGTTTACGATCTGTAATTCTTAATATTTTTTTATAATTATGACCTTCAACCCCTTTTTCCATCTCATCCAAAATCACTTCCGGATCTTCATTTCTTGGGTTATCTGACGTTAAAATTGCTTTATCACTAAGATCCGCAGCAATTTTAGCCATAATAGGTCTCTTTGTTTTATCTCTGTTTCCGCCGCAACCCACAACTGTAATCAGCTGTTCGTTTTTAGTACGGATATCGTCAATGGTTTTTAAAACATTTTCTAAGGCATCCGGCGTATGTGCATAATCTACCACTGCCGTAATATTCGTCTCAGAAACAATATACTGAAAACGCCCCGAAACACTTTCTAAATCAGACAGTAAGCGTAACGCTTCAAGACTATCCATTCCCAATTCTATCGCAGTTCCGTAAATCGCTAAAACATTATAGGCATTAAAAGTTCCGATTAGTTTTACCCAAACTTCATTGTCGTTTACTTTTAACAGCAAACCGGACAATTGACTTTCTAAAATCTGTGCTTTAAAATCAGCATACGATTTTAAGGCATAGGTCAACTTTCTCGCCACTGTATTCTGTAACATTACAGATCCGTTTTTATCATCTATATTAGATAAAGCAAAAGCTGTTTTAGGCAACGAATCAAAAAATGATTTTTTTACGTCTCTGTATTCAGCAAAAGTCGGATGGTAATCTAAATGATCGTGTGACAAATTGGTAAAGATTCCTCCAACAAAATGCAACGCCTCTGTACGCTTTTGGTGAATTCCGTGTGAACTAACCTCCATAAAACAATGTGTCACACCAGCTTCTGCCATTTCATTCAAATAATGATTAATGGTAATAGAATCCGGAGTGGTATGCGTTGCTTTATACTCTGTTTTGTCAACCATGATTTTTACAGTTGACAATAAACCAACTTTAAAACCGGCTTTTTCAAACAATTGAAACAATAACGAAGCAATCGTGGTTTTTCCGTTAGTACCGGTTACTCCGACTAATTTTAACTTTGCAGAAGGATCTCCAAAATAATTAGCTGCCATAAAAGCCAGTGCCGTATTTGTGTCGGGCACTTTTATATACGTAATTCCTTTATGAGGATGCTCCGGCAATTCGTCACAAATAATCGCAACAGCACCTAATTCAATAGCTTTTTCAATAAAATCATGCCCGTTAGACAATGATCCGCGAATCGCCACAAAAACATCGTTTTGTTCAATTTTCCTTGAATCAAACTCGATTTTATGTATATCAATTTCTGTCGAACCTGTTACAGATTCGATAGCCACTTTATATAATATGTCTTTCAGTATTTTCACGATAATTCTAATACTATTGTTTCGTTTCTACTAATATTCTTTCCAGCCTGTAAAGACTGTTTTTTTACTTTTCCTACACCATTTACTTTTACTTTCAAACCTAAGTTTTCCAACAAAGCAATGGCATCCATGCCCGGCATTCCTTTTAAATCGGGAATTTGTTTTATTTTCTTCTCCGCTTTTGCGTAATACTCATTATAACTGTTATCCTGTTTTGGAATTCCGGAATCCAGTTTTTTGATTTTATTTGTTGAAGGCGCGTCTGTAAATATTTTTTGGGCAATTCGTGTAAAAACCGGCCCCGCAACATCTGCTCCGTAATAATTATTTCTTGATGTATTGGGTTTATGCACTACCACAATACAGGAATACTTAGGATGATCTGCCGGAAAATAACCCACAAATGAAGAAGCATAATACATTCCTTCTCTTCCTGCATTACCATAATTTACCATCGCAGTTCCTGTTTTTCCTGCCATCGAAAAATCTTTGGAGTACAACTTAGAACCTGTTCCTCTTTTAACCACATTCTGCAAAACTGCTTTTACTTTTTTTAGCGTTCCCTCAGAACATACTTTTGGATTGATTACTTCTGTATCAAATGTTTTTATCGTTTTATTCCATTCTTTAATTTCAGAAACAAATTGTGGTTTTACCATCACACCATTATTGGCAACGGAATTATAAAAAGTCAAAGTCTGCATTGGTGTAACTGAAACGCTATAACCAAAAGCCATCCATGGAAGTGTAACTCCTGACCAACTTTTATCTCCCGGATGTGGGATAATTGGTCTTCCTTCTCCTTTAAAATGTAATCCTAAAGTTTTATCCAATCCCCAACCTCTAATATGATTCACAAATTTTGACGGATTGCTTTTGTAATTTTCATAAACCGCCTGAACCATAACCGTATTTGAAGAAAGTTCGAATCCACGGGCCAGAGACACTTTCCCATAACCTCCTCTGTGTGAGTCACGAACGCTACGCCCGTAATATTTTATTACTCCTCCATGGCTGTCATAAACGGTACTGGTATCTGCTACTTTATCTTCTAAAATGGCCATTAAATCTACCAGTTTAAAAGTAGAACCAGGTTCATGAGATTCAGCTACCGCATAATTAATTGTTTCATTATAAGTACCATCTTCTTGTCTTCCTAAATTTGAAATCGCCTTAATATGACCGGTTTTGGTTTCCATAACCACCACACAACCATGATCTGCTTCATAATCTTCCAGCTGTTTCAATAAAGCATGGTGCGCGATATCCTGAATAAAAACGTCTATTGTTGAAATCACATCATAACCGTCAATTGGATCCACTTCGTTGATATCACGAATTGGTTTCCATTGTCCTTTTGCAATTTTTTGTTTTAAAATTTTACCGTCTTTTCCGTTCAGGTAACTCTTAAAAGCCCACTCGATTCCTTTACCAACCTCTATTCCTGTTGCCGGATCAATTCGGTCGTAACCAATTGTTCTTTCCGCGATTTTTCCGATTGGGTGTTTTCGTACGGTTTCCTGTTCAACAATAATTCCACCTTTAAAGGCTCCCAAATTAAACAACGGAAATCCTTTTATCTTTACGTACTCTGTATAACTCAAATTACGTGCAACCAAATAATACCTGTTTTTATTGGATCTGGCTTTTCTTAATTCTTTTTCAAAATAGCTGCCCGGCTTCCCTAAAATAGTTGCCAAAGAATCCGACAATGCCTTTACATGCTTTTCAAAAGTTTCTGCCTTTGGTGTTTTTGCATCAAATCTGATCTCGTAATTAGGAATTGATGTTGCCAACAAACTTCCGTCTGCCGAATAAATATTTCCTTTATTCGCCGGAATTACAAAATTTCTAACCGTACGCTGCTTGGCTAACTTTCTATAATAATCGCCCTCAACCCATTGAATATTGGTTAATTTAACAACAATAGCAATCGCCATCAAAAAGATGAAAACTGCTACGAGGTAAATTCTGTAGGATATATGTTTATCGTCTACTGCCATATTCTTTTAAGGAAACTTTTTTCTTCTTCTTTTTTAACTTCTATTTTCACAGGAGGAACCGTTGATGGAAAAATTTGCTTTTCGAGCATTTTATTCGATATCGTTGACTCCATTTTCAACTTCATTAATTCGGAACGGCGATCTACAAATTCTGATCGCAATTCTTTTACATCGTTATTGAGCTTCGCAATCTCAAAAACCTTCTGTTCGTATCGTTGCGTATTCGCAATCATTATTATGGCAAGCAGTATAATAAAGACAATGAACCTCCAGTTTTTTATGGCATCATCATTTATAAGAAACCTTGCTTTTAATATGCTAAATACTCCACCTCTCATTCTACCTATATATTATATCTTTTCAGCGATTCTCAATTTCGCGCTTCTTGCTCTGTTATTCACTTTAATTTCAGCATCATCAGGAACAATCAATTTTCCGATTGTTTTAAACGGAACTGAAAAATTTCCGTAAAAATCACGTTCCGGTTCTCCTTCAAACATTCCGTTTTTGATAAACCTTTTTACCAGCCTGTCTTCCAGTGAATGATAAGAGATTACCGAAAATCTACCCCCCGGATTTAAAATTTCCAACGACTGCTCGATAAACTCTTTCAAGACATCCATTTCCTGATTTACCTCGATTCGAATCGCCTGATACATTTGAGCCAAAATTTTGTGACTCTTATGTGCCGGTAGAAATCTGCCTAAAACAAATTTCAATTGTTCTGTATTTTTAATCGGCTCCATTTCTCTTGCCTCCACAATAGTTCTGGCAATCGCAGGAGCATTTTTCAATTCTCCGTAATCATAAAAAACACGACGCAAGTCCTGTTCATCATATTCATTTACCACCCGATACGCGTTCAAATCATTTTTCTGACTCATTCTCATATCCAGTTCAGCATCAAAACGTGTTGAGAAACCTCTTTCCGGAACATCGAACTGATGTGACGAAACTCCTAAATCTGCCAAAATCCCATCCACTCCTTTAACACCATGAAAACGCAAAAACCTTTTTATAAATCTAAAGTTCTCATTAATTAAGGTAAACCTTTCGTCCGGCAATGCATTTGCAAGCGCATCTTCATCCTGATCGAAAGCAAATAATTTTCCGTTAGGCCCGAGTCTTTTCAAAATTTCTTTTGAATGACCACCACCACCAAACGTAACATCCACATAAATACCATCAGGTTTAATATTTAAACCATCAACTGTCGGATGAAGCAAAACCGGATTATGATATTCCATTGTCGTCGTCATTAATATTTCCCATTACTTCTTCGGCCAGATCTGCAAAATCCATATCTTCGCCGCTTATTGATTTTTCGTATAAATCTTTATCCCAAATCTCCACTATATTAACCGCCGATGAGAACACTACATCTT
The DNA here is from genome assembly GCF_011751075.1 of Flavobacterium poyangense. GTDB lineage: Bacteria > Bacteroidota > Bacteroidia > Flavobacteriales > Flavobacteriaceae > Flavobacterium > Flavobacterium poyangense. The sequence goes on from NZ_JAALLN010000001.1 coordinate 842,358, forward strand.
TAGAAATACTTGAAAAAGCTACCAAATCCTTTGGAACCAGCAACCTACCCAATGCGTCAATTTCTACCACTTTAACTCCGGCTGTAAATCTTCTGATGAAATCATTGTTCTTTTTTACGAAACGATTCAGTTTGTTGATTTTTTTCATCATCAAATCCCACTCTTCCATCGGATACAACTCTAAACACGGCTGAAAAACAGAGCGCTTCAAAACGAACCCGTCCTGAAGAGAAGAAGCCAATTGCTTTTTTAAAGGAGCAGGCATCATTAGCCTACCTTTTGCATCGACTTTACACTCATATGTTCCTACGATTGTGTTCAAAAAAAATACTCACTATAGTTATACAGCAAAAATATAAAAAAAAATACCACATTCTACCACTTTGTACCACTTTGTTAATAAGTTTAACCACTTTCACCCCCCGACAATTAATCGATAGACAATCAATACGTTAGATATAAAATATTTTACAGACGCTATTGTTTAACAATTACAAAAAATACATAGTCTTTATCTTAAAAAACTAATTATTCTGCAAAGATTTCAGAATTCGACTACCTCCCCAAAAACACCTCTAAAAGCTGGTTCTTAGTCACTTAATAATCCGACAAAAATTATCTAGTTAAAAAAGGCTGGCAAAAATCCATATTTATTTATTTAACCCTATATTTGTCCAAATTGAAATTGGCATTAGATTAAATGGACAAAAACTACAAAAAAGAAGGCAAGTACAGCTATTATGAAGCTGGAGAAGGAACTCCTATCGTTATTTTACATGGTTTAATGGGAGGCCTAAGTAACTTTGATGCTGTAGCGCAATATTTTCCAACAAAAGGATACAAAGTTGTTATCCCTGATTTGCCAATATACACGCAGAGTATCTTAAAAACCAACGTAAAAAGTTTTGCGAAATACGTAAAAGACTTTATTACTTTTAAAGGTTTTGAAGAAGTTATCTTGTTAGGTAATTCGCTGGGAGGGCATATCGCACTTTACCACACCAAATTATATCCTGAAAAAGTTAAAGGGCTTGTAATTACCGGAAGTTCGGGACTTTATGAAAGTGCCATGGGCGACAGTTACCCCAAAAGAGGCGACTACGAATACATCAAAAAGAAAGCTGAAGATGTATTTTACGACCCGAAAATAGCTACGCCGGAGTTAATTGATGAAGTATATGCTACCGTAAACGATCGCATCAAACTGATCAAAACGCTTACCATTGCCAAAAGCGCCATTCGTCATAATATGGCAAAAGATTTACCAAAAATGACTACGGAAACCTGTATCATCTGGGGTAAAAATGACGCTGTAACACCTCCAAATGTAGCCGAAGAATTTGACAAATTATTGCCTAATTCAAGCTTGTATTGGATAGACAAATGTGGACATGCCGCTATGATGGAACACCCTCAGGAATTTAATGTAATTCTTGAAGAATGGCTTGTAAAAAAGAATTTATAGCACTCGACTTTCGACTTAAAAAGAGGTTTTAAAACCAAACAACATGAAAATTAATACCGCCGAATTTATTGTCAGTAATTCTGATGTTACAAAATGTCCTCAGGATTTTTTGCCGGAATATGCTTTTATCGGCAGATCAAACGTTGGTAAATCATCTTTGATTAACATGATTACCAATCATAAAAACTTAGCCAAAACATCAGGAAGACCGGGAAAAACGCAATTAATTAATCACTTTAAGATTAACAACAATTGGTTCCTTGTCGATTTACCGGGTTATGGTTATGCTAAAGTATCTAAAAAAACAAAATCGGTCTTTCAGCAATTTATAACAGACTACTTTGAAACGAGAGAACAACTGGTTTGTGCCTTTGTTTTAATTGATATTCGCCATGAGGCTCAAAACATCGATATTGAATTTATGTCTTATATGGGTGAAAGCGAAATTCCGTTTTGCATCATCTTTACCAAGGCAGACAAAATCAGTAAAGTAAAAATTGATTCTCATGTCGCCGCATACAAAAAGCAAATGTTCGCCAACAACTGGGCCGAAATGCCACAGTATTTTGTGACCTCTTCTACAGAAGCTATCGGAAAAGAAGAACTTTTATCTTATATAGACGAAGTAAATCAGGAAGTTTTCAAAAGCAATAACGGGTTTTTGAATTCCTTTTAAAATTACAAATCACTTTTAGAAAATTCCAATACAAAAATTCCAAATTCCAACCTTAAATTGGAATTTGGAATTTTTGTATTGGGATTTATTCCCCTTCCTCTCAAATCCCCTCGGGATCATCAATTGAATCAAGCGATTCTGTTTCTTTGATTTTTATTTTATCATTTAAAGATCTCCATTCTTTAAATATTAAAAACTGATACAAAATATAAAACAAAGAATTAAAGAACCACAAATCAAGTACAAATGGCTCGGTAAAAATTACGGAATCGGTATTGCCACTCAAAAAAATACTCAGGCTACTGGCCAGATAAATTACCAGTCCATTACAGAAATACAAATAATTATGTCTTTCGGATTTAAAATTCTTAATGAGAAAAATTAGCGAATATATAATTAGCAATAGTGACGTAGAACCAATTTCAAACAAATTAAACTCCCAATAAAGACCAGGCCTCTTATAATATTGTACACTTAGCGAAATCAAAACCACTATCAGAAAAAACAGTATTACTCTCTTTAAAATCACACTCGAGAATAAAGTATAAAAAAACATACTTAAACCAATAAACTGAAAAATAAAATAATAGTGAGAAAGAAAGAAATTAGATCCCGGGGCAGAAAAACCAATAATATTACAGCATAATTCCTGCACAAACAAAAGAATCAAATAAAACGTAATTATACGATATAACACATCCTTATTCTTTCGTGTCCTGTAAAAAAGAATACTGTTTACCAATAAAAAAAACAATCCTACAAGGCTTACAATAAATGGAAATAGCATACTCTTAAAGTTTTCTTTGACTAATCAACTATACCAACTGCAAACTAAATATATTATAAAGTTACTATTAAAATTCCAAATTTCAAATCCCAAATTCCAAGTTCCAAATCAACAACCGATGTCATCCTGAGCGAAGCCGAAGGACAAATTCCAAATCAACAACTAATGTCATCCTGAGCGAAGCCGAAGGACAAACTCCAAATCAACAACCAATGTCATCCTGAGCGAAGCCGAAGGACAAATTCCAAATCAACAACCAATGTCATCCTGAGCGAAGCCGAAGGACAAACTCCAAATAAGCAAAAATCCCAAATTCCAACCTTAAATTTTAATTTTAGGATTGGAATTTGGGATTTAAATTTTGGAATTTTAAGCTTTCCTTATTTCGTCAGATCCAGTTTTTCTGCAAAATAATCACAGAAATCTTTCATTGTATCTGCCATTTTCTCGTCATCTGTAGCACGTTTAAAAGTATCCGACATAGCAACCAAAGTCTGGTGAAAGAAAATTTTCATTTCATCAACCGGCATATCTTTGGTCCATAAATCGATTCGCATGGTTTCTTTGGCCTTACTGTCCCAAATAGACAACATAATCGCTTTAGCTTCTTCTGCCTGAACACCACCGTCCTGAGCGCTCCATGTTAATCTTTCCGGAACACGGTTTTCGTCTAATTCTATATTGAATTTAATTTCTGAGTTTATTGTATTTGACATTATTTCTTAGGTTTATATTTTGACTTTTCGAAAATTTCTTTTGCATTTATTTTTAATAATTCCGGCAGTGTCGTTTTATTGTTTTTCATATAAGAACGCACCATTTGCCAGCCGATCCAGGCTCCCACTCTTCCCGGTGAATCATTATCGATTTCAAGAAAGAATTTTGAAAACGGAGCCGGTGCAATAAAACGGGTATTTAGTTTCGGATCATCACTGTAGAGCACTTCATTTTCTATAAAATAACGCCACATATAACTTTCGTTTTCTTCACACCATTTTATTTGTTCGGGTGTATACCCCATTTTTTCCGCATCTGTGTAGTTTGGCAAAAGCAGATCTTTTGCATACAGTTGTTTTCCTTCAAAAATCATCTGAGCAAGCAAACTGCGATCCGGTGAAGATGGAATTTTTCTGAAAGCAAAACTGGAAACCACGTCCGGCATAATTTGTCTTTCTTCGAAATTCTGTTTCAGATAATTTGGAAATTCATAAAACTTATGTTCTTTTCCCAAATACAGCTCCAAAGACACTATAACCAGACTATCAGCATAAATTGCTTTGGCTGTATAATCCATTTCTGCAATTACAGTGATTACTTTAGGCGTTTTGACTTCAGGAAAATAATACTTTATATGCTGAAACAAACCATTAAACTCTTCTCGTACCGGTTCAAAATTGGCGTATTTTTTCTGCACTTCCGTATATACTTCTCTCCAAATCGGATCCTGCATCTTTTTCAACCATACAGCATCTTCGTTACCGGGAGGAAAAAAGAAAGGATACTGTCTTTTTACTTTAGCTAAATCCTCAGGTTTGGTTTCAAAAAATACTTTATCAAAACGCTCTACTTTGATATCAACAGGAATTTCTTCAACTTCTTTTTCGACTTTACTTTTTTGATCACAAGACAAAAAAAACAAGCACAGAAGTAGGACAAAGCGATAAATTTTCATTTTATTTTAATTAGATTTGTGTTGCTGGACTTCAAGCATTATTCATACTTAAAAATAATGCTGCAAATATACTCCTGTATCTTAAAACTTGACCTAATTATGACTAAAAAAAGCACTATTCAGACAGAAAAAGTAAATACTTATATTGTAGAGTGGCTAAAAGATTACGCTAATAAAGCAAAAGTAAACGGATTTGTAATTGGAATTTCCGGTGGAGTGGATTCTGCGGTTACTTCTACCTTATGTGCTCAGACAGGTTTGAAGGTTTTATGTGTTGAAATGCCAATTCATCAGGCAGAGAGTCAAGTTTCAAGAGGAAGAGAGCATATTGAACAATTAAAAAAACGTTTCCCAAACGTCTCCAGCACCCAAACAGATCTGACAGCAGCTTTTGAATCTTTTAAAAATGCTGTTCCTAAAACAGAAGATGAAGCCAAAGTAAACTTATCATTAGCCAATACACGTGCTCGTTTGCGCATGACCTCTCTGTATTATTTAGCAGGAATTCACGGACTTTTAGTTGCCGGAACAGGAAACAAAGTAGAGGATTTTGGCGTAGGATTTTATACCAAATATGGCGATGGAGGAGTCGATTTAAGTCCAATTGCCGACCTAATGAAGTCTGATGTTTACGCTCTTGGAGCATTTTTAGCAATTCCGGAGTCAATTTTAACAGCTGCACCAACAGATGGATTATTTGGCGATAATAGAACAGATGAAGACCAATTAGGAGCCAGTTACGATGAACTCGAATGGGCGATGTTGGCCTCCGAGTCAGGAAATACGGCAGCTGACTTCACAGGGAGGGAAAAAACCGTGTTTGAAATTTATAAACGTTTAAACACCAGCAACAAGCATAAAATGGATCCAATTCCGGTTTGTTTAGTGCCAAAAACGTTAAAATAAAACTTTTTAACATTTAGCATCAATTAATTACAGAATTTATTTATTAATTTTACCGTTCCAAAAAACATGAACAATTCTAAAAAGGTAAAATTATGATTAAAGTATGTCTAGCAGACAATCATCCTGTTACGCACTTTGGCGTTAAGTCTTATTTCAAAGACCACGATCAAATTTCAATTGTTGCCAATGTCGGCAATTTTTCAATGGTTAGAGATATTCTTCAAACGAAGGAGATTGACATTCTAATTCTGGATTTAGAATTAGAAGGACTTTCAAGCATCTTTGAGGTAAAATCTATCCTGAAAAATTTCCCAAAGACAAAAATTGTGATTTTCAGCGATCTGGCTGAACAAATGTATGCTCCAAATGCTATTAAAGCAGGAGTTTCCGGTTATGTACACAAAACAGAAAAACTTGAAACATTAGGTCTTTCTATTATTAAAGTACAAGAAGGAAAAATTATTATCAACGAAACAGTTCGCAAAAACATGGCACTTATTGCTAAACAAAGCAAAAGCGAACGTCTTTACAGAAAACTTTCGAATCGTGAAATTGAGGTTTTACGTTACTTAAGTGATGGTAAGAAAAACAATGAAATCTCTAAAATCTTAAATCTGAACGAAAAAACGATCAGTACTTACAAACTGAGATTATTGACAAAATTAAATGTCACTAATCTGGTTGACTTAGTCAATAAGGCTAAGACTTTAGAAATCATTTAATGGTATCGCGACATTACTCTTCCCAATTTTTTCGAAAAAGAATGAACTAATTTTGAGTAATCAACGATCGCTGACAAAAGCTCTGTATTATCTGAATTTTCAGGTCGTATAGAGCTTTTTAATTCTTCGATAATACGATCAACCAGATACCATCTCATTGACATGATCGTTTCCGTAACATATTGCTCGATACTGGCTTGTTTCTCTTTGGCAAAAATATTCTGCCCCTCCCAATTGTGCAACGTTACTTTTTCGTCTTCCATCAGAATATCTGTTACTTCCTGTGCAAATTCGGGTTTTAATCGCATTAAATATTGCTCTAAACTAAACTTATCGTTCTGATTGTAAAAAGCAATCAGGTCAGTAAAAATATTTTGGAATAACACATTCGAAAGCTCTACCTCATCTTCCTGCAGACTCAGATAAATTCGCTCGAATACCTTATACTGTCTCTTTTCAGAAACCGTTACAATCTCACCTTCCTCGTTACTTTTCAAGTGAACATCTTCAAACAATTCCGTTTTATCTCCGTAAAGCAACAGGATTTCAATTACTTTTCGCTCTAAACGATACAAAATATCGACTTTACCGGAGGATAGAGATGGCGGCTGTTCCATATCTCCCGGAAAAGTAGGATCGTCGTAATATCTGGGATCATCAGGCGGATAATCATTTCGATGAACCTCAAAAGCTTTTTGCTCTTGTTTTTGTTTTTTATTGGTATCCGAAATTTCTTTTTGAGTAATCTGCGCAAGCGTACTCACCAGTACCTGCTCCGAAATATCCATAATTCTGGCACATTCCTGCGTATAAACTTCACGCTGAATACGATCCGGAATTTTAGAAATACTAGTCACCATATCCCGAATCAAATCGGCTTTTTTTATAGGATCGTTTTTAGCATCTTTCATCAGAAGCGATGCCTTAAACTGTATAAAATCTTTGCTGTTTTCCTCTAAATAAGCCACTAACTCAGCATGCGAATTTTTTCTGGCAAAACTGTCCGGGTCTTCCCCATCAGGAAAACCACACACCCTAACATTCATTCCTTCTTCCAGAATCAAATCGATTCCACGAATAGAAGCTCGTAATCCGGCAGCATCTCCATCAAAAAGAACCGTAATATTTCTGGTCAGACGATTGATTAATCTAATCTGATCCGGTGTTAAAGCCGTTCCCGAAGAAGCAACAACATTTTCGATTCCGGCCTGATTGAACTGAATTACATCTGTATATCCTTCAACCAAATAACAATTGTTTTGTTTGGCTATAGCTTGCTTTGCCTGAAAAATTCCGTAAAGGACTTTACTTTTATGGTAAATATCACTTTCCGGTGAGTTCAAATATTTAGCGGCTTTTTTATCGTTGGTTAAGATACGTCCGCCAAAACCCAAAACACGCCCTGACATGCTCTCAATAGGAAACATTACACGCCCTTTAAAACGATCAAATGGACGATCTTCTCTCGGAATTGTCAAACCGGTACTCTCAAGAAATTCGAGTTTGTATCCTTTCCCCAAAGCTTCTTTGGTCAAGGCATCCCAGGTTTCCGGCGAATAGCCCAGACTAAACTTTTTGATCGTTTCATCGGTAAAACCTCTTTCTTTAAAATACGAAAGTCCAATTGCTTTACCTTCTTCTGAGTTTAAAAGTGTTTTATGAAAATATCCTTTGGCAAATTCTGAAACCAAATACATGCTTTCACGAACATCCGTAATTGCTTTTTCGGCATCACTTTGCTCGGTTTCTTCAATTTCTATATTGTACTTTCTGGCCAGATATCGAATAGCTTCCGGATAGGTAAACTGAGAATGTTCCATCAGAAATTTAACCGAATTCCCTCCTTTTCCGGTACTAAAATCTTTCCAGATTCCTTTTGCAGGCGACACCATAAACGACGGAGAGCGCTCATCTGAGAAAGGGCTCAGTCCTTTAAAATTACTTCCTGCCCGTTTTAAATTAACAAAATCGCCAATAACCTCCTCTACACGAGCAGTTTCAAAAACAGTATCAATTGTATTTTGTGAAATCAAAACGTAATATATTTTAAAAATTTGAAGTCAGTAAAAGTACATAAATCAATCTTTAAATTTGAGGAATTTCCATAAAAAAAGCGCCTCTTTTAAGGCGCTTTCCGATTACGAAACTTAATCACATACTTAATTCAAATCAAAACGTAATCCTAGTGAGATATTATTCTCTTTCACTAAATTGTCTCTAAATAAAGGATTCAAATCGTATTTCAGATACAAACTTATATCGCGATATCCGATGTAAGAACTTAAACCGTAAATAAAATTATTAACATTATAATCTCCTTTTATAGTCGTTTTATATTTTAAATCTTCTTCCTCAAATTTTAGAATCTGTTTCGATTTTACATTAATTCCTGCGTAACCTCCAACACCAAATCGGAAACTTTTGTGGGTTCTGAAATAGGTTTTCCCATCTTTGACTTTTGGTCTGCTAAAATCAAATTCTAAATGTACCGGCAAAACGATATAGACATTTCTAAAACGGGATTCTCTCAAATTTATCGCATTAACTTCCAGATTAGTCTGATCTCCGTCTACTACAAAACTATTATTCTTTGTCGGACGAATGTTATTATACATCAAAGACAAACCGTATTTAGCATGCAATAAATTATCGTTTTTCATTAGCCTTGTGTTATAAGTAAAACCCCATTCGTAAAAATGTGAGCCTCCAAAGTTGTACTTATCATCCTGAAGCTTCCCGTCAACCATCATATTATTTAAACCCGCCGCAAATACAAACTGAGAAGTTGTTCTTTTCTCACCGCGAATCGAATCACGATCCTTCTTTTTAGGATCCCAACGAATCACATAAATATGCGACGAATCCTGCTCTTTGATTTTACCGTCTACTTTTTGCTGTACTAAATCGTTAAGTTCACTCTGCGCCAAAGTCACTTTTTCTTCAATGATAACCGCTCTAGCTTCTGCCAATTCTTTTTTGCGCTTATCCGCCTGTTCCTGTGTGATCTTCCCTTCAGACAACTGAACGTTTACAACTTCAACTTCTTCTTTTAGAAGTGCCTTTTGTTCTTTGGTAATCTTTTCTATTTTTCTGGCAATACTTGCCGCTTTAGACTCAAAAGTCTCCTGCCCCAGTACTTTACTTACGAATAAGAAAACCAGGATAACGAGGTAAAGGGTAAAATTTTTCATGATTGTTTTTTTAGTGATTGATTGATTTTTGATTGATGATTGTTGATCGCTCCGCCAGTTAGGGCAAAGCAATCGTAAGATGATTTGTTTATTCCTGTTGATTTCGATTTGCCAAAGCCACTTTTACAGTTTGATAGTTTTTATTCACTTTCGTAATTACTTTTTCTCTAAACGAAAGTTCCAATTCACCATCGACCTGATGAAGTAAATCATCTGCATTGATTTTTATTTTGGCTTTTGGTTTAGTTGAATTCTCGGCAACAACTGTTTTTTCTGCAGAAATTAACAGCTCTTCTGCCGTTTGTCCTTTCGGCATTTCTTTAGCAAATCTTTGATGATTGATTGATTCTGATTGTTGATTGATGATTGAAGACTCCGCTATTTGATTTGACTCCTTTTTAATGGTTTTATTTGAAATTTGATTTTGCTCTTTTTCTTCTTTATTTACCGTTTCTTTCTGAGTTTCTTCAGCAACAACCGCTTCTGTTTTTAATGGCTCGACAGTATTTGGAACAGACTTATCAATCGAATCCTTTTTAATTTCTTTTTCGACAACTACTGTTTTTGGCGTTTTAATTGTCTTTTGATTAAAAAAGAACATTCCCACCAAAAGAAATCCAACAACACTTGCTGCAACATACAGTCCTTTTCTGTTTTTCTTTACTGATTTCTTTTCTTCAGCCACACTCAACATCGCATCCAATCGATCCCAGGCTTTGTCGCTTGGTTCAATTTTGCGTTGATTTAGTTTCTCACGGAAATCCTTTTCAAAATTATTCGGTTCCATTGTCTTGTTTTTTTACTTTCTTAATTTGTGTTTGCAGCATTTTTCTGGCATGCGATAATTGCGATTTCGATGTCCCTTCATTAATCCCTAACATCTTCGCAATTTCATGGTGTTTGTACCCTTCGATTGCATATAAATTGAAAACCATTTTATAACCATCCGGTAAAGCGTCTATTAAAAACTGGATCTGATCTATTGAAAACTGACTGTCTATGGCATTAAAACTTTCTTCCACATAAATTTCGTCCTCAACAAATTTTACTTTTTTCTGAACTCTTAAATACGAAATACATTCGTTGACCATAATCCGGCGAATCCAGCCTTCAAAACTTCCTTTGTGCTCAAATTTGTTCAGATTGGTAAACACTTTCATAAAAGCGGTAATCATTACATCTTCTGCCAACTGAATGTCTTTTATATATTGTCTGCAGACACTTAGCATTTTTGGAGAAAACCGACTGTAAATCTGCTGCTGTGCTTGTCGATTATTTTCGACAGCCAACTTTATGATTTTGGTTTCTTCCTGATGTAACTGAATAATTTTCATTTATAAGCGTTCCGGTTTTGTTTTGAAATAGTCTTCTATTAGCATAGACGACTGAAGTTGTAAAATGGTTGCACAGAGGTAAAAAAAATTAAATTCCAAATTGTTTAAATCTCAAATTCTAACCTTATATTGCTTATTTTCAAAGGAATAAGCATTATAAAAAAATCTAATTTTTTTTTCTTTACTACCATAATTCACTCCCAAAGTTAGTCTTAGAATTGTAAACTACTTCATAATTTGGTATTTTTGAGTAAAATCCTCACTCTTCTTCTGTAAAAGATGAGAACGTTTGTTAATCTTCAAAAAGAAATACTTCTAGATCCTATGAAAAATAGTACCATTCAAAAAGTAACACTGGACGATATTGATCCATTACAGAAAATTGGAAAACAAACTTTTTCTGAAACCTTTTCCGGAGACAACTCTGAAGAAGACATGACTAAATATTTAGAGGAACATTTTTCAATAGAGAAATTAACCGACGAATTGAACAACAAAGATTCTGAATTTTATTTCGCTATTCTTGACGGTACTGTAATTGGTTATTTAAAACTAAACTTTGGCGAATCTCAGACCGAGTTAAAAGATTCTAAAGCGTTAGAAATTGAAAGAATTTATGTGACGAAAGAATTTCACGGACAAAGTGTGGGACAACTATTATATGAGAAAGCTATTGAAATCGCAAAACAAAAAGAAGTCGATTATATCTGGTTGGGGGTTTGGGAAGAAAACAAAAGAGCGCTTAGCTTCTATACCAAAAATGGTTTTATAGCATTTGACAAACATCTTTTTGTTTTAGGAAATGATGAGCAAACAGATATTATGATGAAATTAAATTTAAAAAAATAACTACAGAACAATTATCTGATTAATTCAAGGTATCGGTTGTAGGGTGTGAAATGTGAGATGTGAGATGTAAGTCTAAAAAAGTAATTACAGAAACAATTATCTAATTAAAAAACTTATTTCTTTCTCTCAATAACATAATTCACCATCAAAGTCAAAGCGGCTTTGTATTCGGAGTCTTCAAAATTTTGGAGTAATGCCAATGCTTCCTGTTGAAATTCGACCATTTTGTTTTCGGCGTAAGCCAACCCATTATGCTCTTTTACAAAAGCAATTACTTCCTTAACGCGTTTTTTATCTTTGTTGTGGTTTTTGATTGAGTTTATCACCCACTTTTTTTCCTGCGGTGTACAATTATTTAGCACATGAATTAAAGGCAAGGTCATTTTTTGTTCTTTAATATCAATTCCGGTAGGTTTTCCGATAGCTTCTTCGCTATAATCAAATAAATCGTCTTTGATTTGAAAAGCCATACCGATAAGCTCCCCAAACTTGCGCATATTTTCTACCTGGACATCGTCTTCAATTACCGATTTTGCACCAAGAGCACAACAAGCTGCAATAAGTGTTGCGGTCTTCTTTCGGATAATTTCGTAATAAACATCTTCGGTAATATCGAGTCTTCGGGCTTTTTCGATTTGAAGTAATTCTCCTTCACTCATTTCGCGAACCGCAACAGAAATAATTCGAAGTAAATCAAAATCACCATGATCAATAGAAAGCAGTAATCCTTTTGAGAGTAAATAATCCCCCACTAAAACAGCAATTTTGTTTTTCCAAAGCGCATTGATAGAGAAAAATCCACGACGGCGATTACTGTCATCCACCACATCATCATGTACCAAAGTCGCTGTATGAATAAGTTCTATTACCGATGCTCCGCGATACGTTCTCTCGTTTACGGTACCTCCGGAAACCATTTTTGCGGTCAGAAAAACAAACATAGGGCGCATTTGCTTTCCTTTGCGGTTTACGATATAATACGTAATACGGTTCAGTAATGCGACCTTTGAAGTCATCGATTCATGGAACTTTTTTTCAAAAAGTTCCATCTCGTTAAAAATGGGCTGTTTTATTTGAGAAGTAATATTCATTTCGATTCCAAATATACTATTTTAAACCCGTTGGTTGCAATTATTTTTTAACACATAGATATATTTTGAAAACAAAGCTTGCCACAACTCGAGCGATAGCGAACAGGTGAAGCAATTGCACGAATTTTCACGAATTATTTTTTATACTAAGAAACAATCACTTTAATTCTTTTAATCTGTGGCTAAAAAAATTGCCCCTGATTGTACTGATTTAAGGGATTTTTTTTCTAATTCAATAATCGTGTACTGGTTCATAGTTTAGCTATGCGATAGAAATGTGTTTCTTTTTTACACTCTTTGTATAAATAAAATCAACAGTTCTATATGTTAAGTCTAATCTTTACGACCCAAGCGAAGAGAATTAGGGAAGTGATTTCCCTTAACAGCTTATTTAAATAAAAAACGCACTATACTTAAAACTTGTATATCAACATTTTATATACTACTTTTAGAATTCACAAAAGTAAACCCGACAACATTCTGTATTCGGAATACCTTTTGAGCACAGATTATTAATCTGTCTGAATTCCCCCATAGTAAAATCAAAACCTTTTTGCCCAAAAAAAGCATTAAAAACAGATCTGAATCTCGTCTTTAATGCTTTTATTTTATATCGCTAAAAAACTATCCTTCTTTATTGGCCAATTGTCCGCAGGCGGCATCAATATCTTTTCCTCTGCTTCGACGTACTTTTACTACTACTCCGATATTCTCCAATGCTTTTATATAAGCTACTATAGATTCTTCTGAAGCCTGTTGAAATTCTCCATCGTCTATTGGATTATATTCAATTAAATTTACCTTACACGGCACATATTTACAAAACTTAACCAAGGCATCAACTGAGGCTTTGTTGTCGTTGATTCCTTTCCAAACGACATATTCGTACGAAATTTTGCTTTTGGTCTTTCTGTACCAATATTCTAAAGCTTCACGCAAATCTGCCAGAGGGAAATTTTTACTAAAAGGCATGATTTTGGCGCGAATTTCATCAATAGCGGAGTGCAAGGAAACTGCTAATTTGAATTTCACATCGTCATCGGCCATTTTTTTAATCATTTTCGGGATTCCGGATGTCGAAACCATGATACGTTTTGGCGACATTCCCAGACCTTCTGTAGAAGTAATCATATCGATTGCTTTAATGACATTGTTGTAATTCATTAAAGGCTCTCCCATTCCCATAAAGACAATATTCGACAGGGGATGATTGTAATACAAACGACTTTCTTTATCGATAGCCAAAACCTGATCGTAGATTTCTCCCGGTTCCAGATTTCGCATTCTTTTTAATCTTGCTGTAGCACAAAAATTGCAATCTAAACTGCAACCCACCTGGCTCGAGACACAGGCTGTTGTTCGGGTTTCGGTAGGAATCAAAACCGATTCTACCACCAAGCCATCGTGTAAACGAACTGCATTTTTTACGGTTCCGTCGCTACTGCGTTGCATGGTATCTACCTTAATGTGGTTGATCACAAAATTATTCTCCAACATTGCCCTTGTGGGTTTTGCCACATTGGTCATATCCTCAAAACTGTGTGCTCCTTTGCTCCATAACCATTCATAGACCTGGTTGCCACGGAAAGCTTTGTCATTATTAGCGACAAAAAAATCCCGTAATTGCTCTTTTGATAAGGCTCGTATGTCTTTTTTCTCGATTTGCATGGTGCAAATTTAAGCACTTTTTTTCATTTTACATTTTACATTTCACATTTTACATTTCACAACTAGCAGCCTGAGTTTATTATATGACTTTAATACTGTTTTAACCATGACTTTTATCATGCCCGTTTTTATGCTTTCCCAATACATTTGATCAAAGAAATAAGGGCAGCTTTTGATTCTGCAAAACCAAATCAAATTGTTGATTTCCTTATTCACAAAGATTAACCAATACATTATAAAAATGGAAACAATTAAATCAATTTTATTGACAGTACTTTTTACAACAGTATCATTACAGCTTAATGCACAGAAAAACTATACTATACTAAAATCTTCTTTTGAAGTTGCCGGAACTTCAACCGTGCACGATTGGGTAATGAAATCTACACAAGGAAGCGGTATCGTAAACTTAACCGTTAAGGATTCTAAACTAACCGACATTAACAACATAGTCATTACCGTAGCTGCCGAGAGTCTAAAAAGCCCTAAGACAAGTATGGATGAAATCGCCTATGAAACCTTAGACACCAAAACATACAAAAATATCAGATATGTATTAAAGTCAGCAAATCAAATAGGCGAAGCAAGCTGGGAATTAATTGGAACTTATACCATTGCTGGCGTGAGTAGAGACTATAAAACCCAGATAAGTACAACAAGCAATAATGGAAATATTACTTTACAAGGATCTAACCAAATTAGTTTTGCCGATTTTGAAATGGCTCCTCCACAAGCTGCACTAGGAATTGTTAAAGCAGGAAAAAATGTAACCATAATGTTCCGTATTACGCTAAGCCAGGAAGGTCATTTGACTACATCCGGTTATTTGACACAAACAAAATAACTACAAAAACGTTTACAGCATGCAGCACAAGTAAAACATACAATTATAATCAGGTTTAGCCCGCGGATCAATTATTACTCATCAAAAAAAGCTTTTATAGAATTTTTAATAAATTTAAAACTTTGGCACAAGAATTGTCTTGCAGTTAAAAAGAAAGATAATCGTACAAAGAGCTCAATTATTTTAAAATTTGTACTTTTATTTTTCGGCTTTATAATCTTTATAATTTATCCATTTAAAAAAACGAATTGATCATGAAAAAACAAATTTTAAGTTTAGCTGTTATTGCATTATTAGCATTTGCTGTACAATCTTGCGGAGACAAAAAAGAAACCAAACCTGAAGAAGAATTAACACTTGGAAACAAGGTAGATTCGTTAACAACTGATCTTGAAGAAGTGAAAGACAGCGCTGTCAGCAAAACAGAAGATGCTGCTCAGGACGTAAAAGATGCCACCAAAAAAGCAACTGAAGATGTAAAAGACGCTACCAAAAAAGCAGCTGAAGACGTAAAAGATGCTACTAAAAAAGGAGCTGAAAAAGTAGAAGCCGCTGCAAAAGCAGCCAAAGACGGGACTGTAAAAACAGCCAAAGAGGTAGATGCTGCTCTAAAAAAATAACAGCTCTTTAAATTCATTACTAAAAGCCATTCGCAACAACGAATGGTTTTTTTATGCGAAAAAGTGACTCAATTTTTTTTGTATTTTTGTGCTTCAACCTTAGAACATCATCATATGCATTTTATATCACAGGAATTAGAGGATTACATCGAACAACATTCTGAAAACGAACCGGAATTATTAGCGAAATTAAACAAGGAAACCTACCAGAAAATACTTTTGCCGCGAATGTTGAGCGGACATTTTCAAGGTCGTGTTCTAAGCATGTTGTCTAAATTGATTCGCCCGGTAAACATTCTTGAAATTGGAACTTACACCGGTTATGCTGCCTTATGTTTATGTGAAGGAATGCAGGAAAACGGACAACTGCATACGATTGATATTAAAGAGGAATTAATTGATTTTCAAAGGAAATATTTTGATGCATCGCCTTGGGGAGCACAAATTTTTCAACATTTGGGAGAAGCCGTTTCTATTATCCCCACTTTGGATATTAAATTTGATTTGGTTTTTATAGATGCAGACAAAGAAAATTACCTGAATTATTGGGAAATGATTGTTCCAAAAATGAATAAAGGCGGTATTATTTTATCTGACAATGTATTATGGAGCGGAAAAGTCCTTGAACCACTGCATCCGAACGACATTAGTACAAAAGTTCTTTTAGAATACAATACACTACTAAAAAACGATTCGAGAGTAGAAACGGTTTTACTGCCTATTCGTGATGGCCTTACCGTTAGCAGAGTATTATAAAAAAGGCGCTAAGGCTCTGAGCCACTAAGATTCTAAATTTTCTTCCGATCGAAAATAAGCAGAAGTCTTTACCTCTTTTTACTTTACTAGTATGTATCATTTCGGCGAAAGAGCAATTACATATATTGTATTATGAACACTGCTCATAATTACCTGTCCCAGACAAATTAACGTTAGTCCGGTCTGCTATTTTTTTCGCATTTCAAGTAATACTACATTTAAATTATTAACAACCCCATCATTAAAAAATAATAAGGTGATCTTTTATTAAGATCACCTCATTATTTTCATCATTCTTTAATAAATCGATCAGCAATGTTTTTGATCCTTATAACATAGATGCCATCAGGTAAAGTTCTAACATTAATCTGTCCGGTTTGAGTTATGCCGGACAACTTTTCCTGCCCACTGATATTAAAAATTTTATATTCTTCGTTTTCTACATTGTGAACATTCAATATCTCTTTTACAGGATTAGGATATATACTAATACTTTGAGACTTTTCCGGCTCTTCTCCAACAGCGATGCTCCTAAGCTCTCTTTTAAGTAGCCTCAAATCTTCCACCGTGACGTTGGGTACTATATCAATTTTGTCATCTGTTAACGTTTGAATGGTATATAAATCTTCAAAATCAGTTTTGATTGTATTTCTAATTACTCTGGCCTGACCCGGGGTAAACATAAATTGGCAACTTATATTAACATCCATTATATTCTCTATTTGTCTTCTCACCCCATTACACTGAATAGGAGCATTACAATCTTTATAATCTGGTATATCAACCGTTTCCCCAGGCGGCGCCAAGGCCGCCGGGGGAGTATCGCTAATTCTATCGTTCGAACCTGTACAACCACCTAAAAAAGTGTGATCCAGGCCAAAATAATGCCCCAACTCATGTGCATTAGTGGATACCATACCATCAGCCAGAACAAAAGCAGACTCACTATAAGGTACTATCATCATCTTCTTCATAATAGTCATCATATCATTAATTTCAAAATTTCTGCCAAGCATTACACCTCCAATATCTTTGCCAGACCCAGTCGTAATAGCCGATACATATTTAATAAGCACTTCATTCTTATTTACATCCGAAAAATCAACATCATCATCTTTGCCATAATTAGATATTTTACTAAAGTCATATGTCCCTTTTGATCCTTTGCGAATAGTAACATTAATATCTCTGAAAACTACTCTGGGATTACCAATTTTTGTACCTGCATTTAGCGCCCCTTCCGATAAAGTTCTACCAGTCTTGGCGGTATATATCTTATTTGTCCAATCAAATGATTTTGTTATCAGATCTTCGTAAAAACTAACCGGCTTATTATGTTCCGGTGCTTCATAAACCTGAACATTTACTTTATTGATAATCAAATAATCATACTGTTGTCTTGCTATTTTTTTCAGGTTACTGTTTTCGTCCAGTGCAGGTACTCGTAAATCTATCAAAGTAGCATCTTTCATTGTAATTTTCACCACAACAGGATGATGCTCTGCATTAACCAATATATCCTTGTCTATTTCCTGAGAACAGGATGAACTTGCAAGACCCCAAGACTGGAGCCAGGTCCAGGCCCAGCCTCCGCAATTCAATGTAAACGCATTCATCGATCTGGCTCCCATTGTTTTGATATCATCGGAAGGAATTATAAAATTCTTTAATTCCCCCTCATTGTAGTAATAGAAAGCCAAATCTCTTACGCTTTTTGAAAACGAGTCTGGTGAACTTTGCGTAATCTCGACTTCATAGATGACTCTGGGCTGCCATGTTTCACGATCAACCCTCACTGACTGTAATCCGTTCAGACGTTTACCGTCATAGGCAAAAACTTCAATTTTGATGTAACCTCCTGATTTATCTATGATTCCCTTAATGCCGCTCTCATAACTGTTTTTCCAACTATAAAGTCCTTTGTAATATACTGTCGATAGATCAGTATCATTACTATTGTCTGTCATAGGATTTGCAGACCAGAAAATCTTCTCTCCGACTACTTTAATATCGTTTCCCGGATAACTGACAACACCACTGCCTTCTATGCGTTGCGCATATACACTACTGCAAAAACAATATATCAATATAAAAACCTTTCTTGCCATAATTTATGATTGATTAAAATTCTTAAAGTCTGTAATAACTCTTAGTCTATCTAGAGTAAAAATCAAACTGAAAGCTTATTAAAAAAGTTATTCAAAAGCATTATTTATTTTCTTTAATAAATCGATTTATTTTTCTAATGCTTCTATCCTCTTATTCAATTTTTCTATTTCTTTATTTTGGTCAATGATATGAAGAGGCAACTCTTCAACATTTTGCAAAAGACCTTCATTAAAAGCATGTATTTTATATCCCTTTTCATTTACTTCTTTCTCCCAAGCTATACCGGGAAGGTGTTTATTCTCTTTACTAAAATCTTCTAAAACATTTAAATCCATTTTTTTTATCATCACTTTCAAAAACAACATCCTTCCAACTGGATTTAGGAATAAGATTCAAATCAGCTGCTAAAATTTGTTTTTCAACAAACAGGGAGCATTCACTTTTAATATCATTTCCTAATTTCGGTATGTCCCTCTATATTTTTAGATTCACCAATATAGGTTTTACTACCAATTGTTAAAACAAATCTGTTTACCGGATTATCTGCATTTATTGCCTCCTGCGCCAGATCGAAAGCCCATATCCATTATAAGCGGAAACATCATCATCAATCCAGTGAGCCTCAATATTATAATACGTATGGTCATGCCGAACATCTGTAACTAAAGTTCCATAATTGAAATACTCCTCCTGACTGTAGCCTAAATTAACCGATAATAATACTGCCATAAAAAGGATTAGTTTGGTCCCGGATAGTTTTCCATAATTTTCTAATACATAATTTACATTTTTCATACTATTAATTTTTATTAATTAAACCTCTTTGTAAACCATCTGTCGCTTGGCCTTTAAAATAACTTTTAACTTACATTTACTACAAAATTAATAAAAAAAAACTTATAAAAATTATTTTTGCATTCTAAATTATAACTAAACCCAAAATCTTTTACTAAACAACATCTAATCGATTTATTGCGTATTAACTTCTTTATATGGTAGTCAATTACATCAAATAAAATCCAGGGCACCAAATTAAAATGTGTTAACCCGATTGTCATCATCCGGAACAACCCTACGACAAAAAAATCTACTATCTATTCGTGACAGATTGAAGGCTAGCGGAGAATGAATTACCACCAACTTTAGCTAGGGAAATATATTTTAAGAAATATAAAGAGGCTTTTGCCAAATTATCCGGTAGTTTAATTCGGCTAAAACCTTATCTTTAACTCCATTTTACCCTTCAGCTAAAGCTGAAAGCAATTCAACAATAAAAATGCAACCAATCCTAAACCAAATCTTCTCCAATAAAAAACTTAGTGCCTTAGTATCTTAGAACCTCCAATACTATTTTACCGACAACTAAAGACAGAGAAAATTCAAGCATAATTTTTAAAGATGAACTACAATACCGAAATAAATTCTGAAGGCTTTGCAATCATAAACAATGTTTACAATGAATTTGAAATCGAAAAATTAATTTCATTAATTGAAAATGTGACCGGAAATAATTTTGAAAATGCCACTTTTAGAAAATCTCAGGATTTATTTGCCATTAGACAATTTCATAAAGAGATTCCGGAAACCTTAGAATTTATCTTTAATCAAAACTTAAAGAATATTATCGAAAGTACTTTCGGAGAAGGCTTTTTTATAACCAAATCAATCTATTTTGACAAACCCGAAAAATCGAACTGGTTTGTTGCTTATCATCAGGATTTAACTATTTCTGTTAACAAAAAAATAGAGATCGAAAATTTCGAAAACTGGACTGTAAAACAAAATCAGTTTGCTGTTCAGCCTCCTAAAGAGATCCTTGAGAATAACTTTACGATAAGAATTCATATCAACAAAACCACAAAAGAAAATGGTGCTTTGAAAGTGATAAGAAACTCGCACTCTAAAGGCATTCTAAGAACCGAAAATATAAAAGTGGAAGACGAAACGATTTGTGAAGTTGAAAAAGGCGGTATTATGATCATGAAACCTTTACTTTTTCATGCTTCAAACAAAACAACAAATAACGAAAGAAGACGAGTTATTCATATCGAATTCAGCAATCAACAGCTTCCGGATGGTTTGGAATGGAGTGAGAAAGGTTTAGTAAACAACTAAATTTTCTTTAGAATCTTTTGAGCTTAGCCAACAATCATCTATCTGAATTTTATACCTCTGTTGAAACAAGAAACTATTCGCAATTGCATCATCATTCTAAATGATATTCCTTTGTTTATACACAGAAAACAGGCTCTATTAATTGCCTCCTGCTTCAGTTGGAGGTATTTGATAAGAGAATAAGGAAAAAGGCTTTAGCCAAATTAGCTGAATGTTTTGGCTAAAGCCTTTAATTATGGAATTTCATTTTCCCTCCCGCTGAAGCAGGAGGCAATTGATAAAAGAGAATAATTCTGAACTTAGTTTTATAATGCATTTTTCCGGGTGCTGAAATATAAAAAAGCTTTTTTACCCATACAAAACAAAATATCAACAAGTTAACAAACACCAAAATAAAACAACTTTAAAATTTCTCCCATTTGAACATGCAAAATTCAATTACCATTAGCTTCACCCAAAACTCTTTCCGCTTGCGCGATGTGCCTTTGGTTATGGTAAATTACAATTCTAAATGTATCTCCCAGTTTCAAGCGTATCCCTTTTGAGATACTGATCGCTGTTTTTGTTTTAGCAAGGCTCACCACTCTGGCTTGATTCAGTAATTCAAGCATCTCAATTTGTTGATTGATAAAATCGTCAATAACAACTTTATCAAGTTTACTGTTTATAGGATTCATGCTCTTAAAAGTTTTCATTTTATTGAGCTTCTCTTTGGGCAGCATACTTTTTGCAAAATAATTTCCGAGCCAGCCACTTTTAAAATAATCTTCCTGCTTTGAATTGTTTTTCTGTATTTGCCCGGTAATTTCAGGAAGGTAAAACCTACCATATAAATTAAGATGCTCCAAACATTCCAGAATACTCCAGCTTTTAGAATTTATTCTGTAATTAAGCACTTCATTACTTTCTGCTTTCAGAGCCTCAGCTTTGCTCATAATCTGGTGTGTACACCCTATTAGATCCTTTATTAAATCCTCCGATTTTATAGTCATATCGCTAATTTTTGACAAAGTTCCACAACTTTTGATTGGAAAGTATTGATTGAAATCAACGTTTTTTTAGTCTCGACAACGTTTCGGGACTCATCCTTAAATAATTTGCAATATGCTTGTTTGGAATTTCCTGAAACAGCTGTGGACTTCTTTTTAGCACTCGCTCAAAACGTTCTTTGGGTGAACTGGTCAGGATGTCTTTCTCCCGCTCTATTTGCTGAAGAACAAGATCTTCCATAATTTTAACCCAAAGCCTGAGATTCTCTTCGTTCCGGTTAACAAAATCCATAAATCCTTTTTTTGGAATAACCTTTACCACCGTCTTTTTTATCGCCTGAATATAAAAATCCGATGGACTCTCAGACAAAAACGAATCTATCGAAACCACTATATTGTTTTTATATCCAAAACGAATGATTCGCTCTACAGCATCATCAAGCACAAAAATTCGCAGACTGCCTTCTTCTATATAATAAATATTAGTATCAACGCTTCCTTTAACTTTCAGGAATTCATTGCGTTCAATGGTAATTGTTTTTTCAACCAGATTGTTTTGTTGTATCAAATGTATGAGATCACCGGTTTTCATAGATAGTAACACTGTTTAGCAGGATCAATGTAGTTCTTTTTATTTATACAAAAACCCAATGCACCTAATTAATTCAAGTTGCTAGTTGCAATAGTATAAAAAAAGCAAAGACACAAAGGCTTTAGCCGAAGCTGCAAGAAGTTTAGCTAAAGCCTCTTTATTATTAATCAATTCTCTACCTCCAATTAAAATTGCAGATAATTCAAATAAATTCCCTGCATACAGACAACCTTAGCCTTTCAGATTTTGTGTTAAATTTCTTTCAATTGAAATATTTTTTTGTAGTTTTAATGTGTAAATACCACACATATAGTTTCCAATTAAACGAATAACAGTAAAAAACATTTCATTTTTTACATTTATCCCACCTACCCACACATCAAACTTACATTAATTAATACTACTTTAAATATGTTTTCAACTCCATTTTTATTTAGACTCGCCAAAGTAATTTCTGCCGGAGCAATTGGAATTATGTCATTATTTGTTTTTATTGGAAATACAACAGACTATTGTACCAACTACCTGTTTGTAGAACATGTCCTCAAAATGGACACTATTTCTCCTAATAGTGCGCTACAGTACAGAAGCATCAATAGTGTTCCGATATACCATACGGCATACATTATCATTATTATCCTCGAAGCCTGTATGACGTTCTGTTGTCTGAAAGGAGTGTTTTTACTTTTAAAAAACCTGAGAAGCAACACTGAAATATTTCATGCCAGCAAAAATTGGGTAATTGCCGGTATAATTATAGGTATTATCATCTGGTTCCTTGGATTTGAAGTAATTGGTGGCGAATGGTTTGCCATGTGGCAAAGCCACAGTTGGAACGGTCTAAATGCCGCAGAAAGAATTGTGACCTTTTTGACTCTGGCGCTTATACTGTTACAGTTCAAAGAAGAATAATAATGTGAGGTTGTTAAACAAAAAAAAACATTTCCATTACACCTAGCCAGACTATGAGGGCTTAAGTAAGTGAAACGTCTTTTTTTATTTTCAAAGCTATGTCCTGTGCGTTAAAAAAATTACGCCCAACAGACTAACAACTTAGAATCTCAGCATCTAAGAAACTTAACTACTCTTCGTAATTAACCCGGAAAATACCTGGGTTTCAGTTTTCGATATCCCAAATAAATCAAGGATCCAAAAACAGCTCCAACGAAATAGCCCGTAAGAATGTCTCCCGGATAATGCAATCCCAGATAAATTCGGCTATAAGCGAAAACTAACGGCCATAAAAACAGGAAACCCAAATATTTAAAATGGCGTTTTAAAACCAAATATAAAAAAGTCGCTACAGCCATTGTATTGGCAGCATGACCAGAGAAAAAACTAAATGATTTTCTAACCTGAACAACACGAATAAACGAGTTGATATCAGGATTGTTACAAGGGCGTAAACGCTGAACGGTATTTTTAACCAAATTCGTAGTCTGATCTGTAAACGCGATTAAAACCGCTATAAAAAGAAGTAAATACAAAGTTTGTTTTCCTCCTATCTTTTTATAAATAAGATAAAAAATAAGCAGAAAAAGAGGAGTCCAATTTAATTGGTTGGTGATAATCAACCATAACTTATCAAATGTTTCAGAGCCTAAACCATTCAGATACACAAAGAGATTGGTATCTAATTCTTGTATTTTTTCGAGCATTATCTTTGGCGTTTTACAGGTCCTGAGATAGAATCAATATCTTCTTTTACTTTTTCGATTTCATTGGTTGTATCGCCAAGTAAAGTATTGGTATCTCCCAATAAATTAGTTTTCGCATTGTTGATTTCAGCATTGATATTTCCGGTGATATCCGTCAAAGATTTTGCATCAAGACCATTGGCCTCTGCTCCTTTTTGAATTTCACTTTTAATGTCATTTGTAGCATTTTTTAATTGCGCCATTGCTTTACCCATTGTACGAGCGATTTCGGGCACTTTATCTGAACCAAAAAGCATTAGTACTATAAACAGTATGAAAATTAATTCTCCTCCACCTATACCAAACATATCTTTTATTTTTGTGTGGCTACAAAGATATTAAAATTTGCAGCTAAGCGTTTTAAAATTTACTTAAAAAAGAACACTTGAGTATTCTTTATTTTAACCGCAAGGTGAGCAAAGTTTTTGTTTGCCTTAAACGCAAAGGAGTTTGAAACGCTTTAGACGTAGGGCACTATTTTTGCTTGCAGAGACGCAAAGGCGCAAAGTTCTTTTTTATACACGCAGATCTAGCAGATTAAGCCGATATTTTTGCTCTGTGATTTCGATAAAAACGATCTAAATAAATCTGCTAGATCTGCGTAAAAAAATTTCTCTGCCAACATCGGTAGCGTAAAGTTTCTCTCGCAGATTTGCTTCACCTGTACGCTATATCGCTCGGGTAGCAAATTACGCTGCTATTTTTGCTTTGTGGTCCCACTAAAACAATCTAAAAAAATCTGCCAGATCTGCGTGAAAAAAAATCACTTCGAACACAAGAGTCTGCAAAGAAACTTCTTCGTCTAAAACGCAAGGTTCGCAAAGCTTTTTTATAAAATCTTTGCGAACCTTGCGTAAATCTTTGCGCCCTTTGCGGTTAAACTTTTTAGTTCTTAATCAAATTTTGATTTTACCTCTACTTTTGGCCAGGAGTTATTGCTTACATCAATATCAGCGGTCATTAATTTTGGATCGATCTGTATACTTTTGATTGCTTTTTCTGTTGCATATACTTTTTTAGCAGTATCATTATTCTTTCTCCAGATTTGAGCCGGATATTGGAAATTTTGTTTTGAACCATCTTCATAAGTGATTTCAACCAAAATAGGCATAATCATTCCGCCCGGTTTATTAAACTCTACTTCGTAAAAATACTTAGGCGTTTTTAAACCTGCTTTTTCCTCTGCGGTAAAAGTCTGATCTACATAATCTGCCAATAGTTTTACTTCTTCTACTTTTAAAGCTTTTTTCTTAGAGGCACTTACCTCGGCATTATCGCCTGCTACCAGGTAAACAAACGGTCCTTTCTCAAATCCGAAACGGCCTTTTCTCACTTTTACATCTTTGATATCTGCTGTTGGAGTATCAGAAACATAATATTGTTTTACCTCATTAATTCCGATATCTACAAAATCAGTTGAATAAAACCATCCTCTGAAAAACCAATCTAAATCAACTGCAGAAGCATCTTCCATCGTTCTGAAAAAATCTTCAGGAGTCGGGTGTTTGAACTTCCATCTGTTGGCATAGGTTTTAAAAGCATAATCAAACAACTCTCTTCCCATCACTACTTCTCTTAAGATATTAAGTCCTGTAGCCGGTTTTCCGTAAGCATTATTACCAAATTGATGAATCGTTTCAGAATTAGACATAATAGGCTCTAAAAACTTCTGATCTCCACTCATATAAGGAATGATATTTTTTGCAGGACCACGTCTGGAAGGAAATTTAGGATCCAGTTCCTGTTCTGCCATATATTGCATAAAGGAATTCAAACCTTCATCCATCCAGCTCCATTGGCGCTCATCTGAATTCACAATCATTGGGAAAAAGTTATGGCCTACTTCGTGAATTACGACCCCAATCATTCCGTTTCTAACCTCTTTGCTTACTACGCCATTTTCATCAGGACGACCATAGTTCCAGCAAATCATCGGATATTCCATACCCTGATCTTCTGCCGAAACAGAAACCGCTTTTGGATAAGGATAATCAAAAGTATGAGCAGAATAACTCTTTAAGGTATGTGCAACAGTTACCGTAGAAGTTTCCCCCCAAAATGGATTTGCTTCTTTTGGATATACTGATTCTGCCATTACCACTTTATTATTTAATTGTACAGCCATGGCATCGTAAATGAATTTTCTCGACGAAGCAATTCCAAAATCACGTACATTTTTTGCGCTGAATCTCCATGTTTTTTTCTTTTCAGAAAACCCTTTTTCCGCAGCTTCTGCCTCAGCTTGTGTGACAATTACAACCGGCTTATCAAATGATTTTTGAGCCTGTTCGTAACGCTTCACTTGTTCTGCAGTAAAAACTTCACTTCTGTTCATTAACTCTCCTGTTGCGTTGATCACATGATCTGCAGGAACTGTAATATTCACATCAAAGTTTCCGAAAGGCAAAGCAAACTCTCCACCACCCCAGAACTGCATATTCTGCCAACCCTCTACATCATTGTAAACAGCCATTCTTGGATAAAACTGAGCAATTACATATAATTTGTTTCCGTCTTTTTCAAATAATTCATAACCGGAACGACCTCCTCCTTCTTTACGGTAGTTATTGATATTATACCACCATTTTATTGCAAACGAAATTTTCTCTCTCGGTTTTAAAGGAGTAGCCAGATTAATACGCATCATCGTTTCGTTGATCGTATACGACATTGCGTTTCCTTTCGCATCTTTAACCTGCTCGATGTTGAAACCACGCTCTAAATCTTTCTTTAAATACTTGCTCGAAAAACCATCAAGTGGTAGTACCTGATTTATTTTTTCGCTTTCCGCCAAAGAAGTCTGCGTATTAGCTTTAGCCTGATTCTGATCTAACTGAATCCATAAATATTCTAAAGTGTCCGGAGAGTTATTAGAATACGTAATAATTTCAGAGCCTGTTAATTTTGATTTTTTATCATCTAATTCTACATCAATTTTGTAGTCTGCCTGTTGCTGATAATAAGCCGGTCCCGGTGCTCCGGAAGCGGTACGAAACATATTGGGTGTAGCCAATAAATCGTACATTTGGCTAAATTTGTTCGTATCGTATTTACCTTGTTGTTTTGGAGCAACCGTTGTTGTTTTTTCCTGCGCTATCAACATAGCCGGAAAAAGCAATAATACCGAAAGTTTTTTCATAAATGTTTTTGGTTTTCTTTGAGATTGTGAAAATAACAATTAATCTAATAATTACTTCTTTTTCACTAGTATTTTAACACTTCTTTCCTTGAGGATTCTGTAAAAAGAACGCTTCTTTTGGTGCCGAATGCTGAAACATGTGTAATATTTTGCTGCTCAGAATTCCAATCAACCAAAATAGTATTCGAAATTTCAATGGTCTTAAATTTATCAATGTCTTTTATACGGCAATAACAAACCAAGACATCAGCCGCTTCTACTTCTTTGGACAAAAAAGCAATTGCTTTTGACTGACCATTTATTTTTATTGAAAAATGTTCTGCAAGATATTTTTTCAACAACTCAACATCAGCCTGTGTTTCCTTTTCTGTACCAACAAAAGTTTTTTTGTGGTACTGCTTTTCGAGACCATTGTTTAAATCATCAATAAAAATGCGGGAAGTAATCTGAATCATTTTTTTTTCGGCCGCATAATTGACCTGAAAAACACCCACATAAAACTTATGAAAAGTAAAAGCGGAAAGGGATAAAAACAATATCCCGATTAAAGGATAAATCAATCTGTTTTTCATTCTTGAATAACCGAAGCTTTTTTAAACTCTTTATTTTTATTAACCATAAAATCCATTAGAATAAATTTATCTTCCGGTTTCAGGTATTTCTTAGACTCCCCATCGTTTGAACAGAACATTAAAAAAAGCTCCACTTCGTCCGGTTTTAACCCCAGTGTCTGACTGAAAAATTCAGGTTTAAAATTATCTTTAGCATATGCAACAAAAGCGATGTCAGAAATCACATCATCTTTTACATCTTCTTTTTTACGAAGAAGCTTTTTAACATCTTTAAAAATACGAACAAAGTTCATCCCATATTTTATGGTCTGATCAGAATACATGGCGTTATTTTTTGCAGTCGACTGTTTGTCGTCTTCAAATTGCATGTCTACAAATTTCTGTGAACCGCCATCAAGTGATTTTACTTTTAAATCCTTGTGAACTATAACTTCTTTTAATTGGTTATTCACCAAATCTAATTTTACTACGAAAAGGATTTGAGCACAATCTTTCTCGGTTAAAACAACTTTTTTGGATTGAAATGCTAATCCTGAAAATAATAAAGTGTCTTTAGGTTTTGCCAAAATATCAAACAATCCGCCAGAACCGATAAATGTTCTAACATTTGCATTAACATTCATTACATAACCACTTTCGATGGCAAGAAAATCATTTATTATCTGCCCATGTAGCGGTTTTCTGGAATTGGTTTGCCCTAAAACGATTTGACAAAATAAGCATGCAATAAGTAGTCCTAATTTATTTTTCATTTTCTAGAATTATTAAATATTTTCTGGCTAGTTCGGTTATCAAAAACATACTCAGCGTTTTGTTTTTTGTATCCAAAGATACAGCAAATTCGCCATCATCCACGCAATATAATTGAAATCCTTTAATGTATTCAGGTGAAATTTTTAATCTTTCTGTATAATAATTATCATCAAACATATACTCCATCTTTCTAAAAAGCGCTTCTTTTTTCTCGACGTTGATCTCTTTTTTCAACATAGCAGTCCGACCCGAAATTTTATTCAGCAATTTATCGATAGAAGTAGACGTTGCGGTATACACTTTTCGTTCTGCGGGGGTATACTTTTTCTGACCGTACGGAATAATTCCCAGATTCTCAGCGGTAAGCCCTGCATTTTCATTTACAACAACCTCCTTAAGCTGAACTTCCTTTACCGTCATTTTTACAGTAATTGAATTCAAACTCAAATCCTCAGCCGTAATCCTATGCTTTAGAGGCTCTAAATTAACGGATGAAAAAACCAAAACATCTCCCTCCTTAACCACAATCGAAAACATTCCGTTTACATCTGAAACAGTAGCGAGCTGCGTGGTGTTATTGATAATATTAACCCCTTCAATTGTTGTAGAGCGCTCTAAAACCTGACCATTAATTTCTTTTGACACAGCCGTCTGACCAAAAGTTAATCCGGTAAGTAATAAAAATAACGCCAGTAAGATATTATTTGTTTTCAATCGCAAGTATTTCTTTATATTTTACTGCCAGTTCTCCCAGCAAAAATTCGGTAGCTGTCTTATTATTAGAGTTCAAAATAACAGTAAACTTATCATTATCAACCACATAATATTCAAATCCTTTTACATATTCGGCAGGAATTTTCAATCTGTTCACAAAGTGATCCAAACTAAACATTTTCTCCAAAAGCTTCATATAAAATTCTTTTTTCTCTACCGCAACTTCTTTCTTCAGCATAGCTGTCCGACCGGACAAAAAATTAAATAGTGGGTCTGCTGAAATCGATCCTCCCGCCATTGTTCCTGCATTTGCCGTAGCATTTAAAGCCGTTGCAGTATGCAATTTCCTTTCTGCTTCTGTATATTTTTTTTGTCCCTCAGGAATAATCCCCAAAGAAACAGCATTAATACCATTGTAATTCCGGACAACAACCTCTTGCAAATGGTACATTACCAAATTTAATCTTACCGTAAAATTGAGATCGGAAAAATTTTCAGGAACCAGCATAACTCTGCTTTCCTTAAATTGTATGGACGAAAAAACAAGTGTATCCCCTGCCTTAGCCTGGATTGAAAAACTACCATCGCCACTTGTTGTAGTCATAGCTTCTGTTTGAGCGTTTACCACATAAACTCCTTCCAAATCATTGGTATTGGAGGCTATTTTTCCATTAATAGCTATACGCTCCTGATTCTGCCCCAATACCGATTGGCTCAAAACAAAAATCAAAACACATAAAAACTTATCGCTCAAAATACAAAAATTAAAATTATTCCTAAAAACCTGTCGGTGCATATTTTTTAGACATATTTTAGAAGCATAGTTCTGAAAACAAAAAACAAAAAAGACATTTCAATTTCAATTGTCAGTCTGAGCGAAGCCGAAGACCCCCATAACCAAATTATGCAACAGACTACACTTTTCTCTTTACCCTCTTTTAACAAATAAAATTTACGCTTCTATGCATCAAATCCACATTTCATAAATCACATCCAACAGATTACTCTTAAAAATGTAAAAATATCTTAATGTCTTCTAAATTTAATATTAACGGCTTGGTAAAAATATGTTAATTAAACTCTGAATTTCCAGAATCGAAAAGGAGTTTTTAATATCTTTAACGGAATCAATTTGAGTCCATTTTTTTTATGAAAAGCATTATCATTGCCAGCACTTCCACGGTACACGGAGGCAGCTATTTAGAGTATTTATTACCTACATTACAACAACATTTTAAAAACTGCAAAAGCATCTTATTTATTCCATTTGCCAGATCAGGCGGAATTACACACGACGAATACACTGCAAAAGTAGCACAGGCCTTTGCAACAATTAACATTGCTGTAAAAGGAATCCACGAATTTGAAAATGCAGAAAACGCTATAAAAAATGCAGAAGGTATTTTTACAGGAGGCGGAAACACCTTTTTGCTAGTAACGCAATTGTACCAACAGAACATCATGCAAATTCTTTCTGAAACTGTAAAAAACGGAACGCCTTATTTAGGAACCAGCGCCGGAAGTAACATTTGCGGCCTATCGATGCAAACAACGAATGACATGCCAATTGTTTACCCTCCAAGTTTTCAAACTTTAAGACTTATTCCTTTTAACCTAAACCCACATTATTTAGATCCTGACACAAACTCTACCCACATGGGAGAAACCCGCGAAACCAGAATTAAAGAGTTCCATGCGTTCAACTCTATACCGGTATTAGGACTAAGAGAAGGAAGCTGGCTGGAAGTAAAAGGAAACAAAATCACTTTAAAAGGAGATTTATCTGCTCGTTTGTTTTTAAAAAATCAAACTCCTGAAGAATTAGAAACAGAAACAGACTTAAGTAATCTAAAATAAAAAAGCCGAAACAATTAAGTTTCGGCTTTTTAAAGAGCGAAAGACGAGGCTCGAACTCGCGACAACCAGCTTGGAAGGCTGGAGCTCTACCAACTGAGCTACTTTCGCATTAACAGGGTGCAAATATAAATAATTAAATCAATTAAAAAAATAAAAATCAAAAATTATTTAATTTTGTTAAAAGAACCGAAACGATTAAATTTCGGTTCCTTTAGAGCGAAAGACGAGGCTCGAACTCGCGACAACCAGCTTGGAAGGCTGGAGCTCTACCAACTGAGCTACTTTCGCATTACTGTGGTGCAAAGATAGAGAATAATTCAAGTTAAAAACAAGCTTTTTCGCAAAAAAAATCAATAAAAAACAACATTAATTTATAACTTATTTAAACTTAAAAAGTTACACACCCATTTATTTTTCAAAAATTATGAATCTTATTAAAGAAATACCATCAAAAGAAACTTATGTCGTACGTCAACCGGTTTTAAGAAAAGGCAAGCCAATAGAAAGCTGCGTCTTTGAAGGAGACGATTTAGACACCACACATCATTTTGGCCTATACGCAGACAAAGATTTAATAGGAATTATTTCCTTATTCACAAAAATCAACACTACCTTTGCCGAAAAAAATCAGGCTCAAATTCGTGGGATGGCCGTTTTAGATACCCATCAAAAGAAAGGAATTGGGGAAGCTTTGGTCAAACATTGCGAAAGATATTGCCTTGAAAATGGCACTGATTTAATCTGGTTTAACGCAAGAACTGCAGCCGTTGGTTTTTATAAAAAAATGAACTATCAAACTGTTGGAGAAGCATTTGACATCAAAGATGTCGGAGAACACTATTTAATGTATAAAACAATTATAAAATGAAAAAGCTTTACTTTTTATTAGTACTATGTATACTACTAAGCTGCAAAAAGGAAACCCCAAAAGTTCCGGTAAAAAAAGTGGTTCCACCTCCTGCGCTTATACTTACTGATGAAAGAAAAGTTCAAATTGACACTGCCACTCTAAACGCTTTCAAAAGCGAAACCCTTATTCAGTTTTATCTTTCATCAGACAATAAAACAGTTTGGGGAAATTTAAAAAAGAGATCTCATGTTTTATCCTTACTAAAAAAATCCGATGAACTGGGCTTAAATCCAGATGATTACAAAATAGATGCCTTAGAAAAATTCGAAAAAAAAATAGGTTCTTTAAGTGATGCTGATTTAGCAAATTACGATACCTTACTTACTTATAATTTCGAATTGTATTTAACTCATTTGTACAAAGGAAAATTAGATCCTAAAAAATTATATACCGATTGGGATCTGGAAGAGAAAACATTTGATGTCAATAATGCGCTTGTAAAAGCTTTCAACAAAGACAAATTAGACAGTCTGGCCGAAAATTGTCAGTCTAAATCATACACCTACAAACAGCTATTAGCAGCACTTAAAATCATCAATACTTTTCCGGATGATAGTGAGATCAAAAAAATAGAGTCTCTTGATAAAACAAAAATTACATTAAATGATACGAGTAGCGCCATAATTAACATAAAAAAAAGGCTTTTATACTGGAAAGACATGTCGGGAAGAAAAGACAGCCTGACCGAAATCTACGATCAAAAAACATTTGAGTCTGTCAAAAAATTTCAGGAAAGACATGGTTTGGCTGCCGATGGCGTTATTGGAGCGGGAACGATAAGCGCTTTGAACTTTTCTAAAAACAAAAGAAAGGAACAAATTATCGCTAATTTAGAACGATGGAGATGGTATACTAATGAACTAGCAGAAAACTATTTTATTATCAATATCCCCAATTACAGTTTGAATGTTGTTGAAAAGCTGGACACTACTTTAGTACGTAATATTGTAGTGGGAACCAGCAAAAGAAAAACACCCATTATAACATCGAAACTCAAAACAATTGTTTTTAACCCTACCTGGACAGTTCCTCCTACTATATTAAAGGAAGATGTGGTTCCGGCCATGAAACGCAACAGAAATTACCTCAGCAAAAAAAACATTACTATATACGACAGTGCAGGAAATACAGTAGAACC
Organism: Flavobacterium poyangense; assembly: GCF_011751075.1. Taxonomy (GTDB): domain Bacteria; phylum Bacteroidota; class Bacteroidia; order Flavobacteriales; family Flavobacteriaceae; genus Flavobacterium; species Flavobacterium poyangense. Next base: position 875,524 of record NZ_JAALLN010000001.1, read on the forward strand.
TGCTGCATGGAACGAAAATAACCCAGGAAAATACCGCTATGTACAAAGTCCGGGTTACAATAACTCATTGGGATTAATGAAAATTTTATTTCCAAATCACCATAGTGTGTATTTACACGATACGAATCATCGCAATTATTTTGGAAGAAATAATCGTTCGTTGAGTTCGGGTTGTGTTCGTATTGAAAATCCTTTGGAATTGGCACAACATGTTTTAGACACTTCAGATGTCGCCCTGAGCTGGCCCAAAGAAAAAATTGACTCTATTATTGAGACTAAAAAAACAACCAATGTCAGAATCAGAAAAAAATATGCCTTGTACCAATGGTACTGGACGGCTTGGAGCAAAAAAAATCAGCTCATTTTCAGAGCTGATATTTATAATTTAGATTCGGATTTGTATAATAAGCTACGAAATTAACTTCTCTTCCATCGAGAATCCTCTTGATGGATGATAAATATACAAACACGATTTATCTTTTATCGTTTGAATTATTTCGTAGTTCAATTCAACCGGAAGAGCAGGACAACCCTGACTTCTTCCCAATCTTTTATTGTTTCTGATGAACGATTCCGAAACATAATTGGCACCATGAACCACGACTCCTCTTTCGCGGGCATTATCGTTAACTCCTTTTTCCAAACCATCTAAACGCAATGAAGCACCGTGTTTTCCCTGGTAAATTTCGCCTGTGGCATAAAACCCTAAACTACTTTTGAAGGAAGAATTTGAATTTGAAAATACGGATGCAAATTCTTCTCCGGTATTCCTGCCATGCGCCACCAACGACTGAAATAAAATCGTATTCGTACTCATATCAATCACCCAAAGGCGTTTGACATTGGAAGACAAACTAAAATCAATTAAGGTTAAAATATCTTTTTGAACAATACCTTTTTCCTTCAACAGATAAAAACCTTTTAAAGCTTCTGTAAAAGTTCGGAGTTCGGGCAACGAAAAATTGTTCGGCTTTAAGGCGTGGTACACGGTTTCAATTTTAGCATCAACTGTCAGTTTTGCAACTTTAGCGATACTTTTTGAGGTTACCTTTTTTAATTCGGTTGTGTTTTTAGAATCTTTACCAAAAGACAATAGCAAAAACACCAGTAATGGATAAATCTTATAAATCATTGAATTCCTTTAGGTTATTAAAAAATTTGGGTATGGCAAATGTATAAAAAAAACGTAGCCAGCAAAATAAAACTCTGTTAATCAAGGCTATTTTGTTTAAATTTTAACAATTCTAAAAGAAAAAATTAGCGTGGAAGACTAAAAAAATTAATTTTACAAAGAATTTACCTGTAACAAGCACTTTTTTTGACCCGGTAGTTAAAATCTTATATTTTTAGCACCATCTGATTCAAAACTGCCATAATTACAACAAAATAATATCTTTACATAAATCAATTATTACATGTACTCTCTTAAAGGTTCCATGAAAAATTTAGTTTTTTTTACTCTTCTTCTATCCTCTTCTTGGATTTACAGCCAAAAGAAAACTCTGCAGGCACAACAAATTTCGCAAAGTATTTCTATTGACGGAAAACTGGATGAGCCTGCCTGGGAAACCGCAGCCGTTGCTTCTGATTTTATCATGTTTGAACCTGATAACGGAAAACCAATTCCTGATACCAAAAAAACAGAAATCAAAGTCCTATATAATAACGACGCTCTTTATATAGGTGCTGTTATGCACGACGATGAACCTAATAAAATACTAAAGGAGATTTCACAAAGGGATGATTTTGGAACGGCCGATATATTTGGTGTTTTTATAAATGGTTTTAATGACGGTCAGCAGAATTTTGAGTTTTTTGTGTCGGCTGCAGACGTTCAGGGAGATTGTATTATGACAGATTCAAACGGTGAAGATTATTCCTGGGATGCTATCTGGATCAGTAAAGCGGTACTTACCGATAAAGGATGGGTTGTCGAAATGAAGATTCCCTATGCAGCTTTGCGTTTTTCAGAGGAAAAAAAACAAACTTGGGGAATTAACTTTTTCAGAGAAATAAAACGCGAACGCAAAAAATATACCTGGACTTTGATCAATACCAAAATAGGCACTTTTACACAACAAAACGGTAATCTGGAAGGAATTGAAAACATCAAACCTCCTACCCGATTGTTCTTTATGCCCTATGCTTCTTATTACTTAAATGCGGCAGGTGATCAAAAAACATATGGGACGATGAAAGGCGGAATGGATATTAAATACGGCATAAACGACGCTTTTACTCTTGATGCTATTTTGGTTCCCGATTTCGGACAGGCAAAATACGACGATCAGATTCTGAATCTGGGACCGTTTGAACAACAATTTAATGAAAACAGAGCCTTTTTTACAGAAGGAACAGATCTGTTTAACAAAGGAGAATTGTTTTATTCGAGAAGAATTGGGGGCAAACCTACTATCGATATCGACCTGAATGACAATGAAAAAATAATTGAAGACCCGCAGAATGTGAATCTGATCAATGCGCTTAAAATTTCAGGAAGAACAAAAAAAGGCCTTGGTGTTGGAATTTTAAATGCGGTAACAGAAAAAACATTCGCCACCATAAAAGACACCATCACTGGCGAAACCAGACGTGAGATTGCAGAACCCTTAATGAATTATAATGTACTGATTTTAGACCAGCGTTTTCGTAAAAATTCATCCGTTACCTTCATCAATACAAATGTGATTCGAAATGGTTATTTTAGAGACTCCAATGTTTCGGCTTTGGCCTGGGATTTAAATACCAAAGCCAATACGTATAATTTATCCGGAAATTTCAAATACAGCACCATCCATGATACGAAAGATAAAAACGGAATATACGCCACACTTGGTTTTGCAGAAACCAGTGGTAACTACCGCTATAGTGTAGGCTCTGATTTTGTAACTAAAGGCTTTGATCCAAATGATTTAGGAATTAATTTTTATACCAATTATTACAACTTTTACGGAAATGCCAATTACAGAATCCTGAATCCGACGAAACTCTTTAATACTTTTAAACTCAACTTTAATACCTATACCGAATTTAACAAAGAATCCGGAAAAATTCAGGAGAGTAACGTTGCGGTAAATACAAATCTGACCACCGTAAAAAACAATTTTTACGGTATGAATATTGCCTTCTATCCTTTCGAATCTTATGATTATTACGAACCCAGAGCAACAAACAGATACGTTGTTATGCCAAGAAGATTTGAATCGTCTGCAAGTGTTTCTACCAATTACAATCATAAATTTGCTATAGATTTCAATCCGTCCATTGCCATTATGGATGAACCCGGAAGAATTAATTACGGCTTCGATATTGGTCCGAGATATCGTTTTAGCGATAAACTTTTACTGAATTATACTTTTAGCTTTTTCAGAAGAAACAACAACAAAGGATACATAGACAGTACCGACGACGACGATGATGACAGCACTCCGAAGACTATTGTTTTTGCCAACAGAAATGTAATTACCTATTTTAATACATTAGGCGGAAAGTATGCTATAAACAGCACCATGACCATCAATCTGGCAGTTCGTCAATATTGGTCTTATGCGGAGAATAAAGAGATTCTGCAACTTGAATCTAATGGAATTTTGACGCCAAATCCGGAATACACAAAAAATAAAAATTCGAGTTTTTATTCCTGGAATGCCGATTTATCGTACTCCTGGTGGTTTGCACCCGGAAGTCAGCTTTCTGTTTTGTACCGAAACAATGCCTCTAAATTTGAACGTGTTATTGACAAAGAGTACAGATCTAATGTTACCAACTTACTGAACAATGACGCATTAAAACACATTTTTTCTGTAAGTGTCAAATATTTTATTGACTACAATGCCGTTAAAAACAAACTTAGAAACAGAGCCTAGTCTGAATTAATTTTAAAAAACAAAGGCTTCTTTGATTAAATTATTATTTTTCAATACGGTTCATTTTATTAACTGTAATTGTAACAATGCTTCCTTGCTCCTTTTATAAATGGTTTATCTTTGTAAAAAACAAAAATGATGAACAAGAAAGTAATACTAATGATTTTAGACGGGTGGGGAAAATCTCCCGATCCTAAAGTTTCTGCAATAGACAATGCAAATGTTCCTTTTATAAACAGTCTTTACCAAAACTACCCGAGTGCCCAACTTAGAACCGATGGTTTAAACGTTGGTTTGCCGGAAGGTCAGATGGGAAACAGCGAAGTTGGTCACATGAATCTTGGTGCAGGAAGAATTGTATACCAGGATTTAGCCAAAATAAATCTGGCAGTAGCGCATAAAACGCTTGCCAAAGAACAAGTACTTATTGATGCTTTTACTTATGCTAAAGAAAACAACAAAAAAGTACACTTTTTAGGATTAGTTTCTGACGGTGGTGTACACTCTCATACTTCTCATTTACGCGGATTAATAGATGCTTCTCAGGAATATGGTTTGCAAAATGTTTTTGTTCACGCTTTCACAGACGGTCGTGATGTAGATCCTAAATCAGGAGCAAAATACATTCAGGATTTAGAAGGGCATATTAAAGATACTCCGGTAAAAATTGCCTCTATCGTAGGCCGTTATTACGCTATGGATCGTGACAAACGTTGGGAACGTGTCAAATTAGCTTATGACTTACTTGTAAATGCAAAAGGAACACCTTCTCAAAATGCCGTTGCGAGTATTCTTGACAGTTATGCCAACAATATAACCGACGAATTTATTGAGCCAATCGTATTGGTTGATGAACAACAAAAACCATTGGCCACTATCGCCGATGATGATGTGGTGATCTTCTTCAATTTCAGAACAGACCGAGGACGTGAACTTACTGAAGCGCTTTCGCAACAAGACTTTCACGAACAAAACATGCACAAGCTAAACTTGTATTATGTTACACTTACCAACTACGACGAAACGTATCAGAACGTAAAAGTGGTTTACAACAAAGACAACATCACCGAAACTCTTGGGGAAGTTTTAGAAAAAGCAGGTAAAAAACAGATCCGTATAGCTGAAACGGAGAAATACCCACACGTAACCTTTTTCTTCTCAGGAGGAAGAGAAACTCCTTTTGAAGGAGAATCAAGAATTTTAAGAAACTCTCCAAAAGTAGCTACTTACGACCTGCAACCGGAAATGAGTGCTTACGAACTTAAAGATGCTCTTGTTCCGGAATTAAACAAAGGCGAAGTTGATTTTGTATGCCTAAATTTTGCCAATGGCGACATGGTGGGACATACCGGAATCATGAGTGCTGCAATTTTGGCTTGTGAAGCTGTTGATGCCTGTGTAAAAGGGGTTATCGAAGCGGCTTTGGCAAATGATTATACTACTATCGTAATTGCCGATCACGGAAATTGCGAAACAATGATTAATCCTGACGGAAGCCCTAATACGGCCCACACCACAAATCCGGTGCCTATTATTTTAGTTGACAAAGAACTGAAAAACATCAATGATGGTGTCTTGGGAGATATTGCCCCTACCATTTTAGAGCTAATGGGAGTTCAGCAACCGGCAGCTATGACATGTCATTCGTTACTGTAGCAACTGCTTTTTGAAACATACAGTTTTTTTTATATACTTAATGCGCGGGTAACCATATAAGTGATGTAAGCTCATTTAATTAGGGTGGCGCAAAAAAAGGGAGTGAAGATCTAATGCGCGGGTAACCATATAAGTGATGTAAGTTCATTTAATTGGGGCGCAAAAAAAGGAAGTGAGGATCTAAATAGATTTTCACTCCTTTTTTTGTATGCTGTAAAAGCTGTAGAAAACTTATTTGACAATACCTTGTCTATAAAAACGCATTGGGCGTATTTGTTTTTAACACATAGAAACATCCTTTTGAAAATGAAAAAAGACGTTTCATTTATTTAAAATTTCAATTGTCAATCTGAGCGAAGTCGAAGACCTCATAGTTCGGGTAAGTGATAAGAATAAACTTCGTCTTTGTTTCCCGAACATTTTGTTTCACGCAGATTTTGCAGATCGAGCAGATTTATTGAGATTGTTTTCATAGGAAACCAAAAACAAAATAAATCTGCTAAATCTGCGTGCATAAAAAACTATGCGACTCTTAAATGTTAAAAACAATTTCCACGAACCAAAACCATCGAACCAACAAAAAACTAAAAAGAACTTTTTCAACGCCCCTCTAATTAAATGAACTTACATCACTTATATGGTTTAAAAAAATCACATAATACTGTAATGGTACACCCACTCAACCCCATAAATAACCAGTCCGATCAAACCTCCGACTAAAGTACCGTTGATTCTGATGTATTGAAGATCTTTTCCGATCTCTAATTCCAATTTTTCGGAAACCTCTTTTCCATCCCAGCTTTTCACGGTTGAGGCTATTAAATCCCCGATTACTTTTTTATTATTCAGAAGTACCGTCAGCAAATCGTTCTTGATGAAATTATTGATCTTATCGATCATTACGGTATCCTCTTTAAGTCCATTTCCGAAACTTTGAACCAACGTTTTGATATTATCTTTAATAGACGATTGATCCCCTTTTTCTAAATCATTCGTTATGGATGCTTTTATCTCGTCCCAAATTCCATTGATATAATCCTGAACTTCTTTTTTCCCTGCAAAGTCAAGAATCATGGAATTGATTTTCACCCTCATCTCTTCTGAATTTTTAACCTTATCCAGAAAATCATATACATATTCGTCTATTTTCAGTCTGATCGCACTTCCGGGATGTTTGGCTTCGTTTAAAAAATCCTGCAAGCCATTAAAAACCCCTTCCGTAATGCTTTTATCCGCTAAACCGAAACTCAAAAAAGGAGTTGATGCTTTTACTTTCTTGCGGATTAAGTCTTTATTGTTACTCAATTCCGCACTCATAAGCTCCAAAAGATTGGTGAGTAATCGATCTTTAACATCCCCTTTCTGCAAAGGTTCTAAAGCCAAGGCAACCCAATCTCCAAAATTAATTCCGACCAGTCTCTCTTTAAACTGAACCTGAATGAACCTTTTTATGTCTTCGTCCTTTATCGCTTTTAAAATCCCAGGAATTACATTTACCACTACCAAATCGGCAATTTTATTTGCATTGGCTTCTTGCGATAACCAATCGGAGGCTTTTTCTGCGAAGTTGAATTCTGCCAACTTAACTTCTAGTTTTTCGCGATTCAGAAATTCTTCCGAGACAAAATTCCCCAGATTTTCCCCAATCTCATTTTTTTTGGTTGAAATAATAGCGGTATGCCAAATCGGAATTCCCAGCGGATGCCGAAACAAAGCCACAACCGCAAACCAATCGGCTATTCCTCCTACCATTGCTGCCTCACTAAAAGCCTGTAACATCGGAATCTTAAAATATACAGCCACTACAAACAAAAGCACAGCCACTCCTAAAAGTGCCAAAGCATTTCTTTTCATGCGCTTTAATGCTTTTTTCTTTGCTCTATTTTCCTGATCTGCAACTGACTCCATAACCGCTAAAATGTTTGACAGGCTAATTTAAGCTTTTTTATCCAGATATAAATTAGAGCCTTTTTCTTCCTTTTTTATTTTTTCAAATAAACTAAAAACCAGCAAACAAAGGCCATGACAAAGATTTAATTGATTAAATAAAAGTTAAAGTTTCATAATTAAAAGTATTACTATTATCTTTGCATAAAACAATATCGACTTATGAATGCAATATTTTCAAATATAAAAATTCAGGTTAATGAAAAATTATACGTAAAAGATCCTGAAACCTCTGATTTAGGGAAGAAGATTGTAGGGAACAGTATTCTTTTAATCGATCAGATCGGTATTGAACATTTTACTTTCAAAAAATTGGGAGAACAAATAGGTTCAAATGAAAGCTCTATTTACCGCTACTTCGAGAACAAACACAAACTGGTCGTGTATTTATCGTCCTGGTATTGGGGATGGATGGAATACAAATTGGTTTTTGCCACCAACAACATTACCAATCCAACTGAAAAGCTGCAAAAAGCCATCACGATTGTAACAGAGAAAATAACAAACAATCCTGTCACCACACATATTGACGAGGCAATTCTGAACAAAATCATCATTTCAGAATTTACCAAAACAATCTACACAAAAGAGGTGGATGATGACAATAAAGAAGGTTTTTTTCTGGTTTATAAAAGAGTAATAAACCGAATTATCAGCATCGTGCAGGAAGTAAACCCTGATTATCCTTTTGCAAAAAGTTTGGTATCAAGCATCGTAGAAGGAAGTCTGCATCAGCATTTTTTAAACGAACATTTGAAAACCATAACAGATTGTAACGAACCTGTAACTGTAACATCCTTTTATCTGGATTTAGTTGACCGTATTCTTTCAAAATAAAAAACAAATCATAATACCATTTTATTTATGACACCCTTAAAGAGATTTTATAACTTACTCGCATTAGACAAAAAAGATATTGTACAAATTTTTTTCTATGCTATTTTCGCAGGACTTATCAGTTTATCTCTGCCGTTAGGTATTCAGGCCATTATTAACTTTATACAATCGGGTCGCGTGAGTGCCTCATGGATTGTTTTGATCCTGTTGGTAGTCGTAGGAGTTGCCCTAGTCGGCATCCTGTCTCTAATGCAACTTAGAATTACAGAAAATCTGCAGCAAAAAATATTTGTGCGTTCTTCTTTTGAATTCGCAACCCGTCTGCCTAAAATAAAATTTGAAGCGCTTTACGCCAACTATCCGCCGGAATTAGCGAATCGTTTTTTTGATACGCTAACGATTCAAAAAGGAACTTCGAAATTACTGATTGATTTCTCGGCTGCTTTATTACAGATTGCCTTCGGAATTATTCTGTTGTCGCTGTATCATCCGTTTTTTATCATATTTGGTATTTTATTGTTCTTTTTGTTGTTTTTCATTTTCAAGTTTTCGTACCGCACCGGTTTAGAAACTAGTTTAAAAGAATCAAAATTCAAATACAAAGTGGCCAGCTGGTTGCAGGAAATTGCACGTAATAATTTCAGTTTCAGAAATGAATTGAACTATGAGTATGCGCTACAAAAAAATGACAATCTGGTTAATGATTATCTTACTTACAGAGAAAAGCATTTTAACATTATCAAAAGACAGTTTATACAATTAATCATTTTCAAAATATTAATCACTGCCAGTTTATTAGTAATTGGTGGTTATCTGGTATTGTCACAAGAAATGAACATCGGGCAGTTTGTGGCAGCAGAGATTATTATTTTGCTAGTGATTACTTCTGTTGAAAAAATTATAGTTGGTCTGGAAACTTTTTACGACGTTTTGACTTCTGTTGAAAAAATTGGTCAGGTAACCGATATGGAACTTGAAGAAGAAAGCGGTGATTCTAATGACAGCGGTTATACGAATATTAGCCTTGAAACCAACAATCTGACTTTCAAATTTCCAAATACCAAACAAAATACATTGCGCACCATCAACCTGAAAATTGAGCAGGGGGAACATATTTTTGTCGATGGAATAAATGGTTCAGGAAAAACGACTTTGATTCGCATACTATCGGGATTATTGCAACCAACTACCGGTTCATTTTACATTAATGATGATACTTTCAAAAAAATCAATTTGAAACAATACCGTTCGCAAATTGGTAGTATCATTTATGGAGAGACCCTTTTTGAAGGCAGTATTCTAGACAATATCACATTTAAAGACAAATCGATTACTCAGGAAGACTTAAAATGGGCTATCAATGGGGTACAACTGACTAATTACATCAAATCGCTTCCAAAAAGTTTAGACACGCTTATTTTTCCGGAAGGAAAACAATTATCGTCTTCTAATATTCAAAAGATATTACTGGTGAGAAGTATTATCCATAAGCCAAAAATTCTTTTTTATGAAGACCCGACAGACACCATGGATGAAAACGTAGCCAATGAAATTATTGATTTCATTACTGCCAAAGAACACTCTTGGACCATCATAGTATCGTCCAAAAACCCATATTGGAAAACCAAAAGTAATCGTGTGATTACCATGCAAGACGGTAAAATAATACTAGATTCTAAAAATTAAAAAGATGTTACATATTTCAGAAAACAATAAACCGGATCATTCTTTAGCGCGTTTCAAAACGGTACAAACGCTAATGAATAAAAAGCACTATAAAATTTTAAATAAAATTATCATAGGCTTTTCTATTTTGGGCTTTGGACTTCTTTTTTTACCGTGGACTCAAAACATTTCAGGTAAAGGAGCAGTGACTACTTTAAAACCAAATCAACGTCCTCAATCGATACAAAGCGTTATTTCGGGAAGGATCGAAAAATGGTATGTACAAGAAGGTGATTTTGTAAAAAAGGGCGATACTATTTTATACATTTCAGAGATCAAAGAAGATTATATGGACCCGAATTTGGTCGGCAACACCAAAAATCAGGTGGAAGCCAAAAAGCAAGCCGTACAATCTTACGAGTCTAAAGTAAGCAGTCTGGACAATCAATTAAGAGCCATAGAAGCCGAGAAAAAATTAAAACTCGAACAAGCCCAGAATAAAATCAAACAAGCCCGTCTAAAAATTAAAAGTGACAGCATTGATTTGATTGCCGTTAACACACAACTAAAAATCGCCAACACACAGTACAACCGTTCGGTACAATTAAACAAAGAAGGTTTAAAACCATTGACGGATGTTGAGGAAAAGCGTTTAAAACTGCAGGATGCAGAGGCAAAAATCATCAATCAGGAGAACAAATTATTAAGCAGCAAAAATGATTTTATCAACGCAAAAGTAGAGATCAATCGTATCGTTGCCGAATATTCTGAGAAAGTAGCCAAATCTCAAAGCGATCAGTTTACAGCCAAAAGTAGCCAATATGATGCCGCAGCGCAGGTAAACAAACTCGAAAATCAATATGCCAATTACAGCATCCGTAACAATATGTACTATATCAGAGCAGCGCAAAACGGATACATCAACAGAGCATTACAATCGGGAATTGGTGAAACAATAAAAGAAGGAACTGCTATCGCAACCATTATGCCTTCTAACTATGATATTGCCGTAGAAACCTATGTTAACCCAATTGATTTGCCTTTAATTCGCAAGGGTGAAAAAGTCAGAGTCTGGTTTGACGGATGGCCAACTATTGTTTTCTCCGGATGGCCGGACGTTTCGTATGGTACATTTGGTGGCAGAATTGTTGCCATTGAAAATTTCATCAGCGATAACGGAAAATACAGAGTTTTAATCGCCCCTGATCAGGACGAAGCGAAATGGCCGAAACAATTGAGTATTGGATCAGGAGCTCAAACACTGGCTTTATTAAACACCGTTCCTCTGTGGTTTGAAATATGGAGAACCTTAAATGGATTCCCTCCTGATTATTATAAAAAAGACACAAAACCAACTAAAGAAAAGAAATAATGAAACGACTTTTCTACATACTACTATTTTTTTCGGTTGTTGTAAAAGGACAGGAGACCATTTCAAAAGAGTTAAGTTATAATGAGTTTTTGGGTTATGTAAAAAAATACCATCCTTTGGTTAAAAATGCACAACTTGAACTCAATAAAGCCCAAGCTGAGTTAATGATGGCCCGTGGTAGTTTTGACCCAAAAATTGAAGTGGATTATTCTAAAAAGCAATTCAAAGACAAAGAATATTATTCGCTTTTAAACAGCAGCTTCAAAATTCCAACCTGGTATGGAGTTGAAATTAAAGCGGGTTTTGACAATAACGAAGGTTATTACCTGAATCCGGAAAACACTACTCCGAATCAAGGTTTGACCTCTTTGGGAATCAGTGTACCGTTAGGACAAGGTTTATGGATCAACAAAAGAATGGCCGATTTACGAAAAGCCAAAATGCAAATAGAATTGAGCAAATCTGAAGTAAAACTCGAGGCCATTACTGTTTTGTATGATGCGTCATTAGCCTACTTTAACTGGAAAAAAAATTATGAAGAGGTAAAATTATATGAGAATTACAGCACGAATGCCAAAAAACGAAACAGCGGCATTCAATCTTTAATTCAACAAGGAGACAAACCGGCAATCGATAGTATTGAGGCGGGAATTGCTTTAAAAAACAGACTTTTGAGCTTAGAGGATTCCAGACTTAAGCTGGCTAAAGCCAAATTAGAATTGTCAAATTTTTTATGGTTGGATAATGCCGTTCCAATGGAAATTGCAGACGGTATAATTCCGGAAACACAACTCGAAAACACCATTCAGGAAACTCTACAGACCAATAATTTGACAGCTGGCGGTTTTTCAATTGAAAATCACCCTAAGATAAATGCATTACAACGCAAAATCGACATTTTGAATGTGGAACGAAAACTGAATGCTAACGAATTACTTCCAAAAATAGACGTTGGTTATTCTTATTTGTCAGAACCCAAATATTTTAACGATTACAAAACAGATGATTATAAAATTGGTTTAGATTTTTCATTCCCTTTGTTTTTAAGAAAAGAACGCGGAAAACTAAAACTGACGAAATACAAAATTCAGGAAACGGAATATATTTTAGATGTAGAAAAAATGCAGCTTGCCAATAAAATTGAAGCGCAGAACACAGAAATCCTGTCACTTTCTAAGCAGCTAAAATTAATTAAGGATTTATCAAAAGACAATCAGACTATGTTACAATCGGAAGAACGTTTGTTTTCTTTTGGAGAAAGTTCCTTGTTTTTAATCAACACTCGTGAGAACAATCTGATCAGTGCGCAACTAGCACAAATCAATCTGGCGAATCGATTTTACATTTCCAACTCCGAACTGTTTAAAATTATGGCCAATCCAAATTAGATCATAACAACTGTTCAACGACCAGAAACAAATCAATTCGCGGAAATTCGCGTAATTCGTGGTAAAAAATAGCAGCCGCGAATTGCACAAATTTCCACAAATTATTTTTTTTTAGCTACGAATTAATCATTATAATTCTTCTAATCTGTAGCTAAAAAAAAACTGCCACAGATTTCACAGATTTAAAGGATTTTTTTCTAATTCAATATTAGTATTAAATAATCGATCAGATTAGGAACAAAAACAATTCGTGAAAATTCATGCAATTCGTGGCAAAATAAAAAAAGCAACTACCTATTTCAGTCCATAAATCGATTTTTTTTACGATTTATAATTACTATCCAACAATCGAGTTCAGGTTTATATTAAAAATTGTACTTTTGCGAACTGAAAATCCGAAATTATGATTATTGTAAAATCACGTGAAGAAATCGAATTAATGCGCGAAAGTGCTTTAATCGTATCTAAAACATTAGGAATGATTGCTTCTGAAATCAAAGAAGGAGTTACCACTTTATATCTGGACAAGTTAGCCGAAGAATTCATTCGTGATCATGGTGCAACGCCAAGTTTCTTAGGCTTGTACGATTTCCCAAACTCACTTTGTATGAGTCCGAATGCACAGGTTGTACACGGAATCCCGAATAATACTCCGCTAAAAAACGGTGATGTTATTTCTGTAGATTGTGGTGCTTTTAAAAACGGATATCACGGAGATCACGCTTACAGTTTTGAAATTGGAGAAGTTGCTCCCGAGGTTAAAAAACTCTTAAGAGTTACTAAAGAATCTCTTTATGTAGGTATCAGAGAATTTAAAGCCGGAAATCGCGTGGAAGATGTTGGAAACGCTATTCAAAAATATACTGAAGCTCATGGTTACGGAGTGGTTCGTGAATTGGTTGGTCATGGTTTAGGACAAAAAATGCACGAAGAACCGGAAATGCCAAACTACGGAAAACGCGGTCGCGGAAAACTTTTTGTAGAAGGAATGGTTGTAGCAATCGAACCTATGATCAATCTTGGAACAAGAAACATCAAACAACTAAAAGACGGCTGGACAATCCTTACCGCCGACGGAAAACCAAGTGCGCATTTTGAGCACGATGTTGCCCTAGTCGACGGAAAACCAGAGATCTTATCGACTTTTGCTTATATCTACAAAGCTCTAGGTATCGAAAGCAATGAAGAAGATGAGTTCAGACAGGTGCCTTTAGTGTTATAACATATATAACACGAATTTCACGAATTAGCACGAAATACTATTTTGCTGAAATTTCACTAAATAAATAATGACGAATGATGATGATGAGTGATTTATATTTAAAAGAGGAATCCTATACAATTATCGGAATCTGTATGGAAGCTCATAAAATTTTAGGGAAAGGACATAGTGAGAAAGTGTATGGTGATGCGTTAGAATATGAATTTCAAAGAAATGAAATTCCTTATAGCCGAGAGTTAAAATACAATATTGCATATAAAGACATTGTATTACCAAGCTATTATTTCGCTGACTTTGTCGTTTTCGATGAGATTATTTTAGAGTTAAAAGCAATTACAGTACTTTCGACAAGTGAAATTAAACAAACATTAAATTATCTGGCTGCATCAAAAAACAAACTTGGTTTATTAATCAATTTTGGCGAAGACAGTCTTAAATACAAAAGAATAATACTTTAACCCAAATCAAGGTTCGTGAAATTTCAACACCAAATTAATCCGTGTTAATTAGTGAAATTCGTGTTCAAATCTATTTACCGTGAAGAAACTTTTTAAATTAGTATTAAATACCATCCCAAGACCTTTATTAATTCGTTTGAGTTATGTGGCTCGTCCTGTTTTAGCGCTTTCTTTAAAAGGAAGCAAATACACTGATCCTATTGACGGAAGGAGTTTCAGATCGTTTTTACCTTACGGATACGGGAAACAACGCAACAATGTGCTTTCGCCAAGTACGCTTTCATTAGAGAGACACCGTTTGCTTTGGTTGTACTTAAATGATCAGACCGATTTTTTTACGGCACCCAAAAAAGTATTACACTTTGCTCCGGAACAGGCTTTTTACAAAAGATTCCGCAAGCAAAAAAATCTTGATTATACTACTACTGATTTACTTTCGCCTTTGGCAGATGTAAAAGCCGATATTTGCAATTTGCCTTTTAAAGACAACGAATACGATGTGATTTTATGCAATCACGTTTTAGAACATATTCCGGATGACACAAAAGCCATGCAGGAATTATACCGTGTGTTAAAACCAGGCGGAATGGCAATTCTTCAGATACCTCAGGATCTGTCAAGAGCCATTACTTTTGCCGATGATTCGATTACCGATGAGAAAGAGCGCGCCAAAATATTCGGACAATACGACCACGTTCGTGTGTACGGCCGCGATTATTTTGACAAATTAAGAAACATTGGTTTTATCGTAATCGAAGAAGATTACACCAATAAAATTGCGCCTGAATTGGTTGAAAAATATTGTTTGGCAAAAGGCGAAATTATTCCGCTTTGCTTTAAACAGGAAAACTAAATTGATTTTCCAAGGGGTTCTTTAACCATACGAATCCCTTTTACCATACGAGTTATTTTTAAACCATATAAGTGATATAAGTTCATTTTAAAGGCTTTATGATAAATGCTAATTTGAAAAATAGATTTTTCTGTTTTCGAATTAGCATTTGTTTTTGTTCTTTTTTGAATTAAACTAACTTCGCGAACCCAAACCGCATAAAACCTATACCTTGGATCTTTCAAAATCATTTCAATTTTGCTTTGACATCAGTCTTGAAAAAAACCTGAATGTTTATATCCCAACTGCCTATATCGTTGAGAATAGCCCTGATATTAAATACCTCGACAAAAAAGCAAGTGCGGACGTACTTGATAGTTTCGGAATTGTTTTTGAAAATTTAGATTCCAATACAAAAAAAATACTAACGGCTTGTGAATCTTTAAAACCTGAATTTATCTTCAAAAAATTCAGTGTCAAAATCAAATCGGCCAAAACAATTGCCGATTTACAAAAAGATTCCAAAATTGACTTTGCCATTCGCCAGCATTTAAAATTTCATTTAAGTTCTTTTTACGATTTAATTGTAAAGGAGCAGTTTCCTTTATGTTTGAATTTAGGACCCGAAAAGGATTTTTATCGCTCCAAAGTCAATACCGAAACTCGTGATTTTGAACCTCAAATTCAATTTGACAAACATACCGAAGGCATTACCTATACCCTATCTTTAAAAGAAAATGAAACTACTTTTTCGCCGATGAACAGTAGTGTCGAAATTCTTTTAGATGAGCCGGGCTGGTTAGTTATCGATAAAAAATTAGGACAATTAAAAGAACTCAATTCTAAAAAACTAACTCCTTTTTTAAAGAAGAAGTCAATCGAAATTCCGTCAAAATTAGTCGATACCTATTTCAAAAGTTTTATTCCAGAAATAGCCAAGAAAATCGACATTGACGCAAATGGTTTTGAAGTTGAACTTCGGGACAAAATACTTTCGTGTACCCTTCAACCGGTTTATGATTTTTTTAAAAACTGTTATTATCTAAATCTTTATTTTGATTATAACGGCTATACTTTTGATGTTTCTAAAACTAAAAAAACACATTCGTTTGTAGATTTCAGCATCGCTAACGAACCTAAAATAATTCAGTTTAAACGAAGTACAGCCGAAACTTCATACACTGATAAGCTACTTGAAATTGGTTTAGTAAAAATCAAAAACGAATTATTTGGGCTGAATTCCGACACAGAAATTAATGATCCTTACCTCAATATTCAATTGATTATTGACCATAAAGAAAAGCTCGAAGATTTAGGATTTACCATTGAGAATCTAAAACTCGAGAGCAAAGAGATTATTACAGAAAATCATACTGTCTCGGCTTCACAAGCCACAAAAGAAGATTGGTTTGATATCAGAATAATTATTACGATTGGGAATTACACGATTAATTTCAGCGAAATTATTCCGAACGTTAAAAGCAAAGAAAGACTGTTTTTATTACCTGACGGAAATTATTTCCTGATTCCTCTAGAATGGTTTAGTAAATACAGTTCGCTTGCAAAACTCGCCAGAATAGAAAACGGAAATCTTCTTTTGCGCAAAAGTAATTTTACTGCTCTGGACTCGATTCCGGAACTCAAAAGTGAAGCAAATCCTGTTCAGGAAGCAGAGTACGTTAAATCTGATCTGGTAAAAGCAACTTTAAGACCCTATCAAATAGAAGGTGTAAAATGGCTTTTAGGTCATTTTAACTCCAATCTGGGCGCTTGTCTGGCCGATGATATGGGACTTGGAAAAACGCTACAGACTTTGTCAGTCCTTGTTGCCGTTCAGGAACAACTCGGATTTACCACTAAAACCACCAATTTTGATTTGTTTCAGAACGAAACCACGATTGAAAGAGAGCCCTTAAAAACGTTAATTGTTTTACCATCTTCGTTGATTTTTAACTGGTATAACGAAGCAGGGAAATTTACACCTCACTTTTCGAGAATTCAATATGTGGGTAACGACAGAAAACAACTGGTAAGCAGATTAGAATCTTCTGATCTGATTTTTACCAGTTATAGTATTGTTCATCGTGATATTTCCATTTTAGAAAAATACAATTTCCGCTATTTAATTCTGGACGAAAGTCAGTACATTAAAAACAAAAGTTCTAAGATCTTTAAAGCGATCAACAAAATAAATACCGTTCATAAAATTGCCCTGAGTGGTACGCCTATCGAAAACTCACTGGACGACCTATGGTCGCAAATGGAGTTTATAAATCCGGATATTCTGGGCAGTTATACTTTTTTCGCAGAAAACTTTAAAATTCCGATTGAGAAAAAGCAGGACGAAAATAGTTTATTGGAGTTAAAAAATCTTATTCAACCCTATATCTTAAGAAGAACTAAAGAACAGGTTTTAAAAGATTTACCCGAATTGTCCGAACAGATTTACTATTGCAACATGGATCCTGAGCAGGAGAAATTGTATGAAAAAGAAAAATCAAAAGCCCGAAATTTTTTACTCAAAACAGACGGGTCCTGTCCTGACAAAATCAGTATCATCAATACTCTTATGAAATTAAGACAGCTGAGCAATCATCCGAAAATGATCGATCAGGAGTCGGAAATTGATTCCGGAAAATATATTGCTGCCACTAATTATCTCGAGAACTTAGTAAAAGGGAAACAAAAGACCATAATTTTTAGCTCGTTTGTTACGAATTTAAATTTTTATACCAGCTGGTGTAAGGAAAACAAAATTGAGTTTTGTGAGATTACAGGCGAAACACCTGCCCAAAAAAGAGAACAACAGGTAAATCTCTTTCAGGAAAAAGAAACTCCTCTGTTGTTTTTTATTTCGCTTAAAGCGGGAGGTGTTGGTCTTAATATCACCAAAGCATCTTATGTTTTGTTTTTAGATCCGTGGTGGAATCCTTTTGCCGAAAAACAGGGAGTAGGAAGAGCACACCGAATTGGACAGTTAAATAAAGTAAATGTGATTCGTTTTATCTCGAAAAATACGGTCGAAGAAAAAATAATCAAACTGCAGGAAAACAAAAAACTGTTGTCTGATTCTCTTTTAGAAGAAAGTTTTATCAACAACGAACTCGAAGCCAATCTGGATTTTATTCTGAATTCTTAATAGATTGTTTTTAAAACCAATAGAACAGACTATTTTTCGTACTATAAAATTGCTATATTTACCTCGTTGGCTGTACTTATTTTTTTAACACATAGAAATAATTTATACGAAGTACACTCAACGGGTTATATTTACAATCTTACAACCTAATAAGATGGCAAAATTTTTAGTTCAGTACTTTCTTTTGTTTTTTATTTTTACTTCGGCAACAGCCCAGGTGGTACAAAACGAAGTACCACCACCCTACAATATAAAAACGGTAACTTTTGTTCAAAATGGCGCCAATGTGATCCCTATATTCGAGTTGGGTTCTAGTTTTGAATTACAATTTGATGATTTATTTGGCAATGAAGCCAATTATTATTTTGATATCACACACTGCGACTACAATTGGAAACCAACCGATATTCCTAAAGCAGATTACATCCGTGGTTTAGATAATCAAAGAATTATGGATTACTCCAATTCTTTCAATACCCTTCAGATCTATTCTCATTACAGACTTCCGTTTCCGAACCAGTTTACCAATCAATTAAGACTCTCGGGTAATTACA
Source organism: Flavobacterium poyangense (assembly GCF_011751075.1). GTDB lineage: Bacteria > Bacteroidota > Bacteroidia > Flavobacteriales > Flavobacteriaceae > Flavobacterium > Flavobacterium poyangense. Next base: position 894,460 of record NZ_JAALLN010000001.1, read on the forward strand.
TCCTGAAAATTCTGAACGAAGATAAAGAAGTTGTTTTTTCGAGAAAATTTATTCTCTACGAAGAACAGTCGACCGTAACCGTTCAGGTAAAAAGAAGCCGAAACCTCAGCAATATCGATTACAAACAAAACCTTGACTTTGCCATAATGTCAAACGATATTGTTTTTCAGACCCCTCTACAAAATGTAAGAGTACTGCTCTTGCAAAATGGAGATTTTAGTACCAGTATTAAAAACATAATCCCACAATACACCCTCGGAAATCAATTGGTGTATAAGTACGATAAAGAGACTCAATTTTGGGCAGGAAATGAGTTTTTGTATTTTGAAAACAAAGACATTCGTGCCGCAAACAATAACGTTGGAAAAGTGGGTTCCGGCGGTGATATTTACAATTCTTTTCTGTACACCAATCAGGCAAGAGCCAATCAGATTTATACTTTATATCAGGATGTAAACGGGAACTTTGTCGTTAAAAACATAAACGGCTCCAATAATGAAATTGAAGCCGATTATGCCTGGGTTTATTTTACGCTCTCTGCTCCTACATTCAGATCCAATAATAAAGATATTTATGTAACCGGAATGTTCAATAACTACAGCCTGACTCCCGAATACAAAATGGATTACAACACCGACAAAGGCGTTTTTGAAAAAGCGATCATGATCAAACAGGGCTTTACCAATTTTGAGTATAAAATTGCCGATAAAAAAGGTACTATTGATTATGAAAATGCGATTGACGGAAACTTCTACCAAACCGAAAACGACTACATTATACTGGTCTATTACAAACAAAGTTCTGATCGTTATGAGCGTGTTATCGGAAAAGGAAACGCTAACTCCATCAATATCACCAATTAAAAACATTGTTAAAGGATTTCAAACAAAGGATTTTTTTTTGTAAGTTTGCACGTATAACACACACATATATACTACGTTAGTATGGTTTCTCAGATTACACGAGGCATAAAAATATCTGTTTTAACTAGTTTTGAAGGTACCTACTTCAAGAACTATAAGATTCACTTTGCCTTTAGTTATGTAATTACAATTGAAAATCACAGTAAAGATTCTGTTCAGTTAACGTCTCGCCACTGGGAGATTTTCGATTCTCTTAACGACATTGAATTTGTTGACGGAGAAGGTGTTATTGGAAAAAAACCTGTTCTGAAACCCGGAGAGAACCACACTTATAGTTCGGGTTGTTTATTATCCTCTCCTTATGGTGCCATGAAAGGTTATTTTAACATGATTAATTTCACAACTACAAAAACATTCAAAGTAATTGTTCCTACTTTCAGAATGTGTGCCCCTTTTGCTTTAAATTAATTCTTTACTAAAACTATATTTCTTATAGTTATCTTATTCATAAAATTACCAAATTATTAATTTATCCTTTGTACTTTTGTGCAGCGTTAGATTATTCGTAACAAATCAAATTCTCTAACCCTTAAATTGTCTAATTATCTAATTTTAAATAACATGCTAAAAGGATTCTTTCACGTACCAAAAGCGGTAAACGAACCGGTAAAAGGATACGCACCAAACTCACCGGAAAGAGCAGCTGTTCAGGCCGCTTACACTAAAATGTGGAACGCACAAATTGATGTTCCGTTATACATTGGAAGTGAAGAAATTAAAACCGGAAATACCAGAACAATGTCAGCTCCTCACGATCACAAACATATCGTAGGAACTTATCACTTAGCTGAAAAGCAACATATTGAAAAAGCAATTGCTAATGCTCTTGAATCAAGAACTGCATGGGCAAACATGGCATGGGAACAACGTGCTGCTATTTTCTTAAAAGCAGCTGAACTTATTGCAGGACCTTACAGAGCTCGCATTAATGCTGCTACTATGATTGGTCAATCCAAAAATATACACCAGGCAGAAATTGATGCTGCTTGTGAATTAATCGACTTTTTACGTTACAACGTAGAATTTATGACACAAATTTACAACGATCAGCCAAAATCTGATTCTTCAACATGGAACCGTTTAGAGTACAGACCTCTTGAAGGTTTTGTTTACGCAATCACTCCTTTTAACTTTACTGCTATTGCTGCAAATCTTCCTGCAAGTGCTGCTATGATGGGTAACGTTGTAATCTGGAAACCAAGTGACAGCCAGGTATTTTCTACAAAAATCATTATCGAAGTATTCAAAGAAGCGGGAGTTCCTGATGGCGTTATCAACGTAGTTTTTGGAGATGCTTTAATGATTACTGATACTGTTTTAGCAAGTCGTGATTTTGCAGGAGTTCACTTTACAGGTTCAACTCACGTATTCAAAGACATCTGGGCTAAAATTGGAGCAAACATTCACCACTACAAAACATACCCAAGAATTGTTGGTGAAACCGGTGGTAAAGATTTTATCATTGCACACCCAAGCGCTAATGTAAAACAAGTAAGTACCGGAATTACTCGTGGTGCTTTCGAATTTCAAGGGCAAAAATGTTCTGCAGCTTCAAGAGCTTATATTCCACAAAGTTTATGGCCAGCTGTAAAAGAGCAAATAATTACTGATGTAAAATCAATGAAAATGGGTTCTCCGGAAGATTTTGGAAACTTCATTACAGCGGTAATTCACGAAGGTTCTTTTGATAAATTGGCGAGTTATATTGACCAGGCTAAAAAAGATGCTGACGCTGAAATCATCGTTGGAGGAAATTATGATAAATCGGTAGGATACTTTATCGAACCAACCGTTATTGTAACGACAAATCCAAAATACACTACAATGGAAACCGAACTATTCGGACCAGTAATTACTATTTATGTATACGAAGATGCAAAATGGGAAGAAACTTTAGAATTAGTAGACACTACTTCTGAGTATGCTTTAACCGGAGCTGTATTCAGCCAGGATCGTTATGCTATTGAAGTAGCAACTACCAAATTGCAAAATGCAGCCGGTAACTTCTACATCAATGACAAACCAACCGGAGCTGTTGTAGGCATGCAACCATTTGGTGGAGCAAGAGCATCAGGAACTAATGACAAGGCAGGTTCTGCACTAAACTTATTGCGTTGGGCTTCTCCTAGAACAATCAAAGAAACTTTTGTTACTCCGGAAGATTACAGATATCCATTTTTAGGATAATTTGCACCTACTGTCGTAACGACATTATATCTAAAATCCGAATCTTACATATAAGATTCGGATTTTTTTTTTGCTTCTTTTTTAAAATTATCTACAAAATCAATTCTCTTTTTTTTAGCCTATAGTGTGTTATGCAATAGGCAATTCGTCCCTTGATAATGACTCCCGATCGTTAACGATTAACTCTCGCCTTACAAATATTAATTGATTTATCGTTTTTACTGTTTTTCTTTTCTCCTTTGGAATATAATTTATAATGATAACCCGTTCGGGTGTAATTAAAAAGTAAGATTTAGTAAACATATAGAATGCTAAAATTAGAAATTAATATAGTGAGGGGTCCTAATCAAATTCTAATTTTCCTGCGTAGTCTAATGCAATTTATTTAAGGTAAGATTTCTTTTTTTCAGACTACGCAAAACAAAAATATATGTCTCAAAAACAATTACACCCAACGAGTTATTACAATGTTATCTCTTTGAAGATGTATTTATTCTAAAAAAGCAGATAAAAACAACTTATAATGATTTATGAATCTACGCCATTTACAACATGAAGTTAACTTTACTCTAATGCACATGAAAAACTTACAAAAACCACCGAAAACAATCAAAAAGTCCCAGAGCATTGGCCATGAAATTGATTACAAATGGAATGATAAAATTCTATCAAACCTTTTAGATCCTACTATAAACAACATTCATCTTGACAAAACATTAAACAAAATTGGTCATAAGGCCTCTTTAGGTCTTACCGCATCATTGTTGGAATGGGTATACTGGCGTTTTAAAGGACACTCTGCAATGTCTGATGAAATACACCAACGTATCGAAACTCTTTGGTTTTCAATTAAAAACCCCAAAAAGGCCAAACCGTTAGACTTTGACACTGATCTGAATTTTCCCATATCCGGTTTTATTAATGGTCCAATCTGGGTTGCCCTCATGAATGTAAGAATGATTGATGTGTTAAACAGAAAAGGTTCTTCTTTAATTCAAAGCGAATTAACGGGCCTCGTTTTAACAGTACGCCATCTTACTCCAAAGAAAAAAACATTTGACAAATGGTTTGAGGAAACAATCTCTAAACTTGTTGTCCAATTTCCAAATCAGAATAAGCAAATTGAATATTCTGAAGATGCTTTTTATGATGCATCGTCTGAGCCTGTAATTTGTCGCGAATATTTCTTTTCATCTTCATTTAAGTACAACCCCGATTCTGCTAAAAAAGCATTAAATAATTTTATTTCGGATATAGACTATACAACAAATACATTTTGCAGCATGAACAAAATCAATTAGAGCACCAAAATAATCTAACCGTAAAACCATAGATACAGATTATTAACCTAAACCCGATCGTTAAACAGTACTATTGAATCAGAAAAAAAATCCTCTCGATCAGTGGCAGCTATTTTTTAGTTTGCCACAGATTAAAAGGATTAAAATGATTACTTCTTTGTTGAAAAATAATTCGTGGAAATTCGTGCAATTTGTGGCAAGCTTTCTCTAGTTTGCCACAGATTAAAAGGATTAAAATGATTACTTCTTAGTTAAAAAAACAGTCTTATGGCTTTTATATTTTAAAGTTTGGAATTTGGACCCGAGCGCTAGCGAACTGGCGAAGCAATTTCAAAAATTGGAATTTTCACAAAACTATCCGTATACCATTTCACCTGCAGTGGCACTTTTGCATCTTTTATAGATTCCTCTGCTACTAGTTTTCCCGTTCCGTAATTCAGTTCAGAAAAAGGATTTTTATTTACATTTAACACCACCACCAAACGACTTCCTTTGCTCAATTGTTTACTGACCAAATGCGTATTCGAAAAAGGAATTGATTCTATGCTGTTCGGTTTTAATAATTCTCTTTTCGTACTATCTTTAGCATAACTGGCACGGCCTATATGATATGACAAATGAAAATACTCACCATTTGGCATTAGTTCATAAAGCGTAACACCAATATCCATATCTTTTTTATTGATACTTGCTTTTATTTCACCTGAAAACGAACCATTAATCAACACAGGCTCTTTTAGTACATCACTTATAAAAACAAACCCATTACTCGTATCAATTTCTTTTCTGATAATTGGATCCGGATAATACTCATTGTTTTGCGTTTGCCTGTCTGCAAAATCAACTTCCTGGTACAAATATTTCTTTTCAGTTGTTTTTTTATCCTTTAAAGCATAAAAATCCCCCGATTTACTGTCTGTTAGATAAAACTGCAGGAAACCATTGCTCATTTTATCGAGAGAAGGAGCGCTGCGCCACTCATTTGCCCCCATTACTTCATAGTTGATTTTATCTTTCAACATTTCGGGTTTAGGACCATTTTTCAGAATATAATCAAACCATTGGTAGGTTATTTTGCTCGTGCTGATGATTGCAGTTGGGTCAACCTTATAATCCCTCAAATCAGCCTGCCCTCCCACCTGAGCTCCAAAATGATCGTAAGGCCCTAAAATCATGTAAATCGGGGTTTTCGGATTGTATTTGCGGAGTTCCTTCGCATAGTATAAACTTGAATTCTGAGAATCATTATAATAACCGTCAAAAATCAAAACAGGAATATCTATTTGCTCAAAATCTTTGCCATATGGAATCATTTTCTGCCAGTATGCATCAAATGAAGGATGTTGCAACCATTTTTGCAAAAATTTGTTTGGTGTACCATCAATACTGTCTATTTTTTTATAAGAAACTCCCGTTTCATACCATTTAAAAGTCATTTTCCTGAAACGCTCTCTGTCAGCCCCTACAACAGTATCTAGGTACTTGTTATTGCCTACATAAAATGCCCATTCATAATTGGGATTTATAAAGATATTATTTTCCATAGGCAGTCCCTTTCCGGGTATACTTGCTACATAAGGCACTATTGTTTTAAGAGCGGGATGCTTTTTTTTACAAGCCGCCCATTGCGTATAGCCATTGTAACTGCCTCCGTACATGCCAACGCTTCCATTGCACCATTTTTGTTTGCTTATCCAATCAATAACATCATAAACGTCATTAGCTTCATTTTCATAAGGTGTAATTGCATCCGGGCTAAATCGTTTGCCCCGCGAATAGGAAATGATACCAACATAACCCCGATCTGCTGCTTTTTTCAGTGATTTCAACGCTCTTGCTTTCCCCTCGACATAAATAGTATGCTGCAATATAACCGGCAGTGGGGCAGAACTCTCTTTTTTTCGCACCACAATAGCTGATATAAGGGCGCCGTCTCTGGTTTTAATCATCACGCTATCCTGAATATCATAGGCACTTTTTATATCTTCCGATCTGGTTGTACTTGTCTGCTGCGAAAAAACATTCGACAGCATGAAAATAAAAAATACAAAATTTAAAATGGGTTTCATTGCTTGAGTTTTTAAATGTGAGTTTTAAATTTGGCACAAGGCAATAACAGTCCTTAACGATAGCTATGGATTCGTTTACCTCTATTGTGTCTGTAATGTTTGAATTTTGAAGCTTGCTTTTTTTGCTGTAAATAGTTAAAAACAAAAGCTTCTATTTAGTACTAAATCCTGTTGCTGCTTTTGAATTTAGCCGATTGGCGGTTTGAAACCTCTAATAATTCTCCGGTTTTTAGCTTTATTTCTAACCTGCCACTACTTGTTTTGTTTACTTCCCGGATGTATTTAATATTTACAATTTCGGTTCTGTTTATTCTAAAAAAAACAGTCTCATCCAATAGCTCTTCCCATTGACGGAGAGAGCGTCTTTGCAATGCTTTGTTACCTTGAAAATAAAGTCTGGTATAATTTTCCAGTGATTCAATTAAATAGATTTCATCCAATTGAATAAAGAATCGTTTTTCTCCATCCTTAATGAAAATTTTTTGATCTTTTGTTACAGCATTAGATAAATCGGATTTCTGTTTTATAGTATTCCTTATTTTTTCAATTGCTTTTGCAAAACGTTCTTCCCGTATGGGTTTCAACAGATAGTCTAAGGCATTTACTTCAAAGGCCTGCACAGCATATTCATTGTAAGCGGTAGTAAACAATACTTCGGGTGCTTTATCTAAAGATTCCAGTAAATCAAAACCGGATTTTTCGGGCATCTGAATATCTAAAAAAATTAAATCGGGCATTTCTGTTTCAATCAGATCCTTAGCGGTATCGGCATTTTCAGCTTCGCCTACAAGAATAAAGTCTTCGTAAAACTTCAATGCTCTTTTTAGCTCTTCTCTTGATGAACGTTCATCATCGACGATTACAACTTTTATCTTTTTCATTTCGACCGTATTAAAATAGTGGCTAAAACCGTTTCGTCATCCAGCTCTTTAATTTCAAAAGAAGCATTTCCGTTATAGTGCAAAAGCAATCTTTCTTTCAGATTGTTTAGTCCAATCCCCAAATTTTTTGTTTCATAAAACAGCTTTCCAGAATTTTGAACACTGATTTTTATGAAATTATTTTCCTCCTCTGTTTTTACACTGATAAATCCGCCGTGTTTTCTTTTTTCAATTCCGTGTTTTATTGCATTTTCAACCAGCGACTGAATACTCATAGGCAGAATTAAACAGTTAGACACAGCGGCACTTGTCACAATTTCTATTTGCAAACGCTCTTCAAATCGCATCTTTTCAAGCTCCAGATAATCTTTCACAAGATTCATTTCGTCATTTAAAGTTACTAATTCCCCAGTAGTACTACTTAAAGAACTCCTTAACAACTCAGACAAAAGATCAATTGCCCTCCTGGCCGAATATGGATTTTCTAATACGAGAAATTTAATCGTATTCAATGCATTAAAAAAGAAATGCGGATTAAGCTGTGCACTAAGAGTATTGAGCTGTGCTTCTTTTATTAATAGAGACAATCGGGCATTTTCCTTTACCCTTTCAATTTCAAGCCTTGAATAATGATACAAATGATAAGCCAGCACCCAAATAGACATTAATCTTGTTCCTGTTATAAAAACGGACAATTGCCTGTCTTTAAAAAACGCCATAAAAGAAATCCCAATATATTTTAAAGTAAACAAACGCACCAGATAAAGTTTACCAACAATCAAAAACAGATACAATACAGAAAGAATCAAAATACTAAGGACCATTTTCGGAACCAACCTTTTTAAAGTTAATTTATTCCAGCCTCTTTTTAAAGCAAAATTCCTGTAAAGATGGGTGAGTAAAATACCAATAGAGACATCCAATAGTAAGTCTGCAAGGCCTATTTTCCAAATAAAATTCCCGGTAAAAAAGGCCAGGCCACCCCAATACAAGGAAGTAATACTCCATGCAATAAGCTGAATTTTCCAATAAACCGATATTCTTGTAACTGTTTTCAAAATAAAAAGGATTCTTACAGTAGTAAAGATATCCCTATGCTACAGATTGAGCAAATAAAAGTATAGGAGCGAAAAATAATCGTAGATAAACGACATTAATTCTATTAACCGGAAAGTAAAAACCACAAATAACTATAATGAAGTTACTTGTGGTTTTGTTCTAAATCTTATTTTAAACCCTCCAGATCAAAACTGGAAATTGTATGAAAAGCGTCAATTTCAGTGTTTTTTATTCCTTTAAAGGTATCATAATTCACAACTAATAATTTCCCCTTATAAATAATGGTTTCACAGGGATTATCCAGTTGTCCGTCGGCACCATCTGCATTTTCGTTTTCCCAGATCAAAGAAAGAATATTAGTATCCAGGTTTAATTGGTGCACACTATTGTAATCATAATTTGCAATAAAAATAGAATTTCTTTTCTCGTCATAAAAAAAACCGTCACTGCATTTTAACTGATCTGAACTAAAGACAACTTTTTTAGATTTTACTTTTCCGTCTTTAAAAAACTCTATTTTAGTAATCACACCATCTCCAAAACTTCCTCCGTATAAATTCCCTTCTTTATCAAATGCAATTCCGTCAATTCCAAGCGAGTGCTTCTCAGTTCCCGGTTTCAAAGTAAACGTACTGAGAACATACTGCTGTTTATTTTCGGCATTCAAAGTAATTTTAGATTTGTTTAACTCATCAAGTGAAAAACTGTAAATAGCACTTTCTATATCCCAGTTTAATGAAGCATCTGTAATATAAATACGATTTTTGGACCAACGAAGTCCATCTGAAAAATTGAATCCTTCAACCAAAACCTCAGCATTAACCGGCTTACCCTCTTTGACCATAACCCTAATTAATCTTGAAATATTCGTTTTTCCCGCAAAACACTGATTGTCTACTACATATAAATTTCCGTCGGGACCAAACTCCATTCCCATCGGATGTACTCTTTGGGTCAGGGGATGTAACGGCAGTTGATCAAACCAGGTTATTGGTTTATCGTTTTTATCGAAGACCAGAATTTTACTCCCGAACTTTTCAAATGAAGTCGGATTGGTAACCGACAAATACAAATTTCCTTTTTTATCCAGAGCCATACCGTCCGGAGTGGTACAGGTTTCCCCTAAGTCGGCAAACAAAGTTGGTTTTATTAATTTTGAAGTTTCACTGTATACTATTTCTTGTTTCGTTTTCGCTTCAGCCAAGCCGCGTGAAGGTTCACCATATACAATGTCTTTTTTGGTCTTTTGAGCAATTAAATTTGGCGTACTGGTCAAAATCAAAAGACCAATTGCGACTTTACTAATTTTCTTCATTTTATTTTAGGTTTAATTATTTTTCAACATTCTGTATTTCATTTCAGTCTGTCTCCCAGAAATAAGACTAACAGCAAAATAATTTTGATCATCATTTATTATTTTTAAGCGAATATAATTTCAAAAACCGCTCTTATTTTTCACAGCTACAGAAACACGGTTTTAGCATCCAAATACTAACTTTCACCCGAATACCCGATTCGTATGCCAAAAGGCTATTTTCAGGAGCTAAATGTTATTATTCATCTTAACAACTCATACCCGATTTTATATTTTAGTATCTTGTCACCATTTAGAACAGTATATGACCTTTTTGAAAAATCTTGATGTAAAAAGAATCCTCCTGCATGTTGCCTACTGGATTTCATTTTTGCTTTTATACATGTCTTCCAAGCCCGAAGAAGACACTTATTATGTTTTTACATTTGTTTATGCATGGAAAATTCTGGCAGAGGTAACTGCCGCCTACGGATTGATTTACTGGATTATTCCGCAGACCCTTAATAAAAAAAAGTACCTTCTCTTTTTAGCCTGCGCAACAGCTTGGCTTTATTTTGTTTTTGCGCTTTTAATGACTTTTAAATACTATTACCTCCAACCCAAATTCCCTGCTTTCTTTGATGGCTGGCTTGGTCAGAAAATGTCTGTTCCCGAAAGATTAACTTCTTTTAAATTGATATTCAGAGAATTTTCTTTTATTACCTATCCTATTTTAATCTTAGGGTTTATCAGTTTTAACCGCAAACAACAACGTCTTTTAAAACTGGAAGAAGAAAAAAAATCAATGGAACTCAAGTTTCTGAAAAACCAACTGAACCCTCACTTTCTTTTCAATACGTTAAATAACTTATACGTTTTAACGCTAAAAAAAGATGATAAAGCGCCCGAAGTAATTGCAAAATTATCTGAGATTTTAGATTTTGTTTTATACCGTTGCAACGAAGATTATGTTTCAATAAATAAAGAAATTACTTTAATCGAAAACTATATTACTCTGGAGAAACTTCGTTACAACGAAAACAGGTTAAACATTTCCTTTATCAAAGACATTTCCGAAAACAATACCATTTCTCCGTTAATTCTACTGACTTTTATCGAAAATGCCTTCAAACACGGAGTGGTAAATGAAACTGAAAAAGCAAAAATTCAGCTGACCTTAGAAAGCAGAAAGAATCAGATTGTTTTTAGCATCGAAAACACAAAACCTCAAAACGAGCTGACCCCAGTTTCAGACAAATCTCAAATCGGATTAGTGAATGTTCAAAAGCAACTCGATTTGTTGTATCCCAAAAAACACCAACTAAAAATAGAAGAATCGCAAACCGATTTTAAAGTTGTGCTCTATCTGACGCCTTAACATTTTGAAGATCATAAATAAACAGCGTTGCGAATTAATACAAATAAAATGCAACAATAGACAACATAAAACCGCTACATTAGATTTCCGAAAATCTCAAAAACACTTATCCTTTTTTGAATGAAATACAAATGCATCATTGTTGACGACGAACCCTTAGCCAGAGAACTAATCGCTTCTCATCTGGTGAATTTTGAAAATTTCGAATTAACCGATTCGTTTGAGAATGCACTAAAAGCCTATACCTTTCTGGAAACAAATACGGTCGACTTAATTTTTTTGGATATCGAAATGCCCTTATTAAAAGGAAATGATTTTTTGAAGAAACTCAAAAATCCTCCCAAAGTAATTTTTACCACTGCTTACAGAGAATATGCTATAGAAGGTTATGAACTTAACGTGATTGATTATCTTTTAAAGCCTATTACGTTTGATCGTTTTTTTGTTTCGATAGAAAAATTCAAGCAATTGCAGCTTCCTAAAAAAGAAATAAAAGCAGTTGCTGAAAATCACATTTTTGTCGCCAACGGAAGTAAAAACATCAAAATTGTACTGGATGAAATTTTGTATATCGAAAGCCTCAAAGATTATATCACCATACATCTTGAAAATAAAAAATCGCATCACATCAAACAGAATATCTCAGCTTTTGAAAAACTGTTAGACATAAATTTTATCCGGATCCACCGTTCTTATATTATTCAAACCACTAAACTAACCGCTTATTCTAAAAATGAAGTTGAGATAAATGGTACAGAAATCCCAATAGGAAACAGCTACAAAGAAAATTGGCAAAACTATTTAGACATCAGTATACTGAAATAAAAAAATCCGGATCTTAAAAAAATCCGGATTTTCGTTAAACTTGAAACTGTAAACCTGAAACTAAAAAAGCCTAAGCCTTAAACTTCAGCGGCAAGTGCACCACTTTTTTAGTTTCAAAAAATTCATCTTCAAAAACAGTAGACAAATCATATAAAGTAGCAGCCGGAAAATCTTTCAGTTCTTCGGTCAAATCTCCTCCTTTTAGATAAAGGATACCGTTTTTTAGACTGTGTTTGTGTTGCTTTTTGATTTTATCTTTAATCCAGGAAACAAAATCCGGCATATTGGTTACCGCACGGCTCACAATAAAATCGAAATCTCCTTTTGCATTTTCAGCACGTAATTGTTCTGCTTTTACATTTTTTAATTCTAAGGCATCTACTACACCCTGAACTACTTTTATTTTTTTTGCGATAACGTCAATTAAATAAAAACGGGTTTCCGGAAAAAGAATCGCCAATGGAATTCCGGGAAATCCACCTCCGGTTCCAACATCCAGAACAGTTGTTCCGGGCTCAAACTTCATGATTTTTGCAATTCCAAGCGAATGCAAAACGTGTTTTGTATATAAGGCATCAATATCTTTACGCGAAATAACATTGATTTTTTCATTCCAATCGTGGTATAAAAAATCTAATTTTTGAAATTGTTCGATTTGAATGTCGGTCAAATCAGGAAAATATTTCAGAATCTCATCCATTGCTCTAATTTTTTAACAAAAGTAATACTTTACGATTGAAATATTTAACTCAATTTTGTAAATTGAAAATTTATAATAATTACCTTTGAAGACTATTTAAAACAATTATGAATAACACTGCGCCTACTTTTGCAAGACAAGACAATCTGAAATTTTTCAGAACGCTTAACTCTCGGGTTAACAACTACTTCAAAGACAACAATATTCAAAAAACCGGAAACTGGAAGCTGCACTTAAAAGCGGTTATTCTCTTTGCTGTATTCCTTACACCGTATTTTTTGATCCTTACACTTAATATGCCTTTTTGGGTAATGCTTCTTCTATCCATCGTAATTGGAATTGGAATGGCGGGTGTTGGAATGAACGTCATGCACGATGGAAATCACGGTTCGTACTCCAATAAAAACTGGATTAATAAATTCATGGGGGGAACTATTTACGTACTGGCAGGTAATGTTTACAACTGGCAGGTACAACACAATGTACTGCACCATACATACACCAATATTCCCGGACACGACGAAGATTTAGATGCAGGAAGAATCATTCGTTTTACCAAAGATGCTAAATGGCATAGTTTTCACCGTTTTCAACATTATTACTCTGTTTTCTTATATGGTTTATTGACTTTCAATTGGGCCATCACTACCGATTTTAAGCAAATGAGACGTTACCTTAAAAGAAAATTATCTTACGGAGAACTTAAAAGTCCTAAAATCCTTTGGACTACTTTAATTATTACCAAAGTTATTTATCTTTCTATCTGGATTGTTTTACCTATCGTAATCGGAATTAGCTGGTGGAAAGTTTTAATCGGTTTCTTTGTAATGCACTACACAGCCGGATTAATTTTGAGTATTATTTTTCAGTTAGCGCATGTTGTAGAAGAAACTACAAATCCTTCTCCAAATGAATTGGGAGAAATGGACAATACCTGGGCTATTCACCAATTGTTTACCACTACCAATTTTGCCCCTAAAAACGCAATCGTAAATTGGTATACCGGCGGATTAAACCATCAGATCGAACATCATATTTTTCCAAATATCAGTCACATTCACTACGGTAAAATTGCAAAAATTGTAAAAGAGACTGCAAAAGAATGCAACTTGCCTTATTACGAGTACAAAACAATGACCAGTGCCATTGTAGCTCATTTTAAGCATTTACGTGATCTTGGTATGAAACCTGAATTATCCGTTTAAAACTAAAAAAATCTATTAATAATTAACCTTCCTTAATTAAAGTTGAAATTAGGGACATCCAAAAATTTTATAATGAATCATATTCTTTCAGACAGAATCAACAACTTAGCGACATCACAAACCTTAGCAATGGCTGCTTTAGCACGTGAATTAAAAGCACAAGGAAAAGACATTATCAGTTTAAGTTTAGGTGAACCGGACTTTAATACGCCGGACTTTATTAAAGAAGCCGTTAAAAAAGCAGTAGACGAAAACTACAGCACCTATTCTCCGGTAGAGGGTTATTTAGAATTAAGAGAAGCAATCTGCAAAAAATTCAAAAGAGATAATGATTTAGATTACAAGCCATCTCAAATCGTGGTCTCTACAGGAGCAAAACAATCTTTATACAATATTGCACAAGTAATGTTAAACGATGGTGACGAGGTTATTTTACCTGCGCCTTACTGGGTTTCTTACTTCGAAATCGTAAAACTTTCAGGAGGAGTTCCTGTTGAAGTTCCAACCTCTGTAGATACTGATTTCAAAATTACACCGGCACAATTAGAAGCTGCCATCACACCAAAAACAAAAATGATGTGGTTCAGTTCTCCTTGTAACCCATCCGGATCTGTTTACAGCAGAGAAGAATTAACTGCTCTTGCAAAAGTGCTGGAAAAACATCCAAATATTTATGTAGTTGCTGACGAAATTTACGAGCACATCAATTTCTCAGGAACTTTCTGCAGTATCGGTTCTATTCCGGGAATGTTAGAAAGAACAATCACTGTAAACGGAGTTGCAAAAGCATTCGCCATGACAGGATACAGAATTGGTTATATCGGAGCTCCTGAGTTTATCGCAAAAGCGTGTGTAAAAATTCAGGGACAAGTAACTTCTGGAGCAAATTCTGTAGCGCAACGCGCGACAATTACAGCTGTAGAAGCTGATCCAAGCGTATTAAACCATATGGTTCAGGCTTTCCACACCCGTAGAGATTTAGTGGTTGGATTACTAAAAGAAATCCCAGGGATAAAAATCAACGTTCCCGAAGGTGCTTTCTATGTTTTCCCAGACGTTTCTTCTTTCTTCGGTAAAACATTAAAAGGAACGGAAATTAAAGATGCAAACGATGTTTCGATGTACCTTTTATCAGAAGCAAACGTAGCAACTGTTACCGGAGACGCCTTTGGAAATCCAAATTGTATTCGTTTCTCTTATGCGACAAGCGATGACATTCTAACAGAAGCATTACGCAGAATCAAAGAAGCTTTAGCAGCTTAATCACGATTCTAAACTATATCAATTGAAGCCTCAGGAAAATTTTTCTGAGGCTTTTTTTGTTAACATTTCATTTGAAAATTCGTCAAAAATATATCCCTATATTTGAAAACATCAAAGGAGAACATTCGTTAATCTAATTAACTCAAGTTGTGAAATGTGAGATGTGAGATGTGAGATGTGAGATGTGAGTCTGAGAAATTATCCGTTTTTGTACAACAACCAAATGAATTAGCAACCGATCAATGACGTGTAAAACTAAAAAACACTTACCAAATAAAACCAACTCAACCGAATATGAAACACTCCCTTATTTGTTCTATTTTATTTTTAATCACTAATTGTATTTTCGGGCAAACGAAACAAGACAGCCTGGAAATAAAAAGAGCCGCTCTGGACTATATTGAATCACAACATGTCCCAAATCCGGGTCAAATGGAACGGGCTCTACACCCAAGAATGGTAAAACGAACTTTTTGGACAGATAAAACAACCAATAAAGATTATGTTCGCGAAACCACAACAGAATCTATGGTTATACTTGCCGAAAGCTATAATAAAAAGGGAGACAAGTTTCCGCCTTCTCCAAAAAAAGAAGTCAAATTTCTTGATGTATCCGAGCGAACAGCTTCTTTAAAACTAATTGCTGATGAATGGATTGATTATATGCACCTTACCAAACTGAATGGTTCATGGAAAATTATCAATGTCCTTTGGCAGTTTAATGATGTCAACAAACACAAATAAACTATACGTTTTCAAAGCAAACGATAATTGGTTTTTTAATCCCGTGAAAATCCAAATCACATCAATTATAGCCTCAGGAAAATTTCTTGGGGCTTTTTTTAGAGGCAACGTACTTTGGCCTCACATGTAAACGGGAAACTCATTCTGAATCAAACTCAAAAATTGTGGGCTTTTTATAAAAACCTGTTCTTATGTTAAACAGCACAGTTTGTTTAACCGCAAGGACCGCAAGGATTTTTGTTAACTTTTATCGCAAAGAGCCCGCAAAGTATTAACACAAAGCAAAGTCTTTTACACGCAGATTTTGCAGATTAAGCTGATATTTGTTTTGTGCTCAGATAAAAACAATCTGAATAAATCTGCTACCCGAACGATAGCGAACTGGCGAAGCAAATCTGCGTGAAAAAATTTCACTACAAACATAGGAGCCCGCAAAGCTTTTATCGAAACTGCTATTTTTTATCTTAGCAACCTTGCCAAAACCTTTGCGGCCCTCGCGGTTAAATAAACACAATACTCTAGAAGATTTTTATCTCTTCACAGTTTTTCGTGTTGACCCCTTATTCTTTTAGCAGGAAAATAGAAAATAAATCTTACTTTCGTGCCATCAAATTTTAATCATAAAACCAACCAAATGATCACAAACTTTCGTGCTCTTTTCAGCATTTGTTCCTTAACAATTCTCTCTTTCAACCCAATCAAAGCCCAAACAACCGGCAACGCTATTAAAGCTTCTATAGGTTACGGGTCAAGCAGCAGTTATTACATCGAAAATTATGGAAGTCAAAAGGAAGTAGATGTTATGGGAGGCGGACTTTATCTTCAAGGCGAGTATATTATAGGAGTAAAATCATGGTTTAGTATAAGACCATATGCCGGTGCTATTTTTGAATCTGTCCCTAAAGATCAAAACATTCAAAATCAACCTCAATATAAAGTAACAACTAATGCTTTTTTAGTGGGAGGTAAAGTTCGTTTTTGTGCACCAATACCATGGGTTGCACCATTTGTTGAAGGTGGTATCGGAGCTTCAGCAGGTAAATTCGAAACCTTTACACCCAATATTAATTTTAATAAAAGTGACGTTTTACTACATATCCCATTTGGCTTTGGATTAGCTCTGGGAAGAAATAACAATTTCGAAATCGGTATTTCCGGCTACTTTCATCCAGCCGCAAAACAGTCCACCGGGGTATTTGCTCTTGGATATACTTTCCCACTTGACTGATAACACAAAAACTAATATTCTATGAAAAAAGTAATTCTAGACTTAGCCGTAACCTTAGATGGATTTATTGAAGGACCAAATGGAGAAATTGATTGGTGCATCATGGATGACGACATGGATTTTGATAGCTTTTTAGCAAGCATAGACACTATCTTTTATGGCAGAGTCAGCTATGACAGTTGGGGTAATTTTCAACCGGACACAGACACTAGCCTAGCTGAAAAAACACTTTGGAAAGGAGTACATTCAAAAAAGAAGTATGTTTTCTCCAGCCAAAATAGACAAGACAACAATGCCACTTTTATAAACTCTGACATAACAGCTAAGGTAAATGAAATTAAAAACCAGCCCGGAAATGATATTTGGCTATACGGCGGAGCAAGTCTTATAAAAACTTTTATTCAATTTAATCTTATCGATACTTACAGAATATCAGTTCACCCCATAGTTTTAGGAAATGGCAAACCTTTATTTGAAGACTTAAAAGATCGAATAGAATTAAAATTAATTACTACCAAGGCTTTTAAATCGGGGGTTGTACAACTTATCTATGAATTGGTGAGATAAAAACAAAATTTTTAAAAAGGATAATTCAAAAAGCTAAAGGCACCTACAAAAATGCCGGTGAAATAATAGTAAACCATTTTCCCAATACTAGGAAAATGGTTTAGCATGGTTCTAAATTTCAAAAAAAATCACCTCAGCACTAGCAATCTCGAATATTTTATAAGACCTTTGCACACTTTTTTTCGTGAATATCACAATAGCTAAAGTTTTAAAAATGAAGAAGAAGATTGAAATATTAGCGCCAGCCAGGGATTTAATTGGCGGAATGGCAGCCATTAACAGTGGTGCCGATGCTGTATATATTGGTGCACCTCAATTTGGTGCACGCTCTAACGCCAACAATTCTATTGAAGATGTTGCGGCCTTAGTAAAATATGCACACTTATTTAACGCTCAGGTTTTTGTAGTAATGAATACCATTTTGTACGACAACGAATTAGATACGTGTCGCGCAATGATTTGGCAATTATACGACATTGGCGTTGACGCTTTAATTATTCAGGACATGGCGATTATGGAAATGGACTTACCTCCTATCGTACTTCATGCCAGCACACAAGCCAATAATCGTGACGCCGATAAAATAAAATTCTTAAAAGACGCCGGAATCAAACGTGTGGTTTTAGCACGTGAATTAAACCTGCATCAGATTAAACAAATCTATGATGAAGCAGATGTTGAATTAGAATTTTTCGTAACCGGTGCGCTTTGTGTTTCTTTCAGTGGAAACTGTTATATGAGTGTTGCCAACGGAGAACGTAGCGCCAACCGTGGTTCTTGCGCGCAAAACTGTCGTTTACCTTATAACCTAATCGACGGGAACGGAGAAACTTTAATCAGAAACAGCCACTTGCTTTCTATTAAAGATTTAGACGTGTCAGATCAGATTCCAAATTTAATTGAAGCCGGAATTGTATCTTTTAAAATTGAAGGCCGATTAAAAGACGTTGCTTATGTTAAAAACAACGTATCCTATCTTCGTCAGAAATTAGACAGCTATTTAGAAGGAAGTGACAAATACATCAAAGCTTCTTCCGGAAAATGTACTTATACTTTTGACTCTACTTTAAACAGAACCTTCAATCGTGGTTATACGGATTATTTCGTAAACGAAAGACACAGCAGTATTGGTTCTTGGGAAAGTCCAAAATCAAAAGGTCAATATATTGGAAAATTAATTAGAACCGTTGGAAATGCTTACGAAATCGAAAACGGTGAATTACTAAACAACGGCGACGGACTTTGTTTCATCAACGAAAATAACGAAGCAGACGGGATTTATGTCAACAAAGCCGAAAACGGAAAAGTATATCCAAACGTTTTAAAGGAAATCAAAGACGGAACTTTTATCTACCGTAATAATGACACCGCTTTCATTAAAATTGTTGAAAGAGAAGACAGTGCCATCCGTAAAATAGGAACTACTTTATTGCTAACCGAAAACGAAAATGGTTTCGAATTAATCGCAACCGACGAAGACGGGAATGTAAGTATCGTAAAACTGGATCACGCAAAAGAACAAACGAAAAACAACGAATCAATCGCCGAAAATTTCAAAACACAACTGGCCAAAACAGGTTTTACACCTTACAGCGCCGATGAAATTGATGTCGTATTTTCTCAAAACTGGTTCCTTCCTATTTCTAAAATCAACGAAATGCGAAGAAATGTTTTCGATCAATTGACCGAAATTCGTTTAGCAAATTACAAACGTGAAGAGCACCAATTGGTAAAAACGTCACATCCATATCCGGAAACCAAATTGGATTTTATGTACAACGTTTCGAACAAAACAGCTCGTAAATTCTACGAACGTCACGGTGTTACCGAAATCGAAAAAGCATTCGAATTACAATGGGATCCTGGAAAATCTCGTGTAATGACAACGAAATATTGCATTAAATACGAATTAAAAAAATGTCCAATTC
Organism: Flavobacterium poyangense; assembly: GCF_011751075.1. Taxonomy (GTDB): domain Bacteria; phylum Bacteroidota; class Bacteroidia; order Flavobacteriales; family Flavobacteriaceae; genus Flavobacterium; species Flavobacterium poyangense. Next base: position 914,012 of record NZ_JAALLN010000001.1, read on the forward strand.
ACCAAAAAGACATAGTAGGAACTAAAGTCAAAGAACCATTGGTATTAAAACAAGGCGAATTAGAATACAAACTAAAATTCAACTGCAAACCTTGTGAAATGGAAATCTGGGAAAAAGACGCTGAATTTGAAATTGAAGAAGATCATTTTCATTAGAAGTATAGCTTTTTAACCGCAAGGGACGCAAAGAGTTACGCAAGGTTCGCAAAGATTTTAAAATAAATCTTTGCGAACCTTTTTTTTATACCAATCCATAAAAAAGACTTTGCGATCTTAGCGAATGCACATGTTTGCTGAGAAATTTTCTCACGCAGATTTAGCAGATTTATTCAGATTGTTTTTATCAAAACATTAAAACAAAAATATCGGCTTACTCTGTGACCCGAGCAATAGCGAGCTGGCGAAACAAATCTGCACGTATAAAAAGAAACTTTGCGATTCTGCGACTTTGCGTGAAAATTCAACAGCAAAACTCGCTAAGATTAAAAAAAAATTAAATCCCCCGAATCTGCAAAATCTGCGAGAAAACAAATTACATTTTACATATCTTTACTTTTTAAATCAATTCCTATGGAACCCAAAAACAATATCACAAAACACTCCGTTATTGCAGGGTTTCTGATAGGTGCTATTTTTCCATTATTAATTTTCTCAGATACCTACTTTATTTTTTTATGCATCGAAATATGCGATTTCGGTCTGTTTTGGAATCCAATATTTTGGGGAATTCTGTTTCCTTTATTCCTTGTTTTTCTTTTTTCGCATTCCGCAAAAAAGCTTAGCTATTCACTAAATCAAATTTCATATTTTAAAGCCTGCTCTCAATTTTCTTTTGGAGTAAGCTTAAGACTTATACAGGCACTTTTTGCAATTTACATAATCGGAATATTTATTAACGGAATATCGGTGGCACTGCGAATACAAATTTATGACAAGATTTTATTCTCACTATTAATGATTCTATTTCTCTCTTTTATATTGATGATTCTAACCTTTTTAAGCAGTTTACTACTTATAAAAGGAAATCATAACCCCCAAACTTTAAACGAAACAAAATGAAAATACTACTTTTAGGTTCAGGCGAATTAGGAAAAGAATTCACGATTGCCGCACAACGAATCGGACAAACTATAATTGCGGTTGACAGTTACGAAAATGCTCCCGCCATGCAGGTTGCACATGGTTTTGAAGTGATTAATATGCTGGACGGTGATGCACTGGACCGCATAGTAGCCAAACACCAACCCGATTTTATAGTTCCCGAAATAGAAGCCATCAGAACCGAGCGTTTTTACGATTACGAAAAACAAGGCATCACGGTTGTTCCTTCAGCGAAAGCAGCCAATTTTACCATGAATCGCAAAGCAATCCGTGATTTGGCAGCAAAAGAATTAGGCTTAAAAACAGCCAAATACCAATACGCAACTTCTGCTGAAGAATTACAAAAAGCCGTTCAGGAAGTAGGAATTCCATGCGTAGTAAAACCCTTAATGTCCTCTTCAGGTAAAGGACAATCGACAATTAAAAATCAGGAAGATATTCTTAAGGCCTGGGAATATGCAGTTGCCGGATCCCGAGGTGATGTTATCGAAGTTATCGTTGAAGCATTTGTTGATTTTAATTCTGAAATTACCCTACTTACGATTACTCAAAACAACAATCCGACACTTTTCTGCGCACCAATTGGTCACCGACAAGAACGTGGCGACTATCAGGAAAGTTGGCAGCCTGCAATGGTTTCGGATAAAGACTTATACGAGGCACAAGACATGGCCGAAAAAATTACCGAAGCTCTTGGCGGTGCCGGACTTTTTGGTGTTGAATTTTTCCTTGCCAATGATGGTGTTTATTTTTCAGAACTCTCTCCACGTCCGCACGATACCGGAATGGTAACTTTAGCGGGGACTCAAAATTTTAACGAATTCGAATTGCATTTACGCGCTATTTTAAGCCTTCCCATTTTCGAAATTACCTTAGAAAAAGCAGGCGCAAGTGCCGTAATTTTAGCTTCTGAAGATTCCGCAAATCCAACTTTCACCGGAATCGAAAAAGTAGCCGCCTTAGCCAAAACCGATTTCAGGATTTTTGGGAAACCAACCTCAAGACCCTACCGCAGAATGGGAGTTGTTTTAAGTCATGATACTTTAGTCACACCAATCGAAGAAATAGTAGAACGCGCTAAGGCAAGTTCAAAATTAATAACCGTAAATTCTTAAAAAATGAAAAAAATAGTATTCCTAGCCTTATTCCTTACCGGTCTTAACATGCAAGCCCAAGACAAAGAAAAAACCGAAAAGCCTCAAATTGTAGAAACCGCTTGCGGCGAATGCCAATTCGGAATGAAAGGTGACGCTTGTGATCTGGCAGTGCGCATTGACGGAAAAACCTACTTCGTTGACGGAACCACTATCGACGAACATGGCGACGCTCATGCAAAAGACGGTTTTTGCAATGCAATCCGTAAAGCTTCTGTAACGGGAAAAGTGGAAAACAATCGTTTTAAAGTAACTACGTTTACTTTACTAAAAAACAAATAATGGCACTGATTCTGGACAATATTGCCAAACATGTTTCTCTGACTCCCGAAGAGCAGTCTCTTTTTTTATCCAAAACAGAAACACAAACCTATAAAGCTAAGACCATTTTACTAAATGCCGGCGATATTTGTAAACATTCTTATTTTGTGAATTCCGGAATTCTTAGAAACTTTACTATCAATGACAATATTGTAGAACATGTTTTAGGCTTTTCCTGTCAAGGCTGGTGGATGAGCGACATCTACAGTCTACTAACTCAAAAGCCCGGAAATTTATTCATCGAAGTTCTCGAGGATGCTGAAGTGGTTTTATTATCTAAAGAAAATCAGGAGCTATTGTATGAGGAAATTCCAAAACTGGAACGCTTCTTTAGAATTCTAACTCAGAATGCTCTAATAGCCAATCAGGAGCGCTTAATGGATAATTTAAGTTTATCCGCCGAAGAACGCTTTGAAAAATTCTGCACCAAATACCCCACACTGATCCAGAAAGTCCCTCAAAAACAGATCGCTTCCTTTATTGGTGTTACACCAGAGTTTTTCAGTAAAATGAAAGCAAAACTATTAAAGAATAAATAATAATAATGCCACAGATTAAAAAGATTCATTAAAAACGTTTCAAAAAAAATCATTTTAATCTGTGAAATCTGTGGCAAAAAAAATAAAACACGGCTCAACTTAAGAACCGTGTTTTTTTATGAATTAAAATTGCTCAACCTCTGTAGAATGTTTCATTGCCGTAGTAGTTGATTTACCAATAGTCACCGTATTTTGCACCGCATCAAAATAAGAAGTTCCCACAAAGGCCTGATGTTTTACAGCTCTGAATCCATTTTTCTGTAAAGCAAACTCTCTCTCCTGCAATTCAGAATAACCAGCCATTCCGCGCTCTTTATACGCCTTAGAAAGTTCAAACATACTGGTATTCAAAGCATGGAAACCGGCCAAAGTAATAAACTGAAATTTATACCCCATAGCAGCCAGATCTTCTCTGAAAGTCTCCATTTCTGCTACCGTTAATTTTGCAGCCCAGTTAAAAGAAGGCGAACAGTTGTATGCCAACATTTTATCCGGAAATTCTTTTTTCAAGGCATCAGCAAATTTTTTCGCATAAGCCAAATCAGGATTACTGGTTTCCATCCAGATCAAATCAGCATAGGGCGCATAACTCAATCCTCTTGCGATTCCCTGATCGATACCGCAGTTTACATAAAAGAAACCTTCATTGGTTTTTTCACCCGTAATAAACTTAGCATCTCTCGGATCTGCATCGCTCGTTAGCAAATTAGCCGCATCTGCATCGGTTCTCGCTACGATAAGTGTAGAAACCCCCATAACATCTGATGCTAATCGAGCCGCAATTAATTTGTTAATCGCTTCCTGAGTCGGCACCAAAACCTTCCCTCCCAAATGCCCGCATTTTTTAGCAGAACTCAACTGATCTTCAAAATGAACTCCTGAAGCCCCAGCCTCAATCATAGATTTCATTAATTCAAAAGCATTTAAATTTCCACCAAAACCTGCTTCGGCATCCGCCACAATTGGCACTAAATAATCTATTTTATCTTCCACTTTATTCACTACCTGAATCTGATCAGCGCGCAATAAAGCACTATTAATTTTTTTAACAACCATTGGTACACTATTTACCGGATAAAGCGATTGGTCCGGATACATTTCTCCGGCCAGATTCGCATCAGCAGCTACTTGCCAACCGCTTAAATAAATCGCTTCCAAACCTGCATCAACTTCCTGAATTGCCTGATTCCCTGTTAAAGCTCCCAATCCGGCTACATAATCCTGGCTTTTTAACTTTCTCCATAATTTCTGCGCTCCCATCTTAGCAATAGAGTGCTCAATTTGGTAAGACCCCTGAAGCGTCACTACTTCGCTAGCCGTATACGGACGTTCAACTCCTTTCCATCTTGGGTTCGTGATCCAATCGTTAATCAATTCCTGAATTCTGTCTTCTGTCGTTTTCATAAATAATATAGTTAAGTTGGTTAGTAAGTCATTGTAAAAAAATCATCCATTTTTTAACACCTGAAATAGGCGAAAAAGAAAAATGCAAAGCAATATTTCGATTCCCATAGCTTATGTTCATTTCAATAAGTGAAACGACTTATTAAGATCCCAACAAACTATGTTTCTATGTGTTAAAAAGCCAATTGATTTTATAAATATTTATAACATGGAATAGTCAAAAAGTCAACAAAATCTGTATTCACGACTAATCTTTCCAGTACTTTTTCAGCCAAGGGAAATTGTCGTTCCTCATAGTTTTCTTCTCCTAATTCTGTTTTTATTTTTTGAAATTCCTCCAAAGCCAATTCGTGATAATAAGCCAGATTCAACTGTCTGTCGTTATCCAAAACCACTTTATTCTGAAGCCATTGCCACAATTGTGATCTCGAAATTTCGGCCGTTGCAGCATCTTCCATCAAATTATGCAACGCTGCTGCTCCCTGACCATTTAGCCACGAAGCCAAATACAAAACGCCGACATTGATATTTTTTCGAACGCCATTTTCAGTAATGATTCCAATTGGTGGTTCAATTAGATCCGCTTCCGTTATTTTGCGATGTTCTCTTTTGATATGAATCTGATTTGGCGTTGGCATTCCGGCATCAAAAACCGCTTTCGCCAGCGTTACCAAATCCGGATGTGCGACCCAGGTTCCGTCATGACCGTTTCGAACTTCACGCTCTTTATCTGTTTTTACTTTTGCAAAAGCAACAGCATTGGCTTCCTCATTATTTTTAATCGGAATCTGCGCTGCCATTCCTCCAATAGCATGAATCCCTCTTTTATGACATCTCTCAATTACCAAATTCGAATACGCATTCATAAAAGGTGAAGCCATATTTACCTGATCACGATCCGGAACGATAAACTTCGAATTCTTGCGGAATTTTTTAATGTACGAAAAGATATAATCCCAGCGACCACAATTCAATCCCACAATATGTTCTCTCAATTCGTAGATAATTTCATCCAATTGAAAACTGGCCGTGATGGTTTCTATCAATACTGTTACCTTGATCGTTCCTCTGGTTAGTTTTAAATAATCTTCGGTAAAATCAATCACTGTGTTCCACCAACGGGCTTCTAAATAATGTTCTAATTTTGGAATATAGAAATAGGGTCCGGAATTATTCTCAAGTAATTGTTTATGATTGTGAAAAACATACAGACCAAAATCTACCAAAGACCCCGAAACCATCTCTCCTTCTATCTGAAGGTGTTTTTCTAAAAGATGTAACCCTCTTGGACGAACAATCAGCGTGGCTATTTTTTCATTTAGCTCATAGGTTTTATTTTTCGCAAGATCTGTATGCAAAATTGTTTTGTTGACAGCATCAATTAAATTAACCTGACCTTCCATTAAATTTTGCCAGGTTGGAGACGTACTGTCTTCAAAATCGGCCATAAATGTTTTTGCTCCCGAATTCAGCGCATTAATAATCATTTTGCGATCAACAGGCCCCGTAATTTCTACTCTTCTGTCCAATAAATCTTTTGGAATTTCACCGGCAGTCCAATTGCTTTCTCTAATCTCTTTAGTCTCTAAAGGAAAAACCGGCATCATGCCCTGATCAAAACCGACTTGCGCTTGGTCTCGTTGCAACAAAAGCAATTTTCGTTGTGATTCGAATTTCTTATGCAATTCTGTTATAAAAACAATTGCATCAGCTGTCCAAATACTTGGATAAGAAAGCTTTTTTTCGGCTAAAAATTCCATTGCCGTTTCGGTAATCTCAAATTGGTTTTTCATAGCTGTGGATTTTATTTTTAAATAGTCAAATGCGATATCGCCGGAACTGATTCATGCTTTTAAAAAACATTTCACAAACAATATTTCACATCTAACTTGTTTTACACTACAATGTTAGGAAAAAGTTTTTTACAAAACAAGCGAACGTTCGCTAAATGTTTAAAATATTTTTTTGGCGATTATTTTTATATTGGTTACATTTGATATTATGGATATCGAAAAAGACTATATAAAGCTGATTTTTGGGCTAAAACTCAAGCAAGTCCGCACTCAGAAAAATCTTTCTCTTTTTGGCCTGGCCAAATTGACCAATCTTTCAAAATCGTATCTTAACGAAATTGAAAAGGGTAAAAAATATCCCAAAACCGATAAAATTTTACTTCTATGTGAGCATCTCGATGTTTCTTACGACCAAATGGTCTCCTTAAAACTCGACAACAACCTTGCTCCGATTGGTGAAATTTTAAAATCAGGCATCCTAAAAGAGATCCCTTTAGAACTTTTTGGAATTCAGGAAGCCGATTTAATTGATATTATTGCGAATGCTCCGGCAAAAGTCAATGCCTTTATCAGCACCATTATTGAAATTGCTCAACATTATAATCTGAGCAGAGAAAGTTTCTTTTTAGCTGCTTTACGTTCGTATCAGGAAGCACACAGCAACTACTTTGAAGATTTAGAAAATAAGGTAATTGCCTTCTCCAAATCCTTTCAAATCAATTTAGATTCTAAAATCAGTGTCGAAGAACTGGAAGCCATTCTAAAAGAAGAATACGAATACACCATAAAAGAGATTGCATTTACCGATCAGGAAGCTTTGGGGGATTTACGCTCCATTTATGTTCCTAAAAGCAAAACATTATTACTCTCTACTGAAATTGACGATCCGCAAAAGGCTTTTATTCTAGCTAAGGAAATTGCTTATAATTACCTGGATCTATCAGACAGACTGCTGACTTTCAGCTGGATTAAATTTGATAATTTCGATCAGGTTTTACACAATTTTTATGCTTCCTATTTTGCGGGAGCCTTATTATTGCCTAGACAATTAGTTGTCGATAAGATCAATTCATTCTTAACTAATGAACAGCCAAAACCGGAGCAATTTGTTGCTTTAATCGAAAGTTTCGAAGTATCACCGGAGTCTTTTTATCAGAGACTAACCAATTTATTACCGAAAGATTTTCACTTGAAAAATCTATTCTTTTTAAGATTATCACATAAAATTGGTTCCGATTATTATCAGATAAAAAAAGAATTGCATATCACCAATCAGCAGGAACCACATGCAAACGAAACCAACGAACATTATTGCAGAAGATGGGTTTCGGTAAAAACGATAGACGAAGCGATCAGACAAAACAAACCTCACTTTTTTGATGCACAGATTTCAAGCTACGCGAACAGCGGGAATGAATATTTGGTTTTTTCGTCAGCAACAAAAGATCCGTTTGTAGAGAATTGCATCAGAAGTATCTCGGTTGGCATTTTAATCAATCCAACGATGAAAAAGAAATTCAAATTCATCGACGGAAGACCAATTACCAAACAAATCGTTGGTGTCACCTGTGAGACCTGCGCCGTAAAAGATTGCCTGGAGCGAGCTTCTCCTCCTATAGCTTTAGAGAAAAAGAAGCGCCACGAAGATACAGATGCCGTTGTACAGCAGTACATAACGCAATACAGCTAGCCTAGTATTTTAGATTGATGATTTTAGATTTTAGATTGCTTTCTCTCTGTTTTCTATAAATCGCAACAACCTAATTATCTCTCGCAAAGACGCAAAAGCGCAAAGTTTATTTTATGCACGCAGATTTTGCAGATTGCGCAGATATTTTTTTGCTTTGCAATTTCTATAAAGCAATCTGAATAAATCTGCTACCCTAACAATAGCAAACAGTTGAGGCAAATCTGCGGGAAAAATTTTCTTTTCAAAAATAGAAGTCACAAAGTTCTCCACATTTAAACCTCTGTACCTTTGTACCTCTGTACCTTTGTACCTTTGCAACTCTGAACCTCTGAACCTCTCAAAAAAACTTCTTAATCTACATTAAGTGCGTTTCGTTCCTGTTGATCGTAAATTTGTACTATAAAAATAACAAAACATATAGTATCATGGAAAATATAGTAATACACAAGGCAGAAACAAGAGGAAATGCAAACCACGGATGGCTAAACGCTTACCACAGTTTTAGTTTTGCAAGCTGGTACAATCCGGAAAGAATTCAGTTTGGAGCCCTTCGTGTTTTGAACGATGACACAATTGCAGGCGGAATGGGTTTTGGAACTCACCCACACGATAACATGGAGATTATCACTATTCCGTTGGAAGGTGATTTGGCACACAAAGACAGCATGGGTAATACCGAAATCATCAAAAATGGTGATATCCAGGTAATGAGTGCCGGAACCGGGGTACAACACAGTGAATTCAACCCAAATGCCGATCAGCAGACTAAATTATTACAAATCTGGTTGTTTCCAAACAAAAGAAATGTCGATCCTCGTTACCAACAAATCTCTTTGAATATTGAGGACAGACACAACAAATTACAACAAATCTTATCCCCAAATGCAGATGATGCGGGAGTTTGGATTCATCAGGATGCCTGGTTTCATATGGCCAATTTTGATGCCGGAATTGCAACAGAATATCAATTGAAAAAAGAAGGAAATGGCGTTTATGCTTTTATCCTAAAAGGAAATGTAACCATCAACGGACAGGAATTAAATTCCCGTGACGCTCTTGGAATCTCTGATTTTGAGACTTTAAATATAAAAGCAAATACAGATGCTGAGTTTCTTTTAATGGAAATTCCGATGAATTATTAATTCAAATAAACAACAAGCAATCAAAAAGAGGTAATATTTTGAATTTCAATTTATTACCTCTTTCTTTTTATTCTAAATCTTCGCAAACCACAGAAAGAAATAGTAACTTTATAAAAGAAACTGATCCGACTTCAACACAGCATAAATAACCACTCAAAAACTTTCAATTATGGATCCAAATGACCTTACAAAAGAATATACCAACGGTGAAGTAACTATCGTATGGCAATCCGGAAAATGCATTCATTCGGCCAATTGTGTAAAGAACAATCCTGACGTTTTTCATCCAAAAGAAAAACCCTGGATACAAACTAAAAATTCAACTACAGAAAAAATTATTAAAGCTGTAAACAAATGCCCCTCCGGTGCATTGACATTCTATCTAAACAACAAGGAATAATAATCACCTCCCCCTACTAAAAACAGCACTTTATCTCAGCCACAAATTACACGAATTCACACGAATTAATTTTTGCTTTTTTTTACGCGCAAAAATTAGTGGAAATTGGTGTGATTCATGGCTAAAAAAAATCAATCCGTGTAATTCATGTAATTCGTGTTTAAAATTAACGTACCATATCACTCCTAAACACTGTCGGAGAAAATCCGGTTTGTTTTTTGAACACTCTGGAGAAATAAGAGTAATCTTCATAACCAACAGCATACGCCACTTCATTTACCGCTAATTGTTTATCAATCAACATTCTTTTTGTTTCCAGAATTACACGATCCATAATTACCTCTGTTGCCGTTTTTTGCAAAATCTCGTTACATATTCGATTCAAATGCTTTAAAGTAATATGCAATTGATCCGCATAAAAAGAAGGTAGTTTTTGAGTTTTAAAGTACTTTTCCAAAAGCTCCTCGAAAGCGTTGATTTTGATATTATACGAATGTGTCTGTCGTGAATACGTTTCACCATATTTGCGGGCAATTTCAATATGAATACAATCCAACAAATTGAGCATCTTGTCTAGTTGTAATTTATTTTTTTGACTGTTTTCCTCAATCAGCAGATTAAAATAAGGCAGAATATCAGAGGCTTCCTCACTTTCAAAAAGAACTTCCGGCTGATTTAGAATCGAACTGTAAAAATTGTAGTCGTTTATTTTTTTCTGACCGAAATACAAATTGTAAAGTTCCTGTGAAAAAATAATTACATAACCTTCAATATCCTCAGATAAGTTCCAATAATGCATTTGACCGGGTTGCAAAACAAACAAACTTCCTTTTTTTATTTCGAAACGATCAAAGTCAACTACATGAATTCCGGAGCCATTCGTAAAAAAAACCATTAAATAGGAATCGTGACGATGGGGTTCTTCTACAAAACTGTGACTTTTTAGATGTTCTTTGAAAGTATTCACATAAAAATCGCGATGAATATCGTTACAATTAAAATTCTGAACACTATAAACCGGGTATTTTTTCATAACAAATGTCTTTATTGTGCTATAAGTAGCGAAGATATAAAAAAGGATTCAATAGAATCCGGAATACCTTTGTATAAATAAAAAACAACAAAGTTATGTCAAGTACACTAATCCATATTTTAAAAAATGAATGTCCGAATTGTCATAAAGGAAAAGTATTCAAAGACAAAAACATATTCCTTAATTTCGGCTTCCCAAAAATGAATGAACACTGTAGTCACTGTGATTATAAATTTCAAAAAGAGCCCGGCTACTTTTTTGGTGCAATGTATGTAAATTACGGACTAACCGTTGCACAAGGAATTGCTACTTACTGTGTTGCACAGTTTTTCTTTGAAAATACATTTGACCTGAGAATTATTCCAATCATTGCTGTTGTGATTACCTGTTTAACTTTTTTCAACCTCCGTTTTTCCAGATTATTATGGATTTACATGTTTAAGGATGTTTAAAGATTATACAAGCTAAAAAAATGTTATTTTTGCCTTTCAATTGAAACTAATTTTCAATTCCAAAATAATTCAATCTTTAAATTAGACAAATGAAAGCATACGTATTTCCGGGTCAGGGTGCACAATTTACAGGAATGGGCAAAGACTTATATGAAACATCGGCTTTAGCCAAAGAATTATTCGAAAAAGCTAATGAAATTTTAGGTTTTAGAATTACAGATATCATGTTTGAAGGTACTGCCGAAGAACTGAAAGAAACAAAAGTTACGCAACCTGCCGTTTTTTTACACTCGGTTATTTTAGCAAAAACTTTAGGAGAAGAGTTTAAACCGGAAATGGTTGCAGGACATTCTTTAGGAGAATTCTCCGCACTGGTTGCCAATGGAACCTTATCTTTTGAGGACGGACTTAAATTGGTTTCTCAACGTGCTTTGGCTATGCAAAAAGCATGCGAAATTACTCCATCTACAATGGCTGCTGTTTTAGGCTTAGCTGATAATGTAGTTGAAGAAGTTTGTGCTTCAATTGACGGCATTGTCGTTGCTGCAAATTACAACTGTCCTGGACAATTGGTAATTTCAGGGGAAACCGGAGCTGTTGAAAAAGCTTGTGAAGCGATGAAAGCTGCAGGAGCAAAACGCGCTTTGATTTTACCTGTTGGAGGAGCATTCCACTCTCCAATGATGGAACCGGCAAGAGAAGAATTAGCGGCTGCTATTGAAGCAACAGCATTCGCAACGCCTATTTGCCCGGTATACCAGAATGTACCGGCAAGTGCTGTTTCTGATGCAAATGAAATCAAAAAGAACCTAATCATACAATTGACTGCTCCGGTAAAATGGACGCAATCTGTACAACAAATGATCGCTGACGGCGCTACTTTATTTACTGAAGTTGGTCCGGGAAAAGTACTAGCCGGCTTAATTACTAAAATTGACAAAGAAGCGGTTACTGCTAATGCATAATTTTCAGCCTTCAACTTGAAATAAAAATTAAAAAATCCCAAATTATCAAATGATAGTTTGGGATTTTATATTTCTCAGGTTCTTTCCTTTTTAATCCACACAAAACCGATTATTTTATGAAAAAAGCACTTTTAACCGTTGCCTTATTACTTTCTGGCACAATAAGCTTCTCTCAGACACCTAAATTCGAAGCTCCAAATTACACCAAAATAGAATCGAATATAAAAGACAAAAAATCAGACTACTATTATCCTAATTTGCTCGAAAAATTCAATGCTTCTGACTCCACAATGACACTGGAACAAAAAAGACATTTGTTTTACGGTTTTGTTTTTCAGGAAAAATACAGTCCTTATAATTTTTCCGACCATTCAAAATCTTTAGGAACTTTAATCAACAAAGAAAATCTCACCAATCAGGACTTCGAAAAAATACTCGAACTGTCCGATTTGATTTTACAAGAAAATCCATTTGATTTAAGAACATTAAATTATAAATCCTATTCGCTTAGTAAATTGAATAAAAAAGCTGAATTAAAGAAAAATGAAATCAAAACCAACATTATAATGGAAGTCCTTTTTAGTAGTGGAGACGGAACCAGTAAAGAATCTGCTTTTTATGTAATTAACACCTCTAACGAATACGACTTGATTAACATGATTGGTTTTCAATTTGGAGGAGAACAAAGTTTAATTGAACATTATGATTATCTCAAATTAGCAGAGAACAAATACAATATCCCCGGTTTCTATTTTGACATTACCCCTTGCCTAAATCACCTTAACAAAAAAGGTTTTAAATAATATAAAAAATCCCAAATGGTCAATTGATCGTTTGAGATCTTTTTATACTACTAAAGCTCTCTTGCTTCAATAGAATAATTATTCAGAATACCAGTAATCAAATAATTTTGATTTCTTTTCTCAAAAAAGACATACCAAGTTGTTCGTGAATTGATTTTATAAAAAACATACTCTGAACCCAAATATTGAAGTGTATCAGGAGTCTTTTTATGTAAACTTGTTTGAATTCTTTTCGGAACAGCATCATAGATACCGGAAACATATGTCTCAGCCGCACCCCTAAAACCAAAATATCCTTTTTCATACAATACAATTACCAGACTATCAAGGTATCGGATAACGTCTTGCGTAAAAACAACTTCTATTTCACCCACCACTCCTTTATTCTCTTAATCGATTCTGCCTTAGCCTCCTCGGAAGCCAATCCTTTTTCAAACTCAGCATCAAAATCAAAAGTTTCTCTTTCTATTCCTCTAAATTCAGGTTTTTGAATTTCATATTCAACCTCTGGCTCTTCTACCTTACTTTTTTCGGTGTGTTTTTTCTTCGCGTTCATGATCATCCTTATTTATATAATAAATTTACAACAAACTGACCGAATCATAAGATCTCGTTTTATAAATGATTGATTTTAAGACACATTCGTTATTATATAAAATAGAGACGCACTGCAGTGCGTCTCTACGGTGCGTCTCTACACACGACATGTCTTTATTTAATATTTTTCTCTTTCCTCTTATAATTAATAATAAAAACCCCCAGAATAATTAACACTGTGGCAATAATAAAATCAACTGTTATTTTCTCATCTAATAGCAGCCAACCCAAAAAAACAGCTATAATTGTATTGATGTAAGACAAAATAGAAACCTGTATAGCTGTAACACGTTTTAGAGCATAATTATAACAAAGAAAAGCAATTACAGATCCAAAAACAGACAGATATAAAGAAGCAAAAATACTTCTTGAACTCCACGAACTTACATCGGGATTTGGTGAAAAAATAAAAGCTAATACCAATTGTATACAAGAAGCCATCATAAACTGATAAAACAAATTAAGTGCAATATTATCAGTTTTATAAGCGTGTGTTTTGGTATAAATCGTTCCGGCTGCCCAAGCTAAAATTGCCAGTCCCATAAACATAACTCCTATTTTATAATCCGCATCCAGAAATGACCCGAGTCCATCTTTAAATATAAAAACCACTCCCGAAAATCCGATTATAACTCCTACAAGCCCTCTTAAACTTGCTTTTTGCAGTCCAAACAAAATACTACCTATAAAAATAAGTATTGGCGACATCGCACTTATCACAGAGGCCAGTCCGCTTGGTAAAGTCTGTTCCGCGACTGTTGTAAATCCGTTTGCAATTACAATCATTAATATAGATGGAACCAACTGGTGTTTTAAATTTTTCCAGCCAATCCATTTTAGTTGGTTTTTAAATAATAAGACCACCATAAGCATCAATCCTGCTAATCCCTGACGAATAGAGGTTACAAACCAGGGCGGAATAGTCTCTACAGCAACCCTTATTCCTAAAAATGTGGTACCCCAAACAACACCAACCGTTGCTAAGGCAAAAATTAATTTATAATCTAAACTTTGCTTCATGATATTTTAATTTATTGAATAAAAAAAAATCCCAAATTATACTTCGATAATTTGGGATTTTTTTAGAGACACACTGCAGTGCGTCTCTACATTACACGATTACGATCGTACTTTTTGTTCCCATTTCCAGGCACTTGCCAAAGCTTCATCTAACGTTAGCTGTGCTTTCCATCCTAAAACATTATTTGCTTTATCTGTATTTGCATAAGCCTCAGTGATATCACCTTCGCGGCGTGGCATAATCTTATAAGGTAATTTTTTATCGCTCACTTTTTCAAAGCTATTAATCACTTCAAGAACAGAGCTTCCTTTTCCTGTTCCCAGATTAAAAGTCTCTACCTTAGACAGATTCTTCTTATTGAATAAACGCTGTAAGGCAATGACGTGCGCTTTTGCTAAATCGACAACGTGAATATAATCCCGAACCGCTGTTCCGTCTGTTGTTGGATAATCATCTCCAAAAACAGATAATTCCTGACGCAATCCGATACCGGTTTGCGTAATAAAAGGCACTAAATTTTGAGGGACTCCAATTGGTAACTCGCCAATCTCTGTTGAGGCGTGCGCTCCAACCGGATTAAAATAACGCAGCAAAATAGCGCTGATATTCGTTACTTTAGCTGTATCTGTTATGATCTCTTCTCCTATTTGTTTGGTATTTCCATAAGGAGACATTGCTGTTTGCACAGGAGCATCTTCAGTAATAGGCATTTTTTCGGCTTGGCCGTAAACCGTACAAGAGGAACTAAAAATAAAACTTGCCTCCGGTTTTTCCTGTAATTGCTGCAACAAATACACCAAAGTACTTATATTGTTTTCGTAATACAATAACGGATTCTCAACACTTTCACCAACCGCTTTTGAAGCCGCAAAATGAATAACTCCGGTAACGTCATTATGTTTTGTAAAGAAATCCCGAACTTTGGCTTTCTCTCTTAAATCTATTTTTTCAAACAGCGGAAGTTTTCCCGTAATCTTCTCTATTCCTTTTAAAACATCTTCTGAGGAATTAGAAAGATCATCAATTATTACAACTTCAAAGCCTTCATTTTGCAATTCGACTACAGTATGTGAACCGATAAATCCTAATCCTCCCGTTACTAATACTTTCATTTTGTGGTTATTTTATATGGCTAATAATATGGTTTACTTTATTTCAAAAATTCAATAACACTATCAGTAATAAATTTAATCTGTTCGTCATCTAATTCTGTGTGCATTGGTAACGCAATTACTTCCTGTACTAATTGATTCGTAACCGGAAACTGCTCCTCTTTATAACGTACATCTGTATATGCTTTTTGCGAATGCAAAGGAATTGGATAATAAATCGCACAAGGAATTCCTTTATCCAGCAAATGCTGCATTAAACCATTGCGGTCAGCATCTACAATTCTTAAAACATACTGATGAAAAACGTGATCGTTTTGACTTGCATCAAATTCAGGCGTAATAATATTTTTATTCCCTGCAAAAGCAGCGTTGTATTTTGTTGCAGCCAAACGGCGTGCTGTATTGTATTCGTCCAACAAAGGTAATTTTGCATTTAAAACACCTGCCTGAATACTATCTAAACGTGAATTCACCCCTACAACATCGTGATGGTAACGCTCGTACATTCCGTGATTTACAATTCCGCGGATGATGTGGGCTAATTTATCATCATTTGTAAAAATCGCTCCTCCATCTCCATAACAACCTAAGTTTTTAGACGGGAAGAACGATGTAGCAGCCACATGACCAATTACTCCTACTTTACTTTTTACTCCTGATTTCGAAATATAATCAGCTCCAATTGCTTGTGCATTATCTTCGATCACATACAAATTGTGCTCGGCAGCAATCTCCATAATTGCATCCATATTAGCTGCACGCCCAAATAAATGTACCGGAACAATTGCTTTTGTTTTTGGGGTAATTGCTTTTTTAAGCGCTTCGATATCGATGTTCATGTTTTTCATATCAACATCAACCAAAACCGGCGTTAATTGCAACAAAGCAATTACCTCAACCGTAGCTGCAAAGGTAAAATCTGCCGTAATAACCTCATCTCCGGGTTTAAGATCTAATCCCATCATGGCAATTTGCAACGCATCGGTTCCGTTTGCACAAGGAATTACATGTTTTGCACCTAAATAGTCTTCCAGATTTTTTTGAAACTGATGAACCAACGGCCCATTTATATAAGTATTTGTATCTAAAACTTCTTGAATCGAAGCATCAACAGTAGTTTTTATTTTCTCGTATTGACTCTTTAAGTCAACCATTTGAATTTTTTTCATTTATCTCTCTCTATTATTTAAAACTTAAGATTTGTTTTTGGAATTCAATCTTCAAAACGAAGAACAAAAATAGTTATTTAATACCTTCGAACAATGAAAATAATGGAAAGAAACGTATTTTAGCAGCAAAATTACATCCATGCTTTTTCTATACAATTTAGTCGTTTATCTTGCTGCGTTTTTTCTGAAAATTGTCTCTTTATTTAGTCCGAAAATTAAGCTTTTTACTGAGGGAAGAAAAAATGTATTCCATATATTAGAAGAAAAGATAAAACCCACAGACAGAACCATCTGGTTTCACTCCGCTTCCCTTGGAGAATACGAGCAAGGCCTGCCTGTTATTGAAAAAATTAAAGAAAAATACCCTTCTCACAAAATCATTGTTACCTTTTTTTCTCCTTCCGGATACGAAGTACGCAAAAACAATACAGTAGCTGACGTTACGCTGTACCTGCCTTTAGACACCAAAAGTAACGCCAGACAATTTTTAAAACTCGCACATCCTGAACTGGTATTTTTTATCAAATATGAATTTTGGCTTAATTACTTAAAAGAACTCAAAGAAAACAAAACACCAACCTATTTAGTTTCCGGAATTTTTAGAGACAGTCAGATGTTCTTTAAGTGGTATGGCGGCTTTTATCGCGAAGCCTTAAAAACATTTACCTACTTCTTTGTACAAAATGAAAGTTCAAAAGAAAAAATCGAAGGACTTGGCTTCACTAATGTAATCGTTTCCGGCGACACCCGTTTTGATCGCGTAAATGCAATCTTAGAAAGAGACAACACCCTTGATTTTATTAAAAACTTCAAAAACAACCAAACCACAATTGTAATTGGAAGTTCGTGGCCAAAAGACGAAACCTTATTAGCCGAATACATCAATCAGGCTCCCGAAAATATAAAATTCATCATTGCGCCGCACAATATAAAAGCAGATCAAATCTCAAACCTTAGCGCTCAAATTACAAAGTCAACTGTTTTATTTTCCGAGAAAGGAGATATTGACTTATCTGACTACAAAGTCCTAATTATTGACACCATTGGTTTACTAACTAAAATCTATAGTTACGGAACGATCGCCTATGTAGGAGGCGGATTTGGAAATCCAGGAATTCATAATATTCTGGAACCGGCAACTTTTGGCATTCCGATTGTGATTGGCCCTAACTACTCCAATTTTGCCGAAGCGGTAGAACTGGTCGCACTTGGAGGCTGCACCGTTATTAACAACAATGAGGAACTAAAACAAAATTTGGATCGTTTGATCTCTGATGAAAGCTTTTTTAAAGAAAAAGCGCAAATCTGTCGATCGTTTATTCAGGACAATAAAGGAGCAACAGATAGCATCATGAAAATCGTTTCCTGACAACTTCAAATCACAAAAACTAAGTTTTGCGTCGCAAATCACAAAAAACACTTTTAAAAAAGAAGATCACAATTTTATCGAGTTACAGAATAAGTAACAAAAAGCAAAACAAACCTTAACCGATACCCCCAAAAGACCTCTTTTCTTTATTGAATATTCAGAAATAGCTAATTTATACAAAAGAT
This sequence comes from Flavobacterium poyangense, assembly GCF_011751075.1. Taxonomy (GTDB): domain Bacteria; phylum Bacteroidota; class Bacteroidia; order Flavobacteriales; family Flavobacteriaceae; genus Flavobacterium; species Flavobacterium poyangense. The sequence continues at coordinate 932,261 of NZ_JAALLN010000001.1, forward strand.
ACAACAATACAGCACGATTTAACATTTTTGGCATATTCTTTGATAATTAAGATAATCGTGAGCAATGAAAATATTTTAAAAAAAAAATAAAAAAATATTTTACATATTAAAAAATTTATATCTTTGCCACGAATTAATAATTAACCTTTTATAATAAAGTAAGATGAAAAAAGTATTTTTAAGTTTAGCTGTTGTTGCTGTTTTAACTGTTGTATCTTGTAAAAAAGCTGACGCTGCAGCTACTGAAGCTGTAGATTCTACTGCTGTTGCTGTTGATTCTGCTGCTGCTGTAGTTGATTCTGCTGCTACAACTGTTGATTCTGCTGCTGCAAAAGTTGATTCAGCTGCTGCAAAAGTTGAAGAAGCTGCTGCTCCTGCTAAAAAGTAATTCTAAATTACTCAAAAAATTAAAAAGCTATCTTTTATTAGATAGCTTTTTTTTATGACTATAACTGAACGGTTGTAAATTTCAATATTTGAAAATTCCAAATTCCAAATATTCAAGCTTCAAAAAAAGTTCCTTTTTTTTCTGAACATAGAAAACACCAAAGAACCCCACTTTAAACATTGTTACATATTTACTATATTAAGAATGCAAATAAAAAAAGGATTAAGAATCTCATCAGAAATTCTTAATCCTTTTTTCATCCACCCCTTCTTCGGCTTCGCTCAGAATGACATTAAACACCGATCCAACTTCCCCAACCCTTAAAGTTTGGAATTTGGAATTTTCAAATATTGGAATTTTAATTCTCAATCATTTCCTCCTCCAAAACCACTTCTTCTTCTTCATCTTCAAAAATCGATTCACTAGACGAAAAGTCCAAAATCTCCGATCTTGAACCATATGTAACAATTTCCTTGATCCCTTTCTGCAAAAGCAATTCTGTCGTGTATTTACGACTCGTTGCAAAATGAATATCTCCTAACATCAATTTAAAAAAATACTTCCCCCCTGAGCCTTTAAACTTTAAAAACTTAGCCAAATCCATATTAGCTTTGAACTTCTCAATATCTTCTTCGCACTCAAACTTCAATTCATAACTCAAACTCGTAAATATCACTTTTCCTTTCCTGGAAGTAAAAACAAATTTATATTCGTCGTTAAACCGCTTACTAATTACAAAAGCACCCATATATTTAGATTATTGATTTTAGATTGTTGATTTTAGATTTTAAATACTGATTATTGATTACTGATTTCAAACCAATAAAAACGAACGAAAATCATTTTATCACCCACATTTAAAGACATGAGTTTACACCATAAAAAAAGCCTCTTCAAAAGAAGAGGCTTTAGTACTCAGAGCGGGACTTGAACCCGCACGAACATTGCTGTTCACTGGATTTTAAGTCCAGCGTGTCTACCAATTTCACCATCCGAGCATTATATGGTTTTGAGCGAAAAACGGGGCTCGAACCCGCGACCTCGACCTTGGCAAGGTCGCGCTCTACCAACTGAGCTATTTTCGCATTTGTCATTCTAGTAAGAACCGCAATACTTGACTTGTTCTGTATTGCGGTTGCAAATTTAGGACATTTATTGAGTTATACAAGCGTTTTTTGAAATTATTTTTCACTTATTTCATAATCTTCTGATAACCTAAACTTTAAATATGAAATTATTTTTTCACCAGCATTCTTTTGATCTCATTCAGCTTCATTAACGCTTCAACCGGCGTGATTGCGTTTATATCAAGCCCCATAATTTCTTCTTTTATCTCTTCCAGCAAAGGATCATCTAAATTAAAGAAGCTCATTTGCATTTCTTCGCCCTCAGATTTGATTCCGTTTAAAGCATCACTGGAATGATTCTTTTCTAATTTCTTTAATAACTTCTGTGCTTTCAAAATAACAATCTGAGGCATTCCCGCCATTTTTGCCACATGAATACCAAAACTATGCGCGCTACCACCCTTAACAAGCTTCCTAACAAAAAGAACCGTATCTTTTAATTCTTTTACCGCAACATTATAATTTTGAATTCTCGGCAACGATTCTGTCATTTCATTTAACTCATGGTAATGCGTTGCAAACAACGTCTTGGGCCTTCCGGGATGCTCGTGCAAAAACTCTGCAATAGCCCACGCAATAGAAATTCCGTCGTAAGTACTGGTTCCTCTACCAATCTCATCAAGCAACACTAAACTACGATCTGAAATATTATTCAAAATAGAAGCCGTTTCGTTCATCTCTACCATAAAAGTCGATTCTCCCATCGAAATATTATCCGAAGCTCCTACTCTGGTAAAGATCTTATCGATAATTCCCATTCTAACGCTGTCTGCCGGAACAAAACTTCCCATCTGAGCCAACAGCACAATCAAAGCCGTTTGTCTCAAAATAGCCGACTTACCCGACATATTGGGTCCGGTGATCATAATAAGCTGTTGCGTTTCCCTATCCAAGAAAACATCATTGGCAATATAAGGCGTACCAACCGGCAATTGTTTCTCAATAACAGGATGCCTACCGTTCTTAATTTCCAAATCAAAGGTTTCGTCAATTTCAGGACATACATATTGATTCTCTATAGCCAATTGCGTAAAAGAACACAAACAATCTAATTGCGCCACCAAATAGGCGTTCATCTGAACTGGTTTTATATAACCGGCAATCCAGCCGACCAATTGCTCAAAAAGATCCGTTTCTATTTTATGTATTTTTTCCTCCGCACCTAAAATCTTGGTTTCGTATTCTTTTAATTCTTCGGTGATATAACGCTCTGCGCTTACCAAAGTCTGCTTACGAATCCATTCTGCAGGTACTTTATCTTTATGTGTATTTCGAACCTCAATATAATATCCGAAGACATTATTAAACGAAATCTTCAAAGAAGAAATTCCGGTTCGCTCGGATTCTCTTTTCTCAATCCCTTCCAAATATTCTTTTCCGGAGGTTGAAATCGCTCTTAAATCATCTAATTCTTCATTGATTCCTTTTGCAATTACATTTCCTTTCGCAACCGCAACAGGCGCGTCCTGATTTAAAGTGGTCTGGATTTTCTCTCTCAACAAATCACAGGCATGCAAACTATCTCCGATTACCTTTACTGCTTCCTGTGGACTTTCGAGCGCCAAAGTTTTAATCGGAATAATAGCGTCCAGCGACTCTTTTAGATAAACAATCTCACGAGGCGAAATTTTCCCGGTTGCTATTTTCGAAATCAAACGCTCCAAATCTGAAATCTGTTTGATCTGATATTGAATATTCTGCAGAACTTCCTGATTCGTTTTTAAATAAGAAACCACTTCATGACGGCCTTTTATTTTAGCACTGTCTTTTAAAGGAAGTGCCAACCAGCGTTTCAGCAAACGACCTCCCATTGGCGAAAGCGTTCTATCAATAACATCCAGTAACGTAACCGCATTCGGGTTATAACTGTGATACAATTCTAAGTTTCGAATCGTAAAACGATCCATCCAGACATAGGCATCTTCCGCAATTCTCTGAATCGCTGTAATATGTTGCACGCGATTGTGCTGCGTCTCAGACAAATAATACAGTACCGCTCCCGAAGCAATAATCCCTTCCTTTAACTCTTCGATACCAAAACCTTTTAATGAAGAGGTTTGAAAATGTTTGGTAAGCGTTTCTAAGGCATAATCTTCTTTATAAATCCAATCTTCCAGATAAAAACTATGAAAAGTCTCTCCGAAAGCCGCTTTAAAATCATTTTTGTTATCCTTTGGAACTAAAACTTCGCTTGGACTAAAATTCTGCAATAACTTATCAATGTATTCCGCATTTCCCTGTGCAGCCAAAAACTCACCCGTAGAGACATCCAAAAAAGAAACTCCAATGTTGTTTTTAGCAAAATAAACAGATGCTAAGAAGTTATTTGTTTTAGACTGCAAAACCTCATCGTTTAGAGAAACACCGGGAGTCACCAATTCGGTAACACCGCGTTTCACTATCGTTTTAGTCATTTTAGGATCTTCTAACTGGTCACAAATTGCAACACGAAGCCCTGCCTTTACTAATTTTGGCAAATAGGTATTAATAGAATGGTGCGGAAACCCTGCCAAAGCTGTTTCAGTTTCAGACCCTGCGCCTCTTTTTGTTAGTGTTATACCCAGAATTTTAGAAGCTCTAATGGCGTCTTCCCCAAAGGTTTCATAAAAATCACCTACTCTGAAAAGCAAACAGGCATCAGGATATTTTCTCTTGATTTCATTGTACTGTTTCATTAAGGGTGTTTCCTTCACCACTTTCTCTTTCGCTGCCAAATTATTATATTTTAAAATGAAAAAATTTATGACAGCGAATTTATGCTATTTTAAAGAAATATTGAAGAGCTTCAAAAATTAAAATATTTTAAGCAATTTTTAAGCTCACATATAAGAATTTTACATAGATTTGTTACTCAATTAAATTAAGACCCAAAAAAGATGAAAAAAATAATTTTAATCGCAATGCTAGCTGTAGTTGGAATTACGACTTCTAACGCACAAAGCACTAAAAAAGCAAATAAAGTTGCTAAAGTTGAAGGAGCCGGAATGGCTTTCGAATCAGAAACAATTGATTACGGAACTATCGCTCACAATGCGGATGGAAAACGCGAATTTGTTTTTGTTAACAACGGAAACAAACCGCTTATCATCACTAACACACAAGGATCTTGTGGTTGTACTGTACCTACTTCTCCAAAAGAGCCAATCGCTCCGGGTGCTAAAGGTATTATCGGTGTAAAATATGCTACTGACAGAGTTGGTGCTTTTACGAAAACGGTAACCGTAACTTCTAATGCAGAAGGACAACCAACAAAAGTACTTACTATTAAAGGCACTGTTTTACCGGATCCAGTAAAAAGCTAATCCGAAAAACAATCTAAAATAATTGAAAAAGCTTCCTTATCTTTGGAGGCTTTTTTTATGACCTGAATACAATACAAATGAGAAAACTTGAAAATAGCGAACTAGACCGAAAATCAATTGAAGATTTTAAAGAATCCCAAAAAACACCCCTGATTTTAATATTGGATGATATTCGCAGTTTACACAATATAGGATCTGTATTCAGAACCGCTGATGCTTTTTTGATTGAAAAGATAATTTTATGCGGTATTACGGCCACTCCTCCAAACAAAGAAATTCACAAAACAGCTCTTGGCGCTACCGAAACCGTAGCTTGGGAACATCATGAAAATGTATTGGAGGTAATCGAAAACTTAAAAAAAGAAAATGTACTGACTCTTGCTATTGAACAAGTAGAAAGCGCTGTTTTTCTTCAGGATTTTGAAGTAAAGAAAGATCAGAAATACGCCTTGGTTTTCGGAAATGAAGTTTACGGAGTTGCTCAGGAAGCGGTGGCCATTTGCGATGGCTGTATCGAGATTCCACAATTGGGAACCAAACATTCTTTAAATATTTCTGTAAGTGCCGGAATAGTGGTCTGGGATTTGTTTCAAAAATTGAGCTGGCCTAAATAGGAAATGTGTCAATTAGATAATGTCTCAATTAGAAAATTAGAGGATTGAGATACTTTTTGCTTTCAAAACAATTATCTAATTATCACATTATCTAATTAATTCAAGTTGCTAGTTAAAAAAGAAAAAGTTCCACCTTAAAAAGACGATATCAATTGCCTCCAGTTTTAACTGGAGACAAGAATTGATTAGTGATAAAGAGGCTTTAGCCCAATCTTTTAAAGATTCGGCTAAAGCCTTTGTAGCTTTCTAAAATACCTCCAGTTAAACTGGAGGCAATTCAAATAAAACTTCTCTTATTTGTCTTCTGAATACAATTAAACAAAATAATCAACTAATAACTTGAATTAATTATCACATTCTCTAATTATCTAATTAAAAATCTTCTTTCGAATTTCGTCCAGAATAAAAAGATAATCTTCGTGTTTTTTCACAAAATCACGATCGGAGACATCAATAATCAATACATTGAGATCGGTTTGAGATTTAATATAATCCAAATACCCCGTATTGATTTTATCTAAGTATTCAGCCGAAATGTTTTGTTCGTAATTTCGTCCGCGTCGTTTGATATTTTCCAGTAATCGGCCTGTATTCTGATACAGATAAACGTACAGATCCGGCTTTTGCATTTCTTTGTAAATGATATCAAACAGGTTTCTGTACAAACGATATTCGTCTTCAGCAAGTGTAATTTTAGCAAAAATCAAAGATTTAAAAATGTGATAATCTGCCACTACAAAATCTTTAAATAAGTCAAATTGCGCCAAATCATCTGATAACTGCTGGTACCTGTCGGCGAGAAAAGACATCTCTAGCGGAAAAGCATATCGGTTTTGATCTTTGTAAAACTTAGGCAAAAACGGATTATCAGCAAAACGCTCCAAAACAGTTTTAGCATTAAAATCTTCAGCTATTTTATGTGATAAAGTAGTTTTCCCTGCCCCGATATTCCCTTCAAAAGCGATATAATTAAACTTCTCAAGCGGAATATCCTGCAACGGATTTTTCAACTCCTGAACCACAGTACAAACGCTGTCATCGGGTGTAATTGCTATTAATTCTGATATTGTTTTCTGAAAGACAGGATGTTTCCAATCTAATTTTAAATCCTGCATCGGCAGCAATACAAACTTTCTGTCCTGCATTAGCGGATGGGGAACCTGGAGTTTCTCTGATTTAATAATTTCATCATCAAAAGCAATCACATCAATATCAATAATACGAGATTGATACCCATTTTGATTTAATCGGATGCGTCCTAATTTTTTTTCAACTTTCAACACCAGATTCAATACTTTTTGTGCAGAAAAACTGGTATGCAAAATAAGAGCACAGTTATAGAAAGCATCGCTTTCAAAACCCCAGGCTGGTGTTTCATACAACCTTGAAACCTGAATAATGGTCCCTACTTCCTCATGTATCAATCGAATACAAGTTTCGATGTTTACTAAACGATTTCCCTCGTTACTCCCTATAGATAATACGACCTGATGCTGTGATTTCATAATAAATGCAAATTAACTAAAACTATTTTAGAATTAACAATATATTTGTAAAACGAGTTCTCAATTTAATTCCGAACTTCTTTCTTAAAAGCTGTAACATATTCACTGTTATCGCTACTTATTTAAAAAACATATTTATGAAATTTCTAGGAAATGTAATTGCCACCGTGATTGGTATTTTTGTATTCATTATGTTATTCTTTTTTGGAGTAATTCTTATCGGCGCTCTTTTTGGAGGAAGCGAAACGGTGCCTGCCAAAGCTGATTCTGTTATCGAATTAGATCTGAAGAAAATTAAAAATGACTATGCCGGGAAATACAAAGACCCTTGGGTAACGGTTTTTTCAGACCAAAAAGAAATTGGGTTAAGTGATGTTATTAACGCTATTGAAGCGGCCGGAACTGACGATAACATTAAAGGAATTTCAATCTTAAACGATCAATCTTCGTTAGGACTTGCTCAATATAAAGATTTAAGAAATGCACTGGAAAAATTTAAAAAGTCCGGTAAATTTGTTTGGGCCTACGCCAATACCTATTCTCAAAAAGAATATTATTTAAACTCTGTTGCCAATACTATTTATTTAAACCCTGCCGGAGATTTGGACTTTAAAGGACTTTCGTCTGAAATCATGTTTTTTAAAGATTTTCAGGACAAATCCGGTATTCATATGGAGGTGATTCGTCACGGAAAATACAAAAGTGCGGTTGAACCCTTTTTAGAAAACAAAATGAGCGATGCCAACAGAGAGCAAATAACCGCCCTTTTAAATTCTATTTGGTCAACTGTTTCTAACGACATCTCAAAAAGCAGAAATATCCCGGTAGCCAAACTAAATGAAATTGCTGATGGTCTGTTGGCAAGAACCCCGGAAATGGCCAAAGCACAGAAATTAGTAGACATTGTTGCTTATGAAGATGTTTACCACAACGCCATCAAAAAAGCACTAAAAGTTGCTGATGATGAAGATTACAACAAAATCTCCATTTTAGATTACACCCAAAACCATATCACAACAGCTTTAGCGAACACTTCAAGTGATCAGATTGCGATTATTTACGCTCAAGGCGAAATTCAAAGCGGTGAAGGTGATGTTACCGTAATTGGTGAAGGAGCTATGCGTCGTTCTTTACAGGAAGCCCGCAAAAACAAAGACGTTAAAGCTATTGTTCTAAGAATTGACAGCCCGGGCGGAAGTGCTTTGACTTCTGATCTGATCTGGAGAGAAATTGGAATTACCAAAAAAGTAAAACCTATCGTAGTATCTATGGGGAACTATGCAGCATCAGGTGGTTATTATATCGCCTGTAACGCCAATACCATTTTTGCAGAAAGCAATACTATAACAGGCTCCATCGGAGTGTTCGGAGTATTACCAAATTTTACTCCATTAGCTACTAAATTAGGTATCAATACCGAACAAGTAAAAACACACGAAAATTCGGCCAATTACAGCCCGTTTGTACCCTTAGACGAAAACTTTAAAGCCTTTACACTAGAAGGAGTAGAAAGCATCTACAAAACTTTTGTAACACATGTAGCTGAAGGTAGAAAAATGACTTTCGCTCAGGTAGATGCTATTGCTCAGGGAAGAGTATGGTCCGGTAGTGAGGCTATAAAAATTGGTCTGGTTGACAAAATTGGCGGACTAAATGATGCTATTGCTGAAGCTGCTAAAATTGCTAAAATAAAATCATACAGCACTCAGAATTATCCAGAATACGAAAAATCAGTTGAAGATTTGTTAGCCGGTCTGCCTTTTGCAAAATCAAAAGAAGCTTTTATAAAAGAAGAAATTGGCGCAGAAAATTATATGATTTTAGAGCAGGTAAAAAGATTCCAAAAACAAAAAGGAGTTCAGGCGATGCTGCCATACGGAATAAACATTCAATAAGAAAAACAAAAAATAATCTAATCCGTTTGAGACTGACTCAAACGGATTTTTTATTTTAATAAACCCTTTGCCACATTTTTAGATTAACAAAAAAACCTGTGGAGAAATAAAAATCCTAACGAACTTTGCGCTTATTTAACCGCAGCGTTCGCAAAGGTTTTACGCAAAGTTCGCTAAGATAAAAAAAGCTGTTTCAATAAAACTTTGTGAACTTTGCGATCAACATAAACAAAAAACTTTGCGCTGTCTGCGGTTAAAATAAATTATATGTTTTAATAAAAGAAGTTTTTAGAAAACCATGTTTTAAAAAAAACGCTTGATTCTCTTTTATGCACGCAGATTTGCTTCGCCAGTTCGCTCCCTCTCCAATGGCAGATTTTTTCAGATTGTACTACATGGCCCATAAAACAAAAATATCAGCGTAATCTGCCAAATCTGCGTGAGAAATTTTACGACCTCCTATATGTTTACGACTATCTTCACGAATCACACGAAAAGGATTTTAATTAACCAAAAGTTAATTTCTACTTAACATCTTTAACCTGTCTTCTTATCTATTTTAGCCAAAAATTACAGCCTTCCAATAAAATCAAAATCGGCTCTTTATAAAGTATTAAAAATACAAAAAATTAATTTATTTTTTTTTGATAGCTTGCCTTAATCGAAATTCGATCAACGGCAGGCTATTGTTTTTTTATGAAAATTTTCAATTAAACTCAAGTATAAAAGTCTATTTTTGCAAGAATAATACATCTCAAATCAGAATCGTAAACCTCAAATCTGCAATTAATTATGTTGAAAAAAATTCTAAAAATCTCAGCCATTGTCCTCGTGGTATTTATTGCCACCTTATTCGCCATTCCATACTTTTTTAAAGATCAGATTAAAGCGAAAATCTCAGAAGCCATAAACGAAAGTGTAGACGCTAAAGTAAGTTTTGCGGATGCTGATTTAAGCTTGTTCAGGAACTTTCCAAACGCCTCCGTTGGAATTGATCAATTAGTGATCATCAACAAAGCCCCTTTTGAAGGTGATACTTTGGTTTCGTTGGGCAAATTAAATTTAAAAATGAGCATCAAAGAACTTTTCAAAGGAAAAGAAGAGCCTTTGAACATTGAAGGAATAAGCTCAGAAAATGGTTTAATCAATATTATTTTTAACAAAGACGGAGTTGGAAACTTTGATATTGCTTTAAAAGACAAACCAAAAACAGAAAAAGAGGAAGCCGGAAAACCTCTTGCTTTAAAGATTCAAAACTACAAAATCGAGAATTTCACTTTCCGATATATCGATCAGGGATCTAAAATTAAAATGGTAATTGACAGTTTAAATCATGAAGGGACGGGTGACTTTACCAATTCAAAACTGGATCTGGCTACAAAGTCTACTGCAAAAGTTTCTTTAGACATGGATAAGATCAATTATATGAAAAAGGTCTCTCTGACTTTAGACGCCGTTTTAGGAATTGACTTAGAGAAAAACAAATACACTTTTAAAGAAAACAAAGCTTTAATTAACCAATTGCCTCTTGAATTCGACGGATTCATTCAAATGGTAGAAAAAGGTCAGGTTTATGATTTAAAATTTAAAACACCTACCTCCTCTTTTACCAATTTCTTAGGATTAATTCCTTCTGCTTATGCGGCTGGTTTAGATGGTGTAAAAACAACAGGAGATTTTACTGTAGCTGGTTTTGCAAAAGGAGAATTAACCGAGACAACGGTACCAAAATTCAATATCGAAATTGCGTCAAACAATGCCTCTTTTCAATATCCTAACTTACCAAAATCGGTTCAGAATATTGTAATCGACACCAAAATCATCAATGAAACCGGGATCTTAAATGACACTTATGTCAATTTAGACAAACTTTCTTTTAGAATTGATCAGGACGTTTTTAACGCAAAAGCCAATATCAAAAACATAACGGTAAATCCAATAGTAGATGCTGCCTTAAAAGGAACCATCAACCTGGCCAACCTTTCCAAAGCCTATCCTATAAAATTAGACAAACCTTTAGCGGGTATTTTAAAAGCAGATGTAACTACAAACTTTGACATGGCTTCTGTAGAAAAAAGTCAATACCAAAACATCAAAAATGCAGGAACCATGCGCCTATCCGGTTTTAAATATACGGACGAGAACAACAAATCAATGAACATCAGTACGGCTTTAGTCGAATTTAATCCGAGTAAAATCAATCTTAAACAATTTGATGCTACTACCGGAAAAAGCGACATCAGCATCAACGGAGTACTGGAAAATTTCTACGGTTTTATGTTCAAAAAACAAGAACTTAGAGGAAACTTCAACATGAGTTCCAACCAACTTGCCGTTGACGACTTCATGACTTCAGGTGAACCGGCAACTGCCAAAACACAAGCAAAACCTGCCGAAGCAATGAAGATTCCGGCATTTTTAAATTGTACCTTAAATGCAAAAGCAACTACGGTTTTATACGATAATTTAAAATTAAAAGATGTTGCAGGAAGATTAATCGTTAAAGACGAAAAAGCAACTTTAGAAAACTTTAAAACGTCTATTTTTGGCGGAACAATTGGCTTAAACGGAGCAGTTTCGACTAAATCAAAAGTACCTACTTTCGACATGAATTTAGGATTTAATCAGGTAGATATTGCACAGACTTTTACGCAATTGGATATGATGAAAAAAATTGCCCCTCTGGCAGGAATCATCAACGGAAAATTAAATTCTACTATTAAGTTAAACGGAAATTTAGATGCTAAAGAATTAACTCCGGATTTAAAATCAATTTCGGGAGACTTACTTGGTCAATTGCTTTCAAGTACACTGAATGCTAAAAACTCTACGGTAATAAATTCTTTAACTTCAAACATCAAATTCCTTGATGCAAGTAAGCTGAATTTAAATGATTTGAAAATGGCTTTGAGTTTTGAAAACGGAAAAGTAAATGTAAAACCATTTGACATTAAATACCAGGATATTAAAATCACAGTTGGAGGAACACATGGTTTTGACCAAACAATGAATTACAATCTAAAATTAGATGTTCCGGCCAAATATTTAGGAAATGAAGCCAATGCTTTAATCGCTAAAATGTCGCCAGCTGATGCTGCAAAACTGAATAACATTCCTGTAAATGCAGTAATCACGGGTAATTTTTCTAATCCTAAAGTAACAACCGATATGAAAAGCGCCGTTACGAGCTTAACAACTCAATTGGTGAATCAGCAAAAAGATAAACTGACACAAAAAGGTACGTCGGCTCTTACGGATTTGATTAATAAAAATACAAAAGCAAAAGATACAACAAAAGCTGCGGCAACTGAAAAAGAACAAAAAACTCAGGAGGTTACCAAAAAAGCAAGCGATTTACTGAATGGTCTGTTTAAGAAGAAAAACTAAATAACTCAAGTTGCTCGTTGTAAAATGTATACTGTAAAATGTGAAAAGTTTTATTTAATTGATTACTATCTCACATTTTAGAACATATAAATGTTTCAGATCACTGAAATACAATATTTGCCTTTTCAGACTAACATATCACATTTTACATCATACATTTTACATTTTACAACGAGCAACTTGAATTAAATAATATAAAAAAGTCAATCTCTCGATTGACCTTTTTTTATGCTTTAAACTGCTTTTGAATATCTCTTTAGTTTTCCGTTGTTTAAAATTCCATTCAATATTTTAAAATAGTCATTTTGGCCACACACATTAACATCAACTCCGATGCTGCTGTTATCATAAGGCTCGTACTTTTTAAGATTCGAAACTGAAAACAAACCAACTGTTGGTGTCTGAGCAGCGCTCGCCAAATGCATCATTCCACTATCAGCTCCTATAAAAACAGTTGCATTTGCTATTACTGACCCAATTTCTCTAATATCTTTACTGTAAAATGACGGCGTCTGAAAACCAATCTGCGATACATTTTCGATGGGTAAGATTTCAACTATTTTATAATCCGGATATTGTTGTTTCAATATTTCATAAAAATCCATCCACCAGTCTTCTGACAAACATTTTGTCCCGGTGGCATAAGTAAACAAACAAATTGTTTTTTTTGAACCGCCGTTTACTATTTTCTTTAAAATCTTTTTTCCTTTTTTAACTTCAGACGAGGTTAATTTAAGATCTAAAGGCGGAACTATGCTGTTGCTTTTTGCTAACCCTAACTTTGTCAAATAATTTCTGAAATTATAAACCGGATACTTTGCAATATGATGATAATCACTTTTTATGTGTTGGTGTTGCTGCTGATCACTTAAATCTCCATAGAATTTATATTTTGCTCTCGAAAAAATGACCGCCAAACGACCTGATGAAGAATTCTGATCTACATTGATCGCCATATCGTAAGGTTGTCTTCTTATAGAAATCCAAACTTTACAATACTCCAACAAATTTTTAAAAGGTTTTTTGGGCAAATGGATTGTTTTGTAAACCGTGTCGTATTTTTCAAAAATAATTGGTGCGAGCGGTCCCTTTACAAACAAATCGATTTTACAATTTGGAAACATTTCTGAAACTTCCTGAACCAGTGGTGTTATCAACAAAAGATTCCCCAGTCGTGCATTGGGTCTGCAAATTAAGATTCGTTTTATTTCTGTTTTATCTACTAAAACAATATCTAAATCTCTTTTTGATTTCCCAACATTCTTAGTCAGATTGCGCATCACACGCCTTCTGAATACATTTATGGCAGTTAAAACACTCATTAGTATATAATTTACAGATTAGAAAAAACTTCTCTTTCTTCAAAAAAAACGACTATCAATTGAATTTGTTCAAATCTAAATTGTTTTATTCTCTAAAATAAAAATCTTCTAATAAGTAATTATTATAAAATTGTAATCAAATGTATCAACTTCTTCATGCTTTTTACAGAAATAACAACATGAAAATCAATAAAATACCCCTCTTAACTAAGTATCCAAAAAAAACTAAACTGCAATGGTTACCACATAACCTTCCGAGCTACGAATATTAAAAACAGTTCCATTTTCGAAGATCAGATACTGTCCTTTTATTCCGGTTAGTTTTCCTCTAAATGAAGGGTTTTTGTCTAAATTTAAACTCGTTACTTTTGTCGGAAAATTTAAAACCGGGTACTGCAAATCATACAAATCATTCTTTTGACTGTAAAAATAATCCCGAACTTCAGCCGGAATTAAACTTTCTACTTTTTCTTTCTCTTTGATTAAGTCAAAAGTCTTTGTTTCGTTCTGAAGCATTTTTCGCCAATTGGTTTTGTCTGTATAATGGCTCTTTAAAGCGACTTCGGTAATTCCTGCCAAATATCGATTCGGAACCTCAACAATCGCAATTGCCTGACTGGCTCCCTGATCAATCCAACGGGTAGGCACCTGTGTTTTACGAGTCACGCCAACTTTTATTTCGCTCGCCACAGCCAAGTATACAATATGTGGTTGCAATTGTACTCTTTGTTCGTATTCAAGGTCACGATCAGCGATTCCTAAATGTGCTGTACTCAATTCCGGTCTCATGATCCAATCTCCAACCGCAGCACTAGAATAAAAACATTCATAACAAAATCCTTGTCTGTATATGTTCTTCTTTTTACCACAATTCAAACATTGGTATCCATCAAGACTAATCTCAATTTCTTTATTCAATAATTGATTCATATTGAGAAAACTATCTTCAAAAACCAGATAATACTGAATAGGATTTCCGATTTCTGTTTGCATTTTTGTGAGTACTCCTTGATATGTCATTGTTGGTTTTGAATTTTAGATTTTAGATTGTTGATTTTAGATTGTCGTTTTTTGACCTTCGCCTTTTCACTTTCAACCCGTAGGTTTCCGATTAGAATCTTAACTTAAATAAATTGGATTTTGTAAAAAATACACTATTTTTGGTATAACGACAAAGTTAGTATTTGTAGACCGATATTCAAATTTTAAATCTTCTGCTTTTTGACACTAAAACTCAAATCGGAAATCTAAAATCTAAAATCCAAAATTATCCATGCCCTTATCAATAATCAACTCGTTTGCATCTTGGGTTCTTAAGCAAAGAATTCATCAAATAGAGCTCTTTCTAAAATATCCGAATGAAGTTCAGGAAGAATTGTTACACAACTTAGTGACAGCTTCTGAAAACACGATTATAGGAAAGCAATATGATTTTTCGTCGATAAACTCATACCAGACTTTTGCTGAGAGGGTTCCTATTGCTACCTACGAGGAATTGCAGCCTCTTATTGAACGAACTCGTCAGGGAGAACAGGGTGTTTTTTGGGAAACACCAATCAAATGGTTTGCCAAGTCAAGCGGAACCACTAATGCCAAAAGTAAATTTATTCCCGTAAGCACTGAAGCTCTGGAAGATTGTCATTATAAAGGAAGTAAAGATTTACTTTGCCTCTACCTGAACAACAATGAAGATTCGGAATTGTTTTTAGGAAAAAGTCTTCGCTTAGGCGGAAGCTCTCAGATTTACGAAAACAACAACACTTTTTTCGGCGATCTTTCGGCCATTTTGATCGAAAACATGCCGATCTGGGCCGAATTTAGCAGTACTCCAAGCAGTAAAACTTCGCTGATGAGCGAATGGGAAGCCAAAATTGCGGCCATCATCAATGAAACCAAAAATGAAAATGTAACCAGCTTTGCCGGAGTTCCGTCATGGATGCTGGTTTTGATGAATAAAGTTCTGGAAAACACCGGTAAATCAAGCCTATTGGAGCTGTGGCCCAACCTTGAAGTTTATTTTCATGGTGGCGTTAGTTTCTCCCCATACAAAGACCAATACAAAAAAATATTGCCTAGCAAGGACTTTCAATATTACGAAATATACAATGCTTCTGAAGGCTTTTTTGCCATTCAGGATTTAAACAACTCAAGCGATTTATTATTGATGCTGGATTACGGAATTTTCTATGAATTTATTCCGATGGATACTTTTGGGGCTTCAAACCAGAAAGTAATTCGCCTTGCTGATGTTGAATTAAATAAAAACTACGCTATTGTTATTACTACAAATTCCGGTTTATGGCGTTATTTGATTGGTGATACGGTTCGTTTTACTTCTTTGAACCCTTATAGAATCAGAGTAACCGGAAGAACCAAACATCACATCAATGTATTTGGTGAAGAATTAATGGTCGAAAATACCGATCAGGCCATTGCCAAAGCTTGTCAGATTACCCAAACAGAAGTTATCGATTATACGGTCGCCCCTATTTTTATGCAGGACAAAGAAAAAGGAGCACATGAGTGGATGATTGAATTTAAGAAAAACCCGGCAGATGTAGGTCTTTTTCAGAAAGTACTGGACGAAACCTTGCAGACTTTAAACTCCGATTATGAAGCCAAACGCTACAACAATATGACCTTAAACCCTCTGGTAATTAACATTGCCCGTGAAAATTTATTTTACGACTGGCTAAAGGAAAGAGACAAGCTGGGAGGTCAGCATAAAATTCCAAGGCTTTCCAACCAGAGAGATTATTTGGAACAACTGAAGGAGATGTCTTAATTGGTCATTTCGTTTTCAAGAAAAATTACACACTTTAATCGACAAAGAGTAGCGAGCTTTTAGTGTCATTTCGACGCAGGAGAAATCACACTCGTTAATCGACAAAGATTAGCGATATTCTGTGCGGAGCTTCTTGTGTGATTTCTCCTTCGTCGAAATGACAGTTGTTTAGTTATCAGAAATGACATACAATTAGACGTGAGTTTCTTGCGTGATTTCTCGTGCCTCGAAATGACAAACCTTGCGTCTGGTTACTTTTTACGATTATTCACCCTTCAGGATAATCAAAAAGCAAACAAAACCTATTACATCATATCAATATACCTGTCGTGATACCCTAACAAATATAAAACACCGTCAAGTCCTAAACTTGAAATAGAAGTCGCGGCATTTTCTTTTACTTTTTGTTTGGCATGAAAAGCAATCCCTAAACCGGCTAAGTTTAACATTGGCAAGTCATTTGCTCCATCACCAACGGCAATTGTTTGATTAATATGAATGCCTTCTTTGTCTGCAATCGCTTTTAAATGCTCTGCTTTTTTCTGCCCGTCAATAATATCACCTAAATATTTACCGGTCAGCTTACCGTCTTTAATTTCTAACTGATTGGCGTGAACGTAATCAATTCCTAGCTCTTTTTGCAGGTATTCTCCAAAATAGGTGAATCCTCCGGACAGGATTGCTGTTTTATATCCGTAATATTTTAAAGCTTTCATCAAACGATGTGCACCTTTTGTTATTGGTAATTTTTCAGCAACAGCTTGTAAAACCTCTTCGCTCAAACCTTCTAACAAAGCCATACGCTGCTTAAAACTTTCGTTAAAATCGATTTCACCGTTCATGGCCAATTCGGTAATTGCTCTTACTTGCTCGCCTACTCCGTTCAATTCGGCCAGCTCGTCAATTACCTCGGTCTGAATCAATGTAGAATCCATATCAAAACAAACCAGGCGTCTGTTTCTTCTGTAAATATTGTCTTCCTGAAAAGAAATATCAACGTCTAAAGTTCTTGAAATGTGCATAAAACTGGCTGTCATATCAATCTTATTTACAATTTCTCCGGTTACGGATAATTGTATGCAAGAACGCGGATTTTCCTCTATTTCGATGATAGAGGTTCTACCTGTTAATCGTATAATGGAATCAATATTCAAATTTTGATCAGACAATATTTTAGTTACCGCTGCCAATTGTGACGCGGCTAATTGCTCTCCTAAAATATTAATGATATAACGTTGTCTCGATTGTGATTTTACCCAGGACTCATAATCTTCAATAGAAATCGGAATAAACTTTACTTTGATTTCTAATTCATAAGCCTTAAACAGCAAATCTTTTAAAACCGGGCCGGAACTTGAGCCGGATTCAATTTCAAATAAAATCCCCAAAGAAAGTGTATCATGAATATCTGCCTGGCCTATATCTAAAATAACAGCATCATAAGTTGCCAATACTGCTGTTAAACCAGCTGTAACTCCGGGCTTATCATGACCGGAAACTTTTAATAAAATAATCTCTTTACCTTCTGCTGCCATTTTTTACTTATTGATTGCGAAGCGACAAAAATCGGCAATCTATCGTTGATAAAAAAGAATAATCATTGTTTTTTTAGACCCAAAAAACACAAATCAATGCTAATTTTTTAATTAATTTAACATTCTGGATTACTTATCAAAATAAGCCCTTTAGTGTCGTTCCGTTTTTCATTTTTTTATGTTTTGGGAATGATCAACTGGACGTTTTTTTTAACGCGGATTAGACGGATTTACTTCGTAAAGACGCGGATAAAAAACGGATTTTTTCTTGTTCTTGTGTGTTCTATAATTCTGAGGAGTTGGGTTTAAAAAAACAAACTTAAACTATATCATGAACTAAATAAAAAAAGGACTTCTTTTTGAGAGGAGTCCTTTTTTTGTCTTTAAAAATATATCGCTTAAAAAATAGCTTGTAAATTATTATGTCCCGGGCATATTCTCGTCAAAATTCACCATCCAGCTTATGTCAAATTTATCTTTGAACATTCCGAAATAGGCACCCCAGAACGTTTTATCCATAGGCATGAAAACTGTTCCTCCTGCTGACAATCCGTTGAAAATTCGATCTGCTTCTTCTGTACTTCCGACATTAATGGAGACTGAGAAATTTGCGCCAACTACTACATCTCCTGACTGTTCGCTACTGTCACTTCCCATCAGAATAGTATCTCCAATTGGTAATGAAACATGCATGATTCTTTCGGCATCTTTTTCAGATGTCCCACCGCAACCCTCTTCTCCGGGTGGCATGTCTTTAAATTTTCCGATATAAGGAAATTCTCCTCCAAAAACTGATTTATAAAATAGAAATGCTTCCTCGCAATTTCCATTAAATATTAAATAAGGATTTACTGTTGCCATGATATTTTATTTTTCTAATTAATATTTGTTTTTTGTTATTGTTGTTTAGTGGTGGGGCAATTCTTTTTTGGTTAACGAAACGTATTTTCTACGCGGATTAAACGGGTTTGCTTTCTAAAGACGCGGATCAAAACGGATTTTTTTTATTTGCTTGTCTTTTCATGCTTTCTCAATAAGCGCAAATTCTTTTTTAACTTATAGCGCCTACATTTTACTTCGTAGAATAGTCGTGTCTACTAGTTGTTATTTATTAATTCTCTGCTAATTCTTTCACTACTTCCAGTCCTCTTGGGAAAGCTTCTTTAAAATAGTCCAGGTACTGTTCCGTTACATCAATCTGTGCGACTAAATTCGTAAATTCATCATCAGCCGTTAATCGATAGGTTTCCATAGCACCACTCCATTTTTCTGTTTCAGCATCGATGGGCACTTCCTTAAAGTCTTTTATTTCGCCCAAATGTTTAAACGCCATATATTCGTTAGGAGTTTTGGTCTCAATAATACTATTCATCCCTTCTCCATTCTGAGATATAAAATGTATTTTATCTCCTTCGTTCCAATCACTAACCGTGTAGGAGTCTTCACAAAAAGACTTTGTCCATGTTTTATAGGTTTCCTCTTCCCATAAAACCGACCATACTTTTTCTCTTGAAGCCTTTATTCTAATTGTAAATTCTAATGTTTCCATAATTAATTTTGTTGTGGTAGTTTACTAAAATCCATGTATAAAACATTCCAGCGATGACCGTCTAAATCAGCAAAACCGAAGCCATACATCCAGCCCTGATTTTCTGCCGGCGGAGCAAAAATAGTCCCTCCGGCTGCTTTTACTTTTTCTGCCAGCGCATCTACTTCCTCTATGCTTTCGGCATCAATCGAAATCAGAATTTCTGAACTCGATTGTGTATCTGTAACTTTGTTCCGGGAAAAATTTTCAAACAAAGTATCTTCAAAAAGCATTATTACAAAACTCCTTTCTCCTACCAACATACAAGTCGAGCTGGGAGTATCTTGTTGCTCATTAAAAGCAAAACCTATTTTCAGAAAAAAGACTTTTGCTTTTGCTACATTCTTAACAGGCAGATTCAGCCAAATTTGTTTTGCCATCTTTGCTCTTATTAGGTTGTACTTTCTACATAATTTTTAAAACTATCCATAATAGCCTGCCAACCTCCGCGTTGCATTTCTTCCGGATTTTCAGTTTCAGGATCAAAACTTTCTACGACTTCTACTCCATTAGGTGTTTGTTTGAAACTAATTTCAACTTTGCGTCCGTCAGACATTACATAATTGATCGCTTCATTTTGTTTAATCAAAGTATATTCTCCTTCAAAATCAAAACTCATACTACCGTCTTTTGCAGCCATAGTCGATTTGAATTTCCCTCCTTCTCTTACATCATTTTCCGCAAAAGGCGTGTGCCAGTCAGGTGAAGCCATATTCCATTTTATAATATGTTCGGGCAATGTCCAGAATTCCCATACTTTACTTATTGATGCGTCGATTGTATTTTGTACTGTAATCATAGTTCTATTAGTTTATATTGTTAGTTAAAATTCAAATCTAGTTGGAAGGAACCTGACTTTCATCCATAAAGAAAACCTCCCAATGATGTCCGTCTAAATCTAAAAACCCTTTTTGATACATCCAGCCATAATCTCTGGCTTCCATATATTCTGTTCCTCCTGCTTTTACAACTGCGGTTATTATTTCATCCACTTTTTCGCGGTTCTCAACAGACAAAGCCGTCAAAAATTCGGTACTCTTGCTAGTGTCACAAATTTCTTTGTTTGTGAATGTTTTAAAAAATTCTTCTACAATTAGCATGGCAAAAATGTTTTCACCAATTTCCAGACAAGCCGCTTTATCATCTGTAAACTTCAGATTGAATGTAAAACCCAATTCCGTAAAAAATGCCATAGACCGTTTTAAATCTTTTACTGGAAGATTTAAGAAAATTTCTGTTTTCATATTTATAAAATTACTAATTATTTAAGACAAATTTAGAATTTTCAACAATCTCTAAGAATACAATAAAAGTCATTTTTAGGGTCATATGAGACAATTTTTATATTTTTGTGCAGCGATTAACTTTCAAAAAACAACCAACCATGAGCAAAAAAGTAGGCCTAATTGTGCCGCATGACTATAAATTATTGAGTATTGCAGCGATTTTAGAAGTTTTTGAAACTACTAATAAATTGCATACCGGAACAGAGAAACCTTTCGATATTATGGTATTTCAGTCTTCAGAACAGATTGATCAGAAACACTTGTTCGGATACGAAGTAAAACCAATCGAAACTTCTGAAGAACATCCGGAATTGATTTTGATTCCCGCTTTTACCACCGACAATATGAGCGAAATGATTGCGAAGAACAAAAACTTTATTCCGTGGCTGCAAAAGCAACATCAGAAAGGAGCCGAACTGGCCAGTTTTTGTACCGGTGCTTTTTTATTTGCCGCTTCGGGTCTGCTAAATGAAAAATTAGCTACCACCCATGTAGATGCTTGTAGTGCTTTTACGAAAGCTTTTCCGTTGGTCAAACTAAAATCAGAGGAAACTTTAACGGCAGACGGCAGTTTGTATACCAGCGGAGGCTCCACCTCAACCTTTCACTTACTGATTCTTTTGGTTCAGAAATATTGCGGAAATGAGATTGCGGTTCAGATTGCCAAAATTTTCTCGATCGATTTAAACCGATACAAACAAAGTTATTTCAGCACCTTCAGACCCAATCATTTGCATAATGACAGTTTGGTTGCTATGTTGCAACAAAAAATAGAAAATCAATACAGTACCATAGAAAAACTGGAAGAAATCACCAAAGACATTCCGACCAGCGCCCGAAACATGACACGTCGTTTTAAACAGGTCACGGGAATTCCTCCTATTGAGTATTTACAAAACATACGAGTAGAAAGTTCTAAAAGATATTTGGAACAAACACAACTCTCGATCTCAGAAATTATTGAAAAAACCGGTTACAATGACCCAAAGGCATTTAGAAAAGTGTTTTACAAAATGGTTGGGATGAAACCAATTGAGTATCGGGACAAATTTAGAGTACAGTAAAGAAATTCCAGTTTTCAACTGGGATTTCTTTAAATATTCAAAATTTTGAAAATCCAAATTCCAGATTTCAACTTTTTATGTAACGGTTTGTTTTTCTTTGCTTTTTAACTGTGCTCAATAAGAGTTGTTAATCATTAATTAATGCTTATTGGTCTTTCTGTGAAGCGCAACTGTAAAAAAAAAGGAACTACGATAACAACATATAAAAGCTTTTTCATATCGGTTTATTTACAAGGTCGGCCTAGAGTTTTTTTGTTCTGGTGGAATGTCTGACTCAACAGGGTTTCCGGTTTGTTCCGATGCTAATCTGTTTTCAATTCTTAATCTCTCAGTAGTTCCATTAGCAAACCTTAAGAACAAATAGGAGTCCGTTTTTTAATGGTTTATAAATTTTACTTTTTTGTTACGCCACTCCTCTCTCGAAACAATCTCCCGCATACTCAAAAATCAAATTAATCGTCAACGATAAACATAATCTCCAATTACTTTTATAACAACCCATTTATCATTTGCTTTTTCCATGATGACAGTAGAATAATTTCCACCACCATCAAAATATACTTTAGCATAATAAAACATTATATATTTTTTATCCATATAATACATTGGTTCTGATATAATTATTGCTTCATACTGCAATCCAGTCTCAATATACCTATTCATAAAATCATATTTAAATATTCCATTTCCATCTTCTAATATAAAATCATAACCCGGAAAATCTTCCTTTTTCCAATATCTTTTTACTGTGTCGTTTGCATATTCCTTATACATCTTTTTCCAATGTTTTTCTAAAAATAAACCATCAGTATAATCTACAGGATCGATTGGATTTATGACATGTTCTATTCCTTCACCTCCATTAAAAATACTCAAAGCTTGTTTATTTGAAGCCTTATCAGCTTGTAGAATATACTTTCTGCCCTTAACTATTTTCTGAGTTTCTAAAAACACATTGATAGGCTCATAAGTTTCTACATACTGTGCACTGGCACCCGATAAAAAGAAAAGTATGATTATTACAAATATTTTTTTTAATTGTTTCATGATTTTAGTTTTTACAAGATGTTCCTAATGGAGAAATGATACCATATTCAGAACCGTTTCTTTCTGCTGTTATTCGTCTCAAAATTCTTTCTCGATCTTTAAAATTTTTATGAGTCGGATTGTTAGGGTAGTTTTTATTAAATATTTCTGTTCTCAGTAACCCTCCCCAAGCCATATCCAGATAAACCTGATTTGGAAAACCCGAATCAACCGATATTCCTGTATGGAATTCCTGAATAGTTGATGCTATTGTGTTAACATATTTATCAGCAATTAACTCATGATGCGCAGCAGGAAGAATCGTTTTGTCTTTCGTAATTTGATGTTGTACATAAGCCTCATAAACTGTTGGAAAATCACAAATTTCTGAAGTACCACAAATCAGATTATCATTTAATAGACTAATCAAATACGCATGCACAATTTCATGCGCCATCGTAGTGGCAACAGACAAATCTGTAGGAGGATTTGGATTGCCATTTCCATAAAATATCTTCTGTTTACTCAAAACCAAATTAACCGTCAACGATAAACGTAATCTCCAATTACTTTAACAACCACCCATTTCCCTTTTTCTTTTTTCATAATCACTGTTCGTGGTTCTTGACTATGACCAAAATCTAACATGCTGAAATAAAACATAATATATTGGTTGTCCATATAATATATGGGTTCCGAAATTATTAAAATTTCATAATTTAAATTGTTAACATATTTGTGGAGAAAAGCAGATTTCATTAATAAGCCTCTTCCTTTCTCTAAAATAAAATCGTATTCAGGAAAGTCTTCTTTTTTCCAGTACTTTTTAATGGTATCATTGATATAGCTATCGTACATTTTCCTCCAGTGTTTCTCTACAAATAGATCATCCCTAAAATCTATTTCACCAATGGGATCCGGTCCTATGCCTCCATTAAAAATTCGCAATGCCATTATATTGGGTTCTTTATCTGCTTGTAAAATGTACTTTTTATTTTTGTCTATTTTAATGGATTCTAAAAATACATTTATAGGTTCAGCGCTTTTTACATATTGTGCAGTGACAAATGATATAGCGAAGAAAGGAATTATTACCAGTATTTTTTTCAATTGCTTCATTGTTTTACTTTTTACAAGGTGTTCCCAGAGGGAAATTAACTCCATATTGTGCCCCCAATTTTTCTGTGTTTATTCTATCATAAATTCTTTGCCGATCTTTAAAATTTTTGTGATTAGGGTCGTTAGGATAATTCTTGATAAAAATATTAGTTTTATAGAGCCCTGCCCAAGCCATATCCAAATAAACCTGATTTGGAAAACCCGAATCAACCGATACTCCTGTATGGAATTCCTGAATAGTAGCTGCTATTGCGTTAACATATTTATCAGCAATTAACTCATGATGCACCGCAGGAAGAATCGTTTTGTCTTTCGTAATTTGATATTGCACGTAAGCCTCATAAACCGTTGGGAAATCACAAATTTCTGAAGTGCCAAGGGTATTATTTTCATTTAGCATACTAATCAAATACGCATGCACAATTTCATGCGCCATCGTAGTGGCAACAGACAAATCTGTAGGAGGATTTGGATTGTCTTTTCCGTTAATATAATCCTCATTAAAAACCATATTAACAGTATACGTATTTTCGTCAAATTTGGTTTGCGCCCAATCATTTGGATCGTTCTCTGGTAATTGTCCTGTGGACATCTTTATCATAAAAATATCCTCATCGCCACTAAAGCGTTTTATCATTGCGGCAATATCACCAACTGTCAAATTTTTCAGCTTCTTCAATACTTGTTTCGTACAAGGATCCAGTTGGGTATCGTCAATATAATCTTCTATGGTATAAATTATATCTACCGGATCTTCCTCCTCACTACCGCCGTCCGGAGGAGGGACTTCGTGATCTACGTTCCTATTGTTTCTATTGGCACATTCCCACAATTCATTTAGTATTCTTTCTCGCTCTGCTTCGGAACAAGAAAGAAAATGTTCCCAACTCGGCTTCACACAGTCGGCGAAAGTCATTTCAGATTTGATTAGGCGTTTTTTAATTGGTCTTTTACCATTCTCAGAAATTAATGTATTTGCTTGATTGTAGATGTGGTACCATTTTACGACCGCTTCATTTGCTTTTGGAGAAAAGGTAACTTTGAGCTTATAATCAAAACTGTTGTCGCCTTTTTTTGGGGTTACCAGTAGATAAGATCTTAAGAAATAACCGGAGTTGTTTTTCCTGGCTCCATTTTTTACAAAAATGGGTCGTTCTGTAATAAACGGAACAGTTAAGGTATCACGCACATAAACCGCTTTTTTCCAATCGGGCTTTCCCAGGAAATAAAGGTTGTTCTTTAACGCAATGGGATTGTTGTTAAAGTAATCGGCTGCCCGGTTTACATTCAGAGAACCGGTTTGTTTTTCAATAGCGGGCTCTTCTGTGGCACAGGAGCTTAAAAATAACAGAACAAGAGTCACTGCTAAAACTAGGGCGGAAAAAATTTTTTTCATAGCTAACAAATATTTATTGTAGGATTTAAGATACAATTATAACAATACCTATTCTAATTGTATATTTTTTCTTACTATTTGTAGACAAGTAATTCTTTTTCGTTCCTTATTGCACAAAAAAAAGCCTGCTTCAAATAAGAAACAGGCTAAATCTTAAACATTTAAAAAAACCTAGGAAGCAATTTCCATGCGTTTCAATAAATTTTTATTCAAAGTGTGTTTTGCGTAATCTTTGTCAATGGTCAATACTTTATCGTCTGAACTTGGTAATTCATACATGGCATCGGTTAAGATTGCTTCGCATAACGAACGCAATCCGCGAGCTCCTAATTTGTATTCTAAGGCTTTATCAACAATAAAGTCTAAAGCCTCATCAGAAACACTGAATTCTACTTCATCCATCAAAAATAATTTTTGATATTGTTTGATTAAGGCATTTTTAGGTTGTGTCAAAATCGCACGCAAGGTTTCTCTGTCCAAAGGATCCATATGCGTTAAAACCGGTAAACGACCAATGATCTCCGGAATCAATCCGAAATCTTTGATGTCTTTCGGGATGATGTATTGCAACAAATTATCTTTGTCGATGTTGTCTACGTTTTTAGAAGTAGAATATCCAACTGCCTGACGGTTTAAACGTTTCGAAATAATACGTTCTACTCCATCAAAAGCACCACCGGCAATAAACAGGATGTTTTGGGTATTTACCTCAACGAATTTCTGGTCCGGGTGTTTACGACCTCCTTTTGGCGGCACGTTTACAACGGTTCCTTCGAGTAATTTCAACAAGGCTTGTTGCACTCCTTCTCCTGAAACGTCACGTGTTATAGATGGATTATCGCTCTTACGGGCAATTTTATCAATTTCATCAATAAATACAATACCTCTTTCGGCTTTGGTTACATCGTAATCGGCAGCTTGCAGCAAACGTGTCAGAATACTTTCAACGTCTTCTCCTACGTAACCTGCTTCTGTAAGTACGGTTGCATCGACAATAGCCAAAGGAACGTCTAACATCTTAGCAATGGTTTTTGCTACCAATGTTTTTCCGGTTCCGGTCTGACCTACCATAATGATATTACTTTTTTCAATCTCTACTTCGTCGTCTAATTGCTGTTGCATTAAACGCTTGTAGTGATTGTAAACCGCAACCGACATTACTTTTTTAGTCTGATCCTGACCAATTACATATTGATCTAAGAAAGCTCTTATTTCTTTTGGTTTCTTTAAAATTAAGTCCCCAACCAATTTGGCGCTTCCGCTTGATTTTAATTCTTCTAATACAATTCCGTGTGCCTGCTCGATACACTTATCACAGATATGTGCATTGATACCTGCAATCAATAAATTGGTTTCTGGCTTTTTTCTTCCACAAAACGAACATTCTAATACTACTTTAGCCATTCTTTTTTAGTTACTAAGCTGCAAAGTTACTAAGTTTCTAAGATTTTTCACTAAAATCCTAAAAACTTAGCAACCTATTAACTTTTTAAATTTTATTTTTCTTTTCATTTCAAAATCAGGACACTACAAAATTTAGCGTCTTATCAACTCAGAAACTTAAAAAATTTACCCTCTTCTCAATACTTCATCAATCATTCCGTATTCTTTAGCTTCGTCTGCAATCATCCAGTAATCGCGCTCGCTGTCTTTGTGTACTTTATCGAAAGTTTGTCCCGAATGTTGTGAGATGATGTTGTACAATTCATCTTTTAGTTTCAACATTTCACGCAAGTTGATTTCCATATCTGTAGCTACACCTTGTGCTCCTCCTGATGGTTGGTGAATCATTACTCTTGAATGTGGCAAAGCAGAACGTTTTCCTGCTGCACCTGCACATAATAAAACGGCCCCCATAGAAGCTGCCATACCTGTACAAATAGTTGCTACGTCCGGTTTGATGTATTGCATCGTGTCATAAATTCCCAATCCTGCGTAAACACTTCCTCCAGGAGAATTTAAATAAATCTGAATGTCTTTTGAGGCATCAGCACTTTCCAGGAAAAGCAATTGTGCCTGAACGATATTAGCGATCTGATCGTCGATACCTGTTCCTAAAAAGATAATTCTGTCCATCATTAATCGAGAGAAAACATCTAATTGAGAAATATTCAACTGACGTTCTTCAATAATATATGGAGTCATATTGGTTGGGTTCATTGCCGCTACGATTTTATCATAGTACATGGCATTTACTCCTTGGTGCTTTGTAGCAAATTTTTTAAATTCTTTACCGTAGTTCATATGTATCTGTTCTAAGTTTACGTTTGTTTAATGTCTATTTTGATTCATCAAAGGTCATACCTTTTTATGATTAATGCCAATATGTCGTTTTTTAAAGTTTTTTGTTTCAGGTTTCAAGTTTCAGGTTAACGAACTTAAAGCAACCTGAAACTTGAAACCTGAAACAAAATTTTACACAAAAAATGAAGCGCCAATAGAAGAAACTTCCATTGACGCTCAAATATACTTATTTTTTCAGAAATTATTCTCCGTATGATGCAGCAATAAATTCTTCGTAAGTTACTTCTTTAGTTGTTGGGTTTGCTTTTTCTTTAAACAACTCTAACAATTTCTCTGCTACAACTTGCTCAGAAAGTCTTTTTACTTCTTCCTGGTTAGATAAAACTCTAGCCACGATTCCTTGTACTTCTTCGTCAGTTGGGTTAGTTTGACCAAATTGAGCCATTTGTTGTCTGATAGCATTTGTTGTAAAAGCTTTCAAGTCTTCAAATGTAATTTGGATATTACTTTGAGCCATTGCTTTTCCTTCAATCAATTGAAAACGCAATCCTTTTTCAGATCTTGCATATTCTACTTCAGCTTCTTCTGCAGAAAGTTTTTTCTCTCCAACAGTTTGCAACCATTTTTTAAGGAATTCTGCAGGTAAATCAAATTTAGTGCTTTCGATCAGGAAGTTCTGAACGTCTAACAATAATTTTTGATCTGCTTGTTGAGCGAATTGTGCTTCTGCATCTTCTTTAATTTTAGCTTTTAAATCTTCTAAAGAAGCTACTTTTCCTTCACCAAAAAGTTTATCAAATAAATCCTGGTTCAATTCAGCCAATTCAGCTCCGTTGATAGCCTCGATAGTAAAGTTTACTTCGATATCTAATCCGTGAACATTGTCATGACCAACTTTTAGGTAGTCCATTAATTGGTGATCGTCTTCGAATAAACCTTTTGTGCTTACTGCTACAACATCACCTACTTTTTTACCGATGAATTTATCTCCGGCTGCTTTGTTGAAAGTCGATACAGAAATTGTAGTTGTATTGTTGATTCCGTTTTCTTCGTTAGAAAAAGTTCCTGTTAAGTCAGAGTCTGCTACAACAGCATCCTGAGGAATTGCTTTTCCGAATTGTTTTTGGATACGCTCTACCTGACCGTCGATTAATTTATCATCAGCAGTAACGATATATTTTACGATATCATTTTTAGCTTCTAAATTAATTTCGAAGTTTGGCACTAAACCAATTTCGTATTCGAAAGTTAACTCTTCAGCATCCCAATCGAAGTTTTCGTTTACTTTAGCAAGAGGAGTTCCTAAAAGATTTAATCTTTCAGATTGTACAAAACGCTCTAAAGCTAAGTCAACTACTTTTTTAACTTCTTCCTGCTTGATTGCTTTTCCGTATTGTTTTTCAACAAGGTCTTTAGGAACTTGTCCTTTTCTAAAACCTTTTACTTGTGCTAATGGCAATTTTTCGTTAATTCTTTTTGCCACCTGACCTTTATAATCCATATGAACAACGTTCATTACAATTGTCTCGTTTACAGCGTCTATTGCTACTCTTTTAATATCCATTGTCTTCTTTAATTTACATAATAAAATTGGGTCGCAAAATTATAAAATTTTTGCAACCCAACCAAGTTTTTAACCTATTGTATTTGAAGCCCTTTTTATCGGGCTTTGATTTTGGTTTATTTGTCGTCTCCTACAATTTTGTAAGTAATAGACTGAAGAATGGACAATATAACACTGAAGAATAAAGCGGTCCAGAAAGAGTCTACTTTAAAACCGCCAACAATATTGGTACACAACAAAATAATAACGGCATTAATCACCAGTAAAAACAAGCCCAGCGTCACGATCGTAACGGGAAATGTCAGGATAACCAATATTGGTTTTATAAAAAGATTCAGCAACCCTAAAACTACCGCAACAATTACGGCGGTCGTAAAACTGGCCACATGAACACCTGGTAAAAAGTGAGCGATCACCAAAACCAAGACTGCGGTAACAAGAAGTCTGAGTAATAAATTCATAATGTTTCGGTTTAATTTTTTTTCGTATAAAGTAAAAATACAAAATTTTAATAATACAATCCTTTATTTAAAATTCCATCGATTGCTTTTTTTTCATGAGCCAAAAACTTTTCTTTTTCAATGTGCGATAGATTATGCTCAACTCCTCTGTATTCTATAGTAATAAAGTTTAAAACTTCATCAAAAATCAGTTTTACCCGTTCCAAATGAAAATCAGAAGTGACAACAATGAGCGAATCCAGATTATAACTCATTATTATCTCCTTAGTCATAACAGCATCTTCAACTGTATTACCGGACAAAGCGGGCTTTAAAAAACACTCACTTCCTACTCCATTAAGCATCAGATAATTCATTGCGTAAACGGCATGTGCTTTGTTTGTTGTGTTAAAATGTGCTCCAAAACCACCAGTACAAACAATATAATGCTCCTTTGGATCAAAAATACGCGCACAATAATTTAATCTGTCTATGGAAATAGGCCCCAAACTGCCCTCTTCTGAATTTAGTGAACCCAGAACAACTAAAGCTTTCATCTATTTCAACTTTTATATTTAAGAAAAATACGGACTGCCCTTAATTGACTACTGTTTTAAAAATGATGTAGTCAATTCAAAAAACATTTTAGGATTTTCAGCATGAAGCCAATGTCCTGCATTTGGAATCGTTTCTAATTGCACATCCGGAAAATGCTGACGTATTTGCTCCATATCTTCGTCCTTAATATAACCCGAATTTCCTCCGCGTATAAACAAGGTGGGATTATTAAAAACCAAATCTTCTGCCAGCGCTTTTCCGATAGCATCTAAATTGGCATTAAAAACAGCCAGATTAAAACGAAATGCCAATTGTCCGGGTTCTACCCAATATAAATTTTTCATTAAAAACTGACGGGTTCCAAAGTCCGGAACATATTGCGTCAAAATAGCTTCTACGTCGTTTCGGCTTGGTTTTACCGAAAAATCAACTGCGTTTAACCCTGCTAAAATATCCTGATGGTGCTGGTTATAAAATCTCGGACCAATGTCGGCTACAATTAATTTATCTGTCAATTCCGGATAAGTCGTTGCAAAAAGCATCGCTACTTTTCCTCCCATCGAATGTCCTAAAATATCTATTTTACTTAACTGATTGGCCTGACAGTATTCGAATACGTCTTTTGCCATCGCTTCATAAGTAAATTCATCTGAATGAAAACTGCGTCCATGATTTCGCAAATCCAGAACATGAACCTGAAAACCAGCCTCCGCATATTGCGTAGCAAGTGTTTTCCAGTTATCTGACATTCCTAAAAAACCATGCATAATAACGAAAGGTTTCCCTTCGCCTTCTATTTTTGAGTAAAGCATAAAATCTTATTTTAATTTTTGCAAATACATATTCACCACATTATCCAAACCTAAGTAAAGAGCTTCTGCAATTAAGGCATGTCCGATAGAAACCTCTAATAATCCCGGAATGTTTTGTTTGAAAAACTGAATATTGTCTAAACTAAGGTCATGACCTGCATTGATTCCCAAGTCCAATTCGTTTGCCAGTTTTGCTGCTGCAACATACGGATCAATTCCGTTTTTATTTCCTAAACCGTACTGATGTGCATAAGCCTCGGTATACAATTCGATTCTGTCGGCTCCTGTTTTTTTGGCGCCTTCAATCATTTCCAAAACCGGATCTACGAATATGGAAGTTCTGATTCCGTTGCGTTGAAACTCCTGAATAACTTCATTTAAATACGATTGGTTTTTCACTGTATCCCATCCGGCAGAAGAAGTAATTGCACCAATTGCATCCGGAACTAAGGTTACTTGCGTTGGCTTACATTCTAAAACCAAATCAATAAAATTATGCTGAGGATTTCCTTCAATATTATATTCGGTATGTACAATGGCTTTTAAATCACGTGCATCCTGATAGCGAATATGACGTTCATCCGGACGTGGATGAATCGTGATTCCCTGTCCTCCAAAATTCTGGATATCGGTTGCCACCTTTAATAAATCAGGAACATTTCCGCCACGAGCATTTCGCAACGTTGCAATTTTATTGATATTTACACTTAATTTTGTCATATAAATAGATAATTAATTCTAGTAACATTATATTTGTAACCACAAAAATACAAAGTAAAAGGTAGTCGCTTTTGCTATTTTTTGATTATTTTGCATCAAATATGTACAATTGATTTATGACAGAAATTACCAACTATATCACAAACGATTTTCGAGCAATCGACAGCCAGGAAACGATAGCGTCGGTTCAGGACTTTTTTGCTGACCTTAGTTTTTCCCACTTTCCGGTTTTAGAAAATGGCATTTACATTGGAAGCATCTCCTCTGATGATGTTGAAACTTTTGATACTGACAAAAAAACAATCGACTATAAATATACGTTTGAACGTTTTTTTGCCCGAAAATCAATGATTTGGTTAGATCTTTTAGAAGTTTTTGCTAAGAATCACACCAACACAGTTCCTGTTCTGGACGAAAACAATACTTATATCGGCTATTATGAAATGGAAGATATCATGAAGTTTTTTAAAGAAACTCCATTTTTAAAAGAACAAGGCGGTATCATTATTGTTCAAAAAGGGCTTATCGATTACTCCATGAGTCAGATCACTCAGATTGTAGAAAGCAACAATGGTAAAATCTTAGGTTGTTTTATCTCTGAAGCTGATCTGGAAAATGTGCAGATCACCATAAAAATCGGATTGGGAGCTATGAATGAAATCATTCAGACTTTCAGAAGATACAACTACGAGATTATTTCAGAACATCAGGAAGACACCTATATCAACAGTCTAAAAGAACGTTCAGATTATTTAGACAAATACCTTAATATTTAAATTAGATAGTTAGTCAATGAGAAAATAATCTCATCTGCTAAATTATCAAACTAACGCATTTCCAGCTTATTAATTAAAAAGAATGAAAGTAGCTATTTACGGACAATATTACCAAAACAGTACAGAGCCGATCATAAAAGACATTTTCTTGTTTTTTAATTCGAATAACGTCGAGATGGTAATTGAAGAAGATTTTCTAAAAATGCTTTATGAAAAGCAACTTATCAATGCAGAATACAACACTTTTTCTTCAAACACTTCTTTAGATGATAGCTTTGAAATGTTGATCAGTATTGGTGGCGACGGAACTATCTTGAGAGCTGCTACTTTGGTTCGGGATTCAGGAGTTCCAATTTTAGGAATTAATGCCGGAAGACTCGGTTTCCTGGCGACGGTACAAAAAGAAAAGATTGATAGCTTTTTACAGTTTGTAGTCGACAAAAACTACACTATTTCTGAAAGAACTTTATTGAGCCTTACTTGTGACCCGGAAAATGACGCCATCGCAGAATTGAATTTTGCAATGAATGAAGTAACAATAAGCCGAAAAGATACTACCTCGATGATTACGGTTGAAACCTATCTTAATAATGAGTATTTAACTTCGTATTGGGCAGACGGTTTAATCATTTCAACCCCAACAGGATCCACAGGTTACTCGCTAAGTTGCGGAGGCCCCTTATTGACCCCCGATGTAAAAAGCTTAGTAATTACTCCTATTGCTCCTCATAATTTGACGGCAAGACCTCTTGTAATTCCGGATGATACAGAGATCAAACTTCGAGTTTCGGGCAGAGA
This sequence comes from Flavobacterium poyangense, assembly GCF_011751075.1. Lineage (GTDB taxonomy): Bacteria > Bacteroidota > Bacteroidia > Flavobacteriales > Flavobacteriaceae > Flavobacterium > Flavobacterium poyangense. The sequence goes on from NZ_JAALLN010000001.1 coordinate 965,512, forward strand.
AAACCAATATTTAGTTTCACTGGATTCCAGAATTGCTTCTGTAAAAAACGAATCAGTTTTAACGATAAATAAGACCAATTTTAAAATAAAGATGGTAGAAATTCCAGGCGAGACTTTCTTAAAAACCTTGAGAAACAAATTGCTTTGGGGAGAGGACAAAAGAAATTAATCTCTTTTCTGAATCAACAGTATACTATTGCGGTGCATTTTCCCGTTCTGCATGTATCGAATCATCATTAAATATCTATAAATCATATCGTAAATTGAAAAAAAAGCACATTTTACTAAAGAAACTTTGATTCGTATTGATAATTATTATATTTGCACGCAATTCTGAATTAAATGAAGAAAATTTTTAATTTATTGTTCTGTTTTTCCCCCCTCTTTACACTGCATGCTCAAATAAATGAGATCGGTGTTTTCTTGGGTGGAAGTAACTTTGTAGGAGATGTGGGAAAGACAACCTATATCGCTCCGGAAAAACCAGCTTTCGGTGTTCTGTATAAATGGAACAGAAGCCCACGTCACTCTTTCCGTTTCTCCTATACGCAGTCTGCTATAACAGGAAATGACCTGAAATCTGAAGAAACCGGAAGAAGTAACAGAGGTTACAAATTTAAAAACAATATAAAAGAGCTTTCCGCCGGTTTGGAGTTTAATTTTTTTGATTTTAATCTACATGATTATCATCCTAAAGTTACACCTTACGTATTTTCGGGATTGAGTTTCTTTAACTATGATGATTTATATATCTCAGGTGGACAAACAAGAAAAATAAAAAAATCGAATTCGTTTGCTATACCTATTATATTAGGTATAAAATCGAATATAACGCCCCATCTGATTTTAGCAGCAGAAGCCGGAGTGCGTTATACTTTTACTGATAATATTGACGGAAGCAGTCCCAGCAATGGAAACTTAGCTTCGTTACGTTTTGGAAATTTAAATAATAATGATTGGTATGTATTCTCTGGTGTTACCTTAACCTACACCTTTGGACAGAAACCTTGCTATTGCGCATATTAATAAAATGAACTTACTAGACTCTTTAGATACAACAAATTTACCACAGCATTTGGCCATTATTATGGACGGGAATGGGCGTTGGGCAAAACAACAAGGCTTCTTAAGAGCATTTGGTCACGAAAACGGAACAAAGTCCGTAAAAAATACAATTTCCACTTGTGCTACACTTGGCATCAAGTACCTAACCTTATATGCTTTTTCGACAGAAAACTGGAATCGTCCAAAACTCGAAGTAGAAGCTTTAATGAAAATTCTAATCAATTCACTAAAAAAAGAGCTTGGTACTTTACAAGAAAATAACATTAAACTTAATGCTATCGGTAATCTTGAAAAACTACCTAAAACGGCTCAAAAAGAACTTTTAGATGTTATTGAAAAGACCAAAAATAACACCCGTATGACTCTTACTCTGGCCCTAAGTTACGGATCAAGAGAGGAATTGGTAAATACCGTTAGAATCATCAGTGATAAAGTTAAAAATAATATAATTTCAATAGACTCTATTGACGATTCAATTATAAATGAGCATCTTTACACGCAAAATTTACCTGACGTAGATTTATTAATACGAACAAGTGGAGAACATAGAATAAGTAATTTTTTGTTGTGGCAGATCGCCTACGCAGAATTATATTTTACTAATGTCTTGTGGCCAGACTTTAAAGATCAAGATTTATATGAGGCTATTATTAGTTATCAAAAAAGAGAACGTAGATTTGGAAAAACCAGTGAACAAATTAAATAATTTTTTAGTGTTACAAAAAAGAATACAGATCGTCCTTACCCTGATTCTGATGGGTAGTTTTTCACAAATAAAAGCGCAAGAAAGAGTTCCTTTTGATCAGGGAAAAAAGTACATTCTTGCTAAAGTCTCTGTCGTTGGTAAAATAAGCTTCAATGAACAAACGGTTGTTACTTTCTCTGGCCTTCAAAAAGGACAGGAAATAACAGTACCCGGAGAAGAAATTAGTGGTGCAATTAAAAAATTAGGGAAACTTGGACTATTTGACGAGATTTCGTTTTATGTAAATAAAATTGAACAAGACAGTATCTATTTAGACCTGAATATTATTGAACTTCCTAAACTAAACGAGGTTAAATTTGTTGGTATTAAAAAGAGTAAAGTAGAAGGATTAATTAAAGATAACAATTTGACTAAAAACAAAATTGTTAACGAAAACCTGATTACAACTACCAAAAACTACATCGAAAACAAGTATAAAAAGGACGGTTTTTACAACACTAAAGTTACCATCACCACTACTCCCGATACCACTGCCGGAAATCAGGTAAATATGGTTGTACGGGTAGATAAAGGTGATAAAGTAAAAATTAGCAGCATTGATTTTGAAGGCAACACACAACTTAGCGATACTAAGCTAAGAGCTGCTATGAAGGACACTAAACAGAAAAATGTCTTCCGTATTCTTAAATCTTCCAAATTTATACCTGAAAAATATAAAACTGACCTAGAAAAAATTATTGCTACCTATAAAGAAAAAGGGTATCGTGATGCACGTATTATACACGACTCTGTTGCTTATGACAAAGAGAAAAATATGCTTGCCATCAAAATTAAAATGGAAGAAGGAAATAAATATTACTTCGGAAATATTAAATTCTTAGGAAATACCGTTTACCCTGATCACCTTTTAAGTCGTTACTTAGGGATCAAAAAAGGAGAAACGTATAACGGTGTTCTACTTGAAAAAAGAATCGCAGATAAAACAAAACCGGATGCAGAAGACATTACCAATTTATACCAAAACAATGGTTACCTGTTTTCTAACATTAACGCCGTAGAGGTAAAAACAGCTAATGATACAATCGATTTTGAGATCAGAATTACTGAAGGGCCTATCGCTTATTTTAATAAAATTACAGTTGTTGGAAACGACAAAACAAATGATCATGTTATTTACCGTGAGTTAAGAACTAAACCGGGTGAAAAATACAGTAAAGAGCAATTGGTAAGAACCATTCGTGAAATTGGACAATTAGGATTCTTTGATCCTGAGGCGATCGATCCGAAATTCAAAAATGTGGATGCAGGTGCCGGAACAGTAGACATCGAATACCATGTTGTTGAAAAAGGATCAAGCCAGGTAGAACTTCAGGGAGGTTACGGAGGTGGAGGTTTCATCGGAACCTTAGGACTTTCTTTTAATAATTTCTCAGCCAGAAATTTATTCAAAAAAGACTCGTACAAACCTTTACCAATGGGAGATGGACAAAAAGTAGCACTTCGTTTACAAGGAAGTACTTATTTCCAAACGTACAGTTTATCTTTTTCTGAACCATGGTTTGGAGGAAAAAAACCGGTACAGTTTAGTTCTTCTATCTCTTACAGTAAACAATTCTTAAACAATTTTGTGACCAGAGATGTAGATAAAAGCAAAAGTTTTAACATCTTAACTTTACAAGTTGGTCTTGCTAAAAGGCTTACAGTACCGGATGATTACTTCGTATTGTCACAATCTATAAGTTACCAACATTATGATTTGAACAATTATAACACAGGATTGTTTACCTTTGGTAATGGAGCGTCAAGAAACTTTGCATACACTATTGGAATTTCAAGAAGTAATAAAGGGGTAAATCCTATCTTCCCTACTTATGGTTCGGAATTTAGTTTATCTGCAAAAATTACACCTCCTTATTCTTTATTTAACGGTATTGATTATTCAACACTGGGAGATCAGAAAGAATATAAAGTGACTGCAACTCAGGATGCAACCGCACCGGACAAAAATGGTGTAATGATTAAACAGGGAGATTATCTGGATATAGATGGCAATAAAGTAAACACTTACCAGGAGGCAGCAGCAGATCCGGCGAAGGTCGATCAGAAAAAATACAACTGGTTAGAATATTATAAAATTAAATTTAAAGCAGACTGGTATACTAAAGTGTATGGTAAATTAGTTTTAAGAACATTAACCGAGTTTGGTTTCTTAGGAGCTTATGATCAGGCACGAGGTGTAGTACCTTTCGAACGTTTTTACATGGGTGGTGATGGAATGGCCAACTATTCTATGGACGGTAGAGAGACTATTGGATTAAGAGGATATAAAAACAACTCTTTAACACCAATTATCGACGATCCGAAAGATCCTAGATATGGACAGCAAATTGGAGCAACAATTTATAATAAGTTCTCTATGGAGCTACGTTATCCAATAACATTAAAATCATCGGCATCTATTTATGCGTTGACTTTTATAGAAGCAGGTTCTTCTTACCCAACGTTTAAAGCTTACAATCCGTTCGATTTATATCGTTCAGCTGGTTTTGGTTTACGTGTATTCATGCCTGCATTTGGATTATTAGGTATTGATTACGGTTATGGATTTGATGCCGCACCGGGATCTGCCACGACTAAACCAAATGGTGGTGAGATTCACTTCATTATTGGTCAGCAGTTCTAAGAAGATTCTTATATTTGGTTAAAAATTTTCAAATGAAAGTAATGTTATGAGAAAACAGTTTTTATTTATATTTTTAGCCTCGATTGTAGCAAGTACAAGTCAGGCACAGACAAGATCGACAAGGATTGGCTACATAGATATGGAGTATATCTTAGAAAATGTCTCTGATTACAAAGAAGCAAATGCACAATTAGAGCTTAAAGCTCAAAAATGGAAACAAGAAATTGAGACCAAAAAAACAGATATCAATAATCTCAAGGAAAGCCTTAAAGCTGAAAAAGCTTTACTAACCAAAGAGCTTATTGACGAAAGAGAAACAGAGATAAAATTTCTGGAGACAGAAATGTTGGATTACCAGCAAAAGCAATTTGGAGCCGACGGTAATTTAATCCGACATAAAGCTGCTTTAGCAAAGCCAATTCAGGATCAGGTTTTCACAGCCGTTCAGGATATTGCAGAAGCCAAAAATTATGATTTTGTTTTTGACAAATCCTCTGATTTAACGATGCTTTTCAGCAATAAAAAGTTTGACATCAGCGATCAGGTGATCCGAATCCTGAACCGAACGGACAAGCGCGAACAATTGACTAAAAAACAATTGAAAGAGCAGGAGAAAAAAGAAAGCCTTGAAAACGCTATCGATGAAAATCCTGCCATGAAGGACAGACAAAAAGTACTTGACGACAGAAAAGCAGCAAGAGAAAAATTAATTCAGGATCGAAAACTGGAGCAGGAAGCTAAAAAGAAAGAATACGAAGACAGAAGAAAAGCATTATTAGCAGAAAGAGAAGCCAGAAAAAATGGCACGGTTTCTGAACCAGCCAAAACAGACGCTACCAAAACCAGCCCGTCTACTGACAAACCCGCTGCTGCAACTGAGCAAAAAACAACAACAGCTCAACCACCGGCAGTAGACAATAAAGCAGAAGAAAGACAAAAACTTTACGAGCAACGTAAAAAAGAATTAGAAGAAAGAAAAAAGAAAATTTTAGAAGAGAGAGAAGCGGCCAAAAAAGCAAAAGAAGCCGCAGCACAGAAAACAAATACGACCAATAATTAATTAATATTTTAAAAATGATGAAACAAATCAAAACTTTACTAATTGCTGCTGTACTTATTTTAGCAGCAAATAACACAATGAACGCACAAGCTAAGGTAGCTCATGTTGATGTTAGCGAGATTATGTCGAAAATGCCTGCAATGCTTGACGCTCAGAACCAACTACAAAAATTAAGTGGTACATACGATGCTGAATACAAAAAAATGGTTGACGAATACCAAGTAAAAATCAAAAAGTATGAGGCTGAAGCTGCTACAGTAACAGAAGCTGTAAACGGTGAGCGTTCTAAAGAAGTTCAAGACATGCAAAAAAGAATTGTTGATTACAGAGACAATGCACAAAAAGAACTACAACAAAAAGAAACTGATATCGTAAAACCATTAATGGAAAAAGTAAGAGCTTCTATCCAAAAAGTTGGAAAAGCTAAAGGTTTCCAATATGTATTAGACGGTTCTACTCTTTTATTAGCTGACGGTCCAAACGTTACTGCTGATGTTAAAAAAGACTTAGGATTCTAAGAAACACTTTCTTATTATAAAAAACGGCTCTGCTTTTTAAGTTTGAGCCGTTTTTTTATATCAAAAAAATGGTGAACTAAATTCCAAATTTTTGAAATTCCAAATTCCAAAAATTAAGAAAGACCAACAAAACCCGATGTCAGGCTGAGCGAAGTCGAAGCCCCTCGCACCTTTGCACCTTTGCACCTTTGCACCTTTGCACCTCAGAACCTCAGAACCTCAGAACCTCAGAACCTCAGAACCTCAAAAAAACCTATTTTATTTAAAACACAAATTGTAGAGAAACGCAGAAATATGTAACTTTGCTTTATGACGAATAACAATCCTATAGGTGTTTTTGATTCCGGTATTGGAGGAACTTCCATTTGGAATGCCATTCACGAACTGTTACCAAACGAAAAAACAATTTACTTAGCCGACAGCAAAAATGCTCCTTATGGTCAAAGAACCAAAGAAGAGATCGTTACCTTAAGCAAAAAAAATGTTGATTTTTTAATCGAGAACAATTGCAAACTAATTGTTGTAGCTTGTAATACCGCTACCACAAATGCTATTCGCGAACTTCGTGCAAGCTACGATATTCCTTTCATCGGAATTGAACCTGCGATAAAACCTGCGGCCACTAACTCAAAAACACAGGTGATTGGAATCCTTGCAACACAAGGAACACTAAACAGTGAGTTGTTTAACAAAACAGCCGAAATGTTTCAGCACACTACTATTATTGAACAAGTAGGTCACGGATTGGTTCAGCTTATTGAAGATGGCAATCTTAATTCGCCTGAAATGACTCAATTATTAGAGACCTATCTGCAACCCATGATAGCCGCAAATATTGATTACTTAGTGTTGGGATGTAGCCATTATCCGTACTTAATTCCACAGATCAAAAAAATCCTTCCGGAACATATTCAGATTATCGATTCAGGAGAGGCTGTGGCACGTCAAACGCAAAATGTATTGCGTGAAAAAGTTGGTTTTTCAGACGAGAGTAATAGCGAACCTGTTTTTTATGTCAATTCAGATCCATCCGTTTTAAAAGCTATCTTAAACGATAAATACCCGGTTGTACAAAAGGATTTTTAAACGTTAGTCGATTTTTCGCTTGACGAACCAAATACCATCCAAAGACAAACTGAGCGAGATTTTATGATAATTTTCTTTGATCAGATTGTTTGAAATCGCCCCTTTTTGTCCATAGGAATAAGATATATTTAAAGCAGAAAAAGTGTTTTCTATCGGCAATGAAAGTCCAAAGGAAACTGCTGCATTATTAACTCTTTTCCCTTCAACTTCAAGATAACCGGTGTCAAAATTAGCCCCCACTCCATATTGAATTCTATCCCAATATTTCCGAATATCCTTTTTTGTCCTAAAGCTAAATCCTAAAGCAAATCTGTCCTGATTCACAAAATTGCCGTACAACTCGGATTGATTCGTATCATTCCAAAAACTTTTTTCATAATCTATCGTCATATTTACATTGTTTTTGAAACGCTTGCTGATCCCTATACCAATTTCTAAAGGCAAATAAAAATCATCGGTATCAGACACTACATTAGATTCAAAAATAGTTTGAATCCCATCGGTTCTGCTTTCAACACTTTGTACTTTTGAAGCTCTGATTCTGCTGGGCACTTTGAAAGTAGAAGCAATCGTAAAAGTAGAATCAATTTTATACTGAGCTCCCAAAGTAGCACGAACTCCGTTATAACTTGTTTCTTTATTGATGTTTGCCGTTGACTTCGAAATTAAATAGCTTCTGTCGTCCTTTGTCTTTCCAAATAACACAGTACCGGAAAGACCTACTGCCAGTTTACTTCCAAATCGATATCCGTATGAAAAATCAAAATTATTCAACCCTCCCGACCCTGACGCCGTTACATAATACGATTCCTGACTATTCAGTATCGGCAATTTCAGATCCGTGATTTTAAATGTGGCACTGGAATACGGTTTCAAAGCAACACTAAATCCCGAGTTTTTAGTTACCGGAAAAGCAAAAGCAATATGCGAAAACTGGAAATTATTCCTCTTTTCTGTCTTTGAACTATTTTGATACGTTGTTGCAATTGCCTTGCCACCGATATCAAGTATAAAATGATTTAAAGACAGATACCCCAGCGAAGCCGGATTGCGATTATTGATAAAATTATCCGACGGCAAAGCTATTCCCGACGAACCAATAGAAGGAATTGCACCAAAATCTGAATCATACAAACTACCCAGACCGTATAAGGAATAAGGGGAACTCGAAATACTTTGAGAAAACGAAATCAGCGATACTAAAAACAAAGAGCTGAAGAAAATTATTTTATTTTTCATTTAATAAGAGATGTAATAAATTTTCAATTGAATTTTATTATTCAGATGCTTTTGGTCCCCCAACACAATCCTGTTCACCGTCTTATAAACACCCGGCAATGTAAGGATCAGAGAAGATCTGGAGTTGGTTTTTTTGAGCATTTCTTTTTGCAAAAATGACGCAATACGAAAGGAATACCCCATATTTTCATTAAACTCATCACTCTTTTTGTTTAACTTACCATATACGGCAGATCCCACAGGATTTAGCAATGCACCGCTAATTCTGTTCAGATTGTCTGCCACATATACCTGTATAGAATCCGCCAAAGGGTACTGTTCGGAATAGGAATTGTTAACCGGTTTTAAGATCAGTTCAGCGTCTACGATTGCTCCGTTCTCTGAGATATACTTAAACTGTTTCAGGTTCGGAAAATCCAATCGGCAGGCAACACCGCTTCCGGATTGTATAAATCCTTGTCTGTTGGTTAAAGAACTTGATAGTTTACTACTTGAATTCGGCAGATTTTGAAGCAAGGTTCCTGTTTTGTCTAATGAAATAGAATTGAACTGTTTATTTACATCTGAAATTACAAAATCAATATAAAAAGATTTTTCGTCGTTGCTCTGATACTTTGAATAATACATTCGAACAACACTATTGGTTGTATTAAAACCAATTAAACTTGACGAATTAGAAGCGGAAGGCACAAGAACAAGTCCCTTTAAATACTCTGTAAAGCTGGTCTCATCATTGATTTCTCTCTTCTTGATTTTTTGAAAAATCTCAGCCCCAAAAACAGGATTCATTTTTATATTAATTGAATCCTTTTCTCCGGGTCTTGGTTTGTACGAAACAGAACCTAAACTTTCATTACTATAATTTAGAGTGGAATTATTGTAAAAATTATAATCATCTGTATTGGGTTTTACTTTCTGAAGTACCCGATGAATGTTAAAGGTCTGCACTTTTGTAGTATCTCCATAATAGTAGTTATCGTACTTTAAAATCATCGAAATGGAGTCAAAAACATATTTACTCGACTCCGTGTCGGATCCGCCATTGGGTAAAGTGTATGTTTTTGATGTCAATTGAAAATAACTGTCTGTTTTTACTTTTCCAAAAACGGGATCGTTGTAATTTCCAACCAATATCCTGCTTTGACCGGAAGTAATAAGCGAGTCAAAATTTATAGTTGACATTTCGACGGTTACCGTATCAATTAAAATCACCTTGTTGTTTACCGACACATAATCTGACCCAACAACAAATGCTCCTGCATCTGTATCTGTTCCGCAGGAAAACAATGCAAAAGCAAAAAACAACATCCCTATAAACTTGTTCATAATTCTATTTTTGGACAAATATATAGGGCGCTTTTCGGCACCACACTATAACATATACAAGCGGCCATTTTTACTCTATAAGAAGCAAAAGAACATCTACAACAGGCAAACACATTCAAATATGTGATTCGACCCGCAAAAAGGCTGTTTAGTCTATCAAAATGTACCATACATATATCTTCTTTTTTTTTAAAACAGTAGCCATCTACTTTTGAGCCTGTAAGCAAGACCGGTAAACTTTATAGCTGATTTGAAAATCCGGATAATTACAATCCTGACAGCAAATCATTTTTAGGGAACAGGATCAAATACAAACCATAAATAAATTTGACACACTATGAATAGTTTTAAAAAAGGAATTTTGTTCGCCGCATTATTTTCTAACCTTGTTTTTATAAGTTGCAGCAAGGATGATGAAGAAGAGGATTTAATTGGAAACTGGATAAAAAAGTCAGCATTTGATGGCCCTGCAAGATCTAGTGCCAGCAGTTTTGTTATTGGCAATTATGCTTACATAACAACAGGCTATACCGGAGACGATTATTTAAAAGATTTATGGGCCTACAACTCCAATGGAGATTATTGGGAGCAAAAAGCCAATTTTCCGGGTATTGGAAGAAGTTCTGCCTCCGGTTTTACACTAAACGACAAAGGATATATTGGGTTAGGTTATGACGGAACCAATAAACTGAAAGATTTTTATCAATACGATCCCGTTAGCAACAACTGGACCAAAAAAGCTGATTTTGCAGGTACGGCCAGATATGCCGCTGTGGGTTTTCAGGCAGGTGGAAAAGCTTATTTTGGAACGGGTTATGACGGAAACTACCTAAAAGATTTTTATCGCTATGATGATCAAACCGATACATGGGCTCTTCAAAACGGATTTAGTGGCAACAAAAGACGTAATGCTACTGTATTTGTGATTGATCAAAAAGCATATTTGGTAACCGGAATTAACAATGGGGTTTATCAGGAAGATTTTTGGGAGTTTAACACCGCTACCGATACCTGGACCCGAAAAAGAGATGTAGACAGGGACACCAATGATGACGATTCGTACAACGATGAGTATTCCATCACACGTTCAAATGCATCCGCTTTTTCCTTAAACGGCTTAGGTTATGTTGTAGGAGGTGAAGGCTTAAAAACAATTTGGGAGTACAATCCGTCAACTGATCTCTGGACCGAAAGAACTGCTATGGAAGGTGCCGGGAGAACCGATGCAGTAGGTTTTACAATTAACAATCGCAGCTTTTATATGCTGGGAAAAATTGGCTCTTCCTATTTTGATGATGCCTGGGAATTCAAACCTTTAGAGGAGCAAAATGATGATGACAATTAAATCGAAAAGTTTTTCCCGCAGCAGAATTCGGGCAAATTGGCTCTCCCTTGTACTGGTTTTACAGCTTAGCGCCTGTACCAAAGCAGAAACATTTGAAACCGAGACCTTCCGAACAACTTCAGGATGGGGCTACTTCATTACGTATAAAAATAAAATTATAATCAAGCAGTCTGTAATCCCGGTGATAAATGAATCGAAAAGCTTTTCTACGGAGGAAGATGCGCTTAAAACAGTAAATTTAGTAGCAAAAAAACTCCATCAGATGGGATCGCCAACGGTAACTGAAAATGAGTTAATTTTATTGAAAATAAAATTCTAAATGAACATAGGCGCAATAAGAAATACAAAATCGAATAAACTCCTGTTCCATGTCACAATATGGATTTTCTTTATTCTGACGTCATTACTTCAGTTTTACGAAAGCCCGTTTACCATTAACACTGATTTTTATGTACAATGGTTTACAGGAATTATTCTGTTTTATCTGAATTATTTCTATCTGGTGCCTGTCCTGCTTTTAGAAAAAAAATACTGGACTTACACCGCTATTGTTATCCCCCTTATAGCATTGTTTATGATTGTAAGGGAGTACTATTTCGTACCTGAATTCAAACATATTAAATCGCTGGAACTGGTTCCGTCTCGTACCTTAAAAATTTCAAAAGGGGCTCATTTCAAAATATTCAGAGCCAAACAGCCGTTGTTTTTTAAAATTGGACCTTCGCTTTTTTACTTTTTAATTATTACCATTAGCGCCAGTATCCGAACACTAACTGAATTTTACAACAACCAACAAAACAAACTAATTGCCGAAACCCATAGAACCAATACAGAGTTGACCTATCTGCGAAAACAAACCAATCCGCATTTTTTGTTCAATTCGTTAAACAGCATCTATTCACTGGCACATAAAAAATCTGATTTGGTCCCTGATGCTATCGTAACTTTATCTGAATTAATGCGCTATATGTTATATGAAACAGACAATAAAACGGTGGCTTTAGAAAAAGAAATCAATTATATTCAGAACTATATCGAACTGCAAAAGCTCCGGCTCAACAACATAGAAGACATTTTCATCAACGTACATGGAGATCCCCGAAATAAGTTTATCGAACCTTTGTTACTGATTTCTTTTGTAGAAAATGCTTTTAAATACGGAACTGACTATAAAGGCGCTGCTCATGTAAAAATCAAAATTTTTATCCTGGACAACAACCTTGACTTTTGGATCGAAAATACTATTGAAAACTATGTAAAAGACCCCGAAAATTCAGGAATTGGAATGGTCAATATCCAAAATCGTTTGGGACTGCTTTATCCAAACGCACACGAACTGACCATAACTCAGGACGATAAAATTTATCGTATTCATTTAAATTTAAAACTGGACAGTATTCAAACCGCAATAAATTAGGGAGGAGCTAAGATTCTAAGTTTATTTTCAAACAAACCAAAACCTCTGAGCCTTTGTCCCTTTGAACCTTACAAATAAAGAATGTCAACTAGACCAAAACCCGTTTTTTATGAAAACTTTAAAACTTATTTTATTGGTTTCGAATTACTTTTGAGTACCAAAACGAACTTAAGAAATCTAATCCCCAACAAATGAAATGTGTAATTATAGACGACGAACCGTTAGCAGTTGAACTATTAGAAGACTTTGTCAAAAAGATAGATTCACTCGAATTGCTCAATACCTTCAATAATGCTATTGATGCTGTTTCCTTTATCAATCACAACAATGTTGATTTGATTTTTTTAGACATTCAGATGCCGCATTTCTCCGGAATTGAGTTTCTGAATACCATAGAAAAAAAACCGCTGATTATTTTCACAACTGCCTATTCTGATTATGCGGTTGAAGGTTTTAACCTTGGCGCTGTTGATTATTTGGTAAAACCGATTCCTTTTCACCGCTTTTTGAAATCTGTCGTAAGAGCACAGCAAATTTTAAATCCGACGGCTGCCATTCAGGCCATTTCTGAAACGACTACTGCTCCCGAATTAGAACCTGATTTTATGTTCGTGAGAGCTGAATATGAAAATGTAAAAATGAATTTTTCGGATATTTTATTTATCGAAGGCCTAAAAGATTATGTAAAAATCTACACCACAGATAATAAATTCACCCTGACTTTAATCAGTTTAATAAAACTAGAGAATTTACTTTCCAGCAAAGGATTTTCAAGAATACACCGATCGTATATCATCAATATAAAACATGTCAAATCAATACAAAAAAACAAAGTATTGATTAGCGATAAACGAATTCCGATAAGTGAAAGCTATAAAAATGCTTTTTTCGAAAGAATCAATTTGTAGACTATTCTTCGTCTTTAAACCAACCCGAATACATTACATAATTGTTAGAAATACGTTCGATTTCGCCCGCAAAGTCAGACTGATCAATCTCTTTTACTTTTCGTGCCGGAACTCCGGCATAAATGCTTCCTGAAGTCACAACCGTATTTTGTGTTAAAACGGCACCGGCAGCTACAATAGAATTGCTTTCGATTACACAATTGTCCATAACGATAGCCCCCATACCAATTAAAACATTGTCATGAACCGTACAGCCGTGTACAATTGCATTATGACCAATTGAAACATTATTACCAATAATAGTTGGGTGTTTTTGATAAGTACAGTGAATAACGGCTCCGTCCTGAATATTTACTTTATTTCCGATTTTAATATAATGAACATCCCCACGAATGACAGCATTGAACCAAACACTACAGGAGTCTCCAAAAGTAACATCTCCGACAATAGTCGCGTTTTCGGCTACATAACAATCCTCAGGAATTGCTGGTGATTTTCCGTTTACAGATTTAATTAACATAAAAAAAGGGTTTTTAATTAATAGCAGGACAATTACAATCGTAACGTTCTTTTTTACAAAACAAATTGATTCCCAAAGTAATTTGGTGGTAACCACCGGTATCAAATTTCACATCTCCGGTAACTTGAGAATACGTATACGCAAACATGAAGTTTTTATAATTTATACCAATTATAGGTGTAAAATATTGTAATTTCTGAGAAGCAACCCCGCTTCCTGGGCTATATTGAGCCCCATCGAAGCTTCTTCTATAAGATAATGCGGCCCACAAACTTCCAAAATCCATGCTTTTGTAAGCCTTTAAGTTGAGATCGATTGACTTTTCTTTGGTCTTATCGAAGTACTGAAACAAAACAGAGGGCTCCCAGGTAATACTTTGATTTTTTCCAAAAACATAACCGGCACTAAGCAAAAGCTTTCTGAGGTTATCGCTTTCAAAATCACTATACAATTCTCTTCTGTTTTCCAATAATCCCTGAACAGTAGCATGAGCATAAAAATCAAGGTAGTTATAAGAAGCACCGACATCAACATTAAAATAAGAGTCTTTTTGAACAGAATTAAAAATAAGTGGATCAAAAGTGGTTCCGAATTGCGTCTCATCTAACTGATTCTGGATAACACCCCCACTAATTCCAAAAGAAAGCTGATTCAAATCGATTTCGTCTCTTGAAAACATAATATGGTGGGCATAGGTAAGTTTAAAACCTTTTTGAGAATGGTATCCGTTTTTATCATTAAAAACAATAATCCCGGCTCCGGATCGCTCCCCTATTCTACCATTAAAACTTAATGTTTGTAAAGCTGGGGCGTCTTCCTGACCAAACCATTGCTTTCTGGCGGTAAGCCTGATTTTAGCACAATTGGCCGCGCCCGCCATCGAAGGATGAATTAAATAATAGTTATCAGACAGGTAATCGGAATACACAGGGATTCCTTCTTGTGAATAAGAATAAAGAGAGCTAACTAAAAATACAAACAATACTCTGATTCTAAATTCCATAAAAGCAACATTGCTAAGATATACGTACAACTCTTTGCATTTAATACGATTAATTTGAAAAGAGTCTTAATTATTTTATTAAAAAATCAAATATAGGTATTAGTAGAAAATAACTTTACTAAATTTGCAAAAAAAATAAAACTCATGACAAAAATCACCATAAAAGAAACTCAAAATCCAACGATCTTAAAGTTCGAATTTGAGGATTTCATCACTCAAAATCAAAACTTTGAATTCAAAAATATTGATGAGGCACAATCTTCTCCATTGGCGCAGCAATTATTCTATCTTCCGTTTGTAAAAACAGTTTATATCTCAGGAAATTTTATTGCTATTGAAAGATACAGTATTGTAGAATGGGATGATGTAAAAGAGGCTGTTGCAGAACAAATCGAATCCTTTGTAAACAAAGGTGGTGTAATCATAAAAATCGAGGAAAGTACTGCTAAAAAACAACCTATTACGGTTTATGGAGAAACAACTCCAAATCCGGCTGCATTAAAATTCGTTGTTAGCAGAATGTTGACCCGAAATGCTGTTGAATACAAAAACATCGATCAGACCGCTTCTTCTCCATTAGCAAAGGAATTGTTTAAATTTCCTTATGTTAAAGAAGTTTTTATCGACGAAAATTATATCTCGGTAACGAAATATGACATCAATGACTGGCAGGAAATCACACTTGAAGTACGAACTTTCATTAAACAATTTATCGAAAACGGAGGAACAGTTTTGGATGAGACCTTAATTGAAACTTCAACTAAAAACGACATCACTAAAGATGAAGCATTTGACAAACTAGATGTTACTTCTCAGCAAATTATCAATATACTGGAAGAATACGTAAAACCGGCAGTAGCTGCTGATGGTGGTAATATTGCGTTTGACTCCTACAATGAAAATGACAAAACAGTAAAAGTAATTTTACAAGGAGCTTGCAGCGGTTGTCCTTCCTCTACTTTTACACTTAAAAGCGGAATCGAAAATATGCTAAAAAGCATGTTAAACGATGAAGGCATTAAAGTAGAAGCTGTAAACGCATAAAACAAAATTGTATAAAAAACAGAAGCGTCTCAATCGAGGCGCTTTTTTATTTCACCCTATCTATCTAATTTACAGTAAATTATTTCAACTTTAACGCTATAAATTCTGTAGAAATAGTTAATATTGTAATATAAACCAATCAAAATCAGAAATTATGGGATTATCTTCGTTTTTTAAGAATTTATTTGGCTCAGCCAAAGAATCAGCTACAGATTTGGCCAATCAGGCAGAAAGCACTTTTGAACAAGCTAAAGAAGCTGCTGCTCCTTATATTGATCAAGCAGAAACTTTTGCAGAAGAAACAATCGCCAAAGCCAAAGAAGCTGCAGAACCACTACTCAACAGCGCTGCCGAATATGCCAGTCAGGCCAAAGAAACCGTGAGCGAATATGCTGAAAAAGCTTCTGATTCGATCAGTAACGTCATTGATTCTGTAAAAGAAAAAGCGGATGATTTAACCGGCGAAACTAAAACTGTCATTTCAGAAACCGTAGCCGATGCAAGTGAAGAAACAGTAATTGCAAAAGATGAGATTGCCGATGAGGCTTCTGATAAGGAATAAAAAGCCACATCTTTTCTTATAAAAATAAATATCTTTATATTTGCAGCACTAATACACCTTCTCTGTTGGGAAGGTTTTTTTATTCTTATAATATGAACATCAATCCAGAACAACTTAGTAATTACGCTACTAAATTTATAGACGTATTACTTGATTATTCGCCAAAATTCATTTCGGCATTTGTAATTTTATTTATTGGTTTATATGCCATTAGATTAATAAACAGAATCATTAGAAAGATAATGGTCAAGAGAAATCTGGACCCAACCTTAACGAAATTTCTTGCTGATATTTTATTATGGGCTTTGCGAATTTTATTATTTGTAACTTTTATTTCAAAACTTGGAATTGAAACTTCTTCTTTTGTTGCCATCTTAGGAGCAATGGGACTTGCCGTTGGTTTATCGTTGCAAGGTTCTCTTTCTAACTTTGCAGGAGGAATGTTAATTATTGTTTTCAAACCTTTTAAAGTCGGAGATACTATTGAAGCACAAGGGGTTATCGCAACAGTAGTTGAAATTCAGATTTTCGTTACTAAAATGCTCACTGCCAACAACCAAACTGTTTTTGTTCCTAACGGTTCATTGTCTAACGGAACGATCATTAATTACTCAATGCAGGGAGAGAGAAGAGCTGATTTAACTTTTGCTATCTCTTATGATTCAGATATCAAAAAAGCAAAAGAAGTGCTTTTAAGTGCTTTAACCGGAAATCCTAATGTCCTTAAAAACCCGGCTCCGGAAGTTTTTGTCAAAAATCTAACAACGAGTTCTATAGAGTTTTCTGTACGTCCGTGGGCAAAGAATGAAAACTACGGCAGTGTTTTTGCACAAACGCTTGAAAATTGCAAAACCGCTTTAGATGAAGCCGGAATTGCAATTCAGCCGTACACATTACAAAAATAAAATTTACTTCTTATTTTTTTGATGGCGTAGTCATCATAAAATCTTTTAAGTAATAAGGTTCAAAATAAGCGACATCTACGGTGTCGCTTTTTTGATACTTATCAAAACTGATTTTACTCATGGCTCTAGCCGAAGGGTATTTGATAGCTTCTAAAAAGATAAAATTTTCTCTGGTCAGAACTGCTTTGGCTTTTTCGGCACAATCTCCAACAAAATAGACTGTCTCGGTGATGCTTTCAAAAGAGTGCTCGTCTATAACCTCTGCCTGAATGGCTCTCTCTACTTCTAAATTAGCATTAAAAATCTCGCTGTATACTTCCATCCTTCTGGCATCAAGCATCGGGATTATTTTTCCATCCGTAACCTGAGCCTGAGAAGCTAAAGTCAATAAAGTATCAACTGCAATCAACGGAATGTTTAAAGCATAACACAAGCCTTTTGCAGCCGAAACTCCAATTCGCAAACCGGTATAAGAACCTGGTCCCTGACCTACCGCTATAGCCACCAGATCCTGAACAGAAATTCCCGCTTCGGCAATTACTTCTTCAATGAAAACATGTAATTTTTCGGCATGGGAATATCCTTCTTCAGCGATTTCTTTACACAAAATTGTTTCACCATTTTTGGCAATTGCTACAGAACAGTTTTTAGTTGCTGTTTCGATATTGAGAATAAAAGACAATGTATTATTTTTTAAAAGTTGAATTATTTAACCTGAATTATTTCTTAGCTGTATCCGCTTTTTTAAGCTTCACTTTATCGCCTGAATTTAATTCTTTAGAAACCGTCGTATAAGGTCCTGTAATGACTACATCTCCCGGTTTCAAACCTGTAATCACTTCGATATTCGTATCGTCCTGAATACCTGTTTTGATGATTCTGATCTTCGCTTTATTTCCCGATTTCACAAAAACACATTCGTATTTCTTATCGCTTTTGGGAGCTGCTTTTTTATCTGCGTTCGGGTCTTCTACTGTAAAATCCTTTACGGCAGCGGTATCCGATTTTACAACAACGGAACTAATTGGTACTGCCAAAACATTGTTTTTAGTTTGCGTACTAATGTCTACCGTAGCCGTCATCCCCGGTCTGAAAGGAGAATAGGAAGCAGGTTTACCTTCTAATAAATCCTGATACGATTCTTTTAAAATGCGGACTTTAACTTTAAAATTAGTCACCTGATCTGCCGTCAAAGCGGTGCTTGCCGAATTAGAAATACTGGTTACAACACCTCTGAACTTCTTTTTCAGATAAGCGTCAACTTCAACATTGGCTTCATCACCAATTTTTATCTTTACAATATCATTTTCATTTACGTCAACTTCAACCTCCATATTGTTCAGGTTGGCCACTCTTAAAAGCTCTGTTCCTGCCATTTGCTGCGTTCCCAAAACACGTTCGCCCAATTCTACATTCAAAACAGAAATAGTTCCATCTGCAGGAGCATAAATAGTAGTACGTCCCAAATTATCTCTTGCTTCGGTTACAGAAGCCGAAGCGCCCTGAACGGCATAATAGGCATTTTGTTTTGTTGCTTTAGCTACTTCAAAAGAGGCCACTGCTTTGTCCCAATCTGATTTTGAGATTACGCCTTTGTCATACAAGGTTTTGTTTCTCTCGTAATTTGCCTTAGCTTCTTTAAAACTGGCATCAGACTGTGTCAAACCCGCTTTAGATCCTGCTAAATTAGCCATAGAGCGATCCAATCCGGAAGTATATAAATCCGGATTTATTTTTACCAGCAAATCTCCTTTTTTGACAACTTGCCCTTCTTTTACATTCAGCGCGATGATCTCACCTGACACCATTGAAGCAATTTTTACTTCGATCTCAGGTTGAATTTTACCCGTTGCCGAAACCGTTTCAACAATCGTTGAAGCTGTTACTTTTGAAATCTCGACCTCTTTTCCCTCATCCTTATTTCCTATTACCCCTGATTTCGAAAGAACAACCAAGGCGACAATAACCACTATTGCGCCACCGACTAAGAAATAAACTGTTTTTTTTGACATACTAAATTATTTTGTGCTAATTGGAACAATTGGAATTCCGAAGTAAAATTCAAGTATTTTTATTTTAAACATGTAATCGTATTTAGTTCTGATCACATCCGATTGAGCATTGGTCAGCAAAGTCTGCGACTGTGTAAAATCAAATGAATTCATCAAACCTACATCGTACTTTTCTTTTGCATAATTATAAGCCTGCTGTCTCGCTTCTAAAGTCACAGTAGATGATTCGTACGTATTTAAAGCACCTTTTGCATCTGTAAAAGCAGTGTAAACATTACGTTGCAAATCTAAACTTTTTTGCTCTAAATCTATTCTTGATTTTTCTAAACTTACTTTATTACGCTCTACATTATTTCTGGTGGAAAACCCGTTAAAAATCGGGACTTCTAATCGAAAGCCAAAATTATGACCTTTATTATTACTAAATTGATCAAGGACCGGAAGTGCATTACCATAGATAACATTTCCATCAGCATCCTTACCTATTGGAATTTCACTATAACTCGCACTAGTACTAAACGAATAAATCCCTCTAAGCGTTGGCTGATACGCTCCTCTTGCAATAGCAACATTCTTCTCCGCTATTTCAAGATTGGTCTGCGCTAATTTTAACTCTGTTCTGATCTCTTTGGCTTTGTTATAAATATCAATAGGCTTTTGTGCCATAATGTTATTTTCATCTTTAGCATTCGTATCATCAATCACATCAAAATCTGCAAATTCTTTAAGCTGCAAAAGTTGCGCTAAACTTAATTTAGAAATCAATAAACTGTTTTCGGCGATAATAATATTTTGTTTGTCCGTAGCTACGGTAGCCTTTAAATCAAACAAATCACCACGCGGTATTGTCCCAGCATTTACCATTTCTTCAGAGCGCGCAAGTCGTTTTTCATCTATAGACAACTGCTCAGTTTTTACTTTTAGATTTTCTTTATTAAAAAGAATCTGCAAAAAAGCATTGGCCACATTCAGACTAATATCTTCCTGCATTTTAAGCAACTGATACTTTGACGCAATAATAGAAAGATTAGCTCTTCTGAGTGTATTTTGATTTTGTAATCCTTTGTAAATATCTACTCCGGCACTCACCCCAAGGGATGAATATTGTGTAGTTGACGTTTGTGCAATGTTGGTAACAGGGTTTACGTTCAAACCAATGTTCCAGGAGTGTGAGGCAGACCCACTCACAGAAGGCAGATAATTACCTATTGCCCCTCTTTTATCAATCGCAGCCGTCTTTGTATCTAAGTCTGATAATTTTATCGTGATATTATTATCTAATGCATAACGCACACATTCTTCTAAAGTCCATTTTTTTGCTTGTGCCTGGCCTGATAATCCAAAACCTAAAAGCATAGTAAAAACAAGCGTATTATATTTATTTATTTTCATATATTTTGAATGATAGTATAGTACCAATACTACACAAATTTAACTTATTTTAAAACCAAAAAACCTACAAATTTCAAATTATTTCTTCTCTTCTTCTGTTACCAAACCTTGATTCCAGATTTTGATCTTATCCGTATTTTTGATACCGCTTTTAATTTGAACATAAATTCCGTCACTTACTCCCAAAACTAAATCTCTTCTTTGAAATTTCTGAGGAGATGTTTCAATTTCTACGTAAGGTTTTTGTGTTTTTTTGTCAAATTGAACTAATGATTCTTTAATAGCAAGCACTTTATCTGCTTTTTCCAGAATAATGGAAGCATTTGCGCTCAAACCGGCTCTAATAAAAGTTTTCTCTTTATTGGGCAATGAAGCTTTAATTTCAAACTGAATTGCTCCGTTCTCCGTTACTCCTTTTGGGGCTATATCGGTTAAAAAAGCATCAAATTTTTTGTTTTCAATTGCTCCGACTGTGATTTCGATCGCCATTTTTTCTTTTATTTTCCCTACTTCAGATTCATCTATTTTTCCAATAAAAATCATCCTTCCTACATCTGCAACACTTGCAATGGTAGTTCCTTCATTAAAGTTATTGCTTTCAATAACCTGATTCCCCACTTTCACAGGAACAGCCAGAACCATTCCGTTTACCGTAGAACGAATTAAAGTATTTGCATAATTTCCTAATGAAGTAGTTGTACCTGTTTTTACAATATCTAAACTTTGTTTGGCTGCCAGATAATTTTGTTTGGCCTGTGTGTAAGCCAATTGTGCAGCATCAAAATCGTTTGCCGAAATAACATCTTTATCGTACAATGTTTTTTGTCTTTTAAAGATTTTCTCCTGATTGTCTAAAGCAATTTTGGCTGTTTGTACCTGATTTTGTGTACTGCTTACATTAGATACATTGGCTACAACCCTGATTTTTGCAATCATATCACCGGCCTTGATTTTCTCTCCGGCTTTGATATACACTTCCTCGATAATACCCGAAATGTTTGGCTTGATTAGAACCTCTTCATCCGGCTGGATATTACCTGTCGCTATGGTATTTTTTACAATCGTTTTAATTTCTGCTTTCTCAGTTTTGAAGACGATAGGGGACTCTTGATTTTTAGCGTACAAATAATATAATGCGCCAAAGAAAACTACAGCAATAAAAATTAAAATGGTTACCGTTACTCCTTTTTTCATTTTGTTTTTGGTTTAATCGATTATTTTTTTTGATTGATAATTTATTCTGTTCGCAAAGCATCTACAGGCTTCACATTTATTGCAGTCTGAGCCGGAATAAATCCCGCCAGCAAACCTGATCCTACTAATATTAACAGCGCCACAAACACTACTCTTAAATCTACACTTGGACTGGCAAACATCGTATCACTATCCGGTGGCAGCGAATCTAAAATCAGGTTCAGGATCGCTATAATTCCAGTTGCCACTGCAATTCCCAGCATCCCTGAAATGATCGTTAAAAAGATAGACTCTGATAAAATTTGCCCCCTAATAGCTGCAGGTGTTGCCCCCAATGCTCTTCGGATTCCTATTTCTTTTGTGCGTTCTTTTACTACGATAAGCATAATATTAGAAATACCAATTACTCCCGATATCAGAACTAAAGTTCCAACAAAATACGCAATGATCTTTAGAATATCAAACAAACTTTGAACCTTATTAAACTGCTCATACAGGTCAAAGTTCCCCACTGCTCTATCGTCTGCAGGGTTTACGGAATGTAGTGATTTGATCAATTCTAAAATCTTTGGTTTTAAAGAGGTAATAGACACTTCGTCTTTTGCTGTAAGCGCCATCCAGCCTACCTTATCTCCAAAATTAAAAGCCAGCTGAAAAGTCGTAAACGGAACAAAGATATTTTTCTGCTCCTGTTCTGCATTTCCGCCTTGTTGCTTCGATTTATAAACGCCAATTACCATAAAATTAATTCCGTTTATTTTCACGTAACTGCCAATAGCCTCTTCTTCTTTTCCGTAAAGCTCCGAGATTACTCCTTTACCAATAACCGCCACTTTTCTTCTCTCGGTAATATCCTGTTGATTTACAAAACGTCCTTTTATAATATCCATTGGCTGTTGTTTGATCAACTCAGGATAATCGCCATAAACCGTAAAAGAGGAAGTCTTGGTACCGCGAACCACATTATTTGTACCGTTAAAATCACCCAACTGATTTCGTGGTGAAACATATAATAAATCCGGAAATGCCTGTTTTAAAGCCATAACGTCGCTGTTTCTAAAATCATAACGACGTGTTTTAGGTAACCCTTTATAGGCCTTTGAGGTGGTCTGACTCCACATAAACATGGTATTGGTCGCAATTCCGTCAAAACCTTTTTTAATACCGTTTTCTAAACCATTTCCTGCCGCAAGCAGTATTACAAGAATAAAAATTCCCCAAAACACACCAAATGCCGTAAGCACCGTCCTGAAGACATTGGCTGTTAAGGCCTGTAAAATCTCGTCCCAATTATCTTTTTTAAACATAATTATTCGTCTCTAAGTGCTACAATAGGTTTAATTTTGGCGGCTCTGTACGCCGGAAAAAAACCGGCCATTGCTCCCGCAAATACAAGTAAAACCAAGGTGGTCAGTGCCACCGTAAAATCAACTTCAGGATTTTGAAAATATTCGCTTTGCACCATTGGCCCAACAAATTCCAATAATAACAAACTTGCCAGCAGGCCAACAAAACCGGCTATTGTAGTAATAAAAATAGATTCATGAAGGATCATCGAAATAATAGAAAACGGTGACGCGCCTAGTGCTTTTCTGATCCCTATTTCTTTTGTTCTCTCTTTTACAATAATCAGCATAATATTACTTACACCTACCACTCCGGCTACAATTGTACATATCCCTACCCACCAGAAGAACAATCTGATGTACAGATTTAAGTCATAAAACTGCTTGGCGTCTTTTACCGAGTTGTAAACACCAACACCTCCGTCATCATCAGGGGCTACTACATTTTTACTTTTCAATAAATCTTTTAAATCCTTTGTGAATTTTTCTGATTGCGCTAAAGCTTCATCGTAATCTTTTGTTTTGTTTAAAGTAAAAAACAAATTGCTTATTTTATCTCCGGCTCCAAAGGCTCTTTGTACTGTAGTTTTAGGCAAATAAACTCTGGTTTCTTCTCGTTCTCCTCCCGGATCTGTAAATACTCCGATTACTTTAAAATTAATTTTATTAACCTGTATTTGTTCTCCAAGGGCTTCTTTGTCTTTAAACAAATCGGTTTTTAATTTCATTCCTATAACCGCAACCTTCTCATTGTTAGCCAGGTCTTTACTGTTTACATACCTGCCTTCTACAACGGTTAGGTTTTCTATTATCGAATAATCAGGATCTACTCCACGATATTGATAACTTCCTGACTCTTTTCCGTATGAAATGGTAGCGCCCCAAACATTATAAGTAGAGGCTCTACTATCTAATTTATCCTCAAATTTCTGAACAGATTGTGAATAATCGCTATTTCTAAACTGAATTTGTCTTCCGGGATTTAATCCTTTATACTCTTTTGTTGTAGTTCCTGACCAAACTTCAATAATCCCCGCAGCGTCACGCTCAAACTGTTTTTCAATTCCATTCTGAAGTCCTTTTCCGGCACCAAGTAAAATCACTAAAATAAAAATTCCTGAGGCTACAGAAACTCCTGTTAGAAAAGTTCTTAACTTGTTTTTGGAAATGGCGTCAAATATTTCGTGCCAACGTTCAATATTAAACATAAGATGTAGCTCTAACTTGTTCTACCATTTTATCATCGATAATTAATCCGTCTTTCAGGACTACATTTCTTTTGCACATGGCGGCAATGTCCGGCTCATGGGTTACAATCAGGATCGTTTTACCCTCATCGTTAATTCCCTGAATAAGTTCCATTACTTCATACGAAGTTTTGGTATCTAAAGCTCCTGTTGGCTCATCTGCCAGCAAAACTTTAGGGTTTGAGGCTAACGCTCTTGCAATAGCTACACGTTGTTTTTGTCCTCCTGAAAGTTCATTTGGCAAGTGATGCGAATGCGATCCTAAACCCACTTTCTCGAGATATTTCATCGCAATATCATAACGTTCTTTTCTTTTTACTCCCTGATAATACAAGGGCATAGCAACGTTATCAAGTGCCGATTTATAATTGATTAAATTGAAAGATTGAAAAACAAATCCTAAAAACTTATTTCGATATCGGGAAGCTATCGTCTCGTTCAGTTTTTTTATTGGGGTTTTATCTAAAATATAACTTCCGGAATCTGCCTCATCCAAAATTCCTAAAATGTTAAGGAGTGTAGATTTTCCGGAGCCCGAAGACCCCATAATAGCAACCAATTCACCTTCTGCAATATTAAAATTAATTCCTTTTAACACATGCAATTCTGAACTTCCCATCTTATAGGATTTGTGCAAATCTTTGATTTCAATCATGGTGGTATTGTTAAATTTTAAAACAATAATAACATTTTTATTAAGCCGATTATGATAACAAAACGTTAATAATTATGCCTTACTATTCCAATAAGACTCCTTTTACTATCAATTGTTACACTTTTTTAAGATAATATAATTGTTTTCTTAATTTTGTATTATCTTAAATAGTATTACCAATGAAGTTTCTTTCAATTCTCTCTTTGTTCACAGTACTTAATGTACTTGTTGGCTGCTCCACTACTCAAAAATTAGAAACTTTAAAACCGGAGCCGGACGATGCCAGTCCTTTAGTTTATGAAAGTAATCCGTCGTTTATCAACTTACCGATTACGGTAAAACTTCGTGATATCGAAAACCAGACTAACGCTCTTCTAAATGGGTTAATTTATGAAGACAACAATATAGAAGACGACGATATTGAAATGAAAATATGGAAACTGGCACCTATTAAAATTCAGAATGACCCGGCGAATCCGGATAAAAAAATAAAAACCATTCTGCCCCTAAAAGCGACTGTCAAATACAGAATCGGTACTAAAAAACTGGGTGTTGCACTTTATGACATTCGTGAATTTAATCTGAATGGTGTAATCACCCTATCGAGTGAGGTTGCTTTAACCAACTGGAAGCTGAACACCAAAACAGAATTTAAATCCCTGGATTGGAACGAGAGTCCGACCATGATGGTTTTTGGAAAGAGTTTACCTATTACGTATCTAATAAATCCGGCAGTCTCTATTTTTAAATCAAAAATTGAGAAAAGCATAGACGATGCTATCGAAAAATCTATGGATTTTAAACCAAACGTTTTGTCTGCTTTAGAAAAAATCTGTACCCCTTTTCAGATGAGTGATACTTACGAAAGCTGGTTGCGCATTGTTCCACTCGAAGCTTATGCTACAAACGCGAAACTTAAAAACGATCAGTTTTTACTGGATATGGGTATGAAATGCAATATGGAAACCATTGTTGGCAAACAACCCGAATCAAAGTTTAGCGCCAACAAGATTGTATTGAAACCGGTTGCTAAAATTCCAAATCAAATTTCGGCTAATATTGCCGCTATTTCGACTTATACTGATGCCTCTAAAATCATGACCAAAAATTTTGCAGGTCAGGAATTTGGAACCGGAAGCAAAAAAATCACCGTAAAAAATGTTGCCATCTGGCATAAAAATGAAAAAATGGTAATTGCACTGGATGTTCTGGGATCTATCAACGGAACAATCTACCTGAATGGTTTTCCGCAATACAACCCACAAACCAAAGAAATCTATTTTGACAAACTGGATTACGTCCTGGACACCAAAAGTAAATTAATACGTACAGCAAGCTGGCTTGCTCAGGGATATATTCTAAGAAAAATGGAAGAAAGTTGTCGTTATTCTATTCAACCCAATCTCGATGAAGGTAAAAAAAGCATGGCAGCTTATCTTAAAAACTACTCGCCTATGCCCGGAGTATTTGTAAATGGAAAAATGGAAGACATACAGTTTGATAAAATTCAATTAACTAATCAGGCAATTATAGCCTTTATCAAAATAAATGGCACCGTAAATGTCTCGGTTGACGGATTGAAATAAAAGCAAAAAAAAAGCAGAATGATTATTCTGCTTTTTTCTTTTTAGATTGATACATTTTGTAAATTAGAACTCCTAATATCACTACTAACAGATAAGGAATCACCATCAGGAAAACGATCCCGTCATTTACTGCCTCTGCTTTCTTTATATTAGAATCACCTGACAAAGCAGCACGACACATAGCGCATTGCGCATTGGCCGAAATTCCAATTAAAAAAATACAAATTCCAAAAACAAAACTTTGGAATTTGGAGTTTGATCTGTATTTATTTTTAATATACATAATATGGAGATATCATTAAGTAAACCACTACACCGGTTACTGCAACATATAACCAAAGCGGAAATGTTATTTTAGCAATCTTTTTATGTTTGTCAAAACGTTTTGCCAAAGCTCTTACGTAGGTAATTAACACCAATGGGATAATGGCAATAGACAATAAAATATGCGTAACTAAAATAAAGAAATACACATAACGTATTGTTCCTTCTCCACCAAATTTAGTAGAATCAGAAGTCATATGATAAGCGACATACATCACCAAAAAAGCGACAGACAATGCAATTGCAAAGGTCATTAACCCCTTGTGCAGCTTTTGATTTCCGTTTTTAATGGCAAATACCGCCAAAACCAAAACAATCGCTGTAATACCGTTTGTTGTAGCATAAATTGGAGGCAAAAATGAAAGCGGCTCTACATCTACACCAAAATCTTTTAACTTAACTCCAAACAAAATAGCGACTACAAGCGGAATTATAATTGAAACTGCAATAATTAATTTATTGTATTTTTCTTCTAATGAACGTTCTTTCATTTTTATTCTTCTAATAATATTTTAATGTCTTCCTGAATGTCTCTAACTCCTTTTTTATCTAATCCGTCATAATACAAAATTGGATTCCCGAAATCGTCTTTACGACAACGAATATTTCCGTTTTTATCAATCAAGGCAAACAGTCCGGAATGCTCAAAACCACCGTTCACTTTCGCATTTTCGCCTGCATAAAGATTGAAACCTTTGTTAGACAAATCCATAATGGTTGCTTTCTCTCCGGTCAGGAAATTCCAATTAGACGATTTTACGCCTAATAGCTTAGCATGATCTTTTAAAACCTGTGGAGTATCATGACTTGGATCTATTGTAATTGAAACGATTCCGAAATTAGGATTTCCAAAAAAAGTCTTCTCGATTTCAAGCATGCTTAAATTCATCTTTGGACAAATAGAAGGACAGGTTGTAAAGAAGAACTCTAATACATACACTTTTCCTTTGTAAGACTCATTTGAGATTTTTTTATTCTCCTGATTCGTCAATTCGAATTTAGGTGCCGGTCCAATGGTCAGTAACTTTGCCTCTGACTTTGAATTTTTCGAACCCACATTATCCAAACGGTTTCCCTTTACAATTTCTCCATTTGTTACTCTGTCTACAATTTTTGGCACAGCGTAAATTCCAAAGATTAAAACAATAAACGAAATTCCGATATATGATTTATTTTTAAACATTATGATTGAAATTTAAAGTTGTTTAGTGGCATTGTGATTCTTTTTAAGCGCTGCACGGTATTCATACAAGATAATTTTAAAATCATCTAACATCTCGTTACTCAATTCAGACGGGTGAAAAGTATCGTATCCTTCTTTATAATCTTTCTCGTCTTTTCTGCCTCTTAAATTTCTTTCTTTATCTATAATATAAACATTCGAAGTCCCTAACTTATCGTCCAGCTTTCCTTTTAAATTTAACTGTTTATAAAAAGTATTAATTTCGTCCGGTGAAGCAAAAACAAAGTTCCATCCTGAAACATCAGTAAATGGCTTAAGAGCATCTAAAACCTTTTGCGCTTCTACCTCTGTACCTGTTGGACACAGCACTACAAACTGAAGGTCTTCGAAACCGTGGTAACGTTTGTAAATTTTTTCATTTAGATTAAAATAATTCCCGCGATTCTCTAAAATAGCTGTCCCTGAAAAACCTAAAACGGTTATCTTTTTGTTGAGAGAAACTTTTTTACCGTCTAACGATTTCCAATTCCCAAAATCAGCAATTTTTGGTGTTATTACGGGAAGAGTAGTGAAGCTGTTTACGCCCGAGGCAAAAAATAAATAGGCGACAATTGGCAAAATAAAAAGCGAAAAGAGAACTATATTTTTTTTCATTATTTCAGTAGAAGTTATTGAGGTACAAAAATAAAAAAAGCTCCGTTAAACGGAGCCTCTTTTCGAATTAATATCATGTTAAAAATTCCATTTAATAGTAGAATCTTTAAAAACCCCATAAATATAATGTCCTTCTGTAAGTAAAATAAACAATAGATATAAAACAAGGAAAATAACCGGTGATACAACAGACCATCTAAAGCTGCTTTTTTCACCTTCCATGTGCATAAACGCCCATACAATGTAATATGCTTTGAATATGGTTAGGATATAAAATATCCAGTTCAATAAATTCAAGCCTACAAAATGAGTGAATTCAAGAAATCCGGGTTTGTAAATCCCTAAAACTACCTCTACAGTAGTTACTATAGACAACAATATAAAAACAAACCAGATTCTTTTTGTATTTGATACGTGCTCGTGTGACATAATAATTAAAATCTAAAATTAAACTAAGTAGAAAACTGTAAATACAAATACCCAAACTAAATCGACAAAGTGCCAGTATAAACCAACTTTCTCTACCATTTCGTAGCTTTTTCTTTTCTCGTAAGTCCCTAACAATACATTAAAGAAGATAATGATATTGATAATAACTCCAGAGAATACGTGGAATCCGTGGAATCCTGTAATAAAGAAAAAGAAATCAGCAAACAATTTACTTCCGTATTCATTTCTAGTCAGGTTAGCCCCTTCTACTACATATTTTGCAGTACTTAAACGAGTCTCAGATTCGGCTCTGCTTAAAACTGTTTTTTTCTTTTTCTCCGTCAATTGTTCGGTTCTTACCAACAATTCAGGGTGCGCTTTAAAACCTGCTTGTACTTCAGCAACAGTAAAGCTTGGCTGAGTTTCGGCATCTTCCATGAACCAAGAAGTTTTGCTTCTTGTAAGGGCTTCTCTTTGTTCCGGTAATTTAACCGCAAAGTCAGCTAAAGCTACTCTTTTACCATCTTTATCAACAAACTGCAACAAACTTCCTCCTGCTGTTTCAATAGCACCATATTCCCCTTTAATGAAGTTTTTCCATTCCCAGGCTTGAGAACCAACGAAAATAAAACCTCCAATAATAGTTAAGAACATATAGATTGCAACTTTTGTTTTTTTCAATTGATGACCTGCATCAACCGCTAACACCATAGTTACAGATGAGAAAATCAAAATAAAAGTCATTAAGGCCACATAATACATCGGAGCCGAAACACCATGCATAAATGGAAAGTGAGTAAACACTTCATCAGCCAAAGGCCAGGTTTCAATAAATTTAAATCTTGAAAAACCATAAGCAGCAAGGAATCCGGAGAATGTCAAGGCATCTGACACGATAAAAAACCACATCATCATTTTACCATAACTTGCTCCTAATGGCTGGATGTCTCCGCCTCCCCAAGTTTTTTCGTCGTTATTTGCAGTAGTAACTGTCGCTTTCATAAAAGATATTCGTTAAAAAGTTCCCAAATTTACGTTTTTTTCTTATTTAAAGAAATATAAAAATAAAAATAATAATACCCACAATAAATCCAAAAAGTGCCAATACATCGCACCTAGTTCTATACCAAGAGTTTGAGTCGCATTGTATTTTTGTTTAAAATGATTATAAATTATAATTAAAAGTGAAATCAACCCTCCGGCCAAGTGCAATAAGTGTGTAACGGTTACTACATAAAGAAAAGTTGTAGTAATTGAACTACCCTGTCCCGTAAAATAATACCCTCTTTCTACAATTTGTGCAAATCCCTCAAATTGCAAAATCACAAACAAAACACCCAACACTAATGTTGTTAAAAGAAAAGCTGTTGTTGCACTTCTATTGCCTTTTTGAATGGCTTTTTTAGCCAGATAAAAAGTAACACTGCAACCAATAATTACAGCAGTACTGAAATAAAATGCGATCGGTAATTGAAAATCCTTCAACCAGTCCGGTCTTGATTTACTTACTACAAAGGCACTTGTAAGTCCGGCAAACATCATTGTCATACTTACCATTGCGAACAACAAAATCAATTTTGCCGACTTTGATTTTCTTTCTTGTTCTTCACTTATTTTCATTGTCATTTCCATAACTATCTTAAAAATTTATCTACTATATATATAATCTGCAATAATGAAATATACGAAACACTAACCAGCATTAATGTTCTTGCTGCTTTCGCTGTTCGCAATTTATACAGTCGTACCGCATAAAACAGCATCCATAATCCTAATAAGAAAACCAAAATCGCCGCAACAGGCGTAATAAACAACTGTCCTGTAAAGCCTAAACAAGGCAACAATGAAGCTATTATCAGCCAAACGGTATACAACATGGTTTGCATAGCAGTTCCTTTATCTTTTCTGCCTGTTGGCAACATAAAGATTCCTGCTTTTTCATAATCCTCATACAAGAACCATCCAATAGCCCAAAAATGAGGGAATTGCCAGAAAAACTGAATCAAAAACAAGGTTCCGGCTTCTATACCAAACTCTCCACTGGCAGCAACCCATCCTAGCATAAAAGGAATTGCTCCCGGAAAAGCCCCTACAAAAACAGATAATGGTGTTACCGTCTTTAAAGGCGTATAGACACTGGTGTATAAAAATATAGAGATCGCAGCAAACATAGCCGATTTTGCATTAATACTATAAAGCAACGCAATTCCGACAATTGTTAATAAACTTGCCACAATCAAAGCCATTTTTGGAGACATACGCCCTGAAGGAACGGGACGGTTTTTTGTTCGATCCATTAAAGAATCTATATCTTTTTCGATTACCTGATTGAAAGCATTTGAAGCTCCAACCATACAATATCCTCCAATAGACAAAATAATAAGAACACTCCATTTAAAAGGATGTTCATCATTAACACCTAACAAATATCCCGCAATAGAAGAAAACAAAACACTAATCGCCAAACCTGCTTTAGTGATTTCTTTGAAATCGAGAAACAATGATTTAAATGAAAATGTGTTTTTAGTAGCGTTCAATACGATAAAAGTTTTGAATGTTTTTTTTTGAGTGGTGCAAAGGTACAAATTGATTATAGAATCAAGACCTATTAAATTATATTTTTTTTCAATAAAACCTTTACAAAATAAGGACTTGCAGATTTTTAACACAATCTTTTTGAAAAATCTTATTAAAAACACACATTTTCTGTGAAGGAGGTTCAAAGGTGCAAAGGCTCAAAGGAGCAAAGGTTCTGGGCGGTGAGTTTTTTTTTGCCACGAATTTCGCAAATTCCCACGAACTGTTTTGTTTTGGTCTGAATTCAATCGTTGAGTAGTACTATTACTAAATGAATAATCAGGCTTAGATTCGTCGTTTTACTATGCGAAAGAAATGTGTTTCTCTTTTACATTCTTTTTTTCACAAACAAAAGCTATGTTTCTATGTGTTAGAATATAATTTGCACAAATTTCACACAACTGTTTAAACCACTGAAAATCTACATTTAAAAACAAAACTTAGAATCTTAGAGACTTAGAATCTTACCCCTTCCCTACTAGTAATCAAAATACCAGTTAAAGATATCAGAACGCAATCCTACAGTAAACCAGGTAGTACTTTGTTTGAACGTTGTTGCTGTTTCTTGTGTCGGATCAAAATTTCTGTAAATAAAGCTTCCGAAGAGTTTTAAGTTAGACATCGGATTAATTAAATAACCTCCTTGTATATCGGCAATAAAAATATCGGTTTTATTACCCTGACCTACTTTTACTCCTTTATCATACGGGCGTTTTTCGTCGTAACTCTTGTAAATATCACCTCCGTAATTAAAACTGTCTGTAGCGGTATTAAAATCCAGACCACGTTTTCCAACGGTTAGTTTTGCATCGGCAAAATAACGTCCTTTATGGTAACGTGCGATTGCTACTAATTCCTCAAAATTTCCTCCCCATTGATGCCCCATACTTTGGTTATTGTGACCATAGTTGGTAATAACAGCACTATGAGAATACACATACGGACGCACATGATTGTATTCTACCTGCAACAACAGATCTTTTACTTTGAAGGCATTAAAGTACTTCGCTCCTATCTGATATCCTATTTTATTTTTCCAACTGTTATCTCCTCCTTTTATATCTCCGAATGAAAATTCATCAATCAAAAGCTGAGCGTATAAATTAAACTCATTGCTCCATTTGTATTTGGAAGATAGTCCCAAAAGCGCATTCCCACTTTTTGAAGAAGAAGTAAATTCTACCGTACGGTAAAAAATAATCGGGTTGATGAAATTAACATCAAATCCTCTGTTGTTACTGTCGGTCCAGACTACAGACTCAAAGAAACCTAAATTTAACTTATTTGAAACATTCCAACTTAAATAATGATTCGCCATAAATTTTGTTGCATAGGTTTTTTCAACCGTAACATCCGGGCGAACATCTTTTAACCACATGTACGTATTGGTATATTTGATCTTCCAGAAAGTGGTATTGATTTTAAAGTACGGATACGGACTTGGTCCGTCACTTTCTAACAAAGAACGATATCCATCACCAATAAAATTTCTGCCATACCCCAATTGCAAATCGAAAAATTTACTTGGAGCAAACGTAATATTAGCTTCCGCTAAAGGAAAATCGTACGAATCTGTTTTAAATCGTTTTGCAATTCCAACTCCGGGAACAATAGCCGGATTTCCTCCTGAAGGTTTTATAGACTCAGCATAATCATTAAAATAACCTGCAAATCGGCCCTGACTTTCAAAAATTGTGGTTGTAAAATTAATTTGCTTTCCAAGACCACCTCTAAAATTCAAAGCACGTGTATTCACATAAGTCGAAGGATCAATATCTGAAGCCTTACCCACTTGCAAATCAAGAATAGGGTTTAATGCCAGCCAATAATCTTCTCCCTGAATTTGTACTAAATTCTCATTCCAGAATTTTCTTCCTAACCAGGTCGATGTCTTTTTCTGAAGCGATTCGTTAACCGCTTTCAGGTTGTAATATTTAGTAACCTCACTGTAGGTATACGGTTTAGAGGCCGTATGATTGTTACTTCCAACCTGATTCATTGCTCCGTCAAATTGTGCGTAGTAGCTATGCGAAAACGGAATATTTAAATGACTGCTAAACTCCGGATTGTTGTATTTTTTATAGACAATACTATCCAATTCAGTCATTGGTTTTTCTACCGGTTTTAAAATCTGAGCTGCCGCCAAAGCTTCTTCTGCAATCTGATCAGCACTTTTTAATGGTATACCGATTACAATTGTATATTTTGAATAGGTAGGTTTTCCGTTATATGTAGAAGGTTTTATTTTAGGAAACTTCCCAAAAACACGTTTTGCTTCTTGCGATAATGCTTCATTTAATGCATTTACATAAATTACTTTGAACTCTCCTTTTTCATCTACTTCAAAAAGAACTCTCACTTCTCCTTTATACTGAGATTGTTTTAAATCCTGAGGAACTTCAAAATTATGAAAGACAAAATCCTGAACTTCTTTATAAAAACAGTTCTCCAGTTTTTTAGATTGCAAATTTTCACAATTCGGAAAAACAGGAAATTGCTCTGATGCAAAACCGGAAGTAATAGAAGAATTTGGATTTTCCTGCGAAAAAGCAAACAAGACGGTTAATGTAAAAACGAAGGTTAAGAAAATCTTGCTCACGTAAATTTGGGTTTTCATTTAATATTGATTTGAGGTCTTCTCTCCATTGGCAATTGCTTTTGCCGCCGAAGTTCCGATACGTTTAACTCCTAAACGAATCATTTCTATTGCTTCATCATACGATCGCACTCCACCGGCAGCTTTTACCGATAAAGGCGATGCATTTTCCAGCATCATAATAACCGTTGGAACAGTAGCACCATTTGGCAAATCGTCTTTGGTTTTAAAAAAACCGGTAGATGATTTTACAAAAACTGCATTATAATTTTCTTCTTTAAAATTGGAGATAATCACATTTTTTATCAAAGCCGAAAGCTGAATAATCTCTTTATCATTTAAAGCTGCAACTTCAATAATCCATTTTACGGTTTTATTGTGCGCCAGTCCAACTTGTGTTCCAAGTAAAATTTCTTCTTTTACCAGCGCAATATCACCATTTTTAAAAGCTTCATAATTACAGACAAAATCCAAATCGTCTGCACCGTTTGCTATTGCTTCGTTTGCTTCTTTAATTTTTGTACTTATATCCGATTTGCCTTCCGGAAAATCAATTACAGTACCAACAAGCAAAGTCGAATTGGCTTTTAGAATCATTTCGTTAGCCAGACTCACATGTTCAGGACGGATCATAATGAGTTTAAATCCTTCTACAATTGCCT
This sequence comes from Flavobacterium poyangense, assembly GCF_011751075.1. Classification (GTDB taxonomy): domain Bacteria; phylum Bacteroidota; class Bacteroidia; order Flavobacteriales; family Flavobacteriaceae; genus Flavobacterium; species Flavobacterium poyangense. The sequence goes on from NZ_JAALLN010000001.1 coordinate 1,000,756, forward strand.
CGTTAACGGCCTTTTTGACCACAGCAAGATTTGCTACTTCAGAAAGCCCTGCTTGCGAAGCTGTTTTTAAGTAAGTGGAATCTAAATAATGCTTGACGTTCATGATTTTGTGAATTATAACCGGGAACAAAAATACGTTTAAAATTCAGAAAAAAAACACTCTTATCAGCACTTCATTTGTGGGCAATAAAAAACCCACCGAAGTGGGTATTTATTCTTATATTTTATCGATTTGCTTCTTTAAAGCTATAGCTGTAAAAATTGCGGTTGTACCTCCAATTGTATTTGCTAAAACATCTGCTACATCCGACGCTCTGGTGGTCGTAAAAACACTTTGCAAAATTTCGATTGTAATTCCGAAGAAAACGGAGAATATAAACGAAATCAGATACGCTTTAAAATCGTCTGTACTTTTTCCTTTTAATTCTTTTTTGAAAAATAAAATCCAGGAAATTGTAAATCCGAAATGAAAACAAAAATGTACTACTTTATCAATATTTGGAAAACTAACAGCAGGAATATTACTTGAATCTGTCAAACAGAAATAGGTGATAATTCCTGAACAAATAATTGCCCAGCAAAGTAATATTTGTTTAGGCACCGATTAGTTTTTTATAATCATCAGCACTTAACAACGAATCAATTTCTGATGCATTGGCAATTTCTAATTTGATCATCCATCCATCACCGTAAGGATCATCATTAACTGTTTCCGGAGCACTTTCTAATTCTTCATTAAAAGCAATGATTTTTCCGCTTAAAGGCAAGAACAAATCAGAAACTGTTTTTACTGCTTCAACTGTTCCAAAAACCTCGTCTCTATCCAGTGTCTGATCTAAAGTTTCTACTTCAACATACACGATGTCACCTAGCTCCTTTTGAGCAAAATGTGTAATTCCTACAGTTGCAACATTGCCTTCAATGCTAACCCATTCGTGATCTTTTGTGTACTTTAAATTTGTTGGTATGCTCATAATAGTTGTGTTTAAAAAATTGATATTTGATTATCTAGCCACAAATGTAATAATCTTCTAATAAAATCTACTTTAGAAATTCAAAATTAATTTCCGAAATTATATCGCAATGTAAATCCGGAGCGAATATTTGTTAATGGAAATGATGTTGAAATTACAGCCTTAGAAAACGAGTGATCGTAATAAAATATAGCCGTTAAGTTTTTACTGAACGAATAATCTGCTGTTAGTTTTAATGACCAGATATTTTGCCCTGCAGCCAGCTGATTGTTGTCATAATCTAAATAACGTACCAATGTTTCGTTATTACGTAAAGAGAAATCCGCTTTTATATTGATATCACTTTTAATAATTCCTGTCGGGCTGTCTGCCAGTCTTGACGAGATAATAACATCTTTGAAGCGATATCCTAAACCTATAATATATTCCATTCCCTTCACCTCAGTCAATAAATTATTATCAAAACTCATTGACAATGCTCTGTCTTTTTTGATTTCCGTAAGTACTCTCAGCGAACTTTTCAATTCGAAATCTACCCGAATAAGCGGACTAAACTGCTCTACCAAATTGACATTTGACATCACGGTTTTATTGTAAAAATTGAAATTTACATCTTTATTATCCGCTCCCGTTTTTTGATAATAATCAAAGTTCGATCGGAATTGATTAATCGTATAAGAAGCACGGTAATTGTGCTGTAAAGAAAAACGCTTAAATGCATTTTTAAAGAACTTATAGCGCATTAATCCGTTGTATTTTACACTCCAGTTCGGAATCGGAAAACTTCTGAAAATATCAGTAGACGCACCTTGCGCATTTTTCCCGGAATAAGCCGCAAGGAAAGAAGGCAACAATACCGCCTGATTGCTCTTCCCGAAACCTATCGGATACCCTACATTTGAGGAATAGATATCTCTTTTCCTTTTCTCAGTATCTTTAGTAGGATCAGGGTCAGTCGGAGGTCCGGGAATCGGATTATTAATATCTCCATATCTCGGGATCGGGTTTCCTGCTCCATAATAGTCTTCTGCCAGTCTATTGGCAATTATCAGACGATTGTTTCTGAAATCATCAAATGCAGCAGATTGCTTCTCGTTACTTGTAGAAAAAGAAGTTCCGATCAATACCGTTGAAATCGAGAACATACCATAGCTATAGCGTGACAAAGGCCTATACTCTCCGTCTTCACTTACACTATATTGTTCAGAACTGTTCTGAGAATACGATCTGTCCATTGCCAGATCAATCTTTAAATCAGGGAATAAATCTACATTGGCCGTCACTTTTAACAGTGTATTGGTTACTTGCGTAAAATTCTGATTGAAGTCCTGATACTTGGTAAGCCATCCATTTTTAGCCGCTTCATAACGCACATCATCCTGGCTACCAAAAACAAATCCTAATGTTGGCCTTGAAGTTCCGAAGAAACCAACGCTTGGCGTATATCCCGGTAAAACGGTTCCACTATTTTTAGTGTAATTGACCTGAATGTTTTTAACACTTGTCAATACCCCAATCAACCCATCATAAAATGGACTGCCACCGGAAACTGTTTTCGGTACATTTACAATTTTCTCTCCCGGTTTCGGCGGTGCTGCCGTTTTAGGTTTTACCGGTTTTTTACCTCCCGGCGTCAAGCCAACGTATTTGTACAACAGACCCATATTAAATGTTGTTGTCAACGTATTGGAGTTCGCATTTTGAATAGTATTTCCTAGATCATAAGTTAACCCATCAGCTGCTTCATATTTTGAAAAAGCCTCTGAAGAGCGTTGCCAACTGTAATCACCCGTATAAGAATAAGTTGCTTTTATAAAACTTAAGGCCGGAATTTTATTGATCGGAATTTCATAATTCAGCACCAATTGTTGTACATGCTGATTTGGCGTTCCGATATCTAAATAATCATCCCAGATTGTAAAATCTTCCTTAGGTGAATTATCATCGTTTAGGAAGTTTCTAACAATATTATTAGAGGCGGCTGTATAGTTCAACTTCAATGATTTTGTCAAATTATACCCGAAACCATATTGATAATTGAAAGCAAAATTTCTTCTGTAAAGCGGTCTTAGTCCAATCCCCTCTACTTCAACTTGTCTAAATTGCTGACGGTTACTTTGTCTTAAAATATTAGTATTGAAGGTAACATTGGAAGGCAGGTAATTAAAATTAAAATCACTTAACATTTTCCAATAATCACTTTTTTTCATGAACTGTGTCTTCTTAAAAGGAACTACTTCTTTGGGCTGAAACGTATAGGCATAATTTACCGCAGTACTTGATTGCTCGTCCTGATAGTCTTCAATTTCATAATCGTGACGTTCGACCTGATTGTAGGATTGCGAAAAGGTAAAATTCTCCACATCGTACACATGTGGTTTCTGCTCCGGAGCTCTGTCTTTTCTAACCCCAATAAAGTTAATACTTCTTCGTTTTGTATAATCAACAGCACGGGTTCTGATATTCTCTTTTTCAGCCTGATTCGTTGTTTCTCTTAACAACTGCTTCAATTTTATATCCTGATTAAACGGATCGTATTCCGGTGTAATTACTTCTTCTCCGATCGCATAATTAAAAGGCAAATTGATTCCCCATTTAGGAGGCAATAACTTCCCAAGATTTAAATTGGTTACAATGTTGTACTGTTGAATGTCTTCACGGTCTCTTTCATTGGCTCCTTGTTCAAGAGCTCCGAAACCAATCGTACTTTTACGTCCGGTAGCAGAAATGGTGGCAAAATCGGCCATATTAGTATCGATACTTAATACAGCTGCCATCCCTCCTTTATTTTCCAGATCGGCCATACGAAGTTCATTAAACCACACCTCACCTTTTATATCTTTATGATCGGCCGCACTTTTTACTCCGACCATTAAAGTTCGAATCAAACCAAAATTAGGATTTCCTTTTATTCCTAATCTTAGTCTGCTGTTACCGTCACCCCCCTCTACTGATATATCGTCATCAGGATAATAAACACCATTAATATCTCTTTTATCCGAATTAATATCCAGAGGCATCGCCTTAATTTTCATACGGGTCAATAACTCCAATGCCAAATCAATATTGTTATCATCATACCAGACATCCTCCGGGCTTACCGCGCAAGAACCGGCCGGTCTTGTTACTTTTAAAGGAATTTCGACTTGATAATAATTCTGCGTAAAGTCATTACCAAAACGAAGAAAACCGACCATTTCACCATCTTCCAACACATCATTTGGCAATGCTTCGGTATGCAAAAACATTTTCATTTTTTTGTACTGACGCATGTCAACACTTACATTTTTAAAAACAGCTCTTGAATCTCTAAACTGCAATCCACCACCCGAAACACGTAAAGCAAGTGATTGCTCATTTTGATTAATAACTGTATTATTATTGTACAACTGCTCTCTTCGCACTCCCGGAGGAATAACATAGTTAACAGGGCATTTTGTATTATTCTCCTGAACATTGACAGCCAAAACATCAAAATCGGTATTATCATCATCCGGATTTGGATCAGTTGCATCTAATGTTCCGGTATACCTTCTCCATTCTCCTCTTACTAAATCTAAAGCTCCGAAACGTACTGTCATCTGATCGTTAAAACCGGTCATAAACATACGCATGAATCGAATTGATCTGAAATCTGTAATATTTCCTATTGTATTCTGAGGCTGAGAAACCGGAATTTTAAACTGAATCCATCTTGCATTAGTGGTACTTCCATTTGGCAATTCGGCATTGCTTACTTCGCGAATATCTGTAATATAGTTTTGTCCTACCTGCATTCCGGGTTTAACATCAATACTATATTCATAATACGCATTGATGGTATTCATCGTATTGTCACGATTAATATCTTCGACATCCGGCAGTGTTGTAGATCCTCTATTCGGATCATTGATACTAACAGGTGAATTCCCTTCAAGACCATTATAATCTCTGTAACGTTCCTTAACACCACCTTCTCTGTTTAAATAATACGTATAGTTATCTGCAGCAGGATCCGCTTCTCCGGCGAAATTAGTATAAACCTCACTTTCTCTTGCATCCGAGATACCATCTAAACCAACGTCCTGATTTCTACGATTCCCTTCATTGGTATCAAAGGCATAAATTAAAGACTGTGATGCAGGAACCTCACCCCACAGTGCACGTGGTTTAACCATTATTTGATCCGGGCCCAATCCGTTTTCATATTGTTTCCTTCCGTCTTTTAAAACATCTTCAGAAACCTCTCCTAAGTTAAAATAGATTTTTCCTGTATTATTTCCTTGGGCCTGACCTGCTCCTACGTAAGGATCGAGTACCCAAAATTGAATATACTCCACATTCCCCTGCTCAAAATTCGTTGAATTTATCGCACGCATAATACCTCCAAAATTAGAGGCAGCCGGTTCTGTATTGAAATTTCGATTGTTGTTATACGGACCTCTTTCTGACGGATAATAACTTAAGTCAAGTGTATTAACCACCTGTATCTGACCCTGGGCTATATCGGTATTTGGATACAACTCTCTGCTATAAATTCTTCTTGTGGTATTGAGCGACAAATCATCGTTTGAAATACCGGATGGTTTGGAAGAGTAAAACACAGGATCAATTGTATACCATGATAATTTTGCTCTTTTTGACCCATACTCTAAAGTATTTGACTTGGCGAAAAAAGGATCGTTTGCTTCTGAATTTACAAATGGTGTTGATGCCAGACTCCATGCATAAGCCGAACGCATGTCAATAGTAGATTGCGAACCTTCAAAATCATCTATATAAATGGTTGGCTCTCCCTCAAAATCACTGGCTTTCGGAGCATCAGGTTTTAAAAAAGCAATTTCACCACGGATCGAAAGATTCGAAGGAACATCGGTATCGATATTAGGTAATTTATTTACCAATCTGGTAAAGAAAGGAACTTCTGTTGAATAATTTCCATTAAACCCAAAAATCGTGTTATTTACAGATTCCTGACCATAACTTGATTTTTGTGTAAAGGGTCTTTCTGTCATCTTTAAGAAAGTCCCCCCAACCACAAATTTATCCGAAATTTTGTGCTCAACATTCAACCCCATAAATCTTCGGGTCTGTTGCCCAAAAATAGAATTGTTTTCTAACGAAACCTGAATAGGTGTATTGGATGCCTGAAGTGAAGGATCTAAAATCTGAACTCTTCCTAATTGATAATCGACACTGTAATCAATACCCTCTACCAAGACTCTTCCACCGGCTGTTACCACAACAGAACCTTGCGGCACATTAAACGCTCCGATCGGAATACCGTTATTTCCCGTAGATTTGTATTTACCTCTTAATAAAAATTTATTTTTATCGGCATCCTGCAAAGCTCCTGACTGGGTATTTCTATACATGTTTCTAAACACGTATTTCTTTTGGTTGTCATTATAAGTCCCCGGATTATTATAATCTTCTCCCGCGGCACCCTTTAATTTCTGAAACAAAAGTTCTCCAAAAGGTTCTTTAGTTGTAAAAATAATTCGTCCGTTTTGAGAATCAACTGTTATCCCCGGTATATAATCGAAAAAACCATCCCCGCCTTTTTGAGGATCATTATTATAATTTAACTGATCAATATCAAAAACATTTAGTAACGGCGTTTTGGTAATATAATAATTAGCGGGATTTGGGTTAGGTCCTTGATCATCCGGAAAATGAGTTCCGGTCACCGGGCTAATATAATTTATAGGAGACGGGTCTGTATAAAGAATATTTAATCTGAAATCATCTTGTTTTATTTGATACGCCTGAGGAATCTGATAAACGTTTTTCATCATCAAATTCCAAACCGGATTTTTTACGTTTGTCAAACTGCTTTTCAGCATTTTTAAGATCAAACTCTGTGTAATAATGGTCTGATTAGGAGTGTTATTTCCTGTAACAAGCGTACCATCTCCTCCATCACTACCAAATTCCCCTACACGGTATATTTTATCTCCAACTGTATATTCATAAGCAACGGCTAAAATTTCATCATTGGCCAAACGCTGTTGCAAAGAGATATATCCTAATTGTGCATTAAAAGTATATTCATTTGAGGTTAGTTTTCGGGCATTTTCCAATACCGAATAATCTCTCCCTTCCTTAGCATCTACCCGTGGATCAAACCCTTTCTCTACTGTTGCAATTTCCCTGATAGTCTGATTCAGAAAACCTCCGCTACCTATAGTCGCGGGATCGAATTTGTTGTTGGTGTTACTACTTGGTTTATCTATACTACCGGGAATAAAAAAATCTGTAGTACTTCCTATTACCACCACTTCATTATCCGGAATCCCGGTAATTTGTGCTTCTCCCAAATCCTGAAGTGCCACAACATTACGCAGGTTGTTATTGGTTGTACTTACCCTGTTTTGTTTATTGGTTACCCAAACTTCAAGTCTTGTAATCTGAACACGACTGTCAATAAAGGGGTATTTTTTTAAAGACGCATCGTATTTATTTCTAAAATATTGAGATAAAAAGAAGTGTCTGTCATTATCATAATCTAAAGCATACAAATCAAAGTTCTGAACTGTACCGCCACCTTCTGCAACTATACTCTTTGTTTGTGACTTTTGTTCTGAGAAAACTCCTGTAATAGTAGTCTTCCCAAACTGCAGTTGTGCTTTTACCCCAAATAAACTTTGGGCTCCCCTGATTAAAGTACTGTTAAGTGGCATGCTAACGTTACCTACTTCAATTTTCTGAACAATATCGTCCTCAGAAGGGGTATAAGCGAGTTTGAATAAATTCTGGAAAGCAAATGTAGATTGCGTATCATAATTCGCATTTACCTCTAATCGGGTTCCCACTTTCCCCATTAAACTCATACTTATCCTCTGATCAAAATCAAAGGTTAGGTTAGATCGGTTTCTTGGCGAAAAAGAAGGATTGTCTTGTTTGGTATAACGAATCCCTAAGTCCATCTCAACTGATCCTGTGGGCTTTACATCGATGGTATTACTACCGAAAATACTCTCGAAAAGACTCGAATTAATATAATATCGCGGTAGCAAATCCTTTTTAGCGGCTTCACTTCCTGATTTTTTACCATCAATAGCATCTGCTTTTTTTCTGAAATAATCTCTTCTGGATTCTTTCAGTACTAAAGCTTCGTACTCTTTTGGTGTTAAGACAATTGGATAATTGATAGAAAAACCATCTACCGATTTGGTATAAATGTATCGGTCTGTAATGGGATCATATTTATAAGCCGAAAGTATACTGGGTGGATTTTCCAACTCTAATTTCCCAACAGAAAACTGAGTTTTAGTTGTATCTTGAACTGCTGGATTTACTTGCGCCCGCAAAACATTACCGCAAAATAAAACCAGTAAAAAAATACAAATTTTACGCATACAATTCGTTTATATAAATTGAGTTTATAAGCTTTTTAATGCCTTTTTAATGATCGTTTCGACAGTCGCCTCCGGATCTTCTTTTACGATTTTTTCGACTACTTTTTCAGAAGTCTTACGAACAAAACCTAAAACCTCCAAAGCAGATAACGCTTCATCACGGTTTGTATTGTTCTGAACTACTGAAACTTCGTCCAAATCGTACAATTTTAACACTTTTTCTTTTAAATCAAGTATAACTCTCTGTGCTGTTTTGTTTCCAATCCCTTTTATAGATTGTATAACTCCCACATCCCCAGAGGCAATGGCGTTTATAATTTGTTTGGGTTCAATTGAAGATAACATTGTTCTCGCAATATTAGCTCCTATTCCCGAAACGGACAATAACATTCTAAATATTTCCCGTTCTGATTTTTCTGCGAAACCAAATAAAGTATGCGCATCTTCTTTGATTTGAAGATGCGTATACAATTTTATAAAATCAGCATTGGGAAGCAACGAAAATGTATGTAGGGATATATTAACATGATAACCTACTCCACCACAATCAATTACGACTTCAGTGGGGCTTTTCTCTACTAATTTCCCTTGCAAATGTGCTATCATAGTATAATTTGTTATTGTCAAATATAATAAAAATAAGACAACATTAACAGTTCATTATGTTTTATACTATTTAACTTAAGTTGCCAGTTGAATAATAATGTATACAGTAAGATGTAAAATGTATAATGTAAAAAGTAATAAGTTTTGTTTAACTGATTACTTTTTTACATTATACAAACATTATAGTTATGTCAGATCACTGAAATAGAGTAACAATATACCCAAATTCGAGCGATTCGCTTAAAGGGAAGAAAATCTGTTAATTAAAGCACACTATACATGATACATTTTACATCTTACAGTATACATTTAACAACTAGTAACTAGCAACTTGAATTATTTAGCTAATTTATTTTTTTTACTTTCTTTTTCCTGAGCATCAATAACCGCAATTGCAGCCATATTAACCATTTCTTCAACGCTCGCTCCTAATTGGAAGATATGAACCGGTTTACCCAGACCCATCATAATCGGACCGATTGAATTTACTTTATACAATTCTTTTAACATTTTATAAGTAATATTCGCTGATTCTAAGTTTGGAAAAATCAAAGTGTTTACTTTTTTTCCTGCTAATTTAGAGAATGGGAATTTTTCTTTAAGCATCTCCGGATTCAATGCAAAATCTGCCTGAATTTCTCCATCAACAATCATTTCCGGGTGGTTTTTATGTAAATAAGCTACTGCTTCTCTTACTTTTGAAGCACTTTCGCTTGAAGAAGAACCAAAATTTGAAAACGAAACCATTGCAATAACCGGTTCAAATCCAAACATTCTAGCTGTTTTAGCGGTCATAACTGCGATATTTACCAAATCTTGCGCTGAAGGATTGATATTTATAGCCGTATCAGACAAAAACATTGGTCCACGGGAAGTCAACATCATATTGGCTGTAGCCACCAACGAAGCTCCTGGTGCTTTTTCTACCAATTGTAACATTGGTTTTACCACACTTGGATAACTTCTTGAGTATCCGGTAACCAAAGCATCAGCTTCACCCTCATTAACCATCATTGCAGCAAAATAGTTTCTCTCGCGCATGAATTTCTGAGCATCAAGCAATGAAATACCTCTTCTATTTCTTGTTTCCCAAAGCGAATTAGCAAATCTGTTGCGTCTTGCTTCTTCTTCTGTCGTTTTTGGATCGATAATCTCAAGTTCAGCATCAAAACCTAATTCTTCTTTAAGTTCTAAAATAGATTGTTTGTCTCCTAACAAAATAGGCAAACCAATACCATCTTCATAAACAATTTGAGCTGCTTTTAATACATTTAACTGATCTGCTTCTGCAAAAACAACACGTTTTGGGTCCATTTTTGCACGGTTTGTAATTAAACGCACCATTTTATTATCGTTCCCCATTCTTTCTAGAAGCACCTCTTCATAAGCTGCCCAGTCTGTAATAGGATTTTTGGCAACACCAGATTCCATTGCTGCTTTTGCAACCGCTGGCGCTACTACTGTAATCAATCTAGGATCAAATGGCTTAGGAATAATATATTCTGTTCCGAAACCTAATTTTGTTGCTCCGTAAGCCACATTTACCTGCTCCGGAACTGGTTCTTTTGCTAATAAAGCCAATGCTTTAACAGCCGCCATTTTCATAGCCTCGTTAATTTTAGTAGCTCTAACATCTAAAGCTCCTCTAAAAATATATGGAAACCCTAAAACGTTGTTTACCTGATTAGGAAAATCAGAACGTCCTGTAGCCATAATAACATCTTTACGGGTTTCTACCGCTAAAGTATAGTTAATTTCAGGATTTGGATTTGCCATTGCAAAAACGATCGGATTATCGGCCATAGTCAACAACATTTCTGCTGACATAATATCACCTGAAGACAATCCTAAGAAAATATCTGCTCCTTTTAAAGCTTCTGCTAAATCAATTGGAGCGATATCAACCGCATATTTTTGTTGTAAGTCTGATAATGAAGGATTGTCTTTTGTTAAAAGTCCTTTACTATTAAACATTAAGATATTCTCTACTTTTACTCCTAACAAAACATATAAATCAGCACATGCCAATGCAGCCGAACCTGCACCGGAAACTACCATTTTTACATCTTCTGCTTTTTTTCCTGCTAATTCAAGTGCATTGATCAATGCGGCAGAAGAAATAATTGCCGTACCATGCTGATCATCGTGCATTACAGGAATATCCAACTCTTCTACCAATCTTCTTTCGATTTCAAAAGACTCAGGAGCTTTGATATCTTCAAGATTAATCCCTCCAAAAGTTGGGGCTATATTTTTTACGGTCTGAATAAATTCTTCAACATCTTTTGTTCCGATTTCAATATCAAAAACATCAATATCCGAGAAGATTTTAAACAACAAACCTTTTCCTTCCATTACTGGCTTAGAAGCTTCCGGACCAATGTCCCCAAGTCCTAAAACGGCAGTACCGTTTGAAATTACAGCTACTAGATTTCCTTTTGCTGTGTATTTGTATACGTCATCAACATTTTTTGCAATTTCTAAACATGGCTCGGCAACACCTGGTGAGTATGCCAGAGATAAATCTCTCTGAGTTGCATATTTTTTTGTTGGAAGTACTTGAATTTTTCCGGGAGTCGGCTTCGAATGATATAATAACGCCTCTTCTCTTTTACTGTCTTTACTCATTGTTTTTAGCTTTTATTCTAGCTTACAAAGATATAAGTCTTCACTTAAAAAGGCATGTTTTTGTTGCTTTCTTTTGTTAAAATAACAATATGAGGTATCGAAAAAAAAATAGTCCGTAACGATACGGACTATTTTCTAAGATTATTTTGCGAATTTCACTTACTGCGAAATATAAGAATTTAAATGATTAATGGTATCTTTCTGAATCTCTATAATTGCCTTAACCACATCACTGATAGAAATAATTCCGACTACAATTCCGTTTTCTAAAACCGGTAAATGTCTGATGCGTTTTGTACTCATAAGCTCCATGCAATCCTCGATTTTATTAGCCAGTTGTACAGAGAAAACATTACTTTCCATAATCTCATGCACAAACGTTTCTTTTGAAGATTTATCTTTCAAAACAATTTTTCGGGCATAATCTCTTTCGGACAATATTCCTTTCAGATCCGATCCGTCTATAACCAGAATTGCTCCTATGTTTTTTTCTCCCATTACTTTCAGTGCTTCATAAACAGTGGTCGTAGAAAGCACGGAATAAACATTTTTCCCTTTTGCGTTTAGTATTTGATCTACAGTCATATCTGAAAAATTTTAGTTCTATAAAGTTAAAAAAAAATGCACATAAATAACAACGAATGTTATTTTTAAGAAGCCAAACCCTTCATTTTAAACATAATACATCATATTTTTCATTTTAGATTTTTTCTATTAAAGAAGGAGGTTGTTTTTAAAGTTTTTTTGCAGAAAAGCCAGTATTTTGAATAAGGTGTCGTAAATTTCTCGCAAAGCCGCAAAAGCGCAAAGTTTTTTATCCGCAATCTTGTCACTTCGACAAAGCTTGATGATATACTGTATGGAGTTACTTATGTCATTTCGACTTTAGGAGAAATCGCAATAGTATTTCGACAAAGATTGGAGACATTCTGTGTGGAGTTTCTTGTGTGATTTCTCCTAAAGTCGAAATGACAGTACTGTGTCGTCAGCTTTTGCTTTGGAATTTGGAGTCTGGAGTCTGGAGTTTCAAAAATTGGAATTTCCAACCAACATCCTTATTCCAAAAACTTAATATTCCTCTTCAAACCGTCGAATTTTGTTCTTTTAATGGGGGAATTTTTAAAAACAGCCCGAAAGGTTTCTTCGGTAATTTCAATCCAGTCTTTTTTGGAGAAAGAAAGTAGTTCTGGATTGGGATTAAATAAAGGCTCTGAATGGGGTTTTGAGAAACGATTCCACGGGCAAACATCCTGACAGGTATCACAGCCAAATGCCCATTCATCAAATTTTCCCTTCATCTCCATGGGGATATTTTCTTTAAGTTCAATCGTATAATAGGAGATACATTTACTCCCGTCAACAACATAAGGAGCCACTATTGCCTGCGTTGGACAGGCATCTATACAGGCTGTACAGGAACCACAATGATCTGTTGTGGCGTGATCATACTCCAGGTCCAGATCTAAAATAAGTTCGGCAATAAAATAAAATGACCCCACTTTTTGAGTGAGCAGATTACTGTTTTTTCCAATCCAGCCTAAACCGCTTTTTGCAGCCCACGCTTTATCTAAGACAGGTGCCGAATCAACAAAGGCACGTCCGGAAACATCACCGATATGTTCCTGAATGGAGAAAAGAAATTCTTTTAGTTTTTCTTTTATAACAGTATGATAATCTTGCCCGTAAGCGTATTTTGAAATTTTAAAACTCTCCTGATTTTGAATTTCATTTGGATAATAATTAAGCAAAAGAGAGACAACACTTTTTGCATCATCAACCAATAAGGTGGGATCTAATCGTTTATCAAAATAGTTTTCCATGTAGGCCATTTCACCATTATGGTTTTTCTTCAGCCAGTTCTCAAGACGAGGAGCTTCCTGCTCTAAAAAACCTGCTTTAGAGATACCACAAGACAAGAAACCTAGTCTTTTAGCTTCCTCCTTTATAAATTTTGAATATATTTCTTTAGCATTAATCATTATCTCTTTGAAGAAACAACTTTTTCAACAACAGGATTTACTATAATAAAAGAATTAAAATAATCCGCCCTGAATATTTGTATTGATTTTACCTAAATGTTTATAAGCCTTATCTGTAACTTCACGTCCGCGTGGTGTACGCATAATAAAACCTTCCTGAATCAGGAAAGGTTCGTATACTTCTTCTATTGTTTCACTACTTTCGGATACGGCAGTCGCCAGAGTAGATAAACCAACCGGTCCGCCCTTAAATTTATTAATGATAGTAAGTAAAATTTTATTGTCCATTTCATCAAGACCGTGTGCATCAACATTTAATGCTTTCAAAGCATAACGGGCAATTTCTATATCAATAGTTCCATTACCTTTTATTTGCGCAAAATCACGAACTCGTCGAAGCAACGCATTTGCAATACGAGGTGTACCCCTACTACGTCCGGCAATTTCAATAGCCGCATCAAGTGAAATTGGCATTTTTAATATAGAAGCACTTCGTTCGACAATAGTCGTCAAAAGTTCAGTGGTATAATATTGCAAACGGGAAGAAATTCCAAAACGTGCCCGCATAGGAGCTGTCAGTAATCCTGAACGTGTTGTCGCTCCGATTAAAGTAAAAGGGTTCAAATTGATTTGAACGGTTCGCGCATTTGGACCCGATTCAATCATAATATCAATTTTGAAATCCTCCATTGCCGAATACAGATATTCTTCAACAATTGGACTCAGACGATGTATCTCATCGATAAACAAAACATCTCTCTCGTCCAGATTAGTTAGCAAACCCGCCAAATCTCCGGGTTTATCTAAAACCGGTCCGGAGGTAATTTTTATTCCAACCTGTAATTCATTAGCCAGAATATTAGCCAATGTCGTTTTCCCTAGTCCCGGAGGCCCATGAAACAAAGCATGATCTAATGCCTCACCACGTTGATTTGCAGCGGCAACGAAAACTTTTAAATTTTCTAAAACTTGGTCTTGTCCTGCAAAATCATCAAATGACAGCGGACGCAATCTTTTTTCAAGATCTAGCTCTTCCGGGTTGTATCCTTTTGTGGTAGGATCTAGGTTTTCATTCATCTTACAAAGATAAACAAAGTAATCAGTTTGTAAAACAGTTAAATTCCAATTAAAAAAATCAAATTTTAAACTCCAAATTCCAACTCAATAATAAGCCTTTTCGGAATTTGATTTCTGTCATTTCATATTCGCATTCAAAGTAAAAAACAAAACAATTCATGAAAATTCGTGTAATTGCTTCGCCTGTTCGCTATCGCTCGAGTCACGGCAAAAAACTTAGCTGCCACCAATTACACGAATTTTCACGAATTGAATTTTATAAAGTTTCGAAATAATCGCTTTAATCCTTTTAATCTGCGGCAAAAAAAACAGCCACTGATTTCACAGATTAAAAGGATTTTTTTTCTAATTTAAAAGTACTCTTCCAGACTCGTATTCTGTTACGAGATATTTTTCAAGAAATCTAAAAGTCTCATTTCTTTTTTGATTATTCTGATCATTAAAAATCCGAAGAACAGTAAAAACCCAAATCCGCTTACTAGTATATAAAGGTAAAATCCTTTTGAAAAACTTTCCTTAAAAATGGGTAAAAGAAACATGAACCCGGCAATATAACTGAGATAAACTATAGGTGTAAAGATATAATGGATTTTTTTTCTCCATTGGTAAAATTGATGCGCCTGCTTACCGTATTCAATTAAGGAAACATCTGCTTTTATACTTTCTAATTTTCTCACACTAATCCACTCTAAAACAATACGCAATAAAAGCATTGAAATCATAATCCCTAATCCTAAACTGAATAACGTTTGTTTGTAAGCCCCTACCCAAACATAATAGAAGATCAGTATTATCATGGTCACACTCAAAATTATTCTGGTCCAAAAATGATTGCGCTTAATTTTTTTAGTATGCGTTTCTGCCTTGTCAATAACATCGTCGGCTGCCGGTTTTGCATTGGATTCCCCTTGCTGATCCCATATATTTTGTAAATCTTCAAATGTTTTCATTTTGTACGCATTGAGTTAAACTTTTTTTAATTCGATGAATTCGAACCCGAAGTGTTTCTTCCGTGATCCCGATTACTTCTGCAATTTCAGGATATTCGATACCATCCAAAGTCATAAGAATTATCATTTTATTCGTTTCTTCCAGCTTTTGTATACATTGATACATTTGTTGAAGCTGTTCTTCCTTTTCGTTTGAATAGGTCTCTAAAACAACCTGTGGCAAAATAGCTGTTCTGATTTCTTTTTTGGAAGATGACTTTCGCAAATACAGAAGACAGGTGTTTACTGCTATCCTATAAATCCAGGTACTGATACTGGATTCGTTTCGGAACGTATCTAAATTTTCCCATACTTTAATGAAAATCTCCTGCGTTGCATCGGAAGCAAAGGCAATATCTCCGCAAAAATAACCTTTGCACAAACGAAATACTTTGCTGTAATGCTTGTTGTATATATCGTTAAATTGTTCCTTTTTGACCACCTTATTTCATTTCTGATTTAATTTTTTCCATATACCACTCCGGTTGATCGTACATCACAAAATGGGCTGCCTTTTCTGCATAATAAATTCTAACTGAGGGAAGATTGGCATACTGCGCTTGATATGTTTTTTGAACAGTATTGATATCCGGATTAGTTGCAGCTAAAATTACTACCGGAATTTTAATTTTCGCAATTTCTTTGCGTAAATCTAAATTGAGCATATCGATATAACCGTAAACATAGGTTTTTCTATCGGCACTGTTCATCCATTCATTGATTGTTTTTTGCTTTTCTTTGTTTAAACACATATAAGAAGTCATCTGCGTATTCATAGCATTGAATGCCATTTGGTCCATTGCTAACATCGCTTTGCTCTGTGCGTTTTCGTAAGGAATAATTTCTCCATTATAATTAGGAATCATCAAGGCAGCACTTGCCGGCAAAGCGTCAACGATAATCACTTCTTTGAACAAATTTGTTTCTTCTGCTGCAAGCCACAAACTTAAAGTACCACCCAAACTATGACCAATTAATGTGGCTTTCTTTAATCTTTTAGTTTTTACATAGGAAATAATTTCATTCTTTATTGTACTGAGCCAAGGGCTTTCAATTGGAGGAACGTTCCCAAATCCTGCAAAAGTAAAAATGTGGCATTCTTTAGTTTTAGAAAGTTCGGCTACCGTCTCCTTCCACACTTCACCTGTACAACCAAATCCGGGAAATAATAAAACTGGTGCTCCTTTTCCTTTTACTTCTACCTTAAAAGCAGTTTGAGAAAAAGCAGATTTAGAGACAAGAAACATAAATGCGATAAGTAAAATTGATTGTGGTTTCATAATGTTTAATTTTTTAAAGTTTCCCTTTTGATGCAGTGCTCTATTAATTGTTACATCAAAAAAATATTTTTTTCAAAACAAAACACAAATAGCTAAAATTCAAGACATTAATCCAAAATAAAATTAACAAAAAGCCTTAACTTAGCCACCAATTAACTGTAAATCAGCTCACATTTAAGGATTTATTTATATACAACATTATTCATACGCTTCAAACTCCCATTCGGGATAGCTAATAGACAGGCTAAATCGCAAACAAAACTTTCTCCTCTTTGTCGAATTACAATGCGATTTCTCCTTACGTCGAAATGACAAACTAATTCAATTTTATCTTGTAACCACTTCAACTGTTTTTAATTTAATTTTAGAAAAACAACGAGGCGTTAACTGAACATTTTTGAATGTTCAGTTAACGCCTCGTTTATCGCTAATCAATTCTTCACCTCCAACTAAAATATCACACTATTTTTTCTTCCACAGATTTAAAACAAAAAAGGCTGTCCAAATGGACAGCCTTTTAAAATATTTTTAGTGGTGTAAAACTTCTTCACCTTCTTTCATTGGTACATTTTGAGGTACAAAATCTACATCGTGATTCGGGTTACTGTAGTCATACGGCCAACGGTGTACGTGAGGAATTTCTCCTGGCCAGTTACCGTGGATATGTTCTACCGGAGTAGTCCACTCTAATGTTGTAGATTTCCATGGATTCTGAACTGCTTTTTTACCGTAGAAAATACTGCTAAAGAAGTTGTATAAGAATACTAACTGGAACGCACCTCCAACAAGAGCAAATGTTGTAATCAATACATTCACATTTTGCAAATCGTCAAATAATGGGAAGTTTGTATTGGTATAATAACGTCTTGGTAAACCAGCTAATCCGATAAAGTGCATTGGGAAGAATACTCCGTAAGCACAAACTGCTGTAATCCAGAAGTGAATATAACCTAAGTTTTTGTTTAACATTCTTCCGTACATTTTAGGGAACCAGTGGTAAATACCGGCAAACATTCCGTAAAGTGCAGAGATACCCATTACTAAGTGAAAGTGAGCAATTACGAAGTAAGTATCGTGAACGTTAATATCTAAAGTACTATCTCCTAAAATAATTCCCGTTAAACCTCCAGTGATGAAAGTAGAAACCATTCCGATAGAGAATAACATTGCAGGGTTGAATTGCAGGTTACCTTTCCATAAAGTTGTAATCCAGTTAAACGCTTTTACAGCAGAAGGAATTGCAATCAATAAAGTTGTAAATGTAAATACAGATCCTAAGAAAGGATTCATACCTGAAATAAACATGTGGTGACCCCAAACAATTGTAGATAAAAATGCAATTGCAAGAACTGACATAATCATCGCTCTGTATCCGAAGATTGGTTTACGAGCATTCGTAGCCATAATTTCAGAAACAAGTCCCATTGCAGGTAAAATTACAATATATACCTCAGGGTGTCCTAAGAACCAGAATAAGTGCTCAAACAAAACCGGAGAACCTCCTTGGTAGTGTAAAACCTCTCCTGCAATATAAATATCAGATAAGAAGAATGAAGTACCGAAACTTCTATCGAAAATCAATAATAATGCTGCAGATAACAATACCGGGAATGAAATAACACCAATAATAGCTGTTACGAAAAATGTCCAGATTGTAAGTGGAAGTCTGGTCATAGACATTCCTTTAGTTCTTAAATTGATAACCGTTACAATGTAGTTTAGAGATCCCATTAAAGAAGATGCAATAAAGATAGCCATCGAAACTAACCATAAAGTCATACCAGTACCTGATCCAGGGATCGCTTGTGGTAAAGCACTTAATGGTGGGTAAATTGTCCAACCTGCAGAAGCTGGTCCAGCTTCAACGAATAAAGAACATAACATTACTACAGCAGATAAGAAGAACAACCAGTATGAAATCATATTCATAAATCCGGAAGCCATATCTCTTGCTCCAATTTGAAGCGGAATAAGTAAGTTACTAAAAGTTCCACTCAAACCGGCGGTTAGTACAAAGAATACCATGATGGTACCGTGAATTGTAACTAAAGCCAAATAAATATCATTTGCCATTACACCATCCGGTGCAAATTTATCTCCTAATAAAACATTAAAGATTTTAAAAGACTCTTCCGGCCATGCCAATTGCATTCTGAAAAGCAATGACATTGCAATACCAATAATCCCCATGATAATACCTGTAAGCAAGTATTGTTTGGCAATCATTTTGTGATCAATACTAAATATATATTTGGTAATGAAAGTGTCCTTATGATGATGTTCGTGCTCGTGATCGTGTTCGTGTCCGTGATCGTGTGCTTCTGCTGACATATATGTATACTTTAAATTTTCTTAATAAATTATTTCATAGCTACTTTAGCAACAACAGCTTTTACAGTATCAATAACTGCTTTTACTGTGTCCTTAGCTGTACTATCTGTATTAGCTTTTGCACTTTCAGCAGCAGCTTTTTCAGCATCTGCCGCAGCAGCAGCTTTAATATCCTGCGCTAAGGTAGTTTTTTCGCTTAACCATTTTTTATAATCTTCAGGAGTATCTACTACAACTTTCATTTGCATGTTGTAATGAGAAGATCCACAAATTTTATTACATAATAATAAATAATCAAATGTATAAGGATCTAAAGCAGTACCACCTTTAGCAACTAACTCAACGCTTTTTTCAGCTCTAAGTTTGTTGATGTGTGCTACTTTTTCAACCATAAATGGCAACTCTCTGTATTCAGCAGTAGTGTAAGTAGGAATGAATGCAAATTCAGTAACCATTCCAGGAACACAGTTCATCTGTGCTCTAAAGTGAGGGAAGTAAGCAGAGTGCAATACATCCTGAGAACGCATTTTGAAATGTACTTTTTTTCCTTTTGGGATATGCAGTTCAGTTACAACGATATCATCTTCAGAATTTTTATCTGACATATCAACCCCTAAAGTATTGATACCTTCGATCAAACGAACGTTTGCTTTTCCTAAAGTATTATCGTTTCCTGCATATCTTGCAGTCCATTTAAATTGTTGAGCGTATAATTCAATTTCAATAACATCTTCATCTTTGTCAACAAACATAATGTTGTTCCAAGCATACAATCCGTAAAGAATCAAACAAGCCAAAACTACAGATGGAATAATACTCCACAATGCTTCTAATTTATTACTATCAGCAAAGAATAATGCTTTTTTATCTTTGTGTCCTCTGTTTTTAAAAGAAAACCAGTGCAATAAACCTTGAGTAATAACCTGAACTGTAAAAATTAAAACCCAGGTAATATTCATTAAACTATCCACTAAAATACCGTGCTCTGAAGCAGGAGTATGAAGTGCTAAATTACCCCATTTTAGTAAACCGTATATTGTAAATATATAGATGAATGCCAAAAAGCCAAACATAATATATCCCTGAATATTATTATCATTATCTGAAGCAACCTGAGAATCGTCAGAAGAAGATCCTACTTGAGTAAGATCAAATATTCTGGTCAATTGCCAAAGTGCAACTGCTAATAAAACTAAAACTATAATTACCAACAAACTTGTCATCTGTTTATCTCTTTAAATATTAATAATGAAAATGTTTACTTTCTTCTATGAAAGGATTTCTTTTTGCTAACAAAGGAGATTTAGTCAATGCAGTAAATACAGCAAAAATAAACAAACCTAAGAAGAAAAGAATAGATGCAATTTCAGAAACTCCAATAAACCATTTATCTCCAACAGTACCAGGCATAATCATATTAAAGAAATCTAGGTAGTGACCTAATAAGATTACAACTCCAGCCATTACAATAACCCAGCTTAGACGTTTGAAATCAGTATTAATTAATATTAACAATGGGAAAACAAAGTTCATAACAACAGCTCCAAAGAAAGGAAGGTTGTACAATTGGATTCTTGTTACGAAATACGTTACCTCTTCAGGAATATTAGCGTACCAGATCAACATGAATTGAGAGAACCATAAGTAAGTCCAGAAAACACTGATACCAAACATAAATTTAGCTAAATCGTGAATGTGGCTTGTATTTACAAATTCTAAATATCCTTTAGATTTTAAGTAGATAGTAACTAAAGCGATTGTAGTAATACCACTTACAAAGAAAGAAGCGAATACATACCAACCGAATAAAGTACTGAACCAGTGTGGGTCAAATGACATAATCCAATCCCAAGACATGATAGACTCAGATACGATAAAGAAAACTAAAAATCCAGCAGAATAGTTAAAGTTCTTTTTGTAGTTCAAATCATCATTTGCTTCGTCCTGAGCTAAACAATTTTTTCTAGCGAAATAATTGTATACGTTCCATCCTAATAAAAAGATTCCCGCTCTTACAATCCAAAAAGGAAAGTTTAAGTAACCTGATTTACCTGCAATAATAGCATCGTAATTTTCACTTTTAGGATCTGTTACCCCTTCTCCTAACCATACAAAAATATGATTAAAGTGAAGTCCGCATAAAACTAAGATTATAAAGAAAATTACAGAACCATAAGGTAAGTAAGCTGTTATTCCCTGCATTACTCTAAACAACACCGGAGACCATCCTGCTTGTGCCACTTGTTGGATAGCATAAAATGCTAAAACTCCCATAGAAAGCAATAAGAAGAAAATACAGGCAACATATAATGCTGACCAAGGTTTGTTTTGCAATTGGTGCAATACGTGTTTTAAATGTTTTTCATGCTCACCTGCTGCATCAACATTAGCATGTTCTCCGCCTTCGTGTGAGTCGTGTGAAGCTTTTGCAACTTCATGAGCAGCTGCTGGAGCTTCTGCATGTGCAGCACCTTCGTGTGCGTCATGTGCAACGGCTGCTGTATCATGTGAAACTGCCGGAGCTTCTGCATGCGCTGCACCTTCGTGTGCGTCATGCGCAGCTGCTGCTGTTTCATGAGAAGCCGCTGGAGCTTCATGCGAAGCTTCTGTAGCTTCATGACCTGCAGACTCATGAGAAGCTGCCGGAGCTTCTGCATGTGCAGCACCATGAGAACCATGTGCATCTGCAGCTAGTATTTTTTCAACTTCTTTAATATCTTTAGGTGCACTTAAAAAACCATACCCAATCCCTAATAAACCTACGGCCATTAGGATGATAGAAAAAGTTTTTAATTTACTTGAAAATGTATACATATCTATTACGATCAGTTTGTTCAACAATTATAATTGGCTTTTTAGTTTCAGAACATAGTCAGCAACTAACCAACGTTCGTGAGCACTTAATTGATTTGCATGCGAACCCATTGCATTTAAACCATAAGTTTCAACGTGAAAGATACTTCCTTCCGTAATAACTCTGTCTTTATAGCTAGGTACTCCAAGAAATTTTTCTCTCTCAACCAATTTACCTTTACCGTTTCCGGTTGCACCATGGCAACTCATACAGTAAATTTCGAAAAGTTCTTTTCCTTTTTCAGAACTTTTTTCTTCTGCAGTCAAAGGTGATTTTAAATTAGCTTTTGCCAATTCATAACCAGCCGTTGAGTTTTCATATTCATAAGGCTCAAAACCTCTATTGATAGTTCCTTCTACAGGAAGTTGTCCTTCTTTTCCTCCTTTAAATATTTTTGCCTCTGTATATGGCTCGTAAGCAACAGATTCATACATATTAGGGAAATACTGATAGTTTGGTGCCGAATTATTGTGGCATGATGAAACTAAAATAGTTATACCAACTAAAAGTGTTATTTTATATATCCTTTTCATAGCTACAATTAATTCTTTTCAATTACTTTAACTTCAACTGCTCCTGTACCTTCGAAAAAAGAAACCAGTTCTGCCTCGTTATCGTTTACAGCAACTTCCATTAAGAAATGGTCGTCTGTTGTTCTTACATCCGGATTTTCAGCTTCTTTAAATGGCCATAATCTACTTCTCATGTAAAAAGTGATTACCATTAAATGAGCAGCAAAAAATACAGTCATCTCAAACATAATAGGCACGAAAGACGGCATATTCTGGATGAAACTAAAACTTGGTTTTCCTCCAATATCCTGTGGCCAATCATGAATCATGATATAACTCATCATGAATGTTGCAACAGAGATACCAACACAACCATATAAAAAAGCGCAAATTGCTAATCTTGTTGGTGCTAATCCCATAGCTTTATCCAATCCGTGAACTGGGAATGGAGTAAAGACATCTTCAATATGATGATGTGCAGCTCTGGTTTTCTTTACTGCATCCATCAAAATATCATCGTCATTATAAATGGCGTATATTACTTTATTACTCATGGTGTGAATCTTTACTATTTGCTCTTTCTCTAATGTAATTATCTCCTGTTCCTTTCAAAATTGTTTTAACCTCTGCCTGAGCAATTACAGGGAATGTTCTAGAGTACAATAAAAACAATACAAAGAAGAAACCAATCGTTCCGATGAAAATTCCAATATCAACAAATGTTGGTGAGAACATTGTCCAAGAAGATGGAAGGTAATCTCTATGCAAAGAAGTAACAATAATTACGAATCTTTCAAACCACATTCCGATGTTTACTACAATCGAAATAATAAAAGAGAACATGATACTTGTTCTTAGTTTCTTGAACCACATAAATTGTGGAGAGAAAACGTTACAAGTCATCATCGACCAGTATGCCCACCAGTAAGGTCCGGTAGCTCTGTTTAAGAATGCATATTGCTCGTACTCTACTCCTGAATACCAAGCTACGAATAACTCAGTGATATACGCTACACCAACAATAGAACCTGTAATCATGATTACAATATTCATTAATTCGATATGTTGAAGTGTAATGTAAGCTTCAAGGTTAGAAACTTTTCTCATAACGATCAACAAGGTGTTTACCATTGCAAATCCTGAGAATACCGCTCCGGCAACGAAGTACGGAGGGAAAATCGTGGTATGCCATCCCGGAATTACAGAAGTAGCAAAGTCCATCGATACAATTGTGTGTACAGAAAGTACAAGTGGAGTAGCTAAACCTGCAAGTACTAAAGATACTTCTTCAAAACGTTGCCAGTCTTTTGCTCTACCGCTCCATCCAAAACTTAGGATAGAATATACTCTTTTATTAAAAGGTGTTATTGCTCTATCACGTAGCATAGCAAAGTCAGGTAATAAACCAGTCCACCAGAAAACTAATGATACCGAAAGATACGTTGAAATTGCAAATACGTCCCAAAGTAATGGCGAGTTAAAGTTTACCCATAAAGATCCAAATTGATTTGGAATAGGTAATACCCAGTAAGCCAACCATGGACGCCCCATGTGAATAATTGGAAATAAACCTGCCTGAACTACAGAGAAGATAGTCATCGCTTCTGCAGAACGGTTAATAGCCATTCTCCAACGTTGACGGAAAAGTAATAATACCGCAGAAATTAAGGTTCCGGCGTGACCAATACCAACCCACCAAACGAAGTTCGTGATATCCCAGGCCCAACCAACTGTTTTATTTAATCCCCATGTTCCGATACCGGTAGATACAGTGTAAATTATACAACCTAACCCCCAAAGGAAGGCTATTAATGCAATTGAAAATACTGTCCACCATTGTTTGTTTGCAGGCCCCTCAACAGGTGCAGCTACATCTACTGTTACATCGTGATAAGATTTATCACCTATAACTAAAGGTTTTCTAATGGGTGCTTCGTAGTGAGACGACATAATCCTTTATATTGTTTCTAATTAATAATTTTACTAAGTATTTCTAACTTTTACATGATAGAAAACGTTCGGTTTTGTTCCAACATGCTCTAATAAGTGATACATTCTTTCACTTTCAGCAAGTTTAGCAACTTCACTTTCTTTATCATTTACATCTCCAAATACCATCGCTCCAGAAGAACAAGCAGCTGAACATGCACAAGCATTGTTAAATTCATCTTTCGCCACTACTCTACCTTCACGTTTAGCTTGAAGAATAACAGCTTGAGTACTTTGAATACAGAATGAACATTTTTCCATAACTCCACGAGAACGAACGTTTACGTCTGGGTTTAATACCATACGACCTAAATCATCATTCATGTGATAATCGAATTCACTGTTTTTGTTGTACAAGAACCAGTTGAAACGACGTACTTTATACGGACAGTTGTTTGCACAGTAACGAGTACCAACACATCTGTTGTAAGCCATATGGTTTTGACCTTGACGACCGTGAGAAGTCGCAGCAACAGGACAAACTGTTTCACATGGTGCGTGGTTACAGTGCTGACACATTACCGGTTGGAAAGCCACTTGTGGGTTATCCCCAGGATTTTCCATTTCGTTAAATGTAGACAATGAACTAGATAAACCAGCTATATTTTCTTTTCTTTTGTTATCTCCTTCAAAAGTGCTTTCAGAAGAATAATATCTGTCAATACGCAACCAGTGCATATCACGGCTTCTTCTTACCTCTGCTTTACCAACAACTGGAACGTTGTTTTCAGCATGACAAGCAATAACACATGCTCCACATCCGGTACAAGCATTTAAGTCGATAGAAAGGTTAAAGTGATGTCCGGTAGAACGATCAAATGACTCCCATAAATCAACTGTTGTAGCTTTAACCTCTTCGTGGTCTAAAGATACCATTGGTTGTGGATTCCAATGCTCTGCATTTTCCTTATTAAATACGTCAAGAGTAGTTTCTTTAATGATATCTCCTCTTCCCATTAATGTTTTCTGACCTTGTACACAAGCAAACTCATGCTCTCCACTTGCCTTAGCAATAGAAACAGTCTGAACACTATTAAAGTTTTTATATAAAGCGTAAGCATTTAAACCTACTTGCATTTCTTCTTTCAAAGCTGCTTTACGTCCGTAACCAACAGCCATACCAACTGTACCAACAGCTTGTCCCGGTTGAACAATTACAGGAACGTTTTCCAACTTAACACCATCAGCTGTTGTGATTGTAGCATAACTACCATTCAAACCACCATTGGCAACAATTTCATTTGATAATCCTAATTTCTTAGCATCTGCATTCGAAACGGTAACATAGTTATCCCAAGAAACTCTTGTAATCGGATCCGGGAACTCTTGCAACCAAGGGTTGTTTGCTTGTTGTCCGTCACCCATACCCGTTTTAGTATACAATACTAATTCGAAGTCTCCGGCAGCTTTTGATTTAGCAACTGCAGTTGCAGCAGCATTATAATCAAATGAACCGGCAGCTAAAGCAGATGATCCAATTACAAAAACACCATCATGTAACACTTTATTCCAAGAAGAACCTGCAACAATACCAGCCGAATTAGCTTTGATATAATCGTAGTAAGTTCCTGAAATTCCGTTTAACGATAATAAAACGTCTTCAAATTGTTTTGTATTAAATATAGGACGAATAGTTGGTTGAGTTAAACTATACGTTCCTTTTGTAATCATAACATCACCCCAAGCCTCTAAATAGTGAGCAACCGGAGCAGCAATTTTAACAATAGATGCTGTTTCGTCTTCTTTTAAAGAAAAAGCAACAGTAGTATCTACTTTTTTCAATCCCGAAACAAAAGCAGCAGAATCAGCTAATGTATAAACCGGGTTAACACCACTCATAATTAAAGTATGAACACTACCTGCATTCATATCTTTTATCAACTGAGTCACAACTGCATTAGATCCTTTTCTAATTTGTCTTGTTCCTGCAGTACTAAAAGCTTCACTAGCCAATATTTGATTGATAGCTAAAACTAATAATTGAGCATTTTTATCTTCAATTCCAGATACTAAAACTCCTTTTGATCCGGCAGCTTTTAATTGCTGAGCAGCTTTTACTACTTCAGCTTTAATCGCAGCATCCAAAGAAACTCCAATAGAAGTACCTGCAATAACATTATATATTTGAACTAAAGCTTGTTTCTGATTTGCAACAGTCATCGAAAAACGCTTATCAGCAGCAGCTCCAGACAATGTCATGTTTGATTCAAACTGGAAGTGACGAGACATTTTTCCTTGTTGAGGAATACGTCCTTTTGCATATCCTGAATCGTATGCACCACCTTGCCAATCTCCTAAGAAATCAGCTCCAACAGAAACAATTAAAGTAGCTTTTGAAAAATCATAATCAACTAAAGCTCTCTCACCATAAACTGTTTCAAATGCATCTAAAGCATCTGATGAAGAAACTGCATCATAAACCACATGCTTAGCATTTGGGTTTTTAGCAATAAATTCAGCAATTAATTTTTCACTAGACGGGCTCGCCAAAGTATTTGTCAGCAATACTACTTGACCTCCTTTTGCTTTCGCAGCTGCAATACCGGATTTAATTCTTAAATCAACAGCAGACCAGCTACTATTTTTTCCATCCAATTTAGGTTCTTTCAAACGCATACTGTCATATAGTGACAAGATAGACGCATGAACTCTCGCATTGGCTGAAAACTTAGCTCCGGAAATAGTATTGTTTTCAATTTTAATTGGACGACCTTCACGAGTTTTTACTAAAAGGTTAGCAAAATCAAAACCATCAAAAACAGTAGTTGCATAATAATCTGCAACACCAGGAATGATTTGTTCCGGTTGTAACACGTAAGGTATAGACTTGTGAACAGGGCCTTCGCAAGCTGCAAGCGTTACGGCTGCAGTACTAAACCCTACGTACTTTAAAAAGTCACGACGTGAAGTTCCGGATGAAGCTAATGCATCAGCATTACCTAAGAATTCATCCGTTGGAATTTCTTCAACAAATTCGTTATTTCTAAGCGCCTCAACAATAGAACTATTTTCTAGTTCCTCAACACTTTTCCAGTATTTTTTGTTTGATGACATTGTATATAAATATTAAAATCTTAATAATTCGATTAATAGTGGCATTTACCGCATTCTAAACCTCCCATTTGCGCTGCAGTCAATTTCTCTACACCGTATTTTTTAGAAAGTTCAGCATGAATTTTATCATAGTAAGCATTTCCTTCCATCTTAACATCGGTTTTTCTATGGCAATCAACGCACCATCCCATTGTTAATTTAGAGTATTGCTTCATGATTTCAAATTCTTCTACCGGTCCGTGACAAGTTTGGCACTCAACTCCTGCAACAGAAACGTGCTGTGAGTGATTGAAATACACAAAATCAGGTAAATTATGAATACGAACCCATTTTACAGGTTTTGTTTTTCCGGTATAAGCTTGTTTCGCTTTATCCCATCCAACTGCATCATATAATTTTTGAATTTCTGCATCATAGAAAGCTTTGCTGTACTCAGGAGTAGCAGTAGTTTCAGCAACTTCAGAAATGTTTTTATGACAGTTCATACAAACATTCAAAGAAGGAATACCAGCCGTTTTACTCACACGAGCAGCAGAGTGGCAATATTTACAATTGATCTCATTATCACCTGCGTGAATTTTATGAGAATAGTGAATTGGCTGAATTGGCTCATAATTCTGATCAACACCTACCTGCATCAGGTAACCGTACACAAAATAACCACTTGCCAAAAGTAAAAATATAGAAGTTACTAAAACCAGAAATTGGTTTTTAATAAATACTTTCCAGATTGGAGTTCCAGCTTCTTTCGGAGCTACTTCAATACCATTATTACGAGCAACCTTAGTTAACACTTTGTTCACCATGAACAACATTACAACCAAGATAGCCATCACAAGAGCAAGAGCACCTAATATAATGTTATTTGAGATTCCGCTTCCACCTTCCTGAGGACCTGTTGGCAATTGACCAGCAACCTTAGGCGCTTCAACTTTTACTTCAGAAGTATAGGCGATAATATTGTCTATATCACCTTCAGATAACTGAGGAAAAGAAGTCATTACAGACTTGTTGTATTCCTCAAAAAGTTTTACGGCTGTAGCATCACCTGACTTAATCATGTCAGAACTGTTGTGAACCCACTTGTAGATCCAAGCCATATCATGCTTTGCAGCAACACCCCTTAGAGCAGGACCTGTTGACTTAGCATCTAATTTGTGACATGCAGCGCAATTTGCATTAAAAAGTTCTTTCCCTTTTACTGGATCACCACCGGCAGTTGCAGCCGGAGCAGCAGCTTCAGGTGCGGCCGGAGCAGCAGCTGGATCTTGAGCAAATGAAGTTAGGGAGAAAATCAGCGTTAGCGATAAGCTAAGCAGCAATTTTCTTGAGATCGAATTATGGTTACCCACCTTTTTCATATAGTATAATAATTATCTACTAATTTTTGGTATGATTTTTTCTGTAGTAAATCAACAAAAAACTAATACCTTCTTTTAAAACTTGCACAAAAATACGACTTATGAACTATTCTCAAAACCTTAAAATACCCTTAAATACCAATTTATATCAATTCTAAATAAAATTAAAATTTTCCATACAAACTTTAAATACTACTTTTGCATAAAAACCATCACATTATGAGAATTTTAACTCCCTCTAAAAGAGTCTACCTAACACTAGCAATGATCGCTTTAGCTTCTAATATTAACGCTCAGGACCAAAATTTAACCCTAAATCAGGACCCAAAATTTGAGCAATTGCTGAATGACAAACGCAAAATTAACACATCGTTAAGTACAAACGATACCTATAGAATTCAAATTTTCAGCGGCAAGAGCGATGAGGCCAAAAAAACGCTTACCGATTTCAAAAGAGAATACACTACCCTTGACGGAACGATAATTTTCAACACGCCAAACTACAAAGTAATCGTTGGAAATTTCAAAACAAAAATAGAAGCAGAACGCAACTTAGCAGAAATCAAAAAAAGATACAAAACAGTCTTTTTACTGAAACCGGGCAAATAGTTCTCAGCAGAAAAACAAAACACAAAAAAAGCAACTCTGATCGGAGTTGCTTTTTTTTTATATGACTTTGTGTCAACATCATTTAGTTTTAGCAATTGAAGCATAGGAAGATCAGAACTACTCCAACTTATTAAGCTCTTCTTGTCTCTTATTGCTCATATAAGAACCTACACAGTCATAATCAGGACTTGTATCTTTCACCACATAAAAATCAATTTTGATCTCACTTGCATTTTTAAGATCAATCGGTCTTGTTTCTACATTTCTATGCGAAAGAAGAACTACTAATAAACTAACAGGATCATAACCTGCTCTTTTTACCTTAAAAGAAAAGTTACCTTTAGATGACGGCAAGATCATCCGACAACCAAAAACAAACAAACCTCCCTCTATTGACTTACCTGTTTCTCTATCTATTACTTTTCCGCTAATAGTAACTTCATCCAAATTTATCTTTTGGTCATCATGGATTATAGTCATACCATATCCACCTTTATTATTAGTCGGTATCAACTTCTTTTGCGCAAAAGAACATCCGCACAAAACAAACAAGCAGACAAACCACAATATCTTATACTTACACTTTTTCATTTGCACATAATTAAAATACCCCAATTAAAACTGATTTCCAAACCACTCGGCTTGCCAACTTGTTTAATCATTCTTCCGGCGTTTCCTCAATAATTCGCGATCCCTTACAATCAAGCAAAAAACTGTTGTTTTTATCCAGATAAAAATCTATTATAATTTCCTTATTACCGTAACTATCAATGCTATTCGTTTCAATTGACAAAAGCCCTTCTTTATCTGCTTCGACAAAAAAAGAATCATCTCTACTATTTCGAGTTTTAAAGGAATACCCCCCATCTGCCAAGGTTGTAAGAATGAGGCAACCATAACTCACTTTTGCACCACCTAACGGCAAATTTGTTTCCAAATCATAAACATGTCCCCGAATAGTAACAACCTTATTCATTTTACTCTTAGACGCCGGTTTAACAAAAGTTAAGATATAACCTCCTTTGTTATTGTTTGGCAGCAACTTTTTTTTAAAAGAAGAGCATCCAACTAAAGCAAATGCAAAGACAAACAGTAGCAAAACATTTTTGCTTTTTTTCATAATTTTGATTTTACGTAAATCTTAATCATTAAAATAAATTACTTGAGATTATTTAATTCATCCTGCTTACGTTTATGCCATTCTCCTCCTACCCCCTCACACTCTATCAATG
Source organism: Flavobacterium poyangense (assembly GCF_011751075.1). Lineage (GTDB taxonomy): Bacteria > Bacteroidota > Bacteroidia > Flavobacteriales > Flavobacteriaceae > Flavobacterium > Flavobacterium poyangense. Next base: position 1,031,571 of record NZ_JAALLN010000001.1, read on the forward strand.
GTCTATTAGATTCTGCTAAATAAAAATCAATTACAACCTCTTTTCTATTATAAATATCAATATAATCTGTCTCTACTGCCAAATACGGATAAACCACCGCTTCCACATAAAAAAAACCTTCCTCCAAATTTCTGGATCTAAAAGAATACTCTCCCTCAGATGTTGTTTGAAATTTAAAACACCCCGAAGTCACTTGTACATTACTCAAAGGCTTACCTGTTTTAACATCATAAACATGTCCACGAATAATAACATCTTCCTCTAAATTTTTTAATTTATCTTTACTTAGAACCACAGTATACCCCCCTGAATTATAGGTTGAGATTAACTTCTCCTTTGTAGAAACACATCCTATCAAAACAAACAGACACAGAAACAACGTTAAAAAAAATCTATCCTTTTTCATTATACAAAAAATTAACAACCAGCTCTCTTCCCTTTTTGTGGTCTTGGGCTTTGACTCATATTTTTGCCATGTAACTCAATGTTAATCGTATCGAAGATTCTTTTTCTTCCCGCTTTAGGCAATGTCATAAATGCTAATCGTTCAAGTATCCTTCACAATTCAAAATTGGATTATCATATTCCTCCAAATAAAAATCAATTTGCAATTCGTCCTTATCCTGTATATCTAAATATTTTGTGTCTACTGATTTATAGTTATAACAAATAGCCTCTATAAAGAAATACTTATAAGCCGATTTTGTTGTCTCATACAAGTATTCTCCTTTTATTGACGCCTTAATTGTAGAACACTCAATCTTTAGCACTGCAATTTGTAATGGTTTCCCAGTTTTAGCATCTAGCACCCGCCCTTTAATTATAAGCCGATCCGGATTTATTTTATCCTGTTTTTGAACTACAAGCACTTTATAACCTCCAGCATTATTATTTGGTATTAAGCCTTTTTTTATAGAAGTGCAGCCAACCAAAACAAATGCAAAGGAAATCAGCAGTATATAACAATTACTATTTATCATAACAAATCAACATTTAACACTTAGACCTTTTACCCCTCTGAAATTGTACATCTCCATCGACATCTTTACCCGTCAATTCTACACTAAGAACATCCTTAATCCGTGCTTTTTCTCTAAACGGAAGCGCTTTAAACGCTTTTGTCTCGGTCAAACCTCCCCATGCCATATCCTGATAAAATTGCCTATCCAACCGATACCCTTTACTTACACCGTAAATCTCTAAAGCATCCCTTACTTGCGCCACCAGACTTATAGCCATTTCCTCATGATGAGCTACCTCTATGTTCTTTTTAGCATTCCATTCCTCAACCAAGTGAGGATATGCTGTATTTGCACCAACACCATCTACCCTGAAATAAACTACAAAATAAGCATGAATCGATTCATGCAATATGGTTCGAGCCCAAGACAAATCTGTCGCATCTGGCCAAGCTCTATTATAAAAAGTAGTCGTAACCCCCGTTACTTCATTATACAACCTTGAAGTCTCACCCGTAAATGGTTTATCACCTACTTTAGTATCACTGATTACTGTCCAATTATACCTAGTGGCATTCCAATCACCTGTAAAATTAGTAACCATATTACCCGGACTTGCTATCGTCTTTTTTAAATCATTTAAAACCTTTTTCAAACACTCATCAAGCCGAGCATCCATAATACCATCATCAAATTTTTTATTATTCAGCTTTCTGAAATAGGAAGCGTAAGCAATCCCCATTGACGAACCATTATTCCGCGATCGTACAAACTGATAATTTAGTCTGGTACGGGCATCATTTGTAGGAGGCGTTATATAGTTGTTTTTAATTATAACTTCTTTTAGGGGTACAGGATCAATCGCAGAAAGTAAGGTATTATAGGAGCCGGCAACATTTCCTTTATCAATCTTAAAACCACTTAAAACCTGCCCTTTTATATCGGTAGAATAAACAGATCCTGTAAACGCAGGATCCGCCGGAGCCCTGCTGATATGCTTATTAGTCCTTTTTTCAGGAACACGATGAAACAAAACAGTCTGTACTGCTCCGTCAATCTCAATTTGTAAAATTTCTGTCTCTACTCCTTCAAGGTTTGTCTTTGCACTTGCTATATTCAATTTAGCATCTGTATCTGTTATGTCAATCTGCTCCAAGGTCGACAAATCTATCTCCAATCCTATATCTGCAACATCGACTCTCCTACTCGTTAACTGTTTGCGGTTTAATTCTTTAAAAAAATCAAGTGATTTTTCCAGTGTCACGGTTTTTAGATTATAAACTCCGGGATCTGATGCCTTGCTAACTGGTTCATCCGGACTATCCTCCTTACTACAATCACCCAAAAAGATAGCCACTGCTAAAATAACTGTACCCTTTAAAAATTGTTTCACTACGTTTTTCATTGCTAAAAGTTTTAATTTTTAGCAAACCTAAAGCCTTTATTTAAAAAGTAGTATTTTTCTTTCTTATAGATTTATAACTGCAAGAGATCAATAGATAATCGCATGCCAAACCATGCTCTAATTCCAATCCTATATTGATTTTTCCTAAAACCTAATCAAACAAAAAAAGTCCCAACTTTCGTTGAGACTTTACAATATAAGTGATGTACTTAAAACTAAAAGCACGCTTAGTTAACTACCTTAATTCCACTGGCAAGAAATCGAATCTCTTCTTTTGGAGCTGTAATCGCATCTATTTCTGATTGTGGTTTCTTACCATCTTTAGCGTAATGTTTGAGCTCTTCAACAGAGGTAATTTTCTTCTCCGCAACACCTTCCAAAACAACATTTTTTCCTTTTAAACTTGTTGGTACAAAAAAGGCATACTCTTTCATTTTTACAAAAAACGAAGACCCGTCTTCTGTTTTAACCGCAACCCAGCATCCTTTCTTCGGACAAACATCGGTTACAACTCCTCGTACCGAGATATCTTCAATTTTCTGTACATTATTTAATTCCTTTTGCAATTTCTCAACCGAGATCGCCTTGCCTTCTGAAACCTTAGAAATATCGGCTCCATAATAATCCCCAACTAAAGCATTCCCCGCCGGAGGTCCTTTTTTCTCTACGGCTTCTTGCGAAAAAGACAGCGTAGATAGACTTAAGAAAAGGAATCCTGTGTATAATAATCGTTTCATATCTATATATTTTTTTAACCAAAAATAACACAAAATTTGAAATAAATAAGCCCCTTTTCCGCATCAAAAAAAACATCCTATTACACAATCACCAAAACACAATAACCTGAACACGATTGTCGAATAGCAGCTATTGAATACTTTAAAAAAATCCTTTAAATCTGTGAAATCTGTGGCAGCTTCATTTTGTTTTGCCACAGATTAAAAGAATTAAAATGATTCTTTATAAGCTATAAAAAAAGTCCCAACTTGCGTTGGGACTTTAAAATATAAATATTGAATCTTATTTCAATTTCTTTTTGATCGCTACTTCATGGTAAGCTTCAATAACATCTCTTTCTTCAATATCGTTGAAACCTTTAATTTGAATACCACAATCGTATCCTTTCGTAACTTCTTTCACATCGTCTTTGAAACGTTTCAATGCTACAAGTTCACCTGTATGCACCACTACACCTTCTCTGATCACTCTGATTTTAGAAGCTCTCATAATCTTACCGTCCGTAACCATACATCCGGCGATAGAACCTACTTTAGAAATTTTGAAAATCTCACGGATCTCTGCTGTTCCTAAAATCTCTTCTTTCATCTCAGGAGCTAACATTCCTTCCATCGCATCTTTCAAGTCATCGATAGCAGCATAGATAATAGAGTAGTAACGGATATCGATTTCTTCTTTATCTGCCAGTTGTCTCGCATTTCCTGCAGGACGAACGTTAAATCCAATAATGATCGCATCAGAAGCAGAAGCCAACATAACGTCAGTCTCTGTAATGGCTCCAACACCTTTATGAATAATATTAATTTGAATTTCTTCTGTAGAAAGTTTAGAGAACGAATCAGACAATGCTTCAACTGATCCATCAACGTCTCCTTTAAGGATTACGTTCAATTCTTTAAACTGACCCAATGCAATACGACGACCAATTTCGTCCAATGTGATATGACGTTGTGTACGTACCGATTGTTCACGCATTAATTGAGAACGTTTAGAGGCAATTTGTTTGGCTTCTTTTTCGTCTTCAAAAACATTGAATTTATCACCGGCAGTAGCAGCACCATCCAAACCTAAAACAGAAACCGGAGTTGAAGGACCTGCCTCCAAAACAATATGTCCTCTTTCATCATGCATTGCTTTTACTTTTCCATGGTGTTTACCGGCCAGCATATAATCTCCAACCTTTAAAGTTCCATGTTGTACTAAGATAGTAGAAACATATCCTTTCCCTTTATCCAAAAATGCTTCCACAACAGTTCCCTGTGCTGCCTTATTCGGATTCGATTTCAGATCCAAAATTTCTGCTTCTAATAAAACTTTTTCAAGTAATTCTTTTACTCCTGTTCCAATCTTTGCAGAAATATCATGTGATTGAATTTTTCCACCCCAGTCTTCAACAAGTAAATTCATACTAGCTAAACGCTCTTTGATTTTCTCAACATTTGCATTTGGTTTATCAATTTTATTGATTGCAAAAATAATTGGTACTCCCGCAGCTTGTGCGTGAGAAATCGCTTCTTTAGTTTGAGGCATGATATCATCATCGGCAGCTACCACAATAATAGCAATATCCGTAACCTGCGCTCCACGTGCACGCATCGCGGTAAACGCCTCGTGACCCGGTGTATCTAAGAATGCAATTTTCTGACCATTATCTAAAGTTACTCCATAAGCTCCAATGTGCTGTGTAATACCTCCCGACTCTCCGGCAATAACATTTTCTTTACGGATATAATCCAGTAAAGAGGTTTTACCGTGATCGACGTGACCCATTACCGTAACAATCGGCGCTCTGGCAACTAAATCTTCTTCTTTATCTTCAACAACTTCTATTGCCTCTTCGATATCAACTGTGATAAACTCTACTTCGTAACCAAACTCATCGGCCACAATAGTTAAAGTTTCAGCATCTAAACGCTGGTTCATGGTTACCATGATTCCAAGTGACATACAAGTTCCAATTACTTTTGTAATCGGCACATCCATCATGATCGCGATTTCACCCACAGTAACGAATTCTGTAACCTTAATAGTTTTACTTCCTTCGTCAAGTGCTCTTTGCTCATCATCAGATTTCTGACGGTGTGTCTCTCTTTTATCTCTTCTGTATTTAGCAGCTTTTGATTTTCCACCTTTTCCTTGAAGTTTTTCAAGAGTCTCTCTAATTTGGTTTTTTACTTCCTCTTCAGTTGGCTCAACTTTAGCTACAATTGCAGGGCGGTTTCCTTTTACGAAACCAGGTCTAGCACTTCTGTTAGCATTAAAACCTCCACCACCTGTATTTGGTGTAATTTTATTAGGATTTGGTGTTCCCGGTGCATTACCTGTTGCAGGTTTTGGTGCTCCCGGTGTACCTGGCTTCGGAGCAATTCTTTTACGCTTATTTTTGTTAGCGTTATTTCCTGCACCCGGAGCTCCCGGTTTGTTTGGAGTTATTTTCGGATCTTCTTTCTTTTTCTTAGGCTTGTTAAATTGAGATAAATCAATTGTCTGACCTGTAAGTGTCGTTCCTGATAACTTTTGATATTGCGTAGTGATCGTCTCTTCTGAAGTTGTAGGATCCGTAGATATAATTGGTTCCTGAGCTACTTTCGGAGCTTCCACTTTTACTTCTTTTTTCTCTGTAATAATAGGTTTTTCAACTTTGTCCTCAGCAACTACAGGCGCAACCACTACCGGCTCCGGCTGTACGATTTCTTTCTGAACAGGTTTTTCCTCTTGAATCGGAGCAGCAACAACCACTTTAGGTTCTTCAACTTTCACCGGTTCCTCTGAAGGAGTAGAAACAATTGCAGGTTTCTCAGGTTTCTTTGGATTTAAATCAATTTTACCCACTTGAACAGGTCCGGTCACAACAGCTCTTGCTTTTATAATCTCTTGTTGTTTTTGGCGCTCTTCGTCTTGTCTGCGTTTGTCCTCAATTTCTTTCTCACGCTCTACACGTAATGCTTCTTTCTCTTTTCTTTTCTCTTCTCCTACCTCTTTAGAAGCTTCCTTATTCCCCTTATCGCCCGCAAATTGGCTTTGTAGGATATTAAACTCGCTATCAGAAATTTTTGCATTCGGATTTGCATCAATAGCAATTCCCTTATCTTTTAGATAATCAACAGCTCTTTCTAACGAAATATTTAATTCCCTTAAAACCTTGTTTATTCTTATTACTCTCTCTTCAGACATATAACCTTTTTATTATTACCTTTTTCGTTGTGTTGTTAGAGCAGATAACTAACTATCAAACTCTTCTTTTAGTATTTTCATAACATCAAGAATAGTTTCCTCTTCCAGATCTGTTCTTCTTACTAAATCTTCTACTTCTTGTTTCAAAATACTTTTTGCAGTATCTAAACCTATTTTAGCAAATTCTTCAATTACCCAGCCTTCGATTTCGTCTGAAAACTCTGTTAATTCAACATCATCTTCATCTGCCGTTGCACCTGCAACATCTCCTTCACGAATAACATCCAGTTCGTAACCTGTCAACTGACCAGCTAATTTTATATTATGACCACCTCTACCGATAGCCTTAGAAACTTCTTCTAATTTCAAGAAAACTTCAGCTCTTTTATTTTCCTCGTCAATTTTGATAGAAGAAACTTTTGCAGGGCTTAATGCTCTTGTAATAAACAATTGAATATTGTTTGTATAGTTGATTACGTCAATATTTTCGTTTCCTAACTCACGAACAATTCCGTGAATACGAGATCCTTTCATACCAACACAAGCTCCAACAGGATCAATTCTGTCATCATAAGAATCTACCGCTACTTTTGCTTTTTCACCAGGAATACGAACTACATTTTTAACCGTAATCAAACCGTCGAATACTTCCGGAATTTCTTGTTCAAATAATTTCTCCAAAAACTTCTCAGAAGTTCTTGACATAATGATTTGAGGTTTATTTCCTTTTAATTCAACACTTTCAATGATTCCACGAACGTTATCTCCTTTACGGAAAAAGTCAGATGGAATTTGTTTTTCCTTAGGAAGTACAATCTCATTTCCTTCATCATCTACCAAGATTACCACTCTTGGACGTACGTGATGTACTTCTGCGGTGTAAATATCGCCAATAATATCTTTAAATTGCTTATAAAGATTAGTATTATCGTGTTCGTGAATTTTAGATATCAAATTTTGACGCAAAGCCAAGATCGCTCTTCTACCTAAATCAATCAATTTAACCTCTTCAGAAACTTCTTCACCAATTTCAAAATCCGCTTCGATCATTCTAGCTTCAGTCAAGGTAATTTCTTCGTTCTCAAAGTCCAGATCTTCATCAGCAACGATTACTCTTCTTCTCCAAATCTCCATATCTCCTTTATCAGGATTAATGATAATGTCGAAGTTATCATCAGAACCGTATTTTTTCTTTAATGCATTTCTAAACACGTCCTCTAAAATTGCCATAAGCGTTACACGATCAATAAGTTTATTATCTTTAAACTCTGAGAATGAATCGATTAATGCTAAATTTTCCATGCGAATTCTTTAATTAAAATGTTACTGTAACAATTGCCTCTTTAATTTCTGTATAAGGTATTTGTTGCTCTTTTTGAACTGTTTCTTTTCCTTTTCCTACTTTTTTCGGTTCTCTTGCTTTCCAAGACAAAATTATAAAAACATCGTTAGCTTCCACTAATTCTGCCTCAATTTTTTCAGTATTTGTAGTAACAATCAAGGTTCTACCAATATTTTTCTTGTATTGTCTTGTCATTTTCAAGGGAGATCCCACTCCAACTGATGCTACTTCAAGAGAAAAATCCTGCTCTTCGCGATCCAGATTGTTCTCGATTGCACGACTAATATCAATACAATCCTGCAACGCTACTCCATTATCCCCGTCTAAACCAACACTAATCTTGAAAGAATCCGAAATAGACAAATCAATCAAAAAGATTGATGGCTTTTCCTGAAGAGCTTCTGTAATTAATGTGTTTACTTTTTCTTTAAATGTCATAATTTTATAAAAAGAGGGGACACTTAGTCCCCTCATTATTTAGATTTTAATAAATAACGGTGCAAATATAGTGTTTTTTTTATAAATCAAAATAAATTGATTGCTCTAAAAATATTTCTTATCTTTATGTAACATTAAATATAAGCGAATATTCCCACTATCTAACCCAAATCACTATGAAACGAATTTTAGTACCTACCGACTTCTCCGAACATGCTGAAGACGCTTTAAAAGTCGCTGCACAAATTGCCAAAAGAAACGATTCAGAAATCATTGTACTACACATGCTCGAGCTCCCGCATCAAATGAATGACGCCATTACGGGAGGCGCAAGCATACCCGAAACCATGCTTTTCATGCAAAAAGCGAATCAAATGCTCGACGAAATCTCCAACAGACCTTATCTGGAAGGAGTTCCCGTGACTGAAATCGTAAAAATGGACAAACCCATCCACGGCATCACACAAGTAAGCAAAGAGCACGAAATAGATTTAATCATAATGGGATCTCACGGCTCTTCGGGTGTCGAAGAATTATTAATAGGATCGAACACCGAAAAAGTGGTACGCAATTCAGAAGTCCCGGTTTTAGTTATCAAAAAAGACATTGCAGACTTCAACGCCACAAACATTGTCTTTGCCTCTGATTTTTCCGAAGAGACCAAAAAACCTTTTGAAAAATTCTTAAACTTCACCAAATTCTTTGATTCAAAAATACATTTGGTCACCATTTGCACTCCCAACAGCTTTAAACCAACTCACGTTATCGAAAAAGCCATGCATGAGTTTATTGCCGAATTCAACCTGACCAATTACTCTACAAACATTTATAACGACACCAATATCGAAAAGGGAATTTTAAACTTTTCAAACCGAACAAATGCAGATGTTATCGCCATGTGCACACACGGAAGAACCGGATTTGCCCATTTTTTCAACGGAAGCATCAGCGAAGGATTAGTCAATCACGCCGTCAAGCCGGTTATTACTTTTAAGATTTAGGTACAAATAGAGAGAGTTTCTTAAACCCAAAACAACGCCTTTTCTGTCATTCCAACGCAAGAGCCTGTCATTCCGACGAAGGATCCTGTCATTCCGACGTAAGGAGGAATCACACTCAGGATTCGACAAAGACAAACAACATTCTGCACGGAGTTTCTTGTATGATTTCTCCTTACGCCGAAATGACACGAGGACATAAAAAAAAGCCTCTCAAAATTGAGAGGCTTTTTATGTTGGTCTACTAGGACTCGAACCTAGAAAGACTGCACCAAAAACAGTTGTGTTACCATTACACCATAGACCAGCAGTGCGGTTAAGCGAGTGCAAATTTAAACCTTTTTTTAGTTTATACAAACTTTTTTTGAAAAAATTTTATTGCATAAAAAAAGCCTCTCGATTGAGAGGCTTTTATGTTGGTCTACTAGGACTCGAACCTAGAAAGACTGCACCAAAAACAGTTGTGTTACCATTACACCATAGACCAGCAGTGCGGTTAAGCGAGTGCAAATTTAGAGCTTTATTTAGTTTGCACAAACTTTTTGAGCAAAAATTTTCATTTTTTTGCGTTTTTTTTTCTTCAAAACAGCTAATGTTTCCGCAAGTATTTCACCAACAACCAATTGCTTTTACCAAATAGTTTTGCAGAATTTTTTGTTAATGCTCCATTCTTTACACAAAAAAACATTTTCTTTGTAGGATAGAAAATATCTAAAATTATAACACCTAAATATGGCACAATTCAATTTCAATAAATGGAATACAATTATTGGTTGGTTTGCATTCGCAATCGCTTTAATCACCTATACACTAACTGTTGAACCTACTATGAGCTTCTGGGATTGTGGCGAGTATATCGCTACAGCAGCCAAACTAGAAGTGGGTCACCCACCCGGAGCTCCTTTATACCAAATGATGGGTGCCTTTTTTGCCATGTTTGCAACAGACAACCAACATATAGCCTTAATGGTAAATATGATGTCTGTTTTCTCTAGCGCATTTACTATTCTATTCCTGTTTTGGTCTTCTTCTATGATCTTGAAAAAAATCATAGCCCGTTTCACAGAAATCAATCAAAACAATTCAATCGTAATTTTAGGAAGCTCTTTTGTTGGAGCACTTGCTTATACTTTTTCAGATAGTTTTTGGTTTAATGCCGTTGAAGCCGAAGTTTATGCGATGGCTTCTTTGTTAATTGCCTTACTTTTCTGGCTTGGTCTTCGCTGGGAACAAGACATGGACAAACCAAAAGGAAACAGATGGTTACTGGTTATTTCACTTGTGATTGGTCTTTCTTTCGGAGTTCACTTTATGGCTTTACTAACCATTCCGTCGATAGGGTTTTTATACTACTTTAAACATTATGAAAAAGTTACCATCAAGAACTTCCTGATTGCCAATGTTGTTGTTATTGGTGTATTATTGTTTATCTTCAAATTACTCCTTCCGCTAACCATGGCATTCTTTGGTAAAACTGAGATATTCATGGTAAACAGCATGGGACTTCCTTTTAACTCAGGAACTATTTTTGTTGCTTTACTTTTTGTTGCCTTCTTTTATTTTGGATTAAAATTTACCAAACAAAAAGGATTGGTTTTCTATAACACTATCATTCTTTGCATCTTGTTTATTTTAATTGGTTTCTCAACCTGGATGATGTTGCCGGTTCGTGCTAACGCAAATACGGTAATCAACGAAAACAAACCATCAGATGCTACCGAGGTTTTAGCTTATTACAATCGTGAACAATATGGTGTGAATCCATTGTTTTATGGACCGCAATACACAGAAGTTTTTGCCGGTTTAGATGCAAAAACGCCTTATTTAGACAAAAAGCCTAACTACGAAAGAGATTACAAAACCGGTAAATATATCATTACCAACAACTATAAAAACGCAGATCAAAATACAGACGACAATCAAAAAACGATTCTGCCAAGAATGTGGAGCACCGAACCGGGACACATTGAAAATTACATCAGCTTTACGAATCCTCCGGGCTTCAGAATCAATCCTAATTATCCGTACGAAGATGATTTAGGAAAATACGGAATTGACGCCAGCCAGTTAAGCGAAGAGGAATTCAACAAAGCTACCGCCCAATTGCGCAACGAAGTTGAAAAAACCGTTTCCGAATTCAGAAAAGCCTATGCTCAAAAACAAATTGACAACGAAGGTTATGTAAAATTCTTAAAAAGCTACGGTGACTACTTAATTATCGAAAAACCGACAGCCACAGATAACTTTAGTTTTATGTTTGAATACCAATTCGGATACATGTACTGGAGATACCTGATGTGGAATTTTGTCGGACGTCAGAACGACGTTCAGGGAAAATACGACAATCTGGACGGAAACTGGATTAGCGGAATCAAACCTCTTGATTCCTTACATCTTGGCTCTCAAGACAATTTACCTTCGGATGTACTAAACAACAAAGGAAGGAATGTGTATTACTTCCTGCCTTTCATCCTTGGACTTATCGGACTTATGTACCACGCCAATAAAGACCTTAAGAGTTTTTATGTCCTTTTGGCTTTATTTTTATTCACAGGAATTGCCCTAAAAATATACTTAAACGAAAGACCTTTTGAACCTCGTGAAAGAGATTATGCCTTGGTAGGCTCCTTTTATGTCTTTGCCATCTGGATTGGTTTTGGGGTTTATTCTTTATACGAAACTATTCAGAATTATATCGCTCCAAAAATCGCAGGACCGGTAATTATTGCCGCAACTTTCCTGGCTGCTCCTGTTTTAATGGCTTCTCAAAACTGGGACGATCATGACAGATCAGACAAATATACAGCTGTAGCAATGGCAAAAGCTTATTTGACTTCCTGTGATAAAGACGCTATTTTATTTACAATTGGAGACAATGATACTTTCCCGTTATGGTATGCTCAGGAAATCGAAGGCGTACGAACCGATGTGAAAATTGTAAATACCAGTCTTTTCATGACCGATTGGTATATCGATCAAATGAAAGCCAAATCGTATGAATCTGACCCGCTACCAATCTCTTTTACACATGCTGAATATGTGGGAGATAAATTGGATTATGTAGCTCACATTCCTAAAATAGAAACCCGTTGGAACATTAATGATTTTATCAGTTTTATTAAAAACCCAAAATCAACTGTAGACTTACAAAACGGACAAACCATTCATTTTTATCCAACTAACAAAATCAGAGTTAATGTTGACAAGGATTTAATTATCAAAAACAAAGTTGTTAATCCAAAATACAATGACTCTATAGTTCCTTACATGGACATCGACATCAAAGGAAGTGCTTTATACAAAAACCGCTTAATGATGTTAGACATCCTGGCTAATAACAACTGGAAAAGACCAATCTACTTTAGTGGAGGTGCTTTTGACAGCGAAGATTATTTATGGCTAAAAGATTATTTACAATTAGACGGAATGGTTTACAAATTAGTTCCGATTAAAAACGTTTCTTCAAAAGAAGGCGGACCATTAGACATGGGACAAATTGACAGCGATAAAATGTACGACATTGTAATGAAATGGGATTGGGGTAATAGTGAAAGCGAAAAAATCTATCACGATCCAGAAACCAGAAGAAACAGCATCACGTACCGCACCAATCTGTCTCGTTTGATGAATCAATTGATCGCAGAAGGTAAAATTGACAAAGCTAAAAAAGTCATTAATCTGGCTATGACAAAAATGCCGATTGATAAATTTGGCTACTATTCTTTAGTTGAGCCTTTTGCCGGTGGCTATTACAAAGTTGGTGAAACAGCAAAAGCGCATGATTTGCTTAATAAACTGGTTCAGAAATACAAAGAAAACTTAAACTATTATGCTACCTTAAGCGCTGCTGACCAAACGGATCTGGCAATTGATATTATCACCGATATTGAACGTTACAGAAGTTTATTGGAAGTTATGAAAAACAATAACGACAATGCTTTCTACGAAAAACATAAAGTAACCTTTAATACTTATGTAAATGTTTTCGAACGTTTCGGAAGAGAAAAAGAATAATATACGAAAAATTTAACAATTAAAAAAATGCAGTGCTGTTTGATAAATAGCACTGCATTTTTTAATTTTACATATCTCTAAATCATTTCACAATGAGCTTTTATTGGGTAAAAACGAATTCATTTATAAAAAGGGTATTTTCTAAATATTGCTGGGACATTCCCAACAACGAAAAGAAAATATACCTAACATTTGACGACGGTCCGACTCCGGAGATTACGGATTGGGTTTTATCTGAACTAAAAAAATTTGACGCCAAAGCCACCTTTTTTTGCATTGGAAAAAACATAAAAGCCAATCTATCATTATTCGAGAAATTGATCACAGAAGGACATTCGATCGGAAATCATACGATGAACCATGTAAATGGCTGGAAAATTCACACGAATGATTATATCGAAAATGTAAAGAATTGCGCCCATGTATTAGAAGAACAAGAGAAAACATGCAATCGCTTACTCTTTCGTCCTCCCTACGGAAAGATCAAAAAAGGGCAATCTAAAATTTTACGTAAACTAGGCTACAAAATAGTAATGTGGGATGTTCTCAGCGCCGATTTTGACCAATCTATTACGCCTCAAAAATGTTTGGAGAATGTTACTAAAAATGTAAAATCAGGAAGTGTAATTGTATTTCATGACAGCATAAAAGCTTCACCGAATTTAAAATTTGCACTGCCAAAAACCTTGCATTTTTTAAAAGAAAATGGATATACCTTTGATATTATTCACTAAACAATATCAAATCGGAGTGTAGTATTACATATCGAATTGTTCCTGGACAATTCCGATTATAGTATTGGCATCAAGCTCACCTGACTGCCTCCAGATCATTTGACCTTCTTTATAAATCATCAAAGTCGGAAGTCCTTTTATACGAAGCGCCTCCGCCAGTTCCTGATTTTTATCTACATCAATTTTGATTACTTTGGCTTTATCACCAAGCGCAGCTGCTACGTCCTTAATAACAGGATGCATAGAAACTGACGATTCGTTCCAATCTGTGTAAAAATCTATCAACACAGGGACCTGGGCATTTATTAGTTCTCCAAATTTTGACATAAAACCAAAAATTTAATTTTTTAAATCTACTAAAAAGAGATAAATATTTTACAAATGTAGCATTTTTACTGAACTAAGCGACATTGTTGCCCTTTTTTAGTTCAATGACCGTTATTTCGGGCATGATACCAACTCTTCCGGGATAAGCATGAAAACCGAAACCACGGTTCACATAAACATACCTGCCAACCTCTTCATACAAACCAGCCCATTGTTTATAAATATACTGTGCCAAACTCCATTTAAAATATCCCGGTATTTCAATACCAAACTGCATACCATGTGTATGACCTGACAGTGTCAAATGAAAGTTCTTAGGGTGTTTTTTAACTTCATATTCCCAATGACTTGGATCATGGCTCATTAGAATTTTAAAATCCTTCTGATCGAGCTGTTCTGAAGCTTTATTTAAATCGCCTGCTTTTTTAAAATCCTTTCCCCAATTCTCTACACCTACTAAAGCTATCTTATCCTCCCCTTTCTGAATATAAGTATGCTCATTCAGCAAAAGTTTAAATCCGATTTGGTTGTACAATTCTTTGATCGCGTAAAAATTGGCATCCTTTTCTTTTTCAGAAGGCCAGGTCACATATTCTCCGTAATCATGATTTCCCAAAACCGAAAATTTACCGTATTTATAACTCTTTATTTTATTAAAAGTCTCCAGCCAGGGATGCATTTCTGTGGCATGTGTATTGACAATATCACCTGTAAACAAAATCATATCCGATTCCTGCTCGTTGATCAGATCAATGGCGTAGCTAATTTTCTCCGGATTATCAAAACTTCCACTGTGCACATCCGAAATCTGAGTGATTTTAAACCCATCAAAAGCCTCCGGAAGATCAGGAAAAAAGATAGTCTGTTTGATTACTTTATAATTGTATTTCCCTTCAAAAATTCCGTAAATCAAAGACAGAAAAGGAACCGCCGCCAATCCCAAACCAATCTGACTGATAAATTTACGCCTTGAAGGAAGGATATTTGTATCGTTTGAATTTTCTACAAAAAAATTAACTGCTCCTGCACCCAGCCTAAAAACGTCTTCTCCTAACAAAACCAACGTAATTACAATTTTAGGCACATAAATCAACAGCATTAAACCTGTAGTAAACATGAATTGTTTCGTTTGTCCAACGGAACGTTCAACCTGCGAAAAAGAGTAAATGATAAAAATTAAAAGCAGCAAACTTATTACTTGATAGCCAATCAAAACCCATCTCAGTTTGATTAAAGTACGAAAGGCTTGGTAGGAATAAAACTCAATGAAAAAAAGAAGAGCGCAAAGAATTATAAAACGAATGATCATTAGGTATAGTTTTAAGCAAAGTAACAAAGAAAGGTGTTTTTATTGCTTTTTATTATCAAAAATTTAACTCAAATCTGTCGAATACAATTTATAAAAATCATAGCTACCCAATATAAGCCTCAAGAGACACTAAGTCACAAAGTTTTATTCACGCCGATTTAGCAGATTTAGCGGATTATTTTATTGGAAACGCAAAGCAAAAAGAGCTGCTGAATCTGCAAACTGGCGAAGCAAATCTGTGTGAGAAAATTTGCCACAGCGTTTCTTTTATAAAACAACTTACAACATGAACTTAATTATTGAATAGTAATTAATTCCAGTTACTAGTTACAATTGCACAAAAAAAGGAGAGGTTCAATAAATTTGTTTCTGAATCAACATACAAGATTAGGAAGGCTTTTATATGAATTAGTCTAAAAAGTGTATGTCTTTTTTTGAATTTTTGATTGACCTATATCAATTGCCTCCCGTTTTTAACTGGAGGTAAAGAATTGATTAATAATAAAGAGGCTTTAGCCAAACTCTTTGAAGGTTCGGCTAAAGCCTTTGTCTCCTTCCTAAACAAACAACCTCCAGTTAAAAACTAGAGGCAATTCAAATAAAACCTACATTATTTGTATTCGAATTACAAGTAAATAAAGTAATCAACCAGCAACTTAAATTAATTAGTAAACCAAGAAAATCATTTAAATCTGTGAAATCTGTGGCAAAAAAAAGCAAAAACAAGTTAACTGAAACACAAACTAAAAGGCCGATAAATTTCTTTACCAGCCTTTTAACCTATTTAAAATTTATCCCTATTAACCATTTCATAAGCCAAACCAAAAAGCCATGAAACCACAATAAAAAACTACTTTTTATTTTTTCATTTCTTCTTTAGCTGCTGCCGGTTTAGCTTCTGCTTTTTTCGCTTTTTTATCTGCTTTTTTGTCTTTTTTAGGAGCTTTTGCTTCTTTTACGG
This sequence comes from Flavobacterium poyangense, assembly GCF_011751075.1. Classification (GTDB taxonomy): domain Bacteria; phylum Bacteroidota; class Bacteroidia; order Flavobacteriales; family Flavobacteriaceae; genus Flavobacterium; species Flavobacterium poyangense. The sequence goes on from NZ_JAALLN010000001.1 coordinate 1,047,970, forward strand.
GGGTTGTTTGAGCTGGGGCTGTCTGAGCGTTTACCATTCCTACTGTTCCTAAAACTGCTACTGCTAAAATTGCTAATTTTCTCATGACCTTAATTTTTATAGATTATTATTATTTGATTATTTATAGGTCAAAGATAGAATCACCAAATGAAGATTGAATGAAGATTTGTAGTACCAAAAAATTTTAACTTTTAATTGGGTTTTGTTATTTCAGGCAGCAAGAGTATAAAGGTCGTTCCGGAATTAATCTCTGAAACAACATCAATTTCGATATGATGAAAAGAAGCAATACTTTGGGCAATAGCAAGCCCCAGCCCTTGCCCATCCTGATCGGAACTGATACGGGTAAATCTGTTAAACACTTTCTCGATCTGCGAAGCACCCATCCCAATACCGGAATCTTTGATGGAGATAAAATACTGTTGGTTCACAAATCCGTCAGAGACTATAATTTCGCCTTTTACTTTATTGTACTTAATTGCATTTGTTATTAAATTGTAGATTAAAATATGAAGCAACGTTTTATTGCCTTTAAAACGAAAATCATGCTGCATGGCATTTCTAAAAATCAGCTCTTTGTCTTCAATTCTATCCTGAAGATCCTCCTGCATATCGTTTATAATTTCACCAAAATGAATTTCCTCATCTGCGGCATACTGATTGTTTTCTATGCGGGAAATCAACAACAGATTATTGATGATTTTTTTCAGCATATCTAAAGTCCGTAGCGAACCTGCAATTTTATCAACTGCCGTATCATCTAAAGATTCATTTTGCAATAAGTTTTCAAACTTATTCTTCAGCAGTGCAATGGGAGTCAGAAGTTCGTGCGAAACATTGGAAATAAATTGTTTTTCTTTTTTGAAAAGTTCCGCAATACGGTCCATCATTTGATTCAGCACAAAATCAAGTTCCCTAAAATCCCTTGATGTCGCTTTTATTGGAGTATGATCAAAGGCCTCGGGTTCGTTTACCCGTCTGATTTTGGTATCGATAATTTTATAAAAAGGCTTTAATAAATATTCAATAAAAAAAGTATCCGCCAAAAATGTAATTAGAAGAATCACCACAAACACAATGATAATAAAGAACCTGATAATAAAAGTAAGGTCTTTTATTTCGGCAAGACTGCTTCCAATCTCCAGTTTATAATTTTCATTGGCGTAGGTAAAATGATGCTGTAGAATTCGATATTCGTTTTCTTCACCTTCAATGACCCTATAATCATTACTAAAAGTCGATTTCTTTTGCGGAGACTTCGTTGCGGTTCTCGAAAGCACCAAAAACTCGCTGTGCAAAGTAGAAAACTGCGAATAAGTATCTGTCGTATCGGCCGTATTCTGAATAAAATCATTGATTTCTTCCTTATCCAAATGGTCCAGGAACTTTTTTTCCTTTTCAACTAAACTATTGTTGATGTGTCTGTAAACCACTTTCTCCACCAAAATAGGCAACATCAGCCACAAAATAACGATCAGTAATAATCTTGACAGCGCGTTAAAAATAGCCAGTTGGTGTTTTATTTTCAAAGTCGTTTCTTTTTAAACGTTAATGCGATATCCGACATTTCTAACGGTTTCAAACCAGCTGATATCGGTATGTTTGTCTAATTTTTTTCTAAGATTCCGAACGTGAACATCAATAAAATTCGAATCTGAATTTACCTCCAGAATATCACCCCAAATGTGTTCTGTTAATTGCAATCTGGTAATCACCCGATTTTTATTCAGCACCAAATACTGAAAAATGTCAAACTCTTTTTTAGTCAGATTGATTGGAATAGCATCGTAACTTACTTTATAATCCTGCAATTGCAGCGAGAAACCGTGCACTACCAAATCATTTAAGGTAAAACCATGCATCCTTCTGATCACCGCATAAAGACGTGCACTCAGTTCTGTTAAAGCAAAAGGTTTGGTCAGATAGTCATCGGCACCCAGATGCAAACCGTTAATCCTGTCGTCTAATTCTCCACGTGCTGTAATGACAATAACCGCCATTTTTGATTTTGTTTTTCGCACGGCGGTCAGAATTTCAAAACCATCCCCATCCGGCAAACCAAGATCCAGCAACATAGCGTCATACTCGTTACAACCAATTTCGTCTAAGGCATCTCCACAATTATGAACTACCTTGCAAACATAACCACCATTACATAAAAAATCATAGACCTCTACAGCCAGTTCTTTATTATCCTCAACAATTAAAACATTCATACTCTCCAATTCTTAAAGCAACTAAAATTAAGCATTTATAAAAAAATTAGTCCCCTATTATTTAAAAATTTAACGAATAAAAAAAGCTGATAAATTTCTTCATCAGCTTTCCCCATAATTATCCTTTCTGTTTTGCCTCCTTTACAATTCTTAAAAAGCAAAACAAAAACAACTTTTATTTTTTCATGTTTGATGCTTCAGCTTTCGGAGTTTCTTTTTTTCCGGATTTTGCTTTTTTTGCAGCTTTACTTTTTGGGTGTTTTGTTGCTTTTACCTCTTTTGCATGGCTGGTTTTAATTTCTTTAGCAGGTCCAACTTTTACAGGAGGAAATGCATTAACCATTGCTGTTGTCCCTAAAACTGCTACTAGTAACATTAAAAAATTTCTCATGATTTCTATAATTTAAATTAATAACCTTGTTTAATTACAGATCAAAATTACATCCGTCACATGAAGAGAAAATGAAGAAACCCACCTTCTTAAAACTTTAACCTGACCTTAACAGTCTAATGCATATTGGTAATTAAACCATATAAGTTATAGAAGTCCATTGAAGCAAATGGATCGCTACAAAAATTAAAAGTTACAAAAGAGAAAAACCTAATCTACAAGCCTCATTAAGTCCTGCAAAATAAAAATACCCCAATTATATGAACTTCTATAACTTATATGGTTTAAAAAAAAGTTCATTGAAGCAAATGGATCACTACAAAGATCAAAAATTACAAAAGAGAAAAACCTAATCTACAAGCCCCACTAAGTCCTGCAAAATAAAAACACCCCAATTATATGAACTTCTATAACTTATATGGTTTAAAAAAACTTTCCCCAATGCAAATCGTTTTTTAAACCCCAATTGATTATTTTTACAGACTAATATTTTTTCTATGTCAACTCAAAAACGTCTTTTTTTACTGGATGCTTACGCTTTAATATTTCGTGGTTATTATGCCTTCATAAAAAACCCAAGAATTAATTCCAAAGGAATGGATACATCTGCCATTATGGGTTTTATGAATTCCCTTTTGGATGTTATTAAAAGAGAAAAACCGGATCATCTGGCTGTTGCTTTCGACAAAGGAGGAAGTGCGTTGCGAAACGAAATATTTCCGGAATACAAAGCCAATCGTGATGTAACACCCGAGGCTATAAAAATTGCAGTTCCTTATATCTGCGAATTATTAAAAGCCATGCATATTCCGATTATTGAAGTTCCCGGTTTTGAAGCCGATGACTTAATTGGAACGATTGCCAAACAAGCCGAAAAACAGAATTACAAAGTTTTCATGGTCACTCCTGATAAGGATTTTGCTCAATTGGTTTCGGAGAACATTTTCATGTACAAACCGGCCCGAATGGGTAACGGAATAGAAATTTGGGGCGTTCCTGAAGTTTTGGCAAAATTTGAAGTTGAAAGACCGGAACAGGTAATTGACTTTCTGGGAATGATGGGCGATGCTGCCGATAATATTCCGGGACTTCCGGGAGTTGGTGAAGTAACTGCTAAAAAGCTTTTAAAAGAATTTGGCACCATGGAAAATCTTTTGGCTAACACCGATAAGCTGAAAGGAAAAATGAAAGAAAACATCGAGGCAAACAAAGAAAAAGGATTGCTCTCTAAAACTTTAGCCACTATTTTACTGGATTGCCCTGTTACTTTCGACGAAAATGACTATGAGTTAACACGGCCTGATATTGAAAAAACAGATGCTATTTTTCAGGAATTAGAATTCCGAAGAATGGCGGAACAATTTGATAATTTGTTTAAAACCGACGGAACACAAACGACAGTTGAAACTCCTGATCCCAAATTATACAAAAAACCACAACCTAAAAACGAAGATCAGTTTGACCTTTTTGGAGCTGGTGATGCTACCGAAAATCAGGAAACCACAAGAACTTCTTTTTATAATACTTTAGAAAACACACCTCACTCCTACCAAGCTATTCAAGGGGATTTGGGGATAAAATTGCTTTTACAAAATTTACAAAACCAAACTTCTGTTTGTTTTGATACCGAAACTACCGGTTTAGATGCTTTGCATGCCGAATTGGTTGGTATTTCATTTTCTTACGAAAAAGGAAAAGGACTTTATGTTCCGTTTCCGGAAAACCAGGAAGAAGCAAAAGCTTTGATCGCCAAATTTATTCCGTTTTTCGAGAATGAAAATATTGAGAAAATAGGTCAGAACTTAAAATATGATTTAAAGATCCTTTCTAATTATGGCGTTACGGTAAAAGGAAAACTTTTTGATACGATGATCGCGCATTATCTGATCAATCCGGATATGCGTCATAATATGGATATTCTGGCCGAGACCTATTTGAAATACTCCCCTAAACCCATTGACGATTTAATTGGTAAAAAAGGTAAAAATCAAATCTCGATGCGAGATGTTCCTCTTGAAGATATCAAGGAATATGCTGCTGAGGATGCTGATGTAACCCTACAATTAAAAGAAATTTTCACCACCGAATTAGACAAAACGGAAACCAAAAAACTATTTGACGAAATCGAAATCCCATTAGTAAGTGTTCTGGCTGCTATGGAAACAGAAGGTATTCGTCTTGACGTTGAATTTTTAAAATCAATGTCTGAAGAAATGGATGTTGAAATTAAAGCTTTAGAACAAAAAATATACGAAACTGCGGGCGAGAAATTCAATCTGGCATCACCTAAACAATTAGGCGATATCTTATTTGAAAAAATGAAAATTGGAGGTGCCAAACAAAAGAAAACCAAAACGGGTCAATATGCGACCGGCGAGGAAGTATTAACCTATTTGGCAAACGACAATCCGATTGTAAAAGAGATTCTGGAGTGGCGTCAAATGGTGAAATTGCAGAGCACTTACATCCTTGCTTTACCGGAACAGGTAGACAAAAAAACGTTGCGAGTTCATACCGATTATATGCAGACTGTTGCCGCAACGGGACGTTTGAGTTCTAACAATCCGAACTTGCAGAATATTCCGATTCGTACCGAAAGAGGCCGTCAGATCCGTAAAGCTTTTGTCGCTCGTGACGAAAACTACACGCTGGTTTCTGCCGATTACTCTCAAATAGAATTGCGAATTATTGCCGCTCTAAGTGGTGAAGAAAATATGATTAAGGCTTTCCAAAACGGAGAAGACATTCACAAAGCAACTGCCGCTAAGGTTTTTGATGTTCCTTTGGATGAAGTGAGCCGCGAACAAAGAAGTAATGCCAAAACAGTAAACTTCGGAATTATCTACGGTGTTTCTGCTTTTGGATTGAGCAACCAAACTTCGTTATCCAGAAGCGAAAGTGCCGCTTTGATTGAGGCTTATTACAAAACCTATCCAAAATTGAGATCTTATATTTCAGAACAAATTGAATTTGCACGTGAAAAAGGATATGTTCAGACCATTTTAGGGCGTCGTCGTTACCTGAAAGACATCAATTCAGCCAATGCTGTTGTGAGAAGTGCAGCAGAACGAAATGCCGTGAATGCTCCTATACAAGGAAGTGCTGCCGATGTGATTAAAATTGCCATGATCAACATTCATAAAAGATTGACAGACGAAAACTGGAAATCAAAAATGTTGCTTCAGGTGCATGATGAGCTTGTGTTCGATGTTCACAATGATGAACTCGAAAAAATTCAACCTATGATCAAACACGAGATGGAAAATGCTTTTGTAATGGCAGTACCGTTGGAAGTAGAATTGGGCTTAGGTAAAGATTGGCTAGAAGCGCACTAAGGGATTTTAGATTTTAGATTTCGTGATTCCTAGCGGTAAAACAAAATGACAGACAATTTTAAGCCTCCTATAAAAACACGAACAACACAGGAATTACTAAAAATTATTCGTGCTCCTAAAAAATGGAATCCGGAAGCGGTTCAACTGGCCAAATCTGAATTATCGAATAGAAATGTTACGGTTACAAAAATTAAAAATGTTCTTAAAAAAACAACCAAAAGAAAAGGAAGGGAAAGACCTAAAAAAGCAGACGAAAGCTATCGTATTTCAGATTTTCTTTTCGACCCTTTAGACACATTAATCGAACTTTTACTCTCTTGGGAATTACGGAAAAATGGCTATCTTTTGAAAGCAGAACAACAGAAAACATTTAGAATTATACTAATCCTCTCTATTCTGGCTATTTTTCTAATCTCACTATAAACTACAAAAAAACCATCAGTTAATGCTGATGGTTTTTTTATAATTTTATTTTTTTCTGGTAGATTCTCTCTCTTTTAAAACGGTTTTAATAACGATGGTTTCGTAATCTGAAGTTTCTTCTTCATCTTCTTCCAGTCTTTTGATTAACCTTTTGGCAGCAACTTCGCCAATCTCAACACCGTGTTGACTTACCGTTGTTAGACTTGGTGACAAACGTCTTGAGGCCAAAATTCCGTCGGCAAAACCAATAATCGAAATATCTTCCGGAACTCTGTATCCTTTCTTTAGTCCGATACGCAAAGCGGCAACAGAATCATTTTCATCCAAAGCAAAAATTCCGTCGATTTTTTGTTCAAAAATAGCATCGATTTTACTTTTCATATCCTCTTCAGAATCTGTTCTGAGAATGATTTTTTCATTGACCGGAATATTATTAATCTCTAAAGCTTTCAAATAACCATCAGCTCTCAATTTTCCAACGCTTAAATTATCTACAGAAGAAATTAAGGCAATATTTTTACATCCTAAATTAATTAAGTGCTGGGTCGAATCTAAAGCAGAATCATAATCATCAACCACCACTTTATCACATTCTACTCCTTCGGCAATTCGGTCAAACATTACGATTGGTGTTCCGTCATTTATAATAGCCGAAAAATGACTGTATTCCTGCAATTTTTGCGCCTCTTCTGAAACTGACAATATAAAACCGTCAATCGTTCCGTTGCTCAGCATCTCCAGTGTATGAATTTCTTTTTCTAAAGATTCATTAGAAATACAGGTGATTACATTATATCCTTTTTTATCTGCTACTTTTTCAATACCGCTAAAAACCTTCGCAAAAAATGAGTTTAATATATTAGGTATAATAACTCCAATTGTTTTTGTTTTGCGATTCTTCAAATTCAGACCAATAACATTCGGTTTGTAATTTTTCAGTTTCGCATACTCTTTAATTTTAATTTTAGTTTGCTCACTAATTTCAGGACTATCATTAAGCGCTTTAGAAACTGTTGATACAGAAACATTGAGTTCTTTTGCGATTTGCTTTAAAGTTGCTTTAGCTTTCATTCTATCATATTTTATGGAATTAATACAAATATAGTAGAATTACTGAAATTACAATAAAAATCATCTCAGACTCCATTAAAATCTTAACATGTTTTCCTTTATATTAAAGGAATTGTAAAGAAAATAAAAATTAAATCCAATTTTTAAAACTACTTCTCCAAAAAGCTCGTAAGTAACTTAATACGCAAAAATGCTATTCCTATTAACAACCATTTAAAAAGTAGTAATTATGAAAAACGAAGTACGAGTTCAAGAGGTTGACACTTCACTGAACAACAGAAGGAATTTTCTCAAACTTAGCGGACTAACAATTGCCAGTGCCGGATTACTTATGGCCGGGTGCAGTGACAACAATGACAATGACGATCCTATTGTAGACAATATGCTGCCGGGTATCAGAAACGGAAAATTTGATTTAGGAGCCGGAGACTTTGGCGTCTTAACTTACGCATACGCATTAGAACAATTAGAAGCTGACTTTTATACCAAAGTGGTAAACGCTTCCAATTTTAACACCACTTTTAATGCTATAGAAAAACAAGTACTTACTGATTTGTATTATCACGAAGTAGTACACAGAGATTTCTTTAAAGCTGCTTTAACCGGAAGCCTGCCAAATCCCGCTTCACAACTACTCCCAACATTGGCTTTTAATTACGGCGCTTTAAACTTTAATAGCCGTACAGAAGTTTTAGCTACTGCTAAAGCCCTTGAAGATACCGGCGTAGCGGCTTATAACGGAGCAGGAAAACTGATCAAAAATGCAGACTACTTAGTATTAGCCGGAAAAATTGTTTCTGTAGAAGCCAGACATGCCTCTGCTATAAGAAGTTTAATTAATCCGAATTCTAAAGATTTTGCCGGAGATGATATCGTCAATGCAACCACCGGATTGGATGATGCAAAAGATCCTTCTAAAATTTTAGCCATTGCAGGCGGATTCATCACAACAGAATTTACAGCTAAATTTTTACCTTAAATAATTACCCAACTTAAAAACTAGAAATTATGAATATACTAAAATTTATAGAGTCTTTTACCAACGAGGGTATGATGACTGCGACAAGTTCAAGAAGAGACAGTTTTACACAATTTGGAAATCTTGGAAAAAATTTAGCATTTGCGTCCATTCCGTTCGGACTATCGGCATTGGCTAACAAAGCGATGGCTCAGGATATAACTCCAACTCCGGCAACACCAATTGGAGCTTTACAATTTGCACTGACTTTAGAATATCTTGAAAATGAATTTTATGCGATGGCATTAGATTCAGGCGTAATTCCCGCATCAGAAAATAGTGGTCGCGATCTGAAAGTTTTTCAGCAAATTGCCGATCATGAAGCCGATCATGTAAAATTTCTAATTGCAGGATTAGGCGGAACAATGAGTCCGAATTTTGTTCCTAAACCCACTTTTGACTTTACCGTGGGTGGTGCTTTTGATCCTTTTGGAGATTATCCGACCTTTTTAGCCTTAGCACAGGCTTTTGAAGATACAGGTGTCAGAGCCTATAAAGGACAGGCCAAAAATCTGATTTCTACTCCCGATTTATTAACAGCTGCACTACAAATACACTCTGTTGAAGCTCGACATGCGTCGGAGGTAAGACGACTGCGTGGTTTAAAAGGATGGATTTCTAACAGCGATCGAGGTGCCGGAATGCCGGCTGCAACACAAGCTGTCTACGATGGCGAAGGCCTTACGACACAGGCAGGATTTAATACAGCTACCCTATTTGGTGCCGCAGCAGGATCTGAAGCGTATGACGAACCACTTACTACACAACAAGTTGTAGATATCGCCAATATATTTATCGTATAATTTACTTTTTTCATACCTCTAATCAGAAACCATCTTTACAAAATTAAGTAAAGATGGTTTTTTAATGTTTTAGATAAAAAAATAGCTCCTGAAAATCAGGAGTTAAAATAATCTTTTCAGGTATTTGGTTTTAAAATAATTAATTGTACTTTTGCATCCCCTTTATTGGGGATGGAATGTTTAATTAAAATAATATTATGGACGCATTAAGCTACAAAACAGTTTCAGCTAACAAAGCCACTGTAACTAAAGAGTGGATTGTTGTTGACGCTGAAGGTCATAACTTAGGACGTCTTGCTTCAAAGGTTGCAATGATCTTAAGAGGTAAGTACAAGCCAAGTTACACACCACACGTTGACTGTGGAGATAACGTAATTGTTATCAACTCAGAAAAAATTAACCTTACAGGTACAAAAATGAATGACAAAATTTACATGCGTCATACAGGTTACCCAGGAGGACAAAGAACTTTAACTGCTAAAGTATTGCAATCTAAAAACCCTGCATTATTAGTAGAAAAAGCTGTAAAAGGAATGTTACCTAAAAACAAATTAGGAGCTGAACTTTTTAGAAATCTAAATGTTGTTGTAGGTGCTGAGCATACTCACGGAGCTCAAAAACCTAGAACTGTTAACCTAAACGATCTTAAGTAATGGGAGTTATTCACAAAATCGGTAGAAGAAAAACCGCTGTTGCACGTGTATATGTTTCTGAAGGAACAGGTAAAATCACTGTAAACAAAAAAGAATTCGCAACTTACTTTCCAACTGCAACTTTACAATACAAAGTTTTACAACCAATGTCTATGACAGAAAATGTAAACAACTTTGATGTAAAAGTAAACGTTTACGGAGGTGGTTCAACTGGTCAGGCAGAAGCTGTAAGAATGGCATTAGCACGCGTTATGTGTGAAGTAAATGCTGAAAACAGAGCTATCCTTAAACCAGAAGGTTTATTAACAAGAGATCCAAGAATGGTTGAACGTAAGAAATTCGGTCAGAAGAAAGCTCGTAAGAGATTCCAATTCTCTAAACGTTAATATTACCTGTCTTGTTCATTTGGGACAAGGCATTATCAATTATTTATTGAAATTAAAAAACACAGTTGTTGTTGCTCTCCTATCGAGGTAGGAAATAGTTTAGCATCTAAATGGGTTAAGCGATTAAACGATTGAAAGAGTAAGGTTGAAGATTGAAAAATCTGAAATCTAAAATCTAAAATCTAAAATCCAAAAAGACACATTGCTAATCAACAGAACGTAAACTAGTACAAAAATGGCAAACAAAATAGAAGTAAAAGAATTACTAGAAGCAGGTGTTCACTTCGGACACATGACTAGAAAATGGGATCCAAACATGGCTCCTTACATTTATATGGAGCGTAATGGTATTCACATTATCAATCTATATAAAACTGCAGCTAAAATTGAAGAAGCTAACGAAGCTTTGAAAAAAATCGCTGCATCAGGTAGAAAAATATTATTCGTAGCTACCAAAAAACAAGCAAAAGACATCGTTGCTGATAAAGCAAAAGCTGCAAACATGCCTTACATCACTGAAAGATGGCCAGGTGGAATGCTAACTAACTTCGTAACTATCAGAAAGGCAGTTAAAAAAATGTCTTCTATCGATAAAATGAAGAAAGACGGTACTTTCATGACACTTTCTAAGAAAGAGCGTTTACAAGTTGATCGTCTACGTGCTAAATTAGAGAAAAACTTAGGTTCAATCGCTGATATGTCTAGACTACCTGCAGCATTGTTCGTAGTAGATATCAAAGCTGAACATATCGCAATAAAAGAAGCACAAAAATTAAACATTCCAGTTTTCGCAATGGTTGATACGAATTCTGACCCAAGAGAGGTTGATTACGTTATTCCTGCAAATGATGATGCTTCTAAATCAATTGACAAAATTTTATCTTTAGTGACTACTGCTGTAATCGAAGGTCTTTCTGACAGAGGTTCTGAAAAAGAAGTTGAAGTAGCTGAAGAGGCTGCTCCTGCTGCTGAGGCTGAGGCTGCTGCTACTGAAGAATAAATCAAATTTTAAATTCCAATTTTAAATCCCAAAATCCAAAATAAAATTAAAAACATTATGTTGATAATTTAATAAAATTGGAATTTGGAATTTAAAAATTGGAATTTTTACTTTTAACATTAAAATTCAAAATATTATGGCAACAATTACTGCTGCAGACGTAAATAAATTAAGACAATCTACAGGTGCCGGAATGATGGACTGTAAAAAAGCTTTAGTTGAAGCTGAAGGAGATTTCGATAAAGCTATACAAATCCTTAGAGAAAAAGGACAAAAAGTTGCTGCTAACCGTTCTGACCGTGAGTCTTCTGAAGGAGCTGCTGTTTCTTTTATCAATGCAGACAACACTAAAGGAGCTATCATCACTTTAAACTGTGAAACTGACTTCGTAGGTAAAAATGAAGCTTTCGTAACTTTAGCTAAAGATTTAGTTGAAAAAGCAATCAATTTCTCTTCTAAAGAAGAATTTTTAGCTTCTGATTTCAACGGACTTACTGTTGCTGAAAAATTAATCGAGCAAACAGGTGTTATCGGTGAGAAAATCGAAATCGGTGGTTTCGAAATTTTAGAAGGTGCTTTTGTTGGATCTTACGTTCACGTTAACAAAATTGCTGCATTAACAGCTATTTCTGCAAAAATTGACAACGCTGAGACTTTAACTAAAGACATCTCTATGCAAGTTGCATCTATGGGAGCTGATACATTATCTTACAAAGATTTTGATCCTGCTTTTGTTGCTTCTGAGCTTGCTGCTCGTATTGCCGTAATCGAAAAAGAAAACGAAGAAGCAGTACGTTTAGGAAAAACATTGAAAAATGTTCCTAAATATATCTCTTTCTCTCAATTGACTGAAGAAGTTTTAAAACAAGCCGAAGAAGATGCTAAAGCTGAATTAAAAGCTGAAGGTAAACCAGAACAAATCTGGGATAAAATCATTCCAGGAAAAGTACAACGTTTCATCTCTGACAACACTACTTTAGATCAAGAGAAAGCTCTTTTAGATCAAAACTTCATCAAAGATGACAGTAAAAAAGTAGGTGATTACGTTAAAGGATTCAACGTTGAAATTACAGGTTTCAAAAGAGTTACTTTAGGTTAATATATTATTTTTCAATACAAAAAAGCCCGAATATTAATTTATTCGGGCTTTTTTATTATAACTAGCTTTTGTTTTATGTGAGAAGTGAAATGTAAAAAGTAAGTACCAAAAGGGATGCGTTTTGATTTTTAGACTAGTCTATGTCCTAAAACTTACATTATTTATATTAAGATTATAATCAAACCAAATAACAAACCAGCAACTTGAATTAATTAAATTTAAGATGAACCAAGCCTTCAACTCAAAGTGACATTTTATAAATCAAGCCCAAATAACTTCAGACTTGATTCATTTCACTTTTTACTTTTTACTTTTTACCAGCAACAGGAAAATTTCTGGCTCTCATTAAAGCATCAGACTTAGGAGCTCTTCCTCTAAACTTTTCATATGCTTTTTCCTGATCAATTGTATTTCCAATACTAAACACATTATCATAAAGTCGTTTTGCAACCTCTTTATCATAAGGCCCTTTTCCTTCTAAGAAAGCTTCCCAGGCATCTGCATTTATGACATCTGCCCACAAATAACTGTAATACCCTGCCGCATATCCATCACTTGAAAAAATATGCCCAAACTGTGGAATTCTGTGACGCATTACAATCTCTGACGGCATATCCAGCGCGTCTAAGGTTTCTTTTTCAAATTTATGAGGATCAATAGTCCCTGTTGCTAAATGAAGCTTCATATCGATCAATGAGCTTGAAATCGTTTCAACTGTTGCAAAACCTTCACCAAAATCAGCCGCTTTCTCTATTCTGTCTACTAATGCCTGAGGCAATGGCTCATTTGTTTTGTAATGTAACGCAAATTTATTCAACACTTCAGGAGTTGCTAACCAATGCTCCAACAATTGAGAAGGAAACTCTACATAATCTCTGGCAACAGCTGTTCCTGCTAAACTCGGATAGGTAACATCTGAACACAAACCATGAAGTGCATGACCAAATTCATGGAATAAAGTAGTAGCATCTGACCACGAAATTAAAACCGGCTCGTTTGCAGTTCCTTTAATAAAATTACAATTGTTAGACACAATTGTCAGAACATCTTCGTCTAATTTCTGTTGATCACGGTAAGCATTCATCCATGCACCGGAGCGTTTACCTGCACGTGCATAAGGATCAAAATACCATAATCCCACAACTTTACCCGTTATTTTATTACTCACTTCCCAAACACGCACATCCGGATGATAAACCGGAACATCTGTGATTTGCTTGAATTTTAGATTAAACAATTCACCTGCAACCCAAAACATTCCCTCACGTAAATTTTCTAACTGCAGATAAGGTTTAACTTCATTTTGATCTAAGTCATATTTTGCTTTTCTAACTTTTTCAGCATAATAGCGATAATCCCAAGGCTCAATTTTAAATTTACCTCCTTCTGCATCAACAATTTTCTGCATTTCAGTCACATCCTCCTGCACTTTATTTACAGCCGGTTTCCAAACCGACATCATTAAGTCTATCGTTTTCTGCGGATCTTTTGCCATTTTATTAGACAAACTCCAATGCGCGAATGATGGAAAACCTAGTATTTTAGCTTTTTCTGTACGTAATTTCAAAATCGAAACTAAAGTCGAATTATTATCATTCGCATTCCCGTTATCACCACGTTTCACAAAAATAGCAAACGCTTTTTCTCTTAAATCTCTGCGATTAGAGAACGTCAGAAAAGGTTCAATAGAAGAACGCGTGTTCGCAATACAACCCAAAACATCTAATTTTCTTTCTTTCGCTTCTGCTATAGCAGCATTTTTTAGTTCAGCAGGAAGACCATCAAAATCTGCTTCGGTTTTTAAAGCCACATATTGATTATGTTCTTCTGCCAGTAAATTTTGGCTGAATCGGGTAAAAAGTGTTGCCAATTCTTTATTGATTTTAGCTACTTTTTCTTTGTCTGCATTATTTAACTTCGCCCCTTCACGAACAAAATCAGTATAGTACAACCAAATCAATCTTTGCTGCTCACCGCTAAGTTTTTTACTTTCTTTTGAGTTATACAAAGTCTCAATTCTTTCGAAAAGCTTTTTATTCTGATTGATTTTATCCGAAAACTCAGAAAATTTTGGAGACAATTCAGTATCCACAGCACTAAATTCCGGACTGCTAATGTTAGATCTGTAAATCCCATAAACCGTAAAAATTCTCGTGATGGTTTTTCCGGAACGTTCCAGAGCCGCAATAGTATTATCAAAAGTTGGCGCTTTTGGGTTATTGGCAATAGCATCAACTTCATTCAATTTTTCCTGAATGGCAAACTGAACTGCCGGTTTAAAGTCCGAAACCTTATACTCATTAAAAGCAGGAACACCTCCATAAGGACCTGTCCATTTTTTAAGTAACGGGTTTTCCGTATTGGTCTGTGCGTTCGACGCAAAAAAGGTTGTACTCATAAGAACAATTCCAATTATTTTTTTTGTAATCATTAATTTGCTGTGGTATTAAGTAAATTTTGTAATTCCTCCAAAAATAACCAAAAACAACATTGAAAAGAAAAATTTAACTTCTCACCTACTTTATGCTCTTATTTAATTCAAGTCGTCGGTTGTGAAATGTAAGATGATGAATATGGTAAGTTTTATTTGAATTGCCTCCCGTTTTAACTTGGAGGCAATCGATGTAAATCAAAATTTCTCATTTTTTGACACGGACTTTTTATTTTTTTAGACCAACAACTTAAATTAATTAAAATTTGACTCCCGTAAACAAAACTGACCTCTTCCCAGCCTTACATTTCACATTTTACATTTTACATTTTACATTTCACATTTTACAGCTCACAACCCACAACCCACAACTCACATCCCCCCACAACCCGAATTATTTAATTTAAATTCAAACGATCCAAATTTTAAAGAAATAACTTAAATTTGACACATTAATCACAAAACACATGTTTAAAACCCGAAAAGAAATTGTCTTTGTTGTTCTTGCAGGAATTTTTATCACCAATGCTGTAGTCGCTGAATTAATTGGAGGAAAACTAATCCAGATTGGTCCCTTTGTAATGAGTATTGGGATTCTGCCCTGGCCAATTGTCTTTCTTACCACAGATTTGATCAATGAATATTTTGGAGAGAAAGGCGTTAAAAAACTTTCTTTTATAACAGCCTGCCTGATTGCTTATGCTTTCCTTATCTTGTTTATGGCTATTGTAGTTCCGGCTGCAAAAGGCATCAGCCCTGTAAACGACCAACAGTTTCAAGCCGTCTTCGGACAGAGTATGTGGATTATTGTCGGTAGCCTTATCGCTTTTATGGTTTCTCAGCTGATTGACGTCTGGATCTTTTGGTTTTTCAAAAACAGAACAGGTGAAGGAAAAATATGGCTCAGAGCTACCGGTTCAACTGTAATCTCTCAACTATTTGATTCTTTTATTGTTCTTGGAATTGCTTTTTGGTTACCCGGAAAAATTGATTTTGATACTTTTATTTCATCGGGACTAACGGGCTATATTTTCAAACTTTCGGTTGCCATTTTGTTAACTCCGTTGATTTATCTGGGGCATCATTTAATTAAAAAATATCTCGAAAAAGACCACTCTGAACAACCATACAAAAAATAAGAAAATACAGGATTAACCTTTGGGTACGATTACTTTGTCAATTAGCTTCACTCGGGTCATAAAAATTATACTTAACATATAGAAACATAGATTTTATTTCTAAAAAAAAGAGTACAAAAAAAGAATGGAAAACAAAATACGATGTGGCTGGTGCTCTGCCAGTGATTTATACAAAAAATACCATGACGAAGAATGGGGCGTTCCCGTTTATGACGACGCATCCTTATTTGAATTCTTAATTCTTGAAACTTTTCAGGCCGGTTTAAGCTGGATTACCATATTAAATAAAAGAGAAAATTTCAGAATCGCATTTGATCATTTCGACTATAAAAAAATTGCCAATTATCCCGAAGACAAAATCGAATCTTTACTTGAAGATACAGGAATTATTCGCAATAAATTAAAAATTCGTTCCGCCGTTACAAACGCCCAAGCCTTTATAAAAATACAGGAAGAATTTGGCAGTTTTTCAGATTATATCTGGAAATTCACAGACGGAAAACCTATCATAAATACGCCAAAAACCTTAAAAGACGTTCCCGCCACCACTCCGCTATCTGACGAAATCAGTAAAGATTTAAAAAAAAGAGGCTTTAAATTTGTCGGTTCCACCGTGATTTACGCCCATATGCAAGCCACCGGAATGGTCAACGACCATGTCGAAGACTGCTGGACAAGGAATCGATAAAAAGGAAATTTGCAGTAGGTTTCAGGTTTCAAGTTTCAAGTTTCCTAACTAGACGTAATTGAGATATAAAACTTAACGTTCCCACAACCCACAACTCAAAACCCACAACTCAAAACTTTACCCCCGAAACCTTTTTAAACAAATTTTTATTATATTTGCTTCACACTTTAGGGGTGTCTGCAACATTGCAGGCTGAGATTTTACCCTCTGAACCTGATCTAGTTCATACTAGCGTAGGGAAAAGTAAGATGACTTTCTGATGCACTCCTATGTGCAATAGTGGCCATTCCTAGAGTAAGGAAACGCAGTAATACGTTTCTGTAACACACTAAATCTAAAAGGAATGGAACTAAAAATCAACCAACAAATCAAACATTTCAATGCTGAAACTCTTAGCATTCAGTCATTGCTCGATCTCGAAATTCCGAACAAACAAAACGGAATCGCCATTGCTATAAACAGCACCGTAATTCCAAAACCGGACTGGAATACTCATTTCATTCAGGAAACCGATGATATCCTGATTATTTCTGCTACACAAGGGGGATAAAAATTAAAATTCCAATACTGATTCTATCGGGGATAAATTCCAAATTCCAATCGTAGAAACGCACGTAGAGACGCACGTAGTAGAGACGCACTGCTGTGCGTCTCTACAGGAAACATCTCACAACACACAACACACAACATTTCACACATAAAAAAAATGACAAACGAAGAACAAATATCCAGAACGCCATTTCCAAATTCCAAGAAAATATATGTAAATGGTGAAATACACCCTATAAAAGTAGCTATGCGTGAAGTCTCTTTAAGCGACACACGACTTTCTAACGGTGGAACAGAAAAGAATCCGGCAATAACTATTTATGATACGTCTGGTGCTTATACCGATCCGGATATCAACATTGACATCCGCAAAGGTTTACCTCGTTTAAGAGAAGAATGGATTTTAGAACGAAATGATGTAGAAATCTTGTCTGAGATAACATCCGATTACGGGCAAATGCGATTGAAAGACGGAAACTTAAACCATTTACGATTCGAATATTTACATCAGCCGAAAAGAGCCAAAAAAGGAGCAAACGTAACCCAATTGTATTACGCCAAGCAAGGAATCATTACACCGGAAATGGAATATATCGCGATTCGTGAAAACCAACGAATCGAGCTTTTAAACGAACAAACTAAGGCCATGCAATGTCAGCACGCAGGACATAGCTTTGGGGCCAATACGCCGAAAAGCAAAATCACACCGGAGTTCGTTCGCAGTGAAGTAGCTATCGGACGTGCCATTATTCCGAACAACATCAACCATCCTGAAAGCGAACCGATGATCGTAGGCCGAAATTTTCTTGTAAAAATAAATGCCAACATTGGAAATAGTGCCGTGACTTCAAGTATCGAAGAAGAAGTAGAAAAAGCCGTTTGGGCTTGTCGTTGGGGAGCAGATACGATTATGGACTTATCTACGGGAAAAAACATTCACGAAACCAGAGAATGGATTATCCGCAACTCTCCCGTTCCGATTGGAACGGTGCCTATTTATCAGGCCTTAGAAAAAGTAAAAGGAATAGCCGAAGACTTAACCTGGGAAGTTTTCCGTGATACATTAATTGAGCAGGCAGAACAGGGAGTTTCATATTTTACGATCCATGCCGGAGTTTTATTGCGCTACATACACTTAACCGCAGACCGCGTGACCGGAATTGTTTCCCGAGGCGGATCTATTATGGCGAAATGGTGTTTATTTCACCACAAAGAAAACTTCTTATACACCCATTTTGAAGAAATCTGCGAAATCATGAAACAGTATGATGTGGCTTTTTCTTTAGGAGATGGTTTACGTCCGGGTTCTATTGCCGATGCCAATGATGCGGCACAATTTGCCGAGCTGGAAACTTTGGGAGAACTGGCAAAAATAGCCTGGAAACACGATGTACAAGTTTTTATAGAAGGCCCTGGTCACGTACCGATGCATATGATTAAAGAAAACATGGACAAACAGTTAGAACATTGTAACGAAGCTCCTTTTTACACCCTAGGCCCTTTAACAACAGATATTGCTCCGGGTTATGATCACATTACATCTGCCATTGGCGCTGCTATGATTGGTTGGTACGGTTGCGCCATGCTGTGTTACGTTACCCCAAAAGAACATTTGGGTTTACCAAATAAAAAAGACGTAAAAGACGGTGTAATCACCTACAAGATTTCAGCCCATGCCGCCGACTTAGCCAAAGGACATCCGGGTGCACAATACCGTGATAACGCTTTGAGTAAAGCCCGTTTTGAATTCCGTTGGGAAGATCAGTTTAATTTATCTCTGGATCCGGATACCGCCAGAGAATTTCACGACGAAACACTTCCCGCCGAAGGTGCTAAAATTGCCCATTTCTGCTCGATGTGTGGACCAAAATTCTGCTCCATGAAGATATCACAGGAAATTCGCGATGTTGCCGCTGCAGAAAAAGGCATGCAGGAAAAATCAGAAGAGTTTATCGAACAAGGAAAAGAAATCTACATCTAGAGCTTCTTGTGAAATGTGATTTGTGAGATGTCATTTGTGAGATGTAAAATGTGAAAAACGAGAGACTAATTAATTATCACGCTATCTTCACATCTTACATTATACATTTTACATCTTACATCTTACATTTTACATCTTACATTTTACATTATACATTATACATTTTACATTAATCAAAAATGATCGTCATATCAAATCCAGTTGCCGTAGCAAACGAAATCAGCATCATCCATTCTCTTTTTGAGGAAGGGCTATCGCTATTTCATGTTCGAAAACCGGAGTTTACTGAAATTGAAATGACTCATTTTATTCAGCAAATAAAACCTGAATTCAGGTCAAAGTTGATCTTGCATACTCATCATCAGATTGCCGGCGATTTTGGTATTGATAAAATTCATTTTTCTGAGAAAGAGCGAAATCGGGTTTTAGCTTTTCCTTTTAAAAATAAGACGGTTTCCACCTCTTCTCATTCGATTACCGATTTTAATCAATTGGATTCAAATTTTGAATATGCATTTTTAAGTCCTGTTTTTAAAAGTATATCGAAGAACAATTACGCTTCTGAAATTGATTTGTTTGAAGCAATAAAATCAAGAAGAAACCTTAAAACTAAGCTTATTGCCTTAGGCGGAATCTCTCCCGAAAATAGTAAAACAACGCTCGAAAACGGTTTTGATGGCATTGCACTTTTGGGCGCTATCTGGAATCATAAAAACCCTGTAAACCAATTTAAATCATGTCAGAAAATCGTCCTTTCGTACTCACTATAGCCGGCTTTGATCCCACTGGCGGTGCCGGTGTTCTGGCAGATGTTAAAACTTTTGAACAGCATCAGGTTACGGGTTTTGCTATTTCAACTGCCAATACCATTCAGACCGAAAGTCAGTTCTATCAAATTCAATGGACCGATTTAAGTTTTGTACTTCGCTCTATTGAAACTTTGTTCGAAAATTATAAAATCAAAGCAGTAAAAATCGGAATCACGCCAAGTTTACCTTATTTAAACCGCATTCTTTCGACCATAAAATTACTGTCCCCAACGACAAAAATTGTTTGGGATCCGGTCCTGAAATCAACTACAGAATTTGAATTTATGGAAGTTACAACTGATTTGGATTTTCATAAAATCTTATCTAAAATAGATTTAATTACGCCCAATTACAATGAAATCGAACTGCTGTTTCCCGGTTTCTTATCCAACAATCTTTGGATAAAAAACGAGATTGCAACAGCTATTTTACTCAAAGGAGGACACAATTCCACCAGAATTGGTACAGATTGCCTTTTTCTAAAAAATGAAATAATTGAGTTACCCCCTTCTGAAAAAAAATGCTTCGAAAAACATGGCTCCGGCTGTATTCTTTCGGCTGCTATTGCCTCAAATCTTGCATTGTGTCAAGATGAAAAAGAAGCTTGTATAAATGCCAAAACCTACATAGAACAATACCTGAGTTCAACTTCAACATTAATCGGATATCATTATGTACAATAAATTACAATACATCTCGCAGGGAAATACAATCGAAAAACAATTGTATAACATTCACGAAGCACTGGACAGTGGTTGTGATTGGGTTCAGATGCGTTTCAAAAATCAAAATACTAAAAACTGTTTTGCGCTGGCTGAAGCAGTAAAATTTTTATGTGAAGAATACCTGGCCAATTTTATTGTAAACGACAATGTATATCTCGCGCAACAAATTGCTGCCGACGGAGTACATCTTGGTCTTTTAGATACCAAAATCGAAGAAGCGAGAGCCATTTTAGGAGATACCAAAATCATTGGAGCAACAGCCAATACATTTGAAGACATTCAAAATCATATTACAAACGGTTGCGATTATATTGGTTTGGGACCACTCCGATTTACCACAACAAAAGAAAAATTAAGTCCTATTCTGGGCTTTGAAGGTTATGCTGAAATCTTTCAAAAATTAAAAGACAACCATTCTGAAATTCCGGTTTATGCTATTGGCGGCATTGTTTCGACAGATATTGAGAAATTAATGGAAATTGGGGTTCACGGCATTGCCGTTTCCGGACTCATCACAAAAAGCGATCAGAAAGAAAAGCTCATTCAACAATTAAACGAAAAATTATATGCAAACGTCGTTATTTAATATTGGTGATAAAACCTTAAGCTCCCGCCTATTTTTAGGAACAGGGAAGTTTGGTTCCAATCTCGAAATGGAACGTGCAATTCTAGCCTCAGAAAGCGAATTAGTAACCGTTGCCTTAAAACGAATTGATTTAGAAACCGATACGGAAACTATTTTAACGCATTTAAAACACCCGGGGATTCATTTGTTACCCAATACATCGGGTGCCAGAAATGCCAAAGAAGCCATCTTTGCTGCACAATTAGCACGTGAAGCCTTAGAAACAAACTGGCTGAAACTCGAAATACATCCAGACCCTAAATACTTAATGCCCGACGCAATTGAGACTTTAAAAGCAACCGAAGAACTGGCAAAATTGGGTTTCATCGTTCTTCCCTACATTCATGCCGATCCGGTTTTATGCAAACATTTAGAGGATGCCGGAACTGCCGCCGTCATGCCTTTGGGATCGCCAATTGGAAGCAATAAAGGATTAAAAACTATAGATTTCTTAGAAATAATAATAGAACAAAGTACGGTCCCAGTAATTGTTGATGCCGGTATTGGTGCTCCCTCTGATGCCGCAAAAGCAATGGAACTGGGTGCCGATGCTGTTTTGGTTAATACTGCTATTGCCGTAGCCGGAAATCCGGAACTAATGGCCGAAGCGTTTAAAGAAGCTGTAATCGCGGGCAGAAAAGCTTTTGAAGCCAAACTGGGAAAACAATACAATCATGCCATTGCTTCCAGTCCTTTGACTTCTTTTTTGTATGACTAATTTATTTATCACGCAGATTTTGCAGATTAAGCTGATTTTTTTATCTGCAAAATCTGCGTGTAACAAATTTCATTTAAAAAGAAAGAAAATTCTTAATTTTATGTATTGATATTTTAAATTTAAGAAGATGTTAGAAAATGAAATTTCATATAGAATAAGAGGATCAATTTTTAAAGTATACAATACGTTAGGGCCAGGTCTATTAGAATCAGTCTACGAAAGCGCTTTATTTTATCAATTAAAAAAGGATGGATTAAAGGTTACAAAGCAAATAGAATTGCCTGTTAAGTATGATAATATTCATTTGGACATTACACTTCGACTTGATTTATTAATTGAAGATAAAGTAATTATTGAATTGAAATCTGTTGAGGAATTAAAAGCAATTCATTTTAAACAATTATCGACTTACCTGAAATTAACAAACAAGAAATTAGGTCTATTAGTCAATTTTAATTGTGTAAATATTTTAGATAATATTAATCGAATAGTAAATAAAATCTAATCTGCTAAATCTGCGTGAAAAAAGAACAAAATGAAAACATTTAAATCGGTATTTAAAGACTACGATTGGAATTCCATTCAATCCAAAATATACCAAACTTCGGCCCGTGAAGTCGAACAGGCATTGGCTAAAACCAAACGCAATCTCGATGATTTTTTAGCATTGATTTCACCTGCCGCGCTTCCTTATTTAGAGGTAATGGCACAACAATGTCATGAGCTCACCAAAAAACGTTTTGGCAAAACGATTCAAATGTATGCGCCTTTGTATTTAAGCAACGAATGTCAAAACATCTGTACCTATTGCGGTTTTAGCTTAGACAACAAAATCAAAAGAAAAACACTTTCAGACGCTGAGATTAAAATTGAAGTAGAAGCCTTAAAAAAAACCGGTTTTGATCATGTTTTACTGGTGACAGGTGAAGCTAATTATACGGTAAACATTAACTATTTCCTAAATGCTATTTCGCAGATAAAAGAGCAATTTTCGATTATTTCGGCAGAAGTACAACCCCTTTCTACCGAAGAATATGAGCGTTTGCATGAAGCCGGTGTGTACTCGATTTTAGTCTATCAGGAAACCTACCATCAGGAAGTCTACAAAAAATACCACACCAAAGGAAAAAAGTCCAATTTCGATTTCAGATTAGAGACTCCCGACCGAGTGGGAACGGCTGGAATTCACAAAATAGGATTAGGAGTTTTACTGGGTTTAGAAGACTGGCGAACCGATAGTTTTTTTAATGCTCTACATATCGATTACCTACAGAAGAAGTATTGGCAAACGAAATACTCTGTTTCCTTCCCGAGATTACGCCCTGCCGAAGGAATTATCGAGCCTAATTTTATCATGGACGACAAAGACCTTACGCAACTAATCTGCGCTTACCGCTTATGGAATGAGGATCTGGAAATTTCCATTTCGACCCGTGAAAACGAAAAATTCAGAAATAATATCATCCCGATTGGAACAACAAGCATGAGTGCCGGCTCCAAAACCAATCCCGGCGGTTATGTGGTCGACCCACAATCCTTAGAACAATTTGAAATCAGTGACGAAAGATCAGCAGAAGAAATAGCCCAAATCATAAAAAAATCAGGCTACGAACCGGTTTGGAAAGACTGGGACCGAACCTTCAGCCAAACTTTCTAAACCCACTCCAAGTTTCACATCTCACATTTCACACTCCACATTTCACAAAAAAAATGAGCATCATACAAGAATTTCTACGTTACAACAGACAAACCATACTTCCGGAAATCGGCGATGAGGGTCAGGAAAAAATCAAAAATGCAAAAGTACTGGTTATAGGTGCGGGTGGTTTAGGCTGTCCGATTCTGCAATACATTGCAACGGCAGGAATTGGAACAATTGGTATTGTCGATTTTGACACCATTGAAATACACAATCTGCATCGTCAGATTTTGTATACCGAAGATCAGGTTGGACTGTCAAAAGCCTTAACCGCTAAACAAAAATTGGAACAGCTAAATCCTTTAATTAAGGTTATCGCTTTTGAAGAGAAACTTACTCCCAAAAATGCCTCGTCAATCCTTTCTCAATTTGACCTTATCGTGGATGGTTCCGATAATTTCACTACTCGTTATTTGGTCAATGATACCTGTGTCGACCTGGGAAAAACATTGGTTTACGGCAGTATTTTAAAATTTGAAGGACAACTTGCTGTCTTTAATCATAACGGCAGTAAAAATTTACGCGATTTATTCCCTGAAATGCCCGATCCTAAAGATGTCCCTAATTGCGATCTAAATGGTGTTTTGGGAACATTACCCGGAATGATTGGTACTATGATGGCGCATGAGACTTTAAAATTGATTTTAGAACTACTTACTTTAAGGAATGAATTGGTACTTTTTGATACCACAAACTGGAGCTTTACTAAACTGAAGTTTTGAGGAGTATTTCCATAAACACCTCCCGATCAATTTCACGGCAGCCCAAACTTTCTAAATGCGAATTATAAACCTGACAATCGAGGAGTTTATAATTTTCTCTTTTTAAATATTCAACCAAAGCAATAAAGGCAACTTTTGATGCATTGGATACTTTTGAGAACATACTTTCGCCGCAAAAAACATGTCCCATATCAATTCCGTATAAACCCCCAACCAAGACCTCATCCTGCCAAACCTCAACAGATTTTGCTATTCCGATATCGTGAAGAGTACAATAGGCATCAATCATTTCATTTGAAATCCAGGTTCCGTTTTGACCGTCTCGTTTTATCTTTTGGCAATTTGAAATAACCGCTCTGAAATCTTTATTAAGGGTCACTTTAAACTGCTTCCTGTTTAAAACATTCCGCATGCTTTTGGACACAATCAATTCATCCAGAAACAAAACCATTCTGGGATCCGGTGACCACCAAATAATAGGTTCACCTTCATTAAACCAAGGAAAGATTCCGCTTTTGTAAGCTAACTTTAAACGTTCCGGACTTAAGTCTCCTCCAATGGCCAGAATCCCCTCTTCGTCGGCTTCTGAGACCGGAGGAAAAACTAAATCTTTAGTTATATAATACATCTTTTTCAAAAAAAATCAAAACAAAAATTCCAAATTCCAATTATATGAATGAATTGGAATTTGGAATTTATTTTCTATTGGAATTTACTTTCTTTTAGAAAGGTAAATCGTCCGGTTCGTTGTCGTTTATGCTTGTAGCAGGAGCAAAAGATTCTGCAGCTGGCATTGGTGGCGCTTGTGAAGGTGCTTCATTACCTACTCTTTCGATTCTCCAACCTTGAATACTATTGAAATATTTAGCCTCTCCTTGTGGATTAACCCATTCTCTTCCTCTTAAATTGATAGAAACTTTTACTGCTTCTCCTTGCTTATAGCTACTTAACAAATCGCATTTATCTTGTGTAAATTCGATTAAAATATGTTGTGGATATTGCTCATCAGTAGTAACAACTAATTCTCTTTTTTTAAATGAGGCACTAACTTGTTGCTCCGGGTTAATCACTTTTACTCTTCCTGTAACTTCCATCTTCGTTTATATTAATTATTGTTTCTTTCTTATTTCTTAGCCAAAAGCACTTTCCAAGCTGATGTTATATCATCCTCATTTAGGTATTTTTTAGCCTCTAAATGTACTTTTTCCACATCATCAGAGCTTAAAACTCCTTTCACCGAAAAGTTTTCTTTTACAAATATACTAACTTCTTCTATTGTAGGCAAGGTTTCTATATTCCCGAGTTTACCCAGATCATTTCCATCAAAAACAGCACTTTCTTTGATAAAATCCGGAATCATATCTACTCCGATCCCTAAAGTGGTTAGGGGTTTTGGCACTTCAAAAAGTCCTTGGTTTGATCTTGAATACCAATTACTTCCCAGTCTTGAAACCAGGTCAATTTTATGTTGATCAATAGCACCATTTTCATCTAAAACAGCTTCGTGAATATGCATTTTCACTACTTCACATAAAATCAGATTCCCTGCTCCGCCTTCGGTTCCTAACGGAATTATCTGCGTGACTTTGCACTCAAATTGCACCGGAGATTCTTTTACGCGGTATGGTTTTACCAAATCTGACGGAATTTGTGTCAATCCGGCCTTTATAAACTCATTTACCCCTTCTCCATATTCTGTACTGGACAGAGATGTTTGTTGCACTAAATCATAATTCACCACATTGATTACCACTTCACGGGTTGCTTCAGCATTGATTAAAGTATGTTTAATCGTATTGTCGCGTACACGTCTTGAAGGTGAAAAAACCAAAATTGGCGGATTGGCACTAAACACGTTAAAGAAACTAAACGGTGACAAATTCGGAATTCCTTTTTCGCTAATCGTACTTGCAAAGGCAATAGGTCTTGGCCCAACGGCGCTCTGCAAATAACCATGCAATTTTGCTGTCGGAATCTCTTTTGGGTTAATACTAATCATATGTTTTTGTTTTAACCGAATCTCTTTTCGGGCGAGTACAAAAGTATAGAAATCGTTTTTGCCAAAGAAATACTTTAGACTTAAAAACAAAAAAACTTTTAAGCATCGCAAAATATTAAATGTGTTTATTTCGTTATATTTATACCACAAAAATTAAAATATGTTTTTTTCTGAAAGAAGAAATACTACCCGTTGGGTTATTATCTGCATCTCCTTTTTAATCATTTCCCTGATTCTCTGGAACACTTATACTTTTTTTCAAATTTTTAAAAATGAAGAAAGGATAAAAATGAAATTATTAGCCAATGCTCAGATTGCATTGATTAACGCCGATGAAAATACAGATCTTGAACTTCCGCTTCAGATTTCCAGTAACAACAATTCTATTCCGGTTATTCTCACCATGTATGACAAAATCCTGACGACAAGAAATGTTCCCGAAGCAGTCTTGCAGGATGAAAAAAAGTCAATGGCATTTTTAAATGGCTTAAAAAATGAAAATGAGCCTATTGTCTTTGAATATGCTCCCGGGAAATACCAAAAATTATATTATGGTAATTCGTCCTTACTGAATAAACTTAAGTACTATCCGATTGCTTTATTGCTCATTATCTTTCTTTTTGGCGCTCTGATTTATAATTTCTACAGAAGTACCAAAATGGCTATTCAGAATAAACTTTGGGCCGGGATGGCAAAAGAAACAGCACATCAGATTGGTACACCCTTGTCTTCTTTAATTGGCTGGGTCGAGATTTTAAAAACAGAAGAAATTGATCAGTCCATCACATCAGAAATCGAAAAGGATGTGGAACGTCTTCAAACTATTACAGATCGTTTTTCAAAAATAGGATCTGTTCCCGTTTTAGAAGTGCACGATATTGTTACAGAGACTTTAAATAGTTACAAATACTTAGAATCTCGTTTTTCTAAGCAGGTTGCTTTTTCACATCAGGTTCCGAAAGAACCCATTTTAGTTTCAATAAACCCTATTTTGCATAGTTGGACCATTGAAAATTTGGTCAAAAATGCAATTGACGCCATGAAAGGAAAAGGAAGTTTAGAGCTTCAAATTGAACAGGACGCTCATAACGTAAAGATAAATGTAAAAGATTCGGGTACAGGAATTCAGAAAAAACAATTTAAAACTATCTTTGAACCCGGCTATACTACTAAAAAACGCGGTTGGGGACTCGGTCTCTCTCTAACCAAAAGAATTGTAGAGGAATACCATAACGGTAAAATAAAAGTTTTACATTCTGAACTGGGAAAAGGAACTACTTTTCAGATTCAATTAAATAAAAAAGTGCAGTAAAAACTAAATTCAACTGCACTTTGACTATTTTTAAGACCCATTATAAATTCGCCTGAATACTTTTGGCTAAAGCTTCAAATTCTTCTTTAGAAAGTGATACTTTGTTTTGAAAACGCATTTCATCCATTTCATTCAATGGAATTAAATGCACATGCGCATGAGGTACTTCCAGACCTACTACCGCCATTCCGACTCTTTTGCAAGGAACTGTTTTTTCTAAAGCAATCGCAATTTTCTTAGAAAACTTCATTAAGCCTAAATACAATTCGTCTTCCATATCAAAAATCTTATCGATTTCCTGTTTCGGAATACAAAGTGTGTGTCCTTTGGCATTTGGATTTACATCTAAAAATGCCAAATAATTATCATCTTCAGCAATTTTATAAGCCGGAATTTCTCCGTTAACGATTTTAACAAATATGCTCATTCTTTACTATTCTTAAAGGGTTCAACAATTAGAACTAGTCTCTTGAGATTTCAAGAATCTCAAATTTCAAAACACCATTAGGTACCGTGATTTCTGCAACCTCTCCAACCGATTTTCCAAGCAACCCTTTCCCAATAGGAGATGTTACTGAAATTTTTCCGGTTTTAAGATCTGCTTCACTTTCTGCAACTAACGTATATTTCATTTCCATTCCGTTGCTTTGGTTCTTGATTTTAACATTTGAAAGCACCAATGCTTTAGAGACATCTAATTGTGATTCATCTATTAATCTTGCGTTTGAATATACTTCTTCTAATTTAGCAATTCTCATTTCTAACAGTCCTTGTGCCTCCTTAGCGGCATCATATTCTGCATTTTCAGATAAATCGCCTTTGTCTCTTGCCTCTGCTATATCCTGAGATGCCTTTGGACGCATTACACTTTTTAAGTGCTCCAATTCATCTTTTAGTTTTTTTAATCCTTCTGCGGTATAATAAGATACTTTACTCATAACTTCATCGTTTATATAAATACAAAAAATCCCATCGGAACGGGATTTCTTATTACAAATATACTATTATTTTTTATAGTACATAATTATATGTTAATCATATGGAATTCAAATCTAAATAATTTAATTTTGTTTCACTAATTCTTATTTAAATAATGAAAAAAATCTGGCTATTAACCCTCCTGGTTTCTGTACTTTTTTCCTGTAGTGACAGCGGAAGAAGCAACAAAAACCCAAACATACCAAATTACTCTGTAAATGCGTATCTGGACACTAGTTTGCCTTTGTACAGCAATTTGAAATTTGTTAGCAATCCTATTTTTGTTCCCAATTACGGTGCGCAAGGATTAATTGTTATCAAAACCGGTGAAGGAACTTACAATGCTTTTGATGCCGCTTGTCCTAATGAGCCTTTAAATGCCTGTACTGCCATGAAAATTGAAGGAATAAATGCTATTTGCTCTTGTGACAAAAGCTCCTACAATTTGTTCTCCGGACTTGGAGACAAAGAATACCCACTGAAACAATATCGTGTTCAACTAAACGGAACCGTAATTCATATTTATAATTAACTCAAGTTGTTAGATGTGAAATGTAAAATGTGATATGACAGTATGAAAGGGTACATGTTTTGTTTAGCGGATTCTTCTTGCC
The DNA here is from genome assembly GCF_011751075.1 of Flavobacterium poyangense. GTDB lineage: Bacteria > Bacteroidota > Bacteroidia > Flavobacteriales > Flavobacteriaceae > Flavobacterium > Flavobacterium poyangense. The sequence continues at coordinate 1,077,354 of NZ_JAALLN010000001.1, forward strand.
TTTAGACAAGCCGATAGAATCTAGATGAATTGTTACTGTATTTCAGTGATCCGCAGTAACTATACGTTCGTACAAAGTAAGATAGTAATCAATTAAACAAAACCTATTACTTTTCACATTTTACATTTTACAACTAGTAACCAGCAACTTGAATTAATTAAACTAAAAAGCCTGAAATAAAAACTTTCAGGCTTTTTGTTTTTTTGATCTCTAATTAGAATTTCAGCGTTAATCCTGCTAAGAAATTAATTCCTGCCTGAGGATAATACGATGGGTAAATATCCCACATTGCCCCATTCGACACATACTGTTTGTCTAAAATATTATTTACCAAACCGGTAATCATAATTGATTTAAAAACCGATTTTGGTTTTATTTCATAAGAAACATTGAAATCGTTTACAAAATAATCAACCAATTTAGCTTCCGGCAATTCGATGTTATTCATGTATTGCTCTCCGACAAATTTCTGTAATAAAGAAAGATGCAAACTTTTAATCGGGCTATACACAATAATGTTTCCTGCAATAACTGACGGAGAATAGGCAATATTTTTTGTTCCGTAATTTTGTCCGTCTACAGCCAAATCAACATTTTTGTTACTGCTCAAAGTAAAGTTCGGACGAAGAATTAATTGTTCCGAAAGCGCAATCGTTGCATCTACCTCAAGACCTAAGCGGTAGCTTTTCTCACTGTTTGAACGAATAGGAGCTCCAACATCATCTAATCTTCCTGTTAGAATCAATTGATCTTTGTAAGCCATATAATATACATTCGTATTCAGTTGGAATTTCTCGGAATTGAATCTCCATCCCAATTCGAAATCATTTAATTTTTCCGGTCTCACTTTTCCTCCTTCATAATCATTTCTGTTTGGCTCACGATTTGCTCTTGCATAAGAGAAGTACAAGATATTCTTATCATTGATTTCAAAATTCAAACCCGCTTTTGGATTGAAAAAATTAAAATCATCGTCAACTATACCGGTTTCCTTACTATTGGCTTTGTAAGTCACTCTTCTGTATTGTAAATCACCATAAAAACTCAATTTATCTGTTATTTGATAATTGGCTTTGGCAAAAACATTACCGTCTGTTTTTGTAGAAAAATTATCATAGTAACGATCTCCTAACTCTGTCTGACCTGAATTTCTTGCCCAGATTACTTTTCCATAATGCTCTCCATCGTATTTATTCCATCCGCCACCAAAGATAACATCGAGTTTTTCGTCTTTATATTTTGCAGAAAAAGTGGTTCCGTAAAAATCATTATCCAACCATTTCTGACGAATTAGGTCTGTCCCCGGAACTAATACCCCCATGTCATCTTCAACCATTTTAGTTGGATTAATTCCTCCATAACCTGCAACAGGCGTATCGTATTTATAATTCTCATAATACCCTAATCCTTTTGTATAATGAAATGCTAAATTAGTGCTCCATTTTTCAGAAACTGATTCACTCCAATGCAACTGGAAATGATCTTGTTTGTAATTGTCTGTTTCATTATCATAAAAATGAGTAATTCCTGCTGCATCCTTATATTTTCCTGCTGAATTGTAGGTACGATCTTTCTTTAATGTTTCACCATCAATTCCGTTCCATGACTGGTATGTTTTTTCTGTTCCACCAAAAACTAAGGCTTTAACTAAAGTAGTTTTACCAACATAGGTACCCTGCAAAAAGTACGATTTTAAATCTGAACTTGCTCTGTCTACATATCCGTCAGATTTTAAGACAGACAAACGTCCGGCGATTTCAAAATGATCATTAAGAAGTCCTGTACTGAATTTTACAGTATGTTTACGAGAATTAAAACTTCCGAAAGAATTTGAAATTTCTCCATTGGCTTTCGAAGCATACTTGTCTGTCAGCATATTTAAACTGGCACCAAAAGCTCCGGAACCATTGGTTGAAGTTCCAACCCCACGCTGCAATTGCAAACTTTCAACTGATGAGGCAAAATCGGGCATATTCACCCAGAATGTACCTTGACTTTCGGCATCGTTATATGGAATTCCGTTGATAGTAACGTTAACTCTTGTAGCATCACTACCACGCACTCGAATTCCGGTATAACCCATACCATTTCCGGCATCAGAAGTGGTAACTACTGAAGGTAAATAATTCATTAGAATAGGAATGTCCTGACCAAGATTTCTAAATTGAATTTCCTTTTTATCCATATTACTAAAGGATACCGGTGTTTTTGTGGTAACACGAACAGCCGAAACTAACACATCATCCAGCTGATTGACTTTGGTTGAATCTTGTTGTTGGGAAAAAGAAATCTGAGAAGAAAATAAAATAAAGGAAAAGAGCTGAAAGCTTCTTTTTCTTAAAAACTTAGAGCCTTTACAACTTAGTACCTCAGTACCTTTTTTAAAACTTGAAATAGTTTTCATCCGTAAAAAAATTACGAATAAAAGGGGGAATTATTCTTTTGTTAAATTAATAAAATTGTTTCACGCCAAAATAGAGTATTCACACTAAAATTTGTCGTTTTTCCCTTAGCAACATTACTCGCTCAGGTTCTTTGGGTATGATCTCAGCTCGTTATTTAGAGCACCCCTTTGAGACGGGGCAAATGTAGGGCTAAAAAGTTAAATTCCAAATCATAAAATTCCAAATTCCAACAAGGATAAATCAACACCCGTGTCATCCTAAGCGAAGCCGAAGGACAAATTCCAACAATGATAAATCAATAACCGATGTCATCCTGAGCGAAGCCGAAGGACAAATTCCACCAAAGTCAAATCAACGCCCGTTGTCATCCTGAGCGAAGCCGAAGGACAAATTCCACCAAAGTCAAATCAATACCCGATGTCATCCTGAGCGAAGCCGAAGGACAAATTCCAACAAAGGCAAATCAATACCCGATGTCATCCTGAGCGAAGCCGAAGGATTACTCTAAATTAGGTTTTCTTCTGGACTGCTTTATCTCTGAGACATTTTTTTTGTCTTTGATTCTTTTTTTAATAACGGCTTTAGGAATCTTAGTCGCTTTTCTTACTTTCGGAACAAACAATCCTTTTTTAATGATTTCTAAAAAGCGCTTTACAACGATCTCCTTATTCTTAATCTGACTTCTGTCTTCATCACAGTTTAAGATCAGCATATCTTCTGATGTTAAACGTGTAGCCAAATTAGTCTTTAAAAGCATTTTTTCTTCTTCAGACAAAGCACCGGATGCATTCAAATCAAAGGTCAAAACTACCTTTGAAGATACTTTATTTACATTTTGCCCGCCGGCACCACTACTTCTAACGGCTTTAAAATGTAATTCTGATTGTATTTTTTCGGTATTCATTACTGTGGTTGATGTGCCGGTTTTAATAAATCGTTTACTGTTTTTACAGGATTAAAAGTTATTAAAGGAACTGCAACAAAAATAGTCAGCCAATTTGCCATTGCACCATTCCACAAACCTGGCAGCTCATAACTCTTTACGGCTTTCCCATCCACACTTTTTTCGACTATAAAACCCGCTTTTGAATCTACAAACTCATTCAGATTGAATTTTTCGTTTTTATAATTCTTTATTCCACAAACCAAATCAACCGGATTGAAATGGGTCGCTTCTGCCAGAATTTCAAGTTGTTTTTTATTGGTTAAATCTACTTGTGATGCTTCTACAATCTGCAGCGAAACTTTCCCTTTCGCATTCATAACCCAGAATGGTCCGCCTCCGGGCTCTCCTTCATTTTTAACCATTCCGCAAACCCTGATCGGTCTGTTTAACAAACTTTCAATTTTAATAATTTTGTTTTCAAAAGTAAACTTATCAAAATCTTTGGTCATCTGAATATTGAGTTTTTGAGTTAAAAAATCAACCATTTCCGAAACCTCATTTTCTTTTATTTCCTGACTTTCAATTACTTTTAAATAACCAAAAACTTTTTGCTGAATTTCAAGTAAAATCCCCGCCAAAGCCTTTTTGTATAAGGTAATTTTATCAATATGATTTTGAATTACGTTGTCTATGTTTTTTATAAAGATAATATCCGCATCCAGTTCATTTAAATTTTCAATCAAAGCTCCATGTCCACCCGGTCTGAAAACCAATGCTCCTTTACTATCTCTTACAATCTTGTTTTTAACATCAACCGTAATCGAATCTGTACTTTTGTTTTGGTAACTATAACCGATATTAATTTGAACCCCAGATGCTTTTTCTACTTTCTCTTTGACTAAAGCAACCTTTTTTTCAAACTGATTCTGATGCACTTCTGAAACCGTAAAATGCAAATTTGAAACTTGATTTGCCGTAGCATAATGCACACATTCATTTAAATGCTCTTCTATCGGATTGGCAATATGGGTTGCATACTGATGAAACGGCAGAACTGCTTTGGGTTTATTTGCAAAATCAAAATATTCAGCTGAGAGTAACAATTTTATAAAATAATAGTTTTTATAATCTCTCTCTAAGGTTTCAAAATCAGGATAGATTTCCCGAAGCTTTTTATCTAAAGTCTCAAAAAAAGGAAACTTATCCATCGCTACAATAAAAATGGACAAATTACTGTCTTTCTTTCTATTTATATAAGCATTTATAGTTTCTGTTCGAATATCAAAATCATTCAGAAAAGCAGTCAAAAATTTAAACATCCTACTCGCAGCCCCTGAGGCCGGAACAAATTTCTTTAATTTCAATTCTGATTTTTGAAGGTCAAAAAAACTGGCTTTCTCTTCAAAATCCTTTTCCGTAAGGCTTAAAATGCCTTTATTTACGGTTGCCGGACTTATTAAATTACTCTTTGCAATTCCGTTTTTAAAAATTTTCAGTTGTTTCAAAATTTTCTCAAAAGGAATTCCATGCTCGTAAATCTCTACAAAATCAGCAGACGAAAATCCTCTTCCTTTAGCAATTGTCAGATTATTAATGATAGCTGTCGCTTTTGCTAAACGACTTTCTTTATCCCCCGAAAGTGTAATAAATGGTTTTTTAGTATCAATTAAAGTTTGTTTAAAAACAGAAAACACCGTTTCTCTTCCGTCAGCAGTATCTCTTAAGTCGTCTTTTTCCCATGGTACATCAATATCGGTCAGGAAAAACAGATCGTAATCGTGCTCCAATGCAGCTTCATTTAAAAGCACATCACAAAATCCGTAGTACATTTCAGAAAAAACCTTGGTAACCATCAGATTGGTATCGCAGAACAAATATTTGTTAGCCGCAGCAAGCTTTTCGTTTTCCAGCGCTACCTGTCCATAAGCAATGGGCATCATATCTTCAGCTACACAGATATGCTGATTCTCCTCCCATTTTTCCTGCAAATAATCGCGCGCAAACTCAGGAACCCACTCGGTGTCATAATACTGAGCAAGTTGTTTTGCCAATGTTGTTTTGCCTGTACTTTCAGGACCAAACAAAGCAATTTTTATGATAGTTGTTTTTTGCTGTCTAAGATTTTTCTCCATTCTAAATAAGCTGAAATAGCTAAAATTGTAAAAATTAAATACTGAAGTGACAACATCCCTAAACCACGATAAGCATAGAGAGGCACTACAATAATATCACCAATAATCCAAAGTGTCCAGTTTTCGATTTTTTTTCTGGCCATGTACCACATTCCTGCAAAAAATATTCCTGACGCAATCATATCGACATAATTGTCCTTTTTGATTTCATAATCGAAATATTTATAAATCCCGAAAACTACAAAAACAGTTATTAAAAACAATATAACTCCTATTATTTTTTCTTTAAAACTAGTTCGTGTAATGGGCAGATTATCCTCAACAGTTCCTCCTTTTCCCCACACATACCAGCCGTAAATACTCATTATAGAAAAATAACCGTTAATGATCATATCACCAATATAACCTGCAACGTATAACAGGTAAACCGAAATTACGGTGGCGATTAAACCCGTTGGATAGACCCAAATATTTTCTTTTTTGGCAAACCAAACACTCAAGATTCCACACACAAAAACCAAAAACTCCAAAGCGATGTGCCATTGCGGAACATTTTTATAACTCTCAAGAAAAAAATCAATCATTTTAGCAGGTTGTTTCCGTTTGTTATTTTTTACTTTTTAGGCTTCAAAAAAGTGGCTATTATTCTCAAAAGCAGTTCCAATTACTACTAAATCTGCACCTGCGGTATACGCCTTTTGAATTCCTTGCAAATCTACAATTCCTCCGCCAACAATAACCGGAATTTCAACATTTTGAGCCACTAACGTTATCATTTCTAACGGGACAGCTTCTTTTGCTCCACTTCCTGCTTCCAGATAAATTAATTTATTCCCCAGCATTTCGCCAGCCTGTGCTGTTGCCAAAACCAAGTCCAGATCCTGACGATCCAAAGGTTGTGTTTTGCTTACTCGTGCTACAGCTGTTTCATTACCGCTTTCTATTAAAATATATCCTGTTGAAATGACCTCAAGATTTGTTTTTTTCAGAATTGGTGCCGCCTGAACCTGATATTCGATTAGATAATCTGCATTTCGTCCGGATAATAAAGACAAAAACAAAATAGCATCGGCCTGAGAAGAAATCTGAGACGGATCACCCGGAAATAAGACAACGGGCAAATTTGTTTTTTGTTTTAACTCTGTCATTAATTCTTCCAGAATAGTAGTCTGAACAACACTACCTCCAACAAAAATGTGTGTTGCCGGTGATTGCTTTATTTTAAGTAAAAGGTGACCCAAATTCTCCCAAACAATCTTATCCGGATCCAAAAGTATGGCAAGTAATTTTTGTCCATCAATCTTGGCCTGAATAATTTGTTGGTAAATATCAGTTGTTTTTTGTTTCATAATCGGCAGTAAAAGTAAAAGTTTTTTAATCCAGAAGAACTATTTTGAATAAATTATATTTGCGTAACGGCTTTTGAAACAAAAGAAACAACTTATGATAGCTACTCCTCTTTTAGAAAAATATGGCGCCTCAAAGAAATTCTACGAAAAAACTACTACCGTTTTTGAAGAAGGAAAATTACCGACACATTATTATCAAATTGTTTCCGGCGAGATAAAAATGAACAATTACAATGATGAAGGACGGGAATTTATTCAGGGAATCTTTTACAAAGACCAATCTTTTGGTGAACCTCCTTTATTTTTAAATCAAAAATACCCTGCAAGTGCCGTTGCCGTTGAGGATACAGAAATTCTTTGCCTGTCTAAATCGGGTTTCATGAAGCTTCTGGAAGAAAATCCATCAATCAGCCTTAAAATAATTGAGAATTTAGCGCAGCGTTTGTATTACAAATCGGTTATGGCAGCAGAAATGTCGACTCAGGAACCCGAGCATCTAATTTTAAAATTGATGGATCACGGAATTGCTTATTTTAACTTCAAAAAGGAGGCCAATGGTTACCTCATCAATTTTACAAGACAACAAATTGGCGATTTAACAGGACTACGTGTCGAGACCGTTATCAGGACGATTAAAACCTTAGAAAAGAAAGGACTTTTAAAGATTATTAACAGAAAAGTATACCGCTAAAAAAGTTCTTATTTTATGATTTAAGTCATAAACCCATGGTGTATCATGGTCGTAAATTTGTTACTATAAAATTATACATCATGACACTTTATAACGCAACATTCGAAAATTTCAACAAAAGTTACTTTGGTTCTGCTACTATGGCAATAATTGGACAAAGCTGTCTGGGAGCTACCGCAGCGATGTTTGTACTTTCTAACGGAACATCAGTAACACAAATGATTCAGCTGGCTGTTATTGTATTTACCAATATATTTGCCAATACTTCTATCTTAGCTCAAATGAGTCACAAAACCGTTTTTAACTTAATCCTTACAAGTGTGTTCTTTAGCATCTTATTTATAATTATCAACAACATCATATCATGAGAAAACAACTAGAAAACAGAGCCGATATTGCTCTTTTGGTACAAACTTTCTATACTAAAATTAGAGCCGATGATGAAATTGGTTTTTATTTTAATACCATGATAAAAGACTGGGATGCCCACCTGGAAAAGCTGACGGACTTTTGGGAAACAAATCTGTTTGCCGTTAGAAAATACGACGGAAATCCTCTTGCAGTACACAATGAAGTTGACACCTACTTTGAGGGTAAAATCACATCAAATGAATTTGGAATCTGGCTCAACTACTGGTTTCAGACTCTAGAGGAGCTTTTTGAAGGCGAAAATGCAGAAATCCTAAAAAGACGAGCCAGAAAAATGGGAACATTTCTTTTTATGAGCATGTTTGAACATCGGAAAAAATTGGCCGAGGATAAAACTTACTGCTCAAAAGCATAAACGAGCGTAAAATTTTGCCCCGAAGCATTTGATTTGATCTCTTTGTAATGTACATCAAAATCTTTTACCAAATCGTCAAAATGAAGACTGGCCTGTGCGCTGTCTTCTTTTAAAGAAAAAGAATTTACCCGGATATGGTCTTTGAAACTAATCCCTTTTTCATTTCTAATTTTAAAGATAGCTTCTTTTGCTCCCCAAATCACCGTAAGCTTTTTTATATATTTTAATGTCGAGTCCGGTTTTAAATAACTGCATTCATAATCTGTAAACTTATCTGCAATGCGAAGGATTTTTTCGCGTTGCAGTTCCATATCAATCCCCACGGTTTCTTCGCTGATAATGATGGCAGCGAAGTTGTGCGAATGCGTAATCGAAATATAATTATCACAATAAAAATAAGGTTTCCCGAATTCGTCATAGTGTAAATCATGATCGGTAAAACCCATTTCCTGAATTAACATACGAACGCTCAAAAAAGCACGTTGATGCATCAGGGACTTCATTCCGTTGAGTCTCAATTGCGTTTTTTCTTTCAACACAACTTTATCCAGTAACTCTTCTAAAGATTCTGTTATTTCCCAAATTAAAATTTTGGTTGTTTCGTTGTGCTGTATGGTCTGAAATAAAGGCATTTTTTTATTATGAATTATAATTTGTAAATGATATGTACTGAACTATTTTGAAATCTCAGGATAAAATCCGTTACAGAATTCGAAATTCTTACAAAAACTTTACTGAGAACAGCATTCTTTTGTAACATCCGGATAAGTTGTCGGGAGCAGTAAAAGATACAATAGACAGCAGGATTAGCTGCTTACTCTGACTATGCCTGACATGACAACCAAATATTTATCTAAGACACAAAAGATTAAGTAATTAAACATTTCACAAATCTTACAGAAATTAGTAAAAATTTAAAGTTATTACGTAAATTTGCCAAAAATTTACAATTACAAATATACTATAAATGAGTACTACAACTACGCCTTTTGTGGCTTTCAAAGTAAAAGACATTTCTCTAGCAGCTTGGGGAAGAAAAGAAATTGAATTAGCTGAGGCTGAAATGCCAGGTTTAATGGCACTTCGTGCTGAATACAAAGACGAACAACCTCTTAAAGGTGCGCGTATTGCAGGATGTTTACACATGACAATCCAAACTGCAGTTTTGATCGAGACTTTAATTGCTCTTGGTGCTGAAGTTACTTGGAGTTCTTGTAACATTTTCTCTACTCAGGACCAGGCTGCTGCTGCTATTGCTGCTGCCGGAATTCAGGTTTATGCCTGGAAAGGTCTTGACGAAGAGTCTTTTGACTGGTGTATTGAGCAAACTTTATTCTTTGGTGAAGACAGAAAACCATTAAACATGATCTTGGATGATGGCGGGGATTTAACCAACATGGTTATAGACCGTTACCCGGAATTAGTTCCTGGTATCAAAGGTTTATCTGAAGAAACTACAACTGGTGTTCACAGACTTTACGAAAGAGTAAAAGCCGGAACTTTACCAATGCCTGCAATCAACATTAACGACTCTGTTACTAAATCTAAATTTGACAACAAATACGGATGTAAAGAATCTGCTGTAGATGCTGTACGTCGTGCTACTGACTTGATGTTGGCCGGAAAAAGAGTTGTGGTTTGCGGATACGGTGACGTTGGAAAAGGAACTGCTGCTTCTTTCAGAGGTGCAGGATCTATTGTAACGGTTACTGAAATTGACCCAATTTGTGCTTTACAAGCTGCAATGGACGGTTATGAGGTTAAAAAATTAAACACTGTAATTGCTAATGCTGATATCATCATTACCACTACAGGAAATAAAGATATCGTTCTTGGAAGTCATTTCGAACAAATGAAAGACAAAACTGTTGTTTGTAACATCGGACACTTTGATAACGAAATTGATATGGCTTGGTTAAACAAAAACCACGGTGCTTCTAAAATCGAAATCAAACCACAAGTTGACAAATATACAATCGCAGGAAAAGATATCATCATTCTTGCTGAAGGTCGTTTAGTTAACCTTGGTTGTGCTACAGGTCACCCAAGTTTTGTAATGAGTAACTCATTTACAAACCAAACTTTGGCACAAATCGAATTATGGAACAACAGTGCTGCTTACAACAATGACGTTTATATGTTACCTAAACATTTAGATGAAAAAGTAGCGGCTTTACACTTAGCTAAATTAGGAGTTGAATTGGAAGTTTTACGTGAAGATCAAGCTGCTTACATCGGTGTTGAAGTTCAGGGTCCATTCAAACCGGAATACTACAGATACTAAATAATTGTAGATTTAAGATTTACGATTATAGACTTAAACCCTTACAGCAATGTGAGGGTTTTTAATTTATAATTGTTGATTTTATTTATATATTAGCCAAGAAACGGTGAGAGAATAAACCCCATTAAAACGACAAGCTTCAAAAAAATATGGTTGAAAAAGTTCTATGTGAACAACATGGTTCACAGGATATGTCTTTTACCTGTGTTCATATTGCAACGGCAATAGACGCGAAAAGAAAAGTTGGTTTCTTTTATTCAGAAGCCGAAGAAGACCTTCCACAAATTGCCTGGTGCGGAGCATGCGAACAATGGTTACTGGATAATGGAGAAGAATGGAATGCCGCATTTGAATCACTAGCCGATTTTAAAATGTTATGCGCGAATTGTTATGACGAAGCCAAAGAAATTCAGTTTGGCACTGATAAAACTTAACCAAAAACATGATTTTTACGTCTTTACAAATACTAAATAATTGTAGATTTAAGATTGTTGATCTTAGATTTTATTACCTATTCAAGTCAGACAGCTTTTAAAACCTGTCGGGGCATCTTTATAACATTCTCCAAAAAAATTGTACTTTTATACCCTACTGCTTACTTTTAAGAATCAAGATAAGTCACCATTTCTCAACGACATAAATACTATAGCCTTGAAAAAAACATCTTATTTATTTGCCTTCTTATTTTTGCTAAGCTTTCCGCAAATTACTTTTTCTCAGGAGAAGAAACCAAAAGTTGTATTGGTATTAAGTGGTGGTGGCGCAAAAGGAATTGCGCATATCCCGCTTTTACAAAAACTCGATTCTCTACACATTGTTCCCGATCTGATTGTTGGAAATAGTATGGGAAGCATCATCGGAGGTTTGTACGCGATGGGGTATTCAGGAGATAGTATCGAAAAAATAACCAAAAACATTTATTGGGACAAATTACTTGGCGGAGGCCAGTCCTTAAAAGCCGTAAGCGCAGAAGAAAAAAGAGAGTTTCAGAGATATTTGGTTGGAATTGGCATTAAAGATGGAAAACTAAACAGTGTGGGCTCGCTCTTAAATGATCAAAATCTACGGGATTACCTCTCTGAATTGACCTTTCCTGTATACAATGTGAAAAATTTTGACAGTTTACCGATACCGTTTAGAGCCATGGCTACTGATCTGGTTGAAGGAAAAGAAGTGATCTTAAGCAAAGGCAATTTAGCCTATGCCATGCGAGCCAGTATGTCTTTGCCTGCTATTTTTAAACCTATGCCCTATGAAAAAACGGTATTGGTTGATGGAGGTGTAATGAATAATTTCCCAACAGATGTTGCTAAACAAATGGGGGCGGATATCATTATCGGTAGCGATGTAGGTGGAGGAATGCAACCCATGGATAAACTGAATAATCTTGCAACCGTATTGATGCAAACCAGTATGTTTCCGAGTAACATTAAAAATCCGGCTAATCGGGCACTCTGTACGATCCTGGTAGATCATCCGCCGAACTTACGTTTCTCGACCGCTGATTTTGGCAAAAGTAACGAAATATACAAAGATGGTAAAATTGCAACGGAACAAAACCTACCGGCTTTAATTGCACTGGCAGAAAAATTAAACGCATATCCGCAACGGATTCATGTGTTACCAAAAATGCCGCAGGAATTTATTCTTGATACCATTGTTTATAGAAGAATCAGCGAGGAAAATCTTCCTTTAGTAATTGCCCGGGCAAACCTCAAACCACATATAAAATATACCAACAAAGATTTAATAGCGGGTATAAACAGAGCCATGGGCACCAACCTCTTTGATCAAATATCATACACCTATTTCATAAAAAACAAAGAGAAACTCGGAATTGCATTAATTGGATATGAACGTGCCAAAAACCAAATTAACACATCTGTACATTTTGATAATTACAGAGGTGTGGGGCTTATTTTTAATTATACCGCCAGAAATGTTCTTGCGGAATCATCTCGTCTTCTGGTAACATTAGACATCGCGGAGCAACCCAAAGCGAGAATCAATTTTCAGAAAAATTTTGGAAGAAAAAAAGACTGGTGGTGGACCTCTGAACTTTATGCTGCGTTTTTAGAGCAAGAAATTTTTATAGGTGGAAAATCTACAGATAACTTACTTTATAATACTTTAGAATTTAACAATGAGGCGAATAAAAATTTAAATTCACTTAAAAGTTACGTAGGTTTTGGTTTATACTACCAATACACCCAATTAAAACCAAAATACAAAACCGAATATAATCCTAATGTATTTACTCTTAACAATTACCATTTTAATTCGATAGAGCTAAACATGCATTATTCGTACAATGACATGAACAATGTTTTTTTCGCAACCACCGGAACTATTGTAAAGGCCAATATAAACAGATCCTTTCTTGCGGATGTTTCTTTTTCTACCGCCGATCCAAACAGAATAAATATTTCCAGCCCAACAAATAGTTACACCAGATTTGGCTTTGCATTTGAAAAAAGAATGTTTTTACGAAAAAGAATAACAGGACTAGTGGGGTTTGATGCTAATTTTACATTCCTGGACAAACTTAAAGGCAATCAAGAGTACTTTCCTGGTTATGGAGTTGCCGCAAAATATTTTTTAGGAGGTGTCATACCTAATTCCGGCAGTAATCGCTTTTGTTTTCCCGGACTACATGAAGACGAACTCGCAGTTACTCAATTTATGGGAATGAAGCTTGGCGCTCAGGTAAACCTAACAAGAAAAGTCTACCTAACCCCTCATTTTAATTTTGCAACTGTTGGTTTTGACGAGTTTAATAATTACATCGATAAAGCACTTACCCCAAAAGGAAAATGGGATCAAAATGAAGAACCCAGTCTGATCCTTTCAGGTGGAGCCACCATTTCTTATCAATCTATTTTAGGACCTATTCATTTTGATGCTTCATGGGTCAATGATATAGACAAGGTGAGATTGTTTTTTAGTGTTGGTTTATCACTCAATCCATAAAAAATTAGACGGTTTTAAAGCCGATCGGGGTTATTTTTTAAGAAAGCTTAACTTTGTAAAAAACAGAAATCATGAAAAATTTTATATTTTTAGGCATTGCCATTATCTTCGAAATCATTGCAACTTCTGCATTAAAAAAATCGGAAGAGTTCACAAAACTCATCCCCAGCATTATTACGGTTATCGGATATTGTGGTGCATTTTACTTTTTAAGTTTTGCCATCAGAACTATTCCTGTCGGAATTGCATATGCCATTTGGTCCGGAGTCGGAATTGTTTTAATTACTATTATCGGAGCTGTTTTTTTTAAGCAAATCCCCGATTTACCTGCTATTATTGGTTTATTATTAATTCTTATTGGTGTTGTTGTTATTAACGTTTTTTCTAAAACTGTGGCACACTGATTAAAAAACAGTACTTTTGATAGTATCAAATGATACTATCATGAAGCCCCCTTATGAAATAACACCGGCCATTCTAAAACTTGTAAGTTCTATATCTGAAAAAATTGGTGAAATAAATGCGACCTATTTAAATAAGCAATCACCACAACTTAGAAAGCAAAACCGCATAAAAACAATACATTCTTCCTTACAAATTGAAGGAAACACTTTGTCTGAAGAACAGATAACAGCTTTAATAGAAAACAAGCGAATTATTGGTCCTGAAAAAGATGTTCTAGAAGTTCTTAATGCAATAAAAATTTACGAGAATCTAAATGAATATAAATTTTCTTCCGTCAAAAGCTTCCTAAAGGCACATTCCGCAATGATGAATGGATTGATCAAGAATCCAGGGAAATACAGAAACCAAGGCGTTGGAATAGTTAAAGGTACAAAGGTTACACATTTAGCACCACCGCATGAAAACGTTTCTTATTTAATGAATGATTTATTTGAATACCTAAACGATAAAAATGAATTAACATTAATTAAAAGTTGTGTTTTTCATTACGAAATGGAATTTATTCATCCGTTTTTAGATGGTAATGGCAGAATGGGAAGATTATGGCAGACTTTAATCCTTATTTCTGAATATCCTGTTTTTGAATTTTTACCTTTCGAAACTTTAATCAGCCAGACACAGGAAAGCTATTACAAAGCGCTTGCATTAAGCGATAAATCAGGAAAATCGACAATTTTTATAGAATACATGCTCAATGTAATCAATAAATCGCTTGAAAGTCTACTCAATTATAACAACAGAACATTAACAGACATTGATAGATTAAATTATTTTTCGATGTTGGGCATAAAAGAATTTAGTCGAAAAGATTATATGAATATTTTTAAAGATATTTCGTCTGCTACAGCCAGCCGGGATTTAAAAAAAGCAATTGAACTAAAATTAGTTACTACTGAAGGAACCCAGAATAAAACAAAATATATTTTATTATAAAATTCCAAAGAAATGAATTTCAAAAAAGCCACTCTTTCAGACTTAAAAGAAATGCAGGAACTGTACGTGGATACCATTAGATCTGTCTGCCAAAAAGAATACAATCCGCAACAAATTGACGTTTGGATTTCTGGTGTAAACAACACTGATCGGTGGATTGAAGTTATTCGCACACAATTTGTTTTATTAGCCCTTATCGAAAATAAAATAGTGGGTTACGGAACATTGAAAGAGGCAAATTATATTGATTTCTTCTACATTCATAAAGATTTTCAAAGACAAGGAATTGCCGATTCCATTTTAACTCAGATAGAACTCGAAGCTCAAAAAGAAGGTTCAAAAACAATAACATCCGACATTAGCATAACAGCAAAACCTTTTTTCGAAAAGAAAGGGTTTATCGTAAAAGCCAAACAGAAAAACATCAAAGAAGGAGTTGAACTCATCAACTACAAAATGGAAAAGAATCTGAAGTAGAGAAAAGGGTTTCAAATTTTGCAGAACCTGAAACCTGAAACAAAAAATGATTGACTTGCGCAAGTTTCGGATTTTATAACCACAAAACCCAACCGATATTTGTAGTATAAAATTAAACGAAATGAACACACAGGAAAACATCAATTATAATCGCATTGCAGAAGCAATAGATTATATCAAAACCAATTTTCGGGAACAACCGAATCTTGATGTCGTTGCCGAAAAAGTGCATTTAAGTCCGTTTCACTTTCAGCGGTTGTTTACGGAATGGGCAGGAACAAGTCCGAAGAAGTTTTTACAGTATATAAGTGTCGAACACGCCAAAAAAATCCTGAAAGAAGACAATCAGGCTACTTTGTTTGATACCGCTTACGAGACAGGACTTTCAGGTACAAGTCGTTTGCACGATTTATTTGTAAACATTGAAGGAATGACACCCGCAGAATACAAAAACGGAGGAAAAAACCTCTTTATAAACTACAGTTTTGCCGAAAGTCCGTTTGGGAATATTATTGTTGCGTCGACTAAAAAAGGAGTTTGTTTTATGGCTTTCGCCGAAAGTGAAGCCGTTGGTTTTGAAGATTTAAAACACAAATTTCCAAATGCTACATTCGCCAGAAAACTAGATTTGGTACAGCAAAATGCGCTGTTCATTTTTCAAAATGACTGGAGTAAATTATCCGAAATAAAACTGCATTTAAAAGGTACCGATTTCCAGTTAAAAGTTTGGGAAACACTGCTTAAAATCCCAATGGGGCAGCTTTCTACTTATGGTTCAATTGCAAAGCAAATCGAAAAACCAAATGCCTCACGAGCGGTTGGAACTGCCATTGGGAGTAATCCTGTAGCCTTTTTAATTCCTTGTCACCGCGTGATTCAATCTACCGGAACGTTTGGTGGTTATATGTGGGGAAATACCCGAAAAACGGCTATCATTGGCTGGGAAGGTGTACAATCTGATTTATAATTGCGCAAGAAACAGATTGTATTCATCTGCTTTCAAAAGTAATTTCGTCTTCTGAATTTAAACATCTAAAACATGAAGACATTTATTTTAATCCACGGATCCTGGCACAGTTCATGGAATTGGCACAGAGTAATTCCGATATTAGAAAGCAGAGGACATCGGGCAATTGCTGTAGATTTACCGGGAATGGGAAGAGATAAAACACCCATACAGGAGGTGAAATTTGAGAAATCAGTTCAGGCAATTTGCTCTTTGATTGACAGCTTAAACGATAGAGTTATACTTGTAGGACACAGCAAAAATGGAATTATGATTTCACAAGCTGCTGAATATCGATCAGAAAAAATTGAGAAACTGATTTATCTGGCTGCCTATTTAATTCCAAATGGTAAAACGCAAAGCGAATATTCTGCTGCAGACAGTAATGGTGTATTAAAACCTTATATAACAAGGTACCCCGAATTGAACGCACATACTTTACAACCCGAAATTTACAAAGAAGGCCTGTACCACGATTGTGATGACACCATAACCGAATTAGCAAAATTATTGTTGAGTCATGAATCTGCCGAATCGGGAATTACACCTTTAAATCTATCCGAAGAAAAATATGGAAGTGTTCCCAGATTTTATATAGAATGTACTGAAGACAAAGCGGTAACCCCTTTCATACAAAGAAAAATGTACACCGAAACAATCTGCGAAAAAGTATACCGCATGGAAACGAGCCACTCCCCTTTTTTCAGCCAACCGGAAGAACTATCTTCTATCTTTTGTGAAATAGCAACACTTTAAAAAATGAAAAACTTACAATCTAAAATTGCATCTCTTAACTGGGACAGCATCACCGAATCTATGCATGATAGAGGATTTGCCCTAATCCCAAATCTTCTTGAAAGTGAACAATGTGAAGCTTTAAAAACAGCTTATTCAGACCCGGCTTTATACCGCAAAACGGTGGTCATGGAGCGCTATCGTTTTGGTTTGGGTGAATACAAATATTTCAATTATCCGCTTCCGGAATTAATTCAAACGATTCGGACTTTGGTTTATCCCAAATTAGCTCCTGTTGCAAATGCCTGGATGAAAGCACTGAACATCAATACCGTTTTTCCAAAAACACACGAAGAACTCTTAGATCAATGCCATCAAAACGAACAACTAAAGGCCACTGTTTTAATCTTAAAATACGGAAAAGGCGGACACAATACTTTACATCAGGATTTGTATGGGGATATCTATTTTCCGATTCAAACTGTACTTTTCTTAAACGAACCTGACGAAGATTTTACCGGCGGCGAATTTGTTCTCACCCAACAAACACCGCGAGCACAGTCTAAAGCAATCGTTCTTAAACCCAAAAAAGGCGACATGCTTATTTTTACGACTAATTTCCGTCCGATAAAGGGCACAAAGGGCTATTATCGGGTCAATATGAAACATGGTGTCAGCGAGATTCACGAAGGTGAACGACATACATTGGGGATTATTTTTCATGATGCATTGTCATAAATACACCGTCGTTGTCGTAGAGACGCACCGGGTAGAAACACACCGGGTAGAGACGCACTGCTGTGCGTCTCTACTCACGCAGATTTGGCAGATCATGCAGATATTTTTGTCTTCTGTTTGCGGTAAAATTAATCTGCTAAATCTCCAAAATCTGCGTGAAAAAAATTTTCGCACGATAGAGACGCACTGCTGTGCGTCTCTACGGCACACGCAGATTTAGCAGATCATGTGGATATTTTTATCTTATGTTTCCGGCAAATTTAATCTGTTAAATCTCCAAAATCTGCGTGAAAAAAATTTTCGCACGATAGAGACGCACAGCAGTGCGTCTCTACGGCGGGTTTTTGAAAGAATCAATTATACAATTAACAATGATCATACAACACAATAAAATTTCCGATTCTGATTTACGGAATAGAATTAAAAATGGCGAAATTTGCCTTGGTGGCAACCAAAAATTAAAAATTTACGGGACGCTTCGATGTTCCTCAGGGAAACGAATGAAACGCGAAAACCGGGTTTTCTTTCTCTCCGAAAAAGAAGCCATACAAAATGGTTTCAGACCTTGTGGACATTGCATGAAAACCGAATATCAAAAATGGAAAAATGGACTTATTTAACCCCCATACAGACGAAAACACCAATTTATTACCCAAAGACGGTACGGTAAATTATTACGGTAAATTGTTTTTAAGAGATAAAGCCAATTTCTATCGTGATAATCTTTTAGAAACCATCGAATGGAAAAACGATCAGGCCATTATCTTCGGAAAATTAATTTTAACCAAACGAAAAGTAGCCTGGTACGGTGACCTGGAATTTGAATATACTTATTCTAATACTACCAAAAAAGCCAAACCTTGGACAAAGGAATTACTGGAACTCAAAGCCCTAATTGAAGAGAAAACCGGAGAGACATTTAATTCCTGCCTACTGAATTTATATCACAACGGTGATGAAGGAATGGCCTGGCACAGCGATGCAGAAAAGGATTTAAAGAAAAATGGAGCAATCGCTTCTGTAAGTTTTGGTGCTGAACGTAAATTTGCCTTCAAACATAAAGACACCAAAGAAGTGGTCTCTTTGATTCTCGAACATGGAAGTTTATTGGTTATGAAAGATACCACGCAAACGCATTGGCTGCATCGTTTACCGCCTACAAAAACAACGTCAAAACCCAGAGTAAATCTAACTTTCAGGACTATTGTGTAAATTATCTTTTTTTAGGTGCTACGGTATTATAGGAAATCGATAAAGCATCCTGAAACATATCGGCCGGAACCTTGTCAAGATCTACAAAGGTCCAACCTTGCTTTCCCCATTTGTTTGGAATTGGATAAAAAATCATTTCACTCGAAGCACAAAAAACAGATTGGTCAATTTCATTAAATTTAAAAACGCCTCTGTTGGTTTTCTCATCAATCGTGGCAAATATTTTTTTCTTTATCCGAAAAGAGATTTTCTCAAAATGAGGCTCTTCTGTTGCTTCCGGAAGAGCCAAAGCCAAAGCTCTAAATGTCTCAATAGTAACCATAATCGTTTATTTTAGAATTAAACTTTTATTTCACCAAACCTGATTTTATAATTTTAAAAACTTCTTTAGTATTTATCTTTATCAAAGGTAAACAAACTTAGCTTTGTATGTTATGTTACTCTTTTTTCCTCCAATTTGATCTTCTGTTCCGTCTGCAAAACAATTGGTGCTGTAGATCTTATAACTAAGTTGCTGAAAGCGGTCAAAAAACTTTTATAAAATCCACAACACCAATTTTATTGACTCTAATGTACTAATTCAAAGTCAGATTTTAGTTTAATATCTGCTGACGAAGCTCCAATCATAACTTCGAAATCTCCCGGCTCGGCATTCCATTCTAGTTTATCATTGTAGAAAGAAAGTTTTTCTTTGTCAATTGTAAATTCGATTTTTTTAGATTCTCCCGCATTTAATTTTACTTTTTGAAAATCTCTTAATTCTAAAACAGGTCTTACTACTGATCCGAATTTGTCTTTTAAATACAACTGAACCACTTCTTCTCCGGCAACTTTACCAACATTCGACAGTTGAAAAGAAACTTTAATTGTTTCGTTGTTCTTCATTTTTTGAGACGATAATTTCAAATCGGCATAATTAAATTTTGTATAACTCAATCCATACCCAAAAGGAAACTTTGGCGAATTTTTTAAGTCAATATAAGACGAAACATAACCTGTAGCATTCTCGTCCGGAGCAGGTCTACCGGTGCTAAAGTGATTGTAATAAATGGGTATTTGCCCTACTTCTCTCGGAAAAGTCATTGGCAATTTCCCCGAAGGGTTATAATCGCCAAATAAAACATCGGCGATCGCATTTCCGGCCTCGGTTCCTAACCACCAGGTATAGACAATGGCAGGAACGTTATCTGCTGTCCAATTAAAAATAAGCGGTCTGCCTGCATTTATCAAAACAACAACCGGTTTTCCTGTAACCTGAATTGCTTTTACTAAATCTTCCTGAACTCCCGGAAGGTGAAGGTCGCTTCGGCTTTTGGCTTCCCCGCTCATATCACGTCTTTCGCCAATACTCAGAATAACGACATCTGCTTGTTGAGCTGTCGCAACGGCTTCTGCAAAACCGTCTTTATTGTCTCCGTCAACCTCACAGCCTTTAGCGTAAAGCAATTTTGTGTTTTTACCCACTTTATTTTGCAATCCGTCCCATTGGGAAACTACCCATTTATTATAATCTACATCGGGTAATTCAACCGACCAAAATCCCATATTGGCTTTGTATTCTTTTACCATTGGTCCGATGAATGCAATTGTTTTCAGGTTTTTGGAAAGTGGTAATGTTTCGTTATCATTCTTTAATAAAACGATACTTTTTTGCGCTACCTCTCTTGCTGCTTTTCTATTCTCGGGATTATTCAAAGCTTTCTCCGCTCTTTTTTCATCTGAATATCGGTAGGGATCTTCAAATAATCCCAGTTCGAATTTCTTGCGTAGAATTCGTTTTACGGCATCATCAATCAGATCAACATTAACCTTTCCTTCTTTTACTAAGTCCGCTA
This sequence comes from Flavobacterium poyangense, assembly GCF_011751075.1. GTDB lineage: Bacteria > Bacteroidota > Bacteroidia > Flavobacteriales > Flavobacteriaceae > Flavobacterium > Flavobacterium poyangense. Next base: position 1,098,256 of record NZ_JAALLN010000001.1, read on the forward strand.
AATGATAGCGGTAGGCATTGCTTTCCATATCCATATCACTTCCTGCCATAATTGCGGAAAGTGCCGCGGCCTTAAGATCTTTTGAATAACCGTGCGCCACCATTTCTCCGATAGAACCCCAATCTGAAACTACAAATCCCTGAAAGTTCCATTTTCCTTTTAAAATATCGCGTTGTAAATGAACATTTCCGGTAGCGGGAACTCCGTTTAAATCATTGAATGAGTTCATAAATGTTGCAGCTCCTGCATCTAAAGCGGCTTTAAAAGGAGGCAAATAGGTTTCAAACAACATTCTTTCGCTCATATCAACCGAATTGTAATCTCTCCCGCCAACAGCTGCTCCATAAGCTGCAAAATGTTTCACACAAGCCATCACGGCATTTAAATCTCCTAATTTATTTCCCTGAAATCCTTTTACTCTCGCATACGCAATTTTAGATCCCAGATAGGTGTCCTCTCCTGCACCTTCCATAACTCTTCCCCAACGCGGATCACGTCCAATATCAACCATTGGAGCAAATGTCCAGTGAATTCCATTCGCAGCAGCTTCAGTAGCTGCAACTCTTGCCGCTAATTCTATAGCTGCTAAATCCCAACTTGCGGCTTCTGCTAAAGGAATCGGAAAAGTAGTTTTATAGCCGTGAATAACATCCTGACCAAATAACAACGGGATTTTTAAACGGGACTGTATGGCCAATTCCTGATACTGTCGGGTATATTTTGTTCCCACAACATTGAGCATTGAACCTACAATTCCTCCTTTTATTTCGGCTTGTTTGTTTGAGTTGATGGTAATTGGTCCTGTTGCAGCGTTATCTCCTGTATATTGATTCAGCTGGCCGATTTTTTCCTCAAGTGTCATCTTTTTCAATAAATCATTTACTTTCTGATCTATCGACTGCTGTTGTGCCAGCGCAAAAAAGGAAACCATCAACAAAGTAATTGTTGTTATGCTCTTCATAGTATTTTAATTAACTTCTATTAAAACCGGTAAATGATCTGACGGGTATTTTAAATCTTTAGAATCACTCAGAACGGCATGTTTCTGAACTTTTAACCCGCTGTTTTTGGAGATAAAAATGTAATCTATAAGCAAAGTAACGGCTTGATTGTGTTTAAATTCATTGAAAGTCCCTGATGGTCCAAAAGGTTTTTCTTTAGAAACATCCTTCGTATCATCCATCACTTTTTTTATCTCCACAATTTGTTTGGTATTGGGTTCTGAATTCAAATCGCCCATGAAAAACACAGGGTAATTCTTCGTATTTACTTCCTTTATTTTCGAAAGAACAAGCTGTACTCCTTTTTCTCTGGCCTCTTTCCCAATATGGTCCAGATGCACATTAAAAACCCAAAATGTTTTTTTTGTTTTTAAATCTTTAAACAAACCATACGTACAAACTCTGTTACAAGCCGCATCCCAACCTCTTGAAACAACATTTGGCGTTTCGGACAACCAGAATGTATTGGACTGTTGTATTTGAAAACGATCTTTTTTATAATAAATAGTACACGCTTCTCCTTTCCCCTCTGCCTCTCTCCCGATACCGAATTTATTGTATTCCGGCAAACCCAAAGCGACATCAACGACCTGATTGGGAGTCGCTTCCTGAACACCAAAAATATCGGGGCTGTAAAATTGAATTTGCGACATAAAAAAATCCTTCCGGTTGGGCCATGCATTTTCTCCGTCGGAAGCAATATCCAAACGAATATTATACGTCATGATTTTTAAATTCTGTCCATAAAATGAACAGCTAGCAAAAAGTAGCATTAGTACCGAAACAATCGTGTTTATCTTTTTCATATTAAAAAATTTATTCTTCCAAAGCTAACATTTTAAGCACTTTAAGAGAGAAAAACTTAGTTAAAAAAAATGTGAAATGTCGAATGTAAAATGTGAAATGTGAATTACTGACTACCGATTGTGAATTCTGCTTTCATTTTTAATTACTTTTTGAATGTCTTTTTTTATCAACGGTTAATTCCAAATAATTCAAATTGAAGTTTCCTTTATCAAAAATTACTTTGATTTTATTGGGGCCTTTATTCAGTTCTACATCAGATAGAACAACCGTTTTCCAGTTCTCTTTTCCTCCTGTTGACGGAAGCAAAATACCTTGTGTTCGCTTTCCGTTTTCAAGTTCCATGTAAAGCGCTCCTCCTTCTTTTTCAGCCGAATAACGAATCGCTGCCTTATAGCTGTTTTGTTTTGCAACCTCAACCGTATATTGCAACCATTCTCCGTCTTCGATAAACGAAACCTGATAACCATTTGAACCGGAATCCTTACACGGCAGGATATCAACACCATCATTTCGCATCGTGTTTCCTTTGTTCCACTCGTCAAAATTTCCTGTTTCAACTCTGTAATTTACAAAATCTTTATCCGAATAAGCAAAGCCATTGGTTCCCAGATCATAATGTGTTGCCGCAATCTTTCCCGGAACTGCATTTTTCTTGTACGGTTTAGTATCGTTTGTTTGCACCTGTCGGAACATCGCATCAATTACATCCGGTTTTACGGTTAGGTTTTCCATTTTGTAATTAGCAGCTATTTTCATCAACGTCTTTTTCGCAAAATCAGCTGATGGTTTTTCACCACCGTCTTTCCAGTATTTTAATAAAACATCATAGTCCGGAATTTTGGTTACGGAAGTTACTCCGGCAATATTTTCAATTTTTTTCATCGGCCAAAAGGCCCAGCCGATATTATGTCCTTCCACCAGTGAAAGCGCATCTTTGAACCAGACATTTGAGTTTTCCCCACTTTCACCCAACCAAATCGGAACATTATATTGTGTCCTGTAATCCAACATTTTCTGAATCGATGCGGTTGTGTTGTAATTCCAATATTTATGAAAACTCAAAGCCATATTTTCATCCCATAGCGGAAAAATTCCGTTGTAATTATTACCCCAGCAATTTCCTTCAATAAAAATTAAGTGGTTCGTATCTACCTCCCGAATTGCTTTGGTAACCGCTACCATCAATTCTCTTAAGGGGCCGTTTCCGTTTTCGTCGCAACCGTTTTTATTCGTTCCGGTAAAATTCCAGTTAGGCTCATTAATAATATCATAAGCTCCGATCCATACATTGTCTCTGTAACGAGAGGCCAACTTTTTCCATAAAGCAATCATCTTTTTCTGATTGGCTTCGCTTTGCCATAAAGAAGGTTTGGTTGTATCATAATCCGAAATAGCGGCGTCATTTCCTTGTCCGCCCGGAGCTGCATGCAAATCTAAAATTAGATACATTTTGTTTTCAGCACACCATTTCAGCAAGTTATCGGTCATGGCAAAACCCTCTTCAATCCAGGTAATTTCACCATTTTTTTCGGCTTCAATTGGTGGTGTATATAAGTTGTAATGCATGGGCAAACGAATCGAATTGAATCCCCAGGCAGCTAACGAATCAACGTCTCTTTTTGTAATTCCGTTGGCTTTGTAGGCCGCATAAAATTCCTTTGTTCCCTCTTCCCCAATTAGATCCTGAATTTTCTGTTTAATAACATACTGCGGACTGGCAAAGGGCTGCGTTTGTAACATATAACCTTCCTGAACCATCCAACCTCCGGTTCCTAATCCTCGTAATAGTATATTTTTTCCGCTGCCATCCACAATTTTCTGCCCATCCCGATGCAGAAATCCCTGTCCGAATGAAGCGATTGACAGCAATAATTGTACTGCTAAAATTAATTTTTTCATATCCTAAATATTCAAAAAACTGTATTTACCTGATGTTAAAATCTAAACCTACAAGGCTTGCAGGTTTCTGTAAGCAAAAAAAGCTTGCCACAACTCGAGCGATAGCGAACAGACGAAGCAATTGCACGAATTTTCACGAATTGTTTTTTTTACTAAGAAATAATCATTTTAATTCTTCTAATCTGTGGCAAAAAAAAGTAGCCACAGGTTGCACTGATTTAAAGGATTTTTTTCTAATTCAATAATCTAGTTACGCCTTTTTCCGTTTTCAAAACTATGTTTCTATGTGTTAAAAAATAAACACACCCAATCTGTTTTATCTTAACAAAAAGTCCTTTTTTAGATTTGAAATCTGAATCGTAAAAGTTCCTTTTTCAGAAATCCATTTCAGATTTTCGTTTACAAATTGCAGGTCTTTTTGGTTTAAAATAAACTCCACAGTTTTTGTTTCGTTAGGCTCCAGACTAATTTTTTCAAATCTTTTTAATGTTTTGACTTCCGGTGTTATAGATGCGAAATTGTCCGACAGATAAAGCAAAACGGTTTCCTTTCCGGCTCTTTTTCCTGTGTTTGTTACAGCAACAGAAACTGTTACCTCATCTGTATTACTGATTTCCGTTTTGTCAATTTTTAGATTTGAATACGTAAAAGTGGTATAAGATAACCCGGTTCCAAATTCGAATTGTGGGGAATAGCTTTTTTCATACTTGGCATCGTTATTCTGCTCTTCGTCAGCTAAACTTTCTGTGTATTTTCTGTTGTACTTTTCTAATGAATTTGGATATCTCGGGTAATTATAAGGTAATTTTCCACTCGGGTTTACGTCTCCGTACAAAATATCTACTAACGCTCTTCCTCCTTCATTCCCCGGTAAATAACATTGTACCACAGCACTCATTTTATCTTCAAAATCACTAATTAATCTTGGTCGGCCTTCGTTTAAAACCAGAACAATCGGCTTATTTACTTTTGCTAATGCGAGAGCCAGTTTGATCTGAGACTTACTCATAAAGATATTACTAATATCTCCGGGAGTTTCTGTATAGTTTTTCTCTCCAAGGCACAATACAATTTTTGACGCGCTTTTTGCCAGCTCTACAGCTTTTTGAATTTCGGCATCGTCTTCTTTTTCAATATCAGCACCGGCGGTATACAATACATTTTCTTTTCCCAGTTTAGCCTGGAAAGCCTCTAAAATGGTTAGTTTATCAGCTGCATAGGTATCCGAATTTTCCCCTTGCCAGGTATAAGACCAGCCTCCGTTCAAATTTTTCATACTGTTGGCCGTTGCTCCTGTTACCAGGATTTTTTCGTTTTTATTTAAAGGTAAAACGGCATCGTTGTTTTTTAATAAAGTAATCGATTCGGCTGCCGTTTGATACGCTTCCTGAATGTGTTCGGCAGAACCAAATTTTGGATAGTCTTTTAGATCAGCAACATTTTTCTGAAACAGATTCAGTTCGAATTTCATTCTTAAAATTCTCGTTACCGCATCGTCGATACGAGACATTGGTACCTCTCCTTTTTTCACCAAATCAACCAAATCCGTATAAAAAGTAAATTCTTCAGGTACCATGCTCATATCTATTCCGGCCATAACAGCAATACGTACGGCATCTCTTTTGGTTTCCGCTACTTTATGTCTTGTATGCAAATAAATAATGTCTTTCCAGTCTGTCAGGACAACACCTTCAAATCCCAGTTCGTTTTTAAGAATATCTGTAATGATATGTTTACTGGAATGTACCGGAGTCCCGTTAATTTCTCCGGAACTCACCATAACACTTTTTGCACCGGCTTTTATGGCAGCCTCATAAATCGTTAAATCGTATTGTCTTAAAATACGTTCGGGAATAATACTTGGCGTTCTGTCTTTTCCGGTTGTTGTGCTTCCGTAACCAATGTAGTGCTTCATACAGGATGCGACGCTGTATTTAGAACCTACATTGTTTTGCTCAAAACCATCTACTAAAGCCACCGCCATTTTTGACGATAAATAGGCATCTTCTCCAAAGGATTCCCACATTCTGGACCAGGCCGGATTGCGTGGAAAATCCAGATCGGGAGAAAAAACCCATGGGATAGAAGAGGCTCTGGTTTCATAAGCCGAAATCTCGGCACCACGTTTTACTAAATCGGTATTAAAAGTGGCTGCCAAACCAATTTGCTGCGGAAATAAGGTTGCCCCGACAGTATAACTCGCTCCGTGTATCGCATCAATACCATACAAAATCGGGATTTTAAGCCTTGATTTATTGGCTTCATTTGAAATAGCCGTCATCAATTCCTGCCATCTTTGTATCGTTGGCGCTCCCGGATTTGGCACATTCAGAATAGAGCCGATGTGATAGTCCTGAATGCCCTGTTTTAACTTTGCAGCATCAACATATCCTACTCTTTTTGAGTCTTCAAAAACAGTAATATTTATTTGAGTCATTTGCCCAACTTTTTCTTCCAATGTCATTTTAGACAATAACTCCGAAACCTTAGCGTCTATTTGTGCTCTCGTCTTTTTAACTTCCTGACTCCATGTTGCTCCACAAAAAAGAAAAGCAATCACTAAAAATTTTGTGTTTTTCATTTGATCTTATTAAATTAATGTCTCATTGAAACCCTGATACACCAGAGTTTGTATTATGTGTCGGCATTGCAATTTAAAAATTGGGGCTAAGATGGATGATTCAAATTAACCCCAAACTAACTTAGAAGCTATTTTGCATATAATTCATAAAAATGATGCTTCTCTAGTAGACACGTAAAGTTTTTTTGCAAGCAGATTTGGCAGATCAGGCTGATCTTTTTGTTTTAGATTCCCAATAAAAAGCAATCTGCAAAATCTGCGTGAAAAAAATTCCCGGCAAACAATTTGTAGAATTCCTTTTTATTTTCACAGCTATAATTCTATCTATCAAATAATAATTACATCCAACAAACTAATTCACAACTTCTTAATACACTAGCGTCTGTATCGCATGTGCCGGAATCTTTACAATGGCTTGTTGGGTTGCGATAATAAAATTGTATGTAATCTCATTGTCTGTATTATTCATTACTACCGTCGCCATTTTACCATCGGTATTCAAAAAAGAAGTACTTGACAGATAACTACGGCTTACCGATGTACTCACTCTAACCGCATTTGGACGAATAAATTTAGAAAAATGTCCGATATAATAATAGGAAGGCGTATAAATGAGTTCTCCTGTAGTGGTGTCGGCATGTATGGGCGCAAAACAAAAATTCCCTACATGATTTGGTCCGCCAAACTGGTCTAAAAGAATGTTCCAATCTGTCCAGCCCACGGTTCCGTTATTAAAGTCATTAATCATAGAAGTTCCATATTTTTCTGCATTGGGCCAGAATTGGTATTTTGCGGTATCAAATCTTTCGACGCAGCCTTCTGTAAAAATTAATTTTTTGTCGGGATAAGCTTCGTGTACTCTTGCCACATTGCTAAACATAGGCTGGGCACCTGTCCAGGTCTCGTACCAATGAAAACCTAGTCCCCAAACATATTTAGAAGCTTCGGGATCAGAAAAAATTACATTGGCTCTTTGTACCATTAAATCACGGTTATGATCCCAGGCAATTATTTTTACGTTCCCTAGTCCGTCTTTTTTTAATGTTGGCCCGAGAAAATTCTTCAGGAAATCTCTTTCTTCCTCCGCTGTATACAAACAAGATTCCCATGTTTGAGTGGCCATTGGTTCATTTTGAACCGAGGTTGCCCAAATTGGAATTCCTTCTTTGTCGTATGCCTTTATAAATTTAACATAAAAATTAGCCCATGATTGGAAATATTCGGGCAATAACTTTCCTCCTTTTAGTACATTATTATTGCTTTTCATAAAAGCGTTTGGCGACCATGGTGTTGCATAGGTTAGTAATTTTCCACCTGCTGTTTTTATGGCTTCTTTGATCATTGGAATGCGATATTGGCGATCATGATCAATTGAAAACGTTTTTAAATCCTTATCGCCTTCTTCGATATAAGAATAACTTCCGCTGCTAAAATCAGAACTTTGAATCGTTGTTCTTAACAATGAATATCCGATTCCTTTTTGAGTATCGTAATAAGCGTTTAAAAATTCTGTTTGTTTTTCTTTTGATAATTTGGCGAAAATCTCGGCGCTTGCATCTGTAATAGCTCCTCCAATTCCCAGAAAATGCTGAAATTGTCTGGACGGTTCAACAAAAACGGATATCTCTGTCTCTACCGGTTGTTTTGATGCTGCAAAATCTAAAGTAGCGGTAGGGGTTAATCTTAATTCTGTATTTGATGCAGTGGTATAAACTGTAATTTTTTTATTAGTAGTTGTAAATTTCTGTTGCTGTTTTTGATTTTTCTCTTGTGCAAAAACAGTTAAAGAAAAACACAAACAGCTAATAATAAAGCCCATTTTTTTCATGGAATATGTTTTAATAGGTAAGACTTTGATACATTTATTAGCCAAATCAACCGCCGTTTGATTTAAAAAATAGCCCATACTCATAAATGATTATGGGCTATCAACAACTGAACTTAAACCTGACTTAAACTAACGTATGGTGTGAGATTGTTTCGAAAAACAGCCACTGAGGACCTGTTTTTGTTCGCAATTCTCAACAGTATTATTGTGGATATCCTGTATTCTGAACCATTTTAGTGTTATTAAATTCACTATATGGAATCGGGAAAGCTTCATTTTTATTGGCCTGAAATCCTTTAAAAGCAAGTTTTGCAGCTGCTTCTCCGGTTCGTACCAAATCAAACCAACGGTGGCCTTCACCTGCAAGTTCTAATCTTCTTTCGGCCAAAATAGCAGGAATAGAAACAGGTACAACGGTTACTCCGGCTCTTAATCTCACCGCATCTAAAAGTGCCTGAGCTCTTGCCCCTGTTCCTCCCAAAGCCTCAGCTTCTAACAAATAAGTATCTGCTAAACGAATAACATAAGCATTTACACCAAAATTCAGGAAAGGGTTAGAGGCTTTAATATCGTCATTCACTACTGCATATTTAATAAAATGGTATCCGGTCTCCTGGTAACTGTCGTCATATTTTATAAGACCGTTTACGTCAGCATTATCCACTCCTCTTGCAGCAGCGGCATCAAAAATAGTAGAGGCATAACGAGGATCGCCCTTTAAAGCTGCTTGTAACTCTTTAGTCACAACCATAAAGCCCCAACCGTTAATATAATCCGGCAAACCTGCATCTATACCTAACTTTTTTCTGGCGTAACCACGCATACCACTTAACTGAGCCACAAGATTTCCTTCATCATCACCTCTTTCAAAATTATTCCAGTCTGCATTCGATTTATCTGAATAACTAATTTCTAAGATAGACTCTGAATTAAATTTGTTTCCGTGATTCCATAAGTCCGAAAAACGATCCAATAATTTATAGCCGTACATACTACTGGTTCCTAAAGTAGGCCCGTTTACTTTGGCTAATTGTGCCGCAGCTTCCGCTTTTTTGTTATCGTATAAGTATACTTTTCCTAAAAGTGCTACAGCAGCTCCCTGCCCCAATCTTCCGGATTCATTAGAAGGTATTCTTAATGGTAGATCTCCTATTGCCTCATTCAAATCTTTTTCGATTTGAGCATAAACCTCTTGTGGTTTAGCCTGCAAAACGTTAGGAATTTCTTCTTTGGTTAAGGGTGCCAAAATCAAAGGAACGTTTTTAAACATTCTGACAAGGTCGAAGTAATAGTAAGCACGTAAGGTTTTTACTTCTGCCATATATCGTGCCTTCAGAGCCGGGTCCATAGGAATCCCGGGAAGTTTCTGCACCATAATATTACATCTCGCAACTCCTTTGTAATAATCTGCCCAGATCGCAGGCGGAATATTTGCCGGGCTTATCGAATAGTTCGAAGCTACCTGAAGTCCCGGTTGATCGGTTACACCACCTCCACCTGCATAAAAATCATCAGAAGCAGAATTTAAAAATAATAACTGCCCATTTTCCATTGCTCCGGCAAATTTCCCTAATTTGTCATAGGCCGCAACAAGTCCTGAATAAGCGTCTTTTTCGTTTCGGTAAAAATTAGTTTCATACACTACTCCATCTCCTTTTACCCCTAATTTTTCATCGGTATCACATGCTCCAAGGGTAAGTAACACCCCAAAAACAATTAGCGACTGTTTAAAATATATAAGTTTCATAATTCTTTATTTTTTTAAAATTAAAATTGCAAATTAACTCCCAACATATACGATTTTGCCTGAGGATAATACCCTCTGTCAACCCCTTGTACATTGTTCAATCCGGCTGTAGTAGGTCCTCCAATTTCAGGATCATAACCGGTATATTTTGTTATGGTCCATAAATTTTCTCCTGTTACATACAATCTTACTTTTTGCAATGAAATACTTTCTATCCACTCTTTTGGAAATGAATACCCAAATTGAATGGTTTTAAATCTAAAGAAATCTCCCTTTTGTAAATGAAAATCAGATGGATTACTAAAGTTTTTATTATCGTCTTGTGTCGTAACTCTTGGATAACTGTTTGTTGATCCCGGCCCTGTCCAACGACCTAAAACGTCTGTCTGATAATTGGCATTGGTGATATCAAGTCTTCTTAATCCCTGATAAATCATGTTTCCACCTGCCCCCTGACCAAAAACTAACAGATCAAATCCTTTGTAGTCTAAATTCAAAGTAAAGCCATAGGTGAATTTAGGTAATGAAGTTCCGAGGAAAGTTCTGTCACTGGCAGAAATAACTCCGTCACCATCTAAGTCCTGCCAACGGAAATCTCCCGGTTTAGCATTGGGCTGAATTACTTTTCCTGCCGCATTTTTATAAGAATCAATGTCTGCCTGCGTTTGGAAAATACCATTTGTTTTAAATCCGTAGAAAGAGTTGTAAGCTTGTCCTACTTGTGTTCTGTTTATTTCGTAAGAAGTAGACTGTACCGTTTCGTCTCCCACTATAAAATTAACTCCCTTATCGATATAGGTAATTTCATTTTTGATGTAAGAGAAGTTTCCATTAACTGAAAGGTTTAGAGCTCCAATTCTTTTGCGGTATCCCAATTCAATATCAATACCTCTATTTTCCATATCCGCTAAATTAGCATAGGTATCGCCTGTTGCTCCCACATATCCCGGAATCGGCACTTTCATTAAAATACCTTCTGTCTTTTTGTTGAATAAGTCTACACTTAAATTAAAATCATGTAAAAGTGTCGTTTCAAAACCAATATTAAGTTGTTTGGTCTCTTCCCATTTTAAATCAGGATTCGGAATTGCATTTGGACTTTGCCCGGTGCCGATTTGTCCGCCAATCGTATAATTTCTTTGAATTCCAACCGTTGAAATATATAAGAAATCAGGAGAAGAATCATTACCGGTTACCCCGTAACCTCCTCTGATTTTTAAAGTATTGACTACATTATTCTCTGTCCAGAAACCTTCTTTAGAAGGCACCCATCCTAAAGATACAGAAGGAAAAGTTCCGTATTTATGATTGGGTCCAAAACGGGTAGAACCATCACGACGAAGAATTCCTGTAAAAATATATTTCTCTTTATAATCATAGTTTAGTCTTGAGAACAAAGACTCCACTCTGTGCTCCATCGCTTTGCCATTGTACGCATTTGCCAGTTTGTCCGCAATTGGGATATCAACATTAAAAGAAGCTTCATCAAAAATAGTTGCCGGAACACCCTGATACGTGATATCATTACCCGATGTAATATTATCTACATAAGTTCCTTTTCCAAGTAAAATACCAAAATGGTGATTGCCAATTTTTTTGTCATAATTTAAAGTGTTCTCCCAATTCCAGCTAAAACTTTTCTGATACGATCTGAAAAGTTGATTTTTATCTTTTCTGGTAGCATTATTCAGATAATACACCGGAGTAAAACTTTCTGAACCAAAATACGCTAATTTACCTCCAGCAGTAGATTTAAATTTTAAACCCGGTAAAAGCTCCGCTTCTATAAAAATATTTCCAACAAAATTATCTCCGAAATTATTATTTCCTAACCTTGTTTGGGTATAGGCTAACGGATTAGAAGTTTCCTGAGTGACATAACTCGAAATCCCATAGTAGTTACCATTGGCATCTCTAAGCGCATTGGCATTAGCATATTCTCCGGTTGCATTTCCCGGAGCCACCAATACCGGTGTTAAAGGATCCAAGTTAATAGCCGATGATAAAGGCCCTCCAAACTCGTCGTTAGTATTACCAACTCCAAGGGTCGTTTCATTAGAATAACCAAGGGTTTGCCCCAGTTTAATGTATTTTCCCAGTTTGTGGTTGGAGTTTAAACGGATGTTTTTTCTGTTATAGTTAGAAATGTCAGTTGTTACAATTCCTTCCTGATCTGTTAAGCCAAAAGACATATAAAAAGTTGAGATATCATTACCCCCACTAAAACTTAACTCATGAGAGTAACGCTGCGCATGGTTATTAAAAATTACATCCTGCCAGTTTGTACCATTCCCAATGCCTGCCGGAACAGTAAATCTGTTTGGCGTTTTACCATTTACGTTCGCTTCATTCTGGATTGTCACATATTGCTGAGCATCTAATAAATCTAATTTTTTTGCCGCTTGAGAAGTTCCTGCAAAACCGGTATAATTTACCGATATTTTACCTGCCTTTCCTTTCTTTGTCGTTACCAAAATAACTCCGGCAGCAGCACGAGAACCGTAAATGGCACCGGAAGCACCATCTTTTAAGACTTCGATAGATTCTATATCAGATTGATTTAAATAACCTATTCCGCCATTATCAATGATTACACCATCCACTACCCACAAAGGATCGTTGTTGTTCAAAGTAGTAAAACCACGTATACGGATCGTAGAAGCTGATCCGGGTTGTCCCGCATTTGCCGCAATAGAAACTCCCGAAACTCTTCCTTGTAATGCTTGTTCTACCCTTGTGATAGGAAGATTTTCCAGATCTTTTGCTTTAACACTCGAAATAGAACCTGTTACTACGCTTTTCTTTTGTGTACCATATCCTACTACAACAACTTCATTTAAGTTTTGTGACTCAGGTTGTAATTTAATTTCAATTTTATTTCTTCCATTAACAGCTTCCTGTACTGTCATATAACCTACAAAACTAATTGTCAGAATACCATTTGAAGGAACACTCATTTGAAATTTACCATCAAAATCAGAGGCGGTTGCTTTGGTTGTGCCTTTGAGTAAGATTGTTGCTCCCGGGACGGGTAAGCCACTTTCATCGTTTATTACTCCATTTACCGTCACCTCTTGTGCCATTGTGATAACGGAGAACAATAACGATGAAATACAAAAAATAAGTAATTTTGTTAATTTCATTTTTCTAAAAATTTTGGTTAATTAATTAGTAATTTGATGCAATAATAAATTTAAATTTCTACTATTTGCATTTTATATTCCCTACAAAAACACATCAAAGGATAAATTAATACGTTACAAAAACACATCAAATTATTTTTAAACAACTGATAACCAATATTTTAAAATATTTTTTATATTGTTATAGAATTGTTAACTATTTAAAATAAACACTACATTTACTTTAAATCAATTATTTTCATTTTTATTAAAAAATTAACCAAAAAACGATACAATCACAATTACTATAATCAGAAAAAAAGCCGATTATAAAACATTACTTCTAAAAATACCGTTTTTAAATTATGAAATTCATAAACACCTATATTCCAGTTTTTATCCTTTTCATCCTGCCTTTTACTCTCTTTTCACAAGTAAAAAACATCGGATTGCCGGCAATTAAAAATTATAAACGTTCTGAGTATAAAGGAGGCACTCAAAACTGGAATATTGATCAGGATAAAAACGGCAACGTCTACTTTGCAAACAATAGTGGATTGCTTCAATTTGACGGTTCTACCTGGAACAAATATTCACTCCCAAACAATACCGCGATCCGAAGTTTAAAAATAGATCCGTCAGGAAAAATTTATGTTGGAGGAAATAATGAATTTGGCTTTTTTAAAAATGATTCGAAAGGCAAATTAAAGTACCACTCCTTATCCAATTTAATCAGTAAAAAGGACAGCAGAAATATCAATTTAATCTGGCGCATTCACCTCTATAGAGATGAGGTGGTGTTTCAATCTTTCACCAAGGTATTTTTTTATAAAAACAATAAGTTGCGTGTTGTAAATGCCCCTAACAGATTTCAATTTTCTTTTCTTGTAAAGAATCATCTGTATTTTCAGGACAAAGTATTAGGTATTTTAGAATACCAAAATCATAAACTGGTTCCCTTAAAAGGTACCACTGCATTAAACGACAAAGAGATATGGGCGATGTTTCCCCTACCCAATAACAAAATGCTTCTTGCCACACTGGAAAAGGGGCTTTTTATATATGACTACAATAGTGTTACCTCCTGGGAAACAGAAGCCAATACTTTTATCAAAAAAAATACCTCTCTGGGCGGATCCATCATAAAAAACAAGTTTATTGTTCTTAACTCTGTTCTCAACGGCGCAGTAATCTGTGATTTAAACGGCAAAATAATTCAACACTTAAACAGACAAAAAGGATTACAAAACAATACGGTACTAACCTCCTTCGTCGACAATAAAAACAACTTGTGGTTAGGTTTAGATAATGGCATTACCTTTGTAAATCAAAATTCGCCCTTTACCTATTTCGACTACAGCTACAATATAGGTACCGTTTATGCTTCGATAATTTTCAACAAAAATCTATATGTAGCAACAAATCAAGGGCTTTTTTATCATACCTGGACCACGCCTTTCAAAGACGAACCGTTTAATCGGGTTGAAGGTACAATTGCACAAGCCTGGAACATTCAGGTAATCAACAATACCCTGCTATGCGCAAGCAATAGCGGCGCTTTGGTAATAGATCAAAATCGGGTTTCAAAAACCTTAGACAGCAGAGGTTATTTTGGTTTTAAGACCATTCCGGGCCACCCGGATTATATGATCGGAGAAAGTTATAATGGCTTTTCTATATTTAAAAATTCATCCGGTGAAACTCATTTTGTTAATCAGGTAAGTGGATTTGATGAAACCACAAACACTTTCGAAATTGAATTAGACAACAATTTTCTGTGGTTAAGAAAAGATTCACATCTCTATCAAATGAAATTATCTGAAGATCTGAAACGATTCGATTACATAAAAAAACACGCTAATGTCTCTTATACAAACAAAGGAATCGGGAGTTTACAAACCATCAACAATAAGGTTTATTTTCAAACTAAAAATCACTTTTACCGCTATAGCAATGAACAGGAAGGCTTTTTTGAAGACAAAAAAATAACAGCGCTGTTTCACGGAATTCCAACTATAAACACCTTAATAGAAGATAGTGATCATAATTTATGGTATTCTTACCATGAGTCCCTTGGCGTCTTAGTAAAAACAGCAAATGGCAAGTATCACCGAAAAGAAGCTCTGTTTTCAAATTTAACGGGTAATTTGGTAAAGAACTACATCTCTATAAACACCATTGACCCGGGCAATATCTTTATTGGCTTAACCGACGGATTAGCACACTATGATTCTAAAATTTCAAACAAATTCATAACGAAACCCAAAGTGTTTTTCGAAAGCTTTTCTTCCTCAACAGATACGATTATAACGGGCAACCTTAAAAAACCTATAACAGAACTTAGAATCCCCTATAACTCCAACCATGTTAAATTTACGTTCTCCTCTCCCACTTACGAAAATCAGGAAAACATAACGTATTCGTATAAACTGGAGCCATTTGAAGACAGCTGGCGCAATTGGTCAACTATTTCGATCAAAGAATATACAAATCTGAAGGAAGGTAACTATAAAATGCAAATCAAAGCCAAAAACAGTTACGGGGTAGAGTCTGATGTATCGGAAATTAATTTTAGAATAACACCTCCCTGGTACAGACACTTTTTAGCTTATCTGGCTTACTTCTTACTTATTCTTTCGGCCGTTTACATTATTTCGAATAGAATAAAACTTAAAATAAGAAGAAACAAATATTATGAAACCATAGAACAAAGAAGATTGTATCTCGAAAAAGAATCTAAGATCCGACACGATCAGCACGAACTGGAGAAAGAGATCGAAAGGCTAAAAAGTGACAAACTTCAGATAAAAATCCTTGCCAAAGACAAAGAGCTGGTTAGCAATTCTCTTCAGGTAGTCAAGAAAAACAAAGTTTTAAATGGCATCATCCAGAAAATAAAAGACATAGATACCAATACTTTAGACGATTCAACAAAGTTTGAATTTAATAAATTGCACAAAAGCATTGTCAAAGAAGTCAACACTGACAAAAGTTGGAAAGACCTCGAGAAACACATTAAAAATGTACACTTTGAGTTTTTGAAAAGACTAAAAGAAAAATACCCCACCATTTCACCAAGAGAACTGGATTTATCGACCTATTTATTAATGAACATGTCCACCAAGGAGATCGCCGAAATCATGAACATCTCAACGGGAGGTGTAGAACTGGCCCGATACCGTCTAAGAAAAAAACTGGGACTTAATAAAAAAGAGAACCTGATTGGTTTTTTGATGAGTGTTTAAAAACAAAATGCCATCATTAACTGATGGCATTTTTGTCTGATTTATTTAAATATAATCCAAAGTACGCTCCAATGCCATTCCTCTGGAACCTTTTATCAAAATGGTATGATCGTCTAATTTAACTGACTTTAAATAATCGGCAAAAGCATCAAATGTCTCAAAAAAACGAACATTTTCATTAGCTGTTTTATGCAGGTAAAAAGCCTTTCCAATTAGATAACAAACAGATTGATTCTGATCGATTACCGTATCAACAACAATTTTATGTTCCTGCTCGCTTTCGTTTCCAAGTTCAAACATATCCCCTAAAATCATTATTTTGTTCGGATTGTCCAATTGTACAAAATTGGCAATTGCCACAGCCATACTACTCGGATTAGCATTGTAAGCATCTAATATAATCTGATTGGATCCTTTTTTTAATAATTGCGATCTGTTATTGTCGGGGGTATAAGCCTCAATAGCCGATTTAATTTCACCGTCTGCCACTTTAAAATAAGTACCAATCGCAACTGCCGCATTGATATTATTGGCATTGTAAAGTCCAATCAAATTTGAATTGACAACAAATCCATCGTAACTAATCGCTACAAAAGGATTAGCAGTTACCTCCTTAATTTTAATATCAGCCTGCTCTTTGTTAAGACCAAAAGTAAACGACTGAATTGCTTTAGTTTTCTCTACCTGAATCGGATCTTCGAGGTTTACAAAAGCTGTTTTTTTATTCTTAGAAAGATAATCATACATCTCGCTTTTGCCTTGTATCACACCTTCAACTCCGCCAAAACCTTCTAAATGAGCTTTTCCAAAATTGGTAATATAACCATAATCCGGTTGTGCGATTTCGCATAAAAAGGCAATTTCTTTTTTATGATTCGCTCCCATTTCAACAATCCCAAGCTCGGTTTCCTTTGTAAAAGACAAAAGCGTTAACGGAACCCCAATATGATTGTTCAGGTTTCCAATCGTAGCTTTCGTTTTGAATTTTTTAGACAAAACTACATTAATAAGCTCTTTTGTTGTCGTTTTACCATTACTGCCCGTTAAAGCAACCACCGGTAAACCTAAATAGGTACGGTGAAATTTTGCTAATTCCTGTAAGGTTTCCAAGCTATTCTCTACCAATACCGTTCTTTCGTCGATAAAGTAAGAAGCATTGTCAATAACAACAAATAAAGCTCCCAAATCAAGCGCTTGCTGTGCAAAAGTATTGGCATCAAAATTCTCTCCTTTGATGGCAAAAAACATAGAATTTGCCTCAATTTTTCTTGTATCAATTGAAACAGACTTACATTGTAAAAACAAATTATGAATGTCCTGAATATTCATTTATAAAATTTTAATGATCATAAAAATAGACAAAAAAACATAAAAAAATTCCAAATTCCATACTGAAAGATTCAGCTTTTGGAATTTGGAACTTTTTATATTGAAATTTCTAAAACTTAGTTTCTAGGCGATTTTCTTTTTTCGGCTTTTGAACCTACTCTAGACATTGCACATCTAAATCCGATGTAATCTGTTGCCATATCCTGAGGAAAATATCTTCTTTGAGCAGGATCTAACCAATACGCTCTATCTCTCCAAGAACCACCTTTGTATACTCTAACGTTATCATTGATAAGCGTTGTACGTTTACTTGAGCTATCGTATTTTCTAACCATCTTACCTAAACTATCTGTTGTTACATTGTGCTTAGGTGAGTTGTACATTGCCTGATCTGCTTTTGATCCTGATTCAGAATCACCAAAATCAAAATATTTCGATGATTGTTTATCACCATCTCTGTAATTGATATTGTTGCTTGTTGTAAAGTTTTGTCTTAAGTACGTTTCTTGTTCATCGATAGGCACCTGAGCAATTTCACCAGGAAGGTTTCTTGCCACCACTTTACCGTTGCTTAAAGTATCATATTTGATATTGTCTTTAGTGATAATTTCAAGTTTACCGTCTTTACCAATTTTATTTTTAGCGTAAAGGTTTCCTCTAAAATAGTTAAAGTCGTTAGCTTCATTGTCAATAATAGGTCTGTAAACGTCAGCTACCCATTCTGCAACGTTACCTGCCATATCGTATAAACCAAAGTCATTTGGAGCATAACTCTTAACAGAGTTTGTAATATCTGCACCGTCATCTGACCAACCTGCAATTCCACCGTAATCACCGTTTCCTTGTTTAAAGTTAGCCAATTGATCTCCTTTATTTTTACGTTTAGCTGAACGTGTATAATCTCCGGACCAAGGGTATTTCTTTTGTCCTTTATATATATTGTATTCTCTTTGTCCAACATCAGCAGCAGCAGCATACTCCCACTCTGCTTCGGTAGGAAGTCTGTATTCCGGTAAAATTACACCTGAAGAACGTTGTGCGTATACATTTTTAGCTTCCGGAACTACACCGTCTTTACCTGCTTTTAATCTTCTTCCGTTTGGATTTTTCTTCAATACCAATTCTTCATTACCACCATAAGTAGTAGATGGAGAGGCAAGATAAGCTTCTGTATTAAATAAACTCTCAGCACTTACATCCTGAGTTTTAGCTCCTTTTTTAAGGTATCCGTCTTTTTCTAAAACAGCTTCGTTAACACGGTCTGTTCTCCATTTACTAAATTCAACAGCCTGAATCCAGTTAACACCAACTACAGGGTAGTTTGCGTAAGAAGGGTGTCTTAAATAATTATTAGTCATCGTTTCGTTATATCCTAAACGATTTCTCCATACTAAAGTATCAGGAGATGCTCCTTCATAAATGTTTTTGTAATTTTCTTCTGTTGGAGGAAAAACTTTCTTAAGCCATTCCAGGTATTCTAAGTACATACCGTTTGTAACTTCCGTTTCATCCATATAAAATGACTGAACGTGTTGTTGAGTTGGTGTGTTATTCCAATCATGCATAACATCATCCTGTACTTTACCCATAGTAAATGTACCTCCTTCAACAAAAACCAAACCAGGACCAGCCTGTTGTTTTTTGCCTGCGTTTCTGGCAGCAGTTCCATTCTGACTATCTACATCCCAACCCGTTGCTCTGGAAGCGTGACTGGAACTCGATTTTTTGCTACAACTAGCCGTGCCTAACATCAATACCATTGACATCATTAATTGCAAGGCTACAATTTTGTTTACTTTCATACTCATTCTTAGGTGATAAATTTAGGTGCTGCAATATAATAATTAACATTTAATTAGCAACATCTGTTCTAATAATTTTATTTAGCTGTTTTTACCAGAAAATAACCTATAGTTACGAACGCAAAAATATACTTTTTATTATTTACTATAACATGAAATACCATATTTTTACTTACTAAAATATTTTAAAAATAATTGCGTTTTTTCAGTCTATGAAACAAGTCTTATTTCTATACCTGCTCTTCCTTTCATTTGCCTCATTTTCCCAGACAAACGGGAGCTTTACACTAGATTGGAAAAGCAAAAAAGAGATGGGTATTGGTGACGACAAAATAGTCATTCCGTACTTTTCGGGAGCAGCTTTCCGGTTTGATACTACTAAAAAAAACATAACATTACTGCTTAGTTTGGGCGAATCCAACTACTCAAACGGCAATTCTCTTCAGGTTACTAACGTAGTATACGAACCTGTTTCGATTTCGGAATTGGGAGATCTGATGCTCCAAAACATCCCCACCAGGCTAAACGAAACGCTCGAAATCGCTTCGGCAAGAGATAAAAGGCAAGCTTTTATTGCCCTCAATCCAATTATAAAAGACGGAAACAGCTTCAAACGTGTCAGCTCTTTTTCTTATTCCATAAACAACGCAACATCCAGAAACAGCAACTCTTCTTTATTTCAAAAATCAAACGCGATACACAATTCGGTTTTAGCGACAGGTGACTGGTACCGATTTTACATCGAAAAATCAGGTGTTTACAGACTATCCAAATCATTTTTACAAAGCTTAGGTTTTGACGCCGGAAAAGTAGACCCGAGGCGAATCAAAATCTACGGAAACGGAGGCCAGATGCTCCCTCTTGCCAACAACATTGACTACCCTGATGATTTAACCGAAAATGCCATTCACGTTATTGGAGAAAATGACGGCGTTTTTAACAACGACGACGCTATTCTCTTTTATGGCGAAGGAGTAGATAATTGGAACACGGAGAGTCAAACAAATATCAATGCTTACGACACAAAATCGTACTATTATATCACGATCAGCGGTGGAGACGGGAAGCGAATGGCAACCACAAATCAGCCAACAAACAACAGCACTTTAGAATTAAACACCTATGACGATTATCAATACCATGAAGTTGACAAAATAAACATTGCCCACACCGGCCGTCAATGGTATGGCGAAGCATTCGACATCAATACCGAACAGGAATTTGACTTTAATTTTCCTAATCTTGAAACGGCAACTCCCATAAAAATACAACTAAACGCAGCTTCAGCAGCCTACACCGCCACTTCATTTGATGTCTCTGCAAACGGACAAAATATCGGCATCATTAACTTCAATAGCTTGACATTAGGCTCTGATTTAAAATTTTACAGCAACCAACTTCCTCAAAACAGTTCCTTTTTAGGCAGTGAAAATGTAAAAATAAAACTTACCTACAACAACAATAGTGTACCGGGATCAAAAGGGTATCTGGATTACATCAATTTAATTGCCAAAAGAAAACTACTGGGAACCGGCAAACAATTTAGATTTCAATATGATTTGGCCGGTTCAACGGCAGGAATCGTAAATTACACCATTGGTAATGCTGCCGGAATTGCACAAATTTGGGACATTACAGACCTATATAATGTATCGAAAATTGAAAACCCTAATCAAACCACTTTTAGCTTTAAGGCAGCACTGGGAGAAATACGAAAATACATAACACTTGTTCCCGCTGATTATTACAGTCCATTAAAAGAAAGCCAATCCAAAATCAGCAATCAAAATTTAAAAGGCACCCTTTTTAAAAACAATCAAAATACTTTTCAGGACATCGATTATGTAATCGTTGCTCCGAGATTTTTAGTTTCACAAGCCGAAAATCTGGCCAACTTTCACCGCAACAATTCCGGTCTCAGCGTAAAAGTAATTGCATTGGAAAATATCTATCAGGAATTCTCTTCCGGAAAACAGGACGTGGCAGCGATCAGAAATTGCATCAAGTACATTTACAACAACGCCTCTTCTCCTGATAAAAAGATAAAATACCTGAATTTATTTGGAGACGCTTCTTTTGATTATAAAAATCGCACCCGAAACAACAACAATATTGTACCTATATATCAATCTTTAACAAGCAACACCACCGGAGAAGCATCCTTTGCCTCTGATGATTTTTATGCACTAATGGATCCCGACGAAGGAAACCTAACTTCTTTCGCCAAAGGAATTGATATAGCCGTTGGAAGAATGTTGGTTTCGAGCAACGGTCAGGCACAGGAAATGGTTAATAAAGTTCTGGACTACCACAACATTAAGTCTTTTGGAAATTGGAGAAATAACATTGTACTGATTAGTGATGATTCAGACAAAAGTTCGGACGCTTCTTTACAAGCCAGACAAAACACTCTGGCAGATGTTATCGCTACGGAGAAACCCTTTTTTAATATTGACAAAATTTTCCTTGACTCTTACACACAGGAGGCTTCTTCCGGCGGGTCGAGATATCCTAAAGCAAGAACAGATTTTTTTAATGCTTTCGAAAAAGGCGCATTGGTATTTAATTATCTGGGACACGGTGGAGAAGATGGCCTTGCAGCCGAACGAATTTGGGAAAAAGCAGACGGACAAAACCTGAACAATCAATACAAATATCCATTATTCATCACGATCACATGTGATTTCTCCCGATTTGATGACCCAACCAAACCTACCGCGGGTGAGTATGTCTTTTGGAATCCTAAAGGAGGTGCCATCTCAATGCTTACCACTATTCGCGCTATCGGACAATTTAACGCCGAAAACTTCAATGACAACCTAAGCAAAAACTTACTGGCATACGGATCCAATCAATATATAACTATTGCCGAAGCGCTCCGAATTTCCAAGAACGATACCCCAAGCTCCTCCAGCAATGTGATTTTGTACTTAGGAGATCCTGCTTTGATGCTGGCTATTCCAAAACCTAAAATTGTTTTAACAAAAGTTAATGATATTGTGATTTCACAACCGATCCCTGACTTTAAATCCCTTTCAAAGATCAAACTTACGGGTGAAATAACCGACGAAAACAACAATCTTTTAAGCAATTACAACGGAGAATTAGCTACCGCCATTTTCGACAAACTAATCACCACCACGACATTAAACAATGATGGTTTTAGTCCGGCAATGCCATTTAAAATCCTCGGAGAAACCATATTCAGAGGGAATGCCTCTGTCAAAAACGGACAATTCGAATTTAGCTTTATCGTACCACGTGACATCAGAATCCCTGTTGACAATGGTCGCATTAGCTTTTATTCCAAAAAAGAAGGTCTTCCGGAAAACCAAACCGGATACAACAATACCATTAAAATAGGTGGTGTAAACGAAAATGCACCTCAGGACAATATAAGTCCAAAAGTTAAGTTATATATGAACGATGAAACTTTCGTTTCGGGTGGAATTACAAATAGCTCTCCTTTTCTATTAGCTTTTCTGGAGGATGAAAATGGTATTAATACGGCGAGCGGAATCGGACATGATATTATAGCCGTTTTAGATGGAGATGTTAGTAATCCTTTTATACTAAACGATTACTATCAAACCAAATTAGACGATTACACAAACGGAAACTTACGTTTCCCATTAAGAAATTTAGCAGCAGGAATGCACACTATAAGTTTTACTGCATGGGACGTTTACAACAATCCCATCACAAGTGAAATACAATTTGTAGTAGTTGGCGATGAATCTCTAACACTATCACACGTTCTTAATTACCCCAATCCATTTTCAACCTACACTCAATTTTGGTTTTCACACAACAGACCTTATGAGCCTTTAGAAGCTCAGGTTCAGGTAATGACAATTACCGGAAAAGTTGTTTGGACAAAAAATCAAATCATTACCACTGAAGGATTTTTATCAAGAGAAATAACCTGGGACGGAAAAGATGATTTTGGCGACAGAATCGGAAAGGGTGTTTACATTTACAAATTGACTGTAAAATCGACCTTAACAAATAAAAAGGCAGAAAAATACGAAAAGCTTGTCATTTTGTAAAAATATCTATATTTGTATCACAAACATCTTTTTAGTTCAATCAATGAAAAAAATAGCTCTCTTCTTAATTTGTTTTTTAGTTCTTTCACAGGCAAAAGCTCAGGATATTGTTCCAATTACAACCGGAGTTCCGTTTTTATTAGTTGCAGCAGATGCACGCGCAGCCGGTTTAGCGGATCAGGGTGTTGCAACATCAGCCGATGTCTTTTCTCAACAATGGAATCCGGCCAAGTATGCTTTCTCAGAAGACAAACAAGGCTTCTCTGTCAGCTACACTCCTTATTTAACCGATTTAGCCAATGACATTTCCCTTGGACAAGTAACCTATTACAACAAAATTAATGAGCGAAGTGCTTTTGCCGGTAGTTTGCGTTATTTTGGTTTTGGAGATATTGAACTAAGAAGAGATCCAAATGATGTTGCCAATGTAGTATCACCAAATGAATTTGCTCTGGACGGTTCTTACTCCCTAAAACTAAGCGACGAATTTTCGATGGCGGTAGCCGCGCGATACATACGCTCTAACCTAAAAATCGCTTCGGAAGATGTTGACGCAACAGCTGCCGGTTCTTTTGCCGTAGACGTTGCGGGATTTTATCAGTCGGAAGAAATTGCTTACAACAGCTTTAACGGAAGATGGAGAGGTGGTTTTAACATGCAAAACATCGGACCGAAGATAAGCTACGATCATGACAACATAAGTTCTAGCTTTTTACCTGCAAACCTGCGTTTGGGAGGTGGTTTTGATTTTATCCTTGACGATTACAACAAGATCGGAGTTAGCGTAGAATTTTCAAAACTTTTAGTTCCAACTCCTCCGGGACCGGGAACGCCTTTTGATGCTAATGGCGACGGAGATTTTACAGATCCGGGCGATATTGACCAAGCAGAGGCCAACGCTATAAACTATAAAAACTACAACGACATCGGTTGGGTTTCCGGAATATTTAAATCTTTTGGAGATGCACCGGGTGGATTTAGCGAAGAATTAAAAGAAATCACCTATAGTATAGGAGGAGAATACCTGTATCAGGATTCGTTTGCCATAAGAACCGGTTATTTTCACGAAAGCCCTCAAAAAGGAGGCCGTCAATTCTTTTCTTTAGGAGCAGGTTTTAAGTATAGTGTAGTAAAAGTTGACGTCTCTTACTTATTTTCAGCTTCAAAAGTTAAAAATCCGTTAGAAAACACGCTTCGTTTCTCTTTAACCTTTAACTTTGGCGATAAATACGAAGTATACTAAACAAAAATAAATTAAAAGAATAACAACAATCCAAATTTCTACTTTTAGGAATTTGGATTTTTTTTCCCTTAAAAAGAATGAAAGAAATAAACTTTACCTCCTCATTTTTATCTTATGATTCATTTGAAGAACTACCTGCAGACATTCAGGAATTAATGAATCAGGCAGTCGAAATTCGCAAAAAAGCCTACGCCCCTTATTCACAATTTAAAGTTGGAGCCGCCTTATTACTCGATAACGGAAAAATAGTTCTGGGATCTAATCAGGAAAATGCCGCTTATCCGTCGGGATTATGCGCAGAACGTGTGGCTATTTTTCATGCAGGAAGTGTTTATCCGGAGGCAAAAATTTTAAAAATAGCAATCTCAGCTGCATCCGATACCAATCAGACAAAAGCGCCAATCCCGCCTTGTGGATCCTGCAGACAATCAATTGCCGAATATGAAATCAAACAAGACACTCCAATAGAGATTTATTTTATGGGTGAAATTGGTGCAATTTACAAATCGGCATCACTCAAAAATTTACTCCCTTTTATGTTCGATAAAAAGTTCTTGTAAAAAAAGACTAAAAAGTACATTTTAAATTTTAGTTCTTAAACGGAATGTCTTATTTTTGCATCCCGACCTTTTCGGGCGCAAATTTGTGGGAGGAAACTATTTTGCGTTACAGGCACAATCGATAACACAAACAACTTTAGCAAAAGAGAGAATTCAAATGAAAGAAGTTACAAAAGAGGTATATTTAAAGTGGTACGAAGACATGCTACTTTGGAGAAAGTTTGAGGACAAACTTGCAGCATTATACATTCAACAAAAAGTTAGAGGTTTTCTACACCTATATAATGGTCAGGAAGCTGTATTAGCAGGTGCTTTACACGCTATGGACCTGACCAAAGACAAAATGATTACTGCTTACAGAAACCACGTACAACCAATTGGTATGGGAGTTGACCCAAGACGTGTAATGGCTGAGCTTTTAGGAAAAGCAACAGGAACTTCCAAAGGTATGGGAGGTTCTATGCACATTTTCTCTAAAGAACACCGTTTTTACGGAGGTCACGGAATCGTTGGTGGACAAATCCCTGTTGGAGCCGGTTTGGCTTTTGCAGACAAATACTTCGAAACAGGAGGAGTTACTATGACTTACTTTGGTGACGGAGCTGCAAGACAAGGTTCTTTACACGAAGCCTTCAACATGGCAATGTTATGGAAACTACCAGTTGTATTTATCGTTGAAAACAACGGTTATGCAATGGGAACTTCTGTAGAAAGAACTGCAAATCATACTGATATCTGGAAACTTGGTTTAGGATACGAAATGCCTTGTGGACCGGTTGACGGAATGAATCCTGTAAAAGTTGCAGAAGCAATGACTGAAGCTATCGACAGAGCACGTCGTGGTGACGGACCAACTTTCCTTGAAATGAAAACGTACCGTTACAGAGGACACTCTATGTCTGACGCACAATTGTACCGTTCTAAAGAAGAGGTTGAAGAATACAAAAAAATTGACCCTATTACACAAGTTTTAGATGTAATTATGGATCAAAAGTATGCTACAGAAGAAGAAATCGAAGTAATTGACCAAAGAGTTAAAGATTTGGTTGAAGAATGTGTGAAATTTGCTGAAGAATCTCCATATCCTGAATTACAACAATTATACGATGTGGTATACGCACAAGAAGACTACCCATTTACACCTCATAAACTATAAAATATTATGGCGATAAAAGTAACAATGCCTCGTTTGAGCGATACTATGACGGAAGGAACGGTAGCAACTTGGCTAAAAAAAGTAGGTGACAAAATTAGCGAAGGTGATATCTTAGCCGAAATTGAAACAGACAAAGCAACAATGGAGTTCGAATCTTTTAACGAAGGAACTCTTTTACATATTGGAATACCTGCCGGAGAAACTGCTCCTGTAGACTCATTATTAGCGATCATTGGAAATGAAGGAGAAGATATTTCTGCTCTTTTAGCCGGTGGTAACGCTCCTGCTGCAGAAGCTCCAAAAGCGGAAGCCGCTCCTGCTGAAACAAAAACAGAAGCTGCTCCTGCAAAAGCCGCAACTGAATTACCAAAAGATGTTGTAGTAGTAACTATGCCTCGTTTGAGTGATACAATGACGGAAGGAACTGTAGCTACCTGGTTGAAAAAAGTAGGTGATGCTGTTTCTGAAGGAGATATTTTGGCAGAAATTGAAACAGACAAAGCTACTATGGAGTTTGAGTCTTTCAATGCCGGAACTTTATTATACATCGGAATTCAGGAAGGAAATACCGCTCCGGTTGACAGCTTACTAGCGATCATCGGGCCTGCGGGAACTGATATTTCAGGAATTTCTGAAAATTATACTGCCGGAGGTACTGCAACTGCAAGCACTCCAGCAACTGAAGAAGCAAAAACAGCTCCTGCTGCTGAAAAAGCACCGGAAGCAATTGTTGAAACTTCAAACGGAAGAATCTTAGCTTCACCATTAGCTAAGAAAATTGCATCTGACAAAGGAATCCAATTAAGCCAGGTTAAAGGTTCAGGAGAAAACGGACGTATCGTAAAAAGCGATATCGAAAACTTTACTCCGGCTGCTCAAGCGCAAGCTACTACTGCAGCACCTGCCGCTAAAGCACAGGAAACTGCTGCACCGGCTGCACCAAAAGTATTCGTTCCTGCCGGAGAAGTTTACACCGAAGAGATCAAAAATTCTCAAATGCGTAAAATCATTGCAAAGCGTTTGGCAGAATCTTTATTTACAGCACCTCACTACAACTTAGTGATCGAAGTAAGCATGGACGAAGCAATGCAGGCAAGAGCAACAATCAATACGGTTCCGGATACAAAAGTATCTTTTAACGATATGGTAATTAAAGCTTGTGCTTTAGCCTTGAAAAAACACCCAAAAATCAACTCTCAGTGGAAAGAAGATGCTATTATCATCAACCACCACGTAAATATTGGAGTTGCTGTTGCTGTTGAAGACGGATTAGTAGTTCCTGTATTGAAATTTACAGACGCTATGAGTTTATCTCAAATCGGAGCCAGCGTAAGAGATCTTGCAGGAAGAGCTAAAAACAAAAAGCTTGGACCACAAGAAATGGAAGGAAGCACATTTACAGTTTCTAACCTTGGAATGTTTGGTATTACGGAATTCAACTCCATTATCAACCAACCTAACTCTGCTATCCTTTCAGTAGGTGCAATTGTAGAAAAACCGGTTGTTAAAAACGGTCAGATTGTAGTAGGAAACACCATGATGTTATCATTAGCTTGTGACCACAGAACAATTGACGGTGCTACCGGAGCTCAATTTTTACAAACTTTAAAACAATACATCGAAAGTCCGGTAACTATGCTAGCATAATCAATCCGAACCTATCGAAGGTTATTTATATTAAAATCCCGTTTTGAACTTTCAAAACGGGATTTTTTATTTAATTTAGATTCCTCAATTTAACTTTTAAACCATGAAGAAAGTAATTCTCCTTACCTTATTCCTGACTGCTTTGGCCTGTCAGAAAAAAGAAACCACCAAAGAAACAAATAAAGAAAAAACAACAGTCAAAGACGAGCACACCTTCTCAAAACCGGATCTGGCCGTTGTAAAACATTTAGATCTGGATATCAAAGTTGATTTTGCAACCCAAACCCTTTCCGGAAAAGCCTCCTGGCAGATTGACAATATCAGCAAAGGAAACGAAATTATATTTGATGAAAACACCCTAAACATTACAAAAGTAACTTTAGGCGATGAAGAAAAAGAAACCAAATTTGAACTTGGTTCAGAAGTTGAATTTCACGGAAAACCACTTCACATTACCATCGAACCCAATACTACAAAAGTTAACATTTACTACAGCACCACCAAAGAAGCTGTTGCATTACAATGGCTAACTCCACAACAAACAGCAGACAAAAAGAAACCTTTTCTTTTTTCTCAGGGAGAAAGCGTCTGGTCACGTACCTGGATTCCATGTCAGGATTCTCCGGGAGTTCGTTTTACTTACAATGCAAAAGTTACTGTACCTAAAGATTTAATGGCCGTAATGAGCGCTGTAAATCCACAGAAAAAGAACGATACCGGAATTTATACTTTCAAACAAGACAAAGCGATCCCTTCTTATTTAATGGCGATTGCAGTCGGAGACATTCAATTTCAATCTATAGACAACAGAACCGGTGTTTATGCAGAACCATCTGTACTTAAAAAAGCTGCTTGGGAATTTGCTGAACTCGGAAAAATGGTAGTGGCTGCCGAAAAATTATACGGCCCTTATCGTTGGGGACGCTATGATGTATTGGTTTTACCACCAAGCTTCCCATATGGCGGAATGGAAAACCCAAACCTGACCTTCTTAACTCCGGGTGTTATTGCAGGAGATCGTTCGTTAACCAGCTTATTAGCACACGAACTAGGTCATAGCTGGAGCGGAAACTTAGTTACCAATGCTACCTGGGACGATATCTGGTTAAACGAAGGTTTTACGACTTACGTTGAACATCGTATTGGCGAGGAAATTTTCGGCAAAAAAGAAGCCGATATGCAAAATGTGCTTACCCGTGCAGATCTAGAAGACAATGTAGCCGAATACGGCAAAACAAATCCGGACACCCGTTTAAAAGTAAGCCTTACCGACAGAAATCCGGATGATGGAATCAATCAAATCCCTTATGTGAAAGGATACAACTTTTTAAAAGTAATCGAACAAGCAGCGGGTCGCGAAAAATTTGATACTTTCATCAGAAACTATTTCGATGCACATGCTTTTCAATCGATCACAACAGAAGATTTTGTTGCTTATTTAAACGAAAATCTGATCAAAGGAGACAAAACTCTTGCCGATAAAATCAAATTAGACGAATGGATTTACAAACCGGGGATCCCTTCCAACATCACTCCTGCCGTTTCTGATGATTTTACCGCAATAGATGCTATTCAAAAAAACTGGAGACAAACCGGTGTAAAAGGATTAAATCAGAAAATAAAATCGACTACCGAGAAAGAATACTTCATCGATCACCTTCCGAAGGATATTACACCAAAAGAAATGGCAGAACTTGATGCTGAATTCAATTTCACTAAAGGAGGAAACTTCGTTATCAAACGTCAATGGTTTGTACCTTCAATCCGTAGTCATTATACCGCTGCTAATCCTGCAATCGAACAATTTCTGATTGGAATAAGCAGAACAGGATCTTTGATGACCTTATACAAAGAGATGGTAAAAACTCCGGAGGGAAAAATCTGGGCAAAACAAATCTTTGAAAAAGCAAAATCAGGTTATCACGCCACAACTATTCAAAGTGTTGAAGGGTTGTTAAAATAAACCCTTATCATAACAAACAAGAGCCCCGATAAAAATTATCGGGGCTTTTTTTAGCGCAAAAAAAGTCTAGTTTTTATTCTTAGCCTCAATCCATTTTGACATGTATTTGGTGCTTTTTAAAGTATGGAGTTGCAACAAACTTCCCATAAAATTATGAAGACGATGATTTTCTGAATCCATCAATAAGCCGCCAATTATGTTGATTAATGCCACAGCAAATGCACTCTTTTGGTAACATTTGTTTATAATATCGATTCCGTTTTTTTGAGATTGTTTCCATAAACTTTCATCCTGATACAAGGCAATGGCCTGTTTTGCAAAAAGCTCCATGTCATTTGTAATAAATCCGTTCCAGGGTAAATCAGCATGCATAGCCTCTGCCCCAACCTCCGATGTGATGCTGGGAGTTCCGCACTGCATGGCTTCTAACAATTTCCCTTTTAAACCTGCTCCAAAACGAATCGGAGCCAGAACTACTCTGGCTTTTTTTACAATCTCATTAGCATCAGCAGCTCTTCCCATAATAAAAAAACCATTTTTTGACTGGTGCAACTGCAACACTTTCTGAGACGGATAAGCCCCATAAACCTTTAAGATTGCTTCCGGAAACTCTTTTCTAATCAAAGGCCAGATGGCTTCTTTCAGGTATTGAACCGTATTCCAATTGGGTTCATGAAGAAAATTCCCGATAAAAACAAAATGCTCACGGTCTTCAAACAAAGGCAGACTTAAAAGCTCTTCTTCCTTCATTTCATCAACCAAAAAAGGCAGATAAAACAACAGTCTGGAATCAATTTTGAAGATATCATTTAGAATCTTCATTTCAAATTCTGAAATAATTAGCGACAAATCGCATCTTAAAATACTGGCAATTTCGCGCTTAGCGACTTCTTCCGAAAACAAATCAAACAGTTCGAAAGTTCTGTTTTCTCTAAAGGCTTTCTGTCTCGCCGTTCTTAAGCAATGCAAATCTTCGGTATCTAATATCCGGATCGCTTTTGGACAATTTTCAGAAACACGCCACCCAAACTGCTCTTCAATCATAAAACGATCAAATAAAACAACATCGGGATTTAAGTCCTTCACGAAAACATCAAAACTTGAATTATTCAGTTCAATAGCTTTTTTCTCCACTCCAAAAGCGTCCAAATCAACCATAAAGTCGCTGTCTAAAGCAGGGCTTGCAAATGTAATTTCAAATCCATTTTCTTTAAAAATAGAAATTAATTGCATCATTCGGCCACCGGCTGCAGAGGAGTTTGGTTCCGGCCATACAAAACCAATAATTAAAAGTTTTTTTATTTTATTCATTTTAGATCTTTGAAGCTACAAAATAATGCTTTTTTGAGCGTAATTACGCAATAATTACTCATTTTCGGTTATAAAAAGACTAATTTTGCAGAAAACAATTCTCTTGTAAATTATGTTGGGATTAAAATTAGCCACGGACCCTCGCTGGGTAAATATAGTCGAATCAAATATCGAAGAAATTCTGACGGATCACGCCTGGTGTGAGCAGAAAGCGGCTTCAAACGCAATAAGCTTGGTTACGTACAACTCTGAATTAGAGGAATTGGTAACCGAAATGCTGGTTATTGCCAGAGAAGAGTTAGAGCATTTGCAAATGGTGCATGACTTAATCAAAAAAAGAGGTTTGACTTTGGGACGCGAAAGAAAGGATCATTATGTAAATGAACTTTTTAAATTTATGAAGAAAGACGGAAGTCGAAGAGATGCTCTTTGTGATCGCCTGCTATTTTCTGCCATGATTGAAGCCAGAAGCTGCGAACGTTTTAAAGTTTTATCTGAAAACATACAAGACCCGGAGCTGGCTAAATTCTATCGTGATCTGATGATTTCCGAGGCCGGACATTATACTACATTTTTAGGTTTTGCCAGAAAATACACTGACAATATAGATATCGATAAGCGCTGGAAAGAATGGATTGAATTCGAAGGTTCTATCATTACAAATTATGGAAAAAAAGAAACTGTACACGGATAACCTACAGTTTCTTTTTCTTTAAATAATCGACATTTATAACACCACACCGTCTAACTCTTTTGTTATGTCAAAAAATAAAATAAAATCTGTCTTGCTAAAAATTGCAAAGTACACCGGAATAACTCTTGTTGTTATTATAGGATTGTTATTTTTAACTCCTATTGTATTTGCTGATCAGATTAAAGATCAAATCAAAAAAATAGCCAATGAAAAATTGAGTGCAGAACTTAATTATTCGGATGTTTCTATTTCGTTTTTCCATCATTTCCCGTCCTTAACATTAACTTTAGACAATTTAAAGCTTAATGGGTCGGCACCTTACAAAAACGAAAAATTCATCACAGCAAAAGAAGTTTCTTTTGGTATCGACGTACCCAGCCTGATTTTTAGCAAATCGGTAAAAATTGACCAGATTTACTTATCCGACTCTTTTATCAATGTAAAAGTGAATGAAAACGGAGAAGCGAATTACAACATCTACAAATCTTCACCGGAGGCTTCAAATCCAAAAGACAGTTCTGAAACTGCCTTAAAATTGGAGCATATCGAAATCAAAAACAGTAAGATTATTTACGATGACAAAGCTACCAAAATTCATTTTGATGCTTTCGGATTTGACTACTTAGGAAAAGGAGATCTAAATAAAGCGGTATTTGATTTGTACTCTAAAGCCAAAATTGAAAAGCTGAATATTGTTTATGAAAATGAACCGTATTTAATGAATAAAAAAATAAATGCTGATCTGATTACCAAGGTAAATGTAAACTCTTTGTCTTTCTTTTTCCAGCAAAATGACCTGAAAATCAACGATCTTTTGGTTGATTTTAAAGGAAAGTTTGACTTCTTAAAAGACGGTTACAACATGGATTTTGTTATAAAATCAAACAACAGCGACCTGCATGACGTATTTACCGCCTTTCCTCCAAAATACATTACCTGGCTTTCTAAGACGGAAATAAAAGGAAATACCAATTTACTTTTAACTTTAAAAGGAGAATATATTGCATCACAACACATTGCTCCGGATTTGAATTTAGATCTAAAAATAGACAATGGTTTGGTCAATTATGACAAAAGTGCTTTCCCGGTTTCCAACTTAAACTTGCAGATAAAAACAACCGTTCCTTCTTTAAATCCGGATCTTTTGATTGTTGATGCGAAGAATTTATCTTTAAACATCAATCAAGATTATCTAAAATCTAATTTTCGCATAAAAGGTATCAATACACCGGATATAAATGGAAATTTTAAAGCCAAAATTGACCTTGAAAAACTAATAAAAG
This sequence comes from Flavobacterium poyangense, assembly GCF_011751075.1. Classification (GTDB taxonomy): domain Bacteria; phylum Bacteroidota; class Bacteroidia; order Flavobacteriales; family Flavobacteriaceae; genus Flavobacterium; species Flavobacterium poyangense. The sequence goes on from NZ_JAALLN010000001.1 coordinate 1,131,523, forward strand.
CACTTGGAGTACCTGATTTAACATTAAAAGGAATTTTGGCGGGTGATATAAAAACAAACGGTAAATTTGATCATAAAAACAGAATCTTTCCTGTAACCAATGGTTTTATCAATTTGGAAAACGGGTATTTGAAAACCAAATACTATCCAAATCCAATCACTAATATTATTGTTAAATCAAAAATAGAAAACAACAAAGGAACCTTTGATGATTTAAAAGTCAGTTTAAAACCAACACAATTTACCTTTGAAGGAAAACCTGTTTTTGTAGAAGCTGATCTGAGCAATTTTGACGATTTAACCTATGACATCAAAGCAAAAGGTGAGCTTGATATCAGTAAAATATACCATGTTTTCTCTCAGAAAGGGCTTGATTTAGATGGCTCTGTAAAAGCTGATTTAGCCTTGAAAGGAAAACAAAGCGATGCCGAAAAAGGAAATTACAGCAAACTGAACAACAAAGGAACTCTTGAACTTAGAAACATTGCGATCACGTCTGAGTATCTTCCAAAACAATTCATTATTAAAGAAGGTATTTTCAAAATCAATCAGGATAAAATGTCCTTTAATAACTTTCTGGCAGCATACGGCCAGTCTGATTTTAAAATGAATGGATATTTACAGAACGTTTTTAACTATGCAACAAGCACTAAAGGAATTCTAAGAGGATCCTTTAAAGTTACTTCCCGATACATTAATGTGGATGAATTCATGTCAAGTACTGCTGTGAATTCTTCCGTAACACAAACGGAAGACCAAAACAAAGCGCCACAAACAGCAGCAAAACAAACCGGAGTAATTATCATTCCTTCTAATTTGAATCTGCAACTACTGGCAAATGTGCAAAAAGTATATTTTGATAAATTAAATCTGCTGAATGCGACCGGCGCTCTGAAAATGAACAAGGGTAAGCTAAATATGGCAAATACAGGCTTCAACTTAATTGGCTGCAACGTTAGCATGAATGCCAATTATCAGGCAATCACCCCACAAAAAGCAAATTTTGATTACGGTATTAAAGCAACTGATTTTGACATTAAAAGAGCCTATAACGAAATTGATGTTTTCAGAAAAATGGCGAGTGCCGCAGAAAAAGCACAAGGAATTGTCTCTCTGGATTATCAATTAAAAGGAAGATTAAATGGCAATATGAGCCCTGTTTACCCCTCTCTTGTGGGTGGCGGAACGCTTTCTGTAAAAGATGTAAAGATTAGAGGTTTAAAAATGTTTACTGCCGTAAGCAAAGAGACAAGCTCTGAAGCAATGAAGAATCCGGATCTTTCTAAAGTAGACATCAAAACTACCATCAAGAACAATATTATGACGGTGGAACGTTTTAAATTTAAGTTTGCAGGCTTTAGACCCCGAATTGAAGGAACAACAAGTCTGGACGGAAAATTGAACTTAAAAATGCGCTTAGGCCTTCCCCCGCTTGGTATCTTCGGAATTCCACTGACAGTAACAGGAACTCAGGATAATCCTAAAATAAAACTGGGAAGAAAATCCGAAGACTTAGAGGAAACTAAGGATACTGAGTAGTAGAAATTCCAATTTTGGAAATTTCAAATTCCAATTTTTAGAAAAAACGTTTTTAAAGTCCAGAACTTTGAAAACGTTTTTTTTTATGCTTGTCATTGAATTGTCTAGCTTAAAATTGCAAAGCAAGATATACCCCAGCATATCCTCCATCACATAACGGAATCCCTAAAGAAAATCGCCAATCTTTGACGAATTACAAAGGTGATTTACTTCGTCAATTCGTGATCGATCAAATTACCTGCATTAAAAAGACAAACGATAAAGGACCAAATAATCCAAGACGACAAATCTGACAGGTTTTTAAAACCTGTCAGATTTAATTTAAGTAAGAATTAATATATTTTCATTCCCACAATTTTATCATTCCGAAGAATGAGGAATCACACTAGAAACTCCATAGAGTATGTCGCCAATCTTTGTCGAAGCACGGGTGCGATTTCTCCTTCGTCGAAATGACATAGTAACCGCTTAAGTGATTAACATAGAAATAAATTGCAAAGCAAAACACCCGGCCCAATGTATCAGAAAACAAAAAACCCGTTCTTTTCAGAACGGGTTTTGTAATAAGTAATCTAATGAATTATGCTTCGAATGGAAGGATAGATACATAAGATTTGTTATCTCTTTTCTTTTGGAACTTAACAACTCCAGCTACTCTTGCGTGTAGTGTGTGATCTTTACTGATGTAAACATTTTCACCTGGATTGTGTTTTGAACCTCTTTGTCTAACGATGATGTTCCCAGCAATAGCAGCTTGTCCACCAAAAATCTTAACGCCTAGACGTTTTGATTCTGATTCTCTACCATTCTTCGAACTACCGACACCTTTCTTGTGAGCCATGACGTATGAGTTTAAATATTGTTATTATTCTTTAGTAGCTTCTTTTTTTGCTTTTGGAGCTGCTTTTTTCGCTTTTGGAGCTTCTACTTCTTCAGTAGCTGCATCTTCTGCTACAACCGCTTTTTTAGCTGCTGCTTTTTTAGTTCCGCCTGCTGCAGTAATACCTTCAATTACAATTTGAGTAAGATATTGTCTGTGACCATTTCTTTTTTTGTACCCTTTTCTTCTTTTCTTTTTGAAAACGATAACTTTGTCTCCTTTTAAGTGTTGTAACACTTTAGCTTCTACTGAAGCACCTTCTATAGCTGGGGCGCCTAAAGTTACATTTCCATTATCGTCTAATAAAAGAACTTTGTCAAAAGAAACTTTTGAACCTTCTTCGTTAGCCAAACGGTGAACATAAACCTTTAAGTCTTTGCTTACTTTGAATTGTTGCCCTGCTATCTCTACGATTGCATACATACCAAATTGATTTATTGATTTTTAAGGTTGCAAATATACAATTAATAATTTAGTATGCAATCTCTTATTTCAAAAATATTTATTTCGTCTTAAAGTCTGTTTTTCAAGCCGTTTTATGGCTTCAAAAACAGACTTTAGCGCCAAATGGCTTTTTAACTGCAATCAAAAAACAAAGACTAATCTCAAAATGACAATTAAAAAAGTTATTTTTGATGTAACTAAAACCAAATCTTAGCTACCTACACTATCTAGGTAAATAAAATTATTAATCTTTATGAAAAATTCGATAATGATGTTAAGCGCAGCACTAATGCTTGGCGGAGTAGCTCATGCTCAAAAAGTGGCTTTTGAGGAATACAATTTAGACAACGGCATGCACGTCATTCTACACAATGACCCTTCGGCTCCCGTCGTCATTACCTCTGTAATGTATCATGTTGGCTCTAAAGACGAACGTCCGGACCGAACCGGTTTTGCTCATTTCTTTGAACATTTATTATTTGAAGGAACTCAAAATATAAAACGCGGCGAATGGATGAAAATCGTCACTGCTAATGGTGGCGTAAATAACGCCAACACTTCTGACGACCGAACGTATTATTACGAAGTTTTCCCTTCAAACAACTTAGAACTTGGTTTATGGATGGAATCAGAACGCTTGATGCATCCTATAATCAATAAAATAGGGGTTGACACGCAAAATGAAGTGGTAAAAGAGGAAAAAAGAATGCGTTACGACAATCAGCCTTATGGAAACATTCTTTCGGAGGTAAAGAAAAACATATTCAAAAACCATCCGTATCGCTGGACCACTATTGGCTCCATGAAAGATCTTGATGCGGCTACTTTAGAAGAATTTCAAGCTTTCAATAAAAAATTCTACACCCCAAACAATGCCGTTCTGGTTGTTGCCGGAGATTTCGACAAAGCAAAAACCAAAGAATGGATTCAGAAATATTTCGCACCAATTCCAAAAGGGGAAGACGTAAAAAAACAAACTTTTACCGAAGCTCCTATTACCGAAACTATAAAAGCAACCTACGAAGATCCCAACATTCAGATTCCGATGGTGGTTGCTGCTTACAGAACGCCTTCAATGAAAACAAGAGATGCAAGAGTGCTGGATTTAATCTCTTCTTATCTGAGCGACGGAAAAAGTTCAAAATTGTACAAAAAAATTGTTGACGATAAAAAAATGGCGCTTCAAATTGGTGCCGTAGGATTTAGTCAGGAAGATTACGGAACCTACATCCTGTACGGATTACCAATGGGAACTTACAAAACAACAGATCTTTTAAACGAAATCGATGAAGAAATTGTAAAAATCCAAACCGATTTAATTTCTGAAAAAGATTATGAAAAATTACAAAACAAATTCGACAACAATTTTGTCAACGCCAATTCAAGCGTTGAGGGAATCGCTGAAAATTTAGCTTCTTACTATTTACTTTATGGAGATGTTAATCTTATTAATACCGAAATCGACCTCTACCACTCTATCACCAGAGAAGAAATCAGAGCAGTTGCCAAAAAGTATTTAAACCCTAATCAGCGTTTAATTTTAGATTATGTTCCTTCAACAAAAGTTCAAAACTAAGAATCGAATCATGAAAAAAATACATACCGTTTTAATCCTTTTATTCCTATCCGGAATTATGCAAGCACAAGATCGTCCACAACCAAAACCAGGAAACTCACCTGTCGTTAATATCAAAAAACCACAAACCTTTGTTTTGGCAAACGGAATGAAGGTTTTGGTAGTCGAAAACCACAAACTACCCCGAGTGAGCTTTAACCTTAGCTTAGACAACGCTCCTTTTACAGAGGGAAACAAAAAAGGGGTTGATGAACTGACCAGCAGCTTAATTGGAAATGGTTCTAAAAAAACAAACAAAGAGGCTTTTAATGAGGAAATCGACTTTTACGGAGCACAGATTAGCTTCAACTCACAGGGAGCATACGCCAGTTCACTTTCAAAATATTCCGGACGTATTTTAGAGCTTTTAGCAGAAGGTGCCTTACAACCTAATTTTACACAAACAGAATTCGACAAGGAAAAAGCAAAATTGTCCGAAGGCCTTAAAGCTGATGAAAAAAGTGTTCCTGTAATTGCAAACAGAGTTGTTGATGTTTTGGCTTTTGGAAAAAACCATCCCGCCGGAGAATACATTTCTGAAGAAACACTAAAAAATGTAACTCTTGCCGATGTACAAACAAATTACGCTACTTACTTCGTTCCCGAAAATGCCTATTTGGTTGTAATTGGTGATGTAAAATTCAAAGAAACAAAAGCAGCAGTTGAAAAACTTTTTGGCGGATGGAAAAAACAAACAACTCCAAAAAACAGCTACCCGGATCCGGAAAATGTATCTAAACTTCAAATTAATTTTGTAGATGTTCCAAATGCGGTTCAATCTGAAATTTCATTGGTTAATACCGTGAATTTAAAAATGAGTGATCCTGATTTTTTCGCTGCCCTAATCGCAAATCAGATTTTAGGCGGTGATTTTAACAGCTATCTGAACATGAACTTACGCGAGCAACACGCCTGGACCTATGGAGCAAGCTCCAATATTGGAAGCGGAAAATATGTTACCAAATTCAGGGCCTCATCTGCTGTTCGAAATGCTGTTACTGATAGTGCAGTAGTAGAATTTGTAAAAGAAATAAAAAGAATCCGAACAGAAAAAGTTACTGATGATGTTTTAAAAAATGTAAAAGCAGGTTATATCGGAAGATTCGTAATGCAGGTAGAAAAACCACAAACAGTTGCGCGTTATGCCCTAAACATTGAAACCGAAAAACTTCCAGCAGATTTCTACGAAAAATACATTCAGACCATAAACAATGTTACTCCTGATGACATTTACCGTGTAGCCAACAAATATTTCCTACTGGACAATATGCGTATCGTAATTGCCGGAAAAGGCTCTGAAGTTATTGCCGGTTTAGAAAAAACTCAAATTCCAATTTTCTATTTTGACAAATACGGAAATCCAATTGACAAACCGGTTTCTAAAAAAGAAGCTCCTGCCGGGCTTACTGCACAAACTGTTTTTCAAAACTACATTAAAGCCATTGGAGGTGAAAAAGCAGTTTCTGCCGCTAAAACACTTTTTATGACGGGTACAACAAAAATCCCACAAGCACCAACTCCTTTGGATTTTACCTCTAAACTGGATTCAAAAGGAAAAATGATGGTTTCGCTTAATATGGGAAGCATGGCTTTAATGAAGCAAGTCGTAAACGAAAATGGCGCTTATGTTGAACAACAAGGACAACGTAAAAAACTGGAAGGTGATGATTTAATTGAAATGAAAGCCAGCGCTACTCCTTTTGAAGAATTACGCCTAAGCAAAAGAACCGATTTAAAAATTGACGGAATAGAAGCTATAAACGGACATGATGCTTACACCATAAAAGATGGCAAAACCGTTTATTACTACGACGTAAAATCAGGTTTAAAAGTTGCTAAACTCAAAGTAAAAGAACAAAGCGGCCAATCGACCACACAGACTACTTACTTTAATGACTATAAAGATATAAAAGGAATAAAAGTTCCTTTTAATATTGTTCAAAATGCCGGTTTTGAACTGGACATTAAAATGTCAGACATCAAAATCAACGAAGGTGTCTCGGACGCAGATTTTAAATAAAAAGAGAAAGGGCTGTCAATGTTGACAGCCCTTTCTCTTTTTTAGGTGCAAAGGTACAAAGATGCAAAGTGGCAAAGGCTTTTTCTTTTTATACAGCCTAGATTTTCACATCTCACAACTCACCACAACTCACATCTCACATCTCACAACCCACAAAATCATTTTTTCGCCGACAAATAAACCCCAATTAATATGATAAATGCACCAAAAAACTGGATTGGTGTCAGCATTTCATTATCTAATAATCCCCAGAAGAAAGCTACTATTGGAATCAAATAAGTCACCGATGTAGCAAATACAGGCGACGACATTTGTATCAATTTAAAGAAAACCACATTTGCAATTCCGGTTCCCAGAATTCCTAAAATCATAACAAACAAAATAGAATGTTGAGACACCTCAAGAGTCACTCGTTCTGTAAAATCGGTTGTACTTAAAATGATTAGTGCAGGTAAAAGCAAAACAGCAAAATTTCCGGTTGTAATACTCAATGAATTTAAATCAGACAAATACCTCTTGATTAAATTGACATTTACGGCATAACAGATTGTTGCAATGACCACCAAAGCCACATAATAATAGTCTTGTCCGGACTTCGTTACAGTACCACTTAAAACCAACAGCAAACAACCCACAAAACCGACAAAAACGCCCAGAATTTGTCTTTTTTGAAATTGTATCCCAAAAGCAATTGCTCCGAGAATCAAAGTATTTAATGGCGTAAGCGAATTCATGATCGCAACAATCGAGCTATCGACACGAGTTTCTGCGATCGCAAAAAAGAAAGCCGGAATAAAAGTCCCAAAAAAAGATGTCAGAGCAATAAATTTCCATTGATGACGTGAGATTTTCTTTAAACTAGAAAATCCAACGATCAGTAAAAACAAGGCCGCAAAAATAATTCGCAGAGACCCGACCTGAATTGCCGTCAAGCCGATTAAGCCAATTTTTATCAGAATAAAAGAACTTCCCCAGATAAGAGAAAGCAACAGTAAATAAAACCACTTCAGTTGTTTTGCATCCATAAATCGTGTTTTTATTGCAAATTTGTATTATTTTTATGAACTGACCTTCTGTTTTTCATTAATTTTGCCAGAAGATTATTCGCAATTTAAAATCATATATAATGAAATTTACAAAAATCATAGCAGCCGCTGCAATAGCAGGTTTAGTATTAGTTGGATGCAAAAAAACAGAGTCTGAAAAAATAATCCCGGCAACCGCTGAAACAAAGGCTCCTAAAAAACAAGTTGCAATCGCTCCTGAAAATGTACAAACGGCAAGTTTCACAATCGACGGAATGACTTGCGCAATGGGATGTGCCAAAACAATCGAAAATGAGTTATCTGCTTTGGACGGTATAGAAAAAGCAACAGTTGATTTTGATAAAAAAACAGCTACTGTTGTATTTGACAAAACAATCCAAAATCAGGAAAACCTAACCAAAACGGTTCAGGCAACCGGAGACGGAAAAACATACAAAGTTTCAAACATAAAATCATAATCAGTCTGGTTTCTAACCCGATTATTTTTCTATTGGCGTTACCATTCCACGTTGAGTTCAGGCTAACAACAAAGCTTGCCACGAATTGGCACGAATTATTTTTTTTTTTAACTGTGACAAAAAAAGTAGCCACAGATTGCACTGATTTAAAGGATTTTTTTTCCAAGTCAGTATTTAGTATTCAACAATCGAGTTCCAATTTTTAATAAAAAAAGCATCCAAAGGATGCTTTTTTTATTAAAATCTAAAATCTAAAATCTAAAATCTAAAATCTAAAATCTAAAATCTAAAATCTAAAATCCTCTTATTTCCACTTCAGAGTTTCCATCAACTGCCTCATATCATTTTTGATATAACTGGCTGCCGGCATTATAGAATCAAAATTAGGTTTTGCGTAAAAATAAACCGATCCTGTTATAAAATGTTTTGTGCTGTCTGTTACATAAAACTGTGAGTTTGTAGCCGCATTTCCGTCTACCTGATAAAACATTCCGTAAACCTTTTTTTCAGGGTTCAGGTAAGGCTGCTCGAGTATATCATCTGCCTTAATTACGTGCTCATAGGTAAGCTTTTGCGCATCTTTTAGCAATTTATCAATGTCATTATTTACCGGCTTATACGTCAGGTAAATAGTCGCTTTCATTTTAGGATAAGTAATGGCAAATCCGCAATTTTTTTCTCCTTTAATAATTGCACCTTCATTCATCTCAAAAGTAAATGGGCAATTATTTTCAAAATTCACATATTTCGCTTCCGGGTAATCTAAACGCAAAAAACTCGATGGTTTAGGTAATGTTTCTTTTTTACAACTTACCATTGTAAAAATCAGCAAAATTATAGTTGTTGCAATTATCTTTTTAGGCATTTTAATCTAATGTTACTTTTATTTGTTTTACACGTTTTTTATCGACCGTCTCTATTGTAAAAACACAGTTTTCAAACGCAATCTTCTGATCCTTTTTAGGGAAATTACCCAGAATTTCTAAAATAAAACCGGCTAATGTTTCCGCTTCTCCTTTGTGAGATTCAAAAATATCCTCATTTACTTCTACAATTCTGTAAAAATCTTTCATATTGATCTTACCTTCAAACAGAAAGTTCTTTTCGTCTATTTGGGAGAAATTTAAATTCTCGTCATCAAATTCATCACTAATATCACCCACAATTTCTTCGATAACATCTTCCAAAGAAACCAATCCTGATGTCCCTCCATATTCATCGACTACAATCGCCAAATGGCTTTTAAGACTTTGAAAATCCTTTAGCAGGTTGTCGAGTTTTTTATTCTCAGGAACAAAAAAAGGCTCTCTAATTAAAGAAACCCAATCAAATTCTTTTTTATCAATATGGGGCAATAAATCTTTAACAAACAAAACACCTTCAATCTGATCGATATTATCTCTGTAAACCGGAATCCTTGAAAAACCTTTTTCCACTATTTTCGAATAGATAGCTTCAAACGACTCCGAAATCTCTAAAGCAAAAACATCAATCCTCGGACTCATGACCTGTTTGGTATCTGTATTTCCAAAAGAGACAATTCCTTCTAATATTTTTTGCTCTTCAGTTGACGTTCCTTCAGAATCTGTAAGCTCTAAAGCTTGCGACAATTGATTTATTGAAAAATTGTTTTTCTGTTTCCCTAATTTGTTTTGCAAATATAAGGTAACACTGCGCATAGGCAAACTAACAGGGGAAAGTAATTTATCTAAAAAAACTACGGGATAGGCTACCCACTTCGCAAATTTGATATTATTACGACTGGCGTACACTTTTGGCAAAACTTCACCGAACAATAAAATAAAGAAAGTAACGAGGATTACTTCTAAAATAAATTTAAAAACCGGCGAATCTACACCGGCAAAAATATTCCGCCCAACAAAAGAAAACAGGATTACAACCCCAATATTCAAAAAGTTATTGGCGACCAGTAATGTTGCTAAAAGTTTTTTGGGTCGGTCTAAGAGATTGGAAATAATTTTTCCTTTTGTAGTATTTTCCTGTATTGCCTCGTCAATATCCTTTTGCGACAATGAAAAAAGTGCTACTTCTGCACCTGAAACGATTGCCGATAAAAACAGCAAAATAAATATTCCGACAAATCCAATTATTAAATTGACGTCTAAATTTGCATTAAAAAGTAAACTGGGCTCCGGGTCCAAACTGAAAAAAATTAATTAAACAATCAAAAAGGCAGGTCGTTTATAGGCAAGCCTTCGTTAGTCGCATCAAAGTTAGCATTTTTTGCGGATTCTGATTCGGAATTCGGTTTATGTCCTGTAGTTTCTTTTTTGGTTGTCAGGAAAGTAAACTCCGTAACCTGAATTTCAGTGGTATATTTAGTTGTACCATCTTCCGCCTGCCACTGACGTGACTTTATACGTCCTTCGATATATATTTTATCTCCTTTAGAAAGGTATTTTTCGCAAATCTCAGCCGCCTTATTACGTACAACCAGATTGTGCCATTCTGTCGAAGTTATTTTTTCGTTGGTCGTTTTATTAATATAAACTTCATTTGTTGCCAACTGAAAACGTCCGATGCAGTTTCCTCCATCAAAATAATGCATCTTTACATCATCGCCCAAATGGCCAATGAGCATCACTTTATTTAATGTTCCGTTCATGGTTTAATTATGGTATTTAACCCAAAGATACATTATTTTAGCAAATTATTTCCTGCTTTTCGATAAAATTATAAATCACAATTGGGAAAGGAAACGTTTTCAAATTGTTAGCATCTATACCGTTTTCAATTCTTTCTTTTATTTTAATTTTCCAGAATTGAATGTGCAAATGCTGATGCGAAAGTTTATGAATAACGGCCGAATCACTGTACTCCTCTATACCTATAATAGTATAGTTAGAAAAAACATCATTTTGAACTGCTTTTGAAACAAAATCAAAATCGACAACCTCCTGAGTTTCCAAAAGAGGAAATTCATACAAATTATGCCAGATTCCTTTTAATACCCTTTTCCGGATCAAAGTGTTCCCCAAAACATCCTCGAGAATCAAATAATTAAAAAACCGATTCGTCACTTTTACCTTTTTTGATTTTACAGGCAAAACAGCAACTTTCTTTTTTTGCAGCGCAGCACAACTATCCATAAAAACACAAACAGGGCAGTTTGGGCTTTTAGGAACACATTGCAAGGCTCCAAATTCCATAATCGCCTGATTAAAGAGAGCCGGATTGTCTTTCGGCATTATTTCATGAGCAAGTTCCGTAAATTCTTTTTTGGTTGCCGGCAATGCAATATCGGATTCCACATCAAAATAACGGGAAAGCACCCGAAACACATTCCCATCAACCACAGGTACTGCTTCATTATACGAAAAAGAAGCTATTGCGGCGGCTGTATACTCCCCAACTCCTTTTAATTTTAATAACTCTTTATAAGTAGGAGGAAAAACACCGTTTAATTCATTTGCTACATACTGAGCTGTTTTATGTAAATTTCGGGCACGGGAATAATACCCTAATCCCTGCCAAAGTTTCAAAACCTGTTCTTCATCGGCATTTGCCAAATCAAAAACGGTAGGAAATTCCTTTGTAAAAGAAAAAAAATAAGGCATTCCTTGCGCAACTCTGGTCTGTTGCAACATAATTTCTGAGAGCCAAATTAGGTACGGATTGGTCGTTTTTCGCCACGGCAGATCACGCTTGTTCTGTAAATACCAATTTATCAATAGGTTATGAAAATTCATTGCAAAATACTTAGATTACAAAAGTAAATGTTTATGTAATTAAAATTTAACGATTTAGCTTGATTAATTATTTTTTTAATTCCTATATTTGCAAACTCAAAAAATAGTACACCATTTATAAAATAAAATAGGAAAGAAAATGACGAAAGCAGATATCGTAGCGAAAATTTCAGAGAAACTTGGTCTTGAAAAAGGAGATGTTCAAGCAACAGTAGAAACTTTTATGGAAGAAGTTAAAACTTCACTAGAGACTGGAGATAATGTTTACCTAAGAGGTTTCGGTAGTTTTATTGTAAAAACTAGAGCTGAAAAAACTGGTAGAAACATTTCTAAAAACACCACTATCAAAATTCCAGCACACAACATTCCTGCTTTTAAACCTGCAAAAGTATTTGTAGAAGGGGTTAAAACAAACAACGAAGCTAAATAACATTATTAATTAATCATAAAATCGACACGATATGCCAAGTGGTAAAAAAAGAAAGAGACATAAGGTAGCTACTCACAAAAGAAAAAAAAGAGCGAGAGCTAACCGTCACAAGAAGAAAAAGTAGTTTTAAACTACTTTTTTCTTTTTAAACGTTCATTGAAATTTGGGAAAGTTCAAAAATTCCAAAAGATAAAATCCAAAATCCAAAAAAAGAGAAGTCAGTACAGATTTCAATTGGAATTCGGAATTTGAAAATTTGAGATTTAACTTTTCCCTCCCGGGTTTAATACCTGTTAAAAAATATTGTTTAATCCATCTGTAGATAAGATTTTAGATTTCAGATTTGAGATTTTAGATTTTTCTTTAAAGTCTATACTCTTTTCTCTTTACTCTATTTTCTGAAAAAACAGATAAAAATTTACAGTGTGAATAAAGAATTAATCATTAGATCTAGTTCTGATGCCGTAGATTTTGCCTTATTAAAAGATGGAAAACTAATTGAATTACACAAAGAAGAAGAGAAAAGCAATTTTCAGGTTGGTGATATTTTTATTGCCAAAATACGAAAACCAGTTGCCGGACTTAACGCTGCTTTTGTAAATGTAGGCTTCGAAAAAGATGCTTTTTTACATTATCATGATTTAGGGCCTAACTTAGCTTCCCAACTGAAATTCATAAAACTTGTAAGCGCAGGTAAAATAAAAGATTTCTCCCTAAAAACCTTTCAGTTTGAAAAAGAGATTGACAAAGATGGCATCATTACTGATATTTTAAGTGCCAATCAATCTGTTTTAGTACAAGTTGTAAAAGAACCTATATCTACCAAAGGTCCAAGAATAAGCGCTGAGCTTTCATTGGCAGGAAGATTTATTGTTCTCGTTCCGTTTTCTGACCGTGTTTCTATTTCACAAAAAATAGAAGACAAAAAGGAAAAGGATCGTCTAAAAAAACTTGTATTATCGATCAAACCTAAAGGATTTGGTGTTATTGTTCGTACAGTAGCCGAAGGCAAAAACGTAGCCGAATTAGAAAAAGATTTGCAGAACCTGCTTGGCAGATGGTCTGCAATGTGTAAAAAATTACCAACTGCTCATCATCCCTCAAAAGTATTAGGAGAGCTTAACAGAGCCTCTTCAATATTAAGAGACGTATTTAATGATACCTTCAGCGGTATTCAGATAGATGATGAAGAGTTGTACCACCAAACAAAGGAATACTTGCAAGAAATTGCACCTTCCAAACAATCGATTGTTAAGTTTTATCAATCAAATGACACTCCAATTTTTGAGAAATACAATATAGAAAGACAAATCAAAACTTCATTTGGAAGAACGGTCTCCATGAGCAAAGGCGCTTATTTGATAATCGAACATACAGAAGCGCTGCACGTCATTGACGTAAACAGCGGAAATCGTTCGAATAAAGCGACGAATCAGGAAGATACCGCCATGGAAGTGAATATGATTGCCGCCGCTGAAATTGCCAGACAACTTCGTTTGCGTGATATGGGCGGAATAATCGTAGTTGATTTTATTGATATGTCTAATCCTGAAAACAGGAAGGTCCTGTTCGACTTCTTGCGAGAAGAAATGAGCGACGATAAAGCAAAGCATAAAATCTTACCACCGAGTAAATTTGGGCTAGTCCAGATTACAAGACAACGCGTAAGACCAGAAGTTAACATTAAAACCAGAGAAGAGGATCCAAACAATGAGAATGGTGAAATTGAAGCACCAATTTTAATCATTGATAAAATCACTTCTGACCTGGAAAGAATTTTAAAAACCCACAATAAGGTTGTACTAAACACACATCCGTTTGTGGCTGCATACCTCAGTAAAGGTTTTCCATCCTTACGTTCAAAATGGTTTTTTGAACATAAGAAATGGGTGAAAATCATACCTCGTGACGCTTACACGTACTTAGAATACCATTTCTATGACAAAAAAGGAAATGTTATTTCAGAATAAACAAAAACCGCTTCTCGAAAGATTAGCGGTTTTTTTATGCCTTTTTTTTTGCTTTTTTTTGCCACAGATTTCACAGATTCAAAGGATTATTCCTTAGTTTGTAAAAAAATAATTCGTGCAATTCGCGGCCAACTCTTAAACTCGATACGATAACTATTCTCTAATAACCTCAACTCTTCTGTTAATTTCATTACCGGATTCATCGACAACTGTTATGTAATGAAAGCCTGCGCTCATCATAATTGGTTTTTCATGAAATACCTTGGTGACACCTTTATAAACGTGATCGACGTACCAAAACAGTTGTTTTTCTCTCTGCGAATAGGCTACTTTAAAAATCACGGGCTGTACTTCACTGTTAAAGTTCTTCGTTAAATAGATTTTACTGTTGGCTTTTGGATAAATAAAGTCCATAGAAGCCGTTTGTGTACCGACACAATTTTCTTTGAAAGGCGGCAACGGAACATACTCTATATGCTTGCTTTTATAATACCAGGCCATAACTGGCGGCAATACAAACCAGTTTTTGGTCATCATTTTATCGACACTTTCACAACTGCTGTTTACCTGAAATTGTTCGCTTTGATCTAAATGAATTATTTTATGATATGGACAAACGGTCGTTGTTTTTCCTTTTTTTGCTACCAATTGCTTAATTTTTGGACAGCCTTCCTTGGCCAAATGTCCGCTTAAACGACAAACTTCTACTTCATTTAAATCTTCATAAGGAATTCCGAACCATCTTTGTCTTGGAAGCAAATTGAATACATCAAACAAAATAGGTGCAGCGCTTGTAACTCCGGTCAGCGTTGGCCTACCCTCTCCTGTTGCGTTTCCGACCCAAACTCCTACAACATATCTGGAATTTGTTCCAATGGCCCAAGCATCACGATTACCGAAACTCGTTCCTGTTTTCCAGGCGATTTTAAGCGAACTGTCGTAAAACTTCCACGCCTCATCTCCTTCCGGTCTGTTTACCTCTTCCATGGCATTGTACGTCAACCAAATTGATCCTGCGCCTATTGTATTCTTCTGCTCACTTTCTGATCCGAAATCAGACTTAAAATCGCTGTCGTAATTTAATTCTGTAAACTCATTGGTTCTGTACTTTCCGTGGCTTTTATTAAAATAATTTACTGTTGAAGATAAATTGGAATAGGTTCGGCACAAATCCCATAAATTACTTTCGGCGCCTCCCAAAATAAGAGACAGACCATAATGATCCGGAGATTTATTGATGTCTTTTAATTTAAACTTTTGCAGTTCTTCATAAAACTTATTCACTCCAAAATCCTGCAGCATCAAAACTGCCGGAATATTTAAAGAACGGGACAAGGCTCTGTGTGCCGGAACAGCGCCATCGAAAGTCAAATTAAAATTCTGCGGCGTATAACCTGCAATCTGAGTAGGAATATCGGCAACTAAAGTATTCGGCAACAGCTCTCCATCGTCCAGCATGGCAGCATACAACAACGGTTTAAGAATACTTCCTGTACTTCTTGGTGCTGCAATAATATCAACATCTTTTTGATGGTCACGGTCTGTTGGCGAATTCCCGACATAACTGATTACATTTCTATCCTGAACATCAATCACCAAAATCGCTAGGTTATTGACTTCATTTTGCCTGTATTGATTGTAATAATATTTAGCAATCTGATTTACCCTGTTTTGCAACGCAACATCGACAGTTGTTCTAACTCGCGTTCCTTCTGCATTCTTTGCCACTCGCTGCAATAAATGCGGGGCAATTTGAGGCAGATTATACGGTTTTTGAGGCAAAGGTTCCTCAATAGAAAGTTCGTAGGTCTGTTTGTCAATACTGCCCTCTTTATGCAGCTTTAACAAGAGTCGATTACGTTTCTCTAATAACTTGATCTGGTTTTTTCCGGGATAAATCAAACTCGGAGCATTTGGCAAAACCGCCAAAGTTGCACTCTCCGCCCATGATAATTGACTGGATTGCACTCCAAAATAACGCCAGGAGGCCATTTCGAGTCCAACGACATTCCCTCCAAAGGGAGCGTGTGCGGCATACAATTCGAGAATTTCGTTTTTAGAATATCCTAATTCCAATCTGGTTGCGAGAATAACTTCTATTACTTTTTCAAAATAGGTTCTCTTTTTTCCTTTTCGGGACAATCGGATCACTTGCTGTGTAAGCGTACTTCCTCCACGAACTACTTTTCCCGCTTTCCTATTCTGCTTAATTGCGTTCACCATCGCAACCGGATTAAATCCGGGATGCTTGTAGAAATACTCGTCTTCAAAATAAACGATACATTTTTTAAACTTATCCGGAACACTGTCCTGAGCAGGAAAACGCCATTGCCCGTCACGAGCAATTTTAGCGCCTAGTAATTCTCCCTCTTTACTTTCTATAATAGTAGAATAAGGTTCTTTAAACAAAGTCCCGGGTAGCGAAAAATAATAAATCACCAACAGCAAAAATGCTACTAGTGATTTAATTTTATTTCTTTTTATCCAATTTATAGTGCGCTGAAAAAGCGCTTTTAATTTATTTTTCAACTTTACGGTTTTAATATTCTAACCATTTTATATAAAAAAAAATAAACCTGACAGGTTTTAGAAACCTGTCAGATTTAAAAAAATTATTTTACGACTGCTACCCAAAATCCTTTTGTTCTGGCGAGGAACGTATGATCGTACATCGCTTCGCATTGTAAGCCCGGTAAATAATAGCTTCCTAAATAAGAAGCATTCAATAAAATTTTGAATTTTTTAGTTTCTCCGGCTTTTAAACCAAAATAGAAATTAGTCCTGTCATCACGAATATCGATATAATCAGCTACATTATTTGTTGCTTCGCCATAATCGGTAAAACGGGTGTTTACAATCTCAAATCCTGATGGTAGAATCTGCGACAAAGCTACATTCTGCACATATTCATTTTTCTGATTTTTAATTGTCACCTCGGCAACAAATTCTGTTCCCTGTGTAATTCTGGAAACATCAATTACGCCGCCCTTTCTGTTTTTGAAAACTATTCCGGCAGAAAGATTCGTCTGAACCGGGTTTTCCTGACCAATTGGAAGAATTCCCGTATTGAGCACACGAACGTAAATCGTATTCTTTTTATTGTTTCTTAAAGTAATACTGTTTGTTCCGGATTTCACCACTAAACTTCTGTCAGCGACTGTTTTAGCTGTTTTTATTTGTTGTGCTTTTCCATCCTTGCTAAGCTGAATATCAATTCCTTTTGGACCATTATTCAGCGAGAATTTAGACATTGCATACAAACAATAGGCGGTGGTCTGCGTACTCATCCATTGATCACTTGCCATATTTTTGGCCAGCTTTCTTGCCATTAGGAAAGCATTCTCTTTCTGATTTAATAACAATAAAGTTTCCAGTGCCATAGCTCTGTTTCTGTCGCCTGAACCATAATAGTAATAGTTGTAACCATCTGAACTATCGTCAATTTTACTGTGCAGCAAGAGTGTTAATCCGGCGCTTTTCTGACCTGCCAAAACATAAGCTGCGGCCAATCGCAATTTACTTTCGTTTGAAACTCCGGTTGTTTCGCGTAACCTGTTCATAGAAGACAAATCAGGAGAACCTGCCAAGGCCAATGTATACAAACGATACGCCTGCGCCAGATCATTGCCGTAACGTTGTTCAAAACGCCATTTTTTAGCTTCTTTTTGTTGATATGAAATCCATTTTGATTTAAAATTAATTGGTAAAACATAACCTTTTTTCTCTGCTTCAATTATAAAATGTCCGGCATAAGAAGTTCCCCAATCGTCTGCAATTGTATTTCCCTGCCAGTACGAAAGTCCTCCGTTTGCCAATTGAAAACTTCCTAATCTAATAATTCCTGCCGCTACATTTTTCTGAATAAGTTGCTGACGCGTTGCATCAATGTCTGCAACATCATTTAAAAATAATTGCGGAAAAACAGAAGATGTAGTTTGTTCTACACAACCGTGCGGATATTGAATCAGGTATTGCAATCTTCCGTTCAGATTAATTGTTGGCATTGAGGAAACCTCCAGTTTGGCTTTATTGCTTCCTGAAACTCCAAAGGTTTTCCAGGTAATCGTTCTGGAACTGTTTGGCAGCAAAATCACATCGGTATACGTATTGGTTACCGGATTCGGATTTGTCATATCAATCTCTACATCATAGGATGATTTTTCTTTCCCTGAAGTAGCAACAATCTGCACTTTTGCAATTCCGGTCTGATTTCCTACTGCCAAATTAAAATACGCCATTTTTTCATCAGGCTGCGCAAAGGCTACATTTTGAACGGTACTTCCTACCACCTGCAACCCATTGCTGGTTTTAATCTGAACTCTTACGTTTTTGATATTTCTCTCTGTCGCAAAAACGGTAACCGGAATAGTTACTTTTTCTGATGGCGAGATTTTTCGTGGCAACGAAGCCAATACCATCAACGGACTGCGAACCGGAGTTGCTTTTTCTACACTTCCGTACGCACTTGTTTCCGCATCACCCGCCACAACCATCGTTCGTACTGAACCAATGTATTTTGGCAACTTAACCTGATGTGTTTTGGTCTGTCCTTTTTCTAATTTAAATGGGCCTAGATAAATTACAACTGGTTTAAAACGATTGGCTTTTTTAGCTTTTCCACCACCTAAATCCTGGTCCCCACCGATACTAAAAATCTGATTTACTTTTCCGCCATAAGCACCAATTACATCATCGTATACGTCCCAGGTTTTTACCCCCAAAGCTTCGCGCACATAGAAACTATCCCATGCATTTGGTGTTTTAAATCGGGTTAGATCTAATAAACCTTCGTCTACAATAGCAATCGTATAGGTCATTGCTTTACCGGATTTCTCACTTACTTTTACAGGAAATGATTGTTCGGGTTTTAAAACGTCGGGCATTGTAAGTGCCGGCTCTAATTTTGTATTTTTATCTACAACACCAATCGGAACAATTCCGTACATACGAATCGGAGAATCATTTTTGGTCGAGGCATGAGGCTGCAAAAGTGTAATATTAAAATAAACATTGGGTGCCATTGCTGATGTGATCGGCACTTCTACTTTTGTTTCTCCTTTTTTAGTTTTCACCCAAAGCGTTTGTACCACTCTTGAACCATTTTCGATAGAGACCAAAGCACGTCCACCCTCACTTGAAGGGAAAGAAATCTGTGCCTTCTCCCCTACGGCATACTCTTTTTTGTCGGTAGAAAACACCAGCATATTAGCTGTTGAAGCATCTGTATTTCTAGTTTTCCCGGACCAGATTGGCCAATCGATGTTTACTGTTAAGGCAGCAGCGTGCCCTCCGGTTTCATCTGAAACCCGAATCATATAACGTCCCCATTCTTCATCTGTTAAAGCAAATTGTATACTTGCTTTACCACTTGAATTTGTGCTTACCTTAAATGTTTTATAAGAAGTTGTTGCTTCTGAAGAGTTGTAATTTGACAAATTATCACTTGAAGCATCCCACCACCAGCGCCATTCTACTTTATAAACTTTTATTTCCAGATCTCTAACAGCTTTTGGTCTTCCGTTTTCGTCGACCGTCACTATATCGAAACGATTGTTTGTTCTCGTCTCAAGCATTCCGTATCGATTTACTTCCGGTGCTTTCACTCCCACATAAGTTTTATATGGAGAATAGGTGGTAGCCATCGCATCCATACTAAAATCCCCGCCCTCTTCATAAACTTTAGTAATAAATGAAGCTCGTAACATTCCCGGAGCCTGACCTTGCAATTTCGGATCAATACTTACCGACGCTCTTCCGTTGGCGTCTAATTTTCCTGAAAATATATTTACTTCTTCGGTGCTGAATCGGCGCACTAAGTCATCAAAAGTATATTGATCATATCCTTTAAAAGTGGTTTTCTGCTCTGAGAATTTAGCTTGCATTTCTACATTCAAATTCTTGGCGATTGCACCATGTAGCCAGGTCACCTCCAGATTACTTGAATTCGGATAGGACGAAGACAATATCGCTCTTTGGAAACTGTTTTTAATTTTTAAACGATTTGGTTTTATCGTTTCAATTTTGATGTTTTTGTAATATTTGGCTCCACCAACACTCACCGTTGCTTCCCAGCTTCCTGTTGGTGCATCGGGATCTGTTGGTACAATAAAAGCATAATGATTTAACTCATTTGATTTCTGAACGGTTTGGTAGGTTACTTTTCCATTTGGATCTGTTAATCTGAATTTTATCGGATGCGCTTTTGGCAGTTTATTAGCAGCATCATTGAGTATGAAGGATAAATACAGATTATCTCCGGGACGCCAAACGCCACGCTCTCCGTAAATAAACCCTTTCAGCCCTTTTTGAAGTGTTTCTCCTCCTACATCAAAATTACTTACTGATAATGAATTTCCGTCGTCAAGCTTTACATAAGTCGATTGATCTCCCAATGTAACAATAGCAAAATAAGCAAATCTATCGATTTGGAAAGACGCAATCCCTTCGCTGCTAGTGGCAGTTGTAGCAATTTTTTGCTGTTGAAAGTTGTACAGATCTACTCTTGCGTTCGAAACCGGCTCTGTTGTAATGATATTGTTTACGACAAACAAATACGATTTATTCTCTCCTCTTTTGGCTATTACTCCCAAATCGGAAGCCAGAATATTGGTTGCAATTTTGGCATTGTAATAATACGATCCGGTACAAGGGTCCTGACTTTCTCTCCACTCATAATCGTCGTAGTAATAATCATCGTATGAATTTCCGCTGTAATTCACATCCTTTTCATCGCTCTCCTCTTCGTCTTCTGTATCGGCTGTATCGGCTTCGGAAGTTTCACATTTGTACAAAGAATATTTCTTTTTATACGAGAATTCTACTCTGTAAATAGCACCCGGTTCGGGTTTAATGATCTTCGATAAATCTAAGGCAAAAGTGTTCCATTTACTCAAATTAACCAAAGTGTTTTCTTTGAGATTTATCGTCGTTTTGGCAACAGGCTGAGAAACTCGTTTTAAGTTTTGTGCCCCGTTTAATTCATTATTTTGAAGAAATTGCAGAATGTTGTTTTTGTAAATTTTATACACTTTTACATCTACAGCACTCAGATTTGCCGTTTCAAAATTCAGTTTTAGATTATTAGAACTTGGTAAAATTGTTCCGTTTTTTACAAATCGTACGTTTGGTTTTATCTGGTCAAAAGAGATTTTCTGAGAATAACTCTCCTCCATTTTCTTGCCGTACTGACTTTCTATTCCCTGAAAAACTTCTAATAACAATTCACCCGTTATATTTTGCTCAGGAGCTGATTCTTCTACCACCTCCGGCTCCTCTTCTACGACAGCCGAAGCGCTATCTACAGCCACTGCAGCACTATCTACTGCAACACTTGCTGAATCTACAACTGCGACCGGTTCCTCTACAACAACTTCATGAACGACTTCCGGTGCCGCTTTTTCATTACTAAAATATACCTTCAATACATTTCCTTGTGTTGAAAATTTTAGATTTTTAGTGTTTTGAATGGCTACCAGACCCGCAAAATCCTGTCCTTTTTCCAAAGGCTCCGAAAAATTAATCGAAACCGATTGATTGTTCTCATCCGGAATTTCAACCTTTATAACTTTGAATTCATTTATCCCCGCTATCGGAAAATCTATTTTTCCTTTCTGATCAATATCAAAATCGCTTCCGTCGTATGCAATTTCAAGTTCACTTGCTTCTGAAAAACGTTGAATACTGTCTATAACAAATTTGAATTCTTTACCTGATTTTACAGTGTTATCGAACTTAATTTTGAGCTCATTTCCTTTTTGATTGGCTTCCACCAACTTTTTAGCGGTCTCAAGATCAATATCATCTGCAGTTTTCAATACACAATTCAGATATTGATATTCTTTGCTGTGCGACTGAATGTCCAGCGTATTTATCGTAAAATCCTGTTTAATGGTTTTAACGGTGAAGTTAAATTTAGAAAGTTCCTTCTCCTCTTCCTTAGGCAATGTAATTAGTTTATCGAGGTTTAAAGTGACCTGATATTCTGTTCCCGGGTTTAATTTTTTCTCAGGGATAAAAGCAATTGTATTGCTCGAAAGCGCTACAACTTTACCTCTTACACTTGGTGAAATATCAAACAAATCATCGTCTAATTCCTCATTAACCTTCCATTCTTTTTTATCGAAAGCTAAAACCACACGTATGTCAGACTGCGATGGAACAATTCCACCCGTAAAACTGGTAATGTACGCTTTGAACAATGAAAAATCAGAATTGAAATCGGCAGCTGATTTTCTGCCACACGCCTGAAGAATAAAAAACACAAGAAATACGTAAACTAATCTTTTTGCCTTCACTTGAAATAGAATTAATGGTTAGAAATGTAAGATTCTATATAATGTAATAACGTTTCCCACAGTTTAAAGTATAATCGGAGAAATCTTAATTATATTATAGTAAATGTAGCATATTTTTATCTTACAATTAAACAGAAAATTCATTATAACTTATGATTTTCTTTATAGAGTATGCCTAAGACTTTAGCTGTATAACTGTTGTGAAGACAAATGCGGATGGACGCAGATTCTTTTTAAAGAGCATGCTCAAAAAAGCTTTAGCTTTAATTATTTCAGCTGTAAATAAAGTTTATTAAAATCAAGACCATTTCATTTAACACTTCAAAAATTAATCCGCGTCCTTCCGCATCTTCGCGATAGCGAATCCGTTTTATCCGCGTCCTAAGACGCAAAGTGCTCATTGGATCGTGTTATTTTCTTCTTGTCACGAAAAAGCGTTTCATTAGATCTGCCGCTTCATTGGCCATAACTCCTGAAACTACCGTTGTTTTTGGATGTAATTTTGTTCCCATTGTCATAAAACCACGTTGTTCATCACGAGCTCCGAACACAATTTTTGAAATCTGACTCCAATACAAAGCACCCGCGCACATCTGACAAGGCTCTAATGTCACATACAAAGTACAGTCTTTTAAATATTTGCCGCCTAAAAAGTTTGCTGCTGCAGTGATGGCCTGCATTTCGGCATGGGCCGTAACATCGTTTAACAACTCGGTTAAATTATGGCTTCTTGCTATAACTTTGTCTGCTACAACAATTATGGCTCCAACGGGTATTTCGCCTTTATCAAAAGCCATTTCTGCCTCTTGTAAAGCTTTTTTCATGAAATATTCGTCGGTAAAAGGGTTTATCATAGGTTTTTTTATACTATAAAGTAAATTATATAATCCGTTTTCAAAAACTAGAATTTATAATTTTTAGGATTTTGGGAAGTCGAAAAAACATCAAGGATATAAATCCTGTTTTTTTCAATTCTATAAACTATTTAAAAATTCCATTTAGGAAAAAATCTAATATCCTCTCTATTTAAAAGTGGTTCCATTGGATTCTTTTCTGGAAACAAACCTAGCTTTTCACCTAAGTCAAATAACGTTTCTGCAACTAAATTAGCATTATGTGGACTTTTGGAATAAATATAATTATAACTATTTCGAATAGACTCTATCGCATTCGGTGACCATACAACAGGTTTCATTTTTTTATTATCCTTCTTTTAGCCTCATCGGTCGTATAACCTGTTTCACCTGCATCAGAAAGCTTCATAATTTCATTCAAATGACTTTCATACTCTTTTACCGTTAAAGGCTCTCCGCCAGTAGAATAAGTATAAACTTCATTATTCAATAAATCTTCAATTTGATTCAGCAATTGTACATTCTCAGTATCCAGAATTCTGTGTACAATATTTCTACGTTGCGCCTCTACATTCATACTATTCAGATTTACTTCAAAGTTATAAAATATTCGTCGGTAAAAGGGTTTATCATAAAGCAAAAATACATTTTTACTTCTTATTTTTATTACATTTAGGCTTTTGAAATTTAAATAATGGAAACAAAATACAAACTCTCAATTCCGGAACCCTGTCATGAAAACTGGGACAAAATGACTCCAAAAGACAACGGTCGGTTTTGTTTGAGTTGTGCTAAAACTGTGGTTGATTTTTCAAAAATGCAACCTGAAGAAATTCAGCACTATTTTATTTCAAACCAAGGAAAAAGTATTTGCGGAAGATTTAAAAAATCACAGATTGACAATATAATTATTCAAATTCCGAGTCGTGTTTTATACTCGCAGACCAATTATCACAAAATGTTTTTATTAGTATTGTTTATTGTTATGGGAACAACCTTGTTTAGCTGTACCGATAAAAATGGAAATAAACAAAAAATTGATACCGTAGAAGTTGTAGATAAAACTTCAACTGAAGAGAATTTAAAAATTGGAAAAGCACTTAAAAATGATACCATAAATCCTCCACCTCCATCAAAAATAGATCGGGTCAAATTTAAAAAACCAATTGTACGAAAGGAGGACTTAAAACCAATGAACGAAAACGAAATACCAAAAATAATCCAAGAAGAGGACACTCCTATCTATAGCGGAATGATAGCTTTTGAAACACTACCTGAATATCCTGGCGGAATACAGAATCTTAAAAAATGGATCCAAAGCAAATATGTATTTTCTAAAAATTCAGGCGCACAAAATGACACAATTAAAGCTTCATTTGTAATCGAAAGAGATGGAAGTCTTTCGACAATAAAAGTATTACAAAGTACTGAAAACGAATCAGAAGAAAAACTCACTCAAATTTTACAAACAGCTCAGAAATGGAAGCCCGGCACGCAAAATGGAAAAACAATAAGAACATTATCCTTTATCACACTATTTGTGAAAACAGATACCGTAAAAAAATCATTTTTCAGAACTAAATTAATTTCAAAAATAGATTCTATAGCAATTAAGTCATAAGCTGTTTTAATGAACACTATTTTAATTTTAAAACCGTAAATTTGTTTTTTATAGAAAAATGAAAAGCAATTTACTCTCCAACATAAACAATCCGGCCGATTTACGTTTACTTGACGAAACTCAATTACCACAATTGGCTAAAGAATTACGTGATTTTATCATTGATATTGTCTCGGTAAAAGAAGGACATTTGGGTGCCAGTTTAGGAGTTATTGAACTTACAATTGCTTTGCACTATGTTTTTAACACACCCGAAGATTTATTGGTTTGGGATGTTGGACATCAGGCCTACGGACACAAAATCCTTACCGAAAGAAAAGAAAACTTTGATACCAACAGACAGCTTGGCGGTATTTCTGGTTTTCCTAAAAGAAGCGAGAGTATATATGACACTTTCGGTGTAGGGCATTCCTCTACTTCTATTTCTGCCGCATTGGGAATGGCCATTGCTTCTAACCTAAAGGGCGAAATCAACAAACAGCATATTGCCGTAATTGGTGATGCGTCTATCGCCTCAGGAATGGCTTTTGAAGGTTTAAATCACGCCGGAGTAACAGACGCTAACTTACTGGTAATCCTAAATGATAATGCGATCGGGATTGACCCCAGTGTTGGTGCTCTTAAACAATATCTTACCGCAGTAAAAGAGGGAAAAAATCCGAAGAAGAACAACATGATTAAGT
Source organism: Flavobacterium poyangense (assembly GCF_011751075.1). Classification (GTDB taxonomy): domain Bacteria; phylum Bacteroidota; class Bacteroidia; order Flavobacteriales; family Flavobacteriaceae; genus Flavobacterium; species Flavobacterium poyangense. Next base: position 1,157,086 of record NZ_JAALLN010000001.1, read on the forward strand.
CTCTGAATTTTGATTATTCAGGCCCAATCGATGGTCATGATTTAATCGGACTGATAAAAGAGCTCAATCGTTTAAAGAAAATAAAAGGTCCAAAATTCCTTCACATAGTCACCACAAAAGGCAAAGGCCTACAGCAGGCCGAAGAGAATCAGGTCAAGTATCATGCGCCTGGAAAATTTGACGCTTCTACGGGAGAAATTCATTTAAAATCGGAAGAAAATCAGCCTCCTAAATACCAAGATGTTTTTGGCTTAACAATTCTGGATTTAGCCAAAAAGAATCCAAAAATTATCGGCATCACACCGGCGATGCCATCAGGAAGTTCTCTGAAGTTTATGATGGATGAAATTCCGGAGCGTGCTTTTGATGTTGGAATTGCAGAACAACATGCTGTAACCCTTGCAGCCGGAATGGCCACGCAGGGAATGATCGTGTATTGCAATATCTACTCGACTTTTTTACAACGGGCTTATGATCAGGTGATTCATGATGTGGCTTTACAAAATTTGCCTGTGATCTTTTGTTTAGACCGAGCCGGTTTAGTTGGCGAAGACGGAGCGACGCATCACGGCGTTTTTGACATTGCTTATCTGCGATCGATTCCGAACCTGATTGTCTATGCACCAATTAACGAAATTGCATTGCAGAACATTCTTTATACCGCACAGTTGGGGCTGAATCATCCAATTGCCATTCGATATCCGAGAGGAAAAGGAGTTTTACCAAATTGGAAAGTAGAAAATTTCGGACAGTATGAAAGTATTGCAATCGGCACCGCAAATTGCCTCAAAAAAGGAACAAAAACAGCTGTACTTTCGACCGGAACTATTGGTAATAATGTAAGCGCAGCATTAAATGAATGTTCTAATGCCGATGAAATTGCACACTATGATTTTCCATTCATTAAACCACTAGACAATACCCTATTGCTAGAGATATTCAACACTTTCAACACTATTTTCACAATTGAAGACGGTACCATAAACGGTGGTTTCGGAAGTGCCATTTTGGAGTTTGCGGCAGCAAATAATTTCAATACTACAGTAAAAATAGTAGGTATCCCTGACACATTTATCGAACACGGAACCGTCCTTGAGTTGCAACAATTGTGTAAAATTGACGTTAAAAATTTAACAAAACTTTTTTCAAATCATTGAAAAGAATTATTTTGCGAAGCCAAAAAAACCAAAAGTTTAGCCTAATGAAATTATTCCAATTCTCTTTTTACTTTTTACTTTTTACTTTTACCTCTACCATTTCTGCTCAAAGTATCATCAAAACTACCTTAGAGCCCAATCAGATTCCGAAGGCACCTTCGAATTGGACCAAAAAAAATCAGCTTGGTTTTGATATCTCTGAAATTGCTTTCGTGAACTGGAATGCAGGGGGAACGAGTTCTATCTCGGGGTTATTTAAAGGCGAATTTGCAAGAACTTATATCAAAAGAAATCACAAATGGTTTAACGAGTTAATCGTTAAGTACGGCTTAAACAAACAAGACGGTACAGAGCTTAGAAAAACAGACGATGCACTTTTATTTAACTCTACTTATGGTTTCAGAAAAGATACATTATCTAATTGGTATTATTCTGCTAAGTTTAATTTTAATACTCAGTTTACAAACGGTTACAATTATCCGAACAAAGACATAGCTATTTCCAAACCTTTTGCACCGGCTTATATCTTTCTGGGAGCCGGAGCAGAAAATTCGAATAAGGCAAAAAACAGAACTTTTTATTTCTCACCGATTACATTAAAAACCACTTTAGTACTAGATCAGTATTTAGCCGATCAAGGATCTTTTGGAGTGAAAAAAGCGGTCTACGCTACCGATCCACTTGATCCCAAAAGTAAAATTCTAGTAGAAAGAGGAGAAAAGGTAAGAGCTGAATTCGGTATTTTACTTACCGGTTACATGAAAAATGAAATCTTTAAAAACATTTTTTACGAAAACAGGCTAAGTTTATATACAGACTATCTGAACAAATTTGGAAATGTTGATATCGATTACGACACTCGTTTAGATCTTGTAGTTAATGCTTATGTAAAAGCAAATATCGGTATTCACTTAATTTACGACGATGACATTAAAGTAAAGAAAGACTTTACAGACCCGACAACCGGTACAACAAGTCAGGTTAACGATGGCCCAAGGGCTCAGCTGAGACAGGTTTTAGGTGTGGGTCTTGTTTATGCTTTTCAATAATTAATTCCAGTTGCTAGTTGTAAAATGTGAAATGTAAGAAGTAATAAGTTTTGTTTTATTGATTACTATTTTACTTTGTGCGAACATATTGTTGCATCGGATCACTGAAATACATTAACAATTCATCCAGATTCAATCGCTTCGTCTAAAGGCAAAAAAACCCGTTAATTAAAGCATACGCCCTTTCTAATCGGCATAACACATTTTACATTTCACGTTTTACAACCAACATCTAACCTGAATTAATTAATTCGGTTTTCTGCCATTAATCATTTCGAATAATTCCAATGCATTTCCGTCTGTTAAAAGAGAAACATAATGACAAATGTGAAGCAAACGATCGTATAAATTCGTTTTCTCTAAACGATGTTTTTCGGGCAGCATTTTTAGCAATAATTTATCGTAATTGGATGCTTTTCCGTCATAGTCATTATTGAAAGCTGTAATAAACTTATCCAGCAAGGTTTGAATAATCTGGTACCCTACAATCTCTTTCTCGATAACTTCTCTGCTTTGATAGATTTTATCGACACTTAAGTTGATAATGTCTTTCATCTGAGCTTTGTATTTACTTCTGTCTGTTAAAGCAAACGGAAATTTTCCGGCCAGAATTGCTTCTTCATTTTCAACAAAAACATTTACGGCATCATTAATCAACGTTCCGATAGCTAAAGCACGCAAATAACTGATTCTGTCTTCTTTTGTCGTTAAGGTTTGGTATTTGGCGACTCCAATATTGTCTTTTACCAATTTGATTAAATATTCTAAGGCATAATCTTCAGAAACTAATCCGAGATTTATTCCGTCTTCAAAATCTATGATCGTGTAGCAAATATCATCTGCCGCTTCTACCAAATAGGCCAATGGGTGTCTTTCGAAACCAATATCCTCTCCGGATTTATTGGCAATCATTCCCATGTCTTTGGCTACTTCTTCGAAAAAAGTTTTATCGGACTGGAAGAACCCGTATTTTTTATCGGCAATGTTTGACGTTGGTTTTTTAGGCAGACTTTCTTTTGGGTATTTCATAAAAGCGCCTAAAGTAGCATACGAAATTCTTAAACCACCTTCAATTCCCGGACGACTGGCGGTCAGTACCGAAAATCCGTTGGCATTTCCTTCAAAATCAATTAGGTCCTGCCATTCTTTAGCCGTTAGTTGTTCTTTGTATTTTTGCCCTTTTCCGATTGAAAAATATTCTCCAATGGCTTTTTCACCGGAATGTCCAAAGGGCGGATTCCCAATGTCATGCGCCAGAGAAGCAGCCGCCACAATAGCGCCAAAATCGTTCATGTGATAACCGTGAACCTCTTTTAGATGTGGATATTTTTCTATGATTTTTTTTCCCACCAAACGTCCTAATGAGCGTCCGACAACGGAAACTTCTAAACTGTGCGTTAGTCTGGTATGCACAAAATCGGTTTTAGAAAGCGGAATTACCTGCGTTTTATCCTGCAATGATCTGAAGGCTGCCGAAAAGATAATTCGGTCATAATCTACCTCAAAACCTAAGCGGGTATCATCTTGTTCTACACGTAATCTCTTGCTGGTATCGCCTTGGCGTTTGAGTGATAATAGTTGTTCCCAGTTCATTGTAATTTTAGATTGTGGATTTTAGATATTAAATCGAATGCCAAAAATACGCTAATTTTAGGACTTTCTTGAAGTGGTTAACATCTATTAAAATTCCAACGCCGTACTGTATTTAATTTCGCCCATCACAAAAATACTGTTGGTGTTTCCGATATTCTCGATAGTCGATAATTTGTTCATTACAAAATCCTGATAACTAGCCATATCCTGAACTAAAATTTTCAACATAAAGTCATAGTCGCCCGCAATGTTGTAACATTCAATAATCTCGGGAAGCGCTACGATATCTTTTACAAAATTACTTCCTACGTTTTTTGCATGTTCTTTTAATCGGACATTACAAAAAACAGTCATCCCGCAATTCATTTTTTTCTTGTCTAACAACGCCACATATTTTGTGATGTAGCCATCGCGTTCTAATCTTTTTATACGTTCATAAACAGGTGTAACGGTCAGAAATAACTTCGCAGCCAAGTCTTTTGTATTGATATTGGAGTCTTCCTGAAGATGTCTGAGGATCTGTAAATCGGTTTTGTCTAAGTTTTCCATAGTAATTTTTACGGCTAAAGGTTCGTTTCAAAGAATTCATCAGTAATAAAATCTTTAAAAACCTATTTTAAAAATACAATTCACTGAAATAAAACCCAAATCTAAGTATTATAATCCAATGATATAAATTTGTTCCGTAAAAAATACTGAATCAAAATGAAAACAAACAACTTAGGTTATCCAAGAATTGGCAGCAATCGGGAATTAAAAAAGGCCAGCGAATTATATTGGGCAGGAAAAATTTCGGTTGACGAACTAGTCGAAGCCGGAAAAGACATTCGTCGTACCAACTGGAAATTGCAACATGAAGCCGGAGTAGATTTAATTCCTTCTAATGATTTCTCTTTTTATGATCAGGTACTGGATCTTACCCTGACTTTAGGAGCGATCCCGGAACGTTATAACGATTTTGCAAAATCAAACTCTTCTATCGATTTGTACTTTGCTATGGCAAGAGGTGCACAGAAAAACGGACAGGATGTTGTAGCTATGGAAATGACAAAATGGTTTGATACCAACTACCATTATATTGTTCCTGAATTCACTAAAAATCAAAAGTTTGCTTTGTTTTCAGAAAAAATAATTACTGAATTTAAAGAAGCTAATGCTTTAGGAATCGCAACAAAACCGGTTTTAATTGGGCCTATTTCGTACTTACTTTTAGGAAAAGAGAAAGAAGACGGTTTTAATCGTATCGATCTTATCGAAAATTTACTGCCGGTTTACTTCGAAATTTTAGAAAAATTAGAAGCTCTGGGAGCGAAATACATTCAATTAGACGAGCCGTTTTTGGCGTTGAATCTGACTGACAAGGAGCGCGATACTTTCACGAAAGTATACAACGAAATCAACAAACGCTTCCCGAATATCAAAATCATTCTTGCTAACTATTTTGATTGTTTTGGAGAAAACTTAGCTACTGCTTTGGCTTTGCCGGTTGACACTTTCCATTTAGATTTAGTTCGTTGTCCTTCTCAATTAGACGATATTTTAGAATCCGGTCAGCTGGCAGCAAACGTAAACCTTTCGTTAGGAGTTGTTGACGGACGTAATATCTGGAAAAATGATTTCAAAAAATCTTTGGCTATCATCGAGAAAGCGGTAACCGCTTTGGGTGCAGACAGAGTTTTTGTAGCTCCTTCCTGCTCTTTGGTTCACTCTCCTTGTGATTTAAATTTAGAGACCAATGACAAAACCCTGACTCCTGAAATTAAGCAATGGCTGGCTTTTGCTAAACAAAAAATCGAAGAGATTACTTTATTAAAACAATTTGCCACTAATGAAGTAGATCGTAACAATTCTGCTGAATTTGCAGAAAACACATTTGCGAACGAAAACCGTAAAACGTCAACATTAATTCACAATCAAGTTGTTAAAAATCGTGTTGCCGGAATCAAAAAAGGTGACGATCAAAGGCAGAATACATTTGCAACACGTCGTCAAAAACAAATTGCAGCTTTAAAACTGCCTTTATTTCCAACCACTACCATTGGTTCGTTCCCACAAACTGCCGAAGTCAGAAGCTGGAGAGCTAAATTTAAAAAAGGCGAATTAACACAAGCCGAATACGATGCTTTACTGGAAAAAGAAACCGAAGAAACCATTCGTTTTCAGGAAGAATCCGGAATTGATGTTTTGGTTCACGGTGAATTTGAGCGTAATGACATGGTAGAATATTTTGGAGAACAACTGGACGGATTTACTTTTACTAAAAATGGCTGGGTTCAGAGTTACGGTAGCCGTTGTGTAAAACCACCGGTTATTTATGGCGATGTTTCAAGACCCAACCCTATGACGGTAAGATGGGCAAAATTTGCGCAATCTTTAAGTCCAAAATGGGTAAAAGGAATGTTAACAGGCCCTGTTACTATCCTGCAATGGTCTTTTGTTCGTAATGATCAGCCTCGTTCTGAAACTTGTACACAAATCGCTTTGGCCATTCGTGATGAAGTGGTGGATCTGGAAAAAGCAGGAATTAAAATCATTCAAATTGATGAACCTGCCATTCGCGAAGGACTTCCGTTGAGAAAAGAAGAATGGGCCGCCTATCTGGATTGGGCTGTTAAAGCATTCCGAATTTCTGCCAGCGGTGTGCAAGATGACACGCAGATTCACACGCATATGTGTTACAGCGAATTTAACGACATCATTCAGAATATCGCCGATATGGACGCGGACGTAATCACCATTGAATGTTCCCGTTCACAAATGGAATTATTAGATGCTTTTGCCGACTTTAAATATCCGAACGAAATTGGCCCGGGCGTTTATGACATTCACTCTCCTCGTGTGCCTTCCAGCCAGGAAATGGTAAAACTATTAGAAAAGGCTGCCGCTGTAATTCCGGTAGATCAATTATGGGTAAATCCTGACTGTGGTTTAAAAACACGTCATTGGGATGAAACTAAAAAAGCTTTAATTGAGATGGTTGCTGCTGCTCAGGGAATGAGAGCTGCAGTTGAAAACGAAATTACTTTATAATTTTAATTTGGATATTTTTGTTTTTTAGTGCCAACAAGTGGAGTCGAAAATCTTGTAGTTATGATTTCTTTCGACTTCACTGCTGTTGGTTTTATCTTTTATTGTATCAGATAATCTAAAAACCCAAACATAATTGTATTGTTTTGCTCTATAAATGCAGTAGTATTCAAAATAGTATCTAAAGACTGAATGTACTTATTTTCTATTAGTTCCTTTTGTCCTGCTAAGACCATTTCACGCATCGTTTCGTTTGTAACTTCAAAATGAAACTGCAATCCTAAAACCTGTTCTTTATACAAAAATCCCTGATTGTAACAGCCCTCAGATTGAAATAAACGAATCGCATTTTCAGGAATTGAAAAAGTTTCTCCATGCCAGTGAAACACCTCTAAAACCGATGGAACATTTTTTAAGATCGGTAATTCAGGAGCAACAACCTCAACAGGATACCAACCAATTTCTTTGTCTTTATTTGCCGAAACTTCTCCGCCTAAAACATGGGAAATCAATTGTGCTCCCAAACAAATTCCGATTACTTTTTTACCTTGATCAATTGCTTCTTTTATGAATCTCTTTTCTGTTTTAAGCCAGGGAAAATCAGCCTCATCGTGAACACTCATTTCACCACCCATCACGATTAAAACATCAATCTCTGCTAAATCAGGAAGTGTTTCTCCTTTATATAAATGGGTATAAGTTAACTTATGATTGTGGATTGCAATCCATTCTTCCATACAACCTAAACCTTCAAAGTCTACGTGTTGTAAACAATGGATATTTACTATTTGCGCCATAATCTATTTTGTTATCTAATGGAAGTTTGTTTTTCAAAAATACAAAAAAAGCACCCCGATTGGAGTGCTTTTTATAATTGAAAATTAACTTAAAATTAGAAATTTTTAGAAATTCCAATGTTAAATGTCTGTCCAAAGTTAAAGTAGAATTTATTAACATCTGCTCCGTTATTGTCATAACTCAATGTTTCGTATCCTAAACCACCAATACTGAAGTTAAGACCGAATCCTTTTTTCATATTGATAAAAAGAGCTGGAGTTACACCTACGTACATACCGTCAGCTTTAGCTTTTGAAGAAAAACCGTTGTTATCAATTCTTTTGTCTGTTTGATTTTGGAAACCTGCTCCTAAATCAGCAAAAACAGAGAAAGTTTGGCTCAATGGCACTGAATAACGTACAAATGCTCCAAATTTAGAGCTGTTTGTTTTGTATTCTGTAGTTCCTTGATCATCTTTTGAAGAAGCCACTGTAAATTCACCTCCAACAGTCCAGTTGTCGTTGAATTGGTAACCTACTCTAGGAGAGAAATGAAATTCACTTTCTTTTCTTTCATCACCTGCAAATTCTCTAGTTTCTGAAGCATAACCGATACTTCCACCTACTAATACTGTTCCTTTTTGCGCGCTTACAAAACTAGTTATCGCTAATGCAGCGACAATCAAAATTTTTTTCATAATTTGGGTTTTTAATTTAAATTGTATTGTCCCTTAAGCAAGAACGATGCCGTCATTGCTCGGTTTTATATTTATTTTAAGAATTCTTTGAAAGATAATTTTTAGCAATCAAAGTTATTTCTGTTTACTTTTGTAGCAAATAAAAAGTTATGTCGATAGAAGTAAACAGTATATCAAAAAGTTACGGAACACAAAAAGCGCTTAATGAAGTTTCTTTTACAATTGAAAAGGGTGAAATCGTCGGATTTCTTGGTCCAAATGGAGCCGGAAAATCTACTTTGATGAAAATTTTGACTACTTATTTACTTGCCGATAGTGGCGCAGCCCTTGTAAATGGTCATGATGTCATGACAGACACCAAGGCAGTACAACTTTCTATAGGCTACTTGCCGGAGCACAATCCTTTGTATTTGGATTTGTATGTTCGTGAATATTTGGCTTTTAACGCTGATGTTTATCAGGTAGCAAAAGCAAGAATCGAAGAAGTTATTGAACTGACAGGACTGACAATCGAAAGTCATAAAAAAATAGGACAATTGTCAAAAGGATACCGCCAACGCGTGGGACTTGCCAATGCTTTGCTTCATAATCCGGATGTTTTGATTTTAGACGAACCTACTACCGGTCTGGATCCTAATCAGTTAATGGAAATTCGAAATGTAATTAAAAACGTCGGAAAAAATAAAACCGTTTTCCTGTCAACTCACATCATGCAGGAAGTGGAAGCGATCTGTGATCGTGTCATAATTATTGACAAAGGGCAGATTGTAGCGGATAAAAAACTAGACAAACTAATTTCTGAGGACAAACAACAGGTAATTGAAGTAGAATTTGACTATCAGGTGGAGCCGCAATTACTTGCCAAACTGGAAAACATCAGTTCTTATGTTAATACGCATGACATGATCTGGGAACTTACTTTTATTACCGAAAAAGACATGCGCCCTGCCCTTTTTGATTTTGCTAACGCGAATGGCCTAAAAACACTACAACTGAATCAAAAAAATAAAAATCTGGAAGCTGTGTTTAGAGAGATTACCAAATAAGTTCTCAATCTCAGTTTATACTTTGATCTGCAAATACATGAAAAATCGCTCTATTAATTTATAGGGCGATTTTTTTTTCGATTTTAAGACCGGGCAACACGAAAACTATGGAGAGGCAAAAATCTTAGCCTGCTTTGTGTTTATTTAACCGCAAAGGGCGCAAGATTTTTTTGCTTTCCCATACGCAAAGTTCGCAAAGCTTTACGTAAAAAGTCACCTTCAACCTTTGCGAACCTTACGTAAAACCTTTGCACCCTTTGCGGTTAAAACAAACTACATTTTTTCACAAGAGACGAAATATCGTACAAAACCTGCAACTTTTGAATCTGATTATTTAAAAGCAACTAACCTTCAGACAATTGCTTTTTTTACATAGAAATTTATTTTATTTTTATTTAGACTTGTTTTAAATAATACTATCTTTGAGAATTGAAATTTCAAAAAACAGTCCAATGCCTCTTTCAATTCCCTCTATCAAAAACTTCTCTTATCTGTTACCGGAACAGATATTACGCTTTCAGAAAAAGATCTACATCCTACTGAAAGAGATTATCTTAAAATAAAACGCACTCATTAGCACTTGATTTACGCTGTTTTTGAACTCCCTGAGTTTAAAAACCCCTTTAATATCCTTTAAATAAATACGTAATATGAAAAATATTATAACCTCCCTTATGCTTGCTTTTTCGGTATACAGCTATTCGCAAACCGAAAAAGAAAAAGATAGTGTAGTCGAAACCACTATAAATGCTTTAGAAGAAATTGTAATCACCAAAAAGAAGGTTTTATATACCCAAAAATCAGATCGGCTTGTGTTTAATGTCGAAAACAGTATCGTCTCAGAAGGAGGAACTGCCTTAGATGTTTTATCACGTGCTCCGGGTGTTGTAGTCTCTCAGGATGGCGATTTATCGATAAGAGGACAACAAGGCGTTGCTGTTATGATCAATGGCAAATTGACGCAGCTTTCGCAAAAAGAACTTGCCAATTACTTAAAATCTACTGCCTCTTCCAATATCAAACAGATCGAGGTTATTACTAATCCTTCTTCAAAATACGATGCTACAGGAAAAGCCGGGATCATCAATATTGTACTTAAAAAACCAAATTCATCAGGATTAAAGGGAACTGCTTTTGCCAGTTATGCCAGAGGACGAAAAAACAGAACCAATTCCGGATTTAACTTAAACTACAACAAAGACAAATGGGGTGTTTACGGTAACTACAGCTATACTTTTAGAGGAGAAGAGGAACGCAAAAAATTCAATCAGCTGCAATATACAGATGAAACCCGACAAACAGTTTCTTCCAAAAACTACCAAACTTCTGTCACTGATGAACCTCTTACATCAAACAATTTTAAAATTGGAACACAATATGAAATCTCTCCCAAAACAAATTTAGAGGTGTATGTTGATGCCAAAATTGGCCGTTATGAAAATATAGCAGATGGTAGAAATACATTGCTTAACGCCATGAATCAATTGCAATTTGATGCTGCCACCTATAACGACAGCAAAGAAAAATGGAATGATTATACCTATGCTTTTTCCGGAACTCATAAATTCAATACCGAAGGCAAAACGATGTCCTTTGATTTTGAATATGAAACATCGAAATTCAGATCCAATCAATTTCAAAGTGCCAAAAATATAGATCCGGCCATAAATACTGAAATTAAGGATCGCAGAGGTTTTATCCCTTCTCAGTTAAGAGTATTCACAGGAAAAGTTGATTTTAACAACCCTCTAAGAGAAAAAGAGTCTATCGAATGGGGCTTTAAAGGAAGCATAAAAAACAACGACAACCCTTCTGTTTACGAATATTCCGAAAACAATCAATGGGTAGTCGACCTCAATTCTACCAATCATTTTGAGTACAAAGAACAGATCTATGCCGCATATGCCAACTACAAATACCAGCTGGAAAAATTAAATATTCAGGGAGGAATAAGAACAGAATATACGGCAATAAATATCCTGCAAAAAACCATGAATGAAGAGCATAAAGACGATTATTTGAAATGGTTCCCAAGCCTTTCGTTAAAATATGAATTCACCGAAAATCATTCTATGCACGCTTCATACAGTAAAAGAATCAACAGACCAAGTCAGTTTGATTTAAACCCGTTCCGTTTTTATGATGATTCTTTTAACTATTCACAGGGAAATCCGAATTTAATTCCTGAAATAACGCATGCAGCAGAAATAGGTTATGCCTGGAAAAGCGCTTTTATGGCTACCGTATATTTCAACAAAACAAAAGACGTTTTTACCGAAGTTTATGTTTACAATCCGGCAGACAACACTACTGTGACTTCGCAGATTAACGTAGACAAATCCTATAATTACGGGGTAAATATTACCAATACGTCCGAAATCCGCAAATGGTGGTCTGTGAATACTCTTTTTAATGTTTTTGAAAATAAATTTATGGGGAACGTTTTAAACACGGAAAAAATCGATCCTATAGTAACGTTAAACATGAGTGTTCAGAATTCGTTTACGATTACGGAAAGCTGGAAAGCGGAAATAAATGCACAATACCAATCGAAATCAAATCTTGGTATTTACGAACGTGACAGTTTTTTTGACTTGAGTATCGGAATTTCTAAACAGGTACTGGCAAACAAAGGAAGTATCAAACTTAATGTCACTGATATTTTCGATACCAATAACTTTTATATCAATTCGGTTATCAGACAAACAAGCATCGATAAAAGATACGATCTTGATAATCGAATTGCCACAATAGCATTCACCTACAGAATCTAAAACTACCTTTTTTGCCTCTAGAAATCCCATAAAACATTTTGGTCTTATGGGATTTCTTTTGTTTTTGAAAGTAAGCCTCCCTTTTTATTTGACTATAACTGCCGAAGTAAAAACAAAAAAATCATGAAATTAGCGGCAAAAAAAATCTTAGCCACAAATTGCACGAATTTGCACGAATTAAATTTTAAAAACTTATAAATAATCCTTATAATCCTTTTCTGATTCATAGTTAGCACTCAACAATTGAGTTCGCAGCAAAAGCAAAACAATTCGTGTAAATTCGTGTAATTTGTGGCAAAAAAACCGCAATATCCCTTACTAGATTATACTACATAAAAAAGCCTTTTGAAGAGAATTTTACTTCTTTCAAAAGACTTTCACAACTAACACAAAACAGATCAAAAAACTCAGGATTTAACAGCCACGGGCTTTTTTTTCTTTCTTCCCCACCAGATATAAAAACCGGTAACCGGTAGACTGGCACAGATCAGGCTGGCTAAAAAATATATAATTTTGGTTGACAATCCTCCTATCGCTCCTATGTGGAGACTGTAATTGGAACGCATTAACCAATCTGAAAAACGTTCGCTACCAATATACTTTTCTGAATTTGGAAGTAACTTTAAAGTTGTTGAATCAAAATACAAATCCCTCCAAATTCCCTTATGCATATCGGTACAGGCGTAAAAATCTTCTTTTGGATCATCCGGAAAATGAATAATAACCGCTTCTTTGTTTTCCTTGGCTATTTCGGTACGTACTTTTTTCCAAATAAAATCGGCAGCAACCAGTTTATTCATTTGCTGTACGGATAAAGCATCCTTTTTAACCGGAGCAAGCTGTTCTTTTTTATCTTTTTCATCGGCCCAGCCACCACTGATCCAATACGTGCTCTCTCTAAGCCAGTGGAAACTCATCAGCATACCGGTAAAAGAAATAAGGACAGCCAAAAGAATTACATAAAATCCCATTACATTATGGAGATCGTAATTTAATCGTTTGAACTTCGCATCCCATTTTACCTTAAAACTTGTATTGACAGTGGTTTTATTCCACTTTTTGGGAAACCACAGAATAAGTCCGCTCACTAACAAAAAGAAAAAAATAAAGGTCGCCCAGGCCGTGATCTGCGATCCAATTTCGCGATCTAACCACAGATTACGATGTCCTTCGTCTATGATATGGAAAAAATCTTCATGGTCTACAATTCCGGTAATCTTACCGTTATAAGGATTTACATAAAGCAATGAATCCGATTCAATATCGACTTTTATTGTTTTATCTAAACCATTGTACCATAAACCGTGTATTTCTTTTCCCGGCAGTGCTTTCTGAACTGCACTATAAATCTTAGAGGGCGGCAGTAATTGTTCCGAATCTTTGGCTTCAGCATACAACCATGGTGAGGTGAATGCTCTGATTTCTTCTTCAAAAACCAGTATGCAACCCGTAATTCCCATTATAAAAACAATAATTCCGGAAGCAAGTCCAAGCCATAAATGCAACCAGGCATTAATTTTACTAAAGCGTGATTTTCCTTTTTTTTGTGATTTTCCTATTTGTTTTTTAATAACAGTCATTATAGAATATTTTGCTTGACGATAAATGGAGTTCTTCAGCATTTAAAAAACCACATTATCAATGCCACAAAAGAACATAGATAATGTGGTTTTCTGGTTATAAGAAAATAAAAATTATTTTCTAGGTTTCAATTTTGTAATCGCTGAGATATCAGTTCCTCCTCCGGTTACTTTTGCTCCTGCTGTTGCTACACCTGTCTCAAGATTGATTTTGTATATACGAACCTCATCTTTTGTTACAAAAGCTTTGTAAGCATTACCACCTTCAGCATATAAACTTCCAACACCAAAATAACTATCCCCTGCATGTCCGGGTAATCCTGTTACCTGAGTTATTTTTTTAGACGGTAAATCTACAATTGCCGATTTAAATTTATAAGAAGCATGATTAAGGAATCCCCACGAAACAGTATCGTCTGCTGTAGGTACATAAACGATATATGCTTTTTCTCCTCCAATAGGGTATGCTGCTAAAACTTTACCACCAATTGAGCTTGCCTCAAGATCAAAGAAGTAAGAAGCATCAAATTCTGTTTGACCTTTGTTGATACGAAGAATTCCCGAATGTGACTCTGCGATCGCCTTATAACCTGCCGCCTGAGCATTTGATGAAAAACTATAAATATTACCTGAATCTGTACGGATGATCCCTGTATTTGTATAATACATACCAACTGCAGTAGTACGCGGATCAGCAATTCTCTTAACAAAGTTTAAAGATGGGTATTCGTAAACTCTGATGTATGCCTTTTTCTGATCAATATCCCAATTTTCACTTGCGTCTCTATCAAATACTGATACAAACACTTTATCTCCAACAACAGTTACACCAGTAGGAAAATCAAAACGTCCTTTAGTTGTTGCAAAACTGTTAAATTTACGACTTGTAATAGCCTCTTTCGCCGGATCATAAACAATTAATTCATTATCCGTTGAAGTTCCTCCCCAGGATGCACCAACTATTAATAATTTATTATCATCTGTAACACCGTAAGCAAAGGTAGATTCGATAAAAACACGATTTCCGGCCACCAGTTTACTTGCGCTATTTAAATAAAATGGGGCTGCTCCTTCTACTTCGTTGTCACAAGCAAACATTGTATTGGCTAGGGGAATATAAGAACCTCCCTGCTCAATTCCTTTTCCGGTCATATCAACAGTACCGGTCATTAATTGGTCTAATGATTCGAAACTCCACATATAATTACTATTCCATGTTGCGGTTTGATACCCTAAAACATACTTACTGCCATCTTCTGTGATTGGCGCCGGATCTGAATTTGAATCATCACTACTACATGAAAATAGTGTAACAGACAGTAACAATACTGCTAATAGATTTTTACTTTTAATTGTTTTCATTTTACTTAAATTTAGTTAATTTCATCTGTCCTTACTAACAGATTTAGGATTTGTGTTTTTTTAATTTCCGGGCTACATAAAGAAGTATCTCAACTTCAGTGTAAACGATCTTCCCGGTTTCTGTACATTATAATAGTCAAACAGCATTACATCTGTAATATCATGGCATTCAACAGCAATATTGTAACGTCCATTTTTAAGTGTGTAAGCTAAAGCTGCAGAATAATAAAGTTGTTCCGGAATTTCTTTTTTATTTTCTCCTCCCAGAGTCGGAGGACGCAAGTAATAACTATCAGAATAAGTAGCTGACAGATTAAAAGTAAGGAAGTCATCCTTAAATTTTAATTGTTTGAAATGAAATCCTAAATTACCGTTTCCATAGAAAATAGGCTCATTTGGCACTTGTGTCTTATACAAATCGTTTGTTTGATTCGTCCCGGGCTGAGCAGAATCATCCATATTCAATTTCTTTTGATAAGTGGCGTTTGCATCAAAGGTAAACCACTCTTTGTAGCCATAGTGGACTACACCATCAACTCCGGTAACCTGAATGTTTTTGAAATTCCTGCTTATACTTTTAGTGGCATCAGCGGGATCAATTCCGGGTTGTATAAAATTATTTCCCTGGCGGTAAATAAAACTGGTTTCCAATCCTAATGAATGAACCCCGAAAGTTTTTTTATAAGCAAAACCAAGATTAAAATTGTCACTAACCTCTCTTTTAAGATCCGGATTTGGATTTACTCTATATCCTCCGTCACCCAATAACTCAAGAGCTGAAGGCAATCTGAAAGCATGCTCATAAGATGCTTTAATCTGAAATTCTTCCGGAATAACAAAATAAGCTGCCGCAGTACCATATCCGATATCATTAAACATCGGTTTTGTTATACTCCCGTCTTGCTTTTCAATTTCCCCTTTTAAGTCAAACATTTTTGTAAACGCAGTGTATGAAAATCTACCTTCCAGTGCGGATAAGTTATAGGAGAGACCTAAAATATTTTTATTAACAAAAGGCTCTCTGGGCGTGTCTTTATCTGAATATTCATTGTCCTCTTTACGTTTGTAGTTTAAAATCGTATAATTAAGAGCAAAAGCATTATTCTCATTTAACTCGTATTTCAAGTTGGCATTACTCTGAAGCGATTTGACGTTAAACACCATTAAAGTTTTAACCGAATTAATTTCCCCTCCACTATCATAACTTTTTATGGAATAATTACCGGACCAATCATATCGCGCTGATGAAGTATCAACCACGCGGTCTTGCGAGACGTTATAAGACGCGGCTAAACTTGCCGTCAAACCTTTAGTAAACAAATTTGCCTTTTTATATTTTAAAGAGGGTACAAAATTCTGACTATCCGTAAACGCATCACCAACCACTCTTAACATTGTAGTTCCTTGCTGGATTTCCTTTTTATTAGCGCTTACAGCCATTCCAAACATTAAGTAGTCTGCATATTTTTTATCTTTAACGCCTACTTCAGCCATGATTGCTCCCTGTTTATAGCCATCATGAAAGTGCTTTAATTTTTGTATTGGTCCATATACACCTGAAAAAGAATCTGGAATTCGGGCATCAACTTCAAAACTGTTATCAGAATAATTACCAAAAGCAAGAATATTGGCCACTACACCCTTTTTACTTGTAAATCTGGTATTGACTGAAAATTTATGTGTATTAAACGATCCAAAACTGTAGGATGCATCCACGAAGTGTTTTATACTTCTATTGCTGACAATATTAACAGCACCTCCCAGTGCATCACCCCCCAAATCAATTGGCACAACTCCCTTATAAACATCAATTCGTTCAGCCATCGTAGCCGGAATATTATTTAAGGTAAAGGAAGATCCATAATTATCCATCGGAATTCCATCGAGGAAAAACTTAATTTGCTCTCCTGCAAAACCATTCACAGAAAATTTAAACTCAGATCCCATACCCCCGGATTCACGCACACGAACACCTGTAGTTGTGTTTAAAACCTGATTTAAATCTGCCGATGTATTGTACAAATGTTTTAAATCAACTGAAGAAATATTAAATGCCTGCTCTTTAACCCGCTGCACCTTTGTTTTTCCTACTACCTGAACTTCGTCCAAAGCAGCAGTATCTTCTTCTATTTCTATTGTTGGAATAACTTTATCGGATTGTTCCAAACTTATTTTTGTTTGTTTTGACTTAAATCCAACAAAACTAATTGATAGGGTATAATTGCCCGGCTCAGCAACAAGCTCATATTCTCCTTTTTCATTTGTTAAAGTTGAATAGCGTGTTCCTTTTAATGCTACTGAAACACCTTCTGCCGGCTGACCGCTCTGTGTCAGAACAATACCCTTTAAATTTACTCTTTTTTGTTGTGAAAAACCTTGAATTGAAGTCAGGAAAATCAGTACTAAGATTACTATTCTATTTATCTGCATCAGCTAAAATTTGTGGTGAGTATTAAAATTTGGCACAAAATTAACTTCAGAAAATGCTATTTCCAAATTATTTTTAATTATTCTAAATAAGAATAGTATTTAACGTTTAAAATGAGATATTATTAAAAATTAGACAAATCTTAAGTTCACATTAAACAAAAATTAAAATTTTATTAAACATAAATATCAAAAACAGTTAAATCTAAATAAAATGCTTTGTTAAAAACCCTACAAAAAATCAAAAAAAAATCCCGTTTACAGTAGTAAACGGGATTTTCAAAAAGTTAAAAAAAAGAAACTCTATTTCCGAATCGCAATTATCAATCAAAAAAAATTCGTGAAAATTCGTGAAATTGGAAGCAAAAAAAATTAGCCACGAATTTCACGAATTTTCACAAATCCAGTTTTAAAAACTTATAAATAATCACTTTAATTCTTTTAATCTGTGGCAAGATATAAAAAGAACTGCCACAGATTTCACTGATTATAGAGATTTCTTTTCTGAGTCATAGTTACCACTCAACAATTAAGTTCGCAGTAAAAACAAAACAATTCGTGGAAATTTGTGTAATTTGTGGCTAAGATTTTTACCGTGAATTACACGAATTTCCACGAATTAAATTTTAATTCTAGATTTCTAAAAGAGTGGCTTTCATTTCTTCGATTACAATTTTAATATCATTTTCGGTCGTTCTCCAATTGACAAAAGAAGCACGTATTCCTTTTCGGTTTTGATATACTGTTGGCGTCATAAATACTTTCCCTCTATCATTAAGAAGCGATAAAAACGAAGCTACTTTTTCCTGGTTGTGATCTCCTTTTAAAGTAAAGCAAACATTATTAAGACGAATCGGTGCCAGAAGTTCAAAATTCCCGTCTTCGATAAGCGCATTTCCAAAATGCAAGGCCAATCTTGTGCTGTCTTCTATAATATCACAAAAACCTTCCTTCCCATAAGCCAATAAAGAAAACCAAACCGGAAGCGCTCTTAAGCGACGTGAATTCTCCGGCAACACATTTAAATAATTAAAATTTTCCAACGGATTCCCCAAATATGGCGCATTAGAGTTCTGAAAAGTTTCAATCTGTAAATTAACATGGTCTTTTTTAACTAAGTAAAAAGCACTTTCATATGGCACGTTAAGCCATTTGTGACAATCTATGGTAACACTGTCTGCATTTTCCCAACCGTCAACCAAATGTTTATATTTCTCTGAAACAGCTGCAAAACCTCCAAAAGCAGCATCAATATGCCACCAGAAATTGTATCTTTCTTTCAATTTAGAAATGGCTTCAAAATCATCAAAATCAGCCGTATTAACTGTTCCGGCGCTTGAAATTAAAATAAAAGACTTTCCGTTTAAGGTTTTAATTTGTTCTTCGAGATCGACAACATCAATGGCTTCTCGATTGTCTTCCAAGGTTTTAACGACAGTATAATTCTGACTTCCAATTCCGAGCATCGCCAATGATTTTACAGCAGAAGAATGCGGTGTTGCTGTAAAAATATGGATCGTTTCTGAGATTCCGTTTTTAGCAAAATCTTTCCCAAATTGAGCGCCAAACCATTGTCTTGCAATTCCCAAACAGGTAAAATTAGACATTGTTGCTCCCGTTACAAATCCGCCCATAAAAGATTTTGGCAGGTCTAATAACTGCAATAATAAATCGATCGTTTCAAACTCTATTAAAGCTGAAGCGCCTCCCTGCGCTTTTATCGATTGTGCATTTTGATCGTAAACTGAGGCCAGCCAATCTCCAACAATAGATGCAGGTGTTGATCCGCCTGTTACAAATCCCCAATACCTTGGTCCGGGTGAAGCAACCATTAAAGGTGCCATTTGTTTATTAAATTCTGCTAACGCTTCTAATGATCCTAAACCTAAATTGTTTAATTCACGGTCCAGTCCAATTGTTGCTTTAGTAGAGGTGGGGATATTTTCAAGATTGTTTAAGAAACCAATCCCGTGTTGTTTTACTTTTTCAAGTATATTCTCAAAATCATTTAAATCCTTCTGAAGTACTGAGTTCATTCTATAGTGGTTTAGTGCCTATCTGAAAAAACAGCGCGCAGATTTTACAGATTAAGCAAATTAATAAAAGATTTTAATGTAGAAAATTAAGCTACCATTTGGTTTTTTCGGAAAAACGGGAAATCATCATCGAACAGATTAAATCACCGTTAACATTTAGCAATGTCGCAATCGGATCAACAAGGGTTCCTAAAATCATGGCTACCGGCAAAGCCTGCTCCATTGGAAGCCCGTAAACCGTTATGGCCAGAACTTCTCCGATATAACCTCCGTTTGGAATTCCTCCTTCAACAATCGAAACGATTACGGTAATTCCCAATGCTAAAAGAATTGTGGAAGGTTCGGTGAAGTCTTTTCCAAACATGGCAAAAAGAACTGTAATCTTGAGTATCGAAGACATACTCGATCCGTCTTTGTGCAAAGGCGCACCGAGCGGAATAACTAAATTCCGTACATGATTCGGGATATTCATTTTTTCAGCTGCTTCAAGGTTTGCAGGAATTGTAGCAATACTGCTGCAGGTTCCCACTGCTGTTAAAGCCGGCGTTATATTATTACTCCAAAATACCACAAAGGCTCTTTTCCCTCCTGCTATAAAAGCATACAGACTAAAAAAGACAAAAAAGTAAAAGATACAGGCTCCGTAATAAATTCCTAAAGGTTTTGCATAAACGCCAAATAATTGCGGGCCAAAAACACCAACCTGATAGGCAAAATAAGCCCCCAGACCAATTGGGGCCAGTTTCATAATCAGATTCAATAACTGTTTCATGACTTCGTTACCTGAATCTAAAAAACTTCTGAAACTCTTTCCTTTTTCTCCGGATTGCAAACTTGCAAAACCAATTAAAAAAGAGAAAATGATAAGCGCCAGCATACTTTTTCTGGACAATAATTCAAAGAAATCATTTACCGTAACCAATTGCGCTATTTGCTCACCAATACTACCGGATTTTATATTTTCTAAAGGAACTTTAGAAATAATTATATCTTGATGAATAGGAAAAAAATAAACGACCAAAATCATTACAATAGCCGAAATCAATAGGGTTGCGAGAAAAACAAGCACCATAATGACAAACAATTTTCCGAGTCTTTCTGTTTTTTCTAAATTGGCAATTGAAGAAGCAATTGTAAAAAAAATAAGCGGAATAATTGCCGTGAAAAGCAAATTAAGAAAAATGTCTCCAAGCGGTTTTATCACCTCAACTCTGCTACCAAACAATAAACCTAAAATACTTCCTGCAATGATACCTCCTAAAAGCAATAGAATACTACTGTAGCTTTTTAGGAAATTGATTTTTTTAACCTCCATAATTTTAAAAAAGTATTAGGATTCAGAAATAAAAACTAAGAATAGAAAATCAATTAAATTACTCAAAAAAAGCGCACCAAAACCAATAAGCTCTTTTTTTGTTATTTTTCTAATACGATAGTGGTAAAAGCTCTGTCGACCAATTCGCCGGTTTTGCTTTTTATCTTTTCGGTCAGTGTTTCCTTGTACACTATTTTAAAAGCCGTTTTCTCAATCAATTGCTGAGCTTTTTCAGTGCTGTACAATGTAAATTCGTATGCTGTAAACGGAAGTTGTTTCATGAAACTCTCTTCTGCAAACGTCAGACAGAAAGTCCCGTTTGGTTTTAGAACCCTGTAAATTTCCAAAAGTAACTCTTCCGGTTTTTGCCAAAAATAAAGCGTATTTACAGTGAAAATTTTATCAAAAAAGGCATCGGTAGCCGGAATCACATTTCCGTCATAAAGCAAAAAGAAGGCCTGTTTTTGAGAAACAAAATTCCTGTTGATCTGTCGGGCTTCCTGAAACATTAATTCCGACATTTCGAGTCCGTAATAAACCAACTTTTCAGCCTGATCCATTATAAATTCTAAATGTCCCGCATTTCCGTGACCCAATTCCAGAATTTTATTTTCTTTAGAAACATTCAGATTTTGAATCGAATGACGCGTCATGCTGATGTTGGTTTCATGCATCATATTGGCCATTTCAATTCCTTTTTCTCCTGTTGGATGTTTTAACTGAGCGGCTATTGCCTGTAATTCTTCTTGTTTCATACGGATTGAATATTAAATTCCAAAATTTAAAAAACTCCAAATTCTAAGCCACGTTTGTCATTTCGACGTAGGAGACCCGAGCGATAGCGAACAGACGAAGTAAATCACACTAGAAACTTCATGCAGAATGTCGCCAATCTTTGCCGAATTACTGGTGTGATTCCTCATTCTTCGGAATGACAAAGCACACTAAAAGCTCCATGCAGAATGCCGCCAATCTTTGTCGAATTACTCTGTGCGATTCCTCCTTCGTCGGAATGACATAAATAGGGCCTTCTCTAAAAAATACGACTCGCGATCTGGCGAATATTTTCTGATTTTCCCATTGAATAATAGTGCAAAACAGGTACTCCGGCTGCTTTTAATTCTAAAGATTGCTGGATCGCCCATTCTACTCCTACCTGCTTTATTTCGGCATTATTTTTACATTGATCTACAGCATGAATCAAATCTTCCGGAAGATCAATACGGAAAATCTGTGGCAAAATCTGCAAATGTTTTTTTACCGCTATTGGTTTTATCCCCGGAATAATAGGAACGGTAATCCCCATTTCTCTGGCTTTTGCCACAAACTCGAAATATTTTGCATTATCAAAAAACATCTGTGTCACCACATAATCTGCTCCTGCATCTACTTTTTCTTTTAATCTTCTTAAATCAGATTGCAAGGAAGGAGATTCTAAATGTTTCTCCGGATAACCCGCAACACCAATACAAAAATCGGCTTTGTTATCGATATCCATTACCTCATGCAGATATTTCCCTTGGTTCAGCTCATTGATTTGTTTTACTAAATCTATGGCATAACTGTTTCCTCCCACCTTTGGCACAAAAGACTGTTCATCTTTCATCGCATCACCACGAAGTGCCATTAAATTATTGATTCCCAAATAATGACAATCTACCAACATATATTCTGTTTCTTCCTGTGTAAATCCACCACAAAGCAAGTGTGGCACTGTATCAACATTATATTTATGTTTTATAGAAGCACAAATTCCAAGTGTCCCCGGACGCATACGAGTCAGTTTTTTATCTAAAAGCCCATTCCCTTTATCAATGTAAATGTACTCTTCACGTGAAGTAGTGACATCAATAAACGGCGGTTTAAACTCCATCAACGGATCGATATTATCATATAATTCCTGAATACTTTTCCCCTTTTGAGGCGGAATAATTTCAAACGAAAATAATGTGTTCCCCTTGGCGTTTTCTATATGTTCTGTTACTTTCATTTTTAAAATTATGAGTTATGAATTATGAGTTTTGAATTTGAGCTTGTTGTAAAAAATCTGAATCAAAAAACGTAAATCAAATAATCTTCTTTCTTTAGATTTCTCTTAGTTTCAGGTTTCAAGTTTCAAGTTATCTGAGAACATGAAACCTGAAACTAAAAAAAACTTTTTTCTAGTCTGCTATGTTTGGATTAAGCCACTTCATGGCGTAATCGGTTGGTACACTTCTTCTTTTGGCATAATCAACCACCTGATCCTCTTTTATTTTTCCCAGTCCAAAATATTTACTTTTTGGATTTCCGAAGTAATAGCCTGAAACAGACGATGCCGGCCACATTGCCATACTTTCGGTTAAGGTTACTCCAATTTCTTCGGCTACATTCAGCAACTTCCAGATCGTTGGTTTCTCTAAGTGATCCGGACATGCCGGATAACCCGGAGCAGGACGAATTCCTTTATAATTCTCTTCGATCAAATCTTCTTTTGATAAGGTTTCACCGGGATCATACCCCCAATAATCCATACGAACCTGTTCGTGTAAATATTCAGCGAAAGCCTCCGCAAAACGATCCGCCAACGCTTTTACCATAATAGAATTATAATCGTCAAGATCTTTCTCATATTCAGCTGCCCATTCGTCTACGCCAAAACCTGTTGTTACACAAAAAGCGCCCATATAATCTGTTACTCCTGAATCTTTTGGTAAAATAAAATCCGACAAAGCAATGTTTGGTGCTCCTTTTGTTTTTTGTGATTGCTGACGTAATGTTAAAAATTTCTCTAACACTTTTCCGTCCTCATCACGCAATTCAATATCATCATCGTCTACCTGATTACACGGAAAAATTCCGTAAATCCCTTTTGCCGTTAATTTTTTCTCTGCTAAAATAACGGCCAACATTTCCTGAGCGTCTTTAAAAACTGATGTTGCTTCTTTCCCCACAACCTCATCGGTTAAAATTGCCGGATATTTTCCGAACAACTCCCAGGTTCTGAAAAATGGCGTCCAGTCGATATAGGGAACTAAAACGTCTAATTCGACTTCAATGATTTGTTTGCCAATTACTTTTGGTTTTACCGGAGTATATTCCTCCCAATCCAATTGTAATTTATTTTTACGGGCATCTTCAATCGAAAGGAAATTTTTGTCTCTTGAACGATTCAAAAAAGTCTCTCTGAAAGAATCGTATTCTGCCCGAATATCACTTGCGTATATTTTTCGGTTATGATCCAACAGATTTCCGGCAACAGTCACCGCTCTCGAAGCATCGTTTACGTGAATTACCGTTTCTCTGTATTGTGGTGCAATTTTCACAGCGGTATGCGCACGCGAAGTAGTTGCTCCCCCAATCATAATCGGAATTTTAATCCCTTGCTTGTCTAACTCTTTAGCCAGATAAACCATCTCGTCAAGCGAAGGCGTAATCAATCCGCTCAATCCGATAATATCTACATTGTGTTCGATCGCAGCCGCAATAATTTTTTCCGGAGGCACCATTACCCCTAAATCTACGATTTCGTAATTGTTACAAGCCAATACTACCGACACTATATTTTTTCCAATATCGTGAACATCTCCTTTTACGGTTGCCATCAATATTTTTCCGTTTCCTTGTTTGTCTCCGGCTTGTTTACTGGCTTCGATGAAAGGCAATAAATAGGCAACGGCTTTTTTCATTACACGTGCCGATTTTACAACCTGTGGCAGGAACATTTTTCCACTTCCGAATAAATCTCCAACCACATTCATTCCGGTCATCAAATTAATTTCGATAACTTCAATTGGTTTTGTTGCTGCTAAACGGGCTTCTTCTACATCTTCTTCAATAAAAGAATCTACTCCTTTTACTAAGGAATGTGTAATACGTTCCTGAACGGTTCCTAAACGCCATTCCTGAACCGCTTTTTCATCACTTTTTACTTCTCCTTTTACATTCTCTGCAAAGTCTAAAAGTCTTTCGGTAGCATCATCACGCCTGTCCAGAATTACGTCTTCTACGTGTTCTAACAGGTCTTTTGGAATATCGTCGTAAATCGAAAGCATTTCCGGATTTACAATTCCCATTGTCATTCCGTTTTTAATCGCGTGGTATAAAAACACGGAGTGCATGGCTTCACGAACGGTATCATTTCCTCTAAAAGAGAAGGACACGTTACTAACTCCACCACTAATATGGGCATGAGGCAAATTATCACGAACCCATTTTGTTCCTCTGAAAAAGTCCAAAGCATTTAAGCGGTGTTCTTCCATTCCGGTGGCAACGGGGAAAATATTTAAATCGAAAATGATGTCCTGCGGCGGAAAACCAACCTGATTGACCAAAATATCGTACGAACGCTGACAGATTTCGACCCTACGGTCGTAATTATCAGCCTGACCTACTTCGTCAAAAGCCATGATGATTGCCGCTGCTCCGTAACGTTTGATTAGTTTGGCATGGTGAATAAAGGCTTCTTCTCCTTCTTTTAACGAAATGGAGTTCACTACACTTTTTCCCTGTACAACTTTAAGCCCCGCCTCGATGATTTCCCATTTCGAACTGTCGATCATAATTGGAACTCTCGAAATATCCGGCTCTGATGCTATTAGATTCAGGAATTTTGTCATTGCCTGAACACCATCGAGCATCCCTTCATCCATATTGATATCGATGATTTGTGCTCCTCCTTCTACTTGTTGTCTTGCAATATCAAGCGCCTCGTCGTATTTCTCTTCCTTGATCAGACGCAGGAATTTTCTTGAACCTGTTACATTCGTACGTTCTCCAACGTTTACAAAAACACTATCCGGTTTTATAATCAATGGTTCTAATCCGGATAATACAAGGTCTCTTCTATTTTCTGTCATTTCTTTTTTTAAGTTACTGAGGTCCTAAGGGGCTTAGGGTCTAAGTTTTTTTTATTCTATATTTTATTTTCCTGTGAAGTTTTTTGAAACGTCACAGCAGGAACGGAGTTTTAGGTAAATACCGGAGCCACACGTGGCTTATAATCCTTGGCAACCTCGGCAATCAATCTAATATGATCCGGAGTTGTACCACAACAACCTCCTATTATATTGATTAAATTATCGTCTAAATATTCTTTGATGAAGGCCTGAGTTTGCTCAGGTGTTTCATCATATTGTCCGAACGCATTTGGCAAACCTGCATTTGGATGTGCTGAAACGTTGAAAGACGTGTGTTGCGATAATGTTTTTAAATACGGTTTCAATAAATCTGCTCCTAAAGCGCAATTGAAACCAACACTCAATAACGGAATATGTGATACCGAAATCAAAAAAGCTTCAACCGTCTGTCCCGAAAGTGTTCTTCCTGATGCATCTGTAATCGTTCCTGAAACCATGATCGGAATATCGATATTGCGTTCGTCTTTTACTTCTTCGATTGCAAAAAGTGCTGCTTTTGCGTTTAAGGTATCAAAAATCGTTTCTACTAAAAGTAAATCGCATCCGCCATCCATTAAAGCTTCTGCTTGTTGTTTGTAGGCTATCCTTAGATCATCAAAAGTTACAGCTCTGTAGCCCGGATCATTTACGTCCGGTGACATACTTGCTGTACGGTTTGTTGGCCCTATCGAACCGGCTACAAAACGAGGTTTGTCCGGATTTTTAGCGGTAAATTCGTCGGCTACTTCTCTGGCAATTTTTGCTGATTCGTAGTTTAATTCGTAAACCAGGTCTTCCAGAAAATAATCGGCCATACCAATTGTAGTTCCCGAGAAAGTATTGGTTTCGACGATGTCCGCACCTGCTTCGTAGTAAGCGGCGTGAACATCGCGAATTGCCTGTGGTTGTGTTATGGATAGTAAATCGTTGTTTCCTTTTAAGGGATGCGGGAAATCTTTGAAACGCTCTCCGCGAAAATCTTCCTCAGAGAAATTATAGCGTTGCAGCATCGTTCCCATTGCTCCGTCAAGGATTAGGATATTTTTTTTAATTGCTTCTTGTATTGTTGACATATCGTATTTTATTTAAACCTGACGGGTTTTTGAAACCCATCAGATTTAATTTTATTTTAATTTATATAAATTATTCCAAGAGCGCACTATCATGCCTCTTTAGCCCCGATTGAAGTGGAAATCCTTTTGTTTTTTCTTTAAAAACAAAAGATTGCAACAAAAAGCGGGAACCGATGACGGAAAAAAGGCGTCAATGATTCGCTCATGATACCAAAATGCATTCGGTAAAATAATTGTATAAGTTTGTCAGGAAAAGTTTTGAGAAATACTTTATGTATTTGTGTTATCTATCTTAAATACCATGTGTATTGGTAGTAAGTAGAATGTAGCACCTTCTTTATGATAAAGGGTTGCTAAGGTTTCATTGGGTCTTTCCCTCCGCCTTTCGTGATAACTGTCAATAAAATTATGAACAGTGCAAAGTAAAGACATAACCTTAATACTTGCAAGTATTAAAGCTATTTTTTTATTTAAGTTTCTGAGGGGCTAAGTAGCTAAGATTCTAAGGTTAAAAAAACGGAGCTTTACTGTTTG
The DNA here is from genome assembly GCF_011751075.1 of Flavobacterium poyangense. Lineage (GTDB taxonomy): Bacteria > Bacteroidota > Bacteroidia > Flavobacteriales > Flavobacteriaceae > Flavobacterium > Flavobacterium poyangense. Next base: position 1,184,410 of record NZ_JAALLN010000001.1, read on the forward strand.
GTTTTATATTTCAAGAATACTTTCATGACTTCTTTGTGGTCAGTAAACTCCCCTTTTTCTGCTTGGTTGATGCCTATCTCTATTTCCATTTGCTCTTCTTCTGACCAATCATCAAACCAATCTTTTTGAGGATCAATGTTATTATAGTTTTTTCTTTCTGAGCCCATTGCGATAAAATTAGCAGAACTTAAATATACAAAAAAAGCCCAAACTATTTAAAGTTTGAGCTTTGTACTATTCAAAACTTGGTGTCTCAGTATTTTAGACCCTCAGTATCTAAAAACTAAACAATTGCTTTCACAACTGCTTTAGGAGCCTCTTTACGGGTTCCGTCAAAACCGTCAACACCTGAAACGGTTGTATATTTTAAAACGTATTTTTTACCCGGATTGATAATTCCGTAGGCAGCCTGACACATTAAAGTCGCTTCGTGGAAACCACAAAGGATTAGTTTTAATTTCCCAGGGTAGGTATTAACGTCTCCGATAGCGAAGATTCCCGGAATATTAGTTTGGTAATCCAAAGCATTATTTACTTTAATCGCATTTTTCTCGATTTCTAATCCCCAGTCCGCGATTGGCCCTAATTTTGGAGTCAATCCGAAAAGTGGAATAAAATAATCTGTTTCAATTTTACGGTGTGCTCCGTTTTCTTCAATATCTAAAGACTCAACGTGTTCTGCTCCATTGATTCCGATTACTTCTGCCGGCGTAATTAATTTAATTTTTCCTGCACTTTTTAATTCCTGTACTTTTTCTACCGAATCTAAAGCTCCTCTAAATTCATTTCTACGGTGAATTAAAGTTACTTCTGAAGCCACATTAGCCAAGAAGATACTCCAGTCTAAAGCTGAATCTCCTCCTCCAGCAATAACCACTTTTTTATCTCTGAATTTTTCCGGATTTTTAATGAAATATTTTACTCCTTTGTCTTCATAAAACTCGATATCTTCGATTAGAGGCTTACGAGGCTCAAAACTTCCCAATCCTCCGGCGATAGCAATAACCGGCGCATGAAATTGAGTTCCTTTGTTTGAAGTCACGATAAAACTTCCGTCTTCCTGCTTTTCGATGGTTTCAGCACGCTCTCCTAAAGTAAAGCCCGGTTCAAATTGTTTGATTTGTTCCATTAATCCATCAACTAAATCTCCTGCTAATACTTCAGGGAATCCCGGAATATCATAGATTGGTTTTTTTGGATACAATTCTGAAAGTTGTCCCCCTGCTTGTGGCAGTGCATCTAAAATATGGCATTTTAATTTTAATAATCCTGCCTCGAAAACGGCAAATAAACCTGTTGGTCCTGCTCCAATAATTAGTATATCTGTTTTAATCATTACACTGTTGTTTATAATCATTCTTAATAATACAAAGAAACGAATAATTTATTCTATTTTCAATGATTTATATCATTCATTTCTTCTGTTTTTTTACTCTTTATTTTTTAATGAAGCGGTAATCTCGTTCATTTTTTTAACTTTATCTTCAAAGTTGCCTTTCAACGTTTTCCGGTATTCATTTAGGTTTTCAACCATTTTATTAATATCGTCCGGAATCACTTCTTCAAAAAATTCTCTAAGCCTTTTTGCTGTGGTAGGAGATTTTCCGTTGGTCGAAATGGCAATTTTTACATTTCCTTTGGTTACAATTCCACCCAAATAGTAATCACATAAATCGGGTGTATCGGCAATATTACAAATCAAATGACGCTTTCTGGATAAATCGTATACTCTTTTATTGACTTTTAAATCATCGGTACAAGCGATAACCATATGACGTTTTTTAAGCATCTTTTTTTTGAATCTCGATTGAGTCAATTTAAGCGAAGGATGATTTTCTGCTAAAACCTTAATCTCAAGATGAAAATGTTTTGCCACCACCTCTACCTTGGCATTCGGACTCGACTTCAATAAAAAAGAGAGCTTTTCCAGTCCAACATTTCCACCTCCCACAATAAGGACATTCAGATTGTGTACTTTTAAAAATATTGGATATAATTCGTTTTGTTCCATTTTAATTCCTTTACATCGCATGAAAGTACGATGTTTTCCCTTTATCCTGCAATTTCTTTTAACAGAAACTCTTCGTAGAACCCTTTCAGTTTATTGCTTTCGCGAACAACTTCCCCAAGAACAATAATGGCGGGTGAGCTTAAACCTTGTTCTTTTACAACATTTAAGATTGAATCTACTGTTCCTACACCTACTTTTTCTTCGGCAGTTGTTCCGTTTTGAATAATTGCAACCGGTAAATTCCCTTTATCTTCTTTCTGAAACAAACTAATAATCTGAGACAATTTGTGCATACCCATCAAAATCACTACCGTTGCAGACGATTGTGCTGCTAAAGCGACATCTGAAGACAATTTTCTGTCTGATGTTGTCCCTGTAATTGCCCAAAAGCTTTCTGAAACACCTCTTTTTGTAATTGAAATACCCTGACTTGCCGGCACCGCCACTACTGATGAGATTCCCGGAACAACAAATGTCGGGATTCCGAAACTTTCTACAAATTCAATTTCTTCACTCCCACGTCCGAAAACAAAAGGGTCTCCTCCTTTAAGACGCACTACATTACCATACGTTAAGGCATTATCTACAATCAACTGATTGATCTGATCCTGAGTGTACGCATGATTCCCCATTTTTTTTCCAACAAAAATGGTAATCGCCTCTTTTGAGGCGTGAGAAAGAATTTCCTCATTTGCCAATGCATCATACAAAACCACATTCGCTTCAGCAAGTGCTTTAACGGCTTTTAGTGTAAGCAGATCCGGATCTCCGGGACCGGCACCTACTAAAGTTACTTTGGGTTTAATTGTACTAAGCATTTTCTAATTCTTGAGCTCTATATTTTTCTATGGTATCAAAAAAAGCAATTCCTTCCTGAATGTATTGTTTTGCAAAAGCTTCTGAAGGCTCTTTCTGATTGATTTGATATACTAATTCTTTGAACGTTGTTGCCAATTCTATTTTAGAAGTTACAACAAAAACATTATCAAACAAATCAACAATTCCGGCGTGATTGTTTGTTTTTTCATTTTCGGCAAGCAATAAAGCTTTTGCGCCATTTACAAATCCTGCGTAAGCATGGTAAATAGCATCCGACCATTTTCCTTCGTCGAATGATTCCTGAGCAAATGTTAGTTTGTCTTTTGCTTCCAACAATAAAGTGGCAACCAAATCTATAACAACACCGGCACATTCTCCTACTCCAACTGCTTTTACATAATTATCTGCATTCCCCCAATCTACAAAATCGGCTTCTGTTAAATTGGTTACATCTGCTAAAGGCTTTAATATTTCGTAGAAGTATTTTTCTCCTTTTTCATCGTAATAATTCAGAAATTTTTGTCCGTTTGCATTGGCATCAAAATCATTCAGAATGGCACGCAGGGCATCCGGTCCTCTACGGCTTGGAATTTTGATTACTTTATCGGCAAAACGTCCTTCTCCGTTTCCTAATCTTCCTCCTCCTAATAAAACCTGCAAAGCCGGTGCTACCAGTTTACCGGAGTTGATAGACATTCCCTGAAAACCGATTGCAGACATGTTGTGTTGTCCACAGGCATTCATACAACCACTGATTTTTATTTCAATTTCACGGTTGTTTCTGTATTGAGGATACTCTGCATTGATCACTCTTTCTAACTCTTCTGCTATCCCGGTACTACTCGCAATCCCCAAATTACAAGTGTCAGTACCCGGACACGCAGTAATATCCGCCGTAGAATTATATCCCAAATGAACGAAGTCCAATTTGGCTAATTCCTGATAAAAGAAAGGTAAATTCTCTTCTTTTATATGGCGAAGCACAATATTTTGACGCAATGAAAAACGCAATTCATTTGCTGCATAATTTTTTATTAAATCGGCTAATAATCTTGCTTTATCCGTATAAAAATCACCTAATAAAACTTTGATTCCAATAGCATAATATCCTTTCTGTTTCTGCGCAATTACATTCGATTCCTTCCAGGTTTCGTAAGCTGCCGTATCTTCAATAGTTACTTGCGGAACTTCTAACAAAGGTTCCGGAATCGGACCATCAAAATCGGTAGTATCAATTTCATAGGTTTCAAAAGCGATTGCTTTTTTCTCTTTTTCAACTAAATCCAAAAAGACATCTTTTCCAATTTCTTTGATTAGAAACTTCATACGTGCTTTCATTCTTTTCGCACGTTCACCGTATCTGTCAAAAATACGAACGATTCCTTCCGCTGTTGGAATGATCTGATTGGCAGGAACAAACTCTGAAAGCAATTCAGCATGAGCCGGCTGTGAGCCTAATCCACCACCGAAAACAATTTTAAAACCACGTTGTCCATCTACAATTTTAGGGATAAATCCTAAATCGTGTAAATAACTCAAAGCAGTGTCTTCATCAGAAGAAGAGAACGAAATTTTGAATTTACGTCCCATTTCCTGGCAAATCGGATTTCTTAAAAGGTATTGAAATAAGGCATGTGCATAAGGCGAAACATCAAATGGTTCATTTACATCTACACCTGCCAATTCGCTTCCTGTGATATTTCTGACGGTATTACCGCAAGCTTCACGCAACGTAATATCATCTTTAGCCAAATTTGCCCAAAGTTCAGGAGTTCTGTCCAAACTTACATAGTGAATCTGAATGTCCTGACGCGTTGTAATATGCAAACGACCTGTAGAATATTCGTCTGAAACTTTAGTAATACGCACCAACTGTTCGCTCGTTACTTTACCATATGGCAATTTAATACGAATCATTTGAACGCCTTCCTGACGTTGTCCGTAAATACCTCGTGCTAAACGAAGACTACGAAAACGCTCATCATCAATTTTTCCCCCACGGAATAAGTGAATCTTTTTTTCAAGATCGATAATCTCTTTCTGAACTATCGGATTTTCTATTTCTGTTCTAAAACTTTCCATTTTCTTTTCGCTTTAGGCTCCAGGCTATACGCTGTAAGCTGACTTTTATTTTTTTGCTTTAGGCTCTAGGCAATAGGCCTTAAGCTCAAATTATCTTGTTATGCATTTTGCTTAAAGCTTAAAGCCTAAAGCATATCGCTTTTTTATCGAATAAATCCAACTCCTGCTGTTGTGTTCGTTGCGGTATCAATTAAGATAAAAGCACCGTTTGATTTATTATCGTTATAAGCATCAAAATATAAAGGTTTACTCAATTTGATACTTACTTCTCCAATTTCATTTATCGCTAACTGTGAAGCCGGAGTGGTTCCCGAATAGTCTGTTGCGATTGTATTTTTAATACTCTCCACTTTTGCCAAAACACGGTTGGTGTTATGTTGCACAATATATTTTGTTCCCGGAACCAGTTTTTTACTGTCCATCCAACAAACTGTAGTATTGATATCTTTTTCTATTTTTGGAAGCTCTGCTGATTTTACAATCATATCTCCTCTTGTCACATTGATATCGTTTTCTAATTCGATTGTGATTGAAGAACCTGCAACGGCCTCATCAAACTGTTTATCGAAAAAGTGAATTTTGGTCACTTTTGATTCTGTTAATGAAGGCAAAACAGTCACGGCATCTCCAACTTTAATTGAGTTCCCATATAATTTTCCGGCATAACCTCTAAAATCATGGTACTCTTCTGTTTTAGGACGAATCACTGTCTGAACCGGAAAACGCGCTTTCCCTGCCTCAAAAACATCCGAAGAATGCAATCCTTCTAAATGTTCTAAAACAGTTTGTCCGTCATACCAACTCATCTTCTCTGATTTGTCCACTACGTTTCCGCCATTAATTGCACTTAACGGAATGTAACTTACATTTTGTTCTTTGAATGTACTTTTAGCATTTAATTCCTGAAAATCGGCTTTGATTTTATTGAAAACTTCTTCTGAATAATCCACCAAATCCATTTTGTTAATCGCTACAATTACCTCTTTTACTCTCAATAAATTATTGATAAAAAAGTGACGGTAAGTTTGCTCGATAACGCCTTTTCTGGCATCAATCAAAATGATTGAAACTTGCGAAGTCGAAGCCCCCGTAACCATGTTTCTTGTATATTCTACGTGTCCCGGAGTATCGGCAATAATGTAACTTTTCTTCGCAGTCGAAAAATAAATATGCGCTACATCAATCGTGATTCCCTGCTCTCTTTCTGCTACCAAACCATCTGTCGCTAACGAAAAATCAAGATAATCGTATCCTTTTTGCTTGCTGCTTTTTTCGATTGCCTCAATTTTATCTGTTGTCAATGATTTTGTATCGTACAATAACCTTCCGATCAAAGTACTTTTTCCGTCATCTACACTTCCTGCTGTTGCTATTTTTAAAACGTCCATTCTGTTTTTGTTTTGTTTCAGGTTTAAAATTTTGTTTCAGGTTTCAGGTTACAAGTTCCTCTAAAGCTTTCACCAAATTTTAAATCTTTTGTTTTTTTGAATTTTACTTTTTACAATTAACTTCTCTCCATTAAAAGTATCCCTGTTGTTTTCTTTTCTCCATTGCGGCTTCAGAACGTTTGTCGTCAATTCTGGCTCCTCTTTCAGAAATAGTAGAAGATCTGATTTCTCCCACTACTTCTTCAATCGTTGCTGCATAAGATTCAACAGCAGCTGTACAACTCATATCTCCGACGGTTCTAAAACGAACAATTCTTTCTTCGATTTGTTCGTCTTCTTCCTGGTACACAAAAGGAGAATGTGACCAGATCAAACCGTCCCTCAAAAAAACTTTTCTTTTATGGGAGAAATAGATCGATGGAATCTCGATATGTTCTTTCTCGATATAACTCCAAACATCTAATTCTGTCCAATTTGAAATTGGGAAAACGCGAACGTTTTGACCATTTTCTATTTTTCCATTCAAAATATCAAATAATTCGGGACGTTGATTTTTCTCATCCCATTGACCAAAGTCATCACGTACAGAAAAAATACGCTCTTTAGCTCTTGCCTTTTCTTCATCACGACGTGCACCACCAATACAGGCATCAAACTTAAATTCTTCAATTGCATCTAAAAGAGTAGTCGTCTGCAAGCTGTTTCTACTGGAATATTTTCCGGTTTCTTCTACTACTTTTCCTTCATCAATAGCATCCTGAACATTACGAACAATTAATTCTAAACCTAATTCTTCTACCAATTTATCTCTGAAAGCAATTGTTTCAGGGAAATTGTGTCCCGTATCAACATGCAAAAGAGGAAACGGAATTTTTGCAGGAAAAAATGCTTTTTGCGCTAAACGTACCAGCGTTATAGAATCTTTTCCTCCTGAAAAAAGTAAAACCGGTTTGTCAAATTGTGATATTACTTCTCTGAAAATGTATATTGCTTCGCTCTCTAAAGCGTTTGTTTTTAATACTGAACTCATTCTGCTTTGTTTCATGTTTAAAATTTCAGGTTTCACGTTTCTCGCCAACTCTAAAATCTTTCAAACTATTATTATCTTTTCTCTATTCTCTTTTTTCTTTGTGTTACTCCTTTTTCGCACTGTGTAAACCACATTCTTTGTGACTTGATTCCCACCACCATCTTCCGGCTCTGATATCTTCTCCGGGAAAAATGGCTCTTGTACAAGGCGCACATCCAATACTTACGAAACCTTCTTTGTGTAAAGCGTTCTGTGGTACGTTAAATTCTTTCAGATGATTTTCAACTTCTTCTAAAGTCCATTTTAGTAATGGATTGAATTTTATAATTTCGAAACCTCCGTCGTACTCAAACAAATTTAAATCGTGTCTGTTTTCAGATTGTTCGGCTCTTAAACCGGTAATCCAAACTGAATTTCCTGCTAAAGCTTTTCTTAACGGAACCACTTTTCTAATAAAACAGCATTCCTTTCTATTTTCAACCGAATCATAAAAGCTGTTTGGTCCTTTGGTTTGCAATAAATTTTCTACTGCTGCTGCCTCGGGAAAATAAACTTCAATCTGTTTTTTGTATTTTTTTAATGTTCTGTGAAAAACATCATAGGTTTCCTGAAACAATCTTCCGGTATCTAAAGTAAACACCTTTATCGCTGTATCATTTTTGAAGATAAAATCAGTTATTACCTGATCTTCCTGTCCAAATGAAGTCGAAAAAATAACTTTCCCCGGATATTCTTCAGCCAAAAAAGCGAATGTTTCTTCCAGTGAAAAATCTTTTGTTTTAGCTACTAATGAAGCTATAATTTCTGTACTCATATTCTCTTTCCCTTTCTAAAACTATTTTTACAATAATTTAGACAATGTTTTTAAACTCAATAAGATGATTAGTATTCCAACTGCAATCATCATTGGTTTTCTTTTAATTTTATTCACCAAAAAAGCCGCCAATGGCGCCGCAATCACACCTCCTAAGATCAGACCTATAATAACCTGCCATCCGTGAATTCCTCCAAAAAGCATAAAGGTAATACCACTTGCAAATGAAACTGCAAATTCAGCCGCATTTACAGATCCGATGGTGTATCTTGGATTTCTGCCTCTTCCTAATAAGGTAGAAGTTACAATTGGCCCCCAGCCTCCACCACCTACGGCATCCATGAATCCGCCAAAAGTGGCTAAAAATCCTAATTTTTTGGTTTTCTTTTTAATGATATTTTTCAATAACGCTTTTCTAATAATAATCACCGCCAAAATGATCATATAAACGGCAATAAATGGTTTGATAACATCGCCATCAATTACATCTGATAACAAATATGCACCAATAGCTGAACCCAAAACACCCGGAATCAATAAATTCTTTACCAGTTTTTTATTAATATTTCCAAATCGATGGTGCGAAATGGCCGAAGCTCCTGTTGTAAACATCTCAGCCACATGTACTCCCGTGCTACTAATTACCGGAGGCACACCATAAGCCAGTAAAAAAGAAGTTGAAGTTGCTCCGTATCCCATTCCTAAAGTTCCGTCTACCAACTGAGCAAAAACACCAATGAAGAAAAAAACTAAAAACTCCTGATTAAAACCTGCTACAAATCCACTCCAGGAAAATTCCGAATAGTGATTATAACCAAGTGTTAGCAGTAAACCTACTAATAACGCAACCGGCACAAGCACCCATAATCTTTCTTTTAAAGACACTTCGGCTTTTACTGCAACTGAACTTACTTCTACTCTTTTTTCCATATTCTTTCTTAAAAATCTATTGCCCTATCGGCTTACTAGATTACTATGCAAAATTAATACTTATTTGTAAATAACAAAATATTATTTTGATTTTTTACTTTAATTAACACCTCCATCTCAAACAATTAAAGCTGAACGTATTTATTTTGATAAAATAAAGGTAAATTTAAAAACGAAAAATACTCAAACAGCTAAATAACAAAGATTTAATTGGCAGTTACAAAATAGTCTATCACATCGATAGGATTATTATGAATTACTTCTTATTTTTGGCAAAATTTTTTATTTATGGATTTCCAAATTGGTCTTGTAGTTGCAGGTTTGTTCGTTGGTTTTGTGGTAGGAATGACTGGTGTTGGCGGCGGCTCTCTAATGACTCCTATTTTACTATGGTTTGGTATTCCCCCAACAACTGCTGTAGGTACTGATTTATTATATGCCGCTTTTACCAAAATGGGAGGCATCTATGTTCACAATAAAAAGAAGAATATCAATTGGAAGATTACCGGCTGGCTTTCCTTAGGAAGTGTTCCTGCAGCTTTATTAACGTTATGGATCTTAGAAAGCATCAAAACAGATGTTACGGCTTTAAATGCTTTAATCAAATACAGTTTAGGTTGGGCATTGTTATTTACTTCTATAGCCATTTTGTTTAAAAAGCAGATTATGAAATTTTCTCAAAGACATGCAGGGGATAAATTTCACTACGAAAGCACTACTCAAAATATACTAACGGTTGCCATTGGAATTTTACTGGGCGCAACTGTAACCCTAACTTCAATTGGTGCCGGCGCATTGGGAACAGTTACCTTGTTTTTCCTGTATCCGCTTTTACCCACTCCGAAATTGGTCGGAACCGAAATTGCTCACGCTGTCCCCTTAACCCTTGTTGCCGGAATCGGACATGCCTCAATGGGAAATCTAGATCTGGGTTTGCTTGCTCAATTGTTATTAGGATCCCTTCCAGGAATTTACATGGGAAGTATGTTAAGTGGAAAAGTGCCTGATTTATTTCTTAGAAACGCCATCGCCATCATGTTGTTTATGGTGGGCTACAAATTAGTTTTTTAAACTTTTACTATTTCATTTTCCTAAAAACAATAGAAAAAAGTTCTCTATACCTAAAAAACCATTTCAATGAGTTTGCTCAACGAAATGGTTTTTCTGCTTTATGTTAAACCATATAAGTTATACAAGAAATTATGAGCTTTTCAAATTAAACTTAGATGACTTATATGGTTTAAAAAAAATTAGGCGTCCTAAAAAGCAATATCCGCAAGAGAATTACTTTCTAATATTTTTAATGTATTATCGCGAACTTCTGTCATTAAACGACGTGCAGCACAAGTAGACTCATCATCACAGTCATCGCATTTTTCATAAAAATTATGACTGGCGCACGGAAGTAATGCAATTGGCCCCTCAAGAATCCGGTATACTTTGGCCATACTAATATCTTTCGGATCTTTAATGAGGTAATAGCCGCCTCCTTTTCCTTTTTTTGCTCCCAAAAAACCGGAATTTCTTAACAGCAACAATATACTCTCTAAAAACTTAATCGAAATATGCTCGCTTTTTGCAATTTCAGCAATTTGTACAGGATCGTTATTCTCACGTCTTGCCAAAAACGTTAAAGCTTTAATTCCGTATTTAGTTTTCTTTGAAAGCACGTATTCTAATTTTAGATTGTTGTTTTTAGATTTTAGATTTCTTGCTGCTAAAATCTCCACCTATTTTCAATTGCAAAAATAGGCTATTGCCATAAGAATAACAAAAGAATAAAAATCAGACCAAATCAAGCAAAATAGCATTGCAAATTAAAAGTACATTCTTTTTTTCCAAATACAATTGATGCTTTTCATTTTCAAAAATTTGATTTGAGATTTTTAGATCTAAAAACCATTGGGAATCAGGTTTATTCAAATCCTCCTCCCCAAAATAGAGTTTGATTTTACTATTTGGAGTCTGTGTTTCAAACCGTAATCTAGTTGATGAAACGGCAATTAACTGTACTACTTTCAGCCCTTTTAAAGCCGCTTTCCAGGCAATTGTCCCACCAATACTAAATCCTAAAACACTAACTTCTTCGCTTTCTTTGTCCAGCAGCGTTTTTACCGCTTTATCAATCCCACCATTTAAGAATTGATTGTGAATATTATTCTCCTCGTTATCAGCCGTAGCTACACCTCCCAATTCCAGAACATCGTAGTACTGAATATCAAATTTAGATCGCAGCAGTTCTATGTACTGATTAACCCAGTCCGAACTTTTGCCACCAAATAAATCCGATAAGATGAGCAGTCTCGGTTTGATCATAATTTAAGTATTTAATTCAAGTTGTGAGTTATGAGTTGTGAGATGTGAGATGCTGAATACGGTAATTTTGTTTATAATAAGCAAACTATTATGAAAACACTATTACAATCAATCAAACATTTTTTTATTTCCCGAATACTCTATTGATTAAGACAATAGGTGCCGCAAACAAAACTCCTCTTTCCAGTCTTCCATTTCACATTTCACATTTCACATTTTACATTTTACATTTTACATTTTACATTTCACAACCAACAGCTTAAATTATTTACATAAAAAACAAAAAGACTATCTAAGTAGTCTTTTTGTTTTTTATGCTAAGGCATTATTTAAGAAAGTGCTTGTTCTAAATCTGCAATTACATCTTTTACGGTTTCTAAACCTACAGAAACGCGCACTAGACCTTGTGTAATACCAACCGCCAATTGATCTTCTTCAGACAACTTACTGTGTGTTGTTGATGCCGGATGCGTTACAATTGATCGGGTATCACCAATATTCGCGGAAAGTGAACAGAGTTTAATTTTGTCCAGAAACTTTCTTCCGGCCTCTATTCCTCCTTTGATTTCAAAGGCAATGATATTACCTCCTAAAAGCATTTGTTTTTTGGCAATCTCATATTGTGGATGTGATTTCAAAAACGGATATTTCACACTATTCACATTCGGATGTGCTTCTAAAAACTCTGCTACTTTTAAGGCATTTTCACAATGTTTTTCTACACGAATAGCAAGAGTTTCTAAACTTTTTGACAAAACCCACGCATTAAACGGCGATAATGCAGGCCCGGTATTTCTTGAGAACAAATAAATCTGTCTGATTAAATCTTCGCTTCCAACGGTTACTCCTCCTAAAACACGCCCCTGACCGTCTATTAATTTTGTTGCTGAATGTACCACCAAATGCGCTCCAAACTTAATGGGTTGCTGAATGTACGGTGTTGCAAAACAGTTGTCGATAATTAAAATCAGATTGTGTTTTTTGGCAATATCTCCCAACAATTGCAGATCAATTACATCTACACCGGGATTCGTAGGGGACTCTGCGTATAATATTTTAGTATTGGGTTTAATAAAACTTTCAATTGTTTCCGGTTTATTAATCTCAAAATAAGATGTTTCGATATTCCATTTCGGAAAATAAGTCATAAACAACGCATGCGTTGAACCAAAAACACTACTTGCCGACACGATATGATCTCCTGCATTTAACAAGGCTGCAAAAGTAGAATAAACAGCTGCCATTCCCGTTGCAAAAGCATAACCTGCTTCAGCCCCTTCCATCTTGCAGATTTTATCTACAAATTCAGTTGTATTCGGATTACTGAAACGACTGTAAATATTTCTTTCTTTTTCTTCTGTAAAAGACGCACGCATGTCTTCAGCATCTTCAAATACAAAACTTGACGATAAGTATAATGGCACCGAATGCTCTAAATACTGCGATCTTTCTAATTGTGTTCTAATGGCTTGTGTTTCAAAACCAAAATCTTCTATATTCATTGTGTTGTTTTTTTGTTTTAACACGAATTGCACTGATGGGCACAAATTCGATTTTTATAAAATTTCACAGAGACCCGCAAAGTCTCACAAAAGATTTACCATGAATTTCCAATAAGTCCTAAAAGAATTATCCAATTCCCTAATTGACTAATTATCTAATTAATTTAATTCTTCGTTGTTCAGGACAACTTTGTATTTTATAGTTGCAGTTGGTTCAACCGTTTTGGATACTGAACAATATTTCTCAAAAGAAAGTTGTGCCGCACGATAAGCCTTTTCCGGATTGATATCTCCTTCTAAATAAAAAACCACATTGATTTCTTTAAAAGGTTTTGCTTCGTCTATCTGAACACGAAGTCCTTCGACCTCAGCATTAAAAGAAGTGATTTCCTGACGTTGCTTTTTTAAAATCGAAATCATATCGATAGCACTGCATCCTGCAACACCCATTAAAACCAGTTCCATCGGGCTTGCACCTAAATCACTGCCTCCAAATTCTGCTCTGCTGTCCACATCGACTACATGACCACGCTCATTTTTTATTTTAAAATGAAATGCGTCATTTACTCTGTTTAAGGTTACTTTCATTTTTTTTTATTTTTAATCTTTAATTATTTTGCTTTCGAAAAAGCCATTTTAATTGCCATTGACGTTAAAACTCCCGCCATAAACCATTTCTGAACCTTTAACCACATTGGCTTTTTAGCAAAAAAAGTAGCTATTTTGGCCGCCGTGAGCACGATTATGAAATTAACGGTGAAACTCACCAAAACCTGCGTTACACCAAGTTGCAAGCTCTGTGTCATAATTGACCCGTATTCCGGTTTTATAAACTGTGGAAAAAACGATAAATAAAACACCGCAATCTTAGGATTTAATACACTTGTTAAAAATCCGATGCTGAATAACTTTTTTGGTTTATCTACCGAAAGATTTTCATTCGGCTGAAAAAGATTCTTCCCATTGGGTCTCACGGCCTGAAAAGCCAAATACAACAAATAGAAGACTCCTGAAATTTTAAGAATATTGTAAGCCATCGGAACGGCAAAAAGTATTGCTGTAATTCCAAAAGAAACCATGATAATATGAAAGAAAAAACCAAAGACAATTCCCGCCAACGATACGATCCCCGCTTTTTTACCCTGAGTAATAGAACGCGAAATCAAATACATCATATTGGGTCCCGGCGTAATAACAAGCAGTAAAGCAGCCAGAATGAAAATAACAAGTTCGTTTAATGGTATCATTTTTTTCTTTTTTTCCCTTTTGTTTCCTGCGGTTTAACTGCTGCTTTTTTATTGCAATTATTAGCTTCGTAAAGTTCGATTATACGGTTGGTTAAAGTATTTTTTTTGAAATTCTCTTTATTAACAGCCTCCAAAAAAGAAGGACACTCTTTAAACTGAATAGCCGAAATATTCCTCACGGCTTTGTCCATCCCTACATTCACCGACATCATGGCAGACAACATATAAACATAAAATACACCATCTTCTTTCTCTTTACCCATATAGAGCATCGTACCGCCACCGGAACCCGTTGTCGTTCCTGTACCCGGATTGTACCTGAGGGTTGAATGAAGTGCATCTACAGTAAGCTTAATTCCGTTTGAATAAACCACATACAGCCAATACTTATCAGAACTTTTTTTTACTCCTTTTTCTCCTTTGTCCTGAAGAATAAACAATCTTTCTGCTTCATATTTGTTTCCCTCTTTGTCAATGTACTCCACCTTTCTGAGTTCTTCACTCAAGATTTTCTCTGTGTCTCCTTTTTCAGCAAGTCTGAATTTAACTTTAGAACTATTCATCTCAACAAGTTCTGCGAAGCCTTTTTTAACCGTTCCGTTTTCGAAAGTCAGAACAGCTTCATAATATTTTGCCTGCATCGTAAACGATATCAGGCAAAATAGGAAATAGATTTTTTTCATTTATTTAGGTTAATTTATTGGGGCATATAGAATTTGTAATTTTCAAATTCTTTGTGTTTTTTTCGAGTTTAAATTTTGATACAATTACTCTTCCCTCGAAATAACAAGTTAACGAAAAAATCTAAAATTTCTTACTCTTTATCTGACAATCTCAAAATATCACCAAAAACACCTCTAGCCGTAACTGCAGAACCGGCACCGGCTCCTTGTATTACGATTGGTCGGTCTCCGTATGATTCTGTATAAATTTCGAAGAAAGAATCTGAACCTTTCAATCCGCCTAGTGCAGTGTCTGAAGGAACAGAAACTAATTTCACTTCCAGAATTCCTTTGTCATTTTGTAGATCTCCGGACAATTCTCCAATATATCTCAACACGTGATTTGGTTGCTGATCGGCTTTGATCTTCTCATAAATCGGATCGAATTCTTTTAATTTCGTTAAGAAATCAGAAACATTTCCTTCGCGTAAATGCTCCGGTATTAAGTTTTGAATTGAAATTTCTTCAAACTCATTTTGCAAATCCAATTCTCTGGCCAAGATCAATAATTTTCTTCCCACATCATTTCCACACAAATCCTCACGCGGATCCGGTTCTGTGTAACCATTATCAATTGCTTCCTGTAAGATCTCACTAAACGGAGCCTCTTTTGCAGAAAAATTATTAAACAAATAACTCAAAGTCCCTGAGAATACTCCTTTTATTTTAGTGATGTTTTCACCAGAAAGATGCAATAATTTTATGGTATCGATTAACGGTAATCCCGCACCGACGTTGGTTTCATATAAATAATTCTTCTGATTCTCCGCCAATGATTTTCTCAATTCTTTATAAAAACCATAACTCAACGTATTGGCTACTTTATTAGACGAAATCAAATCAAAACTACTCTCAACCAAAGAAATGTAGTTTTCAACAAAAGTTGCACTCGCTGTATTATCAATAGCAATTAAATTCTCTAAATGGTGCTCATTTGCATAAGCAATGATATCCTCGATCGTATAAGCAATTCCTTTATTCTGAATGTCATTTTTCCAATCTGCTGTTACTCCATTTTTATTTAAAAGCAGTTTTTTAGAATTGGCAATTGCAAAAACATTCAATTTGATGTCTTTACGTTTTTCAATAGCGGCAGTAGATTCTAAGATCTGATTGATCAGAGTCCCTCCTACCAATCCATGACCGAAAATGGCAATATTGATTTTTTTGGAAACACCGAAAATCTCTCCGTGAATTACATTTAATGCTTTATGCAATTCTGATTTTTTAACCACCAAACTCACGTTTTTACCCGTAACGGTGTTGTTAAACAAAATCGGAACAATTTTATTTTTGATTAAAGCCGTGTAAGGTTTGTGAAACGTACTCAAATCCTGACCAATAATCGAAATAACCGAAACGTTGTCTGTAACTGTAATTTGGTTGACGTCTTTAGAATAAAAATCATTCTCAAACTCTTTTTCCAGTTCGATCATGGCAGTTGTAGCTTTATCTGTTGCCACCACCAGTCCGATTCCTCTTTCAGAAGACCCCTGAGAAATAATACTCACACTGATGTTATGATCTCCCATTACTTTAAAAATACGGGCATCAACTCCGGCTTTCCCAAGTAGTCCGCGACCTTCCAGATTTACCAGTGATAAGTTTTCTAAAACAGAAAGTGTTTTAATTCCTTCTTTTGCAGAATCCGAAGTGATTAAGGTTCCGCGATTTTCATGATTAAATGTATTTAAGATACGAAGCGGAATGCTTTTTTCCAACAAAGGAATTATCGTTTTGGCATGCAAAATAGTTGCTCCAAAATTAGCCAGTTCGTTGGCTTCGTTAAACGATAAATATTCAATTTTTTTGGCATCCGCAACCAAATCCGGATTTGCCGTATAAATTCCGTCAACATGCGTAAAGTTCTGAAGCTCTTCTGCATTTAAATAGTTAGCCAGCAACGAAGCGGTATAATTACTTCCGTTTCTTCCTAAAGTTGTAGTGTCGTTATTATTATTTGAACCGATAAAGCCGGTTACAATATTTACCGTTGATCCGTTGTGCTCTTTAAAATAGTTGACTACATTTTTCTTCGAAAGCTGCTCCAAAGGCTGCGCATCACCAAATTTCGAATCTGTTTTCAACAAATCTCTGGTGTCAACAAAATTAGCAGGAACTCCTTTTTCTACCAAAATTGCCGTCAACAATTTAGCCGAAAGCAACTCACCCTTAGACAAAATCTGATCTTTAATTTTGTTGCTGTAATCTCCTATCAGGCTCACTCCTTCAAAAAGCTTATCGAGAATCTCAAATTCTTCAGACAGATTAACTTGCGGGTAATCTGAAACCTGATACGCTTTAAAACTCTCTAATAACGGTTTGTAATTGCCATTTTTAGAAGCAATACTTAAAATATCTTCTAACTCATCAGTAGCATTTCCGCGTGCAGAAACGACAACGGCAATTTTTTCGCCCTGATTGATTTTATCTGTAATAATTGAAACAACTTTATTAAGTCCTTCTCCGTTTGATAACGATTTACCGCCAAATTTTAATATTTTCATTTTATCTTTTTATTGTTTCTGCCTTAAAAATATCGGCAAGTAAATGATCTAGTTGTTTGTACTCGATTAAAAAAGCGTCATGTCCGTGTACCGAATCTATTTCGCTGTAAAAAACATTGTCTTTAAATTTTATTAATTCCTGATAGGTTTCTCTATTTTCTTTTGCCGTAAAAAACAAGTCTGAATTGATTCCGACAATATGAATTGCCGCATTGGTTTTAGCCAGTAAGGTTTCAAAATCAGCCGTATTTCTCGTGATGTCTATCGTTTTAAGCAGTTGATTCATCAATTTATACGAAGACAATTGGAATCTCTTTTGTAATTTTTCTCCGTGATGTGCCAGCCAGCTTTCGATATTAAAAATGGAAAGATCTGAATTGATCGTGCGTTGAAATTTTTCTTTGAATGATTCGGGAGAGCGATAGCACAACATGGCATGAATTCTGGCATCTTCGATTGGTTTTGAAGAATTATTCAGAATTTGCTCCTGCAAATAACAGTTTGCAATCATCCAGTCGGTCGATTTCCAATCGGTAGCAATCGGTATTAAATTTTGGGTGATAGCGGGCTCTAAAGCCAGTATTTCCCAGGCAATTCCACCTCCGACAGAACCTCCTATTATGGTATGAACCTGCTCTATCTTTAAAAAATGAAGTCCTTTTATAAAAATCCTCGCTATATCACGGGTAGTAAAATCCTGGTACTTTTCAATTAGAAAGGAATCATTCCCATTGCCAGGAACATTAAACGCCAGTACCGTATAATTATCGGTGTCAATCGTTTTTCCTTTTCCGATCAGATTATTCCACCAACCGTTTTCACCGGTAACCTCAGCATTTCCTGTTAAAGCATGATTAACCAAAACAATAGGTGCACTATGCAGTGGTAAACCCGAAATCGTAAAACTTAAGGGCAACGAATGATAAACTGCACCACTTTCGGTAGTGAAATTTTGTATGAGAATAGGGTTTAGTAAATTTTCCAATTTCAAATCTGTTGTATTATTGATTTGTATGAGGAAATATTAAAAAGAAAGTCTAGGCGAAACCAGAAAATTCTTGTTGTTATCTTTCCACGTTTGGGCGTGGTAGAATGCAGCACCTTCTTCGAATTAACGAAGGGTTGCTAAGGATTCATCGGGTCTAATCCCTCCTCCTTTCTTTATAACATTTCAATACGTTTTTGAACTTAACGGTGCAAATTAACTACTATTTTCTTAAACAAGCAAATTTATCTGAACTGAATCTTCTATTTTATGAAAATAGTTTAATCTAAAACTATTATACGCAAAAAATTACCGAACATTACGCCCAGTAAAATTAAGCCGGTTTTACCCTATTTGATAATACTTTTCGATGTTAGATGAAAAGCGTTTCATTTTCTTTAGAATACATCAAAAACAACAATGAATTTGGCGCTTTTTTTTCTGCATTTTTATCCGCTTCGGTAATTCCAAAACTTGGGTGGATCAATTCATTTGTTGGTGACGCATTGTTTCTTTTTGTCCTGCCATTTTTCAATCTGGAAAATGCTCTTGCTAAGTAGTTTGTTGCACTCATGATATTTAAGTTTTAGTTCAGTTGTGTATTATTATGTTTATTACTCTTTTATTATTTTGTTAAAGCAACCCGATGGAATAAAAAAACCCTTTTGGTTTCAGATGCCAAAAGGGTTATAAGTTTTACAAAACTTGTATTTACTTTTGGAATCAACAGACGTATGCGCAAATAGTTGCGACATTAAACATCTTATTCATCTTAAAGGATTGATTCATCTGTGATTTATTCGTTATTTTAAAAAAATTCTGCATTTCTTATTAAATTAAAAAAGCCTCTCAAAATTTCTGGGAGGCTTTGCTATATTTTTATTGTTTTACAATATTAAGCAATAGACATCCCCACGGTTTTAACCGAAATGGCACAAAACATTTTGTAGACATTTAAATTCATCTGATTAATAGCTTTTTGGGTTTTACAAATATGCGAATATTATTTTTATTACGCAAATAAAAATGAGGTATTTAAGTACAAAAAAAGTTAAAAAAACATCGTTTAAACGTTAAAAAATAACGATCAAAAGCAAAATTTCTTAAAATACCCCTAAAAGGTCACAAAAAAACAACTTTACACACTCAATATCAGCTCCGCAAATCAGTTTATCAAAGAACATTTTCAAAGCTTCCGTTCTTAAATTACAACCAAACTGCTTCTTTATTTTTGATTTTTTCAGCTACTTTTAAGATATCTGTTATGATTCCACGCGAAATGGCCTGTTTACATGCCGAAGCACTTTTTATTACAATCGGAACAGCCGCATACGATTGCGTGTAGATCTCAAAAATCGTATCAGAACCTTTCAATTGTCCGATAGCCGAAGTAACGGGTTCGGAAACCAATTTCACTTCCAGTGTATTTTTTTCAACATCAAATTCTCCTATATATCTAAGCACATGATCCTCGGACTGTGCTATTTTAGCAATCTTAAAATGTCGATCAACAGCTTCCTTACTAAGTGTACCGTTTTTCTCCAAATGCGCCTCCTCGATCAGCGGACTGATTTTTATATCCGAAAACTCAAAGTCCTTCCCAATCTCCCGCGTTAAAATCAATAGCTTTTGTGCGGTATCATTTCCCGACAAGTCTTCTTTAAAAGTAGAACGCATTAACCCTAAAAGGCTGGCATCTTTTAAAATAGCAGAAAATGAAGCCTCCTCTGAAGAAAACTGATTAAATACATAACTCAGATTGTCTGAGAAAACACCACGGATTTTAGTAATTTTTTCTCCCGAATAATACAAATCCCTCAAAGTCTGTAAAACCGGAACTCCGGTATCAACCGAGGTTTCGTACAAAAACTCTTTATCGTACTTTTTGAGATTCTCTCTTATTTCTTTGTAAAGTTTAATAGGCAACGTATTGGCTTTTTTATTCACCGCTACAATATTAAATCCGTTCTGGATTAAGGTATTATAATGTCCTACCAACTCCTCACTCGCCGTTGCATCAACGGCAATTAGATTTTCAAATTCATTTTCTTTTGCAAATTCAATAATATCTTCCACTCTAAAAGGCACTGCCAATTCTACAAAATTGGTTTCCCAAGCATACCCGACTCCTTCTTTCTCAAAAAAAGCAACGGTAGAATTGGTGATAATCGGAAAATGAAAGTCAACATTTTTGTTTTGCAGAAAAAACTCCTGACTTTCGATAATCTGATTGATAAGGGTGCTTCCGATATTACCGATCCCGAAAAGGACAATGTTTATTCTAAGCTTTGACATAATTTTTAATTTTAAAATGACCTAAAAACATAATTGCTTTTAATTAATTTAACCATATAAGTCATTTAAGTTCATTTCACTACTCGACCTTAGCTTACCTGAACTTATACTACTTATATGGTTTAAAATTCTATAACCTGTTGCGCGCATTTTTTTTTTAACACATAGAGACATAGTTTTGAAAACGTAAAAAGGCGTTTCACTTATTTAAATCATCATAGTTTGACTATGTGATAGAAACGTGTTTCTTTTTTTAAACTCTTTTTTTATAAATAAAAATCTATGTTTCTATGTGTTAAGTATATTTTTTTGAATCGCACCTGACAGGTTTTCTTTTAATCAATTTAACCATATAAGTCATTTAAGTTCATTTCACTACTCGACCTTAGCTTACCTGAACTTATACTACTTATATGGTTTAAAATTCTATAACCTGTTGCGCGCATTTTTTTTAACACATAGAGACATAGTTTTGAAAACGTAAAAAGGCGTTTCACTTATTTAAATCATCATAGTTTGACTATGTGATAGAAACGTGTTTCTTTTTTTAAACTCTTTTTTTATAAATAAAAATCTATGTTTCTATGTGTTAAGTATATTTTTTTGAATCGCACCTGACAGGTTTTCTTTTAATCAATTCAACCATATAAGTCATTTAAGTTCATTTTAGTACTCGATCTTAGCTTACCTGAGCTTATACACTTATATGGTTTAAACTTTATATTATATTTTGTTTCTATTAAAAATCACCTTTAGCAAAATCATATTGCTAAAGGCAATTTTTCAAACAAAAAACAAAAAAACCTCAACTTTTATTAATTGCTGTACTCCGCTTTCGCAACTGTTGCAAAAACGGTTTGCAAATCAGCAATTAAATCTTCAATATCCTCGATTCCGACAGAGAGACGAATCAAATCTTTAGAAACCCCTGTTTCTATTTGCTCCTCCTCTGTCAATTGTTGGTGCGTTGTGCTTGCCGGATGAATGATTAGTGATTTTGTATCACCGACATTGGCCAGAAGAGAAAACAATTTTGTTTCGTCCACTACTTTTTTAGCCGCTTCGAAACCGCCTTTTAATCCAAAAGTGATGATTCCGCTTTGTCCCTCAGGCAGGTATTCTTTAGCTAAATCAAAATATTTATTTGATTCTAAGCCCGGATAATTGACCCAGGCCACCTGTTCTTGTTTCTTCAGCCATTTAGCCAAAGCCAACGCATTTTCGCTGTGTTTTTTAATTCGGATTGGCAATGTCTCTAGTCCCTGAATGATCTGAAAAGCATTAAATGGACTCAGAGCAGAACCAAAATCCCGTAAACCTTCAATTCTCACTTTGGTGATAAAGGCCGCATTTCCTAAAACTTCATGATAAACCAAACCATGATATCCCGGAGAAGGTTCTGTAAATTCAGGGAATTTTCCGTTTGACCAGTCAAAAGTTCCGGCATCAACAATGGCGCCTCCTAACGAAGTCCCGTTTCCTGCAATATATTTGGTCAAAGAGTGAATCACAATATTTGCTCCATACTCAAATGGTTTCAGCAAATAAGAAGTTGCTATTGTATTGTCTACAATAAAAGGCACTTTGAAATTTTTGGCCTGATCTGAAATAGCCTTCAGATCTAATACATCTAATTTTGGGTTTCCTAAAGATTCCACAAAAAAGGCCCTGGTGTTTTCTTTTGCGGCTTTAGAGAAATTTTCCGGTTTTGACGGATCAACAAACGTAGTTGTGATTCCCAATCTCGGTAAAGTCACTTTTAATAAGTTATAGGTCCCTCCGTACAGGCTATTGGATGCCACAATATGATCTCCGGCTTTTAGCAAAGTCAGGAAAGTTGTGGCAATTGCAGCGGTTCCGGATGCCGTAACTACCGCTCCAATTCCACCGTCAAGCGCCGCTAGCCGTTGCTCTAAAATATCATTTGTCGGATTGTTTAATCGAGTGTAAATAAATCCTGCTTCTGCAAGGCCAAATAAATTGGCGGCATGATCAGAATCGTTAAAAACATAGGATGTTGTCTGGTAAATAGGCACTGCTCTTGTTCCTGCATTTTTAGTAACATCGTGTCCTGCGTGTAGCGCGTTTGTGGCAAATTTTTGTGTGCTCATAATTTCTTAGTTTTTAGTATTGTTAATAGTATTTAGGTTTGTTATTGATTTATCTTTTAAGCAAAAAGGTCCTCTTCTTCTAAGGCATACATTTGAAACAGCAATGATTTATGTCCTTCTAAACTCAACTCTTCTTTTAATTGAATTACTTCCTTTATAGCAACTTCGATAACGTTGCTGTTTTCTCTAAAATCTGTTTCTATTGCTTTCAAACTTTTATCTGATGTTTTCATATTTATAATTTTTTAAAATGGTGAAATAAAAAAGCCCTTTTGGCTGGCTTACCAAAAGGGCTTATAGTCTAACTATAACAAAGATTCTATCTTTCACTTTTGGCAACAACAGACCGGAACGCATTTACGCATCATACAACACATTCTCATTTTATCTGCTATTGTTTTCATTTTATAAAATTGTAATTAATAAAAAAACTAATCGTTTTTTTTAATTCTACTAGTTTGATAGAGTAAATATAGTAACTATTTTTTAACTGCCAAAAAAAATTTTAAAATTTAACATTTAAAAAGAATTAAGCTACATAAATTTTATCGAAATTCTTTGAGAATCCCTTTCAAAATCAAGCGTAGAGCAGCTTTATACCTGAAAGAGATTCTTTATTTTTTTATTTAAAATTTGAATCCTAAACGTGCAAAAACAAATCTACCGTTTAATCCAAATTGTGAGACTGCTCTCGAATACGCAAATTGATTGGCATTACTTAAATCTGTACTCGGCGCAGGAGACAATGTTGGAGTTGTGTTTGTAAAAGCAGGAGTTGAAGGATTGTTTCGGTCCGGATACACATCACCTATATTATTAACTCCAAGCGTGATTCTGAATTTTTCATTAATCTGATACCCCAAAGACAAATCCGTAACAATTTTAGCGCTGTACTCCGGATGTTCGTACACAGAAGAGAATCCATCTAAATTTACATCTGTAGCCCCCGGATCTGTTACTTTTCCGAAATAACTGTTTCTTAAATAAATATCCAGTTTTTTAATATTGAACGTTGTCGTCAAATTGGCTTTCAATTTCGGAATTGCTTCCTCTAAATACACTCGGCTTGACTCCGGAAAAAAGGAATATTTAAAAGGTTCTCCTCCGGCATTGATAATAGACTGAGGAACATTTAAATCCCCTACTCTTTTTGTTTCATTATAACTTATAGCAAAATCATTTCTAATCGTAAAATCAGCTACCACATTATACTTCTGAGAAATCACCACATCTATTCCTTTTGTTTCTGAATTGATTCCGTTTGTCCAGAAAGAGGCTCTTTCTACTCCCTTTAGATCAAATGCCTCCTGAAACAATGTAAGTGCTTCTTTTTGTTCCGGTGATGTAGCTCCGGCAATTTGTCCGTCTGTTGGTCTTGAATATTGACCTGTTAAAACAATACGATCATCGATTCTTGTGAAATAAGCATCGGTAGAGATTGTAATATTAGCTTCCGGGATTTTGAATGTAAAACCTGTACTTATACTTTTAGATTTTTCCGGATTTAAATTTTCTACTCCAATGCTTTTCGCCGCATCAGAATCATTGGTAAAATATCCTACCTGATAAGGTGAACCGTTAATAAATTGTGTAGAGCTCGTTTCAAAATATTTTTGTTGCAATGATGGCGCTCTAAAACCTGTTTGTCCCGAGATTCTCCAATTGATGAAATTATTTAATTTCAAAAGAGAAGCCAATTTAAAGGTAACTGTGTTTCCAAAATCAGAATAATTTTCAAAACGTGCAGCTCCGTTCAAAAGCCAGTTTTCTGTAGGGTTTAATTCTAAATCTACATAAGCGGCAACACTTCTTCTATCTTTTTCTTTGGCATCGGTAGCCTGAAATCCTGAGAATCCCTGAGCTCCTGCTCCACGTTTGTTTCCAAAGAAATCGGTTACGATTAATGGCGAAGTTGTTGGCAATGTACCGGAAACAAATTTTCCGTCTACATCATACAATCCGTAAGAAGCTTGTTCTCCGGCTTTGATCTGATAGTTTTCGTATCTGAATTCCCCACCAAAAGCAACATTCAAACCTTCTAAAACATCGAGTTTTTTACTAAAATCCAAATTGGTTGTACTTTGTAAAAACGAAACTTTACCTGCATCAAAACTAGACGGTGATTGGGTTCCCAAAGTTGCATTTATAGTATTGTTTGCCCCGTATTTAAAAGAGTTTGTTCCAAGATTCGAACTGAAATCAGTGTCAAAACCAAACAATTCGGTTGTAATTCCGGCTGCTGCAGAAGCATCCAGGATATCTGATTCTATTTCAGGTAAAAATCCATTTGAATACACCTGTGTAAAAGTTCCGGAACCATTTGGAAGCCTGTTAAAGGCATAGGATTTACCGTTTCTGTAAGAGACTCCTCCAAAGGAATACAAGGAAGTACGCTCGCTCAAAGGATATTTAGCATTAAAATACAATTGCCCTGTCGCCAATTCGGACTGTCCCACACTCATATTATAGTCGCTTCTTTCCTGTCCTCTGTAATTCAACTCATTGTTCGTTACATCAAAATTCAGGGCTGTTTGCATCTGAGCAATTGTCGTTGCAGAAGAAATCGCAGTTTGTTGCGCCGGTGTAAAATAGCTAACCTGTGGCGCGTACTGTTGCAAAGTACTAATGATCTGTCCTGAATTTGGAGTTGAATTAATATTACTGAACAAAGAATTAACCTGAACTCCATTTTGAGCCGCTCTGTTTTCGACTGCGTTGTAAGCATTAAAGATCGCATTACTTCTAATTCCGGCACGGCTTGTTGCTTGTCTGGTTAGTGCACTTCCGGTAAAGTTCAGATAACTTCCCTGTTTCCCTAAAGAAGTACCATAGTTTAAATCTAATTGTAAAGATTGTCCGTCGCTTCCTCCTTTAAAATTATTGGATCCTGAAGACAAATTTGCTCCGTATTGAATATCACCTGAAACGTATTTTGCGTTTTTCTTCAATACAATATTAATTACTCCGGCAATCGCATCAGAACCGT
Source organism: Flavobacterium poyangense (assembly GCF_011751075.1). Taxonomy (GTDB): domain Bacteria; phylum Bacteroidota; class Bacteroidia; order Flavobacteriales; family Flavobacteriaceae; genus Flavobacterium; species Flavobacterium poyangense. Next base: position 1,210,155 of record NZ_JAALLN010000001.1, read on the forward strand.
ATTGTGCGGCAGCCCCATCTCTTAATACTTCTATTCGCTCAATCGCATAGGAAGGAATCGCATTTAAATCGGTTCCTACTGAACCTCTTCCCGGCGATCCGTTGATGTTTACCAAAGCGCTGGTATGTCTTCGTTTGCCATTTACCAAAATCAAAACCTGATCCGGCCCCAAACCTCTTAATTGTGCCGGATCAACGTGATCTGTTCCATCTGCCGTTGACGTCGGATTACTCGTAAAGGAGGGTGCTACATAATTTAATATTTGCGTAACACTGGTTTGCGGAGCGCCTTTGGTTATTTCTGTTATATTGAATACGTCAACAGGAACCGGTACGTCTGTTTTTACACGGTTTTTACTTCTCGAACCTACTATTGTAATTTCTGACAGTTCATTGTTTTGCAAAGTATCTTTTTCTTTTTTGTTCTCCTGTGCATACAATCCGGAGATGGTAGCCAAGCTAAAAATCAGTAGTAATTTATTTTTCATTGTATTTTAATTAGGTTCTTTTATTCTAGTTTATAATTGAATGTTGTTTTTTTTCAGTTCACTTTCGACCAAAAAAAAACCTCCGCAAATTGGCAGAGGTTCTTTTAGTATATCGTTTAAAACAGTCTACAATAGTCTCTCTGCGGAAGTTTCCGGCATCATACAAGACATATTCTTTAAGATTGATTTCATGTTTATTTTGTTTTCTTTCATTTTGATGGGGCAAATTTGCGGACTTTTTTCGGAACCACCAAACAAAAACCAAAAAAATTTCTATTACCCTATCGAATTAGTATGTTATGTTAAATTTATATACAATTAATAAAAAAAGCAAAACTTTAATTTGTCAATCAAAATGGTTTTTTAACTTTGCACCCGAATAAAGAGGAAAAATTTGAACTGATTGCAACCTCTTCATAATGAAATGATTTGTTATGAATACCGGAACGTTTTGATTTCGGTAGTAAAAAATGCTAAAGCAGGAACTCTCCTTTAGCATTTTTTAGCAATTTTTTTTCCTCGCTTAACTTTAATTATCTAATTAATAAATTATTATGGCTTATTTATTTACGTCAGAATCTGTTAGTGAAGGACATCCAGACAAAGTTGCAGATCAAATTTCGGATGCATTAATCGACAACTTTTTGGCATTTGATGCTAACTCAAAAGTAGCATGTGAAACTTTAGTTACTACGGGTCAGGTAATTCTGGCTGGTGAAGTAAAATCCAATACCTATCTTGATGTTCAACAAATTGCTCGTGAAGTAATCCGTAAAATCGGTTATACTAAGAGTGAATACATGTTTGAAGCCAATTCTTGTGGAATTCTTTCAGCCATTCACGAACAATCTGCCGATATCAATCAGGGTGTTGACAGAGCTAAGCCGGAAGAGCAAGGTGCAGGAGATCAAGGTATGATGTTTGGTTATGCAACTAACGAAACAGAAAATTATATGCCATTGGCACTTGATTTATCTCATAAACTATTGCAGGAATTAGCGATCTTAAGACGTGAGAACAAAGAGATCACTTATTTACGTCCGGATGCAAAATCACAAGTAACTTTAGAGTACAGTGATGACAACAAACCAACACGTATTGATGCCATTGTAATCTCAACACAACACGATGATTTTGATGAAGAAGCTACTATGTTGGCTAAAATCAAAAAAGATATTATTGATATTTTGATTCCAAGAATCATCGCTAAAAATCCGGCTCACGCTCATTTATTCAATGATAAAATCCAATACCACATTAACCCAACAGGAAAATTCGTAATTGGAGGACCTCACGGAGATACTGGTTTAACAGGAAGAAAAATTATCGTTGATACTTACGGTGGAAAAGGAGCTCACGGTGGTGGTGCTTTCTCAGGAAAAGACCCAAGTAAAGTAGACAGAAGTGCTGCTTATGCTACTCGTCATATCGCTAAAAATTTAGTTGCTGCAGGTGTTGCTGACGAAATCTTAGTACAGGTTTCTTACGCAATTGGTGTTGCTGAACCAATGGGAATCTTCATCGAGACTTACGGAACTTCTAAAGTAAACTTAACTAACGGTGAAATCGCTAAAAAAGTAGAAGCTATCTTTGATATGCGTCCTTACTTTATCGAGCAACGTTTGAAATTAAGAAACCCAATCTATAGCGAAACTGCTGCTTACGGACACATGGGACGTAAACCGGAAACCGTAACCAAAACTTTTTCTGCTCCGGGAGGAAATGAAAAAACAGTTACAGTAGAGTTATTTACATGGGAAAAACTTGATTTTGTTGACCAGGTAAAAGCAGCATTTGGATTGTAATTGAATCTGAAATCATATTTTAATAAAGAGGTTAGCCAAAGTAAAATTAAAGAAAAATAGAGATCAAACAGAACTCTAAGATATTTTTAAAATTGCTTTCTGACTTCTCTTTTAAGACTCATATTGAGCCTGTTCCTTAATTGGAGCAGGCTTTTTTTTGTGGAATAAGGAACGAAAATAAATTACCTGTCTACAAATAGTAAGAAAAATATACAATTGCAATAAATATCATTAAAATTATACTCAAAATCTTACAATTAATATTTGTCAGCCATGAAAAAGATTTTCTCCGCCCTAGTTTTAACAGCGACTCTTGTTCTGTTATTTTTTAGCTCCTGTGCAACAGAAGAACCCGCTGTTGAAAAGCAAACCGGTTCTCTGAATGTAAACCGGGCAGCTGATTACTTTAACAACAATCCTATTGCGTTAAAGAATAACTTTTATTTCCTGGGAAAGCCCGATTGGAAAAAAGCGGTTTATGTGCAAGATACTTTAACTGTTCCGTTTATTACAGAACGGCCCATTTTTGTAAAAAATGGAGCCAGGAAAAACAACTCCGGTTATTTCTTAAGATCTTATCTGGTGGTAACCCCAAAAAATGCCGGCAGTAATTTTGATTATAAACTCAAAGTTACCTTTTCTCCAAAAACAAATGAAGCGGCCGTAAAATGGTACCACATCTACAATCAAGCAAATGTATTAATTTCTGAGAATGGTAAAAGACCAATTAAAAAGCGCCGAATCAAATCTGAAACGGCTTTGGACGCATGTCCGTATAGAATAGTTTCTTTTGACGTTTCCCTAGCTGAGCAACAAAGAATATTTGATGAATGGTGGGAATGTGTGATGAGATACCATGACAACGAAGAGGAAGAAGTCCTTCCTCCGGACGGTGGAAATGAAGAGGAGGATCAAACCGATGCAGAGATTATTGAAGAGATTATAGTTGATAGAGAACTTGATCCTTGCCCTAAAGCTGTTTTAGCCCAGTTAAAAAATGCCACCAATTGTGATATCTCCAATATATTGACTAAATTAGGGACTAATTCTGTTTACAATGTTACAATTACTTCTGGAGATGCTGGAACTGTGCCTGCCATTACTTCAAGAATCCGTGAGAACAATTATAAGATAACTCTAAGTAAAGATCGCTTTACTTCTGCAACTCAATTATTCAAAGCTTCTATTTTACTACATGAACTGGGACATGCTTTTTTTATGAGCTTAGTAGAGGATTTCGATGCTTCAAAAAATCTAGTGGTATTTAGTGAATTCCCATTACTTTTTCAAGCATTTGTTGACAAAAAATATCATGGGAGTACAGAAGATTTTCAACACGCAGAAATGGCTAATACCTATGTAGAAGCAATTGGAGCAGCCTTACAAGAATTTCAAACCGGGGTTGCAGTTCCTTATGGAACAAAACCTACAGAAATTTATACTGATTTAGCATGGGGAGGATTAAGAGATGCACCAATTTTTAGCAAGAAGTTTCCAAAAGGAACCACAGAGAGATTAAGAATTGAAAACAGATTAGCGTCAGAACAAACAGGAAACCCTGTTGGTTCAGGCACTCCACTAGAACAAAAGCCTGTGGGTAAACCTTGTAAATAAACCGACATGAAAAAGCTATTATATATCGTTATCGTCATTCAATTTCTTTACAGTTGTGCTGCACAAAAGAACCATCAAGCACCAATTAATGATTATTTATCGAGTTTGAATTTGAAAGAATCAGATAAGATTATGATAATTCAGGAAAAAATCAATAATAATGTGACAATTGATATTTTTAAAGGACAAATATACTTTGAACCTAGAAGAAATAAATACGAAAGAAATGAAGGAGTTGATAAGCCTTTATACAATGAAAAAGTATGGGAGAAAATGAAATTTAAATATGAAGAAAAATACATTAAAGACCAGTGGATAAAAAGTAATTACTGGACTTTAAAAGATTTTAAACATCAGAATATCATTTTCATAAAACAGGAAAAATTTCCCGATCCTGGGAAATATGAGACGTTTGATTTTAAGGAAAACTATGAGGTTTTTTCTTTTTCAGATCCAATTTATTATAAACAAAATAAGTATGCAGTTTTTACAATAAAATCAACTACAACTGATTATAAAAATATTGATACAACTTCTATATTAATTCTGGTCAAGAGTAAAGGAAAATGGACCGTGATTGAAAAAGTTGGTGATGGGATTTATCGTTAGAAAATTGCTTTCTGACTTTCTCTTTAAGACTCATATTGAGCCTGTTCCTTAATTGGAGC
>NZ_JAALLN010000010.1 GCF_011751075.1 Flavobacterium poyangense
AAAGACCACATCAAGGTATTGATGGAAAGAAACCAATAGAAATGATAAATCTGTTACCGAAATAAGTAACCTTTACAGAAATGACAAAACTAACGTTTTATCCCAAAAAAAATCTAAACAAAAAAAACGACCCTCTGCTCATGAAGATCGTTTTCTAACTAACTTAAAACTCTTTTAAACTTTTTAAACTCTTATTTCAAGTCTTTTAAAAGTGCAATAGCATCTGTAGCATTTGATAATTGTGCGTATTTCAAAGCTGTATATCCTTTTTCGTTTTTATCAGACGGACGTGCACCGCTTGCTAATAAAACTTTAATAATTTCAACTTTGTTGTAACGTGCTGCAGTCATTAAAGGAGACATATCGTCTGACTTTTCGTTCACATTAGCTCCGTATTCGATAAATTTTTTCACTCCTTCAATATCCCCTTTGCTAATAGCAACATTCAATGGTGTTGCATCATCGTCTATAGATAGTACGATTTGATCTTTCACAACTGTTTTGTGATTTGAAGCGATTGAAACATTTGCGAATGTTACTAAAGCTAATCCTAAATAAATAACTGAATTTTTCATAATGGTGTTGTTTGTTAAATTGATTGATAAAATATGATTGATGATCTTTTAAATTCTAATACAAATGTAAATATAATTTCGGTATTTTGTATTACAAGGTACTATGTTTTAACTAATTCTTAACATTTTGTTAATGATTCCTAAATAATACAATTCAATTGTTATTTAATTCTGTATAAAAGACGCCGCAAAGGTAGAAATGTTACACAAAAACGAATATTTCTAAAAAATAAATATCAAATTTTCCCAAAAATGTAAAACCAAAACATTAGTTTTTTAACTTTACTTTGAAGTAATACTCAAAAAAGACCCTTTTTTTTAATTAAAACAAAATTTTTGGTCAATAATTCATACATTAATGATCTAAATGAATTATTTTCAAAAAAAATAAAAAAATAAGAAAAAACTTAAATAAAAAATAGAATAACCCTGTCTCTTTTTATAAAGAAAACGGCTAATAAAAGTAATTGACCAATCATATTCACCATTATCAAATCATTTAAATAACCTTTAAACCAAAAAAAAATGGGAACAATCAAAAGAATTCTGGCTGCTGTACTCTTAGTTTTATCGATCGTTTTAATTACAGCTTACTTTATGCCCAAAAGTTATGCTATAGAAAGAGAAATTATCATTCATAAACCGGTCGACAGCGTCTTTAATTATGTGAGATATTTAAAAAATCAAAATGAATTTAGTGTATGGGCCAATATTGATCCAAAAATGAAATTGTCTTATAAAGGAACAGATGGAAGTGTTGGCGCAATATCGGCCTGGGAAAGTACAGTAAAAGAAGTTGGTGTAGGTGAACAGGAAATCACAAAAATTACAGAAGGAAAACGACTGGATTTTGCTCTTAGATTTAAGGAACCCATGAACGATACGGCTGTCGGGTTTATGTCTACCGAAAGTTTAGCCGCAGATCAGACTAAAGTAAAATGGGGTATAAATGGCGTTATACCCTACCCTATGAATATTATGCTGCCTTTTATGAAGATGGATCAAATGATTGGAAATGATTTACAAAAAGGTCTTGACAATCTTAAAGCAAAAATGGAAGAATAAGCTCAATAAAAAACGACCTTCTGCTCAGGAAGGTCGTTGCTTAATAAACTCAAAAACTTTTATTTCAGCTCTTTTAAAATGGCAATAGCCTCAATTGAATTACAGTATTTAGCGTAATCGAGGGCTGTAAAGCCTTTTTCATTCTCAACATTAGGCTTGGCTCCACTTGACAGCAAAACCTTAATGATTTCAACTTTATTGAATCGGGCTGCAAGCATCAGAGGCGACATATCTCTTACTATTTTGTTGACATTAGCGCCATATTCAATGATTCTCTTAACGCTTTCCAAATCTCCTTTGCAAATAGCTACATGCAAAGGTGTTCCTGCATCACTTGAAAATTCGATTTGATCCTGAACAGTTCCTCTGCAATGGGATGCCCGGGCTTCACTTACAAATACCATTAGGGCTACTCCTAAAATAATTACTGATTTTTTCATGTTGATTGTTTGTTAAATGATTGATGATTATGATGATTGTGAATTCTTAGCTACTTTAGTATAGACGACAAAAATTGGGGTGTGGTTGCATGATGGGGCAAAAAAAAAGTGAGTTGTGAGTTGTGAGATGTGAGATGTGAGATGTGGGATGTGAGTTGTGAGATGCAAAACTTGAAACTTGGAACTTGAAACTTGGAATCCAAAACTATACAACTAATACCACATAAAAAACGCAATTCAACAAAAAATTTGAATTGCGTTTTTTTATATTGCACAAAAACTAGTGTCGTCTCCAATAAAGGAAACAGAAATTTTATTTATGATTGAGCGGCAAGATAACTTACTACATTTTTATCAATACGCTGATCGATGTTGTTAATATCTGCTTTTACAAATTTTTCTCCTAAGATGTTCTCGTATAACTCAATATATCTTTCTGAAACCGATTCGATATAAGCATCTGTCATTTCAGGAATCTGTTGGCCGTCCTGACCTTGAAAACCATTTTCGATCAACCAGCGACGTACAAATTCTTTTGATAATTGTTTTTGCTCCTCTCCTTTTTCCTGTCTCTCCTGATATCCGTCAGCATAAAAATAACGAGAAGAATCGGGAGTATGAATTTCGTCAATCAAAACGATAACACCGTCTTTTGTTTTTCCGAATTCGTATTTTGTATCAACTAAAATTAAACCGCGACTTGCCGCAATTTCAGTACCTCTTTGGAATAAAGCACGTGTATATTTTTCTAAAACAATATAGTCCTCTTCAGAAACAATCCCTTTTGACAAAATAGCTTCACGCGAGATGTCTTCATCATGAGAACCGTTATCTGCTTTGGTTGTTGGAGTAATGATTGGCTCAGGAAATTTATCATTCTCTTTTAAACCTTCCGCCATTGTTACGCCGCAAATTTGCTTTCTTCCTGCAGCATACTCACGAGCAGCATGACCTGAAAGATATCCGCGAATAACCATTTCTACTTTAAAAGGATCACATAAATGTCCCACAGCTACGTTTGGATCCGGAGTTGCAATCAACCAATTTGGTACAATATCCTGCGTTAATTCCATAAACTTTGTAGCAATCTGATTCAGAATTTGCCCTTTGTACGGAATTCCCTTTGGTAAAACTACATCAAAAGCCGAAAGTCTATCGGTCGCTACCATTACCAGAAGTTCGTCATTAATATTATAAACTTCTCTAACTTTTCCGCGATAAACTGATTTCTGATTCGGGAAATTAAAATCTGTAGTTGTGATTGTGTTGCTCATTATCCTTTAGTTGTGTTTTGTTTTATGGATGCAAATTTAAAACTAATTAAAAGAGCACGCAAAAAAAGTATTCGGTTTTCAGTCTCAGTTTTCAGCCACAGTCGCAATTTGAAAACCGCAACTGAGAACTGTAACTGCAAGCTATTTTTTCAAAAGTGTCGTATTAAACAAATTCAGAATTCTGCTGTATTCATCAATCCAGGAATAGGTTTCTTTAAAACTGTGCGCTTCTACCGGGAAAGAAGCTAGTGTCCAGTTCTTTTTTTCCAGTTCTATAAAACGCTGTGATAAACGTACGATATCTTTATATTCTACATTATCGTCAACCATTCCGTGTAACATTAGTAAATTTCCTTTCAGATTCTCAGCAAAATAAATTGGAGAGCTTTTTTTGAATGCTTCCGGATCTGTTTCAGGAAAGTTCAAAATATTGCCTGTATAACCGTGATTGTAGTGTGCCCAATCTGTAACCGAACGCAAAGCTGCACCTGAAGCAAATTCTCCCGGAGTGGTCAGCATTCCCATTAAAGTTATAAAACCACCATAAGAACCTCCATAAATACCAACTCTGTTAGCATCAATACCCAAATTATCTACTAAGTATTTTTTACCGTCAAGATGATCGGACAAATCTTTTCCGCCCATAAAACGATAGATTCCGGTTCTAAAATCCCTTCCGTAACCGTCACTTCCTCTGTAATCGATATCCAGAATCGTATACCCCAGATCGGTTAGCAAATTGTGAAACATATATTCTCTGTAATAATTACTCCAATAGTTATGCGCATTTTGTAAGTATCCTGCACCATGCACAAAAATTATTGCCGCCTTATTGGTATTCTCTGTTTTTGGTGTATACAATCTTGCATATACCGGAGTTCCGTCTTGCGCTTTAAAAGTAATCACTTCAGGCTCTCTCCATTGGTATTTTTTGAATTCTTCTGATGTTGAAGATGAGATTTGTTGTAAAGTACTATTCTTTTTATTCTCGGCAATATAAAAATCCCAAGGTTTATTTTTATAAGAGTAACGAACCAACAATGTAGTTTCATCAGGAGAAACCACTACTTCATGAGCTCCGTCTTTTGTTAAAATAGGCTGTAGAATTCCATCTGCGACATTTAATTTATAAAAATTTCTATTTCCGGGATGTGTCGTATTGGTTGTTAAATAAAATGCTTTTTTATCTTTAGACAAAATCAGGTCACGAACTTCCCAGTTTCCTTTTGTCAATTGTTTTTTTGTATTTGTCTTTAAATTGTAGCTGTACAAATGCGAATATCCTGTTACTTCAGATTGAAAATAAACCGTTTCATTATCTGCCAGAAAACCAAGATTCCCGGACATAAAAACATAAAATGGAATTCCGGGTCCGGCAATCCACGCTTCATCATGTTGATGATCGATTTCGGTAAAAGTTCCGTTCTCCAGATTCAGACTTACAATCCATCTGTCTTTATTGTCCTGACTTCTTATTTCTGCAATCGCAAAGGAACCGTCTTCGTTATAAACAGGTGCCTGAACCGCAATTAGCTTATCTTCTTTCTCTTTATTCTTTAAATTATCGTAAAGCTCATAATATTTCGGAACGTCCTGAATATGACTTAATTTGGAAAAATTAACAAAATAAACAGAGTCTTTTGCAACAGAGTAAATACCAAAACGTGTTTTAACAAAGTTAGCTGTAGATACTTTTTCTTTGGTATCGGGAGACTGATTGTAACCGTCATCTGTTATAAAAACCTCCATTTTTTCTGCTTTCACTTCAACATTCTCTACTAAACTGAAAGTAGCATAATTCCCATTTGGATTTGCTTTAAGACCAACTAAATTATCTTTTCCATAAAAGTATTCTTTGGCAAAATCGGACTTAACAGCTTTGCTTTTTGCCAGATTCCATTGTTTTTTCGCCTCTTTATCATTGATAAATTGAAATAACTCCTTCTGTTGACTTTTTAAGAAAGAATCTTTTTCAGTTGTTTTTTCTTTTTTAGTGCCTTTACTAAAATTAGTAATTTGCAGTAGAGTCCCGTCTTTACTATTGTATTTAAATATGTTTTCGTTTTGCTCAAAAAATACAACTCCGGCCTGGCTTCCTAAGTCAAGATTAAAAATGGGAGTATTTTGCTGATATATTTTTTTTATTGCTTTTGAACTAATGTTATACGAATACAAACCTCCTTTATCGGTATAGTAAGCGATATCGGATGTTGGTTTTCTTTTAAAATCAAATTTAGAAAAAACCGCTTCTTTTGGTTCTACAAGTACAGGGTTTGCAGCTCCCTTTTGCCATGAATATGTACTGGTGCCTAATTCATTTTTTGGATTCCATTCAAAATACACTTTTTTTCCGTCCAGCGACCATCTTCCGTTTGTTGGCTGATTACCAATGAAAGAGTCTCCTTTCATAATTTCTTCTAACTTTAAATTTTGGCTGCTACCCTTAATTGAAAAAATTAAAAGGGCGAGGATAAAAATGTTTTTGGTCATGATAGTTTTTTTTTAGTATAGCAAAAATACACTTTGAAAATTACTAAAAAAATGTTTTTGTCTTTTGCCACCTAAATCCATTGAATTAAGCATAATAAATTCCAATTATTTAAAATGCTAAGCTTCTTTTTTCAAATTTTTTATCGAACAAGCCATAATAACAGTGCGTGTTTTTTTTTCACGCAGATTTTGCAGATCAGGCTGATATTTTTGTTTTACGGTTCGATAAAATAATCTAAATGAATCTGCTACCCGAGCGATAGCGAACAGGTGAAGCAAATCTGCGTGAGAAAATTTCCCGCAGGAGCTCTTTTAAGATAGAAAACAACTTTTGAACTTGATACCGAAAAACTTTAACCCGTATAGGCTAGAGCTAAAAAAACTGCTCTCAAATTGACTTGCAATTTAAGAGCAGTTTATCTGTTTTTTTTTTCAGCAGTTTACAAAAAACTGATTTCCTTATTTTGAAAAATTAGGAGGTTACCAATTCTTCATCTAAAATTCTTGAAGCGATATATCTGGCCACTCCATCTTCTGCATTAGTTTTAATGACTTCCAGATCGGGTAACGTTTCTTTTAACAAGGCCGGCGCGTTCCCCATAATCAAACCTTTTCCGGTGGCAGACAACATCTGGACATCGTTAAAACCATCTCCAAACGAAACGGCTTCCTGCATCATAAAGCCTTCTTTTTCTAAAACTTTGCTAATTGCAACCGCTTTGTCTACCGATTTATCCATAAATTCCAAACAGGTTGGAAGGCTAAAAGCGTGATGCAGTTCGCTTGAACCGTTTGCCAGTATAGCTTCTTTTAAAGCTACTAATTTTTCATGATTGTCGTGCGCGAAGAATATTTTTATCGCCCCAAAATCTTCAAGTGTTTTAAAATCTACCAATTCCGGAAGGTATTTCAATTCGGTTTGAAAACTGTTTAACTTTTCATTAATTTTATTGGTCTGCCAAACCTTTTCTTTGAATAAAACTACCGTTATTTCAGGATCTATCTCTACATTTAAAGCTGCTTTTACTACTTCACTTTTTAAATCAAAAGCAAAAAGTTCTTCTTTTTCCGGGGAGTGTATTCTGGCTCCATTTGAACTCACCAGATAAACCGGAACCTCCAGTGTGTTTACAATTGCCATAGCGTCCATATGATGGCGTCCTGTGGCTACCACGATAAGATAGTTTTGATTGTGAAGTTCCTGAAAAATACTTTTGGTGTAATCTGATATTTTATGTTGAGGATTTAATAAAGTTCCGTCTAAATCAGTAACGATAACTTTTATATTCTTAAGTTTTGAGTTCATAGTAAAAATCGCCTATTATTTTGATTCCAAATTTACGACTTAAAGCTTAGATGAACAAAGTAGAACTGGCTATACGGCCTAAAAACAGCTAAGTTTATTATTTATTTAACTATTTCTACACATTGAATAAAGGAATGCTTTGGGACGCGGATGAGACAGGTTTGTTTTACAAAGACATGGATAAAAACGGATTTTTTACTATTTACCGTATACTGTTACTACTTACTTTTCGACAATTACTTTAATTACCTTAAGTGTTTCCAATTAACCAAACACCTCTTCGGCTCACTGAAAACTACTTTTTGATTTTTACCACTCCGGTTTTGTATAGATTTATGGCTTTTTGAATAACGTTTTCGATTATTTCTACGGGTAAATCCTCATTTACATCAAACAGCATTATTTTCATTCTGGAGCGGGCTTCCTGAATTAGAAACGATTCTTCAAAGTGCTTCCCTTCGACGATTCCGATGTAGGGTTGTTTGCTTTTTTTGTGCGTCCACAGATAACAGAACATTTTTCCTTTGTAACAAAAAAAGGGCATTCCGTATTTAAGAACATTTGTAATGTCTTTGTCTTGTTTTAAGATAATTTCTTTTAATGCCAGTAATACTTCCTTTACGGATTCTTCTTGTCGTTCGTAAAAATCGTCTACTTCTTTCATTTTAAAGATGCTAAGTTACTAAGATTCTGAGTTTCTAAGTTTTACTTTAAATATGAATGACTCAGAGAGATCTAATATTCCGAGATCTTGGAAGTCACTTTAAATTGTATTATTTATGCTAAATTATTGATAAAAAAATATTCGTTTTATACATTTTCAAAAGAATTAGGTACAAAACGAATATTTCCTAAAATTGCAAATGCAAAAAACATTTCACATCTCACAAAAAACATCTCACAAAATTAATCGTGATTTTCAATTTGTTTATAAGCGTCAATTACCTTTTTGACTAATCTGTGACGCACAATATCTTTATCGTCCAGATAAATGATTCCTATACCCTCTACGTCTTTCAGAACCAGTATCGCTTCTTTTAGACCGGAAATAGTTCTGCGTGGCAAATCGACCTGTCCGGGATCACCCGTAATCATAAATTTAGCGTTTTTTCCCATACGGGTCAGAAACATTTTCATTTGTGAGTGTGTGGTGTTTTGTGCTTCATCCAGAATTACGAAGGCATTATCAAGTGTTCGTCCACGCATAAATGCCAATGGCGCAATCTGAATAATTCCTTTTAAAATGTAATCCTCGAGCTTTTCGTTCGGAAGCATGTCACGTAACGCATCATAAAGCGGTTGCATATAAGGATCCAGTTTTTCTTTCATATCGCCGGGTAGAAAACCAAGATTTTCTCCTGCTTCTACAGCCGGTCGCGTCAGGATAATCCTTTTTACTTCCTTGTCTTTAAGTGCTTTTACAGCCATAGCAACACCTGTGTAGGTTTTACCCGTTCCGGCCGGTCCTACTGCAAACACCATATCATTTTTTCTAATCGTGTCTACCAGTAACTGCTGGTTAGGTGTCATTGCTTTTATAATCTTACCGCCAACACCATGAACCAGTATTTTATCGTGATCGTAGGCTCTTTTTTCATCCTGACCATCACTCATAATTACGCGTTCTATTACATTGTCATCGATGTTGTTGTATCGGGTAAAATGCAGCATTAATCTTTGAAATCTTTTTTCGAATTCATCTAAAACTTCTTTTTCGCCAAATGCTTTCAAAGTCGTTCCTCTAGCTACTATTTTAAGCTTTGGATAGTACTTTTTGATGATTTCCAGATGGCTGTCCTGAGCGCCCCAAAACTCTTTTGGCGCGATGTCTATTAGCTCGATTATTCTTTCGTTCAAATGAGATAGTTTTAAATTAAAATTAAGTTTGTTTTTAAATCAATTGCTGTCGGGTAAATATCATTATTTTTAAAAGTTTCGGTTTTCACTCACCGTCATAATTCTCCAATGTGTAAAAAATTACTTCAAAAAATCATTTACTGTTTACTGCGTGCTCTACTTTTTCTTCATCTACTGAAAGCGGAAGCTAATGACTAACACTATTATAACACTTACTTAGTTTAAAAATTGTAAATTGTCTTTTCTTTCTTTCAATTTGTATCTAAGTATTCTTAGCTTTGCATTTCTCAAATTTAATGAAAATTAGATTCAAAAACTACCAATAGTTATAAACAAAATGATGTCAATAATTACCCTCACTACCGATTACGGCTTAAAAGACCACTTTGTTGGTTCGATAAAGGGTAAAATATTATCTGAGGCTTCAGAGACCACAATTATTGATATTTCGCATGACATCGACCCATTTAATACTGCCGAAGCCAGTTATGTTATCGGCGCTTCTTATTTAAGTTTTCCAAAAGGAACAGTACACTTGATTGGGGTTGATATTGAACGCAATAAAGAGAACCAACATATCGCAATGCAATGGAACGACCATTACTTTATTTGTGCTGATAATGGGATCTTAAGTATGCTCACGCAGAAAATTGTACCGCAAAAGATTGTTGCTATCAATATTCATGATCGTTTTCCGCCTGAATCTACGGATATGGATATCTTTATAAAGGTTGCCTGCCATATTGCAAAAGGAGGTTTATTGAATGTAATTGGAAAAGAAATAGCAGCCGTTAAAGAAGTTACCGAACTTCAGGCTGTAGTAGCAAACGATGGTAATTCTATAAAAGGATATGTCATTTATATTGATCATTTCGGTAACGTAGTGACCAATATTTCCAAAAAACAATTTAAGGAAGTGGCAAAAGGACGTTCGTACGAAATCGTAATGAAACCCAAAAGTATCAAAACCATTTTGCCGAACTATTCGGCTATAGCAAGCTCTGACAAATACCCAATTAAAACCTATGAAGGTGAAAAACTGGCTATTTTTAATGAAGCCGGTTATCTCGAAATTGCCATTTTTAGAAGCAACCCTTCAAAAGTGGGTTCCGCCAATAGTCTACTGGGACTGAACTACAGAGATGTGATTACGGTTAAATTTTAGATTGCAGATTTTAGATTTTAGACTATAGATTGTTGATTTTGAAATTAGCTATTTTACATCTCGCATTTTACATCTCACATTTAACTTTCCATTTTTAGAAAAATGTTTTTCGGAAGAACAAAATTTATAACAAAAGAACAATCCTTTTTGGTATTTTTGCGCGCGTATTGCAGATTTTCAATCTAAAATCTGCAATCTAAAATCTAAAATAATAAAAAGATGTTTGTTCGAATAGTAAAAATGAGTTTTCACGAAGATAAAATCTCTGATTTTCTTGAAAATTTTGAATCCATAAAAGACAAAATACGAAATGCAGAAGGAAATCGTTTTTTAGAACTCTATCAGGATAAAAACGACAAATGCATCTTTTTCACCTATAGTTATTGGGAAACCGAAGCGGACCTGGAAAATTACCGTCAATCAGCACTTTTTGACTCGGTTTGGAGTTTTACCAAAAAACTCTTCAACGCAAAACCGGAGGCCTGGAGTGTGGATAAGCTGGTGAGCCTGGAATAGTTTCAGGTTTCAAGTTGACATACATAACCTGAAACTTGAAACAAAAGAAACTTGAAACAAAAACAAAAGAAACAAATATAAACGTTACATGAAATCAATCATTTTACGAGAGATAAAATCCTTTTTTGGGTCTCCTATTGGCTATTTGGTCATTGGTATTTTCTTAATTAGCAACGGGCTCTTTTTATGGGTTTTTGAAGGAGATTACAATATCCTGAATACGGGTTATGCTGATCTTACTCCGTTTTTTACTTTAGCACCCTGGATTTTAATTTTCCTGATTCCGGCAGTTACTATGCGAAGTTTTTCGGATGAAAAAAAACAAGGTACTTTAGAACTGCTTTTGACCAAACCTTTATCGATTTGGGAAATTGTAAACGGGAAGTTTTTAGGTTCTTTAATTCTAATTGTTTTAGCAATAATTCCCACTTTTGTTTATGTGAAAGTAATCTCAACTTTAGGTGCTCCTGAAGGAAATATTGACATGGGAAGTACAATTGGTTCGTATTTCGGATTGTTGTTTTTAATAGCTTCTTATTCTGCAATCGGGATCTTTACTTCTACCCTGTCCGAAAATCAGATTGTTGCTTTTATCATTTCGGTTTTTCTGTGTTTTATCTTTTACTTCGGTTTTGAAGGTTTAGCAACATTAATTCCGGGTTCTTTCCCTGTTATTTCGGCATTGGGTATGCAGGATCATTTTAAGAGTATGAGCCGAGGTGTAATTGACACTCGTGATGTCATCTACTTTCTGAGTATCACTGTTCTATTTTTGTCTTTCACCGTTTATAAATTAAAATCTCTTAAAGCCTAATGAAAGCATCTACTCAACAAAATATCAAAACATTAGGTATTACCGTTTTCATTTTAATTGTTTTAAACGTTCTTGGAAGTCTGTTCTTCCATCGATTTGATTTAACTAAAGACAAACGATATACTTTATCTGAAACTTCATTAAACATTGTAAAACAGGTTCAGAATCCGTTATCGATTAAGATTTATATGCAGGGGGATCTTCCTGCAGATTTCAGACGTTTGCAACAGGAAACCAAACAATTACTCGAAGAATTTCAAGCCTATAATAACCATATTGCTTTTGAATTTGTAAATCCACTGGAAAACAAAGAAGAAAGCATGGATATGATAAAATCGCTTTATCAAAAAGGTCTTACTCCGATAAACATTACTGTTGACGACAAAGGGAAACAATCTCAGGCGATGGTTTTCCCGTGGGCCATTGCGGTTTACAACAATAAGGAAGTCAATATTCCTTTATTGAAAAACAGAATGGGGGCTTCGACGGAGCAAAAAGTGATGGGTTCTATTCAGCATTTAGAATATTCGATTGCAGATGCTATCAATAAAATCACTAAAGACAAGCAAAAGAAGGTTGCTATTATAAAAGGTAATGGTGAGATAAATGAAATTCATATTGCGAAAATGCTGATGCAGATTCGCGAGAGTTATTATATTGGTCCTTTTACCTTAGATTCTGTGTCTACAAATCCAACAGGGACTTTAGACGCCTTAAAAAAATACGATTTAGCCATTATTTCCAAGCCAACCGAAACTTTTTCTGACGAGGAAAAACAAGTGCTGGATCAATTTATTATGAATGGCGGAAAAACACTTTGGTTAATCGATCAGGTTGCTGCAGAAATGGACAGTCTGTACAATCAATCGGGTGCTACTTTGGCGTATCCGAGAGATTTGAATCTTAACGATATGTTCTTCAAATACGGATTCAGAATCAACCCTGACTTGGTAAAAGACGAATACGGTACTCCAATAAAATTAGCTACCGGCGAACAAGGGAGCGCTACCCAATATCAGGAATTTAAATGGAAATATGCTCCGGAAGTGTATCCGACAAGCACGCATCCGATAGTAAAAAACTTAGGTGGAATCAGATTTGATTTTGCCAGTCCGATTGATACTTTGAAAAACGGAATTAAAAAAACTGTTTTATTACAATCTTCTCAATATTCGAAAATAATTGGAACTCCGGCTGAGATTAATTTGAATATTGTAAGCGAAAAAACTACTCCTCAGGAGTATGTCGATAAAGGTGAATTACCACTGTCCGTTTTATTGGAAGGTTCGTTTCATTCGGCGTTTGAAAACCGTGTTTTACCCTTCAAGGAAAGTTCTTTTCTAAGCAAAGGAAAGCCAACTAAAATGATTGTTATTTCTGATGGAGATGTAGCCAAAAATCAATTGGATAAAAACATGATGCCTGTAGAATTGGGTTATGATCAACGTACCGGAAAACTTTACGACAACAAAGATTTCATGATGAATTGCATTAATTATTTGCTGGATGATAACGGACTTATTAACATTAGAAGCAAAGATCTTGATCTGCCATTGCTGGATAAAGAAAAAGTTAGTGCGAATTATAGTAGCACGCAATTCATAACTATCGGGCTTCCAATTCTAATTTTATTGATTTTCGGACTTGTATTTACTTACGTCCGTAAAAGAAAATACAGCAAATAGATGTTAATAAAAAAATTGTACTACTTTAGATAGTTTACGATATATTTGTAATCCGTATATTTAGCCTTTATTAGCTAAAATACACCTCAAAAAATAAAATATAACAGATGAAATTTATAGTATCGAGTTCGTACTTATTAAAACAATTGCAAGTTTTAGGTAGTGTAATCAACAGTAACAATACGTTGCCTATTTTAGACAACTTTTTATTTGAACTAGACAATAACGAATTGACCGTTTCAGCTTCTGATCTTGAAACTACAATGTCGGCTACTTTATCTATCGATTCTACGAGTAAAGGTAGTGTGGCTGTGCCAGCTAAACTTTTGCTTGAAATTTTAAAAACGTTTCCGGAGCAACCGCTAACTTTTACAGTTGAGGATAACAATACTGTAGAAATTAGTTCAAACTCAGGAAAATATGCTTTGGCATACGCTGCAGGAGACGAATTTCCAAAAGCGGTAAGTCTGGAGGAACCATCGGTAACTTTAGTTCCTGCTGAAGTTTTGGCAACAGCAGTAAGCAAAACTATTTTTGCCGCGGGTAATGATGATTTACGTCCTGTGATGTCGGGAGTATTCTTTCAATTCTCACCGGAAGGTTTAATTTTCGTCGCTACAGATGCTCATAAATTAGTAAAATATGCCCGTACAGATGTAAAAGCATCTCAGGTGGCTGATTTTATTATGCCAAAGAAACCTTTGAATATCTTAAAAAGTATTTTAGGTTCTTCTGATGCAGAGGTAAAAATCGAATACAACGATTCAAATGCGACTTTCTCATTTGACAACTATATTTTAATGTGTCGTTTGATCGATGGAAAATACCCTAATTATGAAGCGGTAATTCCAAAAGAGAATCCAAACAAGTTAATGATCGATCGTTCTTTGTTTTTAAGTTCTGTTCGTCGTGTGGCTATTTTCTCTAACAAAACAACACACCAAATTCGTTTAAAAATTGCAGGAGCTGAATTGAATGTTTCTGCCGAGGATATTGATTACTCCAACAAAGCAGAAGAGAGATTGACTTGTGATTATCAGGGAGATGATTTACAAATTGGTTTTAACTCACGCTTTTTAACTGAAATGTTGACTAACTTACAATCAGATATGATTATGTTGGAAATGTCATTACCAAACAGAGCCGGTATTCTAACACCTGTTGATGGTTTAGAAGAAGGTGAAACTGTTACTATGTTGGTAATGCCTGTTATGTTAAATAGTTAACATCAAAACCTTATTTTGTTACAGGGGTATTTTTTAGTTTCAAATTAAAGATATATCATTGTAAAAAAAAATATCGCTATTAACCAACCATTTTTTATACCTAGAAACCGCAATTCTGATAAAGAGTTGCGGTTTTTTATTTTCTAAGGGGGGTGTCTTTGTTTCAGGTTTCAAGTTTCAAGTTTCAAGTTAATGGTTTAACCGCAAAGGGCGCAAAGTTTTACGCAAGGTGCGCAAATAGTTTAATGATTGGTGGTATAAATAGAATGTGCTAAGAAAGCCTAGTTTTTTGCCCACAAAGCTTTGCGACCTTTACGTTAGACATAAAGAAAAACCTTAGCGCGCTTTGCGGTTAAAAAACTAGCCGCTAAGGTCACAAGGTTTAGTTCTTTGTGGCGCTTACAGCAAGATTTCAAACTTGAAACCTGAAACCTGAAACCTGAAACTTGAAACTTGAAACAAAAAAAAACAGGCTCCCCTACAACTTGTAAGACAGCCTGTTTTCTTTTATTGTTTCTGAGATACTATTTTCCTCCCGGAGGGCAGTTTTTTTGTATAAATCTCGCAAAAATATCCATTAAATGTTTACTGGTTCCTTCTCCTTCATCGATGTCATGCGAACGATTCGGGTAAACCATTAAATCGAACATTTTATCGTGTTTAATCAGTTCGTTGATTAAAACCTCAGCATTTTTGTAATGCACGTTGTCATCGCCTGTTCCGTGTATGTATAATAAATTACCTTTTAGGTTCTTAGCGTGCGTTACAGGAGATGCTTTGATATAAGTAGCTTCATTATCCTCCGGAAGCCCCATATAACGTTCTGTGTAAATATTATCATAAAAATGCTGATCTGTAACAGCTGCAATTGCAATACCTGTTTTGTAAATATCAGGATGTTGAAACATCAGATTTAAAGTTACTGCTCCACCACCACTCCAACCATGAATCGCTACTCTGTCAGGATCAATGAAATTCCATTTTAGAACTTCTTTGGCAGCCATTGCCTGATCATGGGTATTTATGATTCCGATATTCTTATAGATAGATTTTCTCCATTGGGCACCTTTCATTACCGGTGTACCTCTGTTATCCATTGCTATTCCGATATATCCTTTTGGAATTAACTGGGCAATAAGCGTATAAAAATAAGGTGTGTCATTGGCAACCGCTCCCATTGGTTCTCCGTAAACATAAAAAAACACCGGGTATTTTTTTGAAGGATCAAAATCAAGTGGTTTTGCCATTACACCATCCATCTCTATTCCGTCAACGGTAGTTACTTTAAATTTCTCTAAAGAATATTTTCTTCTTGGAGCCTGAAAAGAATCCGCCTCTTTTGGCAATATTTTTTTATGTCCCGACAATGCTACTAATCGTATGTTATAGTCTCGATTTATACTAGAATTGATATGTTTTGCATACATCGCATCTGTAGAGAAACTGTATTTATTGGTACCGTCAAAGACATCTGGCGTTACTCTTTTTGTCTTTTTTGAATTTAGATTCGTTTCGTACAAATAACGTTGAGTGGCATCTGTTGGGCTTGCCTCGAAATAGATCGTTTTGGTTTTATCATTGTATGCCATAAAATAGGCATCAAAATTAGCTGTTGTAATGAGTTCTTTTTTCTTACCGTCAATACTGATTTTATAAATATGCATCCAGCCATCTGCATCAGAACTCCATAAAAAGGCTTTTCCATTATCAACAAAATGACAAGGAAAACCATCGTATACTCCGGATGACACATCAAAAACATCTACCCAAGCAGCTGATTTCTCTTTGTAAACAACCGTAGCTGTACCTGATTTTGTATCGCAGTTGTAAAGAGTAGCCTGATTCTGATTGCGATTTAACTGCACTACCATTACCGATTGGTTTGTAAGCCATTGCATACGAGCCAAATAATTATTATCGGGCTCTCCCGGAATATTTAACCAATTGGTTTGCAATGACGCAATATCAATAACCCCGATTTTAACAGAAGAAGGTTTCTCTCCTGCTTTTGGATACTCTACCGGAACTACAACCGGATATAGCGAATCGGTATTGTTAATCATAAGATGAAATTTGGTTGCTGATGCATCAACACGCCAAAAGGCAATACTCTTTCCGTCAGGACTCCATCTGAATCCGTCTCTTGCCGATAACTCTTCTTCATACACCCAATCAAATGTTCCGTTGATAATTTTATCTGTGCCATCAGTTGTTAATGGTGTTATTTTTTCAGTTTTTAAATTTTCAAGATAAATATTGTGCTTCGAAACATAGGCTACATTTTCATTGTCCCCCGAAAATTTAGCAAACATCAACGACGATTGTTCCAGATTTTTACCTAATTGTCTTCCTTTTCCTGTGCTTAAATCAAAAAACCAATAATCTCCTTTTGTATTGGCTCTCCAAACCTTTTTTGAATTGGTATACAACAATACTTTGGTTTTGGCAGCATTCCATACAATCTCTTCTATTTCTCCGTTAAAACCGGATTCAGATAACTGTTTTTGAGTTAAAATAGTAGTCTGTTTCTCCAGTTGATCGACATCATAAACTTTCAGATTATTATTTTCGTTCACCCAAAACGAATGGGAATCAGGCAACCAATTCAAATTATTTATATCAATATCGCTCTGAGCAAAAGCGGATGTACAAATAAAGAGTACAAGTATTAAGTACTTTTTCATAGTATTATTTATTATTTTTTATTAAACTTTCGATGTCTGCAATTTCAATAGGCAATGCTTCGCTTAAATTAATATTCCCATCTTCGGTCAAAAGATAGTCATTTTCTAATCGACAGCCAATTCCTTCCTCGCGAATATAAATTCCGGGTTCACAAGTCAGCACCATTCCTTTTTCAAAAGGTCTGGAATACAAGCCTACATCGTGCACATCTAAGCCAAGATGGTGAGCAGTACCATGCATGAAGTATTTTTTATAAGCGGGATTATCGGGATCTTGATTTGCAATTTCATCTTGCGTTATCAAGCCCAGTTTAAGCAATTCTGCCTCGATTAATTTTGCCATTTTTAACTCATAATCCTTAGACAGAACTCCGGGTTTCAAAAGTTTAGATCCTTCTTTTAAACAATATAAAACAGCTTCATAAACTGCTTTCTGACGTGGACTAAAAACACCATTTACCGGAACGCAGCGTGTGGTATCTGAATTGTAATTGGCATAACAAACCCCAAAATCAACCAATACCATTTCGCCTTCACGACAAACATTGTCGTTTGTATTGTAATGGAGTGCACAGGCATTTTTACCTGAAGCCACAATAGGCTTAAATGCAGGTCGTATTCCTCCATTTTTGACGTAAGCATACGTTAGCTCTGCTTCGAGTTCGTATTCTTTTATATTGGGCTGAATGGTATTTAAAATCCCTTGAAAACCTTTGACACTTATTGCAATTGCCTTTTTAATCAAATCAATTTCTTCATCGGATTTAATTGGTCGTAAATCACGGGTAATTTTTGCAGCACGTTCGTACTGATGCAATGGGTATTTTTCTTTACACCATTGAATCATTCGGTCTTGTCTGGTTTGCATTCCGGCAGTTACTCTTTTAATGTGCTCATTGTGTCCTAAATAAAAGAGATCTGCTTCAAAAGCAAAAAGCTGCAGCGTCTTTTCAAACTCTGAAATCCATTTTACATTTTTGATGCCTGAAATAGAAGTAACTTCTGCTTTTGACAAAAAATCACCATCCCAAAGCAGTGTGCTTTCGTTGATTTCTTTTACAAACAAAATAGCCCGATTCTCTTCTTTGAAAGCATCGGGATAAAGTACTAATATGGTTTCGTCCTGTTCGATTCCTGACAAATAAAACAGATCATTGTTTTGCGCAAAACCCATTACATCGTCTGCATTATTGGGCATTACATCATTTGAAGTAAGAATAGCCAAACTATTCTTTTGCATTTTATCGGCAAACCTTTTTCGATTATTCTCGAATAAAGAAACCGGGATTGGGTCGTATCTCATATTTTAAATTTGAAACATCTTAGTAGCTACAGAAGTCATCTTTCCGGCAATAATTTCCGTTACAATTTTTCCGGTTGCCGGTGCCAGACTTAATCCCATCATAGCATGTCCTGTTGCTAAAGTCAAATTTACAATTTTTTTATCTTTTGTAATGATCGGCATTCCGGTTGGTGTGCAAGGACGGAATCCAAACCAGGTCTCTTCGCTCTTTGGCATTTCTATTTGCATATCGGGATAAAAATCATTGATACTGGTTACAATTCCGCGCAATCTGTTTTCGTTTATTTTAGTATCTCCTGTATGTGTTATTTCCATAGTTCCACCAAAACGAATATCATTATTCATAGGGGTCACGGCCACTTTTCCTTCACATAAAATTGATGGAATACTTGGTTTTTCACTCCTGTCTTTTAATGTAAAACTATATCCTTTTCCGGGCAAAATGGAGATTCCTATATTTAGTTTTTTAGCCAGTTGAGGACTCCAGGATCCTGCAGCCAATACCACCTCATCAGTAGCAAAAGTACCTTTGTTGGTTACTATTTTGGCAATTTTACTTCCGTCAAAGATAAAGTCCTTTACAGTAGTATGCTGATGTACTTCTACTTTTAAACGGATTAATTCTTCTTTAATAAACTTCATGAATTTCTGCGGATACAAATGTGCGTCACTTTTATAGTGAATACCTCCAATTACATCTGTTTTAGTACCTGTTTCTAAAGCTATTACCTCTCTTCTTGAAAGATAATTCACTTCAAGACCTAAACGCTCTGCTTCTTTTCCTTCATGATGCATTTCTTCTTCTACTTTATCACTTTTATAAAGCATCAAAAGTCCTTTTTCTTCGTAAAAAAAGGAGTTATTCTCTTTAGCAAAATCCTGATACAACTCTTTACTCAACAGAGACAGGTCACGTAAAGCGGGCATTGCTTTTTCTACGTGACTTTTATTGGCATGTTTATAAAACTGCAAGCCCCATTTTAATAAATCGGCATTTAAACGTGGTTTTACATAAAACGGACTCTGACTGTCAAACATCCATTTCATACCCTGCGCAATCATACCCGGTTGCGCTAAAGGTATGATATGGGAAGGAACAATCATTCCTGCGTTTCCGTACGAACAGCCGTCTTCCATGGCAGATTCGTCAAAAACAGCTACTTCGTAACCTTCTTTAGCAAGATAATAGGCGGAACACAGACCAATAATTCCGCCACCAACAATACCTACTTTTTTCATACCTTTTTTATTAATTAAAAATCATTGACTTGGTTTACTGTCTTTGTCAATGTATTTATTATGTTATTAGTTGTACTCTTTTTTAATGGTACAACCTGGTTATTTTACATGGATAAAACGGGTTCGCTATCGCGAAGACGCAGATAAAAACTGATCTTTTCTTTTTTTATCATTGTTGTCTGTATAAATTTGGAAAGGTTCTTATAATTAGATACTACAACCTGTCTATTTTACACGGATAAAACGGATTCGCTATCGCGAAGACGCGGATAAAAAAAGATCTTTTCTTTTTTTCTTTAAATTACCTGAAATCCGAACGCATAAGGATCATCACTTTCATCAATAATTATATTGTTATAGCCGTACACTTTTGCCCATCCCTGAATGCTTGGAACAATCGCCGGAATATCTCCAATAGACGTTTCTTCGACTACTTTTCCAATAAATTTACTTCCTATATAACTTTCGTGAATAAACTCTTCGTTTAGTTTCAACTTTCCTTTAGCGTGTAATTGCGCCATTCTTGCTGAAGTCCCGGTACCGCATGGGGAACGATCTATGGCTTTATCTCCGTAGAAAACAGCATTTCTTCCTGATGAAGTAGCATCTATTGGCTCACCTGTCCATAACATATGAGTCACATCTCTGATCGTGTTGTTTTCGGGATGAATAAAATAATGTGGGTATTCTTCGTTTATGCGATTACGCAACTCCTGACTGTACTGAATAATTTTACTTGCGGTAAAATCCTGGACACCTGAAAAATTCTCTTGTGGATCTACAATAGCATAATAATTTCCTCCATAAGCCACATCAAAAACAAGCTCGCCCAATTCCGGACAATTGATAGTTAATCCCTCAGCAGCCAAATAAGATTTAACGTTGGTTAGACGTACCCAATCTACTTTGGCTCCTGTTTGCTGATATTCTATTTGTACCAAACCAGCCGGTGCTTCCATTCTGATTTTGCCGGGAACTTTTGGAATTACCAAACCTTCTTCGATTGCGATTGTGATGGTTCCGATTGTTCCATGTCCACACATAGGCAAACAACCTGATGTTTCTATGAACAAAATTCCGAAGTCATTGGCAGGATCGCTTGGCGGGTACAAGATACTTCCGCTCATCATATCATGACCACGAGGTTCAAACATAAGTCCTTTTCTGATCCAGTCAAATTCTTTTAGGAAATGTTGGCGTTTTTCGCTCATAGAATGCCCCTGCAAATTTGGTCCTCCACCAGCGACAACTCTTACGGGATTACCGCAGGTATGTGCATCTACACAAAAAAAAGTTTTTTTCAGCATTATATATTTAGGATAGTGTTAGTTTATTATTTACTGTTCGTGCAATTTGCAACGGATTATTGTTTTGCAGTTCGGCAGGCAACAAATCGTCCGGCCAATTCTGATAACTTAAAGGGCGTACCCATCTGTAAACAGCATGTGTTCCTACCGCAGTGAACCTCGAATCTGAAGAAGCCGGATATGGTCCGCCATGCAACATAGATGCGCATACTTCTACTCCAGTTGGAACTCCGTTAAAAATCAAACGTCCAACTCGATTCTGCAAAGCAAAAATCACAGCCTGATGCTTTTGTAATTCATTCTCCTCACTGATAATGGTTCCGGTTAATTGTCCGTCTAATTTATTAATTATTTGGATCAATTGTGCCTCATCTTCACATTCTACGAGAATTGAAAATGGCCCAAAAACCTCATGACTCAATGATTCGTTTTTTAAGAACTCTTCTCCGTTTACTTTCAAAATGGTCTGACGTCCATAATTTGGTAATACTTCACCTTTGAACTGAGCCACTTTAGAAACTCCTTTTTGACTTTCCTTTTCTGCAATCCCCTTTTCAAAATCAGTTTGCATAGAAGAGTGTAACATACATGAAGGTTCTATTTTTTCGATCGCTGTTGTTAATTCAGCCTCAAAATCATTTAATTCCGGTCCTTTTACTGCCAGTAATAAACCGGGATTGGTACAAAACTGACCTGCTCCTAAAGTAATTGATCCTGCATAAGCAGCTGCCCATTTCTGACTGTTTGCTTTCAAAGCTTCAGGCAATAATACAACCGGATTAACACTTCCCATTTCGGCAAAAACCGGAATCGGTTCAGGACGCTGTGCTGCTAAATCACATAGCGCACGACCTCCGCTGATACTACCCGTAAAACCAACTCCTTTAACTAATGGATGTTTTACTAAGCTAGTACCCAATGTTCTTCCTCCTCCGACAAGATTAGAGAAAACACCTTCCGGCATATTTGTTTTTTTCGCTGCTTTGATAATAGCCGAAGCAACCATTTCTCCGGTTCCAATATGCATCGAGTGACTTTTTACGATAACCGGACAACCCGAAGCCAAAGCGGAAGCGGTATCTCCTCCTGCTGTTGAAAATGCAAAAGGAAAATTACTGGATCCAAACACTACAATAGGACCTAACGGCACCAACATTTTACGCAAATCTTCTTTTGGAACCGGTTGTCTGTCCGGTATTGCAGTGTCTATTGTAGCCTGAACCCAACTTCCGTCGGTAAGCATAGCGGCAAACGAACGCAATTGTCCAATCATCCTGCCTCGCTCTCCTTCTGCTCTTCCTCTTGGGAAACCGGATTCGCTACAATATTGAACCAACAATTCATCTCCTAACTCTAAAATTTCATCTGCAATAGTGTTTAAAAACTGTGCTTTTTCTAAACCGGAACATTTTCTATAAGCGGCAAAGGCTTGATTGGCTAAAGCAACTGCCTCTTCGATTTCTTCAGGAGTTGCTTCTGTAAAAATCCACGGATTTTCGGTATTTAATTGCGGATTAAACGTTTTTACCGTTTTTGTCCCCTCTGCTTTGAGTTGACTTCCTATATAATTTTTTCCTGTAATCATGTTTATTGGTATTGATAGATGAATACTTTGCTATTGCGAAAAAGTAGCAAAGCCAATCTTGTGATTATACTTTATAACTTCACGGGCGCAATTATAAATTACGCCCAGCGTGTTGTTATAAATTTTTGTAATCCGGTAATGTTGGTCTGGTACGTAATCCCTCAGCAATAATGCCTAAAACTTTCTCTCTCTCGGTACCCTGAAGCGGTAATCTTGGGGCGCGAACATACTCGCTACCTATACCTGTAGCTACTTCTGCCAACTTGATGTTTTGCACTAAGAAAGAATTAATATCTAATTCTAATAAAGGCAGGAACCATCTGTAAATTTTTAAAGCTTCGTCAATTCTTCCTGCTTTAGCCAAATTAAAAATAGCGACAGTTTCTGCCGGAAAGGCACAAACCAAACCCGATACCCATCCGTCAGATCCCATCAATATACTTTCTAATGCCAATGTATCAACTCCTGATAAAATTTTTAAACGATCTCCAAAACGGTTAATCATTCTGGTCACATTTGAAATATCTCTTGTTGATTCTTTTACCGCTTGAATATTATCATATTTTAACAATTCTTCAAACATGTCTAAGGTCACTTCAATTTTGTAATCGACCGGATTATTGTACACCATAATCGGAAGCGAAGTATTTTTAGCCACTTCAGAAAAGTAAACTACTGTTTCGTGATCAGAAGCTTTGTAACGCATTGGAGGCAACATCATCAGACCTTTTGCTCCATCTTGTTCTGCTTTATTGGCTGCCAGAATTGCTCCTTTTGTAGTTTGTTCTGCAATATTCATTATCACAGGTACTTTACCATTAGTAAGTGCAACAGTATGTTTTACCAACTCTCTTTTCTCGTCTTCTAAAAGTGTGCTGGCTTCCCCTAATGTTCCGCCTAAAATAATTCCTGATACACCAGCCTCTAGTTGTGCTTTCATGTTTACTTCAAACATATTGAAGTCTAATTTATCATCTGCAGTAAATTTTGTAGTTACTGCCGGCATAACGCCGTTCCATTGAATACCCATAGTATTGATTTTTTAAAGTAGACCAAAATTATCTAGAAACAACAGAGCATTCACGCAAAAAATTACCTCAAAACAATACTATATTACCCTATATGAGAGATAATTGTAAAAAACACACAATAATAGCATCATTTTTTTACTAAAATGCAATATATTTGATTGTAACTAACCAACCAAACCATGAAAGTTTTTCCATTTAAAATTCCAAAATCTGGAGAAGAACCCCTTATCTATCAAGAAGATATAGAAATCTCTTTTTACGACAAATTACACCAACATGAAGAAATTCAGATTAGCTTTATTGAAAAAGGCGAAGGAGCCATTTTTGCCGGAGACACCATTTCACAATACCGCGAAGGTGATGTATTAGTGATTGGAAGCAATTTACCCCACGTTTTTAGAAGCGACGTTCAGGAAAACGAAACTTCTATTATGCGAACCTTATTTTTTACTTTTAATTCTTTTGGAAAGGATTTTTTTGAATTGCCTACTTTCAAAAATATTCATCCCTTCTTAGAAAACAGCAAAAATGGATTCATCATTCATAACACCCCAAAAAAGGTCGCCAAATATTTTAAGAAACTAAAAAAAGCAGATAGCTACTCTCGTTTTATACTGTTTCTGGATATTGTAAAATGGCTTTCAGTCTCAGAGAACAACTCTCTCTCTAATTATTTGTATCATAAAAAAATAACAGACAATGAAGGCAAAAGGATGCAAACGGTTTTTGAGTATGTCATGACCAATTTTCAAAAGAACATTACACTTGACGAAATTGCTTCTATAGCCAATATGACCAAAAATGCTTTTTGCAGGTATTTTAAAGTCCGCACCAACAAATCTTTTTTTCAGTTTCTAATTGAAGTCCGGATTGAGCGGGCGGCAAAACTATTATCAAGTAGTGGGGAGCTTTCTGTTTTGGAAATTGCAGAACTATGCGGGTTTAATAACATCTCTAATTTTAACCGAAAATTTAAAGAATTAAAGCAGCTTTCGCCATTACAATATCGGAAGCTCAATTTATAAGAAATCTACGGAGCCTAGGAATGGACGCGGATGAGACGGGTTTGCTTTGCAAAGACGCGGATAAAAACGGATTTTTTATATTACTTAGAACAATTGTAACTGACAGATTAAATTACTTTTTCAGGTTTTTTAAATCATCGACTGAATAGAATTTAAGATCGTTTTCTATTGCAAACGCACAAAGTTGTTTCAATAAACCAATGGGGGTTTCTAATCTGTCGTTTACTTTGTCTACTGTTTTATGTCCGTAGAAAATAACAATTTTATTATGCTGTTTTGCATACAATAAAAGGCTTTTATAATAAGCGAGATTAAACTGTTCGTAATCTTCGTCTATTCCTAAACCGTAAATAACACGTTTGTTTTCGTAATAACAATATTGGCCTGCCGGTATAAGTTCTCCGTAGGTTGTGCCTCTTATAAAATCAAAGTATTTGAGCAATCTTTTATCTAATTCGCTATCTCTGGCTCCGTCGGGATAGGCAAAAGATTTGATATCAAATCCGTCTTTGAACATGATTTCTTTTAGCGGAATAATTTCGTTTTTTATATAAGCGTCGAGCCCGTGTTGTGCCACATATTTTAAGGCGTTTTCGTGATTGTAACCGTGTCCGGCGATATCGTGTCCTTTATTTTGGAGGTAATGAAGTTTTTCTTTTTGCTCTGCTGTAAAGGCACTGTACTTACAGACAAAAAAAGTAGCTTTCCAATTATAGGGACGCAGTTCTTTTTCTGCATTGTACCAGGTATCTACGTAATCGTCATCGAAAGTTAAAACAATTCCCGGTTTAGGTTGGTAAGGCAGTTGCTTTTTGGGCGAATTAGGAATGTCGGCCCTTACATCAAAATCCACAAACAGAATTACCGCAAAGGCAATAAATAGCAACAAGAATACTAGTGATCGTCGTTTCATTACGGTTACAATTATACTCTCAAATATACTCAATTAATTATCAGGAATATACTTATGCAATTATTTATACTTTAATATGGTAGATACTTTTTACAATTAAACATAGAAACGTTGCTTTTGAACGCGGATGAGACGGATTTACTTTGTAAAGACGCGGATAAAAACGGATTCTTCTTTTGAAATGATGCGCTTTTTTTAACTTCCTTTGATATTTGGAATGTTTTTCTACGCGGATGAAACGGGTTTACTTTGTAAAGACGCGGACAAAAACGGATTTTTTCTCTTATAACTTCTGTACAACAAATACCAACTTGGTAAATACTCCAACCTGAAAAAAAATCCTTTTAATCTGTGTAATCTGTGGCTTTTTATTACTATTAGCATGATCGCTAGCTTTTGAAACGCTCCATGATGTTGTTTTTTCTATTTCTGGCAATCGGTAAAATAGTGTTCTTTACCGAAAGTTTTAAACCATCGATATGTGTTACGTATTTTGCATTCACAATATAACAGCGATGAATCTGTAGAAAATTATCATCGGAAAGCTGATCTGCAATGCTTTTTAAAGTTTGATGAATGATAATCTTTTTACTGTTCTCTGTGTATATTTCTATATAATTCTGCATACTCTTGATATACATAATTTGTGTTGGCTGCAGTTTTACAGTGGCACCATTCTCTTTAAAAAACAAAGGTTTTGAAATCAACTCTTGGTGATACATCAAATCATATCTCTTTTTGGCTTTTATAACCGCGGCTTTAAAGTCTTCAAAGAAAATAGGCTTTAACAAATAGTCTACGGCATTTACCTTATATCCTTTTAAGGCATATTCTGAGTAAGCTGTTGTGAAAATAATCATCGCAGGCTGGTCGGCAATTCGTTTTGCAAATTCCAGTCCGTTGAGCAATGGCATTTCTATATCTAGAAAGATCAGATCAACACTTTCTGTTTTTAGTTTTTCAAGAGCCAGTAGCGCATTAGAAAAAACACCTACATTGCTAAGAAAGTCAAACTCTTTTATGAAAGAATCCAGGCCTTCTCTGGCAATTCTTTCATCGTCAATTACGATACATTTCATGCGTTGGTCAGGTTTAATTTAAGGGATACTCCGTACGAATCTGCTTCTGATACAAACGCTAATTCGTAGTTGTCTTTATAGGAAAGTTCTAATCTTTTCTTTGCGTATATTAACCCAACTCCTGCCTTCTTTCGATTTGGTGTATGTGAATCAAATGAATTTTTTATGTTCAAAAACAATTGATTTCCTTCTTTTAAAAAAACATGCAACTGTATATAATTCTTCTCTTCTATAAAAGAAGAAACGTGTTTAAAAGCATTCTCAACAAAAGTGGATAACAGAAATGGTATTACTAAAAGTGTATTTTCAGGTATGTCCCATTGACACGAAATGTCAAGGTCTTCTCCTGAACGTCCCTTTTCTAACTCGAAATAATGCTTTAGAAAAGAAATCTCATTGTCTAATCGGATCCATTTATTCTGAGATTCATATACATAATATCGCAATATCTTGCTGTAGGCGGATAATAATTCCAGAGCCTCATCCTGGTCCTTGCGAATCAAAAACTGGAGATTATTGAGTATGTTAAATGTGAAATGTGGACTAAGTTGGGTTCTTAAATGATCGATTTCCATTTCCAGTACACTATTTCTTAATTCCTGATGCCTTTTCTCTGCAGCAACATTCTGCTTGAACATTTCAATAGAATAACACATTCCTGAAATTAAAATACTCGCCAAAAGTGTACCGCAAAACATAGAGATCAGATCATTTGGCACTATAAAGGTTTCCGGCATTATGAATCGCACTATCAGATAACATTCTACCGTAATTAAAAATGCCGAAATACAGCTAATGGATAAAACTGAAAACACAAACCTTCTTGTATGAAGTGTTTTTATATACTTTTTTATAATACAATTGAGAAAGAACACATGAACCCTTAAAGTCAATACATTAAGTCCTGCAGTCAAAACAGCGGTTGGAAAACTAAACGTTGGATTACCCGTAAGTATCAACTGCAATAAAACAACAAGAAATACAAAAATCCAAAAAAGAAGGCTGGCCCTTTTGATCGTAAACATACTGGCAAAATTTGATTGTAAAATTACTGTATTTTCTATCATATCGCTGACCACTCGTCAACAAATAGAAACCATTGGTCAAAACCAAAAAAAAACTTTAGTCTGATGGAATAGTTTTGCCCCGTCAAATAAAAAACATTAAACATGAGAACATCTTTCTTACTTACATTGTCAATAGTACTATTGGGAATTACGCAGGCTAAAGCACAAATATCAGTTCAAACAGAATATATTGGACAATCCCGTTACGGCGATGAAGAGAAAAATAATATTGCGAATGGCAAAGGGTCAGCCACGATTTATCAGGCAAACGCTAATATTCCAATATACGCGAAAATGAATAAAGATAGTCTTCCGATCGTTTGGGGAGTTTCGGTATCTGGGGCATACGCTTCACTGGATAACAAAGATTTTACTCAGGATATTGTTTTATCAGATATCGTAAATGCTTCATTTTCGCTGTATAATATGCGTCCGATAAGCCAAAAGTGGAAGCTTCTGACTTTTGCCGGGGCAGGAATT
The DNA here is from genome assembly GCF_011751075.1 of Flavobacterium poyangense. Lineage (GTDB taxonomy): Bacteria > Bacteroidota > Bacteroidia > Flavobacteriales > Flavobacteriaceae > Flavobacterium > Flavobacterium poyangense. The sequence goes on from NZ_JAALLN010000010.1 coordinate 28,127, forward strand.
TTTACGGATCAGACCAAAATTTCGAAAATGGGTGCGAGAAGCGTGCTTGGAAACGCAGGGGTTATTTTTATCAAGAAAATCAACTCGAAACTAGATCTGGGAGGTGGACTGGCCTTCAATAATACATTTGGATATCCAATGTTATTCCCGGCCTTATATCTTAGTTACAATTCTCCCGGAAAATACATCTTCAGCGTTTCCCTTTTAAGCGGACTACAGGCATCCGCAGGATATCAAATAACGGACTACTTTACACTTAGTCTTATCGGTCATATGAACGGGCAAATGGCTCTGGTTGAAAAAGGCGGTAAGGATGTGATCTTTACTCATCAATATCTGGTTGCAGGATTAAGACCGGAGTTTAAGATTAACAAACACATTACTATTCCGGTTACTCTTGGGATCAGTGGTGCGCGTCCGGCTTACTTTACAGACAGGACTTTGAAAGGTTTTTTCAGCGATAAGGCTAAATATCAGTTTCAATCGGCACCTTATGCTTCTGCTCAAATCAACTATAATTTTTAACAGGGCTTTTGGGATGCGGATGGCACGGATTCGCTATCGCGAAGACGCGGATGGGCACGGATTTTTTTATTTTTTTGTGGGGGGCTTCGACTTCGCTCAGCCTGACAGTAATTTGGCTTTGCTCAGCTTGAAAGCGGAAGTGTTATTTTCAAAAGAAAAATTGTTTTTTTGAACTTTACCTCAAAACAACCATGGTGTCATCCTGAGCGAAGTCGAAGGCTTGTGGAACTGATTTGGTTTTGCTCAGCTTGACAATGCTGCATCTCTGCTTAGTTCGGCAACTGATAATTTTATAAATCGAATCGGGTTAACTGATAATTTTAACAATAAATGGGCAGTATGTTTTTACTGCCCATTATCTTAAATCAACATTATTAAAATGATATCTTTTCTAACAGCACTTTTTTCGTATTTGCTTACGAGCATTCCTGTACTTTCGGATGAACCTTTACAGCATTCTGTTAATTATTCTAAATCAAATAATTACCAAATACAGAGACCAAGCCTGAATTAAAATGCTTGTTCGGTAGAATCTGATGTACATAACAAACTTACTGCTCCGAGCAGAGCGGCAACTTCATTATCATTTGAGACCGAAACTTGTATTTCGATACCGGCTTCTTTTATGTTTTTACTAAAGGAAGGCAAAAATAAAGTTCCGGCATTGGCTATTTTTCCTCCAATAATAATATGATCTGCAGCGAAATTTTGTATCTGTGGAATTACAATGGCAGCTAAATCGGTACCCATTGTTTCGAATACACTGATCGCTAATTGATCGCCTTCAATAGCCAAATTATACAATTCCAAACCATTATTGAGTGTTATACCGCTTAAAGCATAATAATGCGATAGAAGTCCACGTACCGAAACATAGTCTTCAGCAATGCTGTTTTTATACGGAAGATTGTATATTTCTCCGTCTAATGGCACCAAATCTCCTGTTGTTACCGAAACTCCTTTGTCAATAAAACAAGCTCCTAAGCCTGTACCCAGTGTAATAGCTATTACTTTCTTAGACAGATTCTCTTTCTGTTTAAAGACTTCGCCTTTTCCAAAACAAACTGCGTCATTTTCAAAAAGTACGGGAAAATCGGCAGAAAAGCTAAGACTGTCTAAAAGCAGATTTCGGATATTTAATCCATAAAAATGTTCGTATTTAGATTGTCCTTTTATCCAGCAAACTCCCTCTTGATAGTCAAATGGACCGGGCATACACACTGCTAAACCTGCCATACTTTCGATTTTAGAATTTTCTATGGCGGCAGAAATTGCTTTCTCCCAAATCGTCATCACCTGGTCAACCGGTAAATTAGAGTCAAAAGATTCTTTTTGCAGTGAGAAATCTATCACTTTCATCTCTGCTATATTGATAACTGCTGCTGTAATATGTGTCCCCCCTATATCTAGCCCAATGGCGTGTGGTGTATTCATTTTTCCTTGTTTAACTTGCTTCTTTAGATATTTTTATTCTTTAAAATTTGAGGATATTTTTGGGCAGTGTGCACAATCATTTCTCCAAATAAAGTATTGGCCCATGCGAACCACTTTCGTGTAAATTTTGCAACATCGTCCTTGTGAAAAGATTCATGCATAAATCCGGTATCTGCATTTGTTTTTATCAAATTGCTAATACAGGCTTGAATTTCTTTTTCGTCTACACTTGTAATGGCTCTCAGTACAATACTCATCGGCCAGATGGTATCAACTCCTGTATGCGGACCTCCAATACCTTCACCTGCTTTTCCTTTATAGAAAAAAGGATTATTTTCTGAAAGTACTACTTTACGTGTATTAAGATACAGTGGGTCATTTGGCTCAATTGCTCCCAAATAAGGCAAAGACAACAGAGAAGGAACATTGGCATCGTCCATCATGTGGAAACTACCATAGCCATTCACTTCAAAAGCAATAATTTTTCCGAATTTCGGATGGTCAATAATTCCGTTTTCTTCTAATCCCTTTTTTACCTGCTCTCTTAATTCTTTTGCTTTCGCTACTAAATCATTGTCTTTAAGTGCCGGCAAAGAGAATATTTCAATCAGATAACCCAATATTTCAATCGCAAACATATTACTTGGAATCAGATAGGGAAACAAAGTACTATCATCACTTGGTCTGAAAGTAGAAACAATCAATCCGCATGGTTTTACCGGATAACCATAACCGCCTAACGGGACACCGTCTGTAGCCCAAGCTGTTTGACGCTGAAAAGTGTATGGTCCTCCTTTTCCGTCTAATCGTTGTTGCTCTTTGAAAGTTTGTAAGATCAATAACATCGCTTTTTTCCATTGGTCATCGAACAAACTTATGTCTCCGGTTTCTTTCCAATAACCGTGTGCCAATCGAACGGGATAACACAAACTGTCAATTTCCCATTTTCTTTCATGAATACCGGGTTGCATTTTGGTCAGGTCATTTTTCCATTCGCTTTCTTTGGTAAAATCTTTGTAAAAAGCATTAGCATACGGATCCAACAAAATACATTTTGCCTGACGGTTGATTACTCCTTTGACCAATTCGGCCAATTTAGGATCTTCTTTCACAAACGGAATATAAGGCCAAATTTGTGCCGTACTGTCTCGTAACCACATTGCATCGATATCCCCCGTAATTACATAGGTATCCGGTTTTCCGTCGATGATTTCAAAATCGACTGTGGTATCCAGCGTATTTGGAAAACAATTCTCAAACAACCAGGCTAATTCCGGATTTGCTATTTGTTTTTTGATTTTGACAATTGCGGCTTCGATTGCTTTACTGGTAAATTTTCTTTCGGCTAACGGAGGTCTTTTACTCACAAAATCTTTAACAGTAAACTGAAAATCTTCTGAATTTAATCCAAAAGCATTTCCTTGAATAGCCAATAGTCCTGCTGAAAAAATTCCTGTATTTTTTATAAACTTTCTACGTGATTGCATACATTTTATTTTGAAGTTGAATAAGAATATGGATAAGCTCCGGCTGTTGTACCTCTTTGTAAATTAGGAGAACTGCTCATCTCAAAGTTTAATTCTCCGCCTTTCAATACATCAAAATGATTGATATAATTTTTAGTGTAAGTTGTATTATCCCATTGTAATTCGTTTACATATTTATTACTTCCTGAATTATTTGGAGCTTCTATAACAAACTGTTTTCCGTTTTCTAACTGTAAGGTTGTTTTCTTAAATAAAGGGGCACCCAAAACGTATTCTTCCGTAGCGGGGCATACCGGATAAAATCCCATAGCCGAGAAAATATACCAGGCAGAAGTTTGTCCGTTGTCTTCATCGCCACAATACCCATCAGGAGTAGGTTTGTACAAACGATTCATGACTTCTCTGGACCAATATTGTGTTTTCCAGGGTTCTCCGGCATAGTTGTACAGGTAAATCATATGTTGAATAGGTTGATTTCCGTGTGCATATTGTCCCATATTCATAATTTGCATTTCACGGATTTCATGGATTACTGATCCATAATAACTATCATCGAAAATTGGAGGTGTGGTGAAAACCGCATCGAGTTTGGCCGTAAAAGATTTTTCTCCTCCCATCAGATCAATTAGACCCTGAACATCATGAAATACACTCCAACTGTAATGCCAGCTGTTTCCTTCAGTAAAGGCATCACCCCACTTAAAAGGATTAAAATGGGCAGGAAAACTTCCGTCTTTGTTTTTTCCGCTCATTAATCCGATAGCGGGATTGTACAGATTTTTATAATTCATCATTCGTTTTTCGAACAACTTAATTTCTTTCTTCGGACGATTTAAGGCCTGCGCTAATTTCCAGATTGCAAAATCATCATAAGCATACTCAAGCGTTCGTGCCGCATTTTCATTAATTTTTACATCGTACGGAACATATCCTAAAGTATTGTAATAGTTCACTCCTCTTCTTCCCACGGCGTCCATTGGCCCTTCGTTATTGGCGCCTTTTACTAAAGCTTCGTACAACATATTGATATCATATCCGCGTAATCCTTTCATGTAAGCATCTGAAACTACGGAAGCAGAATTATTCCCCACCATAACATTTCTAAAGCCCGGACTGGACCATTCCGGTAAAAAACCACCTTCTTTGTAATCGTTTAATAAACCTTCCTGCATTTCTTTGTTTATAGAAGGATATACCAGATTTAACAAAGGATATAAAGCGCGAAAAGTATCCCAGAATCCGGTTCCTGCGAACATATAACCCGGTAACACTTTTCCGTTGTATGGACTATAATGCACTGTTTTTCCGTCAGCATCAATTTCATATTGCTTTTGAGGGAAACAAACTGTTCGGTACAAACAAGAATAGAACGTTTTTAATTGTTCCTCATTAGTATCTTCTACTGCTATTCTGCCTAATATTTTGTTCCATTCTTTTTTAGATTCCGAAACGGTTTCATCAAAAGAAGCAGTCCCTAATTCGTTTTTTAAATTCAATTCGGCCTGCGCTAAACTGATAAAAGAAGAGGCTACTTTTACATTTACTTTTTCTCCTTTTTTGGTTTTAAAACCCACTACCGCACCAACATGAGTTCCCGTAAATTCTAACTTCCCTTTTTCTAAGGTTTTCTCATTCCAGGTATTATTTGTTAAAAAAGGTTTGTCGAACTGCAAAACAAAATAGTTTCTGAAATTCTCAGGAACACCACCGCTATTGCGGGTTGTATACCCAATAATTTTATTTTCTGACGGTATAATTTTAATGTAAGAACCTTTATCAAAAGCATCTACAACAATAGACGAATGTTCGTTATCCGGAAATGTAATCTGAAAATGAGCAGCTCTTTCTGTGGTGGTTATTTCTGTTGTAACATCATAATCAGCCAGATAAACACTGTAATAATAGGGTTTAGAAACCTCTGCTTTATGACTAAACCAACTTGCGCGTTCGTCTTCGATAAAAACCTGTTTACCGGTAACCGGCATAATCGAGAATTGCCCGTAATCATTCATCCAGGGCGATGGCTGATGGGTTTGCTTGAATCCTCTGATTTTTTCTGCGGTATAGGTATACGCCCATCCGTCTCCCATTTTTCCGGTTTGTGGCGTCCAGAAATTCATTCCCCATGGTCGACAAACCGCAGGATAGGTATTTCCGTTAGAAAGATTGGGTAACGATTGTGTTCCCATCAAAGGATTTACATATTCGACAGGATCTAAGTTTTTAACCTGTGCATTTACCAAAATACTGCATTGCACTAATCCTAAAAAAATTAAACTCTTTATTTTCATAATTTTATTTTTTTTGTACTGTAAAATGTGAGTTGTCAGATGTGAGTTGTCAGATGTGAGATGTGAAAAGTAGATCGCAAATTGTTTTTTTAATCCTAACATCTTACAAATCACATTTTACATCTCACAAATTACCTTTCACTTTTCACATATTACAATGGTCTGTCTTCTTTATTCACTCCAAAAGTTGGCGAAGGTTTGTTGCCCATATACAATTTTAGCTCTCCTCCTTTTACGATCATATCGTGTGTGATATACGATTTGGTGTAAGGCTTTCCGTTGTATTCCGCTTTTTGGATGTACATATTGATATTGCTGTTGTTTACTGCATTTAATGTAAACGAAATTCCTTCTTTATGATGGATAACCGCGTGATTTACTAATGGACTTCCCAAAACATAAATTCCATTGGCAGGATTGACAGAATAAAATCCCATCGAAGAAAAAACATACCAAGCAGACATCTGACCTAAATCTTCGTTACCGCATAATCCATCGGGTTTAGTAGAATAAAATTTATCGTCGATCTCACGAATTAATTTTGCTGTTTTCCAAGGTTGTCCGGCGTACGCATACAAATACGGAATGTGATGATTAGGCTCATTTCCTTGAGCATATTGTCCGATTAAACCACTGATATCGGGAGAGATTTCTTCACCTTCAACCTTATCTGTTAATAAAAATAAAGCGTCTAATTTGGCTAAAAACTTATCCTCACTTCCAAATAAATTAATCAAACCATAAGGATCCTGAGGTACTAACCAAGTATATTGCCAGGCATTTCCTTCTACATAATCATCCTTGCGATGCACTGACGAAAGAGGGTTAAATGGCGTTCTCCAACTTCCATCGGTTAATTTACCTCTCATAAATGTAGTTTCTTTATCAAAATAAAGTTTGTACAAATTGGCTCTTTTGGTAAAGTAATCGTAGTCTTCTGTTTTATTTAAAGCTTTTGCCATTTGAGCCACACAGTAATCGTCGATAGCGTATTCTAAAGCATTTCCAACCGATTCTCCAATTTTATCTGCCGGGATATATTCCAGTTTTTGAATATAATCCATACCGTCACGCGTTTGCATGGCCGTTTTTCTAATTGCTTCGTAAGCCAATGTTACATCATAGTCTCTATATCCTTTCAGGTAAGCGTCTGCAATTACGGCTATAGAATGGTTCCCATTCATGGTATTGGTTTCATTCCCCATTAAATGCCAAACCGGTAATCTTCCTTGCTGCTTGTAAATGGCCAGGAACGATTTGATAATATCATTAATCTTATCCGGTTGCGTAAGGGTATACAACGGGTGTAAAGCACGGTAGGTATCCCAAAGTGAAAAGGTGGTGTAATTTGTAAAATTAGCCTTTTCATATACTTTTTTATCTGTTCCAAGGTAATCTCCGTTGACATCATTAAAAATAGAAGGGGCAAACATGGTATGATACAATGAAGTATAAAAAACTTTCATTGTTTTATCGTCTGCTTTTATTTGTATTTTACTCAGCTCTTTATTCCACTTAGTATTGGCTTCTTTTACTACTTTATCAAAATCCCAGTGCGGAATCTCTGCTTGTATATTGGTAAAAGCATTCTCGTAACTTACGGGAGAAATTCCCACTTTTACTAAAACCTGTTTGTTTTTTAGTCTCGTAAAATCCACTACGGCTTTCATTTTCAAACCTTCTCCTTCATTTCCTTTCACAGGAGCAATGCTATCATATAAAGTCAAAGCGGCGATTGGCTCCGAAAATTCCATTGCAAAATAAATGCGCTGATCTGTAGCCCAGCCTTTAGAATAGCGATATCCTATAAGAGTCTTTTCGTTTATCTTTTTTATAAATGTTTTTACGGGTTTGTCCCATCCAATTCCGTCAGCAAGGTCCAATAAAACATGAGAATCGGTAGCCGAATCAAACGTATATTTATGAAAACCAACTCTTTCGCTGGTCGTTAGTTCTGCTTTAATTTTGTATTTGTCTAATAAAACACTGTAATACCCGGGTTTACTGACTTCGTTTTGATGTGAGAAGTAGGAACCGTAACCGTTTACCATATCTTCTTTTGTTCCCCTTGTCAATGCAACTTTTCCGGATACCGGCAACAAAAGAATATCATTTAAATCCCCTATTCCTGTTCCGCTCAAATGTGTATGTGTAAAACCTAAAATCGTATTACTCGCATAGTTGTAACCGCTACACCAATCCCAACCTTCAAACACATTTACCGGCCCTAACTGAACAGCTCCAAAAGGAACATTAGCTCCAACAAATACATGTCCATGACCGGCAGATCCGATCAAAGGATTTACATAACTGGTATAATCAGCATGGTGTCGTTTTATTTTACTTTCTTGTGCAAATACTGATAAATTAACCAGCATAATTAGTAGGACAATAACGTGCTTGTGTTTTTTATTCATTTTAATTTATTTTATTGATGTGCATGGGTATGTTTCGGGTCTATGGATTTGTATGGGTTCCAGGTGGAGACGCACTGCTGTGCATCTCTACACGGGTATATTTATTTGTATTTATTTAAAACATCGTACAACGAAACAACCTTGATATCGGGATTTACTATTTTGCCCTCAAATGAAAGGGTTTTCTCTTCTCCGGCTTTCATATCTATATAATTATCACTCCATTTTCCGGTGTATCCTTTTATAGAAATGAAGACATATTTTGAGGCCTTTACGGCTTTTAAAATCACTTTATTCCCCTTTACCTGCCAGCTTATTTTTGGGTCTTCAAATAATAAGTCTTTTGGACGGGTAAGGTCTATTTCGGGGGTGATATCATCCCGATAGGCTTCCCGCATGGCATACCAGGCCGCTTTGGGTTGGCGGTTGTAATAATCGGTAACACTCCAACTCGCTACCGGCCAGCAATCGTTAAGCTGCCAAACTAAAGTTCCCATATTGTAAGGGGCTTTAGAACGATGAATACCAATAATATTCTTGAGCGAATAATATTGTAGGCATTGCGTGAGATAGGTATAATCTTCCACATTCATCTTTTTTATTTTGGTGGAATCTATAAAGTATCGGTTTAAATAGGAATCTAATTTTATAAAACCTTTCCCGGCTTTTTGATGGGCCTGCAAAATGTCTGAATACAAATATCGGTCCTCGGGTAATGTAAAGGCTTCAACAGAAGAATAATTAGGCATGGCCTGCATGCCATATTCACTTACAAAACGACCTGTTTTATTCTTTACGGCTTCTATATCTTCTAATCCCCACCAAGTGCCCCAATAGTGGCTGTCTCCTTCGGTAATACTTTTTTCTTTAGACCAGTGAAACAAAGGCGAAGAGCTAATATAAGGTCGTTTATCGTCTACTTCTTTTACCCATTTTGGAATACTGTCCTGAAACAAACGAACATAATCATGCCACAAACGGGTTGAATCCTGTTTGGACATTTTCATACTTTTTTGCCATCCCCAATTTTTAAAGGCTTCATCGGCTTCATTATTACCGCACCACAAAACAATACTTTTATGGTGTCGCAAACGTTTAACCTGATATTTAACTTCTTCTTTTACGTTGTCAAAAAAGGCTTTGTCACCCGGAACCATAGTACCGGCGAACATAAAATCCTGCCAGACATTGATTCCGTATTTATCGCATAAATCATAAAAATAATCGTCTTCATAAATTCCTCCGCCCCAAACGCGAAGCATATTCATATTGGCGTCTTTTGCCAAAGCAATTACTTTTTCGTATTCTTTTTTGGTCATTCTGGAAAGAAAAGCATCGGAAGGAATATAATTAGCTCCTTTCATATAAACCGGTTTACCATCTATTCTAAAGTAAAATGATTTACCAAGACTGTCCGGCTGCTGTACCAATTCGATCTTACGGTTTAAAACATATGGTTGCTCTGTTTCTTTTTTATCGTAAGCTTCCAGTCGTGGTGTTTTCCAAATTCCACAAGTTGTAAATTTAGGTCCCCAATCCCATCCAAAATGATATTGTGCTTTACGAACATAAGCACGAGGGTTATCAGGAATTACAAAAGGCAGGTCTTTTTTAGCAAGAGAATCAACCACATTTTGAGCAGACTCGAATACAATAACTAAATCATTATCTCCTGATTTTAGTACTTTTTTTACATCTACACGCCATTGACGGAACATATTGTTGGCTTTTAAAACCAACTGATTGTTCAGGTAAACTGTAGCATAAGTATCCAGTCCATCAAAGACCAATTCTGTGTTTTTCTTTTTTAGTGTCGCTTCAGCTACCTTAAAAGTCGTTTTATACTCCCAGTTTTTGCGTTCTACCCATACCACTTTCTTCTCATTGTCTCTGTAAAATGGGTCGGGGATTGCTTTATTGTTTAATAAATCGGTATGAATCTCTCCTGGAACTGTAGCCGGGTACCATTTTTGCGTTTTTTCTTCACGATATTTCCAATCTTGTTTTAAATCAATATTCTGAGCAGTAACTACCGATGAGAACTGGATTAGACCAAGGCAGATTATGCTATAAAAGTTCTTTCTTAAATTCATTTTATTTGGGAATAAAGATGCTATATGAATTTTAATTTTTGGCAGTAGGAGAAGGAATAAAGCGCTACACCATTATTCCTCCTCTTTAGGGGTATATGTCAACGAATAACTAACAAAATATTCAAAAATCATTTTCCTAATACTGCATCTATTTTAACGGGAATTTGTGTAACAATTTAATCAATTTAACTGGAGTTACTGTATTTTAAATCAACTTATTAACAACCCTAAAAACTATTCTTCCTTATTCTTTAATTTCTTTCGGTGTATTAAAAAAGAACCTCCTTTTTTTCAGCAAAAACGATTTTAGCTGCTGCGAAAAAAAAGACATTATTACAATACAATAAAATCTTAGAAATAAGAATTAAATCAGGTAATTATCAATTGATGTTTTAAAGATAAGCCGGGTAACAGGACATTACCCGACTTATACTAACAAACCAACCAAATATATATTTTATACTATTTGTCCCACCAGATTCTGGTTGTCATAAGATCTAATCCCTGACGTTGAATGGCAGCCTTATAATTGTCTTCATTTGTTACCAACTCAGACTGATCGTAAATTAATCTTCTCGGAATAGTTCCCTGCGTTTCTCCTCGAGGGTCATTAACAGGAACCAATGCCGGAAAACCAGTTCTTCTATACTCTGAAAAAGCTTCAAAACCATTAAACAATAAAACAATCCATTTTTGACCTATAATTTGTTCTATTTTTTGTGCTTCTGTACCAGCTGATTTAAAAGGAAACGCTGCGATATAGGCATTGTATTCCGCCAATGAAACCGGTGGAACTTTGTCTCCGAAAATAGTCAGAATCTGCATGGCTGCTTTTACTCCGTCTTCATAGTGTTTTTGTGCTGTTCCGCCAACATTCCAGCCTTTCACTGCTGCTTCCGCCAAGATAAATTCTACTTCGGCATAAGACATCAATAAAGTAGGTGCATCTAAACGCAACACTGTAGAAGTATTCGGATCTGAAAAAAGCTTTTTATCACCACCCGGAAATTCTGTAGCATCATTAGCAAGACCTTGCTGACTTGCAGGAGAATTATTCCCGCTTGCTTCCAACTTGGCATAAATTCTTAAACGCGGATCATTTGTGTTTTTCAATGCGTCTATAAAAGTCTTGCTGTACTTGATGTTTGCCTCTCCTCCGTTCAGATCATTTCTAACCCATGAAGAAGTAATCGGATTGGTTTTAACTCCTGCCGGACCTGCATCATGTTTTAACACAACACTGTCGATATTTGAAGTAAATACACCTTTTGCAGCTGCTTTTTCGACATATTCTCTTGCTTTGACAGGATTTACTTTAGACAAACGCATGGCTACTCTTAGCATTAATGAGTTTGCAAACTTTTTCCATCTTGCTACATCACTTTGATAATACAAATCTGCATTACCTACAAAACCTTTATTGGCATCTAATGCTGTTCCTGCTTCATCCAGTTCTTTTAAAAAATCATTATAGATTGCTTCCTGTGTATCGTATTTCGGAGCAAAAACATTTCCGTTGTATCCTTTTCCTGCTTCAAAATAAGGGATCTCACCATAAGTATCTGTCAGCTTCTGAAACATCATTACTTTCATAATTCTGCAAGCCTGAATCATATTGGAGTTCTCAGGCGTGTTTTCTAGCACCGATAACAACTGCATGATCTGATTCAGTCCCTTTCCATACGATTCTCCAAAAAGAGAAGCTGAATACTCCGGAGAATAAGTGTATTTTGATCCCGGTCCTCCCAACGAAGAAAAGTGCTGTACGATTTGAGCTGCATAAGAATTATTCCCTCTTGTATTAGAAAAATCCTGTCCGTCAACATAAATTTCAGCAAGGGTAAACATCGATTTTACCGCTGGATCTGTCAAGGCATTCGGGTTTTTATTCATTTCCTCAAATCCTTTATCGCATGATGTTAGTGTTAATGTACCAACTAACGCAGCGCAAAATATTTTTATATATTTATTTTTCATTTTTTAATTTTTAGGATTAGAATTTAACATTAAGCGTTACACCGTAATTTCTTGTCAAAGGCATAGAAGCTCTTTCAAGTCCTTGTGCATTACTATTAGAATAGTTAGATTCCGGATCAATGTTTGGCACTTTATCATAGATTGTCCATAAATTATGAGCTGAGAAAGCTAAACTAATAGATTGAAATGGCGATTTCTTGATAAAAGAACTTGGGAAATTATAAGCAAAAGAAATCGCTCTAAGTTTTACAAAATCAGCATCGTATACAAAGTTTGAGGTTATATCACTATAACTTCTCCAATAATCGTAAGCCGACAATTGTTTGTTAACCGGAGCACCATTAAAATCAATACCTGATACCGCAACTCCTCCTTCACGACCGGAAAGTGTTGATTCGGTCAATCCGTAGCGAGTTCCCAACTGATTTGTAGCAGAATAGATTTCGCCACCAAACTTAGCATCTACTAAAATAGAAAGAGTGAAGTTTTTATATGAAAAATCATTTGAAAGTCCCATTGAAGTTGGTGCCACACCTTGTCCGGCAACGATTAAATCGCCTCTTACAAATCGCCCATCGTTCCCTAACAGAATGTTTCCTTTTTCGTCTCTCAGGTAATCATAAGCTGTAATAACTCCAAAAGGCTCTCCTTTCTTTAAAACTACAGAAGCTCTTCCGTCTCTGTTTCCTTCCAGTACTTTCATAGGAACTTTTCCTGACAGACTAACTACTTCACTATCATTATAAGCAAAATTATAACCTACACTCCAGGAGAAACTTGGTGTTTTTATCGCTTTCACATTGATTGCAAACTCCACCCCTCTGTTCAGAATCTGCCCCACATTGATTTTAGTTGTTCTAAAACCCGAAGCTTGAGAAATATCTGCATCTGCAATATCTTTAGTTGTCTTTTTACTGTAAAAAGTCAAATCTGTACTCACTCTGTTGTTAAAGAATGTGTTTTCAAAACCAAATTCAATTGTGCTTACATTATAAGGCTTCAAAAATTGGTTTGGAACAGTCTCTCCATTAATCCCTAAAATAGGTTGACCTTGCGAATCTGTTTGCCCGTCCGGTGTTGTATAAGTTAAATCTAAAGCATATGCTTCTTGCAATCCTCCTCCTACGTTACCCCAACCGGCTCTAATTTTACCATAAGACATCCATTCCGGTAATTTTATCACCTCAGAATAAATAAAACTGGTACTTACCGATGGATAAAAAATACTATTATCTTGCGGATTTAAAGTAGAAAACCAGTCTTGACGGCCTGTTAAACTAACAAATAAGAAATCTTTGTATCCTAAATCTGCTGAGTAAAAAAGAGAGTTTACTTCGCGTTCAGAAAATAACTTTTCCGTTTTATCCGGTTGCGTATTTCCATAGAAATATTTAAACGGTACAATAAAATTATTCCCTTTCATTTTAATACCACTAAATCTGTTGTGTTGACGATTGGCGCCGACAAAAGCATCTAATGATAAATTTTTAACGATATCTCCTCTATACCCTAAATAACCGGAAGCATTAACTTCTGAACGATTTTCCACTCTGTTTTCATACGATCCTCCTGGATTGTAATTGATTCCTGTTGGCTCAATTTCAGTATACTCGTAGTTAATATCATCTGCACCGATAACAGCTTTAGCATAAAGTTTATCCGTAATGTTATAAGTTACTTTTGCAGAACCGATAAAACGTTTTCTAAGATCTTCGTTTAAAGGCTGTTCTGTAGTAAAATATGGGTTGGTGTGGTACACATTGGCACCAAAATAATCTGCTTCTCCCCCATTTTGATCGTAGGCATTTCTAAGCCATCTGATGTCTGTGCTCGGAGTCAGGAAAGTAGTTGGAAAAGAAGGATTTCTAGGAGAATCGTTCAGATAAGGTCTGTTCTTACTTTTCTCTACAATGTACTGTGCATTTGCCTCTACATTTATTTTCTTGTTTGGAGCCGAGTTTAAACTCAACGAAATGTTATTTCTACCGAAATTTGTGCCCGGTAAAATAGACTCGTCTTTTGTGTTTCCTACAGATAATCTGAAGTTCGTCGTTTCATTTCCACCTGAAATGGCAAGAGTGTTACTGAAAGAAGTTCCCGTTCTGTAGAAATTTTCCACATTGTTCTTTCCATATGCCTGATAAGGTCTTGTGGCACCGTCTATTGAGATTGAATTGGTACCGTCATATCTATCACCCCAGGCAAAATAGTAAGAATCTCTAGCTTCCTGCAAATTACCGAATCTTTTATAAACACCATTTACCGGTGCTCCTGCGCCGTACTGATCCTGCCAGTTTAAAAGACTTGCCGGTGTATTAAAAGTAACATTTGTACTAAAATCTACTCCCAGTCCTGTTCCGTTTTTACCTTTTTTAGTCGTAATCAAGATCACACCGTTTGATCCTCTGTACCCATATAAAGCAGAAGCGGCACTCCCTTTTAATACAGACATCGTTGCAATATCCTCCGGGTTGAAAGAAGACATACCATCACCTTTATCGGCGCCTCCCCACATTCCCGCATTTCCTTGTTGACTATTATCAATCGGAATACCATCAACTACATACAAAGGCTGATTAAGACCCGAAGCCGAAGTAGCTCCACGAATAACCACACGGCTGGAACCCGAAGGCCCGGTAACCGGTGCAGAAACGTTAACCCCTGCAATTTTCCCTTGAAGGGCATTACCTAAGTTAATTTCTTTATTCTTTGTCAGTTCATCTCCTTTTACTTCCCCAACGGCATAACCTAAACTTTTCTTTTGTTTTTTAACACCGAATGAAGTGATTACAACCTCATTTAATTCTTGCTTGCTTTCTGATAATACAACAGAAATTGTCTTTTCATTTTCCTGAAGTACTACTGATTTTGATACAAACCCCAGAGAAGCTATTTTTAAAGTAACTTTTCCTTCGGGAACATTTAACTTAAACTGACCGTCAAAGTCTGTAATTGCATTAAATGGTTTTCCTTGTACTTCAACCGATGCACCAACAACTCCCTTGTTCTCTGCATCTACCACTATGCCTGTTATTAATCGATTTTGTGCAACAACACCTAAGCTGCTGAACAATATCATTCCTAACACTGCTAAAATTCGTTTCATAAGCATTTTTTTTGGTTTAATTGTTTTGATTATTGTTTGTTTCTAACGCGTTTGTTTTAAAATATTAATAAAAAATTCGAACTCTGTTTCAATAAAAATAGCTGCCATTTTTAGATACGCTAACTTCTAAAAAATGTATGTACCAACCGTTTTTCTATATATCTGTTTCTTTAGAAGAATAACTACTAATTGTTTGTGCTTCTTACTTTATTTACTAAAACGTTTTAGTAAAATGACTAAAAAAAATCTGCTGTTACACCTATTTTTTTCTTTATAATTTTAAATATATATTGTTGCTTAAACCGATTCTCTAACAATCAGAGTACCTTTTTTAAGTACTTTTTCTACTGTAAAAGAATTAAAGTCGGTCATTTGACTCAATAATAACTCAATAGACTTAATTCCGATATCGTTTATGGGCTGCGCTACGACAGAAATAGTTGGCGTATGCAGTTTGAAACTATCGTGATCATCAAAACTGATCACCGAAATATCATCCGGAATACTGTATCCCAAGCCTCTGAAGGCCTGAAGACCGGCAAGTCCCATATAGTTGGCCAAAAATAAAACGCCGTCGATCTTAGCATTCTTCTGAAAGAAACGCGCAATCGAATCGATTCTGCTTTGTTCATCGGTATGATAATCTAAGTGAAGCGTAAGCGCTTTATTGTAAATCCCTTCTTCTTTTAGGGCGTCTGTATATCCTTTTTCCCTTAATTTCATCTGAATCATTTCAGATTTTGTATTGACAACGGCAATATTCTTACGCCCTTTATTCATTAAAAATTTAGTTGCAGAATAGGCCCCTTCATAATTATCCATCACGACGTGACTTACTTTCTGATTGGCAAAGTACCTATCGATTAGAACTACGGGTTTTTGCAACTTTAAAAGCAGATCAATACTTTTCTCTAAATTTTTTGTTGGTGTGATAATAAAACCCTCAACATTGGCCTGCAAAAGACTTTGCACTAATTCTTCGCAACGTTTATCATCATCTCCGGTACTGCAATAAAAAACTCTGTAATCAATATTTTTCGCCTCGTCTTCTATAACTCTCGCCAAGTCGGCAAAAAACTGATTGGATATGTCTTCTACAATTAAACCTATCGACCTTGTTTTTCCCGTTCTAAGACTACTGGCAATCATACTGGGTCTGTACTGAAGCTTTTCGGCAACATCCTGGACCTTTTTTATAACAGCCGGGCTAATGGCCATCTTCTCGCCTTTTCCGTTAATAACAAAAGAAACTGTAGATATAGACACTTGGGCCTCTGTGGCAATATCCTTAATTGTGATTCTTCTCATTAACGTTTTTTATTAAATGGCTATTATGCTACTGACAAATATATATAAAATGGGTTTACAAAATCGTTTTAGTAAAATATTTTTTAAACAAATCATTATTTTAAAGCCAAATTAAAGCATAATACTCAGCAATTATAAAGTTTTTACCTATAATTCTCATTTCTGTTTTTACAGAATATTCATCGCTTTTTAACTTTACTTTTACTTCTATTGCCCATAAAATAAAGAAAAGTTAAATTGAGGTTAAGCTTTTACTTGGCCTACAATAAATTAATTTTAATAACCTACTTTATAGCTACTTATAAAAGCGGAATTTACAAATATATTCTTACTTAAGTACTTTTGTTTTCCGCTTTTTTAATCCTGAAAACAAAAAAAGACAATCCGGGATTGTCTTTTTTTAGTCTGCTTATTTGCAAAATTCATTCAAAATTCTTCTCACTTTAATGGTCTGAAAAGATTTTCTGTTTTTTTCTACTTAACTCAAGCTACTAGTTGAATAAGAATGTATATTGTAAAATGTGAGATGTGAGATGTGAAATGTGAAAAGTAATAAGTTTGTTTAATTGATTACTATCTTGCTTACACGAACATATAGTTGTGCCAGATAGCTGAAATACAGTAACTATACAATTAAATTCTAACGCTTCGCTTAAAAGTAAAAAAATCTTTTAATTAAAGTATTTTTCCTTTCAGATTAGCATATCACATTACACATTATACATTTTACATTATACATTATACATTATACATTTTACATTATACATTATACATTATACATTATACATTATACATTATACATTATACATTTTACAACTAGTAACTAGAATTACTTACTCTTTTGATTTTGCCAATTGGTTTACTCGCCACATCAAAAACACCGTACACAATGTAATAATGGCAATTACGTAACCCAAAATATCGTAGTTTTCTAAGGGTGATGTTTTCGTTTTCTGATGCACTATAAAACCGGCACAAACCGCTGCGATACCGCCGGCAATCTGTTGTAGAGATGATGTTATAGACATATAAGCCCCACGGTCTTTCATCTCTGGAATTGCGGTGTTTAATGTCGTTGCAGGTATCATTCGGCTCATAATTCCCATAAACAACACCATATTAATCACGATTACTTCCCACATTGGTATGGGGTTAAGGTTGGTATAAATTAAAATCATAATTATCGAAATTAATGATCCTACTGCAAACAATTTAAACTTGCTGACTTTATCACTTAATTTCCCAACCAAAGGCATTATAATAAGTACAGAAAGTCCGGTAAAGAAAAATACCATTGGCAGTTCAAGATGGTTGATATGAATATTATTTACTAAAAATGCCGTTCCAAAAGGCTGTAACATAAAACCTCCGACAGAAAGGAAGGCAATTGCAGTAAAGCCCACCTGATACTGTTTGTTGCTTAAGGTATGCCAAAGGTGAAGAAAAGGATTTTTGTCTGATTGCAATTCCAGGTGTTTTGTTATCGGTTGCAGTTGGATAATAATGGCAACAAGAATCAATAGTCCTAAAACTGCAATCATAATAAATGCAGAATGCCATCCCCAATTATTCGCAAAATACAATCCAACCGGTATACCTAAAATCTGACTTGTTGCAAATGCCATTTGTATAAACCCCATTACCCTTCCTCTTTGATGAATTACAAACAGATCGGTTACTATTGCTAATGAAACAGAGCCGATTACACCTCCAAAAAGTCCGGTCACAATTCTTGCTAAAAGCAGCATTTCGTAACTTGAGGCAAGGGCACAGAAAACGGTACCCGCGATAAAACCCGTATAAAAAAAGATCAGCATTTTTTTTCTGTCAAATTTATCTGCAAAACCCGCAGCAAGCAATCCGGAAATCCCGGCACTAAAAGCATATCCGGAAACGGCAAAACCAAATTTTGACGGTGTCATATCAAGTGTTTTCATCAAAATGTCTCCCAGCGGAGAGATAACCATAAAATCAAGTACAACAGTAAATTGCAAAAGTGCCAATATGGCAATAATAATTTTTTGGTGTAAAGTAAAAGCAGGAGCTTCTGTGGTATTTTTTTTCATTATAATTAATGTATTTTTTTTTAGATTAAGACAATTCCCGGCATGCATAACCAAACCCTTTAACTGTCATCATAATTACATCGGAAGTAAGGTTTTCTGAAACCACACGAAGTACACAATCTACATCCTCATAATCTATACTCCATTGCTGTATATCCGGATGGTTTTCAAGTACAATATGCAAAGCACGGTCTGCACTAATTTTATCAATATTTGTTTTAAAAATATGTACTGTATTTAAATCTGTTTCCATAATTTTTCATGGTTTTAAAGCTTTTATTGTTGCTGTAAAAGCTTCTTTCATCATCGTATCGGTAAGAACAAACGGCTTCCCTCCCATACTCTTACCCTCAGTATGGAAGTTCAGTAGTGTATATAATGGTCCATAGGCAACAGCCCAGAAAACTTCAAACGACATTGGAATAAGTTCATTTTTACGCAAACTATTATCAATAAACTGTTTCATTATCATTCTGAAATCTGAAAATTTGGTAGTAGAGTTCAATATAATTTCTCCATGAGGCGAATGTTTAATAATCTCAAAAAAAGCAACTTCTTTGGGATATTTCATGGTAAAATCAGCCCGGTTTACCCATTGTATCCACAATCCTTCTTCAAAAGGCATCTCAGGTGAGAAATCTTTAATTGTACTTGAAAAAAATTCAAGTGCAACACTTCTGCCAATTTTTTGAATTAAATCATCTTTGTCTTTATAATAAATATATAATGTCGCTACCGAAATATTGCAGGCTTTTGCAAGCTTGTTCATACTGAAACCCTGAAATCCATCCTGCACGATTTGATCTATTGCTCTCGCAACAACCAGTTTTTCTTTATCAATATCTCTTATTCTCATACCTTATTTTTTAGCAAAGATAAAATAATAAGTGAATGAACGCTCTTTTATTAATGTTTTTTTTTCAAAGCCTTACTAATCAAATCTAAAAGAAGCCGAAACTTCATCTACTGAACTATTTGTCGGATACGAAATCATCACAAACACTACACTTATAAAATAAATCCCAACATATTTATTTATAATTAACGTAAAACTGTTAAAATTCCTTTATTTTGCCATCAATAAAATCAAACCTAATTGGTCTTATTTTTTTAATGATATGCCTATAGAAATAAATAAAACAACATAGAATTACACCTACTTTTAACCCAAATTTTAACGACAATGAAACCTACTTTTTCCAGAAGTCTATTTACAATAGGCTCCTTGTTTTTTGCTGTTGCATTACAGCTAAGTTGTAGCAAGAGTGAACCGGATGCCTATGCACCGAACTATTTAGCTCAAATTGATGCAGGAAAACTACCTCCTGCCAATCATCCGATGACAATGTTTACAGATGGCGAAGATCCGGCCAGAATGTATGATAAAAAAGACCGATGGTTTAGGGTCAATCAGCCCCTACAAATTATACAAAAAGGAAAAGACTCTATACAATTATCTCTTTATTCGCCAGTTGGCTTAAAGGATGTCAGAGTTTATGCCAAATTACCCAATTACAACAAACGATTTGTAGTTTATCATTTTACTCAAATCCCGGCTTTTCATCGCTCTGTTCACCAAATTCCGCTGGTAGCAGCCAGGAATGACTATGAACTGGAAGATGGGAAAACGGTTACCATTGACAAAATAGATGGCTTTTCATCCGGAGCCATTGAGTTTTCAATCGAATCATCAGATCCGTTATTTGCTAAATTCAAGAAAATAAAATCTTCACAGTTGGTTCAGTTTCACGATCAATATCATATCGATGAATTCGGAAAGTTTTTACCAATGAATCCGGTATTGGCTAAGGAAGCTATTACTATGATTATTAATTACTCCTATGCTTTGAGTCATCCAATTTATTATAAAACACATAATAATTTTGATGTTTATAAAAAAGAACAGGCCGCACTTGCCGGTACAGCTGTAGTAGGTGCTACAGACTGGCATGGTAATAAGGCAGATGCAAATGGTGTGTATGATTATTTTACAAAAGAAGAAATCGAGAAACGTTACTGGGACTATGTTGACGACAGAACCCTTTATATGGCAATGGTCGGAGGTGATGCTGCTTTAGGTGGTGGAGCATTAGCTTCACAATACGAAGGAGGTTACGTAACAGGACACTGGAACGGCGAAATGTCCCTTTGGTCTCACGAATATTCACACCACACCGGCTACAATCATGACAGTAACTTTGCCAATAGTGGTGAAGGAGGCGGACAACAAGAAATGCTGACTCAATTTTACAAGTACTTAATTTACCTAGACGACCTTCCATTTACGGATCCTGATGTCTTAAAAACCTATACCAAAACACAGTATCTGAAAGGAACTTATCAAAAACCGGTTTTTAAAATCAATCCAAAAAATACATTTTTATTAAAATATAAAGGAGAAGGAAAATGGAATTAACAAAACTATTCAACATGCCTAAACTGATTTTATTACTGCTTTTAGTATTAACCGCCTGCAGTGATAAGGAAGAAAAAAATTCAACTACAGACTATGCCTATTATTATCCAACAGAGGAAGCGATTATCACTGCCAAACAAATTGGAGATGGAACACCTGAACTTGATCCAAGAGGGATAACCATTGCCAACGGAAAATTATATGTTTGCAACGGTGATGTTCTGGAAATTTTTGATGCAAAAAGTCTAAAATACATCAAATCAGTAACCGCTTTTACCAAAGGAACTACAACTATCCCCTTTACGAATCTTTCTTCTGTTGCTGTTGACAATAACAGAATTTATTTAGGAAGTATCGATTCACGTCTTTTTGTATTAGATGAAAACACCAATTTAGGAATCAATACCGTAGGTAATGGTCAATGGTGGAACACTTTTGTTCACGTTTTCGGGGTTGCAGTAAAGGACGGATTGGTTTTTGTAAAAGAAAAACATGCTTCAATAAAAGTTTTTGAGACGTCCCAAATCACCGAAACCAGTAAATGGGATCTTGCTCCTATTGCAAAATTAAACACCTTAAGCGGCTTTGATGAAATTTATTCTATGGATATAACTGGTGGAAATTTGGTTGTCGCCGGAAGAAATGCTAAAGCATACCTCCTGTACAATATTGCAGCTATTCGCACCAATGCAGCAGCTTCTCTTGTTACACCATTACCTCCTTCCGCAAAACCACTTTCAGAAAGCAAACCAACAGCAGTGTCTTTAAGTGCAGATTGGGCTATCACTTCTGAGAATGTTGGCTCTGCTTATTTTCTAAGGTTTTATCCAAAAAATGAGTTCTTAAATCAAACTTATTCTGCCAGAATAAATGCCAGTGATATCATGGGAAAAAACTCTTTTGGTACCATCATGGGAATTACACAATTGGAAGATCGTATCTTCTTATCTGATAAAACCAACAAACAAATCAGAGTACTCAGGCTAAAGAAATCTGCCATTAATGAGCAAAAATAAAAGCAAAAACTGCTTCTGATAAGAGTCATGAATCAGCTTCAACTTTAGTTGAAGATCATCTCTGAAAGACAAAAAGGCTTTAGCTGAACACCTTTGACGGTTCGGCTAAAGCCTTTTTACTACTAATCATTTTTTAACCTCCAACTGAAGTTGGAGGCAATTGATAGAGTCTGTAATCTATTAGAATAATTTGAAAAACTAGTTATACCTTTAGCAATAAATCTAAACGTTAAAAAAAACTACGCTCAACAAACTATAACTACAGTTTAATAATCAAAATCATAAATTATCCCTTTTTAGAATAGCGTATCAGGATCAACTAAATCAGATAATTTCTCTTTTAAATCCGGTCTTAAGAGCGTTAATCCAAATTGGTAAGAAGCATTCATCCAGCCAAATCCTTCCTCGGTGATGTAATTAAATTCTGTTCCGACATTTCCATACTCTGCAAAAATCTTATGGGAACTTATAGACAAATCAAATTTTTCCGGAATCGTTCCATTGTAATCGACAGCATTTCGGGTAATAAGCCACAGCCATCGATAGACCATCTCCTGTGCTTCTTCCTGAAAATTATAATTTAATAATCCTTTCCATAGCAATATCTGATGCGGAGCCCAGCCAAAAGGGTAATCCCATTGTCTTGTGGGATCGTTTTCGGTTACGGAAGCAATAGATGACTTTGTACTTCCGGCGATTCCTCCTTTCATTTTAAATTTTGGCAACGTCTTTTGAACTAAAGTAGAGGCTTGTTCCTGAGTACAGATTTTGGCCCACAAGGGATAAAAAGTTGTTGCAGCTTCAAAATAATGTTGCTCCTTTAATTCGAAGTTATAATCGAGATAAAGACCATTCTCTTCATTCCAACACAATTCATTGATCTTATCTTTTCTTTCTGCGGCTTTTTTATTCCAATAAGCACTGGAATAACTGGCATTTTCGTCGTACTGAAAATCATCTTTAAAAACAGATTCAATCAAAAAAGCAATATCTGTTTCATATTTATAAAGAAGACTGTTTATGGCAACGGTATTTAAATCAGCGCAAATTCCAACCAAACGGTTTGTAGTATCGTGACCGCTTTCGCGCATGCTTCTGTCGTGGGTGAAATAATGATCCAGATCAGCATCTAAAATTTCCCTTTCGAGATACTTTTTCTCAAATTCTCTTGTCGAAAGCTTGTATTTGGGAGCGTACTTTTCTAAGATATCATCAAAATGCCCCTCTTCTACCTCAAACGGAAGCCCAATTCCCTCCGCTTTGTAACGGTTTAAACCATTTGGAGTAAGTCTTTTTCCTAACTCCATCCAAACCGTTTTGTATTCTTTTATTGCCGTTTTTAAATGCCTTTCGACCCATACAATATCCGGATTTGACTTTTGAATAATATCAACAATCAATGAGGTGTATAAGGGAGGCTGCGTACGAGTTAAATAATAGCTGCGATTAGCATTTAAGATTTTACCATAATGATCAATCTGGTATTTAAAGTTCTCAGCCATGCCAAGCGCCAAATCAATTTTGTCATCGATTAAAAGTCCCATGGTTATAAAATAACTATCCCAACCATACATTTCATTAAACCTTCCACCGGGAACTACGAATGGAACTCCCTCGATTGTATTATTTGTCGTTTGCAAGGCCAATGCTAAAATTCCGGGTTTTTTATTCAATGATAAAACATATTCCGGTGAAATATCCTCAGGTAACTGAACCACTTTTAAAGTAGGATTTGTCCCTTCCAGATCTTTGAAATAAACAAAAGCAGCCATATCTCCGGCAGGGACATATAAATACGAAATTGCATTTTCTATTTTATCGTCTTCCAGAATCTTTTTTACTCCGGTAGCATCAATTGTTCTGGTAAGACCTTTCCAATACAAATCTTTTATTTTTCTGGAGATCCTTTTTACCGGATCTTCGGTAATATCTGCTAAATTGATTTCAGCAAACTCCGCATTCGTTTTTTTGCACAAGGCCAGTTCCTGTAACAAATTAGAA
The DNA here is from genome assembly GCF_011751075.1 of Flavobacterium poyangense. Lineage (GTDB taxonomy): Bacteria > Bacteroidota > Bacteroidia > Flavobacteriales > Flavobacteriaceae > Flavobacterium > Flavobacterium poyangense. The sequence goes on from NZ_JAALLN010000010.1 coordinate 52,264, forward strand.
AGTTGGTAAGTTCCTTCAACAGTTGTTGTATTTCCTTTCTCATCTTTTAACAAAAAGCTTTTCGGACCTTTATCATCAATGGTTATTTTTTTGTCACCATCAGTATCTTCCTGCGCCAATAATTGACCAAGAGTCTGATCTATATGTAATTTAAATTTCATTTTTTGAGGTAATTTTTTTGAGAATAAAAAAAGAGATCAATAATAAAAACATCGGAATCAAAGTGAAATAAAATGCTTTCTCCGGACCTTCATTTTTAAATAACCAACCTGTTATACGTGAACCTAATGTTCCTCCAAGAGCAGAAAAAATAACAATCAATCCTGTCATTGAACTTTGCAGATTCTTGGGCAATGAACTCAGTACAATCGAATTAAGTAAAGGATAAATCGGTGCTATAAACAATCCGATGAGCGGAAAAGCAAATCCAATAAGCGGAATATCTGAAAGTGAATTGATATTTTTCACTTCAAGTCCAACCACATTAGGTAGTACAAAATAGACAATCAGCATGGCTGATACAACGCAAAAGCTCAATACCCAAATCCAATTTACCTTTTTTGTTACGATTCCGGCAATAAGTCTTCCAACAGCCAATGAAATGGCCAAAATACTAGCCATCATAATGCTGATATTTTCCGGTAAATGAAGTACTTTGGTGTTAAATGTTGGCAGCCAGGAAAGGATTCCCTGCTCGATCATTACAAACAGAAAAACACTGATTACAAAAATAACTGTAAGTGTTTTGGCAATCAATTTAAACATTTGCAAAAAATCATCTGTAAAATTCGCTCCTGCGCTTACTTTGGTTTCTTCAAACTTTGTAAAAAACAGAAACAGAAACGAAAGCAGCGATAATCCGGCCAGAAACCAATAGACATTTAACCAGGAATCCGGATTGCTTTCATCATTAAAAGCCGGAAACAAGAAGTAAGCCAATGCGATTCCGATCATAAAAACACCTTCAATACTGCTCATTAAAGCATTGTGTTCTTTCTGACTTTCTGTGACTGCACCAATTAACGAGTACACTGAAACTTTAATCAATGCAAAAGACACACCAACGGTTGCAAATAGTATTTTGGCGTTGTCAAATGAGTTTCCAAAATACATAGAGATACAGGCCAAGGTTACCAAAGCCAACCCCGTAAGCATCGCCTTTTTGTACCCAATCCGAGGCAAAAAAGAAGCAATAAAGAAAGAGACAATAGCAATTGGCATATCCTTAAAGGCCTCCAAAATGCTGGCCTGTACTTCATCTACTCCATATTTTTTTTGCGATTTTAAAATTACAATACCAACACTATTCAACAAAATAGCAAAGACAAAATAATTCAGGTACAATGCTATTTTTATTCCTAAGTTTTTCATTCTTGACGTAGTTTATTTTATATAGAAATATACGTTTGTAAACAGGAGATTACGTAAAGTTACAAAAATACCAAATGCTGTTTTTGGCAACAACATTTGGCAAAATAGGAACTCAACTAACTAACAAATTAAAAAGTAACAGCTACCGAAAATCTAAAAGCACGCCCTAAAATTGGCCTTGCCATAAACACATCACTTGCTGCCGATGTAGTTTGTCTCGGATCACCTTCTGTTAAACCAATCTCGTTGAATAAATTTGATGCATCAACTGCAAAACGAAGGTTGTTGTAAGTATAGTTTAGACCCGCTCCAACTTCTTTGTAGGCAGGCAAAACTTGTTTATTATCCTGATTGGTAAACTTTTTATCATAATAAGAAAATTGTACATAAGCCGTAAAGTCTTTTGTAATGTCAACTTCCGGTCTTAGGTTACAGAAAAACTTAGGAATTCTTCGGGCCGTATTTCCATTAAAATCAAAAGTCGAACCATCGGCATTAGTACCGGTAAATTTATCATACTCCGGTTTTTGAACGGTGAATGTAAAATTTAGTTTTACCATTTCATATCTGGCGTTGGTTTCTACTTCAAGACCAATATTGTTCACGTCGGCAAACTTGTTTTCAGAACTTCCGTCAGATAAAATATCGGTAAAAGCAACATTTTTCAGATTCATATGAAATACATTCGCATTCACAGAGAAAAACGAACCGGAATATTTGTAACCAAGTTCTAACTGATTCACTTTTGTGTTTTCAAGCTTGCTTAAATTAGCCGCATTATCATAAAAAGATTCTTCAATTGGAGATCTGAAACCGTGGCTGTAACGAACATAAGAAGCCATATTATCATTGAATTTATAATTTCCGGCTGCTGTATACGACCATTCGCTTACATCATATCTCCAATACGTATACGGATTTCCTTTTACCGTGGTCACAGCATCATCGGCCGTATTATTGTTTAAAACTCCTAAATTTTCAGCAAAAAAACGGGCATTGTCTCTATAACCTGAGTACTTGTCTTTATTATATCGCAAACCGGCATTGAAAGTAAGTTTATCACTGGCTTTAATTTCTGCATCAGCATAGATATCATTCAAAACTCCTTTGGTTTGTGCGTCTCTTTCTAACCAGGTGATTCTTTCTACTCCGTTCCAGGTATGATTTACGTTGGTTGTATTGTCTTTTACATTTAAAAGCCTTGGATTATCTGAAACATTTACCAAATACGAATTCCAGTTCCAGTATTGATTCGATTTCCAATTCGAATAATAGTATCCGGCCGTCAATTTCACAGGATCTAAATCGAATGCGAAAGAGAAATTATTGGCAAAATTGTTCATTTTTTTGTGAATGTACCAATGATCTGCTCTCATAATCAATGCGTTTGGATCCACTACTGCTCCATTATCTACATAGGTATAAGCTAAATTACCAGCGGTTGTTTTTTGAATATCGGTCGCATAAAAATCTTGTGTCCATGGACCTCCATTCGGAAAAATAGCATTGTAATTCAAATCGATGGCGGTTTGTTTGAATGCATTTTTGAACGTCACTTTATCTGAGATTTTCTTTTTAAATTCAGCTCCGATTGAATTGATAACAGGATGCGAACCATCTTCCAAATCAGCAGTAAAAGTACCACCTCCATACTGCGGAACATTCAAATGACTAAAATTAGCTGAAGTCAATGTTCCATAATTCGGATTAAAGCCGTCTATACCTTCGATTTTCCCGTTATTACTTTTCAATGGGATTGGCAGGTAGAACGTATTTCTGTCGTTAAGATGTTTGAAATTAACTCTTACATAATCTCCATCATCAAACTTATAAGTCAAATTTCCTTTGATCTGTCCCCCTTTATTGGCCGTAAAACCGGTATTTCTCACTCCATTATCGGCTCTGTAAAAACCTCCAACATTAAAGAAAAGTTTGTCCTGAATTAACGCGCCTGATAAATTAAGGTCAGTTCGAAACATCCCATAATCTGAAGTCGAAAATTTAGCTCTTCCCTGAAAATCATTTTGCCCGGTTTTAGAAATAAAATTGATGATTCCCCCGGGAGCATTGTTGGCAAATATAGAAGCCGATCCCCCACGTACGGCTTCCATTTTGCTAACGGTTTCATCCAATCGATAAAAAGTATCTGCATTGGCAAATTGCAAGGCTCCATCCTCAAAAACCGGTAATCCGTCCTCCTGAATTTGTACATACTCATAAGCTCCTGCTGACGGAATCCCTCTGGCGAAAAGGTTATTCCCTATTTCTCCTCCTGAAGCTTCTACCACAAAGCCGGGGATCGTCTGCAGCAAGGCTGCAGTACTTATTGGTGCCCTATCCTCAATAGCTTTTGCTCCCAATGATGTAATCGCAACACTCGATTCTAATTTAGATCTTGGACTGGACGATCCTGTAACGACCACTTCTTTTAAGTTTTGTGATTCTGTTTCTAAAAACAAATCTTCTTTTACTGATTCTCCTTCTTTTACCGTGATTTTCTTTTCGAAGCTTTTATAGCCCACATTTGTTGCAGAAAGAGTATAACTTCCGGCAGCGACATTCGAAAATAAATAGCTTCCGTTTACATCGGTAATCACATTTTGATCGCTTCCTTTTAAGGACACATTTGCTCCGGGAACAGTTTGTCCGGTTTCGTCGAATACTTTTCCGGAAACAGTATTTTTCTCCTGCGCAAACAATTGGTTTGGAACAGAGATTAGGCAAACAAATAAAAATAATCCGCCTAGATACGTATTAATTAGTTTCATTTTCTTTTGGTTTGGTTAGTAAAATTTATGCTTATGACTGTAAACATATACAACTAATTAAAATCTGACTATAAAAATAAACTCGAAAACGTTTTCGAAATAACCTAAAACGTTTTCGAAAGTTATTGTCCGTAACCGCAAGGGATGCAAAGACTTACGCAAAGGACGCTATTTTCTCTGGAAACCATTTTTTTTGCTTGTGAAGTTGTAAAGTTTTTTTGCACGCAGATTTTGTTGATTAAGGAGATTCTTTTCCGTAATGAGAATAATTATATGCTACCATATCCATTTTGTATCTCAATAAAAACAATCCAACTAAATCTGCGTGAGTAAAAATTAACCGTAAGGTGTGCAAAGGGTTACGCAAAGGACGCTACTCTTTTACCTAAGCCTTAATTTTTGCTCGCGAAGTCGCAAAGTCGCAGAGTTTTTTTACCTTTTAACTCCAATCGTTACAGCAAATCTATTTCAGGTTTATCTGCTATATCTGCCTGAGCAAAACATTGCTGCTTTATATCTCTTGACTTTTCGTGCCCAAACTATCTTGACATAAAGAAAAATCTTTGTGTATCTTGCGGTTCAGAATTTTTAGTATATTTATTATATGAATGATACAAAATTAATTGATATCGCTTCGGCCTTAGGAATCTCGGTTACCACTGTTTCGAAAGCTTTAAAAGGGTACACAGACATTAGCAAAAATACCCGTGCCAAAGTAATCGAAATGGCGGATAAGATGAATTATATGCCGAACTCTGTTGCGGTAAACCTCAGAACCAATGAAACCAAAACTATTGGGGTTATCGTTCCTGCAACAGTGCATCATTTTTTTTCGAGCGTGTTAAATGGAATTCTGGAAGAAGCGGAGAAAAGAGGGTATCTGGTTATCATTCTTCAATCAAGTGAAAAATATGAACTGGAGAAAAAACAGGTAGCCCTATTGCTGCAAAAAAGAGTGGATGGTATTTTAATGTCACTTTCTAATGAAACGGATGACTTTTTTCACATCAATGAAGCGATCCGAAAAAATACTCCCGTGGTTTTATTTGATAAAATTGCCAAACGGGTCGATTGTTCTAAAGTCATTATTAATGATATGAAAGCGGCTTATGATGCCGTCACCTATTTAATAGAAAAGGGATACAAAAAGATTGCACATTTTAGAGGTTCTTATGTGCCTCAAAATTCTATCGATCGTTTTTTGGGATATAAAAAAGCACTCGAAGACCATAATATACCGTACGATCCTTCTTTAGTCTACGTTTGTGATCACAATACCGATTTTGAAGATGGCTACGAAAATGCCGAAAAGTTACTAGCAGATCACAATGATGTTGATGCTGTTTTTGCAATCACTGACTTGGTTGCTATCGGAATCATTAAATATTTCAACGATCACCAAATAAAAACTCCGGAACAGATTGCCGTTTTTGGATTCAGCAATTGGTTTATGAGTACTGTAATTTCACCAAAATTAACAACTATTGATCAGCCGGGATATGATATAGGCCATCGTGCTGCTTCGATATTAATTGATGAAATTACCCAGATAAAAGAACATATTCCGGTGGTGCATCAGACGGTTGTATTGCCGACTCATATTATTGAGAGGGAGTCTACACAGAGATACCGATAGTTATAAAATTCCAAATTTTTGAAATTGCTTCGCCAGTTCGCTATCGCTCGGGTCCAAATTCCAAACTTGATTGTCTGTTCGTTATCGCTCGGGTCCAAATTTCAATTTATTCAAACCATAACTAAACAAAAAAATGGGATCTTTTGGGACCCCATTTTTTATTAAGCTACTAGATTTATATCGATAAATCTAATCTTCTTTTTACTTTTTACTTTTCTCAAGCACTTCCAGTCTCTTATTCTGTTCCTGAATAATTTTGGTAAGCTGTTCAGTATTTTTTTGCTGCTCAATTGCGTACAAAGTCAGTTCTTCTACCTTCTTCAGTAAATTCATATTCATTTCGGCTAACATCAAACCGTTTTTCTCGATTTCTTTTGCAGATGGAATTTCAGGTAAGTGACTATTTTCTTTGATGTAACTTTCAACTTCCTTAAGTGTTTTCAACTTATAATCATTGGCAAAAACATAATCGGGAACTGTCATTGGACTGGCCAGATCAATTCGAACCTCCTGTGCATGAATTTTACCATTTACGGTCAATTTTTCGTCTGGCACACTAGTACCAATTCCAACATTTCCACCATTGAAATAAGAACTACCTATAGAAGATATAAGATTTTTATATTGCCCACTATGCGCCATCGCAAACTGACTTTCGCTCCAGTAACTTATATCAGCGGAATTTGTAAACCCATGCAATCTGACACCTCCATTGCTACCGGTCGTAGTAGCTTGTATTGCTAATTTTGCAGCTGGTTCAAGTATTCCTATACCTACATTACCATCTCCTTGAATTCTAACCTTTTCCGTTTGTGCGGTACGATGTGATTCTTTTGTAAAAAATTGCATGCCATATGTATTCAATCCAGCACTTTGAACTATTGATCTAATAGAGGTTCCTAGTTCAGTATGATTTCCATCGGTGACAGATTGGGCAATCATTATAGCTGAATTAGAATCATTATTTAAAAGATTTTTAAGCAATATATTCCCATTACGTACCTCTAATCTTGCTAAAGGATTAACTGAACCTATTCCAACATTTCCTCCATTAAAAAGAATTTTATCCGTTCCGTTTTCTACTGAAATGTTAAAACCACCAAGTATATTATCCAATCCCATCCATGCTCTTCTTACTCCCGACTTGTTTAGCCATTGCGTATAAAGAAATGTATCGTCCGTGGTTTGAAAAGCTGCGATTGCATCATTTGAGCTCTTTATGTGTAAAGGAGAAGATGCTGCTGCGCTCGAAATTCCAATTCCAGCATTTCCGGTAGTTGGAAATTCATTCTGAGCCAAACAAAATGATGATATTAAAAGACTTCCGAACAGTGTGTATTTTTTCATGTATTTTTAGATTTTATATTTTTATCAATAAACTTATTTTATCCTTTCTTCAAGTTTTTCCAAACGCTTATTTTGTTCTTGTATTATTTTATTCTGTTCAATTCCGTATAAGGTCAACTCCTTTATTTTTTTAATAACCTTAGATTCGTTTCAATAGACAAAAAGACAACAATCTGAACACGTTTTTCACTTTACTTTTTACTTAAGCTTTATCTAAATCCCTTTATTCGTCTGCATAATCACTTCAACAAACAATTGATCAGTATTAGTTTTGTAATTTTTCTTTCTGGTGAAATTCAAATGTTTGATCGCTCCGAGTTTCGGATTATTCTCGATTTGATTTAGTAAAGCCAAACAACCATTAAAAGAACCTTCTAAGGTAAAAATATAGCTGGTTGTACTAAAGCCTTTTTGGCTGATGTTATGCGGTTCCTGAAAATCGGTTATTTTAAGGTGATACTGATTGCTGTAAGAGCTTAATTGCTTTAATAAATCATTCTGAAAAGAATCTGAAACATTAATCTCATATTGCGCCAAAACCTGATCCAACTGTTTCTCTTTCTGAATAAGTTGCGCTACAAGATTGGGCATATTACTATCATCTGCAATTTGCTTTTCCTTTTCTTTGTATTGTTTGTAATACTGAATCGTATTTGAAATAGCAAACGAATAACAAATATAGAGGATTAAGACAAATCCCGCTACAAGTCCTTTATTCTTTTTGTTAAGCTTCATTTTATTTCAATGTTATTTTGATAGCAAATTCGGTTTCATTGGCCTCATTTTTTCCGAAATGTGTAATCAAAACCTTGTCGATCCATTTGATTTTTTCCGTGTTCTCTACCCACTGTGTAAAATCATCATTAGAAACGGTGATCCCTTTTACAACAATAACTTTATCAGTTGTCAGAACAGCTTCTTCTGCTTTTATCTTTTTCTCTAATGGATTAAAAATCAATTCTGTTAATACAATCGAAGCCGGGATATCTTTGGCAATCTCATTAATCAAAAGCGAGCTTTGCGAATCTGTTTTACCAAGACTGTTTTTTACTTTTTCTTCTTTTACAATAATTCGCTGTTTAATTTTCCCAACATCCTCTAAGGAAGACTGATTTACTAAAATCGTTTCTGTAGTTTCCTGCGCCCTTTTGTAATAGTGCGTAAAAAAAATAAAATTTAGTACTAAAATAACCAGGACAATTCCAATCATTATTTTTAGTCCTTTCTGAAAAAATTGCTTCTGGTTATAGGCATCATACAATTCTTCGGTATACGCTACAACCGATCCGGTATTAGCAGAAGTATGCAACAGCAATCGCACTATTCCTGAAAAAACCAATAAATGTCTGTTCTCTACCTCCAGATCATTAACATTATAACAAACAGAAGTCTCTTGTACACTCGAAGAGATAAGTTGATTCTCTTCTTGTTTTGAAACTAATTGATTGTTGGTAAAAATCCGCTCTTCTTGTAGATATTCGAAAATTTCAGATAGTGCACAAACCCCCAGACTAATACCGGAAATTGTTATCTTTTGTTCTTCGTACTGTTTTACAAGATCGTTTACATATGTTTTTCTGGCAATGGCAATAATAGATTTTGCTTTTAAGCGCCAGATTTCAAAATAAAACTCCTCCCAATTGGTATTCGGAAATGCTTTATGCAATAGCTTTTCATCTGAGGCTTCCACACCCGAAACTTCCTTGTGAATGACTTGATTGGTATTCACAATTAAAAAGAAAGGCAATTTCACATCCCATTTGTCTGCTATTTTCTGTGTATAACGAACTCTGTCTTTTTTTGAAATGACCAATCCTTCTTTCTTTTGTTCCACCAAAAGCAAGGCAATTTTCTCTTCATTGTTTAAAGTGAAATGTTCAATACCAATGTACTGTTTACCTAATAAAAGTGAAGTTATAGAGGGCAAAGTCATTAGTAAATAACGGTTGGTTTGATTAATACACTTAATTTTTTCTTAGAATCTTCGCGTTTACGAGAGCTAAACAACCATTTGATAATTGGAATTCTGGACAATAATGGTACTCCGGTTCCGGAATCATTTTTAACAGATTCTTCCAACCCTCCCAAAACGATTAAATCCTGATCTTTTACTCTGATTATCGAAGTAAACTCACGCGAGTTGATTCCCGGAGGAGCATCTTTGTCAACTTTTTGTCCGTTAAAACTGGATTGAATCACTTTTATATCCATTGTAATCTGACCGTCTCCGGACACTAATGGCATAATCGTTACCGATAATTCGGCATCGATTGGTTGATAATTTTTTACTTCTGATGCTTGTGGAATCTGAGAACCATAAAAATTCTGATTGGTAACCACATAATAAGTCGTTTCTCCAATAGATAAATACGCTTTATGTCCGTTTAATGTAGACAATCTTGGGGAAGAACGTACTTTCAGATTTCCATTGGTCTCCATCGCTTTAAGGCTTACATAAAAATTAGGCACCACTTTACCGATATTCAACGATCCAAATCCGCTGAATCCATCAATAATATTGTTAATGGTCTGTGCTCCCAAATTAATATCAGCAGTAGGAAAAATTGTTCCTGTAGTGGTTACGGGTTTATCTCCAATACCTGCTTTCATTCCTGTCTCTACCGTTGCCGATCTGTTTACCTCCAAAAGCATTACTTCGATCAAAATTACTGGTACTGCTTTGTCAATATATTTTATAAAAGATTCAAATCGTTCTATATTCGCTGCCGGTCCGTTAACCAAAAAGCTATTCAGTTCTTTATCGATTTTTATATCCAAATCTTTTTTAATTTCATCAGGAATAATCGTCAAAATAGATTCCGAAGCATTATCGCTACTTGAGGATGAATAAGATCGTGTACTATTTTGGTTTTGAAAATTAGAGCCGTTCTGATTCTGAAACCCCGAATTGTTTCTCGAAGAATCTTGCGAATTGTAATTGGTATAACTGTTTGAGTTATTTAATCGACCGGCACTTCTGCCCTCCTTTGATGGGTCGCTCAAAATTTCGATAGAACGATACATTAAAGGAATCAATTTGATATTTCTAACCACCAACTGTTCTTTAGTTCCAAAATAATAAATAGCACCACTCTTCATAAAAGTAAAAGAACCGGAGCCCGAAGAAGCTGAAAAATTATTTCCGGAATTATTGTTATACTGTTGTTGTGAAGGATTACCATTTGAGACTGAATTCCCTTCCGCTTTTGTTTCAAACAATTTTATCAGTAAAGCATCAAAACTAATATTTTTTGCTTTTACAGTAGCATTTCCGGCACCCTCTAACGGACTTGAAACGAACATATCTACATCAAGTTCATGTCCAATATCGTAGATAATACTGGAGATTGGTGTATTTTCGAAGTCAACATCCAAGAGTTTTTTTTCTGCATCTACTACAGTAAAGAAAAAATTCGATTTTCTGGGGCGTTGTGGTTTGTTTTGTCTTATTGCTCCATTGGCATCACCCGTTTCAGGTGTGTAGTTTCCTTCCAACTTATCAAAAACATAAAAGTTATCTCTCGTTTTTGTCACTGTCAGATTGTTAGCAAAAGCCAGTTTATTCAAGGCCGCATCAAAAGGCATGTTTTTGATATATGCCGTTAGCAATTGATTTTCGAGACCGGGAGCAAAAACTAAATTTTTAGCACTTTCGTCCATTATTTTTCGAAACACATCGTACAATTTGTCGTCTTTTAAATTCAGACTTAACAAATTACCATCAGTATAATAAACTACATCAATGACTTTTACACCCGGAATCACGATTGGCTTCTCATAGGTTTTTATAGCTAAGATATTACCTGTAAAATCTATCGTCAGGTTGTATTCTTTGCACAAAAAAATCAATAAATCACCAACTGTTACATCAGAGAAATTATTCACGATATTCGTCTGGCTTAAATTTGGCGCCACACTAATATTCAATTTATGAATTTGTGAAATAGCCAGCAAAAAGCTCGATAAAGAAGCTTCTTTAATATTTACATTAACTTTTTCATTCAACCCCGGTGCGTCGGCGGTGATGGATTCAATGTGATTCTTAAGCTGAGAGATTCTGTTTTCTTGCGAAAAGGAAAATTGGAATATAAGAAGTAAAATAATTATTTTTTTCATGAACGAATTTCGAAATGCAAATGGTATGCGGTTTACTATTTATAAGAGTAATGAAAAGACTTCGTCTATAGAAGTAATTCCATCGTTTATTAATGCCAAGGCATTGCGTTTGAGGGTAAAGATATCATTTTCTTCCAGATAGCCCTCAATGTCTGTTTGATTGCTTTTGATTAAGGCGGCTAATTCAGATCCGATTGGCAAAATTTCATAAATTGCTTTTCTGCCCGAATATCCGGTATGATAACAATTTTCACATCCTACTGCAACATGATGTTTGGTTAGATTTTTCGGGATTTCGAAGTCCATCGGAAAAACGGCAGAGCTGATATCTTCTTCCATTTTGCACGAATCACAAAGCTTACGAACCAAACGCTGTGCTACACTCACATTCAAAGTGCTTGCAATTAAAAAAGAAGGAACTCCCATATCGATTAGTCTCGAAACCGTTGCCCAGGCCGAATTGGTGTGTATGGTTGACAACACTAAATGCCCCGTTAATGCGGCTCGAATTGCCATATTGGCTGTGCTAACATCCCTGATCTCCCCAACCATAATAATATCAGGATCCTGTCTCAAAAAAGTACGCAAAGTCGTCGCAAAATCAAGTCCGATATTTTCCCTCAATTGTACCTGAGTAACTCCTTCAAGTGTATATTCTATCGGATCTTCAACCGTTAAAATGTTGGTATCCGGAAGATTTAATTGTTTTAAGGTAGCATACAAAGTGGTTGTTTTTCCCGATCCCGTTGGCCCGGAAATCAAAACGATACCATTTGGACGCTTTATATTTTGCAAATAAGTTGCTAACTCCTTTTTTGTAAACCCTAAAGCATTAATATCAATATGACTTGTGTCTTTGCTCAAGATACGCAATACGACCTTCTCTCCGTGCAAAGTAGGCAAAACCGAAACCCTGATGTCAAAATCTTCATACTCGGTTACGATCGTTATACGTCCGTCCTGCGGTAGTCGTTTTTCTGAAATATCAAGTTGCGCCCTGATTTTTATTTTATTTACAATTACAGGATATTCTTCTGTTGTAATATGAAATTGCTCTTTTAATTTTCCATCGAGTCTGAAACGCACCCGGGATCTTTTTTCAAAGGGTTCAAAATGAATATCACTGCTTCCGATTTCTTTGGCATTTAAAACGATTTTCTCCAAGAAATCAGCCGTATAATGTATATCTGAAACCTTATTTGAGTTGGTCTTACGGTAATTGGTACTTAAATAACGGTTTATATTTTCTGTTGTATCTCCTTCTAAACGAACGGAAAAAGGCAACAAAACGGTGAGTTCATTCTGTAAATTTTGTATATCAGCTGCATCTGTTTTCAATACAACAACGTGCTGTTCTTTGGCAATGGGAACGATTCTATAATGGTACGCCTGTTCTGACTTAACCAACTGCTGAAACTCTATAGCGATTTGAAAATTTTTCATTCTAATAGGCGTATAAAAAAGTACTGTCAGAACAAAAAGTAGCCGCATATACTACTCCAAAAAAAAGAGCCATATAACCTGCTAACGGAACCGTTTTTAATTGATTCTTATGCTGAAAAATAAAATGCAGAATTAAAGAAAACACTAATGCAAAAACAAATAAAACAATAAAAGAAACAGTCGCAAAACTAAAACTGATGAAGATAAAAAATAAAATATCCCCCATTCCAATAGCGTTCTGAAAGGCCATTTTTCTTAGTTTAACATAAACAAAACTAACACCTATCAAAATCGCAACAAACAGAAGATTTATACCTGAATTTAAAAAAGCTAATTCCATCGAAAGATAATAGGACTGAATTGCAAACCCCAAAATTCCAACTATCGGATACAGAAACCAATACACCAAACGCTTCTTATAGTCCTGATATAAAATAGCACCCAACACTATAAGTAAGATTAATTTCAAGTACCACATTAATCTTTTGTAATTTGTTTTGGAACTCCATTTTGATCAATTTCCCAAACGTTAAAAACACCATCTCCATTAAAGTCTGTTATAGCGGTAGCTTTTACCTTAAACTCTGTATCGCTGGAATGTATAACTTCATAAACATAATTGGCACTACCGTTTTCTTTGGTGGTCTTTGGCGCCTCAAAATCTATTTCATTAAAGTTCGGACTGTATTTGGTATACATAAAATAATACTGCTTCTCGGCATTATAGATCGCTTTTAACTGTACTTGCGCTTCTACACTTTTTGCTTTGGTAATTAAGGGCATCAAGTTCGGTAAAGCAATCAATAGCAATATACCAATGATAGCCAAAACAATAAGCATTTCCTGAAGGTTGAAGGAAGGCAGTTTCTTTAGTAAATTTTTCTTCAAAACTAGTATAATTTTATTTTTGCAAATATATCTTTTTTATTTCGAAAATAATTATCCTAATTATGCGAAATACTTTATTAAAGACATTGTACAATTGAAAGAAATATTTTATCATTGCCATCCATAATTATCAAGAAACCATAAAACATAACAACGTAATATTCAACCTACACCCTATAATCCTAATCTTTTTTCATGCCTAAAACAACATATGAGTATTACACCATTGTTATCTTAAATTTCTTTAGCACTCCCAAAGCTTACTTTTTCCTAGCATTAAAACAAACTACAACCACGTCCAAATTATCATATAAATAAGTCTCAAACAAACACCCATCAAAATAATCCAGAAGTAAACTGCCCTTTTACTAACTAATTATTACTCAGAAAGTATAAAAAGAGAAGTGTATTAATAATTACTAAGAGAAAAAGTTACCCAAATAAAAAAACAATGAAAATTAAATACTTTAAATTCACTAAAAGCATTCTACTTTTTAGCATTTTATTAATTGTAAACCCCATAAGAAGTCAAGGAACAGCTTCTTATTTGCGTTTAAATGTAAAAGCTCCTAATGTAACCGATTTTATTAGATATGGAAATATACAAGCATCATCCTTTACTGGTGCAATTGATTTAAAAATTCCATTATTGTCAGTTCAAAACAATAACCAAACACCTATTGATATTGGTCTTATTTATAACTCCTCAGGTTTTATGCCCTCCAAAAGATCTGGGCTAGTTGGTTTAAATTGGGCATTAAATGTGGGTGGAGTCATTAGCAGACAAATAAAAGGTGTACCAGACGATTATGTGGGATGGCCTAACGAACAATCTCCATCTGTATTGGGTGTATTTAACAAAAATGGATTTATTATAGGACTAAGAAAAAATCCGTTATTTACAACTAATGATGTTTTTAATTTTTCTTCTACAACAGGATTTCAACATCGTGCTTTGGAATGGATGTTAGGTACATATGGTAGCAATGTAGCTTACGAAGGATCTCCCGATATTTTTGAATTTAATTTTAACGGTATAACAGGAAAATTTCACATAGGCAATGATGGAAAAGCAAAAGTAGTAACAAATCAATCCAATAATTTAATCGTTGATATCACAGGGATTTCTCAACAAAACGGCACCAGCTGCGCACCAACTCCTTCAGAAATAAAAATTACAGATAATCAAGGAAATCAATACTTTTTTGGAGGTACATTAAATAATTTAGAATACAACCTATCGTTGGGAGGCAGACATACTCGTTTTATGGGGATACAGACTCAACCAATTATAACGTCATGGTTTCTAAGAAAAATAATTTATACCAATAATTCTGAAATCAATTTTACTAACAGAATCGATACTCTTATCCCCGATGATCTAGGTGATGGTCCCACTTCAAACATAGTGGCCAATAGAGATTTTCTTTCTCTCAATCAATACATAGCCGAAGAGAGAACTTTTCAAGAATATAGTAAACCTTTCTTTGGCCGTGACATAAAAGATTACAGTAATAGTACGACTTCCGGAATTAGAACAATGTATGAATTACAAAAAAAAGTTATTCTTGACAAAATAGAAGGAGACAATTTTATAGTTAATTTTAATTATAGTCCTCAGTTGCATAAATTTAATAGAAAGTTACCGACATCATCCGTTTTTGAATATGAAGACATTAAATTAGACAGTATTAATCTCACTGATAAAGCTAATACCGTCATAAAAAAAATCAATTTTTCTTATACCTATTTAGGAGGAACTTACAACAGAATGTTTTTAGAAACTATGACAGAGTATGGAAAAACACCATACAAATTTGAATACAACGCTGCAACTAATTTACCGGATCCGTCTTCAAGAGGTCTAGATTATTGGGGGTTCTGGAATGGTTTAGACACTCAGAATACATTAATTCCAGATATCGACTATACACCAAGTGGCGACTTTTCATATACCTCAAATACAAGAGAACCATCATTTGATAAATCAAAACAAGGTTTATTAATAAAAGTAATCTATCCGACAGGGGGACATACACAATTTGAGTATGAGCCTCATTACTATAACCAATTCTTAGACAAGCCAAGTTCAAACAATTTCTTACCCCTCTTAACACAGAAGAACGGTACAGCTGGAGGAGCGAGAATAAATAAAATCATTGATTTTGATGGTCAGTCAAATACAAATATCCGAGAATTTAAGTATTTAAAAAATTACTCCCCTACAAATCCATCAAACACTATTTCAAGTGGTACTTTAATGAATTGGCCCCGATATGCTATTCATTTCGAATCAAATAATGCTGGAGAAAAGACTTCTTGTATCATTATAAAATCAAACTCAGTAACTACTTCAAATCTTGATAATTTAATCACTTATTCGGAAGTTGCAGAAACAACAAATGGAAATGGATATAGCGTAAGTAAATTTAAAGATTACTCAACAACACCTGACTTAGATATAAATAACAAGTTAATATATAATGGCTATAGTGCTTTTGGCTCCGAATCTAATTTAACCCCATTGGGATTATACAAAAACCACCCCGGCTTATTTTTAGATGATCGTAGCATTGAAAGAGGAAAGCTGATTTCAAAAAAGATATATGATAATTCAAATAATTTAAAAAATGAAGAAATTTTTACATACAATAATTCGGTAAGTCGTTTTGACAGATATTCTATATCTATTCATAATACAGGCGTTTGGTCGCAGTCGAACAGATTATACTATTATAACGATTATTTAACCCAAAAAACTAGTATAACCTACAACAATAGCAATCCCATAACTACTACAGAAAAATATGAATATGGTACGGAGTCCTTATCCGACAATTTAATATCAAAATCAATCGTAAAGAGTCAAACGGGCACTTTAACATCCAAATATTACTATCCACATGATCCATTAATGGTATCAGAACCTCTAAATGTACAGCTTATTGCTAAAAATATCATTGGTACACCATTAAAAACGGAATCATTTAACGAGCAAGAAAAATTATCAGAAACAACAACAAAATATGCCAGTTATCCTTCATCAATAGCTGGACAATCTTTACTATTGCCGCAATTTGTTTACACAAAAAAAGGAAATGTCTTATTTAGTCAATTAGAAAGAAAGACGACCTATAATAACTATGACTCTCAAGGCAATATTACACAATACACTATAGAAAATGAAAATCCTGTTTCAGTAATTTGGGGTTATAATAAAACTCTACCAATTGCTAAGTTTGAAAATGCTACAAATACACAAATAGCAACTGTGTTAGGAGTTTCAGATCTTAACGCTCTTAATGAAACTAATTTGCCTGCAATTGATGCATTACGAAATAATATCGCTTTTTCTAATTGTATGATTTCAACTTATACACATATTCCACTTGTTGGAGTGAGAACTATTACTGATCCAAAAGGAGATAAAATGACCTACACTTATGACATTTTTGGCAAACTTGAATTTGTAAAAGACAAAAATGATGATATTCTTTCAGAAAATCAATACAAGTATAAACAATAAACCAAAAGCCTCATGAAAAAAATATTACAACTTCTTTTGGTTTTGTCCCCATTTATGGTAATCGGTCAAACCCAAAATTATATCAAAACTATTACTTATAAAAAAGCTACTCGTACTAAAATACCATCCCCTCAAATTACGCAAGCTTCACAAAACATTACTTATTTTGATGGACTTGGAAGACCAATTCAGCAAATTGCCGGACAACAATCTGCAACAGGAAAGGATATCATCACCCATATGAAGTATGATAGTTTTGGAAGACAAGTAGAAGAATACCTGCCATTTAAATCGTCTAATACTAATTTGGCTTTTGACCCGCTTGCTGAAGAAAACGTTTTATCCTACTATACAAATCCTAACCCGGTTGTTAATGGAAATCCAACAATGGAAGCAACCACAAATCCATTTAGCAGAAAAGAAATGGAGGCATCTACTCTTAGCCGTGTTTTAAAACAAGCTGCTCCGGGAAATGATTGGAAATCAGGACTAGGTCATGAAATAAAAATAGAATATCAAAACAATACAACAAATGAAGTAAAGTTCTTCACAGCTCAAACTGTTTGGGACTCCTCACAAGAGCTCTATACCATTTCTCTAATTAACAATAATTATTATACTGCTAATGAGCTTGAAAAAACTATAACTTATGACGAAAATACCTCAGCTACACCTCTGGAAATGAATGGGGCTACAGTAGAATTCAAAAATAAGGAAGGACAAATTGTATTAAAAAGAACCTATGGTTCTGTTGCAGCTGGTACAGTTAATGAAAAACACGATACTTATTATGTATATGATATTTATGGAAATCTAACTTACGTAATCCCACCAAAAGCAGCGGATCTTATAGGTAATACACAAACAAACTTAGAAGTAGATCTGGAATCTAAAGCAATACTTGCGCCATCAAGTCCTGCTCTACATCTGATAGCCTCAAATTCTATTCGTTTAGTTCCTGGATTCCATGCAAAAACTGGTAGTACGTTTAGTGCTGTTATTGATCGTAATCAAGCTATCTTAGACAATTTATGTTACCAATATAAATATGATTATCGCAACCGCCTTGTAGAGAAAAAACTACCAGGCAAGCAATGGGAATTTATAATATATGATAAACGAGACAGACCTGTAGCTACCGGACCTGCTAACTCACCTTTTAGAGATGTAAATTCTCCCGGGTGGATGATTAACAAATATGATATTTTCAACCGCCCAGTACTTACCGCGTGGTTACCAGCAACCGTAACTCCTGCAACCAGAAAAACATTGCAGGAAGCTCAAAATGGATATACTAACGACTTTAGTGAAACCAAAACGGGAACTTCACTTAATACTGCTATTAATGGTGTCAATTTTCGTTATAGCAACGTAGCCTGGCCAAAAGCAGATTACCATGTCTTAGCAATAAATTATTATGATGATTACAATTTTCCAGATGCTCCTGTAATCCCTGCAACAGTTGCAGGATTAGACCAACCAGTATATTACAATACAACCATAAAACCTATTGGACTACCTACTGGTACATGGGTCAGAGTTTTAGAAGCCAGTACTGATAATCGAAATGAACAAACGTATAGTCTTTACGATGCAAAGGCAAGACTGGTTCGTTCGTATACCAAAAACTACCTTGGTGGCTACACTTGTGTTGATTACAAACTTGATGCTTTCTCCGGGCAGTTAAAATACAACATTACCACACACAAGAGACTTTGGGAAGATTCCGAATTGAAAACGACTGAAGCTTACACCTATTCTGATCAGGATAGAATCCTAACCCAAACACATCAAATAGAAACCTCAAACCCAACTACCGAAACTATATTTAGCAACACCTATGACGAATTAGGTCAGTTAATCTCTAAAAAAATAGGAAACAATATCCAAAAAATAGATTATACCTACAATATCCGAGGATGGTTAAGCGGAATCAATGATGTTTCCTCTTTAACTAGAGTCGGAGATCCTAAAGATCTGTTTGCTTTTAAAATTAATTACAATAACTCTAGTACCACTGATGTTAAAGCATTATACAACGGGAATATCTCCGAAACTTATTGGACAAGTGCTTCAGAAGTACCCCCTATAATAAGAGGTTATGCATATAAATATGACAACCTTAATCGTCTAAAAACAAGTATTTCCAAACGAAATAATATTATAAATAATGCTTATGATGAAACCCTAACCTATGATAAAAACGGAAACATTATGTCAATCATTCGTAATGGAAATAGCGAAACTGCTCAGGAAATTGATAGGTTAGTATACAGCTATCTCAACAATAACAATTCCAATCAACTTATGAAAATGGTTGATAATGCTCCTGCTCTTTACAAAGGAAGTGGCTTTGTAGACAGTGCAGCAAATACAACAGACGATTATAGTTATGATGCCAATGGCAATATGATAAAAGACAATAACAAAAACATCACAGCTATTAGCTACAATCATCTTAATTTACCAACCAAAATTACTTTTGGCTCAACGGGGAACATTACTTATCTTTACAATACAACAGGTCAAAAAGTTCAGAAAATTGTAACTAAAGGTGTTAATGTAACAACGACTGATTATTTAGGAGGTTATCAATATATTAAAACCCCATCCGATACTAAAGCAACGCTTAAGTTTTTCCCAACATCGGAAGGCTATGTCGAGCCTTCAGGAAGTTCTTATAAATACATATACCAATACAAAGATCACTTAGGGAATGTTCGCCTAAATTATGACAAAAACCTTGTTATTCAAGAAGAAAACAACTATTACCCATTTGGATTAAAGCAAGAAGGATATAATACCGTTAAAAATGCTACCAATGATGCGTTAAAATATAAATACAATGGAAAGGAGCTACAAGACGAAAATATTGTAGGCTCTCAATTAAATTTGTACGATTATGGATGGAGAAATTATGACCCAACACTAGGTAGATGGATGAGTATTGATAATTTATCAGAAAAATATATCTCCGCCTCTCCATATCATTACGCTGGTAACAATCCAATTCTTTATTTAGATATCGATGGCAATGAATTTACTCAAGAGGCATGGCAATGGGTTAATAAACTCATTTCAGATATAAATTCTAGACAGCAAAAAAACAATAATAGCATATCTGATTATCAATCCAAAATTGCAACTGGTGGTACACAAAGACAAATAGCAAGATGGAACAGGAGTATTAATGAATTACAAGCTAATAATCAAGATTTGGAAGCGACTAGAGGAGAAACAGCTACCTTAGCAGCTTCTTCACAAGTTTACAATGTCGAATATGATGCTTCAGGTACCGAAAGAGATGCTCTTGGAAATTCAACTATAGTAAATCAAACCTACTATAAGACTCAAAATGATCAAGTAACCATTACAGTTTCATCAGGAACTGATTTAGGTCTTTTTTCACATGAATTGAAGCATGCCTTTCAATTTGAAACTGGTCAGACAAGTTTATCATTTGACAAAAAACCAGTAGTAAATTTTCTTCATGATGGATTTGATGAGGTTGAAGGATATCAAAGAGGTCAACTTTTTGGTCAAAAGGAGAATATTAATACAGCTGCCGATTTAGCAAGCAAGCAGCTATATAATGGATTGCAAACAGGACCTGTATCTATTCATAATTATAGTGGTGGACGAATGATGACTTCGAATAATGCAGCTTTAAATTACCTTGCAAAACAAAAACAGCAGGCTTTTAGAATTAATAATACAACATACAATGGAAAAAGATAATAGAAAATCTAAAATTATTTTTATTATTTCAATTTCAATATTACTAACTGGTTGTAGTAGAAATTATATAGGAACTTATCATAATAGTAGTAATTCAAATTTATACAATTCGGAAATTATAATTGATAATGAGTATTTAACTTATAAGGCTATGTCTGATATGCTGGGCAATATCATACAAAAAGAAAAGTATCTAGTAAAAAAAGATTCAATTATTGTTAAATTTCAAGATGATCCATTAATTCTACCTTATACCTTGTCATATTTTGATAATCAAATAAATGGAATAAAAATTACTTTAATGCCAATCTTAACAAATGATTCAATTCCTCCAATAGTTAATGTAATTGTTAATGATTCTATTAAGTACACATCTGGAAGAAATGATACTATTCTAAATATTAAAAGACTTAAAAAAATTCATTTTGAGGATGTTGGCTTAAAATTCGTCAAGGATACGACCATAACTTTTTTAAATGAAACTGCAAATGTTTTTAAAATAAGATTAAAGAATAAATATGATGTGCCAGTATTAAAAAAGAATGGAACTATCAAATATTTAATTGATAACAAAAAACTTTACTTATTAGATTATGATAAGTCAGTAAATAATTATGTTAGGAGCAATAAGTATTATTTAAAGAGATAATGAGTATACAAGATAATAAATAGAATTATTTAATTTTTTAAAATGAAAAAATACATTGTATTATTAATAATTCTCTTCATTTCTTGCAATAAAAAAGTTGAATGTGAAGGCAAAATTAATTTATCAAATATTAAGATAAGAATTCAAAAAAGCAATCCCGTTTTGAGAGAATATGATCGTTATTTAATAATAACTTGTAATAAAGAAGATATTTATGAAACCAAAATAAAGGGAGATATAGGTACTGGAGCAAAAAGTTATTTATATGACAATGGTAATTCTTTTACATTAATTGATTGTGATAGTAGTTGGTACTTTATTAATAAGGATGACGGAATCATTACTTTGAAAGGAAAATTTTGGATGAAAACTCCTCCTGTAAATTATATCGGAACTTTTATACTAAGTAGTAGAAATAATAAAGTTGAATTTGTTAAAGAGAAAAATATTCAAACTAAAGACATCTATATATATGGTGGTGGATGACGATTTACGACAGAGTAAGAATATGGCAGTGTTCCAAAATTAGTGATATTGAATTTTATAATGCATTTAAAATGAAACGCCATTACAAATCGTTAAAAAAAAGATGAACAGTAATGCTCATCTTTTTTTGTTTAGCATTCTCTTAAAAGAACAATAATAAGCAAAAAACCGCCTGACATTTCAGACTCAATGGATAAACATTGCCCCAATAATGTAAATTTGTAACCAACGGTGTGGAAAATGTAGCTTTTACAGATGTTGAAAGAAAACTTTTAGCTACAGTACGCTCAGGAGGCGCTAATTCTTACCCGGTTGTTTCTCTCATCGGCACACAAGGATTTGTAGATGTTCACATTCCCGCAGGAGTTACATCAGGTATTTCGTTGTTGGGTAATTCTTCCATGTATAAGATTTACAATTTAAAAACAGGAGCACTTACCACTACCCTAACTGGCGGAAATGCCCCGCTCGCTCGGATATATTTCACCACAACGATAGTGCAGATTTGCAATCTGTGTCCACAAAGTAATTCATGCAATATAAATAAAAGTACAGTTTTAGGCTGTACTTTTTATATTTGTAGAAAAAAACAGTGCCAACAAAGTACAAAGTAATGACAACAGCAGAAGAAGGAATTATTTGGGTTTAGAAAGTGATTTAGGAGTGATTTTATTAGATCTATTTTGAGAAAATTAATCTTTGTGGGCACAGATTGCAAATCTGCGTTATCGGTTTAACTTGTACCAAAAGTATGTTCCCTATGAGTTTTAGCAATAGTAAAATTAAGGATGGATTTTCAGAAGTTGTTACAAATAATCTATGGGTTCAACAGACAGGACGTACTGGTCAAATGTTAACGAGAAGTGGTCAACCTGTTTGCTTTGTAACTGAAGGGTTCTATAATGGGACAAAAATTAGAGTCATCAATACCCATAGTGAAATAATAACTACCTTTCCAATAAGATAGATATGAATACATTAGCAAAATTAATACTCGCTCTACTTGATACTGCAAAAGCATTAGGGTTGTATGAAGTAGATCTAAATAATGCAAAAAATCTATTATATAATAGAGAATATGGTCTTGCATTTGATACGATTATTACTCAACTGTATGAATATGAGATTGAGATTGATCAGGAGTTTTATAATTTAATAGAAGTCATCGCTAAAAGAATGGATATATCCGAAGAACGGTATTCTTTCATAAAAGAATTAATCCGCGCTGACAATATAGTAACTAAACCAGTAAAGGACAAATTAGCAGAGATATTGAAAAGCTTGGAAGTTGGATAGCTAGGAAGCCGCTTAGACGAATAGCCGTTTTTAATTATGAATTACATAGAAGACATAAAGAAAGAGTTGCATAAATTTGAGAATTTAGGGATGGAAATATCTCAGTTAGGAGCAATTCTCATTGGAAAAGCGCCACATATAGCTAGATTGGCTTGGCTTAATGAAGTTTATCCTATATTAAAAGAGGATGAAATATTGCTATTAGAGTCTGAATTAAATACAAAGATACCAGAAGCTTATAAATTCTTTTTAACACAATTCAGTAATGGTTTAAGTATTTTTGTTGCAACTTTTACTTTGTATGGTTTAAGAAGAGATATAGGTCGCTCAATTGAAGGAAGTAGACAACCTTTTTCTTTACTAACTACTAATTTGCAAGAAAGACCTAAAAAATCTAAAGATTCGTATTTTTTTATAGGAGGCTATAACTGGGATGGTTCAAAACTGTATATAGACAAAGAAACAAATAAGGTTCATTATTGCGACAGATGTGACGCTACCTCACTATATGAGTGGAATTCATTTGAAGAAATGATAGTCTCGGAAGTCAAACGAATAACTAATTTGTTTGATGATAAAGGTGTTATCTTAGACGAAGATATGAACACAACTCCAGTTGAAATATTATAATTTCTAAGCAAAAAAGAGCCCCTTCAAACTTTTGAAAGAGGCTCTTTTTCTTTTTATACCCGCAAAAAAATCGAGAATAGTTTCTTTCTACTGTAAAGCTTATTTAGTCTGCAAAACTTTATTATCTCTCAAAAGCTTTGCGTTACTAAGCTGAAGCTCGTTTACCTTTTTATTCAGATCAATAATATACAGCGTAAGCTCTTCGATCTTCTGTAGTAATTTGGCATTCATTTCCCCTAGACTTATCCCCTCTTTTATTGCTTCTGCTTCACTTGGGATATTGGCTAGATGTCCTTTTTCTTTAATATGAGTTTCAACCTGCTCCAGCGTTGGCAAATCATATTCTTTTTTAAATACAAAATCAGGCCAGCTGTCCATGTCTACTTTTACCTCTTTGGAGCGGATAGTTCCGTTTACATCTAACTTATTTTTTGGTGTAGTAATTCCTATACCAACATTACCTGTGCTTTTGTAAATAAGGTTTGTGGCGTTACGCTCCCAATTGTTAAGTGAAGGAGACAGTAAACCGGCATAAGGAGTAGTGCCTTCGGGATGAATGAAAAACAACTCCGCAACCCCCACAACTCCTCCGGGACCTGAATTGGTGGTGTAAAATGTAAATTTTAACTTTGAATAAGCTCCTGCAACAGGTATAGCAGCAGAAAAACTAGTTCCTCCTACATAATCTGTAGTCGAATAATCTGCTATAACCCGCCAAACATTTGCAGCACTAAACTCATCATACCCTTCGATCTTAAATCGGCTTGGGGGACCATAACGTGTAGTCCATCCAACCCATGCTCCTGCTTGTGTATGGTGAGCCGGTAAACCCTCAATAAGAATTACGGCAGGATCTGCTACTGTGATAGCACGATTGGAATAACTTGGAGCCATTCTTCCATCAAACAAAGTCGGGATATCAAGAACAGGCCCCTGTTGTGTCACGGTGAATCTTGTCGAGGCATTAAACAAAATATTATGTTCCCAGGCAACTGGATTCCGATTTGATGAAAGAACCTGACCAATCATACTATGACACATCATGATGCTTATTACCACTATTACTTTTTTCATTCTGTACTATTTATTAATTTACTTTTAGAACTTTCAAAAGTAAAGTTTTACGTAATAGTAAAAAATAAAAATAGCTTTAATCAGGCATAAAATCTGACTTTCCCCTTTATTCTTATTAAACGTTTCTGCCACATTTTATTTTCATACTTTACTACCAGTCCCCTTTTCTAATAAATTGAAACCAACGCAATTATTAAATAGCTCATTTCATACAATTATTTCAGGGTCATGAAAAATAGTTATTCTCTTTTTTACATATAGCTTTCATTATCTCTATGAAAAACTATCACTGCCATTCGTACACAAAAAACATTTTATTTTGCTAGTTTTGTCAAAATTTTGCTATAAATACAAAAATTTCTATACGAAAAAAGTACTTCAATAAAACCAAAAAAAGGTGAATCTCAAGATAAAGCAGACAACTGCTATCTAAAATAAAATCAATACCCAAAATAATCCAAAGAAATGAAAAAAATACTTTTTACTATTAGCCTCTTTTTTGCTCTAAATGCTTCTTTCTCGCAAACAGATATCAATCAGAATGGCATTAAGACCACCGTTGTTGGTCCATATGCGGCAACCTCTACCGAGGCTAAAACTTTTGAAATAGCCAATGTTTCATATAACTCTCATCACTGGCAAAATGGTGGGTCTATAATTGTTGAAATATTTCAACTTTACTTCTCGACAGATTACCAAAAATACATTATAGAAGTAGGTCATGGTCAGGGTACCGGCAATACATTGCCAAAAATTAAATTAATAGAAGCCACCGGTCTCAACCGTGGTGCAAAACTATCGTTAGGGGCTCCCATAGACTTACCAAGTTCTTCAGGAGGGTATGTCAACAAATCTCTACCAATCATTTTAGATGTAAAACAATACAGCAGATACAAAGTAAAATTTACCTATCACCAGGATCGAACTACCGATCTGAACAATGTAAATCAGATTAAGATCAATGAGACGGCAGCCGGCGTTACTATCCCCTCAGACTTTCCTCTCTTAAAAGAATTCGATAATGACCTTAGCACTAATGGGAACTTGCGAGTAACCGGAGCAGGAAATCACTATATTCAAAACGGAAACGTTGGTATAGGTACAACAGTTCCTGACGAAAAGCTTACTGTAAAGGGAAAAATCCATACACAAGAAGTTAAGGTTGATATGTTAGGGGCACTTGTACCGGATTATGTTTTTGCTAAAGATTATAAACTTAAAACACTGGAGGAAGTAGAAACCTTCATTAAAGAAAACAAACACTTACCGGAAATCCCTTCTGCACAGGAAATTGAAAAAAACGGCCTGATGCTAGCTGAGATGAACATGAGTTTACTTAAAAAAATGGAGGAAATGACACTCTATATCATTGAAATAAAAAAAGAGAATGAAAAACAAAACGAGGAACTAAAAAAATTACAAAAAAAATTGAAATTCAAAGAGAAATAAAAACCTTTCTACTTCTTAAAAATTACAAATGAGACCTTTCAACTATTTTTGAAAGGTCTCATTTTTTTTAACGGCGAAAATGGTGTTTTTATTAGAATTGCATTAATTGAAAAACGCAGGATTTTTTGCTTAATGAAATGGCTTCTTTCAATTGATAACAAAAGCCAACTTAATGCACCTCTCCTCTACTCTTTTAAGACTTCTGTATCAATTAATTGAATTAATATCCCCTTTCCTTTATTTTAACTTGTTATCTAAGAAACAATCCTATAAATTCCGACAAACATCCCATTCTAATTTATTAAATTTGCGAAAAAATTTCTATATTACTTTCTACCGCACAATCGGCAATGCATAAACAAAATACTTTAAAATTTACAGGCATGATCAAAAAAAACATTATACTCCTACTTCTAATTTGTGTAGCCTGCCAAACAACAAAAATTAAAAACGAAACCTATAAAATTGCCACTTCGTCTCCGGAACTGGGAAGTATCGGGCAATCTGATGTAAAAAATGGTATCGAGCATTCCTTTAAAGTGAGAACCTTGGCAAAACTCGAAAATAATATTCGCGTTGCTATAGGCGTAGTTCCATTTAACAAACAATTAAACAAAGTCTACGCTTCAAAAGCAAAATACAACCAAAGTCATAAAAAAGTTGCTTACATAGATAGTCTTCCCAACAAACCGGAATTGGTAACTATAAAAATTTTGGATGTAAACAGTTTGACAAATGAACTGAATGCTCCGTACAATCTTGATGTTATCAAATTGGCAAAAAATATAAAAGGACCTCAGATAATCACCAGTATTGCGGTAAACCTAACTATAGAAGATATTACAAAAATCAGACAAGCCGATGCCTATTACCTGACCAATACACTGAATAAAAAGTACCTTATTACCACCTATAAATCCGGCAAAAAAGCAGATTTTATAGATATTGATACCGAAACGATTGTTGCTTATCAATCGAGTAAATTTTGCTGGGCACTAAATGCAAAAAAACAATGGTACCTTGCCGATATCGTAACAGATAACAGTAGTTGTAGCGGAAATACAAAGTCAATATTGCCTAAGAAAAACAAAAATGACAAAAGTCTTTTTGATATGTAAGTTTATCAAAAGTTAGTTGTCAAATTCCAGTTTCATACTAAAATTAATGAAGTATTGTACTTCTGTTCTAAAAATTACAATCGAAATGAATACATCTCACTCACCTCTTTTTTTTCTATGCCTATTATTTTTGGCTTTCGCATCCTGTGAGGAAATAGTTATGGTTCCTGATATTTCAAAAGATGAAGTTACTTTAATTGCTCCGGCAAATAATACTGTTTTATTTTCAACCGGGGTTTCATTTTCCTGGAACGCCGTAAAGAACGCCGACAAATATCGTTTACAGATTGCAAAACCCAATTTTTTGGCCCCAGTAGAAATTATACTGGATACCTTAATTGCTAAAACCTCTTTTAAGAGGCAATTAAATATTGGCAAATACGAATGGCGTATAAAAGCTGTCAACAGTGGTTACGAAACAGCTTATAAAACCAATGCGTTTGAAATTTTAAACAACGACGATTTTCAGGACAATACCGTAATTTTACTTACACCAAATAATAATTTGATAACCAAAAATGCCGTTCAGAAATTATCCTGGCAGTCCATTATTGGAGCAACAGAATACCAACTTCAAATTTTGGACAGTAACAACGAAGTAGTCAAAGAAGATAATAATCCTGCCACCAGCATTAACTATACTTTTCCGGACGGAAATTTTAGCTGGAAAGTAAGAGCCAGCAACGGATCCAAACAAACCTTATACGCAACAAGAGCTATAGTGGTTGACACCAAGGCTCCTAATACTCCTACCCTTGCTGTTCCAGCAGATAAAAGTACAACCACCACTACTTCTATTAATTTTCAATACAATAGAACTCCAATTGCCGGTAGTACTGAAAAAGACAGTCTTTATGTATATACTGAAAATGCTTTAACGAATCTTAAATTTAAAGAACAAGTTACCAGTCCGTATAGCAAAACCCTTACTGCCGGTACTTATTTCTGGTTTGTAAAATCATTCGACCAGGCCGGAAATACAAGCAACAGAAGTACTGTTTTTAGTTTTACTATAAACTAGAACAGAACGAAAAAATTAACATTTATAAAAGAACCTTTATAACATCCATGAAAAAAACAATACTCTTACTCCTATTTTCTTTTTTATCAAAATATACCTATTCACAGGTATCCGGTAATTTTACTGTAAACGGTGATAGTGACAAATTTTATCCGGTTACATTTTATGATGGTGGTTGGGTAAATAATGTTCCAACTAATCTGACTTTAGCCCGAAGCAGTGTACATGCCAATTCACAATGGAGAGGATCGCTAATGGCCGAATTTGATTATCATGTTACTTTAGGAGGTAATGGCTCAAATTTTATAGATGCCAAAATAAAACCGGCAAGATCAACAGGTAATGCAGTTTTCACAAACTTTATAGCGGGATGGCGCGATGTCACAGCATCAAACACTTCAACGTCTATAGTTATCTGGTTACGCGGAGGCGGTACTATCTATTACTATAAATCTAACTATGCTGTAAATCCTACTGTTTATGATGGTATACAAAATGCTTTGCCTTACAATGAAGCTGGCGGACCATCTCACTCTTATAAAACTGACCTGGATACTTATGTAAATACAAGTGATGTATATAGTATCGCAAGCGAAAGTAGCGGTGGTTCTTTAAAATTCAATTCCGTATTAACAAATGCAAATTCTAGAAATTGGTCCTTATCATCTGATGGTGATTCTTTTGGGGATTTTGTTATAAAATCGTCAACGACTCAGGCAACTAAACCAAGTGTTCCAAGATTTTTAATAGATCATCAGGGAAATGTTGCAATTGGTGCTACTGCTCCAACTGCAAATCTGGAACTAAAATCCTCAACATTAGTAGAATATGAAACCTTGCTAAAAGTGGGAGTCCTTGATGCTCCTCAGGATCATTTTAAGATTAGCAATTCTACAGGTATAGCCGGACAATTTATTCCCAGTTTATCCGCATACCATGTTACTGACAATCGAGCAGCAATGTATCTAATCGGCAATACTGAAGCTGCTAATGATACCGGAACAGAGCCATTAATAATCTTTGATTCAAGAAGAATGACAGGTTCGATAGAAGTAAGACCATTATTTTCTTGGGATTCTTATGGAGTAAAAAAAATGACGTTAAACGCAAATGGCAGTTTAGGAATTGGAACAACAACTACCGGAACTCACAAATTGGCAGTGGAAGGATCAATCGGTGCGAGAGAAATCAAAGTACAGGCAACGGGTTGGTCTGATTTTGTTTTTGCAAAAAATTACAGCTTGCCTACTCTTGCAGAAGTAGAGAAACATATTAAAGAAAAAGGTCATCTTAAAGACATTCCAAGTGAAGCTGAAGTCCTTAAAAATGGCATTTCTCTTGGTGAAATGGATTCTAAGCTACTTCAAAAAATTGAAGAATTGACACTTTATATAATTGAAATGAAAAAGGAAAACGAAGAAATGAAAAAGAATATTTCAGAATTAAAAGAACAAATAACTACTAAAAAATAACTTTATGAAAAAGAGGTTACTATTTCTGATATTGCTTGCGTTTTGTCAACTAAAAATTTCTGCTAAATCTAGTAATTATGCACTCCCAACAGAATACGAAACCACCGTTACCTTTCCTGCCGGTTTTGCAATTGGAGACTATATAGAATTTTTAAAAGTTAGCCCTAAATCGCTTGCAGGAGGTTATTATCAAATTTCTATAGCTTATACAAGAGGTAACATTGCGGCGGCAGCTACTCATGTGGCGGCATTATCACACGCCAACCCAGCAGTGTGGAGAGAAACGGGACGTCTTAATAATAACCCTTATACTGGAACCACAACCAATTTTACAGTGGACTGCAATACTGAAGCCGGAAATTCACGATTTAGAATACGAGCAATACACACTGCCGGAGTAGTCACCGATAATCTCACGGTTTATATAAAAGTAACTTCATTAAATATAAACAATTCTTTTACTGCTCTTAATCTAACCGGAAACGATGCCAGTGTTTCAAAATTTCTTCCTATGACAGCAGATTGGGATTTATATGTCGGGGATGTTTTTACTTCTAATGGAGCTTTACTTGCTATAAAAGCAATCAAAAATGGTAATGTAGGTATCGGTACACCAAACCCAGACGAGAAATTAACTGTCAAAGGAAAAATACATACTCAGGAAGTGAAAGTTGATTTACTAGGTTCACTTGTTCCTGATTATGTTTTTGCAAATGACTACAAGCTAAAATCATTACAAGAAGTAGAAGACTACATTAAACAGAATAGTCATTTACCTGAAATTCCTTCTGCCAAAGAAATTGAGCAAAATGGACTTATGCTTGCTGAAATGAATATGAGTTTATTGAAGAAAATTGAAGAACTAACCCTTTACAGCATTGAGCAAAACAAAAAAATTGAGGCGCAGGCTAAAGAAATTGAAACCTTAAAAAACTTAGTTTTGAGAGTTACTAAACTTGAAAATGAATTAGCTCGAAAATAAAAGAGTAATGAAGAATAAAAAAAACATTTACATCCTGTTACCAATCGTTTTATTCGTTTGGGGAGCTGTCTTGTATCAGATTTTTTCGTTTACCGATACAGACGAAATTACTGCTGCCGACATCCCCGAATTTACCATAAAACCGCTTAAGGTAAAAGAAAGGCAATCTATTGTTATTGATGTTAACTACAGAGACCCTTTCTTAGGAAAAATGTATACCCCACAAACCGTTTCAAAGCCAAAATCAGGAGCTACTTCCGTAAAAAAAACTCCAAAAGTGCAAGAAACTTTAGTGTGGCCCGTAATTCTTTATAAAGGAATGATTTCTGATACTAAAGACAAAAACAAGATCTTTATGTTGGTTATTGACGGACAAAATCATTATATGAAAATTGGAGATACCGCTAATGAAATCTATTTAAAAAACGGAGATAAAGAATCTGTTTATGTCAAATACAAAGGAAATTTGAACCTAATAATGCTTCAGGATTGAAACTAAAATTAAAACTAAAGTCCGGAGCTTTACAATTTACGGTATTTATAGCCGTACTAATTGCTTTGCTGTTGACTGGCTTAATTTTGTATGCCTATACTTTTATTTACATGAAAGAACAATCTAAAGGAGCGATTGAAAACATACAATTCTGCGATGCAGGAATACAATCCTTATTAGAGCAACAGGAATTTAATACAGATACGATTCAATTGAATTTTATTAAAAAAGAAAACCAAACCGTTAAAACACATTTGTCACAGTGGGGTGTTTTCGAAAAAGGAATCGTCATTTCTCAATTCAGAAAAAAGAAATTTACCAAAACGGCCATAATAGGCTCCTTGATTCGTGCGGAAGAATCTCCTACCCTCTATTTACAGGAAACGTATAATGCATTAACAGTTGTTGGCAATACGGTCATTCGTGGTATCGCCTGTCTTCCTCTGCAAGGGGTAAGTTCCGGTTATATAGCCGGAAACAGTTATTATGGCTCTCAACTTATTTATGGAACCATAAAAAAAAGTACAAAAGAATTACCGCAACCTAAGAAAAAACTTTTAGAAGTTATTGAATATAATCTGAAACAATACAAACCCGTTACAGAAGACGATTATATTGCTGCAGAAAAAAATCGAATTGTAAATTCTTTTCAGAGTAAAACAAAGGCAATCTATTCTGAAAATCCGCTTACAATAGAGAACAAAAATATAGTCGGAAATATTATTATAAAATCTGAAATCTCCATTCAAATTAAAAAAACAGCTCTGTTGAAAGATGTAATCCTGATTGCACCTGTTATCGAAATTGAAGACGAAACAACGGGTGTTTTTCAGGCCATCGCTTCCAAAAGAATAACCGTTGGAAAAGCGTGCAAGTTAAGTTATCCGTCTGCCCTGGTTTTATATCAGGATAATAAAAGCCATCCGGATGAAGTTTCTTTAAACCCAATGGATAATAAAATTTTTATTGATACCAAATCGGTTGTAAAAGGAAGTATCTGTTACTTTCAAACGAAAACTACACCTGATTTTCAAACACAGCTAACTTTACAAAAAGAAGCAACTATTAAAGGTCAGGTGTATTGTAATGGCAATCTGGAAATCAAAGGAACTGTCTCAGGATCGGTTCTTACCAAACAGTTTTTAGCCAATGAATCGGGGTCTATTTTTGTGAATCATATTTATAATGCCACCATCGAAAATCAAAATGTACCCAATATTTATGGCGGAATACCATTAGAGCAGGAACAACCTAAAACGATATTGAAATGGTTGTACTAAAAAAAATAAAATCGGCCACTTTAATTGAAGCGCTTGTTGCTACGGTACTGATCGTGATAGTATTTGTTATTGCAAGTCTGATACTCAACAATCTGGTCCTAAATACTTTTTCAAAAAACACACATGGTATTGAGAATCGTATCAACGAATTGGCTTATGAAATGCAGCACAATCCCCTAAGGTTACCTTACCAGGAAACCTATAAAAACTGGGAAA
Source organism: Flavobacterium poyangense (assembly GCF_011751075.1). Taxonomy (GTDB): domain Bacteria; phylum Bacteroidota; class Bacteroidia; order Flavobacteriales; family Flavobacteriaceae; genus Flavobacterium; species Flavobacterium poyangense. The sequence goes on from NZ_JAALLN010000010.1 coordinate 85,263, forward strand.
TCACGATACACCAAGAAAAAATACAATCCAGATTCATACTTGTTATTGAAGCAGAAAATAAGGAGCGTAAAAAAGAAATAACCAAACAATTAGTCGTATGGGAACAGGTAAAATAAAATCATTTACACTTTCTGAATTACTGATTGTAATGATTATTACGGCTATAGTTGTAGGTATGGCCTTTAGCGTTTTGCGTTTGGTTCAAAAACAAATTCATACGATTCAGACCAATTTTGACAAAAGCAGTACATTGGCGCTTTTCGAGCAAAAGCTGTGGCAGGATTTTAATGAACCTCATGCGATAACAGGTAACAAACAAAAACAATTTGTAGTAATGCTTTCAGAGACAGATACGGTAACCTATTCTTTTCACGAGCATTATACCTTGCGAAATAAGGATACTATTCCGTTGAAACTTACGCTGCAAAAACTGCTTTTTAGCGGGAAAGAAATACAAGATGGAGACATAGACGCAATACAAATTTCTGCGGCAACAACACTGCCCGATTATGAAATTTTTGTCTCCAAAAAAAATGATATAACCTTTTTTATGAATCGAGAAGATGGCCTTTAAAATAGAAAACAGCACGATAAAAAAAGGGACTCCAACCCAAAAAACAAACAGTATTGAAGACTTACTGAAAAAAGAAATCACTCTTTTTGGCGATTCTTTCAATAACAAAAAGAAACAGGCATTCTATCAGGAACTGGCTGTTTTACTAAAAGCCGGAATCACTTTTAAAGAAGGATTGTCACTCCTTATCGAATCTATGAAGAAAAAAGCCGATAAAGAGTTACTACAATCGATATTGACTCAGGTGGTAAACGGGAAACCTTTTTCTGATGCGCTGTCGGGCTCCAAATCATTTACCGAATACGAATACTACTCCATTCAGATTGGAGAAGAAACAGGAACTACTGCACAGGTTTGTTTTGAACTAGGGCATTTTTTTGAACGCAAAAACGAACAGAAACGAATTATTATTGCAGCCCTCACCTATCCTTCAATTGTACTAAGCACGGCTGTTTTGGTTGTTGTTTTTATGTTGAGTTATGTCGTGCCAATGTTTCAGGATATTTTCAAGCAAAACAATATGGAACTTCCGTTTCTGACGCAAGTAATTGTCAAACTATCCGTTTTAACCAAAACCTTTGGCTTGTATTTCTTTCTGGCTGTTGTAGCTTTTATTTTTTCGACACAGTTTTTCAAAGACAATCCCAAATACAAAAAGACACTTCATTATTTCCTAATCAAAATTCCCATCATTGGCCCTTTTATGACCAAAGTATATCTGGCACAGTTTACACAGGCGGTAACTTTGCTAACTACCGCCAAAGTCCCACTATTGAACAGTATACAGATGGTAAAAAAAATGATTCGTTTTGTCCCTTTGCAGGAAGCACTCGAAAAAGTGGAAGAAAGCATCTTAAAAGGAAACAGTTTGAGTTCAAGTCTAAAAAACACTCCCCTTTTTGATAACCGTATCATCTCGCTCGTAAAAGTCGCCGAAGAAACTAACCAAACCGAATATGTCTTCAAACAACTCAGCGAACAATACAATCAGGAAGTGGTACAGCAATCTAAAATTATGACAACCGTTTTAGAGCCTTTTATTATTCTTTTTGTTGGGGTTCTTGTTGCGGTATTGCTGGTGGCTATGTATTTACCCATGTTTCAATTGAGTAGTGCGATTGGGTGATATTTTGCAAGGCAAAACACTAAAAATATATTTTCGTAGTAATTCAATATATTTCTGAAACATTTCAAAAATAAATTAAATTTACATTTGTATTTTCTTACAAATATTAAAAATCAATAACTAACCTAAATTATAAATATGCTTAAAAATAATGCTTTCGTAACATTTCTTATAATGTTATTTGTAAACCACTTAAGTGCCCAGGTAACAAAGGACATTCCTAATTATTTTCCTGTAAGTCCAAATGCTGCATCCTTTGCTAAGCAGGGTTTATATCCTGTGGATTATTATACCGGAAAGCTTAATATTAGTATCCCAATTTATACCATCAAGACCAAAGAACTAACTGTTCCCCTTTCGCTTAGTTACAATACTTCTGGAATACAACTCAACCAAACAGCTACTTGGGTTGGATTAGGATGGAACTTAGATGCTGGTGGTGCCATAGTAAGAAATGTAAAAGGTATTCCGGATTCTGGAGCACCAATAGTCAACTTACGAGATAATTTTTCATTTACTAAAGAAAATTACAAATCGCTATATCAAATGCAAAATGGGGAGAAGGACACTGCACCGGACGAATACATTATTAGCGCCCCTGGCTTATCCGGTTCTTTCTACTTTGATCCATTAAATCCTACTATTATATTGTTTAGAGATTTTCAAAACACAAAAGTTACAGTAATTGATCAACCTTATAATGGGTCTAATAGTCTAGAGTTAAGAAGTTTTCAGGTCGTAAAAGATGATGGAACGACTTACATATTTGGAGAAAGTGCTCCTGGAGGAAAAGCAACAGAACAAACCTATAGACATGGCAATGCGAGTTTGAATTGTGCCACAGTTTGGTACCTTACTAAAATAATTTCTGCTAATGGTAAAGAAGAAATTTCATTCGCTTATAAAACTATTGATAGTATTGATTATCCTGTAATGACAAGTGAGAGTTTACGGCATGAAGGACCTACACCAAGTATTGTTGCTGATTATCCTTCCGGTTTTTCTCAAATTAAAAAATGCTTTTTGCAATCAATATCCTTTGCTAATGGGAGAATTGATTTTATATCAACTCTTGATAGGCAAGATTTGGTACTAGATTACAAACTAAACTCAATAGAAATTTTTTCTGTTACTAATGGTACAAATAAGCTTATTCAAAAATCCAGTTTTACATATGATTATTATAGTAGCGGAACTGTGACAGATACGTCAGATCCATTCTGGCAAGATACCAGAATACAAGCTAGCAAAGGCACCTTTTTAAGATTAAAAGAATTAGTAAATAATAATACTAACACAAAGCATACTTTTGTATATAATTCTACTTACCTGAAACCAAGGGGATCAACGGCGCAAGATTATTGGGGGTATATGAATACAAATACAGGATCATTAATCCCTCCAACCACAATGGATATCCCAAATGGTGTTCCTGGAACTGATTATACGATTAATTTTGGTACAGGAGAAAGAAAGGCAGATGAAAACCAAATGAAAGCCGGAATCCTTGAAAGGATTAATTATCCCGAAGGAGGATACACAATTTTTGAATATGAAGCCAACAGGTATATTAAAGATGTAACTTCGACCAACACGATCAATAAATCTTTTACTGTAAGGGCCGATGGAACAGGTGGAAGCTGTAATGTCCATTATGGTGAAGGCATTGTCACAGTTGGGCCTAACTATATATATGGCAGTGGTAAAATATCTTATTATTTTTCTTCTGCTGAAAATGAAAATGGCCCTAATTCTTATGTTAAATTTGATAATGATGTTATCTACCGACTTAATTACGATCCCAACTTACGACAATATCCAACATCATCGGGGACTATTGACAATGTAAACGTTTCGGGATTGCTTTTAAAAGCAGCAGATTTCAGAAGTGGGGTTAACGGACCATCGGGCTGTCCTTTTTTAAATATCACAGCTTCATGGAAAGAATCAGCAGGAACTGTAGTGACTCCTACTACTTTTCTTGTTGGTGGATTGAGAATAAAATCTATAAAAAATTACCTAAATGGAACTGCTCAGCCCGTAACAGAAAAACAATATACATATGAGCAAGGTGATGTGCTTAATGTTGAAGGATTGGGTATTTATAAAAGAAAAGTATTAAGCTCGCCTAGTATTATAAAGGCAATATGCTCTTCTTCTGCTCTTTACAATAATAACATTGGAAGTGGTCCAAATATAGTTTATGGTAAGGTAACAGAAACAGATATAGCTACAGATCCATTGAATTCAAGCTTAAAAACAGACAATGGAAAAATAGAGTATTACTATGAAAGAACTGGGCCACAACGTGAAATTGATGTAATGCCTACATTATTTAAACACCCTTCTTATAACATATTTTTAAGTGGTACATTATTTCCTTATACAACCTCTATTTCTGATTTTGGTTATTATAAAAATGATTCTTGGAATTATGGTTCTCTTCTAAAAACCACATTTTTGAAAAAAGACCAATCCAATACTTTTAAAGTGGTTAAAAATATTGACAATACTTATCAAAAACTAATTGAAAAAACAATCTTTACCAACGTTATTTTTAATACAGTATTACCTCCTTATAATGCATATGAGCAAGGTTTTGTTACAGAACCCTACCAAGGAAATGACACTTATAGTGCGCAGTTTTTTTATTTTACAGGTGGTATTTCTCTTGGCAAAAAAGTCATTTCCAGTACAATCGAAACAGACTATGATGACAACGAACAGCCCACTACAAAAAAAACGACTACTTATGGTTATGAGAACCCTGCTCACTATCAGGTAACAAAAACCGAAATTACCAACAGTAAAGCACAGACCTTAAGAACACAACTAAGTTATCCGCAAGATTTAGTGGCTACGGGTCAGACTGTTGAAATGCAAAAATTAATAGCGCAGAACAAAATTGATAAACCTGTTAAAACAGAAACTTTTGTTAACAATGTTCAGACTTCAGAATCGATAACTAAGTACGAAGAAAATGCTGCCACTGGAGGATTACTATTACCAAAAGAAATCCACTCTTCAAAAGGTGTGGTAGAAACTTTCCCGTTTAGTGATAGCAATCGCAAAGTAAACTTCGATTTATATGATACGGATACTGTTAACGGAACTACAACCGGAAACGGAAACGTTTTGCAATATACGGTTGAGAGCGGAACACCCGTTTCGATTATTTGGGGTTACAACAAAACACAACCTATTGCTAAGATAGAAAATGCCACTTATGATCAAGTTACTTCCTATGTATCCAATCTCCAAAATATTTCCAATACCGGAACAGAGGCTGATTTAATAACGGCTTTAAATGCCTTGCGAGCCTCTTTACCAGCTGCCATGGTAACCACTTATACTTATATTCCACTAGTTGGAATAAGTACCCTCACAGATCCCAAAGGAAATAAAATCACCTATACTTATGATACAGCCGGAAGACTTGAATTTGTAAAAGATGCCGAGGGCAATTTAGTATCTCAAAACCAATACCGTTACAAAAACCAATAGTACAATGAAATATATTCTAAAACAATTTACCCTTTTATTGGTTTTAATAACATCAAAATCAATTGCACAAACACCGGCTACGATAACCAAAGGCGCCGGATATACTGTAACAGCAAGCGATACTCTTATCGCTACACAAAGTATCACTTTAGGGCCGGGTGTCTGGATAAAATCCGGAAGTAAATTTTTGGCTACTGTTAATTCGGATACTTATATTCCTTTAAATTTATCAAAAGAGAATTACATCTTTACCCGAACATTCCAAACTGCTATGACTTCGGTTTCGGGAATCTCTAATAATAAAGATGTTCAGGAATCGATTACTTATTTTGATGGACTTGGAAGGCCCATGCAAAGTATCGCTATTAAAGCATCGCCAGGTAAACAGGATATTGTAACCCATGTTGACTATGATGGTTTTGGCAGACAAACTAAAGACTATCTGCCTTATTTGGATCCTGTAGTTGCTATTGCCTCTTATAGAACAGGTGCAGCGGCAAAAACCGATGCGTATTATATCTCTAATTACGCTGCAGATATCAACAGTGCATTGCCTAATCCTTTTTCAGAGAAAAAATTGGAAGATTCTCCTTTAAATCGTGTTTTGTTACAGGCAGCCCCCGGTAGTGCCTGGGCTCTAAATTCGGGACATGAGATAAAACTGGATTATCAGACCAATGTTGCTGAAGATAAGGTAAAACTATTTGATGCAACAACAACTTGGAATGCTGCTTTGGGCATATACGATATTACTTTGGGGAATAGTACGGGAACGACCTTCTACGACATCAATCAGCTTTACAAAACAATTACAAAAGATGAAAATAGGACTTCAGGACACCATAATACCACCGAAGAATTTAAAGATAAAGAAGGCAGAACTGTCCTTAAAAAAACATACGGTGTTTCTGTGGTTAATGGCACAGCTGTAAGTACCGCACATGAAACTTATTATGTATATGATATATATGGAAATTTAACTTACGTACTGCCTCCTAAAGCAGATGGAGTTATTACCCCCGCAATACTGAATGACCTTTGTTATCAATACAAATACGACGACCGCAACCGACTGATAGAAAAGAAATTGCCAGGAAAAGACTGGGAGTATATCGTATACGATAAACTCGATAGACCAGTGTTAACCCAAGATGCAAATTTAAAAGCACTCAACAAATGGATGTTTACCAAATATGATACTTTTAGCAGACCCGTTTATACAGGAGAATATACCAATGCTACTCAAACGACAAGAATTGCAGTACAAACTTTGGCCAATACTGCCTCAGTTTTATTTGAAAACAAACAGGCTAGTCCTTTGACAATTAATGGGACAAGTGTAAATTATTCCAATAATGCCTTTCCAAATACAGGAACAGATTTATTTACTATAAATTATTATGATGATTACCTCCATATTGATTTAGATGGAGGAACAGCAGTAGCTTCCTATGGTATAACACCCATTACAAATGCTAAGGGATTGAATACTTGTACCAAAGTTCGCATTTTAGGCACTACAAATTGGACGACTACTGTTAATTATTATGATGTTAAAGGACGACCTATTTATAATTACAGTAAGAATAATTACTTAACTGCTACAAGTACGGCAAAAATAAAGTTTGATTTTACAGGTAAAATACTAGAGACAACCAGTACACATAAAAAAGGAAATGATGCTTTAATAACATTGGTAGATGTTTATACTTATGATCATGCGGGGCGTTTATTGACACAAAAACAAACCATCAACAATCAGGTTCAGGAAGTAATTGTGAGTAATACCTATGATAATTTAGGGCAATTGTTAACAAAAGGAGTGGGTGGTAAAGTCACGCAATCACGTCTTCAGCAGGTAGATTATGGTTACAATATTAGAGGCTGGCTTAAAAACATTAACAATGTAGCTACAATTGGAACCGATTTATTTGCTTTTCAGCTCAATTACAATACTCCTACTACAGGAACACCATTGTTTAATGGCAATATCAGTCAGACATTTTGGAAAACGGCCAATACAGACAGCAGTTTAAAAAATTACACCTATAGTTATGATGCCTTAAACAGATTGACACAAGCTACAGATAATGCGGGAAGATACAATGAAAGTTTGAGTTATGACAAAAATGGGAATATTATGAGTATTCTCAGATTAGGGAATACCAACCCAACCGCTGCCACATTTGGCACTATTGATAACCTCTCTTATACGTATGATAATGGAAATAAACTAACAAAAGTAGAAGATGCATCAGGAAGTACGGAAGGATTTAAAAACGGAAGCAACACCACTATTGAGTATACGTACGATAGTAACGGCAATATGAAAACCGATGCCAACAAAGCAATCTCTGCTATAACTTATAACTATCTAAATTTACCAACAAAAGTTACTTTAGGAACTGGAAGTATCGATTATGTATATGACGCCACGGGAGTAAAACAACGAAAAACGATAAGTACGGGAGGTAGTACTGATTATGTAGGTAATTTTATTTATGAAGATACTGTTCTTAAACAATTTGCACAACCCGAAGGATATGTAGTTAAAAATAATGGCATTTTTAGTTATATTTACCAATACAAAGATCATCTAGGTAATATTCGTTTAAGTTATCAGGATAAAGACAATAATGGTACGGTTAATACGTCCGAAATTGTTCAGGAGAACAACTATTACCCTTTTGGATTATTGCACAAAGGATATAATGCCACTGTAAATGGCGTGGATAACAAATATAAGTATAATGGAAAAGAACTTCAGGATGAGTTAGGACTTAATATGTATGCAATGGATATGCGTCAATATGACCCGACAATTGCACGATGGATAGTTCAAGATCCAATAGTACATCACAGCCAATCACCTTATAGTGCATTCAATGGAAATCCTATTTATTGGGCTGATCCTAGTGGTCTGGCTGGTGAGCATTACGATTTTAAAAGAGGAGGATACTTTAATAGCAAAGGGCAAAGTATAACTTTTGCTGAAGCCATGGCAAGTCAGGGTTTAAATACAGATGGAAGTGAAAAAACTGATTCAAATGTGAGTACGACTGAGAGTACGACTACACCAGTAAATATTAACCCTAAAGATGCTTTTGGTTATGAAAAAAAATATCCTCGTACTATGGCAGTCCTAAGACAACTAAGAGGATATGTTAAATCAAATCCTGAAATTCTAAAGAAATTGTCTGAGTGGTCAGGTTATTCAACTATGGAAGTTTTGGATAAATTAAAATACAGTAACAGTAGTATAATAATGGGAATTAGAGAATTAGAAAGTCTAAATAAATATAATCCTGAAGGATTAACAGATAGTAGTTCACTTTTTTTTCTTAGTATTGGTAATGCAGAAAAATTAGAAACTCTTAAGAAGAATGATGAGTTACAAGTGTTTTCTTTTTTTGTTGGAGTTACTATATTACATGAATTTGTCCATGCAGGAAGAAAAGCTAATAGACTAGACCCACTCGGAGAAACAGATGAAATGGGTTGGGGATGGGAAAGAGATACTTTTGAAGGACATGTAATCAATGGTTCATTTCATAAGGATGAATACAAGGATTACTTCTCTGAAAATAAAGGGCTAGTAAAAAAATATAAATGGAGTTTCAAAGATGCAGAATATAAATACCCACCACTTTTCTAAAAAACAAATTATGATAAGAAAATACATGTACTTAACGACTTTTTTTTGCTCGCTATTATTTATTTCATGTAAAAAAGAAATTATTGTTGAAAAGCAAAACATTCAAGTTAATCTTGGACAAAAGTTTATTGAAAATAATTTTTTAACGATAGTTGATACAGTTGCATATAGTAGAGGTGCATTCATAACTACACCAAGCGATTCTATTCCATACCCTAAATTATCAGTAAAATTATCACAAAAAATAAATTATGTTAAAGGTCTTGAAGAGTTTACAAATGCTTATTTTGCCAAAAATAAAGACTTAAGCATAACTTTTAAAAATGTTATAGAAAAGAAAGTTTACTCAGTAATCACATTAGATTCTATGTTTCCAAAAAATATTGGTAAATATTATTTTTTCTTTAAAGACAATGAACAAGATAAAACCATTAAGTATGCTGGAAGAATCGATATAGAGAATTTTAAAATATATAAGGATAAAGCCATATTGCTATTGACAAAATCAGTAGAAAAATATGGAACTACATTTATTGTCTTCTTAATAAGGGAGAATGGAAACTGGAAAATTTATAAAAAAGACGTTTTACTTATGTCATAGTTGGATTATCTAATGTACAATTAAAAACAACCTTCGGGTTGTTTTTTTATTTTTATTGCCTTTAAATTCCGCTGGCTGAAAAAATGAGAAGACATAGTCCATACAACTATGCTTTCGACAACCCTATTTTCTTTACGAGCTGGGGCTTAACATGTACGATTACGGAGCACGTAATTATGACCCTGCACTAGGAAGATTTAGTGTTCCTGACCCTATGCAAGAATTATACTATGGAGTTAATTCTTATGCTTATGTTTTTAATAATCCTGTACAACTCATTGACCCAACAGGAATGATTGTTGAATATGCAGATGACCAGCTCCGTAAAGAGTTCTAATGAAAAGCTTCGCAAATGTCGCATTGGTCAGACCAGTATCGTAATGATGATAGTAATAAAAAAACTCCCCTTGATGATTATGTTTTTGATGAGAATGGTAAATATCTTAGGACAGATAAAACTAAAAAACCCGATAAGTTAGTAATCGAAAATTCTAAAACTAAGAAAAAAAGTACTATAATTTTAATGATCCAAAAACGGATGTTGCTGATATTTTATATAATTTGAAACTCTGGGGAAATTCTTTTAAAAACATTAAATTTATTTATATGTTAAGTAATGTTAGAATTTCAAAAATGATGAATGAATCTGATGTTAGCCACAGAAATTATTTGAGTAGAAGATATTTTGCATTGACTGAATCGGTTGGGGGAAAGATTGATTTTTCAATATATCATTTACCTATTGTCATAGCTGAAAACGGTTTTGACCACATTTGGAGTTTTGATTCGGTGAGTAAGGATAGAGGTCCTATTTTTCTTTTTCAAAATTCAAATACAGCTTATAATCACATGGATGCGGGGAATTTTCTATGGGGAAATGCAATGAAAAAACTTGGATTTACTAATGAGGAAGCTGTTGACGCGGCAAAAGGCTACAATAAAGATGATACTGATGCAGATATAAAAGCTATTAATGCAGGTTTAGGATTTTAATAATTAAAATATGAAAAAGAAAAAGAAGAAAATAATATACATATTGATGTTAGTAATCATATTAGTCATAATTTTTATTTCATCATTATACTTAAAAAATGCACTTTATAATGATGAAGATGCTACGGAATTATGGAATAAAAGAGTACAAAGTGTTACAATAGATAGTTCTGCAACAAAGGGTAGTTCTGAATAAATTTGTTAACTCCGCTCTCCGACAAGTCCAACTGAAAAGCTGCAAATGTCTTTGATAGTAGTAACATTTTGTATAAGCCTAAAGGCTATAAAAGTCATTGGCAACATTCGCAAGTTTTGTATAACAATGGTAACAACACAAGTTGGCCTACTGATGGAGTAAGTGGAATTAAAGAAGTTAATTCATCTTTTGGAAGATTTTATCCCCCCAGCTCTGCAAAGAGTTCTAATGAAAAGCTGCGCAAATGTCCCTGACTTTGCGCTTTTTTTTTGCTTCAATCACTATTCTGTAGGTTATAAAAATCTCCCGACTTTTTCCGTTCAGGCCTCTAAAGAAACTGGGGAAAATTTGCAATCCATGCCCACAAAAAGCATCAAAAAAGCCACTTCAATTACGAAGTGGCTTTTTGTGTTTTTAACCAGTTGTACAAAGAGTCCATCTGAAACACTACAAATTTCTCCCAACTTCGCACCCACTCCAATAATCGGCAACGAATATAATTACTTCAAAGAAATCCACTATATTTACGCCCGCTCCGCAAAGTATTCCTATTGAAAAGCTGCTGCAAATGTCTCCAAGGCTATTTAAATAGAATATATAACCTTCCAACTTCTAAGAAATGAAAAAAATAACTTTAATTTTATTAGTTATTCTTAATTATTCCTGCATTGGACAAAAAAAGTCCTCAAATGTAAATTGTCATATTACTACAACATATGATTTGAAAGAATTTGATTCACTTATTAGAAATATTGACACTACAAAATTATTCAAAGATGTGTTTCAAAATTTTGAAAATACAAATGATGGAGTTTTATTATACAGATTAGCCTCAGGCAATGATTATGGATATTTCACAATATTTAATAAAGAAAATTCAAAAATCTATTGCCAAAAATTTTCCAAAAATTTCAACAAAAGAATAAATGTAAATGGAGAAGATAGTAAAATGATACTTAATGAAATAAATTTAATTGAAGAACCTAATACTTTTTACTATGAACAATGTACTACAGATTCCGTAGACTTTATTTATCTCTTGATTATTAAGAAAGAAGGAAAGATAATTTCAAAATATCTTTCTCACAGATATAATGATTTTTTGGGAGATCCTAAAAATGTTGATATAAAAAGCATTAAAAATATTTTTGAAATTGCCTACAGATATTCTTTTAAGTAGGTTTTAGTCATTGTAGTGTCCACAAAAAGCATCAAAAAAGCTACCCAGCTCCGCAAAGAGTGCTTATGAAAAGCTGCGCAAATGTCTCTGACTTTGCGCAATTTTTTTGCTTCAATCACTATTCTGTACGTTATAAAAGTCTCCTGACTTTTTCCGTTCAGACCTCTAAAGAAACTGGGGGAAAATTGCAATCCATGCCCACAAAAAGCACCAAAAACGCCACTTCAATTACGAAGTGGCTTTTTATGTTTTTAACCGGTTGTACAAAGAGTCCATCTGAAACACTGCAAATTTCTCCCAACTTCCCACCCCATCCCAATAATTTGCAACGAATATAATTACTTCATATAAATCCACTATATTTACTCTACATTAAATTAAATCCAAAGCATACTATTAAACAAGAAAAAACACAAAGCCGAACCAAAACGAAAACAAGTTGAACGATAGTACAAAACTGCACAGCTTTTATAATCATATTGCACGATTTACTCCTGTTACCGAAACGGAGTTTGAAGACGTTATGTCTTATTTTTCAGTTACCAAACTTCAAAAAGGAGATCATCTGATCGAGTATGGACAAAAAGTAACCGATACCCATTGGGTCACAAAAGGACTACTGGTTTCTTATTATTCGGATCAGGACGGAAAGGAACATGTTATTCAATTTGCTAATGAAGGCTGCTGGATTACCGATCAACAGGCTTTTTACAATCAGAAGACTGCTATTTTTAATATTGTCGCTCTTGAAGACACGGAACTTATCACCCTGTCCTTTGAAAATCGAGAGAAGTTATGCGCTACCCTACCCCTTATGGAACAATTCTTTCGTAAAAAAGCAAATGACAGTTTCGTGAAACAACAAAGTAGATTACTCACTTATATGACAAAAGACGCGACCGAGCGTTTCTATATCTTTTTAAAAGAATATCCCGACGTGATTCATCGGGTTTCAAAGAAAATTTTGGCTTCTTATCTCGGTGTATCAAGAGAAACACTAAGCCGACTGAAAAATTGACGCCCAATTAAAAAGTGATGTATGTCACCTATTTTTTTAGGGTATGGAATCTAATTTTGCTCTGTAAACAAATCAATTTAAATGTTATGAGCAAATTAATTTACAGTGCAGCAGTACTTTTTTTATTAGTAAGTTGCAGCAGTTCGAAACTAAAAAATCAAACCAACCAATTGGAAGAAGCCACAAAAGCCATTGCCGAAAGTAATGCCGTCTACTTTACTTCATTTGAAAAAAATGATTCTTCGATATTTGTCAATCGGTATGCCAAGGATGCCTGTATCATGGCTCCTTTTGCACCTCAGGCCTGCGGTCCTGAAGAAGCAGAAAAGTTCTTTAAAATGGCCTATGACCAATATGGTCTAAGAGGCGGAAAATTTATCACCACGGCTATATACGGCAGTGGAGATGGGTACGTAACCGAAGAAGGCTTCTGGCAATCTGTCAACGAAAAAGGCGAAATGTTTGATGACGGAAAGTTTTTGGTTCTTTGGAAAAAAACAGAAAACGGATGGAAAATGTTCAGAGATTCCTTTAGCAGTAATCATAAAAATTAAGTTATCCGTTGGGCGCCATTATTTTTTAACACATAGGAGCATAGTTTTAAAAACGAAAAAAAGACGTTTCACTTGTTTAAATGCACATAGTCAAAATATGTAATAGAAATGTAGTTCTCTTTTCACTCTTTTTTATAACTGAAATCTATGTTTCTATGTGTTAAGTATATTTTTAGAAATTGCATTCAAAGAAGTGTACCAAATTATAAAACCAATTTTATCAGAAGCTTAAAACAAATCAATATTTAAATTTCAAAAAACAACTAAATTATGAGTCCTTTATTTCAAAAATTTAATGAACTACACCAACAAGAAGAACCTCTATTAATAGGCAATGTATGGAATGTACAAAGTGCAAAAGTATACGAAAACAAAAATTTCAAAGCCATTGCAACATCAAGTGCCGCAGTTGCGGAGACGCTAGGTTATGCTGATGGTGAGGAAATGAGTTTTGAAGAATACCTGTTTGTTATCAAACGCATTACTAATTCTGTTTCGATACCATTATCAGTAGATCTCGAAGCAGGTTACGGAAAAACAGTACCTGAAATCGTAGAAAATCTAAAAAAACTACATGAATTAGGTGTTTGCGGGGTCAACATTGAAGATTCTGACATGCAAGACGGTAAAAGAACAATTGCAGATCCTGAAGTCTTTGCAACCAAAATAAAGGCAATTACAGCAGCATTGTCTGAAGCAAAAATAGAGCTGTTTATCAATCTAAGATCGGATGTTTTTCTTTTAGGTTTAGATAACGCTTTAGCTGAAGCGCAAAAAAGAATTTCGCTTTACGAGGCTACCGGCGCACAAGGTTTGTTTTTTCCATGTGTTACAGCAACAGAAGATATTATTGCTCTGACTGCAACATCAAACTTACCCATAAATGTAATGTGCATGCCAACCTTACCGGACTTTACCACACTAAAAAATGCTGGAGTAAAACGAATAAGTATGGGAGGTTTTTTAAACAAAAAAGCGTATCAGTTTTTAGAAACGGAGACACAAACTGTATTAGAGAATAATAGCTTTGCTTCTGTCTTTGAAAACTAAGGTTGGTTTAGGTAATCATTTTTTTATGGAATTAATTAAATAAACGATCCAATTGTCATTTCGACTTTAGGAGAAATCACACTAGTAATTCGACAAAGATTGGCGATATTCTTTGCGGAGTTTCTAGTGCGATTCCTCGTACCTCGGAATGACATTCAAAGAATGCCTTATATTATATAGAAGTGGTCTTGCGCTTAAACTTTTTAGATTTGAAAATCTTGCCTTTGTCTGTAATCATCAAACAGCTATACTCGGGATATTGATTGATTAATTGAAGACCTGCCTCTTTTCCGAGTACGATTATAGAAGTACTAAAGCCATTTGCCATTTCTGCACTTGGTCCGAAAACAGTTACACTCACTAGTCCGGTTGCAGGATATCCTGTAACCGGATTTATTATATGTGAATATCTTTTACCGTTTAATTCTATAAATTTCTCATAATTACCGGATGTGGTAACCGCTTCTCTTTTCATAGAGAAAATCTTGACAAATTTATCCAGATCAAATGGATTGGTGATCCCTATCGTCCACTCTTTTCCGTTGGGTTGTATGCCCCAGGTAGTCAAATCTCCGGATGCATTTACGATACCGGCTTTTACTCCTTTGGCTTCCATAACTTCACGGGCTTTGTCGGCTGCATATCCTTTGCCTATTGATCCGAAACCCATCTTCATTCCGGGTAATTTCAAAAATATCGTAGATTGAATGCTGTCTAAAACTATGTTTTTATACCCCACTTTTTCTACTGACTTTTTAATTTGCTCGGGTGTTGGCATTTCGGTCATTGAACCGTCGAATTTCCAAACTTTCTCCATTGCCCCAAAACTAATGTCAAAGGCACCGTTAGTCATCTTTGAAATAGCAATGGCACGCCTGGTAAGATCAAAAACTTCCCTGTCAACTTTTACCGGACGAATACCCGCATTTTGATTGACTTCAGAAACCTGCGAATCCGATTTCCAATCAGAAATAAGGTTTTCTATCCGCGTAATTTCTGCAATCGTTTCGTTTATCCGGGTTTCAGCCGTCAAAGAATCCTCTGCTATAATAGTGATGTCAAAACGACTTCCCATAAGCAAGGTGGTTCTTTTTCGCATGATTTGCCCTGAACTACACAAACTGTACAGAAAAATTAGAATTGGAAGTATCTTTTTAAATTTCATCATCTTTTATAACCTAATAACAATCGGCCAGTATTTGTTTTTTTGCTTTATAATATGCTAAATCATTTCCATTTTTCACTATACAAATTTCGTCCAACACCTTTTCTACATCTTGTTGCATAACCAGTGAACCGCAAATCATCACAACTCCACCTTGTTTCAATAAATTAGCAAAGAAATCAGCGTCTTTTTGTATCAAATCCATCACATAACATTGATTTTGCTCTCGCGAAAAAGCAATATGAAAGTCTTGTAAATGTTGGTTTGCTATCTGTTCCAGAGCAAACTGTTTGTGTCTGGCAACAGTATCTGTTTCGTTTCGGAAACCGGTATACAAATGACAGGCTACTTTCCTTTTATTTTGCTCAATCATTCCCAAAAACGGAGCAATACCCGTTCCATTGGAAATCATTGCCACGGCTGGCGCTTTTTTAGGAAAATGAAATCCTGAATTCTGAATAATACGTGCCTTAATTACCGATCCGGCTTCAAGCGCATACAAATAACCTGAACCCAGACCTTGCTCATGTAGTTTTACTACCAGGTTTATGTTTCCACTACTTTTCCCAACAGAATACAAACGATCTCTGCCATCTCCGGCCGGATAAATAGCCAATAAATCTCCTGAAGTAAATTTTGTTCTCATCCCGGCACTTAAGCTTAACATAAAGGTATGATCGTTTTCTGAAATGATCGTTTTCTCCAACACCATCATTTTTTCAAGACCTTTTGGCTTTTGGGCATACGTTGCAGGAGTTGTAGCTAAAGTAATTCCTGCTTTTTGATTCCACTTTTTCACCCAGTCCGTAAATTGTACCGGTGATTTGTCATCGATAAGATGTACATCCAGAAATCTGTTACTCCAGTTTTGAAGCCCCAAAATTTCATCTGCTTTTATAGCAAAACCACAAAAGTCAGGATAGGACTTAGAACCAAAACCAACAACAGATACATTTACTTTCTGCTCTTGCGGATATTGCTCTACAAGCGATAAAAATTTACCACCGTTAGACGGTGCATCACCCAATCCGTGTGTAGAAGTGAAAATAAGAAGATGTTCTGCTTTTGGAAACTGTTTGTACTCGTTTAAACCTCCTAAATAAGACGAAAAACCATGGGCAAGTAATTGGCTGTGAATGGCATTCGCAAAACGCAATGTGCTTCCGTTTTCTGAGCCGGCCAACAAAATAAACTGACTGTCTTTTGCCTTATGTTTGTTTTTAATTCGTGTTTCTTTGCGACGTAAAGTCATTGCAAAACCCGAATAAATAAAAAACAGAATGTTTAATGATGCAATTGCCAGAACGACCGCCCAAATGGCACTTGCACGTCCGGTATGCAGATCTAGGCTCAGTTTTTCCAGCAATACCGTTACGGGATACTGCTCTTCACTAATAATTTGTCCGGTAAACTGATTCACATGCAGTTCACGATCATTCAATTTAAGAATAAAAACTTCTTCGGGATCTTCTGTATCAAAAGGAAATTCTATTTTTTGAACTTCAGAAAGTTTAGTGTTTTTGAAAATCTCAAAATCGGCAGTATCTTGTTGTTTACTGCTTTGATTGTCAAAATGCGTTTCTTTGGGATTTTTGCTCTCGGGAAAAAGCTTAAACCTTTGCATCGAAAGATAGGTACCCGAAAGTGCAATGATTAAAATAGGAATAAGCATGAGCCTGCCTAAAATAACATGGTAATATTGCGCAAAACTGTCTTTAATAATTTTTGAGAAAAAGCGACGGAGTCCTTTTTGTCGCTGTAAAACTAATGCGGTACCTGAAATTGCAATCAGAAAAAGCAAAAAAGCATTTATTCCGATAAAAAACCTTCCGGTTTCATGCAAAAAAAGAGAACGATGGAAAGAAGTAACCCATTGTATAAAAGCGCCTTTCTTTTCTGCTTTACCTAATACTTTACCATTTTGCGGATCTATATAGGCTTCAACTTCATTGCCTTCTTCATCAAGCCCTTTTAATGTTGTAAATTGATTGTGATCTACACTAATCTCACTAACTTCTAAATATTTCTTACTCAGAGTCGGAATAACAGCTGCAACAGATAAATTCTCAAAGTTAGTAACACCATAAGGCGGTATTTTCTCCCCTATTGCATCGGCTGCAAGGACAACTCCCGTAAGGGATGCCAAAACAAGAAACAAAGAAGAAAATACCGCCAGAGTTAAGTGTGCATATCTCCAAACGGATAATGTCATATGCCTTATATATTGCTAAGTTTTACATATCTAATGTATCCTTTACCTTCTACTTTTTCAGTAACACCAGCTGTTGTTAATGGTATTTCGGCATCCGCTACATGATATTTCTGGTCTTCAACAGCGCTTTCAAAACGTATTTTATAGCCTTTATCTATTTTTGATGTTTCAATTTCAAACACTGTTACACTACGATCACCTCCGGTAACAGAAGCTCCTGTTTTAGCACTTACATCTGCCTTTTTAGAGCTGAATTTATTCCATTCCTTTAAACTTGTATACCATTTTTTATCGTCACCCATTACATACAAGGTCTTTTCGTATTCTCCTTTTGCATTTATAAGTGATACTGCTACATAGGCACCTTCACCAACATAGTTGGACATTTGCAAAAGACATTTGTATTTAGTGGTTTGCGCTGAAGCCTGAAATGAGGACAGCCCCATGATCACTGCCATAAGGCAGATTTTAGATAATGATTTCATTTAATAATTTATTTACTATTTTAAAAAGTCAATTGCTATATTATTCTTTTTTAACAATTCGTTTTCTTGAGCCAGACTGTATGCCGTTTCATCAAATTCTGTTTTGATTTCTTTTTTGGCACCTATTGACAATAGATATTTTAAAACGCTATCGTCTTTTGCAATCATTGCTGCTTTATGCAATGCGGTTAATCCTTCGCTATTTTTAGCATTTATATCAATATTCAATCCGTCCAGTTTTTTCAACAGGGTGATATTGTTTTTAGCTGCTGCTGTATAATATAAGGTACTCCCATCTTTTTGTTGCGCTGCAAAGTTAATTCCTTTGTTCTTTAATAAAACTAATTTATCATCGAAATCGTCTTTTTGTCCTCCTTTTGAACCTTTATAAGACTCAACTAAATAAAATGCTAAGTTATTTCCTACTTTATCTTTAACAGTACTGTCGGCTCCTTTGCTCAAAAGCAATGAAACCACTTCTGCCGAACTTCCTTTTACTGCTGCTGTTAGTGCAGATTCACCTTTAGCATTTACAACATTGATATCTTTAACTTTCGCTAATAATGTTTGAACTAATTCGATATCTTTTCCTGCTGATGCAATTATTAACGCTGTATTTCCTTCTTTGTCTGCTTTATTTACATCAACTCCTTTTTCTATAAAATACTTTACAATCTCAGATTGTTTTTCTTTGTAAGCCAATATATGAAGTACTGTTTGCCCGTAAGAAGAAATTGTAGTTGGCTTTAATTTAAGATCCTCTACCAAATATTTAAATACTTCAATAGAATTTGAGCTTCTGCGCATCGCTTCAGCCGCTGTTATCAATGCATTATCTGTATACTTCACTCCTTTTCCGGCTAATGTTTTAAGCAAGCCAATATTTCCTGATCTTGCCGCATAGTCAAAAGCAGTATTTCCGTGGCTGTCAACATCTTTAAGTGACAATCCTTTTGACACTAAAAAATCCGCAACTTTCAGATCTTTATCTCCCGGAATCGCAAGCAATAAAAGGTTTGCGCCATCATGGTATTTCTTTTTAGGATCAATTCCCGCTTTAAAAAAAGCATCAAATGTAGTTGGATTATTTACTCCTGCTCCAGCAGCAAAAGCAATAGGTGTTGCACCATGGCTGTCTTCAAGATTAATATCAGATCCTTTAGCAATAAGATATTCTACTAGTTCTGTATTTCCTTTATAAGCTGCCCAATGCAGATAAATACGATTATCGTGCGTCATTTTCTTTATTCCATTGCCCGGTAAGCCCAATAAATATTTAATATCTTCAAGAGGCGCGTTATTATTGATCGCTAAAACAACCGGATCAAAAGCATTAGCATTTAATTCTGCAGGATTATTTCCTTTTTCAATTTCAGCTTTTAAGGTGGCCAAATCCGGAGCTGCTTTCCAAAAATCCTGATTTAAAAGCTTATTTTCCTGAGCATTAACCTGCAATGTCGCTGCTATTATGGCAGTAAAGATTATTTTTTTCATAGTTTAGATAATAACAAATGGTAATATATTTAACGAAACAATCCGCCCCGTGATTTCGAGGCGGAAAGTTAAATCTTATTTAGAATATTTCAAAATAAGAATCAATGAATCTGTTTTAATTTTTCAACAAAAATTCCTAGAATACTCCAATATAATGATTCCCAGGTTTATTGATTAATTTAGCTCCTTTTGTAACTGCACCTGTAGCAACATCAATAACATAAATATTACCGTCTTTACCAACTGGAGTAACAGCAATAAAAATTTCGTTTTTATCAACTACAAAACCTTGATATTGATTAAAACTCAAATCAGCATCATAAGCAATCCCTTCAACTAACTTAGCTGTTTTTGCATTAAGGTCAATTCTGGCAATATAACTCTGTGCACCAGTCTGCTCATGTCTGTACAAAGCATAAGCAATACCTTTACCTGCATATCTCCATGCTTCAATATAAGATCCTTTTACTCCTAAAGCTTTATCTAAACTAAATACATACGTATTGTCATACTGATTGCTTTGGTTGATTTTTAATATGTATGATCCGTTTTTTAAATCTCTTTGAGTCGCCTGATAGATGTTACCATCAGTAGCTACAAAACTATTAAAACTTCTGAAGCCACTTGTATCTCCAAAAGCTACTGTAGAAGTAATAACCTGAGGATTTGTCAAGGATGGATAATCTACTATTACAGATTTAGATCCGATACGCTCAAATGTGCTTTCGTTTTGTCCTGTAGCCGGATTTGTTTTACGCATCCAGGTACCAATAATAAGTTTATCTCCAGCTTTGTTAAGCGTTGGAGCATCTAAACGAAAAATATGATGTCCTAAAGCTTCTTCAGCATCAGTTAATGGAATTTGGTATTGTTTTGCTCCTGAAATTAAAATATTTTTTAAATCTAAAGACAATACGGTTGCACCACCTCTGGTATGCTTGTAACTCTTATCTGCATTGGTAACGACTACCGGAGCAGTGATATTTACCGCTATACCTGTTTTATCTCCGTCAAAAAGTTTATTCCATCTTGGAGCTGTTCCTGCATACTGCGAAATATTTACTGTACTTCCTGATTGTTCAAATTTTGATGCACCATTTACTTTGTAAGTCATAAACTCACCTCCATTACTACCTGTATACGTAATATTAAAAAGTGTATTACCATCTACAGAAGATTGTAAACGAGCAGTTCTGCTTGACTGAACTGGCATTCCGTCATCATAAACATTAACAGAGAAATTAGCGTTTTTAGCATTTTCTTTACTGATCGAATATACTCTTGTTCCTCCATCTCCGTCACCCGCCTGCGTTTGCATCAATGCTCCGGCAACAGTTATCCAACGACTGTCTGCCGCAGGAGGAGGAGTTGTAGTATTTTCTTTTTTATCGTCGTCACTACTGCAGCTTGTTACTAGTCCAAATGTGGTTAAGATCAAACCACATGCAAGCAATTTAAATGTACCTTTTTTCATATTTATTGCATTAAAAAAATTAATTATTCACGTATTAAAAACTGTTGAACGTATAATTCAACTTCACATAAAAAGCTCTTCCGGGCTTTTGTGCCGCAAAATTGTCGTATACCTGCTCATTAAATATATTTTTCGCGTCAAAACTCAGGACAATTTTTTTATTTGGAAACATATAACTGGCTCCTAAATCTTGCGGAAACTGTTCCGGTGCATAATCTAACCCTTTCAGCCATCCGGTATAAAAAGAAGCCACATAACCAAAATTGTAATACAGATTTAGTTCTGAATTGCTTTTTATAATATCCTTAAGGTTGTACTGGACACTTCCATTAACTGTAAAGAATGGCTCGTTTGGCAATTGATTATTATAATAGGTCTGAATATTGCCATTATTATCATATTTCTCTTTAAACAACGAGCTAAACTTTGACATGTTTAACGAAACAAATAACCTGTCGTTATATGCATAATCTGCTGAAGCCTCAAAACCAATGGCCTGTGATTTTGACAAATTCACAAAAGGTGATGCTTCTACTGCTTCGTTTACTTTTTCACTTATACGGCGGACGATTTTATCCGCTGCATTTCTCCAAAAATAAGAGCCATTCAAAGAGATCTTATGCTCATTGTATTTATAAGGTCCAAATCGTAACCCTACATTCAGGTTATTACTTTGTTCCGGTTTTAAATCGGGGTTCGGGATTAAATTTTCTCCCGGGTTACCAAATATTTCACGATCAGACGGCAATCGATAGGCTTTTTCTGCAGAGGCTAAAATCATTACTTTTGGCATCACAAAATAAGAACCGGCAAATCCGTAACCGAAAACAGAAGTTGTATTTTCTATTATTTTTTCTGTTACAACATTTTGTCCGTTTTCTTTTACCAGAATCAAATCTTTCTGTGTGTTGCTTTGTCTGTAATGTTTTCCGAAAAGACTTGTTTTTAAGCGGGAGTCCAGTGCGTTTAATTCGTACCCCAATGAGGTAATACTTTTCTGAAGATCACGGGTTGGCTCAAAATTCCTTTGCAATTCAGGTTTCATTTCATCTGAATCATTTCTGTCCAGATTATAAAACATATTACCAAACACTATTTTATGATTCTCATTCAAGCTGTAATTAAGTCCTGCCCTGGTACTAAATATATTACTCTTAATCGTATTTAATGTAGCGGCACCTTGTTGAGCACCGGTATTTGTCAAAATTGGTTTGCCATCATCAATGCTGATTGCCTTTTGTCCGTCCCAGTTATATACCCATTTTACAGTATCATTTACTACTTCATTTCTTTGACTATAAACCGCATTCATCGTAAATTCAAGTCCTTTTACCAAAAAGTCTTTTTTAGCATAATTTAAACTCAACACATGAGCTTCTGCTTCTGTAAAACGGCCTTTATAAGGCTTTGTCATATATTGACCGTGTTGGATCTGGTTGTAATCTGCCGAGCCATTGTAACCAATTAAAAAAGTATCAGCCCAATTGACATTGGTATAACCGGCCTCTAACCTTCCGCCATACGATCGGTACATACTGTCAAAACGTTTAACTTTAACTTCTTCTCTTTGTCCATTAGGTTTTATATTGTAAACAAATCGTCCCCATACTTCATAATCGTTATCGGAGTAATTTAAAAATCCCGATCCTTTTACCGTAAAACCGGACTTAGCACGAAAAGTTGCGCTTAGATTACTCTGAAAAGTATTGAAGGAACCATACGAAACAGAGGCATTTAAAGTATTTTTAGCGCCATTTTTAAGGATAACATTAATAGCACCACCTAGTGCATCATCCGCCAAATGTGCAGGAATAACACCTTTATACACTTCGATGCGTTCTATCAATGCCGGCGGAATACTATTAAGACTAAATGAGGGACCATAAGTAGAAATCGGAATTCCATCGATAAATATTCTCACTGAATTCCCGGACATTCCGTTTAGATTGTAATCAACACTGGAACCCAGACCGCCATTTTGTCGAATTCTGACACCTGACGAACGGTCTAATAAGTCGTTTGTTTGGAGATTTCTTTTGGCAGCTTCCTGTGTTTCAATTACATTCACAGAAAATCCTTTGTTTATAATCTCTTTTTTGGCAGATACTTTCTGAACAACTACTTCTTCTAGAGCCTTTGGTCCATTTTTCTCTATCGTAATGTTTACCGCTAAAGTGGCGCGATTTAAAACAATATCGACTGTTTTTGTTTGAGCTTCAATAGAAGAAACTTCTAAAGTATAATTTCCATAAGGCAGTCCCTTAATCTCAAATTGACCGTCATTTTCTACAACAGCATATTTTTGAACACCAACAACCCTTACCGTAGCACCGAAAGCATTTTCATTATCACTAAAAGTTACTTTTCCACTAACATTTCCATTTTGTGACCAACCTGAATAAGTAATCAGAGTGAACATAAACAACAGTAACCTCATTTTCTTTGAATTTCTTAAATACGATTGCAAACCTAGTAATCTATTTTTACTTAATCTAAATAAGCAGATTAGAAGATCATTAGAATTACATTAGAAATTCTAATCTTAAAGAAAAAGAAAGCGGTTACATCCCTTAAAAACTTAGCTTCAAGACAAGTACAAAAAAAAACGAGTACTTGGTTGTATACATTTAAGGATTACAATTTGTACCAACAGAGGATCCTACAGTCTTAAAGACACATTCTATTTATCTTCAATAACAATGTTGAATTATTATTTATTTATAATGCATATTATCAAAATATTTTACATTTTTGTCAACTTTAATGAATAACTGACTTATTTCCCAAAATAATTCTTTGTTCGACTAACCCCACCCCAATTATGAAAAAAATCTACTTTACTCTATTTTTACTGTTCTCTTTAAAAATTCTGGCTCAGGATGTTGAGGATAAATGCGGCTTTAAGATCGAATTAAACAAAATGAATCCCGCCCTTCTTCAAAAACAGGAAACACAATTAAAAGAAAAAATCAAAGAATTAAACCAACTTGCAAAAACTTCAAAAAGTAATGAAGCTACTGTTTATCAAATCCCAATTGTAATACATATCATACATGTAGGTGAAGATATAGGAACAGGATTAAATTTATCTGAAGATGTCGTTTTAAACTATGTAAAAAGATTAAATCTATACTATCGCTATTTAAATGGTGATGTAAGCTTTGATCAGCGTTATGGTTTAGATGCTAATATCGAATTTGTTTTGGCGGTACGCGATCCAAATGGAAATTGTACCAATGGTATAAAAAGGTATGATTATTCTAACAATGCCACTTACGTTAGCAGTGGAATAAACAATGATACCGGAGTTCCTGATGTTCAAATTAGAACGGCTATGCAATGGGATCCAAAGAAATATTATAATGTGTATTTGGGAAAAGTTCCCGGAGTTAATGGTTATGCTTATTATCCCGGATCCTCTACAGACGGAGCATTTATTAATGCATCACTTGCCAGTAATCCCACCAATAAAACAATAGCGCATGAAATCGGACATGGTCTGGGTTTACGCCATACTTTTGAAGGAAGTAGTGGTACCACATGTCCATCAACAGATCCGCTTAAAGGTGATCTTTGTGAAGATACTCCACCACATCTTGAAACAAGTCAGGATTGCAATAAAAACCAGGATGCAGATATTAATTCATGTGCAACAGGGTATATTGATTCGAGAACAGGATTGTCTTTGAAAAGCAATAAATATTTTATCAATAATATAATGTCATACTCTCCGAATTCCTGTAAATTTATGTTTACTCAGGATCAGGTTAACAGAATGACAGCAACATTAGAAACAACCCGAAAAGGTTTATTGGCTAAAAATGGAAATCTATCATTAGTACCACTACAGCAGCCGGAGGTTGATTTTGTTGTAGATAAAACTGTAATCTGTCCTTCTAATAATACCGTTACTTTAAGAGACGCTTCCAGCTGCATACCCAATAGTTTTTTAACGAATAGCCAATACCCGGGTATTAGTTTTCTTTGGACCGTTACAAATGGCACTACAACGTTAAGCTCGACTATGCAAAATCCAAGTTTTGCTTTAACAGAAGCAGGCACCTATGATGTGACATTAACTGTTGCAACCACAACCGGAACGAGTACTAAAACGAAATCAAAGTTGATTTCGGTTGGAGAAGTTGGAACTCCTGTCTCTTGTAAATTTGGAACTTATCAAAGCGGAAACTTTGGCACAACCTTAAGTAAAGTCGAATTCGCTACCATACAAAATACGACTTCTGAAGGCCTTAACGATCAGTATTCTGATTTTAAATGCACTAACATTACCGAAGTTAATGCGTCTAAAAGTTACGAACTAAAAACCACGATTTCTACTTCAACAAGTCGAAACAGTTATGTAAAAGCCTGGATCGATTACAATAACAATGGTTCCTTTGATAAAAATGAAGTTGTATTTGCAGGCAAGTTATTAAAAAGTACAACCCAAAGCTTACGTTCTGTTTTGTCTCGCACTATTGTAATTCCTAATCAGACAGTAACTGATAAAGTTTTAACAATGCGTGTTATTTTCAGGTCTTTATCGTCTGATTTAGATCCTTATTCTGATGCCGCTATTTCTGACTCTGCTTGTTATACCAGCTCATTAAATGTTTTTGATGTTGAAGATTATGGTGTAGTTATCAGAGGCGGGACATTAGGTCTTGAAAATTTTGAAAGCGAAATCCCTTCTTATGTAATCTATAAAAACAACAATTCTTTTAGAGTTGAAACCAATAAAATACCATTGCAGGAAATCTATGTTTATGATATATCCGGTAAAGTTATTTATCATCTTAACAAAATCAATTCAGCTCACTATGACTTACCTATATTAAACAATAATCAGGTGTATATTATTAAATTGAAAGATACAAATGGTGCTGTTTACTCTAAAAAAATCGTTAATTAGCATTTTAACTTTTTAGAAGTCCATTATTTAAAGAATCTGCAAAAACAAGAAAGCTCCTGTTCAATAGAACAGGAGCTTTTCAAACAAATTAATCTCAATCAATTCAAAATTACAATTTTTATTTTTAATTTTTATTTTTAATTTTTATCTGATAGTCCACGGGTTAACCATCCTCTTTTATTTGCTGTTACGATTGCATACGGCGTAATCCAGAATAAACTGAAGGTATAAAATATACTGTACGAATAAGCCCATAAGGAATCGGCAAAATTGTATCTTTTGGCGTAAAATAAAACCGGAAAAGTAGACACAATCAATATACTTAGCAAAGTTGAACTTAAAAACAACAACGGATGCGCCAATATAAAATACAACATAAAAATAAGAAACGGATAAGCTAAAATAATCTGCAAAGATTGGTTTACAAACAAAAGTCTTGTTCCAAACTTAGATCCTTTTCTGAAATCTTTAAAAACATATTGCGCCATCATAAGATTCTCACGGACATTACTCCTGCTCCATCTGATAAACATTTTGTACAAACCGGTATACTCTTCCGGTACATTGGTTAATACAACTGCATTTCTCTGGAATAAAACATGAAGCCCTTGTTTTAAAATCATATTTGTCATGGCACGATCTTCTCCGATATCTGAAGGTTGCCCCATAAAGGTTTGGTTAATCCATTCCGGAAGACATTCCAAAACAGCATCTCTGCGGTAAGCTGCTGCAGCACCCGGTGTACAAAGCACTGATCCTAATTTACTTTCGGCAGAACGCATAAATTCGAAACTCATTACAAAACTTACGTTTAACATCTTAGGCAGCAATGCTTTTTTATTGTTCAAAACAAGAACATTCCCCGCAACTGCCCCACATTTTTCGTCTACTACAAAAGGGCTGACTAAATTTCTCAAGGTGTCCTTTTTTACGATCGAATCACTATCTACGGTTACAAAAATCTCTCCTGTACCAATTTCAAAACCACGGTGCAGTGCATGTCGTTTTCCTGCGTTCTGAGGCTGTTGAAAAATGGTCAAACGATCTCCTAACTTTAGTTTTGCCTGCTGCATCCAGTACCATGTATCATCTTTGCTTCCATCGTCAATAGCAAGTAGTTGTAATTTTTGCTCCGGAAAATCACTGTCCGCTAAACTTAGTAAGGTATCCCAAACCAACTTTCCTTCGTTATAGGCCGGAACAATAACAGTACAAGTTGGCAACAACTCATCTGAAACGGACTCGATTGGTTTGTAGCGTAAATAAAGAAATAAATTATAAACGAAAACACCGCTTTGAAAAACAAATAAAGCAATCGCTAAAATTAAAAAAGGAAATCCCCAAGTCGAATTTATTCGGTCTATTTGAAACTGATCAAAATCGGTTTGAAATTGATGTACCATAAAAGCGCCTGTCAGCATAAGTATAAAAGTACCTGTAAGTACCAGTAAACCTAATGGACTCGGCTTTTTTTCATTGTCTTTAACAGCTGTTTTACTCTTAACACGAAAAATGGAATTGTTTATAGAATGTCCGTTATTGTCTGTAGTATTGTTTGTAGTATAAAATTGTTCTGAAATAATTGTTTCACTCTTCATGTTGTACTTCTATTGATTTCTATCCTATGGCTTTTAAATAAATTTCCCGTAAACAGGAATTCACACTAACACATTTAGCAATGCGTATGCCATTATCCTATAAAAGGCATTTTGAGGGATTTACGATAAATCAATACTATTTTATGTGTATAAAGTTTATACACTTGTACAATGTTTATACAGGTTTTGTGTATCGGAAAGCTTAGTTTTTATTAAATACAGTCACTTTGAAGTGTTGCAACTGTCTCTTTTGTCAATTTTGAAAAGTACCCCAAATAGAGTTTAAAATTTCTTCTATACTAACGACAAAAAAAGAGAAATAGTATCTACCCATTTCTCTTTTTACATCAATTTTACATTCTACATTCTACATTTTACATTCTACATTTTACATTTTACAATATACATTTTACATTATCCGAATTACCCCCAGATGCTACTTTACTCTTTTTTCCCCTTTAGAATCTTGCCGTCTTTAGTAAATTCAAGATCAATTTTGTTTGTCAAATCTACATCGAGGTCTTTATGACCATAATCAATATGAGTTATTTTTTCGTTCGGGTAGTTTTTTGCCACGTATTCTTTAACAGCTGCCGGAATAAAGGCGGTCGGAATTGGATTTTTACCACCATCGACCTCCCGATAAGAACCATCTTTCCAGAATTCTACCTCAGTTCCGTCTTTCAATATGACTTCATACCCTTTCTCACCGTGTTCCGCATCTTTTTTAACAACTTCAACAGCGGTATAACTAAAATGTTTTTTCAGAAAATCTTGTGATGCTTGCGGAAGTTCCGTTATTTTGATTCTCTTTTGTGCGTTAGCCGATATTGCAAAACCCAGCAATACTGCGGCGAAAATGATTTTTATCTTCATAATTCAACTGTTTTTAAGATTATTGCCTTACTAATTTACTACAAGCAAAAATGTTTTCAAGTTAATTTAAGAAAGCTTTATCACTTATAAAATGCTTCTTTACAAATGCTAATCAAATTACTCTTTGCTATTTGATATCCCTTTATCGACCATTACAAACTCTATTTCAAGTACAATTTCGTTGACAAACAATTACAAATAAAAAACATTACAAATAAATGCTCTTTTTTTTCTGCCTGGAAGCCCCGTAAACACTCACTTCTTTCTTTTCGTTTATTTTTTTTCTGTTTTTTTTCTATTTTTTTGTCCAATTCTGAAAATTCAATTGTTATTAGAGTATAAACATTTAAAAATCATACAATATGGAAACCAGAATTAATGTATTTGAAAAAGGTCAAAAAGCAATCGGAACTTTATTCGGAATTACCGGTTATTTGAAAAAATCCACAATCGAAAAATCTCTTATGGAATTAATCGATTTTAGAGTATCACAAATTAACAATTGTGGCTATTGCTTAGACATGCATTCCAAAGAAGCATTGGCAAATGGTGAAACTACCCAACGTTTATTTGGATTAAGCGTCTGGAGAGAAACTCCCTATTTTACAAAACGCGAAAGAATTGCCCTTGCTTATGCAGAAGCAGTAAATGCCTGTGATGTTCCCGATGAAATTTACAACATCGCACAAGCCGAATTTACAGAAGACGAATTAATAGATCTTACACTTGCCATCACTGCAATTAACAGCTGGAATCGCATAAACATTGCTTTTGCCAATACTCCGGGAACTTACAGAGTAGGGCAATTCGGCTAATTAATAAAGCTTATTATACCCGAAAAAACACTTTACAAACGTAGATTAACAACTTATAAAACATAAAAAAATGAATGAATTTTTATTGATTTTCAGAAGAGATTTTATAACCAAAGAAACACAACCATCCCCTGAAGAACTGCAACAACATTTGCAACAATGGCAAAATTGGTTTGGAAGTCTTGCCGCACAAGACAAACTGGCAAGACCCCTACAACGTTGGGACGGGCAAGGTAAACTTGTTTCTTCTACTAAAGGAATTACAGATGGTCCTTTTGTTGAAATCAAAGAATCTATTGGAGGACTAATTATAATCAAAGCCAAAGATTATGACGAAGCAGCCGAAATTGCAAAGGGGTGTCCGGTTTTAAATTCCGGTGGAAATGTTGAAATTCGAATGGCCGTTTAAACCTTGAAATAACAAATATTAAAAATGCCTTTGTATCTTTACTTAGGCATTTTTACTTTACACGATGGAAAACAAAGAACTTATACCTCACTTATTTCGAACTGAATATCAAAAGATTGTTTCTGTTCTTTCTAACTTATTTGGCATTCACCACATCGAAATTGCTGAAGATATTGTGAGTGATACTTTTTTGTCAGCTTCAGAAACCTGGGCTATTAAAGGAACTCCTGACAACCCCACTGCCTGGCTGTATACTGTTGCCAAAAACAAAACGAAGAACTACCTGAAGCGAAATACTCTTTTCGAAACCAAAGTATCTGCTGAAATAAAATACAATACCCCACTAAACAATCCCGAAGTCGATATTGATTTATCGGATCAGAATATTGCCGATAGTCAGTTGGCTATGATTTTTACGGTTTGCAATCCCTGCAATTCGAATGAAGCGCAGATTGCGTTGGCCTTAAATTTATTATGCGGTTTTGGAATATCTGAAATCTCCGACGCTTTCCTTTCTAATAAAGAAGTTATTTACAAAAGAATCAACCGCGCCAAGGAAAAACTTAAGGAAGAGAATATAAAAATTCAAAATCCAAACATCACGGAAATAAAGGACCGAATAAATACCGTTTTGAAAACCATTTATCTTATTTATTCTGAAGGCTACTACTCTACTTCGCAAAATACAACATTACGCGAGGATCTGTGTGCCGAAGCAATGCGTCTGACCTATTTATTAATCGGTAATAAAAATACGAATATACCGGAAACAAATGCTTTAATGGCTTTGATGTGTTTTCATTCTTCCAGATTTGAAGCCCGAACAGCTGAAAATGGCGAAATTATCTTATACGAAAACCAAAACCAATCCCTCTGGAATCAGGAATTAATTGATCGGGGAATGTATTTTCTAAGTAAATCTTCATCCGGAAATACACTTTCAAAATACCACCTTGAAGCCGGAATTGCCTATTGGCATACCCTTAGAGAAGATACTGCCGAAAAATGGCAGCACATTCTCGAATTGTACAATAATCTGATCATTTTAGAATATTCTCCTATCGTAGCTTTAAACAGAACGTATGCCTTATCTAAAGTAAAAAGTAAAAAAGAAGCAATCACAGAAGCAGAAAAACTCAATTTAACTGACAATCATTTTTACTATTCTTTACTTGGAAATTTATATACTGATTTAGATACAAAAAAAGCCTTAAAGCAATTTGAAACAGCTCTAAGCCTTGCCAAAACAAGTGCTGATAAAAATATTATTAGAAGAAATATCGAACAACTGAGTTCAAAAAACTAAGCAAAACAAAATTTTACCAATACAACACCGGGAATCATTCCCTGTTTTCATGAAAGCTTAGTCTCTTACTTAAGGCAAAAAAACAAAAAACGCCTCAGAAATTGAGGCGTTTTAAATCATGGTGTAATCCAATTACACTTTAGCTTTTCTTTTTACGGTACAACCAATTTCTTTCGTTTCTGTTATAGTTGGCTTCTGGTTCTTTTGTAAAGCCGAAATAACCTCTTCGACATATTTTGTCTTTACTTCTTTATCCCCTTCCGGATCATTGTCAATCGCACCGGTATATTCTACAACAGTTCCTTTTGCACTTTTTGAAACAACAAAAAGATGTGGAGTATGTTTGGCTCCGTACTGGTCGGTAACCACCTGCCCTTTATCGAATAAATAAGGGAAAGCATATTTTTTTTCTTTAGCCAAATCCTGCATTTTAGCAAAAGTATCTGCTTTTGATGCTTCCGGATCATTTGGATTAATTGCAATTACGGGATATCCTTCCGGTTTGAACTTTTTGTCAAGATCAATTATTCTTTGTTCGTATGCTTTGGCATAGGGGCATGTATTACACGTAAAGACTACAATAAAACCTTTTGCTTTTGGATAACTTTCAAAAGAAACCTCTTTGTTGTCTACATTTATAAGTTTAAAATCCGGTGCCGCTTCTCCGGCTTTTAGCGTTTTACTTTGTGCCTGAGAAAGAAAGGCCGTCAAAAACAACATAATGCTGATGTACTTTTTCATAATTTATAGTTTTTTATATTCCGTTATTAATTGTTCATAAGTAAGTTCGCTTTCGATAAACTTTCGTTTTTCATTTCTAATCAATAGTGTTGCCGGAATACTTCCCGACCATGAGGGCTCTATACGATCGATATATTCTTGAGGATTGCTCTCATTGAGAAGAAAGACTTCATTTTTTATCTTTTTTCTTTTGACAAATGGAACGACAGCCGAATTCAATTTCGATTTAAAATCTACACTGATTAGTAAGACCGCAAGCTTTTCTGACTTATGCTCCTGACTTAATTTTTCAAAATGAGGCAATTCTTTAATGCATGGTGCGCACCAGGTTGCCCAGAAATTAACCACATACGTACTGTCTTTTCCTTTTTTTATCCTTTCCTGAAGCTGGTCCACCGTAATAAGCTTTACTTGCTGACCATAAAATGTTGTTGAATACAGCAATAAAAAGCCAAAAATTATAAAAACTCTGATTTTCTTCATCTGATACCTAATTAAATTTCTTCTCTATTACGGAATTCACTCTTACAAATATAAATATTATATCCATTAATCAATCTGCTAAAAATAGGCCATTTTAAGCTCGATAGAAGCCTTACTATAATCTTAACGTTAAAATGTTTCTCAAACAAATTTTAGACGCTTATATTACAGAATAAGCTCTATTTTTGCATCAAATAAAAACTGCAAATGAATTTGTCCGAGCTTATCGTAAATGATACTGAAAAAATTGCGTTGAAGGATTTGTTTTTTAGTCCGGAGAACAAAGCCGCTTTAGCGCAGATTATCAAAGAGCATCACTATCTTGATGAACTAAAAAAATACAATCTTAAAGTAGATCATAAAATACTGCTTTACGGTCATTCAGGCTGCGGTAAAACCACAACTGCAAAAGCAATTGCAACAGCTCTGGGGAAAAACATTGTTATCTTAAATCTGAGCACTTTGATTAATGCCCGAATTGGGGAGACATCAAAAAATGTGAAAGCCTTATTTGACAAAGCCATTCGCGAAAAAGCAGTTTTGTTTTTGGACGAATTTGACCAAATCGGAAAAAGCCGGGATAGCGAAGACAAAGATGTTGGAGAAATGAGACGTCTCGTCAACACTATCATTCAATTGCTTGATTACTTTCCTGCTGACAGTTTACTTATTTGCGCCACCAACTATTACCACAGCATTGATACTGCTTTACTGAGAAGATTTCAGTTGCAATTGAAATTTGAAATGCCGCATCAAAACGAACTCGATATTTATTACGATACGATATTGGAGACTTTTCCAGCTCATTTTCGGGATATTCCACGAAAATATCAGGTTTCTTACGCCGAGGCCAAAGATTATATTCATACTATAATGAAAAAGCAAATTATTGCAGAATTAGAACTTTCTCATAAAAAAGACAAGGTTTAGCACAATTAAGCTTAACCCTGTCTTTTGGCGTCATGTTTTTTAACTTTAGAATTATTCCCTACTCACTTTTAATTTATGGGATACTTCATTCCTTTCGAATCAGATAAATTAGGATCTCTTCTTCCAATTCTTTGGATAAATTTTCAAATTCCAGTTTATTACGAAAATCTTTCTCGAATTTTTTTCTGTACTTTTCCGCTTTTATTCGGCTCTTGGAATACTCATCACAGATTGTTTTAAATTTGTTATCTACCAAATACAAAATCTTAAGCGATTCAATGTATTCGGCAAACTTCGTGTTGTATAATTCACTGGGAAGAGACATATTTCTAATTTTAATAAATTAAACTAAATCAAAAAGTTTAAGAATAAGCAACTCCCGACTGAAATCCTTTTCTACTAATTTCCTGTTGCTTTTGCTACGATTATTACAGTCTGTGTATTTTATTCAAAAAGCAACTTCCTTTTTAAAATACCATTCCACAACCTTATCATTTTGATCACTACTAAATTAACAAGAAGTATTAAACAATAACTTACAAAGAGGTTTCATTCTATAAAATGAAACATGAACAATGCGCATAATGCGATTTTGAAACACATAAAAATTAAAAAAACATTTGCATTGAAATTATTTGAATGTTTATTGCAAAAATGTTTCTATCTTGATGTAACAAAATCTCATTGTATTGACTCACTAACAAACTGACCGATAAACTATAAAAAACCGAACCTAAAGTAAATCTCAAAATCAATGACAACAGATATCATCGAATTAAATGACTTTATTGTTTTAATCGAACAATCAAATGCAACAAAAACATTCGTTCAGAAATGCGAGATAGATGGTGATGCAGTGGGATTCGCCTTTTACGGTTCAGGTAACGTCGAACTGGAAATAAAACACAATAAACAAACCAAATACTTAACCAACACCACCGGTTTGGCAATTTGCTTTTTTGGAAATCAGAAAGTAGAATTCGCTCATAAAATTGAACCGGATAAACCTTTGCAGTCTATCAGCATCTTTACCAAATTAAAAAACCTGCCTAACTTACCGCAAGCCGAAAAAGAAGTTTTTGAAAAGTATCTGCCCGATTTACTTAACCCCCGCGAGCATTTTGTAAAAGGCCCGTCTTTTTATATGACTTTGGATATGCAACTGGCTGTCCAGAAAATTTTCAATACCAATTATACCGATAATACCCGATTATTATTTTTAAAAAGTCAGGTCAATGAACTCCTGGCACATTTTTTCGGATTACTCGCTACGGATCAAAAGCAGGCTTTTTCTGAAAAAGACAAAGACAAAATTTTTCAGGCTAAAGAAATTGTCACACACAACTACTCACAACCACCTTCTATAACCCAACTATCTAAAATGGTTGGACTTAACAGCAATAAATTAAAAAAGAACTTTAAGGAGCTGTTTGGTGTTCCGGTGTTCAAATATGTTCAGGAAGAACGATTAAACAAAGCTTATGAGCTTTTGCAAAATAAAGAAAAAACGGTTCAGGAAGCTGCCTGGGAAGTTGGTTACGAAAGCATTAGTTCTTTCTCAAATGCCTTTTATAAAAAATTTGCAACCCGTCCGAATGAGGTAAAACAAAAGTACTTTTCAAACAAATTATAATTCTTTTGCAACAAATGATTTAATCCTAAACCGGGCACCTTTGTATCAGTAATCACTTAAAAATTATTGATATGAGCAAAAAGAAAATTTTAGTACTTGGTGCTAACGGAAAAACAGGAAAAAGAGTTGTGAAGCGTTTACAGCAGATAAGCGATATAGAAATCGGCATAGGTTCCCGCACCGCCGAACACCCCTTTGACTGGGAGAATCCCGAAACTTGGTCTGCCGTTATTAAAGGCACGCATACTGTTTACATCACTTTTCAACCCGATTTGGCTGTTCCAACCGCAGCAGCAATCATTTCACAATTTACAAGTCTTGCGAACGAGCTTGGAGTTCAGAAAATGGTTCTATTATCCGGAAGAGGTGAAAAAGAAGCACAGGTTTGTGAAGAAATAGTAAAATCCACTGCCAAATACTGGACTATTGTAAGAGCAAGCTGGTTCAATCAGAATTTTAGTGAAAGCTTCTTTTTAGAGCCTATTTTAGCCGGTTTTGTAGCATTACCCAGAGCAGAGGCCCTGGAACCTTTTACAGACGCTGACGATATCGCTGACGTGGTTACAGCCTGTCTTCTAAATGACAAACACAACGGTCAAACCTATGAACTTACCGGACCGAGATTACTAACCTTCCCCGAAGCAGTTAAAGAAATCGCCAAGGCAGCAAACAGAGAAATACAATTTCAGCCTTTAACACTCGAAGAATACAAACAAATGTTGCAGGAATATCAAGTTCCGGAAGATCACATCTGGCTGATTAATTATCTTTTTGAACAAGTATTGGACGGCAGAAACTCCAGCATTACAAACGACATAGAAAAAGTGCTTCACCGTAAAGCCACTGATTTTAGCACTTACGCGGAAGAGATTGCAAAAAGCGGAATTTGGAATGCAGTACAAGTCTAAAAACACAATCATGAATTATTATAAAATTCTGGTTCCCGGTATTTTTGTATGGATTTGTGTGAGTCTTTCTTTTGCTCTTTTAGAATTAATTCCCATATTAAAAAATCACTTTAATATACAAGCTTTAATAGTCATGATACTGATTGTTTTATATGCTTTTACAGGATCTTTTTTTTACTATAAAAACGGTTCTAAAACGAATGGTTTACTTCTTGGTTTGACTATGTCGTTTACAGCTTTGTTGCTAGATGTTTTAATAACCGTTCCTTTTGTCGAAATTCCAAACGGAAGAACCTACGAAAGTTTTTTTTCAAGTCCGTTTCTTTGGCTATTGGTCTTCTTAAATTCGGCTACTGTTTATTGTTATTGGAAGGTAAAAATTCAACCGAAAAAACACTTTTTTTAACAACAATTTTAATGACAAAATGGCAAAAACTCCAGTTTTATTGAATTGGAGTTTTTTGCATAAATTAATAAATAATATATTTAAATAACAAGCAATAAATAACTGATTAACAATACACTTAAATCAATTCCTACAAAATTAAATTTCGCAAAAAAAACAGCATTTTTCTTCTAAAAAACCAACTGTTTGTTTCAAAACAATTAAGGCGTTAAACTTTTAGTTGCCTGAGCAAAAATTTCTTCCAAATCTTACCCAATTTCAACCAATGTTTCTCAAAAAAAATTAAATTTGAGCCCTTAATTCATTCCTTAATTTTATGATTCAAAAAAGAAACTTCACCCGTTTTCTAAGTCTATTGACGGTACTGTTTTTTGCAACACTCACCTACTCGCAAACTACTGCTAAAAAAACAGAAAGCCGCTCTAAATTATTTGAAGAAACTGCAACCGACAGTGATTATCTAATGGCTATTGAAAAAGCCAGTGCGGTTATGGAAACGGCATACAACGATGCTGATTTTGACGCAGCCAGCCATCATCTTTTTGGAGATATCAAAGGAACCCAAAGCAAACTGGATTTAATCTTAGAAAGCCTTAAAGACGCAAATCCAAATGTTCGCAACCAACAAATGTATCGTGTTGTTTTAATAGAAATCCAACAACAATTGGACGAACAAAATAATGCCATCAACTTACGCAATAAAAATCTTGAAAAAATTAAAGAACGCTTTATCGAATTACGCAAAGACAAAGCATTAACAAGCCTTTTAAAAGACACAATCCGTCGCAAGAATTTTAAAAATGAATTTGCCAATCTTAGA
The DNA here is from genome assembly GCF_011751075.1 of Flavobacterium poyangense. Taxonomy (GTDB): domain Bacteria; phylum Bacteroidota; class Bacteroidia; order Flavobacteriales; family Flavobacteriaceae; genus Flavobacterium; species Flavobacterium poyangense. Next base: position 122,381 of record NZ_JAALLN010000010.1, read on the forward strand.
AAAAAGTATAAGAATACAGACAGCCTAATGACTAAAAATCAAGGCATTTTAAATACTTACAAAAGGCTAACGGTACAAAGAAAAATTGCCGTTTCTAACGCACTGATTGCTGTAGAAAACAAACTTGAAAAAACAGGAATCAGCATACTCAAAAAAGAATATCCATTTTTATGGAACGCAACTGACTCTGTACCCAGAAAGAAAGTAGCACAGACCATCAAATCAAAAATAATCGTAGAAGAACATGTCGCAATCTACTATCTGAGCTATTGTGCCGGCGGGTTACTTACCCTAACTTTTTTCATTGGACTACTGGGTTGGCATATCTCTCGTAATTTAAAATACTTAAAAAGTAATGGTCACGCAGAAAACCTGACTTTGTTTAATTTCAAATACCTCAACAGAGGTGTTGTAATTCCTGTAGCCGTAATCGGTCTTAACATTGCCGTAGTGAGCAATCTGTATGCCCCGGCTTTGTTTATAGAAATACTACAGCTTATTTTACTCGGAATTCTTACTATACTCTTTAAAAACAAGTGGTCAACAAACGCGATGAGAAACTGGACATTTCTTTTAGGCCTGTTCTTCGCCCTTTGTTTCTTGGATTTATTTATCAGCGTTGGCTTATTGCAACGTTGTTGCTTTATTATAATTAACTTGTGTGGAATCCGTTATGGACTTGTTCAGATCAAAAGTGTAAAAGACGAATTGTATATCAAAGGGTTCTTTAAATGGGCCAGTATTCTTTTTATCGGATTTAATGGCTTATCTATTCTCTATACTGTTTTCGGACGTGTTTCGCTTTCTAATATGTTAAGTTTGACCGCTTTTATCTCGCTTACTCAAATTATTGCCCTGAGTGTACTTCTGAAAATAATCTTGGAAATTATTATTCTGCAAATCTACACCACAAGGGTCAAACGCGGAATTGAAAAGATTTTCGACCACGAAAGTTTATCAGACACCTTAAAAAAACCATTTATTCTAATTATCAGTTATATGTGGCTGCTTGTTATTGCCTCTAATCTGAACATCTGGGAATCACTTCGGACTTCTTTCGGATCTCTGCTTAGCCATCCTAATACAATCGGCAGCATTACTTTTACATTAGGAAACATTTTATTATTTTTTATTATCATCTGGATAGCACATCTATTGCAGAAATATGTCGCTTACTTTTTTGGAGAAATTGATGATGAAAACGAAGAAAACATCAACAAAAGACAACATTCCAGATTACTTATTACACGTCTTGTTGTTTTAATTGTCGGATATCTACTGGCAGTTGCTGCTTCCGGAATGCCTTTAGACAAACTAAGCATACTCTTAGGTGCTTTAGGTGTAGGTGTCGGACTTGGATTGCAAAACATCGTCAGTAACTTTGTTTCTGGTATTATTCTAATTTTCGATAAGCCCATACAGATTGGAGATGTAGTTGATATTAGCTCTGAGTCAGGCCGTGTAAAATCTATGGGATTACGTACCACTAAAATCAATGCCGCAAATGGTGCCGAAATCATTATCCCAAATGGAAATCTATTATCCCAAAACATCACCAATTGGACGTACACGGACAATTTTAAGTTAGTTGAGGTTTGTATCGAGATTACAGGAGATAGTTCACCAGAAGCTCTTAATATCATCATAAATGAATCTTTGAAAGACATTCCATCAGTAAACGAAACAAAACCTTCACAAATTTATTACACCTCCATTTCTGAAGGAAAATTTAAAATCCTGATTAAATTCTGGTGCAGCATTTACAAAACGGAAGAAACCGTTAGCAATGCCCGTCAGATATTGTTTAATAACTTTAAAGCAAAAGGCCTGACATTTTCAGCCTAAAAAAACAGTTTTACTTAAAAAACCAAAAGCCGTCAAAAAAATTGACGGCTTTTATTTTATAAAACACTAACTTTAAACATTTACGATTACAAACCTGCACACTAAATTAAAGCAACGATAGCACAGATTTGCAACCCGCAAAGTTTTATTTTATGAAATACTGCTTTAAACTTTTACGATTATAAACCCACACACTAAATTAACGCAACGATAGCGCAGATTTGCAATCTGTGCCCGCAAAGATAATCAACATAGAATCTTACTGTATTTCAAACTGAACATTAAAATAGACAACAATAGCGCAGATTTACAATCTGTGCCCGCAAAGATAATCCACATAGAATCTTAATGTACTTCAAACTGAACATTAAAATAAATCCAGTACAATTACCTCCAAATCATTTTCCAAGCCTGCATAATTTCTTGCCGAACTAAAATAATAGTCCTCTGCTAAAGCAACTATTTTATCTTTTACAGGATTATTATGAATGTAATTTATTTTCTGTTTAATAAACGCATTACTGTAAATATGTTCAGCATGGTAACCATTTTGCCAAACTTTATAAAAATGCTTATTTTTCAAGTGTTCACATGACTCTTTAAAATATTTCAACAACCATTCTCTCCTACTTTCCGATTCCTCAATTATATTCTGAATTATTCTTTTGGAGGTGAATTTTTTAAAATCTCTCATAATATCAGATACTATAAAACCATTCGTTCCTTTACAAAATAAATGAATATGGCTACTCATTATACAATATGCATAAATTTCCAAACCTTTATTTTTTTGACAGTATTCCAAAGCACGAATGATCGTATTTTTGTGATTTAGTCTTGTAAAGAGATCTATCCAACCTACAACAGTTATAGTGATAAAATAGGCATCTTCGGTTGTTGTAGCTTTATACTTTGTTGACATTTTTTTCTATACTATTTACTACAGCTTTAACACTCTGTTTTTCTTTAATACTCTTAGCTTTATCTCCTTTACTTTGCGGGCACAGATTGCAAATCTTCGCTATCGTTGCGTTATTGTTATTTCTTATATATTACTTTGCCAACTTTGCTTTGCGGGCACAGATTGCAAATCTGCAATATCGTTGTGTTATTGTTGTTTCTTATACATTACTTTGCCTACTTTGCTTTGCGGGCACAGATTGCTTGCAAATCTGCGCTATCGTTGCGTTATTGTTATTTCTTATATATTACTTTGCCTACTTTGCTTTGCGGGCACAGATTGCTTGCAAATCTGCGCTATCGTTGCGTTATTGTTGTTTCTTATATATTACTTTGCCTACTTTGCTTTGCGGGCACAGATTGCAAATCTGCGCTATCGTTGCGTTATTGTTGTTTCTTATATATTACTTTGCCTACCTTTGCGGGCACAGATTGCAAATCTGCGCTATCGTTGTGTTATTGTTGTTTCTTATATATTACTTTGCCTACTTTACTTTGCGGGCACAGATTGCAAATCTGCGCTATCGTTGCGCTATCGTTGCGTTATTGTTGTTTCTTATACATTACTTTGCCTACTTTGCTTTGCGGGCACAGATTGCAAATCTGCAATATCGTTCTGTATAGATAAATCAAGCTAATAAACACTTTTCGCTGTTTTTTCTTGTAACCATGACCTCTCAAAAGCCTGATTATTTTCCGGAAAAACAACTAGCAAACCTGGTTTCTCATCAATTCTTACCTTGATTTTAACAGCAGAATTAAACTTTCCGGACATAAAATGACCTCCAAACTTTCTGTCTTTTGATAAAAAATGAAAATGAAAGGGCGATAAATTTACGGTGGACATATATGCAGGTGTATAAAAACCAACCAATGTACCGATAACGTTTTGCTTCTCAAAAAGAGGTCTGGTCTTCATAAGCTCTACTAAACCGGTTGTTTCATTCTCCTTAACTCTATTTGCTGACCCAACTTTCATAGATTCAAATTCACATTCAATCTGAACGGCATAAGACTTGTTTTCTGAAGGCAAATTTTTTACTATTTCTTTTTGCATCTCCTCAAAATCACTTATTCCGACAAGCTCATAAACCTTATCTGCTTTAAAAAAAGTAACTGCGGCAAAAGGTGTTTTTAGTTTTGATTCTGCTATTGATACCTTCCCGTCTCCTGTTATTTGATAAAAAATTCCGTTTAAAACAATCATTTCGCCATCTAAATAATTGTAGGTTCCCAAACCAAAATCTCCTTTAGTCCGAAGCACAGCAATGTTTAGGTCGCCCGTATACACTCCATTACGTAAGGCATCAAGAACTGAATAATGAAAAATAGGTTTTTCGTTTATATTTTGACTTTTTGCAGAAAAACCTGTTATAAACATTAAAGCCAGAATCATAATTAATTTGATTTTTTTCATAGTGTTTACATAGTATAAATTAGCATTTCAATTAATAAATAAAACAAGGAATCACTTTAAAAATCAAGTCATATTGCATTATTATAAAAGTTCATTATAATTATAATGTAATCCTTGAAAGTAGTCAAACTAGCCAGGAGTTAGTGTTTTTTTTTATTACACCTCATTCAAATATATTAATTTTCTCACTTATTTACTTTCATATATAACAATAAACTGATTATCAATTGATACTCGTTTAAAAAAAAATCAAAATTGTAAATTAGTAAAACCTTAGCTGTAGTTTATGACAAGATCGTCGTACTTTTAATACAGAATAAAAACCTAATAAAATCATTATGGAAAATCAGAATACAATTAGAAAAGTAGCTATTGTTGGATATAACAGAATTCCGTTTGCCAGAGCTAATACTTTTTATTCGGATGTAAGTAATTTACAAATGATGACTGCTACACTTGATGGTCTTATTGAGAAATACAAACTGCAAGGTCAATTACTTGGAGAGGTGGTCGGTGGCGCCGTAATCAAACATACCGCAGACAATAATTTAATACGTGAATGCGTGATGAAAACCGCTCTAGATCCTGCAACACCTGCCTGCGATTTACAGCAAGCCTGCGATACCGGAATTGAAAGCGCCATTTATATTGCCAACAAAATTGCACTTGGACAAATAGAATCCGGAATTGCCTGTGGTGTTGATTCTATCAGCGATATCCCTATTGCGGTGAGCGAAAAACTGAGAAAAATACTGCTCCAGGCAAGAAAAGCAAAATCATTAGGTGAAAAAATCAAGTTGTTTTTGAAGATCCGTCCAAAGGATTTGACTCCCCTAGTTCCCAAAAACGAAGAATCACAAACTGGCCTTTCTATGGGTGGGCATACTGAGATTACTGCTAAATATTACCAAATCACGAGAGAAGATCAGGATAAACTGGCCTTAAAAAGTCATCTTAATATGGCAAAAGCTTACGAAGAAGGCTTTTTTACCGATATGATTAGTCCGTTTAATGGACTTGACACAGACAATAACCTGAGAAAAGACAGCACGCTGGAAAAACTTGCAAAATTAGCCCCTGCTTTTGATAAAATCAACGGCACACTTACAGCAGGTAATTCTACTCCACTCACAGATGGTGCCTCAAGCATACTCTTAGCAAGTGAAGAATGGGCAAAAGAACACGGATTACCCATTCTGGCCTATATCACCCATGCAGAAGTCGCTGCAATTGAATATGTGCAGAACCAACAGAATCTATTGTTAGCTCCATTGTTTGCTGCATCAAGAATGCTCGAGAAAGCCGGTCTTACTTTGCAGGATTTTGATTATTATGAAATTCATGAAGCTTTTGCGGCACAAGTTCTGGCCACACTTAAAATTTGGGAAAGCCCTGAACTTAGCAAAGAAATTGGTCTTAAAAAACATCTTGGTGCCATAGACCGAAACAAACTGAATGTAAAAGGAAGTAGTCTGGCAGCCGCTCACCCCTTTGCAGCCACTGGCGGAAGAATAATTGCAGTGATGGCCAAATTACTAAACGAAAAAGGCTCCGGAAGAGGTTTCATTTCTATTTGTGCGGCAGGCGGACAAGGAATTACAATGATCATTGAGAAATAAAAAAAATAGAAATTCATTAATATTCTAAACATACTAAGTGTTCAATAAACTAAAGTGTCCTTGTCATAAACTTTGTGGAAGTATGTAATAAACGTAACTCAAAAAGCTTCGAAGCGCAAAGATTTGGCTAAAGCCTTTTTTTTATCCTCTTTCTCTATAACTCCAGCTAAAGCTGGAGCCTATTGAATAAAAGCTTGTGTGTCTTTGTAACTCAAAACCTTTGTAGCTCTGAACCTTTGTAACTCTGAACCTTTGTAACTCTGAACCTTTGCAGCTTTAGCCCTCTGCAACTCAAAACCTCTAATGAGAAAACCCAAACGATATACTCAGAATAATAATTCCGATAACAATTGTTGTAATTACTACATAGAGATAATCTTTCTCTAAAAGAAACGAAAATAACGATAATAATACCCTGAAAACTGGTGTTAAAAAGAGTAATACGATCCCCAAAAATATGATAGATTCTCCCCTACCTTGAATTACCCCGTGATAAACATCCGTAATTACTTCAAAAATGTTTCTGTCATTTTCTTTAAATACAGAATAGTCTTCAATCTCACTCCCGTGATGCAACAAATAAACAATACCGCCAATAAATGCAACCGATAAGGAAATCCAAACTCCGTAACGCAGCAAATTACCCACGATCGTCTGAAAGTCTTTTTCTCCAAATTTTTCTTGTGTCATACTATTAGATTTTTCCATTAAGACCATTATAAATCATATTTAGGGCCAGCACAAAAATTATACAGGCGAAAAAAATACGCAGTTTTTTAGGGTCTGTTCGTACTAAAATTTTAGCTCCCGCCATAGCTCCGAACAATACCCCTACAACAACGGGCATACAAATTCCCGGTTCAATATATCCTTTTTGAATATAAATTACAGAACTCGCCATGGCTGTAACCCCCATCATAAAATTGCTCGTTGTGGTAGATACTTTAAAAGGAACCCGCATGATATTATCCATTGCAATTACTTTGAAAGCTCCCGAGCCAATTCCTAATAAACCTGACATCATTCCGGCAATTCCCATCATAGTAAATCCTCCTACTACATTTTTTGTCCCATAAGTTACCTGTTCCCCATTGTGTGTTGGATAGGTACCTTCTAATTTTAACTTTTTAGCCAACGGACTTGATTCCAAAACAATATGTTCTGTCTTTTTTCTTAAAGAATTGATAGCAGAGAAAATTAAAGTAAGTCCAAATAAGACCGCTATAAAAGAAGTTGGAGCAATTGTAGAAAGCAATGCCCCGCAAACCGCTCCAATTGTGGTAGCAATTTCAAGAAAAATCCCTAAACGCATATTGGTGATCCCTTCCTTTACATAAGCGGCTGCAGAACCTGATGAAGTCGCAATTACAGAAACCAAAGCAGCTCCAATTGCATAATGAATATCGACTCCGAGAACAATGGTCAAAAGCGGAATGATAATTATTCCTCCTCCTAATCCGGATAAGGAACCTATAAAACCAGCCAAAAATGCACCCAAAATCATAATCAGAGTAAAGGTAAGTACTGTCATTTCGATTTATTTTATTTGAGAGCTAATTTACAAATACAAATCAGCTATTGGAACTCTATATTTTATTCTAAACCAAGTAAGACCTTCCCAAACAACATAAAACACTAAATATCAACAAAATAAACAACACTTAAAAACACCTTAAAAATTTTATTCCTCAGAGAAAGGTTGCTTTTTTGTCAATTTCTTTAAAAAAAGGTCTAATTAACTCAAATTGTTATTTGTGACATGTAAAAGGTGAAAAGTGAAAGGTCAGTCTGAGAAATTATCTATTTTTTATATAAACTCTATTACCTTCTATCTTTATCTTGTAAAATAAAGCCGTAAAACAAAACGTATCAAATTTCAGGTTTACATCTCACATCTCACATCTCATAACTCATAACTCACATCTCATAACTCATAACTCATAACTCACAAGCAGCAACTTAAATTAGTTATCCCCCTTGTACTACTCTACTTCCTTGATTTATGTCTCTAATCTAAACAAATAGAGAATCCTCTCTGAAAATTATATAATTAGAAATTTAAATTCTATAAAACAAAAATGCTTTATGGCCTTAATTTTGATGCTTATAAACTATTGATGTTAATTTTTAAATCAAAAAGTTATGGTAGAGAAGAATTATGATCCCGACAACGATAATTGTCCGGAAAAAGACACCGTAGAAAATCTTCATAGAGCAAAGCAAAATACTGACAACATTCAGAATGCTAAAGAATCTATAAATGATAATCCAAATCACCTTTCTAAAGACAAACAGAAAGATTCAGAACAAAAAAAATAAATTGATCGTACAAAAGAGTAATATCGTAAATTTACTCAAGAAAAGAATAATTGTAGCTTTTTCAATTACCCACTTGTAGTTGAAAATCAAATCTGAATAACTATCCGATTTTTAAGAATGTTTAATTAAATAAAGAAAAACAAATATGGCAAAGTTCATTAATCCATTACTACCTGAGAATACCCCTTTACTAGAAAGTAATCCATCTAAAATCTCTGCCAAGCAATTGATTTTTGCAGGTCTGGGTGCCGTTTTAGCAGGTGCCGTTTTAAAGAAAACCGGACATGACAAAGCGGGTGCTTTTGTTGCAGGTCTGGCTTTACCGATTCTAACAACCGCTTGTTATAAAAAGTTTAGAGAAAAAAAATCAGAGAATTTTAACAAAAGTACAGACATTGCCGGAAATTATTATTAATCAGCAATCTCATAAAAAAGCACTTCCGAAAAGAAGTGCTTTTTTTATGTCCGATTTTCACAAAACGCATCTCACATCTCACATCTCACATCTCACATCTCATAACTCATAACTCATAACTCATAACTCATAACTCATAACTCATAACCAACAACTTAAATCATTTACTCTGCGCTTTTGGTTGACAATCTTCTTTGTATTTGTTAAAGATGTGGTCAGTTACAGGCCTTAATGTCTTCCCATTTTCAGGATGTATTCCCAGCATATTAAAAAAATCGACTTTATTATTATTCTTAACATACCAGATAATCGGCTGGCCCTCTTTAAAATAAGTCGTGGTATCGCAGACTTCTATTTTTTGACGAAAAAACTCTGTTTCGTCAAAAGCCACTATCTTATTGAAAGCTCCAAAGCCAGTTATTTTCAAATCACAATCAACTTTTTCATAATGATCTCCTGTCCATTGCATACACTCTTTTCTAATGAAAGCAAAATAAATTACTGCTGCGATTAAACAGAAAATAATTGTTATAGCCAACATCGTTGATTCTGATCTCTTAAATAGTTTTTCAAATAATCTTTTGAAACTAACAGATTTAGTATTCGTTGTTACAATCACATTTTTACCTCCCCCATTATCAAATGTTCTCCCATCATTTTCTCCGAAAGAGGTTTTTCCCATTATTTGATTCCCTCGAGCTTCATTGCCTTCTTCCTCTTTGCCATCACCTTCTTTTTCCAATTCACTCTGAAGTGAACCGATCTTTCTAAACTTAATAAATGGTCTAGGTTGATAATCTACAAGAATTGCTGCAAGATCTACAGTATCAATCTTCGCTGGTTCTTTTTCTCTTTTCAAAAAATCTCCAACTTTTTTAAATTTATCTGTGTAAATAGTTGACGTATTATCATGCTTTGGATCAAACTCAAACTTGCAGAAATCAAAATACACTTGTAGGTCATCTTTCTTTTCATTTGATTTAAAAATTTTCCAACACAAATCTCTCAAATTAGCTTGTGATGGACTTCTCAAATAATTAGAATAAATACCTTCTATTTCTTTTTCATATTTAATTCTAACTGCTTCTTTATAATCTTCTTCAGTATTGTTAGGCATAGGCTACCGGGATTTTTTAGGAATTACTGGGATTTTTCAGGATTGCTTAAACATTACAGGAATTCCGGGAATTCCTTATCAATACAGGCTCATAAACGCTGTTCCTTTGTCAAACAAATTAGTTAACGTTTTGATCTGCAGGTCAAAAACAAATGTACAAAACTAGTTCAATTAAAGAGTGTGGAAAACCGTAAGACGGACTTTATCCGGGAAGTATAAATAAAATCATACTGTTCTACGCACTCTACTTCCCAACCTCAATTAGGTCTCGCTTAACGAGTCCGGACAGAATCCGGACGGCCATACCTATGTCATTTTTAAATTTTATAATCATGAAAAAATTAATATATCTGGGAACTTTTGCGCTATTGACAACTACATTATTTTCTTGCACAGCTGACGAATATGAAACGGCCGACAAAAAAACGGAAATAAAAAAAGAGAATCTGAAAAATGAAACACAGGCAACTGAAGAGGGTCCCGGCGACGACCCAGTTCCGATCAAGCCACCAAAAAAATAATAATAGTAATACTGTCTTAATAAACAATTAATCAGTATTTTCGGGGAAAGTAACTTTTATGTTTCGTTCCCCGTTTTTTAGTTTACTTCTTTTTGTGTTTTTTCTTTCCTGCAAAGAAAAAACAACAGTGCCTGTTAAACCCAATTCTTTAAAAACAGAGGCCAAAAAATTACAGCAAAAGGCTACCATTAATTTGGAGAAAAACAACTTCAATAGTGCTTTTTACTACTTTAATAAATCAAAAATAACATTTGAAACCCACAAAGACAGCGCTAACGTTGCTTTCAATCTGATTCAAATGGCCTATATCCAACAAGTAAACGGCGATTACTACGGAAGCAAAGAAACCTTAACAGAGGCGCTTCCTTATATTAAAAATGATAATAATTATATCGTAGCGGTAAACAACTTTTTTGGAATTGCCGACAAGGAACTCTCCTTATACGATGATGCTGTTTACTATTATAAAGAAGCTATTAGAGAGTCTAAAGATTCTATATCAAAGCAATCTCCTTTAAATAATATTGCCGTTGTTTACATTAAACAAAAGAAATACGACAAGGCAATTACTATTCTACAATCCATTTTAGATACAAAAGTATTAGACGATTCTGAACTTCTGAAAGGAAAAGCCCGAGTTATTGATAATCTGGGGTATGCCTATTTTAAAAAAGGAGTCCATGACAAAGGACTCCAACTCATGCATAAAAGTCTGGAAATAAGAAACCAAATCTCTGATTCTTACGGAAGTATTGAGAGTTATCTGCATCTGGCCGAGTTCTTTTCTGAAACAGATCATAAAATATCCAATCAATATGCTTTAACCGCTTATGAAACCGCTTCAAAATTTCATAGTATAGATGAACGTCTGAAAGCGCTATCCTTTTTAATAGCTACTAATTCGGATACAAAATATGCCCAAAAATATATTGTACTGAATGATAGTATTATCAAGATCCGAAATAACTTCAAAAACAAATTTGCTAAAATTAAATACGATTCCAAAAAAGAAAAAGACGAAAACCAGAAACTCCGTTTAGAAAAAGCAGAGAATCTGTTGTCCTTACAAAAAGCTGAATATCAAAAATTTGGACTCCTCATTATTTTTAGCTTTTTAATCGTTCTTGCTCTTCTGTATAGACGCTATTATCTAAATAAACACAGAATCGAGAAAATTCAGACTTCATATGATACTGAAAAGCGAATTTCAAAAAAAATACATGACGAATTAGCCAATGATGTTTTTCATACTATCACTTTTGCAGAAACACAACCACTAGCAACAGCAAACACCAAAGAAAACCTGCTTCAGAAATTAGATGATATTTATGCCCGTGTCAGAGGAATTTCGAGAGAAAACAATGATATCGATACCGGTACAAATTATTCTGTAACTCTAAAAGAGATGCTTTCTACCTATAATAGCAGCACAACAAACATAATTGTAAACAATATCGAAAAAATAAACTGGGAAACCGTTGACGAAACCAAAAAGGTAACTATTTATCGTGTTTTGCAGGAATTAATGGTGAACATGAAAAAGCACAGTCAGGCAGCTCTGGTGGTTGTAAAATTTGACAGTACTCCAAAAGCACTCCTTATTGCTTATACAGATAATGGAAAAGGCTGCGAAAAAGAGAAAATTAACAAAAATGGTCTACAGAATATGGAAAACCGTATTCTGGCCATAAAAGGAACTATTATTTTTGATACTGAACCTGACAATGGATTCAGAGCAAAAATATCAACGCCAAAATAAACTTCATATGTTTAAAAAAGTAATAATTGCTGAAGATTTGGATAGCATCAATTTAGGGATAGAACAAGCCCTTGATCATTTAGGCATTATCAATTATCAACATGCAAAATATTGTGATGATGCTTTTCTGAAAATACGAAAAGCCATTCAGGACAACGAGCCCTATGATTTACTGATTAGTGATCTGTCTTTTAAAACCGATCATCGGGACGTAAAAATTGCCAACGGTGATGCACTCATAGAAGAAGTTCGTAATCTGCAACCGCACATTAAGATTATCGCCTACTCAGTCGAAGACAAAGGCTATCGCATAAAATCGCTTTTTGATAAATCCGGAATCGATGGTTTTGTATTGAAAGGCAGAAATAGTATCGAAGAACTAAAAAAAGCGATTCATTTAGTACAATCCAACCAACAGTATATTTCACCGGATATTTCTTCTGCTATAAAAGAAAATAAAAACTATGAAATAGATGATTTCGATGTGCTTATCATAAAACATTTGTCTATGGGCACCCCGCAAGATGACATTACCCAAACTTTTAAAGAACTGGGAATAAAACCAAACAGCAAAAGTACCATCGAGAAAAGAATTTCTAAACTCAAAGATTTTTTTAAAGCAAATAACAGTATTCATTTGGTTGCCATTGCCAAAGATATGGGAATCATTTAGATCTCCTAAACTCCTGTTTTTAATTGATTAAGCTCCTTCGGGAGCTTTTTTTATTGCTTCCATTTAAATTCTTATGGTTTACGGTTTTCCATAAAATACTGGCTTTTAATGGGGTTACATTTGAATAATTAAAATTCAAAATACTAATTAAACCTAAAAATCATGAAAATTTATTACGTAAACAAAAATGCGCAACACAAAGGGGATCACGAAGTCCATACTAGTGATTGCAGTCATCTACCAATTTCTCCTAATAGAAAATATTTAGGAGAATATGCAAGCTGCAAACCTGCAATAATCGAAGCACAGAAAACCTATTCTCAATCTAATGGCTGCAAAACTTGCTGTCCCGATTGTCATACAAGTTAGATCATCATGGGATTTCGATTTCAAAAGAGAATAAAACTTGGAGGAGGATTTGGCATAAACTTAAGTCAATCCGGAATTTCTCCCAGTTTAAGAACCAAAATGGGAACGTTTAGCAAAAATGGCTATTCGGTTAAAACGGGAATACCCGGAGTAAGATATCAAAATAGTGGCTGTATGGTACTCATTGCTTTTACAGGAATTACAACATTTTTAATTTATACAATAAAACACTTATAATTATGGGATACAGAAAAGGATACTTTAAAAAAGATGGAACGTATGTTCAGGGACATTTTGCCAATAAAAGATCCAAAACTTTTTCAAATAAAAATAATGGATGTCTGTTGTTTTTCGTGGCTCTATTATTATTAGGACTACCAATCGCATGTTCAGATTCGTCTTCATCAGAGACAACAGGCAAAAAAGCTCAAAATGATTGTCCAACTAAAACCTGCGGTGATTTTACAGCTCAAGCACAAGCCCAGGCAGCTTTTAATAGTAACAAAAGCTGTTACAAGAACCTGGATTCGGACGGAGACGGAATCGCCTGCGAAAATTTATCTAAATAGTAAAAAACATGATAACACTAGAACTAAAAAGCCATTTTTTAAGATTGTATCAAATGGCATTATGCGATGATCAATTTGATGTACTGGAACTTCAAATGCTCTACCATTTTGCTGATGAACGCGGAATTCCAAGAGAGGAATTAGACAAACTCTTTCTAAACCCGATCACTACCGAGCTAATTATTCCTGAGCAGCTAAACACCCGAATAGAGTACCTGTACGACCTTACCAGAATCATATGGGCCGATGGAAAAATTACCGATGATGAACTAAACATGCTGAAAAAGTATTGCAGAAAATTTCATTTCCTAGACGAAAATATTGATGAACTCTCCGGTTATCTTATTGATTGCGTGCAAAAAAACATTCAGAAAGAAGAAATTATTAGTCAACTAAACACTTAGATCATGAAATCACTTACACAATTGTTCAGTATAAAAAAAACAGAAGATTCTCCTGTTGTTACTTTTGAAGAAAACGAAGAACAAAGAGAACAAATCAGAATCACGTATTACCAGAGCGGATTTGCAGCATCTATAAAAGCTACCGGCAAGCCAATCGTTCTAAAAGCCTGCCTACAGAACCTTTATATGAGTTTTGAAGATCAATGCCGAAAACAAAAACTGGAACAAGATAAATTAAAGCAGCCTTATCGCGAAGAACAGGAGAAAAACAGAACGGAACTTAAAAAATGCGAAGCGGCAATTGGCATTTACGAAAAGAAAGAACAAGATGTTGACGCTACCGTTGATCAAATCAAAAATGAAATTATAGAAGTAAAACGCAATCCTGATAAATACGGGATTGAAGACGGTAAAGGTCTGAAAGCTCAGTTTTATATCGGTTTGTTTTTACTTCTTCCCATTACACTTTATGTACTGGTCTTTTATATTTCAGCTTCTTATTCTGCCTTTTTTAAAGAGTTTTCGAATGATAGTTTAACGGCAGCTATTTTTGATGCTGATGCGTTAACCAATTCCTTTAAGGCAAGCTGGCTGGAAGGTGTTTTGGTTGTCACTATTCCATTTGTTTTTATGGGATTAGGATATGTAATTCATATGGTACAAAAAGGAAAAGGCATTAAAAACACATTTCGAATGATTGCTCTATTCCTCACAACCTTTTTGTTTGATGCTTTGTTAGCCTATCAAATCGAGAAAAAGATTTATGAGTTTAATAAAACAACAGATTCCGCTCCTTATAATTTAAATATTGCTTTAGGAGAGGCCGAATTCTGGATGATCATATTCGCCGGATTTGTAGTGTACATTATCTGGGGACTTGTCTTTGATTTTGTTATGAAAGAATTTGAAAACATTGATAAAATCAGGGCCTTCGTAAGAGGTAAAAAAGAAAAACTTATTGATTTAGAAAAACTAAAAACGGACTATACCAATAAAATAAATGATTTCAAACAGCAGCTCATCACTATAACCGGAAAAATCTCAGAACTTCAGTCTAAAATAGATGGATTTGTATTCCCTGTCAAAGAATATTTGCACTACCATCATCAGTACAAAGAAGGCTGGTTTCAGGCCATAAATACAGAAATTGCTCTTGCTCATAAAGAAAAAACAGAACTGTTAGAAAACTGTGAACTTCATTCTGAAGAACATCTTAGCAAATTAAACCTGGTAGATCCTGATTTTCAACACTTGGTCTATTCTAAAAACTAATTCTATGAAAAACATTTTAAAAACAATCGTTCTGTTACTGATATTGGCTACCACGTTTTCATGCAAAAAGGATACCGATAAGACTTCTACGGAAGCAATCGCTAAAACCCCTATCGCAGAAAATTATAACATCAGTATACTTTTAGATTTATCAGACAGAATTAGTCTTCAGAAAAATCCAAATCCAACCATGGAGTATTATCAAAGGGATTTGGGATATATAAAATGGGTTTCAGAAGCTTTTACACAACACCTAAAATCCAAAAGAATCAGACAGATTAAGGATAAAATGCAACTGTTTTTTAACCCTGAACCTCAAGATCCGGATATTAATTCGATCTCTCAAAAATTAAAAATCACGATCGATAAAAATAATGCTTCAAAGGAATTATTGAATTCCATAAACGCTAATTACGCTTTACAGACCTCAAAAATTTATAATTTAGCCATAAAAGACAACCACTTTGTAGGCTCGGATATATGGAGCTTTTTTGATGCTAAAGTAAAAGATCAATGTATTGAAGACAGAGATCGCAATATACTCGTTATACTAACAGATGGTTATATGTATTACGATAGCACTATAATGAAAGATGCTAATCGAACGACTTATATTACACCGGAACTTATTCGGAAAAACGGTCTGAATACAAAGGACTGGGAGAAAAAAATGCAAACCGGTGATTTTGGTTTTATCAAAGCCGGTGATGCCCTATCGAATCTCGAAGTTTTGGTACTGGGAATTAATCCCAGCCGCACGAATCCGTATGAAGAAAAAGTGATTAAAGCCTATTGGACAAAATGGTTTACTGAAATGAAAGTAAAACGCTTTGAAATTAAAAATGCCGATTTACCTTCAAACATGGAAAAAATCATCAAAGATTTTATACTGCAACATCAGTAATATTTTAACTAATTAATTCAAGTTGCTAATTACTAGTTGTGAGATGTATAATGTAAAATGTGATATGCTAGTTTGAAAAGGCAAATGTTTTGATTAAATGATTTTCTTGCCTTTAAGCAAAGCGTTAGAATTTAAGTGTATTGTTGTTGTATTTCAATGATCTGACACAACTATATCTTCATACCTTGTAAGATAGTAACCAATTAAACATACTTTTTACTTTTTACAGTACACATTTTACAATATACATTTTACAATTTACAGTATACAATTTACAGTATACATTATTATTTCACCTGACGACTTGAGTTAATTATTAAAAATGAACTATTAATTCGTTTAACAAAGAGGATTTCATAAGTCCTCTTTGTCTTTTGTATTATTCAATAACAGAGAAAAATACAAAAAAATCTCAGTTTACGGTTTACCATAAACTATTGATTTCTATTGGATTTACATTTGGTTAAATAATCAAAACATTAATAAACTATATCACTATGGAAATAAACATTCAACTTAAAGCTTTAGCAGATAAAATCACAATGCTAAAAGACAGAATTGAAACTGAAGAATCGACCAAACATGCTTTTGTATTGCCCTTTATAAATATATTGGGTTACGACACTTTTAATCCAACCGAAGTTGTTCCTGAATTTACTGCCGATCTGGGTTTAAAAAAGGGAGAAAAAGTAGATTATGCTATTTTCCAGGACGGTGCTCCCATTCTTATTATGGAATGCAAGAGCTGGAAAGAGAATCTTACCATTCATAATTCTCAATTGTTCCGCTATTTTCATGTTACCAAAACACGGTTTGCCCTTTTAACGAATGGAATTACTTACCAATTTTTTACCGATTTGGATGAAAAAAATAAAATGGATCAAAAACCATTTTTAGAATTTGATATCACAAATCTAAAGGATAATGCGATAAGTGAAATAATTAAATTTCATAAATCCAACTTTGATGTGAACAAAATTGTGAATAATGCCAGTTTACTTAAATACACCACTGAAATTAAGAAACAAATTGGCAATGAATTGCAAAACCCATCTAATGAATTTGTAAAGCTTTTTGCCAATAAAGTATATACCGGAAGATTAACCGAAAAAGTAGTTGATGAATTTAAAGATCTTGTACAAAAAGGTTTTAATCAATTTATCAGTGAAAAGATCAATGACCGTCTGAACGCCGCAATTAATAAAGAAAACCAAAAACAAAAAGAAGAATCTGAAGAAATTGCCATTCCGGAAGATACTAAAATTGTCACCACCGAAGAAGAACTGGAAGGGTACCGAATTGTCGTGGCTATATTGAGACGAAAACTTCCTACAAGCCGAATTGTTTATCGCGATACACAATCTTATTTCGGAATACTGCTTGATGATAATAACCGTAAGCCTATATGCAGATTACACCTTAATGGAAGCAAAAAATACATCAGTCTTTTTAGTGACAATAAAAATGAGGTTCGTCAACCTATTCAATCCATAGATGATGTCTATTTATTTGAAAAAGAACTATTGGAAACTATTGAGAACTACGAAGTGGCTCAAATTCAGGTATAAATATGATCAAAAATCTACTTTTAATATTTCTATCAGCCCTGGTCGGTTGCAAAAAAGTGGTTCAACCGCAGAAAATAAATACTTTCTACCAGAAAACTGTTACAGTCGATGATCGTAAAGTTATTACTCCGGAAGAAGCCAAAACCTATCATGTAGCTAGCAAAAATCAGTACGAATACCGAACGGGTACACCATCTCATTATGAATATAATTATGATGTAAAAGGCATTAATTCTAAAGGAGATTCCGTTTTCGGAAACATTAATGTCGAAGGGAAATACGGAGCGGGAATACTACTTTTTGATACCATTGCCGATATCGAAATTAAAACAGTATGGATCGCTCATGGAAAATTGAAAGCAATAGACAAGCAAGGAAATAAATACCTCTTAGTAGTCGATTAAAAACCAACCCCAAATTCAATCAAATGAAATATGCTATTATCTTATCATTTGTACTTTTTGCTTCTTTTCGCCCAATAGAAACCAAAGTTTATATCTGTGGTCCAGTGGGAGCAAAAAAGTACCATTATACTGAAAATTGTCGCGGATTAACCGCCTGCCGGCACGAAATTACTAAAGTACCTGTCTCTAAGGCTCAGGGTTACGGACTAACACTTTGTGGTTGGGAAGATTAGTTTTTCATACTAATAGCATCTAAGGACAAAAGAGATCTTCTTCTTTTGTCCTTTTGCTTTTACAGCTATACCTATCTCATTTTTTCAGAACAAAAAAGGGAGTCTCATTATTTGAGCTCCCTTTCATTTGAAAAATTAAGTACAGTTAAAATCTAATTTTTGATCACTTTTACTATTGTCTTTTTCTCCTGATTATCTAATATCGTTACGAAATACATGCCGTTTCTTAAAGATGATAAATCAATACTATCCTTATGCGGAGCAACTAAAACGATTTGCCCTAAGGTATTGTACACTACAATTTTTGAGATCGTTTTATCCTTAGACTGAATCGTAAACAACCCTTTTGTTGGATTCGGATAAGCAACAACCTTTTCTATTAAAAAATCACCTGTACTAAGTTTCTTGTCAACAATTTCGGTACTAACGGTATTGGTTTTTATATCCGGATTATAATCAAAGAAAATAGCAGCATTGTTCTTAAAGATATCTCCTGTAGAAACACCCGATTTTGCTTTAATTTTATAAGCAATATAGCCATTAGAGCCTTCTTCATTTACCAGATAACTTGGCAAATAGATCGCATCAAAAGCAAACTCTATTTCTTTCCCGTCTTTTATATTTACTGTATTGTTATGGCTGTAACTTTCAAGTTTCAGTGTTGTCCAGTCTAATTTATCATCCAAAAGGTTAGTTATTCTGACTCTTTGCGCATAAGAATTCCCTTTGTTTTGAAAGCGAATAATATAATGCAAATACTCATCAGCATCAGCAACTAAAATCTGTTCTCCTTCTAAAACTCTGATGTCATTAGGATCATAAGACCCCACAATAGTTTCATTTAATACAAATTCATTATCAACAGGTTTAACATCTGCTCCTACAGGCAATGCAACATTGAACACTAATTTTTCTCCTAAATTTACAGTAGGGATCGTTAAAACCTTAAAAGTTACCTCAATTGTTTTGGTTTCAAATGCTTTTAAATTTTTATATGCAAATTGAAGGGTATTCGAGGTTTGTCCTGCTGTATTTTCACTTGCTGAAACAAAGGTTAGTTTCGAATCATTAAATTTTAACGACATTGAACCACTTTTCACACTGGTTCCTTTGTTTGTAATGTGAATTTTGTATTTGGATGCAAAGCCAGGTCTTGGTTCACCATAAGGATATATTTTAACCTCCAAATCATCAAACAATGAAGCTGGTACTAAACAAAAATCAACTTTTTCGCTTTGATTTTCAGCAGTAAACGTCGAAACATATTTCGCTGGTGTTGCGGAGTAGTTTTTCTCCGGTGATACTATTGAAGTGGTATAGGTATTGACATCTGCAACAAAATTATAAGCTCCGTTTGGTTTTGCAAACATCGAAAAGGTATTCGTACCATTTGAGGTAGACACTAATACTTCCGGCACATTTAAATCCGTTTGATCGCAACCATTGTTATCAATATCTAAACGAATCGTTCCATGAATTGTGTTTTTAAAAGTCCCCAGATTTTCATACCACGCAATTTTATCTTCAGTAGTCATAAAAGAAACCAGATCAAGACGTCCGTCTGCATTTAAATCTGCATACTTGGAATTACCAAAATTAGTAGTAGTCTCGCTGAATACTTTTGCCGGTCCCATATTTGCGGCACCTAAATTTTCATGCCAGGTCGTTGGGATTTCAGTAACCATATTGTACATCACATCAATATCACCGTCCTTATCGACATCAGACAAAGATAATGCAGCAATGGCTTTTGGAGTATTAATGATAATTTTACTTGTAGCATAATTTCCTTTTCCGTCTAAATTTTCATACCATCCTATCTTTCTTCTGCCTGAATCATAGTATACAATGTCTAAATCATTGTCATTATCTAAATCACTCATAAAAAAGTAACTGGCCTTATCTGCATAAATATCCAGATTTAAAACGTGTTCTGTCGCAAAATTTCCTGTACCATCATTTTCGTACCATACTACTTTTCCCCAATTCATTACTATTATATCAACATTTCCATCCTTATTGACATCGTCAATAAAACACTTTTTAAGAGAGGTTATTGTCGATGGAACCATTGTTTTTGCAGCAAAAGTTCCATTTCCTAAATTTATAGATACATAAACCCAATTTCCGCCATAGGTAGCGATAATATCTGTCTTACCATCTTTATTGACGTCGGTAAAAATTATATGTTCTACAGTGGTGCCCGAAGCAATCGTCCTTTCATTTATAAAATTACCCGCTCCGTCATTCTCGAACGAGACAATCGAGGTAATATCTACATTATCGTCTATATAATTAGTAGTCACTACATCTAAATCTCCATCATTGTCCAGATCTTTAGCAAAAAGATCCAAAGGTCTGATAGTATGATCCGAAATAAGCAATTGATCGCCTGAAAAATCACCTAAACCATTTGTATTCTTGTACCACGCAATTTTTCGATCGCCCGATGCCGAAACAATATCTGTATCCCCGTCTCCGTCAAAATCACCACTTTCTACATTATAAACATAATTAGCGTATTTAGAAAGTTTCTTCTCTTGCGCGAATGTTCCTTTTCCATCTGTATTATTAAAGAGCACTACATCCGAATTAAAAATAGCTACTAAATCTTTAGTACCATTATTATCCATATCTCCTGCGGCAAAACTTATAAAATCCAACGGACTTGACTTGATAATCTGTTCCGCGCCAAATACACCACCGCCATTATTCTTAAACCAACTTACTTTTTTACCTTTAGTATAATAAAACAGTATGTCTTTTTTACCATCTGAATCAAAATCGGTAAACAGAATTCTATACAATTCGTAACCGGAATTATTTCCGGTAAATTCCGGTAAATTCACCAAAAACTTAGAAGCTTTAAATGTCCCTTGTCCATCAGTGTTTTCATACCACAGCACATCAATATTACTTCCATTCTCGTAAACCGTAACAATATCTATATCTCCATCATTATCAACATCTTCATTTAAAAATTTATGAGACATTGAAACATTGGTCAATATGGTAGAGGTTGCGTAGGTACCATTAGCCTGCTGCTTAAATAATTTTAACTGATTCGTATATCGAATCACTAAATCCTGTAATTTATCTCCATTAACGTCTACCGCCAGAAAACTTAGGAAATCAGTCATTAGAGTTGACAGGGTGAAATTGCCCAGACCGTCATTTTTCAAACAACTCAATCTGGTATTACCGTAATTGTTAGGCACCTTATATAAAATATCAAGATCATTGTCATTATCCATATCTATAATCTGATACAAGCTTAAACTATTGTCGCTGGTATTTTCGACGGCCATTATTAAAACAGGATCACTAAAAGTTCCTAAACCATCTGTATTTTTAATCCAGTAAACCCCTCTTTCCAAGGTAGACCACTTTCCGGTAAAAACTACATCTAAAAATCCATCTTTGTTAACATCAAAAACATCAATTCTACCACCATTCGCTTTCGAAATAGTTATGGGCTTGCTATAGTTTCCGGTCCCGCCAAGGTTTTTATACCAAACGATTTCATCAGTCGCAATTGTAACAACATCAAGAAAACCATCCTTGTTAATATCTGCAGTACATAACGCTTGAGGACTCTGTGAACCAAAAGAATTATCTATAACAATATGTTCCTGATAACCAATCTGAGCAAAAACGGTGGGAGCAATACATAATAAGGAGAATAAGAGTAAAATTTTCTTCATAAGCTAATCGGTTATATAATGTCTTTTAGTATTGTTAAACGATCTTACAAACATAATAAATCAGCAGTAATTCCTGTTAAAATTATTTCAATCAATTAAATTATCTACCCTACTATTTTAGCAGTCAAATTTCACCACAACACTCCTATTTTCTTATAATTGAACCCTCAAAACGGTTAAAGAGAGAAATCCTGTAACATTATCACCAAATACTGTAAGATATTCTTTAAAATTCTGAATAGTTTTACAGAATAACATTTAAAAAATAAAACTATGAAAAAGTTAGCAGTAGCAGGAAAAGTTATTTTTGGTGCAGGATTAATCCTAATATTTCTAAATTCCTGTAAAAATGAACCGAAACAAGAAGACCCAAAAGAGGTCGCCGAAGATAGCAATGAAGCAAAATTTGACTCTATTGAAGATAAACAAGACGACTCTGAATTTTTAGTTGATCTTACTGAGGTAAATTTGGCTGAAATTGAAATCGGAAAACTGGCTCAAACCAAAAGCACCAATACAGAAGTTAAAAAACTGGGGAAAATGCTGGTGGAGCAACACACCAAATCTGCCTCTGAAGTTAGTGCTTTAGCTAAAGCCAAAAACTTCACTTTGCCTACCTCTTTAACTGAGGATGGACAGGAAGAATACAATAAATTAAACGAAAAATCAGGTATCGATTTTGATAAAAAATTTGCCGACATGATGATCGACGGTCATGAAAAAGCAATTAATGAACTTAGAAAAGCTTCTGAAAGTGCAAAAGATCAGGATATAAAACTTTGGGCCTCTAACAGTATTGCCGCATTGACGGTACATTTGGAGCATGCCAAAATGCTTAAACAAAGTTTAGATAAAAAATAATCTGAGGCGTTAAGGTACTGAGATGCTAAGTTTCTAAGTTTTAACACTTGTGTTTTTTCTTAGAAACTTAGTGCCTTAGCATCTTTACTAAAACTTAGTAACTTTTCTCAAAACTATTATACTCTTCCTCTGTTACACTTCCTAGCCAGATCCCTTTACCTTTATCGATTTCCGTAATAATTGTAATATGTGAATATCTACTATTTGGTGTTGCGCCGTACCAATGCTCTACTCCGGGCAATACGGTAAGTACCTGACCTTTGTGAATCGTTCGTATTTCCTGGCCTCTTTCCTGATAATAGCCAATCCCATCTGTAGCTATAAACAGCTGCAAACTTGAATTGATATGCCAGTTGGATCTTGCACCCGGTTCGAAAGCAACATCTTTTATAATTGTATTTTTAGGATGAATATCGCTCGTTTGTTTTTTATAAGAAACATCACCGGTCATATAGGCACTGGGAACTTTCCCCTCCTCTGTAACGGTACTATATTTTGTTGACATAAAATTTAGGTATTAAGGATTTCTTTTTTAATTATTAAAAACTGTTGTATGCAATTCTCTAATTTTCTAGGTCAAATTTGTCTGTGGTAATTCTACTGAACAAAACAGCAATGTACTGTTTAACTGACCCTAAGGACTCGCAAAGGAGTATTGCGATTATGTGAAGACAAATTTACTTTAGTAAAGTCGCTCCCTAATAATGAAAATCAAACAAAAAATTAAGAATATCAAACAATTTACCCCCTTAATGATTTCGGAACCGTTCCCGTTAGTCTTTTAAAATAATTATTAAAATAACTCGGATATTCAAATCCTAACGAATATCCTATATCTGCTATACTCCAATCCGTATGCTGCAATAAGGCTTTTGCTTCGCTAATAATTCGCTCCGTAATATGTGCTGTGGTAGATTTTCCTGTGATTTCCTTCACAGAGCGATTTAAATGATTTACATGAACAGCCAAATTTTGTGCATAATCTTGTGGCGTTTTTAAGAGAAGTGGCTGGTTTTTAGTTTCAATTGGAAATTGTCTTTCTAAAAGTTCCAGAAATAATGCCGTTATTCTCGAAGAAGCATTTTTATGTTTACAGAAATTTTCCGAAGGCTGCATTTTCATCGATTCATGAATAATCAGATTGATATAATTTCGGATTAAATCGTCTTTAAAAACATAATCCGTATCTTGTTCTTCAATCATTTTCTGAAAAAGAGAAGTTACAAACGTCTTTTGTTCGTCTGATAAATAAAAGATTGGAGTTCCGCTTATTTTAAACAGCGGGCATTCATGAAGACTTTCGGAGCGATCGTTTACTTTTAAAAACTCTTCCGTAAAAACACAGGCAAAACCATGATAAGAAGGAGACAATACTTCCCAGGAATAGGGAATATGTGGGTTTCCGAAAAACAAAATAGTGCCGTCCGTCTCAATGCCCCTGTCGGCATACTGAATAAGATTCTGTCCCGTATTAATACAGATCTTATAAAAATCCCTTCGATTGTAGATGGGTATGGCATTACAATCGCTCCCCACCTCATACACTTTAAATCCCTTCAGTTTCAAGTCCGAAGTAGCAAAATCAATAGATTCAGAAATAAGAGTTTCTTTCATGAAGTAAAGTTATGAAATTCAAACAAAGATTCGTATTAGATTTTAGATTTTAGATTTTAGATTTTAGATTTTAGATTTTAGATTTTAGATTTTAGATTTTAGATTTTAGATT
>NZ_JAALLN010000100.1 GCF_011751075.1 Flavobacterium poyangense
CAAAGGTAAGCAGCGTTTTCAAATCTCACAAGCTTTTTTGAATCTTTTTTTTTAATTACTTAAAATTTTTAATTCTTGTTTTCTTGTCAGTATTTCAGCGAACGTCTGCGTTGTTGCGGGTGCAAAAGTAGTCTCTTTATTCGTTTTTGCAAGCTTTTTTGAAATGTTTTTTGAATCTTTTTTTTGGGATTTTCTTAATGTGTTGATAGTCGTGTTTTTATGAGGTTTAGGCTTTTGTTGTTTTTGGGGTTTTTCTTGCTTTTGGTGGTTTTGAAGAGGTGTTGACATTTTAAAACTTATCCTTTTTAAAACACTTTATATCTATTTATTCTTCCATTGAATTTCCTTTACCAGATCTTACTTCTTTTATTTTTCCGCTTCTTAAGTTTTTTCCAATCAATACAGAATCATACATCTTCTAAAAACGTCATCAAATTTGATTTTTTTCCCCTGGTAAAACTTCAAATCTCAAAAATAAAAATTCTAAAACAGAGAATTTAAACTCATTAAGTAAAAAATACTTCGCCAAAATTCTTTCTACACAAAATACACTGCTCATTTAACCGCAAAGTGCGCAAGGACTTTCTATTTATGTTAATCGCAAAAGTCCGTAAAGCTTTGATTTAATAACAAACAACTTAGCGCTCTTTGCGTAAACCTTTGCGAACTTTGCGGTTAAATAACATCCCTGATCCCAAGGATTACACAGA
>NZ_JAALLN010000101.1 GCF_011751075.1 Flavobacterium poyangense
AGCTGCTTTGGTATCCATATCTGAAGAAGTTAGAAGTAGATGCCACATTAGGCATTCATTGAGTCGAAGTATTGGTGAATCTGGTAGCACTGACTTTTTGGATACTCTTGATTCACATTGTGTGGAGATGCCTCGTAGTACAAATAATCCAATAAACCGAAGGCAAAAATCTTTTGATTTACTTGACCAAACCGCAATAAGCCAAGCCAAACTATGGACACGTAATCCACCGCATCATCAGACTGGCCGAATTTTATTTAAAACGCAGCGATCCTTCTCGATGCCCTCGACCAAGGAAGCCAAGGCGAATGACGAGCTTGAAGCCAAGAATCGAAGTCCACGCGTGAGCGTGAGCAACGAAAACAACGTGCTGCTCGACCCCGATGTGCTGACGGACTTTTCAACGCAAACCCTTGTCTTAACAGTTTTAGCAACACTTGTCAAGTATTCAACCGATGAAAAGGAGACGAGAATCTTATACGAATACCTTGCTGAAGCTTCAGTTGTCTTCCCGAAGGTTTTTCCTGTTATTCATAATCTGTTGGATGCAAAAATTAACAGTGTTCTATCATCTTGCCATGATCAGGCAATACTTAAATCTGTACAGGCTATCATTCAAAATATGATTGCCTGCGAAGATACAAGTCAACAGCAGCTTCATTATTTGCAAAGTTGCGGGTTTGGCGGACTTTGGAGATTTGCTGG
>NZ_JAALLN010000102.1 GCF_011751075.1 Flavobacterium poyangense
TCGGCGATGCCAGGGTACATGGTGGTACCACCGGACAGCACGGTGTTGGCGTAGAGGTCCTTACGGATGTCGACGTCGCACTTCATGATGGAGTTGTAGGTCGTCTCGTGGATGCCACAGGCTTCCATACCCAAGAACGAGGGCTGGAAGAGAGCCTCAGGGCAACGGAAGCGCTCGTTGCCGATGGTGATGACCTGTCCGTCGGGAAGTTCGTAGCTCTTCTCGAGCGAGGACGAGGAGGCGGCGGTGGCCATCTCCTGCTCGAAGTCGAGGGCGACGTAGCAGAGCTTCTCCTTGATGTCACGAACGATTTCACGCTCGGCGGTGGTGGTGAAGGAGTATCCTCTCTCGGTGAGGATCTTCATGAGGTAGTCGGTAAGGTCACGACCGGCCAAGTCGAGACGAAGGATGGCGTGGGGCAGAGCGTATCCCTCGTAGATGGGCACGGTGTGGGAGACACCGTCACCGCTGTCGAGGACGATACCGGTGGTACGACCGGAAGCGTAGAGCGAGAGTACGGCCTGGATGGCGACGTACATGGCCGGCGTGTTGAAGGTCTCGAACATGATCTGGGTCATCTTCTCACGGTTGGCCTTGGGGTTGAGGGGAGCCTCGGTCAAGAGAACTGGGTGCTCCCCTCAACCCCAAGGCCAACCGTGAGAAGATGACCCAGATCATGTTCGAGACCTTCAACACGCCGCCC
>NZ_JAALLN010000103.1:0-340 GCF_011751075.1 Flavobacterium poyangense
GGCGCGCCGGAGGTCCAATGAACGCCGCCGATCGCAACGCCGCCCCCATCCTGTCGCTGCGCGGCGTGGAGCTGCGCTTCACGCAACACGTGGACCTGGCCGGCCGCATCGCCAACCTGCTGGGCGCGGGTTTGAAGACGCAGGTGGTGCACGCCGTGGCCGGCGTGGACCTGGACGTGCAGCCGGGCGAGGTCATCGGCATTGTCGGCGAATCCGGTTGCGGCAAATCGACGCTGGGTCGCATCGTCTCGGGCATCCTGCCGCCCTCTTCCGGTGAGGTGCACTACCAGGGCCAGGAGGTGAAGGCCATGGCGGGCCCGCAGCGGCGCGCCTACGAGCT
>NZ_JAALLN010000103.1:376-703 GCF_011751075.1 Flavobacterium poyangense
GATGATCTTCCAGGACCCTTACGCCTCACTAAATCCGCGCATGCGGGTGCGCGAGATCATCGGCGAGGCGCCGGTGGCGCACGGCCTGATCCGCGCGCGCGACAAGGCCGAGTACGTCGCCGGCCTGATGCGCCAGGTGGGGCTGGACCCGGCGTTCGCGCAGCGTTATCCACACCAGTTCTCGGGCGGCCAGAAGCAGCGCGTCGTGATCGCCATGGCGCTCGTGCTCAACGCGGGCCTCATCATCGCCGACGAGCCGACCACCGCCCTCGACGTGACGATCCAGGCCGGCATCCTGACTCTCCTGCGATCCCTGGTCCAGGATGC
>NZ_JAALLN010000104.1:0-336 GCF_011751075.1 Flavobacterium poyangense
TGCCGCAAGGCTGGCCTGAAGCCGGCCGCTGCCGTCATCGTCGCCACCGTGCGCGCCATGAAGATGAATGGCGGGGTGAAGAAGGAAGACCTCGGCCAGGAGAACATCGAGGCGGTGAAGAAAGGCTGCGCCAATCTCGGTCGTCACATCGAGAACGTGAAGCAGTTCGGCGTGCCGGCGGTGGTTGCCATCAACCACTTCGTCTCCGACACCGATGCCGAGATCGAGGCGATGAAGGCGTTCGTGGCGGCGCAAGGGGCCGAGGCGATCCTGTGCAAGCACTGGGCGCAGGGCTCCGCCGGCATCGAGGAGCTTGCCCACAAGGTGGTGGAGATC
>NZ_JAALLN010000104.1:363-690 GCF_011751075.1 Flavobacterium poyangense
TTCTCGCCGCTCTATCCCGACGACATGCCGCAGTTCGAGAAGATCAACACCATCGTCAAGCGCATCTATCGCGGTGACGAGGCGATCGCCGACAAGGCGATCCGTGATCAGCTGCACCAGTGGGAACAGGCCGGCTACGGCAACCTTCCCGTGTGCATGGCCAAGACGCAGTATTCCTTCTCGACCGATCCGAACCTGCGTGGTGCTCCGACCGGCCACACGGTTCCGGTGCGCGAGGTCCGTCTTGCCGCCGGTGCCGGCTTCGTCGTCATCATCTGCGGCGAGGTCATGACCATGCCCGGCCTGCCCTCCAAACCATCCTCGGAG
>NZ_JAALLN010000105.1 GCF_011751075.1 Flavobacterium poyangense
GGGTCTCTTGAGTGAACACTACGACAAACACCCTGTGTTCATTCTCAAGGATGTAAAATTCAAAGAACTGAAGGCCATGATGGACTACATGTACAGGGGAGAAGTCAATATCTCCCAGGACCAGCTGACGGCACTGCTGAAGGCTGCCGAGTCATTACAGATCAAGGGCCTGTCGGACAGCAGGACGGACAAAGGGACCGGTAACACCGGCAACACTACGACCGGAGGTAGCAAAGACAACACAAGGCCAGCGAAAACGGCGAGCTCGACGGCAGCCGCATCGGCCTCAGCTGCCGCGGTCGACATTCCACACTCGTCTTCCGGTCTTACCATAGAGAAGAACAGCAAAGTTCCTAGGCAGAGTATACAGCAGGTCTCCGTTAGTGATCAGCTGGAGAACTCTGCCAGTCCTCAACTCAGGGGTCACTCCTCCAGGGAAGGATCACAAAGTCCAACACGTAAAAGAAAAAGGTTGCGAAGGCGAAGTCTTGGTAACGACGATAATTCCATGGAAAACCACGAGGCATCCAACTCAAGGTACGTTAACATGACCGCACCAGCACTTGGTGTCGCGCCTGTTGCTGCAGAAGAGAAGAACCAAGCCGATCCCGCGGATTCGATCGGCAGGTCAGCCCTCATGCAACAATTAACGAAACCGGCCGACGAGATGCTCCAGATGCCCCTC
>NZ_JAALLN010000106.1 GCF_011751075.1 Flavobacterium poyangense
CGTACTCCCCAGGCGGGGCACTTAATGCGTTAGCTACGGCGCGGAAAACGTGGAATGTCCCCCACACCTAGTGCCCAACGTTTACGGCATGGACTACCAGGGTATCTAATCCTGTTCGCTCCCCATGCTTTCGCTCCTCAGCGTCAGTTAATGCCCAGAGACCTGCCTTCGCCATCGGTGTTCCTCCTGATATCTGCGCATTTCACCGCTACACCAGGAATTCCAGTCTCCCCTACATCACTCTAGTCTGCCCGTACCCACCGCAGATCCGGAGTTGAGCCCCGGACTTTCACGGCAGACGCGACAAACCGCCTACGAGCTCTTTACGCCCAATAATTCCGGATAACGCTTGCGCCCTACGTATTACCGCGGCTGCTGGCACGTAGTTAGCCGGCGCTTCTTCTGCAGGTACCGTCAGTTTCGCGGGGTATTAACCCACGACGTTTCTTTCCTGCCAAAAGTGCTTTACAACCCGAAGGCCTTCATCGCACACGCGGGATGGCTGGATCAGGGTTTCCCCCATTGTCCAAAATTCCCCACTGCTGCCTCCCGTAGGAGTCTGGGCCGTGTCTCAGTCCCAGTGTGGCCGGTCACCCTCTCAGGCCGGCTACCCGTCGTCGCCTTGGTGAGCCATTACCTCACCAACAAGCTGATAGGCCGCGAGTCCATCCAAAACC
>NZ_JAALLN010000107.1 GCF_011751075.1 Flavobacterium poyangense
GATGAACCCAAACAAGTGTGCATTTGGTGTATCGGCCGGACAATTCTTAGGATTTATGGTCCATGAGCGCGGGATAGAAGTCAACCGCAAGACCATAGACGCCATCAACAAAGTGGTGGCCCCACAAAATAAAACTGAACTACAGTCCCTCATCGGCAAGGTCAATTTCATCAGAAGATTCATATCCAATCTGTCAGGACGTATTCAGGCTTTTACCCCTCTGTTTTCTAGAACAGTGGGTATAAAATATGTCCATTAAAGCTTCTATTTAATGTAGAGCAAAATATTTTGAGATTCTGAGAAAATTTTTGTAACAAAAGTGGTAGAGTTTGTTCTGAGGATTCCAGAACAGTTGAGTTTGCATTTTTCTGAATTTTCTACGATTTTATACGAATTTTACAAGTTCACTGATTTTGAATCTAGATTTGAATCTTTCTTTTACAACTGGGTCCTTGAATCTTACGTGCAGACCCTTCTAAAGATTTCAATTACTGCAATTGGGTCCTCGGGCGGCTCGGGTACGGCGGCCGGCCGAAATTCCGGCGAGGGGGCTCGCCGGCGGCGAGGGGCGAGGGTCGGGGAAGGTTCAGGGGTGCGAGGGCTACCTTGTGGGGGTGTTGTTCAGGTGGGTGACGGCCGGGAAGGGCTCGCCGGCGTTGGAGCAGAGGCGGCGGC
>NZ_JAALLN010000108.1 GCF_011751075.1 Flavobacterium poyangense
TGTTTTGTTTCCGGCTCATATGCATAGATCCATGATTCGTCACCTGTGTAGATGTTATACACAGCCTTTGATGTACCTTGAACGTATTTTTCCAATATTTCCTTGCACCAATCAACACGAGCCTGTTTTTGTGCGTTTGTCAGATTATGCGGGATCCAACGCGAACAAATTTTTCTTACGCCCAAATGTTCATGCAATATCTTATTGATGCTAGTCATACTAATGTCCAAAGACACCTCTATCTCACGGTATGTCACATGACAATCTTGCTTTATCATTTCACGCACAGCATCGATATTTTCTGGCACAACAACGGATGCTGGACGACCTGCACGGGATTCGTCCTGGATCGAACATCGACCACGATTAAATTCGTTAAACCAGTTTTTTACAGTGCTGTAGGATGGCGCTTTATCACAGTATAAAGAATTAAGTTCATCGAAGCACTCTTGTCTTGACAATCCACGTCGAAAGTTATGAAAAATAATCGCACGAAAATGTTCACGATTCAATTCCATTGTTGGAACGACACGAACTTTTCAATTCACTGTCAAAAACACAAAAAAAGCTATAATGGTAAATCGTCTGCGGACTTTATGTTCACAAATATCGAACTTTTCATTACAATTGTTTGCGGTCGCCTAGCAACACTTACTGTAACCAAGGCCA
>NZ_JAALLN010000109.1 GCF_011751075.1 Flavobacterium poyangense
GACCTCAACAAGTCCGGGGCTACTGCCAGCGATGAGCAGAAAGCCCAAACAGTCAATAATTGGAAATTCTAGGCAATTCAATAAAGCGGGTCATAGGGTATAATTCTATGATCTGAATGTAAACTAGGAGCACATCATGTCACACAATGATTTTATGGCTGGCCTGGTGCAGGCCGCCAAACAGGTGTGCCACACCAAACAAGCGATTGAGCTGAGTCCGGAGCAGACTCTGGAGTTCTTCAACAATCGTAAAATCTGGGAGGAATATGGAATTGGTATGATATGCCAAGAGGGTGAACTCGTACAGCTGGATCTGCCGTCATTCCCCCTTCCAGTGCGCACCAACACAGTGGAATGGTATACGACGGAAGATGGTGTAGAGATCATCCCGAAGTTCCAGTATCACTCAATCGTAAACTTCTTTTTACGCCGTTGCGGGACTAATCTGATCCCACAAGGCATGAGAACTTAACAAGAGGAACACCAAATGTCTGTAGAACAAATCGGCTTTTATGTACTACCATCTGATCCTGAATCCCGTCGCAAGCTGATAGGTGCAATTGAAAACTGTCGCGCCGCCCAGGTCCGCATCAAGTCGGAACAGACTTTCATTACTGAGACTCTGGCCGAGCTGGCGAAAGACACGGGTATCAAGGCCAGCGACTTGC
>NZ_JAALLN010000011.1 GCF_011751075.1 Flavobacterium poyangense
AAAATCTAAAATCTAAAATCTAAAATCTAAAATCTAAAATCTAAAATCTAAAATCTAAAATCTAAAATCTAAAATCTCCTTAATCGTGTTTGCCACTAAAATGTTGTGTCCATTTTCCTTGTACTTTCATTACTTGCTCGATAACATCACGGACAGCACCTTTTCCTCCTTTTACATGAGACACATAACGGCAAATGTTTTTGATCTCCGGGCTTGCATCCTGAGGGCAGGTAGGTAATGCTACTAATTTCATTACATGGAAATCAGGAATATCATCTCCCATGTACAATACCTGTTCAGGTTTAATGTTGTAAGTGTCAGTATATTCTTTGAAAGTTTCTACTTTATCCGGAGTTCCTAAATGAATGTCTTTGATGCCTAAATTACGTAAACGAACACGAACGCCTTCATTGCTTCCGCCGGAAATAATGCAAACATTATAGCCACTTTCTACTGCCGCTTTCATGGCATAACCATCACGAATGTTCATGGTACGAAGCATTTCTCCTTCATTGGTAACAAAAACCGAACTGTCAGTAAGTACACCATCAACATCAAAAACAAACGTAGTGATGTCATTCATTATTTCTTTATAATTTTTTGTCATTATTCTGTATAGATTGTGTTATTATAGTATAAATGTTTTTTTGTTTCTCGTTGGTTAAATAGGCTAAATGTGCGTCAATTGTATTGGAGTCATGACGTTTTGCAGGCCCCGTTTGAGCATCGATCGGGTTTAATGTTTTTATTTTTTCGGCAGTTTCCTGAATCAAAGGCTTTAAGATGGCAAAAGGGACATGGTGTTCTTCACAAATTTCCTGTCCGATTTGATATAAATGATTGGTAAAATTATTGACAAAAACAGCTGAAACATGCAGCGCTTTTCGCTGTTCTGAATTAATTAAGAAAACTGCTGTTGAAATACTTTTGGCAACCCTTTCTAATACCTTGTAATCATAAGAATTCTCAGCTTCCAGGCATACCGGAACAGTCGAAAAATCAAGCTCTTTAGTTTTAGAAAATGTCTGTAGCGGATAAAAGACACCTTTTCTGTTTTTAACGTCTAAAACATCAAGTGAAGCCGTCCCCGAAGTGTGAACGACAATGCGGTTTTGAAAAGGCAATTGCTTTGAAACATCAGCAATGGCTTTATCTGAAACAGCAATGATATATAAATCGGCTTCTTTTAAACTTTCAAAATCATTTACAATTTTGTCAAAATCAATTAAAGAAGACAAAACTTCTTTTTTTCTGGAAAATACCTGTACTATCTCAACAAGGTCACTTTTAGTAAAAGCCTTTATCAAATGCTGGGCAACATTTCCCGAACCAATTATTGTTATTCGAATCATGCCGCAAAATTAGCATTATTTTTTTATTATGATTTTGAAAAAGGGGAGTATTTCTCGTGAAGCCGCCAAGTTGCCAAGTTTTGTTATTAATTTTTTAAACTTTGTATTTGTCTGAGATTTTTGATTAATCAGTATAAGCCACAGCCCTGAAAAAATGGTACAAAATAAGAGTTCGTATCATTTTGTGAAATTTAGTCTCTGCTTTTTGTTAAATTGATTGAATTTACCGTTTCATATTTGGTTTTTATTAACAATTAACAGTTACTCAAATCAACATTTTTAAGTACTTTTGTGGCACTTTTATACAATGTAATTCCTTAAAAATGGATAAAAAAATATTCTCTTTTTTGTTTTCTACACGATTAATGGCTGTTCTTTTTTTAACATTTGCTATAGCAATGGGTACCGGAACTTTTATTGAAAGTAAGTACAATACTGACACAGCCCGAATTTTAATTTACAATACCTGGTGGTTTGAAGCGATAATGGTCTTTTTTATGATCAACTTTATCGGAAACATTAAACGTTACCAACTTTTAAAAAAGGAAAAATGGGCTACTTTATTGCTTCATATTGCCTTTATTTTTATTCTTTTAGGTGCCTTTATAACCCGTTATATCAGTTATGAAGGAATGATGCCCATTCGTGAAGGGGCTGCCGAGAACCAAATTTACTCTGACAAAACGTTCTTAACCGTTTTTGCTGACGGAGAGTACAAAGGAGAAATGAGACGAAGAGTTTTTGAAAAAAGCCTTTTATTATCTCCTGCTACCAATAATGATTTCTCTATTTCAGGTAAGTTTGATGAAACTCCTTTTGAAGTTACTTACGAAAACTACATTATGGGAGCAAAAGAGGTTGTAAAACCGGATCCAAAAGGAATTTTATACATCAAAATGGTTGAAGCCGGATCGGGAGGACGTGAAGAGCATTACCTTAAAGAAGGAGAAGTTCAGAACATTCACAACGTTTTGTTTGCTTTGAATAAACCTACAGCAGGAGCAATCAACATTAATACTACCGGTGAGAAATATACCATTCAGACTCCATTCGAAGGTAATTTTATGCGAATGGCAGATAAATTGCAAGGAAAAGTTACCAAAGACAACGTACAGCCTTTGATGATGCGTTCGTTATACAGTATTGGTGATATCAGAATTGTATTTCCGGATCCTGCTATGAAGGGAACTATTGCTTATGAATCAAATAATGATTATAAAGCCAAAAGTCATCATGATGCTTTAATTGTAAAAGTAAAAGCAGATGGGCAGGAGAAAGAAGTTACACTTTTAGGCTCTAAAGGAAGTGTTGGAGAACCAAAAACGGTTAAGATCGGCAATATTGAGTATTCGTTGTTTTACGGAAGTAAAGCTTATGTTTTGCCTTTCAAAGTAAAATTAAACGATTTTATCGCAACAAAATATCCAGGGACAGAGAAAAGTTATTCTGCATTTGAAAGTAAAGTAACTGTTCAGGACTCTGCAGAAACATTTGATGCTGCTATTTATATGAATCACGTTTTAGATCATAAAGGATACCGTTTCTTTCAGTCTTCATTTGATCCTGACGAAAAAGGAACTGTATTGTCTGTAAATCATGATTTTTGGGGAACAAATATTACCTATTTCGGATATTTTATGTTATATATAGGCTTAATGGCTATTATGTTTACCAAGCACTCTCGTTTTGGAGACTTGAAACGTAAATTAGAGTCGGTAAAAAAGAAAAAAGAGAAACTGATTACTGTTTTAATTCTATTATTGAGTCTGAATGGTTTTGCACAAGAAGCACCACATGTTCATACTCCGGGACACCAACACGAACACGCTCATAGCAAAGATCCAAATGATCACGCTAATCATGTCACAGCCCCACCAAGTCAGAAGCAATTAGATTCTTTGCTGACCATATATAAAGCACCTGAAGCTCACGCTGCTAAATTTGGTCGTCTGATCATTCAGGACGCAGGAGGAAGAATGAAACCCGTTAATACTTTTTCATCTGAGTTATTGAGAAAAGTAAGTCAGAGCGATACGTATAACGGAATGAATTCGGATCAGGTATTCCTGTCAATAACACAATATGCTCAGGTATGGATTCAGGTTCCTCTTATTCATCTAAGATCCGGAAATGACAGTATTCGTAAAATTATCGGTGTTGAAAAAGAAGCCAAACGTGCTGCGTTTGTACAGTTTTTTGACGCTAACGGAAATTATAAACTTTCACCCTATCTGGATGCAGCTTACAAAGCCGCAAACCCGAATCAGTTTGAGAAAGATTTTATAGAAACAGATAAAAGGGTTAATTTAATGGAATCTGCTTTAAGTGGCAGTATTCTGAAAATATTTCCAATTCCTAATGATCCAAATCATAAATGGGTTTCGTATTTAGAAAGACAGCAAGGAGGATTTAAAGGAATGGATTCTACCTATGTTAGCCAAATTGTTCCAATGTATTTTAGTGCCTTAAATAACGGCTCTATTTCGAGGAATTTTTCTACGGCAGATCAGCTGGTTGAAAGTATTAATGGTTTTCAAAAGAAGTTTGGTAGTAAAGTACGTCCAACCGAGCAAAAAATTGATGCCGAAATTGCCTATAACAAATACGATGTTTTCAAAAAGCTTCCGTACTGGTATATAACAGTTTCTTTATTGATGTTCTTTTTTACAATTGTAAATATCTTTTTTGAGAAAAAATGGCTTCGTATTACCGTAAATGCTTTTCATGTTATGGTAGGACTGCTATTTGCACTTCATACCTTAGGATTAATTGCGCGTTGGTATATTTCCGGTCACGCACCATGGAGTAATGCTTATGAATCGATTATATATGTAGCATGGTCAACGATGTTCTTTGGATTGGCTTTTGATAGAAAATCAAAATTAACAGTTGCTTCTTCTGCTTTTGTTACCGCCATGATTTTGATGGCCGCTTATATGAATTGGATCGATCCGGAAATTGCCAATTTACAGCCTGTTCTTAACTCTTATTGGTTAATGATTCACGTTGCAGTAATTGTAGGAAGTTATGGTCCTACCGCATTAGCAATGATCTTAGGTTTTGTGGCTCTAGTGTTGATTTTCTTTACTACAGAAAAGAACAAAGCAAAAATGAGTTTAAACATCAAAGAAATTACCTATATCAACGAAATGGCTTTAACCATTGGCTTGATTATGTTAACAATCGGAAACTTCCTTGGAGGACAATGGGCCAATGAAAGCTGGGGACGTTATTGGGGATGGGATCCTAAAGAAACCTGGGCTTTAATCTCAATTATGTTATATGCCTTTGTGATTCATGCCCGTTTTGTACCTGCACTAAGAGGAAAATGGATCTTTAATTTGATGAGTATGTATGCTTTCGTTTCGATATTGTTTACGTATTACGGAGTTAATTTCCACTTAGTTGGTTTACACTCTTACGCAAGTGGAGAAGCCCATTCGCTAAGTTGGATTTGGTATTCTTTAGGCGTGATTACATTGATTGGTGCTGTGACCTATCCAAAGTATCGCAAGTATTATAAAAATAAATAATAAAAAAGGGTTCAATTATTACGTTGAACCCTTTTTATTTATAGTTGAATAAAGCTTAGAACAAATCTTGTTTTAAGCTTTATCCTTCTTAATACCATTCGGACACATAATAGCCAGAAGCACCACAATGAGTAAAAAATTATATTCCATACCATTTCTTCCGCCACCAACTACAAACCAGCCTTCCTGAAAGTGTATTAAAATAATTCCCATAACAAGAATTAGTATAGTCACAAATCCGGCTAATTTTATATATTTATTTAAAAGCAATAACACCGCAGCAATGACATGCGATAGTTTAATAGACCAGGCCAGCGCTACACCAAAAGGCGCAAAACCAATTTGATTGAGATATAAATTGCCAAAATCATTAATACCATTATTAAACATTCCGAACACAGAATGAGTGAGGAGAATAATAGCTACTGCAATTCTTAAAAGTAAATTTCCATTCATGATTTAGTTTTTTTGATTAATTACAATCTAAAATAATAAATAAACGCATATTAAACTGATTAATATGCGTTTGATGAATAGTAAGTTAACTTTTTAAACTTTTCCTAAAGTATACAATTGTGTCATTGTTGGGGTTAAACTTCCTCCCGCAGGTTCAAGTGTTATACCAAAGGCTTCTGCTGAGACGGTTTGATCCACAGCAAATATTTTTTGGTTATTGCCTTCAAAATCACTCAATAGACCAATGCTGGTAGGCGTTAGTACGGGACTTAATTTCAGAGCCCATACCTGATATACCATTCCTTTTGGGGGTTTTGGTAACCCTGCAGCGTCAATATAAGTTGTTTTGGTATCCTTATTCCAGTATACTTTTGCAAACGACGTTGGAGAAACGGCCTGACCACCAAGTGTAACACCGGTGTTTTTAATATCTCTTACAATAGTTAAACTCTTTTCTGTTTCTTTGTTTTGCTGATCTAAATAAGCAAATTCTCTTTCAATTTTGTTTTTTTCATTGCCAACAGTAGAGATCGCTTCTTTAGTTTTGGTCAATTCCAAAGTTTGGTATCCAAGGCCTAAAAGCAGTAAGACAGCTGCTGCCCACCCCACATATTGGGACCAGTTTGCTGCTGGTTTGATGTCGACAACTTTGCTGTGCTTAAGCTCTAGACGAGCTTTAATTTCTTCAAAATTAGATACCGAATGAAAAGGAGAAAAACTAGATGATAAAGCCACAATAGCTTTCTCAATGGAAAGAATTTCCTGATCTACTTCGGAGTTACTTTTAGCCAGTTCGGCTATTTCCAGATTTTCCTTTTCGGTTAATAAACCGTAAACGTATAATTCCAGAATTCCTGATTCAATATACTCTTGTGCTTCCATTATATTTTTAAATAATTACGTAAATCGTTAATACAGTTTCTGTTTTGCGTTTTGATAGTCCCCAGCGGCATCGCCAATTCTTCTGATGCTTCTTGTTGGGTGTATCCTTTAAAAAATAGTAAATCAATTATTTCAATACATTTTGGCTTTAATTTTTTTACAAATTCCTGAATACCAATTGTATCAATTTTGTTGATTAACTTATTACTGTCATCTAACAGATTTACGAAATTATCGGAAGAAAGGTTTTTTTTGCTGTTATTAAAATTTTTGGATCTCAGCTTATCGATAGACGTATTCCTTGCAATATTAAGGATCCAGGTGTAAAAACGACCTTTGCTTTCATTATACGAATCGATGTTTTTCCAGATTTTGACAAAAACCTCCTGCAAAACATCTTCAGCTTCTTCACGATTTTTAATTAGAACGTTAATGACCGAAAATAAACTTTTCGAATACATATCGTAGAGATGGGTAAAGG
The DNA here is from genome assembly GCF_011751075.1 of Flavobacterium poyangense. Classification (GTDB taxonomy): domain Bacteria; phylum Bacteroidota; class Bacteroidia; order Flavobacteriales; family Flavobacteriaceae; genus Flavobacterium; species Flavobacterium poyangense. The sequence goes on from NZ_JAALLN010000011.1 coordinate 6,705, forward strand.
CTCTTTCGTCTTTCTTGTAAATTAAAACTAATAATTCTTCTTGACTCATAGGATGGGATTTTTAAGCTTAAACAAAATTTTTTGAAAATCTTTCTATTACCTGAGATAAAGATAATTTATTTTTTTTTGCAAATGATAATTATTTTAACAGGCTTATCCTTAGTAAAATAAAGTTTCTGGAAAAAATATTATTTTTTTTTACTTTTTTTAAAACCAAAAGCAAACCAATTACGTAAATGCTAATATGACATGTAAAAAATATCACGTCATATAGCAAAGAGATTGAGATTTCTTGCAAAATTTATTAGGCTTGATTGTTTTTGTTTATTGAAAAGAGAATTAAACGTGCATTTTTAACGTATTAAATTACGGGTTAAATCTTATAAAATTATAAGCTATGACAAAATGGAATAATCTAAAGATATTGATTGTAGGATTAACAAGTGTTTTGGCACTTGCAAATTTTAGTAAGAGTCATTTTAAGCAAGTGAAGATGCATTATCAGGTGATGGATTTAAATTTTTCCGTTGTAGTGTAAAAGCAAAGAAAGTAATAAACTAAGAGAAAATACTTTGAATTAGTAACTAAGTAGTATTTGGGGCGGAAGTCAAACAGTCTGCATTTTAAGGATGATTGTACTGTTATAACTTCCGAAAATTAGGCGCCGATTATAAGCCATTAAAGGTGAAGATGTTTCCGAAGGAGAAAATTACACTACGATGGCGCCTGATTTTATTAAAAGAGAAAAAGATTCAAATTTCATGGTTTGATTTGTTTGTATGGGGAGAAGCCTAACGCCTGATTAACGTTAGGCTTCGTTTTTTTATTTAACTTATGTTTAATACAAAATATAAGTACCAATAAAACTGTTTTTGATTAATTTTATAAAAAATTACAACGATGAAAAAAGTATTATTTATGGTTTATGGCGCGCTATTTTTATTTAGCTGCCAAAATCAGGCACAAACAAATAAAACAAAAACTCCTAAAACGGATCATGTTATGGCAAAAGAAACTATTTATCAGTTTAAAGTAGAAGATTTATCAGGTAATCCTTTTGATTTCGCCTCTTTAAAAGGAAAAAAAATAATGATTGTAAATACTGCTTCAAAATGCGGATTAACGCCTCAGTACAAAGATCTTGAAGCCATTTACAAAGAATACAAAGACAAAGGCTTTGTGATTGTAGGCTTCCCTGCAAATAATTTTGCTTCACAGGAGCCGGGTACAAACGAAGAAATAGGTGCTTTTTGTCAGCAAAATTACGGAGTAACTTTTCCAATGATGGATAAAGTTTCTGTAAAAGGGGATGATATGTGTGCGGTATATAAATTCTTAACACAAAAAGCTAAAAACGGTGTAGAAGATTCAGAAGTGGAATGGAATTTTCAAAAATACCTAATCAACGAAAAGGGAGAACTGGTAAAAGTGATCAAACCAAGAACCTTACCTACAGATCCTGAAATCATCAATTGGATAAAAAGCTAAGAAAAAATAATTTTTCACTAAAAATCCATAAGTTTGCATTGCTGTGAGTTTGTGGATTTTTTTATGCACAGTTTGTTTTAACCACAAGGTACACAAAGGTTTTGCGCAAGGTTCGCAAAGATTAAAAACAACGTATAACTTTGCGAACCTTGCGTTCACTACAAACAAAATCCTTGCGTGCCTTGCGGTTAAAACAAACACAAAGGGACCCTCTAAAAATCAGCTAAATCCCCTAAATCTACGTGAAAGAAATACAAATGATTGTTTATTTTATATCATGAGAAGTTTACAATTTAATACTCTTATAGTACCAATCTTTATACATTTTTGCTTCTACCTTATCTGCCTTTGGATTTGAATTTAAGCCTAAATTAATCCTTGTGTTTGTTTTATACGATTTTAAAAATAATAAAGCGAAACCCCCAACTTCGGCATTATCAGAAGAAATAAAGGAAGAAAAAACATTCATATAACCACAACATTTTTTCTTAGAATCAAGAATACTTATTAAATAGGCTATATCATCAGGTTTCACCCAGTTTTCTGGAAAATCACCAGACAATGTTATAAAATTTAAGGGACTATTTGGATTATATTTTTTAGTAAAAAGTTGGATAAATTGTTTTACAGTCAACTCTTTAGGAGTTAGTATGATTCTTTTTGAATTTATTTGTGAATGGACAGTGATTGAGCTAAAAATAAAAATAAGCAGTAGTATTTGTTTCATATATATTGAAATTATATTTAATGAAAATCCCCTAAATCTGCGTGAAACAAAAAAATTACTTTAAGAGCAATTGCATAAAAACCAAGTCAAGCCAGTGATCAAATTTGTAACCAACTTCTCGAATCGTTCCAGTTACCACAAAGCCAAATCTTTCATGAAAAGCAATACTTCCCGCATTATCAGCATCAATAGCCCCAATCATGACGTGATACCCTTGTTCTTTTGCTAATTGAATAATTTCAGTTAGCAATTTAGAACCAATTCCTTTTCCAATCACGTTGTCAACAACATAAACAGAATGTTCAATTGTATATTGGTATCCAATTTTTTCTCTAAAAGGACCGTAACTTCCAAATCCAACAACTTTTCCATCGAGATCAGCAACAATGACCGGAAGATTTTTTGTTTGTTTGTTCTCAAACCATTTTGTTTGTTCTTCTAATGTTTGCACATCATAGCTATAATTAGCAGTGGTATTCAAAATTGAATAATTTACAATATCGAGAATTTCCTTTAAATCGTTTCTTGTAGCAGGTCTAAGTAGTACATCCATAGTTGTTTTTTGAATTTTTAAGTACTATTTCGTACCTAATTCAGCCAGCAAAGCATCAACATCTTTTGTGCTCCAGGTCATTTCAGAACAGATTATTTTTGCCTTTTTTGCGTATTTCAGAGCTGATTTTTTATCTTTTATTTTATTGTAAAGCCGGGCTACGAGTAAGTTCCCATCATAAGAATCATTGAGTTCTAAAGAATGATTTACCCAGAAAATAGCTTTTTTTAAAGCATCACTATCGTTTATATGTTTGAGATAGGTTTGTCCAATATCTTTAAGAAAAGAAGCATCATTCCAAACCAGTTTTTGTGTGTCTTCCAGTGTCACTTTTTTATAAAATTGCCATTTTTCAGTTCGTTCAGCCAAAGTCAGATCAAATTTAAAGACCAAAGAATCGGTTTTTTGCAATCGGATCGACTTGGCAACTTCCCTTTGTTTGTAATAATTTACCGTATCTAAATTATCAACCAGAGGACGCAGTAATTCACTGACAATACTCACCACTTTACGATCAATACGGTTTTGCGAAGCTACAGCAGCAAATTCTTTCTGATGATTTAAAACATATTGAAATTCTCTGGAGTTAATATCCGTAACCCCATTGGCGATAACACGCCAGTTGGTTTCACTAACCAACTGCGCATCCGATTGTGTATTGAGATACGTATGTGTAGCCGGAGACAGATCGGTTCTGTCTTTTCCTTTTCTTAATGTGTACAAATAAGCAAAGAATTTTGTTGAATTGCTCGGGTCAGCTAAAAAATCTTGCTCTAAGTAAGGCAATTGCAGCTTCGGATTTAAAGCATTATGAGCATCTGTCATAAATGCTGCTGTTTTCATTTCGCCTTTTAAATTGTAAAGAAGAGTTTCATTAGTATCTAAAAACAAAAAGGTAGGTAATGATTTGGTGTTGAATTTTTTCTGAAGAATTTTCCCTTCTTCTTTTTCAATATTTAACCAAACGCATACATAATTCTTTTTTAAAAAGTCCATTACCGTCGGATCACTAAAGACCTCTTTTTTCATTTGGTTGCAATGTGGACACCAATCCGCATAAAGCATTACAAAAAGAGACTTGTTTTCTTTTTTAGCATTCTCGAGACCTGTTTTGTAAGTAATATCATCCGGAACAAACTGATTCTGTGAATTTACAGTTTGAAGTGTAATAAAAAGAAAAAGCCAATATAGAGTTCGCATAAAGAGTCTGGTTTTAGTCAAAAAAAGCTTTTAAATTGTGTAATGCAATTGGTAAAAAGTATACCAAGTATGATAGAAACATAATTTCGTTTTTAAAACTACGATTTTATAGTTCAAAAAATAATTGCATCCAATAGGTTCGCTTTTACAAATATATCCTCTTTTTCTAAAACTTGTCTTAATATCTTATTCTTTATAAGTTGTATGAAGGTTGAAGTTTGTAACTTTGTAGTATAGAAAGTTACTGATTTTCTTAAAAAAAATAATACGTTATAAGAATGATTTACCCCAAAATACCGCTTGCTCAAAGCATCATTGAGATTTTTTTGCTAAAAGGAATCACCAATATTATAATTTCTCCGGGATCAAGAAACGCTCCTTTAACAATTGGATTTGCCCAAAACCCTAATTTTACCTGTTACAGTATTGCAGATGAGCGATGTGCAGCTTTTTTTGCTTTGGGAATAGCACAGCAAACTAAAAAGCCAACTGCAATTGTTTGTACTTCAGGATCGGCATTACTAAATTATTATCCGGCAGTTGCAGAAGCTTTTTACAGTCAGATCCCCTTAATTGTAATTTCGGCTGACCGTCCGCAAAGCAAGATTGATATCGGAGACGGGCAAACCATCAGACAACAAAATGTGTTTGAAAATCATTCGGTTTTTAATGCTAATTTGACAGAAGAAGCTTCGGTTGAAAACGATTTAAAAATCAATACCGCCATTGATACTGCCATTTCCCAAAAAGGACCTGCACATATCAATGCCCCTTTTGAAGAGCCTTTGTACGAAACCGTTGACGTACTTTCGGTACACTCTGAAATCACAAATCCGGAGCCTTTAACAGCGACTAAAAACATAGAAAACGCGGAAGAAATTGTTTCGATTTGGAATTCAACCAAACGAAAATTAATTATGGTTGGTGTAAATGAAACCAACACAATTGAAAAGGAAGTAATTGAAAATCTGGCCAATGACCCTTCGGTTGTGGTATTGACAGAAACAACTTCGAATCTTCATCATTCGAGTTTTATTAATAGCATTGATACTTTAATTACTCCTTTTGATGATGCTGAATTTAAGGACTTTCATCCTGATCTGTTAGTGACTTTTGGAGGTATGATTGTTTCAAAAAGAATCAAAGGATTCTTAAGAAAATACAAACCCAAACACCATTGGCATATTGATACTTTAAGAGCTTATGACACCTTTAATGCTTTAACGAATCATTTTGTAATGGAACCAAATGATTTTTTCAAAGATTTATTGCCCAAAGCTCAAAATCCGGAAAGTGATTATTTTGATACGATAAAAGACATATACGATTTAAGAAAAATAAGAAAACAAGAGTATTTAGATAAGATTCCGTTTTCAGATTTTAAAGTTTTTGAGAAAGTAATAAAATCCTTGCCTAAAAACAGTCAACTACAGATTAGTAACAGTTCTGCTATTCGATATGCACAATTAATAGAAATTGATTCTACTATAGAAGTCTTCTGTAATAGAGGTACGAGCGGAATTGACGGAAGTACGTCAACTGCCATTGGTGCTGCAGTAGGAAGTGGAAAACAAAATATTTTTATCACAGGAGATATTAGCTTTTTATACGACAGTAATGCCTTTTGGAACTCTTATATTCCTAAAAACTTTAAAATTATCCTGATTAATAATGGAGGAGGAGGGATCTTCAGAATTCTGCCCGGACATGAGGAGAAACCGGTTTTTAATACTTATTTCGAAACTTCACATCAACTAACAGCGGAGCATTTAGCTAAAATGTACAAGTTACGTTATCATACTGCTACAGATTTAAATTCGTTAGCAAAAAGTCTTGAATTGCTTTACGCTGAGCAAGAAGCTCCTGTACTTCTTGAAATTTTTACGCCAACTTTTGAAAATGATAGTATTTTAAAGCAATTTTTTAAAGAATTGATTTAAGTATTATAAGGTAATAAGTGTTAAATAATAGGAATTGTTTTTATTTTGTAAGATAAAGATGTATTTTTGTACTGTTGAATAATGCAGAACTTTTATAAACTTTATTATGAATACAAGAGACGAATTAATTGTAAAGTACGCTGAAGATTTAAAAAAGAAATGTGGTATTGTTGCCAACATGGAATTATTGACAAAAATCGCAAAAGGTTGTGGACCCGCAATTTATAATGATGATTCCGCTACAATTGCCGGAACGCAACTATCAGAACTGGAAACGGTAAAAAATAATTTTTTAATCAAGAAATTGGGCTTGACCAAAAGTCAGGCCTTAGACGAAGGTATTGATGCCGTTTTCGAAAAATACGGCAAATCGAATACAAACAAATACAGAGTGGTAGTTTATTATCTCTTGACTTTACATTTCAAAAAAGAGAGTGTTTATCAATAAGCTCTCTTTAAAATCATATTGGAATTTAGATTTGAGCGATAGTAAACAGACAAAGCACTTGGAATTTGAAATTTAAAAAATTGGAATTTACCCCCTAGTGTCCAATGATACTATCATTTTAAATAGAATAGACTTTATTGTTAAAACAAAAAGTAGCTGTCTCCAACGGGAAACAGCTACTCTTTAAGATCAAATTGGAATTTGGAAATTAGAAATTTGGAATTTACCCCCTAGTGCCCAATCACAATATCATTTTTATCAGAAAGTATCACCTTTTCTTTGATAAAACGTTTTCCGATATTTAAAACAATAAAAGCCGTGATTGTTGTTGTAGTCATAATGGCTACCATCGGAGTAATAGAATCTTTTACAAAAACCCCTATGGCAAATGAAGCCAATGCGCCTAAACCAAGCTGAATAGCACCCATTAAGGCAGAAGCACTTCCGGCATTTTTTGCGAAAGGCGCCATGGTAAGTCCGGCAGTATTTGGATTCGATATTCCTAAGCAAGCCAGATAGATAAAGAGTATTCCAATTGTTTCATACAACCCCAAGAGGTTTTGCAAAGAAAGGATTAGAAATATAATGCTTATAACAGATTGTGTAATTAAAGCTCCAAAAATCATTTGTTCACTTGAAAACTTCTTTAGTAAAATAGAATTTAGTTGGCTGGAACCAATAAAACTAAGTGACATAAAGGCGAAGATCCATCCATATGTTTTAGCGTCAACATGGTAAATATCCATAAAAACGATAGGGGAGGCCGCTACATATGAAAATAAGCCGGAAAATGCGATAGCACCTGTAAAAGCATAAGTATAGAACTGTGGTTCTTTTAAAACCATCAAAAAGTTTGCAATTATGGGCTTTGGTTTTAGTGAAATTGAAGCATCTGGTTTATACGAATTTGGCAAACCAATTTGTGAGGCGATTAAAATAAGGATTCCCATGCACATCAAAATAAGAAATACCATGTGCCATCCGTAATCTTCCGTTACATAACCGCCAATTGTAGGCGCTAACATTGGCGAAAGTCCAACAACAAGCATTAACATAGAAAATACTTTGGGAATGTCTTTTGCAGGAAATAAATCACGAACCATAGCAACTGATGCAACTGTTGCGGCACAGCTTCCGATAGCCTGAATAAATCTTAAAAAAATAAACGAATCAATATCTGAAACATAAGCACAACCCAGAGAAGCTAAAATATAAACCATCAAACCAACAAACAAAGGTTTTTTTCGTCCGAATCGATCTAATAATGGCCCATAAAGTAGTTGTCCTGCAGAAATTCCAACAAAATAACTGGACAAGCTCATAGAAACCTTAGCCACAGTTGTATGTAAATCTGCCGCTATTTTTGAGAATCCGGGCAAGTACATGTCTATTGAAAATGGGCCAAGAGCTGTCAAAGAACCTAAAATCAGGATCAGTTGGATGTATTTTTTTGTTGTCATTATATTAAAAAATGGCTTTAAATTTTTTGCAAAGGTAAAGATTTCATATCTTTCTAAGTAATTAAAGTCTTTTTAATAGAAAGACCGAATTTTTAAACCTGGTTAAGTTGCAATGTGATTATTAATCTAAAATTAAAAATTATGAAAAAGTACGTTTTATTATTATCGCTTGTTTGTACATCAATTTCATTTGCTCAGACTATTACTTCAAAAATAGAGACTACAAGTCCCGAGCAGTATGAATTTCTTAAAAAAGTCAGCGAATATTATTCTGATATTCCGCTAACAAAGCAAATCACAAATTTTTATGCAGATGGTAAAATTATTGATTCCAAACAGGAATTTGACCTAAGAGGCACGCCGTTTTCAGCGTACAGCTTAGGACTTGGGCCATATAATAAAAGAGTTACCTTTAATTACACTACAAAAGCAGATGGTAAATCCCACGGTGATGTAACTCTTTTTGATGGAGATTATTACAAGACTATTTACTATGACGATAAAAAAGAATTTGAATTGTTTGTAAACGGAAAATCAGTTTACGTTAAAAAATAAACGAATACAAAAAGCATTTTAAAAACCTCTGTAGATTCATTTTACAGAGGTTTTTTTTGATGTATATTTGAAAAGTTATTAGTTATAGAACCATTTCAATGAAGAAAATTAGTCTACTTTTTTTATTTATTTCTTGTGTGACTTATTCCCAAACCAATAGGTTTACCGGAGCTTGGAGCAATGAAAATTGCAAGGACTGCAACAAAAAATATGTTTTTAATCTCACTCTGGCCCAATCTAATTCTAATATTTTTGGTACTGCTGAAATAATAAACAGTGATGAAAAACGAAACACCGGCATCATGGACGTGACCGGATTTGTATATGCGCTTGGTGAGAAAGCGGTTGTAAAGCTTAAAGGCAAAAATGGTATTGCCGCAAGTATTATCCTTTATGTAAGTGATAATCGTATTCAGCTTGACAAAAGAGGCGGTTCAGATCTGATTCCGTCAGAATCAATGTTGACTAAATTGTATGATTAAGATAAGTAAATCTGTACAATGGTTATTGACGCAACAAAATTTACGCGTATATTGTTATATTAGTTATTAGTGTTTCATGAGGTGTAGGAGTTTTATTTTAATTCTACAGCTTAATCTAATAAAACATCCGTTTGCTTCTAAATTAGAAACAATATTAAGTAATGTTGTTGGCAATAATAGCATATTTTTTATTGGGCAGATCGCAGACTTCTGTATATATACATATTTTTCGTACTAAATTACATGGTATTTTCTTGTTAAAATATGTTTCCCTAAAGCTAATTATTGATTCTTTTTTAGCGAAATGTCTCAATATATTATTTAAACTTTTCTATACGTTTTTACTCTAAAAATTAACCTTTCTTTTTTGTAAGTATTCTTTGTTTATACACACAATAAAATTCTTAATAATTTAGTTGAAATTTTTGTAAGAATTAATATTTTAATTTACAGTATTTTACGTGTGTTTTTCTAAAAATATGAAAATATTTGAGAGAAAATATCTCCATATAACTAAATTTAGTTGTTTATTTGCTGCTGATTTTAAAGGTTGGCGCCAAATTTAACTTCATTCATTTTAGTAACCTGCTGTATTACGTTTAACCTTAAACTTTAGATCTACAGCTAAGTCGAAAAATCTGTCTCGACGTAAAAAAGGCAGATTAAATTAATAAGAATTTTAAAAATGAAAAGAATTTATTTTACGGCTATGTTATGCATGGCTTTGGTTTCTTGTAGTAATGAAGAACAAGTATCTGCCGAATCAAAATCACTAACTGAAAAAGAGACAAATGTTATGAGTTTTTCTTCTGAGATAAAAATGGAAGAAAAAATAGATGAAATTGTTGCAATTAAATCTGAAAGTGAAAAAAACGTCTTAGTTGTTTTCAATAGACAAGAAGCTCTAAAAGGATATAATGTCACTAATAAGAGTACTAATAAATCAGATGTTAAAAAACAAAACGAAGCGATTTATAACAGTTTAAAAGTTTATCATAACTTAGTTCTTTCAAGCATTTATGAGTTAAGAAAACAATTAAATTTCACTAGTATTCAAAGTATTGCTGATGAAATAAACTCTTTAAATGCTGTAGATCCTGAGAAGGCTGCTTATTTAACTAAAACGTATAAAAATTTACTTATCAAAGACCCTGAAATTGGTGTAGTTAGTACTATTTTCGATCGCAGAACATCAAATGTGTTGAATGTAAAAGGTATTGTTTTAATCAATGGAAAGAAAATGGATTACGATCAATATTTTTCTGTTCCTGGAGAAAATATTGGTACTAGAAAATATATTCGTGACGAATCTGTAGCCGGATCAATCGCTGCTGTAGATGCAGAATATAAAGCTTTTTATTCTGCTGGAAGAGAAATTCATAGAAATGATTTCGGAGTTAAGTTTTTTAGATATTTTACCGAATTAAAAACATTTACCGGCCATGTTGTTATGCCAGGAAGTTTTGTTGAATGCCCTAGTACTTTTACTGTTGACCCAAGTTCTGTTGCTGGTTTCGCACTAAGTAATACTGTTGCTATTGGAGACTATTCTTTTACCTATCCATATGTATCAGGTTCAGGTGTTTCTGTTAGATATGTAGGAGGAAAAATAAACAATGCTTATGTGCCTGTTGGAGGTAAATTAAAAGCGACTTTCAGTACCACTATTGGAGGAATACATAGAGAAATGAGTTGTGATTTGACTTACAAAGAACAATAATCGAGAGTCTGCTTCGCAAAATATTTTGCGAAGCAGATTTTTTTTTTAACGTATTTTATTGAAAATTAAAATGGTGATAAAAAAATATATTTTTTGGATATTATTGTATTTTGGGCTATTTCATACCTATGGGCAAACCAGTGTAATGCCTTTAAAAGACACTATAAAATCGTCCGAAATCGATCCTCTTAAGCCTGCAAAAGCAGCTTTTTACTCTACTATTTTGCCTGGCTTGGGTCAAATTTGCAATAAAAAATATTGGAAGATCCCTCTAGTTTATGGAGCAATTGGTACAAGTGCTTATTTCTGTATTGATAGCCAAAAAAAATATAATACTTACAGGGATGAATATAAAAATAGACTAGAGGGTAAATTAAATAATGATGATTATTTAAGAAACTTAAATGACAATCAGCTAATCAATGCTCAAAAGCAGTTTCAAAGAAATAGAGATTTATCGGCTTTATTTATTGTTGGATTTTATGTTTTAAATATTGTTGATGCAAATGTTGATGCAGCTATTTCACAATTTAATGTAAATCAGACGTTATCTTTCAAACCTATAATTGAAAATCAATCAAGTATTTCAAACCAAAAGTTTGCCGTAACTTGTACTTATACATTTTTTTAAGTAGTTGATTTGTAAATTTTCGTTGTAGTCAGCATTGTCTGAAAGAAGTTTTTTTTGCTTTTTTTTTGAATGGATGTATTTTGATTCATAATTTATAGTATGATTTGCAGTATGTCCAAGAAGATGTTAACAACTTTATCAACAGCATTTTTAACCCCTATTTTTGAAGAAATCTAATATAGATAAATTTGGAACATAAAAAAAGTCCCGTTTTATTGGGACTTATTTATTATTCTTAAATTTAGTTTTATTCGACCGATGCAACAGAATAAGTCAATATCTGAGACAAAGCCAACGAATAAGCTGACAATATAGGAGCATCCCAAAGTGACAACTGCTCTTTATATCTTTTCTCCAAATCACCATTTCCAATAGGCATACACAAATAATACTTATTACCCCAAACACGAGAATGAGCAATAACCATTATACAAGACGTTTTTTTTGTTTTATCATTAGTTAGAGACTGAAACAGAAAATCATAATTAGCATCAGTATAATGGTAAATTTCACTTAAAGAGTAACCCTTTTTAAAATCTAAACCTTTAGAAATTGTTTCCGCATAACCTTTAGTAACATAATTATATTCCTCTAAAGTAGTTTGCGAATAAGAGAAAGAAAAAGCTAAAAGCAATAATAAAGTAATTTTTTTCATGTAGTTTATTTTTGTGAGTTTATAATTATTAAAGATATCCAAATATAATGCCAATAATTTTAATTTCACTTTGTCAATTGCTATAAAAGAATAAATAATTATACCTTTCAAAAAAAAATATTAAGTACATTCGTAAATAATTAATAAAATAAAAAAGATGAAAAATATTACATTCGGTTCAGCAAGAATCAGAGGAACTAGGGACGAAATAAGAATGACTATTTTTATAGACAACATTACAGCGATACTTTCTGCGGGCACTTCATCAGAAAATCCAGATCATTCTTTAATCAGATTAAACTGCGGATTAGAAATTATAATAGCTATTAGTAATGATGAATTACTAAAAACTCTAGAAAGTGTATATTATATTCACTAAACATAATAAGCCTTTGTAAACTAATACAAAGGCTTATCTATTATATACTCGTTAAAATATTGTCGAGAAATGTATTTTCCAGTTTTTCGGTTGTAAATATTAATGTAGTGATAATCAAATCCGACATTTTTACACCAGTTATGCAGATAATATATCGACTTGCAAAACTCAACTTTTATTGGTCTTATGCTTTTATCTTTATTAAAGATAGTACAGCTGTAAGGAGTTGGTGTGGTATTAGCCATAAACGTTGCTAATTTGAATCTCTACATCTTGAAGAAGATTTTTAATTTTAAAACCACCGTTTACACAAACAAATGTTGAAATATCAAATTCTGCTTTTTTGATTAAACTTGTGCCTTGCTCGACATAAGTCAAAGTAATCCAAAACTCATTTGTTCGAATATCTGTTATAATATCAATCCTCAAACCATAAGGGTAGGAAGTTTTGTCTGTCTTCATTTTCAAATAAAAATCACCAAATTGAATAATATTAGAATTATTCTGAACTGGAAAACTATTAACCAAATCATAACCATCTTGAAGATAATTAACCGTTTGCCCTTCATAATAAACCGTATCTAAATGAGTATGATTTAAATAAGTAGTATAACTATTTACATAAAATTTGTTATCACCCTGAACAGTTCCAATACTAAGCATAGAATACACCCTAGTATCAAATTGGACACCTGAACCCTGCGAAAATCTACCATCTAATCTAAATTGAGGTAATTTATATTTTTTTAAATACCGTAACGGCTTTTTTTGAAAATCGCTAAAATTTGAAATCTCCACACTTGCAGAATCGCCACCAAAAGGAATATTAAAATAAATTTCTGTAAAAGCTGTAGCAAAATAATTTTCAGGAATCACATTTAAATCGACATTGCCTAAATCATTTATAACAGACAGCATAGGTAAACTATCGTAATTGCTAAATTCGACACCGCTAACACGCTTATTATCTATAAATACTGATAAAATGAAAAATGGTGTTTGAATACCATTCACATAAAAACCTTCTGATGAATTAATCTCTTTAACCTTGACTGCGTAAGTGTCGTCTATATATTGAATAAAGTTCATACTGGATTAATTAAATAACGGAACTTTTTTCAAGTCCGAGGTTGATAAATATTTTTTCAAATCGGCTTTTAAATCACGTCTTGTTATAACGTAATAACAGCCAATCACTAAAGGAACAGTTGTAACTTGTCTTACTTTTAATAACTCGTTAATTGTCTCTTTTTCATTTTCGAAATTAGACATTGGTTCAGTTATCCAAGTGTACCAAGGAGCGTCTTTTGTCTGCTTATTTGTTCCTAACCAAACCGCTAAAGATTCTGCTATGTTATGAACTTCTTTACGAGGTGTAATTTTGTTCAATTCGATTTCTTTTGTCATTGGGTTAGAAACAGCAATTTTTAAATCTTTTTCTGCATCTTCTAAAGCTTTTTCCTCAGCATCTTGTGTGAATTTAGCATACCATTTTTTCAATAATGGATAACACACAATGATACCAACACACAAAAGCCAGTATTTTTGCAGAAAATCAAAGAGCCAAACAGTATTGGCTTGGCTCTTTGTTCTATTAACTATCTCTCTTTGAGCCATAATTATTTTTTCTTGAATAATTTATAAGCTAAAAATCCTGCTAAAGCAACTAATACAACATTTGCAATAGTCTTATTGTTTGCGTAAAAAAGTTTGATTTTATCTAACATCTTGTTTAAATTTTGAATTAATAATTTCTATCGTTTTGGGCGTTTGTTTAGACTGTAACGCTGTAAACAGTATAAAAAAAAAGTAGTACTGGAATAATCAAATAATTGAATCTGAATTTCTTTTTAGCCGTTACAGTAACACTTGCAAGATTATAATCTCCCATAATATCAATAGCATCCTGAATGTCTGAATCGTAAATTAAATTATGATCGGGAGCGCATTCGTGCTTAATAATTGCCCTTGCAATAATCATGTAAAACTTTGCATCTACAATTTTGATTGTTTGGTCAGGGTCTAAACCGACAGCTTTTGAAATAACCTCAATATACTTTTGCGTATCATTTTCAAATGGGGGTGCATATTCGGTTATAAGCTTTCTTACGGTATTTTTTCCCTTATCAATATCGTTTGTCAAATCTCGCAACATGGCACGAATACCATATTTTACTTCTGTAAACTGCTCAAAATGTTTGTCTGTATTTTGTGCATTTGGTATTTTTCCCTGCCAAGCGATATTTGTCAAAACCAAGTTACCCGGATTGTTATTTCGAATACCTCGTGTTAACTCTTTTCTGCCTAAATAACTACTCATTTTCTTCTATAGTTAAAGGTTTCGCAGGGGTTTCAGGTTCATCTTTTCCGAAATCTAACTTGCTTAATTCATCCGATACAACCTGAATACCTTTTAAAATAGCGGTTACAACCGCACCGTACTTTACGATAATACCAATTATCGAAACAATTCCTTTCAAATTTTTCATGACTTATTTTGTTTTAATTGTTTTCTTTTTTCTAAATGCTCTTTGAGTAAATCGACCCCCTCATGTAGTATAAGAGGGAGGAACTTTAATATGAACTTAAACATTAGTTCGAACGAATAAATGTACCTGCGTAACCGCCATTTTTCGCACGTGGATTAATTACAAACGCCATGCTGTCAATTACCACTTTACCGCCGTTTTTCTGCATTGTTCCCCAATGAAATGATTGAACACCAGTTTTAGTATTAGTAAACGTGCATGCTACAGAACCAAACCAACCTTTTTCTGAAAGATTTGATTTTGTCGTGGTTACACATTTGATTGCAATCAATTCTCCTTTAGACAATCTCCAACCTGTTGTTAAGTGTTGTTCAACACCTTTATTAGGCCCTGAAACTGGCATATAAGTAGTGTACTTTGCGCCTGAATGCTTCACGCTTTGTTGTTTATTATTGTTGTAATTCTGATTATTAGAATTCTTTCTATTTTGTGCCATTACTTTATAATGTGTTTAATTAATAATATGATTTCAGCCAGTTTTTTTACTATGATTACTGCCGAATCTATCAGAAATACAATAAGATAGATTCGATAGTAATTTTTCGGCTTACGATCTTTTTCGAGCAACTCTTCTTCCTGAATTATTGCTATCACGTCTTAAAAACCAAATCAATGCAATAAGACCAGCGACAGCACCTAAGACAATTTTCCAGTTTCTCTCAAACCAAACCTTAATAGTTGAACTCACTACAGTAGCACCAACCTGACCTGAACCCTGAACAAAACCAGTACTTAAACCGTCATTAATTCCAGTTGTTACAGCTTTTGCAAAAATATTAGCGCCTGCACCAGCGACAGCACCAACCGTATTTGCTGAACTTTGTTCTAAAGCTTTTGTTTGAGCATTCCAATAATCAGCTTCCGCTTGTTTTCCTTCTGCTTCCGCTTTCTTAGCAAGTTTTTTCGCTTCGACAGCATCAGTAACTTTTCCAATTACTTGCTGTGCAATTTCACCAACGCCTGGAACAAAACCAACGGCAGTAGTCGCAACTTTTACCAAGTTTTTAAACGAGACATTTTTCTTAATGGATTGACCAATTTTTTTAAAGAATCCCATATTTTACACAGTTTTTAAACATCTTACGACGAAATTAATAATTGAGCCTTGCGACTTATTGATTTCGATACCAACAACAGCCACTAAAGGCAAGGTTAATCTATCCGTTAACCCCTGAACAACTTTTCCATCTGAAAGCACAGCTTGGATAGGGTCAATATCACGGCTTAAAGTCTGCAATTCAAAAGGAAGATACTTAACCACTTGACCGTTTGAGTATTGGTAAGACAAATCACTTACTGAATTATCAACAGTCATGACAGCCAAGTCAAACCCTTGAACATCAATTTTTTTGTTGAACTCCTCAGAAGCAACAGATTTTTGTTCGAAGAAATACAAATTGTTTGTTTGCTGTGGTTCTTCAATACCGTGCAAATCATAGCGTTTACCTGCAATCAAATCTTCAAGAGTAATTTTAATACTCTCTTTATCTGCAAGATAAATTGAGCCTTCGTCTGCTAATTCACACAATGCAATCATGGCATTATCAGCATCGGATTGAGTGTTTTCTGTTCCGTAAGTACTTGCTAAAATGAAATCTTTAAGCAAAACTTTATTTGCTAAAATGACATTCGAACCGTTTCCACGTTCAATGTAAATACTGATTTTTTCAGTAGTTAAGGCTGATAAAGCCACATCACTCGAAAGAATCAAAGCACCGATTGCTTTTGTTACTTGTAATTCTGGCGATTTTGTAACGCCTGTAATAGTTGCAATTTTCATTTGTTATAAATTTTATTTGTTTAAATTTCTTTCACAAAGGTTATTGCAACTATTATTTGACGTTCCCTAAAATTCCCTATTTTTCCCTATTTTTCCCTAATTTTCCCTATAATATGCCATAGTTTATTAGGTCTTGAACCGTTAAATAGTTCCTTTTTAAAGCAAGAGAATCAATAATTGTTTGATATTCTTTGCAAGCAGTTTTATAGCTTAATTCAAGAATATGCATTAACTGGGTTTTAGTTACTTTTTGGCTTGCATTCTGTGTTTTCATGGCTTATAAAAATAAAAGTTGGTGTTCGTGGAATAATTCAAAGTCAAAATCATTTACTAATTTTTCCTTTGTTCTAAACTCATGCATATAGAAATGTAACTTGTTTCTGAACCAATTTATAAGTGGTTTTTCAGTAATCATGTCTAAATCCTCAAGTAAAAGATTTAGAGCAACGATATAAGATATATCCTGATTGTTTGCGTAATATTCTCTAAATAGAGATTTTGCAAGACGTTTTTTAATGGTTGTGGAAGAAAGAACAACCTTTTTCAAGCGTTTGATTATAGGATTAAACTTGGTAATTTGGGATTGTAAAAAATCAAAATCAAACAAAACTATTTGCTTTTCTTTATTGATTTGACTTTTGCCAGTGTTCTCACGAAGTTCAAAAAAACCTTTATTTGCAATTTTCAACAACTCATAAAGATTTGCTTTATCAAAAACACCCCAAGTCATTGCTTGACTGATATTTATATCTCCTTTCGAATGTTCGTTTAATCCTCTAAAAAACGCTGAATTTAACTGATATTCAAAACGCCAAACATTGTCGTTTTTCAAACCATTATTTGCGTAATATTCGTTTATATATGGCTTTTCAGTTAATTGCAAAGACAGCGTTTTATTATAGCATCGTATTATTTTGTCTGATGTTCTTTTTCCTATTTGGAAACCGTTAAGTATTGATTTTCCTTTGTACGTTTCAAAATAGCTTTGTAAATTTTTCGGACGACCTGAAATAAGGTAGTTGCCTGCAACCACATTACTATATAAATTACGGTAAGAATTGTTGATATCAGACTTGTCAAGGCATATATCCAGTCTATTAACAGACTTAAATAAGTAGTTCGTTTCATCGCAAAAAGCATTTATGACACCTTTTAAAGCGTCGTTAGATAATGTATAAAATAGATTGTTTTCAAACTGAAGCTGTGCAAATTGTTCGCTCATAATTGCAGAACGTGGTTTTGCTGTATAAATACCGATTTTTAAATCTTCATAATATAGGTCTGCTCTTAGCTCAAAAATCTTAGTTCCGTATTCATAAGGTTTTAAACGAAACTTTGAATGTTCAGGAAATTCTCCAAACGGCTGACCCTCTAAATTGATAATTAAGTAGTCTATATTTATAAGAGTAGGTTTTAAATTATTGTTTTTAAATTTGGTTTGGGCTTGATGCCTTTCTCTATATGAAATCATTGTTTTTAGTAGGTTTTGAGTGAGTTAGTTGCCGTTATACCCTACGGCAACAATTGAAAAATCGAAAGGGGAGTAGCAAAAAATTAATTTTCCGAATCCTGCCAAAGTGAATAATGATTTTTTGGTAAATCATGTATTGTAAATTCTTTCTTTGATATTGCCTCAGTTATTTTCTTTTCGACTTCAAAAAATTTCTGCTGATAATTTGAAATCTGAGAATTAAAAAAAACATTAATCTGCTGACCAACATTTTTAATTTCTCTCATTGTAAAATCATGCTGATACTTTAGTCCAAGTAAATCGACAGTCTCTACAGGATTTTTTGAATACTCATTTAAATCATGATTTAATCCCGACAATTCCAAAAGCAAATTTTCTCGTTTTTGGATTAAAAGTAAAATTGTAGACATATATTAAGGTACTAGAAGATTATGTTTAAGCAGTTTTGAAATAAGCGTTTTCTGAGAATTGCAGTAAAAAATAAATTCGTGAACGCAAAAAGATTGAGTTACTATAAAGCAATCCGTACAAACTTTAATTGTAATTCCTATATTTGAACCACGGATTCTTAGAAATAATGTTTTAAACTTTAAATGTGAAGTTTTGCAAAATGGTCGCATTTTTTTCAAAAATGTTTTTGCATTAAAGTTTGTGTGGCGCATCTTGTTTAATTCTACAAGTAATAGCGTGTAATTCTCTAAAGAAGATCGTTTTAAAGCCATTTGATATAGTTAATAAGTTATATCACAAATGAACTATAATTTATATTATGTAAAATAGAATTTTTGAGAACTCTTCTCAACATCTTGTTTACAGATTGATCGTGAAAAGATTTTGACCTGCATAATGATATACTTCACTGTCATCGCTTTAAAATAAAAAATAAGAAAAATCAGGGCTATCAAATCAGATATCGGTAGATTTATTTAAAATCATGAAGTTGCTTTCGTTGTAAGAGTTTATTTTATTATTTTTACATTCGATACTTTAAAAAAACTATCAAACTTATGAATACAATTGCTGAGCATATTGCAGATTTTTTAAAAGAATATCAGCCGTTTAAAAATCTGACTTTTCAGGAACTATCAGATATTGCGATCAATATTCGTGTTATTAATTTAGAAAAACACGCAGTATTATTTCAAAATAATGATGTGCTGCACGATAGTTTTTATGTGGTTGCTTCGGGTGTTATAAATTTAACAACCATTGCAGATGCTGAGGAAACAATTATAAATAAATGTAATGAAGGTGATATTTTTGGCTTGCGTCCTTTTTTTGCCAAAAATAACTATATGATGTCTGCCAAAGCGCGCGAAGAAAGTATTGTTTATGCGATACCAATTGCTGTTTTCAGACCTTTTGTTGCTAACAATTCGGATGTTTTGAACTTTTTGTTGGAAAGTTTTGCAACCAATTCAAGGCATACCAAAGACAACGTTAGTTCTAACGGAAAAGCGATTTCTGACACTTCTTTTTATGTAGATCAGCAGTCGGAAATGCAATATATTCAATCTCTTACCTATAATAATTCGCCATTAAAAACAGAGGCGCATCATATTGTAAAAGATGTTGCAATTTTAATGACGGAATCAATGGTTGATAATATCGTAGTTTGTGAAAAGAATCACCCGATTGGTATTGTAACTGATGCTGATTTGTCTTCTAAAATTGCAACAGGCCGCTTTCCTATTACAGAAACTATTGACAAAATCATGTCATCACCGGTTGTGACGGTATTAGAAAATGTTTCTTTGGCTGAAGCGCAATTATTAATGTTAAAACATAATGTTACTCATTTGTGTGTAACAAAAGATGGTACAAGTAAATCTGCTGTTCGTGGAATTATTTCTGAACACGATTTAATTGTGGCTCAGGCTAGTAATCCTGGAGTGTTAATCAAGGAAATTAAGCGTTCACAGCTTCCAAAAGATTTAAAACAAATACGAGATCGTTTGTCTGATCTTATTCAGAATTCGATTCAGAAGAATATTCCGATTTCGCATGTTAGTAATATTGCAAGTGAAATTAATTTGGCCATTATCAAGCGATCAGTTGAATTGTCGATTTTAGATTTAGGCTCACCTCCTGCTCGATTTGCATGGTTAAGTATTGGTAGTCAGGGACGTAAGGAGCAACTTTTGCTTACAGATCAGGATAGTATTTTGATATTTGAAGATGTGACAGCCGATAAATACAGAGATGTAAAAGATTACTTTTTAAGATTAGCAAAAAGAACTACGGCTATCTTAGAAAAAGTAGGTTATGAACTTTGTCCAAATGGACATATGGGGAGTAATATGCTTTGGTGTAAGTCACTGACAGACTGGACAAAACAGTACAACAGTTGGATGAATACTCCAGGTGAAAACAGTAATGATCTTAGTAGCATTTTCTTTGATTATGAGATTGTTTTTGGTGAACCAAAAATTGAGGAGGCTATAGAAAATGTTATTTTTAAAAATGCAGTAAACAATACCTTGTTTTTTGATTTCTTAGGGAATGATGCTTTGAAAAGAAACTCTCCTCTGAGTTTTTTCAAAAAATTCCTTATAGAAGAAGATGGTCCGCATAAAGGAATGTTTGATATAAAAACCCGTGCGTTAATGCCTTTGATTGATGGAGCACGTTTATTAATTTTGAATTCAAATATAAAAGGAATTCAAAATACGTATTTAAGATTTAAACAATTGGCTATAACGGATTCAAAAAATGCTGAGATTTACTTGAGCTGTGCTGAAGCGTTTTTAATACTATCAAAATTCAGAACAGTTGAAGGGTTACGTAATGATGATTCCGGGCAATATATCAATTTAAAAGAAATGTCTAAAACCGATAAAGAAAAAATGAAAAATGCTTTGTCGCCAATGAAAGATCTTGAAGAATTAATTAAAAGTAAATTTCAACTTACACAATTCTCTTAATATATGTTAGACTGGCTTAAAAATATTAATAAAGAGTATCCTGAATTCTGGAAAGAGTATCTGATTAAATTCGAAACCAAACCAAACCGGTTTGTAGTTTTGTCTACAGAAACGTCCGGCTTGAATCCGAATAAGGATGTGATTTTGTCTTTAGGAGCTTTTTCTGTAGTCGACGACAGTATTCATATTAAGGATAACTTTGAATCTGTTTTATTGCAGTATAAATTTTTACAGGATAATGGGCTTTCAAATGAATTTATCATTGAAAGTAAAATGATTAAAATGCCCGAGCCTGAAGCCATTGAAGCTTTTATCAATTTTCTGGGCAATGCCGTTTTGGTTGGGCATCATATTAATTTTGATTTGGAAATGCTAAACAGTGCCCTAGAACGTTTAGATTGTGGAAGACTTAAAAACGAAGCATTAGATGTAGATATGATGTACAGAAAATTAATGGATATCAATGACAAACAGTTTTCGTTAGATGATTTATGCGATATCTATAAAATTCCAAAAAGTGACAGAAACTCTTCTGCAGAAGATGCTTATCGGATTTCATTATTGTTTTTAAAATTAAAATCCAGATTGGGAATTAAATAAAAAAATGCCTCTTAATTTTAAGAGGCATTTTTTTATCTATTTCTGAGATTGTTATACTTTTTCTTTTGTAATTTCATCTACGATTTCCGGATTTAATAGTGTTGAAGTGTCTCCAAAACTAGAGAAATCTCCTTCTGCAATTTTACGTAAAATTCTACGCATAATTTTTCCTGAACGTGTTTTTGGTAAACCGGAAACAAATTGAATTTTGTCTAATTTAGCAATTGGTCCAATATGATCTGAAATATACTGATTGATTTCCTTGCTTAAATTGGCTCTGTCTCTGTATTCTCCGGTTTCTTTTAAGATAACAAAACCATATAAAGCATTTCCTTTGATATCATGTGGGAATCCAACAATAGCAGATTCTGCCACTGCAGGATGCTCATTAATTGCATCTTCAATTGGAGCTGTTCCTAAATTATGACCGGAAACAATCACAACATCATCTACTCTACCTGTGATTCTGTAGTAACCTACCTCGTCTCTTAAAGCTCCGTCTCCGGTAAAATATTTCCCTGGAAAAGCAGAGAAATAAGTGTCTTTATAACGTTGGTGATCTCCCCAGATCGTTCTGGCAATTCCTGGCCAAGGAAATTTAATACATAAACTGCCCACTACCTGATTGCCTTCAATCTCATTGCGTTTTTCGTCCATCAAAACAGGTTGAATTCCCGGTAATGGTAAAGTGGCATAAGTTGGTTTTGTAGGGGTCACAAAGGCAATTGGCGAAATCATAATTCCACCAGTTTCTGTTTGCCACCAGGTATCAACAACCGGACATCTCTTGTCTCCAACGTGGTCATTAAACCAGTGCCAAGCTTCTTCATTTATTGGCTCTCCAACTGACCCGATTACCTTAAGTGATTTTAACGGGTATTTTTGAATGTAATCTAAGCTTTCTTTTGCTAAGGCACGAATTGCTGTTGGTGCAGTATAAAACTGAGTTACTTTGTGCTTCTCGATAGTATCCCAAAAACGACTGAAATCAGGATATGATGGTACACCTTCAAAAATGACTGTTGTTCCACCGTTTAATAATGGTCCATATAAGATGTACGAGTGTCCTGTAATCCAACCGATATCTGCGGTACACCAGAAAATATCATTTTCTTCGTGATTGAATACGTTTTTAAAAGTATAGGCAGTATAAACCATGTAACCGGCTGTCGTATGCACCATCCCTTTTGGTTTTCCTGTTGATCCCGAAGTATAAAGGATAAACAAAGGATCTTCGGCATCCATGATTTCAGCAACACTATTGTCTAAGGCGGCATCTAATAAAGGTTGTAACCAGATGTCGCGTCTTTCCTTCATTTTAATATCTGTCTGTGTTCTTTTGGCAACTAAAACTTTTTCAACAGATGGGCAAGTTTCCAGGGCTTCATCAACAATTCCTTTTAGGTCAATTGTTTTGTTTCCTCTGTAACCACCGTCTGAAGTAATGACCATTTTACATTCACAATCATTAATTCTTGCTGCTACCGCTGATGCTGAAAATCCTGCAAAAATTACCGAATGTATAGCTCCAATTCTGGCACATGCTAACACTGCAACGGCTAGTTCAGGAATCATTGGTAAATAGATACAAACACGGTCTCCTTTGCGAACGCCTTGCTCACGCAACACGTTTGTCATTTTAGATACACGTTCGTATAATTCATTATAGGTTATATGTATAGCGTTTTCTGATGGATCGTTTGGTTCAAAAATGATCGCTGTTTTTTCGCCTCTTTTACTTAAGTGTCTGTCGATACAGTTTTTTGTAATATTGACCTTAGCTCCGGTAAACCATTTTACTTCTGCTTCGCCCATATTAAAATCAACTACTTTTTCCCATTGTTGGTACCAAGTAAAATTTTCTTCGGCAATTTTACCCCAAAATTTTCTTGGTTCTCTTATTGACTTATTGTAATGCTTAAAATATTGTTCTAAATTTTCAATTTTATAATAACTCATGTTTGATGGAATTTTTTTTTATAAATGTATTAAATCTGTACGTATTCTTAAAATTATTTAATTTATAAATTCTAGTATAAAAAAACACATAGTGAAAAAAATACTGCTTTTTTATAGGTTTTATTTAAAAATATAGGTTTTATGGCAAAACTACGCCATAAAAAAGGCACAATAAATTAATATCATGCCTTTTCGTTTTAACAATTTCAATAACAATTAATTTTTTTGTAATTCTGCATTACAATGCTTTTTTCTGTTTTGAAAATAGCAGCATCCTGATTAATTAATATAGAAATCGATACAAGTATATTTATTGCTAAACATACCCCATTAATTGGGATTACTTTTACCTAACCTGAGTTGAGTAAGTACAATATGCATCTATATCCATATTATCTTAATAAATGCTTACTAATTCAAAATATTACGTAAAACAGAGATACAGTGCAAAACCCCAATTTATTATCCAATTTTTTTCATTGCCGTCATAGATTCTCTCAACCATGCTCCTACTTCTTCAATAGGGTGTTGGCGAATTTCTCTATTTACCGCAATTAGAACAGCATTATCTACTCCGTTTGAAGTTGAGAATGGTTTTCCAATTATGTTTGTTTCAACTTTTTTCATAAATTCAGTCAACAATGGTTTACAGGCGTGGTCAAATAAATAACAACCGTATTCTGCTGTGTCTGAAATAACACGATTCATTTCGAATAATTTTTTTCTTGCAATAGTATTCGCAATTAATGGCAATTCGTGTAATGATTCGTAGTAAGCAGATTCTTCGATAATACCAGCTTCTGTCATGGTTTCGAAAGCAAGTTCTACTCCCGCTTTTACCATTGCAATCATTAATACTCCATTATCAAAATATTCTTGTTCAGCAATTGGAGCCTCTTGTGGAGCTGTTTTTTCAAAATTAGTTTCTCCGGTTGCGGCTCTCCATTTCAACAAGTTAACATCGTCATTAGCCCAGTCTGCCATCATCGTTCTGGAGAATTCTCCTGAAATAATATCGTCCTGATGTTTTTGGAACAATGGACGCATAATGTCTTTTAATTCTTCAGCCAATTCGTAAGCTTCGATTTTTGCAGGATTAGAAAGGCGGTCCATCATATTGGTGATTCCTCCATGTTTCAAGGCTTCTGTGATTGTTTCCCAGCCGTATTGAATTAGTTTTGAAGCGTATGCGGCATCAATTCCTTTTTCAACCATTTTATCAAAACATAAAATAGAACCGGTTTGCAACAAACCGCAAAGAATGGTTTGTTCTCCCATTAAATCTGATTTTACTTCAGCCACGAATGATGATTTTAAGACTCCCGCTTTATGACCACCTGTACCTACTGCATATGCTTTTGCCTGATCTAAACCAACACCATTTGGATCATTTTCAGGGTGAACAGCAATAAGGGTTGGTACACCAAAACCTCTTTTGTATTCTTCACGAACTTCAGAACCGGGACATTTAGGGGCACACATAATTACAGTGATATCCTTACGAATTTGCATTCCTTCTTCTACAATATTGAATCCGTGAGAGTAAGATAAAGTAGAACCATTTTTCATTAAGGGCATAATTGCTGTAACAACAGCGGTATGTTGTTTATCCGGAGTAAGGTTACAAACTAAATCGGCAGTTGGAATTAATTCCTCATAAGTCCCTACTTTAAAACCATTTTCTGTAGCATTTTTGTAAGAAGCTCTTTTTTCAGCGATTGCATCAGCACGAAGGGCGTATGAAATATCTAATCCGGAATCTCTCATGTTTAAACCTTGATTTAAACCTTGTGCACCACAACCCACAATTACAACTTTTTTTCCGGCCAATGCTGCAATTCCATCAGCAAATTCTGATTGCTCCATAAATTCGCAAACGCCTAATTGTTCTAATTGTAATCTAAGTGGTAGTGTATTGAAATAATTTGCCATTTTTTTAATAATATTTAATGAATGTGTAATTTAATAATTGATACTATTTAAGTGCTTCTAACATTGTTGATATTTCCATTTTCTCTTTAGAAACGGATATTCTGCCCGAACGTACAAACTGCATTATACCGTAAGGCTTGATTTTTTCATATAGTTCTTCAATTTCAGAACGTCTTCCTGATTTTGAAATCACAAAGAAGTCACGGGATACTGTTACAATTGTTGCTTGACTTTCTTTGATGATATTCTGAATTTGCTTTTCATCAAATAGCAGATTGGAAGCTATTTTAAACAAAGCATTTTCTAAATAGATGGTTTCTTCATCGGTGTGATAAAATGCTTTAATAACCTCAATTTGTTTTTCGATTTGTCCGACAATATTTCGAACCCATTTTTCGGTTGTGTTCACCACAATTATGAATCTTGAAACATTCTCAATTTCTGATTCTGAAACATTTAAGCTTAATATGTTAATGTGACGCTTTAAGAATATTCCAGAGATTCTGTTTAACAAGCCCACGTTATTTTCCGAGTATACCGATATGGTAAATGTTTTATCTTCCATTTTGTTTTGTTTAAAGTTTTTCTTTCTTTCAAGTCTCCTGTTGTTAAACCTGAAACTTGAAACCTGAAACTTTTTTTTAGCTTAATCTAATATGAGAAACACATGCTCCCGTTGGAATCATTGGAAATACATTATTTTCTTTCTCTACCATAACTTCTAAAAAGTAAGAATTCTTTGAAGCCAGCATTTCGGCTATAGCTGCATCTAAATCTTCACGTTCGGTGACTTTTTTAGATTTAATATGATATCCTTCAGCAATTGCTACAAAATTTGGATTGATCATTTTTGTTGATGCGTATCTGTTATCAAAAAACAATTCCTGCCACTGGCGTACCATTCCGAGGAATTCGTTATTTAACACAACAATTTTCACAGGAACTTGTGTCTGAAAAATGGTTCCTAATTCCTGAATGTTCATCTGGAAACCACCATCACCAATAATAGCAACAACTTCACGCTCCGGCTTTCCCATTTTGGCACCAATTGCGGCTGGCAAAGCAAAGCCCATTGTTCCCAGACCTCCGGAAGTAATATTACTTTTTGTCGAATTAAATTTGGCATAACGACAGGCAAACATTTGATGTTGTCCAACATCTGAAACGATAATCGCATCCCCTTTCGAGTGTTTGTTAATCATTTCAATGGTTTCTCCCATAGAAATTCCCTTGTTGTTTGTTGGTTTTAGTTCCTCATCAATAACCGAATCAAATTCGATTTTGTATTTTTCTTTGAATACGTTATGCCAAGCATCATGTGCTTTTTCATCGATTAAAGGCAATAAAGCATTTAGTGCTTCTTTTACATTTCCTAAAACGGCAACTTCTGTTTTTACATTTTTATCTACTTCTGCCGGATCAATTTCAAAATGAATCACTTTTGCCTGTTTGGCATAGGTTTTCAAATCTCCTGTTACACGGTCGTCAAAGCGCATTCCCAATGCAATTAAAACATCACATTCGTTAGTCAATAAGTTAGGACCATAATTTCCGTGCATTCCTAACATTCCAACATTTAAAGGATGGTCGGTAGGCAAAGCTGAAAGCCCTAAAATGGTCCATCCTGCAGGAATTCCGGACTTTTCGATGAATGCTTTTAACTGTGCTTCAGCCTCTCCAAGAATAATCCCTTGTCCAAAAACAATAAACGGTTTTTTAGCGCTATTGATTAAAGCGGCAGCTTCAGCGACTTTTTCCAATTTTAATTTTGGAACCGGTGTGTAACTTCTGATGCCTGTACATTTCTCATAGCTAAATTCAAACTCATCAAATTGAGCGTTTTTAGTAATATCGATCAAAACTGGTCCGGGACGACCCGAACGCGCAATGAAAAAGGCTTTTGCTATGATCTCAGGAATTTCTGAGGCTTCTGTAATCTGATAATTCCATTTTGTTACCGGAGTTGAAATTCCGATAATATCGGTTTCCTGAAAAGCATCAGAACCCAATAAATGTTTTCCCACCTGACCCGTGATACAGATCATTGGTGTTGAATCAATTTGTGCATCGGCAATTCCGGTAACCAAATTGGTTGCTCCTGGCCCTGAAGTAGCAATTGCCACTCCTACTTTTCCTGTAGCTCTTGCATATCCTTGAGCTGCATGTGTTGCACCTTGTTCGTGACGCACCAGAACATGGTGCAATTGATCTTGGTATTTGTATAATTCATCGTAAACCGGCATTATAGCTCCTCCCGGATATCCATAAATTAAGTCTACTCCTTCTTCTAATAAACATCTTATAACGGCTTCTGCCCCTGATATTCTCATCGTGTATCTTTTTTTCAAAAATCGGTTTCAATTCTGGAAAGCAAGCTCAATTACAATGTCAAAAAAACAATTTCAATTTTCTGGTTGAAATTTGTTTTTACTATTTTTATTGTTATTGAGACTTTTTTTTGGTATTGAAATGTCTTTTTTGATATTGTTATTGAATAATTATTTATCGGTAACGCAACCTGTTGAGGCGCTTGAAACCGATCTTGCGTATTTCAGTAATACTCCTTTTGAAGCTTTTAGAGGCGGTTGAATCCAACTCGCTTTTCTGGCTGCAAATTCGGCATCGGATATTTTGAGATCGATGGTGTTTTTTACTGCATCAATGGCAATTAAATCACCATCATTAACCAGTGCAATACCGCCACCATCATATGCTTCCGGTGTTATGTGTCCTACCACAAAGCCATGTGAACCTCCGGAGAATCTACCGTCTGTAATCAGAGCAACGCTATTTCCTAGTCCGGCTCCAATAATAGCAGAGGTAGGTTTTAGCATTTCGGGCATTCCCGGACCACCTTTTGGTCCACAATACCTAATGACGACTACATCTCCCGGTTTTACTTTTCCGGCCTGAATACCAGGAATTACATCAAATTCGCTTTCAAAAACAACTGCTGTTCCTTGAAAAAACTCTCCTTCTTTCCCACTTATTTTGGCAACACAACCTTCAGCAGCAAGATTTCCGTACAAAATCTGAATATTTCCGGTTGGTTTCAGCGCTTTCTGAATTTCATGAATAACTTCTTGTCCGTCGTGTAAATCCGGGACGCCAGCTAAGTTTTCTGCTACTGTTTTTCCTGTTACGGTTAAACATTCGCCATGAATTAATCCTTCTTTAAGCAGGTATTTTAAAACAGCGGGAACTCCTCCAACTGCATGTAAATCTTCCATCATATATTTACCACTTGGCTTTAAATCTGCCAATACCGGTGTTCTGTCGCTAATTTTTTGAAAATCAGTTAAAGTAATTTCAACATCAACCGAATGCGCCATGGCAATTAAGTGCATTACTGCGTTTGTCGAACCTCCCAAAACTGCTACTAGTGTAATTGCATTTTCAAAAGCTTCACGTGTCATGATATCTCTTGGTTTGATATCTTTCTCTAACAAAACTCTAATAGCTTTTCCTGCATCTAGACATTCTTGCTTTTTCTCTTCGCTTAAAGCCGGATTTGAGGAACTGTATGGTAAGCTCATTCCTAAAGCTTCAATTGCCGATGACATGGTGTTTGCTGTATACATTCCGCCACAAGCACCGGCTCCCGGACATGCATTTTGAATAACACCTTTATAATCTTCCGGAGAAATAGTATTATTGAATTTTTTTCCTAGCGCTTCAAAAGCAGAAACAATATTCAGAGATTCACCTTTCCATTTTCCGGAATGAATTGTTCCGCCATAAACCATAATCGCAGGACGATTTACTCTACCCATTGCGATCAGAGCTCCCGGCATATTTTTATCACAACCCGGAATTGCAATTAAGCTGTCGTACCATTGCGCTCCCATAACAGTTTCAATAGAATCTGCAATTACATCACGGGAAACTAAAGAAAAACGCATACCGTCAGTACCGTTAGAAATTCCGTCACTTACACCAATGGTATTAAAAATAAGTCCGACCAGATTTGCATCCCAAACACCTTTTTTAACATCTTTTGCTAAATCATTCAAGTGCATGTTGCATGTATTACCATCGTAACCCATACTCACAATACCCACTTGTGCTTTTTTTAAATCTTCTTCAGTTAAACCAATACCGTACAACATGGCTTGCGCTGCAGGTTGTGTCTGATCTTGAGTGATGGTTTTGCTGTACTTATTTAATTCCATTTATGTAATTTTTATTTAAATTTTATCCAAAAAAAAACCTTCCAGTATTTGGAAGGTTTCTAATATATTTTTTCAATTATATCTATACCATTCCTCCTGCAGATGTGTTAATCACATTGACAGCAACAATAGAAATAATAATAATTGAGATTTGCATCTTTTCTTTTTTTAGTTTCACAAAACTATAAAAACTTAAAGAACTAAAAAAATAAAATCTCAACAATTTTAATGCTTATTGTTGTTTTTTATATTGTTTTAATAGAAATACTAAACAATTGTCGATTGCCCTATATGAACGTTGTCATTATTGAAATAAAGCAAGTCGTCTTTGCTTAAAATAAAATTGGAAACAAACTCCCCTACTTCGTTTGTACCGAATTTTGAATCTGCTTTTAGATCTGTTGTGACTACTTTAAATTCAATTGCTTTCTCAACCGCCTGATATACCACATTGGCTTCTTTATACAATCCGAAATGTTCTAATAACATTGCAGCCGATAAAATAGAGGCGATTGGATTGGCAATATTTTTTCCTTTTGCCTGTGGGTAAGAACCGTGAATAGGCTCAAACAGTGCATTTTTTTCACCTAAAGAAGCCGAAGCCAATAAACCAATAGAACCTGTAATAACGCTTGCTTCATCAGATAAAATATCACCGAACAAATTCTCTGTCAAAATCACATCAAATTGTTTTGGATTTAAAATAATCTGCATTGCAGCATTATCTACAAATAAGAAGTCTAAAGCCACATCCGGATAACTTCCTCCAATTTTCTGAACGACTTTTCTCCACAATCTTGAGGTCTCCAAAACATTTGCTTTGTCAACCATTGTTAGTTTTTTGCGACGATTTTGTGCTGCTTTAAAAGCTAAATGTGCAATTCGGGTGATTTCTTCTTCTGAATATTCGCATAAATCGGAAGCGTGTGTTCCTTCTTCATTTAACGTTTTTGCTCCAAAATAAGCTCCACCTGTTAATTCTCTGAAAATAGTAAAATCAGCGCCTTCGATAATTTCTCTTTTTAAAGGAGAAGCATCAACCAATGATTTATAAGGTTTAATCGGACGGATATTGGCAAACAACCCCAGTTCTTTACGCAGTTTCAATAATCCCTGCTCCGGACGTACTTTTGCATTTGGATTATTATCATATTTTGGATCTCCAATTGCTCCAAACAAAACGGCATCTGTATTCAGACACAGATTGAGTGTTTGTTCTGGCAAAGGATTTCCTGTTTTGTCGATAGCGATTGCTCCCATAAGCGCTTCTTCAAAAACAAATTCATGATTATACACCTCGCCTATGGCGTGTAAAGCTTTTTTGGCTTGTAAAATTACTTCTGGTCCGATACCATCTCCCGGTAAAACTGCTATTTTCAAATTCATAACGTCTCGTTCTTTATGTATTTAAATTTTTTCTTTTCTTTAATTTCTGATTAAGTCTCCCTCAATCTTAGAAGCTTCAATGATTTGATGAATATCGATATCTAATACTTCTTTTTTGATATCGGCAAATTTTAAAAACTCAACATATACAATATCTAATTGTGTTTTAGTAAGTTCATAACCAACTTTTTTAGCACGATAAGCCAATGCTGCTCTACCGCTTCTTGCTGTTAATATGATAGAGGATTCATTAACGCCAACATCAAGTGGGTCCATGATTTCATAAGTTGCTCTGTTTTTGATTACTCCATCCTGGTGAATACCGGAACTGTGAGCAAAAGCGTTAGCACCAACGATGGCCTTATTAGGCTGAACGATCATTCCCATGCTTTCAGAAACTAAACGGCTCATTTCGTTTAGCTCTCTGGTATTGATATTGGTATCTAAATTCAGGTACGGATGCTGTTTGAAGATCATAACTACTTCTTCTAATGCTGTATTACCCGCTCTTTCTCCGATACCATTTATAGTACATTCAATTTGTCTTGCTCCATTTATTGCTCCTGCAATTGAGTTTGCAGTGGCCATTCCTAAATCATTATGACAGTGGCAGGAAAGGATTACGTTTTCGATTCCTTTTACATTTTCTTTTAAATATTTGATTTTTGCACCGTACTCTTCAGGTAAACAATAACCTGTAGTGTCCGGAATGTTTAATACAGTTGCTCCCGATTTTATAACTTCTTCGCAAACTTTTGCAAGGAAAGCGTTATCTGTTCTACCTGCATCTTCAGCATAAAATTCTACATCTTCAACATAAGATTTTGCATGTGCTACGGCATATTTCGCTCTCGCTATAATATCTTCTCTGGTTGTATTTAATTTATGGAGTATGTGAGATTCTGATGTTCCGATTCCGGTATGGATTCTTGGTTTTTTAGCATGTTTTAAGGCAGCTGCAGCAACATCAATGTCGTTTTTTACGGCTCTTGTTAGTCCGCAGACGGTAGCATTTTCTACAATTTTACAAATCTCAGAGACCGATAAAAAATCGCCCGGACTTGACACAGGAAAACCTGCTTCAATGATGTCAACTCCCATCTTATCAAGTCTTTCTGCGATAACTAATTTTTGTTTCGTATCTAACTTACATCCCGGGACCTGCTCACCATCACGCAAAGTGGTGTCAAAAATTTGAACTTTCTCTCTATTCATAATTCATTTATTTAATGTAATTTCACATCTTGATAACAAATATATGTTGTACTACTTCTGTATGAAATTCATTTTAATGAGATTATACTGTTTATAAAACAATCTATATGCTTTTAAATAATTAAAAATCAATAAGTTACATTATTATATTTTACAATGGCTAACCATCAAAAAGATTTCTTATTTGTTCTGATCAAATCACTTTCAAAATCTGAAAAAAGACAGTTTAAAATTTTTGCAAGTCGTTTGGAAACGAGTTCAAATACAAAATTTATTGAATTGTTTAATATTTTAGACAAGTCTGAGACCTATGATGAAAAACTCATTCTCAAGAGCGGAATCATAAAAAAGGTGCAGTTATCTAACTTAAAATCATATTTATACAAGCAGATACTGGTGAGTATACGATTGAATATTCCAAGTCAGAACATTCGTTACCAGTTGCGTGAACAGATTGATTTTGCTGTTATTCTTTATAATAAAGGGCTTTATAAACAGAGTTTAAAGATTTTAGACAAAACAAAAATTCTGGCACTGGAGAATGACGAAAAATATATGGCGTATGAGATTG
Organism: Flavobacterium poyangense; assembly: GCF_011751075.1. Taxonomy (GTDB): domain Bacteria; phylum Bacteroidota; class Bacteroidia; order Flavobacteriales; family Flavobacteriaceae; genus Flavobacterium; species Flavobacterium poyangense. Next base: position 39,502 of record NZ_JAALLN010000011.1, read on the forward strand.
TTGAATTCGAAAAACTTATAGAATCACAGTATATCACCAGAAGTATTCAGGGACGTGCAGATGAATTGGTTGTGCAGGCCAAAGAATTAAACTATCGCAATACGATTTCAAGCAAATTATCGAATTTATCGCTGCAATTATACGGAATCATGCTTAAAACGGGTTACGTAAAAAGTGATGAAGAGTATAAATATATAGACGATTACTTTAATAAACATATTGCTAAGTTAGACGAGTCTAAGTTTGGTTTCCGTGAAAAGTATTGGTTTTATAATGCCAATCTTTGGCGTAGTTTCCTGGTACAGGATTTTCTTGCCAGTTACAAGTATGCTTATAAATGGGTAACCTTGTTCTACGATAATCCCAATATGATTTATCTGAATCCTGTATTTTTTCTAAAAGGGAATCATTATTTTTTAGAGTCGCTTTATATGCTAAAGCATAAATCGAATTTCAAGAAGTATTTAGCGCTTTTAGAAGAGACTATTCAGGATCCTAAGTTTCCTGTAAATGATAATATTGCATCATTATCTTTTCTGTATGTTTATAATAACAAGCTAAATCTACATATTCTGGAAGGTACTTTTGCGGAAAGCGAATACCTTATTCCTGAGATTCTGGATAAAATAAAGTTGCACAACGAACATCTTGATGAGCATCACGAGATGTTGTTCTATTATAAAATTGCCTGTATTTATTTTGGAAATGAAAAGTACAATGAAACTATATTGTATTTAGATAAGATCATAAACAATAAAAATCTAACAATGCGCGAGGATTTAATGTGTTTTGCCCGCATTTTGTCTTTAATTGTACATTATGAGTTAGGAAAAGATTATTACTTGGAGAATCATCTTAAAAATACCTATAAGTTTCTATTGAAAATGAATGATCTGCATGAAGTTCAAAAGGAGATTATTAAGTTTTTGAAAAACCTGAACAACTTTTATCCGGCAGATATTAAAAAGGAGTTCATTAAAATGAGGGCTCGTTTTATAGAACTGGAAAAAAACACCTATGAAAAAAGAGCTTTTCTGTATTTAGACATTATTTCCTGGCTCGAGAGCAAAATAGAAAACAGGAAAATTGCAGATATAATAAAGGAAAAGGCACGACTTAATAGTCGTTAAGGGCGAAATTCCAATATTTTTAAAATTCCAATTTAACTAAAAAAACTAAACCCGACAGGTTTTAAAAACCTGTCGGGTTTGATATTTATTGGAATTTGGAATTTTAAAAATTTTGAATTTAATCCACTATATTAGAAGTAGTAACATAAAAGTTTTTATCTACTACCAGTTTAGGATCTTTGCTTTCAATCTTTTCTGATTTCCACTCCTGAGTTGGTTTTAGCCAGATTTCTTTACCGTCTACGGTTACTTTTACCGGCATGTCAAACTTATTTACACAATTTGTCCAGTGGTATCCTAATTGCCCGTCTTTAAACATATATTCAAAAACCGGAATTTTGGTGCTTCTTAAATATTGATTAAAAATTTTACTCAAATCAATTCCGCTCTGTGTATTCATATAGTCTTCAATCTGTTTGGTAGTCACAGTTTGGTGATAAAAAGTACTGTTTAAACCTCTCAAAATTGATTTCCATTTGGCGTCATCATTTACAATCTGACGAATAGTATGAAGCATATTGGCTCCTTTTGGATACATATCTCCCGAGCCTTCATTATTTACTTCATAATTGCCTATGATCGGTTTGTCGTTTTGAATGTTTCTTCTGCATCCAATAACATACTCCGCTCCGGCTTCTTTACCATAATAGTATTCCACAAAAAGACTCTCTGAATAATTGGTAAAACTTTCGTGAATCCACATATCAGCAATATCTTTATAGGTAATGTTGTTAGCAAACCATTCATGGCCGGATTCGTGAATAATAATAAAGTCAAATTTCATTCCCCAGCCGGTACCACTTAAATCATTCCCCAGATAACCGTTTTTATATTCATTACCATAAGTAACAGAACTTTGGTGTTCCATACCTAAATATGGGGCTTCCACTAATTTATAACTGTCTTCATAAAACGGATAAGGTCCAAACCAGTTCTCGAATGCTTTTAGCATTTTCGGTGCGTCTTTAAAGTGTTCTTTAGCTTTGTCTAAATTATCTCTTAAAACGTAGTAACTGCAATCAAGATCTCCTTTTTCTCCTTTGTATTTCTCAGAAAAATGAACATAATCACCAATATTAATGTTTACACCATAATTGTTAATTGGATTCGCCACATACCAGTTAAAGGTTCTTGTGCCGTCTTTTTCTTTTTTAACGCCTTGTAATCTTCCGTTAGAAACATCCGTCAAATCTCCCGGTACATTCACACTAATTAACATGTTTTCTACTTCATCGTACATATGGTCTTTATTTGGCCACCAAACACTGGCGCCTAGACCCTGACAAGAGGAAGCGATGAAATCTTTTCCGTTTTTATCTTTTTTCCAGGTAATTCCTCCGTCCCAAGGTGGGTTAATAGCTTCTTTAGGTTTTCCGCCAAAAGAAACAATAATTTCTTTCTTGTCCCCTACTTTTTGGGCTGCAGTCAATTCAATGAAAAAAGCATTACCATCTCTCACAAATTTTTGCTCTTTGCCGTCTTGTGTTACTTTGTAGATCTGCATAGGCTCCTGTAGATCAATCTGCATTTTAGTACCTGCTGACAAAACGGTATAACGAATAGTGTTAGATCCTGTTATTGTTTTTTTAGAAGGATTGACTTTAACGTTCAGATGGTAATATTTCAAGTCCCACCAGGCTCTTTCTTTTGTAATGCTTCCGCGTAAGGTATCCTGATGTGTAAATGTAGTTTCAGACTTATTTAGAAGTCCTTGTGCATTGGTAGCGAAACTAATCAGAAAGGCTATGACAAAGCCTCCAAAATAATTTTTCATAGAATTAGAAATTTGTAATAAATAAGGTATTTAGGCCAGTTTAATCTTTAACAAATGTAAACATTCAGTTTAAGTTATCTTAAATTTTATGATTTCTCTTCTAAATATTTAATGTTAAAATTCATTATTCTTCTCTATTTTAGCTTTTCTAAAAAACACAACTAACTTTATGAAATCCAATTTAGTACTATTTGTTTTATCTTTTGTTTTTTCGATAACAACTTACTCCCAAACCTTTCCAATTCGCAAAACAAATCAAAAAGTAAGTATCGATGGGGATTTGTCTGATTGGAAAGTGCCTTTTCAAGGTCCATTTGTCATTCATAACTCAGGAGAAAAAGCTGCTCAGCAAACATTTGTTTCTTTTTCCTGGGATGACGAAAACCTTTATATAGCCTATCGCGCTGAAGACTCTAAAATTGTGGGATCAAAGCAGCAAAATGATTCACCAATATTTAATAGTGATGATCTGGTTGAAATTTTTATAGATCCTGACGGAGATGGACAAAATTATCTGGAAGTCGGAGTTAATGCCTTTTCAACTAATTATGATATGCTTATAAAGTGTATCTCACCTACTTGTGGTGGTTGGAATACCTCTTTATTTTTTAATCTTTCCGGTATGGAAGCGGTCAGTAAAATAACTTCGGGAGGTTTTTGTACTGAAGTAAAAATTCCGTTTTCTGCTCTGGAGACCATTCAGAATGGCAATTTTAATAAACCAAAAATAGGTACAAAATGGAAAGGAAATGTTTTTAGAATTGATTACGGTAATGTTGCTGAATATCTTGCTTTACAAGCTTATAAGAGCTCCGCTTTCGGCTTTCATCAACCAAAAGAATTTGCTGTTTTAGAGTTTGTGGAATGAAAAAGAGTTGTTTGAATTGTTTCAGGTTTCAGGTTTTTTTTTGTGATCCTTTGTGATCCTGTCATTTCGAGACACGAGAAATCATACTAGAAACTCCGTACAGCATGTTGCTAATCTTTGTCGAGCTACTGGTGTGATTTCTAGTGCCTCGAAATGACAAGCGAAGCGGTGATTAACTTTGTTTATTTGCTGTCGCTTGCTCTCCCATCGAAATGAAATGACAGGATTGTGTTTGCCATCTCACATCTCACATCTCACAACTCAACCCCATTAAACTTATTTCTGACGCTTTTTCAATACATTCACCACATCGTTGAGTTGAAAACCTTTAGCCTGCAATAAAATCAGATAATGAAAAAGTAAATCGGCACTTTCGCTCAGGAACAAATCATCGTTGTTGTCTTTGGCTTCTATGACTACTTCTACAGCTTCTTCGCCTACTTTCTGGGCAATTTTATTGATCCCTTTTTCAAATAGGGATGCTACATAACTTTTTTCGGAGTTCGCATTTTCTCTGCGAATTTTGATTGTATCCTCTAAACTGGAAATAAAACCGTAAGTCTCTTTGTTTTCTGCCTGCCAGCAGGTATCTGCTCCTGTGTGACAGGTTGGTCCGACAGGTTTTGCCTGAATTAAAAGCGTATCACCATCACAGTCGTTTTTAATGTCTACTAAGTTTAAAAAGTGACCACTCTCCTCCCCTTTAGTCCAAAGTCTTTGCTTGGATCGGCTAAAAAAAGTAACTTTTTGAGTCTCTATCGTTTTTTGAAGCGATTCTTTGTTCATATAACCCAGCATTAAAACGGCTTTCGTTTCTGAATCCTGTATTATTGCCGGAATTAAACCGTCCGTATTTTTTGTAAAATCGATGTTCATTTGATTTATGATTTTAGACTTCAGATTTTAGATTTCTGAATTCTGGTTATTTTGGAATATTTGGAATTTAAAATTTTAAAAAAATTGGAATTTAATTTCTCACTTCTATATTATTTTTAATCAGTTCTTCCTTTAAGGCTTTAATTTCTATTTCTTTAAAATGGAAAACGCTGGCAGCTAAGGCAGCATCAGCTTTTCCTATTTTAAAAGAGTCAATAAAATGCTGTATATTTCCGGCACCGCCCGAAGCAATTATCGGAATGTTTACCAGTTCGGAAAGCTTTGCCAGAGCTTCATTTGCAAATCCGTTTTTGGTTCCGTCATTGTCCATTGAAGTAAACAAGATTTCACCTGCTCCACGTGCTGCAACTTCTACAGCCCAATCGAATAAATTTAATTCAGTAGGTACTTTGCCTCCCACTAAATGTACCATCCATTGTCCGTTTATTTGTTTGGCATCGATTGCTACGACTACGCATTGACTCCCGAATTTCTGAGCCAAATCATTAATCAATTGAGGATTTTTTACGGCTGATGAATTAATGGAGACCTTATCAGCTCCATTATTCAATAGAATTTCAACATCTTCGACTGAGGAGATTCCACCGCCAACTGTAAACGGGATATTGATTTTTTCGGCAACATGACGTACCATATTCACTAACGTTTTTCTGCGTTCTTCGGTTGCGGAAATATCGAGAAAAACCAATTCATCTGCGCCTTCAGCTGAATACAATGCAGCCAGTTCCACAGGATCACCGGCATCGCGTAAATCAACAAAATTAACACCTTTTACAGTTCTTCCGTTTTTTATATCTAAACAGGGTATGATTCTTTTTGCTAACATTTTTTGTTTGTTTTGCGTTTACATTTACGTTTGCGTTCCGTGTAGAGACGCATAGTAGAGACGCACAGCAGTGCGTCTCTACGATATTTTACATTTCACATTTCACAAATTACATTTTACCAATAATATAATTCTCTAATTGTTTCATCGAAATTCGGCCTTCGTAAATGGCTTTTCCTATAATGGTTCCTTCACAGCCCAATTCGGCCAATTTGGGTAACTCTTCAAAGGTTGAAATGCCTCCGGAAGCGATCAATTTTATTCCGACTTCGTCCGATGGGACATTGCAATTCTCTAATATCTTGGTGTACAGAGCAAAACTCGGGCCTTCAAGCATTCCGTCTTTGGCAATATCGGTGCAAATAACGTATTGAATTCCTTTGCTTTGGTAATCTTGAATAAACGGAATCAAATCTTCGTTAGAGTCTTCTAACCAACCTGAAACAGCCACTTTTTCGTCTTTGGCGTCTGCTCCTAAAATAATTTTATCGGAGCCGTACTCCGAAATCCATTTTTGGAAGAGTTCTTTGTTTTTAACTGCAATACTCCCACCTGTAATTTGGTTGGCACCGCTTTCAAAAGCAATTTTCAGATCGGAATCTGCTTTTAGTCCACCCCCGAAATCAATCTTCAGTTTGGTCTTTGTTGCAATTTGCTCTAATATTTTATAATTGACAATTTTACTTGATTTAGCACCATCGAGATCTACTAAATGCAAATACTCGATGCCATGTGCTTCAAATGATTTTGCTACTTCAAGCGGATTTTCATTATAAATTATTTTGGTGTCATAATCTCCTTTGGACAAACGAACGCATTTTCCGTCAATGATGTCTATGGCAGGTATTATTCTCATTTTTAAATATTTTAGATTTTAGATCTCAGATTTTAGATTCTAAAATTGTTATTGAAGTTGAGGTTTTGATTAGATTGGAAGTTAAATGTTTAAAAAGTTTTTAAGGATTCTTTCTCCTGTATCTCCACTTTTCTCAGGATGAAACTGAGTTCCGTAAAAATTATTTTTATGCAGGGCCGATGAGTATTCAACATCATAAAGGGTTGTGGCAATCGCTTCCGGACAATTTGGAGCGTAAAAACTATGTACGAGATACATGAACTCATTCTCCGGAATTCCTTTAAATAAATCCGATTTCAAATTGTAGATCTGATTCCAACCCATTTGTGGTACTTTCACGTTTGAAGTGAATTTAATCACATCAACATTAAATATACCTAATCCTTTGGTATTCCCTTCTTCAGACGACTGACACATCAGTTGCATTCCTAAACAAATTCCTAAAACAGGTTGTTTTAGATTTGGAATCAAATTATCCAAACCGCTTTCAATTAGTTTTTTCATTGCAGAACTTGCCTCACCAACTCCGGGGAAAATCACTTTGTCGGCAGTTTGTATTACTTTCGGATCATCACTCAAAACCGCCTTATACCCCAATCTTTCAAGGGCAAACATTATGCTTTGAATATTTCCTGCTCCGTAATTTATGATTACTATTTTCATTTTAAAAAGTTTTTGAGCTTTAGGTTTGCTATTTATTGCTTAAAGCTTATTACCTATAACATTTTTGCAAGATTTCTTTTTGTTTACTGCATCTTACAGTTTACATCTTACAGCATCCCTTTCGTTGAAGGCAAAATCATTTTTTCCGTATCCCGTTTAACTGCTACTTTTATAGCTTTCGCGAAGGCTTTAAAAATGGCTTCTATTTTGTGATGTTCGTTTGTTCCTTCGGCTTTTATGTTGAGGTTTGCTTTTGCTCCGTCAGAAAAGGATTTAAAGAAGTGATAAAACATCTCTGTTGGCATTTTTCCGACCATTTCTCTTTTGAATTCAGCTTCCCATACCAACCAGTTTCTTCCGCCAAAGTCAATTGCAACCTGCGCCAGACAATCGTCCATTGGAAGGCAGAAACCATAACGTTCTATTCCTAACTTATTGCCAAGTGCTTTTGCGAAAACCTCTCCTAAAGCAATTGCGGTATCTTCAATTGTGTGGTGTTCATCGACTTCCAGATCTCCTTTTACGGCGATTTCCAAATCCATCTGACCGTGACGAGCAATCTGATCTAACATATGGTCAAAAAAGGCAATTCCTGTTTCTATTTTGCTTTTACCGGTTCCGTCTAAGTTTAAAGCAATAAAAATATCTGTTTCGTTTGTTTTTCTTGTAATTGAAGCGGAACGTGCTTCTAATTTCAGAAACTCGTAAATTGTTTTCCAGCTTGTTGTCTGAAGAATAATGGTATCGTTTAATTCTTCTCGTTTTGTGGTAATTTCATTGGTGCCAATTCCTTCGGTATCGTTTATAAAAATGGCTTTTGCTCCTAAGTTTTTAGCCAATTCAACATCGGTTAAGCGATCGCCTAAAACAAAAGAATTTGCCAAATCATATTCGGGATTATTCAAATATTTAGTCAACATTCCGGTTCTGGGTTTGCGTGTTGGTGCATTCTCTTCCGGAAAAGTCTTATCAATGAAAATAGCATCAAACTTTACTCCTTCATTTTCAAAGGCTTTTAGAATGAAATTTTGTGTAGGCCAAAAGGTGTCTTCAGGAAAACTATCGGTTCCTAATCCGTCCTGATTGGTTACCATTGCCAGTTCGTAGTCTAATTCGCTGGCAATTTTTGCCAGATATTGAAAGGCTTTCGGGTAAAACTCTATCTTATCCAGACTGTCTAATTGGTAGTTTTCAGGTTCTAATACAATCGTTCCGTCACGATCGATAAAAAGTACTTTTTTCATAGGTTATGTTTTTTTTGCCACTAATTGCACGAATTTTTCGAATTTTTAATTGTGGGCGAGTATTTTTTTTTACTTTTTGTTTGTGTTATTTGTCATTCCGAAGAATGAGAAGTCACACTCGTAATTCGACAAAGATTAGCGACATACTGCATGGAGTTTCTTGTGTGATTCCTCATTCTTCGGAATGACAAATGAAGAAAACCTTGCGTCCCTTGCGTATTCCTTTGCGAACTTTGCGGTTAAACAATTCCTTAGCTCATTAACTTTAATTCCTTAATTAAGACCGCATTTTCCTCCGGAATTCCAATTGTGAAACGGAGACAGTTTTCGCATAAGGCTTGTGTTGTTCGATTTCGGATAACAATTCCTTTTGCAATTAATTCATCGTATCTTTTATTGGCATCGTCTACTTTTACAAGAACGAAATTAGCTTCTGTAGGGTATATTTTCTCTACAAACGGAACTTGAAGTAAAACTTTAATTAACTCTTCTCTTTGTTCAATAATAGAAGCTATTTCTGATTTTATTCTATCAATATCATTCAGACGAACGATAGCTCTTTGTTGTGTTAATTCATTTACATTGTAAGGCGGTTTTATTTTATTCAAAATCGAGATTACCGTTTCTGAAGCATAACAAACCCCGAGTCTAATTCCAGCCAGTCCGTACGCTTTAGAAAGTGTTTGGGTAATCACCAAATTCGGATATTCGTCCATTTCTGTGAGCCAGCTTTCTTTGTTAGAGAAATCGATATAAGCTTCATCAATTACAACCAAGCCTTTGAAATTCTGAAGTAATTTTACCACGCTTTCATCCGAAAAAGAATTCCCGGTTGGATTATTTGGCGAGCATAAAAAGATGATTTTGGTATTGTCGTCAACTGCATTCAGAATTTTTTCGACTTGTGGCTGAAAATCGGTTGAAAGTAAAACTTCTCTGTTTTCTACAGCATTTATATCGGCCAAAACGCCATACATTCCATATGTTGGTGGTAACGAAATGATATTGTCTGTTTTCGGTTCGCAAAAAGCTCTGAACAGCAAATCTAAAACTTCATCACTACCGTTTCCAAGTAGAATCTGATTGCTATTGACTTTATTATTTTTAGCCAAAATTGCTTTCACCGAATTTTGCTGTGGATCCGGATAGCGATTGACACCATTTTGGAATGGGTTTTCATTCGCATCCAAAAAAATCATATTGGCAGTGCTAAAATCCTCAAATTCATCACGCGCTGACGAATACGGCTTTAGTACTTTTACATTTTCACGTGTTATTGTATTGATATCAAATTTCATTTTTGCTTTTTTTTAAGAATATTGAATAAAGATTGGATTGTATAATAGAAGTATCATTCTCTCTATATTCTTTGCTCTATTTTCTTTATTCTATACTCCTTATTCTATTTTTAAACTTTCCAATCGAAGCGTTACAGCATTTTTATGGGCTTGTAAACCTTCTGCTTGTGCCATAAGTTCAATAGCTTTTCCGATATTCTGAATTCCTTTTTCTGATATTTTTTGAAAGGTCATTGATTTCATGAAACTATCTAAGTTTACGCCACTATAATTTTTGGCATATCCATTAGTCGGTAGCGTGTGATTTGTACCCGAGGCATAATCTCCGGCGCTTTCCGGGGTGTAATTTCCAATGAAAACGGAACCGGCATTCAGGACACCATTGCAATAAAAATCATCATATTCGGAACAGATGATAAAGTGTTCGGGCCCATAATCATTGATCAAGTCTAACGCAATTTTGTCATTTTCGACTAAGATTAATTTTGAGTTTTCAATCGCTTTTTTGGCAATTGCTTTTCTTGGCAGTGCTTCAATCTGAATCTGAATTTCTTTCTCTACAGCATCAATTAGTTTTTTTGACGTAGAAACTAAAATTACCTGGCTATCCGTTCCATGTTCTGCCTGAGATAATAAATCAGAGGCCACAAAAGCCGGAACTGCTGTATTATCGGCTACAATTAATAATTCTGAAGGTCCGGCAGGCATATCAATAGCAACACCAAACTGAGTTGCCAGTTGTTTGGCGACTGTCACAAATTGATTTCCGGGGCCAAAAATTTTATATACTTTTGGGATAGATGCTGTACCAAACGTCATTCCGGCAATAGCCTGAATACCACCTACTTTTACTATTTTGGTTACGCCGCATAGAGTAGCTGCGTACAGTATCGCCGGATTAATTTTTCCTTTTTTATCCGGTGGGGAACATAAAACTATTTCTTTGCAACCTGCAATTTCAGCCGGTACAGCTAGCATAAGAACCGTTGAAAACAAAGGTGCCGTTCCGCCCGGAATATACAAACCGATCTTTTGAATGGGTCTTTTTTCTTGCCAACATTTTACACCTTCTGTTGTTTCGGTGGTAATTCTTTCTGTTTTTTGTGCTGTATGAAACTTGCAAATATTGTCTTTTGCCAGTTGAATTGCTTCTTTTAACTCCGTTGAAACTAAACTTATCGCTTCCTGAATTTCTTCATTGGAAACTTCATAGTTATCTAATGAGATTCCGTCAAATATCGAAGTGTATTTTGCTATGGCTTCATCTCCTTTTTTTTGTACTTCTTTGAAAATTTCTTTAACCGTAACTTCAATATCATCGATCGTTTTGGTGGGTCTTTTTAATATTTCAGACCAGGTTTCCGGTTTTGGATTGTCTATTCTATTCATTTGTATTATTATTTGGTTATAAAATTCCAATTTTTCAAAATCCCAAATTCCAGTTCCTTCGAACACATCTCCGTTAGATTTTGGAATTTGGAATTTTGAAGTTTGGAATTTCCATTTTTATCTATAGTACCATTTTTTCGATTGGGCAAACTAAAATCCCTTCTGCTCCTGCTTCTTTTAACTGATCAATTACGTCCCAGAAAGTATCTTTGTCGATTACAGAGTGTACACTGCTCCAGCCTTCTTGTGCCAAAGGCAGAACGGTAAGACTTCTTAAAACCGGAAGGATTTTTCCAACGGCTTCGATTTTATTGTTAGGAATGTTCATTAGGATGTATTTTGAATTTCGGGCTCTTAAAACGGCCTGAATTCTAAATTTTAGAGTATCAATGTGTTTCTGAATCTCAGGAGAAACTTTTGGTGAAACTGCTAAAACGGCTTCGCTTTTTAAAATTACTTCGACTTCCTTCAGATTGTTTTTGAATAAAGTACTTCCGCTGGAAACAATATCAACGATGGCATCGGCAAGCCCAATATTGGGTGCTATTTCTACGGAACCTGAAATTTGGTGAATATCGACTGTTATTCCGAAAGAATTAAAGTATTCATTTACCGTATTTGGGTAGGAAGTCGCAATTCTTAAATTGGCAAGGTCTTTTACCGAATTGTATTCGAAGGCTTTAGGAACTGCTACAGAAACCTTGCATTTAGAAAAGCCCAGTTTCTGAACTACTTCGATCCCTTTTCCTTTTTCGACCAAAAGATTGTCTCCGACGATAGCCAAATCAACAACCCCGTCAATTAAGTATTGTGGAATGTCGGAATTTCTCAAGTACAGGACTTCAAGAGGAAAATTGGAGGCTTCAGCTTTTAACTGATCAATGCCGTTATTGATTGAAATGCCGCAATCTTTTAGAATTTGAATGCTGTCTTCGTTTAAACGACCTGATTTTTGAATTGCAATTTTTAAAGTACTCATTTTTTTTAGTTTTTTGGATTAAATAGTCTGAGTACAAAGAATTGGAATTAAAAAAACCCGTTTGATGTACTCAAACGGGTTTTAAAATATGATGATTTACACGCATACCATTAACACATCGCCTGAGAGCAATAATGAAAATGATGATGATGTAATTGAATAGAAATCATGATTGGGTTTGTTTTATAATTCTTTGAATCGGTTGCAAATATACTAGTTAATTTCATAAAACAGCAAATTTTATTTTAACTTAACGATACTTTATTGTTAAAAAATGTCTCAAGTGCCGTTTTTGCTACATTCTTTTGATTTATAATATTGTTTTTATCTTCGTTTTAAAATCTAAAATAACAGTAGTTCCTTCTCCTTTATTACTGTTTACTTTAAATTTAATATGCAGTAAATCTGAAATTCTTTTTACAATTGAAAGTCCTAAACCGGTCCCTTTTATTTCCGGATGCTCGGATGATTTTGATCTGTAAAAAGGATTGAAAATGGCGTCCAGATCTTCTTTGTCGATTCCGATTCCGTTATCGGTTATGGTGCAGACAACGTGATTTTCCTGTTTCATTAATGAAATACTGATTTCGCCGGCTTCATTGGTGTACTTTATGGCATTTGAGATAATATTCCTCAGGATTGTCAACACTAAATAGTTGTCTGAAAGAATATAATAATCTTCTTGAGCTTCAAATTTTATATTGATTTTTTTGTTGTTTATTTTTTCTGAATTTAAAGTCAGTACATCTAAAATCAAAGCATTCAAATACACTGATTGGTATTTTACATTATCATTCTTATTCTCAGATCGTGCCATTAGCAGGAGTTGATCTACTAGTCTGTTTAAATGATCAACCTCTGCAATACAAAAGTTTACCTTTTCTTCGTATTCACTACTGTCTCTTTGTTTACGTATCAACACTTCAAGTGTTCCTTTAATCACTGTAAGCGGTGTTCTTAGTTCATGCGAAGCGTCTGAAGTGAATTGTTTTTCACGTTCGATTGCATCTTCAATTCGGTTTAATAGGTTATTGATGGTTTTAGAAAGGGTGTATAGTTCATCCTTGGTTTTGGGAAGAGGGATTCTTGTTTTTAGATTGTCTCTGGTAATACTTTTAGATATATTGGTAATGGCATTTATTGGTTTGATGCTTCGACCTGCAAAAAAACGGGCTATAAAAAACAACACTAATAAAATTACCGGAAAAGCCAGACACATTATTTCGAATAGATTATTAAGTACCATTCGCGAATTAGTGAGTGACATGGCTATCATCAGATAACCGATATTTTTTGATTTTACAATAAGCGGAACCTGAACCTGACGGATAATATTATTGCCCATTTTGGCGTCGAATAATTCATAATCTTCAACACTGTCATGATAAACCAATGTTAGCGTTTTTAGATTTGGAGACTTCTCGGTTATTTTTTTATCTGTATCGAGGAATTGCACAAAGACAGGGTTTATGTCAACGGTATTGTGCTCCCGTTCTTCCCATTCTTCTTTATCTACAAGGGTAATAACGCCATTTACTTCTTTAATTTCTTTGAGATGATTTTGTATTTCGACATTTATGCCTTCATCGATATGGCTGTAAACGGAGTGTTTTACAATAGCATAAATAGTAAAAAAAACGACTAAGATCAGCAAACCCGTGGTGATGATATAGTTTAAAGCAATTCTGTTTTTAAAGGAAAGTTGAGCCATGTGTTAATCGTTAGCAATGTAACCAACACCGCGAATTGTTTTTATATAATCTTCTTCAATTTTTAGATTGAGCTTTTTTCTGATGGCATTCATGAAAACATCAATAACACCGGTATCATATTCGAAATTGATTTCCCAAACATCTTTTAGAATTTCATTTCGGGTGCATACTTTTCCTTTATTGCGAACCAGATAAGCCAGTAATTCAAACTCTCTTTGTGTGAGAGAAACAGGTTCATTGTTTTTTAAAACAATATATTTTAATAAATCAATTTTGATGGTTCCGAGTGAAAGGATCTCTTTTCTTTTGTGTTTTCGAAAATGAATTTTAATGCGTTCTACCAATTCTTCAAAACTAAATGGCTTCTTGATATAGTCGTTGGCTCCCGCTTTTAAACCTTCAATAGTTTCTTGAACAGTATCCTTGGCAGTCAGAAATATAATTGGAGTGTTTTGGTCTTTTATTCTAATGGCTTTACAAAGTTCTAAGCCATTGATTTTAGGTAACATCCAATCCAGTAAGATTAAATCAAATTGCTGGGTCTGAATTAACTCAAAGCCCTTTGCGCCATCATTTGCTGTGGTTATTTCATAGCCTTCTTCCTGTAGTCCTTGTTGCAGGAACTGAACTATGCCTAATTCATCTTCAATTATTAAAATATGCATCTCCAAGATATTAAATTAGGAAATATACTACAAATATAATCAATTTGCAACTCAAAGATACGAATTTAAAGAATTAGACGATATTTTAAAGTATGCTCAACGTAACGAAGCGAACATCTTAAGTAAATATTAAGTTAACTCTAAGTAAGGTAAAAGAATAACTTAATCCGGCGTTAATCAATCAAAATTACTTTTGTAAAAAAAGAAATTATGGCATTTTATAAGAAACTTGCTCCGTTCTACAATCTTGCATTATTCTATTTTATTGTAAGTTTTATACTGAGAGTTGTTTTGTTTTTTCACCCGATCACACAAAGTGCATTTAGTATTGCTGAGAGTCTGAAAATCTTTGTTTTAGGTTTGATCTCTGATTTTTTTGTATTTGTTGTGGCCGGTTTTTTTCTATGGCTCTATTTGATTTTTATTTCCAATTCTAAATACAACAAGCCAACGGGCTATATTATCCTGGGGCTTTTCGTTCTTCTGTTTTTGTATATAGCGTCCGGCAGAAGTATATTTGATGAGTATGGTGGTGCGTTACCCGGAATTGTCTTGATTTTTGTTGGAATTAAAACAGCGCTTTTTGCTATTTTACTTTTTCTTCCAAAACACAGAGATAAAATTCGATTTTGGTTATTTGGTTTTGTAATTTTCTTATACGTTCTACTGATTCTTCAGAATGGCTTAAGCGAATATTTCTTTTGGAATGAGTTTGGAGTAAAATATAACTTTATTGCTGTGAACTATCTGATTTATACCAATGAAGTTATTGGAAATATAATGGAATCTTATCCTGTAATTCCGATATTCACCGGTTTATTCGTGATTACCGGAATTTTTACTTATTTCATTCTAAAAAGATCTCGGGTTTACATTGATGCTGTACCAACATTTAAAGAAAAGGGGAAAATTTCAGTTTTCTATATAAGTCTCCTTTTAATTTCTTTAATTGCCATTCCGACTTTAGCTTTGACAGAAAATTCCAAAAATGTTTTTGTTAATGAATTGCAGTCTAACGGATTGTATAAGTTTTATTTAGCGTTTAAAAATAATAAATTAGATTACACCAAATTTTACAAAACATTGCCAAACGAAAAAGCTTTTGGCATTTTGAAGAAACAACTTCCGGCAATTTCCGATGGAAATACATTGCGAAGTATAGTCAGTGATTCAGCAGTAAATCGCAAAAATGTGGTCTTGATTACAATTGAAAGTTATAGTGCTGAATTCATGAAAATGTATGGAAATACAGAAAATATCACACCATTTTTGGATAGTTTAGCGCAAAAAAGCCTTCAATTTACGAATTTGTACGCCACCGGAAATCGTACTGTTCGAGGGCTCGAAGCGGTTACTTTATGTTTGCCGCCCACTGCCGGAGAGAGTGTAGTGAAACGTGAGGACAATAAAAATAAATTTTCTACAGGCGCCGTTTTTAAACAAAAGGGATATAATGTGAAATTCATGTATGGTGGTGATGCTTTCTTTGATAATATGCAGGATTTTTATTCCGGAAATGGTTATGAAATCGTTGATAAATCTAGCTTTACACCTGATGAAATTACATTCTCTAACGTGTGGGGTGTTTGCGATGAAGACATGTACAACAAAGCGATAAAGGATATGAATGCTGAAGCAAAAGAGAACAAACCGTTCTTTAATCACATCATGACTGTAAGTAACCACAGACCTTTTACCTACCCTAACAATAAAATTGATATTCCCGGAGATATAAAGTCACGTGATGGAGGTGTAAAATATACGGATTATTCGCTTAAAAGATTCTTCGCAATGGCCAGTAAACAATCGTGGTTTAATAATACAGTTTTTGTAATTGTAGCAGACCACTGTGCTTCAAGTGCAGGAAAAACAGAATTGCCGATGGATAAATACAGAATTCCTGCTTTTATTTACAGACCCGGAGCCAAACCTGAGAAATTCAATCAGCTAATGTCACAGATTGATGTTATGCCGACTGTTTTTGGTTTACTGCATTTTGAATATCAGACTAAGTTTTTTGGGCAGGATGTTTTTAAACCAGATTACAAACCAAGGGCTTTTATTGCAACGTATCAGGATTTGGGATTGATAAAAGACAATGTTCTGACTATTTTATCACCAAAACAAAAAGTAAAACAATTCGAATTGAATTTGATCCCAAAAGAAAATGTGGCTCCTGAATACCAGATTTACTACGAAGAAAAACCACTGCAAAAGGAAAGAACCGATTTGGTGAATGAAACCATAGCTTTTTATCAAACGGCTTCTGATTTGCTTAAACATAAGAAGTATCAGAGGTAAAAGAAAATAGAAAGATATTTGTAATTTGCGCAAAGTTTGCAGCTGTATTGAATAAAAAAAGTCTCAATTCATTTAGAATTTGAGACTTTTTTTAGATTTTTAAACTTGAAGCAAGATTATGTTTTAGTCGTCCTGATTTTTCATTCCGAATAGATCTCCTTTTTGAAACATTTTTAAATCTTCTTTCAAGGCATTGCTATTGCGAAGTGTCACTTCTTCTGAATCTAAATCACTTAAATCCGGCATTCCTGCATTTACCCAGGCGGTGTACCAATAACTTGAAGTGGCGATAATTGCTTTTTTCATTTGGTTTTCCACCATTCCGTTAAGTTCATTGTGCAATTTTTCAGCGTAATCGTCAGAGAATTTAGCTGAATTGTATTTGTTTTTAACCGCTTTTCCGTTGGCATCCATCACAAATACTTTGTTTTCAGGTGTTGAAGTTCTTAGTTTTTTGTCTATATCCAATAATGGCTGAACTAAACTATGGGTGTCGTTAATGATGTCCCAAGTTGCTTTGTGAACATCATCATAATAATGTGCTTTAGGAACATTTAGTTTGTAATTCTTAGCAAATAATTCCGGCAATCTGCTTTCCCAAAGAGAGTGAATTCCTTTTTGATCGGTTAACTGTCCGTCATGATTGGCAGAAGTATGCAATGGCATATGCGCGTCGCCAACATAGTGTCCCAGATCAGCTGCAAGAAACAAAATTTCGGCTCTGTTTTTTTCTTTAAATGCTTTGGTCAATTTTACCATCATGTCTTCAATGTACCAAGGTAAAATTCCATTGTTATTTAAAAATTTTGCATCGTATTTCTTTTTAACATCTTCAAAATTTTGCGGTATTTGGTCTATTGGACCAAAATTCTCCATATCAAAATAATGTCTTGGGTTTTCGTCTTTATAGTTTAAAGCATACTTACGGATGTCCGGTACAGAAGCTTCCTGAGTAATAAAATCAATATGGTTGTAAAAAAATATCTGCAATGGTTGTGGTAAAGCCATTACTGCCGCCTTGTTGATACGTTCGTGACCTACGATTCCCCATGACAATGTTAAAAATCCAATTCCTACTACTAAAATAGCAATTAGTCTTGGTTTCATTTTAAAGTTTTTCATTTGCAATTTTTATTAGAAGTGCAAATTTATCCGATTTATGCGTATTACAAAGAAAACTAACTATTATTGTTGATTAATTTTACTTTTTGTAGTTGCCTTTAAAGTTTCAAGTGTTTGGGTGGTCAATTTGGGGCGTTTTTTGACGTGGATTGGATGGGTTCACTTTGTGAAGACGCGGATAAAAACGGATTTTTTTCTTTTCTTCTTTATTAGGTGTTTGCTTCTGTTTTCGTTATTGGCATTTGTTGCCGTTTCTCTTAACGTTTATGTTTAGTTCAGATATAAAATAAATGCCAAACCTAGAAAAGCAATAAATACCCAAAGGAGAATACCTTGTAGTAAGGGCTTCACTCCTACTGCTTTTAATGTTCTTACGTTTAAGGTTGCGCCAATAAGAAACAAAGTCATCGTTAGGCCAATTTTTGCAAAACTTACGATATGAGGTGCTACAAGGGCTGTTGCAGGTACATAAGTGTTTAACAGCATGGCTACAATAAATAATCCGATGAAATAAGGGATTTTGATTTTACTGTTTTTGTTCTTGAATGCAATTGCGGTAAAAATAGAAATCGGAATAATCCATAAAGCTCTTGCCAGTTTTACTGTTGTCGCAATTTGCAAGGCTTCAGCACCATATTTATTTGCTGCTCCAACTACAGAACTGGTATCATGAATGGCAATAGCGCACCACAGACCGAATTCTTTTTGAGATAAATCAAGTTGATGTCCTATATACGGGAAAAGAAACAAGGCTACAGAATTTAGTATAAAGATGACTCCTAAAGCAATTGAGGTCTGGTTTTCGTTTGATTTAATGACCGGGGCCACTGCTGCAATGGCACTACCACCACAAATTGCGGTTCCGCAAGAAATTAAATGGGAGGTTTTCTTTTCGATTTTAAGCCACTTTCCTAAAAGAATACCGAAAATCAAAGTGCTGAAGATCGAGAATATGGTCAATAGGAATCCTTCTTTTCCTGCTGATACGGCACTGGCTGCATTCATGCCAAAGCCAAGACCTACAACAGAAAATTGCAGTAAAAATGTAATGGCTTTGTGGTTGAAAGCTAAGAATGGATTTCCAAAAACATTAACAATAAGAACTCCTAATAACAAAGCAATTGGTGGAGAAATGATAGAGAATAAACACAGTACAATCACCAGGGCAAAAACAGCCTGTTGAATATAAATGCTAACTTCTAATAAGTGCGATGCGGAATGTTGTTGCGTTTTCAAAATAAGATACTTAATAATTACTCAGCAAAGGTCTGACTATTATATGGAAATCGCCAATCGCAAATTACAATCGACTATAACTTCAAGTTATAGTAAGTTGCCATATTCTGAACAAATAGCTCAGATAAAGGGTCTGATTTTCCGAGTAATGTAATGATATAGAAGTATCTTTCAATAGTTAAACTTTCCACATCTAAAACGATTAGCTCATTATTTTTAAGCTCCTTACCTACCGCGTGTATTGACATAAAGGCAAAACAATCAGAATTTAGCAGATAGGACTTTATACTTTCTGTGCTGCCTAATTGCATTTCGAATTGCAAATCAGTTATTTTTAGATTGACTTGCCTTAAAGCGTATTCTATAACTTCAAGTGTTCCTGAGCCACGCTCACGAGTGATGAATTTCATTGATTTTAAATCGTTTAATGAAATTTCGCTTTGTTGAGCCATCGGGTTTTGACTGTTGCAAACCAAAACTAACTCATCCTTTAAAAACGGAATATATTTGATAGACTGATTTTTTGATTGTCCCTCTACAATTCCGATTTCAATTTCTTTATTGATTAAAGCATTTTCTATTTGCTCGGTATTACCATTGAGCAAATTGACTTTTATTTCTTGCTGTTTTTGATGAAAACGCGCCAGTACAGGAGAAATAATATATTGAGAAATTGTTGTACTAGATCCTAAACGCAATAAGCCCTGACGTTTACTGGCAAAAATACTCATATCGAAATCAATTTTGCGATAGATTTCAAAGATGCTTTTGGTGTGTTGTAATAGAATATCTCCAGCCGGAGTTAAGGCAATTTTAGAGCCATTACGTTCAAAAAGCTTTGTTTTATAGGTTTCCTCGAGTTCCTGAATATGTTTAGAAACTGCTGGCTGCGTAATATACAATTCAGTTGCGGCCTTTGTAAAGTTAAGCCTGAGAGCAACGGTGTAGAATACTTTTAGCCTGAAGTCCATTTGTGGAGATGTGTTAGTTTAAGTTTTGTTTCAAGTTTCAAGTTTGCTAAGACAAACCTTTGCACCTTTGCCTCTTTGCACCTCTGAACCTTCTTCTACAATAATCCGTTATATTTTCTAACAAACCACTCAGTAGTCAATAAAACGGCAATTATAATCAATAACCAAATCCAATCAATTAGAGGTGTTTTGGTTGCAATATTTTTCTCGATTGATTTGTATTCTTTATTTTCTAAAAGTGTTCTTATCAATTCTGCTGACTGATCCTGAAAAAAGGCTTTTCCGTTGGTTTGCAATGCCAATTGTTTTAATTTTAGAACATCAGGATTTACAAATTGCTTTTCAATATCAAAATCGAGAATTTCAAAATGACTTGAATAACTGGTATTTGTATTCAGTTCTTTTACCGAAAAATTATACTTTCCTGCAGCTAATCCATCCAAATTTACAGAAAAAGAATTGTTTCCTTTTAATAAATCATAGTTTTTGGACTGTTTTGTTTCTGCGTTTGTCACACTTATGGTAAGTCTTGCTTTTTCATCGAACTCATAATTTTTATTGAAATATTGCGCATTGATGGCAATCGCTTCACCTGAATTATAGAAACTTTCGTGAGTCACAACCAATGATTTTCTGGATGTTGAAGTAGCTAAAAACTGGATTATTTTATCGATAAAAACATCGTATTTTTCAAAAGACTGATTGTCTATATGGCTTTGCAGGCGCCATTTCCAACTGTTTTCGCCTAAAAGATAGGCAGTTCGTTTGCCTTGGTTTTCAGTAAAAGCCAACAATGGCGCATTTGTACTCACATTTCTAATTTTAGAAGAGAGTAAAACAGATACATTTCCATTAGTTGTTATGGTGCCAAATAAGTTTTGTAAAGGCGGGAAATTTTCAAAACCAATATTATCAACGGCAAATAAGTTAAACTGTGATTGATATTCATTGAGATAATCTTCTCTTTGACCACTCATTTTGAAAACCAAATTGCGCTGTTGCTGATTTAAAAAATTAAAGTCGGTGTTGTTTCCTGTAATAATAAAGGTATTTGTACCTGCTAACTTATTACTGTCGAAAATTGCTTTAAAAGCTGTTGTTGGCTGATATAATACCAAAACAGAAATGTCTTGCAATGAATTAAGATCATTAGGTTTGATTAATATGACTTTGCGTTGTGCATTGGATTCAATGGAACGTTTTAAAGCTGCAATATCAGGGTGGTTTATTGCCGAGACAATTGCTATTGTTGACTTTTGATCAATTACTTCGACTGCAAAATTCTTGATATTATTGTAGCTGTTTTTCTCTTTTGCGTTAGAAGAAATACTTGCTTTAAAAATTTGCAGTCCAACTTTATCTGCGGGTAAAAGTAAATTTAGAGTTGCTGTTTTTTTTGAGGATGAAAAAGTAACTTTTTCTTTGGCTACAACACTATTGCCCTGAACAATAGAAAAATCGGCTGTTGTATTTTTAGTCCCCGCATATTGAAGAAAAACTTCAACCGGGAATTTATTTTTATGAAAAGCGTATTTATTTACATTCAGCTGATTGATTTTTAAATCAAAAAAAGTGGTTGTATCCCCTACAATTACAGGATATACCTTGTTTATTGGGTCAAATCGGTATACATAATCATTTCCGGTGGTCTGATTACCATCTGTAATAATAACGGTTGGAAAGATAGCATTTCTATTGATACTTTTCAGATTCTTGGCAATGGCATCTAAATTGGTCTGCTTTCCTTTAAAATCAAATTGATTTGAAGGTTTTAAGTCCGCATCAAATTGATAGGATTGTATTTCAAACTTTTCCTGAAGTGCAGGATTTGAAACTAAATCGCGGTACAATTCGATTGCTTTTTTGTCTGATTTTAAAATCGGAATCGAACTGGAGTTGTCCACTGCAATTGCCAAAGGTGTTTTAATTATTTCAAACGTATTTTTAGTTACGATCGGATTAATTAATAAAAGCAACAAGGCAAAAAGGACTGAAAAACGCAAAAAAGCCAAAAACAAATTCACTTTGGAATAGCTTTTGGCTTTATAAAAATATTGAAAATACGACAAAGCACCAGCTATTACTAAAGAAAGCAACAATAATAGAATAGTGTTTGTAGTCATATTTATAGTATTCGGTGACCGTTTTCAGTGATCAGTACAAACTGAAAACCTAGACCGGAACTTTTTTAAGTTAACATTCCTCCACAAACATTTAATACTTGTCCTGTGATATAAGCACTCATATCTGAAGCCAGGAATAAACAAGCATTGGCAACATCTTCAGTAGTTCCGCCACGTTTTAAAGGAATTCCTTCTCTCCATCCTTTTACTACATCTTCGTTTAATTTTGCAGTCATTTCAGTTTCGATGAATCCTGGAGCAATTGCATTGCAACGAATGTTACGAGAACCTAATTCAAGTGCTACCGATTTTGTAAATCCAATGGCACCAGCTTTTGAAGCGGCATAGTTGGTTTGTCCCGCATTTCCGGAAACTCCTACTACTGAACTAATATTGATAATCGAACCCGCACGTTGTTTTAGGAATGTTTTTTGAATTGCTTTTGTCATATTAAAAACAGATTTCAAATTAACATCAATTACCTGATCGAAATCAGCTTCAGACATACGCATTAACAAATTATCTTTTGTAATTCCGGCGTTGTTAATTAAAATATCTACCGTTCCGAAATCAGCCAAAACGGCTTCAACAAAAGCTTGTGCCTCATTAAAATCAGCTGCATTAGATTGATATCCTTTGGCTTTCACTCCTAAACCGATCAATTCAGCTTCTAAAGCTTCTGCTGAAGCTACAGATGAGCTGTATGTAAAGGCTACATTTGCGCCATGTTTAGCAAAAACTTCTGCAATTCCTCTTCCAATTCCACGGCTAGCGCCTGTAATGATGGCTACTTTTCCTTCTAGTAATTTCATATTCAAAATTAAATTTAATATTTATTTGTAGCTGTCCCGGCAATGCATTTCTTGTTCCTATTTTTAAGATGAGGAATAGAAAAAGAATTTTTATTTCTGCCGGAGCTATAAATGACTTGTCAAATATATGATAATTCCCTTTTTAAAAAAATAACAATCGAATAATTTATAGCTATCATATAAAAAGAGCTTTCTTGTTTTGTTTAAACTGAAAAAGCAACTCAAATTGAGTTGCCCATTCAAAATAAAAAAAAATAAAAAAAAACATAGTGCTTGATCTGTAAAAGCATTTTATCTGCTTTTTCAAAATAGGATCAAAGCATTCATAATTGTGGTATATTTTAATTAAGGGTTTAGATTGGTTAATTCCTAATTATTACAAACTTAACAGTATTAAAAAGCATGCATTTTGGTTGAGCTACATTCCAGGCTATGATGCTTTTTTGCTCTTTGTTAGAAAGCATTTCTGTTTTTTCTAAGTTTAAAATTGTTTTTAGGTTCATAAATAGATATTGGGATATTTTTTATGTTCACGTAATTTATTTTATTGATTTTTAGCAATTTTATTTAGATCTAAAAATGGGTCTTTAAAAAGGCAGCTCAATTGAAGCTGCCTTTATAATAACTGTTACAACTGATAAGTTGTCATTCTAAAACTGCTAGCCGCACTTGTTAAGGTGTAGATAGTATTACTGAATGTAATTCTAAAATTCTCTTTTTTAAGATAAAGTCCTGCAGGATTCATAAATTCATCATCGATGGCTTTTAAAAATGCCGGAGCCGGGATAAATGAACTTGTGTCTTCCCAAGAAGTATGATGCAGAATTACTTTTTTATTTGCTGCATCTTCAGTTAGTGTAAAATTATGGTATATAGTTGGTTTTCCGCCGCTAAAACGGTATTCTATATAATTTCCGAATGCAGAATTAAAGAAAACCTGTATTCTGGTAATTCTTTGATTTGCAGGTAATGTTGCGTTTGCCTGATCAAGTAAAGATTTAAAATAATTTGAAGTCGTAGGAGCTGTGTATAAGTTTGCTGTAATAAAGCTTATCACTTTTTGAGGCTTTCCGTTCAATATATCTTTATAATCATCTGTCAATACTGGAGGTACGGTTGTAAATCTAACAGATGCAGTAACTCCACCAGTTCCTGTAGCAGTAAAGCTTTCATTTGCGCTATTGTATACGAAATTTGTTAATTGTTGATTTCCTACTTTTAATGGAGGGCTTACCACAATACCATTTGGGGTATATCCTATTCCCATATCAATAACTTCTGAAGATCCCGGATCTATAGCCTCTGAAGAGGAGAAGCGAGAGGCAGGATTAAAACCGAAATCATACTTTTTAACAGTGGTTCCGTCATTCACTTCAAGTACTCTAAATAAAGGACTTGTTATTCCCCCTACCAGATTTTTTTCTGTTATTGTATTCTTAGACAAGTCAGCCCAATCCTGTGCAGTTGCTTTTACAAAACGAATATCTCTAACCAATCTGTTGCTTTTGAAAAGGATTTCTCCATTTTCTTGTCCATAGTATAAAAACTGGAAATCGCCTAAGTACCCTTTACCTCTTAAGGCAGCAGTAGGGTAATTGTTAGAGTCTGATAAAAGGTGTATTCTGTTGTTGGTAGTAAATACAACACTTACGGTACTTCCCAGCACAACATCGAACTGGCTTTCGTGGATACTTGTATCAGCATCAAAATCGGATGCCATTTCTACTTTTCCGTCAGCTTTAAATTTGAACAAGTGGGTAAAACCTCCTAATTGCGTGTCGTCTGTGAAATACACCGCTTTCCATCCAAATTCTGAAGAAAGCAATGCTGTTCTCAACTCACTTTTCTGTTCATTTAATCGTTCGGCGGGAGTTTTGTCAAACAATTTTTCCGCATCTGTATTATTGGTACAAGCACCCAAAGACATTGCTAAAAAAGCAAACATCGAATACTTAAATATATTTTTTAGTTTCATAATATTACTATGTTTAATTATACATTAACGAATACTTAGTTGTTTACGACATTGGTTGTGTTTCTCTGTGCCGCATCTCTTAAAGCATAAAAGTCAATTCCAAAAGCATCTCTGTAATACTGTACTACGATTGCTTCTTTTCTTTGCAGTTTTGCTACTCCGTCAGCACTCGTAATACTGGCGAGAAGAGCTGCATACTCCTCTTTTGAACTGGTTAATATAATAGAAGCAGTTTCAGCAAAATCTTCGGTGATATTGTTTCTTGCGTAGTTTGTAACAAAACCTAGATTTCTTGAAGTTTGAAGCACTTCTAAATGCCATGTTCCGGTATAATCCCCCGGAGTGATTTTTTGCCAAGCCTGTTCATCAAAAGGTTTATTTTGATTTAGGATGTGCACATATTCGTGTTGAATGGTGTGAATAAACTCGGTTACATTTGCACGATCTTTTCTGTCCAGATAATCTACTTCAAAAAGTGTAATTCTTTGACCGGAATCTGCAATCCCCAGTGTTCTTGTTCCATTTGAGTTTGAATTTACTCCTCCAACCAAAAGGATTTCCCTTGGGGCCAAAAGTTTTACAAAATCAGCACCACCAATTTCTGTATAACTATCGATCCAGATTTGTTTCACGATATTTAACGCAGGCTGAACTTTGTCTACCAATGGAGGAAAAAGAAATCTGTTATTATCTACTTTATTCTGATCCCATTTGTACTGTGCATTAATATTATAAGGATTCAGGTAATTGGTTGATATCCATTTATCCAGTTCTGTTTTTGCAGGTTGAGAAAAATCTAGCTGACTTTCTTTTGGCTGATCTTCATGAGCACAAGCTGTAAAAGTTAAAACTCCTGCAACAAGTATCATTGTTCTATATTGTTTTAATATTTTCATAGTATCTTAAATTTATTAAAAAAATTATCTAGGATTTTTTTCTACACCATAATTCGATGCGCTTAATGGTATTTGCAATGCTCTTCGTTTATCGTCTTTAACCAAAGTGTTGAGAGGTTTACCTAAGTCGTCACGGGTTACAACGATGTTAAAACGTTTCACATCAAACCATCTAAGTCCTTCATGAACAAAGTCTCTTCTGCGGGCTTCTGTCAATGCTTTTACATAAGAAGTCTGTACCGGAGTCATGGTGTAATATGGAGTTAATTCATCTGTAATTACAGGGTATCCGGCTACTACACTGGCCTCAGTTAGTTTATCTGTTGAAGGATTATATCCGGCTGTTCTTGTTCCTAAAAAGTATTCTAATTCTGTATTAGCTTCTGCAATTCTGTTTTTCATTACAAGCGCCTCGATACGGTTTAAGTAGAACTCATCATTAGACAAAAGTACAATTCCGCAATAAGCAATTCCAATATTTGCTGTTAGATTGGTGTATTTAAAATACTCTTCAAATTTTGGTGTAAATAAAGTACTACTGCTGTTGTAGCTATAAAAATCAAAAATCCATGCTTTTCCAAACGGGTTTGTTCCGTTAAAAAGTGCTCTGTGTTTCTCATCAGTCAGGTAATAATTGCTACCACTAGCTGATCTTCCCACTAATGTATTTGGAGATCCAATCAATAAATTTGCTGTGTAAGAAGATTTTCCGTATTCAATAAATTGAACATCCGGTGCTAAACTTGATAAGGTTGCATAATCTTTTAATTTTCCAACCGGTTTTGATCCTAATCCTTCTGAAACAGCAAGTACTTTGTCCCAATCTCCTTTTATCAAATAAAAACGGCTGGCGAATGCTTTGGCAGCGTCTTTATTGAAATGGAATTTTGGTTCTTTATAATTATTCGTCACATATTTCAACCCTTCTTCTATATCTTTTTGAATAAAATCAAAAACTTCCTGTACACTATTTCTTTTATAACTTTTTAGTAACTCTGTTTCAGGTTCTGTTACGTAAGGTATTCCTAGATCTGTAGCGGCAGTAGCCGGGTTGTATCGGTTTGACCAAAATGTAACCAACATAAAATGAGAGTAGGCTCTTGCTAGTAGCGCTTCTCCTTTCTGAGGATTCAAACTAGTCGGATTTCCTAATTGATTGATTGAAGTTAAAGCCTGATTGGCATGTGCAATAGCTCTGTAGCAAGCATCCCAATAAAAAGCCTGAGTGTCGATATTGGTTTCATCCTGCATTTCCCAATAGTAACTTTGTCTGCTTTTTACAGAAGCATTGTTTAATTCAGCATCAGCAACGTTATCAGACATTGTTTCTCCCAAATCCATATAAGAAGCCAATGGGTATGCATTTACCAATAACTCTGATATTTTTTCAGGTGTATCTATTTGAGTTCTGTTGTCCGGTACCTCTGATAAAAAGTCATCACAGCTACTAACACTTATGAGTAGGAATAACGCAAAGGTTATTTTTATATATTTTATATTTTTCATAATCAACTATATTAAAATGAAAGGTTTAAAGTAAAACTGTATTGTGTTGTAATTGGGAAAGCTACACCTCCTGTGTTACGGAACTCAGGATCTTGCCCATTTAACCTCTTATCAGAATAGATTAACCAAGGGTTAACTGCTGAACCTTTTAATGTGAAAGTACTTACACCTAATTTCTTTTTGAAATCATTTGGAAATTCCCAGCTAAGTGATACATTTTTTAGTCTTACAAAATCACCATCTGCAATTCTCACATCAGAATAATTATAGGTATTATAAGCGCGTCCAAGTGTGTTTGTTCCTCCGTAATTTGTTATTAAACGTTTGTCAGCAATAACCGGAACGTTTGTAGAATTTTCATCACCAGGATTGATCCAACGGTTGGTGAAATCCTTTGTAAATACAGTTAAATCATCATATTGACTGCTAAAAGCTGGATTCAAACGAACTTTATTTCCTCCTGATCCAACGAAAAATACATATAACGACCAGCTTTTGTAAGTAAAGGTATTGGCTAAACCAATTGATTTATTTGGCTCTATTGAACCTTCATATTTCAAATATTTAGTAACATTTTCAGTATCCTGGAAGTTAGCTCCCGTTACTTTATCGTCTTCGCCATCCTGCATAATGAACGTTGGTAATCCTTGATTGTTCAACCCTGTAAATTGGTAAGAATAGATTGAGTTTCTAGGACGTCCGATAGCATTTCCTCCATTTCCATCAACTAAATCAAATGCTGTTGGTTGATTTTCTAATTTTGTGATTTTTTGATTAAATACAGAGAAATTAAGCGTTGTTGACCATTTGAAATTTTTTGTTGCTATGTTTTGAGTAGTAAAACCAATTTCAATACCTTTTGTTTCCATGTTTGCATTATTTCCTTGTTTGATTTTTTGTCCTCCAATTGCTGAAGTCACTACAAAATCAACTAAGTCAAATGCTTTACGGCTATATACGTCTGTTGTAAACTGAACTCTGTTGTTAAACATTCCTAAATCAACACCAATGTTGGTTTCGTATTGTTTCTCCCATGTTAAATCAGAGTTTTGTAGTTGATCAATTTCAATTCCGGTTTCTCTGTCCGGGATTCCTAAACGGTCTGTAATAAAACTTCTGTAAATAGCTAAAGAGTTAGTAGCAGGACCCGCTGTTGCAGTAAGACCGTAAGATGCTCTTAACGCCAGGTTGTTAATTGACGATACATCTTTCATGAATTTTTCTTCAGTAACATTCCATTTTCCACTAAAAGTATAAGTTGGAAGCCATCTTCCTGAGCCGCTATTTCCTTGTCTGTTTGATCCGTCATAACGACCTGTAATCGATCCCGTATAACGACGGTCATACGTATATCCTACTTTACCAAAGAAACCTACAGTTCTCTCTCTTTCAGCATTTAAACCATAGTAAGAGTTTCCTTCATTGATGATTTTTTCAATAAGTTTTGGGTCAGTAAAAGCGGTTAGTCCTCTGTCGTATTGAAGACCTGCAGCAGTAAAATTATCACTGTTTCTATCCAAAGATCTTAACTCCGTACCGAAAAAGCCTTCTAACTCGTGTTTTTCGTTCAAGGTGTTTCTATACGTCACACTGTTTCTGATGTTGTAAGAAGTCAGGTCGTTGGTGAATTTTCTTAAAAATCCTCCATTAGGCAATACTGAAATTGGTTGTGCTGTTAAATCATTCGGATCTTTATACAAAAAGATATTAGCATCTCTAACAATGGTGTTTGCTCCATCTGCACCATATTCTGTACCGGCTTTGTAAGCTCCTACTACGTTTGAATTCTCATAAATTTTGTGCTCTCTTGAGGTATTAGCATAACGTGCTGAACCGGTAAGATTGTAGCTTAAATTTTTGTTGATTTTGTAATCTAAATCCAATTGGAAACGGATGTCTTTTACTTTAATCTCTAAAACATTATTTTGCAATTCGTTAATAATGTTCATTGGAGCCCAGTTGTTTCTGTAGTACTCCAATCCTCCTGCGTCATTGTAAGGACGAAGTGTTCTGCTGGTACTTAAAACATAGTTGAACGGGTTGATGTCAAAATCTCTGGTTACGTTACCAAATACAACATCTTGTTGGCTTTCGTAACTTCCCGGAGCCGTTTGGTCACGAACAGAAGCTAAAGTAGATAAGGTTACATTTAATTTGTCGTTTACATAAAAAGTTCCTTTAATATTTGAAGACAATTGTTTTACATTGTCTGCAAGCGTCCATCCCGGATCAGAATAGAAGCCCAATGAGGCATAAAGAGTATTGTTTTTTCCACCGCCTGAAAAACTTAAAGAGTGATTTTGTGTAATAGATGGTCTGAATAAAACATTGAACCAGTCTGTGTTGGCTAATTCATATTTTTTCAAAAATTGATTTATATAAGGTTGTTCGTTTTTAACACCAAACTGTCCGTTTGATGTGTTGTAACGGTTAATTTCTTTTGATAGAATATTATATGCTCCTCCATATCTGCCTTGAAGAGTCGATGGCATATCAAGAAATCCTTTTTGTTCCATTTCTTTAAAAACACTCATAGATTCCTGAGAATTTAAGATATCGTATTGTGTATAACTTGGAACTGTTCTAACAGTGTTTTCAACAGAATAACTCACTTTTAAAGGAGAATCTCTACGTCCTTGTTTAGTGGTTACAACTACAACTCCGTTTAACGATCTTGAACCGTAGATAGATGTAGCCGATGCATCTTTAAGAATTTCAATGCTTTGTATGTCATTTGAATTTAATCCTGCAACAGCAGAACTCAATAAAGTTTCAGAATTTCCTGAAGCTAAATCTGCAAATGAAATATTGATAATATCTTCTTGTACTACACCATCAATTACCCATAATGGTTTTGTATCACCAAAAATAGAAGAAGATCCACGAACTGTAATTTTAGGAGCAGTACCAAATGTTCCTGTAACGTTTTGAACGGTTACCCCTGCCGCTTTTCCTTCGATCATTCTACTGATATCTACAACACCATCTACTTTTAACTCAGCGCCTGAAATTTTACTGATGGCTCCAGTAAATGTTCTTTTTGAAGTTTTTTCGTAACCGGTAGTTACCACAACTTCTTTTAAGTTTTGTCCCGACTCATTCAAAACAATTGTAGGGGTAGTATTCTCTATTCCAATTTCTTTAGTCTCCATACCAACATAAGAAATTACTAATGCCGTGCTATTTGCTGGCATCTCAATAGAGAAATTACCATCATAATCCGTTAATACAGCAATTTTTGTTCCCTTAGCCAAGACTGTTGCTCCAGGTAATGGAAGCCCATTGTTATCTATAACTTTACCTTTAATGATTGGTCCCGGAACTAAAACATCAAATAAGGAAACCGGATTTTCTGCACCCGAAAAAATATTTTTGCTGCTTTTTTGCAATATAATCTGATTGCTAATTTCAGCATAAGAAATATTTAAGGGTTCCAGAATTCTCGACAAAATTGCCGATAAAGTCTCGTCATTTGCCTCTATACTAACTCTCTGGTTTAGTTGCGTTATTCTTGAATTATAAGAAAACTTAACCTGTGCCGATTTAGCAAGTTTAGACAAAGTGTTATCCAAAGTTAAATTTTCAACTGTAATTGTAACTTTGGTGTCTAGTTTCTTTTGTCCATTTATATCGTTTGCCATAGCAACACTTGAAAATATAAGTGCTAAGACAAACTGAAATAGTGTTATTTTCATGATTCGATGGAGTAATCGTTGTTTAACAACTGGTTTTTTCATAATTTTGGTGTGTTTTGATTAATACTGTTTCGTGCGTATTCTAAGAAACGACTGAATTATTCTTTACAGAGAACAATTCAACTTTAATGAAGTGTCGATAATGTTACAGCATTTCGACACTTTTTTGCATTCTACTATTTACATAGGCATTTTTTTGTTTTTGGTTGGTTTTTGGTTATTTTATTTTGGTTTTGGTTGTTTTTTTA
This sequence comes from Flavobacterium poyangense, assembly GCF_011751075.1. Lineage (GTDB taxonomy): Bacteria > Bacteroidota > Bacteroidia > Flavobacteriales > Flavobacteriaceae > Flavobacterium > Flavobacterium poyangense. The sequence continues at coordinate 70,688 of NZ_JAALLN010000011.1, forward strand.
ATTTGCTGTATTTTTTAAAGAAATGTTTTATATAAAATTATTTTTAAATGAGATTATACATCAAAATTTATTTTGCGGAAGCCGTGAAGACCCTAACACAAAAAAAGCTTAATTACAGCCTTCTGATTGTATGATAATTTGATTTCCGTTCATCTCAAAACTGGTGTTATTTCCTATGCTTTTACAGACAATTCTTAACTTCTCCGTTAAAGGCTGATCACTAAGTGAAGTGGTGAGATGGCATTCTTTTAATTTGTCTTTTGGGTAATCAATATCAATTAGATAGGCTTGTTCAATGGTCTCAAAAATTTGAGAAACCGGTATGTCCGTAAATTCGAAACTTAATTGTTCAATGTTCCCGACACTGCTTACCAATGTTTTGTCCTGAGTGATGTTGGTGATTTTGTTAAAGGTTAAATCACTTCGTTGAAATCGCAATGCCTGATTTGGTAACAAAACCATTTCACGATCTGAAGAGGATACTAATTCATTTGACTTTACCTTAACTTTACCGGTGCGAACAAGAACTTCTACATCAGGCTGATCAGAATAAGCTTTAACTCTAAAGCTGGTTCCAACCACTTTTGTAACAATTTCGTTTGCATAAACGAAAAAAGGTTTTTTAGGATTTTTACTAATTTCAAAGAAACCTTCGCCGGACAAATACACCTTTCTTTCGCTTCCGGTAAAGATTTTAGGGTAACTTAATTTACTGTTGGGTTGCAATAAAACAGAACTTCCGTCAGACAATGTGATAATTTGCGGTTTAGTAGAATTATTAGTCTGTTCTACTAATCCTTCTTTATTGTCATCGATTAGTTCGTTGTATGTTACAACTTGATGCGTAACATTTAATGTGCTTTTATAAAACCAAACCGACATTAAGCAAAAGAATAATGTAGCGGCAACGCCGGCTAAAAAATATTTTTTAAGAAAACTAAATGTATTGTTTTGATTGGAATCAATTTGATTCTCTTTTTTTTCAATTTTGCTCCAGGTATCCTGTAACGCTTTGTGGATATCTGAAGTTGATAATCCTGAATTGGGTACTTTCATTGCAAGTAAAAACAATCTTGCATCTTCGACCAATTTGGCACGTTGCTGATTTTCTAAAGTCCACTCTTCCCAACCGTCCTCGTCAATTTGAGAGAGGATCCAGGACTGGAATGATTTGTCAGATAAAAAATCTTCTATTTCGGTATATGTATTAAGTTCTTGCATGTGTATTTGAGGTTACAAATACATAGAGGACAGCACTCTTATTATATACTCACCAAATTGTGATTTTTTTTTAATTTTTTAAAATAAAATTAAAAAGTACTTGAGGATAATAGTGTGATTATAGAAAAAGCACCCTTCCATTCCTTACGAAGCGTAAGTAAACCGCGGTATAATAGATTACTTGCAGATTGATAATTAACGTTGAGCATTTCTGCGATTTGATCTACCGTAAGTCCTTGATGGTATCTGAGATACAATGCTTCTTTTTGTCTTACCGGCAAATCATTTAATAGTTTATTCAAATGTGCTACCCTTTCTCTTGTACAATCATCATCTTCGTTGATAAGTTCGTGCTCCACCGAAAATTTTAGTAAAAAAGCAACAGAATCCGTACTTGCCGCTTTACGAAAAATATGATCTCTTTCGTGCAGACGCGCAATTCTTTTACGAACGCTTGATAATAAATAAGCTTTTACAATAACAGCACTTTGCAATGAGTTTCTGTAGACCCATACATCTGTAAATACATCTTGTACGCAGTCCTGAACTTTCTCTGCAAAAGGTGAAAGTGAATTACCATAACTAACCAAATCTCTGTAATACCTTTCAAACAGTAATGAAAAGGATTTTTCATCGCCTTCTTTTAGGTTGGTCCAAAGTGTAATGTCATCAAGTGGGGTTTGTAAAATTTTGGTTTTCATAACTTGGTTTTGGCATCGAATTAATAGAAAATGGTATTTTATTAATATAAAGAATTCATACAATTAACATTATCCTTTAACTTAATGCTCTAAATGTATAAAAGCAAAAATTTAAAACCAATTTTTTTACAAAAAAGAGACAGTTTCCTAATACCGAAAAACTGCCTCTACGCCTTTATTTTAACTAAGTTTTAACTATTTTTTGAAGAGGAAAAATATTTTTGATTTTTTTATAATTGTGAGATTTTACTACAACTATTTTTTGTTTGTAAGATTGACCAGATCTTTGTTAGTTTCTTTTTTATACTTCCGCAACATACAAAGCAATTGATTTCAATGACCATGAATAGTACTGATTTTTTAGTCGATAATTTCTGAGATTAAACTATTTTATAAAATCATAATTAATTCAAGTTGCTAGTTGTAAAATGTATAATGTAAAATGTAAAATGTGAAAAGTAAAATGTGAAATGTAAATTGTGATATGCTGGTCTGAAAGGGCAAATGTTTTAATTAACGGATTTTCTTGCCTTGAAGTGAAGCGTTAGAATTTAAGTATATAGTTGCTGTATTTCAGTGATCTGACACAATTATATGTTCGCACAATGTAAGATAGTGATCAATTAAGTAAAACTTATTACTTTTCACATTTTGCTTTTCACATTTTACATTGTATTTATGATGCATTTTTACACTGTAAGAGTCAGTTTTATAAATGCAAAAAAAGCCCTACTAAGCAAATAGTAGGGCTTTAGGTTAAATTGCGCTAAATGCAGAGTATGCTAGAAAGCTACATTCCATCTAGGTAATCTTCCGTTTTTATCTAAGAAATTTTGCAAAACCTGTCCTTCTACAGTTGTTGGGATTCCTTTTACTTCAGCAGTAAAAGTTTCGTACCAAACTACTTCAAGAGCGCTAATGTTTTCTAATTTCATTTGTGCAGGCCAAGAGTATTTTCTTCCTGTTTTTGCAAATTGGTGTCCGTTTACAATTTTATCGTATAAACCACCATTTTTGCTTTTTAACGTTCCGTCATTCTGAACAGTTCCGGTAGAACCAACCATAATTAACTCTTTTGCATCACCTTCAACAGCATAAACAACAAAAACTCCTGCACCTGATTCCGGAGCATTACAAGCTTGTTCTAAACTATCTTCTACAGTAAAAGTAAAGCTATTGCTTACTTTAAACTTTTCTAATTCTTTGTTCATATTTTTTTCTTTAAAGCTCCTCAGGTTCTAAGTTTTTGAGAATCTGAGTTGCTACGTTTTACTTAATTTCGTTTAAACGACCTAAACGAAGAAAAAGCTCCATCTCGTTTGTTCAACAAGACGGAGCTTTTGGAATTTGTTATTTAAAACATTGGATATTAACCCAATACTTCTTTTACTTTTTTACCAATTTCAGCTGGTGAATCAACAACGTGGATTCCGTTGTCTCTCATAATTTGTTTTTTAGCAGCAGCTGTATCATCAGAACCACCAACAATAGCACCTGCGTGACCCATTGTTCTACCAGCTGGAGCAGTTTCTCCTGCGATAAAACCAACAACTGGTTTACGGTTACCATCAGCTCTTACCCATTTAGCAGCGTCAGCTTCTAATTGACCTCCAATTTCACCAATCATGATGATAATTTCAGTCTCCGGATCGTTCATTAATAATTCAACAGCTTCTTTAGTTGTAGTTCCAATAATTGGATCTCCACCAATTCCGATAGCTGTAGTAATTCCTAAACCTTGTTTTACAACCTGATCAGCAGCTTCGTAAGTTAAAGTTCCTGATTTAGAAACGATACCAACTGTTCCTTTTTTGAAAACGAAACCTGGCATAATACCAACTTTAGCTTCTCCCGGAGTAATTACACCCGGACAGTTTGGTCCGATTAATCTTGAATTTCTTTCTTTAACATAATTATTTGCTTTAATCATGTCTGCTACAGGAATTCCTTCAGTAATAGCGATAATTACTTTAATTCCGGCATCAGCAGCTTCCATAATTGCATCAGCAGCAAAAGCTGGTGGAACAAAAATGATAGATGTATCAGCTCCAGCTTGCTCTACAGCATCTTTTACGGTATTAAAAACCGGACGATCTAAATGGCTGGTTCCCCCTTTTCCCGGAGTAACACCACCAACAACATTAGTACCGTACTCGATCATTTGAGAAGCGTGGAAAGTTCCTTCGCTACCTGTAAATCCTTGAACAATTATTTTGGAATCTTTATTAACTAAAACACTCATGATATATATTTTATGTAGTTTTTAAAATTGTGATGCAAAAATAAGGTTTTGTAATGTATTTTACTCTTTTTGTCATCAAAAAATATTAAGAAAATTGACTCATTTGGAAACCGCGATATAATTTATCGTCTTTAATCTGCCAAATGGTAGAAAAATGAGCCAGTAACATCTCTTCTCTTGGGTTTTCAATCGTTTTAACGTAGTGAGAATAACGTATTGATACTAAATCATCTTCGGCAATAATATGGCTTATTCTGACTTTCGAACGCACATAGGCGCGACTCAATTCATTGGCCATTCCTAGTAAAGAATCATAATTCATCATAATTAGCCCTTTACTGCTATTCCAATCTAACAAGACTTCCGGATGCAGATAGATTTTCATGATTTCACTATCAATCAAGGCATCGGACTTATAAAATTTTTGAACAAATTCTTTTATAGACATATTACTTCAATTTATTTAGAATTTCAGGAATTTTTTTGATATTAGCTAGTTGCTTCAACTTTTCTCTTGATTCTTCGATTGGAGTTCCGAAATAGGATTTTCCGCCTTCAACCGATTTTGTAACACCTGTTTGTCCCATAATAACAGCCTTAGCTCCTATTGTGACACCACTTGTTGTTCCTACTTGTCCCCAGATAGTCACTTCGTCTTCGATAACAACGCAGCCGGCAATACCGGTTTGTGAAGCGATCAGACATTTTTTGCCAATTACAGTATCATGTCCAACATGCACCTGATTGTCAATTTTAGTGCCTTCCCCGATGGTAGTATCTCCTGTTACTCCTTTGTCAATTGTACAAAGAGCACCAATACCAACATTGTCTTCAATCACTACTCTACCGCCTGAAATTAACTGATCGAAACCATCCGGACGCTTTTTGTAATAAAAGGCATCTGCTCCTAAAATGGTTCCGGCATGAATAATTACGTTATCACCAATAACGGTATGATCGTAAATAGAAACATTAGAATGAATCAAACAATTCTTTCCAATTTTTACGTGATTTCCAATAAAACTATTAGGTTGAATAAGAGTTCCTTCTCCAATAGTTGCGGTAGCGGAAATCGCTACGTTTGCAAATTGAAAAGGCTTAAAATGTTTGGTAAGGGTATTAAAATCTCTAAAAGGATCATCAGAGATCAAAAGTGCTTTTCCTTCCGGGCAATCTACTTTTTTATTGATTAAAACAATAGTCGCAGCCGATTGTAAAGCTTTATCGTAATATTTTGGATGGTCAACAAAAACAATATCTCCGGGTTCAACAACATGAATTTCATTCATGCCTAAAACGGGGAAGTTTTGGTCGCCTATAAATTCGCACTCAAGCAAATTTGCAATTTCTTGTAAAGAGTGAACTTTTGGAAATTTCATATTTTTTAGTTAGAAAATTTGTCAGTTAGAAAATGTGCCAGTTAGAAAATGGATCAATTAGAAAGTACAGAAACTGAATTTTCTAATTGACTCATTGACAAATTATCTAATTGATAAACTACTCTTTTACACGCTCCATGTATGAACCTGAAGCAGTATCAATTTTAATTTTATCTCCTTCGTTAATAAACAAAGGAACGTTTACAGTTGCACCTGTTTCTACTGTAGCAGATTTAGTTGCATTTGTTGCGGTATTTCCTTTTACTCCCGGCTCAGCATAAGTAACTTCCAGAATAATAGAAGCTGGCATGTCTACTGATAAAGGTAAATCTGTTTCGGTGTTCACCTGAACCATTACATTTGTTCCTTCTTTTAATAATCCCGGAGCATCTAAAATGCTTTTGTTTAAAGAGATTTGCTCGAAAGTTTCAGCATTCATAAAGTGAAATTCATCTCCTTCAGCATATAAAAATTGGTAAGTATGTGTTTCTACACGTACATCGTCTATTTTATGACCTGCAGAAAACGTATTGTCTAATATTTTCCCGGTTGTTAAACTTCTTAATTTTGTTCTTACGAAAGCTGGTCCTTTTCCAGGTTTTACGTGAAGAAATTCGATAATTTTATAAATATCGTGATTGAATTTGATACACAATCCGTTTCTAATATCTGATGTAGATGCCATTTTTTTTATATTTTAGATTTCTGATTTTAGATTGTAGCTTCTTTTAGAAGAATCAATCTATCTTTTTATTTTAGATTTCTGATTTTAGATTGCAGATTTCAATAATCTAAAATCTACGCTCTAAAATCTAAAATTAATAGTTCCCTGAATAACCTTTCATGATTCCTCGTGATGAATTTCTGATAAAATCAAGAATTTCATCTCTCTCAGGAGTGGCTTCCATTTCGGCTTCAATAATGCTTAAAGCTTGAGTTGTATTGTAATTTTTTTGGTATAAAATTCGGTAAATTTCCTGAATTTCTCTGATTTTATCGGTACTAAAACCTCTTCTTCTTAAACCAACCGAATTGATTCCTACGTAAGATAAAGGTTCTTTTGCTGCTTTTGTATAAGGTGGAACGTCTTTTCTAACCAAAGAACCACCGGAAATCATAGCGTGATCTCCAATGTGGATAAATTGATGAATAGCAGCTAATCCTCCAATTACAGCATGATTACCAACTACAACGTGACCTGCCAAAGCAACTCCGTTTACAATAATAGCGTTGTTACCAATTTCGCAATCGTGAGCAATATGGGCATAAGCCATAACCAGACAGTTATCGCCTAAAATCGTTTGCCCTGAGGCAACTGTACCTCTATTGATGGTTACACACTCTCTGATTGTGCAATTGTCACCAATAATTGCCAAAGAATCTTCTCCACCAAATTTTAAATCTTGTGGCACCGCAGAAATTACAGCTCCCGGAAAAATATTACAATTTTTTCCGATACGAGCGCCTTCCATAATGGTCACATTTGAACCGATCCAGGTACCGTCTCCAATAATAACATTATTATGGATTGTTGTAAAAGGCTCGATTACAACGTTTTTAGCGATTTTAGCGCCAGGATGAACATAAGCTAATGGTTGATTCATCTGTATGTTTTATATTTTAAATTAAAATAGTCTGATTGGGGCAACAAACGTAAACAATAATTTTGATTAAACTATTATTGTTTTTTTACAATTTGTGCCATTAATTCTGCCTCAGTAACTAATTTTCCGTTTGCATACGCATTTGCCTGCATATGACAAATTCCTCTTCTGATAGGAGAAATCAATTCGCATTTGAAAATTAAGGTATCACCCGGCAGTACTTTGTGTTTGAACTTAACGTTGTCAATTTTCATGAAATAAGTTAAGTAATTTTCCGGATCCGGAACGGTACTTAGAACCAAAATCCCTCCCGTTTGAGCCATTGCTTCAACAATTAAAACTCCAGGCATTACCGGTGCTTCCGGAAAATGTCCAACGAAAAAGTTTTCATTCATGGTAACATTTTTCAAACCTACCACATGACGATCAGACATTTCGATAATTCTGTCAATCAATAAAAATGGAGGTCGGTGAGGCAACATGGACATGATTTTGTGAATGTCCATCAAAGGCTCTTTGTTCAAATCATAAACAGGAACATGATTTCTTTGTTCTATTTTAATGATTTTTCCAATTTTTTTAGCAAACTGAGTGTTCACATAATGTCCTGGTTTGTTTGCGATAATCTTTCCTTGAATTCTAACTCCAATTAAAGCCAAATCACCTACTACATCTAGTAATTTATGACGTGCCGCTTCATTAGGATAATGCAAAGTAAGATTGTCTAAAACACCATTCGGTTTTACCGAAATTTTATCTTTACCAAAGGCTTTCTTTAAATTTTCCATTGTAGCATCAGAGATTTCTTTATCTACATATACAATAGCATTGTTTAAATCGCCACCTTTAATTAATCCGTTTTCTAATAAAGATTCTAATTCATGTAAGAAACTAAATGTTCTTGAATTTGAAATTTCATCTTTAAAATCAGCAATGCTCTTCATAGTTGCATTTTGAGTACCTAATACTTTAGTACCAAAATCTACCATTGCTGTAACCTGATAATCGTCACTTGGCATTACCAGGATTTCGCTTCCTGTAGCTTCGTCAGTAAACGATATAACTTCTTTTACTACATAAACATTACGTTTAGCATCTTGTTCTTCGATTCCTGCTTTTTCAATTGCCTGAACAAAATATTTTGAAGAACCATCCATAATAGGCAGTTCTGAAGCATCTAATTCAATAATAACATTATCCAAATCACATCCAACTAAAGCAGCTAAAACATGTTCCGGAGTTTGAATTTTAACTCCTAATTTTTCAAGATTAGTACCTCTTTGTGTGTTAACCACATAATTAGCATCAGCCTCAATGACTGGTTGACCTTGCAAATCTACTCTTACAAAAGTGAAACCATTATTAATTGGAGCTGGTTTAAAAGTCATTGTAACTTCTTTTCCAGTGTGTAATCCAACTCCTGTTAGTGAAATTTCATTTTTGATGGTCTTCTGTTTAACCATTATTTCCATTTTTTGGGTTTATTATTTGTTTCTTTAATTCTTCCAGTTCGGCAACGATTTTAGGTAAATTCTTAAAATGAACATACGATTTGCTAAAATCACTTAAACTAAAGGTTGGACTTCCTTGTAATACTTCGTCGTCCTTAATATTTCTGGCTACTCCGGATTGCGCCTGAACCCTAACATTGTTTCCAATAGTTAAGTGGCCTGCTATCCCTACTTGTCCGCCAATCATGCAATTTTCGCCAATTTTTGTAGAGCCGGCAACACCGGTCTGCGCTGCAATTACGGTATTTTTACCAACTTCAACATTGTGGGCAATCTGAATTTGATTGTCTAATTTTACTCCTTGTCTGATAATGGTAGAACCCAGTGTAGCTCTGTCGATGGTGGTATTAGCGCCAACATCTACATGATCTTCGAGGATAACATTACCAATTTGTGGTATTTTGCTATATACTCCATCTTCATTCGGAACGAATCCAAAACCATCAGCGCCTATAATTGTACCTGAATGTATAGTACAATGGTTACCGATTATTGTTTCTGAATATATTTTAGCACCTGCAAAAATATACACATTATCGCCGATAACAACATTATCGCCGATAAAACTGTTAGGGTAAATTTTTACATTATCACCTAAGACTACATTTTGCCCTATATAACTAAAACTTCCTAAGTATAAATTTTCGCCATATTTAGTACCTTCAGAGATAAAAGAATTTGGTTCAATTCCGTTTTTATTCAATTTTACCTGATTGTAAAACTGCAATAATTTTGAAAAGGAGGCATAGGCATCTTCTACTTTTATTAAAGTTGTAGTGATTTCTGCATCGGGGGTAAAACTGTCGTTGACAATTGTTACTGTTGCTTTTGTTGTGTATATGTGGTTGATATACTTTGGATTAGCTAAAAAAGTCAGCGACCCTTCCTCACCTTCTTCGATCTTAGATAAGCGGGAAACTTCTGCGAGGGGATTCCCAACAACTTCTCCATCTAAAATTCCTGCTATTTGTTCTGCTGTAAATTTCATCGCGACAAAAATATAAAAAAATAGATTTTAAATGTTAATTTTAGATAAGTTGTTTTGGAAAGCAAATGTAATATTTTGTAACCAATTTAGATAACGACTTCAAATTCAACTGATCAGAAGCTTCAACAACATCTTCAATTGTTTTATCTTTTTTCAAAATCCGTATAGGCTCTGCTTCTTTACTGTAAGCCTGATTTTTTATTTTGCCTCTGAAAATAAAATAACCTGCCTCTAATAACGAAACATGATGTTCTGCCGCAAATTCCTCTTTCAAAGATTGAGATTCTTCCATTGGAATTTTATCGGCACTGAGTTTTATCTTTAATAAATCTCTGTTAATAATCATTTTACTCAAAGTCGACAGTATAAAATCGTCTTGTTTCTGCCAGGCTTTTAAAGCACTTATAATATCAAAATCATCCAATTGAGAAAATAGATCCAGTTTTTCAGCATCAAAATTTTCTAAGGTGATTTTGTTTTTCATGAAATACAAAAGGGGCTCACTGCAAGGTAGTACTTGTCCTTTTAAGACAAGTTCTTTGGCTCTCTTTAAAACTTTCATTAAGATGAGTTCCGCTACCAGACTTGTTTTATGTAAGTAGGCTTGCCAATACATCAATCGTCTTGAGAGCAGAAATTTTTCGACAGAATAAATTCCTTTCTCTTCAATTACCAAAACACCGTCAACGACATTCATCATTTGAATCAATCGCTCCGAATTGACATTTCCTTCTGCTACTCCGGTGTAGAAACTATCGCGTTTTAAATAGTCCATTCGGTCCATGTCCAGCTGACTTGAAATCAATTGCAGCATGAACTTTCTGTGGTATTCTCCCTTAAAAACCTGAATTGCAAGAGTAAGTCTTCCTCCAAACTCATCATTTAACTGATTCATAAAGAGTAATGAAATAGCTTCGTGATTGACATCTTCAACGATACTTTTCTCCATAGCATGCGAAAACGGGCCATGACCAATATCGTGCAGCAAAATAGCGATATACAGTGCGTTTTCTTCTTCGGGAGAAACAACAACTCCTTTAAAACGAAGTGTTTCTACTGCCTTTTGCATTAAATGCATACAGCCCAATGCATGATGAAAACGGGTGTGATTGGCACCGGGATAAACCAAATACGAGAGTCCCATTTGCGAAATACGTCGCAAACGCTGAAAATAAGGATGCTGAATTAAGTCGTATATGAGCTCATTCGGTATTGAAATGAAACCGTAAATGGGATCATTGAATATTTTTAACTTATTGATCGAAGTCACAATTTGGTTTTTTTATAAGACAACAAATATAACTAAATTACTATTTATTCGGTTTTCGTTTGTATTCAAAAATAAAACAATTTTATTTCTATAACCAAAGTGTTTTGATTTGGGAGATTGTCAGGTTTTTTTGAAGTGAAACCGGAGCATTTTTGACGTAACCTAAATTTAACACAAATTTAAGTTCGTTTAGTTCGGTAAATAGCGAACCAAAATCTATCTTTGCTCAAAAAAAATGAAATCGATTCAAAAAGAGAGAGAGAATCTCATAGAATCCTTTGGAGTATACTTCGAATCATTTTATCACATGTCACCACTAGGTTCCAGAATCCTTGGATTGCTAATCGTTGACGGTATAAAATCGGGCCTGACATTTGAGCAATTGGTCGAAAAAACGGGTGCCAGTAAAAGTTCTGTTTCTACCAACCTCAATTTGCTCTTAAAAATGGAAAAAGTCACCTACTATACCATTAGTGGCGACAGAAAAAAATATTATCGCTCTTCGCCATTTAGTGAGCGATTAAAAAGTTATCTCAAAATTATTGCTTACGAAAGGAAAATCATTGACCAGATGATTTCATACCGTGAAAAAACAATGTCAAGTCCGGAAGAACTGATAAATCTGGAAAATGGAATGGCTTATAAAAGTCACGTCATAAAGGTCGAAGAACTGATAAAAGAAACTATATCTAAATTTAAAGAAATAGAAAACCCGACAAATAATTAATCTAATTTAAATCCATATGAAGAATATCTCATTCTCTTTATTAGCCATTATGCTAGTTTTTGCATCATGCAAAAAAAAGGAAGAACAAGCACCGCCTCAGGGCCCTGCTCCTTTTCCGGTAAAAACGGTTACAATACAAAACGCAACGGTATATCAAGACTATACTGCAAATCTTGAAGGTCAGCAGAATGTGGAAATACGGCCAAAAGTAAACGGATTTATTCAGAAAATTTATGTTGATGAAGGGCAGGTGGTGAAAAAAGGACAACTGCTCTTTAAACTGGAAACGCAAACTTTAAATGAGGATGCATCTGCGGCAAAAGCGGCTGTTCAGGCTGCTCAGGTTGAAGTAGACCGATTGAAACCTTTGGTGGATCGAAAAATCATTAGTGTTGTTCAATTGGAAACTGCAAAAGCAAAACTCGCTCAGGCGAAAAGCAACTATGGTAGTATTGTGGCCAATATTGGTTATGCAACAATTTATTCCCCGGTAAATGGTGTTATTGGAGGATTGCCTTTCAGAGAAGGAAGTTTGGTTAGCGCTACCAACGAAATGCCGCTGACAACAGTCTCTGATACTAAAATTGTTCGTGCCTATTTCTCTATGAATGAAAAACAATTGTTATTCTTTAATAAAACATTTAAAGGAGCAACTACTGCCGAAAAACTAAAATCTGCACCTTCAGTATCTTTGATTTTAGTTGATAATTCGGAATACGATCAAAAAGGAAGAATCGCTACTATGAACGGTTTAGTGAATGCACAGACCGGAACAACACAATTCAGAGCAGAATTTGCTAATCCTGAAGGTATCTTAAGAAGTGGTAGTACGGGACTTATTCGTTTACCAATTGAAGAAAAAGATGTGATTCTGGTTCCTCAAAATGCCGTTTTCGAAGTTCAGGGAAAACAAACTATTTACGTAGTAGAGAAAGGCAACAAAGTAAAATCGAGAATCATTGAAACAAATGGAACTTCTGATCTGAACTATATTGTTTCTTCAGGGCTTAAAGAGGGCGAAATGGTTGTAATCGAAGGAGCGTCAAAATTAAAAGACGATGTAGAAATTGTACCACAACAAGCCAAAGAGGAGGCTGTAACAACAGCAAACACAGATTCTTCAGCTAAAAAATAATATTTAAGATGTTAAAAACTTTTATCGAAAGACCAGTTCTCTCGACGGTAATTTCTATTCTAATCACCATACTAGGTGTCTTAGGATTGATTTCTTTGCCGGTCGAACAATATCCCGAAATTGCTCCGCCAACCGTACAGGTTACTGCAACCTATACCGGTGCTAATGCGGAAACGGTACTTAATAGTGTCGTGATTCCTTTAGAGGAAGAAATAAATGGTGTTGAAGGAATGACCTATATGACTTCAACAGCTGCAAATGATGGTTCTGCTAAAATATCTGTTTATTTTGAACTTGGAATTGATCCTGATATTGCCGCAGTAAACGTACAAAACAGAGTTTCACGTGCTACCAGCAAATTGCCACAAGCCGTTGTGCAGACCGGGGTTACAACCCTAAAGAGTCAGACCAGTGCCTTGATGTTTTTTGCTTTGTACTCCAATAACAAGGATTTTGATGAAACGTACATTCAGAATTATGCTAAAATCAACCTTGTACCTAAATTACAACGTGTAAAAGGAGTTGGACAGGTAAACGTTTTTGGTGCTAAAGATTACTCCATGAGAATCTGGATTGATCCGGAGAAAATGGCTTCATACAGTGTTTCTCCTAAAGATATTCAGGCTGCATTGCAAGAGCAAAACGTAGAAGCTGCACCGGGTAAATTCGGTGAAAACGCAGCAGGGGTTTACGAATATGTAATCAAATACAAAGGTCGTCTGGCTGAAATTAAGGATTATGAAAACATTGTCATAAAGTCAACCGGAAACGGGAATTTCCTTCATTTAAAGGATGTGGCTACTGTTGAATTGGGCGGTTTCAATTACGGGACAAAAAATATCGCTATGGGTAAACAAGGTGTTGCCGTTGGTGTATTTCAGACCTCGGGTTCAAATGCTCAGGATATTATTACAGAGGTTACAAAAATTCTTGACGAAACAAAACCTGATTTTCCAAAAGGAGTAGATTATGTGATTCCATATAATACCAAAACGTTCTTAGATGCTTCTATCGATAATGTAATTCACACTTTAGTGGAAGCTTTTATATTGGTATTTATAGTGGTGTTTTTATTCCTTCAGGATTTTAGATCTACTTTGATTCCAGCTATAGCGGTTCCGGTGGCTATTATTGGTACCTTTTTCTTCTTGTCAGTATTTGGTTTCTCGATCAATATGTTGACCTTATTTGCAATGATTCTGGCTATCGGTATTGTTGTCGATGATGCGATTGTAGTCGTCGAGGCTGTCCATGCGAAACTGGATGAGGGAGCGAAATCAGGAAAAGAAGCGACTCTTTCTGCTATGAGTGAAATTACAGGGGCAATTGTTTCGATTACCTTAGTAATGGCTGCGGTATTTATTCCGGTTTCTTTCTTAAAAGGGCCTTCAGGAGTGTTTTATCAGCAGTTTGCAATTACTTTGGCCATTGCGATCCTGATATCTGCCGTGAATGCATTGACCTTAAGTCCTGCATTATGTGCCTTGTTATTAAAGCCGCATGCAGATTCAGATCATGGGCATGAACATAAAAATTTTAAAGACCGTTTCTTTATCGCATTCAATACCAGTTTTGACCGTATGAATGACAGATATGTGAAATCTCTTGGATTTTTAGCGAAAAGAAAATGGATCGCAATTGGCGGTCTGGCAATTTTCTCGGCTATTACGATCTTTTTGTTCCAAAGCACTCCATCAGGATTTATTCCTAATGAAGACAGGGGAATTATCATGGCAGATTTAACGTTGCCTCCGGGAACAACTCTGGAGAAAACACAATTAGCTGTTAATGAATTAGATTCTATACTAGCTTCAATGGATATAGTGGAATCCAGAATGAGTGTAGTTGGTTTTAGTTTATTAAACAGTGTAAACGGAGGTTCATATGCCTTTACGGTTATTAAATTAAAAGACTGGAAATACCGTAAGGAAGCCAATCAGTCTGTAGAAGCTATTGTTGGGCAATTGTTTGCCAAAACAGCCCACTTTAAAGATGCGAGAGCCTTATTCTTTACTCCTCCAAGTGTACAAGGATTTGGTTCAGCGGATGGTTTCGAGCTTAAAATTCAGGACAAAGGAGACGATGATTGGGCAACAGTAAGTAAAGTGAGTAATGAGTTTTTGGGTGAACTAATGAAAAGATCGGAGATTCAATATGCTATCACGAACTTCAACCCTACTTTCCCGCAATATCAAATGGATATTAATGTAGAAAGAGCGAAGAATGCCGGAGTTTCTGTAAGTGATATTTTCAATACCATGCAAGGTTATTACGGAGGTCTTTATACAACCGATTTTAATAAATTCGGAAAACAATACCGTGTCATGATTCAGGCAAAACCTTCGGACAGAGCTAATCTGGAATCGATCAATTCGGTTTATGTTAAAAATAATTCCGGACAGCAGGTAGCTATAAGTCAGTTTGTTGATTTCAAGAGAATTTACGGACCTGAGGCGGTGGCGCGTTTTAATATGTTAAAAGCAGTAAACGTAAATGGTAAAGCAAAACCGGGTTACAGTTCCGGAGATGCTATTAAAGCCATTCAGGAGGTAGCTGCACAGCATTTGCCAAAAACGTACAGCTATGAATTTTCCGGTATGACCCGTGAGGAAATCATTGCAGGAAGCCAAGCTGCGGGTGTATTCTTATTGAGTTTGATATTTGTATACTTCTTATTAAGTGCGCAGTATGAGAGTTATTTAGTGCCCTTGTCTGTACTTCTTTCTTTACCTGTCGGAATTGCCGGAGCCATTGGCTTTGTGAGATTGGCGGGGTTAGAAAACAACATCTATTTCCAAGTCGCGCTGATCATGCTTATTGGACTCTTGGCTAAAAATGCCATTCTGATTGTGGAATTTGCCATACAAAGGCGACGTGATGGAATGGATCTTGTTCAGGCTGCTATCGAAGGTTCAAAAGCACGTTTACGTCCGATTTTGATGACATCACTTGCGTTTATCTTTGGTTTAATGCCATTGGCTCTTGCTTCCGGTGTTGGTGCTGTAGGGAACCGTTCTATTGGTATGGGAGCTGTTGGAGGGATGTTAATTGGAACGGTATTCGGAGTGTTTGTAATTCCGATATTGTTCATTATTTTCCAAAGTTTACAAGAAAGAATCTCAGGAAAATCAATAGTAAATAAAGAATCTGAAACTACACTTTTAGACGAAGAATATGAAAAATAATGTATATAAAATAGTAACAGTTGTCGTCTCGGCAACTGTTATGCAATCCTGCTTCGTTGCCAAGGAATACAAAAGACCGGACATAAAAACTGAGAATTTGTACCGAACTGAAGTGGCAGCAAAAGACAGTGTTTCCTTAGCAAATATAGCGTGGAATAACATTTTTACGGATCCAATTTTACAAGGTTACATCAAAAAAGGACTGGATAATAATCTGGATATCCGAATTGCAATGCAAAATATTGCCGCTGCCGAAGCTTCTATGAAACAAGGAAAAACAGGGTACTTCCCTACTCTGTCTGCCGGAACCGACTGGACGCATCAGGAATTATCAAGAAACAGTCAGTTTGGTGCTTTCCTTCCTGACAGAAGTACCAATCAATATCAATTGACCGGGACTTTAAGCTGGGAAGCTGATATTTGGGGGAAAATAAGAAGTACTTCCCGAGCTGCAAATGCTGTTTATTTACAAACAACTGCTGCAACTCAGGCGGTAAGAACGCAGTTAATAGCTGATATTGCTTCGACTTATTACCAGTTGATGTCGATAGACGAGCAAATTAGAATTGCGGAAGAAACATTAATCAACAGAGACGAAAGTGTTGTAGCGATTAAAGCTCTAAAAGATGCCGGAAATGTAACGGAAGTTGGAGTTAAACAAACTGAGTCTCAAAAATACGCTACCGAAATTATTATTGCTGATTTAAAAGTAAGCGCGCTTCTTTTTGAAAACAAAATGAGTATTCTTTTGAGTGTGCCATCGGGTAAAATTGAAAGAAGCAGTTTTGAATCACAAAAAGAAGTTCCGGAAATTACTCTTGGAGTTCCTGCAACATTGCTAAGAAACAGACCAGATGTGATTGCAGCAGAGTACAATTTTATGTCGTATTTTGAGCAAACCAATGTGGCTAAAAGTAATTTCTATCCAACATTTAAAATCACCGCGACCGGTGGACTTCAGAGTATTGATTTGAAAGAATGGTTTAGTGCTAATTCTATTTTCGCAAACATAGTAACCGGTTTGACACAGCCTATTTTCAATCAGCGTCAGATCAGAACAAAGTACGAGATAGCAAAAGCCAATCAGGAAAAAGCGTATCTGCAATTTGAACAGTCTTTGTTAACTGCCGGAAGAGAGGTTTCTGATGCGCTGGCACAGTACAACAACGAGATTTATAAAATATCAGTTCGCGAGAAACAGGTTGAGGCCTTAAAAGTTGCGACTGATTATTCAGATGAATTGCTGAAATATGGTTTGGTAAATTACCTAGAAGTATTAACTGCTAAAGATGATGCATTGAGCGCTCAATTGACCTTAATTGAGAATAAAAATGCTAAGTATAATGCTGTAATTCAATTGTATAAAGCGCTTGGAGGTGGCTGGCAATAAAATCATTTGGAAGTACAAATGCTTAAAAAACCTGTTCGTTGTTTCGAACAGGTTTTTTTGTACAGATAAAAAACGATGGCCTTCAAATATGAAAAGTATAGCTTTTGTATATTGCTTTTTTAGGAATTTTATTATAGTATTGTAAAAAAATAAGGACAATAAAAAACAAAGCCATGAATAAAAGATATACCCAATTACTGTTTTTCTGTTCTGTATTTTTTTTGTTAAACGCCTGCTCTCAGGAGGACTCTAACAGTAAAGAACAGACCAATGCAACTTCTGTACTACAGCAGGCTCAAAACTATTTCAGCCATAATCCGGTAAAAATAAAAGAGAACAGCTACTTTACCGGGAATCCGGACTGGGCAAAAGCCGATTTTAAAAACGATACCTTATTTGTTCCGCTGGTTTCACAAAAGCCGATTTATTATAAGGATACTAAAAACAAGAAAATTTCAAGCTATTTATTTCCGGTTCTGATTGTGACAAAGAACAGTACTACGGCTGTTTTTGATTATAACCTAAAGGTTTCTTTTTCTAAGGACTTAGAAGGAACAGAAATCAATTGGATTCAGCTGTACAATGCGAAAAATAACTTAATTTCGGTTAACGGTAAAAAACCGATCATCAGAAATAAAAAACCTTCCTTAACAGCCAGGGGAAGATGTATACATTGGGGGCTTTTTTATGTGAATCCCGAAACCGGTCAGGATCGACTAATACGGGACTGGTGGGAATGTACCGGTGGCGGTGGCGGAGCCGGCCAAGAGGAACAAACGCCTCCTGATGGCGGCGGAAGCGGTGATTCGGTAGATGCGGCAGAAGCCATTGAAGACTATATTGATGATACCAATCTTGATCCCTGTACCAAAGATATCCTTAACAGATTAAAAAATCTGAATGATGGGGATATTGCGTCAATGTTAAGACGTTTTAATGCTGACGGCTCCATTTTTACAATACATATGTCAACCGGATCATTTAAAGATAACCAATCTAATCTCTGGGCAAATACTATACCAACTAAAGGTACAAGTACTGATGTTACTATGGTTTTCAATCAAGATTACATCAATGGTAGTGGTAATCCAAATCGTCCTACTGATTTGTCTGTAGCAACTACGATGGCGCATGAGGTTGTTCATGCTTATTTGATTAGTTTGTTAGAACAAAATAAAGCTAATGGAGCTCCGGGAATTTATGATTTTCCGACAGTTTATGAAGCTTATGTACAATACCAAATTACAAATGATAAAAGTATACTTCCTGCTGCTCATCATGAGCTAATTGCTGAGAAGTATGTTAGTACTATAGCGGCTACTATTCAGGAATTTCACACAGGTATTAGTACGCCATTAGGAACAGCTTCACAGATATATACTGATTTGGCATGGTCGGGGCTTTTTGACACGACTTATTTTAATACATTATATCCAAATAATCCACAATCGATAAATTATAAAGATCGTGTAAGGATTTCAGGTCGAGTGACTGCTGAAAAAAATGGTTCTCAATATGGTACTTATTCTCCAAAAGGCGTATCATGTAAAAAATAACATTTGAAATATTACATCCAATAAAAACTAACTTTTACTTATATGAAACAATTAAAAAAAAT
Organism: Flavobacterium poyangense; assembly: GCF_011751075.1. GTDB lineage: Bacteria > Bacteroidota > Bacteroidia > Flavobacteriales > Flavobacteriaceae > Flavobacterium > Flavobacterium poyangense. The sequence continues at coordinate 89,659 of NZ_JAALLN010000011.1, forward strand.
ATTTATACTAATTCCTTTCTTTGTTTTGTCATGTGCCAGTAGTTTACATAATAAAGATAATGAACCGATAAATGTTTTTCTGGAAACTAAAAAAGTAGATAAAAGCAAAAAATACATTCTACAAAGAGATAAGATATATAGTAGAGCGGTTTTGAGAATATTTAATGGAGGGGAAGGACCAGATCATGCTATTGATTCAATAAATGATATAGATTATACTGGTGGTTTGTTTGCAGAAAAATATTGGCAAAAAATGTATAAGAACTACATTAATGACACAGTTAAAAAATATTGGAAGAAAGAAGATTTTCCTGGATATGATTTTATATTGGAGGATGGTGAAGGGATAATGAAATATGATTTCTCGATAAGATATATGAATAGTAGAGTTGATCAAGTAATAAGTATATCCGAACCGATTTACTATAAGAATAAAGAATACATTATGTTTTATTTCAATATGTCATCTTTCTTAGGTAGTTTACAACCACAAGTTGTAATTATGAAAAAAGAAAAAGGAAAATGGGTTGTTGTGAGGGTGATTGGAGATTACGTTTATTATTAAAACAGAATCTTGTTTTATAAAACAAAAGTAGTATATCAGTACTTGAATGCTGCTCAAATCGTCCTCCAGGCTTGTCTGTAGCGAATATATTGTGTCTTATTTTAGCATGTTAGATCTTGGTAACTATCAAGAACCACGAACGGTGATTGTAAAAAAAGAAAATGGACTGTCATTAAAGTAATTGGAGATTACGTTTATCGTTGACGATTAATTTGTTTTTTGAGTACACGAGAGATATTTTGTAGAAAAGGGATCAGTAATAGAAAAGTAAAACTTATGAAACGATTAAAAAACAGACTCCAATTTGTTCTTTTCTTTTGTATTGTATTACCTGCCAGTGCACAATATGTAGAAACTTATGAGCCTATCAATGTATTTTTAGAGACTCTAAAATTAGATAAAAAGAGAAAGTATGTTTTACAGGCGGATAAAGAACCCAATATAATTGCATTAGATATATTTAATGGAGGTGAAGGTCCGGATCCCCTTAGAGAGATGAATGTTCCTTTAGATTATAGAGAGGGTTTGTTTGTAGAGAAACACTGGAGAGAAATGTACAACAGCTATATCAATGATACAGTAAAAAAATATTGGAAGAAAGAAGACTTTCCTGAATATAATTTTATTTTGGAGAAAGGAAGAGGGCTGGTTTTGAGATCAACTTTTCTCGATAAGTATCTTAATAGTGAAGTTGATTCCGTTATTTTAATTTCAGAACCAATGTTCTATATGGATAGGAAATATATTATGTTTTCGTTTAATATATTTCCTTTTTTTGGCAGTTCACAATCAAAGGTTGTGATTATGAAAAAAGAAAAAGGTAAATGGATTGTTGTGAGCAATAGAGGATAATAGTCATTATCGATAATAAATCTGTTTTAGACATTGATTAATGTGTTTATAGGACTGCCTCCATAAGATTGAAATGCTAAAGGAAATCCTAACTCAAAAAAATGTTATGATAATATTAAAAAGAATAATACCTATAGTTGTTTCGTTTTCCTTTTTTTCTTGTAGTTCATCATACCTTAAAAATTATGATCCAATAAATACTTTTTTAGAATTAGAAAATGTTTCCAGAGATAAAAACTATATTTTACGAACGAAGGAAAGTAATTATCAAACTTTAAGAATTTTTAACCGAGGTGAAGGCGCTAAACATATTGTAAATCCAAATACTATAGATTATACAAGCAAATTATTTGATGAAAAACATTGGAATAAATTATATGCAAAATATTCTAGTGATACTATTACAAGATATTGGAGTGATAAAGATTTTCAGGGATACAAGTTTGTTGAGGGAAAAAGAGAACAACTTTTTACCTATACTTTTTCTAAAAAGAACCCAGACTTGAAAGATGTCAAATATGTTGTCGTTTTATCGGAGCCAATTTATTATTGGGATAAAAAATATGTTATGTTTTTTTATCGTATTGATAATTATTTATATAGTGCTGATCCTCAAATTGTGGTGGTAATGAAAAAAGAGGGAAAGAAATGGGTATTGGTCGAAAGAATAGGCGACTATAGTTGTAGTGGCTGTTTATAAGAGCTCATTTGTTAAGAATACAATGTGAAAGTAAAATTATGAAACAATTTAAAATAATATTGTTTGCTATCCCTTTTTTCATGTTGTCATGTACTACTAGCAAATATCTTAAAAATTATGAGCCAGTAAGAGTATTCTTAAGGCAAGAAAATATTGATCCTTCAAAAAACTATATTCTTCAAGAAGAGAAAGTTGATTACAAAAAAGTATTATCTGAATTTAAGGAATACAAATCGGCTAGCCCTTATTTTGACGTTGATTTTAAACCAATTGTTTTACAGAATGATATAGCGTATAAAAAAGCATATGATAAATACATTAATAATACTTTAAAAAGATATTGGAAAAAAGAGGATTTTTCAGAATTCAACTTTGTGCTTAAAAAACAGCAGGCTATAAAAAATGATTCAATAAATGAATATTCGAGATCACAACTTTGGATTTATATTTCAGAGCCAATGTATTATTATAATAGGGAATATTTAATTTTTACGTATGACATTTATGGTAGAGATGGAGGAATGGCAAAGCTTGTTTTTATGAAAAAAGAAAAAGGCAAATGGACAATAGATAGAATTTCAAGTTCAGATGTGTTTTTTTAATCACAAAAAGATGAAACAATAAAAAAACTCAGGAACTTAATTTCAACAAAAACCATCGAGTGTAATATATCCGATGGTTTTTTTGTTTTTTTATAATAAAAATTATCATAATATTAATAAATAGCCGTTTTAAAAAGGAGTAAATTGCCAATAGATTTTAATACTTTTGAATAGATAAACAGTTATGGATAAAATAAAAATACTTTGGGTTGATGATGAAATTGACCTTTTAAAGCCACATATATTATTTCTAGAGAAAAAAAATTATGCAGTAACAACCTGCAACAATGGTTTGGATGCTATTTCCCTCTTTGAAGAAGATAATTTTGATATTGTTTTTTTAGATGAAAATATGCCCGGAATGAGCGGTTTGGAAACACTTTCGGAAATGAAAGAAAAAAAATCAGCCATACCGATGATTATGATTACCAAAAGCGAAGAAGAATATATAATGGAAGAAGCCATTGGTTCTAAAATCGCCGACTATTTGATCAAACCGGTAAATCCGAATCAGATTTTATTGAGTTTGAAGAAGAATCTGGACCATTCGAGATTGATTTCAGAAAAAACAACCCTGGACTATCAGAAAGAATTTAGAAAAATCTCAATGGAACTGGCAATGGTCAACTCCTATGAAGATTGGGTTGAATTGTATAAAAAACTTTTATTCTGGGAATTAGAACTCGAAAATATTAACGATCAGGCGATGATTGAAATTTTAGAGTCTCAAAAAGTCGAGGCTAATTCTCAATTTGGTAAATATATTGAACGCAATTATGAAGATTGGTTTGAGCCAAAAGCAGATAAACCGATTCAATCGCATAATTTATTCAAAGAATTAGTAGTACCGGAGATTAAAAAGAAGGACAAACCTATATTGTTTGTTGTGATAGATAATTTGCGTTATGACCAATGGAAATCTTTTGAAACTGTAGTTTCAAATTTCTATAAATTAGAAAAAGAAGTGCCGTATTTCTCGATTCTTCCTACGGCTACCCAATATGCCAGAAATGCTATTTTCTCGGGATTATTGCCTATAGAGATGGAAAAACAGTTTCCGCAATATTGGAAAAATGACGTTGAAGACGGAGGAAAAAACCTTTACGAAGCCGAGTTTTTGACTGCACAATTAAAACGCCTGGGACTAGACATAAAACAAGATTATTTTAAAATCACCAATTACGCAGGAGGTAAAAAACTTGCCGAAAACTTTAAGGCTCTAAAGGGTAATGATTTGGTAACGGTTGTCTACAACTTTGTCGACATGCTTTCGCATGCTAAAACAGAAATGGAAGTCGTAAAAGAACTGGCTTCTGATGATAAAGCCTATCGCTCTTTAACACTGAGCTGGTTCAAAAATTCCCCGTTGTTGGAAATCATTCAGCAAGCGCAACTTTTAGGCTTCAAATTGGTTTTAACAACAGATCACGGAACAATTAATGTAAAAAACCCTTCAAAAGTTGTTGGAGATAAAAATACAAGTCTAAATTTGCGTTATAAAACCGGCCGTAGTTTGACCTACGAGCAAAAAGACGTTTATGTGGTTAAGGAACCTAAAGTAATTGGTTTGCCTGCTATAAATATGAGTAGTTCTTTTATTTTTGCCAAAAACGATTTCTTTTTGGCGTATGTAAACAATTACAATCATTACGTGAGTTATTATAAAAATACTTACCAACACGGAGGAATTTCATTAGAAGAAATGATTATTCCGTTCTTGGTATTTAATCCTAAATAAAGAGGAAAGAGTTTTTAGTCACGGTTTTCAGTTTTCGTTTAAGACTGAGACCGAAAATTGTGACTGAAATTTTAATTAAAAAAAGTAAAACAAAAAATGAATATCGTTTTTTCAGCAGATCAGCTTAAAGAAGTAGCAGAGCAAATTTTGGCTCAAAATCCAAAGAAAATTATCCTTTTTAATGGGGAAATGGGCGTTGGGAAAACAACTTTAATCAAGGAATTATGTAAGGCCTTGGGGGTTGAAGATGCTACCAGTAGCCCAACATTTTCTTTAGTTAACGAGTATGATACTGCTGATCATAAAATAGTGTATCATTTCGACTTTTACCGTTTAAACAAAGAAACCGAAGCGCTTGATATGGGGGTTGATGATTATTTGTATTCCGGAAACTGGTGTTTTATTGAATGGTCCGAAAAGATTGCAAGTTTGATTCCTGATGAACATTCCGTTGTTACAATTGAATTATTGGCTGATGGCAAAAGAGAACTAAACTTAGTTTAAAATAGAAATGAGTATCCAAGATCAAGTAAAAATAGTCCCCTACTCTCCTGATTTAAAAGAACCTGTCAAAACCTTAAATTTAGAATGGTTGCAAAAGTATTTTAAAGTGGAAGAAAAAGACGAGATAGTACTTTCAAATCCACAGGAATATATTATCGATAAAGGTGGAATGATTTTTTATGCGTTGTATAATGATGAGGTTATCGGAACTTTTTCTCTGATTAAAATTGATGCCACGACATTTGAATTAGGAAAAATGGCAATTTCGGAGAAAGCACAAGGCTTGGGAATTGGAAATAAAATGTTGGTTCATTGCATGGCTGTGGCTGAAGAAAATCAAATTAAAAAACTGATTTTGTACTCTAACCGCATTCTCCTTCCGGCAATTCATCTGTATGAAAAATTTGGTTTTATCGAAATCCCGTTAGAAGACGGAGTGTATGAAAGAGCCAATATTAAAATGGAAAAAATACTGTCCTGATTATTAATGCAGTATTAGCAGAATATTTGCATTGATTTTAAAACTTTTTACGTAATTTGTACTCTTAATTTTTCCCTCAACCCATGTCGATTACCTTAACTCCATTGTATTCTTAATTTTCCCACTACCCATGTCAATTACATTAACTCCATTTACGAAACAACAATTGTTGCCACAAGAAGAAAAACTTGAAATTGGCCGATTTAAAAGAGAGCTTTTTATAGGGATTCCTAAAGAAACAAGTTATCAGGAACGTCGTATTTGTTTGACACCGGATGCCGTAAATTCGTTGACCTACGAAGGGCACCGCGTGATGATTGAGTCGGGAGCTGGGGAAAGTTCAAGTTACTCTGACAAAGAGTATGCTGATGCCGGTGCTGAAGTAACAAAAGATACCAAAAAAGTTTTTGGCTGTCCGATGCTTCTCAAGGTAGAGCCGCCTACCCTGGCAGAGATCGAAATGATTAATCCTGAAACGATTATCATCTCTGCAATTCAGCTTAAAACAAAAAAGAGAGCTTATTTTGAAGCTTTAGCCTTAAAAAAGATTACCGCACTTGCGTTTGAATACATTAAAGATGAAGACGGCTCTTACCCTGCCGTAAAATCTTTAAGCGAAATTGCTGGAGCTGCTTCTATACTCATTGCTGCAGAATTAATGATTACCGATGAATTCGGAAAAGGACTTTTATTTGGAAATATAACCGGAGTCCCTCCTACTGAAGTTGTTATTTTAGGAGCCGGAACTGTTGGTGAGTTTGCAGCAAAAACGGCTATAGGTTTGGGAGCTAATGTCAAAGTTTTTGATAATTCGATTACCAAATTACGTCGTTTACAAAACAATTTAAATCAGCGAATCTTTACTTCTACCATTCAGCAGAAAGCGTTGCTAAAAGCATTAAGACGTTGTGATGTAGCGATTGGTGCCATGCGTGGTAAAGAACGTTGTCCGATTGTAGTGACAGAAACGATGATGGAACATATGAAAAAAGGAGCCGTAATTGTTGATGTCAGCATCGATACCGGTGGTTGTTTTGAAAGCTCTGAGGTTACGACGCATGAAAAACCAACCTTTATAAAAAGCAATGTACTGCATTATTGTGTACCAAATATTCCTTCAAGATATTCTAAAACGGCCTCACTTTCAATAAGTAATATGCTTACTCCTTACCTACTTCAGATAGCCGAAGAGGGTGGTTTGGAAAGCTCTATCAGATGTAACAAAGGCTTAAAAAACGGCGTTTATTTGTATCATGGAATTCTAACCAACAAAGCAATTGGCGAATGGTTTGATTTGCCGGATAACGATATTAATTTACTTGTATTTTAAGGGAACTTTAGCGTACCTTTGCAAAAAAAAATATTTCATGAAGTTTGTACATCGTTTTGCTTATTATTTGATTGGTTTGATTATGGGATGCTTTTTCGTAGCCCTTGTTTTTAGTGGAAAAGATACCCGATGTAATTACTTTCCAAATGCCAGGGTTTTGAATAGTTTGCGCACCAAACCTTTTCAATATTCCGATAAAGCAATTCAGACTTTGAATGAAAAATGGGTTGATACGGCCGATGTAAAAAATACATTGACTTATGGCGATGTTGATTTTGATCAGAGTAATGTTCCTTTCAAAAAAGGAAAGCTTTATGTGATTGAAGGTAAGACAGTAAAAAATCAGGAAATTGTTCTTAAAGTAATCAATTACGAGAACAAAGCGGTTTTGGAAGAAATTACAAAAAAGTAAACTTCAGTTTAATTTTATCATAGTTATAGTAGTCTGATTGATGTAAACTTCGGTTTATAACAAATTGGTTTTATCATAGCTACATTAGTTTAATAAATTATAAACTTCATAAAGCTCTTATCAATTGGCTCCGGCTTTAGCTCGAGTTAAAGAATTGATTAGTATAAAAAAGGCTTTAGCCGAATATTTGAAGTAGTTTAAACCTAGAGCCATTCAATTTCTGAAATTCCTTTAGTTCTCAAAAACGCATTAGTTTTGCTAAAGTGTCTGTTTCCAAACCATTTTCCCTGATTAGCACTCATTGGTGACGGATGTCCGGATTCTAAAACAAAATGTTTGTTGCGATCTATTTTGGATCCCTTTTTCTGAGCAAAAGCGCCCCACAATAAAAAAACAATATTTTCTTTTTGATCAGAAATAGCCTGAATTACAGCATCGGTAAAAAGATTCCATTTCAAATGTTTATGACTGTTCGGACTGTCTTTTCGAACCGTTAATGACGCATTTAAAAGTAAGACACCCTGCTTTGCCCATTTTTCTAAATTTCCGGAAGTTGGCATAAAAATCGAATCGAGATCAGTGCTTAGCTCTCTGTAGATATTGCGCAAAGAAGGCGGAATTTTGACAGTATCATTCACCGAAAAGCTTAAACCGTTTGCTTCTCCTTCTCCATGGTAAGGATCCTGGCCAATAAGCACTACTTTTAAGTTTTTAAAATCACAAGTATTAAAAGCAGAAAAAATCAATTCTGTCGGCGGATAGCAAATTTGCGTTTGATATTCTAATGCTAAAGCTGCGGTTAATTCCGTAAAATAAGTCTTTTGAATTTCGTCTGCTAAAACGGTTTGCCACTCTGAAGAAAGATTGATTTTCATTTAAATAAAATTTAATTACAAATTTCGTAAAGATTTTTGCAAAGTACCAATTATTACTACTATTTAGTTTTAAAACTTTGTAACTTTGAACTTTACAACTTACGATATATAATGATATCCATTACCGAAAAAACATTACAAGATTTACAATTTCCAACGGTGCTTGAAACCATTTCAGCAGGCTGTAATACAGATATTGGAAAACAAAAAGCTTTAGAAATAACTCCATTTAGAGATAAAGAAACATTGATGCAGGCTTTAATGCAGACGTCAGAATACGTTTCGTCGTTTGAGAATAACAATGCTATTCCAAATCATGGTTTTGATGCGATTACGCACGAAATCAAATTTCTGGCTATTGAGGATAGTTTTCTTGAAGTGGGCAGTTTCAGAAAAATTGCTACACTTTCTTCAACATCAAACTTTTTGCTGAATTTCCTTCAGAAGTTTGATGATTATTATCCAAATTTAAATGCCAGAGCTTCAAGAGTTGAATATACCAAGGATATAGTTACGCTAATTGATGCGATTGTAGATAAATACGGTGAGATAAAAGACAATGCTTCACCGGCACTTTTGAGCATTCGCCAGAGTATGAATATTGTTCGCGGCAAGGTAAATCAAAGCTTTGGAGCGGCTCTTACGCATAATAACAGTCTTGGTTACTTAGATGATATTAAAGAAAGTTTTGTTCAGAACCGAAGGGTTTTGGCTGTTCTTGCCATGTATCGCCGAAAAGTAAAAGGCTCTATTTTAGGGAGTTCAAAAACCGGAAGCATCGCTTATATTGAGCCAGAAGCTACTTTGCAATATTCGCGAGAACTAAGCAACTTAGAATACGAAGAAAAAGAAGAAATTACCCGAATTCTGAAGCAATTATCTAATGAAATACGTCCCTACTTACCTCTTTTGATTGAGTATCAGGACTTTTTGAGTGATATTGATGTTGTTGCCGGGAAGGCAAAATATGCCAATAGAATTAAAGGAATTCTGCCAACCATTACCGAAGAAAGAAGGCTGTTTTTTAGAGAAGCGTATCATCCGATTTTGTATTTGAATAACAAGCAAAAAAACGAAATTACGCATCCGCAAACCATTGAATTGAAGCAAGATAACCGAATTATTGTGATATCCGGACCCAATGCAGGAGGAAAAACAATTTCGTTAAAAACCGTTGGATTGCTGCAATTGATGTTGCAATCGGGTATGTTAATCCCGGTTCATGAGAGAAGTGAAACGTTCTTATTTGATCGGATTTTAACAGATATTGGTGATAATCAGTCTATTGAAAACCACCTTAGTACCTATAGTTATCGATTAAAAAACATGAATTATTTCCTGAAAAAATGCAACAAGAAAACCATGTTTCTGATTGATGAGTTTGGTACCGGATCAGATCCTGAATTGGGTGGTGCTTTAGCGGAAATTTTCCTCGAAGAATTCTACCATCGTGAAGCGTTCGGAATTATTACCACACATTATTCTAATTTAAAAATTCTCGCCAACGAATTGCCTTTTGCTACCAATGCAAATATGATGTTTGATGAGAAAACATTAGAACCGATGTACAAATTGGCTCTTGGACAGGCCGGAAGTTCATTTACTTTTGAAGTAGCTTTAAAAAACGGAATCCCATTTGGACTGATCAACAGAGCGAAAAAGAAAATTGAAGTTGGAAAAGTTCGCTTTGATAAAACCATTGCTACCCTTCAAAAAGAGCGTTCAAAACTCGAAAAAACATCTCTTAACCTTAAAGAAGAAGAAACGAGAGCGCGTGAAGAAGGTAAAAAAATGGAAAACATCAATGTAAAAATCAAACAAAAACTGGAGAGTTATCAGGAATTGTATGATAGTAACCAAAAGACCATTTACATTGGGCAAAAAATTGAGGACATTTCGGAAAAATATTTCAATAACAAAAACAAAAAGGAACTGATTGGTGAATTTTTGAAAATTGTGGAAATTGAAAACTCCAAACGCAAAAAAGCAACTCCAAAAGAAACCAAAGCTATAATTGAAAAGAAAAAAGAAGTTATTGCTGAAGTAACGGTGCGGGTAGAAGAAATCAGAAAAGAGAAAAAGGAAAAGAAACTGAAACCGGTTGTCGAAAAACCAAAGCCAATTCTAAAAGTTGGAGACCGCGTAAGGATGCAAGACGGAAGATCAGTTGGAAGTATTGATGCAATCGAAAAAAATAAGGCGACCGTAAATTATGGAATTTTTACTTCGAAAGTAAGTTTAGATGAATTAGAGTTGGTTGAAGCTGTGAAGAAGTAATTTTTTTAAGCTTTCAGTCTCAGTCTCGGTTTTTGGTTTCGAAAATTTAAAAAAAGGAGAAAAACAGAATGAAAATTCAAATAAAGCGTTTTAAGAGCGTATTTTTGAAAAGAGGGTAACGAAGATGGAATATTTTAAAAAGCGGTTTAAAATTTATTTATGAAAGCTGTTTTTAATTTAAATTTTCGATCAAATTTATTTTTTTGATAATTAAAACTAATAGTAAGATTCGCCAAACCTGAAACCTGAAACTTGAAACCTGAAACAAAAAAAACAAAAAATCTGAAATAAAACTTAGCAATGCTCAATTTCCCAAAAAATAAAAAAATAATTCTTTTTGACGGTGTTTGTAACTTATGCAACTCTGCTGTGCAATATATTATCAAACACGATAAAAAAGACGTTTTTAGATTTGTGGCATTACAATCGGAATTGGGCATTGCGATTTGCAAACATCTTGGTGTAAGTTTCTCTAAAATGGACAGTATTATTCTGTACAATCCCGGGGTGAGTTATTTTTATAAATCTTCTGCTGCTATTGAAATTGGGAGAAATTTTGGAGGAATCTGGAAACTGATTTCTATATGTAGAATTGTTCCTATTTTTATAAGTGACTATGTGTATGATTATGTTGCTAAAAACCGATATAACTGGTACGGTAAAAAAGAAAGCTGTATGATTCCTACTGCTGAGATTAGGGAGAAGTTTCTTTAAAAACTTAACTTGATTACAAGTAGTGGCTATCACGTTAAGCGTTCTGGATATTGGTCATTCTTTTACCTTTTCATTCAAAAATTTGCTTATCTCTGAATGTGCCTTTGCGCATTTTGAAAGAAAAGTAGGTGTTGCAAAAAAGTATTCTATTGATCTGTGCTTTCTTTGGGAAACTCAAAACTTTTTCTAATTTTTGTAATTGCACTATATAAAATACTGAAAATGGCATCTGATGAAAAACCGCCAAGGAGTGCTAACCCGCTTTTATTGAATAGTAATCCGGTTCCCTTATCATTGATAGACGAGAAGAGATTGATTTCAGATATGATTAAACCCGAAATGAGTCCTAAAATAATGACTATAGGAAAGTTAATGGAATCTTCCGGGATAATTGTGCCATTTCGGATTGAATTGTTTATATATCTCAAAAAATAAAACATAACTCCTAAACCTGACAAGGAAAGTAAATAGATCAGATTGACTAAAAGTGATAATCCTTTATTATTCAGTATTCCTTCATCCAGCGAATTCATGTTTACATAAGAAGACAGACTTGTGCAAATAAAACAAATCAGAAAGAAAAAAGCTGCAGCAAACAAATATCTCGTGAGAGGCATTTGATTAAACATATATTTATTGTTCCACTTGCTGGATAATGATTTATAAAACAGTATCGATTTCGGAGTTGCGGGAGAGATGTTTTTAGATAATAAATTATAGGCCTCAAGTAAATCGTCAACAGAGCTGTTTCGGATTAAGTCTTTAACTTCAGGATTAATCAGTATACCGTTATGTGCAGCAAAATAAATCATATTGTTAATCCCTTCGTTAAGTTCATTTATGGTTTCTTTAGAAATGCCAAGTTCACTTGAAGCAGCTGTATCAAAATTATTCTTTACGCTTTTTTCATCAGAGTTGTCTGTAGTTCTCATTTTTATGTTTTTTATAGTAAGGCAATAGTTATGACGTCCTATTCGATTTGATAGTTGGTATTATAATTCTCTTGATAAATCAAATTTATTACGTTGTATGGTTATTTGTCACGATGATTATATAGGGCAATTTTTATAAGATTAGTTTCCGGATAATGGAGGGCATTCGGGCACTAAACGACTGATATAACCTAAAACTTGTTTGACATTTGATGTTAATGTGACTGTATTCTGATCTGCTCCTTCGGCATTGAAAGGAGTGGTTGTCATATCTTTCAATGCAAAAGTTTCCATAAAAACAGTACCGTCTGAGGCTTTACTGTCGGCTATAATATTCAGGTCTTCAGGATGAAAATCCCCCGTTATTTTAACTTCTGATCCTATCAAAACAGACTGTGGAATTAGCGGAAAACTACCTGTATTCCCGATCAGAGTTCCATTAGAAAAATGACCTTTTTCTAAACCGTCAATTTTCCATTCCTGAGTGTTTAAAATTTCAATATTTAACCAAGATCGATAGAAATCCACGCGAAGTACTTTTAGGTGAATTTTTGTGATCATAGAATTTGTATGCAATGGTATTTCTGTGCATGTTTCATTGGAATCATAAATTTTCCATGACACACTGGAATCTCCATTTAAAACCAAAAAATCTTTAGAATCGGTATCTCCGTTAATTACATCAATCTCAATTTCGGTTAAGTTAGCATCATTGTCTAATAAATCACACCAATCATAAGGTATTGTGAGCACACTGAACCAATTTTCAGGGATTCCGCCAAAACCTGAAAGTTTTGACAAATTATAGGTGTTCTTTGCTTCTTCAAAAAGCTGTTGTGTATATTCTGAAGAGGTATTGGCTGTATTAACGATATTTCCCCATATTTTTGATACAGAGTTAAGGCTGTCTATATAGTCAGGACTAAGCAAAGGAACGGCATCCGATAATAACGCAGATTGATATGCGGCCCGATAACTACCTGAAGGGTTTGCGCTGGATTGTGCATTTCTATACTTATCGATTTCAATTATAATAGGAATAGCCGTAAGCTGCAAAAGTACCTGACTCACAGTAGCATCAGTATCATCAGCATCACCTTTTGGATTATTATCTGTAGTTGCTTCCCAATCCGCTTTTTCAGATAGCTCAGAAGCTATTAAGGCACATAAATTTTTCATATAAACTATTGGTAACTGTATAAAAGTGATATAGGTTTTTCTTATATCACTTTTATATTTCAGATAATTTTCAGGTACTTATTGGGAAGAATTTTCTTTTGGAGAAAAAGGTATTACCTTGCTGACCCATCCTATGATTTGCATTCCCGGAACTGTAATCTCACCATTTTGAAAATTAGAGTCAAATTTATCTTCACTGTGCCCATAACCATAGCTTCCGCTGACAGAAATAGGTCCCCAGCCTACAGATGCGCTGGTTTTCATAGATTCCTTAATATGCTCTTCTTCCTCATGACTAAATGCAGCTTTTATTGAAATATCTTTTGCTACAATAAAAGCAACAGGATACATTGGAATGTAGTTTGAGGCATTAGTAGAATCAATCTTTCCATTGGATATTTCCCCGCTTTTCAACATATTGGTAGACCAACTGCCTAAACGGAACAACGATTCTGAAAACCATGGACGTAAGATGTTTACTTTAGCTATTTTTGCTGAAATTTCTACAGTATCCTTATCTGCACTACTGGTGGAATGCGAGAAACTCCCTTCTGCACTTGCTTTTACTTTCCATAGACCATAATTGACATCAGTACTTACGCTAAAGCTATGTTCTGTTGCTTGTGATCTGGTTTTAGTATTTCCTCCACTGATTTTTAATTCAGTAAAGTTTAGATTTCCTTCCTCTGTCCAGTTTGCAGGTGACGAGTAGCTAAACAACCACTTATCAGAAAAACCTAAAGAAGAACTGAATTTATTATCCTCGCCTACAGCTTCTCTTGCACGTACAATGGTCTGACGAATACCGTCGTTTATGGTTGTATTTAAAATAGCCAATGCCTGTTCGACATATTTCGCATTTCCGGCAGTTAGTTTTCTGTAGCTGGCTTTGATATTGTTTTCTAATAAAGGAGCTTTCGTTTGCCAGTTTCGGTCTGCCGAAGCCTGTACAGAAGAATCTTTAGACTCCAGATCATCCAAGTACAGATTATAGGCGCTTCTATAGGCTATTACACTTGCAACATAATCATTAAGATTTGATTCGTATAAGACATAGTCATCACCATCTGTTCGGGCAGTCACCTCTTCCCCTGTAAACGGATTCTTCTCATTTTTCAAGGGGTGGAGATAATTATATGCTTTATCATACATTTCCGTCTGCTTAGGATCCGGAGTTGTACTGGCGTTTGCACTTAGTACTATATCTTCGTAATTTTTTGAAAGCGGATTACTGGAATTAGACCATTCCAAAGACATTGGAGAAATCTGATCTACCATTCTTGAAAACTCTTCAGAACTTTTTAAATCTCCTAAAGGGTTTGAAGGTGTTCTGGGGTTTGCAAAAGATTTAACATCAACTGCTGCGTTTTTGGAAAAGTGAATAAAAGTTTCTGTTTCTTTAAACGGATTTGTTCCTGTTGATGGCTGATACGTAATAGCGTCAAACATTCTGTCATAAATTGCTTTTAAAAGCTCTTTTTCCTGATCTTGTGTCATAATTTTAAGTAATTTAAATGGTTTAGTAAAAAAAACGTCTTCTATATTCTGTTACTCAATATTAAACCGGAGTTTCTTTGACATCTAATAAGTACCTGAATATTACATCGAAAGAGGTTTTACCTGTACCTATTTTCTTTCCATTGTTTTCAGAATCATTAATATAGGATATCTTTAAATAGAGTAAATCTGTCTGTTTCATCTTCGATTTTCCATTTAGAATATCTTTTAGAATGGTCCCAAATGTTGTAGCATTGGATAATACATCAATAATGGTACTTCCGGGAACAAAATCTAAAATGCTTTTCGTTAGCGCATTTATGGCGCCTTGAATAGGAAAAGTACCATCGTACCTGCTCCTTTCTAAAAATTTTGAAACACCAATATAAATATCCGGTAAGGATTTAATTTCATTTGAAATAATCGTTTCTTTATGAGAGTAAAAAAAGTCCACTATTTCCGGAAGAGTTCCAATTACTATCAAAGGCTGTACTCCCGCACCTGTTTCGGAGAACAGATATTCTCCTCTAGAGTTTTTAATTGCTTTTTTTAATACGCCTCTGTCTAAAACAATTCCATGCCATGGCACTTTAATTAATTCGGCAGCTGGTTCTCTGTACATATCAATCATAAATTGTATTTTTTTATTAGTTAATTAATATTGTAAGTAATAGATTACATATAAATATAGTGTTATCTACTACAGACAAAAGCTCAATCGTTATATCTGTCTATAATAAAATAATAAGTGTTTGTTTTTATGTACAAGTGATTTTACATGAATAACAAAATCGGTTAGATTTAACTTTTAAAGCGCAAAATATTGAGATCGATGACTTTATATTTTGAACTATTTTGAGAGAAGAATAAACCGGAGACTAAAAATGCCACTGTAAACCTTAACTAAAATAAGATCCATAAAAAAAGCCGTATTAAACTCTTTAGTTTAATACGGCTTAGAATGGTGCTTTACATTTGACTAATTCTCTACTACTTTTGCGGAACCGAACAAAAGTAAAGTATATTATTGGGGGTATTTGTAAGACTGATTATAAAAAAAAGGAGGCTTTTTCATATTAGAAAAAGCCTCCTTTTTTTATTCTTTAGATAACATCAGTTCTTTAATGTACTTCACGGGAGCACTACCAAAACTTAAGAATTTTTCATGAAATTGTTTCAGTTTAAAATCTTTTCCTTGTTCTTTTTTAAGTTCTTCTCTTAGATTATAAATCTCTGTATATCCGGTAAAATAAGAACATAGCTGAACCTGAGATAAGGTGACACGTTTCCATTTTCCATCAGCTTCGGCTTGTTGTTGAAAAGCTTCTTTGATGAGTAAGTCAAGAGCCGCTACTTTAGACATATTCTTTGTGTGAACGCTGATGTCTAAAATAGTATTACAAGTTGCTCTTAAATTCCATTTGTAGTACATCAACCACATTTCATCAGAATTTTTATAGCCACTTTCCAACATCATTTTCTCAGCATAAACTGCCCATCCTTCGACCATGGCACCATTTCCTAAAATAGATTTTATGATGCTTGGAGATTGATTGCTGTAAACCAATTGGGTATAATGTCCCGGAACTGCTTCGTGAATATTTAAAATCTGAAGAATATAATCATTGTATTCACGCAAATAACTCTCAGCATTTTCTGCTGTCCAACCTGACATACTACCTACATTATAATAAGTATTACCATTTTTGTCATAAGGGCCTGGTGCAGAAATAGAAGCTCCGGCAACTCCGGCCATATAAGCAGGTTCTTTACGCACTACAAGTGGTTTTGACGGATCGATATACAACAAATCTTTTGCCTTAACATAAGCGGTCAGTTCAGGAATTTGTTTTTCGATTTCCGATTGAAACTTTTCCGGTGTAGTGTGTTGTAGTGAAATTTTATCAATAACCTGCTTAATTAAATCTAGCTTATCATTCGGTTTTGGAGCGGTACCTTTGTATTTTGTCCAAAGTTTGCCTGCGATAACAAACATTTTGTCATGAAGATCCTTTTTGTGATCCACCGCAATTTTATAAATTTGATCTACATTGTATCCTGATTGAATATCAAAATTGAATTTTTTAGCATACAATTCAGCTCCCAATCTAAAAGAACGAGGTGTTTTGTTTGGTAATTTTTTCAACCATTCTGCATAATCTGCAATAGCTTTTACCGAAACTTTAGCTTTGTCAAGAATTTCTTTTTTCTCTGCATCAGTTAGCTTACTTTTTTTCAAAGCGTCGCTTAATTCTCCTTCAAATACACTTGATCCTCCTAAATTCTGAGCAATAGCAAGGTCTGTGTGTTCCAGAGTTGGATTTTTAATGTTCTTTTTTGCAGCTTCATAGTAAGCCGGGATTCCGTTCATTTTGGTATTAAAAGCTTTTAAACGAACTTCCAAACTATCATAATTTCCATTTAGAATTTCTGCAAAAGAACCACAAACATTATATTCAGAAGGATTCCATTCTCCTGATTTTAGTTCTTTAGTACTGAAAATAATGTCTTCTAAATGATTTTTTATCATGTAAAAATCAGTTTTGTTCTTATCAGACAATTCGTCAATATCATATTGTTTTAAAGAATCTAATTGCGCTGTAGCAAAATCAAGTTGTTTTTTTTCTTCTTTACTGTCCGGAATTACTAAAACGCTATCAAATTTATGGTATCCGACATTGGAAGCCCAGTCCGGATTTATTTCCCATAAAGAGGTAACAAAACCTTCTTTATATTGATCGAATTTTTTGTCTAAAGACGCATTGACAGTGGTTTTACCACTTTTATTACAGGAAAGCAGTAAGGAAGCTGCGCAAAAAGAAAGAAACAGTTTTTTCATGATGTATTGTTTTTGGGTAGTACAAGTTTAATGAAGGTAAAATAAGTCTAATATTTTAATAATTCCAATAAAACTTCTTCAAAACGATTTTTAGCTAAAAACTGATCTTCAAGGGCTTTTGTAAACGGAATTGGAGAGTCTAAACTCGCAACTCTTTTCACCGGAGCATCTAAAGATTCAAAACATTCTTCCATAATCAGAGCCGAAATATCGCTTGCAATTCCTCCAAACAAAGTGTCCTCCTGATAAATAATTACCTTACCAGTTTTTCTAACCGATGCAAAAATAGTTTCGGTATCTAAAGGCTGCAACGTTCTTAAATCGATCAGATCAGCTTCAATCTCCGGATTTTTAGTTAATGTCTCCAATGCCCAATGCACGGCAGCTCCAAATGCAATGATCGTTACTGCTTTTCCTTCTTTTAACAAAGCGGCTTTTCCAAATGGAATGGTGTAATAATCTGTTGGAACATCTTGATATACGCTGCGATACAACTGTTTGTGTTCAAAAAACAATACCGGATTCGGGTCGTTTATTGAGGTGTTCAATAATCCTTTAGCATCGTAAGGGAAAGCCGGATAAACCACTTTTAATCCGGGAGTTTTGGTAAACCAGGCTTCATTGGTTTGAGAGTGAAATGGCCCTGCCTGTGTCCCTCCGCCGCAAGGCATACGAACAACAACATCGGCATTTTCTCCCCAACGATAATGCGATTTAGCCAATAAATTGACAATTGGATTAAATCCTGTCGAAACAAAATCAGCGAATTGCATTTCCACGATTGCTTTGTAACCATTTATCGATAATCCCATTCCGGCAGAAACTACGGCACTTTCGCAGATTGGAGTATTGCGAACTCGGTCTTTGCCATAAAGTTCCACAAAACCATCTGTAATTTTAAAGGCACCACCATATTCGGCAATGTCCTGTCCCATAATTACTAGTTTTTTATGACGCTGCATAGATTCATTCAGACCATTGCGTATGGCGTCAATAAAACGAATATTTTCTGATGATGCAGTTGGATTAACCTCTTCGTGTTGATAAGGTCTGTAGACATCATCTAATTCACCACTATAAGTCGGAACGATTTCAGGTTCAGCATTTGCTATGGCTAAATTATCGTCGATTTCTTTTTTTATTTCGCTGCGTAGCGCTTCGTCAAATTCGGTTGTTAGAACACCTGTTTCTGTTAAATATTTTCGGTAATTCGCAACAGGGTCTTTAGCAGCCCATTCGTCCATTAATTCCTGAGGAACGTATTTTGTACCACTCGCCTCTTCATGGCCACGCATTCTGAAGGTCTTAAATTCTAACAAAACCGGATGTGGATTCTCCTGCATTTCTGCTTTTAACTGCGCCAGTTTTGTATATACTTCCAATATATTGTTACCGTCTATAATGTGGCTTTCCATACCGTAACCAATACCTTTATCGGCAAGATTCTCGCAAAAATATTGCTCATTTGTAGGGGTCGAAAGTCCATAACCGTTGTTTTCTATAACAAACATTACCGGCAATTTCCAAACAGCGGCAATATTTAAAGCTTCGTGAAAATCCCCTTCGCTTGTAGCGCCTTCACCCGTAAAAACAGCTGTAATTTTTTTGTTGTTTTGAAGTTTGTCTGCCAGAGCAATTCCATCTGCAATTCCCAATTGAGGGCCCAGATGTGAGATCATTCCAATAATATTGTATTCCTGAGTTCCAAAGTGAAAACTTCGGTCTCTCCCTTTTGTAAAGCCATTTGCTTTTCCTTGCCATTGTGAAAATAAGCGATACAATGGAATATTTCTTGTGGTGAAGACACCCAGATTTCGGTGCATTGGCAGCACGTATTCTGATTCATCCAATACGGCTGTAACACCTACGGCTATTGCTTCCTGTCCTATTCCGGAGAACCATTTGGACACTTTTCCCTGCCGAATCAAGATGAGCATCTTTTCTTCGATTAAACGGGGTTTTAATAATTTTTTATATAAATCTAAAAGCTGTGAATCGGTTAGTTCTTGTCTATTGAAGATCATTTGGTTGTTTTTTATAATTTTCAAATATATAAAAATATAACAATTTTAACATTATTTGTTAGATAATTAACAGAGTGAAAATTAATAATTAGCAGCATTAAAAGTAGAAAAAAATAGGAATATCACATTCAATTTGGTTAAAAAGAGTGAATTCTGTCAATTTTGGAATTTATCCCTATAATTTGAAGTTGATTTAGACAGCAAAATAAGGCGAAAGTATATCTTCAAAATTAAAAAAGCCTTCCTTTTTGTCGACCAGATTTTCGGCTACGAATACAACGCCGCTTCCAAATGCTTCACGAGAGATACTTTCGTGTACAAGTCTGACGGTCTGAAACGGAAATCCAAAAACGACTTCGTGTTTGCCCACTATTCCACCTGCACGAACAGAATTAATATCTTCTTTTTCGAGATCAAGCGCTTCTGCAATTTTTATTGCCGTTCCCGATATCCCGTCTTTGCCTTTAAAATGTTCTTCGATTATTTCGATATCTACCCAAGGAGTTATTTTCTTTAAAAATTTTGAGGCAAAAAGTAAATAATTGACACCCAACGTAATATTGGGGCTCCAGAATACGGTTGTGATTTTTGAAAGTGACTTTAGAAGTTTTTTTTCCTTATCAGTATAATGTGAAATTGCCGAAATGATTTTTATTTTCCGTTCTCCGGCCGCTTTTCCGTAAGTATAAATTCCCGAGTTTGACGAAAAATCAATTATAACGTCAACGGGTTGATTGTCTAATAGTTCCTCTATAGAAATAGAGGCGCTGGAATATATTTTTCCTGTTTCCTCAGAATCAATTCCGAGATATTCTGCAGCAGTCCGATTCTCGAGAGCATGGCTTTTTTTCATCACCCATGAAAGAGAGAGATTTTTGTTTTGTAAAATTACTGATGCTACTGCTTTTCCTGTTTTTCCAAATCCAATTAGTCCTGTTTTCATGATGTTGTTTTTTATAAACTTAGGCTTTTTTTATTGGTAATCAGAGTGTTTTTTAGAATAATTAACATAATTGGGTGCTATAATTGCCTGAAAATTGTGGTATAATCAAAAAAATAATTTGGTGTTCCGTTAGTCATAATATTATATTGAAAGTATTTTTATACTCCTTTGTGGGTAGCTGCCAAAATTATATTTAACACATAGAAACATAGGTTTTATTTAAAAAAAAAGGTTGTAGAAGAGAAACAAATTTCTTTCACATAGCTAAGCGTACGAGGATGCGAATAATTCGGACTCAACTAGATACTTCTATAACTGTAGTCTCTAGGATCATTTAGATTTCTTCATTTAGTTTTTTTTTGAACATGTAACATGTTCAATCAATTGCCTTCAGTTTTAACTGGAGATCAGGAATTGATTAAGTATAAAAGGGCATTAGCCAAACCTTCAAAGATTTTCTCACGTAGCTTTAGCAGATTCTTTTTATCGAAATAACGAAACAAAAATATCTGTTAAATCTGCTAAATCTGCGCGAATAAAAAAACTTTACAATTCCGGATGTTAAAGAATAATTAGGTCTAATGGCTAATTTTATACTAAAATTTAAAATTCGAATATAAAATATTATATACCTTTGTTATTGAAAGACCTTATCTATGGTCTTTTCTCTTTTAATAAAAAATGTAAAGTATGCAAAACATTCCTAGTGTAGACTTACGTGATTTCCTTTCGGACAACCCGGAACGTAAACAAAAATTTGTAAATGAAATCGGCAGTGCATTTGAAAACATTGGCTTCGTAGCCTTAAAAGGTCATTTTCTTGATGATCAGTTGGTAGACGAATTATATGGTGAAATTCGAAAATTTTTCGCTTTACCATTAGAAGCCAAGCATAATTATGAAATTCCCGGAATTGGCGGACAAAGAGGTTATGTTTCTTTTGGAAAAGAACATGCCAAAGGACGTAAAGAGGGAGATTTAAAAGAATTTTGGCACTTTGGTCAGTATGTTGACAAAGATTCCAAATACGCTTCGGAATATCCGGATAACGTAGAAGTAAAAGAATTACCACGTTTTAATGTTGTGGGTAAAGAAGCTTATCAAATGCTTGAAAAAACAGGCGTTTATGTGTTGAGAGCACTGGCTTTGCATTTAGGTTTAGATGAATTTTATTTTGATCAGTACGCAAAAGACGGAAATTCAATTTTAAGACCTATCCATTACCCGCCAATTACTACTGAACCGGAAAATGCAATTCGTGCAGCGGCTCATGGTGATATTAACCTGATTACACTTTTAATGGGGGCTCAGGGGAAAGGATTACAAGTTCAAAATCACGATGGCGAATGGATTGATGCTATTGCTGAAGACGATGAGTTAGTAATTAACGTTGGAGATATGTTGTCAAGACATACGAATAACAAGCTAAAATCAACAATTCATCAGGTGGTAAACCCACCGAGAGAATTATGGGGAACTTCTCGTTTTTCTATTCCGTTTTTTATGCACCCGGTAAGCGATATGCGTCTGGATTGTTTAGAAAACTGTATTGATGCCGAGAATCCTAAGAAATTTGAAGACATCACAGCAGGTGATTACCTGTATGAACGTCTGGTAGATTTAGGTTTAATAAAAAAATAAAAAACTTAAATCTCCATTTTTTAAATTCCAAATTCCAAAATTATCAAACTTGGAATTTGGAATTTAATTTTTAATAAAAAGAATTGGAATTTATTTTTTAGAATAAAATATTATGGATTTACACGATCAATTAAAGAATTTATTTCCTGATCATATCGAATCAAATGAGCCCGAAGAAGTTCAGGAGCAGGATCATGTGCTTTACATTCAGAAAGAGCCTATGATCTGCAAGTTTGAAAAGCGAAAAGGAAAAGCAACCACCATAATTGAAGGCTACGAAGGAAGCGATGAAGACTTTAAGATTCTGGCCAAAGAAATCAAAACAAAACTAAGTGTTGGCGGGACTTTTAAAGATGCATCCATCATCATCCAGGGAGATTATCGCGACAAGATTATGGCTATTTTAAAAGAAAAAGGCTTTAAAACCAAGAGAGTTGGGGGGTAAATTTTAAATTCCAATTTTTTTTAAATTCCAAATTCCAAACTAATCGAGATTTGTTTTGGGTTTTCATAACTTGAAACTTGAAACTTGAAACCTGAAACAAAAAAACTCAGAACCTCAGAACCTCAGAATCTCAAAACCTTAGAAACTAGAAAAAAGAATGATACAAGCATCAGAACTAATATTAAATCCGGATGGAAGTGTTTACCACTTAAACCTTCGTCCTGAACACATAGCCAACGACATCATTTTTGTTGGAGACCAAAACAGAGTCGAGAAAATCACTCAGTTTTTTGATTCAATTGAATTTTCAACTCAAAAAAGAGAATTTAAAACCCAAACCGGGATCTACAAAGGAAAACGAATTACTGTAATGTCAACCGGAATCGGCCCGGACAATATTGATATTGTACTGAACGAATTAGACGCTTTAGTAAATATCGATCTGGAAACGCGTCAGCCAAAAAAGAATCTGACTTCACTGAATATTATCAGAATTGGAACTTCGGGATCTTTACAAGCTGATATTCCTGTGGACAGTTTTGTAATGTCTAAATTCGGTTTAGGTTTAGACAATATGCTTCGCTCCTATTTAATTGATGAAGTTTCGAATGTTGCACTTGAGGATGCTTTTATAGCCCATACGCAATGGGATAGCAGAAAAGGAAGACCTTATGTAATTGCCTGCTCTGAAAAATTAGAAAAAGTGATTGAATCTGATCGCATCTTCAAAGGAATTACAGCAACTGCAGGTGGTTTTTATGGTCCACAGGGACGTGTTTTACGTTTGAATATTCAGGATGAGCAATTAAATGCCAAAATGGATAATTTTAATTTTAACGACAGCAGAATCACGAATTTAGAAATGGAAACGGCAGCTATTTATGGGCTTTCGGCTCTTTTAGGACATAATGCTTTATCGTTGAATGCTATTATCGCCAATCGTGCTTCGGGAACTTTTAGTGAAGATCCTTACAAGGCGGTAGATGAGTTGATTACTTATACATTAAATAAACTTTCAAGCACAATCTAAATGCAGGAAGCGATTCTTAAATTTGAACAATTACTTTGCGAAAATGCGATTTATTTTCCAACAATTGACACTTCAATTTTAGAAGCAAGGAAAACTGGAAAATGGTCAAAAAAAGAAATTTTAGGCCATTTGACAGATTCTGCCATTCATAATCTGGTTCGCTTTACAGAAATTAATTATCTTGAAAAACCATATCATCATCGACCGTATCATCAAAATGATTTGGTTGTTTTAAATCAGTATCAGGAAATGGATTTTGGAGAGCTAATACAGCTTTGGCTTTCTTTAAATAAACAAATTATAAGACTGTTTAAAAGTGTAAGTAAAGAAGCCTTAGACTATAAAATTATATTGGCGGATCAGTCTGTCATTGATTTAAAGTTTTTAATGACAGATTATGTGGAACATTTAGAGCATCATATTAAACAGATTAGAAATTAGATCTTTTATGTAAGTTTTGAATTAATTAAATTTAGATTATGACTTTACGAGTAGCGCGACATACCGATAATCTGGAGAAAATAGAACATTTTTATGTCAATATCTTGGGTTTTGAACGTTTGGGCGGTTTTCAGAATCACAATAAGTATGACGGTGTTTTTATCGGAAAGGCCGGTTTAGACTGGCATTTCGAATTTACACAATCCGAGACCAAAGCCAAACATGTCTTTGATGAAGATGATGTTATCGTACTCTATCCGGAAAGAATTATAGATTATATCGAATTAACTGATAAACTTTTAAATAATGGTATATCAACTATAAAGGCGAGTAATCCGTTTTGGAATGAGAATGGTAAAATGTATCAGGATCCCGACGGCTATCGCATCGTAATCTCACCCTTAAAAGCAGAAATAAACGAAATTGAATAATGGAAAATACGCATAAAAAAATCTTGTTCAGGTACTACAGTGATTATTTAGAAGATATGATTGTAGAGACGATGTGGGCAGAAATCATTGATTTGGAGCAAGGGTACTTTAAACTGGATAATATTCCTTTTTTCGGCCCATTAATTGCGACAGATGATCTTTTCTATGCAGAATATGATGCAAAGGAAGGGCACTTGATTTATAAAAAAACAATACAAAGTTCCGGGAATTCAATTGTGCAGGTTATTGTTTTAGAGAAAGACTTTGACAAAGAGATTATAAGAGAAAAATTAAAAGCAATGAATTGTTTGTCTGAAAGCTTAAACGATACATTTTTCTCAGTTGAAATAGTAAGAGAGGTAGATTACTCAATTGTCAAAAGTTTGTTAAACGAATACGAAACACTTTCTGTTATAGAGTTTGCAGAACCTTGTCTTTCAGAGAAACACAGGGCTGATTTACTAAAAAACTAGTAAAACGTAACCCGGAAACAACAAAATTAGAATACGCATACCAAATTTAACTTAGAGAATAATGAAAACTGTAAAAATAGTAGGTGTCCCTGAACATTTTAACCTTCCATGGCAATTGTGTATTGAAAATGGTGAGTTTGAAGCAGAAAATATTGATTTGCAATGGACAAACATTCCGGAAGGCACGGGCAAAATGTGTCAGATGCTTCGCAATGAAGAAGCTGATATTGCCGTTATCCTGACCGAAGGAATTGTAAAAGATATTGCGGCCGGTAATCCTTCTAAAATAGTTCAGATTTATGTACAGTCTCCTTTGATTTGGGGGATTCATGTGGCTTCTAAGTCCGATTTTCATAGCCTGAAAGACCTTAAAAATAAAAAAGCGGCCATTTCCAGATTAGGTTCGGGATCGCAGCTTATGGCCTACGTAAATGCAAATGAGCAAGGCTGGGAGACCAATGATTTGAAATTTGAGATTGTGAATACAATCGATGGTGCTGTTGAAGCTTTAACAAACGGATCGGCGGACTACTTTATGTGGGAACATTTTATGACAAAACCTCTTGTAGATCAAGGGATTTTCAGAAGAATTGGTGACTGCCCTACTCCGTGGCCTTCTTTTGTAATTACGGTTCGCGATGAATTTTTGAAAGAGAACACAAAAACCGTTGAAAAAATACTGGAAATCATAAATAGAACGACTTCCGATTTTAAACAGATTCCGAGTATAGACCAAACTCTATCATCGCTTTTTAATCAAAAAATCGAGGACATTCAGGATTGGTTGAAGCTTACCCATTGGTCTCAAAAACAATTGGAGGAAAAAGCCTTCAATAAAATTCAAAATCAATTATTTGACCTCGGAATTATTGAGAAAAAAAGTACTTTTGTAGAAATGGTAAAAGCATTATAAAAAAACTGCTTTTGATTCTTATGATAAAATTCCCTAAAATCGACTTTCCGCAGTTAAAATCCAAACTACAGGTGAAATCACCTTGGGACAGGATTATTATTATGCTGTTGAGTGTTCTGATTACCATTCCGATTTTTATCATACTGCATCAAAATCTTATCGATTTAGAATGGTCTTTTAACTTAGATCGTGTCTTATTGTTTATTATTCTTTTTGCTGCAGTTTTTTTTCTACTGATGCTTTTGCGAACTATAATAATAATTTGCATTGCCCTTTATCTATTGATTTTGTTTTATGGAACGGTGATTGGGAACTATGGTTTTACTGAGATCTCAGAAGATTATAATTCGATGATTTATACCATGTCTGATAACCCTTATCCACAGGATATTATTGTTGCCAAATTGCTTCCCTTTCCCAACAAATCAAAGATTATAAACGCTATAGAATATCAGAATCCAAAAGTTCGAAATTTTGCTATTATGGCCACAACAAAGCATTTTAAAGGGATAAAAGGATATGCTGATTACAGAACCACGATTCAGTGTTTTGCTGTCTTTAAAGAGATCAACAGCCGTTGGAACTATGTAAATGACCCAAAAGAGGGAGATTACATTGCAACAGCAAGTGAATCGTTAGAGTACTTTTCAGGTGATTGTGACGATCATTCTATATTGATGGCTGCTGCAATACGTTCGATTGGGGGAACGCCACGATTAATTCATACCAAAGGGCATATTTATCCCGAAATTTTAATTGGTTCTCTAATTGATTTGGAAAAAGTGAACTATTTGATTAAAAACGTGCTTTTTGTTAAAGAGAGCTACAAGCAAAAACTGCATTATCACATCGATGAGCGTGGTCAGGTGTGGTTAAATTTGGATTACACGGCCAAATATCCCGGTGGTCCTTTTATGTATGAAGAGATTCTCGGAGCTTTAACTTTGAACTAACTTATTTGTAGGAATAATAAACTTAATTATAGATTTATTACTTTTTAATAAGGTACACGAATCATACTTAATTTTTTAATAACAAAACTCAGAGTATATCCAACTTTATTTAAATAATTGATCCTAAGTATTTTGAACTTATTTTTTTTGTAACTTGTTTCCTGTTTAACTTTTAATCAAAAACCATGAGAAAATCTAAATTATTTATCTTAGGAGTTACGCTATTAGCAGTAGTAATGATTTCGTGCAAGGGTCGAAACAAACTCGTTAATTCTTGGAAAATTACAGCTGTTGAAGCCAAAATGCCGCTTTCTGATTCTGCAAAAAATGTAATTCTGACACAAGGGACTTTAACGTTTACTAAAGACGGACATGTAACCGGATATTTGCAAAGTGAAATAACAAATGGGACCTATGCTTTAACAAAAGGCGGAAAAAGTTTGGTTATTAAAGACGAAACAGGAACCCCGTATCCTTGCGAAAGTACAATAACAGAAGATGAATTGATATTAGACAGCAAGGAAATGAAGTTGACGCTTAAAAAAATATAAATTCAGTTCAAAAGCCGTATTAGAATGCCTTACCAAAAGAGTAAAAAACTTCTTAATTTTAAGGAGTTTTTTTATGCTTTTTTTGTTTCCTAATTTTGAATACTATTAGAAAACGAATTAAACTTTAACCAAGATCATAACTAACAAGTAAATGCAGGATTTAGACACTTTTTACCCGATAAGCAGCCAACATTGGAGAGAATGGCTCCAAGAGAATCACGATGTAAAACAATCGATCTGGCTTGTTTGTTACAAAAAACAAGCTAATATACCCACAATTACCTGGAGTGATGCGGTTGATGAAGCGTTATGTTTCGGGTGGATTGACAGTACGAGAAGATCAATTGATTCTGATAAGTTTATACAATTTTTTACCCGACGTAAACCTTCCAGTGTCTGGTCTAGAATAAACAAAGCAAAAATTGAGCGATTGATAGCAGAAGGACTAATGAGCAAAGCCGGTTTTGAAAGCATCGAAAGAGCTAAACAAAATGGTTCGTGGACTATTTTAGATCAGGTAGAAGAATTGCATGTTCCGGAAGATCTGGAGATTGCTTTTGAGGCCAATCCCGGTGCAAAAGATTTTTTCGAAAGCTTAAGTAAATCCGTAAAAAAGATGTTGCTGGGCTGGGTGGCTGTTGCTAAACGTTCGGAAACAAGACAAAATCGTATTAATGAAATTGCGGTACTTGCGGCTCAGAAACTCAAACCTAAACAGTTTAGGTAGAAAGTTTTTTTGCCACGAATTGCACAAATTTGCACGAATTATTTGTTCAAACTAAAAAATAATCAGTGTAAATCATTTAATCTGTGGCAAAAATAGAAAAGGGTACTGCCGCTGATTTCACAGATTAAAAGGATTTTTTATAGTTAGATTTGCAATCTGTGTCGCAATAAAAACAAGACAATTCGTGGCAATTCGCGCAATTTGTGGCAAAACTCCTTCCCTAAATTATACTTATTTTTCTTGAAATAAGTCAGTTGCATATTTTCTGAATTCTTTTTTTTTCTATTTTTAATGAAAAATAATGTTAAAAATATTTTGTGCAGTCAAATAACTGCGTAATGGAAATTAGAAGAGATGTATTTCAGGCAATAGCCGACCCGACCCGTAGAACCATATTAAGTCTGGTTGCTATACAAGCGATGACTCCCGGTGCGATAGCAGCCAATTTTGATTCATCAAGACAGACAATTTCAAAACACATTCAAATTCTTAATGAATGTGAACTACTCCATCAGACTCAAAGCGGAAGAGAGATTTATTATCATTTGAATCCCGAGAAAATCAAGGAAATAGACCATTTTATTGAGCCTTTCAGAAAAATGTGGGACGAACGTTTTAATAAATTGGAAGCTATTATGAAAAATTATAAGAAATAACGATCATGGAAAGAAAAACAAAAATTAATGCCGAAGAGGATAAACAGGAATTGGTCATCACCAGAGAATTTGATTTGCCTTTAGAATTACTTTTTAAAGCGTATATCGAACCTGAAATTGTAGCGCAATGGATGGGAACAAAAGTGATAAAACTCGAAAACAAAAAACACGGTAGCTGGCAATTTGAGACGAGTGATCCCAAAGGAAATGTTGTGTTTGAAGCCAATGGGGTAATTCATGAATTTCTTCCGGAGGAAAAAATTACACGCACCTTTGAAATGGGAAATAGTGCCTTCCCTGCTCAATTAGAGTTTTTAGAGTTTGAAAAAATTACAGAGACCACAAGTAAGCTTACTATGCAAATCATTTACAAATCTGTAGCGCTGAGAGATCAGATGTTGAAATTGCCTTTTGCTCAAGGTATAAATATGGCGCACAACAGATTACAGGATATCGTAAACCAATTAAAATAAATAACTATGACTAAGAAAAACAAAATTATCTATTGGGGTGCTACACTTTGGCTTGGCTTGGGGATGACAGCGACAGGAATCGTTCAATTGATGCAAATCAAAGAAGAAGCTCAAATGATGCAACATCTGGGATATCCGCTATATTTTCTAATCCTTTTGGGGGTTTGTAAGATTTTAGGAGTTATTGCAATACTGATTCCTAAGTCCCCTTTATTGAAAGAATGGGCTTATGCAGGTTTTTTCTTTGCTATGTCGGGTGCTGTTTTTTCTCATTTGTATAGCGGTGATAGCCCTAAAGAACTTTTCGGGCCGGTTTTACTGATTGTTCTTACCGTAATATCCTGGTATTTCAGGCCAGCGGACAGAAAAGTAATGGTATAATTTTATTTTAAAATTCAATGGGTATGAATCCAAAGGTTGATTTTTATTTTGAAGAAGCTAAAAAGTGGAAAGAAGAACAGGAAGAATTAAGACGTATCGCTCTTGATTGTCAGTTGACTGAAGAGTTAAAATGGGATTCTCCGTGTTATACGTTTCAGAACAACAACATCGTATTGATACATGCTTTTAAAGATTATTGTGCTTTTCTGTTTTTTAAGGGTGCTCTATTAAAAGACACGGATACTATTCTCAATCATCAGTCGAAAAATACACAGGCTACACGCCAGATTCGATTCACAAATGTGAAGGATATTGCGGAGATAAAAGCGACTGTTAAAGCTTATATTTATGAAGCAATCGAAATTGAAAAAGCAGGTTTGCAGGTGATCTTTAAGAAAACTGAAGAATTTGACGTTGCCGAAGAATTTCAGAGAAAATTAGACGAGCTGCCATATTTAAAAACAGCATTTGAAGCTTTAACTCCGGGAAGACAAAGAGGGTATCTTCTTTATTTTTCGCAATCCAAACAATCTAAAACGAGAGAAACCCGGATAGAGAAAGTAATACCGCAAATCCTGGCGGGAAAAGGATTAAAAGATATTTAAAATTGTAAAAAACAAAATAAAATGAGTAATACGAAGAACAGATTATCTGCCGAGCAGCAGGACAAATTACTTAGTGTCTTAGAAGCTCGCTTTGAGAACAACAGCAAACGTCATGAAGGGCTTGAATGGCGCAAAATACAAACCAAACTGGAGGCTAACCCTGATAAAATCTGGTCGCTGGAAGAAATGGAAAGAACCGAAGGAGAACCGGATGTTGTTGGATATGATAAAGAAACCGACCAGTACATTTTTGTTGATTGTTCAGCCGAAAGTCCAAAAGGCCGCAGAAGTTATTGTTACGACCATGAAGCGTTGGAAAAACGCAAAGAACACAAACCCCAAGACAGTGCTGTTAACAGAGCTACTGAAATGGGAATTGAAATTCTAACCGCAGATCAATATAATGATTTGCAAAAACTCGGAAAATTTGACACTAAAACTTCTAGTTGGATTGTGACTCCTCCTGATATTAGAAAGCTTGGTGGTGCTCTTTTTTCAGATTTCCGATACAATACAGTTTTTGTCTATCACAATGGTGCAGATTCTTATTATGCTGCAAGAGGTTTTCGTGGACGATTATTGGTCTAAATGAATCCAATTAGAGTTTTTTTGTCATTCGACTTAGGAGATATCATGCACGGCATTCTACGAAGAGTAGAAACATTTTATAGGAAGTTTTCTCCTTTGTCGAAATTGACAAAAACTGCGAATCTAATCCCAAACTAATTTACTGCCGGACAATGACAAACGTATTTTTGTTTTTTGCAGGCTAAATTAAGTCCTAAAGTAATTTGATGATACGCTCCATTATCAAATTTGACATTACTGGAAACAAAAGAATACGTATAGGCAAACATGAATTTCTTGTAATTTGTTCCGATAATAGGTGTGATGTATTGCAATCTTTGTTTTGAATTATGCCCCACCACCTTGTGACTGTCTAAATTAGTGCGATAGGATAGCCCGGCCCAAAGCATTCCGTCTTTAAAATTTTTATATGTCTTTAAGTTAAGATCAATTGATTTTTCTTTTGTCATTTCTTTAAACTGAAACATAATAGAGGGTTCCCATAGAAATTTGTCAGAAGTGCCAAAAATATAACCGGCACTAAAAAGGTATTTTCTTAGATTGTTGCTTTCCGAATTTGTGTAAATAGTGCGTTTGGTTTCTAAAACATTCTTTACAGTCAGATGCGCATACATATTGAGAAAATTATAGGAAGCTCCTATATCGAAATTTGCGTATGTCTCGCTTTGGATATTTCCGGTAATAATAGGGTCTATAATCCCGGGATCAAGGAAATGGGTTTCGTCTAACTGACTTTGTATTAAACCACCGCTTATTCCAAACGAAAGCTGATTCAAGTCAATATTATCTCTCGAAAACATAATATGGTGTGCATAAGTCAATTTAACCCCTTTCTCGGAATGATACCCGTTTCTGTCGTTAAAGAGAATAATTCCTCCCGCCGATTTTTCATCAAGCCTTGTATTGTAACTCAAGGTTTGTAATGCAGGAGCGTTCTCCTGACCGAACCACTGACTACGCACTGTTAATCTGATCTTGTCACAATTGGCAGCGCCCGCCATCGAAGGGTGAATCAGATAATAATTGTCTGATAGATAATCAGAATATACAGGAATTCCCTCTTGAGAAAAACAATGTGTTGACAAAAGAAGAAAGATAAGGCAGGGGATAAATTGAGTATGCATAATTAGAGTATAGTTATAAGTTCTATTCATTATTAAAACAGTAACTTTTAGAAAATAGGATCGCAGGATAAAGTATTCATTTTGTTATAAATGACATTCTTCTTTTTAAAATAGAGTTTTAAGAATGTTAGCGTTTAAGCGAAAAGTGTCCGCGCATCGTTTTTCGTTTTAATGGATTATCCTTATCATCGTATGTCATGACGAACCAATAATCTGTAGCAAAAAGAAGATTATTGTTGTAGGTGCCATCCCATCCATTCGAGTGTTCGGATAACTGAATTATAAATTTTCCAAAGCGGTCAAAAATTCTTATTTCCGGCTTTTTATATTGGTCAAAGTTTTTAATGTGCCACGTATCGTTGTATCCATCCCCATTAGGTGTGAAAAACTTTGGGTAATCTAATGCTATCGGAAGAGGGGCCGGAATTTGACCATCACATTTTTCTATTACTGTTACAATTGGAGTTGTAAATACACAACCGTTTTTGTCTGTGGTCACGACAGTATAATCCCCTACTCGATCTGCATAGTAATTTTCGGTATTCGCATTAGCGATATCGGTATTGTTTCTTCTCCATTGATAAGATACAATCTGTGCAGTTGTTGGATTTATTGTAGCCTTTAAAACTGTTTTAAATGGATTGCAGAAATGTAAATCTCCTTCTATTTTGACTGTCGTTTTCTCAAAATTATCTTTGATAGTAAGGATATTATGGAGAGGCAAATCACAGTTAGCGAGAAAAATTTTTGTCAATTTGTAAGTTCCTGACGATGCCGGTGAAGTAACAAGTATATATGGACTACTATTTATTGTTACAGCCGGCTGAATAATTCCGTTTACTTCGTATTCGATTGTATAAGGGCCGGGCCCGATGCTATTTATTTCAACCTGAATACCAGGGCCTTTTCCCTGACAAACTGATGCTCCATACTCAGAAAGTTTAACATTTGCGTTCGGGGCAGCTGAGACGGAATCAATCTGAAGTGATTCATTTAAAGTTGTGTCACAACCTGCAACCGAGATTTTTGTCAGTTGGTATGTTCCTGCCGGAGCCGGTGAGGCAATAAGAGTGTAAGGACTACTGTTTATAGTTACTACCGGCTGTGCTACTCCATCTTTTTCATATTCGATTACATAAGGAGCCGGTTCAGTACTATTAACATCAATTTGAATACCCGGCCCGATTCCTGAGCAAGATAGTGCTCCAAATTTAGACAATTTAGCACTTGTAACCGGAGCAGCAGGAGTTGCGTCGATAATAAGTGTTTCGTTTAATGCTGTATCACAACCTGCAACGGAAATTTTTGTTAGTTTGTATGTTCCTGTAGGGGCTGGTGAGGTAATAAGAGTGTAAGGGCTACTGTTTATAGTTACTGTTGGCTGTGCTACTCCATCTTTTTCATATTCGATTACATAAGGAGCCGGTTCAGTACTATTAACATCAATTTGAATACCCGGTCCGATTCCTGAGCAAGGCAATGCTCCAAATTTAGACAGTTTAGCATTTGTAACCGGAACGGTGGGAGTTGCGTCGATAATAAGTGTTTCGTTTAATGCTGTATCACAACCTGCAACGGATATTTTTGTCAGTTGGTATGTTCCTGCCGGAGCCGGTGAGGTAATAAGAATGTAAGGGCTATTATTTATAGTTACTGCTGGCTGTGCTATTCCATCTTTTTCGTACTCGACGGTATAAGGAGCCGGTTCAGTACTATTAACATCAATCTGAATACCCGGCCCGATTCCTGAGCAAGGCAATGCTCCAAATTTAGACAATTTAGCACTTGTAACCGGAGCAGCAGGAGTTGCGTCAATAATAAGTGTTTCATTTAATGCTGTATCACAACCTGCAACCGAGATTTTTGTTAGTTTGTATGTTCCTGTAGGGGCTGGTGAGGTAATAAGAGTGTAAGGGCTATTATTTATAGTTACTGCTGGCTGTGCTACTCCATCTTTTTCATATTCGATTACATAAGGAGCCGGTTCAGTACTATTAACATCAATCTGAATACCCGGCCCGATTCCTGAGCAAGGCAATGCTCCAAATTTAGACAATTTAGCACTTGTAACCGGAGCAGCAGGAGTTGCGTCGATAATAAGTGTTTCATTTAATGTTGTATCACAACCTGCAACGGAGATTTTTGTTAGCTTGTATGTTCCTGCCGGAGCTGGTGAAGTAATAAGAGTGTATGGACTATTGTTTATAGTTACTGCTGGCTGTGCTATTCCGTCTATTTTATATTCGATTGTATAAGGACCCGGTGCGGTGCTGTTTATTTCGACCTGAATGCCAGAACCTATTCCTGAACAGGGGGTTCCTCCATATTTGACTAATTTTGCAACTGCTGTCGTACCAATATATTTTAATTCTATTGGACTGCAAACAACTTCACCTGCACTAACATCGTCTCTTACGGCTGTAAGGACATAGGTGCCTTCTTGAGCAGGTTGGATCGTATACGGATTTTGTGAAGTAGTGATGTCCTGAAAAACAATCGCCGGGGAAACATCTGTTTTTTTATAAGTGAATGTATAAGGTGCCTTGCCGGAAAAGTAAACTTTTAAGGATAGGTCTTTTCCACAACTTGCATTAAAACCTTCCATTTTGGCAGTAGGTGCAAAACAATTGTTTGCACCGGATCCGCCATATACTTCAGCTAATCCCTTTTTAGGATCAAAAGCCGGTAAAAAGGTTACTATTGCTTCTACTACTTCTGACATTTGGTATCTAAAAGAAATAGGATTGCCTCCATTGATATGATCAAAAACAGGTTTAACTGCTTTTACAAAATTTGATTCCTGTACGCCAAAGGAAGCGTAAAAAGGGGTTATTTTTTTTATGTATTCCTCAACATCATTCCATGTAAATTGAGCGTCATAATACCCTCTGAAACTATGTGCTGCTCTATTTGTTACTCCAAATACAACAGCGTCAGTCCAATTGATTTCAGCGACTTTATTGTCAAGAACCTTTGTCAATCTATTGATTTGTTCCGCATAAAGTCTATTTGTAGCAGTTGGTGTTGATGGAGTAATACGATCCATTATGTTAGTAGCGCCAATAGAAGCCGCACGATCTCTATTAAAAAGATCGTCAAAAGAAGTGTGGTTCATGCCTTGATTATATGCCATACCAATTATTTTGACAGCGGCATAAGGGTCGTTTGATTTTTTGAAAAAATCTATCGGATTCCAACATTTTACATATTGCCAATATGCTACATTTCTATAATCATGATAGGCTTTTACAATGGATTGAAATTCAAAATTTGAGCCTGTATTTGCAGTGCCAATAAAATTGTTTCTATCAACCTGAGGAATGAAACAGGGGTAATTCATTTCCATTTCTGTCCAACTACCTCCCATTTCTTGCTGGAAATACCCTACGGCTACAGCGCCGCTGGTATCGTAACAATATAAAGGCCTATTAGTGTCATTATGCGGATATGTAGTTGTTACCCAACTTGGGGCAACAAGCCGGCTTCCTTCACAGCTTGCATTTGATTCCTGTATGGCAGTAGCAAAACATTCATTGATACTCATCACATCAAATCCCATTAGGTTTGTAAATATAGAATGCGATACAGCCATGGCTATTGCCCAGCTTTTTCTGTTCTCGGGAATATAAATCTGTATTGGAGCATTCCAGGCAAATGCAGAACCTTCACCTATTCTAATTTCGTGACCATTGGAACCAACAGGTTTTACGGTACAAAGATCGCTAAAGTTCCTTTCGCATTTAAAATTCTCATGCGCGGGAGGTGTGTAACAAGTTTTTCCTTTAATGGTAGCGCCATTTAAAACTCCTTCGTCAGGTGGAAACATTCCTAATTCATAATCCATTGTAATGCTGTATGTCGTAGTGCCAACCGGAAGAGCATTGCCCCAGGTGGTTTTTCTAAGTTCTACGACTCCATTAGTACCATTTTGGATTACGTCTAAACCGGACCACATAATAACATTAGAAACATCTTTCCAATTAAATTCAAAATTATAATTTGATATGGGAGTTGTAGTGTTATTGTGAATTTTAAAGTCCAAAACAATAGTTTTTCCATATTTTGCAGTCATGCAAAACTCATACGTTACCTGAGAGTATAAAGCAACGGAAGAAAACAGAAGAGAAAATAAAAGAACACGTAGTTTGTATATATTCATAAGCAGTAGGCATCTAGTTTAAAAAATGAGTTGGTTTTGTGAACAAATCCCAATAAGGGTCTAACCTGCAATTAACTACCGTTTTTAGCTACTACAAAATATCTTTGATCTCCATTGATAGAATAGCGCGCGAGTTCTTTGTCTTTAATTTAACTTTAATCCAGAAGCGTTATTTAGGTTTCTAACGTCTTAAATTATTTTAAAGAACCTTACACTTTCTTAGCACGATAATTAGATTTACAGACTGTTAAATTATCAAACAGAGTCATTATTGAATGATACAAATTTATAGGTGCATTGATTTAGTTTAGGATTGAATATTTAAAGCCCTGTTTTAGAGTTTTTCTTTGTAGTATGGTCTCACTATATAGAAAGACCTTAATTATTTCCAGGGTTTGTGATACCTTCTATTAAAGTTGAAAAGAACACCTTTTTAAAAAAAAACTCCACTACTAATAATGGAGTTTTTTGATATTTTTACATGTGAAAACTTATTGGAATGGAAAACCTAAAGTTTTTTCCAGAGCTTTATTTATTGCAGTGAAGCTATAAATTTTTGCATCTCTTCCATTTTTCCGATTGTTATTCTTGACCACTTCCCTTCTTGCTCGTAAATCTTTGTACCTATAATGGTATTGGTTTTCAGTTGGTGAAAGAAGTCTTTTTTGTAGTTTTTTAAAGAAAAATAAACAAAGTTAGCAGCGGATGGAATACATGGTATATGTAACTTCTCTAATTCTCTGATTGTATATTCTCTGGTTTTCTGATTTAGTGTTTTGGTGGTATTTACAAAGTTCTCGTCTTTTATTGCAGCTATTGCCCCTGCAGCTGAAACAACACTAACGTCTCCATTGGTCAAGGTTTGCAATCCTGTCAGTTTTTCAATTGTGCTTGAATTTGCAATGGCATAACCAATTCTGGCGCCTGCTAAACCATATACTTTTGAAAACGTTTTAACGATTATGAGGTTTTTATTATCAAGAACTAAATCGCTTACTGATTTCTGATCGGTATAATCAATATAGGCTTCGTCAACTAATACAATGGAGTTTTTAGAGGCCTGAGTTATGAATTGTACTAAATCGTTTCTTTCGCAAATTGTTCCGGTCGGATTATTTGGATTACAGATATATACCAATTTTGTATCAGAATTAATTGAAGTTAACATTCTTGGAAGATCAATTTTTTTGTCTGCCGTTAATGGAACTTTGATTTTGGTTAATCCCAGTTTTTCGGCAGTATCTGCCCAATATCCGAAAGTTGGATCTGGAATGACAAGATTGCCTTTTTGTAATGCTGCAAATCGTGCCACTAAATCTAAAATTTCAGTAGAGCCGGCACTAACTAAAATATGGTTTTGTGGTACATTGTTTTTTACTCCTAACAAATTAACAAGTTCGGCCGTAATATCCCAGCCGTATCGGTTGCTTAAGGTTATGCTTTCCATCATAGCATCTTTTGCTGCTTTAGACGGACCGTAAGGGTTTTCGTTTGAACTTAATCTAACTAAAGTATTTTTAGTATCTTTTTCGGGAAAACTATTGATAGGTAAAGCAAATGTTTCATAAGGAACAAGTCCAAGGCCAACAACTCCAACACCAATTTTTTTTAACCAGTCGCGTCTATTTTTTTCCATAAATTAATCTATTAAAAGGATTAGTAAATATAAGGTATTAGATAGGAAAAGTTTTGCAATGTTACATTGTAACTGTTAAAAGTATTTATAATAATTGTGTTTTGAATAGTTTATCTATTTTGTAATTAAATTTCAATACAAAATTTCTTTATCCCGGAAAGCAACAATGTCAATCTATTCAGCTGCATTTATTTTCGGTATTTTAGTTTTCTGACTTCCATTTCTTGTTCAATACCTGTGCTATTGCCAAAACCTTTTGTATTTTGAAGTTGTTCAGCAAAAATGGGGGTTAAACTTCCGTTGCAGACTAATTCATTTAATTGGTCTTTGTAGAGTAATTCTCCTCTTTGATAAATGTGTATTAATACTATAGAGGTTGGCAGTTCTTCAATACTTTTTTTGGTATAATAATATCCAAATTTTCTTTCTGTTGGGAAACCGTATTTTTCTACTATATTTTGAAATCTAATGGAGACTGTCTTCATTTCAGAAACTAAAGTATCTATCGAATAGTCATGTTCTTTTGTTCTCCATTGATGATAATGATTGTTAATTTCTTTATCAAACTTTTCTAAGTCGATGAGGTCAGTTTTGAGATTTGAATCAAAATTGGAAGTATAGTATTCTTGATACTCAGGAAAATTTTCGAAGAATTGCTTGTACCATTTGTGATTTTCAAATTTTTTGAAAAAAACTAACGGGATGCCCCCTTTGGCTAGTTTTATTGCAATTTGTTTCATCCAAATTTTGTCCCCAGTTTTGTCTGCGACTTTTAATGCGATATTTAGATCAGTGCCAAATACAAAATCAGTGTTTTCGAAAGCTAGTTTAAAAAGAGTATTTGCTTCCTTAAAATTTTCAACTGCATTTTCTTTTTTAGCAAGAGTAACAAGTTCATTATACTTTTTATAATTACACTCTTGAGAAAAGACAAGATTCGCAAACAATAAATTCAATAAAATCAAGGAGAGTATTTTTTTTAGCATTTCTAAAATTATTTGTATGGTATAGTATTAATAAATTCAGGCTGAAATTTGAATCTCTGTAAAAAGTTGTTAAGAGTGCTTTTAACCTTGCCAAACATTAATCCCTATTACTTTTTCATTTTCAAATGTTATGGTTAAACTTCCCGTGTTTATTCCAGTTTTGGTATATCCAAGATAATAGCTAAATTCTTTTGCTTTTAAAAAATTACCATTGGGTTTTCCTAGTAAGTTAATGATTTCATTTTTTGACATTCCAATCAATTCGTAATTATTTCGCAAACTATTCATCATGTTCCAACGCATAGTCGAATTTTTTTCAAGATTTAAATCTGCGTTTTTCCATCTTTCAGAATTAAATTTTTCTCCAGATAGTTTTCCACGTAATCCTAAGCCACAGACAAATATTGTGAGCACAGTAATAAAGAATCTGTTTAAACTTTTCATTTTTGGCAGTTTTCTCTAGTTTAACTAGATATATGGTAGAATCTTTTTTTTGCTAAGATAAAGTTACTTGTTGGATATTTTTTGCGGTTTCCCACATTAAGCCAAATTAATTTCTTTTGATCGGTTTTTATATTGTAAGGCATCCGCAATAAATTGAAAAACAAGTATAAATACGTGTTGCTTGCGCCTCGGCTCTTTTGTAAATTCAAATAAAATATAACGAATATTTTATGTTATGAGATACGCTATTATTATACTACTGCTTTTTAAAGCAACAATACTGTCTGCACAAGTTCCTTCTCAACAATTTGACAAAGGGAAAATGGAATACAAGGGCTCTAAAACAGCTCAAGCGAAGTTATTGATGAGGTATGTGGAAATTTGGGGAAAAATAAGCGAGAAAGAAGCTAAGCTTGATACTGCTTACGTGAGTTTATTAAATTCGAAAATTAATATAACAAAGCAGCAACTCCAAAAATACTTATCTGATAAGAATATCAGCAATACGGAGATTGGTGGCGATATCAGCGCACCTCTTTCGCATATCAATGTAGGTAACAAGAAGGTGTTTGCAAAGTATTTTGTAATTCATGATGTAAGTACTCCTGTTTATAGAACTGATTTTCCAATAGACATTAATGAGGAATCCTGGAGCTATAATAATGTAAACAGATGGAATAGTAAAGTAACGCATGTTTATGTAACTCGAACAGGAAAATCTAAAGCTGTCACGGATTTTTCTGAAGGTCTGAGAGCTACCAAATTTGAGTTGAAGACATTAGGAACTGCGTCACGTGGCTTATTTATTCACATCGAATTAGTGCAACCAAGAGTTTATCCACCCGGAAATGACAAGAATGCTCCCGTTGCGCCAAAACCCGGATTTACCGATTCTCAATATGAAAGACTTGCGCTCCTTTATGTTTGTTCCGGTTTTAGAAAAGGAGAATGGTTAGTGCCTGCTTTTCATGCCAATATCGATCAAAAATTAAATGATAGTCATGACGATCCGCAAAATTTCGAAACACAGAAATTCACCGGCAAAGTCTTAAAAATACTTTCAGAAATTAAACAGAATTAAGGTAAGTTTTGAGGGATTAGCATAAAAGTTGTTGTTTTAACAAAGTTTGCATGTTTTATAACCGCAGAGTCCACAAGGATTTTTTGCTTGTGTTGATCGCAAAAGCCCGCAAAGCTTCATCAAAAAGTTTTTTTTGATCTTAGCATGACCTTATGTTTGTCGAGTTTTTTGCACGCAGATTTTACAGATTAAGCCGATATTTGTTTTATACTCAGATAAAAACTATCTGAATAAATCTGCAAAATCTGCGTGCAAAAGATTTGACTTTGTGTTAATATTTTGCGGGCTTTGCGCAAAGCCTTTGCGAACATTGCGGTTAAGAAACATAAAGCTAAGAATTATATTTCTTCCCAGGTTATTTGGGAGAAAGCGTAAACACCCCATAATTTGTACTATCAAATAGAGTATTAGCTACATCTTTTATCTCATCTGTTGTAATAGAATTCAGTAACTCATTATAGTTATTGAAATCGTTTAGATCGGCGTAATTAAGGTACACCTCTCTTATTTTTTCTACCCATTCTGAAGTAGCATTATCGTTAAGGTGCATCGTCTTATTAGTGAGAATAGTACGTTTCATACGATTCAACAAACTGTTATCAATACGGTTTGATTGTAGTTCAAGGATAACACTCTTTGCAATATCTTCTAGAGTAGGAATATCTTTTTCAGAAGCTGAAAAGCTAAGAGAAATTGCCGTTTGAGTAATGGGATATAAATCTATCTGTATGTCAGTGGAAGGAGAATAAACCAAACCTTCATTCTCTCTGGAACGTTTTAAAAACGCATCATTAAATACTTCACGTACGATTTGAGCAATAATAAATTCTTTTAATATTGCATTAATCTTCCCTTTAAAAATAATAGTGGTGGCAGGTCTTTCAATATCATCCGTGATTATTTTTTCACGTCTAATTTCTTTTGTTTGTAATGAATTATTCGTGAAGACTTCATTTGGTGTAGTAGTTAACTTTGTTGTATTAGCCGGTATATTGCCAAAATATTTTATTGCCATTTTTGTTATTTCCTCAACATTTACATTTCCGCTTATTACAAGAAAATTATCTTGACTTTGGGCTACAATTTTATCATAAAATGAAAACATGTCGTTTAGGTTTACTCGTTTCCATTCTGCAATTGTGCTTAGTTCTTTCTGTTCTCGAATTGCGGTTTTTTTGTAGTTTGCTATCTTGTGATCAAGCTGAATACTTGGAATGCGCATAAAACCAGGTTCTTTCTTTTGTTGAGAACTTTGCCCAATTTCTTGCGCAATATATTCGTCAAAGTCTTGTTTTGGCATCTCATAATCAAACATTTTTCGATACGACCATTCAAACAAATCTTCTAAATTAGTAGTGCGAATCATTGTGTTTACAGTACTAACATTCTCTGCAATATTCACTAATGTAGATATTTCTTTGTCGCTACTTTGTGTAGTATATTCGTCTTCTGTCATTCCTTTTATCCAGGAACTATCTACAAAATAAGAAGTATCTTGATAATAGGGATATTCTTGATCTGACAATAAATTAAAGCCATTTCTGGTAGCCAAAGATAATACAACACTTTTGTCATCACTTTTTGTAGGTTTAATTGCAATACGCAAACCATTACTTAGGGTTAGCTGGGTTACATCAATATTCTCATAATACTTTGTATTCTTCAGATAAGCAGGTTCTTTAGAAAATGGTTTCGCAGGTAAATCACGCCACGTAAATGCTTCTTTGACTATCACATCTTCTTTCTTTTCTATACTTGGTGTAAAAGACAATTGTTTTGTCAGACCTTTGTTCCATGTCTTTTTAATGTTTTTTTCATTGATTTTTCCAAAGGTTTGAGGCATCTCGGTCAATAAATACAAGTTGTTATTTTCTTTCAGCCACATGTCGCAATGCAGCTGCAGTATATCATTCGAAGTGATCGAAACAATCATTTCTTTTGCAAGAATTTCTCTCTCTTTTGCATCAATATAATTACTGAAAGCAGCAGCTTGATCTACATAGGCATCAGCCAAAAAAGTAGCATCGTCATTTGAACTTGTATTGAATCTTGCTAACGTGGTTGATTTGATCGTTGCCAATTCTGTTTCCGATATTCCTACTTGCTTTATGGTATTAATCAGTGTTGCTAGTGTGTCTACTTTTTTAAGTAATTCTTTTTTAGTTTTGGCCTCTAATTCAAAGGTGTTTTCAGTTCTGTTAGATAGATACCAAATTGCGTGATAATTTGTTTTTAAGGATGTTTGTTTAATCTTTTGATTGATATAATTGGTATAAATTGATGCAGTTAAAAGTTGCTTAAAATCTTCTTTTGTTTGGGTTAATGGTGATTTTGTAAAGCGTATCAGTTCAAGCTTGGCTTTGTTGCTGGTGCTGCTCTTTTCTTGTAATAAAGAGTTTGCAAATGAAGGGTTGAATGAGTAGATATTCTGACTCCTTTTTCCACGAGTAGTAGGTTTTGTTTTTTCAAATATTGCTTTAATTTCCTTTTGCACTTGTACCGGATCAATATTACCTGTAACAATCAGAGTGGCAAGATTGGGAGCATACCATTTCTTATAAAAGTCTATTAACTGCTGCCTGTTAAGAATCAGGATGTCTTGTTCTCTGGCTATAGGCAGATGCTGTTGCTGTTTTGTACCTTCTAATTTTTTTTGATTGATTGCTGTTTCTTGTCCAAAATCTTTTATTTCCTGGATAACTATTTTACGTTCTTTTTCAATTGCTTCATCGTTTAGTTCTGCTTTAGATAAAAAATTTGAGAAGATATTTAGAGCAAGTTTTGGGTTAACCGTTTTTTGTAGAGACAATTGGTAAACGGTGCGTTCGTATGTTGTATAAGCATTAATATCTCTTCCGTAGCGATATCCTAATGTTTGTAAGGTATCAATTGCCTGCCATTTTGGAAAATCTTCTGAACCATTAAAAACCATGTGTTCCAGGAAATGCGCGTATCCTTTTTCGTTTTGTTTTTCTTGTAAAGAACCTACATTGAGTACCATTCTGTATTCTACTTTTGCTTGTGAAGTAGGATGAATAATGTACTGTAATCCATTGTCTAAACTGTCTATCACAACCTGTTTTGATACAGGCAAAGATGTTGTAGAACTTTGTCCGTAAGTTAAACTGGAGATAAGCGATAATGAAAATAAAAATAAATAGGTTGTATTTCTCATTGTAAATTTCGAATAAGAGTTTTATTCAATACTGTGTGAATTATAGGTAGTTTGAAAAAGAAAGTAGGTATGCCTTCTTAAGTAATAAACCAAGTTTCTATTTGTGTAATAGAAACTTGGTTTATGATAACAGATTATGTAACGATAGCTTTTTACAAAATTGTTACATCTTGCTTAACACTTAAGGTAGCTGCGTAATCTATTTTAATTTATATTCTATTTTAAATTGAACATATCCTGATGCAGTAATGTGATCCATTATAAAATGGAATGTCAGTTTATCATCTGTTAATTTAGCTACTGATTCCTTCCAGTCTTTTGTATCATATTGATTCTTTGTAATTGTACCTGTATTGATTATTTCACTTGGATTAACGGTACCTCCCATTTCATAGTTTTCAATAGCTAT
Organism: Flavobacterium poyangense; assembly: GCF_011751075.1. Taxonomy (GTDB): domain Bacteria; phylum Bacteroidota; class Bacteroidia; order Flavobacteriales; family Flavobacteriaceae; genus Flavobacterium; species Flavobacterium poyangense. The sequence continues at coordinate 133,445 of NZ_JAALLN010000011.1, forward strand.
TGGATTTTTTTCATCCAGTAATTTTTTCAATCTGTTCCAAGCGCTATAGTTGTAGTCAAAGCCTACAATAGTAATTGGTTCATCGTAAAGAGTAGCTTCTTTTGTGAATTTGACAGCTTTTGTTTTTAGGTCTATTTCGATATCATCAAGCGTAACTTGAAAAGTTTCTTCAGAAGAAGAAGTTAAACCGATTAGTTTCATAACTGCTGTATGAGCAACATTTGTTTCCTCTGCCCAAAACTCTTTATCATTGATAGATACTGATTTGAAAAGCTCGTATAAATAAGCCTCTGCTCCCATAGGATTAGATATCATTTTTAAGACTGGTTTTTGAGCAGTAGCTTTTTCGCTTAATGTTATTAGAGTTGTTCCTTTTACAATTGTGCGTTTTGGTTGATTTAAAGGAGTTAAATATTCGCTGCCCGGAAAATCTATTTCTCCTGTAACATCTATTTCTCCCATTAAAGGATACAAATCTAATCCTTGCTTTTTATAACCATCTAATAACTCTATTTGTGCAGGAGTTAACGCATCAATAAAACTCAACGGAGTTACTGTAATTTCAAATGGTTTTTCTAATCTTAGTTTACTACTATTCTTTACAAGTTCTAGTTTTAATTTAGTAGCTTCTTTCAAGACTCTTTTAGTCTTATTTGTAATTGTTAGTATCGCTTTTTTTTGCCCTGGTTGTATCGTTATTTTTGGATTTTCAATGTCTGCAATTATTTGACCTTCTACTTTGTTTCCGGATAACGCAAACTCTAAGTCCAAGGTCTCATTTAGGGCTGTAACCAGTAGCACTTCTATTTCTATTTTATCAGTACCATTATCCTGCATTGTATTCGTGTTTATAGCTTTTAGGACAATCATATTTTCTCCTGTAAAACTATTATCTGAGTTCTCATCATTAGAACATGCTGTAAATGATAGTGCCCCAAAGGCAAGTATTGTTACTATGGCTAGCTTTTTTAGAAAGGTATTTTTCATGTTTTTAAGTTTATTTTATTTAATAATTAGCCATCCTTCGTTTTGAATAGCATTAGGATTATATCTCATCTCGCTGTCCGGAATTGGCCATACCCATCTAAAATCAGTATTAGCAATTGTTGATAAACGGTTATTACTATCCGGCAGGTATCTTGGGATGGCCAAATTCCATCTCTTTAAATCAAAGAAGTTTATTTTTTCTCCTGTGAATTCTTTTTGTTTTTCGCTCTGCATCAATAAACGCAGAGTATTTTGTGAATTGCCATCTTCTAAAATTGGATTATTAATCGAACCTAAAAACATATTAAAAGCCTGAGTTGCCTCATTTAGCTTATTTTGCTCAATTAAACTTTCAATCAAAATAAAGTAAGTCTCCGTATTTCTGGAAAGGACAATATTCCTGGCTTCATTACTTGTAATGCTTGTTTTGTATTTTCCCAGTAATGCCCTATCCTTATTTACACCATCTAGAGAACTCATAGTATAGAAATATTGAGAGGCATTGTAGCGAATATCCTGTTTATCAAAAGAGACAAAATGATTGATGTAAAAAAGATCTCCTTTCACTTTATCAAATAACAAATAGGCATTAGGATTTTGTTGGTAATTGTATACCCAATACGTTTCAGATACCGCTTTTTTTAAGTTCGTTTGCCATAAAGCAGCATACTCTTTCTCTGTATTTGGTAAGGTTGGATAACGGCTAACTAAATTCTTTGCTATTTTTTCTGCCTCTCCATAATCCTTGGTATAAAGTGCTATTTGTGCTTTTAAGTTTTCTGCAGCAGGAATAGTTATAAAATAATTTGTCTGACTTCCTGTGCCTTCCATTAAGGCTATTCCCTGGTTTAAAAGTGTTTTGATGAATGCAATAGATTCAACTTGCGTTAATCTTGCATTGTTTTGTATTTCTACTACTTCTTTAGGGATTAATCCCAATGAAGAAGGCTCATATCTTTTACTAAATAACTGCAACAAATCAAAGTAAATGTAAGCTTTAAGCGTTAGAGCATTTCCTTTTATATAATTCCATTCCGTACTATTGTTACTAATATATTTTTCTGAAGCGAGTAGCGCATTTAGATGAGCGATTGAACCATAATATTGTGCCCAAATCCGATCAGCTGTTTTAGCTATTTCTACATCTCTCCAATTGTAATACTCTTTTGTACTCGCATTATTATTAATCAAATAGGAAGGTTGAATATCTTCTGACAACATAGTGTAAGGACTAGGCTCCATTGGCAAATTGATATATGCCTGTGATAGTACACTGTATGCTTTTTGTGTTGTATTGATGATATTATCTCCTGATATTTCATCTTGATTTTTTTGATCTAAGCTACAGGCAGTAAACAAACTTAGTGCGATTAGATAAAGAACTAGTTTTTTCATGATTTAGAAAGTAGCATTTAATGAAAGAGTTAAAATGGGCTGTATTACATCGTTTAATGATCCCCTATTTTTTTCAATTCTAAAGGTGTACAGGTTATCTGCCTGTATGTTAATTTGTAGCGATCTAAGGTATTTGTCAATAAATGAATTCTCGGTAAATCTGTAGCTCAGTTGAATATAATTTAGTTTAAGATAGTCTGTGCTATAAATGGTTTTAGAATTTGGAAAACTATTATAACTGTATATATAAGACGGTAGTTTCTGGATGGGATATATTTTATTTTCATCTCCCACTTCAAACCACATATCGTTAAGTTGCCCTTTAATAGCATTTTTATAAGAGGAACTTTCATCACGAACATAGGTATCACTAAATTTTGCTTTACCTCCTAATTGGTAACTTACATTAACGTTCAATGACCAGTTTTTGTAAGTAAAATAGTTGTTAAAATAACCATTATAAGGAGCAATTGTACTTCCTAATTTGCTCATATACTCGGGTGTGATATTTGTTTTGATGTCAATTACATTTCCCTTATTGTCTATAAATTCGGGTAAACCGATTAATGGATGGATACCATTACTTTGCAATCCGTATAAGGTACCTAATGGTTTTCCAACTTCATATTCCGGAATAACGGATTCATTACTTGTATAAATGCGATCTGTTCCATACAGTTTTTTCACTTTATTGGCATTGTAAGAAATAGAAATAGCAGTATTCCATCTGAAAGTTTTAAGAGCAAGAAGATCTCCGTTAACAGTAAATTCAACTCCGCTATTTTCCAGCTCACCAATATTTTTAGTATAAGTTGCAAACCCATTACTTGTCGCAATAGGCAAAGTAAGAATGGCTTCTTTTGTAACATTTTTGTATAAACTCACCAACAGGTTAAAGCGATTAATAAAACCTAAATCAGCAGAAAAATTAGTTGAATACGTCTGTTGTGGTTGCAGTTCTTTATTTGGTAATGCTGCTAATTGTAATACTCTGTAATCACCATAAAAAGTGTTTGAATTTGAATATGTAGTTGCAATATCACGAGGGAGAATACCGGTCATACTTGCTGTATATCCTATAGATGTTCTAAACTTTACAGAGGTCAATACTTTTTGTTCTTTAAAAAATTCATATTGACCAGGTGACCATCCTAAACCGGCAGACCAGGCATCATTCCATCTTTTATCACTAGGTAAAAGAGACGATCCATCTCGTTTTAAACTGGCATAAATATCATATATACCTTGATAAGTATATCCTGCTGCCGCGCCAAACCCTAATTGGTTATTTTTTACTTTACTTCCTGAAGCTGATGGCTTAAATTGATTGGTAAACGATGAATTAATTCCTGATAAACTACTTATATCATCTGATATTCCATGACCTGACCCATTAATTGATTTAATATCTGTTAGGTAATAATCAACATTAAAACCAAGAAATAAATCGTGATCGCCAAATTTCTTTTGGTAACTGGCACGGATATTAGCAGAATAACTAAAGTTCTTTGTGTCAGATTGACTTAGAAAACCTTTTTCATTTTCTTTTTTATTGATCTGGCTAAAAGCAGAACTATAGATTCGTTGATACACTTCATTTATACTATAATCCGCTCCAACAACTCCTGCAATATTTAACTCTTTCAAAATATCCCAATGCATAACGACAGAACTGCTAAAGCGTTTATTCGTCGTTTTTTCTTTGAATTGATTAATCAAATCACTGTAAGATTGGCGTGGATAACTAATTAATTGTTTTGTTTCTTTTGTTTCATAAGGATTTAAATTAAACGCTAATTCTGTAGGATCATTGGTCATTCCATTCTCTGTATTTGTAGTAGATACACCAAAACTGTTATTTAATGATAATTGGAATGTAGGTGCAATGGTATAATCTAAGTTTGCTCTTGCTGTAACGTGGTTGATATCATTTCCGGGAATACGTCCTCCTTGTTTACTGTAATTTACAGAATAGAAATAAGCGCTTTTTTCTGTTCCACCGCGTATACTTAAATTATGTGATTGAAAGTGATTTGGTTTGATTAATTCTTTGAACCAATCCGTATTATACTGTCTTAAGGAATCTAATTTAAAGGCTCCTTGTTCTAATTTCTGTTGTAGTAATGGCGAATTGGCAAATAACTTTCTGATGTTTGCTTGAGAATAATCAAATCCGGGTCTGCCTGCTACTCCAATTTTTTCTTCAAACGCTAATTTTTCATTTGTGCCCATCATTTCCGCAGGTCTTTCCCCTCTCATCGTGATACCTTGTTTCATCGAATAAGTAATAGTTGCTTTACCGTTAAATCCTCGTTTTGAAGTCAATTCTATTACACCATTGGCCGCTTTAATTCCATAAAGTGCTGTTGCCGGTGCGTCTTTTAGCACTTTTATAGAAGAAAAATCATTAGGATTTAACGTTAAAAATGTCTCTGTAGAAATGATAATACCGTCCATTACAAATAGCGGTTCATTAGCAGTTCCCTTATAGGAGAATGATGAATTTCCTCTTAAACGTATTTCGGGTTTTTTACCTAGTTCTCCACTGTAGTTGACAGTTAATCCCGGTACTTGACCTTGTAACAGTTTTGCCATATCTAACTCAGAACGCTCAGATAATTTAGACATATCTACTGTTACAACAGACCCTGTTAAGTTTCTAACATCAATGTCATTAATATTTTTAGAACGGCGAACAACTATTTCTTTTAATTGAATAAGTGAAGGTTTTAAATATAATGTTTGGACATCTTTTAGCAATTTAACTTCCAGACTTTCGTAGCCTTGCTGTGTTATAATTACAGAGGAATGAAATAAATCAGGGATCTCAAATTCTCCTTTTTCATTCGTAAAATAGGTATCTCCGGAGACAAGTACTGTAATGATTGCTGAGTCAATTCCTTTTTTTGTAGTTGCATCCAATATTTTGCCCTTGAATACATTTTTTTGAGCTTGAGTGACTCCAATAAATAAAAAACACAAGACCATTAATAGTCTTTTAATAAAAAATAGCATACAACATTTAATTAAGAATCATTCTAAATTAAATGCAAAAGTAAACTTTTTTTTGAGCGGCAAAAGTAAAAATTATTTTTATTTAGATTGGTTTAAATTAATATTCTTTGAAAAAAAGTTAATTTTAAAGGGATGTTACTTTATTTTATAAGGTTAAGTTGTTGTATTTTAGCTTTTTAATAAATAGTATAAAGACTTGATGAATCGTATAAATTATTCATATAAGTTCTGAAATCGTCAAACAATAATGTGAGAATTATAATTCAATACCAATAAATACAATACCAACACGAAAACCTGTAGGTGAAAATTTTAGCAAATTTTATGTTTTTTTTAACCGCAAAGCGCAAAGTATTAACACAAAGCAAAGTCTTTTGCACGCAGATTTTGCAGATTAGGCCGATATTTGTTTTGTGCTCAGATAAAAACAATCTGAATAAATCTGCTACCCGAGCGATAGCGAACTGGCGAAGCAAATCTGCGTGCAAATTTTCACTCCGAACATAACAGTTTAATCTGTATGCACAGGCCTTTGCTTACTTTGCGTAAAACCTTTGCGAACATTGCGGTTAAGAAACAATATTAGTTTTTTTCATCTTTTCTATAAAAAGATTAATCTCTTTCAAGTTGTTATTCTTTAGCTTGAAGGAATAAAATAGTTTTTGTTCAATTATTTTAGAAGACTTAATTGGTGTTTTAATTAAGTTTTTGTCTAGCTCTTCATCACATAAGTGCTTAGGGACTATACTAAATCCGTTATTATTTTTTAAAGCTTCTATTATGTTCAGATAAGAGGGTAAAATATATCTTGGAACTATTCTGGGAGTAGTATTAAATCTGGAATCCCAGAACTTTTTTATATTATTTTGGTTATTGTCATAGGTAAACCAGGTTTGCTTTTGTAACCATGTGATGAATTGCGTATCATTTTTTTCAATATTCTCCGGAATAACAATAGAATTGGAGCAAATTAATTCTAACGCTTCATTCTTTAAGTATGTGAATTGATGGTCGTAAGTATCGTGTTTTTTTATTCCAACCAATAATTGAATTTTTTCCATTTCAAGAGCTTCAATCAATTCTTTTTCATTTCCAAATTGGGTCACTATATACATGTCAAAAGTATAAATGTGATGTATTAATTCTTTCTTGAAAAAGTCTGTGGTACAACCAATTGTTATGGCAGATCGTTGTTTTTTTGTTCTTTGACTTGAATAATATTCTACTTTTTCTAACTCACTTAATGGATTATTAATTTGTGAATATAAAAATTTTCCATATTCGGTAGGGGCTAATTTCCGGGTAGATCTTTCAAATAGTTTTTTTCCAATATGGCTTTCCAGGGCAGATAAATGTTTACTAACTCCAGGTTGAGTCATATTTAATTTTTTTGAAGCTTCTGTTATATTTTTACATTCATATATAGCGCCAAAAGTCCTCAGCCATTCTAAATTAATCATAACATATATTATAAATAGGTAAACAAAAATAATTAAAATTATCAATGTGTTGACTCTATCTTTGTAAAAAAAGTGCTCAACCATTCTAAATTAATCATAACATAAATTATAAAAAAAATGACAAAAACATTATTAATAAACTATACACCAAGAAAAGGCTCTTACACCCAAATTTTATTTGATGAGTTTGTAGAACTGGCAAAAGGAAAAACAGAAATAAAGCATTTAAATTTAGCTGAAACTCCACCGGAATTATTATTAGAGAAAAATTTGAATTTAATAATGGAATGGAATATGGGTAAAAGGGATTTTTCAGAAATAGAACTCTTAACGCTGTCTAATCATAATAAACTTATAGATGAAGTTATTGCAGCTGATCATATTGTATTGGCTTTTCCTATTTACAATTTTACAATGCCGGCAACAGTAAAGGCTTGGATAGATGCTATTGTCGTTAGTGATAAGACATTTTCTTTTAGCCCTGAAACAGGCTTTAGTGGTCTTTGTAAAGGCAAAAGAGCTTTGTCAATAGTAGTTAGTGGATTCGATTATAGTAATTCCGATACTATCAAGGAATTTGCCTCATCTACAATAAAACAAAATTTTGATTTTATGGGGATCTCTTCAGAACAGATTTCAGCTTTTGGGGTTGACCAAAATAGAGACCAATTAAATTCAATTCTTGAAAATGCGAAATTGGAAATAAAAGCTTTGATTGATAGATGGTTTCCAAATTAATACGAATGTTTTAGCATCACGCTCAGTTAGCATCTTATGAAGGTGAATATTAAACAAAAAACAACGCCATTGGATTCCAATGGCGTTGCATGTCTTTCTGTGATCCTTACGAAACTGTTTACGAACCATTTTGTGCACGATTTAAATAAACTTGTGGTTTTGATTAGATTTTTTGTTTGCTACTAAATCTCTTTTGACATCATCACCAGATGTATTTTTAGTCGAGATAACCTTCGTAAAGAATTTCTTTTAGAATATCATTTTTAAAATTAAACACAAATACAGATGTCTGTTCTAAATTACCAATTTTTAATAGATTTGAGTTGATCTTAATCTTTAGACTGTTTTCAAAATCTTTCTTTTTTATTCCAATTTTGATGTTTTTTGAAAACTGAAATTCATCATTTTTAATATTAGCCTCAAAAATAAACTCTTCAGATATTGCTTTATATGAAGATATCTTTGTTTTATCAAATTTAGAAATTAGTATCGTATCCACAACGTTGTCAACGTGTCTGTTATTAACAGGATCTTTTTCAATAATAAATCTTGAGTCTGTTTTAAATGTGTTTAATTCAGAAAAGAATTTGGCAGTCAATGAATCGTCTTGAATATATTGTTCTTCGGCGATATTTATATTGTTTTCTATCTTTAAAATTGCTTTTACAGATTTAGATGTCTCAACTTCTTTTTGTTTACATGAGATTAGGGCTAAAAATAAAAATGCTAAAAGTCTCGAATGTTTCTTCATAGTTTATTAACTAATGTTCTTTTCCTATACAAGTTTCGGAATTAAAAGAGAATAGATTTCACAATTTAAATTTGTAGTGTTAAAGCATAAAAAAAACTCCTTAATTTCTTAAGGAGTTTCTTGGTGGGCGATGAGGGGTTCGAACCCCCGACCCCCTCGGTGTAAACGAGGTGCTCTGAACCAGCTGAGCTAATCGC
>NZ_JAALLN010000110.1 GCF_011751075.1 Flavobacterium poyangense
AGCCGGTCAAGGAGACGCCGAAAGAAGTTGTGAAAGAAGCTCCAAAAGAAACAGCCAAGGACGTGCCGAAAGAGCAGCCCAAAGAGCAATCAAAGGAATCACCCAAAAGCCAGTCCAAGGATCAGCCCGCGGCAGCCCAGACGCCAGCCGTCGCACCGGCAGCACCCGCGGTAACCGCGCCGGTTGCGCAAGCTGTGCCGCTGCCGGAGGCGCGCCCGAAAGCTGCGCCCGATGTGGCATCAACCGCGACCGCGAAACCTGAACAGCCGCGCCGCAAGCGGCACTACCGGCGCACTCGTCATCGCCAATGAAACGTCCGCGTAATCTCGATCCACCGCCTGTGTCCCGACGAAAGCGCGCGCTCAGCCGCGAAGAAGTCGAACTATGGGAAAGCGTGGCGAAGCAGGCGAAGCCGCTGCGCAAGAGACCGCGTTCGCTGAAGGTTTCCGCAGAAGCGCTGGACGAATCACCGGTCGCTCCGAAGCTGGCCCCGGCACCGAAATCGCCAGCGATGCATCGAAAGATTCCGGCCGCTCCGCCCGCGCCGCCGCCGCTTGCGCCGCTCGGGCGGCGTGAGCGCTCGCAGCTTTCACGCGGTCGGAAGGAGATCGACGCGCGGCTCGACCTGCATGGGATGACGCAGAGCAAAGCGCATCGTGTGCTGTTGA
>NZ_JAALLN010000111.1 GCF_011751075.1 Flavobacterium poyangense
ATGAACTAAAAGAAGTTTCTGGAAATTAAGTTGTAGAATTATGAGTTTTTAAGTCCTTGCTTCTGAGTTTACATCATTTCTATAATGTGTTCCAGACAGGTTTTCAATCACAAAAGGAAATGATATATCTTTGAATAGCCAAGTTTGTGGTACTTATATACACATTTATTCAAAATTCAATTCAAATTGTTAAGTTGGGAGAGAATGCAATTTGTTGAAGTACAGAAAATGAGGATTTAAGTGTCGCTGTTCTCGGAAATATTGCATAATTTTTAATTTATTTATGAGCAATGTACTTACGCATGGCAGAAATTTGTGAATTCAAAGTTCGATCACTGGTGACATTTCTTTTTAACACGTTGAATGTGACACAATCTTGTGTGATGCTAATGAATTATTGCTGCCAAGTTCACACAATTTGAGAATCACGAGTATGAGGAAGAAAACGTAATGGGTGAGGGGCATGTGCAATGAGCGTGGAGGCGAGGGAGTAAAAAAGCAAGGTCGTAGAAATACATTATCCTTCAGATTGATTTTTCTGAGTCAAAAATATTTGTAGTATTGTACAATTTTTATTTATGGTGTTTCTAGATATATGAATTGGTGAAGTGTTTCTTTTTTCATGTGCCAGCTCTTGAAAATGGTGAGGGGATATAT
>NZ_JAALLN010000112.1 GCF_011751075.1 Flavobacterium poyangense
AACATGACAGAAGTTTCTCTATTCCCGGACACCGCCCCTACAGAAGTGGCGAGCTGGCCTTCAAGTCTCAAAGGCGAAATTTCACGCAACTTGTGAAAAAGTGTTATGAACTTTACTTTGGCTGTCAAGTGGGTGATTTTGATAAGAGCTGGTCCCCAAATATATGCTGTATTTCGTGTGTTAGACTATTGACTGGGTGGAAAAATGGTACACATCATATGCCATTTGCAATTCCCATGATTTGGAGGGAACCGAAGGATCATCTAACTGATTGTTATTTTTGTTTAACAAATATTAAAGGAATCACATCTAAATCAAAATATACAGTTAAATATCCGAATTTGCCATCTGCAATGAGGCCTGTCTTACACAATGAAGAGTTCCCTGTACCAGTGTATGCAGATAAGATCTTAAGTAGTAATTCTGATTCTGACATAGCTCAAACTGAAAATGATTTAGATGATAACAATGATGATCCTCTATACGAAGGCAGTAGCTGTTCATCAGAACCATACTTTCCCAATCAAAAAGACCTTCATGACTTGATTCGGGATTTAAACCTGTCTAAACAGCAAGCTGAAGTTTTAACTTCCAGATTGAAAGGCTGGAATCTACTACAAAAAGATGTAAGAATATGTAGTTATCGTAGCCGCCA
>NZ_JAALLN010000113.1 GCF_011751075.1 Flavobacterium poyangense
CATTCGTAGTTCAATCTGGACGACGGCGGTGCGGGCGACGTGCTGGATCATCGCATAATGATCCCTGCCGGAGCTTATCTGCCCGTCGATGCCGAGATGATCCCCACGGGTGTCGTGCAGCCGGTTGACGGCACGCCACTCGATTTTCGCCAGGCGCGCGCGATGCGCAGCGATGGCGAGCAGTTCGTCTACGACCACAACTTCTGTCTGGCCGCGGCACGCGGGCCGATGCGGCAGGCAGCCTGGGTGCAAGGCGCTACCTCCGGTGTCGAAATGGAAGTATGGACGTCGGAGCCGGGTGTGCAGCTTTATGGCGGCGAATACATCGCGCCAGCAACTCCAGGTCTCGGCGGGGTGGGCTATGGCCGCTTTTCGGGCCTGTGCCTGGAAACGCAGGTCTGGCCAGATGCCCCCAACCGGACCTACTTCCCGCCGGCGACACTCCTGCCTGGCGAAACCTATCATCACGTGACGGAATACCGGTTCCGCTTGGGATAGTTGCCCGGCGGGGATCTATTCGATGAACGCCTCCCGCAGCACGTCGAACGGAGCAAGCGCGCCGCGCACCTGTACAACCCTCGCTGCGACGCGGTGCGCCCGGCTAACGGCGTCGGCGGGCTCCAGGCCTGCCAGCCGTGCGGCGAGATAACC
>NZ_JAALLN010000114.1 GCF_011751075.1 Flavobacterium poyangense
ATTCCAATATATACTAGACGTTCCCCAGAGCACAGTAGTGAGTTTGGTTAACTTCAAATGCCGTTATCTCATTCATAACTCATCATTATCCTTTCTTCCATACTTTCTCCTCTGTGTTTCATCCCGACTGTCAATAATAAAAGGGGTTAAATAACATCTAATTTGAATATCATATGACAGTCTTAGCTAGTTAATAAATATATAAATGATCGCACATAGCCCCATAAGTGCGTTCTCTCTTACCCTTGGAAATGTCGCACGGGCAATGCTTCGCTCCGTAGCTCAGTCGGTAGAGCACTCGCCCGGACAGCGAGAGGTCCCAGGTTCGGATCCTGGCGGGGCTGAACATTTGCTTCGTGTTGACATTTCCATTTTCACTCACTTCCATTGCTTCCTTATCATTCCTTCATTAATTCCCCAACTTCAGAATTGTCAAACAAACCCGTTTGTTTCTGTAGTTGTGGGAAAAACATATATACATTCATAACTCATCATCATCCTTTCTTCCATTCTTTCTCCTCTATGTATCATCCGGACTGTCGATAATAAAAAAGGGGTTTAATAACATCTTGTAATTTGAATATAATATGACAGTCATTGTTCGTTAATAAATGTAAATGATCGCACATAGCTCCATAAGTGCGTTCCCTC
>NZ_JAALLN010000115.1 GCF_011751075.1 Flavobacterium poyangense
GGCGGCGGCGTGCGACCGCTTTCGATGGGATTCGGCACCTATCTCGAACGGGCGGGACATGTGGCCGTCGGCCTGATGATCGAGACCGCTGCCGGGGTCGAGCAGGCCGAGGCGATCATCACCACACCCGGACTGGACTTCGTGCTGATCGGCACCGGCGATCTCGGCATCTCCTATGCGGCACAAGGCCAGGGCGGCGACGCCACGGAAAAAGGCTGCCTGCGCGTGAAGGAGGCCTGCGCTAGGGCCGGCATCCCGTGCGGCATCTTCACCGGCAATGTCGACAAAGCGCTCGAACGACGCGCCGAGGGTTATCACCTTGTCGTGCTCGCTTCCGATGTCGACGTGGTGCGTGACGCCTTCAACGGTGTGGTGCGCGATTTCGCCGGAGCGGCATCGTGAAGCCGCCTTTTCGCGAGCGGCTGGATTTCGACGGCGGCAACGGCCAGGTGCTCGACGAAAGCCGCCGCTACATGCTGATGCGGCCCGAGGCGCTGATGGGGATGTTCCGTCGTCTCGACGACGAGACCCGGCGGAAGGCGCTGGAGGCGCTGGCGGCGCAGACGTGGTGGCACGTGCGCGCCGGGGAGGGGATCTACGAGGAGGACTTCGCCGCGGCGAACCGCGTGGTGGGGGTGCTGTGGGCGAAC
>NZ_JAALLN010000116.1 GCF_011751075.1 Flavobacterium poyangense
CGATGTCGCTGGCAACAGCCTCTTCGATGTCGGCGCGCGAATTGGCGTGCATCTGGAGCATGCGGCAGATGCGTTCCTTCTTGCCCTTCATGGTGTTGTCGAGCGACGAACCCTTGGTGAGCTTGCCCGAATAGATGCGGGCGAATGTGAGCGAGCCGACGAACGGATCGTTCATGATCTTGAAAGCGAGCATGGACAGCGGCTCGTTGTCGTCCGCATGACGCTCGATCTCGGCATCGGTCTTGGCGTCAACGCCCTTGATGGCGGGAACGTCGATCGGCGACGGCAAGTATTCGACAACGGCGTCGAGCAGCGGCTGCACGCCCTTGTTCTTGAAGGCCGAGCCACAGAACATCGGGAAGAACTTCACTGCGATGGTGCCCTTGCGGATCAGCGCACGCAGCTGGTCGTTCGACGGCAGATTGCCTTCGAGATAGGCATTCATCGCATCGTCGTCCATTTCGACGGCGGCTTCGATGAGCTTCTCGCGGAACTCCTCGGCGCGAGCCTGGAGGTCGGCCGGGATCTCGACGACATCCCAGGCAGCGCCCAGCGATTCGTCACGCCAGACCAGTGCGTTCATCTCGATCAGGTCGACAACGCCCTTGAACTCGGACTCAGCGCCGATCGGCAGCTGCATGACGACAGC
>NZ_JAALLN010000117.1 GCF_011751075.1 Flavobacterium poyangense
TGTGCGACTACATAAAAATTAATTTTAAAAAACATAACGCGTTTATAAGTCTATTTAATTAATACGAAACAAAAATTTATCATTGTTTTAAATAATTATATGAAGAGAGAAAAAAAAACATAATTACGAAAGTATCGTAAAAAAGTGCAGTTCTAAAGTTTTTAAAAAATATGAGTGAGAACGGTACGAAATAACGTTTCCTATTAGCAAATACGTATATTGTACCGAAGATTACCGTAAGATGTTATTACTTGGCGAGATTATTGTTATTCTCTACACCGTTTAATTGGGCGGTTTGAGCTTTGACGTACACTTATTTTGATGTTAAAATGGTCTTTTATACTCTCTTTGAATGCGGATGCAGTCGCTTTCGCCTATCAGTATAATCTCCGTGTATTCAAATAATTTATTCGAGTGAAAATTTTCCGTTTTGTTAGGATAATTGACTCTTTAATAATCTTTTGAATGCCGGAGAAACTTTACAACGAACACACGCCTGACATCTTGATTATTTTTAGTTGTTTGAATCTTAAATCGTAATTATTTGTCAAAGAACTGTTTTACTTAAAAGCTTAATGTATTTTAAATTATTTAAAATTTCATCTCGTTGTCAAAGCGCTTATTGATTGATATTGTCTACCGGAGGT
>NZ_JAALLN010000118.1 GCF_011751075.1 Flavobacterium poyangense
GTCACGACAAACGTCAAATCCAACCACCATCAGTCCTGGTAGAATTTGTCCAATGTCCGTAGTCCAAGGAATACCACCCATCTTGCAGTTCAGTTGCACAGCAACTTTTGTGGCGACTGATCGGGTATTAGCTGGGGTCTTCTGAACCAATGTTCTAGCCATAACCACCTGACTTGGAATTGGTCTGTCAACGCATAGTTTCTTCTTGATGGCTGTATATCTCAGTTGGTTGTTGTTTGAGACAACGCAGAAGATCAGTTGAGGAACTGATTTGTCCGTTAGCGTCGTAATAGTGTTAGCATACGTGTCGGATCTATCATTGTCAATTGCAATAAGTCTTGGTCTATTTATAGCAAACTTCATCTTACTCGCTACGGATATCATCAGTTCAATGAAACTCTTAGCATTCTCAGCATTTTTTGAGGGTACAATAGCTACCCAATCCTTCAAGGGTCTACAAGAAACAGGAACACCATCTTGAACGTCTACAGTCCAGTCAGCCTGTCTCAATTGTACTTTTTTACCCGAAAAGTAAATGGTCTCCAATGGCAAAACGCGACCTGGCAACTCCACTAAATTTGACTCCATATCAAAGTTCCATTCTTTAAAATCTTGAATGACTACTGGTTTCGATCTCAAACGATCA
>NZ_JAALLN010000119.1 GCF_011751075.1 Flavobacterium poyangense
AGCCTGGCGCCGGCATGCAGCGTGACCCGCGCAGTGTTGGCGGAAGTCAAGATAACAGGGACGGCGCCGACCGCGGGCGAGCGAAACACGTTCGTTGCGCTGACGCTTCCGCTTTTGGCGGTGACGTTGGCCTTGAAGTCGACGACAGGCGCGACGAGGTTGAGGGAGCCGCCATCGGCGAGCGTGAGGTCACGCTCGATGCTGATCTTGCCGCGCGTGGCAAGGTCGAGCCCGCCCAGCTTCTGCGCGTTGAGATGTCCGGCATCGAACCACAAGGTGCCGTTGCGCGTGGATGGCAGCGCGGCGCTGGTGTCGAGCCCCTTCGTGATGCCGGTGATGTCGCCGATGACGATCGCGGAGTTGTGCGCGTCGAGCCGCCCCTGCGCCCCATAGCTGCCGACAAGCAGCTGGCCCGCCTTGGCCACCTGCGTCTGCCCGAGCTTGTAGCCGTCGGTGGTGCCGTCCGGGCGCGCCTGCCGCTGGCGCGTGCCGGTGACGACATCGGCCAGGATGTTGCCCTCGAACACCGCCGTCGGCGCCGACAGCACCAGCTGGCCGGCGTCGCGGCCAACCGTGTAGCCGGCCTCCCAGCTCACATGCTCGCGGCCCCGCCCGAACGGTCCCGTCCACACTTCGGTGAAGCC
>NZ_JAALLN010000012.1 GCF_011751075.1 Flavobacterium poyangense
TCGCTCTAAAGTGGAATCCTGACTATTATTTCTCATCGTAACAAAATTTATTAAAATTAAATTTTGTTACCGAAATATCTAACATTTACAATTCCGAGGTACGAGGAATCGCACTAGTAATACGACAAAGATTGGCACTGATCTTTATGGAGTTTCGTGTGTGACTTCTTCTGCGTCGAAATGACACGATAGACGAATTAAGTGCGATTTGTCATTTAGGTATGAGACTCGAGCGATAGCGAATAGACGAAGTAAATCGCACACGCAATTCGGAAAGTTTTTAGTAGTATACAGCATGGATTTCCTGGTGTGACTTCTCCTTCGTCGGAGTGACAATTCATAGGGAAATTCAGAAGTGAGAACCTAAAATCTACGACATTTTTGACTTTGTCTTATTTTGAATGTGCCTAATTATTATACAGACAAAAAAGGATGTCTCATAACTAATGAAACATCCTTTTTTATTTGTAATAAAGTGTTATTTTGGTTTCTATTGGTACTTTTTATCTGTTAGCGTTTTCATGAACGCTACCAGTGATTGTTCCTCTTTTTTAGTCAGTTTTAAGGCATCAAAAGGTAATGTTTGGTTGTCTACGGCGTAACCCAGTCCTTTTCCGCCTCCTTTATTGTAAAAGTCAACTACTTCTTCTAAAGTTTTAAAAACACCATTGTGCATATAAGGCCCTGTGACAGCGATGTTTCGAACGGTTGGTGTTTTGAAAGCGCCAACCAACTGAGGCATTTTGTTGTACAAATACCTGCCGGTATCGGGGCTCAATGCTTTTCCTGAGACATCTTTCGGAGTTCCGATAACTTCGTGTTCGGTTTTGGAATAATTTGGCGGAACTGTTCCGTTAAACAAAGGAGTAAAGTGACAGGTGGCACATTTTGCCTTGCCCATAAAAAGATTCATTCCTTCTATTTCCTGATTGGTTAATGCATTTGTTTCGCCTCTCATATAAACATCAAATTTAGAATCGAAAGCGTTTAGGGATCTTACGTAACTGGCTATCGCATTTTGAATTTGCCAGGCTTCCGGTTTTGTGGTTTTTGGATAGGCTTTTTTGAAGAGCTTAATGTATTCTGCATCTTGTGAAATCTGAGTGTGAATGTCTTTTAGCGAACCATGCATCTCGTCTTTATTTTCAATTACATCTACACTTTGTTTTTCTAAATCTAACTGACGCATATCCCAAAATTGTGCGTTTTGTAAGGAAGCATAGGTGAGTGTAGGAGTGTTTCTCTTTAAATTACCACCATTTAGCGAGAGATTTGTTTTCAGACCATCAGTAAACGCTTTTTCAGGATGATGACAAGTGGCGCAGCTTCTGTCGTTGTTTTTGGAAAGCGTTTTATCATAAAATAATTTTTCTCCCAATGCAGCTTTATCAGCAGTGAAATTATGAGCGTCAGAAAGCACAAAACCGTTTACGTCAAAGGCTTCTTTATCGAAAAAAGTAGCGGCAGTAGGTTTTAGCGGACTGCTTTTTTGTACATTTTGAATCTTTTCTTCTTTCTGGAATGTTTTTATTTTTTTAGAAATCGGATTTAGATATTGTGTTATAAAAAGAGCGCGATTAAAGGAGTTGAAGTTATTATTTTCGTTGCAGTATTTTTGAGCTTGTTGTGTTAGCTTTTTTAAATCTGCTAATGTTTTGCCATCAGCCTTTATTTTTTCGAGTAGGTTTGGAATTCCAATCAAACTCTCGCTGGCTTCCGGAATTGAAGTTTGCAGGATCGGGCTGTCAAAACCGGTAATTCCCAAGGCAATTACTCTGAAAACATTTTGCTGAATAGCGTCTAAAACATAATCGTTGCTAATGGTAATAACTTCAAAATTGCTTTTTAGCTGTTTGATGTTGGACGCAAAAATGTTTAATTCGCGAACTAAATCTTCCTTGTTTTCGACTGGATACTCCGGATAAATAAGTTCTTCCATGACCTGAAAGCCATGTGGCTCAAACGATTTGTTTTCTTCCAGTTCCATTTCGTCCAATGCAGGACCATTCATAAATCGGGCAGTTTCGGGAATAAAATATTCGATGGCCCATTCTATTTTTTTATAGGCTAAGCGCGATTTTTTAAACTGTTCGACAATTTCTTTTTGGGATTTGTCTGTGGCTACTAATTTTTGAAATTGTGTAATTTCATTGTTTAATTTATTTAAATCAATAATCAAATCCTGATTGACTGTAGTTGAAGAAACTTGATTTTCTTTGCATGAAATAGCCAGACAAAGAAGTATAAACAGAAGAATAAAGTATTTTAATTTTGTCATAGTACTTAAAAAGATAAACAACCCTTATTAGAAAAAAATAAGGGTTGTAAATTATTTTGGTTGAAATTATTAGCGTTGTACGTTTCTAATAATAACAGTTTGTCCACCTTCTTTATTGGTGCTTGTACCTGAGCCATCAGCATTTTTGAATGCATCAAGTTGCCAAGTGTGCGAGTGAATATTTACTGTAAAAGTATTTGGTACACCAATTAAATCTGAAATATCTTGCATTGCACCAAATTCCCAGCTACCAAATCTTGTCTCTCCTGCTTGATTGTATAAAGCATTCCAAGCCGTGTCTGTTCTTTTGTGGTTCATGTTTAACCAAGGTTTGTTTGCTTTTGATGCGATATTATATTGCCAGATGTAAGAATCATGTTTTGCATCGGCATAATAACTGTCACCATCTTCCTGAATGTAAACGTAATTTTCAGTAACACAAAGGTTATCCGGGTTGATGATTCCTGTTCCTGGAGTACTGTCACCTTCAACGGCCAATTCTAAAGTTCCTTTTAATGGGTCAGCAGCGTCCATTTTTAGTTTGTAAACCCTTCCCCACATAGTGTAACCTTCAACAGGAGCATTTGAAGTCGCTTGTCCCGTTGCTGTAAAGTAAACTTCTCTGTTATTGCTGGCACTTCCTTTTCTGTAATCAACATCTTCTACTCTTGAAAAACGAATTGCACCTAATGCATTTACAGTAGTATTGATTACAGCACCAGTCAGGTTTTTTGCATTTGGAATTTCAACAAATGAAACAGGATAAGAATTGTTTAAAGTCATGGCAGTTTCTACCTGATTTCCGTCATTTCTTTTTAATGCGTATAATTTTCCGTTTGATAAGTCACCGGTAGTACTCATGTACATGATCAATTGTCCCGCACTTGCATGTGAAGTTGAATACGATTGATCTTCTCCAATCAAGATAATAGTTTTCCCCGGGTATGCTTCTTTTGGAAGTGGAACAGCATTTTCCATACTTGCTTTTCCTAAAGCTGGTAGTACTCTGTCGGTTTTGCTTTTGTCTGAAGATAATCCTAATGGGTTAATTCCGTGAACCATACTTTCCTGTCCGCTTTCTCCGGCAGTTAAAAAGATTGGACCAAATCCGTGAATTTCCGGAGTTGCTAAAGTTGCCGAACACAAGCGGGTTAAACCACCAACTCCATCAACAAGGTAGTCTCCTTTTACAGGTTTAAAGGTTTTATCAAGATATACTCTTGAAACCGATTGTAATATTTCGTGATTTGTAATCAATATATAACCTTCTCCATTTGGGTTTTTCATGAATCCCGCTCCATCAGGCTGCGCTCCGTAAACAAATTTAGGAGAATCCGGTAAAACGTCTGCACTACTGATTAAGGTACTGATCTGAAGGTTCTCGAAACCTGTCATCGGAAAAACAAAAGCAGGGACTTTTGAGTGTGATGTGAAATCGATCGATGAGTTTACCTCGTTAGAAGGATTTTTGTTGTCATCATCCTGGCAACTGATTGCAGAAAGACCAGTAATACCAAGCAATGCTAGCGATCTTAAAAAAGTGAATTTCATAATATTTTTTGTTTTTTTATTTTGAGCAAAGCTATCCTTCAAAAACAAAATACATGTTACGTCAGTTTTTTATAATTGCTAATAAATAATAAGGTTTATATTATGAAATGGTAAATAGTGTAAATTTTAAGCTCTTAATTAAAAGTTAAATGTGAGGAGTTAAATGTGAGAAGTAATTTGAAAGAATGATGTTGAATTTATATTTCTCTATAGAGAGATACAAAGGCACAAAGGTTTAGCGGTTTTGAGATTCGGGTAAGGTTCTGAAATGTTAAATTTTTACAAATCTCCGTGTTTTAAAAAAAACTCAGAATCTTATCGACTTAGTAACTTAGTACCTCCCTTTTCAATTTTTCTTTCGAATTTTCATATTGATAAATTCAACGGCCAGTGAGAACGTAATGGCAAAGTATAGGTAGCCTTTCGGAATTGCACCAATGTGTTCTCCTGCCAGTGTTGCATCAGATAAGTGCATACTTTCGGTAATTAACATAAAACCAATCAGGATTAAAAATGACAGTCCTAATATCTGGATCGAAGGATTCTGATTGACAAAATTTCCAACCGGAACAGCAAAAAGCATCATTACCGCAACCGAAATAATAACTGCAGTTACCATAATAGTTAATGCTCCATGTACGCCATTGGTCATTCCAACCGCGGTTAGAATAGAGTCCACAGAAAAAATCAAATCGATTAATAAAATTTGCAGGATGACATTAGTGAAGGATTTCTTTGCAGCCGTTTTGATGTTTTTTTCTTCTTCGCCTTTATGATCTACTTTTTCGCTGATTTCTTTGGTACTTTTATAGATGAGGAACAATCCTCCGAAAAACAAAATCAGTGCCTGTCCTGTAAAATCAGCATTTAACCAACCCCAGTTTATGCTAAATAAAATGGCCTTCATTGCAATTAGGTAAGAAATACCCATTAACAATGCAATACGCATGAACATAGCTAAAAACAGACCAATTCGGGTAGCTCTTTTACGATTTTCTTCGGGTAGTTTACCCGTTACGATCGAGATAAAAATGATGTTGTCAATTCCCAGAACAATTTCAAGAAAAGTAAGCGTTAAAAGCGCAATCCAGGCATCGGGGTTTAAGAATACTTCCATTTTTTAAGAGCTTTTTAATTAGTCCACTTTGTAAACTGTTCCTCGTTGTTTTTCTTCAGAACCTACCATTCCAAACTCAAATGTATAAGAGTCTTTTGTTGTGTTTAAGATTTTCATGCTGATGGCTTTTTCTTCTGCCATGTTTTTAGGATGTTTTTTTTGCAGGATATATTCGCAATCACTTACCCAACGCACGGTCGATGTGTCTGTTTTACCATCAAAAGTTTCGATTTCTATGTCGTCTTTGCGTTCAAAAAAAGTAGTTTTTTTTACGCCATTTACCTCAAATTCAAATTTAAATTTCCCGTTTTTGAAGTCTTTGCAATTGTGTTCTGCATTATAGCAGGATACTAATGCCAATAACGGAAGTAAGAATATAATTTTTTTCATAATGTAATGTAAGCTGTTTTTTTTAAGGAGTCGGTAATTGTTGTTCCAAAGAGGATGTTGTTGGGGTTATTTCAGTTTCTTTAACTCGTCATCCGTAAAGTTCTTAATTTCTTTTTCTTTGGCAAACTTTTCAGCATTGTAATTTCCCGATTTATTTTTTGGAATCGATAAACTTTCCCAATCGCCTTTTTTTAATTGTTTGGCATAAAAAACAATCTGTCCGACATGATACGGGTAATGTGCCAATTGCCGATTGATAGCTTCAATGACCGTATGGCCTTCATTTCTGATGTAAATTATTTGAGAAAGCTGTTCCGGTTTTAAGATTTCTAAAGCATTTAGAAAGCAATCCCAGCCTTTATTCCAAACTGCCAGAACTTCTTCTTTTGATTGTAAATCATTTTCAAATTCAGCATCGCGATTGCGCCATTCTTTTTCACCATCGGTAGTTAAGAAATCGGTCCAACGGGACAACATATTACCTGAAATGTGTTTTACAATGGTAGCAATACTATTAGTGTCTTCATTTATTGCAATAAAAAGCTGTTCCGGTTCTAATTGTCCCATTGCTTTTTCGCTTAACATTTTATAATAGAGAAATTGCTTTTTAACGCTTTCGAGATAAGATTCGGTTGCTTCCATGATTATATAATTTTAATATCATATTTATCTAAAAGTCCTTCAATTCCCTGAGTTGAAAATTGTGCTTTTCGCATCGGATTAAACTCGGGGTCAATTTTGTAATTAAAAGCCGTTCTGAAGTCAACAGCTGCCAATTGAGTTTCATTAAAAATGGCTCCTTCCAAATTGCAATTGTCAAAAGAAGAGTTCGTGAGGTTTGTTCCAATAAAAGTTACTTCTTTCACAGAACAATTGATAAACTTCGTTTTGGGCATCTTCTTGTTCGAAAATATGGCATAGTCTAAGGTACTTTCTTCAAAGTAAACCTGAAACAAAAAGTCATCACACTCATTAAATGCAATTCCTAAAAGCTTACAGTTCCTAAAAGCTACATTTTTTAAACTCGTTCCTGCTAAACTTGTCATCGACAAATTGCAGTCGATAAATTCGCAGTCTAAAAAGGTGTTGTAAGCAAAATTACTGTTAGAAAAATCACAGTTCCTAAAAACACAATCCTCAAATTCACGATTGTTTATCTTTTTATCGATATAAATAACTTTGTCAAATGTTTTTTGAATGTGTATTAAACTTTCCATGAATGTTTTTTTGATTTTCGAGCGTTATGTCGCACTCGTAAAATTAGGATTGATTGAAGAGTAACTTGATAGGAAATACTATAATTATAAACATTGTAAACTCTAAAACTACCGTCATTGTTGCTCTTTTGTTTGTCAAGCTTATAAATTTCGGGTTGTTTCTTTAATATTTCGGTACTTTCAAAGATAGTGTTGACTACTTTATCTGCAATTTGGATTGATTTACTTTCAAAGAAAATATAAAAATGGATGCCTTCTAATTGTTTTAAAGCATTTTGCGACCAAATTATTTTCGACCCCATTTCTTTGCTATTTCTTTGGCCTCCTCTTCAGAATAAAAATTACCTTTTGCTATATCTTCCAAAGCATTTTCTATATCTAAATTGTAAGCAGCATCAGAATCAATATCGGAATTATTAATTGATTGTAGAAGTGTTTTCAGTTTTTCAACAAAAGAAGGGTCTTTTACTTTGTCGATTTCTTGATGAATCCAATTTATTTCTGCCTGAATATCCATGATATAGAATTTTAGTAAAGATACAAATTAGTCGTTAAACAAACCTTTCATAATGATTTTCAAACCATAAAATATTAAAAACATAGCGCTTAAACAAGCTACTATTCCAATGCCTAACACCAAATAATGCCAGTTGGTATGCTGATTCATAAAGGCGTTGTAAATTAAGGAAGGTCCAATGAATAAAAGTGGTAATGATCCTGTTACATATTTAATGCCTTTTCCCAGTAGTTCTTTATTTGTTGCCATTGTTTTTAGTTTTATTGGGGTGAAAAGTTTCAAGTTTCAGGTTTCAGGTTTTCTTTTGTTAAGATTTCAACTCTAAAGTTTCACATGTCACATTTTACATCTCACATCTTACATCTCACATTCGCGACCTTTGCGTAAACCCTTTGCGAACTTCGCGGTTAAACAAAACAGTTTGTATTTATGCTTTATAATTATCTACTGCTTTACGAACGCTACCATATTTCTTAAGCAAATCAGAAGCGGTTTCATACGAAACAGGAATTTCTCCCATAATCATTTTAACGCCACGATCAACCAATTTGATATTGCTGAGCTGCATATCGACCATTTTATTTCCTTTTACTTTTCCAAGTTGGATCATGGCGGCAGTCGAAATCATATTTAGAACTAATTTTTGAGCTGTTCCGGCTTTCATTCTGGAGCTTCCGGTAACAAATTCTGGTCCTACAACTACTTCAATTGGAAATTGTGCTGTTAAAGCTAAAGGACTTCCCGTATTGCAGGTAATGCAACCGGTAGTGATATTATTTTGATTGCAGGTTTCTAATCCTCCAATAACATAAGGAGTTGTTCCTGAAGCAGCAACACCAATTACGACATCATTCTTTCCGATATTGTTTTCTTGTAAATCAACCCAGGCTTGTGTTGCATTGTCTTCGGCATTTTCTACAGCGCGACGAATAGCGGTATCGCCACCGGCAATGATTCCGTTTACTAAATCAAACGGAACTCCAAAAGTAGGAGGGCACTCAGAAGCATCAACAACGCCCAGACGTCCGGATGTACCGGCTCCGATGTAAAATAGTCTTCCGCCCAGTTTTAATTTAGCGACAACTTGTGCAACGAGAGCTTCAATTTGTGGCAACGCTTTTTCGACTGCGTGAGGAACCGTTTTGTCTTCGTTATTGATATTAGTAAGCAATTCATGAACAGACATTTTCTCTAAATGTTCGTATTTTGATGCTTGTTCTGTTGTTTTTGTAAAAATCATGATGTTTTTTATGTGCTGTGTTACAAAGCCTCAAAGTTACAAAGTTTTAAGGCTTATAACAACGAAATATATTTACGTCAGTTAGTTTTTTTGTGTGAAAAAAATGATAACGTTACGAATGGATTTATAATTTAGAAGAGGGCTTCGACTTCGCTCAGCCTGACACAATGATGTCAATTATTAATCGGGTTCAGATTATAAGAAAAAAGCTAGAAGGACTCCCAAAACGATCATCGACACTTTAGCTACATTAAATTTGTGACCTTCGCTACTTTCAAAAATAATAGTAGAGGAGATGTGAAATAAAATACCAATTACAACTGCGGTGATCTCTGTGTAATACTTGCTTAAAACAGGCAGATATTCTGATGCGATTGTACCCAATGGGGTCATCACAGCAAAGCTTAGCATAAAAACAAAAATGGCTTTTTTGTTTAAACTCGCGTTTAAGAAAAATGTTGTTAAGATTATGGCAATTGGCAAGTGGTGAATCGCAATTCCGATTGCTAGATCATGATGATGACTCACCGGAAAACCTTCCAGAAAAGCATGCATACACAGACTGATGAAAAGCAGCCACGGAATTTGGTTCATTTTGGCGTGCCCATGCACATGGCCGTGTTCTGCCCCTTGTGAGAAAAATTCCAAAATGATCTGGAATAAGATTCCTACCATTATAAACAGACCAATATTGTGATTGTGTGATGCATAAACTTCCGGTAACAAATGCATTACGGTTAAGGATAGCAAAAACGAACCGCTAAAAGCCAGTAAAAGCTTTAGATTGGATTTGTTTTTTGGCTTTAAAAACAAAGCTACAATATAGCCCAAAAGTACAGAAAATAAGGGTAGTAGATAATTCATTTGCTTTTTTGTTTAATCGTTGATCTGTTTAATCGGTAATTGAATCGCTAAACCTATAACGATTTACCGGTTTATTTAAAAATCATGATTAATCGTTCACTCTCAGTCTTATGAAACTTTTTAAGTTTATAATCTCCAAAAGTATCTAAAAGAAAAATACCTGCCTCGGCCATTAATTCTTCAAAATCTTTTAATGTTAGGGCTTTTACTTTTTCGGTAAAATGAAAATGTTGTCCCTTGTCTTCAAAATCTATTTCTTTAAAAATATGCCCGTCTTGTACATATCTTTTGATTTTAAAATCGATATCGTCTACGGTTTTGACTTCTTCAGGAACCAAAGTTTCAATTACCTGAGTCACATTCATGAAATCAATTACAGCAAAACCATATTCGGATAAGCTTTCTTTTATGGCTTTTAAAGTGGTGAGATTGTCATCATCACTTTCAAAATAGCCAAAACTGGTAAACAAATTGAATATCGCGTCAAATTTTTCTTCAAATGATTCACGCATATCGTGTACCTTAAAATGAAGTGTTTCATTACTATTTTTACTTGCTTCGGCAATACTGTTTTCAGATAAATCGGCTCCGGTAACATTAAAGCCCAACTGGTTTAAGTAAATAGAGTGGCGGCCTTTCCCGCAGGCAAGATCAAGTACTTTTGCTTTTTCAGGCAAGTTTAGATAATGGGTAAGATTATCCATAAAAATCTGGGCTTCACGATAGTTTCTATCCTTATAAAGAATATGATAATAGGGAGTGTCAAACCATGAAGTAAACCAATTTTCGGTGTTACGTTCCTGATTCGGTGTTGATGAGTTCGATGCGTCAGACATTTATTCTATTTCAATTAATTCAAAGTCCCGCAAATTTAGTGTATTTTTGCCGAAAAATAACTATTTCGCAAGTATACCTCGTGAATCGTTGTGTGTAAAGTGAAGTTTTTAATGCAGATTTGAATTTGATAAGAAATCTGTTTTAATTTAGAGAAAAAATGGAAGAAAATTTTAGAATGATAGCCAAATGTTTTTTTGGTTTTGAAGAAATATTAGAGAATGAATTGCGTGTCCTAGGTGCTCAGGATGTAGAAAAAGGAGTGCGAATGGTTAGTTTTAAAGGTGACAAAGGATTTATGTACAAAGCCAATTTGTCGTTGCGTACCGCCCTTAAGGTTTTAAAACCTATTTATTCTTTCAGAGCTAATAATGAACAGGCATTGTATAAAGGAATTTCAGGTGTGAATTGGTCTAAATTATTGAATGCCAATCAGACTTTTGTTATTGATGCTACCGTACATTCTACTTATTTTAATCATTCTGAATTTGTTTCTCAAAAATGTAAAGATGCTATTGTAGATCAGTTTAGAGAAAGAACAGGACAGCGTCCGAGTATTGATAAAGCTTTTCCTGATTTGAGAATTAATATTCATATAGATAAAGATCAGGTTTCGGTTGCGTTAGATACTTCGGGGAATTCATTACATCAACGTGGGTATCGAACGGCTACGAATATCGCACCGATCAACGAGGTGCTGGCAGCGGGGGTTTTATTGCTGTCAGGTTGGGAAGGGCAGAGCCATTTTCTTGATCCGATGTGTGGCTCCGGAACATTTTTGGCAGAAGCGGCTATGATTGCCTGTAATATTCCGGCAAACATAAATCGTAAAGAGTTTGCTTTTGAGAAGTGGAAAGACTGGGACAATGATTTGTTTGATCAGATTGTAAATAGTTTAATGAAAAAGACAAAAGAATTTCATTATACCATAAAAGGTTTTGATAAAGCGCCAAGTGCGGTAAACAAAGCTAAAGACAATATTAGAAATGCTAATTTAGAGGATTATGTTACCGTTCAGGAGGATAATTTCTTTGATACGGAAAAAGCGGTAGAAGGCAAATTGCATATGGTTTTCAATCCTCCTTATGATGAACGTTTGGACATTCATATGGAAGAATTCTATAAAAATATTGGAGATACTTTAAAGAAAAGCTACCCGGGAACAAACGCCTGGTTTATTACAGCAAATCTGGAAGCATTGAAATTTGTTGGGTTAAAACCTTCCCGTAAAATTAAACTTTTCAACGGAAGTTTAGAAGCTCGTTTGGTTAAATATGAAATGTACGAGGGGAGTAAGAGAACGAAGTTTCAAGTTAATGAATAGAGTGGCATAGGCTCAGAGGTTCAAAGGGACAAAGGTTTAGTTTTAGCGCTGAATTTTGTTAATGATTAGCCTTTGTTCCTTTGCGCCTTTGTAGCTCTGAACCTTTAAAAAAAGAAAGAAAGTTGCAAAGGCTGAGAGGTTCAAAGGGACAAAGGTTTAGTTTTAGCGCTGAATTTTGTTAATGATTAAACTTTGTTCCTTTGTTCCTTTGTAGCTCTGAACCTTAAAAAAAAAGAAAGAAAGTTGCAAAGGCTGAGAGGTTCAATGGGACGGAGGTTTAGTTTTAGCACTGAATTTTGTTAATGATTAGCCTTTGTTCCTTTGAACCTTTGTAGCTCTGAACCTTAAAAAAAAAGAAAAATGACAAAACTACAAGTAAGAGGTTTTTTATACCAGTTAGGATGTTTCGCTATTTTGTTTATAGCAGGGAGGTATTTGGTAGCAACATATACCGGATTAACGGGACTTTGGATTCCGATTACGGCTTTTATCGCCGCAACGTTGATTTCGCCTAAATTTCAGGCAGTCAAAACCAAAGACGGTGAAAAGCTTTTTATGAAATGGATTTTTATAAAAGGAATTAGAGAAATAGGGTAACTTGTTAAAGTTGCTAAGGTCCTAAGTGCCTAAGGTGCTTGGAATAACGCCTCGAAATCGTGAATTACTATTAATTCTTGATTTCGAGGCTTGTTTTTTTGTGTATATTCAATTTATATGTCGCTCCTCCGGAGCTCCCTTTGTGTTGAAAATATTTGCTATAAACATGTCGCTTCTCTGAAGCTTAAGAAATGTAACAGTGAGTCAGGTTGGTCAAAGAAATATTCTAAATATGCTCAAAGAAAAAACCACGAATTCAAGAATTAATAATTCAAGATTTCGTGGCTCATTATTTTATCGTATATCAATCTAAAAGACTCAGAAACTCAGTACCTCAGAAACTTAGCAACTTTTAAAAAAATCTATTTCTTAGGTATTTCAGGAATTTCCGGAAGAATTACTTTTTTCTTGTAGAGTGGAATAAAGTAGGAAACGGTATAATTGAAACCTACTCCAAAATTTCCGTCATAGGTTCTGTTGAAACCCGGGATATAAAGATTTTCAAAATTCCCCGGTTCTTTGTTGCTGGCCAAAAGTTTTAGCTGAATGGCAAAACCAACAAATATATTATTAAAAACTTTTGCTTTAACGCCCATGGCAACTTCAAGCCAGGCCGCCGTAAGACCGTTGTATTTTTCTCCTGAAGCTATTGATTCCTGTGATCCCCAATAAGGGTTTCGATTATAGATTTTATACGTATTGAGTTGTTGGCTAAAGGTACTAAAACCACCACGTAACCCAATCGTTATAAGGTTTTCCATATCAAGCCAGTTTTGATACGTGTTGTAATCAAAACCACCCTTTATATAAGTTCCTGTTGTAGTTGAGTTTAATCTGGCGTCATCGGTGGTTTTGTCTTCAAAACCAAGTTCTGCTGCTAAAAAGTACTTTTTTGTCAGACGAAAATCACCTGTAAATTCAACACCTTTGTAATCTTTATCGTAAAAACCGCGTGTTAGTTTGTATAAATCAACACCAACCCGCAGACCATATCGATCTGTTTTCGGAGGGATAGTATCCGTTTTAGCTTGCTGAGCAGCCGGTTTTTTGATTTCTGATTTTGGTTTTTCCTGAATAGTTTCTTTTGCTTTGGTTGTTTCCTGAGCGTGAGCCAAAAACATTGAAAACAATAAAGGAATACTAAAAATATACTTTAATATGTGTTTCATTTTCGAATTCAATGTTAGTTTTTTGTACAGAAATTTCCCTCATCCACAATCCGTCAGTTCCCTGGACTGTTGGAGCAAGAGGGGTGTTTAAGTTAAAAATCGTTTTAAAGCCACAAGCTCTTGAAACGTATTGATTTTGACGGTTGTAAGAAAAACTTACGATGTCTTCATTAACAAAACCTGGATTTGGGTTGCCGGAGAATAAAATAAACTTGTAGGTGGTTACCTCAGCATCTGTTCTTAAGGGAATAGCTATCGAGTCGCCACTGGTTAAATACATTGCATTACCGGTAGCAGATTTATTGAAAATAATACCTGCGTCCTTGTCTTTA
The DNA here is from genome assembly GCF_011751075.1 of Flavobacterium poyangense. GTDB lineage: Bacteria > Bacteroidota > Bacteroidia > Flavobacteriales > Flavobacteriaceae > Flavobacterium > Flavobacterium poyangense. Next base: position 13,431 of record NZ_JAALLN010000012.1, read on the forward strand.
CCGTCAACCTGACCAATTACCCTTAGATCAGTTACTCTTTTTTTTATTGTTGCATTGTTTATGTCATAAAAAGTAATTACTAATCGCGGAGTTGTTGGTGTATCTGCATCACAGATATCATCTTTCTCGCAACCGGATAAGCCAAAAGCAAAAAGTAATAAAAAAGAGATTATTTTTTTCATGTATAATTTTTGTTATCTAAGTTCTAAAAGTACAACATTTTCTACATGATGCGTTTGCGGGAACATATCTACCGGACGAACACGTGTTACTTTGTATTTCTCATCCATCAAAGCTAAATCACGCGCCTGTGTGGCTGAATTACAACTCACATAAACGACTTTTTTTGGTGAGATTTTCAAAATCTGATCAATAACGGCAGCATGCATTCCGTCTCTTGGCGGATCTGTGATAATAACATCAGGTTTTCCGTGTTGTGCAATAAAGCTTTCATTAAATACGACTTTCATGTCTCCAACGAAAAACTCACAATTGGTAATATTATTGCGTTCTGCATTGGCTTTAGCATCTAAAATTGCTTCAGGTACACTTTCAACACCAATTACTTTTTTTGCTTTTTTAGAAACGAACTGTGCAATAGTACCTGTTCCTGTATATAAGTCATAAACGGTTTCGTCACCCGAAAGACCGGCAAAATCACGCGTTATTTTATAAAGTTCATAAGCCTGATCTGAATTGGTCTGGTAAAAAGATTTTGCATTAATGCTGAATTTTAAACCTTCCATTTCTTCAAGGATATAATCTCTTCCTTTATATAGTTTAATATCCTGATCGTAAATAGTATCGTTTTGCTTAGCGTTTACGACATATTGCAAAGAGGTTATTTGTGGAAATTTCTCGTATAAATGATCTAAGATAAGTTCACGATTTTCTTTATCATTTTCAAAAAATTGAATCAAGACCATGATTTCCCCTGTAGATGCGGTACGGATCATTAAAGTTCTTAGTAAACCGGAATGCTCTCTTGGATTAAAGAATGCCAGATTATTTTCGTTGGCAAAAGCTCTTACTTCATTTCTGATTGCATTAGAAGGGTCTTCCTGTAAATGACATTTGGTGATGTCAAGGATTTTGTCCCACATTTTCGGAATATGGAATCCTAAGGCATTTCTGTTTCCTAAATCTTCCGTACTTCCAATTTCTTTTTCAGTTAACCAACGACTGTTAGAAAACGAAAATTCCATTTTATTTCTATAGAAAAATTGTTTGTCTGAACCCAAAATAGTTTCGAATTCCGGAAGTTCAACTTTTCCGATACGTTGTAAATGATTTTTTACTTCGTTTTGTTTGTAGTACAGCTGTTGACTGTATTTCATGTTTTGCCATTTGCATCCTCCACAAACTCCAAAATGATCGCAAATCGGTTCAATGCGATGCTCTGATAATTCATGAAATTTTACTGCTTTGCCTTCATAATAGGCTTTTCTTTTCTTAAAAGTTTGTACATCAACTACATCACCAGGTACCACATTCGGAATAAAGATTACTTTTCCGTCAGGAGCCTTTGCTACTGATACTCCCTTTGCTCCAGCATCAAGAACTTGAATTTGATGAAAGACAACTTTGTCTGTATTTTTTCTTCCCATAGCGCAAAAATAAGTGTTTGTAAACTTTTATAAATTAAATTTTAAAATATTTTACCATTTTTTTTAATTTGTTAGTTTAATCAAGTTTAAAAAGTAACTTTGTTTTAGCAATAATCCCTCAAGCTGCATTTTTAACCTATAGTTTTGTTATTTTTTTATGAAGTTGTATCACAATCTTTCACAAATTAGCTTTTTAAAAAAGAGTTATGCATTCAAGTTCTTGTTTGTAGCTTTTATAGGTATACATATTCCTTTGATCGGTATTTTGTTTTTTGTACTATATTTTGATACTTCTATTTCGCCGGGCTCTGTTTTGATTTTTTCTTTAGTAATGACCTTGTTAGCTACTGCAATAACGCTTTTGGTTTTAAAGAATTTAATTGAACCAATAGCAATGGCCTCAAAATCTTTGGATGATTACAGGAATAGTAGAAGGCTGTCTGTTTTGCCAACCGAATATAGTGATGAGGCGGGTTTGCTAATGTGTAATATACAGGAATCTATTTATGAAACAGAAAGTTATATTAACGAAAAGCAGGATTTGATCTATATGCTTTCGCATGATTTAAAAAATTTTGCCGGAAATCCGCAGGGGCTAGCCAATCTGATCATAAGCGAAAATCCGTCGGACTCTGTGAAACATTTGGCCGGTTTAATTTGTGAATCGACTAATTTGCAATTCAGATATATCGATAATTTTATAAAATTATTGAATGAGCAGGATCAGATCGTGAAAATAAATCAGGAAGTAAAAACGATAGTGTTTCCTGGTATTTTGCCTTTTATTAATGAACAGGTTGAGCAACGACTGATCGATAAAAATATAAAATTGTCTTTGAGTTTGGAGCTAACCGAAGCCAAACTAAGAATTGAAGAAGGTTTATTGGTTCAGGTTTTAGTTAACCTGATAAGCAATGCTATTAAATTCTCTTATTTTGATAGTGAGATTAAAGTAAGGATTTACTTTGAGGACGAAAATTTAGTGATTACTGTTACGGACAAAGGGATAGGTTTTGACAAACATCAGATTGATGAATTGTTTAAAAAATTCACAACAATGAGCCGATTGGGGACAGCAAAAGAATCCTCAACCGGGATTGGTCTGTATTTGTGTAAAAAAATCATTGAGAGAAACAAAGGGGAGCTAAGTGCTGTAAGCGAAGGGAAAAATAAAGGGGCAGTGTTTAAAATTGTTTTTGAGCTTTGATCAGGATCTTCTTTTTATGATCTCATAATTGATGATGGTGAAAAAATAGAAACAAGAATCGGCAGTTATTTTTCCCAGAATAATTCCGAAAAAATAATTTCCGCATAAGATTGGCATCCAATACATGCAAAAAGGGCGAACGACCAGAAAGTCTAAAAACGCCGGATATCCAAATTCCAGAACCAAATTTTTTACAAGAGATAAAACCTCACCAAACGTTGTTTTTTTGTTTTGAAGTTTATGCTGTTGTACCATTTTTCGGTAGGACGAAAACAGAATAGTCCCGTAAAAGGACAGGTATTCAGCAAAAGTAATAAGGTAAGCTGTAGTTAATCCGCTGTAGATTTTACTGAATAAAGAGGCTAGAAGTGCTGCTGTTGTACTTGCTAATTCACCGTATTTATATCTGTTAAACCATTCTTTGAAATTTGATTTTGTGAGCATTTTTTGAAGTGACTAAGTTTCTGAGGAGCTAAGGTACTAAGTTTAAAATTGTAATAGAAATTACTTTTTTGACTTAACACTTTGGCCTCTCAGAAATTCAGTACCTTTTTTATTCGCTAAATAAATCAGAAGAAAGGTGTTAATTTATTGATTGGTGAATAAAAGCAAGAGGTGTAGATCTTTTTAAACAAGTATTTTTCGACTTAGTGCCTTAGCTCCTCAGGACCTTAGAACCTTTTTCAATCAAATAAATCAGAAGAAAGATAGCGATCACCGCGATCACAGATTACAGCTACAACTACTCCGGATTCTAATTGTTCTGCAATTTTTAAAGCTACGGCCACAGAACCTCCGCTGCTCATTCCTGCAAAAACACCTTCTTCAAGAGCTAGACGTTTGGTCATTTGACGGGCTTCTTCTTCACTTACATCAATAACGGTATCTACTTTTGAAGCATCAAAAATTTTAGGTAAGTATTCTTCCGGCCATTTACGAATACCCGGAATTTGCGATCCGTCGCTTGGTTGTGCACCTATAATCTGAATGGCTTGGTTCTTTTCTTTGAGATAAGTCGAAGTTCCAATGATTGTTCCGGTTGTTCCCATTGCAGAAACGAAATGAGTTACTGTTCCTTCCGTATCATTCCAGATTTCAGGCCCTGTGGTTTTATAATGTGCTTTCCAGTTGTCGTCGTTAGCAAATTGATTTAACATCAAATAACCGCCTTCTGCGACTTTTTTGTCGGCATAGTCACGTGAACCGATAATTCCTTCGCTGGCGGGTGTTAAAATTACTGTAGCGCCATATGCACGCATGGTTTGAGTTCGTTCTTTTGTAGAATCTTCCGGTAGTATTAATTCAATTTCTATTTGAAATAATTGGGCAATCATCGCTAACGCAATTCCGGTATTGCCACTCGTGGCTTCAATTAGTTTGTCCCCTTTTTTGATATCGCCTCTCTCAAGTGCCGATGCGATCATATTGTAAGCGGCTCTGTCTTTTACGCTTCCGCCCGGATTATTTCCTTCTAATTTTAATAGCAGTTTTACATTTTTATTCTTAACCAAATTGACTGTTTCCATCAATGGTGTATTTCCAATTAGGTTTAGCAGTTTCTGTGGACCCATATTATCTTTTTTCTTTTATTTTAATTTCTGTAGTGGTGGTATTTGTTACGATAGAATCGGCAGGAATCGATTTGGTAATCCAGGCATTTCCTCCTACGATACTGTTTTTACCAATAACGGTTTCTCCTCCTAAAATGGTAGCATTTGCATAAATGCAAACATTTTTCTCAACCGTAGGATGTCGTTTGGCGTTTTTCATTTCTTTGCTCACGCTCAAGGCTCCTAAAGTAACGCCCTGATAAATTTTTACATGTTTTTCGATAACGGTGGTCTCACCAATAACAATACCGGTAGCATGATCGATAAAAAATGGTGAAGCAATAGTGGCACCGGCATGAATGTCGGTTCCGGTAATACGATGCGCATATTCACTCATTAATCTCGAGAAGAGCAGTAGGTCCATAAGATACAATTCGTGGCTTAATCGATAAATTGCAATGGCATAAAAGCCGGGATATGCCAGATAAACCTCATCGATACTATTTGACGCAGGATCGTTTTCTAAAATATATTCCGCGTCCTGATTTAGCTTTTCTAATACATGGGGAAGTTTTTCCAGAAAACGTTCCCAAATCGATTCGCATAAGTTTTCGGGCTTTTTGCAGGCCAGAATTGCAATTTCCTTAAATCGTATTTCCAGTTCCTTGATGCTTTGGTCTAAAGGAGCATTAGAATCAAAAAGAGTATAAAAAAGCTTTTCTGTAAAGTCTTCTGTTTTGGTTTTGATCCCGTAATTGATATTCAAATGGCTTTTTAGCGCTCTTATATTTTGTATGATACGTTCTTTTGGCACAACTGTAAAATTGAATGAATATTTTTGAAGGCTTAAAAGTAAGGTGTTTTTTGGAAACAAAGGCATGATTTAACTAAAGAAATTTCGTTTCGCGGCGTCTATTTGTGATAAATAAAGAAAAGGAGCAACTGAGATTTTTTGCCACGAATTGCCCGAATTTTCACGAATTATTTTTTTTTAACTTCTAAATAATCCCTTTCATCTATGATAAAAAGTTTTAGCCACAGATTTCACAGATTAAAAAGATTTCCTTTAGTTTTCTTGTTGCTGCTTAGCAATCGGTTTTATATTAATGAGTTAAATGCTTAAATTAGCAGGTAAAACTCATTAAAATGAAAAACAATCCGACTTTTAAAAGTGCTATTTCTAATTTGTCTTTTCCGGTGAAGGAAAAAATCTCTGGAAAATCGATTCATGACCCTATTTTAGGGCTTATTGTAAAAGATCATCCTTCTTTTTGCGACAGTGATTTTATAGCGGTTAAAGAGTTGAATGCGTACCGCCAGAAATACATATCGAACTATTTATCTACTGAAATTGGAGCGCTTTCTGATCTTGAAAAGAATGTTTTTGAATCGCTAAAAGATGATAAATCGATAGTGAGTACCGTTGAAGATGAGGATGAGACGAGAAACTTTGGTCAAAAAATAGCTGATAAAGTGGCTGATTTTGGGGGTAGTTGGACGTTTATAATCTCGTTTTTGCTTTTCATCATCATTTGGATTGGGTTGAATGTTTGGATACTGGTGAATAAAGGTTTTGATCCTTATCCATTTATTTTGCTCAATTTGATTTTGTCTTGTATTGCAGCATTGCAGGCTCCGGTAATTATGATGAGTCAGAATCGTCAGGAGGAGAAAGATAGAAATCGTGCCAAAAAAGATTATATGATTAATTTAAAATCGGAATTGGAAATTAGAATGATCCACGACAAAATTGATCATTTGATTATGCATCAGCAACAAGAGTTGATCGAAATTCAGAAAGTGCAAATCGAAATGATGGATGATATTCTGAGTCAGATTAAAAAATAATTTAGTTCAGGAAGATCGAATTAAAAGTGTTTGTACCAATATCCGATAACCATGAAAAGTGCATTTAGGATTCCAGAAATCCAAAGCAGTTTAGTGTAGTTTTTTGATTTGTTCAGAAAATATAAAAGTACAAAACCTAAAAAAAGAAGGGTAGAATAGAGTGCCGGATACATCTCAAAAGCGGCTAAAAACTCACCCTTAAAAAGTAAGAATAAAGCACGTTGAAAACCACAGCCCAAACAGTCAATTCCAAAAAAAGTTTTAAAGGGGCAGGGTAACATAAATTGTTCTAAATTCATGGGTTTTAATTTTTACAATTTTACAAAAAATATATGATAATGTTTCCGGAGGTGAGAACTGCTATTTTAAAGTTTCTTACTTTTGATTTCTTATTATTTGAAAATATGAAAGCTTTTAAAATTTTAATAATGATACTCGCCATTTCGGTTGCCTTATATGAGCAGGTTTCGGCAGAGAAAAATATCTATATCATGATAATTGCCATTGTGGTTTTCATGTATGGAATGATGCAGTTGAGCGCAAAAACACCAAGTAAAAACCAGGATAAAGAAGAAGAAGATGTTAGTTAAAGGAGATAAGGTTTCCGTTTTGGATGAAGCCATAAACGGAGTAGTGGTTTCGGTTAAAAACAAAGAGGTTTTGATTGAAACAGAGGATGGTTTTATGATGACTTTTTTTGTCAATGAATTACTTAAAATTCAGGATTCCAGTAATTTAATGAATTCTATTAAAAGAATTAATTTAGATGAAGTTGTGAAAGAGAAAACGGAGCCAAAACCGAGGAGTTTTGTGAAAGAACGCAAAGATAAACGTGAAATTGCAGCTCCTGAATTTGATTTGCATATCGAAAAACTGGTTCCAAACAAACGTGGGATGTCGAATTATGATATTTTAACTTTGCAAACGGAGACAGCAAAAAGACACATTGAGTTTGCGATTAGAAATCGAATTCCGAAGATTGTTTTTATTCACGGAGTTGGCGAAGGAATTCTGAAATCCGAACTTGATTTTTTGTTGGGTCGATATGACGGAATAGATTTTAAGGATGCCAATTATCAAAAATATGGCTTAGGAGCAACAGAAGTTTATTTTAAGCAAAATAACAAATAAGGTATTTTTTTGAACGAAAACAGCTTTGATTTAAGCATAAAAAAAACACCCATTCTCACTCTAATTCAATAATTAAATTAGTTCTGAGAATGGGTGTTTTTTTGTAGGATAAAATAGCTTTTATAAAACTTGAAAAAAAGCTGAAATTAAAGCGGGTTATTATTTGTTAGTATACATTTCACCTATTAAATAACTGGTGCCTAAATTAAACTCGTTGTTTAATTTTTTTAATGTAGTATTTTTTAGTCTGATAGTATGTTTGAATTTATTCTCTCCAAAAGTAGTGGTTGTTACTTCTATAATACCGCTTTTGTCAGGTACACCGGTAACACCTGCCCAGGTTTCTTTTAGTATCGGAGTAGTAGGGATAGTTGTTTGACAAAAATAGGCATCAGTAACAGCACTACCACTAAAAACTCTATATAGCAGTTTGTTTTTATCCGTGCCGATTAATCCTGTTCTTGGGGCATTTAAGGGAGTTACTTCATTTTTAATTAAGTTAGATTCAATAGCGTCAATTGTCATGGTTGAATTATCATTGTACGTATAAACTTGTTTTGAATCAGTACATTGCTTAACCTCTTTGGAAAAGACTAAATTCGGTGCCGAAACAGTCACTATGTATTCACCAAAAAAGACTTCCGGTTGTGTAATGTCTAAACTGGATACATTATAAGTAATGTTTTTAACGGTAATACTGTGTGTGTATCCTGTAATTGTGGTCGCGCCAGTGGTCGCGTTTGGTGGTGATACCTGAGCTGTAGTTGCAATTTCGATAATTCCGGATTTTGCAAACCACTCGTTAATAACATTTGGTGTTGTTGGAGGGATGAGATCACAAATGTTTGATACCGCTACAGGTCCGTTGTAACTTCTGTAAAAGAATTTGTAACGGCTGTTATCAATGTTGTACGTTCTTGGAGAACCTTCAAGTGTAGGCTCATTTTGCAAAGTGTTGGGATCCAGTTGTAATAATAAGGATTCCTGGCTTTTAATTTTATAAAGCAGTTTATTAGTAGTTGCGTCACAAGTAGCAGACTTAATATTCTTAAAGTCTAATGTCTCAACAGTTATATCGCCATCATCGCAGCCATTTAATAAAAGAGCGAATAAGAGAAGGCATGCATATTTTTTCATCGTAATTTTATTTGGGTCAAAAATAGTGAAAAAATTGGCAATTGATATTTAAGATTTCACAATTGATATTTCATAACTTTGTCCTAATGAAAAAAGTATATCTCGATAACGCCTCTACAACCGCAATGCGCGCTGAAGTTATTCAGGAAATGACAAAAGTTATGTCCGATGATTTTGGTAATCCTTCTTCAACTCACAGCTTTGGACGAAACGGTAAAACAATTCTGGAGCTTTCCAGAAAAAGTATTGCCAAATACCTAAACTGCTCTGCACAGGAAATCATTTTTACCTCAGGAGGAACTGAGGCTAATAATTGGATCCTGCGTTCTGCAGTGAAGGATCTTAAGATGGAGCGTATCATTACGACCAAAATAGAGCACCATGCTGTTTTGCATACTGCCTTGGCTTTACAGGCAGAGTATACTATTCAGGTTGATTATGTAAAAGTCAATCCGGATGGTAGTATTGATTTGACTCATTTGTCCAATTTATTAGCTGAAGAAAAAAAGACAATCGTAAGTTTAATGCATGTAAATAATGAAACCGGAACAATCCTGGATCTGGATAGGGTAAGTGTTATTTGCAAGCAATACAACGCTTTGTTTCATTCTGATACGGTGCAATCTATAAGTAAAACTGAAATAGACCTGCAAAAAACGCCTGTTGATTTTATTTTAGCAAGTGCGCATAAATTTCACGGACCCAAAGGAGTTGGATTTGCTTTTATTCGAAGAAATTCGGGATTGCAACCTTCTATTTTTGGGGGAGAACAGGAAAAGGGGCTTCGGGCAGGGACAGAAGCGGTACATCAAATAGCCGGAATGGCAAAAGCTTTAGCGCTCTCCTATGAAAACCTGGATCAGGAAAGAAAATACATTACAGACTTAAAAACGTACCTTATTGAACAGCTTGGAATTCATTTCCAGGGCTTTAGAATCAATGGTAAAAAAGATGATTTTTATAATATCATCAATATTATTCTTCCTTTTTCTTCAGATAAAACGGCAATGCTACTGTTTAACTTAGATATGAAAGGAATTGCAGTTTCCAGAGGAAGTGCCTGTCAATCGGGAAGTATTAAACCTTCTCATGTTCTGAAAGAAATGCTTTCGGAGGAAGATTTAAAATTGCCTAATCTTCGAATTTCATTTAGTCATTACAATACTAAAGAAGATATTGATTGGTTGATTGAGAGTTTGGGGGCTATTTAAGTTTCTGAGGTGTTAAGTTTCTGAGTTTTTAGGTTCAGAGGTTCAGAGCGGCAAAGGTTTAAAGGTTTAAACGCAAGGTGAGCTAAGTTTTACGCAAGGAATCGCAAAGTTTTTCACGCAGATTTGGCAGATTTATTTAGATTGTTTTATCGCAACAGCTAAACAAACATATCAGCTAAATCTACGTGAAAAAATACTTGCTAAATATAGGATCCCGCAAAGATTATGCGTAAAACTTTGCGAACTTTGCGATCAGCATAAGCAGAAATCCTTGTGATCCTTGCGGTTAAATCGCAGTAAAGGTGCTATTTACGAATCACTTTTACCTGAGAATCATTTGTTAGTTTGATAATGGTAGAAGGTTTTCCGGCAACTTTATCCTGATTTAATTTTACCACATAGTCAACACCGTTTACAATTTCGGGATTGATGTCTTTGAAAGCAATTGGTGTTGGCTGTCCTGAGATATTTGCAGAAGTAGACACCAATGGTTTTTTCATTCGCTCTAATAATTTGAAGCAAAATGGCTCTTTTACCAGACGAATTCCAAGCGAATTATCGGCTGCAATTATATTTGGCGCAACATTTCTTGGTTCGTCTAAAATTAATGTAGTTGGTTTTTCAGACAAATCCAAAAGCTGCCAGGCCACTTCGGGAATATTTTTAAAAACGTTGTACATCATTTTTTCGCCATTCATCAAAACAATCATACTTTGCGTTTCTGCACGTTGTTTGAGTTTGTATATTTTGGCAACTGCTTCCGGATTTGTTGCATCACAACCAATTCCCCAAACCGTATCGGTAGGGTAAAGGATGATTCCGCCTTCTTTAATAACTTCGTAAGCGTTGATTATTTCCTGATTTATATCCTGACTCATAATAGAAGAATTTTACGTGGTAACTTAGGTATTGCTTAAAAGCACTATTGTTTTAAGCGGTTAGTTTATTAATAATAGCAACAATCTTTTCGAGCTCAAGGGTAGAAAGACCAACATATAAAGGCAGGCAAACTACTCGTGAAGCGATAGATTCTGATATCGGCATTATAGCGCCATCAGTATACGTAATGGTGTTTAAGGAAGGATAGAAATAACGTCTTGGTATAATGTCTTCCTGTGCTAATGCTTCCTGAACATTTAATAAGACTGCTTCAGATTCAAAAAGTAAAGGGTAATAACTATGATTCCATACTGTATTTTCTCTGATTTTTATGCTTTTAAGATTTTTGAAGTTCAAATGGCTGGTGTAAAAATCAGTTACCTTTTTTCTTTCGGCGATAATATGCTCCATATACGGAAAAAGTGCTAGTCCCATTGCGGATTGCAATTCTGAGATTTTAGCATTAATTCCAAGTCCGTGAAAGGCTAATGGTCCATTATGTCCAAAATTATGGCTGTAAAACAATTGATGCTGTGTGGCGTCGTCATTACAGAACATGGCGCCACCTTCTCCGGTATGAAACAATTTGGTAGCATGAAAGCTACAAGTGCTCACATCTCCAAAATTAAATACTGATTGGTTGTTGTATGTAACGCCAAAACAATGTGCGGCATCATAAATGACTTTCAGATTGTGTTTTTTTGCTATAGCTTCTATGGCCTCAATATGACATGGGTTCCCAAAAACGTGAGTTGCCAGAATTGCTGTTGTTTTTGAAGTTATAGCTGCTTCAATTTTAGTTTCGTCTATGGTTAGGTATTCCGGATGTATATCCACAAAAACGGGTGTGCAATTTTCCCACACAATTGCTGCTGAAGTAGCGACATACGAAAAAGGAGTTGTGATTATTTCCCCTCCTTTGCCAAATAGTTTTAAGGCAATTTGTAGTGGTATTGTACCGTTGTTGGTAATGGTAATATGAGGAACATCGAGATATTTTTTCAGTGTATCTTCAAGTTCTAATGTCAGTTCACCACGATTTGTGAGCCAAACTTTATCCCAGGCACGCTTTAGATAAGAATTGTATTCTTCTTGTGGAGGTAGAAAAGTTTTGGTAACAGGAATCATTTTATTATGGATTTAGTAAGTTTAATTAACCTTTAAGGGTAAACTATTGTTATATTTGCGGGGTAAAAATAACAAAAGAATGCTGATTTATCAGCATAAGTGGGAATTATAAAAAACAGAGTAATTAGAAGTAGTCCCGGATTCTCTGAAAAACAAGATTTTAAGAATGGTTTTCTTAAGATAAAATAAATAGCTGTCTTTTGCGCTTTTACAAAATTATAGAATAGAATAAAAACAAAATAAATTTAGGAATACTATGGAAATCAGCGCTTTTTTGCAAAATTTTGCAGATCTTTTAGATGATACAGATGCAATATTAATTAAACAAGAAACTGTTTTTAGAGATTTAGAAGAATGGGATTCGTTGACCGCTTTGTCGTTAATAGCAATGGCTGATGAAGAATACGGAGTAAAATTGACGGGAGATGATATCAAATCTTCAAATTCATTAAATGATATCTTCGAAATAATCAAAAATAAAGGGTAATTAAAAATGGCTACTTTTTCAGTAAATAATATTGCAATAAAAGGTATATCATGTTGCGTTCCGAAAAATACGGAGCGCAATATCGATTTAGATATCCTGACACAGGAAGAAATTCAGAAGTTTATTGATGCAACCGGAGTTGAAGAAAGACGTATTGCAACTAAGGAAATCTGTACTTCTGATTTATGTACTGAAGCTGCTGAAAAATTAATCAAAGACCTGAATTGGCAAAAAGAAGAAATAGAAATCTTGGTTTTTGTTTCACAAACGGCCGATTATATTTTACCTGTTTCTGCTGCCATACTTCAGGACAGATTAGGATTGTCAACAAACTGTATTGCTTTTGATGTTCCTTTAGGATGTTCCGGATATGTTTACGGAATGTCTATAATTGCGGGTATGATGAAAGCAACCGGACTAAAAAAAGGATTGCTTCTTGCAGGAGATACCAGCAGTAAATTGTTGTCTAAATCAGATAAGAGTACAGTTCCGCTTTTTGGAGACGGAGGTAGCGCCACCGCATTTGAATTTGACGAAAATGCCGCGGATTTACTTTTTGATCTGGGGACGGATGGTTCCGGATATAAAACGATTATTATAAATGATGGCGGATCCAGAAACAGAGCAAATTCGGATTCGTTAATTTACCATACCATTTCTCCCGGAATTGAGAGAAATGCTTGTCAGTTGATCCTTGACGGAATGGATGTTTTTAGTTTCGGAATTTCACAAGCGCCAAAAACGGTAAATAAACTTATTGAAAAATTTGAAATCAATAAGGACACTGTTGATCATTTTGTATTTCATCAGGCTAATTTGATGATGAATAAAATGATTGTTAAAAAATTAAAATTACCGGTTGAGAAAGTTCCGTATTCTTTAAAAGAATTCGGGAATACTTCTTCTACAACAATTCCATTAACCATTGTGAGCGAATTAAAAGACAATCTGACTAATGCTACACAGGATTTAATTCTTTGTGGATTTGGAGTAGGTTTATCTTGGGGAACAGTTAAAGTAAGACTGGAAAATGCTATAATTTCAGATTTAATCGAAATATGATAAAAAACTTAAATTACATAGATGAAGACATTTATCTAAAAGAAAAATCTTTGTTTTTTAATGAATCCTGGATATTAGTTGCACACAAAAATGAATTATTAAACAATAATGATTTTGTTACTTTAGATTATTTTGGAAATAAGATTTATATCCAGAACTATAATGGTACAATAAAATCTTTCCAGAATGTTTGTTTGCACAGGTTTAATACGATACATGAAGAGCCTTATGGTAATAGAGTTTCTTCCTGCTTGTATCATAATTGGACTTATGGAAAAAAAGGAAACGTAGTTGGGTTAATGTGCCGTAATTCATTTGAGAAAGACCATATCAATGAGCTAAGACTCAAAGAATATGAAGTTGATTATTGTGGTGATTTTATTTTCATAAAATTAAATGATCAACTGGATAAAAGTTTAAGTGATTATTTAGGAAGCATATTTAGCCCATTAGAAGATATAAGCAAACATTTTGGTGCCAAAACAATTGATTATACCATAGAGCACAAAGTCAATTGGAAACTTTTGGTCGAAAATGTTTTAGAATGTTATCACTGTACTTCAGTTCATGAAAATTCATTTGCAAAAATGGGATTCGGGTCTGTAGCTCCTGAGAAATTTGATTTTTTTGACGCGCACAGTTGGTGTGAGTTCCCAAAAGGAGAAAGTGCCAAGCCAAGCAAAATTATTGAGAAATCATTAGCAGACCGAACTTTAAAAATACAGGGATATTTACATTTTTACAGTTACCCCAATGCCTTTATAAGTTCAGTAGAAGGAAAAGGATTTTATTTTGGATTTATGTTTCCGGAATCTCCTTCCAAAACAAATTTACGAGTGCGTTATTTTGCTCCTAAATTTGAAAAAGAATTAAACGAATCCCAACAGAACATTATTGATTTTATTAATAACAGTTCAAATGATTCGTTGGATCTTGTTTTAAATGAAGATAAAAAAATAGTAGAAAATATTCAAACCAATTTGGTAAATTTTAAAGACAGTTCGCCTTTATTTGGTGATGAAGAATTTAGAATTTTAAAATTCTACGAATATTTTAATAAGAAAGAATTAAAAGATATATAATGAATCCATTTGATTTATCAGGAAAAAAAATAGTAGTAACAGGAGCGTCTTCGGGCATTGGTTACGAAACTTGTTTAGCAATAGTAAGACAGGGCGGGACATTTATAGCGATTGCCAGACGTCAGGATTTTCTCGAAAAATTGATTGAGGAATGTGGAGGTGAAAATAGTTTTATCGCCGCTGATTTATCTAAAATGGAGGATATTAAAACAATTGTAGATACGATTGAAAATATCGACGGTGTTGTGCATTCCGCAGGGGTTGTATCATTGGCACCCGTTAAATTTTATTCTGAAGAGTTAATGAATGAAATGAGATCGATCAATTTTGACTCTATTGCTTATCTGATTAATTTGATTTTTAAGAAGAAAAAAATAAATAAAGGAAGTTCAATTGTTTTAGTTTCGTCGATAGCAGGTTTATTCGGTATGAAAGGAAACGGAATTTATGCAGCCAGTAAAGGCGCATTAATTGCAATTTCAAAGGTGTGGGCAAACGAATTTGCTAACAGTAAAACACGAGTAAATTGCGTTTCACCGGGAATGGTAAAAACGGAAATAACCTCAAAATCTATTGAAGATTTGTCTTTAGAAGTGATTCAGCAAGATGAAAAAAAATACCCTTTGGGATATGGTGACCCGGTTCAGGTTGCAAACCCGATTGTGTTTTTATTATCTGAAGCTAGTAGCTGGATTACGGGGCAAAATTTAGTTTTAGACGGCGGAAGAACTTCAACGATATAATTGACAATGAAAGCGAGTATAAAAGCCATTTCGTATTATCTACCTGAAGGAGTTCTGTCAAATGAGTTGATACATCAGGAGTTTCCGGAATGGGGTATTGAAAAAATCAGTTCTAAAACCGGGATTAATGCCCGACATATAAGTGCTCCTGAAGAGTTTTCATCAGATATGGCCGTTAAGGCAGCCGAAAAATTATTCGCAGAACATAACATTGATAAATCAGAAATTGATTTTTTGTTGTTTTGTACCCAAAGTCCGGATTATTTTTTGCCGACAACCGCCTGTATAATTCAGGAAAAATTAGGATTGGAAACAACTACTGGTGCATTAGATTTTAATTTGGGATGCTCCGGTTTTGTATATGGTTTGAGTTTAGCAAAAGGACTAATAGCCGGGCAAATGGCTAAAAATGTTTTATTGATTACTTCAGAAACCTATTCAAAATTTATTCACCCAAAAGACAAAAGCAATAAGACGATTTTTGGTGATGCAGCAGCTGCTACTCTTGTGACCAGTGAAAGAGGATTCTGTTCTATTGAAAATTTTATTTTTGGAACAGATGGAAAAGGAGCAGAAAACCTGATTGTAAAACAAGGCGGAATGCGTTTTCCGGTTTCGAGTGCTAGTGAAGATGTTGAGGATGAGTTCAGAAATGTTCGCAATGATAAAAATTTGTTCATGAACGGAACTGAAATTTTTAATTTTACAGGAGAATTTGTTCCAAAGCTTACAGAAGCTATTTTAGAAAAATCGAATTTAGCCAAAGAGGATATTGATTTATTTGTCTTTCATCAGGCTAATAAATACATGCTGAATCATTTAAGGAAAAAAATAAAGATCGCTGAGGAGAAATTTTTTATTGCTATGGGAGATTGTGGAAATACAGTATCATCAACTATCCCGATAGCGTTATACGAAGCTCAAAAACAAGGAAAAGTCGCCAGCAGTAAAAATATAGTTTTAGCAGGATTTGGTGTTGGTTACTCTTGGGCGGCTTGTAATTTAATCGTAGAATAATGAAAAACTTAATTATAATAGGAGCAAGAGGATATGGGCGTGAGGTGCATGATCTGGCAAAACAATGCTCCGGATATAATACAGAATATACTATAAAAGGGTTTTTGGATGATAAATCAGAAGCATTAGATGGTTTTGAGAATTATCCCGAAATTATTTCAGGTGTTGAAGAATACGAAATTCAAAACAATGATGTTTTTGTCTGTGCCCTTGGAAGCGTACAATGGAAAAAACATTACGTAGAGCTTATTCTTTCTAAAGGAGGGGAATTTATTAATCTGATTCACCCGTCTAGTGCTCTAAATACAAATGCTGTTATCGGTAATGGTGTTTTAATTTTTATGTACTCTAATATCAGTAACGATTGTATTATTGAGGATTTTGTTACCATACAGGGTTTTGTAGGTTTGGGACATGATACCAAAATAGGCAAATGGTCACATCTGAATACGTATAGTTTTACCGGAGGTTTTGCTGTTTTAGAAGAAGAAGTTTGTTTGAATACCAGAGCGACCGTTTTACCAAACATAACTGTTCGTAAAGGAGCCACGGTTGGGGCGGCAAGTTTAGTGATTAAAAATGTAAAAGAAGGAACTACCGTTTTTGGCGTTCCGGCGAAAGTGTTGAGTTTCTAGAAAAACCTTAACGCATAATATTGAAAGTACAATTGAATGAAAGATCAAAATAGTGTTATTTTAAATTGGATAGGAAATCCCGAACAACCATTGGTAAGTATTTTATGCGATACCTACAATCATGAAAATTTTATTCGTGAAACTTTACAGGGATTTTTAAGTCAGGAAACTAATTTTCCTTTTGAAATAATCGTGCATGATGATGCTTCTACCGATACAACCGCAGCAATTGTAAAGGAATTTGCCGATCAATATCCGCTAATTATAAAGCCGGTTTTTCAAACAGTAAATCAATATTCTCAAAAAATCAATTTCTGGAGTGATGTTACTTTCCCAAAAGCAAAAGGAAAATACATCGCGCTCTGTGAAGGAGACGATTACTGGATTGATGTTTTAAAACTGCAAAAACAAGTTGATTTTTTAGAAAATAATGCAGAGTATGCCATAACATGGACCGACTTTTTTATGAAAAAAGAAAGTGAGATGGTTCCAAATGATTTTAAAGACACGCTGCCGGATATTTATACAATTGACTTTAATAATTTATTTGACCCTTATTGTACGTATACTTTAACATCAGTTTTCAGAAAAACGGCTGTTGACCCTCTTGATTATAAAAAATTTACTTACGGTAAAGACAATACGCTTTATGCATTGGTATTGTGCAATGGGAAAGGGGCTTATATGAATTTTCAGAGTGCTGTTTACAGATGGCATGCCGGGGGAATATATTCCTTGCAGAAACCATTCATTCAGCGATATTCTTCCTATCTGAATATAAGAGAGATTCACGATTGTATTCCTCAGTCGCAAACAGCAAATGTTAAACGTGTTATGAAATCATTATTGAAAGCCTCAGCCTATGAAGCTTTAAAATCGGTTCATGATAATACAATAGATACTACAAATCAAAAGAACGCTATTAAAGAATTTTTAAATCAGGCATCAATTGGTACCAGAATCAAATTTTTTATGCGTTCTGTGAAGATTAAAATGTCGAAATAGAAAAAAGATTATTTTTTCCAGCCCATTAAGGATTTGAAAAATAAAATGACTTTGTCAAGTGCATTTATTTTTTGGAATAACTTTTTGTCGGTTTCTTTTAACTGATTATAAAAGGTTAAATTATAATTGCGGGCATTCCTGATAGTTCGCAATAAAGTTTTTGTAATGTGGTTCTCCAGTAATTTGGGATTGTAATTGTTCAATTTTTTATTTTGCTCAATCAAATATTTTGATGCCGCAATAACGTCGAGTACTTCTTCTGAAGACAATCCTTTTTTTAGCGATACAGTATTTAGGTAAGAATCCATTTTTGGATCGGAGCTTTCGATTCCAAATTGACTCATTTGATTTATTTTAATTTTTCTAACAGATCGGTTTACATTGTCGATTTTAGTTTTACTGATATTATTATCGTGTTGTCTGTAGTCTAATAAAGATTCAGGGATGTTGTAAAAAGCGGTTCTGGCAGATAATCTGCTCCATAGATCATAATCTTCTGCAGGTACGTACTCATGCTCGAATTTAGCGTTGCCTAATACCTTTTTGCGTAGCATGACCGTTGGGTTTCCTATAGCGCAACTGTGCAGAAATGCGATTTTTACTGCATCGGGTTTTTCGCTGTGTTTTATAAGTTTATTCTTTTTAGATCCGAAAAAAGTAAACCAGGTTCCGCAAACACCAATCTCCGGATTGTTTTTTAAAACTGCAATTTGTTTTTCAAAACGGGTTGGAAGCGCAATATCATCAGCATCCATTAAGGCAATAAAATCTCCTTTTGCAAGGGTAAGTCCTTCATTTCTAAGATTGGCCGGGCCAACGTTAATCTCTTTATTGATTATAATAATTCTGGAATCGTTTCGTTGGAGTTTAGAGATAATCTCCAAACTATTGTCAGTTGATTTATCGTTAAGAATAATTAATTCAAAATTGGCGAAAGTTTGCTTCAGAATGCTTTCGATACTTTCAGTTAAAAAGTCCGCAGCATTGTAAACGGGCATTATAACAGAAATTTCGGGAGTTGTCATAAACGTGGTTTTTAATAAATTGACAAATATATAATATAAACTTAGTCTATTTTATGTAATTCAAAAGTAATTTTGCAGGATAGTTTGTTAATGTTATTATCTTTGTTTTTTTAACAAAATTTTATAATGAAAAGAATTCAGGTTGGTTTTTTGGTCTCTTATGATTACGAATTACTTAAAAACGCTATCCCCCAGGTATATAAGGAATCCGACTCGATTTTCTTGGCAATTGATAAAGAAAGAAAGACTTGGAAAGGAGAGTCTTTTGCTATTGATGATACTTTTTTTCAATGGTTAAAATCAATTGATGTCGATTCAAAAATTCAGATTGTAGAAGATAATTTTTATTGTCCTGAGTTAACAAGTATGGAATGTGAGGTTCGGGAGCGAAAAATTCTCGCCGAAAAAATGGGTATAGGAAATTGGTTAATCCAATTAGACGCAGACGAATATTTTTTAGATTTTAAAGAATTTGTCTCTTTTCTGAGATCTAAAAATCATTATCTGGACAATCCTGAAAAACAGCAAGTACAGATCTCTCCTTATTTGATCAATATGTACAAATGGGTTGAGAATGGAGTATTATATGTAGAGAAACCAACAAAAATTATGGTTGCTACCAATTTTCCAAGTTACAGAGTAGGGAGACAGACCCGCAAAAGAATTATTTATTGTAAAGGAGCCGTGCTTCATGAATGCCTTTCCAGAACAAAAGAAGAGCTGGAAATGAAATTTAGTAATTGGGGACACGATACAGATATCAATAAAAACGAATTTTTGAAAAAATGGGAAGCCGTAAACGAGAGTAATTATAAAGAAATGCGTGATTTCTTTTATATGGAGCCCGAAAAATGGAAAAAATTAGCTTTTGTAAAAGGAACTACATTTAAAGAAATAGAGGAAAACCTGGATCTTCAGGAAGTGCTTCCGACATCATCTTATATAGCCAAGAAAAACTTCGGACAATGGTTTAAATATCTTTTTAAGTAATCTTGTCTTAATCAGTTGAATGCTTTCTAAAAAAAGCACTAATACATAGAGAAGTAGATTTTAAGAATAAAAAAAAGGAACATGCTTTGTTTACATAACCTAACTATGAGGATTTAAATAAACAAAGTATGTTCCTTTTTCGTTTTTAAAAATGATATTTCTATGTTTTGAAAAAACAAGTACACCCAATGGGTTATTTTAGAATATCCTTATAAATTTTCAAATAATCAGCAGCGGCAATTTTCCAATCGAAACTTGCTGCTCTTTTTTTCATTTCTGTTTCAATGATACTTTTGTTATTCTCAAAATTATCTAGTCCGTTTAGGAGTACCTCTTTCATGTATTCCGGATCAAAATCAGACCAGTAATTAGCCATTTCTCCACCAATTTCAGGTAAGGAAGTTTTGTCCGATAAAAAGACCGGTTTTCCAAAGCTCATAGCTTCAATAGGAGGTAAGCCGAATCCTTCTCTTATAGACGGAAAAAGAAAAGCGGCACAATTTTTCATGTAAAATTGCTTCCCTTCATTGCTAATTTTACCGGTTAAAAAAACCTGATTTTGCAACCCGTTTTCTTCGATAAGGTCTTTAATTACCTGTCCGTAGCTTCTGTTGTTATTTCCGGAAATAATCAGATTAAAATCCTTCATTAACTTCATCATGTTAATAATAGACGTGTAATTTTTTCTTTCGATAAAATCGCCAATCGTATAGAAAAAAGGCTTGTCTACAGGAACAGCGCTTACAAAACCGGAGGTGTCCAATAAAGTCGAAATCGGATTTCCGTTGTAAATAACATGCTCAGGAACATTTGGTACATTAAAATAATCATGAGTTTGCTTTTTGGCAAATTCAGAAATATAAGTAATGGCTGTAGCTTTATTGAGTTTTTCGATAAAAAGCCTGTTTCTTTTATGATTCATGTCTGAAGATACCTCTTCGACAAAATTGACGTCATGAATCGTTAAAAGATATTTTGAATACTTTCGTGGCTCTAGTTTAGAATTCTGATTTACAGAATGCCATAAATCAAATTTATGCAGAGGTCTAAAGGTTTTGTACCTATGAAACGACATGTATTTATGATACTTGAATGAATCACCAAATTCGCTTTTTAATAATTTAGGTTTTCCTGCGTTGAGGTGCAGTTCTAAATTCTCAAAGTTAAGATGTTGCAAACCTTTAATCAATTCATAATTAAAAGTGCCTAACCCAGTTGCTCTATTGTTAATATTATGGGTTTCTAAAAACACACTTTTTGTCTCGGACATTAAATTTTTTTTACGAAAATACAATAATAATTTGAAGTCTAAAATTCTATATGTATTTTTGTTTGTTTAAAAAGAGCCACTGAATGAATTTTAAGATCAACCCAATTTTTGAAAATAATGCCGCCTCAATACGTGAAAATATTGAGACATTTAATACATCAGGAACTCTTTTTGGTAATGGGGACAGAAATAAAATAAAACTTTTTAGTTTAAATGAGCAAACGATTAATATCAAATCATTTAAAATACCCAACATCGTTAATAAAATTGCCTATAAATATTTTAGAAAATCAAAAGCCAGACGCTCTTTTGAATTTGCTACCATTTTACTGGAGAAAAATATTGGAACCCCTGTTCCGATCGCATTTCTGGAGAACTTTAGTTTGATAGGATTAAAAGACAGCTATTACGTAAGCCAGCATTTGGTAACAGAATTGACTTATAGAGAACTGGTAGAAATTCCTGATTATCCGGATAATGAGAATATTTTGAGACAGTTTACCCAATTTACTTTTGACTTACACCAAAAAGGAGTGGAGTTTTTAGATCATTCACCCGGAAATACTTTAATCAAGAAAAAGGAAGCGGATCAATATGATTTTTTTCTGGTAGATTTAAATCGAATGAATTTTCATGAAAACATGAATTTTGAGGAACGTATGAGTAATTTCAGACGTTTAACTCCTAAGAAAGAAATGATAGCGGTTATGAGTAACGAATACTCAAAATTTTATACTGATAAATCCGAAGCCGAGATTTTTGAGCAAATGTGGAGGGATACCACTCAGTTTCAGGAAGAGTTTGCTAAAAAGAAAAGACTTAAAAAGAAACTTAAATTTTGGAGGTCTTAAGCAATTCCGTTCTGATTTTTTTAAGCTCCTGAAAACGTATTGCCACGCTCAAGGCGTTAAGGTAACAAATTATAATTCCTTTTTTGCCGTCTAAAATACCTAAACGAAGCAGGTATTGATTCAGAAACTGGTAAAGTGGTCGAACATAAAAATGGAAAAAGTTTGGATTGGTTTTTTTAAATAATTCCTCCTGTGCTTTTAACTTTCCGTAAAAAATCATTTTTTGTTTGTAATCTTCAAAATTCGAATACGAATGATGTGTAAGCTTGTTTTTTAATTTTCCGGCTTTTCCGTTTATAATTAATTTCTCATGAACAATTTTCTCGATATTGTAAATCGCATCTTCTTTTTTGAAAAGGCGAATGATTTTATCTGTTTGCCAGCCACTAAAACGTAATTTTCTGTTTTCGAATATAAAATTTCGATACATAAAATAGGCAGGATAACTGTTTGCGTCATTGATTACAAAGTCAATTTCCTGTTGGAGTTCGGGAGTTATTCTTTCATCAGCATCAATAAAGAGAATCCATGGATTGGAAGCAAGGCTCAACGCATAATTGCGTTGCAAAGCAAAATTATCAAACACATGTTGAAAGACTTTTACGTTTTTAAACGTTGACGCAATTGCTACTGTCCGGTCTGTGCTAAAAGAATCAACCACGATTATTTCATCTGCAAAAGACAGATTGAGAAGCGCTTCTTTTATATTTGACTCCTCGTTATACGTAATAAGTAAGGCCGATAAAAGTTGTTTTTCAGACAAAATCATTTTACTAATTGCTTATGTTTTGATTTAAAAACAATTTGATTTTATCGCTGAAAAATTCAGGTTTGAATTCCTGATATAAAGATAATGCTTCTTTTTTGAGCATTTTTTCAGTTTTACCCACAAATAAATCGGGTAGAAAATCGGCCAGATGCACAGAGAGATGATGAACTCCGTCTTCAAAAGTAGCCCATATTTTTTTCTCAATCCAGGGAGAGAAAATGATAAAGGATGGTTTTTCTAATGCTTTGGCCATATTAATGGCACCCCCATCGTTTCCGATAATCAGATCGCATTGGTTCATAATGGCAATAAAGGATCTTAAATCACCGCCTAATAAATCAAAATAAATTTTTTCCTGAGTAGAAGGTTTGCAAGCATCAAATACTGTTTTTGCGCTTTCAAGTTGTTTTGGGAAATAATTAAACAGAATGTTTACATCCTCCTGATCGGCAATATAATCAACCACTTTAGACATAAATGCTAAAGGATAGGTTTTGAGTTCTTCACTGCCCAAAAGACTGATCATAACCGTTTTTCGATCCTTTTGTACCTGGTGTTTTTCAAAAAGAGCGATGGCTTCTTTGTTTTCTTTGTCTGATACAAATAATTTCGGAATAGGATCTGTTTTTATCTGTAAGGCTAGAGGTTCCAGTAAAGAAAGACGTCTTTCTATAGCCAGACCAAGATTGGTTTTCGGGTAAGATGCAAACGGAATATTGTCTGTATAAAGAAAAGTCCTGCCCGGTTTTTTGTAGGATATCTTTCGCTTGGCATTGCTTAACAGTACTAATACCCAGCTTTCTAATTTAGAATAAGCATCAATTAGCAAATCGTATTTTTCATTTCTAATCTGAAAACCAAGACGAAACAGTTCTTTTTTGCTTTTTCGATGTTTTTCTTCAAACAGGATAATATTGTCGATACTTGAATTGCCTTCCAGAACAGGAGTTGTTGAACTATAAACCAGATAATCAATTTGAGCGTTCGGATAAGCAATACGCAGATTGTTGCAAATAATGCTGCTAACCAATACATCACCAATCATCTTTTGTTGGATTACAAGTATCTTCATGTAGGGATCTTTTGTTTTAAACTACAAAGGGAAGTAAAAAAAAACCAAATTCCAATTGTTTATTGATTGGAATTTGGTTTTTTAATTTTAAGATAAGTTTTTTTTATCTGAGATAAGCAATTGGTTGTTCATTACTCTTTCATTAAACGACTGAATGTAGGCTTTAATAAATTTCTCTGCTCTTTGAGCTCGTGGTTTATCTATTTTTATTAAGTTGTTTTTTAATAAAGTATCTTTTTTCCAATTGTATAAACCAGTTAGTTTATTGTCTGTAAACGAAACATAATAATCGTCCTGAATGTAGTGATAAGTTCCCTGAAGATAATACACTACAAAATTTTCTTTTGATTTGTAGCTTTTACCGAAACTTACTATATCGGTATCAATATGCAGATAATCTAAGATACTTGGCATAATGTCGATCTGTTGGAAGTTTTTTTCATTGACACCGGCTAATTTCGGATTAGATGGGTCAAAAAATAAGATCGGAATTCTAAACTTTCCAATATTTGTTTGGTCGCCCTCCTGATCACCACCAGACGAAGTATGATCTGCCGAAAGGACAAATAAAGTATTTTTATACCAATTCTGTTTTTTTGCTGTTTCAAAGAACTTTCGAAGTGCGTAATCTGCATATGCTACACTTTCATGTATGTCAGTTGTTCCTTTTGGAAATTTGTTATGATATTTCGCAGGTATAATATACGGAACGTGAGAAGAAATAGTGAAAACGGAGCTAAAGAACGGTTTTTTGAAAGTGCTAAGTTTATTAGCGTAGAATTGTAAAAACTCCTCATCAAAAATTCCCCATTTACCATCATACGACTCTTTTCCTACGTATTCATTTTTTCCAAAATAATGATCAAATCCTGCCACTTTTGCGTATTCATCAAAATTTTGACTGCCATTGAATGCACCATGAAAAAAAGAGGTCGTGTAGCCTTGCTCTTTGAAGATTTTTGGAAGACTATGAACTTTATTTAAAGCATAACTTGACGAGATAAATGAGTTATTCATAAGACTCGGAATACTTGAAATTATGGAAGGAACGGCATCAATTGAGACTTTACCATTTGCAAAACCATTCTTGAAATAACACGATTTTGTAATTAGCGAATCTAAAAATGGAGTTTGCCCTCGTCCGACATTTTCATTCCCAAAACTTTCCAAAATTATAATCACTACATTTTTCTTGATAGGAGCCTTACCTGATTTTAGCGAAATTATTGGATTGTAGGTTTTGCTTAATTCTTTACTGTCAAAATAAGGAGTGTTATCAATGTCTTCTTTTTTAAACAATGTTTTTAAAATAGAAAAAGGTGTATTTAAGATCAATCCTGCATTATTTGCTTCGCCATATTCTACAGCATCAACAATTCTAATTGGTTTTTTTCTAAATCCGCCGCGAGCAATAAGTAATATTCCAAGAAGTAAAAGAACTACATAAATGCCTTTTTTAAAATAATCTTTTTTAGTCAGCTTGTTAATGACAATTGTCTCCTTTTGATTTGGTATTAATTTCCAAAATATAATGCTGATAATTATGAATAAAAGAGCAACATACCAGAAATCTTTTAAGAAGGAAGGAATTAATCTTATGGTGTCGTTTTCCATACCTCTGGCAGTAATTAGTGCAAAAGTACTTCTTCTGCCTGTAAAGCGATAATAAATAATATCAATAAAGTTGGTAGACAGAAAGATAAGGTTGACCGTATAAAATGCAATTTTTAATACTGTCTGATATATCGGTTTGTATTTGAAATTCCGGGGAACTACATGAAAAAACAGAAAAATGGCATTTATGTAGGAAATAACGGCTAAGTCAAAAACTACGCCACCTATAAAAATTTTAAAAGTAAAGCCTTCGAACAATTCCATGTTCAGAACGAAAAACAGAATTCGGCTAAGTTGGTAGGTTACTAGTACTAAAACAAATCTTTTTAGAAATAGAAGTACGTTTTGGTTAATGTTAGGCATTTAAAAATTTTAGGTTTTTTTTGGGGATTATTTTTCCGCGAAAATATAAATCTCAACAAAGAAAACCTAAAATTTTTAATGTATTTTTAACATTAGCTTAACAATGAAAATTAAACAGCCACATCGTATTCGCGAAGTGCATTATTCAATGAAGTTTTTAAATCTGTAGATGGTTTACGAGTACCAATGATTAAGGCACAAGGAACCTGAAATTCTCCTGCAGCAAACTTTTTAGTATAACTTCCCGGGATTACAACAGAACGTGCAGGAACATAACCTTTCATTTCAACAGGCTCATCACCGGTAACATCTATAATTTTGGTTGATGCAGTAAGACAAACATTAGCTCCAAGAACGGCTTCTTTACCAACATGTACTCCTTCTACAACAATACAACGAGAACCAATAAAAGCACCATCTTCAATAATTACCGGAGCAGCTTGTAAAGGCTCTAAAACTCCACCAATACCAACACCACCACTTAGGTGAACGTTTTTACCGATCTGTGCACAACTACCAACAGTTGCCCAGGTATCTACCATAGTTCCCTCATCAACATAAGCTCCAATGTTTACATAACTTGGCATCAAAATAACACCACTTGAGATGTAAGCTCCATAACGCGCCACAGCATTTGGTACTACACGAATTCCTTTTTCAGCATAACCTCTCTTAAGTAACATTTTATCATGGTATTCGAAAATACCGGCTTCTAATGTTTCCATTTTTTGAATAGGGAAATACATTACAACAGCTTTTTTTATCCATTCGTTTACCTGCCATCCTTCACCAACCGGTTCAGCAACACGTAATTTTCCTGCGTCTAATAATTCTATAACCTCTCTAATGGCATCAGTTGTAGTAGTTTCTTGTAGTAAAGCTCTGTTTTCCCAAGCTTGTTCGATTATCGTCTGTAAAGAATTCATAAGTTTTAATTTTTGGCAAAGATAACGTATTTGACCAAAAGCAAAAAGGTAAAACCGTCTGAAAATGTTACAGGTGTAACATTTTGTTTTTAATTTGGAGTGAAAAATTAATGACAAAAATTGGGGCTCTAATCGCGTTTTGCTGTACAAAATCAGGACTGAAATTAAGCTTTTGATTTACTTTTTAATAATAATTAAGTAGTAGTAAAAGAATAAAGTAAAGTTGATACTGTTTCATATATGGAAGTACACAGTGTTTGAAAAATTAAATAGCGATCAGACCCATTTCCAATGCCATTTTTTTGTTTTAGGGTACTATTTGTATTGAAATTCTCAAAATCAGTGTCAGGCGGTTAGGCTTTGTTGGGAAATTCGATTTTATACGATTTGCAGTAGTGATCGGGTTGGTATTGAAGCGTAAAAAGAAATTTATTCGTAAGAAAAAACACTTTTTTTTGATTAACTATGCACTATTAATTAGTATCTTACAATAAATTAATATTGCGATAATGAAGGGGAAAATACAAGTTGGTTGTTTAGTGTCATATGATTATGAATTATTAAAAAAATCGATACCAATTATCTATCAGAAGGCCGATACTATCTTTTTTGCGATTGATAAAAAAAGACTTACTTGGAAAGGGGAATCTTTTTGTATAGAAGAGTCTTTTTTTCAATGGATTGCTGATTTTGACGTAGAGAAAAAAATTGTGATTTATGAAGATGATTTTTATGTTCCTACCTTAACTACAATGGAATGCGAGATTAGAGAAAGAAAAATGCTTTCTGATAAAATGGGGATAGGAAACTGGTTAATCCAGATTGATAGTGATGAATATTTTGTCAATTTTGAACAGTTTGTATCCGATTTAAGAAAATATGACTCTTATCTTGAGAATCCGGAAGAGAAACAAGTACAGATTTGTGTCTTTTTGGTTATGCTTTACAAATACACAGAGAATGGAATTTTGTATATAGATAAGCCTCAGAAAGCAATTTTTGCTACAAATTATCCAAATTATATGTTAGGACGTAGGACTTGTGGACGTCAAATATATACTAATAGTATTATTTTACATGAGTCTTTATCCAGAACGGAAGAGGATTTGCGTTTTAAACTTGAAAATTGGGGGCATAATACAGAAGTTGCTGAAGACTTCTTAACAAAATGGTTGACAGTAAATGAAAACAATTATACAGAGTATAAGGACTTTCACTATTCAAAGCCTAAAAGATGTAAAAATTTAGGTTTTTTTCCAACTAAGGAGATTGGTGAAATAAATGATATAATTCGAAGGGAAAAAAAGCTTAATATGTCCGGTACGTTGCTCTGGTTTAAAAATTTTGAACAACGGATTAAATTTTTCTGCAAAAAAGTTTATCTTTTGTTGTAGAGGCAATTAAAAACGATTTTAATAAATCTTACTAAAAGAGAGATATTGGCAGTTAAATTATTTTAGCTTAACAGTACGTTTAGTATATTTTTATTTTGTTGTTGTATTTCAAATGTTTCCTTGATAGGTTTTTAAGCTACAAAATATCATAAAATTTATTCCATTTTATGGTGCAAAAGCCAAAGAATTAAGTAGCGTTTAAGAACGGCGAATGAATTTATGTAAGCAAGAACATATCCTTCTTTTCCATCAAGAAAGCCCAGTTTTTTAAAATATTGATTTATAAAATTTAAAAAAGGTTTTAAAAAAAAGTGGTAAATATTTGGTTTCATATTTTTCTTAAACAAAATTATAGCTTCTTCTTTACTTTTTAAGCTTAATTGATGGTTGTATTCATCGAAATTTTTGTACCCATAGGAATCTATTCTATTTTTTAGAACACTTGATTTTCTAAAGAGGGTTGTTAAAAAAGGCTTGCTTTTTTGATGATTTAAAAAGTGCTGCTTTTTTTTATTAAAAAGAAAAACCTTTTTTCGATGATTAAATTCACCATACCTTAATTTTTTTTCAAAAAAATGAAGGGTTTGTTTTATGTAAAAAATACTATCTGATTCTGGTTTTGAAATTTTGGTTAGTATCTCATCTCTAAGTTCGGGAGAAATATATTCATTTTGATCCAATAGTAGTATCCAGTCGTTTTGCGCTTCGTTAATCAGTACATTTTGTTGTAGGGTTTTATCTGAGATGGTTTGTTGTACAATAGTTACCCCGGGTTTTTCTTTGGCTGTTGTAGCTTCACTGTCAGTGCCAGTATTGATTAGAATAATTTCATGCGCAAATGACACATTTTTAATAAGTTCTGTTATAGTACAGGCTTCGCTGCAGAAAAATGCCAAAACACTAATTTTAGAAGTTGTTATAGAAGGAATCATTTTTTTTGTATTAAATTACGTATTTTTTATTTTATATTTGTAAGAAAAAATATAAAATGCCTAAACTCTCCATTTTAATGTATCATAACGTTTGTCGGTCTGAAAATGAAAGCAATAAATTAGCAATCTCAGTGCGAAATTTAGAAAAGCAATTTCAGTTTTTAAAAGACAATAACTATAAAACATTTCATTTTTCAGAATTGGAAAAAATGCATTTTATCCCTAAGAAGAGTATCGTGCTTACCTTTGATGATGTTACTGAGAATCAATTTACATACGCAGTTCCTTTATTGGAGAGATTTAATTTAAAGGCTAGCTTTTTTGTTCCATTCGCTTATATCGGAAAACTGGATTTATGGAATGAAAATTCGAAATTTTCTGCAGAAAAAATAATGACTATAGAGCAGTTGAAGCTACTTAATAGTGATAAAATAGAATTGGGTTATCATTCTTATGAGCATAGAAAATATAGTTCTTTACTCCCTCTAGAGGTAGAAAAGGACTTTTTAAAATGCGAAGAAGTAATTAAGAACAATAATCTAAAGATTTCTCCTGTTTTAGCATATCCATATGGTAATTATCCAAGGGAAAGACAAAAAAAAATAAAATTTAAGAACATAATTGTTGAAAATAGAATAAAATTTGGTTTGAAAATTGGCAATCGTCCCAATCGTTTTCCTTTTAAAGACAAATTTGAGGTGAAACGAATTAGTATTGAAGGACAGGATTCATTACTGGTTTTTAGATTAAAAATTATATTTGGTAAGTTAAAACTATTTTGAGCCTTTTTGAATTAGCATCATTTTAGCATATCTTGAGAAAACTCCATAGGCATCTATTGCGGCGGCGGCAAAACCAGGAACACCATCAAGATATACTCTTTTTACAAAATAGGTATGAAAAAAGCGATAAAAGGGTTTGAAAAATAACAAAAACAAAGTCACTTTTTTTGCCTTGTCTGTATACATTTTTGCTTGAAACCAGGCATATTTATCTTTTTTACTTATAAAATGAAGGAGTCCTCTATAGGTATAGTGTATCATATAGTTTTTTAAAACACCCGGTTTTGATTTAAGGACTAATTTCTCATGAACCTCATTTTTAAAAAGAAGATCGCAGTTTTTCATTAAACGAACATTTTTATCTGTATAATGAAACAAAAAGCGATTCATAAAAAAATGCGGAAACCAAATTTTGTAAGCAGTAAATTTATTTGATTCGATACTACTGAGTATTTCAGCTTTTAGGTTTTCAGAGACTCTTTCATCAGCATCTAAAAATAAAATCCAATCTCCGGTAGCTAGAGAGATTGCATAATTTCTTTGATTGCAGTAATTGTCGAATGCTCTAAAAATTAATTTGATTCCCAGTTGAGAAACAATTTCCGGGGTTCTGTCATCGCTGTAGGAATCTAAAACAATGATTTCGTCAGCAAATGAAACTGATTTTATAGCATCATTGATATAAAGCTCTTCATTATAAGTAAGTATAATAACGGATAATTTAAATGGCATGATTAATTATTTTGATAATTAATAGTTGATGCTGTATTTTGTTGCAAACGATTGTTTGTCAGAAGGATTTAAAGTTTTTGTGTGACTAACGGTATTGGTTACCTTCAATTAAGAAGAGAAAGTAGATTTAAATTGCCAATTTATTAGCAATGACTCTTTCGTTAAACGACTGAATATAGGCTTTTAAGAATTTTTCGGCTTTTTTAGTTCTGGACTTGTCTATGTTCATTAAATTTTTTTTTAATAAAACATCTTTCTTCCAGTTGTATAAGCCAATTGACTGGTTATTGGTAAATGCCAGATAATAATCGTCTTGAATAAAGTGATAAGTTCCTTCAAGATAGTTGACTACAAAATTGTCTTTTGATTTGTAACTTTTTCCAAAGCAAATCATGTCAGTTTCAATATTTAAATAATCTAAGACGCTGGGCATGATATCAATTTGTTGAAAATTTTTCTCATTAACACTTATTAATTCAGGGTTTGAGGGATCAAAAAATAAGATCGGAATTCTGTACTTCCCAATATTTGTTTTATCTATATCTCTATCTCCGCCTGAAGTATGATCAGATGAAATAACAAATAGTGTATTTTTATACCATGCTTCCTTTTTTACAGTATTAAAAAATTTTCGTAGTGAATAATCGGTATACGCTATGCTTTCTTGTATCTGAGTAGTTCCTTTTGGAAATTTTCCTTGATATTTTTCAGGAATAGTATAAGGA
The DNA here is from genome assembly GCF_011751075.1 of Flavobacterium poyangense. Classification (GTDB taxonomy): domain Bacteria; phylum Bacteroidota; class Bacteroidia; order Flavobacteriales; family Flavobacteriaceae; genus Flavobacterium; species Flavobacterium poyangense. The sequence continues at coordinate 44,605 of NZ_JAALLN010000012.1, forward strand.
TTATGAGAAGAGATTGTAAATAATGAACTAAAAAATGGCTTTTTAAAGGTGTTTAATTTATGAGCGAAAAATTGCAAAAACTCTTCATCAAAAACTCCCCATTTTCCGTCAAAAGCATTTTCTCCCACGTACTGGTCTTTACCAAAGTATTGGTCGAAACCTGCTGCTTGTGTATACCGATCAAAGTTTTGGCTACCATTAAAGGCTCCATGAAAAAAAGAGGTTTTATATCCTTGTTTTTTAAGAATTTTTGCCAGACTGGTTGTTTTGTTTAATGAATAGCTGGAGGATAGGAAGGAATTATTCATTAAACTTGGTAAGCTGGAAAATATAGAAGGAACCGCATCTATCGAAAGCCTTCCATTCGCAAATCCATTTTTAAAATAATATGATTTTGTAAGGAGTGAATCTAAAAAAGGTGTTTGCCCTCGACCTATATTTTCATTGCCAAAACTTTCCAAAATTAAAATAATCACATTTTTCTTTGTAGTTGGTTGGTTGGGTTTTAATGAAATTTTCGGGTTGTAAATTGATGCTAATTTTTTTGCGCAAAAGTAATTGGTTTTGTCAATATCATCTTTTTTAAAAAGAGTGGTGATAATTGTAAAAGGTGTGTTCAGAACTAAACCGGTAGTAATATCTAGAGCACCATATTTAATGGCGTCTACAATCCCAATTGGTTTCTTTTGAAGTCCTCCTCTTCCTATAATTACAATTGTGAGCAGCGAAATAATAAAATAAATGGATTGTTTAAAGTAGACTTTGTTGTTTTGATGTTCAGCAGTTATATTCTTTTTTAATTGGGGTATTAATTTCCAAAATAAAAGGCTAAGAACGAGAAAGAGAAGAGCAATGTACCAGAACTGTTTTAAAAAAGAAGGGATTAGTCCTAATGTTTCATTTTCCATTCCTTTTGCAGTAATCATGGTAAAGGAGCTTCTTCTTCCCGTAAATCTGTAGTAGACAATATCAATAAAGTTTGTGGCAATAAAAGTCAGGTTTACTGTATAAAATGTGATTTTTAGAATAGTTTGATAGACTCTATTGTATTTAAAGTTGCCCGGGATTAAAAGACCAATTATAAAGAGACTGTTTAAGTATACGATGGCTGAAAGATCAAAACGTAGTCCTCCCAAAAAGGTCTGAAAGGTAAATTTTGTGAACAGGTCATTATTAAAGTAAAAAAAGAGCGCTCTGGTAAGTTGGTATATTATTAAAAGTAGTAGCATTTTCTTTAAAAGTAAAATAATGCTTTGTTGGTAATTGCTCATTTCTTTTGTAGTTATTTTACATTAAAAACAAGTCTAAAGTATTTTAATTAATGCTGTATGGAGGAGTTAAAATGATATCCGTATGTATTTGTATCATATTCGTAGAATATATGATTTTATCAAATTTTTTGCAGCGGTAAAAAAAGTTGAAAGTGTATATAATTAGTATAACAGAACTCTTGCAGTATGAAATTTTTAGTGCGATTCTTCTGGACTTGGTTGTTTGCTAAATTCTTAAAAGTGTCATTTGTAGTCCCCTGAATTGGTAAAGTGCTGCTTTGTAGTTTTTTTGTAATTCTATTCTGTGGATAAATGGGGAGTTTTGCTGCTTATTATTATTTATTTAGCAGTAAAATAATAATCACAGCAATAGTCTGTAAACGTTTTTTGCTGCTAAAACATGATAAAAATCAGATTTTGTGTTTTTACTTCTCGTTAGTTTTGTATGATAATTCCGAAAATATACAGTGGGAATTATCAGTGCCAATCTAAAAATAAATTAATCTACTAAGATATGAATAGCGAAAATCAGCTTCAAAACCGAACTATTATAGATAAAGAAGTCTCGTGGGATAAAACCCAGGTTATTATGAGTAAAACCAATGCATTTGGTATAATAGAATATGCAAATGAAATTTTTATTGATGTTTGCGGTTATGAAGATTATGAACTTATGGGACAACCGCACAATATTGTCAGGCACCCCGATATGCCTAAAGTAATTTTTAAAGTGTTGTGGGAAAATCTAAAAGCAGGTAAAAATTTTCATGCTGTTGTAAAAAATCTGGCTAAATCCGGAAGATACTATTGGGTAATTACAGATTTTGAAATTGCCAAAGATGAAAATGGTGTTATCGTAAATTATTTTGGAAGAAGACAAGCCGTTCCTCAGGAAGTTATTGCCTTGCATATTGAGCCATTGTATAAAAAGTTGTTGCAAATAGAAAATGCCAGCGGAGTGGAGTTTAGCGAAAAATACCTTATCGGATTTTTAGAAGAAAAAAAGAGGTCGTATGTAGAGTATATCAAAGAGTTAATTTTAGACCATGAAAAGACACAATCAAAGTCTTTTCAATATGAACAACAAGAAGAGGAGGAAGAAGACGAGAGAGGTTTTTTTAGTCGTTTATTTGGTAGATAATCGCATTTTTTTTAAGTTTTAATGTTGGATAGGGTCCGTTTTGAGCAATCAAGACGGGCTTTTTTTATAAATGAAAGAATTCTTTTTTTTCGGGTTTGTGAATTTTCCTTTCTATCTTTGATAAAAATTACTGAAAATGCCTAGAATTCTCTCTATAGACTACGGACAGAAACGTACCGGAATTGCGGTTACAGACGAAATGCAGATTATCGCTTCCGGTTTAACAACGATTCCGACCAGCACTTTAATAGACTTTTTGAAGGAATATTTTGCCAAAGAAAAAGTAGAAGCAGTCCTGATAGGGGAGCCCAAACAAATGAACGGACTTCCGTCTGAAAGTGCTTCGATAATTAAAGGATTTGTAACGCACTTTTCAAACCTCTTTCCCGATATGAAAGTAGTTCGCGTAGACGAACGCTTTACTTCAAAAATGGCATTTCAGACCATGATAGATAGTGGATTAAGTAAAAAACAACGCCAGAATAAAGGATTGATTGATGAAATTTCGGCTACAATCATGCTACAGGATTATCTTTCATCCAAACGATTTTAAGGCGAAAGCACTACGTAATTTTCGGTTTGAAATTTCCTAACTTTTATCATATGAAATTAGTTTTTTTTTGCAATTATAAAAAGTACCTTTGCATTTTAAAATAATACTGTTATGCCTGACGAAACAATACGTTCAAATAGTGAAGTAGTTCTCATTGGAGCTGGAATTATGAGTGCCACTCTTGGAGTAATTTTGAAAGAGTTACAACCTGATATTAAAATTGAGATATACGAAAGATTAGATGTTGCTGCAGCCGAAAGCTCCGATGCTTGGAATAATGCAGGAACCGGTCACTCTGCCTTTTGTGAATTAAACTACACTCCGGAAAAGGCAGACGGAAGTATTGATCCTAAAAAAGCAATAAGTATAGCAGAATCCTTTGAGGTTTCCCGTCAGTTTTGGGCTTACTTAGTGCAACAAAATAAAGTTCCCTCTCCTGACAATTTTATAAAAAGCGTTCCGCATATGAGTTTTGTATGGGGAGATAAAAACGTTGACTATCTTAAAACACGTTTTGAAGCTTTACAAAGCAATCCTATTTTTTCTCAAATGACGTTTAGTACCGATTTTGAGCAATTGAAACAATGGATGCCACTTGTAATGGAAGGCAGAGAAAATAATGAAAAATTAGCCGCTACCTTTATGCCAATCGGTACAGATGTAAACTTTGGTGCATTGACCAGAAGTATGTTTAATTATCTGGAAAAATTAGATGGGGTGTCTTTGCATTTTAATCATGAGGTTAAAAAGATGAGACAGCGTGAAGATAAATCATGGAGAATTAAAATTACCGATTTAGCTACGGGACAAAAACGAAAATCCTACACTAAATTTGTTTTTATTGGAGCAGGTGGAGGTTCATTGCCTTTATTAGAGAAAGCAAATGTACCTGAAGGAAACGGGTACGGAGGTTTTCCGGTAAGCGGTCAATGGCTAAAATGTACCAATCCCGAAGTGATTGCAAAACACCAGGCAAAAGTATACGGAAAAGCGAGCGTTGGAGCACCTCCAATGTCGGTTCCTCATATCGATACACGTGTAATTGATGGCGAGAAAGCACTTCTTTTTGGTCCTTTCGCCGGATTCTCTACACGATTCCTGAAAAACGGATCTTATCTGGACCTGCCGTTGTCTATAAAAGCAAACAACTTAATTCCGATGTTATCTGCCGGATTTCATAATATTCCATTAACCAAATATTTAATCGAGCAAGTACGTCAGTCACCAAAAGACAGAATGAAAGCACTTCGTGAGTATTTGCCAACCGCACGATCTAAAGACTGGAAACTGGAAAGAGCCGGGCAACGTGTTCAGGTGATTAAAAAAGATGAAAATGGTGGTGGTGTTTTAGAATTTGGAACAGAAGTAATCAATACACACGATGGAACTTTGGCAGTTTTATTGGGAGCTTCACCAGGAGCTTCTACAGCCGTTTCTATTATGGTGGATTTAATTAGCAGATGTTTTACAGATCAAATTAAAACTCCTGAATGGGAAGAGAAAATGAAAATCATGATTCCTTCCTACGGTAAAAGCCTGAATGAAACACCCGAGCTTTTAGAAGAAATGAGAAAATTTACTTCTGAAGTTTTACAGTTAAAAAATTAGATTTGGACACGTAATTGTGTGAAATGTAAAATGTAAAAAGTTGGGTATGATTTGTGTAAATTATACTCAGCCTTTGATAGTATATTTTTATTGTAAGAAGGAGTGTTTTGGTAAATTTAGAAGTAAGAACGCAAAAAAAACAGTCTAACTTTACTTTGACTACAACTGTCAGGCTGAGCGGAGTCGAAGCCCCTTTCAGTTCTATAAGCCTTCGACTTCGCTCAGGGTGACATCATGGTTATTAATCTTTTTTGTACTACAAAGCCAAACTATGAGGATTAAAATTAAGTGAAACGCCTTTACCCGTTTTCAAAAACTATGTTTCTATGTGTTTAAAAATAAAACACACCATATATAAAAAAACAAATCCGGATGAATTAATCCGGATTTGTTGCTTTTAGCTCTTTCGTAATTTTTAGTATTTTTTCTGCCAGATTGCTCATCCAGATCAATTGCTCGATAACCATCTGTGCTTCCTGCATTTTAGCCTGACGGGTTTCTTTATCCAACTCGTCATCAGCCGCCAGACGTGTAAAATTAATACGTTTAAGCTCTTCAAATTGCAAGGTCACATCTTCTTTGTCAAAAAAGGTGTCGGTTATAATAGTCTCATTTTTCAGAACCGAGATCGAATGCTCTAAGTTTAACAATATTGTTTTAATAATATAGTTAAAAGACTCTGATGCTGATGTCGTCTGGTGAGATTGAATATAAGTCGATAAGGAAGCCAGAGCCGAAAGCAAAGAATGGTTCAAAACCACCAGTTTATTAACCAATGGGAGCGTTTTTTGCTTTGATTTAGGTTCCTGCATCATGCGCTGAAAAGAAGTTGTTAAATTACCAATTTCAACAAAAGCATGTTTTCTTGCCAGTCGGTAAGAGGTCGGGATTTCTCCTTTTTTATTGTAAAAATCAGCAATTTCTTTCAGATAATTTCGATTGGCCCGAATCGAATTTTCAATATGTATAGGAGTATTGATAAACTCCCAGGCTGGCCATAAAAACTGATTTGCTATAAAAGCTAAAATAGCTCCGGCAAGCGAATCTAATATTCTGAATTGAATTACTTCTACAACATTAGGGGTTAGAATTCCGTAAATAAAAACCACGTACATGGTTACGAAAGTCGCACTAATTTTATAATTAATCTGTGTAAAAGAGATTCCAAGTAACATGCAGACAATTGAGAAAATACTTAATGCGACATGATTCTGAATAAAGGATACAATCCCGAATGCCAGTAATCCGCCTAGTACAGTTCCGAAAATTCGATTATAGGAACGTTCTTTTGTCAATCCGTAACCCGGGCGCATAATGACCACAATGGTTAGTAAAATCCAGTACACATTCTGAAAAGGAAGAAAATTTCCAACCACAAGACCTATTAGAATTGTGATCGTTAACCGCAGCGAATGCCTGAAAATAGAAGAAGAAAAACTCATATTTTCAATAAGGGTGCGGAGCGGATAATACTGAGGGGTTAGGAATTTTTCGAGCTCCTTGTCTTTGTCTTTCAATTTATAAGATTGCATCGCAAGCGAAAAAGCACGCTGTATAATTTTGATTTTTCCAACCTGATTTTTAGCATATTTCAGCATATTGGTCAACATCAGTACACCTTCGCTGGCTTCGTCTCTTCCTAAGCTTTTTTCATAATCAAAAATGGCAAATTCCAGGGCATCCAGTTCGTTCTTCAAATCATTCTTGTCTACATAAGCCGCAATATGATGCACATTTTTGGATAGTTTTTTTAAAGTCGAAGCCAATTTATAAGCGACATTTTGGTACGTTCTTAAAACATCCGGATGTTTGTCAAACTTTTCGTGAAGTTTATCATGATCAAAAGAAGTGTATAAGGCCAATTCCTGAATTTCAACAAGCGTTATAAAAACAAGTAACATTTTACGGTTCTGACTGTTGGCAGCCGAAGTGCTTTGATTCCCGATTAATACTTTTCTAAGGTCTTCATTGATCTGATTTAACTCAACCTGAACGGCTAGTTGTTTTTGAGTGATTTTCTCACGATTGGCTTCCGGACTCCATAAATCACCTCTTAGTTTTAAATACTTAGCGGTTAGTTTTATGCCCTCAGCAATTTCCAGTTCAACAAACTTATACGGTTGTACAAAATGAAATACAAGTGAGACAATGAGATATAAAATACCACCAATAAAAATAAAACCCGAATATTCAAAAGCATCCCAACCTTCATGCAAATGTCCAAATGATAAAGAAATAGAAAGTAATGCAGAAAACGAAACCAATGTAGCGCGTTGTCCATAAACAGAAATCATGCAGCATAAAAAAAGCAACGCCCCTAAGAACGGATAAAATAATACTGGGTAAGGATAGGCAAGATTTACCAGTAGGTTCACACCCGAAACGATCAGGGAAGCAACAATAAGACCTTTTATCTTATGAGCTAAAGTACTCGGAATATCACTGGGATAGGTATAAAAGGCACCTAAGGCAATAGTAAAACCAATTTCAAAATGCCCCAGAAAATTCAAAACCAAGACCGGAACAACAGAAGCAATAGTTACTTTAGAAGCATTCAGAAAAGAGGTGCTATTGGTGAATTTTGAGATACGATTAAACATAGATAATGGTTTACCGGCAAAGGTAAGAATTGTACGAATTATTTTGGCACAATTATAGCTGAGTTTTCGATAAGCATGCAAAATTGAGATTAATATCTTGTTTAAAATTATTCATTGACTATTTTTTACTATTTTTGCCAGCTGAATTAGAAGAATAAAATTCAGTGTTTTCAGTAGATAATACATAAATTAATACAAATGATTTTACCAATTGTAGGATACGGTGATCCAGTTTTAAGAAAAGTGGGTGAGGCAATTACGCCGGACTATCCAAACTTAAAAGAGATATTAGCAAACATGTATGAAACCATGTACAACGCTTATGGTGTTGGGCTTGCTGCGCCACAGGTTGGAATGGCAATTCGTTTGTTTGTAATTGATACGAGTCCTTTTAGTGATGATGAAGATTTATCATCAGAGGAGCAAAATAAAATGAAGGGTTTCAAAAGAACTTTTATCAATGCCAAAATTATTAAAGAAGAAGGTGAGGAGTGGAGTTTTAATGAAGGCTGTCTGAGTATTCCTGATGTTCGTGAAGACGTTTACAGAAAACCAACCGTAACAATAGAGTATTGTGAAGAAGATTTTGTTGTAAAAACAGAAGTTTTTGACGGTTTGATCGCCAGAGTAATTCAACACGAATACGATCATATTGAAGGAGTTCTTTTTACGGATAAAATATCTTCTTTGAAAAAACGTTTGATTCAGAAGAAATTGAAAAATATTACAGAAGGCAAGACTTTTCAGGAGTATAAAATGAAATTTGCTGCCGCCAAAAAAGGCAGATAATTATTTTTGATATAAAATAGACCATAAAAAACAAACGAAATTCTTAATACAAATTATAATAAACATGAATTTAGAAAAAATATTAGCCGTTTCTGGTAAACCAGGTTTATATGCTTTAAAAGTACAGACTCGTACAGGATTTGTAGCTGAATCATTAATCGATGGAAAAAAAATCACTGTAAGCTTAAAAAGTAATGTAAGTTTATTGTCTGAAATTTCAATTTATACACAAGAAGGTGAAAAACCGTTGACAGAAGTAATGCAACGCATTGCAGTTAAAGAAAACAAAGGTCAGGCGATTTCTCACAAAGAAGATAATGCAACTTTAACGGCTTATTTTAAAGAAGTGTTGCCGGATTATGATGAAGAAAGAGTTTACCCGTCTGATATTAAAAAAGTATTAAACTGGTACAATACACTTCAGGGAAAAGGTTTAGTAACAGATTTAGCTCCGGCTCCAACTGAAACTAAAGAAGAAGCTCCTGTTGCTGAGGAAAAACCAAAAAAAGCTGCAGCTCCCAAAAAAGCAAAAGCTAAAAAAGAAGAATAGTAAATTTTACATTCAAATATAATAATCCTGTTAAGATGTTTTCTTGACAGGATTTTTTACTTTTACATCACTAGGTTATACAATAAAAAAAACATCAAAAAATGAGCAAAGAACTTCAACTTCAGGCTTTCGAGAGATTATTAGTTATTATGGATGAACTTCGTGAGCAATGTCCGTGGGATAAAAAACAGACTTTGCAAACGCTGCGTCATCTTACTATTGAAGAAACCTATGAATTAGGTGATGCCATTTTGGATAATGATTTGAATGAAGTTAAAAAAGAGCTTGGAGATCTGCTGTTGCACATTGTTTTTTATGCTAAAATAGGAAGCGAGACCAATGATTTTGATATGGCTGATGTGTGCAATGAAATTTGTGATAAGCTAATTCATCGTCATCCTCATATTTATAGCGATACAGTTGTAAAAGACGAGGAAGAAGTAAAACAAAATTGGGAAAAGCTAAAACTTAAAGAAGGTAAAAAATCGGTTCTGGAAGGCGTTCCGAGAAGTTTACCGGCCTTGGTAAAAGCAAGCAGAATCCAGGATAAAGTAAAAGGAGTAGGTTTTGACTGGGAAGAGCCACATCAGGTTTGGGATAAAGTACAGGAGGAGTTAGAAGAGTTGCAAGCAGAAGTAAAAGCAGGCGATCAGGATAAAATAGAAGCCGAATTTGGGGATGTTTTATTCTCAATGATTAATTATGCCCGATTTCTAAATGTTAACCCCGAAGACGCCTTAGAACGCACCAATAAAAAATTCATTAAGCGTTTTCAATATTTAGAAAGCAAAGCAAGCGAACTGGGAAAACCCTTAATGGATATGACCTTAGCAGAAATGGATGTGTTTTGGAATGAAGCTAAAAAGCAGTAATTCGTTCAAGGGGCTAGTTGTGAAATGTAAAATGTATAATGTAAAATGTGAGATGTGACATGATGGTCTGAAAGAGTACATGTTTTATTTGATGGATTCTTTTCGGCACATTCAGAATAAGAAAAAGTAAAAGATGATTTAGGATTCTGGCTCTTATTTCTGAATTTACCGGTGAACCGTCACTCCGACGAAGGAGGAGTCGCACTAGTAGTTACATATTGTATGTTACCAACATTTATCGAAATAAATTATTCCGCTAATCGCTTTAAAGCAGTTGTATTTTTAAGTACAATCTTTTTACCAACTAATTCGATAAGTCCAAGCTTATTAAAATCGGATAATAAACGAATACAGCTTTCTGTTGCAGTACCAATCATTCCGGCCAGTTCTTCACGGGTAAGTTGTACTTTTAAGGTGTGGTCGGTATCTTCACCAAAAGTAGCATGCAGATACAATAAAGTTTCGGCGAGCCTTTGTTTTACGGTCTTTTGTGCCAATGCAATTTTGTCGTTTTCAGATTCTTTTAAATCTTCACACACCGACTGCATCAGGTTCATAGAGAACTGATTGTTATTATTAAAAAAGTTTATGATTTCTGTTTTTGGAATAAAACAAACTTCCATGTCAGCAACCGCTTTTGCGGTTAAATTTGCGGGTTCGTTACTAATCATAGAGCGTTGCCCCAGTAGCTCGCCCGATTTAACAAGCTTTACAATCTGATCTTTACCGTTAGCACTTAACTTAGAAAGTTTTCCGATACCGTCTTTTACACAAAAAACACCATTTGTAATATCACCTTCTTCAAAAATAGCATCGCCTCTTTTTATACTTAAAGTTGTTTTACTATTAGCCAATTTAATAACCTCCTCTTTGCTCAGTGCTTTTAAAGAAGTAAGCTGCCTTACGATGCATTGGTCACATTTGTTCATAGCAAAAAAATTTATTGCAAAATTAGCGATTATTCGCATTCAAAACCGCAATTATTCCGGAAAATAAAAGGAAAAAGATAATACGGTCTTTAATTTTTTTATTTCTCTAAATTTTGAATTGTAATTGTATGTTACTTCCGGATGATAATTATCATATTAAAAGTCTTTTATGATTTATAAACTTTGCATAAGTTAAAAAGAATAAATTATGAGCGAGCAGGGTTGTTTTCATTGTGGGTTAACCATTTCTAAAAGCGAAGAGATCAATTTTGATGAAAAAAAGTTTTGTTGTAAAGGCTGTAAAACAGTTTATGAAATTTTTAGCCTTCATGATTTAACCTCTTATTATGATTTCGAAAAGGCACCCGGTGCTACACCGCAAGATATTCACGGTAAGTATGATTTTTTAGATCATGAAACCCTATTGTCTAAGTTGCTGGAATTTCAGGAAGGAAACACGGCGATTGTATCTTTAAATATTCCGCATATTCATTGCAGTTCCTGTATTTGGATTCTGGAAAACCTCAACAGAATACAATCCGGAATCAGTAATTCACAAGTAAATTTTCCGGATAAAAAAGTTAGGATAACCTTTAATTCTGATCTTGTCACGCTCAAAACTATTGTGTATATGTTGAGCTCAATAGGATATGAACCTTATATAAGTTTAGAAAATTACGAAACAGGGAAAAATAATGTAGACAGAAGTCTGACTTACAAGTTAGGAGTTGCCTTTTTCTGTTTTGGAAATATTATGTTACTGTCATTTCCTGAATATTTTGAAATAAAAGAGTTTTGGCTGGACAATTACAAACCTTTCTTCAGGGCCTTGATTTTGATTTTATCGCTTCCCAGTTTTTTATATTCGGCAAGTGGTTATTATGTTTCGGCTTACAAGAGCATAAAAGCCGGAATGTTGAATATTGACATTCCGATTGCTTTGGGGATTATTGTAATGTTTATCCGAAGTACTTTTGATATCGTAATGGATTATGGTCCCGGTTTTTTTGATAGTTTAACCGGCCTTGTTTTCTTTATGCTGCTGGGGAAAATGTTTCAAATTAAAACCTATAGCTTCCTGAGTTTTGAAAGAGACTTTAAATCCTATTTTCCCATTGCGGTTACCCGAATTAATTCAGGGAAGTCAGAAGAGAGTGTTCCGGTCTATGACATAGTAGAAGGAGATAGATTAATCATTAGAAATCAGGAGTTGATAGCTGTTGATGGTATTTTAATTAGTGAAAAAGCGGAGATTGATTACAGTTTTGTGACCGGTGAAGCCGTTCCGATTACTAAAAAATCTGGAGATAAAGTTTTTGCAGGAGGAAAACAAATTGGTAAAGTAATCGAAATGGAAGTTTTGCATTCGGTCTCACAAAGTTATCTGACGCAATTATGGAGCAATGAGATTTTTCAGAAAAAAGTACAGCAGCAACATAAAACGATTACAGATACTATAAGTCGTTATTTCACGCCGCTGTTATTATTAATCGCTTTTGCAGGTTTCGGATATTGGATATTTATTGATGCCACTACGGCTTTTAATGCTTTTACTGCGGTACTTATTGTAGCCTGTCCTTGTGCCCTGGCATTAACAGCTCCTTTTACTTTTGGGAATATCCTGAGGATTTTAGGGAAGCAAAAATTTTATCTTAAAAATGCCCTGGTAATCGAACAACTGGCAAAAGTAGATACGATAGTTTTTGATAAAACAGGTACAATAACAACCAGTAAAAAGGCCAATATTAAGTATGACGGAACCGTAATTTCGGAAGAAAATAAGGCAGTTATAAAAAATGTACTTCGCGGATCCAATCACCCGCTAAGCAGAATGTTGTATGATTTTTTACCTGAAAAGGAGAAAATAAAAATCGATGATTTTCGTGAAATAACCGGAAAAGGAATTCAGGCTTCAGTTGCTAATAAAACTGTGAGGATTGGCTCTGCTGAATTTCTGGAAGCGCCGTTTTCAGGAGTGTCAGAAACAGAAAAAACTTCGTTACATATTGAAATTGACGGCGCTTATTACGGCAGATTTACGTTTCAGAATCAATATCGTGAGGGGCTGGAAAAACTATTTTTATCGCTAAGCAAAAAGTATCAAATTAAAGTGCTTTCCGGTGATAATGATGGCGAAAGAGCAAATTTAGAAGCGATACTTCCGGAAAATACGGAATTGGTTTTTAATCAAAAACCCGAGCAAAAATTAGAATTCATCAAACAGCTCCAGGAAAAAGGACAGAATGTTATGATGGTTGGAGATGGTTTGAATGATGCGGGAGCTTTGGTGCAAAGTAATATCGGAATTTCAATCTCCGAGAATGTAAATGTTTTCTCGCCCGCCTGTGATGCTATTTTAGATGCAACGGAATTCTCTCGCCTGGATTACTTTTTAAAACTTTCACAAAAATCAATAGTTATTATAAAGATGAGTTTTGCTCTGTCCTTACTCTATAATATTGTTGGTTTATCATTTGCTGTTACGGGTAATCTTCTTCCTTTAGTGGCTGCCATTATTATGCCTTTAAGCACAATTACAATTGTAAGTTTTGTGACTTTTATGTCTAATTATTTCAGCAATAGCGATTTGAAATGAGTGTGAATGGCTGCTAAGGTTTCCTTTTTGCGAATTTAACATTTCTCCCTGATCATGATAAATATCATTTTTTATGCGCGGCTTACGCAATAATTTTGTTTACATAAAATTTAGAGTATGAGTGTCATTTATCTACTAATTACAGTCAGTATTTTCGTAGCAATCGGATTCTTTATTGCTTTTATCGTTGCTGTCAAATCCGGACAGTACGATGATGATTATACCCCCTCGGTCAGAATGCTTTTTGACGATGAAACGAATATTACCCCCAAAAAGAATAAATCAAATACAGAAGAAAAACAAGTATAATTATGGAAATGGAACAGTTTTATTACGACAACAAAATTGTAAAGAAGTTCATTTACGCTACGATCCTTTTTGGAGTAGTAGGGATGTTAGTGGGACTGACCCTGGCGGTTATGTACCTCTTTCCCAATATAACCGACGGGGTGTCCTGGCTGAGTTATGGAAGATTAAGACCTTTGCACACCAATGCGGTTATTTTTGCCTTTGTTGGTAACGCCTTTTTTGCAGGGATGTATTATTCGCTGCAACGATTGCTAAAAGCCAGAATGTTTAGCGATTTTTTGAGTAATCTTCATTTCTGGGGCTGGCAGCTTATTATCGTAGCCGCCGCCATCACTTTGCCTTTAGGATATACTTCTTCAAAAGAATATGCAGAGCTTGAATGGCCTATTGATATTGCCATTGCACTTATTTGGGTAGTAATGGGAATTAACATGATTGGTACTATGTTGCGTCGTAGAGAACGTCATCTCTATGTAGCAATTTGGTTTTATCTGGCCACATTTGTTACAGTTGCCGTATTGCATATTTTCAACAATATCGAAATCCCGGTTTCAGCATTAAAAAGTTATTCTGTTTACGCAGGCGTTCAGGATGCTTTAGTACAGTGGTGGTACGGGCATAATGCTGTTGCATTTTTCCTTACAACACCATTTTTAGGATTAATGTACTATTTCGTTCCAAAAGTAGCCAACAGACCTGTTTACTCGTATCGTTTGTCTATCATACATTTCTGGTCTTTAATCTTTATCTATATTTGGGCCGGACCACATCACTTGTTGTATTCTGCGTTGCCAAACTGGGCTCAGAATTTAGGAGTTGCATTTTCGGTAATGCTTATTGCCCCATCTTGGGGAGGTATGATCAACGGACTTTTAACTTTAAGAGGAGCATGGGATAAAGTTCGTGAAGAACCGGTTTTAAAATTTTTCGTAGTGGCCATTACAGGATATGGTATGGCAACTTTTGAAGGACCGATGTTATCATTCAAAAATGTAAATGCTATTGCGCATTATACAGACTGGATTATTGCCCACGTACACGTTGGAGCTTTAGCCTGGAATGGATTTATGTCATTTGGTATTATTTATTGGTTAATTCCAAGAATGACAAAAAGTGATTTGTTCTCCAAAAAATTAGCAAACTTTCATTTCTGGATTGGCACTTTAGGAATTATCCTGTACACCGTGCCCATGTATGTTGCCGGTTTTCTTCAGGCTTCAATGTGGAAACAATTTAATCCGGACGGTACCTTAACCTATGGAAATTTCCTTGAAACCGTTACGCAAATTATGCCAATGTACTGGATGAGAGCTATTGGAGGTACATTGTATCTGATTGGTATGCTGATATTGGTTTATAATATCATAATGACAGTGAGAGCCGGTCAGCCGGTAGAAGACGAATTGGCTCAGGCTCCCGCTTTACAAGTAATCATCAGCAATAGGGTTAGAGGAGAAAAGTTCCATTCCTGGTTAGAAAGAAAACCAATCCAATTAACCATTTTAGCGACAATCGCTATCTTAATTGGAGGTATTATTCAAATTGTGCCAACCATTATGGTGAAATCTAATATCCCTACAATTAGCAGTGTTAAACCTTACAGTCCACTGGAACTTGAAGGACGTGATTTATACATTCGTGAAGGTTGTGTGGGTTGTCACTCTCAATCTGTTCGTCCGTTTAGAAGTGAAGTAGAACGTTACGGGCCACAAGCTAAAGCCGGTGAGTTTGTTTATGATCATCCATTCCTTTGGGGCTCAAAACGTACAGGTCCTGATTTGTTAAGAGTAGGAGGGAAATACAACGACAACTGGCATTTTAATCACTTTTGGAATCCTCAAAGTACCTCAGCAGGATCAATTATGCCGGGTTATAAATGGTTGTTTGATAACAAACCGATGGACACTTCTTTGATAGAAAAGAAAATGAAAGCAATGGTTTCGCTGGGAGTTCCTTATACCGATGCCGATGTGGCAAATGCCCAAAAGACATTGCGAGCTCAGGCATTAGTGATAGAGAAAAATTTAGAAAGCGATCCTGATTTTGTAAAAAGTTATGAGGAAAGTAAGAAGAAAGCAGCTGCTAAAGGCGAAAAATTTGTCCCAATGAATGAAAGAGAAATTGTAGCACTGATTGCTTATATACAAAGACTTGGTACAGATATTAAAGTAAAAGAAACGGCTAAAAACTAAGCATTATGTTCGAACAAATTAAACACAATATGGAAACCATTGCGGGTATAGAAATTTACCCGATACTTTCCCTCCTGATATTCTTTTTCTTCTTTGTGGGTTTAGCCTTTTGGGTATTCTCTTATAAAAAAGATAAAATTAGAGAAATGAGTGAAATTCCTTTAGACGAAGGACTTTGTGTAATCTCAAATGATAAATAAAATGAAAAAGTTTTTCCCTGTATATGTAAGAGTGCCCGCGATTTTCTTTATCGTTTTTGGTTTAATGGAGTATTTTATTGATTCAGGTGATCGGCCGGCTTTTGTAAAATATCCTATGGTTGCCGTTTTTCTGTTTGTTTTTCTATTCGTTTTAATTGCAATAGAAATTACACTAAGTGCTGTAAACAGGGTCATGTATCAATTAATGTCTCCTGAAGAAAAGGCAAAGCTCGAGTATCAACAAAGTCTTCCTCTAACAGAAAGCAATTGGTATAAAGAGTTAATGCAAAAACTGACCAAGACGCAGCCAATAGAAAAGGAAGGTGATTTATTGATGGATCATGATTACGACGGAATCAAAGAGCTTGACAATAATTTGCCGCCATGGTGGGTCTATTTATTCTATATCTGTATCATTTTTGGAGTAGTATATGTAGTTCATTACGAATTGTTTGGCGGTACCGATCAGGAAGCAGAGCTAAAAATAGAAATGGCTCAGGCAAAAATCGACGTAGAAGAATATCTAAAGACCGCTCCGGATTTAATGGATGAAAAAATAGTCGTTTTATTAACGGACGCACCAAGTTTAGAAGCCGGAAAAGAAATTTTTGCAACAAATTGTGCTGCATGTCACCGTGCAGATGGCGGTGGACAAATCGGACCAAACCTGACGGATGATCGTTGGATACTTGGTGGTGGAATTAAGAATTTATTTCACACCATAAACAATGGAGGACGTGATGGAAAAGGGATGATTGCCTGGAAAGGAACTCTAAAACCCAAAGAAATTCAAAAAGTTGCCAGTTATATTTTGTCTTTACAAGGAACAAATCCAAAAGATCCGAAAGAGTCTGAAGGCGAAATTTGGGTTGATGAAGCTGCTCCCAGTAAAGATGCAGCAGCTGCTAAAGCAACAGATAGTACGCAAGTTAAATAATAAAAAAAAATACCATGTCAAATTTACCGGACGAAGCATTTAGAGATACCATTGGAACTATTGATGAAGGTGGTAAAAGGAAGTTTATTTTTCCGAAAAAACCGTCCGGTAAGTTTTACGATTACAGGAAATGGGTTAGCTATGTCTTATTGGCGATTTTAATTGCGAACCCATTTATAAAAGTAAACGGAAATCAGTTTATGATGTTCAATATTTTAGAACGTCGGTTTAATATTTTCGGATTCCCATTTTGGCCTCAGGATTTTTATCTTTTTGTGATATCCATGCTGGTAGGGATCGTTTTTATTATTCTGTTTACCGTAGTCTTCGGAAGAATTTTTTGCGGTTGGATTTGTCCACAAACCATATTTCTCGAAATGGTTTTCCGCAGAATTGAATATTGGATTGATGGAGACCGCGGTGCTCAGTTGCGATTGTCCAAACAAGAATGGAATGCGGAAAAAATTCGAAAAAGAGTTTTAAAATGGAGTGCCTTTTTTCTAATCTCTTTTGGTATTGCGAATGTTTTTCTGGCTTATTTAGTGGGTAGTGATGCTCTGTTTCTGATGATTGAACAAGGACCTGTTGAACAAGCAAGTAACTTTATTGCGTTGCTTATTTTTACAGCCGTGTTTTATTTTGTTTTTGTGTGGTTTCGCGAACAGGTTTGCATAATCGCCTGCCCTTATGGTCGTTTGCAAGGAGTGCTTTTAGATAATAAATCAATAAATGTGACATACGATTTTGTTCGTGGCGAAAAAGAAGTCGGCAGAGCAAAATTTAACAAAAAAGAGGACAGAGCTACAACCGGAAAAGGTGATTGTATCGATTGTCATCAATGCGTACATGTTTGCCCAATGGGAATTGATATCAGAAACGGAACCCAACTGGAATGTACCAATTGCACAGCCTGTATTGATGAATGTGATACGATAATGGAAACGGTAGGTTTGCCAAAAGGTCTTATTCGCTATGCTTCTGAAGATGAAATTGAGAAAAAAGCACCATTTCAATTTACAACCAGAATGAAAGGATATACAGCCGTTTTGCTTATACTGTTGAGTGTTTTTGTTGGAATGCTGTTTTTAAGAACAGATGTTCAGGCAATTATTTTACGACTGCCGGGACAGCTTTTTCAACACAAAGGTGATAAGATAAGCAATGTGTACACCTACAAGATTGTCAACAAAACAATGAAGGATTATCCGGATATCCATTTTGTGCTGATAGACCAAAAAGGAGAGATTAAAAACGTCGGAAACCAACATTTTAAAGTAGTGAAAGAAGGAATCTCGCAAGGAACTCTTTTTATAGAAATAGATAAGGTTTTGTTAGAAAGTGACAAAACCAAAATCAAAATCGGAATTTATAACGGAAATCAGTTGTTGGAAACATCCACGACAAATTTTTTAGGACCACGAAGTTTTAATTAAAATAATACTGCTATGAAAATTAACTGGGGAACAGGAATAGTAATCGCGTTCGGATTATTTATGACCTTTATTTTATATTTTGTTTTTGAAGTACAATCGAATAGTAAATACGATAACGACCTGGTTGTCGAGGAATATTACAAACACGATTCGCATTTTCAGGACGAAATGGCAAGAGTTCAAAATGCACATGATCTAAAGAACAAACCTGCTATGATTTATACAACTGAAGGTTTAAGAATAGCTTTTCCGAACACATTTGAAAGCAAAAAAATAAAAGGAAATATAGTGTTGTACCGACCATCAAACAAGAAGTTTGATTTTGATACCCAAATAACATTAACCGATAATTCACTATTGATTCCGCAGAAAAAATTAATCAAAGGACGCTGGGATGTCAAGATGGAATGGCAATATGAGGGAACAAAATACTTGTCGAAAGAAGTGATTTATGTGAATTAAATTGTTGTGGGTTGTGGGTTGTGAGTTATGCGAAATGCGAAATGTGAAATGTGAAATGTGTGATGCGAACTGTGACCTTAATTTGATTTCTAATTGATAGCTTACCGCTTCGGTTAAACCTCTTCTGTCAGGCTGAGCGTAGTCGAAGCCCCCTCTCGTTAAGATTGACAAACTTTGAAATATTTAAACTCACTTTTCACGCAACTCACAACTCACAACCCACAACCCAGAACTCAAAACCCTAAAAAAAACAAAAATGTTATACTCCGCTTTTATATTCGGGCTTATCAGTAGTTTTCACTGTGTAGGAATGTGCGGTCCAATTGCGATGATGTTGCCTGTGGATCGTAAGAATGAAGCCAAAAAGATAACTCAGATTATTACTTATCATTTAGGGCGATTAACGGCTTACGCAGCAATAGGACTAATTTTCGGACTGTTGGGGCGTGTTTTTTTTCTGGCAGGATTGCAGCAAAAAATGTCCATTTTTATTGGTGTGGCAATGATATTGATTGTTTTGATTCCTGAAAAAACAGTTTCAAAATACAACTTCTCAAAACCCGTTTACAAAATCATTTCAAAAATAAAATCTAGTTTAGGGAGTCATTTTAAAAGCAAGAGTTACAAATCACTTTTTATAATCGGCTTATTAAATGGATTTCTCCCATGCGGAATGGTGTATGTCGCATTATTTGGCGCAATAGCTATGCAAAGTGCCGGTTTTGGCGTTTTGTATATGCTTTTATTTGGTTTGGGAACTGTGCCATTAATGACCATTGTAGTGTATTTCAATTCGATAATTACGGTAACATTTAGAAATAGAATTCAGAAAGCGATTCCGTATGTAGCGGTACTTATTGGGGTTTTGTTTATATTAAGAGGGCTAGGGCTTGGAATTCCATACCTGTCACCCTCAAATATGAGTTTATTTGTACAGCAGACTCCCAATTGTCATTAAACTTAAACGGTCATCGAAAACAAGTTTGTTTCCGGTGATTTTCTTTTTAAATGTAAATCGAAAGCCATACAAACGTTACGGACAAATGGTCTTCCGGCTTCGGTAATTTTTATTTTATGCGCTTCAATCACGATTAAGTTATCATTTTCCATTTCTTTCAAATCAACTAAAACAGCGGGAAGCTCATTAAAATAAAGAGCGCTATCGTTCCAGGAAGTTTCAAATCCACAGCTAAGATTTAAAATGTGTTTTCTAATGATCAGGTCCTCGTCGGTAAGCACGTGACCTTTTACAACAGGCAATTTATCCCATTCTAATAGTTGGTAATAATCTTCGAGATTCTTAGTGTTTTGAGCAAAACTGTACCAACTGTCGCTAATAGAAGAAACACCCAATCCGATCATAAGTTGTGTTTTAGAGGCACTGTAACCCATAAAATTTCGGTGTAGCATATTGTTTTGTGAAGCTTTATATAAACTATCTGTTGTTAAGGCAAAATGATCCATACCAATTTCATGATAGCCATTTTGAGAAAGTAATTGTTTTCCAATTTCATACAGTTTTCGTTTTTCGGCGTCTTTTGGCAGGTTTTCGTCATTAAAACCACGCTGGCCATTTCCTTTTATCCAGGGCACGTGAGCGTAGCTGTAAAAAGCCAATCGATCCGGTTTTAAAGAATTTGTCTTTTCAACGGTATCAATTATGTTTTCAATATTCTGAAAAGGCAGTCCGAATATCAAATCGTGGCTGATAGAGGTATAGCCAATTTCTTTTGCCCAAAACGATACTTTTGCCACGTTATGGAAGGGTTGAATTCGGTGAATGGCTTTTTGAACTTTTTCAGCATAATCCTGAACGCCAAAACTAACCCGGCGAAAACCTAATTCGTATAATTTTTTGAGTTGTTCGTAAGTGGTATTGTTGGGATGCCCTTCAAAGCTAAATTCATAATTTTCCGCTTTATTGGCAAAGGAGAAAATCCCATTGATAAGATGCTCCAAATTGTTTACAGAAAAAAAAGTGGGTGTACCTCCTCCTAAATGTATTTCTTTTATAAGCGGTTTTTCTGTGAAAAGTTTACAATACAAACTCCATTCTTTTAGCACCGCTTTGATATAAGTTTCTTCTACAGTATGATTTTTTGTAATTCGTTTGTTGCAACCGCAAAAGGTACACATGCTTTCGCAAAACGGAAGATGGATGTACAAACTAATCCCGTTCTGAGCGTTGCTTTCTGAAAATGCTTTTTGGAATGATTCAATCCATTTTTGATCTGTAAAAGTGGTCACATTCCAGTACGGAACAGTTGGATAACTTGTATATCTTGGACCGGGAACATTGTATTTCTGTGTTAGGGAAATTTTCATAAAAATGGATTTTGAATGTATCAAAATTAGGTATTGAGGCTAATCTATAAAATGATAAATATCATGCTAACAACACAAAAAAAAGAGACTCAATTGAGTCTCTTTACAGAATTAAATAATTAACCAACATTAAATTAAATAGAATCCTGAATTATCTTAAGCCATTTTTTTGCAAATTGATGATCTTGATAAGCGCTTATTTGTTTGATACGGTCATCATCGAAATCATAGAATGGAATTGTAATTTTTTTTGAGGTTTCTTTTTCCTGAAACTCGAAATCGATTTTTAGAATGGTGTCTGAACCGGATTCAGAAGTCGGTACCAATTTACAGGAGGAAATCGTTTTTAAATCTACATAGGTAGATTCCTGTTGATTTTGATTGAAATTCATCAAAATGAATTTCTTGTTTTTCTGATCAATAGTAAGTGTTTTATTGCTTTGTGATTCTGTTAAATCAAAATCCTGTGGATGATTTGGGTTGAATCTTTTTTTGATGTCTAAAATTTTTGCTTTGTTTACTGCATTTGTTCTTGCAGAAAAATATACAGGGATGGCTACTATGATCGCAATCACAATACCCATAATAGTTACAGTTGTATCCATTTTGTTTTTGAAGTTTAATTGAATGAAATAGTAAACCGTTTTCGCAAGGAAAACTGTTTAATGACTTTGGAAGAAAGAATTTCTTCCGACTGAAATTTCAAAAACGAATTACCAAAAATAATGGGAAGGATAGAGCAGAAGTAATATTCTTTTACTCTGATTTAAATGTTGATTAGCAAAATTTGATGCAGATTTTACTGTCTGATGACTGGGAATTGTCATCACTATAGCGTCAAACCATTTCGCTAGGTTTGGATAGCTGGTTTTGACATTTGCAACAAAATGATAACTGGATTGAGGTTGTATGAAAGCTAAAGAATCGGATAATTCAATAGAGAACGTCGTATCCCTTTTTTTTGTTTCAGTTTTTTCTACAGCCATTTCATTCGCCTGGCAGGCAAAGAAACTAACAATCAAGAGTGAAACAAAAATAAGGGTTCGACGAATCCAGTTCATAGCAGCGAATTTAATTCATTAAACACAATTAAAGAAATTTTAAAGAATTAATTAACGCTAAAAAAGGATGTTATTATTTTATCCTCAATAGTTTGTTAATACGATTGAGGATAAAACAATATTATTTTTGCATTTTGAAATAATAATCAGCTGAATGTTTTCCACCTCCATAGAACAAGAAGAAAATACAAACCAATAAAACCACTATCGCTACGATTAGGTTTTCAGAATGCATATGTCCCATGGAATTTACGAGAACGGCTCCAAATAGTATGGGTAATTGTGCTGCAATTGCCCAACGGGTAAGTAATCCAAAGAAAATCATGATTCCTCCAATCATATGTGCAGGCGCAATATAATGTAAGAGAAACATTCCACCGCCATATTGGTCTATTGGAGAAATTAAATCATGCAGATATTGAATGTTGGTTACAAATGAAACTCCTTTCATAAATAAAAATACACCCAATACAATACGTACTAAATCTACTGGCAAATAAGTGTGCGAATTAGCCCATTTATTCAAACTTTTTACATTTTCCATGATGTTACGTGATTATAAATTACATACTAAGTTAATAATTTTTAATCATATAATTATTTTTAAGTGCCTGAAAATAAGTTTTTTGCTTTTAATTTAACGTATTTTAAGAATCCCTTAAAAATTACACCTGAATTACGCCCAAATTAAATGGCTTTTGGATCGGAGCATGATTGGCTGCCTCAATTCCCATAGAAATCCAGGTACGGGTGTCTAGAGGGTCAATAATGGCGTCTGTCCATAATCTCGAAGCAGCGTAATAAGGTGAGGTCTGTTCGTCGTAACGTGCTTTTATTTTGGTGAATAGTTCTGTTTCTTTGGCTTCGTCTACAATTTCTCCTTTGGCTTTAAGTGACGAGGCTTCAATTTGAGCCAATACTTTTGCAGCCTGAGTTCCACCCATAACAGCAAGTTCTGCACTTGGCCAGGCAAAAATCAATCTTGGGTCGTATGCTTTTCCGCACATCGCATAATTTCCGGCTCCATAAGAATTACCAACAATTACAGTAAACTTGGGAACTACCGAATTACTCACGGCATTTACCATTTTGGCCCCGTCTTTTATGATTCCGCCATGTTCCGATTTAGATCCGACCATAAAACCGGTCACATCTTGTAAAAAGACCAAAGGAATTTTCTTCTGGTTGCAATTGGCAATAAAACGGGTTGCTTTATCGGCACTATCAGAGTAAATAACACCTCCAAATTGCATTTCTCCCTTTTTGGTTTTAACTACTTTTCTTTGATTGGCTATGATACCAACCGCCCAACCATCGATTCTGGCATAACCGGTAATCAAAGACTGCCCGTAGCCATCCTTGTAAGCTTCAAATTCAGAATTGTCAACCAGACGATTGATGATTTCCATCATATCGTATTGTTCGTTTCTGGCTTTTGGCAGGATTCCGTAGATATCTTTAGGCTCTAACGCCGGTTTTTCGGCTTTGATTCGGCTGAATCCGGCTTTATCAAAATCACCTATTTTATCTACTATATTTTTTATTTTATCTAAAGCATCTTTATCGTCTTTGGCTTTATAATCGGTTACACCGGAAATTTCGCAATGTGTTGTTGCTCCTCCTAAAGTTTCATTGTCGATTGTTTCGCCAATAGCTGCTTTTACCAGATAACTTCCCGCAAGAAAAATACTCCCGGTTTTATCTACAATTAAAGCTTCATCGCTCATAATTGGAAGATAAGCACCACCGGCAACACAACTGCCCATTACAGCAGCTATTTGAGTAATTCCCATACTGCTCATTTGAGCATTATTTCTGAAAATACGTCCAAAGTGTTCTTTATCGGGGAAAATTTCATCTTGTAGTGGCAGATACACACCGGCGCTGTCAACCAAATAGATAATAGGCAATCTGTTTTCCATTGCAATTTCCTGCGCACGTAAGTTTTTCTTTCCCGTAATAGGAAACCATGCTCCGGCTTTAACAGTGGCATCATTGGCTACTACTATACATTGTTTTCCTTTTATGTATCCTATTTTTATAACCACACCACCCGATGGGCAGCCACCATGTTCAGCATACATTCCGTCTCCGACAAATCCTCCGATTTCGATACTTTTAGTATTTTCGTCCAACAGATAATCGATACGTTCGCGGGCTGTCATTTTGCCTTCTGCATGAAGTTTTGCGATTCGCTTTTCGCCTCCGCCCAATTTGATTTTGGCAAATCTATGTTTTAAATCAGAAAGTAATAATTTATTGTGATCTTCGTTTTTATTGAAGTTTAAATCCATAAGAAATTGATGTTTTTACAAAATAGTCTGCGCTAATTTACAAAATCAATTGAAATAAATGGGATTCTGTAAATTTTTAATAAAAGCTTTCTGTTATTTTTTTGACAGCAATTCTAAAATCTCCGGCTTTCAATGCGCGAAGTATTGTAATAAAAAGTGGGAGTCTCAATACCATGAGATTCCTTCTTCCTTTTTTTGCTTTAACAGAGATTCGTTAGAAATAATACTATTTTAGGTTCTAAAGTTGCTTTTAATGTCAATTTACTTGAAGAATAACTAGTCACATTTCCGTTTTTTTAGTTCTGAAACAGTCTCTTTTTATTACACAAAATCTAAAATCATCTTTTAGAATCGCTGACCATTTTTTTTAAAAGAACCCATTGTTTTAGGGAATCACGGGATTCAATGGCTGGATAGCCCAGTATTTTTTTTCCGGCGGGAATATCAGTGACAACGACACTGGCAATACCAATACTAGTACCATCCCCAACACTAACATGGTCTTTTATCCCAGCTCCACCGGCAAGAACAACACCGTTTCCTAAAGTGACAGAACCTGATAAACCACTGTTTCCGGCAATGATGCAAAATTTGCCAAGTTTGCAATTGTGTCCGATTTGAACTAAATTATCAATTTTACAGCCGTCACCAATAATTGTTGAGCTGAATTTTGCACGATCTACACAGGTGCTTGCTCCAATTTCAACTCCGTTTCCGATAATTACATTTCCAATCTGCGGAATTTTGACTACCCCTCTTTCATTACAAGGGCGGAATCCGAAACCATCTGCACCTATTGTTGCATTCGGATGAATAATACAATCGCTACCGATCTGACAACGTTCACGAATTACGGTTCCTGACCAAATTATGGTGTTTTTGCCAATGATACATTCGTCGAGAATAGTGACATTGGGGTAAAGGATTACATTGGCCGCAATTTCTACTTTTGGACCTACATAACAACCGGCACCAATTTTACTTCCTTCTCCAATAACGGCAGTTTCATCAATGACCGCTGTTCTGTGTATTTGATTATGAAACAATGGAGGAGGCGGGGCAAAAAGGGCAAGGATTTGTGACATTGCCAAATCGGCATTTTTTACTTTAATAAAGGCGCGATTATTTCCGGGTTCAATCGAAATATCTTTATTGACAACTGCTATTGACGCTTTAGAAGATCCCCATAATTTTTCATATTTTTTGCTTCCTATGAAAGAAATGTCAGAAGTTGATGCTTTTTCCAATTGTTCTGTTGCGGTTATATTTTGCGAAGTGAAGCCATAAATTTCACCTTTTAGAACTTCGTTTATTTCTTGAATGGAGTAAGATTTCATAAATACAATTTGATATAGCTATTCTTTTATTTTAAGTAAGTTATCTTATTGCGTTGTATTTAATATTCTTCTTTTTATAGGTGTTGTAATTAAAAATATATTTGTCGCTTAAGGCAAAAAAAAACAGAAGCAAGCTTCTGTTTTTGTATATCGTTGAATTATTTTTTAGAATCGCAAACCAATCGTTTTAGTATTGCCCATTGTTTTAAAGCATCACGAGCTTCTACAGCAGGATAACCCAGCATTGTTTTTCCGGCAGGAATATCACCAACAACACCGGAACCGGCACCTACAATCGCTCCGTCACCAATAGTGGTGTGGTCTTTTATAGAGGCGCTACCACCAATTATAACGCCATTTCCAAGGGTAACAGAACCTGCTAAACCACTGTTTCCGGCCATAATACAAAACTTACCTAATTTGCTGTTATGTCCGATTTGCACTAAATTATCAATTTTACAACCATCACCAAGAATGGTTGAACTGAATTTTCCACGGTCTACACAAGAGTTTGCTCCAATTTCAACTCCGTTTCCGATAATTACATTTCCGATTTGTGGAATTTTAACTAATCCTTTCTCATTACAAGGACGGAATCCGAAACCATCAGCGCCAATGGTTGCATTTGGGTGAATAATACAATCGCTACCAATATGACAACGTTCGCGTACCACTGTTCCTGACCAGATAACGGTGTTTTTTCCAATAGTACATTCGTCTAAGATAGTCACATTGGGATAGATGGTTACATTGGCAGCAATTTCTACTTTTGGACCAATATAACAACCGGCACCAATTTTACTTCCTTCGCCAATAATAGCAGTTTCGTCAATAACCGCAGTTTTGTGAATTTCATTATGAAACAATGGAGTAGGCGGGGCAAAAAGGGCCAGAATTTGAGACATGGCTAAATCGGCATTTTTTACCTTAATAAAAGCGCGATTATCTCCGGGTTCAATCGAAATGTCTTCGTTAACAACTGCTATTGATGCTTTAGAAGATTCCCAGAATTTTTCGTACTTTTTATTTCCTATGAAAGAAATTTCAGAAGTTGTTGCTTTTTCTAGTTGCTCTGTTGCAGTTATGCTTTGTGAAGTATTGCCATAAATTTCACCTTTTATGACTTCGTTAATTTCTTGGATTGAATAGGATTTCATGAATGAATTAAATTGATTTTTGGGGTTATTTTTTGCCAAATAAAATCAATTAGATTCGAATTACCTAATCTTCTTTTTAAGTTTTTTAAATTACTCACTAAATAATAGCTTAAATATTACAAATTTAGTATAATAACTACTAATTTTTTGATTGTTTTGTAATTTTTGAGCTTGTAAAAATTAGAGATTAGTGCAGATTTTGTGTTTTAAATTTTAGTAAAACATAAAGGGAGAATGAGGTTTTATTTTGTTGGTTATCATACTTTTATTAAAAGTCGTTTTTGGATGTTTTATGCCGTAATGTATGCTTTGTTGCTTCTTTTTTTGAGGAAAAGAGAACATAAAAAAGAACAATTTCCTGTTTTTTTTGACTTAAAGAGAATTTTACTTTTTTGTTTTTTGTAACTCGTTAGTAATGAGTGTAAAACGGGTTTTGGAGGTAAAATGATATTTTTTTGTCCTGAGAGAGAGATTTTTTAAAAAATAATAGTAAAAATATGATGATTTAAAAAAAAAGACAAAATAAAAAAGCGATTCACCTATAGTACGAAATCGCTTTTCTGAATAATTAGTTTAATTAACTTAAGATGCCAGTTGAATACTAATGTATACTGTAAGGTGTATATTGTAAAAAGTAATAAGTTTTGTTTAACTGATTACTATTTTACATTATACAAACATATAATTATGTCCGATCACTGAAATAGAATAACGATATACCTAAATCTAGCGATTCGCTTAAAGGTAAGAAAATCTGTTAATTAAAGCATACACCCTTTCAGACTAGCATATCACACTATACATTTTACATCTTACAGCATACATTTTACAACTACTAACCAGCAACTTGAATTAATTAACGTGTCGGGTGTAATTCCTTCATCAATTAGCTTCACTTTGGGCATAAAAATTATATTTTTCACATAGGAAAATTATAGATTTTATTTAAAAAAAGGGTTTGAAAAAGAAATACACTTTTTATTACATAGTAAAACTATGAAGTCTTCGACTTCGCTCAGAGTGATAATTGAAATTTTAAATAAGTGAAACGCCTTTTCTTTCGTTTTCAAAAACGATGTTTCCATGTGTTAGAAAAACTACACGCAACAGATTAGCTGAATTTTACTCTTTTATTTTAGAAAGAGAAACAGCATTGATGCAATAACGCAATCCGCTTGGTTCAGGGCCATCCGGAAAAACGTGTCCTAAATGTGCATCACAGGTATTACAAACAACCTCAACGCGAATCATTCCGTATGATTTGTCGGCATGATATGCAATTGCATTCTCTTTAATTGGTTGTGTAAATGAGGGCCAGCCTGTTCCTGATTCAAACTTTTCGCTGGCATCAAAAAGTAGAGTGCCACAACATTTACATTCATAAATTCCGGGATCAAACAAACTGCATAACTCAGAACTGAAAGATCTTTCTGTTCCTTTTAAGCGTGTTACCTGATACTCTTCAGCCGTTAGAAGTTGTTTCCATTCTTCTGCTGTTTTTTCTACTCTCTTTTCAGGAGTCGGATTTCCTTTATTTGTAAAACGAATTACATCTGCCCATTTGATCATAAGTAGTGTTTTTTTATAGTTTTTAGTCTCAGTTTCAGTCTCCTCTTTTTTTAATTCATCCAATTAAGTATATAACGAGACTGAAAACTGTGACAGAGGATTATTCCTCCTCTCGTTGTCCCATCATCATTAAAAATGCTTTAAGGAAAGGGTCAATATTTCCGTTCATTACGCCATCAACATCGCTGGTTTCGTAACCTGTACGAACATCTTTTACTAATTTATAAGGTTGCATAACGTAATTACGTATTTGCGAGCCCCATTCGATTTTCATTTTTCCGGCTTCAATATCAGCGCGCTGAGCTTGTTGTTTTTTTAACTCAATTTCATACAACTGAGAACGTAACATCTGCATGGCACGTTGCCTGTTATCTTGTTGAGAACGGGTTTCAGAACATTGAATCTGAATTCCTGTTGGTTTGTGAACCAATTGTACTTTGGTTTCTACTTTATTCACATTTTGTCCTCCGGCACCACTTGAACGGGAAGTTGTAATCTCGATATCGGCAGGGTTAATGTCAATTTCGATACTATCGTCTACAAGCGGATACACATAAACAGATGCAAATGAAGTATGGCGTTTGGCATTACTGTCAAAAGGTGAAATTCGAACTAAACGATGTACACCGTTTTCTCCTTTTAAATAGCCAAAGGAATAATCTCCTTCAAATTCTAAAGTAACCGTTTTGATACCTGCAACGTCACCGGCCTGAAAGTTTAGTTCTTTAATTTTAAAGCCATAACTTTCTCCCCACATCATGTACATACGCATAAGCATTCCGGCCCAGTCACAACTTTCGGTTCCACCGGCACCGGCCGTTATCTGAACAACAGCACTCAAACTATCACCTTCGTCAGAAAGCATGTTTTTGAATTCTATGTTTTCAATATGCGACTGCGTTGTGTTGTAATGCTCGTCTAATTCTTCGGCAGAAAGTTCCCCTTCTTTGTAGAAATCGTAAGCAAGCTGTAATTCATCCGTAAGTTCAGTAGCTTTATCATAATCTTCGATCCATTTTTTCTTGTTTCGGAGATTTTTTACAATGATTTCGGCATCTTTCGGATTGTTCCAGAAGTCGGGTGCGAAGGTTTTTTCTTCTTCGTTGGCAATTTCGATTAGTTTGGCATCAACGTCAAAGATACCTCCTCAACGCACCAAGGCGTTCCACAATACCTTTAATTTGTTCGGTAGTTGTCATAAATTAATACTAGTTTTATATGTTTTTTATAAATATTACGTTAATTTGGTTCTTGGATATTCACTAGTTAAAGTTTCTTAAAACTTATCTCGAATAACTGTCAGTAATACGTAATTTTGTTGTACAAAAATAAGACATAGTTTTTAGAATATGGAAATAAATTTAATTAGCGATACCATTACCAAACCTTCTCTTGAAATGTTGCAGTATATGTTTAATGCCCAGGTTGGCGATGATGTATACAAACAAGATCCGACAGTTATTGAACTTGAGACTAGAGTAGCGGAGTTTTTTGGAATGGAGGCGGGACTTTTTTTTCCGTCCGGAACTATGGCTAACCAAACTGCAATTAAATTACATACCCAACCGGGAGAGCAATTAATTGCAGATAAATACGCACATGTGTATCACTATGAAGGAGGAGGAGTCTCTTTTAATAGTGGTGTTTCCTGTTGTTTGATTGACGGACATCGCGGAATGATTAATGCCGCTCAGGTAGCAGCAGCGATCAATGATCCGGAATTTTATCATAGCCCTTTAACGAGTTTGGTTTGTGTTGAAAATACAACCAATAAAGGTGGTGGTGCTTGTTACGAATTAGAAGATCTAAGAGAAATAAAAAAAGTCTGTGCGGCTAATAATCTGAAGTTTCATTTGGATGGTGCCAGAATTTGGAATGCGCTGGTTGCAAAAAGACAAAATCCAAAAGAATTCGGGGCTATTTTCGATACTATTTCCGTTTGTTTGTCCAAAGGATTAGGTGCTCCAATCGGATCTGTATTGCTGGGATCTAAAACTGATATTCATAGAGCGTTGAGAATCAGGAAAATACTTGGTGGAGGAATGCGTCAGGTGGGGTATTTGGCTGCGGCCGGACTCTATGCTTTGGCTCATAATATTGAAAGACTGGCAGAAGACCACAGAAGAGCTAAAGAAATTGCAGCTGTTTTAAGTACGAAACCCTGGATTGCATCAATAGAACCGGTAGAAACTAATATTTTGATTTTTTCCCTGGCCGAAAATTACAGCGATCAACTTCTGGTAGAAAAATTAAAGCAAAAAAATATTTCAATAAGTTTAATGGGACATAATAAACTCCGAATCGTAACACATCTGGATTATAGAGAGGTGATGCATACGTATGTGCTGGAGACACTTTCGAAGTTTTAGGAAAGAGGTTCAAAGTGGCAAAGGTTCAGAGGTTCAAAGGTTTTTTTATGCAGAAACCTTTGAACCTTTGTCTCTTTATTTAAATAAGTAATCTGAGAATTAAAGTGGATTAACATGAAAAACTGAGGAGAAATAAAATTTTTAGCTTTGTCTTTATTAACCGCAAGGTGCGCAAAGATTCACGCAAAGAGTTCGCAAAGTTTTTACACATAGGGTGCTATTTTCGCTTGCAGAGGCACAAAAGTTCCTAGCTTATATGTAATAAATTAGACTTTTATTTTCCAATAAAAAAATCTGAATAAATCTGCCAAATCTGCGTGAAAAAAAAACTAAGCAAGCATAAGAACTCGCTTAGTAAAGAAAATAATTTTTTGATAAAGCCTTGCGGACTTAGCGATTAAGACAAGCAAAAATTCCTTGCGCCCTCTGCGGTTAAAAAAAAGACAAAGGCGCAAAGGTTTTACCATAAAAGTAACCTTTGCGCCTTTGCCCCTCTGAACCTTTGTCCCTCAATTATTTAAACAAATTGTCCATTCCCGGAATCATTGGCATGTCCATTTTTGCAACGGCGTCAAGTTCTCTTTCGTTCACGGATGTAGCTTTTTCAATAGCTTTATTGATGGTTACAATTAAGTAATCTTCCAATTGTTCTTTGTCTTCTAATAAAGAGTCATCAATTGAGATTGCAGTTATTTTTCTATTGGCGGTTAATGTTACTTTCAATAATCCATCAGCACTCTGTTCGTCGATTAAAACAGTATCCAGGCGCTTTTTTGTATCTTCAATTTTTTGTTGGGTTTCTTTAAGTTTGCCCATCATTCCCATTAAATCCATTTTTGTTGATTTTTAAATTATTCCGTACAAAATTAGTATATTGCTCTAGTATTTCAATGCAATATTTTATGAAAAAATTAATTCTCTTCTATTGTGTTTGTGCTACTTTTGCTCCTTCTTATTTAAAAACTAATGCTCAATCTATGCCAAATGATATAACGGCTCCAAAGGCCAAAATAATTGAAAAAAAATTAAAAAAGCATAAAGAAACCCGAATCGACAACTATTTTTGGTTGAATAATCGCGAGAATCCGGAGGTTATTGATTACCTGAATCAGGAAAATGCGTATTACGAAAATATGACAGCACATACAAAGGAAATTCAGAATTCTTTGTATGAAGAAATGAAAGGAAGAATTAAAGAAGACGATTCGTCGGTTCCTTATTTTTATAATGGATACTATTATATTACCCGTTTCGAAACAGGACAGAACTATCCTATTTTCTCAAGAAAAAAAGGATGCCTTTCTGCCGATGAGGAAATTTTATTCAATTGTAATGAATTAGCAGAGGGTCACGCTTACTTCAAATTGGGAGGTTTAAGTATAAGTCCCGACAACAAATTTGCCAGTTTTGGTGTTGATATTGTTGGAAGAAGAATTTACACCATTCAGATTAAAAACTTAGAAACCGGAAAAATTCTGGCGGATAAAATCGAAAATGCGACAGGTGGTTCTGTTTGGGCAAACGACAATCATACGATTTTTTATACCAAACAAGATGAGGTTACCTTAAGAGCCGATAAAGTATTCAGACATAAACTGAATACAAGTTCTGAAAAAGATGTCTTGGTTTTTAATGAAACCGATGATACTTTTAATGTTTCGATTAGTAAAGAAAAATCAAGAAAATATATCGTAATAGGATCGGGAAGTACACTTACTACAGAATACAGAATCCTGAATTCTGATAATCCGGATGGGGAGTTTGAGGTTTTTCAGCACCGTGTACGTGGCTTGGAGTATAGTATTTCGCATTATGAAGACTCGTTTTATATCTTAACTAATAAAGATAAAGCAACGAACTTTAAGTTGATGAAAACGCCTGAAAACAGAACAGAAAAGAGAAACTGGGTAGATCTTATTCCGCATCGTGAGGATGTTTTATTGGAAGATATCGAGATTTTTAAAAATTATCTGGTTGTCGAAGAGCGCTCTAACGGATTAAATCATATTCGTATCATGCCTTGGAATGGCGAGCCGGATTATTATTTGCCTTTCGGAAGCGAAACTTACAGTGCTTACACCACAACGAATATTGATTTTGATACGGATCTTTTGCGCTATAGCTATCAATCGCTTGCTACACCATCTTCTGTTATTGATTTTAATATGAAAACTAAAACCAAAGAAATTCTAAAAGAGCAAGCGGTTTTAGGTGGAAAGTTTGATAAAGAAAATTATGTTGAAGAACGCATTTGGGCAACTGCCAGAGATGGTGTGAAAGTTCCGATTTCTATGGTTTACAAGAAAGGACTTGAGAAAAATGGTAAAAATCCTTTGTTGTTATATGCGTATGGTTCGTATGGAATGACAATGGATGCCTATTTTTCGTCTACAAGGCTTTCTTTGTTAGATCGCGGATTTGTATACGCTATTGCTCATATTAGAGGAGGTGAGGATTTAGGAAGACAATGGTATGAAGACGGAAAACTGTTAAAAAAGAAAAATACCTTTACAGATTTCATCGATTGCTCTAAATTTGTAATTAACGAAAAGTTTACTTCTTCGAAACATTTATATGCAGAAGGAGGATCAGCTGGAGGATTATTGATGGGGGTAATTGTAAATGAAGCCCCGGAATTATACAACGGAGTTATTGCTCAGGTGCCTTTTGTTGATGTTGTCACTACAATGTTAGACGATAGTATCCCATTAACGACGGGAGAGTATGACGAATGGGGGAACCCAAACAATAAAAAATATTACGATTATATGTTGTCTTATTCGCCTTATGATAATGTAAAAGCACAACAATATCCTAACATTTATGTTTCAACAGGATTACATGATTCACAAGTGCAATATTGGGAACCGGCCAAATGGGTAGCCAAATTGCGAGAAATGAAAACAAATAATAACTTTTTGTTTTTAGATACCAATATGGATGCCGGACATGGCGGTGCTTCAGGAAGGTTTGAAGCGCTAAAAGACTTAGCAAAGGAATTTAGTTTTTTATTAGATTTAGAAAAAATTAAAAGCTAATTAGATTTTTTTTGTTAAATTTGCAACCTATCAAGGTTATTTAAAAATGCCTTTGATTAACTATTTTTTTATGAAAGAAGAAATAAATGCTTATAATAATGTTTTAGAGTTAATAGGTAACACCCCACTTATTAAGCTAAATAAAGTCACCGAAGAGTTAGAAGGAAAGTTCTACGCAAAGGTAGAAGCTTTTAATCCGGGACATTCCTCAAAAGATAGAATAGCATTATATATTATTGAAGAAGCCGAGAAGAGAGGAATTCTGTCTCCGGGAGATACCATAATCGAAACTACATCAGGAAATACCGGTTTTAGTTTAGCAATGGTCAGCATTATAAAAGGGTACAATTGTATTTTAGCTGTAAGTTCAAAATCATCGAAAGATAAAATTGACATGTTAAGAAGTTTAGGAGCTAAAGTATATGTCTGTCCGGCTCACGTTTCTGCAGATGATGAAAGATCATATTACAACGTTGCCAAAAGATTACACGAAGAAACTAAAGGTTCAGTTTATATTAATCAATATTTCAATCAGTTAAATATTGATGCTCATTACAATACTACAGGTCCTGAAATCTGGGAACAGACAAAAGGAAAAATTACACATCTTATTGCGTGTAGCGGAACAGGAGGAACGATCTCCGGAACTGCAAAATTCTTAAAAGAACAAAATCCAAATATTAGAATTTTAGGTGTTGACGCTTTTGGATCGGTATTAAAGAAATACCACGAAACAAAAGAGTTCGATAATAAAGAGATTTATCCGTATCGTATTGAAGGGTTAGGTAAAAACCTGATTCCGTCTGCTACTGATTTTGATATTATTGATAAATTCATGAAGGTAACCGACGAAGAAAGTGCCCACTCAGCAAGAGAGATCACCCGCAAAGAAGGTTTGTTTGTAGGATACACTTCAGGAGCTGTAATGCAGGCTATCAAACAATATGCTGAAGAGGGAGAATTTAGCAAAGACAGTAATGTTATTGCTATTTTTCCGGATCACGGATCACGTTATATGAGTAAAGTATTTAGTGATGACTGGATGAACGAACAAGGATTCTTTGACAGTGTCAATGAGGAAGAAGCTCAAAAAATTGAATTTGTAAAGTAGGTTAAATACTTTTAAAGATAGAACTCCATTCGCAACAGTGAATGGAGTTTTTTTTGCGCTAAAATCAGGCTGCTTTTAATGGATCTACTGGAAGAATCTTAGGATATTTTGAGTTTGCTTAACCGCAAGGTTCGCAAAGGTTTTACGCAATGTTCGCTAAGATAAAAGAGCTGTTCTGCTAATTTTTTTCTCTTTGCGGTTAAAATTTACGCAAAGAAAAAAAGCTTTTTGCACGCAGATTTAGCAGATTTTTTTGTTAAGTTATTTCGATAAAAACAATCTGAATAAATCTACTAAATCTGCGTGAAATAATTTTATTGTGAACATAGGAGACGTAAAAATGCAAAATTATTGACCTGATTTTTCCGTAAACTAGGAATAAAAAGAACTCAAATTGCTTAAAATTTTTGAATTGAATTAGTTTGTCTTTTCGACGTAAGGAGAAAACGCACACGAAACTCCGCAAAGAAACTTTTGTTGAGCTAGGATATAAATCTTAAAATAATTGATTTATAATAGTTTTAAATGCGTTAAATTATCAATTTTGAATGTTTTGCCGATTATTTAAGTAAGTCAACGGAAAAATTTCCTTCCTACAATATTATAGTATAGCTTAGTAGTAATGAACTAATGTGCTGTTTTTAAATTATTTATTGGTTATTCGTTAAAAAAAAAGACACAGTAATAGTAAGTTATTGGTATTGATAAGTAAAATTATCCGGTTTAAGAAACGGAGTATTCTCAGACTGACTTAAAGTGTGGCGGGAGGTGATAGAAAGGATAGGGATATAAATGAACTTAGCGGAGGGAATTAGTTTGTTGTAAATAAAAAATGTTTCCTCGGGAAACAACCTTAAATTGAATACAAAGCTTTTATAATTATTGGTTGATTAGTTTTTAGTTGTTAAGTTTTGAATAGTGAAAAAGCCTCCTGAGTTGCATCATCAGTTGGCTTTTTGTTTTTACTGTTTTTTAGTTGCCTATTACACTTAGTACTACGAATAAAATAACCAGGATAATTACGGCAAATTTGGTGTATTTTGATGTTTTCATGAGATTAGTTTTTAGATTTTAATAAAATATTGATTGCTGCAAATATAATAGTTTATCTGTTTTTTCATAATTAAAATAAAAAGAATATAATCCGTTGACGCAATTACTTCGTCAATTCGCTTTACTCGGGTTGTGAACATTATACTTAGTGTGCAAAAAAAAAGCCCTGAAAATTCAGAGCTTTGATAAGAGTATATGAAAAAGGTTTTATTCTTCTTTCATGGTGTGATAAACGTTCATCACGTCATCGTCTTCTTCAATCTTTTCGATTAATTTTTCTACATCAGCAATTTGAGCTTCGTTAAGTTCTTTTGTGATTTGCGGAATACGCTCAAAACCTGAAGATAAAATTTCCAGACCTCTGTTCTCTAATTCTTTTTGTAAAGCTCCAAAGCTTCCAAAAGGAGCATAGATTAAGATTCCGTCCTCATCTTCAAAAACTTCTTCTGCACCGAAATCAATTAATTCCAGTTCTAATTCTTCAGCATCAATTTCCCCTTTTGCAATGCGGAAATTACAAGTATGATCAAACATGAACTCAACAGAGCCCTGAGTTCCCATTGTTCCGTTGCATTTGTTGAAGTAACTGCGAATATTAGCTACAGTTCTGTTATTATTGTCAGATGCTGTTTCAATTAATATAGCAATTCCGTGAGGAGCATATCCTTCAAACAAGATTTCTTTATAATTGGCAGTATCTTTATTACTGGCATTTTTTATAGCGCGCTCAACATTGTCTTTAGGCATGTTGGCCGCTTTTGCATTTTGTATTACAGCTCTTAATCTAGAATTGGCTTCTGGGTTAGGACCACCTTCTTTGACAGCCATAACGATATCTTTACCAATTCGGGTAAATGTTTTGGCCATTGCAGACCAACGTTTCATTTTTCTTCCTTTTCTAAATTCGAACGCTCTTCCCATTACTAATTTTTTATTTTGTGACGCAAAAATACGGTTATTCCTTATTTTTCCAAAAACAAAAGGATTCTTTTTTGTATAATGTTTTTATAAGTTATTGTATTTAAAAACAATTGCTCTAAGACTTCGTGACAGGACAATAAAGCCTGGTTTAAAAATGATATATTTTGTACCGTGACTGAATATTGTGACTGTGGTTTAACCGCAAAGGGCGCAAAGATTTTGCGCAAAGTTCGCAATGCGTTGTTTTGACTTCGCTCAGGGTGTCCTTCGACTTCGCTCAGTGGTCGCATTATGCTGTCAGGCTGAGCGAAGTCGAAGCCCCTTCGTACAAAAACTTGAAACCTGAAACCTGAAACCTGAAACAAACCTACTTCTACTTCGAACCATTAAATTCCGTAATAATGTTCACTGCTTCATTTAAGTACGGATTTGTTTTAAGATTGTCAATCTGGTATTGATTAATTGTTTTTTCAGTAGGATATACACCTAGTAGAAATTGGTTTACGGTTGAGTTATAAACGTCAAGGGGATTGTTGTCATCATTAAAAGTATGAATTTCTGTCCAAAGAGCGCCTATTCGTTTTTTTTGCTCAAAAACGGCATCCAGTGTCATGAGGATTTCTGATTTTGGAACATTGACTAACTTATCGATTTTCAGATTGATTTTTTTAATATCGTTGAAATAATAATTATCAGCTAATCTGCTGGTGCTGTTTTGCGCTATTTTAGTGATGAGGTTTCGTTTTACGTATGTTTTGTACCTTAAAAAAGGTTTAATACTATCGTTTTTAATTGCAGTAGGGAAATCACTTTCTTTTTGATAAACATCTTCATAAAACTCCGGAAGTATCACATCAGGAACAACGCCAACGTATTGATGACTTTTGCCTGTAACTCTGTAAAACTTATTTATCGTGATTTTTAGGAAGTCAGTATTTTTGTTTTCGTCCAGCGAAAGAATTGTTTGCATAGTTGCTTTACCCAGAGTATTGCTGCCTAATAATAAGGCGCGATTGTAATCTTGTAAAATGGAAGAGAAAAACTCACTTGCTGAAGCAGTATTACTGTTGACTAAAACCACAATCGGGCCTTTGTAAATAAGTCCTTTAAAGGGATCATTTATCACAGATTGATTCTGTTTGTTGTCCACCACAATAGAAAGCGGGCCATAATCAATAAACATACCTGCCAGTTTTATAGCTTCTTCCATTGAACCTCCGCCATTGTCAATCAAATCGATGACGAGGCCTTCGATATCGTCTTTTTCCAATTTTATTACTTCACGAGCGACATCATCAGCACAGCCTTTTCTGCTGTTTCCGTCTAAGTCAGCATAAAAACTTGGGATTTTGATATAGCCAATTTTGTTTTCTTTACCAACGATAAAGCTAAAAACAGAGTTTTCCTCATCTTTCATGACTTGTTTTTCAATGGCTACTTCAAAGTTTTTACCCGAGTTTCGTTTTAAGGTAAAGACAATTCTTTTGTTCGACTCGGATAAAATCATGGTCGAAATGGATTCTAAAGAGGCACAGGAAACTTTTAGAGTTTCTTTCTGATTGGAAACAGAGACAATCTGATCTCCTTTTTTTATTTGCCCGGTTTTAAAAGCGGGGCCATTCGGATCTATTTCCTCGACTATTATTTCGTTTTTCTCATTGAGATTTACTGTCATTCCCAACGATAAATGCTCCTTTGATAAGGAAGCAACAAAACTTGATTTGGAATCATCGCTAAAATAAGCTGTATGCGGGTCGAAATAGGTACAGAAGAAATTGTACAACTTTTCATCCTGCTTGCTTTTTGTTTCGAGCAATGTATTGATTCGGCAAATTTCATTAGATAAAATCGACTTTTTTGAAACAGCTTCAATCGATTTGAAATTGGTTTTTAGAGAATCTAAATTGTTGCTGGTTTCTGCGACATCATCCAGAATCTGATAGCGCAGTTTTTTGAGCCAGACTTTTTCCAGATTTTCTTTATTAAGGTAAAAAGCAAATGATTTTTTGTAAAACCGTATTGTGTCATTTTTGTTATAATCAATTGGTTCGCTTTGGATTTTCTCCAGAACGGCTTTAGTTCTAAGGAGTCCATTCCTGTATTTAGAGGTAATATCTTCTAAAAAGCTACAATTGTTCTGAAGAATCAAATCGTCTAAATTAGAACGATATTTTTGAGCTATTTCTTCATATTCACTCTGAAAAAATATATTTCGGGAAGGATCTAATTCATTGATCAGATTATCAAAAACAAATACAGACAAACTATCGTCCACCGGTTTCGGACGAATGTGCTCCGCCTGAATTAGTGTATTTATCTTATTTAGTATTTCACAGGTTTTATCGCTATTCTGACTAAATAGAGTTCCGGTAGTTAATACAAATACAAAGATTATTTTTTTCATAAATCTGAAAGTGATCGTTCAGACTAAAATTACGGTTATTTTTCGATAAAAGACAGTAAATTCTTTAAAATATCGGTAAAGGAAGTATTAATTGGGTCAAATTACACAGAGAAGGTTTTCTGCCACAAATTGCACGAATTTCCACGAATTGTTTTCTTTAAGTTTTACTGCCACAGATTTCACAGATTAGGAAGATTTTTTTAGTGTTGCCAAAAAATAAAAACATTAAAAAATTAGTGAAAATTAGTGTAATTGCTTCGTCTGTTCGCTATCGCTCGGGTCGTGGCAAAAAAAATGCGTTACAATTTTTATTGTAACGCATCTGAACTATAAGTTTAAAAATGTTATTTCTTGTAGAATGGCAATTTAACCACTTTTGCAGGAACATCATTTTTTCTGATTCTGATAAAGATATCGCTATCAACAGCACTATTGCTTACTGTTACATATCCTAAACCAATTCCTTTATTCATTGAAGGTGACATCGTTCCCGAAGTAACTACACCAATTACGGCACCTGTTGCGTCAACAATTTCGTAATCGTGTCTTGGTACCGCACGTTCCTGCATTTCAAAAGCAATTAGTTTTCTGGTAACGCCTTCTTCTTTTTGTTTTTTCAGGCTATCAGAATTTGTAAATTCTTTTGTGAATTTAGTGATCCATCCCAAACCTGCTTCTAATGGAGAAGTAGTATCGTTGATATCATTTCCGTACAAACAGAATCCCATCTCAAGACGTAAAGTATCACGAGCTGCAAGACCAATTGGCTTGATACCAAAAGGGGCACCGGCTTCAAAAACTTTGTTCCAGATGGCTTCTGCATCGGCATTTTTGCAATAAATTTCAAATCCACCTGAACCCGTGTAACCGGTAGCAGAAATGATTACGTCATTAAGACCTGCAAAATCAGCTACTTCAAAATGATAGTAAGCAATTGCAGATAAATCGATAGAAGACAAAGATTGCATGGCCTCAACCGCTTTTGGTCCCTGAATGGCCAATAGAGAATACTCATCTGAAAGATTTTTCATTTCAACACCCAAATCATTGTGTGATGAAATCCAATTCCAGTCTTTATCGATATTCGAAGCATTTACAACCAGTAAATACTCTTCTTCTTTCATTTTGTATACAATTAAATCGTCTACAATTCCGCCATCATTATTTGGCAAACAAGAATATTGTGCTCTTCCGATAGTTAAAGTTGAAGCATCATTTGATGTTACTTTTTGAATCAAAGCTAAAGCATTTGGTCCTGTAAGTAAGAACTCACCCATGTGTGAAACGTCAAAAACGCCCACACTGTTACGAACCGTTTCGTGTTCTGCATTGACCCCTTCGTATGTAATTGGCATATTATAGCCGGCAAATGGTAGCATTTTTGCTCCCAAACCTTCATGTATGTGCGTAAGCGCAGTATTTTTCATTGTGTTGTTTTATATAATTGAGTCGCAAATTTATTTAAAAAATATTAGAATAAAACAGTCTAAATTATAAAATCCTTAAAAGATTGATACTGATTTTGTGCTAGTCGTTATCTTTTTTATCTTATTTTAGATAAAATGCGAAATCTTTACTCAATTTTAATAATACCTAATTGAATACCTCAAAATGTATAATAAATGAAAAGTTTTTTGGTCTTATTAGTTTTGGATAGTGCTATTAGTAAGGAGGGAATGCCCGTTTGCCTACTAGTGTATGAGGGCATCCAGAATAATTCAAAACGTTATTGATGACTTTTTTTAGAAGAATAAACGGTATAAAAATATCAGATAACTCGTATTTTTCTTGTTTTTATCTTCAATAAGATGTAATATTGTATTTCCACGGGCTAACTGTCAGATTACCCGAATAGTTTTTCCTTTGTATAGCTTACAATTACTTAGTACTAAACAAATTGCGAAAAATATTCGATAAATAAACAATTGACTAGTAGTGTTTTAAGTGTCTATTTCGAATTTTTAGACAGTTACTTAAATTTTCCAAAAACAAAACTCCAATTTTAGATGTAAAGAGCTGATAGGCAGTGTTTTTTTATGCCTATTTCAGGTCTTTTTGTCATTTTTTTAAATTTTCTAAAAAAACAAAAACACAATTA
The DNA here is from genome assembly GCF_011751075.1 of Flavobacterium poyangense. Lineage (GTDB taxonomy): Bacteria > Bacteroidota > Bacteroidia > Flavobacteriales > Flavobacteriaceae > Flavobacterium > Flavobacterium poyangense. The sequence continues at coordinate 85,784 of NZ_JAALLN010000012.1, forward strand.
ATGAAAACAAAAGTATTATTTCTATTTGCTATTGCCTTTAGTTTTATCCAATTAACAGTACTGGCACAAGCTGTTCCCGCACAAGAGAAGATCAAGGCATTATCGCCGGTACCTGGTCTGTCTTCATTTAAAATTGATTATAGTTATTCTCCATTTAAAATTAATGACGAGAATGTAAATATACAGCAGGTTAATACAGCTCTTACATTGCCTTTATATAGTAAGTTGGAAAAAGGGAAGCTTGATTTTCTTGTGATTGGATTTGGGTATAGTGGTTTTTTCCTTTCCAATTCTTCCAGTTTGGCCGAGGGTAATTTTCATTCAGTTTCGGTCCCTTTAACTTTTCAAAAAGCATTCTCGCCCAAATACGCTCTAATCATCAGTTTCATACCAATGTTAGCATCTGATTTAAAAGTGATCAGCGCAGAGGATATGACCTATACTGCTGCCGCTATGTTAAAGATCAGAAGATCAGAAATGTTTTCGTATTCATTTGGCGCGGCCTTTTCCGGGCAATTCTTCGGAACAGTACTGTTACCTCTGGTCGGAATAGATTGGAGTCCGAATAAAAAATTAAATTTCTCGGGAACACTGCCGGTTTTTGCAAAAGTAAAATACAAGCTTTCGGAGAATGGGGTAGTCGGCATTGGCCATGAATACAGGTTGATTGGCGGTGCATATGGCCTATCGAACAAAATAAATCCGGCCTATTTTCAGGCTCAGCAATCTAAAGTGCAATTGTTCTATATTTATGCATTCACTAAAAATCTTTCGATAGAAGCAAATGCAGGATATAATTACATACAGAAGCTGGGTTACTATGACAAGAATCAAAAAGTAGATTTGATACCTTTCAGAGATATAGATAAAAGAACCCCTTTAGCTCTCTCTCAAAAAGCCAGTGTTGCAATTGGAGTAGGTCTCAATTATAAGTTTTGATAAAAATGCAACATCTATTTTGCAATGGCTGAACTGCATTTGCGTATTGACAACTTAATATATTTCTTCAAAATCTAATATTTCAATTCACCTAACTAAAATCAAATGGAACAAAATTCTAATCTTATAAACAACCAGATCACAAGAAAGAGGATTGGTAGTGTCATAATGGGTTTGAAATGTTTGTTTTAAAATAAAAAGCAAAGGGATTCCATAATAATAAACATTAAAACATCGTGCGCTTATTATTAAAGTGAATGCAAAGAATAAATAGAATTGTATTTTTTAGTAACAAGAAAATTCTTCGTATTCAATATTTTTTATAATTTTAGGTTTGTAAAATTTTCCATAATGAAAGTTCCGCTTCAGATAACCAAACAAGAAATCCTAAGCTTTTATAAACCTCTGAATCCTTTAACTCATAAAGGCATTCAGGGGCATGCTATAATTATTGGAGGAAGTTATGGGAAAATTGGTGCGGCGGTTTTGGCTTCAAAAGCTTGTTTAAAAGCGGGTTGTGGACTGGTAACGGCTTTTACTCCAAAATGTGGTTATCAGATTATGCAAATTAGTAATCCGGAAGTGATGGTCATAACAGATGAAAATGAAAATTGCATTACCAAAATTAATTTTTCGTTAGTACCACAAGCAATCGGAATTGGTCCCGGAGTCGGACAGGAGCAGAGTACACAAATGGCACTTTTCGAATTTTTAAAGACTAATAAAAGCCCTTTGGTTCTTGATGCTGATGCTTTAAATATCTTATCAAGAAATAAATCCTGGCTGGATCTTTTACCTGAAAACACTATTCTGACACCTCACCCGAAAGAACTCGAACGAATAGTAGGAAAGTGGAGCTCAGAGATTGATAAATTTGAAAAGACAATTGCTTTTTCGGAGTATTATAAAGTGATAATTGTAATGAAGGGGGCTCCTACTTTTATTATTAACCAAAATAAAATTTATCAAAATACAACTGGTAATGCCGCATTGGCTACTGCCGGAAGCGGGGATGTCTTAACAGGAATCATTACAAGCCTGTTAGCACAAGGCTATTTACCGGATCAAGCGGCAAGACTTGGTGTTTTTATTCATGGATTAACAGCAGATATTGGAGTGCAAAAAACAGGTTATCAGTCTTTTATTGCGTCAGACATTATAAGGAACTTAGGAAGAGCATTTATGTCTTTAGATTAGTTTTTTTGATGGCTGTGAAATGTGAAATGTGAGATGTAAAATGTGACATGATAACCTGAAAAGGCATATGATTTATTTAGCAGATTTTCTTGCCTTCAGACGAAGCGATAGAATTTAGATGAATTGTTACTATATTTCACTGATCCGGAGTAACGATATGTTTGTAAAAGGTAAGATGTCAATAAATTAAACAAAACTTATTGCTTTTCACATCTCACATCTCACAACCAACAACTTGAGTTAAATATTGCAATTTAAAGAGGTCGCAGACAAACTGATGAAGCAATTTTAAAAACTTGGAATTTTAAATTCGGAACGCTAAAATCAAAATTCGTAAGTTTGTATTCCAGTAAATACTGCTTATGGAAAACAATTTCGATCTTAGAACGGTAAATGTTACACGTTATATTACACCTTTGCGCGAAGGCGGTTCTTTACCCGCTTTGGCAGAAGCCGATGACGATTTTAAATATGTATTAAAATTTAAGGGCGCAGGGCATGGTGTAAAAGCCTTAATTGCCGAATTGGTTGGCGGTCAGATAGCGAAAGCTTTAAAATTGCAGCTTCCCGAACTGGTTTTCGCTCATCTTGACGAAGCATTTGGGAGAACAGAGGCTGACGAAGAAATTCAGGATCTGTTACAAGGAAGCCAAGGACTTAATCTGGCACTTCACTTCTTGTCGGGAGCCATTACTTTTGATCCCGTTGTGACTACTGTAGATGCTAAACTGGCTTCCCAAATCGTGTGGCTTGACGCTTATATCACCAATGTTGATCGTACTTTTAAAAACACCAATATGTTAATCTGGCATAAAGAACTATGGCTTATTGATCATGGTGCCTGTCTGTATTTTCATCATTCCTGGAACAATTGGGAACAACATGCTAAAAGTCCGTTTGCGCTGATAAAAGATCATGTTTTGTTGCCTCAGGCTTCTCTTTTGAAAGAAGTTGATGCTGAATTTAAAGCGCTTTTGACTCCTGAAATTCTGGAGGAAATTACCAATACAATTCCATTAGAATGGTTGCAATGGGAAGATACTGACGAAACTCCTGAAGCTTTGCGAAACGTGTATCTTCAGTTTCTGAAAACGAGATTAAATCATTCCGAGAACTTTGTAAACCAGGCCCAAAATGCAAGATAATCACTTATATGAGTATGCCGTAATTCGTGTGGTACCAAGAGTAGAACGCGAAGAATTCCTAAACATCGGAATCATTTTGTTTTGCAAAAAAGCCAAATTTATAAAAGTACTTTTTCATCTTAATAAAGAAAGAATACAAGCTCTTTCTGCGGATTTTGATATCGAACAGTTAGAATGTAATTTGACCTCATTAGAGAAAATTGTAAAAGGAGTCAAAGACGGTGGACCAATAGCCCAATTTGATATTCCTGAACGCTTTAGATGGTTAACAGCGATAAGAAGTTCGGCAATTCAAACCTCAAGACCGCATCCGGGCTTGTGTAGAGATTTAGAGAAGACTATTGAGAGATTGTTTGAGGAGTTAGTTCTTTAGAAGAAGGTGCAAAGGTACAGAGGTTCACAGTGATCAAGTTTTTTTCTGAAATAAAAGTAGTTTTGCCAAGTCACGGGATTAAAAATCTAATATCCCATACAGGCATTCATTGGAAAATTGAAGCGTTATATTTTCCTTTTTTTGATTTTCAATGAGCAATAAATCATAAGGTTTTAAGGCGTATGGCTTCTCATTGATTTTTAGAACTGTTGTATCTAAAGAAAATAAAAATACTATTTGAGCATTACAATCTTGGTCACCATTCGCTAATTTCAGTTTGTGATTACGTATTTTTTCAGAAACCATCCAGTTAAAATCCATGCCTTTTGTATAAGAAGTCACTTCGTCATCCGAACTAAATTCCATGATTTCATGCTTCTTATATACCTTATTTTCTTTATTCACCTCAATATCTAATAGGTTATCGAGCATCACCAAATAACGGTGATAGCCTTTAAATTTGGTGAATGCGGAAGGTTCTTGCTCTATTGTGGCACTGCTGATTCTGAATACAAAATCTCTATCGCTATAACTTGCGGTTTTCGGATATATCATATACTCATATGTCAATCCACTACTCCAAATTGAGGCTGTACTATTTTCTTTAGGTAAAAGATGTATGTTCATTTTTTATTATTAGGAATAAGAAATTATCGATGTTCTCTCTAAATTTTTTTCTCTAAAAATATAAATTCCAAAGGTTCTTCAGAAATTGTAACGTGAATTTCACTTTCCGGAAAAGCTTCTCTTTCGCCTGTGTCTATGTATCCATGGCGTTTGTACCAGGCAATTAATTCTTCACGTACTGAAATTACGGTCATAATAATTGAAGACAAGCCTAAAGACTTAGCATGATTTTCAGCTTCGGCCAACATCTTTTTGCCAATTCCGCTGTTTTGTAATTCAGGAGAGACGGTTAACATTCCTAAATACAATTGCTGTTCTTTTTTTACGAGTAAAACAGAGCCGATGATCCTATCGTTCTCTGTAAATTTCAGAATCGTATTTTTTGGATTGTTAATGATTTCCCCCAATTCGGATTCGTTGGTTCTTTTTCCTTCTAAAAGATTAGCTTCTGTTGTCCAGCCTTTTTTAGAGGATTCGCCTCTGTAAGCTGAATTGATTAGTAGGTTTAATGCAGGAATGTCTGCTATTGTTGCTTTTGTGATCATTGAGAATGGTACTAAATTTTAAAAGTCAAAGAGTCTGCAGCCTGGGCTGGAGAAACAAAAGTAAAAAATTTAGAAATGGCTTTAATCAGAAACGTGTTGATTTTGGCTAAAGTCTTGTTGACATTCATCTATTGACCTCCAACTAAAGTTGGAGACAATTGGAAAAGAAATATATAAGCTGTTGGCTAACATTGTTTTAAGTGGGATGAAGCGAAAACCGGATTTCGTTTAGTCGCAAAAAGGATTGAACAGCCTCTAAAAGTGGAATTATTTGCAAAATAAAAAAGTAAAAAACTTGAATTTTATGTAATGATTTTTAGTAATATAAGTTTTATGTTTGCGGCTGTTTAAAAACAACCATTGCCCTAATTTAAAATACCAAAAACATGAGATTTTTAAAATTACCATTTATTTTTCCATTTCTAATTTTATCGACTATTACTTCTTGTTCTTCTGATACAGATTCGCCTTCGACTCCTGATCCTGTGCTCCCTGAAGTCGTTAATCCTGCAAATGAAAAATTAGTTTCTGTTGTTTATCCGTTTAGCAGTAATATTCCTTACATGATGGATAAACAAGATTTTGAATATGATAATTTAAAAAGAATCAGCAAAATTGCACTTGGTGGTTTTGTACATGGGATAACCTATGTGAACCCGGATTTAATAGAGATTAATTTATTGGATGATCCTATTGAAGGAATAAAAATGCAATCAAAAAAAACAATCACTTTGAAAGATGGAAATGTTGTATTGATTGTTGATAGAAAATTTGATGTATATGCAGCTGCTAATGAAGTTCGCAATTCACAAACAGATTCTACACTATTTAGTTATACTAATAAATACCTTTCGAAGGTTCAGTTTTATCGCAAATCGGTTAACTGGGGAAATTCTTATAGTTTAAATAAACAAGTAGATTTTCAGCAGGTTAATGGAAATATTACTCAGGCCAAAATAACGGAAGTGAAGTCAGGAATAGGAACTGTGGTTAATTATACTCATGATGCCAGTCCATACATGAATATGGGGGATATGGTATATGAAACGCCTTTGTACTATGGTAGTGTTGAAGGGTTACATATTTTCTTTAAGGATAAACTAGGTAAAAATAATGTCAACAATATAACTAAAGCGGAATTATCATATGAGAAATCCTTACCGGGTTATTTTGCTTACAAAACGATTAATTTCAGTAGAAATGTTGATAAACATGGCAGGTTAACTGAAATTTTGTTGTCAGGAACAACGATTAAAGACATTAACGAAACTCCTGCAGGAAATTTCATTAATGAAAAAATGAGTTTTATTTACAAATAGAAACAGATACAAAAAATATATTTTTGAATGTAAGTCTTATATGTTTTGGTTTTCTAAAACGTATAAGACTTTTACTTTTGTAAAAATGATCTGATTTTGGCTAAAGCCTTGTTGCCATTCATCCATTAACCTCCAACTAAAGCTGGAGGCAATTGTAAATAATGAGAATTTTATTTATAATGCAGATAAAATTTATTGTTGAAAATCTCTTTCGGATCATATTTTCTTTTGAATCGAAAAAAAGCATCAGCTTGTGGATATGCTTTTCTCATTTTTTCTTTATCAATGTGTAATCGGTACGGCAGATAAAAAGTTCCCTTATTTTTTAAGGTGATATCAACTAAATCATTCGTTAAAGCCCTCATTTGATTTTCCTGTTGCTCTGTTTTTTTCTGATTGAATAAAAACACAAAGCCAAACACATTTTCTCCCGCATAATTCATGAAACTATCATTGTCTTTGTAAACACCACGAATTGTAATATTAATTAAATCAATATTTGATTTTTCTAAAATAGGTTTCATTTCTTTAAGGAACTGATTAAAATTTCTCTCCGGAATAAAATACTCCTGCAGAATATCTGTTGAATTTGGATCCTTATTTTCGATTAATGACACATGATCATTTAATAATTCGTTTCGGGAGAAAATTTCATTTCTTGTAACCCTATTCATTTCAGTTTCCAGATCCCAACGGAGTCTTTTACCATATTCACTGTTTACGGTACTTCTAAAGACCAATCGTTTGGTTTCCGCATTATTCTTATTTTGCTGTTGTAAGTGTAAAGGTTTGTCTTTTACTCTTTCGAAAAAGTTTAAAGTAGCATCCTCCAAAAAGTGTTTTTTAGAGATTCTTAATCTTCCAAAGACAAGCTCCACATTTGGATTCTCAGATACATATTTCTTATAATTTGAGACATAATTTTCTGCACTCAGCCGAACGTATTTAAACCGTAATGAGGAGTTAGTTACAACTTGAAGTTTTACATCCAGAATAATCCCGAAAAGACCATAACCGCCAATAACCAGTTTAAACAATTCCTGATTTTCGATTCTGCTACAGTTAAGGATTTTACCTTGATAATTCAGGAGTGTAAAAGAAACAATACTGGACGAAATAGGAGGAGAGTCCTTTTGCCAGCCATGGCCGTTGACACTCATAGAACCCCCAATCGAAAAAGAACTGAAGGCTTGCATTACCGCAATCGATCTGTCGTATTGATCTAAATATTCGATAGCATCCTGCCATAGTGCACCGGAACCAATAGTTAGAATATTAGTTGTCGAATCTAATTCCATATGTTTGTATGGAAGCATATTTATTTCAATCCCATCAGGGTAAATACTGTGTCCACCCATGCTGTGTTGTGCGCCGGCAACAGCAATTTTTAGATTATTCTGTTGCGCATACTTTAATATCTTTTGAAGTTGCCCTACTATTGAATCTTTATTATTAGGTACCTTAAGGATTGTATCGACTTTTGTTAGATTAAGCTTACTAGCATCGTTTGTATAACCTTGTGGAATTTCGGTTTTATGGTCGGTTTCATTCCATTTTGTTTTTAATACATGAATAATGGGAACCGATATGAAAATAACGGTTAATAGAATTAATAGTAAAAGATAGAAATGTTTTTTCTTCATTATTGAGCCTTTGGAAGTGTTTTTTTTAATATTTTACAAATTAAATTTAAGTTGGAAAGCGTGCTAGCGGGACGCTCGTGCTAGCGTGGCTTAAGCTTTATGGGCCAGATTTAATAAATTGAATTGCCTCCAACTTTAGTTGGAGGCAATTGAAAAAAGAAATTTAGAATCAGCTATTCAATTTAATATTTTGCAGCTTCTCCGGCCTTAGGCAATGATTGTTTTATGAATGTTCTGATATCTTCATTTGCGGTCTCTAAATCGGCTTTTCTTAAATACATCATATGACCGCTTCTATAACCTTTCCATGACATTCTATTAGTAAGTTTTCCACTTGGATCCAGTTGCCATAAATTGTATTTAGAATTAAAGTAGTCACAGGCACCGTCATAGTAGCCTGATTGCACCATTATGTGTAAATACGGATTTTGTGCCATGGCCTGTCTCAGGTTTTCGCCTGTTTTATTATTGGATTTGTCCCAAGGATGCACGGAACCAAACATATTGTATTTAAAGTCGGTTTTGTAATTGAGATTATTGCGTACATACATATTGATGGCAGGCGTAAACGAATGCAGCCAGGAAGTTAGCTCCGCATTAAAGTCAGGACTTTCACCGGAGGCTTTGCGGTCAATTCCTTTATATCTGGAATCAAGTCTTCCTACCGTATATCCTTTGTCTCTTAACAGTTCTTTCCAAAAATAATCAAGGGGAACGTCTAAGTTGTTTTCCAGTATAACTTTCTCCGAAATACCAGAATAGTGTGCCATTTTAGAGGCAATTTCTTTTCTTTTTTGTTCTTCCAAAAATCCTCCTTTGCTCATGGCAGGAAGAAGTTCGTTTATGGTAAAATTTTCAACCTCGGGTAGCATATCGGTTAAATCTTTGTTTTGCAGATCGGAAGTAAGCATTTTGTGATACCAGGCAGTAGCTGCAAAATAAGGTAATTTAAGAGCCGCATCAGAAACAACGCCACGAGTTATTCCCAAATCAGTTGGAGATACCAAAATCACTCCGTTAAGATACATCCATTGATTGTTTTGCAATTGAAGTGCTAATCCCGAAACGCGGGTAGTACCATAACTTTCGCCTATCAGGTATTTAGGGGAAGCCCAGCGATTAGAGCGGGTTACAAAACCATTGATCCAATCGGCCAAATATTTAATGTCGGCATTTACGCCAAAGAATTTTGTAGTGGGTATTTCTTTATTTACAGGTCTTGAATAAGCGGTATTGACAGGGTTTACAAAAACGATATCCGCAACATCCAGAATCGAATATGGATTTTCTTTTATCCCGTAAGGCTGCAAAGGGTATCCTTCATCATCAATATTCAACAAACTTGGTCCCGTGTAAGCAATCTGCATCCAAACCGAAGCAGAGCCCGGACCACCATTAAAGGAAATAACCAGAGGACGTGAAGCACGATCTTTTACGTCAGAACGCTCATAATAAGTGTAGAATAATCCGGCAATTGCTTTTCCGTCTTCGTCCCAGACGGGCATAGTACCTGTTGTTGCTTTATAAGGAACTTTCTGTCCTTTTATGGTAGTAATATGATTCGTGATAACTTGAGAATCGGGATTGAAAGTAAGATTAGCAACAGAACTTTCTTCTTTTGCAGGAGGCGTAGAAGAGGTTTTTGATTTTGATTCCTGAGCATAGGAAGTAAAAAAACTGACTAAGAGGAATGAGAGTATTGCTTTTTTCATAGAAATAGAGGGGGTGTTGTTTTGATGATGAAATTTCAATGGTTTAATTAAGTTGTTTTTATTATAGTTTTTAAAGATATAAAAAATTAGTCATCATCTTATTTTTAACTGATCCCTCTCGCAATTATTATCTCTATTCTGAACGATTAAGTTTGTTTACATCGAAATCAAAGTCAAATAAATCTTTTGCACTAATATTCAATGCTTTCATCAATTCGAGTAACGTCTCTAAAGTTAAATTAATCTCTCCCTTTTCAATTTTACTAATATAACTATGATCAAGATCACAATTTTGCGCAAGTTCCCTGTAGCTCAGCTTTTTTTTCTTTCTATTATCCTCTAAGTTTTTACCAAATAGTAATAAAAAACTATCTTTTATTTCTTCATTTATCATAATCAACATTTTTAAGCAATTTGGATATTACAAATAAGAAATTCGTGGTATTATAATACCACAAATGATTTTTTTTACTATATTTGAATTCAGCTTCTTCTAGTTTTAAAAGTTCGAGTTGTCCGCTTAGGGTTTGATTTCAAAATTTGAAATTTTTAAATGAATGCGATAATAAAAAAAACGCTCGCATTACTTAGATAGAATCGTTTATTCACAAAATATCAGTCCGATTGACTGCTTTATTTTTACGTAAATCTTTAATTATTATGGAAACGGTACAAGAAAAACAAGATTGGAGAATCGCATCAGAAATTGAATTGATTTACAAAACCAAAGTAAAACTCTCAGAGCGACCTAAGATTACTTCTTCGGGAGCAGCTTATAAACTGGCTTTAAAATCATGGGATCTAAATAAAATAGAGTTTATGGAGCAGTTTAAAATTCTTCTCCTTAACAAGTCAAATATAGTACTGGGGATTTATGAAATGTCTACAGGAGGCATAACGGGAACTGTTGTTGATCTTAGATTATTATTTTCAGCGGCACTCAAAGCAAATGCAACCGCTCTTATTATGGTACACAATCATCCGTCAGGAAAAACACTTCCTTCTACTATCGATAAACGAATTACTAAACTAGCTAAAGAAGCAGGTATTATTTTGGATATAGAAGTAGTAGATCATTTGATTATTTGTTCAGAAGGTTATTACTCTTTTGCGGATAATGGGCTTATTTAAGCAATTTGAGGGTTTTGGATAGGGGAGTAAATTTTTGAGTTTACGAACGTTTAGTTCAGGTTGAAAAAGATAAAGTTGAGTATTTATAAAAATTATTGAACGGGAAATAACCGTTTTTGAAGATATATTTTAAATAAAAGTGACCTTTAGATGAGGTCTCTTTTATTTAAAATAAATTTTCCATTTTCTTTATCAAAACTATCGAGAATGTAAGGTCTAAATTCATCAGGATATTTCTCTAAACCAGTTGTTAAAATAACTTGATATTGTTTATCTTCTTCTGATTCTATTAAATTTAATGCAGTAGTCAAAAGGTTTAAATCATTTTTTAAATGATTATCATCAATACCAGAGTCCTCAGGAGTATCAATAATAAGTAATTTTGGATGTTTTACATTATTGTATTTTAATGCTAAAGTTAATATTGTAAAATAGTATAGTAATCTGACAGGTACGTCAGTACTTTTATTTTTATATATTCCACCATCAAGAACAGGCATGTAATCTTCATCAATTTCTGCATATGAAATCTTTGCTGATGATTTCTGAAGTAAAAATTCATAGATAGAATTGAAGTCAGTTATCATACTTTTGTTATTGCTGTCAAATTCTCTTTGAAGATCTTCAAATTCTTTTTTTACAGTTTTGTATGTTCTATCAATAGAATTATAACTTTCGTCCAAATCAATTTTTTCTTGCGCAATTTTTTTGATGAGAGAATATTTGTCAATTTCTTTCTTTGTTTCTAGAATTTTATCATTTAAATTATCAATAAGTTCCGAGTTTCCAGAGAATTCTAGAGAGCTAATTAATTGCGTTATTTTTTTTGTAAGATCATTTGACTTTAGATTCAATTTATCTAGCTCAAATGCATGTATATTAATGTCTCTCGAATAAGAATCTAACGCTATTTGAATAGTTTCTAAGCTTTTCTTCTTATGATTTAATATGCTTTTATATTCGTTAGAATTATAAACGAATTTTTCGTAATCCTCATCTAAAATTTCTTCACCACATAAACAAAAATTTTCTTTTGGCTCATGTTTTTTCATGCAAAAAGGACATATTTTAAAAGAAAAAAGATTTAGTTTGTCGTTAGTGAATATTATTTTTTCAATTTCACTTATTTCATTAGATTGATTTTCAAAAAGTTTTGATATTTTGTCATACTCTATTTTGTAATTATTTAAAGAAATATTTACTTCAGAAATTTTTAAGTCAGTCAAAATTAATTCATTTTGAATTTGATTTATAAAATCAGCTTTTTCATCTACTTTTGTATTTGAACTTAAGTATAGACTCCTTTCTGAATAAAGACTTTCTAATTGCGAATTATATTCATCTAGGGATTTATTTAAAGTAATTATATCTAAATCTATTCCACTAAATTTAGTATTGAAATCATTTAATTTCGAAATTTCTAAGTCTCTTTTTTTAGTAGTTTCCTTAAATTCGTCGTGCTTTTTAAAAAAATCATCAGATGAAATTCCCAGTAAAATTTCAAAAATTGTTTTTCTTATAATTAAAGAATCGGTTATGAAATTTAAATTAGCGGGTTCTTTAAATATTTTTTTTGATTCCGTTTCTTGGTCATAAATAATTAATCTTAATAAATCAGAAAAATTAATTTTCCATGTTCTAGTTCCTAGATTTAATTCAGAAATATTTATTTCTAGTTTAGTTAATAACCAATCAGAGAATATTTCTTCACCTGATTGTCGGTTTATTGGGAATGAAAAATATTCGTCTTCAAAATTTATAAATATATCATTACTGTTTATAAATCTTTTCAGTCTATAGTTTTCGTTGTTTATGTTTATATCAAGTTCAACATAATTATTTTTATCGTTAATTATTTCTTGATATTTTTCTTTTTTACTATCGGGATTAAAATATTTTAAATTACTTCCTAGACCATATTCAATAAAGTAAGTAAATGTACTTTTTCCTGAACCATTATCTCCTGTAATAATATTAATTCCATTTTGCAATGTTGGAGATTCATAGTGATAATTAGTGCCAGAATATGTGACTTTATTTATTTTTAGATTTCCCATGTAATAACATTGTTATTAGTAAATATACTTTCTACCATTTTTTTTACTGTGATACCTTTCAATCTCGGAATAATTGATCTCAGTAAATTAATGTTTTTAATTTCCTTCTCGAACAAATTCGAATTTAAAAACCCATCAGGGATATTTTCAGATTTTAACCACAAATCAAAAGATTGATGAGTTCTATTGATACTTACCCCGATGTAGTTACTATTTTTTAATATAACTAATAAGTGAGAAATTAACTGTTTTTTTAATTGAGATTTTGAATATATTCTTGATAGTTCATTTTTATCATATTTATTGAAATCATGATTAAAACTTACAAAATGAATTAAGTAGGCGATTTTTCTAAAATCCTTAAATTTAGTTTGCTCTGTATTTGCGTCTAATTCTTTTAGTATGAGCAGGATGTTGTATGTCAAGAAGTTATAGTCTTCTTTTTGTATAAACATCATCCTTTTTTTAGCAATATTTCTATTTTCCATCATGTGTATATACCTATTTCGTCAAAGGACAAGTAGCATTCATCTATAAGTGCTAAAACAAGTTTTCGCAGTAAATCTTTGTTTTTAAGAGGGTAAGAGTAGTCTTGTGATTTTTCCTCTATTATTTTACATGCTCGTTCAGTATATCTTTCAATTAAAGAACTAATCTGTCCCTTTGTAAGAGTTTTTTCTTCGACTTCTTCACAAAATTCCAAAAGTTCATCTTGACAAACTTCAAAAATTCTGTATTTCATTGAACTAATTAATCTTTCAGAATAATTTATCAGTTCCGCTTTTCCAGATGCAATATCTCGACAGTATTTTTCAATTCTAATATCCCTTATTTCTTTATTTACGGCTAAAATTTTGTCTTTAAAATTTCGTACATCTTTTTTTTCTAATGAATCCCATTGATCTAATGCTGAATCATCTTCATTTTTCTCAAAACTATTTTGATATAAATTGGGGGTTACTTCGTGCAATAGTATTTGTTGAATATTTCTAATTTGTTCAGTATTTGCATCATTTATTTTAGATAATAAATCTTTTAAATCCCATTCTTCAAATATAAACCTATCATTAATTTCGTCTTCAAATCCCTTAGCCCTCTTTGGTTTTTTTAAGGAGGGATAAAGCATAATTACCTTTTCATAGTTGTAATCATCTTTGTATTTGGTAATTGTATTAAGAACTTTCTTTTTTGAAGTTGTTGAAGTAATTTGAAATGCTATATCATTAATATCATCTCCTAAATCAATTGCAGAAAAGTTAGCTTCTAGTGTGTTTAGGTTTACGAAATTTCGATCAGAATAAAGAATATTCAATATATCTCTAAAAATATTTTCAATATGAATATTTATATCGTGTAAATTTAAATGGCTATACTGAATTATTTTTTTTTCTAGCAACCCGAAAGCCGTTGTTATATTATCTAAATGTGCTCTTGCCATTGTTTTTTATTTGCAATTTACTCGAACTGATTTTTAATTTCTTATGATTTGAATTGATTTCAAACATAATAATTTTCCTTATAAATAACTAGTGTGTATAAAAAATAAAAAACCACAATTTACATTAAAAAATAATTAATGTAAATTGTGGTTTAAAGATCGATAAAAGATAAATAGATTACCCCAGAAAATCCTTCAACTCCTCATAACTCCCAATCTTCACACTAATTTTCTCCTCATTAATAACACTCTCAATCTGTGCCGGAATCGGAAGCGTAATTTCCAATGCAGGTTCAACCACATCGAGAAACTTAATAGGATGCGCGGTTTCTAAGAAAATACCAATTGCATTTTCGTGTTTTTTTAATTCTTTTTTCAAGCCAAGGTAACCAACAGCACCATGAGGCTCTGCAATATAACCATCGGTTTTGTAGATTTGTTTCATGGCTTCCAGTGTTTCCTCATCGGTGTAACTGTAAGAAGAGAAATCTTTCTCAAAAGTCTTTAAATCATTATTATACAATTCCTGAATTCTAATAAAATTACTTGGGTTTCCGACATCCATGGCATTAGAAATCGTTGCTCTAGATGGTTTCGGATCGTATTTTCCGTTTTCTAAAAATCTTGGTACCGTATCATTTACATTCGTAGAAGCTACAAAATGTTCAATTGGCAGACCTAATTTTTTCGCCATGATTCCGGCACAGATATTCCCGAAATTACCACTTGGACAGGAGAAAATCAAAGGTTTGTTTTGGCTTTTCAGTGCTTTGTAAGCAAAGAAAAAATAGAACATTTGCGGTAACCAACGTGCGATATTGATAGAATTTGCAGAAGTCAGGTTTTTGTGCGCTAAAGTCTCGTCTAAAAACGCCTTTTTAACCATATCCTGGCAATCATCAAAAACGCCATCGACTTCTAGTGCTTTTATATTTTGCCCTAAAGTAGTCAATTGTTTTTCCTGAATGTCGCTTACTTTTCCTGATGGGTATAAAATCACAACCTCAACACCGTCCACACCAAGAAATCCGCTTGCCACAGCACCACCGGTGTCTCCGGAAGTGGCAACTAAAACGGTATTTTTAGCGTCCTTTTTGTCTTTATTGAAATAACCCAAGCAACGAGACATAAATCGTGCTCCAACATCTTTAAAAGCCATTGTAGGACCGTGGAACAGCTCTAACGAGTAAATTCCGTTTTCGACTTTCACTACAGGAAAATCAAAGCACAATGTTTCTGCAATGATTTCTTTCAATTTTTCTGCCGGAATTTCGTCTCCAACGAATTGTTTGATGGCTTCAAAAGCAATTTCTTGATGGCTTAAACTTTCGATTGTATCAAAAAAAGAAGGATCTAAAGCGGTTATATTTTCCGGGAAATATAATCCTTTATCACTTGCTAATCCTTGTATTACAGCCTCCTGAAAAGAAACTTTCGGGGCATTATGGTTTAAACTGTAGTATTTCATTTCTAATTTTAGATTTTATTTAACCGCAAAGAGCGCAAAGAAATTGTTCCTTTTAAAAACGCAGTGTTCGCAAAGCTTTGTGGTTATTCAAGTGTTGTTTTTTTTAGTTTCAATACTTATTATTCGGTTTTCTTGTCATTTCGACGAAGGAGACCCGAGCGATAGCGAATAGACGAAGTAAATTACAATCGGAACTCGACAATAGTAAGTCATATCTTGTGTGATTCCTCCTTCGTCGGAATGACAAACTGGACGTGACAAACTAGGCGTGACAAACTGGGCGTGATCTACTTTGCGGCGAGCTTCGACTTCGCTCAACCTGACACGTTTTGTCTTAATACTTAATTCTTCGTACTTAATACATTTCACATTTCACAACTAACATTTCACAAAATCCTAACCCCATCCGGATTAATCTTCGAAACGTGAATTTCATACGGTAAATTCATTTTTTCGTAAACGTCGCTCATGGCTTTTGCAATTTGGTCTGCAGTTTTTTCTCCACGGCTTAAAGCGAAGATCGAAGGACCGGAACCTGAAATTCCTGAGCCTAAAGCTCCATTTTCGTAAGCTGTTTGTTTGATTTGATCAAACCCGGGGATTAAAACACTTCGTAAAGGCTCTACGATTTCATCATGAAGTGATCTTCCGATTAAATCGTAATCTTTGGTGTACAATCCGGCGACTAATCCGCCCACATTTCCCCATTGCATGATGGCGCTTTTTAAGGAAACGTTTTGTTTTAATACCGAACGGGCGTCAGAGGTTTTTAACTCGATTTGAGGATGAACCACCGTAGCAAACAATTCTTCCGGGCTGTCAATTCGGATAATGTCCAGTGGACTGTAACTTCTTACCAAAGTAAAACCGCCCAACAGAGCAGGAGCAACGTTGTCTGCATGTGCATTTCCGCTGGCTAATTTTTCGCCTTGCATGGCAAACTGCACCAAATCTTTTCTGGAATAAGGTCTTCCGAGCAATTCGTTGATTCCGAAAACCGCTCCGGCAGAACTTGCAGCACTGCTTCCGATTCCGCTTCCGGCTTTGATGTGTTTGTAGATTTCAATTTCAAAACCAAAATCCAGATCACCTAAAGTTTCCAACATGGCCAAAGCAGCCACTCCAGAAACATTTTTTTCTGTTTCCAGAGGTAAATCAGCCCCCACAATTTTAGTAATTCGAATTCCTTTCTGATCCGATTTTCGAATGATCATTTCGTCACCCGCATTGTCTAAGCAAAGTCCAAGTACGTCAAATCCGCACGAAAGATTCGCAATAGTCGCCGGGCAAAATAGTTTTATTTGTTCCATGTTTATAGGTTCAGAGGCTCAAAGGCACAAAGGTGCAAAGGCTTTGTCCCTCTGTCCCTTTGAACCTTTGTCCCTCTATTTAGTTATTTCCAATTCTAATTACATCTGCAAAAATTCCTGAAGCGGTAACCGCTGCTCCGGCTCCGGCACCTTTTATAAGCAAAGGCTGATCTACGTAACGATCGGTGTAGAACAAAACGATGTTGTCTTTTCCTTCTAAGTTATAAAAAGGATGGTCTTTTGGAATAAATTGTAAACCAACGCTTGCTTTGCCGTTTTCGAATTGTGCTACATATTTTAATCTTGAATCTTTGCTTAAAGCTTCTTCATAGATTTTATCGAAATGTGGAGCGTGTTGGATTAATGAAGTAAAAAAGGCATCATTTGTATTGGTATCCAAACATTCGGTAGGCAAAAAGGACTCGTTGGCGATGGCTTCAATATCCATTTCGTAACCGCTTTCGCGAATTAGAATCAGGATTTTACGCGCAACGTCGATTCCGCTTAAGTCAATTTTTGGATCAGGTTCTGTAAATCCTTGTACCCCCGCTTCTTTTACCACATCGTGAAAAGAATTGTTTTTGTCGAAATTATTGAAGATAAAGTTCAAACTTCCGGACAGAACCGCCTGAATTTTATGCACTTTATCACCGGAAGCGATTAAGTTTTTTACGGTATCAATAATAGGTAATCCTGCCCCAACGTTGGTCTCAAACAAAAATGGAGCATTGTATTGGCGTGATAAACTTTTTAGCTTTTTATAGTTAGCATACGCAGAGGAACAGGCAATTTTGTTGCAAGTTACAACGGCCATACTTTGTTTTAAAAACTGCTCGTAGGTGTCAGATACACTTGCGTTTGCTGTAATATCTACAAAAATACTGTTACGTAAATTCATTTCTTTAGCACGTTCGATAAAGGCTTCTTTGTTTGCAGGTTCTCCTTTGTCTAAGTCATTTTGCCATTCTTTTAGAGAAATTCCGTCTTCGTCAAAAAGCATTTTTCTTGAATTGGACAAAGCGATAACACGAACATTAATCTTAAGATTATCTTTTAAGAATTTCTTTTGATTGTGGATTTGTTCGATGAATTTTTCTCCAACATTTCCAACACCCATTACAAATAAGTTAAGCTGTTTGGTGTTTTCTTCGAAGAAATTTTCATGCAAAGTATTCAATGCTTTTTTTACATCTCTTTCGTTGATTACAGTAGAGATATTACGCTCAGAAGCTCCTTGCGCAATAGCACGGATGTTCACATTGTTTTTACCCAGTGTGCTGAACATTCTACCGCTTAAACCTTGGTGATTTTTCATGTTTTCGCCAACCAAAGCAATAATGCAAAGGTCTTTTTCTACAATGCAGGGATCAATTTTGTTTTGAAGGATTTCAATTTCAAAAGCTCTGTTGATCGCAGCTTCCGCATTTTCGGCATCTGAATTTAGGATTCCGATACAGATAGAATGCTCTGAAGAGGCCTGTGTAATGAAAATAACATTTATTTTTTCCTGAGACAGTACTTCAAACAAACGTTTTGACGAACCTGAGACACCAATCATTCCGGAACCTTCCAGTGTCAACAAAGAGATGTGATCAATATGGCTGATTCCTTTTACAACTGTATCTTTTGAGGAGACTTGATCTGAAATTAAAGTTCCTTCGGCTTCGGGTTCAAAAGTATTTTTGATTAAAATTGGAATGTTTTTTCTTAAAACAGGCTGAATAGTTGGCGGGTAAAGCACTTTTGCTCCAAAATGAGATAACTCCATAGCTTCCTGATAAGAGATCGTCGCAATTGGTCGGGCTTGTTTAACAATTTTAGGATTTGCTGTAAACATTCCGTTTACGTCAGTCCAGATTTCTAATTGAGTAGCATTTACAGCTCCTGCAATGATAGCAGCAGTATAATCCGAGCCACCACGACCTAAAGTGGTAGTAATTCCATCAGGAGTTGAAGCAATGAATCCCGGTAAAATAGTGATTTGTGATGCGTTTTCAGCAAAATATTCTTGCGTCAATTGATTGGAAACTTCAAAGTTAACAGCAGCTTTTCCGAAGTTATTGTTGGTTTTAATAAGCTCACGGCTGTCTTTGTAGGCTGCGTTTTTATCAATCTGTGCGTAGGCTTGTGCAATGATAAAGGACGAAAGCAATTCACCGAAACTTAAAATAGTATCCGCTGTTCTCGGGGATAATTCTCCCAATAAGAAACAACCGTCTAATAATGTTTCTAAATGATTGATAATTCTTTTAATATGACTTAACAAGCTACTTTGTTCGCTTACGGGAATTAGTTCTTTTAAAGTGTCGAGGTGTTTTTTCTCTATTTCGGCGATAATTTCTCTGAAATTTTCGTCATTGGCTGCCGCTTTTGCAGCTGCCAATTGCAATAGGTCTGTTACTTTACTTAAGGCAGAAACAACTACTGCTATTTTTTCCTGTTTAGAATTTTGATTTATAATGTCGAGTACGAGTCTTATATTTTGTGCATTGGCAACCGAAGTTCCGCCAAATTTTAATACTTTCATTTTTGATGATTTTTTTCTTTTATGCAAATATTTTTATCTATCCAATAGCTTTCTTCTTTTTAGAAAAAAGTAGGAACAATCAGGATTATATGTAAAAGTGTATACCCCTAAGGGGTAGTAGTAGTTGTAGTAGAAATAATGGTAACAGCAATTGCAACTCCGATTGGAGTTGTCATAGAAGATTGATATGTAGTGCTGTTACTTTTCATTTTCGTTTTTCAAAAGTACAGTTTTTTATAAGAGTTAAAAATCTTTGTTCTCTTTTTACGAATATTTCATTTTTTCAAAAATATAAAATTCAATATTGAGTATTTTATAAAATTCAATAAATAAAATAAGGTTATTCATATAATTATTTGCTTTTTATTGAGGCCATTAAGTTATAAAATGCTTATCCTTAATGGTAAATACGGTTAAAAAAGGCGATTAGTCTATGAATTTAATAGACTTTTTAGTTTTTTGATTTTCTGTGTGCTACTAAAAATGAGGCTGTTTAAGTAACATAAAAACATGAGATTTGTATGGTTAATGTTGTGAAATGATTAGAATAGATAATTTTAGACCATTACAATTTTAATTATTATGAACAAATGTTGCTTTTTAATATTGATTTGCGGAATTTTGACATCTTAAAATATTTAAACAACATGAGAGAGATTCATTATATAAGTACTGAAACCATAACTTTAGAAGATTTACAGGAAATAATCGTAAATCAAAAAACACTTGAATTATCAGAAGAAGCAAAGGTAAACGTTCAGAAATGTCGCGATTATTTAGATAAAAAGATGGCGTCACATTCTGAGCCTATTTACGGAATCAACACTGGTTTTGGATCGCTTTGTAATGTGAAAATTTCAAATGAAAATCTGTCAAAACTTCAGGAAAACCTTGTAAAATCACACGCTTGCGGAACAGGAGAAGAAGTGCCGGCAGAAATTGTAAAGATGATGTTGTTGCTTAAGATTCAATCTTTAAGTTACGGACATTCAGGAGTTCAATTGCAGACTTTAGATCGTTTAGTTGCTTTTTATAATAATGATATTTTACCAGTTATTTATACGCAAGGTTCTTTAGGGGCTTCAGGAGATTTAGCTCCTTTGGCGCATTTATCTTTGCCGTTATTGGGAGAAGGTGAAGTGCTTTTTGAAGGTAAAAGAATGGCTTCTGCTGATGTTTTGAAACATTTTAACTGGGAACCAATCGTTTTAAAATCTAAAGAAGGTTTGGCATTGTTAAACGGAACTCAGTTTATGAGTGCGTATGGAGCTCACATTTTAATTAAAGCTTATAAGTATTCATATTTGGCAGATTTAATCGGAGCCATTTCACTGGAAGGTTTTGACGGAAGAATAGAGCCTTTTAACGAATTGATCCATTTTATACGTCCTCACAAAGGGCAAATTGTGACCGCGCAACGTGTCAGTGAATTTTTGGAAGGAAGCGAAATCATAGCTCAGGAAAAGAAACATGTTCAGGATCCATATTCCTTCCGTTGTATTCCTCAGGTTCACGGAGCTTCAAAAGATGCGATTGATTATGTTAGAAAAGTATTCAAAACAGAAATCAATTCTGTTACGGACAATCCAAATATTTTTGTTGAATCCGATCAGATTATTTCCGGTGGGAATTTCCACGGACAACCTTTAGCATTAGCATTAGATTTTATGGCAATTGCTTTGGCTGAATTAGGAAGTATTTCAGAAAGAAGAACCTATCAATTGATTTCAGGATTACGTAATCTTCCGGCGTTTTTGGTTGATAATCCTGGGTTGAATTCCGGTTTTATGATTCCACAATATACAGCTGCAAGTATTGCAAGTCAAAATAAACAATTGGCAACTCCATCAAGTATTGACAGTATTGTTTCGAGTAACGGACAGGAAGATCACGTAAGTATGGGGGCAAATGGTGCTACCAAAGCATTACGTGTTATGGACAATCTGGAGCGTATTCTGGCAATTGAGTTGTTAAATGCTTCACAGGCTATTGCGTACAGAGAGCCCTTAAAATCAAGTGATTTTATCGAAATGTTCCTGACAAGCTACAGAGAGGTGGTACCTTTGGTAAAAGAAGACAGAATTTTACACTATGATATCGAAAAGACAGTGACATTTCTTAATAGTTTCCAAATTGAAAATGATTTGTTAACAATGGCTTAACATTGCAAAATAATATTGAAGTAATTTTGCACTATCAAAAATATAAAAATGTCAATAAACAGTATTTTCCAATTTTTAGTGCCGAAAGACAAGAAATTCTTTCCACTTTTTGAAGAGGCTTCAAGTAATTTAATTGAATTAGCTTCTAATTTACATGAGGCTGTAAACCTTCCGTTGAAAGAAAGAGAAGTTCTTTTTCAAAAAATTGATGAATTAGAGCAAAGAGGAGAAGACATTACACGTCAGACCAATCTTGAATTGAGTAGAAATTTTATTACTCCGTTTGACAGAGAAGATATTCATACGTTAATTACGTCTATTGATAACGTAGCAGATTACCTTCACGGAGCTGCAAGCAGAATGAAATTATATCAGGTTGATAAAATTACAAAATCAATCAGAAAGATGACAGAAATCAATCTTGAAGCTTGTCAGAATATTGATAGTGCAGTAAAAGAATTGAGTAACTTGAAAAACATGAATGTTATTAAAGATGCTTGTGCCAGAATTAACAAACTGGAAAACAAATCAGATAACGTTTACAACAAAGCGGTTTTTGAAATTTTTGAAAACGAAACAGATGCTAAAAACATTATTAAGTATAAAGAAGTTTTATCTGTTTTAGAATCAGCTACAGACAAATGTAAGAGCGTTGCGAACATATTGGAATCGATTTCTGTAAAACATTCTTAAATTCAATTTATTTCATTCTGAAGTTATAATTTATGACGCTACTTATAATTATTATAGTATTAGCTTTAATTTTTGATTACATCAATGGTTTTCATGATGCGGCAAATGCTATTGCTACAGTTGTTGCCACAAAGGTATTAACACCTTTCCAGGCCGTAGTTTGGGCAGCATTTTTTAATTTTCTGGCTTATTGGGTTTTCGGATTCGGTGTAGCAGATACCGTTGCAAAAACAGCGCACACCATGGAGATTAACCTGGTTGTAATTTTGGCGGGTGTTATTGCAGCGATTTGTTGGAATTTATTGACCTGGTGGCTTGGAATACCTTCAAGTTCATCACACACTTTGATTGGTGGTTTTGCAGGAGCGGCTATTGCACATGCTATTGCAGTTCATGGTTTTTCGGGTTACGCAGGTGAAGATGGAACAACACATTACTGGTATGAAATTGTAAGCTGGTACAAGGCAGGAAAAGATGGTGGAATGCCTTCGGGAGTTCTTATTATTATTGCCTTTATTGTTTTAGCACCATTATTGGGAGTATTAGCCTCTTATTTAATATCGATTTGGTTATTGAATGCTTCTCGTAAAAGTATTGGACCTAAAATATTTACTGTAGCCTTAATGATTGGAACAGTATGGGTAGTAAGCAGTTTAATGGTTCCTTACGAAGAAATTGTGGAGCACGGTAAACCAAGATTTGAGTCTCATTTTTGGAGTGTAGCTTTTGATCCACATAATATTAAATGGTTTTTAGTTGCTTTTATTATCTTAACAGTAAGTGCTTTTTGTTTGATATTCAGTAGTCTGAATTTGCATCAGGCCGATGCTGCTTTGAAAAAAATGCAATTATTGTCTTCTGCTGCTTTCAGTTTGGGACATGGAGGAAATGATTCTCAAAAAGTAATGGGTATTATCGCTGCAGCTGTAGCGGTTTATATCAATACCAATCCGGGGGTTCATTTGGATGCTTGGTTAGATGTTGTTTTACCAAATGATGATAAGGGAATAAAAGGAGTAATGCCGGGATGGATTCCATTAGCGTGTTATTCTGCAATTGCTGCGGGAACTTTGAGTGGTGGATGGAAAATTGTAAAAACAATGGGGTCTAAAATCACAAAAGTAAGTTCGTTTGAAGGTGTTGCTGCTGAAACAGCCGGTGCTTTGACACTTTACTTTACAGAGCATTTAAAAATTCCGGTAAGTACCACACATACGATTACAGGTTCTATCATCGGAGTTGGATTAACAAAACGTGTATCTGCCGTTCGTTGGGGGGTAACCGTAAGTTTGATCTGGGCTTGGATATTAACGATTCCTATTTCAGCCCTTTTAGCAGGTTTAGTGTATTTCGTATTGAGTCTTTTTATTTCGTAATGAGATGATTTTTGTGAAATGTGAGATGTTAAGTCACATTTTAATACTTATAAAAAAGAAGCTGTTGCAGATTGTAGCAGCTTCTTTTTGTATTGTATAAATCGGCTAAACTCACTGTGAAAAGTATCTCACTTTGCGGTTAAAACTGAGTTTGCAGGTATTTTTCATGATCCAAAAACACGCCAGTTTAAACCTGAAACCTGAAACAAAACCGTTTATTTTCTAAAATTCTTATGATTGTGTTTTCGTTTATAATGCGTCTGTTTTAATTTGTTCTGATCTTTTGAGATAATGCTAATGGTGCCGTCAATTTCTAGCATGGCCAATTTTACATTTTTAAAGAATTCTACGCCGTGTTCCCGCATTGCTTCTTTTAGTTCATCATCAGAAATATCCAGTTTGCTTAAGGCTTTAAAGTCTAATTTCCCGTCGTGGATTAGAATCTCAGGTTTGTCTAATAACAGATCGTTAAGGGTTTTATATTTGTGTGTTAGTTTTTTAATAATAAAATTGATTGCAAACAATACCAAAGCGGCAACCAGCCCTCCTGAAAGACTTGTGTCGGGGCCAACCATGGCGTTTTGTACTGAATTACTGATTAGCAGGATCAGGATAATATCGGCTGTATTTAATTGGGAAAGCTCTTTTTTTCCAAAGATGCGTAGGGCAATGGTCATGAAAAAATAGACTGCAATGCTTCTAAATATAATATCGGAGTAAGGGAATAGTAGCATGTTTTTATTTTAAAGTTAAGAAAAAAACGGTATCGGCTAAATATTAAATTGTCATGATGATTATCAAAAAAAGAACGAGGTCATTATCTGGTAACGATGTCAGTAGTAGTGTTTTTTATTGTTTTTCGAAGTATATGTTGTTTGCTAAGTTTTGTAAGTCAGCGGTGTCGGTGTTGCAAAGAATGATCAAAATTTTGTCGAAATCCTTGTTTGTAATTATTTCAGAATTAAAACCGTCAATATTACCACTTCTCCTATAGACATTTGCCTTATCATCATAGTAAAATCCAAATGTAGGTTTTCCTGAAATCCAATCTACAAATTCGTCGTTTTGTGGCTTTAGTAGGAAGTTGTTTTTTGATTTCTCAGAAATTAGCTCATTATTTCTAAGGGCAATTAAGAGCTTGTATAAATCTTCGGTAGTGGAGTAAAGCGCGCCAGCTCCATAATAGTTGGAAATAAATCTTCTGTCGTTAAAAAGAGGTTTGTTCTTTTCTCCTTTGCCAAAGGAATAGTTATGATAACCGTATGCTAAATGTTTGATAACTTCACTTTCTTTTACAAATCCGGTGTTTGTCATTTTTAGAGGTTTGGTAATCAAATCTTCTATTGATTTTGAAAAATCTTTTTTAGTAATCTTTTCGATTACTTTAGAAAGGAGGATAAAGTCTACGTTGTTATAATTGAATTTCAAAGTATCCTTTGACGACTTTTTTACAAACTCTTTTATATAATTGTCGATTGTATATTTATTTACAACGGCCTTTATTGGTTCGTTTTCCAATCCTGAATGATGAGTTAATAAATCTTTAATGGATATATTTTGGCAATTTTCCGGTAATTCAGGAATAAACTTTCCCACTGCATCCTTGATGTCGATTAAATCTTTTTCCTGAAGTTGTAAAATGGCGAGTGATGTAAAAAGTTTTGTTATGGATGCAATTGGAAATCGGGTGTTGTTGTTAATTTCTACATCAAACTGAATGTTAGAAAACCCTTTGTTGATTTTTTGCGTTTGTTTTCCGTCAAAAAATAAAATGCTTCCATTGAAATGCCCCTTTTTATATTCTTGGGTGATTGTTTTTTGAAGATTGTTTTGTGCGGAAAGAAATAAAGGAAATAATAAAAATAAGGATAGGTGAAGTCTCATATGCTGTTTTTTTTACATTTTGTTGGATTAGAATTAAAATTAATTTGAACCTAACGCGAAGCTAATGTTTGTGAAAAATCAGTTTAGTACTTCACCGGAAAAACCTAACAGGTTTTAAAAATCTGTTAGGTTTACGGTAAGTTTGAAGTGAATTTTTAAAAATTCACAGCGTTATAGTTTAAAATTCTTTTCAATTGCTTTAATCATTTCTCCGGCAATATCTTTATTTGTAGCACCCTCTATTCCTTCAAGACCCGGTGAAGAGTTTACTTCAAGTAATAATGGACCCTTAGAAGAACGAATAATATCGACTCCGGCTACTTTTAAATCCATTGCTTTGGCGGCTTTTATCGCGATTTTTTTCTCTTCGGCTGTTACTTTTATAACAGAAGCGGTTCCGCCAAGGTGGATATTAGCTCTGAATTCGCCCGGCATAGCCTCGCGTTGGATTGCAGCAACTACTTTTCCGTCAATAACAAAACAACGAATGTCTTTTCCGTTGGCTTCTTTAATGAATTCCTGAACCAGGATATTGGCATTTAAACTTTTGAAAGCATTGATAACACTTTCTGCCGCTTTTTTGGTTTCAGCCAAAACAACTCCTTTTCCTTGTGTGCCTTCCAGTAATTTTACGATCAACGGAGATCCTCCAACCATTTTAATCAGGTTGTCAGTATCTAATGGAGAATTGGCAAAACCGGTGGTCGGAATGTCGATTCCACTGTTTAATAATAACTGAAGGGAGTATAATTTATCACGGGATTGAGTGATGGCGGTAGCTGAGTTTAAACAGAAAACCTTCAAGGCTTCAAACTGACGTGTCAAAGCACAGCCATAGAATGTAATGCTTGGTCGGATTCGTGGAATAATAGCATCAAATTGATTGAGGATTTTTCCTCCTCTGTAATGAATTTCAGGAGTTTTGGCATCCAGTTTCATGTAACATTCTTTGATGTTCAAAAAATGCATTTCGTGACCGCGCATTTCGCCGGCCTCCATGATTCTTTTATTGCTGTAGAGTTCAGGATTGCTGGCCAGAAGTCCAATTCGTAGACCTGAGGTTGCTTTTTCTGAATTTTGATATAGTTCTTTTAATGATTCCGGTGTGGGTTGCCCTAACATGTATTTTTCTTCAGGGTCTACCAATACGCGTCCGCTCATGGCTTCGCGGCCTAAAAGCATTCTGAAACCCATTGAATCTCTGTTGGTCAATGTCATTTCGATAGGCCACTTGGCATCGCCAATTTTAAGATGCGTCTGGATTACATAGCGATGTTCTCTGAAGCCGCTGGAACTTTTTACAATTCTTTTGTCAATCAACGGTGCTTCACAATGTATAATGGTTTTGATGTTGTTTTGTATCGGGTTAATGTCAAATTTTACCCAATTAGTATCATTTTTAATAAAGGGTGCTATGTTTATAGCATGCAGGGCCGATGTCTTGGCACCGGAATCCACACGAGCTTTAATTGTCGGGATTCCCAACTCAGGAAATGAGCACCATTCTTCGCTACCTAAAATGACTTTGTTTTGAAGCATACGTTGTTTTTTGTTATAGAATTTAAGAGTCAAAAATAGCTATTTGCTTTTAATAAATCGAGGATTCGGGCTAAAGAATAAACCCGTTATGTTATAAAAACGTAACGGGTTTGTTATTTCTGTTATAAAAAAAAGTATGTTATTGATTGGTTGGCTCTTCGGCTTTGTGTATTTCTACAGAAAGTTCCTGAGAGTCATCTTTTAAGTCCATTAAGATCTCATCACCGGAATGTATTTTTGAAGTGATGATTTCTTCTGCCAGTAAATCTTCAACATATTTCTGGATCGCTCTTTTTAGAGGTCTTGCTCCAAACTGTTTGTCAAAGCCTTTGTCGGCGATAAATGCTTTCGCTTTATCAGTAAGATTTAAACGGTATCCTAATTCGGCAACGCGAGAGTACAGTTTTTTAAGTTCAATTTCGATAATGATATCGATATCTGCTTTTTCTAAACTGTTGAATACAATTACATCGTCAATTCTGTTTAAGAATTCAGGAGCAAAAGTTTTCTTCAATGCGTTTTCGATAATACTTTTCGAGTTATCGTCTGCCTGAGCGATTTTTGCAGCAGTTCCAAATCCAACACCTTGTCCAAAGTCTTTTAACTGACGGGCACCAACATTAGAAGTCATGATGATGATCGTGTTTTTAAAATCGATTTTACGACCCAAACTATCCGTTAAATATCCATCATCTAATACTTGTAGCATCATGTTGAATACATCCGGATGTGCTTTTTCGATCTCATCTAAAAGAACAACACAGTATGGTTTTCTACGTACTTTTTCTGTTAATTGACCACCTTCTTCGTATCCTACGTATCCCGGAGGCGCTCCAACTAAACGGGAAATAGCAAATTTCTCCATGTATTCACTCATGTCGATACGAATTAAGGCATCTTCAGAGTCGAATAATTCTTTTGCCAGAACTTTGGCTAATTGTGTTTTACCAACTCCGGTCTGACCTAAGAAAATAAACGAACCGATTGGTTTGTTCGGGTCTTTAAGTCCAGCTCTGTTACGCTGAATAGAACGGGCAATTTTTAAAACAGCTTCGTTTTGACCAATTACTTTATTTTGAATTAATTCCGGTAATTGGGCTAATTTATTACTCTCTGTTTGTGCAATTCTGTTTACAGGGATTCCGGTCATCATAGAAACAACATCGGCTACATTGTCTTCTGTAACTTCAATACGGTTGTTTTTAGAGTCTTCTTCCCATTGTTCCTGAGCTACAGCCAGATCTTTTTCGATGCGTTTTTCATCATCGCGAAGTTTGGCTGCTTCTTCATATTTTTGTTTTTTAACAACCATATTTTTAAGCTCACGTACTTCTTCCAACTGACGTTCCAGATCTAAAATTTGTTTAGGGACATCAATATTGGTAATGTGTACACGAGATCCTGCTTCGTCAAGAGCATCAATAGCTTTGTCCGGTAAAAAACGTTCAGACATATATCTGTTGGTTAGTTTAACACAGGCTTCAATGGCTTCTTGCGTATACGTAACATTATGGTGGTCTTCGTATTTGTCTTTTACATTATTCAAAATAGCAATTGTTTCCTCAACAGAAGTTGGTTCTACAATAACTTTTTGGAAACGTCTTTCCAGAGCTCCGTCTTTCTCGATGTATTGTCTGTACTCATCAAGAGTAGTTGCTCCAATACATTGAATTTCGCCTCTTGCTAAAGCAGGTTTGAACATGTTGGAAGCGTCTAATGATCCAGTTGCTCCACCGGCACCTACTATAGTGTGGATCTCGTCAATAAAAAGAATGATATCATCGTTTTTTTCAAGCTCGTTCATCACGGCTTTCATTCTTTCTTCAAACTGTCCGCGGTATTTTGTTCCGGCTACCAGACTCGCCAAATCAAGAGTTACTACACGTTTGTTGAATAAGATACGAGATACTTTTTTCTGGATGATGCGCAACGCCAGACCTTCTGCAATAGCAGATTTACCAACTCCGGGCTCTCCAATAAGAAGCGGGTTGTTCTTTTTTCTACGGCTTAGGATTTGAGAAACGCGTTCGATTTCTTTTTCGCGTCCTACCACCGGGTCCAGTTTTCCTTCCTCAGCCATTTCTGTTAAATCTCTCCCAAAATTATCTAAAACCGGTGTTTTTGATTTTTTGTTTGACTTATTGGCGGGATTGTTAAAACTACTTTCTTTAAGACTGTCATCTTGTCCTGAATCATCGTTGTATGATTCGTTTCTTGGCAAGTTTTCTAAGAATTCTTCTTCGTTTGGAGTCATATTTAAATATTGTTCTTTAGCTATGTCATAATCTATTTTTAGTTTATTCAATAGCTTGGTTGTTGGATCGTTTTCGTTTCGTAAGATGCATAACAGCAGATGCGCCGTGCTTATCGAGGAGCTTTGAAATACTTTTGCTTCGAGAAAGGTGGTCTTCAGAGCTCTTTCAGCTTGTCGGGTAAGGTGAAGATTTTTCTTTTCTGCATTGATTTCAACGCTTTGATTGGCTGGACTGAGTATTTCTACTTTTCTGCGTAAATGATCTAAATCAACAGCCAGGTTGTTGAGGATATGAATGGCTTTGCCGTTTCCATCTCTCAAAATGCCCAGCATTAGATGCTCAGTACCAATAAAGTCGTGCCCTAAACGTAAGGCTTCTTCTTTACTGTAGGTAATAACATCTTTTACTCTTGGTGAAAAATTATCATCCATAATATATAATTGTAATGTCTAGTAAATTTAGTGAATTACGGTGTGAAAAACAAAAACCGTACCCTTCGGAATCTCATGACAGCTAATAGACAAAAAAAATAACAAAAAAAGCGTTAAAAAACGCTTAATTTATTAACCAAAATCGAAAATAAAGTTGTTAATAAATCATTGAAATAAGTGTGTCAACATAGTTATAAAAATTTCAAAAAACCGTATCTTGGCACGCTTTGAAATTAATATAATTATTTAATATAACAACTTATGTCTGAAGGAGAAAAGTTAATTCCTATTAACATAGAGGATGAAATGAAATCAGCTTACATCGATTATTCGATGTCAGTAATTGTATCACGAGCACTTCCGGATGTTAGAGATGGCTTGAAACCGGTACATCGAAGAGTTCTTTATGGAATGTATGATTTAGGTGTAACTTCAAGATCCGCACACAAGAAATCAGCAAGAATCGTAGGAGAGGTTCTGGGTAAGTATCACCCGCATGGTGATACCTCTGTTTACGACGCTATGGTGCGTATGGCTCAGGAGTGGAGTATGCGTTATTTATTAGTAGATGGTCAGGGTAACTTTGGTTCTGTCGATGGCGACAGTCCGGCAGCAATGCGTTATACTGAGGCAAGAATGCGTAAGATTTCGGAAGATATTATGGCAGATATCGAAAAAGAAACGGTTGATTTTCAACTAAACTTTGACGATACTTTATATGAGCCAAAAGTAATGCCAACCAGAGTTCCTACTTTATTGGTAAACGGAGCAACAGGTATTGCAGTTGGTATGGCTACTAATATGCCACCACACAATTTAACAGAAGTTATCAATGGTACATTAGCGTATCTGGATAATAACGATATTGAAGTTGACGAGTTAATGACACATATTAAAGCTCCTGATTTTCCAACAGGAGGTGTAATATATGGTTATGAAGGTGTTCGTGAAGCTTTTAAAACCGGTAGAGGACGTATTGTAATGCGTGCTAAAGTTGGTTTCGAAGAAGTAGACGGAAGAGAATGTATTATTGTTACTGAAATTCCGTACCAAATTAATAAAGCCGAAATGATCAAACGTACGGCTGATTTGGTTAATGACAAAAAAATCGAGGGTATTGCTAACATTCGTGACGAATCGGATAGAACTGGTATGCGTATCGTGTATATCCTGAAACGTGATGCTACGCCAAACGTAGTTTTGAATACCTTATATAAATACACTTCATTGCAGTCTTCTTTCAGTGTAAACAATATTGCATTGGTGAAAGGTCGTCCTCAAATGTTGAATCTGAAAGATATGATTCACTATTTTATTGAGCACCGTCACGATGTAGTAGTTCGCAGAACACAGTTTGAATTGCGTAAAGCTGAAGAAAGAGCACATATTTTAGAAGGATTAATTATTGCTTCTGATAATATCGACGAAGTAATTGCGATCATTAGAGGATCTAAAAATACAGAAGAAGCTCGTGAAAAATTAATCGAAAGATTTAGTTTGTCAGATATTCAGGCTCGCGCAATTGTAGAAATGCGTTTGCGTCAGTTGACTGGTCTGGAGCAGGATAAGTTAAGAGCTGAGTTTGAAGAATTAATGAAATTAATAGAGCATTTGAAAGCTTTATTGGCAGATGTAGATCTAAGAACCAACTTAATTAAAGAAGAACTGGAAGAAATTCGTGAGAAATACGGAGATGAGCGTCGTTCTACTATAGAATATTCAGGTGGTGATGTAAGTATAGAAGATTTAATTGCCGATGAGAATGTGGTGATTACCATTTCGCATGCAGGTTATATCAAACGTACTAACCTTACAGAGTACAAAACGCAAAACAGAGGTGGTGTTGGACAAAAAAGTGCAGGAACAAGAGATCAGGATTTCCTTGAGCATATGTTCGTTGCAACAAACCACCAATATATGATGTTCTTTACGCAAAAAGGAAAATGTTTCTGGATGCGCGTTTACGAAATTCCGGAAGGAAGCAAAACGGCAAAAGGTAGAGCAATCCAGAACTTGGTAAATATTGAAAGCGATGATAAAGTAAAAGCATTCATTTGTACACAAGATCTAAAAGACAAAGATTATATCAACAGTCATAATCTTGTAATGGTAACTAAACAAGGACAGGTTAAGAAAACATCTTTAGAGAAGTATTCTAAGCCTAGAGTAAATGGTGTTGCTGCTATTACAATTAAAGAAGGAGATGAGTTACTTGAAGCGAAATTAACAAATGGTGACAGCCAAATTATTCTGGCAGTGAAATCCGGTAAATTAGTTCGTTTTGAGGAAACTAAAACTCGTCCGATGGGTAGAACGGCTTCGGGAGTTCGTGGAATTACACTAAAAGATGATACCGATGAAGTAATTGGTATGGTTACAATCGACAGAGAGAATGTTAACGATTCGCAAATCTTAGTTGTTACAGAAAACGGATACGGAAAACGTACTAAATTAGTAGACGATGACGGTGAGGATGTTTACAGAATTACAAACCGTGGAGGAAAAGGAGTTAAAACTCTTAATATCACGGAGAAAACAGGGAAATTGATTTCGATTAATGCTGTAACCGATGCAGATGATTTGATGATTATCAACAAGTCCGGATTAACAATCAGAATGGCAATTGAAGATTTACGTGTAATGGGTCGTGCAACGCAAGGTGTTCGATTGATTAACTTAAAAGGGAAAGATTCTATCGCTGCTGTTACAAAAGTAATGAAAGATGATGTGGCAGAAGTTGTTGTTGATGAAGACGGTAATGTTATAGAATCAGCTATAGAACGAGTTAAACCGGATATGGAAGTTCTTGAAGACGATACAGTAGTTGAAGACGATGACGAGGATGATACTGAAGAAGAAACAGAAGACGAAGATGATTCTGATGACGAAGAATCAGAAGATTAAGTAAACCACAAAAATTAAATTAAATATACAAATAGACTATTATGAAAAGTAAATATGTAATACTTGCGTCAGCATTACTGATTTCGGCAGCTACTTTTGCTCAAAAAGATCAGATTAAAAGTGCTGAAAAAGCATTAAAAGGCGGAGACGCTCAAGGGGCGATTGCAATACTAAAAGATGCTGAAAATTTAGTTGTTAATGCTAAAGAAGCTGAACAGGCACAATATTATTTTGTGCAAGGGAATGCTTATTTGGATTTGGCTAATAAAAAAGTTGAAGAAGGTAAAAACTTATCTCTTGCAGCAGATAGCTACAAAAAATTAATTGATATTGAAAAAGCATCAGGGAAGTTGAAATATTCTACTCAGGCTGCTACTTCAATTACACAAATTAAAGGGACTTTGATCAATTCGGCTATTGCTGATACACAGTCAAACAAACACGCTGCGGGTGCAAAGAAATTGTATGATGCATATTTGTTAGACAAGAAAGATACAATCAATTTGTATTATGCGGCTTCAACAGCAGTAAATGCTCAGGATTATGATGCTGCTTTACCAATGTATGAAGAGTTAAAAAAGGTTAATTTTTCCGGTAAAGGGACTAGTTACTTGGCTTTAAATAAGGCTACGGGTAACGAAGACGGGTTTAATAATGCTAACGAAAGAGATTTAGCTGTAAAATTAGGAACTCACGAAAAACCAAAAACAGAAGCAATTCCTTCTAAAAGAGGTGAGATCTATAAAAATCTTGCTTTAATCCTGGTTCAAAAAGGACGTATCGAAGATGCTAAAAAAGCGATTGTCGATGCTAGAAAAACAAACCCGGAAGATGCTTCTTTATTGTTAACAGAAGCGAACTTGTATCTTGAGACTAAGGATTTCGAGACTTACAAAAAATTGGTGAACGAAGCTTTGCAAAAAGATCCGAACAATGCAGATTTATTATTTAATTTAGGAGTAATCAGCAACAACGCAAAGAATCCTGCAGATGCTGAGAAATACTATTTGAAAGCGATCGAAATTAAACCGGACTATACAAACGCTTATCTTAACCTTGCTGCTTTAAAATTAGAAGCTGAGAAACCAATTATTGATGAAATGAATAAATTGGGTACTTCTGCAAAAGATATGAAGCGTTATGACGTTTTAAAAGCACAAAGAGAGTCTGTTTTCAAAGGAGTGATTCCATACCTTAAAAAAGCAAATGAATTAGATCCTAAAAATGAAGATGTTTCTAAAACATTATTAGGAGTTTACAAAGCATTAGAAATGACTGCTGAGGCAAAAGCTTTGAAAGCTACCATGTAAGATGTAAAAAGTAAAATGCGTATGCATAAAAAAAACCAAGGCTTAGCCTTGGTTTTTTTATTTATACCCGCCACCAATTGTCATTCAGAAGAATGAGGAATCACACAAGAAACTCCGTAAAGAGAATCACTAATCTTTGCCGAATTACTGGTGTGATTTCTCCTAAAGTCGAAATGACAAAGTAAGTGCTTACAGGAATTGACAATGGCAGAGAAGGTTGTTCTGCGAAATGGTTATTCATTACCCAATCAGAGCAACAGACAGCGTAATTGTAGTATTCAGTAATTTAGAAATTGGGCAAATCTCTTTTGCTTTTTTAGCAGTCGCCTCAAATTCTTCTGCTGAAATAGAAGGAACTTTTCCTTTTAAATCTAGATGAATCAAAGTTATTGTGCCATCTTCAAAAGTTACTGTCGCTTCTGTGGTTAAATCATCTGCGGTAAAACCTCCATCGTTAAGTAAAAAACTTAATTGCATTGTAAAACAGCCGGAATGAGCTGCCGCAATAAGTTCTTCAGGATTTGTTCCGACTCCGTCTGCAAATCTTGTTTTAAAAGATAATTGCGCATTGTCTAATGTAGTACTTTGTGTACTGATAGTTCCTTTTCCTTCCAGACCGGTTCCTTTCCAGTTGGCATTTGCTTTTCTTGTAAATTTCATGTCTGTAATTTGTTTAAATTTTGTTTGTTAAATATTTATAACGTTTATTATATGTTACAATTTAAATAGATGTCTCGTAGTTTTGTGTCATAAATTTATAGCTGTTTCCTTTGGATTTGTAGTTGTTTTTTTGTGCGCTTATCTTTGTAATTTGTTGATTTTTAATAGATAGCGAATAGTAAATATAGTTAATATTTTGCAGTTTTGTTTTACGATTTTATTATTTGAAAGTAAAGCATAAAAAAAAGGTGCAATGAATATTTTCATTACACCTTGTAGAATTGTGTTTTTAAACTCAAATTTTACTCTTGATTTAAGTTTCTTAACTGTTTTAGTTTATCTTTCCAGACTTCCAGACTTTCTTTATGTATAGCTATATTTTTGCGTACCTCAAGAACAATAGAATTCTCTTTCTTTGCATTTTTTGTATTAGTAAAAAACTGAATATTGTTCTCTAATTGGAAAATTTCATTTTGAACTTCTTCAATCTTACGCATTAAGAAAATCTTCTCATTGTCCAGTTTTCTCGTATCATTACTTTCCGATAGAGAATCTATTCGGTTAGAGAAACGCATCATTTCGGTTTCTTTTTTACTCAAACTTAATTTTTCGAAAAGAGCATCCAGAATTTTATTGAATTTTCCTTCAATGTGACGTCTTGAAAATGGTACTTTACCAAGACCTTTCCAGGTTTCGATATGTAATTTTATAGCGTCAAGATCTGTTTTGTGTTCTCCTGTAAGCTGGTAGGCTCTAAGAGTTTCTAAGTATGCTTTTTTGTTGTCGAAAGCAGCAACTTCATCACTGTTTTCTTCCGATTTGTGCTCTTTTAATTTGTCAAAATAATGATTACAGGCATCTTTAAAATCCTTCCAGATTTTATCAGAATACTTTTTAGGAACATGACCAATTTGTTTCCATTCTTCCTGAATTTGTTTCATAATCGGAGTAGTG
The DNA here is from genome assembly GCF_011751075.1 of Flavobacterium poyangense. GTDB lineage: Bacteria > Bacteroidota > Bacteroidia > Flavobacteriales > Flavobacteriaceae > Flavobacterium > Flavobacterium poyangense. Next base: position 121,383 of record NZ_JAALLN010000012.1, read on the forward strand.
GCAGTAAAATCAGTACTTTCCTGTAATTCTTTGGCTTTGGCTACAAGAGCCATTTTTTTATTTAGGTTGTCGTTTTGATCTTTTTTAATGTCTTTGTAAAAAGAATTTTTAAAAGAATTAAAATTTCTGACAGCCGTTTTAAAAGAAGCCCAGGTTTCTTCGTTTACTTCAGACGGAACTTTTCCTGCTGCAAAAAACTCATTTCTTAACGCTTCTACTTTTTGTATTTGTATCAGCCATTGCGAATGTGAGTTTACTTTTTCAGTACCTAAAACCTCTAATTTACCAATAATCTCTTTTTTAATTTCAAGATTTTGTTGCTCATTAGCTCTTAGGCTTTCAAATAAAAGTTCTCTTTTATCGTGAATTTTTTTAGTCAGTTCGCTAAACTTATTCCAGATCGTATCGCGGTGTTCTTTAGATACTGGTCCAATATCTTCTTTCCAGATTCGGTGAAGATCTTGTAATTCTCTAAAAGATTTACTGATATCGGTTTCGTTTACCAATTCTTCTACGCGAGCTATAATTTTTTGCTTTTGCTCCAGATTATATTTAAAATCTAAATCTCTGGCTTCGCGGTCTAAATGCAGATAGTCATAGAAATTCTCTACATGAAAATGATAGTTATTCCAAACGTGATTGTATTTGTCTTTTGGAATTGGTCCCGCATTTTTCCATCTTTCTCTTAAATCATTAAAATGTTTAAGCGTGTCTTTGATGTTTTCCTGTGGGTTTATAAGTTCTTTTAGCTCTTCAACTATAGCAAGTCGATTGTCTAAATTTGATTTTAAATTGGTCTGTAAATGTTTAAAATGAGCATTTCTTTTTTCTCTAAAAATAGAATAATATTCATCGAATTTAGATTTTAAAGGGGAATGGTATTCAAACTCTTCATTAGGATCTTGTTTAGAAGCGTTGAACTCTTCTTTTTTCTCCTCGATAAGATGATTGTATTGTAGTAAAAATGATTTTTTGATTTCTTCGATATGCTCTTTTACAGACATTGTTTTGTCTGTATTTACAAGCTTTTTCAATTCGTCAACAAGGGCGTCTAACGTAAAAGTGTCATAATCCTGCATAGGAATTTCATGACGCTCTTTTAGCGTTTCGTCTTCACTTTCTTCAGCGTTCGAATTTGTAATAGCATCTAATGCTTCCTGATGATCTGCTTCAGGAGTTTCGGATTCAATTTCAGTGTTTGAAACTAAATTTTCGGCTGCTGTTTCAGAATCAGATTCTTCAATAACATTATCTGGTGTAGAATCGCTAATCTCGATTCCTGGTTTTCCGTCTGCTTCTTGCAGGTTATCATTCTTTTCTTCTAACATTTCAAATGTATAAGGTTTTGGTTTTAAATATAGCGAAAGATAGTAAAGGTGTTTCTAAATACAAAATAAATCGTTTGTTTATACGCTATTTTTCGATGAAATCTATATTTATTGTTTTGTTTTAAGAATATGATATTCTTTTTTTGTTTGTTTTTTTTGAAATAAATTCAAAATTTAACCCTCTATATTTTTTAGAAAAATGCTATTAATGGATTATTTGGTTGTCAATTAACGGTTTTATTTGGTTTCTCTTTTTTTTGAAGAGTTATGACCTTTGTCAGAATAAGATTAAAAGAGCGGTCTCTAAACTGTAGTGGTATGATTTGTTTCTTCCAAAAGCAATGCCAGGTTGAAGACAGGCGAGGTTTGCAGGTGTATTTTTTGAGGTAAATTTGAGAAAAGCGTTGTTTGGAAATCTTTTTAAATCCGAATAGGATTATTGCTTACACAGCTGTAGTTCCTAATAGTATTAAGAATTGTTTGGCAGGACCTTTTTTTTAATTATAATAGATTTATATCGGTTGTTTCATTTTAACCGGAGATTAGGAACAGATTAATGATGAAAAAAGGCTTTAACCAAATCTTCAAAGAATTTGGTTAAAGCCTTTACGTTGGCTCTGAATAGCTTTTGGTTAAAAACGTAGACTATTCACGATTTATTTATTTATTTATTTATTCCAGATTTTCCATGCTTTTTCGGCTTGAAAAATAAGCATGTCATAACCATTTTTTATAATAGCACCTTGCTCTTTGGCATTTTTCAAAAACTGCGTTTCTGCCGGATTGTAGATTAAATCGTAAGCAATATGCTTAGGGGTGAAAAATTCATAAGGCAGGGTAGGGCAAGCTTCAATATTCGGGCTTGTTCCAACCGGAGTACAATTGATTATGATTTGAAAATTATCAAAGGTAGTGGCGTTGATTAAGTCGTAATCAATAATATTGTCTTTAGCTTCTCTTGAAACGAAGGTATACGGGATATCAAGCTCATCAAGAGCAAAAGCAACCCCTTTTGAGGCACCACCGGTACCTAAAATGAGTGCTTTTTTGTGATGTGGCTCTAATAGTGGTTTTAATGATTTCTTGAAACCGTAGTAATCTGTATTGTATCCTTTTAATTTTCCGCTTTTGGTAAATTTAATGGTATTAACAGCACCTATCAAAGTGGCTTTTTTTGAAAGTTTATCTAAAAAAGGAATGACTTGTTCTTTGTACGGAATTGTTACATTTAGTCCTTTTAGATCCGGATTATTTTTGATTAGTCCGGTGAAGTGATTGATTTCTGAAATATCAAAATTTTCATAGCTGTTGCCGGCAAAAACCTCATCCTTAAATTTTTCAGTAAAATATCCTTTCGAAAAAGAGTAACTAATATTGCGGCCCAATAAGCCAAAACGCTTTTTTAAAATATCCTTCATCATTGTTTCCTGTGTTTTTCAATATAATTTTTAACCATTTTTTTTGTCCAGACCACGGGGAACAAGTCTTCTATTAAGATGTAATTGTCAAAGTTTAAGCGTAAGCCATTGCTTAAGTGAAATTTAGCTTTTGTGTTATCCTGAATCATAAAATACAATCCGGCAAGACGATATTCGACTTCATTTTCCTCAGGGAAATATTCCGAAGCTTGTAACAAGGTTTGAATAGCACTTTCAAATTCACCTAAGAATTGAAGAATATCAACCCAAAACAACCAGGTATCTAAGGCGTAATCACCAAATTCTACTGCTTTTCTGTATCCAAATTCGGCTTCTTCAAAGAAGTTCATCTGTTTGTTTATTGTCGCATAACGTTTCCAGTACAAACGATTTTGATTGTCGATTGCGAGTGCTTTATTGACAAAGAATAAGGCTTTCTGGAAGTTTTTCTGACGAACATAAAAATCAGTGATAGCAATCCATCCTTTGTCTAAAAGCGGATCTTCATGTACAGTCTGATTGTAATATTGTAATGCTTTGGCTGAATTGCCCAGTTTTTCATGACATTTTCCGATACGTAACAAAGCATAAGAAGTTGCATCGTCTAATTCGATGGTACGGTTGTAGCTTTCGATAGCTTTGTCGTATTCTTTTAGACGTTCATAAGCTTTTGCCTTTTCCATAAAGGCACCAAGGAATTCATCGTCAATGATTGTTGCGTAATCAAAGGCGCGAATAGCATTTTCATATTCTTTTACACCATAGTGCAGACGACCTAACTGATGCCAGGCAATCTCGCTGTACGGGTTTTTGTTGATATAATCGTTAAGATATACAATGGCATCCTGATTTTGATCTAAAAACTCAAAACAATACACCACATTGTATAAAGCAGACTGATCTTCTAAATCTTCTTCAAGACATTTGATAAAACTGTCTTTTGCCATCTCAAGGTTATCCATAAAAAGATATTCCATTCCGATCAAGTTGTACACATCGGCGTAATCGTCTGTATATTGCAGGGCAATTTTAAGTAATTCTACCGCTTTTTCGTGTTGATCTCTCTTAGAACAAATATTGGCTTTCTGGATGTAAATTTCCTCGTTGTTAGGTTCAATTGCATACAACTCATTTAAAAGCTTTTCAGCAATATCGAGTTTGTCATCGTAAACCAGCATTTCTACTTGTACTAATTTTAAGCCTGTAGATTTAGGGTGTTGGTCTAATGCAAGTTTTAAGGCCTTTTTTGCTAAATTAGCCTTACCTATGTCTAAATAATGAAGAATAATTTCTTCAAATTCTTCAGAATCAAAAAAGAGCACTTTGTTTGTTTTTAACATCGACTCAAATTTGGATAGGGATAGGTTATAATCTTCTTCTTCGTTGCTTAATTGCATACTTTGTTTATTTGAAATTAGCCTGTTATAAAATTAGGCAACCATACTATTGTTGTGGGGAAAGGAGATTAATTGTTTTGAACAATTTAATTAACAATATGGACAGAATTCGTGTTCTGTTTATAATTGTATTGTTTTAATTTATAAACGAATACGGGATTCGTATTCTGAAATTTATTTGCAATCGGGGGTTTTTAGTTCCGGTGCCAGGAATACCCTTTTCTTTTTTGCAATCAAAAAAGAAAAGAGTAAACAGACAGTCGGATTAACTCCTTATTAAACTTCTTGTTCTTTTTTTAGTATTTCATCCATAACATTCAAAATCAGGGCACAACCTTCTTTTATTTCTTCTTCAGAAATGGTTAATGGCGGTGTTATTCTTATGGCGCATCCTTCAAACAGCAACCAGAATAAAATAAGCCCTTTGTCCTGACAATTCAAAATAACCTCATTCGTTATTTCGGCCGTTTCGGTCATGGCGGCAAGCATCAATCCTTTTCCTCTAACTTCCTTTATCAAAGGATGTACCAAAAGTGATCTGAAGAGTTTTTCTTTCTCCAAAGTCTCTTGCATGAGGTTTGTTTCGGTTAATTCCTGCAAAGTAGCCAGACAGGCTGACGCAATGACAGGGTGTCCTCCAAAAGTGGTAATATGTCCCAATTTTGGATTTTCGGTTAAAAGATCCATTTTTTCTGCCGAAGCGGTAAAAGCACCTACAGGCATTCCGCTTCCCATTCCTTTTCCCATTACGACAATATCCGGAACGACATCGTAGTTTTGAAAACCAAACAGTTTTCCGGTTCTTCCGAATCCGGGTTGAATTTCGTCTACGATCATCATGGCTCCAACCTCATCACAGCGTTTGCGGACTTTTTGAAGAAAATTGTCATGAGGTTCGATAAATCCGGCACCTCCCTGAATAGTCTCCAAAAGTATGGCAGCGGTACGTGTGGTTATCTTTTGTAAATCTTCTTCGCTGTTGAAAGTGATGAAATCAACATCAGGAAGCAACGGACGAAAGGCTTGTTTGCGCTCCTCAAAGCCCATAACACTCATTGAGCCCATCGTATTGCCATGATACGCATTATGACATGAAATAAGCTGACTACGTCCTGTCGTTCTTTTAGCTAATTTAAGCGCTCCTTCAATCGCTTCTGTACCTGAATTGACCAAATAGGTTTTATTTAGGGACTCAGGAAGCTGTGAAGCTAATAATTTGCAATATTCTACGGCAGGGCTTTGTGAATATTCACCATATACCATAACATGCGAATATTTGTCTAATTGGTCTTTTATGGCCTGATTGACTCTCGGATGCTGATGCCCCAATGTGCAGGCAGAAACTCCTGCAACAAAGTCTAAATATTTTTTATTGTTGGTATCGTATATGTAAGAGCCAATAGCATGCGAAACCTCCATCCCTAAAGGATTAGGAGAGGTTTGAGCCTGGTATTTTATAAAATCGGGATTCATTTTTTTTGAGGTTCTAAGTTGTTGAGTTTCTTAGGTTCTGAGTTTTAAAGGGTGAAGTCTGAAATCTAAAGTTTTAGGTTTCATGTTTCATGTTTCAAGTTTCAAGTTTCAAGTTTAATGTTTCAAGTTTAATGTTTCAAGTTTAATGTTTCACATTTTACATTTTACATTTCACATCTCACGTTACTGAGAACTGCGACTGAAAACTACTTCTTCTCCTTATCTTTAGTCTTCGTCTTTACCTGAGGTTTCTTTTTGTCATAGTTTAATGTTTCCTTCCTGATTTTCATGGGAACATTTTCTTTGGCATCTTCTGCTTTTCCTTGTTTGACTAATTTATCATTGAGTTCATTTTCTTCGGGAGGAAAGATATCGTCTTTAGATTTTATTCGTTCATCGCCCCTCCAGACCAGACCTCTTAGTTTACGGGCATTTTCGGGCAAATCGGCCTCGGGGTAAATGTCACCGTCGACTTTGTTGAAAAAGGTAATGGTTTCGACAGCATTATTGTCCAAAATCATATTGATTTTACTACTCACATTTTTGTTGATCCCAATAAGTTCGTGGGCGTCATTTCGCATGTAATAAATAACTTCGGTATTTTTTATAACGTCGACATCATGTAGTTTCCCTTCCCGGAATTTTCCAAATAAATTAATACCCTTGACCTGATTATAACCCGTTCCGAGAGTGTCCCGCGAGACCATAAAGGTATTATTGAGAACTTTTAAGGAATCTATTTTTCTGGTGGTATTATCGCCAATTAAATGCATTACATCTCCGGTAATCTGACTTTCGCCATTCCAGAGAATCGGATTTCCGATCAGCTTTGTTAATGCGCTTTTGGAATTAGAATGAATAGAATCGCATTTTCCGCTCATATCTGTTTTATAAAACCGTACATTATTGTAGGCTCTAAGAATTCGCTCGCCTTCTTTACCGGTCACCATCAGTTTTTTTCCATGTATATAAACCGAATCATTATCTACAAAGTTAACGGCAACAGCTCTTTTGGTTACAAACATAGAATCTTTAAGTTTGAAGACTTCTGCGTAATGTCCTTTTACGATTCCGCGATTTATAGAATCTGTGATCTTTACATTCCGCGTTGCCGATGCGAATTCGGTATTGCGGTTGTAAAACAAACTATCGCCTTCTATAAGCCGGTCGTCGTATTTTATATACGATTTTCGCAGTAAATGCGCCAGGTTTTTCTTGGTATCATAAAAACCATTTTCGGTATAGATGTAATTGGTTTTACTGGTAATGGTTGACGGGCCAAATAAATAACTGTGTCCCGAGTTGCTGTAATAATCCAGATGATTTGATTTTATTACGTATTTCGGATTTGTAAGTGTTACAGCCGTTAAAAACTTAAACTTTTTCTCGGTTACGTAATATCGGCCTGATTTACTGACCAAAGTGTTGTCTTTGTTGATGATAGTTCCTTTTGTATTATAAAAAACTTCCTGTACATTTCGATCAAAATTGATTGTATCAGTCTGTAAAGTAGCATCGGGAGAAGTCATAACAGCATTTCCTGTAGCAAAAGCTTTCTTCATATTACCATTGTATTCGGCATATTTACTGTTGAGATAAAGGGTATCTCCTTGTACTAATTGTACATTTCCAAACGCTTTGAGGTAATTTTCTTTTTGAAAAAAATAAGCTTTATTGCAGGTTAAAACTACGCCATCATGATTTACCTTCACATTTCCGGTTAACAAAAGCGCATCCGGCATTAATACCTGATCGACATCAGAATAATCAGCATTCTCGACAATGATTTTTTTTGGTGCTTGTGCAAAAATGCTTTGAACACTTAAAAGAAGCAAACAATAAGATATGAAAAGGAATGAGTTCTTCAATGGATTAAATTTTTGTCAAATTTATGAAAAAGGTTACAACCTTTGCGGATATTAGGATTAATTTATAGTTCCTAAATTTCATTCGGTGTTAAGCCTGTTTGGAAGGTTTAAATTATCAACAAAAAAAGCTACTCTTTCGTTGTAGTTTCCTTTTTTGAACCAGAAATGGTATAAATTGATTTGAAGTCTTTCTTGAAGTTTAAAAATTAGCTTAAATTTAAAAAATGGTTTCTAGAGGATTGAGCTACTCTTTCTGTTTAGGGGACGAATCAGTTTATAAAATCAATATGATAAAGCAAAGAATTTTTGTTGCGGGACTGGCCGTGACAATGCTGTTTTCGGCATGTAAAACAAAAGATCTAAAAATGAGCGAAAAGAAAGAAGAAGTTGCTACAGATAAGAAAGTTGTCGTGTATCAGGTTTTTACACGTTTATTTGGAAACAAAAACACTACCAACAAGCCCTGGGGAACCATTGAAGAGAATGGTGTTGGGAAATTTGATGATTTTACAGAAAAAGCGCTGCATGAAATTAAAGATCTGGGAGTTACCTATATTTGGTATACAGGAGTTCCGCACCACGCTTTAGTTCGCGATTATACCGCTTATGGAATTTCAAACGATGATCCTGAGGTCGTAAAAGGAAGAGCAGGTTCTCCATATGCAGTAAAAGATTATTACAATGTAAATCCTGATTTAGCAGTAAATCCTGCAAACAGGTTACAGGAATTTGAAGCTTTGATTGCGAGAACGCATAAAGCTGGTCTAAAAGTAATTATTGATATAGTGCCCAATCATATTGCCCGAAAATACGAAGGGAAAAGCAATCCGGAGGGTGTTCGTGATTTTGGTGCCGACGATAACACACAGGTTGAATATGATAAAAACAATAATTTCTATTATATACCGAATCAGCATTTTCAGATTCCTGATGGCGATATTCCGCTTAATGGAGAAAAAAATGCGCTCGTTGATGGTATTTTTGATGAAGATCCGGCAAAATGGACGGGTAATGGTTCGCGTAAAATAAAACCGGATCAGAACGATTGGTACGAAACTGTAAAGGTGAATTATGGAGTTCGTCCCGATGGAGCAAAGGATTTTGCAGAACTTCCGAGTGGTTTTGATCAGAAATCGTATCAGGAGCATTTTAACTTTTGGCAGGACAAGGAGGTACCGGATTCGTGGAAGAAATTTAAGTCTATTGCTTTGTATTGGGCAGCAAAAGGAGTGGATGGTTTTCGCTATGACATGGCTGAAATGGTTCCGTACGAATTTTGGAGTTATATGAATTCGGCGATTAAGATGAAAAATCCAAATGCTTTTTTATTGGCCGAAGTGTATAATCCGAACGAATATCGTAATTATATCCGTTTGGGGAAAATGGATTATTTGTATGATAAAGTAGAAACCTATGATAAGTTAAAAGATATCATTCGCGGTAAATCTTCAACGGATGGTTTGTCGAATATTCAAAGCGGAATGGCGGATATCGAACATCATATGTTGCACTTTTTAGACAATCATGACGAACAGCGCCTCGCAAGTCCTGAGTTTGCAGGAACTCCCGAAAGAGGAAAGCCTTTAATGGTTGTTTCTACTACCATCAGCACGTCACCGACAATGGTGTACTTTGGACAGGAAGTAGGAGAGGCTGGGAATGAAAATGCCGGTTTCGGAACACGCTCCCGAACTTCAATTTTTGATTATATCGGCGTTCCAAATCATCAGCGATGGATGAATGGAGGGAAATTTGACGGCGGACAACTTTCGGAATCAGAAAAGAATCTCCGCGATTTTTATAAAAGGTTGTTGAATTTTTCAATTAACAGTTCGGCTTTGATGGGAAGTTTTCAGGAAATTCATTCGGCGAATCGTCAGAACAGTGTCGGTTATACCGATTTGATTTATTCTTATGTTCGCTGGTCAGATACACAAAAGTTGATTGTTGTGGCTAATTTTTCTTCAGATAAAACCAGTGAGTTCGAATTGAAAGTCCCTGCGGAGGTGATTTCAAAATGGAAGTTAAAAGATGGTTCTTATGAACTCTTAGATCAGTTGTATCTTAAAAATAAAACGTCTCTGATTGTAAAGAATGGAGAAGGAGTAGCACGAGTAAAAATAATGCCTTCGGAGTCATTTATTTATGAAGTGAAATAAAAAGGTAACCGGGGATCGAGACGGCTTCGCTTTTTTTTCCACGAATTGTTTGTTTTTTGTCATTCCGAAGAATGAGGAATCACATTATTGGCTCACGTCCAATTGGGGGTGTTTTCTCCTTCGTCGAAAATGTAAAGGTTACTTATTTCGGTAACAAAATTTAATTTTAATAAATTTTGTTACGATGAGAAATAATAGTCAGGATTCCACTTTAGAGCGA
>NZ_JAALLN010000120.1 GCF_011751075.1 Flavobacterium poyangense
GATCGTCATCGGAGCGGTCAACGCCGCACTTTGTGGTGTTATCGAGACGATGCCGCCTGTCCGCCGTGCCGCGAGACCTGCCTTTGCAGCAGTCACATCAGGCACGACGGCAGTGTCCGTTCGCAGGCTTTGCAGCCGGCCACGGGAATCCTCGCTGCCCTCCATGCGTGCAGTCGCATCACGCCGATCCATGCTGACCAATGGATGATTGGTGTGCGGCGAACAGCCGTTCGAAAACGGCATTGGAACAGCACCGCCGGCCGAACATTCGTAGGTACGCGCCTCACTGCGATCACCCAACTGGTAGTTCTGGCCGGAGGCATGCGGCACCCGGCCGAGGAAATCGGCGGCGGCCGCGACCGTCCCTCGTGCAAGCGCGCCGCGCATGACAAAGGCCACCGGCAGGCCGCGTGGATTGGTGGCAAGCTGGCTCAGCGTATTGACGCAGATACCGAGCCCTCGGCCGGAAACGCCCATCAGGCCGATCATCCCTGCGGAGGTGAAAACGAGACTCCGGTGGCCCGCCGCCTCGATCTTCAGCAGCGCCTGGGCGCCATCGTGCCAGCGTGGCAGGTCCATCGTCTGGGCGACCAGTGTCGGCCGACCGTCAGCAGGTGCCACCGCCAGGCTGCTGCAGTGGGCG
>NZ_JAALLN010000121.1 GCF_011751075.1 Flavobacterium poyangense
AAGGGTGGAAGCTGCATTCGACACACTCGCAAGGGACACGGCGGCCTACCGCACCGCTGCCATGCAAGCAGCTGGCGGCTACTCCTGGGACCGCGTTTCCGAACGCTACCTCGCCGTCTATCGCGAGGTCCTGGGGGCACGCGCACCAGTTGCGTCCATGGCGGTCGCACCGGAAGCAGGATAAGACATCCACATGGCTCGCTCCTGCTCCCGCTCCTGGAAAACCGTGGCCACCCTGGTTGCATCCACGATCCTGGCATCGAATGCGGCCTCGGCCGGCTGCCTCAGAGGCATCAACCTGGCCGGCGCCGAATTCGGGGATGCCGATGGCGTCTACGGCAAGGACTACATCTACCCGAGCGACGCCACGATCAGCTATTTCGCCGGCAAGGGCTTCAACGCCGTGCGCCTGCCCTTCCGATGGGAACATCTGCAGCCACACCTCGGCAAAGCCTTCGACAAGGCCGAACACACACGTCTCACCGATGCGATCGCGAGGCTCAAGGGCGCCGGCCTGACCGTCATTCTCGACGTCCACAACTACGCCCGCTATCGCGGCCAGCTGATCGGCTCGGAAGCCGTGCCCAATGCCGCCTTCGCGGATTTGTGGAAGCGCCTTGCCAGCGAATACCGCAACGATC
>NZ_JAALLN010000122.1 GCF_011751075.1 Flavobacterium poyangense
GGGCAGGCCATGACGCGCGTACAACGTTGAACAATACGCCAGCCGCTCATCGGGCGGACGTGTGGATAACCCCAGCACATTGATGCTGCGTACCCGTTTGGCGGACGACGGCGCAAAGCGCACCAGCCAACCATCGTAGAGCACCTGCGCGCGCACTGCCGTGGCGTTGAGCGCGGCCTCTTCCAGCCGCACGCGCAGCCCGTCCCGCACGTCGGCAGGCGGCGTGTGGGTGGCGTCCGGGGACAGGCGGATGACGGCGGACATGATGCGGACAGCTTATTTGTTGAGTTCGCGGACGCGCTCGATCATCTCGGCGCCAAAAGAGATGTACGCCTGCGCGCCACGCGAGGCACGGTCGTACACCACCCCGGGCATGCCGTAACTGGGCGCTTCGGCCAGGCGCACGTTGCGCGGCACCACGGTCTTGAAGACCTTGTCGCCGAAGTGCGATTCGAGCTGCGCCGACACCTGTTGTTGCAGCGTCATGCGCGGATCGAACATCACGCGCAGCAGGCCGATGACCCGCAGGTCGTCGTTGATGTTGCGATGCACGCGCTTGATGGTGTTGACCAGATCCGACAGGCCTTCGAGCGCGAAGTACTCGCATTGCATCGGGATGATGACGCCATGCGCCGCGGCC
>NZ_JAALLN010000123.1 GCF_011751075.1 Flavobacterium poyangense
TTTTTTTGGTTATTTCGTATTTTTTTTTTACATTTAAATATTCATCCTAGCATCGTGCGCACGTTTTACGTGTGTCTTGGTTTTCACAGTTTTCTCTCAATTAATTAATAGTTTGCTCGAACGGTCGGCAAGGAGGAGAATGATTGTAGTCGAATGGGAGCGCAGAATGGGTGAATACTGAATCCGGCAATAAGTTAAGAGCGAATTTTTGTCCGTCGTTTGAGACGAGTTTTTTTTTATCTTTATATATTTAACGATTCCGCGGCTACCGAATGTTTACGTCAAACCTCGCTCGCGTGCTGCCCGCTGAGGTGCTTCGCGAGTTATTCATGAAATTGTCGAGACGAGTGTGAATGTTTTGAAAATTTCTATACTTCGCCTCCTGAGCACACATCAAGTCCCGTCACCCGGTGTGCGTGCTCGAGACCTTGCTCTTTCTTTTTTTTTGTGAATTTTTTTGCGTTTTATACATTACATATTACCGGAGATGATGACGTGGTGTGGGTGAGTTATATGGGGCAGTTTTCACGTAACGGAGAGTTCAATATATGTATATATATATATGGATAATATATATCAATCGAGAATTGTGTGTCAATGACGTGAAGACCGTGTGGTTGGTGTTGTTATTTTTTCA
>NZ_JAALLN010000124.1 GCF_011751075.1 Flavobacterium poyangense
AGCCGGTGCTCAGGTTTGAAACTCGCTTTCCCCGAACCCAATGACATCCATCCCGCAGCCCCGTAAATCGCCGCGCCAGCAACGTTCGCAACAGACGGTGGACACCATTTTGCAGGCGACAGCTCGCGTTCTGGCCGAGCACGGCTACGCAGGCACCAACACCAACCTGATCGCCGAGACCGCCGGCGTCAGCGTCGGCTCGCTGTATCAGTACTTCCCCAACAAGAATGCGCTGATCGCGGCGCTGCACGACCGCCATGACCAGCAGATGCTGGCGCTCATCGACGAGGTGTTGGACGGCAGTCCCGCGGCGACGCTGCGCGAGCGGGTCGCGGCGATCGTCGCCGCGTCGCTGCATGCGCATCTGCTGGAGCCAGCGCTGCACCGCGTGCTGGAGCGGGAATTCCCGCTGTTCGACCAGCCGCGCGAACACAGCCGCGCCGACCAGGACATCCACCGGCGCATGCGCCACCTGCTGGAACTGCATCGCGAGGAGATCGCGCAGCAGGACCGCGAGCTGGCGACCTACGTGGTGCTGCGCATCATGGAATCGTTGGTGCACGCGGCGGCGCTGGAGCCACCGGCCGGCTTGAGCCCGCAGCAACTGGAGCGGGCGGTGGTGGATGCGGTGATG
>NZ_JAALLN010000125.1:0-276 GCF_011751075.1 Flavobacterium poyangense
CAACATTTTCCTTTTTCTTCTTGTTCTTTTTTTTAAAGCCGCTGGGCGGCTTCCAGGGCCAGGCCTCGGACATGCTGATCCACGCCGAGGAAATGCAGCGCACCAAACAGCGCATCATCCGCCTGTATGCCGAGCATTGCGGGCGCGACTACGACGACGTCGAGCGCAGCCTGGACCGCGACCGCTACATGAGCGCCGAGGAAGCCGTGCAATGGGGCTTGATCGACCACGTCATGGATCCGCGCTCGGCCGGGTTCTGACGCGGCCAAGCGCGTT
>NZ_JAALLN010000125.1:366-632 GCF_011751075.1 Flavobacterium poyangense
CCCGCCGCCAGCAGCACCGCGGTGCCCAGGAAGACGGCGGGCATGCCGAAATGCCCGCCGATGAAACCGCCCAGCAACGGGCCCGCCACCTGGCCCGCGTACTGGGCCGAAATCGACATGCCCAGCACATTGCCGCCAACGCCGTCGGGCACGTTGTGACGGATCACGCTGGTGACGCACGGCAGCAGCCCGCCCAGCGCCAGACCCATCAGGAAACGCAGCGCCACCAGTTGCCAACCGGCTGTGACGAAAGCCTGCGGAATCAG
>NZ_JAALLN010000126.1 GCF_011751075.1 Flavobacterium poyangense
AATTTTCAATTCCAAGACAGCCCGGGGACCCTGTGTGGACAAATTATCGCAAATTTAAGAATTGTTTACAAACATTGTTAAATGTTGCAATTTCGTTAATTCGTGTTTTTCGTTTCTGGGACATCGAATGCTCTCCGACGTAAAATAAATTAGTGATATGAAAAAACTATTCTAAACTCTTAAAATTATTCGCAAAATTACCTTTCTTTAAAATTGTCTATAACATTGTTAATTGTTACAAAATTGTTAATTCGTATTATTCGGCTCTCAGGCATAGGATGATGCCCAATGAGATACAAATTTGAAATAAGAAAGTAAATATTTATAAACATTTTAAATAATCTTCCCGTCGTCACATTAGAAGTTTTATCGAGCTGTTAAGAGCAAAATCATTTATCCGCATCAAGGAAACATGTGTGTCGGCAGTGTTGATAACCGACAATCACTGTATATTTAACAATAGATTAACAACTGTTCGAAAAGTAGATATTTACAAATAAGTTTGCAACATTTTTGCCAAAATTGTTATTTTGCAATTTTCAATTCAGGGGCAGCGCAGGGATGTCCTCTAGACAAAGTACCTCAAATATGGAATTGTTTATAAAATTGTTTGTTGTTAAAAATTGTTAATT
>NZ_JAALLN010000127.1 GCF_011751075.1 Flavobacterium poyangense
GATTGCATATGAATTAGATGAACCCTTAGCAGCATTAATAAGTTCATCTGCAAGACATTCAGCAATAGTTTTAATATTACGAAATGCAGCCTCTCTTGCTCCAGTACACAATAACCATATAGCTTGGTTTACACGACGGAGAGGGGAAACATCAACAGCTTGTCTTCTTACTGTGCCGGCCCGACCAATCCTGGTGGAATCTTCACGAGGACCAGAATTTATTATTGCAGTAACTAAAACCTGAAGGGGATTTTCGCCCGTGAGAAGATGAATAATCTCAAATGCATGTTTGACAATCCGTACTGCCATCAGTTTCTTGCCATTGTTTCTACCATGCATCATAAGAGAATTTGTTAAACGTTCTACTATAGGACATTGTGCCTTGCGAAAACGTTTAGCTGCATATCGCCCAGCTGAATGAGGAAGATATTTAGCATTTTTTTCTTTAACAGCTATGTAATCTTGAAGTGACATATCATTGATGTGAACATCATCACAATTCCATCTACCAAACAATTTTATTTCTGGTAATTCGGTGGATAAAGCTGCTGTGACAGCATCGGGAGTTTGCACAATATCTTCATACTTATCTATATCAGCCATGATTATGCTTTGACACAAAATAGCAC
>NZ_JAALLN010000128.1 GCF_011751075.1 Flavobacterium poyangense
GGAGGAAGTATTGCAATTTTGGTTGAGTAAAGGTGTCGACGGATTCCGTGTCGATGCTGTCCCTCATATTTTTGAAAGAGAAGGACTTCCGGATGAACCTTTATCGCACAAACCGGGCGTTTCAAATCAAAGCGATAGTTACCTTGATCATATTTACGTTAAAGATGATCCACGAAGTTATGAGCTTATTCAGAGTTGGAGAAAATTAGTCGATGACTGGTCAGATTTACACAATGAAGACGAAAAGGTTATAATGACTGAAGCATACGCAAGTTTTGATAATACCATTAAGTGGTATGACTATGGTTCTAATGTACCATTTAATTTCAATTTCATAACAGAAGTTGACAACACATCGAAACCAAGTGATTTTAAAAAAGTAATTGACGATTGGATAACTCGTACACCATCGTATGGATCAGCCAACTGGGTGATGGGCAATCACGATAATAGTAGAATCGCAACGAAATATCCCGGTAGAGCCGATCAAATGACGATGTTGGCTATGATACTTCCTGGAGTCGCGGTCACGTACTACGGCGAGGAAATCGGTATGGTAGACAAATTGGACATCACATGGGAAGCTACGCAGGATCCACAAGCTTGCAATACCAATCCAGAACGCTAT
>NZ_JAALLN010000129.1 GCF_011751075.1 Flavobacterium poyangense
GGACGAGGCGTTTCCCGTTCAATCGGACAGGGAGATGCGATCATGCCGGCCACCTCCAAGGCCCAGCAACGCGCCGCGGGTGCAGCCCTTGCCGCCAAACGCGGTGAGGTCAAGAAGAGCGAACTCTTCGGTGCATCGAAACAGATGTATCAGTCGATGACGGAGAAGGAACTCGAGGAGCTGGCCGAGACCAAGCTCGACGGCCTGCCGGACAGGAAATCCGAAGATTGATCTTGCCCGGCAGGCTGTTCCCGATCAATAGCCGAGCGTGAAGCGCTTGCCGGTGTGCTTCGGCTTTTCGGCCTCGTCGAGGATTGCGTAGGCGAGATCCTCGACCGAGACATGGCTTTCGCCCTTGGCATCCAGCACTGGCTCGTCACCGCCGAGACGGAACTTGCCAGTGCGCTCGCCCGGGGCGATGTGGGCAGCCGGCGACACGAACGACCACTCCAGGTCGCTGTCGTTGCGCAATTCTGCAAGCGCATCGCGGGCAGCGCGGGCACCATCCTTGTAGGCGGCCGGAAAGTCCGGCGAATCGACGATCTGGCTGCCGTCGGGCGCAAGCAGGCTGCCGGCGCCGCCGACGACGATCAGGCGGACGCCGGCCTGCTTGGCTGCGGCCGCTAT
>NZ_JAALLN010000013.1 GCF_011751075.1 Flavobacterium poyangense
GCATTACTTTTTTTAGAACTTTCCTTTCTGTTGACATAATTAATTGGATTGTAGTCAACCTTTTTCAGGACAAGACAAATAAAAAATAAAGCCGACAGGTTTTTAAAACTTGTCGGGTTTATTTTTTTTATTAAAAATTATATTTTCTTCCTCATTCTTGCTACCGGAATATCTAGTTGTTCACGGTATTTGGCAATTGTTCTTCGTGCGATAGGATATCCTTTTTCTTTTAGGATATCTGCAAGCTGATCGTCCGGAAGAGGTTTTCTTTTGTCTTCTTCTTCGATCGTGTTCTGAAGTATTTTTTTAATCTCCAGTGTCGAAACATCTTCCCCTTGATCGTTTTTCATTGCTTCAGAGAAAAACTCTTTAATTAGTTTTGTCCCATAAGGTGTTTCTACGTATTTGCTGTTGGCAACACGTGAAATGGTCGAAATGTCCAAACCAACCATATCGGCAATGTCTTTTAAGATCATTGGTTTTAGCTTTGTTTCGTCACCGTCTAAGAAATATTCTTCCTGATAATGCATGATGGCATTCATCGTTACAAAAAGGGTCTCCTGGCGTTGTCTGATGGCGTCGATAAACCATTTGGCCGAATCCAGTTTTTGTTTGATAAACTGAACAGCATCTTTCTGCGCAGTCGATTTGTCGCGAGAATCCTTGTACGTCTGCATCATTTCCTGATAATCTTTAGAAACGTGCAGAGAAGGGGCATTTCTTCCGTTTAATGTCAATTCGAGCTCACCGTCAATAATTCGTATGGCGAAATCTGGAACTACATTTTCGGTTACTTTATTGTTGCCGGTATAAGATCCTCCGGGTTTTGGGTTCAGTCTTTCAATTTCGTGAATGGCTTTTTTTAGCTGCTCACTGGAAACACCGTATTTCTGGATTAGCTTATCGTAATGTTTTTTGGTAAAAGCATCAAACTGATTTTCGATTATGTCAATTGCTAAGTCCACATATTCGGTCGGTGTTTTGTGTTTTAACTGCAATAATAAACATTCCTGTAAATCTCGGGCTCCAACTCCTGAAGGTTCAAGTTCATGAATGATATGCAGCATTTTTTCAACCATAGCTTCGTCAGTGTAAATCCCCTGAGTAAAAGCCATGTCGTCTACAATATCCGGCACACTTCTGCGGATGTAACCCATATCGTCGATACTTCCTACTAAGAATTCGGCGATTTCACGCTCTTGATCATTCAAAATAAAAGTATTCAACTGATTGATTAAATCCTGGTGAAAACTAATCGGGGAGGCAAATGGTGTTTCGCGCTCTTCCTCGTCTCCATAATTATTAATCTGTGTCTTGTAATCGGGGGTGTCGTCGTCGCTTAAGTATTCGTCTATGTTAATGTCGTCTGCTTCGATTCTGTCTGATTCCTGATCATCATAATCGTCGTATTCTTCATTAGCAAATTCATCGGCTTCGTATTCGTCTTCTTTTCCTGCTTCTAAAGCCGGATTTTCGTTCATTTCTTCCAATAAACGTTGCTCAAATGCTTGCGTAGGCAATTGAATTAACTTCATCAGCTGAATTTGCTGTGGAGATAATTTTTGGGATAATTTTAAATTTAAAAATTGCTTTAGCATAAATAAGTGACTAAGGTACTGAGATGCTGAGGCACTGAGTATCTTTGTTATTGACGAATTAAATTATTTTTTATTGTTCTTTATAGTTTCAGGTTTCACGTTATTACAACTTGAAACCTGAAACTTGAAACATTCTTCTAAACTTGAAACTTTTTTTTAAAATTCTGCGTTTCCTGGAGTTCTTGGGAAAGGAATTACGTCTCTAATGTTTGTCATTCCGGTTACAAACAATACCAAACGCTCAAATCCTAAACCGAAACCGGCATGCGTTGCAGAACCAAATCTTCTGGTATCTAAATACCATGATAATTCTTCCTCATCGATTTCTAAGGCTTTCATTTTTTCGATTAAAACATCGTAACGCTCTTCTCTTTCAGAACCACCAACGATTTCTCCAATTCCAGGGAAAAGGATGTCCATAGCGCGAACTGTTTTTCCATCTTCATTCAAACGCATGTAAAATGCCTTGATGTTTGCCGGGTAATCAAATAAAATTACCGGACATTTAAAGTGTTTTTCAACCAAA
Source organism: Flavobacterium poyangense (assembly GCF_011751075.1). Classification (GTDB taxonomy): domain Bacteria; phylum Bacteroidota; class Bacteroidia; order Flavobacteriales; family Flavobacteriaceae; genus Flavobacterium; species Flavobacterium poyangense. The sequence continues at coordinate 2,125 of NZ_JAALLN010000013.1, forward strand.
TAACGCTCGTGTTCTGACTGTAAATCAGCTCCCCATTCGTTAATGATATAGTTGAATTTTTTCTTTTTATTTGGAGTTGAATCTCTCAAAATATCAATTGCTTCGGTATAAGAAACACGTTTAAAGTTGTTTTCTAATACAAAGTTCAATTTCTCTAACAAAGCCATTTCGCTTCTTTCAGCCTGTGGTTTTGATTTTTCTTCTTCTAGTAATCTTCCTTCAAGGAATTTCAAATCATCACCACAATGGTCTAAGGCGTATTTTATTACATATTGAATAAAATCTTCAGCCAGATCCATGTTGTCATCCAAATTGTTGAAGGCAACCTCCGGCTCAATCATCCAAAATTCTGCAAGGTGACGGGATGTATTAGAGTTTTCTGCTCTAAAAGTAGGTCCAAAAGTATAAATCTGACCCAAAGCCATTGCAAAAGTTTCTCCCTCCAATTGTCCAGAAACGGTTAAGTTGGTTTCTTTTCCGAAGAAATCTTCTTTGTAATTTACTTTTCCGTCTTCTGTTCTAGGCGTGTTGTCAAATGGTAAAGCCGTAACTTTAAACATTTCTCCCGCACCCTCAGCATCAGAACCTGTAATGATTGGCGTATTTACATACACAAAACCTCTTTGTTGAAAGTAGTTGTGAACGGCAAATGACAATACCGAACGCACACGCATAATAGCACCAAAAGCATTGGTACGTACACGTAAATGTGCATTTTCACGTAAAAATTCAAGCGAGTGTTTTTTAGGTTGCATTGGAAATTTCTCCGCATCAGAATCTCCTAAGATTTCTAATTTAGTAACCTGAATTTCATATTTCTGACCAGCGCCTTTGCTTTCAACCAAAGTTCCTGTTACAGAAACGGCAGCTCCGGTTGTGATTCTTTTTAGAGTCTCTTCCGGGGTATTTTCAAAATCAACAACACATTGTATATTATTAATGGTAGAACCGTCATTTAGCGCGATGAACTGATTATTTCTAAAAGTTCTCACCCATCCTTTTGCATTCACTTCCTGTAGCGTCGTAGTACTGTTTAATAAGTCTTTAACTTTTGTGTGTTTCATTTTAATTTTAGATTTTAGATTGCTGATTTTAGATTAAAATAGAATCAGTGTTTTTATATCGAATTGCAAATATAAACGATAATAATTAATTTTTGAAGCTGTTTCCCGCTATCCGCTATATCTTTTTCTTACTAAAGAAGTAAGAAAAAGGATGCCGCTGCTATCGGGGCTAGGCTTTTTGTTTTCATTAGAGTTCTCTTTTGTCACTCGACGCCGGATGTTATTCCAGCGTAAGCTGTTATTCCGACGTAAGCTGTCATTCCGACGAAGGAGGAATCACACGAGAAACTCCGCAAAGTGTATGGCCGATCTGTGTCGAATTACTAATGTGATTCCTCCTTCGTCGGAATGACAACTATACGGTTTTAATTGCTTCTTTGTCGGAATGACAGGCTTCGTGCCAATTCGTGAAATTCGTGGCGAAAAAAAAGTTACTCCAAACTTTCCAAATCCTCTTTCTTGGCCTTTTTCTTTTCAAAAGTCAAAACCAAAGCCGGCAGAACCAATAAGTTCGCAAACATAGCAAATGCCAGCGTACAAGAAATTAATCCGCCAAGTGCAATTGTTCCGCTGAAACTAGAAAGCGTAAATGTAGCAAAACCTAAAATCAAAACTACCGAAGTATAAAAAGTACTGATTCCGGTTTCTCTTAAAGCACTGAAAACAGATTTTTTTACTTTTCCGTCATTTTGCAATAAGTCATGACGGTATTTGGCCATAAACTGAATGGCATTGTCCACCGAAATTCCGAATGCAATACTGAATACTAAAATAGTAGACGGTTTTAACGGGATTCCGAAATACCCCATTAGTCCCGAAGTGATACAAAGCGGTAAAATATTCGTGATAACCGAAGCAAAAACCATTTTGAAAGATCGGAATAAATACAGCATTAGAATGGCAATCACCAAAATGGCAAAAATCAGCGATTCGATTAAGTTGTCTACCAGGTAAGAGGTTCCCTTCTGAAAAACTAATGCTTTTCCGGTAACGGTAACTTCATAACGGTCTTTTGGGAAAATTTCGTCAATTTTCTGGTGTAGTTTTTTCTCTACCTTGGCCATTTCATCCGTTCCGATATCTTTCATGAAAGTAGTAATTCGGGCATATTGCCCAGTCGAATCAACATAACTTTTCATTAAATTTTCTTTGCTGTTTTTTGTCGCATTTTTGGCATACGATAAAATAAAAGTCTGTTCCTGTGAAGTTGGTAATTGGTAGTATTCCGGATTTCCGTTATAAAAAGCCTGTTTTGAATATTTAACCAAATTCACAATCGAAACCGGTTTGGCTAACTCAGGCATTTCGACAATAGTATTTTGCAATTCGTCCATTTTTCGAATGGTTGAAGCTTTCATGACACCCTTTTTCTTTTTGGTGTCAATCATTATTTCGAGTGGCATTACACCATGGAATTCTTTTTCGTAGAAAATAATGTCTTTAAAGAAAGAAGCACTTTTTGGCATTTCTCCGATCAAACTTCCCGAAACTTTCATTTGCGCAACTCCAATAATACTAAAAACTAAGAGTAAACCGTAAATGGTGTAAATTACTTTACGCTTGTTTTTTACCACGTTTTCAACAAAGTCAAGCAAGGTCGAAATATAAGTTTTGGTTAAGTGATACAAATGTTTTTCATTTGGCATCGACATAAAACTGTATATAATGGGTACGATTAAAAGCGTCAATAAATAAACAGAAATGACATTGATAGAAGTCACTAAACCAAATTCGAAAAGCAAATCATTACCTGTAATCATAAAGGTCGCAAAACCAATTGCTGTTGTCAGATTCGTCATCAGTGTCGAAACTCCGATTTTCGAAATAATACGTTGCAAAGCCTTTGCCTGATTACTGTGAAGCTTGATCTCCTGTTGGTATTTGTTGATCAGGAAAATACAATTCGTGATTCCGATTACGATAATTAAAGGCGGAATAATAGCCGTTAAAATCGTGATTTTATAATGAAATAATCCAAGAGTTCCGAACGACCAGATTACACCTACAATTAAAATGCAGATAGAAATAAAGGTAGCTCTGAACGAACGGAAAAAGAAGAAGAAAATCAGAGAAACAGTCAGTAAAGCCGCACCGATAAAGAGTCCGATTTCGCCTTTCATGTTGTCTGCGTTGATCGTTCTGATGTAGGGCATTCCCGAAACACGCAGGTCTACTCCCGTAGTTTTTTCAAACTTATCGATTTTAGGGACTAAATTTTCAAGGATAAAAGTTTTTCTTTCGGCGGTATTTACCAGTTTTTTGTTGATGTAAATAGCAGATCGTACACTACCGCTTTCTTTGTTAAACAACAATCCCTCATAAAAAGGCAGGTTGTGAAACAAATCGTATTGAACGCTTTTTAGATAAGCCGGATCCTGTGTTTTGCTTTGGTCGATGAAAGGTGCCAAAACAAACTTCTCATTAACCGTGTCTTTTTCCAGTTTTTTTAAATCATTTAAGGAAACTACTAAATCTACTTCTTTAGATTTTTTCAATCCTGTCATTAATTCATTCCAGGCAGCATAGTTTTTCGGGGTAAAAAAAGTAGGGTCTTTAAAGCCAATTACAACAAGATTTCCTTCTTCACCGAATTTGTCTAAGAATTTTTGATAGTCTTTATTCGCTTTATGGTTTTTAGGAAGCAGATTTGCTTCGGTATACGTCATAGAAAGGTTTTTCCATTGGTAAGCAAGGAAAATGGTTAAAGCAGACAGGAGAACTAATATTGTAACTCTGTTTTTAAGTATGATTCGGGCTATTTTTTCCCAAAATCCGACTTGAATGGTGTTTTTCATAAAATCTTTAAAAATGGATGCAAATGTAGTGAAAAGAGCTCAAAATCATAAACAATTGGCTCAGTTTTTACCGTATGTTAACATAAAATTACGATTGAATTTTTAAGATTTATACTCGATTTTAGAATTAGTAGCTTAGCTTTTCAGATATTTGCACTTAATTTAAAATGAAACAAGAATGAATTGGATTTTGTTAATTATTGCAGGACTTTTTGAAGTTGGATTTGCTTCGTGCTTAGGAAAAGCGAAAGAAACAACCGGAATCATTTCAACCTATTGGATGGCAGGCTTTTTTGTCTGTCTTTCTATCAGTATGGTTTTACTTTATAAAGCGACGCAGGTTTTGCCAATTGGTACCGCTTATGCGGTCTGGACTGGAATCGGGGCGGTTGGAACCGTTTTGGTAGGGATACTGATTTTTAAAGAACCGGTTACTTTTTGGAGAGTCTTCTTTCTTTCGACTTTAATTGCTTCAATTATTGGTTTGAAGTTTGTTTCCAGTCACTAAAAAAATAAGCTCAAGATTTCACAGATTTAGAGCTCTTTTTAAGCTGAGAGAATCTGTGAAATCTATAGCAAAACAATATATTATATGCAGGAAAACAATACCATCACTTTTATTTTTTTAGCTATTATTTTATTACTGGTACTCATCATATGTTTTATGGTGTACCAATTAATGCATTCTAAAAAAGCAAAAGACGATGCCGAAAAAAGTTTTTATGCACTCGAGATGAAAGTCAATGACTTGCAACTCGAAACATTGGAAGCGAAACTCAATCCGCATCTTTTTAAGAATATTTTAAACTCCATACAATCGCATGCGTATCAGACGTACTTTGCGTTGGATAAGCTGGCAAACGTTTTGGATTATATTTTATACGAAAGCAAAAAGAAATTTGTCACGGCAAAAGAAGAAATTGATTTTGCGCTGAATTTAATCGAAATCAATAAAATCAAGATCAGTCCGCTTTTTGAACTCAAGATTAAAACCAATATCAATAAAGAGGACAAATTGTATGAGCAACCTTTGTTGGCGCCACTGATTTCTATTGATTTAATCGAAAATGCGTTCAAACATGCCGATTTGCAAAGTGCCGATGCTTTTATCTCTGTAATTTTTGAGTTTAAGGATAATGCTTTTTTTATGACGGTTTCGAATAAAATATCGAACAAAAAGGTGTTGAAAAAAGAACGAAGCGGTATCGGTCACTCGACTTTGGAACATCGCCTTCGAATTATTTACAGAAATAATTTCAAACTTGAGAGATTTGTAGAAAATGATGTTTACATTGCTCATCTAAAAATTGATTTACTTGAATACAAAACTGAAATGCTTGCTTCTGGACGATGAGTTACCCGGATTAACGTATCTGAAAATGCTTTGCGAACAAATTCCCGAAGTTGAAATCGTAAAAACGTTTAATAATCCCGAGAAACTGGTCGCCGAAATGGATCAACTCGATTTTGATTTGTTAATTTCTGACATCGAAATGCCGGGAATTAGCGGTTTGCATCTGGCAGAAATGTTGCAAAATAAATTGGTTATCTTTTGCACGGCCTATAAAGAATATGCAGCCGATGCTTTTACCATTGAAGCGGTAGATTATATTACCAAACCGGTAAAATTGGAACGTTTGCAGAAAGCGATTTCAAAAGCGGCAGAGCGATTCCATAAGCCCGACACCGCCAAAAAATTTATACAGCTCAATACCGATAAAGGGAAAACCTTGTTGTATTTTGAGCAGATTCAATATATAAAAACCGCAATCAGCGATAGCCGTGATAAAACCGTACTTCTGGCTGATGGTAGTTTCCTGAATTTGAAAAACGTTAAATTCGACACCCTTTTAAAAGAATTGCCGGAAACCGATTTTTGCCGCATAAACAAAAAGGAGATTGTGGCCGTAAAAGCAATTAAGTTTTTCAATCATACTGAAATCGTCCTGCATTCTTTAGAGAAAAATGAAAAAAACAGTGTTTTAATTTTGAGTGAAACCTATCGCACCGATTTTCTGAAAAGAATAAAAGTGTAGTAGTTCTCATGATGTCAGGCTGAGCGAAGTCGAAGCCCCTTTTTACCGTAAAACATTTAGTTTGTTACACCAAATAGTAGCTTCCTAAGTAAGATAAGAAAACAAACAGTACTACAGTCAGGCTGAGCGAAGTCGAAGCCCTCTTTTTACCATAAAATCTCTTCAATTGTACAAAAAGTGATCAATGGTTTTATGCGTAATTCAAACTTATTACAAAGTTTTTCAGACTTGTTACATGGATCGAAAATTAGGTTTAAATTTACTTCCTCACTAAGAAATCACTTCTGATATTTGCGCCATAAAAATTAAAAGAGGAGTTATGAATAACATAAAAAACTCAGCGTTTTACGTTACCATCATCGGAGGGTTTACTGCTTTAATATATTGGGTAATTTCTAAAGGAGTTTCGCTTGAAGTAGGGCGGGGCATTGTTCACAAAAAAATAGAAAGTAACCATTGGAATGATTTTTTGCATTCAATGGTAGAGAATTTGCAGCATCCTTTGGCTATTTTATTAGCTCAGATTGTTACGATTATTTTAGTAGCCCGTTTGTTCGGGTGGTTTTTTAGAAAAATAGGACAGCCTTCTGTTATTGGTGAAATGATTGCCGGAATTGTATTAGGTCCCTCTTTGGTTGGGATGTATTTTCCGGAATTCTCCGCTACACTGTTTCCAAAAGAATCTTTAGGAAATCTGCAGTTTTTAAGTCAGATTGGTTTGATCCTTTTTATGTTTGTCATCGGAATGGAACTGGACTTAAAAGTGCTGAAAAATAAAGCGCATGATGCAGTTGTAATAAGCCACGCCAGTATTGTGATTCCGTTTGCATTAGGACTGAGTTTAGCGTATTTTATTTACCATACATTCGCTCCAATTGGAGTAGAGTTTACTTCCTTCGGATTGTTTATGGGAATTGCTATGAGTATTACAGCATTTCCTGTTCTGGCTAGAATTGTACAGGAGCGAGGGATGCAAAAAACAAAACTGGGTACCATTGCGATAACCTGTGCAGCGGCAGATGATATTACGGCCTGGTGTATTTTGGCTGTTGTAATTGCAATTGTAAAAGCGGGTTCTTTTACAAGTTCTTTGTATGTCATTGGTTTGGCGGTTTTGTATGTAATGATCATGCTCAAAATAGTTCGTCCGTTTTTAAAACGAGTTGGAGACTTAAATTCAACCCGCGAAAGTCTGAATAAACCAGTTGTTGCCATTTTCTTTATTACCTTATTGTTTTCTGCTTATGCAGCAGAGCTAATCGGAATCCATGCTTTGTTTGGAGCCTTTTTGGCAGGAGCGATTATGCCGGAGAATAACACGTTCAGAAACATCTTTATAGAAAAAGTAGAAGATGTTGCCATCATTGTGTTATTACCGTTGTTTTTTGTATTTACAGGATTGCGTACACAAATTGGTTTGCTGAACGATCCTTATTTATGGAAAATTACAGGTTTAATTATCGCGGTTGCCGTGGTAGGTAAATTCTTTGGAAGTGCTTTTGCAGCTAAATTCATGGGACAAAGCTGGAAAGATAGTTTGGCTATCGGTGCTTTAATGAATACGAGAGGTTTAATGGAGCTTGTAGTATTGAATATTGGATATGATTTAGGGGTTTTGTCTACTGAGATTTTTACTATGATGGTAATTATGGCATTGGTTACGACTTTTATGACCGGTCCGGCATTGGATTTTATAGGTTTTATTTTTAAGGATAAGATAACAGCCATTCCTCAGGAAATTGGAAACAAAAGCAAGTTTAAGATTCTTCTTTCCTTTGCCACTCCGGAGAAAGGTAAAAAACTATTGAGAATTGCAAACAGTTTGGTTAAAAAACAGTCTGATAACTCCATTGTTACTGCAATGCATTTGTCTTTAAGTACAGAAGTGCATTCGTTTGATGTGAAAGACCAGGAGCGTAAAATGTTGGTTCCGGTTATCGAAGAGTCCGATCGTCTGAATCAGACTATGGTCAGTGTTTTTAAAGTTACAAACGATATTGATACTGATATTATTGATACGGCTAATCAAGGAGAATACGATTTGTTATTGGTAGGATTAGGGCAATCTATTTTTGAAGGAACTTTACTCGGGAAAATACTTGGTTTTACCAGCAGAATTGTAAACCCTGATCGATTGATTGATAAGTTCACAGGAAAAGAAGGTTTGTTTGAAAATTCCCCTTTTGATGAGAGAACGCGTCATATTATTGCAAAAAGTAAAATGCCCGTTGGAATTTTTATTGATAAAGATTTAGAAGAAGTAAACCAGATCTTTATGCCTGTTTTTAGTAAAGAAGATGCGTTTTTAATTGAATATGCTAAAAAATTAATCAATAATAATGGTTCTCAGATTACGGTTTTAGATGCAAGTGGAGAAGTAAAAAACAACCGCGATATTCAGGAAACAATCCGATCTATAGAACAAATTGCTCCAAATCACATCATGATCATGCATGACAGAACAATCAAAAAAGAGTTTCTGGAGGGGCAAGATCTTATGATTATCAGTTTAGACAGCTGGAAAAAACTGATTGAATCACAAAGCATATGGTTGAATAATACGCCTTCGGTTTTGATTTTGAAGCCATAGTGGGGTAAAATTCCAATCTTTTTAAATTCCAAATTCCAATTTTGTTGGGGTTTGGATTTTTTTGTGGATGTTCTGTAGAGATGCACAGCAGTGCATCTAACCGTAATGATGTGCATTCCGTTTTGATTTGAAACCACAGGAGGGGGTAAATTCCAATCTTTTTAAATTCCAAATTCCAATTTTGTTGGGGTTTGGATTTTTTTTGGCAGATTTTCTGTAGAGATGCACTGCTGTGCATCTCTGTTTCTCGCCCTGTAAATTTCACGATTAGAAAAAATCAATAAAATCCAAACAATCTGTGGCAAAATAAGATTTCCAATCACATTTTATTGGGATTTGCCCTTCGGCTTCGCTCAGGAGGACATTAGCAATTGATCAATCTACCTCAATGTTCCGAATTTGGAATTTGGAATTTGGAATTTTCAAAAAATTGGAATTTAATATCAGCCCTAGATCCCCAAATCAAGAACATAAGAAATCTTAACCGCAATATTGTCTTCAAATCTAGGCAGCTGATTTGGACCATATCGGTAGAATCCTCCTAAGCCGACGCCTTTGTAGATTTTGTTTAGTTCAATTCCGGATTCAAAGAAACCTTTATCAAGTGTTTTGTAAGCGGGTCCGACGTGTTGTTGTGGGTTTTCCATATTTCCCCATGCCATTCTGGTAACCAATACCATTGAAGGACGTACTTTTCTGAGAATTCTGATGCGATCAAAACCATGTTTAATTTGGAACATCACGTATTGACTGGAGAAAAACTCATTAAAATACATGGTCTCAAAACTGTTTCTTCCCGCAAATGTAATACGTTGAACAACCGTTTCTTTGGTTAAGTTGTTGGGCGCCGTATTGTATAAGTGGGTAATCGGTACGTCACCAAAGGCATATCCGCCTTGAAGCAGTAAACCTGTTTTTTGACCGTTTAGATATTTTTTTTCATATTCGGCTTTGAAATCTATTTTTCCAAATTCAAAATCATTTTCAAATACATCCGGCAAGGACTGGGTGTACTGAAAAGTAAATTTAGGAAACCTTTTGTCTGCTTCGGTTCTTCCGGTTGGGGTTTGCATAAAATCACTAAACGGTGACCAGGCAATAGAAAGCATCGCCGTAGTCATAATATAGCTTGAATACAGCTTTCCGTGCAGATTAAAGAGATAATCAAATTTAGGCTCGATATAATTTCGTGATAATTCCAGAACAGCTTCTGTTTTCGGAATAATCTTAGTTTGAATGTTACTTCTCCAGCCAACATATTCGTAAAAAGTACTAATGTTTATCGGACGTGGATCGTAAATCTTAAAAACACGTTTGTCAACGGCAAAAACGGTACTCGCAATTTCCCGAACATCATCTGCATAATACGCATTTAGCCATGTATTGGTGTTTTTATCAAGTAAAAAACCGGAACCGATGCTGTATTTCATTGTTCCGTCTTTTGTTCCGTACGCAGCATATCCTTCGATTCGGAAATTTTTAGAAAAACGATCATTTGTAATTCCGCCAAGACCAAGACGGAAACCTTCATAGTTGTTATAACTGATTAGCTTCTTCAAGTCAAAATCAATTGGCCCCATCGGGATATAACCGTTTATGATTTTTCGACCAAGCCCTAAGCGCTTTTCAATTCTTTTTTTAAGAGAAATGCTGTCTAGCAATAGATACGTTTTTTGACTTTTGAGATCAAGAGTTTCTTTACGATATTCGTTCCAGAAAGTTTCCGGTTTTTTGCTGGCGTCTTCTTTAATTTCAATATAAAGTGCCGGATTTTTTATGACCGGATTGGTATTGTAGTGAATGTCGAAATTGTTACTTTCAGAAAGTAAATAGGTAAAGTCGGAAGCTGCTTTTTTTCTCGGTTCAAAGTTTTCTCCTGTATCTGCATCAAATTGAATGGTGCCTCCCAGAATTTTAATATCCTCGTCGTTTTTACCTTTTACGATTTTGAATGTCGTATGGCTCTGAAACCATATTTTTTCGGTTGGAACATATTCAAACTCATGGATTCCACTAATGTCTAAAACACCTTTTATACGCATTACTGCTTTGGCTATAGCAAAATTTTCTGCGTCAATGTATAAAACACCTTCGAGACCCGATGCATTTCTTTTTCGTTTGTTTTTATAATGAATCATGTATGTCTCACGGTCCTGTATCTTAACGGTATCAAGTAAATTATAGGTGTAATCTTTGAGGGCATTGTTTGAAATTGGACTTTCGTATTTAGTCTCCAATAACTCATACTTCGGATCGTAAATTGAAATTGATTGCAAGCTAAAAGCGATAATCTCGTACACAGGCTGTTTGAAACCGGCCATTTTTGTGCCTAGTACTGTTTCTTTGAGTTTGTTATTTCTAAATTGATATTGCGATATTTTTTCCGTTTGAAATAAATGTTGTTTGCTGATTATTTCTTTGAATTTATAATCGGACGAATCAATATTGATTTTCTTTTTGTTCAGATCTTTATAGACGGCAGTAGAATCAATACGTCCGTCGATAGAATCAGGATTGGCCGTGACGATAAGTTTGTTGTAGGTTTTGTATTCAAAACTACTCAGCTTTTTTTGTGGATTGTTCCTGTTTTTATTGGAAATTACCTTTCTTAAGATACTTAACGCCGGATTTTCATTTGAAACAATAACCTCTTTTAAATCATCTGTTTTCTGAGAAAGCGAAACCGTATAGAATTTTTTGTTAGTTGACAGGCTAATGTTTTTGGTTTCGAAACCAATATAGGAAACCGTAAAAAAGCCCGTGTCTGATGAAACGGTAAAAGAAAATTTACCATCAACATCTGTAATGGTACTAGTATGGTCTGCTATTTTAATGCTCGCAAAGGGAAGTGGTTTGTTGCCGGAGTCATTGACAATTCCGTTTATTTGAAATTGCGCCTGAATGGTAAGCGTAAAAAACAAAGACAAAAAACAAAATAGTTTCATACAGAGGATTATGGTTTCAGGAACGAAAACAATTAATTTTCAGTACGTAAAAATAAGAATAAAAAAATCCGTCTAGTACATTTAACTAAACGGATTTTATTTTGTGTCGAATAAAATTAAACTTTCATGATCTCAGCCTCTTTCGCAGCTAATAATTCATCAATTTTTTTAATATAAGTATTCGTTAAATTCTGAACCTCTTCTTCAGCAGATTTACAAGCATCTTCAGAAGTTCCTTCTTTTTCTAATTTTTTAATATCAGTATTGGCGTCTTTACGTACATTACGAACTCCAATTTTTGCATCTTCTGCCTCTGATTTTGCTTGTTTAGCCAAATCTTTACGACGCTCTTCTGTCAAAGGTGGTACGCTGATAATGATAACGTCTCCGTTGTTCATCGGGTTAAAACCAATATTAGCAATCATAATTGCTTTTTCAATTACAGACAACATGTTTTTTTCAAAAGGTTGTAGTGTAATTGTTCTTGCATCAGGAACACTAATTTTTGACACTTGCGAAAGTGGTGTTGCAGATCCGTAATAGTCTACAAAAACACTTCCAAGCATTGCCGGTGAAGCTTTTCCTGCGCGAATGTTAAGAAATTCTTTCTCTAAATGCGCTATCGAACCATTCATTGATTCTTCAGTACTATCTAATATAAATTCTATTTCTTCAGTCATTGTTTTTTTTAGTTTTCAGTTTTAATCTTCACTTTTAGTTTAGTCAGTTTGTGACTGTAAACTGTCGAAGAAGATTTATATATTAACTACAGTTCCTATGTTTTCGCCTTCGCAAATTTTCAATAGATTGCCAATTTTGTTCATATCAAAAACAACAATTGGTAGTTTGTTTTCCTGGCTTAATGTAAAAGCTGTTGTGTCCATTACATTTAATCCTTTTTTTAGCACATCGTCAAAAGAGATAAAATCAAATTTTACTGCCGATGCATTTTTTTCAGGATCAGAATCGTAAACACCATCTACGCGGGTTCCTTTTAGAATTACATCAGCATTGATTTCGATTCCTCTCAAAACTGCTGCTGTATCAGTTGTAAAATAAGGATTTCCGGTTCCGGCACCAAAAATTACAATTCTTCCTTTTTCAAGGTGACGATCTGCTCTTCTTTTAATGTAGGGCTCTGCAATAGATTCCATTTTCAAGGCAGTCTGTAAACGGGTTTTCATTCCTCTGTCTTCAAGAGCACCTTGCAACGCCATTCCATTAATTACAGTGGCAAGCATTCCCATATAATCGCCTTGTACTCGATCCATACCGGCACTTGCTCCTGCAACGCCTCTAAAAATATTTCCTCCTCCAATAACAATAGCAATTTCTACTCCTTTACTGTGAATTTGCTTAATTTCCTCAGCATACTCGGCTAATCTTTTTGGGTCAATTCCGTATTGTAAATCACCCATTAAAGCCTCACCGCTTAGTTTTAGAAGAATTCTTTTATATTTCATGTGTGTATTGCGTTAATTTGTGCAAATATAGACATATTCTGATTTTTAGAAATACTGTTTTAAAAATAATTTCGGTTTGCAATATTTAATCTTTTGGGGGCTGTCATTTTTATTTTTTTTGAATATGACAAAAATCAGTAAGACGTCTTTTTAAAAAATCGTATTTTTATGGTATTCTAAACAAATTAAGTATGAAAAGTATTGTAGCCAAAGCATTATTCAATAGTTACTCTTATCCTGAATATCGAAAATTAGTCGCCGATTTGTTATCCGAAGGAAAAGCAACAGGCGATCAGCAATCTGAAGATCTAACACATTATACCAGTCTGAATGAAGCCCGAATGAACCGATTGGAAAAAACCATAAAAATTTCGGAAGAGACCATTGAAAAACTGCAAAAATTAGACAATCATTATATCTGGCTGGTAATTTCTGAAGGTTGGTGTGGTGATGCGGCTCAAATACTTCCTATTTTAAATAAGATGGCCTTGTCGTCGGATAAAAAGATAGATTTGCGTATCGTCTTACGTGATGCCAACGATGAATTAATGAGTCACTATCTGACAAACGGCGGAAGAGCAATCCCCAAGGTGATTATTATATGTAAAGAAGCAGGAATTGTACGTGCCGATTGGGGACCAAGACCAAAAGGAGCTACAGAATTAATGACAAATTATAAAAAAGAGTTCGGTGTAATTGACGAGAAAATTAAAACCGATCTACAATTGTGGTATTTGGCAGATAAAGGCGTTTCTGTTCAGGAAGAACTCATTAAGATTACGGAAGATATTAAGTACAATCGACTATAATTTTTTTTGGGAAATATATCGTTGAAACCCCTTATTTCTTGGGTAATTTACTTAGTGTGAGTAATTTAGTAGTAAAAAATATATTAAAATATTTTGTACTGGTTTAATTTTTTGTACCTTGGCAACAGAATCCCACTTCTATTATTAATTTTCTTATTTACTCTTTTTATCGGTGTTTATTTAATGTTTAACAATTAAAAATGCACTATCATGAAAAAGTTATTCGAAAGATTTTACGATTTTGTTTCGGGCTTGTTGTTTGGAGGGAAGAATGTACCTCATTATTAAACAGCAAATATTAGGACGCCTATGAAACAAAATTACTTTAAGTGAGAACTGGCACATTACAATGAATATTCATGATGTAATGTGCTTTTTGGTTTTGTATTGTGACTGAATTCATGTCATTAAAACGTCAGAGTGATATTGGATTAATACTGAAATCTTTGGGAGATAGAAATTCTATTAAGCTTTGTGCTTCTTTAACCGCTATGTTCGCAAAGATTTACGCAAAGGACGCAAAATAGAAGAAGTATTTTTTTTATATAGCTTTGCGAACTTTGCGCTCAACACTAGCGAAAAACTTTGCGAACTTTGCGGTTAAAATTTAATAAAGGAATAAGCCTTAAAAAAAACCTATAATATTTCGTATTGATTTAAGAGATTCTTAAATCGTTTATTCTGTAGTTTTAAATTCTACGAGATAGGGTTTGAGTCTCGTTCCGTTTTCTTTTCTAAAAGCGTTCGTGAGCAGAATTTGATACTTCTGATTGGGTTTTAAGTCTGCTTTGAAAGTCCATGATTTCTTGTCTGATGACCAAATTCTTTCGGGATTTATTTGGGGGCAAAAAGTGGCGCCAAGAGGGCCGAAGTCTACGCCTGTATGATGTCCGTTTAAAGGCTCTGAGAATGTAACGGTGATGGTGGTTAATCCGGGTTTTACTTTCTGACTGCCATTTTTGAACGTTGATATAGAGGTAACATATGGTCGCTGTTTTTCATAGTTGCGATTTAGTTGGTTTACAGTTTGAGGAAAGAATTCTGAGATGTCAACGATTTGCTCAACTTGTTTTTCATTTGAATAGTCAAGCTCAATAAGTGTTTTTAGTGCTTTAGCTTTGTCTTTCGACTTAGAGTAATATCGCTCGCAAATTTCATATCCAATATAATATCCCAAATCTCTTACTTTGAGATTGTTTCTGTTTTCTCCCCACAACCAATTGTAGTTATTGCTCATGATGAATAAGTCTGCGATAAATTGGTCGATTACTTTTTGGCGGTTATTTTTGCCGAATTCTATTGCCGGACTACTTGACTTTTTGCCTGTAACATGGCAAGAAATAAATTCTGCTACTCCTTCATACAAACACATCGAAAGCAGATTTTCAACAATTTCTTTTTGCTGCGTATGTATATATTCGTGTGTACATAAAAGAGCTATGTTTTTTCGTGGATTATATTCTTTGTAGAAAGACTGTCTCCATTGTGGGAGCTCCTCGATAAAGGTAGTTTCGT
This sequence comes from Flavobacterium poyangense, assembly GCF_011751075.1. Lineage (GTDB taxonomy): Bacteria > Bacteroidota > Bacteroidia > Flavobacteriales > Flavobacteriaceae > Flavobacterium > Flavobacterium poyangense. The sequence continues at coordinate 17,342 of NZ_JAALLN010000013.1, forward strand.
CTGCTAAAGCTAGTTCAGAGCCAATCAAAATTCGATCATTCTGAATGGTTCCATTGGTTCTGAAAGCACCAATAGAAAAATAAATGGTGGATGGTTTTAGATCAGGATAGACTTGTTTGAGTTTGTTGATGTCGCTTTCTATTTCGGGATAAAGCTTCTCGCTGTTTAAAGTGTTTGACTTTAATGAACTCCAAAATTTAGGGTACTGGTTTATTGCACTTATAAAATCTTTCGCAGTATAGTTTCGAACCTCGATCAGGCTTTTTAATCCCGGTGTTGCTTTGTCAAGGTAAAGTGTTTTGAGGAAGTCTAATTGTTTTGTGCTGTCGTTGGTAGAAATGATTTTTTCGTAGGCGTCCCAAAAATGATTAATATCGTCAGATACAATTTGTTGATGGTTGTTTTGTCCACTAGAAGAGATCGTAAAAATCAGAAAAGGAATCAGAAGAAAGCATCTCATGTTTTTGTTTTTAAAAGGAAAATCTAAAATACAAAAAAAGGAAAGGATAAGGACTGTAAAATAAACAGTATTATGAAACCTTTCCTATGAGTTATAGATTTATCTTAGAAATTAACCTTGTAAGCTTTCCTCAAATAAAGTGATGTCGATCGCATTTTTTACATCGTAATCGCCAATTTTTGTTCGGCGTAAAACGGTTAGGTGTGAACCTGAATGCATTGCTTTCCCAAAATCAAAAGCCAGGGAGCGAATATAAGTTCCTTTGCTGCAAACTACTCTAAAATCAATTTCCGGCAATTCAATTCGTGTAATTTCAAATTCGTGAATGGTAGTTTTTCTGCTAGCAATTTCGACAGTTTCTCCGGCACGTGCATGCTCGTACAAACGAACACCGTCTTTTTTGATAGCTGAAAAAATAGGCGGTTTCTGATCGATTTCACCTAAAAATTGTTTTACCGTTTCATGAATCAAAGCTTCGTTTATATGCTCGGTTGGAAATGTTTGATCAATCTCGGTTTCTAAGTCATAAGAAGGAGTAGTGGCTCCAATATAAAAAGTTCCCGTATATTCTTTGGCCTGACCTTGTAATTCAGAAATTTTTTTGGTGAATTTTCCGGTGCAGATCAATAATAGTCCGGTCGCTAAAGGATCTAATGTTCCTGCGTGACCGATCTTAAACTTCTTTGGAAGTCCAACTTTGTTAATTAAAAGGTATTTTAATTTATTGACTGCTTGAAACGAACTCCATTTTAAAGGTTTGTCTATCAATAAAACCTGTCCGTTTAAATATTCTTCAGGAGTCATTATATAATGGTAAGCGGGTGAATGAAAAAGTGAATTACCAGTAAAATGATTCCGGCAATTATGCGATAAATACCAAAAACTTTAAAACCGTTTTTAGTAAGGAAACCAATAAAAGTTTTGATGGCTAACAGTGCTACAATAAAAGCGACAATGTTTCCGATAATTAAGAGATTAACCTGATCGTGCGATAACTCAAATCCGGCTTTGTAATAGTCGTAGCATTTTTTTACCGTGGCGCCTAACATGGTTGGTACTGCAAGGAAAAATGAAAATTCTGCTGCTGTAGTACGATTTAGTTTTTGTGACATTCCACCCACAATGCTGGCTCCACTTCTTGAAACTCCGGGGATCATGGCAATACATTGAAATAATCCTATCTTAAAAGCTTGCAAATACGTAATTTCCTGAGAAGTTTCAGTCGCATTGGGTTGGTTGAACCACTGGTCGACTTTTAATAAAATAAGCCCTCCAATCAAAAGAGATATGGCAACTGTAATAGGATTTTCTAACAATCCGTCTATGAAATCACTTAACAATAATCCTAAAACTACTGCCGGAACAAATGCTACCAAAAGCTTAAAGTAAAAATCTAAGGTCTGAAAGAAACGTTTGAAATATAATACAACAACTGAAAGGATAGCGCCCAGTTGAATAACAATCGTAAAGAGTTTAGTGAAATCGTCATGAGCAATTCCAAAAAAAGAAGAGGCAATAATCATATGGCCAGTTGAAGAAACAGGTAAAAATTCTGTAATTCCTTCAATTATGGCAAGGATAATAGCTTGTAATGTGTTCATTAAAAGGGTTGATTTTAGATTTTAGATCTCAGATTTAGCGCCTTTGATGTAGAGAAGGGCACGAAAAGAAAATCTATAAAATGCTATTATTTTGATTTTTTAAAAATAGAATAAATCGTGATTCCAAATCCTATTAAAACAGTTGTTGGAGCTAATCGGATACGTCTGAAACTAAAAACGTCTTCGTTAAAAACATTTGGGTTATCGCTACCACCACCTGACATTAAGATAAAGCCTAATGCAATTACCGCAATTCCGATTAAAAGGATTTTGTAGTTGATACCTTCAAAAAGGAATTCTTGTTTTTGTTCTTCTGTATTATTTTTCATTTCTATAAAATTCTGTTATAAGGTACTGAATACGGAGATTGAGACTCTTTTTGTTAGTTAATAAAGATCGTCTGTTCTTAGATTCAGAAAACGTTGTGTGGCAAAGTGTGTACTTACCCAGGTAATTAAAACTCCCAATCCGAAAACAGAAAGTAAAATCAAAACGGTTAAAACTTTGTCTTCTAAAATTCCTAATCCCGGAAAATTGGTGTCTACATAAATTAAAAGGGCAATTAAGGCAATAATGGCCAGACCAGCGCCTAACATACCCAGTTTTACACTGCGCATCACAAATGGTTTACGGATAAACGATTTTGTTGCGCCAACCATTTGCATGGTCTTAATGATAAAACGGTTAGAGTGTATAGACAAACGAAGGGAGCTATTGATTAATAAAACAGCAATTACAGTCAGGAATCCGCTGATAATCAATATCCACATACTTACTTTTTTAATATTGTCATTTACCAGATTTACCAATTGTTTGTCGTAAACGATATCAGAAATCATAGTATTTTTACGAAAGTGGCTTTCGACTTTTTGAATACTGTCTCTTTCAACATAGTCTGCTTTAAAGTGAATGTCGTAAGAATTCAATAACGGATTTTCTCCCAAAAAGGTAAGGAAATCTTCGCCAATAATATCGGTATGCTCTTTAGCAGCTTTTTCTTTAGTTACATAAACGTATGATTTTGCAAAAGGAGCTCTTTTTAGTTCAGAGTTAAATGCTTTTATAACGCTGTCATTAGCTTCGTTTTTAAAGAAAACGGTCATTGCAATTTTTTCTTTAAAGTCATCTGCCAGTTTTTTAGAATTAACAATGAACAATCCCAATACTCCCAAAAGGAATAATACCAGAAAGACACTTAATACAACCGAAAAATAAGAGGAAATTAACCTGCGCTTTTGAAATTTATCAAAGTTAGAACTCATAGTTTGCTTAAATTATGGGGTAAAAATAATAAACAATTTCTTTATTTAAAGTTAATAACGGTCAAAGTTTTAACTTTTGTACAATATAAGTAATTTTTAGACTTGTATTTTGACTTTTGTGAAGAATTGCCGATTCATATATTAATTTGCTCATTTGGTGTGCTTATATTTTAACACATAGAGACATAGTTTTGAAAATGAAAAAAGGCGTTTCACTTATTCTAAATGCCCATAGTCCGATTATGTGATAGAAATGCATTTCTTTTTTAAATTATTTTTTTATGACTAAAACGATGTTTCTTCTAAAGTTTGTCAAGTGTTTTTTTCTCACGCAGATTTGCTTCGTCTGTTCGTTATTGCTTGGGTAGCATATTTTTTAGATAACCTTGTTGGAAACATAAAAGAAAAAAAATCAGCATAATCTGCCAAATCTGCGTGAGAAACTTCGCTGCTCCTATTTGTTAAGCATATTTTTTACGGATTATCTTCAACACGACAATTTATGTACTAAAATACTTTTGTTACAAACTGTAATAAATGTAAATTTGCGATCTTAATTACTTAATGCATTAAAACTTAGCAACTCAGTTACTCCGTAACTCAGCAATTCACAAAATGAAATACAATCCGAACGAAATAGAAGCCAAATGGCAAAAATATTGGGCAGATAATCAAACTTTTGCAGCCGTAAATAATTCTGAAAAACCTAAACATTATGTGTTAGATATGTTTCCTTATCCTTCAGGAGCGGGACTACACGTCGGACATCCACTGGGATATATTGCATCAGATGTATATTCGCGTTTCAAAAGACATCAGGGTTTCAATGTTTTGCATCCAATGGGTTATGATAGTTTCGGATTACCGGCGGAGCAATATGCCATTCAAACCGGACAACGTCCGGAGGATACTACCCGTGTAAATATTGACGGTGGAGTAGATAAAGAAGGAAAAGAAATTGCAGGATACAGAAAACAATTAGATAAAATTGGATTTTCATTTGACTGGGCCAGAGAAGTGCGTACCTCAAATGCGGATTATTATAAACACACCCAATGGATTTTTATTCAGTTGTTTAATTCCTGGTACAATAAAGATTCAGATAAAGCCGAAGATATTTCGACTTTAGTTGCGGTTTTTGAAAAAGAAGGAAATGAAAAAGTAAATGCTGTTTCAGATGACAATATAACTTCTTTTTCGTTAAGCGAATGGAATTCTTATTCAGAAGATCAGAAAGAAAAAATACTATTACAATACAGATTGACGTATTTGGCAGAAACAGAAGTAAACTGGTGTCCCGGTTTAGGAACAGTTTTGGCAAATGACGAAATTATAAATGGCGTTTCGGAACGTGGTGGTTATCCGGTTATCCGTAAAAAAATGACACAATGGAGCATGCGTATTTCTGCTTATGCAGAGCGTTTGTTACAAGGTCTTAATGATATTGACTGGAGTGAAAGTATCAAAGAGAGTCAACGCAACTGGATTGGAAAATCAGTAGGGGCAATGGTGAAGTTTAAAGTTGTCTCTTCAAGTGTATCCCAAAGTGAAGCCGAAGGGAATTTTATCGAAGTTTTTACGACTCGCCCTGATACTATTTTTGGAGTTACGTTTATGACATTGGCTCCGGAGCATCCTTTGGTTGTCGAAATTACAACTCCGGAACAAAAAGCAGCTATCGAAGCTTATATAGAGAAAACAGCAAAACGTTCAGAACGTGAGCGTATGGCAGATGTTAAAACCATTTCGGGAGTATTTACCGGTGCTTATGCCGAACATCCGTTTACCAAAGAACCAATTCCGGTTTGGATTGGAGATTATGTTTTGGCAGGTTATGGAACGGGTGCAGTAATGGCGGTTCCTTGTGGAGACGAAAGAGATTATGCTTTTGCCAATTTCTTTAAAGGTCAAAACGGAATGCCGGAAATCAAAAATATCTTCGCTAATGTTGATATTTCTGAAACTGCTTACGGATCAAAAGACAATGTTGAAATCGCAAATTCTGATTTCCTTAATGGATTAAATTATAAAGCCGCAACTCAAAAAGCAATTGCTGAATTAGAAACTATAAAACAAGGAACAGGAAAAACCAACTACCGTTTGCGTGATGCTGTATTTTCACGTCAGCGTTATTGGGGAGAGCCTTTCCCTGTTTATTATGTAAATGGTTTGCCAAAAATGATTGAGGCGCAACATTTGCCGATTATTTTACCTGAAGTAGAAAAATATTTACCAACCGAAGACGGTTTGCCTCCTTTAGGAAATGCAGCAGTTTGGGCTTGGAATACCAAAGAAAATAAAGTAGTTGCTACAGATTTAGTAGATCATGTAACTGTTTTTCCTTTAGAATTAAACACCATGCCGGGTTGGGCTGGAAGCTCGTGGTATTGGATGCGTTATATGGATGCGAATAATGAAACCGACTTTGCAAGTAAGGAAGCTTTGGCTTATTGGGAAAGTGTTGATTTGTATATTGGAGGAAGTGAGCATGCAACCGGACACTTATTGTATTCTCGTTTCTGGAATAAATTCTTAAAAGACAAAGGATTTGCTCCGACTGAAGAGCCATTCAAAAAACTGATCAATCAGGGGATGATTTTGGGAACTAGTGCTTTTGTTTACAGAATTGAAGGGACGAATAGCTTTGTTTCAAAAAATAAAATTGGAGATCAGAAAGTGCAGCCAATTCACGCTGATGTTTCAATGGTGAATTCTTCGGACGAACTGGATATTGAAAAATTCAAAGCATGGAGAGAAGATTATGCTAACGCAGAATTTATAACTGATGATAATGGAAAATACATTGTAGGTCGCGAGGTTGAAAAAATGTCAAAATCGAAATACAATGTGGTAACCCCTGATGATATTTGTAATGAATACGGTGCAGATACATTGCGTTTGTACGAAATGTTTTTAGGTCCGTTAGAGCAGGCAAAACCTTGGAATACTGCGGGTATTTCAGGAGTTTTTGGTTTCCTTAAAAAATTATGGCGTCTGTACTTTGATGACAATGGTTTGATTGTTACAGATGAGGAACCAACAAAGGACAATCTAAAATCATTACACAAAACGATTAAAAAAGTAGCGGAAGATATCGAGAATTTCTCTTTTAATACTTCTGTAAGTCAGTTTATGATTTGTGTGAATGAATTGTCGACTCAGAATTGTCATTCGAGAGCTATTTTAGAGCCGTTGGCGATTGTAGTTTCTTCTTATGCGCCACATATTGCAGAAGAGCTATGGAGTTTGTTAGGACATACCACTTCTATTTCGACTGTTGCTTTCCCAATTTTCGAACCAAAGTATTTGGTGGAAAGCAGTAAAGAGTATCCGGTTTCATTTAATGGAAAAATGCGTTTTACTATTGAATTACCGTTAGATTTAACAGCAGCGCAAATTGAAGAAATCATTATGAAGGATGAAAGAACACAACGTCAATTAGACGGCAGAACTCCGAATAAAGTGATTATTGTTCCCGGGAAAATTATCAATTTAGTAGGATAGAAAATATAAATTTTCAATTTTTAAAAATCCAAATTCCAATGTATGTTGGGATTTGGATTTTTTTTTGCCACGAATTGCACGAATTTTCACGAATTGGGGCGTTGGAATTTGTTGCGGAATTTTAATGTCGTAACCGTATAGATACACATCTGTAGAGACGCACTGCTGTGCGTCTCTACTGTGCGTCTCGTCTAATGCCCCTAAAACATTGGGATTTGGATTTTTAAAAATTGAATTTTAATTTTATTTTCTAAAATCTGTAACATTTTGATTTTTCTCGTATCCAAAAGGCGAATTTGATTAATTAACAATTTAAAACTATTAAAAAATGAAAAAGTATATCATCCTGATTATCGCATTATTATTTTCTGCAGTATGTTTAAATGTGTTTGCACAAACAAAATCATATCCGTTTGAGGTTATTAAATCGGGAAAAGGAAAACAGTCTATTGTGTTTATACCGGGTTTTGCATCTTCGGGAGAAGTGTGGAACGATACAAAAGCTAATTTCGAAAAGAATTTCACTTGTTACACTCTTACAATGGCAGGATTTGCCGGAGTACAACCACAGCCAAATGCATCCTTTAAAAATTGGGAAGATGCTATTGCAAGTTATATAAAAGAGAATAAAATCGAAAAACCAATTATTATTGGTCACAGTATGGGTGGTGGATTGGCTTTGGCAATTGCTGCAGATTATCCGGATCTGGCCGATAGGATTGTTGTGGTCGATGCGGTTCCTTGTCTTGCTGCTTTGATGAATGCTTCTTTTAAATCAAAAGAAAATAATGACTGTAAGCCAATTGTGGATCAAATGACCGCTATGACCGATGCGCAATTTTTGGAAAACCAAAAGAAATTTTTGACAAAACTTACAGAAGATACTTCTAAGCATGATTTATTATTAAGCTGGAGTGCGAAATCAGACAGAAAGACTTTTGCTGAGGTGTATTGTGACTTTTCCAATACAGATTTAAGAGATAAGATCGCTAGTGTAAAATGTCCGGCTTTGATCTTACTGGAAGCTTATTTTGTAAATATAAAACCGGCTATTGAAGCGCAGTACAAAAATCTCAAAACAGCTAATCTTCAATATGCCTCCAAGGGATTGCATTTTGTTATGTATGATGATAAAGAATTTTATTTCAAACATTTGAACAACTTTATAAAAGTTAAATAATGGAGTTTGAAAGTATTTATAAAATGTATTGGGACAGAATCTTCAGGCTTTGTATGGGTTTTGTCAATGATTATGATGCTGCACAAGATCTGGCTCAGGAAACTTTTATTATAGTCTGGCAAAAATTGGATACGTTTAGGAATGAATCGGGTATTGGAACCTGGATATTCAGAATTGCGTCTAATAATTGTTTGAGGCAGATAGAAAATCAAAAGCGCTTTCCTAAATCAGAATTGCCTTCTAATCTCACGGAGGAAAAACAGTATTCGTTAGAACCGAGGATTCAGTTTTTGTATAAGTGTATTGCTGAATTACCCGAGGCTGAGCGTATCATTATTTCCTTAGAGTTAGAAGATGTGAAGCAAGCGGAAATTGCTAAAATCGTTGGGCTTACGGAAGCTAATGTGAGGGTTAAAATTCATAGAATAAAAGAAAAACTGACTCAAAAATTCAAACAAAATGGACAATAATATAGATTTTAAAGATTTATGGAAAAAACAATCCGTAAGTCCTCCTGATATGAAAGAGTTGTTGGCTAAGCTAAGTCGTTTCAAGCAGTCAGGTTTGAGAAAATTAGTGCTAACGAATGCATTGCTTGTGGCCACCTGTGTGTTTATTGTTTTTATTTGGTATCGTTACAAGCCTGAATTTATTTCAACCAAAATCGGAATTGTTTTGTGTGTTATTGCAATGGTCGTTTATTTATTTGTTGCTAATAGATTGTTTGGTGTTTATAAGAGAATTGACGGTACAAATAGCAATACAGAATACTTGCAAAAATTAATTGAGATAAAAACAAAACAAAAATTCCTGCAATCGACTATGTTGAGTTTGTATTTTATAATGCTCGGAGTTGGATTGTGTTTGTATATGTATGAATATGCGTCAATAATGACACAATTTTGGGCTGTTTTTAGTTATGTAATGCTGTTTCTTTGGCTTGGTTTTGTTTGGTTTTATCTGCGCCCAAAACAAATTAAAAAAGAGAATGCGAAAATCAATACTTTAATTGAAAAATTCGAAACGATAAATAGGCAGTTGACTGCTGATTCTTAAAGTAGGATGGTGTTTCCTGTGTCATTTTTACAAAATGTTAATTTGGATCGTAATTTGAGGATTGTTTTGTAATTTTAAATTTAAATCAAAAACAGAACAATTATGGGAAGTGGTTATTTAATTCTTGCCGGGGCAATTATGTTAATCAGCTGGCTGGTGAGTTCAAAACTAAAAAGTAAATTCGAATTATATTCTAAATTGCAATTGAGAAATGGCATGAGTGGTGCCGAAATTGCCCAAAAAATGCTTGCAGATAACGGAATAACCGATGTGCGTGTTATCTCGACTCCGGGACAATTAACAGATCACTATAATCCTTCGGATAAAACGGTAAACTTAAGTGAAGCAGTTTATAGTCATCGCAATGCAGCGGCAGCAGCAGTTGCTGCCCATGAATGTGGTCACGCGGTGCAACATGCTGTTGGATACCAGATGTTGACTATGCGTTCTGCACTCGTTCCGATTGTAAGTATGGCGTCAAATTATATGCAGTGGATTCTGTTAGCCGGTATTTTAATGATTCGTGTTTTTCCGGGACTGCTGTTATTTGGGATAGTGCTTTTTGCTATGACAACTTTGTTTTCGATAATCACATTGCCGGTAGAATATGATGCAAGTAATCGTGCATTGGCCTGGTTGGAGAATAAACGAATGTTGACACAGGAAGAACAGGCAGGAGCAAAAGATGCTTTAAAATGGGCTGCCAGGACTTACTTAGTGGCTGCGATAGGGTCTATTGCAACGTTGTTGTACTATATTTCGATATATTCAGGAAGCAGGAGAAACTAAAGGAGGGAAATTCCAAATTTCAATCGATACGAAATCTAAACCCGACAGGTTTTTAAAACCTGTCGGGTTTGTTTTATAATATTGTTTGGAATTTGGAATTAATTTTTTGAAATTTCCTCTCAAAGTTGAATCTGTCGATCAATTTGCTGATCTAACGATATAAAGGTTTCTGTCCTTGAAACACCTTCAATAGCCTGAATTTTGGTATTTAAAAGCTGCATAAGATGTTCGTTATCGCGACAGATGATTTTTATTAATACCGACCAGTTTCCGGTGGTGTAGTGGCATTCGAGTACCTCGGGAATTTTTTTCAGGTCCTTTACGGCTTCCGAATTTCGGGAGGCTTTGTCGAGGTATACGCCAACAAAGGCCATGGTGTTGTAGCCCAAGACTTTTGGATTTACAATAAATTTTGATCCTGAAATCACACCGGACTGCTCGAGTTTTTTCAAGCGCTGATGAATCGCCGCTCCTGAAATCCCAATTTTATTGGCAATTTGTAAAATGGGTTTTCGGGCATCATCCATTAAATAGCGAAGGATTTCTTTATCGATACCGTCAATTTCAATTAAAAGCGAGTTGATTTTCATAATTTACAATTTGAAACTATATTTTGTGATTTGGGTTTTGAATAGAAACCAAATGTAGTTAAAATGCTGTAAAAAAGAAAATTCCAAATCCCAACAGTAAAGTTGAAATTTGGAATTTTTAAGATTGTATCTTAGAAGTAATTACTTCGATTTGTTTGCTTCGTTGATGTATTTTTCTAGAGCCATTGTCATAGAAGGAGTTTCAGGAGTTGGAGCAAGAATATCGATTCTTAAACCATAGTCTAAAGCTTCTTTTTGAGTTGTGCTTCCAAAAACAGCGATTCGGGTTTCGTTTTGTTTAAAATCAGGGAAGTTTTTAAACAGAGATTTAATTCCCGTTGGACTAAAAAAGGCTAAGACATCATAATAAACGTCTGCTAAATCAGATAGGTCGCTCATAACGGTTCTGTAAAAAATGGCCTGAGTCCAATCTACTTTTAAATTGTTTAAAGTAACTGGTGCATCTGCATTTAATTGGTCAGAAGCCGGAAGTAAGAACTTTTCGTCTTTGTACTTTTTAATTAATGGAGATAAATCTGCAAAATCTTTTGCACCCACATAAATCTTACGTTTTCTGTACACTACATATTTTTGTAAGTAAAACGCAACTGCTTCAGACTGGCAAAAATATTTCAGTCCTTCAGGGACTTTATAACGCATTTCATCGGCTACTCTGAAAAAATGATCTACAGCATTTCTGCTTGTCAAAATAATCGCAGTGTAATGATTAAGATCGATTTTCTGTAATCGAATCTCTTTTGCGCTAACCCCTTCCACATGAATAAATGGTCTGAAATCAATTTTTATTTTGTGTTTTTGTTGGAGCTCAAAGTAAGGAGAATTCTCCACTTTAGGTTCAGGCTGTGACACCAAAATTGTTTTCACTTTCATATTATAAACTTTTACCAAGCCGCCTCTTTTGTAATCCAATAATAGATGAAATAATAAGGGGCTATTTCAAGAGCGCAAAGATATAAAATAAAATAAAATAACTTGCTGATTATTATATTTTGATGCGTTTTAATCGAAATAAAGTATGAGAATAGACTTATACATAGTGAAACCCCGATGATTGCTAGTGGTACGCTTTTCGGAATGTTGTCATAATAAAACAAAACCGCATTAAATGGAAGGATCAAAACACCAATATAGGTGCGATATGTAGCTTTTTGTAAGTTGAACAGATCGATAAAATCTTCAATATTGAAGGAAGTGGCAACGATTTTTTCGATTAAATATTTTGCTAAAATAAAATACAATAAAAAAGTGGCGATTTGAATGAATAAAACCCAGTCTGTTTTTGAGGCATATCCAAAAGTATGCATCGTAAGCAGAATGAAAAAAGAAAACGAAATGACCTGCACAAAAAATAAACCAACAATAAAGCTACCTTTCAGATTGCTTGAGTCGCGATAGATTTTTGCATATTTATCGGAGAAAATAAGTTTGCTGAATTCGCTAAATCGGGTTTCATAAGCTGATTTAGTAATGGCAACAAGGGCAAAAGCCAACACAAATAAAAGTGTCGCCCAGTCTTTGTTTTCTAGAATTCGAGGGTGAAGTTGTTCAATCATAACGTTGCAAAATTAGTAATTTTTTGTGTCAATACTTTTATTATAAATTTATTGTGAATCAAATGGCATAAAAAGTTTACTTTTGCGGTGAAATTACCCAGAAAAATGAATGATTGTATTGTCATAATTCCCACTTATAACGAAATTGAGAACATAGAAAGTATAGTTAGGGCTGTTCTTTCTCAGCATAAACCTTTTCATCTTTTAATTATTGACGATAATTCGCCGGATTTTACTGCGAATAAAGTAATTGCACTGCAGGAAGAATATCCCGGACGATTGTTTTTAGAAAAAAGAGCCAAAAAAGCGGGCTTAGGGACAGCTTATGTTCATGGTTTCAAATGGGCGTTAGAACGCAAGTATGATTTTATATTTGAGATGGACGCCGATTTTTCTCATAATCCAAATGATCTCGAAAAGTTGTACGATGCCTGTCATTTTGGTGGCGCTGACTTAGCTATTGGTTCCCGATATGTAAAAGGGGTAAATGTTGTGAACTGGCCGTTGAGCCGTGTTCTGATGTCCTACTTTGCTTCGGTGTATGTTAAATTCATTACCGGAATGAAAATTCATGATGCTACAGCAGGATTTATCTGCTATAAAAGAGTAGTTTTAGAAAAGATAAAACTCGACAAAATTAAGTTTGTTGGTTATGCTTTTCAAATCGAAATGAAATATCGAACCTATTGCGCTAAATTTCAAATTACCGAAGTTCCGATCATTTTTACCGATCGTACAAAAGGAGTTTCGAAAATGAGCAATGCTATTATAAAAGAAGCAATTCTGGGTGTAATAGCACTTCGACTTAAAAAATTATTCAATACATTATAAAGTCTACGGTGATGAACAGAATTTTAATAAAGAACGCTAAAATTGTAAACGAAGGATCTATTTTTGAAGGAGATGTATTGATCGAAAACGACTTGATTGTTGAAGTTTCCGATAGTATCAGTTTAAAATCGTCCGATTGTAAAGTGATTGACGCTGAAGGTAATTATTTGATTCCGGGTGCTATTGATGATCAGGTACATTTTAGAGAACCGGGATTAACACATAAAGGAGATATTGAATCAGAATCCAGAGCAGCTGTGGCGGGAGGAATTACCTCTTTTATTGAGCAGCCAAATACAGTACCCAATGCTGTTACTCAGGAAATATTAGAAGATAAATATCAGGTGGCTGCTGTAAAATCATTTGCGAATTATTCGTTTATGATGGGAGCAACAAATGATAATCTGGAAGAAGTTTTAAAAACGAATCCAAAAAATGTTGCTGGTATAAAAATCTTTTTAGGCTCTTCAACCGGAAATATGCTGGTTGATAACGAAGCTACTTTAGAGAAAATATTTTCAAGTACCTCTATGTTAATTGCGGTACATTGCGAAGATGAAACCACTATTCAAAATAATCTTGCTCAATATAAAGAGCAATATGGTGATGCTATTCCGGTAACAGCGCATCATTTAATCAGAAGCGCTGAAGCGTGTTATATTTCTTCGTCTAAAGCTGTGGCTTTAGCAAAAAAGACAGGTGCGCGTTTGCATATTTTTCATCTTTCGACTGCCAAAGAAATGGAGTTGTTTACCAATAAAATTCCATTAGAAGATAAAAAAATCACCGCTGAGGTTTGTATACATCATCTTTGGTTTACGGATGAAGATTATGCTACAAAAGGAAATTTTATAAAATGGAATCCGGCTGTAAAAACAGCAAACGACAGAAAAGTGCTTTGGGAGGCTCTAAATGATGGTCGTATTGATGTGATTGCTACAGATCATGCTCCACATACAAAAGAAGAGAAAAAACAACCTTACCTAAATGCTCCTTCTGGCGGACCATTGGTTCAGCACGCAGTTGTGGCTATGTTTGAGGCACATCATCAGGGTAAAATTTCTATCGAGAAAATCGTAGAAAAAATGTGTCATAATCCGGCTAAAATTTTCAAGATCGAGAAAAGAGGTTTTATAAAAGAAGGCTACTTTGCCGATTTGGTTATCGTGAATCCGAGCTTGCCTTGGAGTGTGAATGCAGATAATATTTTAGCAAAATGCGGATGGTCACCATTTGAAGGTTTTGTTTTCAGATCAAGAATTACACATACTTTTGTAAACGGAGAGCTGGTTTACAATAACTTTAAAGTGAAAGATATTCGCAACGGGAAAAGATTATTGTTTGACAGATAAAAAAAAGCATAGATGAAGAATTTTATACTAATAGCATTGATTTTGTTTCTTTCTGTAAGTTGCGAAAAAGAGGTGGTAAAAGAGCCCAAAGGACTTATCGAGAAAGAGAAGATGATTGATATTATGTATGATTTATCTATTTTAGAAGCGGTAAAATACCAACATCCATTGACTTTTGATTCATTAGATACGAATCAGAAAAGGTTTGTTTTACAAAAGTATAAAGTAGACAGTCTGCGGTTTGCACAAAGTAATGTTTATTATGCTTCCGACTATGAGGGGTATAAAGATATGTTTGATGTGATTGCTAAACGATTAGAAAAAAATCAGAAAGTAGCGGATTCATTGGCTAAAATAGATGAGAAAAAAGCAATCAAAAAGAAAAAGGAGGAAGACAAAAAACGAAGAACAACTCCTAAACTTAATGAAGCACCTGCTGAAAAGAATATAGATTCGATAAAAAAGGCAATGTATGCAAGAAGAACAATGCAAACAAGATAGTTTTATAATTTAGGTACATCTTTTACATATTGGTGTACATCCAGAAAAACCGTTCCCAGAGCGGTTTTTATTTTTTCGTTAGCATACAAACTTTTAGAATAAGAAGCTTTTGCGGTTGCTTTAGTAATTCTTCTTTTCTGGAAAAACAAAGTCGAAAATATCCCGTCTGCTATCCAGGCGATATTTAGCAATAAAGGCTTCGCATGAATAGTAGGTCTTTTTACTTTTAATCTGTCTGCTATTGTATTGAGAATGTCCTGAAAAACGATGTTTTCCGCAATCAGCGTAAAGCGTTCGTTTTTTATGTTGCTTTTCATTAATTCATAAGCAATTTTTACGACATCATTTACGGCAATAAAACCGGTACTTCCAAGGGTGTAGAAAGGAAGTCCTTTGGCTACTTTTGTGTAAAATTCGGCACTTCCCTGTTCGTTTGTTTTTGCAGTTGGGATTGGTCCTAAAATTACTCCCGGATTTATAATGATGACTTCCAGGCCTTCCTGAAGTCCTCGCCAGACTTCCATTTCAGCACCATATTTAGAAATGGCATAATCACTATGTGGTTTTTCGGGATTCCATTCCGTTTCTTCGGTGATAATGGTTTCATGAGCAGCTAAGTCGCCTAGAGCAGCAATCGAACTCACAAAGCAGAATTTTTTTATTTGTTTTGCAATAGAAAAATTAACCATATTGGCGGTTCCTTCAATATTGGTTTTTCTCAGTACATCTTCATCCTTAGGATCTAGAGAGATAAATGCGGCACAATGGTAAACATATTCGATGCCGATAAAAGCAATTTCTAACGAAGGAATATCAAGGATGTCTGCTTCCAGCCATTCTATTTTTTCAAATAAATCTGGTTTTTTATACAACTCAAAAACAGATTTTGTTTTCTGAATGTTGTTTGAGTTTCTGTAAATTGCTCTGACTGTTTCTCCATTTTCAATTAAATGAAGTAATAAATGCGAGCCGACTAAACCTGTTCCTCCTGTTACTAATACCATAGGGTAAAGATAGTATTTTTGATAAATTTATTGATAAAGGAATCTTAGCTTTAAATGATATTTAGCTATTTATTTAAAAATAAAACAACAAAAGCCAATTCATCGGAATTGGCTTTTGTTGTTTTGAATTATAAAAATCATGGTTTCTGCTAAAAAATAGTATAAGCAAAAATGAAATCTATTGCGCTGTATTTTGCTGAATAGGTGGTGTAATTAACTAATTCTTTCTTTGTGTTTAATCGTATCTCAGCAGAGAATTTATTATTGAAATTATACCCCAATCCAAAGGCTAAATTTTTTGCAAAATCGCCTGTGAAACTTGAATCATTGTTTCCTGTTTTCTCATTGTGTGTGATCTCGGTCTTGCCAATTACATCTAAAGTATAGGAAGCATTTATGAAAATTTTTGATTTATTATTTAAAAACATATAATGTCTTATACCGATTGGTAGTTGCACAGCATTGTAATCTATTTTTACATTGTATTCTTTGTCCGGAAATGAAACAAAACCGGTAGGGATGCTGTAGTTTTTTTCGTCTTGGTATTTTTGGTAGGTTGGATTGATAAAAATACTCCATTTGTTTTTATTGTACGGAAGTACGTATTCGAATTCAGCACCGAATTTGAAGATCGTTTTGTTGTCAAGTTCTGCATTTTGGTGGAAATTTTCTTCGTTTTTTGTTGTTGATGAAACGATGCTCGCACCTGCTGTTACTTTGATAAAAAACTGACTTTTGCCAGTTTTGGTATTATTTTTAGCTAAGTCGGGGTTGATGTTGTTGTATTTCGAAAAATAGGCAACAAGATCCGCTTTTTTGTAAGTAAGATTTAGGATGCTTTTTTCGGTTGTTGAAGACGTTGCAACATTTTTGTATAGTTGTTGCTTGTATTCGTTGTTTTCGCTTATTTTTTCTGTTCCTTCGTTTTGATCTGTAATAATGTATTTAACATAAATCAGTTGTTCTGTCGGAATGGTTTTGGTCGCATAGAAGAATCTGTTTAAGTTTTCTTCTGTATAACTATATAAAGAGGCTTCACCTGTCACGAGTACTTTCAAAAACAATGTTTCTTCTTTCCAATTCGGGTTTCTGTTCGTGGTTATTTTTTTTAGATCATCAGTAGAGCGGTCTATTTTTATTTTAAATCTTTTGAAAGTGCTCTCATTGTCAATACCGAATTCCTGAATTGTTGCAATACTTTCGGTTTTAGAATCAGAATCACTAAGCTGTGTTTTGTATTTGATGTCGGTTGGGTTGTTTTTCCAGTCTAAATTTTTAATGTAACATTCGGTTCTGTTTCCGTCATTAGATATGAAGTATCCTTTTTCAAATGAAATTTGTGCGTTAGTAAATGAGTAACAAAGTAATAGGGTAAGCAGTAATAGTTTTTTCATAAAAAGGTTTTTGGTTTTTCGCCAAAATTAGGGAATGAAGTTTGATAATTCATTGCGTTTTTTCAGATTTTTTTTACGATTTCACAGGGGTTTGCGTAGTGTTTTGATAATTAGGTTATTGGGAGTTTTTGTTGTTGTCAAGCTAATAGTTTCTACAAAGACTTTTATGAAAAATCTTTTTGGTTTATAAGTTTTTATAGTATCCACTACTAATGGAATTAAGTATATTTGCACAAATTATTTTAAAAATGAAAAATCTAGTTGAAGAATTAAAATGGCGCGGGTTATACCATGACAGTATGCCTGGAACGGAAGAACAATTACTGAAAGAGGTAACAACAGCGTATATTGGTTTTGATCCAACGGCAGATTCACTTCATATCGGAAGCATGGTTCAGATTATTTTATTGGTTCATTTAAAGAATTTTGGTCATCAGCCTATCGCTTTGGTTGGTGGTGCAACCGGAATGATTGGTGATCCATCGGGAAAATCGGATGAAAGAAATTTATTAAACGAAGAAGCACTGGCTAAAAACGTGGCCGGAATTAAGAGTGTGCTGTCTCGTTTCTTAGATTTCAATTCGGCAGATAAAAATGCTCCTGTAATGGTGAATAATTACGATTGGATGAAAGAATTTTCGTTTATTGATTTTGCGCGTGAAGTTGGAAAACGTATCACCGTAAATTATATGATGGCGAAAGATTCTGTAAAAAAGAGATTGAGTGGAGAAGGAGAAGGAATGTCATTTACAGAGTTTACCTATCAGTTAATTCAAGGGTACGATTTTTATCATTTATATAAAAACAACAACTGTCTTTTGCAAATGGGAGGTTCCGATCAGTGGGGTAATATTACCACCGGTACTGAATTAGTGCGTAGAATGGGAGGAGAAAATGCAAAGGCTTTTGCATTGACAACGCCATTGATTACAAAAGCAGACGGTTCTAAATTCGGAAAATCTGAAGGAGGAAATGTATGGTTGGATACAGATAAAACTTCAGTATACAAATTCTACCAATTTTGGGTAAATGCGACAGATGCTGATGCGGAGAAGTATATTAAAATTTTTACTTTCTTAGGGAAAGAAGAAATAGAGGCTTTAATCGAAGAGCATAAAACGGCTCCACATTTGAGAGTTTTACAAAAGAAACTGGCTGAAGAAATCACCATTTTTGTTCACAGCAAAGAAGAATTGGAAAAGGCAATTCAGGCTTCGAACATCTTGTTTGGAAATGCTACTGCTGATGATTTGAAACAATTAGATGAAGCTACCTTTTTAGAAGTTTTTGACGGAGTTCCACAAGCGGAAATTGCCAAAGAAGATCTTGTAAACGGATTGGATATTATTAGTGTTTTAAACGAAAAAACAGGTTTCTTTAAATCAAACGGGGAAGCAAGAAGAGCGTTAACAGCAAATTCAATCTCAGTAAACAGAGAGAAAATAAAAGAAGACTTTGTTTTAACCACAAAAGATCTAATCAACGATCAGTTTGTGTTGTTGCAAAGTGGTAAGAAGAATTATTTTGTGATTAGAGTAAAATAATATGTTCTTTTTTCTAAACTTTTTAAATCCGATTATATTTAATCGGATTTTTTTTTGACCGTTTTTTTGTATTGAATTTAGAAATTAGTACTTTGAGTTCAAAGAAACGGTTTTATGAAAGAGCTTTTAGAAGAAATAAAAAAGTGCCGTGTCTGTGAAGACTGTCTTAAAGATGGAGTCAATCCGGTCGTTGCAGCGAGCGAAACAAGTAAAATTGTTATCATTGGCCAGGCACCCGGCCGAATTGTACACAATACAAGTATTCCCTGGAATGATAAAAGTGGTGATAATTTGCGAAACTGGCTGCAAATAGACAAAACCACATTTTATGATGTTACTAAAATTGCTTTAATGCCAATGGGATTTTGTTTTCCGGGCACAGGAAAAACCGGAGATCTGCCTCCCAGACCGGAGTGTGCCCCACTATGGCATGAAAAAGTATTGAAATTAATGCCAAATGTAGAACTCATTTTGCTTATCGGACAGTATTCACAAAGATATTATTTGGGAGAAAAGAATAAAAGTACGCTAACGGAAACAGTTCGTAATTTTGAGAACTATTTGCCACGGTATTTTCCGTTGCCACACCCTTCGCCGAGAAATAATATCTGGCAAGCTAAAAACGAATGGTTTCAGGAAATTGTTTTGTTGGAATTAAGAAAGAAAATTAAAGCTATATTGGATTAAATGTATAATCGGCAAAAAGATATTTAACAGATAGAGGCGCAATCTTTTTTTACTCACGCAGATTCAGCAGATTTGTTCAGATTGTTTTATTGAAATAACAAAACAAAAATATCGGCTTAATCTGCTTAATCTGCGTGAATATAATTTCTTGCTAATATGTTAGAAATATAGATTTTATTTCTAAAAAGAAGTTTGAATCTTATATTGGAATGATAGCGTTTACAATACCATCAAATTGCAGCCGCGAATATCCGAATTATCAAAACGTCCCAATACCTCGAACGAGTTGTTGGGATATTTTTTGCCTAAATCCTGGGTGGCGATAAACGAACAAGAATTAATATTCGCTAAATCGATTACATTGATGCCGCCTGTTTTGCCTTCTTTTACATAAGTTAAAGCATCTTCAGGATCACGAACCAGAATTTGCATCCATCCCGGACATTCGAAGATTCCGTTTCCTAAAGAGTAAGCCTGACCTAATAATTCTGTCATTCCGTATTCAGAATGAATTGCATTAACTCCAAAACCATTGCAAAGTTGCTCGTGCAATTCTTCGCGAATCATTTCTTTTCGTTTGCCTTTCATTCCTCCGGTTTCCATAATGATCGTATTTTGGAGCTTAAATTGATATTTTTCGATTAAGTCCAGTAAAGCATATGTTACCCCAATCAGTATGGTATTTTGTCCGGATTGCTCTAATTCCAGTAATTTTTGTGTAAGCTCTTCGTGGTTGTGTAAATAAAACCCGCTTTCAGGCTGATTGGATAGTTTTATCAGGTCTTCTACCATATAAATTAACGAAGAGCCTTCGCGTTCGAGATAAGACGGTAAAAGGGCTAAAACAACGTAATCTTCAATATTGCCGTAAAATTCAGAAAAACCTTTGCGGTAACTTTCTTCATATAAGGAAACATCGGTTACCAAATGTCTGCTTGTAATCATTCCCGTTGTTCCGCTGCTGGTAAAAGTGACCTGAGCAGGATTTTCATTTGAAACAACATCATGACTTTTGAAAAACTGAATCGGTAAAAAAGGAATTTGCTGTATCGATTTTACCTGTTGTGGATTTACCTTTAAGAAATCACAAAAATCACGATATACTTTATTGTTCTCATGCTGAAAACGAAACACTTTTAATGCTATTTTTTCAAATTGTTTCTGACTCGAAATGGTAAATATATCGTTGGCTGTGATCAAAACTTTTTTTGTGCAAAGGTAAGTATAATTGTATAGAGTTGGGGAGTTTTTCAGTCTGTGTTTTTTATTTGTAAAATGTAAAATGTGAGATGTGAGATGTGAGATGTGAGATGTGAGATGTGAGATGTGAACTTTGCGGCTTGGCGACTTTGCGACTTTGCGAGAAATTTTAACAGCAAAGATCGCTAAGCTTTGCGCTTAAGCTGCTAACCACAATAAAAAAACTCCAAAGTAATTTGGAGCTTTATATCTTTTTATCGGATAATTAATTTTCGGGTGGCGGAAACATTTTGTTCGCTTATTTTTATAATATACACACCGGGAGATAAATCGGCAACGTTTAATTCTTTAGCTACCAAATGGGTTTGAATTACTTTTTTTCCCAGCAGATCAAAGACAACAATTTCCTTTTCCAGATCGTTTTTAGATGTGATGTAAACCTTTCCGTTTGTAACCGGATTGGGGTACAAACTTAGTCCCTCAATAGTGGCAGTGCCTTCTTGAGGTTTTGACGTTTGTTTACTGTCTTGGGCGGAAGCACTTACAGTAAAGAAAAAAGCCAGTAAGATTATAATATAAAAGTAATTTTTTGCCATCGCCTATTTTTAGATAAGTAAATATACAAAAAAAATTACAAAAATTACACCAAAAAAAGACATCCTGAAATTTTAGGATGTTTTTAACAATGTTGTTTTTTCTGGACTAGAATTCAACAGTTCAATGAGTTGACTAAATATGGAATTTCAATTGTTAGTTTTTGTTCCTGATTTGGTTAAAAGTACAGTTATAGTTGAGAAGTTTAAGAAAAGAGTTTTCAGGACACGTTTTCAACAGGAAGCAAATTGTTATAAATGAGAGAAGCTGCCTGAAAATTATTTTTCAGACAGCTTCTTTTGGATATTGTTATTGAATTACTTAGTCCAGTTAGCCCAAGTAGGTAAAGCAGCACCAGCACCAGCACCAGTTGCACCAGTAGTTTTTCCAGATAAATTAGGACCAGTTACATTAGTGATTTGAGCACCAAAAGTGTAATCTGTGATAGTAAAGAAACCAGCTTTCATGTTTGCAACAGCACCAGCATCAGTAGCTAATTTAGCAAGAGCAACAGGCATATCGTCAGCAACAAATAAGTTTGTGTAAGCTTGTTTTCCACCACCTTCTTTATAGTTGATTGCTTTTTCATCAGCTAAGAAAGTAGCTCCACCTTTTACGATAGAAACGTTAACGATTTTAGCATTTGTTACAGGAAGTGCTCCACTTGGATCTTTTTCATTGTTTGAACCTTCAACACCCGCTTTTGTAACACCATTAATGTATACGTTTGTTACAGTACCTTGCCATCCGTCAGCAAAATCTAATGAATCATCATAAGAGTTAACGATTGTAAGGTTTGTTGCGCTTACAGCTCCTCCGAAAAATTCAATACCGTCATCACCACTTTCGTAAGTATAGATGTCAGATACTTTTGTTCCAGAACCTACTCCAAAGAAAGATACTCCATTGTATTCTTTAGTTGCTGAGAATTTAGAACCAGTGTAAGAAATTTTCAAGAAGTTAATGTTTCCTGAATTATCAGTATTATCAGTTCCTCCGTAGCTTAATCCACCTACTTCAGAAGTTCCGTTTACTCCTGTGTTTACGATACCGTTACCAGCGATGATTAATCCACCCCAGTCACTTTGTGCAGGAGTTGCTTTTCCAGATGTCATAACAACCGGTTTAGCGGCAGTACCATTGATGTTGATTTTAGCATTTCTTTCCACAGCGATAAATAAAGAAGTAGATTCAGCAGTTGCAGAACTTTTGATTACTGTTCCGGCAGGAATAACTAAAGTTGCTCCACCTTTTACTACTAAACCTCCGGTTAAAGTGTATGTTTTAGTTGGATCTAAAGTTACTGTACCGTCATTAATGTTTCCTTTTAGATCATCAACTTTTAACACGAATGTACTTTTGTCTCCGCTGTTGTTGTTATTGTTGTTGTCATCAGAACTACAGCTTGTTAAAGCAAGTCCGAATAATGCAGTCATTGCTAAAAATGTTTTTTTCATTTTATTAATTTTTTGTTGTTTTGTTTATTTAGGGCAAAGTAAAGGAAGATATTTTCTTGCCGGGTTAAGCCGATATTATTAATGTATTAAGGGTATCTTATCAAATTCAGGCTGACTTAATATAAAATTTACATTGGGTTTCATTGCATAAAAAAAAGGTGATTAGCTATTGCTAATCACCTTTGTGATTCTTTCAAGGTATGTTTTTAAAAGGTATAGTTTAAAGTAAGTCTAAGATCAGAACCGGTCTTGTATGAAGTTACCAATACATCTCCTACTGCGCTTTTACCAGGTACTTCACCTTGCTCTTGTACACGTTTAAAAGTTGGATTCAATATGTTGTTGTAAATAAGACCCAGTTTTAAGCTTTTAGTCAAACTTGTATTTAAAATGAAGTCTAATTTATTTACTGCTTTATCTACTATATTTCCAACTTTTGAAGTTCCAATTACAGCTAACTTATCTGAAAAATAAGAATAAGATACTGTTGCCGAGATGTCTCTATCGTGTGAAAATTCATTTAAAAACGAGATATTAGCATTGGCCAAAAAGTTAGAAGCTCCTGTTAATTTACTTTCTGTAAAAGTGAAATTAGCTCCAAAGGGATTTTCAGCGTTTACTTTTTCGTTGCTTAGATCCTGATTGGTGTAAAGGTAAGATCCATTTGCATCAAAGGATAGTTTTGTTTTTAAGCTGTTTTCATTTTCGATTTCAAAAATGTCTTTTCTAACCTCTAACTCAATTCCGGCTACTGTTGCTTTTTTACCTGTATTAGCATAAGTAATATCATTAGAAGAAGAATTCAGGAACATTTCGTTAATTGGATTTTGAATGATTTTTCCAAACGCGGTAACAGAAACTAATTCTCCTGATTTCGGGAAATACTCCCATCCTAAATCAAAATTGTAATTTGTAGAAGGATATAATTTAGGATTTCCATCATAGGCTTGTGCTACATCTTCGTAAAGAATTGGCACTTTCTCTTTAAATTGTGGAAGTGTATATGTTTTACTCGCAGAGAATTTTAAGTTTTGTTTCTCATTCAGAGTATATTTTGAAATTAAACTTGGCAGAATATTGAATTTAGAATAGTTAGAGTTATCTCCATCTGGTACTGTAGTAGTAACATAAAATACATCCTGAGTCAATTTTTCAAATCTGGCTCCTAAGATTACGCTTAGTTTTTCGGTAAGGGAGTACTGAATATTTGCAAATGCACTATGAATATCTAAGTTCCCGTTATACAATTGGTGTATTCTGTTAGATTGAGAGGATCCAAAGTTTGCTTCATTCAGGTAATTGTCAACATGGTGAATGTCTTCTTTAGGGAAAGAGATTGTTGTTCTGTCCGGGAAGAATGAAAATTGCTGCATAGTGTAATCTAATTTTTTCATTTTTCCTGAGTAACCAAAAGTTACTTTTCCTTTGTATCCGTCCTCTTCACTTTTTTTGTTGAAGTTATAAGAAAGAGCAATGTTTGCTGCCAATTCGTTTTCTTTTAAATCTTGAAAA
The DNA here is from genome assembly GCF_011751075.1 of Flavobacterium poyangense. Classification (GTDB taxonomy): domain Bacteria; phylum Bacteroidota; class Bacteroidia; order Flavobacteriales; family Flavobacteriaceae; genus Flavobacterium; species Flavobacterium poyangense. The sequence goes on from NZ_JAALLN010000013.1 coordinate 41,434, forward strand.
AATCGGTGATTGTTGATGTTTGAATTGGTAAAGAAAGTATAGTCTGTTCCATTAGGAGCATAAACAAAAGAGTTTTGCATACGATCCGGAATTGCACTGTTGGAAATACTGTATCCAAGTCCCCAGTTTAAATTCCATTGATCATTAAATTTGTTTTTTCCGGTTAGTTGATTTACAATCAATCGCGTTCTTTCGAAAGTTCCACGTTTGATAAAACCTGAGATCTGATCAAGATCAGTAGCACCACCACCATCAAAGTTTACGTTAGTTCCTTCATATTCGCTGTAATCTTGCTCACTTGAATTTAAAAATAAAGAAGTAAAAAAGATTGAGTTTTTATTGTTGATTTTATAATCTGCCGTACCCATAACAGTTGTAGTTGTACTGTGTTTGTATGCTTTTCTGTAAAAGTCAGACAATATATCTCCGTCAGAAGTAATACCTCCTCTGCTGTAACCTTCCGTATATTTGTTTTTTGCACTAAAAGAGGCTGTAACAAATGTACCGATTGAACTTTCGTCATTTAGTATAAACTTTCTTCCTCCGGTTAAGGCATAGAAAGCATTTAATACGTTTTTGTTTTCTTGTCGGTCCCAGCTTGTAGCATAGTTATAAGGTTTCAATGGAGAATCTGGAACACCCACTGTTTTAAATCCGGTGTAAGAAGGTCCGTCTTGTAAATAAAAATGATCCTGACCTAAAACATTTGTGTTGGCACCTGTACCAATTGAAAAAGTAAGGAAAGGCTTGCCACTGAATTTTTTTGCGCTAATATCAATATTGGCTCCTCCAAAATCGGCATAATTTTGCGCTTCAAATGTTTTACTTATTCCAATATTATCTACAATATTGGTCGAGAAAATATCCAGTAGTATGTTTTTATTAGCAGGATTATTGGATGGCAATGGAAGACCATTTAAAGTCGTAACATTGTAACGATCTCCAAGTCCTCTTACGAAAACATTTCCGGAGTCGTCCTGCTTAGATACACCACTAACTTTAGATACTGCAGTTGCAACATCGTTAACCCCTTTTCTTGTTATTTCTTCAGCACCAATCGCAGACTTAAAAGCAACTGCATTTTTTTGGTCTAATAGTAAGGCGGTTTCTTTTTGTTTACTTGCTGTAGATTTTACAACAACATCTTTTAGAGTAAATCCTCCCGATGAAAGGATTTGATTTACAGTTACTGTTTGACCTGCAACAACAGTTACGGGTTTTTCAACAGATTCGTAACCTACGAAACTGAAAACTATGGTATAATTTCCAGGGTTTACACTTAACGAATACTTTCCGTCAATGTCAGTGTTTGCGCTAAATTTTGTTCCTTTTAGTAAGACATTTGCAAAAGGTAGTGACTGATTATTTGATTCTTTGTCGGTTAATACACCAGAAATCGTACCTTTGTTTTGAGCGATCGAAATCGTGCAGAAAAATAATGTAATTAATAGAAATTTAAGATTGAATTTCATTTGAGTTGTGTTTAATTTATTTTTTTGCAAAGAAAGAACCGCCCTGTAAAGTTCATGTTACGCACTTGTTATGTTTTTGTGCACTGTAGATTATGAAATTGTTACGAGATTAAATTACCGTTAACAGCAATTTTTAACGGTCGTTTTATCATTATATTTACCATCGCAATTAAAAAACTATCAGATTTTAAAGTATAAAATTTGATAAGAAAACTCAATTTTTGCTATTTTATGAAAAAAACACAAACCAAGATTTTATTAGTTGATGATGAGCCGGATATCCTGGAAATTGTTGGCTATAACCTTGCTCAGGAAGGCTATCAGATTGTAACCGCTTCAAATGGAAAAGACGCCATCGCAAAAGCTCAGAAAGAAGTGCCGGACCTAATTATTATGGATGTAATGATGGCCGAAATGGATGGAATGGAAGCTTGCGAACACATCAGAAAAATACCGGAATTAAATAATGTAATCATAACCTTTTTAACAGCCAGAAGTGAGGATTATTCGCAAGTGGCTGGTTTTGATGCGGGTGCAGATGATTATATTACCAAACCAATAAAGCCAAAATTATTGGTAAGCAAAGTAAAGGCTTTGTTAAGAAGGTTAAAAGAACAAGAAGTTGTTAGCGATACCTTAAATGTTGGCGGAATCGAGATTAACCGTGAAGAATACAAAATCATCAAGGGAAATGTAGAAATCGCTTTGCCAAGAAAAGAATTCGAATTGTTTTATTTATTAGCTTCAAAACCCGGGAAAGTTTTTAAAAGAGATGAAATCCTTGATAAAGTTTGGGGGAACGAAGTGGTAGTTGGAGGAAGAACAATCGATGTACACATCAGAAAGTTACGTGAAAAGATTGGAGAAGATCTTTTTAAAACTATAAAAGGAGTTGGTTATAAATTTGAAGTTTAAAACCAAATTCAGGAAAAACGTTAAGCCATTAAGAGATTAAGATGTATTAAGTTCAGACTTAATTGCTTAATCTTTTAGTGGTTTTAATGATTAAGGAACAATAAAACGATTGCTGTATTTTAATGAAAATTAATTTTAAAAAAACCTACAAATTTGCTGTAAAGTCAGCATTTTATATAAGTCTGTTTACAACGGGATTTGTATTGATTCTGATGTCTTTGTTTTATAAGAATCAGTTAAAACATCAAATTGCGTTTGGATTGGTCTTTATTATTTCGGTTTATATTTTTTCCTTTTTGGTATTACAATATCGTGTAGAGCGATTTATATACCGCAGAGTAAAAAAAATATACGATGAGGTTTCGTTGCTAGAATCTACTACACTAATCAATCAGCCCATAACAACCGATATGGAAACGCTTTCACGTGAAGTTAAAAAGTTTGCAACGGACAAAAAGCTCGAAATCGAAATGCTTGAAATTCGGGAGCAATACCGAAGAGAGTTTTTGGGTAATGTTTCGCACGAGCTTAAAACACCTTTGTTTACCGTTCAGGGTTATGTGTCGACTTTGCTTGATGGCGCAATGGATGATAAAAATATCCGAAAAAAATACCTAAAACGCGCCGAAAAAGGAGTAGAGCGTCTGATCTATATCGTAGAAGATCTCGATATGATTACCAAACTCGAGTCGGGGGATTTGAATTTGTTGATTACCGATTTTGACATTGTAGAGCTGATTCAGAATGTTTTTGATCTATTGGAAATGAAAGCCGATAAAAAGAAAATCAAATTGGCTTTTGAAAGCAAAAATGTGCATTCCGTTGTTGTGCGCGGAGACAAAGACAGAATTCAACAGGTTTTGGAAAATTTGATTGTGAACTCTATTAAATATGGTAAAGGTGGAGGTCTGACAGAGGTTGGAGTAGTAAATCTGACGAAGAAAAAAGTCTTAATTCGTATCAGTGATAACGGAGAAGGAGTTGAGAAACAAAACATTCCAAGGCTTTTTGAACGTTTTTACCGAGTAGATAAGAGTGGAACCCGTTCTGAAGGAGGTTCCGGACTTGGACTTGCCATTGTAAAACACATTATTGAAGCACATAAAGAGAAAGTATACGTAGAAAGTGAGTTCGGAATTGGTTCTGAGTTTTCTTTTACGCTGGAAAAAGCGTACAAAACACAAAAAGCTGAAGTTAAGTAAATGTAAGCTTAAATACAACGAAGTACTGTAAAACCTGAGCCTGCGAAAGGGGTTCATGGTAGCGTAACTATTTCGAAACAAATCTTCTTATTATAGTAACGTCTTGTTAATGATATCTTAACATAGGTGATACATCTTTGCACCTTGAAATTAAGTGCGGTAGAAAAAATGATAAAAAGAAAAATAGTTGCAGTTTTATTACTGGTTACCTGTTTGGCAAATGCCCAAGATTTAAAAAAAGAAGATGTGAAAAAGGAAGTAATTCGTCTTCTGGATTCCATTAACAAAGCAAAACTTCCCGATACCAAATCAGGAGCTACCGGTACCGAACATTGGTATGACAGAATCTCATTAAGAGGATATGCTCAAATAAGATACAATGGTTTACTTTCTACAAATGATAAAGTTTCCTGCGATCAGTGTGATAAATCCTGGGGAACAACTTCTACAGCCCCTGATGCAAAAGCCAATAACGGACTTTTTATCAGACGTGCCCGATTAGTGTTCTCGGGACAGGTTCATCCAAATGTTTATTTCTATTTTCAACCTGATTTTGCAAGCTCACCGGCTACAGGAGTTCAAAATTTTGTACAGATCAGAGATTTGTATTTTGATGTTTCTTTTGATAAAAAGAGAGAATACCGCCTTCGTGTAGGACAAAGTAAGATTCCTTATGGATTCGAGAATATGCAGTCCAGTTCACAACGATTAACATTAGACCGAAGTGATGCAATCAACAGTGCGATATTAAACGAACGTGATTTGGGACTTATATTTTACTGGGCTCCAAGCGAAATCAGAGAGCGTTTTGAGATGCTGGTAAAAGACGGTTACAAAGGTTCGGGTGATTATGGTGTTTTTGCTTTTGGAGTGTACAACGGACAGTTGGCAAATAAATTAGACGGAAACAGAGATCTTAATATTGTTTCAAGAATTTCTTACCCTTTTGTGATCGGAAATCAGATTATCGAGCCCGGAATTCAGGCTTATACCGGGAAATGGGCTTTCGCAGGAGAAGTATCGTCGGGTGTTACGGTTAATAATCCTCAGTCGATTAGAGATCAAAGAATAGGTGCTACTTTTGTGTTGTATCCAAAACCTTTCGGAATCCAGACAGAATATAATATAGGTACAGGACCTCGTTTTAATCCGTTGACAAAAACGATTGATGTAACAGATCTAAACGGAGGTTATGTTTTGTTGAATTATAAACTGGATTTTAAAAAACAACATCTGTATCCTTTTGCAAAATTTCAGTATTATGATGGAGGAAAAAAATACGAAAAAGATGCGAGAAGTTATGTCGTAAGAGATTTCGAATTCGGAGTTGAATGGCAGCCGATTAAAGCACTTGAACTTACCGCAGAATATGTTATTGCTGACAGGGCTTTTGTAGACAGCGCCCTACCAGTCAACAGACAACAAGGGAATGTATTGCGATTACAATTGCAATTTAACTTCTAAAATTACGCTTCAAATATAGAAAATAACGAATCCCAGTCGATGTTATTTTTAAATTGGGATAAACCTTTAAACGATTTTACTTTTGAAAGATCTTCAATCGTAAAGTCGTTTTGCGTTGCATAAGGTACCAGATTTTCATCTTGAAGTTTTATAGCCAGGTATTCCTGCTCATACTGTCCGGGAGTTGGAATGAAAAAGGCTTTTTTACCTAGTTTAGCTAAATCCATAACAGTGGTATATCCGGAGCGGCATAACACCAATTCACTTTCGTTAAAAGTCTGTTCCAGTTGTTTTGAATTCATAAAATTGTAATAGGTCACATTCCCGGTTTCTTGTTTGGTTTGCGTTTTCTCGACCACTCCTTTTACAAAAACAACTTTACCCTTATAACGTTTCACTTCTTCTTGCAGCTTTTCATCTAAATAGGTGCGTTGCGGTTCCGGTCCCGACAGTATAACCATTAGATCATAAAGTTTAGGCGTTTCTTTTTTGCGCATTCTGCTTAGTGGACCAATATACTTTAGGTTCAATTCAGTTGTTTCGAGATGCCCTAAGGTACCTGTTAAGTTTACTGTTTCATTAGTGTCAGGAACCCAACACTCCGCATATTTTTTTATAATGTGCTGATGGCATTTACTGGTAAACCAGGTTGTATTTCCGGTCATCACATTGAGCTGATGGGTCATAAACACAGAGGGGATTTTTTTGCTGTAAACACCCAGTCTGTTATCCGATATGATACCGTCAATTCCGTGTTTTTTTATTAATCCCTTTACCATTTTTTTCTCATCTAAAATGGCTGTAATCATTTTAGGGAGATTTTGGATTAGTTTCCATTTGAAGTTTTTACCGTTTTTGGCATATTCTATATGGTAAGATGGTAATTCAAGTGTCTCTATGTACGGAAACTCTTTTCGCAGTAAAGCCAATGCAATACCGTCAGAAGCTATTATTGGGATATAATTGTTTTCCTGAAGCGCTTTTATAATAGGGATACATCTTGTCGCATGTCCCAAGCCCCAATTTAAAGGTGCTACTAAAATAGTTTTGTTCGCAGAATAGTCAATGCTCATAATGTGACGCTTTTTGAGACGAAGATAAAGAAATATGTTTTTTGTGTTATTTCGTACATATTACTAAATTATTAACTCTATATCTGTTGTAAAGGCTTGTTATTGCTCGAAAGAAATAAGTGAAAGACGGGATAGGGAGGCAAAGTTACTGCTATGTTAACAGTTGATTTGTTTTTAGAGCGTTTTTTTAAGCAAAAAATGACTTGTTTTTTTAATAAATTATAGTACGCTTATTTTAAAGGTTTTGTAATGGAAATTGCAAAATGTCAATATTTTATTTTTACTGCTTTTTGTTTTTAAAACTTTATTCGTAATAAATATATTCTTACAAATTGTTTTTGATACATAAAATGTATATATTTGATTTTTATAAGAATAATCTGTAATTAAAACCACTGCTATTACAGGAAATACTACTTATTGTTAAAAACTCTCCAAAAACAAGTAGTACTGAGTTATCATTTAAAATTTAGGGATTTGTTGAATAATTGTATTAGTAGAATAATCTACGGATGATTTTGAATGAATCACGGGAATTAACCCAATCCAATTCTGCCCGGCAAAATGCAAAATGAAATGGTAAAAAAAAGCAGAAGAATGAAAATTAAAAAGGCGATTAGAGCTGTTTTTATTTTTAGTATTGCTGTGCTTGCAATCAATTGCGAAACTGAAAAGTTAGCCTTTGATGAACAAGCAGATCAGACTAAAACAATTTTATCAGCTAAAACTTGGTTTGAGGAGTATGAATCTAGTGGTAAAAATTATGAATTAGTTCAAAATTTAAATTACGATTGGCAAGAAGCAAAGCTTACAAAATCAGAAGACGGTACACCGACTATTATTGTACCAGTTCTGGAGCTCAAAAAAGAGGAGCGGGAATTGTGGGAACAAAAATTGTACATTTATAAGTTAGATAACGACAAGTACAAAGCCCTTGTGTTTGAAGCCTATTCCAATAAAAATGTGAAACGGGAGAGTCAATCAGTTGACAGGGGAGATTTTACAGGTTATATGACGGTTTGGGATTTAAAAACAGGTCCGGTACGAGCTGCTAAATTTGTAAATAACCGGTTGGTTGAGGAAGGAGTTGCTGAATTCTCGATTAAGAGAAGTATGACAGCTAAAGCTCCGCCAGATCCTCCATGCGTTTATGCTGACTTTGGTGATGGTGGATGTGGTGGTTTAGGAAATGGTGATGGTCCCGCAATTCCGCTAAGATCGGTTGTCGTAACGGGGCCAAGTAAGGGAACTCCGGTAATCTATACGCCGCGTTTCACTCCACCTACTGGCGGAGGTACAACTCCGGGCAGTTATACTTCACCGGGTGGTGGAAACAGCGGTGGTGGGACACCTCCTCCTCCTGCTGCAAATCCTTGTGAAAAAATAAAAGTACTAATGGCTGATCCTAATTTTATTGCCAAATTGGAAGAGCTCAAGAAGAAAACTAAAAAAAAACATGAAAGTGGTTATTCGCAAAGTAAAAACGGTTCTTTTACAGAGCTAACCATTGCTCCAAGTTCAGGAAGTACAGATGCATTACGTATAAATACAACTGCCGATATGATAGGTTATATACATACACATTTGGATGAATATGAAACTGGACAAGTAAATATGGAAGGTGATCTTTTAACTAGAAAACCTATAAAGATGTTTTCGCCGGCTGATGTTGGTGTGTTTTTAAAGCTAGTCAAAAATGCACAAGCTAATAATATTCCTATTGATAGCGTTTATGGAGTTATGGTTTCCAGTGATGGAAACTATCAATTAAGGTTCACTGGTGATCCGACTCAGATTAATACCAATTTTGACTGGGATGCTGAAACCCTGAATAAAGATTATGTGACTTACATGAAAAAGGGAAATAAAGAAATCTATTTTTTAAGTTTTCTAAAAGATAAAGGTTATATAAATGGGATTGAGTTATATAAAATCAATAAAGATAAAACAAGTACCAAAAAAGTGTTAGATGCCAATAAAAAAGTTGTAAATGTAAATTGTTAAAATATACAGTCATGAAAAAAATAATAACACTAGCAAGCCTTATAATAATTACGCTGCACTGTAAAGCACAACAAATAGTTCCTGTAGAAAAGATGATTGAATATAGAGATGCTGACACTGAAATCCCTGATCGAACTTACCTTAAAGATGTAAATGGCTTACTGGATAAATACCTCGGAACTTGGAAAGGAACTTATGATAGTAAAAGTTTTACGTTTGTGATAACAAAAGCTAAACATGATTTTTTGGGCATTTCAGTCGATGAATTGCAAATTCGTTATTTAATAACCACATTATCAGGAGAAGTTATTGAAGATACCCGAAGTTTACCAAATGCTGATGCACTGGTAATACAAGGAGATTACATTAGCAAATCCCTTGGATATTATGTGTTGAATTATTTTGGCAAAAATACAGAATGCGGTCAATCTGGAGAAGTCTTTATTTCGACAACAAAAGACAATAAACAAATGAAGTTGTTTTTAGCGGCTTATCAAGGGATAATAGATGGTAGTAAATGCCCTAAAGTGGCAGAACAAATATTACCAACTAAATCAATGTTTTTAAGTAAGCAATAGTATAAAAAAGCAGCATCTAAATTATTGAAACGCTGCTTTTTTTGCTACTACTGTTTTACCGACAACATAAATCCGTGCCCATAAAGTTTGGGCACAATAATAAGCTGAAATTTATATGCATTGCGGGCACGGATTGCAAATCTACGAGATCGGGTAAATTCAAGCTGTTAAATTTTAAATCATGAAAAAGATAATAATAATATTAAGTATAATTATGATGATATTGTCATGTAGGGGACAACAAACACTACCTTTAGAAACAAAATTTGTAGACGAAATTCCAACAGGAACATATCTTAAAGATGTAAATGTTTTGCTTAATAAATACATTGGAACATGGAAAGGTACTTATGAAAATAAAAACTACACTTTTATTATAACTAAGTACAAAGAGGAATTCAGAGGAGTTTTTAGTGATATATTAATTATTCGTTATTTAATCACTTCAAATACAGGAACAGTTTTGGAAGACACACGAAGTTTATTGAATGAGAATAATCTGGTAATAAGAGGTTTGTATTTCGGTGCAAATTTTGGATATTATGTGCTCGGTTATATTGGTAAAGATGCAGGATGTGGTCAATCAGGGGACCTTTTTATTTCAACTTCGAAAGACAATAAACAAATGAAATTGTACCTAGCTACTTCACAGGATATAATTGATGGCAATAAATGCCCTAAAATTGCAGAGCAGATATTACCAACTAAATCAATGTTTTTAAGTAAGCAATAGTATAAAAAAGCAGCATTTAAATTATTGAAACGCTGCTTTTTTTGCTACTACTGTTTTACTGATAAGATAAATCCGTGCCCATAAAGTTTGGGCACAATAATAAGCTGAAATTTATATGCATTGCGTGCACGGATTGCAAATCTACGAGATCGGGTTGTAAATATAAATTGTTAGAATATGCAGTCATGAAAAAAATAATAACACTAGCAAGTCTCATAATAATTACATTGTCTTGTAAAGCGCAACAGGTTGTACCATTAGAAAGAGCAATTGACTGTAGAGATTCTGATACTGAAATCCCAGATGGAACCTATCTTAAAGATGTAAATGGCTTACTGGATAAATACCTTGGAATTTGGAAAGGAACTTATGAAAACAAAAATTATACTTTTATTGTAACCAAAATCAAACGTGATTTTTTAGGTATTTCAAAAGACAAATTGTTAATTTCCTATTTAATAACCACAACTTCAGGAAGTGTAATTGAAGACACTAGAAGTTTACCACAAGCTGATCCGTTGGTAATGCAGGGAGATTATATTAGTAAATCTCTAGGGTATTATGTACTGAACTATTACGGACAAAATACAGAATGTGGACAATCTGGAGAAGTCTTTATTTCGATAACAAAAGACAATAAGCAAATGAAGTTGTTTTTAGCTGCTTATCAAGGGATAATAGATGGTCGTAAATGCCCTAAAGTGGCAGAACAAATATTACCAACTAAATCAATGTTTTTAAGTAAGCAATAGTATGAAAAAAGCAGCATCTAAATTATTGAAACGCTGCTTTTTTTGTTACTACTGTTTTACTGATAAGATAAATCCGTGCCTATAAAGCTTGGGCAAAATAATAAGCTGTAATTTATATTCATTGCGGTCACGGATTGTAAATCTACGAGATCGGGGATTGTTAAAATATACAACTATGAAAAAAATAACAATACTAGCTTGTCTTATAATAATAACACTTTCATGTAAAGGACAACAAATTATTCCTTTGGAAAAACTAATTGAATACAGAGATACTGAAGCTGATATTGTGGATGGTACTTATCTAAAAGATATAAATGGATTGTTAGATAAATATTTAGGGACTTGGAAAGGTAATTATGATAATATAAATTACACCTTTATTTTTACAAAAAACAAGAGTGAAATAAGAGGTCTTTTTATAGATCAATTGTATGTTCGATATTTAATAACTACAACAACAGGAAATGTTATTGAAGATACCCGAAGTTTACCAAATGCTGATGTGTTGATAATAAAAGGGGATTACATTAGCAAGTCCCTTGGATATTATGTATTGAATTATTTTGGGAAAAATACAGAATGCGGTCAATCTGGAGAAGTCTTTATTTCGACAACAAAAGACAATAAACAAATGAAGTTGTTTTTAGCGGCTTATCAAGGGATAATAGATGGTAGTAAATGCCCTAAAGTGACAGAACAAATATTGCCAACTAAATCAATGTTTTTAAGTAAGCAATAGTATAAAAAAGCAGCATATAAATTATTGAAACGCTGCTTTTTTGCTACTACTGTTTTACCGACAACATAAATCCGTGCCCATAAAGTTTGGGCACAATAATAAGCTGAAATTTATATGCATTGCGGGCACGAATTGCAAATCCGCGAGATCGGGTCTCTTACTTTTGAATTTACCTGCGTATTTTTTTAAACAAAGGAAGAACTGCTCGTAGCAGTTCTTCCTTTGTATTGGCAACAAATATGATCAATTTAGTCCTGGATATACGTTTTGTTTCCGTTAGAGTTGATATAATATCTACCACCTTTAGGCCCCGTATAGACTTTTTTTCCGTTGTATTCTCCGGTAACTTTATCTGCAACTTTCGGTGCTTTTTCGTTAGTCTCTTTAAGTTTTTTAGTAGCTGTTTTTGTGGCAGTCGCTTTAGTTTTTGCCGCTTTATCTAAAGTTTCTTTTGAACTGGCATTCACTTTGTCAGCACTCGCTTTAGTTTTGTCTGCTGCTGCCTTAGTTTTTGCAGCAGTTTTGTCTGCAGTTGCTTTAGCGCTGGCATTTGCTTTGTCGGCACTTGCTTTAGCTTTGTCGGTTTTTGCTTTCGTAGCGCTGGTAGCAGTTTTGTCTGCTTTCTCTTTTGCTTTTGTCGCTTTATCGGCAGTTTTTTTGGCATCGGCCTTTGTTTTGTCAGCGCTGGCTTTTGTTTTTTTCGCAGCAGCCTCCGTTTTTTTCGTTGCTTTGGTGATGTCCTGAGCGTAAAAATTAGTAGATAAAACTACCATAAGACAAAGTAATACTAATTTTTTCATAAGAGTGTCGTTTAAAATTCAATTAAAGTTAAACAATTTTTTGACAGGTTTTTTGTAAAGTGCTAAAAATAAGCACGAAGCTGCACGTTGCCCGTGTGAACAGTTGCTCCCGTCTCGCTTTTTCGGCCTTGATAGTTTAAATTAACATCCAGAAACTGTGTTAGATTCTTCTGCAAAAGCAATTTCCAGACTAAATTTTGCCCTGCCTGAAGTCCTTCTAACATCTGGAATCCTACTGAGGAGAATTCATTCCCCGTAAATTTATTTTCATAAAAAGAGAACTCTCCGTTTATCGTTACTTTTTTATCTCCTGCATAAGAAAAAGAAGTTCCAAGTCGGTTTTGAGCTAAAGTTTCGAAGTTTCCAATCTGGTTTTTTTTGTTCTGCAATTCGTAAAAGAAATCCAGACTGGTGTTTTTTGAAAATAAATAACTGATTTTTGGTGCAATTTGATATCCTTGCAGATTATAATTCTTTTCGGTGAAATCTTCTGAAAACAATGTAGTCTTGATTGTTTTGGTAAAGAAATTAAACAACCAGCTTTTCTGATACAGATGTGTGTATTGCAGTTGATGTGAATTGTTTTTCACCTCCTGAGAGCCAATCGAAAGCAGATTTTTTCCTTTATTAATCAGATAAGAGTAGGTGACTGAGTGTTTCTGTTTTCCGCGGTTGTAAAAAAGACTGTTTCTAAAACTCGAATTGAGTCCAAGCAAATTCTCATCTGAAGAATTAAACGGATTTAGTTCAAAACGGCCGCCGTTATTTTTTACTTTTCGATCCATAATAAACGAAGTCTGATTGTAAAAATAGGAAGCCAGTTTTTTGAAACCAGTTTCGTTTTGCCATTGCAACGGATTTAAAGTTACCGATTGTGAGAATTTATTCTGATTGGTTTTGATGTAGATTTGGTTGGGCAAAAAGATACGGATAAACTTTGCCTGATCGGGAAAGAGTGCAATTTCAAACTCTTCCAGTTCTTGTACACCGTTGCCATTATAATCATTCCAGGTGTAAACTCCTTGTCCTGTTGGAACTTCAATATAAGTAAATTCCTGTTGTGCAATAGTTCCTGAACTGGTTTCGTACACGGTTCCGATTTGCATAAACTGATTAAAAAACCGATCGTTATAAAGTATTCTTGAATTTAAAGATGGCTCCTTTTTTCGGGAGGCATCCGTAAATTCTAAGGTTCGGTAACTGGCATAAACTGCCAGATCTGTTTTTTTGTTCTGTATTAATTTTGATTTCAAGACATACATTTTCGAATCGTTGACATGCTGTAAGAAACCATTTTGTAAACTGTCATTACGACGTTGCAAATAACCCAGTTCTACAAAAACTTTGGTACTGTCGCCACGACCCACAAAAACACCATACTCTGAAAACCGTTGACTTAAAGCCGAAAACTGATTGCTGATTTTATCTTTCTGTTGGTTGTCTTCGATCTGAATGCTACCGCCAACCCAGTTTTTACCAAAATGATATTTGGTTTTAGTACGATTTCGGATAAATTTAGAAGTCGAAGCAGTGGCATCAGAACTAAGAGCACTTCCCTGATTTTCAATCGTCCATTGGTGTAATTTTGCAAAAAAGTTTACCGTATGTCTTGATCCTGAATAGCTTTCGGTAAAATCCAATTTTTCAAATTGGTAGGTAATAAAAGTGCTATTTGAAGTTTTTTTCTTGGCCAATAAATCAAAATTTAAACCCGCTACCAATAGGCTCTGATTTCCCAAAAGGGAGTTGTTTAAGTTCCAATCCCGATTAAATTCAATCGTATACAAACGTTCTATAGATTTGAAATTGTCTTGTACAAATTGATAATTGGCAAAAGCATCCAATGTCCATTCTCTCGAAAAAAGGCGTTTTTTGAGATTGGTCTTTAGAGCGATTCCTTTGTTATCGGAGTCGTCAATGCCGGAGAATAAATTTTTATCATTGTTGCTTATCGCGACTTCAAAATCGGCCAGTGTTTTTTCGTCCGGATTGTATTTTCCTAAAAAAGTGGCTACCTGAATTTTCATAGGAGCAACCAGTTTTACGATCGGTTCGTAATTTCCCTGTAATATTCCATTTATGGGAGCTGCATATTGGTAGATGCGTTCTACGGAATTGTTGTTTTGTATGATGTAATTCCCCTGATTGTTTCCAACAAGGCTAAATTTTACATTGTATAAAACATCAGTAGGCGTATTGGAATACTCGTAGATTTCAATGCCGTTAAGGGTTGTTTTTTTGTATAAAATTTTATTGTTTGCGTATTTGTCTTCATAGGCAGATGGGGCCGTCATTAAACTCTGATCATCTCCGGCCTGGCTTAAAATCTGAACTTGTTCTGTAGAAAGGTTTTGTTGTAAAGGTTGATTTTTTAAATCATTTTCAGAGTATAAATAACCGCCAAAACTCCAATTTTTGTTTTCATGCGTTGCTCCGGCATAAGTCACCAAACGGTTGTAATTGCGATCTGAATACTGGTATTCTATATTGATCCTCATTTCTGAGGTAATCGGGAAGAGCGAAGTAAAAACAATTTCGCCGGCATTATAATCGATTACATAGTCATTGTTTTCTCCACGTTTGAGCAGTACACCATTTACATAAACCCGCTCAGAACCCGAAATGACCAAAACGTAGAGTTCGCCGTTCTGACCTTTTAATTTATAAGGGCCCTGATTGCCTTCCTGACCGGTAAAAGTACTTTTGGCATATTGTCCTTTTACAAAAGCAACAGAAGCAAAAATATTGGTTTTACTTTTTTCGGTATCAAAATCAAAACTTGTTGAAAGTCCTTGTACCTTTTTATTAAAACTTAAAAATTGTGTTTTTCTGTTTTCTAAAAAAACATCACCCGCGCGAATGTTCCAGTCGTCGGTAAAGAGTTCCATGAAGATATTATCAAACTGATCGAGCTTTTGAGAGTATCCGCCATCCTGCAAAGGGATATTGCTATCCTGAAGAGAAGCTCTTAAACTTATTTTGTCGGATATTTTTCCCGTAATCTGAAGATCCAGATTCGAATTTAGTACCGTATTCTGATTGTTGCCAATGGTAACGCCACGGGTAATACTTCCCGAGGTGTTTAAACCATCAAAGGGAGTGACTTTTTTGGTGTTGGTGTTTTTGAGTTTGTATAGTTTTTCAGAGCCGATATCATTGCTAACGACCTGACTTTCGTTGTAAAGACCATATTCTTTAGTTAAGAAATCAGGGTATCTTAAATAGTTTACAATTAAAGTGTCGGATGTTGGTATAAATTTTTCATTGAGAAGCAGTGTCCCTTTTTTGAAATCAATTTTGTAGAAAGTAGAATCAATAGGTTCTTTTTTAGTATTTAAAAGCTCAAAAAAACCGGAATTGATGCTGAATTTTTCGAGCCGAATAGTATCTCGTGTTACCATTACTTTTTTGGTTTGGTATGCCGATTCTGTATTCTGGGCCTGTAGTCCGGAATACCAAAGAAACACCGTAAGAAACAGTAATTTTTTCAACATAAATACTTTAACTCTCAAAAGTCAAAAGTAGTATTTATAATTGGGAAATTCGGCTGCTTTTGTATTGGTGTGATTTAGTGAAATTTTACTTTGTAATACATTTTTTCACGCAGATTTATTATTGGGACTCTTCCGGAAAAAAAACATGTAATCTGCAATCCGAGCGATAGCGAACTTGCGAAGCAAATGTACGGATATAAAAAACCTGGTGATTTAGTGGCTTTGCCGGGATCATTTTTTTTAAAGATGATTTATTCTTTCGTAATCTGATAAAACAGTAAGTATACTTATCATGAACAAGTTATTGTTTAATGTCTTTTGTATTGTTAAGTTCTGCTGATTAACACTTATAAATTGTAAATAGTCATATATAAAATCATCTTATACTTATATATAATCTTGTTTTAGTTTTACGTGCAAATGAAGTAGCTTGATTAAGATTTTTTTTCAGGTTTAAGACTTTATTTTTTTGTAAATCATGAACTTATTTATTGGTCATAAATTAAAAACTCTGAGAAGAAATAGAGGATGGACACAGGAGTGGGTTTCCAATCAATTATTTATTTCTTCATCAGCTTATGCTTATATGGAGAGTGGTGAAAGTCAATTGTGGGTATGGCATATTGCCAAAATCTGTGAAATTTTTGAGATAACACCTGAAGTATTATTTGAAAAGGAAGTAGAAATAAAAGGTACATGGGCTGTAAACGACGAACTAACTCAAAATGCTTTGCTCAATGTGTATCGAAAAATAATAAAGAGGTATGAAGTACAAATTTCTGAATTACAGCAAACAATTAAGGATTTACAAAGGGAAAAAGAGCAATAAACAAAAGCCTCACTTGTGGTGATATCTCTTTCGAAGATTATTTCTTAACCTGAAAATAATTAATTTGTTTCCTTGGTAACGATTTGTATCGTTTCACGGCTTACTTGTTTTAATAAGACTTCTTTGTTTTCTTCAACCGTTTTTGCCGCTTGTTCCGTAAAGTGGCGAAGCGTATACAGGGTTACATTTTCGCTGTAATCTACTTTGAATTTTTTGGATAGGATGGCATTTAGCTTGTTGAAATTTTCAAATTTATCCTCAACACAAACAGAGAAACTGATAGCAGAGTTCTGAATCAGATTTACTTTGATTTTGAACTTGTGGATTAAAGCAAAAAGCTTACTGATGTTTGGGTTGTGTAATTTTCCAATTTACTTCGGTATCTCTGTAATTTGTATTGGTTTTGATAAAATTATGAGCATCAAGCGACTGTGTTTTGATTCCCATGAAATTCATAAAATGACTTAGAATTGGGGGCGAAATTAATTCCTCAAAACTCACGACCTGATCGTAAATAAAATCGTAGTTTGGTGATTTTTTTAAGAAGGATTTATCGTAAAGAAAGTTAAAAATTATAAGCAATGCTTAAATGTGATGTTTGCTATAATTATTTGAGTTT
This sequence comes from Flavobacterium poyangense, assembly GCF_011751075.1. GTDB lineage: Bacteria > Bacteroidota > Bacteroidia > Flavobacteriales > Flavobacteriaceae > Flavobacterium > Flavobacterium poyangense. The sequence goes on from NZ_JAALLN010000013.1 coordinate 58,111, forward strand.
TTTTAATATTTCGGGGATACGTTTGATATAAATGAGTTCTTTCATTTTTGTTCTTGAGTCTTCTGCGGGTGATCCAAAGTACGATTTTCCTCCTTCAAGAGATTTATTTGCCGCTGATCTGGCCATTAGTATTGCTTTGCTACCAATTTTAATCCCGCTGGAAATACCTACTTGTCCCCAGATAGTTACCTCATCTTCTATCGTGACACAGCCAGAAATACCCGTTTGTGCGGCAATTAAGCAATTCTTTCCTATAGTAGTGTCGTGAGCAATATGTACCTGATTGTCTATTTTTGTACCTTCACCAATAACTGTATCACCAGTAACTCCTTTGTCTATTGTACATAAAGCACCAATGCTAACATTATTTTTTATAATTAGCCTGCCAGATGATAAAAGTTGATCGAAACCTTCAGGTCGTTTTTTAAAATAAAAAGCATCAGCAGCAAGGATTGTTCCGGAATGAATAACAACATTATTCCCTATTTCAACATTGTCATAAATAGTGACGTTAGCATGTATTAAACAGTTTTGGCCAATTTTTGTATGATGTCCTATAAAAGAATTAGGTTGTATTATGGTACCTTCTCCAATTTGGGCAGTGGCTGAAATAGTATTTATACTTGTACTGCCAAATGGTTGGAATGGCTTAAAATATTTTGTAAGTATATTGAAATCTCTGAATGGATCATCAGATATAAGCAAAGCTTTTCCTTTAGGGCATTCGACATTTTTGTTAATGAGTATTATAGTCGCCATCGATTGTAAAGCTTTTTTATAGTATTTAGGATGATCAACAAATACGATATCGCCTGATTCTGCTACATGAATTTCGTTCATGCCGTATACCGGGAAATTGTCGTGACCTATGTAGGTGGAATTGATAATTCCAGCTATTTCTTTTAATGAGTAGATATTTTGGAATTTCATTTTTGCTGTATTTTTTAATTATTAACGTATTTGTATTTTGAGAAATTCAATTAATGAAAGGATCATTTTTTTGTAAGTGGAACTATAAGGCGTAAAATATTTTTGATATGTAAACAGTTGCAATATATAAGAATTAATTTACTTTTTTGTTAAGAAAAGAAAAGTCTTACTTTTTTAACTAGAACTGCTTTTTTTGAATAATTTTTTTACGGTTTTATTACGCAAATTAATTATGAAATCATAAATTAATGTTTGTTAAAAAGTAAAGAATTTTCGTAAATAAAGAAAATGGATAAAGCAAGATTTCTCCGGTTTATTGACTATTTCTCAATCTGTATCTGCAAGGATAGACAAAGTCTCTTATGGGGATTTCGTATTGTTAAAATCGGTAAAATTTTTGTGATAACACCCGAAGTATTATTTGAAAAGGAAGAAGAAAAAAGGATACCGGGTCTACACTATGAAGTAACTCAAAATGCTTTACTCAATGTATATCGAAAAATAATAAAGAAATACGAAGTACAAATTTCTGAATTGCAGCAAAAAAATTAAGGGTTTACAAAGGGAAAAAGAGCAATAAAAAAAGGCCTCATTTATAGTGAGACCTCTTTCGAAAATTATTTTTTAACCTGAAAAATAATTAATTTGTTTCCTTGGTAACGATTTGCATCGTTTCACGGCTTACTTGTTTTAATAAGACTTCTTTGTTTTCTTCAACCGTTTTTGCCGCTTGTTCTGTAAAGTGACGAATCGTATACAGGGTTACATTTTCGCTGTAATCTACTTTGAATTTTTTTAATAAAATGGCATTTAGTTCATTGAAATTCTCATATTTATCCTCAACACAAACAGAGAAACTGATAGCAGAGTTCTGAATCAGATTTACTTTGATTTTGAATTCGTGAAACAAAGCAAAAATCTCACTGATATTCTCCTCCATAATAAAAGAAAAATCGATCGAAGAAAGTGAAATCAACAGTTGGTTTCTCTTTACAATAAAACACGGATATTGTGGTTCTAAATCAACTCCTTTAGAAACACAGGTTCCTTTTAATAGCGGGTTGACAAACGATTTTACATACAATGGAATTTCTTTTTTCTGTAACGGTTGCAGTGTTTTTGGGTGAATAACCGTTGCTCCGTAAAAGGCCAATTCGATGGCTTCACGATAGGAGATTTGGTTTAACAAACTTGCATTTTCAAAATAACGCGGATCGGCATTCATAACTCCCGGAACGTCTTTCCATATGGTTACACTTTCCGCATTTAGACAATAGGCGAAAATTCCGGCTGTATAATCTGAACCTTCACGACCCAAAGTGGTGGTAAAGTTGTTTTCATCGGCACCTAAAAATCCCTGAGTGATGTTTAACGTTTTTCTTGGAACATTTTTGCTGATGTTTTGTTGTGTAACTTCCCAATCTACTTCTGCATCTCTGTAGTTTGCATTGGTTTTGATGAAATTACGAACATCAAGCCACTGTGTTTTGATTCCCATGAAATTCATGAAATGACTTAGAATTGTAGTCGAAATTAATTCACCAAAACTCACTACCTGATCGTAAACAAAGTCATAGTTTGGGGATTTGTTATGTGCTAAGAAAAATTCTAATTCAGAAAAATGATCGTTTACAGCAGTAAAAACAGGCTGTTTTTCATCTTCAAACAAGTCCAATAAGATCTGATTGTGGTATTTCTTTATTTCTTGTACAGATGAATTTAGCTCTTGCGATTTATCAAAATAATTCTTGATCACAACCTCAAGGGCATTTGTAGTTTTTCCCATAGCCGAAACTATTAGAATCACATCTTCATAACCTACTTTTTGTAAAACGTCGTATACGTTTTTTATTCCTTCCGCATCTTTTACTGATGCACCACCAAATTTAAATACTCTCATTTTTAATTTTAGATTTTAGATTTCAGATTGTAGATTTTGATTTCTGTTCAATAATCTGAAATTTATATTTTAGAATTCTGACTTTAAAACTTTCGACTTTTGACTTTCGACTTTGTTATAATTTTTCTAAAAACGAATTAATTCCTTCCTCGTTCATTTGAACCACCTGCCAGCCATCCAAAATTTTTGCTCCGGAATTTTCGTAGAATTTAACTGCAGGCGTATTCCAATCAAGAACATTCCATTCGATTCTCTTAACCTGATCTCTTTTTCCCTGTTTTATAATTTCAGAATAAAGGGCAAATCCTAAACCGGATCCGCGCATTTTATCCTTTACAATTAGGTCTTCAAGGTGAATTGTTTTTCCTTTCCAGGTAGAATAGCGATAATAATAAAATGCAATTCCAACAATTTCATTTTCTACCTCTGCTACAAAAACATGAAACAAAGGGTTTGCACCAAAACCGTCACGTACCAAATCATCTGCTGTGATGGTGACTGCTTCAGGTTCTTTTTCGAATACAGCCAACTCCTGTATTAGTCCCAAAACCGATTTCATGTCTTCAGGATTCCCTTTTCTAATATTCATATATTCTTATTATTAAGCGTTTATTAGCTAAAATATTGTGTTTTTATGCGTTGCTTTTTGCTTTTGTTTAGCAAATATACAATAGTAGCAAACTAACAAAATAATTTTTAAACCATTCTCACAAAAAAAACGATATTTGTGACTTAAAAATAAAACTACAACGATTTAGTAATGGAAGAACGCAATAAAACACTGGGAGAGTTTATTATTGAGAATCAGAAAGCATTTCAATACTCGTCAGGGGAGTTATCCCGAATTATCAACTCTATACGTTTGGCGGCGAAAGTCGTAAACTATAAAGTAAACAAAGCAGGATTAGTGGATATCGTTGGCGCTGCCGGCGAGCAAAATATCCAGGGAGAAGATCAGCAGAAACTGGATGTTTATGCTAACGAAGTATTTATTCAGACGTTAATTAACCGTGAGATTGTCTGTGGTATTGCTTCTGAAGAAAACGACGATTTTATTACTGTTCAGGGTAGTGATAATGCCCATAACAATAAGTATGTGGTTTTAATGGATCCTTTAGACGGATCTTCAAATATTGATGTGAATGTTTCAGTAGGATCTATCTTTTCGGTTTTCAGAAGAGTGACGCCAATCGGAACTCCGGTTACCAGTGAGGACTTTTTGCAGCCGGGAGTTAATCAGGTTGCGGCCGGTTATGTTATTTATGGAACATCGACGATGTTGGTGTATACCACAGGTCATGGGGTAAATGGTTTTACTTTAAATCCTGCTATCGGAACGTTTTATCTTTCACATCCTAATATGAAATTTCCGGTTGACGGGCATATTTATTCGGTAAACGAAGGTAATTATGTGCATTTCCCGCAAGGAGTAAAGAATTATATAAAATATTGTCAGAGAGAAGAAGAGGACAGACCTTATACATCAAGGTATATCGGAAGTTTAGTTTCTGATTTCCATAGAAATATGATTAAAGGAGGGATTTATTTGTATCCAACAAGCTCAAAAGCACCAAAAGGAAAATTGCGTTTGCTGTACGAATGTAATCCGATGGCCTTCATTGCAGAACAAGCAGGTGGAAAAGCAACAGATGGTTTCGGAAGAATCATGGAAATCCAACCAACAGAATTGCATCAGAGAGTGCCATTTTTCTGTGGAAGTTTTAATATGGTGGAGAAAGCTGAGGAGTTTATGGCTGAAGAGCTGTAGGTTTCTGTTTTAATAAATCAAAAAAACCGATAGTTTTACTATCGGTTTTTTTAGTTTTATATGTTTTTAGGTTCAGTTTAAAACTGTAAATTGCCACTGAACGCTGCAAACTTATTTATTCATATTCTCCATTTCGAATGAAAAAGTATCTAAATCTACTTTTCTATCGACTAAACTTAAGGCTTTAGAAACAATATAGTCTACATTCCCCGGTGTAAAACCCAGAGCTAATCCCATACGTCTTAACATTACTTCTTGTTGGTCTCCCAAATGATGGTCGATATGTACCATTCTTGCTAAGTCATATAAACGTTCTATACGATGTGCATACAAATAAGGTGGGTTTATAGGATGTTTCCAAGGTTCACTAAGGATTTCCTTGTATTCTTCTTCCGAGATTTCTAATCTTGAAGCTAGTTTGTCCAAAAAGGTTTGCTCTTCGTCATTAATTTTTCCGTCAGCAAAAGCTACACGAACAATTGCAGAGAAATGGCCTCTGTTTCTTTGTTTGAATTCGTTATCAAATAATTCTGAAAATGGCATAATTAATCGGTTTTTTGTAAAACAAATATAAAACTTGTTTTAATTTAATGATTTTAAATTTCTCATAAAATTACGCATAATTTTTCTAAGTTGTTTTACTGGGGGTAGACTTTTAATTTTCAAAATTAATCGTAAGTTTACAAACCCTTAATCAATTAATAGTACAATTTTTATGTCGCAGTTTTGGATTTATTTTCAAATAGGATTAAAGCATGTTTTAGATATACACGCCTACGATCACGTTCTTTTTTTAATCGCATTAACAGTTCCGTATACCTTCAAGGATTGGAAACGCATTTTGCTTTTGGTTTCCGTTTTTACAATTGGTCATACTTTGGCTTTAGTACTTTCTGTTTTTGGTATTATTAGTGTTAAAGTTGATCTTGTTGAGTTCCTGATTCCGATTACGATTTTAATAACTGCTTTGTATCATTTGTTTACGGCAGGTAAGAATGCTAAGAATGATGGTGTGAATCTGCTGTTTTTTGTAACCTTGTTTTTTGGAATTATACACGGACTTGGATTTTCAAATTATTTCAAGACAATATTAGGTGGTTCGGCAACGTCAAAATTATTACCTTTGGGAGAGTTTGCTTTGGGAATTGAAGCAGCACAATTAGTTGTGGTTTTTGTGGTTTTGGTAGTATCCTATATCGTGCAGACTGTTTTTCGTTTTTCAAAACGCGACTGGGCACTTGTAATGTCGGCTTTTGTTGTGGGAGTTGTCATTCCTATGATTATTGAAAGCCCTATTTGGAACAGATAAAATAAATGGAAGTAAAAAAAATAAATAAATACGATAAAGCCTATTTGCGAATTGCCAAAGAATGGAGTTTACTTTCCTATTGTAAGCGCAAGCAGGTAGGAGCTATTATCGTAAAAGACCGAATGATTATTTCTGACGGTTACAACGGAACACCGACAGGATTTGAAAACTGTTGCGAAGACGAAGAAGGTTTGACGCGTTGGGATGTTTTGCATGCCGAGGCCAATGCCATTCTAAAAGTAGCCCGATCAACGCAATCTTGCGAAGGAGCGACTTTGTATATCACTTTGTCTCCTTGTAAAGAATGCAGCAAATTAATTCATCAATCAGGAATAAAAAGAGTCGTTTATCATGATGGTTATCGCGACGACTCAGGAATTCAGTTTTTAATAAAAGCAGGTGTAGAAGTATTACATATTCCCGTTTTAGAAGAATAGATGAAATTTAATCCAAAATACTTACCCATTGTTATAGGAGCCGTTTTTGCTCTTGGCATAGTTCTAGGAAGCCTGATGAATGCTCCCGTAGAGGATCAGCTTTTGGCTAGAAATTACTCTAAAACCAAACTCAACAAACTGATTGATTTTATCAATAATGAGTATGTTGATAGTGTCAATACTGATTCGATCGTAAACCTGACGGTCGATAATATCCTGTCCAAATTAGATCCGCATTCGGTTTATATTCCTCCAACGGAACAAGCAGAAGTGGCTGAAAGCATGAAAGGTGATTTTGTAGGGATCGGAATCAATTTTTATATGTACAAAGATTCCGTTGCTATCATCAGACCTGTTGAAAACGGACCTTCAGCCAAAGCCGGATTAAAATCGGGCGACCGTATTTTGTTTGCCGGTAAAACGAAATTATTTGGCAGAAGACTACCCTCTGACAGTTTGTTTTCTAAGCTGAAAGGAATTAAAGGTTCTGAAATTGAACTAACTGTTTTTAGAAAATCAGAGCAAAAGAAGCTGAAGTTTAAAATTAAGCGAGATATCATTCCAATAAAAAGTGTGGATGCCTCTTTGTTACTTGATAATAAGACCGGTTACATAAAGATAAACCGTTTTGCGGAAACCACTTATAAAGAATTCAAAACAGGTTTAACCCGTTTACAGCAAAAAGGAATTCAGTCCTTAATAATCGATCTTCGCGATAATGGAGGCGGTTATATGGAGGAAGCAGTAGCGATTGGTGATGAGTTCCTGAAAGACAAAGAACTGATTGTTTTTACCAAAAGCAAAAATGGGACTACCGAAAAAACATACGCCAATAAAGGAGGAAGTTTTGAAAATGGAAAAGTTTATGTGCTGATTAATGAAAACAGTGCATCGGCAAGTGAAATTCTGGCAGGAGCACTTCAGGATAACGATCGTGGAACGATTGTAGGTCGCCGTTCTTTTGGAAAAGGATTGGTACAACGCGAAATGGATTTTAATGACGGATCAGCCGTAAGATTAACTGTAGCCAGATATTATACGCCAACTGGAAGATCCATTCAGAAGCCTTATAAAAAAGGAAATGAAGAATATTACAAAGAGTCGGAAGATCGTATCAAATCAGGCGAGTTATATGCTAAAGACAGTATAAAAGTAGCCGATAGCTTAAAGTTTAAAACGCCAAAAGGAAAAATCGTTTACGGCGGCGGCGGAATTGTTCCGGATGTTTTTGTACCGATGGAAGCAGAGCACGGAAATGAAAATGTGGCGTATTTGCTTCAAACCGGAATCGTAGGTCATTTCGTTTTTGAAGAGTTGGATAAAAACAGAAATGCTTTAGCAGGACTTCATTTTAATGAGTTTTTGACAAAAATGAAAGACTCAGATGTATATTTTAAGAAATTTAAAAATTACGTTCTGGCCACAGGTTTGGACTTAAAACTAGATAAAACAAAGGCATTGGTAAATCGTTATATTACTGCAGAATTTGCCCGTCAATTGTACGGTGAACTGTATTATTACAATGTGATTTTAAAAGACGATGCCATGATCAAAGCAGTACTGAATTCAAAAAAATAACCTAAACTTTTTTTCTTATGGGAGACAGCAGTGTTGTAAATGCGGAAATTGAACTTTTGACAGCACTTAAAAATGCTGATGTAGCTGCTTTAGAAAAATTGCTGCACGATGATTTGCTTTTTAATTTACCTGACGGACAAACGATCACAAAAGAGCTTGATTTGAACACACATCGTTCCGGTAGAATAAAAATTCAGGTTCTTGAAGCTTCAGATCAACTGATTAATGTTATTGGAGATTCGGCCGTTGTCAGTGTTTCTGTTTTGCTTAAAGGAACCTACGATAGTCAGCCATTTGATGGTGTTTTTCGATACATACGTGTCTGGAAACAATTCGAAGAAGGTTTAAAAGTAATTGCCGGTAGCTGTGTAACGCTAAGTTAAAATTTTTAGAAGCCTTTATGCATAAATGATTTAGCGGTTTTTTTCTCACGCAGATTTTGCGGATTCCAATATTGAGAAAAAATCAGCAAAATCTGCGTGCAAAAAAAACTTTGCGATTTTGCGTCTTTGCGAGCTAAAAAACTCTTGCGAATTCATTGCTGTTAAAGTATTACGCAATAACGTAAGGTGATTGAAATCTGAAGTAAAAAGATTAGATGTAGTTTGTTTTTAAAACAAGCAAATCAGCTAAATCAGCAAAATCTGCGTGCAAAAAACACATTGCGAACCTTGCGTAAATCCTTGCGAACTTTGCGGTTAAAACCTATCTATCGAATACTATCATGTGCATGAGTCTGCACACCATTATTCCATAAAGTAAGAATATCTGTTGCAACTGCGGCACCACTTCCGGCAGCTATTGCCAATTGACTTCTCCATCCCGCTAAAGTTCCGATTACATAAATACCATCGGCTACTTTATGATCGTCGTTTTTAAGCTGAATACGTTGTTTTTCGGGAAGCGCTTTTTTATGTGGTTCAATATAATGTAGTAAACCTTCAATGTCAAAAGTGTTAGCAGAGCCAATTCCGATGACAATGCTTTTTGTTTTATACGAACTTTTATTAGTAGTAACCGTAAATTCAGGGAAAGTTCCCTCAACTTTGATTACTTTCTCGTTCGGAATTTGTGTGATGTGTGGGTAGCTTTGTGCTAAATCCTGCGTGCTTTCAGTAAGTAAGTCAGAACCTAATTTACCCGGAGTTATGCCATAAGCATTGTAGAAAATAGCTTCCTGTAGAGAAGAATTCTTTTGATGTGTAAAAATCCCTATTTTTTTATCGGTAGCAAAAGCTTTGTTTTTAGCTGATCCCAGAACGAGGGCGCAAGACATGCCTGAAACGCCTCCGCCGATAATTAAAGTGTCGAACATATTGTTATCTGCCATTTGTTTTTTCTTCGATTTTTTTGGAAATTCTAAAAATCAAAAGAATCAAAACGGCACAAAATGAAGCTGCGATTCCAATAAAAGCTACTGCACTGTCTCCTTGAAAAGGATTCTTAAAGTCCAATAACGTAACATTAAAAACGATTAAAGCTAATGCTAAAAGCACTAAGATTGAAGTGAAAATTTTCATAAGGCTGTTTGTTTGTCTAAAATAAGAAAATGAAATTTTACCGCAATGAATACCGTAAAACCATTTGTTTTAAATTTTATGGGGTAAATTTATAAAAATATCTGTTAGACGAACAAACCTTTAACATTAGCAGCGAATAATTTAACAGCAATAGCTAAAAGGATCACTCCAAATGTCTTGCGAACCACGCCAAGTCCATTTTCTCCTAATAAAGTTTCAATTTTTTTAGAAGATTTCAAGACGATATATACTAGGATGATATTCAGTAGAATGGCAATGATAATGTTGATGGTATGGAATTGAGATCGCAAGGAAAGTAAAGTAGTCATTGTTCCGGCTCCTGCTATTAATGGAAAAGCCAAAGGAACGATAGAAGCTGATCCAGGTTCTTCATCACGATAGATGCGGATTCCTAAAATCATCTCTAAGGCAAGAAAGAACAATACAAACGAACCGGCAACGGCAAAAGAATGTACATCTATACCTATAATATTAAGGAAGCCTTCTCCGACGAAAAGAAAGACGATCATGATGATTCCGGCAACAAGGGAAGCTTTTTCAGATTCGATGTGGCCTACTTTTGCTCTTAAATTTACAATGATCGGAATAGATCCTACGATATCAATTACTGCAAAAAGCACCATTCCAACGGTGATAATTTCCTTAAAATCAATTTCTAACATACTTTATTTGTTTAGAGGTTAAAGAGGTGCAAATGTAAATAATAAAGTTAGGGCTTTTATTGTTTAAAATCTAATCTCGCATTTTTGTTATAAAAACATGTTTTTTGGTTTAAAAAAGTGATATTTGTAACATTTGACGATTTGTTTTGTTGATTTATAGGTAAAATGTGGAGATTATTTTTGCTTTGAATTTATGGTAGAGACATCAGGATAGTTTGACTATCTTTGCACTTTATAAATTCAGTATTTTTAGTATCATGTTTCAATTAGGAAAAACCATTATTTCAGAAGATATTCTTGAAAAAGAATTTGTGTGCAACTTGTCAGCTTGTAAAGGGGCGTGTTGTGTTGATGGAGATGCCGGTGCTCCTTTAAGTGAGGCCGAAACTGAAATAATGGAGCGTATTTATGATAAGGTAAAACCTTTTTTGCGAAAAGAAGGGATTGCTGCCATTGAAGCGCAGGGAACCTGGGTAAAAGGAAATGATGGTGATCTTGAAACGCCATTAATTGATAATAAAGATTGTGCTTACGTTATTTTTGACGGGAAAACCGCGCTTTGCGGAATTGAGCAAGCTTACAATCAGGGAATCGTAGACTGGAAAAAACCGGTTTCGTGTCATTTATATCCAATTCGGGTAAAAGATTTTACAGAGTTTGCTGCAGTTAATTATGATAAATGGGAAATTTGTGATGATGCCTGTTCTTTGGGTAAAGAATTAGAAGTTCCGGTTTATAAATTTGTCAAAGAAGCATTGATTCGCCGTTTTGGAGAAGACTGGTATTTGGAACTCGAAAAAGTGGCAGAAGAACTTAAAAAATCCTAAAGATTCGGTAGCCATTACTATTGCTGAGAAGCACTCCGAAATAGATTGGAAAAAGTAAAAGTAACGATCAAATAAAGTTTTAAAAACAATTAAAAATTTCTTGGTTTTTTAAATAAAAAGTCTATGTTTTATGGGGCTTTAGCTTGTGATTGAGATTTTAAATCACTCATTTACAGTAATTTAAAAATTGTATGAAAAATATTCCACTTTTTTGATGTTGTTAAAAACTACGCCCGATTGTGAATAAGTTTGGCTTTTATTTTTGGCTACAAATGACAATCTTTGTACTCTACTGAATGAGCAAAAATTCAACACAAAAAATTAACATAAAAGCCATGTCACAAGTCGAGCCAATATTGCAAGAAAACAAAAATCGTTTCGTAATCTTTCCTATCAAACACCACGATATTTGGGATTGGTATAAGAAGATGGAAGCTAGTTTTTGGACGGCAGAAGAAATCGATTTACATCAGGATTTAAATGACTGGAATAATAAATTGTCAGATGATGAACGTTATTTTGTAAAACACATTTTAGCCTTTTTTGCTGCTTCTGACGGAATTGTAAATGAAAACCTTGCAGAAAATTTTGTAAACGAAGTACAATATGCTGAAGCTAAATTCTTTTATGGTTTTCAAATCATGATGGAGAATATTCACAGCGAAACGTATTCTCTTCTAATTGATACCTATGTAAAAGACGAAGCAGAAAAAGCAGAGTTGTTTAATGCATTAGAAGTTTTTCCTGCCATTGGTAAAAAAGCAGAATGGGCTTTGAAGTGGATTGAATCGGATTCGTTTGCAGAAAGACTTATTGCTTTTGCAGCTGTTGAAGGAATATTTTTCTCAGGTGCTTTTTGCTCTATTTTCTGGTTGAAAAAACGTGGTTTAATGCCAGGTTTAACATTTTCTAACGAATTAATCTCTCGTGATGAAGGTGTACACTGTGATTTTGCAGTGCATTTGCACAATCACCATTTAATCAACAAAGTTCCAAAAGATAGAATTAAAGAAATTATAGTGGATGCCTTAAATATCGAAAGAGAGTTTGTTACAGAATCTCTTCCGGTAAGTTTAATAGGTATGAATGCTGCTTTAATGACACAATATCTGGAGTTTGTTGCAGACAGACTACTTGTAGAGTTAGGTTGTGACCGTGTTTATGGATCTGCGAATCCGTTTGACTTTATGGACATGATATCTTTACAAGGTAAGACCAATTTCTTCGAAAAAAGAGTGTCAGAATATCAAAAAGCCGGAGTTATGAATAGTGGTTCAGGTGGTGATAGTGATTCGCAGAAAATTAGCTTTGATGCGGATTTTTAGACAACAAGAATATTTTTAGTGGCACCCCAATACACTAAAAAAGAATGAAATTTTTATAGCGTTTTTTTAAAGATTGAATTTCTTTCCCAAATCGAGAATTCAATTGTTTTAGCTCCGTTTCAGTTTGTTTTTCAAATTGGAATCAGATAACTATTGAGGATTCTGTAATTCTCAAAATAAAATAATAAAACACACAATGTTTAAGTGCTGGAATACGTTATTTCAGTGTCTTTCATTTTTTCAATAACAATAAAAAAGTAAGCTTATGTATGTAATAAAAAGAGATGGACGTAAAGAGCCGGTAATGTTTGATAAGATTACAGACAGAATCAAAAAATTGTGTTACGGTTTGAATGAACTTGTAGATCCTGTAAAAGTAGCCATGCGTGTTATTGAGGGATTGTATGATGGTGTTTCTACTTCGGAATTGGATAATCTTGCTGCTGAAACAGCCGCTTCTATGACGATTTCACATCCCGATTATGCGCAATTAGCAGCTCGAATCGCAGTTTCTAATTTACATTCTAATACGACTAAGTCATTCTCAGAGACCATGTCGGATATGTATCATTACATTAATCCAAGAACAGGAAAAGAAGCTCCTTTATTGGCTGATGATGTTTACGAGGTGATTAAGAATAACTCTCAGGTACTGGATTCAACTATTATTTATAATCGTGATTTTAACTATGATTATTTTGGATTTAAAACTCTGGAGCGTTCTTATTTGTTAAAAATAAACGGTAAAATCGTAGAGCGTCCACAGCATATGTTGATGCGTGTTTCTATAGGAATTCATAAAGATGATATCGCTTCTGCGATTGAGACGTATGAGTTGATGTCTAAAAAATTCTTTACTCACGCTACGCCAACTTTGTTTAATTCAGGAACGCCAAAACCTCAAATGTCTTCTTGTTTCTTATTAACAATGAAAGATGACAGTATTGATGGTATTTACGATACTTTAAAACAAACCGCTAAGATTTCACAATCTGCGGGGGGAATCGGTTTAGCAATTCATAATATCAGAGCAACAGGTTCTTATATCAGCGGAACTAACGGAACCTCTAATGGAATTGTTCCGATGTTGCGTGTATACGATATGACCGCTCGTTATGTAGATCAGGGTGGAGGAAAACGTAAAGGAAGCTTTGCGATGTACATTGAGCCTTGGCATGCTGATATCTTTGATTTCCTTGATTTGAGAAAAAACCACGGTAAGGAAGAAATGAGAACCCGTGATTTATTTCTTGGAATGTGGATTCCGGATTTATTCATGAAGAGAGTTCAGGAAGATTCAACATGGACTTTAATGTGTCCTAACGAATGTCCGGGATTATCAGAAGTGCATAGCGAAGAGTTTGAAACTTTATATATTGGTTACGAAGCAGAAGGTAAAGGAAGAAAAACGGTTAAAGCGAGAGAAATTTGGGAGAAAATCCTCGAGTCTCAAGTAGAAACAGGACTTCCGTATATGTTGTATAAAGATGCGGCAAACCGTAAATCAAATCAGAAGAATTTAGGAACTATCCGTTCTTCAAATTTATGTACTGAAATTATCGAGTACACTTCTCCTGATGAAGTTGCAGTTTGTAACCTGGCTTCTATTTCGTTGCCAATGTTTGTTGAAAACGGCAAATTTGATCACAAAAAATTATTTGATGTTACAAAACGTGTAACCTTCAATTTGAATAAAGTAATTGACAGAAATTACTATCCGGTAGTAGAAGCGGAAAATTCTAATACGCGTCACAGACCAATTGGTTTGGGAGTTCAGGGATTAGCAGATGCTTTTATCATGTTAAGAATGCCTTTTACAAGTGACGAAGCAAAACAGCTGAATCACGAAATTTTCGAAACGTTGTACTTTGCCGCTGTTACCGCATCTATGGAGCTGGCAAAAGTTGAAGGACCATACTCTACTTTTGAAGGATCTCCAATTTCTAAAGGAGAATTCCAATACAATTTATGGGGAATGAAAGACGAAGAATTATCAGGACGTTGGGACTGGGCTTCATTACGTAAAGAAGTTATGGAACATGGAGTTCGTAACTCTTTATTAGTAGCGCCAATGCCAACAGCATCGACTTCTCAGATCTTAGGAAACAATGAAGCTTTTGAACCTTATACTTCTAATATTTACACAAGAAGGACACTTTCTGGGGAGTTCATCGTTGTAAACAAACACTTATTAGAAGATTTAGTGAAATTAGGAATTTGGAACGAAACCTTGAAACAGGAAATTATGCGTCATAACGGATCTGTTCAAAACATTGACGGAATCCCGGCTGATATCAAAGAATTGTATAAAACAGTTTGGGAAATGTCTATGAAGGATATCTTAGACATGTCACGTCAGAGAGGATACTTTATTGATCAGTCTCAATCATTGAACTTGTTTATGCAGGATGCTAATTTCTCAAAACTGACTTCTATGCACTTTTACGCATGGCAATCAGGTTTAAAAACAGGAATGTATTACCTAAGAACAAAATCTGCTGTAGATGCGATTAAATTCACGTTAAACAACGATAAAAAAGAAGAAGCAAAGCCAACAGCAGCAACAGCAGCTGTAGTTTCAGAAACAGAATCTATTAGCGTTGAAGAATACAAAGCAATGTTGCTTAAAGCACAAGCTGCAGATCCTGAAGATTGCGAAATGTGTGGAAGTTAATATTTTAGATTTAAGAGTGTAGATCTTAGATTTTAAGTTTTAAATATATTTTAGAAGCAGTTATCGTAAGGTAGCTGCTTTTTTTTTGTTCTTTTGTTTCAGGTTTCAAGTTTCAAGTTTCAAGTTTCAAGTTTCAGGTTTCAAGTTTCAGGTTTCAAGTTTTAGGTTTTGGTTGGGACTTTTATTTTGTATAGTTGGATAGTTTTTTTTGCATCTTTAACCACATTGTATGTTCTTTCTAACAAATAATTACTACTCCCTTTGTCCTTTCGACTTTAGGAGAAATCACAGCAGTATCTCGGTAAAGATTAGTAGCATTCCGCACGGAGCTACTTGTGCGATTCCTCATTCTTCGGAATGTTTACTTTGTCATTTCGACTTTAGGAGAAATCACAGCAGTAATTCGACAAAGATTGACGACATACTGTGTGGAGTTTCTATTGTGATTCCTCATTCTTCGGAATGACAAAGTAAACGTTTACTTTGTCATTTCGATTTTAGGAGACCTAAAGGGTAACAAATTGAGGAAGTAAATCACAAACCAGAATCCGTAAAGAAAAATTGCCAATCTTTGAAGAATTATCTTCGTTGAAAAGACAAACAGTAAGGATTATATAATCCAAAACAACAAATCTGAGAGGTTTTTAAAACCTGTCAGATTTAATGAAGTAGAAAATAATTTTAAATACGGACAGCTAATTTCACCATATTGTCAATTCCGTAGAATGAGAAATCTCGCAAGAATTTCCGTGCTGAATATTGCTACTCTTTATCGAATTGCTTTTGTAATTCCTCGTTCAACAGGAATAGAAAAAAAGAAAACAGTAGTGCTTAAGGCTCTCAAATCTTAGAAAATCGAAAAATATTAGTCGCTCAGTGACTCAGAAACTCAGCAACTTATGAAAACAACAATTCATGATATCTCATTTTAAAGTGTTTTTTTTACATTATCATACAAAAGTTGATAAAATTGTTAAGAAATCCTTTTTTGTTTCACAAAAAGTAATATTTTTTTTGGTGCAGTAAAAATAATTTATACATTCGCAAAGTATTTATTGAAAAACACAACACAAAATGACTAATAACCGTTTTTATTTTAGCAACTCTTTTTATTTCTTCTTTAGTAGAAGTGAGGATTGTGCTATGGTTATTTGAGAAAAGTAAAAGACAAATAAAACTAATATACAATCCTGATGCAAATCAGGATTTTTTTTTGAATATATGACAACGAAAATTGCAATACAAGGTATAAAAGGTTCCTTTCATCATCAGGTAGTGAACGAGTATTTCTCTGAAAACGTGGAAATTGATGAATGTTTATCTTTTGAGGAATTAATTGACAGTTTGCTTTCCGGAAAATCAGATCAGGCGGTAATGGCAATTGAAAACTCGATTGCAGGGCCAATTATTCCGAATTATGCTTTGATTGACAAGAACAATTTGCACATTATTGGGGAACATTATTTAAATATTCACCAAAATTTAATGGCGCTAAAAGGACAGAAAATGGAGGATATAAATGAAGTTCATTCGCATCCGATGGCCATTTTACAATGCATGGATTTTTTGAAAAAATATCCCAATATCAAATTGGTTGAAGATAAAGATACAGCCGAAACAGCCAGAAGAATTCAGGAAAAACAATTAACCGGAATTGCTGCAATTGCAAGTAAAACGGCTTCTGAAATGTATGATTTAGATATTTTGGCACCGGAAATTCAAACGATTAAAAATAATATGACCCGTTTCGTGATTATAAAAAAGCAAAATTCATTTTTGCCTGAAAACGAAATCAACAGAGCTTCAATCAAATTTGAGCTGGATCATAAAAGAGGAAGTCTGGCAGCGGTTTTAAATGTAATGAGTGACTGCCAATTGAATTTAACAAAAATTCAGTCCCTTCCAAAAATTGAAACACCTTGGAAATATTCATTTTTCGTAGATGTAACCTTTGAGAAATATGAAGATTATGCCAAAGCCAAAGCGCTAGTAAATATAATGGCAGAATATTTTAAAGTACTCGGGGAATATAGAAATACGAAGCCGTAGGGAAGGAAATTCCAAAAGTTTGAAATTCCAAATTCCAAACTTTGAATGGGTTTATAAGCAGGAAAATAAAAGAAACTCTAAAAGAGAAATTATAGGATCATGATTACAACAGCAAAACGATTAGATACAGTTGAAGAATACTACTTCTCTTCAAAATTAAGAGAAGTGAGACAACTGCAATCTGAAGGAAAGTCTATCATCAATATGGGAATTGGAAGCCCGGATTTGAGTCCGTCAAAAGCAGTTATTGAGGCGGTGCAATTGGCCATTCAGGAAGAGCAAGCGCATGGCTATCAGAGTTATCAGGGATTGCCGGAGTTGCGGAAAGGAATGGCAGATTTTTATCAGAATCAGTTTGGTGTTGATGTGAATCCGAATACGGAGATTTTACCTTTAATGGGTTCAAAAGAAGGAATTATGCATATTTCGTTGGCCTTTTTGAATGAAGGCGATCACGTTTTAATTCCGAATCCAGGGTATCCAACCTACACTTCGGTTACTAATTTGGTTGGAGCTGTTCCGGTGTATTATGATTTGAAAGAAGCAAATGCCTGGGAACCGGATTTGGAAGCTTTAGAAAAATTAGATCTTTCGAAAGTAAAAATTATGTGGTTAGGCTATCCGCATATGCCAACAGGAGCGAGAGGAAGTTTAGCGTTATTTGAAAAATTGGTTGCCTTTGCTAAAAAACACAACATTTTATTGGTTAACGATAACCCGTATAGTTTTGTTCTGAATGATAATCCGATGAGTTTATTGCAGGTGGATGGGGCAAAAGAAGTGGCTTTGGAATTGAATTCGCTTAGTAAAACCTTTAATATGGCAGGTTGGAGAGTTGGAATGGTTTTAGGAAATGCCGAATGTATTGACGCCGTTCTGAAAGTAAAAAGCAATATGGACAGCGGTATGTTTTACGGAATCCAGAAAGGGGCAGTTGCGGCTCTAAATTGTGATAAATCATGGTTTGAAGAACAAAATAAAATTTACAGACGCCGAAGAGAATTAACCGAAAAACTGGCAGAAAAATTAGGCTGTGAAGTTTATAAAGAAGGAGTTGGACTCTTTGTCTGGGCAAAACTACCGGAAGGAATCGAATCTGCAGAAAAGTTCATGGACAATATCTTATACGAGAAACATATTTTTATCACACCCGGAACTATTTTCGGAAGTAACGGAGAAGGATATATCCGATTCTCATTGTGTGTGAAAGAGGAGAAAGTTCAGGAAGCAATTGATAGATTTTAGAATGTAGATTGAAAATTGTAAAATGTAAAATGTAGATTGTAAAATGTAGTTGTCAGGCTGAGCGAAGTCGAAGCTGAAGCCTCACGATGACATTTGAAAAACAGATTTTGGAATTGGAATTGGAATTTGGAATTTAAAAAATATTGGAATTTAAAGAGTATTGGAATTTAAAGAAGTAAAATGAAAGTATACGTAATAGGAATAGGCTTAATAGGTGGTTCAATGGTGTTAGACATCAAGGGACGTTATCCTGAAGCAACTATTTTGGGAATTGATAATAACGACAAACATTTGCAGCAGGCGATTGATTTAGGGGTTATTGACCAAGCCGGAAAAATGGAAGATCTGGCGGAAGCCGATTTTGTAATTGTCTCGGTGCCGGTTGATGTTGCCTTGATCGTTCTGCCAAAAGTACTGGATTTAATTGGTGACAAAACTATTGTTTTTGAAGTAGGTTCGACTAAGAAACCAATTTGCGAAGCAGTGGCAAGTCATACGAAACGAAGAAATTTTATTGCTACACATCCGATTGCGGGAACAGAGTTTTCGGGACCATCGGCCGCAGTAAGAGGATTGTTTCAAGGGAAAACGAATATTATTTGTGAGGTGGAAAAAACCACTTTCAAACTGCAGGAAAAAGCACTAAATCTTTTTACTGCGATCGGAATGAGAATTCGATATATGGATCCGATTTCGCACGACAAACATATTGCTTACGTCTCGCATTTGTCACATATTAGTTCGTTTATGCTTGGGAAAACAGTTATGAATAAAGAAAAGGACGAACAGGATATTTTTGATATGGCGGGAAGCGGATTCGAAAGTACCGTTCGTTTAGCTAAAAGTTCGCCGGCCATGTGGACACCGATCTTTAAGCAGAATAAAGAACATGTTTTGGAAACTTTAGACGAATATATTTCAAATCTCAGTCGGTTTAGGGATTTGTTAAAAGAGGAAGATTACAATGCCATTTTTGAAGAAATGGAAAGTACCAATAAGATTAAAGAGATATTAAACGGATTAACAATTAAAAAATAAAAATAAACTAAAAAAGATGGAAAATAAAAAAGAAATGAGAAAGTGGTTAGAAGATTTCAATTTAAATCACCCACTTGTGATAGCTGGACCTTGTAGTGCAGAAACAGAAGATCAGGTACTGAAAATTGCCCGTGAATTGAAAGATTCTAAAGTAAGTGTATTCAGAGCCGGGATCTGGAAACCAAGAACTCGTCCGGGAGGATTTGAAGGGGTTGGTGAAATTGGATTGAAATGGTTACAAAAAGCTAAAGCTGAAACTGGTTTATTAATGGGAACAGAGGTGGCAACTGCTGCACACTGTAAACTGGCTTTAGAGCATGATATTGATGTTTTATGGGTTGGAGCCCGTACAACCGCTAATCCATTTGCGGTGCAGGAAATTGCAGATACCTTAAAAGGAACAGATAAAATCGTTTTGGTTAAAAACCCTGTAAACCCAGATTTAGCTTTATGGTTAGGTGGTGTAGAACGTTTACACATGGCCGGAATTGAGAAATTGGGAGTTATTCACAGAGGTTTTTCTACTTACGAAAAAACAAAATACAGAAATATTCCAGAATGGCAGATTGCAATCGAATTGCAAAATAAATTCCCTGATTTACCTTTAATCATCGACCCGTCCCACATTACCGGAGATCGTAAAATGATTTTTGAAGTAACACAAGAGGCTCTGGATTTGAATTACGATGGTATGATTATCGAAACGCATTACGATCCGGACAATGCCTGGTCTGATGCTGCTCAACAAGTTACTCCGGAGGCGTTGAAACAAATTATTAAAGATTTGACGATCAGAAAAACGGATGATACTACAGATGAGTACAATCAGAAAATGAAAAAATTAAGAGCAAATATTGACGTTTTAGATGCTACCCTGTTAGAGTTATTAGGGAAACGTATGAAAGTGGCAGATGAAATTGGTCAGGTGAAAAAAGACGCAAACGTTGCAATTCTTCAAAACAACCGTTGGAATGAGATTTTAGGGAAAATGATTCTGGAAGGAGAGAAAAAAGGTCTTACAGAAGAGTTCGTTTTAAGAATGTTTAAAGCAATTCACCAGGAAAGTATCGGGCATCAGGAAAAAGTATTCAATGCTTAATTGAAAATTTTAAACCATACAATAATTTAAGAAAATGTAAGCTTTTCTTAAATGAGTGCGTAGTTTTATACGCAACATTAATCTCCATCGCTAAAGCTTTGGAGATTATTTGTTTATATGTACCTATATTACTTAAATGGTTAGCCAAATAACTCCATTGTTTCTAAACAGCGGAGTTTTTTTTTGAAATAAATTGTTTTCCTTCCCAACCTTTTTAGATTTTTTGTTCTCTATACTCTTATACAATCTTAACTTTCGTGTCATGAAATCAAAAATGTACTCGTTCAAGCCGGAAAATTTTCAAGTAAAATTGAATTTATTATTTTATGTTTTATTGTTTTTAGGAGCGCAGGCTTTTGCGCAAAGTCCTGAATTAACAGTCAAAGGAGAGGAGGGGCAAAAAGTCAGAATGAGTCAGCTTCTTGTCAATGTAAAAGTGGTAGGAAATATAGCTTACACCACTGCTGAGATGCATTTTTTCAATTCGGGTAGTCGTCAGATGGAAGCGGAGCTTATTTTTCCATTGCCGGAAAATGTTTCGGTTTCCAGATATGCAATTGATATCAACGGGAAAATGCGCGAGGCCGTTCCTGTAAATAAAAACAAAGGGAAACAGGTTTTTGAAGCTATTGAACACCGTCGTGTTGATCCCGGATTGTTGGAAAAAGTGGATGGAAATAACTTTAGAACCAGAATTTATCCGTTAATGCCAAATGGCGAACGTATTGTGATTATAGGTTACGAAGAAGAACTTTCGGCTTTTGACAAAAATAATCTGGCTTATCAATTGGTTAGCCGTTATCCTGTTAAACTGGATAAATTTGAGTTGAATGTTTCGGTTTTAGGGGCTGCTGCATCGCCAACAATCGCTGAGAATTCAGGTGAAGAGCTAGCTTTTTCAAAATGGAATCAATCTTTTCAAACCTCATTAAAAAAAGAAAATTATCAGCCTTCGGAAAAGTTGCTTTTTAAAATTCCGATACAGCAAAATATACCAAGTGTAGTTATGCAGACGGTGCAGGATCAGCATTATTTTTATGGAAGTACTTTTGTTGAAGGAAATAAAACAGCTAAAAAAATGCCGGCTTCAATTGGTTTGATTTGGGACAATTCTTTGAGTTGTCAGAATCGTGATTTGAAAAAGGAATTGGATTTGCTAGACGCTTATTTTCAGAAAATAAAAAACACGACCGTAACCTTGTACTTTTTGAATTATACTTTTGAAAAGGATAAAGAATACGTGATTTCGGGAGGAAATTGGTCTGCCTTAAAAAATGTACTGCAAAACACAAAATATGATGGTGGGACTCGTTTCTCTAAAGTGAATTTTGCAAATCAGGATGAATTTTTGTTCTTTTCTGACGGATTGTCTTCTTTGAGTGAAAATGTCTTGCCAAAAACAAATAAGCCAATTTATGCGATTACGTCTTCTGTTTCTGCAGATTTTACTTTCCTAAATTATGCATCGATGCAAAGCGGAGGGAGTTTTATTAATCTGAATCAGTTAAATTCGGTAACTGCTTTAGAGAAACTTACCCATACGACTTTGAAGTTTTTAGGTATAAAAGAAAATGGTATGGTTACAGATTTGTATCCGAGGAAAGGAGCTTCTGTTTCGGGGAATTTTAGTTTTGCCGGAATTTCACTAAGCCCGAAGAATGAAATTACACTGTTGTTTGGTTATACTAATGAGGCAATTGTAGAACGAAAAATTACTTTAGACGCCCTTACTCAAAATACCACAGACGTTAGCATTGAAAAGTTATGGGCTCAGAAAAAAATAGCCAATCTTGACTTGCAGTACGACAAGAATGCCGAAGAAATTGAACTTTTGGGCAAGAAATATGGAATCATAACCAAAAATACTTCGTTGATTGTGTTGGAAGATATCCGCGATTATATTGCTTATGATATTGTGCCGCCGGCAGAATTACGTGCAGAATTTGATCGGATTAAGAAACAGGAACACGATAGCAGCTTAGCGAAACAAAAGAATAATTGGGAGAATATCGATCGTTATTTTGCATCATTAAATTCCTGGTGGAAAGAAAATACAAAATATACTGAGCCAAAACCATTGCCAAAACCCAAAGTAAAGCCAAACCATAGACCCAATACGATTTCGCAAACAACTTTTAGAAGAAATTCAGGTATTGAAAGGGGGTATGTTACAGGTGTTGTTTTAGACGAACAAAGTCTGCCTTTACCTGGAGCTTCTGTTAGATCAGATGTTGAAAGTGTCTCTACTGATTTTGAAGGAAAGTTTAAGGTAAAAGCTTCTCAAAACAGTAACATCACGGTCTCTTTTGTTGGATTGAACTCCGATTCATTTAATATTGGCAGAAACAATCAGGTTACGGTAAGATTACGAGAAAGTTCACAAACACTAAATGAAGTTGTCGTAACAGCATTAGGTATGAGAAAAGAGCAAAGATCACTTTCTTATTCCACACAATCTATTTCAGCTGCTGAATATTCAAAAGGTGAGGATATAGAAGAAGCTTTAAATGGCAAAGTTGAAGGTGTGCAAACAGAAGAGTTGAAGGATAAGAAAATCGGAACCAGCAGTTCGGATATTGTACCTGATGTTTCCAGTTTTGTAGATGAAAATGTAAGTAATAATGAAATCGAAAACCAACCCAGAACCTGGAATCCGGATCGTTTGTATTTAAAAGCATTGGCAGCGGCACCAAAAGAAAAACAATATGAGCTGTACTTTGAATTAAGAAAAGTACAGGAAAGAAATCCGAGTTTCTATTTTGATGTGGCTCACTTTTTCTACAGTCAGGGTGATGTAAAAAAAGCATTGCAGGTAATCAGTAACATCGCTGATTTGGGATTAGAGAATCATCAGCTTTATAAAACGCTTACTTATACGTTGCGTCAATGGAAAGCATATGATGATGCTTTGTATACAGCAAAACAAGTAGCAAAATGGAGAGCACATGAACCGCAAAGTTTACGTGATTATGCCTTGGCCCTTGAAGATGCAGGAGAATATCAGGAAGCTTTTGATCAATTGGTAAAAGCACTTGAAGTAAATTATTACGGTGAAATGAGTGGGCAATATGAAGGCGTTGAAGATATTATTTTAATGGATATTAATCGTCTAATGGCATCGTATGCCGGTATCAAATCAGGTAAATTAGATAAAAAATATCTCCAAAAAATGCCTGTAGAGATTAGAATTATTATGAACTGGAATTTGATGGATGTTGATTTAGACCTGCATATCATTGAGCCAACGGGTGAAGAGTGTTATTACGGGCATACGACATCACAGGCCGGAGCGAGATTTTCAAAAGATTTTACAGAGGGTTATGGACCGGAACAATATTTAATCAGAAATGCTGTGAAAGGAAAGTATCAAATCAAAACGAATTATTTTGGTGAACGCGAATTAACAGAAAGCGGCCCTGCAACAGTGATGATTGAGATTTATACGACCAAAGCCGGAAAAACTGCAAAAACGTTAAAAACCATTCAATTAGGGAAAGTAAAAGAAAATGAACTTTTGGCTGAAATTGTCTGGTAAGACCTTAAATTTAGGGTAAGTCTTTAATTTTAAAAGGCGAAGTTGCGTTGTTCAATTCTAAAAACGTAATTTTGCCTTTTATGTTTTTAGTTTAAAGGGTAAACTAAAAGCAACAATCTAAAATTAAAGAATGACTGGAATCGTTTATAAATCTACAGGAAGCTGGTATACCGTAAAATCTGAAAAGGGAGATTTTATAGAATGCCGTATGAAAGGGAAGTTTAGGATGAAAGGTATTAAAAGTACCAATCCTATAGCGGTAGGAGATATTGTGGATTATGAACTGGAAGAAACCTCTGATGCTTTAACAGGAACGATTCACACTATTCACGAAAGAAAAAATTATATTGTTCGTAAATCGGTGAATTTATCGCATCAAATGCATATTATTGCGTCTAATATTGATCGGGTGTTTTTGTTGATCACCATTAATAATCCACCAACAACATTCAATTTTATAGATCGTTTCTTAGTAACGGCCGAAGCCTATAATATTGAGACGATTTTGGTTTTTAATAAAATAGATACTTTTGACGAGCCTACTTTAGATGATCAATTGTATATGCAATATGTGTATCAGCAAATTGGTTATAAATGTCTTCGTGTTTCGTCTACAGAAATGAAAGGTGTCGAGGAATTAAAAGAAATGATGATTGGCAACGTAAGTATGTTCTCAGGGCATTCCGGTGTTGGAAAATCAACTTTGGTAAATGCCTTAGAGCCTTCTTTACATCTTAAAACCAAAACCATTTCTGAGGCCAGCAAACAAGGGCAACACACAACTACTTTTGCAGAAATGTACGATTTGTCTTTTGATGCAAAAATTATTGATACTCCCGGAATTAAAGGCTTTGGAATTGTAGATATGGAAAAAGAAGAAATCAGCGGTTATTTCCCGGAATTCTTTAAACTAAAAGACCAATGTAAGTTTAACAATTGTTTGCACAAAGAAGAACCACATTGTGCGATAAAAGCGGCTTTAGAAAGAGATGAGATTGCCTGGTCGCGCTACAACAGCTATTTAAAGATTTTAGAAGGGGATGATGAAAATTATCGAACTGATTCGTACGACGAAGACCGAAAAGCAAGTGATGAATTGAGGAAATAACGGGTGTTAAATTCCAAATTTTTTACAACTCAAATTCCAAATGGGTTGTAAATTTAATACATAACTGTAGAGATGCACTGCTGTGCATCTCCCTACATATTCATAATGCCCATAAATATTCATAAATACCCATAATATCCACAAAATTGATTTTAGAATGAAAGTAGTTATTCAAAGAGTTTCAGAAGCGTCAGTAACGGTTGATCAGAAAAAAGTTGCGGATATTCAGAAAGGATTGTTGATTTTAGTCGGAATTGAAGATGCCGATACACAGGAAGATATTGATTGGCTGACTGGCAAAATTCTTAAAATGAGAATTTTTGGTGACGAAAATGAGGTTATGAATTGTTCTGTTCAGGATATTGATGGTGATATACTGGTGGTAAGTCAGTTTACACTTCATGCTTCCACTAAAAAAGGAAACCGTCCTTCTTACATAAAAGCAGCGAAACCGGAGTTCGCTATTCCGATGTATGAGACTTTTGTGGCTTCTTTAGAGAAAGAATTCAATAAAAAAGTACAGGCAGGTATTTTTGGCGCAGATATGAAAGTCAGTCTTCTAAATGACGGCCCAGTTACCATTCTAATGGATAGTAAAAACAGAGAGTAAAAAAGTCTTAAGAATTTGTTAAGAGCGTCAGAAAATACTATATATTTGGCGAAATTATTCACTAATGAAATTCTCTTTTTACTCGTTACTTTTTTTCCTGTTTACTTTTGTTTCTTTTGCTCAGAAAAACTCTTATACTTCGGCTTCGATTGCAGACAGTCTTAAAGAAAATGCAAATGCTGTTGTTCGCTTAAACCAAATTGATATTGATATTGCTTCGCAAAGGAGTATGACGGTAAAGAACAAAAAGATCGTAACCGTTTTTAATGAAAAAGGACTAAAGTTAGTTGAAGCATTTGAACATTACGATAAATCAAGTACCGTAAATAGTATTGAAGCAATCGTGTACGATGCTTTTGGTAATGAAATCAAGAAAATTAAACGAAAAGATTTTAAAGATCAAAGTACAGTAGGCGGAAGCACTCTTTTTTCCGATAACCGCGTCGTTTTTTTAGACTATACGCCGGTTTCCTATCCTTTTACGATTATTTACAACAGCGAAGTTGAAACTTCAAATACGGCTTTTATACCGCAGTGGTTTCCTTTGGATAATTATTATGTAAGCATCGAGAAAAGTATTTTAAATGTTACTTACCCGAATGATCTAGGTTTCAAAAAGAAGGAATTTCAGTTTTCGGGTTTTGATATCAAAAAAACGACCGATACAGCTACCAAATTATCCTATGAAGCAAGCACGATTATAGCTCAAAAATCTGAGGATTATAGTCCGGCTTACAATGATCTTTTTCCTCGTGTAATGATGAGTCTGGAAAAATTTCATTTAGAAGGCGTTGACGGAATGGCTACTACCTGGGAAGCATTTGGTAAGTGGTATGGAGATAAGATTTTAACCGGAACTACAGTCCTGCCGGAAGAAACGATAGCCAAAATAAAAGCACTGGTTGGTACTGAAAAAGACCCTGTCAAAAAAGCCAGAATTATTTACGATTATGTGCAGAAAAAATCAAGATATGTAAACATTGCGATCGGTATTGGTGGCTGGAAGCCAATGCTTGCATCAGATGTAGATCGTTTGGGATATGGAGATTGTAAGGCATTAACAAATTATACGAAAGCACTTTTGCAAACGGTTGATGTTCCGTCTTATAATACCATTTTATATGGAGACACTTATAAGAGAAATATTCAATCTGATTTTGTTTCTATGCAGGGAAATCACATGATTTTGGCAATCCCAACAGGCGACAATTATACATGGTTAGAATGTACCAGTCAGGACGATCCTTTTGGGTATCAGGGAACATTTACAGACGACAGAGATGTTTTGGTGGTGAAGCCTGAGGGAGGTGTAATTGTGCGAACTAAAATATACGATGACAAAGGAAATGCACAAACCGATAAAGGAAACTACACCATAGATGAAAACGGAAATTTTACAGGCTCTGTTTCAATTGTGTCGAGTGGGTCTCAGTATAATTCGAAGTCAAGAGTAGAACATTTACAACCAAATGAAAAAGAAGCGCACTACAAAGAATACTGGGATAATATCAATAACTTAAAGTTAGAGAAAATAACTTTTACAAACGACAAAGAGAATATTCGTTTTACAGAGAATATTCAGGTAAGTGCAGTAAGTTATGCTACTATTTCAGCTAACAAGATGATTTTTGTTGTGGATGCTTTCAATCAGAGTGGCGGGAATGTAAAACGAATCAGAAACAGAAAAAATCCATTTCAAATTCAACGTGGCTATCTGGATTCAGATGAAATCGAAATTAGTCTGCCTGCAGGGTTTAGTATTGAATTTTTACCAACTCCTTACGAGTTAAAAGGAAAATTCGGAGAATACAAAACAGAAATTATAAAAAAAGAAAACAACAAACTGACATACAAACGCTCTATGTTTTTGAATAAAGGGAAGTATTCCAATAAAGAATACGATGAATACCGCCTTTTTATGGAACAAATAGCAAAAAATGATAACGCCAAAATTGTATTAACAAAGAACTAATCCAAATGAAAATTAATCAACTACCAATTATTGTATTCTTTCTTTTTTCTTGTCTTAACCTGGCAGCTCAGGATTTTAGAATGGGAAAAGTTTCCGTTGCCGAATTAGAACAAAAAGTGCATCCGACGGATTCTGCAGCTACTGCAGCAATTTTATATAAAAAAGGAAAAAGTAGAATAGAGTATGATCAAACAGACGGGTTTATTACTTTGACTGAAGTCGAAACGAGAATTAAGATTTATAAAAAAGAGGCTTACGATTTTGCAAATCAGGAAGTTTGGTACTACTCCGGGAATAGTAACAGAGAAAAGGTTTTCTTTTCGGATGCTGTTACATTTAATTTGGTAGCGGGTAAAATAGAAAAAACAAAGCTTAAAAGCGATGGGACTTTTGATGAGGTTGTAAATAAAAACAGAAGCAGAAAAAAAATAACAATGCCCAATGTTAAAGAAGGATCTGTAATAGAATTTAAATATACAATCAGAAGTCTTTTCAGGGAAATTAGAGACTGGAATTTTCAGACTTCTGTTCCTGTAAATTATTCGGAGTTTTCAACCTTTATTCCCGAGTACTATGTTTTTAATGCAAGGCATAAAGGGTACTTATCTCCTAAAGTAACAAAAGAAAAAGCTACTAAAAGTATCACTTTTTTAAATAAAGAAAGATCATCGAATGCCGCTACTACCTTTTCTAATGATAAGCTTGATTATTTTGAAAATCAAACTACCTATATAGCAGAGAATTTTCCGGCAATGAAAGAGGAGTCCTATGTAAACAATATTAATAATTATACTTCAAGTGTTGAGCATGAGTTGTCAATGGTTCAATTTCCTAACGAACCGATGAAGTCCTTTTCTACAGATTGGAACTCTGTGGCAAAAACGATTTATAATTATGATGATTTTGGCCCTGAGTTAAACAAGACAGGTTATTTTGAGGATGATTTAAAAGTTGTTTTAGACGGTAAGGTTACCAGCGAAGAGCGAATAATGGCGATTTTAGATTATGTTAAAACTTCAGTAAAATGGAATGACTATCTGGGATATAGCTGTGACAATGGAGTTAAGAAAGCCTATAAAGAAAAAACAGGAAATATTGCAGATATCAATTTAATGCTTACTGCCATGTTGCGTCATTCGGGTTTAAATGCAAATCCGGTTTTGGTAAGCACACGTTCAAACGGAATTGCTTTATTTCCTAACAGAACGGCTTTTAATTATGTAATTGCTGCCGTAGAAACGCCAAACGGAACTATTTTATTAGATGCCACGAGTAAAAATTCCTCTCCTAATATTTTACCTTTCAGGGTGCTAAACTGGCAGGGAAGGTTAATACGTAAAGACGGAACTTCGGAGGCAATTGATTTAATGCCTAAAAAACCATCAGGAGATAACGTTTTTATGAACTATGAGATTGATGGCGAAGGTAAAATTACAGGAAAAGTAAGAAGGCAATGTACAGATTATAATGCGATGGCTTATAGAAATGAAGTAGCCGGAGTAAAAGAAGAGGCTTATCTGGAAAAACTTGAAAATGAAAATAACAAAATAGAAATTAATGACTACAGCAGAACAAATGAAAAAGAAATTTTATTGCCTGCTATAGAAACTTATTCTTTCAAAGGAGACAATCTGGCGGAAGTAATTGGGGGTAAAATCTATATTAATCCGATGTTGTTTTACACCAATACTGAAAATTCTTTTAAGCAGGAAACACGTGAGTACCCTGTTGATTTTGGATTTCCTTTTGCTGATAAATTCAATATTACGATTAAGCTTCCTGAAGGATTTGCGGTAGAAACATTACCGGCTCCGGCAGTGATCGCAATGGAAGATAATTTAGGAACCTTTAAGTTTAACATCGCTGAAAATAGTGGTGTGCTTCAATTGTCTGTGTTACACCAGATAAATGAAGCAATTGTTACGCCTGAAAAGTATGAGATGATCAAAGAATATTATAAAGCAATGATTGCTAAAGAAACTGAAAAAGTAGTTTTAAAAAGAATATAAAAATGTTATTGAGGGTTATTGGTGTTTTGTTTTTTGTGATTTGTAGTTCAATTGAAGTATGTGCACAGAATTATGAGTTAGGTAAAGTAACAATTGAGGAATTACAGGAAAAAGCATACCCGAAGGATACGAGTGCGATTGCTGCAATCTTAAGCAAAAAAGGGAGAACCTTTTTTACGTACAATAGCGAAAGTGGTTTTACTACAAATCATGTGTATGAATTTAGAATAAAAATTTACAAAAAAGAAGGTTTAAGCTGGGCGAATCAAAGAGTATCTTATTATGTGGGTTACGAAAATCTGAAAGATGATAAAGTTGCATTTTCTAAGGCTGTAACCTACAATCTTGAAAATGGAGCAATTGTAAAAACAAAGCTAGATAGTGAGGGTAGTTTTAAAAATAAGATAAATAAATTTTGGAATGTTGCAACTATTACTTTACCCAATGTGAAAGTTGGTTCGGTTATAGAATTCAAGTATACTTTAAAATCAGAGAATGTAAGTCGTCTTCCTGATTTTGATTTTCAATATGAAATCCCGGTAAATTATTTTGAGTATAAAACGGAAATTCCGGAATTCTTTCTCTATAAAACACTGCTCAAAGGTTTTATAAAACCAGAAATGAGTTCAGAATTTGCTCAAATTAGACAAGTATACGCCAATAATTACAGGCAAATTAACAGCTCGTATACGGCTAAAGATATCCCGGCACTTAAGGAAGAAGAATTTGTAGATAATATCGATAATTACAAAGGCTCTATACAAAACGAATTAGAGTTAAAGAGATTTCCGGATATGCCGGTTGTTAATTATACAAAAACCTGGGAAGGAGTAGCGGCCACTATTTATAAAGAAGACGATTTTGGTAAAGAACTGTCGGAAAAAGATTTTTTCTCAGCAGATTTAAAAAATGTTTTGCAAGGTGCAACTGATCCCAAAGAGCGTCTGAATGCTATTTTCAAGTTTGTCCAAACCAGAATGAACTGGAACAAAATGAAAGGGTATTATGTAGATAAAGGCGTAAAAAAAGCATACGAAGAAAAAACAGGAAATGTAGCTGAAATAAATTTTATGTTAATCAGTATGCTAAGATCGGCTAATATAGAAGCAAACCCGGTTTTGGTTAGTACAATAGAGAATGGAATTCCCGTATTTCCTAACCGAACAGTTTTTAATTATGTTATCGTTGCAGCTGAAATAGGCGGACAACAAATTTTGTTGGATGCGACAAATAAGTTTACCAGCCCGGATATTTTGCCATTGAATGTTTTGAACTGGAATGGCAGATTAATAAAAGGCGATGGTTCTACAAAAGAAGTTTCGTTGCTTCCTTCCGTTAGTTCAAAAAACAGTTACACTTTAAATGTCATCATAACTCCGGATTTACAAAAACTGGAAGGGACTTTAAAAATAAAAAAAACAGACTATAATGCTCTTAATTTTAGAACAACCAATGCAGCTAAAACAAATGATAGCTATTTGGAAAAGCTGGAAAACGAGTTTGCAGGTATTGAGATCAAAGAGTATAACGTTGAGAATAAAGAAGAGGATTTGTCAAGTGCTGTTGTAGAAAAAATTAATTTTGTGCTAAATAGCCCTTTTGATATAATTGGAGGAAAGATATTTATGAAACCATTGCTTGGTTTTGGATATGGCAAAAATCCATTTAATCAGGAAAACAGACAGATGCCGATTCATTTTAACTTTAAAGACCAGTTAAATTATAGCCTGTCTTGTCAAATTCCCGAAGGTTATGATGTTGAATCCATGCCTAAATCGAAACGGATAATGTTAGAAGATAAAGGTATAGTTTATACCTTAAACATTGTCAGGGATGAAAATAGAATGCTGATTAAATCGGAGATGGAAATAAATAGAACTCATTTTGTAACTGAAGAGTATGATATGTTAAAGGAATTTTTTCAGAATGTAATTGAGTTTCAAAATGAAAAAATTGTTCTTAAAAAAGCATAGTTATGATTTTACGTTTAGTTGTTGTTGTCTTTTTTACGGTTTGTGCTATTTCTAAAAGTAATGCCCAAAACCAGGAGTTAGGTAAAGTAACCATTTCAGAATTGCAGGAAAAAGTAAACCCGAAAGATACTACTGCCGCCGCCGCAATTTTATTTAAAAAAGGAAGAACATTTTTTACTTATAACCAAAAAAACGGATTTGTAGCCAATCATGTTTATGAGTTTAAAATTAAAATTTATAAAAAAGAAGGTCTTAGTTGGGCCGATCAAAACGCACGATATTACATTGGTTACGAAAATCTGAATGAAGACCGACTAGAGTTTTCTAATGCAGTTACGTATAATCTTGAAAAAGGAGCCATTGTAAAAACAAAACTCGATAGTGAAGGAGCCTTTAAGAAAAAGGTAAACAAGTATTGGAACGAGAAAACGATAACATTACCCAATGTAAAAGTAGGGTCGATTATTGAGTATAAATACATTTTGAAATCTGAAAATTTAGTGCGGTTTCCTGATTTTGAGATCCAGTATAGTATTCCGGTAAATTATTTCGAGTACAAAATAGAGATTCCCGAAGTATACGTTTATAAACCAATATTGATAGGAGGTTTTCAGATAGAAACAACAGCGAAACTGGTTAAGGGGTATCAGGCTTTTGAGGACGAATACAATAAAACAAGTTCGCTTTCGTATCAACAAATCGATGCCGTGTATAAAGGAAAAGACATACCGGCTTTGGTCAAGGAGCCTTATGTTGATAATGCCGATAATTACAGAGGTGCTATCCAGCAGGAGCTCGAAAGGATTCGTTATCCTGATGCACCCGATAAAGATTACACTGTTACCTGGGAAGGTGTGGCAACGAATATTTTTAAAAGTGAAAATTTTGGAAAAGAACTTAATGAAAAGAATTTTTTATTAGAAGATGTAAAACGATTGTTGACCAATGTCGAATCTCAAAACGAGAGATTAAATATCATTTTTAATTTCGTTCAGAACAAAATGAATTGGAATGAGGTTAATGATTGTTACACCAACAAAGGAATAGCGAAAGCATATGTCGACCAGTCCGGAAATGTAGCGGAAATTAATTTCATTTTGATTAATATGCTGAAACTGGCCGGTATAGAAGTAAATCCTGTTTTGGTGAGTACAATAGAAAATGGAGTTCCGGTTTATCCGACAAGAACAGGCTTTAATTATGTTATCGCTGCTGCGGAAATTGAAGGGAAACAAATTTTGCTTGATGCTTCTCATAAATTCACTTCTCCGAATATTTTGCCATTAAGTGTGTTAAACTGGAAAGGAAGACTTATTAAGAAAGATGGCTCTTCAAAAGAAATCGATTTAATGCCGCAACTATTATCTAAAGAAAGTTCGAATGTTTTGGCAAAAATAGATGCCCTTGGAGCAATTACCGGAAAAGTAAGGATTCAGAGGACAGATTATGAAGCTTATAGTTTTAGAATTAGAAATGCAGGTAAAAGTGAAGACAGTTATCTTGAGAAACTGGAAGAGCAATTGGGAGATTTGAAAATTTCTGATTATAAAATTGAGAATAAAAAAACAGCTTTAAATGACCCTGTTATAGAAACCTACTCTTTTACGTCGGTAAATCAAACCGAGGGTATAGGGGGAAAGATGTTTATTGATCCGCTCTTGTTTTTTACAACAGCTAAAAATCCTTTTAATCAGGAAAACAGACAAATGCCGATTTATTTCGGTCACCCTACACAAGAAAAAATTAATATAACCCTCGAAATCCCATCAGGTTATGCAGTAGAGACACTGCCTGCTCCGGTTAGGATTTCGTTAGAGAACAAAGAAATAGTTTATGTTTTAAGCATCGCTGCTATAGAAAACAAAATTCAAATTAGTTGTCTAAAAGAGATTAACAATAGTATTTTTGCAGCAGATCAGTATAGCGGATTAAAAGATATTTTCCAGAAAGCGATCGCAAGTCAGAATGAAAAAATTGTTCTTAAAAAAATATAAAAATGGATTTAAAAAACGCACAACTAGACGTAGATATCTGGATCAAAGAACACGGAGTTCGTTATTTTAATGAATTGACCAATATGGCACAACTTACAGAAGAAGTAGGTGAAGTAGCCCGTATTATTGCCCGTCGTTATGGGGAACAATCAGAAAAGGAAAGTGATAAAAATAAAGATTTAGGAGAAGAACTGGCCGATGTTGTCTTTGTGGTTTTGTGTCTGGCCAATCAAACCGGTATCGATTTGCAAGCCGCTTTTGACAAAAAAATGGATTTGAAATCGGTTAGAGATAAAGACCGTCACAAAAACAACGATAAATTAAAATAATGTGATAAGTCATGGCAAAGCTTTGGAGTGTCCTTTTTTTAAAATAAATTTGCGGAAATGCATAAAACAACACGCCTAAAATGAATTTATTACTACATACCAATCATAAAAACTTAGAAGGTCAAATAGCAGTTACAGGATCAAAGAGCGAAACCAATCGTTTGTTGTTGTTAAAAGCCCTGTTTCCGAATATTACTTTAGCCAATACCTCAAACTCTGATGACAGCGAAGTAATGCAAAAAGCCTTGGTTGGAAATGATGAAATTGTAGACATTCACCATGCCGGAACGGCGATGCGTTTTTTAACAGCCTATTTTGCTGTAAACGAAGAACGCGAAGTGGTAATGACAGGTTCTGCCAGAATGCAGGAGCGTCCGATAAAAATTTTAGTTGAAGCTTTGGCACAATTAGGAGTTGAAATTTCATACGAAAAAGAAGTCGGATACCCGCCAATACGAATCAAAGGGAAAAAAGTCAGTGCTTCAAAAGTTACTTTGGCCGCCAATGTAAGCAGCCAGTATATTTCGGCACTTTTGTTAGTCGCTTCAAAATTAGAAAATGGTTTAGAGCTTACTTTAGAAGGAGAAATTACTTCTATTCCCTACATCAACATGACTTTGGCGTTGTTAAAGGATTTAGAAATCCAAACCAGTTTTGAAGGGAATGTGATCAAAGTATATCCAAAAGAGGCTGTTGCTTCAAAAGAAATGGTAGTAGAGTCTGATTGGAGTTCTGCTTCTTACTTTTTTAGTTTAGTAGCTTTGGCAGATACCGCATCGATTACTTTAAGCAGTTATAAAAAAGACAGTTTACAAGGGGATTCAGCTTTGGTTTCGATCTACGAGAAAATGGGAGTTCAAACGACTTTCGAAGGAAATAAAATGACTTTGAAAAAACAACCCGACTTTAAACTTGAAACTTTAAACCTGGAATTAAACAATACACCCGACATTGCACAAACCATTGTAGTGACTTGTTTAGGTTTAGGAATCGGATGTCATTTAACAGGTCTTCATACTTTAAAAATTAAAGAAACCGACAGATTGGAAGCGTTGCGAATTGAGCTTACAAAACTTGGAGCAACTATTTCAGTTACCAACGACAGTCTGACTTTAATCGCCTCAGAAAGTATAAATCACAATATAAAAATTGCTACTTACAACGACCATCGTATGGCCATGGCATTTGCACCTTTAGCACTTAAAGTCCCAATTATTATTGATGATGCAGAAGTAGTTTCAAAGTCCTACCCGGATTTTTGGAATGATTTAAAAGAATTAAAATTCGAGGTTTCAGAGCTATAAAAGGTTTTAAACCATATAAGTACATAGAAGTTCATTTTAGTTTTTTTAAAGGACAACGATTTCTGGTTTAACCGATAAAAAGGGAGAGTTCTAAAAGCTAAAAATGGATTCGATTTAGTGAGAAACAGTTAAAGCATTTCACAAAAAAGAATAAAAAAAATCCGTTTTTATCCGCGTCCAAACCACGATAGAATTTCACACAACAGCTAAACACATATAATTTACCTCCGATTGAAAACCGGAGGTTTTTTTTGGAGTTGATTTCCAAAGCTGTAGCCAAATAAAAGGGGTATTCCTTTCAAAGTAATCCTGTTAAATGAACTTCTATGGACTTATATGGTTCAAAAAAGTATTTTTTAAAAGGGTTAAAGTGGCAGTAAATCAAGGGCTTTTGAAAATAAACAGCAAAACACTTGACAACGCCTATCTCACAATCGTATATTTGCACTCGATTTATAATTTTAGATAAAAAATCTAAATACTACATTCAAAAATCAACAATTCAAATATGAAATTATCACATTTTCAGTTTAATTTACCGAAAGAACTTTTAGCAGAATTTCCAGCAGAAAACAGAGATGAGTCTCGTTTAATGGTAATTGACCGTCAAAAACAAACTATAGAGCACAAAATGTTCAAAGATGTTATCAATTATTTTGATGATGGGGACGTTTTGATTCTTAATAATACTAAAGTTTTCCCGGCACGTTTGTACGGAAACAAAGAAAAAACAGGAGCTAGAATCGAAGTTTTCTTATTGAGAGAATTAAATTCGGAACAACGTCTTTGGGACGTTTTGGTTGATCCGGCCCGTAAAATCAGAATTGGTAACAAACTTTATTTTGGTGACGATGATTCGTTAGTAGCTGAGGTAATTGACAATACAACTTCTCGTGGTAGAACATTACGTTTCTTATACGATGGTTCTTATGAAGAATTCAGAAATAAACTAACAGAACTAGGAGAAACTCCAATCCCAAAATACATCAACAGAGAAGTAACTGCTGAAGATGCTGAGAGATACCAAACTATTTATGCAAAAGAAGAAGGAGCTGTAGCAGCACCAACTGCAGGTTTA
Source organism: Flavobacterium poyangense (assembly GCF_011751075.1). GTDB lineage: Bacteria > Bacteroidota > Bacteroidia > Flavobacteriales > Flavobacteriaceae > Flavobacterium > Flavobacterium poyangense. Next base: position 94,405 of record NZ_JAALLN010000013.1, read on the forward strand.
CACTTCTCAAAACACCTTTTGAAAAAATTGGAAATCAAAGGAGTAAACTTTGCGGAAGTAACTTTACACGTTGGTTTAGGAACTTTCAACCCGGTTGAGGTGGAAGATTTATCGAAACATAAAATGGATTCCGAAGAATTGATTATCAATCAGGAAGCTTGCGATATTGTAAACGCTGCTAAAGGAAACAGAAAACGTATCTGTGCTGTTGGAACAACTTCAATGCGTGCGATTGAAAGTTCAGTTTCTTCTCAAAATACTTTAAATCCATACGAAGGATGGACAAATAAATTTATTTTTCCTCCTCACGATTTTAGTATTGCGAACTGTATGATTACAAATTTTCACACACCAAAATCTACATTGTTAATGATGATTTCAGCTTTCTGTGGTCATGATTTAATGAAAAGAGCATACGAAGAAGCAATCAAAGAAGAATACAAATTCTATTCTTACGGAGATGCAATGCTAATCCTATAATCCGCAAAGCGGAATTACTATAAAGAACCTGTCAGAAATGATGGGTTTTTTGTTTTGTGGTAAAAAGTAAAAAGTAAGATGTGAAATGTAAAAAGTAAAGAGCTTCAGCTTTGACATTTGACTTTTCACATCTTACATTTCACATCTTACACTTTATGAACCTGAAACAAAACAAACAAAATAAGAGAACATTTTCCTATTTTTACAAGCAAAACAAAAAACAATGACTTTTCTAAATACGCGCGAATTCGCGAAACAACTTGACGCACAAGATGCTTTAAATAAATATCAGGATCAATTTATTTTTCCAAAAGTAAACGACAAACGTGTAATTTACTTTACCGGAAACTCGTTGGGATTACAACCAAAACGTACCAAAGCTTATATCGACGAAGTAATGAACGACTGGGCGGAGCTTGCTGTTGAAGGTCATTTTTATGCGGAGAAACCATGGTGGGATTATCAGGAAAGATTTGCTGAGCCATTGAGTAAAATTGTGGGTGCTTTGCCTTCAGAAGTGACGGTGATGAATACTTTAACTGTAAATCTGCATTTGTTGATGGTTTCTTTTTATAAGCCAACGGCAACCCGTTATAAAATTATTTGTGAAGAAAAAGCTTTTCCTTCCGATCAGTATATGTTTCAAAGTCAGGTTCATTTTCACGGATACAAACCGGAAGATGCAATCGTTGAGATCAAAAGACGTGAAGGAGAACACAATATTCGACTGGAAGATGTTCTGGCTAAAATAGAAGAAGTAGGTGATGAACTGGCTCTGGTTTTAATAGGGGGAGTAAATTATTACACCGGACAGGTTTTTGATATCAAAACCATTACAGCTGCCGGACATAAAGCAGGAGCAAAAGTGGGATGGGACCTGGCGCATGCTGCCGGAAATATCAAATTAGAATTGCACGACTGGAATGTAGATTTTGCAGCTTGGTGCAGTTACAAATACATGAACTCGGGACCGGGAAATGCCTCGGGTTGTTTTGTACATGAAAAACACCATAGTAATCCTGACTTGCCTCGTTTTGCAGGTTGGTGGGGACATAATAAAGAACGCCGCTTTAAAATGGAGCCAACTTTTGATCCTGTTAATGGTGCAGGAGGATGGCAAATTAGTAATTTACCGATACTTTCATTAGCCCCGTATTTAGCTTCCGTAGAAATGTTTGCCGAAGTTGGAATGGAGGCTTTGATTGCCAAACGAGATCACATAACTGCCTATCTGGAATTCGTTTTACAAGAGATCGATAAAGAAGTTGAGAGTACTTTTGAAATTATTACTCCTTCAAATCCTCAAGAAAGAGCTTCTCAATTGTCTGTTTTTTTACATGGAGAAGGAAGAAGTTTGTTTGATTATTTAATGAAAAATGGCGTTATAACAGATTGGCGTGAACCCAATGTAATTCGCTTAGCCCCAGTACCGTTATATTGTTCGTATGAAGATATGTATGATTTTGGACAAATTCTTAAAAAAGGGATTTTAGCGAAACAGTAAGCAACCATGTAATTCTGTAATTTTTCACTCAAATCCTATAACATATCGGTTGCATATTCTGTTTTATTTTGTATGGTATAATTGTAAAATCCAACAACATGAAAACAGTATATGTACTAATTGTAACCTTGATGATTGTTTCCTGCCAAAATCAGAGTAAGACGGATCTCAATAAGGCAAAACAAGCCAGTATTGATTCGATGAAAGTAGAGATTAGCAAACAAAAGGTTATCGATTCCATGAAGGTAGAAATGGCCAGATTGGAAAAAGAAAAGGAAAAAGCGGAAGCTCAGAAAGTAGTTGTAGTGAATCAGCAAAGCGATGCAAAAGCAACGGCTGCACCGGCACCAGCGACTGCTAAGAAAAAAGGCTGGAGTTCTGCTGCAAAAGGTGCTGTAATTGGTGCCGGAGTAGGGGCTATTACCGGAGCTGCTGTGAGTAAGAAAAAAGGTCAGGGAGCCATAATCGGAGGATTGGCCGGAGCCGGAATTGGAGCCGGAACGGGAGCGATTATAGATTCTCAAAAGAAGAAAAAAGAGTAAAGTTGATTTGCTTGGAGTGCTTGTTTTTTTAACATAGGGACATAGTTTTGAAAACGAAAAAAGGCTTTTTACTTATTTTAAATTTCAATTGTCAGTTTGAGAGAAGTCCAAGACCTCATAGTTTGACTATGTGATAGAAATGTATTTCTCTTTGCCCCCTTTTTTAGATACAAAATCTATGTTTCTATGTGTTAAGTATAATTTTACGAACGCAGCATCCATCATGTTAAACGTAAATATAAAAGCCCCGAGTTCATTTGAATTCGGGGCTTTCCGTTTTTAGCAATGTTCCGGGACTTTAATAGTTGTGAGCTCTGATTTATAAAAATTAAATTGCTCTTTAATTTGTTTAAAATCAGCTTTGAAATGTATCGTCGATTCCAGTAAATCCTGATAGTATTCAATGCCTTTAAACAAATTTGATTTAAAAGTATTCCATTTTTTTAATTGATTTGCGGTAACTTCTTCTGTAGTGTTTTCAATTTCATTTCTAAGGTAATCCAAATACATTTTTAATTCTTTTACCAATACATTGGGACGGTTTGAAATTCTTAAAACAGATTTATTTCCATAAATGTGTTGCAGCATTTCTTTCAGAGTAACTTCCTGGTCAAAATAAGCCATATTGGGTCCGGGACATATTACAACGCCCTGTGCCTGTCCTTTTATTTTAATATCATTTTCTAAATAAGAGGCATTCGCCAAACCAACACATAGGCAGGATTTCTCCATGATTGTGGCTTTTGTTTTTTCGTAAACGGAAGCAGAAATGGAGCTTTTTGAATTTTCCAGTTCTGCCAGTTTGATATCCTGATATTTTTTTGAGGCCGTACAAATTCCTGTCGGATCATATTCTTTACTCAAAGCCAAAAAGCGTTTGGGACAGGAACTTCCCGCTTTGTTCTCCTGAATTCGTTTTTGTTTTAAAATTTCGTTTGTTGAACTTCTCAGTGAATTGAAGGGAATTCCTAAAGGCGAAATATGACTTAAATACAAGTCTTCCTCTTTGGCATTGATTAATAAGTTCCTCGTTTCCTGATCGACAGAAGTGGCTTCGGGAACCAGTAAAAAAGGAGTTCCCCAACCAACCGAATCGATTTGATAGGTATCTAATAAGAAGTTATGTTCTTCTGCGGTTCCCACTCCGCCCTGAACCGTAATTTTTGTGGCTAAAGCCTGTTCCGGATACGGAATGTTTTTTTGCTGTAATGCTTTAATCATTAGTTCATGGGATGATTGTATTAATTGTTCTTTTTTTAGTCTGAATTCGTCTAAAATGGGTCCCAATAACAATCCGTCGGTAGCAAAGGCGTGCCCACCGCAGTTCAGACCCGATTCGATGCGATATTCAGAAACCCAAAGTCCTTTTTTAGCTAAAAAATTACCCTGAATCATCGCAGAACGAAAATCACTTACTTTTAGAATAATCTTCTTTTTAAGTTCATTATTCTGATCGGGATAAAAATCGGGGAAATTTTCAAAATATGTAAAAAGTCTCGGATTCATTCCGGCCGACAGCACTATAGAAGAATCAAGATTGCTGTTTGCAAAACCCCTCAAAGCGGCATGAGCATCATTAAACTCAATCGGCAGTTGTGTGTTTTTGTTAAAATTGTCCTTATCTACTTTAGTCATGATGTTAACATCAATAGCACCTGCCGAAAGATGAGATTCAATATAATTCTGAATGTTGTCTTTGAAAGAGATTCCATCATCAAGTAAATTTTGAAAACCTTTTTTTATGGCAGAAGTATTGGGCAACATAGCCATGAAATTTTCAAGAGCTGCTTTGCTTTCCGCCAGTTCTGTTTTGAAATTTTGAAATTTCTGTTTTACAATTTTATCTACTAAATTGAGATAAGAGGTGATGCGTTCCGCGCGGTGATCCTGAATTTTTTGGCTTATTTCCTGATAAGGCTGGTTGAATTTTGTGCTGTAAAAAAGCCTCATTTTTTCGATTAATTCATCATCGACAATTGAGATCACAGATGAAATACCATAGTGTGCAACCCGAATCGGGCTGTCAATAGTATAAGCAAGCCCCATTACCGGAATATGAAAAGTGTGTAGGTTTTTTGGTGTCATTTACTTTTAGGTTAAAAAAGCAAATGTTGGAAAAAAGATTAGCTAAAAAGCTGATAAATATCATCTTTACAAGAAAAATCAAATGGAAGTACTTCTAAACCAGAATTTTTTTTAATGATTCAGCAATGGCACGCCATAAAAAATTGTAAAATGATTTCTCGGGAATGCGGTCCAATGCAACGGAAGCTTTTTTCGCTTCCTTATCAGAATCATTTTTCAGAACCAGATTAACAATAGCGGTTTTGAGTTTGGCTTCTTTTTCAGGATTTTTCTTTTGAAAGAGCTTTACTTTTAAATCATCATAAACCAAAGTGGCATTTCCGGTTGTATTGGTGTCGTTTCCGTAAAAATTAAAAGTATAAGTTTTAAAAGTTCCGGTAAAGGAAGTGTTGATATAAGGTTTAGTAAATCTGGCCAACGCTACCACATCAAAATTTGAAATGCTGCCCTGAATGTGAAAACTGTCTTTAGGATCTAAGACATTAAAACTCCAATTAACATGCAAAGCCGAATTTTTCATGAATTGACAATCGATTTTAATTTTGATATCATCGGCTTTTTGTAGTCCAAAACCACTTTGGATAGCGGTAGTTTGAAGATTGAAACGATCAAAAGTTAAAATACCCGGACCTTTAGAGAAGTCGATTTCTTCTTCATAAACCAATTTTGAGTTTCGGATTTGTAAGGAATCGATTTTCATCGGAAATCTAATTTTTCGCAATAAAGCATTATACAAAGGTTTTTTGCTTAAATCGTCTTTTGGTATTTTACTGCGATAAATGTTCGCATCCAGATGGTTTACAACCAAAGAGGAAGCAGTAAAGAAAAAACGATCGTTCTTAAAACCCCATTTCAGTTTGTTAATATGGGCGGAGTCTACCTTTAATGTATAAATGTCTTTTTCTTTTTCCAGTTTTTGTACAAAGACTTTTCTCGAATACTCCGGCAAGACAGAGAGTGTATTGATTTTTACAAAGTTATTTTCTGTACTGATTTTACGGGCCGTAATGCGATAAAAGGAGCTGGGTTTGTAATAAAGACTGTCGCAAACCAAAGTGTATTTTTTATAGTGTAACGGAATTTTTTCTTTGAGCGTCGCATCCGTAATCAAAATGCCTTCCAGTTTTAAAAGGATTTTTTTGATGGTAAGGATAGGTTTGTTGGTATTTAAGGAAACAACATCAACAGCTCCGTCATTAAGATAAACATTAGAAACGGCTATTATTTTTCGGAAGGGAGCAATGATTTCTGTCTCAATGCTCTTGTTATTGTTTAAAAGCTTGGTACCTTTTTTATATAAGAGAATACGAGGTTTGTTTATGATAATGCTTTCGGCCTGAATAACATCACGAAAGACCAGATCCCAGATGTTAAAATGTTTAATGCTAATCGATTCAATTTTAGTGTATAGCCCATTTTTGCTGTCCTTAGGCTGTTTTTTTGGATGAACTAATAAAGTTGATGCATGAATAGTTCTGGATAGTAAGTCCACGTCAATTTTTTCATAATTGATATGATAGGCGGTTTTGTTTTTCTCATGAATAAGGATAGGCAATTGTTTTTTTATCCAATAATTAAGACCACTATTGACTAAAAGAGCCAAAACAAACACTAAAATGATACTGACCGTTATTTTTTTATAGATAGACATTATTATTGTGTTAACTTTAATACATAAATTTAAACTTTTATAAAGAATGGTTTTTATAAGATTCCGTTATTAAATTACATGATTATTAAATCGTCTATCTGTTTATACTTTTTTTGAATATGAGAAAAATTAAAAAAATTCTGCTGGTCTTATTGGTGATAATTGTTGCTCTGGGAATTGGGTTGTGTGGTTATATATTTCATCTGAAACCCAAGTACGAGGGGGAATTGGAATTAAAAAATCTGCAAAAAGAAACCACAGTTTATTTTGATGATTTTGGTGTTCCTCATATTTATGCCAATTCTGAAAAAGATGCAATGACCGCTTTGGGTTATGTACACGCCCAGGAAAGATTGTGGCAAATGGAATTGTTGCGTCGTATTGCACCGGGAAGGTTGTCTGAAATTTTTGGTTCCGTCGCTCTTAAAAATGATAAGTTTTTCTCCGGAATCGGAATCGAAGAAGCATCGGCTAAAGCGATTTCCCAATTAGACAAAAACAGTCAGAGTTATCAATTGACGTTGGCGTATTTAGATGGAATTAATCAGTACCTCGAAGAAGGAGTAACACCAATTGAGTTTACGCTGGTAGGTGTAAAAAAAGAAAAGTTTACGATAAAAGATGTTTATAATATTTTCGGATATATGTCTTTTAGTTTTGCAATGGCGCAGAAAACGGATCCGTTACTGACCAATATTCGCAATAAATATGGTGTTGAATATGTAAAAGAGCTAGGAATCGAAGGAGAGTTTAATACCACACAGCTTAAAAATTCAAAAGAAAATCTTGAAGAATATACGGCTGTTGCAAAATCGGTTGCGGCTTTGCTGGATAAATCGCCAATTCCACCGTTTATCGGGAGTAACAGTTGGGTTGCCGGTCCGCATAAAACAAAAAGTGGTAAAGTGATTTTTGCCAATGATCCGCATATCGGATTTTCTCAGCCCTCAACCTGGTACGAGGCTCATTTGGTTGCGCCCGATTTTGAGTTGTATGGCTGTTATTTGGCTGGAACTCCATACCCGTTATTGGGACACAATCGCAATTACGCATACGGGTTAACCATGTTTGAAAATGATGATATCGATTTTTATAAGGAGAAAAATAAAGCTGGTGATGCAAATCAGTATCAAACTCCAACAGGTTTTAGTGCGTACGAAACCAGAAAGAAGACCATCAAAGTCAAAGATACCTCCGATGTTGTGATCACGGTTAAATCCAGTCGACACGGACCAATTATGAATGATGTATTGGATCATCTGGATAAAAAAAATCCGATCGCAATGTCCTGGACGTATACGCGAGAGCCGATTCAGATTTTGGATGCGGTTTACGGAATTTCGCATGCTAAAAACAAAGATGATTTTAGAAAATCGGTAAAGTTAATTGCAGCACCGGGATTGAATGTAATGTATGGCGATGCTAAAGGAAATGTGGCCTGGTGGGCAACAGGAAAATTATATAAACACAATAAAGGTGTTAGTTCGTTTTTTATTCTGGACGGTGCCAGCGGAAATGACGATATTACAGAATATTTGGATTTTGAGAAAAACCCGTCTTCCGAAAATCCAAAATGGGGGTATGTGTATTCCGCAAACAATCAGCCTGAAGCAATTGACGGTTATCTGTATCCGGGCTATTATCTGCCGGAAGATCGTGCTAAAAGAATCTCACAGTTAATGGACTCAAAATCGGATTGGGATAAAGAAGCGATTAGCAAAATGATTTACGATAATACTTCTCCAATTGCACCCGGTACCATTCAGAATTTAATTGCGAGTTTGGATAACAGTAAGATCTCAGCAGTGGAGAAAGAAGCAATTGCGATTCTAAAATCATGGAAAGGAACGAGTAATCTTGAAGACGTTGCGCCAACGATTTACAATAAATGGGTTTATCTCTACCTTAAAAACACTTTTGAAGACGAAATGGGCAAGGATAATTTTGATTTGTTTTTAGGGACACATATCGGAAAACAGATTATTGCCAGACAAATTGTAAATGAAAATTCGGTTTGGTGGGATAATATCAAAACGCAAAAGGTAAAAGAAACCAGAAGTGTGATTGTCTCAAAATCGTTTCATGATGCCATAGCCTCACTTCAAAAGCAATTAGGAAATAAGGTCTCCGATTGGAACTGGTCTAAGGTACATACCGTTGAACACGAACACCCGTTAGGAAAAGTAGCGGCATTACGAAAACTATTTAATGTTGGTCCTTTTGCCTCACCGGGAACCAATGAGGTAATTAATAATCTGTTCTTTGGATATAATATGGAGGGGCAATACCATGTAAAAGGAGGCCCGTCTACAAGAAGAGTTGTTGATTTCTCTGATATAGAAAACAGTTGGAGCATCCTACCAACCGGACAATCAGGAAACCCGTTCAGTAAACATTACAGCGATCAGGCAGAAATGTACAATGCCGGAAAGTTTAGAAAAATGAAACTGAACAAAGAGGAAATTGAAAAAACGTCAACCAAGTTGGTTTTAAAGCCGGGGAAGTAGAAAGTGAGTTGGGAGATGTGAAAAGTAAAAAGTAAAAAGTAAAAAGTAAAAAGGACTGGCTATATTCTCAAGCTATAACCTCTGTCCCTTTGCACCTTTGTCGCTCTGCACCTAAAAAAACCGAGGGTAAAAGCTCCAAAACTTTTACCCTCGGTTTTTTTACTTAACCATTAAATATTTTCCCTTAACAATATCCCGGGTATAAATATCAAGATTATTAAGCAGTACTTTGTTTGTTGTCATTACGTTTGTGTTTTGGTAGACGTTGTCTTTTTCGTATGTTTTTAGTAAGGTTTCAAGCTCTACTTCATTATAAAACGCAAACATATTATAAACAGCGTCTCTAAAGTTTTTAAAATTGATGGTTTCTGATATTTCGACGGTTTTTTGCTCGTTCCATTTTTCTTTAGAAGCGGTTTCATTTATTTTGTTCAAACAATAATCAACAAAATAAGTCTTGTAGTGGGTAGCTTCAATAATTCGGTTGATGATGATCGTGTTCTGTTGTGATGGCATTGGCACAGTGTTAGAAGAGGTTTGAGACTGGCAAATCACGGGTGTAAACAATAAAAATACTAAAACCGAAAGAGCGTGTTTTTTTAAATTTTTCATAGGTTGTTTTTAAAATCAGATACTACTTTTACAGTTGTAAATGAGGTTGATTTGGGGTTATAAGATTTTTTTGGGCACGCTAAAATAGTGTTTTTTGATTTAAATATTTGATAGAAAAAGCACTTTAAAACCTGAATTTAATTTTTAAGTGATTGTAAAAAGAAAAAGAATCTTTCTTTATGCAGTGATGATTAATATTATGAATTGCCTTCAGTTAAAACGGGAGGTTTTTTATAAAGACTTGTTCTTCTGTCAAGATTGTACAGTTTGTTTAACCGCAAGGAGCGCAAGGATTTTTGTTAGTTTTTATCGCAAAGTCCGCAAAGTATTAACACAAAGCAAAGTTTTTTGCACGCAGATCTGGCAGATTAAGCTGATATTTGTTTTGTGCTCATATAAAAATAATCTGAATAAATCTGCCAGATCTGCGTGAAAAAATTTCACTGCAAACATAGGGGCCCGCAAAACCTTTGTGCCCCTTGCGGTTAAACAAACGCAATACTCGCGAAGATTTTGTTTTGGTCTTTTTGTGTTATTTTCGGGAGGTCCGCATGGCTTTTACGATTTTTAGATTTTGATCTTTGGAGAATTTTTGGTACTCTTCTGTCTCCATGCCGTAAAGCGCAACTTTTCCTTTTTCATTATTATGAATGCCCCAGCCATAACGTTTGGTCAAAGGGGAAGCACGAAGACAGGCTTGTCCTTTCGAAAAGAATTTTTTACGAGCTTCATCATATTCAGATCGGGTTAAATCATTTTTGTCTGCAAAAACCTGAAACAAAACATCATCTGAAGAATATTTATAAGGATCATTGCGAATCATGTCAAACGTAATAGTAGCAATAGTTTTTGCTTCGCCTTTTTGTTTTGGGATTTCACCACTAACAGCAGGACAGTCTTCCGCCACTTCAATAAAAGTATTCTCGTAATTTGTTGTGTGAACTTTCATCTGGTCGAGTTATATAAGGAGTAAGAAAAGAATTACGCTAAAATAATGATTTTCAACTAAAAACTCCGACAATAGAGACGCTAATCTATACTATCGGAGTTCGCTAACTAACAATTATGGTTTTGTTATTTCTTTAAAATTTCTTCTAAAACCTTTTTCCCATTTTCATTTGTAGGATCTAGTTCAACAGATTTGGTGTAATTTTCGATTGCTAACTTGGTATTTCCGTCTTTCAAATAAGCCTCGCCTAAACTGTCATAGACATTTCCAACTTTAGGAAAAGCTTCCACATTGATTTTAAACATTTCTATTGCTTCTTTTGTTTTTCCGGATTGTAATAATTGATATGCTAAATCATTCATATCTCCTTCTTTAATACGATACGTCGGATCTGTTTTTAGTTTTTTGTAGGTATCAACTCCGGCCGTTAGTCCTTTCGTATTAAAAACTTCCAATAGTTCAGTAGCCATCGATTTTTTCGGTTGCTCATAAGGCAGATTGTATAAAATAGCTCTGATAGCAGTATTCATTTCACCTAATACTGTTCCCCCTGTGTTATTCAATAAAACAACCAGATTTTTGTCTGCAGGAACACGGGATATTACGGTATTAAATCCATTGATTCCTCCACCGTGCTCGATTACTTTTAGCTTGGCTTTGTCACCGTTAGAAGCTTCATCAATAAACCATCCGTAACCGTAAGACTCACCTCCTGCATTGATATAAGGCTTGTAAAGTAGCTCCATAGAAGCGGCTGATAGTAATTTATTGGTGTAAAGCGATTGATCCCAAAGATATAAATCCTCGACAGTTGAGTATAAAGAACCCGCTGCATAAGGGATGCTCATGTCCAGATAAGGAGAATTAATAAGTTTTGTACCTCTTTTTTCGTAACCTGCTGCTCTCTTTTTCAAGATTGTTTCGTTGTGGTCATAACCTGTATTTGCCATTTTTAAAGGAGTCAGAATTGTTTCCTGTAAATACTGCTCATAGGTTTTTCCGGTAATTTTTTCAATAATATAGCCCAATAAGAAATAACCGGAATTGCTGTATCTGAATCTTTCACCCGGAGTAAACTCAAGTGGTAGATTTTCAAATGTTTTTATAAATTCTTGCGGCGTATAGGGTTCTCTGCTTTTTTCCTGCAGGAATCGGGGAACCGAAGTATAATTCGGAATTCCCGATGTATGCGTAAGCAAATGATGTATCGTCACTTTGTCTCCGGTTGCTTTTGGGTAATCCGGTAAATAAGTGGTGATTGGGGCATCGAGTTTTATCTTGCCGTCTTGTGCCAGTTTTACAATTAAGAAAGCAGTAAATTGTTTGCTGATTGAACCCAATCTGAATTTAGTATCGGGCTCATTCGGAATATTCCATTCCATATTGGCTTGGCCATATCCTTTTTTGAAGAGGACTTTCCCGTGTTCCGCAATCAATACAGATCCGTTAAATTGACCGTATTGATTGTATAGACTCATCAGTTGGTCTATTTTTTTTGCCTTATCTTGTGCAAAAGAAAGGGTTGACGTGGAAAGTGCAATAAAGCAAATGACAAGCGTTTTTTGTAAAGATCGGTTGAATTGATTTTTCATAGTGATTGATGGTTAGTGCTTAAAAATAGTAAATAAATGTATTCCTGTGTACCAATTCGTTAGACGACAGTTTTAGTATTTAGTTTCAGCAGTAATCATTTTTTTTAATTTTTCCGACCAGACGCTATTTTTTTTATGGGCCTATGCTCGTAACTGACAATTCTTTTTACTATCCAATCTTTATCCTTTCGCTCCCAGATGTGAACAAATTTTGCTGTTCCAACCGCTTTGCCATCACTATAAAAGGTGTGTTCACCCAATTGAACAGCACCATAATCGCCCAACTTGTCTACGGTAAAGGAGTTTAGTTTTCGGGTTAGTTTATGAGGGCTTTCGCATTTTGACAAGAACGATTTTATTTCGTTTTCTTTTAGGGCATTTAAACCGGATCTGTCGTCATAAAATTCAATATCGTCAGCGATTATTTTTTTGAATAGTTCCACGTTGCATTGATTGAATGCAACATCAAAAAGAAGACTGTCCATTTTGATGATTTCGCGCTCTAAAAGATCTTTTTTTAAGACTTGAGTATTGGTTTGTGCTGTGGCCCATTTGCTTAAAAGTAGAAAGAGAAGCGTCATTATATTAATCATATGTCTCATAGTTATTTTTTATTTTGATTGGTTTCAATCGCAATCAGTTTTTTTCCATTTTCGCCTAGATAATGCAAAATTAATTTTTCGTAAACCTTGTAACCATCATCAACATTAGTAAAAATAAGCAACCCTTGTTTGGTTTTCGGGAGTATAAAAAATAAGGTTTGAACTCCATTGTCAGAGCCTCCGTGCGATAAAGCATATTCGCCATTTTCGAAATCGTATTTTTCAAAACCCAAGCCAAAATGTTTGCCATTGACAGTTTCAACCTGATTGGTAGCCATTTCATCAAAAACCTTTTTGCTTAAACCATCACCATTTAGTACACTACATAAAAACGTTCCGTAGTCTCCAACTGTAGTCAACAAATCGTCTGCGCCATTTGCTGTTTTGTTTTTAGGAATTTCATAAGCATTTCCTTTTTTGTCGTATCCGATTGCGAACCTTGATTCATCGGTTTTGTTATCCCAGAAATATTTGGTATCATTCATTTTCAGAGGCTCAAAAATGAATTCGGTAGCCAATTGATCTAATGTTTTATGAAATTTGCTTTCGAGTGCTTTTCTCAAATATTCCAAACCTTCTCCTGAATATTGGTACTTTGTACCGGGTTTAAACTGAAATTCGAGTTTTCCGGATTTATTCATAAACCTCCAGTTCGAAAATCCGGTCTGATGACTTAGAATAATTCTCGTGGTAAGCAGTTTATGGTTGGGGTCTTTTGCAATATCCGGATCTGTCCAATATTTATAAAGTGGTTCGTCTAAGTCCCATTTTCCTGAGCTTACCAGTTTTAATGCCACTATTGCCGTTACCGGTTTGGTCAGCGAAGCAACATTAAATAGAGTATTGTAAGGAGCTGTTACACCTTTTTTAAGCTCTCCGAAAACTTCTATCTGTTGTAGTTTTCCGTTAGTGATCACTCCAATGCCCAGTGCTGGGACCTTATTTTCTTTTAACCATTTTTCGATTTCTTCATTAGAGCCAAAAATGCCGGATTGGTTAGCAACCGGATCTGAAGGACCATGATCATAACTCAGAGATCTTTTTAGTTTCCAGACATTATTTTCTAAAATCCAGAGATGTGTAAATCTTGCTGTGTCTCCTAATGTTTCGTTTTTCTTTAGTAAAGGTTCATTTTTTGCGGCTGAAGTTTCATAAAAGCGATGCATACTTGTTTGAATCGCTCCGTATAGAACACCTTTTTTATACAAGGGATAAATTTCAGTGCTTCCGGGAACTAATTCTCTTCGGGCCCGATAAGTGGTGGGTGAAACGCATAACCCGTTTTTGAAATTGTAAATGAATTGTGCTTTATTAGATTCACCGTCCCGGTCGTGATAGAACTCAAATTGGTCACTGTATAAATTTTCAAATTGAGAGGCATCACAAGTATTAAAACCAACGTTAAAGAGAAGACTGTCTCTGGACATGATTATTTTGTATAATTCGGAATTTTTTTCTACCTGTGAAAATCCGAATTGGACCTGGAAGAAGAGGAGGCCAATTAAAATTGCTTTAACCTGACAGTTGATTTGTTTCTTTAGATTCATTTTTTGATTGATGTTATTTGGTTTTGCAATAGTAATTCAATCTATAATCCCGAAATAGTACAAATGCGAAATGTCACCTTTTTTTTGAAAGAAAGTACAAATCCGAATTGAACATTTTTGGAGTTGTTTTCGTCACATCTTTAAATTTTTTTATAAAGTGTGATTGGTCAAAATATTTATTGTAAAGAGCCACATCGGTCAGACTTAGTTTTTCCTTACTCATGTTAAGCATCTGATCAACCGATTTTCTGAATTTAAGAATCTGAATGTATTTTTTAATTGTTAATCCGGTGGCGGTCTTAAATTTAATCTGTAACAAACGCTGTGATAAATTCAAAACAGTTCCGATTTCTGAAACCGTGATCTCCTCGTCATGAAGTTTAATGATTTCACAGATGCTCTCAATTGTATTTTTGTTGGGGTGCAAAAAGGTTAATTCCTCAAAATAAGTATTTACAGGACCTAATAGTTCTGAAATTAAACTATTTATAGTGTATTCAATAGGAGCATTGAAGGGAAGTTCGGTCTGCTTTATTTTAAGTATGGAGTCAGAAAAGGTACTTAAATCATATTTAGGATACAGAGAAAGCGTCCAGGCATGCAATTGTATTATGGTAACTTTTGTCTCTGGCTGAATATTAACCAATACTTTATTAGTCATTTGAGAGCAAAAGTAAATCCCTTCTGGCATGATATACTTTTTTTTACTTGTATGCACCTCAATAGACCTCCCGCTAACAAAAGCTAAATTAAAACAGCCGTTAGGTAGGATGAGTTTATTTTCGATTAAAGTTTCGCCAATGCTATTGTCAAGACACCAAATTTTATTGACAAAGCGTTCGCTTTTTTCACTCACATAATATTCTGAGTATAGTTTCATTTAAGATATTATGTTGTTGAAAACCATTAGAATCGACTCGCTTTTTACTACAAACGAAAATAGTGTTTTTTTAGATTTGAAACAAGAGAGGTACAAAGGGGCATAGGTACAGAGGTGCAGAGTTTTTTTGCGCACGCAGATCTGGCAGATTAAGCTGATCTATTGATTTTTAAAAAGAAAGACTCTATTCTTAATTTAGTTTTTTAGACAAAACAATTCAAATGAATTCGCTAAATCTGCCAGATCTGCGTGCAAAAAACTTGGCGACTTAGCGAGATTTTAGTTTTGTTTAGTTACAAAGATGTTTTTTCAATAGCCTCCAGCTTTAGCTGGAGATACAAGAAAGAGATAAAAAGGGCTTTAGCCAAATCCCCGCTCCTTATTGTTTGTTCTATTTTTTGGCAGTAAACAATTCAACAGTTGATGTTTTCTTAAACGGATCATTAAAGAAACTCAATAACACCATGTTAAAAAGATCCGGTTTCTCATAAGAACCAAAATGAGTTGCTCCGGGCATCACAAAAAAGTTAGAGTTTTTGATATTGTCGAAAATTTTAATCGAATGCTCCAACCTAATGGCGTCTCGGTCACCTGACATAATCAGTACAGGGCATTTTATTTTATGTAGATCTTTTTCTGTGATATTGGGTTGATAATCCAGTAAATTGTAAAGATTTCTGATATGTGCATCTTTGGTAGTTTTTAAAGTTTCCTTTACTGCCTGATCAATTTCATCATAAACCGCTTTTTTACCCGGAAATAAATTGGCTCCAAATGTGGCCAGTTTGCTAACTTTTTGTGGATGATTTATAGCGAGTAAAAGCCCTAGTATGCCACCATCGCTTTGTCCCCAAACATAAGCGCTGTCAATTTTTAGTGAATCTAATAAAGTGCTTACATCATCGGCCATTTGGGTGTACTTTAACTGCTGGTTGGATGGATCAACTGATTTTCCGTGACCCCTGCTGTCAATAGCAATTACCTGAAAGTATTGTTTAAAATATTCTATTCTGCGACTATGTCCTTTAATCGACCCGCCGTTCCCGTGAAGCAATACTAAAGGTTTTCCGTTTCCGTAAACTTCATAATACATTTTAATGCCGTTAATGTCTTTATAATTCCCGGCTTCTTTATTGTCGCCATACGGAGTGGTAAGGGTAGTTTGCCCAATTAATGTTCCTATGGTCAGGAAACAGGCAATGAATAAAATTGATTTTTTCATGATTTTGGTTTTGATTGGTTGGAAGACAGACAATATAGCGCTGATAAATATACTTTTAATACTTTTTGACTAATTCAGACAAGCCATTTTCATTTAGAATTTTATCAAGGTATTTTCCTCTGCTGCTCGTTTCTCTTTGGTAAGGAGCAAAAAGAGCTGTCGATTGGTTAAATTCAGCGTTGAGGTTTTTTAATTCTTCTTTTTCAGACTCAGTCAATTTTCGATTTCCTTTTTCCTGATTAAATTTTATTAATTTTTTTACAATAATCTCTTTATCGATAATATCATTTTCCGAAGCATTTAAAGTGCATATGCCATATATGCCGTTGTTGTAATGATTCCATTCTTCGTCAAATGCAACGTTTAATCTTTCTTCATCCGGATGATTGTTCTCATCGAATAGATTTTGATAAGCAAATTCTTTGGTGTTGTGATTTAGTAAACGCTGAACAAAGTTTTCTCGGAATCTCTTTTTTATTTCTTCACTGTTGTTTTCGGCTGCTTTTAAATCTTTTAAAAGAGACAAAACGTTTTTGCTAAAGTATTTTTTTTCTATTGAAACAAAGTGAGAATCATTTAAAGAAGAAACGATCTTTATCTCAGAATGTATGGCGTAAGAATGGGATGGAATTTGTTTTTCGAGGATAAATTTTTCGATTTCACTTGTTTTAAAATGGGTAAGTTCCGCCAGCTTTTCCAGTTCTATGTAATTATCTTCGATGTATTTTAGATTGATGTCCATTGTAATAGTGTATTGCTTAGTTGCAGTATCTGAAAAGTAAAAGTAGATTTTTTCTTCTGTATTTTTTTCTGGAGAATAAGATTCTTGCAAAAATAGGTGTTGAGAAGAGTAAAATCTGTTGCACTTTTGGAATGTTCCGATACTGATAAGAAGCCATAAATGTGGAGGGAAATTGTGTTAGCAGTCTTTTTTGTGGGTATCTAACTTGCATTTGGGGTGTTTAAATGCTAAATATTTGCTTTATTTTAAAGTTTTGAGCTTTTATTACTTATTTTTACGCTCTTATTATTTAGATTATTCTTGATGCAAACTCCACTTAAAATTGCTGTTGTCGGTTCTGGATTGGTAGGATCGTTATTAGCAATTTATCTTAAAAAAGCAGGTCATACCGTTCATGTTTATGATCGTAGTCCTGATATTCGCCAAATCAATTTTTCGGGACGTTCTATCAATCTGGCAATGTCCAACAGAGGCTGGAAAGCACTCGATCGTGTTGGAGTTGGAGATGCGGTTCGCGAAATCGCGATTCCCATGGATAAACGCGCGATTCATTTGGTAGATAAACTTAATTTTCAGAATTACGGTCAGGATGGCGAAGCGATTTATTCGATTTCGAGAGGGACTTTGAATCGCAAAATGATTGATCTCGCAGAACAGGCCGGAGCTGAGTTTTTCTTTGAACAAAAAATCTGGGATGTTACGCTCAATGATGCAACGTTGCACATTGGCGAAACCGAAAGAGGCGAGTGGGAAGAGAAGAAATTCGATATGGTTTTTGGTGCCGATGGTGCTTTCTCAAGAATCAGGCACCGTATGCAACGTCAGAGTATGTTCAACTATTCGCAGGAGTTTTTGAATATGGGCTATAAAGAATTGAATATTCCGGCAAATTCAGATGCTTCACATAAATTAGATAAAAATTCTTTTCATATCTGGCCACGTGGCGAATACATGTTAATTGCACTTCCTAATTTAGACGGCAGTTTTACTTGTACTTTGTTTATGCCTTTTGAAGGCGAAAATTCTTTTGCATCATTAACAGACCGAAAGAGAGTCGAAGAATTTTTTGAGAAAAATTTCCCTGACGCAATAGAAGTAATTCCGAAGCTGGCTGAAGATTTCTTTAAAAATCCAACAAGTACTTTGGTAACGATGAAATGTTTTCCGTGGACATACGAAGATAAAATTGCCTTGGTCGGAGATGCCTGTCATGCTATTGTGCCGTTTTATGGACAAGGTATGAATGCCGGTTTTGAAGATATCACGGTGTTGAACGAAATGATAGAACAGTACGGAGACGACTGGAAGAAAGTTTTCTCTGAATATCAGATTTCACGCAAGCCTAATGCAGATGCAATTGCAGAACTTTCCTATCGCAATTTTATGGAAATGAGCACCAAAACAGCTGACGAGAAATTCTTATTGCAAAAGAAAATCGAAAAGGCGTTCTCAGATAAACACCCGGATAAATGGATTCCGCTCTATAGTCGTGTAACTTTTAGCGATCGTCCCTATACAGAAGCTCTGGCGATTGGCGATTTTCAGAACGCCATTATGGAAGAGATTCTAAAATTGGATAATATTGAAAATAATTGGAACACTCCCGAAATCGAAAACAAGATCTTGGAGTTGTTAACCAAATAAAAACAAACCCGACAGATTTTCAAAACTTGTCGGGTTTAATTTTTTTATTTTACTTCTTAAATATCTTAGACAAAACGCCAAATACACCTCTGATAAAAGTAGCGCTCGTCACCACTTTCAAAACAGATTTGCCTACAACGCTGGCTGTACTGGGTTCTGATTTGGATTGCCTTTGAGAAGCTTGTGTCTCTTCCTGTTCAGAACTTGCTTGTTGTGCATCGGTTATTTTTTTGGTTAAGATTTCGTAGGCACTTTCACGATCAATTTCTTCGCTGTACTTCTTTACCAGTTTCGACTTACTATTAATGACTTCAATTTCATCAGCCGTTAAAATATCCATTCGGCTCATTGGCGCACGCATCATGGTCGCTACAAGCGGTGTTGGAATTCCTTTTTCATTCAAAGCGGTAACCAATGCCTCTCCAATTCCCAGACTTGTCAACAATTCATCTGTTTTGTAGTAGGCTGAGGTAGGGTAGTTGTCTGCTGTCTTTTTGATTGCCTGTCTGTCATTGGCTGTAAAAGCTCTCAGAGCATGTTGGATTTTTAATCCTAACTGTGCTAAAACCCCACTTGGTACATCCATTGGGTTTTGCGTAACAAAATAAACTCCGATACCTTTAGAACGGATTAGTTTTACAATAGTTTCGATTTGTTCCAATAAAACTTTACTGGCTTCATTAAAAATTAAATGAGCTTCGTCAATAAAGATTACCAATTCAGGTTGGTCAGAATCTCCTTTTTCAGGCATCTGCTGATAAATTTCAGCCAATAAACTCAACATAAAAGTTGAAAATAATTTAGGTTTGTCCTGTATGTCCGTCAGACGGATAATGTTTACGTATCCTTTCCCGTTTTCATCGATACGCATCAAATCATCAATTTCAAATGATAATTCGCCAAAAAACAAATCACCTCCCTGTTGTTCCAGTTCTATAATTTTTCTTAGAATAGTTCCGGTTGTTGCTGTTGAAATTTTACCATAAGAAGCGGCAATCTCATCCTTTCCTTCTTCGGTAATATAATTGATTACTTTTTTTATGTCTTTCAAATCCAGTAATGGCATCTGATTGTCATCACAATATTTGAAGATTACAGCTATAACTCCGGCCTGTGTATCGTTTAAGTCTAAAATTCTGGAAAAAAGGACCGGGCCAAACTCAGAAACAGTAGCACGTAAGCGAACTCCGTTTTGTTTTGATAATGACATAAGTTCTACAGGAAATGCAGCTACATTATAAGGTATGTTTATTTTGGCATGTCGCTCTGTAATAAAACCTTCTTCTTTCCCTTCTTTTGCAATTCCGCTAAAGTCTCCTTTAATGTCCATCATCAAAACAGGAATTCCGGCATTCGACAATTGTTCTGAAAATACCTGAATTGTTTTTGTTTTTCCTGTACCTGTTGCGCCGGCAATTAGTCCATGGCGGTTTAAGGTTTTTAACGGAATCTTAACTTGAGTTTCTGCAATTGCTTTCCCATCCAGTATTGCGCCTCCGAGTATAATAGTGGCTCCTTTTGCAGAATAGCCATTGTTTATATCTTGTATGAAATTGTCTTCTTTATTCATGTTTTTATTCGTAATTTAGATGATTATAAGAGTTTTGATAGGCATTTTAACAGTTAGACCTTGTTTTTTTTAGTAGGAAAAAGCTTTTTCAGGATAAAAATAAAACAAAAAATAATTTCGCAACTTTTTAAGAAGATATCATCGTAATGTTTGAATATTTACTAAAACGTTGTAATTTTCCCAAAAATCACCCTGTTTTTTGTTTTATTTAAAAAACAACACTAGCAAATTAATGAGATATTTTTTAATTTGACGTTAAATTTCCTTCAATTAAATTAAAAAAAGTTTTTTTATTTAAACTAAACGTATAAATTTGCTCCTCTACAAGTTAAATATAACTAAAAAATAAAATTATTTAAAACTATTAAAATTAAAAAAAATGGCAAACGTTAAAGTTAAAAAAGAAAGCACTTCAAATGGAGGAGGAATGATTACCGGAATCATTATTGTTGCGTGTATTTTAGTTGGGGTGTTTATTTGGAAAGTAATCATGGGAGATGCTTCTAACTTCGAGGGAGGAAATCCAGAAACTGGACATCCGATCAATACATTAGGACAAGTATACAAAGGTGGTTTTATCGTACCAGTATTATTAGGTATGTTTTTAATGGTTGTTGTTTTCTCTATTGAAAGATTCATCGTTATCGGTAAAGCAGCTGGAAAAACGAATTTAGATAAATTCATGAAAAGCGTTCAAGGAAGTATTAAAGAAGGAAACATCGAAGCTGCAATCGCTTCTTGTGACAAACAACAAGGTTCTGTTGCAAATGCAATTAAATCTGCTTTAATTAAATACCAAGACGTTAAAAAAGAAGGATTCAACAGTGAAGAAGCTTCAGAAGTAATCCACAAAGAAATTGAAGAGGCAACTTCATTAGAAATGCCAATGTTAGAAAAAAATATGACTATTATCTCTAGTTTAGTATCATTAGGAACTTTAGGAGGATTATTAGGAACTGTATCTGGTATGATTAAAGCGTTTGGTGCATTAGCATCTGCTGGTACTCCGGATCAAGCTGCTCTTGCAACAGGTATCTCTGAGGCACTTATCAACACTGCAACAGGTATCTCTACTTCAATCTTAGCAATTATCGCTTACAACTTCTTTACAGCTAAAATTGATGATTTAACTTACTCAATTGATGAGGCTGGTACTACAATTGTAAATACTTACAGAAGATTCAGAGGAAGTTTGAAACAATAATTAATTTTTGATATTACTATAAATTAATTATATCAAAGTAAAATAAAAGAGAATGGCTAAAATAAAAATGAAAAAAAAGTCGACATCGACAGATATGACTGCGATGTGTGATGTTGCGTTCCTTTTGCTTACGTTCTTTATTTTGACAGCTACGGCTAAGGTGCCGGAAGCACTTCCTGTAGACATGCCTTCTTCTGTCGCTCAAACTAAATTACCGGATTCGGATTTGGCTATTATTACAGTAGGTAAAGATAAAGAAGGGAAAAGTAAAGTATTTTTCGACATTAAAGGTAGAGAGATTCGTAAAAGAACTCTTGAAGGAATGGGAGCAAAATATGGTGTGAATTTCTCAGAAGATGATAAAGCTAAATTTGCATTGATGGATGACTTCGGTGTTCCAATCACAAGTTTAAAGACGATCATCGACATGAAATCGTCAGATAGAACTAAAGCAAATCAACCTGGAATTCCAATCGATTCTTTAGATAATCAATTAAAAGAATGGCTTTTGATTTCAAGAAGAGCTACTATTGACCTTGATGACAAAGAATTGCGAATTGCAATTAAAGGAGATGCTAAAGAACAATATCCACAAATCAAAAAGATAATGGATATTTTGCAAGATCAGAAAATCAATTCCTTTAACTTAGTTACAGGTATGAGAGGGAGAGACTTTTAATTAAAAAATATACACTAAAATGGCTGAATTAAATACCGGCGACGGTGGTGGCGGAAAAGGTGGTAAAGTAAGAAGTAAAAAGCAGAATTCAAAAGTCGATTTAACGGCAATGGTGGATTTGGCATTCTTATTGATCACATTCTTTATGTTAACTACATCGTTGTCAAAACCTCAATCGATGGATTTGTCTCTGCCAGATAAAAATCCAGATGAAAAGAACGAGAAACCAGTAAAGGTTGATGAGAATCGTACGATGACAGTTATGCTAGGTGCAGATAACAAAATGATTTATTATATGGGATTGTTAGCTACTCCAATTGCGGGGCCTAAAGATATTGCATATGGTAAAGATGGTATTCGTAAAGAATTATTAGCTAGAAAAAAATCTGTTTTAGCTTATTCTACAGCTTTAGGTAAGCCAAAAAATGGTATCATCGTTATTATCAAGCCAACTAAAAAATCAAATTATCGTAATTTGGTTGATATCTTAGATGAGATGGCTATTACCGGAGTGGAGACTTATGCGATCGTTCCTGAGTTTACACCGGAAGAAACGAAATTGATAGATAAAAAGCAAGAGTAATCTTGGTTCTTCAACCTAAAAATCAAGAAAAATGAAATTAGATATTATAAAAAATCAGTGGCTTGATATCGTATTCGAAGGACGTAATAAGATATATGGTGCATATGAGTTAAGAAAATCTAATGGTAAGACGACTGTTAAAGCACTTATCATTGGTTCGGTTATTTTTAGCTTTGCTGTGGCAGCTCCTCTTATTGCAAGTCTTATACCGGATTCTAAAGAAGAAGAGGTGAATAATGATATTAAGATCGCAACGGTAAAATTACCTCCTAAAAAAGAGGAAGTTAAACCTAATCTACCACCGCCACCACCGCCACCACCAAAAGTGGATCAGGTGAAGTTTGTGAAACCGGTTGTGGCTAAGGCAAATGAGGTTACAGAAGATCCACCTAAGATTGAAGAACTTAAAGATAAAAAAGTAGGTTCTGAAACAATCAAAGGAGATCCAAATGCAAAACTTGTAGTTGATGAGCCAGTTGGTACTGGTCCTGTTGCTCAGGTGGTAGAAGAAGATAACAGTGTATATAGTACTGCTGGTATCGAAGTAAAACCAGATTTCCCTGGAGGAATTGAAAAGTTCTACAAATTTGTAGGAAACAATTATAAGACACCAGATGAAGAAGGTTTAAAAGGTAAAGTTTACGTTACTTTTGTAGTTGAAAAAGACGGTTCATTAACCGACATTAAAGTTTTAAGGGATATCGGTTACGGTACAGGAGCAGAAGCGATTCGTGTTCTTAAAAAATGTCCAAAATGGACTCCCGGCGAGCAAAATGGTAAAAAAGTTAGGGTACTTTACTCTTTGCCTATTACTATTCAATCTGCAGAATAATGTTAAAAGATATGCTTAATAATATTCAGAAGAAATCGCTCAGAGAGCGATTTCTTCTTGTTTTAGGAATACTGTTTTTTTTAATATATCTTGTGCTTGGTTTAATGATTATGTTTTGGGAGAAACTGCCATTAGACATGGAACCAAAATACAGATATGCTTTTGGTGGTTTGCTAATTGTTTATTCAGCCATCCGTTTTCTGAGATTAATTAATTCAAATGCAGAATAGTTTATGTTAAAATATAGTAAAGTTTTTGGTTTAGTTGCTTTTGTTTTTTTGTTTGCCATGTGTAACCAAAAAAGTAAAAATGATGAAAACAAAGAAACAATCCTAAAAGGATCTTTAGAAATTACGGTTGATGAAACTATAAAGCCAATTGTTGACGATCAGGTTGCGGTTTTTGAAGGAACGTATTACGATGCTAAAATTGCTGTAAAAGCAAAATCAGAAGCAGAGCTTATCAATGATTTGTTGAATCAAAAAACAAAGGTGGTTGTTACAACCAGAGGTTTGTCTAAAGAGGAAGAAGAAAGGTTTGCTAAAAGTAAAATTAAACCAAGGGTAACACCTTTTGCAAGTGATGCGATAGCTTTGATTTCAAGTAAAAGCAATAATGATACTTTAATTGCGTTGAAATCAGTAATTGATTTTATGCAAGGTAAAGCAGGCTCAGGAATTAAAGGATTGGTATTTGATAATCCTAATTCCAGTACAGTGCGTTACATGAAAGATTTAGCAAAGGTTAAAGAGATTCCCACTAATAACGTTTTTTCATTTAAAACAAATGAAGAGGTTATTAAGTTTGTTTCTGAAAATGATGGTATGATTGGGGTAGTTGGAGTAAACTGGTTGTCACAACCATCTCCGAATATGATCGATTTGATTAAAAAAATAAACGTTTTAAGTGTTAAAGGTTTAAATGATGATAAATACTATAGCCCGTCACAAAATGATCTTGCTGAAGTAAAATATCCTTTGGCACGTGATTTGTTTATTATAAATTGCCAGGGATATTCAGGTTTAGGGATGGGGTTTGCTTCATTCATTGCGGGGGATATCGGTCAACGTATAGTTTTAAAATCAGGTTTGTTACCGGTTAGAACTCCGGGTAGGAAACTTAAAATTAGAACTCAAATTTTAAAAGATAAAGAATAAATTAATTACTACAAAGATGAATAAATTTAAAATTTTTAGTTTTGCGGTAGTTGCTTCAGTTTCTGTTGCAAAGGCGCAAGACATCAACCAGGCTAAAAAAGCAATTGATGCGGAACAATTTCAAAAAGCGAAATCATTGCTAAAATCAATAATAAAAGCAAAACCGTCAGATGGTGAAGCTAATTTTGTTTTAGGGAATATTTACTTAAATCAATCTGTTATTGATTCTGCTAAAATTTATTACTTAAATGGAATTGAAGCAGCGGATAAGAAAAACTTGAATTATATTGGATTAGGTCAAATTGATTTGAACAATAAAAATACGGCGGCAGCTCAGGCTAATTTTGCTTTAGCGACTAAAGATGTGAGACGTAAAGATGTAAATGAATTTATTTATATAGGTAAAGCGTATATCAACTCTGATAACCCGGATTATAAAAATGCAATTGCTAGTTTGCAAAAAGCATTAGCTATTGAACCACAAAATGCTACTGCTCTTTTAACAATTGGAGATGCTTATTATGGAGCTAATAATCAAAACGACGCTTACAAAGCATACCGTGATGCATTTACTGCTGATCCAACACTTCTAAGAGCAAAAATGCAATTAGGTGTTTTGTTGAAAGGTGCTAAATCTTATGAAGAAGCAATTAAATCTTTTAATGAAGTTATTACTTTAGATGTTAATTACGGACCAGTTTACAGAGAGTTGGCTGAGACTTATTACAAATGGGCAAGAAATAAACCTTCAACTTCTACAGTTAATTTGCAAAAAGCAATCACTAATTATGAGAAGTATTTAAGTCTTACTGATTATTCATTAGATTCTAAAATGCGTCACGCGGATTTCTTAATCTTGGTTAAAGATTATAAAAATCTGGAAGTTGTAGCAAATAAAATGATTGCTGAGGATAAAGTTAATCCTAGAATTTTCAGATATTTAGGATATGCTGCTTATGAGAATGGAAATTATGATATTGCCATTAAATCATTGGAAGATTACATCAAAGTACCAACTAATAAAATTATCGCGAGAGATTACTTGTATCTTGGTTATGCAAAAATCAAAAAAGGAACTAATGCAGAAGGAGCTGTTGATGCTGCTGCATTTGATTTAGGTTTAGCTGAAATCAAAAAAGGAGTTGCTTTAGATCCTACAGCTGTTGAAGAACTTGGAGATTTTGGAAAAGAATTGTTTGGTAAAAAACAATTTGTACAAGCAGCTAGTCTTTTTGAGTTGACTGCTACTAATACAGAATCTAAAAATTATTTAACAGACAATGTATATTATGGTATCGCTCTTTATTACGCAAATGTAAATAAAACAGCTACTGCTCCTGAAGTTATTGCTGCTTTAGGTAAATCTGATGCTGCTTTTGACAGAGTATTGGTTGCTTCTCCTACTTATGAGGAAGCTTATTTGTATAAAGGAAGAATCAATAACTTGCTTGAAAAAGATGATTTAATCATCAAAAATTATGAAGAGTATGTTACGAGAATAACGGCTAAAGGTGCTGAAGAATTGGCAAAACCAGCTACAGTTAAAAAAATTGTTGAAGCTTACAATAGTATTGGTGCTAGTTATGCTAATACAGATAAAGTAAAAGCAATTGAATATTTCAATAAAAGTTTAGTTTTGGACCCTGCAAATGCTTATGCTGCGCAATCTGTGAAAGCTTTGAAATAATTGAAATTTTATAAAAAACAAAACCGGTAGTTCGCTTTGAATTACCGGTTTTTTTATGTTCCGTATTTAAATGACTATCTTTGCACTTTAAAATGAAATAATGTTAGCTAAAGAAATACAATTAGAAGTGAATAAAGGTGCTATGTTGCCTTTGATGGAGGAGTTTTATACGATTCAGGGAGAAGGTTATCATACGGGAACTGCTGCTTACTTTATTCGTATTGGAGGTTGTGATGTAGGTTGTCACTGGTGTGATGTGAAAGAAAGCTGGAATGCAGAATTGCATCCGCCAACAAGTATTGATTTGATTGTGAAAAATGCTTCTACTTATGCTGATACCGTTGTGGTTACGGGTGGTGAGCCTCTATCATGGGATATGAGTTTGTTGACGCAACGATTAAAAGATAAAAATTTAAAAGTTCATATCGAGACTTCAGGTGCTTATCCATTGTCTGGAACATGGGATTGGATTTGTCTTTCGCCTAAAAAGAATAAATTGCCAACTCAAACTGTATACGATAATGCAGATGAGCTAAAGGTAATTATATACAATAAACATGATTTTATTTTTGCTGAAGAACAAGCAGAATTGGTAAATGATAATGCGATTTTGTTTCTTCAGCCGGAGTGGAGTAAAAAAGAAGAAATGACGCCGTTAATTGTGGATTATGTAATGAATAATCCTAAATGGAGGGTTTCGCTGCAAACGCATAAGTATTTGAATATTCCTTAAATAGTAAAAAAAATCTCTTCAACGGAAGAGATTTTTTTGTTTCCGGTAAAAAGTACACAGTGAGTAAGAAAGATACAATTTGTGCTTATTTCCAGTTCTTGTATTTTTTTAATGTAGTAATATGAGCTAGATGATGTTTGCCGTGCCAGGCATAAGTACAGATCATTTGTTTTATTTTGATTTCGGAATTGTTTTCAGGATGTACGAAACTTTTTTCGAGTTCAGCTTCAGATAAATGCTTCATAATAAAAGCGAGTCTGTAATGCAGTCCTTCTAATAAAGATAAAGTTGGCTGTATGGGCATTTTTAAATTATCGGGTAATGCAGACCACAAAGCTTCATCATATGCTTTTATTACAGGATTGTTTTCTGTTAAGGCCCATTTTATTCTTATGAAACAATTCATATGGCTCTCGGCACAATGATGAATCACTTGTCTAACAGTCCATCCGTCGGGACGGTAAGGCGTGTCAAGTTGCTCTTCTGATAAGTGAATAGTTTCCTGTTTTAGTTTTTCAGGGAATAGGGAAAGTTCTTCGATTTGGCTGGAGAGGTATTCTTTTGAATAGGTTGCCGGGGCTGCGAACTTTCCAATAGGGTATTTTAATTTTTCTAAATCTAAATTTTCCATGGGTTTAAACAAGAATGTTAAATTGAAAGCCTAGCTAAATAATCATAATGTTCTCCTTCCAGAATCAACTCACATTTTAGTCCATTTGCAACAGCGGCATTCTGAAGAGTGTTGTAGTCTAAATACAGCCAATTAAAAGGTTCTTCTTTTTCACCCTTATAGGTGATGTTGAAAACAAGTTCTCCGTAATAATCGGTATTAGACGGAATCCATTTTCCGCCATCCTCATCTTCATCAAACATATAGATAATGTCTGAGCTGTCTAATAATATTTGTCCGCCTGTATTTAATAGGGATTTTAATTTCGATAAATACTGATTGCAATTTTCCAGTTTTCCAAAAATACCAACACCATTCATCAATGATATGATGGTATCGAATTTTTCTCCTTCAAAGTCCAGTATGTTTTGAACTTTTGCATTTTTCACACCTCTAAGTTTACAGGTTTCTATTGCATTGGTGGAGATATCGATAGAAGTAACCTCTAAATTTCTGTCATTTTGTAATGACAAACTATGGCTGCCGGCTCCGCAGCCTACGTCGAGGATTTTTCCGGTTGCGAGTTGTAATGCTTTTTGTTCGATTTTTGGCATTTCATTATAAGAACGGAATAAATAGTCAACACTCATTTCGTCTTCTTCAGAAATCGAAGTTTCGGTAATAATATTTTCAGGTGAATTTTGGGTCTGAAAATCATACATTGCTTTTCCAAAAAGATCTTTCATTGTATTTTTAGTTCAAAGTTTAGGGTTTCAAGTTTAAAGTTGTTTAATTTTGCAGGTCAACTTTAAATTTTAAACTTGAAACAGATTTTAAATAACTTAAATAAGTTAGCCAAAGATAAGCATATCGAAAACAAAAAGTATTTTGATAAGCTTAAAAAGAAACAACCTAAAAATTTAGACTATGTGATGCAGGAATTGCATGATAAAGAGTTTAAAAAAACGGATTGTTTGCAATGTGCCAATTGTTGTAAAACAACCGGTCCATTGTTTACCTTGGCAGATATCGAAAGGATTTCAAAATCTTTCAGGCAGAAACCACAGCAGTTTATTGAACAATATCTTCGCGTTGATGAGGATAAGGATTATGTGTTGAAAAGTGTGCCTTGTACTTTTTTAGATAATGAAAATTATTGCATGATTTACGATGTTCGTCCAAAAGCTTGTAGAGAATTTCCACATACCGACCGTAAAAAGTTTCATCAGATTGCGGATCTTACTTTGAAAAATGTTGCGATTTGTCCGGCGGCTTACAATATTGTTGAAGAGATGAAGAAACGACTTCCGTTATAAATTAAATCTACCGGACTTAAATATTACATAATTGTTTTTCGGAACAATTCGTTTTTGTTTTTTTAAACGTATTTTTGACTGATGCGAAAGCGTATATATTAATGTTAAGACAACTGAAAATTGAATCTAGAATACTTCATTGCTAAAAGACTGATTACTGCTAAAAATTTTAAAAGCAGTATTTCGGCTCCTATTATAAAAATTGCCATATCGGCTATTGCTATTGGTATTATAATGATGCTGGTTTCTGTGGCGACGGGAATTGGTCTGCAGCAGAAAATTCGAGAAAAAGTTTCGGCTTTTAATGGTCAGGTTATTATTTCGAATTATGATAATAATAATTCTGAGGTGACTTTAGTTCCGATTTCAAAAAAACAAGATTTCTATCCCAATTTTAAATCTGTTCCTGGGGTAAGTCATATTCAGGCAATCGCCAGTAAGGCGGGTATCATTAGAACAGAAAATGCTTTTGAGGGAATTATATTCAAAGGTGTTGGGGTAGATTATGACTGGAATAATATAAAAGAATATTTGGTGGAGGGCAGGTTGCCTGATTTTTCTAAAGGGTTGAATGAAGAAGTTATAATTTCCAGATTCCTTGCCGACCGATTAGGGCTTAAAGTTGGGGATCATTTTAATACCTTTTTTATAAAAGAGGAGCAGGGTAAAATGCCAAACAGTCGCCGTTTTATGATAACCGGAATTTTTAGTTCAGGTTTTCAGGATTTTGATGCTACTTATATAATAGGGGATATACGTCATATACAAAGAATCAATAAATGGGGTCCGGATCAGGTTGGTGCTTTCGAGGTTTTTGTAAAGGATTTTAGTGAAATTAAATCTACAGGTAATTTGATCTATGAGCAAACGTCGTCAAGTTTAGATACTAAAACCATAATAGAGAAGTACAGTTATATTTTTGATTGGTTGCAGCTTTTTGATTTTAATATTATTGTTATTCTTGCTATTATGATTTTGGTTGCTACTATTAATATGGTGGTAGCGTTATTGGTTCTTATTTTGGAGCGTACGCAGATGATAGGAATATTGAAGGCTTTAGGTGCAAATAACTGGGCGGTGCGAAAGGTGTTTTTATACAATGCATTTTATCTTATTATGAGAGGACTTTTTTGGGGTAATCTAATTGGTATCTCTTTATTGTTGATTCAACAGCATTTTGGAATCGTTCAGCTTAATCCAGAAAATTACTATGTTAATCAAGCACCCGTATATATAAATTGGGTTTATGTAATCTTGCTAAATTTGCTTACCGTTACAGTTTGTTTTCTGGTATTATTGATTCCGTCTTATATCATAACCAAGATCTCTCCGGTAAAAGCCATTCGTTTCGATTAGTTTTGATCACGATATACTACCTCCCCAACCCGACAGGTTTTCAAAACCTGTCGGGTTTGTTGTATATAATAAGGTATACCATAAAGTAATTAAAAAAAAACTATTGTCAGTCTGAGCGTAGCTGAAGACCCTGCGCAAGAGCAATCGCTTCAGCAAAACCGCTAAAAGTAAGAAAAACTCTAAAACAAACAAAAATCTAAAATGTATAAAAACGACGTTATCAACACATTAAGAAACCCTCAAAAAAAACATTGAAAAAACATTGAAAAAAAGCTTGCGAATGCGAATAAAGCGACTACTTTTGCACCCGCAACAACGCAGACGTTC
>NZ_JAALLN010000130.1 GCF_011751075.1 Flavobacterium poyangense
CAGGGGAAATCAGGCCCCAGGATCGTGACTGCCTGTAACTCGCCGCCCCCGCTTCACCGCATTCCACCTTATTTCAGTCGATTTCAGACGGGGGTTTACCAGAGTGAAGCCGGCCTGCCGCGACGCAGCATGGGGAACGTTCGTCGCCCCGCCCCCGTTGCGGATTGTCGCTATTGAGGGCCGCCCGCTTACCCCTGCCGATCCGAAAAGACCGAAAATAGCGTCAACGAATACTCAACTTTGCTGCGTCACGCAGCAGGCAGGTGCAACCTGAAAAAATGGCTCATCGCAGGGGCAGGTGTCGCGGGTCTGCTGATCTCCAGCGTCGCGTTGGCCCGGGTGGATGTCGGCATCTCGATCGGCGTGCCCGGGGTGGTATACCCGGCTCCGGTCTACGCCGCGCCCGCGCCCGTCTATGTGGCGCCGGCGCCGGTCTACGCTCCCCCGCCCCCCGTCTACTACCGTCCGGCGCCCGTCTACGTGGCGCCCCCGGTGGTCTATCCGGCCCCGGTCTATATCCGCGGCGGCGGCTACTGGGGCCCGCGCGGCCACTGGCGCGGCCCCGATCGCGGCTACTATCACGGCCGCGGCGGCTGGCATCGTTGATGCCGCGGGGCTCTCAGCC
>NZ_JAALLN010000131.1 GCF_011751075.1 Flavobacterium poyangense
GCGACCAGTGGTTGACGACGCGGGCGAGGAAGAACAGGCGGTTGCGGAACAGCGCGTGCGCGATCCGGTGATAGGCGAGCGCCCACACGCCCGGATAGAGCAGGATCTCGGCGCCCTGCAGCGCCATCGAACGCGCGGCTTCCGGAAACCACTGGTCCCAGCAGATGCCGACGCCGATGGTGCCGGCCTTCGTCTTCCACACCTTGAAGCCGGTATCGCCCGGCGAAAAATAGAACTTCTCCGTGTAGCCGGGACCGTCCGGCAGGTGGCTCTTGCGGTAGTTGCCGAGCACGGTGCCGTCGGCATCGATGACGGCAAGGCTGTTGAAATAGCTCTGGCCGGCGCGCTCGAAATAGCTGACCGGCAAGACCACGCCGAGCTCGCGCGCCAGGCCGGAGAAATGTGCGATCAGAGGGTTGTCGGCAAACGGCCGGGCGAGATCGAAGAAGCCGTGGAACTGGTCCTGGCAGAAATAGGGCGCGGCGAACAGTTCCTGGATCAGGACGAGATCGGCGCCTCTTGCCTTCGCCTCCCGCACCAGCCGCTCGGCCCGCGCGACATTGTCCTTCTCGTCCCAGACACAGGCCATCTGTGTGGCGGCGACGGTTACCTTACGCAT
>NZ_JAALLN010000132.1 GCF_011751075.1 Flavobacterium poyangense
GCGTTGCCAGCCCGGCTGGAGCCCTTGCGGTTGAGGTTGGCCGACATCCATTGGCCGATGTCCACCACCGCATCGAAGTCGACGCCAGTGTCGATGTCCAGCCCGCGCAGCATGTACAGCACGTCTTCGGTCGCGACATTGCCCGTCGCGCCCTTGGCGTAGGGGCAGCCACCCAGGCCGGCCACCGAGGCATGGAATATCGAGATGCCGGTCTCCAGTGAGGCCAGGATGTTGGCCAGCGCCTGGCCGTAGGTGTCGTGGAAGTGGCCCGAGACGCGCGCCGGGTCCACCACGCGGGTGACCGCGGCCATGACGTCGCGCACGCGTTGCGGCGTGCCCACGCCGATGGTGTCGGCCACGTCGATCTCGTCGACCTGCATGGCCAGGTAACGCTGGGCCACGTCCACCACGGATTCGATCGGCACTTCGCCCTGGTAGGGACAGCCCAGCGCGCAGCTGATGCTGCCGCGCACGCGGATGCCGGCCTCGCGGGCGGCCTGCACCACGGGTTCGAAGCGCGCGATGGATTCGGCGATCGAGCAATTGATGTTCTTTTGCGAGAAGGCCTCGCTGGCCGCCCCGAAGATGACGATTTCGTCCGCGCCGGCGGCCAGCGC
>NZ_JAALLN010000133.1 GCF_011751075.1 Flavobacterium poyangense
TCACTCCCTCTCTAGACTGTGGTATCAAGGACAACGATACACTACAGCAAGACCAGAAGATCAAGATCCAACTGATCAGCCACCAGATGTCCGATAACTGGGAAGGGGATGCTTCTGATTCACCACACGTCGACTGCTCCTTCATGTTCCAGCTGAGCGGCTTCATCTACGGATATGACTATTGGGTGGACAACGAGGGAGGCGGGGATCCTAACGGGATCAAAGAGATAATTATCGAAATGTCTAATGATTTGAAAACACCGTGGACGGAACTGCCGGAGTGGTTCCGTGTTGACAAAGACGGTGTACATCATCCTGGAGATTGATTATGAGTGCTATGTCAGAACGCCTATTATCTACCCTCAGTGCTATCCAAGCGCGGGATGAGGTCGCTCAAGAAGTCATGGAGAAGACCTCGCCTATGGCCGGAAAAGATTACGATCCGGATACAGGCGAATGGTTGGGTGAAAAGCCTGCGGGGTATGAGCCTGTGGTGTTTCCTCCTTCATTGGACCCAGAAGAGCTGAAGCCCAAGGAGTCTAAGGTTCCAGACTTCGAAGACACTGATGCCACCACCGACTACAAACGCATCCGTGACACGACTTATGCCATG
>NZ_JAALLN010000134.1 GCF_011751075.1 Flavobacterium poyangense
GGACATGCCGGCGGTGTTTCCGTGCCTGTCGGACAACCCGGGCGCGGTGCGCGAGCGTGCGCCGACGCTGGGCGAGCACACCGACGCGGTGCTGGCGGCAGCGGGCCTGAGCCCGGAACAGCGCGAGGCGCTGCGGGCGCGCGGCGTGATCGCATGAACCGCGCCATTCCCCTTAATCCGGCATCCAGGATGCGCTCATGAACACCGGTTCCCCCGTCCTGGAAATCAACGAGGTCGGCCCGCGCGACGGCTTGCAGATCGAGGCGCGCATGGCGCCGACCGAAGACAAGATCGCCTTCGTCGATGCATTGTCCGATTGCGGCTTTGCCCGCATCGAGGTCACCAGCTTCACTTCGCCCAAGGCCATTCCGGCCCTGGCGGACGCGGGCGCCGTGATGCAGGGCATCCGCCGCCGGCCCGGCGTGATCTATACGGCGCTGGTGCCGAACATCCGCGGCCTGGAGCGGGCGCTGGAGGCCGGCGTCGACGAGATGAACCTGGTCATGTCTTGCAGCGAGACGCATAACCGCGCCAACCTGCGCAGGACCCGCCAGCAATCGTTCGACGAACTCAGCCAGGTGCTGGCCGCCGCCGCGCGCGCCGGCGCGCCCT
>NZ_JAALLN010000135.1 GCF_011751075.1 Flavobacterium poyangense
CTCGACCTGTCGGCCGGCCTGCGCTATTCCCGCGACAAGGCCGCCACGCGCTATGACGGCCAGACGCTGGATTTCTCCACCTTCGGCCAGACGCCGTTCGGCGGTTCGGGCGCCAGTGCGGGCAATAGCGTGCTCGGCAAACTGTCGGTCGGCTACCGGCTGTCGCCCGAGTGGCGCGTGTACGCCAACGCCGCGCAGGGCTACAAGCCGGGGGGCTACAACCTGGCGCCATCCAACCCCAGCGATGCCCGCCCCTATGGCAGGGAAAAAGGCCTGAGCTACGAGGTCGGCACGCGCCATGACGGCGACACGCTGCGCCTGGGCGCCGCCGTCTACCGCACCGACATCCGCGACGCGCAACTCTACGTCGGCGGATTGGGGCGGCAGCACCTGCAGAACGTCGGCAATACCCGCGCCACGGGCGTCGAGTTCGACCTGGGTTGGGACGTCTCGGCGCAGTGGACGCTGGGCCTGGACGGCTTCGTCAACCACACCACGTTCCGCAGCTTCAGCGATGCCTCCGCCTGCCAGGGCTGCGACGGCAACCGGGTGCCGTTCTCGCCGGGCTACGGCCTGACCGCCAGCGCCCGCGGCCGCTTCGACACAGGCAT
>NZ_JAALLN010000136.1 GCF_011751075.1 Flavobacterium poyangense
TGCCATCCTTGTCGAACACCCTGAAGGCCTCCCTGCTCTCCTCCCCGCTGTCCGTGTCCTTCATCTTGCGCGCCATCATGGTCAAGAACTCGGGGAAGTCGATTGTGCCGTTACCATCAGCGTCGACCTCGTTGATCATGTCTTGGAGCTCGGCCTCTGTGGGGTTCTGTCCGAGCGAACGCATGACCGTACCCAACTCCTTGGTGGTGATGGTGCCGTCGCCGTCCTTGTCGAACAGCGAAAACGCCTCCTTGAACTCGGCGATCTGCTCTTCCGTCAGTTGGTCAGCCATTTTTCACTGTGTGTTGCTGTTGCTGCTACTGCTTCGCTGGCGAAAAGACGACGAACAGTAGTGTCGCTGCTGTTTGCCGGAACTCTCTCTCTCTCTCTCTCGCGGCGCAATTAACTCGACGCGACGGACGTGCGCGCGAAAAGAGAGGAGATAATCTCACGAGAGATGGCGAAGATGAAGATTCAGTAATAGTTCAACACTCGTTATGTCCTTAATGCAGGTCGCCCGTAAATTGGCCATGGTCGAAGCCGATCTGGAGCGTGCCGAGGAGCGTGCCGAGGCTGGCGAGTCGAAAATCGTCGAACTGGAGGAGGAGCA
>NZ_JAALLN010000137.1 GCF_011751075.1 Flavobacterium poyangense
ATCTCGCCTTTGACGGGCGCATTGCCCGCGAAGACTGGATCGGCCAGGCAAAACTGCTCGCCAAGGGCAGCGAAACGGAGTTCTCGCGTCGCGTCGATGCGGGCGATGTGCCAACCAGCCATGCGTCGGCAAAGTCCGCAGCGGCCAAGCGCGGAGGACGTAAGTGATGGCCGGTGCACCGCTGCTCGATATCAAGGGCGTCCACACCTACTACGGCAACATCCGCGCGCTGAACGGCGTCAATGTCAGCGTCAACGAGGGCGAGATCGTCGCTTTGATCGGTGCCAACGGTGCCGGCAAGTCGACGCTGATGATGACCGTCTTCGGCGCACCGCGGGCGCGGACCGGAACGATCACCTTCGCCGGCACCGACATCACGCAGATGCCGACGCATGAGATCGCCAGGCTGCGCATCGCGCAGTCGCCGGAAGGCCGACGCATCTTCCCGCGCATGACGGTGATGGAAAACCTGCAGATGGGCGCCAGCCTCGACAACCTCAAATATTACAGCGAGGACGTCGAGAAGGTCTTCACCCTGTTCCCCCGCCTCAAGGAGCGTATCAGCCAGCGCGGCGGCACCCTGTCGGGTGGCGAGCAGCAGATGCTGTCG
>NZ_JAALLN010000138.1 GCF_011751075.1 Flavobacterium poyangense
AGAGCAAGTAAATCATTTATTTCGTGCTTCTTACTGTGGCAGTGTCTTGTAATTCATAGAAGCAATATGCTTGAGTTTACCAATTCAAAACTGTTTTGGATCACTGCTGTGTTTGCTGCCGTGTATCTGTACTTGAAGTACTATCTCTATAATTATTGGAATAGACATAAAGTTCCCAATGAAACGCCATCGATACCTTTTGGAAACGTACCTCTCGACTATCTAAGAGGAAAAATTCATTTTGCGGGCTTTATTGACTCCATTTATAAAAAATTTAAACATCACCGATTTTATGGCGTTTACATCTTTCAAAGGCCAATCTTGTGTATCAATGATCCAGAAATTATTCGACAGGTTCTCGTCAAAGACTTTGATCGATTTTCTGATCGCGGTTGGTTTTTCGATGACAAGGTTGACCCAATGTCCAGTCATTTATTTTTACTACCTAGCGAAAAATGGAAGAGACTGAGAATCAAGTTCACACCTATTTTCACATCTGGCAAGTTGAGACAAATGTATCCCTTTTTAGTCGAAATTAGCAATCATATGATCAAGACATGCGATGCAGAATTAAAAACTACGGATACATTGGATGTCAACGACATTCTA
>NZ_JAALLN010000139.1 GCF_011751075.1 Flavobacterium poyangense
ATGAATGTCTCAGGACAAAGGGATCAGCACCGCCGCCGAGATTCTCACGTCCCCAGCGCTTCAATGTGAGCAGCACGGGCGACAGCGCTCGACCGGACGGCGTCAACCGATACTCATAGCGCGGAGGATGTTCGCTGTATGGGACGCGCGTGAGGACACCGTGTTCCTCAAGCTTGCGAAGTCGAACAGCGAGAATGTCCCGCGGCGCCCCGGTGTGGCGGGCGATGTCGGTGAAACGCTGAGGACCGTAAAACAATTCACGGACGACGAGCAGGCTCCATCGATCGCCAACCACCTCCAGGGCATCGGCGATATTGCAATGGCGTGGAACCTCACTTGGCGGAATCGAAAGCATGCCGAAACTTAATCTCCGCAGGGTTTGGAAATCAAACCAAATAAGAGTTGTGTTTTCAAACTCACTATGCAACGAGTAAGTTGGAAAATCCAACTTACTCGTGAAGGGCTCAGATCCCGGCATGACCCCGCAGCATGACACCATCCCCGGGCCCGCCCCTCGTATCGAAGCCTTTGCTGATCGCCTGTTGCGGGTACGGCGACCGCCCGTAGACACACTGACCAAGGGCGAAACAGAGATTTCGCTTCTAGT
>NZ_JAALLN010000014.1 GCF_011751075.1 Flavobacterium poyangense
GAACTGCTTCCTGTTGGAGCCGGGGTGATATTGATATGAGCAGTTACATCGAGTCTGGTGGCCGACTCACAGCCTGATACTGTCTGCGAAGCAAAATAATGCGTACCGTCTATCAAAGGCGTATTCGCGGCCAAGGGACTTCCCCCACTTGATGCCGAATACCAATTGATCGTACTTCCTGTGGCGCTTAAATTGCCAACCGTTGAAGCCGAGCAGAAACTCTGGGAACTGCTTCCTGTTGGAGCTGGGGTGATATTGATATGAGCAGTTACATCGAGTCTGGTGGCCGACTCACAGCCTGATACTGTCTGAGAAGCAAAATAATGTGCGCCGTCTGTCAAAGGGGTACTCGTAGCCAAAGGACTTCCCCCACTTGATGCCGCATACCAGTTGATCGTACTTCCTGTGGCGCTTAAATTGCCAACCGTTGAAGCCGAGCAGAAACTCTGGGAACTGCTTCCTGTTGGAGCCGGGGTGATATTGATATGAGCAGTTACATCAAGTCTGCTAACCGACTCACAGCCTGATACTGTCTGAGAAGCAAAATAATGCGTACCGTCTGTCAAAGGGGTACTCGTAGCCAAAGGACTTCCCCCACTTGATGCCGAATACCAGTTGATCGTACTTCCAGTGGCGCTTAAATTGCTAACCGTTGAAGCTGAGCAGAAACTCTGGGTTGCATTGCCTGTTGGAGCCGGAGTGATATTAACATGAGCAGTTACATCGAGTCTGGTGGCCGACTCACAGCCTGATACTGTCTGAGAAGCAAAATAATGCGTACCATCTGTCAAAGGGGTACTCGTAGCCAAAGGACTACCTCCGCTTGATGCCGAATACCAGTTGATCGTACTTCCTGTGGCGCTTAAATTGCTAACCGTTGAAGCCGAGCAGAAACTCTGAGAACTGCTTCCTGTTGGAGCCGCAGTGATATTAACATGAGCGGTTACATCGAGTCTGGTGACCGACTCACAACCTGATACTGTCTGCGAAGCAAAATAATGCGTACCGTCTGTCAAAGGGGTACTCGTAGCCAAAGGACTTCCTCCACTTGATGCCGCATACCAGTTGATCGTACTTCCAGTGGCACTTAAATTGCCAACCGTTGAAGCAGAACAGAAACTTTGAGAGCTGCTTCCTGTTGGAGCAGGTGTAGATGCAATTGTAACAGAAGCGGTATTCACTAAATTTATTGAACAGGAAGTCCCTAATTTAATAGCTTTTACAGTAAGAGAAGTCGAACTATTCAATGCTGCAGAGGTTAGAGTTAGATTAGTACCCGTACCTGATTTTGAAGAACCACTCATTGAAGCTCCATTAAATAACTGATAAATAATTCCACTTTCTGAACCCTGAACGGTTACAGCAGCAGTTGAACCGGAACAAATAGATGTCGAAGCCAAAGTGACGTTCAGACTATTTGAAGGATTCATACATACAATTGTAACTCCTGCTGATGCACTTCCTTCACAATTTGAACCTGTAGTCGCTTTTGCTGTAATTACACCTCCCATATATAAAGAACAATCTGAAGACAAACTGCCAATAGTCCACGTACCACCCGAAACAGTGGTAGTTCCACCAACTTGAAATCCATCTACAAAAAGGCTAATAATATCTCCATTTGTTCCCGTACCACTTACTGAATTTCCACATTCGTAAACAGATGAAGTAGTGATTACTAAAGCATTTGATGATTTTGTACCGACAACAATCGAATTTGATACATTACTTAACGAAAGACAGGTTCCTAGTGCCCTGGCCGTAATAGTACTGCCAAGAGCAATACTGATTCCAGTTGAAGCAGTCCATGTTCCGTTAGCAGCAACTGTTGTAGTTCCTTCTAAAACTCCATTTTCATATACTTGTACGATTGTACCTGCCGCCTCTGCTAATGAACCGGAAACACTAGTAACAGCAGCTGTTGAACAAATAGGACCATTAACAATTGGTGTGTTTGCTTTTCTTTGTACTATTGCCATTACAGACCCGGTAGAAATACATTTTCCGGAAGCAATAGCAGTCACAGACAACGTTTGACATTCTCGGTTTGACAATGATAAACCACTAATAGTCCATGCTCCTCCAGCCGTAGTTGTTGCTGTTCCTATCTGTGTTCCGTTTGCCAGAAGATTTACAGTAATTCCCGATACATTATCAGGCGAATTTACTGATCCGGAAATAGAAGTTGTCGAGGATAGAACCGGACTTGTTGCTATAGTAGGATTTGCAGTGGCAGTAGCGCTGGAATATTGACAATCATAAGTATAACCCGACTCGCATTTTCCTGGTTCTTGATAAGTAAAAAGATAAACAGCTGTACAAAAACAGTTACCTGTCTGACACTTGAAAAGTACGGTTTGAGGATTCGAAGTTGTGGTTACCGTATTTAAATTATAGGGGGCTTCTAAAATTAACGCAACTGGATTTATAAGAGTACCATTGGCATTATAGCATCTAACAATGGTACCAACTGGTCGATTTACAGTAAGCGAATACCCCTTACTTCCTGATATCTTAGTAATATCTCCTGCTGCAGGTACTGTTGTTGACAAGGCGCAACTTACAACAGTTACAGGATTACAGTTTGCTATAGACTGTCCTTTGCCGGGGGCGGTTGATGTGGCAGTAATAATCTGTCCTGTGGTTAAAACCGGAGAAATTCCCGTAAGAGTCCATACTCCTAAACTAACAGAAGTTGTACCAATAGAAGCTCCATTCTTATATACCGTTATCACTGTACCATCAGCTTCAGTAGAGGTGCCCGATACCGATGAATCTCCCGTACTAACACCTGAAATACCCGGACAAAGTGAACGATCCGGACATACCACACCAGGAGCGCAGGGAGTATAATTATCAATAATATGTACAAAGCAATTTTCAAGACTGCCACAACTGGAATCAATACCAGCAATATCAGAAGCAGATGCAGGATTACACAGAGTCGATTTTTGAGCTCCCATATTATCAACCATTGCCATACGGATGGCTGTACTTGAATTGATGATCGTGGATAATGGCGCAAACGTAGTTGTCAGGTCACTCATCTTTACGAAAAAATCATAAAAATAATCCGGATTACTGCAACTTGTGGTCAGGGCAATCGACTTTTGATAATTTGTAGTTCCAGCATACGAAATAACAGGTGTACAATTATTATTATTTACATCATATACAAAAACGCCAAAATTTGTGGCTAACACTATTTCTATCTCAAAACCCGGATTTGAATTTGAATATTGCGGATCGGCATTAGGTCCAACTCCGCCAAATTTACCATCGGTGTCAATCAGAATACTATAACTTTTTGAATTAGGAGAACTACTTCCCATCCTCATCCTAAAAAGCCAATTACCATTACCATCTAAATAAGATTGAACAGGATCCTGATCTCCCTGATCTACAAAATCAGTAAAACTACAATTTGGTCCTGCACTAAGATCACTGTTTGGCTCTATCATAGGAAAAACCAATGATTTATATGGAATCTCACTTTGAAGCTGAT
This sequence comes from Flavobacterium poyangense, assembly GCF_011751075.1. Taxonomy (GTDB): domain Bacteria; phylum Bacteroidota; class Bacteroidia; order Flavobacteriales; family Flavobacteriaceae; genus Flavobacterium; species Flavobacterium poyangense. The sequence continues at coordinate 3,506 of NZ_JAALLN010000014.1, forward strand.
CATCTGTTGTAAAACCGTTTGCAGTAGCCGACGTAAAACCATCTCCATTGGGATCAAGTACTGTAGTTCCCGCTCCTGTAGCAGGATTATAAATCATTCCCGGAGTTTGGGCAGTAACTTTACTAAAACTCAATAAAACAAACAATGCAATAAGTGAAATTTTTCTCATAATAAAAAGCTTTTATTGTACAGAATAACTTTTTTAACATAGGCCTTATAAAAAAATATCAAAACAATTTTGTAGAAATATTACTGCAATTCAAACCGTACTGTTCGCAATAGATCAATTAACTTAGCATTAAATAAATTCACTCAACAAATAGCATGTAGAAAAAAAACTGACCTTTTTATGAATCAGTTCAGGAAATAAGAAAGGGAAAAAATAGGTTGTGGCAATAAGTGATTTTGACACAATAACTTAGCTGACAAATAATAATTTATCATGCCATAAAAACAACAAATAAATTGTCGTGTTTAAAAAATCAATTTGCAGAAATGAATTAAACGATTATACTCCGCTTAATTTTTTTACATACAGTAAGCAGGTAACATTAGAATCAACTATTTTAATTCTAAAAAAATCACACTTTGGTTGTGTGAAACAAAATTCAGAGTAAATAATTCTTTTCATAGGTACAGATTTTTTTAATGATAGATTCCGGCTTGTGTAAATGTAAGAAAAAAGAACGAAAAAGCAAGTTATAATTTCCAATAAATCAGCATTTTCTTTAATATGATTATCTAATATAGAAAACAATTATGATACCTAGAGCTCTCATTTTAATTCATTTCTAAAACACTACACAATATTTCTCAATCAAAAATAAATATTTACTTTTAATTGTTTATAGGTAAAAATACGCGTTTCTTATCCTAAAAGAGAGAGAGTACTTCCGTATCTTCAAGCTTCACTCCTTTAAAATCAGCTAATCAGATATTTATTTTTATTCTTATATTTTTTTATGGAAACAAGCATTGTAATAAGAATTAACCGAAAATATGCAATTTGTATATTTGTGAATTAACAGAAATTACTAAATGATAATGCATCAAAAATAGAGAACTATGTCAATAACAAAAGAATCGGAGTTATTAGGAATGCAAAAAGCAAGTGATGCTGTTGCCTATACTCTCAAAGAAATGATAGATTATGCTCAGCCTGGAATGAGTACAAAAGAGCTCGACCAATACGGAGCAAAAATTTTATCTGATTTTGGAGCAAAGTCTGCACCACATTTGACTTATGGCTTTCCAGGTTGGAACTGTATAAGTGTTGGTAATGAATTTTGTCACGGAATTCCTTCTGTGAAAAGAATTCTAAAAGAAGGCGATCTAATAAACATTGACGTTTCAGCAGAACTTGACGGATTTTGGGCAGATAATGGAGCTTCATTCGTTTTAGGAAAAGACATTCACCAACATCAAAAAATTGTTAATGCTTCAAGAGAAATCTTAGAAAAAGCAATTAATAATATAAAGGACGGTGTTAAAATTTCGGATATTGGATACATAATGGAAACGGAAGCAAAAAGAAGAGGCTTTAAAATCATTAAAAATCTAAGCGGGCACGGAATTGGAAGAAGTTTACACGAACAACCTGATGAAATTTTGAATTATAGAAATCGTTTTGATCAAAGACGATTTAAGAAGAATGCCGTAGTAGCAATTGAGACTTTTATTTCAACTAATTCAACATATGCTATAGAATTAAATGACGGCTGGACAATGGTTGGGAACAATGGTGGTTTTATGGCACAACACGAGCACACAATTGTTGTAACGGACGGAAAACCGATAATACTAACAGAAAAAAACGGAATTTTTAACTAAAGTAGTTTTCATACATAAGCAACTTATCAAAATTGTGTAGTTTTTCAATTAATTAAAAATAACGTTTCTTTGATTTTACTGCTAAAATGGACAAAGCAGTTTTAAACCGATTCATTTTTTTGACGCTATAATTTTAAAAATGAAAAAAAAGTAAGTTTAGATGCGGGAGACAACATAAATAACAATATAATTTTTATAGTTCCTCAGTGTGAAACGCCTGATGTATCACTTAGAAAAATTTAACAAAATACTATTGATTCAATACAATAGTATCTCAAAATTGGGTTGTACTTATTATTTATTGCCATAATTAGAAATGATTGGGCACTCATTCTCTGTCTTCTTTTAATCAGAAGAAAATCTACTGTGTTACCCGATTTATCTACAGCCCTATACAAATAATACCAAATACCTTTAACTTTTATATCGGTCTCATCCATTCTCTAGCTCATTCCCGCTCTAATCTCTCTCTTTTTCATTTGAAATTCCATGATTGGAGCAAATTTAAATACCCAACGCTGAATCGTAGTATGATCAACCTGTATTCCGCGCATTTTCATTATTTCTTCAACATCCCTGCAACTCAATTTAAATCTCGATTTAAATCTCAATTTGAAATAAACAGCCTGAAGAATAATAACTTTGGGATAACAGTGACCTTTGGCATTCATTTAATATATTTTCAAGCATTGAGAATAATAGTTATTAATAGGTGAAACAGAACCCACAAATAATATTACTAATAAGAAATTAAATACTTTGTCCTAATTACTGTTTTAGCAGCAGTTTTAAGTTTTTTTGGTAGTGTCTAACTAAAAACTAAGATAATTCTTCCATTTCTAAGTCTGTAGTTTTTGTCAGCATATCCTGCTTAGATTTAAATACAATATTTAATATATACTGGCAAATAAAGTTACTCTCAACTTTATTTGGCAATTTATTTTTTGCGATTAATATCGGTTTGTCTTCTTTTTTGTCCGGAATACAGCCATGAGATCCTTTAACCAAACTGGCGTCCAATGGAATAACATTCATAAGGGTGCGAAACCCCAGTTTCTTTTTAATCAATTTAAAAAGGATGCGGGGCAAAATAAATCTCTGCTTAGGATCTAAAAACAACTCCACCGGATCATAACCTATTTTTTTATGAATTTCCACAGTACGGGCAAAATCGGGGGCCTTGTTATCCTCCATCCAGTAATAATAGGTGAACCAACTGTTATGATCTGCAACCAGAACAAGATCTCCTGAACGTTCGTGATCCAGATGGTGCTCTTTTTTTCCTTTGCTGTCCAATACTTTTGCAATTCCGGGTATCTTCTGAATTAATTCTTTGAGCTCAACAATATCTTCATTCTCTTTCACATATAAATGCGCAATTTGATGGTCTGCCAATGCAAAAGCCTTACATTCCCCGGTATCCAGTAATTCTAATCCTCGTTCTTCTCGTATTTGCAAATATCCGTGTGTGCGTAAAAATCGATTAATATGTATGGGATTGTTAACTTCAGTAATACCATACTCAGACAAAACAACAACTTCCGTCCCCTTACTTTCAAAATATTCGATTAAGTCTTTGCATACTTTGTCAATCGCTTTTACATCTTCATTGATTTCGGGTGACCCGGGTTGAAACTTTTGACAGCAGTAATCTAAATGTGGTAAGTAGATTAAAGTTAGTGTCGGATTATGCCATTGGTAAACAAGTTTTGCAGCATTGGCGATCCATTGGCTGGAACGGATTGTTGTTTTTGGTCCCCAAAAATCAAAAAGAGGAAATGTTCCCAGTTGAGCCTGGAGACGATCCCGTAAGTCAGAGGGTTTTGAATAACAATCAGGCTTCTTCTGTCCATCTGCCCAATATTGCGGACGCGGTGTCACTGTAAAATCAGCATCAGAATACATATTGTACCACCAAAACAAATTAGCACAAGTAAATGACGGATCTATTTCCCTTGCTAAATCCCATATTTTTGGTGATTGTACCAGTTTATTTGACTGTTTCCACATTTTTACCTCCATATCATTCCTGTCGTACCATCCATTTCCCACAATCCCATGTTCCGAAGGCCATTTTCCGGTTAAGTAAGTTGCCTGAGCTGAACAGGTGAGCGCCGGAAGTACTGGTTCAATAATACTTAAATTCCCCTTTTTCTTTTGCCATTGATGCAAAAAAAGATCTGGATTTTGAAGTAGGGAACTCGTAAGTCCTACTACATTTATAACGACTGTTTGCTGCATGATTTTGGTAGTATAGTTTTATATAGCCGGCATTTTTTTACCAGAAATTATATAGATTAAAATGATTTTCACATTGCACATTTTACAATCATCATTTCAAAATTTATCAAGTACCCATTTCAGCTCTCTCTCGATGGATTGATCTAAATCGGTTTGTAAATGAATCGGCAATACCTGCCAGGTATAGGTTTCGATTTCCAGATGTCTGGTAAACTCATTTTTGTGCCAACTTCGCAAAATTGTTGTAATATCATTTTGAGTAGATTGCAAGAGCTGATAATCTTCAACAAATATGGGTACATGAAAATGAGTACGAAGCTCCCGAAAATCATCACGGCTTATCGCTTCTATTCCATTTTTCAAATCCTTAAATTTGAGTAATGCTCCTTCTTTTGTTTTAATAACTGCCTGGTGCAGATAGGTTGGTTCATCAAAAGTTTTCAGGCATTTTTGGAGTTGTTCAACTGTTGTATTTTCTGAAACTGTACATTTGAGCGCGGCACTAATTTGTAATTTGCCAATATTCAAACCGTGCTTTTGCATTTTTCTGATGACCTCATCACTTTCTTCAAATCCAATGGAAAAATGGCAGATATCATAACAAAGCTGTATGTGATTACGAATATATTCTTGTGCCTGAGTTAAACTGCATAAAAGATTTTTGACTAATAATGAAGCTCCTTCCTTAAGTAAATAATCCTCGAAAAAAGCGATATATTCGTCGCTGCTTTCAATTATGCCATCGGGTTCCGGTTCTATATCCAAATGCATCATTTTACCTTTGGATTCCTGTATTTTAACCAACTGAGCCACTACTGTGATCAACTGGCTTGTGGCAGTTCGTTTTGCTTCTGTTAAACTGTTTTCAGTAGCATACCAATGTTTATAAGAAAGCGGTGAAGTCGAAATTCCTCCTTCGATATCAGGTGGCAAAAGTTGCGATAAAATGTTAAAAAGCAACTCTGTGTAATTTAATCTGTCAGGGTTTGTCCAATCTGGTAAATGAACTTTATCCTTAATGACCTCGTTATGAAAATTTCCATACGGAAATCCATTCATCGTAAATACATACATTTCGTTTTTCTGTAACCAGTCTTTAAAAATCAAAAGATGATTTTCTGCTATCAATTCAGAAGCAGCCTGATAAGAAAGCCGTAAACCTATACCAAAAGGCTTATGTGGAGAGACTTTCTTTTTAAGTGGAATACAATACGTTTTTACACTTTCAAAAACAACTTCCCAGGATTCGCCCGCATGAATATTGGTACAGTAACTTAAATGACTATTGGAACCAATTAACATACTTCTGTATTTAGCTGACAAAATGAATTGAGATACTGAACCGATTGTATAATTATCTCTTTATCCAGTGCATGTACCTCTTCACCAATACCTATTTCATTTATCAACATGATCGTAAGCCGGCCGCCAAGATGCTCTCTGAACTCTTCTAATCCTCTAATTACCTCCTCTAAATGAGCATCAAGAACCGGGTGTGTTATTGCAAAACCCAATGTTAGGAAACATTTTAAAATTCGTTCCAGACTCAGTGCATCAATTCTATGTATCAAAAAAGAGTAAGTAACATCGAGGGCTATACCAATTGCTACGGCTTCTCCGTGGGTAATTTCATAATTAGTAAGCTGTTCCATTTTGTGGGCTGCCCAATGTCCAAAGTCTAATGGACGAGATGAACCTTTCTCAAAGGGATCCCCATTTTTAGAAATATGATCGGTATGCAAAGCAGCACAACGAATAATAAGCGTTTCCATAACCGAAACTTCTCTGTTATTGAGAGCCTGCGCATTATTCTCTATCCAGTCAAAAAAAGAAGCATCTTTTATGAGCGCCACTTTTATAGCTTCGGAAATACCGGATCGCCAGTCCCGTTCCTTTAGCGTTGTTAAAAAATCAGAATCATTTAGTACTGCATACGGTGGGGCAAATGTGCCCAGAAAGTTCTTTTTACCAAAATAATTCATACTGTTCTTTACCCCAACTCCCGAATCGTTTTGAGATAAAACGGTCGTTGGTATCCGGATCAGGCGTACACCGCGATGTGCAATTGCCGCAGCATAACCTACGGCATCGAGTACAGCGCCCCCTCCTATTGCAATAAGAAAAGAATGCCTGTCTATTTTATTGTCATTGATTAATTGCAGAACCGATTCAATAACATCCAAACTATTCTTAACGGCTTCTCCTCCCTGAACGACATTGATACTATGTTCTGAAATTCCAAACTGATAATGATTAAAATAGTGAATCACATTTGCGATGAACTGACTTGTTGTTTCAACAACTCCTCTATCTATTACTATAGCAATTTTGGGCTGTTGGAAAGCGGGTTCTTTTTTGATCACATCAATAAGTGAGGTATTGCCGGTATCAAATAAAGAACGGCTAAAAATAATGTCATAATTAAATGTGACCTGAAAATTCTGCTGAAGTATCTGTTGTTGTTTCATTTTGATAAAGTATAAATCAGGTTACGGCAAACTTTTTAGATAATAAAATCGATATTGGCAACAAGGCCAGTACAAACAATGCGTATACCAGTCCTGCCGAACCTGCTACATAACTTGCATTAAGAGGAATTAGGGATAATACCCCTGTTTTTACCGCCTTTTGTATCGCAACCGGCTGATTGTAAAGGAAAGCTTTGTATTTTGCAAAAAAATTAATTCCGTACCAAAAAAGAAGAAAAGGCAGGAGCTGCCAAAATCTAAATTCAAGCTTGTATCCTATAAAAATAAACAGAACAACTACTATTGCATCGAGTAGCAGAGCAGTCAGTATAGCGGACTTATTATTTCCCGAAGCTTCTTTTTTAGCCGTAAGTGTGATGGCTGCAATAAATAAAATAGGAATAATGCCAATGTACCAATAAGTAAAAACGGCGTCATTATTGATGCTCATCCCTAAAAGCAAATTTCCTCCCCGACAAAGTCCCATGTTTAATGGACCTGCAATGGAATAATGTTTACTTATTTTATCATAAGTAAGAGCCAATACACCAATTACCGCTGCCAGCATACCACTGAGAACTGATACCGTAAAAGCAAATCCGATTCCTGCCAGTAACATAAAACTGCCCAGTAAAATAGCTTCATCTTTGCTCACCAGCCCACGTGGGAGTACTCTTTCCGGCCGATTTATGGTATCTGCTTCCAAATCGAAAATATCATTAAATACAATACCCCCTCCATACAAGCCAATTGTAGAAAGCACGAGCAGCAACACATTCTGTATCCCATTCTCATTGTTGCCATTCAAAACTAAAAGCCCGGAAACAGCAATCCCCGCAAGAATATCAGTCACTGCCGTAACAATATTTGCGGGACGCACTAAGGTTACTAAATAGAATAACTTACCTGACATCTAGTTTTCTATAATGATTTTTGGATATACAATTTCTTTAGATTCCTGTCCTCTGAGCACACTGCTTCCTTCAAATAAAGAATCCTGAGTGATGGTGATTTCATTTTTCCAGTCTTCTTCATTCATTTGCCCGCTTTGAGAATAAGCCGTTAAGGCATTTTTATAGCAGGTTAGATGAACATCCTCTTTAGCAATTCCTCTTTCAAGCATTAAAGCTGCCGTTTTAGGAACAGATAAAGGATCACTTACTCCCCAATCGGCAGAACTGTCTACAATAATACGTTCAGATCCGTACTGCTTTACAACCTCTACCATCCGTTCATTCCCCATTTTGGTATTGGGATAAATGGTAAAAGCAGCCCAATATCCGCGATCTAAAACCTGTTTGGCTGTTTCTTCGTTATTGTGGTCGATTACCACCATATGAGGAGCCACTCCATGTTCTTCCAGCACATCCATACTTCTGATGGTTCCATTTTTTTTATCCCGATGCGGGGTATGAACCATTATCGGCAAATTAAATTTCAAAGCCAAATCGATCTGTAGTCTGAAATATTTATCTTCGGCCGGAGTCTGATCGTCATAACCAATTTCTCCAATTGCCACTACTCCTTCTTTTGCTGCAAACAACGGTAATAAATCCATCACTTTTTCTGCCAGAGCTTCATTGTTGGCTTCTTTAGAGTTTAGCCCTATAGTACAATAATGCTTAATTCCGAATTGTGAAGCTCTGAATCTTTCCCACCCCACCAAGGTGCTGAAATAATCCTTAAAAGAAGAAGCTTCTGTTCGTGCCTGGCCAAGCCAAAATGCCGGTTCAATAACAGCTACAATACCTGCAGCACGCATTGCCTGGTAATCATCTGTTGTTCTGGATACCATGTGAATATGTGGGTCAATGTAATACATGTACTAAATTTTTAATAGTGAATAATATTGGGTTCCTATTTCATCCCATGTTGCCGTGCTTTGAGATAATACCTCTTCAGAAATTTCATTTTCTTTAAAAAAAGTACTCTCTTTCAGCACTTTTACCGCAGCCACTTGGGTCAATAACTCTCCGGTTCCTATTGCTTTTGTCAGATCGTCTGCTATTTCCCGGTTTACAAAACCGGCTGTCAATCTCCAAATTTCCGGTGATACTAATCGTCCTGCCGACCAGCGTTCGTGAATATAATCGTGTATAATTAAGGCCAGCTTTTCATTTTTACGTAGTTCTAAGTCAATAATTTGATACAATGGACGCCCCATAAAAAGGGCTTTCAGCACCAACTGATTCCATGCATCAACCGGCAGGTATTTTGCTGCAAAAGGATTCCCTAAGGCTATAGCATCAAACACTGCAACCATATTGGTTCTGATTCCTTCCTGAATTGTCAAAATAAATTCCTTTGCATTTTTTAAGAAAAAAAGTCCCTTATACAAACTGACTAACTCTTTTATGTCTGCCATTTCTGCCAGGTTCTTTATTGTTTCAATATTTTGATGCTCTGGAAGGTGCATCATTAACAAACTACGGCAAAGCTGCTGCAGATCCCAATTAGCTGTTGTAAAGCCGGGATACAATTCTTCCAGCAAAATAGTTTCCTGCAAGGTCCATTTTGGAATTATTGGCGAAATTTTCCTGGTAACTAAACCAAAAGTCTGAAAAAACTGTGTGTTGTTCTCAAACCAGATATGGCTTTCCATCCAATCTGATTCAGCTTCTGAAAGTTTCTGTCGAATTAGAGTTCGTATTATTTCTGCTGAATTAATTCTTATTGCTGTTGCTGTCCTATCCGTTTTCATTTTATAAATCTTTTTAGGCTCAGTTACTTTAAAATGTTTTCCCTGACAACCAGTGAATTATTATCCGGATCTCTAAAAAAGAAAAAACGATCTTCATACCCGTCATCTGAAGTATTAGAATTGATTACAACACCGTCTATTTCATCGATCACCACTCCATTGACTCTAAAATAATCAAGCGTTGCCTGAATATCCTTTACAATAAAGCTCGGAACTGTTCCTGTTTCCGGTAGTGGGTAAAAAGGAGTGTCAATATCTTTGTATAATCCCAGCATAAAACCATCTTTGTTCTTATGCTCTAAATACAGTTGTATAAAGGATTCTGTGCCAAAATTCCCATCAGAGTTGAGCGTATATCTACCATCTGTTTTAAAATCAAGGATTTCCTCATAGAATTTTTTAGATTTAAGAATATCACTGACTGATACTTTTATCACTACTGTTTTTGACTTAAATTTCATTTCTTTTTTACTTTTAAATCAACACATTATTCCCCAACAACATATTCAAAACTAGGCCCCGCTACAAAACCAGGGTGATTAGGATCGGGAATCGCCAGCAACTTAAGAGCATATAATCGCAAAGAATACATTACCCCCATTGCGGTACTAATCTTCTCTGGTTCTCCATTAAAAGTTTCATGCAAACTATTAAGCAAAGAAGTGTAGTTGTAATTAAAGAACTTACTATTAATATAAGCCTGAGAATCCTTTGGATAATCATTCATTTTAGGATTTGGCCACATATTTGGTACTAATTCAGGATTAAACGGAATTAATGGATCCCCAAACATATACCCTCCCTCAGGGTCTGCCTGTATTGTTTTACCCTTATAAATTTCTTCAAAACGGTAGTAGTGCGCCAGTTCAGGAACATTTCCATCGTCTGCAGAACTTACAAATGGATCTGTTGTTGTTCCTTCACCCTGATCAATAATGATATCTATACCTCTTAAAGCAGTTGCCTCATCGACAATAGGGAATAATAAAGATGCATCATAAAATTTTTCAAAGGTCATTTGATAGTTTGGATTTCCAACAAATATTGTTTTTCCTTCCGCTTTTGCAGCAGCTTCAAGTTCTACTATTATTTCTTTTATTCTGGTATAAAACACTCCTATGGTAATTACATTAGAGACCATCAAACGATTATGGATATCAATTGGATCTTCTGGCTCTTCAATTGACATAAAAACATCTTTCACAAGATCTAAAGAAAACTTTTTGAGCGGCACCTGTAATCCATCAACTACAGAGCCTGGTAAAGGCCCCGGGTATAGTGGTATAAAACCAGGTTTATTAATAACCGGACTTCCTCCTACAGCATTCAATATATTGCAGGCTATAGATAAATGTAGCATTTCTTCACGAACTACAGAACCTATCAGGTTTGATATTTGATCATTACCGGTCTCAAATAGCGTAAAATTTGCTGTTAAGTAGGGCGGAATTGTGGAATGTTCTAACTCAATGGCAGTTTGCAGCGCATTTTTTAGATCGGAGAGAGTCTCAATTTTTATCGTTTTTAAGAATATCATAATCAGATTTTTATTTTATGAATACTATGCTTTATTTGCTGTTGCAGTTTTATCGATGACATCTTGTAAATAGTTCAAAATAACCGTCTTTTTATATTTAGAAAGATCTCTTGTTGCAGGCATATAATTAGGATCATCAAGATCTTTACTAAAAACTAAATGCAATATTTGCGCATTTTTATCAACCACCGTTTTATCTGCCAGATTAAAAATTCCTTTTGACATCAACGGATACAAATTGGCATATTGCTGCATGATGGGCTGAATAAAGTTGTCCCAGTCAGGAATTATTTTTGGGGTTGGAGCACCTGAAAAAATCAAAAGACTAATAAAATTAGACTGATTACAATCGTCAAAACTTTGTGTGCTCAGATTATAGCTGATAGCATAAATTTGTCCATCAATGTATACTCTCGGATTTCCGGGATCGGGAGCTGTAAACCTAAGTACAGCTTTACCATTTGCATCTGTTGTAACTTCAGCGGGTTTATTTCCTGAGAAATAAGGTATTGGAGGAGTACCAACTGCAGGTACCACTGGCGGTGGTGGCGAACCCAGTAAATTTTGTGTATTATCTTGTGCCTGAATGATTGCATTTGGAAGTGCTTTTCCAAGATGAGTTGCGTAAAAATTAATTTTACACTTATCTTCAGGATCTAATCGAAATACAAATTGATCAGCACCTACATAATCAATAGACTCTGTATAAATTAATATCCCCGTCTTAGATTTTTTTAAACTAAAAACATCATTGATACTGTCTGTCATATTTGTAACAATTGCCAATGGGTATTGGTTACAAAGATCCAGCTGTTCGTCTGAAAGTGGAAAAGTAAAAATTCCTGATGTATTCATATACCAATCCAAACCTGAATAATTTATTTGTCCAATGACTGATATCCCTGTATTGGTATTGATAACAAGGTGTAAATTTTCACTTGTATTGACCCCTTCTGCATTAAATTGTAGCGCATTACCAAAATCAAGTACAACTTGTTTTAATTTCTCATCGACTAATGCGGTAGCATAATTATATTTTTGTCTTTGTCCCTGCGGTAAATATTGAGGAAGTGGATTTGGAAATAATTGTCTTCCCAATACAAAATGTTTAGGTTCTCTATTATTTGAAGGTCCTATTGAGCCAACTATTCTGCCTAAAGTAAATTGGTCTGAGGTGTGATCTCCATTAAATCTATCCACCGAAAAATGTATAGATAATTGCTTAGCACTTACCGCTTTTAATTCGTTAAGATATCTTGAGTTAGATATTTTAAAATTCCAATCAATATTCTTTATAACAGACTGATAGGTTGCCCCTGCTCCTGAACTACCTCGTAAATCAACCGATCTTGAAAACCAAATATTGCTAAATGGTGCCATCTCATAATCACCTTTCACCAGTGTATTACCCTCATTATTTACAATTCGTACCACAAACCCCCAAAGTTGAGAAACCATTTGTTGCTGACTATCTAAATCTACAATTTTTCCTGCGGTACGTGCATCGGTATCCATGACAGACATACCAATAATAGGATCTAAAAGTGGATTATCCGTACTCGTTCCGTCCTGATAGGTAACACTCGTAATTTTACAGCCTAGAAATCGCCAGTTTCCGGTACCATCCGGATTCCACCAACCATTTTCCTGGCCCGGACCGTAATTTTGATATTTTGGCTCAAATGTTTCATTGTTAAAATGTGTGGGATCATTATTTACAGTCGAAGGATCGGCCTGAAACTGACCAGAAAATGTAAGACGCGGGACGTTTAAATAGGACATAGTTTTAGTTTTGTTTTTTAAATTTTAGAATAATCAGCTTTTTAACATCAATAACATTTTTTTATATTATTTTTTAATAGTTTATGTATCAAATTTAAATCACACTCCCGTAGATCTGTAATAAAATGTTACAGGCAACTTTTTTTCTGCCATAGAGTATAAAAAACTAAGCATGAAATTGATTTTATAGCAGTTGGACAAACAAATAATAAATGTGGAATTACCTCTATTTTGTCGTAAAAAAACAACGTTCTCAATTTTTCGAATTTATCAAAAGGAATTTTTAATTTTTAAAACTATTGAAGAGTTTAATAAATAAACTAATTACAAAAATCTAGCTTAACTTTTTCTCTGCTATTTGTTTGTAAATTCAAAATAGCTATATATTGGAGTTCATACCATAAAATGGGCACAGAAACTCAAGACCATTGGTTATAAAACAAAAGAAATGGAAAAACCAAAGCAAAAGTATACATTAGAATTTAAGCTAAAGGTAGTAGAACTCAGCAACAGGTATTACAGCATCATACGGGCAGCTAAAGAAGTAAATACAAGTCCAGAGAATATCAGACGATGGAAAGTCCAACTTCAAGATGGAATACTTGGCAAGAAGAAAAAACAAGCAGCACCAAACAGGCTTCTTCAATTAAAAATTCTGAGAAAAGAGCTTACAAAAGTCCAAATGGAAAGAGATATCCTAAGGAAAGCCGCCCACATTCTATCCGGTGATACAATTACTAAATTTAAATTCATAAAACAGCATAGAGACCACTACCCAATTGCAAACACCTGCCAAATACTTGAAGTAAGCAAGATCAGTTACTATTATTGGGACAACAGAAAATCAGCAAAGAGAACTTTACTAGTTTTAATTAATATTGTAAAACTTGTCAACCTATTTTAGGCCGACTCAATCCAATAAAATTCAAGACAACAAAGAAAACAGAGCTTCTATGCGATTAAAGGTTCTTGATTCAGTATTGAAACTTATGAAAACAGAGTCACCTTATCCCAATGATATGGAAATTATTTCAATGAAAGAGGTTGATTCTATAACAAGGTCTGAAATTGCTCAACGCAGTCTAAGGCAGTCTGAAGGGACATATAAAGGCACTACCTATTACGTAGATCTCCGTATAAAACCTGAGCTCAAAAGAATAGCTTTGGATAAAAGTATAAAAGGATATGTATTATATTACAAAATGCGTTACAGGGTCAATGATGTAAGAGTTGATGTACAGGATTATGTCGTAATTTTTGATGCTGTTAAAAACAATATCATATATCATGACAATTATTTAGCCAGCCATGATATACTGGTACATCAATTAATGCTGGGCTTAGAAAATCATCTGCTCAAAACTATTAAATAGCCCTTCATTTGTATTAACAAAACATTACGGCATCATAGACAAAAAACTTATAACCATAGCCTTATTGTAATATAAAAAGTATCAATTCATACCAAAAAGATGTAGGTCGTACGCGAAAAGCTAGAAAACGAAAAAAGTTTCAGAGATCTCTTTGAAGCTTTTGCTTTGATAGAAAATACAGAACTCAGACCCTGTCATCATGTAAATTTCATTCAATCATTTGAAATCAAATGACGACAAAAAAAACGCCCATTCAAATAAAACAACCACTCCTACCAACTCCTCATTCACCGGTCAAAATCAAACTAAAAAAATCTAAATTAGCAAAATCTATTTTTAAAATTAAAAACTCCCTACTGATAATGTTACAAAAAATATATTCTAAACATTATTAAAATGAAAGATAGTAAATAATCGTACTCTGGGTTTTATGGCAAAATCATGGCACAATCTATTTTGAACAATTAAAAAAATCAGTTAATTAAAGCCCTAAGAAGATTAGGTTTGAAACTGTATTACTATTATAACATTCTACGTCTCAAATATTATTTGTTTTTCAATTGATGCCAGAAATTGGTTTATTTCAGGAAAAGAAAAAACACAAATTAGAAAAAGAAAAGCAACTAACTAAATAAATAACTATTTAATAGTCTATTTCATTTAAATAAACTCCCTGCCCCCCAGCATCGAAATTACTGCCCGAAAATACCTAGTAAAACAACCCCAAAGAGATGGCTTATAGCAAAACATGACTGCACAAATCCATACCATTGCCTGCACAAAAGGTATCGATCAAATAAAAAATATCGTTAATTATTTATGAAATAAAAATCCTATTTTTACAATCAGTAAAAACTGATTTTTATCATTCATACTAGCTCACTTTAGGCTATCTGAACAGAGGGTAATTTCAATGTCAACCTGCAAAAAACAATTTAATTAAATGGGAAAATTTATTACGGGAAAAAATCTTGAAAATGCAATTTATGAAATAATTTGGGAAGCAGAACAAAACCTTTTAATTGTTTCCCCATTTATAAAACTAGATGACTATTTTATAAGACTCTTTGATAATCATCTTAATAATCCAAACCTCCACATATTAATTGTTTTTGGAAAAAACGAACGAGAAATCAACAGAAGTTTAAGCAAAAATGATTTTGATTATTTTAGAAAATTCTTGAACATCAGCATAGTTTATGTTCCAAATCTACACGCAAAATATTATGGAAATGAAAAAAAAGGAGTCTTAACTTCTATGAACTTATATGACTACTCTTTCAAAAATAATGTCGAATTTGGAGTCTATTCTGAAACTAGCATTTTAAGTAAATTCACAAAAAATGCAGACGATGAAGCTTATCAAGCCTGTTATGACCTTGCAGAAAAAAGCGAAGCTATCTACATAAAACGACCAGTATATGAAAAGAAATTATTAAGTTCACTACTTGGTAAAAACTATATAAAATCAGATGTACTGCACGATACAACTGATAAATTTTACTCTTCACCCAATAGAAATAAATTACGTGATATTACAACATTAAATGATTTTCCTTTTGAATTGGAATTAGGGGCAGAATCAAAATCAAGACCAAAAAGAGAAGAAATTGAAAATCCAACAAATGGATTTTGTATTAGAACAGGAGAACAAATAACGTTTAATATGAAAAAGCCATTTTCGTATCAAGCATATAGAAGCTGGGCATCTTTTGGAAATGAAAACTATCTGGAAAATTTTTGTCACAAAACAGGTAAACCTTCTCACGGCAAAACATCAATGAGAAAACCAATTCTATAAAAAGAAAACTGCGACAGAAGTAAATACAAAATTTAGGATAATGAAATTGATACTTTCCCTCATCATTTCGTAAATAGATTTTCAAAAACAATTACCATCTCCTCTCAACGCAAAACTCAAAAGAATATCTGCATCAAAAAAAACACTATTGAAGTTTTACAACTGCGCTCCAAAATCTTCATAGAAAAACAGTAAAATCCAGATCTAACAAATTTTAGATTCGAAACTGTATTACATTAATAGATGCTTCAGATCTACCTTATAGATCTACAAGAGCATTCTAGTGGTTAATCTCAAATATTACCGTTTATTATTGTATTTCCAAAATCCAACTTTATCCTATACGAATACATTGAAAATTGGTACAATAAGAAAAGAAGACATTCAGCTATAGGTTATATGACAATTGAAGAATTTGATAGATTGTATTCTTTATAATTATATACTTATATCATCTCTGAAATCATTTAGAAGCATCTAGGATGATTGTTTAATTATATACATATATAAATATAATTTTAAAACAATATAATCATGAAAACACTTTCGAATCACATCCCAGAAAGTTTTACTACTGTAAAAGAAAATCAGGAAACAATTGTAGAAAATAAAATGGACAACACAGAAGAAGTTGTTAATGAAGATGAATCTGTAGAAAAAGAAAAACCGTCTGGTGGGACAGACGGCTTATAAGCTCTTTTTAATTTGCAAGAAAATAGAGCATTAAAAGAAATTTAAACAATTCTAGCAGTAAATTTTCTGCTAATTTTTCCAGAAATTTTTCCACTATTAAAAGTAGAAATGATTTGAATTTGCGCAAAAATTTTTGATTCATGATATATAAAAATTTTAAAATGAAATCTATATATCAAGCACTTTTAGTCGCTCGGGTATTTTTCTTGTTAATATTTTTTTATTTCTTTGTTAAATTTTACAAGCCCTTTATTTAATGGGCTTGCAGACTTTTTAGACCAAAACTACATCCCCAAAACTCCTTTTGAAGCACCTAGATTATCTGTGAATTGCCTTCTCAAACCGGTCATCTGATCAAACGGTGTGAAAGAGTAATTTCCGGCGATAATGATGCACTTGGTATGTCATTATCTTTTATTAAACAACTTCCTAGCTGTATTGAAAATTTAGAGTTGGTACACTGGGTATATTATTATCTAAAAAAGCTTTAAAAAGTTTCATTGAAACACTAACTAAAATTGTATTCTAAAATTTAGAATCATTCTACAGATTTTAAATCATTCTTTTACAACAGGTTGATATAATTTTATAATATGAAAAAAATATTTTAAATATGGGTATAATTAGAGATGATAGAAATCTCCACATTATTCTAAAAAAGGTTGACTTAGATATCCATAAGCTTAATGATCAAAAAATAAAAGCCTTTATTGAATTTTTAGGATTGAAATACCGTGAGGATATCCCTAAGAATTTTCTTGATTGGGAAAACATTCTTGTTGTAGTGCCAAATCGCGAAATGTTAAATGAGATTAAAAAATATAAGGATTCAATATCCCGAATTTCATTTGTTACAAACGCAAATGCAAAGCAGATTCATATTTATGATATCAATGACTGGAAAAACGCTACACAAAACAAAACAACATTACAAATAAGACAGTTTCTAAAAACTAATTTTGGAGGCGTTCCAACAACCTCTTAAGATCCGGATTGGATTAAACTACTATAAATTAAAATTATGCACGTTGAAAACCATTATATCAATAGAAGCGGGTGACTCAGGGCAGCTGTCCTGGGGGCAAACGACGGAATTTTATCTACTACCAGTTTAGCCATTGGTGTGGCAGCAGCAAGTGTCACAAGAGAGCCTATCTTACTGGCTGCCATAGCGGGTCTAACAGCAGGTGCACTTTCCATGGCTGCAGGTGAATATGTTTCGGTAAGTTCCCAAGCTGATGTAGAAACTGCAGATTTGAAAAGAGAAAAAATTGCTCTTGAAACCCTGCCGGAAGAAGAACTGGAAGAATTAACGGATATGTATATTCAAAGAGGATTAAATAAAGAACTGGCCAGGCAGGTTGCTGTGGAATTAACGGCTCATGATGCGCTTGAAGCCCATGCGCGGGATGAACTCGGAATTAATGAAATCACACAACCCAACCCGCTTACAGCAGCTTTTGCATCGGCCATATCCTTTATTATTGGTGGTTTATTGCCGCTTTTGGTGGCTATTTTTGCACCTATCAAAGAAATGGTATTTTATCAGTATGGTTTTTCGATACTCTTTTTGGCACTATCAGGAATACTGGCAGCAAAAGCTGGCGGATCACATACTTTAAAAGCGGTATTACGTATCTGTATCTGGGGTACTTTTGCAATGGTAATGTCGGCACTAGTGGGCTATATTTTTGGCGTTCAAACTGGTTAGTGAAAATATGTTTTTATCATTGGTAAGCATCATCCACAGTATGACTGAACTTGTCCCACTTCACAAAAGAACCAGATTAATTTTATTTTTGTATTTTTTTTGATTGACAAGATTTTTTTTCCATTGAAGCTTCTTAAATTTTTTTACTGAATGATCTTCATAAATTACGTTACGTATCTGTATTTGGTTTATGCTGCAATATTTTCTTAGCATTTCTCCTAATTACGCTTTGAAAACCCCTTCTCTGCCTGCTCATCAGTACTTACTCTGACATGCCGCTATAAATACAAAAACAGAAAACAAGCCGGAAAATCAATTCATGACTATATTGAAAATTTCTTTAATACCGTGCGAAGACATTTTGCTCTTGGAAATTTAACAATGGAAGAATTTCAAAGTAAATATCTAATTTCTAAAAAGCAAACCTACAAGCCTTGATTTTAATATGTTACTAATTATACTTTCAAAAATTAAATTAGTAGCATTTTGTTATTGAAAATAGATTTGTTAAAACTAGTAATTTACCCTCTATTAAGTTCTACTTTAAAATATTGTTGATTATTTACACTATTTCAACTCTTTTAATACATCTTCCAGTTTATATTTTTCCCGAACATAGTCTTCTTCTAATGAGTCAATTGTATGCTGTAGCGATAGGTCATAATGCTTAATATCTCCTGCAAACACTTTAGTAAATTTTACTTTTTTCTTCAATAAGTCAAGCTCCCGCTGAGCATCGTCAATACAAACAGTCATATATTCGCGCTCGTCCTGCGGATGAGATTCGACTTCCTCTCTCTGCTTATCAATAATTAGCTGTGCCGATTTAATTATACTGTCTGATTCTTTATTCAATGCGAACCACTTTCTAAGTAGATTATCATTGATGCCGGGCATTTCAGCTGAGTCTATTTCTATTTCATTTTCATTTGGATCTATCCAATCCTTTTTCTGGCAGCAATATAAAAGCATAATGATGGCAATTGGTATATAGAACTTTCTTTTCATAATATTACTTATTTAATTTCTTAAGAATCTTTACTTTAAAGCATTATTTATAAAGATTTTATTTTAACTCAATATCTTCAACTAGCTGATGTTTTCTTTTTACGATTATTTTCTGAGGGCAATTTTTTATCAAGCTTTCGTTGCAATGTAATACTTTCCATTACGGGCATATTCTCTGGCAATGTATTTCCGATGTCTTCAATTGCCTTACGAGCTTTTAATCCAACCGCAAAATGAATAGTATCAGCCTCGGCACTATCCTGAACATTTTCATCATTTAGCTTTTCAGCGGTTTGAGTGACACGAAATAAATTGATTGCTAATTCTGTACTATCCATATGATCGAGAATGTTTTCATCAGAATCAAGACCTCTAATCTTGCGTATCGCTTTTACATCCAAACCTCCATAAAGTCCTCTATATCCATGGTTTTGAAAAAAGGCATAATCTGCAGGGGTAACAATACCAGCTTTTCGTGCGGCTCCAGCCAACTGAAGATTTCTCTTAGCCAATTCTCTGCGAAGAAAATATCTTCGGTTTTTTACCATTTTAAAATTATTACTTTTCCGCTGCTGACTTAATTCCTGCAGACGAGCTTGTATTGCAAAATAGGCTTGTCCAAGCGCTACCGGTTTTAAAGTAGGATCTGCATTTTGAATTATAAGATAACAGCCATAGCGTGATAATTTTACGTTTACCCAATTCCTTTGCAAATCATTACCAACTGATTTTATTGCACTAAAATCTTTAAAATGTGATGCTGTCTCCTGACCTGCATTAATACAGGAAGCCTTTGCCTTATCTAGCACTTCAATAAATGAACTATATCTGGAATACCCTAGCAATTTTGCAAGATCCTTGGCACTCCAATACTCATTACCAGCCTTATCTGTTTTTTTGAGTTTCTCAAATATCGATATGCTTTTGCTTTGTGATTTATTTGCTTTCATTGTGCTTTTTATTTAAAATCTGAGATTATTTTCTAAACTTATTTTAAATTAAAATTATCTTCAATACATTTTAGCTATAATCGAATACAGCAAATATCATTTAATAATTTAAGCAGAAAAATGATTTGTATCACCTTATAAGAAAGCTATAAATATTAAAAGATGATCACAATCATTTTTAATTTTTACATGTCAAACTATCTTTAAAATAAAATTAAAAGCCATCAAAAGAGAGATTTAAAAGAAATGAAAATGGAAAAATATATTTTAAAGTTTAGTGAGATCGGAATTAACGATATTAATAAAGCAGGAGGCAAAAATGCTTCTCTTGGAGAAATGTACAATAATTTTGGTCCTCATGGTATTAGAGTTCCCAATGGTTTTGCCATAACAACAACGGCCTACAAAGATTTTATAGAATACAATCATTTAAGTTTTGCGCTAAATGAATTAATGCAACTTTTGGATAAGAAAGACTTTACCAACTTAACTGAAATTGGCTCAAAAGCAAGAAAGCTGTTACTTGATGCAAAATTCCCCCTGGATCTTCAAACTGAAATTTCAAATGCGTACTCCTTCTTATGTGAAAACAAAGAACTCGCTGTTGCCGTTAGAAGCAGTGCTACCGCAGAAGATCTAGCCAATGCAAGTTTTGCGGGACAACACGATTCACTTCTAAATATTAAAGGTACAGTATATTACCTTTGCAATAACGGTCAAAATAGATAGTATCAAAAAAATTATAAAAAATGTATTGTATAAACGACAAAGAGTATCCCTGCAGCACCAGCCTTACAATGAAATATATAGGCGGAAAATGGAAGTCAGTTATTTTGATTCATTTAATAGAAAAGAAGCGCTATAATGAATTAAGGAAAGAATTGTCTATGGTAACAGAACGAACTATAAGTCTGCAGCTGAAAGCATTGGAAGAAGACGGCTTAATTTCTCGCACCGTACACACCGCCAAACCTCCCCTAATAGTAGATTATGAGCTGACAGAATTTGGCAAAACTTTAATTCCGCTGCTCCAAAGTATCGCTCAATGGGGTAAAGAAACGGCCAAAACAAATAAACGGGTCACCATAATATAGATTACTCTATGATTATGAATAATCTAGTTAGCAATGTTCTATGTGTAAGAATCGTGACACATTAATTTATCGGTATTGAAATTAACCACAACATGTCGTGGTAACTTAAAAACTCAGCTTAAAAGCCAAAAAAGACACATGCTCCATGCGCACGTGCCTTTATTATTGAAATATTAAATCATCCAACTGATTATTCTCTGATGGTAGTTTTGTCGTTAAGAGCCATCTGTGCAATTTCATCTTTTCTTTTAAATGAAACTCCTTTGTGTCCCTGAACATATTTAATTAGATCTCGTGTAGTCTGCACCATCTGAGGAGTTCCTCCGATACGATCATGAAAGCTTATAGACAGCTGTCTTTTTTTAAACTCACTTTCTGCATACAGCTGGTCAAACTCTGCTTTCACTTGGGAGAAAAACTGATCCGTTGAAAAATTTTTGCCTTCAATAAGCAAAATATCATTACAGCGTATAGTATAAGGTACTATTACAAAATCCTTACTGTTCACCTTTATAATAAAAGGCTCGTCTCGGCTAAGGTCATCAATATGATAAGTAAATCCCAGTTCTTGCAAAATTTTTAATGTGTTTTCTCCTCTGCGCAGCCAGTTTGCATTATATCCGACAGGATTAAATCCAGTTGCCTTTTTAATGGCATCAACCCCATCTTTAATAAACTTCATTTCATCATCATATGACAGGTTGTACTGAGAGCTCCAGCTCATACCATGCGCAGCAGCTTCGTGGCCTCGATCCACAATTTCTTTTGCCAATGCCGAATTTTTAAGTACTGCAGTTCCAACCATATGTGAGGTAACTTTAATCCCCAATTTGTCCCAGTTGTCCAACATACGCGGTATACCTTCTTTGTATCCATATTGATACCAAGTTGACGCCGGTAAATCTTGATATCCTTTCTCCATATTCTGCGGAAAAGGACTTTCAGCATTACCCGGCTGTCCACCAGCTTCAAACTGCATGGAAACCGAAACAACCAGACGCGACCCATCTGCCCATTTGCTGTTTGTCTCTTTAGCAGGTATTCTAGCATCCTCCACAAATGGAGAAGCAAAAGCGGCTGAAGGAACCACAAGTCCTGCAAGTCCCACTATGCTGCTTTTCTTAATAAAATCTCTTCTATTGATCATATTTTTTACTTTTTTGAAAAAGTTTATTCAGTGTAAGTGTATTTACTTCAAAATATTGTAACAGTATACAGAAAAAAGCCAAATGAATTAATTGTGACGGAATAGCTTCCCAATTTTCTATCATCGATGTTCCAAACAGTAATAATAAAATAATTATTGCACCTGTAAGCAAAGCTGTCCTTGTGAAAAGACCCATCAAAAGCAATAGCCCAACTAAAAACTCTGCAAAAGGAAGAGCATAACTAAAAGGAATTACTATAAATTCAGGCAGGACAGATTTCTTAAATTCTATTACCAGCCAGTTACTGAAAGAATTTAATTTAAGGAGCCTGACTAAACCATGCCCAAACATGCTTATCCCGACACCAAGTCGTAATAATATATAAACTATTTTGTCCATTGCTTTACTATTTAATTAGTTTCTTTGTGTAAAACTCCCGCTCTTACATAAATGGGTAATCCGTATAACCACGTTTATCTCCACCTCCAAAAAGTGTATGATTATCAGTTATTTGATTCAATGACGCTTCAATTAGTACGCGGTTTGGATAATCTGGATTGGCAAGGAAGCTTCGTCCGAATCCGACAATATCTACAAGATTTGATTCCAGCAGCTGTTCCGCTGTTTCTGGTGTTTTGTTTCCTGTTGCGATAATAGTATTACTAAAAGTCTTTCTTAACTTTATTCTAAAATCCCTTGGAATTTCAGGCGCATCGCCCCAATCAGCTTCTGAAAGATGTAGATAGGCTATTCCAAGATCGTTGAGTCTATCTGCTGCAGTCATAATAGTATCTAATATCTGTGGATCATCCATATCTTTAAATTTGATAAATGGCGATACTCTTACACCAACTTTGTCTTTGCCTACTTCAGAGACAACTGCTTCAGTTATTTCTAATAGGAATCGTATCCGGTTTTGAATAGTACCCCCATATTGATCGGTACGGACGTTTGAATTGTTTCTTAAAAACTGGTCTATAAGATATCCATTTGCTCCGTGAATTTCTACACCATCAAATCCTGCTTCAATTGCATTTTTAGCACCTTGAGCAAAATCTTCAATTGTTTGCTTAATATCAGAATGTGTCATTTTTCTAGGTTCTTCGACAGGAACGAAAGTTGCATCCCCATTTGGAGCACCATCAAAGATATACACTGATGTATCCTTTGCTGTAAGATCTGATGGACCTGCGGGCTGTAGTCCATTTACTTTAGCGGAAGAAACTCGGCCGACATGCCACAGCTGAAGAAATATCTTACTCTCTTTTGCATGTACCGCAGATGTAATTTTTTTCCATCCTTCTATTTGCTCTTTAGCATAAATACCTGGCGTACGAGCATAGCCTTTCCCTTGAAGACTAATTTGTGTGGCCTCAGAGATTATAAGCCCAGCTGAAGTCCTCTGGCTGTAATACTCAGCCATTAAATCATTTGGCACATCTCCTTGCTCATCACTTCGGCTCCTTGTCATAGGAGCCATTAAGAACCTATTTTTTAAGTTAAGTCCTTTTAAATTGTAACCACTGAATAAATTAGGATATTTCATTTCTATAAAAATTATAACTACACAAAATTCAATCTTTTAGCTCTAAAATTATTGTAAAAAAAAAGGATACATTTGTAACAAAAATGGTTCATGAAAAGAATATTCAGCAAACACTCCATAAATGTATTTGAATTAGAATTAACAGATTGGCCGTATGGTCAGCACACCCACAACTTTTGTGAATTGATATTAGTTAGAAAAGGGCATGGACTGCATAAAATTAACGATACAATATTTACTTACAATAGAGGGGACATCTTCCTGTTAACTCCCGAAGATTCTCATCAACTAGAGATAAAAGATCCTACAATTTTACTATACATTAAATTTACTGAGCAGATATTCAATGACAAGCAAAGCTGGATTAAATCAGGCTGGTTTGAAACCAACAGCCGTTTCCTCTTTCGTTCAAATATGACCGCAGGAAGCCTAATAAAAAACAGACAGGATACTAAAAAAATATTTTTTCTCTCAAAAATGCTTTTAGAAGAATATAAATCTCCTAAGCTGCATTCTAGAGAATTAACATTAGAGTTTTTTGGTGCTATCATAGTTATTGTCTTGCGGCATCTCACCGAGCACTCTACAAAAAAAACTTTTGCCGAAAAGGAAAGAGATAAAGTAAATGACGTTTTGGCTTACATAAGATTGAATATAAACACAGAAAAAAAATTAACACTTGCAACAATAGCAGCAGAGTTTAATATATCTGCAAACTATGTAGGCGAATATCTTAAAAACCATACAGGGAATGGCTTCAAAAAGATTATAATGGAAACAAGACTGGAGCGCGCCACAGTGCTTTTAAAACAAAGTACACTGAGTATTTCTGAAATTGCAGAGAAAACCGGCTTTACAGACGCAAGCCATATGAACAAAACATTTCAAAAGTATAAAGAAATAAATCCTTCAGAACTTCGATTTAAGAAAATCTAGTTATCTCCAAAGATATTGGCTTTCTAAGCAGCAATTTAATTTTTTTTACCTATCTTAAAATTATCTTCTACAAATACCAGGTCAAATATTTTCATCTTAATTTGTACAAAAAAGCTAGACGTAACATAGAGATGCCTCCCATTTAGCCATAAAATGCTAAGGCAGTTTTTAAATATATTTCGCAAGTCTAAGTTTTATAGCAGAATTAGAGTTACCTTCATTTTTGCCACAAAAAGCTAAGGCGGTTTTGTAAAAAAGAAGTGCTTTTGTGGCTAAAGCGGTTTCGAAGGCAAAAACCTCATTATTGGCTAATAATTCATTGATTCCATTAAGCATTATCCTTCCCGATTCAAAGGCCTCTTTTTCAGGTTGGAAAGGAGAGAGTAATTTCCCGAGCAAACGGCTATTCTAAAAAAAAGTCCGACAATGCTTTGTTTGAAAAAACAGAAACAAAAAATATTTGTTACACACCACTATATGAATTAGCTAATACAGGCTTTTCAGACAAAAGGATTTCGCCCCAATCGTTCAATTTCCAAAGTACATCTGCCAATTTCTCGCCCAGCGGTGTAAGCGAATACTCAACGCGGGGCGGTAATTCATTGAAGATTTTTTTGCTTAAAATTCCGTCCTGTTCCAATTCTTTCAGATGCTGGTTCAACACACGCCTATCCACTTTTGCAATGCCGCGAAGCATTTCGCTCGGACGTTTTTCGCCTTCGTTTATACGCCACACAATCGGGATTTTCCATTTTCCGCTAATAGCATTAACAGCAAATTCCAATGGGCAAATTTTTTCTTCTATCGCTCGTTGCTTTGTTTTCATAAAATTGACTTTTTTGTCTCCTAGGGATAATTATATGCGGTATTGCATTTCTGGTTTTACTTTCAAAACTTTGCAAAAATATAAAACAATATATGAAAAATTTAGCACAGCAGATTGAAGAACTGAATGAAAATTTAGGGCATCAGCTTCCCAGAGAAGCCTTAGATGCATTCGGCAAATCCATTCAGGATTTGAGAGCCAGGAACATGGAAGGAAACAGCATCCAAACAGGCGATATGTTTCCCGATTTCAAACTGCCAAATACAAATGATGAAACGGTGCAGTTAAAAGAAATTCTAAAAAAGGGAAAAGTGATTGCAGCTTTTTTTCGTGGCAGCTGGTGCCCTTATTGCAGCCTTGAATTAAAAGCACTGCAAGACAGCCTAAAACAGATTACCGACAGAAAAGCAACCCTTGTGGCAATCTCACCGCAAAAGCTCGATTATAGCCAAGAATTAAAGAGCAATTACAATTTGGATTTTGAATTATTGACCGATAAAAACAATGCTTTGGCTAAACAGCTTGGCATTTCATTCGGGCTTCAGGACTATATCGTTCCCACTTACAGAGGTTTAGGCATTGACCTGTCGGAATACAACGAAAACGGCAACAGCGAATTGCCTATACCTGCCGTTTTTGTAGTAGATACAAATGGCAGCGTTAGGTACAAATTTGCTGATGCCAATTATATGAACAGGATAGATATTCAGGAATTGATTAAACAATTATGAACGAGATAAAAAGAAAAGGAGCAAGAAGTGCAAAGGATATTCCGACAGATATTTTAGCACAGCTAAATAGTGGTGAAATTGAAACTTCCAACCTTATGGAATGGTTAGCAGTTGACCAGCGGCTTTTATTGGAAAATTTACTTGCAGAAAATCAAAGAATGAATTATTTAAAACCCGTTCTGTCTAAAATCGACCAACTGAAAAAGCAGACTGTAAACACCATAAACGAAGCTATCGGAACAGGGATTCTTGAGCAGGCAATAAAGAATAATGATAGCGATTTCTTAACGACATTATCTCTTCACAAAGCCGATTTAGTTCGTTGCTGGGCAGCTTATACCATTGGCAAAAATGAAAATCTAAACATAAACGAAACGCTTAATCAAATTAAGCCTTTTTCAACCGATAAACATTTTGGAGTAAGGGAAATCTGCTGGCTGGCTGTAAGAGCGAAAGTCGCTCAAAATCTTACCAAAAGCATTGAAATACTTTCCAAATGGACGACAAACCAAGATGAAAATATCAGACGCTTTACCACAGAGACAACACGGCCTCGCGGCGTTTGGTGCGAACATATCGAAGAACTAAAACAAAATCCCAAATTGGCTTTGCCAATTTTAGAACCTCTAAAATCCGATTCAGCAAAATATGTACAAGACAGTGTTGGAAATTGGTTAAATGATGCAAGTAAAACACAGCCCGATTTTGTAAAGGAGCTTTGTAAACGTTGGGAAAAAGAAAGCGGTACAAAACAAACAAGGTACATTGTCAAAAAGGCATTGAGAACGGTCAATTAGTAATATTGCAACTGAAATGGCATCTCCATTAAACCATATTATTTCGGTGATACAGCGAAAAGAAAATGTCATTTCGCTGTCTGCACCTAATGCAATTGATAAAGCATTGGATGTGCTTGCTTAGCATGGAGTTGCTGTTAAGAACCAAATCTTAACTTTAGAGCATGAAAGAGAATCGAAAAGTTATGGCCGCAATTTTAAAGAGAAAACTGCCGATTCTGTCGCATCTCGAAGAATCAAATATAAAATTTTAAGCAATTTAAAATTTAGCCCGCCAGTTTGCAGAATGATTTAAACATAGATTTCCCTGGTTTGACCATCTGATTTTTTCTAAGCATATTCACAACTTCAATTCCGCTCAATGTTCTTTTGGCCGATTCAAAACTTTTGAAACCTAATCCATTTTGTATACGCCACTTTATAAAACGATGATCCTGTTCTACAATATTGTTGAGATATTTACACTGCCGGATTTTAATCTTTGAGAATGAACGTTTGTTATATACTTTGATCGCTGCGATATTAGAACTACTTTTATCAATTTTTATGACTCTTAGCCGGTAATTATTATCAATTGCTTTAATTAGAAATGACTGAGCACTCATTCTTTGTCTTTTTCTAGTCAAAAGAAAGTCAACCGTATTACCTAATTTATCTACTGCTCGATATAAATAACACCATATACCTTTTACTTTGATATATGTCTCATCCAATCTCCAACTCGCTCCCACTCTGCCTTTTATCTTCTTCATCTCTGACTCAATCAAAGGTGTAAACTTATAAACCCAGCGCTGGATCGTGGCATGATCCACAATGACTCCTCTAATCTTCATTAGTTCTTCAACATCCCGGTAACTAAGTGTAAATCTTAGCTTGAAATATACTGCCTGAAGAATTATGTATTTTGGATAACAATGACCTTTAGTATTCATCTTTTAATCGGTTTAAAGTTCTAAAGATAAAAGTTATTACCAGATGCGACAGAACCCTGCTGCAAAAATCAAAAACAGGTAAAAATACGTACATGCAAAATCAGGAATTTGTACTAATTTTAGTCTGATTTTAAAAATTTTCTATTACAAGCCGGCATTCTTAATAAAGACAAGATGCCGGATTCAGTACTCTGAGATCTGTAATTAAACCCAAACAATTATGAAAATTGGAATCATAGGAATCGGCAGCCTTACCCTTAAGCTGGCCATCCGCTCTGCCAGGGCAGGATATAAAATAACCCTGCACAATCCCCGGGGTAACAGCCTTATAAGGGAATCGGTTAAAACAATGGGCGCAACTGCGGCCCTTGGCACCCTTGAGCAGGCCGCGGCGGCAGACATTATACTTTTGTTCCTTCCAAAGGATGATCTGGAGTCTGTACTGCCAAACCTGCCTGATATGTCAGGGAAAATAATCGTACATACCAGCAGCCTGATCTTTGATCCCGGCTCGCTTTTATCGGGCATCACCCATGGTATGACCTACAGGATTACCGTCTGTTTAATTCCTGAGGCGCATATCGTAAAACTCTTTACCCCGGTGAGCCTAAAACCAGCAGTTAAAACCACAGCCCATACAAACAGGCAGGAGCTGTTTTTCATATCTAGTCATAAAGCTTCGGGAAATGGTATCCGGAATTTTCTTAAAACACTGGACTTTCTGCCCATTGACCTTACCGGTAGACTGAAGGTCCAAAATACAGCAATGAACTTAAAATCCATATCAGCGCCCCCGGCCGGCCCTTTTGCTGATCAACTGAATTAAAAATAGAGCATCCGGCGCGCAGTGTCAAAGCAAAAAAAGCCCGCCTGTGTACAGCAGGCGGGCATGAATAAAAAAAACTGAATTAAGTTAGTTAAGCTTTTGATATGGTCTGACAGAGGTTCTCCTCGCTGATAAAGGCCGCAATATACTGCTGCGCTTCATTTCGTTTACCCGCCGGGGTCTAAAAGTATTGAGATGAAACTCCTCGCCCTGGTCCCTGATATGTATAATTTCGGTGTAGCCTTTGGAAATAAGGCTTCCTTTTAATTTAATGACCCTCTGTTGCTCCTGCGGGTCCAGATCTTTTCTCACCTTGAATCGTACTTCTTTTTGCATTGTAAAAAAATCTGATGTTTATAAATGATGGTCTTTCCAGATCAAATATAATTATTAAAATGGTACGTATCAAGATCGGGGATGTTAAAAAACAAAGCCCTGCAGCTTAAAGTGCACCGTTTTGCCGCATTAAAGACAGACAGCGTAAAATCTGCAGTTATTTTTGTATTTTTGATAAAAACCAACGGCATATGTATACCCTAAAAGAAGCAGAGCAGCCTTCACAATATTATCAGGACAGGATTCTGGGAAAAGCCATTAACAAAAAAACATCAGAATCCCTTGCGATAACCGATTTAAAAATAGAAGAGCTCACAGAACAGAATTTTGATGTGATCTGCTATGCAAAATGTTCTTACAGCGTTGGCTTTTTCAGGAACATACGATCAGCGACCAAAGAATTAGGGCTCCCTGCCCCTTCACAGGTATTAGAAAACAGCCTCCAGCAGTGAAGTTTTCCCCTTGAAAATCGCATTTATTAAGCCTATGCCCATTACCGCGGATTGACTTACGTTAAGAAAAACACAATTAAAAATCTTTTTTCAGTTTCCTGTTATTTAATACGCTACATTTGTGTAAATTAAATATTTAACATGTAGGAAGGTACAGTAAAATTCTTCAATGAAGAAAAAGGTTTTGGTTTTATAACACCCACAGATGGCGGAAACGAAGTTTTTGTTCACGTTTCAGGGCTGTCGGAAAATATCCGTGAAAATGATCAGGTGCGTTATGACGTGCAGGAAGGACGCAAAGGTCCAAACGCAGTGAACGTAGTAATAGCATAATTTACTATAAAATTAGTTTATCAAGCATCTGCCTAAAGCAGATGCTTTTTTTATTTAAACACAGGCTATATGAATAAAAAAAACTCTTCATATAATGCCATGATTAAATATATCTAACGTGTTAATTCATTAATCATTCCATTGAAAATAAAACCATGAAAAGGCAGCACTGAATACCAGTACAGCCTGCCCAATATTCCCTTAGGTCTAAAAGTCGCGGCCTGGTACAATTTATTATTAATAATTTTAAATTCAAGCCACGCTTCTCCGGGCAGTTTCATCTCGGCATATAAAATTAATTTTCCTTCTTTCTTGTCAGCATATACCACACGCCAGAAATCGAGTGCATCTCCTGCATGAATTTCATGTCTACTGGTTCTTCCCCTTCTTGCTCCCACACCTCCGGCAATCTTATCCATAAAGCCGCGCAGGCTCCAGAGCCAGTCTGCGTAATACCATCCGGTTTCCCCGCCGATAGACCATATTTTAGATATCACAGCATCCCTGTCAATGATTTTTCTTTTTCTTCTGTCAATAAAGCAGTCTTTTTTAGGAACCTTTAGATAATAAGCCACACTTCCTTTAAACTGTCCGCTGATCTGTGAATCTTTCCAGCTCGAAGCCACTGCATCTTCGTTAATCTTTGTGAGTGCCCTCTGCAGCGCCATCTCGTAATTCATTGGCTTAACACTTAATAAATCATTAATCCTGCTGTCACTGCAAACGACTTCTACTTTCATACTGCTTACTAATGCCGAAGCCAGTTTAAAAGAAGTTGAAGTAATAAAATAAAGCCAGTACGATGACAATTTTGGCGTCATGACCGGCAGTGTATAAATATATCTTTTTAGTTTTTTTGCCCGGGCAAACCCCAGGAGCATTTCTTTATAGGTCAGAATATCGGGGCCGCCGATATCAAAACTTTCATTATAGGTTTTAGGGTTTAGCAGTGAGCGGATTAAAAACTCTAAAACATCCCCAATAGCAATAGGCTGGCATTTGGTATTGAGCCATTTTGGAGTAATCATCACGGGGAGTTTATTAACCAGATCACGTATAATTTCAAAAGAAGCACTCCCGGATCCCACAATAATCCCAGCCCTTAGTGTAGTGGTCGGGGTTTTTCCATTCTTTAAAATTTCCTCTACTGCTTTTCTGGATGATAAATGTTTGGATAATGATTTATCGTTTACAATTCCGCTTAAATAAATAATCTGTTTTGCGGCTGTTCTGTCTATTTTCTCCTTGAAATAACGAGCCGAAATACTTTCCAGCTCATCATAGTTAACCGCCCCTGACATGGAATGAATCAGATAATAGGCCGCATCGATATCATCAGGGATTTTTTCCACGCTTTTTGCATCTAAAAAATCAACTTCAAGAAGATGGATGTTTTTTGTATCTCTTTTGGGATAATAAAACCTGCTCTTATCCCTCACACAGCAGATTACTTCATGTCCCTGATCCAGCAGTAAAGGCAACAGCCTCTTACCAATATATCCTGTTGCGCCTGTGAGTAGAATTTTCATCTTTGTATAAATTACATTTTAAAACTGACCAGACCATAATCCATTTGAAAAATCTGGCCCGAAATTGATCCTGCCGCTTTAGAGATAAGATAATCTGCCATCTGCGCCACTTCGCGGGGTTTTAAATAATTTTTAAGCGGATGGCGCTCTATCATATTTTCTTTCATGCGCTCATTTCTGAGGATCGAAGCTGACAACGAAGTTTCGGTGATCGTAGGCGCAATGGCATTGATGCGGACTTTGGGAGCCAGTTCTGCCCCTAACGATTTTACAAGCCCCTCTACCCCGCCTTTTGCAGCTGCAATACTGGCATGAAAAGGCATTCCGAGTTTTACCGCTACGGTGCTGAAAAGCACAATCGACGGATTAGTTCCTTTTTTTAAAGCCGGCAGATAATGCTGAATGGCTTTTACAGCGCCAATAACATTAATTTCAAAATCATTTCTGAAATCATCAGCACCCAGACTTAAAATAGGTTTGAGGTTTATCGATCCCGGACAATAGATAAGGGCATCAATACTTTCAATTTCCGGAAGATCATCATGCAGAACATCAGCCCCATAATGGATTAAATTGGGATGGAAAATCTCAGGAGCAGTCCTGCTGATATTATAAACCTGCCTGTTTTCTAATTGCTGCAGCACTACGGCGCTGCCAATTCCCCTGCTGCCCCCAATAACTACTATTTTTTCCATTATTCTAAAATTTAAAGTATTGTACTTCCTTCAGATATCATCTTACTAAATAATTGATTTTCATTATAAAGATAGTGATTGTTTAACTTTTACCAAATAACATTAAACAAAATAAATCTAATTAAGTACCTTAGCACTATTACAAATGAAAAAAAGTTCGTAACAGCGTATCGATATGAATACAAAACAAAGCAGCTTTTCTGCCCTTGAACTGGACCGCATTATAGAAATGGCATGGGAAGACAGAACCACCTTTGATGCCATAAAGTTTCAGTTTCATTTATCTGAGGCCGATGTAAAGGCTTTGATGAAAAAAGAACTGAAATTCAGCAGTTATAAATTATGGCGCAAACGCGTGGAGAACTGCAGAACCAAGCATGCAGCGAAGCGTCCTTCTGAAATCGACCGTTTTAAATGCAGCAGACAGCGCGTGATTTCCAACAATAAAATTTCAAAACGAAGATGAAAAAAAGTTTCTGCATTCACAAGATATCGACATGCTGGAAAGCCGCAAAATAGCTCATCTGATCAATAGTATTGGCGGCTTTAAAAGTGTTTCGCTTATTGGAACCAAAAGCCATTCAAGAAATACGAACGTATCTATTTTTAGTTCTGTATTTCATATCGGAGCCAATCCTGCATTGATCGATGTAATTTTCAGGCCTAGTCCGCCGCAGCGCGATACTTTAAGCAATATTCTAGAATCCGGTTTTTATACCCTAAACCATATCAATGAATCGATTTATAAAAAAGCGCACCAGACTTCCGCGCGCTATGATGCCGCTGTATCTGAATTTGATGCAGTGAGCCTCACCCCTGAATTTAAAAACGGCTTTCAGGCTCCTTTTGTACAGGAAAGCCTGATTCAGATGCGAATTGAACTTAAAGAGAAAATTGATATTTCGATTAACAATACCACTATGATTATCGGCGAAATTGTTCAAATCTATATTCCTGAAGACTGCGTATCTCCAGATGGATTTGTTGATCTTGAAAAAGCCAATACCATTACCTGTTCGGGTCTGGACAGTTATCATAAAACCATACAGCTCGCCCGGCTATCTTATGCAAAACCCGATAAGGAAATTACATCATTGCTTTAAAATTGAATAAAAAAAAAGTTAATATTATGTGGTTCAAGCGTGATCTTCGTTCTACAGATCATGAGCCCCTTTTTATGGCGCAGCAGGAGAATATCCCGCTGCTTTTGCTTTATTTCTTTGAGCCTTCAATAATGACACGTAACGATTCAAATGTGCGCCACTGGAGGTTTGCGTATGAATGCTTAAAAGAAATGCAGTCTAAACTAAAATCAATTGGGGCGCATATCTATTATTTTCATGATGAAGTGCAGCCCGTTTTTGAGCAGTTTTGCCGTATTTACGAAGTTCAAACAGCCTTTTCGCATCAGGAAATTGGCACTAAAATCACATTTGACCGCGATATAGCCATGCAGTCCTTTTTTGACATCCAAAGCATTTTGTGGAAACAATCCCAGCTGCATGGCGTAATTAGAAAACTCAAATCAAGACAGGGCTGGGATGAGCGCTGGGAAAAGGTAATGCGGGCTGACCCAAAAATGATCGACCTGAATACTTTTAAATTTGAAGATTTAGATGCAGGTTTTTATCAAAACCTAAAGGGAAAAAC
This sequence comes from Flavobacterium poyangense, assembly GCF_011751075.1. Lineage (GTDB taxonomy): Bacteria > Bacteroidota > Bacteroidia > Flavobacteriales > Flavobacteriaceae > Flavobacterium > Flavobacterium poyangense. The sequence goes on from NZ_JAALLN010000014.1 coordinate 37,432, forward strand.
ACTTTCCGAAGCTATTACAACTCATAATAAAAACTTCCAGCAGGGCGGTGAATACTGGGCGTGGCGTTATTTAAAAAGTTTTGCCGAGGAAAGACACGTTAATTACAGCAGGCATATTTCCAAACCCGGTCTGAGCCGAAAAAGCTGCCGCAGGCTCTCGCCTTATCTGGCCTACGGAAATATCAGCATGCGGATGGACTATCACTATACCAATCAGTTTTATCAAGGTTCACCCAACCAGAAAGCCATGCTTAACTTTGTTTCCAGACTGCATTGGCACTGTCATTTTATGCAGAAATTTGAAAGCGACTGCCGTATTGAATTTGAAAACATAGACCCGAGCTTTGATGTACTGATAAAACCTAAAATTGAAAATTACATTAAAGCCTGGCAGAAAGGGCAAACAGGCATTCCCATTGTCGATGCCTGTATGAGGTGCTTAACTGCAACGGGATTTATCAATTTTAGAATGCGAGCCTTGGTAGTGTCCTTTTTTGTTTTTAATCTCTGGCAGGACTGGCGCCAGCTTCATTTTTTAGCGCTGCAATTTCTGGATTATGAACCGGGAATCCATTATCCGCAGCTGCAGATGCAGGCGGGCGTGACCGAAACGGGAACTATTAGAATCTATAATCCCATTAAAAACTCTGATCAGCATGACAGTGAAGGGATTTTTATTAAAAAATGGATTCCCGAACTCGCTAATATCCCTCCCCTCTTAATTCATGAGCCCTGGAAGTTAGGTTCGATTGATCAGCAGCTCTACGAATGTGAAATTGGAAAGGATTATCCGTTTCCGATTGTGGATATTGAAGAAACCAGAAAATATGCCAGTGATGCTATCTGTAGTATCCGAAAAAAACAAGAAAATATTCTCTAGCCATTTTTATGCGAAAAGTAAAAAAAGAAAACCTGCCAAGTAAAATCTGTCCGGTCTGCAATCGTCCTTTTTCATGGAGAAGGAAATGGGAAAAGGTCTGGGATGAAGTTAAATATTGCAGTGATAAATGCAGAATACACAAATAATATGGGCAGTAAAACTTTAAGGCTGATTCTGGGCGACCAATTGAACTGCAATCATTCATGGTTTGAAAAAACAGACGATTCTGTTACCTATATAATGATGGAAATCCGGACAGAAACGGATTATGTCACACACCACATTCAAAAAATAGCGGGCTTTTTTGCCGCAATGCGCCAGTTTTCCAGTTTCCTGGAATCCAAAAAACATCAATGTATTTATTTGAAAATAAACGATCAGGACAATTTACAGTCTCTTGAAGAAAATCTGTTTTTTATTATACAAAGAGATCATTACACAAGATTCGAATATCAGCTTCCAGATGAATATCGGGTAGATTTGATATTGAAAAATATTACTTCACAACTTTCTGTTGCTTTTAAAGTTTATGATACCGAGCATTTTTTCAGTAACCGTGATGAACTCGGAAAATTCTTTGAAGGAAAAAAAACTTTTTTGATGGAAAGCTTTTATCGTACCATGTGAAAAAAACATCAATTGCTGATCTCTGGAGATAATCCGATCGCAGGCCAGTGGAATTATGACGATGAAAACAGAAAAAAAATGCCTAAAAATCATAAGCCCACCACGCCTTTCGTTTTTAATAATAATGTTTCTGAAATAGTGCAGGAGATTTTAAAAACCGATATTAAAATGGAGTTGATACCTTTTTTGCGACTAAACGCTTAGGCAGTGTTTATCTGAGGCAGTAAAAAATGAGGATATATTGCCTAAAATTTCTGAATGGCAACTAATTTTATTCCTGCTAATTTTAACAGCATGAAAAATACAAGGAGAACCTTTACTTTAGGCTTCAAGATTCTGGCCGCATCCATGAGCATCCACTGCGGAAGAGTCTGTGACGTGGCAAGAGAACTCAACATCAGTACAAGTACCCTTCAGCACTGGAAGAAGCTTTACCAAGAAGGCAGATTTACCATAAAGAAAACTTCAGCTGAAATATCCCATAAAAATGAGCTGAAGAAGCTTCGGAAACAGATAAAAGAATTAGAAATTGAAAGGGACATCCTAAAAAAGGCTCAAAATATCTTCTCCAAGAGCGGCGGGTGAAATATGAATTCATCAGAGAAAATGCTGAAATATTTCCTGTCGAGAAGATGTGCCGGATTTTTCAGATTCACAAAAGCAGTTTCTTCCGATGGAGGAAAAGAACACCCACTGCAAAGTCTGTACGGAAAGACCATATAATAAAAGAAATTATAAGAATTTACCACTGGAGCCAGTGCCGGTACGGAAGCCCGAGAATTGCTAAAGAATTAGATTCCATCGGGATAAAAGTTTCCAGAAAATTTGTCGGGCAGATTATGAAGGAAAACCATCTGAGAAGCATTGCTAAATCTAAATATAAAAAGACTACAAACCCAACCCGTAATAACAGATCAGCAGAAAACAGATTAGAACAGATTTTTAAGGCAGCCAGAAGAAACGAAATCTGGGTATCTGATATAACCTACATCGAAACAGATGAAGGCTGGATCTATCTCACTGTGGTAATAGATCTTTTTGACCGTAAAGTGATCGGCTGGTCAATCAGCGAAACAATGAGAGCAAAAGATACCAGCATCACCTCTTTAACGAAAGCTCTTTTAAATCGTCCATTGCAGAACAATCAGGAACTACTCTTTCACTCAGACCAAGGAAAGCAATATGCCTGCCGTGAGTTTATTGCTCTATTAGACACAAATAAAATAACCCAAAGCATGAGCCGAAAAGGAAACTGCTATGATAACGCGATAGCAGAAAGCTTCTTCAAGACATTAAAAGTAGAACTGGTATACCAAAATAAATATAAGACTAAAGAGAAAGCAGAAAAATCAATAACCGATTATATCGAGAACTTTTACAACACCTGCAGAAGACATTCTGCACTCGGAAACTTAACGATCGAAGAGTTTCAGAATCAGCAGGCAATTAAATAATAGCTTTTCTTATGATGCTAGAGTTAAACTGGGTGCACAATCGATGCATTTAGATTTAACAAGAACTGATAATACTGTATTAAAACAATTTGAAGGCTCAAGTTCGAAACATTACTACTTATGATTGTTTATCTGGGAAATGAAGGTGCTCCAGAAAATGGAAAAATAGCTAAAAGAGTACCATAAAGAGAAAATTAACGGTTAGCACTGCAATGCGCCAGCTCTTGTATAGTGATACAGGCTTGATATTGTATTGAAAAATCACTGGCATCCTTAGTTCTGCGAAAACTGTATATAAACTAATGCCCCAGCGGCTGCTGTCATAATTATTAATGCCGCAAAACCGATACTGTTTGTAATCCATCCATTGACATTGGAGCCCATTATTTTTTTATTATTTGCTATGTGCAGGATCATCGCAATCAGCACCGGGGCAGTGAGTCCGTAGAGAACTGCCGTATAAATCAATGACTCAATGGGAGTAATTCCCATATAGTTCAAAGATAAACCAAGAAGCAGTGAAACGGCTATTATAACGTAAAATGCTTTTGCTTCATGAAACTTTTTTCCAAGTCCCTGCTCCCAGCCGAATGTTTCAGTAATGATATAGGAAATAGAACCGCTCAGTACAGGAATTGCGATAAGCCCTGTTCCTATTACCCCTGCTGCAAAAAGAAGATAAGCCAGGTTTCCGGCTAATGGCTTTAGCGCCAGGGCGGCCTGCTCAACGGTATCAATCTGATTGATGCCGCTTTTAAACAAAACAGTACCTGCCGTTAGAATGATAAAGTACATCACAAAACCTGAAACTGCCATTCCAAAATCGATATCCTTATTCATCTGACGGATCAGCTTTTTGTTTACAATCAGGTGCCTGGCCGTGCTTTCTTCAACTTCCACCGATGCCTGCCAGAAGAAAAGATAGGGGGAAATAGTAGTGCCGAGTATGCCTACTATAATGGCCAGAAACTTCCTGTCCAGCTTAATTTCGGGAATAAATGTAGCTTTGAGGATTTCAATAAAATCCTGCCTGTAGAAAAACGGGACAATAAAATATACCAGCATCACAATGCAGAGGTACTTTAAAACCGAAGCAATTCTCTGATAAGGCAGATAGATCATCAGTCCTAAAAGAATTATTGTAAAGAGGACACTGAAATAACCCGCATCAACAACCGGAAACAGCAGGTTTCCTACAGCCCCCATTGCCGCGATATCGGCCCCTATGTTCATCACAATGGCAGGAAAGCTGAAAACCAGCATCAGGTACAATACAGCTCTGGGATAATGTTTTTTTAGGGTTCCTGTAAGGCCATGGGATGTGACCAGACCAATTCTGGCGCACATCTGCTGAATGGCAGCCATCAGGGGAAATGCAATAAGGGCCGTCCATAATGTGGAAAGCCCGTATGCCCTATTTATGAAAATAGAAAAAGCAACGGTGCAAGAGAAGAACATCAACATAACATAATCCCCGAAAATTGGTATTTTGAAAGTAATATCCTTTATTTCTGCTTTTGGGCCAGTTACGTAAAAAATAAATTACCTTTATCCGGCATTACCACTTTATAAGAAATTAAAATTTATTTAAGCTTTAAATCCAATCCTATGAGCCAAGAAGAATTACTGGTACTAATCCGCAAAAAAGATGAAAGAGCTTTCACCCATCTCTACGATATGTACTCAAAAAGCTTATTTTCGGTCATAAATGTTCTAGTAAAAAACCGGGAAGAAGCCGAGGATGTCCTGCAGGAAGTCTTTGTAAAAATCTGGAAAAACATCGATAGTTACAGTGAAAGCAAGGGCAGGTTCTACACATGGATCCTTAATATTGCAAGGAACACATCTATTGACAAACTGCGGTCCAAAAATTTCAACAACAACCAAAAAAACCTTTCTTCGGATAATTTCGTAAATCTATTAGATGATAGCAACAAGCTCACAAACAGAATTGATTCTATAGGAATTCAGGAATTCGTAAAAAAACTGAAACCAAAATGTATCGAGATTATTGATCTGCTATTCTTTAAGGGATATACCCAGCAAGAAGCATCGGAAGAGCTTGCCATGCCGCTGGGCACTATCAAAACACAAAACAGAAACTGTATCAACGATTTAAGAAATTATTTAAAGATATAATGGAAGATAAGGAATATATTGAATCAGGCATTTTAGAACTTTACGTTTACGGCCTGCTGACAGAAAAAGAGAACCTGGAAATTGCCGAACTTGCTAGAAAAAACCCTGAGGTTGAAAGTGAAATCATTGCTATAGAAAAAGCTGTTTCAGCCTTATCATCAAGCTTCTCACCTTTCCATTCGGTTGCCAATTTCGAGAAAACAAAAGCGCTTTTAGAGCTTAACGATGGTAAAGTTATCAATATAAAATCAGCATCAAACCGTTCGCAGTACTTGAGCTGGTCGGCTGCCGTATTACTGCTCTTAGGTTTTGGATATCAGACTTTAGAACTGGCAAAATCTAAACAGGCAGTCTCTGAGGCTGGAGGCGAAAAAAATAAAATTGAAAGAGAATATGCTTTTTTAGACCAGCAGAATAAACAGACTGAGAAAAATCTGAGCATTGTGAGAGACATTAAAAACACAAGCGTTATTCTGGGCGGACAATCAGTATCTCCGGCATCATTTGCAAAAGTGTATTGGAACAAAGAAACAAAAACGACTTATATCGACGCGGCAGGTCTCCCAAACCCTCCAAAAGGAATGGTTTACCAGGTTTGGTCTTTAAAACTAAGTCCGGTGCTTACACCGACAAGTATTGGTCTGCTGGATAATTTTGAAGAAAACTCTCAAAAAATCTTCGCTGTAAGCCAAACCGATTCAGCTGAAGCTTTTGGCATCACGTTGGAACCTGCAGGAGGAAGCCTTACTCCTACAATGGAGCAGCTTTATACTTTAGGAAAAGTCTAATTCCATAAAAAGTCCTAACTAAAAAGCGCATATTGATACTATTCAATATGCGCTTTTTGGGATTCAATACTGCACTCTGGCGGAATTTTACCCAAACCCCTTAGCCATTGTAAAAAAATCTAAAATCATCGTCAAATTTTGATTTGAATAGTTTCTAATAGTTTAATTTTTTGCAGCCTACGTAGAATTTTAAAGCCTGCTTTCAATAATTAGATATTTTCGACTGATACTTTATTTGATTAAAAAGTTTAAGTTTAACATTTTTAGCGTTTAACGCCGACGATGTTTATAAACCATTTTTGACCAGCAATTTCAAATAGTAATCTTTCAACTTGAAAAATTAGATAAAGTACGTTAAAAGTTAACAGAATTCGAACGCCAAAAATGGAATAGACCCCATACTCCCTTTTTTAAAATTTCTAGTAATTGAAATAATGAAACCCCATTAAATCGTTAACTATTTATCATTTATTGAATTTTCCACTCTCACTCTCTGATTATCAATTATTGCTCAGCTGAGGCAGAAAATTAGTTTACTTCTCAAGCGTTTGGTACGCCGGCCTGCCTTTTTTATAACATGGATCAATGACGTGAGGCAATTTATAGTAAAAAAGCTAATTATAAAATTAATTAGTCTAACTTTACCAAATGAGGAATTGATTACTCCCATGCAGAATTAAGTAAACATTTTTTGGAAGATTATGTTTATGGACAAGCCCGTCGCAGCGTGCAGCGCAGCTGGCGGGTTCTATTTTTGTAACTTGCTTCAGAACTTTGCTGTAAGTTTGAAACTGAAGTTGATTAAGCATTTATGACAGATTGATTTTGTATTTTTCTTCTATTGGTGAAGAAGCCTTATTCGGTGCAAGCTGTCCTATCTGAAATACTTTTTCAATGAATTCAATGCTTTGATCCACTGAAGTGTTTTCATTTTTTAAATGGCTGGCAAAATGGTTTGTTAATTTTTGAATAATTCTTGAACTGATTAAATCCATCTGTGCATCATCAAAATGGGTTGTTTTCTTTTTTTGAAAAGCAAATTCTGCTGATACAATATCATTTAGCTTGGATTTTAAGGCATGGATAGTCGGAGCACATTTTCGGCCGTTCACCCAGGTATTCAGTTCTAATTTTAGATCATCAATAATGGCTTCCGCAGCAGGAATATGCTGTTTTCTCTTTTCCAGCGTGTCATCAGTAATTTGAGATAAATCATCCAGATGTATTAAAGTTACACCGGAGATTTCTTCTACATTGGTATCTACATTGCGCGGGATGGATAAATCCAGAATCAATAAGGGTTTCTGTAAAGCAAGCGATGTTTTGTCAATAGTGGGATTTTGTGCTCCTGTAGCTACAACCAGCACATCAGCCTGCTGCAGTTCCTGTTTTAAATCAGCATAATCTTTTACAATAACATTCAGCTTGCCGGCCAATAATTCGGCTTTGTTTTTTGTTCTGTTTATAAGGGCAATATGGCTGTTTTTAGTATGTTTTACTAAGTTTTCGCACGTATTTCTTCCTATTTTCCCCGTTCCGAATAACAAAATATTTTTGTTTCCAATATCGGCCACATTTCGGATAATATACTGCACTGATGCAAAAGAAACTGAAGTTGCACCAGAAGAAATTTTCGTCTCAGTTTTAACTTTTTTGCTCGCTTGAATAACAGTATTTACCAACCGGTCCAGAAATGTATTGACCAAACCTTCCCGTTTACTATTGCTAAAGGCGGTTTTAATCTGGCTGATGATTTCAAAATCACCCAGAATCTGACTGTCTAAACCTGTTCCTACCCGGAACATGTGGCTGACAGCTTCTTCATTCTTATATATATAAGCAGCCTGCTGAAATTCTTCTACAGAGCCATTGCTGTTCTCGCAAAGCAATTTGATGAGTTCATAAGGATGATGGGCAAAACCATAAATTTCAGTTCTATTACAAGTAGAAGTAACAATCAAAGATTCTATACCATCTGCTTTAGCTTGTAATAATAAATAAGATTGTGCTTTAGCATCTAGACTAAATTTTCCTCTGATAACTGCATCTGCTTTCTTGTAGCTTAACCCCAATGCATAAAAAGTGGAGGATCTGGACATATTAAAATTTTCCATATTTATGTTTTCCTTAAAAGGTTCAAAAATTATTGCCTGCAGAATTTATATAACAGCGCCGGAAGTGCTTTTTACATCACTATGGAATAAATGGATTTAAACTGCGGTTTTATATAATTTCCAAGTATTATAAAGCTGACAGGTTTTGAAAAATATTTATATACTTCAAATAGTATTGAAATATAAAACGCTGCCTTTTTCAGGCAGCGTTTTGAGAAAAAATTTATTTTTGAACTATAGGAGTTCTCAATGATTCTAAAACAGCAACAATATCAGTATAAAGTTCTGTATTTGAAGCAACGCCATTCGCATTGGCCGCAGCTCCAACATATCCTTCAAATTTTGTATAATCTGCACTGCTTGATTTTGTTCCCATACGAGGATTTTTTGCAGGATCATGCGCAGCTGACATACTCAAACCAGAATATGTATTTACAGCATTTGTTCCTCCCGTATTAAACGAAAAGAAATCAGTAAGGTTATCTGATAACTTAGCAATATTGGTAGACTGGGTAGTTCCAGTTTCTGCTAATAAAGGGGCAAAATGTGCCTGCAGATTACCTGACGCGTTCGATTGGATATCAGCAACAATCAATCCGATAGTTGAATTTACCACTTTGCGGAAACTCAAACGTCCCTGCTCGATCATCTGGCCGGAATTATCAGGATCAGAAACCATTTTAGTTCCGCCTAATCGCTCGTAGATAGAAGCCTTAACCGGTGCTGGGGTTTCGTCGTCATTACTGCTGCAGGAAATCATAGCTGCCGATGCAGCAATTAGTACACTAAGTGTAAGTTTTGAATAAACTTTCATAAATTTAAGGTATTAAAGGGTTAATTAAAAAAACGATTTATCTTTTGAGACAGTCTATAGCTCAAACTATTTTGATTCATTGGACACACTTCTTTGTCTGCTAAATTTGCTGGTAAAATATAACGCTGCGCATCATAACGTCCTTTAGCCATCAGCTCGTTGAAAACTTTCTCAGAGTTTGTAATTTTATTATTGTGGAAGTACACCACAACATTTCTTTTAACGATGATAGAATCTGATGTCAGGCCTTTTATGCTTCTCAGGTCGGCACAGATTTTTCTGGCCTGCAGAGAATCGATGTCTGATTTAAAATCGATTCTGCTTACCTGAAGATTTGGGGTGTCATAAACGGGCGGTTTGGCCGTTATAATGTGAAAAAGCAAAATCGCGGCAAACAGTACAAATATTCCACTTAGAATAAAAAGTCCTTTTTTGATTATTTTATTAGTTTTCATAATTTTTTTATGCTTTTAAAATTATCTACGTGTACTTCATCAATGCGGTTTTAGAAATAGCAGCAAATCGATCAATTTAGAATTATTATAAATACAGAAATTACCTAATAATTTAATTATAAAGGAGATACTAGAAAACTCTGGCAAGATTAAATCCAAAAAATATATCTCCTTTTGTCCAGTCGCCGGTGGTTCTTCCAAGATATCCGGCTTCATCAATTGCCTGGGAACTGGTAAAATGCATTTGAAAAACGTGTCCGCCGGTTTCTAAATCAAAACCTATAGATAGCGGATTTTTATAAAGTGAATTTGGCGCTCTGTTTAAATGCGCCGCATAATCCATATTTAAAGACCAGCGCTTAGCGAATTTATATCTACCTCCAAATCCTATCGCATATTGCGTATTACTTTGATCTACGTCTTCAACAAAATTTTGATGAAAGAATGACGGAACAATTTCTAAAGAGAGCTTTTCAGAAAATTTTCTTGAAATCAGCAGCTGCGCAACATAAGTCAGCCTGTCTTTAAATTGAAGTTTCGGATACAGACTTTCTTTTAATGTGTTATTAATAGACAAACTATTAAAACCAGCAATAGTAACAGGGAAACCGTCTTTTATTTGAGGAAACAGCATATATTTTGTTGCAAAGTCATAAGCAAATTCACTTCGGGCTGCACTTACATTAAATCCATTTGTTAAACCGTAAATAAATTTTATTTGTGTATTGGCATTATCCAATCCGTAGAAACCTTCAAAACCATCTTTAATAGAACCAAATCGGTGTGCAACAACAAAATACAAATCCCCTTTTGCGGCCAATTTTGTAGACTCAAGATTAACGATTTTTAAGGCTTTGAATGCAGATGTCACTTTTTCTTTTGCAGAAGGAGTTTCTACTCCGGACAGCAAATCGGTTTGAGAGAAGGTTAATAGCGGAAATAAAAAAAGTAATAGAATAAAGTTTTTCATGAGGTTAGTTTTAAATTGTTATTTGTATTAGTGTACAACTGAAGATTGGTCTATTTTAAATTCCTGGAGCAATTCGTCATATCCTAAAAAACGCCCTTTAATTTTTAGGGTTTTTCCAGATATAATATTTTGCGGCAAACCGTTTTTGAATGTCACAAATATTTTTTCGCTCATAACAATTCCATTACTGACTTTATCAATACTTGTTACTCGTGCAGATAATTCAATTGTTTTGTCCTGATATTTGATGTAAGCCAGACTATCGTTTGAAGTAAACTCTCTTTCTAGTTCGTTAACGGTTACAACATAATCGGCAGTTTCTGATTCTATATTTCTATGCCCTTTGTAGATGTAGAGGTACGCCGAAATTCCGATTATTATAAAAAGGGAAATTGTAATTAGTATTTTTTTTCTCATAACTGGTTTTTAGTATTTCAAATTATCTACGTTAAAAAATACCTATTGGATTTAAAACATTAAATATGCCTCTTGCCAAATCTGTATTATTCTTTTCAACGTATATGATTTTGAAATGCCTGATGATCCTTAAAAAAATCATGCATTTATTTATAACTAAAAACCAGCCTTATGAATTTAAAAACCCTTTTCGCCATCTCATCATTAGCATCAATTTTTGTAAGTTGTGCCAACGATGATCCAAGTACTTTAATTGACTCTACACCAATTAATGGTTTGGCAACATACAACCAAAATGTAAAATCTATTATTGATAATAACTGTGTTGTATGCCATGCGGCAGTTCCTAAAAATGGCGCGCCAATGTCTTTAGTTACTTATGAACAGGTGAAAAATGCAGTTTTAAACCGAGGATTGCTTACACGAATTTCTTTAGAAAATGGAGATAGTTCCTTAATGCCGCAAGGTGGACCAAGATTGCCTCAAGCTACTATCGACATTATAAATAAATGGAATCAGGATGGATTATTAGAAAAATAATCTATAACAGCAACATGAAGAAAATCATAATAATGCCAATGCTATTGGCTTCTTTTATTGTTTTTTCACAGGAAAAAATAGTAACAAAATCTGCAACAATAACTCTGGAAGCTTCAGTACCTGCTTTTCAGCCGGTTGCAGGAACTAACAGCAATGTAACTTTTGTTTTGAATCCCGCAACTGGAGAAGTGGCTAGTCTTGCCTTAATGAAAGGATTCCAGTTTGAAATGACATTGATGGAAGAACATTTTAATGAAAATTACATGGAAACCGATAAATATCCAAAAGCAGTTTTCAGGGGACAAATTGAAGGTTTCGACATTAAAAGTCTAACAGAAGATTATAAAGATTACACCATAAAAGGAAAACTAGAAGTACATGGAAAATCCAAGGATATAAGTGTCGATGCAAAAATTACAAGATCGGGTTCCAGATTCACCCTTATATCTGATTTTGAAGTAAATGCAAGTGATTTCAACATTCCAATTCCAGCGCTTATTAAATATAAACTGGATAATAAAGTCAAAATTCAAATTATTGCAGTTTTAAAATAAGACTTCGCAAAACAGGATGATTTTATAAAAAAATAAAGGCGAAATAATGAAAAAAACAATACTTATTGCAATGCTGTGTGTTTGCGCCATTGGCGTATCACAAGAAAAAATGGTCAGTAAATCAGCAAAAGTTACTTTTGAAGCTTCCGTTCCTTCTTTTGAAGAAGTTAAAGCAGTAAACAAGAATGTTACTTTTGTTTTGAATCCAGCAACAGGAGAGATTGCAAGTTTGGCCCTGATGAAAGGTTTCCAGTTTAAGGTTGCTTTAATGGAAGAACACTTTAATGAAAATTACATCGAAAGTGACCAATATCCAAAAGCAGTATTTAAAGGAAAAATAGAAGGATTTGATCTTCAAAGCCTAACAGTAAATCCCAAAGATTTTATCATTAAAGGTACATTAGAACTTCACGGAAAATCCAGGGATATAAATACTGCTGCAAGGATAAGCAGATCATCATCAGGGATTAGCATTTCATGTAATTTTAGTGTAAATGCTAGTGATTTTAATATTCAAATTCCAAATTTGGTTAAAAGTAAGCTTTCCAATAAAATAAATATCCAGGTTGCCGCAGTCTTAGGGTCCAATAGGCAATAACCGCCTAAAAACTATCTTGAAAAGTCAATAATTTTTTATATAAAAAAAATGCAGGAAGAAATAAAAATTGAGGACGGCCTTACCCTTATGCGGTTTCAGAACGACAGTTCAGAATCTTTTTTTGCACAGCACGAAATTAGTGCTGGCCTGTTACAGTTTCATTTCGGACTAAAAGGCAATAGCAGATTTTTATTCACTCAGAGTAATTATGCTTTAGAATTAAAAGAGGAAAAATCCCTGATTTTGTGCAATCTGCAGAAACAGTCATTGCTTCATTTAGAGCTTTCTCCAAATTCATGGGTGATTTCAGTTATTGTTTCGATTGAGAAATTTCATTCATTATTTTCTGTTGAAGCAGATTATATTACTATTTTAAGCCCCGATAATAAGAAAAAAAAGGATTATACCGAAGGGAACATTAGTCCTTCGATGGCTATTGTTTTGAGACAGTTGTTTCATTACAGCCTTCATCCCTCCCTAAAGAACCTTTATTATAAAGGAAAAGGATACGAATTGTTGAGTTTGTATTTCAATAAAATGGAAGATCCAAACGCAGGACAATGTCCATTTTTGATCGATGAAGATAACGTCCTGAAAATCAGAAAAGCCAGAGAAATCATTATCGCCAATATGGCCGAACCACCAGGATTACAGCAATTGGCAGATGAAATTGGACTGAACATGAAAAAATTAAAAATAGGTTTCAAACAAATTTACGGAGATACCGTTTATGGTTTTCTGTTTGATTACAAAATGGATTTCGCCAGAAAACTGCTTGACAGCGGTTCCTACAATGTAAATGAAGTGGGGCTTAAAATAGGTTACAGCACCGGAAGCCACTTTATTGCGGGATTCAAGAAAAAATTTTCCACAACTCCAAAGAAATACCTGATGTCTGTTAATACCAAATTTAAAACAGCGTCGATTTTGTAAATTACAGCATAAATAAAATTGATTTTTCCTTTTTCTAAAAGGCAGCCAATACTATTTTTAGCATCAATTTAAACAACAAATACTTAAAGCCTGAAGCTTAAAGTAAAAAAGCCAAAAAAAAAATGAAAGGTGTATTATTAGTAAATTTAGGATCTCCCGAAAGCCCGACACCAAAAGATGTAAAGCCCTATTTAGATGAATTTTTAATGGATAAATATGTGATCGATGTTCCGTATTTACTAAGAGCTTTATTAGTCCGAGGTATCATCTTAAGAAAAAGACCCAAAGAATCGGCACATGCTTATGCAAAAATCTGGTGGGATGAAGGTTCGCCCCTTGTGGTGCTTTCAGAAAGAATGCAGAAAAAAGTACAGCCTTTGGTAAACGTTCCGGTTTCTTTGGCAATGCGTTACGGAAGTATGACTATTGAAAAAGGACTGCAGGAACTGCATGAAAAAGGCGCAACGGAAGTACTGCTTTTTCCGCTGTATCCGCAGTATGCAATGGCTTCGACTTTGACTATTTTAGTAAAAGCAGAAGAAATTCGTAAAAAGAAATTCCCACACATGACTTTTACAGATGTTCCTGCGTTTTACAATAAACCAGATTATATAAGGAATCTGGCGGATTCAATTCAGAAACATTTAGCCGGATTTCAATACGATCATTTGTTATTCTCGTATCACGGAATCCCGGAACGTCACATCCGCAAAACAGATGTAACTAAATCACATTGCAAAATTGATGGCTCTTGCTGCAACACGCCTTCGGCTGCGCATGATTTTTGTTACCGTCATCAATGCTATGAAACAACCAAACAAGTTGTAAAATTATTAGATCTTCCTGAAGACAAATACAGTCTTACTTTTCAATCGCGATTAGCTGGAGATAAATGGCTGGAGCCTTATACTGATATTGAAATTGATAAAATGCCGGCAAAAGGAATTAAAAATCTGGCTGTTGTAACACCTGCTTTCGTTTCGGATTGTTTAGAAACGCTCGAAGAAATTGCCATGCGCGCCAAAGAAGATTTTGAGAAAAATGGAGGAGAAAATTTCATGGCTATTCCCTGTTTGAATGACGACCAGAAGTGGTGCCAGACTGTTAGCAGCTGGATTAATGAGTGGGCTGAATAATGCTATAATAGCAATAGGCAATATTGGAGTTTTCATTATTAATATATCAATTCGCCCCTTGTATCCATTTTAATTTATTTTTTTACCTCTTTTAAAACCAAAAAGAATATTAAAGCGTAAATGACTTTATAACTTAAAAAAAGTAATTATGAAAACTAGAAAATTTTTAGCAGCAGCAATCCTGGCATTAGGATTTGGATTGACATCATTTGCACAAAAAACAGTAATGGTTGGTGGAGCAGATATGTATCCTAATAAAAATATTATAGAAAATGCGGTAAACTCAAAGGATCATACCACCTTGGTAGCAGCAGTAAAAGCAGCAGGATTAGTTGAAACTTTACAAGGTAAAGGTCCATTTACTGTTTTTGCACCAACAAATGAAGCATTTAGTAAATTGCCGGCTGGAACTGTTGAAACATTATTGAAACCTGAGAATATTAAATCATTACAAACTATATTGACATATCATGTAGTAGCCGGTAAAATGAATAGTTCTGATATTGCAAAAGCAATAAAAGCTGGTAAAGGAAAAGCTTCTTTAAAAACAGTTAGCGGCGGAACTCTAACTGCCTGGATGGATGGAAAAGATTTGTACATTAGTGACGAGAGTGGCAATAAAGCTAAAGTTACAATTTCAGATGTAAATCAATCTAATGGTGTCATACATGTAGTGGATACAGTACTGCTTCCAAAAATGTAGTTTGCTGAAAATAAATTACAATTAAGCCCTGAAATTTCAGGGCTTTTTATATAATTACTATGCGACAAAATATTAATATTCAGTTGTATAAGAGATTTTGATTACCATTTTATTGCCACCTCAAAACTTTAAATGTAAGGAATTGATATCTTTTTTTTTTACAAAAAATTAAGGCTGTCTCTTTTTATTTTGGGTAAAATAATACATAAAACTAAATATATTTCTGCTTCAATCCCCAACAGGACATCTAAACCAAATTCTTAGTGCCGCTAAAAGACAGTACCTACTTCCAGTAAGCCAATCTCTTCAAATCTTCCACAAAATTTATAGAAATTTGTCCCGTAGAGGTCCCCCGACAGGACATACAAATCGATTATTTTTTATAACTAGGTACTAGTTAAACAGTAAAAAAACGAATAAAAAGAGTCAGTTTAGAAATGGACTTAAATTAAGATAATTCAATATTATTAATTACATATCCAGAAATTAAATTTCCATATTGTAATCACCCAATCTCTAAAAAAGATTTTTTTCCTCTTGAGTTTTCGTTTTCAAATCTTGAAATAATGTAATCATATTTAAAACTGTAAATATGTTAAACGAAAAGTTCAATCTGAAAAATCTGTGTAAGTGACAATTCCATTTAACCGTAAATATTAAGTATTTTTGGTATATTTGTAGTACAAAAAAGAATAATACTACTGTCAGTTATTCGTTAGTGTTTTAATTTTTGTGCATGATTTATTGAAATAGTAAAATTGAATTTGGGTGCAGAATCGGTGCATTAGGTTCAAGACATTTATAAATACGTAGCAAAGACGGGATCTAAACACATAAAGTTCGAATCCTGCTCTCCCCACAAAAAGGGTAAAAGAAGTAAAAAGGCAACTTTTTCAATCTTTTCAAAAACCTCAAAAAACATGGTAAAACCTGCAAATCGTAAGATTCGCAGGTTTTTTTGTTTTACGGCATTTTTCAAATTTTATAAAAGTACTCAAAAGTTTAGGTTGGAGTTACCTTCAAATTTGCCACAAAAAGCTAAGGCAGTTTTTATAACTTTTTTTTTGTAAAAATAAGACTGCGTAAAAACACCTAATTTATTCGAATTAAAATTTTGTATGATGATTCTTAATAAATAAATTATATATTAGCCTTAAGTAGGAAACTTAACAAATTAGGAAACTACAAGTAAACTGGGATTCAATTAAAAACTTTAAAAATGATTGACCAAAGTATAAATGCTTGTGTGGTAGCGCAAACTGGATTTGCATTGCAGCGAAATACTGCTTCATATTTATTATTAAGTAAGTGGAGTTGCCATCAAACTCACCACAAAAAACTAAGGCAGTTTTTGTAAAAAGAAGTTAACGGCTTGTTTTTTTGACGCTATAGTTCATAAATGGAGGCATAACTTTTTTACCACAAAACCTTGAGGCCGTCAACCACCATTTTATCATTTTAAGTTTTGTGGCAGAATCGTAACATAATACTCTCCGCAGAAATAAAATCTCAGCATTGATAAGGGGTAGCAAATTGGGGTTCGAATATTCAAAGTAATTTATTTTATTGGAGTAAATCAATTTTATTCACAACAAAAAAACATCCATTCACGACAGAAAAACCCTCATTAACGACATCTTTTTCATTTTTTTTATTTTCAATCATTAATTTCAGAAAATAAAATCAAGAGTTAGAAAGCGTTTTCGAGATTAACCCAAAGAAAATACGAATACCATAGAAATCAAAAATTTTTATTTTTTAACATAAAATTTATACAAAATGGGACAGTACAAAAGTCGTCAGGAATTTTTAAAAAACAATCCAAGATCAATTGCATTTGCCGCATTGGCTAAAGCAACAAAAACGCAAGAAAAGATTACCAGTCAAGCGATTAAACTTGGTCCAAATCAACTAGAAGGAAAGGAGGTTATAATCATCGGGTCTGGTGTTGGGGGGCTTACCACCGCGTATGAACTACTCGCTCAAGAGTCTGGTGCAAAAGTAACCATTCTGGAAGCATCTCATAAAACGGGAGGACGCTGCATGAGCTTACGCACAGGAGATACACTCATTGAAGATGCAAACAGTGATTTGTTCGATTCGAAACCCGGAAAACCACAAGTTGTTCGATTTAAACGCCCAGTGGGAGACTCAGAACCTTACCTTAATGCAGGTCCTGGTCGTATTCCAAGCAGTCACAAACGACTCCTTTCTTACTTAAAACGTTTTTCAGTAGACGTTGAAATATATGTGATGAACTCTGAATCTAATTTGGTTCAAAAGGACGAAAGTTTTGGAGGCGAGCCTATGGTTTACCGCCGTTTGGATCATAATACAAGAGGTTGGTTGGCACACATGGTATACAAAAATGCGGAAGAATTACTTCGCAATTCAGAAGTGGGAATTAGTGAAAGTAATCTTGAAACACGCATTGAAGAATTACAAAGTTTGATGGTCAGTTTCGGAGAGCTTGATGCAGATGGAACCTATAGCGCAACGGCTGGATCACCTGGCTTCGAAGATGGAAAAACACGCGCTGGATATGAAGTATTACCTGGTGTTGCGGCTGGAATTGTAGCCGATGTCTTGAGTTTTGATAAATTGCTCGAATCAAAATTTTGGGAAGGCACGAAATTCTACCAACCTATAGATTTTCTCTGGCAACCAACTTTATTTCAGCCTGTTGGAGGAATGGATCAGGTGCAACACGCTTTTGCTCAACAAGTGGCGGCTTTGGGAGGAAACATTCTTTTGAATAGTCCTGTAAAAAAAATAAAATGGGACTCAACTAAAGAGAAGTACATCATTTCGGTCGGACAAGTTGGAACAGAAGAACCGATCTATTACGAAGCTGATTATTGTGTTTGCAACCTTGCGATGCCTTTTTTGAAAAACATTCTAGATTCTGATCTCCTAAAATCGGGACTTGAACCTGAATTTAAAGATGCATTAGAAGCCGTTTTTGTGGCACAGTTTGAACCAACACAAGCTCCGGGTTATAAAGCGCGAAAAGACGGATACGTTCCGCGTTTCTTAGCCTGCACCTCTAAAGTGGGTTGGCAGGCAAATCGATCTTTATGGCAAGGAAGCCCAATAAATCCCAAGACAATGGCAGTTGAAAAATCCGAAGTGGGAGTTGTACCTATTTTTGGAGGGATCTCTTGGACAGACAATGAAATTCAACAAATTTGGTATCCATCTACGGCATATCAAGACGAAAAAGGCGTGCTGACAGGCGCTTACAATTTTGATAAAGTAGCACACGATTGGGGAAAATTACCCGTTGATGAGCGACTTACCAAAGCTCGAAATGATGCCAGTAAATTCGGTAAGAAATTTGCCGAAGGTTTGGGAGAAGGCGTTGCCATAGCCTGGCAAAACATGCCAAATATCAAGGGCGGCTGGGCATATTGGCAAGCCGTTGGAGATGCGAACTACTCAACGAAACAATTTAACGCTATTGCACAAGGATCTGGAATTATAGATCCGAAAACAAAAAATGCGGGCAATGCTAACTTTTTTATTGTTGGTGATCAAATTTCCTCCCTTCCCGGTTGGCAAGAAGGCGCTATTGCAGCTGCATTAAATGCAATTTCGAGAATGGCAAAACCAGAGGTTAAAATACAGCCATTGAAAAATTTACCAGACACGCGTTTGATGGTGGAAGGTATCTAAATCAATTAAATAGAAATGAATGGAACGACGTCGAAGGTATTCTTCGTCGTTTTTTTTTTTATTATACTGTTTGATTCGGATTCTGTCGCATCTGTCAGAATCAAATATAAGAATTTAAGCAATTTAAAAGTTAGCCCGCCAATTTACAGAATGATTTAAACATAGATATCCTTGGTCCAGCCATTTGATTCTTTCTCAGCATACGTACAACTTCAATTCCACACAATGTTCGTCTGGCCGATTCAAAACTTTTAAAACCAAATCCGTTTTGAATACGCCACTTAACGAACCGATGGTCCTGTTCGACAATATTGTTGAGATGTTACACTACCGAATTTTAATCTTTGAGAAAAACACCTATTATAAACTTTAATTGCTGCGGTGTTAGAACCACTTTTATCAATGTTTATTACTCGTGGCTTTTAGTTATTAATAATTGTTTTGGTTAGAAAAGACTGAGCGCGCATTGTTTTTAAAATAGCATGAATTCATTAATTACAACCGCGTTATCTTTACAGAGCTCTCTTTACTAGAGCTCCTATCACCAGGCTGTTTAGCTCCCTTTTTGTTTGTTTCTTTATTAACTTTTTGCCTCTCTATTGAACTACTGCCTAGTTTTACCAAGTTACTATTAGTACTATCTTCTGTTATCGTTGTAATCTCTCCACTTCCATTATTTGTCAAAAGTACAACTCCACTGTTTGCATCTTTATAATTTGGTGTGAAAGTTCTTTCTTGCGGCATAGGTTCAATATCAACCACGCATGTTTCTAAATTAGAAGAAGCATTATCCTGTTTTACTATATCCTTACTTGTAGCAATAGTTTGTGTAACACTTTCTGATAACTTATTAACTAATTCTACTGTATGGGAGGGATTGTTTAAACTCTTTAATGCGTCTGCTACACCTTTCTCTAATTCATGCATACGCACTCCTCTTACTTCAAATTGCTTATTATTTGCATTAGCGAAGCATGCATTTGCCAATGGTAAATTCTTTGAATTAGCTTGATATTGCTTGCGTATTGAGTAGCCCGTAATGCATGTTGACACTAAAGATCCTGCCATACCAACAGTTCCCAGAGTGAGCCCTACAGCAGCAGGGATACCAGATAAAAGTCCTAAAGTATAACCAGTAACACCAATTAAAGCACCACCTGCAAATAAAAACGGCATTGCTTTTAGACTACTAAGAGCTTTAGTGTTATTACTCCTAACTTTGTTTGCGGCTTCAAGACCTAAAGTTCGCCAATTATTTGCTCCACAAATTTCTTTCAACAGATTTTGAATGGAAAGATTTTCCTTTTCTACTTTAGAATAAATACTAACCAACTCTGCTGCAGCAAATTTTAATGCTTCGTCCGGACTTTTCCCACATGATATTGCACCAGTCAATATTTTATCGTAAAACATTTTATAAATTTGTTTTTTATCCAACAGTTCCTTATTTAAATCACTGCCTCCATCCAACATCAAAGAAGCAACGGCAAATTCGACACCTTTAGCCGTAGCCACAGGGCGATTGACAATATTCCAAATCAATGCCTTACCAACAGCTAATGCCCCCATGGCACCTAACTTTGTATTTGCTTTGGAAACTGTTTTTGTTATTGCCTGAGGAGAAGCATTTGCGGCATATAATGCTTCATCTGTAAACAAATTTTTTAAATAATTTATATCGCCTTCTTCTATGCTTTGTACATGTTCTTCAGTAGCACCCCGCATTTTTAAGTCAGCTTTAATAGAATCGATAGTAAAGCTATTTAAAAAAGAATCAGACAATATGACATTTTCATAAGTATCATTTCCTGTGGTTTCTTTTCCTAATAATGTTAAAGCAGATTTTCCGGAAGCTACCTGATTCAAAAACTGAGATGAATCTTTAGCAAAACAGCGCCAATAATTTGACGTACTTTCGTTTACTCCAAATGGTTCTGAGCAAACCGGTAAGTAAGGTAGTTTTGTTTCCAAGGAAAGGTACGTCAACTGCTCACTCAGAGCGTTGTCATTTCCTAAACATAAAATTTCCTCCAGGGTGACATGAAAATGAGGAAAATCATGAGATAGTTTCTCGAAGGAAATATTCATATCATCTATGTAAAGATGAGGCCCCAACAAATCTTTTAAGGAAATGGATTCGATTAATTCGATATCGGACATAGCTGTTGCATATCCGTTCCTCATAAAATGATCTTTAATCTTATCTTTATACGTTTTTTCCTTATTTCCAAGTCGCTCAAGCCATTGTGCTCTTACTGCTTGTTCGAATACATCTTTCTTTGGCCCTTCTAAACCTACCACTAAGATTCGCTCCAGAGGACTGGCATTCATAACCACTTTTCCAAGTTCTTGAGCGTTATAATCAGTTGCCTGAATAATTAAAAAGCGAGCCCTGCTGGTTGAGGAATTTAACCATGCAACAGGGTCGTAATCATATTCATTCCTCAATGCTTTGTCCATGACTTTAGCTTGCTCTATAAATATATTTTCAGCAAAACTACTCATTTTATCTTCAGTAATCTTTCCTTTAATATGAACGTCGATGTCAATCGCCGGAGATGTCTCTTTTAAAAACTGCAGTAGCTCTTTCCTGTTCTTCTCCCAAATTATCTCTTCCGTTGGTCCTACTTTCATTTCAGAAGAATTCGATTGTTCTATTTGATTTATCGAAGAAGGTATTGTCTCTTCTTTATATACATCAGTTTGTTGAATTGTTTTATTTTCGTTAGGCATAATAATTACTTTTGGTTACTACTACTTTTTTAATTTTAGTGCGTATTATAAATAACCTTTATAAGGGGTTATAGTTGCTATAAACACACCTTAATTCAATTACTATAATCTCATTTTTTTGTTAAAAGGAGGTTTAATAGACTTATCGGTATTCAATTTCCTTGTTTCTAAATCAGGTAATCTTTCTATGGTAGGATGCGTTAATTTCTGAACAGAACTTGTCCCTTGCTCTGATGCAACTGGTTCGGTATTCATTCTCAACTTACTTTTCCCTAAAAATTCTTCTTTGTTTACCTTACTAAGCAAACCTAGTTCCTGACACCTGTTCTCAATGCTTCTTAAATAGTGTATTTTAGAAATGGTCCCAGTGTTTGAGTTTTCAGATTTTTTTGAAACAATTGAAGTGTTATCTATCGGTTCGTTCCTTAGATTTTTTTCGTTATTTGCAACCTCGTGAATCATTTTGTTTAAAATTCCACGATTATCAGATAAGACAGCAGTGACATTTTTATTTACTGCTACGATATTTTTTAAAATTTCATCTGAATTTTGATCATTACTTATTAAAACAATTTTTCTATAAGTCCAATCCTTTAAATTTTCTAAAATACTATGCGGATATTTCTCAGATGATTGAATGAGTATATCTCCCGTTGACAATAAAACAACCGGTAGAACATCTATTTCAGGTCGGGAAATTAAACCAAATTTGACTAACTCTTTTCTTAATGTATCCATCTGCCTGGCTTTTTCCGCATCAAATACATATTCTACGGTCATTTGCTGCGCCGATTTTGAATTCGTTCCTAATATGTAAAAATTTTCTTTTCCTTTTGTTTCTTCAGGACTATTACAAATCCTGGTAGCAACATCCGGGCTTGTAGAACTATAATTGCATACACGGGCAGTATATCCATCAAAAATATTTTTTTGTAATTTTGCACTTAATGCAGCCAGAACTGCTAAATCTCCGGTATCATCTCCGGTATAACTTATCATTGAAGGAATTCTCGAAACAATTCCACTTAGTTCAATTTTATTTTTTGCCAATTTTTCAAAAGTTATTTTCTTTGATACCAGCTCAAGTGTTACCGCCGAGGCAGCATGGGGATCCAAATGCAAATTTTTATCTTTAGTTACCAACTCCTGAAAACCTTGACAAATTACTGTTTTAATATCCGCTAATTTCTCCATTTCATGAGGGTCACCGGAATGTCTGAAATGACAGGTACAACCAAAATCTTTTATTTCCAAACCTACAGCAAGTCCCCCTTTATTTAATTCTTTACTATCACAATAGTATGCTCCGGCAGCACGTGCAACTATTCCTTTAATACTTTCCTTAACTTTAGCAGACAAAGGTTCTGATTGGGGCCTTAACTCATCTGGCTTTACAGCACTCCTTATATAAGCACCATTTTCTGAAGCAAGAACTATTTTGGGAATTGCTCCATCGGGATCTGGATTGAAAGCATTTTTATAGAAGTCGTATAATTCTGAATCTTTTCTTCCGGAGAGAATCATGATCCCAATTTCTGGATTTTGAAAGCTGTATTCCCTAATACGTTCCAGAACTTCCTTAGAAGGTCTGGTAACTGTAGGATCAGAATGTAATGAAACTAATGTGCCGTCATTATCCGTTACCGTCCATGATGTAACCGGTATTTCTTGAAAATTTTTATTAGGCATAAATGCTATTATTTTTGATTCGTAACAATTTGTTTAATTAGTTCAAATTGCCTGTTAGTAGTTGTAAAATGTATAATGTATAATGTAATATGCTAGTCTAAAAGGGCAAATGCTTTTATTAGCGGATTTTATTGCCTTTAAGCCAAGCGTTAGAATTTAAGTGTATTATTGCAGTATTTCAGTGATCTGAGATAACTATATGTTCGCAAAATGTAAGATCGTAATCAATTAAACAAAACTTAATACAGTATACATTATTATTCAACTAGTAGCTTGAGTTAATTATTCACATGTATTATAAACAAAGAAACTTAATAGGAAACCGTTTGGTGATGACTGCAATAAACAGGCATTAATACAATTACATCTTTGGTTTTATGCTGACGCTAGATCTTTTATATTCCGGGCTCTTCGATAACCTTTTATTCGAAGTAGTTGATCTCTCTACACTAGAATGCGTTAATTTGTCTATCAAACTTGCCCTCTGTACCATTGTTAATGGTTTTAAGCATCTTATTCCATAGTTCTTTACATCTTGTATTTTAGGTGTTATTTGTATAAATTCTTCTTTGTTATGCGTTTTATCAACTCGCATACTTGTTATAGCATTAATTTGATTTTTAAGCGAATTCTTAATTTCTTCTACGGTAGGATTTACCAATGATAAACATTTTAAATCTGACTCTCTTTTTTCCCCTCCCAGATCCACCGATATCCCGGCTTCCCGACTAACAATAGCTGCAGATGCGCTATTTGCTTCTGGAAGCATGTTATTCTTTAAGGCATGAGTCCTGGCATGAATGGCTTCTCCTATTGACATAATATATCCATCCTTTTTAGAAGTAGCAATTAAAATATCGTTTGCAGCATTAAATAAGGGAAGCTTCTCAAAAGGAATCCCAGGAATATAGTTAACGGCTCCCGGAAATTCAGTATTAATTTCTTCCACAATTCTTAAGCACTCTTTTTCATAAATACTAAAAGCATTAATAACTCTCGCACTACTACAAACTAAATTCAATTGTAATAATTCTTGTGGTCGTCCGTCAATGTCTTTACCTTTAATTTCCTGAAGCAATTTATGATAGGCTTGCAATTGTTCATGAATTCCTTTTGTGTAATCCCATCTTTGAACAGATGAAATATGAATTTTCTTAGGATCAAAATATTTTCCAGACTCAAGGGTCTGTATATCGTGAAGAGATCCTTCTCCAAGTGAAAACCTCTCGGCAACTTCTTCCAGTACCATTTTTTCCTGATTTTCTGCCTTAGAAACGATGTTTGTTCTAAAGTTATCAACACGTTTCGAAATATCTGAAGGCGGCTTTTGTAATGCAGCAAGGGAGGTTGTTAAAATATCTTCTATTTTATTTTTAGGAATTCCTATTGGATTCACTGACAATTTTGATTCCCAATCTCCGCTACATTTAATTTTATACGCTTTTATGGTTGCTTTAAAATTATCAACGTCTCTTTTAGTATGAAAAGAAATAGAATCTGCCCACAACACATCTTCTAATATCTGTTTGGCTATTTCCTGATCATCAAATTTAAACCTATCGTTTATGTTTGATATAGTTTTGTCATCATATACAAGGTAATTGGTTTCTTCAAATGTAGTATGGTGAAAGTATGCCACTTTTATATTTTCATTCCATTTCTTTATATACATCGGTACGGAAGCTAAATGACTATCATGCACCCAGACAATTGTATCTTCCAAAGTTGTTTTCTTTTCTGCAATATCCTTTTCTATCGCTTTAACAATTGCCTCAGCCATTGCTTTATTTACATGCATATAATCTTTTAGGGAAGAATCACTTTCTATTTTCGATTCAAAACCATGAACATGTGGCCAAATTATACCATTTACACCCAGCTTATAAAAACTTTGTTGAATTTCCGGATCTAAATATAAAAAGCTAAACTTTTTCTGAGCCAGTAAGTCATTATTCAGTTTAAGTGATTTGTGGTCAATTTCATCTTGTTGTGGTAATTTAAAACTATCTTCGGGAGTTTGTTCTTGTGTTTCTTTTACTGACTCTTTTCTTTTTACTTCCAACATAGGATATTGCGCTATTCCTTTCCAATCCCGAAGCTCAAAATTACTATTATCCTTTTCAAAAGTAGCCTCTACTCCAACTCCTAAACCTCCAGGTCTCATATTAAGTTTTCTTTCTTCCTGATTCTGAACTATTTCAATTGGCAATGAGTTTGAACATACATATACATTTTTTTTCATACATATAATAATTTATTGATTTAAAAAGTGCTTGCTAAAAATGAAATTATGGAGTCCCTATAAGTTATAGTATAGTGATCTTCCATTTTGAAAGTATTGATTTTACAGACTTATTTATTTAAAACAAACAAGTCTGCTATCTCATTTTAGCCTATTTTTTAAACAGCATAACACAAAACACTGTTATTAAAAATATTCATTATTTAATCTGTGGTATTTAAACATATAACTAAAGAAAATTATATGCAGGGGAGGGTAAATTGATACTATAGCGAATCCGTAAAAATGATTCGATGTCTAACTTAATAAAGATATATCATTAAAACAAACTAAAAATGTTAAAAAGAACTAAAATACATACAAATAATCACAAATATGTAAGTATACACTTAATTAATTACTTTGTTTCAGCAAAAGAGATCAATTTATCGGTTACTCTTTTCGTAGTTTCATATAAAAGTTTTAGGCTTTCCGGTCTATACTCAGCTTGATCTTCATTGAGCAGGTTGTCTAATTCTTATGGTGATAAATTAATTGGACAGGCTTTAAACAAAGAAGGTGTGGCTGTACAAACAGGACATCATTGTGTGCAGCCAATTTTACGCAGAATGAGTGTTGAAACTACAGTTCGCCCTCCATTAGCATTTTATAATAAAACAGAAGGTGTCGATATTTTTATTAAAACGCTATGGGAATTAAAAAAATATGATTCTAAACTAAAGAAACTTCACCATAAAATTTTACTTAAAATGAGAAAACCGACAGTTATACGCTGTCGGTTCTCTCCTTTTTATATGGTTAAATAAATAGCCGATATCTTACTGCTCATCATTATTCATTGCGGCCATCAAAAGCGTATAAGAATTCTTAAATACAATTTTTGATGAATTAGAAACAGCATCAGATAAAATCTGAACCTGACCTTCGTTTTTAACCCCTAATTTAACTTCAATCATTTGAAACTGATTGTTTCCAAGAGCTATAAAAACATAAAATTTACCCTGCCAGCGCACCACTGCATCTTCAGGTACAGTTAATGCGTTCTTGCTTTCTGTCTCAACTTCGGCATTAATAAAAAGCCCCGGAAGAAGTTCTGCATTGTAATTATTAACTTTACAAATAATTTCTGCAGCGCGGTCTCCGTTTAAACTCTGGTTAATAAAGGCAATTTTAGCTGCATATTTCTTAGAAATAGAAGTATTTCCAAAAGCCGTAACCGATTGCCCAATAGCTAAAGAAGTGATGTCTTTTTCAAAGGCATTCAAAGTTAAAACGATATCTTTTTTATCGATCAATTCAAAAAGCATATCAGTTGGGTTTACGTATTTTCCGATATTTACATTAACCTTAGAAACCAATCCGTTAATTGGCGAAATTACTTTTATTGTTTTGCTCATTGAGTCGACATTCAACTTTTTGGCATTAATTCCTAATAAACTTAATTTGTGTTCCAAAGAAGACATTATAATACGCTGTGTTCGCATCTCTGTTGTAATTTGCTCTAAAACCTTGTCACTGCTTGCTTTATTTACATTCAGTTCTTTTTGTCTTTTCTCTTCGTTTTGTGCAAGCTTAAACCTTTCTTTCGCCATAAGATATTCCTGCTGTAATTCTACGAATTGCATATCTTCAATTACCGCCAAAATTTGCCCTTTTTGCACATTCATACCAGCGATTAAATTAGTACTTTTAATATACCCCCCAAGCGGAATACTGATACTTACCACACTTTTAGGCGGAACTGTTACAGTCCCTTGAAGTTGTAAAATCGCTTTTACATTTTTTACTGTCGGATTAGCCGTTTCAATTCCGGCATTTTTTACCTGCTCGGCGCTTAACTTCACGATATTAACACTTTTAATATCCGAGTTTTTAATTTCTTCCTTTTTTTTATCTTCACAGGAAAACAGAACAAAAGCGCTTAAAAACGCTGTGATATATTTTTTCATTTTTAAATATTATTTAGGTTTTGAAGTATTGCCACAGCTTTGTTATAAGCATTAAGCGCATCCAGATATTCGCTTTTGATTGTTACCGCCTGATTAACCACCAAAACCCACTGCAAATAGTCGATATCTCCATTTTGTAACTGACTGGCAGCGGCATCAATAATAGTCTGGGCATTTTTTAATCCCTCTTTTTCATAGTATTCCAGGCTTTCCTGATGCTTTTTTACTTCATAAAAAGCATTTTCGATATTGGTTTTGACCTCAATTTTTACAGCTTCGGCTGCTGCTTCGGAACTTTCGTAAACTGCTTTTGCAGCTTTTTTACGCTCAGACTGACTTGCAAAAAACACAGGAATCGTAAGTCCTGCATTTACATAACTAAATCTTTGTCTGCTATCATAATACACATCCTGTTCGGCTGCATTTGTTTGATTTCCTATAAAACTCAAGTTATTATAACCCAATGTAATTTCCGGAAGCAATCTGGCACTTTCTGTCTTCCAGCGCCATTTTGCCGATTCAGATTCGTACTGAGAACGCTTCACCGCTGGAAGATTTTCTGTTTTAATATTCTCAAAAGAAGCACTCAAAACCGCTTTTAAATGCTCCGGTTTCGGGCTGTAAATCGTTTTATCCTGGAGAACCGCATTAAACAGATTAAGCACAATTTCGATGTCTTTATTTACCATCCTCAACTGGTTGTTGTAAAACTGTCTTGCCGACTGCGAGGCACTTTTCTCCAAAACATTTGCTTCGCCCGCTTTAAATCGCAACTCCGATTTTTTCTCCATAATTCTGTAAATAGAATCAGCATAAACCAATAACTCTTTTTTACTGTCTAACCAGAGATAATCGTAATAAATAGTTCTGACTTTGGTTTTAATTTCCTGAGAGGTCAATTGCGTTTCTGCTTTAGCTTTATCAAAATCGGCTCTAAAAGCTTTTTTCTGATTGCTGTAAACGGTGGGAAAAGCAAAAGTCTGGCTGATCCCAAAGCGGGTATCTTTCTGCGCACTGTTAAATTGTCCAAAATCGGCATCAATTTGTGTTTTTGGTACATCGTAAGCCGATTTTTGAAGGTAGCTTTTAGATTGCTCATTCCATTTTGCCGATTTAATTGTCCTGTTGTTTTGAATGGCTATTGAGATGGATTCTTCTAATGAAACGGATACTTGCTGTGCATTAGTCATGCTTCCGATGAAAAGAAAAGCCAATAAAATAGTGAGGTTGTTCATTTGTTTTTTTCTCTTTTTAGAAAATGCTTTCGCATGATACGTCATTAAATAAATAGCAGGAAGTACAAAAAGCGTTAACAAAGTTGCGGTAATTAAGCCGCCGATTACAACGGTTGCCAACGGACGTTGTACCTCTGCTCCTGCTCCATTGCTTAATGCCATTGGCAGAAAACCTAAAGAGGCTACTGCAGCCGTCATTAAAACGGGACGGAGTCTGTTTTTTGTTCCGATGATAATGATTTGAAACGGATCTGTAATTTCTCCGTGTTTTTGAATTCGGTTAAATTCGGATATCAAAACAATACCATTTAAGACCGCAACTCCAAAGAGCGCAATAAATCCGACTCCGGCCGAAATACTAAAAGGCATATCACGGAGTACCAAAGCAAATACGCCGCCAATAGCCGATAACGGAATTGCCGTAAAAATGATAATACCTTCTTTAAAAGAACGGAAAGCAAAATACAACAAAGCAAAAATCATTAATAAAGCGGCTGGAACTGCCAGACCAAGTCTCGATTTTGCTTGCTGCAGATTTTCAAATGCACCTCCATAAGTGATATAATAACCGGGATCGAATTTAATCTGTTTGTGTACTTTCTGCTGTAATTCTTCTACAATAGACTGCACATCCCGCCCACGGACATTAAAACCTACAATGATTCTTCTTTTGGCATTTTCACGCTGAATCTGATTCGGTCCTTCTACTTCTTCAACATTTGCTACCTGATATAACGGAATCTGCATGCCTGAAGGAGTTGCAATAAGAAGATTACGAACATCTTCAATTCCTTTTCTTCCACTGTCTTCTACACGAACAACCATATCGAAACGTTTTTCTCCTTCATAAATATTTCCGGCTACGGCTCCTGCAAAAGCGGCATTAACAGTAGCATTAACATCGGCAACACGAAGGCTGTATTTTGCCATTTCTGCCCAATTATAATCGATTACTATTTGTGGCATTCCGGTAACTTTTTCTACATAAAGATCGGCTGCACCTTCGACCGTTTTGCTAATAGCTCCAAGCTTTTCAGCATATTCAGAAAGTTTTTTCAGGTCTTCTCCGTAAATTTTACAAACCAAATCTTGTTTGGCTCCCGTCATTAATTCGTTAAAACGCATCTGTACAGGAAATTGAAATCCTGTGGTAACACCGGGCGCAATTCTCTTAACGGTTTTGGTCATTTTATCGGCTAATTCGGGAAATGAAGAGGCACTTGTCCATTCGGATTTGTCTTTTAGAACAATAATCATATCACCGCCTTCAATCGGCATCGGATCGGTTGGGATCTCTGCACTTCCGATTCTTGAAACGACCTGCTGTACTTCGGGATATTCTTTTTTAAGCTGTGCCGATATTTTCTGAATGGTTTCTGTTGTAGTGGATAAATTGGTTCCAAGTAATAAACGGGTTTCTACGGCAAAATCTCCTTCTTCTAACTGTGGAATAAATTCTCCTCCCATTCTTCCAAACAATACCAACGCAATTCCGAAAAGTACAAAGGCAGCAATTACAATTGCTTTTCTAATGCCTAAAGCTTTTGTCAACCAGCCTTCGTACGCATTTTCGAGCCTTGCCATAATACGATCAGAAAGATTCTTTTTGTGGTTAATTTTTTTATTTAAGAATAAAGCACTAACCATTGGCACATACGTAAGCGAAAGTATAAATGCACCCAAAATAGCAAACGCGACAGTCTGTGCCATTGGTTTAAACATTTTACCTTCAATTCCCTCAAGTGAAAGTATTGGCAGGTAGACTATTAAAATAATGATTTGACCGAAAACCGCAGCGTTCATCATTCTCGCAGCAGATCCGGTCACTTCTTTATCCATTTCTTCCTGCGAAATAGCACCAACATTTCGATATTTTTTTGAACTGTGAAGATGATGTAGAATTGCTTCCACAATAATAACGGCGCCATCGACAATTAAGCCGAAATCAAGAGCGCCCAAACTCATTAAATTACCGCTTACGCCAAAAGCATTCATCATAATAATGGCAAAAAGCATCGCCAGCGGGATCACCGAAGCCACAATGAATCCGGCTCTTAAATTTCCGAGAAATAAAACCAGAATCAAAACTACAATTAAAGCACCTTCAATAAGATTCTTCTGCACAGTTCCAATAGCATTGTCTACCATTTTGGTACGATCAAGAAAAGGTTCAATTTTTAAACCTTCGGGTAGTATTTTTTCAATCTGGGCAATTTTATCTTTTACATTAACAATAACATTATTGGCATTTTCCCCCTTTAACATCATTACAATTCCACCAACAGATTCTCCAAACTCGTCTGTGGTTAAAGCTCCGTAACGTATCGCCGAAGAAATTTTTACATCGGCAATATCTTTTATTAAAATCGGAAGTCCGCCCTGTGTACTTTTAACGACAATATTTTGAATGTCTTTTATGCTTTTTGCCAGACCCGTACTACGGATGTAAGACACCGTCGGTCCTTTTTCTATATAAGCGCCACCAGTATTCTCGTTGCTTGTATTTAATGCCGTAAAAACATCGCTTATAGTAAGATTCTGCGCTTTTAGTCTCGCGGGATTTATCGCAATCTCATACTGTTTTAATTTCCCTCCAAAAGTCGAAACATCAGCAATTCCCTGAGTTCCCAAAAGCTGTCTGCGGATAGTCCAGTCCTGAATGGTTCTTAAATCTTCCAACGAATATTTTTCTTCATAACCCGGCATTGGTTTTAATACATATTGGTATATTTCTCCCAAACCTGTTGTTACAGGCGCCATTTCCGGTCTGTTGGCATTTCGGTCTATCTCGACCTGCTGTAGTCTTTCGGTAATCTGCTGTCTTGCCCAATATACATCGGTATCGTCATCAAACACAACACTTACCAGCGAAAGTCCAAAACGAGAAATACTTCTGCTTTCTTTAAGATTGGGAATATTACTAATTACCTGTTCTATTGGAAAAGTAATCAACCGTTCTACATCTTCTGCGCCAAGTGAAGGCGCCGTAGTGATTATTTGCACCTGATTATTAGTGATGTCCGGTACAGCATCTATTGGCAATTGGGTAACTTCATACACACCGTAGATAATCCACAGCAGTGTAAAGACGCCAATTACCAGTTTGTTCTTAACTGAGAACTGAATTACTTTATTAAGCATAATTTTGAATTAAAAATATAATAAATCAGTGACCGGAACACTTCAAATGTTCCAGCCACAGCAAAAATTTTAAAATCAAATTATGCTACAGGAGGCCTGAATAAAGAAAGTAAATTTGGATCTGAAAGAAGATTAGATCGGTAAACTGTATTTTTTAATTGTGGTAAAGCCGGATTAAACGGAATAGGTAACAGCTCTTTGTCTGTCAAAATAAAAACCAGCTGAAAAGAACTGCTGCTAATCGTTTTAAAAGGAAGTTGCATGTCACGGTCTTCATCATTATCTTTTAAATCTTCTCCCCAGTAGTGCATCGATAAAAAATCTACGAAACTTAAATCACTCAACTGCTTGTGCTCCTGAAAATGTTGTACCAGAATTGGAAGCTTATAAAACTGCTGTACAAAACTGCTGTTTGAAGCTATTAAGAAAATAAATATGTAAATAATTTGTTTCGGCACAAGGCAAATTTAATTTATTTATAGAAATCATCATAATTAAAAAATTGTAAATATTCATTATTGCCTTTTCTCACTTGAACACAAATCAATACTGACTATTTTTTAACCAAAAAAGCCATAAACAGGTCTCATTTTTTCTATCGCTAATTATTTTATCCTGCCAACCAAAAACCATTTTATAAATTTTCAATCCAAAACAAAACAATACCCCTTATCCCCCAAAAGAGAAGGTTTATCTTAGACAAATAGTAGTATCAGCACCAAACTTGAATAAAAAACTCAATAAACACAAAAAAAATAAACAATTAGTTGGTTTTTAAACATTTGACTTCCATATTTTACGAATCTGCCAGAACAAATCATTATTTTCTCACAAATAAATGATATATATATTTTTTTATTCTTAAATTTTTATTTAGATTCGGACTAATTAAGAACAGTTAAAAAATATTATCAAAACAACTGATTTTAAACAAACTAGCTTTTCTTGCTAACCCAATAGCAAACCTCTTAATCATTTTTTTACAAATAAATACATACAAATTATATATTTGAATAATTTTATTTATATTTGGTCTAATTAAAAATAGTTCAAATTATGATCTTTGAGAGCATAGGCTTAAAAAAAATAATAGCCTTTATTTTCTTATTTACTTTTTCAATAAAACGTGCCGATGCTCAAGTTACACTCAAAGTAATGAGCGAATCAAAGGAGCCGATTGTCGGAGCAACTGTTACCGTTAAAGAAAACGACTTTCTATTATTTCAACAGCAAACAGATGTGAACGGACAAGTACTAATTCACGAAAAACCGGGCAGCTATACCGTAGAGGTCGAAAATTTTTCATTCAAAAAAGCCAACTTCAAACTTCAGCTCAATAAAGAGCGGAAAACTCTGGACGTTATCCTTATGAAATCGACCCACGAACTTAATGAAGTGGTCATAGAGGAACCTAAACTTGCTACAGCACAAAAACTCCGCGAATCAGTCTATACACCTGAAGTAATCGATTTTAAAGAATTAAAAAGCACTTCAAAATCTGTAGTTGAAGCAATAAACCTGGCATCCGGAATACGGATACAGCAACAAGGTGGTACGGGCAGTGCTATAAACATCAATCTAAATGGTATTGATGGAAAAGATGTTCGTGTATTTGTTGATGAAGTCCCGGTTTACCTTTTAGGTCGTGGTTTTGAACTTCAAAATCTTACTACAAACATGATTGACCGCGTTGAAATATACAAAGGAGTGGTCCCCATTCAGTTCGGCTCCGATGCCTTAGGCGGGGTAATTAACATTGTAACCAGAAAAAGTGAAAAGGATATTTTGGGAATGGGATATTCGTATGGCTCCTGGAATACGCATGAAGCTACTTTAAGCGCTTTTGACCATCCACTTACAAACAAAAATTTCTTTGCGGCTTTTGACGCCGTTTACCGCCATTCCGACAATAATTACTGGATGGATGATGTAGATGTAGTTGCAGACCATTTATACAATACAAAAAAAGGTCGGGCAAGAAGATTTAATGACAAATATAATTTTGGTCTTGCCAAAATACAAACTGGATTTAAAAACTTAAGTTGGGCCGACCACATAAAACTTATTTCCTCTTTTACTTATACCCATAAAGAGTGGCAACACGGAATTACAGCTCTAAAACCTTGGGGAGAACCGTTTTCTGAAGAATATACAGGAGGTGTAGCGCTTAATTGGAAAAAATCAAGTTCACAAAAAAACAACTGGCAGATTGATGTAACCGCCGGATACAATTTTGAACAAACCTATTTTGAAGATATTTCTTCACGCATCTATTTTTGGGACGGCAATTTTATCGAAGGACAAACTAAAGGCGAAAGTGGCTTGTATAGCCAGGGCATTACACCAAAAACAATTCAAAAAGTCCTATACGCAAGAGAAAATGCTTTTTTTAGACTAGGAGAAAATTATAAAATAAATGTCAACCTGTTTACGACAAGAAGAGAATTAACAGGAGAAGACAAAGCAGGTACTGCTACTTACAAAGAGGATCCTTTTAAAATACCTCAAACACTGATAAATAATTTTTTCGGAACCTCACTTGAATCCAAATTTTTAGACGGACGCTTACTTGGTACTACTTCCTTCAAACATTATTACAGTAAAGTGCGAGGAGCCAGCTTTAAGATCAACAATGAATTTGATAAAATCAACTCCTCCTCCTCTTCCGATATCGGCTTTGGTCAAGTATTCAAATGGGTACTTACTCCACAAATAGCAATACTTCCCGGTTATGAATATTCCATTCGTCAACCGGACAGCAGAGAAATTTTTGGTGACTATATAACCGTTAGCCCGAATCCCAATCTAAAATCAGCTAAAAGCCACAACCTGAACTTTAAAATACAGTTTAAGTCAACAAGTGAAAAGATTTTTACAGGAATAGGTGGCTTTTATAGAGACTCAAAAAACAGGATTATTCTAACCTCATTTGCAAATGCACTTGCTGCTTATACCAATTTGTTACAAACCACGACAATTGGTGGTGAATGGTTTTTAGAATACAAACCAACTAATACGCTCGATTTCGGTATAAACGCAACTTATCAGGATATAAGATTAGCTGCTGTAGACGATCTTGGGATTTTTACAGATAACTATATTGGTGCCAGAATTCCAAACACCCCCTATTTATTCGGTAATGCTCAGGTATTCTATACCTTAAATCCCGGGAATAACCGAAACTACTTTATTAGATTTTTATACACCTCGTCTTATGTGCATGAATACTATCTCACTTGGGCTCTTAATGGCAAAAAATCTTCTAAAGCAACAATACCGTCACAATTTGCAAATGACTTTTCGGTCTCACTGCATTCAAAAAATAAACGTTGGAGCTTCGCAATTGATTGTAAAAATTTAACCAATGCGCAGTTATACGACAACTTCTCTGTTCAAAAACCAGGAAGAAGTTTTTACGGAAAAATTACTTATTCATTAACCAATCAACAATTATGAAAACAATGACAAACAAACTTACTCTTTTATTTTTTGCACTTTTAGCATTATCATCCTGTGATAAGGACGACAACAAGGAAGAGTCAACAACTAACGGATCTGCCAATTATACTTTAATTACAAGACCTCAGAATTCAGATGGAAGAACTTTTGCCGCCTACATGCAAAAAATTGAATCTCCGGATGCTACAGGAACAATAAATAATGCTAACGCACACGAAATCTCAGCTTCTCATTCCGGTGGGGTTTATGAGTTTAAGAAAGCGGTATATGTGAATGATTATCAGAATGGTTTGATCTCAAGATGGACCTTAACTAACGGAAATGTCGGAGAAAAAACAGGTACAATCAAGGTTCCGGAATTAGGATTCCAGGGAAATATTTTTTTCAAAGATGAAAACACAGCCTACATTGGCGGATCAGGAAAGATTGTAATCTTTAATCCTACTACTATGGTAAAAACGGGAGTTATAGATTGGTCTTCTATGTCAAGAGTTGGTAAAGTAACCGATTTTCCAAAAGCCGGAGCCAAGATTCAGGCAGATGGAGTGACCGAGATTATCGTTAGCGGGAATTATATGTACGCGGCTTTGTACTCTATGTATGACTTTAACACCTTTACACCAGCCGTAACTACCTGCGACATACTGGTAATTGATCTTACAAAAGTGAACAATTCTGCTACCGACAATTCAACTGCTTTAGTTAAAATTATTACAGATGAGCGTGGCTCTTTTACAGGTTCCTGGAATACCGGAGGTGGTGTTTACTACATGAATAAAACAGAAAATGGAGATATTTATGTATTGTGTCACAATGTATTTGGCGGAGCCAGAACTGCAATAGGTAAACCGGCCTGTTTACTAAGAATCAAAAACGGAGCTACTGCCTTTGATAAAGATTACTATTTTGACTTAGAAACAGCATCACAAGGAAGCGGTAACCCTGTAACGAATTTTGAATATTATGGAAACGGCAAATTCCTTGCAACTGTTCTGGACCCAACAAAACTGGATCCAAGCAATCCGTACTCTTATAATACAGATCCTGTATTCCGTTGGTGGAATTTTGACTTGAATGCAAAAACGGCAACGAAGTTAGACGATGAATATACAAACAGTGGTAAAGTAGCAAAATGCTTTTTTGCAAACGGTTATGCTTATGTTCCATTTGCTAATAAAACCAGCAATTACATTAATAAAATCAACTTAAGCAATTTGAGCAAAACCAAAACGGTCACTACTACCGGTATTTCTCATATTCTTGGATTGAAATAATAACACCAACTAATTTGAGCATCCGAAATAACTCCGGATGCTCATTAAGTCTTATTGCATCCTTTTTTAAAGTTTACAAATCCTCAATCAAAAAACAAAAATCCTATGAAAAAAACGATGACCATACTACGTTATGTTTTTGCTGTCCTTCTTTTACTTTTTGGCGCTATCGGAACATATGCCATGCTAACGGAGGGTTACAATCCGCAAAGTGAAGGTATTCTTCTATTTGGAAAAACCTTTCAAGACCTGCACAATGCCATCATGCTGAGCTATTTGGGAGTTTTTGTACGTTTAGCACAACTATTCGCCGGCATACTACTCTTAACAAAAAAATACTGGTGGATTGGCTTGTTGTTCTATCTTCCTTTTGCCGTCAATATCTTTTTAATTCACATCGTTCATGATACTCCTCCTGTGCACCCCGGCTTTTTCGCTTCGGGAATGGTGGTATCGATCTTGAATTTCATTTTAGTATTCTATGAAACTGATCGCTTAAAACAATTGGTAGTAACCGTACAAAACAAGTAAACAAAATGTCTACAAATCATATCGTTTACGACGCCTTAATTGTGGGGTCCGGATTTTCGGGCATTTCAATGGCAATCAGCCTGAAAAAACGCGGGATACATTCTTTTCTTATCCTCGAAAAGGCTGCAGCTATTGGAGGTACATGGAGGGACAATACTTACCCGGGTGCCCAATGTGATGTGCCATCTGCGCTGTACAGTTACTCATTTGAACCCTTCCCAAACTGGAAGAAAAAATGGTCAGATCAACCTCAAATTCTCGAATACCTCAAGTACAATGTAGAAAAGAACGGATTACAAGATCATATTCATTCTGAAAAAGAATTTTCCTCTTCCCAATTTATTGAAAAAGAAGGCTATTGGGAAGTGAAAACCAAACAAGGCGACACCTACTTGACCCGATTTTTAATCATGGCGATCGGCCAGTTAGATCACCCGAAAATTCCCCATTTTAAAGGTAAAGAGATTTTCAAAGGGAGTAGCTGGCATTCCGCAAGATGGAATCACGACATTGATCTAAACGGAAAACGTGTAGCCGTAATAGGAAATGCTGCCAGTGCCATTCAGTTTATTCCGGAAATTGTTCCGCAAGTACAAGCTCTTACCGTTTTTCAGCGAAGTGCAAAATGGTTATTACCCAAGAAAAACACCCCGTACACCGATAAAAACAGAAAGCTGCATAAAAAATATCCTTTCCTGCTTTATTGGGCCCGTCATTCGAATAATACATTCAACGGTCTGTTCTATCATTTGATGGGACAAAACAAATTTTGGAAAAAGGCTTGGCAAGGGGTAAGCATGGCGCATCTTAAAAAAACGATCAAAGACCCGGAATTATTGAAAAAACTAACCCCCGATTATCCCATGGGAGCAGTCCGTGTTCTTTTGTCCGATGACTATTATCCAGCTCTGGCAAAAGAAAATGTGACCGTAAATATGGACGGTATCTCTCATTTAACAGAAGACGGGGTTGTCACCTCCACGGGAACTAAAATCCCTCTGGACGTCATTATATATGCTACAGGTTTTGAAAGTAATCCTTTTCTAAAAGGTCTCAATATCTGTGGTTTAAACGGAATTTCAATACAAACTGCCTGGGAGAAAGCAACAGAAACTTATCTCGGAATCACCACAGCGGGTTTTCCTAACTTCTTCATGATGTACGGTCCAAATACGAATCTGGGCCACAGTTCAGTCTTGCTCATGGTAGAAAGTCAGGCCCATTATATCTCGGAATGCCTAAGTCTGATTTCAAAAAACAAATTGAAATACATGGACGTAAAACCGGACTTTCAAAAAGGATTTACACATGGAGTGAATGAAAGAATGAAAAAAACGGCCTGGTCACAGGTGAAGAACAGTTGGTATAAAGACGGTGATATTATCATCAATAACTGGCCCGGCAAAGCCAAAGAATACCAAAAACTCACAAAGGTGGTAGATCAATCTGCTTATACCTTTTATCACTAAAAAATAATCCATCAACAATACAAACAATATGGACATGGAAAAAAGTCATGCTCAACTTACTCTGGATAACCCCGATCATCAGCTAGTAAAAGATCATTCTAACAGCTTGATAGATTATCTCATCAAAGGAAGCATTAAACATCCTCAAAAAATAGCATTCAGCGATGTAGATATTGACCTTCGCGAGAGCCCCATGACCTATGCCGAGTTTTTATTTCAGGTACAGGAACAGGCTCAGGCTTTTAAAAATAAGGACATAAAAAAAGGCGATCGTTGTCTTTTGATATTTGATCAGGGAATTGAATTTATCATCGCTTTTTTCGCCTGTCAGTGGCTTGGAGCTATCCCTGTTCCATTAAACACGCCAGGGAGATTGAAACCTTTGGACAAATGGGAAAATATCGTCAAAGAATGTTTGCCTAAAGCTATCGTTACCGCAACAAAAAGTGCTTCAAGATTAATCCAGAGTTTAAGCAGATCAGAACTACTTAGCAACACACCGCTACTAACGGTAAAAATCAAATTCTCAGACCATTTAGAAACAGATTTTAAAGACCAACCCGATATTCACCCAACCGCCTTTTTACAATACACATCCGGCTCTACCGGGAATCCGAAAGGAGTGGTGGTTACACAAGACTCACTGATCAAAAATTCTAAAGAGTCTAAGAAAAACATGAATATCACTGCCAACAGCGTGTTTGTGAGTTGGCTTCCCTTCTATCATGATATGGGACTAATCTTATTTATAGTTCAAACGATTTATACGGGAAGCAGCCTTTATCTCCTGAAACCGGAAGATTTTATGAGCAGACCCCTTAATTGGGTGAATGCCCTAAGCAAATGGAAAGGTACTCATACCGGAGGCCCTAATTTTGCCTATCAACTGGTTGCGGATAAACTTTTACAACTTCATAGCGAACTTAAAAACTCAAACAACAAAACAGAAATCTCGCTAAAAAATCTAAAGGTATGTGCTTCGGGAGCTGAACCGATTCGTTTTAAGACTATTTGCAATTTTCAAAATGCAATTTCACTGTTTGGTGCGAGCAATAATGTAGTATCTCCCGGTTATGGTTTAGCCGAAGCTACCCTAACCGTTACCTTAAATAAAGAAGGTGAAAAGGTAAAGTGGCTAAAGGTTGACAAAGAAGCGCTCAAGAAAAATACCGTTATTCTGCAGGAAAGTGGTTTTATGGAAACCGGTCAGCATTTTCACGAAGAAGAAAACGCTGTTTATCTCGTAGGCAACGGACAAGTAATAGACCATCATGGAGTTGACATTATAGCTGTTACTGATCTTGAAACAGAATTACCCGATTCTATCTCAAAACTACAAATACAACCCTCTTACGTCATTGGCGAATTGTGGTTCTCAGGTCCTTCTGTCACAAATGGATACTATGAAAACAAAACGGCCACTTCTGAAAGTTATTTTTACTCCCGTTCCAATGACACTACTTATCTGCGAACCGGTGATTTAGCTTTCAAGGATGAAGAAGGGCAGATTTACATCGTAGGCAGAATAAAAGATCTTATCATCATAAGAGGCTTAAACTATTATCCTCAGGATCTGGAACGTACTTCCTGCTATTCGCATCCTGATTTAAGGATTGATGGTGCAGCTGCTTTTTCTATGAGCAAACAAGGAAATGAATGCTGCTACATCGTGCAGGAATTAACCCGAAATGCGGTTCTCTCCCCTAAGTTTGACGAATATGCAAAGGCCATACGTACAGCAGTTTTAAAAGAACATGGAGTAGCAATAGAAGCCATTCTTTTTGTTTCCCCTATGCATGTTCCCCGAACGACCAGTGGTAAAATTCAAAGACGACTTGCAAAACGTACTACGGAACTCAATGAATGGGCAAAAATTTTACATGCTTCCCATTTAAGTCTCCCAACTGCCAAAAAAGAAGCGAATCTTTCACAGCTTACTTTACAAGAACAGTCATTACAACAAATCACTGAGGAATTGCAACATTTTCTCCGCACCAGAGTCGATAGCTACACAATTGATGAAAGACGTACCATTCCGCCCTATATCATGACTGAATTTGCCCGCATGGGACTTATGGGGCTTATGATTTCTCCATTGTCCGGTGGTTTAGGATTCAATCTCAGTCAGACAAGAAAGATAATAGAAATGATCTCTTCTGCAGATTTAACGCTGGGATTATTCGCAAGTCTTCACAATTTACTGGGACTGCATCCTATCGCAAGATTTGCCAAAGAAGAAATCAAAGAAAAAGTGGTACGAGAATTAGCAACAGGCCAAGGAACAGCAAGCTTTGCGTTAAGCGAACCCGGGGCCGGAAGTAACCCTAATGCGGGTAAAACTTTCGCCCAAAGACTGCCTGACGGTAATTGGATTTTAAATGGTGAAAAATGCTGGGTAGGCTCTTCCTCCTGGGCAAGTTATCTAACGGTGATCGCACATACACAAGATGAAAATGGTAAATACCTGGGGCAATCTGCCTTTTTGATACCACAGGGAATACAAGGGCTGAGTCATATCGAAGAATGCATGACCATGGGAATGCGTGGCTCTGTACAAGGACATTTTGTGTTGAACGATGTTCAAATTCCGGAA
Organism: Flavobacterium poyangense; assembly: GCF_011751075.1. Taxonomy (GTDB): domain Bacteria; phylum Bacteroidota; class Bacteroidia; order Flavobacteriales; family Flavobacteriaceae; genus Flavobacterium; species Flavobacterium poyangense. Next base: position 78,544 of record NZ_JAALLN010000014.1, read on the forward strand.
TCACATGTACTGGGAGAAATAGGCAAAGGTGCCGAAATTCTGCAAGAAGTTGTAGCAATGGGCCGTATCGGTATTAATTCTATGTGTATCGGCATCCTAAAAACCGTTTTATCCCGATCTAAAAGATGGACTGAAAACAGAAAAATCAATTCAGGATACCTTATTGATCAGCCAGTGGTACTGAAGCAACTAAATCAGCTACTGTGGGTTCTGGAAATAATTGAAACTTACCAATCAAAATTGGTAAAATGGAAAGACAATGGTCAACATATTCCGGACATCCTTATAAGTGCAGGCAAGATTTTCTCAACAGAAGAAACCTGGAAAGGGGTTGATTTTCTAATGCAGATTACAGCTGCCAGAGGATATTCAGAACACAATGGTATTGCTCAACTTTTCCGTGATACTCGTGTGTTGCGAATTTTTGAAGGGCCTACAGAGTCATTAATTGCAGATTTAGGAGGACGTACTAATGAAACAATTACAGAGACATTGCTTTTCCTGACCAGCCAACATGCAACTGTAAATGCTGAAATTCAAAAAGAAAAGATACTACATCTAAAACAACAATTAGAACCAAACAAAAAGGGTTCTGACACTCAGGATGATCTTCAGAAACAAAGAAAGTTTTCGAAGTATGCTTTTGGAGAAGTACTGACTTACCAATTGATTGTATGGATGTGCGGAGACGATATTTCATTGCACGCAAAAAAATGGCTCGAGAAAAAAATCACGACCATCACAACCGATGCACTCGAATTTGATACAAGCCTTCTCATCAAACAGCAGTTTGAAACACAATTTGACCATTTGCTCAAAGACCATCAGACGATTTACACGCAACCTGCTCTTAGGGATTCTTTTGTACACTCCCCTTTTCGGGATTTGCGTGCGATAGAAACACAAAATGCTAAAGAGCAAACCGAAGAAGAAAACGCTGCAATAAACAATGTTATCTATACTAAAGCCAGCAGTTCTACTTCCATAACACAAAACAATCCTCAAGCTCTTTTAAAAAATAAGGCTACTAAAGAAATAGAGGTTTGGATATACAACTGGCTAGAAAAAGAGGCAGAAATCGAAAGCGGTCAATTTACCCCTTCAACTTCTTTTTCAGAATATGGACTAGATTCTTCCTTGTCCATACGTTTTGTAAGCGACATCAATGCAGCTTATGCGATTCATATTGAACCCTCTATTATCTGGAGTTATTCAACAGTAGACGAACTGGCTTCGTATCTGTTTGAATTTGAAATAAAGTCTTCCGAACTGAATGATACAAAAGAAATTGAAGAAAACGGTGTGGATGATGACTTTCTGAAAGGACTATTGGAAGACTAAATAAAATGATAATCAAAAGCAAAAACGCATGAACAACATCAAAAAAAATAAGATAGCTGTCATTGGTTTAGATTGTAAATTCCCGGGACAATCCAATGGTCCTGATCAATTTTGGGAAGCGCTTTTAAATAAAAAAGATGGTATCATTCCAATACCTGAGGATCGTTGGGATCACTCCTATTATTATGATGCACAAGGAGACAAAGGAAAAACGTTTGTTAATCGTGCCGGTTTTATCTCCGATGTATTTGATTTTTCTCCTCACAGCTTTGGCATGTCCGAAAAAGAAGCTGCCGATATAGATCCACAGCAACGCCTACTGATTCAGTCTTCCTGGAACAGTATTCAAAATGCCGGCTACAAAATTGATGCTATAAAAGAAAAAACCGGGGTATTCTTTGGTCTTAGCTACCGCGATTACTACGATTTTGATATAGCACCTAATGGAGTAAACGGCTTTACTGCCGCTAATCCATTAGGAACTGTCAATGCGATTGCTGCGGGAAGAGTTGCCTATTTGCTGGGATTAAATGGCCCTGCGATTCAGCTTGATACTATTTGCTCTTCATCGCTCATGACCTTGCATCTGGCCTGTCAGAGTCTTCTAAATGAAGAATGTGATTATGCCCTTTCAGGAGGCGTTAACTGTATCCTTTCGCCTCATGCTTTAGTGGCATTGGCGCAGATGGGTGCTTTGTCAAAGTCCGCCAAATGCCAGGCTTTCTCAAAACATGCAGATGGCTATATCCGTGGCGAAGGTGTGGGCGTTTTACTTCTTAAACGACTGGAAGATGCTGAACGAGATGGAGATTATATTTACGGAACTGTAGAAGCAACAGCTACCAACCATGATGGTCGTAGCAATGGATTAACTGCTCCAAATGGCAAAGCACAGGTAAAACTAATAGAATCCTGTCTAAAAAAAGCCGGGCTTTATCCGGAGGACATAGGTTATGTAGAAGCGCATGGTACTGGCACCTACCTTGGAGATCCGGTAGAACTTGAAGGACTTCACCAAGTGTTTGGAACCTCAAGATCGGCATTAAATCCTCTTTATGTAGGCTCTGTTAAGTCTAATATAGGTCATCTTGAACCCGCAGCGGGAGTAGCTTCCTTAATAAAATCATTGTTGATTCTAAAAAACAATTATATACCCGCCGGATTACACCTGGAAGAACTGAACCCCGGTTTTAAGTGGAATGAAAAACCTATAGTACCCGTTAAAGAAAACAGAGCTTGGGAAAGCGATGAAAAATTTATCGGCGTAAGTGCCTTTAGTATGACCGGAGCCAATGTGCATGCCATACTTGGAAAAGCCCCTGACCAGAATTCGGACAATTCAACTGAAACATCAGCTCTGTATTGGCCCATACTCCTTTCTGCACAAAATGAAACCACATTAAAACAATACATTTCTTCGCTTCTGCAAAGTATAGACAAAAACATGTCTATCGCAGCACTCTCAAATCTGTTCCTAAACGGACGTGAAATCTTTGAAGAATCCATTTGCGCTTGCTTTACGACCACTTCCGAATTACTTCATGAACTAGAAAACTACCAAAATGGAGCGCAAAATATTTTTGAGAAAGTGTCATTGAAAGGAAAAAGAAAAAGTCATCAGACCGTTTTAAACATCGGTAACTTTACCGATTTTAAACCGGAATACCTTCAGATCTGGAAAAAACAGAAATTGTTTACACTCTCTATTGCAAAAACAGATCGCATCCTGACCAATCTATTAAACAAATCACTTGATGAACTTGTAAGAAATCCAACTACTGAACTGGAACAAAAAGTTATTCATTTTTGCCAAGCGTTTATTTGGTCTGATAGTGTCATAGCAGCGTTAAAAACCGATGTGTTATTAAACACATCAGGCGAAGGCGATTACCTGGGAGCTGTTTTTAGCGAACTATTAACTTTTGAAGAAGCTTTGCTCCTCTTTATATTAGAAAATGGATCAAAAAGAACACAACTCCTTGACAAAATTAGATTCCGCACCGGAAATAATCATTGGAAAAAAGCAAAAGAAGTCGCTAACAAAGAATTCTGGCTTGATAAAAAAGAGGATGATTCGTTAAAAGATATCACTCTGAACATTGTCAATGATACAGCAAATGTTTCCATTTTACAAACAGTAGTAATGAAACAATTGCCTGATTTTTTCCTGTACAGCTATGCTAAAGGAGTTGAAATGGACTGGACCGCATTTTTAGGAAACACCATTTTTAGAAAAATTCCATTGCCGCCAGCACCGCTTGCCACTGCCACTTACATCTCTGAGTCGTACAAAACCAACAGCAGAAAAGCTCCCGGAGACTTTCAGCAAGCACAAAAAAAGAATGTCATTGCTTCTATTTTGCATTATCAGTTAGGTATTGAACAAGAAAACCTAAAAAGTTTTAATTCTTTTTTTAGCCCTGAACAGGACCTTTTTATCAAAGACCATCTTGTCAACGGAATCTATATTTTTCCGGGTTCCGCTTACATTTCTATGATTTGTGAAGCGCTGTTTTATCTTAAAAGAAACCAGCAAATCAGTCTAAAAAATGTGCAGATCTTTCAACCGATGAGTTTTAATTCATTAAATGAAAAAAGAGAAGTAAAACTGGATTTAACCTATGAATTAAAAAACACAACACCGCTATCTTCTGCAAGTGGCACTTGGGAAATCAAGAGTCGAAAAGATCAGGAAGAATGGGCAACACATATAAAAGGTGGTTTTGAACTTCGTTCTGAAAACCTCTTAGCTGAAAACAAAAAAACGCTATTTACACTCGATGAGACAAATTTAACTGCTGTCGATAAAACAGCATTTTATAACCACTTAAACAATTGGGGCGTACAATATGGTCCGGAGTTCCGTTTGGTTAATCAACTGCGAGCCGATGATCAAAGCATGAAATCCCTGGTGCAACAAGATACGGCAACCAATGATTTATTTGCTTCTCCGGAATTACTGGATGCTTGTATGCACGGCCTGTTTTCGGCAAAAGTATTTGAGCACTATTCTGAACCTTTTGTGCCTTCGCGTTATGATGAAATTAATTTTTATCAACCGCTTCATGGCAGCATCCATGCCTCAGGTGTCCTATTAAAAAAAGATACCGATGCGATGAAAGCACAATTCAGTTTTTGTGACTCCGAAGGCAATCCTTTACTGGAAATTACCTCTATGGAAGTCCGTAAAATTTTGAGTGCCTTTTTGCAATCAGGAAAAGAAAATGAAACGGTATATGAAGAAAAATGGAAAAAACTTGAGACTGCTTTTGAAGACAATCAACAAAGAACAAATACCGATACTTCGTTAATTTCAAAAGAGACATGGGTTTTTCTAAATGCCCAGCAAGCACAAGAGTCTTTTGCAGATATCGCTAAAATTTCTGTCAATGTTCCTCAAATTGCCTTGATCGGGCAAAAAAGAACGACGCTTTTAGATGACAAGATCGCAACGTTTAAAACTATTTCGAAACTAATAAAAATTCAGGACAAAAACGAACAACAACTGGTCTTCTTTGCGCCACCTATTTACGACATTAAGGGATTGTCCGAACTGTTCCACTCATTCAAAGACCTGCTCTTGAATCTACCGCAGCATCTAAATTTCAGATTGTGTACGATTAACGGAGTAGCCATCGATTCTGAAGAGGAAGTTAATCCTTTTCAAACAGCGCTTTGGGGACTGGCCCGAACTATGCCAATAGAAGGAAAACAAAAATGGAAAGGGGTTATCGATATTTCATCTTTTCACGACGCTATCCTTTTATTAGATTCACAATTAAAAAATCATTTCGCGACACACGATCAGTTAGCTATAAGAGGGAAAAATATTTACACTCCAATCCTGACAAACGAAATTGAGTCCTATTCTGAAAACTTACACTCCAAAGGTGACTGGGCAAATCCTGTTTTAATTACGGGTGGACTAGGACAAATGGGACGTGTATTTACAGAACAATTGGTTAAACTCGGATGCAAAAAAATCTTTCTCCTTTCCCGAAACCCGGATTGGATTCAGGCAGAAGATGACCAGGCAGACCAGTTGGATCTAAAAAAATCACAGCTTGATTTCCGCGAGTACATTAAGAAATGTAAAGCAGCTGGTATTTCGATTTCGGCGCTCAGTGGAAAAGTAGACTCCAACAAAGATATGGCTGCACTCGCTGCGTTGCTAAAAAAACAAGGCATTAAAGAGATCAATCTGATTCACGCTGCAGGAGCCATTACCAGAGATAAAGTGGTTGACGCAAACCTTAAAGAACTCGAACTCGAATGGAAAGCCAAGTACGAAGGAGCCTTACAATTAGACAAACACTTTGATAAATTTAATGTCGGATTCACATTATACACCTCATCTATTGCTTCACTTTGGTCAGGAGACGGTGTAGCGGGGTATTCAAGTGCTAACTTGCTACTGGATGGTCTTGCCGTAAACAGAAATCGCGAAGGAAAAAGAACACTTTCTGTTCGATTTGGAAGGTTTGACGAAAAAGGGCTAATGAAAGAACATGAAGCACAGGAATTGGAATCCTTTGGGGTCCTGACAATACCTATGTCTTATGCAATAAACAAAGCTTTCGAACTCGCCAAAAAATCAGTTCTTACCACTCCAAGCATCATGCATGTCGATTGGGAGCGTTTTACACCACTGTACCAACTTCTCAATCGCAATCAGTTTTTATCCGTATTTACTCCTCTGGATACTACTTCAGAGAATAATACTGAACAAAATGGCAACGACAGTCTGGACAAATCTTTACACGAGATCATCACAGAACTGGTAGCTGAGGAACTTGAAATTGACTGCAATGATGTAGATTCTTCTATTCCGCTTTTTGAGTTAGGGTTGGATTCTGTACACTCCCTTAGCATACGAACGACTTTAGAAAAACTGCTCAAGATCAAATTGTCCGTAAGTCTTATTTACGACTACAATACCGTTGATCTTCTGAGTACCCATCTGGAAGAATTGACCCAAAAAGTCCCCGTTTCTTCTCCTGAAAGTAAAAAAGAAGAAAGTGAAGAGGATCTTTTACAACTTTTAATTCAGGAACTTAACTAGTATAAAAATAATATCCCCATGGAAAATAACAATACCACAGATCGTTCAGATATTATAAAGAAAGCGCTCGAAGAAATCAGAAGATTGAAGAAAAAAGTAGAAGAAAACCAATCTACACTTTTTGAACCGATTGCTATAGTAGGCATGGCGTGCCGTTTTCCAAAAGGTGCCAGCTCACCTGCAAAATTCTGGAAAGCCCTTCAGGAGCAAAAAGACCTGATCGGGCCTATACCGGAAAAGAGAACTAATAATTCATTGGGCGGAACATGGGAAGAAAGTCCATTTTTGAAAGAAGCGGGCTATCTCGAGGAAGATATTGAAGAATTTGATCACCGTTTATTTCGATTTTCCCCGAGAGAAGCGGAACGTACAGATCCTCAGCAGAGACTATTTCTGAAAGTCTGTTGGGAAGCTCTGGAAAATGCCGGTTATGCCCCGGATTCTTTACGAGGGAGCAAAACTGGTGTTTATGCAGGTATTATGCTTATGGAATATATGCAACAACTTGCCAACGAAAGAAAACTTAGCTCGCAGTTTGATCCTTATGATGTATCGGGTAACGGATTTTCTTTTTTATCAGGCAGAGCCAGTTACTTTTTTGGTTTTCAAGGGCCGGGCATTACAACAGATACCGCCTGTTCGTCTTCACTGGTAAGCATTGATCAGGCTTGCAAGGGATTATGGATGGGCGATTGTAACATGGCTCTTGCGGGCGGCGTAAACCTGCTGCTTTTTCAGGAATATACAGCCTTATTTTCTTCATTAAATATACTCTCACCGGATTGCCGTTGTAAATCATTTGATGCAGAAGCAAACGGAACCGTTCGCGGAGAAGGATGCGGTATCGTGGTGCTAAAAAAATTATCAGATGCCGTACGAGACGGTGACCACATTCATGCGGTCATTAAGGCTTCAGGTGTCAATCAGGGTGGATTGTCTTCCGGACCTACTGTCCCACACGGACCATCACAAGAAGCGCTTTTAAAAGAAGTCTGGAAAAAAGCCGGTCTAAGCGAAACAGGTCCTGACTACATTGAAGCACACGGTACAGGTACCGAAATTGGCGATCCAATTGAAATGAACTCCATCATCCATTTACTGCCCAAAGAGCGAAAAACACCTGTCTTTGTAGGTACCGTTAAATCAAATCTCGGACATCTTGAGGCCGCTGCGGGAGTCGCAGGGTTTATTAAAACCGTTTTGGCTTTAGAAAATAAAAAAATTCCCGGTAATCTGCATTTCAATACCCCTTCCGGTCATATCAACTGGTCTGAATCCTGTATTGAGATCCCGCGCAAAACAGTAGAATGGACAGAATCAGAAAAACCACGAACAGCTGCTATCAGTTCCTTTGGTTTAAGTGGTACGAATGCACATATCGTATTGGAAGAGTATGACACAACCGACGCTCATTCAGAAGATAAATCCGCTTACACAGACCGCAAATGGCCTATTCGTTTCAGTGCGAGAAGTCTTCCCTACATTAGAGAGCAATGGATTGCTTTCGCTTCTTTCTTAAAAGAAAACAAAAACATCGCTATAGCTGAATTGTCTTATAGTCAAAACATTTCCAGAGCTGATTTTAAAGAAAAACAGGTCATCTGGGCCGCTACTACAGAAGAAGCTCTTCACATTTTAGAAACTGCTCTAGCAGATGAATCCGATGAAATCCCGGTTAAAGGCTTGTGGAGAAACACCAATGACATAGCTGAACTATCTAATTCTTCGGAAAAAAGTTCGCAAGAGATTTCCTTTTTAAACACTAAAGCAAACCCGGATTTAGAACAAGACGTTTTTGCTGACTGGCTAAAGGGGGGAAAAATCGACTGGAAATCTTATTACCGTGGATCCGGTATACGAAAAATTGATGTTCCGAATCATCAGTTTAAGGAAAAAGTATTCGGTTTAACAACAATCCAAAGCTAGGTAGTAGCATTTGTATCACGAAACAAGATCACCTACAAACTATACTATGATAACTATAGAACAAGAACCGCAAAAAATTACACTTACAAGTGTCTCAGAAGCTTTTGAATATCTGCAAAAGAACCTGAAGGAAGATTTGAAACTCGATGATGACGAGTTAGAAGAACTTGAAAATGATGAAAACCTGTATACCATAGGATTAGATTCCATTTCGATGACCGATCTGACCAGCCGTTGGAAAAGAGAGTTGGGTATTGAAGTAAAAAATACGGATTTTTTGAGAGAACCTACTTTAAAAAGCTGGGCAGCCTTTCTTATTGAAAAAATAAACGAGCAACAAAGTCCGTCATCTTCGAATGAGACTACATTTCAACTATACAAAACCAATGAGGAACAACGATTCGAACGTTTCAAGCTGGGTGATATACAAAACGCCTATCTCATAGGCAGAAATGCTGAACTCCCATGGGGTGGTATCAGCTGTTATGGGTATTTTGAAATGAATACAAAAGACCTCAACATAAACCTTTTAGAGCTTGCTGTTAATGATTTGGTCAAAAGACATGAAATGCTTCGTGTAAGGGTTGATGAAAACGGATTCCAGAAAATTCTTCCTGAAATGACTTATTCTCTTCCTGTTTACAAGCTAGAGCATAATCCTAATTTGCAAAATCACCTGACTGACATTCGCGCACAGATGGCCAACCAAATTATCCCTCTGAATACTCCCCTGTTCGACCTTCGCGTAAGCGAGATGAATAACAAGGAATGGCGCATTCACTTTGGTATGGATTTTATTGCCAGCGATGCCTTGAGTCTTCGTTTATTTTGGAGAGATTTATCGATTTTGTATGCTCAGCGTCTGGAAAACTCTTCCGGCAAAACACCTATGCCGGAAATTAAAGCTTCTTTTCGTGACTATCTGCAATACATAGAACTCAGAAAAAAAACGGACCGATACGAAGCAGATAAAACCTATTGGCTCAGCCGAATAGAGAATTTACCTGCTCCTCCCAAATTGCCTGTTAAAAAGCAAATCAATGAATACGGCCATACCGCAAAAGAGTTTACTCACTTTGAAAAAACCTTTGAAAAAGAGCAATGGGAAAAATTCTGTAAACATGCCGCACACAAAAAACTAACCCCTACAGCTGCTTTAATGAGCCTCTTCTCTGAGGTACTTTCTGCCTGGGGGGCCGGACAACATTTCGGATTAATGCTAACGGTTTTTGAACGAGATGCTGTTCACCCGGATATTGATAAAGTAATTGGTGATTTCACGCATCTGTCACTTTTAGAGGTCAACAACCTTCAACGCAGCGTTGGCGAAAACGCTCAGGCTCTGCAATGGCAAATGCAGGAAGATTTGGAACACAAAAGTTTTTCTGCTCTTGAAGTAGTCAAGGAACTAAACCGCGCAAACCCAAAAGCCAACCTTTTTTACCCTGTAGTTTTTACCAGTGCATTAGGTTTAAGCAAGGATGAAAATGATTTAGGTGATGCTACTGTGTTTGGCGAAATTGGATACTCCTCTTCGCAAACGCCCCAAGTTTGGCTGGACTCCCAGGTGATGACCAAAAACGGGAATATGGTAGTAGCATGGGATGTTTTGAACACCATATTCCTCAACGGACTCGCAGCCGAAATGTTTGAAGCTTATACAAATCTAATTGAAACGGCTGTTCAGGAAGTCTCTTTTTGGGAATCGACACTCGATGACTTAAGGCCAGGCCACCAACGTTATCTACACGGACTGGTAAACCAAACCCAATACAGTTATCCGGAAAGCCTTCTGCACGAGCAAATTCTCGAACAGGCAAAAGAAGAGCCCAACAGAGTGGCTATTGTATTCAAAGAAAAGTCTTATACGTACCAACAGTTAGTAGAAAAAGCCAATCATATTTCGACATTATTACAGCAAAACAACATTCAAAAAGGAGCCAGAATTGTGGTTCAGATGCAAAAATCTTTTGAATCTATAGCGGTAATTCTCGGTATCGTTCAATATGGTGCCTCTTATATTCCGATGTCGCACAACAACCCGCAAGCCAGAACTGTTGAAATTATTCAGCAAGCAGAGGCACAAGGTTTTATTACGGATCAGGAATTTAAAACAGACGAAATACAGACTAAAAACTTTCTACATCTTAGAGATTCTGATATTACATGGGAGAAAGTTGATTTTAAACAACCTGTTATTCTTCCCGAGGATACTGCTTACATCATCTTTACCTCAGGGTCAACAGGAAAACCCAAAGGTGTAGTCATTACGCACAAAGCAGCCAATAACACGATTTTAGATGTCAACAAGCGATTTGGTGTCACCCAAGACGATGCTGTACTGGGACTCTCAGCCTATAGCTTTGACTTATCTGTTTATGACATTTTTGGAATCTTGGGAATAGGCGGAAAACTTGTAATCCCTACAGAAGAAGAACGTATTGATCCTAAAATATGGAAATCTCTTATCATCGAACATAAAGTTACGTTGTGGAATACTGTTCCGGCATTGTTCAATATATTACTGGATTCCATTTCCGAGCAAAACAATATTACCTTAGAAAAAGTCTTTTTATCAGGAGATTGGATTCCGCTCTCGACTTTTGACCGCATGAAAAAACTGCTTCCAAAAGCCAACCTGATCAGTATGGGTGGTGCTACGGAGGCTTCGATTTGGTCCAATTTTTACGAAGTAAAACAAATAAAAGAAGACTGGAGCTCTATTCCGTACGGATATCCCCTATCTAATCAGGAATTTTATATTCTGGACGAGTCCGGGCGTCCGTGTCCAACATTTGTAAAAGGAAAACTACACATAGCCGGAAAAGGTCTTGCGGTAGCATATTGGGGTCGTGAAGACTTAACGCAAAAAGCCTTTTATGTACATCCTACACTCAACATCCGACTTTACGATACTGGTGATTATGGACAATATATCGAAGAAGGAATTATAGAATTTTTAGGGCGAAAAGACGATCAGCTCAAAATTAATGGGTATCGCATTGAAATTGCCGAAATCCAAATGGCTTTTCAGAAATGCAATCCAAATTTAGATCCTGTTATTCTGCCTATTGGAGAAAAAGCAGCAAACAAAAAACTGGTGGCCTATGTGAAAACAACTGTGGAAACTTTTTCAGAATCTGATTTAAAGAAACAGTTGGCAAACTACCTTCCACCCTACATTATTCCGGACAGCATCATTGCTTTGGCAGACTATCCGGTAACAAGTAATGGAAAAATTGACCGAAATAAACTTATCCAACAAGCCACTGAACAATCGTCATCACGATCAGAAAAATCCGGTGCTAAAAAAGAAAATAAAGATTCAAAAAAACAATACGGGCTTATACATCCTGTCCTGAAAGTTGTTCGGGAAGTATTTGACTTACCGGAATTAAATGAACAAGATCAGTTTAGTGAGCTCGGAATTTCTTCTATAGACATTATTCGTCTTGCCAATCAATTGGAGACCAGTTTTCTGGATCGCCCCGCAGTAGGTGATATGGTGAGGTTGGATTCAACAGCGGAACTCATCGATTATTACGAGGAAAAAAACATTCGCTTTGAAGAGGTTGCTCCTGTCAACGCTCAGTTGGTTTCTGGTGATATACAGCCTATTCCTTCTCAGTTCTTGCTTTATACGCCGGAGCAGATGAAATATCTGAACGAATTAAAATTAATTGACAAACTGGATGACAGACAATTGTATAAAAAAAGTCGTATAGCAAAACGCAAAGATCTCGCTTCCAACAATAGAATTTCGCTTGCAGAAATAAAATCACCGGATTTATATAGCCAGTGGAGAAAAAGCTACCGAAGTTTCATCGATAAAACGATTTCATTCGAAGAATTCAAAGGGTATTTAAATCTTTGCTCTGCTCAGGCTTTAGATCAAAAGCAGCGATTTAACTATGCCTCTTCGGGTGGAATATATCCGGTACAGATTTACCTGACCGTTTTTAAAAATAAAGTAGAAAACGTAAAAGAAGGTTATTATTACTTTGATCCGTACAGTCAGGAACTTGTGCTTATTTCAGATGAAAATAGTATCTCACCCACACAACTTAACTTTAATCATGAGTGGTTGGATCAGGGTGCCTTTGCTGTACACATGGTAGCCGATATGGAGGCCGTTTATCCTGTTTATCAGAAAGAATCACTTAAATTCTGTATGCTCGAAGGTGGTCTTATTTCACAATTGCTGGAAGCAGATGGTGTACATTATAATGTAGGATCTTGTCAATTGGGAGGATATGATTTCGAACAAATCAGAGCACATTTAAAACTTTCGGTACAACATTTCTACATTCATACACTGATAGCCGGTGCTATAGATTTTCAATCGGAAAAAACGATCATGCTAAAAGAGCGTGAATCACTGGAATGGCAAAAACATACCGCTATTCTTAATTCTTTAATCGCTTCTTGCGACCAAAAAGAAGTACAGCTTTGGGTAGAAGAAGACAAACTAAAATTTAAAGCCCCTGAAGGAGCGTTAGATAACGAATTACTTGAAAAGCTAAAATCAAATAAAGCTTACTTAATCGCCTATTTACAATCTGAAACTTATAAAACAGATCAAAAACGCTACGAACGATTTGAACTAACGCCTATACAATCTGCTTTTTTAATGGGCAGAGATGCCAATTTTGAGTTAGGAAATGTAGGATCACATTATTACAGTGAGCTAAAATGGCCAAACCTGGATGTGCAGAAACTAGAAAAAGTAGTCCATCATATTATCGGACTGCACGATGCGCTTAGGACGGTAATTTATGAAGATGGTACACAAAGAGTTTTACCGGGACAACCCGAGTATCAGATTAAAATTTCAAATGAGAATCCTGCGGAAATCAGAAACCAACGTTCTCATCATAAATATCGATTAGGACAATGGCCTATGTTTCACTTTGAAGTAAGTCAGCCCGATACTGCTGATACCATTTTGCATCTGAGTGTTGATTTACTTTTACTTGATGCCTGGAGTGCTGACCTGCTAATGAGGGAAATCATTAAAGCCTATCAGGATCAGGACGTAAAAAAACCGGCCTATACTTTCAAACAGTACATTGCTGATGAAAAGAAATGGCATATAGAGCATCCGCAATTTATTCAAAAAGCAGAAACGTACTGGGCTTCTAAACTCAATGATATCCCTGCAGGGCCTTCATTGCCCTTTAAAAAACCACTTTCTGAAATTGAACAGCCACAATTCAGAAGGTATAAGTTTGCCGTGTCGGACGAAGCAATTGAAATTCTAAATACAAAAGCCGCACAATACAAGCTAAGTGCCACAGCAGTATTTGCCACCGTTTTTTCAAAACTGCTATCCCAATGGAGCGGAGGAAAAGCACTCACCTTAAATATGACTCTTTTCAATCGTTTAGGCCTGCACCCCGATGTAAACGAGGTGATGGGTGATTTTACCAATGTCGCTTTAATCTCCTATTTTCCAGAGGACAAAGCAACCTTCTTACAGGAAGCCACCGCTATACAGGAGCAAATATGGCAAGCTGTAGAACACCGAGCTAAAAACGGATTGGAAGTATTGCGCAGCTTAAACAAAAATAATCCCGGAAAAGCAGTAATGCCGGTAGTTTACACCAGTTTGTTAAGCAGTGAATCAGCAGCTATTGAAAATAATTTCTTCCCTGAAGGAGTCAAAGAAGTATACGCTGTAAGTCAGACTCCACAAGTGGTAATTGACCATCAGATCTACCGCAGAGGCGATGAATACCTCATTAATCTGGATGTGGTCGAAGAGGCCTTTGATCTGCAACAGCTTGAAGAAATAATCGGCCTTTATGAAGCATGGTTGCATCAAATTGTAAAGGCAGAAAACTGGGAGATTCAGCTCCATTCCATTTCATTTAAAAATCAACTTTTAAAAACCAATATAGATTAAATATACATGGACACACTACAAAAATGGTTTCCCTTTAATCATAAAAAAATACGAGAGGAAAATGAAAAAAACAATTCGTTCAATAATTCAGAAGAACTAATTCAGGTCTTTTGTTTTCCTTCGGCCGGCAGTGCTGCCAGTTTATACAAAACCTGGTGTAACGCTACAAAAAATGTTGACGATATAGATTTTATACCGGTTGAAATTCCCGGACGCGGTAACCACATTACGTCCCCTGTCGCTGCGTCAATTGATGAACTGGTAGAAGGTTTCCTGGCTGTGTTTTCAAAAATAGCACCTCAGCCCTATATTTTATACGGACACAGTTTTGGTGCGGTAGTAGCATTTCAGGTGGCACATACCCTACAACAAAGAGGATTCCGTTTACCCGAAAAACTTATAGTAGCAGGCCGCCATGCTCCTCATATGAAAGACCCCAACCCACTGAGCAGTGTAAGTACGGATCAGGAAATTGTTGATGAAATTAAAAAAATGGGAGGTACTCCGGAAGCCGTATTGAGTCATCCGGAAATGCTGCAGTTTACTCTTTCTCAATTACGTGGCGATCTGCGTACTCACGAATCGTTCAGATACACAGGACAGAAAGTTCAAATCCCGATAGAAGCGCATTGCGGTACCGAGGATGATGCCAATAAAGAGCTTGTGGAATACTGGAAAGAGGTAACCGAAGAAGAGTTTACTATTAAAGAATTTGAAGGCAATCACTTCTTTATTAAATCCTTGGGTGACACCTATCTCAATTCCCTGATTGATACTATTTCAAAAACAAAAGAGTCCTTCTCCTAAAACTATTTAATCCCCATGAAAACTGATTTAATCCCTTATAAAACAACCTCCCAAATCCTTCAAGAAGGAGATTGGCATACGGAAAAAATTCATATCTCTTCTGACAGTTATAAGGCGCTTCGAGAGCAAGCGAACGAACATAACCTGTCACTAAAGGCTGTATTAGCACTTACTGCCCTACTCTCTTTAAAAACGGGTCTGGATCTGACGGATCAGGAAACGGGCGAAGAAATTACGATCTTTACTAAAGACTATTTTTCCTCAATTCCCCTCCACTCAGATTCAGAGAATACCAAATTTGACAACATTTTTATGGATCTCTGCACGGAACTACAACATTCCATTGTATCCAAAACAGGCAAAAATGTAACATCACCGCACAATAAATTTCTAGTGATATTGCACGAGAATCCCTCTGATCTTGAAGTTCCGGAAGTTACGCCTTCGGTTCTTATCACTATTACGGTTGCAGAGACCCTGCAAATCGACTGGCAGGTTAACCGTGCATTTTTAAGCGAAGAAAGAGTAAAATCTTTGGCTGAAACACAAAACCGTTTACTGCACTGGACAGCAAAAGAAAACCTGCAACAGTCTGTGCCGGATCTTTTAAGCGAACAAAAAAGAAAAATAAGGGGCGAAGTAAATCAGACCTCAGCGATTATTGAGCCCCAACTTATACATCAGGCCTTTTTTCAGCACGCCAAAAAACACCCGCTGGATATTGCTCTTTACTGGGAAGACAATCAATCTTTCCAGATAAGTTATGGAGAACTGGCCAACACTGCTTTAAAACTAGCGCGTGTTTTGACAAACAACGGAGCTCAAGAGGAAAGTCGTGCTGCTATTGTATTACCCAAAGGTTCTTCACAGATTCTTGCTGTGATGGGAATTTTGGGAAGTGGTGCTCTCTATATTCCGATAGGTGTAGAACAACCCGCTGGTCGTCAGGAGAAAATCTTTAAAAAAGCCGGAGTGCAATTTATCGTTACCGACACTGCTACACTATTGAATTTTCCTCACCTCAAAGATTTAGCAAAAGAGCAGAATATTATTATTGTAAATCTGGATGAAA
The DNA here is from genome assembly GCF_011751075.1 of Flavobacterium poyangense. Lineage (GTDB taxonomy): Bacteria > Bacteroidota > Bacteroidia > Flavobacteriales > Flavobacteriaceae > Flavobacterium > Flavobacterium poyangense. The sequence goes on from NZ_JAALLN010000014.1 coordinate 94,657, forward strand.
TTTCAGAAGTCAATCCGTTAGAAGCGCCGGTAAGTTCAAATGTGCAGCAACTGGCTTATATCATTTTTACTTCAGGATCTACCGGTGAGCCTAAAGGTGTTGAAATAACCCATGCAGCAGCCTGGAATACGATTCAGGACATTAATACAAAGTTTAACGTCAGCGCTTCAGACAAAGCCATAACCCTATCTGCTCTGGACTTTGATCTGTCTGTTTATGATATTTTTGGACTCTTAGCAGTAGGCGGATCGTTAGTCTTAATTAAGGAAGAAGAGCGAAAAGAAGCTTCACTCTGGCTGCATTTAGTTGAAAAACACCAAGTGACAGTCTGGAATTCAGTTCCGGCACTTTTTGATATGTTACTTGTCATGTCTACAACAGAAAATGATTTGTCGAGCCTTCGTTTAGTTTTAGTCTCCGGAGACTGGGTGGGACTGGACTTGAAAGACAGAATGATTGAAAAATCTTCCAATTGCCAACTCATTGCTCTTGGAGGAGCTACCGAAGCATCGATCTGGTCTAATTTCTTTCCGGTAAACGAAGTAAAACAAGACTGGAAATCAATTCCGTATGGCAAACCACTTTCCAATCAAAAATATCGCGTGGTAAACCATATGGGTATGGATTGTCCTGATGAAGTTATTGGCGAATTGTGGATTGGAGGAAAAGGAGTCGCTTCGGGCTATACCAACAACAAAGAGCTTACAGCAAGCAGATTTGTTACAGCCAATAACGAAAGATGGTACCGCACAGGCGATCTCGGACGTTATTGGCCAGACGGCAATCTGGAGTTTTTAGGTCGCATCGATCATCAGGTAAAAGTAAATGGTTTTAGAATCGAACTCGGAGAAATAGAGTCTGCTCTTAAAACTTTCCCCGGAGTAGCTCAGGCTACTGCAGTTGTTCTTTCCATCAACCAATCGGCACATTTAGTTGCGGGCATAGTCGGTGAAAAAAATCTTTCGACTGACACGCCCAATGAAGTTTTATCGATCGTAACTGCCTCTGCTGTTGCTAAAACGGAATACAAAACTCAAAAACAGGTAGTTGCTTCTTTTCTGTATGAATTATTAGAATTATCCAAACACACAAAAGAGAACGCTGTAAATAATACCGATAATTCTTCCTCAAACCTGCCGTTACCAATACAAATAATACAATTACGGGCACAACTTATTAAAGAAATGAGCATTGCTCCTGAACAGATTTCGGTATTAGACATGTGGCTTAACTGGATGTATGCAGAGAATGTTTTAACTGTAAATGATGGTCAGCTTTTCTTCGATACTCAAACTAACCCGGTTACTAATAATGATAGTTTCTTTACTGGTTTTAAAGAGAAATTAAAGGAACGCAAACCTCTATTTCGTCAAATATTGTCCAATGTTGTTCCCTCTGTTGCTTTGCTGGATGATCAAATACTCTCACCGGAAGTATTAAGCACACACGACAACGGCACCCTGAGCGGAATTGAACGCATTGCTGAAAAAATCAATCAGGAACTTAGCCAATCTAAAAAAACAATAAAAGTGGCCATCCTTGGTGGTCGTACAGGTGTATTAACTGAAAAGCTACTTCAGGCAATTCACGGAGATCAGATTGAATTTTCGGTAATTGATGAAGGTCGTGCAATGGTGCGCAGTTTTACTGAACGGCTGTCAGAATCCGGATATCAGGTAAACGGAATTGAACTAAAACACAATCAGGTTCCCGAAGAATATTGGTATCATTTTGACTTTGTAGTTAGCATTAACACGCTGCACCGTTTTCCTGAACCCGATCAGGGCGTCTTTATAAGCAGCCTGCTTTTAAACAACGGAGGCCGTCTTTTAGCTCTTGAAGCCGAACTATTAATGCCTGCAGCATTGATAAGTTCAGGTGTAATTGATCGTGGGTTTCAGCACTTCAATCCGCAGCGCAGTGAAGTGTTCAGTCCAATGTTAAATGAAAAAGCCTGGAGAAACTATTTTATAAAAACCGGATTAACCAAGGTTCATGCCGAAAACATTCCCGATTCTTCTACCATTTTGTATGATACCGGCAGTCCTGAGAATCGTTATCAGTTAAAAGAAAGTACTATCCTGTCTCACATTCAAACCTTACTTCCTCCGCACATGATACCCGAAAAGTTGGCTATCCTTCCGTGGATGCCCTTAAGTGCAAATGGAAAAATAGATCGAAAGTCATTTACCGAACTGCTACGAACTATAATTGAAGCTGATGTTCGAAAAAGTATGGAAGACTTTGAAAAACCAATCAATGAAATGGAAGAAGGCATTGCCGCCATATGGAAAGATTTACTGGCACTGGAAGCGATCAGCAGAAACGATGTGTTCTTTGAAATTGGAGGCGACAGCTTATCGGCTACACGTTTTCTGACAGAGGTAAAAAAACAATTTGAAGTACAATTATCACTGAGAGAGCTCTTTGGAGCAACTTTAAAAGATACGGCTGCTAAAGTGCAATTAGAATATTTGAAACTACAGCAGGAATTACAAACCATGGAAATAGGAGAAATTTAAGATGATAGGAATAATTGGAGGTTACGGAGAAGTAGGTCATCATGCCTGCCTTACATTACAGCAATATGGAATTGGTCCATTGAAAATTGGAGGGCGAAATCCTGAGAAAGGAAAAGCCAAACAGGCTGCTTTTTTACCCGAAGCCATCTGGGAAAAAGTAGACGTAGAAGATGACCAAAGTCTTTCTGACTTTATTGCCGGCTGTGATTTGATATTAAATTGTGCTGCCCCATCTCATCGTTATTCCAGACGCATCGCTAAAATTTGTTTACAACATCAGGTAAACATGGTAGATGCGGGAATAGACAATAATTACGAAAGTGATCCACTGGATACCGGAGAAAATGTAATTGTCTACGCAGCCGGAGCAACCCCAGGATTCTCGGGACTTTTTCCTTTGTGGTTTGGCAAGCAGTTTCATAAAGTGCAATCACTACTTAGCTATTATGGTACTTCCGGCCAAATAACTCCTGCCGGTGCAGAAGATTATCTCGAAGGGTCTCTACATTCAAACAATAGCCCACGAGCAGCCTGGAGAAATGGCATAGTTCCGAATGTATTGTCGCGAAAAAGCGGAGTCAGACTCCCTTTTTTCCCGGGAGAAATTACCTTGTTTCCCCTATTTGACGACGAAACCCATCTCGTAGCCAAAAGACTTGGGCTCGAAAACGGAGAATGGTATGCTGCAGTGGAAGGAGAAAAGTCAATTGCGGCACTTGACAGCGCCAGTTTTGAATACAAAACAAATCCAAAAGCCATGATTGAAAAATTATGCTTTGCAGTAGAAATGGACACCCTTGGAAGAAGTCCTTATTTCATTCTTATGGTTCAGTTAAAAGGAGAATCCGACGGCACAGAAAAAACACAAACTGCCATTTACGAAGTCAGTAAAATTATTCCGTTCTGCGGAAAAATAGCTGCAATTATGGTAAAAGCAGTACTGGAAAACAAAATAAAACCCGGACTACATCACACCGCCTCCATCGAGGATGTCAATTATGTGATGGATCATTTGGAAAAAACAACTGACACACATAGTATTCAAATCATTGACTACTCCATCGAAGAACTTTCATTTGAGGAGGAAGGAACCTTATAAATATTTCAAAAAAATGACTAATAGCAACGGAAATTATAAACCACGAAAAATTAGAACAGTAGTTTTTGGTTCTACTTTCGGGCAATTTTACCTCGAAGCACTAAGCAACCTCAGTGATGACTTTGAAATCAAGGGACTAATAGCCAGTGGTAGCGAACGCTCAAAAAAATGTGCTGAAGCTTACGGAATACCTCTTTTTAATGATATCAGAGAAATTGATCCAAACGATATTGATCTGGCCTGTATCATCCTGCGTTCAGGAGTTATGGGCGGTAAAGGAACCGAATTTGCTCTTTACTGTATGGCAAACGGAATTCATGTCATACAGGAGCATCCCATTCACCACAAAGATTTGACCACTTGTTTACGAGTGGCAAAATCCAATCAGGTGCATTTTACTACGGGAAACTTATACATTCACCTGCCCGCTTTTAGAAGGTTTACCGAAGTAGCCAAACACCTTTTTGAAACAAAGAAAGTAGTTTATCTTGATATTGCGCTGGCAACTCAGGTGTCCTTTCCGTTGGTTCAGATGATGATTGCGCTTTTACCGAACCCAAGACCGCTTAAAATACATCATGTTCTAAAAGATTCGGGGCCTTTTCAAGTGCTCACAGGCGAATGGGGAGGCTTGCCTTTTACCCTTCGTGCCCATAACGAAGTAAATCCAAACGATCCCGATAACCATCAACATTTATTGCACACGATTTCGATCGGATGCTCCGGAGGTACTTTGTCGTTGACAGACACTCATGGTCCGGTAGTTTGGAAAACCCAACTGCATATTCCGCATAACGAGTTGCTAAAAAATGTCTCGCCCGAACATCAGCTGACTGAAAAAAGCACCTTGATTCTCGGACCTGAATTTCCACCAAGTTATCAGGAAATACTTCAAAAACAGTGGCCAAGAGCCATTGGAAAAGACCTGCAAATGATAAAAAGTTTCATCACAGGAGAAAAAAAACCGGAACAACGTGCCCACCTCGAACTATTGTGTACCCAACTATGGCATGATTTAACACATGCCTTGGGAGCCCCTCAATTAAGACCTGATGCGCTGTATCAGCATGTAGAAGTAAGTACCTTAAAAGAACTAGCCGATAAAATTCCGGCTGAACCGGAAGAAACAAGCGTATACTAATCCGGCTAAAAATCAAATAATATTAATAACTCGACTATTGTGATATGATTGCGTATATAGAATCGGCTGATGTTCAGGAACTGATTAGCAGCATGCGAAAAAAGAAAATTCAGCTTTGGACAGAAGATGGAAAATTAAAATTTAAAGCTCCCAAAGGAGTGATGGATGAGAATACTTTAGAACTACTCAAAGAAAATAAAACCAAAATCCTCGAGTATCTGGAGTCAGAGAATAAGGCCATTACAATTCATGACGATCTCCCAAATCGTTACAAACCTTTTCCGCTCACAGATGTGCAATCGGCTTATCTATTGGGAAGAAATCAAGGCTTCAGGTATGGAGGGGTTGCCTGCCACCTCTACATGGAATTAAAATATAATGCTCTGGATCACAAACTTGTCGAAAATACCTGGAATATCTTAGTTCAAAGACACGAAATGTTAAGAGCTACAGTTAGTAATCAGGGTTTCCAAACCATCCAGAAAGAAACACCACGTTTTAAGGTGAGTTATCAGGATGCTTCTATGTTAGCCGTTCCAAAACAAGCCTCCGTTCTTGATGAGGTACGAGATCGTATGAGCCATCGTGTTTACGATACAGAACAATGGCCTCTATTTGATATTGCTTTAACGACAACGCAGTCCGGACAGCAGAAAGAGGCTGTACTACATTTTTCTATGGAATTCCTCATTGCAGATTGGATCAGCATGTGGATGCTGATGGCAGAATTTGAAAAACTATATTTCAATCCCAACACACAGCTTCCTGCGCTAAACCTGAGTTTCAGAGATTATGCAATTGCGGAAAGAGGAGTACGTGAAACCGCTGCCTATGCCAAAGACCGCAGTTATTGGCTAAACCGGGTAGAAACATTACCGGCAGGTCCAAATCTGCCTATTCACAGACGTGAAAATACTTCTTCCAATCACTTTACACGTAACAGTACCCTAATCGAAAAAAAGAAATGGGAAAATTTTAAAACAACCGCAAACTCGCATGGTGTTACTCCTACTTCGGCAGTAGCGGCCGTTTATGCCTCCGTGCTCGAACGCTGGAGCGAAACCCAGCATTTTTGCCTGAACCTTACCGTGCTAAATCGCATGCCTCTTCATCCCGAGGTAAACCAAATTGTAGGCGATTTTACTTCGGTAAGTTTACTTGAAGTAGATTGGAGAGACCAAAAAGCATTCTGCGAAAAAGCAAAAGATATGAACATGCAGTTGTTTGACGATCTGGATCATACCTTATTTACCGGAGTTGAGGTACTACGTGAAATGACAAAAAAGCAGCAAAACGGAAGAGTACTTTTGCCTGTAGTGCTAACCAGTGCTATCGGGTTACTGGACACGGGTGAAGAAGCAGGATTAAAAGGTCAGATTGGCGATTACAACATCAGTCAGACACCACAGGTATTTATTGATTGTCAGGTTGTAGATACTGCACAAGGCTTGTCTGTAAACTGGGATGTCCGCGACGGTATTTTCCCTGAAAATATGATTGACGACATGTTCGCTACCTTTGAAACACTACTCAACGAACTTGCCGATAATACCGGATACTGGAATAAAAAAGACCTCATTTCGTTACCCGCCCGACACCAACAAGAAAGAGACCAACTGAATCATGAACCGGCAAAATTACCGGAAGAATTACTGCATGAACCTGTTCTCAAAAGTTTTAGAACTTTAGCAGACAAAACCGCTATCGTTGATCAGCAGGGTTCATTTACCTATAAAGATGTAGAGCAAAAAGCAGTAGCCATTGCTTTAAAATTAAAAGAATTAGGTTGTTCCGAGCAAGATAAAGTAGCGATTACACTTCCAAAATCGCACCATCAGGTAACCGCTGTACTGGCAGTACTTGCATTAGGTGGTGTTTATGTGCCAATAGACGAAAACCAACCCCTTGAGAGACGAGCAAAGATTATAAAAAATGCAGGTATTCGCTATGTACTTACCAACAACGAAATTAATCAGCTGGGCAATGAAATTGAAGATAGCGTGAATATTATTGCTGTAGATGCGTTGCAAGGCCCTACAGAAATAAGCCTTGAAGAGATTTCGACGAAAACAAAACAGAATCTAAATGCCCCCGCTTATGTAATTTATACTTCAGGTTCTACCGGTGAACCTAAAGGAGTGGTCATTTCACATCTGGGTGCTATGAACACGATTGAAGATATAAACAGACGCTTTAAAATTGATCAAAAAGATAGTGTACTTGCCTTATCACAACTTGGTTTTGATTTATCAGTATACGATATTTTTGGGCTGCTGGGACTTGGTGGTACGATCGTCTACCCTCATCCTGATCGTCAGCGCGATCCTTCGCATTGGCTGGAATTAATCCAAAACTATGAGATAACGTTATGGAATACCGCACCGGCGCTGATGCAAATGTTTATTAACTTTCTTGAAAATGAAAAGCAACCGATTAACACCTCACTTACTCATTTCAGACTCGCCATGTTATCGGGAGACTGGATTCCTTTGAATCTTCCTGACACCTTATTGCAGCTTGTGCCTTCTGTGCAGCTAATAAGTCTGGGTGGTGCTACTGAAGCCTCTATTTGGTCTAATTTTCATGTGTACCAAGGTTTACAACCTGATTGGAACAGCATACCCTACGGCAGACCCCTTTCTAATCAAGGCTTCCGAATTTTAGACGAACAACAGCGAGATTGTCCGGAGTGGAAATCGGGAGATTTATTTATCACCGGTTCCGGATTGGCATTAGAATACTTCAATGACCCTGTGCTCACCAATGAACGTTTTTTTCCTCATTCGGTTGATGGTGAAAGACTGTACAAAACCGGAGACTTAGGCAGATATACTCCCGGAGGTGAAATTGAATTTTTAGGACGAAGAGACAAACAAGTAAAAATAAGAGGCCATCGTATCGAGTTAGGCGAAATTGAATCGGCTCTGACCCTACATCCTGCTGTTTCTAATGCCGTTGTTATTGCAAAAGCCAATACAGAGAATAATAAAATCAAAACCTTATTTGCTTTTATCGTTTCTGCGGACCATCAATCTGATACGGATCTTGTTTCCGAATTGTTTTCACTTTTGGGCAAAAAAGTACCTTCTTATATGGTTCCTTCCCATATTCAAATTATTGATAAGATACCCGTAACGGCAAACGGCAAAGTGGATATTAAAAACCTGGAAGCTCTATGTGTCTTTGAAACGGATCAGCACGCTACCGGAAATCAGGATTTTCAGGATGAGACTGAAAAAACCATCCATGACTTATGGTGTAGTTCATTAGGTATGGACAGTATTGGAAAACACCAGAACCTCAATGACTTTGGAGCGGACTCTTTAATATCGGCTCAAATGGCCGGAAAATTACGTGATATTTTTACCGAAAAAGGGCATACTAATCTAAGTTTTGATCTGATTCTGAGACAAATTCTGACTTCTCCTACCATTGCCGGTTTAGCAGATTTCTTTAGAGATCAGAGACAAAATAATAGCATAGAGGAAAAAGTTCAGGAAACAAAAAAACCAACTCGCATTGGAACGCTAACGCATTTTGGCGGCGATCCATCCGGGACTCATCGCATTATACTTCATGCAGGTGGCGGTACACTGGATCGATATAAACATCTGATCCGTGAAATGGTCAACCAGCATTCGGGAGCGGTATACGGGATTTCTGTGGGTGATTTTGATGCCTATTGTTCGATAGACAGCGATCAGCTGGTCGAACGTATCGCAGATGATTATTGTGCTTCGATTATTGCAAATGATCCGAAAAAAGTACAACTGATTGGGTATTCCATTGGTAGTATGGTAGCGGTAGAAATGGCCCGAAGACTAAGTGAAAAAGGAATCGAAGTAGTTGATTTGTGCATTATAGATGCCATCCGTGTTCCATTTAAAGTATATGATGATTTATTTGTTGAATTCCGTTTCCTTCCTAATTTAGGTCTTACCCCCGCCGATGCCGGTTTTGGTAACATGAACGGAGCTATATTTATGGACTGGGTCACCAATACACTTCAGGAAAACAGAAACGAACTTCCAGAAGGAGCTATTTTTAACATACAAGGCAACAGCGAATTGGTTCAAATTAGTTCGGTTTTCAACAATATGAAAGCAATGAGCCAATCCGATCGTTTTGATGCTTATCTGAGTGCCATGAAACGCCTCTCCGGACGTGAAATGCCAAAAGAACTTCTGGAACGAACGTACAGTACTTTTGCTCAAAACTTTAAAGCTTCGAGGTTTATCTCACCACCTTATTTTGGTGATATCCGCTATTTTAAAGCAAAAGAACAAGGAAGTACAACCGCTACCGGAATCAATGACGACATCGTTGAACTGTGGTCTGAAATAAGTCTTGGAAAATTGCAGATCACAGAAATTGAAGGCGATCATTTGGGTTGTGTAGATGAAGAATATGCTCTTGATCTCGCCAACCATTTACGAGAAGTTTCGCCTAAATAATCCTTCAATAGTATGAATACCAGTATTGAACAAAAAGATAAAATCCTCAGTGGTAATTTATGGAACTTAGCGTTGAGCTTGTCATGGCCCATCATCATAGCAATGGTCTTATACGGACTTAATATGGTCTTAGATGCGATTTTGGTCGGGTTATTTATCGGTGAAAATGCTTTAGCAGCTGTTGTTATTACCTATCCCGTAGTTTCTTTAACTATGGGTATCGGCTCCCTCATTGGTGTGGGGGCCGGTTCTATACTCAGCATCGCTATTGGTGAAAAAGACTATCAAAAACAGGCATCGCTATTGGGCAATGTCAATTTTTTATGCATCATTCTGTCAATGGCCTACTTGGTCTTTGCTTACTTTTCCTGCGGCATTATTTTGCAATTTATGGGTGCTGAAGGTGAAGTACTAAGTCTTGCTCACACGTATTTTCAGCATACCTTATTTGGTGTTTTCTTTTGGGTATATGGTTTTGCTTCTAATATGATTGTGAGAGCAGAAGGCAAAATGAAACTTGCTGCACTCATCATGGGAACAGGTTTAGCAGTGAATGTACTTGTTAGTTATTTCTTAATAGATATATTCAAACTTGGAATAACAGGTGCTGCCTGGGGCATGAATGTAGGTATGCTGGTTTATTCTGTTTTTGGACTCTATTATTTCCGGAGTAGATTTATTTCTTTTCCTGCAAAACCGCTCTCATTAAAATACGATACCGGCATTCTAAAAACGATAACTTCTTTAGGAATGGCTTCCTTTGTTATGGTAGCCATGAGTCTGATACAGGCGATAGCCATCTTTCAAAGTCTTTCACGATACGGCAGTACGCTCGATTTGGCTGTCTACGGAGCAGCCTATCGCATCTATACTTTATTGTTAATGCCTATTGCCGGCTTTATGAGAGCGCTGCAACCCATCGTCGGAATCAATTATGGTGCAGGAAAATACAATCGAACGGTAAATGCTTATTTAATTTTTGTCGTATTATCAACAGCACTCATTTTGCCTTTATGGATTCTGTTAATGGCATTCCCCGGACAAATACTTTCTTCGATGATTAACGTAGCATTATTACAAAACCTGCATTATAAAAATTTTCAGGTTTTATTGTGGGCTACTCCCGTCATTCCATTTTTATTTATGACTATGAGTTTTTATCCATCCATCGGCAAAGGTAAACCGGCAGTATTTCTGGCCATTACCCGGCAAATCATTTTTTACGTACCGGCCATGCTTATTTTACCTGTACTATTTGGAATAAACTGGATTTACCTTGCTTCAAGTGCCATCGAGTATATAGTAGCTATTATTGCTATTATTATGATTAGCCGCGAATTGAGGCAACTAAATAAACTATAAGCCAAATAATTTATGACTTCTATAATCGTCCTTTTAAACCACTCAAATTAAAACAATGATCAACTTGCCTAAAAACCTCCACGCCGCTTATTTTGATGTGGATGGTACACTAACCAAAAGCAACATTGTCGAGCCGCTAATGTTCATCAAAAAACAGCTACTATCCCCCTCTATGTACAAACTTTGGAAAGCGGTTCTGCCATTTCGATTTATTTATTGGACTGTACTTGACAAAATCAATCGCGAAATGTCAACGGCTTCCATCTATAGGCAATACAAGGGTATAACTGTCGAAGAAATGACTACCCTGCAATACCAATGCTATGAGGAAAACTATAAAAAGAAACACTATTCAAAAGCATTTGAAACAGTCCATTCCTTCAAAGAACAAGGTACTCAGATTGTTTTAGTTTCAGGTTCCTTAGATATCTTTTTGCAACCCTTAGCGACGGAATTGGATGCAGCATTAATTGCAACTTGTTTAGAAATAAAAGACGGAATTTATACCGGAGAAATTACAGGCCGTGCCGTTTCCGGAAAACAAAAAGCCGAACTGGTAAACGAACATGCACATAAAAACCAACTCAATCTCGAAAATTGTGCTTCTTTCGGAAATTCTACTGATGACATTCCCATGTTGTGCTCCGTGAAATATCCTGTGGCCATTAATCCCGATAGAGGGTTAATTTCTATAGCCAAAAAAAACAACTGGGATACACTTATTTGGTCTTAAAAAAGCATATATAGTATCAAGAGTTTGATAAACTCGATCTTCCACAACACCCCAATCTTCAATTTAGTATTTCACATTTCGGAGATTGGGTAATGGGTGTGGTTTCAGCAGTTTTGGTCGGAATTAATATCGAAAAAATAGCTACTGTAAAAACAGATACCTTTCCATTGTATAGAAGAATATAAATTTTCGCTTTGTTCACTAATTGAAAATTTTTCGAAAAATATAAAGTTACTCCGGCTTACTTAATTTAGTGAAGAGGTAAAAGAATTCTTTGATCTCTTAAATTACAACACCAAATTTGACTTCAAATAGTAAGCAAATTCCTCATACATTTTATCCCGAAATCAAAATCCAATAAAAAAATTAAAACCAGTTTCATAAAACCAATGAACTCAATTATAATTTTTAATGGCAGATAACATGGCAAACCTCTGTATGTTTTTGATTTTCCTGAAAATTTCTAACTACAATTCTTGTCTTTTCGCGTCAAAAATATTCCTAATCACGTCACAAATTCCCTAAGGGCATAATTTATTTTTGCTTCATTTAAAATTATTCTAAATAAATTATAGCAAAGCCATTTATGAAATTAAAAATTGTGATTACACGTTTATTTTTGCTGTTGTTTTTTTGTGCGTCACTTCATGCACAGCAAAAATCGATTAAAGGAAGTGTGCAGGATACCTACGGAACAGCACTAATCGGAGCCCTCCTTACTGTTAGAGAAACCCATCAAACCGTAAAGTCCAATGAGTATGGAGAATTTGAATTTACGGTTTCCGGTCAGCAGACCATACATCTTAAATGCACTTATTATGGTTACTATGAGGCAGAAAAAAAAATTGATTTAATTTCCGGAAATTTAGAAAGAGTACAATTTACTCTTAAAGAAAATACAACAGCACTGGAAGAAGTTATCATTACTGCTGAGAAAAAAGAAACCAAACTTCAAAGAACACCTATTGCCGTTTCTGCCATTTCAGCTAAAGAAATCGAGCAGCGAAAAATAACAGAAATGACCGACCTGGTTATGAATGTACCCAATCTGATTACGATGAGCGGTGGCTCTCCAACCCTTAATATTATGTCGATAAGGGGTATTCTTACTTTTTCAACAGACCCGGCTATCGGTGTTTATATCGACGGCATCCCAATGTTTGATGGGTATGCTTCCTCGATGCAGCTGCAGGATATTGAACGAGTTGAAGTTTTAAGAGGACCTCAAAGTACACTTTATGGCCGAAATGCTTTAGGAGGTGTCATTAATATTCTTAGCAAACAGCCCGGTAATACCTCCAAAGGATTTGCCGAAGCAGGTTTCGGAAATTACAATTCCCAGGAGTATAGGGCCGGGATTTCCACTCCACTAATTAAAGACAAACTTTTTACTTCGATAAATGGCTTTTATACGGCGCGAAATGGCCTGTATGAAAACGAGTTTACCGGAAAAAAATTTGATAACTATAAAAATTACGGAGGGAATTTCTTTTTGAAATATCTCGCTTCTGATCGTCTTTCTTTTCTTTTAAATTCAAAACTGGAAAAAAATGATATCATCGGAACCTTTGCTTACGCCATGAATGCCGCATATGCTAATGAAAAGCCCTATAAGGTAAATCAAAACGGGAAAAACATAGAGAACCGAACATTATCTACAACTTCTCTCCTTGCACAATATAAACTAGACAACTGGGAACTGTCCTCCTTGACCGGTTACAGTTATCTTAATGATATTTATGATGCTTATGATCAGGATTTCACACCTTACGATATTATAACTTATCTGGCGCCGACAAGACCACAGCGAACCTTAACGCAAGAACTAAAAATAGCATCACGCAATTTAAAAAAATGGGATATAACAGGTGGATTATTCGCATTTCTTGACAACAAAAAAGCTGAATCTCAATTTTACTATGGTCCTGATGCTGTTACGGCAGATCCTAATGCCCCTTACTTATACTCTACTATTTCTGAACAGAAAGGAAAAGGTTTAGCAGCTTACGCACACCTAACTTATGCTTTAACTGATAAACTAAAACTAACTGGTGGAATTCGTTATGATTATGATGAAAAAAAGATGGTTCTGCATGATGAGTTTGAAAAAAAACCGGCGCCCGTTCAGGTGTATCCCGAAAGAGAAGCAAGTACTTCATCAAATGCTATTTCGCCTAAGCTGAATCTGTCTTATCTGGCTGCAGAAGATATGACGCTTTATGCAAATTATGCAAAAGGCTTTCGTCCCGGAGGAGTTAATCAATACGGTAAGGCATCCAGTACACATTTGAGTTATGAACCGGAATATACTGACAACTACGAAATCGGGGTTAAGACCGAATGGTTTCAGCGAAGACTAAGAGCCAATTTTGCAGCATTTTATACCTATTGGAGAGATCAGCAGCAGACTCTTATGGCCCCTGAAACGTATGTTGCCAATATTGGAGAAATGAACAGTAAAGGAATAGAAATTGAACTGACCGCGCTTCCTGTAAAAAACCTTGAGATACGTTATAATCTGGGAGTGGTAAATACCCAATATAATAAACTGCTGCTGCTGAATGATGACAAAAGTGACAACATAGATTTTAAAGGCAACAAACAGATTTTTACTCCCGATTTTTCTTCGTCCTTATCCGTTACTTATTCCGGAAAAATTACTAAAGATGTCAATTTCTTTATTGTTCCGGAATGGAAATACCTTGGAAAATATTATCTGACTTATTACAATGATCTGATTCAGGATCCTTTTTCTCTTGTTAACATAAATGCGGGAGTAAAATATAAAAAATACGAACTAAAATTCTGGGTTAAAAACCTGACGGACAGCCGTTATTTCTCCTTTGTATATGCTAATAACAGAGGAAACAATTCTCCTGTTTCCCTTGGATTACCCACCACACTTGGAACAAGTTTAAAAGTAACTTTTTAATTAAACACATTATGGAATTAGAAATAAAAAACCTTTTCAAGACCTATAATAAAGATAAAAAAGCACTAGCCGATATTTCACTGACGATCAATAAAGGAATGTTTGGATTGTTAGGTCAGAACGGTGCAGGAAAATCTTCGCTTATGCGTACAATAGCCACTCTGCAAGATCCCGATTCGGGGAGTATCACTTTTAATGGCATAGATGTTTTGAAACAGCCTCAGGAAATGAGAAAAATATTGGGATACCTTCCACAGGATTTTGGGGTGTACCATAATGTCAGTGCATTTGATATGATGCACCATATTGCTAAAATGAAAGGAATTACCAATAAAAATGAGAGACAGCAAATCGTAGATGAACTTCTTCAAAGAGTAAATCTTCACGATGTAAAACACCGCAGACTTTCTCATTATTCCGGCGGAATGCGTCAGAGATTTGGTATTGCACAGGCATTACTTGGAACTCCAAAAATAATTATTGTAGACGAACCGACTGCCGGGCTTGATCCTATGGAACGCAACCGTTTTTATAACCTATTGAGTGATATTGGCGAAAATACCGTTGTAATACTCTCTACCCATATCGTAGAAGATGTATCAACACTATGCAATGATATGGCCATTATTGGAGACGGAAAAGTACTTAAGTACGGGAAACCTGCTGCGATTGAAAATGAATTGAAAGGCAAGCTTTGGACTAAAAAAATAGAAAAAAGCCAGCTCCAGTCTGCATTGTCGGATTATCAGGTCATTTCTACTTATTACGAGTCCGGAAGCCCAGTCCTAACAATTCTTTCAGAGAGCAGACCTCATGATTCTTTTGCAGAAAAAAAACCTACACTTGAAGATGCTTACTTCAATCTTATGTTTGAGCAACAAATTAAATAGTAAAACATGATTAAAGCAATATATAATTTTGAAATCAGACAGCAATTAAAAAGACCCGTCAATTGGGTTATCTGCTTTTTAATGCTCTTACAAGGTATTTATTACATGCACCACAGTGGCGAATTTTATGCCAACGATGAAACATACGCCAATGCTTCTGCTATATTTTTTACCGTTTTTGCCGGTATTGGCTATGTCGGTTTTATTGTCACGGCTATTATTGCCGGAACGGTTATTACAAAAGATCTACAGTCGCGTTTTTCATCCATTATTTTTACCACATGGGCGTCCGAAAGCGGGTATTTCTGGGGTCGGTACTGGTCGGGTTTTACTATCATGCTGGGCCTTAATTTCTTTTATCTGCTGGGGGCATTCTGCTATTCTTTCTTGCCTGTAAAAAATCTGGGGCCTGCAGATTTTCCGGCCCTACTTTCTGCCATCTCCTACATTCTTATTCCAAATACCTTTATTTTATACACGCTATGCTTCAGTGCATCGGCATTAACCCGTGATATAAAAAGTTCCTACATGGCCAGTATGTTTGTAATGCTGATTATGATCTTTTCGGTTTCTATGCACGAACTCAACCGTGCAGCAGCACTGTATGATCCTACTTCCTTTGGCGTTCTTTTGGATGAACTTGAGCATATGTCAGCTGCTGAAAAAAACAATTTTATGCCTCCCTTATTTGGAAATCTGATGTGGAACAGATTAGGATGGACTGCAATAGCATTAACAATTCTGCTTATAAGTCGCAAAAGATTTTCTTTCAAAAAATTCAGCATGTCGGTTTCCGGCAAAAAACAGAAGCAAATCAATGATGAAATTTTTTCTAAAGACAAGAAGAATGACGGGCATAAAATCCAGTTAAAATCCCTACCGGCGTTCTCTGTCTTTCAGGATTGGAAAAATGTCTTCTCTCTTTCACTAACAGAATTTAGAAGTGTTGTCGCACCATCCGGTTTTAAGATTTTTCTAAGCCTGCTCCTTGTTATTTATATTTTTTACATTGCTGTCTGGCAACAACAGTATTATTCTGCTGCACCAACACTTCCTGTAACGGTGGAAATAACAAATGTAACTATTGCTCTTTCCTTTTACTTTCAGCTTTTCATTATTATAAACACGGTAGAACTGTTGTTTAGAAGCCAGTCCAGCGGCTTTTGGAAAATAGCTGATGCGCTGCCCGTTCCTTCATGGGTAACTACCCTTTCAAAAATTAATGCCATGATCATGGTCAGCATACTTTTATCCTTATGCCTTATTGTCTTTGGGATTTGTGTTCAAGCTGGAAAAGGCTACTTTAATTTTGAACTACTTGTATATATAAAAGAAGTAATACTGAGGTGGTTTCCTAAGTATTTGGGATATATTTTAATCTGCACCGCTATTGCCGGAATAACAGGAAATAAATACATCACACATGGTCTGACTATTCTCGTATTAGTTCTAACTATAATCCTCCATGAGATTGGTGTTTTGGAGCAATTCCGTCTTGCCTTTACATTAGCTCCCGGAACTCTGAAGTATACTGATATGAATGGAAGCAGTTTCTTTGGAACTGCAAACTTATGGTACAGCTTTTACTGGATATCATTGAGTTTAGCATTAACTTTTTTGGGGCTTTTAGTCTGGCCAAGAGGACTAACTGCTCCTTTAAACAAAAGGTTTCATTTTAAAGGAAGAACCGCAAAACTACTGGCCGCATTTTGTTTTATCTGCATTACCTCATTTGTTTTTGCTGCCAATCATATTTATCAGACTGTCAATGTACAGAATCAATTCTCATCCAGAGAAGAGGAGCGTCGTTCTGATGCAGATTACGAAAAAAAATATAAAAAATACGAAAATCTGCCGCAGCCAAAAATACAACATATAAATCTAGTCCTGAATCTATCCCCCGAGCAAAGACTTCTGCAGTATCATGCAGCTATTAAGGTTACAAATCCGTATGATAGTCCTATCATTTCCTTACATATTGAATGGGTCGACTTTCTTAAGATCGAAAATATTTCCTGTGAAGATAAATCACTTAAAAAGATTTCGAATGATGATTTGTTCGGACATGCCATCTATCAATTAGAAAAACCGCTTCTTCCCGGAGAAATAATGTGGCTGAATGTGAAAGCTGAAAAACATTACAGTGGCTTTACTAATAGTGAACCACAGGCGGATATTGCTTTTAACGGGTCTTTTATTTCTGAAGATTTTCTGCCTTTTATTGGAGGCTACGACAACCGTCGCGAACTGGCCGATAACAAATATCGAAAAGATTATAAACTCAAACCAATAGTATCATCATTACCAAAAACACCTGCTGACAAAGAAAAGAATTTTTCGTTTGCTTCAACACAATCGAATGGTTTTACATTTGACTGTACAATAAGTACACCCGATACCCAGCAAGCAGTTATGCCTGGCTTACTGGTAAAGGAATGGAAAGAAAATGGAAAGAAATACTATCAGTTTAGAAGTGAAAAAGCGATTCCTTTTCAATGGAACATCCTTTTGGCAGCATATGCTTCTAAAAAACAACAAGTACAGGTAAACGGAAAAAATATTGATATTGAGGTTTACTATCATCCGGGTCATCCATACAATGTAACTGCCTGGATAGAATCAGCTAAAGAGGCACTGGTATTTCTCAATAAGCAGCTTGGCGAATATCCGTATTCAAAACTTATTATTGCAGAAAGACCTCGATACGATGAAGATCTTCATATTTCAGGAAATCTGATTACGCTTCCTGAAAATCATGGATGGATCGCAGATATACGCCGAAACGAAGACAGGGATTATCTTCGTTATATTACAACCAGCCTAATTGGACAACAGTATTTTAATAACGGGAATTTTTCCAGAGTTCAGGGTTTTCCATTGCTCACCAATTCAATTCCTTCCTACTTAGCTCTCGTGCAGATGGACCAACTTTATGGCAAGACTTCTGTTTCTCAATTTTTGAAAAAGAATCATGATAAATATCTAGCGGGAAGAGCGGTATCCGGAATAAAGGAACAACCTATTCTTTACTGCGATATAAACCAGGAATATATATACAATTATAAAGGTATTGAGGTACTGTATCAAACCAGTGAAGAAATCGTAGATAACAAAATCCTGCTGGCTCAAATCAAATCGTTTTACAATCTGGCTGCTGTATCAAAAATCAAACTGACAGCAGAAGACTGGTATCATGATTTACAGCGCATAACTCCCAAAAATAAACGTGAGTTATTAGATGCTAAATTCATAAAACTACTATAATAAAAAGCCCGCAAAAGCGGGCTTTTCAAACTAGATTTTTAAAACTTGTGTTTTTAAATTACTCGGACGAAAACCAAATTTCCGCTTAAATGCAGCCGAAAAGTGTGTTACATTTTTATACCCCAACCATTCGCTGATACCGGAAATATTCATTTCTTCATCATACAGCATTTGATGTGCTTTTTCCATTTTGTAATTTTTTATAAACTCAAAAACGGCACATCCGTAAATCTCCTTAAATCCTTTTTTTAACGTACACTGGTTTGTTCCTACCAAAGCTGCCAGTTCTGAAATGGTAAACCAACTTTTGATAGAACTTGTGATGATTTTTTTTGCTTTAAATATTTTTTCTGCTTCTGATTTTTTAAGAGAACAGAAAACTTCACAATCGTGATTTTCAATCTGCTCAAACTGCAGCGTAAACAGACGAAGAATTAAAGATTCTAAAATAAGTTTTAAAAACATTCCTTTTCTTTCAGAAAAAAACATTTCATTTATGCATTCGCTCATAGGAGGAGTTATGGGCAACTGATGTTTATGACACATAAAAGTCATGAGTTTACTGTCATAAAAATGATTCTTCCATCGCAGAGTCATCTCTTTTAAATAAGTTTCCACAATCTTATTTTTGACCTGAATAACAACGCATATTCCTTGGGGGCCTAAACTTAAAATCTTTTCATTTTCTGTATTTAGAAAAAAACTCTGTTCCTTATTTTCAAATTTAATTTTATCGTTGTTGATATACAGTGCCCCCTGACCCTCAAACTGGTAATAAAATAGAATAGAATCTTCTATCGGAGGTATCGGAAACTGAACTATTTTATCTGACTTGTTCTCTAGCCGGAGAATCAGCAAATTCTCCAATGCAATTTCACGAGCCGCTACACAACGAGTTTCCTTTGGGCATTCTTCTATTAAATTTTCCATCCTCCTGATTTTTGCTGTATCTCCCACATACTATTATATTTTCCTTTCTGATCAAGTAACTCGCTATGGATTCCTCGTTCAATTATTTTCCCGTCATCCAAAACTAAAATCTGGTCGGCTTTTTGAATAGTTGCCAGCTTGTGTGCAATGACGATTACCGTTTTATGCCTTACCAGTTCCTGAATCGCCTGCTGAATATAAATCTCATTTTCGGGATCAAGACTGGCAGTAGCTTCATCAAGCAGGATAATGGGCGCATCTTTAAGCAACGCACGGGCAATACTTATACGCTGTTTTTGTCCACCGGATATTTTACTTCCCCCTTCGCCTACTCTGGTGTCCATTCCTTCTGCAAAACCATTTGTAAAATTAAGTACCTGGGCTTTCTCGGCAGCTTTCATTATTTCTTCCCTTCCTGCACTGGGTTTTCCTATCTTTATATTGTTGTAAATTGTATCATCGAATAAATAAACATCCTGAAAAACTTCACTAATCAAAATATAAAAATTTTCCTGATTGATAGTACGGATATCAACTCCTCCAATTGTTATACTTCCTGACTGAACATCCCAAAAGCGGGCAATGAGCGAGGCAATTGTAGTTTTTCCTGAACCCGAATGACCGACTAATGCCGTCATTGATTTTTCCGGAACAGAAAAATTTAGATTTTGAACCGTCAGCTTGTTTTGATAAGCAAAGCTAACATTCTTAAAATCAATATTGTAATGAGTTGGAAATTCATTCTTATCCGTTTCCATAGTTGGTTCATCCAGTACAGTAATAATTCTCGAAAGGCTTTCATTCATATAGCAGAGCATCAAATAGTCTACCATTATCACTTTTAGCGGATTGTATAAATTATATCCCATTATCAGAAATGTTATAAGCACAGGAACTGTTATAGTATTACCGCTTAGGTAATAGAGACCAAGAGCGATCATTGCCAAAAAACAAATTTCAAATACAACTACTGCCGTAACTATAAAAGGTCCCGGAACCGATTCCATTTTTATACTTTTACTACGCAGTTCCTCAAATGCTTTTTCCAGTCCCTGGTGTTTTTCTCCTGTTAATCCATACGCTTTTAAGTGCCTTATTCCCTGAACATATTCAAGAAATTTTGCACCAACAGTATTTCTGGCAGCAATCTGCTTTTTCCCCAAAGTACTGACCAAGTAATCTGCCACACGAAGAAATGGGTATATGAGTGGTATAGCCGAAATGAGGCAGAGCGCCAGACGCCAGTCATAAACAAACAAAAAAACAGACAGAACCAGCGTTCCAAAAAAACCTGAAGCAAGATTGCCGGCACTATGACCAAATATACTTTCAAAATTAGCAACATCTTGTAAAATAACCGAAACAATCTCGCCCGGGTCCCGTTGTTTAAAAAATCCAAGTGAAAGCTTTTGAATACGGTTGCCTAATTCGATTCTCAAACGGGTTGACAAATCATAAACCCAGATATTGGTTCTTACCATTGATTTCGATGCAATAAAAAACTGCATCATAAGTAGGAAAAACATCAGGAAAACAACCGCCCAGATACGTGTTTTATCAGGTTCCTTTGAAAAAAGCTCCCAGATTACCACCAGCAGAATCCCTGAAGGTGCTGCTATGAAAATACTATGAACAATTTCCCACAAAACGGTTCTCATTGTATCTGTAGGGCTGAATGTGACTGTACGTTTTAAATTTTTTATCATGATACTATTGTAGAAAAGGATTTAAGAGTTTGTTATATCGTTTCAAATAATGTTGCAGGATTTTAGTTCTTTTTTAAATAGTTTCTTTTCATCATCTAACTGTTTTTTTATGCCTTTCCATAGTAGATTTGTTCTACGGTCAACGAAAGCTGTATTGGATTATTTTTTTTCCTGTTTACTACCAAATCATTAAATAACAAATTCTTTTGCTCTGATATGTGCATTCCACATTCTACTGTAAATGCCTTCTTTGTTCAAAAGTTCATCATGTTTTCCTTTCTCCTTAATACTTCCTTTGTCAAATACCAGGATCTGATCAGCTTCTGTAATCGTGCTTAATCTATGGGCAATTATTATAACTGTTTTATTTTTAATCAGTTGACTCATTGCCTGATGAATCTTGTATTCATTCTCGGGATCGGCAAAGGCTGTGGCTTCATCCAAAATCAAAATCGGCGCATCTTTTAAAATCGCCCTCGCAAGCTGAAAACGCTGCTGTTCGCCTCCGCTTAAGTGAACACCGGATTGTCCGATCATTGTATTATACCCCTTCGGTAATGTTATAATAAAGTCGTGAATTTGTGCTGCCTTTGCCGCATCTTCAACCTCTTCTCTCGATTTATTCATTCCCATACAAATATTATCATACATGCTCTGCTGAAACATAAAGCTGTCCTGAAATACAAAAGACACCAACTCCATAAGCTGCTGTGAAGGGTATTCTTTAATATCTACTCCTCCAATAAATACCCCTCCACTGTTCACATCCCAGAAACGTGCAATTAACTGGGCAACTGTACTTTTTCCTGCACCGGATTGCCCAACTAATGCGGTAATACTTTTTTCTTTTAAATGGAAATTAATATTTTGAAGTACCCAATTTTGATTTTCGTAAGCAAAGGAAACCGCTCTAAACTCGATGTCAAATTTTTCAGGTTTTTGAAAATCCCTGCTTTCATTTAAATCATCATAATTTAAAAGTTCATCAATTTGTTCTACTCCTCTGTTAATAATAGAAATCTGCATTCCCATATTACTCAGAGCAAATAGAGGTTTAATGTATCCTGTACCTAAGATCAGGAACAACAGTAAAGTAGCCAGCGTCAGACCATTTTGAAAATATAAGTACAGTCCAAGAGCCAGAACAGGCAACATGGCATTACTGATGAAACTCATAAAAACAGCAAATGCAGGCGTACTGCTTTTTACCCATTGGGCAACAAAGGAATTAAAACATCTGACGGTATTTCCATATTTGTCAAATGTCTCGGCAGACTGTCCGAAAATTTTCATGACCGGCATGGCGCGCACATATTCAACAATACCCGAATTCATATCTTCAAGCGATTGATGGTAATCCTGAATAAGCTGTTTATTGCGCCCGCCGTACATAATCGGTATCCAAATTAAAAGAACCAATAACGGAAGAAAACTAATTGAAGCCAGTCTCCAATCCTGAAAAAATAAATATGTAATGGTGATAACCGGGAGAGCTATTCCTTTTACAAAATCAGGTATCTGGTGGGCAATAAAACTTTCGATACGTTCCACATCATCGGAAAGGATTTTTTTCAGCACCCCCGAGTTTCGATTGTTAAGATACCCCATAGGTAATTTTCCAACTTTAACTGCAATAAATTTTCGTAATTCATACAAAATATTAAAAGCAGCTATGTGCGAAAGAATTCCGGAAATAAACAGAAAAATGATACTGACAACTACAGCCGCTGCAGCATAGACAATATAATCGGTTACCAACTGATAATCGATTTTGTCTGTGGTGAGCTCTTTAATAATATAAAATACCAAAATATAAGGCATCAGACTCAAAAGAGCATGAATTATGGCGAAAACCCCAGACATAAGGAGTAAAAATTTTCTTCTACCGGCTATTTCCAGTAAACGTGCGATGCCATTTTTTCGTTTGGGATTTTTATGCTTCATGTTAAGAAATTTTAATTATTAAGAACTAATCTAAATAATTATTAAATTTGTGCAAAAGTAAAAAGGCTTATTGTTTCACCAGTTACGCAAAACGGATTAAAATGTCCGCAAAACGGATTAAATTAAAATATGATCAATGACCTTACGCCTATATGATCTCGAGTTCAGTACTTTACTGATGGAGAAAGAATATCCGAAATCATTTTACAGCAGTACTGAAGAAGTTGAAGAAAGTGTCATCTGTTTAGAGCACTTTATGGGAAAAGGAGTTTACAAAGAAATTTATTTTGAAGGTGTTCATATTGCCTATGGTGATGCCATGCTTTCCAATAAGGTACAGCTTGGTTTTGAAAGTGATTTTGAGACAATCGAAATGCATTTTGCCCTAAAAGGATCAAGTACCACACTTGCAGAGAATTTTGACAGCGAAATAAGTTTTGAACCACACCGGCATAATATCATTTATGCCAATAAAGTATGTGGTGAAATGAAATGGGAAAGCAATCAGTTGCAATTGTGCGAAATAAACCTTGCTCCTTCCTTTTTCAAAAAATTCCTTCCACCTGGCAGTCCAATATTTGATAATTTTCGCAATACTGTTGAAAAAGGAAATTCAGGTCTCTTAAAAAATGAGAATTTATATATCACTAATGAAATGTATGATATTATAAATCAAATTGTAAACTGCCAGAGACAGGGTATCTTTAAAAGGATGTTTCTTGAAGCAAAAGTTATTGAGCTGCTTTTACTTCAGCTAGAGCAATTTTCGGAGAATTCTGTTTCTAATTTTTCTATTAAAAAATCAGACATTGATAAAATATATGCCGTTAGAGAATTTATACTTCATAATTTGGATTCCGCCAGCTCCCTGATCGAATTGGCTCATAATGCAGGGACAAATGAGTTTATACTGAAAAAAGGATTTAGGGAACTGTTTGGCACTTCTGTTTTTGCTTTTTGGAGTGATGTCAAAATGGAACAGGCAAAAGACTTACTTATCAATCATAATATGAACATCGGCGAGGTTTCTCAACTGGTTGGATATAAATACCAGCGCCATTTTTCAGCAGCATTTAAGAAAAAATATGGAATGTTACCCAGCCAGTTCAGGAAATAATAAAGCCCTATAATTTCTTATTTTTAGGATGCCAATTGTCTACATTATCCTTTTTTTGACAAAAGCGTGGTAAAGTAGTTCTAAAAGTCTACTGAATTTAGTGAAGAGGTTAAAGGATTTTTAGTCTCCTCAATTACCCTTTGAATTTTTGAAATACCACTAACTTGAGTTCTGTCGCAGTTGTCAGTGCCAAATCTCTATGGCTCATGATTATTTATCAAACATTTCTCTCCTGTGGTTCTGCCCCCAATCAACCAGAACCGAAATCACAGATTTAATTTCTTTTCCATATTCGGTAATAGAGTATTGTACCGTAATGGGTTTGGTGCTCATTACCTTTCTACTTACAATTTTATTTACTTCCAGAATTTTTAACTCTTTTGACAACATTTTTGCAGATATGCCTACTATATCTTTTTCTATTTTCTTAAATGTATTTACACCTTCCTGTCTTATAAAGAGATAATGTACAATAAGCAATCTCCATTTTCCTCCCAGAATTTCAAGAGCATCCATCATTGCTGTAATATCGCCGGTACATCCTTCAGGGTCCGTTTTAGGTTTTTTAATCATAGGTTGATAACTTACAGGTTACTAGTTACTCCGAGTTCACTCACGCTAAAGTTAGTGAAATATTAAATAATTTTGGGTATCAGAATAGTTTGAAAATCAACACTTATGAAAGAAACCGTATTAATAACAGGGGGAAACAGCTTTATTGCGAAGCATTTAATTTCAATTTTAGATAAAAAATATGCTATAAAATTGCTGACCAGAAATCCTAAAGCTGATAATGAATATCAATGGGATTTGGAAGATTGGATTCTGGATGATAATGCTTTAGATAACGTCAATCATATTGTGCATCTTGCCGGTGCAAAATTAAATGACGGACAACCAATGACAGCCGAGAAAAGGCAACGAATCTACGATTCGAGGATTGGAGCAGCCAATTTTTTAAGGGAGAAATTGAAAGAAAGAAATCAGAAACTCAAATCTTTTGTTTCGGCTTCGGCGATTGGCTATTATGGATTTACGGACGAAACAACAGAGATAGATGAAAATGGAGACAAGGGAATGGGCTTTGCCGCAACGCTGAGCGATGATTGGGAAAAAGCAGCAGATCAATTTAAAACTGATGAAATCGCAGAACACGTTTCTAAGATTAGAGTGTCATTGGTTTTAGGGAATGATGGAGGTATTTTTCCGGTTTATCTCAATACGATAAAGAGCAATCCGGAAATTGCAATGCAACCCAATTCTCAAGCATTTGCATGGAATCACATTGCAGATATGGCAGGGATCTTTGCATTTGCGGTAGAACATGGTCTGGATGGCGTGTTTAATTCAGTGGCTCCTGAACCCGTTTCCATGCAAGATGTCTTTAAGTCTATTGCTAACGAAGTCTTAGGTACAAATTATGCACTAAATGCGTTTAAAGGTCAGCATTTAGTAGCACATAAAATAACTGAGGCCGGGTACGTATTTAAATACCCCGAGATAAAAGAAGCAATTAAGAATATTGCCTCAACACTATAAATTTGGAATAGAATCAGAATTTAAAAAGAGAGAAAACATGAAAAATAGAGAAATAGAAAAAATCCTCACTCCAAAGAATTTTACCTGGGTAGGAGATGCTTTTTACACCACTTCATTTGTTGGGAAAGAAATTCCAAGGATCAGAATGTCTCCTTTCTTTGCAGTTGGTTACAATGCCGATATCAACTTTGAAGCAAGAGAAATACCGAGAGGCGTTGGTGCACATCCGCATAAAGGGTTTGAAACCGTGACGATTGCCTACAAAGGAAAAATAGAACATAAAGACAGTAAAGGGAATCACGGTGTAATTGGTGAAGGCGACGTACAATGGATGACCGCAGGATCAGGAATTCTGCATCAGGAATATCATGAACAGGAGTTTGCGAGAAAAGGCGGAACCTTTCAAATGGTTCAAATGTGGGTAAATCTTCCGGCCAAAGACAAAGAAACCAATCCACAATATCAGGATCTGTTTTTTGATAAAATGACAAAAGTTCCTGTAGGCGATGATGGCAGTTTTGTAAATGTAATTGCAGGTGATTATTTGGGTCATAAAGGAAAAGCCACAACTTTCTCTCCTATGGACTTGTTTAATTCCTACTTAAACAAAGGAGCCAAAGCCGATTTTACTTTTCCTAAAAATTGGAATACCGCAATTTTGATCATTGAAGGAAGTGTAAAAGTGAACAATGAAGCGGAATTAAAAAAAGACAGCTTTGCAATGTTCGAAAACAATGCAGGTGACAGTTTTAGTTTAGAAGGAACAAGTGACAATACTATCGTACTTATTATGAGTGGTGAACCCTTAAATGAACCAATTGCACATTACGGTCCATTTGTAATGAATACTCAGGACCAAATCACAAAAGCGATTGAAGACTATCAGGCAGGTAAATTTGGAACCTTGTAATTTAGTTGCATTGGTAAAAAGTCGTGCCAGACGGTGCTGTTGCATTTACGAGTAACTTTTGTCCCTGTAATCTTAGTTTTGTAGCAGAATTGCGGGATCAAAAACCCGTAAGAGCCTAAAAAATCCTTATTCAAAAAAAGAATAAGGATTTTTTGTTTATTTTCCAATTTCAAGCTCCAACCTTATTAGAAACCTTTGATAGATACAATTTGTACAAATCAAACCTAGCAAAAATATCATTACATTTCCAAGCGATCCCAAGGTATAAAAGCGATGAAATTATTAGATTTTAGAAAAAGAAATAACCAACTGATAATTGAAATACTCCGTTTTTATTTTTACTTGAAGAACCTTCTACATTATTAATATCAGTTAATCCCAGATTATATCTTGCTCCAAAATTAAGTCCGTTGTCCAACTTGTAACCCAGGCCAAAATTAACCCCGAAATCAAAAGTATTAAATGATTTTTTCACATCTGTCTTTTCATTTTTAGCAGAAAGTAAAAAACCAACTTGTGGTCCGGCTTCAATACTGAAACCTTTTGTCAAATAATATTTCCCCATTAAAGGAATGTTCAGATAATTTAAAGCTACTGTATTATCATTGAAACTATACCCTTGTCCGGAATACATTACCTCAGGTTGAAAAGAAAAGGTATCGGAAATTGGAATTTCTGATAAAACACCAAAATTAAACGCGGTTACGGCATCAATACCTTTGGTATCATCTCCGCTGACAGATGCAAAGTTTAAGCCTCCTTTAGCCCCAAATTTGATTTTTTGAGCATTAACATTTGTAAATCCTAAAACTGTAACAACAGCTAGTACTAAAAAGTTTTTCATAAAAAGTGATTTGAATTATTTGATTGCAAAACTCACTTAAGGGAAATTAGAAAAGGTATCAAAAGCTTAAAAATGCATAAATTGATACTTATTTGCTTGTATTCTTATATTCATTTGGTGTCTGCCCCGTACATTTTTTGAAGACTTTATAAAAAGTTGCCTTTGAAGTAAACCCGGATTCTAATCCCATCGCCAACAAATTATAGTTTTCATATTCAGAATTTGAAATCATTTCCTTGACTGCTTCAACTCGATATTGATTGATATAATTAGCAAAGTTGTCTCCTGTTATCGTGTTTATAATTTGTGAAACATATCCCGCACTTATACCTAGTTTTTCAGCAACTTTTTCTCTGTTTAATGTACTGTCAGTATAAATGTGCTGCTCTTTGCAAAGAAGTTCCAGTTTTTGAAAATAAATATTATCTGCTGTGATCGATTCCTTATATTCTTCTGTTTTGCTATCTTCTACTGTTTGCAGATTGCTATTCGAAACAACTAAATCATTATTTAGAAGATTGGAAATCGCCTCTTTATTTTTTGCAAGTTTGTACTTGTAAATGCCAATATAAGCTGTCCAATGAATTATGAATGTTGCAGATAAAGCCAGGGCACTCATCGTAGAAGATATATCAAATTGGAAAAACAAACCGACCAGATAGATAATCAGAAAAGCAAATATGGATAAAGAAACAATTGTTAGTAAGGTAAATATCCATTTTTTCTCCCGTGGATCCTTTAAATATTTAATCATAGAATAGGAATAAAGTAACAGAAACGGCATAAATGTAACCCCCAAAATAAACTGAATAAAACCAAGTATACTGATTAAACCAATACCAAACTCCGGAATGGTATAAATTCCTGCCACACGATCTAAATCATATGTTATATTAAGGACGGCAGTGTAGGCAAAGGGAATAAAACACAAATAAATTTTTTGCTTGCTTTTTACAGTCTCGTCAATTCGGTTTATAATAAACAGGAAGATAAAAGCCGGTACTAGAAATTCCCATTCGATATGGTCAATAAAACGTAGAAAAGGATACGGAATAAATGCTTCTTCAACCTCAAAAACATGATTCAGTAAAATAACTGAAAGTGTAAATAATAAATAAGCCAGATGTTTATTTGAATTACTGTTGAATAAGGAAGACTTTAGAATAATTAAGCCTAAGACTATTCCCTGAAAAATTGCAATGTTTAAAAGTGCTGTATAAATCAATTTTTTAAGATACTAGTTGTTTTTTAGATTTGTTTCGGGATATTAGGGCAATAAGTCATTTTTTAAAACATAGCTTATTTCATACTAATTGACAGGGCGAATTTATAGTAATACCGATGAACTTTCTAAAGGACTTAAGAAATGATTAACTAAAATGATTCATTTTATTCTAACAACAAAGCTTTGACATAATAAATAAAATACAACTTAGCGCTCTTTGCGTAAACCTTTGCGAACTTTGCGGTTAAATAACATCCCTGATCCCAAGGATTACACAGAGCTGCACAAAGCAAACGCAGAGATTCACAAAAATTTAAACTAAACTCTGTGTCCCTCTGTGTCTTCTTTGCGAATCTCTGCGGAATAAAAAAAACGTTATAAAACAAAAAAACCCGT
>NZ_JAALLN010000140.1 GCF_011751075.1 Flavobacterium poyangense
CACATCGATGGGATGGTTGAAAGACTACACACTTGCACTGGTACTGCCCTATGGGAGAGCGCGTCAGGAGTCGAACCTGAAGTCGTCGACGTAGAGAAAGCTATTTGCATTTCACTATCCTCGCCTCGATTTCTTAACTTCCTAAACACCCCGATTACGAGAGAGTCGACATGCACATCTTCTAACTCTTCAGGAAGTCACGCCCGTAATTTGGCGGAAGGTGAAGGATTCGAACCTTCGGGGGCTAAAAGCCCCACTCGATTAGCAGTCGAGTCCCTTAAACCTCTCGGGCAACCTTCCAATTTGGACGGGCTTCACACCCGATTGAGCATTTGATCTGCCGTAGCCCAACTCCCCGCGCTTCTCAGCGCCGATTGGTTAACTGGCGACCAGTGCCTTCTGGTTCGATCTCCTGGAACTTTACAGGCATTGCGCCCGACCATTTCTGGAAGTTGGGGCATCGTTTCCGATGTGGAGTCACCCCATTTTATACACAGCTGGCTGCAACGCTTACTGTGTTTGGTGTGAGTGGATGGATTCGAACCACCGCGCTGTTACGGGGAGATTTACAGTCTCCTGCATTCGACCGCTCTGCCACACTCACATT
>NZ_JAALLN010000141.1 GCF_011751075.1 Flavobacterium poyangense
GCAAGTCGGAGATCTGATCTTCGGGATAAAACCAGGGACCGACCGGCAGAGCTTCGCCGAGATAGTCGAGCAAATCCTTGCAACCGGAACCGGTCAACGCAGAAACCATGAAGGTGCGCTCGAACGCAACGCGTTCATTGGCAGTCTTCGTCAGCGTCAGCAGCATTTCAGGTTTCACACGATCGACCTTGTTCAGGACCAGTATCTTCGGCTGGCGCACTTCGGCCAGCTTGTCGAGGATCGCATCGGCATCGCCCCTGATACCGCGTTCAGCATCGATCAGCACCAAAACCAGATCAGCATCCTTGGCACCACCCCATGCGGTCGTGACCATCGCCGTGTCGAGCCGCCGCTTCGGCTTGAAGATGCCCGGTGTATCGACCAGCACGATCTGAGCGGTTCCATGGGTGGCAATCCCGCGCACCAGAGCACGGGTTGTCTGGACCTTGTGGGTGACGATCAACACTTTGGTGCCGACGAGTTGGTTGATGAGCGTCGACTTACCTGCGTTGGGCGCGCCAATCAGCGCGACAAAACCGGAATGCGTCGTCTCTGCATTCATGTCAGCCGTCATCGTGTATTGTCTCCTTCGACGGCCCAAATGC
>NZ_JAALLN010000142.1 GCF_011751075.1 Flavobacterium poyangense
GGCTCTGTCGGTGTTCTATGCGATCATCACCACGTTCCTGCTCAGCTTTCTGCGCAAGGACACCGCTCTGATGCCGCCAAAGCTGAAACGCGCGCTGGCCGACGGCTCGATCGGCGCACTGAACGCCGCGACCACCTGCGCATGTGCGGGCATCGTGGTCGGCATCGTGACGCTCACCGGTCTCGGCCTGAAGTTCTCGTCCATCGTGATCGCCTACGCCGGCGGCAGCCTGCTGCTGACAGCGATCTACACGTCGCTGATCGTCTGGATCATCGGCCTCGCCGTCCCCGTCACCGCGTCCTACATCATCTGCGCAGTGATCGCGGCCCCTGCCCTGATCAAGCTCGGCGTGCCGGACTACGCCGCGCACATGTTCATCTTCTATTACGCCGTGCTGTCGGAAGTCTCGCCGCCGACCGCGCTCTCACCGTTCGCGGCAGCCGCCATCACCGGCGGCGATCCCTACAAGACCACGCTGCAATCCTGGAAGTACACGCTGCCGGCATTCCTGGTGCCGTTCGTGTTCGTGCTCGATCCGCAGGGCGTCGGCCTGCTGCTCAACATCCCGAAGGGCGGCTCATGGGTCGATATCTTTGAAATCACC
>NZ_JAALLN010000143.1:0-329 GCF_011751075.1 Flavobacterium poyangense
CCCTGCGCCTTGCCGCGATAGAAATCGCGCCCATACCGCTGCCACAACAGCCGCATCACATCGTCCAGCGAATGCGCGCCCGCCGACTCTTGCCGGATCAGCAGATCCAGCCCCAGCGCCACCAGCGCGCCCTTGGTGTAATAACTCACCAGCGCATTGGGCGAATTCTCGTCCTGCTTGTAATAGCGCGTCCACGCGTCGAACGAACTTTCCGCCACCGACTGCTTGTGCCGCCCCGGCGTGCGCGCCACGCTGGTGATGGTCTTGGCCAGCAGGCGCAGGTAATCGTTCTGCGTGATGACGTTGGAGCGCAGCAGCAGCAGATCGTC
>NZ_JAALLN010000143.1:339-603 GCF_011751075.1 Flavobacterium poyangense
GGACGTGAACCCCTCGAACACCCACAACAGCCGCGTCAGGTCCGGCTGCGCCAGGTCGTACGGCACGAACGCCTGCGGCTTGATGCGCTTGACGTTCCAGGTATGGAAATACTCGTGGCTGACCAGCCCCAGGAAGCCGCGATAGCCTTCGCCCTGGCCCTGCTGGCCCAGCACCGGCAGGTCCTTGCGCGCCGTCATCAACGCCGTGCTGGCGCGGTGTTCCAGGCCGCCGTAGCCGTCGCCCGTCACCATCGTCATGAAGAC
>NZ_JAALLN010000144.1 GCF_011751075.1 Flavobacterium poyangense
GCACAACCTCCACTCCCGGCAGCTTCTCTTCCAGTAGAACTTTGATCAACCGAGAACCCAGTCCGGCTCCAACAATCACAATCTTTCTTGGCTTGTCTGTCATGTTCCTGTCCATGAAAAAGAGGATAGAGCAATAATACCCTATCCCCCTTTATTGAAGAACGATTAGTCTTCAGATTCTACTTTGCCGCCTCGTAGATCCCGAACTGGTTTACCGTCCGGTGCCCTCAACACCAGTCAGGCCAGTCAGCAGATTTTCAGCCGCTTCACGTTTGATCTGAGCATCGATGGCAGGAGCGTTCTTGTTAGCCCACTCTTCTACAACCGCGTTCAGGAAGCCATCGACTTTGGTCGCGATTTCCATCAAGTGAGACTCTTTCAGTTGAGCAATCTCAGCCTGATGAGCTTCAACCAGACGCAGGCGCTCAATGTTGGCAGCGTTTTCGGTTTCTTGAATAGCGGTCAGGCGAGCGGCTTCTACTTTAGATTCCAGCAGACCAGACACTTTATCCAGGAAGTCGGTGCTGAGGCCGTTAACGCCCTCAAACAGTTTTTGCAATTCAGGTTTCATGATTGTTTCCTTCTGAACGATTTTCAGTATTT
>NZ_JAALLN010000145.1 GCF_011751075.1 Flavobacterium poyangense
CTGCTGGGGTGGAGCTGATCCCCGCGATTCTTTGGGAAAAGTACGAGGTTTCGATCGGAGCGTTCAGAGAGACCGAACGGCAAGAGATCCTTGAGAACATACGAAGCGACAACGGATACGAGTACGTCCTTTGCGGCCCGTATGAAGATGCCGAGGGGTTTGTCGGCAAGACCCTGGACTACCAGGATGGGAGGTATGTTCTTGTCTGATGGTGAGGATTTTTCGCCATCTACACCAAGGCTAAGGGCGCCTAATTTGCTTCTGCTTGCCGAGTAAAAATCACGACAAGACCGCGGAGACCAAGCACGAAGACAGAGATCGAAGCGGCCTAAGCCAGCCCACAGCAATCTCTCCCCCTTCCCCACTGTAATAGACCTCTCTTCATGGACAAGAGGCGGCATCGCAGCAAGGATTGTCGCGAATCGATTGGAGATGCAACGATGACCACAGAACGCCATGGCGGCTGTGCGTGCGGCAAGGTTCGCTACTCCGTGTCGGGCGATCCGCTGCGCGTCGGCCTCTGCCATTGCACCGATTGCAGACGCACCAGCGGCTCGGCTTTTACTTTCTATGGAATCTGGCCGCTGGCGGCATTCAGATGC
>NZ_JAALLN010000146.1 GCF_011751075.1 Flavobacterium poyangense
CCCCACTGGTTGGACGGCACCGGCGATCCGGTCAGCGTGCCGGTGAGCAGCGCCCAGCAAAGACCGACGACCAGCAGCCAGGCGATCAGCAGCTCGCGCCGCCAGAAGCGCGGCTGGGCGGTGACGGCGAGCAGGCCGAGCAGCAGCACGAGTGCCGCCGTCGGCCGCCATTGCAGGTCCTGCGGATAGAAGGCGAACAGGATGAAGCGCAGCTTGGCCGTCACGAAGGCCCAGCAGGCGCCGGATGCCGCCGCGCAATCCTGCGCCGTGCCGGTCCAGGTGGCGTCGAGCACCAGCCAGCGCACCAGCGGCGGCGCCAGCCAGACGAGGAAGGCAAGGGTCAGCACCGTCAGCGCCGTGTTCAGCCTGGTTCCGAACAGGCCGTTCCACAGCGGCTTCCAGTCGAAGGAGCGGCGCATCAGCGGCAGCGAAGCGATATCGACGAGGCTCATCGCGAAACGTCTCCGCGCAGGGCGACCCTGCGGTTGTAGACATTCATCAGCGCCGACACCGACAGGTTCAGGACGAGATAGATGCCGATCAGGATGGCCAGCGCTTCGAAGGACTGGCCGGTGGTGTTGGCGGTGGTGTTGATGAT
>NZ_JAALLN010000147.1 GCF_011751075.1 Flavobacterium poyangense
CTGCAAGGCTATGCCGGCGCCAAGGTCGAAGCCGAACGGCTGCTGGCCGCGCGCGAGACCGTCGTCACCTTGCGGCCGGGCTGCATCTACGGACCCGACAGTCCACAATGGAGCCTGCGCATCGCCGACCTGCTGCGCGCGCACCGCATCGGCGACCTGGGCGCGGCCGGCGACGGCTGCAGCAACCTCGTCTACATCGACGACGTCGTAGCGGCAGTGCTGGCCGGCCTGCGCACGCCGACCGCGGCTGCGGCCTACAACCTCGCCATGGCCGAAGCGCCCGACTGGAACGGCTACTTCCTGGCCTATGCGCGCGCGCTCGACGCCGTGCCGGTCAAGCGCATCGGCCCGCGCCGCCTGAAGATCGAAACGCATCTGCTGGCGCCGGTGCTGAAGATCGCCGAGATCGGCCTGCGACGCGTGGGCCTGCGCCTGCCGCCGCCGATTCCACCGTCGCTGGCGCGCCTCTGGCGCCAGCCCATCCGGCTGGTCTCGACGCGCGCCGAGCAGCAGCTCGGGCTGCGCTGGACCTCCCTGCAGCAGGGTCTGGCGGCGACCGTCGCCGCCGCCCGGACATGATGCCGCCAGAACCAGG
>NZ_JAALLN010000148.1 GCF_011751075.1 Flavobacterium poyangense
ACCTCATCAGCCTCAGCCTCATTCCAGATAAAGTCGATTTCACGGCAACGAGAGCGCAGAGGTTCGTTCACACGTTGCTTGGCGTTGGTGGTCAGGATGAATGAACAGTTCTTGGAGACCTTCTCCACAATACCCTTCAGCGACTCCTGACCCACGCAAAGAGCCTGTGTCGGTCACTCGCACCATCATCGGCTATCTGGAAGAGAAGTTGGAACCTTGTGCCCAGCGCCCAACATTCGACTTCCAGGCGCGATTTGCCACCGAAGATTGATCTGAACAAAGCCCTCAGTCGAGGGCTTTTTCAATTGAAGACACCCACCGTATTATACCCACTCAACCAATATGTTCCCCTTTGACATTGATAGGATTTCTATACTATGAAAATGCGCAAGTCCGAGCACTTTATCCGCTCGTCGTCTTCCATTCAGGGGCAGGCGTTCAACGTTAAAATGAACGCCTGCCCCTGAACGGAGCAAATATGAGCACAAAGACTGTAATCGTGGTGAAAGGCTATTAATTCCGCTTTATTCAATAAAATTTGTTAGTTAAACTGTAGTCCTCTTGTAGTGAACATGAAAGTAAACATTAACCCA
>NZ_JAALLN010000149.1 GCF_011751075.1 Flavobacterium poyangense
GTCGGATTGCGGCATCACTTCGAGGAGATGTTCTACGCCGCGCGCTTCGGCGTCGGCAAGAACAGCGCCCGTTTCTACGAAAACGTCGAGCAACTGATCGGACAGCAAGCCCAGCCCCCGCTTTTCTTCGACGATTCCGCCAAGGTTGTCGCGGCAGCACGACAACCTTGGCTGGGCGGCCGTCCTCTATAACGACCTCGACGATTTCACGCGCCATCCTTGGATTGCGTCGAGACTCGACTGAACAAAAAGCCCTGCAGAGGTTTGAAAACTATCGTTTTTTCACTGCCAGAACAGGGCCGGCAGGAAACGAACCGCCGACAATCGTGTCGGTCCCGTTGGAGAGCGTCGAGACGGCGCCGTCGAAGAACAGCGCATTGCGGCAGCCCAGCGCATCGCGAAACAACCTGGCAAAGCCGCCAAGGCTGACTTCGCCGCGCGAGATCGCCAGCACCACCGTATCGGGATCGCGAACGCCGACACCGTTGCGGATGTAGCGTGACGTACCATTCGGCTCGAAGCGTGGGTGCAGCGCTCCGTCGATCACCAGCATCGGACCGGATTGGGTGGCGTAGGTAACCGCAAGTCTGGC
>NZ_JAALLN010000015.1 GCF_011751075.1 Flavobacterium poyangense
GTGTCATACATTCGGGAGCCTTCAATAAAAGGATTAGCGATAAACTTTTCTGCTGTAAGTTCAGGTTTGTTCAAATACCCCCGGGTAACACCTGCTCCTGATACATACAGCTTCCCTGTAACTCCTATCGGGAGCGGTTGTAAGGCCTCATCTAAGATGTACACCTGAGTATTGGAGATCGGTTTGCCGATTGGGACAATAGACTTATCAAAATCATTTTCGACTTTATATATAGATACGCAAACAGCACATTCTGTAGGTCCGTAAGCATTGTAATAATCAATTCCTGATTTTACAATTTCTTTTGCTTTACCCGGATTAGCCGATTCGCCAGCCGTAATAATACATCTTAATTCTGAAATATCCTCCTCTGTCAATAATCCCAGATAACTTGGCGGAAAGGTTACTACAGATAATTTTGTTTCTTTTAAAAAGTTTATAAATTGATCCTTGTCTTTTATGGTTTCTTCTGTCGGAATACATAACGTAGCACCACTATACAAACTCATCAGAATCTCCGATATAGACGCATCAAAAGCAACAGAAGCAAACCATGCCACCTTATCTCTTTCGGTAATTTCAAAAGATCTGATTTGATCTAAAGACATATTTATCGCACTCCGATGTTCTACCAGTACTCCTTTTGGATGCCCAGTAGAACCTGAAGTATAAATTACATAAGCTAAATCTTTGGATGAAATCTCTTTATTGATAGTATCACTGCTACCACTATCAAAATGCATTGATTCTGCAGCAATTATATCACAATTATCAATCTCTAAAGTGGCAGTAGTAGCAATTAACAACTTTAAACCACTGTCTTTTATTAAATAGTCAATTCTCTCCTGGGGATAATTGGTATCTATTGGCAGATAAACTGCGCCTAACTTTACTACCGCCAATAACGAAATGATTCCCGTATCTGATTTAGGCAAAAACACTCCAATTATATCTCCTTTATTTACGATGTATTTTGAAGAAATATAATTCGCTAGCTGATTTACCTTTTCGCTTAATGCCAGATAGGTTAATTCTATTTCTCCAAATACAACAGCGACATTATTTGGCGTTTTTGCTACTTGCTCTTCAAATAAGGCTAGTATCGTTTTATCTTTCGGATATGCTATATCGGTATCATTAAAATCTACTACTAATTGGTGCTTTTCTTTTACAGACAGTAGAGGATATTCGGATAAATCAGATGCTATATTATGCTCTAAATTGACAATAAAATGGCTAAAATGCTGAGCTAAATATGCAACTATTGTTTTTTTTACAAAACCTTCTAAAAAAGATGCATGAATTTCAATAGTATCGTTTATCTTTATATCAAACAAAATACCATTGCAATCTAACTTAGAGTCGGAGTTGAAATTGATCCCGTAGTTAGACAAAAGACTTAAATCATTACCAATTATTTTTTCAGCAATAAGGGCATTATTAGAATCAGAATGTTTTAATGTCTCTAAAATTTCAAGTTTTACATTTTGAAGATATTCTTTAAATGACATTTTTAAATCTGTCGGAAATGACAGAAGCAAAGAATTATATTGATCGTTATAGTTTGACACCAGATAACCATCAAATTCATTGATAAATCTCTTCAATAAAAAAGAATAAATAGAATTTATAACTGTATACTGAGCTATTACGTTTTTATTGGTAATCTTATTAAAATAATGTAATTCTTTGGTATCAATAGTAATACAGGGAAGACTATTTTGTTTGTGTTGCAACCCAAGAACTTTTTCTCTATTTGATATCTTTTTATTCCAATATTTTGAAACTAAATAAATATTACTTGACTCCATGTTTCTATCCATAAATTTCACATTCGTGTTTTTAATCAGAACCGGTACTCTTTTGTAGTGTTTATTTGATAAGTATTAAGGATTTTACTAGACTAAATACTTCTATAGTATCCTTATTTTGATTCTTACCATAAATCATCTATGACGTTCAAATTGTAACATGCATAGATTATTTACTAAAGTAGCAACTACATATATAAAGAAATTACGGAGTTTTATTAAAAAAATTACGGACTTTTTCTCACAAAACTTAACGATTTAATAACTTGCTCTATTTAATTGTATTGGAAGTACTAGGAATTAATTCGAGTTGTGGGTTTTGAGTTGTGAGTTGTGAGTTGTGAGTTTTGAGTTGTGAGTTTTGAGTTGTGAGTTTTGAGTTGTGGGATCTGAAATGTGAGATGTGAGATGTGGGATGTAAGATGTGGGATGTGAGTTGTGGATGTGAGTTGTGGATGTGAGTTGTGGATGTGAGTTGTGAGATGCGAGTTGTGAGTTGTGAGTTGTGAAATGTAAGTCTAAAAAGTAGTCCGTTTTATTTACGGTAGCCAAATCCTAATCAATAGAATATTTAGAAAACAAAAGCTTATACTAATTTTTGTTAAATTGATAATTCTACTTGTATTATTATTGTATACATAAATGTTTGCCAACGATAAACAGAAATTACCATATTCAGCGCCTAGCATCTAACAACTCATAACTCAAAACTCATAACTCAAAACTCATAACTCAAAACCCATAACCCAAAACTCACAACCCACATCTCACAACTATCAATAATGTATAGCTCTTCTGCTAGATTTTCTCAAAAAGTAAATTCTTAATCTTATCAGAATTTATATAAAATCCTGTGATTTTTTGTTGCTTATCACGAACAAACCGAATGCCTCCCCAATTTCTTGCGCTACTCAGAAACAAATCTGGCTGAATCGGAGTGAAATTAATCATAGTTTGACTCTTATTATTGGTAAATAAACCTTTTTCGTTTTTAGCC
Organism: Flavobacterium poyangense; assembly: GCF_011751075.1. GTDB lineage: Bacteria > Bacteroidota > Bacteroidia > Flavobacteriales > Flavobacteriaceae > Flavobacterium > Flavobacterium poyangense. The sequence goes on from NZ_JAALLN010000015.1 coordinate 2,809, forward strand.
AATGTATAACCTGATCCCAAAGTTTTACAATAATAGGTACCTGAAAACTCCTCTAAATCTGTTGTAGAATATGCTTTTGGAGTATAGTATTCATAGACATATTCGTCGCTTTCACCGGAAGTGTAAATCAATTTAAAGTGATCTTTTTCTTTGCGAAATTCGACCATAATTACATCGTCTCCATCAACCACCATTTGAAACTTTTTGTCTGCAATAGGTAGTAACAAACTTTCAGTTGCACTGCCCAATACCTGATAGCGTAAAGTGTCATTTTTTACAAAAACCCTGCGTCCGGACACTCTCTCATTATCCCAATAAAAGCCATTGTAAACTTCTAATTGTTGGGGTGTCATTTTTATGGTTTTAAGCTTACTAAAGTCAATAGTTGGAGGTTGCGGAAATGCATTTCCAAGGACTTCAACAGCCATATTCATAGCAAGAATACCATTATATCTGTTATTATTTGCAAGCACAAACGAAGTAACTTTTTGATTAGGGAATATGAAAATGTTACTTGCATAACCGCCTTCTAAACCATATGCCCAGATTTTTGGAACACCGCGTTCAGCATGTAAGTACTGTTGTCCATACAAAAGCCTTCCCGAGGTCGGGGTAAAAGTAGTTTTACCATCATTTAAAGTAACCGGAGAAGTTAATTTTTCTATCAATTTTTTACTGCCAACTTTGGGTTTCTCAAAATTGAGATACCAGCGGCTCAAATCAGCCGCCGAAGTATAAAGATTGGTAGTCCCGACGATGGAATAATTGATAAGATTATTCTTCAATCCGTTTTTGGATACCTGATACGAAACAGCTGCATTGGGGATGATCATTTCATTATCATCACAAAACAAGGTATTGGTCATGCCTAAAGGTTGAAAAATATTTTTCTGAGAAAATTCAGCAAGTGTTTGACCTGTAACTTTTTTAACAACTTCAGCTAATAAAATAAGCCCTGATGACGTCTGCGAAAACTTTGTTCCCGGTTCATAATCCAATACTTTTTGACGAAAAATTAAATCCAAAGCGTCTTTTTGTGTAAAAACATCTTTTTCCTGCCAACCTGCAATTTCTTTTAAAGCCAAAAAATCATGCAAACCACTCGATTGACTTAGCAAATGTTTTATGGTGATTTTAGACCCAAAATCTTGAAGTTGCGGAATGTATTTGCGCACATCATCAGATAAAGACAATTTTCCCTGTTCTTCCAGCAACAAAATAGTGAAAGCTGTAAATTGTTTACTCATTGCCCCTATTTGAAATTTGGTATCGGTATTTACGGGAATTTCGTGGGCTATATCTGCACTTCCAAAACCTTTTGTATACACAATTTGCCCGTCTTTCAGAAGAGCTCCTGCTACACCCGGTTTTGCCTTAACATTATCCCACTCAGAGAATACTTTATCCAAATTTCTAATGACTTCCGGTTGTGCAACAGCTTTGTTTTTTTCTATAAGAGTGATGATTTCTGAAGCCATTTTTGAAGCAGCACTTGGGTCTTGTCCCGTCACAAACCGACCGTCTACTACATAAAAACCCTCTCCTAATTTATCAGAATGTACAAAGTTGCCTTCATTCTTTTTTATAGCATCATCAATGGCAAAAGGAAATGTTTTGTAATATTCCTCTTGTCTGTCTTCAAATTTATCAGCAAAACCGGTTATTTTCTTGCCTTTGTAAAGGGATTTCCCCGACTCGTCTTTCAAATATGCTAAACCTGCCGTACCATGACAAATAGCCGAAACCACTCCGTTTTTCACAAAAATTTGTTTCGCAAGGTTTTGAATGCTTGTGTTTTCTGCTACACCAAACATAGCTGCTCCCCCGCCGCCATAAAAAATCGCACTATAATTTTCAGGAATAATTTCGTTAGGTTTCTTCGTAGTTTTGAGTTTACTCATGAAAAAATTATTATACAGAAACTTTTTATGAATACTGTCTGAAGCATTGATATAGCCAATTGGAACAGCTCCACCATTTGGACTTACAAAATCTACCGTAAATCCTGATTTTGTAAATACGTCGTAGGGCACAACAATCTCTCCAAAGTGATTAGAAGTTCTAATCTGTGAAGTTCCATAGTAGTCCTGGTTAGAAACTACAAATAGTATTTTGTCTTGCGAAAAAACAAAGGAAGAGAATAAACAAAAACAAATGTTTATTAAAAGCGATAACCTGAACTTTGATTTGTACATATCTGCGTTTTTTTAATTTTTTAGAATTTTTCTATAAACATGTCGCTTCCAGGAAGCTTAATAAATTTTACTTCTCCTTTAACTTTTTAATTTAAAGTAAAAAAGAGGAAGCAAGTACCAATAGCACTAATTCCCTCTCTTTTATTTCTTGGTTCTGCTACTAAGTTATACTTTAAAATAAAAGCCCCCAGTATTGAAAATATATATTTATAAGAACAAATGAAAACAAGATCGTACTGATTACACTTCTATTAGCAATGGTCTTAATATTGAATACAAAATAAACCACTGAAAGTATCGTAAGTACAAAAAAGATCCATTGAACCGTAAATAAATAAGCAAACTTAGCGGGTAACCCAAAAGCAAGTATGTAAAAATTGATATTTACGGTGCTGTATAAGGCCATAACTAACCCGACAATTGCAAACAAACTCAATAAAGAAGTTATTATAATTAAATACTTTATCAATTTATTTTTGGTGTCATCTTTCCGGTTTCTGATTAATACATAACAAAAATTCAAAATTGAAATTAGCAGGATAACAATCGCAATAAAGAGCGGAGCAAAAAACAACAGGTTTAACTGCCCTACACTATTGGCAAAATTTGATATTCCACCGTTAATATTTACATCTGTAACAAAATGAACTTTGTTATCGGCCTCTAATTTTTTTGTATCCGGTCTTTGCTTCGGATTCTTTACAAAATGCGCTATTATTTCGAATCCAAATTCTGAAAAACTGGAGCCGTGTCCCAAAATAGGCCCTTCTACCAAAAATGCATTTTTAAATCTATCCTTTGTGATTTCTCCGTTTTCAACCGGAACAATTGGATCAAATTTACCCGAAAGTACTAGTACCGGTATGTTTAATGTAGACAACTTCGATAAATCATTTGGGGTCGTTGACGTTCTTTTAAGTCCTAAATTCCATTTGTCACATACCAAAAAGTCAGACTTATAAAACGACAGCCCGCCTTGTAGCTTTTTGTACTGAAGCGCGTCTTTATTAAATGCCCCGATCGAATTATAAGGTAAAGATTCCTCACAGGCCGTGCAATAAAACACCCCATAATCTAAGCTTAAAGCTCCTGAAAAAGCAGCAACAAGTGATGCCAAAGTCGCCTTGTTTTCCTTACTAAATTCTGTGATTAACAACGGAATAATCTCTATCAGATTCTGGCGGTATAAAGATTGCTGAATACACACTTTAAAATCTTCCGGGTTATACGTAAACGATCCGCTGGGCACTACTTTTTTATCTACCTTAACCGTAATAGGTTTTTTATTCAATTTTTCTATTGTTTCGTAATAGATTTTTTCTAAATCCGGGTATTGTTTGTTGCAATTAGGATCTTCCTTACAGGCGTCAAAAACTTTCTGCAGGCTACTCATATAATTTGAAGTATTCTTATTGTAATAGTCTTTAGCAATATCCGGAATAGTAGAATCCAATACCAGTGTTTTTACATCATTGGGAAAATCATTGGCATAAACCTGAACGGTGTAAGTCCCGTAGGATACGCCGTAAACGTTCCAGTTGTCATATTTTAATACTGTTTTTAAAGCATTCAGATCTTTGGCAATCGATTTACTGTTGTAAGCGTTTAGGTCAATATCCCTATTGACTAAATCTTGTTTACAAGCCATTGCAGCCATGACTTTTTGCTGCTCGTCTTGCGTGCTGTTTTGATTTTTTGCGAGAATTTCAAGGAATTTTTTCCCCAGATCCGGACAGAACTTAGGAAAAGAAAAACCAATTCCTCTTAAATCTACCAGAACAATATCGCTTTTCTCTCTTAACGGATGTTGCAACCAAGTCCATATTGAAGCAATTTCGCCGGCACCCGGCCCTCCTTCTATAAAAAGAACCGGATTTGCGTCACCGGTCTTTGCCTTTCTCTTTAAAACAGCAACGGCTAATTTGATTTTTTTTCCTTCAGGTTTATCCCAGTTTTCAGGAACGGTTAGATATCCCCATTCAATATTATCGTTATTGATAATTTCTTCATCAGGAAAAAAGGTGGCCGTTTTCTCAAATTTATAAGGAGTTGATTGAGAAAATAAACATGTTGGGAACAGACAGAGCAATAAAAGAAACCTTATTAGATTGTTTAGTTGGTTTTTCATTATAGTATTGGTTTTATGTTATTTAATAATTAATATTTCGGTACTATTTAACTCAAGTAGCTAGTTGTGAAATGTATACTGTAAAATGTATAATGTGAGATGTGAGATGTAAAATGTGAGAAGTAATGAGTTTGTTTAATTGATTACTATCTTACATTGTACGAACATATAAATCACTGAAATACAGCAACAATCTAACGCTTTGCTTAAAGACAAGAAAATCCGTTAATTAAAGCATTTGTCCTTTCAAAACTATCATATCACACTTTACAATTTACAGTATACATCTTACAGTATACATCTTACAGTATACATCTTACAGTATACATCTTACATTTCACAGTATAACATTTTACATTTTTTTAGAAATTAAACTCAAAGTCTAATGCTGTATTTTTTTCAATATCCAGTTTAGCATCAATTAAGTCTATTTTCGTTAGTGGGTTATTTAATATTTCATTTAAAATCATACTGTACTTTAATGCTATGGTTTGCATCGTGTTTTTGTCAAACAAATCACAATTATAATCTATAACACCTTTTAGCCTATTGTCACTTTCGGCTAAATTAAGCACGATCGGCATTCTGCTGTATTTGTTATCAATAGGATAAGAAATTAATTTAAACCCGTTAGATGCATCGATATCTACAAAAGAAAATTCCGGATTCTGATATACTAACATTATATCAAAAACTGAGGGAGGAAGCTTATAAAATGGGACATCCTGATTCTCGTTTACTTCCAATAAATTGTTTTGTGTATTTTTAAGCATGGTAGCAACCGTTTGCTCCGGCTCTATTTTGGTTCTCAAAACAAGTGTTTTGGCAAACATTCCGATTTGATTGTTTAACTCAGTGCTATTTCTTCCGGAGTTTACAGTTCCTATACAAATATCATTATGATTGGAAAATTTATAAATCAGAATATTTAAAGCTGTCACCAGAATGGTATAAAAAGTAGTTTGTTCTGCAAGGGCTAATGCTTTTAACGCCAAAGTAGTGTCAACTGTTAATTCAAAAAAACAGTTACTTCCGTTTTGCTGGTTGCTTTCCATACCAAAATCCTTTTCAAAAGAATCTTTGGGTTGATAATTTTGAAGATAATTTTCCCAAAACAATTCACTTTTAACGGCATTTTCTTTTGATGTTCTGTTAAACCATTCGGAGTAATCTTTAAATTGAAATTCTAACGCATTTTCTTTAGATACGTCAAGAGAGTTACTGTCATTATAGTTTTCAATAAATTCTTTGATGAAAATTTCCAACGACATACCATCCATTATAATATGATGCGTAGAAAAAAGTAATAGAAACTGATCTGCTTCTAACTGAAGAAGTTGTACTCTGATTAATAAATCAGTTTCTAAATCAAATGGTGTGTTAATTAATTGGTTTATGGTATCGGTAACTTCTTCGTTTGTTGTTTTAGCAACTGTTACTTCAAACCTAACGTTTTCAAATGAATTAATTTTTTGAAATGGAACCCCGTTCATTTCAATAAAATTTGTTCTTAAGATTTCGTGTTTATTAATTATTTTATTGATTGATTTTACAATAGTAGCAACATTTACGAAACTGTCTACCTTGTAAGCTGCTGACATGTTGTAAGCAATTGACCCCTTTATTTGTTGAGAGGCAAACCAAATATTGTATTGAGAAGGGGTTACATTGTAAAAACTTTTAACCTCAGCGACAGACATAACAGCAGATTGGTTCGGTTTAAGTTCTTGCAGATAATTGGCTAATAACTCAATTGTTGGATAGTCGAAAACCGTTTTCAAACTAATTGAAAATAAAAGCTCTTTGTTGATTAATCCAATTAATTTTACTGCGTTCAATGAATGTCCGCCGAGCGAAAAGAAATTTTCGGTTATACTTATGGGTGCTTTTGTATTTAATACCTCGTTCCAATATTCGGAAAGTTTCTTCTCTAAATCAGAAGTCGGAGCTTTAAAATCATCTTCATCCCTACTTTGTTGAATGTCTCTTTGCGACAACGATTTTCTGTCTACTTTCTGGTTGGGCGTCAATGGGAATTTTTCTAATGGAATGATCACATTCGGAATCATATAGTACGGCAGGTTCTTCTTCAATAGCGTAGTGATTTCTTTTTCATTGCTTTCTTTCTCACTCTTTAGAATAAAGGCTACCAAAAAAGCTTCTTGTTGTGCACTTTTTTTAGCAATTACAACAGAGTCCTGAATGCCTTCGATTTGATTTAATTGTGTCTCTATGTCCCCAAGTTCAATTCTATATCCCCTAATTTTGACTTGATTGTCATTTCTTCCTAAAAATTCTATTTCACCCTCATCATTCCATTTCCCTACATCACCGGTTTCGTATAATAAACTTGTCGCATCAAATGGATTTGTAATAAACTTTTCTTTGGTTAATGTTTCATTATTATAATACCCTTTTGCCAATCCCTCGCCAGCTATATAGATTGCCCCTGTCGTACCTATTGGTTTTGGACTTAGGTATTGGTCTAAAATGTAAAATTGGGTGTTATGTATCGGTTTCCCAATATTTGACGCTTCTTTTGGATGCTGTATTTTTTTTATGCTGGACCAAATAGTAGTTTCAGTTGGTCCGTACATATTCCAAACTTCACTGCAATGATACAGCAGTTTTTCTGCCAATGATTCACTTAACAAATCACCTCCACACAATACTTTTAATGTTTTGTTTCCCTGCCAATTCGCATTAAATAACATTTGATAAAAGCTTGGTGTTCCCTGAATTATTGTAGGTTGTACTTCTTCTAATTTTTCGATAATTAATTGAGGATCTGATAAAACTTCCTGACTTGCTATATATGTCGTAGCACCTGAGATCAGGGGTGTAAAAAACTCTAAAATTGAAATATCAAAAGAATAAGTAGTTACAGAAAACAATACATCATTTAAAGATACTCCCGGTTTTTCCCGCATGCTAATTAAAAAATTAAGCAACGATTTATGCCCAATTTCAACACCTTTGGGGTTTCCTGTTGAACCTGATGTGTAAATAACATAAGCTGTATCTGTCGGAGCAACTTTTATTCCCGGATCCTGATCTCCTTTGAACAGATCCAACTGGTCAAAAATATTTTCCAACGAAAGTATGGTCACACCACTAGTTGTATCCAGAGAATAGTCTTTTTCTGTTATTAGTACTTTACTTTGACTGTTTTCAATAATATAGTTTAATCGTTCTTCCGGGAATGTCGGATCCAGGGGAATATAGGATCTCCCCGATTTTAATATGCCTAATAGCACAACCACCATATTGGCCGATCGTCCTAACAGCACAGCAATAGGAGATTTATCTTTTTTGCCAAAATGAGTTAGCAAATATTCGGCTATTTGATTCGATAATTGATCAAGTTCATTATAAGAGTACGATCTTGAATCGTCTTTTAAAGCTTCTCTTACAGGGAATTTTTCAACTTGTTCTTCAAATAAATTTAGTATTGTTTTTTCTTTTTGATAATCAAACTTTGTGTCATTAAATGCAACCTGAACCTGGTGTTTTTCTTCTTCTGTTAGATAGCTGAACTCTTTTAACTTTTTACCCGGATGCAATAGAATGCCTTTAAGAAGGTTTTCAAAATGATGAACTACTTGTGTAATTCGTACCTCATTAAAATAGTCCAGATTGTAATCAAAGTCAATTTTGACATCTTCCAACTCATCAAATTCCCGAATATAAATGGCCAAAGCCACGCGCTCTGATTGATGGGTTAATGGTATTACGCGGGTCTCTGTATCTTTAAAATGATTGGAATAATTTTGCTTTTCATACGAAAGCGTGATATTAAATATTCTGTCTTTTTCTTTAAAAATTTGGAGTTCCTGAATTAATTTGCCTAAAGGAAATCTTTGATGACGATAATCGGCTCTCAATTGATTCTTTATCTTGATGATTAATTCTTCAAAAGTCATATCGTAATCTAACTGAATCCTTAAAGGAGAAACTCCCATAAAAAGACCTACCGTTTTTTTATAAACAGACTTGCTCCTGTTTAAAACCGGTAAACCTATTGCAAAATCATCATTTTGATGTTTCCTGCCAAAATAGAGATATAAAACAGCCAAAATTAAGTGGAACGAAGAGCATTTATATTCCGTTTCCAATTGAGTCAATTGATTGTACAACTCTCTTTTAATAATTAATTCTTTGCGGGAGCTTTTATGCGTCAGTGATGCGTGATCTGATGCCGTTTCTTTTTCCAGAAGAGATTCCGGCATCGATTTAAACGTCTCTAACCAATAGTTTTTATCTTCTGCAAAAGACTCTGAATCCTGATACTTCTCATCGTCTTCCATAAAGTCTTTATAACTAAATGGATAAACCGTGTTAACCGCACCAAATTCATAAATTTCGTTATAATTCTGAACTAACCTCTGAAACATCAATGAGGTCCCCCAACCATCGGTTATAATATGATGATACACGGAAAACAAATAATGAAAACTTTCATTCACTTTTACTAAAGTAAAAACATGCAAAAGGTTTTCATCAAATAAATCAAAGGGCTTTATAAATTCCTGCTGCATATAGGCTGTAGCTTTTTCTATTGGGTTCTCATCCTCAGAAAAATCTACAAATCCCAATTCAGACTGATGCTCGTCTACTACTTTAATGGCAATATCATCTTGATTTTTCACAAGAATACTTCTATAAGAATCATGCTGATCAATAAGCGCCAGGTATGCTTTTTTGAATACTTCGGCATCTATAATTCCTTTGATTTCGATTTTGGCTCCAATATTATATATGGGCTCACCAGGGAATAATAACTGTTCGAAATAAACATCTTGTTGAGGAAGAGTAAGTTTCATTGTAAAAGTTGTGTTTTAAATAATATCTGTTACAAAAATTATGGCTTCTTAAATCTAAACTTTAGCAATTCAACCTTTAGTTCACATTTTCGTTATGCCATAAACTTCCGGCGTGTAAGATTTCGCCATCTACTTTAAAATCCGCTACAATTTCGCCATAATCAAATTTTAGAATTCTGTCGGCATGTTTAAAATAAGTATCATCATGCGTTACAGCAATGATCGTTTTACCCTCTTGTTTTAATTTTGGGAGTAAGTTTTCATAAAAATACTTTCTGAAATGAGGATCCTGATCGGCAGCCCATTCGTCTAATACCAATATTGGTTTGTCTTCCAAAAGAGCAAAGATCAATGACATTCTTTTACTTTGTCCTTTAGAAAAAGGTCGTCTTGCTGAATCTTCCGCGTCATCTAAAATCACTTTATCCAATTCCATTATTTTCAGCAATTCCTGATACTCTTTATTGTTCTCTAATGCATAATCATCATAGTTACTAGAATAAATATGGTTGTCTGTAAAAACGGCCGAAATTAGGTTTTGTGTAGGTGTACTTTGTTTATTTGTATTCTGTTCGTTTAATACTACTTCACCCTCCGAAGGCTGATACATACCGGTCAAAATGTTGATAAAAGTACTTTTACCGCTACCGTTTCCTCCGATAATGAATATGGTTTCTCCTTTTTCTATAGAAAGATTTATTGGGCCTAAAGCAAATGTTTTCTCCTCTGTATCATTTTCATAAGCAAAACTGATATTATTAAAAGCTAATGAGTTGAAGGTTTCCGGCTTTGCACTTTGAATTTCAGACGTCACTTCTACCGTGTCAAAATCCTCTGAAAAGGCGTTGATTCTGTTATTGGCCACCAATAATCTTGTATACATGTTCTGCATATTAATCAGGTTGTTTATCGGCCCTGAAAGAAATAAGAGAATCACCACATAAGAAATCACATCTTCTCTTGGCAGCAGTCCGATTACAGGTAATAAAAACAGTATCACTCCGATTACCAGATATAGTCCGTATTGACTTATCAGATTGATGGATAAAAAGACATAGTTTACTTTAAAATCCAAAACTTTTGCCTCTTCTCTGTTAGGAGACAAATGTCGGTTCATTAAATTTTCCCTCCTTAGTCCGCTTAATTTAAAGCCTTTAAATCCTTTGATTACATCATCTACATATTCGTAATAAAACTCATTAAATTTTCTAAGGGCCTCTACTTTCTGAGACATCGTATTAATGACCAGAAAATAGGTAATGGCAATTAAAACGATGAGTGCAATAACGGTCAGTGCCGATGAAACCGATAAGGTAAACAGGTAGATCATACAAAGCAACAGCATCAACAAAGAATTGACTGTGTGGGTTACAATCTGCGGAAAAATCGAAAACATTCTCAAATCCTCGATTACGGTATAAAATCGTTGTGATCCCAATTTTTCGAGCGTAAGCAATGGGGTTTTTAATATCTTGTCGAATATTTTTTTCTCATTCTCATATAATATTTCAAAAGAGTGTTTGTTGATTTTCTTCTGAAAAATAATGTTCAACTGATAGGTGTAAATTACTACTGCTCCAAATACGATTCCCATATAATCTGTTAAGAACTCTTCTTTACCGGAAATTACATTGTTCATAATATATATGATTCCGAAGCTAAGAATGGTATTTGGAATAGCGTAGAGCAAAAGGTACATAACCTCTGAAAATTTTAGCTTAAGCATAGTTGTTTTAGTGAGTTAGTTGTTTTTTAAATTCGTTTGCAAAAATATTTGCCAGTTCGGTCGCATGATTATGGATAAAAAAATGATTCCCCTTTACTATTTTATGCGTAAAACTTTTATACGTAAAATCTTTCCACGTGGCTATTAAATCAGCATTTTCTTCATCGGATCCCATTAATGCGTATATGGGTGTTTTCAGTTTCAGCTGTTTTTCAGAAAAAGAATCTTTCTCAAGGCATTCAAAATCAGCTCTGACTATAGGAGCGAAATAATTAAACAATTCTTCGTTCTCAATGACTTCAGAAGTGACACCTCCAAGATCTAAAAGCTCTTCTTTAAACCTAGAATCGTCAAGTTCATGATAGAGAAAATCTTTTTTACTACTAACACCGGGTCCCGGGTGACCGGAAACAATAAGTGATTCCGGGCTGTCTCCGTTAGCTTCTAATTTTGCTGCTACAGAAAATCCTAAAATTGCTCCCATACTATGACCATAAATCAAATAGGGTTCTCCGTTTCTTAAAGCGCTGATTTGATTGTAATAATCTTCTATAGCCAGACTTTTATTTTTGATTAATTTCTCCCGATGTCTTTTTCCTCTTCCGGGTAATTCCAGAGAAATAAAGTCGATATTTGTTATTTCTTTTTTTAGAAATTCAAATGAATATCGGTTTCCCCCTGCGTAATGAAGCAAAAACAACTGATATTTAGTTTGCGTATTCATCTTACTGTTCTTTTTAACTCTCTATTGTACCCTTTTTTCAAAATCTGACATTCTATTTGCTTTGAGCGCGGCTGTAAATTTTATCTACAATGAACCATTGGTCTTTTATTTTCAGCAAATTGAAATAATCTGTAATTAACATTGTCGGCGTATTGATTTGACATTTTGCCGCTGCCGTATTTCCTGTAATGTCGATACTAATAATTTTGCCTCCTGTGTTTTCCTGCTTAGGATGTAACTCAAATCTTCCTAAATATGTTTTTCTGTCTATTACCTGAATCTGATCGTCTGTGACATTTTTTAATCTGCAGGTCGCGTGTATTACTTTTCCCAACTTAAGAGTGTCCCCTGTCTGCCAGCCATCAAAATAGGTTTCGATCGTTTTTTCGATAAGCGTTTTCTCCTGACTTTGTGCAGTGCTACTGAAAAAAATTGCGATAAGCACTACTAAAAATGTTCCTTTTGTTTTCATAATAAAGTGGTTTTGATGTGTTACTAAATAGTTTACTCTTTATACAGGATTTTATCTGTAATCGTCGTTTACATTTTCTGCCGTCCTGGCGTTATAATACAATTTGCTGTTTCCGAATTTGTAGGTAGCCGAAATCTTAAAAGACCTTGGTTCCCAGTAATTTCTGAACTTTTGGTTAATATTGTCCACGGTAGATTCCGCATACTCATTGAGAGATCGCAGCGCATCGGTTACATTAAAATTAATTGTTAAGTTTTGTTTGGGTAAAGCCACCTGCATCCCTAAATCCATAGCATAACGCTCCTGAAAAAGAAATTCACCCTCATTGGTTTTGGACTTGTACCAGAAATTTAAATTCGCTGTCAGTGTTTTGGCTTTGTTCAGTGTCAACTGATTGTTTAACATCCCGTACCATCCCCAGATGTAATTATTGTTAATTGCAGGAATCTGCGATTCATTCGCTTTATAAAAACCCTGTAATTGTGCACTTGTTTCAATAAACTTCAGAACCGTCACACTGGCATTTGCCGTAAGCTGATAAGTCTGCAAATCAAAATAATTCGCTAATCTGTGACGTATTACATGATCTGTGTTAAAAGTAGCCAGTCCGCCTATATTGTCTTTTACTTTTGAATACGAAAAACCAATGTTATACTTTGATTTGAAGGTATACACCAAGCTCAGATTATCCCACAGAGAGGGTTTCATAAACGGGTCACCTCTATAATTTTCATACTCATTATACACTCCGATAGCAGGATTCAGAAATCTGAAAGAGGGTCTGCTAATACTTTTATCATAAGAAAAGTTTATATTATTTCCTTCATCAAAGCTGTACTTCGCACTTACAGAAGGCAGAAAATTAAAATAGTTATGGTCTATGTCTTTTTTCGCTATATCCGAAACGTTTCCGTTTATTACGGTATTCTCAAATTTAAGAACGGTCTGAAATTCCCATTTACCAAGCGTTTTTTTGAAATCCGTAAAAACAGATTGTCTGTTTTCTTTATAACGCGTCACCGGCGAAAATTGAGGATATCTTATAACATCTAAAAACTTTCTGGAAAAATTGGCATCAAAATTCAGGTCAGCCAGCACTACCTTACCCCCGATCGCAAAATCAAACCATTTTACAGGCGCATTAAACAGTGCATTTAAAGCATACACATCAAAATCAAAATCGCCATCTGTAAATACGGAATAAGGATAATCAGGCACTGCAACACCGTTAAAGGTATAATTCTGTCCATAGGTATGCTGATCGTAAGAGCCGGCTTTATGCAACCAATCTCCTTCGACCGTAAAATATTTGTTAGGACTCTCAAAATCGTGTCTTAACAGTACATTCACCGTATTCCGGTTACTATCGGAGTCCATCCTTCTGTCGCCTGTATAATTTCCTGCAAAGGCATTAGCATTAGTATACATATTAATCCCGTCATAAGATGTTAGTACCCCACTGCTTATATCATTTCCGGTGTAGACATTAATTTTTGTTTTGTCTGAAATCTGGTATTGCACATCGATAAAGGTCGTCAAGCCATTAGACTTTGCCCTGCTTCTTTTTTTACCGATAAAAGTAATATCGGGATAAAATGTCTCCCGATCATTCTCCCAAAAACTATTCTCGTATCCATGCGCGATACTTGAATTGATTTTCCACTTTTTAAACTCGTATACGATGTTGATGTCGTTGTTAAAACTGGCATATCTATTCTGCTTATAACTCGTATTTAACGTTACACTGTATGGGGATTCAGCCTGACTTTTTACCGAATCCGTCTGTTGAACTGCCGCCGTTGACTGATCTGCAACCTGTACTTGCGAAAAACTTACAAACGGTACCAGCATTAAATAAAAAAGGATATTCTTCATTGTTTTTTTCTAAAATTTTTAATTGTTTTTAATCCTGGGAAGCCGTTTCCAAAACATTCCCTGTCTGTAATATGTTGCCCAATACCTGATTTAACAAATCCTTATTGTATGCCAGGTTTTCTCCTTCCAGCATCAGATAGTGTTCTCCTTGTCCAATAACATAATTAACCTTCTCAAAGAGTTCTTCCCATTTGTCATAAGCAGCATCACTAAGTTTTACCAGATCGACTTCAGTCGGAACTTTGTTGTTATACGGTACGGTTCTTAAATACTTGAGATAGCTTTTTTGCTTTTCTTTAGCCCGTAGCAGCGCTTCCTGCATAAGCGCCTCGCTTTCCTTTTCGGGATCATGCAAACCAATCAGCACTTCATCTGTCAGCAGTTCCGGATCCAAAACCAAAGCATCAAACATTATTATTCTGGAAACCTTTCTGTTCAGCGTGTTGGTCAAATAAGCAGCAACATCATAAGACAGAGTTCCGCCGGCCGACCAACCAAATAAAATGATCGCTCCCTGTGGTTGTAATTCGTTAATTTTATTGGCATAATAGGCCGTTACCTCAGCTTCATTCTCTATAAAATTAAAGGCAAAAAACTTCCAGTCTTCATTAGCATGAAATAACTCTCTGTACACATTTCCATAACCCGATATAGCAGGAAATGCAAAAATTATATGATCAGCCTCAGGGTTACCGTATTCGTAATAAGCATTGTTTAAAGCTGTATCTACGTGGTATTTTACCAGTTCTCCAATGCTGCCGTGATGAAACAACAGGTCTAATGGGTAAGTGGTTAAAAACTCCCTGTTCATTCTTCCGATGGTGTTTATGGCCGAAATACTGTTCCCGCCCAAATCAAAGAAATTATCGGTAATACCAACTTGCTGAAGTCCGAGCACTTCCTGCCAGATTTCGGCCATTTTTTGTTCGGTCTGGTCTCTTGGTGCCACATATTCATTTCGGATACCGTCCTCTCCGGAGATTTCCGGCAACGCTTTTCGGTCTGTTTTTCCATTTGGAGTCAAAGGCAAACTGTCTAAGACTACATAAAAAGAAGGCAACATATATTCCGGCAGTTTGCTTCGCAAATACGCTTTGATTTCGGCTTTATCTGTCTCATCTTCTACTGCATAATAGGCCACGAGTACTTTTTCTCCATTGACTTCTTTTGGCTCTACAACCACTTGTTTCATTTGGTCGGAAAACTGTAAAAGACAGGTTTCTATTTCGCCTAATTCTATTCTGAATCCTCTTATTTTTACCTGATGGTCTTTTCTTCCCAAAAATTCAATTGTACCGTCCGGCAACCAACGTCCTAAATCACCTGTGTCGTACATTATTGTACCCGACTTAAATGGATTGTCAATAAATTTCTCGGCTGTTAGCTCAGGTTTATTCAAATAACCTCTTGCTACTCCGGCTCCGGCAACGTATATTTTTCCATACACTCCGGTAGTGACCACTTGTAGTTTTGAGTCCAAAATATAAACCTGGCTATTCGAAATTGCCTTACCGATAGGAACTGATACGTACTCTTTCTTTTTGATTTTAAAATAAGTACTGTAAGTGGTATCCTCAGACGGACCATACAAATTGTACACTTCAACCTGATCCAAAGGCAGTCTTCGGATCACATTATGAGAAATGGGTTCTCCTGCCATATTCAAAATGCCTACGGACTCAAATGAAACTCCGTCATCTAAAAGCTGATTTACAACCGATGGAACCGTATTGACCAAGGTATTTTTGTCTGTTTCAATATGATTTTTTAACTCCAGACCATTCTTCAACAGCTTTATTCTCTTACCCGTCGAAAGCGTGTAAAACAACTCAAAAACTGATAAGTCAAAACAATAAGAGGTTACGGCGTATACAGTATCGAATTTAGTAGTATCAAATTCTGCCTGTGACCAGTAAATAAGGGCTACGGCATTTCTATGCTCGATCATTACCCCCTTCGGATTACCTGTAGTACCGGAAGTGTAAATGATGTAAGCGAGATCATTTGCCGTGTTGGTTCTCTCAGGATTTGAGTCAGCGTATTCGTCCCGATTGTTATAAAATAATTCTAGTACCGTTTCGTCGATTACAATTTTGCTATTACTGTCCTGCTCGATATAGGCAATTCTTTCCTGAGGATAAGCCAGATCAATTGGCACATAAGCCGCACCCGATTTGAGGATTCCCAGCAGTGTAACAATCATTTTCTCGCTGCGGTTTAATTTAATCCCAATTAAATCGTCGGTTTCGATTTTATACTGTGCTCTTAGATAATGTCCTAATTGATTGGCTTGTTTATTAAGTTCGTTATACGTCAGTACTGTATCTTCAAAAGTAACTGCTATGGCATCCGGAGTTTTTATGACCTGCTCTTCAAACAAATCAATCATGGTTTTATCCTGCGGAAAAGCTGCCCAAGTATCATTAAAATCAACCAATACTTTTGTTTTCTCTCCGGTTGTTAAATAATCCAGCTCTTCTACCTCGCGCTCAGGATGGGCTGTAATTTCTGTAAACAGGTTTTCCAAATGCCCGAATATTGCTTCAATAAACAAAGCGTCATAAATATCGGTGTTGTATGTGATGATAAGCTGCAGTTGCTCCGTTTCAACAAAAGTAAAACTTACATCAACTTTTGCTGTTTTGCTTTCCAGATTAAAATCTTCTGCTTCCAGTCCTGTTAAGGTTGTGTTGTTGGCTACGTTTTTAAGCTGCGCCTGATTCTGCAACACTACCAATACATCAAACAGCGCCGAACGACTGAGGTCTCGCTTCAGGTTCAGGCTTCCGGCCAATTCATCAAAGCTAAAATCCTGATGCTGATAGGCATTTAGCAGCGTTTCTTTTTCTCTATTCAGAATCGTCAAAAAGTCATCTCCTTCCTCAAACCTGGTGCGAATCGCCAAGGTGTTCAGATAAAGTCCGATTTGGTTTTCCAGATCCGGATGGTCTCTTCCTGCTATCGGGGTTCCGACAATAATATCGTGCTCATTAGTATAGCGAAACAGTAACGTTTTTATACCGGCCATAAGAGTCATAAACAATGTGCTGTCCTGTTCCTTTGAAAATGTTTTCAGTTTTTCTGAAAGCGCTCTCGGGAATGCATACGATCGATCATCTCCGTTATACGTCTGTACCAAAGGTCTCTTTCTAAAACTTGGAAGCACTAATGCCGGTAATTTTCCGCTAAACTGATTCAGCCAGTAGGCTTTTGATTTTTCGTATTTAACTTGCTGCGTTGCTTCATTAATCCACACCGCATAATCTTTGTAATGGATATTTAGATGGGGCAAATCAACAGGACTTCCATTTACTATTGCATTGTATGTTTTTACAATTTCAGCAACCAAAAGTTCCATAGACCAGCCATCACCAATAATATGGTGTATGTTAAGGAAAAAAATATGTTCGTTTTCACTTAATCGAAGCAATGACGCGCTCATCAGCGGAGCCTGTTCAAAATTGAAAGCGATATTCTTCTGTTGGAGTAAATATTGGGAAACTGCTTTTTCCTGCTCCTCCATATTTGTAAAATCAACTACTGCGACTTCAAAATCCACCTCTTCCGAAGGGGTTATATACTGACGAATTTGTCCTTCGGCGTTGTTTTTGAAACTTGTTCTCAAAATCTCATGTCGCTGAATTACCCGTTTAAAAGTTTCCTTGAACTCTACTGTATTCAAATCTCCTTTTAATTTTATAGCAGCTGGCATATTGTAAGCCAGCGAACCTCCTTCAAGCTGGCTCAGAATCCAAAACCTGTTCTGAGATGCTGTTACAGGATAGTTTTCCATAACAGCTGCGGGCGGTATAGCGCTGTATTCTTTTTGATCTAGTTCCGCAAACAACAATTCTATTGTAGGACTCGAGAAAAAGCTCTTAAACGATACCGTTTTATGAAGTTCCTTACCCAATCTGTTGATGACCTGTGCCACAATTAAACTGTTTCCGCCCAGTTCAAAGAAATTGTCGGTAATCCCCACTTTTTCTATCCCAAGCACTTCTTGCCATATTTCGGCAATAGCTTGCTGGTTTGGGTTGGTTGGGGCTACATATTCTTTTCGAATGCGATCCTCTCCTGAAATTTCAGGTAGTGCTTTGCGGTCGGTTTTACCATTAGAAGTCAAAGGCATTTGCTCTAAAGCCACATAAAAAGCAGGTACCATGTGTTCCGGTAACTTATCTTGAAGATAGCTTCGTATTGCTGTTTTCTCGATCTCAGCGTCTGTGCTATAATAAGCTACTAACACTTTTTCTCCCTTCACTTCTCTCGCCTCGACCACAGCTTCTCTAATGACATCCGAAAATTGCAATAGACAGGTTTCGATCTCGCCCAATTCGATTCTAAATCCTCGTATTTTGACCTGATTGTCGTTTCTTCCTAAAAATTCAATGGTTCCATCCGGTAACCAACGCCCCAAATCTCCGGTATTGTACATTTTTGTGCCCGTACCAAACGGATTATCGATAAATTTTTCTGCTGTCAATTCCGGTTTATTCAAATAACCTCTTGCGACACCGTCGCCTGACACATACATCTTTCCTATAACACCAATGGCGGTAGCTTGCAATGCATCGTCTAAAATATAAACCTGTGAATTTGGAATCGGTTTCCCTATCGGAATGGTACTGTATGATTTTGTCGTAATGGCATAACTCGTAGAAAGTGTCGTATTCTCAGTCGGACCGTAACCATTTACTATTTTAATAGCCGGATAATGGTCGTACACTTTTTGCACGTGTACAGGCGAAACGACATCACCACCCACCATCATATTGGCTATGGTTTCAAAAAGTGAAATTTTACTTTCCACTACCTGATTAAACCAGGACGCTGTCATAAAAATACTATTGACCTGATGGGTCTGAATAGCTTCTGCCAGTCGGTCTAGATTTAACTGCACATCCTGTTGCACAATTATTAGTTTTGCCCCATTCAATAAGGTACCGAAATACTCTATCGTTGTGGCATCAAACGAGATAGATCCCGTACTGAGCAACACACTATCCGGATCTAAAGGAAGTGCAAAAGAAGGCTTAACCAGTCTGATTACATTTCGATGTCCTACCATAACTCCTTTTGGATTTCCGGTAGTTCCCGAAGTATACATGATATAGGCTAAATCATCCGGTTGGTTGATTCTTTCAAGGTTAGAGCACGAATAAGCTTGTTTTATTTTCTCAAATCCGGCTAATACCGCCTCATCAATAACCAGTTTACATGCACTGTCTTTTTCGATATAGTCGATTCTTTCTTGCGGATAATTGGAATCAATAGGCACATAAGCTGCTCCGGATTTTAAGATGGCCATAATGGCTATTATTATTTTTTCACTTCGATCCAGCCTGATTCCAACCAGATCATCAGCTATAATCTTGTATTCTTCTCTTAGATAATGACCTAATTGATTCGCCTTTTTGTTCAGTTCCTCATAAGTTAATCTTGTATCTTCAAAAACAACAGCAATAGCATCGGGTCTGTCTGCGACCTGCTCTTCAAACAAACTCACTATTGTTTTATCACCCGGATAATCCAACTGTGTATTATTAAAGTCTGTCACTATTTTTGTTTTCTCCGCTTTTGACAAATAATCTACTGTTGCTATCGCTCGCTTCGGATTTTTAATTACCTCCTTGTAAATATTTTCCAGATGCTTCAATAAGGCCTCAATAAACCAGCCATCGTAAATAGCGGTGTTATACGTGATGGTAAGCTGTAGTTGTTCTGCTTCAAAAAAGGTAAAAGTCAGATCAAACTTTGCTGTAGTACTTTCAAAATCGAACAATTCAACCTGTAATCCGGTCAAAGCAGTGGTATTGGTCAGATTGTTTAGTTGCGTCTGATTTTGCAGCACTACCACTACGTCAAACAAAGCCGAGCGGCTAAGGTCTCTCTTTAGGTTCAGATTACCCACCAATTCGTCAAAAGGATACTCCTGGTGCTCGTAAGCATTTAAAAGGGTTTCCTTTTCTCTGTTTAAAACTCGTGCAAAGTCATCACCCTGCTCAAATCCGGTTCTTATAGCCAGTGTGTTGAGATACAATCCGATTTGGTTCTCCAGATCCGGGTGCTCTCTTCCTGCAATAGGAGTTCCGACAATAATGTCTTCCTGACCGCTGTATTTATGCAACAACGTTTTCACACCGGCCATCAATACCATAAAGAGTGTAGCCTCATTTTCTTTAGCAAAAGCCTTTATGTCTTTACCAAATTCTTCTGAAAACTGATGTGACTTATGATCCCCGTTAAAAGTCTGTACCAATGGTCTTTTCTTAAAGACTGGAAGCTCTATGGCAGGCAATGTGCCCGAAAATTGATTCAGCCAATATTCCTTTGCCTTTAGGTAACCCTCCTTTTTCATTTTATCGTTATGCCAAACCGAATAATCCTTATATTGAATCTTTAACTCAGGTAAATCAACCGGCTGATTTTCAACAATAGCATTATAAATCCTAACTACTTCGGTAACGATCAATTCCGTCGACCATCCGTCACCGATAATATGGTGCATGCTAAAGAAAAAGACATGCTCATTGTCTTTGAGTTTAAGCAATGAAGCTCTTATTAATGGAGCCTGCTCTAAATTGAAAGTGATATTGTTTTGCTCCTCTAAATAGGACAATACAGCCCCATTTTGATCGCTGTAGTGACTGAAATCCATTTCGGTTACAGCAAAGTCAATTTGATCTGCCGGCGTTATGAATTGACGGACTTCATTCTCCCTCTCATTTCTAAAACTTGTTCTAAGTATTTCATGTCTTTGAATCAGCAAATTAATTGTTTCATTGAATTTGGCTTTATCCAAAGTTCCCATTAATTTTATAGCCGAAGGCATATTGTAAGCCAATGAACCATTATCGAACTGACTGAGTACCCAAAGTCTGTACTGCGAGCCTGTTAGAGGATAACTGTCCATCAATACGGCTTGTGGTATGGCTTCGTATTCCTCCTGACTTAACACTTCTGCTAATGTGGCTATCGTCGCATTAGAAAAAAAGTTTTTGAACGTGACATTTTTATGAAGTTGTTTGTTCAGTCGATTTATAATTTGTCCAATAATCAGACTGTGTCCACCCATTTCAAAGAAATTATCGGTAATTCCTATCTGGTCAATTCCAAGGACTTCCTGCCATATTCCGGCAATAATTTCTTCTGTTTGGTTTCTTGGTGCCACATATTCTTTTCGAATTCTGTCTTCGCCTGAAATACCTGGTAGTGCTTTTCGGTCTGTTTTGCCATTAGCCGTTAAAGGCATACTTTCTAAGGCTACATAAAAAGCCGGCACCATGTACTCCGGCAATTTTCCTTGCAGGTACGCTCTGATTTCACTTTTATCTATTTCGGCCTCGGCTACATAATAAGCAACGAGTACTTTTTCCCCATTAACTTCTTTGGGCTCTACAACGCCTTGTTGAATGGCATCCGAAAATTGCAATAGACTGCTTTCAATTTCGCCCAATTCAATCCTGAACCCTCTGATTTTTACCTGATGGTCATCTCTGCCTAAAAACTCGATGTTTCCGTCAGGCAACCAACGACCCAAATCTCCCGTATCGTACATTTTGGTACCGGCAGTAAACGGATTGTCGATAAATTTTTCGGAAGTAAGTTCGTCACGGTTCAAATACCCTCTGGTAATACCAGCTCCTGAAATGTATATTTTACCCCAAATCCCCAACGGACTCACCTGTAAAGTATTGCCGAGTATGTATACCTGAGTATTGCCAATTGGACGACCAATACTAAAGGGTGCATTTTGACGATACAGAAATTCGATAGAGGTAACTGTGGTTTCGGTAGGACCGTATTCGTTGTAAAAATCACAAATTGTTCCCCAAGATGCTGCCAGTTTTTCTGAGCAGGTATCTCCTCCCGACACTACCCGTTTTAAACTGAATTTATCGGAAGGTGTTACGGTACTCACTACCGATGGCACACAATGGAAGTGTGTAATTTTATTCTCTGCTATAAACCTTTCTAATTCGATGGCATCCAGCAGTGTTTTTTTAGGCAAAACATATAAGGCAGCTCCATTTAAAAGTGCCAAAAAGATTTGCTCTACCGAGGCATCAAAAGAAAGGTTGGAGGCCTGAAGAATTCTTTCGTTTGCCTCGATTTTAAATTCTTTGGTTTGCGACGATATTAAGTTCACCACATTGCTGTGTTCCACCATCACTCCTTTTGGATTTCCGGTAGTGCCCGAGGTGTAAATAATATAAGCCAGATCGGCGGACTCATTGATTATTTCAGGATTTGAATTGGAATAAGTATCCTGAACCGCATCAAATTGCTCCAGAACACGATCATCAATCACCAATTTGCAGCCTGAATCTTTTTCGATATAGGCTATTCTTTCTTGCGGGTAAGACGGATCTATAGGTACATAAGCTGCTCCTGATTTCAGAATGGCCAACAGCACTACAATCATACTCTCACTGCGCTCCAGTTTTATTCCGATCAGATCGTCCGGTGCAACGGCATAATTTTTTCGCAAATAATGCCCTAACGCATTAGATCGTTTGTTGAGTTCTTTGTATGTTAATTTTACATCTTCGAAAACCAGCGCCACAGCATCCGGTGTAACGCTGACCTGATACTCAAACAATTCCGTAATCGTTTTGTCCTCAGGGTAGGCCGTCATTGCAGGATTAAAATCCAGAGTCAGTTGTGTTTGCTCAAAAGCCGACACATACTCTAAATCTTTTGCCAACTGCAGCGGATTATCCATTATTCCGATCCAGATATTTTCTAAATGTGTAAAAAACCGCTCCACAAAAAACGAATCGTAAAGATCTGTATTGTAGGTAATGGTGAGTCCTACTTGTTGTGTTTCTACAAAAGTAAAAGTAAGGTCAAACTTTGCCGAATGGTTTTCAAAATTAAAAGGTTCCGCCTTTAGTCCCGTTAGCATGGTCTGATTGGCAAAACTATTTAGCTGTGCCTGATTCTGAAGTACTACCAGTACATCAAACAGTGCTGAACGGCTAAGGTTTCGTTTCAGGTTCAGGCTTCCGGCCAATTCATCAAAAGGATACTTTTGGTGCTGGTAGGCGTTTAGGAGTGCTTCTTTCTCTTTATTTAAGATTTCCAAAAGTGTATCGCTTCCGCCAAACTTGGTGCGAATCGCCAAGGTGTTCAAGTAAAGTCCGATTTGGTTTTCCAAATCCGGGTGCTCCCTTCCCGCTATCGGGGTTCCCACAATAAAATCGTCCTGACCGGTATATTGGTAAAACAATATTTTTATTCCGGCCATCAAAGTCATAAACAGGGTAAGATCGTGTTCTTTTGAAAACGATTTTAAGCGTTCTGAAAATGCATCCGAAAATTGGTAGGAAACATCTGCTCCATTATAGGTTTGTACCAAAGGTCTTGGTCTGAAACCGGGAAGCTCCAATACAGGGATCTCATCTTTAAACCGGTTTAACCAGTACTCTTTTGACTTTTGATATTCTTGTTCTTCTTTTTTCTGATTGCTCCAAACCGCATAATCCTTGTAGTGAATATTTAATTTTGGTAAATCGACCGTATTTCCCTCTACTATTGCATTGTATGTTTTTACAATTTCAGTAACCAAAAGTTCCATAGACCATCCGTCACCAATGATATGGTGCATTGAGAAGAAGAAAACATGTTCTTTTGGGCTTAATTTAATCAACGAAGCTCTTATAAGTGGAGCCTGTTCTAAATTGAAAGCCAAATTGTTCTGCTCTTGCACGTAATTTAAAACGGCTTCCTGCTGGTTGCTGTGATCGGTAAAATCAATTTCGTTTACAGCAAAGTCAACTTCATCTGCTGCTTTTATATATTGACGTACCTGACCTTCTGTATCGTTTTTAAAGCTCGTTCTCAGGATTTCATGCCTGCGGATTACTTGCGTAAAGGTGGCATTGAATTTAGCGATATCCAGATCTCCTGTCAATTTTACGGCTGAGGGCATATTGTAAGCCACAGAACCATTTTCTAACTGGCTCAGAATCCAAAGTCTGTATTGGGAGCCGGTTAACGGATAGTTTTCGCTAACGGTCGCCTCAGGTATTGCCAAATATTGATCTTGATTTAAAACCTTAGACAAACTTTCTATAGTGGTGTTCACAAAGAAATCCTTAAACGATACTGTTTTATTCAGTTCTTTACCAAATCGGTTGATTACCTGAGCCACAGTTAAACTGTTTCCACCCAGATCAAAGAAATTATCTGTAATCCCGATTTTCTCAAGTCCAAGAACTTCCTGCCAGATTTCGGCCATTTTTTGTTCGGTTTGGTCTCTTGGTGCCACATATTCATTTCGAATGCCATCCTCTCCGGAGATTTCCGGCAACGCTTTTCGATCCGTTTTTCCATTTGGAGTCAAAGGCAAACTGTCTAAGACTACGTAAAAAGAAGGCAACATATATTCCGGCAGTTTGCTTCGCAGATACGTTTTGATTTCGGCTTTGTCTGTCTCGCCTTCAACTGCATAATACGCCACGAGTACTTTTTCTCCATTGACTTCTTTTGGTTCTACAACCACTTGTTTCATTTGGTCGGAAAATTGTAAAAGACAGGTTTCTATTTCGCCCAATTCTATTCTGAAGCCTCTTATTTTTACCTGATGGTCTTTTCTTCCTAAAAATTCAATTGTACCATCCGGCAACCAACGTCCTAAATCGCCTGTATCGTACATGATCGTACCGGATTCGAACGGATTATCGACAAACTTCTCTTTTGTAAGCTCCGGTTTATTGAGATAACCTCTTGCTACTCCGGCTCCTGCAACGTATATTTTACCATATACTCCGGTAGTAACCACTTGTAGTTTGGAGTCCAAAATATAAACCTGACTATTCGAAATTGCTTTACCGATAGGAACCGATACATACTCTTTCTTTTTGATTTTAAAATAAGTACTGTAAGTAGTATCCTCAGACGGGCCATACAAATTGTATACTTCGACCTGATCCAAAGGCAGTCTTCGGATCACATTGTGCGAAATGGGTTCTCCTGCCATATTCAAAATGCCTACGGACTCAAATGAAACTCCGTCATCTAAAAGTTGATTTACAACCGATGGAACCGTATTGACCAAGGTGTTTTTATCAGTTTCAATATGATTTTTTAATTCCAGACCATTCTTCAACAGCTTTATTCTCTTACCCGTCGAAAGCGTGTAAAACAACTCAAAAACTGATAAATCAAAACAATAAGAGGTTACGGCGTATACAGTATCAAATTTAGTACTATCAAATTCTGCCTGTGACCAGTAAATAAGGGCTACGGCATTTCTATGCTCGATCATTACCCCCTTCGGATTACCTGTAGTACCGGAGGTGTAAATGATGTAAGCGAGATCATTTGCCGTGTTGGTTCTTTCGGGATTTGAGTCAGCCTGTTGGTCCCGATTGTTATAAAATAATTCGAGTACCGTTTCGTCGATTACAATTTTGCTATTACTGTCCTGCTCGATGTAGGCAATTCTTTCCTCAGGATAAGCCAGATCAATTGGCACATAAGCCGCACCTGATTTAAGGATTCCCAGCAGTGTAACAATCATTTTCTCGCTACGGTTTAATTTAATTCCAATTAAATCGTCGGTTGCAATGTTATAATGCGCTCTAAGGTAATGTCCTAATTGATTGGCTTGTTTATTAAGTTCGTTATACGTCAATACCTTCTCTTCGAAAACCACAGCCACGGCATCCGGTGTTTTTATGACCTGCTCTTCAAACAAATCAATCATAGTTTTATCCTGCGGAAAAGCTGCCCAAGTATCATTAAAATCAGCTAATACCTTTGTTTTCTCTGCCACTGTTAAATAATCCAGCTCCTCTATCGCTATTTCAGGATGAGCTGTAATTTCTGTAAACAGGTTTTCCAAATGCCCGAATATTGCCTCGATAAACAACGCGTCATAAATATCGGTGTTGTACGTGATGGTAAGCTGCAGTTGCTCCGTTTCAACAAAAGTAAAACTCACATCAACTTTTGCGGTCTTGCTTTCAAGAATAAACTCTTCTGCTTCCAGTCCTGTCAAGGCTGTATTGTTTGCTAAATTTTTAAGCTGTGTCTGATTCTGGAGCACGACCAATACATCAAACAAAGCCGAACGGCTAAGGTCTCGCTTCAGGTTCAGGCTTCCGGCCAGTTCATCAAAGCTGTAATCCTGATGCTGGTAGGCGTTTAACAAGGTTTCTTTTTCTTTGTTCAGGATCGTCAAAAAGTCATCTCCTTCCTCAAACCTGGTGCGAATCGCCAAGGTATTCAGATAAAGTCCGATTTGGTTTTCCAAATCCGGGTGGTCTCTTCCCGCTATCGGGGTTCCCACAATAATATCGTCCTCATTGGTGTAACGGTACAACAGCGTTTTTATACCCGCCATAAGGGTCATAAACAAGGTGCTGTCCTGAGCTCTAGAAAAAGTTTTCAGTTTCTCTAAAAGCTCTTGCGGGAATGCATACGATCGATCGTCCCCATTATACGTCTGTACCAAAGGTCTTTTTCTAAAACTTGGAAGTACTAATGCCGGTAATTTTCCGCTAAACTGGTTCAGCCAATAGGCTTTTGATTTTTCATACTTTTCTTCTGCTTTCTTTTGGGTCGTCCAAACAGCATAATCTTTGTATTGGATATTTAATTCCGGTAAAGCAACAGCCTGATTTTCGTTAATCGCATTGTATATTTTAACGACCTCGGTAACGACCAATTGCATCGACCAACCGTCACCAATGATATGGTGCAGGGAGAAGAAGAAAATGTGTTCTTTTTCACTTAATTTTATCAACGAAGCTCTTATTAGCGGAGCCTGTTCTAAATCAAACTCTAAACTGTTCTGCTCTTGCAGGTAGTCTATAACCGCTTGCTGCTGATTGTTACGGTTGCTAAAATCTTCTTCGGTTACAGCAAAGTCAATTTGATCTTTTGGTGTGATATACTGCTGAATCTGTCCTTCTGAATTGTTTCGGAAACTCGTTCTTAAAATTTCGTGTCTTTGAATTAGTTGCTTAAAGGTTTCGTTGAATTTAGCTTTGTCAAGATCTCCTGTCAATTTTACCGCTGCGGGCATATTGTAGGCTACTGAACCATTCTCTAACTGGCTCAAAATCCAAAGTCTGTATTGCGAGTCGCTTAACGGATAACTTTCTTTATTAACAGTTTGAGGTATAGCTACATAATCATCCTGATTTAAAACTTTACATAAGGCTTCTATAGTTGCCGTAGCAAAGAAATTTTTGAACGATACAGTTTGGTTTAATTGTTTGTTTATTCTGCTTATTATCTGTCCTACAATCAAACTATGTCCACCCAATTCAAAGAAATTATCGGTAATTCCTACCTGCTCAATTCCAAGGACTTCCTGCCATATTCCGGCAATTATTTCTTCTGTTTGGTTTCTTGGCGCCACATATTCTTTTCTAATTCTGTCTTCGCCTGAAATACCTGGTAAGGCTTTTCGGTCTGTTTTGCCATTAGCCGTTAAGGGTATGCTTTCTAAGGCTATATAAAAAGCCGGAACCATGTATTCCGGTAATTTTCCTTGAAGGTAGGCTCTGATTTCACTTTTATCTATTTCGGTCTCGGCTACATAATAGGCAACGAGTATTTTTTCTCCATTAACCTCTTTGGGTTCCACAACTCCTTGTTTGATTGCTTCTGAAAATTGCAATAGACTGCTTTCGATTTCACCCAACTCAATCCTGAACCCTCTTATTTTTACCTGATGGTCGTCTCTGCCCAAAAATTCGATGGTACCATCGGCGAGCCAACGCCCCAAATCTCCCGTATCGTACATTTTGATACCGGAAATAAACGGATTGTCAATAAATTTTTCGGCGGTAAGTTCGTCACGATTCAAATACCCTCTGGTAATACCTGCTCCCGAAATGTATATTTTGCCCCAAATACCTAATGGATTTACCAATAAAGCATTGCTCAGTATGTACACCTGAGTATTACCAATCGGGCGACCAATACTAAAAGGTGCATTTTCACGATACAGAAATTCGATAGAGGTAACCGTGGTTTCAGTAGGACCATATTCGTTGTAAAAATCACAAATTGTTCCCCAAGATGCGGCGAGCTTTTCTGAGCAGGTATCTCCTCCCGACACTACTCGTTTTAAACTGAATTTTTCCGAAGGTGTTACAGTGCTCACTACCGATGGCACGCAATGGAAATGTGTAATTTTATTTTCGACTAAAAACCTTTCTAATTCGATGGGATCCAACAACATTCTTTTTGGTAAAACATACAGGGCGGCTCCGTTTAAAAGTGCCAAAAAGATTTGCTCTACCGAAGCATCAAACGAAAGGTTGGAAGCCTGAAGAATTCTTTCGTTTGCTTCAACTTTAAATTCTTTGGTCTGCGATGTTATTAAGTTCACCACATTGTTGTGCGCCACCATAACTCCTTTTGGATTTCCGGTAGTTCCCGAGGTATAAATAATATAAGCCAGATCGGCCGATTGATTGATTTTTTCAGGATTTGAATTGAAATATTCCCCTTGAACCGTATCAAATTGTTCCAAAACGCCCTCATCAATCACAATTTTACAGCCTGAATCTTTTTCGATATAGGCTATTCTTTCTTGCGGGTAAGACGGATCTATAGGCACATAAGCTGCTCCTGATTTCAGAATAGCCAACAGTACTACAATCATTTTCTCGCTGCGCTCCAATTTTATTCCGATCAAATCGTCTGGTGCAACGGCATAATTTTTTCGCAAATAATGAGCTAACGCATTCGATTGCTCGTTAAGTTCTTTGTACGTTAAGCTGACTTCTTCAAAAACAAGTGCAATAGTATCCGGTGTTGCACTGGCCTGATTCTCGAACAATTCTACAATGGTTTTATCCTCCGGATAGACTGTCTTTGCAGGGTTGAAATCTACGGTCAATTGCTTTATTTCGCTTGGCGCTAAATAGTGAAGCTCTGCTAACGGAGTTTGAGATGCTGTGAGAACATTTTCTAGTATAGTACCAAAATGTGCTGCCATATTCTCTGCAAACCTGAAGCTATAACGGTTGCTATTGAAAACCAAATTGAGGTTTAATTCGTCATTAAACTCGTTAAAGGTAAACTCAAGATCAAACTTGCTAAGTACTTTTTCTTCAAGTGTATAATCCTGAATATCTAAACCTCCAATACGATGTGATTTTTTTTCAAAATTATCTATATTTTCGAGTGTTAAGAGGGTATCGAATAATGGATTTCTATTGGCTTCTCTTTTAATGTTCAGGTTCTCCACCAACTCGTCAAACGGATATATCTGGTGCTCAAAGGCTCCTAAAGTTACTGCTCTGACCTTAGACAAGAGGTCGATAAAACTGTCTTTTTCCTCAAATTGTGTTCGCAGAGCCAGCGTGTTGACATAAAATCCGATCTGATTCTGTAAATCGGCATGTACTCGTCCCGCAATAGGACTTCCGATTACAATATCGCTTTGATTGGTGTATTTGTAAAACAACACAT
This sequence comes from Flavobacterium poyangense, assembly GCF_011751075.1. Lineage (GTDB taxonomy): Bacteria > Bacteroidota > Bacteroidia > Flavobacteriales > Flavobacteriaceae > Flavobacterium > Flavobacterium poyangense. The sequence continues at coordinate 32,196 of NZ_JAALLN010000015.1, forward strand.
TCAAGACACTTACTAAGCCCATAAACAAGGTACTTTCCTGCGATTTGCAAAGGGCTGAGAATTTCTTTAAAACCTCAGTATCAATCCTCTTGTTTATTGAATTAACCTCAACAGTTTCATTTTCAAATTTTGTTGTATTAACAGGTAAATCTAAACAGGAAGTGTATCCTTCAAAGTGGTTCAGCCAGTAGCTTTTATGTTCTGAATTTTGCTCTTCTCTAATCTGATTTTGTTGCCAAAGGGCATAGTCTTTATATTGAATCGGCAGTGGTTGTAGCGGATTTGCTCCTCCATTTAAAAAGGTATTGTAAAAAACAAACAGTTCATTGACCATTAGCTCCATAGACCAGCCATCGCTCACGATGTGGTGAATCACCAAAACAAATACATAACTGTCAGCTGCAGTTTTTATTAAGGTTACACGAACTAAACAATCCTTTGCTAAATCAAACGGACGTTTGGTCTCTTTCTCCACAATAGTACGGAGCTTTTTATCGGAATAATTGGCACTCAAATCCAACTGCTGAATCTGAAAACCGAGGTATTTTATGCCCACTATTCGCTGTCTGATTTCGGCATCCGGTGTTTCGACAAAAACAGTTCTCAAAGATTCATGACGTTCCAGCGATGCTATAAAGGCATTCTGAAGTGCTTCTGTGTTTAAACTGCCTTTAAATTCGAGTACTCTGAAAATATTATACGCTGCGTTCTGGCTTTCTTGCTGACACAAAAGCCACAGCCTTCTTTGTGCCGAAGATATGGTATAGGTTTCCTGCTGCTCTAAAACGGGGATGCTTATATGACTGCTGCTTACGTTTTGTGAACGTTTAATAAAATCAATTATATTTTGTTTGTTTAATTTTATTTCTTCCAGCAATTCAGAAGTCATTACTCCTTTGGGAGCATTTATATCAAGCTTCTCACCATACAAAGAGAGCTTTATATTTAGGGAATTTAATTTTTTGAGTAATGTTTGCATGTTTTTTATTTAATTAATAGGGCAGTTCGTAAGGAGTACTGGTTTGTTTTTTCACTGACACAGCATAAAAAGGGCTGCTGCCCATAACTTTAATTTCCTGCTCTGGCTCTTTCATCCATATTACCGGTGTCTCTTTTTCTCACATTTACCTTTTTGTTTCCAAATTTGTAATTCACAGAAAGTTGTACCAGTCTGGTATCTGTATAATAGTTCGCATCTCTGTATACCCCGTTTACGGTTGAATTAAACTTCATTTGATCGGTTTTGAAGATGTTGTTGCCTCTCAGCGTAATTCTTAAGTCTTTGTTGAGTAACAGATATTGAAGCGAAACCGAAGTTGAACTTGATAAATCTAAACGGTTTATCCCCCAGGTTCCTACAGGCATACACTCGAAATACAAATTAAACAACAAGGTTTTCTCTTTGTTTAAAATAAAATCATTATTCGTAGAAAAGTTAATGTAATAGCCGTCTACTCCTTTGGCCGGTATGTTAATCGTTTCAGAAGTAGAGTAACTCAAATCAAAGGTGGTGTAACTGCTCCACCAGTTCAACTTATCGAAAATGTAAAGCTCCGATATTCCATATCTTCTGATGTTAACCATATTTCTATTGGTCAAACGCACATTATACGTACCGGAATCGGGAAAACCGATCTGATTGTAGGCGTTGTCTTCTATATTGAAATAAAATTTCGTTTCGAGTTTTTTGTAGGCATAATTCAACTCAAAATTATCAACTGTATAAGGTCTCAAAAAAGGATTTCCTTCAATCGTCAGGAATGGATTAATGTAAGTTACGTTGGGATTTAGTTCGGCAAAGTTTGGTCTCACAATCCTTCTGTTGTAATTGAATCCCCAGGTCGAATTTTCTCCTGCCTTATAGGAAATATTAACGGTAGGAAAAAGTTTTCCGTAATTATTTGTCACAGATTGAGCTAAATTGGCATTAAATGACTTGGTTTGTGTGGCTTCGTATCGTAAACCGAACTGCACTTCGAGATTGTTTTTAAATTTTTTATTTCCGGAAAAATAAACGGCCTGTATGTTTTCGTCGTACTCGGATTCGTTCGTGGTTCGTGGCATATCTTGTACCGGTGCAGCAACCAATCCGCTATTGAAGGCAGAAAGATCATTGGCTGTTTTTACAATAGTCACTTTTCCTCCAAAGCTCCAGTTTACTGCTTTTGTAGGCAGCTCAAAGTCAACCTTACCTGAAAAATTGGTGGTTTTCTGATCGTTAGAGTTAATCCCTCTGAAATATTGTCTCGAATACGGATTGTACTCGGTTATGGTTCCGTCATAAGGACGGGTATCTGTATTACCGAATTTAAAATAATCCAGATTGACAATCATTTTTTTCCCAATTGTATCCAATCTAAATTCGTTAAATATGTTTAGCGAATGAAAGGTTGCTTTCTGATCGACATCTGTATCTGATAATACATTTTTTAAAACCGCATTTGAATCATAGTCGTTAACAACAGTATTTCCAGTCCTTAAGCCTTCTACCTGATTAAAATTGGTAATGTACTGAACTCCTGTGATCCATTTTGGACTAGCCGCATACTCGATATTCAGCACTCCGTTGGCTCTTTTGTAATCTCTTGCATAAATTTGATCCGAGTTCCATAATTCGTCCGGAAAATGTATTAAATCAGTATAGTTAAAAGTTTCTCCTCCTTTTCTGTAATTTACCGAAGCTGTTAAACTCAGCTTGTCTCTATTGTACATGAAATTACTCGTAACAGCGCCTTCATCATCACTTTGACGGCGCAGGTAACTAGTTCCTAATGAAAGACTCGTTAAATCTTTTTTAGCTTTTTTTAGTTTAATATTGATTAAACCACTATTTCCTGCGGCATCATATTTAGCCGGTGGAGTCGTTATTACCTCAATACTTTTAATATTGTCAGCCGGAATTGATTTTAATAAATTGGCTAATTCCTCACCTCCTAATTCAAGCAATTTATCGTCGAGCAAAACTCTTACAGAGCTTCTGCCGACCATCATAATATTGTCGTTTCGGACTTGCATTCCCGGTGTAATTTTTATGGCATCCAATGCATCTCCCCCTACGGTACTGATGGTGTTTTCGACATTAAAAACGAGTCGGTCAATTTTTCTTTCCACCACTTTTTTAGCTTTAGAAATGACAACGGTTTCTAGTACATTTGTCACATTTACTTTGATCGTTCCCGCATCAAAATCCGAATTTGCATCTATATTCAAAGTATGTAAAAGTTCCTGATGCTGACGAATTTCCAGTCTGTAGGTCCCTTTCTCACATTCGATAAGAAACTCCCCTTTTTCATTGGTCAACTGATTGATCACGGGAACAGATTTGTCTGAAAAAAGGGTAACCTCAGCAAATTCCAGAGGGCTGCTTTCTACTGTAACTACCTTTCCGGAAACTTTGACCTGGGCGCTTAATGCACTGCTCAACATAAATAAAACAAATAATAAACGATTCATTCTTAATTTTTTAAAATATTAATATTTAGATAAAAAAGTTACAAAGTGAAATTTTCACTTTCTTCAACAGAGACATCCCCTTTCTCGCAGGTACTATAGGCTATAGTGTTTTCCAGCAACAATGCCAAGTTCTCCAGGGTGGTATAGTCAAACAAATCGACTATGGATAATTTTATATCAAATTGCCTGTGAATAATACTGATGAGTTTCGTTGCATTTAAACTATGCCCTCCTAATTCAAAAAAATCATCTGCCATACCGATAGTATCAATTCCGAGGACTTCCTGCCAGATCGCAACTAACTTCTCTTCGGTTTCATTTCTTGGCGCGATGTATTCTTTTTTTACGATATCTTCCTCAGAAATCTCCGGTAGTGCCTTTCTGTTGACTTTTCCATTAGGCGTTAAAGGCAATACGTCCAGAATGCGATAAAACCCGGGAATCATAAAATCCGGCAGCTTGTCTAATAAAAAAGCCCTTAAAGCCGATTTATCTACCTCAGCTTCAGCTACCAGATAAGCAACCAATACTTTTTCGCCTTTATTGGTTCTCACCTCAGCCACTACTTGTTTTAAAATGGGTGAAAACTGCAAAATGGTATTTTCAATTTCGCCCAACTCTATACGGTGGCCTCTTATTTTTACCTGATTGTCTTTTCTGCCCAGATATTCGATAGTGCCATCGGGCAACCATCTTCCTAAATCTCCGGTTTTATATATTCTTTTTTGGGCATCAAACGGATCTGTTACAAACTTTTCCGCCGTTAAATCATCCCTTTTAAAATAACCACGTGCTAATCCGTCACCTCCAATTACTATTTCGCCAATCACGCCTTGAGGCACTAAATTCTGATAGCCATCCAGTATTTTGATTTCGGTATTCGAAAAGGGTTTGCCAATTGGTGTAACTCCATTCAGCTCCGTTTTATAATCATCATAATACGTTGAATCAATAGTAGCTTCGGTAACACCATAACTATTGATGATTTTCATCGTGTTTCCGTATCGGTCCTTTAAGTCGTTGTAGTCTTTATTGTTAAAACTGTCTGAACCAAAAATCAACAGTTTTAAGAAGCTGCAATCTTTCTCCTCACTTTTTATAAACTCCATTAACGGTAATAACAAAGCGGGAGTTCCCTCTAAAATGGATACTTTTTGTGCTTCCATTACTTCAAAAAGCTGTTCGGGATTTAGTTTGATATCGTTGGAACATACTATCATTTTACCACCCGTTAACAAAGACCTGCAAACGTCTCCCACGAATACGTCAAATGAAATACTGGCCAATTGCAGCAGATTGACTTCAAAGCGATCTAATTCGTAATGTTTTCTCCAATTTTCCGCAATGCTAACCACACTAAAATGCTCAACCATTACCCCTTTTGGGTTTCCGGTGGTACCTGAAGTATAGATCACATAAGCTAAATCATGCGGCTGGTTGATTTTCTCAGGATTAGTATTCGCATATTCATTCTTATCTCTTAAAAATAATGCTAAACTGTTTTCGTCAATTACAGCTTTAGCATCACTGTCCTTCTCTATATATTCGATTCTTTCTTGTGGATAATTCGGATCAATCGGCACATAAGCCGCTCCCGATTTTAGAATACCTAAGACAGCAACCACCATTTTCTCGCTTCGATCCAGTCTGATTCCGATTAAATCTTCGGGTTTTATCGTGTATTTTTCCCTTAGATAATGACCTAATTGGTTGGCCAGTGTATTAAGTTCACGATAGGTTAATTCATTGTCTTCAAATACAACAGCAATGTTATCCGGTGTTTTTTCGACTTGCACTTCAAACAGGTCTATCATCGTTTTATCTGCCGGATAATCCCTTTTCAGTTCGTTAAATTCATTTACGATCTGATTGTGTTGTTTATCGTTTAACATGGAATGTTGAGAAATCTTTTCCTCCGGCAATGCTATAAACTGTTCCAGCGAATAGAAATAAGAATCCAATAACGAATCCATAAATGCAGAACCAAATACAGCTGTTTTGTATTCCAGCTCCAGCTCTATAAAATCCGGGGCCTCGTAGAAATTAAATGTCATGTTAAATCTCGAAAGCTGCTCTGCCAGATTGGTGTCCATAACAATATCAAACGGCAAGTCGCCTCTGCTAAGCAGTCCCGCTCTGTTGTCCTGATTCTGCAGCACGACAAGCACATCAAAGAAGGCTTGTTTGTTAACCACTTTCAAATCATTCAATATTCTGTCGTAAGGATAGATCTGATATTCTAGAGCTTTATTTATGCTTGCTTTTTCTTCAGACAAACAGGCTGTAAAACTTTTATCATGGTCTACTTCGACGTAGATAGGCAAGGTATTGATAAACATCCCGATAGTCGATTCAAACTCTTTTTTAACGCGTCCGGAGATTGGTGTTCCGATCACAAAATTCTCCTGAGACACCCGATACAGAAAGGCTCGTACTGAGGCCATTAAGACCACAAACAATGTGGTTCGGTTCTTACCTGCCAAATCATTCAGCTTATTTCGCAGCTGTTCGTTTATCACATATTTTATTTTTGCCCCTTTATCTGTTTCCGGGTTTGGATTGCCTAATTGCAGGTTGGAGTTAATGTCTTTTAATTTATCTTGCCAATACAATTGGCAGGACTCCATTTTTTCAGGAGCTAAACTTTCCTTTAGCCAGGCCAGATACTCTAAATAATCACTTTTGTTGTATTCGGGAGTATAGTTTTTGTTTAGAATTTGCTGGTAAATGGTCACAAAGTCTTTGACAAAAATTCCTACGGACCAGCCGTCAAAAATAATGTGGTGAAAAACAAAAATAAGTTTATACTTGTCCTGATCCGACTGTAGTAAGGTTGCCTTAAACAATGGTCCTTTTTCTAAGTCAAACCTGAATTTTTTTGCCTCTTCTTTTTTTATTTCTACAGCTGAAACTTCCGTTTCGGATTCAAGAACAAAAAATTCATCAATGTTAATGGCATTAGTATCTCCGGCTATTTGCTGTATAGTACCGTCTCCATCCAGAAAGAAAAAGGAGCGCAGAGAGGCGTGTTTTTTTATTAATTCGACCAATGTCTCCTTAAAAACAGTGGTGTCTACCGGTCCGTTTACACTATAGGTTAAATCAATATTGTAAAAAGATCCGTCAAACTGTGATTCGACCCACATTCGCTTTTGCGAATTGGAGGCTTCAAATCTGTCTATTGTCACCACATGCTCCTCTTTAGGGGTCACGGCAGTATTTTCTTTTTTAAGGATTTCCTTCTTTACCAGTGCGATAATGTCATTTATTTCATAACACTCAAACAAATCATCAAAAATGATTTTTATAGCAAAAAGTTCGTTTATTCTGTTGATGAATTGAATTCCTACTATTGAATTCCCTCCCAATTCAAAAAAATCATCAGTACCTTTAATCTCAAAATTCTGTAAAACTTCTTTCAGAATATCCATAACCACTTCTTCCTCGTTCCTGTTTTCAGAGAGGGATTTTACTTCCGGATTGGCTGCTTTGTTTTCAGTACTTTGAAAGACCAAAGGGTTTTCTATCTCATTCCAGCAGGATATCTTCTCAAAAGGATAGGTTGGCGCAGCCACTTTACTGAACGATTCATTCTGATAAAATTTATTCCAGTCAAATGACAGCCCGTTGTTGTATAGGGTACTCCACAACGCACTCCAGTTTTTGTCTGACAGGAGTTGTACCACATCAGTAGCCGGAATTTGCTCTTCTTCTAATATAGCAAGGATATTTTGTACCAAAGTTCCCTTCCCTGCCAACAGTAATAAGATGTTGTTTTCGTTGCAGTTTTTAGCCAATACTTTTAGTCTTTCAAAATCCAGCTGTGCCTTCTCCTCAAAGTCTAAATCTACCGGAATACTGCTCTTTCCTTCAATAAGAGCCTTAGAAACTTTTGCTGCATTTCCGTTACAGATCAATTGATCTATCACAAAGCCTTTTTCTGAAAGATAGCGGAACAACGCCGTCTGAAATGCTAATGTCTGAGCAACGGCAGCTTTAATGGTGCCGGATTCCATTTCTTTTTCCTTAGCCCGGAAAATATCGTTAAATGCAACGCAACCTAAGGCGTTTTCAATATTCCCAAGATCATCTGAAAGATACAACAGCGCAATTTTACTGTATTTCGTTGTATTTAAATTATCACATTTCTCCCTTTGAACTGAAAGCGATTCTTTTAACTGCTCTATGTTGTCACCGCTTACTGCCAATCGGTATTTATAGTCTGCTCTACCGTTATTTAACGTATAGGCCAGATCCTCAATATTGGTCGTTTCAGAAACAAAATAGTGTATATTGTCAATATACTGCTTTAATGCCTTTTTACTTTTTGCCGCTATTTTAAACCAATTGTCTTTATTATTGTTTTTTAGATTCTGCTTTTCTTTGGGCACATACTCTTCGAGAATTACGTGCGCATTTGTTCCGCTTAATCCAAACGAACTCACACCTGCTCTTCTGCTGATCGCACTAATCCAGGGGTTCCCTTCTTTCTGAAGTACTACATGCTGCTCTTGCTCAATAAATCTGTTCGCATTTGTAAAATTGGCCAGCGGAAAAAATTCTTTTTCTTTGAGTACGGCAACTGCTTTTAACAGACCAAATAATCCTGCCATATTATCCAGGTGTCCGATATTGGGTTTTAAACTTCCCAATCGCACCGCATAAGGTTCGGTCTGTGATGAAAAAGCATCTTTTATTCCCTTATATTCAATAGGGTCTCCCAGTTTTGTTCCGGTTCCGTGCGTTTCGATGTACCCGACTGATGCTACGGGAATACCCGCATTTTTACAGGCAGTCAGGATTACTTCTTTTTGCGCCACAGGACTGGGTGCTGTTACACTGCTGGATCGGTTCCCGTCGTTATTAATGGCCGAGCCTTTTAGTACCCCGACAATATTGTCCTGATCTCGTATGGCCTGCTCTAATGGTTTTAAGATAATAGCAGCGACCCCTTCACCTCCCGAGGTCCCGGAAGCAAGATCATCGAAGGCTCTGCAAATTCCATCAGCCGCCATGATCGGGTCATTCGCAAGACTATTGGCTTCACTGAACATAAACCTGATATGAGAACCGGCAACAATAGCCTTTTCTATTTCTCCCCGCTTTAAATACTGAAGCGCCTCATGTACCGCCACCAACGAAGAGGAACAGGCTGTATCGATATTCATTACCGGCCCTCTGATATTTAAAATATTGGCTACCCTTCCTCCTCCAATTGAAGGTATTCCTCCCACAAAATCCAATCCTTTATTTTCAGATTGGTAAAGTACATTATAAACCGTCGCAGGAAATGAAGTAAACAAACCGGTCGATCTGAAAGTCTGCTCTTCGAGATTATATCCACTGTTTTCTACTGCTTCACAGATGACTTCCAGAATCATCCTGTGGTTAGGGTCAATTGTATTGGCCTCTGCTTTTGATAAATTAAAAAAATCGTGATCAAACAGATCTACCCGGTCCAAAAATCCATAAGGATGATAGGATTCTTTTCTTAAAAGCTTTGAATTTACAATTCGCTCTTCTGTGGGTTGAATTGTCTTCACACCACAATTTCTCAAAAGCTCAATATATTGTTCTAATGTACTGATATTGGCACATTTTAAACTTAATCCGATTATTGCGATATCCATATGCCTGCTTATTATATTTCAAAAAATTTCATTTCTTCTGTTTCTGCTTCTAAAGTGACCTGTTCCCCATTTCTGTACACATACTGGGCTATGTCTCTTATACAATTAAACTCAAACAAATCCGGAACGCTCAGTACGCCCGGCCACAACAAATCAATCCTGTGATGCAATTTGATAATCTGAAGAGAAGTACCTCCCAATTCGAAGAAATTATCGGTGATCCCGACTTTCTCAATGTTCAGGATATCCTGCCATATCGTAGCCAGTTTTTGTTCGACTTCATTGCCCGGTGCTTCGTACTCTCTTCTGATAAGGTCATTTTCGAGTATACCCGGCAAAGCCTTTCTATTGATCTTTCCGTTAGCCGTCAACGGCATTTCTTCTAATTGAACATAAAAGCCCGGAATCATATATTCCGGTAATTTCTGTTGAAGAAAGCCCCTCAGTTCGGCTTTATCAAGTACCGAAGCCGATACGATGTAGGCCACCAAAACCTTTTCTGCATTTACTTCTTTGGCCTCTACTATTACTTGTTTTAAAGTTTCGGAATAGTGCAAAATCGTGCTTTCTATATCGCCCAGTTCAATTCGATACCCTCGTATTTTGACCTGAAAATCATTTCGTCCCGAAAACTCAATTTCTCCTTTGGTATTCCATTTGCCGACATCGCCTGTTTCGTATAACAAACTGCCTTCATTAAAAGGATTGTGGATGAATTTCGTTTTGGTTAAAGATTCATTTTTATAGTATCCTTTGGCCAGTCCGTCACCGGCAATATAAATCGCTCCGGTAAAGCCAATAGGCTGTGGGTTAAAAAATTGATCCAGAATGTAAAACTGCGTATTTTGTATAGGACTTCCGATATTGGAAGCGTCTTTGGGCTGCAGTACTTGTTTCATACTCGACCAAATAGTGGTTTCGGTTGGTCCGTACATGTTCCAGACTTCTAAACTATGGTGTATTAGTTTTTCGGCTAAGGCCTCACTTAACAAATCTCCTCCGCAAAGCACTTTTAATTTTTTACTACCCTTCCAATCTGCATTGAACAACATTTGGTAAAAACTTGGCGTTGCCTGAATAATAGTAGGCTGTATTTCCTCTATTTTTTCGATAATCAAACGAGGGTCAGCTACTACTTGCTGATTGGCTACATACAGTACAGAACCGGACAATAAAGGCGTAAAAAATTCTAATATCGAAATATCAAAAGAATAAGTGGTTACCGAAAACAAGGTGTCTGCTGTACTAAATTGCAATCCTTTTTGCATACTGGTTAAAAAATTAACCAACGATTGGTGACCAATTTCTACCCCTTTTGGATTTCCGGTTGAGCCCGAAGTATAAATAATATAGGCGGTGTCGGATGCGATAGCTTTTTCAGTTACCACTCCTTTGTACTGCTTAGCGGTTTCTAAAATAGTCTCCAACGCTACCGTCGTTACCTCATTACTGCTTTTTAAAGCATATTCTTTTTCGTAAATAAGTGTCTTACTTTGACTATTGTCTATGATATACTCCAAGCGGTCTTTTGGAAAATTCGGATCCAACGGTATATATGATCTTCCTGTTTTCCATATGCTTAACAAAAGAACTACCATATCGGCCGATCTTTCTAACAGTACGGCGATAGGTGTTTTATCCTCTTTGCCATAGGCTGTAATCAGATGCTCTGCAATCTGATCGGACCAATGGTCAAGCTCTGCATACGAGTAAGATTTGCTATCGTCTTTTAGTGCCTTTTGATTCGGCGTTCTTTTTACTTGTTCTCTAAATAAATCGATCGTTGTCTGGTTCGACGGATAAGCTGTCTGTGTATCGTTAAAATCAAATAGAAGTTGCTGTTTTTCAGACCCGGAAACAAAATCAACAGCGGTGAGCAATGTTTGCGGATTTTCTAAAAATTGAGACAGCAGGCTTTCAAAATGCTCAAACATTCTTTCGATCAGATATGCGTCATAAATATCTGTATTGTACTCAATTGTAAGTCCTAATCCCGCTCCTTCAACAAAAGTAAAACTCATGTCAAACTGAGATGTTTTTCGGGCAAAATTGTAATCGCTGACTTCCAGATTGGCCAATCCTTCTTTATTGCTATTATTGAGTTGACCCTGACTTTGCAGTACAATCAACACATCAAATAAAGCAGAGCGGCTGGTGTCTCTTCTTAGTTTTAGTTTTTCTACCAGCTCATCGAAAGGGTAACGCTGATGGTCATAGGCCTCCAATAAAGTTTCTTTCTGAACGGATAGTAAATCCAGAAAACTGCTTTTTTCTTTCCATCTCGTACGGATCGCAAGTGTATTGAGATACAATCCCATTTGATTTTCTAAGTCCGGATGGTCTCTTCCTGCAATCGGAGTTCCCACTATAATATCCTCCAGACCCGTATAGCGATGCAACAAAGCATTTATACCGGCCATTAAAGTCATAAATAAGGTAACGTCCTGTTCTTTCGAAAATGCTTTTAGTTTTTCTAAAAACGAAGCAGAAAACTGTTGTATCCTATAATCACCGTTGTAGGTCTGAATTACAGGACGAGTTTTGAAACTTGGTAATTCGAGAACCGGTAATTCTCCTTCAAACTGTTTCAGCCAGTACTGTTCAGACTGTTGCTGTTTTTCCTGCTGCAAGGCATCATTGAGCCATACCGCATAATCTTTGTACTGTATGTTTAATTGTGGTAAACCTGCTGCTGTATCCAACATCAGGGCATTGTAAATTTTTACAACCTCTGAAATTAACAACTGTACAGACCAGCCGTCTCCAACAATATGATGCATGGATAAGAAAAATACATACCGTTCCTTATCTGCTTTAATTAAAGAGGCTCTTACCAATGGTGCCTGCTCTAAATTGAAACGGATACTATTGGTTTCTTTCAGATACGCAGCAATGGTATTCTCCTGATCATCTGAAACACTGAAGTCTTTTTCTGTAATCACAAAATCAGTTTCTTCAAACGGCACTATGTATTGCTGAATTTCTCCTTCCCGGGTTGTTTTAAAATACGTTCTTAATATCTCATGTCGTTCTATTAACACTTGGAACGATTGCTTAAATTTATCGGTATCTACCACTCCTTTCAGTTCAACAGCAGCGGGCATATTATAAGCCAGCGAGCCCCCCGGGAGCTGACTCAAAATCCACAATCTGCTTTGCGCAGCTGTCAAAGGATAGGACTGAGCTTCCGGTACTTTTGGTATGGCCTGATAGGCATTATTTTGCAGCCTTTCGCTTAAACCTCCTACCGTCGGGTTCTCAAAAAAGGCGGTAAACGATACGGTTTGTCCCAATTGTTTTTGGATCCTGTTAATGACCTGTGCCATCACCAGACTGTGTCCTCCTAATGCAAAAAAATCATCTACAATCCCAATTTTTTCAACATTCAGCATTTCCTGCCATACCACCACCAGACTTTCTTCTGTGGCATTTCGCGGTGCTATGTATTCTCTTTTTACAATATCGTGCTCGGATATATCGGGTAATCCTTTTCGGTTGATTTTTCCGTTAGGTGTTAACGGAAAAGCCTCCAAGGTGAGATAAAATCCCGGAATCATATACTCCGGTAATTTCTTTTGGAGAAAGGTTCGCAATTCGGTTTTATCAACTTCTTGTGTCCCTACCAAATAAGCCACCAATGCCTTTTCAGAATTTACCTCTTTTACCCCGACAACTACTTCTTTTAAAGCTTCCGAATATTGCAATATAGCATTCTCTATATCACCCAGTTCAATTCGGTAGCCTCGTATTTTGACCTGATTGTCATTTCTGCCCAGAAATTCAATTTCTCCTTTAGCGTTCCATTTCCCCACATCGCCTGTTTCGTACAACAAAGTACCCTCTTGAAACGGATTCGTGATGAATTTCGATTTTGTGAGCGCTTCATTTTTATAGTATCCTTTGGCTAATCCGTCACCGGCAATGTAAATTGTGCCTGTAAAACCAATAGGCAGTGGATTTAAGAAGGCATCTAAAATATGAAACTGTGTATTGTGTATTGGACTTCCTATATTAGAAGCATCTCCAGGAACTTCTATTTTTTTCATACTCGACCAGATAGTCGTTTCGGTCGGTCCGTACATATTCCAAACTTCTAAACTATGCTGCACCAGTTTATCGGCTAAAGATTCGCTTAACAAATCTCCTCCGCACAAAACTTTTAAGTTTTTATTGCCCTTCCAATCCGCATTGAATAACATTTGGTAAAAACTTGGTGTTGCCTGAATGATGGTAGGTTGTATTTCTTCTATTTTTTCCACTACCAAATGAGCATCGGACAATACTTGCTGTTGTGCAACATACAGTACTGCACCTGACAATAATGGCGTAAAAAATTCCAGTATCGAAATATCAAAAGAATAAGTGGTTACAGAAAACAAGATATCTGTTGCACTAAACTTTAATCCACTCTGCATACTGGTTAAAAAGTTAACCAATGACTGATGTCCGATTTCTACTCCTTTTGGGTTTCCTGTGGAGCCCGAAGTATAAATAATATAAGCCGTATCTTTTGGCGAAATTATTTCAGACACCACTCCTTCATACTCCTTAATCACTTCTAAAAGATCTTCCAGAGCAAGCTTTGTTACCGCATCACTGCTGCTTAAGCGGTACTGTTTTTCGTAAATAAGCGTTTGACTTTGACTATTGTCGATAATGTATTCTAATCGGTCTTTCGGGAAATTAGGATCCAGCGGTATGTACGATCTTCCCGTTTTTAGAATTCCCAATAAAACCGCTACCATATCGGCCGATCTTCCGAGTAAAACTGCTATAGGCGTTTTGTCCTCCTGACCGTAAACCGACAAAAGATGCTCCGCAATCTGATTAGACAGCTTGTCTAGTGCCGTGTACGAATAGGTTTTGAAATCGTCTTTTAAGGCTGGATTATCGGGTGTTCTTTTAACTTGTTCTTCAAACAAAGTAACCACCGTTTTATCCTTCGGATAAGCAACCTGCGTATCATTAAATCCGTTTACCGTCGCTTCAATTTGTTTTAATTCGTTAGCTGACGTTAACGAAATATCTTTAATTTTTAATGCACTGCTCTGAACACATTGCTGTATGATGTTGACCAAAAATTCATGATACTTGACAACCGTTTCTTTGGTGAATAAATCGGTATTGTATTCTAACTCGTAAGACAAGTCGTTTTCTGCATCGAAAAATCTAAAAAACAAGTCAAATTGAGCTCCGGACTGATTGTCTAACTCATAATGTTTGAATTTTAAATCGTCATTGGTCAAATTATCCAGACTGTCTAATAAGTCAATATTTAAGAAATTCTGAACCGTAAATACAATGTCAAACAAAGGTGAATGGCTAAGATTCTTTTGCAACTGCAACTTTTCCAGCAAAAGTTCAAAAGGATACTCCTGATGTTTGTAAGCTGATTTAAAATTGTTTGCAACATATTTAAGAAATTCTTTGATCGATATTTCTTCACTAAATCGGGATCGAATTGCTATTGTATTCAAATAAAGCCCTACCTGATTTTCTAATTGTGTCAGACTTCTGCTGGTGATGGGTAATCCGAGCACTACATCGGATTCTCCTGACAATTTGGACAAAAACAGATTTAGCATTCCTCCAAAGAACATAGCCAAAGTGATCCCTTCCTCTTTCAAAACCTCTTTTATGGAAACAACCAATTCCTGCGGAATTTTAAAGTAATCTACATGTCCGTTATAAGTTTTCATTGCAGGTCTGTTTTTTTGCAATTGCAACTCCAACATCGGGTATGGCGCCTTGAATTGTTCCAGCCAAAAAGATTCGCTTTGCTGAAAGGCTGTCTTTCCTGACTCTTTCAGTTGCCACGCCGCATATTCTTTATACTGAATTTTTAAAGGCTCCAGCGTTACTTCTTTATGTGAACATAAGGTATTGTAAATGCTGAAGAATTCTTTCTGAAATACGGTAACCGACCAGCCGTCGCAAACTAAATGATGCAACGCAATGACGATAATATGACGATCTTCTTCAATTTTAATCAGATTAGCCCGAATCAGCTTGCTGCTTTCCAGATCAAAAGGCAGTACGATTAAATCACGCAGATAGTTGTTTAGTGCATCTGTACCCCAATTTTCCTTTGTTTCGTACACTATGCTGTTTAGACTTTCGTCGAAAGCATGAATCTTTTGTTTCAGTTTATCTTCGGTAAAAATAAACGAGGTTCTTAGCGATTCATGTCTGGTAATAACCGTCTGATAGGCTTTGTTTAAATTAAGATAATCTAACTTTCCTTCAACCTGAATGATTACAGGAACGTTAAGACTTGACGTATTATCAGACATTTTAGCCAATAGCCAAAGTCTTTTCTGCGCAAAAGATACCTCGTAAAACTCCTGAGCTGCCAAGATTTCAATAACATCCGCACTCTCTGTTATTACACTTTTCACCGGCAAAGTGATATGCTCTTTACGCTCTGCTTCTATTGCTGCCGCCATTTCTTTTGGCGTACCGTTATCAAATAAAGTATCAATAGTAAAATCTAATGAAAACCTTTTATTGATCTTATTTATTAATTGCAATCCGTTTAATGAGTGTCCGCCAAATTCAAAAAAATCATCCTCTTCCTGCATCTCCGTTTTTAGAATTTCACTCCACAACCCGATCATTTGGTCCAGTACAGAAAGTTGCTCTGCTTCTTCAGACAATACTGTATTTTCTGAAGTGCCCGCAATTGGATTGTACGGATTAGCCGTAGAGCGAATCCAACATCTTTTATTATCAAAACAATACGATGGTAATTCTACTCTGGTAAACTGCTCATTGCCGGAGAATACTCTTGGTTCGATCTCAAAATTCAGTTGGAATAAGGCACTAAGATTTTTATACAACGGTTGCGCATAGCCCACTAAAAAGTAGTGTAAACGAGTATTGCCCAACTGCTCAAAAACTTTCCCCAGTGCTCCCTGATAACCAACTTCAACTATAGTTAAACCGTCCGGATATCTGTCTGCCAGTTTTTTTGCACGTATTTCTAATTCCTCTTTGCTGATTGGAAGTTCCTGAGTACCGGTGCCCAAAACTTTCAGTGCTTCCTCTAAGGAAATCTCTTTCTTTAACACTTGTAAAATCAATTTTCCTACGCCAATACCAATCATCTCTTTGATATAAACTCCTGATTCTAAAAGAGACAGATAACTGAAATATTGCACAAATAATGATTTTTGGGCATCATTGACCAGTTGCTCTCTATAATCTGCATAAGCGGTTATTTGCTCCAGTATTTCCTGTTTTACCACTATGGCATCATCAAAAACCACTATGTTTTCCTGAACATATTCGGCACTGTTTGTTATAGTTTCATTGGTATTTTCTGCCAGAACTTCTGCTAAATGAGCTTTACTTTTTACGGTTACCCAATAGCGATACTGGTACAACGCTCTATAATTGTTGAGTGTAAATGCAATATCGTGCAGACTATCTTCGGTAGCATCTAAATAACTTCTAAAACTGTCCAGATAATGAATTAAACTTAGCTTGCTCTTTGCGCTAAAACATAAAGTATAGGACACCTGAGCATGCTCTAAAGGTGTTGCATTTGCTTTATCGCTGGACTCTAAAATCAGGTGCACATTGGTTCCCATTAAGCCAAAAGCACTAACACCGGCTCGTTTTTTAGCTGTTTTTTGCACCTCATCCCAACTTACAGGATCGGTAACCACTTTTACCCTGGCTTTTTCAAAATCAATAAAAGGGCTCAGAGGCAGCGCATTGACTGATGGAAATATTGTATTGTATTTAAAAGAAAGTAAAACCTTTATCACGCCAACAATTCCCGCAGTGCCGTCAGTGTGTCCTATATTTGATTTGACTGCAGAAACATATACTTTTTCGTCCTTGTCAAGCACGGGGCTAAAAACCTCTGCAATACCCGCGATTTCAATAGGGTCTCCAAGTTTTGTACCGGTTCCGTGCGCCTCTATAAAAGTTATATCATTTGGTAAAAGACCTGCTTTTTTTAGTGCTGATTTAATTACATCGGCCTGAGCGTCACTGCTTGGCGCCATGATGCTGGAAGATTGTCCGCCATCCTGATTCAAAGCAAATCCTTTTATTACGCCATAAATCATATCGCCATCAGCTTCTGCCTGTTGCTTTGATTTAAGGAGAATACAACTAACTGCTTCTCCCATCATCGTTCCCTCTGCATTGGCTGAAAAAGGATTGCAACTCTCGTTCTTAGCTTCTACGCCAAGTACTACTTTATTGTCTTTGAGTCCGGGAATTGCGTCAATGTTTGCACCGCATACCAATGCCAGATCCGACTCTCCGAGCTGGATGTCTTTGCAGGCGAGGGTTATGGCGGTTAAGGACGAGGAACAGGTGGTATCTACATTGATCGCCAAACCTCTTAAATCAAACGATCTTGAGATTCTGCTGGCCATCATGGCAGCGGTGTTACCAGCTATTAAAGTTGGGGAAGACTCTTGCGCCAATAAGAAGTAATTCGTCAGGGTATTGGCTACATAAACCGAAGTATTAGACCCTTTTAGGTCTTTGGGTCTGTATCCTGCATTTTCAAAAGTTTTGTAAGCTTCATGCAATAGGAGACGCTGATGAGGGGTCATCTCTTCAGCTTCACCTAAAGCAACATTAAAAAAATTGTAATCGAAAAGCGTAATTTCTTCTAAATAACCTGATTTACGAAAATGAGGTTCATCTGAAATAGCTGTATTAAATAGCCTTGTTTTTGAAATCTCTTTAATAGAACATTTTCCATTCCGTAAGTTTTCAGAGAACGCACTTACAGAATTAGCCTCAGGAAATACCCCTGAAAATCCAACAATCGCAATATCTTTTATTTCCATTTTTTATACGTATTTAGAAATCAATTTCAACAATATTCGTTTGGTCCTCTACTACCGAATTTGTTGCGCATTTATTTATATTTTGAGCTTGTAACCGAATAGTAGTCATTGAAAACAGATGGGTAACATCGATATCCTCTGACAGGTCTTTTTTGATTAATTCATAAAGTTTGATGATTTTGAGGCTGTGTCCGCCCAACTCAAAAAAGTCGTCCTCTACCCCAACTTCTTCTACTCCTAATACTTCTTTCCACAGCTCGATTAGTTTTTCCTCAGTCTCATTTTTAGGAGCGACATAATTGCGTCGGATGAGGTCTTTTTCTCTTACATCGGGCAATGCATTTCTATCGGCTTTACCGCTAGAGGTCATAGGTATTGATTCGATTTTGACATAAAAACCGGGTTGCATATAGTCGGAGAGTCTTGTTCGCAAATACTTGAGCAAATCAACTTTATCTATCTCAAATCCAATTTCAGGCAAGTAATACGCCACGAGTACATTTTCTTCATCTACCTTTTTAGCCGCTACTACGACTTGTTTGATTCCGTCGTACTCCAAAATTGCTTTTTCAACCTCACCCAGTTCTATTCTGTTTCCTCTAATTTTGACCTGGTTGTCCATTCGTCCCAGGTACTGTATCGTTCCATCGGATTTCCAGTAGGCAATGTCACCGGTTCTGTAAATTCTGTTTCCTGCTTTAAAAGGATCAGTTATAAAACGTTCCTTAGTTTGTTCGGGCAGATTCAGGTAGCCTTTAGCGACCTGTACTCCGGAGATCAACAATTCTCCGGGTATGCCTGGCGGCAATAGATTCATCTTATTGTCGACGATGTAAATACTGGTGTTCCATACCGGACGGCCAATACTTACTCCATTGCTAACTTCTAAATCGGTAACATCTATTGCGGTCACATCTATCGAAGCTTCTGTTGGTCCGTACAAATTATGGATTCTTGCTCGTGGCATTTTCTCGCGAACCTGTTCCACCATCCATGACGGTAATTCCTCTCCGCTACAGATCAGCTGTTTTAGCCCGGGAACCTCATTTTTATTGATCTGCTCCAGAAAAGCTCCTAACATAGACGGAACAAAATGAATAACCGAAATTTCTTCGGTTTCTATGGTCTGTTTCAAATACGCGGGGTCCTTGTGTCCTTCCGGAGCACAAACTACCAAGGTTCCTCCGCTCATAAACGGCAACAAAAACTCCCAGACTGATACATCAAACGTATAAGGAGTCTTCTGGAAATAAATTCCTTTGCTGTCATTTCCTAAATAAGAACGCATCCACAACAAGCGGTTGTATAATCCTGCATGGCTGTTTACTACTCCCTTTGGTACTCCCGTCGAACCTGAAGTGTAAATACAATAGGCCGAAGATTCCGAATTTATACTATGGGTATAGTCGTCCGGATACTGGGAGAGGTTTTCAAAAAACAAACTTATCTCTGCTTCCCGAATTACTTTTTTTATACCGGAACTGCTTACAATTTGTGACACCCTTACTTCAGGATAGTCTACTCCCAAGGGGATATAACAACCTCCTGCTTTTAATACCCCAACTATAGCCACTACCATACCGGAGCTTCTGTCTAATTGCAAGCCCACAAAATCACCGGAACTAACACCCTGTTCTTTCAAATAATGGCAAAACTTGTTTACTAAAATGCCAAACTCTTTATAACTGTATCGCTCCTCATGGTACACTAATGCTATACCACTACTGTTTGCAACAATTTGCTCTTCTATCAGATCCAGTACGTTTGCTGCGGTATCCAAGGATACTTCGGTCCTGTTAAAGCGAGTGATCTCCTCGAACTGAGCCGCATTATCCGCCACGGGAACATCAGACAAATCCAGATCAGGATGCTCTAAAACCGTATTCAATACAAACTGAAAGCTACGGATCAATTGTTCTATGGTCTGGCGCTGATAGATATCGGTATTGTATTCAAATTGTATGGCTATGGTATTCCCTTCTTCAAAATGGTTGATTTCAAAATCAAACTTAGCATGGCATTTTCCAAGATCAATTATCTCACCTGATGGTTGGCTTACATCAACAGCAACATCACCACCATTCTGAAGCGCTACCATTACATCAAAAATT
Organism: Flavobacterium poyangense; assembly: GCF_011751075.1. GTDB lineage: Bacteria > Bacteroidota > Bacteroidia > Flavobacteriales > Flavobacteriaceae > Flavobacterium > Flavobacterium poyangense. The sequence continues at coordinate 52,206 of NZ_JAALLN010000015.1, forward strand.
GGATTCCTTGAAAAATCTTTCTCTACTTTAATCGTATCCAACAAGGCGTCAAAAGGATAGTTCTGATGATTAATAGCTTCCAGTGTATTTGTCACAACCGTTTTGTAAAAGTCTGCAAAAGTGCTTCCCGTCTTTACGGTATTCTTTAAAACAATCGTATTGACATAAAATCCGATTTGATTTTCCAGATCAAGATGAAATCTACCCGCATAAGGCGTTCCAATTATACACTCATTATTTCCGGTAAATTTGAAAAAAACAAGATTCCAGATGGCCAAAAGGCTATTAAACAAACTTCCGGCATACTGATTGCTGAAATCTTTTAATTTTTTACATTCCTCATCCTCCAAATAGTACTTTAATTTATTGCCCGAAAAAGTTTTCTCTACGGGTCTCTTAGCGGCAACGGGCAATTGAAAAGCAGCAGTAGGATTTTCTAATACGCCTGACCAATACGCTTTTGATTCTTCTCCTTTTTCTGAACGCAATAAATCCTGCTGCCAACTTGCGTAGTCTTTATATTGCAGCGTCAAAGGCGCTATTTTAGTACCGGAATTATTCTTAAGCACCTCGTAATGATTCATGACATCTCCCCCCACTACATCTACTGACCAACCGTCGCTTATAATATGGTGCATATTGTAATAAAACAGGGTTTCAGAAGGGCTGAGTATAAAAAATGTAGCTCTCAACAGCGGCCCTTTTTCTAAATCAAACTTTTTATTGGCATCGTCAGCTATAGCCTTAGCAGCCAATGAGCCGGCATCGGGAAATTGAGAATAGTCCACTACCTCTGCCTCAAAAGAAAATTCAGAAGCCGGAATAATCCATTGTCTTATCTGACCGCTTTGATTAGACTTAAAAACTGTTCTTAGAATCTCATGTCTTTCTATAACCGCATTGATAGCCTTTTTTAGCAATGGTATTTCGTAACTGCTGTCTAACACCATCTGAAAAGGCATGTTGTAGGCCAGTGAAGCTTCTTCAAACTGACTTAAAACCCATAATCGCATTTGAGACGATGACAGGGCATAACTTTCTGCCTGCTCAACAGTGGGTATATGCTGAAAAACATCTTGTTTTTGTGCTTTCTTAAGGTATTCAACCAACAGTGGTTTATTGGTCTTTAACAAATTAATGATACTGTCCGGAATTTCATCCTGTTCAAAACTGATTTCTAAATCTTCATCATCTAAGGACAGAAAAACATGATGCTCTTCCAGTATGTTTAATATTTTTATTATATCCATCAGATTTTTATTTTTTTGACTTGAGATTGATTACTCATCCTATTTTTAAGTTTGTTGACCACTTCAATCTTCGGACTTATTACTTCGATTGTAAGGGATTCATACAGTTCCGGCAAGGTTAATTCGAAATCAAACTCCTTTTTGATCGCATTTACAATTGACATGGCCTTAAGTGAATCACCTCCCAACTCCAAAAAGTTGTCTTTGATGCCTATTGGTTTATTTCCAAAGAATGTCTTCCAAATGGTTACCAATCGCTCCTGAATTTTATTTTCGGGTTCGGCATAATCGCTGCTTAATCTAAGGCGAAAAGCATCATCCGAGGAGTATTCTTCCTCCTGATCGGACGAAGCCGCAAAAAGATCGTTTTGCTCTTGAAAAACAGCGCTGAAATCGCCTTTTACAATACCTTCAAAACTGCCCGATACACTCCCTAATAATTCTAAAACATTAATTCTTGCCGGAAAGCTCGCTTCATCAAACACATAACCCGGAACCGGAATCTTAGACCATTCGGTATTGTATAAATTTTCGAATTTTACCGTATGACCTGAATTCCATAAAACACCTAAAGCATTGAGCCAATGCGCATAGTCATGTACCGCTTCTCTTTTACTTCTGAGCACTGAAACTGACACAACTTCTTTTTCTGAAATCGCATTCAGAAAATTGGAGAGTGTTTTCCCCGGTCCAATTTCTATGAAAGTAGCATCCGGTACTGTTTGCAGCACATGCTTTAGACCTTTCTCAAACAAAACCGTGTTTCTGAGGTGCTGCACCCAATACTCCGGTGTAACGGCCTCCTTTGCATTCCAGCTCTCTCCTGTGAAATTTGAAACAAGTGAAATCTTAGGGGCTGAAAAGCTTATTTTTAGTAATTCCTTTCTAAAATCCTCCAAAATTTCATCCATCATAAAGGAATGGAAGGCATGGGATGTTTTCAGAATAGCAAAACCGATCGCATTGTTTTCTAATTGCAACACGATAGCAGCCTTATCGGTCAGATCGCAGGCAATAACACAAGATTTAGCACTATTTACAGCCGCTATCGAATAGTTACCCGAAACTACATTCTGTATCTTTTCAGGGCTTTCTAAAACAGCAATCATCACACCCGGTTTTGCACTGCTCATTAATTGGGCTCTTTTGTATACAATTTTTAAAGCATCTTCAAAAGACAATACCTCAGCAATACAGGCCGCAACATACTCGCCAAGGCTATGACCTATCATACTGTCCGGCACAATACCAAAACTCAGAATCGTTCGTGCCAGTGCATATTCTACAAGAAACAAAACCGGTTGGGTATACAAGGTATTGTTTACGAGTTCCTGATCAACATCAGCAGCTTCTGTGTAACCCAAAATGGCTTTAAAATTGATTTTAGAAACCGCTTCCAAAATTTCAAACCCCTCATCCATTATGTCTCGAAACACTGTAAGATTCTGGTAGAGTTCCTTAGCCATTTCAAAATATTGAGATCCTTGACCCGGGAATAAAAAGACTACCTTTTTAGACTTTGCATGTGGTGCATTTTTTATATGCAATTGCGATTTAGCTGCCGCATTATTTTTATTGTCAACTACTATATAATCTCTGTAAGCAAATGTTTTAGAAGATTTACTGTTGACCGAGTAACTGATTTGTTCTATTGCATTTGCATCTGAAACAGCAATAAAATCAAGCAAAGCTTCTTTATACAATTGTAAAGATTGCGCTGTTTTAGCCGATAAGAAAAAAACGTTAATTGGATTGTTGTTGCCTTCCACATTATTTACATGCTCTTCCAATATTGCATGGCAATTGGTTCCGCCAATACCAAAACTGCTCACCCCTGCTCTGAAAACAGTTGCTTTTTGCTCCCAATTCAACAGTTTTGTATTTACATAAAAAGGCCCTTCATGGAAGTTTATATCAGCATTTGGTGTATCAAAATTTATTGATGGTGGTATTTGTTTTTTATTCAGAATCAAACAGGTTTTAATAAAACCGGCAATTCCCGCAGCAGCATCTAAATGCCCCATATTGGACTTAACACTACCTATAGCGCATTTTCCTTCTTTATCAAATTGAAAAGCTTCATTCAAAGCCTCCAACTCAATAGGATCACCAATTTTTGTGGCCGTTCCGTGAGCTTCTATATAATTGATTTCATTGGCTTCTAATCCTGCAATCCGAAGGGCCGTTTTGATGCATTCTGCTTGCCCGCTTACACTTGGAGCAACATAGCCGACTTTTCTGTTTCCGTCATTATTTACAAATGTCGATTTTACAACGGCATAGATATAATCTTTGTCGCGCACGGCATCTTCGTATCGTTTTAAAACAACTGCTCCGGCTCCTTCTCCCCATATTGTACCGCTCGATTTGTCGTCAAAAGCCCTGCAATGTCCGTCTTTTGAGGCAATCATTCCTTCTTCATACAAATAGCCTTTGGTCGTTGTAGACCTCACGCTCACTCCTCCGGCAACCGCCATTTCACACTCTTTCAGTAGCAGTGCTCTACATGCTAAATGAACGGTAGAAAGAGAACTGGAACAAGCTGTATCGAGGTAGAAACCAGGCCCTTTCAATCCTAATTTATAAGAGATTAAGGTGCTGATAAACTCTTTATTGGCATATTTTTCCGTTAGAAATTTTGATGCTTTCCCTCCGGGATACATCATTTCAAATATTCTCCAGTTTAAGTTATCCGAAGCTGCCAGATACAGACCTGTTATCTGATTATCGGTCTTGGTATAACCCGCATCATCCAACGCGCGGTAAACCTGCTGGTGCATGATTCTCACTTGAGGATCCATGTATTTTGCTTCTTCTTCCGTGTATCCGAAAAAATTATAATCAAATTTATCTTCACCGGTAACACGTGAAACGGAAGGAACGTAATTTGAATTACCAGAAAGCGTTTTATCATGCTCTTCTTCGTCCAAAAACTCTACTAATTCTTTGCCGTTTATTAAATTATTCCAAAATTCATTGATGTTGGTAGATTTTGGAAACATTCCTGATATTCCAATTACAGCTATATCTTTTTTTCTATTATCCGTCATTCTTTGTATTATTAAAATAAATCAACCATTGAATCCATATCTTCGGATACATTCGCATGAAAGGCATCTGATGTGTCCTCTTTTTTATCAAGCATATTTTCTACTAACATTTTCACGTTCGGAAACTGAAACAAATCCAATAGTTTTAATTCGATATCTAAATCTTTCTTGATTATTTTTGTCACTTTGACAATGGAAAGCGAGTTCAATCCGATTTCGAAAAAATTATCCGTTACTCCGACTTTACCTTCGTTTTCAGGCGTCATTCCGTTAATAATGGCTAAAATTTTCTCTTCAAGTTCGTTCTCCGGAGCTACATACGTTTTTAGAGCAACATCACTTCCGGTAACATCCGGCAATGCTTTTCTGTTTACTTTACCATTGGAAGTCAGCGGCAATTCTTTCAAAAAAACAAAGTAACTCGGGATCATATAATCGGGTATCTTACTCAATAAAAAATTGCGGAGCTCTGACTTGTCAATATCCAAGGCCGATACCAGATAAGCCACTAACAGTTTCTCTCCGTTACGCTCTTTTACATCAACAACTACTTGTTTTACATCTTCTGAATAATCTAAAATAGAATACTCTATATCCCCCAGTTCTATCCTAAAACCACGAATCTTTACCTGTTGGTCTTTCCTGCCTAAATACGCAATGTTACCGTCTGCCAGCCAACAAGCCAAATCTCCCGAATCGTACAATCGTTCTCCTGCTGTAAATGGATTTGGTATAAACTTTTTATCGGTTAGTTCCGGAAGGTTTAAATACCCCCTTGCCAAACCGGATCCGGCTACATATAATTCGCCTGTAACACCAATTGGAACCATATTCTTATGAGCGTCTAAGATGTAGCAGTTCAAAGTTGGTATTGGCTTACCAATATTAGATTGCTCAGAGCGCATCTCTTTCTCGCCTATTTCTTTGAATGTTACATGCACAGTAGTTTCTGTTATGCCGTACATGTTAATTAATTTTGTATCCGGATATTTTTTATGCCAGTCCAACAACAAGGATGGTGTTAAAGCTTCACCGCCAAATATGACATATCTGAGTGTATCGCATTTCTTTTCGGCTACCGACTCATTATTGATTAAATTATAAAAAGAGGAAGGTGTCTGATTTAATATTGTTACCGATTGCTCTTGCAACAATTCTAAAAATGCCGGTGTGTCTTTGGCAATCAATTTAGGTACTACAACTAACTTTCCTCCAAACAGCAATGCGCCATATATTTCCCAAACAGAAAAATCAAAGGCATAGGAATGAAACATTGTCCAGACATCATTTTCACTAAAATCAAACAACGATTGATCGGTAAAAAATAAACGAACCACATTTTTATGTTCCAGTAATGTCCCTTTAGGATTTCCTGTTGTTCCTGAAGTATAAATAACATAGATTAAATCATCGGGAGAATTTACCGGTACAGGATTTAAACCGGAATACTGATTCCTGTTTTCATAAAACAATTCCAATTCGGTAGCATCAATAACCAGTTTACTATCGCTGTCCTTTTCAATGTATTCAATTCTATCTTGTGGATTAGCAGGATCAATAGGCACATAAGCACCTCCCGATTTTAAAATTCCTAAAATCGAAATGATCATTTTCTCGCTGCGTTCCAGTTTGATTCCAACTAAATCATCCGGTTGTATCGCGTAATTTTCTTTTAAATAATGCGCCAATTGATTGGCTTGTTCATTAAGTTCCGCATATGTTAATTGAACCTCTTCAAAAACAACCGCCAAATTATCCGGTGTTTTCGCTGCCTGCTCTTCAAATAAAGCAACAATGGTCTTCTCTTTTGGATATCCCACATTTGTATCGTTAAAATCAAACAATAATTGTTGTTTTTCTGCAGCGGTCAAATAATCTATTTCCTCAATAAATACTTCTGGCTGTGCTAAAGATTGAGTAGAAAAAACATCAAAATGATAAAATATTCGTTCAATTAACGCCGCGTCATAAATAGCTGTATTGTACTCGATATTTAACTCCAGTTGCTTATTTGATTCCGAAAAATTAAAACTGATATCAAATTGAGAAGTCTTTTTGCGGAGATCCAATTTTTCAAAAGTAAGATTGTCGGCTTCCTCTTTTTTACTTCCCAAATTAAGTGCCGATTGATTTTGATACACCACCATCACATCAAATAAAACAGAACGTTTTATATCTCTTTTCAGGTTCAGTTTTCCCACCAATTCATCAAACGAATACATTTGATGCTCATTTGCTGCCATCAAATTGTTTTTCTCTGTTTGCAGAAGATCAGCAAAGGTGTTTTTCTCCTCAAACTGGGTTCTTATTGCTAAGGTATTTACATAAAGACCAATCTGATTTTCTAAATCGGGATGTTCTCTTCCTGCAATTGGAGTCCCCACTATAATATCGTCCTGACCGGAATAACGGTATAATAACGCTTTGATCAGAGTCATTAAAGTGGTGAAAAAAGTCACTCCGTTTTCCTCAGAAAACAACTTCAATTTATCCGTAAGTACTTCCGAAAAGGTATAAGACAGCTCATCACCATCAAAAGTCTGAATTGGCGGTCTTTGTCTGGAACTTGGTAAAGTAAGAGCGGTTAAATCACCCGCAAATTTATCTACCCAATATTTTTCCGATTCTTTATATTTTTGACTTTGCTTCTCTGCTTCCAGCCATAATGCATAATCTTTATACTGAAAGGCAAGTGCCGGAACAACATGCTCTTTTCCTGCCAATAAACTATTGTAGCGCTCGACAATCTCAGAAACTATTAATTCCATAGACCATCCGTCACTTATAATATGGTGCATGCTCAGCAGAAAAACAAACTGCTTTTGAGCTATTTTAAGCAATGATACCCGAATAAGAGGCCCGTTTTCTAAATCAAAAGCTTCACTGTTTTTAAAATCAAGATACTGTTCAACTCCCTGATTCGTATTGGCTTGAGCTGAAAAATCTAGTTCTTCTATAGTAAAATCTAGTTCCTTTACCGGCAGAATTACTTGTCTTACTTCTTGTGTTTCAGTGTCCGTTCTGAAAACAGTGCGAAGAATTTCATGTCGTTCAATAAGTTCCTTAAAAGATTTCTCAAAATAAACAGCATTCAACTCTCCTGTTAATTTGGTAACAAAAGACATATTATAGGCTTGAGATCCGCCTTCAAACTGACTTAGCACCCACAATCTGTTTTGCGAAGACGTTAAAGGGTAACTCTCCATTAAAGTCGCCTTGGGTATAGCCTGATATTTTTTGAAACTTGTTTTTTGAAGTATCGTTCTTTTTAATTCTTCTTTATGTTCTTTCAGTAATCCTAAAAGTGTATCATCAATCCCCTCAGTAGGAAGCTGACATAAAAGCTTGTCTTCTCTAACAGAAAGTTTTACGTTATTTTCAAGCAATTCTTCTAATAGTAACTCTATGCTCATAGTTCAATAAAATTATTATCAACTGTATTATCTTCTATTTCAATAGATTCCACTAAGGCTCTAATCTTCATTTTTGACTCTATTAAAACCGCCAGTTCTTTTATGGAAACACATTCTGACAGCTCTTTAAACTGCAATCCAATTTCAAATTCATCAGACAACTGAGTCAGTAGCTTAGTAGCCAACAGCGAATTTCCTCCCACTTCAAAATAATTATCCAATATCCCTACCGGATGATACCCTAAAACGGTTCCCCAATAAGCTGCAATCTCTTTTTCAATTGCTGTTTCAGGGGCTACGAATACCGAACTGACATTTCTCTTTTCATTAAATTTTACAAAATCAGCGGAAGCTTGTGCATCATCTGATAAAACCTCATCGTATAATGCCTCAACCCTGCCGTTTATACTGTTTTGTGAAGGAAACAGCTTTTTAATATCGTTTATATACTGGGCATGTAAACGGTTCAAATCACTCAATATCTCGTCTGAAATAGCATTGTCTGCGGTCAGTTGAATCTCGATTGACGTTCTAAGTCTGTCTTTTTGATATTTAGCGTTTGTATAATGATACGATTCTTTTAGTTCCTCAAAATCATCATGCCTGATATTGATTTTAGGTTTCCAAAACTTGTTTTTTGCAAAAACGTAACCGGGCATTGCAATTCGTTTTCCGGGATGAACTTCAGGTAAATCAAACACTACCCCTTTTGAACAAAGCATCGCTTTTCCGGCATAAAATGCTGTTAGCGAATCACTTTTGGCCGATGGTCTGGGCAGGAAACTCACCGTATTGATTTTACCGTTAAAAATAGATTTGATAAAAGACGACAAACCATTCCCCGGTCCTATTTCGATAAACACCGGATTTGAAAAATAAGCTGCGGCATTTTTTGCCGCCTGTAAAAACTTAACCGGCTGAATAAGCTGTTGCAGCCAGTATTCTTTAGAACAAAAGAATTTCTGTTCTACTTGTTTACCGCTATAAGTGGAGAAAATTACAGCGTCAAAATTTTTAAATTTCACCTCAGATAAAATGGCCTCATATTCCGCCAGAACCGCCTGCATCATTTGGGTATGATAGGCATGAGAAACTTTTAATTTTCTGTACGCCAAATTGTTTTGCTCCAACAAAAGAGCTTGTTGCGCAATGGCTTCTTTTGAACCACCGATAACAAGATTTTCCTCTGCATTAAATACACAAATGGTAATAGCATCCAACAATACTGCTTTTAATTGCTCCTCTGTAGTCTGCACCAAAAGCATGGCGCCTTCCGGCATGGCTCCCATCAATCTTCCACGGTGGTACACCAATTTTAAGGCATCTTCTACTGTGATACAGCCTGCTATGCAAGCCGCCACATACTCGCCTACGCTATGCCCGATAATCGCATTGGGTTTGATCCCGCTGCGCATTAATTCCCTGGTCAGGCAATATTCAACGATAAATAAACTTATCTGAGTGTTCTCTGTCTGATCTAACACAGTAGAATCTTCAGAAAAAATAATCTCTTTAAAGTCAACAGGAGACAGTGTTTTTAGATAGTCAAAACAATAGTCCATGTCTTTTCTAAAGGCGGCTATACTCTGGTACAATGCCGATGCCATACCGGCATACTGGCTCCCTTGTCCCGGAAACATAAAAATGCTTTGCCCTGTCTGGTCGTAACCTTCATAACAGCCTTCCTGTTGCGCTCCGTTTAATTGTGCGGTCAATTCTTCTTTGTTTGTGTAAACAGCACTAAATCGGTAGGGCATCACCTTTCTTCCGTATACACTTGTAAATTCCAAATCAGCCAACGCTATATTCGAATGGGTACTAATATACCCAGCAATCTTTTGTTTTTGCAACTCCAAATTTTCCTGAGTCAAAGCAGATACGGCTACTACATAAGGTTGCTTATCGACATCTACCTGCACGGGTACGGGAGGTTGTTCTACAATCACATGAACATTGGTACCGCCCACTCCCAAAGAAGTGATACCGGCTCTTCGAAACTCAAAATGTTCCGGCCATATCGCATTCTGCACACTTACATAAAAAGGAGAAGTATTAAGCTGCAAAGCCGGATTTGGATCTGAGAAATTAATACTTGGTACTAAAACCCCTTTGTTAACACATAAAGCGGCTTTAATAATAGAAGCAATTCCCGCAGCAGCATCCAAATGACCAATATTGCTCTTTACCGAACCAATGGCACAATATTGCTTGTCTTGGGTAAACTCCCGAAAAGCTTCTGTAAGAGCAGCCACTTCAATCGGATCCCCGATAAAGGTACCTGTACCATGAGCCTCAATCATCCCGATGGTTTCCGGGTTGATATCTGCAATTGACAGAGCTTCCAAAATTACGTCCCGCTGAAAATCTGTACTTGGCGTTGTATACCCCTGTTTGTTTGCTCCGTCATTATTGGTTGCAGTTCCTTTAATCAAGGCATAAATATGATCTTTGTCTCTCACGGCCTCTGTGGCTCTTTTTAAAACAATAGAACCTACACCATCTCCGCCAATGGTTCCGCTCGCTTTACTGTCAAAAGGACGGCATACTCCGTCTTTTGAGTAAATGGATTCCGGTGTATGGATATACCCTATCTTTTCATCTGAATCAAAACAAACACCTCCGGCCAAAGCCATATCACACTCAAAATTCAGCAAACTCTGACAGGCCAGATGAACCGCCAATAAGGAAGTCGAACAGGCAGTCTGTACACTCATTGCAGGACCTGTCAGGTTTAATTTATACGAAATCCAGGTCGCCAGAAAATCTTTTTCGTTTAAGATTCGATACAACAACAAATCATTTTGTTCATTAAGCGGTATCGTTTTTAAAACGCTCATCAAATAGGAATTGGTAGACATTCCGCAAAAATTCCCAACAGAAGCTTCCAGACGATTTACATCATAACCGGCATCTTCAATCGCATGCCAGCTTGCTTGCAACAGTAATCGTATTTGCGGATCCATAATAGTCGCTTCGCTATTGGATAAGCCAAAAAAGTCAGCATCGAAATATTTCGCATCACTTAACTTTGAACTTGCATTAACAAAACGTTTGTGATTTATTATATCTCCTGAAGCGCCCGAAGCCTTAATTTCTTCTTCAGTAGCTTTATGGATACTATTTACGCCCGCAATCAGGTTTTGCCAATATTCTTCTATATTTTTAGCATCAGGAAAGCGTCCCGCCATTCCTATAATCGCTATGTCATTTTCGTTAATTTGTGTCATGTTTTCCAACTTAATCTCAATTAATTTTATTTGCCCGTGCATTTCTTCTGGCCGCTCCTTTATTCACCGCTTTTTTAATCGCATTCTCGCTATCACTATTCGTGCTTTCACTCATCGCATTCTGAATTAATTTTGCTTGCTGCGGAATGGTAGGATTGCGGAAAAGTTCAATCAATGAAAAGACTGTATTGAATTCTTTTTGCATTTTTTCATGCAACAAAACAATTTCGATGGAGTTACCTCCCGCTTCAAAAATGCTGACATGGTACGGGATATTCTCTTTTTTCAGCACTTCACACCAAATGCGATAAATATCTAATTCTAATTGGTTATTAAGTGTAAACACCTCGTTTGTTGCCGCTTTCTGAGGTTGAATCTCTTTTAATTTGACCATGTTTACCTTTCCATTTTCCATTAGAGGAATAGAAGGCACCAGGGTAATATCTTTAGGACTCATATAATCCGGAAGCATTTTAGCAAGGAAATCTCTAATAGATTTTTCATTTACCTGTGTCCCGAAATTTGGTGATTCTTTTACATTTTGCTTTGCTGAAAAATTAGGGTTAACAGCATACAGCATATACGTATTATCTTCATTTTGTGTAGTGGCATCACTCATTACCAACTCATCAACAGTAAGATCATATCCTTTTTCCTGAAGTAAACTTACAATGCTGTTCAAATTACTGTCTCCATCCACTTCTACTGCAAGCTGATGTATCATTGGCCAATGTTCAGCTCTAATACCTTCTAATACGAGGCATTCACTCTTTTCGGCATCCACTTTTAATAAATCAATTGATTGTATAGTAAGATCATCAATTACATCTGAAATTGTGGTTAGCTGACATTCTACTTCTTCCGTTTGGTATAAGGAAGCTATATATTGTTTGTACTCATCAGACAATCCGTTTGATTCTTCGATGTTGTTGTAAAAAGATTGTACAATTTTGTTTTCTTCGCCTGATAATTTTGCATCGTCTGAAGAGGATTCTTTATTATGCTCAATATATTTTCCTACAGCATCAACAATGGTGTCTTTGTCTGCAAATCTGCCGGACAAACCGGACATCTCAGGATAATAGTTAAATACTACACTTTCTTTTTTATTAGAAACACCATAATTCAGAATGCGTCCTCTGATCTGACGGTGTTCAAAGTTTTGTTTTAAAGCCGAAAAAATCTGCGGAATTGGTTCAAATGCAATAATTGATGCGGTCGGCTGTCTTTGATTTACATCAATACAAAATCCCCCGATATTGGAACCTACGTCGAAAACCAAACCGTTTTCGGGTATTGCTATACCGTGTTTAAAATAGATCCCATCCTCGAATATTTCAGTGTACAACATAGCCAACTGACGGTCGGACTGGTGATACACTAAACTACCATCAGGAAAGTGAAAGGATTTAGCTTGTTTCTCTACAGGAAGTTCTTTGTAATCTCCGTATATAATGTCTTCTTTAACAACATATGCTGATAAATGAGTGGCATTATTTTCTGTTATTGCTATTACCTTACAGTCTTTAACTCCCGGTAATTTAGAAACTACACTTTCTATATCTCCTGTTTCAACACGATAACCATTAACTTTAACCTGATTGTCTTTTCTGCCAATGTACTCAAATGTGCCATTGGCTGTCAATTTCATTAAATCACCAGTTTTATAGAATCGACTGTTTCCAAATAAAGGATTAGCTACTTCTTTGAAACTCTTATCGGTAAGCTCACTATTATTGTAATAGCCCTTTGCTACTCCTGCTCCTCCTATGTACAGTTCACCCACTACACCTACGGGAACTTGTTGTTCGAACTCGTTTAACAGTAATAAATTTGTATTGTGTATCGGGTAACCAATTTTAAAATCATTTTGATTAATGGCTCTCCAGGCTGACCAGACCGTAGTTTCTGTAGGGCCATACATATTATACAACTTACAAGTAGGAAGAACACTCAGACCATTAATTAAATCCTGATTTAAGGGCTCTCCACCTATAAACCAATGCTGAACTGAGGATAATTCTCTGGTTTTAATTTGGTTGTATAAATCAATAGTAAGTTTAGATTGCGAAGGTGTCATCTGAACGTGAGTTACCTTGTACTTGTCAATCAGGTCTAATTCTGTTTTCGGATTATCAGTATCAAATAATTTTGCAAGTTCTACTTGGGAATGATACAAATTTTTAGTCTCCAGAATTCTTTCTAATCCCGCTAGTACTTTTTCATTTTCAACACCAAAATCAACTAAACAGGCTACTTCTGTGACACCAATATTTTGAATATCATAAAGCATTTTTTGGCAAGATTCCGGAGAACCCAGTAAAGTATTATTTTTGCTGAATTTTTTATAAGCAAGGTCGATTACTTCGCTTGTCTGCGTGTTTAAATCCAGCCCCAGTTCTTTGGCCAAGGGCTCCATTAATTTAAGAGAAGATTCCAAATAGGATTTAAACGGTTTTTCGCTAATGCTTAAAGCAGTCTGTTCAGATGAGTCGATATAAGTATGAATCATCAACGTAACTTTTTTATCGGCTATATTAAATCCGTTTTCTGTTAGCGCCTGATGGTAGGTTTTAATATTTTCTTCCAGTTGTTCTACAGATTGCCCTAGTACGTGCGTAAGAACATTGGCTCCAATTTCTCCGGCATATTTAAAAGTTTCCGGACTTCCCGCTGCAGTAACCCAAACAGGTAATTCTTCTTGTATAGGTTTAGGTCTTACTTTTATTGTAAAATCTTTGCCAACTCCATTTTCGCGTACAATTGGCTCTCCCTTCCAAAGTTTTTTAAGTTCCGTAATTCTTTCCCGCATTTCTTTATGGCGATTAGTGTAATCGGAATTTGGAAAAACAAAATCATTAGGATGCCATCCTGAAGCGATACTAAGTCCAACACGACCATTACTTAGGTTGTCTACTATTGACCATTCTTCGGCAACACGAATTGGATCTTGTAACGGTAGCACCACACTTCCTGATCTAATACTAATATTCTTTGTGAGTACCGCTAACGCAGCACTTATTACAGACGGATTAGGAAATGACCCTCCAAATTCACCAAAATGACGCTCAGGTGTCCATATGGCTGTGAAGTCATTTTTGTCAATAAATTTTGCCGTTTCTAATAATAAATCATATTTCTGATCTTCCTTATTATCAGCCCCAAAAAACATAATACTAAAATCAATGTTCTTGGCAGGAACTAACCTTTCATGTGATAATAACTTAAAAGGATTGGATTGTTGTAAAACAATAGAATGACCTCTCGAAATGGTCCAGATAAGTTCTAAAACAGAAATATCGAAATTTATACTCGTTTGAGCCAGCCATTTTTGAGGGTCTTCGCTACCAAAAGAACGATCTAAACTATATAGTAAATTGTTTAAGTTTCCCTGACTTACTTCAATACCTTTAGGTTTTCCGGTAGTTCCGGAAGTAAAGATAATATAGGCACTATCGTCATCAGAATAAGCTACTGTTGACAATTGCTCGGAAGATTGGTAATCCAGATTGTCAACATAAGCAAAATGCTCTTTTGTTAGCTTATTCAGGTATAATTCTTTCAAAGCCTTTAGAGTCACAATACTTTTAAGTTGTACATCTTCTATTATCTGATTTATTCTTTCTGAAGAATAAGCAGGATCAAGAGGTATATAACAAGCACCTAATTTAAAACAGGCAAAAATTGCAGCTACCATTTCTACATTTCGCACTAAACAAATTCCGACCTTATCTCCTTTTTGTACTCCCTGATCAGTTAATAAATGAGCAATCGCCGCTACTTTCTCTCCCAGTTCTTGGTAAGTATATACAACATCATTACAGATAACTGCTGTCTTGTCCGGTGTATTTTTTACCTGATATTCAAATGAATTAATTGCGTTTTCAGCATTTTTAAAATCTAATTCTTCTCCTTTTAGGTGTTTATATATTTCAATGGTCTCTTTTTGACCAATCATATTTGCTTTAAAAATATTCTCATCCGGATTACTAATCAATGAAACCAGCAAAGTATTAAATTGATCTGCCATACCCGCAATAGTATGATCTTCAAAAAGATCTGTATTGTATTCCCAGGAAAGAGTCAATCCCTCGGCAGTTTCGGTAACATTTAAACTCAGGTCATATTTAGCACTAATGGTACTTTTAAAAGTAACAGGCTCCATACCTAAGTCTGTTAAAGAAAGATCTTCTTGTTCATTATTATGAAGTGCCAATAAAACCTGAAACAAAGGGTTATGACTCAGATTTCTTTTTACTCCTAATTCCTGAACCAATTTTTCAAAAGGCATTTGTTGGTACTCGTAGGCTTCTTCCAACATCTTTTTGCTCTGTCTTATCAATTCTCTCAAACTCGGTTTTTTTGACAAATCACTTCTCAATACAAGAAGATTCATAAAAAACCCAACTAAATCAGCCGTTTCTGCCTTCTCACGATTGGCTATCGGACTACCAACAACGATATCTGTTTCGTTGCTGTATCGGGCCAATAGACTGCTAAAAACAGCATGAACTCCCATAAACAGGGTAGCCATTTCTGATTGGCATAAATCATATAATCCTTTAAGCGTATTTTTATCAATAACTGAATTATGAATATTTCCATTAAAGCTTTGTGCCAATGGTCTTACTTTATCTAATGGTAAACTATGAAGCACCGGCAGATCAGACAATTGGTTTTTCCAATACGTGGTCTGATTCTCCAAAATTTCTCCTTTAAACCATTGTCGTTGCCAATAAGCATAATCAGAATACTGAATATCTAGTTCCGCTAATGGGTTGCGCTCTTCTTTTAAATAGCTATTATAAAGAACATTAAATTCCTTAACAAGAATTCCCATAGACCAACCATCTGATGCAATATGATGCATCGTAACGATCAGAATATGCTCTTCACTATCTATTTTGAGTAATCGAATACTTAACAGCAAATCCTTGGACAGATCAAAAATTTTAAATGTTTCCTGTTCTACTATTTCTTCAATACGTTGATTTCTGTTTTCAGGAGTAGTATTCAGTTCTTCTACTGTAACCTTATAATTCTCTACGATTTGAACCTTCTGAACAGGTTCACCGGATTCATCAACAAAAAAATGACTGCGTAAACTTTCATGTCTTTGAAAAATGGTAGCAAAAGTTTGATTTAATGCCTCGTAATTGATCTTACCCGTCAATTTAAAAGTCGAGGTAAGATTATAATGCGAACTACCATTATTGATCTTGTCCAGAAGCCATAAACCTTGTTGCGAAAAAGAAAGCGGAAGCGATACACTTTTGTCAACTTTCTGTATTGTAGTTGCTTTACGGCCTTGATTTTGGATTAAAGAAATAATCCCTTCTTTATTCTCTCTTAAAAACTGCTTTTCGTCATCATTTAAGATGCTTAAATCACCCTTTACCAAAAGTTTATCCTGGGAAATTTCAAAATTTATCCCTTGTTGAATTAATTTTGCTAATCTCTGTTTCAAATCTAAATTTCCCATACTTCTAAATTCTCGTTGTTTATTAATTCTTTAGTTCTGTTTGTAGTTATAGCCTCTGCGAATGCTACTTCGTTTTCAATCAACTTGCTTAATTCTTCTATACTTTGTTGCGCTAAAACATTTTTAATTTGTAATTCTATTTCAAATGCTTGATTTATTTTGTACAACATCTTTGTAATCTTGAGTGAGTGTCCTCCCAATTCAAAGAAATTATCGGTTATCCCAATCTTGTCAATTCCCAATACTTCTTGCCAGATTATCACTAAGCTTTCTTCGATCTTGTTTCTTGGGGCTACATATTCTTTTCTTATAATATCATCACTTGATATATCGGGTAGTGCTTTTCTGTCTATTTTTCCATTGGGGGTTAACGGTAATTCGTTTAGCACAACATAAAAACCCGGAATCATATAATCGGGCAGTCTCTTTTGCAGAAAACTGCGCAATTGTGTTTTATCTGTTTCAGCAGTCGAAACCAAATAAGCAACCAGCACTTTCTCCTGATCGTTTTCCTTTACTTCTACCACTACTTGTTTTAAATCTTCTGAATAGTTCAGAATCGCGTTTTCTATTTCTCCAAGCTCAATTCTGTATCCGCGAATCTTTACCTGATGATCTTTCCTGCCCAAAAATTCAATGTTTCCATCGTCCAGCCAGCAACCTAAATCTCCGGTATCGTACATCTTTTCTCCTTCTTCCAATGGATTTGCTACGAATTTCTCTAACGTAAGTTGCGGCTTCCCTAAGTATCCTCTGGCTAAGCCTGTTCCCGATACATATATTTTTCCCGCAACTCCTATGGGTACAGGTTGCAAAGCATCATCTAAAATGTAAATTTTGGTATTTGAGATTGGTTTGCCAATTGGAATAACGGTCTTGTCAGAATCATTTTTAACCACCTTGTAAATTGATACACAAACGGCACATTCTGTAGGCCCATAGGCATTATAATAATCGATTCCCGCATTGGTAACTGCTATTGCTTTGCCTGGATTTGCAGATTCTCCGGCTGTAATAACACATCTCAATCCGGAGATATCATCCTCAGACAATAATCCTAAATAACTTGGAGGAAAAGTAACTACAGTGGCTTTTGTTTCTTTTAAGAAGCTTTCAAACAGATTCTTATCTTTTACTACTTCTTCAGTAGGAATACATAATGTAGCCCCACTATACAAACACATCATAATCTCAGATATAGACGCATCAAACGCTACAGAAGCAAACCAGACCACATTATCCTTTTCAGTAATTTCGAAGGTTTTTATCTGATCTAAAGTCATATTTACATTACTGCTATGCTCTACCATTACCCCTTTCGGATTACCTGTAGAACCGGAAGTATAAATTACATAAGCTAAATCTTTGGATGAAAAGACTGCGTTGATGTTGTCATTGCTATTAACACCAAAGTCCAGGGATTTTATAACTATAGTATCGCAATTATCAATAGCTAATGTGTTGTTGTCGCTAATTAATAATTTTAAACAACTGTCTTGTATCAAATAATCAATTCTTTCCTGAGGATAATTAGTATCTATAGGGAGGTATACTGCGCCTAACTTTAAAATTGCCAATAACGAAATGATTCCGATATCTGATTTAGGCAGAAAAACGCCTATTATATCACCGTTATTGATAATGTGTCTGGAAGAAATATAATTAGCTAATTGATTCGTTTTTTCATTTAGCTCTTTATACGTTAATTTTGAATCTTTAAATATAATAGCGGTAGAATTTGGAGTTTTCTCTACTTGCTCTTCAAATAAGTTTATTATTGTTTTTTCTGTGGGAAAAAAGGCGTCTGTATTATTAAAACTTACTAGTAGTTGATGTTTCTCTTTTTCAGAGAGTAAGGAGTATTCCGATAAGTTCGATCCTAAGCTCTTCTCTAAATTGATTATAAACTCTTTAAAACGCCGGACTAAACATTCTGCGATTGTTTTGCTTATAAAACCTTCTAAATAAGAAACCTGAATTTCGATATCCTTACTTTCATTTATATTTACAGTAAACAAAACACCATTGCAATCTGCCTTAGCGTCAGAATTTATATGTAAAGCATAATTAGATAATCTATTTAAATCAGCAATACCTGTTTTATCAGGATCGTAATCAGAATATTGCAACGTCTCTAAAATCTCCTCTTTTACTTTTTGAAGATAGTCCTTAAACGATATTTCTAAATCTACAGGAAATGACAGCAATAAAGGATTAAATTGATCTTTGTAGTTTGATACCACACCACCATCAAAATCATTGATGATTTTTTTTAACAGAAACGAATAAATAGCACTTATGACCGTATATTGAGCTATTATATTATTATTTGTAAGTTTAAAAAAATAGTTTAATTCCTGAGCCTCAATAGTTACACAAATTAGACTATTCTGTCCATTCATTAATTCCGGAGCACTTTCCCTATTTAAAACTTTCTTTCTCCAGTATTTTGAAGCTAAACTAAAATTATCTGACTCAATACTTTTATACATAGTTTCACATATTATTTAGAATACAATCACATTTTACTTTAATTATCTTATTAGTGGCTGTCTGGCTACTTTAGATTACTCATTTATAAGTATTCCGTAAACAATGACAGCCGCTTGTTGAAAAATTTAATGCTCATTTTTATCATGATTTGCATTAACATTTCGTACGAAAATAGAAGTAACATCCATCTAAAAATTACGGGCTTTTAACATAAAAATTACGGACTTTGCAACTATATGCCGGAAAACCAAGACTTATCAGCCTATAAAACTTAGTAATCAATAATAAACTTGAGTTAAAAATCACCTTAAGCGCGTAAAACATACGTTTTTTCATACAGACCTTTTATACAGTAACTGCTGTGCACATTGTATCTTCTTTTCTTTTTCAGAAAACGTTTGCGCTTTAGTACTTACATTTTTTCAACAGTAAAATTTGATTAAACTTTTTCAAAAACACGTATAATTACCTGCTATCATTTATTTTACATTTAATATTTTTGGATTTCAAATACAAAAAACCTCTTTAGCAGCTTGTTAAAGTATTACAAAAATTGCTAAAAAAACCTGCGATATTGCTAAGACATTAGCAATTGACTCCACTTAAATATTAATTTTAATTAAATACAAATGAGTACACAAGCACATGAGAGGATTGCATCTGCAACAGATCATCCGGTAGTACAGGACATTGCTGCAAAAGTGAAAGCAGGAAAGTCGTTTAGAGAAATTGTTGAACACTTCAACATTTCACCTGAAAAGGAATCAGAGCTTTATGAGTATAAAGCTAGAATTTCAGAAGGCCTAAGAGATGGTATTCCATTGGCTGATGTAATCGATCAGACTTTTAGTGATCCTAAAATTAAGGCAGAAATCCACAAAGCGATTGCTCTTGCCAAAGACAGAATTAAAAGCTAAAAACATCTAACGATGTAAGTTAGCTTGCAATTTTTGTTACAAAAGGTATACCATCTTCATTACTGAAATGGTATACCTATTTTCTTAAAATTTCCCTGAACCTATCTATCTTGACCACTTATGATTAAAGCTGCTGATTATATCATTGAGGCATTTAAAATGTATTTTGTATTGTCAACATTAGACGAAATAAACACTCCAATACATGTTAGAATTAGTGAACAAACAAAATTAAATCCCCATGGCCTTGCGGTACAACATGGAAACAAACAATTACTCTATTCTGAATTAGAGCAACAATCAAATAGCATAGCCAATACATTAATTGGCCTTGGCTTAAAAAAAGAAGACTGCATTGGTATTCATTTAACCGAATCTGTATTATTGCCTATCGTAACATTAGGCATTTTAAAAGCAGGTTGCACCTATGTACCCCTGGCGGTTGATTTACCTAAAAGCAGACTCCAATCTATCATTGAAAATGCAGAAATAAGTCTGGTTTTTACAAATGTATCCGACAATCAGCTTGATCATTTTGACGGTCTGGCCGTAATCGTTTTAGATGAAAGTCTTTCTACGATAAAAAATCCGGACATTAGTTTACCTGAAATAGAAATTACCCCAAATCACGCAGCTTATATTATTTACACCTCCGGTTCAACCGGAGATCCTAAAGGCGTTGTGGTAGAACACAAAAGCCTTATGCATTATCTGGACTGGTATCTTGACGATCTGCAAAGTCAGACTAATATAAACCTGCCCCTTACCTCGTCTATTAGTTTTGCTGCAGGAGTAACACAGCTTTTCTCGGCGCTGCTCCTTGGTAAAACACTACATATTATAAACAGGTCGACTGTTAAAAGTCCATCTGAATTACTGGATTGGTATGCTCAAAACCCTAATTTTGGCCTATACTGTGTACCCACTCTTTGGGAAGAAGTAATGAATTATGTCGAAAGCCTGGATACTCCTCCTGTAGAGGCTCCTAAATGCCTTTATTTGTCGGGTGAAGCGCTTTCGAAATCATTAGCTGACAGGACCTTTAAAAAATGGCCTGAAATTAGTATTTGGAATCTATATGGTCCAACAGAAGCAACAGCAAATGTAAGCTATTACGAAGTACAAAACGGAAAAGAAATATTCTTAGGAAAACCCATTCGTGGGGCCAAAATCATTATCCTTGATGAAGAGCTTAATCCTGTACCAAAGGGTGAAGAAGGCTTTATTTATGTGGCAAGCCTTGCATTGGCCCGCTCCTACAAAAACAAGGAAGAACTAACCCAAAAAAGTTTTATAAAAAAACATCAGGTTAACGGTTATGAGGGTTTTGCCATTTATAATACCGGAGACCTTGGTAAATTTGACGCTAATAATGAATTGGTTTTTCTGGGAAGAAAAGACCAACAGGTAAAAATAAGAGGCTACCGTATTGAACTTTCAGAAGTAGAAAAGTGTCTGGCTGACCTTGACGGCATACGTCAGGTAGTTTGCAAAGAAACCCTTACTACTGCCGGAAAAAACCAAATTACCGCATTTATTGTTGCTACCAATCAAGAACTGACAGTAAACACCCTAAGATCTCAACTATCTGAATACCTTCCGGATTATATGATTCCTGAAAGCTTTGTCTTTTTGGAGCAGATGCCAAAACTGGCAAACGGAAAAATTAACAGGAAGTTATTAGAACTCAATGACACGCAGCAGCGCCCAAATATGTCTTATGATAAGGTTGAAGCCTTAAACCAAAAAGAAGCAACCATGCTCCGTATATGGGAAGATGTTTTAGACATAAAAGGACTTGGCATGAAAGATGATTTTTTTGACCTTGGCGGGAATTCATTAAAAATAATCAAGCTTGTCAATACGGTAAATTCCTTATTTACAAACAAGATAGCCTTTAGCGAGGTATGGCACAATACCACCCCGCTAAGCTTATTAACCGCCATAGAAAATAAAATACCGACTATCCTGACAGAACCGGAGACCATGATTAAAAATCAGGGAACAAAAAAGACTGTTCCATTGACTTTTAACCAAACCGGCATGTGGTTTATTTTGCAATCAAGACCGGATCAAACAGCTTATAATATGTTGTTTACCATAAGCCTGGAGGGCAATGTAACACAACCAAATATTAAAAAAGCATTGGAGCTCACGATCAAAAAACACGATGTATTGCATTCGCGCTTTAAAATTGAAAACAACAGCCCTATAAGAGAAATTCTTGATACTTATACCATAGATTTCTCAGCAGCTGATTTTTCAGGCCTGTCAAAAGAAGCGCAAGCAGATAAGGAAGCTACTCTAAATGATGATTTATTAAGCAGGAATATCAACCTTTCTGAAGATCATTTAATTAGTTTCAGGCTCGTTAAATACAGTGACAAAAAACATACGCTTTTTGTTCAGGTACATCATATTGTTTTCGACGGCGTTTCAATCAATCTTTTTGCGACAGATTTTTACAATGCTTATAATACTATCGTTGCGCAACAAAATCCTGAAGACAGTACTGCATTTCAATTAGAGTATTCCTACAGTGATTATGAGCAATGGCTTAAGAAAAATTACTTTAATGGCAGCTTTTCACAATCAGAGGAATTTTGGAAAAAGAAACTCGAAAACGGCAATTATTTCCTGAATTTCCCCATTGATACGGTACGTCCAAAAATACAGAGTTATGAGGGTAAAAATAAAGAACTGCTTATTGAAGGTGCGCTATTACACAAATTAGAAGCGTTTAATAAAAAACATAAACTCACTTCTTTTATCACACTGTTAGCTGTTTTAAAAACAATATTACACCGATACACAAATGAAGATGATATTCTTGTAGGGGTTCCATTTGCCAATAGGACAAATAAAGGGACGGACGCGATCATCGGATTATTTGTAAACACTGTAGTATTCCGTACCCAGTTTACTTCAGAAATGACGTTTATTGACCTAATACAGGCTATAAAGAATTATACCTTCGAGGCAATAGAGCATCAAAGCTATCCATTTGAAAAGGTAGTTGAAAAACTTAATCCGGAAAGAAGTATCAGTTACAATCCGTTGTTTCAGGTCATGTTTGCTTATCACGAAAGGCTAAAAGATTTTACTGCCAACGATGGAACTATCCTTCAGGTAAATGAAATTCAAAACCAGTCCAGCAAGTTTGATCTTGATATTGAAGCACAGGAAACTAAAGAATCAATTGTCATTAATTTCAATTACAATGCTTCTTTATTTGAAGCCTTTACGGTTGACAGTATTATGGCACAGTTTCTCTATTTACTCGAGGAAGCCATTACAGTACCCGAAAGCTCCATTACCGATTATTCGTTAGAAAAGCCGGAAATACTGCAAGATAAACTCACTAGTTGGAATGCTACTACCTGTAACTATGATTCTGCCTGCACACACCGTTATTTAGAATTTTACGCTGCCAATACACCTTCAGCCATTGCTATACAGACAGATCATAGCCAACTCACCTATGCGCAACTAAATGAAAAAGCAAACCAACTTGCCTATTATCTACTCGAAAAAGGGGTACAACCTGATGATGTAATTGGTATCATAACAGAGCGCTCTATAGAAATGATGATCGCTGTTTTTGCCATTCTAAAAGCTGGCGGAGCTTACCTGCCTATAGATCCCGCAGCTCCTTTAGAGCGAATAAAATATATGGTTGCAGACAGTTCGCTGTCCTTAATCCTTACCAAAAAACAATATGCAACCCAATTCGATTTAAATACCGAATTCGTATTAATTGACGAAGACAGCAGTTACAATACACAACCCGTTGAAAATCCTGTTACAAGTGTAAGACCTTACCATTTAGCTTATGTAATTTACACCTCAGGCTCCACAGGAAACCCTAAGGGTGTCATGATAGAACATCATTCGCTTATCAACCGTATTGCCTGGATGCAAAAATCATATCCGCTTAGTGAGCAGGATGTTATTATGCAGAAAACACCCTATACTTTTGATGTATCGGTATGGGAACTTTTCTGGTGGTCGTTTGCCGGAGCTAAAGTACATTTATTAGAAGTTGGAGGCGAAAAAAATCCGGAAGCTATTATCAAAACCATAAAGGAGAAAAATATAAGCACACTTCATTTTGTACCCTCCCTATTCCATATCTTTTTAGAATACACAGAGGAGCAGAAGATTAATCTTTCTACTTTTAAAAGTCTCAAAAAGATTTTTACAAGTGGCGAAGCCCTGGAAAAACATCATGTCGAGAAGTTTTATAATAACGCGGGCAATGACACTACGACGCAACTAATCAATCTTTACGGACCAACAGAAGCCACTATAGATGTCTCTTATTTTGACTGTAGCCAGACAGCCAACTATAGCAAAGTTCCTATCGGCAAACCAATAGATAATACAAAACTGTATATACTGGACGGTAATAATCAACCTTTACCGGAACGCATTCCGGGAGAGTTATACATTGCGGGATCAGGGTTAGCAAGAGGTTATTTAAACAACCCCAAACTTACTGCTGAAAAATTTATCCATGCTGAATTCAATCAGACCAGAATGTATAAAACAGGTGATCTGGCCCGATGGCTGCCCGATGGTAACATTGAGTTTTTAGGCAGGATAGATCATCAGGTTAAAATCAGAGGGTTTAGAATTGAATTGGGCGAAATTGAAAATTGCCTCAACAAACATCCGAATGTAGAAACCGCGGTAGCCGTTACAAAAGAGATTGGCTACAACGATACACGAATTATAGCTTATTGTATTCTTAGAGAGGAGTCGGTTAGTACAGATTTTAAATCGCATTTGCGTGCCTTTTTACCCGAGTACATGATTCCTTCTGCCTTTGTAATAGTAGAACAAATTCCGCTTCTTTCTAATGGTAAACTGGACATAAAATCGTTACCGGAACCTTTTGCAGGCAAATCTCAGGTGATTGGTACCAGAGAGTACAACAATCAATACGAACGTGGCCTGGCTAAAATATGGGCAACGCTTTTACAGCATGATGCCTTTTTACTGGATGATAATTTTTATGATGTAGGCGGCTATTCCTTCCTGCTCATAAAAATGAAAAGTATAATTGATACTGAATTTAAAACAGATGTCAGAATCGTAGATCTGTTTCAATATTCAACCATCAGATCATTGGCAGAGATTATAGCTACCGAAAAAACATTAAATCAAAAATCGAGCATATCAAACCGTGCACAACTACAACGAAAATTAATTCTAAAATTAAAAGATAAGAAATCATGAGCGAAAACAACATGTCAGATAACAGCCATAAAATTGCCATAATAGGCATGTCCTGCCGCTTACCGGGAGCGGATAATATTGATCAGTTTTGGAGTAACCTGATTAATGGTAAAGAATCTTTTAGTGAATTTACCGATCAGGAATTGCGTGATTCCGGTGTAGACGAATCACTAATCAACTCTCCTAATTACATCCGCAGGAGAGGAATAATTAATGGTGCCGAATATTTTGATGCTACATTTTTCGGAATTACCCCAAGAGATGCTGAAATTATGGACCCTCAGCACCGTATTTTTCTGGAATGCGCCTGGCACGCACTCGAAGATGCTGCTTACAATCCGGAAAAATCAAAAGCCCGTATCGGTGTTTTTGGAGGAACCGGAGTTAACTGGCATTTAAACAGTACTACTAATAATCCTGAAGTAGTTAAATATGCAAGTGGTACCTCAATTGTAACCGGAAATGATAAAGATTACGTAGCGACACGTGTATCGTATAAACTGAATTTAAAAGGCCCGAGTCTTACCGTTCAATGTGCCTGTTCTACCTCTATGGCAGCAGTAATTATGGGAGTTAACAGTTTACTGAATTATCAGAGTGATATGGTACTTGCCGGTGGTGCTACAATAGAGTTGCCGGAACGCAGGGGTTATTTGTATCAGGAAGGTGGTCTGGAATCTTCAGACGGTCGTTGCAGAACCTTTGACAAAGACGCTGATGGAACTGTTTTTAGCCGTGGTGCCGGAGTTGTGCTGTTAAAACGTTATGACGAGGCCGTAAAAGATGGCGATCATATTTATGCGGTTATATTAGGCAGCGCACTAAACAATGACGGTAATGAAAAAGTTGGCTTTACGGCTCCAAGTATCGAAGGACAGGTAGATGTGGCTCTTGAAGCAATGGAGTTGGCAGATATTAGTGCTGATTCTATTAGTTATGTTGAGGCACATGGTACTGCAACAGCTCTGGGTGACCCTATTGAGGTAACAGCTCTGTCAAAAGTATTCCGGTCGTATACTGATCGCAAGCAATTTTGCGGCATCGGATCTGTAAAGACCAATATCGGTCATACCGATTCGGCATCGGGTGTTGCGGGCTTAATCAAGACGGCATTGGCACTTTCAAATAAAAAAATTCCCGCTCATTTAAATTTCAATGAGCCAAATCCGAAAATAGATTTTGAATCCAGTCCGTTTTATGTAAATACCGAATTAAAAAACTGGGAACAAACCGGTTATCCGTTACGAGCCATCGTAAATTCATTTGGCGTTGGTGGAACAAATGCCTGTGTAATTTTGGAAGAACCTCCTGTAATTACAAGTCAGCCGGAAATAGAGAAAAGAAAAATACTAGTGCTTTCCGCAAAAACAGAAACAGCATTAGCTACTACCCAGTCTCAATTGCATGATTATATTGTTAAAAATCCTTCCTTAAATGTGGATGATTTAGCATACACTTATCAGGTAGGACGAAAATCATTTAGTCACAGAGGCTTTTTGGTTTATAAAGACCGTGAAGACTTACTGGCAAAATTAAGTACTGAGGGCAGTTTACAAACCGCTACCAGTACGGTAGAAAACAGACCTGTTATTTTTATGTTCCCGGGTCAGGGCAACCAATACCACAATATGGGGCTGCACTTGTATGAGGAAAATAAATTATATAGAGATACCGTAGACTATTGCTGCACTTACCTGAAAGAGGAATTTGGTTTTGATCTGAGGGATTTCTTATTTGCAAAAGATGCCGATAAGGCAAAACAGGCCTTGGAACAAACTTATATTACACAACCGGCCATTTTTGTAACGAGCTATGCGATGGCATTAGTAGTAATGGATAAAGGAGTAAAACCGGAAGCCTTTATAGGTCATAGTGTAGGTGAATATGTTGCCGCCTCTCTTTCGGGAATTATGTCTTTAGAAAACTGCCTTCGTGCTGTAGCGAAACGTGGTGCACTTATCCAGAAACTACCGGGCGGATCTATGCTTGCCGTTTTACAAAACGAAGACAAGATTGTTCCGCATTTGTTTGAAGGGGTTGAAGTAGCCGCTGTAAACAATCCTGACCTTTGTGTAATTGCCGGAACGGATGAAAATATTGACAAACTTGAAGCCATACTTAAAAACAGTGGTTTTTTCAGTAAACGTTTATCCACCTCACATGCCTTTCATTCGGCTATGATGGATCCTTGTTTACCGGAATTTGCCGAAATGTTTGCTGACATTCCGTTGTCTGCTCCGACTATCCCGATTATTTCTACAGTTACCGGAAACTTCCTTACTGATGATGAAGCCAGAAATCCGGAATATTGGGTAAGACATGTTAGAAATGCCGTTCGTTTTACAGATGCTGTAAACAAATGTTTAGAAATGAACCCTACCCTATTTTTAGAAATTGGACCGGGGCAATCACTTGAATCATCTGTTAAAAAACATTTGACCAGAGATTCTGAACACGGAGCCACACGAACCATGACAACTGCAACAGAAACCACAAATCATAATGATTTTCTTGAAGCTGCATTGGGTCAATTATGGCTTATGGATGGTACTATTTCATGGGAAGAGTATTATAAAGATCAAGAAAGAAAACGTGTTGCACTGCCTGTATATCCTTATGAACGCATGGCCTATTCTATTGATTTTTCTAAAGTCAATAAACAACAGACTGAAAAAACAAATGTTCGTTATTCAGACAGCAAAGATTGGTACAGTGTACCGGTTTGGAAACGCTCTGCAGATAGTAAGTATCTTATAAATAATGCTTCCGAAAATCAAACCTGGCTTATTTTTAATGATGAAAATGGTTTAGGCGATAAAATTATTGATGCACTGGTAAAAGAAGGTAAATCTTTCTGTGAGGTAGTTTCGGGAGGTTTTTACAACAAACACAACGGAACCAAATACACCATTGATGTTGCCAACAAAGACCACTACAATTACCTGATGAAGGATCTGTTAGATGATGACATCGAACTAAGTCATATCGTACACCTGTTTAATTACACAGAACAATCAGACATCATAGATATGGAAAAACTGGATGACATAGAAAATGTTTCCTTTTTTAGTCCATTATTTTTACAACAGGCATTGTATGAATCAGGCAAGTTAAAAGAAATTCAGTACACTTTAGTTGCAAATGGTGTTTTTGATGTCATTGGAGATAAAGTATATGCTCCGGAAAAAGCCCTTGCGATAGGCCCATGCCGTGTTCTTATTCAGGAGTTCCCATTAAGCAGATCACGTTTTATAGATGTTGATTTTCAAAGAACAGAAAAAGGCAGCATAAAACTCGCTGAGAACATTATCCGTGAGTCACAAAATACAGCCTATCAAACATTAGTGGCCTACAGAAATAATTACAGATGGATAGAGGGTTATGACCGTATTTCTTTTGAGAAAGAAAATACTCCTCATTACAAAGACGGTGGTATTTACCTGATTACCGGTGGTATAGGCGGTATCGGATTGTTAACAGCTTCTACCATTGCAAAAGAAGTAAAGGCAACCTTTATATTAACCTATAACAGTCCAATTCCTGAAAGAAACGAATGGGACAAATGGCTGGAAGAAAATCCGGGCATTAGTTTTACCAGAGAGAAAATTGAAGGGGTACGCAAACTTGAAGAGATTGGGGCTACCATTATACTAAAACAAGCGAATGTGGCCAATTTAAATGAAATGACCCATCTTCGTAATGAAATTGAAAGCACTGTTGGCTCCATAACCGGTATCATTCACTCTGCCGGAGCTGTAGGTGGTGGTGTAATTCCGTTAAAAAAACCGGAATCAGTACGAGCTGTTTTTGATTCTAAATTTAAAGGAACTATTGTTCTGAATAAGTTATTTGAAAACCAAAATCTGGACTTCTTTCTATTGTATTCCTCTGTTACTTCTATTTTGGGAGAGGGTACGCGTTTGGATTATTGTTCAGCCAATGCCTTTTTAGACAGTTTTTCAACTTATAGAAAACAAATTCGTAACGACTACACCTGCTCTATCAACTGGGCCGGGTGGAAAGGAACCGGAATGGCCGTTCGTTGGGAAAAAGAAAAAGCAGACAAAATGAAAATCAAGGAGGAGTCTACTGCTCCCGAAAAGATCGACAATACGGCAAAAACAATACTGCGTAATTCTAAAGATTTATTAACGTTGGTTAAAACCGAAGGCAGTCAGTCTGTTTATGAAGTAAGCTTTAAACCGGAAAACGACTGGATTATAAACAGCCACTTTATTATCAATCAGCCTACAGTAGTAGGAACCTCGTTTATAGAATTGGCACACCAGTTCAGCAAAATGATTTACCCTGAACTCAATGTAGAATTGAAAAATTTATATTTCATTTCGCCTTTGATGTTTGAAAATGCAAAGGATAAAAAAGTACGTTTTATAGTAGATGAACAATCTAATAAACATAAATTCAGCTTTAAAACACAGCCGCTTGAAAAAGATGCTGATACTGATTTGTGGCACGATCACTTTGTAGGTGAAATGATTCTTTCTGAAAACAGTAATGAACTTATCGACATTGCGGCTACAAAAGAACGACTGAACAAACAGGTAGATACCGGCAAATCTTTCAGAATTGTTTACAATTCGCAAAATATGCCTCTTATTGATTTAGGGGAACGTTGGGATATTGATAACGAAATTCACGTAGGCGACAACGAGTGGTTGGCCAAACTAACACTCCGTCCTGAATTTCATGGAGATACAGACAATTTTGATTTCCACCCTGCCATTATGGATAAAGCAACATCATTTGCCTTACGCTATACTTCAGAGGCTACCTATCTGCCGTTTAGTTACAAAAGCGTAAAACCATTTGAAAAAATTCCGGCCGAAGTTTATGCTTATTCTACATTGTCTAACGGTTCATCAGGTAATGGTGATGCTATTTCTTTAGATATCAAATTAATTGATGCCAATGGAAAAGTACTGATTGACATCAAAGAATACACCATGAAACAGGTTAACAACATGCCAGCGGCGCCTTCCAGAAAACAGGATCGTGACAAAGCTACTGCTGATATTCTGAGCGATACTTTTGATTATATACATCCTGATCAGGGCGAAGAAGTAATCAAACACATTTTACAATGTGAATTCTCTGAGCAACTGATTGTATACCCATGTGATTTTGACTTTATGCTCGAAGACAACCTTCCGGATTTACAAAAACGTGCTGAGAAAGATCAAAAAGCAAAAGAAAACAAATCCTATTATTCCCGTCCGGCATTAAGTACTACTTATGTAGAACCAGCTAATGAAATGGAAAAAACCATTGCTAAAATATGGCAGGACATTTTAGGTATTGATAAAATAGGCCGTTATGATACTTTCACTGATTTAGGTGGTAACTCCTTAGTTGCCATTCAGACAATTGCCAATATGGTCGATGTACTGGAAGTAGATCTTTCCGCTCAGGTATTTTATGATAACCCAACCATTAAAGGAATGGCCGAAGCTGTGGTCGCCTCTATTATGGGAATGGATGATATTGAAAATTTAGAAAGTATAATTGAATCCATGAATCTGGAAAACTAAAATGATAGATGTAAACGAATTCATTGCAAACCTCAGCCCCGAACAGGTGGCTGAGTTTATGCAAAAGTTACGAACCGGCAAAACAGATAGTACAACGGCTATAAGTGGAATCGAGATTAAAAAACCGGTTGAACTTAAAACAAAACCGTATGCACCAAAACCGGGGGATAATTTTATCATGCACATGCAAAAGCCCGGAAATTTGAGTTCTTTTATTTTCAAGAAAAAAGAGATTCTTCCCCCCGCTCCGGATCAAGTACAAATTTGTGTAAAAGCAACGAGTTTGAATTTTCGCGATTTAATGATTGCAATGAAATTGTATCATTCCACTCCGGGGGTTGCTTCTGTAATGGGATCAGATTTTTCAGGTGTTGTAACTGCCGTTGGCAGTAAAATTACCGAATTTAAAATAGGAGACGAAGTATTTTGTTTATCGGCAGGTTCCCTCACGCAAAACGGTGAATTAGACGAAGACAGTCATTTTGTGCGCTACACCAATATCAAATCCGATCAGGTTACCAAAAAGCCCGGTAATATAAGCTGGCAACAAGCCGCCTGTATTCCTACTGCATTTTTAACGAGTTATTTTGTTTTGATGCATAATGCACGACTGGAAAAAAGACATCGCGTTTTGATCCATACTGCTACTGGTGGTGTCGGGCAATCGGCCATACAAATTGCCAAATGGATTGGTGCAGAAGCATTTGTAACCGCCGGAACCGATTTGAAAAGAGAATACCTCGAAAGCATTGGTTTTAAAGATCCGATGAATTCCAGAACGATGGATTTTATCGATCAGATTCTGGAACGCACTAATCAGGAAGGAGTTGATGTAATTCTAAACACTTTAGGTGGTGAAGCCGCAAGTGAAAGTTTAAAAATCCTCAAAAACTTTGGGCATTTTCTGCAAGTAGATAAAAAAGATATAGCAGCCAATTATCACTTACCTCTGGCAGAATTTAAAAAAGGGATTTCGTATTCAGCATTTGATTTAGGATTGTTTTACCTCTATCCGGATATGACAAAGAAATACCTCGATTTAATTTCGGCCCATTTTGAAAGAGGTGATTTTGAGCCCATTCAATTTGAAACCTATGCAATCAAGGATCTCGGAAAAGCCCTTTCCTATATGTCAAGATCTCAGCATATCGGGAAGATCGTTCTTGAATACGATCAAGAGTAAAAAAGTACAATTATCCCCAGAGCGGTCCTAAAATATACAGCCCGCTTAAAACTTAGAACAAATAAAATAAATGGATACAGAACTTAAGAGTAAGCTAAGCGACCTTTCTCCGAGTCAGTTAAAAGAACTGATGAAAAAAATGGGGAAAGAGAAAAAGGAAATGCCGGTAATGCAGAGAAACGAATCTCAGCTTTACCCGGTTACCAGCGCTCAAAAGCGAATGTGGTTTCTATCCAAACTGGATCCTGACTCCTATTTGTATACCAATCCCATTGGCATTCGTGTTAAATCAAAACAAACAATTGATATCGATCTTTTTGTAAAAGGTTTTAAAACAGTGGTTGATCGTCATGAGATTATGCGAACCTCTTTTGTAAACGTCGACGGCCAAATCTTCCAAAAAATTCACGATCACCTTTCTTTTGAAATTGAGAAAATTGATCTTTCGTTGCTCTCTCCCGAGGAAAAAGAAACAAAAATGTTTGCCATTTTAGAACAGGACGGACAGCAAATAATTAGCATTGAAGCCCTGCCTTTATTTCGCTTTAAACAACTCACACTTAGTCCAAATGAGTTTGTATTTATATATACTTCACACCATATTATATCCGATGCCTGGTCCAGTTCGTATATCTTTCGTTCGATGCAGGAAATTTTTGAGCAAACGATTAAAGGTGCTGTTCCTTCATCAGGCAAACTTAAGTACCAGTTTATCGATTATGTAAACTGGGAACAAAAATGGCTTGTTTCAAACGAATACAAAAACGCAATGACCAAATGGAGAGAAATGCTGCCGGAAGCCCCGGAACCACTAAATCTCCCTTTGGATTTTAAACGCCCAAAAACAATTAATTACGAAGGAAGTCTGTACAAAACTACATTTAGAAAAGACCTTGTAGAGGCCTTGCGATTATTCAGCAAAAAAGAAGGTGTAACGTTATTTCACACACTGCTTTCCTGTTTTAATATTGCCTTGTACAAGTATTCAAAAAATAAAGAGATAGTAGTTGGCATTCCCATGTCTAATCGAAAATTGAAAGAATTTCAGGAAACGATCGGAATGTTTTTAAATACACTTCCTCACAGAACCCTTATCAATGACAACTTACAGTTCAGAGATTATCTTCATCAGGTCAGACAGGTCAGTCAGGATATGATGACACATCAGGATGTGCCTTTTGATAAAATTACCGAGGCTTTAAACCCTGTCAGAGATATGGCCATTTCGCCGTTGTTTCAGGTTTTGTTTGTTTTTCAAAATATCCCGGCAATGTACGAATGGGAAGACCTGTCGGTTGCACCCGTAAAGAGCGATTACAGTATTTCTAAGTACGACCTTAACCTTTGGCTCGAGGAAGTTGCAGATGAGCTCATCCTTTCCATGACCTGCCAAACCAGCTTGTTTCGTAAGGAAATGATGCCACAGTTCTTGACTTATTATGAATGTATTTTAAAACATATCCTGGATAATCCGGAAGAGAAAATTGCTGACATAACGCTTTCTGAGCAGCAGCATACACCTTATCCTGAAACAGAGTCAAATGAATACACAAGCTACCTCACTGGATTTGAAAATCAAGCGCTACTTCACCCCAATAAAACGGCTTTACGCTTTAATGAGCAGCTTTACAATTATTCTCAATTAAATGAACTCGCCAATCAGGCAGCGCATTATCTGTTACAAACCAAAAAAGATCAGCCTATAATTGGGTTAGCTATGGAACGTACGCCGGAGCTCTTAATTGCGCTACTTGCCATACATAAAATTGGTGCTGCTTATTTGCCTATAGATACACAGCTGCCAAAAGAACGACTAACCTATATACTAGCTGATTCCGGAATTGAAACTGTAATTACGACCGGCACTACCGCTACTGTTTTTGAAGGCTTTGAAGTAGAATCTCTTTTATTTGAAGATATCACCGACAAGTCTGAACAGCTCAAAAAAACAAATCCGTCAATAAAAATAGAGGCCAATACGCCTGCTTATATTATTTATACTTCAGGAAGCACCGGGCAACCAAAAGGTGTTTGCATAGAGCATGCGCAGTTACTAAATTATTCTACCGCTATTTGGAAACGCATACAGCTTTCTGCCGACAGTAATTTTGCCTCCATATCTGCCTTTACAACCGATTTAGGAAATACACAAATATTCCCAACATTACTACATGGAGGTTGTATTACACTTGTGCCTGATGCCGTTTTGACAAATCCTAAGTTATTCTCCTCTTACCTGCATACACATCAGGTCGATTGCTTAAAAATAGTTCCTTCGTATTTAAGAAGCTTACTTACAGTGGAAGAAGGTTTTGGCATACTACCAAAAAAAGTATTGATTTTAGGCGGCGAAGCTATTCCTGCCTCGCTGATTCTGAAAATAAGAGCATCCCGTCCCGATTTAAGAATCATCAACCATTATGGTCCTACAGAAACCACTATTGGTATACTAACCCATGAGATTGGTACTGTAAACGAGAACAGTATTATTCCGTTAGGCAAAGTACTGGATCACAACACAGTGGTTATCGTTGATTCGCAAAACAGGCCGTTGCCAAAAGGAATTCCGGGAGAAATAATTGTGTATGGTAACAATGTGGGGCGAGGTTATATCAATAACAAAAATCTTACTGACCAAAACTTTATTCCCCTGGACAGTAATCCCGAAATAAGAGGTTACAAAACCGGCGATATGGGTAGAATTACTTATACCGGTGAGATCGAATTTTTAGGTCGCAAAGACCGTCAGATAAAAGTTCGTGGCTTTAGAGTAGAAATCGACGAGATTGAAAAAGCATTACTACAAAATCCCGCTATTACTGAAGTTGTAATTAGCGCCAAAAACGACCAAAGCCTTGTTGCTTATACTACAGGAACCCTTACTGCATCGGATGTTTCTAAAATAAAACAGGAATTAAAAGCACACTTACCTGTCTATATGATTCCTGATGAAATAATCGTACTGGACAGCATACCCCGTCACGGAAACGGAAAAGTCAACAGCAAAGCATTGGAAAGTCTTTCCGCCACTGATAACCAAACAAAACAAAGTATTGAAATACAGCCAAGAGATGAAACAGAATTAGCCATTAAACACATTTGGGAAGAGGTTTTAACGCAGCCTGTTAGAAGCATTCATGTTGATTTTTTTGATGCCGGAGGTAATTCACTTATGGCTATTGAAATTATTGCCAAACTGAATAAACACTTTACAACCGATTTTAGTATTGTGGTCTTGTTTGAGTGTCCTACAGTTCACTTACTGGCATCAAAAATAAGAACAGATACTTATTCGGCATCACAAAGTCCATTAGTTTTACTTCGAAAAGGTACCGGAGATAGCAATCTGTTTCTGATACATCCTGCAGGTGGTGATGTTCTGAGTTATTATGATTTGGCACGAAATATTGATTCTGATTATTCTATTTATGGTCTACAAGCAAAAAAGACCGATAGCAAACCGGAAAGTATACAGGAAGTTTCTGCACTTTATCTACAAGCAATTGTTACAGAAGTACCTACCGGGAATTTTATTTTTGGAGGCTGGTCAATGGGGGCTTTAGTAGCCTATGAAATGGCCCGTTTGCACAAAGAGAGTACCGGAACATATGCTCCTGTAATTATTCTTGATCAAAAGGCTCCTGCTGCATTTGCCGACACAGTGATGGATACAGTAGACAAACTATCGCTTTTTGGAGAAAAAATAAATCATTTGGTAGGTCGAAAAACACAGCTTACAAAAACAGCTTTAGAAGGATTATCAGCTACCGAACGTTCCGCTTTATTTCTCCAGGAGTTTAAAGAAAGTAATCTGGTACCGGAAGATTTAAAACCCGAAGAGTTTCATGGTTTCTTAGATGTAATGCTTTATCACAACGAAATTACAATAAAATACCAGACCGAAACTTACAATGGCCCAGTCCTACTTATGAGGGCAGCAGATTCAACTTTTGCAGATGATGCCATAATACAAACACCCGATTACGGATGGATTAACTATATCCCGGAAACACTATCGGTAATAGAGGTACCGGGAAATCATATTACGCTTATCAGAAAACCCAATGTAGAGAACGTTGGGAAACAAATTAGTTTATACTTAAAAAATAAATCATAATGGAAACAACAGAAAAAAGATCAGAGGCAGATTTAAGAAAAGATATTGGTGAAATAACCCAGTGCATTTACGGAAACTGGATTTCACAGGTAACTTATGTTTTTGCCGAATTAGGAATAGCTGATAAATTATTAAACGGGCCGTTAACATTGGGACAACTGGCCGAAACCTGTGGTGTAATACCTAATTATCTGATGCGTACCCTACGTTGCACATTTGAACTGGGTTACCTTACTTTTGACGCTACTACGGGTTTATATTATTTAACCCCAAAAGGAGAAATTCTAAGCTCTAATCATCCCAATACCAAAAGAGAAGAAGCGCGCTTTAACGGGGCCGATTACCGTTACCATCCATGGGGAAATTTACTAAAGATTTTACAAAACGGTATGAGCGAAGAATACTCGCCTACCTATAAAAACGGTTCTATAGATTATTTACAGGACAAGCCCGAATTACTGGAAAACTTCCATATGGCCTTGTATAAAAAATCGCAGGAACAGGATTATAAACTGATTAAGGATTATGACTTTTCTCCTTATACTAAATTAATGGATTTAGGTTGCGGAAGAGGTTCTTTTATCAAAACTATATTAGATGAAAATCCGAAATTAGAAGGTTGTATGTTCGACCTTGACCATGGCTTTGATAAAGGTGTGGAAGAAAAATACGAAGGGCGTCTGATACAAATGTATGGCGACTTTTTTGAAGAAATTCCGGATTGGGCAGATGTATATACCATGAAAAATGTAATTCATAACTGGCCGGAAGATAAAACGGTAGCCTTAATGATAAAAACCAGAGAAGCCATGCAATCTACCAAAGGAAATACAACTGACCTTAGTAAAAAAAGACTGCTTATTATTGAAAATCTGGTACCGGAAAATGACAGCCATAAAGTAGCAAACTGGATGGATTTGAATTTTATGATCCTTATAGATGGTGCCGAACGCACTTTGAATGATTATAAAATACTCGGTGAAAAAAGCGGTCTAAAACTGGTTGACAATTTTGAGACTGAAACAGGAAGACATATTTTATCGTATGCATTAGCTTAAGTAAATTAAATTCTTTTTGATGCTAAAGATTTAAGTTCAAAAGCCATAATTGAAGTTTTACAGCAAAATTGCAGCATCATGAAGCTATAACAATCCTAAAAAATCCTTATTCTTAGTTGAATAAGGATTTTTAGTTTTATTATTTGCTTACTTAATTTTCTGATTCCAATCCTATTATAAAACCTCTTATTTAGGGTTTACCTGAACTTCTTCAAAAACAAACTGTGGTGCTTCGTAATCAATTGGTACTTCTCTGTCAAAATAACGAAAACCTAACCACTTCGTTAATGCACCGGAACCCGAAATCAATTTTTTATCTCTCATCAACAATGTAATTGGCCTGGATTCCCCCTGACCGCCATAAGAAATGTAATAATAATTACCTATTAACGTATCCCCCACTATTTTTCCTCTTACATATCCGGAATCCATAATAGCCTTACTTCCATAAATTATTTTATAGTCTCCCTTAAAGAAATGTTTTGTTGTTGTAATGGATAAATCGGCGGTATCATTTCCGTTAATTCCTCTATAGTGACTATAGGTTTCCTTAAATGGCCTTCCTCTGTTGCAACTAATTAAAAACACTAATAAAAGTAGTAGCAAAAGATTCCTTATGGCTTTTTTTATTCTTTTGTTTTGAATTCCAGTTTGCTTCATATTTTAGAGCGAATTATTTTTCAGTAGATTTATCTTAAGATCAATATATTGCAATTGAATATTATTTTTTAAAACCTCATATTCTGCAGCGAGAAATTGATTTTTTACTGTAGAAAACAAAACCGCTTCAATTCTTCCGTTTGTAAATTTTGCCTGAGTAGTACCCAAAGAAGCTTTGGCATACGTTTGCCTGTCGGTTAGTTTTTGCTGGCGTTTTAAGTAGTTGGTTTTATTTTGTTCTTCTAAAGCTATTTGCTTGTCTAATTCTTGCTTTTGCCGTGTTACAGCAAGTTTAAACTTCTCACTTTCTATCTTAGCTGCTACTATTTTTTTATTATTTCTAAATCCGTTAAAAACCGGAATTGCAAGTTGCATACCCACTTCCTGACTTTTATTGTCTGATAATTGATTAAAAAAAGGAGTTGAATTAACCTGATTAATATTTCTATAATAAAAAGTCGAATAACCGTAATAAGCTGACAAAAGAGGCAAATTAGCTGCTCTCTCTAAACGAATTGATTTTACACTATTTTGATAATTCAAGTCAGCCAATTTTAGTCTGGGATTGTATTCTTTTTTTGAAGATGTTGTCTGATGCTCATTCCAATAGACTTCCAGAGTGATTTTATCTACTTCCAGATCCACAACATTCATCAATTGAAATAGCTGAGTTTTTTTAATTAGATACAACTGCTCTGCCTCTAAACTACGATTTTCATCTTCCGAATAACTCAACTGCATGTCAAACAAATCACTTTGGGGTTTATTGCCTATTGCTACTTCTTTTGTAACACGATTTAAATTAAATAGCGCTTGAGTAAGTTGCTCCTTCTGAATTTTTAACAACTCCTGCGCATAAAGCGCCTGATAATAACTTTCTAAAATCTGCAGTTTATATTCGTTTTCTAAAACTTCTTTCTCGACTTTGGCCACTTCAATAGTAATCTTGTCTTTTTTAGCATTTGAAAAGGCGCTAAAATCAATTAAATTGGTTTTAGCATTGAGGTAAAAATTATCTTTTTGAATATTAGAACTCACCCTTCCGTTGGTTGAAGGATCAATCGTTGAACCAAAATTATACATTTGCTCTCCATATAAATTTACAGACGGCAGCATGCGGTTTAAAACTGAGTTTTGTAATTTCTCCGTTCTTTTAATTTCAAGTAGCTTAATTTTTATATCTATATTATTCTGCAAAGCAGCTTCCATGCATTTTGTAAGCGACCAGAAATTTTCCTGACCACTTGCAAAAGCACAAAATGACAAAAAGACAACGGTCAAAACGATATTTTTATTCATATTTTAAATATTTTAAAACATCAGTTTTTGTTGCCTGATACGCTCTTGAAAGCACTATTATCAGGGTAAGAACTAATAATACGATAAAACCGAATACAAATGGGAATACACTAATATCAATTCTGAAGGCAAAATTTTCGAGCCATTTATTCAAAAAGTAATACACCGGGAACAAGGCAATTAAAAACCCAATAATGCAATACAAAACATATTGTTTTGATAGTTCTTTCAATAAAGTATCGGTTTCTGCTCCTAATGTTTTTCTAATAGCAATTTCCTTCATTCGTCTTTGAATCGAGTACGAAGCCAGAGCAAACAAACCAAAAAGAGCAATAAGAACAACTACGACATTCAATACAGAAAAAAGATTCTTTTGTTTTACGTAAGATTCATACGTTCTTGCATATTGCTTGTCTACAAAGTCATACTTAAAGGGGTGTTTTTCATTAACATTGGCTCCCCATAGTTTTTCGATTGCAGCTATGGTTGTATCCATATCATGTGCTTTTAACTTTACATATACCAGGTTTATACCATCTGCCATATTTAAAGTTTTAATATGAAAGAAAGCCATTGGTGGTACTTCGACTTCAGGACTCAACAAATTAAAATCCTTTACAACTCCAACTACCTTTAACTTCTGATTTCTAATTATAACTTCCTCTCCAATAGGCTCACGCATATTCATCAATTTAACTGCTGATTCGTTAAGCATAACCGAATTGATCGTATCGGAAGCTAACTTTTTGTCAAGGTTTCTTCCTTTTACTACTTTAATTTTCATCATTTCCAGCAAACCAAAATCCAGCCCAATATACTTTTCTTTAAAAAGTACATCTTTATACAAAATCGGGTATAAGAAATTGTCACTGCCATCAAAAGAAAACAGACCTGTTGAAATGCTTTCTACACCATTAATTTTAGCAAGCTCCTGTTTTAATGTCGCATATTTATTGTAGATATTTTGTCCGGCATTTTCAACCTGATAATCTGAATCAGGAAAATTTAACGAAACTGCGATTATCTGATCCCCTTTAAATCCCAAATCTTTATTACTTAAAAATTGTACCTGCTCATAAACAATATTGGATCCGATAATAAAAAACGCAGCAACAGCAAATTGAAAGATCAACATACTATTTCTCAGCCAAACCCCATTTTTACTTCTGTCAAAATTTCCTTTGAGAACTTTAAGAGTATCAAAATTAGAGACATAAACTGCCGGAAAAAGCCCTGCCAGCAAAACAGTTGCCAC
The DNA here is from genome assembly GCF_011751075.1 of Flavobacterium poyangense. Lineage (GTDB taxonomy): Bacteria > Bacteroidota > Bacteroidia > Flavobacteriales > Flavobacteriaceae > Flavobacterium > Flavobacterium poyangense. The sequence goes on from NZ_JAALLN010000015.1 coordinate 92,400, forward strand.
AAAGATTAAAATCAATTGAAAATAAAACTGACTTCCTTCAAGTATTAGATTTTTACCAAGAAAATCATTGTAATAGGGCAATGTCAACTCGACAATAACTAAAGCTAACATGATAGAAAATAACGTAATCAAAATGGTTTCACAAACAAACTGCGCTTTGATACTACCTTTTGATGCCCCCAAAACTTTACGTACTCCAACTTCTTTTGCCCGCTTAATTGCACTGGCTGTCGCCATATTAACGTAATTAACAATAGACAACACCAGAATTAGAACTGATAAAACGGCCGTTATTAAAAGAAACTGATAATTACCACGACCTTCAGGAAAACCATCTGCAACCGAGTGTAGTCTTGCTTGTGAAAGAGATTCCATTACAACTGTAAAACGCCCCATTTTTTTAGTCATCTCATCTAGTGTAAAACCATTTTCTTTGGCTATTCTCACCGTAAATTCGTCATAATAGGCTCTTTCCAGCCTTTTCCGTGTTTCCTCAACTTTTGAAGGATCTTTTAGCAGTAAAAGTATTTTGAAAACAAAAGCTCCTTTATTTTGATCTGAAGCTATAACTTCTTTCATTCTGTTAACTACGATGTCCGGTTCTAAAGATGAATTACCAGGTATATGATATACAGCCCGAACAATTAACATAGAGTCAAAACATAAAACCTGTTTACCTATGGGATCATCATCACCAAAAAGTTTTTTCGCAAGATTATCAGATATTGCAATACCGGAATTGTCTCTCAAAGCTGACACCACATTTCCTTTAATAATTGTAAAAGGAAACAGATCAAAAAAATCTTTTTCGGTGTTGATAATTTTATCTACCGATTCCTTTTTTCCTTTATATATTATTTGCCCTTTTTGATACCAACTATCAGCATATACCCCTTTTTCTACATTTGCATCTTTGTCCAGAGCTGCTTTTAACCGCAAAGAACTATCTCCGGTAAATGGCATATCGCCTAATTTAACCAAAACCTGATAAACATTATCTTTTTCAGGATTCCAGCTGTTGTAACTCTGTTCGTCATTCCAATACAATAGCGCAAAAATGACTCCTACAATTCCAATAGACAATCCGGCAACATTTAATGCAGTGAATAATTTATCTCTTTTGATATGGTATAAAAATATTTTAGTCCAATTTTTAATCATGATTTTACTTATTAGATTCTGTTACCAAAACATCCACGTTTCTACTATTCCTTTTTTCTGCTACTATTTCTCCATCCTTCATAAAAATAGTTCTTTGAGAAAAAGAGGCATCGTATTCAGAATGTGTTACCATTAAAATTGTAGCGCCATTAGCATGCAGATCGGTTAGTAATTCCATTACCTCATTACCATTTTTACTATCCAGATTCCCTGTAGGCTCATCAGCAAGAATAATCAAAGGATCGTTAATTAATGCTCTGGCTACTGCAACACGTTGTTGCTGACCTCCCGAAAGCTGCTGTGGATAATGTTTTAATCTGTGGGAAATCCCCAATTTGTTGGCTATTTCTACTATCTTTTTTTCTCTCACAGAAGGAGAAACCTTATTGTAAATCAAGGGAAGTTCGATGTTATCATAGACTGAAAGTTCATCGATTAAGTTGAAATTTTGAAATATAAAACCAATATTTTCTTTCCTTGCTCTGGATCTTTCTTTCTCTTTTAGTCCAACCATTTCTTTATCTACCAATTTATAGCTTCCACTATCGGCGCTATCCAACAGCCCTAAAATATTTAATAACGTTGATTTTCCACTTCCTGAAGGTCCCATAATAGAAACAAAATCTCCTTGATTAACATTTATAGAAATGTCACTTAATGCTTTTGTTTCAACTTCCTCAGTTCTAAAAACTCTGGAAAGATTATTAATTTTAATCATATTGTATTTTTTAAAATGGTTATCTATTCTTCTATTTCTACTATTTCAACTTGCTTATAATCTTTGTAGGACGAAGTAATCACTTTTTCTCCTTCTTTTAATCCTCCAAGTATTTCATAGTACAGCGGATTTTCTCTTCCTAACTCAATTTCTCTTCTTTCGGCTGTGTTTCCTTTTACGACAAAGATCCACTTCCCGTTCGTTTCTCCATAAAAACTTCCTTTTGACAGGACTTTTGCTTTTACTTTGTCAGAAAAATTTAATTTCACGCCAAAACTTAAACCTTGTTTCAAATCCAGTTTCTGTGAGGATATAAAATCTAATTCTACCTGAAACCTTCCACCTTTTACCTCAGGTATTACTTTTGTGATCTGTACCTCAACACTCTTATTATTAAAAGTTACAGTTCCTTTTTGTCTCATTGCAATTCTGTCTAAATAGAATTCGTCCACGTCAGCCAAAAGTTTATAGCCTTTCATGTCGTCTATGGTTCCAATACTGGTATTTTGTGTATAGGTCTTTCCCAGTATAGGCTCAAAAGAAGAAAGTCTACCTGAAAGCGGAGCAGTAATTAGAAAATTTTTCTTATTATTTCTCAGAATACTTAAACTTTTATTCATAACAACTATCGATTGATTGAGCTGGACAATCTGGACCTGATTGGCTTGTTTTTCTTTTTTCACACTTTGTTTGATGATATTGATACGTTCTTGTTGAAAGCGAAAATTTTCCTTAGTCTTTATCCACTCACTTTTTGCAAGTATTTGTTCTTCAAAGAGCTTTTTATTGACATCGTATAAATCTTGAGAATCTTTGTAATCATGTTCAATTGCAATCAAATCTTTTGCTAAATTCAGTTCCTGGTTTCTTAAGTCAAGCTTTGCTTTGTTCAGGTTATTAATTTGTTCAATGATTGCCGTTTCCTGTTGCATATAAGCCAATTCCGCATTTGGATTGTATAATCTTGCCAAAGGCTGGCCTTTTGTTACCTGATCACCATTTTCAACAAAAATTTCCTGAACTGCACCGCCTTCGATAATATTAATTAACATTGAGTTTAAAGGAACTGCTTTTGCCTGAAAAGACATAAAATCTTCAAAAGAATTATTTTCAACAGTTTTAATTGTTATTTCTCCTCTTTTTACAACAAGAGTTCTTTTTTTGGTTGCAGATACAAACACAAAATATCCTAAAGCCAGGATAATTGGTAAAGAGATTAAAAGAAACTTCTTTTTGTTGCTTTTACGTATGATTTTAGTGTCCATTATAAAATAATTTATTTACCCTAAAGGAGAATATTGTGCCAGAAATCAAAATAATGTAATAGGCTTATTTTTAGATTATTATTTTTAACACAATTTAAAAAGTGTCCGTTATCGAACACGCTATGTATGAAAATGGACATCGATGAACACAACCAACACCACTATATTGGTCGCAGGAGTCGCAGAGATTCGCAAAAGTCTATTTCACGCAGATTTAGCAGATTAAGCCAATATTTTTGTTTTGTTACTGCGATAAAAACAATCTCAATAAATCTGCTAAATCTGCGTGAAAAAAAATCACTGCAAACATAGGAGGACCGAAGAGATATTCGAGAGATCATGTTTTAAGTTTTATGGCAGAATGGTTACCAAACTACTTTACGATTAAAATCTGTAAAAAAAGATACTTTTTTTACAGATTTTTATATAGAATTGGATTATAAATTAAATTGATAAATACTAAAAATAACTCTAATTTTACCAATCGTACAACTCTTTTAATTTATTAGTACTGAAAAAAACATGTATACAAAGACTATAATGCTGTTCCTCTTTCCGCTCACAAGCTGTTTGGCACAAGATTTAAATTTTCGTTATAAAGATACTTTAGCACTATTTGAAAAAGATTTGATACAATGCATCAAAGAGCAAAGCGATCATGAGAATGATTGTAGAAAGCAGTATTACCATGTACTGCAGGACTACGAGACGGATGTATATTATCACATCAGTAATAAGATCAAAAAAAATAAAACTTCTGTTCAAAAAGAAGCCATGGATCTGGCAGAAGGTGAATGGAAAAAATCTTCTTATTGGTACATCGCAAAATTGATGAAAGAATTTAAAGAAAAACATCCCGGTAAAAATGTATGGGATGCCGATCCTAAATTAAAACCGGACATAAAATTGTTTTATATAAAGACTGCAGCGTTTTTTACAGATCGAATAAATTATCTTCTTAACTTGGTAAAAGACTAAAATAATTGACCTAATAGCGCAAATTTGCAATTTGTGCTCACAAAAACTTGATGGCGCAAATTTGCAATTTGTGCCCACATTCAATCACTTCTACCTTTGGCGGCATGACCGAAGAGATATTCGAGAGATCCTGTTTTAAGTTTTATGGCAGAATCCTTGACAAGCTACTTTACTTTAAAAATCCGTAAAAAAGTTTTTTCTAAAGATTTTTTATGGATTTGAATAACTCTATCGAAAGTAAAATCACTTTTTTAAAGTCTCTTTCATTTTCTGTTCTTTGAGTACCAGTTAAGTTTACAATAATAATTAACTTTATAAAAACTTTAAAATAATGGAAGCCATAATATTACATCCTAAGAACGAAACACAACTATCTCTTTTGAAAAATTTAGCAAAAGAAATGGAAATGGAGTTTGAAACAAAAAATGAAGATGAAATAATCGTTGGATATGCTCCAAATGGTCAAGCTTTTTCTGTTTCTGAATACAAAGAAGATATACAAAATCGAATTAATGATGTAAAAAATGGAACGGCTAAAACGTTATCTTCTGAGCAAGTATTAAATCATATTCTTAAAAAATGATTGTTTGGGACTCTAGAGCACAACAAGAGCTACAAGATATTTATGATTATATATTTTCTAATAGTCCCCAAAATGCAAAAAGTGTGATTACGGAATTAATTTCTATTGCTGAAAGTGTTTCGAATATGCCTTATAAATATCCTAAAGAACCTTATTTTAATGATGAAAATATTCGTTTCATTCCAAAATGGAGTTACAACAATCTATTTGATTGGTTATAGGGATATTACGATATTATCTGTTTTTAATACTTCTCAAAACTTCATAAAAATTCCTAAATAATTTTAAATATAGAAATTCTGCTTCTGCACCATTTATCGCATTTGTTACTCGATAGCGCAAATTTGTAATTTGTGCTCACAAAAACTTGATGGCGCAAATTTGCAATTTGTGCCCGCAAAAAACTTGAAAAAATTACATTATACAATTCGTAAAAATATTTTCTACATTCGTTTAAAAGAAATATCAACTTATTATATAAAGCTAATTTAAACTTATAAGAGCTATTGTATAGTTTCCATAGATAAGTTTGCCCTCCATTAAAGACAGATGCAGAAAATGACAAAAAAAAGGATAAGCAACCCACTCTAAATTATTCTATATAAAAAAATACCATTATGCTTAAAAAAAGCATAATGGTATTTTTAGATGCAATGCTTTTTATTATTACTCTGTAAAACAGATTCTGTCGCATAAAACAGAAATAAATCAACGGGTAAAAAAATAGGTACTTTAAATTCTATTTTAAAAAGTTGTTCCCGCAGATCTTAACCATCCAGTACCTACGACATACCAATAAATATATCCAGCAGCAATCCTAATGTCACCTGCAGTTCCCGTATCGGCTGAAGTAAGTGGGGCAACTGATCCGATTTTTTTAGATAAATATTCCCTGGTTATGATTGATTTCCCTGATAAATCTCCACTTATAAAGCTAGGTAATGCACTAGGCAAATAGCCCGTACCATTCGCATCTGTGTAGAAATCTCCATTCGTAAGAACGTTACCAGATGGGTCTAAGGATAGTATATTTCTAGTTGTAGGTTGTGTAATTCTTGTAAAAGTTCTACTGGATTTACAAGCTACATAAACAGATCCGTTACCGGCTACAGCTAATAATCTTGGATCGTCAGCAGTTGCTCCTATTACTGTCGCTACTCCGTCAGGTGTCGTTTTAGTAACTCCATTAGAACCGACTGTATATACATTACTTTGACTGTCAACCTTAATATCCCAGCCACCTTGAACTGCTGCTAAAATAGTAGTAGTTCCATCAGGCAAAATTTTAAACAGAGAACCTAAACCATTAAGACTATGCACATAAATAATTCCTGTAGATTGATCTAGTGCCGAACTTATTCCTCCTCCTAAGTATCCGGTCCTCAATACGCTGGAAGCTCCGGTCGGAAGATATTTTATTACTCTACCTCCATCATCTACAGTATAAATAATTCCATTAGATTTATTTCTAACAAAAGAATAAGTTCCGTGAAGCCCAAGATTCTTTGTAGCGACTGTAGTAACAGATCCGGCCGGAGTAATTGATAATACAGTGTCAACTGTTGCCGTTGTTGCTACCGTATATAAGTTATCAAACTCATCTATCTCAATTCCCAAACAAGAGCCAATATAAGTCCATGAAGCCCAAGACGTTATAACGTTACCATTAGGTTCTATTTTTGTAATTGTAGATGAATCTCTATTTACCGTAAAAATATTTCCTTTACTATCAATAACAATTCCTGACGGATAAGCTCCTGTGTTAGCAAGTATCGTAGTAGGACCACCAACAGGGGTTTTCCTTACGTTGTTATCTTTTCTGTCTGTTACATAAGTTGTTCCGTATTGATCAACAATCATATCCCAAGGATAAGTTCCTGTAGTTCCGTAATTAACCGTACTTGACATACTAGTCGCAGTTGCATTCGCGAATTTTAAACCCGCTACATCTGCACTTCCGCTTTTAATTTCAATAGGTTTAGCTATAGTAACCAAGGAATTATCGTCTGTAATATTACTATCGCTAACATTTTTACCTTCGGAATTAAATTTAGCTATTTTATTTACAGTTCCGGATATAGTTGATCCTCTACTCGTAATAGAACTCTTAGGAATGTAATTGACATTACCATTTGAATTCACAACCATGATACTGTCAGTAGGTAAACCAAGTGGAACTGTTGAAAGTTGAAGCTGATTCTGGATGTTGTATTTTTTTTGTGCTGTTGAAGGAATTATAAATATTAATCCAAGCAATAATGCGTAAATAAACTTTTTCATGTATAATTTGATTTTCTGTTTTTAATTTGTTTGAAATTGTAATTAATCTTTCCTGTTGTATTTGATTATTTTCCTTAGGGACAATTTCACTTAGTTTTGTTAACCGGATTAGTTAACCTAATTGAACCGTTACTTACAATGGCTGTAAATTGTTCTCGAGATTATCTAAAAGCCTGATATACTTCTCTTTTTAGATCTATAATTCTTGTTTCGTGATAATTTCGAAATTTCTTAAACTGGTCATTTCACCACCTAAATAAATACCTTCAATCACACAGTTTTGGACAATACCTTTAACAACATCATTAACTTCAGCATCATTTTCGTTTGTATTTCCCACTGCTTTCAATATCAAAAATTGACCTTCAGGAATTATTCGAGCTTTGGTTAACAAGTTTGGATGAGCATCTGCATTTAATAAATGATCATCAAGTACCGCTTTATCAGCTTTATAGTCTAATAAAGGATAAAGTCCTTCCACATCTCCCACAGGAACTTTTTCGCTCTTATGTCGAAAAGAATCCCAAGTATCCCAAAATTGAGTTTGTGTCGGTTTTAAACCCGTTTTGAACCAGCTTTTTATGATGTTTAATGTTTGTATGGCCATATTTTTCTTTTTAGATGATGCGATTAATTGAGATTTCTTTTTCCTTTTAAGGATTGATTTGATACGATTTTAAAATTACTCTTGCTGAGTATTTTAAGTATTTTTTCCATTTTCTTTGATGAAGTGTTATACATAATTTAGCTGTTATTAAATGTTTTAATGAATGGGATAGTAAACTCTATTACCTATAAAGTAATCTTCTTATTTGATTATTTGAAGATGCAAAAGTAGAACGGAAGAATACAAAAAGAACAAAAAAAAGCCAGCTCTATTCAGTAGTTTCAGCAAATAGACAACTTAATGAAACTACTGAATACAAGTGTTTTGAAGTTTTAATATGATTAATATTCACACTATTTTTACATCCAGAAAAAAACTAGCGATGAGTAAAAATACACTTCACAATTTCGGTCTTTCGATAAAAAATAGTTCCAAAAGAAATATGAGTTAACAATCAGTTTTAACTTAATCCAGAAAATTTTACTTAAAAAACTATAATGACTATGAATGAATTAGATATAAATTCAGATGATAAAAAAAGAGACCTTGAAGATCAACTGAAAAAGCGACCAAAAGAGAAATGGAAAATCTGGAGATTAATTGCTGTTGGAATTATCTTGCCTTTTGTGGGGCCATACATTCCATTAAGAAAAGGAAGTTTAGCTGAAATTTAGATTTATAAGAGTCAAATCAGTCTGAATCTTCACAAGTTCCAGTATCTCCATTTTTAAACCTTCAGGCATTTTATTGATCAAATCTTCCTTGATTTGACGCTCGTTTTCGTCTTTATAATTTGTGATCAAAACCAACAGATTTTTATCTTGAAAAACCGGCAGCCTTGGAAAATCATTTTCGGTCATTTCACTTGTCCAAAGCGAAAAATCTTCAACAGCTAAAGTCTTTAGGAATGGAATATAGGATTCTTCAAAAAGCTTAATTACTTTATCTACAGTGCAGTTGCAAATGTAAAAATTAACAACAGTGATTTCCTTATCAGAGTTTAACGAGCCACTTTCGTACAATGGTCTTAATAAATAGACATGATCTGAGTTAATCATCATTTCATTTGCTCCTTTTCCATGTTCTTTCCAAACCGGACTATTAATATAAAAATCATTCAGAAATTGCGCCCTTGAATGCATATCTGTAAAACCGCGCAACCAGACAAACCTGTCATTCACATTTTTAATTTTGAATTCTCCCACCGTATAACCACCCAATTTGTTCATTGAATCAACAAAATTTAAATGAAAATAGCGATGAAAACTATCTGTAAAATTGGGTTTTAGCAAATAATTACGGAGTTCTAACACCTTGATATTCTCCGAATTTTCTTTTTTTGAATAGCTCATGGTTTATTTGATTTAAAATTTTTAATCAAATTAATGAATTAAATATCTTTACAGCAAGTACTTACCAGATTGTACCTAACCTTCTAAAACTATACTAATACTGATTATTAGTGCTTTAAAATTTTAAAAGTAATGGAAAAAGTTTCAAGAAAAGCCTACTGCCCGGTTGATTACGCCTTTCAAAGAATAGGCGGAAAATACAAAGGAAGAATTCTATGGTATTTAAAAGATGGTGTTTTAAGGTACGGCGAACTAAAAAGAATCGTTGAAGGCATTACTCCAAAAATGCTCACACAAACACTAAAAGAATTAGAGGCCGATGGATTAGTCACAAGAAAAGTCTATCTGGAAGTTCCTCCCCGCGTTGAGTACGGGCTTACGGAAACCGGTCTGGAATTAATTCCATTCATCAACCAAATGCGGATTTGGGGTGAAAAACAAATGGCGAAAGGTTAAATTTTGGAATTTGTATACATAGTTTATCCTCTCCTAAAAATTCTAATTCAAAAAAATGCGGTGAATAAACAACTTAATCACCGCATTTTTTGCGGAGAATAATTACTATATTTACCGTATAAACTAAAAAGACAATGGCAATCTATATCCATCAGCTTAAAAATTGGCCAAATCTACAGTGGAATGAGCAAGAATTTATTTCGCTATTGAGCGAAGTTCGAAACTTGCAAGGGAAACTTATGGGAAAAGTTGAGTTGCTGGGTTTTAAACTAAAGGACGAAGCTAATTTAGAAACTCTAATTCAAGATGTCTTGCAAACTTCTGAAATAGAAGGAGAAATACTAAATCCTGAACTAGTCCGTTCTTCCATTGCAACAAGACTTGGATTAGAATATTCCGGCTTAGAGCGCTCAGACAGAAATGTTGACGGAATTGTAGAATTAATGTTAGACGCCACTCAAAACGACAACAAAACATTGACGGATGAACGTTTATTTGGTTGGCATGCAGCACTGTTTCCATTAGGAAGAAGCGGCATTCACAAGATTGAAACCGCCAATTGGCGTTCGGGTGAGATGCAAGTAGTTTCAGGAGGAATGGGTCGCGAAATAGTACATTTCGAAGCTCCAAAAGCAGAACAATTAACCTTAGAAATGAAACATTTTATTGACTGGTACAATAACGAGCAAAATTTAGAATCATTGCTAAAAGCTGCTGTAACTCATCTCTGGTTTATAACGATACATCCATTTGACGATGGGAATGGCAGAATTGCCAGAGCAATTACAGATATGCAACTCTCAAAATCCGATGGTGTAAATCAAAGGTTTTACAGCATGTCTACTGAGATAAATAAACAAAAAAAAGGCTATTATGCTATCTTAGAGCAGACTCAAAAAGGAGATTTGGATATCACGGCTTGGATAATCTGGTTTTTAGAATGCTTAAAAAACAGTATTCTTTACTCCAGTACAATTGTCGATAAAGTAGTAACAAAACATCAATTTTGGGCTAAAAATGCCGGGGTGATATGTAATGAACGTCAACAAAAAATGCTTAACAAACTTATGGATAATTTTGAAGGCAATTTAAATACTAATAAATGGGCGAAAATGACAAAAACTTCTCCAGATACAGCGCTTAGAGACATAACTGATTTAGTAAATAAAGGCATTCTCACCAAAGCTAATTCAGGCGGAAGAAGTACGCATTATATTCTAAAAGATATTCTTTAAGAAAATCAAATACAACTATCGATATAAAAACTAAGATCTTATCGTTAATCAAAACTCCATACTAAATTATTACCTACGCTCCGGAGTCAGCAAGCCTCGAGGTTCAAGTAAAAAATTAAGATTCAATCTAAGATCGCGGCTTAGGCAAGTTTCTGTCGTACATGATAATAGTTCCTGCCACAGCTACATTTAAACTCTTTTCAGATTTAAATTTTACCAAACTATGACATTTCTCCATTACTTTTTTCGATAGTCCATGATCTTCTGCTCCCAATAAATAGACACAACGTCTTGGATGTTCGAAGGTCTCTAAATCAGATGCTTTTTCATTTAACTCAACCCCAACCAATCGTGCTCCTTTGGGCAAGTTTTCAAAAAAAGCTTCAAAAGTATCGTAATGAAAATAAGGAATTGCTTTTACAGCATCGTGAGTATCACAGGCTTGTTTGGCATATCGATTTCCTATGGTAAATATAAAAGTTGCGCCTAAATTTTGAGCCGATCGCCACAAAACACCCAAATTTTCAGGCGTTTTACCATTTTGTATCCCTATCCCAAAGTATTCATTTATAAAGTTGTCATTCATAAGCGCAAAAGTACAAACTGTAAGCACATAAATCAATTTTTTATTGGGAGGAAACAAAGTCTCTATATTGAAAAGCTTTTATCTGTTTAATTTAAGTCGCTGGTTGTGAAATGTAAAATGTAAAATGTAAAATGTGAAATGTATAATGTAAAATGTATAATGTATAATGTATAATGTATAATGTAAACTATAAGCCTGAATGGTGATGAGTCTTGTATCTAATTGATTTACCAATGTATAAAAATAGAATAGCACAAAATTTGTACGAATTTAACTACTACAATCCAAGCTTATCACATCTTACATCTTACATCTTACATCTCATAACTCATAACCTATGAGGCTTTAAAAGATTCAAAAAACGCATAGGCTCTTTTCTCTGCATAAGAATACATTGAATCTCGCAAAGGAAAAGCACAATGACCTCCATACTTAGGGGTTTCCAGATAAACATAGGCACTGTCTTCGGCTATTGTTCTGGGGTAACATCTTTCACCCAAAAAAGGATCATCAAGCGAATTAATAATCAAAACCGGGGTCGTAATGTCTTTAAGAGAAAATTCAGGAGAAACACGTTGATAGTAGTCATCCCGACTTGTAAAACCATGCAGTGGCGCTGTAAAATAATGATCCACTTCATCAAAAGAAGAAATTTTATCGATCTGATCACGATTTATAAAATCCGGAAATTGTGCCGCTTTGTGTTTCAGTTTTCTTTTTATATCAATAGTGAAATTCAATAAATACACCTTGTTAAAGCCTTTTTTGAGTATTTCAGCACTTGTTGCAATATGCGTTGGAACAGAAATAGAGACAGCCGCTTTTATGCGCTCATCTACTTTTGTCCAGCCTAAATAATTCAAAAGCTGCACACCTCCCATTGAATATCCGATAAGATACACCTCTTCAAATCCTTTTTGCAACACAAACTGCACCACTTCATCAAGATCATCAACGGCACCGTGATGATAAAGCCTCGGAAGACGGTTCATTTCTCCTCCGCAAGTGCGGTTATTCCATGCAAAAACCGAAAAACCCTTTTGCTGGAAATAAGTCGCACAGCTATTATTGTAGGTTCTGCGTGAATCTCCTTCTAAACCATGACATAAAATAACTGCTTTTTTAGAATCATTGATAATGAAATCTATATTGATAAAATCACCATCATTTAACTCCTTTTTTTCCCTTGTGTATCCAGGAGCATCAAACTTTTTAAACAAAGCAGCATAAATAGTCGAAATGTGCCTGTTACGGTACATAATAAAAGGAAAATTATAATCTGATTGTTCGATTATTGGCATGCTACAAAGTTTTAAGATACTTCATACAAATTTAAGCAATCAATCAATAGGTTGTCTACTACTGCCTTTTTTATTTCACTTGCGTTCGAATGGTTTTGCTACTACCCTCTTTCTGCTTTTCTAAAAAAATCTCGCAAAGCCGTCAAGTTTGTTTGCACGCAGATTTAGCAGATCAAGCTGATATTTTGTTTTTACAATTAGATAAAAGCAATCTGCTAAATCTGCGTGAGAAAATTTCTCGCTAAGCCGCCAAGTTTTTTTGCACGCAGATTTAGCAAATCAGGCTGATATTTTGATTTTGCAATTAGATAAAAGCAATCTGCTAAATCTGCGTGAGAAAATTTCTCGCTAAGCCGCAAAAGCGCAAAGTTTCCTTTTCAAAAAAAACTTGGCGACTTAACGACTTGGCGAGAAATACATCCAAGACAACAGTACGCATAATTTGTGACAGCTAAAGTCAGAGTTCAAAAACAAAAAAGTTTACCTTGATGAATTGCAACAATCCATGAACTTACTCAAAAAAATCACTATTTTTGAGTAAACCTTCATTCACTTATTATGATCGATAAATCACAACTCCGCAGTTCTATCTTCAGACATCTAGACGGCTTAGCTGTTGCTCCCGTTGCAGTAGCATTGAAAAATAAGGGAGTTTTAGCATTTATTTTAAGCGAAAAACAAGTACAATTAACTCAGCTTACTACTACTTTTAAAGCAAACGAAGGTTATTTGAATGTTGGCTTGAGGATTTTGGCTTCGCAGGGTTTCTTAGATTACGAAGTGGATAACAGCACCCAGGAAATTACAGTTGCAACAAATGAAAAGACAGCAATAGCCTTTTCGCTGTTTGATCTTTATGAAGATGTTGTTGATTTACTTCAGTTTTCTACTCAGTTTCATCCGCGTATCTTCGAAGACGCACCCTTTGAAAAACTCAATGCCATTTTTGAAAAATATAAACAAAATTACGACATTGAACAGTCTGAAGATGAACTGACCAACAGCATTCAAAACCAAATCTTAAAACATATAGAAGGTTATCTGATTGGACCAACCATAGTGCGTTTGGCAATGAGTGGAATGTTTCACAAATATTTTATGGAGACTTCCTTCAAACCGGAAGAGTTTCATAAATCTCCTGAAAAGTTTAAAAAAATACTGGACTTTTTTGTGCATCTTGGGTGGTTTCTTGAGAAAAAAGGCAATTATCAATTTACCGAAGTAGGTTTGTTTTATGCAAAAAGAGCCAGTGCCTATGGCGTAACCGTTTCTTATTTGCCCACATTTGCTAAAATTGAAGAATTGATTTTTGGCGATGCGACCGTTTTAAGAATGGTAACCGAGGGCGAAAACGAAATTCATGTTGATCGCGAAATGAATGTATGGGGAAGCGGAGGTGCTCACGACACTTATTTTAAAGTGGTAGATGAGATTCTGGTAAAACTTTTTAACCTGCCAATTGAAGAACAACCAAAAGGAATTCTCGATATGGGTTGTGGTAATGGTGCTTTTCTACAGCATATTTTTGAAGTAATCGACAGGCAAACTCTAAGAGGAAAAATGCTCGATGAGTACCCGCTGTTTTTGGTCGGAGCAGATTACAATCAAGCTGCCCTCAAAGTAACCAGAGCTAATCTGATAAAAGCTGATATTTGGGCCAAGGTAATCTGGGGAGATATCGGACGCCCGGACCTGCTTTCGGATGACTTGAGAGAACATTATAATATTGACCTGAAAGAGTTGTTAAACGTGAGGACTTTTTTAGATCATAATCGAATTTGGGAAGAGCCGAAACACATTAAAAAAGACAGAATCAGCAAATCTACCGGGGCTTTTGCCTCTAAAGGAAAAAGAATCAGCAACAACCATATAGAAGATAATCTATTGGAGCATTTACAGAAATGGTCGCCCTATGTTCGTAAATTCGGTCTGCTTCTGATTGAATTGCATACTATAGACCCAAAACTTACTGCCAGTAATTTAGGAAAAACTCCCGCAACAGCATATGATGCAACTCATGGTTTTTCCGATCAATACATTGTTGAGATAGATGTTTTTAATGCCATTGCTGCAGAAGCAGGATTGTTTCCCGATCCGGCTATTTTCAGCCGCTTTCCGGATGCGGACACGGCTACGGTTAGTATCAATTTATTAAAAGGATTCGATTAACTTTTTCTTCCTTTTAACACATAAATGCAAAGTTTCTCACGCTGATTTGCTTCGCCAGTTCGCTATCGCTCGGGTAGCAGATTGAGCTAATATTTTTCTGCAACTCCAATAAAAACAATCTTAATAAATCTGCCAAATCTGCGTAAGAAAAACACCTTGCTAACATAGAGTTCTTTACGGTTAAAAAAACGCTTCAAAGAGCCTTATTTATAACAAAAATGTTGCTCAGGCAGTAGTAGTTTTAGCAACTGAAACTACTGTATACTTGTTATCCTTATTTAAGGAGCAAGTACTACTGCCTGAGCAACAAAAAGTCATTAAAAATTGTATCTATTGCTATTACATCGAAATAATAATAAACTCACTTCTTCTGTTTGCCTGATGTTCTTCGTTAGTACATTTTACGTTATCGGCACATTTATTCAATAATTGTGTTTCTCCGTATCCTTTACCGGTTATGCGATCGGCAGCTATTCCTTTTTTAACAAGCCATGCCACTGTTGCTTTGGCTCTTCTGTCGGATAGTTTTTCATTGTAAGCATGAGTTTGTCTGCTATCTGTATGTGAACGAACATCAATTTTCATGTTTGGATTTTGCATCATCACCTTACGGATTTTCTCCAATTCAATAGCAGCTTCTTTACGAACAATAGATTTACCCAAATCGAAGTAAATCATTTTTATATGCAAAATTTTCGCCAGATCATCACCAACAACCAATTTTTCAATTGTTTTTTCAACTACTTTCTGAGCCACTTTTTGAACCGTTTTTTTCAAAGGTAATGTCAAACTTATTCTATCAATTGCTGTTGGTACTTCATTGATTTCATAATCTTGTCTTGAAGCGCGAACAAAATGTTTTTTATTGCAAATTACTTTAAAACTATACTTTCCGTCAGCTCCCGTTACCACCTCGCCTATTATCTGAAGCTGATTGTCTAATAAGTTAACTTTAGCGTTACTCAATACCAAATTAGTTTCGGCATCTATCACAGTTCCCGATACAGTCTCTTCACAAGGTAATTTTCTGGTTTCAGAAAAACGGTAGACGTCATCGTAACCATGCCCTCCATCTCGATTTGATGAGAAAAAACCGGTTCTGCTTTTGCTGTCTAATATAAAACCAAAATCATCCTGTTTTGTATTTATAGGAGCTCCTATATTTAGAACTTCGCTAAAACTCAAATCGTTTTTAATAGTCGAAACAAATACATCAAGTCCTCCTAGTCCAGGTCGTCCGTCGCTCGCAAAATACAGTTCATTATCTCCTGATATAAAAGGAAACGTTTCTCTTCCTTCGGTATTTATTGCTTCTCCAAGATTTTCCGGTTTACCATAACTGCCATCGCTATTAATGGTTACACTATACAAATCAGATTGTCCAAAAGTACCCGGCATGTCTGAAGCAAAGTATAACTTTTTTTCATCAACACTTAATGTCGGATGTGCCACACTGTATTGATCGCTGTTAAAAGGCAATTCAACAATATTTGTCCATTTCCCGTCTACATAAGTCGATTTATACAATTTTAATAGCGTAACTTTTTTATTGTCTTTCCCTTGTGTACCATTCAGAAAATTGTTTCTGGTAAAATACATTGTTGTTCCGTCTTTTGTAAAAACCGGAGTCGATTCATTAAATTTTGAATTGATCTTTCTTTCCAATCGTTTCGGAATTCCAACACTGCCATCTGCTTTTAATTCTGCCGAATAAAGATTTGTAAACGATTTATTGGTCCATTTGAATTTTACTTTAGCAACTCCACCTGTATCTCTGGCAGACGCAAATACCAATTTGTTATCTAAAAAGGAACTTCCATAGTCCGAGTATTTTGAATTAATTCCGGCATCTGCTATTTCAAATCGGCCTGAATTATTTTTTATCTGCTCCAGATAATTTTTATTCTTTTCGAATAACAATCCTCTTTTGTCCGTACTTGCTTTTTGATTGAAAAGTTCTAATATTTTGTCGGCTTTGGTATAATTCCCTGTTGCTTTTAGTGTTTGGGCATAGCGGTAATAATACTCAAATTCCTGTTGATCATTCATTTCAAAAAGAGCTTCGTACCATTTTAGAGCTTTCGCCAGCTCGCCATTAAAATAATAGGCATTCCCCAATCGTTGGAACATTTTTTCCTCTTTATATCCTTTTTCTGCAACCTTTTCATATGTAGCAATCGCATCGATATAAGCATATTTATCGTATTTTTTATCGGCATTGGCGATAGTGCCTGTCTGTGCGATCCCCTTGCAAACAAATAGGACTAAAAAAACGTTATAAACTAAATTTTTAATTTTCATAATAAAAGTATTAGAAGAATCTAGGTGAAGTTATTCGGCTGTAATCATTAAAAAATTCGAAACGAACGAATATTTCGTGTGATCCTGAACTGTAATTTGTCAAATTGGTGGTTTCACGGTCGTATCCGTAACCAAGGTATAAACCATCTGATACCTGAAATCCGACCATGGCACTCATTGCCGCACTCCATCTGTAAGCAACTCCGGCCACAAACTTATCATTAAACATAAAATTGGCCGAAAGATCTACTTGTAAGGGCGAACCTTTTACTAATTTGGTTAAGAATGCCGGTTTGAATTTTATATCCGGACTTAAATCAAACACATATCCTCCGATCAGATAATAGTTTATTTTCTCCTTGTAAATCGCAATATCATTATCATTGTATCGCTTGGTTTCGACGAAATTGGGTACTGACAAACCAACATAAGCTTTATCGGAATGCCAGTAAATACCAGCTCCAAAGTTTGGAGAAAACTTGCTGTTTAAATTCTGAAACTGACTGTCGCCCTGATCCTCCGGATTTAATTTATTGATATCTAGATGAAACAAATTGGCCGTCGCCTTTACACCAAACGAAAGTTTAAACGTTTCTGAAGTTGGTATCGTATAAGATAAATCAGCCGAAAAACTATTTTCAGTTGTTGGTCCGATTTTATCATTAAGCAATGAAACTCCCAATCCTAAACTACTATTATTAAGTGGAGTGTTTAAGGAGAAGTTACTCGTTTCCGGAGCTCCATCCAGTCCAACCCATTGGGTACGATAAAGGCCAAAAATACTCATGGCACTTCTCGAGCCTGCATAAGCCGGGTTAATATTAATGGTATTGTACATGTATTGTGTAAACTGCGCATCTTGCTGTGCAAAACCCGCAACAGAAAAAAACATAAAAACTAAAACTAATTTTCTCATTTATTTTACTTTTAAGAATGGCTTAGCATGAAAACTAAGCCATTTAAATTTGTTTTGACTAATTACTTACTGAGGTATAAATACCCAGCTTGCTGATGTGCTTTAGACTGACCATCTTTGTATTTCAGTACATAATAATAGGTTCCTTCCGGTAATCCGTCAGCATCTTTAACTGTTACACGGCCTTCAGAGAATCCTTTAAATACTACATTAACATTATCATAATGATCTCCTTCGAATACTAAAACTCCCCAACGATTAAAAATCTCGACTCTGTTGTCAGGATAACATTCTAATCCTTCAATATAGAATCTTTCATTCTTCTTATCTCCGTTTGGAGAAACAGCGTTGAATACTTTTATAACACATCCTGTAATTGGCAATACTGTTGGTTTATCACCCAACACACTACTATCATCTGATTTGTCTTTTACCACAATATTATCAGGGCTTGTTCCAAAAACTTCGGCCTGATTGGATATACTACCTGAAGTAATATCAGCTTGTACTATCGAATAAGTTCCGGTAAATGAAGTGGTATCCTCTTGACCTACAGCTAAATTTATTGGACCTCCGCTCAAGGTAATTCCAATTAACGGATCAACTAGGTACACATTGGTCAAAGGCACATTTCCTGTATTGGTTACTGCAAAACTATACGTAATGGTTTCCCCTACTTTTGCATTACCATCCCCATTTTCATCATTGAAATGAGCTGTTTTCACTAAGGCAATACCTGGTCTTGATACAAATATGGTTACCGTGGCAGCATCACAATTCGAAAGATTTGCTTTTTCACAAATACTATACGTTACTGTATAGGTTCCTCCCGGTGTGTTCGCCGGAACACTTATTGTTCCTGTGGCAGTATCAATTACCGGAACTGATGCTCCAGGTGCTTTTGGAACTGCCGGTGTTGTAACTTTTAGATCAACCTGGCTAATAACAACCGGTATACCATTTAAAGTATCAGGATCTGTTGGGTTACCAACTAAAACATTTCCTGCGTTTGGTGTTCCCGCTGTTCCATTTGCGTTTGGAATATTATCATCATTCGCAATTATTACTGTTCCTGCAATTGCTGTTACTTTGATTTCATCTGAAACCGTAGCACAAGTTGCCGGAGTTAATTTATCGCATAACTGGTAAACTACATTGTAAGTACCCGGTGTGGTTCCTGCTGCAACACTTACTTTTCCGGTTAACGGATCTAAAGTAATTCCTGTTGGCCATGTTCCTGATACAGCAACTGTAGCATTTCCTGTTGTTCCTAATACTACCGGAGCTCCATTCACTTTATCGTTGCTTGCAATGTTTGCGAAAACAATTCCTCCTGTTGATGCAATAGTTCCGTTTTCGAATATTGGCTCTACAACCGGTGTTACTTTGATTTCATCTGAAACCGTAGCACAAGTTGCCGGAGTTAATTTATCGCATAATTCATAAACTACATTGTAAGTACCCGGTGTGGTTCCTGCTGCAACACTTACTTTTCCGGTTAACGGATCTAAAGTAATTCC
>NZ_JAALLN010000150.1 GCF_011751075.1 Flavobacterium poyangense
GGATCGGTTTCGCATCCCGAGACCATCGCCACCGGGATGCGGATCACCTTTGCTGTGGCAGGAGCAGTGACCTCGGCTGCGATCGTGATTTCTTTTCTGCTGCGCCGCGGCGCTGCAACTGCACACCCGATTGAGGGATGACCCAACCCTCAATCATGCCGAACGGTTGGATGTCCGGCAAAGTCTCCTAAGCTTGTCATCTTAGCGTTACGGGCGGTCACTAGCGTTTGCTCACGAACGCAGGGGACGCTCGTGAGACAAGTTGCAGGGGCATGGGCATTTTGCCTGGCGATCTTCTTGGCACTGCTATCGGCCTTACCCGCTGGCGCAGAACCAATTCGTGGTGCGGGTTCGACCTTTGCCGCGCCGGTCATTTCGGCCTGGGCCAAGGCCTACAAAGAGGCGCGGGCCGACGGAGGCGACTACTTTACCCTCGACTGGAGCGTCGACTACGAACTGGTCGGCTCGTTGGCCGGCGTCATGCGGCTTTCGCAGCCGGAGATGGATTTCGCCGCGACCGATGCACCGCTTTCGCTGGAGGAGATCGCCAGGCGCAATGTGGCGCAATTTCCTATCGTCATGGGTGGCATC
>NZ_JAALLN010000151.1 GCF_011751075.1 Flavobacterium poyangense
GCTGCCATTTCGTCGATGTGACCGATGACCCCCTGCCCACGCTCGACATGCTGGCGCTCGACGCGGCGGCCGGCGCGGCCGGCGTCACCGCCATCATCGGCTGCGGCGCCAGTCCCGGCATCTCGAACCTGCTGGCCGTGCACGCGACCTCACAGCTCGAGCGGACCGACCGTCTGCTCACCTTCTGGGGCAGCCATGGCGAGGAAAAGGAAAGCCTGGGCAATGGCGTGACCGCGGCGCTCCGCCACTGGGTCGAACAGATCAGCATGCCGATCCCGGTTTGGCGCGATGGCGGGATCGTCAGCGCCCGGCCGCTCGATCGAGTCGAGGTCGACTATCCGGGAATAGGCCGTGTCTCCACGCGCCTTGTCGGTCACCCGGAAGCGGTCACGCTGCCGCGCAAATATCCGTCGCTGCAGGAATGCCTCAACGTGATGAACTTCTCGGGCTATGTGCATGCCGCCCTGGACAGAGCCGCGCGCGACGTGCGCACCAACGGCCTGACGATCGACCAGGCCGCGGCCCGGCTCGCCGCATCGCTGGACGAGCGGCGCGGCCGCTTCAGGCCCGGCGATGCGATGTCCTATGTC
>NZ_JAALLN010000152.1 GCF_011751075.1 Flavobacterium poyangense
GCGGCCTGGCGGCTTTCGCAATGGTGGGTGTCGGAGCAGACGAACATGCGCCCGCCGCGATCGTCGAGCACGACCTCGTCGAGATAGACCTGCTCTGCGCCGCACAGCGCGCAGGGCTTGTCGAAACGCTGCACCTCGAACGGGTGATCCTCGAAGTCGAGGCTGATCACCTCGGTATGCGGCGGCACCGCATAGATGCGCTTCTCGCGTCCGGCGCCGAACAGCTGCAGCGCCGGCGACATGTGCATCTTCGGATTGTCGAATTTCGGCGTCGGCGACGGATCCATCACGTAGCGGCCCTCGACCTTGACCGGGTAGGCATAGGTGGTGGCGATGTGGCCGTTCCTGGCGATATCCTCGTAGAGCTTCACATGCATGAGGCCGTATTCTTCCAGCGCATGCATCTTGCGGGTTTCCGTCTCGCGTGGTTCGAGGAAGCGCAGCGGCTCGGGGATAGGTACCTGGTAGACCAGCACCTGGCCCTCCTGCAGCGGCGCCTCGGGGATGCGGTGGCGGGTCTGGATGATCGTCGCGTCCTGCGTGCTCGTGGTCGTCTCGACGCCGGCAACCTTCTGGAAGAATTTGCGGAT
>NZ_JAALLN010000153.1 GCF_011751075.1 Flavobacterium poyangense
ACCTTCGGTTCACTACACTTATGCACTTTTACGCTGCACCGCCGCATTTATATACATTGTGACGTCGTGAGGAATTTCAATCACAGACACGGAGTGTATTAATAAAGAGTTTATTAACGACACAAGAAAATAAATATTTACAATTTACACTCTGCACTCCAGACACAATGTCCGAGCGTTGACCCACGCTCGCCCCCGAAGTCCACAGCTTCGGTCCCTGCCAGTATACCTGCGCACGACAGCCGCGCCGCAAGCCCACCCCGTAGTTACAATGTCACGTGATGTCTATGAAGACATTAAAATGCCGTAATGGCCCCGCGTAATACTACGCCCGGAGATCCCCGTTCTATGACAGCCCTTTGGCTCGTCACCCGCAGAACTTCACGCGAGAACACCCGTCCCGCCCGCGAACTCATTGATCTCTCTCGAGGCGCGCTCGCGCCTCGCATTTTATAGATTCTGGAAGGCTCCCCCACCCCCCGACAACCGGAGTCAAATCCAGTCTAAATAATGAATTTTGCGGCCCGTGTGCAAACAAGGTCCGCTCACTGGCCGGTGGCTGGATATTCCAGAAGAGACTCGCCTTCCTG
>NZ_JAALLN010000154.1 GCF_011751075.1 Flavobacterium poyangense
CAAGCAGAATGGGTTGGGGACTTGAGGTGAGTGTTTCTTCGGGGCGAGAAGGGCGTTCTTCGTAGGCCGCCCCTGGCGTCGGCCGGGCAGGCGGGGCGCGCCCACGATTGCGGTCCGGAGCGTTCGCTCCGGACTTCCCCGTCGTCAACCTCGTCCGCCTTCGGCTCCCTTGTATCTTGATCCCTGGGATGGTTAGCTACCATTCCATGAGAGGCAGGTGAGTTTCTTTGGCTCCCGAGGGACTTAACCCTGTTCCGTAGACCAAACCCCTGTCTCTCACCTCTGACGCCATCGCGGACACTGGACGGTAGCCTAGGGCTGATTGACCCTGCATGCACAAGGTAAGTGGGCGCAGTTGGCATACTTTCTTGTATGAGGGGGTATGAACGATGATCTATCTGGGTATTGATGTCTCCAAGCTGAAGCTGGACTGCACGTTGTTGCTGGATCCAGAGAACGACAAGCGCAAGAGCAAGGTTGTGCCTAATAGTCGGGACGGAGTGCACGAACTGGTTCGATGGTGCGCCAAGCACGGGGTGGGAGCCGACCAGGCCCATGCCGTGCTGGAAGCCACGGGCCCGTATCACGA
>NZ_JAALLN010000155.1 GCF_011751075.1 Flavobacterium poyangense
AGGACGTCGGCGGCCTCGACCCGGGCCCGCGCCGTGGCGGCGCTTCTTTGCGCGGCGAGGGCCAGGTTGGCCCGGCTTTCCTGGGCGTCCTTGCCGAAGGCGACCACGGACTGGACCGCGCCGAGGATCAGCACCGGCGCGAGCGCCAGGTGGATCGGCGTGCTCCAGGGCGCAGCCAGCAGGTCGACCTTGTCCTGCGTGATCAGCTTCTCGTAGATGCGCACGGCATTGGCCGGGTTAGACTGGTCGTCATAGCTGACGAACTCGACCTGCCGACGCTGGCCGCCGCCGATGTCGGCATCGCCATGGGCGGTGGTACCGATGTCGCGCTCGAGTTGACCTGGTCCTTCCAGAGTTCATAGGCATTGACCTGCGAAGGCGCGGCCTGCGCGAACAGCCCGGTCAGGCACATCGAATAACCGATGCGCAGCGGGGCATCCGCAGCCATCGCCAGGCGCGTCGTCACCGGCGCCAGCGCGGCAGCGGCCAGGAACGTCCTGCGGCTTATCGTGAAAGTCATATGTCCTCCTCCGGCGCGTCTTGCTGCGCTGCCTTCCCATGCCCTCGACGGGGCTGTTCCCACAT
>NZ_JAALLN010000156.1 GCF_011751075.1 Flavobacterium poyangense
CGGCAAGTCGGTGGCCGGCATCATGCAGAAGGACGAAAGCCAGGCCGGGATGCCTGACGCCTGGTCCACCTACCTGCGTTCCGACGACGCCGCCGCCACGGCTGCCGCCGTCACCGAGGCCGGCGCACGGGTGGTGATCCGCGCGCCAGCCTCGACCTTGACCACGCCGCCGCCGGGAGCCTTGCCCAGCAGCGCTGCCGCATCGGTGAAGCTCGGTATCCAGTTCCTGCCGCTGCCTGACGAATAGATGCCGCTGTCGAGGAACTTCTGCGTATCGATCTTTGCCGTCGAGGCGATCAGCGCCCCGACATTGACCTGGCTGGTGCCGCCGAAGACGATGCCGTTCTGGTTGATGACCAGGACCTGGCCGCTGGCATTGATGGAGCCGAGGATCTGGCTGGGCTTCGCATCGGTGCCCAGCACGCGGTTGAGCGCCACCCAGTTTCCAGCCTGCTGCTGGAACGTAAGGTCGGTCTGGCCGCCAACGTTGAAGGTGTCCCAGGTGAGGATCGCCTTCTGCTCGTTCTGCTTGACGGCGACCTTGATGCGGTCGCCATCGGTGAATTCGGTCGGCAGGTCGGCGCC
>NZ_JAALLN010000157.1 GCF_011751075.1 Flavobacterium poyangense
AGGCGCCAGGGGCCGGCCAGCCGCAGGTTGAGCGTGGCGATCGGCAGATAGTCGAAGGCGCGCAGCGCGTCCAGCAGCCCGGTGGCGCCGGCCGCCCGCAGCGGCGCGTCCAGCAGGCGCGCGGCGAACGCCGGCGGCACCGCCAGCACGGCGGCGTCGAAGCGTTCCTGGTTGATGTCTATGCCGTCCTCCGCCGGCCGCAACTGGCGCACCGTGCTGCCGTAGCGCATGGTGACCTGGCGCGCGGCGGCGTCCGGCCACAGCGCCGACAGGTCGGTGCAGGGCAGCAGCAGGTCGCTGTCTTCGCGGCGGCCGGCCAGGCTGTCGCGCAGCACGCGGGCGAACAACCCGGCGCTGGCGCTGGCCACGGGGGTATTCAGCGCGGCCAGGCACAGCGGTTCCCAGACTTGGCGGATCAGGGCGTCGGACTGCGCGTGATAGTGCAGGAGCTGCAACACGGTCCAGTCGCGCGGCGGCGTCCAGGACATGGCTCGCAGGCCGCGCATCAGGCGCAGTGTGGCAAAGCGGTCGGCCCACGACAGGCCGCGCGCGCCCAGGATCGCCACCGCCATGTGCAGCGGC
>NZ_JAALLN010000158.1 GCF_011751075.1 Flavobacterium poyangense
GGCGCAATCGAGTCGGGCTACCTGATGCTCGCCGGCATCCCCGCCCTGCTCGCGCTCGTCCTCCACGTCGTGCTGCGCCTGCGCGCCCGGGACGCCGACCCGTTCGTGCTCCCCATCGCGACCGTCCTCACGGGCCTCGGGATCGCGATGATCTACCGGATCGACCTCGCGGTGGGTCTGAAGGGGTGGGATGCCACGGCCATCCGCCAGATCGCCTGGGCGGCGATCGCGCTGGTCGCGGCCCTGCTCGTGGTCGTCTTCGTGCGCAACTACCGCGTCCTGTTCCGGTACACGTACCTCTCGGGCCTCATCGGCATCCTGCTGCTCCTGCTCCCCTTCGTCCCGGGCCTGGGCACCGAGCAGAACGCGGACGTGTGGGTCTCGCTGGGGTTCGTGTCCTTCCAGCCGGGCGAGCTCGCCAAGATCGCGTTGGCGATCTTCTTCGCCGGCTACCTCGTCCGCACCCGCGAGAGCCTCACCTCCACGGGGACGCGCTTCCTGTTCATGACGTGGCCGCGCGCCCGCGAGCTGGGTCCGCTGCTGATCATCTGGCTCGTCTCGCTCGGCATCATCGTGCTCC
>NZ_JAALLN010000159.1 GCF_011751075.1 Flavobacterium poyangense
AATCCCGACAAGATCATGCTGACGTCGGTCGGTCCGCGTTTCGG
The DNA here is from genome assembly GCF_011751075.1 of Flavobacterium poyangense. Classification (GTDB taxonomy): domain Bacteria; phylum Bacteroidota; class Bacteroidia; order Flavobacteriales; family Flavobacteriaceae; genus Flavobacterium; species Flavobacterium poyangense. The sequence goes on from NZ_JAALLN010000159.1 coordinate 45, forward strand.
CGCCGGTCGCATCGCCGAGCTTTATGTCGAACTCGGCGGGCCGTTGACATGGATCGGCAAGCCGTTTGCCGAGATCTATGCGGCCGCGCTGAAGCTGCTGGGTAATCCCGATCGTGCCCGTGTCGTCTGCGTTGGCGACAGCATCGAGCACGACATCGCCGGCGGGCGAGGGGCCGGGTTGAGCACCGCTCTGGTGACGACCGGCATCCTCGAGACCGCAACCGCTGTCGAAAGACAGCAGCTTTATGCCGAGCACGGCGCGACGCCGGATTTCCTGCTGCGCGCTTTTCGCGGCGGACGTTGTCGAGGAGAGCAATGCCGCGCGGGAGAAAGCGCTCAGGGCTGACTATGCGGTGCTCGGCGAGCAACTCGACCGGCGCGGCATTTCGGTCGACGCGATCCTGGACAAGGTCGAGGTCTTCGGCGTGGCGATCCCGTCCTGGGGCGTCGGCACCGGCGGCACGCGCTTCGCCCGTTTCCCGGGACCCGGCGAGCCGCGCGATGTCTTCGACAAGATCGAGGACTGCGCCGTCAT
>NZ_JAALLN010000016.1 GCF_011751075.1 Flavobacterium poyangense
GTGGGCGATGAGGGGTTCGAACCCCCGACCCCCTCGGTGTAAACGAGGTGCTCTGAACCAGCTGAGCTAATCGCCCTATTTTACTAGGTTGCAACCGTATTGTGATTGCGAGTGCAAATATACAGCTAGATTTTGTATTTGCAAGCGTATTTGTAAAAAAAATGAAATATTTTTTGATTCTTTTCTTTAGCCTGCTCTTTCACAGTAATTTAGTTTGAAGTGAAGAACTGTGTGTTTTTTAGGTTTCGTTAAAAAAATCACAAAATAGCCAAGTTTAGAATATAACTTTGCTTTCGGTCGCTATAATCATACCTTTGTATATCTTAATTGTATACTAAAATGGCCAGATATAAAGAAAATGATTTGCCAAAATCAAAAATTACCGCTACTTCTCTCAATAAAGCAAAACTAATATTCAAATACGCCGGAAAACACCAATGGAAATTTTACGTTGGTTTGTTCTTCCTGTTGCTTACAGGAGCTACTGCCCTCGCCTTTCCTAAGTTAATGGGGATGTTAGTAGACTGTGTTAAAAACAAAGACAACAGCGAAACCAATAAAATTGCCATGGCATTGATCGCGATTTTGTTCCTTCAGGCCTTTTTCTCCTTTTTCAGATTGTCCTTATTTATCAATTTTACTGAAAATACGTTGGCAACGCTACGTTTGGCTTTATACACCAATTTAGTTAAGCTGCCTATGAGCTTCTTTTCTCAAAAAAGAGTTGGAGAATTAAACAGCCGTATTAGTGCTGATATTACGCAGATTCAGGATACTTTAACGAGTACCATAGCGGAATTTTTACGCCAGTTTATTTTAATTATTGGAGGTGTGATTTTATTGGCTACAGAAAGTTTTAAACTTACTTTACTAATGCTTTCTGTTGTGCCCTTGGTGGCTACTGCTGCAGTAATCTTCGGAAGATTTATTAGAAGATATTCCAAGCAAGTACAAGATCAGGTGGCAGAGAGTCAGGTGATTGTCGAAGAAACCATGCAGGGAATTAGTATTGTAAAAGCTTTTGCCAACGAATGGTATGAAATTGCAAGATACAAAGGCAAAATAAACGAAGTGGTTAAACTGGCGATTAAAGGCGGTAAATACCGTGGTTATTTTGCTTCTTTTATCATTTTCTGTTTGTTTGGTGCTATCGTGGCGGTCGTTTGGTACGGGGTACGTTTGAGTATTGCCGGAGAAATGAGTGTTGGGCAATTGATTTCATTTGTATTGTATTCGACTTTTGTGGGCGCCTCTTTTGGAGGAATAGCCGAATTATATGCTCAGATTCAAAAAGCAATTGGTGCTACCGAAAGGGTTTTTGAATTGTTGGAGGAAACTCCGGAGGAAATTAACCTTGAAGCTAGCAATGCGCATGAAAAAATAAAAGGGAATGTAGCCTTTACTAATGTTGCCTTTAGCTATCCTTCCCGTAAAGAAATTGAAGTTCTTAAAAATGTAAATTTCACAGCCGAATTTGGTCAAAAAATTGCAATTGTGGGACCTAGTGGTGCCGGAAAATCGACTATTTCGTCTCTGTTATTGCGCTTTTACGATATTACTTCGGGAGAAATTACGGTTGACGGAAAAAGCATCTATGAGTATGATCTCGATAATCTTCGTGGTAACATGAGTATTGTTCCTCAGGATGTAATTCTGTTTGGTGGAACAATCAAAGAAAATATCGCCTACGGAAAGCCCGATGCGACAGAGGAAGAAATTATTGAAGCAGCCAAACAGGCAAACGCATTCAACTTTGTGAATGGTTTTCCGGAGAAATTCGAAACTTTGGTGGGAGAACGTGGAGTGAAATTGTCAGGAGGTCAGCGCCAGCGTATTGCAATTGCGAGAGCTTTGCTTAAAAATCCAAGTATTCTGATTTTAGATGAAGCTACCTCTTCTTTAGATAGTGAAAGCGAAAAATTAGTCCAGGAAGCATTAGAAATTCTGATGGAAGGAAGAACCAGTATTATTATTGCACATCGTCTTTCTACAATTAGAAGCGCTGATAAAATCTTGGTTTTAGACAATGGAAAGATAACGGAAGAAGGAACACATCAGGAACTGATAAATCTTGAGAACGGAATTTATAAAAATCTTAGCAATCTACAATTTAGTAACTCTTAATTAATGTAAAACTTTAAATAATTTAAACGCCTTTTGTAATGAAAAATTCTATGCAGAAAAGCATTGTAGTGGCAGCACTACTATTGCTAAACCTATTTAGTGCTATCGGACAAGAAAAGCCTTTTAATGTGATTAATTTGAAACCGGATGGTTCGCAATACATCAAATTCGGAATGAATCTCCAGGTCTGGGGGCGCTATTCTGAACTCAATCCCGGCAGTAAAATAGGAACAAATGAAGTAGATGAAGCTTATGATGTTGTAATTAGACGTTTGCGTTTACAAGCAATGGGAATGTTGACCGAGAATATTTTCTTTCATTTGCAATTAGGACAAAATAATATCAATTTTCAGCAAAATTCAGGCCCTTCAAATGCGCCGCTTTCTATTATGGATGCAGTTGGAGAATATCATTTTAATGATAAACTTCATATTGGAGGTGGTTTAACCGCCTGGGGAGCAGGAACGACAAGGTATTCTGCCAATAGTTCGGCAGCGCAGTTGACATTGGATACGCCAATGTACCAACAGTTTGCTAATACTTCCTCTACTTTCGGAAACAGAAATCTAAGTATTTATGCTAAAGGAGATTTAGGCGACTTTAATTATAGAGTAGCGATTACAAATCCGTATCGAAATACAAATAATGCTATAGGTCTAAATTCTACATTAAGCACTGAAACACCACGTGCACAGTATGCCGGTATTTTAACCTATTCCTTTTTAGAGAAAGAATCTCTGGAAGATCCTTATCACAAAGGAACCTACCTGGGGACTAAAAAAGTATTCAATATAGCATTGGGTTATATGACGCAGGCCAAAGCCATGTGGCACTTGACACCGGATGCTAAAGTTGCTTACGATGATATGAGAATCTTAGGTTTTGATGTCTTTCATGACAGCCCGATTAATGACAAAGGAGCAGCTATTACGGCTTATGCGTCATACAACAACAATAATTATGGTAAAAATTACATTCAGGCTGTTTCAGTTCCTAATCCTGCTGTAGGAGATAACACGCTTATAAATGGCTCAGGCGCCGGTTTTATTGGTGTTGGAACAGGGAATATTTATTATGCGCAACTAGGATATTTGTTTGCTAAATCTTCTAACGAGTCTAAAAAAGGCCGTTTTCAGCCTTATCTTGCCACACAGATTGCTGCTTTAGAAGCTTTAGACACGCCAATGACGATGTATGAAATTGGAGCTAATTACTATACCACAGGTACTTTTGGTCCAAAATTTAGTTTAAATTACCAAAACAGAGCGGTTTATGATAAAACCTTACTGGGAAAATATACTCAAAGCGATCGTTTAGGAACAGTAGTACTGCAATGTCAGGTCTCTTTTTAAAAAGGTTAAATTTTCACGCAAAGACGCAAAAGCGCAAAGCAAAAGAGGTTTTAAAACTTTAGAAAAAAAAAAGAAAACTTTGCGCTTTTGCGACTTCGCGAGAAATAGAAACCAATAAAAAAGCTCTAGTGTAAACTAGAGCTTTTTCTATATAATCTAAAATCTGAGATAAAACTATTTCCCTTTTCTTCTCTTGCGTTCTGCTTTAATCATAGATAATTCACGACTTGTTTGTCCTGCTACAGAAGTATTCTCTTCGGCACGACGAATCAAGTATGGCATAACATCTTTTACAGGCCCAAAAGGCAAATATTTAGCAACATTATAACCGTTTTCGGCTAAGTTGTAGCTAATATTATCGCTCATTCCGTATAACTGTCCGAACCAGATTCTGTTATCGTTTTTGGCGATTCCTTTGCCCTGCATCATTTCCATTAATTTATAAGAACTCAATTCGTTGTGAGTTCCTGCAAAGATGGACATTGTATCTAAATGTTCTAACATATAATGCACTGCTGCATCATAGTTAACATCTGTTGCTTCTTTAGAAACGCAAATTGGAGAAACGTAATTTTTTTCTTCGGCTCTCTTATTTTCTTTTTCCATATAAGCGCCACGAACCAGTTTCATTCCGATATAGAAACCTTCTTTTTTGGCAATATCATGCAATTTTTTCAAATAGTCCAAACGATCCCAACGGTACATCTGTAAGGTGTTGAAAACAATTGCTTTGTCTTTGTTGTACTTACGCATCATGTCGGTTACCAGCTCGTCTGCAGCATCCTGCATCCAGCTTTCTTCACCGTCAATTAATAAGGCAACATCTTTTTTATGTGCTTCACTGCAAACCTTATCAAAACGGGCTACTACTCTATCCCATTCTGCTTGTTCTGCAGGAGACAAAGTCTGTTGTTCTCCTAGTTTTTCATAAAGTTCAAAACGACCTAAACCGGTAGGTTTAAAAACAGCAAACGGAATTGCTAAACGTTCTTTAGCAAATTCAATCGTTTTTAAAGTCATTTCTAAAGCAGCATCAAACTGCTCTTCTTCTTCTTTTCCTTCAACTGAATAATCTAAAACAGATGAAACGCCTTTGGTAAACATTTTGTCTACTACAGTAATGCAGTCGTCTTCGTTTATACCACCGCAAAAATGGTCAAAAACAGTTGCACGGATTAGTCCTTCTACTGGCAAATGTGCTTTAATAGCAAAATTAGTAACAGCAGTTCCTATCCTCACCAAGGGTTCACTGTCGATCATTTTAAAAAGAAAATAAGCTCTGTCAAGTTCAGTATCGCTTTTTAACGAAAATGCAACCTGAGTGTTATCGAATATTTTTTCCATTTAGGTTATTTATTTGTGCAAATATAGACAGAGTTTCAATATTATTTACTTAAAAATGCCTTATTTTGCGCTTTCAATTAACTAAAGAATTATGCAATCCATTCAAGCCAATAATTATCTGGTACATTTTAACCAAAATGCATACGAAGCTCTAAATGCACATTTAAGAGAAAATAAATATTCAAACCTGTTTATTGTAGTCGATAATCAAACAAATGAGCATTGTTTATCTAAATTTTTGCCATTACTTGAGACGGATCTGACAATAGAAATTATTGAATTTGAAGCCGGTGAGATCAATAAAAATATTGAAACCTGCATCGAAATCTGGAATGTTTTAACTGAGCTTGGTGCAGATAGAAAATCACTTGTAATTAATTTGGGTGGTGGTGTTGTAACCGATTTGGGAGGTTTTGTGGCTTCAACTTTCAAACGTGGAGTTGACTTTATTAATATACCGACTACCTTATTATCTATGGTTGATGCTTCTGTTGGAGGAAAAACCGGAGTTGATTTAGGGAATTTAAAAAATCAGATAGGTGTTATTAACGTGCCTCAGATGGTATTGATTGATACGCAGTATCTGGAAACTTTACCGCAAAGCGAAATGCGTTCCGGTCTGGCTGAAATGCTAAAACACGGCTTGATTTACGATGCGCCGTATTGGAGACAATTTTTGGATCTGAAATCAATTGACTATGCTGATTTTGATGAATTGATTTATCGTTCTGTCGAAATTAAAAATGAAATCGTAATACAAGACCCAACGGAAAAAAACATTCGTAAAGCGTTAAACTTTGGTCATACTTTAGGTCACGCTATTGAAAGTTACTTTTTAGAAAGCGAAACAAAGAAAACGTTACTGCACGGTGAAGCAATTGCGGTAGGAATGATCTTGGAAAGTTATATTTCATTGCAAAAAAACTTAATCACTGCGCAGGAATATGCCGAAATTAAAACGGCTATCCAAAGCATTTATGACGATGTAAAGTTTGACGATAATGACATCGAACCGATCCTTGAATTGCTTATTCACGACAAAAAAAATGAGTACGGTACAATTCAATTTGCCTTAATCGAAGGAATCGGAAAAATAAAAATTAACCAATCCGTTGAAAATAAATTGATTCTAGACGCGTTTCAGGATTATAAATCTTAAACTTTTTTTAAGTAAAAGCATTGCATTAGGTGTATTTTATTTTTTACATTTGCCACGATGAAAACAAACAATAAACAAAGACAATTTAGTTCTTATAGAAACCGCCTCAACAGTTCCTTGCTAAGGATGTTGAATCGTTTTTATAATAGCAAGAGTCCGTTTTGTTTTGATGTTTTTTTATGTTCTAAGGCAGAGCACGAAAAACTGCCGATTATATTCGCCAATATTAGAGTTTGAATTTTAGATTTAGCATCGTTTCCTAAATTAAAAAAAAACAATCTTAAATATTGAAAAAATAAATGAATACAAAATATTCGGACTTAATAAATCAAACGTATTACTTCCCGCAAGAAGAATTTAAATTAAACAAAGACAACCTACAATTTCACAATATCGATTTGATGAAATTGGTAGAACAGTACGGTACTCCATTAAAATTTACTTATCTGCCACAGATTTCGAACAACATTAATAAGGCTAAGTCCTGGTTCAGAAAATCGATGGAGAAAAACAAGTACGAAGCCAAGTATTACTATTGCTATTGTACAAAGAGTTCTCATTTTGAGTATATCATGAATGAGGCTTTCAAGAACAATATCCATATCGAAACATCATCTGCTTTTGACGTGAATATTGTGGAGAATTTGTTGGAGAATGGTAAAATCAACAAAAGTACCTATGTTATCTGTAACGGATTTAAAAGAGACGAATACATTACCAACATTGCGAGACTAATCAATAACGGGCATAAAAACACGATTCCAATTATTGACAATTATGAAGAACTTGATTTGCTTCAGGGTGAAATAAAAGGAAAATTCAAAATCGGAATCCGTATTGCTGCCGAAGAAGAGCCTAAATTTGAGTTTTATACTTCAAGATTAGGGATCGGATATAAAAACATTGTTTCTTTTTATAAGAAGCAAATTCAGGAGAATGATAAATTAGAGCTGAAAATGCTTCACTTTTTCATTAATACAGGAATAAACGATACTGCTTATTACTGGAATGAGTTAGTAAAATGTATCAAAGTATACATTGCACTAAAAAGAGAGTGTCCTAGCCTTGATGGCCTGAACATTGGTGGTGGATTCCCTATTAAAAATTCACTTGCCTTTGAATACGATTATCAATATATGATTGATGAAATTATCAATCAGATTAAAATTGCCTGTGACGAAGCTGAAGTAGATGTACCTAATATTTTTACTGAATTTGGATCATTTACAGTGGGAGAAAGCGGTGGCGCTATCTATCAGATTCTATATCAAAAGCAACAAAATGACAGGGAAAAATGGAATATGATTGATTCTTCATTCATTACCACTTTGCCGGATACCTGGGCGATAAACAAACGTTTTATTATGCTGGCAGTAAACCGTTGGAATGATACTTATGAGCGGGTACTGTTAGGAGGTTTAACTTGTGATAGCGATGATTATTACAACTCTGAGCAAAATATGAATGCTATTTATTTACCTAAATACAACAAAGAAAAACCATTGTATATCGGTTTCTTTAATACTGGTGCGTATCAGGAAACTATTGGAGGTTATGGAGGTTTGCACCACTGCCTTATTCCACAGCCAAAACATATCCTTATTGATCGGGATGAAAACGGAATTTTGGCTACTGAAGTTTTCTCAGAACAACAAACTTCTGATGATGTATTGAAGATACTGGGGTATTCTAAAAAAATATAAAAAAAGCTGCAAATTGATGATTTAATATCTTTAAAATTATTAATTTGCAGTATCATCTAAAAGGTTAAACTTTTAATTCAAAACAAAAAAATAAAAAAAACAAGAAAATGAAAGGACCAATCAGTCAGTTTATTGAAAAACATTATTTGCACTTTAATTCTGCTTCTTTAGTTGATGCTGCAAAAGCATACGAACAACAATTAGCAAATGGAGCTAAGATGATGGTGAGTATGGCTGGCGCTATGAGTACAGCAGAAATTGGTAAAATTTTTGCCGAAATAATCAGACAAGATAAAGTACAAATTATTTCATGTACCGGAGCCAATCTGGAAGAAGACATCATGAATTTAGTGGCTCATTCGCATTACGAAAGAGTACCTAATTACCGTGATTTAACACCGGAAGACGAATGGGCATTGCTGGAAAGAGGATTAAACCGTGTTACTGATACTTGTATTCCTGAACACGAAGCATTTCGTCGTTTGCAAAAACACATTTACAAAATCTGGAAAGATGCAGATGACAAAGGAGAACGTTATTTTCCGCATGAATTCATGTATAAAATGTTATTGTCAGGTGTATTAGAAGAATACTACGAAATAGATTTAAAAGATAGCTGGATGTATGCAGCTGCTGAGAAAAATTTACCTATCATTGTTCCGGGTTGGGAAGATAGTACAATGGGTAACATTTTTGCTTCTTATGTAATCAAAGGTGACCTAAAGGCTTCTACCATGAAATCTGGAATTGAATACATGACATTCCTTGCTGACTGGTATCCGAAAAATAGCGCTAACGGAATTGGATTTTTCCAAATTGGTGGTGGTATTGCAGGAGATTTTCCTATCTGTGTTGTGCCAATGTTGTACCAGGATATGGAAATGCACGATGTTCCGTTTTGGAGTTATTTCTGCCAGATTTCAGATTCAACAACCAGTTATGGTTCGTATTCTGGAGCTGTTCCAAACGAGAAAATCACTTGGGGTAAGTTAGACATCAAAACCCCTAAATTTATTATTGAATCGGATGCTACAATTGTTGCTCCGTTAATTTTTGCATATTTATTAGATTTATAGGATAATTTATGAAAAGAGTTATAGTAGACTACGCTAAACTTACCAACGAAATTTTAAACCTTTTGGTAGAGAAATTTCCTGATGGTTATGATGATTCGGATGTTATCCGTTTTAGAAATGCTAAAAATGAATTAGTCGAAGCAGTTGAAGTTCGTACAGAAGACACTATTTATTTAGTTAAAATTAGTACTAAACTTGCAGATAGAATTGAAAACTACGACGAAGATGATGATATCGATGTTGATGTTGACACAATCGAGCCGGTAAAAGGTCTTGATCTTGATGATGATATCGATGACGACGACGACGATGATACGCAAGACAAACCGGATGTTGACGGTGGAGATGACGATGATGACGACGAAGATAAAGATGACATCGCTGATGACGATGATGAAGACGATGAGGATTAATTTATCTCTTTCTTAATAAACTAAAGGAACTCTATTCGGGTTCCTTTTTTTATTAAACTCTTTTAAAATTATTTATTTTTGAAAGAAAAATACTATATTTACAACATTCTAAAGTACTAGCGCCAGATGAATTCACAGATACTACATGCCAAACTAAAAGAAAATTTTGGATTTGAAAAATTCAGACCCAATCAGGAAACCATTATAAATACAGTGCTTTCCGGTCAGGATACTCTTGCTATCATGCCTACCGGAGGTGGAAAATCAATCTGTTTTCAGTTGCCGGCGCTAGTTCTTCCGGGAATAACAATTGTAATTTCGCCACTAATTGCTCTGATGAAAGATCAGGTTGACAGTTTAAAAGCCAATGGTATTTTTGCTTGTTATATTAATAGTAGTCAATCATCTGAAGAACAGCAGTTTTATATCGATAATTTAAAATCAAACCGATTTAAACTGGTGTATATAGCCCCAGAAAGTTTGTCTTATTTGGATGTGGTTTTTAATGAACTCACCATCAGTTTGATCGCCATAGACGAGGCGCATTGTATTTCTTCCTGGGGTCATGATTTTCGTCCGGCTTATACTAATCTGGGATATCTGAAGAGCCGCTTCCCTTCTACTCCAGTCTTGGCGTTGACTGCGACGGCAGACAAAGCTACCCGTACGGATATTATAAAACAACTAAAATTAAATAATCCAAAAACCTTTGTAGCTTCTTTTGACAGGAAAAATTTAAGTCTTGAAGTTCGTCCAGCCTTAGACCGTATAAAACAAATTACAGATTTCATAGAAAAGCGACCTAATGAATCCGGGATCGTATATTGTCTCAGTCGAAAAACAACTGAAGAGTTAGCGGATAAACTTCGCAAAAAAGGAATTTTAGCTAAAGCCTACCATGCCGGTTTAGACAATAAAGTACGAGCTAAAACACAAGATGAGTTTATAAACGATGATTGTCAGGTCGTTTGTGCTACAATCGCATTCGGAATGGGGATTGACAAATCAAATGTGCGTTGGGTTGTACACTATAATCTTCCAAAAAACATAGAAGGCTATTATCAGGAGATCGGACGTGCCGGGCGTGACGGTTTACCGTCTGAAACTATTTTATTTGAAAGTTATGCCGATGTAATTCAGTTACAGAAGTTTGCTTCCGAAGGTCTAAACGCTGATGTGCAATTGGCGAAATTAGAAAGAATGAAACAATATGCTGATGCATTAAGCTGCAGACGTAAAATTCTGCTTTCTTACTTTGGAGAATTGGTTACTGAAAATTGTGGCAATTGTGATATCTGTAAAAAACCTCCCATTTTTTTCGACGGAACTATTTTAGCACAGAAAGCGTTGTCGGCCATTATTCGCTTACAGCAATCGGAGCCTTTGGCTGTAATAGTTGATTTTTTAAGAGGCTCAAAAAATGCCTATATCTACGAAAAAAATTATCAAATGCTAAAAACCTACGGAATCGGTGCTGATATTTCGTGGTACGATTGGAATCAATATTTAATACAGCTAATTAATTTGGGATATTGCGAAATAGCATTTCATCAACACAATAAAATTTTATTAACTCCTTTTGCAAAGAAAGTTTTGTTTGAAGGCGAAAAAGTAAAACTGACAACCGTTGTTAAAAAAGTGATCGACAAAAATGCGGTAAAAGAAGAAAAAGCAACAGTTGTCAAAAATTCTCTTTTTGAAAAACTTAGAAGATTGCGTTACGAAATTGCGCAGGAAGAAGAAGTTCCGGCTTACGTGATTTTTAGTGATGCAGCTTTACGTCAAATGGAAATTGTTCGTCCGATGAGTGATGAAGAGTTTCTGCTGATTGATGGTGTTGGAAAAGTGAAACTTGAAAAGTATGGATCGGAGTTCATAAATGCCATTATTGAATTTTATAAAAGTAAAAAGTCAAGTACAAAAACTACAAAAGAAAGTAATACCTATAAAGTAACATTAGAATTGTTTCAAAATGGAGCTTCTGTGCAAGAAATTGCTTCAAAAAGAAAATTAGGACTTTCTACAGTGGTATCACATTTGGCTAAGTTATATGTGGATGGACACAATGTCAATTTAAGTCAGTTTGTTTCTGCTAAAGAAGTAGCGCGATTGCAAAAAGCACAAACAGTATTAATGAATCCAAATGCGCTAAAACCTTATTTTGATTATTTTGAAGGGGAATTTTCGTATGACAAAATCAGATTGGGTCTTGCTGTTATTGAGAAAAATAATAAGAAATAAATTTTGTATCCGGACTTATATTAATTGCCTCCAGCTTAAGCTGGAGGATAAGAATTGATTCATAATAAAAAAGGCTTTAGCCGGATTTCTTTTGAATGTTAAGATCAAAAAAAATCCCAAACTCAAATCAACAAAGATTGGAATTTGGGATTTATATTTTTTGAAATTTAAACTCCTCAGAATTAGTTTCTGATTAATTTTTTGTATTTCAAACGTTTTGGAGTTAAATCACCACCTAAACGTTTCTTTTTGTTTTCTTCGTATTCAGAGAAACCTCCTTCAAAATAGTACACTTCAGACTCTCCTTCAAAAGCAAGAATGTGTGTACAAATTCTGTCTAAGAACCATCTGTCGTGGGAGATTACTACCGCACAACCAGCAAAGTTTTCAAGACCTTCTTCAAGTGCACGAAGTGTATTTACATCTAAATCATTCGTAGGCTCATCTAATAAAAGTACGTTTCCTTCTTCTTTTAGTGTCATGGCTAAGTGTAGACGGTTACGTTCACCACCCGATAGCATAGATACTTTTTTGTTCTGATCGCTTCCTCCAAAGTTAAAACGGCTAAGGTAAGCACGTGAGTTTACCTGACGTCCGCCCATCATGATTAATTCCTGACCATCGCAGAAATTTTCCCAGATTGTTTTGTTTGGATCAATGTTAGAGTGTGATTGATCTACATAAGCGATTTTTACAGTTTCTCCAACAGAGAATTCACCACTGTCTGTTTCCTGCTCGCCCATAATCATTCTGAAAATAGTAGATTTACCGGCACCATTTGGTCCGATAATTCCAACGATTCCGGCTTGTGGCAGGGTAAAGTTTAGATTGTCATACAATAATTTATCTCCAAAAGCTTTGGCTACATTTTTAGCTTCAATAACATTTGTTCCTAAACGTGGGCCATTTGGGATATAAATTTCCAGATTTTCATCCAGTTGTTTTTGATCTTCGTTTAATAATTTGTCGTAATTCTGTAAACGTGCTTTTTGTTTAGTCTGACGTCCTTTTGCTCCTTGACGAACCCAGTCCAACTCACGCTCTAAGTTTTTACGACGTTTAGAAGCTACTTTTTCTTCTAATGCCATTCTGCTAGATTTCTGATCCAACCAAGAAGAATAGTTTCCTTTCCACGGAATTCCTTCTCCTCTGTCTAATTCCAGAATCCAGCCCGCAACGTTATCCAGGAAGTATCTATCGTGCGTTACCGCAATAACAGTTCCGGCATATTGAGCTAAATGTTGCTCTAACCAAAGTACACTTTCTGCATCTAAGTGGTTGGTAGGCTCATCTAATAACAATACGTCAGGTTGTTGCAATAACAAACGACATAAAGCTACACGACGACGCTCACCTCCAGAAAGGTTTTTAATTGGCGTATCTCCGTCCGGAGTACGTAAAGCATCCATTGCGATTTCTAATTTGGTATCAATTTCCCAAGCTCCAAGGGCATCAATTCTATCTTGTAAAGCCGCTTGACGGTCCATTAATTTGTCCATCTTATCTGCATCTTCATAATTTTCCGGAAGAGCAAATAAATCGTTGATGCTATTGTATTCTTCTAAAACGGCCATAGTTTCGGCAACTCCTTCACGAACAATATCAATAACAGTTTTAGTATCATCTAATTGCGGTTCTTGCTCTAAATAACCAACCGTATACCCGGGAGCAAAAACTACATCTCCCTGATAATTTTTGTCAACTCCTGCGATAATCTTCAAAAGTGAAGATTTTCCGGAACCGTTTAAACCTAAAATACCAATTTTTGCTCCGTAGAAAAAGCTTAAATAAATATTTTTTAGTACTTGTTTGTCGCTGCTTGAGTAGGTTTTACTCAACTTTGACATGGAGAAAATTACTTTCTTATCGTCTGACATATAATTTTTTTATTTTTGTTAATTAATTGATTTTTAATATTTTATAAATTATTCATTATGCGATTATTCTACTATAAACACTAAAACTTCCCACTTTTTATTCCCACTTTTACAATTAAACCAATATAATAGTTGTATGTTTATACCCGATAAAAGTTTAAATATATGGCAACAAAGATAGTTTTAAATAAAAAGAATTCAAATGATGAATTTGGAATAATTAGCATACAATCTTTTGACGGTGGGAAGAAAAAAAAGAGTTTAGGGATCAAAGTTAAAGTTGAACATTTTAAAGATTACTTTAATAGTAAGTTTCAGCTTTTCGAACCTAATAAAGAATTTGATTATAACAGTATAAATACCCAAATCAAAGATGGAGTTTATAAGTTTATAAATAATATTCCTATTGAGAAAACAAAACAAAAAGACAAACTTCTTGTTCCATTACCCGAAATATTAAAAACTGAAAAAAATACAAGTGAAAGATTATCTTTTATTTCATATTTTGAGGAAAGAATGGCTCTCAAAAAAACAGAAGGACATAGATATTCAGTATTAAATGTGTTGAGAAAATTAAAAAAGTACCTAACCAAATTGGGAAAGGATGATTTATATTTTGATGAATTAACTCCTGAGTTTTTTGTAAAGTTTAAAAATTACTGCTTGTCTGTTTCTGATCCAAGAAAACTTACAGAAAATGGAGTAAGAAACTATTTTAAAGTTATTAAATCTGTCTATCATGATGCTTATAATACAGGATATTTTATTTTTTCTCGAAATCCTTTCTCATTAATCAAAAATGAATCAGGTGATAAAATCGAAAAAAATCCATTAACAATAAACCAAGTTCAAGCATTAATGGAGTTAGAATTAGATAATAAATTGAGAATAGCAAGAAATATATTCTATTTTCAAATTTTGGGTAATGGGATGCGATGTTCTGATGTTGTTTTTATTAGATATGGTGATTTTAAAAATGGAAGACTATCTTATAAAATGATGAAGACTAATACTCATTTAAAGATTGCCATAGGTCTGAAAATAATGTTGATACTTGCTGAAATATTAGGTGAGATTGGCAAATACAACGAAATGATAGAGACAATAAAAGTTTCAGAAAGAAGTATTTTAGGCCAAGGTCAATTTACTGTACAACAATTAGAAGAAAAAATAATTGAAAGTTGTCCTCAAATTGGTTTTCCTTCTAATAGTACTATATATGAAGGATACAAAGGTTATACTATTAAAATAGGAGATTTTAATATAAAACAAATCATTGATTTAAGGATCGAAACAATCGAAGATATTAATAATATTTTTTTAGAATATATGCAGGAAGTTATTAATAAGCAAGATGATAATGAATTTGTATTTTTAAACCAGTTACATAAAAAATCTGTCCCTTTTTTTAAAGATTACAAGAAAGGTGATGTTTTAACATATGCGCAATTTCAAAAATATAGAGTGATTAGAAATACTTATAATTTAAGTCTTTATAAAATAACAGAAATTTATAACAATCATATTTCAATCAAAACAAAAGACAGATGGAAATATGTTATTAAATTAAGTTCACACGTTGCTAGAAATACTTTCGTTTCAATTCTTTTGAAAGAAAATGTTGATGTCTATAAAATTAGTAACGCACTTGCTCACACCGAGTTAAAAACTACTCAAAATTACATTAAACGAGGTGTTGATAGGGATGCTAGCGATGCGGCTGGATTGGTAATTCAAAAGATTATTTAACACTTCAACAGCCCTGAAGACACATAACAAGCATAAGCAATATTGGCAAAAAGTGCCTATAAAAAATTCCATTCTTTTTAAGAATGGAATTTCCATTTTATATATAATTCTTATTGAATCAACTCAAAAAAAAATCTTTGCTAAACAATTTAATTGAATAGTACTGCAAAAATTATAAAATTTATAATATTATATAATTATTTTTCTGTTCCTATCATTTCATACTCCTTAGAGGTAAACAGTTATTACTTATCATTCGTTTTCTAATCTGTTTAAATTGTATATACAATTATATACAATGTTTTTCTTTCTCTGTTTTGTATCATTCTATCTTTAAAAAATCCATCTTTAAAAAAACATCGTCCATTTTTTTCATATATAGTATATGGATTGAAACGTTTTGTTTTTATTCAAAGAAAAAAAAATAATTATAATATGAAAATCAAAAAACACCTTCATACTCAGTTTTTAAAATTCATTGTAGAAAAATACGATAAAGAAATTCAAAAACTTCCAGAAGCAGAAGAAACAAAAAAACCTAATAAAAAAGTGATTGACAATATTGACGACATTTTAAACTATGAGGATGAAATTGAAGCACAAGATGATAACGAACTAGATGACGATGAAAACGTTGACGACCTTTTGAAAGAGTATAGAGAGGTAGAAAAAAATTACTGGAGAAAGAGAAATGATAAAATTTATAAAAGACGATAAAATACTATATGATATAGAAACTATTAAACACATATTAAATGTTCCGCGTTCAAAAGTACAAAGGGAAATGAAAAAACAACAAACCGAAATTATTAAATATAAGAACTTGTATTTATATCCAGAAGAAACAGTATTCGAATTGATGGAAATTATTCTTATAGAAAAAATAAATAAATCTATATGATTGATAATGATAAAATTAAAAAATGCCAAACAAATATTGAAATTGGAAATTTTAAACTAAAATTTGAAAAAGATCCTAAAAAAAGAGAGAGATTAAGGATTAAAATCCAAATTGAAGAATTAAGAATAAAAATAGAAAGATTAAATTAAAATATTAATGAGTTCTCACACTCTGGAATAAAATTGAATAGACAGCAATAAAAAGCAAACCATAATAAATTAACCGGTACGGATAAAATCTTTTATCTGTACTTGGTTGAATTATATAAAAAAATTAAAATTAAGAATGACTATACTAAAAAAGAAAAACACTTTCAAAACACCCCAAATGATTGTCGATGATATAAGATATAGTTTTAATAAAATAATCTCTCAAAACAATCCTATTTATTCTATAACAATAACTAATACAGGTTGTAAAACAACTGAAGAACTAAGGTTTTTTCTAACCAATAAACTTTTCAATCAAATCAACAAAGATTATAAGAATTCATTTGAAAAATTAAATTATCTTTTTGTTATAGAATATCCAACTAAGGTTTCAATGGGAAATCAAATTCCTGACAACTGCGAAGTTCATACTCATATAGTTTTAGAAACCACTATTTCACTTCAACATTTGGATCACTACATTCAAACAACATTTAAAAATCCAAATATCCATATTGAGGATATTACTAAGAGAGATGACAAAAACAACTATGTTAATTATATAATTAAACAAAAAGATTTACTCACTAACAATAATTACAACTATAAAATATCGATATAACAAAAACATTTATTATTAATCAAAAAAAAAAATGATTAACAAACACTACTAATAAACAAAAACAGTAAAATAAATTAAAAACACAAAAATGAAGTAAGGCAAAGCTTCCATAATTTAGTTTAATTATCTATTTTGTCAGTTTGATATTAAATGGTAGTGTTTATTTTTTTTTAATAATATGTAGATAACTGCATTACATAAAAAACACCTTCGTAAGTATTTTCAAGATCTATCAAATCAAGATATCTTAAAGATTCTTCATCATTAACAATAGATTTTATCATTTTAATATTCTCTATAATTTCGTCATCATATTCGTCATATTCATCAATAGTGTAAAATCTGACAAGCATATACATCGAAACTTCTCCTTCTATAACTCTATTTTCGGAATCACCAAGAGAATCTCTACTTTTATTTGCTTGAATTAAAATTTCTTCTAAAAAGTTTAAAGAAGTATCTCTCAGTTCTGCTTCTAAAAACTCTTCGTAAGTCAACGGTTCTCCATCATCCCCAACATACTCGCTATCAAGAGATTCATAAATCTCATTACCATCTAATCCAATCATTTCAGGGGACAAATCAATACTCTCGAATACATCAATTAGATTATACCCTTTATATTTTTTGAAAAGCAAAACTTCTCCAACCATTAATTTTATCTCTCCATCTGATACATCATCGCTTAAACTGTAAACTTCATTATGTATTTTTATTTGTTTCATTATATTTTATAATTAGTAATTTCTAAACAACAAAGTTCACTCTTATAAAAGCAAGCTTCCAAACATTAAAACAGGTAAAATACTGACATTAGACACAAAAACTAAAAATCAGAAATATGTTTTTATTTTCTTCTACAAAAGTAAAACGAAAAAAATAAATAAAAAATGAAAAAAAATTTGGAAAATTTTGACCCTTGATGAATACTGAAATAAAAAAAAGTTATTTTTAATTTTAATAAAGAAAAACGGTTTTACTGGGTTTGAAGAACTTTTTTAATTTTATCGTCCCTAACGATAGATTTTAGCAAATTGAACACTGTTACATATTCATCAATAGAAAACGTAAGGACTGAGTTAAAAACTACAAAATAATACACAACCTCCCAATTATTCAATAAGTAATTTTCAATTTTATTGGTTTCAAAATCTTTAGTAATTTTTTGAGTATCAAAACAAAATAATATTTTGTTTAGTTGTTGAGGTTTTATCGTTTTACCTCTGCCAATAATTACTATATCATTGTCTTGAATTTTGTATTGTTTTAGTTTCATTATGATATATATAAAACTTAAAAACTTGCCCTAAGACAAGTTTTTGCATTTCGTTATTTAAAGTTCAAACTGCTTAATCATTTCTTTTTTGAAACGGACTTTTTTGGAACTATTTTATAAAAAATTTCATTTCCAATATGACATCCGTTACCACAACCCCATAACATATCAATATTACCAACAACTTTAACGTTTAAAATATTATTAGGTTTAACATTAAACTGTAGTATATAATTATATCCACCTTGAGGGTCATCTTCCGTTAGAAAGAATTCTCCATTTTTCGGATCTTCATTATCTTCTTTGGCAATTCCTTGACCTCCACAACTACATAAATCATCCGGATCCATTCCCTCCCAAACGAAATTAAATGACTGTTTTTGTTTTGAATAATTTGAAATTTTAAGTTTGTATAAACCATCTTTACTTTTATAAACACCGTTTAATTGTGAATAACCGAAATTAAAAACTAATATTAAAATTGATATAAATATTTTTTTCATTTTTTTTTAAATTATTTGACTTTTAGTTCTAACCAGTTTTGAAAGTTTCTTAACTCTCTTTTTGTTTTAATTGATAAATTATTTCCAATAATTAAAATGAGAAATTTCTTTTTTTAATCCTTCTAATGTTTGCGAATATTGGGTTGACGAGACATTTTTCATTATCCAAGGTCCACCATCATTTGGTCTGTCAGATTCAGCATTCGACATTGATTTAGGTTTCCAGTTTTTGTCATCTAAACCATCTTTACGAGAAGGCTCGAATTTTATTGAATAAATACCATAAACAACATCGTTTACATTATAATCAAAGTCGAAATTTTTTATATCTATTGCCCAATTATTGATTATTTTTCCACTTTTCATTTCCTCATATTTACTCACATAATTACAGCTAATACTTTCGTCTTTTTCAGATAATTGACTAATACTAATAGTCCATCCACTATTTTTTATGGCATCTTCAAATGTAAAATCACTCATTATAATGTAAGATTTACTCTTTTCTAATTTCTTTCTTAAAATCTCTCTATTTACCCAGCCATTTTTAACATCTACTTTTCTAATAATAGAATCGTATTGGTCTTTTTCAATACAAGTTCCTGTATATAATTCATTTGCCCCTTTTTTTCGAATGTCTTTTAATTTTCGAGGAATTCCATTAAGTAAATTATTTTCCAAATTTAAATCTGAACATTGACATTCAGGATTAGTTACTGTTTCAGTTATTGCTACTTGTTCCGTTTTTTCCTTTGATTCGTTATTGTCATTTTTTCCTCCACAAGAAATTAGTAATATTCCACTAATTATAATTAGCATTAAATTGTTTTTTTTCATTCCGTTTTGATGATTAATTTTTCCTACTCTAAAGCTTTTCGGATACGCTCCGTTTATATGGTTTCTGGACTCCATCGAGTTAATAATTTATATAACTTCACTGCTGTAAAAATATAAAAAAACATTTAACTAATCATGTATGATTAGTTAAATCATAAATGATTAGAGGAATTTTACATATAAAAAATTCCTTATAATTGATTTACACTAAAGACCAAGAGTATTTAACTAAATTTGGGAAACATCTAAAAAAGATGCGAGAAGAAAAAGGTATGTCCCAAGAAGAACTTGCTAACTTGGCAGAAGTTTCATTGCCTCAGATTACTAGAATTGAGAGAGGTGTGATAAATCCAACTATATGCACTATTAAATCCTTGGCAATTGGCTTAGGAATAGAAACATCTTTAATGTTTGGATTTGAAAATGACATTTGAATGTTTGGCAAAAAAAATTATTCAAATGCACTTTGATAAAAATTTAAATACAACTGAACTAAATAAATAAAGTGAACTGAATAAGAGGTACAACTATTAAAAGCTACAGCACATAACTATAATCTCAAATCAACATCTAAAAATGACAGAAATTTATAAAAAAACTGCCCATCACGAAAGTGGTCATATTATCATGGGATTTCTTAATGATTACTCTTGTGAAGAAACAGAAATACTATCAAATGGGGATGGAAAAACTAGATTTAATTATGGGAATGATTTATTGACGATTGCAGCAATAACAAATTGTAAAAATGATCCAGAAATATTTAATGATTTACCACAAAGTGTAAAGCTAAATTGTCCGGAAGTTGCATTCAAGTCTAGCTTAGTATTGGTAGCTGGTTCAATTGCAGAATCAATTTATTTAAATAACGGAATTTCTGGAGACGAAATGGACGTAGAAATTGCTGGTCCTGATTTGGTTCGAATTGAAAATATTGATTTTTTACTTTCTCAAATTGATCGAAATCATAAAGCGAACTTTATACCGAAAATGATGCATACAACAATGACATTATTTGCAGATGAAACTATATGGAATGCTACTACTATTTTAGCTGAAGCATTATTTGAGAAAGAAAATCGAAAATTATCTAAATCTGAAATTGACGCTATTCTTGAAGATTGTGGATTTATAGAATACTTAAAAAGTAAATAATAAAGACTATAAATAAAAAATTAATTTAATCTAACAATATTTAATTCAATTATGAAACTCGTATAAAAAGCAAAAAAATAATCTAAAAAAGTAGTCCCCGACATAGACTACTTATTTAACTCTACAAAACTCAACTTTAGAGTTTAGTAGACGCTACTTGTGTGTGGTGCCATTACTGGCTGTCGGTGGTAGCAATATTTTCAATAAACTTCTTGACTTCTTTTCGCTTGCAATTCCATTCTAAAATCAAATTCAGTCCACTTGATAAACCAAAATTTTTCTTGTTTAATTAGATTTTCTTGATTTGAATCAATACCTACTAAAGTCAATAATTCTTTTTTGAACTTATATTTATCAATATGAACACTAAAATTATTTTTCAAATATATAATAAATTTAATTAATTTATCTTCTAAAATGTAAACATCAGATGGACAGTTTTTTTGCAATTCTGTAAGATAATTTTCTACCAATGATGAAAGTTTTTTTAATATTTTTCTTTCCAAATATTTCATCGAATTGAGTGAGTTAATTCTTTTTAGTGTTTTATCAATATTTGACATATGTTTAATCAAACCTGCGTTAGTTGTCGTTTTTAATACTGCTTTTTCTAACTCTTCAATTTCTAGAAATAAATTTTCTTTCTCAATTCGTTCTATCGTATTATTCAAATAAGGACAGCTCAAAACATCCATTAATAGCAATATCAACTCTGTGTCATTTTTCCATTTTTTATCGATAATAGCATTCCTGAATTTTCCTAAAATATATTGTTTGAGTATCAATTTAATTTGATTATACTCATGAACATTTTTAATATAAAACAAAAGAACTGTTATAGAAAAATAATTAAGTGGATGAACGATTTCAAAAGTGTTGTCTGAATGAATTTTTATATTGAAATATGAACATAGAACTTTTACATTTAATCTGTATTCTCTACCAAGTTGACTTAATGCAATTAATAGATATAATGTTTCAACTTGGGTTTCTTTACTTGTTTTATTTTTTTGAAGTATTAAAAAGATTTCATCAGAAATTTTTTTAAAAATGTTGTGTTTGTAATTAGATGAAAAAGGTTCGATATATTCATTAGTTTTATTTCTCTTTAAAAAACATATTATTTTATCAACTATTAGACATAGTTTAATTGTTGAATTAACCCGTGGTGATACTGAATATAAGAAAAATGCAACATCTAAAATTTCTAAAAATCCTTTCTCGAATTCCTTCTCGCTTAGTTCTAGATTGTCATTTTTCTCTTTTTTGAATTTATTTATAAGTTTTGCAGTTTTTTTATCTAACACTGCAAGACTATAATTCATTATGTCTTTATATTCTACTCCAGTTTCTTTTATAATCGACTTAAACCTTGTAATTACATTATTTGATGAAAAGTATATTTCGGAACTTTTTTCTTCATTTTCATCTGTTTTCTTATTCTCTTTTAACTTCAAATGCTCATTAAACAAATCGCTAATCTTTTGTTTCGCTAAACTTATCTCTGTTATTATGGGTTTCTCGTAAACAACTGACTTATTTTCATTTATATACATTTTATATTCACCAAGAGAGAGTTTGAATTCCTTTAATATTCTTTTCGAATCTGTATCATCATTATAGAAGATAAAGTAATCATCTACATATCTAAAGATTTCATAATCGATTTTATGAATTAGATTTTTACAATTTTCATCCTCAATCTTTAGTTTGTCATATATGTTTTTATCGATTTGTTGAAGGATTAATTCTGCGAAAATTCGAGATAATTCGGGCCCAATTACAATACCGTTAGTTTCATTTGCATTTAATTTCTGCATTAAATTATCAAACTCACCAGGAAAAGTATCTAGTGAATGTTGAACATTATCTTTAACAATTGATTTATTAAAGATTGCCCAAGAAATAGTATGTGTATAAACACTATCAAAACATTTAGATATATCAATTTTCAAAAGTTTTTTATACTTTTTTTCGCATCTATGAAACTGATATGATTCGAAAAATTTATGAATATTGCTATATTTCTGATAAGTAAAATATGATTTTAAATTTTCATATTCACTTTCATCCTGTTCAATTTGAGAATGTTCTAAATCACCATCTTTATTTTTTTTGTGTAGCAAATCATTATAAAATGTAAATTTGGCAATACGAGCAGGCTTTCTAATCGAAAATGGACTAATTGAACAATAGTAGAGCATTAGACTTCTATATTTATCATAAAACTCTAAAACTTTAACTTGGTTATTGGGATGAATTAGACTTAACTTTCTAAAGTCATTTATTTTATGACTTATATTAAATATAAAAGGTCGTGTTGCTTCTTCAGGACGAAACAAAATCCCTTCAATCTCTGTAAAAGCTTTGTTTTGTTTACTTTTATAATCAGGATTTTTAATACTTCTTTGTCGTTTCAATAAATATTTATAAAAGTATCTATTTGAAAACAAAAGTGGAGTTTCATATGGCAAAACATCAGACAGAACAACTCGTTCCTTACAATCTATTATAGGTATCTTTTTCCTCATAGTTATAATTTTTTCCAAATCCCTAATACTTTACTATTCTGAAAAGATTTAAAGTTGAAATTTAGAAAACGTTTTTCGGTAAAACCTTTTTCGAATGATAATTTTCTTAATTTTTCAACTAATTTAGCATTATTTGGAGTGTCAATTTTCCTAATTTCTTCTCTTAATATTTTATCTAAACTTTTTAAATCCTCATTTGCATTTAGAAACTCGTTTGAAAAATAGATTCCTACAAAAACATTTTTCTTTCTCCTAAACAATTGAAAATTATTAGTTAAAAATTTTATTCTTAAAAGCAAAAGTCTGTTTATACTATTTTCTCTGCCAGCATATTTAATTTTTTCTAATTCAAAACTTTCAAAAGCAGTAGTAATTTTATTCGTATACCTTTCTAGTTTGTTTTCAGACATTAAAATCTTAAGAGGTAGTTTCTCTACCCATTCCTTTTTTTTACCCTCTCTTGTTTCATTCTTTTTTTCATAACCAATAATAAATTGATATCCCAAGTAAGTCAAAATGTATTTGATAGAACTCTTTCTTTCTTTTTTTTCTTTTCTTAAATCAATTGAAAATGTTTTCTCTAAGTTCAGATTTAAACTTAAAGTCTTAAATAAAATAGATTTTATTTCATTTCTATATTTTGAAGTTGAAATATTTTCGTTTCTTATTTTTGGAGTAATTATTATAATTATATCATCAACATATCTGGAAAAATATGTTACATCATCATAGGTAGATATTTTTCTGTCAAAATCTCTCATATAAAGCTCAGAAAGATATGCGCTTATTCCAATTCCTCTTGGGATGCCAACTCTTTCATCTGTAACTTTTTTTACTCCATCAGTAATTAATATTTTCCAATACTGGTTTAAAATATCCCTAATTATTCGTTTGGATGGATAACTAAGTAAACTATTTTCCTCTATTTTGGACAAAAGTTGTTTATGAGGTATGGTTTCATAAAAACTTTTAATATCTGTTCGAATAATTACTTTAGGAAACCCATCGTCAAAAAGTATTTTTAATTGAGAGATAATACTTTTTCTATCAGCTTGTTTAACTTTAAATGTTTTATAAATATTTCTTTGTAATTGTTTAAGAACAAAATAATGTTCTGGCTTATCTTCGACAACGTATAATTGGCTTTCAAACTTTATTTGACCTTTAGTTATTTGAATTCTATAATCATCACTATTCGTTTTCTCGCTTAATAAAGATAATATCCCAAGTCTTAATTCTTCTCTTTCATCTTTAAGTTTTTCTTTTTGACTTAATAATTCATCATATTTTTCAAAGTCTTCTGAAGTTTTTGAACTAATCTTTTTAAGTCGCTCATATTCTTCATTGATTACTTTGTTAATATCTATAATTTTATCAGTTATTAGTCTAGAATCTTGAAATATATCATCCGTTTTAAAGAATTTTTCATCCTCTAAATATCTGCCTTTTCTGTTTTCAACATCAAGTATAATACGGAAATTCTCATAAGAGAAAGATTGGTCAAGCATAGTTAAAATATTTAAAAAATCTTAAAAAAATATTTCAAAGAGAAACTTTTGTGATGCTTTATTCTTGCTTTCTCTTTTGTAAAAAAGTGTCCTTTAACTTATTTGTAGTTTTTTACTTTTAACAAATATACTTTTTTAATATAAATAAATTCCTATGGCTTTTATAATAAAACTTAAGGGTGTCTAAGCAGAAAATCGATGCAAAAAATTATAACTTCTTAAAATATATTTAATTTAAAAACATAATTCTAAAACCAATAATATATATATCATTCAAACTTGTATCAAAATTAAACTATACTTATATCAGGTTACCATTAACACGGAACTTTATTCGGTTTTATTGACTTTTTATAGTATCAAAAATAACAACCCTAAATTAGGTACAACTAAAAAGGTTCCTTATCTTTGTTTTAATCAAAAAGCAAAGAATAATGAAAATCGCAAAATATATTAGAGCTAGCACAAACGACCAATCAACTTTAAGACAAGAAAACACTACACACAAAACTTATATTGATAAATGTTCCGGTTCTATTCCATTTAACGAGCGTCCAAGCGCAATTAAATTATTGAACGATATATCAGCCAAAAAAGTCGAAACTTTACACGTTCATTCTATTGATAGATTAGGACGTAATGCTTATGATATTCAAACAACCTTAAACACACTAAATAACCTTAACATAAATGTCTATGTAGAAAATATTGGTTTATACTCTATGATTGAAAACAAACCTAATAGCATATTCAAAATGATTACGGATGTATTGAGTAATGTAGCTGAAATGGAAAGAAGTTCTTTGTTGGAAAGACAAAGAGAAGGAATTTTAATAGCGAAAGCAAAAGGAACTTACAAAGGGCGCCAAATGAATACAAATGAAACAACTGAACAATTTTTATCTAAGTACAATCAATCACATTTAGAATTAATAAAAGATGAAAACTATTCAATTAGAAAACTCGCCTCAATAACCAACTTATCAAATAACACAGTTGTAAAGATTAGAAAAACATTAACTGAAATATAAAATATCACTAACTTTTAAAAAATGAAATCTTCATTTCTACTCATCCGAAAACCAAGAATTGTTTTTCCTATCAATTCATCTGGATTGTCTATGTTTTTCAAAATATCTTCCTCCAGATTAATCACAGAATAACAAAAAAATGAATATTGATTAAAATGCCCATATCGTCCATGATATGTAATAATTTTATGCATAGGCACTCTATCTACAGAAGCGCTTTCGATTTTAAAAGTACCTCCTATTAATTCAGACTTGATCAGCTCCTTCCCTATGATTCCTCTACCTTCCTTATCTGACGGATTAATACTAAATTCAACATTAAAGTCCATATATTCCCGAGTAAATGCATCAACCGAATCAATTGATATACCATCTTCAGATACAATAGTTATGAATAAATTTTTAAATCGATATTCATATTTGTTTATCAATATTAAATTTTCTTCATAATATTCCTTATCATAAATATAGTTAGGAACACCTAATATTTCCCTCATTTTTTCAATTGAGAGTCCAGGTCTAACGTAATCTAATATATTATTTGGAACTGATTTTAAGTTCGGAGAAATATCAACTATTAACTTTTCTTCCTTCTCCTTCTTCTTTTGATATAAATAGAATATAAATGAGGCTATTAAACCAGAAACGATTCCTGAAACAATAGAAGAACCCACTGAAGAAATATCTGCTAAATAATCATTCATAAATAATTTGGTTTAGTTTTAACTAATTACAATATGCGTCAAATAATTAATAAATGTATGTTTAATATTTGTCAAGTCTTTTTTTCTTGCCACGAAATTTTAAAAAGATACCAAATAAATCGAATCAAGAGTAGATTATTAGTTTCAATAATTGTAAAATAAAAGCCATTACAGTTTTGTAATGGCTTTTATTTTATTCAAAAAAAATATTCCCACTTTTTCAATCAATGTTCCCACTTTTTAATCAATAAAAACATAATCATATGAAAAACAATATATTAAAAAATACAAATTACTTTCTTATCGTCTGACATCTCTATTATGTTTTATTTGAATTATTCTATTTGTATAAACTATTTATCACAATTGATTTTTGCGGTTGAATTGAATTTTGCCATTGCCATAGGACAAGTTTAAACCCTTCCTTTTAAAGCGTTAAAAACCCATGCATTAGCAAAGAAACCAACACCTACGGCGCCAAATCCCCAGCCTGAAACATCACTATATCTAAAAGCGCCAAGACCTATTAGTAGCAATCCCATAAGTACCATTATAAAAGTTGCCCATCCTAAAACAGTATTTTTATTCATTCCCATAATTGTGAATATTTTTTAATCTAGATTATATATTATATTTTTGGAAATGCAAATATCGTGAATTTTCACGGCTTAATTAAATATTTTGTAAAGCATTTCTTTTAACAAATCCGATTGGGAAAGCGCATTGGCTCCAACACCTTTGCTTTTTACATCAATATCGCGCAATGCTCCTACTATCTGACTCACTTTTCGCATCGGGTAATTTTTTATTGCAAGATCGTATTCCTTTAAGAAATAAGGATTTACTCCAATAGCGGTAGCTACATTTTTAGGGTTTTTATCCTTAAGTCCGTGATATTTTAAAAGCTGTATAAAAAAGCCAAAAACCAATCCGGTTGTCATCACCAGTGGGTATTCTTTGGGGTTGTGAGCAAAATTTTCTGCGATCTTATAAGCTTTAATCTGATTGCGTTCTCCGATTGCCTTTCTTAATTCGAAAACATTGTAATCTTTACTAAAACCAATATTTTCTTCAATATGTTGTGGTGTAATTACGGTACCTTGCGGTAAAATGATTTGTAATTTCTCTAATTCATTATTGATTTTGCTCAAATCGGTACCTAAAAATTCGACCAGCATAGCATTGGCTTTAGGATCAATTGTATATTTTTTTCCTGCTAAAACCCTTTTGATCCAGTCACCAACCTGGTTTTCGTATAATTTTTTGCTTTCGAAAACAACTCCTTTTTGCGCTAATAATTTGGTTACTTTTTTACGTTTATCAAGTGTTTTGTATTTATAGCAAAAAACCAATACCGTTGATTCCATCGGATTACCTACGTAAGATTCTATTTTGTCAATATTTCTGGATAAATCCTGTGCTTCCTTTACGATAACAACCTGACGATCTGCCATCATTGGGTATCGTTTAGCGGTTGAAACAATATCTTCTACAGAAACATCTCTTCCGTATAAAACAGTCTGGTTGAATCCCTTCTCCTCTTCTGCAAGTAAATTTTGTTCCATGTACTCGGCTAACTTATCAATATAATAAGGCTCTTCCCCCATTAAAAAATAAATTGGCTTAATATTTCCGGCTTTTATATCATTTACAATTTTTACAACTTCATCCATATGTTTTCTGCTACAAGTTTCAGGTTTCAGCTTTCAAGTTATTGCAACTTTAAACCTGAAACCTGAAACTATTTTATATTTTTGTTTTATGCAAAGATTAAATTTCCCTACTTATACTTTCCGATTCAAAAATAGCGAAAATAAAGTGTCTATTTTTGATGAAATCAGGAAAAAATTCATCATTCTTACTCCCGAAGAATGGGTGCGTCAGCATGTGGTTCATTTTCTGATCAATGAAAAAAAATACCCTAAATCACTTATAAATGTAGAAAAGGTATTGATGGTGAATGGATTGCGAAAGCGTTATGATGTTGTTGTCTTTAATTCTGATGGTTCTATACATATATTAGTAGAGTGCAAAGCACCGGAAGTAAAAATTTCGCAAGCAACTTTTGACCAGATTGCTCGTTACAATATGACAATGGAGGCACGGTTTTTGAATGTTACGAACGGTCTGAATCATTATTATTGTCAAATGGACTTTGAAAACGAAAAATATACGTTTTTACCATCGCTCCCGGATTACAAACAAATTTAATAAACTATAAAAAAATACCTTTGGATAAAATAGCAGTCGTCATTTTAAATTGGAATGGAGTAAAATTGTTAGAGCAATTTTTACCCTCTGTAGTTCAATTTTCGGCAGGAGCCACTATTTATGTTGCGGATAATGCTTCAACGGACCATTCAATAAATTTCATCAAAGAAAATTTCCCAACCATAAAGATTGTCCAAAATAATGGCAATCATGGTTTTGCAAAAGGATATAATGATGCTTTACAACATATTGATGCGGAATTATACGCTTTAGTTAATTCTGATATCGAAGTAACGGAAAACTGGCTAAAACCTATTATTGAAACATTTGACACAGAAAAGGAGACAGCCATAATTCAACCTAAAATTCTTGATTTTAAAAATAAGGAGTACTTCGAGTATGCCGGTGCAGCAGGTGGTTTTATTGATAAATACGGATATCCGTACTGTCGTGGACGTATTTTTGAAACCATTGAAAAAGACAATGGTCAGTATGATGACAATTGCGAATTATCGTGGGCTTCCGGGGCTTGTTTTTTTATAAGAAGCAGTGTTTATCATGAATTAGAAGGTTTTGATGAAACTTTTTTTGCGCATCAGGAAGAAATAGATTTGTGCTGGCGTGCTTTAAATGAAGGGCATGTTATTAAGTACAATTCGCAATCAATAGTGTATCATGTGGGAGGTGCGACTTTACAACAGGGCAATCCAAGAAAAACGTATCTGAATTTTAGAAATTCATTGCTAATGCTTGTGAAAAACCTGCCAAAGAAAGGTTTGTTGTC
Source organism: Flavobacterium poyangense (assembly GCF_011751075.1). Lineage (GTDB taxonomy): Bacteria > Bacteroidota > Bacteroidia > Flavobacteriales > Flavobacteriaceae > Flavobacterium > Flavobacterium poyangense. The sequence continues at coordinate 29,251 of NZ_JAALLN010000016.1, forward strand.
AATTCTTTTCATTCGAATGGTTTTGGACGGAATTGCAGGAGTTCGTTTTTTTCTTCAAGGAAAGTTTGGGCATACAGCTGCTATTTTAAAAGCACATTTTTCTTTTTATGGCCTGTTTTTTGAGTATAAAAGAAAAAGAAAAGATTTTCGACTACAACAATACTATAACATTAAAAGTATCGTTTACTTGTATTACGTAGAAAAATTGACATTATTTAAAGAAATCTTTAACAGAAATCAATATATTAAAAACTAAATTTGTAAATAACGTCTAATTAAATTAAAATTATGAGAAAAATAGTAATTGCACTATCGGTACTAATGGCTTTAACATCGTGCGTTTCAAAGAAACAATATGCTGCTTTGGAGGCTAAAAACAAGGAGATTCAGGACTTATTAAATTCTTGTACTGTAAAACTTAATTCGTGTTTGGAAGAAAAAGCAGGCTTGGCTGCTACAGCTGAAAGTTATAAAGCACATAATCAGGATTTAATTAACAGTTCAAAAGATTTGACTGTATTAACGACAAAAGGAGCTGAAAATCTTGAAAAATCATTAGAAAGTTTAAAAGAGAAAGATTTAAAAATATCAAGACTTCAAGATGCATTAACTAAAAAAGACAGTGTAACGTTGGCTTTAGTAACAAGCTTAAAAGGAGCGGTTGGAATCAACGATCCGGATATCGAAATCAATGTTGAAAAAGGAGTTGTATTTATCTCTATTGCAGATAAATTATTATTCAAAAGCGGTAGTTATGACGTAAGTGATAAAGCAAAATCAGTTTTAGCTAAAGTGGCTAAAGTTGTAAATGACAAACCGGACTTTGAATGTATGGTTGAAGGTCACACAGATGATGTTCCTTACAAAAGCAACGGAATTATCTTAGACAACTGGGATTTAAGTGTGAAACGTTCTACTTCTATCGTACGTGTATTAACAAATGATTTAGGTGTGAATCCGGCGAAATTAATTGCTGCAGGTAGAAGTTCATATGTGCCATTGGTAGCAAATGACAGCCCTGAGAACAAATCTCGTAACAGAAGAACTCGTATTGTGGTGATGCCAAAAATCGATCAATTCTATGATATGATTGAAAAAGAAATGAAAAAACAACAGAAATAATTCTTTGTTTCCATATCGTTTTAAAACAGAAAAAGCAGGTCTGACGACCTGCTTTTATGTATTCTTAACTTTGTTTAATAACCAATTAAATATAAATCAAGAATAGCATTATTTTTAATTAACTAACTAAATTTTAACTGATATTAAAGTTAGTTATTATTTTTAAAATACGATGCGTTTTAAGTTTTTTTTTACAAAAGCACCTGTGGGGATGTAATTTATAACTGTATATGATTTTTTTATTTCTGTATTTAATTGTTTTAGCGTTGTTTTTTGGACGCTGCTATAGCAATTGGCTTTGTGAAAAAAACAGTTAAAAACAGAAACGGATGTTAAATTCAGTAAAAAGGAATTAGATACTTCTTTTTTGCACCGTAAAACAATTGTTTTATAAAATATCTATATCTCCTTTTCCTTCCCTAACAATAACAGGTTCGTGTTCAGATAAATCGATAATAGTTGAGCCAACATTGTCACCATATCCGCCATCGATAACAAGGTCTACCAGATTTTGCCATTTCTCAAAAATAAGTTCAGGGTCTGTGGTGTATTCAATTACATCGTCTTCATCACGGATAGAAGTAGAAACAATTGGGTTGCCTAACTGCCTTACAATTTCTAATACAATATTGTTATCCGGTACACGAATACCTACCGTGGTTTTCTTTTTAAACTCTTTTGGTAAATTATTATTTCCGGGTAAGATAAAAGTATAAGGCCCCGGCAAGGCACGTTTCAGGATTTTAAATGTCGAGGTATCAATCTGTCTCACGTAGTCTGAAAGATTGCTTAAATCGTGGCAAATAAATGAGAAATTTGCTTTCTCGAGTTTTACTCCTTTTATTTTCGCTATCTTTTCTAATGCACGGGAATTGGTAATATCACAACCTAATCCATAAACAGTATCAGTTGGATAAATGACCAAACCACCATTCTGAAGCACTTTTACCACTTTGGCAATTGCAGCTTCACTTGGTTTATCTGGGTATATTTTTATAAATTCTGCCATCTTAATTTTTGTTTTTTTTTGTTTCAAGTTTCAAGTTTGAGTTTCGTTGCGAAAAACCTGAAACCTGAAACTTGAAACATTTTTTTGTTACCCTACAACATCTAATTTAGCAAATCTTAATAACAATTTCTTGATTCCGCCTACTTCAAACTTGATTTCGGCTTTTTTATCCGGCCCTACTCCTTCCAAATTGATTACTTCTCCTTTTCCGAAACGCTCGTGCATTACGACATTTCCGATTGTTAGCTTATTATCAAACAGATTCGGAGCACTATTATTTGGATTTGTTCCTGCGACCGGTTTTAATTTGCGAATATTTGAATCCATTCTGGGATCATTATTCGTATGCTGTTTAGGTGGCGCACTGCCAATGGGTTTTGCTAATCGCAATTTCGACTTGTCAATATCTCCGAAAATATCACTGTCAATCGCCGGTTTGTAGCGGTAACTGGTTTCTGCAGGTGTTAAATACTCCAGGTATTGCGGATCAATTTCTTCAATGAATCTCGAAGGTTCGCTATCGGTAAGTTTTCCCCAACGGTAACGCGATTGTGCGTAAGTCAAGTAAGCTTGGTGCTCAGCACGCGTTAAGGCTACATAAAACAAACGTCGTTCTTCTTCGAGTTCACTTCTGGTACTCATACTCATCGCACTCGGGAACAAATCTTCTTCCATTCCTACCGCAAAAACATGAGGGAATTCCAGTCCTTTTGCTAAGTGAATGGTCATTAAAGCTACACGATCTTCATCGGTTGTATCGTTATCCAGATCTGTAGCAAGAGCAACATCCTGCATAAATTCTGACAAGGCTCCTCTTGCACCGTCAATCTCTCTTTGGCCTTCTGTGAAGTCTTTTATACCATTTAAAAGTTCTTCTATATTTTGAATTTTCGCCATTCCTTCCGGAGTAGCATCTTTTTTAAGCTCCTGAACCAAACCTGTTTTTTTGGCTACGTGATCTGTGATATAAAAAGCATCCTGATTTTGATCAATCACCTGAAAACTCTGAATCATGGTCACAAAATCTTTCAGTTTGTTTTTTGTACCGGCATTCAGTTTCAAATCGATTTTATCGATATTGACCATTACTTCCCAAATCGATCTTTTGTAATGATTGGCTGCAATGGTTAATTTTTCAACTGTAGTGTCTCCAATTCCACGAGCCGGGTAATTGATCACACGAATCAATGCCTCTTCATCTTTAGGATTAATAACCAATCTCAAATAACACAAAACATCCTTGATTTCTTTGCGTTGGTAGAAAGACAAACCGCCATAAATTCTGTATGGAATATCTCGCTTTCTTAAAGCATCCTCCATAGCACGTGATTGGGCATTGGTACGATATAGAATCGCGAACGAACCATTGTGCAACTGATTCTGCATTTTTTGTTCGAAAATCGTACTGGCAACAAAACGACCTTCTTCGGCATCTGTTAAACTTCGGTGTACTTTTATCTTTGGTCCAAAATCATTTGCCGTCCAAACAATTTTATCCAGTTTGGTTTTATTTTTGTCAATGATGGTATTTGCCGCTTCCACAATATTTCGGGTGGAACGATAATTTTGTTCCAAACGGAACATTTTTACACCTTCGTAATCCTTTTGGAAATTCAGAATGTTATTGATGTTTGCTCCACGGAAAGCATATATACTCTGCGCATCATCTCCAACCACACAAATATTCTGAAACTTGTCTGATAATGCCCTAACAATAAGATATTGAGAGTGATTGGTATCCTGGTACTCATCAACCAAAATGTATCGAAAACGGTTTTGATATTTCGCCAGAACTTCAGGAAAACGAGTTAATAGCTCATTAGTTTTCAATAACAAATCATCAAAATCCATTGCTCCTGCTTTGAAACACCTTTCTACATATTGCTGGTAAATTTCTCCTAGTCTTGGTCTTTTAGCCATGGCATCGGCTTCTTGCAATTCCGGATCATTAAAATATGCTTTTACCGTAATCAAACTGTTTTTATAGTTTGAAATTCTACCTAAAACTTGCTTTGGTTTATAGACATCACGATCCAATTGCATCTCCTTAATGATCGATGAAATCAGCCTTGCAGAGTCCTGCGAGTCATAGATCGTAAAATTTGAAGGGTATCCCAAATGATCTGATTCGGCACGAAGAATACGCGCAAAAATAGAGTGAAATGTTCCCATCCAAAGATTTTTTGCTTCGGAAGATCCTACAATATCAGAGATTCTGTGTTTCATTTCACGAGCTGCTTTGTTCGTAAAAGTCAAAGACAAAATATTAAAAGCATCAATCCCCTGATGCATCAGATAAGCAATCCTGATCGTTAGAACACGGGTTTTTCCTGAACCTGCACCAGCAATAATGATCATTGGCCCGTCTTTTTGTAGAACGGGTTGTCGTTGCGCTTCGTTTAGCTGGTCAATATAATTTTGCATGAATTTTTTTCTGTTTATGCAAAAATAAGAATTAAAGATGGAAAAAGAAAGGAACTAAGTTTCTAAGATATTGAGTGACTAAGTGAAGAAAAAACTTTATTTCTTATAAATTGAATTTGATTATTGAATTCGAAAAAAAATCATTGAATCAGTGAAATCTGTGTCCGCTTCTTTTTAGTTTGTCACAGATTAAAAGAATCAAATCGATTATTTCTTGGTCTAAAAAAATAATTCGTGATAATTCGTGCAATTGGTGGCCAGTGTTTCTGAAAAGGGTTGAAAAAATGTTAAAACTTTAGAAAAAATAATCAGATAAATTGGAATAAAACTCTAATTTTATCGCAAATAAAAAAACATGTCTATGAAGAAATTCTACTTATTATTACTATTATTCTTAAGTTTAAAATTATTGGCTCAAAACCCGGAGCCGGATCCTACTTTTAATGTAAAAGACAATGGGGTTTTTCAGCAAAATATTGGAATGGGCGGAGTTGTACTTCCAAACAATAAAATACTAACGTGTTACAAAAAAGGGGTTGTTGAATATAATGTATTACTTTTAAATGCAGACGGAAGCCCGGACAGAGCTTTTAATACTAAAGATTCTTTCTCAGGAACCGAAACTCGAATATTTGCGAAATCGGATGGTGGTTTTTTAACGCTTACTTACGATGGGAAATTAAAGGCATTTCATCCGGATGGAACGCTTAATTCTGCTTTTACAATTACAACTATAAAAAATACTAATCCTGATACTTATCGGGTAAATGATATAATTTACCAAGATGACGGTAAAGTTATTATTTATGGTGCATTTGATACTTTTAATGATGTCTACGCAGTAGGTTTTGTGCGCTTAAATGCGGATGGAAGTGTTGACCGAACTTTTAAATGGAAATCTGCGGGTAAAAAAATTGTGATACAAAATGATGGAAAATATGTTGCAGTAAGCAGATCAACTCCAACAAGATATCTTGCTGACGGAAAATTGGATACTAGTTTTAAGGTAATTGCCACAGTAGATCCTAAGCAATATTTTGTAACCAATGGTTTCGAGACTGCAAATAACAGTTCAATTAATGACATTGCGGTACAACCTGACGGAAAAGTAATTGTCGTGGGATGCAATTATGTAGAAAACGGTAAAACCGTTGCGTACTATATTGTGAGATTGAATGCCGACGGTACTAGAGATACTACATTTAAATCATTAGACAGTCGAAGTGAAAATGTCGATAAAGTTTATTTGCAGAAAGATAACAAAATTATACTGAACCTAAATAGCAGTAAGTTTATTCGTTTGAACACTGATGGAGCTATAGATCCTACTTTTAAATACGAGAATAAAGTATCTTTGCTTAATAAGGGAAGGTTTTACTTTCAAGGGGATAAAATGATTATTAGTGCTGATTTTAAAGACAGTCAGGGAATTACAAGATCTGAAATTCATAGAATTAATACAGATGGAAGCCTTGATATGACTTTTAATCCGCATGCAGGTCCAAATTTGTATTTTGACGAATGGGATTCTAATATTGGGTATGAATTTGCATCAAAAGTGCTATTGGATCAAAAAGTGCTTCTAGTTGGAGATTTTACGACCTACAGCGATAAGCCGGTCAGTAATATGTGCCGTATCGATCAAAATGGTGAATTTGACTCCACTTTTAAGTTAGATCCAACAGTTAAAATATATGCCCAAAGCTCTCAAAACGGCTATATCGTAGTACCGCAACTTGATGGGAAGATTCTGTTAGTTCATAATAATGCCATCGCAATAAATGGTAACTTTAAAAGTTTAATTCGATTGAATAGTGATGGTAGTTTAGATACCGGTTTTAATTTTCAGGATTACAGCAGCAGAATTACGGATGTTAAACTTTTAGAAAACGGGAAAATTTTATTGATGGGAAGCAGCGGTATTTTTGTTAAAGCCGGAGAGTATAAAACCAATGTAAATTCAATTCTTCGACTTAATTCGGATGGATCTATTGACACTGGTTTTAATGGAGCATTCAATCAAAAACCTGTAAGTGTTACGGAGCTATCGAATAAAAAAATCCTAATCTCTTTTTACAGAGAAAATAATGTCTACGGTTATGAGGCAGCTATAAGATTTAACGCAGATGGGACAAAAGACGCTACTTTTAAATCCGGATTTATACCTTATTACAATGTTAAGGAGTTGAAGGATGGTAAATTGCTGGCTATTATCGATCAAAAAATCACGAGAATAAATCTGGATGGTTCTACGGATACATCCTTTGCTCCGTATTCAATAGCTAAAACGTATGATAATAAGTATGATCGTTTTAACTATTATCAAAATGGGCAAATTAATCTGTTTTTCTCTACTTATTCGACAAGTACTACTTCAAAATTAACTCTTAGTTCAGAAGGAACATTACTGAATACAACTGTATATAAATGTGCCTATAACTTTGACATTCAAAATTGCGAAGATCTGATATTTTATGGATATTTTGAAGAAATCGAAGGTGCAGCTAAAGGAGGTTTGGTTCGCTATAAAACATCAAGTAGTGCTTCTGGCTCAAATCCTGCGGGCGAAATCTACCAACCTTTTACAAAGGGACAAACTTTGGCAGATCTTAAAGTTGCCGGAACTGATATAAAATGGTATACAGCTCAAAGTAATTGCGGTATTAATAACAAAATGACGAACAAAGGGAATGTTGATTCTGAGACCATTTTACCTTCAACAACCCTTCTTGTAAACGGAACGACTTATTATGCTTCGCAAAGTATTAATGGTGCAGAAAGCAGCTACAGGCTACCTATAACGGTATATTCCGCTACTCTTGGGTTAAAAGAGAATGAACTTCCTAATTTGGTAACCTATCCGAATCCTGTAAAAGATTTTTATACGATTTCAAATACAGAAGAAATTAAAGAAGTACAGGTTTATAATATTTTGGGACAACTTCAGTTTAGCAAGACATTTAACGAAAACAATGTTAAGATAGATTTCACAAGTTTAAAAGCAGGTTTGTATTTTGTTAGCGTTTATTCCGGAAACAAAAAGGGAACCACTAAAGTCATCAAAAACTAAAACTTAACCTTAAAACAAAAAGGTTTCGGAGTAATTTACTGAAATTATAGTTTTGGATAGGAGATTTTGAAAGGCTCTGAGTAACTAAGATTAAAAACTTAGAAACTCAGAGCCTTATTTATCTTAGCATCTTTACTTATAAAATACATCGTAAGCAAATCGGATCAGCGTTCCGATAACCACAACGAGGAAAAAGATTCTAATAAATCCGTTTCCTTTATTGATAGCCAGTTTAGCACCGGCCCAACCCCCTATTCCATTGCAAATTGCCATTGGAATTGCAATGGTCCAAATGATTTTTCCTTTTATCATAAACAGGCAAATTGAACCAAAATTTGTGGCCAGATTTACCATTTTGGCATTCGCGGAAGCGTGAAGAAAATCAAAGCCTAAAAGCGCTATAAAAGCCACTACCAGAAAGCTCCCTGTCCCGGGGCCGATAAATCCGTCATAGAAACCAATAATTATACTTATTCCAACAGCATACATGATTTGAGTTACCGGAGAATGGTCTTTGGCAACGTGCTGACCAAAATTTTTCTTTACATAGGTATAAATAAACAATAACGATAATACGATCAGTAAAAGCGGTTTCATAAAATCATTACTCACAAGAGTCAGAATAGTTGAACCCAAAAATGCTGACGGAACTGCCAAACACATCATGATTATTAATAAACGCCACTGAATGACAACGTTTTTTAAATATTGAAAAGCAGCAACAGCTGTTCCGCTAAAAGCCGGAATCTTTAAAGTTCCGATTACAGTAGATACCGATAAATTAGGCAATAAAATTAAACCCATCGGAGTCTGAATCAGCCCTCCTCCTCCAACAATGGCGTCGATAAATCCCGCGGCAAAAGCGGCTAAACAAAGTAAAATAATGATGTAAGATTCCATTTCTGTTGGGTATCAGGAGGTTTAGCAAATGAGGCACAAAAGTAGACTTCCATTTTGTTTATTACAATAATTTTAAAGTGGATTTCTCCTCAAAAAGTATATTTTTGTTGAAAAATTACAAAAATGGATTTTACCCGAATTATAGAATTGGCAAGTTATACTTTACCGGCTATTGTGACCGGATTTGTGGCCTACAGCTTTTTTGAATTACATATTAAAAACAACGATAGAAAACGTGCTTTTTTGTTAAACAAACAGGCGCATAAAGAATCATTGCCAATTCGTTTGCAGGCTTACGAACGTATGACCTTATACTTAGAACGCATTAATCTCACTAAATTATTGATTCGAATTGCTCCAATTTCTAATGAAAAGCACGATTATGAGAATTTTATAATCGATCAGATCGAACAGGAATTTGAACACAATCTAACGCAGCAAATTTATATGTCTGATGAATGTTGGACGATTATAACAACTGCCAAAAATTCAACCATACAAATTATCCGTAAGGCTGCCATGAGTGATCGTGTTGAGAACGCTGATAAATTGCGTGAAGTCATTTTAAATGACTTATTGGAAAAACAATCTCCTAGTAATGCAGCTTTAAGCTATATAAAAAGTGAGGTTGCCGAACTTTGGTAGAATCCTAAGGGTTGAATTTTCTTTTTTCTAATCTAATTGGAAACAAAATGGCTTAATTTTGAATAAGTTAATTGTTTTACATACAACAACTTACGTTGTTTTTCTGGTTTTAAACCTACATAAACTCCTTCACGACCTGAAGGAGTTTTTTTGTGCTTCATTTTTCTTCTTTCATGACATAAATTCTCCTACTCATGTCATTTGTTCTACAGCAGGTTTATAAGCTTGGTAATTTTATTCCTTAATAGCAGATGAAAAGCATGCGTCAAATGTTATTTATCTTATTACCAGAATGTTATATGGCAATAAAAACCAACATGTGTTTACATGCAATCGAAGAAAGTTATCGTCCATATCTATTTCAGACAATAAGCAAATCAACCAAAGAACAGGGAAGAAAGCCGAAAAACCCTAAAAAAGAGTAGGCAAACAAATCAACCAATGAGTTATGACTAAAATTTCTAACGTAGAAAACGGGGCTGTGTACGAAGGGTACGACAGTCTTGCTGCCTCGCAGTGGTGCACCCCATCATTTCTGGGTTGTAGCGCTTGCGTCTCAGCCAGTGCTATAAAGGGTCAGGTTACGATCACTATAGAATTACGAACTCCTTTCGGAAATGTATCCAAAAGCTTTAGTTTTAATACCAATACAAGTTTTACCTGGCAGCCTTTTAGTAAGTTCAAAGTTACAGTAAGCATCGCTAACTTCAATGAAGACGGCGGTGTTTTTAGTTTTGATCTGGGTCTGAATCCTTGCATCCAAGTTCCTTTTATTGGATGGAAATGCTTTAACTTCAGTCACACCTTCACTGTACCGGTATTAGTTGCAGGTATTCAAAGTGAAATTGACGATACCCATTTTACAAGTTTGTTAACTTTGCATGCGAGCGGTGCTTTGCATGAAGGATGTCAGTGTGATGATACCGCTACTCCTTTACTAAAAGGGGATATTTACAACAACTATCTAAGTAGTCAGGCTGCATTTCCAACTGTACCGGTTACGAAATGTATTCCGATACCAACTGTACAATGTATTCCGACTGTTACTTCTTGTGTAACAGGTATATCTCCTATTTGTCTGACACAACAAGATGCGGAAGCAAATCCAAATGCAGCTATACCAACATTACCGGTAAATCAATGTGTGCCTACAGTGTCATGCATTCCTACGGTATCTTGTATTCCTACTGTATCATGTACGGGAATACCGTTTGTTTGTAATAGTGCGGCACTTCAATCGGGAGTTGGTGCAAATGTGGAGGCACGAACATTAGTTTGTTTTCCAACATTTCCTCCGGTATGCAGATCGTTAAGTAGTGCTGATGCAAGTGCTAATGCGGCTGCTATACCAACATTACCGGTAAATCAATGTGTTCCTACTGTGTCTTGCATTCCTACAGTATCTTGTATTCCGACTGTATCGTGTACAGGAATACCATTTGTTTGCAATAGTGCAGCGTTACAAGGAGCAAATACTGCGAATGCTGCAGCAATACCAACATTGCCTGTAAATCAATGTATTCCTACTGTGTCTTGCGTGCCAACGTTGTCTTGTATACCAACGGCGTCTTGTACCGGAATACCAATTGTTTGTAGTAGTGCTGCGTTGCAAGGACCGAGTACTGCAAATGCCGCAGCAATACCTACGCTGCCTGTAAATCAATGTGTTCCTACTGTATCATGTGTGCCAACATTGTCTTGTATACCAACAGCATCTTGTACAGGAATACCTTTTATATGCAATGATGCGGTTCAAAGTACCGGAAATTTAAATGCCGGACCTCCACATACTGTATTGTGTTTTCCAACATTGCCACAGCTATGCAGACCAAGCGGAGTTGCCAGTGATGCTAATGCAGCAGCAATACCAACATTGCCGGTAAATCAATGTGTTCCTACTGTATCTTGCGTGCCAACGTTGTCTTGTATACCGACGGCATCTTGTACCGGAATACCATTTATTTGTAATGGTGTGGCTGCTCAAGCAGGAAATCCTGTGCATGCACAACAGGGATTTCCAACAATGTTTTGTGCGCCGACTAATCCTTCATTTTGTAGACATTTGGGAGCTGCCAATCAGGTAAATACTGTACTGCCTACATTACCACCGGTAACCGGAGTGCCAACATTGCCAGTTAATCAATGTGTTCCTACTGTATCTTGTGTACCGACGTTGTCTTGTATACCAACGGCATCGTGTACCGGAATACCGTTTATTTGTTAATACTGTTTAATTTTAACAATCGCAGGATCTAAAAAATCCTGCGATTGTTTTTAATCCTTAAATCTTACGCCATGCAATTAACTCCAGAAACCGTCTATCAATACTTACACAAACGTCAACTTATTGATGAAGAGGCAGTGATTAAAGGCAATTTTATGGTACACCCCGTAAAAACCAGAAATACGATCCTGAAAATAATAGTCCGTCCAGAGAATTCTCTATTTGTAAAACAAATGGGGAAAGATCCGGTTAGTGACGGTTTGTTTCAGAGAGAAATAAAGGCATATACTTTGTTTAAGAACAATAGTGAGTTTTCATCAATTGCAGCTCTTGTTCCTAAACTTTTGGATTATGATGATACTGCTAATATAATGGTAACAGAACTCTTATATGATGCAAAAAACTTATACGAGCACTATATGCTTACCAAAAACTTCGACTTAAATCTTGCTCGCGAGCAAGCCGCTATATTAGCTGCATGCCATGTTGTACCTGATGCGAAAACAGATACTTCAATGTTTCCAAAAGCACTACCGTGGGTATTACAATTGGATAAATACAATGCAGATCAATTTTTTGTAAACAATGAGGCAAGTACCTCGATCATAAGCTTGATAAAAGAGAATCAGGTATTGCAAAACACTTTAATTAACCTGGCTGTATCGTGGAATTACACCCATTTGATACATGGTGATATTAAATGGATAAACTTTATGGCTACCCAAAATGAAAAAGGTTTTACACAAAAACTTATCGATTGGGAACTCGCTGATATTGGAGATCCGATGTGGGATGTTGCCGGATTATTGCAATCGTATATCAGTGTGTGGCTACTGGGGTTTGACAACAATGATCCTGCCGGCTACCAATTACCGGAATACATGCAGCCTTATGATATCAAAAATACGCAATCTTCTGCAATGGCTTTTCTTAACGAATATATGTCCATACAGAATTATCCCAAATCATTGTACAGTGCTATTTTAGTGAAAATTATACAACTAACAGCTGCCAGAATTATTCAAACAAGCTTAGAAGGAATAACCTATAATTCAAAAATAGAAGCCAATAGTATGCGCTGCATTCAATTGGCGTTCAATATCATGAATGACCCTTTTACGGCATTACACGATTTGTTTAATATAAAACTACAACAAGAGTATGTTCCAGGATAAAACCATAGTTAAAGAGCTTACGCGGCTAATCAGCCAGCTTCATATTTCTGACTCCCATTTGGTATTTAGAGAGAAACAGTACGCGATTACTCCCGAAAATGCAATGAGCAGCCTTGTTGCTATATTGTATTCAGAATGTTATGCTTTAAAAGAAAGCTATCAGTCGGGTCAGAAAGAAAGGGCTCTTGACTTTACGAGTTCTAATGAATCCTTTTTGGAATTACTGTCTGAAAATAATTTAAGTAAAACCAAAACAGAAAATGACTGGATTGTAAAAACCGTTCATTCGAACGGGTATGTAGAAATAACAAAACAAACGCAACTTCAGGTTGTACATGTTTCCAACTTATTGGATATTCCGTCAGGATCAGTTGCGGAAGTTGGACAAATTGTCTCTGTTTTATTTGCGAAAGAAGACAAACACAGGCAGCCTACTTTTTATTATGTGTTTAGCGATCAATCTATAAATTCGTTTCAAAATTTCACCCGAATATATTGGAATTGCACTAGTGAAGGTGCTCCAAAACTTATCAAAATCATTACAGAGAAACTGAATTATTACAAGGTTCCTTTTATTTTTAAATGCCTTAATCATCCTGATTTATATTTCAGAAGAGATGCAGCAGTACTTTATATAGAAGACACTATGATTCCTATAATCAAAATGTTACTTCCTGATATTTGCAATGAAATGGAAGAATACCTAGAAGAAGATGTTCCACTTTTTGCGTTTGCCTATGCAAAAGGAGTTGGTATAGCTGAAAGCCCAAATGGACATGAAAGTTTTGGAATGAACAGAGTAACAATTTTAGCTCAAACACTATTTCAAGCCACATATAATAAGCTAGTTGCAACTGATGTTGTAAATGAAATTGCCGGAGCTTTTGCACAAAGAGGAATAGACCCCAAAACAACTTTCCTTAATAAAGGAACAAAAATACTATTCAATTAAAAAAAGACATTATGGATCAGACCAATAAAAATATTTTCCTCGAAACCGCATGGAATATCGGAACAAGTTTATTGAAAAGTAGCATTTGGCATGATAAATCCTGTACTTGGCAGGGATATTCATTTGAACCTTTAAATGGTACGTACCAGCCTGTTATTCGAAGCTTTGGTCCTGATGTATATTCCGGTACTGCAGGTATTGCCTTGTTTTTGACTGCGCTATATTCTGAAAGAGAAGATCCGATTCTTCTAAAAACGATCGAAGGAAGTGTTGAGCAGATGAAAAGCACGATGTACGATGCGATTAACCACGGATTTTATGCTGGTAAGCCCGGAATAGCAGCAACATTAATCAAAATCGGAAAAGAATTAAACCGACCGAATTGGATACAAGCTGGACTTGATCTGCTTGACAGCATTCCTTCTGAGTCACTTCAATCTTATGAAATTGATATTATAAGCGGTGCTGCCGGAACGATACCTGTACTATTAGATGTTCACAACACGTTTAAAAAACCGGAGCTCCTTACCAAAGCTATTGCGTTAGGGCGCTTATTGTGTGGTGCTGCCGTTAAAAACGAGAAAGTTTGGTCGTGGGCAACGGTTCCTTCGCAGAAAAATCTAACCGGTTTCTCTCATGGTTCATCCGGAATCGCTTTAGCATTATTACAATTGTATCAGGAAACAGGAGATTCTATGTTTCTGGAAGCTGCTGAAGGAGGTTTTAATTACGAACGTCAGTCCTTTGATAATACCCAGCAAAACTGGCCGGATTTTAGAGATGATGTGGTTGCCAGTACAGCAACAAATGTATGCGGATTGGCCTGGTGCCACGGTGCTCCGGGTATTACGATATCCCGATTAAAGGCCAATCAACTGCATCCGGATCCTGTTTTTGTAAGTGAAATGGGTATTGCGCTCACGACTACCACCAATTCTGTCTATCAAAGTTTAATGGAAAACTTAACAAATACGAACTACTCTATCTGTCATGGTATAGCCGGAAATGCGGATATTATTATGGATTGCGGTGGAAAAGAATATCAAGAGCTGGCAGAAGCAGTTGGAAACGCCGGTATTCACAAATATCAAAACAATACCATACAATGGCCAACAGGATTAAGTACGGGACAATATACACCTGGTCTTATGATGGGAGTTGCGGGTACCGGATATTTTTATCTACGCTTGCTGAATAAAGACAAACATAAAAGCGTATTGGTACCACAACTTGGACTTGCATAGAAAATTAAAAAAAAAAATCAACTAAAACTAACCTGAAGAGATCGAAATTCAATTGATTTTCGATCTTTTTTTTGATTTGAAAATTGCGAGTTTTTTTACCGATCGATATTAGTTGCCTCCAGTTTTAACTGGAGGTAAAGGCTTGATTAATAATAAATAGGCTTTAGCCGAACTGTTTGAAGGTTAGGCTAAAGCCTTTGTGTCTTTCTTAATGACCTCCAGTTAAAACTGGAGGCAATTCAAAAAAAAATTATATTTCTTGTATTCGGATTACTATTAAACAAAGTAATCAAGTAGTAACTTGAGTTAATCAATTATTCTAAACCTAAACTCGATAACTAGGAAGTACGTATAAACTAGATAAAAATCCCTCTAATCAGTAAAATCTGTGGCTTTTTTTGCCACAGATTAATTCGATTAAACTGATTATTTATAGGTTTTAAAATTTAATTCTTGAAAATTCGTGCAATTGCTTCGCCTGTTCGCTATCGCTCGGGTTGTGGCAAGGCTTTTTACCACCAATTTAGCTAATTACTTATTATCGCTCATAATTTCAGATTTATTCTGAGCGTACTCATACCCTTGCTCCCACCATACTTTCATGACTTCTTTATTGAAAATCAAAGCGTTATTTGTCAGTTTTGTTGGTGTGTAGTATAAATTCAGTTTTACATTTTTATTAGTGGCCATCAACTTCCCGATGGTAATATCGTGTTTTTCTACCTGATCTAAAGCGATTCGAAATAAATCAATCATCAGTGAAAACGGATTTTTGCCAATAACCATTTTGCTCATGTTGACTTCGGTTTCAAGAACAATTACATCAATTTCGGTTGCGCCACGATTTATGGCTTCCCGAATAGGTACTAAACTCGAAAAGCCTCCGTCTCCATACTCGTAATTGTTCTTAGTAACTAAGCTCATAAACGGAATATAATTGCTCGAAATCCAAGTCCAGTCGCAAAATTCTTCGTAGGTACAATCTTTAACAGATTTATACTCAGCTTCATTTTTAGTTAAATTTGTAACGGTGACAACAACGTCGCTTTTGAGTTTTTTGAGTTTGTTGAAGTCTGCAATAGAGAAATTGCTTTTGATGTACTTTTGCAAACCTTTACTTTCTCCAAAAGTTCTTTTTCCTCTAAAAAACTGGCGTAAAACGTTAAAGTGATTGATTGTTACTATGTCAATTCCGTCTTTGACTTTTACCAGAAACGGACAAATATTAAAAATTTTCGACATGGTAACATTGGTGTAAACCCAGTGGATTTTCTTTATATGGCCAAGAGCCAGATGTGGAATTAACAAACTGCCTGTCGAAGTGCCCAAAAACAGGTCGTATTCCCTCTTTTTTTCTTCTATTAAATATTGTGCTACACCACCTGCAAATGCTCCTTTACTGCCTCCACCCGAAATAACCAATGCTTTCATAAATTTAATCTAGGTATTATTTTTTAGTTTTGGGAAATGAAAACCGGAAGAAAAAAGCTAGAGGATACAAGGTCTCCCGGGATAATTTTCTACACAAATTTTTCATTTTTTTACTCTTTTAATAAACGATTCAACTGAAACTGTTCATCAGGTGTCAAATTAGGCAAAATTCTTTCAAACGAGACACGGATTTCTGAATTTTTTAATAAAATTCTAATCGTATCTCTTCCGAATTTTGAAAACTGCCACATATGATGCGTTGTTGCACTTACCAGATTGACTAAAACGGTATCGTTTATCAATTTAAAAGCTACTAATTTTTCTAATGCATTCTGTCTTGTTGTTGCTTCGTATTTTGTCGATGAAAAACCAATCAGTTCTTCAATTAAAGCTTGTGGTTCTGCAGTGTAATCGGTTGTAGATAATGCCAATGAAAGCCATAAGGTGCGAAGATTATAATCGTTAAAACCTATCCAGTTCTTAGATTTATCAAGGTATTTAGTCTGTTGATCCGGAAAGCTCTTCCATAAAACATAAAGCGCCATTTCCTGAGTTTGATAGGATTTATCATCAAGTAAAGTTTCATATGCTGTTCTGAAATCTTCCGGAATTTGATTAAAATTAGCTGCAACCGCCTGACGTAGCTGGAGATAGTTAGAGTTCAAAGCAATCTGTAACAACTCCTTTTTAGCTTCGTATTTTTCATTTGTAATCTGATTAATAATAGCTTCTTTTACAGTGTGATAAACAGTAGAATTTAAAGTTTTAATTAAAAAATCTTTCTTTTCCGGTAAAGGTGTTTTCTTTAGTTTATCTACTTCCAAACGAACCTGAATGGCTTTGTTTTTACTCAATAAAGCATTGGCGGTTGGAGTATCAAAAGCAGTTGATTCCAGCCATGTTTTTTGAAATTTATCTAAATCAAAATTGGAGACTTTTTTAATTTCATCAAAGAAATTTTGAGTATTTACATTCTGATATGTGTACTTTTTCAGGTAGCTTTTAATTGCCTTTTTAAAGGCTTTGTCACCAATGGATTCATGCAGGACAAACAAAGCCCATGCTCCTTTTTCATAAAAAGTCAAAGAACTTGCCTTGGCATTTAAAACCGGAATCGTATCTGTTCTTGATGCAAATTTTAATTGCTGTGCGGTTTCGTATAATTTCGAATAAAAATAATCATCACCATAAATCGATCTTTCGGCTAGTAGCGCATAATAAGTTGCAAAACCTTCCTGAAGCCAATGATGGGTACTGCTTTCGGCAGTAATTAAATCACCAAACCAATGATGTGCAAGCTCATGTGCGTCAACATTGGTGTAACTGCGATCTTCAAAACCAATAGAATCATTGACGTATCGCGTCGCAAAAAGTGTGGTTGTTGTATTTTCCATTCCGGCATATAAAAAATCACGAACAGGAATTTCTCTATAAACTCCCCACGGATAACCCACGCCTATTTCTTTTTCGAGAAAATCAAAAATGCGTTTCGAATAGCGATAAGTAGGTTCAAAACGAGCCAAATCTTTATTTTCCAGATAATATTCTAAAGGGATATTCGATTTTGATTTGAATTCTTTTTTGTCAAATTTTCCAATGGCAAGCATTAATAAATAAGAACTCATTGGTTTTTTCATTTGGTATTGCCAATGAATTTCGTTGTTATGCTCCGTTTTGCTTTTCAAAACTCCATTTGAGATTGCCTGATATCCTTTTTCATAAGCAACTTCCACATTAAAAATTACTTTTTCGTTTACATCATCAAAACTCGGAAACCAATTACTGGTATATCTACCCTGGCCCTGCGTCCAGATTTGTATTTCTGAATTTTCAATAGGGATAAAATACAATGCCTGTTTCGGCTTAACCAAATAATTAAAGTGTAGTTGATTTTTACTTTTTATAAATTTAGCAATGATTTGCAATTGTTTGCCTGTGTTTAAAAAAGCAACTTCGTTACCGTTGAGTTTAACGTCGGTAAATTCCATGTTTTTTGCATCAATTTTAATCGTATCGGTAGGTTGCAATACATCAAATTCGTAGTTCACATTACCGGATACCGATTTCTCTTTCGCATTTAGTTTTAATTGTGCTGAAACAGATTTAAAATCAACAAATTGAGTCTGCTGTGCAAAAGCGAAGCTGGTAATAAAAAGAGCAAAATATTTCATTTAAAAATTGAATTTACAGGATCATTATCCCAGTTTTTAGGGTTGTTTTTTATGTAATGGTAGATTTTCTCAAAGTTACAAAGCTTTCACCAACAAATCGAATGAATTTTGTATGTTTACTACAGAAAATTACAACAAAGTGTCAGAACCCATAAAAGCCTTATTTAACTGGAGTAGCGGAAAAGATTCTGCTCTCAGTTTATACAAAATTTTACAGAATCCGGATTACAAGATTGAATGTTTGCTAACGAGTGTCAACGAAAAATACCAGCGTATTTCTATGCATGGTGTGCGTACTGAACTGCTACAATCGCAGGCAAAAAGCATAGGTTTACCACTAAAAGTCATACAGGTTCCGGAAATGCCAACAATGGAAGTGTATGAAAATGTAATGACCCAAGCTTTAAATGAATTAAAAAATAAGGGCATTACGCATTCGGTTTTTGGAGATATATTTCTGGAGGATTTGAGAAAGTATCGTGAAGACCAATTAGCCAAAATTGGTTTTAAAGGCATTTTCCCGCTTTGGAACATTCCGACAAACGAACTAATTCAGGAATTCATGCAACTGGGATTTAAAACGATCGTAGTGTGTGTAAATGAAAAGTATTTAGACAAAAGTTTCGTAGGACGCATTATCGATCAGGATTTTTTAGATGATTTGCCGGAGAATGTAGACCTATGTGGAGAAAATGGCGAGTTTCATACTTTTACATTTGATGGTCCGCTTTTTTCTGAACCAATTGATTTTGAAATCGGCGAAATCGTTTATCGCAAATATGAAAGGCCTAAAAACGAAAACACATCAAATACAGCTTGTGATACTAATGCTACAGACGCTTTTGACTTTGGATTTTGGTATTGTGATTTGATTCCCAGGTAATTTTTTTAACACATAGAAACATAGCTTTTAGGAATGTGTAAAAGTCGTTTCTGTCATTGAAATAAACATAGTTGGACTATGTGGTAGAAATGTGTTTCTCTTTTGAGTTCTTTTTTTAAGCCAGAAACCTATGTTTCTATGTGTTAAATATAATTTTGCGATCCGAGTGAAACGAATTGACGTAGTAATTATACTTTACAAAAAAATCATTTTCCCTTTATTAAACAAAAATAAACTATGGATACATTAATACGCTTTATAAAATTTCCACTTGCTTTTGATGTTGCTAAGCTCAAAAGTGATCTTTCTAAAATAATGAGCGAAAAGTGGGTAGCACATTACAATACAAACGATTATTCCGGAAAATGGACTTCGGTTGCCTTGATGTCTATAGATGGGAAATCAGATACTATTTTTGCATTATCTAATGCTAATGCCAACGATACAATTAAAGCTACTGAAATTCTAGATTCCTGTGTTTATTTTAAAGAGATTTTAGATGGTTTTCATTTTGAAAAAACTGCTGTACGCCTATTGCAACTGGCTGTTGGTGCAGAAATCAAACCACATTCTGATCATTGTTTGGGGTACGAAGACGGTTCGTTTCGATTGCATATCCCAATCATCACCAATCCTGATGTCGAATTTATTCTCGACGGACAACGATTGATCATGGGTGAAGGGGAATGCTGGTACATCGATGCTAACTTTGAGCATTCTGTCGCTAACCGTGGAAATCAAGATCGCATACATCTTGTGATAGACGGAATACGAAACGACTGGACAGATGCTCTTTTTTATAAAGAAGCACCCGAAAATCAATTTACAAAGCCGGAGACCGTGATGAGCGAAGAGAAGAAACAACTTGTAATTGCCGAGTTACGTCTCATGAATACTGCTGTCGCAAATGAAATGATTAAAAATTTAGAGCAATAAATCAGTTGATTTGCTTCAAGAATATACTTAAATGAATCTAAATAATTTTAAAAATATTGGAGTACTGTTTCTTTTGATTTTTACAACCTTTTTATGCCAAAGTTGTCTGGTAAGTAGATGTGAAAGACCGCAGATTACCGGTTATATTTATGATAAAAATACCAATAGTCCAGTAACAAATTGTAAAGTCGGAGAAGCACTTACCAATGAAATGGGGTATTTTAATTTAAAAGAAAAAAGATACTCTCAGTTTACTTTTTTTGGCTATGAAGCACCACCAATCGCTGTCAATGAGACTGTTTTTAAAGACGGATACGAAAAAGAAACGATAACGTTGTACAATTCTTTCGGTGGCGGGTTAAGAAAAGGAACCATTCATCATGCAGATACTATTTATCTGAAAAAAGCAGTCAATCCCATACCCTAGTCTATTCCTTTCAAGTTGACAAATCAACCCAGGTTATTAATTGCCACTTACCCTCTTTCTTTTCAAAAAAATAATCAATAAAAATCCCGTTGTTAGTTCCACGTTGCTGGATTATGGCTTGATCCTTTTTTAAAATCAGATGTTGTTTATAATCTCTGCTTTCCGGCTCTTTATCTAAGTTAATGGCTGTGTATTTTTCTTTGTAGATAATATAATCAACCTCTTCTAAATCGGCATTATTGATCTTTATGGTCAACGGAAATTGAATTCTGCTTAACTGAAAAATTGTGTCCTGATTAAACAATTTAAAGAACTCGTTAAAGTCTTCTTGTTCGTTTTTATTAGTTACAGCTTTTGGTTTTGTGGCCTGATTTGCAACCCTATTTTTTGTCTCCTGTTTTAAAATAAGATCATTTTGCAGTTCAGGATTCTTTTTGCAACTCGCTAAAAACAGAACTAGAATTACAATGGTTAACGGTTGAGTTATTTTCATGCGTTTTGTTCTTCTTCGTACATTTTCAACAGGTTAGTTACCGTATTCCAGTTTCTGATCGTGGCGGTTACGTTTAGTTTTTTCTCAATATATTTTTGGTCGAATCTTGTTTTTCCTGCTCCAATGGCGTATTTTATAAAAATCCTGTTTCCATCAATACTTGCCTCGTCAGGTTTAAACTGACTAATTTTAAGATCATTGATGTTTTCGCTTTTTAAAACAATTGAGACAAAAGCAACATACAGTTTTTTAGTATCTACTTCTTTTTCTTTCAGGAAAGGGTTGTTTTTAAAACAAGCGTTAAGATCTTCTTTCGTGATTACCACGGTAGGGACATCATGTCCGAATACCTTAAAAATTTCTTGTTTAATCATAAAGCCAACAGCTGATGCACTTGTTTCTTCAGTATCGACAAAGACATTTCCGGACTGTAGATAAGTTCTGACATTTTGGAAGCCTAAATTTTCAAGCATTGTTTTTAATGCTTCCATTTTCATCATATTATGTCCCGAAACATTTATGCCGCGTAAAAGTACCAGATGTGTTGTCATTTCTTAAAAATTTTGTTCAAAGATAAAAATTCACTGCTAATAAAGATTAAACTCTGATCAAATATGATTTTATGTTTAAAGTAAAAATATAGTATCTAATAAATTTTAATTGTTAGTTGATTGAATTGTTTAACTGTAATCTTGATAGAAACAACTTGTGCTTTATTTGAATTGCCTCCAATTTTAAAATGAACTCATATTGTTTTATAATCTATACATCCGGATAATGATTGCTCTGAAAATTTATAGGGAAACAAAAGAAGCACATTTTCAAAATTCCCAATTAAAATCTATCTTCGTGTTTTCAAAGAGAGAAAAGAAAAATTGGAATAGAATGTAGAAGAAAACTAAAATCTATTCCTTGAAATCTATCCTCTTTATTGTAACTCTAAAGGCCAAAAAATCTAAAAATGTCTAATAATCTCCTTGAAACTCCTATCGAATATTTAAAAGGTGTTGGTCCCAATCGTGGCCAATTGCTTCGTAAGGAATTAGGGATTCATAAATACGGAGATTTACTTAATTTTTTTCCAAACCGTTATATTGACAGAACGCGATACTATAAAATAAATGAACTTCAAAATACCGGTTCCGAAGTTCAGATTGTTGGAAAAATCATCAATATAAAAACGGTTGAATTTGCAAAAAACAAAAAGCGTCTTGTTGCTACCTTCGTTGATGATACAGGGCAAATAGATTTAAATTGGTTTCAGGGACACAAATGGATTCGCGAAAGCTTAAAACTGAATGAAGTTTGTGTGATTTTTGGAAAATGTTCGCTATACGGAAGTCAGTTTAGTATGGCGCATCCAGAAATCGAGCCTTTAAACGAACACGAGAAAAGTCTTCGTTCTGCTATGCAACCGGTTTATCCTTCGACAGAAACGCTTACAAATCGCGGTATTTCTAATCGGACGGTCAATAAGTTAATGGAGCAGTTGTTTATAGAAACACAAGCTTTGTTTACAGAAACATTTCCTTCTTATTTAATTGAAGAATTGAAATTGATATCCAAAAAAGCGGCCTTATTCAATATTCATTTTCCTAAAAGTGCTGATGCTTTGGCGAAAGCGCAGTTTAGACTGAAGTTTGAAGAATTGTTTTTTATTCAACTGCAATTAATTACCAAAAACCTAATTCGAAAACATAAAATAAAGGGGCATCCATTTACAAAAGTCGGCGAATTTTTTAATGAATTCTACCAAAATCACCTGCCTTTTGACTTGACCAATGCGCAAAAAAGGGTTATCAAAGAAATCCGTTCCGACATGGGCAGTAATGCTCAAATGAACCGATTGTTACAGGGTGATGTGGGATCCGGAAAAACTATTGTGGCTTTTATGAGCATGCTTTTGGCTATGGATAACGGTTTTCAGGCTTGTTTAATGGCACCTACAGAAATTTTGGCGAACCAGCACTTTATTGGCTTATCTGAATTGGCTAAAACTTTAAATATTAACATCAAAATATTAACCGGTTCAACCAAAACCGCTGCCCGAAGAATTCTTCATGAGGAACTCGAAAACGGCAGTTTGCATATTTTGATTGGTACACACGCTTTGTTGGAAGACAAAGTGAAATTTAAAAATTTAGGTTTAGCGGTAATTGATGAACAACATCGTTTTGGTGTAGAGCAACGTTCTAAATTATGGAAGAAGAATGAGATTCCGCCACATGTTTTAGTAATGACCGCCACTCCTATTCCTAGAACGCTTGCTATGAGTCTTTACGGGGATCTGGATATATCGGTAATTGATGAATTGCCACCCGGAAGAAAACCCATTCAAACGGTACATCGATTTGACAGTAATCGTCTGAAGGTATGGAAATTTCTTCGGGACGAAATTGCACTTGGAAGACAAATTTATATTGTTTATCCGTTGATACAAGAATCTGAAAAGATGGATTACAAAGACTTAATGGATGGTTATGAGAGTATTTCTCGTGATTTTCCATTGCCACAGTATTCGATTTCGATTTTACATGGAAAAATGAAACCCGCAGATAAAGACGCCGAAATGAAACGTTTTTCTGAAGGAAAAACCAATATCATGGTGGCGACTACTGTGATTGAAGTAGGTGTTAATGTACCTAATGCGAGTGTGATGATTATTGAAAGTGCGGAACGTTTCGGGCTGTCTCAGTTGCATCAGCTCCGTGGTCGTGTAGGACGTGGTGCAGAGCAAAGTTATTGTATATTAATGACAAGTCACAAGCTAAGTGCCGACAGTAAAACCCGTATGGAAACCATGGTGCAAACCAATGACGGTTTTGAAATCGCTGAAGTGGATCTTAAACTTCGAGGCCCCGGGGATTTAATGGGAACACAGCAAAGCGGGGTTTTAAATCTTCAAATTGCGGATATAGTACGAGACCGTGATATATTGTCTTTAGGAAGAAACTACGCCATGAAAATCCTTAAAGAAGATTCTGCCCTTCAAAAACCCGAACATGCTATTCTGAAAGCGGTTTTCATAGAGCTAACAAAGAAAAAGAATATCTGGAATTATATTAGTTGATTTTTTTTTAGAGTACCTAAGGTTCTGAGTTGCTAAGTTTCTAAGATTTCGAAATTCTTGGGATTTGGGATTTTTTCCTTTTGATTTTTTTTTAATATATACTTCAAAGTATCATCTTAAACGGTCGAGATTTAAGTCTAAAATAGTTAAATAAATTAGTAAGCATGATAGATTTGGGGCTAAAAAGCATACCTATTTTAGAACTGATACAATGAAGCATATAGTTTACGTGTATTCTATTTTTTAGTTCCGTCTTTCTTTTCAAAAAAACCGTTAAAAAATCCTTTACTCACTTTATTTTTGTCGTCTTTTCCGGTGGCTACCAAATGATCAACATATTCGGTGTATGTTTTTTTACGTTCTTCCAGAAAACCAATTAAATACTCTTCAGAAGCATGAACACCACTCGCCTCTTCTATATGTATCAGTTTTTTGTAAAGTGGCTCAATAAACTTAACGATAACCTGCTCCGGAACAGATTTTCGGGTTCCGAAATAGCCAACAATTTCTCCGTCTGAATCCGAAATAATTTTAAAATCTGTTATTACCCAATAGTATCTCCCGGTTTTAGACATGTTCTTGATAATAGCATGTATGTTTCGATTCCCTTTGATACTATCCCATAAAATTTTAAAAATAACTTTTGGCATATCCGGATGGCGGATAACGTTGTGCGGCTGTCCGATAAGCTCAAACTCATCGTAGCCCGATACATCTATAAAAGCTTCATTGGCATACAAAATAGTTCCTTTTGTATCTGTTTTGCTTAATAATACTTTGGTTTTATTCCAATCAACTTCTCTGTCTGATGGATTTGGGCGGGTAATTCTGGTATCCATAAATCTCGTATTTTAAAATTAGTATGCAATTCCGTTATTGTGCATAAATAAGTGCGCTGCGTATTAAAATAGTATTTTTAACTTGTCGGGTGTTAGTATTTTTTAACACATAGAAACATAGTTTTCAAAACGAAAAAAGGCGTTTCACTTGTTTAAATGCTCATAGTTTGACTATGTGATAGAAATATGTTTCTTTTTTATACTCTTTTTCATAAGTAAAGCCTATGTTTCTATGTGTTAAATATAATTTTTACTAATTGTATGTAACGGGTTATTTTTAGTTGAGTTCTTCTTTTAGAATTATTAAGAGCCCTTTTGTTTTCTTAAATACAGTTTCCAGCTCATCCTCTAACCAATCCGGTAAAGTATTGTCGTTGGCCAGTTTCAAATGTTGAATATCATTTGCAATGTGAATTATTTTCTTATACTGAAAATCTAAATTTTTCGCATTATGATTATCACTGTGATGGCTAAAAATTCGGGCCACTTCCTTCCCGAAATCAGTTTCTGTAATTTTCTCAAATGAATTTACAGCCACATCCTCCTGAAGAAAACTGTCAAATGATTTTTTTAAAGAATCCAGCATTGCATTTGTTGATTCAAAGTCATATTTCGACATAAAATAAAATTTAAATTAGAACAAATTGATTTAATAGACTTTATCAAAACCGTTAGATATAATTCATTAAAAACATCAATTATACTTGCAAGAAGGAATACAGCTCTGTCATATTCTCAAACTGCAAGGATTTAGATAAATGAAAATCTTTCTCTATTTTAATAATTCTCTATCGTTGTGTAAAAGAAATCACGTCCAATGGCTATCATATAGCGCTTCTTTAGGTTAATTCGAAACTCTCGTAGCTGATTTTCCGTGAATATCATTAACCAGATCATCAATTTTTTTAGCACTTTCGCGCATCATCTCAAGGTAATTCAATAGTTGGTCATTGTCTGTATGTCCTTTTGACGCATCAATGAGTTTTAAAACGGAATCTACCGGAAGTTTTAAATCCTGTGCTGTTCTGTAAACAAAAACATTAAATTCATTATTAGACGATAATGTGCTGTATTTTGCAGAAGCTAACTTCATGTTTTCCAATTCGTACTCGTCCGATATTTTAGAAATGTGATTTTGACTGTGTTCTTTAAAATAGTACGCCCAATATCCATTCATAATAAATACAACAGCTGCCAGGACCACATGAATAATAAATGTCTCCAGATCAAAATTGACCTGAGAAAAGTACAATTGTAAGCCTTTTGGATCGCTGAAGATGAAATTTTGCATATAGGCCAAAACTCCGTGATGCACTACCACCAAAAGCGTAAGCGGAATTTGCAGTTTCCAGTTTTGGTAAATAATCAGAATTGTACTGGCTATAAATACGGTAAAATGCATCTCAAACAAACCATGCATCTGGTAAATATATTGCGCCATAAAAATCGCCAACACTATTGACAAAACATACTGATAAAAGTTCGATTTTTTAAAGAAGAATTTTGCCGAATAATACAGTAGTAGGTTAATGACACCTACTCCAACCCCAATTTCAAACGTATCGTACTTAAAGGCCAGGGCGATTCCAAGAAGAAAATAGATGGCAAGTACATAGTTGATAATGGTGTCTGATTTTTGTGTCATAGTTGACATAAAACTGTGCAGGTAATCTTGTTCATTCAAGCTTGCTTTTGTTTTCATAATTTTTGGTAATTTAGGTTGAGGGTTAGATTTATTTAGTGCATTTTGGTAACGAACATCCATAAGCTCTCAGGGCTAAAGCATCAAATGCCGGGGTCTTGGTTTGTTTTAGCAAAGCATCTATTGCCATTTGTGCATAATTACTGTCGGCATTAGTACAATACCTGGTTTTATTGTAATTCCCTCGATAGTATAAATTTTGTACAGGATCGATTATAACGGCCTGTGGAGTTGAAAAAACACCGCATTTTTTAGCCATTGCTTCATCAAAATAGACCGGAATTTGAGCATCGAATTTTTTCTGTATCTCTTCAATTGTGAAATTTTTATGTTTGTTTAAGACTACAATTTTAAAATTAATACGATCTCCATATTCTTTTATTAGTCCGCTAACGTGTGGTATATTGAAACGGGAACAAGGACAATCCGGATTAAAAAAATGAATAAAAACGGGTTTGTTATTGGTGACCCAGCATTTTCCCAAATCAATTCGGGAGCCCATAGCAACGGCATGATAATTTTTAGGAACAGGAGTCGGAAGACTGTATTTGAACTCGTTTTGCCAGAATAAATAAAGTATTGCAGAGAGCAATAAAGAAAACCATAAGCCTAGGAGTATTTTTTTTGCCATAAAGAAAGTAGTTTTGGGTACGAAACTTTAATAATGTATAAACAACTGTTAATTAAATAATTCTATTAAGCACTAGTTTTAACGCAATAACAACTAAAAAACCTACACATTTTAACGCTTAACCCCTAAAAACATTAATATTGTCACAAAAAAAACATCATTTTGTTTAAGCTTATCAATGTTACGAATAAAATCGATAAACAACAAAAAAAATCCGTTAAAATGCAAATATCACAAATTAAGTAAGAATTGTTTTACTTTAATTTTTGTCTTTGCGTAAAACTACGTGCGTAAAAACCTTCAAAAACAAGAGTGTTTTAAGGTGTTTCTAAAAGTTTTGTTAAAAAACACATTATTTTAGTTAAGAGATTAAACCAATAATCAAAAGCAACATCTAAAATGTTGAAACTATAAACAGCTGTATTAATGTTATATCATCTAAAAATCTCGGAAAACTGCCTTAAGAATTTTAATTTTGAAATTAAACAAGTAGTAAGTTGTTGATTTTTAAATGTTTGATTTTGAATATTAAAACTTGTACATACAAATGTTAAATTTGTACACTTACTAAAATCACTTACCCAAAAAAATCCATTTACCTCAATTTTATGAAAGTAAAAAACCTAGTTTACGCCCTTTTGATTATCGGACTCGGAGGGTTCATTGCCTACAGAGTTGTCTCCAACAAAAACAAAAACGAAGAGTCTAAAAAGTTCGGTGACAAAGACAATCCGACAACGGTGGCCGGAATAGTGGTGAAAACTACCACTTTTGATAACAATCTATCGTTATCTGGCTCTATTGAAGCCAATGAACAAATAGAAATTCGCAGTGAAGTTTCAGGAATTGTGGAGAATATTTATTTTAACGAGGGTACGTACGTAAATAAAGGTCAGATCCTTTTTAAGGTAAATGATATTGAGTTAAAAGCGCAATTGAGACAAGCTGTTACCAGAGAAAAATTAGCTGCCGAAAACGAAAGAAGAGCTAAATTATTGCTTCAGAAAGAAGCCATAAGTCAGGAAGAATTTGATGTTGCCAATGCCGATTATGCGTCAGCACAAGCGCAAAGCCAATTGATTAGAGCTCAGATTTCAAAAACCTCAGTTAAAGCTCCTTTTTCAGGAAAAATAGGTTTGCGTTCTATTTCTCCGGGGACTTACATCACTCCTACTGTTTTGGTGGCAAAATTAGTTAACACCGGAAAATTAAAAATTACATTTTCAATTCCTGAAAAATATGCCTCTCAGGTCACTTCAGGCTCCAATATTGATTTTACGGTCTCAGGTTCGACTAAGGTTTATACCGGGAAAATATACGCTATTGAACCTGAGGTTGCGGTAGCGACACGTACGTTGCAAATTCGCGCCATTGCAGATAATACTGACGGAAAGCTTTTACCGGGTACTTTTGCCGATGTACAATTACCATTAAACATTATTAAAGACGCTATAGTAGTGCCTTCTGAAGCGATAGTTCCTGTTCAAAGCGGTAAAAAAGTATATATCGCAAATAACGGTAAGGCCAAAGAGGTTATGGTGGATGCGACGACAAGAACAGATGCTTCGATTTTAATTTTATCCGGATTAAAAGCAGGTGACACTCTACTGACAAGCGGTGTGATGTCGTTAAAAAATGAGGCTCCAATAAAAGTTAAAGTAAAATAAGCGCAGATTTTGAAACAGATTCGTGATGTAACAATCCAAATCTAAAATCAACAATCTAAAATCTAAAATTAATAATGAGTTTATCAACTACTAGTATAAGAAGACCTGTTTTAACCATTGTACTGAATCTTTTGATTATTTTATTCGGTTTTATTGGTTATACTTTTTTGGGTGTCCGCGAATTCCCGTCTATTGACCCGGCTCAGGTTTCTATCAGAACCAATTATACCGGAGCCAATGCCGATATTATTGAATCACAAATAACAGAACCTCTCGAAAAGGCCGTAAATGCTATTGACGGAATTAGAAATATAACTTCCTCAAGTAATCAGGGAAGC
Organism: Flavobacterium poyangense; assembly: GCF_011751075.1. Taxonomy (GTDB): domain Bacteria; phylum Bacteroidota; class Bacteroidia; order Flavobacteriales; family Flavobacteriaceae; genus Flavobacterium; species Flavobacterium poyangense. The sequence goes on from NZ_JAALLN010000016.1 coordinate 58,604, forward strand.
AGTAATATTACCATTGAATTTAATCTGGATAAAGATCTCGAAGAGGCAGCAAATGATGTAAGAGATAAAGTGTCTCAGACAGTTAGAAATTTGCCTCAGGATATCGATGCGCCACCTGTAGTGTCTAAGGCTGATGCCGATAGTGATGCTATTATTTCGATGACCGTACAAAGTGACACCAGAAGTGCTCTGGAGTTAAGTGATTATGCTGAAAATGTGATTTCACAACGTTTAGAGACGATTCCCGGAGTTAGTGGTGTGCAAATCTGGGGGCAAAAACGATACGCCATGCGTTTGTGGATTGATCCGGCAAAACTGGCAGCTTATGGTTGCACAGTGGCGGAGGTTCGAAATGCTTTAAATGCGCAAAATGTAGAGTTACCTTCGGGAAAACTGACGGGTAATAATACCGAACTTACTGTAAAAACAGTCGGAAATCTTTCTAAACCGGAAGAGTTCAACAATATCATTATCCGTACCGACGGAGATAAAATTGTCAGATTAAGTGATATTGGCGGTGCTGAATTAGGTCCGGAAAACATAGAAACAAAACTGAGTCAATCGGGACTTCCGATGATTGGTTTGGCTATTGTTCCGATGCCCGGAGCCAATTACTTAGACATTTCGGCTGAATTCTATAAAAAATACGATGCCTTAAAAAAGGATCTTCCTAAAGATATCAAGCTTAATATTGCGCTTGATAACACTATTTTCGTAAAAAAATCGGTATTAGAGGTTGCTGAAACATTAGGGATTTCAATTATTCTGGTAATTATTATCATCTATTTGTTTTTTAGAGACTGGGCGATTGCATTCCGTCCTTTAATTGATATTCCGGTATCCTTAATTGCGACATTCTTTATTATGTGGCTTTTTGGATTCTCAATAAACGTATTGACTCTTTTAGCTATTGTTTTGGCTACCGGTCTGGTTGTTGATGACGGAATTGTGGTAACAGAAAACATATTTAAAAAGGTTGAAGAAGGAATGTCTCCTATTGAAGCCGCGATTAAAGGATCAAACGAAATTTTCTACGCTGTAATTTCGATTTCGGTGACTTTAGCTGCTGTATTCTTGCCGGTAATTTTCCTAGAAGGCTTTGTCGGCCGACTCTTTAGGGAATTTGGAGTTGTGATAGGTGCCGCAGTATTAATTTCGGCCTTCGTATCGCTAACGTTGACGCCAATGCTAAACGCTTATTTGATGAAAGGCGGCGAACAGAAAAAGTCAAAATTCTATATTAAAACGGAGCCTTTTTTCGAAAAAATGAACAGTGGTTATGCTGATGCTTTAAATCGATTTATGGATAAAAAATGGATTAGTTTTCCGATTTTGATTGCCTGTTTCGGGTTGATTTATTTATTTTTTACCATTCTTCCGAAAGAAACAGCTCCTTATGATGATCGTAGCTCGGTGGTGATGCGTATGAATACACCTGAGGGGTCTTCGTATGAGTATACTGATCGTTTTATGCAGGAAATATCGAGATTGGTAGACGACTCTATTCCGGAGAAAAAAGTAAGTTTGGTGATTACCGCACCGGGTTTTGGATCTTCTGCAACAAATAGTGGTTTTATCAGACTTTCTCTGAAAGAACCAAATGAAAGGAAGTTGTCTCAAAAAGATATTGCTGAGAAATTAACCAAGTGGACAAAAAAGTATCCCGACGCTAAAACATCTGTAATCCAACAACCTACTATTGCGGTAAACAGACGTGGTGGTTTGCCGATTCAATATATTATTCAAGCGCCTAATTTTGAGAAATTAAGGGCAAAAATTCCTTTGTTTATGGAAGAAGTGGGTAAAAGCGATGTTTTCTCTATTACCGATGTAAACCTGAAATTTAACAAGCCTGAAATCAACGTTAGTATCGATCGTGCAAAAGCCGAAAGTTTGGGGATCTCGATTATTGATATTGCGCAGACTTTACAACTTTCTTTAAGTGGCCAGCGTTTTGGCTATTTTATTAAAAACGGAAAACAATATCAGGTTATCGGGCAATTTGATCAAAAAGACCGTTCTAAACCTTTGGACTTAACTTCGATGTTTGTTAAAAACAATAAAGGAGAATTAATTCAGATGGATAATGTCGTGAACATTGAGGAACAGAGTAATCCACCTCAATTGTACCACAATAATCGTTATATGTCGGCTACCGTTTCCGCAGGTTTGGCACCGGGAAAAAGTATCAGCGATGGTATTCAGGCGATGGATCAGATCAAAGCTAAAGTTTTGGACGATACTTTTACAACCGACTTAAGTGGAGAATCACGAGATTTTGTTGAAAGTAGCTCCAACACTTCTTTTGCATTTGGACTGGCTTTGCTATTGATCTTTTTGATTCTTGCGGCTCAATTTGAGAGTTTTATCGATCCGCTTATCATTATTTTAACAGTGCCTATGGCTGTTGCTGGAGCTTTATTCTCTTTGTGGTTGTTCAATCAGACCTGGAATATTTTTAGTCAGATTGGGACTGTAATGCTTATTGGTTTGGTGACCAAAAACGGTATTTTGATTGTTGAATTCGCCAATCAGTTAAGAGAACAGGGAAAACCGAAGATGGAAGCTATTTTAGAGGCGTCAGAAGCGCGTTTGCGTCCAATTTTGATGACGAGTTTGGCTATTGCTTTAGGAGCTTTACCAATTGCAATGTCTCTTGGAGCAGCATCAACAAGTAGAATCGGAATGGGAGTTGTTATTGTTGGTGGGACTATTTTCTCTTTAGCATTGACCCTTTTTGTGATTCCTGCAATTTATCTGATGTGGTCTAAAGCGAGAAAACACTACCCTGAGTTCGACCACATTGACGAATACGAAAGAGAAAGTAAATAATTTATTAGTCAGGAATTCACTGGTGTAAGAACTTAAACTGATGAATTCCTGTCAAAAGAAAAACAAATATGAGTACTAAAATTTTATTCAGTAGTCTGTTACTGTGCTTCTTCTGCCTCACAAAAATGCAGGCGCAAGAAGTTTTAACTATAGAAGATGCTATGAAAATAGCATTGGAAAATAATTTTGAAATTAAGATTGCCAAGAATAACTCCAAAATAAGCGAAACCAATGTAACTGTTGGAAACGCAGGTATGTTACCCAATGCAACTGCTACGGTTACAGACAATAATAACATTCAGAATTCGTCTCAGACCCGCCAGGACGGAACTTCAACATCATTAAAAAATGCCAAAAACAACAGTTTAAGTTATGGCGTAAGTTTGGGATGGACTGTTTTTGACGGAATGAAAATGTTCGCGAAGCTGGATCAGTTAAAAGAGCTTCAAAAACAAGGTGATTCGGAGCTAAAAAGAATCATATTGGTAAAAATCGGGCAAGTAAATTCGGCTTATTATGACCTGGTGCAGCAACAACAACAATTAGCTGCATTAGATACGACAATTGTAATTTCCAACCAAAGATTAACTTTAGCCAAAAACCGTTTTAGTATTGGTAAAGCTTCCAAATTAGAGGTATTAAATGCTCAGGTTGATTTAAACTCAGATCAGGTGGCTTTGTTGAGACAGAAAGAATCGTACGCCAATGCCAAAATTTTGCTGAACCAATATCTCGCGCGTGATGTGCAAATTAACTTTAAGGTAACAGATGTGGTGGCTGTTGACAATAAATTGATTTTAAGTGATTTAGTAGATTTGGCTCAAAAGCAAAATCCGGCACTTGAAACACAGATTATAAACAAACGTATTGCAGAACTGCAATTAAAACAGGTAAAAGCAGATCGTTATCCGGTGGTGAGATTAACGACCGGTTATAATTTTAATGAAAGTGAATCCAGTTTAGGTTTTACGAGTGCTACTTCTTCCCGAGGTTTGAACTATGGTTTTAATGCTACTCTAAATGTTTTTGACGGTTTTAACCAACATCGAAATGAGAAAGTTGCTAAACTGCAAATTGAGAACTCTCAAATTGCTATCGACCAGCAAAATATGATTTTAAAAACGCAATTAAACACTGCTTTTCAGACTTATTTAACGAATTTAGAATTGATTAATCTGGAAGAAAACAACGAAGCGATCGCTAAACAAAACTTAGAGATTACGTTGGATAAATTTAGAATTGGAACGATCACAACGATTGACTTCAGAACGGCTCAGCTTAATTATGTAAATGCAAAAGTGCGTTACAGTAATGCCCAGTATCAGGCAAAATTATCTGAAATTGCCTTGAAAGAATTGGCGGGAAATATGAATTTTTAATTTAAATTTGTTTCAAAACAAACTTAAATGATTTCATACAATACCAAAGAGTGGTTCTCTTTTATCTTTCATTTCCACAAATCAGATACGGTTCGAAAACTGTTACCAATTATGGCGGCCATCGGGATTTATGCCGGAGCGGTTGGGTACGTTGAACTTGAATATTTTAAAGTTACTAAAAATGACTACATTCAAAACATTCCGATTATGCACGGAATGCTTGGTTTTGTAATTTCCTTGTTGCTTGTTTTTAGAACCAATACGGCTTATGATCGCTGGTGGGAAGGAAGGAAACTGTGGGGAGCACTGGTAAATAACAGTCGTAATTTGGCTATTAAGCTTTCGGCGATCTTAAAAGATGAAAACGATAGAAAATTCTTTCGCAAGATTATACCAACCTATGCCTCAATTTTGCAGAAGCATTTAAATGATGAGGAAACCGGAAAACAGCTTTTTGAAGATGTTGATTTGGTAATCGACCACCAAAAACACAAACCGAATCAAGTAAAAAGAATCATGTATCATAAAATCAATGATTTGTATGATGCCAAAAAAATTACGGGAGATCAGTTGATTACTTTAAACGAGGAGCTACAGTCTTTTACTGATATTTGTGGTGCTTGTGAGCGAATAAAAAACACCCCTATTCCCTACTCTTACAGTGCATTTATCAAAAAATTTATCTTTTTTTATACGATGACACTGCCTTTTGGGTACGCTGTAAGCCTAGGGTATTATGTGGCGCCGGTGGTGGTTTTTATCTTTTACGTATTAGCCAGTTTAGAGCTTATTGCCGAAGAAATTGAAGATCCGTTCGGATTAGATGAAAATGATTTGCCAATCAAAAAGATTTCGGAAAACATCAAAAAACATGTTGAAGAACTGATCTAAATCGTCTTACAAAGTACAATAGCAGCTCATTACAAAGTAATTATAAACCCTTACATTAATTAGGTGATAGTATTATAACGTTGAACGGCAAATTTTTACGTCATAAAACAAAAAAAATGTTTCCAACTCAGCCGATCAATCCTTATATTTACACCCTTATTCAAGAATAAAAAAGTTAACATGAAAATATCTTACAACTGGTTAAAACAATTCATTAAAACAGACTGGACCTCTGAACAAACATCAGAATTACTTACAGATTTAGGTCTGGAAGTAGAAGTTGTTGAAAAATATGAATCCATTAAAGGCGGTTTACAAGGAGTTGTTGTAGGACACGTATTAACCTGTGAAAAACATCCCGATGCTGACAGACTAAACGTTACGACAGTAAATATTGGTTTGGAAGCCCCTATTCAGATTGTTTGCGGAGCTGCCAATGTTGCTGCCGGACAAAAAGTACCGGTTGCTACTATCGGAACAGTTTTGTACGATAAAGATGGTGGAGAATTCACCATTAAAAAAGGAAAAATTCGCGGACAGGAAAGCCACGGAATGATCTGTGCTGAAGACGAATTAGGTCTTGGTACAAGTCATGACGGAATTATGGTTTTAGATGAAAAATTAGTACCGGGTACTCCTGCTTCTAAAGTTTTTGATATCGTAAGTGATGAAGTTTTTGAAATTGGATTAACACCAAATCGTGCAGATGCCATGAGCCATTTTGGGACGGCACGTGATTTAAGAGCCGGAATGTTGCAACGTGGTGTAAACATAGAATTAATTACGCCTTCTGTGAGCAATTTCAGAGTAGATATGCGTACACTTAAAATAGACGTGGTGGTTGATGAGCCTCTTCTAGCGCCAAGATATTGTGGTGTTACCATTTCCGGAATCTCTGTTAAAGAATCTCCGGCTTGGTTGCAAGATCGTTTAAAAGCTATCGGATTAACTCCAAAAAATAATATTGTTGACGTTACCAATTATGTGTTGCATGAATTGGGACAACCTTTGCATGCTTTCGATGCTGCAAAAATCAACGGGAAAATAAGTGTAAAAACATTAGCTGAGGGTACAAAATTTACCACTTTAGATGATGTTGAGAGAACATTGCATGCAGAAGACCTGATGATTTGTGATGAAAAAGGACCTCTTTGCATTGCAGGTGTTTTTGGTGGGAAAAAATCGGGTGTAACAGAAGGAACTACTTCTATTTTCTTAGAAAGTGCCTATTTTGATGCTGTTAGCATTCGTAAAACTGCCAAAAGACATCAATTGAATACAGATGCTTCGTTTAGATTTGAAAGAGGAATCGATCCGACTATTACAGAATATGCTTTAAAGCGTGCTGCTCTTTTAATTCAGGAAGTTGCGGGTGGAAAAATCACATCAGATGTGATTGAAGTGTATCCTAAAAAAGTAGAGGATTTCTCTGTTTTATTAAACTTTAGTCATGTTTACAAGATTATCGGTCAGGAGATTCCAAAAGATACGATCAAAAAAATACTGGTTTCTTTAGATATTAAAGTAAACAGTGTTTCTGATTCCGGTTTGGGATTAACGATTCCGGCTTACCGTGTAGATGTGCAACGTGAAATTGATGTAATCGAAGAAATTCTAAGAGTTTATGGTTATAACAATATCGAGTTCTCAAAGAAGTTTAATGCGACAGTTGCAAACTCGCCAAGAACAGAAGACTATAAAGTACAGAATCTAATTGGTTCACAGTTAAACTCGCAAGGGTTTCATGAGATGATGGCAAATTCTTTGACAACAGCTGCTTATACAAAACTATCGGCTATGTTAAAAGAAGAGCACAATGTTACCATGCTTAATCCGTTAAGTAGTGATTTGGCAACAATGCGTCAATCTTTATTGTTCTCTGCGTTGGAAGCTATTTCATACAACATCAACAGAAAAAGTTCTGATTTGAAATTGTTTGAATTTGGAAAAACCTACCATAAATTCCTTAACGGTTATGAAGAGCACAAACACTTAACATTATCTGTAACAGGAGACAGAAATAAAGAAAGCTGGACAAATCCGCAAAAAGCGACCGATTTCTTTTTACTGAAAGGTTATGTGAAAGCTATTTTGTCACGTCTAGGAATCGATAAGATATCGAATGCTCCCGTGCAATCAGATATTTTCTCTGAAGGAACGGCTATTTGTTACAACAATGACGTATTGGTGGAAATGGGTGTTATAAAGAAACCAATCTTAAAACATTTTGGAATCAAACAAGATGTTTATTTTGCTGATTTCAACTGGGATTTGGTTTTGAAAATTATTACCGGAAAAATTAAATACACCGAAATTCCAAAATATCCTGAAGTTCGTAGAGATTTAGCTTTATTGATTGATCAGAAAACAACTTACGAAAGTATTTATAATCTGGCTAAACAAACAGAGAAAACACTCCTAAAAGATGTTAATTTGTTTGATGTTTATGAGGGTAAAAATCTTCCGGAAGGTAAAAAATCATATGCTTTGAGTTTTACCATTCAGGATCATACTAAAACACTGACAGATGTTCAGATTGATAAAATCATGTCGAAATTGCAAAATGTATTCGAAACAGAACTTGGAGCAAGTTTACGATAAAAAAAGTAGAATTAAATAATTCAAACCCGACAGGTTTCAAAAACCTGTCGGGTTTTATATTTTTATTAGGATGCGAATCTTTCGTAAGCCTTTTCCAGTTTTTCATCGTATTTGTTTGCTTTGTAGCCTTTGCCGTTGTATTTTAAAGCAAACTCAGCCCACTTATGGTTTCTTAGAGCGGGAAAAAGATTTCTTTCTTTCAGATATAATCCGAATGCCTTTAGATGTTCTCCTTCGTTTAGATACATTTTCTCTACAAATTCGTTTATGTTTGCGTACCCAATAGGAACAGCATTGAATCCCATGACCTGAAAAAGTCCCCAGGAAGCAGAACACTTTGCTGCGTCGCTAAAATCTTTATCGGTATTTAGACTATTCGCTTTTTCCAGACGAGTATATTCACCTGCTCCGCCGACATAAAATTCATTGGTGTAGTCTTCGTAGAGAATGTTTGCTGTATTCGAATTCACATAGGCTTGACAGTTTACGCCTCTTTTTTTCAATTCTCTCCAGAAAACATGTCCTTCAAACAAAATTTTCGGTCTGCCATCTACCAGAAAACCTTTTCCGTTGCTTTCGACTTCGTTAACCGATTTAACAACTGCTAATTCAAGATCATGATTATTGGAAAAATCAATAAGATCTTGTTCTGAAAGCAATTTATTATTGGGTAACAATCCATTATTGCTCTTTTCAAAAAGTGTCGACCATGTTTTTAGTCCGACAATTCCATCTACAACCAAATTGTTTTTTAGTTGAAAATCTTTTACTGCGGTATCCGTTTCAATGCCAAAATAGTCTGAAACAATAACATTGTAGTTGAGTTTGATGAGTAATTCATTTAAGTAATAGACCTCGCTCGATGTTAGTCCGAATTTAATAGTTCTCATGACCTTACTTTATTATGGTTATTTTTGAAGAAGCCGAAAAGTCAAAAACTTCATTTTTAGATTTTACCAAATTGCCGTTTTTGTCAAAGTAGTTTGTTTTGTACGAGATAAGCGTAGAACTAACCGTCGTGTTTTTTACAATAAAATTGAATAGTATCGGGGTTGAAAATTCCGATTTCAAACGCTCGATACTAAATGTACTTCCCGATTCCAGAACCGTTAATTCCACCGTAATTTTGCTGGTCGCTGTAGCTTGTTTTTTTATTTCAATCTGAATGTAGCGGTTGTAATCTGTAGACTGCGAAACGATCTGACTGAATTCAGAACTGATATTCTCTATGTTTTCAAAGTCAAAAAATACATTTTCCAGATTTCCGGATGCATTAGCGGGATTCAAAACAGCATTGTCTAAAATTTTACTGTCGTTACTAATTAACTGCGGATAGCTGTTAAAAAACGTACTGTTAAAATAAGTGGAGTTTTGATTGTAAACCAAGAGAATCGAATTGAGTTTGCAATTGGAAAAGGATTGGTTTTTAATTTGTACTTTCTTAGCGTTATTGTCTATTGAAACAGCTATAATTTCTCCGATTGTTTTTTCAATATTCAATTCAATAACACTGGTGTCTTTTATTTCCTTGTGTTTGAAATTGATATTGGCAAACTGCGATATGGTGTTGTTCAAAGCATTGATCATAATGCTTGCTTCGGCCAGATTTTCTGTGGAAAGATTAAACAGAAAATGTTTTCCGTCTCTATTGATGTCTGATTTTTGCAGAAAATAGTTTCCGCTTATTTCGTAGTCAGCATCAATATCATTGGGAAACAGAAATTGAATTTTATTGAAATAATCGCTTGTATCACCATCAATAAAATTATTGTTGAGTAATGCTATTTTTAGTTTTGCCAAATCAAATTCAGATAGATTTGGACCAACTGCAAATTGAAAACTGATTTTTGAGATTTCTTCCGAAGAACCCACACCGTCTTCAAACGCATGGAATATGGTAGAAATGCAAGGTTTTAAAGTATCTAAATCCTTAGAAAGACTGTACATTTTAGAAATCAGTAAAAAAGTATTAGGCTGAACCATCGATTTATAAATCGAAAGTTTACTGAAATTTACTCCGGCGACAAATATTTGTTTGAACTGAGAAAATTCTTCGTTTAAATTAAATGGATTGCCTATAAATCCCCCATCAGAAGTTTTGTAAAGACTGGCTGAGGCGTCTTTAGAAACAGGATACCCTATAGTTTTGTTTACTTTTAACAAAAAAGTACTTTTTACGTATTCTGTCTGAACAATAATATCAGTATCATCTTCTCTTTGAATTTGAAGAAATAATTTTTTGGCAGCCGTACTTTTTACTGGATCGGATTTTACCATCAAAGGGCTGCTTATTAAATTTGTTTCTGAGGAAGCGGTTTTTGAAGTCATCAAATCACTTTGGGTTCTCATTTTAGCATTGACCATTGAAATATCTCTTGCGTACAAAAAATTTCTTTTGTTTCGCGAATATCCTTTAAAGTCAAAAAATAAATCAATATTGCATTTTGCGCTTTCAATTTGTGAGATGAGATTAAAATAGGCAATTTTTACGGCTTCGTCTTTTAGGTCAAACTGTATTTCTTTGTTATAGGTATTGATTGTACCATTGATCCTGATAAGGTCACCGTTTACTTTTAGATTAAGTAATGCTTCTCTTAAATTTAAGTCAATATTTCTTTGATTATTGTTTACTGGTTTGTCTTTGATGTTGTATTTCAAAGTGACACTGCCTAACAAGCCGCTCTTGTTTCCGAATTTATCCAACACATTTTCGTAATAGAAGACCGTATTGTTGTTGGGCATAAGTTCTATTTCAGGGAAAAACAATTCGATATCCGGATTGTTGTGATTTTTAAAAGTCGATTTTTCATTTATGATTGTGTTGTTTTCAATAAATGGAGAGTAAGAATCTATGCCTGTCAGGATATCCGGCCTTATGTTTATCGAATGGATTATGGGGTGTTCAATAACCTCAAAATCGTCAGCTTTTATACTGGATGATTCTGTAAATGAGGTGCTGGGCTTTGCGGGCTCGAGATTAAATCTGTTAATGGGAACCAGTTTTGTTCCTTCAAGTTTGAATGTATTTAAATCCGGCATGATGTTTTTTTTACGATTAATTGTGTTTAGAAAACAAAAGGGACGAAATGTCCCCTTTGTCTGTTAAGAAAAAAACTATTCCATAAATGGAGCTCTGATTTTTTCTATATCCGCTTTTTGAGCAGCGGTTCCTGCTGGAATTTCGAATAAAACATCACCTTCCAGATAATCAATTTTCTGAAAATCGGTAGAGACACTTACCTTTTTAGCTTTTTTGCCAATTTTTCCGCTACAGGTGTATTTTACCTTGTATTCGGTTGGTTTTATGGTGTAATCTGATTCATACCAAGATCTGTATGGTATTGCGTCTTCAAAATTGTCAGCCGTAAATTTGAATTTTTTGCTTGACATTTTATCTACTTTCAAAGTAACCTCTAAGGTGTCGCATTCGTAAAGTTCTTCAGTTGACAATGTGTAGTTGGTCATATTCATAACCGGTAGCGGTACGAAAACTTTGGTTCCTTCAAATTCAAATTCTCTGACAGTGTCTTTTAATTTGATTCTCTTGTCTTTTTCGTACATTACCTCTTGTCTTACTTTAATTTTGCTTGAACCGTTGTTTTTTACAAAATCAAATACAAAAGCATTTTTTTCTTTAGATTTATCGTTCCAGGTTGCAGGGAAAATGGCATCAATTTCTTTTCCGGATTTACTGGTATTTTTCACATACGGCGTACCCTCCGGTGCAATCATTCTTCCGGAGCTTTTCCAGATCATTTTTCCTTTTGAATCCGGATAACCAACTTCAATAGAAACCTGGCTTACAGGGCTGTCATTTACAATATCGCTGTCTTTGTCCAGTTTGATCAAATCTCCATTTAAAGAAGCAATTACTTGTACTTTAGAAAAATCTTCATCAAGCTGAACTTCAGAAATATACTTTTTAAGATCTTCTTTTGCTTCGGCACCTGATTTTAAAGTCAAAGGAGTTAAACTACCACTAATTTTTGAATCCAAAACTTCAATGGCAGAGAATTTAATTTCATCTGTAAATTGCAGTTCTCTGATTTGAGTTCCTGATTTTAAACTTACTCCAACGTTACCTGATCCTGAAAAAATTCTAAAGAATCCACTCGGCTTTTCAGGAGTTGATGCCGGCGTGAATTGTTTTTCAGGAGCGTCAAAAATATGTTTCTGAACGATTTGAAAAGCAAACTCTCTTTGTTTTGTCAAAAGCGCTTCTTCCACTTTTTTTCTTTCTTCGTTAGAGAATTGACTATCAGTAATGATTTCGCTGACAATACCGCCTTGTGTTAAGATTTTTTCGTACTCATGTTCCCAATTTACATCCACAAAAGACCAGCTTACATTTACTTTTGCAGAAAAGTAAGTGTGTACTTTTTTGACATCTACAGTGGTTTTAATGGTAGTTGTTGGCATATAACCTTTGTATTTGATGCTGTTCTCTACCACCAAATTGTTTGCCCCGGTTTCCAGAGCTCCTTTTACTAATGAAGCACTGTTACGCCCCATTAATACAGACAAAGCGTTGTCTCCTAGTCCAAAAGTACTTCCGTTTCCTTCCCCCTGAATGTTAAAAGTCCACGGATTAGCACCTCCAAAAGGATTGTTTGGAGACTTCTCTCCTACTATATGCATCGCAATTTTGTTCTCAGTTAACTGTATCGGTCTAACGTTTGTTTCGTCAAAATCCCTGTCAACACCTTTTAGATACGAAAACAATCCAAAAAGTTTTGAAGTTCTTTGGTTGTTATAGCTGGTGTGTAATTTTGTTTTCAATTTATCAATAGCCTTTTTTAACTGGGCTTCCGGTAAATCTATTGTACTTGTTAAGGTGGTATAAGCTCCCGCTTCTTCTTCCAGTCCTTCTGCTCCGATTACGGTAGAGGAATCTCCTTCTGATTTAAAAACCTGCATAGAGAATTTGAATCTTCCATCAGGATGTTTGGCAAGGCGTGGCGCCTTTGGGTAATAATAAAACTGCATTGGTAATCCAGCGTCTCTCAATAACATATTGTTGGGATCTGGTGAAAAAAGGACTGCAAAATCTGCTCCATCTTCTTTTTCTAAAAGAATTTCTACTGTTCCGGCTCCTGCATGTGGGTAACCTAGAGGTGTTGGTTGTGACATAATTAAATAATTTAAAATTTTACATTTTTGATTGGCTCATTTTTTGAGTTTCGCCTGGCTCATTTGTTCGAAAAAAGGAACGGTGTAAAATTGTATCATTATAAAATAGAACGTAACAGCACTTTAACCCAAATTTTCAAATAAAATTACCTGCGCAAAAAAGGGTAAATTCCCCCTTGTTGCGTCTTTCCTTTTGAAATAATTTTGTAGATGAGATTTTTAAAAACATGAACCCATTGGGTGTATTTGTTTTTAACACCTATATATGGATAAACATTAATTAATACTAATTTTACTAATTATCACTTTAAAACTAAAAAACATGAAAAACCTTCCAACCAAACCTAATCAGTTAATAACAAGAGAGTTCGCCAAGCAGCTGAACTCCAACTATGCTAATAAAAGAGCGAAAATAATCCGAAAATCAACTAAAAAAGACGATGCAAATGCCATTTGGTATTCATTAGAAGCATTAGAAAGCTATATACAATACATTAAAGAACAAGGAGTTGAGAGCGGTTATGAAGTAGATGGAATCCGATTTTACTTTGGAGTATATCCCGAAGATGAAAAACATGGCGAAAAAGCGGGCCTTACGACACTCTTTCTGGCACCAACAGGCAAAAAAACAAGTTCATCAGTATCCACCCGCAGTGCAGGGAAAATGCAAAGTTTTGCTTCGGCCCCGGAAGAAGATTCCCATGATATCGAAAGTATTTCACCAATGAACTATGGCAACATAGGAAGACCACCTAGCCTAACCTACTAAAAAAAATTATGTTTGAATTTTTAAGATCTTATATCGTCTATTTAGCTTTGCTATCAGGAATCGTCGGGTTAATCTCGTTACCTAAGCTTCCTAGTAATAAAGCTAAATTTTTAGTACTTTTAATCTGGTTTTCAGTACCAATAGAAATAGTTGGCTATTATTTTACGCAATGGACGGGTTTGTTAAATTATTATGTTTATAATTTTTACATGTTCGTTAGTTTCTCAGCCTATATTCTATTGCTCAGAAGCCTTTTACTGAAGCGGGAGAACAGAATTTCTGCGGTACTTTTTCTAGGGTTGTTTGTGGTTTCCTTTTTTTTGAATATTCTGTATTTCAAAGGAAATTTCAATCACTCCTATACCTATAGTTTTGCAACAGGGGTTATAGTCGTTATGATATTGGCTTGTCTCTATTTGGTAGAGATCTTTAATTCAGACAAAATATTAAACTTTAAGAAATCCGTTTTTTTTTGGTACATCTTAGGTATATTGGTTTTTCACGTTCCTTTTTTGCCTTTTATGTTAGCGCTGAACTGGTTCTTAATTAAACAGGATGACTCTATTTTTAGTTTAGTCGTTTTTATTTTAAACTTTCTGGCACACAGTTGTTTTGTAATCGGATTTATATGGAGCGAAAAGAAATACAATTATTAGTCATTTCCTTAGGTATTGTTTTTTTTACTTTACTGGTCACGTTACTGGTGCTCTTTTTTTATTTTTTGAAGAAAAAGAACAAGTATTTGGTTGAAAAAATGGAATCTGAAATGTACTTTCAATCCGAGCTGGTTAAAACCCGGATCGAGATTAAGGATCAGACACTTTGTGAAATCAGCAAAGAACTGCACGACAATATCGGTCAGATTGTTTCGGTGGGTATTATGCAGCTTAATATGTACATACAAACCGGAAAATCAATAAAAAGCAAAGAACTGGCTGATCTTAAGAATGTTTTAGCCAAATCATTGGACGAGATTAGAATTTTATCCAGAATCATAAACAAGGATAATTTATTGCAATCTAACTTTATAGAGGCGATAAAACAAGATCTGGAACGTATAAAAAAGTTAAAACATATACACTATAATTATAAATTTACAGGAGAAATTCCTAAAATCAACCAAGAACATGATTTGTTTATTTACCGTATTTTTCAGGAAGCTTTGCACAACAGTTTAAAACATTCACTCAGTGATTTATACGAAGTGAATATTACAACCACTGCAGATCTTTTTCAGTTAGAAATGAAGGATTTCGGAATTGGCTACGACACCAAAAAAGTCACTTCCGGAATTGGTTTAAACAATATGAAACTGAGAGCTAAACTAATTGGTGCCAAACTAATTATAGAATCGAATACATCCGGAACAAATATAACTTTAGAATATCCTTTAAACACATCCGATGAAAGCAAAAGTTAAAAATAAAATTATCATTGTCGATGATCACTCGCTGTTCTCGCAGTCCTTACAGCTTCTGATCAATAGTTTTAAAGAATTTGACGTGGTCGATCGCTTTGAAAATGGCAAAGTTTTTATAACCTATCTTCAGGAAAACATTGATTCAGAAATAGACTTAATTCTATTAGATGTCAATATGCCCGTTTTAGACGGTCTTGATACAATGAAATGGATCAAAGAAAACAGGCCCGGACTAAAAGTTATAGCACTGTCTGTCAATGATGATGAGGAAATTATCATCAAAATGATTACCAATGGTGCCAGAGGATATTTGCTTAAGGATACTTCGCCTGAAATATTCAAAGAAGCCATGTCATGTGTTATCGACAAAGGCTTTTACTTCACAGAGCTGGTGTCCGGCATGCTGGTAAAAAAAGCTAATGACGATTCTAAAAAAGTAAATCTTAAAGAAAAAGAAATTGTTTTCATAAGACATGCCTGCAGCGAGAAAACCTATAAGGAAATTGCTTCTGAAATGTGTCTCAGCCCTAAAACAATTGATGGTTACAGAGAGTGTTTGTTTGACAAACTCGAAATCAAAACCAGAATTGGTTTAGTTTTATATGCCATTAAACACAAAATTGTTTTGGTTTAAGGACTATTTAAATTCAATTAATTGATCGTTTGGCAAATCATACTCATATAATTTTCTGGTTTCAGTATCTAAGTACAACCATTGAATTATACTGGTATGGTTTTCGAACTCATTAGAAATGCCCAAAATGGTATACGATCGACCGTCTTTATCTCCGCTTTCTATCGAATAAACCAAATTGGCATCCGGGTTTTGAAGGTTTACTTTTACAAGCTCTTTTTTTGAATTTGCCAGATAATATTCTACCAAAGTATACAGATAGTCTTTAAAACTTGTAGAATACTCCTGCTCCTCTGCCCAATAATACTTAATTGGCTTTTTGTGCTTTTTCTTAAAGAGGCTTACACTTCCGTCTTTTATTTTTTTAGACTTTATCAGCCATGCTGTGAAATCCAGTTTTTCCCCATCCCCTGCACTATATGTTGAATCTATTTTCCAGGTTATTTCTAGAATGTCGCCTCTAAGGAATTTATCAGCCCCTTCAAAATTAGTATGCAATGCTACTGTTTCTTTGCCCTTTTTTATCGTAAACAAATTATAATCGCCATTGTCATCATATTCAACATACTCTACTTCATCTGAATATTCTTTTCCTTTATTTAACTGCTCTCCCGGACGAATAGCACTAGAAAAATTCTCTTGCTGAGAAGGCGTTGCAACTTGCTTTTCTTTATTGGTATTCGTTTTTAAAGCGGTTTCAGATGGTGTCGTTTTTTCGTTTTTACAGGAAAATAACAATAAAGCGACTAGTACCAAAGTATATTTCATTTTAGGTTCGGGTTTATGATGTTAAGTTAGTAAACTAAAAGATAATCATTCTACTTCTTTTGATCTATGGCAAAAAAAGCTTGCCGCGAATTTCATGAATTTTCACGAATTATTTTTTTTAAAACTTAGAAATAATCATTTTAATTCTTTTAATCTGTGCCAAAAAAGAAAATAGCTACAGATTGCACTGATTTAAAGGATTTTTTTCTAATTGTGGTTTAACTTAACGCTTAGAATTAGCTTAATAGGTTATTGCTGCAAAAATAGGATTTCCTGCGATTTTATCTCTGCCATTTAAGAACGAAAGTTCCATGAGGAAATTGAACTGTACAATTTCGCCACCAAGTTCCTCCACCAATTCTCCGAGTGCTTTCGCTGTCCCTCCCGTCGCTAAAACATCATCATGTATCAGAACCCGGTCTCCTTTTTTGATGGCATCTGTGTGTATTTCTAAGGTGTCAGTACCGTATTCTAAATCATAAGAAGCCGAAATTGTTGAATAGGGCAGTTTTTTAGGTTTGCGAACGGGTACAAAACCCGCATTCAGTTCCTGAGCCAGCAACATTCCGAAGAAAAAGCCACGACTTTCTGCTCCTATTACTTTGTCAATTGCCTGTCCTTTTAGTGATGCTACTAAAACAGACAAGCATTCTTTTCTGGCAACGGGATCATTTAATAGTGGTGTAATATCTTTAAATAAAATTCCTTCTTTGGGAAAATCTTGAATATCACGTATATAACTTTCGATCTTCATTTTTTTTTGCTTTTATGTTATTTTTTCCTTGTTTATCTCACATTTATATCTATCTTTGCACCCGAAATAAGCGCTCAACAAAGCTAGTAAATTTAGGTGAATTGAGAAACAAAAAGGCCTCGTGGCGCAACTGAATAGCGCATCTGATTACGGCTCAGAAGGTTACTGGTTTGAATCCAGTCGAGGTCACTCTTAAAAAAACGTTAAAACATCAGTTTTAGCGTTTTTTTTATACCTTTTTCTTCCGTTTTATAAGTTTTAACTTATAATTTTAAGCGGTTTGGATGTCCTGTTGGAGTGACTACTCAGGATTCAAACCATACATAACATATTGATTTACAATTAATAGTATTTTTTTTTGTTATATTTATTTTAACAATAATTAATAACAAAATGGAATATAACCAAAAAGATTATACAGGAAAAATTTCACCAAAAAAAGCACAAAAGATACTTAAAGAGGAAGGAATGGATGTAACACTTGAAAAAGCAGAAGAAATATTATACTTTCTTCGAAAGTTAGCTGATATTCAGGTATTGCATTTTTTGGGGAAGAAAGAGAAAAAGGAATGATTATAATACTATAAACAATGACTTACCTACATAAAATTGAGTTTATCATAAATTAAATATCATTTAGTAGACCTAAATAATAATAAAAAGTCCCTGTTGTACACAGGGGCTTTTAATCATGCTTAGATAGAAATAAAAAGTGACAAAATACAACAGGACAAAAAGTTAAAAAATGCGTTTTATTTTGTAACAAAAAAACTACCCATAATCAGGAAATAAATCATATAAAAGATTTATTTAAAAAAATTATATCCAAAGTCAATGATAACTGAGGTTTGTAAAGCATTATTGAGTATATATGATTACAAAAAATTTAAGCAACTTGCATATATGGAGTTTTTTTCGTACATTTGTAATATAAAATCATGAGACAAAAAACTTGTCCTGAACGTTCATCAACTTATTGTACTCTTAGCAGCCTTTTCTTACTTTAATCTAGGAATTGTATACGCATACAAATTTTTAAATCCTGAAGGACATCATAGCCCAACAGAACAATACCAGGCAGAAGCCAAAACAATGCATAATATTACTCTAAAACCTGAAATGAAGATGGAAAAACACACTACAAACAGAGAAACTGCAGCCGGTCAGTTAAAACCTGCAACAATTACAACAGCTAAGAGTACAGTCGAAGTTCATGCATAGTTTTCAAAATATCAAAGGCTGCCTAATGGCGGCCTTTCTTTTTAAGATTAACATTATTTCTTTAATTTTATTTTGTCTCCATTTACTTTCCTGCAGATATTGAATTACTCCATTGCTTTAACATGTTGATTAACAATCAACTCTAATTTTATTCTGAATTTAAATTTTTCTACTCCAATTTAAAATTTGATTCTATAACTACCAAAACATGTATTTCCCACTTTGTTTTTCATAAAGGTTTTTCTCGTTTTTGAATCCCATTGTCTTATTATATTGCTGATCAAAAATATCACCAAATTCTGGAGATGTCTTTAAAGTACCCATATACTTTATTCTTTTATGAATGATTTGTTTTGTTAGAAAACCACCACAGATTTCCAATTCATCTGAACAAGTTATTTTACCATGGAGTTCTTCTCTTAATAATAAGAAATCAATAAATATTTGAGGATTCATTTCTTGTGCTATCAGTGTTAAAATAAAAATCTCTAAGTCGTCATATTTAACTGCCCAAGGATAAATATCGTCCTCTTGGATATTTAATAGATACGATAAATCATTCTGTACTAATCCAAATGAGTTAATGTTAACTATAATCGAGAAACAATTTTTTATTTTTGCTGTATCAATTGTTTCTATCGTTTTACCCTGATTATTTTGAATTACTAATGGCTTTTTTTCAAGTATAATGGTTTCAACGCGAAGTGTTTGCTCATAACCATAACCAATACTTTTTTTAAAATCGTCTTTAATTCTTGTAAAGGCTTTTTCAGGATTTCTAAAAGGCTCCCTAATATTGTATCCTTTTGCTTCAATTATAAATGCATTATCTTTCCAGATGATTAATATGTCCTGCTCGCATCCATCGATAAAATAACTTTCAACAACTTTTACATCATCTCCGAGAAATTTTTTAAATAAATCTATTATATTATTTTCTAGCAATTTTCCTTTTACCTTTAAATACTTATCTAGTCTTTCGGGTAATTTTGTAACTTGTTTTTCAAGCCAGTTGTTAATTGAATGAATTACTTGCTTTACTTCAAAAACCTGATACATTCCATTCTCAAGATCCAGTATTGGAAAATCATAAAGAGGGTTTCCTGGGTTAGTTTCTGTATAATATAAAAATGATCTTTCTTCTCTTTGTATTGAAAAGATTTCGAGTAACTTGTTAATTGTATCAAGTGACAAATCCTCCGTTACAAGTTCTTCAGGATAAAATCGGTCCTTCATTCCATTATCAATCATGTATTTAGACATTACTTCATAATGTGGAGGTATACTTTGTCTAAAAAAATCCGGAAGACTTTCGTCCATTCCAGATTTTATTTTAGTATACTTATCCCAATCTTTTCTAAGTAATTCCGGATTGGTGCTAAAACCTTGAAAATTATTTTGAACAACTTTGTCTAAACTTTCATAAAACAAGATAAAATCATTAGTCCTTAAGCCATATTCATCAATTAGAATAGTATCAAAATTGGTAAATAAATCAATTACCCAATTCATTATTTGTTCTTCAAAATTTAATGGCCCTTGATTGAAATATGACAAAAACGAGGGAATGGCTACGCCTCTTACTTTTTTCCATTCAACAGCATCGGTGTTTTCATCATATTCAATAAGTGAAACGAAATATTCATTTTCTATTTCATTCAGAAGTTTTACAATTTCATCCCATTTTCCCTTATTATAGTATTGGTCACTGCCATTCTCTTTATTCGTAGAAATACAAAGTCCCGCCAAATAATAAAGCTGTCTCATTGGAGATGAAAGCTTTCCAAGCTGATCTGGGGCTCTTTCTCTTCCGCTGTGTATTAAGGATGACAAATCACCTAAAAGCCATTGCGCATCATAAGTTGAAATTAATTCTTTTAGTTTTTCAGATTTTTCTTTTAAACTCATATGTTTTTTGGAGCAAATGATTATATATTCTTAATCTATACAAATAAATTGAAAATTTGACTGTAAATTATGATAAATAAAATAAACAACAATACGTATTTATACTGCTTTTAATGTTTTATACAAGAAATTTAGGAATACTTTAAATCATCCATATTTTGAATTTTATAATTGGACATTTGAAAAAGTAAGCAAATAAATTTTGAACAGAAAGAGTTTTCAATCATCATGCTGATATGTCCGAAAAAAGATATCAATCCCCAACAGGACATCCAAACCAAAATACTAAAGCCATTCAAAGACAGACTTTACAAATAGTAAGCCAATATCTTCAAATCTTCCATAAAATGATTTGAAATTTGCCCGTTAGAGGTCACTAAAGGAGACAACTAGACAATAGTTGTCTCTTTTTTTATGTACAAATATGTAGACTTTTCAAGCCTTCACAGGGATCAGGGATCAGGTGTAAAAGTTGGGGATTAGGCAAAAAGATTGTCATTCCGAAGAATGAAGAATCACACTAGAAATTCCACACAGTATGTCACCAATCACTGTCGAATTACGTATGTGATTTCTCGTACCTCGAAATGACAAGTTGATCCAAATTTTGAATTACATTGAACTTGGCAATCTGTCAGCTTCAGTTTTGTTACGATTAAAACGATAAATTACAGTTAGGTTTACATATCTTCCTTGCGATTTAAATTCTGATTCCAAATAATACGATGACGTTTTGGTTTGGCTTTTTCTGATTTGAGAATCAAAAAGGTTGTTTACATTTAAAGTTACAGACATTTTTTCTTGAAGAAAATCTTTACTCAAACCTAAATTTGCACTGTATTGCGGTTCTGTAAGTGTCTGCACGCCTTGATTTTTTCCGCGGTATCTGAAACTAAAATCTCCTGAAATAATCTTAGGAAATTTGACTACAGAACGAAAATTCGACAACCAAGTCTGATCTTCGGCATTGTAACTTACACCTTTATATTCTCCGTTTTGTTTAAATTGATAATAATTAAAATCTAAAGACAAACGAAGCCATTTTGCCGGGTTATAAGTTGTGGAAACTTCCGCGCCGTAACGATTCTCTGTACCAAGATTTATGGGAGTATTTACAAAATAATTTTCATCAGTACGTTCTAGAATGTATTCAAAAAAATTGGTTGTATGCTTGTAGTAGACTGACGGATTGATGCTGAATTTTCCAGGTTTTGCTAAAATAGTAAACTCAAATGAATCGGTGAACATTGGGTTAAGATCTGGGTTTCCAACAGTTAAGTTTCTTAAATCTGAAAGTCCGGAAAACGGATTCAGCTGCCAAAATCTAGGTCGGTTTATTCTTTTGCTGTAGCTTAATTGCAAGTCAGTTTTTGACGTTAAGTTGTAAACCAAATGTACAGTCGGAAACAAATTGATATAATTTTTACTGTTATTGAAAGTGTTTTTTCGATCAGAAATTTTGATGTCTGATAATTCAGAACGTAAACCCAATAAATAATTAAATCTTTTTATTTTGCTTCCAAATTGAAAATAAGCGCTGTATAAGTTTTCGTCGTATTTCAATTTATTTGTGAATTGCTCTTCAAGCATATCATCCAAAATAGTATAATAATCGCTTCTTATCGCTCTCAAATCACTTCTGATTCCCATTTCAATTTTAGAGTTTTCACTAATCGGATTTACAAAATCTGATTTTATAAAAATATCGTTACTGCTTTCAATATCATTGGTATACAAATTAGAAACCGGCGATCGGTCAGGAAGCATTCTTTGTTGGTCGATGTATTGATTTTCGTCATCATTCCAAAAAACATATTGTAAACTTGAAGTCCATTTTTTGTCTTTTTTGTCAAATGTCTTAGCATAATTCAATTCTAAAACATTGTAAATCTGAGGCTCTACGTATTTTTGAGATCTCGAAATAATACTATCTGTTGCATTGTTTGCATCAGAATAATTGTAATTGTATTTAGTATTTTCTCTGTTGGTATTTTTAGAACGATAGTAACTTCCTGTCAAAGTATTTTTATCATTGATGTAATAATCTCCTCCAACGTAGAAACTTACTGTACTATAGTTTCGCTTATTATCATCATATTGATTTAAAAATGTCGTAACACCATTATTGTTGTTTATTTGAAATTGCTTATTGTAGCCATAAACATTCAGGTCACGATATCCGATATTCGAAAAAAGATTCATTTTTTCTGTTTTATAACTCACATTGGCATTCATATTATAGTTTTCAGGATGTCCGATTGCAGCTTGAAGTGAACCGTTAAAACCTTTTAAACTATTTTTTTTCAAAATAATATTAATAATTCCGGCGCCTCCTTGTGCTTCATAAGCCGCAGACGGATTAGTGATAACTTCTACTTTTTCGATATTCGCAGCCGAAATCTGCGACAAACCATTGTTCGCTGCCAAAATCGATGGTTTTCCGTTAATTAAAACCGTAACGCTGTTGTTTCCTCTAAGGCTTACAACGCCGGCAACGTCTACATTTACAGAAGGAACATTATTTAAGATATCGTTGACAGAACCTCCGTGAGACAAAATGTCTTTTCCAACATTGAATACTTTTTTATCCAATTTAAGATCGACGGCCGATTTTTCGGCCACAACATTTACTTCTTCTAATTGATGAACTTCTTCATCCAAAGAAACATTTTGAACCAAGTCCTGATTCATTTTAAAACTCTCTGAAATAAAGGTTTTATAAGATAGGAACTCAACGTTTAATTGGTAATTTCCGGAAATGCTTTTTAAGTTATAATTTCCGTTTTCATCAGAAGCAGTTTCTTTTACTTTTTGAGATGATGATAACAAAGTAATTGTTACATATGGCAAAGGCTGTTTTGTTTTAGCGTCTACAACTTTTCCTTTGATTGTAAATTCTGGTGATTGTGCAAAAGCAGCGAATCCGAATAATAATAATGCTATTAGTAATTTGAATGGTTTCATTTTGATTGATTTTAAAATTTGAAGCAAAACTCTTTAATAAATCCGATCAAAATTTTCACGCATGATATACGGGCAATTATGAGCAATAAATAATCAAAAAACGGCTTTAAGTTGTGTTTAGGAGTGGTTTTTATCTGTTTGCATCTTTTTTTTACTTGTTCGTCGACAATCAATTTCTCTTTGCAAATAAATCGTAATTTTGACTATATGACACCATTTGAAAAAATTATAAACTTCGCTACAGCTCACAGAATAACTACTCATGTTATTTTCTGGGTGTTTATTTTTATTATGTTTTTTAGTAAAAATACTTCTTCAGATCCCGAAGGATTATGGGTTGATGTATTATATACGGTATATTACGAGATCTGTTCGATGATAGGAGCTTATTTTTTATCTTATAGAATCCTGCCTCGTTTAATGACGCCTCAAAAACACAATTGGGTTTGGGCAGAATTTTTTTTAGGAGCTTACATTATTTCTGCCGTTGCCAGAATAACAATGGTTTATGGTGTCGAACCTATTACACGCACACCGCCTTTTCCTCAGGAATCTATACAAGAGATTCTCACAGATTTGCCAACCTTGTTTATCGCCTACTCACTGCATATACTTTCTTTATCAATATTTTTCATTTTTATAAAGCTGATAAAAGATCAATACATCATTCAAAAAAGATCTTTATTATTGGAAAAACAAAAAGCTGAAACGGAATTAAAAATTCTGAAAGCACAATTAAATCCGCACTTTTTGTTCAATACACTTAATAATATTTATTCGCTTTCTGTTGTAAATTCTCCTATAACATCGCAGTCTATTGCGGTTTTATCCGAAATATTAGATTGTATTTTATACCGCTGCAGCAGTACGTATGTGCCTCTTACGCAAGAAATCACATTATTGGAAAATTATATTTCGCTGGAAAAATTACGTTATGACGATCGTCTGAGTGTGGTTTTCAATCATGAAATAGATCAAAACGGAATGATTGCTCCTCTTATTTTGCTTTCTTTAGTAGAAAACGCCTTTAAACACGGAGCTGGAGAAGACATCGGAAGTGCACCAAAAATTGAAATTGATTTAAAATCGGCCAACAATAATTTCGAATTTACGATTCGAAATACAATCTGTAAAACAGAACTTGAAGCCGAAAGCGGCAAAATTGGTCTGAACAATATTATACAACAGCTAGATAAAATTTATCCGGAAAATTATACTTTTAATGTTACCAAAACAGATGACGATTTTACTGCAGTACTAAAAATAAATCTTGCATCGCAATATAACTTAGCTTAGAGATGAAAATAAAGTGTTTATTAGTCGACGACGAACCGCTGGCAATCAGTTTACTGCAAAATCATATCAGTAAATTAGATTATTTAGAAGTTGTTGGTACGTGCCCAAATGCGTTAAAAGCGGCTGAAGTTTTAAGAACTACTACCGTTGACCTTATGTTTTTGGATATTAAGATGCCTCAAATTACCGGAATCGATTTTTTAAAGACTTTACGAAATCCGCCTTCTGTTATTTTTACTACCGCTTACCGCGAATATGCATTAGAAAGTTATGAGCTTGACATTGTCGATTATCTTTTAAAACCCATTACTTTTGACCGTTTTTTTAAAGCCACAGATCGTTATTTACGAATCAGCGCTCCTGTCAATAATAAAATTATTACTCCCACGCAAGAAGATTTTATTTACATCAAAAACGGACCAAAATTTAATAAAATTAATGTTGATTCTATATTGTATATCGAAAGCATAAAAGATTACATTATTGTGCATCAAAAAGACGGGGTAAAACTCAATGCTAAATATAAAATCAGCGATATCGAAATGGAATTGCAGGACAAAAACTTCCTGCGTATACATCGCTCGTTTATCATCAATTTAAAAAACATCACAGCATTTACAGCTTATGATGTTGAAATCGGCCAGATCGAAATTCCGATTGGAGCTAGTTACAAAGAGTATGTTTTTAAAATGCTAAAGAGTAATTAATACTATTAATGCGTCTGTGTGTTGTAAAAAATGCGTTCTTAGCTATATCTTCATTTTTCGTTAGCAAATGAATTAATTATCTCGGATTACGTGTATTATTTCACAAAGATTCACAAAGAAAACACAAAGAAGCACGGAGCCAACTCTAAATCTTTGCGAATCTCTGCGCTTTCTTTGTGAGTCTTTGTGGGGCCTTCCCAAAGAAAATCGATGTTGAGATTTAGACAAGGGACATTAAAACGGGTCAGATTTGTTGTTTAAATGATGTTCAAGTACAATTAATCTCTATATTTGATGCGTAAAATACTAAAATGAGCGAAAAAACGAAACCGTATGCCTTAATAACCGGTGCCAGCAAGGGAATTGGTAAATCTATTGCTTATGAATTGGCTAAACAGGGTTATTCACTATTGCTTGTTGCAAGAACTGACAAGGAATTAAAAGAGTTATCTGATGATCTTACAGTTAAATACGGTATCAATACTGCTATTTTATCGCTTGATCTTTCGCTAGATGGTGCGTCATTAAAAGTAGCTAATTGGGTAAAAACGAATAATTATCCGCTTGGTATTTTGGTTAACAATGCTGGTTATGGCCTGTGGGGCGATTTTAGTCAATCTTCTCTAACCGATCAGCTTGGGATGATGCAACTTAATATGAATGTTGTTGTAGAGCTTTCACATTTATTAATACCTGTACTTTCACAAGAAAAACAAGCCTACATTTTAAATATATCGAGTACGGCTGCTTACCAGGCTGTACCTACCCTAGCTGTTTATTCGGCTACAAAGGCTTTTGTTTTATCATTTACGCGAGCCTTACGTTTCGAACTCGCCCAAACTTCAATTTCGGTAACTTGTTTTAGTCCGGGGCCGGTTGATACCGGTTTTGCTGCAAGAGCCGGTTTAAATGCTTTTAGTAAAATGGCTGAAAAGTTTAATATGCAACCTGACGAAGTGGCAAAAATTGCTGTAAAAGCCATGTTTAACAAAAAATCAGAAGTTATTCCGGGTTTTACAAATATTATTTCGGTTTATGCTAATCGTATACTACCAAAGGCATTTATAGAAAAAACGGCAGTCGGGATTTACAAGATTTAATTTTTTTTGAAAATAAATTAAAAATATTCTTTGCAATAAAGAAATTATATTATCTTCGCTTTAATATCTACTAATTCGATAGAATATGTATAATAAAAGAAAAATGTTTAATTTTCCTAAAGATCAAATGCACGCAAATATGCGAATGTGTTGTTGCTGCTGTTGCTGTTGCTAATCTTTTAGATAAAATTACAAACACTATTTTTTCATTTATTAAATATATTTATCATGGTATCTTCTTATAAAACTTTTACCCTTACTGAGCAATTAACTGATGAGCAAATTGATTTTTTTAACCAATATGGCTTTATCCATTTCAAAAAATTTATAAATCCGGAAACTGTTTCCTCAATCATTGATGCTTCAAAACAAGTACAACAAAACTGGATTGACAATGATCTTAAAAAAGTAAACGGTGTTCCAATTAAATACGGAAAAGATTTAGATGGCTCTCCTATTGTACAGCGTTTTGCCTTTATCAATCAACATCATCAAACCCTGAGTGGTCTTTTACTTGATCCAAGATTTAATAGTTTGTTGCAACTGGCCGGCGATGGCGCGAGATTAGGAACCGAAGAAAAAGACGGAATGGTTTTTAATCATTATATCAACGGACCGGAAAGTAAGTTTACTAAAATGGGCTGGCATACAGATGGTTTGAGAGATATTTTTTATGGCGCAAAATTAAACCCGATGTTAAATGTGGGGATCCATTTAAGTACTTTAAAACCCGAAAATGGCGGTCTTAAAATCATTCCGGGTACACACAAACAAAGTGTTTACCAAATGCTTTTCCGCAAAAAGTACTTTTTAGACAATAAACCTGATCCGGAGGAAGTTTCCATCATTCCGGAAGCCGGAGATTTGACCATTCACGATGGCCGTTTGTGGCACAGAGTCGCAGAATCTTCTATTATTGGCGAAGAAAGCAGAAGAAGAGTTATTTATGTTCCGATTATAGCGGGAAAATATGCTCCCAAAAATGAGAACAGTCCAACGGTTTTCTATCAACGTTTTGCCGGTATTGTTAAATAATTATGCTGTTTATCCTCGCGTTTAGTTATCTGGTTAGATCAGGTAAGCTAAAAAGTGTCTCTTATTTTTTAAGAAATACACAAAGAAAAGTAAAACTAAAAGGTAGAAAAGTAGAATTGGCTATACTGTCAGGCTTACAAATATTGGGCAATTAATGGGGAAAGAAATTCAAATTGAAACGTATAGTGTAATTACACAAAGAACATTTTCTGACCGTAAGCGAACTAATATTTTAAAAAGAGCAGAACAGTCAACGATTGTATTTTTGCTTCCAAAAGTGCCTGAATTCATTTCGCCAAACGTGCTCACTTTAATGGGGACGTTTGGTTCCGGATTAATTTTTTCAGCTTTTGTTTTGGGGACTTATTTTGCCAATTGGTATTTGCTTTTGGGTATTATCGGATTGGTGGTAAACTGGCTAGGCGACTCTTTAGATGGAAGATTGGCGTATTATAGAAATATTCCACGTCGTTGGTATGGTTTTGTACTCGATATTATTGCCGATTGGATTGGTATTGTACTTATAGGTTTTGTCTATTACATTTATGCTAAAAATGGTACGCAAATAGTAGCCTTTGCTTTTGTTGCATTGTATGGCTGGTCTATCATCATCAGCCAGTTGCGTTACAAAATCACAAATGAATACCGCATAGATTCCGGTTTTGTTGGTCCAACAGAACTTAGGTTTATTATTGCTTTCATTTTAATCATAGAAGTTTTATTTATTGGATCTATTACCTATTTGTCCGGCTTAATCTCTATTGTCTTATTTATAATCAATACTATTGATAGCGTAAAACTTTTAAGGTTGGGTGATTTAAAAGACAAAAACCAAGTCTGATATGTTCAGGAAAAAATCTATTCTGACTTTTCTACAGGCACAAGTTGCGGCATTTTTAGGCGGTCTTACAGATTATGGTTTAATGATTTTATTAACGGAAGTAGTCAAATTGCATTTTACCTTTTCTATTCTAATCTCCGGAACCGTTGGTGCGATTATCAATTTCAGTATCAATAGATTTTGGGTTTTTAAAAGTCAATGTGGTTATAACAGCCGCATCAATAGTCAGCTTTTTAAATTTGCGTTGGTTGTATTGGGAAGTATTTCCTTAAAATCATTCGGTACGCTTATTTTGCAAAAAATATTTCAAATCGATTATAGAATCGGAAGGTTAATCACGGATAGTTTTGTTTCTTATGGATTTAATTATCCGTTGATTAAATATTGGGTTTTTAAGGCAAAAGAAAAAAGAATATAATCAAATCAAATTAATGTATCCTAGACCTGGGATCTAAATAAATGAAACGCCTTTTTTCGATTTCAAAACTATGTTTCTACATGTTAAAAAATAATTACACCCAACGGGCTGTATAAATATCTTATTATGAATAAATTATCATTTAAAAATTTTAGAAAATCACTAATCGTTATAACGATCTTAGTAGCTATATTTTCTGAAAATCTATTGGCACAACACAAAAATCCATCGCCATTAAATTTTCCAACGCCTAAAAATATTGATAATATGGTGTTTTACATTCAGCGAGATCCCAATACAAATACTGCTGTTTATGCCATAAACTACCAGGAAAATGGAAAAATAGACAAAAGCAATCCTATAAAAGCCTATTGGATTCGATATGCTGAGAAGGGAGAGAAAAAAGATTTTAATTATGTACAACGCAAATTTGCCTACGGAATAGAAAGCAAAGCCTTAAATAATGAGGAATTTGAACTTCAATTTGTATCCTATAAAAAGTTATCCCTAACCTTGAAAAAGATAGATTCAGATCAGAAATATCATGTTTTTGTAAATGTAAATCAGAAAAAAATAGAGCTCGAAAAAATATTTGTGCGCATTGAGGGAGGCTCTTTTTGGTTACCCAATGTAAAGTATGCTGAAGTGACCGGAATAGATACTTCTTCAAATAAAACAATTACGGAAAGAATCGTAATGAAATAAAATAAGCGTTGATATTTGCTCGCAAAGTCTTTTTCACGCAGATTTAGCAGATTAAGCTGATATTTTGTTTTGTTATTTTGATAAAAACAATCTGAATAAATCTGCTAAATCTGCGTGAAAAAGTTTCATTGTTAGCGTAGAAGATTTGCGTAAAAATTTGATGTTATCGTATATACCGGATATTTTATTCCATCACAGCATCAATCAGTTTGCTTTTTTTGATTTTCTCAACTCCCCTTTCTCTTAGAAGTTCTGTGGCATCGAGCATTTTGATTAAATGCATATAGGGCGTCGCAAAATCAGGATCGGGATCTCCGGGATGGGGAGACAATGAAAGTTCAAGCACCTGACAAAGAAAAAAATCAAATTCTTCAAGCGTTTTTTCATTAAATGCTTTTTGGAATACACTAAACGGATTATTGTATTCTTCCTTTGTCAGGGAAGTGAGTTCAAAAGCTGTTTCGGAGTGTAAAGACTCTTTTATCTTCCATTTTTTACTTTTCTCTTGCAGGCAGTAACACGCTTTGAGCAAAGAGCGGACAACAGTATACAAAATAAAAACATCAGAAGGATTGTCCTGTTTGTAGACTTTTGTTTTATAGCAGTACAGCACCGCCTCGTTTAAATTCTGTTTGTAATCATCAAGATGGGCAAAGTCAAAAAAGGCATTAATTACCTTAAATGGATTCTTTGCCTCGTACCCCGCCCAAAAGCTGGTTTCGAAGGATGTTTTATTCTTTTTCATAATAAATAGATTTAAAATATTTCGGCTAAATTCCATCTTTTCAAAAGGATAATCTATTCTGAAAAAAAGATATATTATCTTACAAAAAAGATAAAAGAAATGGGATCAAGAGTAAAAGTTGAGGATTAAACAAAAAGAGATAAGTTAACCATTGGAATTTGGAATTTTGAAAAATTGGAATTTTAATAGCAGATATTTTTCTATCTTTGAAACTCAGGATTTTTAATCCGAATAGCTTTATCTTTGAGCCTTTAGAAAATTGACACTCATTATGGAACAGAAAATACATCAGGGAAGAAACGTAAAACGTTTTAGAGAAATGCTTAACATAAAGCAAGAAGCATTGGCTTATGATCTGGGCGAAGACTGGAATCAGAAGAAAATTTCTATGCTGGAGCAGAAAGATGTAATTGAAGAGCGTTTGCTGAAACAAATTTCAGCAGTATTGAAAATTCCTGTTGAAGCTTTTCAGAATTTTGATGAAGAGCAGGCAATAAATATTATTTCTAATACTTTTGATAACGGAGCTTTCTTGAATACTGGTAATAGTGCAACATTTAATGTTAATCCAATCGATAAATTGATACAACTTCATGAAGAGAAGATTGCTTTATATGAAAGGATGTTGAAAGAGAAAGATGAGATGATAGTGAGGCTTGAGAAGATTATTAGTAAGTAATAGTCTAAAGATATATTAAAACAAAAAAGAGACTCGAAAGTCTCTTTTTTGTTTTAAAAGCACTTTTAGTGTGAAGTCAAGAGCTATCGCACATCTTTTTACAAAAAATCTTCAGCGAGCGAGTAAATCTTAAAAAACTAAAGCTTCTTCTTTAGCTTTTATATATTAACGCTGTTTAGTTTTAAGGTTTCCAAATAGCTCATTTTCTTTAATATAATAAGCTCCACTAAACTCTAACATCCCTAGATATTCTTTTCCAAAAGTGCTACCCCCAATAACTTGTTTTTCACCCAGAATTGTCCAAGCAATTCTTAAATTATTTTCCTCAAGATACTTTAAAAATGGCTCTTTTTTAATTAAAAAAATAGCTCTAGAGTTGTTATTAACGCTTGTATCAAAACAAATTAGATCACCATTTGAATCAAGAAATTCACCTTCTTTATTAGAGTACTGTAGTCCCATTCCTTCAAAAATTCCGACACTTGGCTTCATAAAAGTGATTGTTTCTTCTTTAGATTTATCAAATTCTTCCTCCCACATGTACGTTTCTACTGGTATAACTACTTCAGAAACTAATTTGCCCGTCTTTCTGTCATGTATATCTCTCTTATAATCATCATTATCTTCAAAACAAATGTCTTTATAAGCTTGTGACCAATAATATTCCCGATTAAAAACTTCATACTTTTCTCTGTTCTCGGGCATCCATCTTCCTGTAAAATCTTGATTCATTGACCAGCTCGTAAAGTTTTCAAAATCCTTTTCTTCTAAAATATAGCTTCTAATTTGACACCACATTCTTTTATGTTGGTTATCCCATTTTTCTTGTCCGATTTTTTTTTCTTCTGCCCATTCAGGATGACCTTCTAAAACAAGCCATTCATTACCGTCAGTATCATTTAAACTGATTAAGTTTTCAATAACTGGTAGATTATCGGTTTTCTTTATCCAATCCTCAAAAGAACAATCCCAGTTAAATTCATCTTTACTTGTCCACCAATATTCTTTTTTTTCGTCTTCTTGGTAAGTTGCTGTCGCTTTTATTAAAATTGTAGGATCTATATCTCTTACATAAGGATTCCAAGGACCTTGATATGGTTCTTCCTTTTCGTCATTGGCCCACCTTTCGAATTTCTTAAAATTATCAGACACTCTCGCTAAGATTTCATATAAAGCAAGCCATTGATATTTTTTACCAATTCTTTCTATAGTGGCGGCTTTTCTTCCATTATATTCTAGATTGTTATCATATCCGCCATGTTTATCAACATCATAACCGTACTTTTTAAAGATCCATTCGACTGCAATATTACTAAGGTCATTTGGATTCACGTCCCAAGTTCTTAAAGCGCTCTGAAAAGTGTATCTCCCAAAATCGCCATAACCACCAGTCCCTCTTCCATATTCGGTTGTCATAGAACTTAAAATCTCATTCTGGGACCAATATATTTTTTTGAAATTAGGACTTTCGTAATCAAATTTATACAGTTCATCTAATTCTTCATTTGATAAAATTGTTTCTGGAAAATTACTTTTATAGGGAGGTTTAACATCCATAATATCGAAAGATAAATTCATCTTTAAAGAATAAGTATATTCAATGACTCCTCTTGCGTAATCACGTAATAAGATATGTGGATAAACTTCATCTTTTTTATTGAATATTGTCTCGTATATATACTCACTTAAATCCGTAAGTTTTTCAATCTGCCTAGTTCTTAAACTACATCCGTAAGCAACGGCAAAAAGTCTCTCATACACTGATGGATCATTAACTTTCTCAAAAATTTTTAAGACCTCAATTAATACATCTATTCTGTTTTGAAGCAAATTAATTAATGCTTTTGTAGAACTGTCTCTTAATTCTCTGTTTGTAGACGTATGAAACCAAGCTAACGTAATACTTGTTAATTTAATTGACTCATCGGAGATATGAAGTTTCTCCTCTTGATTCCACGCCCAGTCAATAAGTCTTTTAAAAGAAGAGTCGTCTTTAAATTTATCTTTTAATATCCTAGTCCATGATGCATCTCGATTTGCCATGCTGAGGCCTGATAAATGATTATTCAGTGAATATGCGTTATAAAAATGTTCTGGAACCGAGGTTATCGAGATAGTTGTTTCCCAAAATAAATCATGAGTCTCATCGTAAGAAAACACAACTTCATTGATGTAACCCGCTGAATTTTCATTTATAGTTTCATGTTTTCGCCAAAGAAGACTTTCTACAAATGAATCAGCTATTGTGTATTCATTTGTTAAATGAGGAATTAACTCATAAAATTCTCGGTTAATTTTTTCAGGAATCTGAATAGAAAACGCATCGATTAAACCTTTATTAAAATATAAAGCATCTTCGTCTTCAATATATTTATAGAAACTTCCACCTTCTTTAAATTCAGCTTCCAAATCTAAATCTGTGTTCAATAAATATTTGCATGTTAGATGATCTTCAAACCTTTCATAAGCCAAATAAATACCTTCTTCATAAGTATCTTTGTCAATCCAGAAAAGATTTTTAGCAAAGATTCCTTCCGAAATTAATTCATCCAAAAAAGTACCTTTTTTCGTAACAAACTTTGAAACAATATCTTCAACAATTTCTATTGCTTTTTCATAATTGACATATCGTAATTCATTATCTAATTTGTAACGTACAACAGCTTCTACGCATCTATCAACTAAATTAATACCGGTTGAGTAGTCAAATCTTTTAGAATCTGCCAATACAGCGTTCACATTCTTTATGAAAAAATTAATTATTGAGCTAATCCCTTGAACCCCATCAGGTATTTTATTCTGACCAGATTTAGATATACCTTCACAAAAAAGTTTTAGGAATAATGGATTATGAAACTCTGGATGTAAGAGTGGTATATTAGGAAGTTGGATTTTATAATTAGAAAAAAACAATTTACAAGCATCATATGCATCATTTCTAAATCCATGGAGCTTATTCTCGATGAGTTCTAATTCTTTTATGCTTTCTTTTGGGAATATTAAATCCTTATAAGAAGAGCGCACGCTTAGAACCAAACCTAAGTATTCATATTTTTTTACTTCAGAAATAAAGCTCTTTATATTCTCTGGCCAAATGTATTTTCCTCTTCCTTCATTAACTGCATCAATAAAAATTATAATTCTTTTTTTTGTTTTTTTTGCTCTGTCATTAATAATGTTTAAAAATTCTTCTGAGGTTGTGTTTTTTATCTGCAACCAGTTAAAAATTTGACTCCATTGGTTGTCCTCTGTTGTAAATTGTTGTCCTAGAAGGAAGACACTTTCGTAATTATTTTTAATCCTTTTAGTCACTATATCTCCTAGCATATGAGATTTCCCAATCCCTGCCTCGCCTTCTAAAATTAAATATGGATTATTAGCTGTTTCACATAAACCATCCTCAATGAAATCTCTAAAATTATAAATATTGCTTTCAAAATCTCTAAGATTTCTCAGCTCCGTTCCATATTTATGATAATGCGAAAAATCATTTTTTTCCTTTTGCAGTTTATGCTCTTCATGATTATAATATTGTTTTAATTTATGCGTAATTTCTTCAATTGAATCCAAAATGATTATAAAATCAGTAAATGCAATTTTTTCATTATTTTCTAAATCTATTGTAGAGAATAGCTGATAAATTTCATCAAACTTCTGTTCTAATAATTCAATCTCGGCTTTTACTTCCTCTTTCTTTTTTAATACTTTTCGTCCTTTAATTAACAATTCATCGACGTTATCAGCTATAGATTTTTTAAAATTAGAAGTGCGACCAAGTGCATCAAAAATTCTTGACACTTCAAGAATGAAATTAAGCTTGGGAGTATATCGTTTTCCTAAAACTAGGATTGATTTTTCGCACTGATTTTTGAACCAAGCTTCATCTGGAATAAAACTCAATGAGGATTTTAAGACCGTGACTTTTTCGAGAATATCATCAACTTTTACTTCAATATCATTTAACTTTTCAGTAATCTTAAATATTTTGGCTTTGTAGTTTTCATCAAAAAACAAAGACTTCAGTTTTTTGTCTTCTTTTATTTTGGAAGTAAATCTGTCGTAAAAGAATTCCAATTCTTCATTAGTAGGAACTATTATGCTATGATTTTCTTGAAACCTACAAAGCAAATCTTCATAATTAATGGTTTGTTTTGCAAACAAAAGATATTTATTCAACTCTTCAAATATAATTTGAGACTGAAAAAAGTAAAATTTAGAACGGTCATTTCTTTCTGGATAATGCTGGTGGAATTCCTTTATAGTTTCAAGAATAATTTTTATTAATTGATTCTTATATTTCCTTTTTGGGAAAAGAAAGTTCTTGATTCTCCCATATCCTTCTTCTTTTGTGAACTGGTCAAGAAATTTTAGACTGACATAACTTGCAATCGTAATTGAAGTAATTGGTTCCATGTATGTTATTTTTATTTTAAATGTTTAAATCAATTTAGTGTTTAAGGGTTAAAAAAAACTTTCCTTAAGTGGATTCTCCTAGCGATTTTATTAACAAATCAACAACAACCGATAGTTCCTCTTAATTTTCTATTGATGCTCTATGGATACAAGGCAATATCTTTGTTATAAAATAATACAGTAAAACCTATCTAATTTTTCGTTTTAAAAACTCTATAAAACCCAAAAAGAATCCCAAGCCAAATAGGAATTAACTCCACAGATATCTTCATATTAGTAATCCACATGATGGCTAAAATACCCAATAAAAATACGAAACAGATGTAATTGCTAACCGGATAAAATATAGAGGCAAACTTAGTTTTTGTGTTTTCCCTGTCTTTTGCACGTCTAAATTGTAGATGTGTATACGAAATCATGACCCAGTTAATAATTAAGCAAGACACTACCAAAGACATTAGAATACTAAAAGCTTCTTCGGGAATTACTTTATTTATTAAAATACAGATAGCGGCAAAACAGGAAGAAATTAAAATGGCATTAACGGGTACTGATTGTTTGTTCAGTTTCTTTAAAAACTTAGGGGCACTACCCTGATCTGCTAAACCAAACAACATGCGTGAGTTGCTGTACACACTGCTATTGTATACGGATAAAGCGGCGGTTAATACAATTAAATTAAGTACATTGGCTATAAGGCTTGTGAAAAATATTTTGTGACCAAAGAGCTCAAATTCCATTCCGTTTAAATTCTGGAAAACCATTACAAACGGGCTGCTGTCTGTAGTAATTTGCTGCCAAGGCGATAAAGCAAATAAAATGACTAAGGCACCCACATAAAATATAAGGATTCTGTAAATAACCTGATTGGTTGCTTTTGGAATGTTTTTTTCCGGATTTTCTGCTTCTGCAGCGGTAATTCCAATGAGTTCTAAACCACCAAAGGAGAACATAATTAGTGCCATTGCAGATAATAAACCTTGGTAGCTGCCAGTAGCCGTTTTTTCAAAGAAACCTTTTGGAAAGAAACCTCCATCGTTATATAAATTATGAATCGTAGCGTGCTCTCCTCCTGTTCCACTTACCAATAGATAAGTACCGAAAAGAATCATGGCGATAATGGCAACCACTTTTATGATTGAAAACCAAAATTCGGTTTCTCCGTAGACTTTTACTGAGGCAAAATTTAAAGCATTAATAACCAGAAAGAAAAATAAACTGGATGCCCAAAGCGGAATTTCAGGCCACCAAAACTGTACATAAACTCCAATGGCTGTAAGTTCGGCCATGCTGACTAAAATATACAAAATCCAATAATTCCAACCTGATGCAAAACCTGCAAATGGACCACAATACTTATAGGCAAAATAGCTAAAACTTCCTGAAACGGGTTCTTCAACCACCATTTCGCCAAGTTGTCTCATAATAAAAAAAGCGATAATTCCGGCGATAGCATAACCTAAAATAACAGAAGGTCCTGCTAATACGGCCGCTGGACCAATGCCGAGGAAAAGACCAGTTCCTATAGATCCGCCTAAGGCAATTAACTGAATGTGACGGTTAGTTAGTCCACGTTTAAGCTGATTGTCTTCTACAGCATCATGATTTTTTTTCACAGATTCGATTTTAAAAGAGTTAGATGTATTTAGAAATGTATAATGAGCGAAGATAAGTTAAAAAAGGAATCTTACAAAGTATCATTCTGTCGCAGCTGTAAGAGTCAAGTATAAAAAATTAAGTTTTAAAAGTTGGATTGTCAATTTACAGAATGATTTAAAGCTGTTTTATGCGTTTGTTTAACCGCAAAAGAAAGGTCTTTTTCACGCAGATTTAGCAGATTAAGCTGATATTCTTGTTGTGTTTTTTTATAAAATTATCTGCTTGATCTGCTAAATCTGCGTGAAAAACTTTGTCTTCTTATCACGAATAGGCAAGGGAGTTGTTTGTCAATTGCAATTGGTAACTGCCAATTACATTGATAAGCCTTTGAGGTACAATTCGCTGTGATCGATCATTAGTTCTGCCCACATTGGAAGATGGTCTGACATCTGGAAAGTCCTCCAATCGTCATAGTATTTTTTCAGGTTATCTTGTGTTGCTAGGGTCTTTTGCAGGATAGTAATTTGTTTCTGATAGTCATTTCTTTTTTCATCGCTGGTTTCTAATGCCATATCCTGTGATAATTCTGCAATCTGTTTTTGTAAATAGGCAGTAATTATGCTCTCATAGGAACTGAAATCAGAATTACTAAATACATGTTCATAGTAATCGTAAGCACCTGCGCTGTTTGCTTCATCCCCCAGTAAAAAGTTTTTACCCTTTGAACGAATTCCAATCTGGTCGTAATGCTTGGTTTTTGAAACATTTGTTGCTGTTTCGCTTTCGGGCTTTTGTTTAAGTACTGCGGGAATTTCAAAACCATTTTTTTCAAGGGCTTGCATGGTTTCGTGCTGGCGGTCTATTATATTAAAATCCCCCAAAACAATTAAGTTCTCTAAATCAGAATCTGCACGTTTTTTTAGAAACTTAGCTATGGCTGCAATTTCATTTTTTCTCCTTTCTAACTGGGCTCCGCTATCGGCACCATAATAAATATGAACCGTACATAAACTGAATTTGCTCCAACCCGACTGAAACGAAACTAAAAATGGCGACCGTGCAAACTGTACATCTCCCTGAATTTGACTCGTCTTTGGAAGCACAATCTCTCCGGCAATTTTTTTAAAACTAACCCTTCTTGTATCATAAATAAAGGTCATTCGCTCCCCGTTCCCACTCGGTCCTTCTGTGACATCTGTGCAGATATAGTCCCACTCCTCACCTAACACGTACATTAGTCGACTCAGTCCCGCCAGATTTTTATTGACTTCCTGAACCGCTATAAGATCAAAAGAAGATAGAATCTGAGCGATATAAAAGTACGATTCATCTAATCTGTACCCGTATCCGAATTTGTTCGAATCAAAATCTCTAATATTCCAGGTGGCAATCAGCAGGTTTTTGTCTGTTTTTTTCGGAGGGGTTTTTGTGCCTAAATCATTTTTCAGCGTAATTAGGTTGTCTACAACAAACTTTCGTCTGCTTTCCGGTATGTCATTTTTAATAGCATAATATCTCATAACCAGTTATTTAAAAGTTAGACTATAACAAGTTTACAGAAAAAAAAGCAACTAATTATAAGTGTTTCTACCTATTTTGAATAGTGTTATTTAATTGAATTTTAATTAGTTATATATGATCTTGTTCTGTATTTTTGGTCTAATTACATACCCATTTTTGAGAAATAATATTAATTTACTACTAACAAGCCATGTTTGAATTAGAAATCATTTTATTCATTATAGCCTATACTACCCTAAGTATTTCCTTAACGTTTGCTTTTATTTGTTACAAACGTAATATGGAAACACAGGAGACTCTCGCTCTTATTATCTCTTTGTTACTTCTCATTATTTCGATATCAGTTTCTCCATTATTAAAAAGGTCGGGGCACGGTTTTTTTTCCAATCTCTTTACGATTTCGGCTATGGTTATAGTGGGTACTACCACACTTTTAAATACTTTAAAAGAGCGTCAGCATAAACTTCGCAATATTGTTAAAGAGCTCTGTTTGGGATTGGGGATAGCTATACTTTTCATTGTTAATGTTGTTTCATTTTTTCATATAACAAAATATGCTGAGTGGCTTGCTGTAGGTTATCTGATCTTTTCTATCCTGGTTTCAATGCTTATCACCAGAACCTCTGAACCAAAAATTAAACTGAATCCAAAAACAGACTCTGATCGCTTGTTTGCAATAGTATTGTTAGTGACCGTGCCTCTTTATTTAATTTTGCAGTTTAAATTTTGTGTCTCTTGCCCGGATCCTTCAATAGGTTTCCTGCTTCCTCTATTGTTTTCAATTATTGCAATTAATAAAATAATTGATGATGTTAATCGCTTATCCATTTTAAAGAATAATACAGGAAATTTGGAACAGAATCTAACCGGTTATGGACTTAGTGATCGTGAAACGGAAGTGGCACAATTATTATCACAGGGATTGAGTTATCAGTCTATTTCAGAGCAATTGTTTATCTCTATCCCAACTGTAAAAACGCATACGAGTAATATCTACCGAAAATGCAATATAAAAAGCAAATACGAGCTCATGAAAATTGTTTTTTATTAATAATCAAACCTGTTTGGTGCATTTGTTTTTTAACACATAGATCACAAGGATTTTTGCTTGTTTTGATTGCAAAGCCAGTAAAGTATTAGCACAAAGCAAAGTCTTTTTCACGCAGATTTTGCAGATTAAGCCGATATTTGTTTTGTGTACAGATAAAAACAATCTGCTAAATCTGCGTGAAAACTTTTTAAGAAGCGAAATCTATGTTTCTATGTGTTAAATATAATTTTTACAATACGGGCTCATTAAAATCGTATTCTGTTAATAATCAAGGCTCATACTTTTGTATGAAATTTAAAATCGCTTATTTTTCATACCAATTGCTGATTTCTTCTGTGTTTTCAGGTCAATACTTTTGTCGGGAACAATTAAAGATAAAAGCAAAAGTATGTTTAAAAAAATTCTACTCAGTTTACTAATATCGTACACTTCAAAGATATTAGCTCAAGATTCCATTCCAGCAAAGACTAACAGACAGCGATTGAATTTCGCAAAGACTTATTTTGAGGTTGGTGGTACTTATGTAAGTCCGTTTAAAGGGAAAAAAAATCAGGATAATACAATTGTAACGTTTGAT
Organism: Flavobacterium poyangense; assembly: GCF_011751075.1. Classification (GTDB taxonomy): domain Bacteria; phylum Bacteroidota; class Bacteroidia; order Flavobacteriales; family Flavobacteriaceae; genus Flavobacterium; species Flavobacterium poyangense. The sequence goes on from NZ_JAALLN010000016.1 coordinate 98,562, forward strand.
CATGCTGCGACTATTAATCAATATCTTACCTGGGGAGGATTCCATTTTTGGGGTCATGCCGAATTTTATGTGACTTTTCCGCTCAACCAGTTCTATCTGAAGGAAAAACCAAAAGACACCTATAAACTGGAGCAATCCGTTGTTACCGGAGCAAGAATATATCCCTGGGCAATAGAGGAAGGAAAATTAAGACCTTTTATAGGCATTGGTTGGGAATCATTAGAGTTTAAACAAAGTATCGATTCTGATGAAAGTAGCACTAAATTGGCAAAAGATTTTCTTTTAAACCTTGAAACCGGTCTGTTATATAACTATAAAAACTTCGGATTACGCTTTGCAGTGCTTTACAATGCCGATAATCAGTGGGAATACCCTTTAGACAAAGTCCAAAAAGCAAAAATTAAAACTCCACCAATCAGCGCTTCTTTAGGTTTACTGTATTCTTTTGATTCCTCAAAAGATACTGCAAAAGAAAACATTGATAAATGGAATAGTTATCCTACTGTAAGTAGATTATCCGACCACGCAACCAGGACAGGTGACTTTTTTATAGGTGTTGGTCCTTCTTTGTCTTTTTCGCTAAGTAAATCAGATTACAATAAGATGAATCTCCCCTATTTAAAAGACAGACTAGTTTCTAAAAATTATTTTGATATTGCTGTAGGATATCATTTTAATAAAGCCAATCTGTTTACAGCACTTTCATTCCGAAATCCGAAGTTTCAAACCAAAGGATATGGCACGGAACAAACTATCCAAAAAACTTCTTTAGCATTAGAAGTAAATAAATTCATAACAGATTATAATGGTTTTGCGCCCTATATTGGAGTTAACCTTGCGTATGATAAACTTAGCTACAAACTAAAAACGGATGACTTAACTAGTACTATCAAATATAAAGGAAAGTTAGAACCGGGTCTAACCGTTGGTTGGGATATTGTTCCCGGGAAAACGGATGAAGCCTTAATTTTAAGAACCAGTCTCAGATGGTATCCGCTTTCAGAATTTGATGTCGATGGGCAAAATTTTAGTTTCAAACAATTGGAGTATAATTTGATTCAGCTTGTTTTTTATCCGGAGAGATTGCAGAAGAAGCGTAGAAAGTAAAATCGAGATTACTCTTAAAAAAAAGCTAAAACGAAAGTTTTAGCTTTTTTTACTTCTATGTTTATTTCATTGATCTGTTTTTGTCAGCTAAAAAAGAGTTTAATTTTGCTAAATTAATGGAAGAACTTAAAAAAGACCTGCATTGACAAGGTTTGTCGAATTTGAGTTTGGGCTTATCAGTTTTAGATTTTATAACTTTATAAAGCAAATAAATCTATTTAACTTTTCGTCCTAACTTTTTTAAAACAGGGATTGATTTATTAAATTATTCCATACTAATAATTATAAATTCGCTTCGTCTGTTGGCTTGATGCTCACTTTCGCTACATATTACACCATCAGAACAATGATTCACTAACTTTGTTTCTCCATAACCTTTTGCGGTTAATCTACTTGCAGCTATGCCGTTTTTTACAAGCCATGCCATAGTGGATTTAGCTCTTCTGTCGGATAATTTTTCATTATATAAATGAGTTTGTCTACTATCTGTATGTGAGCGTATATCAATTTTTATTTTTGGATTTTGTTGCATTACTGCTAATATTTTCTCTAATTGAAAAGCCGCATCTTCACGGATAACTGATTTATCTAAATCAAAGTAAATGATCGGAATGTTTAAGGTTTTTGCTAAGTCAGTTCCTTTTCCGATATGTTTTATGCGTTGTTCTAACTGTAAAGGTAAGTTTGATTTTCCTGTAGTGTTCTCCGAAGTAATTTTGCCTTCTTTGGTTTCGTATTCTGCTTTTTCGGCTCTTACATAATAGGTTTTTCCGCAGTCTATTTCAAAAACATAGACTCCCTTTATATTAGTAATTGTTTCTTTTATCAACTCAAAATGTTCGTTAAACAAGCTTACTTTCGAAGTGTTCAACGGTGCCCCTGTCTCCAAATCACTGATTATTCCAGATAATTCTTGTTCACATATACTTATTTCTTTAAAGCGGTAGATGTCATCGTATCCCTTGCCGCCATTTCGATTTGAAGTAAAAAAACCGCTCTTAGTTTTAGTGTCTATTAAAAAAGCGAAATCGTCCTGTGGCCCATTTATGGGCTCTCCGATATTTTTTACTTCTTCAAAACGGCCATCACTTCTTATTTTAGAAACAAATATATCTAACCCTCCTAGTCCCGGTCTGCCATCACTGGCAAAGTAAAGCTCATTATCAGCGGATATGGATGGGAAGGTTTCCCGGCCTTCAGTATTGATAATCGCTCCTAAGTTTATTGGATTTCCAAAGCTTCCGTCATCATTAATTTTAACACTGAATAAATCAGATTGCCCCAATGTGCCAGGCATGTCTGAAGCAAAATAAAGCGTTTTTTCGTCTATACTCAATGCCGGATGCGCAATGCTATACTCGTTGCTGTTAAAAGGCAATTCGGTTACATTGCCCCACTTCCCTTCCTGCAATACTGCTTTGTAGAGTTTTAGTAAAGTTGAATTTTTAGAATCTTTTCCTTTTTTTCCATTAGAATAATTATTTCTTGTAAAATACATGGTTTGACCGTCTCTGGTAAAGACCGGCGTCGATTCGTGAAATCTGGAGTTAATGACGGTACTCAAACGTTCCGGTTTTCCCATTTGACCAGTTGGGCTTATTTCTGAACTGTATAGATTGGTATAGGATTGATTCGTCCATTTAAATACCTTTTTGAAGGCTCCGGTAGTATCTCTTGCTGATGCAAATATCAATTTGTTATTTAAAAATGAACTTCCATAATCTGAATACTCTGAGTTGATTCCTGCGTCAGCTACATCATAACGTCGGGAATTGGCTTTGATTTCATTGAGGTAGTTTTTTTGCTCCGTATATAGCTTTGCTCTTTGATCATTGCCGGATTTTTTGTTGAACTCCTCCATCAGTTTATCAGCTTTTTGATAGTCCCCTATCGATTTTAGAGTCTGTGCATAGCGGTAATAATATTCCGGTTCTTGTTCCTGATTCATTACGAAAAGTTCCTTGTACCATTTTTCGGCCTTGTCAAATTCAGCATTAAAGTAGTAGGCATTGGCCAGTTTCTGAAACATCTTTTCATCTTTATACCCTTTTTTGGCAACATGCTCATAGGTCGCGATGGCGTCAATATAATCGTATCGTTCATACTTTTTATCAGCTGCTTCTACTCTGTTTTTTTGCGCATAACTTTGTGAAGTCAAAATGCTGAAAAAGATACTGCATAGGAGGATTTTTGCTTTCATAGTTTGTACTGGATTTAGAAGAATCTAGGTGATATTATTCTGTTGTATCTGGTAAATAACTCGTAACGCAGAAAGATTTCATGAGATCCGGAATTGTAATTCCCTAATGATGTAGTGTCAAAATCATAACTGTAACCTATAAACCAGGATTTATTGATTTGAAAACCAACCATGGCACTCAAAGCTGCGCTCCATCGGTAAGATAAACCAGCAGCAAATTTTTCATTGACCAGGAAATTGGTTGATATATCGACCTGTAACGGTGCTCCCGGTACATACTTAGTTAATAAAGAAGGCTTAAAATCTACATCTGAGCTGATCTCAAATACATAACCTGCGATAAGCAAGTAGTTAATTTTTGACGTAACAATTTTACTTGTGGATGTTCCCTGTACATAATGATCGGTTTTTATAAGATAGGGAGCTGATAATCCTAAATAGCCTTTATCAGAATACAGATAAAATCCCAAACCTACGTTTGGAGAAACCCTATTGTTAATATTATTCTGAAAAACAGGATCTCCGGATTGTTGCGTAAGTTTGGTGAAATCAGCATTCAGCATATTGATGGTTCCTTTAAGACCAAAGGCTAATTTGTAATTGTCACCAGCTGGAATAGTAAAAGAAAAATCAAGAGAAATATCATTTTCTTCCGAAACTCCAATTTTATCATTTACTACTGACAATCCCAGACCTATATTACTCCCTGTGATTGGAGCATTTACAGAAAATGAATTTGTTACTGGTGCTCCTTCAAGTCCAATCCACTGATTTCTATGCAATCCAAAAAAGTTTATTGCTGGCCTGGAACCTGCATAAGCAGGATTAACAAGTGCTGTGTTGTACATATATTGAGTGAATTGCTCTCTATTCTGCGCATATGTTATAACGGATATAAACATATTTACTAATACTATAATTCTTGTTTTCATGTGAAGTTTTTTTTATCTTTCATTTAAGGCTGTGTAACATCTCAACGATTTTATTTAAGTGTAAAACATATTAATTCATACTTTTTAAGTAATCTCTATCGAAGACAAGAAGCATGGAAGAATCTATTTTATTTACATCTTAATTCCACTTCAATTCGAGGAAACCTGTTAAACTATAAGCGTTTGTTTTTTTGTCTGTGTAATTGATTATATAGTAATAGGTCCCTTCAGGTAATTTTTCGTTTCGGTTAACTGTTGTTCGTCCTTCAGACATTCCAACAAATCCTTTATCCATATCATTTGTATACTGATTGCGTTCAAAAACTAATACACCCCAGCGATTGTAAATCTGAACCGTATTGTTTGGGTAGCAGTCGAAATCATCTAAAGCTTTGACAAAGAAGAAATCATTTATTCCATCTATGATTCCTGGGGATACCGCATTGAATACTTTTATCGGATTAGTTTCAGAACATTCAGAACACACAGTGTTAATGATAATAACATCTGTTGTAGGCAATGAGATACAACCATCTTCATTGGTAACTGTAAAGTTGTACGTGCCTGGATTTAAGCCTGTAACTTGAGCTGTTGCTGTATTACCTTGTATTCCTCCCGGATTAATAGTCCAACTTCCTAATGGTAAATTGCTTAACACAACACTTCCTGTGGTTAAAGGGCACTGTGGTTGAACAGGAATGGCAGCTATTGGCGCTCCAGGACTAACTAGTATATCAGAATTGCTAAAAGAAGCAGAAATTCCAGAAATACAACCTCCATTAGATGCGGTCACAGTATAAGAAGTACCAATTGTCATCCCGGATATCAGTCCTGATCCTCCAACTGTAGGCCCTGTTGGGGTGAAAGTATAAGTATTAACGGCGCTATAATTGCTAATGGTGCTTGTTCCTGCTGCCAAACAAGTTGGTACAGTAGAACTTATTGTAGGTGTCGCAGGAGTTGGCAGTATATCAGAATTGCTAAAAGAAGCAGAAACTCCTGAGATACAACCTCCATTAGATGCGGTTACGGTGTAAGAAGTACCAATTGTCATCCCGGATATCAGTCCTGATCCTCCAACTGTAGGCCCTGTTGGGGTGAAAGTATAAGTATTAACTGCGCTATAATTGCTGATAGTACTGGTTCCTGCTGCCAAACAAGTTGGTACAGTAGAACTTATAGTTGGTGTCGCAGGAGTTGGCAATATATCGGAATTGCTAAAAGAAGCAGAAACTCCTGAAATGCAACCTCCATTAGATGCGGTTACGGTGTAAGAAGTACCAATTGTCATGTTTGCTATTAGTCCTGATCCTCCAACTGTAGGCCCTGTTGGTGTGAAAGTATAAGTATTCGCTGCGCTGTAATTGCTGATGGTACTAGTTCCTGCCGCCAAACAAGTTGGTACAGTAGAACTTATAGTTGGTGTCGCAGGAGTTGGCAATATATCGGAATTGCTAAAAGAAGTAGAAACTCCTGAAATGCAACCTCCATTGGATGCGGTTACGGTGTAAGAAGTACCGATTGTCATCCCAGATACGAGTCCTGATCCTCCAACTGTAGGCCCTGTTGGAGTAAAGACATATGTATTCGCTGCGCTGTAATTGCTGATGGTACTAGTTCCTGCCGCCAAACAAGTTGGTACAGTAGAACTTATAGTTGGTGTCGCAGGAGTTGGCAATATATCGGAATTGCTAAAAGAAGCAGAAACTCCTGAAATGCAACCTCCATTAGATGCGGTTACGGTGTAAGAAGTACCGATTGTCATCCCGGATATCAGTCCAGATGCACCCACTGTAGGTCCTGTTGGCGTGAAAGTATAAGTATTCGCTGCGCTGTAATTGCTGATGGTACTAGTTCCTGCCGCCAAACAAGTTGGTACAGTAGAACTTATAGTTGGTGTCGCAGGAGTTGGTAATATATCAGAATTGCTAAAAGAAGCAGAAATTCCGGAGATACAACCTCCATTAGATGCGGTCACAGTATAAGAAGTACCGATTGTCATCCCAGATACGAGTCCTGATCCTCCAACTGTAGGCCCTGTTGGAGTAAAGACATATGTATTCGCTGCGCTGTAATTGCTGATGGTACTAGTTCCTGCCGCCAAACAAGTCGGTACAGTAGAACTTATAGTTGGTGTCGCAGGAGTTGGTAATATATCAGAATTACTAAAAGAAGTAGAAACTCCGGAGATACAACCTCCATTAGATGCGGTTACGGTGTAAGAAGTACCGATTGTTATCCCGGATATCAGTCCTGATGCGCCTATTGTAGGCCCTGTTGGAGTAAAGACATATGTATTAACTGCGCTGTAATTGCTGATGGTACTAGTTCCTGCCGCCAAACAAGTTGGTACAGTAGAACTTATAGTTGGTGTCGCAGGAGTTGGCAATATATCGGAATTGCTAAAAGAAGCAGAAACTCCTGAAATGCAACCTCCATTAGATGCTGTCACAGTATAAGAAGTACCAATTGTCATGTTTGCTATTAGTCCTGATCCTCCAACTGTAGGCCCTGTTGGTGTGAAAGTATAAGTATTCGCTGCGCTGTAATTGCTGATGGTACTAGTTCCTGCCGCCAAACAAGTCGGTACAGTTGCGCTGATTGTAGGTGTCGCAGGAGTTGGTAATATATCGGAATTGCTAAAAGAAGCAGAAACTCCAGAGATACAACCTCCATTGGATGCGGTTACGGTGTAAGAAGTACCGATTGTCATCCCGGATATCAGTCCAGATGCACCCACTGTAGGTCCTGTTGGCGTGAAAGTATAAGTATTCGCTGCGCTGTAATTGCTAATGGTACTGGTTCCTGCCGCCAAACAAGTCGGTACAGTAGAACTTATAGTTGGTGTCGCAGGAGTTGGCAATATATCGGAATTGCTAAAAGAAGCAGAAACTCCGGAGATACAACCTCCATTGGATGCGGTTACGGTGTAAGAAGTACCAATTGTCATCCCGGATATTAGTCCTGATCCTCCAACTGTAGGCCCTGTTGGTGTGAAAGTATAAGTATTAACGGCGCTGTAATTGCCAATGGTACTAGTTCCTGCCGCCAAACAAGTTGGTACAGTTGCGCTGATTGTAGGTGTCGCAGGAGTTGGTAATATATCAGAATTGCTAAAAGAAGCAGAAACTCCTGAAATGCAACCTCCATTGGATGCGGTTACGGTGTAAGAAGTACCGATTGTCATCCCGGATATCAGTCCAGATGCACCCACTGTAGGTCCTGTTGGCGTGAAAGTATAAGTATTAACTGCGCTATAATTGCTGATGGTACTAGTTCCTGTTGCCAAACAAGTTGGTACAGTAGAACTTATTGTTGGTGTCGCAGGAGTTGGCAGTATATCAGAATTGCTAAAAGAAGCAGAAGCTCCTGAGATACAACCTCCATTAGATGCAGTCACGGTATAAGAAGTACCGATTGTCATCCCGGATATCAGTCCAGATCCTCCAACTGTAGGTCCTGTTGGTGTGAAAGTATAAGTATTAACTGCGCTGTAATTGCTGATGGTACTGGTTCCTGCTGCCAAACAAGTCGGTACAGTAGAACTTATAGTTGGTGTCGCAGGAGTTGGCAGTATATCAGAATTGCTAAAAGAAGCAGAAACTCCAGAGATACAACCTCCATTAGATGCAGTCACGGTATAAGAAGTACCGATTGTCATCCCAGATACGAGTCCTGATCCTCCAACTGTAGGCCCTGTTGGGGTGAAAGTATAAGTATTAACTGCGCTGTAATTGCTAATGGTACTGGTTCCTGCTGCCAAACAAGTTGGTACAGTAGAACTTATAGTTGGTGTCGCAGGAGTTGGCAGTATATCAGAATTGCTAAAAGAAGCAGAAACTCCAGAGATACAACCTCCATTAGATGCGGTCACAGTATAAGAAGTACCAATTGTCATGTTTGCTATTAGTCCTGAGCCGCCCACTGTAGGCCCTGTTGGCCTGAAAGTATAAGTATTAACTGCGCTGTAATTGCTAATGGTGCTTGTTCCTGCTGCCAAACAAGTCGGTACAGTAGAACTTATAGTTGGCGTCGCAGGAGTTGGCAGTATATCAGAATTGCTAAAAGAAGTAGAAACTCCTGAAATGCAACCTCCATTGGATGCGGTTACGGTGTAAGAAGTACCGATTGTCATCCCAGATACGAGTCCTGATCCTCCAACTGTAGGCCCTGTTGGTGTGAAAGTATAAGTATTAACGGCGCTATAATTGCTAATGGTACTGGTTCCTGCTGCCAAACAAGTTGGTACAGTAGAACTGATTGTAGGTGTCGCAGGAGTTGGCAGTATATCAGAATTGCTAAAAGAAGCAGAAACTCCAGAGATACAACCTCCATTGGATGCGGTTACGGTGTAAGAAGTACCAATTGTCATCCCGGATATTAGTCCTGATCCTCCAACTGTAGGCCCTGTTGGCGTGAAAGTATAAGTATTAACTGCGCTATAATTGCTGATAGTACTGGTTCCTGCTGCCAAACAAGTCGGTACAGTAGAACTTATAGTTGGTGTCGCAGGAGTTGGCAGTATATCAGAATTACTAAAAGAAGCAGAAACTCCAGAGATACAACCTCCATTAGATGCTGTCACAGTATAAGAAGTACCAATTGTCATGTTTGCTATTAGTCCTGATCCTCCAACTGTAGGTCCTGTTGGCGTGAAAGTATAAGTATTCGCTGCGCTATAATTGCTAATGGTACTGGTTCCTGCCGCCAAACAAGTTGGTACAGTTGCGCTGATTGTAGGCGTCGCAGGAGTTGGCAGTATATCAGAATTGCTAAAAGAAGCAGAAGCTCCAGAGATACAACCTCCATTAGATGCAGTCACGGTATAAGAAGTACCGATTGTCATGTTTGCTATTAGTCCTGATCCTCCAACTGTAGGTCCTGTTGGCGTGAAAGTATAAGTATTAACTGCGCTATAATTGCTGATGGTACTGGTTCCTGCTGCCAAACAAGTCGGTACAGTAGAACTTATAGTTGGTGTCGCAGGAGTTGGCAGTATATCAGAATTGCTAAAAGAAGCAGAAACTCCAGAGATACAACCTCCATTAGATGCAGTCACGGTATAAGAAGTACCGATTGTCATCCCAGATACGAGTCCTGATCCTCCAACTGTAGGCCCTGTTGGGGTGAAAGTATAAGTATTAACTGCGCTGTAATTGCTAATGGTGCTTGTTCCTGCCGCCAAACAAGTCGGTACAGTTGCGCTGATTGTAGGTGTCGCAGGAGTTGGCAATATATCGGAATTGCTAAAAGAAGTAGAAACTCCGGAGATACAACCTCCATTAGATGCGGTCACAGTATAAGAAGTACCAATTGTCATCCCGGATATCAGTCCTGATCCACCCACTGTTGGTCCTGTTGGGGTGAAAGTATAAGTATTAACTGCGCTGTAATTGCTAATGGTGCTTGTTCCTGCCGCCAAACAAGTCGGTACAGTTGCGCTGATTGTAGGTGTCGCAGGAGTTGGCAATATATCGGAATTGCTAAAAGAAGTAGAAACTCCTGAGATACAACCTCCATTAGATGCGGTTACGGTGTAAGAAGTACCAATTGTCATCCCGGATATCAGTCCTGATCCTCCAACTGTAGGCCCTGTTGGAGTAAAGACATATGTATTAACGGCGCTGTAATTGCTGATTGTACTTGTTCCTGCCGCCAAACAAGTTGGTACAGTAGAACTGATTGTAGGTGTCGCAGGAGTTGGCAGTATATCAGAATTGCTAAAAGAAGCAGAAACTCCAGAAATACAACCTCCATTAGATGCGGTTACGGTGTAAGAAGTACCGATTGTCATCCCGGATATCAGTCCAGATCCACCTACTGTAGGTCCTGTTGGTGTGAAAGTATATGTATTAACGGCGCTGTAATTGCTAATGGTGCTAGTTCCTGCCGCCAAACAAGTTGGTACAGTAGAACTTATTGTAGGCGTCGCAGGAGTTGGCAGTATATCAGAATTGCTAAAAGAAGCAGAAACTCCAGAGATACAACCTCCATTAGATGCGGTTACAGTGTAAGAAGTACCGATTGTCATCCCAGAGATTAGTCCTGATCCACCCACTGTAGGTCCTGTTGGTGTGAAAGTATAAGTATTGGCTGCGCTGTAATTGCTAATGGTGCTGGTTCCTGCTGCCAAACAAGTCGGTACAGTAGAACTTATAGTTGGTGTCGCAGGAGTTGGCAGTATATCAGAATTGCTAAAAGAAGCAGAAACTCCTGAGATACAGCCTCCATTGGATGCAGTTACGGTATAAGAAGTACCAATTGTCATCCCAGATACGAGTCCTGATCCTCCAACTGTAGGTCCTGTTGGTGTGAAAGTATAAGTATTCGCTGCGCTGTAATTGTTAATGGTGCTTGTTCCTGCTGCCAAACAAGTCGGTACAGTAGAACTTATAGTTGGTGTCGCAGGAGTTGGTAATATATCAGAATTACTAAAAGAAGCAGAAACTCCAGAGATACAACCTCCATTAGATGCGGTTACGGTGTAAGAAGTACCGATTGTCATCCCAGATACGAGTCCTGATCCTCCAACTGTAGGCCCTGTTGGCGTGAAAGTATAAGTATTCGCTGCGCTGTAATTGCTAATGGTGCTTGTTCCTGCCGCCAAACAAGTTGGTACAGTAGAACTTATAGTTGGTGTCGCAGGAGTTGGCAATATATCGGAATTGCTAAAAGAAGCAGAAACTCCTGAAATGCAACCTCCATTAGATGCTGTCACAGTATAAGAAGTACCAATTGTCATCCCAGTGATTAATCCAGATCCACCCACTGTAGGCCCTGTTGGCGTGAAAGTATAAGTATTCGCTGCGCTATAATTGCTAATGGTGCTTGTTCCTGCTGCCAAACAAGTTGGTACAGTAGAACTGATTGTAGGTGTCGCAGGAGTTGGCAGTATATCAGAATTGCTAAAAGAAGCAGAAACTCCGGAGATACAACCTCCATTAGATGCAGTCACAGTATAAGAAGTACCGATTGTCATGTTTGCTATTAGTCCTGATCCTCCAACTGTAGGTCCTGTTGGCGTGAAAGTATAAGTATTAACGGCGCTATAATTGCTAATGGTGCTAGTTCCTGCTGCCAAACAAGTTGGTACAGTAGAACTGATTGTAGGTGTCGCAGGAGTTGGCAGTATATCAGAATTACTAAAAGAAGCAGAAACTCCAGAGATACAACCTCTATTAGATGCGGTCACAGTATAAGAAGTACCGATTGTCATCCCGGATATCAGTCCAGATCCACCCACTGTAGGTCCTGTTGGCGTGAAAGTATAAGTATTCGCTGCGCTATAATTGCTAATGGTGCTTGTTCCTGCTGCCAGACAAGTCGGTACAGTTGCGCTGATTGTAGGTGTCGCAGGAGTTGACAATATATCGGAATTGCTAAAAGAAGCAGAAACTCCAGAGATACAACCTCCATTAGATGCTGTCACAGTATAAGAAGTACCGATTGTCATGTTTGATATCAGCCCTGATCCACCCACTGTAGGTCCTGTTGGGGTGAAAGTATAAGTATTCGCTGCGCTATAATTGCTAATGGTGCTTGTTCCTGCTGCCAAACAAGTCGGTACAGTTGCGCTGATTGTAGGTGTCGCAGGAGTTGGCAGTATATCGGAATTACTAAAAGAAGTAGAAACTCCTGAGATACAACCTCCATTAGATGCAGTCACGGTATAAGAAGTACCGATTGTCATCCCGGATACGAGTCCTGATCCACCCACTGTAGGCCCTGTTGGCGTGAAAGTATAAGTATTAACTGCGCTATAATTGCTAATGGTGCTGGTTCCTGTTGCCAAACAAGTCGGTATAGTTGCGCTGATTGTAGGTGTCGCAGGAGTTGGCAGTATATCAGAATTACTAAAAGAAGCAGAAACTCCAGAGATACAACCTCCATTAGATGCGGTTACAGTATAAGAAGTACCGATTGTCATCCCAGATACGAGTCCTGATCCTCCAACTGTAGGTCCTGTTGGTGTGAAAGTATAAGTATTAACTGCGCTATAATTGCTGATGGTACTGGTTCCTGCTGCCAAACAAGTTGGTACAGTAGAACTTATTGTAGGTGTCGCAGGAGTTGG
>NZ_JAALLN010000160.1 GCF_011751075.1 Flavobacterium poyangense
GGAAGCAGAAGCGTTAGCGCCACCGAATCCTTTGGATGAGGCGTTAGCGTTGGCGTTGGCACTGGCGGAACCACTGGCGGAACCATTGGCGTTTGCGTTGCTGTTGGCGTTGGCAGAGGATCCACCATATCCACCACTGGGCACAGCTGGCACAACGTTGAAGCCTCCGGTGCTGCCTCCAGCGTTAGCTCCAGCATTGGCGTTAGCGTTAGCATTGGCACTGGCGGTAGCGCCGCTTCCACCGAAACCACCGGCACCGCCGTATGGGGCGCCGTATGGGACAGCTCCACCGAATCCACCTGGGAATCCACCTCCTACACCTCCGGCGTTAGCTCCAGCACCAGCGTTGGCGTTGGCGTTGGCGTTAGCGTTGGCACCAGCGTTGGCACCTCCGAAACCGCCTCCGAATCCACCGACGGGAACACCACCACCGAAACCTCCGGAGTGTCCACCACCGTAGTTGCCACCTCCGAATCCTCCGTTTCCACCGCCGAATCCACCGTTGTAGCCACCACCGCCAAGGGGAACACCACCTCCGTGACCACCGCCGAATCCACCGTTGTAGCCACCACCGTAGT
>NZ_JAALLN010000161.1 GCF_011751075.1 Flavobacterium poyangense
AACAAAGTAAAAATAATTAAAACAAAAAAAAAAAAAAAATCAACCACAAAAGCTAACAGCAAGCAGCAGCAACTAAAAGCAACAGCAACATTCTATAACAATCGTTATTAAAAAATCCAAAAAAAAGTGAGAAAAAGAAAGATTACCAGCAAACTCTACTCCACAGTCTCCCCACGAAACTCAAAGTAAAATAACAAGCTGAAATTGCGGTACGTGAATGCCAAAATAATGGAAAAAGTGAGTGCTAGTTAGATTAAAAGCAAGTTTAAAGTTTTTGGTAAATCCAGCAACGGAAAATAACGTTGGCATGGTATTAGAGCGAAAGCTAAAAAAGCAGTTAGATCACCGTAGCAGGCCCTAAGATGAAGACACATTTATACACCTTAAACACCTTTGTCCATTACACGCGTTCTTATTTTTCAGTTTACTTTTAATGGTTGCGTCCTCGTTCATCATTGTTTTTGTGTTCTCGGTTTTTACTCAAAAATGGCATATAGATTTGCACGAACAATATTAACCATTCTAATAATGTTCACACCGAGAACCACACAACTGCTGATTACTGCTGTCGACTCGAG
>NZ_JAALLN010000162.1 GCF_011751075.1 Flavobacterium poyangense
AGGGCGAACTTATAGCTTTTTCTTTATCCGTCAAACGACCTAGCAAGTATTTGGTGAAGGCTAGGAAGCCAGAATTGCGTGGGCGCCGAGACCGTCGATATAGGGAGGGAAATTAATCAAGAATCAACGGGACGATGCAAGGGTGGGAAGGTGGTTGGGAATTTTCTAATAAAAATTCGCTACTACTCCTCTCTCATACTCTAACTCTCTCTCGCTTACGCTCGTTGTCGTATTATATGTATAGATGTGTGAGGGGGAGAATGATAAGGGATATAAATATATAAATATATATATATGTATTTATATATATTATATATATATATATATATATGTAATAGAATACAATAATAGTTTGGTGTTTGTCTTTACTTTGAGCGTAAGGACTTGTCAGTGTTAAAACAAAAATATACGTCAATATCTAAAATAACTCCGGCGAACAACCACACATTCGACTGAGGACCGCAGAATTTTTGGCTCCCTGCTACTGTTGTTATATGTCCAGTCAAATAAATCCAGTACCGTCCACTTCGCGTTAACGTGCAGATTTAAAGGAAGATGAGAAGATCGCAATTACGTTC
>NZ_JAALLN010000163.1 GCF_011751075.1 Flavobacterium poyangense
CGATCCGTTCGCCATCGAGCAGGGCGCTGGAAAGGTCCTTGGCCACAGCCACGCCGACAAAATCCTCGACGTTGTCGCGGGCGAGGATGACGCGGCCGTGCGTGAGCCTGCGGATGGTTGCGCGCAAGGTCTCGACATCTTCGTTCAGGTTCAGCCATTCCAGTTCGTTGCGGGGCGACATGATCGAGGAGACCGGGCGCTTGCCAAGGTCGAGCACGCCGCGGATCATCTCCGTCTCTTCGGGCTTGAACAGTTCGTCGCGCCTGGTCTGCTCGGCGATCACGTCGACAATCGTGCCCAGCGGCTGTTCGCCGACACGGCCGCCAAGCAGCCGGAGCACGGCCTCGGAGGTCCGCTCGCGCAGGTCGCCGGTGCTGATGACCTTCTCGCGGTTGCGGCGGCCGAGCTGGTTGGCCGCCTCGATCAGCCCCGAAAAGCCGATCGCGGCATAGAGATAGCCCTTCGGAATGTGGAAGCCGAAGCCTTCGACCACCAGGCTGAAGCCGATCATCAGAAGGAAGCCGAGACAGAGGACGACCACGGTCGGGTGCCGCGACACGAACGCCATCAGTGGCC
>NZ_JAALLN010000164.1 GCF_011751075.1 Flavobacterium poyangense
TTGCGTCTAGTGTATAGACCGATTCCTTGACGGAATCATTTCACTTTTTGTCGCTCTTTGCCTTCGGTGCTGCCTTCTTGGCGGGGGCCTTTGCGGCAGCTTTCGGAGCTGCCTTTTTGGCCGGAGCCTTCTTCGCAGCCTTGGCGGGAGCATCACCCTCGGCGGATGGTGCTTCGACCTTCTTTTCCTTCTTCGGGCGCGGACCCACGCTCGGAGCCTTGCCGTCGGTCAGAATCTCGGTGACGCGGATCACCGTGATTTCGTCGCGATAGCCGCGCTTGCGCTTCGAATTCTTGCGGCGGCGCTTCTTGAAGGAAATCACCTTCGGGCCGCGCTTGTGGTCCAGCACTTCGGCCGCCACGGATGCGCCACTCACGAACGGCGCTCCCAGAACCGGCGTGTCGCCGCCCACCACCATTACTTCGCCAAGTTGCACGATCGTTCCGACATCTCCGGCGATCTTGCCAATCTCGAGCACATCATCCGGAACGACACGGAACTGCCGGCCGCCGGTTTTGATGACTGCGAACATCGTTTTTTTCCTTCGTGTTCGATTCCGATGCTCGGATGAAATCC
>NZ_JAALLN010000165.1:0-332 GCF_011751075.1 Flavobacterium poyangense
AGACGTTGGGGAAGCGCACCGGAGGCGCGGCCGAGGCGAAGTACACCTTGTTGGCGCCGGCGGCGCGCGCCATGTCGACGATCTCGCGGCTGGTGGTGCCGCGCACCGCGATGACGCCGCCGCCGCCAAGCATGTATTGCCCGACGCCAAGCTGCATGGTCTGGCCAAGCGTGATGTCGCCACTGGCCAGGACAAGTGCGTCCTTTCCGGCCGCGGTCAACGCGGCGTTGATGGCCCTGGCGTCGCCACTGGCGGCCGAGACGTTGACCACCTTGCCAACCTTGCGGCCATCCGAGGCGAATTCCGCCGCCTCCACGGCACCTGTAGCGCCG
>NZ_JAALLN010000165.1:342-575 GCF_011751075.1 Flavobacterium poyangense
TCGGCGCGTTCGACATGCTGGTACATCGGGTCGAAGGCTTCCTGGCCGACACGGCTGGACCCGCCGAGCGGAACACGCAGGCGCGCGGTGACGGCGAACTCGCTGCGGTCCTGCTTGTCGTAGGAGACAGAAGCGCCGAGCGCCAATGTCGAGCCCGAAACATCGGGAAGACCGGCGAAGCTCAGTTCCGCCCGTGCCTTGATGCCGAGCGTGTCGTCAATCGCTCCCTTGCC
>NZ_JAALLN010000166.1 GCF_011751075.1 Flavobacterium poyangense
GGAAATGGCCGAGGAACTCGGCGACGACCAGGAAACCGAGGACACCGAGGACGACAACGAAAACCAGCCGCAGGGCGAAGAGCAGAGCGAGGAAGGCGGCGAGGACGATTCCGGTTCCGACCAGTCGCAGGCCGAGGACGCCGACGCCTCCGACGATGATGAGGACTCCGCCGAGGCCGAGGCCACGGACGCCACTTCGCAGGACCTGTCCGACGAAGAAGAGGCCGATGCCGAGACCCCGGGCGAAGCCAAGCGTAACGACAACCCCTTCGCCACGATCTCGAAGGATGTCGACTACAAGGTCTTCACCTCGGCTTTCGACGAGACGGTGGGCGCGGAGGAACTGTGCGACGAGGAGGAACTCGACCGCCTGCGCGCCTTCCTCGACAAGCAGCTTGCCAATCTGCAGGGCGTGGTGGGCCGGCTGGCCAACCGGTTGCAGCGCCGCCTGATGGCGCAGCAGAACCGTTCCTGGGATTTCGACCTGGAGGAAGGTTATCTCGATCCGGCGCGGCTGGTGCGTGTCGTCATTGATCCGATGCAGCCGCTTTCCTTCAAGCAGGAACGCGATACC
>NZ_JAALLN010000167.1 GCF_011751075.1 Flavobacterium poyangense
CAGCCGCACCCAGACTTCGTCTTTCTCGCCGGTGTCCTCACAGCCGTGGTCGAGGTTGGGATTGTCGTTGACCTCGATGACGAAGACGCCATCCCTGGTTTCCTTCAAGTCAACTCCGTACAAGCCATCACCAATGCAGCGGGCTGCCTTGACTGCTGTCTGGACCGCATGTGCCGGAGCATCCTTCAGGGTGAAGGTCTTGAAGCCGCCTTCATCTGGTTTGCCGGCGCGATCGTGATTGACGATCTGCCAGTGCTGTTTGGCCATCAGATACTGCACGGCAAAGAGCGGCTCGCTACCCAGCACGCCGATGCGCCAGTAGTAGTCGGTGGGAATGAACTTCTGCGCAACGAGCAGGTCGGAATCCTCCAACCACTCGGTCGCCAGTTTCTTCAACTCGCCAAAATCCTTGCACTTCTTGACGCCGCGCGAGAAAGCGCTGTCGGGGATCTTGAGGACCAGCGGGAATCCGAGCGTGTCTGCCGCCACTTCCAGGTCTGAGGGACCGGCGATCATCACGGTGGGCGGAACCGGTACGTCGTTGAAGGCCATCAACTCGTTCAGATAGACCTT
>NZ_JAALLN010000168.1 GCF_011751075.1 Flavobacterium poyangense
GCAGCCCGGTCACCGCCGTCCTGCACCTGATCCTGGCGTTCGCCAACGCGGCCATGCTGTGGATGCTGCTGGGCGCCGAGTTCCTCGCGCTGCTGCTGGTGCTGGTGTACGTGGGCGCCGTGATGGTGCTGTTCCTGTTCGTCGTCATGATGCTGGATGTCGACTTCGCTGAACTGAAGAGCGGTGCCTTGCAATATGCGCCGATCGGCGCTCTGGTCGGATTGATCCTGGCGGCCGAGCTCATCATCGTGCTTGGTGGCTACACGTTTGCGCCGCAGCTTGCCACCACGGTTGCGCAGAAGACCCCCGACATCGCCACCCGCACCAATACGGCGGCGCTCGGCGACATCCTCTATACGGACTACCTTTATTACTTCCAGATAGCCGGCCTGGTGCTGCTGGTCGCCATGATCGGCGCCATCGTGCTGACGCTGCGCCACAAGCCGGGCGTCAAGCGGCAGTCGATTGCCGAGCAGGTCGCGCGCACGCCGGCGACGGCCATCGAAATCAAGAAAGTCGAGACGGGGAAGGGCATCTGAGATGACCGTCGGCATCGCACATTACCTCACGCTT
>NZ_JAALLN010000169.1 GCF_011751075.1 Flavobacterium poyangense
AGCAGCGGGCGCAGGACGCTTCTTGCCTGCCTTCTCGCCGCTCTTCTCAGGCTTCCCGGCGGTGGCAGGCAGCTTAAATGATCCTGACGCTCCTTTGCCTAAAAACCAGACGATTTCCATTAATGGCATGTCACTCACAGATATTAAAATACAATACGTTCATTGACTCGTATAAAATAAGTAAAAATGAAATAATTAAACAATATTCACCTTTGGTCTGCACGAGGTCGCCGTTACCGACAGCCGTCTTCAAGTACTTTTTGATAAACGGCGCGTGCTTCTCAGAATCAACCTTGTAGTTGGCAGTGATGTACTTCTTGATGGCTTGCAGAGAAGATCCTCCGCGCTCCTTCAAGCTCTTAATCGCGTTATACACCATTTCTGATGTACGAGGGTGCGCGGGTTTCGATCGTGGTTTCTTCGCCCCGCTGCCTCCAGACTTGCTCTTCTTGGGAGCTTCCGCAGGCGGCGCGGCTGCTGCGGACGCAGCTCCTGACGCGCTGGAATCGGCCATTGCGACACGTCAAAACTAGTCGAAGAAGACACGAAGAAGCGTTTTCTTCCGCACGTATC
>NZ_JAALLN010000017.1 GCF_011751075.1 Flavobacterium poyangense
AGCGGTACTTATTATGCTGCTTTGTTAGATGCTACCACAGGTTGTCAAAGTACAGAGAGATTACAAGTTACCATTAGTGTAACCGATCCGGGTACACCAACAACGACAGACACTACACAAGATTTCTGTTTGGTAAATGCACCAACGTTTGCGAGTATTCAAACCAATCAGACTAATGTGGTTTGGTATAGTGTAGTAACAGGAGGAACCGCAATTGCACCGACTACACCTTTAACTAGCGGTACCTATTATGCTGCTTTGTTAGATGCCACCACAGGTTGTCAAAGTACAGAGAGATTACAAGTTACCATTAGCGTAACCGATCCTGGTACACCAACAACGACAGACACTACACAAGACTTCTGTTTGGTAAATGCACCAACATTTGCGAGCATTCAAACCAATCAGCCTAATGTGGTTTGGTATAGCGTTGTAACAGGAGGAACAGCAATTGCACCGACTACGCCTTTAACTAGCGGTACCTATTATGCTGCTTTATTAGATTCTACCACAGGTTGTCAAAGTAATGTAAGATTACAAGTTGCGATTAGTGTAACCGATCCGGGTACACCAACAACGACAGACACTACGCAAGACTTCTGTTTGGTAACTGCACCAACATTTGCGAGCATTCAAACCAATCAGGCTAATGTGGTTTGGTATAGTGTAGTAACAGGAGGAACAGCAATTGCACCGACTACACCTTTAATTAGCGGTACTTATTATGCTGCTTTATTAGATGCTACTACAGGTTGTCAAAGTACAGAGAGATTACAAGTTACCATTAGCGTAACCGATCCTGGTACACCAACAACTACAGATACAACACAAGACTTCTGTTTGGTAAATGCACCAACATTTGCGAGTATTCAAACTAATCAGCCTAATGTAGTTTGGTATAGCGTTGTAACAGGAGGAACCGCTATTGCTCCGACTACCCCTTTAACCAGCGGTACTTATTATGCTGCTTTGTTAGATGCAACTACAGGTTGTCAAAGTACAGAGAGATTACAAGTTACCATTAGCGTAACCGATCCTGGTACACCAACAACTACAGATACAACACAAGATTTCTGTTTGGTAAATGCACCAACATTCGCGAGCATTCAAACCAATCAGCCTAATGTGGTTTGGTATAGTGTAGTAACAGGAGGAACCGCTATTGCTCCGACTACCCCTTTAACCAGCGGTACTTATTATGCTGCCTTGTTAGATGCTACCACAGGTTGTCAAAGTACAGAGAGATTACAAGTTACCATTAGCGTAACCGATCCTGGTACACCAACTACAACCGATACTACACAAGATTTCTGTTTGGTAAATGCACCAACATTTGCGAGCATTCAAACCAATCAGGCTAATGTGGTTTGGTATAGCGTTGTAACAGGTGGAACCGCAATTGCACCGACTACCCCTTTAACTAGTGGTACCTATTATGCTGCCTTGTTAGATGCTACCACAGATTGTCAAAGTACAGAGAGATTACAAGTTACCATTAGCGTAACCGATCCGGGTACACCAACAACTACAGATACAACACAAGATTTTTGTTTGATAAACGCACCAACATTTGCGAGCATTCAAACCAATCAGGCTAATGTGGTTTGGTATAGCGTTGTAACAGGAGGAACCGCTATTGCACCGACTACACCTTTAACTAGCGGTACTTATTATGCTGCTTTGTTAGATGCTACTACAGGTTGTCAAAGTACAGAGAGATTACAAGTTACCATTAGCGTAACCGATCCGGGTACACCAACAACGACAGACACTACACAAGATTTCTGTTTGGTAAATGCACCAACATTTGCGAGCATTCAAACCAATCAGGCTAATGTGGTTTGGTATAGTGTAGTAACAGGAGGAACAGCAATTGCTCCGACTACACCTTTAACTAGCGGTACTTATTATGCTGCCTTGTTAGATGCTACCACAGGTTGTCAAAGTACAGAGAGATTACAAGTTACCATTAGCGTAACCGATCCGGGTACACCAACAACTACAGATACAACACAAGATTTCTGTTTGGTAAATGCACCAACGTTTGCGAGCATTCAAACCAATCAGGCTAATGTGGTTTGGTATAGTGTAGTAACAGGAGGAACCGCTATTGCACCGACTACACCTTTAACTAGCGGTACTTATTATGCTGCTTTGTTAGATGCTACTACAGGTTGTCAAAGTACAGAGAGATTACAAGTTACCATTAACGTAACCGATCCGGGTACACCAACAACGACAGACACTACACAAGATTTCTGTCTGGTAAATGCGCCGACATTTGCGAGTATTCAGGTAAACGAGCCAAATGTAGTTTGGTATAATGCAACTAGTGGAGGAACCGCTTTTGCACCAACAGCTGCTTTAACGAGTGGTACTTTTTACGCAGGTATTGTGGATCCGATAACGGGTTGTGCAAGTAATACAAGATTACAAGTTACCATTAGCGTAACCGATCCAGGCACACCAACAACAACAGATACGACACAAGACTTCTGTTTGGTAAATGCACCAACATTTGCGAGTATTCAAACTAATCAGGCTAATGTGGTTTGGTATAGCGTAGCAACTGGCGGAACCGCAATTGCACCTACAACCGCTTTAACCAGTGGTACTTATTATGCTGCTTTATTAAACGCAACAACAGGCTGTCAAAGTGCTGTAAGACTGCAAGTGACCATTAGTGTAACCGATCCGGGTACGCCAACATTGGTAACTGCAGGAACTCAAAACTTCTGTCTGGTAAATGCACCAACGTTTGCGAGCATTCAAACTACTCAGACTAATGTAGTTTGGTACAGTGTAGCTACAGGAGGAACAGCAATTGCACCTACAACTGCTTTAACAAGTGGTACTTATTATGCTGCTTTATTAGATGCTACCACGGGTTGTCAAAGTACTGTTAGATTACAAGTAACTATTAGTGTAACCGATCCGGGTACACCAACTACAACCGATACGACACAGGATTTCTGTTTGGTAGACGCACCAACATTTGCGAGCATTCAAACCAATGAGACTAATGTGGTTTGGTATAGTGTTGCAACTGGCGGAACCGCAATTGCACCTACAACCGCTTTAACAAGTGGTGTTTATTACGCTGCTTTATTAAATGCTACGACAGGTTGTCAAAGTGCTGTGAGATTACAGGTTATCATTAGCGTAACGAATCCGGGCACACCAACAACGACAGATACGACACAAGACTTCTGTTTGGTAAATGCACCAACATTTGCGAGCATTCAAACCAATCAGGCTAATGTGGTTTGGTATAGTGTTGCAACTGGCGGAACAGCGATTGCACCGACTACAGCTTTAACTAGTGGTACTTATTATGCTGCTTTATTAAATGCTACCACAGGTTGTCAAAGTGCTGTTAGATTACAGGTTACCATTAGTGTAACCGATCCGGGTACACCAACAACGACAGATACAACACAAGACTTCTGTTTAGTAAATGCACCAACGTTTGCCAGTATTCAAACGAATGAGACTAATGTAGTTTGGTACAGTGTAGCAACAGGAGGAACAGCGATTGCTCCGGCAACAGCTTTAACGAGCGGTACTTATTATGCTGCTTTATTAGATGGAGCTACAGGCTGTCAAAGTGCTGTGAGATTACAAGTTGCCATTAGTGTAACCGACCCAGGTACACCAACGCTAGTAAATGCAGGAACTCAAAACTTCTGTTTAATAAATGCACCAACGTTTGCCAGTATCCAAACCACTCAACCTAATGTAGTTTGGTACAGTACTGCAACAGGTGGTACTGCCATTGCACCGACAACAGCTTTAACTAGCGGTACTTATTATGCTGCTTTATTAAATGCTACCACAGGTTGTCAAAGTGCTGTTAGATTACAAGTTACCATTAGTGTAACTGATCCGGGTACACCAACATTGGTAAATGCAGGAACTCAAAACTTCTGTTTGATAAATGCGCCAACGTTTGCGAGCATTCAAACTACTCAGACTAATGTAGTTTGGTATAGTGTAGCAACTGGCGGAACTGCGATTGCTCCGACAACAGCTTTAACGAGTGGTACTTATTATGCTGCTTTATTAAATGCTACGACAGGTTGTCAAAGTGCTGTGAGATTACAAGTTACAGTTAGTGTAACCGATCCGGGGACACCAACTACGACAGATACAACACAAGATTTCTGTTTGATCAATGCACCAACATTTGCGAGCATTCAAACGAATCAGGCTAATGTAGTTTGGTACAGTGTAGCAACAGGGGGAACAGCGATTGCTCCGGCAACAGCTTTAACGAGCGGTACTTATTATGCTGCTTTGTTAGATGCAACTACAGGTTGTCAAAGTGCTGTTAGATTACAAGTTACCATCAGTGTAACTGATCCGGGCACACCTACATTAGTAAATGCGGGTACTCAAAACTTCTGTTTGGTAAATGCACCAACATTTGCGAGCATTCAAACTACTCAAACTAATGTCGTTTGGTACAGTGCTGCAACAGGAGGTACTGCCATTGCGCCTACAACCGCTTTAACCAGCGGTATTTATTACGCTGCTTTGGTAAATGCTACAACAGGTTGTCAAAGTGCTGTAAGACTGCAGGTGACCATTAGTGTAACCGATCCGGGTACGCCAACATTGGTAAATGCAGGAACTCAAAACTTCTGTTTGGTAAATGCACCAACGTTTGCAAGTATTCAAACTACTCAGACTAATGTAGTTTGGTATAATGCAGCAACTGGCGGAACAGCGATTGCTCCGACAACTGCTTTAACCAGTGGTACTTATTATGCTGCTTTGTTAGATGCAACTACAGGTTGTCAAAGTGCTGTTAGATTACAAGTTGCCGTTAGTGTAACCGATCCCGGCACACCAACAACGACAGATACAACACAGGATTTCTGTTTGATCAATGCACCAACTTTTGCCAGTATTCAAACGAATCAGGCTAATGTAGTTTGGTACAGCGTTGCAACAGGAGGTACTGCCATTGCTCCGGCAACCGCTTTAACCAGTGGTACTTATTATGCTGCTTTGTTAGATGCTACAACAGGTTGTCAAAGTAATGTAAGATTACAAGTTACGATTAGTGTAACCGATCCGGGAACACCAACATTAGTAAATGCAGGAACTCAGGACTTCTGTTTGATCAATGCGCCAACTTTTGCAAGCATTCAAACTACTCAGACTAATGTAGTTTGGTACAGTGCTGCAACAGGAGGTACTGCGATTGCACCTACAACCGCTTTAACTAGTGGTACTTATTATGCTGCTTTAGTAAATGCTACAACAGGTTGTCAAAGTGCTGTGAGATTACAAGTGACTATTAGTGTAACCGATCCGGGTACACCAACATTAGTAAATGCGGGAACTCAGAACTTCTGTTTGATCAATGCGCCAACGTTTGTGAGCATTCAAACTACTCAGACTAATGTAGTTTGGTACAGTGCTGCAACAGGAGGTACTGCCATTGCACCGACCACAGCTTTAACCAGTGGTACTTATTACGCTGCTTTGGTAAATGCCACCACGGGTTGTCAAAGTGCTGTGAGATTACAAGTTGCCGTTAGCGTAACCGATCCGGCCACGCCAACTACAACAGATACGACACAAGATTTCTGTTTGGTAAATGCACCAACGTTTGCGAGCATTCAGACAAACGAAGCAAATGTGGTTTGGTATAGCACTGCAACTGGCGGAACAGTTATAGCACCAACAACAGTTTTAACCAGTGGTGTATATTATGGAGCTGTAAAAGATCCGGCAACAGGTTGCGAAAGCAGTGTGAGATTGTTAGTTACGATTACAATTGGAAATCCGGCAAACCCGACAACTACAGATACCACACAAGATTTCTGTTCGGTAAATGCTCCGACAGTTGCCAATATTCAGGTAAATGAAGCTAATGTAGTTTGGTACAGCACTGCAACAGGCGGAACAGCAATTGCTCCAACAACGGCTCTGACAACAGGAGTTTACTATGAAAACATTATTGACCCGGTAACAGGTTGCGAAAGCCCAACTCGTTTGATGGTTACAGTTACTATAGTTAACCCAAGTGCAACGCCAACTACAAGTGCAGGAACGCAAAACTTCTGTACATTAAGTGCGGCAACAGTTGCTAACATCCAGGTAAATGAAGCTAATGTAGTTTGGTACAGCACTGCAACAGGAGGCACAGTACTTCCATCAACAACAGCTTTAGTAACCGGTACCTATTATGGAGCAGTTTCAAGCGCAATTGGATGCGAGAATTCGCTAAGATTAGCAGTTGTGGTAAATGTTAATGCGCCAGATATAGTGACAACACCAAGTACAGCACAAAAATTCTGCTTATCAAAAGCACCAACAGTATCAGATATAGTGGTAAACGAGCCTAATGTAGTTTGGTACAGTACCGCGACGGGCGGAACAGCCTTAGCGGCAAACACACCACTTGTAGCTGGAACGTACTATGCAACAGCGCTAAACAATACAACGAATGGTTGTGATAGTGCTGCCAGATTAGCAATAACTGTTTCTTTTGAAAATGATGCTTTAGTACAATTGGTGTCAACAGACGATACACCATGTGTTTTCCAAAATGTAACGTATTCAATAGCAAATGGAAAATCAAATTATGTTTGGTCAATTACCAACGGAACAATTACTAATGGCGGAGGAAACGCAGACGGATCTGTAACAGTTTCATGGTCTGATATTGGTCCGGGTACAGTTTCTGTCACTTATATTAATACTTGTGACGAAACAACAACTAAAACATTAAACGTTACAGTTGCTACATGTTCAGATCTAACGATTACGAATACAGTAAATAATCCAAGACCTAATTTTGGTGATCAGGTAACCTTTACAGTAACAGTAAACAATGTTGGAGAAGGTAGTTTTATAAATACAATAGTTAGTGATTTATTGCCTAGTGGTTATGATTTAGTTAGTGCTTCTACCACTTCAGGTTCTTATAATAACGCAACACAGCTTTGGACAATTCCAACTTTAAATGCCGGACAAAGTGTTACGTTAACTATAGTAGCCGAAGTATTATCAAGCGGTAATTATCTAAATGTGGCAACTATAGAAATCTCGACTCCGTTAGATGTTGATGCATCAAACAATTCAGCTTCGGTTTCTGTTGAACCAATATGTTTAACAGTTTACAATGAATTTACTCCAAATAATGATGGGGCAAACGACTTGTTCAGAATCGATTGTATCGAAACACATCCAAACAACGAGTTAAAAGTTTTCAATAGATACGGCGCATTAGTGTACAAAAAAGTACATTATGAAAACAATTGGGACGGAACTGCGAACGTTTCCGGGGTTGTTAATAAAGGAGATATGTTGCCAACAGGTACTTATTTCTATGTAATAGACACTGGAGACGGAACGATTAAAAAAGGCTGGTTATCTATTATGAGATAAGCTTCGATTAATCATCTAATTAATTAACTAAATAAGTATCGTTATGAAACTATATATAAAATTATTAGAAACGTATTTCATTCTAATATGTTCTTTTATTACATTTTGTGCGAGCGCACAACAGGATCCACAGTACACACAATATATGTACAACACTATGGCGATAAATCCGGCTTATGCCGGATCTACCGGAACTTTAGAAGCAACACTTTTGCATCGTTCGCAATGGGTTGGAATTTCCGGTGCTCCGGAAACACAATCGTTTTCTGCTCACATGCCACTTCGAAACGAGAAAATTGGTGTAGGGTTAAGTGTCGTAAATGACAAAATTGGCCCTTCAAACGAATTGTATCTTGATGGAAACTTCTCTTATTCATTACCATTGGGTTATGAAAAAAGATTAGCATTTGGTTTGAAAGCAGGTTTTAGAATGTTGGATATAGATTGGTCTAAAGGGAGATTTTATGACAATAATGATGTTTTGTTAAATCAAAATATTAGCAACCAGATGAAACTGGCAGTTGGAGCGGGAGTTTATTACTACACCGACAAATGGTATGTTGGATTTTCAGTTCCAAGCTTCATTCAGAATGATTATTACGATGATGTACAGGAATCGATAGAGTATGATCGTTTGCATTATTATTTAGTGGGAGGATATGTATTTGACTTAAGTCCTAATTTAAAATTTAAACCGGCATTTTTAGTAAAAGCAGTAAATGGAGCTCCACTTACTGCTGATGTGTCGGCGAATTTTATGATTGCGGAAAAATTTGTAGTTGGAGCTGCCTACAGAACAGATGATTCTGTTAGTATATTGGCTGGTTTTCAAATTTCAAAAAGCTTTTACCTTGGCTATGCTTTTGATTACACGGTTAGCCAGTTAAACAAGTACAACGATGGTACACATGAATTTATTCTGCGTTATCAGTTTACTAAAAGTCAAAGTAAAATTAAATCTCCTAGATTCTTCTAAAAATGAAGCTTATGAAAAAATTGTATATCCTAAGTTTATTCGTGAGTTTTACGGTTAGTTTTGCTCAAACGAATTTAAAGAAAGCGGACGCGCTGTTTAAAAACTTTTCTTATTTAGACGCTTCAAAAGCCTATGAGGAATGTTTGCAAAACATCAAGAGTCCTTCAGCACAAACTTTAAAGAATGCTGCCGATTCGTATTATTTTAATTCTGACGCAAGAAATGCCCTCAAGTGGTACAGGAAATTATACGAAGTACAAGGCAATAATCTAACAGATATTTACTATCTCCGGTACATTCAATCTATGAAAGCTGTCATGGATTATGATGAGGCAGACAGAGTAACCAAAGAATATTTAAATAAAAAAGGAGATCAGAAAGAAATCAAACGATATGTGACTCAGAAAACCCAAATGGACAGTCTGGCTAAAGCGAAATCTCTTTACAGCATTAGAAATTTAGATATTAATACCAGTAAATCTGATTTTGGAGCCACTTACTTTGTAGATAAAATAGTATTCTCTTCTGCCAGAGACACCACAAAATTTGGTGAGAAGCTGTACAGTTGGAACAATCAGCCCTTTCTGAATTTGTATATGGCCGACAAAAATCCTGCTGATGGAAGTTTGTTTAACGAAACAGTATTTCTGGCTAACGTAATGACTAAATATCATGAAGCGACAGCCACTTTTGACAGTAGTGGAAAAACAATTTACTATTCGACAAATATTGTAAAGAAAAACAAACTGGTTGTTGATGAAAACAAAATCAACAATTTTCAAATTATCGAGGGAAAAATAGTCAATAATAAATTAGAGAATCCGCAAAAAGTGTTTTTTGACAGTGATGACTATTCTGTTGGGCATCCTTCTTTAAGTGATGACGGACAGTTGCTTTTCTTTGCCTCAGATATGCAGGGTGGATATGGAGAAACAGATTTGTATTATGTAAAAATTGCAGCCGATGGTACAATGAGTTCTCCTGTAAATTTAGGACCAAAAATTAACACAATAGGAAATGAAGTTTTTCCTTTTTTTAGAAACGGGGTTCTTTATTTTTCTTCAGACGGACATTATGGTTGGGGAGATTTGGATATTTATGAAAGTAAAATGTTTTCAGACGGAAGTTTTTCAACACCCAGAAATCTGGGAGCTCCCATAAACAGTAACAAAGATGATTTTTCTTTTATCATTGATAAGGCCGGTGAAATGGGTTACATCTCTTCCAATAGAGAAGGAGGAAAAGGAGACGACGATATTTACTCTTTTACAAAAGGACAACCAATTTGCAACCAATCGATATCCGGTCTGGCAGTAGACAGAAAAACCAAATTGCCGCTTGAAGATGTTGTAATTACGGCTTACAATCCGTATAGTGAAGTGCTGGGGGAGACAAAAACCAATTATGAAGGGAAGTATGCAATAGAAGTTCCCTGCAAAAAAAATGTCAAATTGGTTGCCTCAAAAATGAACTATAGTAGTGATGAAAAAACAGTTGAAACTACAAATGTAAACGGAGGAGAAATCAAAGATGTTAATTTTGAACTTAGTAATTACGACGACTTGGTAGTGAAGAAAAAAGGAGTTGAAAAAGTAGATGTAAAACCAATCTATTTTGATTATGATAAGTACGATATTACACCTTTGGCAATAGAAGAACTTACTAAGGTTGTATTTATCATGCAAAAATTCCCTAAGATTCGTATCAAGATAGAGTCGCACACCGATTCTCGTGGAAAGGATGCATACAATATGGTACTTTCAGATAAGAGAGCCAAATCTACCCAGAATTATATTATATCTCAGGGTATTGATGCTTCCCGTATAGAAAGTGCAATAGGTTATGGGGAAAGCAGATTAATTAACAGATGTAAAAACGGAGTAAAATGTACAGAAGCGGAACATTTATTAAACAGACGCTCTGATTTTATCATTATCCAGAAATAGTTTTGTATTTCTTTAGGAATATTTTAATTAGTAGCCTGAAAATGCAAAACGAAGATACCATTGGAAGTTGGTTTTTATTAATTCTTTTTTTAAGAATGATGGACAAGAAGGAAATCAGGTTGTATGAATTTACAGCCTGATTTTTGGTTTTTTAAAACTTTCATTTTTTAATGTTTTTCAATAAAAATAATCCTAATTTTGAGGTACAATTAAACGACATTACAATCTGTATCATTTTAGTATTTTATGAGCATTCAAGAGACCATTCAAGCATTACGAAACGAACTTAATCAGCACAATTACAATTATTATGTACTTGACAATGCTACAATTTCGGATTATGAATTTGATGTCAAACTAAAAGAACTTCAGGACTTAGAGAATAAGAATCCTGAGTTTTTTGATGAAAATTCGCCAACGCAGCGAGTGGGAGGTACTGTTACCAAGAATTTTCAAACTATTGCGCATCAGTACCGCATGTATTCTCTGGATAATTCATACTCTAAAGATGATTTGGAAGATTGGCAAACCCGAATCCAAAAGGTACTTGGGAATGTTGATTTGCAATATACTTGTGAACTAAAGTACGATGGAGCTTCGATAAGTATTACGTATGAGAACGGAAAATTGGTTCAGGCTCTGACCCGTGGAGATGGTTTTCAGGGAGACGATGTAACAAATAATATTAAGACCATAAAATCAATTCCGCTACAGCTAAAAGGGAATTACCCGGATAAATTTGATATCCGTGGAGAAATCATCCTTCCGCATGCCGGTTTTGAAAAAATGAATCAGGAGTTAATCGAAATTGGTGAAACACCCTATTCAAACCCAAGAAACACCGCTTCAGGAAGTTTAAAATTACAGGACAGTGCTGAGGTTGCCAAACGTCCGTTAGAATGTTTGCTGTACTTTGTAACCGGTAATAATTTGCCTTTTTCTTCCCAGTTTGAAGGGTTGGAATCTGCCAGAAAATGGGGGTTTAAGGTGCCAAACGAAGCCAAATTAGTTAATAATCTGCAAGAAGTTTTTGATTTTATCGATTATTGGGACGTTCATCGTCATGAGTTGCCTTATGAAACAGATGGAGTAGTAATAAAAGTAAACAGCATTCAGCACCAGGAAGAACTAGGTTATACTGCAAAATCACCACGTTGGGCAATTGCTTATAAGTTTAAATCAGAACAAGTTTCAACCAAACTAAACTCGATTTCGTATCAGGTTGGTCGTACAGGAGCCATTACACCGGTGGCAAATTTAGAACCTGTTCAGTTAGCGGGAACCGTTGTAAAAAGAGCTTCTTTGCATAATGCAGATCAGATTGAAAAATTAGATATAAGAATTAATGATACTGTTTTTGTCGAAAAAGGAGGGGAAATTATCCCTAAAATTATTGCCGTAGATTTAGAAAAACGTCCGGAAAATTCGGAAGTAACATTATATATTACGCATTGTCCGGAATGCCAAACCGAGTTGGTGAGGAATGAAGGCGAAGCCAATCACTACTGTCCTAATTTTTATGGATGTCCACCGCAGATTATCGGGCGAATCCAACATTATATTTCAAGAAAAGCAATGGACATAGAAGGTCTTGGCGGCGAAACAGTTGCTTTGCTTTTTAATAACGGATTGGTGCATAATTATGCCGATTTATACGAATTGACAGTAGAGCAGATTTTGCCTTTAGAAAGAATGGCGCAAAAATCGGCTGAGAATCTGGTAAATGGAGTTCAAAAATCAAAAGAAATTCCATTCGAGAGTGTCTTGTTTGCATTAGGAATTCGTTTTGTTGGTGAAACAGTAGCAAAAAAACTGGCTAAACATTATAAAAATATTGAAGCATTAAGTAAGGCCTCGCTAATGGATTTAATTTTAGTAGATGAAATTGGAGAAAGAATCGCGAAAAGTGTTATTGAGTTTTTTGAAAATCAGGAGAACCAAAGTATAATTGAACGTTTGAAAAATTATGGCGTTCAATTTGAAATTGTCGAAAAAGTGAATCCGAATGCCACCGATAAATTTGCAGGAAAAACATTTGTTGTTTCAGGTGTTTTTGCTCAATTTTCGCGTGATGAATTAAAGAAAGCGATCGAGGATAACGGTGGAAAAGTGGGAAGTTCAATTTCTGCAAAAACAGATTTTGTGATTGCGGGAGATAATATGGGACCAGCCAAATTGGAAAAAGCGAATAAATTAAATATTCCGATATTATCGGAGGAAGACTTTATAAACAAATTAAATGAAAGCGAATAAACCGTCTTTGATTTTATTTTTTCTAGCCTTATTCTTTACAATCATTTTTGGTTGGACGGGACAGGATTTCTTGGTAATCTATACCAAATCGATCGTTCTTCCGGCTATTTTTATTTATTTTCTAATTAGCAGCGATTTTAGAATCGGTAAAATAGAAAGTCTAATTTTTTTATTTTGTTTTATAGGTCAGATCTTTGAGATAATGGCCATTGAAATTTCTGAGGTTGGTGGTGTAGTGAGCTTTTTGATTGTTTATCTTTTGCTGTTATTAATTTTTGTACGGGAGCACGAAAAATTAAAACTAACCAGAAAAGATGTTTTGCCAATAGCCATAATTATTATATTTCTGGTGTATCTGTTGGTTTCCATATTAAACATGCAGTTCTATAATATGAAGCGGTTTATTATTCTTTATACGATCTACGGAATTGTTTTGGGCTTTGTCAGTTATTTTTGTTTTGCGAGTTACATCACAAAAGGAACTCATATCGCATTACTGATGTCGTTAATGGCTATCAGTTATATGTTCTCGGATATATTTTATGTTTTTAATGAATATTTTTCCTATTCAGTTGTCCTAGGGTTAATTCGCGATACTACTCAAATTTTAGCCTACTATTTTATGGTAGAATATTTTTTAGAGAAGATTAAAGTCCAGAAGAAAATGAGGTCACACTAAACTCCGTTGTTTGATAAAAAACAAACTCGGATTTCTTTAGAGTGTGACCAAAAGTTTAGACGAATTTGTAATTAATTCGGGATTACGGGGTTTTCAGATACTTCACCAGTAATAACATCAATTGTTTTGTACGTGTAAAGCAGTATTTTGTTTTCAAAAAAGTTACTCGAGAATCTTCCACGAAATTGGTACCCTTCAATTTGTTTTATAATTTCTCCGGTTGTTGCATCAATAACATATTCGGCTCCCCATTGATTTGTTTCGGTTGAAGAGGTGTATACGGCTAAATTTTGTCCGTCTTCGGTTTGAAATATTGAGGAACAATTAATGCGCCCACCTTGTTCTCCTAAAAAATTAAAGTCTTTGCTCCATTTAATTTTATAATTTCTGTCGAGGCAATACAAAACATTTGTTTCTGTGATCAAATAAATAAAAGCAGCATCAACAGAAAATTTTATTTGACTGATTATTTCTTTAATGCCCAATTTAATCGTTTCGGTATGACCAGTTTTAAAATCGAACAGATAGCAAGTGTCTTTGCTTTTTTCGCAAGGAGCGATAAAAGTATCGTTTAGAACATCTAAATCTCCTTTATAAGTTCTTATTTGTTTCGGTAGTTCAGCGGTGATTTGCTGAAGCGATAAATCATAACAGAAAGGTTTCTTTTTGTCGGCAACAATTAGAATTTTATCTCCTTTAAGATTAAATTCAACATCGTAAACATAATAATCGTTCGTATTTAATAATACGTTTTGATTTTCATGCTCTATAATTGCCAGATCGGTTCTATAGGCTCTTTTGTAAGATGAAATTGCTGTAATAGCAATTCTTTTTCCATCTGTTGAAAGTCCTTTTGCATCCCAGTCGGGATAATTGTTTACATATTTCTTTTCCTGAGTAGTAAAGTCAAATATGAAAAGCCCATTTGGGTTGTTTGGTTTTCTTTTTTCAAACAACCCAATTTTAGTATGTTTGTTTACAATCATAGTATAGCAGGGCTCATTAGTGTGTTATACAACAATTGATCTGCCGTGATTGCTGTGTGCTTTATCTTTGTCAAAATAGAAATCAATTCGGCCTAAGTTAATTCCGTAACAACCTACTTGATTAACCAGTACTTCTGTGCCGATTTTGTTTTTTACAATAGTCGGTTTATCTAAAAAGGTATGTGTATGTCCGCCAATAATTAAATCAATATCCTGAGTCAATTGCGCTAATTTTAAATCGCAGATTCTTGAAGGTTCATTTTTATAGTCATAACCCAAGTGAGAAAGACAGATGACAAGATCGCATTTTTCTTCTTTTTTTAATATTCGGGTCATGTCCTGAGCAATTTCTACAGGATTGTTGTAGACAGTTTCTTTATACAGCTGTTTGTCAACTAAACCTGCAAGCTCAATTCCAAGACCGAAAACGCCTACTTTGATTCCGTTTTTATTAAAGATTTTATAAGGTTTTACCAGTCCGTTCATAACGGTGTTTTTAAAATCATAATTAGAGCAAATAAAATCAAAAGTAGCATGAGGCATTTGTACGTGTAAACCATCAAGTCCATTATCGAAGTCATGATTTCCGATCGTTGATGCATCGTATTTCATCATGCTCATCAGTTTAAATTCAAGTTCACCCCCGTAGTAATTAAAATAAGGAGTTCCCTGAAAAATATCACCGGCATCTAATAAAAGAACATTCGGATTTTCTTTGCGAATGGTTTCTATAAGCGCTGCTCTTCGAGATACACCACCTTTATTGGCGTTGCGTGGATCATCGGCAGAAAAAGGATCAATATGGCTGTGAACGTCGTTGGTATGTAAAACAGTTAAGTGTTTAATATCGGTGCTTTCAAAACTGCTTAACGATAAACCTAAGCTTAATAAAGCGGTGCTGGCAGCTGTTTTTTCGATAAATTCTCTTCTTTTCATTGGTGTCTTTTTTAGCTGTATGCTGAGGTATTAAGTGTAATTTAAATTGAATTATTCTTCTGTTATTCGGATGTCTTTCGGCACCGGAACCGTATCGACTTCTCTGAAGTAATCAATCAGCGCATCTCGAAGTTTGTAATTCAAATCAAATTTCTGAGTAGTTTTTAAGAAAAATTTCATGCTGTCTCCGGCACTTGCCAGATAATCGTTGGTAGCAACGTAATATACTTTGTTTAGATCAAGTGGTTTTCCCTGAACAAGTATATTTGTTGGAGTTTTATCTTTAGAGATTGTAAAAGTCATTCCCGATAATGGGTGAGCTTTTTTCTCCTTAATAATATAAGCGGCCATTTCTGAGATTTGCTGTCCCTTTAAAGCCAGAACCACCAAACTGTTTTCAAATGGCATAATTTCAAAAGCCGTTCTTTTGGTAACATTACCCTTTGGTAAAATAGAACGTATGCCGCCATGATTTAAAAAGCACAAATCAATATCTTTTTTCTCACGAGCGTTAAAAACGATATTTCCTCTTTTTAAGCAAATATCAGTCATTAGATTACCAATAGTAGTTTGCCATTTACCGGTACTTTTTTCCAGTGTTTCCGGGCAATACGCTAAAATACTGTCTAAATCTTTATTGATATTGTTGCGATAGGGAGCAATGAAAGTTTCGATTGCAGGAGTTAGTGAAGCTTTCTCTGTTATCGGAAGCTGTTTCCCTTCTATCTTCGTTAAATTGTAGTTCTTGCTACAAGAACATATAAAAAAAAGTGTTAAGAATATAACAAAAAGTTTTAAAACCCCGTTATACTTTTTTAGTTTTACCATCTTAAATGCGACTTAAATAATTAATTTTGTAATCTCGTAAATGTACTATGTTTTTAAATTACATAAAGGAATTTTTTATAAAAAAATCATTAAAAAATAACTGGCGTAGCTTAAAAAACGAAGTATTTACAAGTAATGTACAAACAATTGGTTTACTGGTTGATGAAACGAAGTTTAGCCATTCAAATGAGCTGATAAAAGAGTTTGTTTCGAATGGAATCAGCCCCGATAACATAAAAATTGTTTCGTATAGCGATAAATTTAAGGAGAAAACAACGTACACAAGCCCCACATTCGGTAAAAAACACATCAATTGGAAGGGAGAAATTACGGCCGATTTCTTAACCGAATTTATCGAGACAGAATTTGATCTTTTGATTAGTTATTATGACATCGAAAAAGTGATTTTGATGCTGATAACCGCTAAGTCAAAAGCGAAATTTAAAGTGGGTTTCGCATCAGTCGATAAAGAATTAAACCGATGGATGATAGATACTGCTATAGAAAAATATAAACTTTTCGTTTTCGAATTGTTTAGGTATTTAAAGAACATTAAATAAAATATAAAGTAGAATATGCAATCATTAATAGGAACTGGTGTTGCTCTGGTAACTCCATTTAAAAAAGACTTTTCAATTGATTTTGAAGCATTACAACGAATCGTAAATTTTTCGATCGATGGAGGAGTTGAATACCTTGTTGTTATGGGGACCACGGCAGAAAATGCTACCTTGTCTCAAGAAGAAAAAGAGTTGGTTATAAATGCGGTTGTTGAATATAATAAAGGAAGATTACCACTTGTATTGGGTGTTGGAGGTAATAATACGGCACAATTGGTTGAAGAATTGAAGACCAGAGATTTTTCAGCATTTGAAGCTATTCTTTCTGTTTCTCCTTATTATAACAGACCGACGCAAGAAGGAATCTATCAGCATTTTAAAGCAATAGCCGAAGCTTCTCCTATACCTGTAATATTGTATAATGTACCGGGAAGAACAGCAAGTAATATGTTGCCTGCAACTGTGGTTCGTTTGGCTAATGATTTTGAGAATATAGTAGCCATAAAAGAAGCAGCAGGAGATGTGGTACAAGCGATGCAGTTGATTAAGAATGCACCAAAGGATTTTTTGGTGATTTCAGGTGATGATATGATTGCTTTACCGATTGTTTTGGCTGGTGGAGCGGGAGTAATCTCCGTAATCGGGCAAGGTTTTCCTAAAGAATTTTCAGAAATGATCCGTTTAGGATTGAATAAAAAAGTAAATGAAGCGTTTAAGACACAGTACTTTTTATCGGACTGTATTGATATGATTTTTGAACAAGGAAACCCTGCCGGAATCAAACAAGTATTCAAAGCCCTTGGTATTGCTGAGAATACAGTACGTTTGCCATTGGTGTCTGTAGACGATGTATTGGCGAACAAATTGAATGAATTTGTTAAAAAAAGCATTAAAGTAGAGCAGGAATAACGGTATTTTATGATACCAAAAAAAATATTTTGTAGTAGCTAAATTAATAACTAAATTTGCCACCGGAACTTCGGTGTGATTTTGCTTTGGCATAAGGGTCTGAGTAATCATAATAAAAGTAATAAAATGAAAAAAATAGTATCTCTATTAATTGTTGTTGCCCTTTTTTGTTCTTGTAGTGATTACCAAAAAGCATTAAAAAATGATGATGTTGCAGCAAAATTTGAAGTAGCAACAAAAATGTATGAGGCTGGAAAATATTCAAAGGCAATTCGTCTTTTTGAACAATTAGCACCTACATATAGAGGTAAACCTCAGGCTGAAAAGTTGTTTTATATGTTTTCTCAGTCTTATTATAAGACCAAACAATATTATTTAGCAGGATACCAGTTTGAAAGTTTTGTTTCTGGTTACCCACGAAGTGAGAAAGTGCAGGAAGCTGCTTTTCTTGGGGCATACAGCTATTCAAAATTATCACCTGTTTATAGTTTAGATCAGACAGATACAACAAAAGCATTGGAGAAATTGCAAGGCTTTATTGATATGTATCCAAATTCAGAATACATTGGTCAGGCAAATGATGCAGTGAAAATTTTAAACGGTAAGCTGGAGAAAAAAGCATACGAAAATGCCAAAGGATACAATTTGATTTCAGATTATAAATCGGCACTAATTGCTTTTGATAATTTTATTGCTGATTTTCCGGGAACACCTTTTAAAGAAGATGCATTGTTCTATAAATATGATTCTGCATACAAATTGGCAATAAACAGTGTTCCGGCAAAAATGCAGGAACGCTTAAATGTGGCAAAGGTAGCGTACGGTAACTTAATTAAGTTTAAAAGCGATACCAAGTACAAAGAGAAGGCTGAAGAAATGAACGCCAGAGTTGAAACGGATTTACAAAAATTTACTAAATAAAATAAAGTCATGGATTTAAAAAAGACGAATGCTCCTGTAAACACAATAACTTACAATAAAACAGTTATTGAAGAGCCAACAGGAAATGTGTATGAGGCAATTACCATTATGGCTAAAAGAGCAAATCAGATTAATTCTGAAATCAAAAAAGAATTAACTGAAAAGTTAGAAGAGTTTGCTACTTACAATGACAGTCTTGAGGAAGTTTTTGAAAATAAAGAGCAAATCGAAGTATCTAAATTTTACGAAAAATTACCTAAACCACACGCTTTAGCTGTTCAAGAATGGTTAGACGGTAAAACTTACCACAGAGGTACAAATAAATAATAGTATAATGTCAGTTTTAAACGGAAAAAAGATTCTACTGGGAGTTTCCGGTGGAATTGCAGCGTATAAAACAGCATCATTAGTACGACTTTTTATAAAAGCAGGTGCACATGTCCAAGTGATCATGACACCTGCTTCTAAGGATTTTGTAACGCCACTTACGTTATCTACACTATCCAAAAATCCTGTACATTCCAATTTTTTTAATCAGGATGATGAAGATGCTGTTTGGAACAATCATGTCGAATTGGCACTTTGGGCCGATTTAATGCTTATTGCTCCGGCAACCGCCAATACATTATCTAAAATGACAACCGGTAACTGCGATAATCTTTTGATTGCAGCTTACTTATCGGCTAAATGTCCTGTTTACTTTGCTCCGGCGATGGATCTGGATATGTACAAACACCCTTCTACAATTGCAAGTTTTGAAGCTTTAAAGCAATATGGGAACAGTATGATTCCTGCAGAAAACGGAGAACTGGCAAGTGGTCTTTCCGGAGAAGGCAGAATGGCTGAACCTGAAAATATTATTGCATTTCTTGAAGCTGATTTAGAAAGTAAATTGCCTTTAAAAGGAAAAAAAATACTAATTACGGCCGGACCAACATACGAAGCAATAGATCCTGTGCGTTTTATAGGAAATCATTCTTCAGGAAAAATGGGATTTGATATTGCAAATACAGCTGCAGATTTGGGAGCCAGTGTTGTTTTGGTTTCGGGACCTACCCATTTTAAAGCAAAAAATACATCTGTCAAAGTTGTAAATGTAGTGTCAGCGCAGGAAATGTATGACGCTTGCCATGAGCATTACGATGGTGTTGATGTTGCTATTGCAGCAGCAGCAGTTGCTGATTATAAACCTAAAATTGCTGCCACACAGAAAATAAAAAAAGCGGCTGATGATTTTTCGATCGAACTCGAGAAAACAAAAGATATTCTATTGTCGCTTGGCAATACTAAGAAAAATCAATTTTTAATCGGGTTTGCATTAGAAACTGAAAATGAAATTGAGAATGCTAAGTTG
Source organism: Flavobacterium poyangense (assembly GCF_011751075.1). Classification (GTDB taxonomy): domain Bacteria; phylum Bacteroidota; class Bacteroidia; order Flavobacteriales; family Flavobacteriaceae; genus Flavobacterium; species Flavobacterium poyangense. Next base: position 19,753 of record NZ_JAALLN010000017.1, read on the forward strand.
AAAATTCAGAAAAAAAACTTAGATTTGATTGTTTTAAATTCCTTACAAGATGAAGGTGCCGGTTTTAAGAAAGAAACCAATAAAATTACTTTTATTGATAAAAATTTTAAAATTGAGCCTATGGAATTAAAAGCAAAAGAATTAGTTGCTGTTGATATTTTGAATAAAGTGATTTCACACTTTTCATAAAGAGCACTATTGATTTTAAATCAAATAACTGAATTAAAAATTAGCGCGGTTGTATTTCGCTAAAAGCAAATATTATTTTCGTATGAGTAAAAAAGTAGTTACAATCTTAGTATTTTTGATTTTTGGCTTTTCGCAGGCACAGCAGTTAAATTGTACTGTAACTCTAAATACGGAAAGGCTGGCAACCCCGAATCAACAGGTTTTTAAGACACTTCAGACTTCTTTGTCTGAATTTGTAAATAAAACCGATTGGACAGGATCTGTTTTGAAACAAAACGAACGCATCAATTGTTCGATGTATATTACCCTGTCATCGTATAGTTCAGATCAGTTTTCGGGAACAATTCAGATACAGGCCTCAAGACTGATCTATAATTCGACTTATTCCTCTCCGATTTTTAATTATAACGATAAAGATTTTAGTTTCCGATATACAGAATATGAACCTTTATTGTTTAATCCGACCACTTTTGAATCTAATCTGGTGTCTGTAATTTCTTTTTACAGTTATATGATTTTAGGAATAGATGCTGATACGTTTCAGATGGGCGGAGGAAGTTCTTATCTCGAAACAGCTCAGAACATTGCAAACGTTGCACAACAAGGCGGTTATAAAGGATGGAGCCAGGCTGATGGAGTGCAAAACCGTTATTTCTTAATAAATGATATGCTTTCTCCTACCTATAGCGATTTAAGACAAACAATGTCTTTGTACCACTCCGGTTTAGACGGTATGAGCCAGGATTTAAAAGCGTCAAAAGAAAAAATTAAATCTTCTATACTGCTTATTGCAAAAGTAAATTCGGTTAAACCTAACGCCTTTCTGACCCGGATATTTTTTGACGCCAAATCAGACGAGATTGTTTCTGTGTTTTCAGGCGGTCCCAGTATTCCGGTCACTGATTTAACGGATGTTTTAAACAGAGTTTCGCCATTGAATTCTACGAAATGGTCGCAGATTAAATTTTAGCCGTTTTCCGGATTTTAGTTCCCATATTACTATTTTTTATACTTATTTATTTCTCTTATGATTACTTCATTGTCAATTAAAAATTATGCTCTGATTGAAAAACTCGCTATTGATTTTTCAAAAGGATTTTCGATAATTACGGGAGAAACAGGGGCAGGAAAATCAATTATTCTGGGAGCAATAGGCTTGGTTCTTGGTAAAAGAGCCGATCTGACCTCATTAAAAAACAAAGAAGAAAAATGTGTTATTGAAGCACAATTCGAAATTTCTAAATACAATCTGAAAGAGTTTTTTGAAGCTAACGATCTCGATTATGAAGACGAAACTATCATTAGACGCGAAATATTGCCTTCGGGAAAATCGCGTGCTTTTATTAATGACAGCCCGGTAAATCTTCAGGAATTACAGGATTTGAGTCTGTTTTTGATTGATATTCATTCTCAACAGCAAACTCAGGAGCTTTCTGATGAAAGTGTTCAGTTTAAAATAATTGATGCAATTGCTGCTAATGCAGAGGTAATTGCTTCTTATCAAAAACTTCTTAAGACTTACAAATCCGATAAATCTAAACTAAACGCTTTACTGAAAAAGCAAAGCGATTCAGGGAAAGAACAGGAATACAATACTTTTTTATTAAACGAATTGGTTTCGGCTAAATTAAAATCAGGGGAGCAGGAAGAACTGGAAGCTGATTTTGAAAAGCTGAATAATGTTGAAATTATAAAAGAATCAATTGATAAATCGTTGGCGATTGCAAATGAAGAACAATTTGGCGTTTTTCATAATCTGAACGAAATCAAAACTTCTTTGCAAAAAATAGCACTGTTTTCTCCGGAATATCAGAGCTTGTTTGAGAGAATTACAAGTGTGGCAATTGAATTTGATGATGTTTCCAAAGAATTGCAAAACGCTTCGGAGAAATTGTTAAATGATCCTGAGAAGTTAGAATTAACCAACCAGAAGTTGCAATTGATTTACAACCTTCAAAAGAAACATCAGGTAACTACTGTTGATGAATTGCTTCAAATTCAGAGCAATCTGGAAAGTGCAGTTATTGAATTAGGAAATATAGAAGAAGAGATTGCGGTTTTGTCACAGTCAATAGAACAAAAAGCACTCGAATTAGATGCTTTTTCGGTACTAATTCACCAGAATAGAGAGAATGCCATTCCGGTTTTATCCAATCAGTTAATTTCGATACTTGAGACGTTAGGAATGCCAAATGTTCGTTTTAAAATGGAACTTTTGCCTTCTGAAACGTATTTTCAAAATGGAAAAGACGAATTGCAATTTCTGTTTTCTGCCAATAAAGGAACTGATTTCGGATTGCTTAAAAAAGTGGCTTCCGGAGGAGAAATGTCCCGTATTATGCTGGCAGTGAAAGCAATTTTGGCACAGTACTCTAAATTGCCTACTTTGATTTTTGATGAAATTGATACCGGAGTTTCAGGTGAAATTGCCATCAGAATGGGGGAGATTATGAAAGAAATGAGTGCTACCATGCAGATATTTGCTATTACGCACTTACCGCAGATTGCTGCAAAAGGAGATTCTCATTTCAAAGTCTTCAAATCTACGATTGCGGATGATACTCAATCAGAATTAAAATTATTGGCTCAGGACGAAAGAGTTACAGAAATTGCTCAGATGCTTTCGGGAGCGAATATTTCTGATTCTGCGTTAAATCATGCAAAAGAATTACTAAATTAAATATTTAATTTATATTTGCTCAGTAACTTTATATATAATCGATGAAAAGAAAAATTACTGTTTTTTGTTTTTTGTGCTTGTTTATTATCCAGATAAATGCTCAGGATGGTAACCAGAATGTTGTAAGTTCTGAATTAAATACGAGTGGAACTTCTTACTTAGTAAAAGATTATCCGCAAGGCGTTTATCCTACACTTGATGATCTTCTTCAAAAAAAAGGGATAAATATGGGTGATGCTATAGAGAGAAAACTTGTTTTTGGGCGTAAAAGCAATGCTATCCCTAAAGATGTTGTTGCTAATCAGGTTTACTTTTACTTTAAAAGAGACAGTGTTATGGTGAATAAATATGATGCAATATCGTATAACGGTAATTTGTATATTCAGCAAAGATTGATTAAAAAGTTAGCCGCTAAAAAAGATAAAAATCAAGAAGGTAATGATCTGAATTCTTATCACAGGGTTATAAATGATGGTAAGTTCTGGTATTTTGAAGGACCTTATGCAAACATGTGGTCTAAAGCTTTTGCGTATGGAGCAGGAGGAGCGGTTGGAGGAGCTATTGGTTCTAATTTAGGTTCATTGAAAGGAATTGTATTTAGCCTTGAGAAAAAAGAATTTAATTTAATAAGAGATTGTGAAGGTTTGAATCTTATTATTGAGGAATATAAGGGAACCAAGATAGAGTGTAAGGATAAAGAGGTGAGCATTTTGGTTGTTCGTGAGAATATCGATAAAATTATTAAGTAATACTGTATTCAATAGTATTTCGGCATAAAAAGAATAAAGCTAAAATTGAAATAAAAAAAAATATGATTATAGAACCTAGAATGAGAGGATTTATTTGTTTGACATCACACCCAAAAGGATGCGAGCAAAATGTTAAGAATCAAATAGAATATATCAAATCAAAAGGGCCAATTGCCGGAGCTAAAAAAGTATTGGTTATTGGTGCGTCTACAGGTTTTGGATTGGCTTCCAGAATTACAAGTGCATTCGGATCTGATGCGGCTACAATTGGAGTGTTTTTTGAAAAACCGCCAGTTGAAGGAAAAACAGCTTCTCCGGGTTGGTACAATTCTGCTGCTTTTGAAACAGAAGCTCATAAAGCAGGTTTGTATGCAAAAAGTATCAATGGAGATGCTTTTTCTAATGAAATTAAAAGACAGACTTTAGATTTAATAAAAGCAGATTTAGGACAAGTAGATCTTGTAATTTACAGTTTGGCTTCACCGGTAAGACAACATCCTGTAACAGGAGTTTTACACCGTTCTGTTTTGAAACCAATCGGACAAACATTTACCAATAAAACAGTTGATTTTCATACCGGAAATGTAACAGAAGTTTCGATCGCACCTGCTAATGAGGAGGATATTGAAAATACTGTTGCTGTAATGGGTGGTGAAGACTGGACAATGTGGATCGACGCCTTAAAAGAAGAAAATTTATTAGCAGAAGGAGCTACAACAGTTGCTTATTCGTATATCGGACCAGCATTGACTGAGGCAGTTTACCGTAAAGGAACAATTGGTCGCGCAAAAGATCATTTAGAGGCTACTGCGTTTTCTATCAGTGACAGCTTAAAGTCGGTAGGAGGGAAAGCATATGTGTCTGTAAATAAAGCTTTGGTTACTCAGGCAAGTTCTGCAATTCCGGTTATTCCGTTGTATATTTCTCTTTTGTATAAAATTATGAAAGAAGAAGGAATTCACGAAGGTTGTATCGAGCAGATTCAACGTTTGTTCCAGGACAGATTGTATTCCGGATCAGAAGTTCCGACAGATGAGAAAGGAAGAATCAGAATCGATGATTGGGAAATGCGTGATGATGTTCAGGAAAAAGTGGCTAAACTTTGGTTAGAAGCAACTACAGAATCTTTACCGGGAATCGGTGATTTGGCCGGATACAGAAACGACTTCTTAAATTTATTCGGATTTGAATTTGCAGGAGTTGATTACAAAGCAGAAGCAAACGAAGTTGTAAATATTGAAAGTATTAAATAAGTACAGATCAACAGATATAAAACCATCAACCATAAGTTGATGGTTTTTTTGTGAATATACCATATCTTTGTTGAAATTTTCAAATTTAAAACAGTTACCACTTTAATACCCCCTATTCCGTTATGATTTTTTCTTTAATTATACCCGTGTATAATCGACCAGACGAAGTTGATGAGCTTTTAGAAAGTTTATCCAAGTCTGATTATAATGAAGCTTTTGAAATTGTTCTTGTCGAAGATGGTTCTTCAGTACCATGTAAAGATGTTGTGATGACGTATCAGGGAAAACTTAATATTTCTTATTATTTCAAAGAAAATTCAGGGCCCGGAGATTCAAGAAATTTTGGAATGCGAAAGGCGAGAGGTGATTATTTTATCATTTTTGATTCAGATTGTATTATTCCGTCTAATTATCTGACCGAAGTTCGAAAAGAATTAGATAAAAATTATGTAGACTGTTTTGGAGGACCTGACAAGGCACTTGATAGTTTTTCTAACATTCAAAAAGCGATAAACTTTGCTATGACTTCCTTTCTTACAACCGGAGGAATTCGTGGTGGATCTGAGAAAATTAATAAATTTCAGCCAAGAAGTTTTAATATGGGGATTTCAAAGAAAGCTTTCGAGATTTCAAATGGTTTTGGAAATATTCATCCCGGAGAGGATCCTGATTTATCGATTCGTTTGTGGAATTTAGGATTTGAAACCCGATTGTTTCCAAACGCATTTGTATATCATAAACGTAGAATAGACTGGGAAAAATTCTCTGTTCAGGTGCATAAGTTTGGAATCGCGAGACCTATTTTAAACAGTTGGTACCCAGAGCACAATAAGATTACTTTTTTCTTTCCTACTGTGTTCTTAATTGGGTTATTAGTAGCTTTTTTATTGTTAATTTTTAATATTGACCTTTTCTTACAATTATATTTTGTATATTTCGCTATTATTTTTATTGTAGCCAGCATTCAAAATAAGAGTATTAAAATCGGGTATTTGTCGGTAATTGCAGTTTGGAAACAATTTTATGGTTATGGAACAGGATTCTTAAAATCATTTGTTAAGATTATTCTTTTAAAGAAAAAACCACAAGAAGCATTTCCTCGTATGTTTTTTAAATTATAGTATGACAAAAGTTATTGGTTTGACGGGTGGCATTGGAAGTGGTAAAACAACAATCGCGAACTATTTTAATGAGTTGGGGGTTCCGGTTTATATCGCAGATGACGGCGCCAGAAAAGTAATGCAGTCTGAAAATATCATTAAGGAGATCAAAGCGATTTTTGGAGAGGTAGTTTTTGAGGATACTATTTTAAGCAGACCTAAACTGGCAGAGATTGTGTTTAAGGATAAGGAAAAATTAAACCAATTGAATTCGATTGTGCATCCTGCCGTAAAAGAGGATTTCGAGGCATGGTTATTGAGTCACAAAAATGACGAATATGTAATTTACGAAGCTGCAATTTTATTTGAAAGCGGGCGTTATAAAGAATGTGATTTTATAATAACAGTTACTGCTCCGGAAGAAGTAAGAATAAAAAGGGTATTAGAACGTGACAATACCACAAGAGAGCACGTTTTAAGCCGTATGAAAATGCAATGGAATGATGAAAAACGCATTTCTGGAAGCAATTTTGTAATTAATAACGAGAATCTTGAAAAAGCTAAAGAAGAAGTTGTTAAAATTCTTAAAATTTTAAATATAAAACAAAAACAGTCTTAAATGTTAATATTTGGTTAATGTATTATTTAGTATATTGTTAAAATATTAATTTTGTTTCGATGAATAAATTATTTTTTAGAATACTTGTTTTACTAATGAGCTTGTCCTTAATTGGGATAATTCTGGTTCAAGTATATTGGTTTAACTCGTCTTTTAAAAATAATGACGAACAGTTTAAGTATCATGTTACTCAGGTAATTGGAAATGTTGCAGACAAACTTGAACAGCAGGAAGAGTACAGTTTTTATGACAAATACAACAGAATAAAAGACAGTACCGGTAAAATTCCCAAAAAAGAAGATTTGCTTCAGGTTTATTATGTTCAGAGAAATACGAAAACAAATAAGACCATTATTTATTCTAATACACTGACATCTGAGGATTACGATATTAGCGGTTCGCTTTTTAATAAAAAATTCAGCAGCGAGAGATTTAAAAACTTCAGTGCAAAACGAGTTACAGAAGTTTATAACAATAATAATAGTGTTGATAATAATTCTCTGAATCAAACAGTTATACCGGATCTTAAAATCGAGAAATCAGGTAGTTTAGACATATTAAATAAAGTACAACAACAAATTCAGTACAAAGATATTGCTTCTTTAACCCCAATAGAAGGAAGAATAACTGGAGATAAGCTTCAAAAACTATTAAAAAAGGAATTAGAAGAATATGGTGTTAAAACCAAATTCGAATATGGTGTTTTAAATAGTGGCCTGGCAACAAAGGTAAAATCTGAAGGTTTTCATTATGATAAGGATGCGAGTTATCACGTACCTATATATACAGATAATGAAGGAAATAGTAAGTATGAATTGTTTATTACATTTCCGCACAAAAAGAAGTTTTTATTATCTGAATTATTAAGTATTACCATACTATCAATAATTTTTACATTAATTATAATAGTAGCCTATACAAGTGCGTTAAATCAATTATTGCGACAGAAACATATTTCTGAAATCAAAACAGATTTTATAAATAATATGACGCATGAGTTTAAAACTCCGATTGCAACAATAAATTTGGCGCTTGACGCCATTAGAAATCCTAAAATTATTGAAGATAAAGAAAAAGTGTATCGTTATCTTCAGATGATTAGGGATGAAAATAAGAGAATGCATGCGCAAGTCGAAAATGTTCTTAGAATCTCTAAATTAGAAAAAAGAGAATTGGATATTACAAAAGAGCCAACCGCAGTTCATGATATTATTGATGATGCAATTGAGCATGTAAATTTAATTTTAGAAGACAGACAAGGGACTGTTGTTAAGCATTTGAATGCTGCCAGAACAACCTGTCTGATCAATGAAGTTCATTTTACAAATGTTTTGGTAAATATTTTAGAAAATGCAATAAAATATTCGCCGGATACACCTGAAATTGAAATTTTTACAGAAAATGTTAAGGACATGATTCTGATAAAAGTAAAAGATAATGGTTTAGGTATGAGTAAGATTGCTCAAAAAAGAGTTTTTGAGAAATTTTACAGAGAACATACCGGAGACCTACATAATGTAAAAGGACATGGTTTAGGTCTTGCTTATGTAAAAAGGATAGTTGAGGATCACAATGGTCAAGTATATGTTGAAAGCGAAAAAGGAAAAGGTAGCACCTTTATAATAAAAATACCATTAATAAATTAAAATATGGAAAATAATAACAAAAGAATACTTTTAGTAGAAGATGACCTTAATTTCGGGGCAGTTCTTAAAGATTATCTAATGTTAAATGACTTTGAAGTTACTTTAGCTAAAAACGGTATGGAAGGTTTCGAAAAATTCAAGAAAGATGTGTATGATTTATGTATTCTTGATGTAATGATGCCTTATAAAGATGGTTATACTTTAGCAAAAGAAATTAGAGAGAAAAACAGCGAAGTGCCAATTATCTTCTTAACTGCAAAATCGATGAAAGAGGATGTGTTAAAAGGGTACAAAGCAGGTGCTGATGATTATTTGAATAAACCTTTTGATTCAGAAGTTTTATTGATGAAAATCAAAGCTATTATCCAAAGAAAATCTGCGGATACTAAAGCAGAACAAGTACAATTTGAGTTTAATATTGGTAAATTTCACTTAAACTCTAAACTGAGATTCTTAACTTTTGAAAACGAAGAAGCAATTAAATTATCTCCAAAAGAGAATGAATTGCTTAAAATGCTTATTCTTCATGAAAATGATTTGATGCCGAGAGAATTAGCATTAACTAAAATATGGAGAGACGACAACTATTTTACTTCAAGAAGTATGGACGTTTACATCGCTAAACTTAGAAAATATCTAAAAGCAGATGAAGATGTTGAAATCTTAAACATCCACGGTGAAGGTTTCAGATTAGTTGTTAAAAGCAAAATTACTGAATAAGCAGATTCAAAATAATAAAAAAGCTCTGAGAAATCAGAGCTTTTTTTTGTATTCGTTACATTTTATTCGGGTTAGAATAAAAGTTTTGTTTTTACAAAGACTTCCTTCTTTAGTAAGACTTGAGTTTATTTTAACCGCTCGCAAAGTTTTTAGGCACGCAGATTTTGCGGATTAAGCCGATATTTTTATTTTTGGCTCGGATAAAAATAATCTGAACAAATCTGCCGAATCTGCGTGAGAAAATTTCTACGTAAACAAGGAGCTCGCAAGGATTTTTTGCTGTTGTGTTTGTTTAACCGCAAAGTTCTCAAAGCTTTATGTGAAAAGTCTTATAGTTAATCTTTGTGTACTTTGCGTGATCCTTTGTGTACCTTGCGTTTAAGCTCTTTACCGCTGAGTTTCTCAGGGTTTTATTTATGTAAAGGCTTTTATTTCCAATGTACCTGTAAGGCAAAGCAGATTTTGTCCTCTTTGGTGATGCTAAAAGTAGTGTCGGTCTCTGTTTCACTTTCATGAATAACTACAGCATCATTTAAAGAGAGTTCTTTCATGAAATTCATTTCAAAACTGCTGATTTCCTGTTTTAAAATTTTGTTTGGGTCTACATGATCTAAACACCATTCGAGATATTTTACATTATTGGCGTGGTTTACAATGTCTAAATCGGATAAATAAACCGTTTTTTCAAAAACAGATTCTTTTTCAGGATTCACATTTATTTTAGAGAAGCCTTCTACAGTGGCTCGGTTTTCAGGAAACAATTCAAAATGTTGGTAAGGTAAAGCTAGTGCTTCCGGACGACGGGCCTTAGTATTGAATACTGCCCAAAATGTTTCGCTGCCAACAATTTTTTTACCGTTTACGTACATTTCCAACGCACGAACAGAGCGTGAATTTTCAAGGCTGTTGATCCAGGTTTTTACGGTTACGGTATCCTGCCATTTTGGTAAAGCAGTTATTTCAACACGCATTCGGCTTAATACCCAGGCCTGATCAAATTCCTGCATATCAGTAAAGCTGATGCCTCCAACTTCTGAATGTGCAGCAGCGGTTAACTGTAAAAGGTTACACAAATCGGTATATTTTAAATAACCGTTAGGTGTGCATTGTGTAAAATTAATCTCCCAGTCTTTGCTTAAAACGGAAGTGAAATTTGGAGATATAGGCATTGGTGGAGGGGGAATTTTAGATTTTAGACTTTAGATTTTAGATTTTTAGTGGAAGGTTATAAGTATTAAGTATTAAGTATTAAGTTTTTCGCTTCTCACTTTTCACTTTTCACTTTCGACTGAATGTATTCTATGATTTCACTTTTTGGTGTGGCATAATCAAACCATTTTGTATTTTCATTTCGTTTAAACCACGTCAGTTGGCGTTTGGCAAAACGACGGGTGTTTTTCTTGATTTCTTCGATTGCAAAGCCAAGAGTGAATTCTTTGTCAAAATAACTAAATAATTCCCGGTAACCGACCGTTTGTAAAGCATTTAACGCTTTATTAGGATAAAGTCTTTCGGCCTCTGCAAGTAAACCGCCCTGTATCATAAGGTCAACACGTTGATTGATGCGGTTGTAAATAACAGCTCTGTCGGCTTCTAAGCCAATGAGAATCGAAGTGAAATTTCTATTGCCTTTTTTCTGATTAAGGAAAGAAGAATACGGTTTTCCGGTACCCAGACAAACTTCAGTAAATCGCATCATTCGTTGCGGATTTTGTAAAGTCTGCGGGTTTTCGGTCGTTATTTTTTGATAATAATCGGGATCTAGTTTTTTTAGTTGCTCCTGTAGATAATGAATTCCGAGTTTTTCGTAATTTGAATTTACCTCAGTTCTAATCTCAGGATCAATTTCCGGAAATTCGTCAAAACCTTTTAATACTGCATCCACATACAAACCTGAACCGCCAATTAGGATAGCGAAATCGCCTTGCTGAAACAGTACATCTAGTTTTATCAAGGCTTCTTTCTCATAATCGCCAACGGTATAATTTTCAAAAATAGATTTATTTTGAATGAAATGGTGTGGTGCAGCTTGCAGCTCTTCTTCGTGTGGAACTGCCGTACCAATAGTCATTTCTTTAAAAAACTGACGGCTGTCGCAAGATATAATCTCGCATTTGAAATGTTGTGCCAAAGCAATACTTAAGGCTGTTTTGCCTATAGCTGTTGGTCCGACGATGGTGATTAGATATTTCATATTGGTAGCCCGGAGGAGAATGCAAATCCGGAGTTATAGTTTATTTAGTGAAAAAGAGCGACTTGTGAGTTTTTTTTTTGTTTTAGGATATGGAATTAAAAGAAGGTATAGTTAACTGTTGTGTTTGGAATAGTTTTATGGATTAATTTTTTGTTAATTCGGTTCCGCATTCGTGACAGTATTTTGCGTTGTCGAAGTGCAGTTGGGCATTGCATTTTTTGCAGGTGTTTTTTGTGCTGACTGCGTTACCTTTCAAGCTGCTTTTTGCAAATTCGGCCGTAACAATTCCGGTTGGGACGGCTATAATTCCGTAACCCATAATCATAACCAGAGAGGCTAAAAATTGCCCTAAAGGTGTTGCCGGTGAGATGTCGCCATATCCTACTGTAGTGAGGGTTACTATTGCCCAGTAGATACCTACCGGAATACTGGTAAAACCACTTTCTCTTCCTTCTACAACATACATCAAAGCTCCTATAATTATAGCGCTAATGATTACAAAATAGATGAAAACAAGAATTTTTTCTTTGCTGGCTTGCAATGCTTCTTTTAACTGAAAAGACTGATGTGAAATTTGGGGTATATGCAGAATTTTGAATAATCTTAGAAACCGCAAAATTCGTACGATCGTCAGTATGCTGGTGCCCGGGAAAAAGATCGACATGTACATAGGTAAAATGGCGAGTAAATCAATAATACCATAGAAACTAAAAACGTATCGCAACGGTTTCTGAATGGCTATTATGCGCAAAATGTATTCGATTGTAAAGAATACGGTAATAATCCATTCGCATATCAATAGCTGAGAATGGTATTTGCTGTTGATGCCTTCTACAGTGTCAAGCATTACCAGAATGACACTTAATAGAATCAGACCGAGCAGTACCAGATCAAACAGACGTCCCCAAAAGGTGTTCGTGCCGTAGAGGATGATTTTGGTTTGTTCTCTAAAAATCTCGTATTTTGATTTAGGTCTTGTCATTTCTACGAAGATACGTAAAGTTTGTAAGGATTAAAAATATAGGATTTTTAACGTTTTACTTTTGCGAATGTCGTTTTGTATGATGTTTTTTACATCACGATTGTTTTGCATTGGGATAAGAATGTTTTTTAGGATCTCAATATTTGTAATTTGATAATTCAGATCATAATAAGCATATCCCTTATAGATTCCATTTTCGATCAGGATGGCGCTACGTTCGTTTATGTTTCGGCCTCTGTCAATCAAGATCATGCTTTTGTTTTCGAAGCTGTTTTCGGTTATAAATTGCTGAACTCTTTCGTTGTATACTTCGGCAGTTACTTCGCCTATACAAGCGCCATCACATTCTTTGATTTTGTATTGAAAGCATTCTTTTTTGCTTTGATACAATCCGGTTAGCTTTTGACATAAATGGTATTTTGTCGTAAACCTGAAAAGAGCGTTTTTACCTTCTTGTAAGGTAGCAAACGAGGTGATTTCTTTTTTGCGGCCGTCTGCTTTTTCAAGCTTAAGATTCATATATCCATTTTCATCTTTTTCGGCGTATAAGGCATATTGAAAAATCGTTTTTCGCTGTGAACGATTGTATCTGGGACGGTTTATTTTTATTTCCTCGCTTTCTTTTAAAAGCGCGATTAATTCGCTTCCGGTCTCGTCGTAAGTTATCGTAAAAGCTTCTTTTTGTATTTTTTTGCTCTTTGTTGTGATTCCGGTAAAATGCTGATTGATTCGTTTTTTTATATTCTGACTTTTACCAATGTAAATCAAGGTACCTTTTTCGTTATGAATATAGTATACACCTGTTTTGCTTGGCATTTGTTTCAGGAGATCCAGTAATTTTGGAGCGATTCCTTTTTCGACTTCGAGTTTTATAAAATCTTTTACGATTGTTTTCTCCAAGTCTTTTTCTAAGAGCATTTTAAACAACTTAACAGTGGCCATAGCATCGCCACTGGCACGATGTCTGTCTGCCATTGGTATTCCAAGTGCACGAACCAATTTTCCTAAACTATAAGAAGTTTGCTCCGGTATTAGCTTTTTAGAAAGTTCTACGGTACAAAGTGTTCTGGCTTCAAAATTATAACCTAAGCGACGGAATTCCGTTCGAAGAATTCTGTAATCAAAAGAAGCGTTGTGTGCTACAATGATACAGTCAGCAGTGATTTCGATAATCCTTTTGGCGATTTCAAAAAACTTAGGTGCTGATCGCAACATAGCATTATTAATTCCGGTTAATTTAACCACAAAGGGCTGAATCGGAATTTCCGGATTAACAAGGCTAATGAATTGGTCAATTACCTCATGTCCATCAAATCTATATATGGCGATTTCGGTAATTCCTTCTTCATTAAACTGCCCTCCAGTTGTTTCTATGTCTAGTATTGCGTACAAATAAATTTTAATTTTCGGTAGAGATGCACAGCAGCATCTCTACTGTAAAGACGCACTGCTGTGCGTCTTTACGATAGTTAATAATATTAGCGTCCTCCAAAAATGCTGCTGCCAATACGAACCATTGTGCTGCCACATGCTATAGCAAGTTGGTAATCGCCGGACATTCCCATTGAAATCGTTGAAATGGTAGAGATGCACTGCTGTGCATCTCTATCACGCAACGAATCAAAAATATATTTTAAATATATAAATTCTTTTTTTATTTGGTTTTGATTTTCTGTAAAAGTTGCCATTCCCATTAATCCAAGAATCCGAATGTTTTTCATTTCTTTAAATTCGGTTGATGCGAGGAGTGTGTTTAATTCGTTTTCATCAAGACCAAATTTAGTTTCTTCTTCGGCAATATGCATTTGTAACAGGCAATCAATAACTCTGTTGTTCTTTGCTGCCTGTTTGTTGATTTCCTGCAATAATTTTAAGCTGTCAACTCCATGAATCAGACTTACAAACGGAGCCATAAATTTGACTTTATTTGTTTGCACGTGCCCAATCATATGCCATTGGATATCTTTTGGCATTTGTTCCCACTTGTCTGTCATTTCCTGGATTTTGTTTTCTCCGAAAATGCGCTGACCGGCTTCGTAAGCTTCCATTAAATCGGCTACAGGTTTTGTTTTAGAAACAGCAACCAGGGTTACGTTTTCCGGTAATGTAGCTTTTATGGAATTTAATTTAGAGGCTATTGACATTTATTTAGTTCTGTTTTGGAAAGTGACACGTTTAATTTCTTATATTTCCGTGTTGGAATACAAAAAGTCTATTTCGTGATTTTCTATTTTTAAATTGTGTTTGACTTATTTTCACAAACAAATGAAAATTTTACAAAAACTGCTTCGAAATTTTTTCTGCTTTTTTGCTTTCGCTATAGTCATAAAAACCTTCACCGGATTTTACACCCAATTTTCCGGCACGCACCATATTTACTAATAATGGGCAAGGGGCGTATTTAGGATTTTTGAAACCTTCATACATTACATTTAAAATAGCAAGGCAAACATCAAGTCCAATAAAATCAGCCAATTGTAATGGTCCCATCGGATGTCCCATTCCTAATTTCATTACGGTATCAATTTCATAAACTCCGGCAACTTTATTGTATAAGGTTTCGATAGCTTCGTTTAACATTGGCATTAAAATTCTGTTAGCCACAAAACCCGGGTAATCGTTTACTTCAACTGGTGTTTTACCTAATTTCTCAGACAGATCCATGATGATTTTTGTTACTTCATCGCTAGTATTGTAACCGCGGATAATCTCTACCAACTTCATGATTGGCACCGGATTCATAAAATGCATTCCGATAACGCGTTCCGGATGTGTTACTACGGCTCCGATTTGCGTAATTGAAATCGAAGAAGTGTTTGTTGCCAGAATTGTGTTGTGTGAACAGACTTCGTTTAATTGTTTGAAAATATTCAATTTCAACTCCACATTTTCTGTTGCAGCTTCCACTACTAAATCGACGCCAACAACACCGTCTTTGATGTCGGTATAAGTAATAATATTGGTGATCGTTTTAGCAACTTCTTCAGGAGTAATAGTTCCTTTTGCTTGCATTCGATCAAGATTGGCGGCAATAGTTGCCATTCCTTTGTCTAATGATTTTTCTGAAACATCAATAAGTTTTACAACAAAACCACTTTGTGCAAAAGTATGAGCAATTCCGTTACCCATTGTTCCTGCACCAATTACAGCTATAGTCTTCATTTAGTTTAGTATTTAAATTTTAAAAAGTTAAGGTTTAAAGCGGTTTTTCTTCCCGCTTTAAACCTTAAAAGATTAGTTAGTTATGTTTTATATTATTTATCAAAGCAGTCGATGATTTGATACGCAACACGTAAAGCATCGGTAGCTTGCTCCAAAGTTACCACTGGTGTGGTATCTGTAATAATTGCATTAGCAAAGGATTCTAATTCGTCTAAAATCGCGTTGTTTTGCTCTACATCAGGATTGGTGAAGTAGATTTGTTTTTTTATACCTTCAGCATTTTGCAGAATCATATCAAAGTCTCCCGGAACTTCAGGAGCGTCTTTCATGCGGACTACCTCGCATTTTTTCTCTAAGAAATCAACCGAAATATAGGCATCTCTTTGAAAAAAACGCGTTTTGCGCATGTTTTTCAAAGAAATTCTGCTTGCCGTTAAGTTGGCAACACAACCATTTTCGAATTCAATTCGGGCATTTGCAATATCCGGAGTTTCGCTAATTACAGAAACGCCACTTGCATTGATGTTTTTTACTTTTGATTTTACAACACTAAGAATAGCATCAATATCGTGAATCATCAAATCTAAAACTACCGGAACGTCTGTACCACGCGGATTAAATTCGGCCAAACGATGTGTTTCAATAAACATCGGATTTTCGATCATATTTTTGGTTGCAATAAACGCCGGATTAAAGCGCTCCACATGACCTACTTGCCCTTTTACATTGTATTCTTTTGCTAAAGCAATGATTTCTTCTGCTTCTTCAACCGTATTGGCAATAGGTTTCTCTATAAAGATATGTTTTCCTGATTTGATGGCAACTTTTGCACATTTGTAATGCGATAGTGTTGGTGTTACAATGTCGATTACATCAACAGCATGGATTAATTTTGCAATAGTACTGAAGTTAGTGTAGCCAAATTCTTTTGAAATTCTTTCGGCATTCTCTTGATTTTCGTCGTAAAATCCAACTAATTCGTACTTGTCAGATTGTTGTAATAAACGTAAATGTATTTTACCCAGATGACCAGCACCTAAAACTCCCACTTTTAACATGATAATGTATTTTAAACAAAAATAGAATTTATTTGTTAAAAGTGAAAGTTAATGCCTTAAAGATTTAACGATTTAGTAAATCCATTCAATACAATACTTTTTGAAAAAATCAGTTGCTGAAAATAAATTCTGTGAAGCTTATTTATACGACTGATGTTCGAAGGAATACAAAAAGAAAGGGCTTAATTATTCATAATGTCACTAAAAGTGAAGAAAGAGCAGCTGTGATTTTTATCATAAAATATTAGTATTCATTAGGATTAGGTTTTTAATCAAAAATAGAGGCGAAATGGTTAAAAAGTAGTTGATAATTCATGATTTGTTTTCTTATTTTTGCCAAAAATAAAAAGACCAACTTTGAAAGATACTGCCAAACATCAAGGACTTCGTAATCAGTTAGTAAGCACTTTAGAACAAAAGGGAATAACCGATAAAGCAGTTTTGGAAGCGATTAAAAAGATTCCAAGACACCTTTTTCTTAACTCCAGTTTTGAGGATTATGCCTATCAGGACAAAGCGTTTCCTATAGGGGCCGGACAAACTATTTCGCAGCCTTATACTGTCGCTTTTCAATCACAGTTATTAGAAGTTAAAAAGGAACATAAAATTCTGGAAATCGGAACTGGGTCAGGATATCAAACTGCTGTTTTGTGCATGTTGGGTGCTAAAGTGTTTAGTGTAGAAAGACAAAATGAGTTGTTTAAGACCACTTCCAATTTATTCCCGAAATTGAATATTCGTCCCAAACATTTGTCATTTGGTGATGGTTATAAAGGATTGCCGAATTTTGCTCCTTTTGACAGTATTATTGTAACGGCAGGCGCTCCTTTTATCCCGCAACCCCTTATGGCACAGTTGAAAATAGGGGGGAGACTGGTTATTCCGCTAGGAGAAGATGTTCAGATTATGACTTTACTGATTCGTAAAAATGAAACACAATTTGAAAAACATGAGTTTGGAGAATTTAGATTTGTTCCATTATTAGAAGATAAGAATTAAGTTGATAATAAGTTGTTTGTCAGATTAAAAAAGAATAAGTAAAATATTTAGTAAAAAGGTTTCCAAATGAACAATTTAGTATTGATCATTTGGAAATTTTGCATTGGAATGAAAGCGTAATTTGTTCGTTTGATAAAGCGTCTAAAGATTATAAATTCAAAAAGGCCTTTTCTGGTATATGACTGGCTGTTTTGTTAAGAAAGTGATTTTTTTAATAGTTGATATAGCAAAGTAGGATGATATAGTTTATTGTAAAAATCATATATAAATACTGATAACCTAAATATATCTGATGAATGCTAAGTTACGGAGGTTTAGATATCGGCTACGATCATCATTTTGTAAATCGTGTTAATAAACAATATGTTAGTTTTGATGACTCTGAAACAGAAGGGATGTTATTGAAAGGTTTTGAGGAATTTACAATAGATTATAATGGAGTATGTAATTAGTTGTGGTACAGTTATCTTTTGAGATGTTTGAATGAATTTTATTTTCAGGTTCAATTGAAAGAAAAGCAATATATTATCTTAAACCTGTTTTTGTGTAATTTGAAGAATTGTTTAACTTATTAAATGTTAATTAATGGATAATTTGGAAGCTAACAGTAATTTTATTTTTTATACAAATGAAAGTGGAAATACTAATATAAATGTAGTAGTAGACAAAGATACAGTTTGGATTACGCAACTGTCAATGGCCGAAATATTTGGAGTACAGGTTCCTGCGATAAGCAAACATCTCTCAAATATTTTTGAAGAAGGAGAATTGATATACGATGGAACTGTTTCCAAAATGGAAATAGTTCAGAAAGAAGGAAAAAGAAATGTAAGGAGAAATGTAGAATACTACAATTTAGATGCTATAATATCTGTTGGGTATCGAGTGAATTCAGTTAAAGCAACTCAATTTAGAATATGGGCTACTAATGTGCTTAAAGAATATCTCATTAAAGGATTTGCATTGAATGATGACAGATTGAAACAAGGGAAAACTTTATTTGGTAAAGATTATTTTGACGAATTATTAGAGAAAATTCGTGAAATTAGAGCAAGTGAAAGGCGATTCTATCAAAAAATAACAGATTTATATGCCACTTCAGTAGATTATGATTCCAAATCAAAAATAACACAAGTATTCTTTTCTACGGTACAAAATAAATTAGAATTTGCTATAACACATTTAACTGCGCCGGAAATAATAAAAGAGCGTGCAGATTCTAAAAAGCCAAATATGGGTTTAACGTCTTTTAAAAATTCAAATACAGGAGGTAAAGTTTTGAAAACAGATGTTTGCGTAGCTAAAAATTATTTAAACGAAGATGAAATATCAGAACTTAATATTTTAGTTAACATGTATCTTGATTATGCGGAATTGCAAGCAAAAAGAAACAAATTAATGAGTATGAATGATTGGGTAAATAAACTTGATGCGTTTTTGCAATTTAACGAATATGATTTATTGAAGAATTCAGGAAAATTTAGGGCTGATGTTGCTAAAAAATTGCTGAAACTGAATATGAAAAATTTAGAATAGTACAAGACCGCGAATATGAATCAGATTTTGATAAAATTATAGAAAAGATAAAATCGACAGGAGAGCTACCAAAAGGATCTGGAACTTTGTAATGATTAATGATATTTATGTAAATCTGTACTGGTTCAATTTAATTTTGCTAAGAAATTAAAGGGAGTACTAGACATGCGATAAGATTTAAAACGCTCTATTTGGAAGATGTGAAAAAATAGTAAAGTTAGTTGTTTTTTCGGGTTTGGTTTTTTATTTAGAAACCAATCCAATAGCATAAGCCAGATTTTCTTTTTCAATTCGGAGTATGTAATTGATGAAAATTGAGGTGTCATTTGTCTGTTGACTTTGCTCTAAAACAGAGAGGTATTCATTAATACTGTCTTCATTGCTGTCAACAATGGCATAAGTGTAATTGCTTTGAAGTAAGATCCAATTAAGTGTTAAACTCGCCATTTGTATGTTTCCATGTTCAAAAGGATTGATCTGTGCTATTTTTAAGTGACTTTCAGCTGCTAAAACGATCGGATGCAGGTTGTTTTTATGGGTTTCGTACCAATTAAAAAACGAATTTATTTCACGCACAGCCAAGGCATCATTCTTGTATTTTCCTGAACTTTCGGGTTTAATTCCTTTAAATAGCAGATTGTGCAGAGCAAGGAATTCTTTTTCGTTTAAAGATGCTTTCTTCTGAATCAGAGTTTTGATATAAGCTGCTGTTTCCTGTAAATTGATAGCTTCCAGCTGCTCCTGCATGCTTTTTCCTGCAATTGTTAATCCTTCATTAATAATAGACTTTGTTTCTTCTAATGTTAAGGAGTTACCGTTTAAACGAAGGCTCTTAAAGATGAATTCTAATTCTAAAGTCTTCGAAATTTGTCGTGTTTCGAAAGGATTAAAGGATTGAATTTGATTTTTTAAGATTTCGATTTCATCTAAAGTATTCTGAAGCGAAGATAAAAGAACAGAATTGATTTCTTTTCTGTTGTTCTGAATTTCATGTTCGGCAAGCAATAAAGCCTTGAGAGCAAACTCTTCGTTTTCGATTTCGTAAAGAATTTTTTCTTTTAGCCAGGCAATCATTATTGTTTCATAATCAATTTCTAAAAGCTGGGATAATTTTAAAACCTGTTCTTTAGTTGGTCTTCGGGTGCCACTTTCAAACTTACTTATTAATGCCTGATCAATACTAAGAATTTGAGCCACTTCACGAGTTTTCAGCCCTTTTTGTTCTCTGGCATTTTTAAGAAGTGTTTTCATTAGTATGGATTATAAGTGTCTTGACAAATTTAGTCATTGTGCTAAGTATAAAAAAAGACATTATCAGAAATATTGCCTTTTTTTAGTATTGTTTACGGGTTTTATTTAGGTGGTAAAGAACCATCTTTTCTCATTTCTTTTACAACAGCCTGCATGATGGCATCAACAGATTGCCCTAAATCGGTAACATATTCTGATTTTGTAGTTCCGGTCCAGATGAGTTTATTGTCTTTTAAGGAGAAAACATTCGTTTCAACCATATAAGCAGTAGTTTCCTGATAATATCCGGGATCGTAGAAATTAGGGGAGTACATGCCATACCAGTTTCCAAAACCATAGCCATACATTCCTGTGTACATACCGTCAAAACCTCCGTAGTACATTCCGGTGTAAGTTCCAGGAACATAACTTGTTTCTTTTTCCTTGCTCACTAAACGCATCGTTATAACACCATCAAAATTTTCGTCTTGCAAAATTTTTAGCTGCTGCTCTTTGGTTAGGTGTAAGTTAGTTCCATTCATGTATTGGTACGAGGTTTTAAAGACAGGATTGCCGGCCGCAATTCTGTTTTCTGTTGTTCTTCTGGCGGCTTCATCTTTTACCAAAGCAACTACCAGAACTTTTTTAAAATGTTCCTGAGCAACGGTAATGCTAGGATCTCTCCAACTGCTTACGATTACTGTATTACTGCTACAACTTGAAAGAATTAAAACAACTAATAAAGATAAATACTTTTTCATATTTTATAATTAAAGTTAGCGTTATAGTAAAGCTAAGTATAAAATATCAAAAAAACTCTTCTTGAAAATAAAGTTGCTTTTAGTTATATGCTTTTTTAATTCGGTCCAGATCACGTTTAGTGTCCTGTTCCTTAAGGGATTCACGTTTGTCGTAATTTTTCTTTCCTTTACAAAGACCGATTTGTAGTTTGGCAAGTCCTTTTTCGTTAGTGAATAATTTTAAAGGAACAATCGTTAAACCTTTTGCCTGTACATTTTTATGAAGCGTTTTTAATTCTTTTTTATTTAAAAGTAATTTTCTCTCACTTCTTGATTTGTGATTGAATTGATTTCCAAACGTATATTCTTCAATGTAGGTGTTAATGGCAAAAAGCTCCATACCACTAAATTCGCAAAAACTTTCGGTAATATTTGCTTTTCCTAAACGAATAGATTTGATCTCAGTGCCTGATAAAACAATTCCGGCAGTATAAGTGTCGATTATTTCATAATCAAACCGAGCTCTTTTATTAAGTATATTGACTGATTTTAACATAGGTTGCAAATGTAAATAAAAATGAAATACTTTGATAAGATTAAAGCTTATTAATTCAAGATGTGAGTTGTGAGTTGTGAGAAACTGAATATAAAGTATTGTATTGTTTCAGAAAGTTCAGGGATACTTTATGTTGGTAAACAAGTTAGAATCAATCAAATAAAACGGATTAGCTTTCGTATTTACATTGTACATCACACATTTTACGTTTTGCATTTCACAGCTCAGAAGTAATACCTTGAATTAATTATTTATTTTTGTCGAAATAATTAGATATAGATTATTTAGAAAACGAGTTTAAAAAAAAATAAAATGCAAAATCAATCTAAAGATCCTTTACACGGAATTACGCTTAAAGCAATAGTCGAAAAATTGGTTAACTTTTACGGTTTTGATATTTTGGGGGAGTTGATTCCCATTAAAAGTTTTACTTCAAATCCCAGTATCAAATCTAGTCTTACTTTTTTGAGGAAAACAGATTGGGCTCGAAAAAAAGTAGAAGACTTATATATTAAATCAATTCCTAAATTTCCTGAGAATTAATTTAGTTTATACGAAAGCATAACACCTCCGCGGTAAGGAAGCCATTCTCCGCTTTTGTTCCAGTTAGGAGCTTTCTCGTATCTTCCAGGGGTTCCATCATTGTAATAACCACGATAAAATCCCTGATGCCAGCCACCGCCGACAAAAACATCCAATAAGAATTTATCTTTTATTTTGATGTTGTATCCTATAGTAGCACCCATGCGATAGCCAAATCCTTTTTCGTAGAGATTGCTATTCCAATAATTCCATTTTTGAATTTCGTATATATCCGGTCCGATATGACCTCCTACATAGAAACCATTGTATTTTTCTTTAAAATGATAACGTACTTCAGGCGTTAAAGTTACAAATTTCATAGGATGGTGGCCATTGAAAGACTCCCAAAAAGAAGCCATGACATCGACGCTAAAGGTAACTTTTTCGCCTATACCGGTTTCTATACCAACATTTGGAACACCGATAAATGCTGTTGCACCATTAAATTTTAGATAAGTCTGACTTTGTAGTTGTACAGAAAAAAAAAGAACAAAAAGAATTAAAATGTTTTTCATAAAATAGTTTTTCGCGGTAGAAAATAAGTTTCAATTACTTATTTTGAGTGCAAATATAACGCAACACTATAGCATAGTGTTGCGTAAAACATCTTTTTTAACAAGTTTTTCTTTGTAATAAGATCTTGTAATGAGTTATTTGTCAAGTAATGAATATATTATAATATCCAAGAAACGACCATCATAAAATTCAGCTTCTTTTAAATGAGCTTCTTTAACAAAACCACATTTTTGCAACACTTTTTCAGAAGCAAGATTCTTAGGATCAATGACAGCCTCGATAGAATGTAGCTTTAAATCATCAAAACCAAATCTAATTAGTCTGTTAACTGCTTCAGGAATAATTCCCTTCCCATGAAATTCCGGAGCTAACATATAACCGATTTCGGCACGATGATTTTCAGGTTGTAATCTGTAGTAGCCAATTATTCCAAGTAATTTGGGGCTGTCTTTTAAGGTGATTCCCCAATTTATGCCAAGATTTGTTACAATTTTGTCTTCCATCATGGCAATGTGTTCCAGTGCATCTTCGGTATCTTTAACCAAAGGTCTTGGAATAAATTTCATTGTTTCCGGGTTAGAACGCAGTTCAAAAACTTCGTTCACGTCATCATTGGTGATTCTTCTTAAAAGTAAACGTTCCGTCTCTACGATTGGGAACGGAGTAAAATTAAATTCTAACATAGCGTTTTGTTATAATAGTTGAATACTAAATTTCGATTGGAATGTTTGATGAGCATCTAAAACAAGAATCCCTTCTTTTTTGAATAGATCTCCTGAGTTTTCGGCGGTGTCAGAGTAACCGAACCAGGGTTCAATGCAAATAAACGGAGCCTGTTCTTTGGTCCAGATGCCTAAGCTTGGGAAATCTTCGAAAGTAATTTTTACATAAGGTTTAGAATTTTCAAGAATGGTAAGAGATTTAGATTGCAGGGTTTTGAAAACCAAAGCGTCATTTTCGAACAGTTTGTAGTCTAGCGGGACCAAATTAGCTGTGGTTTCCAATGTTTTGGTTTTGTTTGAAATCAAATCATTTTCAAGAAGATTGTATTTTAAAACCTCGTCTTTTTCGAATTCAAGAGAATAGATGTTAAAATCATTTGGTAAGGCAATAGCGGGATGCGCACCTATGGAGAAAGGAATCCTTAGGTCTCCGGGATTAATTACTTTGTAAGACAGAACTAGCTCTTTTTCTTTTAGCGTATAAATAAGTTGCAATTCAAAAGCAAAAGGAAATTTTTGTAACGTTTCTGCATTGGAACGTAATGAAAAAGTTGCACTGTTTTCTGTGCGATCCACCAATTGAAATTCCATATCACGGGCAAAACCGTGTCTTGGTAAGTGATATTCTTTGCCATCAATGGTGTAGGTGTTGTTTTTTAAAGTGCCTACAATGGGGAAAAGAACCGGAGAATGTTTCCCCCAAAATGAAGGATTACCTTCCCAGATATATTCTTTGTTTTGATTATCTTTTATGGAGAATAATTCAGCTCCTGCGTGTTTTATGGAAGCTGTTAAGTTTGAATTTGAAATTGTTGTAGTCAAAATCTGTCAAGTGTAATAAGTTAGTTTTAATAATCCATCCGGAGTAATTACTTTTTAAAACATCGAAACATAGTTTTCGAAGAAAAACATTCCACTTATTCAAAATTCTTATAGTTAAAATAGGTGACAGAAATGTGTTTCTTTTTTTTAAG
The DNA here is from genome assembly GCF_011751075.1 of Flavobacterium poyangense. Taxonomy (GTDB): domain Bacteria; phylum Bacteroidota; class Bacteroidia; order Flavobacteriales; family Flavobacteriaceae; genus Flavobacterium; species Flavobacterium poyangense. Next base: position 43,960 of record NZ_JAALLN010000017.1, read on the forward strand.
TAAAATCTAAGTTTCTGTGTATTAAGTGTGATTTTTACAAATTATATCCAACGGCTTGTAATAGTATGTAAATATATTTTATAAATTTTGTTTTTTCGGATTAATGGCAGAAATTATTTTTTTTGATAAATTTTGGTTAAAAAAGAATTATAGCTTTATTTTTTCTCTTAAGATAGCTTTTTTTTTCATTAATTTGCTATATAAACAGCTAAAAAATATGAAAAAGCATTCCTCGAAAGCCTTGTTAACCGCGGCTTTATTTGTTGGGATTTCTTCTGTTTGGGCACAGCAAACGCCGCCTGCAACAGCAGCAAATCCAGTTAATAATTATAATTACCATGATGCGTTTGCACCGCATTTTTACACAAAAAATGGTACGCCGACACGCTCTGCAAGCGGTCAGCCAGGAGTTGAGTACTGGCAGAACAGGGCGGATTATCAGATAACCGTAAAATTAAATGGAGCAACAAATGAGCTTGTTGGTACAGACGAAATTACGTATACGAATAATAGTCCGGATAAGTTGTCATTTCTTTGGTTGAACTTAGATCAGAATTTATTCAACGAAAGTTCAAGAGGAAATGCAGTAGTGCCTTTAACAGGAAGCCGTAATGGTGCTCAAGGGCAGATTTTTGATGGTGGAAATAAAATTAAATCAGTAAAAATTATTTCCGGAGGAAAGACTAAAACTGAAACTGTTGCAAAATATATTGTTACAGATACCAGAATGCAAATTTTCCTTCCGCAGGAATTAGCTTCAAAAGGAGGTTCTGTAAAGATTAAAATTGAATTTTCATTCATTGCTCCTTTTGAAGGATCAGACAGAATGGGAGTTTTAGAAACTAAACACGGTAAAATTTTTACTATTGCACAATGGTACCCGCGTATGTGTGTGTATGATGATGTAAGAGGTTGGAATACTGCTCCATATTTAGGGGCTTCAGAGTTTTATTTGGAGTACGGTAATTTTGACGTAAAAATTACAGCTCCTGCCAATCATTATGTAGTGGGTTCAGGTGAGTTGTTAAATGGGGCTGAAGTATTACCTGCAGCGCAATTTAAACGCTATAAAGAAGCTTCTCAGAGTGATAAAACAGTTATAATTCGTTCTGCTGAAGAAGTTGCGGCAACTGCTAACGCTAATGCAACAGGGGAAAAAACATGGCATTATCAAATTAAAAATTCTCGTGATTTTTCATGGGCATCTTCACCGGCTTTTATCTTAGACGGAGCAAAAATAAACTTACCTAGTGGTAAAAAATCATTGGCACTATCTGCTTATCCGGTAGAAAGTAATGGCAATGACGCTTGGGGACGTTCTACAGAATATGTAAAAGCATCGATTGAAAATTATTCTAAGAGATGGTTTGAATATCCTTATCCGGCAGCAACAAATGTGGCAGGAAATGAGGGCGGAATGGAATATCCGGGAATTGTTTTCTGTGGATGGAAATCTAAAGGAGATGATTTATGGGGAGTTACAGATCACGAATTCGGTCATATTTGGTTTCCTATGATTGTAGGATCTAATGAGCGTTTATTTGCCTGGATGGATGAAGGTTTTAATACTTTTATTAACTCAGTTAGTTCATTTGATTTTAATAAAGGAGAATACAAACAGAAACCAACTGACATGCACGAAGGTGCTGAAAGCTTAACAGGAAAGGATCTGGAACCTATTATGAGTTCACCTGATAATATGAAGGAAGCTAATATTGGGACACTATGTTACTTTAAACCTGGAGCTGGTTTAACAATTTTGAGAGAACAAGTTTTAGGAGAAGAGCGTTTTGACAAAGCATTGCGTACTTATGTAGAGCGTTGGGCTTACAAACACCCAACACCGGATGATTTCTTCAGAACAATTGAAAATGTTGCCGGAGAAGACTTAAGTTGGTTCTGGAGAAGCTGGTTCGTAAACAACTGGCGTTTTGACCAAGGTATCAACAGCATTAAATATGTGAAAAATGATCCTGCAAAAGGGGTGATTATTACGGTAGAGAACTTTGATAAAATGCCTATGCCGATTGTTTTAGATGTGAAAGGAAAAAGCGGAAAAGTAACACGAGTGAAATTACCGGTAGAAATCTGGCAACGTAATAACGATTGGTCATTCAAACACAATTCTACTGAAGAAATTGAAAGCATTACATTAGATCCTGATCATGTTTTTCCAGATTATAACACAAGTAATAATGTTTGGACAGCAGGAAAAGGGACCGTAGAAAAAGATGTTATTTTAGATGGTTATTTAGGTACTTACATCACTAAAAATGCTCCATTAGCAATTGATTTTACAGAGAAAAATGGTACTTTGGGTGTAGAAATCACAGGTTATCCTAAGTTTACGGTTAAAGCTGTAGCGGAAGAAAAAGATACTTTCGAATCAAAAATGGCGGGATTAAAATTCAAATTTAATGAAGCCAAAACAGGATTTGATATGATTGTTTTAGGAAATGGACAAGTAATTCCGTTTACCAGAAAATAGAAAAGAATATAATAAAATGCTTAAAACCCGATAGTTGTAAAATGCTATCGGGTTTTTTTGTGCTCAAAAATAACAATGGATTAAAAAAATGTTAGAATTTTATTTTTTTGTTTTGTAAATAAAAAAATAGTGTACTTTTGCATCGATGAATAAAATAAGTTTAAATACAACTTCTTTGTCACGGACAAACTCTGCTAGTACTTCTCCCGAAGTACGGACACTATCTGTATAGTATCCACTGAGTTTTTCGTAGCGTATTTATTTCTATTCATTTTTCATTTTGAAATCACATAAGTTGTCCATTGGACAAACCTATCCTAAAAGCACCTATTGTTTAAAATTGCCTCATAATCAACTTTTTGATTTAGAAGGGGTTATCTTTATTTTGCTTACTTTTATTGGATTGATTTCTGGATTTCAAACTAAACAATACGTTTTAATTTTTAACTCTAACTTCAATTATTGAAATGAAGATCTCTATTGTTGTAACTAAGGAAGAACATTTTAAGTATGCGCAGGAAATTTGCGATACGATAGAATCATCGGCCCTGTTAAGAGGTACAGGGATTGCTAAAAGAACCCCTGAGTACATTCAGAAAAAAATGTCAAATGGAGATGCTATGATTGCTCTGGCAGATGGAAAGTTCGCAGGTTTTTGTTATATAGAAAGCTGGCAACACGGGAAATTTGTAGCTCATTCCGGTTTAATTGTACATCCCGACTACAGAAGTTTAGGGTTAGCCAAAAAGATAAAATCGAAGGTTTTTGATTACTCTCTGGAAAGATATCCGGAGGCCAAAATATTTGGTATTACTACAGGGTTGGCAGTAATGAAAATCAATTCAGACTTAGGTTATAAACCGGTTCCTTTCTCAGAACTTACAACAGATCCAAGTTTTTGGGCCGGTTGTAAAACCTGTACCAATTACGAAATCCTGCAAAGTAAAGAAAACAAAATGTGTCTTTGTACCGGTATGTTGTACGATCCAAAAGAGAAACAAAAAACTCCGGCAAAACACCCTTTTAACGAAAAAGTTCTTAATAGACTGAGAACCATTAAACAAGCCTTATTTTTAAAAAAGTAACATTATGAAAAAAGTTGTATTAGCTTATAGCGGAGGATTAGATACCTCGTATTGTTTGAAATATTTAAAAAACGAAAAAGGATACGAAGTTCATACTGTGCTTGTAGATACAGGAGGATTTGATGCAGAAGAATTGTCAGCTATTGAAAAAAGAGCCTACGAATTAGGAAGTGCGCAACACGCCAACCTAACCATTGTAGATAAATATTATGATAAAGCCATAAAATATTTGATTTTCGGAAATGTATTAAAAAACAATACTTATCCGTTATCAGTGAGTGCAGAGCGTGTTTTTCAGGCAATTGAAGCCATAAAATATGCTAAAAAAGTAGGAGCAAGCGCCATCGCACATGGAAGTACAGGTGCAGGAAATGATCAGATTCGTTTTGATTTGATTTTTCAGACCATTGCTCCTGAAATTGAGATTATTACTCCGATTAGAGATTTAAAACTTTCTAGACAAGAAGAGGTAGATTATCTGTCTAAAAATGGAGTGCATTATTCCTGGGAAAAAGCGCAATACTCTATTAATAAAGGACTTTGGGGAACAAGTGTTGGAGGAAAAGAAACCCTAACCTCAAGTCAGCCATTACCGGGTGAAGCGTATCCTTCTCAATTGCAAAAAGAAGGAGAAGAGAAAGTGACCTTGCATTTCGAACAAGGCGAATTAGTTGCAGTTAATGGTAAAACAGACAAACCATCAAATAATATCGTTACCCTCGAAAAACTGGCAAATGCTTATGCGATTGGAAGAGACATTCACGTAGGGGATACCATTATCGGAATTAAAGGAAGAGTTGGTTTTGAAGCTGCTGCACCGCTAATTATCATTAAAGCACATCATTTATTAGAGAAACATACGCTCGGAAAATGGCAACAATATTGGAAAGAGCAACTAGGAAACTGGTATGGCATGTTGTTTCACGAAGGTCAATTTCTTGATCCGGTAATGAGAAACATCGAAACTTTTTTACAAGACACTCAAAAAACAGTAAATGGAGTAGTAACCGTTTCTCTAAAGCCCTATCATTTTTCTCTTGACGGAATTGAGTCTCAAAATGATTTAATGAACACCGGATTTGGTCAGTATGGAGAAATGAACAACGCCTGGACGTCTGATGATGCAAAGGGATTCATTAAGATTTTAGGAAACGCTCAAAACATATTTTCATCTGTAAACCATTTAGATCATGATTAATGTTGGAATAATTGGCGGTTCAGGCTACACGGCCGGGGAACTTATCAGAATAGCAATGTATCACCCCAATGTAAACCTGGATTTTGTTTACAGCACAACCAATGTGGGCAAACCACTTTCAGTGGCACACCACGATTTGATGGGTGATATTGAAATGAATTTTACCGACAAAATTAATCCTGATGTAAACGTTGTTTTTTTATGTCTTGGACACGGGAAATCTATTTCGTTTCTGAAAGAAAACAAGTTTGCTGGTCACACTAAAATTATTGATTTAGGTAATGATTTCAGATTGACGAAAGATGCTGATTTTGAAGGAAAACAATTCGTATACGGATTGCCTGAGTTGAATAAAACCGAGATTAAAAAAGCAAATCATATTGCAAATCCGGGTTGTTTTGCAACAGCGATTCAATTGGCTTTGTTGCCTTTAGCGAAGAATAAGTTGTTGAAAGGCGACGTTCATATTAATGCCACAACAGGAAGCACAGGTGCCGGAGTTGGTTTAGCAGATACTTCTCATTTTAGCTGGAGAAACAATAATATGTCACATTATAAAGCTTTTGAACATCAGCATTTGGGAGAAATCAATCAGAGTGTCACACAATTACAGCCTGATTTTTCAGATGAATTGATTTTTGTTCCAAACAGAGGTGATTTTACAAGAGGAATTTTTGCTACATTATATACCACATCAGATGAAAGTGTAGAAGATTTGGTTTCTAAGTATCAGGATTTCTATAAAAAAGAGCCTTTTGTAACGGTTACAACAACCAATATTAATATGAAGCAGGTCGTACAAACCAATAAATGTATTATTAGCATATTAAAAAAAGGAAACCGGGTTTTGATTACATCAATTATTGACAATTTAACCAAAGGTGCTTCAGGTCAAGCGATCCAGAACATGAATTTGATGTTCGGATTAGAAGAAACCACAGGTTTACATATGAAACCAAGCGGATTTTAGAAAAAAAAATGTTTCAGGTTTCAAGTTTCAGATTGCGTGCAGAACGTAAAACATGAAACCTGAAACCTGAAACCTTAAACAAAAAAGAAATGAACTTATTTAACGTTTACCCTTTATATAATATTACCCCTGTAAAAGCTATAGATTGTACAATTACAGATGAAAACGGAATCGAATATTTAGATTTATACAGTGGTCATGGTGTGATTTCTATCGGACACACTCAACCTGATTATGTCGCCAAACTGAAAAATCAATTGGATCATTTGGGGTTTTACTCCAATGCTATTCAGAATCCTTTGCAAGTTGAATTAGCTCAAAAGCTGGGAAAACTTTCCGGATTGGAAGATTATGAATTGTTTTTATGCAGCTCCGGAGCTGAGGCCAATGAGAATGCTTTAAAATTAGCTTCTTTCCATAACGGAAAATCAAGAGTGGTTGCTTTTGATAATTCATTCCACGGAAGGACTTCTGCCGCTGTTGCCGTTACAGACAATAAAAAGATTGTAGCGCCAATAAATGCCCAGCAGGAAGTGACTTTTCTTCCTTTAAATCAAATTGATTTAGTAGAAGCAGAACTTCAAAAGGGAGATGTTTCCAGCGTAATTATCGAGGGGATTCAGGGAGTTGGCGGTTTGGATGAAGGAACAACCGAGTTTTTTAAAGCTTTAGAAGAGACCTGTAAAAAACACGATGTCGTTTTAATTTTAGATGAAGTACAATCGGGATACGGAAGAAGCGGAAAGTTTTTCGCCTTTCAACATCATGGAATTAACGCTGATATTATTTCAGTAGCAAAAGGAATGGGGAACGGTTTTCCGGTAGGAGCGATTTTAATTTCGCCAAAGTTTGAAGCAAGTTTTGGTCTATTGGGAACTACTTTTGGAGGAAGTCATTTGTCTTGTGCAGCCGGAATTGCAGTTCTGGATGTTATTGAAAAATTGGATTTGCAGAAAAATGTAAACGAAGTTTCGGCCTATTTTTCAGAACAAATCAAACAAGTTCCGGGGATCAAGCAAGTAAAAGGAAAAGGATTAATGCTCGGAGTTGAGTTTGATTTTGAAGTGGCAGCATTAAGAAAGAAATTGATTATCGAGAAACATATTTTTACCGGAAGCGCAAACAATAAGAATTTGTTGAGAATTTTGCCTCCGTTAACGGTAAAAAAAGCAGATATCGATACCTTTATAGTAGCTTTAAAAGAAAGTCTAGAAGAACTTAAAAATTAATATTTTAATTTATTTTTCTTACCACACCTGACAGGTTTTTAAAACCTGTCAGGTGTAAAATATAAAACCAACCAAAAACCAACCAACTGTAAATCATGAATCACCAACTCTCAATCGAAAAGCGGAATTTGGTTTTACTGTCGATGGCAAAGCTTGTCGAGCAGGAAAGAAACCAGATTATTTTAACCAATCAGGCTGATTTAATGGCTTACGATGGCTCTGATCTTGCCATGGAGGAACGTCTGAAAGTTGATGATAAAAAGATTGATGAGATGATTTTATCGTTAAATCAATTGGCCGCGCAGGATGATCCGGTTGGAGTAGAACGATTTCATTTTGTACATGATAACGGAATCAAAGTGATCAATAAAACAGCAGCTTTTGGTACAATATTGATCATTTACGAATCGCGTCCTGATGTAACTATTGAAGCAGGTGGAATTGCTTTTAAATCCGGGAATAAAATTTTATTAAAAGGAGGAAAAGAAGCATTACGGTCTAATTTGAAAATTGTGAGTTTATGGCACGAGGCTTTACAAGAAAATAAAGTTTCAAAAGATTGGGTGGAATATTTGAATTTTAATAGAGCTGAAACACAGGCTTTTTTAGAAAAACCAACACAAAAAGTAGATTTAATTGTGCCTCGTGGCGGTGAAAAGTTAATTGAGTTTGTAAAAGCGCATGCGACCTGCCCGGTAATCGTAAGTGGACGTGGTAACAACTTCGTTTATGTGCACAAAGAAGCCGATACCGATATGGCGCTGAAAGTAATCAGAAATGCTAAAACGTCTAAAATTTCGGCTTGTAATGCACTGGATAAGGTCTTAATAGATGTGCGATTACCAAATTTTGAAGGATTTGTTGCTTTGTTAATCGAGGATTTGGTAGAAGCTAATGTTGAAGTCATAGTAGACAAGACATTAGATACGTTTAAAAATACAAGTCTTTTGAACGATGAAAATATTTGGTATGAAGAGTTTTTAGATTATAAAATTGTAATCGGAACCATAGATTCAGAAGACCATGCAATTGAAAAAATAAATAAATATTGCGGTGGACATTCCGCTTCAATTATTACCAGAAACGATGTTGTTGCACAAGAATTTATGGAGAATGTAGATGCAGCGGCCGTATATCAAAATGCATCAACCCGTTTTACAGACGGTGGACAGCTTGGTCTGGGTGGAGAATTAGCCATAAGCACTGATAAACTGCACCAAAGAGGACCAATTGGCTTACAGCATCTTGTAACCAATAAATGGTATATTTATGGGGAAGGACAGATTAGATGATTGTTGATTTTAGATTTTAGATTTTAGATTGTAAAATGTAGATTGTAAAATGTAAAATGTCGAATGTAAAATGTCGAATGTAAATTATAGTTTTTTACTTGGAATTTGGAATTTAAAAAATTGGAATTTTAATATAAAGTAGCTTTGCGAACCTTGCGATTGTAAAGGTCAAGTATATAAAAAAACTTTGCGCCCCTTGCGGTTAAACAGATCATGACGAAAAAAAGAATTTTATTGAAAATAGGCAGTAATACGCTGACAAAAGAAACCAATCATATTTCGAGAGGAAAAATAGAAGATATCGGAATGCAGATTGCAGCTTTAAACAAAGAGTACGAATTTGTAATCGTAAGTTCCGGAGCTATCGCAGCTGCAAAACAATTTGTAAAACTCGAAAGTAAAGGCAAAGAAATTATGGTCAAACAAGCTTTGGCTTCGATTGGACAACCCCATTTAATGCGGATTTTTCATGAGAATTTTAGCGATTTGGGCTTATTGACCTCACAATGTTTGCTTTCGTATTCTGATTTTGAAAAAGAACAATCCAAAGTAAATATTGTAAATACGATAAACGTTTTAGTCGAGAACAATTATATTCCGATTATCAATGAGAATGATACTGTTGCGACAGATGAAATTCAGTTTGGAGATAATGATAAACTGGCAGCATTGACAGCAGTACTCCTAAATGTTGATATTCTGATTATTGCAACCAATACAAGCGGAATTTATACAAAGGATTCTATTCATAATGAGATACCGGAAACAATAAGATTGGTAGAAGATTTAAAGCTTTTGGAAAAAGAAATAGGAGAGTCTAAATCCTCACATGGAACAGGCGGGATGCAGTCCAAAATTGAAGCAGCGGGAATTGCAAAGGCGGCTAATATTGAGACTTGGATTATTAACGGATTAGAGGATAATTTTATTTTAAAGGCGTTGAAAGAGCAGATTCCGTTTACAAAGATCACGTAGAATGGGACGCGGATTGTACGGATTCGCTATCGCGAAGACGCGGATAAAAACGGATTATTTTGGTTTATTATTTTTAAAGTCTAAAAAATGTAGTATATTTCATTCATTTTTATTTTTGAATATGGAACTGCTACACCACGCTTTAACGGAATGTATTATTAAAACTTTTTATGAGGTTTATAATGAATTGGGTTATGGTTTTTTAGAGAAAGTATATCAAAATTCTTTGTATGTTGAATTAAGAAGTAAAGGCTTGAAAGTGGAAGCTCAAAAGAGAATTAATGTGTATTACAAGGGAATTGTTGTGGGAGAATATTATGCTGATTTAATAGTGGAAGATTTAATAATACTAGAATTAAAAGCCTCCGATTGTATAGTGAAAGATTTTGAAAATCAAATTCTGAACTATTTGCGGGGTACTGATTGTGAAGTGGGTTTACTTTTGAATTTCGGAAAGAAACCTGAATTCCGACGGAAAATTTTTGAAAACTACAGAAAAATAAGAACAGTATAAAAAATTAAGTTGAGCGAATTTTACGTTGATAAAAAGTATGGATAAAGAAGAATAAAAAATCCGCGTTTATCCGCGTCTTCGCGAGAGCGAATCAGTTTAATCCGCGTTAAAAAACTACGCACAACAAAAAAAGAAAAGCAAATGAACTATATTTCAATTCAAGACATCAACTCGTTATCTAAATGGGTAAAAAGCGCCTTAAAAATTAAAAAAAGCCCACTTAAAAATCAAAGTTTAGGGAAAAATAAAACCTTAGGAATGTTATTTTTTAATCCAAGTTTAAGAACGCGTTTGAGTACCCAAAAAGCAGCTTTAAATTTAGGAATGAATGTAATGGTGATGAATTTTACCAACGAAGGCTGGACGCTGGAGTTTGAAGATGGTGCAATAATGAATTCTGGAGCTTCAGAGCATATCAAAGAAGCAGCCGAGGTAGTCTCTCAATATTGTGATATTATTGCGATTCGTGCTTTCGCGGGCTTAGAGAATAAAGAAAAAGATTATGCCGAAACTGTTATTTCAGGCTTTCTGAAACATGCAACGGTGCCGATCGTGAATATGGAAAGTGCTGTTCGCCATCCATTGCAGTCTTTGGCAGACGCCATTACGATGGAAGAATACAAAACAGAACATAGACCAAAAGTGGTACTTTCCTGGGCACCACATCCCAAAGCTTTACCACAGGCTGTTGCCAATTCATTTGTAGAAATGATGCAAATGCAAAAAGAAATGGATTTTGTAATAACGCATCCTGAAGGTTATGAGCTAAGTCCCGAAATTACAAAAGACTGCAAAATAGAGTACGACCAAAATAAGGCTTTCGAAAACGCTGATTTTGTTTACGTAAAAAACTGGAGTAACTTCAACGACTACGGAAAAGTAACCAACATTGATCCGAATTGGACGGTTACAGCCGAGAAAATGGCGTTAACCAACGATGGAAAATTCATGCATTGTCTTCCCGTGCGTCGTAATGTGATTGTGAGCGATGAAGTGATCGATAGTGAAAATTCGATTGTAATTCAGCAGGCAAATAACAGAACGTATGCGGCGCAGTTGGTATTGCAAAAGATATTGAAGAAATTGTAATCTTAAAGTTGCTAAGGTTCTAAGTGTCTAAGATACTAAGAGCTTAGCAACTCAGAATCTTAGTCCCCCAGTAACTAAAAATGAAAAAAGTAACAATAATAAAAATTGGTGGAAACATCATCGATAGTCCAACTGAATTAGAACAATTTTTAACTGATTTTTCTAAAATAGAAGGATACAAAGTATTAGTTCACGGTGGAGGAAAATCAGCTACGAAAATGGCACAAAGCATTGGTTTAGTGCCCCAAATGATTGAAGGGCGTCGCATCACTGATGCTCCAATGCTCGATGTGGTAGTGATGATTTATGCCGGACAGATTAACAAACATATTGTAGCGCAACTGCAGGCAAAAAACAATAACGCAATGGGGTTTTCAGGTGCTGACGGAAATTTAATTCAATCGGCAAAACGAAATCATCCCACAATTGATTATGGTTATGTAGGTGATGTAAAAGAGATTAATACGACATTGTTGGGAACATTACTGGAAAACGGAATTGTACCGGTTTTTTGCGCCATCACACACGATAAAAATGGACAATTATTAAATACAAATGCCGATACAATTGCAAGTGAATTAGCTATTACTTTAGCCGGATTTTTTGATGTGACGCTTACTTACTGCTTTGAAAAACAAGGGGTTTTGTCAGATTCTGAAGATGATGCGTCTGTAATTACAGAAATAAATGAAGTCTTATATTCAAAACTTAAAGCAGAAAAAATAATTCATTCCGGAATGATACCTAAATTGGATAATTGCTTTAATAGCTTATCGAGAGGTGTTCAGCAAATAAAAATCGGGCATCACAGTATGTTGCAGAATCCGGATGTTCAACACACAACCATTATATTGTAAAGAAAAAGTTGCTAAGTTTACAGAGAACTAAGATTTTTGCATCTTAGAAACTCAGAATCTTAGTATTTCAGCACCTAAATAAAAATGAAAAATATAAAAACGCTTACCCAGGAAGCAATTGTTTTATTGAAAAGCCTGATTGAAACACCTTCTTTTTCAAGTGAAGAAGATCAGACTGCTCTTTTAATCGAAAATTGGTTCAATCAAAATGAAATTCCTTTTAAAAGAGAAAACAACAATGTTTGGGCTTTTAATCAATATTTTGATAAAAATAAACCAACACTGTTGTTAAACTCCCATCACGATACTGTAAAACCAAATCAGGCTTATACCAACGATCCGTTTAAAGCAATTGAAAAAGACGGAAAATTATTCGGACTGGGAAGCAATGATGCCGGAGGTTGTCTGGTGTCCTTGCTCGCGACTTTTGTGCATTTTTATGCTGCTGAAAATTTATCACATAATATTGTAATCGTTGCTTCTGCAGAAGAAGAGAGTAGTGGTAAAAATGGTTTGAACAGTGTTTTAAAACATTTACCGGAGTTGGATTGCGCGATTGTTGGTGAACCGACTTTAATGCAGTTGGCAGTTGCCGAAAAAGGGTTATTAGTTCTCGATGTTAAGGTAAAAGGAACTGCGAGCCACGCTGCACATCAGAATGATGATAATGCGTTGTATAAATCAATTCCGGTAATGGAATGGTTTAAAAACTATAAATTTGATAAAATATCAGAGGTTTTAGGTCCTGTAAAAATGACTGTAACCCAGATCAATGCAGGAAAACAGCATAATGTCGTACCATCAGAATGTGATTTGGTTGTCGATATTCGGGTTACCGATTGTTATTCGAATACCGAAATTCTTGAGGTAGTTAAAGCAAATATAAATGCCGAAGTTGCACCAAGATCAATGCATTTAAACGCTTCGTCTATTCCTGTTACACATGGTTTAGTTCAGGCAGGAATCGCTTTGGGAAGAACAACCTATGGTTCACCAACGCTTTCAGATCAATCGGTTTTAAGTTGTCAGTCTTTAAAACTTGGACCTGGTGAAACGCTGCGATCGCATTCAGCAGATGAATTTATTTTCATCAATGAAATCGAAGAAGGAGTTGATTTGTATATTAAAATACTAACTGATTTTTTTAAACTGTAATAAGTACTATCCTGAACGACAGGATTAGGAAACTATTTTTATTAAGCTTACGTATAAAAATACGAAGTAGATTTCAGTTACTCGAAAAATTTGAGGAACTGTATCAAATAATAAATAAAAAAACAAAAAACTAAGTTATGAAACTTTGGGAAAAAGGAATACCAACCGACAAGCAAATCGAACACTTTACGGTTGGGAACGATAGAGATTTGGATTTAGTTCTCGCCAAATACGATGCATTGGGATCTATTGCGCATGCTAAAATGCTTGGGCAAATTGGCTTGTTGACTTTGGAAGAAACAGATTCTCTAGTGAATGCCTTAAATGAAATCATCGCAGATATTGCAAAAGGAAACTTTGTAATCGAAGACAGTTTTGAGGATGTTCATTCTAAAATTGAATACCTGTTAACAGTAAAATTAGGCGATGCCGGAAAAAAAATCCATACTGCACGTTCCCGTAACGATCAGGTTCTGGTTGATGTTCATTTATATTTAAAAGACGAAGTTAAAGCGTTAAAAGAACAGGTTAAAACACTTTTTGATTTGTTGATGGAATCCGCAGAGAAATATCAAAATGTGTTATTGCCCGGATACACCCATTTGCAAATCGCAATGCCTTCTTCTTTTGGGATGTGGTTTTCTGCTTATGCAGAAAGTTTGATAGATGATATCACTATGTTGAATGCTGCCGGAAAAATTGTAGATCAAAATCCGTTAGGTTCTGCAGCAGGTTACGGAAGCTCATTTCCAATCAACAGGACGTTTACCACACAGGAGTTAGGTTTTGAAACTTTAAAATTCAATGCGGTTGCGGCGCAAATGAGTCGTGGTAAGGCAGAGAAAACGGTAGCTTTTGCAATGAGCAGTGTGGCTGCTACTTTGTCTAAATTTGCTATGGATGTTTGTTTGTATATGAGTCAGAACTTCGATTTTATTGGTTTGCCATCGCATCTTACAACAGGTTCGAGCATTATGCCACATAAGAAAAACCCCGATGTATTTGAATTGATCAGAGGGAAATGCAACAAAATTCAAGCCTTGCCTTACGAAATTACTTTGATAACCAATAATCTTCCAAGTGGTTACCACAGAGATTTGCAGTTGCTAAAAGAAGGTTTGTTTCCTGCAATCCAAAACTTGAAGGCCTGTTTGGATATTGCAATTTTTTCTATCAAAGACATCACCGTAAAAGACCATATTTTAGAAGATAAAAAATACGATTATTTGTTTACAGTGGATACTTTAAACGAAATGGTTGTAGCGGGAATGCCATTCAGAGATGCCTATAAAGCTGTTGCAGAGCAATTGGAGGCAGGTACCTATAAATCTCCAAAAGAGACAAAACACACGCACGAAGGAAGTATTAATAATTTGTGCTTGGAGGCTATAAAAGAGAAGATGAACGCTACTTATTAATGTTGTAGTTTTATATCTTCAGCATAATAGGAAGGAGTTGAAGTTTTAAGTTTCAGAATGCGCTATTTTATGGCGCATTTTTTATTAAAACCTTTTTTTCTAACGAAGTAAATTTACCTTAAAATACATATATTTGATATTCAGTTTTTTTAAATAAAAGTATGGCAAAATTTGACGAACAGGCTACTCAGAATCTTTTTGAGAAGAATTTTATTACCGAAGAACAATACAACCAGATAAAAAAGTATCGCAGTTTAGGTATCTTTTCACTGCATGCTGAATTGAGAATGTTTTTATATCTATCGGTTTTGCTTTTTACATCGGGTATTGGAATTTTAATTTATAAAAACATTGATACTATAGGTCATATTGCAATTTTGACATTATTGCTGATCGGTATTGGCGTTTGTTTTTATTTTTGTTTCAAAAACTCAAAAGGATTTCAGAAAACAGAGACAACTTTCGAGAACCCTGTTTTAGAATATTTGGTGCTTGCTGCAAATATACTAACATGTATTTTTATTGGTTATTTGCAATTTCAATACAAGCCATTTGGTACGCATTATGGCTTGGCAACTCTGGTCCCCACAATAGTGAGTTTCTGTTGTGCCTATTACTTTGACAACAGAAGTGTTCTGACAATAGCGATTACGGGTTTAGCTGCTTATGTAGGGTTTTCTGTAACACCACAGGATCTTCTTATGAGTAATTTTTACGCGCTCCAAGGGTTGAGTTATTCAGCCATTGTATTAGGCGGTCTGTTGATTTTATGGACTATTTATAGTTCGAGGATTCAATTAAAAATACATTTTAATCTGGTCTATTTAACCTTTGCCCTGCATATGATTAGTATCGCATTAATCAGTAATTTGCTGGATACATTCGATTGGATTTGGACGATTTTTGTTCTGATACTTGCTGGCTCGTCCTATTATTTTTATAAAATAAGTCATGAGCTTAAGGCAATTTCTTTGTTTGTTTTTATGATCATTTACGCTTATATCGGGATTAATATAGTGCTGTTCCGTTTTTTTGAATATATTGATTTTTCAGAGATATGGGAATTATTTGTTCTGGTAATTCCGATCTATTTTATAGGTTCAATAGTCTTGTTTATTAAACTAATTAAAAACTTCAATAAAGAAATTACGCAATGATAATATTAGACAAAAATAAATTAGGCAATTCGGCTTTAACAGCAGAGGCAGATTCGTTAAAGAATGCCGGTTTTATCGGTAAAGAACAGCTTGATTTTATTAAAAAAGAGCTGCCGGTACTTAATAGCCATAAAAATATTTTGGTGTGTATTGGGTTCTTTTTATTAGGATCATTTTTGTATTTGTCCTTATGTGGTGCAGTTTCGCTTTTTGGACTTTCAGGTGCCGATAGCAATTGGCGATTTTTTCCTTTTGTTTTTGCTGTAATTGGTATTGTAGGATCGGAAGTTTTAGCAAAACAAGGATATCATAATCACGGATTAGACGATGCTTTCATTTTGGGAACTATATTAAATGTTGGTCTTGCAGTTGGAGTTTGGAGTGAAGGGAATAATGTACTGTCAATTACAATTGCGATTACAATAGTTTCATTTATTCAGTATTTGCGTTATGTGCATATATTGTCAGTATGGGGTTTTTATCTGGCATTAACAGCAACATTGGGATATGCTATATTTGATTTTTTGGAATTTGGACAAGCCATTTTGCCCTTTTTTATGATGTTATATAGCGCAGCTACCTATTATTTTTCCCGAAAACTTATAAAAGACTTAACAGAACCATTTTATTTTTCGGGACTTGCTTTAATAAAAGGCATTAGTTTGATTCTTTTTTATCTTTCCGGGAATTATATGGTTGTTAGAGAATTATCAGCAATGCTTTTAGGTACTTATTACGAAATAAGCCCTGAAATTCCGTTTGCATTTTTCTTTTGGTTTTTTACATTTAGTGTTCCTGCTTTCTATTTGTTTTATGCTTTAAAAAACAAAGACCGAAGCATGCTTTGGATTAGTTTCATCGCCATTGCTTTTTCGTTTTACAGCTTTCGATTTTATTATTCGGTTTTGCCAATAGAAGTGGCGCTGACACTAGGCGGACTGCTTTTATTTGCAATTGCATTTTTCTCCATAAAAAAATTAAAGAATCAGGAAGAAGGATTGACATTTAAACCGGACAGAATCTCCAATTCAAATGACTTTTTAAATGCAGAAGCCTTGATTATTGCATCAACATTTGCAATGAAACCGGAAGTAAAACCTGCTGATTCTCCAATGGAATTCGGCGATGGTGGATTTAGTGGTGGGGGATCGGAAGGGAAATTCTAGTTTTGTGAAATGTCATTTGTGAAATGTTTTCTGTAAAATGTGAAATGTTTTCTTTGCAACGAATACTTTGTCAAAATTGACAAACTAAAATAAAACAAAACCGCTGAATTAAAAATTCAGCGGTTTTATCTCACATCTCACATCTCACATCTCACATCTCACATCTCACATCTCACATCTCACATCTCACATCTCACATCTCATAACTCACACTTCCGCCTTCAAAGCCTCAGCATCAATATCGCTGTGTGAAACATCGTAAACCGCTTTTCCGTTTTTAATCAATATCAATTGAGGGGATTCGTGGTAGACGTTAAATCGGTTGGCGATTTCGTTAGATACATCGCGATGAGCAATTAAATCAAGGAAAAAGGCATCAACCGTTTCGTTTAAATCGTATTCTTTTTCAAATTGTTTTAAAGCCATTCTGCTAATGCTGCATCTCGTACTATGTTTAAAAATTACAATAGGCTTAACATTTGAAGTGTTACTAATCTCATCTAACTGTGTTAAATTTGTAAGAGGAATCCAGTTTATATTGTTTTTTTGAGAATCAGAATGATCTGAATTTCCAAAGATAGAATTTAAAAAACCCATGTTTTGACTGTTTTTGTGACTTTTTGACATTTAAATCAAACAAAATATTGATTTTTAATGACGTTTTGTCTGTTTTTTTGTTGTGGAATGTAATTTGAATGTTGAATTGCAAAGTTACTTATTAGAAATAAAAAACAATCATAAATCATACAAATATGAACATAAATAAATTTACAACTAAATCTCAGGAAGCCATTCAGCTGTCGCAGCAGTTGGCTCAAAGATATGGTCAACAACAAATAGAAAACGAACACATTTTTAAGGCTATTTTTGAAGTTGATGAAAATGTAGCGCCTTTTATATTAAAAAAACTCAATGTAAATGTGCCTTTGTTTTTGCAAATTTTAGACTCTACATTACAAAGTTTTCCAAAAGTTTCGGGGGGAGATATTATGCTTTCCCGTGATGCAAACAAAGCATTGAATGAAGCAGAAATGATTGCACAAAAAATGAACGATGAATATGTATCAATCGAGCATTTAATTTTGGCAATTTTTGATTCAAAAAGCAAGGTAGCGCAGATTTTAAAAGATCAGGGCGTTACCGGAAAAGCTTTAAAAGCGACTATCGCAGAGCTCAGAAAAGGCGAAAGAGTGACTTCCGCTTCTGCTGAAGAAACGTATAATTCATTGAATAAGTACGCAAAAAATCTAAATGAATTAGCGCGTACCGGAAAATTAGATCCTGTTATCGGGCGTGATGAAGAAATTCGACGTGTGTTGCAGATTTTGACACGAAGAACAAAAAACAATCCAATGTTAGTGGGAGAGCCCGGTGTTGGTAAAACAGCTATTGCCGAAGGTCTGGCACACCGAATTGTAGATGGTGATGTGCCTGAAAATCTAAAAGATAAAATCGTTTTCTCTTTAGATATGGGCGCATTGATTGCCGGAGCTAAATACAAAGGAGAGTTTGAAGAAAGACTAAAATCGGTAGTAAAAGAAGTTACAGCCGCAGAAGGAGATATTGTTTTATTTATCGATGAAATTCATACACTTGTAGGAGCAGGTGGAGGTGAGGGAGCTATGGATGCGGCAAATATCTTAAAACCGGCTTTGGCCCGTGGAGAGTTAAGAGCGATCGGAGCAACAACTTTAGATGAGTATCAGAAATATTTTGAGAAAGACAAAGCCTTGGAACGTCGTTTCCAAAAAGTTTTAATCGACGAACCGGATACGGAAAGTGCGATTTCAATTTTGCGTGGAATTAAAGAAAAATACGAAACGCATCATAAAGTTCAGATCAAAGACGAGGCTATTATTGCGGCTGTAGAGCTTTCGCAACGTTATATTACCAATCGATTTTTACCGGATAAAGCCATTGATTTAATGGATGAAGCGGCTTCGAAATTACGTATGGAAATCAATTCAAAACCGGAAGAATTAGATGTTTTGGATCGTAAGATCATGCAGTTGGAAATCGAAATCGAAGCCATTAAACGTGAGAAAGAAGAAAGCAAGCTTAAAATTTTGGGAATGGATCTGGCCAACCTGAAAGAAGAGCGAAATGAAATCTACACCAAATGGAAATCTGAAAAAGATGTCGTTGATGGCGTTCAGGCGGTAAAATTAGAAATTGAAGATTTTAAGCATGAAGCAGAACGTGCAGAACGCGATGGTGATTACGGAAAAGTAGCAGAAATTCGTTACGGAAAAATCAAAGAAGCACAAGGACGTTTAGATATACTGTTGAAACAATTACAGGAATACCAATCCGGTAATTCTTTAATAAAAGAAGAAGTCACCAGAGAAGATATTGCCGAAGTGGTAGCAAAATGGACAGGAATTCCGGTAATGAAAATGTTGCAGACCGAAAGAGAGAAACTGTTGCATCTGGAAGACGAATTACACAAACGTGTTGTAGGTCAGGAAGAGGCGATTGAAGCAGTAAGTGATGCTGTCCGCAGAAGCCGAGCCGGATTGCAGGACATGAAAAAACCTGTTGGTACGTTCTTATTTTTAGGAACAACCGGTGTTGGTAAAACGGAGTTGGCAAAAGCTTTGGCAGAATACCTTTTTGATGACGAAAATGCGATGACCCGTATTGATATGAGTGAGTATCAGGAACGTCATAGCGTGAGTCGATTGGTTGGTGCGCCTCCAGGGTATGTAGGTTATGATGAAGGAGGGCAATTGACGGAGGCCGTTCGCAGAAAACCCTATTCTGTAATTTTGCTGGATGAGATTGAAAAAGCACATCCGGATACGTTTAATATTTTATTGCAGGTTTTAGATGAAGGCCGATTGACTGATAATAAGGGGCGTCTGGCTGATTTCAAGAATACAATTATCATCATGACCTCTAATATGGGAAGTCATATTATTCAGGAGAAATTTGATAATCTAAAGGGCGGTATTGAGGCTGCAACGGAAGCTGCAAAAGTAGAAGTGTTAGCTTTATTAAAACAAACAGTTCGTCCCGAGTTTATAAACCGTATTGATGAAATTGTGTTGTTTACGCCTCTGACAATCGAAAATATTTCGAGAATTGTTAGTTTACAACTTAAGAGTGTTACCAAAATGCTGGCCTTACAAGGCATTACAATGGATGCGACACCCGAAGCGATTGCTTATCTGTCAGACAAAGGGTATGACACGCAATTTGGAGCAAGACCGGTAAAACGTGTCATTCAGAGAGAAGTATTGAATCAATTGTCAAAAGAGATTCTGGCAAACCATATTACAACCGATAGTATCATTTTGATTGATGCTTTCGACGGAAAATTGGTTTTTAGAAACCAAACACATAAAGTAGATTAATTTTTTTAGTTAATTATTAATTGGAAAGACACCAGTCGAAAGGCTGGTGTTTTTTTTGTTCGAATAAGTCATAAAACCTTGAATAATGTATAATGTAAATGGTAAAATGTAAAATGTAAAATGTAA
Source organism: Flavobacterium poyangense (assembly GCF_011751075.1). GTDB lineage: Bacteria > Bacteroidota > Bacteroidia > Flavobacteriales > Flavobacteriaceae > Flavobacterium > Flavobacterium poyangense. The sequence goes on from NZ_JAALLN010000017.1 coordinate 64,035, forward strand.
AATGTAAAATGTGAAATGTGAAATGTGAAATGTGAAATGTGAAATGCTAGTCAGAAAGGGCAAATGGGACAATACAGTTAATTTTTTTAGAAAAAGATTAGATAAAAAAGTAGTAGATTCGCACAGGTAAAAAAATAAATATCGTAGAGTATATTAGGTTTTGTAAACCAATGGATTACGTAATTCTTAAAAATAAATAAATTAATAAATGGCATCAGGTTTTTTCGTACTATTAGATGATATCGCAGCAATCATGGATGATGTTGCAGTAATGAGTAAAGTGGCAGCAAAGAAAACGGCAGGTATTTTAGGAGATGATTTAGCGGTTAATGCTGAAAAAGCTTCAGGGTTTGCTTCTTCAAGAGAGCTTCCTGTTTTATGGGCAATCAGCAAAGGATCACTTCTCAATAAAATTATTATTTTGCCAATTGCTTTTTTGTTGAGTGCTTTTTTTCCTATTGCCATCATTGTAATTTTAGTACTTGGAGGGCTTTTTCTTGCTTATGAAGGTGCCGAAAAAATATATGAGTTTATATTTCCACATGATCATGCTTCAGAAGGAATTACGGAAGAAACATTTACAGAAGAGGAAATTTTAGCTCTTGAAAAAGACAAAATAAAATCTGCTATTGTAACCGACTTTATTCTTTCGGTTGAGATTGTAATCATTGCGTTGGGAACTGTAATTGGCAAACCAATTTCATCGCAGATTGCGGTAGTTTCAATTGTCGCATTAATTGCTACAATTGGAGTTTATGGTATTGTTGCTTTAATCGTCAGAATGGATGAAGTAGGTTTTAAGATGATTCAGCATAGTAAAAAAGAAAAAAGTGCATTAAAATTTATTGGGAATTTATTGGTTCAGGCACTTCCAAAAGTAATTAAGGCTTTAACAGTTATTGGGACGATTGCTTTAATTTTGGTAGCCGGAGGTTTGTTTGTTCATAATATTGAATTTTTACATCATGTACTGCCTCAATTTCCTTCTATTTTAAAAGAGTTTATAGTAGGACTTGTAGTTGGATTTGTAGTTTTAGCGATTGTAAATCTTTTCAAAAAGCTTTTTGGTAAAAAAGCACATTAACATAAAGATTGAATTTTTCGAATAAATAGAACACCAGTTTGTAAAGCTGGTGTTTTTTTATGTTTTTGTTTTAAAGGTAATCCCTTTATTTATAGTTGTTTGATGAGGTTGTTTAATAATTTAACATTTAATCTAAGCAACCTTATTATTTATTCACACTCTTCATATTAAAATAACAAATAAATATTTTATATGAAAAATTTTAGATTAAAATCGTCTTTAGTAGCTTTGTTCTTGTTAATTGGATTATCTTCATGCAGTAGTGATGATGATAATAAAGGTAAAACACCAGATCCTGTAGCTGTGATGAAAAATAGTTTCGCAAGTAAAGTGGAAGGTCCTGCAACAGGAAAAGTGAATGTTGAATTAAGTTACGATGTAACATTTACTCCAGAGACTAATTGTGGGGAATTTAATAAATTCACTGAAGCAACAATTGGTACCGATAAAGGATTGCAGGTTGAGGTGAAATACCCGGCAAAAGAGTGCAGTAAAGAAGCATCTACTGCGAAGAAAGCAGCTTACAAATTTAAATCTGCAACTAAAGGAACTTTTAAGATTAAATTCAAAAAATCTGCTACTGAATTTATTACAACTGAAGTAGTGATAGACTAATTAATTTGGTTTTGGTTATTAGTTAGATGCTTGCCCTTTGAATTCTATGTGAAGAAACATCAATCTTATGATTGGTGTTTTTTTTGTTTAAGATAATAAGTAAAATGTATTTTTAAAGACAGTTGTTTTGCTTTTTATTTTCTTCTTTGATGAGAAATTAGAACGTAAAGAATTGGTAGAGAATATCGTAACAAAAGTGTTGTGCTTGTTTTTTATAAGTAAGAGGTTGAAAAAAGCAAATCAAAATTGCTATTTTTGAATTGTAAAATAATTTAAAATTATGGGAGCTTTAGAATTAAGAGATAGTGTTTTGGAGTATATTAATGCAGCGGATGAGCGTCTTTTAAAAGTTGTGAAAGCTGTGATTGAAAGTTATAGAGAAGAAGAAATTGTCACTTTTTCGGTAGAGGGTGAGCCTATAACAAGAGCTGTTTATATGCAAGAATTGGCAAAAGCAAAAAAGGAAATTGAGAATGGAGAATTTATTTCGCAAGAAGATTTGGAAAAAGAGGCTAAAAATTGGTAAAGAATAGAATTGCAATAGTTTGGACGAATAGAGCTAAAAATGAATTGAGAACAATTTTTAATTATTACAAAGAAAAATCAATTCAAAACGCTATTACATTAAGAGATGATAGTATTGTCAAAATTTTTTCTACAAAGCAAAATCCACGCAAAGAATTATCAAAAGAGTTCATAAGAGCTCTTTTTTTTATATTAATCGGTTATAAAGACATCTTTGCCATTCCTCTAAAAATTACTATTTTTGCACTTTAAATTTTATGTCATGCCGAAAAGAAAATATAAAATAGCCGTTATTCAGTTAAATCTGAATGATGTTGCGGAGAATAATCTAAAAAAATGTATCAGTTGGGTAAAAGATGCAGCCACTAAAGGAGCTGAAGTTATTTTACTACCTGAATTATATAGCAGTCATTATTTTTGCCAAAGCGAAGATGTAGATAATTTTGCATTAGCTGAACCACTTTACAGTACTTCATTTGTTGCTTTTAGCGCATTGGCGAAAGAGTTAGGGGTTGTTATTATCGTTCCTTTCTTCGAAAAAAGAATGGCCGGAATCTATCACAACAGTGCTTATATTATTGATACTGACGGAACAGAAGCCGGTTTATACCGTAAAATGCACATTCCGGATGATCCGCATTTTTATGAAAAATTCTATTTCACTCCGGGTGATTTAGGTTTTCAGGCTATCCAAACTAAAAAAGGAAAAGTTGGAACGCTGATTTGCTGGGATCAATGGTATCCGGAAGCAGCACGTATTACTGCTTTGAAAGGTGCTGAAGTATTGTTTTATCCAACAGCAATTGGTTGGCATCCAAAAGAAAAAGAAGAATACGGAGAGAATCAATATGGGGCCTGGATGAATGTAATGAAAGGTCACGCTGTTGCAAACGGAGTTTTCGTTGCTGCAGCAAACAGAATAGGTTTAGAACAATATATCGATGGTACGGAGGGAATTCAGTTTTGGGGAGCCTCTTTCATAGCGGGACCTCAAGGAGAAATTTTAGCTCAGGCATCACACGATCAGGAAGAGATTCTAATTGCCGAAGTTGATTTGGATTTGCAGGAAAATGTACGTCAGAACTGGCCATTTTTCAGAGACAGAAGAATCGATGCTTTTGAAGATATTACAAAAAGAGCAATTGACTAATTCAAATTATATAAAAGGCCGTTTCAAAATATTTGAAACGGCCTTTTAATTTATAGTGAAACCTAAGATTTACTTCAAATTTGGTTGGAAAATTTTGATAGTTCCGTCACCTTCACTGCTCACTACAACTAAACTTCTTTTTGTCGGACTTTTTGCTGCCGGAATAAATAGGATTCCTTCAGGAGCATCGCCTGTTTTTACAGTTTGTAGATATTGTGGCGAAGCCGGATTGGTTACATCATATGTCATAAAAGCATCGGATCTTTCCAAGCCTACAAACAGTATATTTTGAGTACCTATTTTAGCAACTACCACAGCTTCCGGTTCTGAGCCTTTATCATCACTACGTTTGTCGTCATAAGTGCCTAATTCATTGGTCTTTTTGTCAACATCATTTTTACTGTCGTAAACTATTTTACCGGTATTACCATTCCAGATCGAGAAAGAACGAGCACCGAAACTAACCATTTCGTCCAAATCGCCATCACCGTCAGTATCTCCCATATCGGCTACAAGATTAAGTCTTCCCAGATTGGTGTCCAATTTTAAAGTAGCAGCATCAGGAAAAACAGTTGGGTCCAGTTTCATGTCTTTCATTCTTTTTATATCATTGTATGCAGCATATTCTCTGGCGTCACCTTCATTGGCAGTAACAAAATAAGGAACGTTGTTGGCAGAAAAATGGCTGATAGCGTCCGGCATAAATAGCCCTTTAACTTTCCATGGGTTAAAAGCGATTTTATCATCTTTATCACTAACGTCAATTGCATTTTCGGTAGTATTGTAATTTTTTAAACCTAAAGGAAAAATAGCGGTAATGGTTTTGGAAACCAAATCTACTTTTGCAACACCATTGTTTTCCTGAAGTGTTACCCATGCCGTTTTAGAATCATCAGAAATAGTTACATATTCAGGTTCAACATCTTGCGCGAAAGATTTGGCAAAGCTTGAAATTCTGAAACCGTCTTTTTTCAAAGCCGCTGCCTGACTGCTAAAAGAAGTAAAATCTAAGGTGGCAACAGCATAATTGTTGGTTACTTCTATAATCGAAATCGTTCCGTTTGGATCTTGAGAATAATCTGCATTTGGTTCCCCTTCGTTGGCTGTCATGATATATTTTCCGTCCGGCGAAAAAGTAATCATATCGGGTAAAGCTCCAACAGTAACTTGTTTGATCAGACTGTAATCTGTAGTATTAAAAACAACTACTTTTCCATTTCCTTGTTTATTAGCTGTAGATTCTAGTGCAACAGCCAGTTTTCCATCGTAAATAGCAACGCTGTTAGAAGCACCTTCGTAAGGAGTTAAATCAATTTTTCCAATTTTGGTTGGTTTTGTAGGGTCAGATAAATCAATTACATCAATCTGATTCGTTCCGCTATTGTTAACAGTAAAAAGTCTTTTTGTTTTTTCATCATAAGCCGAAATTTCTGCAGCACCTTCTCCGCCTATCGTTATGCTTCCGATTTCTTTAAAAGAGGCAGGGTTTTCATTTACAACAGCTTCTGTTTTTTCATTGTTTGAGTTTTCGTCATTATTACAGCTTGCCATTAGAAACAAAGCGGTTAATAAAGAGATACTTAATTTTTTCATTGTATTTGTTTTTAGTTTTTTCAAATGTAAATAGCAGAACCTGGCTTTGTATTAAGACTGTATTATTTAATCTTTAACTTAATTTTAGGATTTGTTTTTGACTGATTTTGATTTGATTTTCGCTCAGTTGTTTTATAATCCTTACGAATCATTATCTTTGTACTCTTTCAAATTTAGAAATACTTTATGTCAGCAAATAATAGAAGATTCCCTGCAGAATGGGAAAAACAACAAGGAATTGTATTGTGTTTTCCACATAATGGCAATGATTGGCCAGGGAAATACGAAGCTATTCAATGGGCTTTTGTAGAATTTATAAAAAAAGTAGCCACTTTTGAAACCGTTTTTCTGGTTGTGGCAGATGAAAAACTAAAAGAAAAAGTATCCGGAATGCTGGAAAGCGCTAGAGTAAATAAAGCCAATGTGACTTTTATGGTTCATAAAACCAACAGAAGCTGGATGCGTGATTCGGGCCCAATTATCGTAAAAAATGGCTCAAAAAGAGAAGCCTTGAATTTTAATTTTAATGGATGGGCAAAATACAAGAACTATCAGTTAGATAAATTTGTTCCCGGAAAAGTAGCCGATTGTATTGATGTTCCTTTAACACAGGTAATGTACAAAGGAAAACCGGTAATTGTAGAAGGTGGAGCGATTGATGTAAACGGTAAAGGAACCTTACTGACTTCTGAGGAATGTTTGATGCATCCTACTGTTCAGGTTAGAAATGCAGGTTTTACCAAAGAAGATTACGAGGCTGTTTTTAAAGAATATCTGGGAGTTACCAATGTAATCTGGTTAGGAGACGGAATTGAAGGAGATGATACGCATGGGCATATAGATGATTTATGTCGATTTGTAAACGAAGATACTATTGTTACCATTGTTGAAACAGATAAAAACGATTCAAATTACAAACCGTTACAGGATAATTTGAAACGTTTGCAAAATGCAAAGTTAGAAAACGGAAAGTCTCCGGTAATTGTAGCGTTGCCAATGCCAAAACGTATTGATTTTGAAGATTTAAGATTACCGGCGAGTTATGCTAACTTCTTGATTTTAAACAATTGTGTTTTGGTTCCGACTTTTAATGATAGTAATGATCGTGTGGCTTTGAATATTCTTTCGGAATGTTTTCCTGATCGTGAGGTGATCGGTATTAGTTGTATTGATTTTATTTGGGGATTTGGAACATTGCACTGTTTAAGTCAGCAGATTCCGGCTTAAATAAGTCTTTTTGAAATAGAATGTTACGAGTTGACATTTGATAAAAATATCCGTACAGACTGTGTACGGATATTTTTTTTGCTTTTCCTTATTCAAATTAATGTTTATTTATTGAATCTGTGATAGTTTGCCTTCTAAAAAATGATATTGATAATAGATTTGTTTTTAACTTTGAAGTGTAAATAAGTTCCCAATCTAAACCTATTGAAAGATGAAAAATGTATTACTTCTTTTCGTTATTCTTATATCTTGTAGTGTTTTTTCGCAACAACACGATCATAAGATGCAAGATGAACCTTCAGTACATGGTATGACTCTCTTCGGAAGAGATAAAATTTATGCTTACCATTTACCAATGTTTCGGTCTCCACACAATTATCAGATTATTTTAGAATTGGTTTTTGATGAAAGGACAAAGCAGCAGTTTATAAATGACCAGTTGCGACATCCGGAACATGCTACCTATACGATTGAACCGGAGGTTTTTGTTTTGCCGGATATGATTGCAAATCCACGCATATTTAAAGCAAGTATCTACCGTGGACATTTTGAACGCGGAGGAATTAAAATTGCAGAAACGAATACGGTAAAAATTAAGGAAGTTATTTATTTTAAAAAGTTTGATCCGAATGCAATTAAGCCAAAATCGTCAGATTTTATTTTGTTTGGAAATAAAACAGAACAATTTGCCGTTCATAGTATTTCAAAAGCTCCTGATTTTGATCAAATTTTGCAAATAAAAACAGGAGAGAGGTTAGATACCTATAAAATTTTGAGCTTTGATGAAAATGTTAACGCGCCTGTTGGTGTTAGCGGAAACACTATTGACGTTAATTTTAACGGCAGGAAACTCAAAGTTGATTTGTTAAAGCAGCTTTATTTAGAGTTTGAGGATTTGAAAAATTGATAGTGTTTATTTGCAGCAAATGCCCATAATCGATGAAAATAGAAAACATACAAAAGATTTTAACTTTTTTAGAAGACAATTATCATCGACAAATCGATCCTGAAGAGTTAGAAGCAGTTTCGAATTATTCTTATCGAAACATACAGCGCATTTTTAGCGCGATACTTCTGGAAACGATTGGTAATTTCTGCACCCGGTTAAAGCTGGAAAATGCTTATAAACAATTGGTTTACACTGATCATTCTATTACAGATATTGCTTATGATGTTGGGTATAGCAACAATCAGTCTTTTGCTAAAGCTTTTAAAAATAAATTTCTAATTACTCCTTTGCAGGCCAGACAGAATAAGAAAGCTTTATTTGAGGAATATATTAAGGTTAAAGAAAACAAGCTCTTCTTTATTGATTTTGAATACGAGTACAAAGAGAGAATAGAAGTTTATGCTAAGACACTTATTACTAATAATTATAATAATGTAGCAATAAACGAGCTTTGGGATACTATTACAGAAGAGAATAAAACAATCTCAGCATACAATTGTTTTGGTGTAATTGTAGATCAGCCTATCATCTCAGATAAGGAAAAATCCAGATACGAGGCCAGTGTTGATGCTTGCGTTAATGCAAAGTTATATCTTTCAAAAGCTATTTTTGGAGGTTGGTATGCCAAGTATATCCATCTTGGAGATTATGACAAAATTGAAGAAACCTACCGAAAGATATATTATCGATGGCTTTATGAGAGTGACTATGAGTTGGGGACTTCCTCAATTATAGAGCATTATATTGATGATGAAAAATCTATAAACCAATTGATAACAGCGATATATGTTCCTGTAAAACGTAAGTTGTCAAAATAAGACAATCCTGGTACTCAGACATGTTTTAGTTTTGCGTATCTAAAAAAGTATATATCATGATCAAATTTCAAATTTTAATTTTAATCACCTCGATTGCTGCACCAGTTTTAAATTCTTGTGCTGGCGAAGAAAGTGTGGCAGAGGCAATAGCTAAACCGGATCCCTCACAAATAATGTACAAAATGCCGGACGAATCAGAACCGCATGAAGGTACCTGGTTGCAATGGCCACACCAATACCAACATGGTATGACATACAGAAACGATCTGGATGAAACCTGGGTAGCCATGACAAATGCATTGCAAGAAACAGAAAAGGTGCATATAGTAGCTTATGACGCTACAGAAAAAAACAGAATTACTAATTTGCTGAATAAGGCAGGTGTTTCATTAGTCAATGTGGATTTCAAAATTCACCGTACAGATGATGTTTGGGTGAGAGATAACGGACCAATATATGTGAGAGACGCCAAAGGAAATCTATTGATCGAAGATTGGGGATTTAACGGTTGGGGTGGTAAATACGATTCTGCTAATTGTGATGCAATACCTAGTGCTATTGGAGCTGCTACAGGAGTGACTGTTTTGAATTTAAATTCAATCATGACAAACGAAGGCGGTTCAGTAGAATTAGACGGGCATGGTGTGCTGATGGCTACTAAAAGTGCTATACTTAGTCAAAAATCCAGTAACTACTCTGTTAGAAATAAAGGAATGAGTCAGGCACAAGCCGAGTCGAATTTTACAAAGTATCTTGGCGCTACAAAGTTTATCTGGCTTGAAGGTGGTTTTAGTGAAGACGACGTGACCGATATGCACATAGACGGTATAGCAAAATTTGCAGCAGGCAACAAACTGATCACAATGAGTGATTCTGATTTGGCAGAGTGGGGTGTTAAAGATTCGGATATTGATATTTTAAATGAAGCTTCGAATGCTAAAAATGAGGTGTATACTAAAGTTATTTTGCCATTGACACAACGTAATGTAATAACAAAAACTGGTAAAGCTTTAGGTTACAAAGGATGTTATATTAATTTTTATGTAGCAAACGGTAAGGTTTTGGTACCTAATTATAATGATCCAAACGATAGTGTGGCAAATAAAATCATTGCAGGTCTATATCCGGGAAGAAAAGTGATCGGGATTGATGTAAGAAACTTATACGCAAACGGCGGAATGGTACATTGTGTGACGCAACAGCAACCTAAGAAATAAAAGCAATTAGTTAAAAAAAAGAAAAACTTTGCGCTTTAGCGACTTCGCGTGATAGTTTAAATATAAAGACGGAAAGTCTTTTGCACGCAGATTTAGCCGATATTTTTGTTTTGTTATTTCGATAAAAATAATCTAAATAAATCCGCTTAATCTGCGTGAAAAAGATTTTTTTGCGTTTAAGCTTTTAACCATAAAGGAGCTCAAAAATAAAAAAAAACTTGTTAGTTTTAAGCTAACAAGTTTTTTTATATTATTCATGTAATTCATCTGCTCTTCATTGTCTCACAAAAGGAGGCAATAATTGGCTGGCTACTTCGCCAAAACCAATACGAACTTCATTAGTTTCGCAGAAACCTCTGATGATTACCGTATCATTATCTTCGATAAATTTACGTACGCTTCCGTCGTTTAATTTTAATGGATTTTTTCCTCCCCAGGTAAGTTCTAACATCGAACCAAAGCTGTCCGGTGTTGGTCCTGAAATAGTTCCTGAGCCCATCATATCACCAGAATTAACACGACATCCGTTTGAGGTATGGTGTGCTAATTGCTGACACATAGACCAGTATAAATATTTAAAATTAGACTTAGAAACGACAGTTTCTTCCTGATTTAAAGGTTGAATGGAAACTTCTAAATGAATATCAAAAGCTCTTTTTCCTTTAGTCTGTAAATAAGGAAGCGGAGCCGGATCTTGCTTAGGCCCTTTTGTTCTAAAAGGCTCTAAAGCATCCATGGTTACGATCCAAGGCGAGATAGAAGTCGCAAAGTTTTTTGCTAAGAAAGGTCCAAGTGGTACATATTCCCATTTCTGAATATCACGAGCACTCCAGTCGTTTAGCAAAACCATTCCGAAAATATAATCTTCAGCTTCGTATGTTGGGATGTTTTCTCCCATTATGTTTACGTCTGTAGTAATAAAAGCAGTTTCTAATTCAAAATCTACTAATCGGGAAGCGCCAAAAACAGGTGTTTTTTCTCCATTAGGCAATGTTTGCCCCATTGGTCTGTGTACCGGGATTCCGGACGGAACAATTGTAGAGCTTCTTCCATGATAGCCAACCGGAATGTGTAACCAGTTTGGTAATAAAGCATTTTCGGGATCGCGGAACATTTTACCTACGTTTGTAGCATGTTCTTTACTGGAATAAAAATCAGTATAATCGCCTATTAAAACCGGTAATTGCATTTCGACATCATCGATCTTGAAAATAACGACATCACGGTCTTTTGTTGAATCTCTAAGTTGTGGGTTGGTGGCATCAAAAATATCTGCGATGCGATTGCGGACCAAGCGCCATGTTTTTTTTCCGTCAGAAATAAAATCATTAAGCGTGTCCTGCATAAACATATCATCGGTTAAATCTATTCCGGCGAAATAGTTTAATTGTTGTAAAGCCCCTAGATCTATAGCGTAATCGCCAATTCTGGTTCCTACTGTAACGACATTTTCTTTGGTAAGAAATACACCGAAAGGAATATTCTGAATAGGGAAGTCGCTATTTTCAGGCACTTCTAACCATGATTTTCTTTTGGTATCGTTGGCGGTTATCGGCATGTGAATGTTAATTATTTGTTGAAAAATTACTTGTCAAATATATCATAATCTAACTGTATGGCAAACGTTTTTTTGTATTTTTGCATCAAATTAACGAAAATCAAAAAAATGCAACGCGACGAACAAATTTTTAACCTTATACTAGAGGAACAGGACAGACAAATTCACGGATTAGAACTTATCGCTTCAGAGAATTTTGTAAGTGATGAAGTAATTGAAGCAGCAGGGTCTGTTTTAACTAATAAATATGCCGAGGGGTACCCAGGCAAAAGATACTACGGAGGATGCGAAGTAGTTGACGTAATCGAGCAAATTGCTATTGACAGAGCCAAAGAATTATTTGGTGCTGAATATGCAAACGTACAACCTCACTCAGGTTCTCAGGCAAATACAGCAGTTTACCATGCATGTTTGAATCCTGGTGACACGATTTTAGGTTTCGATTTGTCTCATGGAGGTCACTTGACTCATGGTTCACCGGTAAACTTTTCAGGACGTTTATACCGTCCGGTTTTTTATGGTGTAGACGCTGAAACTGGCCGTTTAGACTACGATAAAATTCAGGAAATTGCAACTAAGGAGCAACCAAAATTAATCATTGCAGGAGCTTCGGCTTATTCTCGTGATATGGATTTTGCACGTTTCAGACAAATTGCGGATAGCGTAGGAGCAATCTTATTTGCTGATATTTCTCACCCTGCAGGTCTTATTGCAAAAGGATTATTAAACGATCCAATTCCACATTGTCATATTGTTTCTACCACAACTCATAAAACATTACGCGGACCTCGTGGAGGTTTGATTTTGATGGGGAAAGATTTTGAAAACCCACAAGGTTTAAAAACACCAAAAGGAGAAATCAGAATGATGTCTGCTTTATTAGATTTAGCAGTTTTCCCTGGAAATCAAGGAGGACCGTTAATGCATATTATTGCGGCTAAAGCAGTTGCTTTTGGAGAAGCTTTAAAAGATGAATTCTTTACTTACGCTATGCAATTGCAAAAAAATGCAAATGCTATGGCTGACGCTTTTGTAAAAAGAGGATACAACATTATTTCTGGCGGAACTGATAACCACATGATGTTAATTGACTTAAGAAACAAAGGTATTTCAGGAAAAGAAGCTGAAAATGCATTAGTAAAAGCAGAAATTACAGTAAATAAAAACATGGTTCCTTTTGATGACAAATCACCATTTGTAACGTCAGGAATTCGTGTTGGAACAGCTGCAATCACAACTCGTGGTTTAGTTGAAGAAGATATGGAAACTATTGTGGCTTTAATCGATAGAGTACTTGTTGATCATACTAATGAAGCAGTAATCGAGGAGGTTGCAAATGAAGTAAATGAAATGATGAGCGAAAGACCAATTTTCGTTTACTAAGAAAAACATTTCAAGTTTAAAGTTTCAAGTTTAAAGTTTTGTGTTGATTTAAAACAGCACAAAGCTTTAAACTTTTTTTAGTTTTTACTAAAAAGAAACTCGAAACATGAAACAAAAGAAAACCTGAAACAAAAATAGAGACATGGGTGTATTAAGATTACAACTGCCAACTGACCCAAGATGGGTTAATATTGTAGAGAAAAATATCGAGGAAATTCTGACCGATCATGCCTGGTGTGAACAAAAAGCTGCTACAAACGCGATAACGATTATAACAAATAATTCAGAACATCAGGATTTGGTACAAGATTTATTGGCTTTGGCTAAAGAAGAGATTGATCACTTCGAGCAGGTGCATAATATCATCATCAAAAGAGGATTAAAACTAGGACGTGAGCGCAAAGACGAATATGTAAATGAATTGTATTTGTATATGAAGAAAAGCGGTGACGGAAGCAGAGTTTCCGGTCTGGTAGAGCGATTGTTGTTTTCTGCAATGATTGAAGCCAGAAGCTGTGAACGCTTTAAAGTTTTATCTGAAAATATTCAAGACGAAGAACTGGCTGTTTTTTACAGAGAACTGATGGAAAGCGAAGCAGGACATTACACTACATTTATCACCTATGCCCGAAAATATGGTGTTGGAATCGATGTTGAAAAACGTTGGAGAGAATGGCTGGCCTACGAAGAATCGATTATTTCGAATTACGGAAAAGGAGAGACGATTCATGGGTAGTTCTTTTGTGAGATGTGAGTTATGAGTTATGAGTTATGAGTTATGAGTTATGGGATGTGGGATGTGAGATGTGAGATGTGAGATGTGAAATCTACAATCTAAAATCCACAATCTACAATCTAAAATTCCTTACATTTGAGTGTAACAGAAATTTGCAACCATGAGAATAGAAACAGATTTGAAGTTGGGGTTTAAAGATGTGATGATCAGGCCCAAGAGATCAACGTTAAAAAGCAGATCCGAAGTCTCTTTAGAGCGAAATTTTAAATTTTTGCATAGCAGCAGTACTTGGACGGGAATTCCGATTATGGCTGCTAATATGGATACTGTGGGAACTTTTGAAATGGCTGAAGTTTTGGCTAAAGAGAAAATATTCACGGCGATTCATAAACATTACTCTCTTGAGGAATGGAATAGTTTTCTGGAGAAAGTTAGTCCCGATTTTTACAATTACATTGCGGTAAGTACAGGAACCGGAAAAGAAGATTCTTTAAAAATTAAGGAAATTATAACTGCAAATCCATTGCTGCGCTTTATTTGTATTGATGTTGCTAATGGGTATTCGGAGCATTTTGTTCAGTTTTTAAAACAAATCCGTAGCGAATATCCGGACAAAGTGGTTATAGCAGGTAATGTCGTGACGGGGGAGATGGTAGAAGAATTATTATTGGCCGGAGCAGACATTGTTAAAGTAGGAATCGGTGCAGGATCCGTTTGTACCACCCGTGTAAAAACAGGAGTCGGATATCCGCAGCTTTCGGCTATTATAGAATGTGCCGATGCTGCCCATGGTTTGGGCGGACACATCATTAGTGATGGTGGATGCAAAATACCGGGTGATGTTGCTAAAGCTTTTGGAGCAGGTTCAGATTTTGTAATGTTGGGAGGTATGCTTGCCGGACATACGGAAAGTGGTGGAGAACTTGTAGAAATTAATGGTAAGGAATTCAGGCAATTTTACGGTATGAGTTCTAAAACGGCGATGGACAAATACGTAGGTGGTGTTGCTGAATACAGAGCAAGTGAAGGGAAAACAGTTCAGGTTCCTTTTAGGGGGAAAGTTATAAATACAATTTTGGATATCTTAGGAGGGCTAAGGAGTACTTGTACTTACGTTGGCGCTTCAAGATTAAAAGAGCTTACCAAACGAACTACTTTTATTAGAGTAAGCGAACAGGAAAATCAAATTTTTACGAATTAATTAAAAACATTAAACTTAGTATGATTACAATTTCAGAAGCGGACAGAAATGATATTAAAATAATTCAGGATATAACCTATAAAACATGGCCTATAACCTATGGGGAAATTTTGTCTGAAGAGCAATTAAACTATATGTTGGATTTATTTTATTCAGATGAAGCTTTAATCGCTCAGTTGGATAAAAGAGAGCAGTTGTTTTATTTGATTTCTGATGAGAATTCAGTTTTAGGATTTATAGGAATTGAACACAATTATAAAAAAGAAGCGATTACAAAAATTCATAAAATATATCTTTTGCCGGAAACACAAGGTAAAGGAATTGGAAAATCAGTAATCGAAAGTATTGGAAAATTAGCAGTAGAGAATAATTCCAGCTCGCTGTTTTTAAATGTAAACCGATTTAATAAAGCGTTGCATTTTTACGAGAAAACAGGTTTCAAAATCATTGATGAAGTTGATATAGAAATCGGAAATGATTATTTGATGGAGGATTATGTGATGGAAAAACGATTGTAAATTGAAATCAAAGATAGGTAAGATGATCTTTTAATTGTTGAATTAGTTCTTTAACTTTCTGTCAAAGTGCTAATAATGACAGATATATTTTTAGGAATAGTAATAAGTGTATTTACGGGCTTAATTTCATCTTACTTGTTTTTAATATATTTTTTAAAAAGGAAAAGGGTGAAGATTGAAATATCACCGCATGTAAGTAAGGTGGTATTTGAGGGAGAAGTGAACTATTTTTTCAAATTTGTAAATAAAACGAACTCAGAGATATTTGATATTAGAATTGAACCGACGTTTTATAAACAAGTAGGTGGTGTTGGTGGCATGAACATTCAGGGAAAAGATATTGCTTTAAAAGATAATTTTATCTCTTATATTCCCTGTAAAAGAAATTCTGACACCAATAGTTTACACGCCATGAGAGTTAGAACCAGTGAAGATATAGAATCGAACTGGAGTGATACGTCTTCTTACATAAGACTTACTGTAATTGCTAAACACTCATTATCCGGTTTTACGAATATTTTTGTTATGGATTTTTATTCTAAAGATGTTATAACAACTAAAAAATTTAAATCAGGGGATGATTTGGGAGTAGCTTAATAATTAACAGTAATAATTAACACTAATAGTTTGTCTGTTAGGTAATTATTGAGTAAAATTGTATAATCAATTAACTTAAAAATTGTACGCCATGAAAACAGATGTTATTGTAGGGTAATCCTAAAGAAAATATAGTATTCAGCCAGTAGTTTATGCTGGCTTTTTTTATGCTGTTAACTCAAGTTAAGTGCTTAAACAATGAGGCTTTGTATTTGTTTAACCGCAAGGTTCGCAAAGTTTTATTATTTTTTAATCTTTGCGAACCTTGCGGTTAAAATAAGTTGTATAAAAAGAAAGGTCTTATTCTTTCAGATCATACTCGGTATTGATCTGTTTAATAATTGTTTCTCCTAAAACGATTAAATTGTTATAACGTTCATAAATCTGATTCCATGGAACAAGATTTTTTGTCAATTTTCGTCCTTTTGGTGTGGTCAGTAATTTCCAATTATCAGCTAGGTTTTCAGGATCGGTTAGATTATCTTCCATATAGGATTGTAGTTTTTTTTGCATGGAGATCCACCCCGTTTCAGACGAATTAACTTCAGAGAGACTCTCTTGGTAGAATTTCAAAATATTCAGAGAAAGAGCTTCGTTTTCTATATTTCCGATTCTTCCGGAAGATACAAAGCCATTAAAACGATAGATATTAGGTCTTAGATAGGCATTAATGTTGATATATGATAATTCTTTTTTGAATTGCTTTTCATTATAAGGTTTGGTTTTATCCAATTGATTTAAGCTTTCGTATATTTTTCCAAACTCTTCATACTGTTTTATTAACGATTTAGTGCTATTGATGTCATTTTGAATATCGGATTTAAGTCCGATTAGGAATTTTTTAACTTCCTGCTGTTCGTGTCGGTGTTCGCTCCAACTGTGCAACCAGATCGATAGTGAAACGGCAAAAACAATGATGAAAATTTCTAAACCAATTTCTTTTACTTTTTCTATTAAATTATGCTTCTTATTAGTTACAATTCGGTGTACTTTTTTGGTGTGTTTAATGATTTCCTGGTCTGCCATTTCTTTTGGTTAATTGGTTAAGTAATGTGCAAAAATATAGTAATTGGTTAAAATATATGAATATACTTTGATTTTATTTCTTAAAAATTAAGTAATAATTCAAATAGGAAATGATGTACTTAAACTAATAACTAACTCACAATTACATCATGCTTAAACAACAAACCTTTTACTTCGTTTAAAGAAAAAACAGCTTTTTTAAGCTTAGTTTTAGACGGATCAATCGTGTAGTTGAAACTGGTTTTAAAATCGGCTTTGTTGGCGATGGCCTTATCAAACTCTGAGCGATAGAGATCACAATTATCAAAATGAACATTGGTTAAATCCGCAGCCATAAAATCTACGGCTATCAGACTGCAATTGATAAATGTAGTTCCTTTTATTTTTAAGGTATAAAATTTAGAAAAGTCCAAAGTACAATCATTAAAATGAACTTCGAAGATAAGTTTGTCGCACATGGCAAAATTTACTTCTTTTATTTCACAACGATTAAAAGTGACCGTTCTAAAGGCAACATAATTGATTTTTGCATTGTTAAAAGCACAGTCATTAAAAACACAATCGATAAAGGTAACGGCCAGAAAGGTACAAGCAGAGAAGTCACAATTATTAAAAATACAACATTCAAAATCCTTAAAATTAAGATCTTCTTTGCCATAAACAATCGTATTGTATTCTTTGTCAAGGAAATATTCTGATTCTTTTTTCAATGCTTTTTTATGGGTTTTTCAGAGTGAAAAGATAATAATTTAAGCAATATAGTTTTGGTTTTTAAACTAAATTTTTGCTGTTCCGGTTTTGTAAATCAAATTTTATTATTAAGAATAGTTGTGTAAAATATTGAAAATAAGGGGCCTGTTTGCAATAGGATTTGTCATTATTCAAAAACATTGAACTGAGAAATGGTAGAATTTTTAAAAAATAATTCTTTTTAAATGTATTTTTCCAATCCTGGTGCCCCTGTTTTTTGTTCCAATTGTGCTCAATGCTCAAAATGTTTCCGATAATCCTGAATTTTGCCCTCCCAAAACGGTATTTGAGCTTTTTCAGAAGAACGATTCTCTATTGATTCTAAAGCCTGTAAAAAACAATGAGATATTTTTGATTGGAGATTATCGACTGTATATTTTTTCGCAGCCTAATTTTGGTGATTTGAACTCATTTCAAAAATTAAGAATCAGAATAGCCGTTATTTTGTTAATTGTGAGTTAACCTCTTTTTATTCCCCATATTTTTTTACCGATGTACTACTTTTGTAAAATTCAATGCTTATTTTTGTTCGATATACCATTTTCTAAAGATGAAATTACTAATAGTCGAGGATGAACCAAACCTTTTATCGATTTTACGAAAAGGATTTGCTGAAAACAATAACGAAGTAAGTGTGGCGCTTGACGGCAAAACTGCTTTGGAGATGATTCATAATTACACTTTTGATGTGGTAGTATTAGATGTAATGCTGCCGGATGTTAACGGAATTGAGATTTGCAGAAGATTACGGGCAAGCAAAAATTTTGTACCGATTTTGCTTTTAACAGCTCTTGGAACTTCCGAGAATATTGTAACCGGTCTTAATGCAGGAGCAGATGATTATCTGGTAAAACCTTTTAAGTTTGGTGAACTCGATGCAAGAGTAAATGCGCTAAACAGAAGAGCTAATCAGGATACAGACAAAATAGATACCATAACAATTAGTGATTTAGAAATAAATGCAAGAGCCAAAACAGTAAAAAGAGATGGAGAACCGATTCTTTTAACGGCAAAAGAATTTAAATTGCTTTATTATCTGGCAAAGAATAATGGCAGAATTGTATCCCGTGACCAAATATTAGACAATGTATGGGACATTAATTTTGATATGAACACCAATGTTGTGGATGTTTACATCAATTATTTAAGAAAAAAAATAGATAAACCTTTTGCAACCAAACTAATTCATACCATGAAAGGTTTGGGTTATGTCATACAGCCATAAAAAATGGATATAAGAAAAAAAATTACGGTTACCTATGTAGCTCTCTCTTCTTTTAGTACGCTGCTATTGTGTATCGTTGTTTTTGTTTTATTTCGGGAAAACAATCGATATCATTTTTTAAAACGATTAGAGGACAGGGCTAAAATTGTAGCGTCAATACATTTTCAAAGAGATCCTGAAAAAATAAAATACTACAGTAATCTTAAAAAAAATGGACTGGAAGAACTTATCGAAGAAGAAGAATTCGTTCTTAAAATAAACAGTGCCAATAGTTTTGATTACAACACTAATCTTAATTTGCCTAATGATTTTTACACCAATATATTAAAAACTGGAAGAGATTATTTTGAAATTAACAGTAAGTACTATTTAGGACAGGTTTTTACAGAAAATAACCAAAAATACATTGTAATTGTTGGAGCGCGTGACCGAAAAGGAAGAACGACTGCAATTTATATTGTAAAAATCATGCTTTTCGGAGGTATTGGCTTTATATTTCTGGCTTTCTTTTTAGGTCGGTTTTTGGCAAAACGTGTTATAAATCCGGTAGCAAGAATTACTAAAGAAGTAAACCGAATAAGTGCTTCTAATCTTCATAATCGATTGCCTGAAGTTAAAAACTCTGATGAAATTTCAGATCTAACCGAGACGTTCAATGATATGCTGGACCGTTTGGAAACCTCTTTTGAGATACAGGCTAACTTTATTAATAACGCCTCTCATGAGTTAAAAACACCAATTACAACGATTATTGCAGAGTCTGAAATCATGCTTCTCAAAGAAAGAGAAGTTCCGGAATACATTCAGTCATTGGAAAATATTTATTCTCAGGCATCAAGACTAGGAAATCTGACTGAGAGTTTGTTAAAACTGACGCAAACGGGTTATGATGGAAAAAAACAGGTTTTGGATATTGCCCGAATCGATGAGTTATTGCTGGATGTAAAATCGGATCTGGATAAAATCTACCCGGATAACCGTGTAAGTGTAAAACTTAACTTTGCGCCAAAAGATTCTAATTTATTGTTGATCCCTTGTAATAAGCCACTTTTAGAATTGGCAATCAATAATATTATTACCAATGGTGTGAAATATTCAGACAACAATGAGGTCTTTGTATCGCTTTCTGCGAATAAAGAATGGATTAAAATTGCTATAAATGATATCGGAATCGGAATACCGCCGGAAGATATTCCACATTTGTATGAACCGTTCTTCCGTGGTAAAATTGCTGCCAAATACATTGGTTATGGATTGGGGTTGCCTTTGGCTTCAAAGATTATCCGAATGCATGATGGTGAAATACAAGTGCAATCGGAACAGAACAAAGGCACCATTGTGACAATCGTTTTTAAGAAAGATAATACTAAAAAAGCCAATATTAAAAAATCTAATATTGAATCTTAGAGAAATCTAATCCTGAGTTAAGACCCTTCTAATTTCTGCGGAGTTATTTTGTACGTATAAAACTAAACAATTATACTTATGAAAAATTTCCTTATCCCTACCACATTAAAAGAAGATACCATAAGCGCTGTAAAATCGGCTGTTAATCAGGCGAAAAATAGCAATTGCGAAATTGTTTTAATGATGGTTGCAGATGCTCCGGACTCTTTCTCGTCATCTTATTTTTTACGTGAAATGAGAGCAGGCCTTACAGTAAGTCAGGAAGAAGTTCTGGAAACCTGTCGATATATTGTAGAGCATACTGCTAATTGCAAAATCAAAATACACAACCAGTACGGACTTTCATCGCCAATATTTAAAGGTATTATTGATGCTTTTGATGTGAAGTTGGTTATTCTGACTCCTTCTTATAAACAAGAAACCAAGCGCATTCATCAATATTCAGTAAAATTAGCCGGAAATCAAAAATGCCCTATTCTGCATTTAGGCACGGAAGCAATCAGAGAAGACTTCAATAAAGCACTTTATATCGAAAACAGCAATGTAAACATGCATGTAAAGGATGTTCAGCAGTTTTTAAGTCAAAATTTCTCGTATGAAATTGTAAGCCAAACCGCCAATTTTGATGATAATTTCGAACAATTCGGACCTTATTTGTCGGAAGCTATTTCGAAATACGACATTGATTTGCTGGTTGAAACCCGTAAAGGCGAGAAAATCAAGTTCAAAAAAACGAAGAAAGAAACCATGAATGATAAACTGGGACTTCCGGTACTATCGCTGTACGAAGAATTGGTTTAAGAAATCAATAGTTTAAAAAATTCAAGTTTAAACTTTAAAGCTAAAAAATATGCTGTTAAAAAAGAAAATTCCAATGAAGTATGTTCTTGGGAAAATAAAAGTAGAATTGGCTCTATTGATGGCTTATACGATATTGTTTGAGATTTTTCATCACTATTTTATTAATGTTTCTATCGATATCCCGATTGCAATACCAACAATGATTGGTACTATTATATCCTTGTTGTTGGCTTTTAAGTCCAATCAGGCGTATGACAGATGGTGGGAAGCCAGAATTATTTGGGGATCTATTGTAAACGAATCGAGAACACTGATACGACAATTATTGACCTTTTATAAAGATCCTGATTTTTCTGTTGAAGCCAATGAATTCAAAGAAAATTTCACTAAAAGGCAAATTGCCTGGTGTTATAGTTTGGGACAGGCTTTACGTAATAAAGACGCTATAAAACCAATTAAAGACCTTTTAAGTGAGGAAGAATTGCGTTTTGTAAAGAACCATCAGAACATTCCAAATGCCATTTTGTTATTACATGCAAGGGATTTGAGAATCGCCAGAAAAAACAAACGTTTCAATACCTATCAACAAGTTGAAATTGATAATACCCTAACCAGATTATGTGATGCAATGGGGAAATGTGAGCGTATTAAAAATACAATTTTCCCAACAACATATAGTATGTATATTAGAATGACATTGTGCTTGTTTATTATCTTATTGCCTTTTGGATTGATCAGTTTGTTAAGTTGGTTTGCCATTCCTTTAATTACAATCATTGGAGGTACATTTTTCTTAATAGAGAAAATGGCTATTCATTTGCAGGATCCGTTTGAGAACAGACCTACAGATACACCGGTGACGGCTATTGCAACTACAATCGAAAAGAATTTAATGCAAATGCTGGATGAGTATCAGAGTGAATTTGATATCATCAAAGAATTTGATCTTAAACCCGAGCCTAGAAAAGCGGAAAACGACGCTTACTTCGTTTTATAGTTAATTTTTTGGTCCTTTAATTGTTATTGTTACTCCAGGCAGCGTGTTTATTGTTTACGCTGCCTGGTTTTTTTATTTTGCCACGACCCGAGCGATAGCGAACAGGCGAAGCAATTGCACGAATCTGCACGAATTATTTTTTCGCCACTGATTAAAAGGATTCACACAGATTTTTAATCTTTTTAATCCTATAATCTGTGGCTATTTTTTTCGCCACGAATTGCATGAATTTTCACGAATTATTTTTTTGCCACTGATTAAAAGGATTCACACAGATTTTTAATTTTTTTAATCCTATAATCTGTGGCTATTTTTTTGCTGCGAATTGCACGAATTTGCACGAATTGATATTAATTACTGTTCTTCAACAATTCTTGTAAACTCTATTAGCTTCTATCTCTATCTTGTAAAATAAAACCGTAAAACATTCAGACTGACATTTCACATCTCACATCTCACAACTCACAAGTGTCAACTTAAATTAATTCGTGGAAATTCGTGCAATCTGTGGCAACCTTATTTTCGCCATCAATTGTTGAATGCTAACGGCAATAGAAAATTAATCGAATTCAGGTTTATAAATCAACCAGTTTGCCTAAGGTCACTATAGATTGTCGCAATTCGTTGGTCCAGGGCAGGCCAAAACTCAAGCGCATGCAATTTGAAAATTGATCCTGAAAAGAGAAAACCCTTCCGGGAGCAATACTGATGTGGTGTTTTAGTGCCAAATGGTACAAGTCGACTGTGTCAATTCTTTTGTCAAGTTCTAACCAAAGGAAAAAACCACCTTGTGGCTGGCTCACTTTTGTTCCTACCGGAAAAGATTCCAAAATGGTATTGATATAATTGTTGCAATTGTGATTTAGTATTTGCCGAATCTTCCGAAGATGATTCTCATAACGTCCATTTTTTAGAAAATCTCCAACAACTTCATGCGTGATAGTAGGAGAGGAGAGGGTGTGATAAAATTTGGTACGCAGGATTTCCTTTTTAAATTTTCCCGGGATAACCCAGCCTGCGCGATATCCGGGAGCCAATGTTTTGGAAACTGAACTGCAGCAAAGCACAATTCCGCTTTCATCATAGGTTTTGCAATTCGTTGGGCGACTCGAGCCAAAATACAAATCCCCGTGAATATCGTCTTCAATAAGCGGAACATTGTAAAATTCCATCAATCGGACTACCTCTTTTTTATGTTCATTCGGCATCATGCTACCCGACGGATTGCTGAAATTGCTAATCAGTACACAAGCTTTTATCTTTTTGGTGGTAAGGGCCTTTTTCACGGCCTCTAGTTCGATTCCTGTGGTAATGTTGGTTGGCAATTCCATCACATATAAACCCAAAGATTTGGCCAGTTGTAAAACACCAAAGTAAACAGGACTTTCTGTGATGATAGTATCACCAGGTTTGGTCACAGTCATTAAACACTGCGATATGGCATTTACACAACCGGGAGTTGTGATGATATCGTCTTCAGTAAGAGAACCTCCCCAGGTAAATGACCAACGCGCAATTTCTTTTCTCAGATTAAGATTTCCCTGCATGTCGTCATAACCGGTACCACTATCAGGTAATGACCGCATAGCCTGAACCATTCCTTTATTTAGTTTAGCAATCGGAAGGAGCTCATTAGAAGGAAAACCTAGTGAAAGCATCGTAACATCTTTTGTTTTCATGTCACTGTAGAACAAATCAATTAAATCTTCTCGTTCCACATTTTTTCCGCTTAAAATAGGAGAACTTGCTGAGGGTTCAGGGGCAGTTCGGGCAGAAATATTGCTTACATAATAACCCGATTGTGGCCTTGATTCAATCAAAGAGCGACTTTCCACTTCGTAGTAGGCTTTACTGACTGTACTCATGCTGTATCCCGTTTCTGAACAGACTTCACGAATAGAAGGGAGCTTGTCTCCGACACTCAAAACGCCCGATTTTATTTGCTTTTCAATTCGATCAGCAAATTGCAGATATAAGTAATTTGAATTTTTCATAAAACAAAACTGTTATGGTGCAATTTACAAAAACTGTATCTGTATTGCTGTGTTATTTTTTAGAAATTTGCTTTATAAGTAAACAATCAAAAAAAGAAAACTTAGTGAAAACAACAAAATATTACCTGGCCGCCATTACCGCCTATACTATTTGGGGATTTTTTAGCTTGGCTTTAAAGCCAATTCATGACTATCCTTCTTTAGATATTTTATTTAACCGCGTTTTTAGTTGTAGTGTTTTAATGTTATTGATTGTCTTTGTCTTTAAGAGAAAAAGAGTAAAAGAAACAATTGATACTTTTAAAGCTTTATCAAAAGTTGAAAAAAGAAAGACTCTTCTATTAAATTTCGGAGGCAGTTTTTTTCTAATGGCCAATTGGTTTACGTTTATTTATGTAATGAATCATGTAAGTGTAAAAGCAACTTCCCTGGCGTATTTGGTGTGTCCGATTCTGACTACTTTATTGGCTTATTTTCTGTTGCATGAAAAACTGTCAAAACTGCAGTGGGTTTCAGTAGGTCTGAGTGTTTCAGGTTGCTTGTTATTGTCTTACACGGCCATTATGGACATGTTTTTTAGTATTATAATCGGTTTAACTTATGCTTCATATTTGGTGAGTCAGCGTATCAATAAAGGGTTTGACAAGTTTATTGTACTTACTTTTCATATCACTTTCTCAGCCTTGGTTCTATTGCCTTTTTATCCGGCATACAGCGGACCGGTTCCAACAGAATTCAGGTTTTATTTCTGTATTGAAACCATAGCCATACTTTTTACTATTTTTCCGTTGTTTTTGAATTTGTATGCCCTTTCAGGAATCAATTCATCAACGGTTGGTATGCTCTTGAATATTAATCCTATGATCGCTTTTTGTCTGGCCACCTTTGTCTATCACGAAAAAATCGGAGCCTTGCAGATTGCAGCTTATAGTATTATTTTCATAGCGGTTTTAGTTTTTAATTCGCATCATATTTTCGCCTTCAGAAAAAAATACCTGTCGACTACAAAGAATACCGTATCATAGAAAGATAAAATTACCAGAATCTTAACAACATATTTAAACAGGAATGAGTATTTTTCATTTCTGTTTTTTTGTTTGTGGAAAGACAGTCTAAGTTTAATTTCCGAAACCGATTCAATATTTTTTATGAAAAATACGAAGCTCCAAGCCTTTATTCCGTTGTTTTATCTGGTATGGTCTGATGATCTTTTGACTCAGAAAGAATTTGCGACTTTGCAGGAATTTATAACCTCTTTGTCTATGCTTGCACCGGACGAGAGACAGTTCCTGCTTTCTAAAGTAGATATTGCAAATCCGCCTTCGAGAAATGAACTTGCAGCATGGAAGTCAGATATTGAGAATAGCATAAAAGATAAGACAGCTATAAAATCTATTTTTGATATTGCAGTAGCGCTCTCAGAGAAAGATTTGGATATTTCGGCATTGGAATCAGATTTTATAAAACTGGAAAATGATCTTGGGATTTTAGGAGAAGAAGTAATTCAGAATTTTAAAACCAAAACCGGTTCTTTTACAGCCAATTCGCAAACCGGTTCTAATTTTGATGTCCTGAAAATAACAAAACTTCTAGACGGGAAAGAAGCCGAAATTATTAAAAAGGTAAAATCGATTATATCAAAACCTGAATTTGCTTACGAAACTTCGACAGATACGGCTATCTATAGGCAGACGGTTTATAATTGGTGTAAAATTCTGGCCGAAGAAAACCTCGGCAACATGGCATATCCAAAACAATATGGTGGCGGAGATAACATAGCCGACTATTTTGCTATTATGGAAACACTGAGTTACCATGATCTAAGTTTGGTTATTAAGTTTGGAGTTCAATTTGGGCTTTGGGGAATGAGCGTTCAGTCGTTGGGAACAGAGAAACATTATGCAAAATATTTAAAAGATATCGGTTCCCTGAAACTTCCGGGTTGTTTTGCAATGACCGAAACCCATCATGGTTCGAATGTAAAAGGGCTTGAGACTACCGCAACATACAATCATAGCAATCAAACTTTTACAATTCATACACCCAATAAAAATGCGCAAAAAGAATATATAGGTAACGCCGCTGTTCACGGACAAATGGCTACCGTTTTCGCGAAACTAATTATTGAAGGACATAATTATGGTGTGAATGCTTTTGTGGTTCCTTTGCGAGATACAAACGGAACTACTTTAAAAGGAATCACTATAGGAGATTGTGGTCACAAGATGGGATTGAATGGTGTTGACAATGGAACGATCAGTTTTAATCAGGTCGAAATTCCAAAAGAAAATATGCTCGATCGTTTTGCTTCTGTAAATGAAAAGGGAGAATTTGAAAGCCCGATTCCGAGTGACAACAGACGTTTTTTTACGATGTTAGGAACTCTGGTCGGGGGGCGAATTGGGATTCCGCGTTCCGCTTTGGCAGCTGCCAAATCAGGGCTTACTATTGCCATTCGCTATAGCGATCAACGCAGGCAATTTGGTCCTGAAGGCGGATCAGAAGTACCAATACTGAATTACCGTATGCACCAACGCAGATTATTGCCTCATTTAGCAAAAACGTACGCCATGCATTTTGCTTTACAGTACCTTACCAATCGTTTTCTCAATCGAACCGAATCAGAAATGCAGGAGATAGAAGCTTTGGCAGCGGGAATGAAATCCTATTCGACCTGGAGTACAAGAGATATTTTGCAGGAATGCCGCGAAGCTTGCGGTGGTAAAGGCTATTTGTCAGAGAACAGAATTGATGCTTTAAAAAACGATACCGAAATTTATACCACGTTTGAAGGAGATAATACAGTTTTAATGCAATTGGTAGCCAAAAACCGTTTGGCTGAATTCAGAAAAACATTTGGTGAAATGGGGTCTTTAGGAATCATTAATTATGTGTACGAGAATGCAAAAACCGCCATTGCCGAGAAAAACCCAATTACAACCCGTAAAACCGATGAGGAACATTTATTAGACGGAAGCTTTCATTTACTGGCCTTTCAACACAGAGAAAAAACAATTCTGGCATCGGCAGCAAAGAGAATCAAAAAATTGGTTGCCGAAGGTTTAGAGGCTTATGATGCTTTTAATGTGGTGCAACATCAAATGATAGACGTAGCACAAGCTTACTTGGAACGAGTAGTTTTAGAGCAATTTCAAGCCGTGATTCAAACGGTAGAAGACGAGAAATCTAAAGCTATTCTGGTAAAGCTAAATCAGTTGTATGCGCTTTCACAAATAGAGAAAAATAAAGCCTGGTATCTTGAAGACGGTTATATGGAAGCAGTAAAAACGAAAGCAATTCGTAAAATGGTCAATCAGCTTTGTTGGGATATCCGACCTGATGCTGTCGCTCTGGTGAATGCCTTCGACATTCCGGAGAGCTGCCTTGCCGCGCCAATTGCAGTTTAGTGTGACTTTCGAAAGAAGTCCTTTTATACTATCGCTTTCGTTATATTTGTAATTCTGTTTTTATCTTTTAGTAGCTTGAAAAAATATTATCTGTTTGTTTTAACCCTTTTGATTTGTTTTCCGGTCTACTCCTCGGACAGTACCGCTACTATTGTGGATAAACTGAATGATGCTTTAAAAAATAAGCAGCATTACGTGAAGCTCAAGGAAGAGCGAATTCTGAACTTTAAGAAAATTAAATCGGATAATTTAACCAAAGAGCAGGAGTACAATTACAATAAAGCTTTATATGCAGAATATCAGAAGTTCAATTCAGATTCGGCTATTTTTTATGTAAAAAAGAATCTGAAAATAGCTGCTGAACTTCAGAACAAAGAGCTTTCCGATTTAGCAAACCTGCAATTGGTAACACTCTATTCCTCTTCCGGGAAATACCGCGAATCGGAAGCGATTTTAAGAAGTATTGACAAAAGAAAATTAGCCGTATCGTTGCTTCCGACTTATTACATTGCCTATCGGGAGTTTTTTGAACATTATGCGGCCAATAGTTACAATAGAAAGTATATAGATCAAATACAGCAGTATCGTGATTCTTTACTGGCTGTTTTAGATTCAAACTCTTTAAATTATAAGATAAATAAAATTCAGCAGGAAATTTATCAGAAAAAATATGCTGTTGCCCAAAAGAAATTAGTTTTTCTATTGCAGAATCAAAGAGAAGAAAATCCGGAATATGCCATGATAGCCTACCTTCTGGGAACTATTTATGAAGGAACGCATCAACTTGAGTTAAGAAAAAAATACTACGCCCTTTCGGCTACTTCAGATATAAAAAATGCAAATAAAGACAATGCTTCCCTTCAGGAATTGGCATTGGTGTATTATGAAGCGGGCGATGTAGATATGGCTTATAAATTGACGCAGTCTGCTATCGAAGATGCCTTGTATTGTAATGTACAGTTTAGAACGCTTTTGATGTCGGAAGTGTATTCGATAATCAATACCGTTTATTTAGAAAAAGAAGCTAAAAGGAAAACAGAGTTGCAGCTTTACCTTTTATGTATCAGTTTGCTCTCGGTGTTTTTGATTGTAGCGGTGATTTACGTTTACAAACAAATGAAAAAAGTGTCCAGAATTCGTGGCGAACTTTATGAAAGCAGTCAAAAATTAGCCGAATTAAACAAAGATATTACCGAAACCAATAATCAGTTGCAGGAACGTAACGCACAATTATCAGAATCCAATCATATTAAAGAAGAATATATTGCTCATTTTTTTAGTTTGTGTTCTACTTATATCAATAAATTGGAGAATTACCGAATCATTTTGAACAAAAAAGCAACGGCTAAACAATTTGATGAGATATACAAAATACTAAAATCAACCACATTGGTTGATAATGAATTGGAGGAATTATACAAAAACTTCGATACTATCTTTTTAAACCTTTACCCAAGTTTTGTAAAAGATTTTAATGAACTGCTTATTAAAGAAGAACAGATCGTTTTAAAGCAGGGGGAACTACTCAATACAGAGCTTAGAATTTTTGCCTTAATCCGTCTTGGGATTACCGACAGTGTAAAAATTGCCGCTTTTCTTCGATACTCTTTAAGTACGATTTATAATTACCGTACCAGAGCCCGAAATAAAGCCGCTGTTTCGCGAAATGATTTTGAAGAAATGGTCATGAAAATCGGTTTAATTTCTCCGAAATCCTAAGGATTAGTTTTAAATCTACTACTTTTTTTGTCTTATTAAACAATTTAAATAATTGATTATTAGTGATTTGAATTTTTAAATCGCTACTTTTTTTCGTTTAGAAATGTAATGTGTACGATAACGTTTTAGCTTTACAATAGTATTAAAAGGCGCTTTTTGTTAAAAGAGTTTCCTTACTAACGTAAACGCTTTAATAAATTACATAGTTATGTTTAAAAACGTTAAAACAATTGTTGTTTTAGTTTTATGGAGCTCATTCGGATTGAATGCGCAAAATAAAGTTCCGGTTTATCTGGATGATAAAAAGCCAATTCAGGAGCGCGTAGAAGATGCGCTTTTGCGAATGACTACCGACGAAAAGATTGCCATGATTCATGCCCAGTCAAAATTTAGTTCACCGGGTGTTCCCCGATTAGGGATTCCGGAAAACTGGATGACAGACGGGCCACACGGAATACGTACAGAGGTATTATGGGACGAATGGGATCAGGCCGGC
Source organism: Flavobacterium poyangense (assembly GCF_011751075.1). GTDB lineage: Bacteria > Bacteroidota > Bacteroidia > Flavobacteriales > Flavobacteriaceae > Flavobacterium > Flavobacterium poyangense. The sequence goes on from NZ_JAALLN010000017.1 coordinate 93,028, forward strand.
TGGACCAATGATTCTTGTATTGCTTTTCCTGCACTTACGGCTCTTTCTGCTACCTGGAACAAAGAATTAGCAGCATTATACGGAAAATCAATAGGTGAAGAAGCGCGTTTTCGTAATAAAAATGTATTACTGGGCCCCGGTGTAAATATCTACAGAACACCATTAAACGGCCGTAACTTCGAATATATGGGAGAAGATCCTTTTTTGACTTCAAAAATGGTTGTCCCTTATATCAAAGGAGTTCAGTCCAACGGAGTTGCTGCCTGCGTAAAACACTTTGCCTTAAATAATCAGGAAACCAATCGTAACGCCGTAAACGTAATTGTTGATGATCGAGCTTTATACGAAATCTATTTACCGGCTTTTAAAGCGGCTGTTCAGGATGGTGATGCCTGGGCGATTATGGGGTCATATAATAAATACAAAGGACAGCATTGTTGTCATAATGAGTTTTTATTGAATGATATTCTTCGCGGAGAATGGGGTTTTAAGGGTGTTGTAATCTCAGATTGGGGAGGAGTTCACGATACCAACCAAGCAATTTACAATGGTTTGGATATGGAGTTTGGTTCATGGACAAACGGACTTTCGTGGGGAACGAGTAATGCTTACGATAACTATTATTTAGCTAAGCCTTATTCAAATAAGATTAAAAATGGAGAAGTAGGGACGAAAGAACTGGACGAAAAAGTACGTCGTATTTTACGTTTGTCCTTCTTAACTACTATGAATAAAGAAAGGCCTTTTGGTTCTTTCGGAACAAAAGAACACGCAGATGCCGGTTTGAAAATTGCCGAAGAAGGAATTGTATTGCTTCAAAACAAAAATAATGTATTGCCAATCGATCTTTCTAAAACCCGAAAAATTGCCGTAATCGGAGAAAATGCGATCAAAATGATGACTGTTGGTGGTGGAAGTTCTTCGCTTAAAGCGAAATACGAGGTGCTGCCTTTAGACGGTTTAAAGAAAAGAGTAGGTACACAAGCCGAAATTGTATACGCTCGTGGTTATGTGGGAGACCCGACAAGTAAGTATAACGGTGTGGTGGCTAAAGTTAGCTTAGAAGACAAACGTTCTCCGGAAGAGTTGACTGCCGAAGCTTTAAAAGTGGCAAAAGATGCTGATATAGTGTTGTTTTTTGGAGGATTGAATAAAAGTGATCTTCAGGATGCCGAGGGGTATGATCGTACAGAATTAGGCCTTCCATACGGTCAGGATAAATTAATTGCTGAATTGGTTAAGGTAAATAAAAAGATTGTTTTTATAAATATCTCAGGAAATGCTGTGGCGATGCCGTGGGTAAAAGAAGTTCCTGGTATTGTTCAGGGATGGTTTTTAGGTACGGAGGCCGGAAATGCTTTGGCAGCTGTTTTAGTCGGAGATGTAAATCCTTCAGGAAAACTGACTTTTACTTTTCCTGCAAAATTGTCGGATAACGGTGCTCATGCTTTAGGAGAATTTCCCGGCGGAGATGAGGTAACCTATAAAGAAGGGATTTTTGTTGGCTACCGTTGGGCTGACAAGCAAAAAGCAAAACCTTTATTTGCTTTCGGACATGGTTTGAGCTACACTACTTTTGAATACGGAAAAGTTACGGCAGACAAAAAACAAATGACAGTCGGAGACCAGATTACATTTTCGGTAAAAGTAAAAAATACAGGAAACAGAGAAGGATCAGAAATAGTTCAGCTGTATATCAGTGATTTAAAATCGTCTTTGCCACGTCCGATTAAAGAATTGAAAGGATTTGAAAAAATTTCGCTTAAAGCGGGAGAAGAGAAAACGGTAATTTTCACAGTAGATAAAACAGCTTTAAGCTTTTTTGATGATAAAAAACACGACTGGGTGGCAGAGCCCGGAGCTTTTGAAGCCATAATTGGGGCTTCAGCAATTGATATAAAATCTAAAGTGAGTTTCTCGCTTCAATAAATTTCATTATTTCTAAACTTTGGTTGGTTTGTAGAGCTGCAATGATAAAAAGTTGCAGCTTTTTTTTAAAGTGGCTATTTGTGGAGATGTGAAATGTGAAATGTGAAGATGTGAGATGTGAGATGTGAAATGTGGAGATGTGAAATGTGGAGATGGGTTTTGAAATTATAGTAATTAATTCAAGTTGTTAGTTGATCACTTTATTTACTTGGAATTCGAATACAAATAAGGTAGGTTTTATGTGAATTGCCTCCAGTTTTTAACTGGAGGTTGTTTGTAAGGAAGGAGACAAAGGCTTTAGCCGAACCTTCAAAGAGTTTGGCTAAAGCCTCTTTATTATTAATCAATTCTTTACCTCCAGTTAAAAACTGGAGGCAATTGATGGAGGCCAATTAAAAATTCAAAAAAAAAAGACATACCCTTTTTAGGCTAATTCATATAAAAAGATTTCCTAATCTTATGCATTGATTCGCAAAATAAATTTAGTGAACCTCTTCTTTTTTTATACAATTGCAACTAGCAACTTGAATTAATTAAAAAAATATAGCATGAAACGAATTGTATTAGTTGGAGGTGTTTTTCTTTTGTTGCAGCAGTTTTCGGTGCAAAGTCTTACTATCTTTATTGGTGGCATTCCATGAAGCTATGATTGTTTGAACAAGTGAAACGCCTCTTTTTAAGTTACAAAACTATGTTTCTATGTGTTAAAAAATAAAAGCTTTATTTGAATTTTAATACTTTAGACTATACCAAAATAAATCTTTAACCACCAGAATACTTTATGAGTACCATTTTATCAGATATCAAAGCCAAAAAACATTACGAGATTCTTGACGGATTGCGTGGTGTTGCGGCAATTTTAGTAGTTGCTTTTCACATTTTTGAAGCTTTCTCGGGAGGGAATCGTTTCGTACAAATTATCAATCACGGTTACTTGGCTGTGGATTTCTTTTTTCTCTTATCAGGATTTGTAGTAGCATATGCTTATGATGATCGTTGGGTAAAAATGACACAATGGGAATTTTACAAACGACGTTTAATTCGTTTGCAACCTATGGTAATCATGGGAATGATCATTGGGGCGGCATTGTATTATTTTCAGGCTTCAGACGTTTTATTTCCACAAATTGCGACCATGCCGGTCTGGAAAGTGATTCTGGTGATGTTCGTTGGATTTACTTTAATTCCGTTGACGCCCTCAGCAGAAATTAGAGGATGGGGCGAAATGCATCCGCTAAACGGACCGGCCTGGTCTTTGTTTTTTGAATATATCGCCAATATACTTTATGCCTTGTTCTTTCGTAAATTTTCGAATAAAGTTATGGTATTATTTGTTCTGATATTTGCCGGACTGCTAATCAACTATACTGTTTTTGGGCCAAAAGGGGATGTAATTGGGGGCTGGTCTTTAAATCTGGAACAAATGAATGTTGGTTTTACCCGTTTATTGTATCCTTTTTTTGCCGGAGTTTTGCTTTCTCGTTTAGGAAAATTAATTCACATAAAAGGAGCTTTTTGGATCTGTAGCTTTTTAATCACAATATTATTGGCCATTCCAAGAATTGGAAATGAAAACACTTTATGGATGAATGGGATCTATGAATCCGTTTGTATTATTGTATTGTTTCCTTTAATTGTCTCTATTGGCGCAGGTGGGGAATTAAAAAATCCATTTTCAATAAAAGCATGCCAGTTTTTGGGAGCTATTTCGTACCCGATTTACATTACACATTACCCACTTATTTATTGGTATACGGCTTGGGTTGTAAATAATAAAGTTACTATAGAAGAAGGTTACGTATTGGGAATCGGAGTTTTGATTACCAGTATCGTATTGGCGTATTTATGTTTGAAATTATATGATGAACCGGTGAGGAATTGGTTGCAGAGAAAGTTCCAAAAGCAAAGTGTGTCTGCTTTATAAAAGATAAAATTTCATTTGTAATTTTGTTAGCTACAAATTGATAAAAGGGATGAGGTTAACAACCATCATCCCTTTATTATTAAAGTCTTTTTTAAATTTGAGGTTTAAAAACAGAAAAGTTCTTAAATGAATAATTATTCTAAAACCAATTGCACTAAGGCTTCTTTACTAAAACCTTTTAATTGTTCTGTTTTTCCGGCTTTGATTTTTGCTACCCAATTCGGATCAGATAAAAGTGGTCTTCCAACGGCAACCAGGTCAAAATCACCTCTGTCGAAACGTCTGTTTAGTTCTTCTAATGATGTTGGTTGAGAACTTTCACCGGCAAAAGCACCGAAGAAATCACTCGAAAGTCCCACAGAACCAACTGTAATTGTTGATTTTCCTGTAATTTTCTTAGCCCAACCTGCAAAATTCAAATCAGAATCTTCAAATTCAGGTTCCCAAAAACGACGTTGCGAGCAATGTAAAATATCAACTCCGGCATCAACAAGGGGAGTAAGCCAGGCTTCCATTTCCTGTGGATTTTTAGCGAGTTTGTAGTTGTAATCGGAAGGTTTAAATTGAGATAATCTCATGATAACGGCGAAATCTTCTCCAACTTGCTTTCTGATTTCTTTAATCACTTCTATTGCAAAACGGTTGCGTTCCGGTAATGTTTTTCCACCATAGCCATCTGTACGTAAATTGGTTTCAGCTCTAAAGAACTGATCAATCAGATAACCATGTGCGCCATGAATTTCGATGGTATCAAAACCTAATCTTTTTGCGTCGGCAGCAGCTTTTCCGAAAGCGATTATAGTTTCTTCAATATCTTTTTCAGACATTGCATTTCCGTTATTAAAATCAGGTCGGTTTAATCCGGATGGTCCTTCAAACGGAACAGGAGGTACCCATCCTGAATGGTGATTGTCCATAATTCCCATATGCCAGATCTGTGGCCCCATTTGTCCTCCGGCTGCATGAACTTCATCTATAACTTTTTTCCAGCCTTGTAAAGCCGCATCTCCGTGAAAACGAGGTACATTTGCATCATTTGAAGAGGAAGCTCTGTCGATTACAGTTCCTTCAGACAAGATTAATCCGACTTCGCCTTCAGCTCTTTTTTGATAGTAAGTGGCTACTTCATTAGTTGGGATTCCGTTAGGAGAAAAGGAACGCGTCATTGGCGCCATTACGATTCTATTTTTGAGACTTAAAGTTTTTAAGTGAAAGGGTGTAAATAAACTATTTGTACTCATAGTAATTTATAAATTAGATTTAATTAATTTACTGAGTGCTTCAAAGGCACCTTCGTTGCGTTTGTAGTATGTCCATTGTCCAACACGTTTAGATTCGATAAACCCTGCACGTTGTAAAATCGACAAGTATTCTGAAACTGTTGATTGTGTAAGGCCTGCCTTGGCCTGTATTTGCCCAACACAAACGCCATGTTCAAACCCTGCAGCGATTTGATCCGGGAAGTTTATTTCAGGTTCTTTTAACCATTCCAGCATTTGTAATCTGGATTTATTTGACAGTGCTTTGAATATTTCAATATGTTCCATGCAGCAAAGATATCGACTTTTCCCGATATATCTATTTGCTGATTGATATTTAGGATAACTTTAAGATGGAGCAGGTGGGGATCTCGCTTTAAATTTTCAGTGGGTTATAGAAATGTTTCAGGAAGTCATTATATTTGTTTTTGATTTAGACCATTAATTATTATTCTGGCAAGTCGCAGAAATACTGGTTTTTTTGACTTGCTTTAATGTGAGTTTTATCAAACAGCTTTAGCAAGTTTAACTGTATAAGTGAGCACTGCATCATAAAGTTAGTTTAAATGAACTTACATCACTTATATGGTTAAAATTCGCACGCAAAGTTTACATTATTGTGAATTACAAAAGATGTAGAATCAAGAATCTATAAATTAATATAAAAGAAGATAGTCCCAAATTTATCTTATAAACTCCATTACCTATGAAAAAAAGCTACTTAGTTATAATTTTCACATTTTTTACCTTATACAATAGCAACGCGCAGTCAGTTGGAACAGAAGTCGGGGATATTGCTCCTGAAATAGATCTTCCGGACACCAAAGGAAATACAATCGCACTTTCGTCCTTAAGAGGCGGATTAGTTTTAGTTGACTTTTGGGCAACCTGGTGTGGACCATGTCTTAAAGAACAGCCAGAATTACTAAAGCTTTACAACACTTATCCGGATCAATTGTCCATTTACGGTGTTTCTTTAGACAATAAAAAACCGAATTGGGTTGCAATGGTTGCAAAACTGAAACAACCCTGGCCTCAGGTTAGCGATATAAAATATTGGAGTTCACCCGTTGTTGGGGATTATATGATTCAGGCATTGCCGTTTAATGTTCTAGTAGATAAAAACGGAGTCATATTGGCGAAGAATATTCACGGAAATGCATTGAATGAGCTAGTTAAAAGCTTAGTTACAACAAAATAAAGATGTAAAATTTAAAATTCCAATTAAAGAAATTCCAAATTCCAAATTCCAAATCCCAAGTGTAAAGCTGGAATTTGGAATTTTTTTATTGGAATTTCTCCTTCTTTGTTTAGTACCCCGAAGTTGTTGTCTTGCCTTTTCCCAATCTAAAACTATTGGAATTTGGAATTTCTTTATTGAAATTTAACCTATATTTTCCTCAGAGTCATTGGGTGTTTTTTTAACACCACCAAAGCTCGTTTTGAGCATTTCTCTGATCTGAAACTGTGTTTTGCTTCTGGTCGTATTTTTCCATTCCTGAAAATCAAGAATATGAATCTGGCTGGCATACGGATTGGTAACGAAGGCAAGCCTTGAAATAGAATACTTATATGGTTTTAATTCATTAGAAACATGGCGATCGGGAACAATAACAAGTATCGTTTCCCATTGCAGGAAATCTTTAGGGATATCTTCTCTTTCATTTAGACCAAGCGACTCAAAAAAAGCAACTATTTTTTCATCATTCAGTATATTAATCTTCTGATCGATGCTTTTTAGGGTGCTATGAAACGTGTCTACATCTTTGATAACACTCATAATTTGTGTGATTTTTCTAGTTGTAAGTAAAATTAAGTTAAATGAATAAGAATAGTTAAATAAGAGCCAGTAGAATGATTCTAAATTTTTTCTCGCCTGATATTTAAGGTTTTAATTCGCATTATTCCAGTGGTTTATAAAGTTTTGATGACCTTTTGGGTAACAAGCACAGTAGTGTTTTTTGGACGCTGATAAAACGGATTTTTTAATTTTTTGGAATGCTGAAACTTACTTTGTCTATTTTGTCGGAAAGGTTTGCAAGATGGTGTCGCTCACAACAATTAATAAAATGATCGCAAGATCATTTTATTAGAAAATCTAAAATCTAAAATCTAAAATCTAAAATCTAAAATCTAAAATCTAAAATCTAAAATCTAAAATCTAAAATCT
>NZ_JAALLN010000170.1:0-277 GCF_011751075.1 Flavobacterium poyangense
GCTGGCTCGCCGCGCGCGTTGCCCGGCAACTGAATCTGGCACTGAGGCGCCCAGGCAACCAGGCGCAGTACTCCCTGATACTGGAGGGGCAGGCCGGCGCCTATGGCGAGTTGGTCGATTGGCTACGACAACACCTGGCCGAAGCGATCAGTGTCGAGCGCATGGCTCAAGTCGCGGGGCAGGCGCCGCGCACCTTCCACCGCGGATTCACGCGCGCCACCGGATTCACGCCACGCGACTTCCTGGAAGCGCTGCGCCTGGAGGCGGTGCGAACCGG
>NZ_JAALLN010000170.1:311-573 GCF_011751075.1 Flavobacterium poyangense
AATCGCTCAAGATGTTGGCCAGGGCCACGGGGTTCCGTTCGGAGGCGCAGCTTTCCAAGGCATTTCAAAGACGCTTCGGACTCGCGCCTTCGCAGTATCTCGGCCGCGGCGCAAGCGGCGGCAGCCGCCACGGATCCCCTGCGCTTGACAATCCTTGACTGTTGAGTCCTGGCGATACATTACGACACACTGTAATCTTTTCGGCACACATTGTGTCAGTCGGGCAAATGCCGGACTGGGTGTCATTCCAAGCGTCCCCTGA
>NZ_JAALLN010000171.1 GCF_011751075.1 Flavobacterium poyangense
AGCGTGGCGAAAACGCAGCGCCAGAAGACGGTGGTGATGGGATCGACCCCCGCCTCCGTGACAAAGGCACCGACCGTGCCGGCGATCATCATCGCGACCGCCAGGCTCAGGGCAGGAAATCGGCTGGTCGGCATGTCGCTCATATGGGTTTGTCCGCGTCGCGTGGACGATCAGCAAGCCACTGCACTCATCTTCATGCAAACGAATAGATTTGGTGAAAGCTATTCGTTATGCTGATAGCACCATGGCCCTGCCCCTCGACCTCGATCTGCTGAAGACCTTTGTCGCCATCGCCGAGAGCGGCAGCTTTTCCAATGCCGCCCCACGTGTCGGGCGAAGCCAGTCTGCCGTCAGCATGCAGATGCAGCGGCTTGAGCAGACGATCGGAAAGCCGCTCCTGATCCGCACACCGCGCGCGGTAGTGCCGAATGCCGCCGGTGAGGAATTCCTGGTCTATGCCCGGCGGTTGCTGAAGCTCTCGGATGAAGCCCTGGCCAGCGTTACCCGCCCCGAGGAAGCGGGCAGTGTCCGGCTCGGCGTCCCGGACGACTATGCCGCCTATCTGTTGCC
>NZ_JAALLN010000172.1 GCF_011751075.1 Flavobacterium poyangense
CACATGTCTCTTTAGTGGACACAAAAAAAATATATTTACCTCCATTGCATATTAAATTAGGAGTTATGAAAAATTTCGTCAAGGCTATGGATAAACTTTCTGATGGATTCTTGTACTTGAAATCGAAATTTCCCAAAGTGAGTGATGCTAAACTCAAAGAAGGAATTTTTATAGGACCACAAATACGGTCATTAATGGCTGATGAACATTTTGAAGGACTGTTAAATCCACTAGAAAAAGCAGCCTGGAAGTCTTTCAAAAATGTATGTTGCAATTTCCTTGGAAACTATAAAGCAGAAAATTATCGTGACATAGTGGTTGATCTTCTGCATTCTTATAAAGCTATGGGATGCAACATGTCCTTAAAACTCCACTTCTTGGACTCTCACATAGACTTCTTCCCGGAAAATCTTGGGGCTGTCAGTGACGAGCACGGTGAGCGTTTTCATCAGCAAATTTCTACAATGGAAAAGAGGTACCAAGGCAAGTGGAGTTCTAATATGCTGGCTGACTATTGTTGGACCAAGAAGAGGGATGTTCCAGATGCAAAATATGCCCGAAAATCGCTAT
>NZ_JAALLN010000173.1 GCF_011751075.1 Flavobacterium poyangense
ACCAGGCAATGAAACCACAGGTCGGCGGTTTCGCTGACGATGCGTTCGGGCACGCCGTCCTTGGCGGCCATGACCAGCTCGGTGGCTTCCTCGCCGATCTTCTTGAGGAAGGCGTCGGGGCCCTTGGACAGCAGCTTGGCCGCGTACGAGGCCTTGGGGTCGCCGCCATTCTCGGGGCGGCGGGTCTCCAGCGTGTCGGCGATGCGGGCCAGGACGTCGTGGGCGGTCAGGGGCGAGTTGGTCATTTGTAGATCAGTTCGGGGTCTTTCAGCACCGGGTCCACGGTAACCCAGGCGGCCTGGTCGGTCTGCCCTTCCAGGCGGCGGTAGAAGCAACTGGCTCGGCCCGTGTGGCAGGCGATGCCGCCTTCCTGGTGCACCTTGAGCAGCACCACGTCGCCATCGCAGTCCAGGCGCAGCTCGTGCACCTGCTGCACGTGGCCGGATTCCTCGCCCTTGCGCCACAGGCGCTGGCGCGAGCGCGACCAGTACACCGCGCGGCCGGTGGCGGCGGTCTCGGCCAGCGATTCGCGGTTCATCCAGGCCACCATCATGATCTGGCCATTGTC
>NZ_JAALLN010000174.1 GCF_011751075.1 Flavobacterium poyangense
GGTTACGTCGAAGGCAAGTACGACGCCAATCGGGACGGCAAGATTGGCTCGAACGAATATCTGCCGAACAATCGCATCCCCACCACCTACAAGGGTCTGGCCTACGTCGTAACGCATTTCGACAACAACCTGACGCTGCGCACGGAACTGGAGATGTTCTCCGGTCGCGATCGCATCGCGAGCCAGGAACTGGATGGCGCGGTTCTGGCCAACATCGGCGTGACCAAGAAATTCGCCGGTGGTCAGGAACTCAACTTCGCCGTGCGCAACATCTTCGACACCTACTACGTCAACCCGACTGCGTCCGCGACGCGTGGTGCCGACGTGCCGGGTCTTGGCCGCACCATTGCGGCGTCCTTCAAGGTCACCTTCTAGGGAGTGGCGGCATGAGCGCAGCGGAATTCCCAAAAATCCAGGAAAACCGCTCGCGGCTCAGGCTTTTCGCCGTGCTCGGCGGCCTCTATCTGGCGCAAGGCATCCCGACCTACCTGTTCGCGGCGGCAATACCGCCGATCCTGCGCGAACAGGGCGTGTCACGAACGGCCATCGGCATGCTGTCGCTTCTGA
>NZ_JAALLN010000175.1 GCF_011751075.1 Flavobacterium poyangense
GTGTGGACGCTTCCGATCGCCGCTTTCGTCGGCGGCATCCTCACCGCCTTCGTCGTGCTGCTGCTTGTCAACCGCATACGCGGCCAGGGCCCGGAGCGATTGATCCTTGCCGGTCTTGCCGTCTCCTTCCTGTTCACGGCGCTGACCAACTATCTGGTCTTCGCCGGTGACCAGCGCGCCGCCCATTCAGTGCTGTTCTGGACGATGGGCGGGCTGGGCCTCGCCCGCTGGGGCAATATCGGCCTGGCGGTCGCCGGGGCAGCCGTCATTCTCGTTTTCGCGCTGCGCTATCATCGCTGGCTTGACGCTTTCCTGGCCGGCGAGAACACCGCGGAAAGCCTCGGCGTTCCGGTGGTGCGCTTCCGGACGCTGACCTTTCTCGCCGCGGCGCTGTCGACGGCGATCCTGGTTTCCGTTGCCGGTGTCATCGGCTTCGTGGGATTGATGATCCCGCATGTCGCGCGCCGCTTCGCCGGCCCGTTGCATCTGCGACTGGCCATTGCCTGCGCCGTCTTCGGCGCGGTGCTCCTGCTTGCCAGCGACCTGCTGGCACGCACGCTCCTGCCG
>NZ_JAALLN010000176.1 GCF_011751075.1 Flavobacterium poyangense
CGTGTCGATCGTCAGCCGGCTGCCGAACACCTTTGTGTTCTGCATGACCTGGTCGACGTTGCCGCCGCGCGTGACCACGGCGCGCGCGTCGAACGGCGTGAAGCGCGTGTAGTAGTCGGAGTGTGCGTGTGGAAGCGTAGTGTTGTCGGTTGTAGTTTCTGAATTCGATTCGACCAGCCAGTCAGCCACCTAATTGGTAATAGTGCTCATTTCAAGCCACAAAAACAACCAAAAAAAAATAGAAAAATCTCAAAATTTTCCGACGCACCCGTGTGGACGAGAAGGAGAGAAGATAGAAGATCGAAATCGACGCAAGAGTGGGATATAGGTATACGAGAGTCAGACGGTGATTCATCGCAACTCTCCGAAACGAGTAACTCAGTACACACACAGCATCGTGTGCGCTTTGAAACCTCCCAGCAGCAGCAGCAGCGTAGAGCATCGATCGATCGTGCCACATTCGAGCGGCCAGCGTGAAATCGTCAATCTTTCTCGAGCGCCAAGTGAAAACGCCGACGCAAGAACCGAGCCAACAACGACGTGGCATCGCCATCTTGTCTGGCAGC
>NZ_JAALLN010000177.1 GCF_011751075.1 Flavobacterium poyangense
TCGCGGCTTTCCTCACGGCCCTTCTGAGTCGGGTTGGTGAATCCCTGATGCCCCAGGTGCGAATGCGGTGCGACACCCGCCAACCCGGGGTTGATGCGTTGGCAAGCCAAGCACATAACGCTCATTGATGCTTCCCCAATAACTTGGTTACCAAATTGTAAGGGATTTCACCAATTTTTTTCTATAAAAACCTATTCCCGGTTAGACAAAAATTGTTAACGGCGCAATTAAACAACGGCTGGCAAGGCCGCCAGGCAGGTTGCGAGGTGGTAGGGCGAGGTCGACGGCATATCCGCCCGCGCCACCGCGCCCTCACGGTCCAGGCATTCGTACCAGCCGCCGGGGTGCAGGAAACGGGCGCGAAAGCCGGCCAGCGCCTGGTTCAACGCCGGCAGGTCGCCCAGCACCGCCAGCACGCGCAGGTACTCGGTCTGCGCCCAGATCCGGCGGGTGTCGTCCAGCACCGCGCCCCGCTCGTCCAGTGCGGCCAGCACGCCCCCCGCATCCACGCCGTGGCCACGGGCCCAGTGCACGCCGCGCGGCAGCGACTCCAGCAGCTCGAG
>NZ_JAALLN010000178.1 GCF_011751075.1 Flavobacterium poyangense
AAATCGGGCACCTCGTTGAACATCGGCATGGAGTCCGTGACACGCAAGCCCGTGACCATCCCCGTCTCGCTCAAGGGCTTTACCGCAGCGGTCGACAAGCTGCAGGCTACCAAGTAGCCAGCTTGTCGTTCATCCTGATTGCGTGCTTCGGCTGGGCCGCTTCAATGCCCAGGCGCTTCGTCTTCGACGCCGTCGGCGGCTTCCGGATCAAGCTGGTCAAAAGCCACCTGCCAGTCCGTGATGATGCCGATACGCCTGGCGTCGTCGTGAAGGGTCGCCAGCCGCGCTTCCTGGCGCAGCGCGATGCGCGCGGCCGCCTTGGCGGTGCGGCTGAGCGGTGGTGTCCAGCTTTGCGGCGCTACGCCGGTGCTGAGAGCTGTACCGATCGCCTGTTTCGCCATGCGTGCCTCTGCGGCTCCGTAGCGGTTCAGCAGGTTCTGGAATGCCTCGTGCAGGTCCAGATCGAAGGGCTGGTCTTGGCCCATCGGATCGATGACTGGATTGCCCGGGTGCAGGAAGGCGAGCGGCAGCAGGCCATGCGGTATCGGTGTGTTGGCTGAATG
>NZ_JAALLN010000179.1 GCF_011751075.1 Flavobacterium poyangense
GTTGGTAACAAAATCGCATATGCGTGATTTGTATAATCAAGGCGATGAAAACGTAGACGAAATAGCAGATGCTATCGAAAGTATAAACTTATTGGAACTAAGGTTGAGTGGCATCGATGTTGACACTTTTCTTAACAGTTTAGAAGAAAGCAAGGATATTGAAAAACCCGTAAGTGAAGAAAATTCGTCTGAAGAAAATACTGATGATGTCGAGAAACGGCATCAAAACATAATCGAGGCCATGAGGCGAGTAGCACATTTCGACGATATATATTCTCAACAGTTTCGTATTGAAGACAGTAACGAGTCTAAAAAAGACGACTATCAAGAGTTCAAAGACAATACAAGTACGGCATCCCTTACCGAGATTACGGCTCAAGAACCCTCCGAGGAGATAGACACTCGTCGGCAGGCTTTTATTCAGGCGTTGCAGCGCATAGCCAATATCTCAGAGTCTAAAGAATCGAGCGAAGAGACTGATAAGAACAATGAACAATCGGTGAAGGAAAATGAAGAAGAGTCTTCTTCATCTTCCGAAGTAAAATCAGAGTCCGTTACAGAGT
>NZ_JAALLN010000018.1 GCF_011751075.1 Flavobacterium poyangense
GCAGTTATGTGGGAGAGTATGTCGTCGCCTTTCTTTTAAAAACCCTGTTCTAACGAACGGGGTTTTTTGTTTTATAACGTTTTTTAAATTTCGCAGAGATTCGCAGAGATTCGCAAAGAAGACACAGAGAGACACAGAGTTTAATCTAAATTTTAGCGAATCTCTGTGCTTGCTTTGTGCAGCTCTGTGTAATCCTTGTTTGTTGAAATATAGAGAATTGTCACGCAAAGACGCAAAAGCGCAAAGTAATTTGAAACTGAAAAAAGAAAACTCTGCGTCTCTGCGTCTTTGCGAGGAAAAACAGTATCTTAAAAATCGTTGTGTTTCTTTGTGTGTATTTAATCGGCAAAGATTGGATTGCTGCTAATGATTAGTAAACTTCTGAAAATCTGTTAAATTATAGTAAATAATGGTTTTTAGAGTGGGACTGGTTAGAGTTTTTAAATGTGAATCTGTATTTTTGTTTTTTAATTATAATCTAAATATGAAAAAAAGTATCTTATTGTTGGCCTTATTTGTTATCACAAATATAAGTGCTCAACAGCGCCCCAAATTAGTTGTAGGTATTGTGGTTGATCAAATGAAAATGGAGTATTTATACCGGTTTTCTGATGATTTTTCGTCAAATGGTTTTAAGAGATTAATGAATAATGGGTATACTTTTCAAAATATGCATTATAATTATATGCCAACTTATACTGCACCGGGACATGCTTCTATTTATACAGGAACTACACCGGCGACACACGGTATTGTAGGTAATGAGTGGTTTAGCAGAACCCTTGGTAAAGAAATGTATTGTACAGATGATGCAAGTGTTAAAACGGTTGGTGAGGGTACAGCAGAAGAAGGAGCGATGTCGCCAAAAAACTTGCAGAGTACTACTATTACAGATGAAGTAAGAATGGCAACAAATTTTAACGGAAAAGTAATTGGTATCAGTTTAAAAGATCGCGGGGCAATTTTACCTGCCGGACACTTTGCAAATTGGGCATTTTGGTATAGTAAAACAGGTTCTTTTATTTCAAGTACCTTTTACGGTGATAATTTGCCTGATTGGGTTACAGAGTTTAATAAGGAGAAACGTTATTTGAATTATATTAATAAAGGCTGGGATTTATACAAGTCAGCAGATACATATAATGAAAGTTTACCGGATAATAATCCTTACGAAGGGAAATTATACGGAAGTGCTGCACCGGTTTTTCCATATGACTTGAAATCAATGTATGAGAAAAATGATGCTGGTATTTTGAGAGCTACTCCATTTGGTAATGATTTGTTAGCAGATTTTGCCATGAAAGCAATCGAAAAAGAAGAGTTAGGGAAAGATAATGTTACAGATTTCCTTACTGTTAGTTTTTCTTCTACGGACTATGTTGGTCATTTGTTAGGGCCTCGTTCTATGGAGCTTCAGGATACTTATTTGAGATTAGACCAAACTATTGCTGACTTTCTGAATTATCTTGATAAAACGGTTGGAAAAGATAATTATTTGCTTTTTCTAACAGCAGATCATGCGGGTGCAGAGAATGTAATCTATTTGAAAGATCGCAAGTATGATGTAAATAATTATCCTGGAAAAGAGGTTAAGAAGAGTTTACAGGATTTCTCTGTTAAAGCTTTTGGAGTTGATTTGATTTTGAACTATTCTAATTTTAATGTATTCTTAAATAAAACGCTTATTAAAGCGAAAAAATTAGATTTGGTAAATGTGAAAAAAGCCTTCAAGAACTTTTTAATTGCACAACCACAAGTAAAGAAAGTATATACAGAAGAAGAGGTTTTGGCTAATTCCGGAAATGATTACTACTTAAATTTTGTGGCAAAAGGGTACGATGTAACTCAAAATGGAGATTTGATTATTGTAGACAAACCAGGGAATATTGAGTATTCAACGACAGGAACATCACACGGAACACCTTATAGTTATGATACACATGTGCCTGCTATTTTTTACGGCTGGCATATCAAAAAAGGAGAGTCATATGATAAAAAAGCGATTACTGAAATTGCACCAACAATAGCACAAAAAGTAAAAGTTACTTTTCCAAATGGTACTGAGGCAAAAGTGTTGCAGGAAATTTTAAATGAAGAGAAGTAATCTCAAAAAATAATAAAGCTTGATTTAATAGCAGGCTTTTATGCAAAAAAGGCTTTTCAATTAAGAAAAGCCTTTTTATTTAGTAAGCATTTATTTAATTTAGTATTATGCGTTTGCTAACACTAATTCTTCGTTAAAAGGAAGATTCCATGCTTCAGCAACTCCTTTGTAAAGGATTTTTCCATTAGCAACGTTTAATCCTTTTTTCAATTCTTCATTTTCAGCACAAGCTTTTTCCCATCCTTTGTTAGCCAATTGTACAGCATACGGTAAAGTAGCATTTGTCAAAGCTAATGTAGAGGTGTAAGGAACAGCTCCTGGCATATTTGCTACACAGTAGTGAACAATATCGTCAATAATAAAAGTTGGGTTTTCGTGAGTTGTTGGAGTACAAGTCTCGATACAACCACCTTGATCTACTGCTACGTCAACAACAACAGTTCCCGGACGCATTAATTTAAGCATATCACGAGTGATTAAGTGAGGTGCTTTTGCTCCTGGAATTAAAACAGCACCAACAATTAAATCTGCATCAGCAATTGCTCTGGTAATGTTATAGTGATTTGACATTTCAGTATTAACGTTAGCCGGCATAATATCATCTAATTGACGTAAACGTGGTAAGCTTAAGTCCATAATAGTTACCTGAGCTCCTAAACCTGCTGCCATTTTAGCTGCTTGAGTACCAACGATACCTCCACCTAAAACTAAAACTTTTGCCGGTGGTACACCTGGAACACCTCCTAAAAGAATTCCTCTTCCTTTTAATGGTTTCTCAAGGTATTTAGCTCCTTGTTGAATAGCCATACGACCTGCAACTTCAGACATTGGAACTAATAGAGGTAAACTACGATCTGCTTTTTCAACTGTTTCGTAAGCTAAACATACAGCTCCTCTTTCTAACATAGCATGTGTTAATGGCTCAGATGAAGCAAAGTGAAAGTAGGTAAAAAGTAATTGATCTTTTTTGATTAATGGATATTCAGAAGCAATAGGCTCTTTTACTTTGATAATCATTTCAGCGATAGCATATACTTCTTCAATAGTTGCTAAAACTGTCGCACCAGCTTTTACATATTCTTCATCAGCAAAACCACTACCTACACCTGCAGTTGCTTGAACGTAAACTACATGACCGTGTTTTTTCATTTCAGAAACTCCGGCTGGAGTTAAGGCTACACGATTCTCGTTATTCTTGATTTCTTTAGGAACACCTATTATCATATTGTTATATTTTTTTGTTTTTTGAAATTGTTTTTACAAATTTACAGTTAGAGAATATATTATTGATAATTGATTGATAAATAAGAAAATATTATTTTATTTGTTACTTTTACAGGAAAATATTCTTTATGAAAGTGTTTTTCTTTCGTGAAAAAGAAAAAAAGACTTTTTTTGAATTAAAATTTATATCGTTTTCGTTATGGCTTTAGATGAAACTGACAAAAAAATCCTACGACTTTTGCAGGAAGATGCGCATTATACGTTAAAAGACATTGCTAATAAGATCAATTTATCGTTAACACCGGTTCATGATCGGGTGAAACGTCTTGAGAAAGAGGGAGTTATAGAGCGATATGTTACGATTTTGAATAAAAAAAAATTAGGGAATAATCTTACTGTCTATTGTCAAGTCACTTTGACTAAACAAACGTATGATACTTCGGAAGGTTTTAATCAGTCGATTTTGAATTTGCCGGAGGTCGTAGAGTGTAATTATGTTTCGGGGAATTTTGATTATATGCTCAAAATTATCATACCGGACATGGAAAGCTATCATCGTTTTCACCAGCAGAAATTATCAGTTTTACCGGAAGTTTCTTTGTTAAACACCGTTTTTGTAATGTCGGAGGTGAAAAGCACGACAGTTTTACCTATTTAAGCTGCTGTTTGTGAGTTGTGGGTTGTGCGTTGTGAGTTGTAAAATGTATAATGTAAAATGTGAGATGTAAGCCTGAAATTTGATGCGTTTTGTTTTATGGTTTTATTGTACAAGATAGAGATAGAAGGTGATAGAGTTTACAGGGATTGTCGAAGTACATTAATTAGCAACTCCATGTTCGGTTCTTGAAAATGGTAATCAGTGTTGTTTTTTACTTTCGCAAGTATTCTATTCAGTAAGGTTTGGTTGTTGTAAAAAAAAACTATAAATTCTGAGACTCACATTTCACATTTTGCATTTCACAAAGAGCAACTTGAGTTATTTAAATAAAAAAACCACCAAGTAAAACTTGATGGTTTTGTGTAACATTGGTTTTGGTGTATATTAATAGTAAGTAAAACGTCTTACTTTTGCAATATATTTGGCTAAACGAATAACCTGATGGCTATAACCGTATTCATTGTCGTACCAGATGTACAATACAATATTTTTTCCGTCTTTAGATACGATAGTAGCATTACTGTCATAAATTGAAGGTGCTGATGTACCAACAATATCTGATGAAACTAATTCATTATTTAATGAATATTTAATTTGCTCTACCAATTCTCCTTCTAAAGCATATTTTTTCATTATTTTATTGATCGCAGCTACGGTCGTTCCTTTTTTAACTTCTAAATTAAGAACTACCAATGAACCATTTGGAACCGGAACTCTAATTGCATTTGAAGTTAATTTACCTTCTAGTGAAGGCAAGGCCTTTGCTACAGCACTTCCGGCTCCCGTTTCGGTGATGACCATATTTAAAGCTGCAGCTCTTCCACGACGGTATTTTTTGTGCATGTTATCCACTAAATTTTGGTCGTTTGTATAGGCGTGAATGGTTTCTAAATGACCTTTTACAACTCCTAAAGTGTCTTCGATAGCTTTTAAAACCGGTGTAATGGCATTTGTAGTGCAAGACGCTGCTGAGAAAATATCGATCTCATCAGGATTATATTCGTTGTGGTTTACACCATGTACAATATTAGGAACTCCTTTTCCTGGAGCAGTCAATAAAACTTTACCAGCACCATTTGAAGTCAAATGTCTTTGTAAAGCTGCTTCTGTAGTAAAGACTCCGGTATTGTCAATGATCAATGCGTCGTTGATTCCGTATTGTGTATAATCGATTTCTTCCGGTGTATTTGCGGTGATCATATGAACAGTAGTTCCATTAATGATCAAAGCATTGTTTTTAGGGTCAGTAGTTACAGATCCTTGAAAATCTCCGTGAATCGAATCATATCGTAATAATGAAGCTCTCTTTTCTAAACTAGTTGCATCGTTGTTGTCACGAGTTACAATTGCTCTTAGACGTAATTGATTTCCTTTTCCGGTTTTAGACATTAATTCTCTGGCCAATAAACGACCAATTCTTCCAAAACCATATAAAACAACATCTTTTGGTTGAATTTCTTCAGATGATTTGGCTTCTTTCAATTTATCAAGTACAAAATATCTTGCATCAGGATATTTCTCATCTTCTAAACGATATTCGTATGTTAGTTTTCCTAAATCTAATTTGGAAGGAGGAAGATCTAACGACAGGATAACCTGAGCAATTTCTACAGAATCAAAAATGGTGATGGGTTTACCAACAAACTCACCTGCGTATTGATGTAAATTAATAATATCGCTTACATTTTTATCCAACAATTGATTTTTGAATAAAACCATTTCGATGGATTTGTCATACCATAAATCACTTATGATTTTGATTAATTCGACACCAGCTCTTCTTCGGTCGACTTGAAGTGATACTTCTTTTTGGTACAAAGATTTTTTGCTCATAATGGGAAATTTGAAAAAATAAAGAGGGCACTATTTTAAAATTTTGCGCAAAAGTACCCATTTCAATCGATTTCGTAAACTATTTTAGCATTTTTTTTTGAATGCCATGCAAAAAAAATATTTTCTTACATTTTAAATAAAAGAGGGTTCCGGCAACCAAAACTTAAATTGTTTTTGGGCAATAGAAGTAAAAAAGCCATCTTATTTTTAAGATGGCTTTCAATTATAATTTAGATAAGATGTTTAGATAATAATTCTTAGAATTTCACCATTTTTATTTATCATTTCAAGACGCATACTTTGTCCTTCATCTTTTTTATTTAAGAGTCTGGAAACCGTCTCAATATTGATTGCTTTTACATTATCGATACTTAAGATGATATTGCCTTGTAATTCGTTTTGATATTGCATTAGATTTTCATTCGTAATATTTTTGATTTTTACACCATAATCTATTCGGAATCTCTTTTTATCAGCAGAATCAATATTTTCCAGTTCTATACCTTTAAATTCGGTACTGTAAAATTCATTTTTACTTAAAGTTACCGGTACTGTTCTGGTTTTTCCGTCTTTAATATAAGTAACTTTAACAACATCATTTGGACGCTTAGCATTGATGTAACCTGAAAGATCGGCATAGGTTGCAATATTTTGCTCATCCAGTTTTATTATAATGTCTCCTTTTGCTAGTCCGGCTTTTTCTGCTCCCGAATTTTTGGTTACCTTATTAATATAGAAACCTTGGGTTTCGGTAATGCCAAGTTCTTTGGAAGCAGTACTGTTTAATTCTCCTCCTTCAACACCTAAAATTCCTCTTTGAACATTTCCAAATTCCATAATGTCCTCAATAATTTTTCGGGCTATGTTAGAAGGAACAGCAAAAGAATATCCCACATAAGAACCCGTCATGGAAGAGATCATAGTATTGATACCAATTAATTCACCACGTGTATTAACCAAAGCACCACCACTGTTTCCAGGATTTACCGCAGCATCAGTCTGAATAAAGGATTGAATACCCTTCGTATCTAAATTTCTGGCTTTTGCCGAAACAATTCCGGCAGTTACCGTTGACGTTAAATTATACGGATTTCCAACAGCCAAAACCCATTCGCCAATTTTTACAGAATCTGAATTTGCAAAAGTGGTGTAAGGAAGTTTTTCATCTGCATTGATTTTTAGCAATGCAATATCCATTTTAGAATCTGTACCAATAAGTTTGGCGGTATATGATTTTTTATTGTTCAGGGTAATTTCAATTTCCGATGCATCTTTGATCACGTGATTGTTGGTTACAATATATCCGTCTTCAGAAATAATGACACCTGAACCGGTTCCGACCTGTTCTTGCTGTTGTTGCCCGCCGTAGCCATAGAAAAATTCCATCATAGGATTACTGACCGTTCTTCGTGAGACGTTTTTTACGTGAACAACCGTGTGAATCGTTTTATCTGCGGCTGCTGTGAAATCTACAGTCTCTGCGGCCAATCCAACATTTTTGCCAAACGAATTTGGAGCGAGAGTAACAACAGAATTTCCTTTTCCAAAAAAAGAAGTGTTGCTTTCAAATAATAACTTGTAAGCACCAAGGGTAATAGCGCCGCTGAATAATGACACTAAAAATAAGGCTGAAAATCTTTTCATAATTAGAATTTATATTTAAGTTATTTAACGTAAAATTACTTCAAAAAATTATTTAGAAAAATGGTTTAACGCTCTTTAACAATGATTAACATTTCATTAATTAATAGTTCGTACTTTTGTACTTCTTAAAGACTAAAAATGCAAGTAGAATTTTATAAATATCAAGGTACAGGGAACGATTTTGTGATGATTGACAATCGCTCTGATTTTTTCCCAAAAGACAATATTAAACTGATTGAACGACTGTGTGACAGACGATTTGGAATCGGTGCTGACGGACTTATTTTACTCGAAAATGACTCTGAAACTGATTTTAGAATGGTGTATTATAATTCAGATGGAAATCAGAGTTCAATGTGTGGAAACGGTGGTCGTTGTCTGGTCGCTTTTGCCAATCAGTTGGGCGTAATTGAAAACAAAACAACTTTTATCGCAACAGATGGTTTGCATCATGCGACGGTTGGAGAAGATGCTATTATTTCGTTGCAAATGATAGATGTTGATGAAATCCAGAAGCAAGATTCTTATACTTTTTTAAATACTGGCTCTCCGCACCATGTGCAAATCGTTGAAGATTTAGAGCATTATAATGTAAAAGAAAACGGAGCAGCAATTCGTTACGGTGTCTTGTATGGAGAAAAAGGAAGCAATGTTAATTTTGTGAAAAAAGTCGACGATAGTACTTTCTCACTTCGTACTTACGAAAGAGGTGTTGAAGACGAAACTTTAGCTTGCGGAACTGGTGCTACGGCTGTTGCTATTGCGATGAATGCAACTGGTCAGACTGATAAAACTTCAATTAATTTGAATGTTGAAGGTGGAAAACTGATCGTTTCTTTTGATAAAATAGGAGATCATTTTTCGAATGTTTTCTTAACCGGACCTGCAAAATTTGTTTTTAAAGGAACGATAGAAATTTAATTTTAGCACTTAATTCCCGAATTACAGTTCAAAATCTAAAATCAACAATCTACAATCAACAATCTACAATCTAAAATCAACAAATGATAACTCTCAAAGGTGATTCGGTATATCTGAGGGCATTAGAACCTAATGATCTGGAATTCGTGTATGCCATGGAAAACGATCAGAGTATTTGGGAAGTCAGTAATACCCAAACACCCTACAGTAGATTTTTAGTGCGTCAGTATCTCGAAAATGCACATCAGGATATTTATGAAGCCAAACAATTGCGATTGGCGATTTGTCAGGATGAAGATTTTCCGGCGGTTGGATTGATTGATTTATTTGAATTTGATCCTAAAAATAATAGGGCCGGAGTTGGAATTGTGATTCAAAGTAAAGACAACAGGAATCAAAATATTGGTTCTGAGGCTTTAGAGTTGCTAATTAAATATGCTTTTTACAATTTAAACCTGCATCAATTATATGCAAATATTAATGTGGGAAATGTAGCCAGTATAGCACTTTTTACTAAATTTGGCTTCAAGGAAATAGGAATTAAAAAAGATTGGATATTGGTAAACAACCAGTATCAGGACGAAGCAATTTTTCAGTTAATTAACAAACAAATTTAAAATCTTAGCTTTGAGTATAAAAAAAATAATCACGTTAGCTGCCGTAGCCGTAATTTCAGTTTTAATGATTTACGGATTTATTTTAATCAGTAGAATTTTTAGTGCCAATACTAAATTCGAAGAAAAAGAAGTATACGTATACGTTCCTACCGGAGCTAATTATACGGATGTGAAAAAAATATTGCATCCATACATCAAAAATTTCGAAAATTTTGAGATGGTTGCCAATAAAAGAAGTTATCCGGAAAATGTGAAGCCGGGTCGTTTTTTGCTTAAAAAAGATATGAATAATATCGATTTGGTTCGAGCGATGCGTTCTAATATCCCTGTAAAATTGGCTTTTAATAATCAGGAGCGTTTAGAGAATTTTGCTGGAAAAGTGGGGGCTCAGATCGAAGCAGACAGTTTGTCGCTGATGAAAGCGATTAAAGATTCGACTTTCTTAAAAGAAAACGGTTTCAATGAAGAAAATGTTTTTGCCATGTTTATTCCGAATACCTATGAAGTTTATTGGAATACTTCTGCAGTGAAGTTTCGCGATAAAATGATCAAAGAGTATCATAATTTCTGGACAACTGAAAGAATTGCAAAAGCAAAAGCACAGGGATTAACTCCGGTTCAGGCTACAATTTTGGCGTCTATTGTTCATAAAGAATCCGTTAAAAAAGATGAAAGACCTCGTATCGCAGGGGTATATTTAAACCGTTTGCGTTTGGCGATGCCATTACAAGCTGATCCAACTGTTATTTATGCTTTGAAATTAAGAGATAATGATTTCGACCAGGTTATTAAAAGAGTTTTTTATAATGATTTGGTAATGAAATCTCCATATAACACTTATGTAAATATAGGCCTTCCTCCGGGGCCAATTGCGATGCCTGACATTACTGCTCTTGATGCTGTTCTAAATCCGGAGAAGCATGATTATATTTATTTTTGTGCCAGCGTAGATCGTTTTGGATACCACGAATTTGCTTCGACTTACGAACAGCATACCATAAATGCAAAAAAATATTCAGACTGGATTGCCAGTCAGGGCGTAACAAGATAGTTTTGAGTTTAAAAAAGATCCTTATTTTATTGGTTTTACTTTTTTTGAATTTTCAACTGATGAAAGCTCAAAGTAAAATTGACGCTTTTTTGACGCCTTCAGATACTTTAAATCTAAAAAGACAAAATACAGTTATAGTGACTGAAGCTACTTTGGCTTCAGCCACTTTAATTGGTTTACATCAGCTGTGGTATTCCGATTATCCCAAGTCAAATTTTCATTTTATAAATGATAATAAAGAATGGCTGCAAATGGATAAAGTGGGGCATTTCTACTCTGCCTATCATTTAGGAAGATTTGGTGCAGAAGCGCTCAATTGGAGTGGTGCCAGTACTAAAAAACAACTAATTTACGGTGCAGGTATAGGTTTTGTTTTTTTAGCAGCTGTCGAAGTGTTGGATGGCTATTCTTCTGAATGGGGAGCTTCTTCGGGGGATATTATTGCCAACACAGCCGGAACCGCATTGTATGTCTCTCAGGAATTACTTTGGAAAGAGCAACGCATTACACCAAAGTTTTCTTTTCATACAACTTCATACGCCAATCAGAGACCAAATGTATTAGGAGCTTCACTAAATGAGCAGATTCTAAAAGATTATAATGGACAAACGTATTGGCTTTCTGTAAATCTTCATTCTTTTGCCAAAAAATCAAAAATTCCGAAGTGGTTAAATGTCGCTTTCGGATATGGAGCGGAGGGTATGTTATCGGGAAATGTGCAAAACGAAATTCCGATTTCGGTCGAAAATCCTGAAAGATATCGTCAGTTTTTTCTTAGTTTTGACGTTGATTTAGCTAAAATTAACACAAAATCGCATTTTTTGAAAACTATTTTTTCGGTTTTGAACACGATTAAAATTCCGGCGCCAACCTTGGAATACACTGCCAGCAAAGGGCTTAGGGCGCATGCGTTTTATTTTTAAAAAATATAACTTATTGATTATCAGTATATTTGTAAATTGTTTTACCTTTGCAGCGTAGAAATTTCAAAAAGGTGACAGCGTTTTGAAGAAAAACAATTTATGATAAAGAAATGGTACTTTTACTCGAGTTTAATCGTAGTTATTACATTTTTAAGTTTGGGTTTTAAACCCTTTAATCTGGAAACCAAACCTTGGTTTCTAATCGAAAAAACAGATGGATCCGAATACTTATTTCCATCGCAAGAAAAGGATGATTATCCTAATTTAAATTACAATTTTCCCTACACCGGAAATCGCCTTATTGCTTTTAAAGAAGCAGTAGCTTTTAAAGAATCTCAAGGGAAGTACCGATTAGTTAATTCTTTAGGGTACATGGGAAAATACCAATTTGGCTCTCAAGCATTAAGGGCAATTGGTGTTCGTAATGAGAAAGCCTTTTTGAAAGATCCCGCTTTACAGGAAAAAGCATTTGTAACGTTATTGTCCAAAAACAAATGGATTTTGCGTAACGAAATCGAAAAGTACGAAGGGAAAGTGATTAGTGGTGTCGAAATTACCGAATCCGGAATTTTGGCTGCCGCACACCTTGGAGGAGCTGGTTCAGTAAAAAACTTCTTTAAAAACAAAGGAAACAGACATTTTAGAGATGCCTTTGGTACTTCGTTGAGAAGCTACATGAAAGCCTTTGGTGGTTATGACCTTTCTTATATTGAAGCAGATAGTAATGCTACAATAAACGATTAGTAAAGTGTAAACTTTATAAAAAAACCTGCTTTTAGAGCAGGTTTTTTTGTGTTGAGTCTTTTGTGTTGGATGATTCGCGTTGAATGTGTCATTTACAGGAATGATTATCTAATTTGTTTAATTATGTCATTTCGACGCAGGAGAAATCACACCAATAATTCGGCAAAGTTTGGCGATATACTGTGTGGAGCACCTAGTGCGATTCCTCATTCTTCGGAATGACAAACGATTACCTACTTCGTTTAGTATGTCATTTCGACTTTAGGAGAAATCACACCAATAATTCGGCAAAGTTTGGCGATATACTGTGTGGAGCACCTAGTGCGATTCCTCATTCTTCGGAATGACAAACGATTACCTACTTCGTTTAGTATGTCATTTCGACTTTAGGAGAAATCACACCAATAATTCGGCAAAGTTTGGCGATATACTGTGTGGAGCACCTAGTGCGATTCCTCATTCTTCGGAATGACAAACGATTACCTACTTCGTTTAGTATGTCCTTTCGATGAAGGAGAAATTACACCCGTACTTCGACAATAATTGGTGACATACTGTGCGGAGCTCCTAGCTCGATTCCTCATTCTTCGGAATGACAAACGATTACCTATTTCGTTTAGTATGTCTCTTTAATCAAGTAAAAGTTTTTATGTTTTACTACTCAAAAAGGTGATTAAGAAATTCAAATGCTGGATTTTGTTCTCTAATTAACATTAGCTTTTTGCTTCTATTCCATTTTTTTAATTGCTTCTCTCTAGCAATTGCTTCCTGTATCCAAGTAAATTTTTCATAATAAACTAAAAACTTAATGTTGTATCTTGAAGCAAATGTTTTCGTTTTGTTTTCTATGTTCTCTTTGTGTTGACGTAATCTTGCTCTTAAATTATTGGTTACACCAATATAATAGCTAGAGCGATATTTGTTTGTGATAATGTAAACGTAATAAGTATGATAACGGAAATGAGGATTGAACATATTATTTTTTTATACGAATATGCATATTTCATTTGATTCTTGTTTGTTTTGTTTTGGCGACGTAGAAATTGCATAGATAAGTGGTAATTTGTCATTTCGACTTTAGGAGAAATCACACCAGTAATTCTACAAAGATTGGCGACATACTGTGTGGTGCTTCTATTGTGATTCCTCATTCTTCGGAATGACAAAGTAAGTAGTCATTTGCCTTTTCTGACAAAGTAAGTGGTGATTTGTCATTTCGACTTTAGGAGAAATCACACCAGTAATTCGACAAAGATTGGCGACATACTATGTGGAGTTTCTAGTGTGATTCCTCATTCTTCGGAATGACAAAGTAAGTAATCATTTGTCATTTCTGACAAAGTAAGTGGTGATTTGTCATTTCGACTTTAGGAGAAATCACACCAGTAATTCGACAAAGATTGGCGACATACTATGTGGAGTTTCTAGTGTGATTCCTCATTCTTCGGAATGACAAAGTAAGTAATCATTTGTCATTTCTGACAAAGTAAGTGGTGATTTGTCATTTCGACTTTAGGAGAAATCACACCAGTAATTCGACAAAGATTGGCGACATACTGTGTTGAGCTCCTAGTGTGATTCCTCATTCTTGGAATGACAAAGTAAGTAGTCATGTCAGGAATGACAAAGTTTCAATTAGG
The DNA here is from genome assembly GCF_011751075.1 of Flavobacterium poyangense. GTDB lineage: Bacteria > Bacteroidota > Bacteroidia > Flavobacteriales > Flavobacteriaceae > Flavobacterium > Flavobacterium poyangense. Next base: position 13,360 of record NZ_JAALLN010000018.1, read on the forward strand.
TCTTTTACGTGAGAATTGACAAGGTTAGAGAAAAAATTATAAATAAAAAAAGAGAGACATAATGTCTCCCTTTTTGAATTAGTTTGTTATAATCTTTAGTCAATTAAAATATCAAGAATTTTTATAGCTGCTTCACTAATTTTAGTTCCGGGACCAAAAACGGCTACTGCACCGGCATCAAATAAATATTGATAGTCTTGTGCCGGAATTACTCCACCTACAATTACCATTATATCTTCGCGACCGTGTTTTTTAAGTTCTTCGATTACCTGCGGAACCAAAGTTTTATGACCTGCAGCCAAAGATGAAACGCCTAAAATATGTACGTCATTTTCTACCGCTTGTTTGGCAGCTTCAGCAGGGGTTTGGAAAAGTGGACCTATGTCTACGTCAAAACCAACATCGGCGTAGCCGGTTGCAACTACTTTTGCGCCACGATCATGTCCGTCTTGTCCCATTTTGGCAATCATGATTCTCGGACGTCTTCCTTCCTGTTTTGCAAAGGCATCGGCTAATTGCTTTGCTTTTTCAAAACTTTCATCGTTTTTTATTGCTGCACTATACACACCGCTAAAGGATTTAATTTGTGCTTTGAATCTTCCGAAAGTACTTTCCAAAGCATCACTGATTTCGCCTAAAGTTGCTCTGTTTCTGGCAGCTTCAACAGCGATTTCAAGTAAATTACCTTGTCCGGTTTTGGCACAAAGAATTAATTTTTCCAGTGATTGATTTACTTTTTCAGTATCTCTTTTTGATTTTATTTCTTCTAAACGTTCTATTTGTTGCTTACGAACCATCTGGTTGTCTACATCTAGAATATGTAAAGGATCTTCTTTTTCTAATCTAAATTGATTTACACCAACAATAATATCCTGTCCGCTGTCAATTCTTGCTTGTTTTCTGGCTGCTGCTTCTTCGATTCTTAGTTTTGGAATTCCTGCTTCAATTGCTTTTGTCATTCCACCTAATTCTTCGACTTCCTCGATCAGTTTCCAGGTGCTTTTTACAATTTCGTTGGTTAGACTTTCGACATAATAGCTACCTGCCCAAGGATCAACAGTTTTAGTGATCTTTGTTTCTTCCTGTAAAAATATTTGAGTGTTACGGGCAATCCTTGCAGAGAAATCAGTTGGCAGAGCAATTGCTTCATCTAAGGCATTGGTGTGCAAAGATTGTGTTCCTCCAAAGGCTGCCGCTGTTGCTTCAATACAAGTTCTGGCAACATTATTAAAAGGATCTTGTTCTGTTAAGCTCCAACCACTGGTTTGACAATGGGTTCTTAATGCCAGTGATTTATCGCTTTTTGGATTAAATTGCTGAATTAATTTTGCCCAAATCATTCTTCCGGCTCTCATTTTGGCAATCTCCATAAAATGATTCATACCAATTGCCCAGAAAAAAGAAAGACGCGGAGCAAATTCATCAATCGTCATTCCGGTCGAAAGGCCGGTTCTGATGTATTCTAAACCATCTGCCAATGTGTAAGCCAATTCAATATCAGCTGTTGCACCGGCTTCCTGCATATGATATCCGGAGATGGAGATCGAATTGAATTTTGGCATTTTCTTGCTTGTAAATTCAAAAATATCAGCAATTATTTTCATAGAAGGCGTTGGCGGATAGATGTAGGTGTTTCTAACCATAAATTCTTTCAGGATATCATTTTGTATTGTTCCTGAAAGTTTTTGTATGGCAACTCCTTGCTCTTCTGCCGCAACAATATAGAATGCCATAATAGGTAAAACGGCACCATTCATTGTCATTGAAACGGACATTTCATCTAATGGGATCTGATCAAAAAGTACTTTCATATCTTCAACAGAATCGATAGCCACACCAGCTTTTCCGACATCACCGACAACACGTTCGTGGTCTGAATCGTAACCGCGGTGTGTAGGTAAATCAAAGGCAATGGATAACCCTTTTTGTCCGGCGGCAAGATTTCTTCTGTAAAAGGCATTACTTTCTTCTGCCGTAGAGAATCCTGCGTATTGACGAATTGTCCACGGACGCCTTACGTACATAGTGGCATAAGGCCCACGTAAATTGGGTGCATATCCCGCTCCGAAATTAAGAAATTCCAAATCCTTAGTATCTTTTTCAGAATACGTTTTTTTGATCTCAATTCCTTCTGCGGTTAAAAAGTTACCGTCAGCCTGTTGACTTCCCTGTGCAACTTCTAACTTCTGACTTTTAACTTCTAACTTTATATGTGTAAGGTCTTTTCTTATCATGGAAACACTCTTTTGAGTTGTTTTTTAATTACTTTGAATATATGATTACTCTAACTCCAATCGTTCCTGTTCCAGCTTTTCAGCTAGTCTTTTCTCTATTATGGGCGTAATTAATGTTTTTCTTGGTTTTATTTTTACAAAAGGAAACAATTCTAAATCGTGTTTCATTTTATCGTCTTTGTTCGGATATTTATTGGTGCCTAAGAGAATTTCTTTTTTAGCATCGAATAAATCCTGTTCTTTAGCAGCACTTTCCTGAATTTTCTTTTTAATGGTTCCGTCATTTAAAAGTTTTAGGAAACCGCCATTGGCCTCAATATCTTTAAAGAGGGCCAAACTTTTTTCTGCAAGCTGCATGGTCAAGCTTTCGATATAATAACTTCCGTCAGCCGGATTATCTACTTTGTCAAAGTAACTTTCGTGTTTTAAAACCAATAATTGATTTCGGGCAATTCGGTCTCCAAATTCATTGTCTTTATGATACAGCGCATCATAAGGCAAATTGGCGATCGAGTCTGCTCCACCAAGAATGGCCGACATGCATTCGGTTGTGGTGCGAAGCATATTGACATTATAATCATAAATTGTTTTGTTGCGTTTGGTTGGTGTAACTAATAAATGACAGTCTAATTCCGGATTGTATTCGTTTGCTATTAATTTGAAAAGCATTCGCAACGCACGAAGTTTAGCAATTTCAAAAAAATAGTTAGTTCCAACCGAAACCTGAAATACAATTTGTTTTGTTACGTTAGGCAAACGGTTTAAGTATTCGTTAGCATGTGCTAAGCTATACGCAATTTGTTGTGTGATTGTAGCTCCTGCATTTTGGTAGAGCCCCAGGTCTACACTTAATAAAGAGATATTTGAAGTTGCTTTTGAAATCAATTCAATGGTCTCAAAATTAGTTTTATCAGGAGTAGTAAACCAGTTTCCTTCTTTTGCAAGATGACCAATCGGGTCTAAATTACAATAAAAAGTACTCTTTTTTTGAATAGCAATAACATCCAGTTGTTTAACGAAATCGATTGAAATAAAATTCAAATTAAAGTAAACGATTTTGTTTTCTAAAGGAAGACTTTCCAGTAGTTGCTGAATGTTTGTTTTTTCGTTTTCAATCGTAAATCGAAGGCTTTCAGCTCCTCTTTCAATCGTATTTAACGCTCTCTGAATTGATTTCTCAATATCATAAACAAAGATGTTTTGACAAATTTTGAATTCGGTTACTTTTGTTTCTACGCTGGCAGCTTTTGAGAATTCATCTCTATGGTAAAATGGTTTTACCTGAATGTCTTCAGGGGAATTCCAAATTACGGTTTCGTTATAATCAGCCCCATCCAGTTCAAACTGAATTTTTTGTTTCCATTGTTTGGATGAAATTGGACTAAAATCGTCGAATAGGGTAGTAGCCATTTAGTGGTTTTTTTTCTGATTATTCTTTAGTTTCCTGAATAGTGTCTCCTTCAAATTGAATGATATATATGTCTTCGCTGTCTTTTTTCATAAAGTATTTTTCGCGGGCATATTTTTCTATTTGTTCAGGATTTTTTAATAGTTTGATCTGTTCCTGATCTTTTCTGATTTCCTCCTGATAGTATTTTTTATTGTCTTCGAGTTCTTCAATTTGCTGGTCTAGAAAGCGATGATCAAAATAGGAGTAATTGTCTAAAAATAACATCCAGACCACAAAAAATAATAATACCCAAACGTATTTATTGCCCAGAAGACTGAGCCAGGATTTTCCTTTGAAAGGGTTTGTTATTTTCATTTTAATCGGTTGTATTTTTAGTATTTGATTCCTCTTTTAACCCGGTAATTCCTTTATCTTTTTATCGTTTTAGCGTTATAAAAAGATAAAGGGAAATCGGGTAATGGCTTTTAGCTTTAATGCAATAAATTTACAATAAAAATTATAAAATTCGCTGATTTATTACGGCGCGAACGACATCAATTGCTACGGTATTGTATTTGTCGTTTGGTATAATGATGTCTGCAAAAGCTTTTGAAGGTTCTATAAATTGCTCATGCATAGGTTTTAAGGTGTTCTGATAACGTGTTAAAACTTCATCAATATCACGACCACGTTCTGAAATATCACGTTTCAAACGACGGATTAATCTTTCGTCTGAATCTGCGTGAACGTATATTTTAATATCAAAAAGATCACGTAGCTCGGGATTTGTCAAGATTAGAATCCCTTCAACGATCATTACTTTTCTCGGATGCGTAGAAACCGTGTCGTCGGTTCTGTTGTGTTGTATAAATGAATATACAGGTTGATTGATTGTTTCTCCGGCTTTTAATGCTTTTAGGTGTTTTACCAATAATTCAAAGTCAATCGCACGTGGGTGATCAAAATTAATTAATGCTCTTTCGTCAAATGATAGATTAGTGGTTTCTTTATAGTATGAATCCTGAGAAATTACGCCCACTTCTGTGTCCGGTAATTCATTCATGATTTGGTGTACTACTGTTGTTTTTCCACTTCCTGTTCCTCCTGCAAGTCCAATAATGAGCATAAATTTGTTGTTATATATTTGTTTGGCAAAAATAATAATTTAAGTGGATACATAATGGAATCCAAACTTTAAAATTGAATTTACAAGCAGAAGTTTAAGGAGCGGTTAAGATTATGCGGGTTAATTGCGAATTGTTTAAACTAAATAATTGTTTTAAACCATATAAGTGATGTAAGTTCATTTTATGTTGAAGGCTTAATTACAGGCCAATCCGAATGTCACCCTGAGCGAAATCGAAGGTTATGTGAGAAATTTTACTGTTGTTAAACCATATAAGTAATATAAGTTCATTTAATCCTGGGAACTTAATTATTGGCAAACCCAATGTCACCCTGAGCGGAGTCAAAGGCTGCGTGAGAAACTGTACTGTTGTTAAACCATATAAGTGATGTAAGTTCATTTTATGCTGAGCACATAATTATAAAAATCCGAATGTCACCCTGAGCGAAATCGAAGGCTACGTGAGAAACTTCAATGTTCTTAAACCTAAGCCAACAATTCCGCAAAGCTTACATTTTCTTATATCACTTATATGGTTTAAAAAAAGCAAAAAAAAATCCCGACAACAATAGCCATCGGGATTTAGTGCAATCAGTATAGTTTTTTGAAAATATTCTGAATTTAGTAAGCACATTAATTATTTATTCTTTTTTGCTTTTATCATCATTTCAAGCTGATCCCAAAGTTCTTCCGGTATAGCCTCCAGTAAATTAAATTGTCCGGCACCTTTCAGCCATTCACCACCATCAATTGTGATAACATCGCCGTTTACATAAGCAGAGAAATCAGAAACCAAATAAGCGGCTAAATTAGCCAACTCCTGATGATCGCCTACACGTTTTAAAGGTACTTTTTTGGCCATATCAAATTTTTCAGCTAAATCTCCAGGCAATAATCTGTCCCAGGCGCCTTTAGTTGGGAATGGTCCCGGAGCAATAGCATTAGAACGAATTCCGTATTTGGCCCATTCTACCGCAAGACTTCGTGTCATTGCCAAAACTCCCGCTTTTGCTGTAGCACTTGGTACTACATAAGCAGAACCAGTCCAGGCATAAGTGGTAACAATATTTAAAATCGTAGCTGATTTCTGTTTGCTGTCGATCCAGTGTTTTCCAAAAGCCAATGTACAGTTTTTAGAACCTTTAAGAACAATGTCAATAACAGTGTCAAATGCATTTGCAGATAATCTTTCTGTTGGAGAAATAAAATTTCCGGCCGCATTGTTCAGAAGAACATCTACTTTACCGAAAGTCTTTAAAACTTCCTGAAGCATGTTTTCTACTTCCTCATAATGACGAACATCACATTGAAGTGGCAAACATTTTCCACCGGTTTCAGCTTCCAGCTCTGTTGCCGTATTTTTTAGCTTTTCTAAATCTCTTGAAGTAATCGCTACCTGAGCTCCTAATTCTAAGAAGTATTTCGTCATGGCTTTTCCTAAACCACTTCCACCGCCTGTAACTACAATCACTTTGCCTTGTAAAGCATCATCTCGTAACATTTTATCTGTATAGCTCATATTTTCTTTTTTTTACAATATTAATCAAATATATAGTATGCATGCATAATATCGTTATAAAATTTTGATAAAATTTATATAGTACATAATTTTTTCGCAGCAGCTTCTAAAGTAAAGTCATCTTTGGCAAAGCAAAAGCGTATTAATTTTTGATCTTTATGATCGGAGTAGAAAGTCGATATCGGAATGGCAGCAACACCATGATCTGTGATTAGTTTTTTGCAAAAAGTAACATCGTCTTCGTTTGAAATAGCAGCATAAGAAGCAACCTGAAAATAAGTGCCCTCACAGGGTTTTAATTCAAATCGGCTGTTTTGTAATAGTTTTTGAAAATAATCTCTTTTCTCCTGATAGAATTTTCCCAAAAGATTCACGTCTACCACATCTAAATACTGACTGATTGCGACCTGTGAAATACTATTGACACTAAAAACCAAAAACTGATGTACCTTTTTGATTTCTCTCATCAAATAGTCCGGTGCTACAGCATAGCCAATCTTCCAGCCCGTAATATGGAATGATTTTCCGAAAGACGAAATCATGATACAACGATTTAGTAAAGCTTCTCTGGTGTGTGCCGAAATGTGTTTCTCTTCAAAAGTGATGTATTCGTAAACTTCGTCAGATAAGACAAGAAGATCAGGATATTTTGAAAGTATTTTTTCGAGTTCAAGAAAATCCTCTTCCTTTAGGATTTTTCCTGTCGGATTATGAGGGTTGTTGATGATAATCATTTTGCTCTTTGAAGAACAGGATTTTTCTATTCTTTCCCAGTTTGGCGTGTAATCATCGTTTAGAGCAACTCTTATTGGTTTTGCATTGCAAAGTAAAACAGGTGATTCATAAGAATCATAACTCGGATCGAGAATTAGTACTTCATCTCCCGATTTTACTAAAGCCAGAATCGTAGTAAAAATCCCTTGAGTGGCACCTGCAGTAACCAAAATTTCTGTTTCAGGTTCGATTGTTCTGTTGTAAGAACCCTTAACTAATTTCGCAATTTGACTCATCAACGGCGGATAACCGGCCATTGGCGTATATTGGTGTACATTTTCAGTCGTTAACTTGGCTAAGATTTGAGTTAATCGTTCATCAACCGGGAAATTAGGAAATCCCTGCGAGAGATTAATCGCATTGTATTCAGCGGCCATTTTTGACATGACCGTAAAAATACTGGTAGTGATATTGGGTAATTTACTCATGAGTAAGTTTTGAGGTTAGAAACTTGTGAGTTAAATATACGATAAGAAATGATTTTTTATTAAAAATTATTTTACAAAATTATTTACAGAAACTGGCAGAGAATAAAGAACTCTAACTAGTTTATTGTTTGCTTTTCCGGGAATCCATTTTGGAGCACCTTTTAGAACACGAATGGCTTCCTTTCCGGTCTCATAACCAATATCTCTTAATATTTTAATATCGCTTAACGATCCATCTTTTTCTATGATGAAGGTTGCGTAAATTTTTCCTTTAAGTGCCGTGTTTGTATTTGGAATTTTGAAGTTTTGCTCTACATATTTATTAAAAGCCTCTATTCCCCCAGGAAATTCAGGTTTTATATCTATTCCTGCTGTGTTATAAACGCTGTTATCATCATTAGGAACGGCTCCTTGTGGCGGGATTTTACTTGTGGGCTCGTCTATGGTAAGTACACCCTCTTTCTTAGTGGTTTGAGAAAAAATAGTTTGTACGGTGCAAATCAGAATTAGAATAAAAAACTTCTTCATTTTATGGTGGTTTTGGTGTTGGTTTACATCTTGTGAATGATAAAAATAGTTGGTCGGTTATGAAGGTCAACTTTGAGTTTTTTCCAGTCCGAAATGCGCATTGTTTTAATGAATTCTGTTGGTAAGGTAATGTCTGTAGCGATACAAAGATGAGTGGCCGGATTTAGAATTTGTAAAATATCTTCAACCAGTTTGTTGTTTCGATACGGCGTTTCTATAAAAAGCTGAGATTGGTTTTTATCGTGTGATAATTTTTCAAAATACTTTAATGCCGATTTTTTTTCGTCTTTGTCAATTGGTAAATACCCATTGAAAGTAAAACTCTGGCCATTCATTCCGGAAGCCATCATGGCTAATAAAATAGATGAGGGCCCAACTAAAGGAACAACCTGGATTCCTTTTTCATGTGCCAATTTTACAATCACAGCACCCGGATCGGCAACACCGGGACAGCCGGCTTCGCTCATTAGTCCCATGTTTTTTCCTTCCAGTAAAGGTTTTATAAAGTCTAAATGTTCGCTTGGCTCTGTACGTTTGTTGAGTGTAAAAAGAACCAATTCGGATTGTTTCTTTTCTGGATAAACCGCTTTTATAGATTTTCGGGCCGTTTTGTCGTTTTCGACTATGTAATAATCTATAAGTTCGATACTTCTTCTTACTGTTTGCGGTAAAACGTCCATCGGATCGCTTTCGCCCATAGTGGTTGGAATCAAATATAATTTTCCTAGAAGTTTCATGTGCGTTTCTTTAAATTTATAAACAGATTAGCTCTCAATTGTCTTTTTTACAAGTCAATTGAAAGGAGGCAAGTTATGAATATTTTTCGATAAGTTTTCTGGCAATTAGCTCTGTTGCTTCGTCCAGCATTTCGTAAACATTGTCAAAGCCATTAGAGGCTCCAAAATAGGGATCAGGAACATCTACGTTTTCGTCAGGAAATAACTCATTTAGAATAAGTTGTACCTTGTTTTTGTGTTCCGGTGTTTTGGCAAGAAGAGTTACATCGTGGTAATTGGAAATATCCATTACATATATATAATCAAATTCATCGAAGTCAGCAGTTTTAAATTGTCTTCCTTTTTGATGACTGATATCCAGGCCATTTTTTTGAGCAACGGCAATAGAACGTTTATCGGGTGAGTGACCAACATGCCAGGAGCCGGTTCCTGCAGAATCTACCAGAAATGTATTTTTGGGCAACTTGGAGGCTAAAATTCCTTCAGCTAAAGGAGATCTGCATATATTCCCCAAACAAACCATTAAAATCTTTACTGGCATGGTGCGCGTTTATAGCGTTAGTTTTTTGTTGATGTCTTCTACAAATTTCTTGAATTGTTTGTCTGTAGAAACTAAATTGTCAACTGTTTTACAGGCGTGCAATACAGTAGCGTGATCGCGGTCTCCAATTTGTGAACCAATATTTGCTAAAGAAGCTTTGGTGAATTTCTTTGCAAAAAACATGGCCAATTGTCTTGCTTGTACAACGTGCCTCTTTCTGGTTTTAGATTGAAGTGTTTCAATGTCTAATTGGAAATAATCAGAGACAATTTTCTGGATATAATCGATAGAAATTTCTCTTTTTACGTTTTTAACAAATTTCTCTACTACACTTTTAGCCAACTCAATGGTTACTTCTTTTTTGTTAAAAGAAGATTGAGCGATTAAGGAAATAATAGCACCTTCTAATTCTCTAACGTTAGATTTGATATTGCGGGCAACATATTCAATAATGTCTTCCGGCATTTCAACACCGTCACGGTATAAGATATTTTTTAAGATCGAAATACGGGTTTCGTAATCCGGCTGATGTAATTCAGCAGATAATCCCCATTTAAAACGGGACAATAAACGCTGCTCAATATCCTGCATATCAACAGGAGCCTTGTCAGAAGTTAGAATTACCTGTTTTCCGTTTTGATGTAAATAATTGAAAATATGGAAGAATACGTCCTGAGTTCCTGATTTTCCGGATAAAAACTGAACGTCGTCAATAATTAAAACGTCGATCAATTGGTAAAAGTGAATGAAATCATTACGATTGTTCTTCTTTACCGAATCAATATATTGTTGTGTGAAAATTTCGGCAGAAATATATAAAACCGTTTTTTCAGGATATTTGTCTTTTACTTCTACACCTATAGCATGTGCTAAGTGTGTTTTACCCAAACCAACACCTCCAAAAATTAACAGAGGGTTAAAAGAAGTTCCTCCAGGCTTATTGGCAACAGCCATACCTGCAGAACGAGCCAAACGATTAGAATCCCCTTCAAGGAAATTGTCAAAACTGTAGTTGGCATTTAACTGCGACTCAATTTTTAAATTTCTGATTCCGGGAATTACGAAAGGATTTTTAAGTTCAGGATTTAAGTTTTTAAACGGAGCATCAACCTCTTGCGGTTTCATTGGCACTCTGTTGGCACTTGGCAGCTGTTCGGTAAACGGCTGTTTATTACCATAAGTGTTTTCCATTTTAATTTTATACAGTAACTTTGCGTTTTTCCCTAGTTCTTTGGTAAGCGCAACTTTCAATAATTTAACGTAATGTTCTTCGAGCCATTCGTAGAAAAATTTACTTGGAACTTGAATGTATAATGCGTTATCGGTTAGTTCAACTGATTTGATTGGCTCAAACCAAGTTTTGTACGCCTGGTCTTGAATATTGTCTTTTATAAAAGACAAACAGTTTTCCCATACCGATTGAGCAGTTTTAGTCATATATTCGAGTAAATTTTGTATATTATTGATAAAGATTCTCCTAATAAAAAAGGAGCAATTTTATTCCGTATTTCGGGATAACAAATATGTGAACAAATTTCTTTAAAAAAAAATAATTTGAACTCTAATTTTATAAAAAAATGTTGTAAGGGGACTTTTATAAACTAAATTTTTTTAATCTATAAATAATGAAAAATCATCAAACTCAAGTACGAGTTCGTTACTCTGAAACCGACCAAATGGGGGTTGTTTATCATGGAAATTATGTTCCCTATTTTGAGATAGGACGCGTGGAATGGCTTAGAGATAAAGGGATTTCGTATAAAAGCATGGAAGAAAGCGGTATTGGATTGCCAATTGTTTCGATGCAGATAAATTATAAAAAATCTGCTCGCTATGATGAGCTTCTAACCATCCATACAACGTTTAAAAGTCAATCGTCTGTGAAGATCGAATTCGATTGCGAAATCTATAACGAAGCAAATGAGTTATTAACAACGGCAGTGTTTATTTTGGTATTTATTTCGCTAAAAACAGGTCGCCCAACAGCCCCTCCAAAATATATTTTAGAGTTGTTTGAAACCCTTGTATAATTGTTAAATTGTGAGGTGTTTTTATTGGAATTTATAAAGTTTTAATATCGATTTCAAACATTAAATCAAAAATGTCGAATATTATTTCGGCATTTTTTTTTCGTGTTTTGGTCTCAATTTTGCCAATTGGCAGTCCTGAATCTTCATTCATTTCCATTTCCTGAGAGACAATATCGAGTTTTTTTTCTTTGATAACCCGCATCACTTTATTCATATTCTTGTAATCAAAAGAAATTAAAAAATGCACATCGATCGTTTTTTCGATTATTTCACAAACTTCAAGTGCCATTTGGGCAGTTGTTCTATAAGCAGAAATCAATCCGCCAACACCTAGTTTAACACCACCGAAAATTCGAACTACGACTATTAGTACATTTGTTACACCAAAAGATTGTATTTGTCCGTATATGGGTGCGCCTGCTGTATTGCTGGGTTCTCCATCGTCATTGGCGCGATAGGTAATTTTTGCTCCGCTGCCTAATTGGTAGGCATAGCAAAAATGAACAGCATGCGGATGTTGTTTTTTTAAAGTCTCGATAATAGGTTTTACTTCTTCTTCGTTTTCGATGGGGAAAGCGTAGCCAAAGAATTTACTGCCTTTTTCTTTTAATAAAACCTCTTCTGATTCGAAAGCAATGGTTTGGTAAGTGTCGTTGTAGTCCAAAAGTAAAAAGCTTAAAGTATGTTTTTCTCGAATAAATCAACAACATCTTCCTGTCCAACCTGTAAATTCCAGACATTGAAACCTAAAGCAGCAGCGCCGTCTGTGTTCTCTTTTTTATCGTCTATAAATAAGGTGCGTTTTGGAGATAGCTCGTGTTTGTTGATCAGGTATTGAAAAACATCTGCATTTGGTTTTCGCATTCCAATTTCAAATGAAAAATAAACTTTTTCAAAACATTGATAAAAATCGCTGTAAAAGGAAATGCCACTTTTGTTTTCGAAAGTTTCAATATGAATAGAATCGGTATTGCTCAATAAAAACAATCGGTACTTATTGGTGAGCATTTGCAGAAATTCTAAACGGTATAAAGGGAAATCTGCCAAAATAGCATTCCAGGCCTCGAGAATTTCTTCTTTTGTGGTATTTGGAAGTTCTTTTTGGAAACCTCCAATAAATTCATCCGGCGAAATATCACCGGTTTCAAACAACAAGTTTAAACGATCTAGTTCTGAACTCCATTCTGTCATGCCTAATTGCTGCAATTTAGAAATGGTAGCTTGTTTATCTAAATTGATAAAAATGTCTCCGAAGTCAAAAATTATAGTATCAATCATGATTTCTAATGTGTATTAATTCATCAGTTATGAGGTGTGTTTTGGATGCCTTATTTCGGGCTATTGCCGGTGCTTTTGTTCCTTTTCCGAAAGTGGTTTTTCCTATGAAAATACAAGCCTCATCCCAAATATCCTGATCAATAAAAGTTTGTAAAGTTTGTAATCCACCTTCAATTATAATAGATTGAATCTGGTTTTGAAACAAAATTGCTAAAAGCTGTGGTACTATATTTTGATTAAAATCAATTACCTCAAAGGTAGTGTTTTCTTTTTGGACGGCAATTTTTGAACCTGTTAATACGATTGTTTTAACACTGTCGTCAAAAATAAAACTGTCTTTTTCGATTCGGTTATGTCGGTCCAAAACAACTCTCACGGGATTATGCCCACTCCAGTCCCGAACGTTTAATTTTGGATTATCGTCTACAACGGTTTGCGTTCCCACAAGAATTGCTTGCTCTTCACTTCGCCATTTGTGAACCAGTTGCCTCGAATACCCATTGGTTATCCAAATCGGTTTTCTGCTTTGGTTGCTTTCTTTTTCAGGTGCCAGAAAACCATCCTGAGTTTCGGCCCATTTCAGAATAATATAAGGTCTTTGTTTTTGATGAAAGGTAAAAAAACGTTTGTTGAGTTCGTTGCATTCTGCTTCTAAAACACCTACAACAACATTTGCACCAGATTCGATTATTTTTTTGATTCCTCTTCCGGCGACTTTTTCATTGGGATCTACAGTGCCGACTACTACGTTTGGAATTTTATTCTCAATTATTAAATCACAACAGGGCGGCGTTTTTCCAAAATGACTGCAGGGTTCTAAGCTGACATATATGGTAGCTTTTTGTAATAACGATTTGTCTTTTACTGATCGAATCGCATTTACTTCCGCATGTGGCTCTCCTGCTTTTCTGTGCCAGCCTTCGCCAATAATTCGGTCTTCGTAAACAATTACGCTTCCTACCATTGGGTTGGGGTAAGTAGTTCCCAGGCCATTCCTGGCCAATTCGATGCAACGCTTGATGTATTTTTCCTGTATGTTCACACTACAAAAGTAGTTATTTTTCAGTTTACGATTTCGTTAAGAAAACTATCGGAAAACTATTTTTACTTTTGTAGGTATAAGCAGCATAGACAAAAATGGAAAATTGGAATATCAGAAAAATTGAAAAGAAAGACAATCAGGAAGTTGCGAAATTAATACGTTCGGTTTTTGATGAAATGGAGATTCCAAAAGTCGGAACTGCTTACGAAGATCCTTATCTGGATTTAATGTTTGAAGAATATAAAAAACCGAAATCAGCTTATTTTGTAGTCGAAATTCAGGGAAAAGTTTTGGGTTGTGCCGGAATTGCACCTTTGGAAAATGCAGATTCGAAAATTTGCGAATTGCAAAAAATGTATTTTTTACCTGAAACAAGAGGGTTGGGAATTGGCAGTGCAATGATGGACATCTGTTTGCAGCAAGCGAGGGATTTTGGTTTTGAAAAATGTTATATCGAAACGATGCCTTTTATGCATGCTGCTCAAAAGTTATACAAAAAAACGGGTTTTGAGTATCTCGATGCACCAATGGGAAATACCGGGCACTGTTCTTGCCCTGTATGGATGCTAAAAGATTTGTAAAACGAATTGTAACATATTTTATTTTTCATTACTTATTATCACAGAATGCTACTGGTTTTAATCGAAAATTAATGCTCAAACACCCAAAATGAAAATCAAACAATACCGTACTCAATTTATAAAAGAGCTGTCGTCTTTTTATGATGCCTATGAAGCAGAAAGTTTTTTCTATTTAATTTTAGAAAACAAACATAAACTAAGACAAATTGATTTGGCTTTAAATCATGAATTGGTTTTTAATCAATCTGATTTTGCATTTTGGGATATTATTTTGGAGGAGTTAAAGAAAGAAGTTCCTATTCAGTATCTTTTGGGGAAAACCAATTTTTATGGGTTGGATTTCGAAGTTAATGAAAATGTACTGATTCCAAGACCGGAGACCGAAGAATTGGTAGAATGGATTGTAAACGAAAATGCTAAAATTGATAAAATTAAGACGTTGAAGATTTTAGATATCGGTACAGGAAGTGGCTGTATTGCTATCTCATTGGCCAAAAATCTTCCGAACGCAAAAGTTTATGCTATCGACGTTTCGAAAAAAGCATTGGAGACAGCAAAACGAAATGCCATAAATAACAAAGTTGAAGTCATTTTTATGCTTAATAATGTATTGGAGTTAGAGGAACTACCACACGATTTTGATATCATTGTTTCAAATCCGCCTTATGTTCGCAATCTGGAAAAAGAGGAGATTAAAAAAAATGTATTGGACTATGAACCGCATTTAGCACTTTTTGTGGAAGATCACGATGCTTTGATCTTTTATAAAAAAATTGCTTCTCTGGCTCAGGATAATCTGTTTAAAAATGGACAGCTGTATTTTGAAATTAATCAATACCTGGGTAAGGAAATGATTGATTTACTTGAAGAAATGGAATTTAAAAATATTGAGTTACGCAAAGATATTTACGACAATGACAGAATGCTGAGAGGTTTTCTTTAGTCGGTAAATTCAGAAGAAAGAGTCCGAAACCTCGATTATGATTGACTTTATTATATTCTGAAAATGACTTCTTTAGGCTCGATTTTCAGTAAACTGTGACTGTGACTGAAAACTGTAACTAGAAATTACTCATATCGCAAAGCTTCGATAGGATCTAACTGAGATGCTTTTATTGCAGGGTATAAGCCCGAGGCCAGAGCAACAAGAAAACTGGTGATAAAAGCAGCCATAATCGCTACCCATGGAACAACAAAAACAAAATCCATGGCAGAGGCAATACCATATCCTAAAAGTATTCCCCATACAATCCCTACTAAACCGCCAATTTGTCCAATTAATAAAGTTTCGATAAAAAACTGAACGGCAATTGTTGATCTTTTTGCGCCTAAGGCTTTTCGAACACCAATTTCACGGGTACGTTCGGTAACAGAAACAATCATGATGTTCATTAAGGCAATGGAAGAGCCTAAAATGGTTATGACGCTTATGACAACGGAAGCCCAGCGTAAATATATAGTAATGCTTAAAATTCGGTTGATTAAATCGTCGCTTCGACCAATACCAAAATTAGAATCACGTACAGGGCTTAATTTTCGAACTCTTCGCATGACGCTGGTGGCATTATCAACGGCCTCATCTAAAAACTCCTTTTTTGAGACCATGGCACTGATCGTATAGTTGATGTTGGGAGCTGTAAATAAGGAACGAGCTACCTGAATCGGAATTAAAACCCGTAAATCCTGACTGTTTCCAAATGTTGATCCTTTTTCTTTCAAAACTCCGATAACTTTAAATCTGGCACCTCGTATCGAAATTATTTTATCAATTGGATTGACATCTTTTAAAAGACCTTTCTCAAAATCGGATCCCACAACACAAGAATACGTATTGTTGTCAATATCAAACGAATTAAAACTACGACCGGAGCTAATCTCTAAACCGGAATTGGTTATAAAGTGTTCATCGACACCAAGGATTGTAATTTCGGGATCTGTTTTTTGATCTAAATATTTAACTTCGGCTTTTGAAGTTGCTGTAAACGAAAGCGAAGTTTCGGTAAAAGGATATTTGTATTTGTTTTTAAAAGCAACGGCTTCCGGATAGGAGATAATCGGATTTATAATTTCACGCTCGTTACCACCACTGTTTTTAAGATTGTTTTCGTATTGGTTAATGTTGAACGTATTTGCCCCCATTGATGCAAAATTGGTAGAAATGGTGTTTTCTAGTGCTGTAACAACGGTAAGAATTCCAACCAAAGCAGTAATTCCAATAGCAATAATTAATACGGTAAGAATAGTACGTAGCAATTGTGTTTTGATAGAACCAAACGCAATTCGAATATTTTCTCTGAATAATTTTAGCATCATGACCAATTTGTCACGAAAATACGTTTTTTGTTACAAGTTTGTTTTCGAACGGACAATATTTATTTTAAAAAATAAGATATTTGCAAACGATTTTAGGATTCAGAGAATCCAAAAGAAAATAATCTAAAAAAGAGTTTTTGAATTTTAAGTTTCAAAAGAAAAGAGACTTAAAATCTAAAATCCAAAATCTAAAATAAATTAAGATGGCATCAAAACCAAGTATACCAAAAGGAACGAGAGATTTTTCACCTGCAGAGGTGTCAAAACGTCAATATATTATTCAAACCATAAAAAGTAATTTTGAGAAATTTGGTTTTCAGCCTATTGAAACACCCTCATTTGAAAACTCAGAAACCTTAATGGGGAAATATGGAGAAGAGGGAGATCGTTTGATTTTTAAAATATTGAATTCAGGTAATTTTTTCTACAATAAAAAGAATAAAATCGAATTACCGGAATCTATAGAAGAATTACAAATAAATTCTGCTGAAACAATTGACACGAATCAGAGAATTCAATTGAATAAATTTACAGGAACGATTTCAGAAAAAGCCTTGCGTTATGATTTGACGGTTCCGTTTGCCAGATACGTGGTGCAACACCAAAATGAAATTGAGTTTCCTTTTAAAAGATATCAGATTCAACCGGTTTGGAGAGCAGATAATCCGCAAAAGGGTCGTTTCAGAGAATTTTTTCAATGTGATGCCGATGTGGTGGGATCAAAATCATTGTGGCAGGAAGTAGAATTGGTGCAGTTGTATGATGCCGTTTTTACAGCTTTAAAATTAGAAGGCGTAACAATTAAAATCAATAACAGAAAGATCTTATCCGGAATTGCAGAAGTAATTGGCGCTTCAGATAAATTGATTGATTTTACCGTTGCTTTAGATAAACTCGATAAAATTGGTGAAGAGGGCGTAAAGAAAGAAATGATCGAAAAAGGAATTTCTGAAGAGGCAATAGTTAAGGTACAACCACTTTTTGGTTTTACAGGAACTTTTGCGGATAAAATCGCTCAGCTTTCTACTTTGTTAAGTTCGTCTGAAGAAGGGATGAAAGGAGTAGAAGAGTTGCGTTTTATTTGTGATAATGTGGCTGCTTTAGGTCTTTCTACTGCAACGCTGGACCTTGATGTGACTTTAGCACGTGGGCTAAATTATTATACCGGAGCTATTTTTGAAGTAGCTGCTCCTAAAACAGTTGCTATGGGGTCTATCGGTGGTGGTGGAAGATACGATGATTTAACCGGTATTTTTGGTTTGAAAAATATGAGTGGAGTAGGAATTTCTTTTGGACTGGACAGAATTTACTTGGTTCTGGAAGAACTTCAATTGTTTCCTGAAACTGTTGCGGCAACTACCAAAGCAATTTTTATAAATTACGGAGATACGGAAGCATTGTACGCGTCACAGGCTATTCAGAAATTGAGAAACGAGAATATAAAAGTAGAACTGTACCCTGATAACGTAAAAGTGGGCAAACAGTTCCAATATGCTGATAAACGATTCATTCCTTTTGCCGTAATCGCAGGGGAACAGGAAATAGCATTAAATTCTTATTCACTTAAAAATTTGGTAAGTGGTGAGCAGATTTCTGTAGATTTTGAAGGGTTGAAAAACGCATTGATTTAATAATGAGGATTTAAAGATTTGTTTCGCGCAGATTCAGCAAATTTCAGCAGATTTTAATTGATTCTACTAATAAAAAAAACGATGTATATCCGCTTAAATCTCAATAAAACTGCGTGAAATAGTTGCAGGAAAAGAAAAAAAACTTTTAATTTGCGACCTCAAGTTACGGGCGTAGTTCAAGGGTAGAATAGCGGTCTCCAAAACCGTTGATGGGGGTTCGAATCCCTCCGCCCGTGCAATAAAAAAATAGCAATGACAATAGTTATTGAAGGTTTTAAAAACGCTTTGATTTAAAATTTTTACCACTCCCGATAAATATTGGTAGTGGTATTTTTTTTTTTTGAAAATCCTTTAAGTTTAAGGCATAAAAAAAGCTTCGTCTGAAATAGGCGAAGCTTTTTTTTAATATAAGGTAAACTTGAATTAATAATTATTTATAAAGCCGAGGCTAAACCCTTAAATTCAATTTTAATTTGGTAATATTTTTGTTTTTTGTTTGAAGTTCAAATATACCATTTACTAAAACGTAATAGTCTTAAAATTATACTAATTTTTTGAGTTGAAAAACAGGTAGTTTTTTAGAATTGATTTTTAAATAACAATGAACTATTTAGCCTGTAGTTAGTTGTGTTTGATCTTTTAAAGGTATTTTGGTTATGACAGATTTTTGCTTTTTTTTAAAATTTGTGTGTAGTCTGCGAATTCGGTATTTTGAAGTTCTTCATTAATTACGTTTTTTGCGATATTGTGATCGGTAACGGTACATTCAATTTTTATAGTGTCCGGCTTGTTACCAATAATGTTACAATACCCAAGACTTCTTAATTCTAATAAATGGTTGATCCATTCTTCAAGTTTGTATTGTTTTTCTAAGTCGTTTTCTGTTTTGCAAGGATGATTTTTATATTCAATCAGTAAGACTGAAAATTTGTTTTCATCAAACTCTTTGTATCCTTCTTTTCTTTTTGTTTTGATTTTGTTTTTAATGGTTCGTGAGAAATTGGCAAAAATGCTGCTTTTAACTTCTTCGTATTGTCCTATTTTTCCAATAGTTCCCCAATAAGTAAGGGCCGTTTTTTCGTCAATTTGCCAAATTTCCCAATAATTGAGTTGGTTGTGGATTGTTTTATAAAGTTTAATCATTTTTTTTAGTTGCGATATAAAGTTCTTAATTAGGGGTAGATTAGAATATGCTTGAATAAGATACAGTATCTGCAATTGCAATGATTTTTTTCTTTATATCTGTAAGGTTTTAATTTATTAACGATTAATTAGGAGGGATAAGTTCTTTGAGATTTAATTTAATGATAGTTGGTTTTTTCTATATTCGCCTACATGTACTTTGGTTTTTTAGATTGCATTTTGAAGCCTAATTGTTTTTTTTGAATAAATTTTATTTTTGTCAAAGTGACAATTTGACATTTTAGAAGATTTGGCAGTACTTTTGCAGTCCAACAGAAAGAATAAAAAATGAAGTTTAAAAATATTTTTAAAAATAAAAGTAATATGACTACGGAAAATACAGAATTCGATCAGGAATTAGATGAAGTAACGTTAGAGAACAATGCCAACGGAGAGCAGTTAATTGTTGAAGAATTAAGTGTTGAAGAGCAATTAGCTCAAGATTTGGCAAAAGAAAAAGATAAGTTTCTGAGATTATTTGCCGAATTCGAAAATTACAAAAAAAGAACTTCAAAAGAGCGTATCGATTTATTTAAAACAGCAAACCAGGATGTTTTGTTAGCTATGCTACCAGTTTTGGATGATTTTGACAGAGCAATTGTAGAGATAAACAAATCTGAAGATGAAACTCTGACAAAAGGGGTGGAATTAATTCACGAAAAACTAAAAAGCACTTTGGTTGCTAAAGGTTTAGAGCAGGTTGAGCTTAAAGCAGGTGATGCTTTCGATGCTGATTTTGCTGAAGCAATTACTCAAATTCCTGCACCTTCTGATAAATTGAAGGGTAAAATTGTTGATGTTATAGAAAAAGGATACAAATTAGGAGACAAAATTATTCGTTTCCCTAAAGTAGTTATCGGTAACTAAAATGCAAATGAAATTCTGAAAACCAATTATTGAAACATTGGATTTTGGGATTTAGGATTTGGTCATAAGCGCTAATGAACTGGCGAAGCAATTTAACTTAGATTATGAAAAAAGATTTTTACGAAATACTTGGCATTTCAAAAAATGCTGATGCTGCCGAAATAAAAAAAGCGTACCGAAAAAGTGCACTAAAATACCACCCGGATAAAAACCCGGGCGACAAAGAGGCAGAAGAAAACTTCAAATTGGCAGCAGAAGCTTATGAAGTTTTGAGTGATCCGAACAAAAAAGCTAAATACGATCAATACGGACATCAGGCATTTGATGGTTCCGGAGGATTTGGTGGTGGCCACGGCGGGATGAATATGGACGACATTTTCAGCCAGTTTGGTGACATTTTTGGTGGCGGATTTGGCGGATTTGGTGGCGGTGGAGGCGGAGGCCCTCGTCGTGCTAAAGGAAGTAATCTTCGAATTAAAGTGAAACTGACTTTAGAAGAGATTGCCAATGGAGTAGAGAAAAAAGTAAAAGTAAAACGTAAAGTTCAGGCCAAAGGGGCTACCTATAAAACATGTACAACCTGTAATGGTCAAGGTCAGGTTATGCGTGTGACAAACACCATTTTAGGAAGAATGCAATCTGCATCTACCTGCCCGGCTTGTGGTGGTTCAGGACAAATTTTAGATAAAAAACCTTCTGAAGCAGATTCACAAGGAATGGTTTTGGAAGACGAAACTGTATCGATCAAAATTCCGGCCGGTGTTGTTGACGGTATGCAGCTTAAAGTTTCCGGAAAAGGAAATGATGCTCCCGGAAACAGTATTCCAGGTGATTTGATTGTAGCGATCGAAGAGTTAGAACATGAGTTTTTGAAACGTGAAGGAGAAAATGTTCACTATGATTTGTACATCAGTTTCCCGGAAGCCGTTTTAGGAATTTCTAAAGATATTGAAGCAATCAACGGAAAAGTACGTATCAAATTAGAAGAAGGAATCCAGTCCGGAAAAATCTTAAGATTAAAAGGAAAAGGAATTCCAAGTATAAATGGTTACGGAAACGGAGACTTGTTAGTTCATGTAAATGTATGGACACCAAAAACGTTGAATAAAGAACAAAAACAGTTTTTTGAAAATGCATTAAACGACGATCATTTTATTCCAAGCCCTGAAAAATCAGAAAAATCATTTTTTGAGAAAGTAAAAGATATGTTCTCATAGATTAGACTTTTTTAAATGATCAAAATAAAGACAAAACCCATCCTGAGAAAAACATTAGGATGGGTTTTTTGCGTATTAGTACGCAGATTCGCTTCGAATTATTTACTTTTACAATCTTGTATCACAATGATCAAACTGACGCAGAAAATTCTAAAAACAGCATGAGCAACTTACTCGAAGTACATAAAGTCGTAAAACAATACGGTGATTATGTAGCGCTTAACGAAGTTTCATTAAATGTACCAAAAGGTAGTATTTATGGACTATTAGGTCCTAATGGAGCCGGAAAAACATCCCTTATTCGTATTATAAACCAAATTACTTTGCCCGATAGTGGCGAGATTATTTTAGACGGCGAAAAATTGCAGCCCAAACATGTGCAGACTATTGGTTATTTGCCCGAAGAAAGAGGTTTGTATACTTCAATGAAAGTAGGAGAACAATGTTTGTATCTCGCACAAATGAAAGGGCTCTCTAAAGCAGAAGCCAAACAGCAACTGGAATACTGGTTTGATCGTCTGGGAATTCAGGGTTGGTGGAACAAGAAAATTCAGGAACTTTCTAAAGGAATGGCGCAGAAAATACAGTTTGTAGTTTGTGTCTTGCATAAACCTAAATTACTGATTTTTGACGAACCGTTCTCAGGCTTTGATCCTGTAAACGCCAACGTTATTAAGGATGAAATTTTAGCCTTAAAAGAACAAGGCGCGACGATTATTTTCTCTACACACCGTATGGAAAGTGTTGAGGAACTTTGCGATCATATTGCTTTGATTCATAAATCAAATAAATTAATAGAAGGAAAAGTTAATGATGTAAAACGTCAGTTTAGAACGAATAGTTTTGAAGTAGGGATATTAACGGGGAATGTAGAAGGATTGATGTACGATATCACACAGAAATTCACAGTGGCTCCGGCTCAGTTTAAATCATTAAATGATGATTTGAAGTTAGAGATTCAAATCGGGAATGCAACTCCAAACGAACTATTGCATCTTTTGACACAACGCGGACAAGTGACGCATTTTGTCGAAAAAATCCCTAGTATCAATGATATTTTTATCAAAACCGTAACGGAAAACAAAAATTAAAAACCAAAACATAAATTCCAAATTCCAAAGTTGGGTTTTGGAATTTTTAAATTTGAAAATTGCGTAAGATGAGTATTATATCATTAATTATAAAAAGAGAATTTATAGCAAAAGTCCGCAATAAATCTTTTGTTGTCATGACATTTTTGAGTCCGCTGTTGTTTGTTGCCATTACTGTATTTATTGGTTATTTGGCATCAATGAAAGCCGATACAAAACGTATCGCAATTCATGACGAAACAGGTTTATTTGTCGACGATTTTCTGAAAGAGAATAAAAAAGAGGCAGAATACAATTATCTAAATTTGTCGGAGATAAATGTCAAGGACTTAAAAGACAGTATCACCAATGAAAACTTTAGTGGACTGATTGTAATTCCTAAAACCGGTAATTTAAAGGAGCTGGAAAGCAAAGTAGAATTGATATCCGGCGAAAGTTTACCGGGACCTTTTATCAAAGATGTACAAAATTTAGTAGAGAAAAAGCTTACCGCCTTTAACCTGGAAAAAGCGAAAATAGATACTTTGGAAATCAAAAAAGCACAATCTAAAGTAGATGTGGTTTTAAAAAATACCAAAGGCGAAAAGAGATTCAAAGGGCTAAATTGGATGAAAATCGTAATTGGTGGCGGATTCGGTTATTTGATTATGATGTTTATTATCATTTATGGAAATATGGTAATGCGCAGTGTGATTGAAGAAAAAACCAATCGTATTATAGAAATCATCATCTCATCGGTAAAACCTTTTCAGCTGATGATTGGTAAAATTGTTGGAACCTCGCTTGCCGGATTGTTGCAGTTCTTGATTTGGGTGGTTATTGGTCTCGGGTTAATGTTTGTGGCTTCTGCTTTTTTTGGAGTCAATGTGAGCCCGGAAGCCAGAATCTCTCCCGAATTAATGCAATCAGCGCAACAGGAAATGTCTGGAACGGCACAAATGTACATTGCCGAATTATGGAACTTGCCTATTGCCAGTATTGTAATTGGTTTTGTGATTTATTTTATCGGAGGTTACTTTTTATACAGTTCGTTTTATGCAGCAATTGGAGCTGCTGTTGACAATCAGACCGATTCACAACAGTTTCTTTTACCTATTATTATGCCGTTAATTCTAAGTGTCTATATCGGATTTTTTACGGTTGTCAATGATCCGAATGGAACTATAGCGGTCGTATTTTCGATGATTCCGTTAACATCGCCAATTGTAATGCTGATGCGAATTCCGTTTGGTGTGCCTTGGTGGCAAATTGCAATTTCGGTATCATTATTGTTTGCAACCTTCTTCCTTGTAGTTTGGTTCGCAGCAAAAATTTACCGTGTTGGGATTTTAATGTATGGAAAGAAACCAACCTGGAAGGAATTGTACAAATGGCTTAAATATTAATTTTATAGCTGCTAAAGTTCTGAGATATTAAGTTTTTAAACTTAAAAGAAAACTCAGCAGCTCAAAACCTTAAGAATCTTAGAGAATGAGTAAAATATTAATTATAGAAGACGAAGCAGCAATCAGAAGAGTTTTGGTGAAAATTTTATCAGAAGAAAATGATACGTATCAGGTTGAAGAAGCTGAGGACGGTGCTGTAGGTCTCGAAAAAATAAAAAACAACGACTACGATTTGGTTTTGTGTGATATCAAAATGCCAAAAATGGATGGAGTTGAGGTTCTGGAAGCCGCTAAAAAAATAAAACCGGAAATTCCGATGGTAATGATTTCAGGCCATGGTGACATGGAAACGGCAATTCATACCATGCGATTAGGCGCTTTTGATTATATTTCGAAACCACCCGATTTAAATCGTTTGTTAAATACGGTTCGTAATGCTTTAGATAAAAAACAGCTGGTAGTTGAGAATAAAATACTGAAGAAAAAAGTCAGTAAAAATTACGAAATGGTTGGTGAAAGTGAAGCGATCTCTCATATTAAAGTGATGATTGATAAAGTAGCACAAACGGAAGCCAGAGTTTTAATCACAGGTCCAAACGGAACCGGAAAAGAGTTAGTAGCACATCAGTTGCATGAGAAAAGTGAACGTTCTAATTTTCCTTTGATTGAGGTGAATTGTGCTGCAATTCCAAGCGAGTTGATCGAGAGTGAACTGTTCGGACACGTAAAAGGTGCTTTTACATCGGCGGTGAAAGATCGTGCCGGAAAGTTTGAAGCGGCAGACAAAGGAACTATTTTCTTAGATGAGATTGGTGACATGAGTCTTTCGGCACAAGCAAAAGTATTACGAGCGCTGCAGGAAAGTATGATCACGAGAGTCGGTGCCGAAAAAGACATAAAAGTTGATGTTCGCGTCGTGGCGGCAACCAATAAAGACTTAAAAACAGAAATTGCCGAAGGTCGTTTCCGTGAAGATTTATACCACAGGTTGGCTGTTATTCTGATTAAAGTACCGCCTTTAAACGAAAGACGTGACGATATTCCGGCTTTGATTACCCATTTTACGGAGAAAATTGCTTCTGAGCAAGGAAACGCAATCAAAGTATTTTCAGCACCGGCAATCAAATTATTACAAGAATACGATTGGACGGGGAATATTCGTGAACTTAGAAATGTGGTCGAAAGATTGATTATCTTAGGAGGGAACGAAATTTCGGAAACAGATGTAAAAATGTTCGCAAGTAAATAAAAAAGGACACTTTAGACTTTAGGCAGTAGCTAAAAAGAATAAGTAAGTTTTATATCTCACATTTTACAGTCAACATTTTACAACCTACAGCATAAAAATAAAACAATTTGCTTATGGCATATAGCCTAAAGCTTACAGCATAAAAAAATGAAACTAAAAAAAATAAAAGAGCAATTGCAGGACGCTTTAATCGAAAATGGTTTAACGGAAGCAAATGCATTGCAACAGGAAACCTTTTCGACTATTAAAAGTGGTGCTGATTGTATCATACTTTCTCCCGAAAAAAGCGGAAAATCGACTACAATTGTCATAAATGTGATTCAGCAATTGGCCGGTTCGGTTGAAGAATCTCCAAGAGCTTTGATCATTGTAGAAGACAAAACAAAAGTTTTGGAAATGGTGGAGCTTTTTGAAAAATACGGAAAGTATACCGGTCTTGAAGTTTATGGTGTTCACGACAAAGGCGATATGGATTATGATAAAAACTATATTTCAACCGGAATTGATGTTTTGATCGGAACGCCAAACAAATTAAACGATATGTTTACAACAGCCGGTTACAATGTAAACCGTTTGAGAATGTTTATTTTAGATGATGCAGATGCGATTTTAAAATTGCGCCATGAAACCAAAATCATGCGTATTTCTAACAGTATTGCCAAAACGCAAAGAATTATTTTTGCAGAAGAATTAACCGAGCGTATCGAAATTTTGGCTGACAAATTTTTATTGGAGCCTTATATTTTTGATATGGAGGAAGAAGATGAAGAAGAATTCGACGACGAAGAAGATCAGACTGAGGAGGAATAAGAAAACGAAGCGATAGATTTTATGGAGGCATTATGCCTTTTTTTTCATTTTCAAAACCTATGTTTC
The DNA here is from genome assembly GCF_011751075.1 of Flavobacterium poyangense. GTDB lineage: Bacteria > Bacteroidota > Bacteroidia > Flavobacteriales > Flavobacteriaceae > Flavobacterium > Flavobacterium poyangense. The sequence goes on from NZ_JAALLN010000018.1 coordinate 39,379, forward strand.
TATGTGTTTAATAACAATTACGCACAATGAATTTACAATAGAGAATAAATAATAATAAAAAACAGAATGTTATGGGATTAATGAAGGTGTTTTCAGGAAGTGAAGTATTAGCAATTGCTTTAAAAGAAAGATTAGAAGAAGCCGGAGTAGATACGGTAAAAAAAGACAATATCCAATCAGCAAGATTGGGAGGTTTTGGCGGTTCTGATTTGGCTGTTGAGATTTTCATTCAGGAAACTGATTTTGCAAAAGCAAACCCCGTTATTGAAGATTTTAGAATGAATATTTAATTAGACACAGTCTCAGCGTCTGATAAACAAGTACTGCGACTGCAAACTGTAAACTAACAAAAATGCAATATAAAATGCTGGTGCTCGACATGGACGATACCTTGTTGACAGACGATCATAAAATTTCAGATTTAAACAAAAAAGTACTTCTTGAAGCGCAGGCCAAAGGAGTTTATGTGGTTTTGGCTTCCGGTCGGCCAACATCTGCGATGACTGCTTATGCTAAAGAATTGGAGTTGGACTTGAATAATTCGTATCTAATTTCGTTTAATGGTGCTATTATCAGTACAGTTAAAGATGATGTTGTTTTGTTTGAGCAAACGCTGACACAAAAGCAGATTCACGAATTATACGACTACAGCGTAAAGATGAAAACACATATCATTACGTATCTGGATGGTGAAATTATCAGTGAAACCAATTCTGAATTTATTGAGATCGAAAAAGAAATTACCGGATTGCCACATCGCATAGTATCAAGTTTTAAAGATGCTATTTATAAACCGGCAGTGAAGTGTATTTTGTTGGAACAGCCTTCGTATTTAAAAGAAGTAGAGAAAGACTTAAAAGCGACAATGCCTAATTTGAGTGTGGCAATGTCCAAACCTTTTTTCTTAGAAGCGGCCCAAACGGGAATCGATAAAGCGGCAAGTTTGAGGATTTTGGCAGAGAAGCTGAATATTGAGCAAAGTGAAATTATCGCTGTAGGAAATGCCGGAAATGACCTGACCATGATCGAATATGCTGGTTTGGGTGTTTGGGTAGACAATGTGACGCCGGAATTGCGTGATTTTGCTGATGTGATTGTAGCGTCAAACAATAATGATGGTGTTGCAGAAGTAGTACAACGTTATATTTTAAACTAAATCATAATGAAAAAAACAATTGAAACAGAGCGTTTAATTCTGCGGGAATTACTGCTTTCTGACGCTGATGGTATGTTTGAATTAGATTCTAATCCCAATGTGCATATTTATGTGGGGAAGAAACCGGTTATGGTTATTGAGGAGAGTATTGCTCAAATCGAGAATATTCAACAACAGTATAAAGATTTTGGTACCGGACGCTGGGCCGTTATTTTAAAAGAAACCAATGAATTTCTGGGTTGGTCGGGAATAAAATTTATCACAAAAGAAATTAATAATCATAAAGACTTTTATGAAATTGGGTATCGTTTTATAGAAAGACATTGGGGAAAAGGTTATTCTACCGAGGCAGGTAATGCTTTCGTAAAACATGCCTTCAACGAAATGAAAGTAGAGGCACTCTATGCTTATGCAGATGAAGGAAACGAAAATTCAAGAAAAGTTTTAGAAAAACTGGGCCTTCGTTATGTGAATTCGTTTGATGACGAAGGTGAAAGAGAAGTTTGGTACGAACTAAAGAATCCAAACTTGGTATAATATCCTAAGAAATGCATCCCAAATCTTTTTAAATGTACTCTTTACAAATTAAAAAGATTTGGAAAACAGCTCGTAGTTTAGGTTTCCGAAATGTATCGAATTATTTTTTAGCTACAGAAACAAAATATTTATTTCCATCACCCATAGTTAATTTTACACGCTCATCGCAAAGATCGATTGCAAAATTTACGCTTTCGTAACAAGCACAGGTAGTGTTTTTGTCCTTAGACATTTCTGTTTTACAATTGTTGTTTTTAAAAGTAGCCAATTGTGGAGTGTACAGGCTAACTAAATCAGTAGAAGCAGTTACTAAAGAAATAATACTTGCAGAATTATTGTTTGTAATTCTGTAAACAATTCTATCAGTATAGTTTACTTCATTTACTGTTACCTTACGGATGTAAGTATAGGCTGTAGATCCTTCACTTGGTTCTTTTACCTCAAATTTAAACCCAACAGCGCGAATTGCAATATCAAATTGCGATTGATTGTTTAAACTAGCCCAACCTGTTAAAGTACTAATTGACGGGAATGGATTGGTTGCCGGAGCAGCAGTTTGCGCTTGCGAACTGAAAATGGTTAAGAACATCAAGCAGATTGTGGGTAAAAATGCTTTCATAGTAAGTCTGGAATATTTAATTGTTGCCTACTCTTTATGGTTTTCGGCTTTCCCCATTATTTTTATTAAACAAAACAACAACATAACGACAGAATATCAAAATTGTTATGGCAAAATCTGCTGATTGATCAATTAATTTATATTAAATTTTAAATTACTTAATGTTTTTGGCCAGTGGCGCTGTTTTGAACAGTTAAATGTAAGAAAATTTTAATTTAATTGAGAGAAAAACGCATTTAATCGATAATATTTGCCTTTAATCGATGTTTTTGTCATTTAATTCTTATTCAAAGAACATTCGCGATCTTTTAAAGATAAAACTTATTTTGGTCATTAGCAGGTGCAATTTATAGTTTTTAAGCCAAACTTAAATGTCTGGTTAATGCAAAATGTTGATATATAGTGTATTATTGATTTTATTTTAAAGAATATTGTATGTAAATTTGCAAACTCTTCAATTGAGAATGTAAATATAATATCTTACTACTTAAAACGTAGTGTATTCCTATGGAAAATAGAAAAAAAGTTGCCTTTTATACGCTTGGTTGCAAACTGAATTTTTCAGAAACTTCTACAATCGCCCGAAATTTTAATGATGAAGGATTTGATCGTGTTGATTTTGAAGAAGTAGCAGACATTTATGTCATCAATACCTGTTCTGTTACAGAAAATGCGGACAAACAATTTAAGCAGGTAGTAAAAAAAGCAATGAAACTCAACGAAAAAGCCTTTGTTGCCGCAGTTGGGTGTTATGCGCAATTAAAACCGGAAGAATTGGCAGCCGTTGACGGAGTTGATTTGGTTTTGGGCGCTACCGAAAAATTTAAAATCACCGATTATATTCACGACTTAAGTAAAAACGATATGGGGGAAGTACACTCCTGCGAAATTGCTGAGGCCGATTTTTATGTTGGAAGTTATTCTATTGGTGACAGAACCCGTGCCTTTTTGAAAGTTCAGGATGGTTGTGACTACAAATGTACGTATTGTACCATTCCGTTAGCGAGAGGAATTTCACGCAGTGATGCCCTTGAGAACGTTTTGCAGAACGCAAAAGAAATTTCAGCACAAAATATAAAAGAAATCGTTTTAACCGGAGTAAATATCGGAGATTACGGAAAAGGAGAATTCGGAAATAAAAAACACGAACATACCTTTCTGGACTTGGTTCAGGCTTTAGATAAAGTAGATGGAATTGAACGTTTGCGTATTTCTTCGATTGAGCCTAATTTATTAAAAAATGAGACGATTGATTTTGTTTCTAAAAGCAGAACTTTTGTACCGCATTTTCATATCCCGTTACAATCGGGAAGCAATGATATTTTGAAATTAATGAAACGTCGTTACCTACGTGAGGTGTACACAGAACGTGTAAATAAAATTCGCGAAGTAATGCCACATGCCTGTATTGGTGTTGATGTTATTGTTGGTTTTCCTGGTGAGACAGACGATCACTTTTTGGAAACCTATCATTTTCTGAACGAAATGGATATTTCTTATTTACATGTATTCACTTATTCAGAAAGAGACAATACCGAAGCGGCAAATATGCCCGGAATTGTTCCGGCAAATGTAAGAGCAAAACGCAGTAAAATGCTACGAGGATTATCGGTTAAAAAACGTCGCGCTTTTTATGAAAGTCAATTAGGGAAAAACAGAACTGTTTTGTTTGAAGGCGAAAATAAAGAAGGTTATATTCATGGTTTTACTGAAAACTACGTAAAAGTAAAAACACCATGGAATCCGGAACTAATAAATACATTACAGGAAATTAACCTGACTAAAATAGACGAAGACGGAAGCGTTCGTTTAGAGTTTCTGAATAAACTGGCAGAGGTGTAGTTTTTTTGTGAGATGTGGGTTGTGAGATGTGAGTTGTTTTTTAGAGGTACTTTTAACCAGAAAGTGTTACCTAATAAATGATTGAACGCCATTTTTGTCATTCCGAGGTACGAGGAATCACACCCAATATTCGACAACGATTGGTAACATTCTTTACGGAGTCTCATGTGCGATTCCTCATTCTTCGGAATGACAATTGTTGCCTGTTATTGATTAGAATTACAGAGTTGTCGCATAAGCTCGTCTCGTCTGCCATGAAATGACAGCTGGCAGCCTAAGTAATAGTATAAAAACAGAAAAGTCCTTTATTTCAAAGGACTTTTCTGTTTTTATAAAGTAAAATATTATCTCTCTTCTTCCTCTAAAACCAATTTCAAGGAATTGATATAATCAGTATCAAACTCAATGACTCTTATTTTCTCAGGATTGAAGCTCAATTCTCCTCCAAACTTCCCTCTTGTGTCTAAGAAATCGATGGTTAGTTCTTCGTCTGTTAGTTCAAGTAGTTTACCTAAATAAGCAGATTTAGCCGATTTTTTTGAAATCTGAAAAATGCCATATTTATTGGTAAGGAAACTTACAATAGAAGCAAGGTCTCTGATCGGAATGATATCTTCGGCATTTGTTTTCAGACCTTTCATTCGGATTACTTTTTCGGTAAAAGCAAGATCCTGATCTCTGTGAACGGCTTCGATATTTTTGTTTTTCAAAATCACAAAACCATCAAGGATATAATCAACCGGATTATTTCTCAATAAAATCCAGTCGTCAGAATAATCGATAAGAAAACCGGTAAAAATTTCTTTTTTATCGGTAAATTCTATGGCAATTAATTGTCTTAGATACTGTTCCATTTGATTTTAAATTAAGGATTTGTAGACCAGATACTACTGCTCTTAACAAAAACTCTGCGGTTTAGTTTAAGTTGTGCGATAATCAATTCTGCAAGATCTTCGGACTGCATTACTTTCTCCGGATTTCCATCGGTTAATTTGGAGTTTATAGCCAAATCGGTTGCAACAGTACTTGGTGTCAGAGCAGTAACACGTATATTGTGTTTTCTCATTTCCTGCATCAAAGAATCGGTCAAGCCTAAAACGGCAAATTTAGAAGCGCTATAAGCACTGGTTAAAGCATTTCCGTTTAAACCTGCTGTCGATGAAATGTTAATAATGTCTCCGGTTTGTCTTTCGATCATATTGGGTATAACAGCACGGGTTGTGTAGTAGGTTCCCATAAGATTCACCTGAATGATTTTCTCCCAGGCAGCAGGTTCCATCTCAAGGAATTTTCCAAATGAACCGATACCGGCATTGTTGATTAAAATATCAATAGTTTTAAATTCAGCTAACGCTTTTTCTACTGCAGTATTTATAGAATTGATGTCTGAAACATCAGCACTTAATGCTAAAGATTTTACACCTAAAGCAGAGATTTCGGTACTTAATTGATCCACATCAGCTTGTGTTCTTGCAACTAAAATTACATTTACACCTTCTTTGGCTAAAGCAATTGCAATTGCTTTTCCGATTCCTTTTCCGGCTCCGGTAATAAGAGCGTTTTTATTTTTTAAATCTGTCATGATAGTATTTTTGAAATGCAGAAAGCATCCTTTTAGATATACAAAAATAATTCATTTGAATACTAAAATGATGCTCTCCGTTGTTTTCTTAATTTAAGTTTAACAACCTTAACTATTCTTTAAGAACCATATCAATGCACATTACCGCTCCAAGGATTAATTGTCTAAGTGGACTGTCTGCCGATACATTTTCTTCGATTTGAAGAACATAATTGTCAGCACTTGTAAAGAATTCTTTCCCCATTCCTGCCCATTTTTTACTTACTTGTGCTAATGGTTTGTTTTCATGGGAAAATTTAAAATCCCAACCCGTCCATTTTCCCTGAAGAGTAGCACATGGTCTTTCATTTTTATCCAGAATTTCGAATTTTCCTCCAATAGAAAAGAATTTTTGTTTGAAAGTTCCAATTAAACGATCTCTCTCATCCAGTACTTCTACAGTCGAGCGGAATATGGCAATACCACGTCTAACCGTAATTAATTTTTCTCCTGAAACAGTTGAGATTTCAACATTAAAAGGAGTCATTCTTTTGTAATCTGTAAAACGAAGTACTTTGGTGAAAAAGCCAAGATTGTTTTCACGGCAGTTCATCGTAATTTGATTGGTTTTCGGATCGTAGATGTCAAAATTGTTTGCTGCTTTAAACATGCCAACATGCTCTTTTACAAGGAATAAATTCTGATTTAAAATAGGATTCATTTTACTTTTTTAAAATTAGGTTATAAATGGATATTTCCGATTTTGAGGAAAGTCCAAATGTACTAAAACCACTATTAATAAGCTAGCTTTGCACCTTCAATAAGACGAATAAATTCTGCTTTATATCCTTCGGTATCGTTCGATAATCCTTGCTTTGCCAATTTTAAAATAGCATCGGAAGATTTATTCGAAATCAATTTTGAATCTCTCAGTTTTAATCCGAACCAGGCAACGGCTGTACTGAATTTAAAATCATCACTTGCACTTTTTAGCGGAGTAACTTTATTCTCAATTATATGTGCCATTTCGATGCTTTTCTCGCCATCAGGTTTTTTGTAGCGAAACTTTATCGTCGCCAGTTCTGTACTGTATTCATTGGTATTTTCTTTAACCTTAGTATATTTTAGAGCATCTGGTTGATGGCTTAAATAATCACTTTTTACACCTGCAGGAATAATTTCATACAAAGCCGTAACGGTATGATTGCTTCCCAATTCACCCGCATCTATGGCATCATTTTTAAAATCTTCTGCACGTAGTTTTCTATTTTCATACCCAATCAATCGATACGCTTGAATTTGTTTTGGGTTAAATTCAATCTGGATTTTTACATCCTTCGCAATAGCAAACATTGAACCTTTGAATTCTTTTCCTAAAAAACGATTCGCTTCCTGAATGTTATCGATATAAGCATAGTTTCCATTTCCTTTATCGGCCAGAGTTTCCATTTTGCTGTCTTTGTAATTTCCCATGCCGTAACCAAGACAAGTTAAGAAAACACCTGTTTTTCTTTTTTGCTCAATTAACGTTTCCATATCAGAATTAGAAGAACTGCCAACATTAAAATCGCCGTCTGTGGCCAAAACCACTCTGTTGTTTCCGTCTTTAATAAAATTTTCAGCTGCCACTTTATAAGCTAATTCAATTCCGGCTCCACCGGCTGTGCTTCCTCCGGCGTTTAGGTGATCTAAAGCATCAATAATTGTTTTTTTCTCGTCTCCCGAAGTTGGAGGCAAGACCAATCCCGCTGCACCGGCATAAACGACAATAGACACTTTGTCTTTTGAACGTAGTTCGTTTACCAATATTTTCATGGATTGTTTTAATAAAGGCAGTTTATTAGCGTTATCCATAGAACCCGAAACATCTATTAAAAAAACAAGATTTGATGCCGGTAAATTCTCGGTTGGAATGTTTTTTCCCTGCAAACCGATTCTTAGAATTTTATTTTCAGGATTCCAAGGAGATTCGCTTAACTCTGTGTTTATAGAAAATGGATTTTTATCTTTTGGCTGCGGATACGTGTACTTAAAGAAATTTACCATTTCTTCAACACGAACGGCATCTTTAGGAACCGCTTGTCCATTGTTTATAAAACGTCTGATATTGGTATAAGAGGCATTGTCAACATCTATTGAAAAAGTAGATAAAGGCGCTCCCTTTGGATTTTCGAATGCATTTTCTGTGAAAGTATCATAATCTTCATTATCGACTTCAGGTTGATTAGGAATAGTCAGGTTTAGCTTTTTGTTAATTTCCTGCTCCGTAAGATTTTTGTAAAGTTCATTTTTAGTAGAAAGCACAACAACACCATTTACAGCTCTGGTTCCATAAATAGCCGTGGCCGCTGTGTCCTTTAGCACTTTTACGTCCTGAATATCATTCGGATTTATTTTTGCCATTTGTTGTGATTTTACAGGAGTTCCATCTACAATATATAAAGGTTCCTCTTGCGTTGAAATAGATTGGTATCCACGAATTTTAATAGGTGGAGCTGCATACACGTTATTTTGAATTTGCAAACCGGGAGTTCTTCCCTGAAGCATTTCGGCTGCAGCTATTTTAGCTTTTTTTCTTTCTGAACGGGTATAACTTTTATCTGTATACTCAGAATCACTTCTTCCGTAGGCTGTAGTAACAACAACTTCACTTAAAGTTTGTGAAGCTTCTTTCATCTTTACATTGATAATGTCACTGTTGTTTACGACAACTGTTTCCGTATTAAATCCGATGTAGCTAAAGACAAGGAGATCTCCTTTTTGAGCACGAATCGTATATTTTTCATCAAAGTCTGTTGAAGTTCCTGTTTTTGAATTTTTAATAGTTATACTAACACCCGGAAGTGCTATAGCATTATAATCTGAAACCGTTCCTTTAATGGTTTTTTCCTGTGCCATAGACACGAAACATATAAGCATAGTAAGGGCTGATGAAATAAGTTTTAGACTTTTCATGATCGTAAATTTTAAGATTAAATGTTAGGTTTTAACTAGTGCTGTGAAGCAGGTTTTCCTGTTTTGGTAGTGATTATTATGACTCCTTTTTTTCCTTTTTCGCCATATTTTGAGGTGGCTTCAAGGTCCTGAAGAATCGTGATGGTTTTAATTTCCTGTTGGTTTAAAGGAGCATAAGGACTCGTTGGATTTTTGCCAAATAAATCATTTTCAGAATAGTAGTTTCCATCAATAATGTATAAAGGTTCCTCTAATACTACCAGAGATTCTACATTTTCAGGAGCCAGATTAGAAAGCTCGGCCTGCATCATTTTATCTCTTTTAACATCATCATTGTGGGAAATGGCTTTACCGTTCATGATGACTAATGGAGCAGCTTTTCTGGCCATTTGCGGTGGTGGCTGAGAATCAGCAATTCGGTAAGATTCTCTTTTTGTGGATTTTGATAGTTCATCAGATACAAAAGCTTTGTCTTTTGAAGAGGAACTTTCTTCTCTCGAATAAGCGGAAACCACCGGTGGAGCAGGAGCAGCATATGCTTTAGCGGAAATTTCCGGTTCTATTGTTTCATAGCTAGCTTTCGCTTCAGGGACAGGGCCTTGAATGTCATTTTGCACAACTTCTTTTTGTTGCTTAATCTGATGGTCTATGATCTTTTCAGCTTCTTTTTCGGAAACTATCTTTGACTCTTCAATGGCGACTTTGCTTTCTTCTAAAACCGGTTTTTGAACAGGTGCCGTTTTAGTTTCGGTTGTTACTACTTTATTATTGTTTTCGATAGTTTGACTTTTGTCTGTTTTTATAAATTGAGAACCTAAAGAGATTACTAATAAAAGAGAGGCAGCAATTGCAATCTTTTTCCATAGGGCAATTGTTTTTTTGTCTTCTTTTTTGTCGAGTTTCTCTTCAACTCGGGACCAGACTTTTTCCATTGCCGGAAAATCTCTGCTCTCGGCGTTGTGCGAAGCTTCTTTTATTTTTTCGAATAATTTATCTTGATTGTCCATGACTATTTTGCTTTTTGATAATATAACTTATTTACTAAATCCTTTAGCTTGGTTTTAGAGGCATTCAATTGTGATTTGGAGGTGCCCTCAGAAATGTTTAGCATGCTGGCTATTTCTTTATGTCCGTAGCCTTCAATTACAAAAAGATTAAAGACCGTTTTACAGCCGTCTGGAATATGATTTAATAAATTGAGCAAATCTTCTTCTTCTAAATGATTGATCTCATCCGTAAAAGGTTGTGACTGTAATTTGACATCATCAAGATACATATTGAAATTGGTGTTCTTTCTGATGGTTGCCAAACAATGGTTCACAGTTATTTTTCGGGCCCAGGCCTCAAAAGCCTGAACTTCTTTGAGCTGATCCATTTTTGTAAATATGGTATAGAAAGCATCGGCTATAGCTTCTTCGATCTCTTCCTCTTTTTTTAGATAGCGCTTGCAGAGGCGATACAGCTTTGGAGCCATATACTCATACACCTGACGCTGCGCATCGCGATGCATTTTTTTACAGTTAGCAATTTGAGTTTCGTTTATCACAATTGTTGTCTTTATACTAAAGAGAGTTAAAAAGATAAAAAGGTTGGGACGATAGTAAAATAAAAGTAAAAATAATTAAATTTTATGTGTAAAGTATTGATTTTGTTTAATTTGTGGTATAATATCAGTTCCTTTTTTTTTGAAACTTATTTAATTCACAACAAATTTTTGATCTTTTATTTCGGAATAAAAACTATTATGTAAATAGTTGTATGTACTTAAAATATATTAATTTCTACTTAAATTTAAATCTGACAGGTTTTTAAAACCTGTCAGATTTGTCGTTTAGTATTATCAGGAATGAAACATAAATAAAGTTTCATTTTTTTAACTGTAAAATTGGCTTTTGTTTTAGAAACCTCTGCACCTTTGCTCCTCTGCACCTTTGTACCTCAAAAAAAAACTATTTCTTCAAAGGCAAACTAAGCTTAAAAATTTTCGTTTCTAAAACCTCTGTATCATTGTCCTCGCAAAGTAAAAACTCGATTTTGTCATTTGATTTTTGATAGAGTGTCAGACCTTCGAATTTATGAGTTGTTGTTATTTTTTGTGTAAAGTCAATTTTCATGTTTTTAAGATCGATGCGTCCGATGAAGCTTCCGAGGATTGCTCCGTCGTCGTAAGTCGATTTGGTGTCTTCGGCAGTAGAGAGGAAATAAATTTTATCTTCGACTAAAATCGCATCTGTAAAACTGGAACGTACCCCTTTTATTTTAGGAAGTTTATAATTGACAGCCACCAATGCAAATTCTTCGCCCAAACTTTTGGCATGGATTGTAAAAATGGTGTTTTTGTTTGAAACACCGTTACCACGATTGAATAAATACCAATTTTCACCATCAAAAATAGCACCTTCCAGATTAAAGTCTTCCGGTTTTATTTCTCCAAAACTTTGCATTAAGCCGTATAAATCGACCAGATTGTTTTTTTGTAAAACGGTTTTGGTTTTCAGATCAAACTCGATCATTTTGTTTCGTTTTTCGGTAGAACCTGAACCAAATACATATAAAGTATCATTGTGATTAGTCATCGATTCAAAATCCGGTTTTAGGTTTTTCGGAATGTTTTGTGTCGGATTATCGATTAAAGTATGTTGATTTAATTGCTGATTCTGCATATTGTATTCGTACAAAAAGCCGCTGTTGTCCCCAACGACATAAAGAGAATTGTTGTTAAGGAATAATCCTGATGCAGAACCGATTCCGATGATTTGAAATAATATTTCTAAGGTGAATTTTTCCATGAATGTTGTTTTGAAAAGTAGAATCTAAGTTTGTTAAAATGAAAATAACTTATTGAAAAAGTATTTACAAGTAATAACAAAAATATGATTCGTAAAAGTAGTATATTTAACCTATTGAGTGCACTTATTTTTTAGCACATAGATATAGTTTTGAAAACAAAAAATGACATTTCACTTAATTAAATCATTATAGTCTGACTATGTGAAAGAAATGTATTTCTTTTTTGAGTTCTTTTTTATAAATAAAATCTATGTTTCCTCTATGTGTTAAGTGTTTTTTTGAATAGCACCCAATGGACTCTATTTACTAAATATGATAAAACTGATACTATGAAATCTATCGATCCGAATAATTTTAAAGTTGTAGAGAAAATAAGTTTAAAGCGTATTCCGACTTTGTTGGACATAAAGGCGGATGATGATGAAAAGGAGGAAAAACTCGATAAAGTCCAGGCGAAATTGAGCAATTTGCAGGATGTGATGTATGCCCACAACAAATACGGCGTTCTGATTTGCCTACAGGGTATGGATACTTCCGGAAAAGACAGTTTGATTCGGGAAGTTTTTAAAGAATTTAATCCACGTGGAGTAGTGGTGCATAGTTTTAAAACGCCAACATCGGCTGAGTTAGAGCATGATTATTTGTGGAGGCATTATATCGCGCTACCGGAAAAAGGAAAGTTTGCTATTTTTAACAGAACCCACTATGAGAATGTTTTGGTGACAAGAGTACATCCGGAGTATATTTTAGGAGAGAATTTGCCGGGAATTAATACGATTGATGATATTACGCCCAGTTTTTGGGAAAACAGAATCGAGCAGATTAATAATTTTGAAAGACATATTGCGCAAAACGGAACGATCGTATTAAAGTTTTTTCTGCATTTGAGTAAGGAAGAACAACGTCAGCGTTTGCTGCGCCGTTTGGAGGAAGAAAAACACCATTGGAAATTTTCTCCTGCAGACTTGAAAGAACGGGAGCATTGGGAGGAGTATCAGAAATATTATGAAGAAGCAATAAATAAAACTTCAACCGAATTGGCACCCTGGTATATTGTTCCTGCTGATGATAAAGAAATGGCCCGATATATTGTCGCCAAAATTATTTGGGAAGAAATGCAAAAACATACTGATATTAAAGAACCGGAACTGGATGATAAAATTAGAGCCAATTTTGAAATGTATAAAAAGGAATTAGGAGAATAATAAAATTACAAACCCGACAGTCCATGAGAAACTGCCGGGTTTTACCAAAAACAAAAGAATAAAAGGTCTGTATTTTTACAAATCGAAACCGTAGGCTAAACGAAGCGCCACCTGATTTGTTTTAAATTTGTTGTAATCTTCGTATCGCACACTGATATCAATGTATTTATTCGCATATCCAATTCCGGGAGCCCATAAAAAAGTGGTGTCATTGTAACCGTTTGTTACTGCAAAACCGGCACCAACTTCCCCTAGTACATAAAATTGATCTTCCCAGATAAAAGCTTTAAAACCGGCTTTTGCAGGAATAAATCCAAGGTCTTTTACGTCATCTCCAATAAATAAATTGGTAAAACCTGTAGTCAGGGTTAATGAAGTTCTTTTAGATAAATCATATTGTAAACGTACATCTCCTCCAAGTGACCAATCGTAAGCGTTGTCAGTTGGGAGACCACCGTTTAATCCGAAACCTAATCTAAATCCCGGCTCGTAAGTTTTGATTTCGCCTTCATTTTTAATAGCTGTTGTCTCTTGTGCGAAAGTGGTATTGGCGAATAAAATGGAAATAACAGCAAGGAATAACATTTTTATATTAACTGATTTTTTCATGATCTCTTTTTTTGAATTATTAATAAGGTAAAAGTAGATTCTAACAGCTAGGAGGTTGTTATACAATTCGCAGGAATTGTTATATAATCTTAGCGTTATTAAGGATATTCCTAATATTCGCTTATATTGCTGATAATAGAAGAGAATTCAAAGCTTCTCTGTATCTTTGACCAACTTAAAAAACACTACAATTGAATATAAAACAATACACAAAGGAGTTTTCTTATAATTTTAGATTAGCATATCCTATTATTTTGGGAATGGTTGGACATACTTTAATAGGTATAGTCGATAATATTATGGTAGGGAAATTAGGAAGTACGGAGCTGGCAGCAGTTTCGTTGGGTAATAGTATGATCTTTGTTGCCATGTCATTAGGAATTGGGTTTTCGACCGCAATAACTCCAATTGTGGCAGAAGGAGATGCAGAGAAAAATGATACCAAAATTCGTTCTGCATTTCATCACGGTCTATTTTTATGTACCATTTTGGGATTGGTGATGTTTGGTGTGATTGTTCTGGCAAAGCCAATAATGGAAATGCTGGATCAGCCTGCTGAAGTAATTGTGCTTGCAAAGCCTTATCTGGACTGGGTTGCATTTTCATTGATTCCTTTAATTATGTATCAGGGATACAAACAATTTGCCGATGGAATGTCGATGACTAAGTATTCTATGTATGCTATGGTTATGGCGAATGTATTGCACGTAGGTATAAACTATCTTTTGATTTATGGGATTTGGATTTTTCCTAAAATGGGAATTATTGGGGCCGCCCTTGGAACCGTAATTTCGAGAATATTTTTAGTCATGTTTATGCATATTATGCTTTCGAGAAGGAATGATTTAAAGCGTTTTTTCAATGGTTTCAGCTTTAATGAAATAAAAAAAGCAACCATAAAAAAGATCATAAGTATTGGTCTTCCTTCGGCGATGCAGATGCTTTTTGAAGTGGTACTGTTCACGGCTTCAATCTGGCTTTGCGGGAATATCGGAAAAACGAGTCAGGCGGCTAATCAGGTTGCACTGAGTCTCTCTTCTCTGACTTTTATGTTTGCCATGGGATTAAGCGTAACGTCGATGATTAGGGTAAGTAATCAGAGAGGATTAAATGATTTTAAAAATTTAGTGGTAGTGGCCCGATCTATTTTTTTACTGGCTATTATAATTGAAACATTTTTTGCTATTTTGTTTGTTGTTTTCCATAATTATCTGCCACATCTCTTTTTGAATATGGAAAATAGTGGACAGTTGCTGGATAACAATGAAGTAATAGCCATTGCATCAAAGTTACTTTTAGTTGCGGCCGTTTTTCAAATTTCTGATGGAATTCAGGTAGTTGTTTTAGGTGCTTTACGTGGTTTACAAGATGTGAAAATCCCGATGTACATTACGTTTGTTGCCTATTGGGTAATTGGTTTTCCGATTTCCTACTATTTAGCAGAATATACACCTTGGAAAGCACAAGGAGTCTGGATTGGACTTTTAGCGGGTTTAACTACGGCGGCTGTATTTTTATATCTGCGTTTTAATTATTTAACTAAAAAATTAATTAAGAATTCAGTTACAAATAACTAAATTTGAAACTTATAAAATAAAAAGAAACCACAGATCTTAAAGATTGACACTGATTTTTAATTCATAAATGGAGTGAACTGTGGCAAGAATACAAATCAAAAAATAAATTAATAAAACATGGAATTACCTAAATTTTTACTTGGAGATAATACTGATTTTCCGGATGATATTTTTATCATTCATCTTGATTATCCAAGATTTATAATTAACCTGAAAGATGATGAGGTTGAGTTTATGGAAGAAGCCGAAGACCTTGATGAAGCAGAATTAAATGCCGAAATGGAAGGTTTGATTATTTTGGCTAACGACTTTTATGACAGAGAAATAAATCGTTACGAAGAGTAGAGACGCCCGGTAGAGACGCACAGCAGTGCGTCTCTACACAGTGCGTTTCTACAGGTTTCAATTTTTGCACCTTAAATTATCTTTAATGAAAAAATTAAGTTTTTTAAAACCCGTTTTTAATTTTATAGCAATCGGATTGCTAATTACTACTTTAAGTCGACTGTTTTTATTTTTTATCTTTAAAGATAGAGTTGTTGAAACACCAAATTTCTGGTATATTTTTCCAATCGGTTTGCGAATGGATTTGATATTATTATGTTATTTATCTTTTTTACCGGCTGTTTTAATAACATTTTTACCTGGGAAATGGGTGAAATTTACCAACAAATTCTTGGTAATTTATAGCTTTCTGTTTTTGTTTCTGATTCTTTTTGTAGAGTTAGCTACACCTGACTTTGTAAAACAATACGATACACGTCCCAACAAAATTTTTCTGGATTATCTGATTTATCCAAAAGAGGTGGTAGGAATGTTGTTGAAAAGCTACCTGATGTCTATTATTGTTACTTTCCTGATTTTGGGAGTAGTACTTTATTTTGCCTTTAAGAAAGGAAAACGTTTCTTTCATACAACGAATACGGAGTATAAGTTTAAATTGTTGCTTTTCCCGTTAGTGGCTTTTTTATTGTTTTTCGGAGCACGTTCCAGTCTGACTTCAAAACGACCAATTAATGCCAGTAATGCGGTTTTTTCTACCGATCAGTTAACGAATACTTTGGGGTTGAATTCTTTTTATACCGTTGCTTTTGCTGCTTATTCGATTAAAAACGAAGGAAACACCAAAATGTATGGAAAAATGGATGAAGCAGAAGCCATTGCCCGTGTAAAAAAATACATGATTGCCGGACCAAGTGACTTTACTGATGCCGAGATTCCGTTTCTTCATGTACAGCAACCGGATACAGCTGTTGCAAAGCCTTATAATTTGGTTATTTTTCTACAGGAAAGTTTAGGAGCAGAATATGTTGGAATCTTAGGAGGGAAACCTTTAACACCGGAATTTGATAAATTATCAAAAGAAGGATTGTTGTTTACCAATTTGTATTGTACAGGAACTCGTAGCGTTCGTGGAATTGAAGCTGTCGTAACCGGGTTTTTACCATCGCCATCTGAAAGTGTGGTGAAATTAGGAAACTCGCAGCAAGGCTTTTTTACTTTGGCTGATGCCTTAAAACAAAAAGGGTATGAAACCAGTTTTATTTATGGTGGAATGGCAAATTTTGATAATATGGCTTCGTTTTTCAACGGAAATGGTTTCCAGGATATTGTAGATCAGGCAGATTTTGAAGCGGATGGAAACAAATATGCTTTCAAAGGAACCTGGGGGTATTCAGACGAAGATTTGGTAACAAAAGCAAATAATTATTTTAAAGCTAAAGGTGATAAACCGTTCTTTTCTTTAATGTTTTCTACTTCTAATCACGAGCCTTTTGAATATCCGGCAGGAAGAATAAAACCGTATGATCAGAAACCGGCAACGGTAAATAATGCCATGAAATATGCGGATTTTTCGATTGGGAAATTCTTTGAAATGGCTAAAAAAGAAGCGTATTTTAAAAACACCATTTTTATTGTTATTGCAGATCATAATACCAGAACGTACGGGAAAAATTTAGTGCCGATCAATAAATTCCATATCCCGGCTTTAATAATGGGACCTGGAGTTAAAAAAGGATCTGTTTACAGTAAATTGGCAAGTCAGATCGATATTCCGCCGACTTTATTGGGGTATTTAGGACTTCCGTTTGAAACCCCAATGGTAGGAAGAAATTTAAATAAACTCGACGCTAAAGTTCAGGGAAGATCTATCATGCAGTTTAATGATATCAATGCCTTTAGAGTAGAGAATCAGGTGGTAATCATGCAGCCAAACTTGAAACCGTTGCAATTTGAAATCAAAAATGATACAACTTTAATTCCTGTAAAATTAAACGAAGAATTAGCAAAAGATGCTTTGGCACACGTTATTACAGCAGGAAATTTGTATAAGGAGAGTAAGTATAAGCTTAGGACTAAGAAATAGGTTCAGAGGTTCAAAGTGACAAAGGTTCAGAGGTTTTTACCTTGCGTTTTTCTCAGTTGGAATCTTTCTCAAAAAGCATTGAATACAATTTTTAAGCAGTTGCAAAAGGTGATATTTCATCAGTTTGCAACTGTTTTTTTGTTTTGTTTTAATTGTGAAATTATTTCTGATTGTAGCTTTGACAAATGTTATTATAGAAATAAATTTTATTTAAAGAGAATTAGTCTATGCTTAAAACCAAGAAATAGGGGCAAAGATTTATTGCTTTGTACCTTTGTTACTTTGCACCTTTGTACCTTCCCCAAAATAAAGAGACAACAAATTCTGAGCAGCTGCAAAAGGTGATATTTCATCATTTTGCACTGCTTTTTTGTTTTGTTCCAGTTGTGCGATTATTTCCGGTTGGTTGTAGAAGTTTAATCGAAGTTGTTCGTTGATGGTTTCTATCATCCAAAAATGATTCTGGTCTTTTCGTTTTTCCTGGAAATAACCCGTTTTATTTGTCATTTCAAAATAACTCGAAATGGTCTCCCAGATTTCTGAAATTCCTTCCTGAGTAATGGCACTGCAGGTTGTCACTTTGGGTTGCCAGGTTGATTTTTTTGGAGGAAATAAATGCAGAGCGCGGTTAAATTCTAATTTGGCTTGGTTTGCTTTTTTGATGTTATCACCATCTGCTTTATTGATGACAATAGCATCCGCCATTTCCATAATACCACGTTTAATGCCCTGAAGCTCGTCGCCGGCACCCGAGATTTTTAGTAAAAGAAAAAAGTCAACCATGCTATGAACAGCAGTTTCGCTTTGTCCCACACCAACCGTTTCAATTAGAATTGTGTCAAAACCGGCAGCTTCACAAAGTATAATGGTTTCTCTAGTTTTTCGGGCTACTCCGCCTAAAGTATCGCCGGAAGCACTTGGTCTTATAAAAGCATTTTCATCTTTTACCAGTTCTTCCATTCGGGTTTTATCCCCCAGAATACTGCCGTGAGAAAGTGAACTACTCGGGTCAACAGCCAATACGGCAACTTTTTTACCCATTGCGGTCAGAAAGGTTCCAAAGGTTTCTATAAAAGTACTTTTGCCAACACCGGGAACGCCTGTAATTCCGATACGTATGGATTTATTGGCATAAGGAAGGCAGCCTTTGATGACTTCATTTGCTTTTTCGGCATGCTGCGGATTGGTGCTTTCGACCAAAGTAATGCCACGGCTTAAGGATGTTCTGTTAGCGTCGAGGATTCCATCAATCAATTCTTTGGCAGAAGGTTGTTTTCTTCTGTTTTGCTGAATCTGACTAATAGCAGAAATGCTGGTAATTTCAGGAGGTGAAATTCCGGCCTTTTCTTGCAGACTACTAACTTGTTTTTTTGAACTCGACAAAATGTATTTTTTGGTACTGTAAAAGTACAGAAAACAAAAACAGTTTCAAAAGACAATTATGCTCTTGAAACTGTTTAGATTGTTTAACACGAATTACACGAATTTGTACTAATTATTTTTGTCCGCAATATGTTAAACTTTTAATTCGTGAAAATTCGTGAAATTCGTGTTTGAATAAATTTAGTATGCCGCTGTAAAACGCACTTGGTGGTGTTTTGGAGTTTCTGCTTCATCAGCGATAACGACTGCTAAATCTTCTACAGATAAGATACTTCTTTGTTCCTCATTAAAAACAGGATTGTCCAGACCTAAACGATATTTTCCTGTTCTTCCCGTTGTAATGCCCTGATGCATTTCAAAAGCCGGACTAAAGAAAGCCCAGTCAAGCTCTTTTTCTTCTTTAATGATATTCAAATAATCTCTTGCTGCTGAAGCTGCGGTATAGTATTCTTTTGGAAAATCCGGAGTATCAACCGCTTGTAAACCTGGCGCAACAAACAAACTTCCGCCTCCGCCAATGACGATAAAACGTTTCACTCCCGATTTTTTAACGGCTTCCTGAATAGCTTTTGAACCAGCAATAAAATCGTCATAGATATTAGGGTTTGTCCAGCCTGAGTTGTAAGCACTAATGATAAGGTCATTTCCCTTCAGAATAGCTGCCAAAGCATCTGTGTTGAAGATATCTGTTGATACCCAGTTTACATTTGGTACTTCTTTTGGATTTCTGGCGATAGCCGTAATTTCCTGATTTCTTGAAACTAGTTCGTTTAAAATAGCAGAGCCTACAAATCCCGTAGCTCCAATGATAGCAATTTTCATAATATATAAGTTTTATTAGTAATAAAAAATGTTACAGTTTTGTGTAAAAAAAAGTTTTAGAACTGATTTGAAAAATCTTCTAAGGTAATATCACTCAGTTGTAAACTCACTTTTTCGTTCATTTCGGCGTATAATTCGGCTAAATTTTGGTTGATTTTTTTTCCAACCGGACAATCGGGGTTAGGCTGATTTTTTGCATAACCTAAATTGATGGTGTCTAATGTCATTTCAAATACTTCTTTCAACGTAATATTTGAAGCTGCTTTAGACAATTTTGTGCCGCCGTTTTTACCTTCCTTACTTTCTACAATATGATTTGCTTTTAGATTCGCAATTTCCTTTCTAACCAAAACCGGGTTAAGGTTAATGCTTCCTGCAATAAATTCTGAAGACAAATAATCATTTGGGAATTTAGTGAGTAAAGTTAAAATGTGAATCGTTATGGCAAACTTACCTGAAATCATACTGTAATAAAATATGTTACAAATGTAAAGGGTTTTATCGAATAAAAAAAAGTTTTAACGGAAAATTAATAATTATGGACTAAGTCGTTGGAGGTATTTCGCTAAAAAAAATATGTACTTAACACATAGTGACATAGATTTTATGTTTAAAAATAGAGCGTAAAGAGAAACATATTTCTCTCATATAGTAGACCTATGAGGTCTTCGACTTCGCTCAGACTGACAATTGTAATTTTATTGAAGTGAAACACCTTTTTCGTTTTTAAGGCTATGTTTCTCCTAATGTTAGCAGTGAAATTTTTTCACGCAGATTCATTCAGATTGTTTTTATCGAAGTAACAAAACAAAAATATCGGCTTGATCTGCTAAATCAGCGTGCAAAAGACTTTTCGTCTATGTGTTAAAAAATAATTGCACCCAATGGGCTATTTTATAAATCCTTATTTTTGCAGTCATTCTGCTATATGAACAATTTTATTCTAATATTCTTCTTTTTGTCTTTGGGCCTACTTTTACAAAGAGTAAAGCAGTTTCCGACTTCTGTCTATAAGCTTTTAAATAAAATTGTCATCTACGTTTGTCTGCCGGCAATTACCTTATATCATATCCCGAAAATAAAATGGAATGCGGAATTACTCTTTCCGATAGGATCAGGATGGATTAGTTTTATACTTGCTATTTTGTTTTTTCATTTGTTAGGAAAAAAATTAGGCTGGTCTAATAAATTGATCGGTTGTTTGATTTTAACGGCGGGATTAAGTAATAGCTCTTTTTTAGGTTACCCGATTATTGAAGCTTTGTTTGGAAAAAAAGGTTTAGAAACAGCCGTTCTTGTCGATCAGCCGGGAACATTTGTGGTGGTTTCGACTTTAGGGATTTTTGTTGCGGCCTTCTATTCAAAAGGAAGCCCCGATGCTTTTGGGATTCTGAAAAAAGTCCTTCTCTTTCCGCCATTCATTACTTTCGTTGGTGCTTGTCTGCTGAATGTTTTCGGATTTGAATTTAAGGAAAGCCTCCAGGCTGTTTTATTGACAATTGGAAGTTTTGTGACTCCTTTGGCTTTGCTTTCCGTTGGTTTGCAACTTACGTTTGATCTAAAAAGCAAACACTGGAAATTTTTGCAACTGGGACTTTTTTACAAACTGATTCTGGCGCCTTTTATAATTCTGGTTTTATATGTTTTTATTTTAAAACAGCATTCAGAAGCGATAAAAATTACGCTTATGGAAATGGCGATGGCACCAATGATAACAGGTGCAATTTTGGCCTCGACCTACGGATTAAAGCCTAAACTCAGCAGCATGATGATTGGTTTTGGAATTCCGGTTTCCTTTATCACTCTTGCCATCTGGTATTTTATAGTTAGTTATATATAATTTTTTGTTTACCATAATATGAATTCATCTACAAAGACTGCTAGAATGGATAGCAGTGCATTAGCCCAAAAAACAGTTTACTCGGTATTATTCTCTATAGCATTTGCACATTTACTGAATGATTTAATGCAATCCGTAATTCCGTCTACTTACCCTATTTTAAAGGAAAACTTCAATCTGAGTTTTACACAGATCGGATTAATTACGTTTGTTTTTCAACTGACGGCTTCTTTGTTGCAGCCTTTCGTTGGATTTTATACCGATAAAAAACCAAAACCTTATTCCTTAGTAGCCGCCATGCTTTTTACAATATCGGGACTTGGATTATTGTCTGTTTCAAGTTCATTTTGGATGATCTTGATTTCGGTGGCCTTGGTAGGGATTGGTTCTTCTATTTTTCATCCGGAAGCATCTCGTGTTGCCTTTTTAGGATCGGGAGGAAAGAGGGGGCTTGCTCAGTCTATTTTTCAGTTAGGAGGAAATGCCGGTAGCGCAGTCGGACCTTTGTTGGTGGCTTTAATTGTTGCACCATATGGACAATCTTATGTGATTTGGTTTGTAATAGCCGGGGTTTTGGGAATTATGATTTTGTCGAGAATTGCGCTTTGGTATGAAAACCACATGAGTCTGAGAGCTGCAAAAAAGTCAGGCTTAGAAGAAGCTGTTCCGTTATCAAATAAAAAAATTACCATTTCGATTATTGTGTTATTATTATTGATATTCTCTAAGTTCTTCTATATGGCAAGTATGTCGAGTTATTTTACTTTTTATTTAATGAGTAAATTTTCTTTAGACATTCAGGAATCGCAGTACTATCTGTTTATTTTTCTGGCTTCTGTTGCAGCCGGGACTTTAATTGGTGGTCCGTTAGGGGATCACTTTGGCAGAAAGTATATCATTTGGTTTTCTATTTTAGGGGCAGCACCTTTTACCTTGCTTTTGCCTTATGCTAATTTGTTTTGGACAGGAGTTTTGGCAGTAATTATAGGAATAGTTATCGCTTCTGCATTTTCGGCTATCTTAGTTTATGCACAGGAATTGAAACCGGGAAAAGTAGGAATGATCTCCGGTTTGTTCTTTGGTTTTGCTTTTGGAATGGGTGGTCTGGGATCGGCCGTTTTGGGCTATATTGCAGATAAAACAAGTATCGAATATGTGTATACAGTAAGTTCTTATTTGCCTTTAATCGGAGTACTGGCTTATTTTTTGCCGAACATTCAAACGAAAAAATAAGGCCGTTTTTTTAACTATTTTTGTGAAAATCAATGTTTTCTTTGTTCTTTTTTTGAGTAATTTTAGAGGAACTAAAAAAATATTATTATGTCAACATTAAGATTAGGCGATATAGCACCCGATTTTCAGGCCGATACAACCGAAGGGCCAATTCATTTTCATGAATGGCTTGGAGATTCCTGGGGCGTTTTATTTTCGCACCCATCCGATTTTACTCCGGTTTGTACAACTGAACTAGGAACAGTTGCAAATTATCTTCCGGAATTTACAAAAAGAGATACAAAAGTTATTGCCTTGAGTGTAGATGGTTTAGCATCACATTTAGAGTGGATAAAAGATATCAATGAAACTCAAAATACAACGGTTAATTTTCCGATAATTGCAGACGAAGACAAAAGAGTAGCTACTTTGTACGATATGCTCCATCCAAACGCCAGTGATAAATTTACAGTGCGTTCGGTATTTGTAATCGGAGCAGATAAAAAGATCAAATTAACTTTAACTTATCCTGCTTCAACAGGCAGAAATTTTGATGAATTACTGCGTGTTATTGATAGCTTACAGTTAACGGCAAATTATAGCGTAGCAACTCCGGCAAACTGGAAAGACGGGGAAGATGTGGTTATCACTCCGGCAGTTCCAGACAGCGATATTCCTGCGAAATTTCCAAAAGGACACACACCAATAAAACCGTATTTGCGAATGACTCCGCAACCGAATAAATAAAGTTGCTAAGTTTATGAGTTACTAAGGCTCTAAGTTTTGATAAAACTTAGAGCCTTTTTTATAGTAAACTCAGTATATCAGAACCTTAGTATCTCAGCAACTTACCAACTTACTTAGCAGCCGTTGGATGCAATTGATAAAATTATACTTAACACATAGAAACATATACTCTACTTTTAAAAAAGAGTACAAAAAAGAAATACATTTCTATCACATAGTCAAGCTATGAGATCTTCGGCTTCGCTCAGACTGACAATTGAAATTTTAATTAAGTGAAACGCCTTTTTTCGTTTTCAAAACTATGTTTCTATGTGTTAAACAATTATACCCAACGGGTTACTTAAAGCTTTTTTTTAAATAAACTCAGCATCTCAGAACCTTAGGATCTCAGCAACTTATTTAGCAGTCTTTAACAAATCCGACATTCTTTTTTTGTCTCCAACAACCCAAAGAATATCATTTTTTTCTAAGATTAACTGGGATTCGGGATTTAGAATCCTGTTTCCGTTTCGTTCTATACCCACTACTAAACCATTGGTTTTTGTTCGGAATTGTCCAATGCTTTTTTGTATAAATTCTTCCTGAGAGACTTCCAGTTGTCTTAATACAATGTCTGTCTCTTCTACTTTTTCAGGAGCTTCCACTTCATGTTGATTCAGGAATTTGCCAAACTCCGTAACCTGAGCATCTGTACCAATAACTGAAATTTCATCACCGGGGAACAGGCGTTCATTTTTAGTTGGAATTGGAATGGTGACATCACCGCGTTTTATATAGGCAATGTTGATTCCTAGTTGTTCCCTAATTCTTAACTCTTCCAGTGTTTTACCTACCAGATTGGATTCTTTTCCAATATCAAAAAAGGACATGTGACCATCCCAAGGCATTAAGTTAGCATATCTTCGGTCGATTTTTTTGTTTTCACGATCGTTTAGATTCGTCATAAAGTGATTTTCGATTTTATGATATTGCTCGTTTAATTTTTTAGGGAATATCAGATAAGCGGCAATAGCAATAATCAAAGCGATAAAAGCGATAAGAGGAGAAAAGAAGATATTCAATAAGAACCCAACAAAAAACAAACCGAGACATATTCTGATTAAGATTAACATCAAAAGCGCACCTCTATATTTGCGTTCTGCCCATAGTTGATCGACTTCCTGAACAGCTACTCGTCGCAAAGAAAGCGCCCATAAAAACGGACCAATTACAACCAAAGTAATAAGGGCAGCCAAAGTATTTCCGAATCGTGTATCGGCAACAAGTGGCGCTATAAATTTTGATGATAACAAAATCACGGCAACAATTATAATGGTATGCAGAACAACCTGAATAATATAGGCATGAAGGGCTTTTTGCCAGATACTGACTGATTTTATAGCTTGAGCATTTACACTATAACGGTTGATGTTTTTAACCCATTTTTTGGGAAGTTTACGCTCTAAAAAGTCAGAAAAAGGAACCGCATATTTAACCATAAATGGAGTCGTGAAAGTAGTAACAGCTGAAACAGCTACTACGATAGGATATAAAAAGGAGCTTGTGACATTTAGCGTCATTCCGAGAGTGGCAATAATAAAGGAGAACTCCCCAATCTGAGATAAACTCATTCCGGTTTGTACAGACTGTTTTAGCGGTTGACCGGCTAACAGAGCACCAACGGTAGAACTTACCGACTGACCCACTATAGTTAAAACGGTTAATATCGCAACAGGAACAGCATGTTCATAAAGCATCTTAGGATCGATTAACATTCCAACCGATACAAAAAAGATCGCACCAAACAAATCTTTTACCGGTTTAATTAAATGTTCTATGTGTTCCGCCTGAGTGGTTTCAGCAATAATAGATCCCATTATAAAAGCTCCTAATGCAGGAGAAAAACCAACATTTGCAGCAAAACTTACCATCATCAAACATAAGGCAAGTGAGATAATAAGCAACATTTCGTCTGTCAGTAAATGTTTGGCTTTTTTAAGAAGTGTCGGAATAAAAAAGATACCACCTACAAACCAAGCGGTCAAAAAGAAAACTAATTTTAAAACAGACATCATCAATTCACTACCTGAAAATTGCTGACTTACTGCAATTGTCGAAAGTAAAACCATCATTAAAATGGCAACAAGATCCTGTACGATTAGCGATCCGATAACAATTCCGGCAAATTTTTGCGCTTTTACACCCAGTTCATCAAAGGTTTTTAGGATAATGGTTGTGGAAGAAATCGATAAAATGACACCAAGGAAAATGCTGTCCATTTGTGACCAACCCATCCATTGACCGACCAGATAACCGACTACAACCATAGTGATAATCTGCGTTATGGCCGTGATCGATGCTGTACCACCAACTTTCATTAACTTCTTGAAACTAAATTCGAGCCCAAGGCTAAAAAGGAGGATGATCACACCAATCTCAGCCCAAACTTCAACGCTTTTCATTTCTGTAATTGAAGGGAAAAAATCAAAATGATTTCCTGCTAAAAAGCCTGCAATCAAATAGCCTAAAACAAGAGGCTGTTTCATTTTTTTAAATAAGAGTACGGCAATTCCGGCGGTTATCAGGATTAATCCCAAATCGCTAATTAAAGGTTGTAAGTGGTGTGTAGTTGCGGCGGCGGCGTTTATGGCAATCATATATGAGTGTTTTTTAGGAGCTTAATCCAGTTTTTCCATTTCATACTTTTGCGAAAAAAATCTGTTTTTTTACAAAAGGCTTTTTATTTTAAATGAATGTCACTTAACTCCTAAATTAGAAATAAAAATTAAGTGAAGTAATCTGGATTAACTTCCAATTGGATTAAATAAAAAAAGCTACCGTTAAAGATAGCTTTTTTTGGTAAAATATTTTAAGTTTTCTTTAGATTCCTGTGTAATTAGCAGGAGTTATTTGCATTAACTCAGCTCTAACGGCATCAGAAACTTCTAAAGTGGCAATAAAATTATGAATAGCGTTTTTATCAATTGCTTCGTTTGTTCTTGTTAAGCCTTTTAATGCTTCATATGGATTTGGATAAGCTTCGCGACGTAAAATGGTCTGAATGGCTTCAGCCACAACTGCCCAGTTTTTTTCGAGATCTTCAGCAAATTTGGTTTCGTTTAAAAGTAATTTGTTTAAACCTTTTAGAGAAGCTTCAAAAGCAATAATCGTATGCCCCATCGGTACTCCGATGTTACGTAAAACGGTACTGTCAGTTAAATCACGTTGTAATCTTGAAACAGGTAATTTAGCTGCTAAATGTTCAAAAATGGCATTTGCTATTCCTAAGTTTCCTTCAGAGTTTTCAAAATCAATCGGATTTACTTTATGTGGCATAGCCGATGATCCAATTTCACCTGCTTTGATTTTTTGTTTAAAATAATCCATCGAAACATAGGTCCAGATATCACGATCTAAATCGATTATGATCGTGTTGATTCTTTTTAACGCATCAAAAAAGGCTGCAAAATGATCGTAATGTTCAATTTGTGTTGTTGGAAAAGAATGGTGTAAGCCAAGATCTGTTTCAACAAATTTATTTCCAAACTGTTTCCAGTCGATTTGTGGATAGGCTACATGATGTGCATTGTAATTTCCGGTTGCTCCACCAAATTTAGCGGCAAATGGAATATTGAACAACAAACGCATCTGCTCTTCTAAACGCTCTACGAAAACCAGGATTTCTTTTCCTAAACGGGTAGGAGAAGCCGGTTGTCCATGCGTACGTGCCAACATTGGAATATTTGCCCATTCCACACTTAATTCTTTTAATTTAGAAATTAAAGAAATCAGGGATGGCATATAAACCTTCTCGAAAGCCTCTTTTGTGGAAAGCGGAATTGCCGTATTATTAATGTCTTGTGATGTTAACCCGAAGTGAATAAACTCTTTGTATTGCGATAAATCTAGTTTTTCAAAAGCATCTTTAATAAAATACTCTACTGCTTTTACATCGTGATTGGTTACTTTCTCTGTTTCTTTGATCCAAAGAGCATCTTCGGTAGAAAAGTTTTTGTAAATGTCACGCAGGCTCTCAAATAAATTAGAATTTACGTCTTTTAGCTGTGGCAATGGTACTTCGCACAAGGCGATAAAGTACTCGATTTCAACTAATACACGATATTTGATTAAAGCTTCTTCGGAGAAAAAAGGCGCTAGTGAAAGGGTTTTACTTCTATATCTTCCGTCAATTGGTGATATAGCATTCAATTCGTTTAAAGTAGTCATTGTTATGTTGTTTGTTCGAAAGAGGCAAATATAAACAGAATTTGGGGATAAAAAGTAATCAAAAGAGGCAATTGTGCTTTTAAATCCGGAAAGAATTGTGTTGAGTTGCCAAGATAGTAAGTTGCTAAGGTTCTAAGTTTTGTTTTAGGGTAATAGATATGCCATAATTTAAGATTCAAAATCTTAAAATCTTAGTACCTCAGAATCTCAGAACCTTTTCTATTACAGAATGTAGGTTAAATCGAATTTAATCGTTCTCTTAAAATCGCCATCCCCTCTGAAGCAATTTTGGCAATGGTTTCTACTTTATTACTAATGTTTGGAATTGCAATTGGTTTTGGATCAATGTAAAAGACCGGCGTTGTGCTGTAGGTGTATGAGATTAATCCGGCAGCAGGATACACCTGCAGTGAGGTTCCGATAACGACAAGATAATCTGCCTGTTCCACTATCGTAATGGCTTCTTCGAGAGCCGGAACTTCTTCGCCAAACCAGACAATATGTGGTCGGAGTTGTTGTCCGTTTTCATCAAAGTCACCGGTATGTAAATCTTCCGTCCAGTCTAAAATTAAGTTTTGATTTCGGGTGCTTCTTACTTTTAGCAATTCGCCATGTAAATGCAGAACTTTAGTACTTCCGGCACGTTCATGCAAATCGTCTACATTCTGCGTAATAATATGTACATCAAAATCCTGCTCTAATTCGGCTAAAATCTGATGCCCTAAATTGGGTTTTACTTCTTTGAGTTGCTGACGTCTTTTGTTGTAAAAATCCAGAACCAGTTCCTGATTTTTATGCCAACCTTCGGGAGTAGCGACTTCCATAACGTCATGTCCTTCCCATAAACCGTCACTGTCGCGAAATGTTTTTATTCCGCTTTCGGCACTAATTCCTGCGCCGGTTAAAACGACTAACTTTTTCTTCATTATTATTTATTCTAAGAAATAAAAATACTCATTTTTCAGTTAAATCCATGAGTCTATTTTATGGAAGTAGTTGTTTTTTTAGTATTTTTACTATAAATAGAACCGCAAAGTGTTGATTTGTATGGTTGCTTTATTTTTAGGAATAAATAATAAATTTTAAATGATACTAATTCAATTTACAGGTTTGTCGGGTTCCGGTAAAACTACATTAGCCAGGAATGTGGCGTCTTTGCTGGCTGCACAAGGACACAAAGTAGAAATAATAGATGGTGACATTTACAGAAAAACACTTTGTAAAGATCTGGGATTTTCAAAAGAGGACAGATGTGAGAATGTCAGACGTCTTTTTAATGTTGGACAAAATTTTGTACAGTCTGAAGTAATTGTTTTACTATCTGTCATAAATCCCTATGAAGCATTAAGAAACGAAATTGGAAGCCATTCTTTTGTTAGAACCGTATTTTTGGATTGTTCAATTGATAATCTCATTGTAAGAGATCCAAAAGGATTGTACAAAAAAGCATTGCTGCCGGATAACGACAGTAACAAGATCAATAATTTTACAGGAATCAGCGATGTTTACGAAATTCCTTTAAAGGCTGATTTAGTACTAAAAACAGATTCCGAGTCCGAATCCGTTTCAACAAATAAACTTTATTCTTTTATACTTGACAACCTGACGCACGTTGTTCAGGAGCAACACAACCTTACAAATAAAATAAATCTTTAAACATGGAAAATAGCGATCACCCCCTTTTACATTGGATTCCTAATAAGTTAATTGAAAAAGAGGACGGGGTCTATTTTGAGTGGATTTATTTGAATGATACCAGATACCTGGATCCTTTTTTTGATGAAACATTGGTCAAATGTGTAGGTCATGCTCCTAATTTAAAAAGATTTAAGGTAGTAAGCAGTGTTCAAAATTTGATTGACTGGTCTGCCCAATTGGTTTCGGCGGAACTAAAAGCACTTGTTTTTCATGTATCGCGCTGTGGTTCTACTATGCTGGCGCAGTCTTTAGCCGTTTCTCCGCAAAATATTGTAATTGCGGAAGCTCCCATTATAGATGCGATTGTAAGAAGTGAAGCTTTTGATCTGGATAAAAAAAGAATCCTTATAAAAGCTGTGATAACATTGTTGGGACAGAAAAGATTTCCGGAAGAAAAGAATTTAGTCGTAAAATTAGATTCCTGGCACATATTTGAAGCGAACGAATTAAGAACTATTTTTCCTGAATTGCCTTTTATTCTGTTGTACAGGAATCCATCTGAAGTTTTAAAATCCCATTCAAAACGAAATGGAATGCATATGGTTCCCAATTTGCTTCCTTCTAAAATTTTTGGAATTACTGATAAACAGTTGGAAGAACTTAGTTTTCAGCAATATGGTGCGGTGGTTCTTGAAAAGTATTTTCAGGCTTATGCTGATTTTCAGGAAACCGATCAAAATGTTTCGGTATACAATTACAAAGAAGGCATGCGTGATATTCTGGAAAAAGTAATGGATATAATCGACGCAGATTATTATATCGAAGAGGTTGACCAGATGTACGAACGTCTAAAAAAACATTCTAAAAATAAAACAAGCACTTTTACCGGAGATTCTTTTGTAAGTGAAAATTTGATGATCGATATCGCTAAGGTTAATCGTTTGTACGAAAAGCTGGATGAGAAACTAACAGGGCAGCTGACAGGAAGAAGTTAATGAATGTAAGTAGGTTATTTTAGTAAAGAAAAAGGAGTTTTTACAGAGATTAGTTTGTTAGATCGTTAGTTTTTTTTGTGCAAAGTATTCTGCTAGTGCTTTTATCTGTTTGTTGTGTTTGAAACCATTTTGACTAATCAGATATCAATTGAAGGTGTTAGATTGTAATTTAGTGTTATTTTGACTACAAATTGTTTTTATGTTTGTGTCTAAGTACAGTTAAAATGATCGATTTAAATTATCTTGCTTTTCTTGAAAGACTACTAACAGACAATCGGAAAGAAAAATTTATAAAAGTGCTGACTAATCGCACCAAACATTTTACGATTGTTATTGAAGATGTTTTTCATTTGAATAATATAAGTGCTGTTATCCGGAGTTGCGAGGTTTTTGGAATTCAGGAATTGAATATTATCGAGCAGCGTAATGGAAAAAGAATAAATAAGGGAATTGCAGTAGGCGCCCAAAAATGGATTGATATCAATCAGTTCGATTCGATTACAAACTGCGTTTCAACCTTAAAAGATCGGGGCTATCAAATTATTGCTACTACACCGCATGAGAGTGACAGTTTGTTGGAAGATTTTGATATTACCAGACCCAGTGCGTTGTTTTTTGGCACAGAAGGTAGCGGACTTTCTCAGGAAGTATTAGATCAGGCGGATGGTTTCCTTAAAATACCAATGGTTGGTTTTACAGAAAGTTTAAATATCTCTGTTTCGGCTGCTATTGTCATACAAAACCTTACCAATAGATTGCGCAAATCAGCCATTCCTTGGCAATTGTCTGAAGACGAAATTTTGGAGAAACGTTTGCAATGGGCAAAAAGCTCTTTTAAAGATCTTAGATAAATTGAAGTTGGCTATTATAGAGAACTAGTGTTAGGACTAGATTTGCTGTAAATCTCTTTTCTAATCTTTTTGATATGTTTTTATAAAACGAGATCTTATTATTTATTGACGATTTTGAAACCTTATCGAAAGTCAAATCAATACAATTCACATAATTTAAATAGTCTGATCAGGTTACATTTAACAGCTTGAATTATTCTTTTTTAGTACTTTTGCGGCAAATACAAGCAAAATGACTGATTTAGATTACCTTGCCTTTCTTGAAAATATACTAACAGACAATCGAAAAGAAAAATTCCTAAAAGTACTCGCCAATCGTACCAAACATTTTACGATTGTGGTTGAAGATGTTTTTCAAATGCACAATACAAGTGCTGTTATGCGTAGTTGTGAAGTTTTTGGGATTCAGGAACTGAATATTATTGAGCAACGTTATGGTAAAAGAATTGATAAAGAAATTGCTATGGGCGCCCAAAAATGGGTTGATATCAATCAGTTCGATTCGATTACCAATTGTGTCGCTACTTTAAAGGATCAAGGCTATCAGATTATTGCGACCACACCACATGAAAATGACTGTTTGTTGGAAGATTTTGATATTACCAAACCCAGCGCTTTGTTTTTTGGTACAGAACGCGACGGACTTTCTCAGGAAATATTAGATAAAGCCGATGGATTTCTTAAAATACCAATGGTTGGTTTCACAGAGAGTTTGAATATTTCTGTTTCTGCAGCAATCATCATTCAAAACCTTACCAATAGATTACGCAATTCTGATATTAACTGGCAGTTGTCTGAAGAAGAAATTCTGGAGAAACGTTTGCAATGGGCTAAAAGTTCGATAAAAGATATCAAGAGAATCGAGGCCAGATATTTTGAGGAAAATCCGAGATAAATATAAAGAACTCTAATGCTTTGCGTTTTTGCGACTTTGCGAGTGAATTTAACCACAAAGTTAGCGAGCTTTTGTGTAAAGTTTTTTGCTCGGCAGAGTCGCAAAGGCGCAAAGTTTTTTTATTCACGCAGATTTAGCAGATTAAGCGGATATTTTTGTTTTTTAGATAAAAACAATCTGAACAAATCTGCTAAATCTGCGTGAAAAAATTTCCCCGCTATAGGAGTCATTAAGTTTTTTTAAGTAGAAGTGATTTTGTCCTTCTGTCACATGTATTTATTATTTACTTCTTTAAAAATAAAATAAAGCCCAGAATACTGACAACCAAAATAAACAGCGCTGCCAGAACCATTGTCAGATCGCGAATGTTTTTTCCTGCCCAGTCCATAAATAAAAATTTATGTAAAATGGCAAAGGAGTATCCTTCTACTTTATCTGAATTTTTTACAACAGCGGCTAATCTTGAGGTTGCTGTTTCGATAAAATAAGTTGTTTTCTCGGGAGTATCATAAGCCAGTTTTATCACGGGTAATCTTTTGTTGACAAAACCATATTCTCTGCTTTCAAATTCGGTAAGAACTTTTGATTCTAATAAATTAGTGTCTGTGGGTGAGAGTTGAGGTGTTTCATCTGAACTTTCGGTCATTTCGCAGCAAGCGGCTTTGGGTGCACCATCTGTAAAATAATAGGCTAAAAATTCCGCATAGTGGATATCTATATTGGGTATGATGGTATTCGTTGTTGCATTGACGTATACTATTTCTGAGTAGGACTCCTTTTTGTTGCCCCATTTTGAATTGGTGTCTGATTTCGGTTTTTTGAATTTTCCGGTTTCTTTTTCGGCCAACTGACAACGGTAATAAGTCGTATCGTTTAAGGTAATAATTCCAATGTTTTGAAAGCGGCTCCAATCTAAATTCAGCTTGTTGTTGGCTGTGCCTATAGCTTTGGTCTCAAAAGTGGGTTCGTAAACCATTTGCGATAAAGTATAGGGTTCCCATTTGGTAGTAGCGTGATAAGCTCCGCTAAATGCAAATGTCAAAGTAAAAAGCGAAACCCAGATGCCAATTTGGCGATGGTATTTTCGTAAGCCTTTTTTGGGTTGCAGGCTATCCGTTTTTTTGAATTGTTTCCATAGCAAACCATAGATTACAATTCCACTTAAGGCAGAAAAACCAATTATAGACAAAAGAAAGATCATGGTTATAATTCGGATGCTATTATTCGAAATGGCATCAATAAACGACCAATTATGAAAAACATCAAAGAACCAAATAAAAGCCTGTCTCGAAGTCGGATTGTAGGTGGCCAGTTTACCTGAAGCCGTTTCTACATAAATTTCCATTCCATCCGGACGATCGAATGTCAGTTTGTAAACCGGTAAATAGCGATTGATATATTTGTATTGTGAGGTAAATTCGGTTACGATTTCACTTTTTGCAACGGTATTTTTTTGATCGTCCAGGAAGTAACGCGAAAGCCATTCTGCATATTTTTGATCTCCATTTTCCAGTTTTTGGGCATTGGAAGTATCAAAATACCACAATTCACCCAAGATTGTTTTTACCTGATAATAGGTAGCATTATTAAAAGATACAATTCGGAAATTTTTGAACTGCGTTAATTCATTTTTTTGTAAAACTTCCTGAATGGAATAATGCAGCTGACTTTTATCAATAATTTGTTGTTCCAGTTTTTCACGGGCGATTTCCGGTTTAAAGAAATGTGCCATAAACGGATGCATCAAGCCCGATAAGGTCCAGAAAATTACGGGAACAATTGTAATTAAGCCAATAACACGATGCCATTTGTACATGTGTTGTTTGATTTTTTTGATGAATTTAGAATCTTTCTTTTTGGCTGTTTTTTTGTTTGTTTCTTTACTCATGGTTATTTTTTTAAGGAAAAATTATACTGAATTCCAAATACAAAAGTTCTCGGAGCTGCTGCGGTATAGGTAGGCTGCGCATTTGGTATATTGGCTCTTGAAACATTGTAGGCATATAATTTATCGGTAAGATTTATTACGTTTCCATAGATCTCAATTTTTTTCCACTGATACCCAATTCGGGCATTAAACAAGTTGTAGCCATCGTATTTGAAGGTGTTAATTTGATCCTGATAATAGCTCCCTACCAGTTGCCATTCGATAGAAGTCCTTAAATTTGGAAGCCAGTGTGGGTAATAACTAACTTCAGAGTTTCCGGACCATCTTGGAGCAGCGGGCATTTCTTTTCCGTTTAAATTCTGAACCGGATCTGTCGGTTTGTCTGAAAGTTTAAAATCGATATAGGTATGTTGTGCATAAGTTCCTCCGAGACGAATGTTGAATTGTCTGGAAGGTTTATACGAAGCACCAAATTCGATTCCTTTATGCCGTGTTGCTCCGGCCGAACGGTAATCGGTGGAGTTATCGGCAAGTTTAACATTCAATAATTCATTTTTGCCTTCCATATAATAGAATGCATAATCAAAGTTTAGTTTGTTTTCTAAGAGAGAGAACCATCCGCCTACTTCATAATTATTGAAAGTGGCCGGTTTTAAATTGTAATAAAAATCGGCAGGGATGCCTGTTGCACCACCAGTTCCGGGTTTGGTTCTGAAAATAGATGTAATTCCGGGAGGGGCAAAACCTTGTGAATAGTTAGCATATATCCCCGCAAATGCAAACGGATTGTAATTGATTCCCGCTTTGTAAGTTATCTTGTCGTAGACCTTACTTCCTGATGAAAGATCTAGTGCGTTATCATAATTCACTTTCATATTGTCATAACGACCGCCAAGAGTAGCAATTAATTTTTTTATCGGATTAAAACTTAACTGAGCATATCCGGCGGTATTGAAAATATCAGCGGTATAATCTGCCAGTTTGGAGTCCCGACGTTCTGCAATAATTTCATAAGAATCGACAGTTTGTTTTCCCGGTGTTCCCGGATTTAGGTTTGCTTTTAAATCGAGCACATAAGACCAATAGGTTACAGGAGAATAATCGTATAAAGCACCTGCCACAATTTTAGTATTCAGGAAATCGAACTTTTGAGTATGTTGCCCAATTGCTCCGTAACTTTTAAAGTTGTTTGAATTGACTTCTCCCTTGGCAGTCGTAGGATTCACAGTTGGACTCCATCGGATTCCGTAGGAGGGATTTTGCCCTAGTTTGTTGTCACGCAAGTAAGCTGTAATATAACTGCTCGCATTGTTATTCCAGTCGTGTTCCAGTGTCAAACGGGTTCGCAAAGCATCTGATTTTCGGTAGGTGAAGTCAGAAGTGCTTTTGTAGGTTCTTTTATTAAAAGCCTCTTCGTTGACCGTACCGCTCATATCCGAATAATATTTTCCATACATCGTATTGCTGATCAATCGAGTAGAGGGTGAAATATTGTAATCGATTCGGGCATTGAGATTGTCTTTGTTGTAATCAGAATACGCCATCCAGCCATTTTCCTGCAGGCTTGAAATTCCGGCGATATGAAAAGCAACTTTTCCAACGGTCGCACCACCCGCGGCCTGAAATCTTCTGAAACCATAATTATCTGCCTGAATTCCAAATTTAAATTCGGGAGCAACGGGTGGTTTTAGTGAAATCAAATTAATGGTTCCGCCTACAGCTTCCGGTCCGTACAAAGAAGAAACAGGCCCTTTTACAACTTCAATACTTTGAAGATTAAATTGATTGATTTCTAATAAGGCATTGTGGTTGAAGATTCCCATTGGCCGAATCGGCAAACCATCTTCCAGATACAAATAATAAGCATTGGTGGTCATTGGCTGGCGAATCGACATCATATGCTGCTCGTTTCCTAAATTAACCATCAGTACACCGGGTGTTTTGTTGATGATTTCGTAAACGGCAGTGGCTTTGGTTTCGGTAATGGTTTTCGCGGTTATTTTGCTAATCGCAACAGGGGTTTCTTTACGTAATGTAGCGGTACGATTGGCGGTTACAAATACATTTTCGAGTTCTTGTGATTTAATGCTGTCTTTCTCTGTTTTGTTTTGTGCAAAAACACATTGTCCCGCAATAAGCAGGAGAAAGTATATTTTTTTCATTTTAAATGCTATAAAATTTTAAGGAGTAACCAATATTCTTTGGCTTTATGCCAAGAAAACGGTTTCCATTTCTATTGAAAATTGGACTAAAATTTATAGACTACAGGAGGGAGGGTGAAATATAGTATGGGTAACCGAAACAGGTTTTTCGTTCAAAGAAGCGTAAAGTTTTGCTTCAGCTTCGATAGGTATGCAGACTTCGAAATGAGTAGCGGCAAGATTTTGAATGTAAACGATTTCTGTTTTTTCTTTCAGATTGTTTTGCATTTTTCTTTCATTATCCTCGTACTTTTTTAAACTCTTTTGAAGTTCACATCGACCGTTGCAATTGTTAAAAACCATTTTTCGTTGTACACAGATGGTTTTTGAAATTTCTTCCTGATTTAATTTGAATGTGGTATAAACAAAGAAACTGCCAAAAGTGGGAGCTAATAGCATGCAAGAAAGCAGTATGATAAGAATGCGTTTCAAGATCAATTTCGTTGTTTTAATTATATTGTGTGTTGATTAACTCGCTAGTTGTAAAATGTCAAATGTGAGATGTCAAATGTGAAAAGGAATAAGCTTTTTTAAAGGTAAGAAAAATCTGTTGATTAACTATATGTCCTTCCAGGCTTGCATGTCACATTTTACATTTCACAACTAGTGACTTGAATTAGTTACTAGTTAAAGCGTATAATTCAGATTGATGCTCCATCTGTAATTGGCTTCCATTTTTCCGCTTGATAAATTTTGGCTGACAGGAAGCATCGCATTTATACCAATAGAAAATTTATCTCTTCCGGCTTCAATTCCAAATTTGCCAAAGAGTATATCTCCTGCGGTATCTGGTAAATTTAAACCATGTTGTTTATTGGTCTGATACACTTCACCTGCCAAACCTAGTTGCGGAACCAGTTGTAAAGCATCGAGATTAAATAAATAAAATAAGGTCGTTGCGTAATTAAACTGATCTCCGTACTGATAGTTTTTACTGTTCTCTGTTTTAAAAACATAATTCAGCATTGTGTTCAATCCCAGATTCTTTTTTTTGATTACATATTCGGAAACCAGTAAATAATCCCAACTGCCGGTTCCTAATTGAAAACTCTGATTGATGCTTCCCAAATTGTTGGCTTCAGCAAATTTTCCGGTAGGCATTTTTACTCCTGCACCCAGATTTATTTTGTGCGTAAAAAGGGTGCTGTCTCTTTTTGTTTCGTAAACAGAGTACAATCCCATTATAGTGATATCACCCAGGCCTGCAATGCTTTCTGTTCCTGCTGTTAGTTCCCGTTCGTGAAAATGATAAGGCACCAATGCCGAAATCTGAATTTTTTCGGTAACCGGAATTCTTGCCCAGGCCTGAACGGTGTTGAAGTTTTCATCGATCCATGGCGAGTTGTCGAAAATTCCGTCGCGGCTGGTGTAGCTTTGTTTGAAGTAACGAACTCCCACAAAATTATTGTTTAACATAGAACTAAATCCCATACTTCCGCCACTTGCCGAGCAACCGCAGGCATCGCAGTCAAAATCTTCGAACATGGCCAAACGCTGGAACGTAAAACTCGATAGAGAATCTTTCTCTGTAAAACTATAGGCTGAAAGCCCAACTAAAAGGACTATTGTTATAAGTATTCTTTTCATTCTTTTTTATTTTAATATTCTGAAAAACGTTTATCAGTGAGATACTGATGATCGGTTAACGTTTTTAGAAAGACTATAATTTGTTTTTTTTCTGTTTCAGAAAGTGCGATTCCCAGTTTTCCGTTTTGTTTTAAAAGAGGATCTAAGGTGGGAGAATCGGTAATACCACTTTCATAATGATCTAAAACTCCTTCCAATGTTCCAAATCGGCCATCGTGCATGTAGGGGGCTGAGACTTCTACATTGCGCAGACTTGGGACTTTAAATTTGTAATAGTCAGCAGCCAGTTCGGTTACTCGGTATCGACCGACATCTTTTACCATCGGATTTACTGCCAGTCCGTTATTGCGGAAGGAATTATCGGTCATTAAATCGGTAGCGTGACAAGAAGCACATTTGGATTTAAATAAGTCATAACCTGCCAATTCATCAGTTGTTAAGGCTCCTCCGGCTTCTTTACGACGGTATTTATCAAATTTTGAGTTAGATGAGGTAACCATGACCATAAATTGAGAAAGTGCTTTCAACATGTTTTCGGTGGTGATAGCTCCGTCGTCAAAGGCTTGCCCAAATAGCTTTTGGTATTCTTTATCGGCTTTCATCATTTTTAAAATAGCATTCAAATTACCGTTCATTTCAATGATACTGGTAAGCGGAATGATGGGCTGCAGGTCTAAATGATCTGCTGCGCCATCGTACATAAAAGTAGTCTGATAGGCCAGATTTTGAATGGGTGGTGTGTTGCGTGTCCCTTGTGCATTATCGACACCATGGCTCACCGTGTGTCCGTGGTGCGTAAAAGCATTGGCTTGTATGTGACAAAAGCCACAGGAAACCACTCCGTCAGAGGCCAGTCGACCGTCGTAAAACAGTTTTTTTCCTAATTCGAATCCTTTTTCTGTTGGCGGATTTTGTGTCATATTGTATGCCAGATCAGGAAAATTAGAGGGCACAGTAAATTCTAAAGGAATATTGATATACTCTTCTTTTTCATTGGAACAACTAAACAACAACGGAATAATTAACCAAAGAAAATAGTTTATTTTCAGCATGATTTTATGTTTTGTCAGGAGTACAAAAAGTTTTCGATTGGTCCCATTTTTCGTTTCATTTTAATTCAACTTCAATGAACTGTGTTTGAAACGGTATTCTTTTGTGCCCGTTGCAACGAACACAAAAGAAATAGTGGGAATTTATTTTTTGGAAAACAGATTTTTGTGCTCCTGTAAATAAATATTAATTGTTGTGTACGTGATCGACTCTAAACATAGTGGAAACGTTTTGAGTAATTAAAGGCAAGTTTGCACCGCCCATAATCATGGCACCCATTCCACCGGCATTGTGGTCTGAAAGTTTGATTTTGTTGGTTCCGTCGATGATTTTTGAAAGATCGGTTACAAAATGAACCGTTGGTGTAATGTTGGTACGTACCAATGCTTTTGTTGGCAAGTCGAGTGTTACTTCTGTATAGTTATAAGCTGTTCCTGTTTTTCCGGTATGCATCATAAAAGGAGTGTCTTTAGTAATAGTTGTTGATTTGAAAGTACCTTCAAAAGCAAGGAATTTATAACCGGCAGCCCACGACCACATCATGCCCGCAGCATCAGCCTTAGCAAGGAAGTCACCTTGTCCTGCAGCGCCTAATTTCCATTGTTCTTCATCAACTCCAATTCCGAATTTTACTTTTACGTAATCACCGGCCGGGATATCAGTAAGTTTAAATTCGCGACCTTCCGCAGTGGCTTCATCGGCAATAAAATAACTTTTACTTTTTGGATAGATAAAAGTAGAACCATCTGCTTTTGTTAAAACAATATTACTAACAATATATTTGATCGTATTTATTTTTAAAAGCTCATTGTTAGAGGTTTTATAGGCCTGAGCATTTAAAATTAAATCATTTGATCCGAAAGCGTTATCAAATTCTAATATGATTTTTCCGTTTCCGACTGCTTCTTTTTCATCGTCATTGGAACAGGAAATTAAGGATATAGTAAGTGCAACAATAGCAAGGGCTTTGTAAAGTATGTTTTTCATTTTATGAATTTTATATAATATTTTTAAGTGGCGCGTAAGCACAGTTTCATTGTTTCTGAGACAATGAAAAATCATTTCAATACAAATTGAAATGGAAAATAAAAATTATATAAAATAGGAGGGAGGGTGGAAAGTAGTTTTTGAAACCGAGATAGGTTTCTCGTCCAATGAGGCAAAAAGAGTTGTTTTTGATTCGATTGGGGCTACTAACTTGAAATTATTTAGAAGGATATTCTGAAGGTAAACGATCTCCGCTTTCTCTTTTAGATTATCCTGCATTTTCTTTTCGTTGTCGGCGTATTTTTTTAAACTTTTTTGAAGTTCACATCGGCCATTACAATTGTTGAAAAGCATTTTACGCTGTACACAAATGGTTTTTGAAATTTCGTCCTGATTTAATTTGAAAGAGGTATAAACAAGGAAACTGCCAAAAGAGGGAACTAATAGCATGCAGGAAAGAAATATGATGAAAATGCGTTTCAAAGAGTGTCTCGTTGTTTTCAGGGACAAAAGTACAGTTTATTCGTTTTAGATTGAATATTTATTTTTGTTTTTTAGAAAAGTATTGTGTTAAACTGTGAAATGTTGGATTGTGAAATGTGAAATGTTGTTTGTAGTTGTGGAAAGATCGTTATTATGAGTAGTCCTGAAAAAGGTTGACTGGATTAATATTTTAAAATAATTAAACTGGAATAGAATTCGTTCTGTTCCAGT
>NZ_JAALLN010000180.1 GCF_011751075.1 Flavobacterium poyangense
GCTCGGATAGAATAGACCTACGATAGTCGTTAGACTTGCTTCGTTGCGGAAACATGAAGATATACTTGATTTGTGCCGTTGTTTTTTTAGCACCAGCTGTTTTTGGTAGCTTTGCTGCGTCAATAGACGATGATTTTCATGCTTATGAAGCAGACTGTGGAGC
Source organism: Flavobacterium poyangense (assembly GCF_011751075.1). GTDB lineage: Bacteria > Bacteroidota > Bacteroidia > Flavobacteriales > Flavobacteriaceae > Flavobacterium > Flavobacterium poyangense. The sequence goes on from NZ_JAALLN010000180.1 coordinate 164, forward strand.
TAAGAGTGGAGTCAGTAATGAGAGCATCGAAGCTGCTAGACAAGCCAGACAACTTCCTCAAAGTCCACAAATGAATGCATTCGCTATGTGTATGCTGGGAAAATACAACGTGATGGCTGTAGACGGATCCATTAATCCCAACGTTCAGTCTTACGGCATCATCACTGACGTGCCTAACAATACCTGGAGAGTTTCTGAACGATGCAGAACTTTAAGTGGAAACGACGTCGGAGAAACCGCAAGAATGATAATGAACTGTTATTTGGACAGTAACCAGATGGTGATGGCATTGACCCCACGAGTTTCTTATTAAAAACAAGATTTCTTTTGTTCTGTACTTAATTGTTATAAATTATGCGAATGTTAGTTTTCAATTTATTCTGCAAATAAAAGTTACC
>NZ_JAALLN010000181.1 GCF_011751075.1 Flavobacterium poyangense
GAGTTTTCATTCGCCAGGTGGGAGTGAATTAGGGGGCTTAATTATTTTGTCAGAAATACAAGGCAATCAAATCTGAAGCTCAATTGCCGATACAAATAGTTTCTATTACACAGAAGCTCCGTTAATACTTCCAATTCTGAAATGTAAACAACATTCATTGCTACCTATTCAAAATTCTTCATTGTATGGTATAAGAGGATGTAGGGATTTTGCAGCTCACGGAAACATGTGCAGATTGTGCTTCTCTCATGTACATTACTTATTTCTTTATTTTTTTCAAATAAAAAATCATCATCATTATATATAATAATAGTGTAAAGTTGTTTTCTAATGCTCCCTTTTTTGGCTAAACTACATGACGAAAATTAACGATTTAGGTGTCATTTGAAAGGACATGGAGTGACGAAGAAAGTGACATTACGCGAAATAATGATCGATACGGTATTATATATAAAATTTGCAATTTTCCTCGATTTTTTTGTTATTTTCTTGCCTGCGAGCGCCGTGAAAATTAAGTTTCATTGAGTTGGCGAGACTGTTGGCTAACAAATGAACGCGT
>NZ_JAALLN010000182.1 GCF_011751075.1 Flavobacterium poyangense
ACGGTATCGCAATTGAGATCCTTCATCTTCTTCTCGGCGATCTCGCGCACCTGCGCTTTGGTCACCTTGCCTGCGACGTCGCGGCCCGGCGCCTTCGAGCCGGACTGGATCTTCGCCGCCTGCTTGAGGAAGTAGGACATCGGCGGGGTCTTCATCTCAAACGTGAACGACCGGTCCGCATAGATGGTGATGACCACCGGGATCGGGGTGTTCTTTTCTTCCTTCTGCGTCTGCGCGTTGAACGCCTTGCAGAATTCCATGATGTTGAGGCCGCGCTGACCAAGCGCGGGACCGATCGGTGGCGACGGGTTCGCCGCACCGGCCGGGACCTGAAGCTTCAGGTATCCGGTCACTTTCTTCGCCATACTTTACTCCTTCAAACGACCCGGACCATTCCGGATCTTCGCAGGACCGTGGTGCGGTTCGACAGGCGGCTGGCAACCGGCTGTCTCCTCCCACGGCATTCTCACCGTCCCTGCCGGAGCAGCGACGGAAACGATCAGACCTTTTCGACCTGACCGAATTCCAGTTCGACCGGCGTCGCACGTCCGAAGATC
>NZ_JAALLN010000183.1 GCF_011751075.1 Flavobacterium poyangense
GGCCGGCCACGCCCGAGAGGATGCTGGCGTCGGGCGTGGCGCCCGAGAAATCCTCGTTGCGGCGGTAGGCCGCGAAATCCAACTGGATTTCGGGATGACGCCGATGGAAGTCGGGCAGGCGCGGCACCAGCCAGGCGCTGGCCAGGGTCGGCACGCTGGACAGCGTCAGCCGCAGGCGGCGGTCGTCGGCGCGCAGTTCGGCGCTGAGCGCCTCGATGGCCTGCAGCGGCGCCAGGCCGCCTTCGTAGAGCTTGCGGCCGGTTTCGGTCAGGGTCAGCCCATGGGCGTTGCGGCGCATCAGCGGCTGGCCGAAATGCGCTTCGAGCCGCGCGATGGCGCGGCTGACGGCGCCCTGGGTCACGCACAGGGTCTCGGCCGCCTGCGTAAAGCTGCCCAGCCGCGCCGCCGTCATGAAGGCGTGCAGTTCGGACATGGACGGCGAATGCAGGCGCATGGCGCGACGGGTTCCAGCAGGGCGCGAGCGCGGCCCTAGCATGAGCGTTGGTAATGAAGGCGTGCAATATAGTCGTTTGAAAGCGGATCGTAAAGTTCGGAC
>NZ_JAALLN010000184.1 GCF_011751075.1 Flavobacterium poyangense
GATACGGGTTCTGTATCCAGGGGGTAGGGGGCGCATGAAAAACCGACAGGGCCTGCGAGGCGCTGTCGGTCGGCGGCCCCGGCGGCGCGGGCGCCCGGGCCCGCGCGGCGGCATGAACGTTTTGTCACGAAACGGATGCGACCGTCATTGCAGGACGATGTTGGCCTGCTTGATCAATTGCGACACGATGGGCTGTTCACTCTTGACCTGCCTGTCCAGTTCGGCGGCGCTGCCCGAGCGCGGCTCGATTCCCATGTCGAGCATGCGCTTTTGCACCGCATCGTCCTTGAGCGTCTCGGCCAGCGCGGCCTGCAGTTTGTCCAGCACCGGCGCCGGCGTGCCCTTGGGGGCCACGAAGCTGAACCAGGCCGTCATGTCGAAGGACGGATAGCCTTGTTCGGCCAGCGTCGCCAGCTTCGGTTCGGTGGCCAGGCGGCTGGGGCTGGTGATCGCGAACACCTTGACCTTGCCGGCCTCGGCCTGCGGCATGCCGGTGGCGACCATGTCGAAGAACAGGTCCACGTCGCCGCTGATCAACGCCGGCAGGGCCTGGGTC
>NZ_JAALLN010000185.1 GCF_011751075.1 Flavobacterium poyangense
CTACTTTCTGCTATCTCCGTTCGCTACTAGACTGCATCATCCTCGCCCACTTCATGCTCCAGTACCTACGTTCGCTACTAGATGGCATACCGTAGAGAGAGACGTCGACCATGACATATACATCCATAACATCACAACCACTATAATTCTTCTCAGTATTTTGGTTACTATGACCTTGAACTATACCAACTTTACGTAAATCACCCGCCATACTTCCATATTGACTTCAGGAACATTTCATTACGGTTTAAGTTGAATTCAGTAGTGGGCAATCTCGAAGTATAAAAAAGAAAGTTCCTATGTCTTGGATTTGAAGTGTTTGTTTAAGTGATGTTGGCACCATTTTCACTTGTTTCTGCTTCTGCCAACCACTCTTTAAATATCACATCATTGTATTCGTGGCTCGTGTGACATCGTGCATATTCACGAAGTTGGCAGTGCCGAACTTCTGCCATGTTGCTAATTCCAGTGTCCAAAGCAACTCGATATTGAGTGTAACTTGAGTCACAGTGCTCTGCTAGAGAAAAAAAAAGAAAAAGCGAGCTCACAGAAC
>NZ_JAALLN010000186.1 GCF_011751075.1 Flavobacterium poyangense
GCTGGCGGGGAGCCGATTTTGGGTATTTTTTTAAAAATCAGCGAACGTCCCCGCGCGAGTGCGAGGCGGCGATTCGCGGGCTCTAGGTAGCGGGCTACGCGACGGCGCTGCCGGCGAAACCGTGCGACGTCTCGATATCGAGTTATTAATTTTGAAAGGTTGAAGATTTCGACGCCGGCGAAAGAGCCTTAGTGCGGTTCGAAAAAAAAGCTCCCGCAGAATAGGTACCGATCGACTTGTCGCGCTTCCCTGAGTCGGAAAAAATCGATTCCGGGAGACCGATCGGCGAGTTGATTTTCCGCCGCGGGACTTTGAAAATTTTCCGCTCGCCCCACGTGGTCGGTTTTCGAAACGCCCCGAAAACGCGGTTTGAAGAACGCGTCGGGTAGTACGAAGCCGTGCGAACGCGAAACCGCTCTTGGCGTTTTCTCGTAACGGTCTTGGTTTGGCCGTAGGAGGGCCTCGAACCCGGGTCCGCGGAAACCGATTCGCGAAATACCGGCCCCGTGGCGACGCCGCCGAAACGAGAGCTGCCTGTGAAACGGCGAAGACG
>NZ_JAALLN010000187.1 GCF_011751075.1 Flavobacterium poyangense
TAATCTCGCGAAGACTTGCAGATATAAAACGACAAGAGATTTTAGCAGCGGCATATGAAAAGCGCTCGTTGGTAGTACAAATTAACACTAGTAGTGCATGGGGATGTGAAAGTTATGTCCATACACTTGGAAGAGATGCAAGAGGGGGGTACGCGTGGTTTCGGGTCGGGGGTTGGATGCAACATAGAGTGAAAGACTCAAATGGCAACGGCATATGTGTGCTGTGCGGAGATGAAGAAGACTGGATTCACATTCTTTTAAATTGCTGTGCCATTGAAACGTGGAGAGGAAAATGGATGGGAATGGGGAACTATTACATTCGACAAAGAGATATAAGTCTTGCCCAAGACATATTAAGAGATAATCGGCCTCACTTTATGAAAGAATTGGGTAAATGTTTGGGAAAGGTTCGGTCTATAAGAGGAAAGGTAATCAGGGAATGGGAAAACAGCATGGTTCAGGGATAATCAGAGCAGAGCAAAGCAGGATTAAATATAAAGTGACTCGGTACGAGTGAATATGGATAACGGCATTAGACGGGAGTAATC
>NZ_JAALLN010000188.1:0-241 GCF_011751075.1 Flavobacterium poyangense
ACGAACTCGCGCACCGACGCGGTGAACACCGTCAGGTATTCCTTCAGGCCGCCACGGTCGCTGCTGCTCGCTTGCGGGATCTGCCAGCGCTTGAAGATCTCCTCGGCGATCAGGCGTTTGAGCTCCTCAAGGCTCGGCACGTGCTTATAGAGCGCCATGTGGCTGACGCCCAGCGCCGCGGCGACGCCGACGAAGGTGAGGTTGGGCAAGCCCATCGCAATGCCGGCGTCGGCGATCCGCT
>NZ_JAALLN010000188.1:291-545 GCF_011751075.1 Flavobacterium poyangense
CCCCGCGCCGGGCGGCGCTCTGACGGGTTCATGTCTGGTCCTCGATGGTGACGGCCTATCCGTCACTTTAACCTGCCCGCAATTATTTAGTTTATCGGTATGCAACTAATTCAGGATTTAGTTTATAGTCATGCAAATAATTATCACCACCATCTAGGTAGTCCGATTTCATGAGCATGTCCGTAGTNCGCCGCGGCCAGACCTGGCCCGCTCAGGCAAGTGTTGTCTCCGATACGCGGGCAACTGATCGCCGC
>NZ_JAALLN010000189.1 GCF_011751075.1 Flavobacterium poyangense
GCTGCTTTCGCTGCCGGCCAAGGGCGGTTCACTCAAGGTTGAAACCGCTTCCAAGAGCAGCAACCCCGCCGCCCGCATTGCCGAGGCCTATGCCGGGCTGATGGATGCGCTGAAGGTCGCGGCCTGATCCCCCAAGGGACGCGTTTTGTCAGCAGCCTGCTGGCCATAGCCATTGCCGGCCCTATATGGGGGCCAGCAACGGAGATCCCCGATGGACCAGAGAACCAACCCTGCTCCCGGTTTCATGCGCGATCCGGCTCACACCATCACCGTCAGACCGTTTGATGGCACGGTCACCGTCAGTTTCGGCCGCGAGGTGATCGCGAGCTCCGGCCGTGCCCAGCTGCTGCAGGAAGCAAGCTATAGGCCAGTGCTTTATGTACCGTTCGCCGACATCCGGTTCGAAGCGCTGTTGCCAAGCGACAGTTCGACCCACTGCCCCTTCAAAGGCGACGCCAGCTACTGGAGCGTCCATGCAGGCGGTGAAACCCGCAAGGACGTGATGTGGGCCTATCAGGCGCCCTATGACGAGATGCTCGTCATC
>NZ_JAALLN010000019.1 GCF_011751075.1 Flavobacterium poyangense
TAGTAGTAGGTACTGCAGCAGGGAATGTACAAATCACATCAAGTACGGTTCCAGTAGGATCAGGACTAGTAGTAAATGCAGATGGAACAGTAACAGTTCCGGCCAACACCCCATCTGGAAACTATGCAGTAAGCTATACGATTTGTGAAGTAAACAACCCATTGAATTGTAGTACAATTAGCTCTACGGTAGTAGTAAGTGCCCCGGCGATTGTTGCGGTAACAGAAACGACCCCTTCGGTTAATGGATTACCAGGTGGCACCACCACGGCATTAACGAACAACGATACCTTAAATGGAAGTCCAGTAGTAGTAGGTACTGCAGCAGGGAATGTACAAATCACATCAAGTACGGTTCCAGTAGGATCAGGACTAGTAGTAAATGCAGATGGAACAGTAACAGTTCCGGCCAACACCCCATCTGGAAACTATGCAGTAAGCTATACGATTTGTGAAGTAAACAACCCATTGAATTGTAGTACAATTAGCTCTACGGTAGTAGTAAGTGCCCCGGCGATTGTTGAAGTTCCATCAATTGCCATAATTAAGACAGCGGTATTTAATGATGAAAATAGTAATGGGAATGCTGATGCTGGCGAAACAATAACTTATAACTTCAAGGTTACTAATACTGGAAATGTTCCTTTGTACAATATTACTGTTTCGGATCCATTAGCTGGTATTATTATGTCAGGAGGTCCAATAGATTTGAATGTAAATGATACGGATGAAGTTTCTTTTAGTGCTCAATATAGCATCACGCAAAATGATATTAATAATGGAAGTATTAGTAATCAGGCTAGTGTAATGGGTAGTGCTCTAAGTGGAATTAAAGTTGAGGATAAGTCCGATAATATAAATAATCTAGGTGACAATCCAACAGTTTTATTATTAAGTGGTTGTGTAATCAAAATTTTTAATGCCGTTTCAATAAATGGTGATAGTATGAACGAAAGATTCTATATACAAGGAATAGAATGTTATCCTGACAACACAGTTCAAATTTATAATCGTTGGGGTGTATTGGTTTTTGAAAGAGATCATTACAATAATACCGATGTTGCCTTTAGAGGAATTTCAGAAGGACGTGTTACCATTAAAGAATCAAAAGGATTACCAGAGGGAACATATTATTATATCGTAAAATATAAAGACCATCAATCTACTCCTCATCAGGAAGCGGGTTATCTGTACTTGACCAAATAATATTCTATGCTAATTAATTGGCTTGTTGAAGTTGAGCTGTAATTAAAAATGAAAAAAATGAAAAAGTTAATTTTAGTTTTACTGTTTTGTTCAACTGCGAGCTTTGCACAGCAGGATGCACAATTTACACAATACATGTACAATACCATTAATGTGAATCCTGCTTATGCGGGATCACGTGGAGTACTGAGTATTTTTGGTATATATCGTACCCAATGGGTTGGGTTAGATGGCGCGCCGGAAACAAGTAGTTTTTCTGTAAATACACCAGTTGGCAATAACGTTGGGTTAGGAGTTTCATTAATCAATGATAAAATAGGTCCAACGAATGAGAATAACTTATCGGCAGATTTTTCGTATTCTATACCAACATCGGCTACAGCCAAATTATCTTTTGGTATAAAAGGATCAGCAAATTTATTCAAATTAGATCCGACTAAATTAACACCAGAAGATCAGGGAGATCCGCAATTTCAGGATTTTAAAAATAAATTCACGCCTAATATTGGAGCCGGAGTTTACTGGCATACAGATAAAGCTTATGTAGGTTTATCGGTTCCTAATTTCATTCAGACCAATCGTTATGATGATAATGATGTTGCGATTTACAAAGACAAAATCAACTATTATTTAATCGCAGGTTATGTATTTGAATTAGATCGTTATGAAACCGTAAAATTTAAACCGGCTATAATGACAAAAATGGTCGAAGGTTCACCATTGCAAGTAGATGCATCGGCTAACTTTATGTTCAACGATAAATTTGTAATTGGAGTGGCTTACAGATGGAGTGCTTCGGTAAGTGCACTGGCTGGTTTTCAAATCACAGATGGTTTGTATTTGGGTTATGCTTACGATCGTGAAACAACCAAATTAGTGAATTATAATTCAGGATCGCACGAGATATTCCTCCGTTTTGAATTCTTAAATAAATATGGACGTATAACTTCACCAAGATTTTTCTAATTATGAAAGTTAAAAATATAATTTATGCTGCTGTTTTGTCGTCTGTTTGTTTTAACGGAACGGCTCAAAAAACAGTTTTAAATAAAGCAGAGAAGGAGTACAATCAATATGCTTTTGTAGACGCTATCGCTATTTATGAAAAAGTAGCAGAAAGCGGATATAAGGATGAAAAAATGTTTCAGAGATTAGGAAACTCCTATTATTTTAATGCCGAATTACCGAACGCTGCAAAGTGGTATGACGCCCTTTTTGCTTTTAACGAGCAACAAGAACCTGAATATTATTACAGATATGCTCAGACGTTGAAATCTGTGGGTGATTATGCCAAAGCAGATAAAATGCTTGAAATTTTTAATGTGAAAGTTAAAACTGATACAAGAGGCGTTTTATTCGAAAACAATAAAAATTATCTGGAGCAGATTAAAGCGAATTCAGGAAGATTTGATATTGCAAATGCCGGAATTAATTCGAAACAATCAGATTACGGAAGTACAATTTATAATAATAAATTAGTATTTGCTTCTGCTCGTGATACTGGAAGTGTTATTAAAAAAACATTTAAATGGACAAATAAATCGTTTACGAATTTATATGCTGCGGAATTAAAAGCGGATGGAACTTTAGATAATCCAATTCGGTTTGAGAAAAAAATCAATTCAAAATTCAATGAATCTTCTCCGGTTTTCACCAAAGATGGAAAGACAATGTATTTTACCCGAAACAATTTTTTAGGAGGTAAAAAAGGAAAAGACAAAAAAAGAATTACATTATTAAAGTTGTACAAAGCCGAATTTGTAAATGATAAATGGACAAATATTATTGAGTTGCCTTTTAATAGTGATCAATACAGTATTGCACATCCGGCTTTAAGTCTGGACGAAAAAAAGCTGTATTTTGCATCAGATATGCCGGGAACTTTAGGACAATCGGATTTGTTTAGTGTTGTTATTAATGAAGATGGAACATTCGGGAAACCGGAAAATTTAGGAACAGCAATTAATACCGAAGGAAGAGAAACATTCCCGTTTATATCCGGAGATAATGAACTTTATTTTTCAAGCGACGGACGTCCTGGATTAGGCGGACTTGATGTATTTGTGGCAAAAATCAAGGAAGATGCTACCTTTGATCTGGTACAAAATATTGGAGAACCCGTAAATACCAAGTTGGATGATTTTGCCTTTATAATTGACAGCAATACACGTAAAGGTTACTTCTCATCCAACAAAGAAGGCGGAATTGGAAATGATGATATCTATAAATTCACAGAAACAAAAAGACTGGATTGTGAAAAAAAATTATTTGGAATTGTTTCAGATTCTCAAACGAACGAAGCTTTAGCCGATGCAAAAGTAATTTTGCTTGACGATAAGTTTAAGGAAATTGCAACAATAATTTCGGATAAAAACGGAAATTACAATTTTGATGTAAAATGCAATCAAACTTATTATGTAAGAGTTTCAAAACAAGATTATGAAACTAATGAAAGTCAGGTTACAATTCAGCCAACAAATGATAAACCCGAAGTAGATATTAAATTAAATAAACAAATCAAGCAAATACAAGTAGGGACAGATTTGGCTAAAACCTTAGAGATTCCTATTATTTATTTTGATCTGGATAAATCATTTATTCGTGAGGAAGCTGCTTTTGAATTAGAGAAAGTACTTGCTGTAATGAAACAATATCCTAAAATGAAAATCGATGTTCGTTCTCATACAGACAGTAGACAGACTCTGGAATATAATATGAGATTGTCTAATAAAAGAGCAAAAGTAACAATCGAATGGTTTGTAAAACGAGGAATTGCCCCAACCAGAATATCAGGGAAAGGATATGGCGAAAGTCAGTTAATCAATAAATGTTCAGATAATGTAGCTTGTACAGAAGATGAACATCAGTTAAACAGAAGAAGTGAATTTGTAATTGTTTCAATGCAATAAGAACTTACAAATCATTATCGATAAAAACACAGTCATAAAATGTGTGAGTTTTAAAAATAACGGGGTTTAACTTTTTAAATAAAGTTGAACCCCTTTTTCAAATATAGTTAAGAACTGATTGAGTATTAATTCCTAATTATGGATTAGAATAGCCCGTTTTTTGGTCAGTTCTATTCAAATAGACCTATATTTCTTAAAAGGGTTCTGTCGCATTTGGGAATAGCTTTTATCTTTGGAATTTTAAAACTAAAAAAAAACGAATACCAAAGGTCAGAGCTATCCAAAATCTATTATTCTTCGGGCAGTGTATTTTAAATTAAGATTTACCCCTAAGTTACCGGGATGTATAAGAGATCATGAACATGTGAGGAGTTCATGTTGATCATGCTACCATTCAGCGCTGGGTTTATAAGTTTACACCTTTCATCGAGTTAGAAATGAAGAAGAGAAAAGGCAGAGTGGGGACGAGCTGGAGATTGGATGAGACCTATATCAAAGTAAAAGGTATATTGTGTTATTTATATCGAGCGGTAGATAAATTAGGTAATACGGTTGACTTTCTTTTGACCAGAAAAAGACAAAGAATGAGCGCTCAGTCTTTTCTAATTAAAGCAATTAATAATAATTGCCGGCCAAGAGTAATAAACATTGATAAAAGCGGTTCTAATACTGCAGCGATCAAAGTCTAGAACAAACGTTCATTCTCAAAGATTAAAATCCGGCAATGTAAATATCTCAACAATATTGTTGAACAGGACCATCGATTTATAAAATGGAGGATACAAAATGGGTTAGGTTTTAAAAGTTTTGAATCGGCCAGACGAACATTGAGCGGAATTGAAGTTGTACATATGCTAAGAAAGAATCAGATGGTCAGACCAGGGGTAACTATGTTTAAATCATTCTGTAAATTGGCGGACTAACTTTAAAAATACTTAAAGTGTTATATTTGATTCTGACAGATGCGACAGAACCATTGTTGAAGGATTTCTTTATGAAATGTAATAATCAAAAAAATTAAAAAAGCCCTTTACAAAGAGTAAAGGACTTTTTGTTTAAATTCAAATCTTCCAAATTTAAATTTGTTTAGGGGACTAAACTAAAGTAAATATAGATAAATTAAGCTTTAGTTTAGGTTTTTATAAGTAAAATAAATAGAAAAAGCTGTCAAAAATTTGACAGTTTTTTTATCAATACTTAACGCGTTTAAAATGTTCAATGTTTTAATCTATATTTGGATAAAAGTCTGAGGCTTTAAGTATAAAAATATACCCTATAAATAAAAATGAACATAAATACAATCCAACATCACAGCTATGAAAAAGGACTTCCTCAAGAAGGAAATTTTATACTTGGACAAAAACACGGAGACAATATATTTGTATATCAGGCATTCAATGATAAAATTGCAGACTATGCTATAGAAAAACAAAAATTTGGAGGACAAGAGTACAGCTTTGACAGAATGACTTAGATAAAACCAAACTTTTTGTGGATGATGTACAGGAGTGATTGGGCGAACAAAGACAGCAACCAAAGTCGAATTTTAGCTATTGAAATGACTTTTGAAGGTTTTCAAGAGTTTCTTGCCAAAGGCATTTTAACAAGCTATAATGAAGCCTACGGCGATGAATCTGTATGGAAAGAAAAACTAAATACTAGCAACGTAAGAATTCAGTGGGATCCTGACCATAATATTAAAGGAGAAAAGTTAAAACGCAGGGCTGTTCAAATAGGAATTAAAAATGAAGCTTTAAAAAAGTTTAATAGCAAATTTATAAAATCAATTCAAGACATTTTGTGGCGCAACTTTGAACTTTAAAAATGCGCCACGAATGCGCCACAAAGTTTTTGTTCGATTTTATAAATATTGAAAAGCGGTATAAAAGAAAAAAACCTGCAAATCGTTGGATTTGCAGGGTTTACCGCTCTTTTTGGCCATTTTTGAAAACTTTGAAAATCTTATTTTTCCTTTGTTTTCGAGCCTTCGCGGAGAAAGAGGTTCCTCCTTCATTTATTAAAACCCTAGTAAATACTAGGTTTGTATGCTATTTAAGAGCAGGAACAGAAAAAAAAGTGTACCTCGAAATATTAACCGATTTCTTTAAGCAAAGATAGGTTAAAAACAGCAGAAACTGCAAATTTCAAATGTGAATTTTAAGAAATTAGAAGATCGAAAACCGATGTTTTTTTGTCATTTGATACATTTTGAGCTTCTCCTTAAAGCATTGTGATAAGGACTTTTGAGTAATTAGAGATATTATGATGTCGTTCTGTTCTAAATTTTTATTTTATGGTTTATGGGAATTCTTTGCGAATGCAAAATGTTTTGTTAAGCAAATAAAAACTAGATTTCAATTTATTATAATATTCTATTCTGAGTCTCCAGTTTTTGTTTGCATATCCACTAAAGATAAGCGATAAACTAAGGCTTAAAGCAAAAAGGGTATCACGAAGACTTAATGATGAGCACTTTCAGAAGGCTCATGTAACGTCAGTTCAGAAGGGGGCTAGTCTCAGCGAAGATCAGCACGAACTGGAGAAGATAATTATGGAAGGAGAACGCGAAATCTACTCCTACAGCGTAAAGAGATTAAAGGAAAAAACAGATAAGGCTGAGCTTTTCAAGAATTACAGAAATGTTTTTGGATTTCTCGATTTTCAGGGATGTATTGACATGGTTACAAAATCGTCGAGAATTGATACGTTTGACAGGATTTTTATGAAATCTAAAAATGAGTTTTTAATTAGTTTTGATTTTCGTGACAGGACGTTGACAGGAGAATTGAAATTTGAGATTTACAGACATTTTTTAGAAAGTATTGATGTACAGGTGGAAGATGTTCTTCAATATTTTGTCAATGATTACCTTAATGCAAAATTCGAGGTGGATACTTTTAAATTGTATCTTCCCAATGCTACAGGCAGACCGTTGGAGAAAATAAGGTTGTTAGTTCCTGAATTTGAATCTATTATTGAGCAATACCGGCTTTATGCGCTTGAGGGTTTTATTGACTTTGAACTCTTACAGGTCACAACTAAAACATCTGGCTTTGAAAAAATACCTTCACGAGTTAAAAGGAAGTATGTATATCCGTGCGGAGATGAGTACGTAAAACTAAGCAGATATTTTTTTACAAGTGGAAGTTTGCTATTTGATTTTCAAAAGTATGGCTCAAAATACAGCTGTTTCTATCACTTGATTATTTCTGAGGATTTGACCGTGACTGATTTTGACAGTTATGAAAAAGAGATTATACAAAAATTTATTGATGAAAACTACCTCATCCTTGATCAAAATGCTGCTGTAAAACCTAGAAACAATATCTTTTTCACTGTAATTGCGATTCTTCATAATAATGATGTCCTAAGCTATTACCATTATCCGCAACATCTTAGAGACGAAATAGACAGGATGGAAAAACAAAAGATTGTTTCTTTTTCAGCTTCTTTATTTACGAAAGCGGAAAGAGATTTTTTTAATTATTACCTAAACAACCGCTTCTCTAATGGGCTTTGGCTTCGTAATAAATATGTACATGCAACAAACAGCCACGACGAGGAAACACAAAAAAATGACTATCGCATACTGTTGAAATTACTGGTTTTACTTGTTTTAAAAATAGAAGATGATTTAAGGATTGAAGCACATGTCAAAGCATTAAAATTTGAAAAGGCATAAAAAATGCGATGTAAATATTGAATAAGAAATCTGAGCTATTTTTAATATAAATAATGTTAATATTGTTTTGTTTCAAAATGAAATTGAAAATTATTTTATAAAACAAAAAGGCCGGAGAGCAAAGTTTCCGACCTTTGTTTTAAGCAATTTAAGATCTTAAAATCTGATTGAAGTCGAAATTAAATCCTTTCGATAAAGAAATAATGGCTTAATATTTTTTCAGATGCGGAGCTAAGCGTAGGAACAGTAATGAAAAGTCTATCCCTTGCTCTGCTGGCTGCAACATATCTGACGCGATGTTCTTCATCATTCTTAATGTCAGGTTTTACCAGGAATTCGATATCCTTTTCTTCGTCCAAAACTACAAGGACATTCTCAAATTCATCTCCTTTGGCCTTATGCATTGTCTTATCGCAACTTTTGTCTTCGGGAATTTTTACGCAAAGTGCCATCTGCTTATAGGTATGACTTTCATAAAAAGTTTTAGGTCCGCCCGTTTTTAAAGCTGTAATTTCAGGTTTTATGTGCTGTTTTACAAAAGTAAAAAATTCTAAAAGTGTTCCGTCTTTGAAGGTTTCGTACTTGGAAAGAAGGACAGCTATAAAATCAAGGCTTTTTTTTCTCCCGGCTAAAGGATCAGATTTGCTCTTGAACTCTTTGAGCATCTCATTTACCGCGTCTTTGAATTTTCCTTCTCTTGCATATTCTATTGATTTAATGCAGATAGCCACAATTTTGCTTCTGTATTTGTTGCCGCTTCCCGGCTTGTCGATAATGTCAAGCTTTTCAAAGAGTTTGGAATCTTGAACCCCTCCAAGCTGTTTTTTCATTAGGTTGGCCGTAATATTGTCTCTGGAAAGTGAGTACAGTGGGGAGTTACCGCATAAAGCCTTGGCCTTCTGGGATGATAAGGCAAGCTCACCACAGATGATGTGCGGTCTTGACCCCAATTCATTTCTGTATTTCTGCTGGGTAATATCTTTTCTTATCAGGTTGAGAACGTCAATTATCTCGTTGGTACTCCGGCGGTTTTCTTCCATTACATAATCAACCATCCCAGGAAGTGTAAAGCCCATGAATTGATCTGGGTTTGCACCCTGAAATTTATAGATGGACTGTGCATGGTCGCCGATGATGCCAATTATGGATTCCGAAGCACTTATTTTCTTAAGTATTTCGATCTGAATTGGACTGCTGTCTTGAAACTCATCTATAAAAATATAGGGGAATTTTGATCGTAATACTTCTAGTACGAAAGGTTTTTTAATAATGATCTGGTAGCTGAAAAACAGTACATCATCGTGATGCACGACACCTTTTTCCCATGCCATTTTCTTATATTCCATAAAAGAATCGGACTTCAGGCTGTATCCTCCCACTTTATGAGGGTACTTTGTTTGGGCCTTTAATTCGCCGCTGCTGTCAAATTTCCAGATAATATCATAAAAGGCTTTCATAATCTTATCATTATCTTGTATACGCTTCTGTTTGGTTCTGGTTTTCCAGTCCTCAATAAAGCCATAATTCGTAAGCACTCTGTCGTCGTGACCATCCATTTCAGCTGTATTGAGCCCATAATCGACTGAAATTGCAGATGCATAGGGTTTTACAACATGTTTGTAGAGGAAACTATGTATTGTTGAGATTTCTGCTCTTTCCGCTGATGTCCCAATTCTAGAAAGTATGGTTTCAACAGCCGTGTTCGTATAGGTGATACAAGCAATTTTTCTGGTTTTTTCCAGACGTTTTGAGTTATGCAGAACATTTTTGATATGTCCGCACAGCCAATGCGTTTTTCCTGCTCCAGGGCCAGCATAAACTCTGAAATGCTGTTCAATATTGTCCAGTACGGTGTCAGATGTGATTGAAGTTATTTGCATATCCAGTCAATAGTTTGTTTGATATAATCTGGTACGGTAAAATCTTTGTATGCGGCGGTTGAGCGCAGTTCAAGATTTTCCAGTAGTGAATATGATAATTCTAAAGCATTTTCACCCTTTCCCACAGAATTCAGATAGCGTGAAGCAATAAGCGCTTTCATTTTTGACTCTTCGTCCCATTGGGAGACGTCAGCTTTTGCCAAGCTTTCTTTGATCCTAGTGTTCTCGTCGGTTGCTCGTAGTTTAGTTTCCAAATCAGCCAGTTTTTTTCCTGCCGAGTAAAGCTGCATCAATTTGCTAATTTCATCGCTATTGCTGATTGAAGGGGTCAGTAGTAACTCCAAGGAAGGATTTGACAGCAGGATATCATATTCCAGAGTTTTTCCTTTTATCGGATCCTGTGTAAAAAAAGTTATATTTTTATGGGTGCCGATCGGATATTTGGCTGAAGATGTATTGAAACCGTAATCATAATTTGCTTTATCCGCTCCGTATTCATAAGGATAGCATTTTTTGAATTTCTCTTTTTTTCCTGTGTTGATTTTGCTCTCTGGGTCACGGTCAGTTATGCAAGCCACCTTTTTATTGATGGTATGAGGCTTTGAAGAGTCAAATAAATGCAGGAAATGGTCAAAGTGGCGACCACCCACATTAATCACTGCGGTGTGGCTGTCCTCCAGTGACTTGTTTTCATATTGGGCAAATACCGATAAGAGAAGCTGTTCTGCAAGTCCTTCAACCAGAATCACGTTTTTAGCAAACAGCATATCTGATTTGGTTGCATCTAAAAAGCGCTGAACATACTTTTTGCTGTGCTCGTCTGGAAAAACCCTTCCAGGATAAGCCGCAATAGTCTTCTCGTCCTCTGTATTTAGGCATATTATTTCATCCAGTGATACAGCCGAAGTTATATTAGTGGAATGTGAAGTGACAAAAATCTGTCTCACTTTCCTTTCTTTTCTGTTCTGCTTGAGGAATTTTAAAAATTTGTACTGCATTGCAGGATGCAGGTGCGCTTCGGGTTCTTCAATTGCAAGGGTTGCGTATACCTTTGCATTGCTTCCCATATAATCGCCGTCTGAATTCACCTGCATTTTGGCAAGAAGCAGCGACATGTATATAAGGTTGTTGTAGCCTAAACCATTGTGGGTGGCAGGAATTTTTATGCCGCTTTTATGCTCGACAATCAGTTTTAGGACAGAGAACATCTCAACATCGCTCATGCTGCCTTCGAAATCGGGTGTGGCATCGTTAAAGGATGAAGCGCCGGTCTCCTTAGCATAGGAGAGAATCTGTTCTTTACCTTCCGCCATTCGTTTCTGAAGTATATCTATAAGTTCGTCCGCTTTATCGGAAAACTCTATTTTGCGCGTTTTTATTTCAGCATTTTTTGTCTTCTTTGGTTTTACGGATTCAGGTTCCTTCTTAATTTCGTAATCCATAAAAAAATCAAATACATCTCGAAGAAGGGTATTTCTTCCTGTGAGCATATCCCTTTCTACATCCCTGATGGCATCCAAAAACTGGAAATCAAATTTCTGAAGCGATTCGCTCTCAGCGGTAGCTTGGTTTACGATATCTCCTCCCCAAATTTTGTGGGTGTAAAGTCGGATGAAGTCGTGCTTTATGATTTTCCAGGCCTTTGCCGCTGCTTTTATCTTGTCTCTTTCCGTTATGCTTTTCATAGCTTCAAGATAATGTGGCAGCTCTTTTTCAGGGAGAAAGAATTCATATGTTAGAAGCGCCTCATATGTGGTATCCAGTTTTGTAAGCCATCCTGCAATGGTAACCAAATCATCAGGTTCAGAATGTGTGCCTTTCACTATCTTAAGGGCAATACTGATTTTCGGAGGCGCTTTCTGTAGGTCGTCTATTGTAAGAAACTTGTTAAAATCATCTGTTTCCAGACGTTTGGTTCCCTTGTGGTCAATAACAAGTGATAGGGCCTTTAGCAGATTTGTCTTGCCTGCATTATTGTGTCCAATGATCACATTAACTCCTTCGTTGAACTGGATTTCACATTCTTTGAAGTTTCTGAAGTTTTTGATTTCAATCTGCGATATATACATTTTAAAAGTTATTGGTTAGTTGTTTCCTCACCTTTTGGGATTGCCAGTAAGGCAAATATAATGGTTCTTGCGTTTTTTTTTTTACGGATTTCCGTAAAAGCGCCAATATGAATCAGCATGCGAAATAATATACTAACGTAGCTAAACCTAATTTTTTTTTACATTGGCATCGAAAAATATTGTAAATCATGATTTTGGACAGATCAGCTAAATTTAATAATTAAATTTCCCTCTTAGTATCATGTAAAGTGTTGATATGTATGGTTTTGTAAATTAATATGCTTTCGTTATAAAAAAAGATGTGCTTAAATTTAGTTAAAAATAAAATTAATAAGGGCAGTGTGACAAGATGGATATTAAAAAATTGACGGCTCAGGATAACTATAATACATTTCTGGATGAACTGATGCATGAGCATCTTTTTCTTGCTGCTAAAGATGTCAATGAAAGAATCGCTGCAAAATTTAGTGTTACATCAGATAACGCCAGAAAGATCGTAAGTCGGGCAGTAGCCAAAAGGGTCATCAATTCTTCCAAACCCTCCACCTTCGGAAATGGCCAGTTTATTTACTACTGCAATACCTACATGCTGGATCTAACTGCAGTCATGAAAATTACTGAAAAGGCAAGACCACCCATCTATAGGCTGATTATGCTCCTGAAGCTAAATAACGGCATCATTTCCTATTATGAAGGCTTAAAGATCACTGCTTCTCCAAGTGAAAATACTTCTTCAAAGATCAATTCACTTGATGATATATTAAAACTGCTCAGCAGACTGGATTTTGTATACGAGAAGAGGGATCAGAGCAATAACCGTTATATCATACAGAAGGACTTCAATAAGATCCTTGACAAAGCTGATGAAAAAATCAAAATTAATCTTCACAACCAGAAGATGATGACCGACTGCAGTTTGATGCCTGATATTTTAAGTTGGCTTGTAAATGCAAACATAATAGATAACACTTTTTTTCTCTACCGCAGCAAAACCAATCCCGGTATTGGAATAATTCATAATTATCTTTATTGGGATGCGTGTGCATATACTAAAACAACAGGGATAAATGCAATATTAGGAGCAAAGGCAGATTCTAAGGAGAAGCAGACCTTGGTGGTTTTGGATGTTCTCCT
This sequence comes from Flavobacterium poyangense, assembly GCF_011751075.1. Classification (GTDB taxonomy): domain Bacteria; phylum Bacteroidota; class Bacteroidia; order Flavobacteriales; family Flavobacteriaceae; genus Flavobacterium; species Flavobacterium poyangense. Next base: position 12,880 of record NZ_JAALLN010000019.1, read on the forward strand.
TGCATCAGAGTACACATTTGTTCATCTTAATGCATTTCTTGCAAGAATCCAGATTAATATGAATTCCGTAAGAGACGAAAAACGAAAAACGCTGCCTGTTATTATCTACAGGGAATGCAGTAGAGAAGTTTTCTTCACGATGAGGAAAAATGGAATAATGTCTTTCAATATAAGTGCGATTTTTGGTTCTAAAATTTATGAAATCATAAGGAAAACCAGTCAGCTGCCAGTTATGCTTAAAAACGATTTGAATCTCGACCAGTCAGTGGAATCGATTTTGGAGGCTATCAAAAGTTCAGGGCAAGAAGGGGCTTTAAAAGATCTCCGGGGTACATTGTTTGAATACCTGATGTTTGGCTATCTGAGTTCTCTGTATCCAAATGCTGGAATAGAGCAGAATATGATTTTAAAAAAAGGTGACAGAAAACATGAATTTGATTACATTATCACTTCCACCCATCCGCCTGAATTAGTTTTTGTTGAGCTGAAAGGACTGCGCGAAGGGACTTTTGTCGGTTTTGGGGACAGTAAAACCAAAGCTACCCTTAAATGGTTTTTCAATAAATCAATGGGACTTGCAAAAGAATTTTATAAAGATAAAAATCCAAAAAACCTGAAGATAAAAGCTATTTTTATCACAACGGGAGGTTTTTGGAACAATACAGCAGAATTTAGGGAGCAAATGGAAAGCAGCTCGTTCAAATCTGCCAAATCAAAAGTTATCATTGAAAGAGGCGAGTTATTAGAACTTTTGGAAAAGGATGGTTTTAGTAATGAAGTTAAAACTATAGAGCGATATTATTCAAGTTTGGAGGTGGAAAATACAGGACAATCAGATCTTAATCAGGATTCAGATGGCGAGCCGGACGATTTGCCATTCTGATAGTTAAGATTAAGAAGATTTATCGTTTGGCGATGAAATTAATATAGATTTATAGGAAATTAATTTAACAACGATTTTAGATGCAAAATTATGAAATGAATGCTCAAACCAAACAGCTCATGGTTTTCTTTAATGATAACTATGTGCCGTTTACAACATATCATTTAAATAAAGAAATTAAAATTTTCTTAGGAAATGAAAAAGAAAGAGTATGCAGATTTTGTAATAAAGATGAAAGTGAAACAACCTTTAGCACAATTGCCCATGCAATTCCTGAATTTATCGGAAACAAAAAACTTGTAGCAAATTATGAGTGTGATGCCTGCAATAGCAAATTCTCTCGTCTGCTTGAAAGCCACATGGGTAATTACATGAACCTCTGGCATACACTGTCACAGGTAAAGGGAAAAAGAAGTGTCCCATCATTTAAAACAATTAATGATAAATCGCGGATTGATATAGGATCTAAAAATGTTGAAATTGCTGAATACACTGATGATAATATTATTAGCGTCGATCCAGAAACCAAAACTATAACTTTTACTGCAAAAAAAAGATCTTACGTGCCTATTGCTGTTTACAAAACACTTACAAAGATGGCACTTACAATTATGCCGGAAAGTGAACTAATTGACTATAAAACTACAATGGCGTGGATTAATGAAGAAAATCATCAGGAAAGTCCTCAGAATTTGAAAAATCTTATTGTTTTTATGTCAATTGCAGGAGGTATTAGACCCATTCCATTTGTTAGCTGTATGCTTTTCAAAAGAAAGGATGATCATAAAAATCCTGTTCCTAATATGCTTTTTGTTTTAGCTTACAGTAATTTCGTTTTTCAGATTTATCTCCCTTTGAGTAAAGCCGATTTAAAGCTCCAAGGAGGAACAATGGAGTTGTCATATTGTCCAACATTCTTAGATTTAGAGGGTGTTTATCTTACTCGCAAGCAATTAAATATGAGCGATAAAGAAAAAGTTGTGGAAGAAGAAGAAAAAATCGAAATGCAGTTTGAGCATATGGAACATATTCCAGTTCCTCAGAAAACGGACCGCAATGATTAAAAATAATTTTCTAATTGATATTAAAGATGACACCAGAAGAAAAGGCAAAATTTACTGATTTATTTCTTATAGGACTCTCCGAGTCTTCCTTTGCGAGTTCTTTGGCAAATATTTTAGAATTGAGCCGCCTGCCAAGTGAATTAAACAGACTTAAATTCAAGGCTTTGGAATATGAACTGGAAAGATTTAGTCTAGTCGAGTTCGTAAGAGGACGTGATAACTCGACCTTAGATGGTCAATGTGAGTATTTTATCAGTTCTAAAGGAATGGATTACGTTTCAAATAATAAGTCAACAATAGCATTATTTAAAAACCAAGAGAATAGTAATATGGAAGAAAAAAACTGGGTAAGAGCTTTTAACAGATTGTTTAAAATTTTAAATGGATCAGCGTACATGACCGGATCAGTTTTTTTAGACATTGCGAGAGAAGTTGATGATTCAATTCCTAGCTACAAAGTGTACATAGAAGAAAGGAAATCTGAAGGAAAGAGCCAAAGCAGAAAAGATTTCTTTTTTGATGTTATCAACGAAATGCCGGAGGATGGTAAAATGGAGTTTTATGAGACAATAATAAAAGATCTTGAGAAAAAAGTGCCTGATGAATTAGAAGATTTAAAAAGTTTATTTGAAAAGAAAGAATCTGTTATCAAAAAACGTGAAATTCCAAGTAAAGATTTTTCTGCAGAACTTTATAATGATGTCCTTAGTACTATTTACAAAGCTTATCGTGGTGCTGAGCAGAAACCTTCAATTTATTCAGGAAAAGGAGAAGAAGATTTAAGGGACTACGGTCTGGCTTTTCTGGAATCAAGATATATAGGTGCGGTTGCTGCTGGTGAAGCTTTTAATAAAAATGGAAAAACAGATATAATATTAAAAAGCGACGACGGAAGTAATCTGTTTGTAGCTGAGTTTAAGGTATGGCATGGAGCAGGACAGTTTCATCAGGCTCTTGAGCAGTTATTTGGTTATTTAACATGGAGAGATACAAAATCCACACTTGTACTTTTTGTTCGAAATGCTGATTTTAACGCGGTCTTAGCTAAAATTAAGGAAGAAGCTGCCAAAAGTATTTATTATGTTAAGCATCTAAAGGATAGGGAAGAAAGCAGCTTTTCTTATATTTTCAGACATAAAGACCACCCGGATAGGGAAATTCAGGTAGAAATTATGGCATTTTCATTTCCTAATTAGAATTATACATCATGGTAAACAAAGATTTGGTTTGGTATGCGGCGTATGGCTCAAATATGTCAGAAGAAAGATTTTTACACTACATAAACGGAGGAATTCCCAGCGGATCCGAACGAAACTATGAGCCATGCTCTGATTTGACCCCGCCTAAAGATATCCGTCCCTATGAAATCAATTTTGAACTATTTTTTGCAAGAGAGAGCAGTTCTTGGAATGGCGGGATAGCATTTATTGAAACTGAAAAGAATAATGAAATTAAGACTCTTGCAAAATTGTATTTGATTTCTAAAACGCAGTTCAATCATCTGGCCAAAGGTGAAACACAGGCACAAGGCATTGTTGAAATCGACTTTGATCAAGCGGCAAATGAAGGAAGAACAGTTTTTAAAAGACCATCCTGGTATGGACTGGTATTGTTTTTAGGATACTTTGAAGATATACCAGTGTTTACACTTACAGGAGAAAGGCCGATTGACGTGTTCACAAAGCCTAATGAAAAGTATCTCATTATAATAGCTTCTGGCTTAAGACAGACACATGGTTTAAACAACCAGGAAATTTTTCAGTATTTCTCCAACAAAAAAGGTATTCGCTGCCACTATAAGAACTATGAGCTCTATGACTTAGCTTATGAACGCACTAATAAAGAGGTGGAGTTTGTGCGTGCCTTATTTGACCAGTATACCAAAGATTTTAGTTCCATGCTTGATGGCGATTTGAAAGAGAAGAAAAGAAAGGAATTAGAAAATCTGATGAAACGGTACTATGGCGAATTTCATATAGATAGCCTTGGAGAATCATTTAATATTTAAAAACTGATTATTTGTTAGCAGCTCTATATTTTAATGAATTATTAGGAGGTTGATTGAACAAAGACCAAGCAGATTTCTTATTTTGAAATCGAAAGTCCTATGTATTATTATTCATTTTCAGAAAGTGAGGTAGATCGGAGTCTATTTGATTTCATTGCAAAATCAGATGGAATTAAAATGAATCTAAGCGAAAAAGTTATAATGATATTTCTATAAATCCTTTTTTTCTTCAGGATTGCTGTCATTTGGTTTTTGAAGCAATGAATGGCTGTCCGTGTCGGGATTCGGCGGCGGTGAGGCTTCAAAGTAGCGTTTTATTTCTTCAGGATTCATAGGTCAAAAATACTTAAAAAACCAGAACAGAGCAAGGGCATGAAAGATGAAAACGCCCTTAAAAGGCGCCTTCATCTGCAAAAGAGTAATAGGTTTCAGGTGTTACGATCAGGTGGTCGAGCAGCGGAATATCCAGCAGTTTTCCTGCTTCGCGGATTTTTCGGGTCATATTTCTGTCGGCCTCGGAAGGTGATGTTTTTCCTGAGGGATGGTTGTGGGTGATAATTATCCCGACGGCGGCGGCTTTAAGGGCTGCCGCGAAAAGCAGGCGCATATCAACCACAGTTCCCGAGATGCCTCCTGAGGACACCTCGTAGATTCCCAGAACCCTGTTGGACTGGCTGAGCAGCAGCACTTTGAACTGCTCAAAGAATTCTATTTTGCCGGGATCCCAGCTGTCAAGCAGTATGCGGTAAGCATCTCTGGAAGAAGTGATACACGGTTTTTCAGTGCTTTTTACTTTGGTTTTATAGATCAGTTCGATTTCTGATACTTTCTGCCATTCTGTGTTTTGATGTTGATTTTTCATAATTGCTGTAGTTTTAAGATTAATTACAGCACCGCTGTGCGGGCAGGGACGAGCGAACGCAGAAAGCAACGCAATAAAGCAGGAGCGCAGCCCTGCATTTATGGGGGAATTTTTTGCGGAGAACCGAAGGACGTGCCCGAACTTTGTGATGAAATTGACTTAACATTCCACAATAGCCCCTAAGCCGGGACTGGTCCGTGCACCTTAAAGTGTCTGCGCGCCAAAAAAAATACCGCAGTGTAAAATCTGCGGTATCAATAGTAAAATGGGTTAAGCAGGAGCAGTCTGTTTTTTCTGCTTTTTCAACCGCCGGGCAATCTCAGGCAGGTTTTTATTTATAATCCTAAGAATCCTGCTGTGATATTTAGTGGCTTTATTGCGATGCCCTCTGCACTGGATAATTTCCATTCTCGAAAGGGAGATTTCAATGGTTTCCACAGGTCTGTTTTCAATCTGCGCCGAGAGGATCAGAGAATCTTTCTTTTTATAATACTCATTGGTAAATACGCAGTGGTGGAGCGTGTCGCCCTCTTGGAGAAAATCCTGCACACGGTCAAGGACTTTTACGGTAAGGTCATTATCGGTAAAAGAAAGTCCGAAGAACTGTTTTTTATCATTTTCATAAATCGGCTCTGCTTTCTGTATTTCAGCACGCATCTGCTCAAGATGTTTCTTGCGCTGAATATCCCTTTTTTTGGCAACAAGCCTGTCGTGCGCTTCGTTTAAATCTTCAGGGCAGACAAGTGCAGGGGAGCTGAGGTCTTTTTTAAACCATCGGAGCAGGACAATATAATCCTCCCAAATTTTTATGTCCTGAATCTGATAACGCTGTTTAAGGCAGGTTTTTACTGCCTGCCAGTTTTCACGCAGATGCTGTTCATGGGAGGTGAGATAATGCTTGAGCAGAGAGGTCTGCGAACTTTTTAAAAGGGTTTCTGCAATGGGGTCTTTTAAAAGAGCAGTAAAGAGTATCTGCGGTGCAATGCCGTGTACGGAAGACTTAAAACCATTTCTTTTCAAAAGCGGAATCACTTTCATGTGCGGATAAACCTTGTAGGGATTTATGCGGTATTTTGGCGAGTTCTGAAAATCCTTTGGACGGATTTCTAAAGAGGAATAGTACTGCCATGCATCATAGGCATTGGAAAAAACATTGGTGCTTCTTGAGATGGTGCGCACTTCCCCTTTTGGATTTATCCAATGCTGCATGACTTCCGTGTGGGAATAGTCGGGAAGAAAGTTCTTTTTCATGTTCTTGTGCGAGCAGATGATGCGCACTACCTGATAGCCAGAGCAGGTAGCGGTGAGGGCGAAATATTCGATTTCTTTGAAATGCACCTGATTGTGGTGATGCATTTTAAGTTTGCCCTGACAGGAGGCGCATTTGATAAAGTTCTGGCATGACTGGCTTTCACAGTCAGGCTTCCACGAGCGGGTGCATTCCAGACAATGGAATTTTCCCCTTGAGAGCACCGCCCATTTCAGGAAAATGTATTTTTCCGCCCACTGATGAATCTGCGCTGTGATTGGGGCTAGGGTGGTGCTTAAGGCGCTGATTTCTTTCTCTATAACTGTTTTTGGTGTCATACGTCAAAGAGTGTTAGGGTTTTCTGTACAGGCTTCACAGGTAGAACTGTCTGTGTTTTTTGAACTGTGGTTTCAGATACTGCGGTGGCAGTCGAGAACAAATCAGGTTTGGCAGGGGGGCTTACTGCTACTCTGCATTGAACAGGGGCAGGCGTTCCAATCGTGGCGTCTGTGTAGTACTTCACAGCCATGTCAAAGATTTCCTGATTGTCAAAGGCACATTCCCCTGTTTTTTTGACCTCGCCGAAAATGTAATGGAAACAGCTTTCAAGGTTTTTGCTCTCTTTTTTATAGTCCGCTGAAAAAACGGCATCGTTCTGCGCTTTTTCGCTCAGGTAGGTTTCTATAGCAGTTTTAAATTTATCTGATGCTTTCATAAAGGAAGTTTTAAGATTGAAAAAGCGTTATTCAAAACTGTTTCTGTAGATGTCAAAACAGTATTCTTCAAAGCAGAGCCAGCATACAAAAGTGTAATGGGGCAGTGGATGGCGGTTTTTGACAGATTTCCCAAGGGAATCTTCAATTTCATATCGGATATTTTCCAAATCATCCAAATGCTGGATATAGAATTTCCTGCAGTCCGAGTTGTAGACAAACTCTGAAATCATTCCGCAGATGCATCCATTTTTCTGCAGGTCTTCCAAGAAAGATTTTAACTGCTCTTTTTTTGTTCCGTCATAAGATTCCATATTGGAGAGGACTATTTTTTTGAACTGGGCGGATACGGGATATTCTATGTAAACTGATTTTTCAAAGGCTTTCATGGCGTATAAATTTTGATGTGAAACGGTATATATTCCAATTAGAAAGGCAGGTCGTCAGGGGTGTCCTGATCCGTATTTTTCTTTTGGACTGCGGGAACTTCAGCGGTGTTTTCTGTTTTCGGGAAAACCAGTATTTTAATATTACTGGTGTGAAAGGTCAGTGAACCGAGCGCTTTGCCCTCGGCATTATTGTAGACATTCAGACCTATACGCCCGAAGAGTTCAACCACGGTTCCTTTTTTAAGCCACTGCGCCATTTTGGAACCCATCCAATAGGAGCAGTCGATGTAGGTTACTATCTTTTTTAGCTCGTCAGCCCCTTTTGGTCTGTAGCTGTCGTTTATGGCAATGGAGAAATTTACCACCTCCCTGTCATTTGAAACTTTTGCCGTTACGGCATCTTTTGTAATTCGTCCTGAGATTTCCATGATGTAAAATTTTAAGTGAATATTTTTTCTGTCTTTTCTCAAGCCCCGCATGAAATTTTTCAAAAGAAAAACGGGAAAAAAGAAAGCACAAAATCAAGCGCCCGATCAAGGATCCGGAGTGCTATAAGTCCCGAAGGGCGGCAAGGCCGTTATGCGCATGCAGGAGCCTGCGGGTGCTATTTTCGCGGCTCTTTTAATCCGTTTTCATTGAAAATTTCCTTATCAATCTTTACAGCAGGCTGAACCCCTATTTCAGATGCCTGTTTTGGGATCGGCATTGAAATATTTTGTAATTTCAGGTGACAAAAAAGCAATGCAATGGAAAAGCGATATGATCTGAACCGTTTTTTAGAGGCACAAAGGGAAACGTATGAGAATGCACTGCGCGAGATCAGGCAGGGAAGCAAACAGACCCACTGGATGTGGTTTATTTTCCCCCAGTTAAGAGGACTGGGATTCACGGATTATAACATCTTTTACGGCATTGAAAACCTAAAGGAAGCTTCACTGTATCTCAATCACCCGATACTGGGAAAACGTCTGGTGGAAATTACCCAGGCAATGCTTGAGATCGAGAATAAAACGGCACTTGAAATTCTGGGCAGGCCAGATGAAAGGAAACTTAAATCCTGCATGACCCTGTTCGGACTACTGCCTGAAACGCCTGAATGTTTCAGGCAGGTGCTTGAGAAATATTACAATGGAGAGCAGGACGAAAAGACACTGGAGCTTATAAAAGAATCCGGCAGCTAAAAAAACATTTCTTTTTTTCTGCCTCAAGAAAACATCGAAGGATTAAAAGTTATTTTTCTTTTTTGAGAACCAGTGACGAAAGTGCCGGGCTTTTAATTATCCGTTCCATTTCGCTGTGGATTATTTCCTGAATCTCAATTTTAATCTGCAGATAATTTTTCTGGATGATAACATTGTCAATTGTTCGTATGATCGGAATTTCTTTATAAGCAGCTGTTTCTTTTTTAATTTTTTCGTGGTCGTTGATAATTTCGCAGTGAAAGGTTTTTAGCTCAATTCTGCAGTCCGGGTTATCGGCTGTCATGCCTACAAATTCTCCCGAACTCAGCGAAGAAATCTTCGAAGGCGGCACTGCGGATTCCAGCTGTCGGGAACGGCTGATGGAGGTGTCGCTGCTGTTTATGGAGAGGCTTTCCCTATCCTGCATTATCTTTCCGAAACGCTCTGAGAGCTGTTTGGCCGTATCCCCGCTGACCTGTCCGCAGACAATATTTCCGACTATATTAATGATAACATCAGCCTGCTCGCGGCCGTAGTCTTTGCGAAGCTGGCTGAAGTCCTGTATTCCAAGACAGGTGCTCACTCTATTGCTTCTTGCCGTTGCAATCAGACTGTCAATATTATTGAGATAGATGGTGGGGAACTCGTCAAAAATAAGACTGCTTTTAAGTTTTCCCTTCTGGTTTACCTGTTTGATAAGACGGCTGACAAAAAGGGAAAGCACTGCCCCGTATGTCTGTATTTTCTGCGGATTGTTCCCCATTGAAACAATTTTCGGGTCGGATGGATTATTGATGTCAAGGGTAAAATCACTGCCCGAGAGTACGTAGTAAAGCTGAGGAGAGGAGAGTTTCGCCAGCGAGATTTTAGCCGATGCTATCTGACCCTCCAGCTGGTCGACTGCCTCATTCAGGAATGCGCTGACAAAGGGATTGATCAGCACTTCGATCTCTTTTTCTGTTCTCAGAATCGTGAAAAGGCTTTCATAGTCGGTCTGGATCATTTCAATGACATGGGGCAGGGTGCAGAACTCGCCATCGTTGTATTTTCGAAGGTACCAGATGACGGCTGTCAGGAAATTTATAGGAGATTCCACAAAGAAGTCGCCCTGTTTTTTAATCCACTCCCGATTGAGTCCCATAAGGATTGTGCGGGCAGATTCAGCGGCATCGGTAATGTCTGTCATTGCCGCAGGATCAAGAGGATTACAACGGTGGGTTCTGGAGAGGTCGTCAAAATTTATGATGTAAAATTTGGGTTCCACGGCATAAAGATGACGGAATTTCAGCCAGGCATTATAGGCGATAACAGTGAGGTCGTCGAACTTGAAATCATAAATGAACATAGAAAAGCCTTTGGCAATATGCTGGGTGATTATATGGCGGATTACAAAGTATGATTTTCCCGAACCCGGCGTGCCTGGAACCAGAATGCCTCGGAAGGGATTTATAATGTTAATCCAGCTGCTGCGCACTTTGTCTTTGAGATGATAGCGTGCGGGAAGGTTAACGGAATATTCGTTTTCAATAAGCCTTTCCTCCTGAGGGAAAGTTTCATTTTCCTTATTAAAAATATCTGTTGAACCCAGCTTTCTGCGGATAATGCGGGAGAGCAGGGTGCCCCCGGAAAGCGTCATCAGATAGCCCAAAGAACACAGTGAGATATATAGTACGGAGCAGACCTTAGCATCTGCAAATATTACAAAAGCCAGATAGGATCCAAAGTAAAGCAGGAGACCCATTGAGATATAATAAAAAGCAGTTCTAAAATGGAGTTTTTCATCTTTTCTTCCCCTGGCCCCCATGAGGGAAATAACCAAGAGTCCAAGTGCAAAAAGCTTTGATTTATGGAAGCTGTCCAGAAGCCCCGTACGATAAATATTCTCCAGTATCCTGCAGGCAAAATCAGGTGCAAGATTCCACTGCCTGAAGGAATCGAAGCAGTAATAATAAAAATGGATGAGCAGCAGTGTGATGCCCATCAGTCTAGTCATATCTAAAATTTTTCTAAGCGCCTGTTCATTTTCTCCCGTCTGCATACTGTTGATTTTTATGTGTTAATTATTATCTGACTGTCCTTTTCTTTTTATTTTTTTTCGCTTGTTTTTAAACTCTCTGGGAACGTAATCTGACGGCGTTCCGGCGTAAAGCACTTCATCAATTATCCGCTGCACTTCCCCTGCGGAAATAAAAGAGCCGTGCTTCTGAGCGGTACCATCAGCAACTGTATACTGCTTCTCATAATGGGAGGAATGGCCCAGACGCTGCAGGAGACCTTTGGCTGCATATTCAGGTCCGAGACTGCTTCCGTTGAAAACGCATCTGGTGTTATGATCTATGTAGGTCATGCCGTATATAAACCCCTGTTCATTTTTTCTGACAACTGCCGTAATGCCCTGGTTAGCCAGCCGCGTTTCAAGCTGCGAGAGCGTAATTGATGGGTATTTCAAAAGCAGCAGATCCACCGCATTTCGTGTTCTTTTCATGTTTATCATGCGAGAAGTTTTGGAGGCGGCAAAATTAATTTCAAGCCGGGAAAGGGTAGGCTTGGAATAAAAACTGCTGGCTTTTATAGGAACCCCGACCGTCTTTTTGCTCTCATCCAGAATCTGGTAGATCAGTCCTTTATTCTGAAACATTTTTGAATTTTCCTTTCCCCTTTCCGCCTTCACGTTATAGAGGTTCAATACTGCGTTCAGCTCACCCAGGGTTGTGTATTTGTAGTGCGGAATGACCGCATTTAGTACACTGCCGATGGCTCTCTTGGAATCTATTGCTCCATATTTTATTTTTTCCGCATCAATGGCATTAATTAGCGCCGGACTCTGTTTTTTTCTCGAGTCCGCCCGAACCAGATTAAAAGAAATCTCCAGTTCTCTGCGGGCCGTTTCGGACTGATTTCTTCCAATATTGTGCATGTTAATCCTGGATCCGTCTGCCCTCACATTTATGGCTGCGATATGCAGGTGCGGATGTCCCGCATCGTGGTGCTGGTAAACTAGATAAGGCTGTGCGCCGAATCCAATTTTCTCCATATAAGAAGAGGCAATCTGCATGAGTTTCTCTTTTGATAAATCCTTATCGGACCGGTCAAAATTCAGTGAGATGTGCACAGCGCCGCGCTTTACATTTTCATTGAGATGGAGCTGTTTTAGAAATACGCCGAGCTTAAAAGATTCTGACATTTTTTCAATATCGATTGGATAATTTCCCTCGCCGATGCAGACAGCTGCACCCTGAGAAACTTTATTCTCATTGTACATGAAGATGCCTCTAATCGAGTGTCCTGTGTTTATGACTGCAACCATTTTTGGGCGAGATTTTCAATGTGTTTTTTTATTTCTTCAACCAACGAAAAATATTTGTTCCTGTCGGAATCAAAAGCCAGAATCCAAATTCTGAAATCGGCAATTTCAAAAAGGGTGTGGAGTTTTTTAACGCTCTGATTGAAATTATTTCCCATGAAATTCAGCTGTGTTCTGAGCTGGATAAGCTCCTGAAGCAGCTTATCCAGCGACTCGTTTCTATATCTCATTACAATGGGTTTTCTCAGCAGATTTCTGCGCACAAAATCACTTCGTTTGCGGCAGACTGAAGCTTTAAAATTTCTGTCTATCTGCTCGAATTCGTCTTTGGTCAGCCGGATGTGCAGCCATCTGTTTCTGCCGCTGTTTTTCTCTTCCATGATCTTTTCTTTTTCATTGTTTCAATTTCATTCAATTTTAAAGTTTCACTGCCAGCGAGTTCCGAGCAGAGGGGCAGCAAGATTTTTGGTTGTGATACAACCAGACATCTTGCTGACTGCAAAAAACTGCAGTCTGAAAGCTTCTAAAAGTCCTTTTTCAGCTGTAGCAATCAGCTAAGAAGAAGCTGTCATCCCTATTAAAAATTAAAGGAAATCCATTTCAGGATCTGCTTTAAAAATCTAAATGCACCAATTGAACAGGTACTAGGGATTAACCTGAGAGCTAAATTAGAAAAGGCAGACATACCCTGCAATCCTCCCCAAATTTTGAGTAGGGTAAATAGGGATGATACTTTATAATTTTACGGTAAGTGAAATATTAATTTAAAATGATGAAGTATGATTACAGCAAATGATGCGGCCAAGGTTTTTGATACGGTGCTGAGTATCCCTGGCATGAATGAGCCGGTGAAAATGGATTTGAAAATTTCACGAAAAAATGTGCTGCTTTTAAGCCATTTGATACAGGATGGGCTGAAGATCAGGGAAGGATCTTCGGTACTATTGGAGAGCATAAGCGAGCAGGGAAGGACAGAACTGGAGAGTCTTTCGCAAGAGTGCCTTCAGAAAGCGGGGCTTGTAGAGCTGCATGAAAAACTTGCCGGAATCAGCGCTTCGATAAAAGGCTGATTTCAAAAACAATTACAATGATGTAATGCCTGCGCAATTCTTACAAAGTGCAGGCATTTATTTTTTATGCCAGATAAAATGTAAAACTGCCTGATTTTCAAAGTTTTTGGCTTGATTTTTAAAGTGTCTATAGGAATTATCTCATTTAAATTTGTAATGCATAATAAAAAGATTCACCTCTAAAAAGTAAGCTTAATACAAAATATTTGAGAAATGAATTCAATTGGCCCCATAAAGAAGAATATTATTTTAACCATATCCTATCTGTATATATTATTGTTTGTTTATGCGGCAATAAGCAAGCTGCTGGATTTTGAAAGTTTTAAAGTGCAGATTGGGCAGTCTCCCATGCTTAGCATATATGCAGATTGGATTTCTCCTGCAGTAATCGTCATAGAACTTCTTATCGCTCTGATGCTTTTGAACCGACGGACAAAAATGACAGCGTTATTCTTTTCTCTGGGATTAATGACGATGTTTACGGCATATATTTTTATACTGCTCCATTACAGTTCTTTTGTGCCTTGTTCCTGTGGCGGCGTGCTTGAGAAAATGAGCTGGAATACACATCTTATATTTAATATAGCCTTTGTTTCGCTTGCTGCATTGGCTATTATATTAAACGCCAAACCAGCAGATAGCAATAATGCTGGAAAAAGAAATCTCACAACCATTAAAGCAATTTTGGGAACTATTATGGGAGGTATTTTTACGGTAGTGATTTTGTTTCTTTCATCAGAAAAAGTAATGTACTATGATAACCCATTTATAAGACGCTACCCGCAGCATCCTGCTGAATTTAAAAAGAAAATAAATCTGGGATACAATTCATTTTATATAGCTGGTGAATCAGACGGCAGAATATATCTGGCAAATTACGATTACCCTTCATACATACAGTCTTATAGTGCATTGCTTATTGACAAAAAAGAAGAAAAAATATTAATGGATCCAAAGAAAATCCCATTTAAGATGATAACGACAAAAATCCAAAGTCCTTATTTCTATCTGACGGACGGCAGCGTTCCGATCGTTTTAAGAGGAGATTTAAAAAATTGGAAAGTGGATAGAGAATTAAAGGGCAGTCCATACTTTACAATTGCGCAGCCAGTAGATTCCACTAGCGTCGCAGTCAGATCCAACAGCTCAAATAATATGCAGAATATGCTTGGGATTTTTGACCAGTACACTGTTCCAAAAGCTAAGTTTAACAGAACGTTACTTCAAAAACAGGTAGACGGTATATTTGATACTGACGGTGTACTGCTTTATTCTGCAGTAAGCAAAAAAATGGTGTACGTACACCGCTATCGCAATGAATTAATTATTGCTGATCAAAAAGGCAATCTCATTCGCCGCGGTCATACTATCGACACCATATCTAAAGTAAAAATGAAGGTGTCCAAATTAAAGGAAGGGAAAAGATATGCCATGTCTACACCATCTTATGTAGTAAATGAAAATGCTGCAATGTCAGGAAATCTATTGTTTGTAAATTCAAAAGTGAAGGGAAAATATGAAAGGGATAAGCTTTGGGAGACCTGCTTTATTATTGATGTTTATGATATAGAGCGGAATACGTATCTGCTGAGTTTTCCAGTTTTTCATACTGCTTCAAAACAGCTTCGTTCAATAATGGTAAATGGGAAGTATTTATATGCCATAATTGGAACTGATCTAGTGGTTTACGAGTTAAAGAGCAAGCAGATTAAAAAATATAAGTCAACGAATTAAAAATATACTGATCAGTATCAGGAACGAAGATCGAACACCTGTAGATAAAAGTAGATCCTATATAAATTAAAAATTAGAAATCATGAAAAAGTTATTTTTGAAAAACATGATGCCGGCAGCTGTTATTGCTTTGGCATTGGGTGGGGCTTTTGCTACAACTTCCATGCAGAGTGCCCCAAAAGACGAGGCCTTCAAATGGGGATACTTCCCTAGTGCAACTGCAGGCTGTAGTAATGTAAGAATTGAATGTGATGACACGCCGACTCCAAACCTTTGCCGTGTGGACGACAACAGTCCTATCGCATACGATTTGGACACAAACTGCGTGCAGCCGCTGTACAAACAAAATCCGTAATATGGATTTAGAATCTGCATTTTTAAATGGCAATGCAGTTCCATTTTGGAACTGCATTGTTTTTATTATTGTGATTAAAGCGGTGAAGGAACAGTAATCCATTCGCTTTTTTTATCCTTTAAAAAATGATCGAACCATTCTAATGTCCTTACTGAAAGATCTTTCTGTTTTTCTTGATTTATAATGCCATGCCCTTCGTCAGGATATAAAAGTATCATGCTTTTTTTACCTGCACGACGCATCGCAAGATGAAATTCCATACTCTGGTGAGTATCCACCTGATAGTCATTTTTACCGCTCCAGAGAAGCACTGGGGTCTGCACATTCTGAACAAAATTGATAGGCGAATTATCGTAATATGCTTTGGGTATTTCATAAGGCGTGCCGCCCATATTCCATTCTTCATTATGGAACCGCCACATATCTGGTCTGCCATTGCCTTTATTTATAGTATAATAGAAGGAGACGAGATCTGTAATGGCACCGCTTGCTATAGCCGCCGCAAATAATTCAGTCTGTGTTATTATGAACGAAGATTCGTAACCGCCGAAAGAATGGCCCATGAGTCCGATCCTTTTTTCATCTACAATGCCAGATTGCACAACCTTTTTTACTGCGCTAATGACGCAGTCAGCCGCAGAAATTCCAGGATTTTGAAATTGCAATCTGATATCAGGCTGCAATACAAAATAGCCTTCAGATGTAAATACAGACGGATTAAATCCACCTTCCACAAAATAAGTTGGATTTTGATATTTATGAAGTTCATATGACTTTCGCTCATAGATATTGACAATCATTGGATATTTTTTCAAAGGATTGTAAGCTGCGGGATAATACAGGGCTCCCTTTAGTTTTATTCCTTTTGAATTTTGATATTCGATGAGCTGTGATCTGCCCCAGAAAAATTGATCCTGCTGGGGATTACTTTTAAAATAGTATTTTGAAGGTGATGAAGTACCTGCAATTGCCAATCTTGGAGACATGTCAAATTTCTGTTCGCGAAAGAATATATATTTCTTCCCTTCGCTATAAATTATCTGGTCGCATAAAGCATCTTTGTAAATAATGGAATTTTCTCCAACTTTTTTACTCCAGATATAAAATCCTGTTTTTTCATCGTTTCCCCTTGCGCTCAAAACTAAATCCTTATCTAGGTTAAAATTATCCTGTATCAGTCCATCAAATAAATGATTAAATCGAGATTTATCATGCGAATTTGCAATTCTAAATTTAATGCCCGATTCCCTTCCTCTAGTAAGTTTTTTAAAAGAATTTCCGTCAGGACTTACTGCCCAGAGATCAAACTGGTCATACAGCAGTATTTCCGTATCATTTTGGGTCCATCCTGGACTGCCACATACAGATTCAGGCACCAGTGACTGCTCTTTGGCAGTGAACTTAATGCCGATTTTAGCGGTGATATTTTTATGAATTCCAGTACTAAAATTATAAGTCCACCAGTCTCCATCTTTAAAATAAGCAAAGTATTTACCTGCAGGTGATGCAATAAAACTATGAGGCTCAGGTGTGATGTTCTTAAGGAATAATTTTTTCTCAAAATTCTGCAGATCCATTACGTAAAAATCTCTTGGCGCTGTGTATTTGAACTGAGGCTCATAATCTGCTGGATTTGATAAAACAGCATATCTCATATCACCGCTTAAAATTAGATCAGGAAGATCAGATGATGTGATGTATAAAGCTTTATTTATAACTGGAGTCCAGACTGCAACTCTTCCTTTTTTTACTCTGTCTGCATTCTGCTGCTGAATATAAGTTCTTTTATCAGCTGAACCCCACAGCTCAACATTTTTTGATTCATTTTTGTCTGATTGCGGATTAAAAGAAAAAGTAGAGAAAAACAGCTGCTGCAGATCGTCCGATATTATAATTGGACTTTCTGAGTCAAATGCTGTATCTGCATTAATAATCAAATTACTGTCAGGCATGAATTTAAAAGCGTGAAGTTTTTTTTCAGATGCAATAAAATGATAAATAGCTTGAGGATGCTGCGGATCATTTCCTGTCGTAAAAGCTAGTGAGCGTCCATTTTTCTGCCAGCTGAGGTTGGAGAAAGGAAGAGCGCCTTCAGCAACTTCAAAAGTTTTGTCTTTCTGCAAGTTGGCAATTGAAATGGCACTTTTGCCTTTTGAAAATGTGCTGTATGCCAGCATACCCTTTTCTTTATTAAGTGAGAACTGGTCAATATTGGTGATTTGCCTTTCCTTTCCAGTCTTTAATGATCGGATTGTAAGTGTGCGGTTTTTATTTTCGAAGGTAGATAGAATAACGAGCTTTTCGTTTTTTTCATAATAGTTAAAATTACTTATTTCTTTAATGATTTCTTTTCTGCCATTTGAAAGGTCTAGTATGATCAGATCTTTTCCAGTCTGGCAGAAAAACATCCCGCCAGAAGAGAAAATGCTGTTTTTGGCAGCAGGAAAATTGAAGGTTTTAAGACTGGAGACATTTCGCACCAACAACGTATCTGAGCCATTTTTGTATCTCATTCTAAAGCTTGCCCATTTCTGGTCAGGCGATATATTTTCTAGTTCAACATTACCCCACTGCGCATAAGAATCAGGTGTCAGATTCTTTTTTTGCACCACCTGTCCCCATAAGGGACAGGCTACTAACGGCAAAATAAATAATAAAACTAAAAAAGGTAAAAACAATGCCCTGAAGGCATATAATCTTTGATAAAAATATCTTGTAAGCATAAGTTTTGTAATTAGTATCCCGGATTCTGCGGTTTTAGATTAGGATTTGCATTAATTTCTGCCTCGGGAATTGGAAAAAACTGGTCGGTGGCATTCCATCCGGCCTTTATATTTACAAGCGAGGTGTTAAGCTTTCCATTTCTTTTGAGGTCAAAAAAACGGTGGCCGTATTCTGTGAAAAGTTCATGTTTTCTTTCTTCAAGAACGGCATCGAGTATTTCGCTCTGTGTCTGTGCCTGGGTATCTGGCAGGCCTGCTCTTTTTCGGATTTTGTTCAGGTCCTCTTTGGCTCCGATAAGATCTCCCTGCATAACCCTTGCTTCAGATCGTACTAAAAACTGTTCGGAAAGCCGAAGCACCACTGTGTATTCCTTCGAGACTGATGTATCAAAATTTTCTTTATATTTATAAGGATGGTGCCAGGTTCCCGATGCATCCTTAACTTCTTTTGTCCAATACGTTCGGCGAAGGTCGCCGTCCGTAAATGAATTGTACAGGCTGCTGCTCATCCAGACAAACTGCGGTGGGCCTGCGGTAAATATAAAATAGGCGCCATCAGCGGTGTTTTTGCCGGCTGTGCCGGAATGAAGCTGCCATAATGTTTCTTTAGAGTTTAAGAGAAATGCAGAGTTTATATTTTCGACGGCATACAGGCTATGATTATTTATCACTGCTGATGCTGCATTTGAGGCTTCAGGAAATTTCCCGCTAAAGAGATAGATTCTGGACAGAAGCGCCTTTGCAGCATACTTATTTGGACGAATGCGAGGTGCGGCTATATAGGATTCAGGAAGCAGATCTGAGGCAGTTTCCAGATCAGAGATAATTTCTGCATACATCTGTTCAGGAGCCATTTTTGAAATTTTACTATTTGTTTTGTAATCCGTACCCGAAACATACGGTACGCTTCCAAAAATGTTCAATAAATAAAAATGCTCCAGAGAACGAATAAAAAGTGCTTCGCCGGTCAGCTGGTTTCTTTGGGCCTGCGTCAGCGACAAACTGTGTTCGCAACCGCTGATAATTGAATTGGCGGCATAAATCTGATTATAAGCAGAATTCCAATAGTCCGCGACTATAGTATTGGTAGGAAGGAGTGCATTAGCGTAAAAGCTGAAACTTGGATTTGATACACTCTCATTGCTTATCATCTCATCGGAATAGCAGGCAAGATGATTTGATATTCCAATGCCATCACCTGTTAGCATTCCCCTGTCTCTTATTTTTGAATAAATATCGGTAAGAGCCGCTTCGGCAGTGTTATAATTTTCAAAAACAGATTCTGTGGTTAATTGTGATTTTGGCAGATCTACTTCCACAAAAGAATCGCAGGAAACAGCGACTAGCAGAATCATAAATATTAAAGATCGGGATGCAAATAAAAATTTTGTTTTCATAACCGGATATTAAAAAGTTAATTGAATTCCTGCCGTAATTACTTTTAGCGGAGGAAGGTAGCCATAGGTTGTAAATTCAGGATCACCGTCATCATATCTGGTAAAAGTCAGCAGATTTTGTCCCTGAAGCATTATCGTGCATTGCGTATCATTAAGGCTCAAAGGGAGTTTATAAGAAAGGGCAATGTTTTTAAGTCTTATAAAGGAAGCGTCGGTAATAGAGGCAGTGCTCTGGTTGAACAGGCTGTTTGCGGTTACTGCCGAACTGTTAAATCCTGCTGTATAGATCTGATATGGACCAGTATCCCCCTGCGAAGACCAGCTATCCAAAAGCCTGACATGTTTGTTGGACATTGTTCCAGCTGACGACATGGAATAGGCTTTGCTGTCCTTGCTTACAAACTGGAAGAGGAAATCCAGCGACACACCCTTATAAGCCAGCCTGTTTTGAAGGCCACCGTAAAATTTAGGATTCAAATCTGCAATTATCTGCCTATCCTCAGCAGCTGTCAAAAGCCCATCCTTATTGAGGTCTTCAAACTGATAGATTCCCGTCTGTGGGTTGACTCCATTAAATTTGTATAACAGCTGTATATTAAGCGGCTGACCGACCCTGTACTGCTGGCTGTAGGTTGAACTAGCAAGATTAGGAAAAGAAAGGAGTTTATTTTTAGCAACAGTTAAATTAAAGCTGGTGGTCCAGTTAAAATTTCCGCTGTTAAAATTGACGGTTCTCAATGTAAATTCAAATCCCCTGTTTTGTACGACCGCATCCAGATTGGCCTGCATGGATGAAAAACCGGTTGTTCCGGGAAGCGGAATGCCGACCAACTGATTGGAAGATTTGTTCTGATACCATTCCACGGTTGTGAAAATGCGGTCTTTGAAGAAACCTAATTCAAGCGCGGCTTCCAGTTTTTTATTTGTCTCCCATCCAAAATCGGAGTTAAAGAGCCTTGTCGGCGATAGGCCGGAAATTCCGTTATATAATACACCATTGACAGAATAAGTGTCGAAAAACTGATAATCGCCAATTTGATCATTCCCGGTGGTACCATAACTGCCTCGTATTTTTCCAAAACTAAGGTACCTCGAATTCTGGAGAAATTTTTCGTTAGAAAACAGCCACGCAAATCCCAATGCCCCGAAATTCGCAAACTGGTTGCCTGGTCCAAATCTGCTTGAACCGTCGCGTCTAGCGGTAAGGTTTGCGATATATTTCTGTTGATAGTTAAAGTTAATTCGTCCAAAGAAAGCCTGATATTTATACACTGTTTCCTCATCCAGCAGTACCCTTACCGTTTTCGCTGCTGCCAAGTTGTATATAAGGCTGTTGGAAGTGAAGCCCGATCCAAAATTGGATATTTTTGTACCGCGCTGGCTTTGAAAAGTAGAACCAACAAGTACATCAATTTTAGCATTCTTCAGCTGCTTAATCCAGTTTATCTGCGGTTCTACAATCCATGAAGATCTATTTACATCATTCGTGAAAATAGAAGATTGTGAAGGTCCGACATTAAATGCGGGATTATATATAGTGGATGGAACAATTCTAGTTTCGGTATTGTCAAGATAAGTGAATCCGAAGTTTCCTTTGACTGAAAGCTCTCCTATTAGAGCATAAGAAAGAACCGCATTTCCTGTAAGATCATTAACAGCAGATTCTGCTTTTGTGTTTAGATTTCTAAGCGGGTTCTGCCAAGTATTGTTCTCCCAGTTAAGATTTCCGTCCGTCGTATAAAGGGCGGGAGCATTTGGAGGAAGATTTCTGGCATCGCTTGTAAAATCGTAAGAAGGCAGGTTGTTATCCTGTGAATTGAATCCCGCAGAGAAGTTAAGTGAAAACTTTTCATCTTCGGATTTGTGGTTCAAACTAAAATTGCTTCCGCCCTTTTTATATCGAAACTGACCCGGAAAAACGGTTGTTTCTGTATGATAAGAGCCATTTAATAGAAATTGGGTATTGTTTGTACCGCCTGACACTGATGCCTGCAAATCATTGATCAATGAAGTACCTCCTATAAGTTCTTTCTGCCAGTCAGTATAACGGTTCTGGTCCCAAATGCCGTTAATGTCGTAATCTGTAGCACCGTATGCAGTTCTGCCATCATTTATAAAGGCCTGCCTGCGAACAGCCAAGTACTGATCGGTATTCATAAGGTTAAGAAATTTAGTTACCCTGCCGGTTCCTGTGGAAGCAGAAACATTAAATTTTGTTTTTCCTGCTTTTCCTTTTCTGGTGGTAATCAATACCACACCATTTGCTCCTCTTGAACCGTATATAGATGTTGCATCAGCATCCTTGAGCACTTCAATGCTTTCGATCGCATCAGGATTAATGCTGTTGATAGGGCTCACCAATGTAGGAAATGTGGTTCCCGTATAAGAAGAACCGATGGGATCTGAAGAGATTGGCACACCGTCAATAATATAAAGCGGTGAATTAGCATCGGATCTAAGACTGTTCTGTCCCCGTATTTTTATATCAAAACCTCCGCCAGGCACGCCTGTAGTCTGTGTGATACTTACTCCTGCCATACGGCCCTGCATTGTGGCCAGCACATTAGTCACGGGCTGGGTTTCAATATCTTTCGAGGTAATTCGGGCAATGCTCCCTGTTCGGTCACTTTCTTTTACGGAATAATAACCAGCATTCACCCGAACCTCCTGCAGCGTGGTTGTATCGTAGAGAAGTTTAACATCGACAATTTTTCTTCCACTGATAGGAATATAAGAAGTTTTAAACCCTATAAAAGATACAATTAAAGTATCGGATGGTGATGCCGTAATTGAATACTGTCCACTGTAATCTGAAATTGCAGCGGAATTCACTTTATTCTTAATGGCTATCGTTACACCCGGCAGAGGACTTGAGCCATCGGTTACTGTTCCGTTGACCTGAAATTGCTGAGGTGTAAATTTGAAATGCCGTTTTGAGCTGGCGGCATGAGTTGACGAAAAAGCTAAGGTAATGCCCATAAAAATTAGGCAATAAAGAGCTCTTCCATCCTTGTAAAATGAAAAATAATTCATAATATTGGGATTGGTTAGTTAAATATGATTTGATTAGCTATCGGTCCTCTATGGTTGTTTGGCGACGAAGTAGAGGGCCATTTTGTGTTTTTAATACAGCACTGAAATTGACTAATTCAAAATAAAGAATAAGGAAGTGCATGTTTTAACTGTCAGTAATTCTTTTTAATTCATATGCACATAGATTTATTGGTTAGATAATAACTAATTACGAGACTATTAAAAAGAATGAAGTATGCTATGAATGAAAGTGAGGAAGCAATTCCTAAAAAAGAGGCGTGGGGTGTTCTCACTTTATTACACTAGAAGGATTTACTGGACTACCTTGCGCGCATAAGTGAGCCCACGCCATTTATGGCGTGAGCATTTACACTTATCTTCTTGCGCGCGGTTGAAAAAGTGTCCAGTTTTTTCTAGTGCAAGATTCAAAGCGAATGCTTCAAATATTTTATATGAAGAATCGCAAAATTACATTTTTACATGTAAGATGTTGTGACAAATATAACAAAATAACTTATTCGACGCAAATTTGTATCGAATAAAGTGATCTTTTTTCTCAAATTTTACTTTATGAGAAAATACAATGATGTAGAATTACATTTATTAAATATTCAAATTGGATGCGTGCTCAGATTAGCCAGGTTAAAGAAAAAGTTATCTCAGCATAATCTTGCTATACTATTAGGTTATAATTCAACCTTGATTGGTAGGGTTGAACGATTTGAAAATGTAAGTAGTTGGGATAAAATATTTTCAATCAGCCAACATCTAAATATTGATTTTTGTACTTTGTTTATTTTGAAAAATAAAGATGATCTAATTTCAATTGTTGATGAATCGTTTGAGTTGGAAGAAAAGTTGACTGAAGAGAAAACACATTATTACAATTTTTTAAAAAAGACGATTATCAGTAAGTTTGACTTATTAGACAAACATTAATGTTAATGATTTTTTTTAATAAAATTCTATGAAAGATGCTTAGGCATCTTTTTTTATGCTTAATAAAATTTAAAACAGGTATTTATACGGTGGCCTTTTCATTTTTAAATGGATTATTTTGCTTGATAGATTATGGAAAGCCGTAAAATAAAACAAAAGCGGCTTTGTATGTTTGAGTATTAAAATTTTTACCATGGCAAAGCCAAATAAAATAGAACTTATTTAAGCAATTTTATTACTTAAACAAGTAACTTGTGAGACACTTTGGAAATACTAAATTAAAATAAAATGAATTTTTACATCGAAAAATCTAAAGAAATAGTAGAAAAAACCAACGTATCAATTTCCGATATTTTAAAATTGGAAGACCGCCAGGACCAAGATATTTATCTAAATCTTTTCAAATTTTGCTATGAGAATTTAAAAGTAAATGGTCGTAAATTCGGTATTGAACCTTCTTTTTTTTTCTTTTATGACAAAGAGAATCATGTAAATGCGGGTGCTACATGTAATAACGGAAACTACATAATTTACATCTCAAGTGCACTTGTACAAAAACTAAACGCTAGATTAAATGTCGAAAGAACAATTTTTGAAAATGAAAGGCTAAGTAACTATTTAGAGTTATCAAAAAAGATATCAGTTTCCTTAGAAAACTTAATGTTTCAAAGCTCTATTCTTTTTACTTATTATCATGAACTAGCACATTTAATTCAAAAAAAAGAAGGGAACTTTTCATTAAATGAAATTTCTGAAAATCTACCGTTTTTTATTCCTGAAAAACATCTTTTAGAATACGATGCTGATTTGAATGGCTGTCAATTTGTTTTGTTTCACATAATGGAATATTTTGAAGAATTAGATAATCAAAATAAAAATTCAGAAAATTTAAAAAACTTACTTTCATTAGGTCTATCATCAATATTAATTACTTTTCTCCTTTTCTTTAATAGAGAATTTGATGAAAATGACAAATATGTTGACGAGTTCTATCTAGACCAAAAAACACATCCACATACAATAATTAGAATTTCATATCTCATTCAGCATTTTCAAGGTGTAGCTCAAGAAAACGGGATTAATATTAATATTGCAGAATTATTAAAGGAGACATTTTTAATTAGTGAAATTTTCTTCAATTCAAATTCATTTGTCAAAAACTGTTTTGACATACTTAATGAGAACCTAAACGAAATCAATTATTATACAAATCTATTGTTCGATGAAGCAAATAAATTGGATTATTTAGTAATGCAAAAACACAATTTTTTTAATGAATAAAAAGTGATCGCACAAAAGCTACTAAAACGGAATTGGACAATTGGTTTAATGTAAAGTTGGCTTTCAGTGTGGAGGATATGGCGAATCCGAAAATATGGCAGAATTAAGTCTAAACCCGCTGTAGTACGACGATTTTAGGCGATATTTTAATGGAAAAATCGAATAATCAGGAATCAAACGAAATATTATAACATAGAATCAATAAAATCACAATATGAATAATAAAGGCTCTGAATGGAAAAAATGGAACTTACATGTACATACAAAAGGAACAAATAAAAATGATCAATTTACATCAGCTACTCTAGATGTATTCTTTGATACATTCTTCAAATCTGCTTATTATAATCAAATAGAGGCAATTGGTATTACTGATTATTTCTCAATTGATAGGTACAAAGACGCTTTAAAATATATTTCGCAAATAGATACTAGAATTGATAAAGATAATGGAACCAAAATATTTACAGAGCCTGAGATTGAGTTTATCAAAAACATCTTTTTATTTCCAAATGTTGAATTAAGAATGTTGCCAGCAACTGACAGAGGAAGATTGATAAACATACATTGTTTATTTAATCCTGACTATGTTGAACATCTCGAAAATGACTTTTTTGGCCATATTGAAAATCAAGATGGAAAAAAAATGAATCGTCATGGATTAATTAATTATGGTCAGAGTTTAGATTCAACACTTTCAACAGATGATTTAAAATATAAAAAAGGAGTTGACAATTTTGTAATTGACTTAAAAACATTAAAAAATGTTTTAGCCAAAAATAAGGATTTTCAAAATAATTGCATTTTGGTAGTAAGTAATTCAAATAATGACGGTGCTTCTGCCGTACAAAAACATTATGATTTATTTGAAAATGAAGAAGGTTCATTAGATGGATTGAGAAGTTCAATTTATAAAATATCACATTCTATTTTTTCTACAAATCCTAAAGATATCAAATATTTTTTGGGAAAAAGATTAGAAACAACTGACGGTTATAATGATGAAATCTATAAAAAAGAAGTTAATGAGGTAATTGAAAAAAGAGGTTCCTTAAAATCTTGTCTTGTAGGTTGTGATTCGCATACAGAATCAACTCTTTTTAATCGATATACTTGGATAAAAGGTAAATTAAATTTTGAAGGTTTACGCCAAATATGCTTTGAGCCAGAACAAAGGGTTAAAATTCAAAATTCCAAGCCTGATTTTAAAGAAGATAAAGTAATAATTGATAAGGTTAAATTTTTATCCGCTTCAAAAGCTTTCAGTGATAAGGAAATTCATTTAAATCAAAATTTAAATGTTATTATTGGTGGAAAGTCATCAGGTAAATCAATACTTCTTTATTCAATTGCAAAAACTTTGTTACCTGATCAATCTGTTTTATTAAATGATAATGATGAAGAAAAATACGATCTAAAATCAGTAGTTTCTGATTTTAATTTTGAGATTACTTCCATGGCAGGAATTTCACAAAAAATGTATAGAGATTCGAATGAAAACTCAATAATTCCAGATATTAAGTACATTCCTCAAAACTATTTAGTTAAACTAGCAGAACCAGACTTAAACAAAAAAGGAAAACCTTTAAATAAATTAGTTAGAGATTTAATTAATGAGGAAATAGATTCGAAAAGTAAATATGATAGTTTTATTAAAAATGTCAAGCAAATTGATAAAGACAGGGAGATATTAATTGAGAAATACTTTGAATTAATTGATGATACTAATATACTTGAAATTGATTTAAAGACTAAATCCAATAAAGAAGTATTAGAAACTAATATATCTACAAATACGAAAAAAGTTGAAGAACTTAATACAGAAGCAGGATTAACGCCTGATGAAATAGAAAAATATAAGGTGGTTCAAGAAAGACAAATCTTGAATGAACAAAAAAGGTCTGATTATAAAGCTGATTATTTCCTCGCTAAAACTACCATTAATGAAATAAAACAAGTAGTTGATAATTTACATGATAGTAAGGAAATTTTGTTAAATAGTTTTAAATTAGAATCTGTAAAGCAGAATTACAATGAAAAGTTAAATTCTATTAATTTACTGAGAGAAGTAATTAATGGATTAGTTGAAGAGCTGAAAATCGAATCAAGAGAAGATGATATTAAATATTTCGTTCACGATAACATATTCAAAAGTGAAAGTGAAACAATTGATTCTGAAACCAAAATAATAAATGCAGAATTAGTCCCATTCAAAAGAAACGATGAAATTCAAAAACAGATAGAAATTTTAAATGAATCCATTGCAAATGATAAAAAATTTCTTTTAGAAATTGAAACTCTGAATAAGCAAATTGCAGAGAAAAAAGTATCGATTCAAAAATGCCACGAAGACATTTTTGAATTATATGACAAATGTTATTTAGAATACACTCAGATAATTGATGAATTAAAAGAAAGAACTACTGAACTTGAAAAAGATGGATTAAAGATAGTAGGAATTGCTCAATTTAATTTTTCTAAATTATATAAGAACATGTACGATATCAGTGACGGAAGAAAAGCTTCTTATAATTCCTATACTGAAATTCTTAATCAAAAGAAAAAAGCGACTGCAAGCTTTCATTATGAGATAATCAAAAAAGAAATTGAAAAAATTTTCAACGATATCATGAGTGAAAATTATGCTATTTTACCAAGAATTGATAAGAAAAATTCAATCAAAGTTCTTTTAGAAGATTACTTCTTTGATTATTGGAAAATAACATACAAAAATGACAAACTTGGAGAAATGTCAACAGGAAAGGCAAGTTTTGTTATTCTAATGTTAATAATCGGTTTAAGCAAATCTAAATCTCCGATCTTAATCGATCAACCAGAAGATAATTTAGATAATAGGTCTATAACAAGAGATTTGGTTAACTATTTAAAAAATAAGAAACTAGAACGACAAATAATTGTAGTAACCCACAATGCAAACATTGTAGTTAATTCCGATGCGGAAAATGTTATAGTTGCAAATCAAAAAGGTCAAAATGATTCGGAGTCAACTAGTGAATTTCTTTTCGATTATATTAATGGTGCAATTGAAGATACATTTCCAATAAACGAAACAGAAAAAGATTTACTTATATCTATGGGTATAAGAGAACATATTGCAGAAATTGTGGAAGGAGGTAAAGATGCTTTTATGCTTCGAGAAAAAAAATATCGATTCGAAAAAAATCTCTCCTAAGACACGCTAAAAGCAAATTGGACATTAGGCTTAATTTCAAGTTGCCTTTGTAGTAGGAAGATTCGGCAAATCCAAATAATGAGCTTAATTTAGTCCCATACCTGTAATTGTAACTGTAAAGTGATGAGCAAGCTTATCACAAAATCAAGAATCTAAAACAATTTTATAAATGATAAAGGTATATTTAGATTGGAATGTAATGGCTCAGATCAAGAATAATCAACATAATGAGCTGAGAGAAGTGTTTTTAGAAAATGATAAATTTTTTCTGCCTTATTCTACTTCACATATTGGAGATCTTTTATCAGGTTTAAAAGAAAATGAGACAATAAACGATTATATCAATTCGGATTTAGAATTTATTGGCAAATTAACTAAAAACAATTGTCTAATAAATACAGGAGCAGATATAGTTTTAGATCTCTATCAACCGCATGAATTATTTAAAGAAAGAGCTGAGGAAAGAAATTTATTTAAGGATTTGAGTATTGATGGACTT
Source organism: Flavobacterium poyangense (assembly GCF_011751075.1). Classification (GTDB taxonomy): domain Bacteria; phylum Bacteroidota; class Bacteroidia; order Flavobacteriales; family Flavobacteriaceae; genus Flavobacterium; species Flavobacterium poyangense. Next base: position 40,757 of record NZ_JAALLN010000019.1, read on the forward strand.
GAAAAATTATTTGCAGAAGATGATGCAACTAAAGGAATTAGCTCCATCTTTTCAGAACTAATTAAAGCAATGCCCTTAGACAGTGCATTTAAAGAAGCTTTAAAAAATCCAGAAAGCGCAGAACAATTAGAAAAAATTTTCCCGGGATTAACTAATAATCCAACAATGGAAGGTTTTTTCAAAAGCTTCAGTGATATGAATATAGGATTAAATGAAGGTGAAAATTATAAAGAATTACGGCAAATAGTTCAATCTGGAGTGGGAATTAATAGAGATAGTATTTTTAACACTGAAAATCCGTTAAAACTGATTGAGGATAAATATTCCAAATTAAATATTGATCAAAAGAAATATATTAATAATTCTAAGAATGCCCCTGATTGGTTTAATGAAATCTCAAATGAATATTTATTATTAGATATTCATGGTTATCAAGAAGACAACGTTAATGTAAAAAAAGGCAGAAAAGAAACTTTTAAAAATACAACGGAAGATGCTTTTCATGCCGCTTTTGCTTCGACATGCAATTTTTATGTCGTAAATGACAACAAATCTTACAATAAAACAAAACGAATATATGAGAAATTAGGAATAAATACATTTGTTTTTAAGCCTGCTGAATTTTTAAACTTTTACAATAAATATCTAAATATTAATGACATTGGTTTTAATTTATCATACCCTTTGAGACTTTTGATAGATGGTGAATATTACGAAGAAAAAACAGAAAATGATAAATGGAAAACATATTATTTCCCATATTTTTTATTTGATTTTTTTAATAAAATGACCGTAGTCACATCAAATAACAAAAGCGAAGATCCTATAATCGTACTTGGGCAAATTAATTCAAAGCATTATAAAATTTATTCTATGGAAATAAAACGTTTAGTTAATAAAATAAGTGAATTACTTGGAACGGACATAGAAAATATTGGAGAGATTAATTTTGATGAATTCCAGAAAGAAAAATGGATTGGAAGAAAATGGAAATTAAAAAATATTAGCTTTAGACTACAGAGACTTAATGGACATTTTCAATTTTATATTGATTTATGAAAGATTAAGTAGTTATGCATTCATAAACTTTTACAAAAAGCCCTTCAGATTCTGAAAGGCTAATTTAGTAAAAGTAAGAATGAATTTATTTTTTAGATTCTTCAATAGAAACTTTTCTAAACTCTTTTAAAAGTTTTTCAATTTCAAGTGATGATTTTCTTGCTCTAGCTCCGGCAGCTTTAACTCCTTTTTCAGCTAAAGCTTCAGATTCTGTTTTAAATGTTTCAATTTCAGCGTTGATTTTTGCAACTAGGTCTTTCATTATACAATTTTTTTAAATTAATCGGGCAAAAGTAAAATTTTGCCTTAAATGAAAACGGTATTATTATAAAAATATTTTCATGAATTCTCTTTTTTCAATTCCTTAAGGAAATAACTGAACGAAATTCCTGTTTTTGAGTGGAATGCATTAGTAAACCGGGGAGTGGAAGTAAAACCGGCTTCCTCCGCCAGTGAGCCTATGGAGTAATTTCTATGCATGCTTGAGTTTTGGAGCAGTTCTACCAGATAATCGATTTTTAGGTCATTGATATAATCAGCAAAACGCTTGCCGCTGCGATGGTATATCACTTTTGAGAGGTATTTGCTGTTAGTATTAAACCGCACAGTTAAAGTGGCTAGTGTTGCCTCTTTGTGCAGGAATTTTTTGTCCCTTTCAAATTTTTCTAGGTGTCTTATTATCTGCTGTACAGTCTCCTGCGAAATATCGGTTATTTCGAATTTATCGGTTGCCTGATTCTGTAAGCTGCTCTGTTCATTTTTTTTCAGAAGCAGATCAAATTTGATCTTATTGCGCTTTTTAGTTTCAAAATGGTTATAGGTCCCGTAAATGACAGCGGAGAACAGAACGACAACGACGCTGATCAAAATGACATCATAATATTTCGCTTTTACAAGCTGCTGCTGTATTTTTTCTTTTTCAAGCAGAATTTCCTTCGTGTCATATTCCTTGTGAATTTTGCCCATTAGGTACTTATTGGTATCTGTTAATATAGAATCTGCTTTTAAAAGCTGGTCTATATAATACAACTGGGATTTCAGGTTATTTTCTTTCTTGTAATATTTAATCATTAATTCAAAAACTTCTCTTAAATCCGGACGAATGTAACCTTTCTCAATAAATACTTTTTCCACCTTTTTAAAGTAAGGAACTGCTTTTGCCTGACGCTGTAGTTTCCAGTAGTTTTTTCCAATGTAAAAATTGGCGATTGATTCATTTGCAAATTCTGTCATGCTATTTAACTGCGGCATGACTTCCTGAAGCAATTGAATCGAAGTATGATAATTATTTAGAAAGAACTGGTTGATTCCTTCGGAGTGCTTAAAAAATAATTCCATTTCTGGTATATTAAGCCGTTCACATTCTTTAATTCCAAATGCATTAGTTTCAGAGCATTTCCTGTAATCTCCAATCTTATTGTAACAAACACTAAGTGAATGCAGTGAATTTAAATAGGGGCGGGGCTGATTTTTTTTAAAATATTCAATGCATCCATTAAAAAGAGAAATAGCCTCATCATAGAAGCCGAGATAATATTTAATCTGAGCAATATGATATTTGGTTTTGTACATTAGGTAATCATTTTCGGTTTTGGAAATGCTTTCATTTGCTTTAATATAATAATCATAGGCTTTTACATAGTTTTTCTGGCTGTAATAGACTATTCCTTTGGATAGCTGAGCAGATCCAATCAGTTCAGGACTTCTTGACTTTACAGCTGTCTGCACCATGCTGTCTGCGTATTTTAAACGGAGAGTCATAGGTGATTGATGCAGAATATTTTGATATGCATTAACTAACTCTTCATGATTCTTTTCCCTTCGGGCTTTTCTTAAATAGGCATATAAATATGGAGATGCTTTCAGACTGTCATTTTTGTATTGATAAATTTTATCATCCAGATATCCATAACTTTTAAAAATAAGGGAATCAGGAATTCTGTTCGGAGTATTCTGGGCAGTTAAAGATTTAATTAGAAATAGAAGCAGCAGTACCGATAAATTACATTTCATAATATATAGAAATTTTGAGTTTATGCTCTGATGAAAGCATAAATCAGATTAATAAAAAAAAAATGTAGAAGTCGCTATAGAGCAACTTTCAAAAATAATGTAATTATTTGAATTTCAATATTTAATGTAAGAAAAATACATTATTGATTTCATGGAAATCGATAGTGGATTTTCCGAAAATCCACATACATGCACTTGATTTATGATTTTTTGCAATTTAGATTTGCCTTGAATTCAACAGCAAAAGATTCAGTAAAGTACTGAGCAAAAGTTCTGCTGGCCCGGGTAAAATGGACTGAGACAAGTTCTCAATTAACCAAACCATTTTACATTATGAAAAATTTATTATTAACTGGTTTAATTATTTTATTAGGTTCATGTTCAAATGACGATTTTGACAATTCTGATTTAAGATTGGTTTCCAGCCAAGCAATCAGCAAAGAGAAAACTGCAGATTTTAAAAATGGGTCTGCTTTAGAGGAAAACTTTAAGGAAGTTCAGGCGGGAGATTACGTACTTCTAGTTCCTGCCCAATTAAAAGAAAAGATCATTTCAGTATTAAAAGCCCAACATGGGCTAAATGAACTAAAGACTTTTGAGAAAAGCACTTCTGATTTAGATACAATTTCTTCTGCGGAGGATCCTTTCTCAGCATTATTTATAATTGTTGATGAAAGTACACTGGGATCATCATTGAAACTTGATCTGAAGGGGTATATAGTCAATCTCGGAAATCTTCGCGGCCAGCAGTACCACATCGTGGATGATTTTATAATTCAATACGAGATTTCAAAAAGACAGGATTCAACACTTCTAACAGATGAAAAGGAATCCATTTTATCTATTTCCTCAATTTCGGAAGCAGTTTTATTTAGTGAAAAGGACAGAAAGGACAGAGATTGGGAGACATCCACCACCAGTAGGAGTATCGGACATTAATGATGTAACGACGTGATTGAAGTTGAATCACTTCCTGCTTTAATATAGTTGATTAATAATTTTCTAATCTATCTGATTTATGAAAAAGAGAGCTTTGTTTTATATTTTATTGTTCCTTTTTAATCTTTGCAGCCTTTATTTTATAATGAAGCTTTTTGCTGCTGATCAGCTGGTTCAGTACGTACTTTACGAGGACAATATAATTGAGAGTCCGAGATTAACAGCGTATATTTTATACGTCTGCTGTTTGTCTAATTTATATTTCCAGTTTTTTACATGGATGGAATATTTTTTCAAGGATGAAATTTAAAAGGAGATCTAAACTAAAAGAGCAAAAATGATTAGAGAAATCTTAAATACTGAGATTAAAAGCATTGAAAATGATGGTATTGATGTAGTATACATTACAGACTATAGGGCAAAAAATATTGTACCGGTCCCATTTTCCATTTCAAATTTTTCAGTGCTTTTAATCAAAAGTGGTAAAATGAACATCAGATTTCATGACGAAACTAATATAGTTAATCGGAAAGATTTATTGGTAATCCCATTTAATTCCATTTGCACCAGACTTGAAGCGACGGATAATATCCAGCTTTATCTTGTAAGGACAAATTTTGATTTTGCATTTAATAATTGCTATGAAAAAGAGCTTTCGGATGCTTTTAGTTTTCTAATGTTAAAATCAGATCGAAAGATTAGTCTTCATGAAACGGATTTTAAAGTTTTGTCACTTATTTATAAATTAATGTATGTATTGCAGAACAGCAATGACAAACCGGAAGTAATTACTAAGCTGCGCCGGATATGCTTTAATTTATTTATATATGAACTCAAGTTTATACATTCTAAATATAAACCCGACTTAAATCTTGACTTTTCAAGAAGGGAGAGCATTGTAATACAGTTCCTGACTCTATTATCAATACATTTGAGAAAACAGCATCATGTTCAGTTTTATGCAGGAGTATTATTTATCACTCCAGGACATTTGAATAAGATGGTAAAAGAAAGCACAGGTAAAACAGCTAAAGCATTTATAATTGAAGCTCTTGTCAATGTTTCAAAAAATCTTCTTACGGACTCAAGCTATTCCGTGGCTAATATTGCCGATGAATTAGAATTCAGCAGCGCTGAAAACTTTGGAGTATTTTTTAAAAGACATACTGGTATGCTGCCAACCGAATTTCGTTCTAATAAAAAGTAAGCTGCCAAGATAGCTCCTTATTCTGCCAGAGATTGTTTAATTAAAACGATAAGACGATGATTAAAATGTATCCTTTGGAATGGTTTGATTCGTTGATTATAAATTCATTTGATACTGATAATTCTTCTGTAAAAGTATCGGAATATGAATTGGAGAATTTGAGTAAAACAATAGTATCTGAATCAAAAAAAATTAAAATTCATATTAAAGATTCTTTTTTCAAACTGAAAAGTAAAAGGCAGATTAGACTTCTTATAAGAAAATATCATTCTTCATTGGTTTTTTTAATAGACAGGGTAGTAGAAATAAGAATGATCGAAAAATTCAATTCTCCTGAATTTTTTAGAATATTTGACCTGATTGTTAGTTCCCTGGACGATTTGCTGTCATTTGTAGAAATCAGATATTCGTCCTTTATAAGTTTGGACCAAAGGGTGTCCTTCAGCTATTTTTCGATTTGGAAAAAAGAGACACTTGAGGTTTTAAAGAATCTGATTAAAAAAAAAGAAAATAATGAGGAGAATGATCTCGAATTGGAATATGTTGTCAATCTTCTTGCTGCGCCACTTCATAACAGCAGAAATAGTAAGTATACCTATCGCCAGATTTTGTATTATAGAGAGATAATCATCGAACTTGAAAAATTAAATTATCCAGTTACAGAATCAGAAGGTTTTTCAAATCTGGATCTTGTGCTTATAAGAATGAATTTTAATTCCAGAGAATATACCGATAGACTGGTAACTAGAATAGGCAGGTATTTAGAAGGTTTTGAGAATTTATCTGAAAGACTTGAAAAGCTGCTGTACTTCTGCAAGAAACTGTCTAAAATAAACGCAGATTTAAAATTAACCTTTAATCCATCTCAACAGAATCTTATTTCATTTTTGGAATACTGGTTTTCCAGTGAAATCAGATTTGCTGAAAAAAAGGCTGCAATTCTAATTCAGGAACAGATTGATGCTTCTGTCGGAAGTGAATTTGTAGAGAAGGCAGACTCTAAGATGGAATGCATGCTTTCGGGAGATCAGATTGCTCTGATCCTTAGAGCAACAGACGAAGCGAGAATTATAAAAGCGAAGTCGATGAATTACATTTTTAAAAGCATTGTGCCTTATCTTTCTACCCCTGTCAGAAGAAATCTTTCCTATAAATCTATAAGGGCCAAATCTTATAATCCCGAAGAACGGGATAAAGAACTCGCCATAGAAAGTCTTGAAAAAATAATCAGCAAGATAAAAACGTACTAGTTTTCATTTGAAGAAGCATTCAAAATGCCTTTAGAATCAAGCATTTTGATAGGGAACAAAAAAGGCTCAAGAAAGTTGAGCTTGTAGAAAATTTATACTTATCGTTCCTTTGGCCTGTAGAATAAATCCCATCAACTTTTAACTGGTGGTGATTTTCATAGAGAAGATAAATGTTGAACGATAAAATGAGGAGCTATGTTTACAAATATTTCATGGGGCAGTTATCTGACCGCGGCTGGTATTGCTATAATTTTCTGGTATCTAATAATTTTACTGAAATTTCACAGTAGTGATTTAAAAAAAATCTTATCAGGTGAAAAGAAACTGCAAATACCATTTCTAAAAAAAACTTCAAAAAATTTACAGGAAATAAAATCGATATCCGATTCATTTCCGAAATCTTTTGATACCCTGGAAGATGCGGAAAATCTATCGCAGCGTATTAAAGAAGCAGTTAAAGAAAGTGCAGAAAAGAGACTAACAAAAGAGCAGTTTCAAAACTACCTGCGAATGCTTCTGGATGAATATCCTTATGTCAAAATTTCCTCCCTCAGAGAAAACATTAACCAACAAATGGTCTTTGAATCTCAAAAGCATCCCAATCTGCTTTTAACGCTCAGCGAAGCAGACAGTCTCTGGGAAGGACCGGTATTTTAAAAAATTCAGAGGAGGAATATTCCCCGTTCTCTCTTGTGCGGTATGGCTTTATGTGACAGGAAAAATAGAGCAGCAACGGCGGTATTCCTCTTCTTTTTATTAAAAAATAACTTTAAAAATGATTTGTGATGAAAAAATGCAGATGGAAATTAAAAAGTCTTTTTAGACGATTTAGAGCTATGGGATCGTCCCTCCTGATGATTCTGGTTAGTAATGTTATTTACAGCCAGGACGGTGTGGCGGGCATTAATGAAGCCAACCAGAAAGTGAGAAGTTACTTTGATGCCGGCACTGAATTAATGTATGCAGTAGGAGCGATCCTCGGGCTGATCGGGGCAGTAAAAGTATACCAGAAATGGAATGCCGGAGATCCTGATACTGGAAAAGTGGCAGCAGCCTGGTTTGGAAGCTGTGTGTTTCTGGTGGTAGTCGCTACTGTAATTAAATCCTTTTTCGGGGTTTAAACGATAGAGAAGATGAGTAACAGCGTTTATTCGATCAATAAAGGAATCAATCAGAGTATAGAATTTAAGGGACTTAAAGCGCAGTACATCTGGTATTTGGGCGGAGGTGTTGTAGGTCTTATGATTCTGTTTGCTGTCCTGTATATAATTGGAATTCCTTCCTTGATATGCATTGGTTTTGTTGGAACGGCGGGAGGTTTTCTTGTTTTTAAAATATACGGAATGAGTAATACTTACGGAGAATACGGCATGATGAAGGCTCTGGCTAAAAAACAGATTCCTAAGTGGATTAAAGTTTACAGCAGAGAGGTTTTTATGAAGTTATAGCTGTAGAGAGTTAATTATATAATAGAGAACGGATGGAGAAGAAGATGGAAGAGCAGCTGCCGGTTATGGCAGTGGAGCATGACTGCATTTTATCAAAACAGGGCGATGTAACTATAGTTTTTAAGGCAGAACTGCCTGAAATTTTTACGCTGTCAGACCAGGAGTATGAAGCTTTCCACCAATCGTGGATAAAGGCGTTAAAGGTGCTTCCTAAGTTTTGTGTTTTTCATAAACAGGACTGGTTCTTAGAAAGTGCTTATAAAGCTGATTTTTCAAGTGAAGACAGCAGTTTTCTGACCAGAAGCAGCGAGCGTTTCTTTAACGAAAGACCTTTTTTGGATCATTCCTGCTATATCATGCTGACCAAGAAACCAGTGGGAAGGAGAAATGCAACCTCATTGTTTTCCAATCTGCTTAGAAGTTCCATAGTTCCAGAGGAAACCTTAAAACCCCAGCTTCTGCAGGATTTTGCAGATACCTGCGGGCAGTTTAAAAGGATTATGGAAGACAGCGGATTTATAAAGCTGGAGCGTCTGCAAAATGAATCGCTTAGAAGCGAGAGCAGAAGAATCGGGCTGGTGGAAAAGTACTGTTTTTTATCAGAGCGTGAAGATTCATTCGTTTTTAAGGATATCAGGTTTGATGAAGGATTAGCAGTAGGGGATAAACACTGCCAGATCTTTACGCTTGGTGATGCGGCTGATCTGCCCGGATTATGCGGATCAAGAATCAATTTTGACCGTTATTCGACAGATAAAACCAAATTCAGCATTGGTTTTGCTTCAACCCTTGGTCAGCTTTTATCCTGTAATCATATTTACAATCAGTATATCTTCATTGAAGATTCACAGAAAACCATCCAAAAGCTGGAAAGCAAGCGACTCAGACTGCAGTCACTCTCAGCCTACAGCAGGGAGAATATGATTGCCAGGGATGCGACGAATGATTTTCTGAACGAGGCAGTATCACAGCAGAGGCTTCCGGTTAAAGCTCACTTTAATATACTGGCCTGGAGCTCTGATAAGGAAGAACTAAAAGAGATTAAAAACAAAGTGTCATCAGCTCTTGCGCAGATGGATGCGGCTGCCAAGCAGGAAACTGTCGGAGCTCCTCAGATCTATTGGGCTGGAATGGCGGGAAATGCTGCGGACTTTCCCATGAATGACACCTTCGACACCTTTACTGAACAGGCGGTATGCTTTCTGAATATGGAAACGGGATATAAATCTTCGCTGAGTCCCTGCGGTATCAGGCTGGGAGACAGGCTGACAGGAAAACCAGTTCATGTTGATATCAGTGATGAGCCTGTTAAGATGGGAATCTGCACCAATCGCAATAAGTTTATATTGGGACCTTCGGGCAGTGGCAAGTCCTTTTTTACCAATCATATGGTGAGAAGCTATTACGAGCAGGGAACGCATATTGTGCTGGTGGATGTTGGGCACAGCTATAAAGGGCTCTGCGATATGGTAAACGGGTATTATTTCACTTACGATGAAAAGAATCCTATCCGTTTTAACCCATTTTATATTTCAGAAGGAGACAGTCTGGATACGGAGAAAAAAGAGAGCATTAAAACGCTTCTGCTTGCACTATGGAAAAAAGACGACGAAACCTTTAACCGGAGCGAGTATGTAGCACTCTCAAATGCCCTGCAGCTGTATTACGAGAAATTGGATATAAACTCAAAGATATTTCCCTGTTTCAACAGCTTCTATGATTTCCTGAAAGAGGATTTTATCTCGATTTTGGAAGGCGATAAAGTAAAGGAGAAGGACTTTGATCTGAATAACTTTCTCTATGTGCTCAGGCCATATTACAAGGGAGGCGAGTTTGATTATTTGCTGAACGCGACAGAAAATCTGGATCTTCTAAAAGAAAGGTTTATTGTCTTCGAGCTGGATAATATCAAAGATCATCCGATTCTTTTTCCAGTAGTGACCATCATAATAATGGAAGTTTTTATAAACAAGATGAGAAAACTGAAAGGTATCCGAAAAATGATACTTATTGAGGAAGCATGGAAAGCACTGATGAAGGAGGGTTTTGCAGATTACATTAAGTATCTTTTTAAGACCGTGCGTAAATTCTTCGGGGAAGCGATAGTGGTCACGCAGGAGGTAGAGGATATTATTTCTTCACCAGTGGTCAAGCAGGCCATTATCAACAACAGCGACTGCAAGATCCTTCTGGACCAGAGCAAATATCAAAATAAGTTTAACCAGATTCAGGAGCTGCTGGGACTAACAGACAAAGAAAAGGCACTTGTACTTTCTGTAAATAAAGCCAATGATCCAGCCAGGAAATACAAAGAAGTGTTTATCTCTCTGGGAGGGATGCTTTCAAAGGTCTACAGAACCGAAGTTTCGCTGGAGGAATACTTAGCTTATACAACAGAGGAAAGCGAGAAAGTGAAAATGAATGCCTATGCGAAGAAGTTTGGCGGGGACATAAAGAAAGGAATAGCCGCAATGGCTCAGGATATGAGAAATGGAATTAAATGAAAAGGAATAATGAAAAAGAAATTAATACTCTTGATGGTCTGCCTGCTGCTAGTGGGCACCTCGGCAAGACCTGCGGAAAAAGTTGCGGCACTCCCGATATTGGAAATTGTAAAAGCAGTAACTAAGAAGGTAATCAAAGCAATCGATCTTAGAATCCAGAAACTGCAGAATAAAACGATCTGGCTTCAGAATGCACAGAAGCAGGTGGAAAATGTACTTTCCAAATTGAAGCTCGATGAGATCTCGGACTGGACCCAGAAACAAAAAGTTCTTTACAAAGGCTACTATGAAGAGCTGGCAAAAGTAAAGTCAATTATCACCTACTACCAGAGGATAAAAGAGATTACCAAAAAGCAGACACAGCTTGTTCAGGAATATGAAAGAGCCTGGAATCTTTTCAAGCAGGATACCCATTTTAAAGACAGCGAAATCCAGTATATGGAGCGCGTATATACAGGAATACTCGAGGAAAGTGTGAAGAATATCGACCAGATTTTTTTGATTCTGGATTCTTTTGCCATCCAGATGAGCGATCTCAAACGTCTTGAAATCATCAACAAGGCTGCTGATCAGATTGATGGGAACTACGACGACCTTACAATGTTTAACCAGCAGAACATACTGCTGAGTCTTCAGAGGGCCAAAACAGAAGCAGATGTAAACCAAGTGAAACAATTTTACGGAATTCCATAATTCAATAAAAAAAAACATGAAAAAGATAGCTGTACTACTAGTAGCGCTCTGTGTTTTTAATCAAAGTATGAGCGGGCAGGCAAAGCAGAGGAAGGAACTTTTACTTCAGATAGCGGCACTTCAGGTTTATATTGACTATGCAAAGAAAGGATATTCGGCAGTATCAAAGGGGCTTAATTTCATAGGTGATGCCAGAAAAGGAGAGCTAAACCTGCACGGTGATTATTTTACCTCACTTTTAAAAATCAATCCAAAGGTTAGGAATTATTATAAAACTTCTGAGATCATTTCCATGCAGTTTAAAATAATGAAACTCTGTAGAAAGACTTTGGCAGATCTTAAAACTGCTGATTTGTTTCATGGTAAGGAACTGGACTATATAGAGAGGTCTTTTGCGAAACTTCTTCAGAACTGCAGCCAGACTCTCGATCAGATGCTGGTTATTACCACCGATGCAGAACTAGAGCTAAAAGATGACCAGAGGCTTGAGCGCATTGATCTTCTGCACAAAACTATGCTGGAGGATTATAATTTCTGTCTTTCTTTCAGCAGGGATGCCAGACTGCTGTCGGTTTCAAAATCTGCCGATAAAAAGGATTCTAAGAATGTTGATGAATTATATGGATTATAAATTAAGCTACTATGAAAAAGATTTTGATTTTGACAATATTGATCACTTTGTTAATGATTCCAGTTAAATCCATGGGGCAGTCAGCAGAAATTCAGCAGCTGATTTTGAATATCGAAAAGCTATCCCAGTTCAAGAAAATTCTCAGTGACATGAAAAAGGGATATGAGCTGCTTTCAGGTGGATACAAAACGGTGAAAGATATGACGGAAGGAAACTTCAGCCTGCATAAAACTTTTCTAAATGCACTTATGCAGGTAAGTCCAGCGGTAAAGAATTACAAAAGGGTAGCAGAGATAGTGGAATATCAGATTTCAATAGTCAAGGAAAGCCGCAACGGAATGAACCTATTTATAAAAAGCGGAAATTTCAGCGGACAGGAAATAAATTACTTTGAGAAAGTTTACGGAAACCTGCTTAATCAGAGCCTGCGAAATCTCGATGAACTTACGATGGTCATAACAGCTGATAAGCTCAGGATGTCGGACGACGAAAGACTAAAGGCAGTTGACGATATCTATGAGCAGATGCAGGATAAACTGCTTTTTCTCAGAAACTTTAATACCACATCGAACGTGCTGGCTCTTCAGAGATCAAAAGAGAAAAATGATGTTTATATCTCAAAGAGTTTTCAGGAATTTAAAGAGTAGAGTATGAAATGTTTATTAAACAAAAAAGCAGTTTGTGTGATGCTTATCATATTACTGCTTCCTTACAGAATAATAGCGCAGGGACTTGGTGATGATATGACTAGTCTTCATGGGGTCTTAGACCAGCTTTATGATGAAATGATGCCGTTGTGTTCTAACCTAATTGCTGTAGGGCAGGGAATAGCAGGCTTTGGAACTATATGGTACATCGCCTCACGCGTGTGGAGGCATATTGCAAGTGCCGAGCCCATTGATTTTTATCCGCTCTTCCGTCCCTTTGTAATAGGATTCTGCATTATGATTTTTCCATCGGTCCTGGCACTTATTAACGGAGTTATGAAACCAACTGTTACAGCTACTGCAGCTATGGTAACAGGCTCTAACAATGCAGTTGCTGTTCTGCTTAAAGAGAAAGAAAAAGCAATTAAAGAAACCGATCCATGGAAGATGTATGTCGGGACTGCAGGTACGGGTGATCGCGACAGATGGTATAAGTATACGCATGACGGTGCTGATCCATCGGATGAGAGCATGCTCGCAGGCATAGGCAATGATGTCAAATTTGCGATGGAAAAAGCTTCTTACAGTTTTCGAAATTCGGTCAAGGAATGGCTGAGCGAGGTGCTGAGGGTTTTGTTCGAAGCCGCCGCCTTATGCATTGACACCCTTCGGACCTTTCAGCTCGTGGTGCTTTCCATTTTAGGTCCGCTGGTATTTGGAATCGCAGTATTTGACGGCTTCCAGCACACGCTCACTGTCTGGCTTGCCCGATATATCAATATTTACCTCTGGCTTCCTGTTGCCAATATATTCGGAAGCATAATCGGAAAGATTCAGGAGCTCATGCTCAAGCTGGATCTCTCACAGGTGCAGGCTACAGGTGACACTTTTTTCAGCAGGACCGATATGTCATATTTAATTTTCATGATAATAGGTATCATAGGCTATTTTACGGTGCCTTCTGTTGCCAATTATATTGTTCATGCAGGCGGAGGAGGAGCCCTGGGTCATAAGGTGACAAGCATGTTTGGCAGTTCAGCTAATTCCGTTGTGAGAACCTCTTCAAATGCGGTTGGAATGGCTGCTGATGCGATGGGAGATGCGGATCGGAGAATGACCAGCAGCATGGCTGCGACAGCAGGAAGCAGTCCTTATTTTACTGATAAAGGAAACTATATGAATGATAGGCTTAAAGGAAATTCTAAACAGACTTAATAAAAGGAGCATATGTTTACCAAAATGAAAAACATTGATACGGCATTTAGATATGTGAGAGGTTTCACGATGCTTGTAATTGCAGGCTGCATCATAATAAGCTGCTATGCTGTCTATAAAAGTTTCCAGACAGTGAGCCTTATGCAGGATAAAGTATATATTCTGGCAAACGGCAAAGCGCTGGAAGCTTACGCTTCGGAAAGAAAAGATAATATTGCTGTTGAAGCAAGGGACCATGTGAAAACCTTTCACAAGTTTTTCTTTACCCTTGATCCTGATGATAAGGTCATTAAAACCAATATCACAAAAGCCTTATATCTGGCAGACGACAGTGCAAAACGGATTTATGATGACCTGAAGGAAAACAATTTTTATTCGGGTATTATATCAGGAAATATCAGCCAGACAATTCAGATTGACAGTGTGAGTATTGATATCCGTGAATATCCCTACCGTTTTAGATGTTATGCCGGACAGAACATTATCCGTACTACCAGTATTTTAAAAAGAAGCCTGCTTACAGAAGGTGCGCTTCGCAATGTATCAAGAAGCGATAATAATCCGCATGGTTTTCTTATCGAGCGGTTTAATACGATTGAAAACAAAGATCTTTCCGCAGAAACCAGAAAATAGAGATTTATGAAATCCTTTTTTACAAGACAGACTGAGCCTTTTGTGTATCACAAGTATTATCTGCTATTGCAGAAAAGATGGGCAGAAAAAATGAAGAGAGTCACAAATGGGCTCTCTAAAACAAAACTGATCTGGGGACTTCTGTTCTTTACGGTTTTGACATCGGGTTATTTAATTTATAACCTGTATAGGACATTTTATAAACAAGCTGAGGTTTCAACAGCTTCAAAAATTAAGACAATCAATTTAAAAAACTAAAATTATGCAAGAGAAAACATTATCTCCAAAGGAATCTAAAAAGAGAAAGATGCTTTTAATGCTGCCTCTTATAACATTTCCATTTCTCACATTCTTATTTTATTCATTAGGCGGCGGAAGAATGGAATCCAAGATGGCAGGGAACGATGAAAGGAAAGGATTTAATTTTAATCTGCCACTGCCCAAATTTAAAGAAGATTCAGCATTGGATAAGATGAGCTATTACGATCAGGCGGCAGTTGATTCGATAAAACTGCGAGAGCAGATGAAAAAAGATCCTAACTATATTGATAATAAAGTCTCGGAAGATAAAGCAGATTCTTTTTCCACAAGTGATTTTGAATCCCGCATGCTTCCAAAAAACAGATCAGCTTTTAATTCTCAGTCTTTTCAGGACCGCAATGAACAGAAAGTTTATGAGAAGCTGAGGGCTCTTGAAAAAGTAATCAGTCAACCTGCTGTCTCTGCTTACGGTCAGGACATGAGGGAATTTGAAAATTACGGCACTTCTCGTGGAGAATCGGAAGAGATTAAAAAACTTGAAGGGCTAATGTCGACGATGAGCACACCCCAGGAACCTGATCCGGAACTTCAGCAGTTAGGCGGTATGCTGGAAAATATTTTGGATATACAGCATCCGCAGCGCGTGCAGGAAAGGCTTAAACAAACATCTGAGAGCAAAAAAGGCACAATATATTCAGTGCAGAAAAAAGAAGCAGAGAATAACATAAGCTCACTTCAGCGGAATGCCGATTTGCAGACCTCTTTGAAAACAAATGAATTTTATTCTCTGGACGAAGCACAGCCTGCTGTAGAAATACAAAATTCTATTGAGGCAGTTGTGCATCAGACGCAGACTATTGTCAATGGTTCGGTGGTTAAATTAAGACTTACGGATGATATTTTTCTTCAAGGAACAACTATACCCAGAAATACTTTTCTGTATGGTACGGCGGCTTTAAAAGGAGAGAGGCTGGAGGTAAAAATCACAAACATCCAGTACAATAATTCGATATTTCCCGTCGAGCTGGCAGTCTATGATATGGACGGGATTGACGGCATCTATATCCCCGGAGCGATTAACAGGGATGTGGCTAAAGCATCAGCGGACAGATCCATTCAGACTCTCGGTCTTACCGGGATTTCGGATTCATGGGGAGCACAGGCCGCTGGTATGGGCATCGAGGCAGCCAAAAGTCTTATGAGCAAAAAGGTAAAACTCATAAAAGTGGTTGTAAAGGCGGGGTATCAGGTGCTGCTGTATGATGAAAAGCAAAAGAATTTAAAACCTTAAAAGAGAGAAAATATGAAAAGAGCGAATTATTTGTTTTTAATCAGCTTACTGCTGGTTTGTGTTTCAGTTAATCCACAGTCAAACGCAAAGGAAACTGCCTTTTACGAAGACCAGTATAAAAATCTACAAGTAGGTTTTTCTAAAACCACAAGCATTATTTTTCCTTATACAATCAAGAGCATAGATAAAGGAAGCGCAGAAGTGCTTGTCCAGAAAGCAAAAGGAGTTGAGAATATACTACTTGTAAAAGCTGCTAAACAGCATTTCTTCCAGACCAATCTGACAGTTGTTACAACTGACGGGAAATTGTACGTTTTTGTACTGAATTATGATGAAACGTGCCCTGACTTAAATTTTAAGGCTGAAAATGCAGTGGCTGCAAGCAGGGATGTGCTGTTTTCTTTAGAAAACGAAAATCAGAAAAGAATTGAACAGTGTGCTTTGGCTGCGTATTCCAAAAAGAAAAAAATCAGTGGTCTAAAAAAATCAAAGTATCAGATCAGACTGGAGGTGAACGGGATCTTTATCCAGCAGGATGTTTTGTATCTGCGTGTTGTTTTTGAAAACAAATCAAAGATTAACTATGATATTGATCAGTTTCGTTTTTTTATCAGGGATAAGAGAAAATCAAAACGAACTGCCTCACAGGAAATTGAATTGGAGCCTTTGTATGCAACTTCATCGTCTTCTGTAATTCCTTATAAATCTGAAATAATAAAAGTCTATGCGCTGGAGAAATTTACTATACCTGAGAATAAGTATCTAACGATTCAGATGATTGAAAAAAACGGCGGAAGACATTTGGAAGTAGATATAAATAATAATCTGACTGACCTGGTTTTTCCGATTTCCGAATTAAGCAGTGACACTTTTTAAGCTTTAAAATAAATTATGATAATCAATTTAGCTGACACTGAAATGATGCTGTCGTTTGCTGAGGAAATGGCTTATAACGGCCATCGATTTGCTGCCTTTAATACAGATGAGGTGACTGATACCAACACAATTGAGTTTTTTAGAAACCCATTGGATGCGAAGGAGTACTGTCTGGTTATGACCAATGATGTGAATTATTTTCAGAGCCTGCCGATTGAATCAGTTATCGACGACTTGCGAGCAGTTTTAAATAGCGGGGCAGATACTTCCGAAAATGAAGCAATAGAACTTACTGGATTTGCCAAAAGGGAAATAGATAGGAGAGAAATTTTAGAAAATAATTTAAATGAAAACGCAATGAATGAGAAAAATTTAGATTACCTGAAAGACCAGTTAAAATATACTGGATTTGGAGAAACGTTCGATGCTGAACTGCGAGAGAACATAATGAAGGGAGATAAGGATTTTAAAATTATGCACACCGGCATTATGAACAATGGTCTGCCAAATAAGGATACCTTAACTGTAGAATTAAATTTCAAAAGGTCTGAGCAGACAGATATGTACTTTTTTAATTCCTATCATGTTAATCTTCAGAAAGAAGAAAACAAACCTGGTCTGGAACAGACCTTCTACATCAACAAAGACAGCGCCAGCATTACAATGAAAGAGGCTTATAATTTGATGGAAGGCAGATCTGTCAATAAAGATCTTAAAAACAAAGAAGGGGAGAGCTATAATTGCTGGCTGAAAATCGACTTTAAACAATCTGACAATGGGAATTTTAAGCTGAACCAATACCATCAGAATTATGGGTATGATTTGGAAGCAAGTCTGGCAAAACATTCAATCAAAGAGCTCAATACTCCGCAGTATAAAGAAGACCTTTTAAATTCCCTTAAAAAAGGAAACCTTCAGTCGGCGACTTTTGTTGTCGGCGGTACTGAAAGTAAAATGTTTGTGGAGGCAAATCCCCAGTTTAAGACTGTTAATGTTTATGATGAAAATTTACAAAGAATTAATCATCGAGAGAGCAAGGAAGAAAAAAAGGCTGAATCTCAAAAAGAATCAGTATCTAAAGATCAAAAAAAAAATCTAGATTCTGATGAAGGTGATTCAGGGAGGAAAGATAATAAAGTAAAGAAAAGAAAAACTCCTTCACTTTAAAAGTTATGGAAAAATTAAAGCCTTTATCGGATTTTTTCACCGCAATAGAGACTGATTACCGGATTAGTCCGATGCATATTGCCATTTATGCAGCTCTATTACAATTTAGATCCGTTAAGGGCTTTATTAATCCAATTTTTGTCTTTAGCTCGGAGATTATTGTTATTGCTAAAGTTTCTTCAGCAAATACGTATCATAAATGTGTCCAAGAGCTTCATCAGTATGGATACATAAAGTATAGACCATCTTTTAAAAAAAATCGTGGAAGTGAAGTATATTTTTTGTTTTCAGCTGATGCGGACATCTAAAGATTCTGCAATTAATAATTTTATGAAATTGTACTATGAATGAAATTGTAACCAAGGAAGATCTGAGACAGTTTGGTCTTCTTCTAGTAGATAAGATACAAGCTGTATTTTATGAAATGAATTACAGACAGAAAGGACCTTTGGAACCTGAATGGCTTAAAAGCAAGGCAGTGAGAAAACTGCTTGATATTTCAGCAGGTTCGATACAGAATCTTAGAACAAGCCAAAAAGTCCGTTTCAAAAAAGTTCTTGGCTCGTACTACTACAATAAAGAAGATCTTCAAAAACTATTTGATGATGATAAACACTAAAAGATTAAAAGAAAGCTATATAATGAGTTATCTGTCAATGTATAGTAATGATCCTAAACTAAATGTCTGGCATCTTTCAATTTTGACAGCAATATTGGGATTAGGCTATAGACAGGGACAAAGAAGAAGGATTAAAGTCAGCCGCAGTAAAATTATGGAGCTGTCACATGTGAATACGTTACCGACTTATCATAAGTATTTTAAACAGCTTCAGGATTTAGGATACATTAAGTACACCCCATCTTATCATCCAGGATATAAAAGCGAAGTTAAGTTGTGTAAAAAGAGGCTATCTCAAAATATTTGAGATAGCCTCTTTTAAGTTTAAAGATATTTTAAAATTATTTATCACGAAGAAATGTTGTATTTCTTTTTGATTGCCTGAATTTCCTTTTCGAGCCTGCTGAGAACCGCCAAATCAGGCTTAGACATTTTGGACCCAGTTTTATTGAGTTTTTTATTGAGAATAGACATTTCACGCCCGATTGTGGCCTGCTCAGTTATAGCATATGCCTCAGTCTGTTTTACCGATGCATGACCCAGCAGTTCTTTAACTACATTAATAGGGACGTTGTTATTTAATGTCACAGTGCTTCCGAAAGTACGGCGTGCCATATGCGTGTTTAATGTAAAAGGAAAGCCGCACAAGACTGCCACCTCTTTTAGATACTCATTCATTTTCTGGTTGGATGAAACAGGAAGCACGGTTCCACGCTGGATACACAGCGGGTGCTCTTTATATTTTTCAACTATTTTCAGTGCCTGGGGAAGAAGAGGGACATTAAATGATGAGTTTGTTTTCTGTCTTTCGGACATAATCCATAGATTTCCATCAATGCCTTCTTTGATATCAGTTTTCTTTAATTGATAAGCGTCTATGTAAGCCAGGCCAGTGTAGCATTGGAAGACAAATACATCCCTTACGACATTGAGCCTGTCAGTTGTGAAATAATGACTTTCAAGTTCGTACAATTCCTGTGCGGTGAGTGGTTTTTTTACCAGTTTTGTTTTACGTCCCTTAAAGTTCTTAAATGGGTCCTTGGTGATTAACTCCTTATCAATGGCGCGGATTACAATCTTTTTGAAATTTGCAATATACTTTAGGGTGGTGTTGTTGCTGCAGTCGCGTACAGTTCTAAGGTAAAATTCGAAGTCCTTTACAAACTCGAGATTCAAATCCGCAAATTCAAGATCGTGCTTTTTAAGCTTGAATTTTATAAACGCAGTCAAATGGTTTTTAGTAATGGTAAACCGGTCAAGGGTGCCTTTTGCATAGCCTTTTCCAAGAAGCGCCTCCATTTCATCATTATGCTTTTGAAATTCTTCGAGCACCTTAATCTTTGGCGCTGTCCTTCCCAGAACCTCGTCCATAATTTTCTCAGCGGTTATGGTTTTGCCGCTGTACATCATTTCGGTTTTGATTTCATTGATTTTTAAAGTCAGCGAATCCAAAAAAAAGTTCAGCGACTTTGCATCTTCCTTTGAGCCGACCGCTCTTTCGAACCTTTGATCCCATCGTGTATTATCCCATTTTCTCTTAGTCGAGCTTTCCTTACGGATACCGTCAACAGTTATTCTGAAATATACGATCCATTCTTTACTTTCTATTTTGGGTCTTTTTAAAAAGAATCCCAAACCAAAACTGCTTTCCAACATAATCCTACTTTTTAAATTAATAAATGTAGAATAATATTACTGCCAAATCAAGTCGTTAATCTCGTTAACCCCTATGGTATAAGGGATTTTTGCTATTTCTGGTGCACTTTTCAACGCGCCGGAAAGTGCACCGATTCTGCACCTTTAATTTTGTGAGGATTTATAAATATTGAAAACAGGCCTAAAATAAAAAAAACCTGCAAATCCTTGAATTTGCAGGTCTTCAGACATTTTTTGTGGCTTTTTGAAAAGATTGAAAACTTTAAGTTTTCCGCCTTTTAGGCCTTTCCGTGGGGAGAGCAGGATTCGAACCTGCGAAGTTCACACAGCAGATTTACAGTCTGCCCTCGTTGGCCGCTTGAGTATCTCCCCGAAGCTTGTATTGTTGCGCTTTGTTGTGCTAAGCGGTTGCAAATATAGCAATGTTTTTCATGTTTGCAAACAAAAATCTTCCGCTTTTGCAAGAATCTTTTCATATGGTTTTGGAATGGGACTTCCTTATATACTGAACACTCTGAAGAACAGTTGTTTTAGCGATAGGATTTAGGATTCTGTAAATTTGCATTATTACACTTAGGTTTGTTATAAGAGATGGAAAATGATATAAATTTAAAGTTTTTGTGAGGCCGGCTAAATGAAAAGGGGAGGATATGATTGTAAAAAGGCGTTGTAAATGTAGGATCAAATTTTCTTGAGATTAAAAGTGATTTCTTTTTTCTTTTTTTGCATACGACCTTTGATCTTACTTTTTATAGTATCATAACTTTTGCCCTAAGTCAATTTTTAAAGAGGTTGTGTTACGATGTCATCACATAATTGAAAAACAAAATTCTAAGTTTAAACATTGTATATAATACCTGAATTTGTTTTGTATGGATATAAATATGCTAGTAAGAAAATCGCTGAATATGCCTCCGGTTAATTGCGTTAAAATTGAAGTTAATCTGGAAAGTTGCTTTGTGTCGTTTATTAGAAAGTATAAAAAACATTTTTTGACAGAGAGATATCAATTGATTACAAAGTACCACAGTTTGTTTTTGAAGAAGTAAAGGTGAATGTAAAATAACATTTACCGGCTTTAAAATCCTAAGGCTGAAAATGAAACTAACCTACCATCACTTATTCTTTTAGGAGAGCTATCGGAAACCCAAATTTGAATTTTATTTAGACTAACACCATCAATACCCGTATTATCAATAACGCTTGCATACGGAAAAGATACTACATCTTTATATTCATAATGTAAATAATGCATGGTAGAGACAGCCGGTATTTTAGAGAATGGAGTATTTATAGTTATCAATGCTGTTCCGGCACTTAAATGTCTGACAGTCCAATCGCCAGACCCCGGATTCATGATAGAGATGTTATTACTATCAAACCTAATTAATCCCCAAACGTGTCTTACGGTTGATATAGGACTTTTTTTAATTGTACCTGTTTTATCTATATACAATGCCAGATCTTCTGCCAAAGCATTAGACACATTTCTTATTTTTAAAGTTCCATTCACATCTAGTGTTTCTGTTGGGCTATCAGTGTTAATTCCAACTTTTCCGGTTTCTTGCGAAAATGCAGTAAATGAAAGCATGGATAGAAAAATAAAAACTGTTTTTTTCATGTGATAATTTTTAAAGTTTTTTTTGTAAGATTTGGAACCGCAAAACAAATGCTAAATGATTTAAGTACAAAATCATAAACCACGCATTTCTACTCACATATAAAAAGCACCATCGTTTTTTTTAGTTGATAAGCATCGAAATAAACCATTTCAGTTTAAGCATTATAGTATTGCTTTAGTTATGTTGTTATAATTTTTGCGCAGGAATAAGGTTTTTAGAGTAAAATGGTATCTTCTGAATTTTTGCTTTGTTGAATAGAATGTAGAGATTGTTTTTGTGTAATGACCTTTACACGTAGTCTTTTTCTATAGTAAAAAGAGAGAGTAATTCTAAAATTATGTAATTTTATAGTTTCTTTAATACATAAGGGGTTGTGTTTAGTTGTTTTATAATGAGTCTTTTAGGTGCTGTTTTTTGCTAAATGCGTATTATCGAGTAGTATTATTTTTTTATTTTTTTATTTATGTCATTTTCTTTGCCGAACTAAATTTTAACTATCGAATATCGATTGTATGTTATACGATCTAAAAGAGAAGTTATCGTTAAAGAGCTTCAAATTAGAAATAAAATGAGTGAAGTTGAGTAAGTTGTAAAAACGACTTTTTCGTAAAAATTTGCTACACTCGAATGATTTGTTAGCAACTTAAATTAATTTTAATAAATAGTATTATGAAACATCAGAAGATAAAATGGATATTTTTGCTCATTGCTTTGATACCCCTGACGATTTTTTCGCAACCAAAAGCGGACAGTATTCCCGGTAACCCGAAGTTACCGTCATCTGTTGAAGAATTGGAAAAACTGGCGAAAGCAGATAAAGGTGTATATGTTTATTCTATTGAAGATTATTTTACAAACCCAAGTAAAAGTAATTTTAAATTATCTCCAAACGGGAAGTACTTGTCATTTAAGCGAAGAGAGACAAATGGGAAAGTGAATGTTTACATTCAGGATATTGCGACCAATAAAACGACGTTAGCAATAGAAGAAAAGGAGCAATTAATAGTAGAGTATCTTTGGGGGTCAAACGCAGTTTTGCTGTATGTTATGGACAAAGGTGGCGATGAAAATTACCATTTGTATTCTTATAATCTAAAAACTAAAAAAGATACGGATCTAACCCCTTTCGATGGAGCCAAAGTTCAGACTTTATATAAGTTAATTGGATCTCCAAATGAAATAATTGTTACTATAAACAAGCGTAATAAGGAAATCTTTGAACCTTATAAAATTAATTTAGAAACAGGTAAAGGAGAATTTGTTTTTGAAAATAATGATGCTAAAAATAGCATTTCTTCTTATAAATTTAGTGATAAAGGAGTTTTACGTTCTTATACAAAGCTTAAAAATGGGATCGAAGATGTTCTGTATTATAGAAATATTGGAGAACAGGAATTCCATGAAATTACTACCACTAGTTGGAAAGATACTTTTGTGATTCTTGATTTTGTTTCAGAGCAAAGTGATAAAGCATATGTACTTTCTAATATCGGAACGGACAAAAAGGAAATTGTCTTATACGATTTAAAAAAGAATGAAATTATTGAGCGATTGTATCGTAATGAAGTTTATGATTTAGCGAGTATCTCAAAATCTTACAAGCGTAATAATGAACTTGATTATTTTGAGTTTGACGGGGAGAAACCAGCCTTAGTCCCAATAAGTAAGTATTGGAAGGATCTGTACAAAAAATTGGCTAAAAAGTTTGGGGCTAACTTTTTTGTGCCCAGTAGCATGACAGTTAATGAAGATAAATATATTATCCACGTTTCTAGTGACGTATTGGCCGGACAGGAATATTTATATGATGTAAAACAAAATAGTTTTAAACTGCTTGTAGATTTAAAGCCTAATTTAAATGTAGAAAAAATGGCGCACACTACGCCTATAAAATTTACGACGCGAGATGGTTATATTATACATGGCTATTTGACAATGCCCTTAAAAAAAACCAAAGATAAAGTACCTTTAATTGTAAATCCTCATGGCGGACCTTACGGAGAAAGAGATTCCTGGGGATTTGATCGCGAGGCTCAGATATTTGCAGATCGAGGCTATGCAACTTTGAAAATTAATTACAGAGGTTCTGGTGGATATGGGAAGAAATTGTATTTAGCTGGGAGTAAACAAATTGGACGTAATATGCTAAATGATCTCGAAGATGGTGTGAAATATGTTATTGAACTTGGTGAAATTGATAAAAACAAGGTTGCTATTTATGGAGCGAGTTATGGAGGATTAGCCAGTTTAGGGAGTTTGATAAAATCTCCTGACTTATACACTTGCGGTGTATCTTATGTCGGGGTTAGCAACTTCTTTACTTTCGTAGATTCTTTTCCCGCCTACTGGAAGCCGTTTATGAAACAGTTTTACGAGCAGTGGTATGACCCGGAAATTCCGGAAGAGAAAGAAATTATGAAAGCTAGTTCTCCGGCATTGAATATTGACAAGCTAAATAAACCGGTATTTGTTGTTCAGGGAGCAAATGATCCAAGAGTCAATATTAATGAAAGTGATCAGATTGTTAGTGGACTTAGGAGTAAAGGATTTAATGTGCCCTATATGGTCAAATACGACGAAGGGCATGGTTTTGACAAAGAAAAGAATATAATTGAATTGTATAAAGTAATGATGGGCTTTTTTGCTGAGAATTTCAAATAATTTTGTATTAAATTTATTTGCCATTAAGTAATGAAGTTTTTTCTCAACTTAACTTATAGATAGATGTTGAGCGTAGTAAAATTTGATTTACTCTTTATTGTTTAAAAATTATATTTAGTTATTCATATGGTAGTAGCATTAAATAAACGACTTGTGATTTGTCTATTATTAATTTCTGCTTTTTCAAATTCTATACATTCTCAAGCAACAAAAGAAAAGATAGATTTGTTGTTTTTGGAAGCAGATATGACTGCAAATAGAGCAAGTGTGAGCAAAATTGATAGTGCTTATGCGATGTCTAAATCCATAAATTATAAATATGGAGTGCTCAAAAGCCAGGTTTTTAAAGCAGCTTGGTATCTCAACTTTAATAATGATGTCAAATCGTGTTTACGAATTATTAAAAAAATAGAGCCCGAAGTTTTAGACTCAGAAGATTTTGAAGTGATATCTTTTTTAAAAGTGACAAAAGCGATAAGTTATTTAAGACTATCGTTTAAAGAAGATGCAAATAAGGAATTTAATTTAGCCTTACTATATGCAGATAAGATTCAAAATAGTGCTAGACGTCACAATCGAAAAGGGATAATATATATTTATATCGGAAGTGATTATCTGAGCTTAAAACCGGATAAAAGTAAGGAGAAGAGTTATCAATTGGCTCTGGAGAATTTAAGAAAAGGGTATAAGGAGATGTCCTTTCTAAAAAATGGTAATCATTCGGAAAAAATTGCATTTGCAAATAGTTGTAGAGCATTGGGAGATTATTATACACGTACTAAGCAATTTGATTCGGCGCAATTCTATATAAATAAAAGCTTAAAAATTGTAACAGCATTAGACGATAAGGCTGAAATATCCTTGTTTTTAATTATACGCGGATATTTGCATTTGAAAATGGAGAATTATAAGGAAGCCATTAAAGATTTTGAGGCTTCTAATGATTTAATTAAAACGACCAAAGCAAGGGAAGATTTATTAGAAGAAAATTATGATAATCTCGCATTTGCTTATGAGAAGTTAGGTGATAGCGAGAATCAAAGTAAATATTTAAAAAAGTATAAAAAGATTTCAGATAGCTTAAGTATTGAGAATGTAAAAGATGTAAATCAGGCAGTAGTAAATATTAGTGATGATATAAAATCAAAGCACAAGAAGGAAAAAAGTACATTAGAAACGGGGATTATTATTACAATCGTCCTGATTATAGTGTTGATTTTGATCGTTCTTGTTTTCTCTAAACGTTATAAATCAGAAAAAAGGAGCAAGGAAGAACTCAAGATTCTTTTAGATGAAAAAATGAAAATGCTCAATTCGCTTTCAGCTAAGTTTAGCCCGGAAGACGAAAAAGAACTTGCAAATGTTGTGAGTCTGGCTATATCAAAGGATGCTTCTTATCTGTTTAAGTTCAATGAGTTGTTCCCTAAATTTTCAGAAAATTTATTAAAAGTGTCACCTTCTCTAAAAAGTAGTGATTTAGCGATTTGCAGTTATATGAAATTGAATTTTGACACAAAAGAAATTGCCAGATATGGAGGAGATTCAGTACGTTCTGTAGAATCAAAGAAATACCGTCTAAGGAAAAAATTTAATCTTACATCAACAGATGATATCAATATTTTTATGGCTAAATTTTAATCAGACATTGCCCTAAGAAATGTATATGTTTAAAATTTTATTTAAGTCAATATGGTAGTGCCATTTAATAAAAGGCTTGTTTTCTGTTTGTTTCTAATTTGTAGTTTTTCTGTTTTGATGTTCTCACAAACAACAAAACAAAAGGTAGATTTGTTGTTTTTGAAATTAGATAAGACGATAAATAAAACAAGTATCGTTAAAATAGACAGTGCTTATGCGATGTCTAAATCCATAAATTATAAAAGTGGAATGCTCAAAAGCCAAGTTTTTAAAGCTGCTTGGTATCTTAATTGTAATGATGATGTCAAATCTTGTTTAAAAATTCTTAAGGCTATAGAGCCTGAAGCATTAGATTCAGAAGATTTTGATATGATATCTTATTTAAAACTCACAAAAGGAGTAAGTTATTTTAATCTAATGTTTACGGAAGAAGCTAAAAAAGAATTTGATTTAGCATTAATGTACGCAGAGAAAATTCACAATAGTAAAATTCGTCATAATCGAAAAGGAACAATATACATTTATATCGGCAGTAATTTTGTTGGTCCAAAAACGACTAAGAGAACAACAAGAAGTAATCAATTGGCTCTGGCGAATTTAAAAAAAGGGTATACTGAAATGTCCTTTCTGAAAAATGGTAATCATACTGATAAAATTGCATTTGCAAATAGTTGTAGAGCTTTGAGTTATTATTATATGCATACTGAAGAATTTGATTTAGCAGAATTTTATATAAATAAAAGCTTAAAAATTGTAACAATATTAGAGGATAAGGTTGAGATGAGCTTTATTTTTTCTGAGCGTGCTTATTTGTATTTGGCTATGAAGAATTTTAAGGAAGCTATTAAAAATTTTGAGGCTTCTAATAGTATAATTGAAAATACCAAAATAGGAGAACATCTGTTACAACATAATTACAATAATCTGGCATTAGCTTATGAGAAGCTGGGTGATAGTGAAAATCAAAGAAAATTTTTAAAAAAATTTAATCATATTTCAAGAAATGCGAATGTTAAATTTGTAGATGATGTAAATCAGGCAGTCTTGAATATTAGCGATGATATAAAATTAAAACACAAGGAGGAGAAAGGTACATTAGAAATAGGGATTATTATTATAAGTATTGCTACGATAGTGCTGATTATTATTGCTGTATTTTTTTTGAAACGATATAAAACAGAAAAAAACAGTAAGGAGGAGCTAAAGGCACTTCTGGATGAAAAAATGAAAAAGCTTAATTCACTTTCAGATAAGTTTAGTGAAAAAGACGAAAAGGAACTGGCAAATGTTGTGAGTTTGGCAATATCAAATGACGCATCTTTCTTATTTAAATTCAATGAGTTGTTTCCTAAATTTTCTGAAAATTTATTAAAAGTGTCACCTTCTCTAAAAAGTAGTGATTTAACAATTTGTAGCTATATAAAATTGAATTTTGATACAAAAGAAATTGCCAGATACGGGGGAGATTCAGTGCGTTCTGTAGAATCAAAGAAATACCGTCTAAGGAAAAAGCTTAATCTTACATCGACGGATGATATGAATATTTTTATTGCTAAATTTTAATTTCGCGCTGTTTTAAAAGGATTTAGGTTAAAAAAAAGGGTTGAACTTTAATTAAAAAGTTCAACCCTTTTTTTATAAAACCAAAGACTTGATTAAAAACCAATCCCAATTATGGCTTTTGTTTTGTATTCTTTATTTTTTCATTTTGTACTAAGCTATAAAATCTTTTAAACGGATTTGCAAAAAGTAATAATTTAATCTTTAGCAGTGACTTTTCTTTTCAAGTTAGAGATTTGCAGGATTTTTTTCTGACTGTTTTTAAGATTATAGATTTTGACTTCTATTTAGATTTATTCAATAAATCTAATTCCGGAACTCCATAGTTTTTTTTACCATTCCAACTAATAGAGTTGCTGAATAGTATTAAATTTTGGTAAGGTTTCTTCCAAGTGCAAAGAGTTCTTTTTAATTGCAATTACCAGATCTGACTTTTGTTTAAGCGGAATAGTGCAATTTTTTATGGATAGCCTATTTTTTTCTTTCCCTTTTGGTTAAGAATGGATGTTTGTAGTAGTTTTTTTTAAATATGAATCTGCTTTATTTTTTTATAAAGTATTTGCGCCAATTAAAGTTAAATGATTGATGCCAAAATTGGAATATAAATTAAAGTTGAGATTAATTTTTAATTGAAGATTTGATAAAATTATGCAAAGGATGTGGGTTGAGTATCTTTTAAACATGAAATAATTGTAAAAATACTGTATTTGTTATTTCATTTTAGCTTTTTAAAGCATGAAATTTTTTGGTCCCTATTATTATGATATTCTAGTTAGTACTAAACGGTTTTGTTTTACAGAGAAGTTGTTTGGTATTGTTTTAAATACGGTAAGTTTTTTCTTAATTACTGTTTGTGTAGAGCTTTTTTATGTGTAATTGATTGATTTTTAGAAGAGTGCGTATTATTGAGTAGTCGTTTTTTTGCCTATATACTTCCGATAGTAGTTTATTTGCAGCCGGAAATCTTTTAGTGTTGCTGGAATTTAGTCGACGGATAAGATTTTAATAGGTTAATGTAAAACTAAATAATAATGAATAAAAAAATACACACTTTATTTGCTTTTATTGTTGGAGGATATTTAGCAAATGCTCAGGTTGGTATTGGAACAGAGAATCCAAATAATTCTGCTCAACTTGAAATCGTTTCAAACGATAAAGGTATCTTGATCCCACAAGTGTCTTTAAAGAGCTCCGTTGATACTTCTACCATTGTTAACGGAAATGTTAATAGTCTTTTGGTTTTTAACACTGCAACTATTTCGGATATTACTCCAGGATATTACTATTGGTTTTCTGATAAGTGGTTAAGACTTGGTTATAAATCTGATACTCCTTCTCCAGTTAATAGCTTAATTTGGGACCCTGTTAATAATGTATTTACTTATATTGATAAAGCTGGTAATTCGCAGATTGTTAACCTGTCGCAGTTGATTAAAGACAAAGAAACCGTTACCGAAGTTACCAATAAAGGCAAAGGAGAATACAGCTATAAGAATGAAAAAGGAACCGATGTAACAATTAGTGTTATCGGAGATGTAAAAGCCAATATTCAGGATTTATTATCTGATCCAAATGTGAAGGCAGCTGTGAGCGCTGTTGCTTCGAAAACCGAAGGAGCAGTAGGATATGATCCTGCAAAAAACATACTGGTTTACGCAGATGCTAAAGGCCAAACTCAAAGTGTTGACCTAAACGGTATCGTTAAAAAAAATGAAACCGTTACAGAAGTTACCAATAAAGGCAAAGGAGAATACAGTTACAAGAATGAAAAGGGAACAGATGTAACCATTAGTGTTATCGGCGATGTAAAAGCCAATATTCAGGATTTATTATCCGATCCAAATGTAAAAGCAGCTGTTAGCGCTGTTGCTTCCAAAACAGAAGGAGCAGTAGGATATGATCCTGTAAAAAACACACTGGTTTACGCAGATGCACAAGGCAAAACTCAAAGCGTTGACCTAAATGGTATCGTTAAAAAAAATGAAACCGTTACCGAAGTTACCAATAAAGGCAAAGGAGAATACAGCTATAAGAACGAAAAAGGAACTGATGTAACGATCAGTGTTATCGGAGATGTAAAAGCCAATATTCAGGATTTATTATCCGATCCAAATGTAAAAGCAGCTGTTAGTGCTGTTGCTTCCAAAACCGAAGGAGCAGTAGGCTATGATCCTGTAAAAAACACATTGGTTTACGCAGATGCTCAAGGCCAAACTCAAAGTGTGAACTTAGACGGTATCGTTAAAAACAATGAAACGGTAACCACTTTGACCAAAATTTCAGTAGGGAAGTATTCTTATACTAATGAGAAAGGAGCTGTTGTTACGATTGATATTGCCAATGATGTATCAGGAACAGCCACAACAATCTTTAAAAACCCTGAGGTAATCAAAGAATTTGAAACTGTTTTAAAAGACAAAGAAACCGTTACAGAAGTTACCAACAAAGGAAAAGGAGAATACAGTTATAAGAATGAAAAAGGAACAGAGGTAACGATCAGTGTTATCGGAGATGTAAAAGCCAATATTCAGGATTTATTATCCGATCCAAATGTAAAAGCAGCTGTTAGTGCTGTTGCTTCCAAAATAGAAGGAGCAGTAGGATATGATCCTGCAAAAAACATATTGGTTTACGCAGACGCACAAGGTAAAACTCAAAGTGTGAACTTAGACGGTATCGTTAAAAACAATGAAACCGTAACCACTTTAACCAAAATCTCAGAAGGGAAGTATTCTTATACCAATGAGAAAGGAGCTGTTGTTACGATCGATATTGCCAATGATGTATCAGGAACAGCCACAACGATCTTTAAAAACTCTGAGGTAATTAAAGAATTAGAGACAGTTTTAAAAGACAAAGAAACCGTTACCGAAGTTACCAATAAAGGCAAAGGAGAATACAGTTATAAGAATGAAAAAGGAACAGAGGTAACGATCAGTGTTATCGGAGATGTAAAAGCCAATATTCAGGATTTATTATCCGATCCAAATGTGAAGGCAGCTGTAAGCGCTGTTGCTTCGAAAACCGAAGGAGCAGTAGGCTATGATCCTGCAAAAAACATATTGGTTTACGCAGACGCACAAGGTAAAACTCAAAGTGTGAACTTAGACGGTATCGTTAAAAATAATGAAACGGTAACCACTTTAACCAAAATTTCAGAAGGGAAGTATTCTTATACTAATGAGAAAGGAGCTGTTGTTACGATCGATATTGCCAATGATGTATCAGGAACAGCCACAACGATCTTTAAAAACCCTGAGGTAATCAAAGAATTTGAAACTGTTTTAAAAGACAAAGAAACCGTTACCGAAGTTACCAATAAAGGCAAAGGAGAATACAGCTATAAGAATGAAAAAGGAACTGATGTGACGATCAGTGTTATCGGAGATGTAAAAGCCAATATCCAGGATTTATTATCCGATCCAAATGTAAAAGCAGCTGTGAGTGCTGTTGCTTCGAAAACCGAAGGAGCAGTAGGCTATGATCCTGCAAAAAACACATTGGTTTACGCAGACGCACAAGGGCAAACTCAAAGTGTTGACCTAAACGGTATTGTTAAAAACAAAGAAACTGTTA
This sequence comes from Flavobacterium poyangense, assembly GCF_011751075.1. Taxonomy (GTDB): domain Bacteria; phylum Bacteroidota; class Bacteroidia; order Flavobacteriales; family Flavobacteriaceae; genus Flavobacterium; species Flavobacterium poyangense. The sequence goes on from NZ_JAALLN010000019.1 coordinate 71,923, forward strand.
CAGAAGTTACCAATAAAGGCAAAGGAGAATACAGCTATAAGAATGAAAAAGGAACTGATGTAACGATCAGTGTTATTGGAGATGTAAAAGCCAATATTCAGGATTTATTATCCGATCCAAGTGTGAAGGCAGCTGTAAGCGCTGTTGCTTCCAAAACAGAAGGAGCAGTAGGCTATGATCCTGTAAAAAACATACTGGTTTACGCAGACGCTAAAGGCCAAACTCAAAGTGTTGACCTAAACGGTATTGTTAAAAACAAAGAAACTGTTACAGAAGTTACCAATAAAGGCAAAGGAGAATACAGCTATAAGAATGAAAAAGGAACAGAGGTAACGATCAGTGTTATCGGAGATGTAAAAGCCAATATTCAGGATTTATTATCCGATCCAACTGTAAAAGCAGCTGTAAGCGCTGTTGCTTCCAAAACAGAAGGAGCAGTAGGATATGATCCTGTAAAAAACACACTGGTTTACGCAGATGCTCAAGGCCAAACTCAAAGTGTAGACCTAAACGGTATCGTTAAAAAAAATGAAACCGTTACAGAAGTTACCAATAAAGGAAAAGGAGAATACAGCTATAAGAACGAAAAAGGAACTGATGTAACGATCAGTGTTATCGGAGATGTAAAAGCCAATATCCAGGATTTATTATCCGATCCAAGTGTAAAGGCAGCTGTAAGCGCTGTTGCTTCCAAAACAGAAGGAGCAGTAGGCTATGATCCTGCAAAAAACATATTGGTTTACGCAGATGCTCAAGGCCAAACTCAAAGTGTTGACCTAAACGGTATTGTTAAAAACAATGAAACCGTTACAGAAGTTACCAATAAAGGCAAAGGAGAATACAGCTATAAGAATGAAAAAGGAACTGATGTGACGATCAGTGTTATCGGAGATGTAAAAGCCAATATTCAGGATTTATTATCCGATCCAAATGTGAAGGCAGCTGTTAGTGCTGTTGCTTCCAAAACAGAAGGAGCAGTAGGCTATGATCCTGCAAAAAACACATTGGTTTACGCAGATGCACAAGGTCAAACTCAAAGTGTGAACTTAGACGGTATCGTTAAAAACAATGAAACGGTAACCACTTTGACCAAAATCTCAGAAGGGAAGTATTCTTATACCAATGAGAAAGGAGCTGTTGTTACGATTGATATTGCCAATGATGTATCAGGAACAGCCACAACGATCTTTAAAAATTCTGAGGTAATCAAAGAACTTGAGACTGTTTTAAAAGACAAAGAAACCGTTACCGAAGTTACCAATAAAGGCAAAGGAGAATACAGTTATAAGAATGAAAAAGGAACAGATGTAACGATCAGTGTTATCGGAGATGTAAAAGCCAATATTCAGGATTTATTATCCGATCCAAATGTGAAGGCAGCTGTAAGCGCTGTTGCTTCCAAAACCGAAGGAGCAGTAGGATATGATCCTGCAAAAAACATATTGGTTTACGCAGACGCACAAGGTAAAACTCAAAGTGTGAACTTAGACGGTATCGTTAAAAACAATGAAACGGTAACCACTTTGACCAAAATCTCAGAAGGGAAGTATTCTTATACCAATGAGAAAGGAGCTGTTGTTACGATTGATGTTGCCAATGATGTATCAGGAACAGCCACAACGATCTTTAAAAACTCTGAGGTAATCAAAGAATTAGAGACAGTTTTAAAAGACAAAGAAACCGTTACAGAAGTTACCAATAAAGGCAAAGGAGAATATAGCTATAAGAATGAAAAAGGAACTAATGTAACAATTAGTGTTATCGGAGATGTAAAAGCCAATATTCAGGATTTATTATCCGATCCAAATGTAAAAGCAGCTGTGAGCGCTGTTGCTTCCAAAACCGAAGGAGTAGTAGGGTATGATCCTGCAAAAAACACATTGGTTTACGCAGACGCTCAAGGCCAAACTCAAAGTGTTGACCTAAATGGTATCGTTAAAAATAATGAAACCGTTACCGAAGTTACCAATAAAGGAAAAGGAGAATACAGCTATAAAAATGAAAAAGGAACTGATGTGACGATCAGTGTTATCGGAGACGTAAAAGCCAATATTCAGGATTTATTATCCGATCCAAATGTAAAAGCAGCTGTGAGCGCTGTTGCTTCCAAAACCGAAGGAGTAGTAGGGTATGATCCTGCAAAAAATACATTGGTTTACGCAGATGCACAAGGGCAAACTCAAAGTGTGAACTTAGACGGTATCGTTAAAAATAATGAAACTGTAACCACTTTGACCAAAATCTCAGAAGGTAAGTATTCTTATACCAATGAGAAAGGAGCTGTTGTTACGATTGATATTGCCAATGATGTATCAGGAACAGCCACAACGATCTTTAAAAACTCTGAGGTAATCAAAGAATTAGAGACAGTTTTAAAAGACAAAGAAACTGTTACCGAAGTTACCAATAAAGGCAAAGGAGAATACAGCTATAAGAATGAAAAAGGAACTGATGTAACGATCAGTGTTATCGGAGATGTAAAAGCCAATATCCAGGATTTATTATCCGATCCAAATGTAAAGGTAGCTGTTAGTGCTGTTGCTTCCAAAACAGAAGGAGCAGTAGGATATGATCCTGTAAAAAACATACTGGTTTACGCAGACGCACAAGGCCAAACTCAAAGTGTAAACTTAGACGGTATCGTTAAAAACAATGAAACGGTAACCACTTTGACCAAAATTTCAGAAGGTAAGTATTCTTATACCAATGAGAAAGGAGCTGTTGTTACGATTGATATTGCCAATGATGTATCAGGAACAGCCACAACGATCTTTAAAAACCCTGAGGTAATCAAAGAACTTGAAACTGTTTTAAAAGACAAAGAAACCGTTACAGAAGTTACCAATAAAGGAAAAGGAGAATACAGCTATAAGAATGAAAAAGGAACAGAGGTAACGATCAGTGTTATCGGAGATGTAAAAGCCAATATTCAGGATTTATTATCCGATCCAAGTGTAAAGGCAGCTGTTAGCGCTGTTGCTTCCAAAACAGAAGGAGCAGTAGGCTATGATCCTGCAAAAAACACATTGGTTTACGCAGATGCTCAAGGGCAAACTCAAAGTGTTGACCTAAACGGTATCGTTAAAAACAATGAAACCGTTACCGAAGTTACCAATAAAGGAAAAGGAGAATACAGCTATAAGAATGAAAAAGGAACAGAGGTAACCATTAGTGTTATCGGAGATGTAAAAGCCAATATTCAGGATTTATTATCTGATCCAACTGTAAAAGCAGCTGTTAGCGCTGTTGCTTCGAAAACCGAAGGAGCAGTAGGATATGATCCTGTAAAAAACATACTGGTTTACGCAGATGCTCAAGGCCAAACTCAAAGTGTGAACTTAGACGGTATCGTTAAAAA
>NZ_JAALLN010000190.1 GCF_011751075.1 Flavobacterium poyangense
GCTTGCCGCCCGGGCCGATGGTGATGGTCAGGTCGCGTACCGAAAGCATGGGATTTCTCATGAGACTGGTGCCGTCCATCTTCCTGATCTCAGAGTTTGGGGTCGAGCCAGTCGCGAAGCGCATCACCCAGCATGTTGATGCCGAGCAATGTGATCGAGATGCAGAGCCCCGGCAGGACGATGAGGTGCGGCGCCTGGCCGATATAGGGGCGGGCGGTCGACAGCATGCTTCCCCAGCTCGGCGCGGGCGGCGGAACACCGAGGCCGAGGAAGGAAAGCGCACTTTCCGAAAGGATCACCCATCCGAACATCGTCGTTGCCAACACGATGATCGGCGCCATGCAATTGGGGAGCACATGGCGCGCCATGGTGATGAATTCGCTGTTGCCCATGACACGCGAGGCTTCGACATATTCGCGCTCGCGGATGGACAGGACGGTCGCACGCACGACGCGCACGACGATCGGCATGTAGGCAAGCCCCAGTGCGAGCACGATGCCGTCTCGGCTCGCCCCGATCACGGCCATGATGCCGAGCGCGAG
>NZ_JAALLN010000191.1 GCF_011751075.1 Flavobacterium poyangense
ATTGCGCTCGATCATGCTGGGCACCAATCGCCGGCAGCAGTAGAAGACGCCGTTGAGGTCGATGTCGACGATCTGCCGCCAGGCATCCGGATTGTAGTCGACCAGCGGTACGGCCGGCCCGGCAATGCCGGCATTGTTGACCAGAAGATCGACAACGCCGAAAGCCCGCTCCGTCTCGGCCGCCGCTTCCTCGACGGCCTCGATCCTGGCCTGATCGCACCAGATTGCCTTCACCGCACCCAACGCGGACAGGTCTTCAATGACGGCCTCCATCGCAGCCTTGTCCAAATCCCAGATGGCTACCTTGGCGCCCGAGGACAAAAGGCGGCGCGCCACGGCAAGGCCGATGCCTTGTGCGCCTCCGGTGACCACGGCAACACGACTGGAAAGATCGACGGCATTGATACGGCGGTTCATGGGATGGTCCTTTGGGAAAATGGAGAAGCTCAGGCGTCGGGCTTGATGCGAAAATCCTTGCCTTCCGGCAGGGTCTGGCCGCCATCGACAACCACCGTCGTGCCGGTGATGTAGGCGGCATCGTC
>NZ_JAALLN010000192.1:0-260 GCF_011751075.1 Flavobacterium poyangense
AGTTCTCCCTGGGGCAAATCCAGTGCGGTGATTGTCTCGCTCATCGCGGTCTCCTTTCGTCGGCGCCTGCAAATTTCTTATGCAGGCAGCATTTTTCTTAGGCAGCCGTCAAACCTTTGTCGCCAAAAGGCGATCATCTGCTACGATAGTCGCAATGCAGCCTATGGCGGAGGTAAATCGCATCATGGCCAGCCTGAAGTCCGCAACCAAACCAAAGAAACCGGTGGTGAAGGGAGGCGGAAAAGAAGGTCAAAGGCCAG
>NZ_JAALLN010000192.1:279-542 GCF_011751075.1 Flavobacterium poyangense
ATCTGCTGGCGAGAGCACCATCCGAAGACGTTGCTGCGTATGACGCGGCCGATATCGCCCGCGCCGCCGAACTGGCCGAGAATGCTGTTTCCCGCCATAAGAAGGGCGAAAGCATCGTTGCCATCGATACGGCATCCGGCGTGTCGCGCCAGGCGCGGCCAGTCACGGTCATCACCGTCGTCAATGACAACATGCCTTTCCTGTTCGATTCGATCCTCGGCGAGATCACCGAGGCCGCGGGCGAGCCGACACTGGTTACCCAT
>NZ_JAALLN010000193.1 GCF_011751075.1 Flavobacterium poyangense
GAGGCGCCGGGCCGTGGCAAGGATCGGCGACAGTGCGATGATCGGCACCTGCGGCCGCTCGCGGGCCGCACGCAGGCCCGTCGTGCCGGAAGCGGTGTAGGTGACGATCGCCGACAGCTTCAGCGTCTCGGCAATCTCGCGCGCTGCCAGTGAGATGGCATCGGCGCCGGTCGCCTCCGGCTGCGAGCGCTGGGCGTTGATGATACCGGCATAGGTCGGGTCGCGTTCGACGCGTTCGGCGATGCGGTTCATGGTCGCCACCGCTTCGACTGGATAGGAACCGGCGGCGGATTCAGCCGACAGCATGATCGCATCGGCGCCTTCGAACACGGCGGTCGCCACGTCCGACACCTCGGCACGGGTCGGCACCGGCGCGGAGATCATCGATTCCAGCATCTGCGTCGCCACCACCACCGGCTTGCCGGCCCGGCGTGCCGCACGGGTGATCTGCTTCTGTATGCCCGGCACTGCTTCCAACGGCAATTCGACGCCAAGATCGCCGCGCGCCACCATCAGCGCGTCCGACAGCTCGATGATCTCGG
>NZ_JAALLN010000194.1 GCF_011751075.1 Flavobacterium poyangense
CACTCATGCGGCCATTCCGCCCTACGTATATATATTGTAATGCAATTTCGATGATACATTAAATTCGATGTATTTGAAAACACATGAAATTGACGCGTACGCGGCCGGACGGCGGCGACTGCAGAGGGAGGCGCTTTGTGTAAGAGGGACCTTCGGCGGCAAAATGTATGTGACTGGCTGAAAAGCAGAAAATTTCAAAGAAGCCATAAAAGTTTACGACATGATTTGAGGCGGCGAGCCGCGGGAGGGCCCGCGAACCCGAGTGGGGCTGGTGGCGCTGTTGCTCAACGGACGCGCGGTTCGATTTTTCAAAAAAACCACTTTGCATGAAAAAATTCTTACGACAAACAATGTTTTTTTGAAACGCCCAATCAGACGAATTGACGTTACCTAAAATTGAAACTGACGAATGACAGACCAGTAGACGAGAGAGAACCAATCGACAGACAGCGTCGGGGGAGTGACGGGATGGAGTGGGGGCGTTACAGAGCTCCGTAGAATTTTATAAAGAAAATTCATTCGTAAATTCCAGGGGTCCCTGC
>NZ_JAALLN010000195.1 GCF_011751075.1 Flavobacterium poyangense
ATAAAGATGAGAGTAAAAAAGAAGATATTTTAAGTAAGGATTATTTAAGAGCTTTAATCAATATCACCGAACAGCTTATCGATGAAAAAGGGCGCGCTGAATACGCACAAATCCGCACTAATATGAACCGCAAATACTCGGATTTTCATCCGCAAAATTATGGTTTTAAGAATTTTCGTGCTTTGATCCAGAAATTTTTACCCAAAATGAAAAAATTTGAAGAAGAAAGAGAAAAAAATATATATTTTTTGGTGAAAAAAGATTATGAAAGCTATTATTGATAATATAAAAATTTTAGAACAAAATGCTATAAATAAAGGCTTAGATGAACTTATTTGAATGGAAAATGCGGGATTAAATTTAGCTAAACTGATTAAAAAAGAAGCTAAAAAGATCCGTATTCAACGCAAGATTAGAAAAGTAAAAATACTTTTTTTATTAGGCGGGGGTAACAACGCTTCAGATGGCTTGGTGGCTTTAAGAAATTTAAAACACGCTAAAGCTTATAAAATAGGCTTTAAAGAAAATACGCTTTTTAAAA
>NZ_JAALLN010000196.1 GCF_011751075.1 Flavobacterium poyangense
ACCCAGAGCGACCTCGAACAACTTCTGGTTCGGGCTGGCAGCGAAATCCTGGACGGCATCGTCACCCAGATTGGACTGGAAGATACCCGCCGCCGATACCGGCAGGAAATCTTCGTAGACGATCGGGTCGAAACGCACCAGGCCAGCCTCGACCAGGTCCTCGATGTCGGAACGGGCGTGACCGGAGAGATCGGCTCCCGGTATGATGGAATAGAAGAAGTAGCCGAGCCCTGCCTTGCGGATGGCATTCCAGTCGTCCGGGAAGGCGGAGAAGCTTTCCTGCAGCGCGGTGACATAGTCCTGTGCGTTCGAGCCGTCGGCGGCCGGGCGCACCTTGGCGCGCGCTTCGTTGAGCAGCCGGTCATAGAGACCGCGACCCTTGGGGGTCAGGGCCACGCCACGCTGTTCGATCTCGCCGAAACGGGCTGTGTGTGAGCCGCCTGCAAGATTGCCGCCTGGATCGGGGAACAGGACTCGCTCCTCGATAGCCTTGAACGAAGTCTGTCGAAGCAGGATCGGACAGGCGCGGCAGGGTGGTCCC
>NZ_JAALLN010000197.1 GCF_011751075.1 Flavobacterium poyangense
AGCGTGCCGCCGGCGCTGCCGACGCGGCCTTCGATGACACCGCCGTTGTCGACCAGAAGGATCTCGTTGGCCGCGCCGCTCTGGCCGGTCAGGAACAGACCGGTGTGGCCGCCGGCGGCCACTTCCAGCGAGAACGCCGTCGTTGCACCTTCCTCGTCCTGCCCGGCCAGCGAGCCGGTCGTGTCGAACAGCGATGTACCCAGAACCGTGACCTGGCCGAGGGTCCCAACCGGCTCCGTCTCCGGGGCGCCGTTCTGGCCCAGGCTCTCATCAACGACGATCGATGCCTTGCCGGCCAGGGCCAGCACGGCCGTCGGACCATCGTCCTCGAACGCGATCACGCCGGCCCGACCGCCAAGGTCGACGCTGGCGCTGGCAACGTCGTTGTCGCCATCGGTCACCGTGTAGACGGCTTTCAGGATGCCGGAGGCCAGGAACAGCGCCTCGTCGTAGCTCGCGCCAGACGTCGGATGGTTCAGCGACTCGTACTGCGTCAGCGTGACATTGCCGCTCGATGGATCGATCGACACGGTAAAGGCG
>NZ_JAALLN010000198.1 GCF_011751075.1 Flavobacterium poyangense
ACCTTCGCGCAGATTATCCTGCCGGCGCTGCGGCGCAGGTTCGAGGAGAGCTATCCCGACGTGCGTGTCCGGCAGTTCGAGCGCAACCAGGGTCAGTTGCTCGAGATGCTGCAGCGCGGCGAAATCGATGCCGCGCTCACCTACGATCTCGAATTGTCGCAGGACATGGCCTTCGAGCCGGTGATGCAACTGCCGGCCTATGTCATGTTGCCGCCAGGACACGCGCTTGCCGGACGGGAGTCGATAGCGCCGGAAGAACTGGTCGACCAGCCGATGGTGCTGCTCGACCTGCCGTTCAGCCGCGAGTATTTCCTGTCGGCTTTCCAACAGAAGGGGCTCCGGCCTTACATCGCCGAGCGCACCGGGGACATCGCCGTCATGCGGTCGATGGTGGCCAACGGTTTTGGCTATGGCATTGCCAACATGCGGCCCCTCAACACGCTGTCGCCTGACGGCAAGCCGCTTGTGTTCGTGCCGTTGGGTGGCGACATCCGGCCGCTGACCATGGGCATCGCCATGCCCAACGCCGAGCATCGCAC
>NZ_JAALLN010000199.1 GCF_011751075.1 Flavobacterium poyangense
GCGGTGCAGCGCATGCAGTTCGTCCTCCGACAGCAGCGCATTGCCGGTGCGGAAACGGATCTGCGACAGGCGTGAACCGGTGCGGACGACGATCGGGAAGGTTCGCGGGCTGACTTCGAGGTAGAGCTGGCCACGATAACCGGCAGCGACCTTGTCGAACTCCTGGCCATGATCGGTCATGACACGGGTGAAGATGTCGAGCCGGCCGGTGGAGCTTTTCGGATTTGTCGAGGCGGAAATGTGATCCGGCAGTTCCAGGCTCTCCAGCAGCGGCACGATGTAGACGCAACCCGTCTCCAGCACAGCGCCATCGGCGAGGTTGATTTCGTGCAGCTTGAGCCGGTCGAGCTTGGCTTCCACCGTGCTGTGGGGACCAGGCAGGAAGCTGGCGCGCACCCGATAGGCTTTCTCGCCAAGGCGAAGGTCGAGGCTGGCCGGCTGGATCTGGTCGTCATCGAGCGCTCGCGGCGACTTCAGGCTGCCCGCATGGAACAGCGCCGCGATATCCTGATCGGGAAGAATGCCTGTCTTGCGCAATG
>NZ_JAALLN010000002.1 GCF_011751075.1 Flavobacterium poyangense
ACTGGAACAGAACGAATTCTATTCCAGTTTAATTATTTTAAAATATTAATCCAGTCAACCTTTTTCAGGACTACTCAATTATTTATTTTTTCAACTAAAATCTACTTATTTATACTGATCCGGCATTATGGTAACTTTAAACAAAAACACCTTATTTTTATCATTATAACTGTACACTAAGGTAAGATCATTATTTGCAAAAACTCTTAGACCGGGATTTGCTTTGGCGGTACTTAGAAGACTTTTTTCAATCTCCTTGTGAACCACATTAAGATCTGTCTTTTCTTTTTCTATGTTTACCAATGTTAAGTTGTACTGGGCCACTTTTTCTTTTTGCTCCGGCAGACTTACACTATCTAAACGAATTCCCTCCTGTATCATTAGTGGGCAATTTGTATTGTACTTCACCACCAATTCCTTTATTTCAGCATCTGCTTCATCTGTAGTTTTATAAAAATAAAACTGAATTACAAACACCAAAACCAATGCAATTCCAACCGTAATCATCAACCGAATATTCTGTCTTTCTTTACTTTCCTTTTTTTGCATTGTTTACTATGTTTTAATGTTATTTAGAAAATCAAAAAAAGCTATTTCTCCTGATTCTTTTTCATGGCATTATAATAGGCGGCACGACTAAGCGGCTCATATTCTTCTGTTTCACCAAGCATAACCAGCTTGTCATTATCTGTTTTTCTGAAACTATAATTGGCTAAGTTTCCTGTTCTGGTACAAACAGCATGTACTTTAGTAACATATTCTGCCGTTGCCATAAGCGCCGGCATTGGTCCGAAAGGATTTCCTTTAAAATCCATATCCAATCCCGCAACAATGACGCGGATTCCCTGATTAGCCAAATCATTACAAACCGTAACAATTTCGTCATCAAAAAATTGTGCTTCATCTATCCCAATTACATCACAACCTTGTGCTAGAATTAAAATATTAGCTGCTGCCGGTACCGGTGTTGAACGAATTTCGTTAGCATCGTGTGATACTACCATTTCGTCATGGTAGCGGGTATCAATAGCGGGTTTAAAAATTTCGACTCTTTGTTTGGCAAATTGGGCGCGTTTTAATCTGCGGATTAACTCCTCGGTTTTACCCGAAAACATTGATCCACAAATAACTTCAATCCAACCAAATTGTTCTTTGTGATTTACTGTATTTTCGAGAAACATTTTGTATTTTTCTACCTTTTAAAATGAATAGTTTTTATTACTTTGTACTGGTAATAATTTGACGTAAAAAATTGCTGTTTTACATTTTTCAAAAATAGATAATTTTTATCAAATCAGAAGATTCGCAAACGCTTATTAACAGAAATAAAAGTACGATTAAGCAATTCTTCTTTCGAAATCAATACCACACAGATCATTTAAAAACACAGTAAAGTACCGTATTCACTATAATTTCAACAGTTATGAAAAAAAAATTGGAAGCCGATTTAATCAGCATTGCACATCGAATTTTAAAGCTTAAAAGCAAATCCGATATCAATCAGTTATATCTTGAAACACAGAAATTATATGAAAAACTTGCAGTTCTGAAATTTATAGACGAAAACTTCGATTCGTTGAAACCTACTATTGGACGCAGCGAAACAGAGTCTCATGTAGAAAGCATTTTTGAAAAAGAAGACTCAACTCCTATTGCTATCCAAACAGAAGAAATAATCCCAATTGTTATTGAAGAAAGTCCGGAAACTACTGCAGAAGTACAAGCACTTCCTGATCCTGAAGTTAAAGAGGATTCAGAAGAAGAGCCTGTAATCGAAATTCCCGGAGAAGAAATCGAAGAACCTACTGCAGAAACAATTGTTGAGCCTATTGCTGCAACCATTGAAGAAGTCGTAGTCGAAAAAATCGAAGAACCTATAGCAGAAACAATTGTTGAACCTATTGCTGCAACTATTGAAGAAGTCGTATCCGAAAAAAGCGAGGAATCAGTTGCAGAGACAATCGTTGAACCTATAGCTGTAGCGTTCGAAGAAATTCTAATTGAAAAAAACGCAGATCCTGTAAGTGAAACACAAACAGAAGAAAAAATTGAAACACTTGCTTTTGAAGGATCTGTTTCTGAAGAACCGGAACAAACCGAAACAAAAGAAGAACTTTCTTTTACAACCAAAAGCGATTTAAAACCGATTCCGGATTTCAAACCTGCTTTCGAACTTACGGCAGAACCGGAAGACAAACCGAAGGAAGAAACAGAAGTAAAACAAAACCCGATTCAGTTTTTGTTTGAAGATTTTGGAGTTAATTATGCCGATGCCGAATTTGTAAAAGTAGATAGTTTCGAAGCCGTGACTCCTACCTCATCAATTCCGGAACTTAAAGAAAATAAAACAGTTGAAACTATCGTTATAGAAAAAACAGAAACAAAAACAACTTCATTAAACGAAAAACTGGCAAAAGGTTTTCATATTGATTTGAATGACCGAATTGCCTTTACCAAAAACCTTTTCGGAAACAATACTGAGGATTATAGTCGTGTTCTAAATCAATTATTGACTTTTGATTCTTATGGTGAAGCGGTAGAGTTTATTGAAAATATGGTAAAACCGGATTACAACAATTGGACAGGGAAAGACGATTATGCACAACGTTTTCTTGAAATTGTAGAAAAGAAATTTGCCTAACACGAATTTCACAAATTTACACTAATTATTAGGGTTCGTGCCAAGTTGTACAATCCTTGTTAACTATTAAAACAACTTATGTCTAAATTATATATCGTTCCAACGCCTATTGGCAATCTCGAAGATATGACCTTCAGAGCCATCAGGGTTCTGAAAGAAGTTGATTTGATTTTGGCTGAAGACACGCGAACGAGCGGTAAACTCCTAAAGCATTTTGAAATTGGCACGCACATGCACAGCCATCATATGCACAACGAGCACAAAACAACAGAAAACTTAATTGCACGCCTGAAAGCCGGCGAAACTATTGCCTTAATTTCAGATGCAGGAACTCCCGCTATTTCAGACCCTGGTTTTTTATTAACCCGTGCTTGTGTTGAAAACAAAATTGAGGTGGAATGTTTACCCGGGGCAACTGCTTTTGTACCTGCTCTAGTTAACAGCGGTTTGCCCAACGACCGATTCATCTTTGAAGGCTTTCTTCCGGAGAAAAAAGGGCGTCAAACCCGATTTTTAGCCTTAGCGGAAGAAACGCGAACCATGATACTGTATGTTTCTCCACATAAACTACTAAAAACATTAGTCGAATTTGTGACGTATTTTGGAGAAGACCGACAAGTTTGCGTTTGCAGAGAATTATCAAAATTGCACGAAGAAAATGTACGCGGAACGGCAAAAGAAGTGTTAACTCATTTTGAAAAAACAGCACCACGAGGCGAAATTGTAGTAGTAGTTGCCGGAAAAACAATAACAAAAGAGCCTAAGAAAAGTAAATTTTCTAAGGATGACGAATAAAAACAAGAGTAAACACGGATTTCACAGATTAGCACAAAGTAAAAATCCTTTATAAATCTTTTAAATCTGTGGCATAAAAAATAAAATAAATGTCGATACAAGCCTTTTTAGAGAAATTAAATCAAACTCCAACAGCAATTGCTTTTACTGAAACCATTGCTACTGTAGAAGAAAATTATAGCTTCACCCCAACTGCTTTTCAAAACGGAACACAACATAATGCTGCAGGAGAAAATTCAGGCTCCTGCAAGGTATTTGCTTTTGCCAAATTGCAAAACCTAACGCAAGAACAAACTTTAGCTTGTTTCGGAGCTTACTACTTTGATGAAGTTTTAAATGATCCAAACGGAACAAACCATCAAAACATCAGAAACTTCATTACAACCGGTTGGAACGGAATTAGGTTTGAAGGAACAGCCCTGGAGGCAAAATAACATAAAATTATAAGTACCTAGTCATTAGTGATTAGTCTTTAGTTTACAATCTAAAATCTTCAATCTAAAATCTTCAATCTAAAATCTTCAATCTAAAATCTCCAATCTAAAATCTCCAATCAAAATGCGCTGGACTTTAAAACCAAAACCTTCAGAAGACAAAATCAAACATTTGGCTCAGGCATTAAATGTTGAAGATTTTGTAGCAACACTTTTGATTCAGCGTGGCATTGAAACTTTTGAAGAAGCTAAAACTTTCTTTCGCCCTTCACTAGAACATCTGCACGATCCTTTCCTAATGAAGGATATGGACAAAGCGGTTGTCCGTATAGAAGAGGCCATCAAAAATCAGGAAAATATTTTGGTTTTCGGAGATTATGATGTCGATGGAACAACGGCTGTTTCGCTGGTTTCTTCGTATTTAAAATCTCATTATCCCAATATTGCCACTTATATTCCGGATCGTTATGACGAGGGATACGGTATTTCTTTTAAAGGAATTGACTTTGCCAATGACAATGGGTTTTCGTTAATTATTGCTCTTGACTGCGGAATAAAATCGATCGATCACATTGCCTACGCAAAAGAACGAAACATTGATTTTATTATTTGCGATCACCACAGACCCGGAGAATTTCTGCCGGATGCTGTCGCCATCCTGGATCCGAAAAGAGAAGATTGCTTCTATCCCTACGATGAATTATGTGGTTGTGGCGTAGGCTTTAAACTGATTCAGGCTTTGGGAAGAAACAGAAATGAAACCATAGCCGATTTGGTTCCTTACCTCGATTTAGTTGCCACGGCAATTGCTGCAGATATTGTACCCATTACAGGTGAGAACAGGGTTCTGGCTTATTTCGGGTTACAAGTAATCAACAGTGCTCCGAGGCCGGGAATCAAAGCTTTGATCCATCAAATCAAAAAGCAAGTTTTAGATATTTCTGATGTCGTTTTTATTATTTCACCGCGAATAAATGCAGCAGGAAGAATCAAACACGGGAATCACGCAGTAGAACTGTTAACCGAATTTAACTTTGAACAGGCGCAACAATTTGCATCAGAAATCGAGCAATACAATGCTGATCGTAAGGATCTGGACAAAAAAATCACCAAAGAAGCCTTTCAGCAAATTATAGAAAACAACGAGCAGGACCGATTTTCGACCGTTGTTTTTCAGGAAGACTGGCACAAAGGCGTTATCGGAATTGTAGCTTCAAGATTAATTGAAACCTACTATCGCCCTACATTGGTTTTTACAAAAAGCGGCGATAAATATGCCGCCTCTGCCCGATCGGTAAAAGGTTTTGATGTTTATAATGCACTGGATGCCTGCTCTGAACATCTCGAACAATTTGGGGGTCATATGTACGCCGCCGGAATGACATTAAAAGCAGAAAACTATCAGCCTTTTAAAGCGGCTTTTGAAAAACAAATAGAAAAAACCATACTTCCGGAAATGCGAACTCCGGAAATTGAAATTGATGCTCAAATAAATTTTACAGATCTTACTCCAAAACTGATTCGGATTCTAAAACAGTTTGAACCTTTTGGCCCCCAAAACATGACGCCAGTCTTTATGACCACTGATATAAAAGATACCGGTTATGGCAAAACGTTGGGAGCAGACGAAGAGCATCTAAGGCTTTTTGTCAAACAATATGGTTCTGACGGAATTGCCGCAATTGGATTTGGTCTTGGAAAAAAATTAGACCTCACAAAAAATCAGAATACATTTCAGCTCGCCTACACTATTGCTGAAAACGAATGGAACAATACCGTTTCTACTCAACTTATGTTAAAAGACATCAGAACAAATGAAAGATAAAGCAAAAAAAGCCGACCCGTATCAGGCGCTACGATATAGAGAATTTAATGTGTTTTTATTATTGCGTTTTGCCATGGTTTTTGCCTGGTCCATGCAATTTATTGTAATCGAATGGGAAGTCTACAGCTTAACCAAAAATCCGCTTTCTTTGGGAATTATTGGTTTAATGGAAGTTATTCCGGCCGTTTCGATGGCTTTATTTGCCGGACACATAGTCGATCAAAGAGAGAAAAAAGGATTATTAGTAAAATGTATCTTGGGCTTCTCTGTAATTAGTTTCGGTCTGTTCTTACTGACCTGGCCACAAATAGTCGACGGGTGGTCTTCTACTGTTATTTTGTACTCGATTTACTCTTTAGTCTTTTTGGGCGGATTGGTACGTGCATTTCTTGGCCCTACTATTTTTTCTTTACTATCTCTTATCGTACCTAAAAAAGTATATCCAAATGCTGCCACCTGGAGTAGTACGGTTTGGCAGATTGGAGCGGTTCTGGGACCGGCCGTTGCAGGATTTTCGATTAATTTCATCGGAGTGCACTGGTCCATGTGTGCCGTTTTTGCCTTTTCACTTTTTGCTTTAATAGCCTTAACACAAATCAGTAAAAAGCCAATTTTGAACCCTAAAATCGGAGAACCGGTTATGGAAAGTTTAAAAGAAGGTCTCAAATTTGTATTCAACAATAAAACGATTCTGGGCGTACTTACACTGGATATGGTTGCTGTACTTTTTGGAGGAGCAGTTGCTTTATTACCGGTTTTTGCTCAAGACATACTAAAAGTTGGTCCCGAAGGATTTGGCGTTCTAAGAGCAGCACCAGCTATTGGTGCTTTTATTACCATGTTAGTCTCCGCCTACGTTCCTTTGTATAAAAGAGCCGGGATGAAACTCTTAGTAGCCATTTTTGCATTCGGTTTGTGTATTATTTTATTCGGAGTTTCCACTATTTTCTGGTTGTCTGTTGTGGCCTTATTTCTGAGTGGTGTTGCAGACGGAATTTCAGTTGTAATCCGCCAAACCATTTTACAACTTAAAACTCCCGACCATATGCGAGGACGTGTAGCTGCCGTTAACTCGATGTTCGTTGGTTCTTCTAACGAATTAGGGGCTTTTGAAAGCGGTTTAACGGCCAAACTAATGGGAACGGTAACTTCAGTCGTTTTTGGCGGAAGCATGACGCTTTTAACCGTATTGGGCTTTGGAATACAATCTCCAACATTTAGAAATTTAGATTTGCAGAAAGATATGGAAGAGCATCAAAATATGGAGTAACTATTCACTTGCTGTTTGCTGTTTTTAAACCATATAAGTGATATAAGTTCATTTAAATTTAAGCTTACTACCTCAACATATAAAAATTACCGCCTGCTTTAAATAGGGTAATTTAGAAATACACAAAAGGCTTTAACTGAGCACTCAAAGAAGTTCAGTTAAAGCCTTTTTATCAATAATCAATTCTTCACTTCCGGTTAAAACAGAACGCAATCCATACAGTTCGAATTTAAATGAACTAACATCACTTATATGGTTAACAAAAAAATGCTATTTTATGATTTTTTTATTTAGAATTAATATAAATAATATTTATATTTGTTGAAATAAAAGATCTACGATGAGAGAAATTGCGCAAATATACCATAACAATTTTGGAATATCCTTTTACTGGAAAAATGGAAAACAAGTTATATCTGAGAAAGTACAACTCGTTTTTAAAGAAACCGGTTTTTATTTTACTGTTCAGGAATTGAATCAGTTTTGTGATTTAATCGAGGATAGTTTAATAGAAAATGCTTGTTGTGAAGCCTGCGAATTAAAATACTCCTGTCATAAATTTTTGCTAAAAACACCTTGCTCTCAAATAGACCTTGCTGTTTCTATGACCGAATTAAAATCGATTAAAGATTTGGTCGAAGGTTCTTTGTTTAAAATTGAACTGGAAGAATACGTATATGGTGCAGGTTTAAATTAAGATACAGTCTAAAAGTTACTGTTTATTTCTCGAATTTTAGAAGTTCGAAGTTATTTCCGTCAAAAACACCATAGGTAAAATAGCCAATCCAATCGCCCAGATTTACATAATTGGCGTTTTCACCAACGGGAATAATCATTGGCAAATGACGGTGTCCAAAAACAAAATAATCGTAGTGTTTGGTTTCGAGTTTACGCTTGGCATATAGCACTAGCCATTCGTTTTCTTCACCCAGAAATTTCACATCTTCATCTCCCGAAATTAATTTGTTTTTAACTGACAGGTATTGCGCCAATCGAACACCAACATCGGGATGCAACCAACGAAAAAGCCACTTAGAAAAAGGATTAGTAAATACCTTTTTCATTCGTTTGTACCCCATATCACCGGGGCCTTTGCCATCACCATGACCGATTAAAAATGTTTTATTATTGAAAGTAAACTCTTTATTATCATGATAAACAGGTATATTTAATTCCGTTTGAAAATAATCTTCCATCCACAAATCGTGATTTCCGACAAAAAAGTAAATCGGAATTCCACTATCCCGAATTTCAGCAAGTTTACCCAAAACACGAATAAACCCTTTAGGAACAACGGTTTTGTATTCAAACCAAAAATCAAACAAATCTCCCAATAAAAAAATAGCTTCCGCATCGTGCCTCACCTCTTCGAGCCAAGCCACAAATTTTTGTTCACGCGGAAAGCTCAACTCCGGAGTCGGAGCTCCAAAATGCTGATCAGAAGCAAAATATACTTTTTTATTTGAAATCATTTATGTTGAATACGTTTAACTCTTCGACTTCGCTCAGAGAGACATTAGGTATTAATTGGCTTTTGGCCCATCGGCCTCGCTCAGGGTGTCCTTCGGCTTCGCTCAGAATGACATTGGGTATTAATTTATTTTTTGGTCCTTCGGCTTCGCTCAGGGTGACATTAGGCATTAATTTACTTTCTGGAATTTGGAATTTAAACCATTGGAATTTAATCACTGATTATCACTCGCATACCACTCTGCAAACGAAGATTCTGTTTCCTGAAGTTTTAATGAGAAAAGCGAGATTTCAGCAGGTAAACGTGCCATGATTCTATCTGCAAAATCAACTACCATATTTTCACTTGTTGGCTGATAATCGACTAAAATCACGTGATGTCCACGATTTTTAAGTTCATTTGCCAACTCGACATGTGGTGTTGTTTCATTAAAAACAGTCGCATGATCAAACTGATCGACGATTTCTTCTTTTACAATTTTCTTTAGATCCGAAAAATCGATAACCATTCCGTATTTCACATTTGACCGATCTGTAATTGGCGAGCCAATAACTGTTACCGATAATTTATAACTGTGTCCGTGAACGTTTTTGCATTTTCCGTCGTAACCGTACAAAGCGTGCCCGGTTTCGAAACTAAATTGTTTTGTAATTCTGATATTACTCATCGATTTGAATTTTAGGTTGCAAATTTACAAATTAATAACCGTTTTCATCTCTTTTTTTAGCTCTGTTATACATTAAATAGGCAATTCCGATTAAAATCACGAAAGGAATAAACGATCCGATCACAACTCCAATTTGATAACTGCTATCAGGAGCGGTTTTCATTTTCTCAGCAACGTCAATTTTTTGCAGTAATGAGATGATAGTCATTTTTAGTAGGTTTTAGAAATTAATCTGAATTGTGAAATGTGAAATGTGAGATGTGAGATGTTTCTAAAAACACTTCAAAGTTATTTCTGCACGCGATAAAAAAGCAGCATCCTCCGCAATCTTATTTTTTAAATTGTGTCAAAGCTTTTCTGGTAAAGTCAGACAAAACTAACTTTCCGGTAATTGCAGCACGTTCAAAAAGCAAAGAACCCCAGTTTTCCGTTCCTTCCCAAATAATCTTTTTCATTTCGAACAAGGCTTCCGGGTTATAGGAACTTAATTTTTGAGCCAAACTTTCAACAGCCGAATCAAGTTCATCAGCACTATAAATTTTAGAAAACAATCCGTTCTGAAGGGCCCAATCGGCCGATTTCCACTCGTGGGCTGCAAGTGTCATCTCAGCCATAGCCATTTTACCAATTTTACGCGAAACGGCAGGTTCAATTACAAAGGGACCGATCCCTATGGCAAGTTCGGATAGTTTCACAGCACTTTCAGGAGTTCCTAAAGTATAATCACAGGCTGCAATAATTCCAACACCACCACCAACGGCCTTTCCCTGAACACGACCTATAATAATTTTCGAACAGCTGCGCATGGCATTTAACAAATGGGCAAAACCGGAAAAGAATTCTCTGCCCTGTTCTTCATTTTCAACAGCCAAAAGCTCGTCAAAGGAAGCGCCTGAGCAAAAAACCTTATTCCCATCGCTTCGCAAAACAATCAGCGAAACGGTTTCATTCTGACTTAACGAATTAATTTCGGCCGTCAGGAGTTTCAATAGGGCTTTCGGAAAAGAGTTACTGGCCGGATGGCCAAATTGTACAGTTGCAACAGCATTTTGAATCGTGGTTTGTATAGATCCGCTTTGATAATCTGAGCTCATAAAAATAAATTTGATCGTAAAGTTACGGTTTTGAAAAATATTTTCATCTGATGTGCTTTGAAATTTGTTTTTTCATAATAAATTGACTTTATTTGCAACGCTTTGGGGGATTAGCTCATTTGGCTAGAGCGCTTGCCTGGCAGGCAAGAGGTAACCGGTTCGACTCCGGTATTCTCCACTGAAAGTAAAAGCCCTTGTAATTTTTTACAAGGGCTTCTTTTTTGCCATAGATTAAAAGGATTTAACTATGTATTTGGGATCAAGTTCAAAAGTTGTGGCATTTTATAAAAACTTCTTCTATCAAAACGTGTAGTTTATTTTAACCGCAAAGAACGCAAGAAATTTTGTTTGCTCTTATCGCAAGGCGCAAAAGCACAAAGTTTCTTTTTATACACGCAGATTTAGCAGATTAAGCCGATATTTTGCTCTTTGATATCGATAAAAAATATTTCGAATAAATCTGCTAAATCTGCGTGAAAAAATTGCTCTGCAAACACAGGAACTGGCTTACAACACCAAAACCGATCTTCATGCAAACCTTCACAACTTATGAACTAACGTTTTAAAACCAATCCGAAAATCCAGGTATTTGTTGCCGGGAGCGTAACAATGGTTGGTGTTCCAGCCAAATCGATTCGAATATTGCGCGCTGGTAAATTACTGCCACTAGTATCCGGTGTAGACAAATAAAATTTTTGATTACACTCATTATAAGTGGTACTGAAAAACTCATAATTCATTTGAAACCCCAACGGTATTATATCTGTTTTTGTTACAGCCGAAGGATTTGTCATATCAATTTCTACCAGCTTTGTATTGGCAACAGATGAATCTTCGTGTAAAGCGTACAACTTATTTGCTCCTTTAAATTCTAAACCTACAATTGTTCCCGATGCAATTCCACCAATCATAGAGGCAACGATTGTATTTGCCGCTCTGTTATAGGTTATAACATTATTCCCAATGGCAAAATATATAAATGCATTACCGTCGGATGCCGATGTAAAGTTCCAGGAATAGTTACCGCTAATGTTTGCACTTGGAATCGTAACAGAATTAACCAACGCATAACCATTATCTAAAACACTAAAAACCATATTTCCGCCGGTGTACGTCAGGTTTCCAAAATACAAATTACCACCTGAATACACCGGAGCATTTGTAATGTTGACCCCCGAAATTCCGGTTGTAATTGGTGCAAAAGAAATTGCTCCCGCAGGCGTAATTGTTATTAATCTTCTTTCTTCGGCAATAACCAACTTATAATCTCCCGTTACAGGATTATAAACAGCATTATTGGCAGACGACATTTGTAAATAGGTTGGTGTAGCAGGATTGGTAATACTTATGTTAGCAACAGGTACCCAATTCGAGATTGCTGTTGCATTATCTAAATAGCCAAATGTAGGCGTTGCGCTTGCATCATTTATATTTCCCGTAAACGCCAAACCAAGAATATCAGTATTAGGACAAGCCAAAGTTGGATTGGGTTGATCATTATTTGTACAGCTACCAAGAAACAATACTGATAAAAATAAATATCCGATCTTAATTAAATTGGTTTTCATGATTTCTATTTTTTATGATTATATCACTATATCAACCCTTTAATAGATTTGTTACCCGACACTTCAAGTTCACAATTTCATTTTGATCACTTCATCTATTAGTTACGATTACCTAAAATAAGGGTGCTTTTTTCAGACCAGTAAATTTTATAACAATTTAGAATCAATTATTCAACTAATTAATTATATTTGATATATCAAATATAATTATATCTAACCACTTAACTATGAGCAACAAAACTCCAACCGGAACTGTACTTTACACTATAGAGCAGGCCATTAAGGAATACCGAAAAATTAGTCAAAAAAACATACAAAAGGTTGTTAACGATATTACAGTTGATCAATGTTTAGTATTAATAATCTTAAACGAGAATTCAAAAATTTCTCAAATTGAAATGGCAAAACTAATCTTTAAAGACAATGCATCGATTACCCGAATAATTGAACTAATGGTCAAAAAAGAATATCTGACAAGAGAAATAAATGAATCCGATAAAAGAAAATCAAAACTTGTAATAACCGAAAAAGGCAAAAAAACAATCGTCCAGCTGACTCCTGTTTTTAAACTAAATCGCAAAACTGCTCTTGACGGAATATCTGCGAACGAAATCGAATTACTGGACAGTATTCTCCATAAAATAATCTCAAATTGCAAAATCTCATAAAATGAAACATCTTATAATTTTAGCAGTATTATCTTTCTCTATTTCTTTGTATTCACAGAAAGAATCGACTAATAAAGGAGAAACCAATTTCACGGACTTACATAAAAAGCAAATTATCGATTCCCTCAATAAAAAACTGGAAGAATTCTACATAAGACCAAACATTACCTTAGTTATAAAGAAAAAACTCAGTGAAAATTATAAAAAAGGACTCTATAAAAACGCTCTAAATCCCACAGAATTTGCATTAAAACTGAATACTGATCTTTTAGAGATTAGCAAAGATTTACATTTCAGAGTAATGTATGATCCGCAGTGGACAGAAAGCCAGCAAAAAAACACAGATGCAGAAACACAGAAAAAAATCAAAGCACAACAACTAACCGATGCAAAGAAAAAGAACTTTGGATTTCAGCAAGCACGGATTTTAGAAGGCAATATTGGTTATTTAGAGTTTAATTATTTTGAAGATCCTGCTATAGCAAGCGAAACTGCTGCTGCGATGATGCAGGTTTTAAACAACACAGAGGCACTGATTATAGATTTACGCAAAAATAATGGTGGAGTAATGGAAATGGGGCAATTTATCAGCAGTTATTTCTTTTCTGATAAAGAATTACCTCTTTACAAATATTACTACTATGAAAAAGACAGAAAGAAAATAGAGAGAGAAATGTGGCTATTACCCTCCGTACCCGGCAAACGCCTGGACAGTATCGATATCTACATCTTAACCAGTGGAGCCACATTCTCAGCAGCGGAATGGATGAGCTATTCTCTTCAGAATTTAAAACGTGTCACTATAGTAGGCGAAAAAACCGCCGGTGGTGCTCATCCTATTGACCGTAAAGTATTACCTAACGGTTTTTCTGTTAACATCCCTTTTGGAGAAATAAAAGACCCTGTTACAAATCTGGATTTCGAAGGAAAAGGAGTTCAGCCGGATGTTTTATGCAAAAGTGAAGAAGCCATAAACACATCACATTTATTAGCCCTGCAAAAGCTAATGTCGAAAAACAAAGATTCACTAAACGATATTAAATGGGTTATCCCAATCATTAAAAACAGACAGAACCCCATAAATGTTGACCCCTTACTTCTAAAATCATATCAAGGTAAATACGGAAAAGCCGAACTAATATACGAGACTAATAATCTATACTACAAATGGAATAACAGAACCTCTTTTTTACTTACTCCTCTGGAACAAGATTTATTTATGGTTGACGGTATAGATACTTTTCGTATTAAAATCATTTCTGAAGAAAAATCAATAAAAGGAATTAAGAGAATTTATGAGGATGGGCAGGAAATCTTTTATTCTAAAGATTAAAATTAATATTTTGAGATTTTTTTGAATAGAAACAGAGGCTTTCTCTGCGGACTGCAACTGTTTTTATTCGAAAATTTCCTGCTAGCACAAATGCTATCCCTAAAATTCTAATGTGGTATTTTTTTCCTGTTTAGTAAGATTCTATCGAAAAATAATGACTCCTTAGCCCCCCTTCTACAAAACAAACACGTCCTAAATTATCACAAATTAAAAAAAAACAAAGTACATTCTTACATTTAAAAATTGCATCCCATTTTAATCTAATTGCCCTTTCCTGAAATCGATATAGCCCTTACCAGCATTGGGCTTAAAGCAACTGTTTAACAATAGAAAACTGAATTAACCTTACTTTTAAATACTTAACACTTCTCCTTGGTTTGATTTTCAACTTTAATTCATAAAAATTGCCAGTGTAATTTCTTCGCAAATTACCTATTCCATAAAGAGCCGACTTATTTTTAGCAAAAATTTACCTTAAATTAGAAAATTTTAATGCAAAATTGACAATTTAATAAAGTTTCTCTTCGTACATTTGCAAAAAATTAGCGAGGCGCGATACAAAATAATGCCGGTTTTAATGAGTCAATTCTTGTTTAATTCCTAATGATTTCGCACTCTTTACGAGTATCTGCTAATGCATAAAAAATATAAAATAACATTAAAATATAATTGAGGCAACGGATCGTATTCCAACACCTTTGAAAGAAAAAGTATCTGTTTTTTGAACTAGTATCATTTTTAAATATTTCTGAATTAGTACCCTGAAATTATAAAATACGACATTCTATATAAAACATATACCAAAAGCCATAGTCCTAGATTATGGCTTTTTTTTATTTTGAGACCTATTTAGGAAGTTTAACCGCAAGGGCCGCAAGGATTTTTGTTAGCTTTTATCGCAAAGCCCACAAAGCTTTTATCGATACTGTTATTTTTTATCTTAGCGAACCTTGCCAAAACCTTTGTGGCCCTTGCGGTTAAATAGCCACGATACTCGCAAAGATTTTTATCTCTCCATTGGTTTAGAGCCGTTTTTTTGACGCAGATACAACGGATTTACTTCGCAAAGACGCGGGTAAAAACTGTTTTTTTATTTCCTTATTTTATATGAGTAACTGAAACACCTTTTATTTCCGCCAAAAAATAGTTATTTCCTTAAACCAACTCAACCAGCAGATTATTTTAACAAATACGCTACCCGAATCGAACCATAAAAAGATCCGGTTATCTCGTGGCTGTTTAATTCTCTTCCGTGATAAATAAAGGAATATGACAAGTTGAAATTATCATGACGGTATTTTAATCCAAACTCAGCATTGAAACGGAGCGGAACGAGCTCAAAAGTTACCGGGCTTTTGTCATTAAACAAACTTCCCTCGATCGTCGCATCATAAAACTGATATTGCACACTTGGCATAGCATAAAAATAAAACTCCCTGACCCTATATTGAGGATTAGCACTCACAGAAGCATCATGCAAATTAGAATCATACATTGGGAGTAATTTTTTAAATCCAATCCGGGTCAAAAAACCTGTAGAAACTCCGGTAAAAATAGTTCCGACATTTGCCTCGGACTGAAAATGAAGGTCCGCAAAATCGTTGGGCTTGTTTGGAAATAATTTCTTCGAATACATAATATGCGCCTGCAATCCTAAAGCATTATGAATTTGATTTTCCCAACCGTATACCGCTTTGTATCCGATAACATGATGAAAAGCTTCCTGCATTTCTTTTCCAAGAGAATTTTGCCCTATAAATCCCAATTGAAAATCTGTTTTCAGGACGGACTCGCTATTGTAAAAAAAGCTCCGTCCGGCTTCGGCAAAAAGATACCCTGCATAGGGACGGTTATTGTTATTACGGGATTCAATATTGATATATCGTGGATTGTAAATATATTGTCCAACCCGAAATTCAGTTATCTTTTTATTGATTTTTTCATTATCATTTTTCGATAGGAATCTGTAGAAAAACTCCAAACCATTGGTATAATACATATCATTTTTAGACGATGTATATAAATCGTTATCTGAAATAAGGCCAATTTCTTTAGTCTTTCCTTGTGCAGAAACAAAAAGTGATGTCAAGATCAGAAGTCCTGCGAAGACTTTTTTACTTTCCATCGTAATTTATTTTTCCAACTGCACGCATTTCACGAACAATTCTTTCTTTACGTCTGTTGATATAACTTGACGAGCCTGTTGCTTTAAATTTTCTGGGATTTGGCAATATCGCTGCAATACCGGCAGCCTGCATTGGTGTTAAACTCGAAGCATCACGTCGGTACCAGTGTTCTGTTGCTGCATAGGCACCATAAACACCATCACCCATTTCGATACTATTCAGATAGACCTCCATAATACGTTCCTTACCCCATATTACTTCTATTAAAACCGTAAAATAGGCTTCTAAACCTTTTCTGAAATAGCTTCTTCCCTGCCATAAGAAAACATTTTTAGCCGTTTGTTGCGAAATAGTACTTCCCCCACGGATTCTGCGTCCGCGCTCGTTGCTTTTATAAGCTTTCTGAAGTGCTTTAAAATCAAAACCATTGTGCGATAAAAAAGTACCGTCTTCACTGGCAATAACCGCTTTTTGCAGATTCATTGAAATTTTATCAATAGGTTCCCAGTCATGATCAAAATAGACTTCTTTACCTCCGACTTTATTTTCGATGGCACGAATCACCATCAAAGGCGTAAAAGGAACGGGTATGTATTTAAATAAAATCACTGAGGCAATTGAAACTCCGAAAAACCACAGCATTAGTTTAATAAAAAACAATTTTACTTTTTCTCCAAACGAACGTTTCGACTTCTTAGGAGATGCTTTTGGTTTCGGCTTACTTGCGGTTGTTGCTTTTGGTGCTGGTTTTTTGACTGCCATTATATTAAATCTGCTAATTCTGTTCCTATTAAACTTCCTATCGCTACACCCATCCCTCCTAAACGCACTCCACAAAACACGTTTTCAGACAATTGCGTAACTACCGGATTTTTACTGTTCCCTACTCCCATAATGCCACTCCAACGATGGGCGATTCGGAATTCCTGATTTGGTAAAATTACATTTTTAAGTAAATCCTCCAATTTATTTTGAATAATTTTGGTTTGACCAAATTCTGTAGTGTTTTCCGTTTCAAAATCAAGGTTTCTCCCTCCACCAAGTAAAATCCGATCACCAATATTCCTGAAATAATAATAGCCTTTGTCCAGATGAAAAGTTCCCTTCACATCTAAATTCGGAATTGGGTCAGTAATAAGAACCTGTGCTCTTGCAGGTTGCACCGCACCTTTTGTCAAAGCATTTGCAAAACCATTTGTTGCAAAAAGTATTTTTTTCGAAGTAAAACTAAAATCATTCAAAACCACTTCGACCTGAGTTCCTGTATCCAAATAAGAGGTTACGGTTTGCTGATTCAAAATTAAAATATCTGCTGCAATCGCCTGCTTCAATAATTCCTGCATCATATTCCCGGTATCAATCTGAGCTTCAAACGGATTAAAAATCAAATAATCTTCAATATTTTTAAACCCAAACCTATCCACTTCTTTGTCAAAAACATCAGCCTTAAAAAGTGGTTTCAAAATAGTATTTATAAAAGGTAATTTGCTTACACAATCATCAAAACCATTGTTCTCTTCTTTGAGAAAAAGTTCATAACCGCCATAGGGTTTAAAATCTATAGCAGTATCCCCCAATCTTTTTCGAAGTAATTGCAGCCCTTGCCAGCGTTTTTCAACCAGTTGCACCACCTCTTCTTCAGAATGTGTTTTCAGATCCTCCAAAATTTCAGAAAGACTTCCGAAACAAGCAAAACCGGCATTCTTGGTACTTGCACCCTGTGGTAACATTCCTTTTTCTAAAATCAGAATTTTGGCGGTTGGAAATCTTTCGCGCAAGCGCAATCCTGCATGCAAACCAACTATGCCACTTCCCACGATGGTATAATCTACATTAGTGAACCAATTTTTAAGTTCCCAATAACTTAATTCCATGAGTGATTTTTTTATAAAAATAGAGAATTTTTTATAGTAAAAAATAAATTCTAAAATTTTAAATTCCAAATTCCAAACTCCCTCTCTCGCTAACTTTGGAATCTGAAATTAGGAATCATAACCTTCGACTTCGCTCAGGGGGGCATTAGGTGCTATTTAACTTTATTGGCAAAAACATTAACAAAATTTGCCCTTCGGCTTTCGCTCAGGGTGACATTAGATAAGGTGACATTAGATATTGATTTAACTTTATTGCCAGAAACATTAACAAAATTTGGAATTTGCCTTTCGGCTTCGCTCAGGGTGACAATTAGGCTTTGATTTATATTTTAAAAGATTGGAATTTGGGATTTGATAAATTGGAATTTAATTTTCGTACTTTAGGCACCACAAAAATCAGATTATCAATTATGAAAAAAGTAGTATTCACAACCTTAATAATGATGAGTTTAAACGCTATCGGACAGAGTGTAATGTCACCTGAATTGTTATGGAAATTAGGCCGAGTTACACCACTTGGACTTTCAAAAGATGAAAAAAATGTTGTTTTTAAAGTTACGACTCCTTCCGTGGAGGAAAACAAATCGCATTCTAAGTTTTACATTTTGCCTGTAATTGGTGGAAATGCAACAGAAATTAAAGATACAAAAGACGTGTTGCGAGACAAAAACATTTCGCCGGACGGAACTTTATTAGTCTACAACGAAGAAGTAAAAATCGATAAAGTTTTAGGAAAAGATTTCTATCCGAATTTAGATAAATCTGATGTTCAGATTTACGACGGTTTAGACTATCGTCATTGGGATACCTGGAACGAAGGAAAATTTAATCACGTTTTTTACAAAAGCATCAACAAAGAAGCTGCAGGAATTGATATCCTTAAAGGTGAAACTTTTGACAGTCCACAAAAACCATTTGGTGGTGACGAAGATTATATCTGGTCTCCTGACGGAAAAAGCATTTTGTATGTGTGCAAGAAAAAAGCCGGAACTGCTTACGCTATATCAACAAACACTGATATTTATGAGTACAATTTAGAAACTCAAAAAACGGTAAACAGAACAGAAGGCAACTTAGGTTATGATACCGCACCACAATTTTCTCCAACCGGAAATCTTAGCTGGTTGCAAATGAAACGTGATGGTTATGAAGCAGACAAAAATGACATTATTGTTGAATTTAAAGGAATCAAAACTAACTTAACTGCTAATTGGGACGGAACTGTTGATAATTTTATCTGGAGCAAAGACGGGAAAAAAGTATTTTTTGTAGCACCGGTAGATGGAACAAAACAACTTTTTGAAGTAAATTTCCCAGGCTTAACAAAAATAGCCATTCAGGTTCGTCAATTAACAAGTGGCGATTTTGATGTAAGTGATTTAGTTGGTTTCTCAGGTGACGATATCATCGTAACGCGAACAGACATGAATCATGCTGCTGAAATCTTTTCTTACAATCTGAAGAAAAAGACCTGGAAACAATTATCTAATGTCAATACAGAAACTTACAAAACACTAACGTTAAGTAAAACAGAGAAACGTTACGTGACAACAACCGATGGCAAAAAGATGTTGGTATGGGTAATTCTTCCTCCAAATTTTGACGCTACAAAAAAATACCCAACTCTTCTATTCTGCCAGGGAGGACCACAATCTGCCTTGACACAATCGTACTCATTCCGTTGGAATTTCTCTTTAATGGCTGCTAAAGGTTATGTAGTAGTAGCTCCAAACCGACGCGGAATGCCAGGACACGGAGTAGAATGGAATGAACAAATCAGTAAAGACTGGGGCGGACAGGTTATGGATGATTATTTGTCTGCAATAGATGATGTCGCGAAAGAAAGCTATGTTGATAAGTCTCGTTTAGGCTGTGTTGGTGCTAGTTACGGAGGTTATTCTGTATTTTACTTAGCCGGAATTCATAAAAACCGTTTCAAAACATTTATTGCGCATGATGGTGTTTTCAATACACAAAGTATGTTTGGAACAACAGAAGAAGTTTTCTTTAACAACTGGGATTTTGGTGGCGCTTACTGGGAAAAAGACAATGCAATAGCACAAAAAACCTATACTACTTTTAATCCTGCAAACTTCGTTCAAAACTGGAACAAACCTATTTTGATTGTACAGGGAGGAAAAGATTTCCGTGTGCCAATCGGACAATCACAAGAAGCTTTTCAGGCTGCACAGTTAAGAGGCATTAAAAGTCGTTTAGTCTATTTCCCGGAAGAAAATCACTGGGTTCTAAAACCACAAAATGCTCAGGTTTGGCAAGGTGAATTTTTTAAATGGTTAAACGAAACGCTATAACCATCTATCAAAAAAAATAGCCGCTAATTGCACTAATTTTCACGAAAAAAAAACTTAAAATATAGTCATTGGTTAAAAAGATTAATAATCTGAACTCGATTGAATCAGAAAAAAATCCTTTAAATCTGTGAAATCTGTGGCAGTTTCTTTTTGCCGCAGATTAAAAGGATTAAAATGATTATTTCTAAAGTTTAAAAATTACTCGTAAAAATTAAAATACAACCGCAGATTTTTTAGATTGAACTTGTTTCGTCTTTAAAATCTGCGGTTTTTTTTAGCTTCGAATTAAAATTATATAAGATTTTAGGAGCGGTTTATAAACCTTAATCAGAAAAATTTAAATAAATTGCGGTTGTTTCAATTTCAAAAAACCTTGCAATCCCTGTTACCCTAGTTTATGGAGAGTAAAAAAAACTACATGCCGCTTAAAGTACTCTTCAGTTATATTGTATTACTGGGATTAGTTGTTACGGTTGGTTGGTTTCTCTATTCTGAAAATATCGTTTACAACAAACTCGAAGAAAAAATAGGTTATGAGAAAACGAAAATTCTAAGAGTCAGTAAACTCTTCTCCAATGTATACAAAACAGAGAGTTTAGCCCGAAAAACGATTCAGACAAATTCTGAAAACGACTTCAAAAATTACCTTATTGAAACAGATTCCTTACGCGCAAGAATCGATACGTTAAAACAAATCGTCACTACAGAATATCAAAAAGCTTTATTAGACAGTGTTACGTATTTTTTATCTGAAAAAACAGACAATATCCGACAACTAAAAACCATAAAAAACAAAGCCGACGATGAAGTCTCGGTCAATACCGCTATTAATGAAATTACCAAAATGGAGTTTAAGCTCCGTAAACTGGAACTTCAGGATTTTACTAAAAATCCTAATCAATTGGGAAACTACCAACGCAATGTCCTTCAGAAATATGTTGATTATCTCAATCAGAATATTCCCGACGACAGCACCAATACGTTGAGCAAACAAGCCTCTGATTCTATTTTAGCCAATTCAAAAAAGCTCTTGAGCAATGTCAAAATAAAAGCCGAGAAAAAGAAGGAGTCGCTGAATTTTGAGGAGAACAAATTGCTTAAGAATGAAATTGCGATCTCGGAACAACTTAGAAAAGTACTTCGTGTTATAGAGCGCGAGATCATTATTAACTCTATAAAGAACAATTCATTAAAAGAAAAATCGCTTAAAAAAGTCAATGATATTGTAACGGCATCAGCTATTATCGGCTTGTTATTGACGGTATTCTTCTCTGTTTTGATTGTAAGCGATTATTCCAAATCACAATTGTATAAAAAACAGTTGGAGATTGCCAATTTCAAAACCAAAAACCTGCTAAAAAGCCGTGAGCAATTAATTTCAACGGTAAGTCATGATCTGAAAACACCTTTGAGTACTATAGTAGGCTACACCGAACTTTTGGGCAATTCTGATGTTACTACCAAACAATCCTATTTCGTAAAAAACATTAAAAACTCCTCCGACTATATTTCGCAGTTGGTACAGGATTTATTGGATTTTTCTCAAATCGAGGCCGGGAAAATCAGCATCGAAAAAGTACCTTTCCTTTTACCTGAGATTATTGAGGACGCTGCCAAAAATATTCAGACGGTTTATAAAAACAAAAATATTGATCTTATTATCAATGTTGACGGACAGCTAAACAACAAAATAATAGGTGATCCTTTTCGCTTAAAGCAAATCCTGACCAATATAATTGGAAATGCTTATAAATTCACAGAAGAAGGCTATATCAAGATAAGCGCTTATGTGCCGGAGAACACTGCCTTTTTTACCATAACAATTGAAGATACCGGAATTGGAATTGAGAAAGGAAATCAGCAATTGGTTTTTGAAGAATTTGCACAAGCTAATGAGAATATTGAAAAAAAATACGGCGGAACCGGCTTAGGTCTGTCTATTTGCCAAAAAATAATCGCCATTCTGGAAGGAAGCCTAACCCTTAGAAGTACTTTTGGAGAAGGAAGCACTTTTGAAATCAAACTCCCTTTAGTATTTGACAACAGCAAAAATACAACCGCTACCACCAAAACACAGCCTTTTAACATCAATACAAAAAAACTGACTTTCATTGTTATTGATGATGACAGCAATTTATTGAATCTAACAAGCGGCGTTTTAAAACTCGAAAACCATCATGTTTTATCTTTTAACGAAGCTGCGAAAGCTTTAGAAGTCATTGCTACTACCGATTTTGACTTTATCATCACAGACATTCAAATGCCCGAAATGGATGGTTTTATGTTTATAGAGAAATTAAAAAACACTACTATTTCAACATTCAAGAATCAGCCCGTAATTGCATTGACAGGGAGAACAGATTTAGATTTTTCAGTTTATACAGAAGCCGGATTCACCACAGTTATCAAAAAACCGTATTCTCCCAAAATGTTACTAGAAACGATACATCATGTTATGGAGAAGACTCCTTTGTCAAATAATGAGATGACAGCTACTGACGGTTTGTCTTCAAACGAGTCCCTATACTCTTTAGAAACCCTAAAAGATTTTTTAGGCAACGATACTGAGGCCTTGAGAGACGTTATAAATTCGTTTTTTGACAGTACTAAAGAAAATCTTACCTATTTAAACGAAGCCATAAAAGCTCAAGATACAGCCGAAATTACCGTTATTGCACACCGAATTGCCCCCATGTTTAAGCAAATTCAGGCAAATGAAATCGCCACTATTCTAAAAGCTTTAGAAAAAAACGAATTTAAAAATTCTGATTTAGAAAGTATCTTTGACAGTTTAAAAACCCAGATCGAAACCCTTTTTACCTCCTTAAGACAAGAAATAGCTTAATCTATATTGTACTGCTTTAATTTATTGTAAAGTGTTTTTCTGGTAATTTTAAGCAGTTTAGCTGCTTCTGATTTGTTATTCTGCGCTTTAGATAAAGCATGAATGATAGCCTCTTTTTCATTTTCTGACAGCGAGAAATTTCCTTTGGAATTCTGTTGCTTTTCTATCTGAAAAAACTCTGTTGGCAGCACATCACTTTCAATATACATACCACGTGACAATAAGGTGGCACGTTTTACGCAATTCTGAAGTTCGCGTAAGTTTCCGGGCCAGCTGTAGTTTTGAAAAATCCTGATTACATCGGGTGAAAAACCTATGATTTCTTTATTCAATTGCTGATTGGCTTTCTCCAGAAAATAATCGGCAAAAACCATTAAATCTTCTTCTCTGTCTGTTAAGGAAGGCGACTGAATAGAGAATTCATTAATTCTATGGTATAAATCTTCGCGAAAATCACCATTTTTAACGGCTTCACGTAAATCTTCATTAGTAGCGGTAATAATCCTGATATCAACGTTAATTTCTTTGTTGCTTCCTACGGGTTTGATTTTTCGCTCCTGAAGTGCTCTCAGCAATTGTATCTGATTTTCATACGAGAGATTTCCTATTTCATCTAAAAAAAGAGTCCCCCCGTTAGCCGCTTCAAAATAGCCCATTTTGTCGCTGATTGCTCCGGTAAAAGATCCTTTTAAATGTCCGAAAAATTCACTTGCAGCCAATTCTTTTGGGATTGCACCACAATCGACAGCAATAAAATTATTGCTTTTTCGAGTACTTTGTTGATGAATACTTTTAGCTATAATTTCTTTCCCTGTACCACTTTCTCCAATAATCAAAACCGACATATCTGTTGGACTTACCAATTGAATATGATCCAGTAATTTTTTTGAAGCAACAGAAATTCCTTTTACAAATTCGCTTTCTGTAACGGCAGTTTGTTTTTTGACCGCTTTCTTTTCTTTTGTCGGAACTTCCGTTTGAGGAGTCTGCAAAGCGTTTGTAATAACCAACAAAACCTCATCGGGATTAAACGGTTTCGAAATATAGTCTGCAGCGCCATTTTTGATCGCTTTTACAGCCGTATTCACATCTGAGTATCCTGTCATCAGAATCACAGGTATTTCAGGGTTTGTGGCCTTAAATTCAGTCATAAGCACTATACCATCAGAATCCGGTAATCGAAGATCGGTTAAAATCAAATCAAATAATTGATTTTTAACCGCTAATCGGGCTTCGGCAGCTGAAAAGGCAATGATTACTTCATATTCTTTCTTTATCAGGAACTTCTCCAATAGTTTGCAGAACGAAATATCATCTTCTATTAGTAATATCTTTGGCATTTGCTTTTAGTGACTTTTTTGCTAAAATAATACTATTAAACTTGTCTTTTCATAAAATTTTGCAAAAAAAAAGAGATTGTTATCCAACAATCTCTTTTTTACCAAAAACATAAATCTAATTCACCTAATTATATCTTCAACCAGTTGCCATTGACATCTGAATAAACAGTAGCCTTTTGGTCACCAACTGATATATCTAATTTGTACTCTTTTTTTTCATTTACATAAGCTTTAACCAATTTTGCACCGGGATAAGCAGTTACCAATGCTGTTTTTACTGCTGCCGGAACAGCATCTGTACCAACTTCAGTATACTCCGTTTGAAAACCTGATTCCGTTTTTACTTCTTCAGAATGTACAATCGTAGTAGCATAAATGGACAAACTACCTAAAATGATTGCTGCTGCTAAAACTATCTTTTTCATGACTTATTTTTTTATAATATTTCCTGCAGCATCAGAGAATATAGTATACTTTCTTTCTCCTTTAGAGATTTCAAGTTTGTACTCTTTCTTTTCGTTTACATAGGCTTTGTCAAGCTTTGTACCCGGAAAAGATTTTTCAACTGTTGATTTTACTGCTGCCGGAACAGCATCTGCACTAACCTCAGTAAACTCATCCTGAATAAGTACTGATTGATTTATTGAATTTTCTTGCGACGGAATTGTTGCTGCGTTAACAGTTAAACTTCCTAAAACGATTGCTGTAGCTACTACTAACTTTTTCATAATGTTGGGTTTTATTGGGTTAATTTAATAATTAGTTATTTCATAATAATCCCTTGCTCATCTGTAAACACAGTTGACTTAACATCTCTAACAATAATATCCAGTTTATACTCTTTCTTATCGTTAATGTATGCTTTCTCAATCTTTACACCCGGATAAGCTTTATCTACAGCGGCTTTAATGAAAGCTGGAACAGCATCAACTTCTTTATACCCATCCTGAGTAGTTTCTAACTGGACTTTTGTGGTTTTTATAAAAGTGGTTCCAGCCTGCACAGACAAAGTTCCAAAAACGATTGCCGCAGTTAAGATTAATTTTTTCATAATTTATAGTTTTTTTTTTAGATTACTTGTTTATCCAGGTTCCGTCTGCATTTGCAAAAAGATTCCCCGTTTTGTCCCCAACAGTAACTTCTAATTTATATTGGGAACCTGCATTTTTATAAGCTTTAGAAAGCACCGCAGTTGGATAGGCTTTTTTAAGAGCCTCTACAATTGGAACCGGTACTTCTTCCAGTTTCACTTCAGTATATTCGTCCTGAACTAATATTGTTTTTACGATTGTAGTAGTAAGGGGAGAAGTTGAAGCAAATGAAGTCAAAGTTCCCAAAACGATTGTGGCTGATAGAAATAATTTTTTCATAGTGCGTATATTTAATAGTGTTTATCGAATATTTTTAAGAGGAACTAAGATACTTATTTTTTAATCCAGGTCCCATCTGCATTTGCAAAAAGATTTCCGGTTTTATCTCCAACTGTTACTTCTAATTTGTATTCTGAATTTGCATTTTTAAATGCTTTTGAAAGTACTGCAGTTGGATATGCTTTTTTAAGTGCGTCTGTGACAGCAGTAGGTACTTCTTCTAATTTTATTTCTGTATAATCTTCCTGAACTGAGATTACTTTTACTGTTGTAGTACTAACTGGAGAAGTTGAAGCAAATGAAGTTAAACTTCCCAAAACGATTGCGGCTGATAAAAATAAATTTTTCATAATGTATATATTTAGTTATTTAATAGTTGTTATACGCTTTAGGATAATGAAATTATTATGCCGCAACTGAAAAACCAACTATCAAACGCCGTAAGCCTCCATTTTTAATGGGCTCAGAACAAAATACAACAAAAGTCAAAAATTAAGAAAACTGTATACTATTACGAAATAGTGTATAAAAAGTATACACAAATAGTGTTTACTTATAAAAATACAAAACGAATAAACCAGAGTATATTACTAAAACTACCAGTTGGGCAAATTATTTTTTAACACACAGGAACATAGTTTTGAAAACAACAACAAAAAAAGGCGTTTCACTTGTCTAAAATCTCATAGCCTAACTATGTGATAGAAATGTGTTTCTTTTTCATACCCATATATAGATTAATGTCTATGTTTCTATGCGTTAAGTATAATTTCTATCAAATTACCCTAACAAATTAAATACATAAGCAAAAAAAAGACTGTCAAAATTGACAGCCTTTAAAATTATTCGATTGGATTCATTTTGAAAGTATCCATAAATGCAGTGGTATAATCTCCTGCAATATATCTTGGATCATCCATTAATTGTCTGTGGAAAGGTATTGTTGTTTTAATTCCTTCGATAACGAATTCATCCAAAGCTCTACGCATTTTGCTAATCGCTTCTTCACGAGATTGTGCAGTTGTAATTAACTTTGCAATCATCGAATCGTAATTTGGCGGAATACTATAACCTGAGTAAACGTGAGTATCTAAACGTACTCCGTGACCTCCCGGCATATGAAGCGTAGTAATTTTTCCCGGTGAAGGACGAAAATCGTTATATGGATCTTCAGCATTAATACGACATTCTATAGCATGCAATTGTGGCATATAGTTTTTTCCGGAAATCGGAATTCCTGCAGCCACCATAATTTGCTCACGAATCAAATCATAATCTATAACTTGTTCTGTGATCGGGTGCTCTACCTGAATACGGGTATTCATTTCCATGAAATAGAAATTTCTGTGTTTGTCAACCAAAAATTCTACTGTCCCGGCTCCTTCGTATTTAATAAATTCAGCCGCTTTTACAGCAGCTTCTCCCATTGCAGCACGCAATTCGTCTGTCATGAAAGGTGAAGGTGTTTCTTCAGTAAGTTTTTGGTGACGACGTTGTACCGAGCAATCTCTTTCAGAAAGGTGACATGCTTTTCCATAAGAGTCTCCTACTACCTGAATTTCGATATGACGTGGTTCTTCAATAAGTTTCTCCATGTACATTCCGTCATTCCCAAAAGCAGCACCAGCTTCCTGACGTGCGCTTTCCCAGGCTTTCAACAAATCTTCTTCTTTCCAAACAGCACGCATTCCTTTACCACCACCACCGGCAGTAGCTTTCAACATTACCGGGTAACCAAATTCTTTAGCCAGTTTTTCTGTTTGTTCATAAGACTCTAACAATCCGTCTGAACCTGGTACACAAGGTACTCCTGCAGCTTTCATTGTTGCTTTTGCAGAAGCTTTATCCCCCATTCTGTCAATCATTTCAGGAGCTGCACCAATAAATTTGATTCCGTGCTCCTGGCAAATTTTTGAGAATTTAGCGTTCTCAGAAAGAAAACCATATCCTGGGTGTATTGCATCTGCATTGGTAATCTCAGCAGCAGCAATAATATTTGACATTTTCAAATACGATAAGTTACTTGGAGGAGGACCTATACAAACCGCTTCGTCAGCAAACTTAACATGTAGACTTTCTGCATCAGCTGTAGAGTAAACCGCTACAGTTTTGATTCCCATCTCTTTACATGTACGAATTACACGAAGAGCAATTTCTCCTCTATTCGCAATTAATATTTTTTTAAACATCTTAATTTTAATTAGATAATTAGACAATTTGATAACTAGATAATTTTAGATGTTCAAACAGCTTTATATTTACTGTCAAATCAATCTAAAATCTAAAATCTAAAATCTAAATTTTTATGATGGATCAACTAAAAATAAAGGCTGGTCAAATTCTACCGGTGACATATCATCAACAAGAATTTTCACAATTTTACCTGATACTTCTGATTCGATTTCGTTGAATAATTTCATTGCTTCAATTACACAAAGAACATCACCCTTAGCAACAGTACTTCCCACTTCAGTGAAAACTGCTTTATCCGGAGATGGTTTTCTATAAAAAGTTCCAATAATTGGAGATTTTATAGTGATATACTTAGAATCTTCTGTTGCAGCTGGTGTATCAGTGCTAACATTTACAACAACCGGAGCAGCCTGTTGAGGAACAACTGCTTGTGGTAATGCAGGTTGAGCAGGTAATTGTTGCACATAAGTAGCTTCTGTTACATTTGTTTCCAAAGTTGTTCTGATTGTGATTTTCACATCATCCATTTCCAACTTCACTTCTGCAACTCCCGAATTTGCAACAAATTTGATTAGGTTTTGAATTTCTTTTAAATCCATAATGATTTGTTTTTAGTTTTAATTTATTTCTTATCGTAAGCCCATTTTAGGTAAATAGATCCCCAAGTGAATCCACCACCAAAAGCGGCAAAAATAATATTATCTCCTTTTTTTAATAAATGTTCAAAGTCATTCAGCACTAATGGCAAGGTTGCTGAAGTTGTATTTCCATATCTTTCGATATTCATTAATACTTTAGAATCTTCAAGTTCCATTCTGCCTGCTGTCGCATCAATAATACGTTTGTTTGCCTGATGTGCTACTAACCAGCTCACATCATCTTTAGACAAATTGTTTCTTTTTAAGATCAATTCGCTGGCATCGGCCATATTAGTTACTGCGTATTTAAAAACGGTTTTCCCGTCCTGAAAAACATTGTGAAGTTTATTTTGTACAGTCTCTAGTGTAGTAGGAAGTAGAGAACCACCGGCTTCGATCTTAAGATAATCACGCCCTACGCCATCACTGCGTAAATATTCATCTTGTAAACCCAAACCTTCGTAATTTGGCTCGAATAAAACAGCACCTGCACCGTCTCCAAAAATAATACAAGTCGCTCTATCTGTATAATCAACAATTGATGACATCTTATCGGCACCAATCAATAGTACTTTTTTATATCGTCCTGACTGAACATAAGCTGCAGCCGTAGACATTCCGTATAAAAAACTGGAACATGCCGCTTGCAAATCGTATGCAAATGCATTTGTAGCTCCAATTTGTGAAGCAACAAAAACTCCCGTAGAAGCCACTGGCATATCTGCTGTAGCTGTTGCCATAATAACCATATCAATCTCTAAAGGATCAATATTAGCTTTCGCTATTAAATCCTGTGCTGCTTTTATAGCAAGAAACGAAGTTCCTTTATCAGCATCTTTAAGAATTCTTCTTTCTTTAATTCCGGTGCGAGTGGTAATCCATTCGTCATTGGTATCAACCATTGTTTCTAGAACTTTGTTCGAAAGTACAAAGTCAGGAACATAAGCTCCAACAGCGGTAATTGCGGCTGTGATTGTATTCATTATATTCTATTATTTCCTTCCAAATACTCCTATTTGAAAAATTTTTAAAAGACTTGAAAATTACAAAAAAAAACAAAGCGAATTTGTATCTGTTTTCTTAAAAAAAGAAAATTATACCCAACAAAAAAAACTCCCACTATGTGAGAGTTCCAGTATCATTTACAAAAACGTATTAAGCAACCGCTACAGATTTATCGATAACAACTTGCCCTCTGTAATACATTTTACCTTCATGCCAGTAAGCTCTGTGGTATAAATGTGCTTCTCCAGTAATAGGACATGTAGCGATCTGAGCTACAGTAGCTTTATAATGTGTTCTTCTCTTATCTCTTCTTGTTTTCGAGATTTTTCTCTTAGGATGTGCCATTTTACTATATTATTTATCCGTTAATAGTTTCTTTAATTTGTCCCAACGCGGGTCAATATCTTCTTCTTGTTTACTCTCTTCTTTTTGTTCTTTTACCGTTAGTTCGTTCAGTTTTGTCAAAGCTTCGGTTTGCAAACTTCCGTCTTTTACTCCTGGATGAACTCGTTTTAGCGGTACCGAAAGCGCAATCATTTCATAAATGTACTGTGCAACATCTATTTCATGCTCTCCATGCGGCAAGATCAGCAACTCTTCATTGTCGTTATTGAATTCATCTCCGAAACGCACAATTAATTTCATTTTCCCTTTTATAGGTAAATCAAATTCTTCGCTTGTCAGATCACAAGGCACATTTATTGTTCCTTTATGTTTGAAATCCAACTCCATCATGTTGCCTTTCTTATCTAAAACTAAAGCCACTTTGATATCCGAATTTTGAAATTCGTCGTAATCAAAGTTCTCAAAGAACGCGTTACTTATTTGATACTCAAAATGGTGTTTTCCTAGTTTTAATCCTACGAAAGGAATTAAAAATTCTTTTGTTTTGCTCATTTCAACATCAATTTGTCCACTCTGTATCTAAAACTCAGATACCTGAATTGGGGTGCAAAGATATAAAATTATTATAAAACTAATAATCTTATTCACCTTTTTTTGTTTATAACTGTTTTTCTTTTATTTTAAGTGGTTTTTGAGTAATCTCCTCATGCTGATTACGCGAGCGAAAAATATCAATAGCAAGATAAACAGCCTCTTTAAATGAATTGTAATCTGCACTATCTTTCCCGGCAATATCATAAGCCGTACCGTGATCCGGCGAGGTTCTTACTCTGTTTAACCCTGCTGTATAATTAACCCCTTTACCAAATGAAAGCGTTTTAAAAGGAATAAGCCCCTGATCATGATAGGTCGCTACAACCGCATCATATTTTTCATATTGACTACTTCCAAAAAAACCATCGGCAGGAAATGGCCCAAAAACCATAGTTCCTTTATCGAATATTTTTTTCAAAACCGGCTTTAAAATCTGATCATCTTCTTTTCCAATCACTCCACCATCTCCACAGTGCGGATTTAGTCCTAAAACTGCAATTTTTGGTTTTACAATACTAAAATCCTGAATTAAGGATTTTTTTATAGTTTCTATTTTTCTTGTGATCAACTCTTCTGTCAAATGTGAAGAAACTTCATTCAGAGGCACATGATCTGTTAGCAAACCAACTCTCAGATTATCCTGAACCATCATCATAAGCGCATTGCCTTCTAATTCCTGATCTAAATAATCTGTATGCCCCGGGAATTTAAATTCTTCCGACTGAATATTGTATTTATTTATAGGAGCGGTAACCAAAACATCAATTAATCCGTCCTTTAGCGCTTTTGTAGCAGCAACAAAAGATTTTATAGCATACTCGCCAATTTTCGCATCATTTGTTCCGAAATTAAGATCCACACCTTCTCTCCAAAGATTAAAG
This sequence comes from Flavobacterium poyangense, assembly GCF_011751075.1. Taxonomy (GTDB): domain Bacteria; phylum Bacteroidota; class Bacteroidia; order Flavobacteriales; family Flavobacteriaceae; genus Flavobacterium; species Flavobacterium poyangense. Next base: position 31,290 of record NZ_JAALLN010000002.1, read on the forward strand.
ACATTCACTTTTCCGGGCAAAACCTGATCTAATTTATCTACCCCATGAAACTGAATAGTAGAAGTAACACTTTTTTTAACAAAAGAAAGTATTTTGGCATTGGCAAAAATAACCGGCGTACAGAGTTCCAACATACGAGAATCTTCGAATGTTTTTAATATAACTTCGCTTCCAATACCGTTTAAATCCCCTATTGAAATTCCAACAATTATATTTTCTGCTTTTTTATTCATGAGCTCAGTTTATTTATTACTAATTTTGATGTGCAAATTTAGTAAAATAAAACAACAATGTTCACAGGAATCATAGAAACCCTAGGAAGAATTCACGAAATACAGAAAGACCAAAACAACCTTCATGTAACGGTTGAGTCTTCCATCACCAATGAATTAAAAATCGATCAAAGCGTATCTCACAACGGAATTTGCCTAACCGTTGTCGCTATAAAAGACAGTTTTTATACCGTAACCGCAATCGAAGAAACCATTCTAAAAACCAACATAGGCGACTGGAAAACAAACGACATCGTCAATCTGGAAAGAGGAATGAAACTTGGTGATCGTCTTGACGGACATATTGTACAAGGTCACGTAGATCAGATTGGAAGTTGCACCAACATACAGGAAGCAAACGGAAGCTGGAATTATACTTTTGAATATGACAAAAATTTAAGCAATATCACTATCGAAAAGGGTTCAATAACCGTAAACGGTGTTAGTCTTACCGTTGTAAACTCTAAAACAAATGAATTTAGTGTATCGATAATTCCTTACACTTACGAAAACACCAATTTTAAGAACTTCAAAATCGGGACTAAAATTAATCTGGAATTTGATGTAGTAGGAAAATACATTTCCAGACTTTATGCTATAAACAAATAATTTCAACACATTGAGTGTACTTATTTTTTATACAGATAGACTTATATCTAAGTACTTTTAAGTGTATTCTTTTATCACACTCCAACGGGTAACTTTTAAAATATTCTTTACAAAAAAAGCTTCAATTTACATTGAAGCTTTTCTTTTTAAATTCTTTTTATATACAGTATGCACTCCCAAAAATAAAGCACCTAGAACTAAAATCATCAAATTTTGATCAATGGCGCCATCCGGTGGCGTTGGTGGACCTGCAGCTGCCTTACCGGTTCTTGGCGGCTCTGGGGGACCATTCTCAGCCATTACACTCGAAACACTAATCAAGGTCACAAGAAACACAAAAAAAATAGGCTTTGATATCTTCATAATTTTCAACATGCTGAAAAACAGCACAGTATATTATTAAATTATTTTTCTTATTACAATTCTCACAAAAACAAGGGCTTACGCTCAAATTCCCGACAAATGTATAAGTTTTTCGGTCAAATGCAAGTTTTACAAATAAAAAAAGCTTCACAAAATTTATGATGCTTTTTTATAATCTCAACAGAGCTCGATTAATAAAAGACTATTACTTAATCAGTTTCAATCATTTCATATTTATAAGCCGTTTTTTTAAACAGCAAACAGAAGACAATTCTTGCAACAAAAAAATATATCGTTTTCTCAAAATCTTTACAAAAATCATCTGCCATAAAAAAGACATCTGCAGCTTTATCAAAACAAGCTTCAGACCGCACCAATATATTAATTATCAGAAAATTAAGCGTAAAACATAGTGATTTATTATGATATTCCTACAGTAAACATCAATTGAGTTCAGATATGTAATAAATCCAAATTTTATTCGTCAATTTCTATTAAAATGAATAAATAAATTTTCTATGAAACATAATAAAACAGTAATCAAAAATAGAAAAATTATACTTTTCGAAAAATATAATTTTTCAGACTTGCAAGTTTTAGGAAAGTACAGTTACAACAAAGCAGAGGACGAACTTCTGAATCATGTGCATGAAAACATGATAGAAATTTGTTATCTGGATAAAGGCAAACAGGTTTTTGAAGTTAATAACCAACGCTACTTAGCAAATGGTGGTGACATTTTTATACATTACCCCGGAGAAGTTCATGGTTCAGGAGGTTTCCCCGAAGAAAAAGGAGTTTTATTCTGGCTCCTTATTAAAATGGAAAAGCCAACATCTAACAATCTTATTAAACTATGTGAATTTCTAATTCAGAAAGACGTAAGAAAATTCAGAGCAGGAAAAGAAGTAAAAAAAATATTAGAAAAAATATATTTGGCAGACAACAAACAAGAGCCGGAAGTTCTAAAAAAAATACGACTGCATCTATTAGCTCAGTCTTTACTATTAGAATTACTGGATCATATTAATCCTGAAAAAACAGAACCTGACACCGCAAGACTGGATAAATTAGTGCATTATATTAATGAAAACCTTGCATACGATATTTCAATCGAAATGCTAGCAAAGGAAGTCAACCTCTCCGAGTCAAGATTTAAGAGTCTTTTTAAAGAATTAACCGGTTTTACACCGATGGATTACATACAAAGGGAAAGAGTAAAAATTGCCACAGAAAGAATTAAGTCAGAGCCGGAATTGTCACTTACTAAACTTGCCTATGATTTAAACTTCTCATCTCCTCAATATTTCTATACGGTTTTTAAAAAATATACAGGCAACTCACCCGGACTTCTAAAATCAAAAAAAACAGAATAAAGTCCAATTGATTTCTCAGTTTATAATGGCACTACTTGTTTAAAAAAACACTATAATGCTATTTTGAACAAGCATTATTTTTTTAACAAATACTTTAGTCGCCACTTTTAAGACTTAGCTAAATGAAAAAATAAATTAATAGAGAAAGATCAGATTAGCCCTTTTGAAAAGAATGGTTATCTGATAATAAGAAATTTCCAATAAAAACTATAACTGAGTCTGAAAGAAGTGAATTTAATGTATAACTATACAAAAAGTAAAGGATTTAAAACACATCCGAAAACAGTTTAAGCCTCCAAATTTTAATCTATCAAGCACAAACCAAAAGACATAAATAAATTCAGAGCGTATGGCAAACTTTAAACCATACATTATAAATCCCCATACTGCCAGAGACTTCTTTTCACCAACAAAATATCAGCTTCCCGAAAACGGCCCCAAAAACCTCAAGTAACATTCCGTAAACTTCTCATGAACCGCATAAAAGCTGATTTAATTTTATTATTCACATTACAAATATGTATCTAAAAGAAAAAGCCAACTAACCATGGTCCTACCCGTGCCTTAGCATATTTGCATTAAAAGCACACTACTGGAAAATCAAAAAAAATAACAAAAAACAGCCTCGCTCAAGTCAAACCTATTTATGACCATATAGATCGTACTCAGGAAATACAACTAATGTATCTATAAGGCAGTGAACTTAACAGAACTAAAGATTACCTTCTGTAAGACTTCGACAAAGCCCTATTAAATTATTATACAAACAGGCAAACAAGAACTCCTTACTACGACTGAATTCGATTCTCGACCTTATAACCCAAATTAACCCCAACATTTACAACCCCTTACTCAACGGTTTCAGTTAAACATTAAAAATAAAAATCCTGAAACAACCAATCAAAAAAGAACCCCTAAAACAACAATTATGCCCCCAAAATCGACCTCCCCCTCATCCCCTTTCTCTGTTATTACTACAATAACATTAATCTTTTTCTTATGGGGATTTACTATAGGTGAAAATATACTATTCATTCCTTTATTAAAAGCTAAATTCTCCTTGACTAACTTTCAATCTCATCTAGTAGACTTTTCTTTCTACGTGGCTTATCTTTTCGGATCATTACTTTATTTACTTATCGCTATAAAAAGATTCAGTTGGCTCGAGAATTTCGGCTCCCGAAAAGTAATGATAACAGGATTACTTTTATCGGCAATCGGCACCTTTTGTTTAGTCATTGCAACCAATACAAATTCTTATTTACTTCTTGTAAGTTCTTTTTTCACTCTAGCACTAGGTTTTTCTACACAGCAGATCGTAGCTCATCCACTAATACTAAAATTGGGCGATGAATTACACAGCACAAGCAGACTCCTGTTAGCCAGCGGTTTTCATGCATTTGGAATTACGATTACACCTCCAATAGTTAACTCTTTTATTTTTGACAAAATATCCGGCTCTGATTTGATTATTTCACTATCCTATTTGCAGCCCATATACATGACTATTACTTGCCTCTATCTGTTTTTTGCGGTTTGTTTTTATATTATGAAATTGCCTCCAAACGAAAAAACAACAAAAAACACTATTAGCACCGGAAGTGTTTTACAATATCCTCAATTGCAAATGGGAATGATTGCTGTCTTTTGTTGCGCAGGCAGCGAAACAAGTTTACAAAATAACCTTCCCGCATTGATAGGTTCTTCAAAAATTCTGAACCTTCAGGTAAAAGATGCGATGCATTATTTCAGTCTTTTTGGAGGAAGCTTGATGATCGGACGTTGGACTGCTGCGGCATATAATTTTAATTTCACCAAGTATATCAGTACTCTTTTTTTATTTTTATCACCAGTAGTAGCTTTTTGCATACTATTATTGGCAAACGGATTAAATGGGACCGATCTAACACAGATAATAGATTATTTGCCCTTTATTTTTATCCTGCCTTTCGTTTTACTACTAAGCGGCAAATCACCGGAAAAGATGTTACTGTATGCCTCAATTTCTTCTATTGCTTTAATTTACTGCAGTTTTTTCTTCACCGGAAAAATAGGCATGTACTGCATAATCGCCGAAGCAAATTTTAGTGGTTTGATGTGGTCCTGCATTTTCATCATATCGACAAAAGGCCTTGGCAAGCATATGCAACAAGGCGCAGCACTGCTTCTAATGATGGTATTAGGAGGCGTACTTATTCCTCCCTTACAAGGATTAATGTTGGATGAAGACAGTATCGGTACACGCAACTCCTTTTTCTTACCTATCTTTTTTTTATTATACGTTGCCGTTTTCGCTGCTTCAAGATTACCTAAAAAACAACCGCTGACTATTTAACAAACGGTCTTCGACTTCGCTCAGACTGACAAGCATAAAAAAAGCCTTTACATTTCTGTAAAGGCTTTTTATCTTAAAGTAGTGGTCCCACCTGGGCTCGAACCAGGGACCACCTGATTATGAGTAACACTATTACTTAACTGCATATCTGTCTATTAGTTACTTATAAAATCTATAATTGCAAAATTCAACAAAATCGCGCATTTTTCCACTTAATAAGTGCACTTAAAGACCACCTAAATACCCTCAAAAATATCCAACAAAAAAGCATGTTCGCTGGATGATTTATAAAGATTAAAATGTATATTGGATTTTAAAAAAAAACCTACTAAAACTATATATGTGCATCTGAATTTAAATAAAAAAATGTAGCAAAATCAAATATTTAGGCTATTAAATTTATTGAGATTACCATAAGAAAAAAGAACTATCAAACATTGAAATATAATGATTCAAAAAGAACAGATACAGCAAAGACGACACGAAATCGCAGAAATAAGACACGCTGACAGTGTTTATAGGGATATTATTGCCAGAGAAAATGAAAGAGAAGATTATGAGAAACGTTGGTTTTGGGAATTACTCCAAAACGCTAAAGACTCAGTTGAAGAAAATCAGAGATTAAAAGTAAAAATAGAAATTAGCGAAAATCAAATATCATTTTCACACACGGGTAATCCGTTTGAGTTAGATGATATTTTAAGCTTAATTATTCAAGGCTCATCAAAAAACAATAAAGAAGGTAAGACAGGTCGATTCGGAACAGGATTTATGACAACATATCTACTCTCAAAAGAAGTACATATATCAGGGCAACTTACAAATAATCAAGGATGCTTCCAATTCTTACTAAACCGCAATGCAACTGACAACGAACATTTTTATAATTTACAACAAGAATCAAATAGTCAGTTTGACAATTCAATTAGAACCATAAGTTATTTAGGGGAAGATGAGTTTCAAACAAAATTTACTTATAATTTAAATGAGAAAGGAAAAGAAACGTCAAAAATAGGATTACAGTGTCTAGATGAACTTATTACAATTACTCAACTATTCAATGAACAAATCGAATCAGTAATTGTAATTGAAAATGGCAAAACAAAAACTTTTTCTAAATCGTTGATTCAAACTCATGAAAAGTCTATAAATGAGTGGGAAATAACTACTCTAATAGATAGGAATAACAAAACAAGTTTAAAAGCATACATCCAAGTAGATAAAAAATATGATGCCTGCATTATCACTCAATTAGACAATGGTATAGAAAGAGTTTTCTCTCTAACGAAAAATTATCCAAGACTATACTACACATTTCCTTTAATTGGGACTGAAGAAGTAGGAATTCCAATAATAATTAACTCAATAAATTTTGAACCAAGAGTTGAGCGTGATGGAATTTATCTAAAAAAAGTATCTGAAGGTCTAAATGAATCAATAAACAAGGAAATAATTAGTGAAGCCTTATCAAACAGTTTACTATTATTTGCAGATTTATTTAAAGAGAAAAATATTCATGGAATATATGAACTATTTGATTTTGAACTTTCCAAGGACCTTAAATGGGTTGACCACGAATGGCTAACTAAAGTAAAGAATGAAACTCTTGTTTTACTTGCATCTAAGACAATAATTAAATTTAAAGAAGATAGTAATGATTATACTTGCCTTAACGAATTAACTATCCCATATTCTGAGAAAAAGGAAAACATAAATGAATTATGGAAACTATTATCAGAAATATCATCTTTAAAAATTCCAGTAATCGGAGAACTCTCTAATTGGGTTAAAGTAGCCGAAAGAGTAAAATTAATAAACCCAGAAATAGATAATATTTATAATTTAAAATTCGTATGGGGTATAAATGAATTGTTAGAATTCGTTGAGCAAAAAAAAACATTACCTGTACTGAATGAATCAATAAAAGCAGAAGGCTATTATTGGCTAAATAAATTTTATTCTTTGATAAATGATATAAAAGGACAATTCCCGCTAGAGAAAAATATTTACTTAAATCAAAGAGACCTATTTAGAAAAGCTGAAGGCATTTATTGGGACAAATGTAATGATGATTATTTAATTTCAATTTCTGATTTGGTTGGATTAAGATATGCTGATAAACTTTTCTCCAGAAAAGTTAATACTTTACACATTAGTAGTGTCGAAAATTTCACCTTAAAAGATGCTATAAATGAATTAAAGTCAGAATTAAACATCTTTCCAGAATCAGATTTCAACAATATATCTTTTCAAGAATGCAATGCTAAATTTTTAAAGTGGCTTATTTCAAATGGTAATAAAGAGACTATTAAGGATTTAAAGGTTTTAACCGGAGCAAGTAAGAAGAATGATGAAACCTTTATTTATGACCATTTTCCAAAATCTGAACATCTTTTACTAACACCAAAATCATATTTTGAACCTGAATTTCCGATGTATTCTGTTTTAGTAAGAGACAAAGACACTCTAAATGATATTTATAACAATTTTTTAGATATAGATGATTATCATTTTCTAAGTGAAAATGGATTCGTTCATTTGAATCCGTTAGTTATTAAAACAGAATATGCAACAATTAAATTATTAGAACATTTAATTATCAATGAAAATGACTTAAATCTTTTAAGAGATAGCGATGGACAACTTAAGTATAAATTCAAAATTTCATTTTCAGATTTTGCTTATCTGACCGCAACAGATGGAAACATATATGGTAGAAATACAACACAGAAATCAAGTTTAGAACGATTAAAATTTTTACTTACAGAAGCTGTTGAAAAAGACACATTATTTGATATTGACAAACAAGAAATAATAATTGACGGAGTCGAAAATCCAATTCATTTAAAACAATGTTTATGGGTTTCTCGTGCAAAGCGATTGAATTGGATAAATGTTAAAAGTGAAATAGAAGGTTCAGAAACAAAATTTGTTAGTGAAACACCTTCTTCAAAAAATCTTTCAGAGTTATTTAAGGGAGACGAAAATTTAATAAAAACAATTCGTGGTTCCAGACAACAATCCTTTCTAAACAAATTAGGTGTTGGTGTATCTGATTTGATTAGGAACACATTGCCAACTGATGAACTTAGGTTAAGTTGGGACAAAGCTATTACAAATATGATTACTAGTGATGCGGACCCTGAACTAGTTCAAGAAATATTTAATGACCCATACATAAGAATGGAATACGAGAAAAGATTAAATCAAAAAAAACTTATTAATCGTAACCAAACCATAGGTAAACTTATAGAAGATTTATTCAAGGAATATGTAAAGCAACTTAATGAAAAAGGTATAATCGTTAATATAGATAGAGAACCGTTTGGAAGCGATTACATATTAACAGAAGAATCATCTGACTTTGTGAATAGCGAAAATCAAAGAGAAGGTTTTAAAATAAATAATTGGTTAATAGAATTAAAAGCTACAGGAAAAGAACATGCGGCAATGACACCACTGCAAGCAAAAACAGCAACTGAACAAAAGAATAATTATGCTCTAATAGTTGTGCCTCTAGACGGAACAGAACCAGATATTGAATACCTTCGAATAAATGCCAAAGTTATCAGCAACATTGGACACAAAATTGACGCCGTGTTCACTGATTTTAACGAAGTTGAGATAAAAAAAGGCAATCTAAATAATGGAAAAAACGGAATATCCGTAAATATTGAAGACCAAAACGTTCGCTTTAGAGTAAGCTCAACTGTTTGGAAATTGGAACAAACAAACATTGAGACTTTTATAAGAACTTTTTTCAGTATAATAGGTGAAGCAAGTAATGAGACAATAATGGTTTAACAATAAAGAAATACTATCTCCAAAAATTAATTTGAGTTGATTAAGATTTAGATTATATACAATTACACAATAAAAAAAATTATAAATCCTAATAAAATAAACAAGTGGCAAAAAAAAGCGAATACAGAAGAAATGCGATAGATTGGCAACTAATTGGTCATCAAGCAAAAACAGAAAGAACCAATTTATTTTTAACATTTGTGGTAGCAACAATTGGGTTTGCTTCATCAGTTATTTGGTTAGCACCTAAATATATTATTCTCAAACATTGTATAGCAACACCTTTATATTTTTTCTCCATCCTGTTATTATTTGGTTCACTTTTTACTTTTTTCAGTTTAAGTAATCATTTAAAAGAAATTGCATTTGAATATTCCACAATACAAGGAAATATTGCCCATAATAAAGATTTGGAGCGTAATGAAGCAATATGGGGAAATTTAAATCAAATGCACAAAAAGTTTTACAAGAAATTTGATTGTAGCTTTTATGTTTACATAATTGCGCTTATTTTTTTAATCGTTTCGATACTAATAACAGTGTATGTGAAATGATAATAGCTCAAATTGAAGAATTATAAAAACTTTTGTTGAAAAGGCTATTGAAATCTCTCTGATATAATCCTAGGAATATTATCTCATTAGGCAATTTCAAAACGTCTATTCCAACCAACTTTAAGTAAATCTATAAATAAAATTTGCTATAGAATATTTATTTTAAAATTAATATAACGCGTGAAACTACGTGGTTATTTAAAATATTAATTCAATACTTTTGGAAAATTGACAATGTAAAATATAATCAAAGAAGAGATATAAATCACACTACTCATTAAGCTGAATTTATTATCTTTTGCATTAAAAATATTACGTTTCTTTTAATAATAACATTTCTTTTTCCATACATTTGGAACAAAGCTTTAACACTTATTGACTGTTGCTCAAAAAAACTGGGCTTTTACGTTTACTGCTTATTTAACAATGAAATATCTTGAATGGAATCATATTATCGGAGAATACTTTTTCAATCCTTCACAAGCAGGAAATGAAGTCCTATTATATATAACAAAAAAAGAAATTTCCGAATTAGGTATTCAAAAGTTTAACTTCACAGATGAGGCTGAAAGTTGGGAAGATTTCTGTAAAGCCATTAGAGGTAGATTTCCTGAAACAACCTCTAAAAATAATTTCATTGATAAGTTCCTAGTTGTTGCAAACAAATGGAAAACATTTGAAAGAGCAGTCTTTGAATCGAGGAATCAATATAACTTATGCATTGATGGCGTTTCAATTTACAGTCCGACATTTAAGATTGTCTATCCTTTCTATATTGGATACCTGGTTTCTTTTATAATTCCATTAACTGATAATAATGAATTCAGGACGAACTCTTTTTTTCCTCCCTTAAATAATTTCTTAACTAACAATAATATTGCAACCAAAGTAACAGGAACGATTGAAAGCGTTGATTGGGTTTGGAATAATTTAGAAAAGTGGAGCAAAGAGTATTATAAAACTGATTACGGCTATTTCACCGAAAGACGACTTGGAAATCAGAATTGGGTCTATGTAAGTAAAGCATTTTCACAATGCTTATTAACACCAAAAAACATTAGAGACATTCCAAACATTTTTTGGAAAGCCAATATTGCACCTTATTCAATTATTCCTGAAAAACAATTTCAAAGAATGATTGTCCGTCATGGCATAGCAGAGGCAGGATTTAATGCTCGAATTATTTCAATTATATCAGATGAAGAGAATCCTCTTCGCAAAATAATTCTTGATATTGTTATAAGAGAGTACCGAAATTGGAAAGGATATGTTATTGAATACAATGAAAATGAAGATGTTTTAACACCAAAATCGGCTTGGGTTTATGCAACACTTTTTTCCGCTTTTAAGTTGAATAAAACAGATGAATCCTTCGAACACTTTTACTACTTATTCTCCAAGAATGATTTCCCTAATGACCTATACTTAGGAGAAACCGAAATCGGAAACTACGGAAACGGATATTCAAAACCTATAACCATTACTTTTAATCAAAATTTAAACCTGCAGGACGAGCAAAATAAATGGAAGGCAAGCGCAACAAACAATGAAATTATCATTTACATTTCTGGTTCATACTTTGGCTTACCTTCTGATAATTTAATTGAAACCGACAAAGTCAGTAGACAATCTTTGATGTATCTACTTTGCGTTGATTCAAAAAAACAAAGCATTGAAGACTGGGGTGCAACATTTTCGAAAGGCGATTTCAGTTTCATTGATTATGATAATGTCCCTTCAGGTTTTAATCTCTTCAAATTTAAGAATCCTCCTAGTTCTCATCCGACAGAAGAGATTTTACAAATTACAACAAAGAAAAAACTAGAATTTATAGGTGGAATTAAGATTGACAATAGAAGTTATCTAAAAAACTTATTACCAAAGATTTACATTCATGGTGCGGATGGAAGTGAAAAAATATCTTTAGACTTTACAGAAACAAATGAACGTTTTTTTTTAGAGCCAAATTCATCTGCTCCGGAGGAATTTATTATTCCTGAAAATATTACTTGTAATAAAAATTTTTTAGTCACGATTGAAAATGAAAATTTGCTTAATTCTGAACTACCTTATCAGATTATTGATGTTGAATTTAATCCACTCGATATCGTAAATGAAAATTCAACAAAACGTAACAGATTTGGAGAAGTTAGTCATCCCGAAGACGAGTTCTATGTTGTAGGAAGTAATACGACTTACAATGAGTGGCAAAAACAAAATTCATGGTCATTACCTTTCTTTTCTTCCAAATACACTCCAATTGAATTTTCTAATATTGTTAATCAATATGAATTAAAAAAAGGAAATCTGATTCTACAAATAATGAGTACAAGAAGAAATTTAAAATTCGAAGAGTTTTCTCAAATTGTTGATTCGGTTGAGAGTATTGAAAAAGTTTGGGAATTATCAAAATTTCAGCAAAGTCCAAAATACGTCAAACAAACTTCAATTAGTTTTTACGATTACTTAGGCTGTTTAGATTATGATTATTCACTTAATAAAATTTCAATAAACAAACCACAATTTGTAATAATTCCTTCCAATTCTTCTGTAATAGCAATTTTGATTGGAGGTCGTTCTAAAGCATTTATTGACGACTTGCAAGATAGATGTATGACAAATGAGATAAATCTTGAAATAACTTCACAAGACAAACAATTAGAAATTTATTATTTACCAGACCTAATTCGACTAACGCCAGCAAATTGTAAAAATTCCACTGATGCATGGAAAAAATTACAAAGAGTAGCAAATGATTTAAACATCGAATTTAAAATTACAGATAAATTAATCTCTCAACCCCAAATTATACAGTTTGGTTTACAAGGTTTTAGCGAAACTATTGAGGGTTACAAGAAAAACATATTAGCAAATAAGTTTGTTGAAAGACCAAACTACGAATGGGCAAGAAAAGTATTTGACATAGATGTTTTGAGATTTACAAAAGACAAAGGAGAAATTGATAAAAATCTTTCACTACAAGAATATTACATTCGATATCAGTATACATATATTCTTTGGCTTGACAACAAATCATACGAAATAGATAGGAACTGGGGAAAATTCTTGTTGCTTTCGGAAAAGAAGAAAAAAGTAATTTATTACAACAACAATACGCAAGAGTTAGCAATACCAAAATATGTTCAACTTCCACGACTAATAGCAGAATCAATCATGTTACTTAGTGGACAGGTACCCTATTATAAAAATGTAAATATGAATGGTTCTAATTTGGTATATCAGTTTTATCAAAATGTTCCCAAACTATTTGCAGAAAATTTATTCAAGAAATTCAATCAAGATATTCAATTCAAAAACGACTGGTAAGCCATGAAAGACCCAATTACAGCTTTTGATACAATCAAAGACAACTATATACGCTATGTAGAAACTGCATTTGACACTAAATTCACTTCGGTAAATTCAGAGCGAAAAGTCCAATTAAATACCGATAAAGTTTTATATAGAGAACCTTGGATTGAACCATTGCCAGATTACAAATCTAGCAACCTCACAATTTCACAGCTTACAAAAAGTGAAGTTCCAAATATGACTGATAAGGAATTAGAAACATTTAAATCATTAGTAAAAACTGGTTTGTTTTCTGATTCTTTTCCTATATATGCACATCAGGCAAATATGCTAAAGCAAGCAATGAACAAAAAGCATTGTATTATTACATCAGGTACCGGCTCTGGAAAAACAGAATCATTTTTATTACCCTTGTTTGCACAACTTTCAAAAGAGCTTTCAAAATGGGAAAAATCTAATGGCACAAATAAAAATTATTGGTGGAACAATATTAATTTGAATGATAAAGATATTGTCAAAGATTTCAAACTCAGCCCAGAAGTAAGACAAAGACCCAACGATGGCAGACCGCAAGCAGTAAGGGCACTTATTCTTTATCCAATGAATGCTTTGGTTGAAGACCAACTTACAAGATTGAGAAAAGCTCTTGATTCTGACAAGACAAGAGAATGGTTGAAAACTGAAGCTAACAATAACTCAATTTATTTTGGCAGGTATACAGGCAACACTCCATCATCAGGAGAATTACATGCATTCGACAGTAATGGAGCAAAAAAAATAAATAAACATAAAGTTGAGCAACTAAGAAAAGAACTAATAGCTCTTGAAAAGTCTTCTAAGGATATTAAACAGCACATTGATGAGAATCAAAATATACCTGAAGCATTGAACGACACTGCTGAAAATTTAACGGCATTCTATCCGAGGTTAGATGGTGCTGAAATGCGAACAAGATTTGACATGCAAGTTTCGCCACCCGACATAATGATTACGAACTACTCGATGCTAAGCATTATGCTCATGAGAGAGATTGATAGCGGAATTTTTGACAAGACAAAAGATTGGCTCAATTGCAATGACGATTTTTCAAAAAACCTTTCATCTGAAGAGAAAATAAAAGAAAAAGAAAACAGAGTTTTTCATTTAATTATTGATGAGTTACACTTATACAGAGGAACCCAAGGAACAGAAGTAGCATATTTGTTAAAACTAATTTTAAATAGATTAGGATTACATCCAAATCATTCTCAATTAAAAATACTAGCTTCTTCTGCTTCTCTTGATGCAAATGATTCAAAGAGTATTGATTTCATTCAAGATTTTTTTGGAGTTACAGATGCAAAAGATTCATTTGCTATTATAAAAGGTGAAAACAACCTTATTCACCCTCTTTCAAATGAAATAGCAAAACTTCCTATTGAACCATTTAAAAAAATCAGCAAAGCTTTTTATTCAGTAAATGGAAATATTAACTCAGAAGAATTTAAGAAACAATGTTTAATTTCTTCAAATGATTTAAAATCGTTTGCCAATATAACTTTAGAAGAAGCAGAACCAAGACAACTACTTTTAAAAGTTCTGCTTAACAAAAAACTAGAATTAAGGGAACGATTATACAATTCTTGTAAAATAGATGGAAACGAGAGAGCAGTTTGTTCATTAAGAGCTGACGGAGATATCGATGACAAAAACATTTTAACAGAGAAAATATTTGGAGAACAAAGTTCAAAAGAAGATTTAAGAAATGCGATTAGTGGTTTACTCATTTTACGTTCCATGTATGATATGGATGAGTATAAGAAAATTGAACGAGAAAATGATGAATCAAAACTACCACGATTCAGATTTCATTATTTTTTCCGCAACATTGAAGGACTGTGGGGTTCATTAAATGAGAAGGATATCTCAGATGAATTTAAGGATGAAGAAAGAACAGTCGGGAAATTATATCCTCAAGCACAAATAAAATCGGAGAAAGGTTTTAGAGTTTTAGAATTACTCTATTGCGATAACTGTGGAACAACTCTCTTTGGTGGTAGCCGATTGAAAGCATCTGATGATACAAATAGTTTTTTCGAACTACTTCCACTTAGTCCTAATATCGAAGGTATTCCAGAGAAAACACCTCACAAACTTCTAGAGAAAAGAACCTACCAAGAATATGCTATTTTTTGGGTACAGGGTAAACAAGAATTAGAACCTCATGAAAGACCAAATGGATATTGGAGGCAAGCTACTTTAAATAATTCTATCGACCAAAAAGATTATATCTCCACTTGGGAGAAAGCGTCAATAAACATCTATTCAGGAGATGTTAAAGAAACGTACGAAAAAGCTGAGCAAGAACCTAAAAACTGGCGCAAAGGATACTATTTCAAAATTGCTCATGAAAAATCTTCACGCTTAGATATCGCATTCAATCAAGCAATATTAGACACACATAAAGCAACACCTTGTGTTTGCCCTAGTTGTGGTATTAATCACAGTAAACATAAGCAAGCCATAATTAAAAACAAAATCTCATCAATCAGAGGTTTTAGAACGGGTTTTGCTAAATCAAGTCAAATGTTTGCTAAGGAATTAATGTATCAGCTACCAAATAAGCAAGATGAAAGAAAGTTAGTTGTATTTTCGGACAGCAGGGAAGATTCTGCACAAGTTGCAAATGGTATTGAGAGAAATCATTTTATAGATTTATTGAGAGAGCTTTTGATTCGTGAGCTAAACAATCGATTAATAATCAAACTTGAAATTCTAAAAGCATTCAAAAAAAATGACACGAAAAAAATTAACGAATTTAGATTAAAGAATAATGAACTTGTTGATGAAGTTGATGATGTTTGGAATGATGCGAACACAGCAAGAACAACAGCTAAAGCAATAAAGGAAAAGGATTTTGCTTTGCGAAAAATTCAAGAAATTGAAACACGAATTATTAAAGTCCGAGATTTAATTGACTATACAAATAGTTTAAATCTAGCTCCATTAATTAAACGATTAGCAGAATTAGGAATTAATCCGGGAGGTAATGACATTAGATTACAATCAACACCCGCAACTAAAATTCCTTGGTATAAAGTGATTCATTTCGAGAATCCACAACAATGGGCTGAAGGTGTTGATGATGAATTTATCAAAGAAATAAAAAAGGGAACATTAAGAAAAATGGCGAATATGTTTTTTGCTTCATTATTCTATTCGTTTGAAAGTTCTGCCTTAGGATATCTAACAATTAATCCTGAGACGCCAGTACTTTCAAAATATGCTAATATAGTTGGATTATCCCCAAATGTTTTTCTTGAAATTGTAAATTCTGTAATTAGAATTTTAGGAGATAAATATAATCACAATCAGGTTGATGAAGACAATTTTCCGTTTGATATTATTACATACTATAATTTACCAACTTTATGTAGAGGTTATATCAGCAATGTTGCTGACCGCTTATCTATTTCTGATACACTACTAGGGCAAAACATTTTTGAATTGCTAACAGATATAAACCTATTAAAAGGAGATACAGGTCTACAGTTTGAAG
Organism: Flavobacterium poyangense; assembly: GCF_011751075.1. GTDB lineage: Bacteria > Bacteroidota > Bacteroidia > Flavobacteriales > Flavobacteriaceae > Flavobacterium > Flavobacterium poyangense. The sequence continues at coordinate 47,453 of NZ_JAALLN010000002.1, forward strand.
ATTTATACATAAAAGCTTCAATGGCAAAAGACGAAGTTTGGCTAAGTAGTAGAAGCAGAAGAGCTCATCTTCATTTTTCCGGCGGAGTTTGTACACAAACAAAATCTCGACTCGACCCTTTACATAAAACAACTTGTGAAAAAGTCTGGGAAGAAAATTACTTATCACATTCGGCAATGATTCAAAACAGAGAGCCAATAAGAATTCATTGCGAAGAATTAACTGGACAAACAGATAATCAATTTGAAAGACAACGACATTTTAGAAATGTTATTTTGCAATCGGAAGGAAACCCACTTGTAAAACAAATCGATTTATTAAGCGTCACAACAACTTTGGAAGTTGGAGTTGACATTGGAGCATTACAAGCAGTGATGTTAGCGAATATGCCACCACAAAGATTCAACTATCAGCAGAGAGTTGGACGAGCAGGAAGACGAGGACAAGCATATTCTGTTATACTTACATTTTGCAGAGGTAGAAGTCACGATGAATTTTATTTTTCTAATCCTCAAAAAATTACAGGCGATAGTCCTCCTACTCCATTCCTGACAATGAAACAAGAGAGAATTTGCTTACGATTAATTTCAAAAGAAGTTTTAAGACAAGCATATTCGACAATCGAAGTTAACGAAAATTTTGACGAAAGTAAATCAAGTATACATGGCGTTTTTGGAAAAATTCACAACTGGGATAGTTACAAAACTAAAATAACAAACTGGATAAATATTAATCATGACACTGTTAAATCGATAGTTGAATGTATCATACCTCATCAGTTAAACCATTTAAAAACACAGTTTCAAAATCATTTTTTAGACACATCAACTAAAGAAGGATTTATTGCTAAACTGGAAAGTGTTGTAGTGAATCCTGAAATTCCAACCAACGATATTTCTCAAAAGTTTGCTGAAGGGGGTATTCTACCAATGTTTGGAATGCCCACTGATGTAAAATATTTTTACCATGGTACAACCTCTAATAATGAAACGCTAAAAATTGACAGAGGACAAGCAATGGCAGTTTATGAATTTGCTCCTGGAGCCCAAAAAACAAAAGACAAAGCAATTTATCAATCTATTGGATTTACATCTGAAATTGTAAAAGGAAAAGACATTAATGGCAGAGACACTATCGCTAATAAAGATGATACTTTTACAACTGGTAATTCTCCTTTCTATTTAAATAGATGGATGGAGAGGTGCAAAAAATGTGGATATAGCAAGTCTTATGATATTGATAAAGAGCCGGAAGGTCTTTTCTGCTTATGTGGCAATCATGATGAAAAAACATACGGTAAGTTCATAATAAAGTCACCAAAGGCATATAGAGGTGACTTTTTACTAGGAACAGATAATAGAGATGAAGCCGATTTTGTTACAAACCGACCACCTATTTATGCTGATAATTCAACAGCTGAAGAAGCAAAGAGAGAAATTAAAAATGTTGCAAATACACAACTTCTCATTTCAGATAAAGACGTGACTTGGAGAGTAAATACGAACAGTGACAAACTATATGAGGGCAGCTATTTTGATTTAAGAAATTTTAATCCAGAAACTCATCAAACAATTACTTTAAAAAATCAATGGGTTCATAAAGCATTAATACCATCAACAACAGCTAATGGCTATACGTTTAAAGCTGAGGATGGTTATAGAATAGATTTTTTAAATAAAGTAGATGAAACTCCATTTGCACTAGCAATAAACAAAAAAACAGAAATTTTGAAATTTCATCCTAGTTCTGTCGCACCAGAAATTAATTTGGACCACATTATTAAATCAACTTCTAATTTTTCTGACAGACAATCCATTGGAGTAAGAGCTGGCTTTTATTCTGCTGCGTTCTTATTACAAAGAGTTTTAGCTGATAAACTCGATGTTGACCCAACAGAGATTGAAATTGCTGATATAACGAGAAAAGAAATAGACGATATAATTAAAAAGAATGTGGCAGAAATTATACTAACCGATGAACTTCCAAATGGCTCAGGATTCGTAAGAAAATTATTTGAAGATTTTGAATTAATACTTGATGACGCATTATCGCCAAAGTCAATTGGTACATATACAAAAAGAATTCATTCAGAAGAACATGAAGGCAGATGCTATGATGCTTGTTATGATTGTTTGAAGGTCTACAGAAACATGAATTGGCATAGTTTGTTAGACTGGCGTTTAGGTTTAGGAATTTTACAAATCTTTAAAGATAAAAATTATAAATCAGGCGCTGACGGTAAGTTCAATACAATTGAAATAAAAAATTGGTTGGTATTTGCCAAAACGCTTAGAGACCAATTCGTTGAAAGCTTTTTTGTAAAAGAAGGAAATCAAAGAGAAGATTATATTATTGACTTCAATGGACTTCCAGCGATAAAACATGGTGCCCTAAAGAACGGAAGACGAAAAATAATTTTAATTGTTCATCCATTTTGGAAATTAGAAAATCCCGAAGAAGATGCTTGGTACACAGATAGAATTAGTGAGGCTCATGAATATATTCAAGTAAAGGGTGGAAATATAGAAGATGATTTTGAATGTTTAGACACATTTAATCTTCAGAGAAGAATAGGCTGGTGCTTTGAAAAAATTATGAATAAATGATTCGGAAGTTAAACAACTGTAAAATAACAAATCTGAATCATATTTCTGTAAGTCAATATAACTCAGCCATTACTTGCCCATATAAACTAGTTTTAGCTAATTCATATGGTTATCAACCATTATTACCATTAAATACCAATGCTTATTTTGGCTCCATCGTTCACAAAATGATTGAGTTAATTTCAAAAGGAATAATTAATGATGAGCAAATATTTTCCAAAAAATGGGATGATTTAATAAACAAAAAGGAAGAAGAATTAAAAGAAAAAGGTTTGTCGAGTATTACGCCTTTAAAATATTTTGTTCCTGACTTTGCACTAAAGAAAATTCAAATTAAAAATATCTTACGGAAGAAACAAGATAAAAATAGTAGGTCGTCAAGAACTTCACCAAATAAATTTCACCCTGAGAAGAGATTAGAAAATTCAAATAAAAGCATTGTTGGTATTGCTGATTTAATAGTTGAGAATGATTCAGGAACAACAATTTTAGATTTCAAAACCGGGAAAGTTTATTCTGACTCAATAGATGAAAGCGGAATAACAGAGCAAATTCTAAAAAAAGAATACGAAACTCAATTAAAACTTTATGCTTACTTGTATTTTTTAATGAATGGAAAATACCCGAAAGCATTATTCATCGTAAGTTTGTCGAATGATTATATTGAAGTAAAGTTTGAAAATAGTGATTGTGAAAAAATTTATTCAGAAATATTGACCTTTCTTGATACTACAAATTCATTTATAACAAAAAATGACATAAAATCAATTGCAAAACCTTCAATAGAGAATTGTAAATACTGTTCTTATAGACCAGGATGTAGTTTTTATTCAAATTGGCTAATCACTAATTTTGAGTCAGTAAATGATTTATTTGGAATAATTGAAAAGGTAAATCAATTCAATAATGACACATTAGGTTTACAGTTAAGGATGCAAGACAAACAAATTTTAATAAATGGTTTTACAATAGAAAAAAAAGAAAATTTTGAATCTCTCATTGGTAAAAATATAATACTTTACAATTTAAAAAAAACAAAGAAGTCACTAAACGCAACTGCTAACAACTTTACTATAGTTTATGAATAATGAACACGAACAAAAAGTTCCTATACTATCTTTTTATTCTGGTGGAGGCTTTATGGATATGGGCTTTGAACAAGCAGGTTTTGAAATTGTTTGGACAAATGAATTTGATGAAACATTTGCAAAACTTCATGCCGCCGGAATAACTTCATGGAGAAAATCAATAGGAAATGAAACAGAAGCAGAAATTTTCAATACTAAATCCATAGTTGAAATATCATCTGAAGAAATTATTAAAGAAGCATTCCCTAATGGGAAACCAAAAAATTTTGGTATGATTGGTGGACCACCTTGCCAAGATTTTAGTATAAATGGAAAACTTAAAGGATTCAATGGAGAACGAGGAAAATTAACTGTAATTTATTTAAACAAAATATTAGAATTGCTACCGACTTTTTTTGTTATGGAAAATGTTACCGGCTTAGTAAAAAGAAAAGAAACAAGTGAGTTTTTAAATAAATTATTAAACAAAGTAAAAAAGGAGTATCATGTTGATTCTAAAATCCTTAATTCTTTAAATTTTGGAGTACCTCAAAATAGAGAAAGAGTTTTTTTTATTGGTATAAAGAAAAATCTAATAAAAGGGAATCTCAAACCAAACTGGTTTCCATTTCCCGTTAATGAGCAAAACATTAATGTTTCTAAAGAATATGAATGGGGTAATTTAAATCCTTTTGGAGAAAATCCTATAAAACCTTTAAACTTAAAAATAGAACTATGCGTTGAAAGTTGTTTAGTCTCACCCGAAAACGAACTAATAATTGATAATGCAAAAGAATATTTTCCTTTAAAACCTAATCTTAATAAATTACTTAACATACAAGAAGGCGAGACAAACCGACCTTCTTTTAAGAGATTGCATAGATACAGATATAGTCCAACTGCTTGTTATGGGAATAATGAAGTTCATTTACATCCTTACCAAAATAGACGAATATCAGTTCGAGAAGCTTTAAGAATACAAGGGGTTCCAGACGGTTATGTTTTACCCAGTGAATTATCAATGTCAAAAAAGTTTAAAATGATTGGTAATGGTGTCCCTGTTCCACTTGCTAAAGTAATTGCTGTTGCTATAAAAGAATTTATTAAAGATAAAAATCAATTAAATAACAAAACTTTTGCACAAAAAACCCCTATAAAATAGATTCTTTTTTAGTGTTGATTACATACAGACTTATTAGTTGTACTTAAATATTTTTTTTTTCAAAATTTTATTTAAGTCCTCTCCTGTCGCTGAGATAATCTTTCCTTTTGGCACACCTACTTTGTAAAGTAGCATAAGCATTTGTTTTGATGTTAATTTTAGTTTCATATCATTCGTTTAATGATAAATATCTCGAATTGACCCAAACACCAATGAAAAAACAAATTATTCTCCAAAATGAGGTTATGCGCTCAAACTAAATAATAAATTCATAGTTTTTACTAGTATTTACCAAATAATTCAATAGAGCAAATACAGGAGTGACAACGTCCAATAAGTACGGATAACTATATTTTAGGCTGAAAAACAGACCCAAATTTTCCTGTAGATTTTTTTTGAATATCGATGTAGACATATGGACATCCAAAATGTACACTTTTATTGAGGCAGGTAACGGAAAGACTCATTTTAATAAAATGATTTAATTAGAGAAGGGAGGCAGTCTGGTCTTCCCTTTATTACTAATTTATGCAAAACCCAAAATATGACTTTGATTGGAATAAAGGCAGAGTGATTATCAAAATACACTTAAAAAGTACACTTAGACCAAATAAAAAAAGCCTCACATTTCTGTAAGGCTTGATTTTACTAGTGGTCCCACCTGGGCTCGAACCAGGGACCACCTGATTATGAGTCAGGTGCTCTAACCAGCTGAGCTATAGGACCGGTTTGAGGATGCAATATTACTACTATTTTTCATTCGCACCAAATATTTTAAGAGATGTTTTCTATTTAATTTACAACTGCTGCCCTTATTTCACACAACATTATTGATTTTCAACAGCTTATTAACAAATAAAAAATCGCTTTTTTTTATCTAATTTCCTGACAAAGCTCCACCAAAACCCCATTTGTGTTTTTTGGATGCAAAAAAACCACCAATTTATTGTCGGCTCCTTTTTTGGGAACCTCATTGATCAGCACAAAACCTTCATTTTTCAGACGCGTTATTTCGGTCTGAATGTCTTCAACATCAAAAGCGATATGATGAATTCCTTCTCCTTTTTTCTCTAAAAACTTCGCAATTGGACTTTCCGGATTTGTTGCCGATAAAAGTTCAATTTTATTTACCCCCGTTTGAAAAAAAGAAGTTAGAACGCCTTCGCTTTCTACAGATTCCATTTTATAAGACGGAACACCAAGTAACTTTTCAAACAATACATTGGCATCGTCCATGTTTTTAACTGCAATTCCGATATGTTCTATTTTGTTTACCATTTTTCTTCTATTATTTTTTTAAAACCCGCTCTTCTTATTGGTTAACATACGTATTAAAATAACCGCATTCTGCAATTACATCCTGATAATACTTCGTGTCCGAATAATCTTTTTTCAACATTTTAAATCCATTCCAAGCAATAAAATTGATTTTATCATCCTGAATTTCCCACCAGCTGTTTACCTTATTATATTTATTGTTATAATATTCGTTACGCTCACACTTAGCTATTAAATAAATACATTTTGCTTTTTGCTCTTTGGTTGTCGCTGCGTCAAACGCTTTTTGGTAATACATTTTCGAAACCGTACAATCCGTAATCATTGCTTTCATCGAATCCCTAAAAGAATACGGACTCGAGCCGTAACCTAAGATATTAATTTCGTAAAAAGATCTTCCATTTCCAAAATGGGTAATATTGTAAAATGCGTTCCCCAACAATAAACTATTCGTATAAACATCCTCCTTTTGAGCCAGTTTATCCTGCATTGTTTTTATCGTATTCAGGAATTCAATTTGAGAATATTTCTTTTTTTGGTAGGCTGCGTGATCACAATCATGACAATCTTTTATGTTTCCATTAAACGGATTACCCAAAAAAGTAGCATACTGCACAGAATCTGCCTGCTGTAAAAAAGCAATTGCCTCCGGAATTTTATTCTTAAAGGTTGCCTGAACAGCCTGAAAATTACTGATGTCTTTTAATTTAAAACCATAAATTCCGGCACCAATTTTCTCCATTTCGGTCTTATTTGGTTTAGACAAAAAGGCTTTCATGTCCAGCAGCTCTTTTTCGTTATCATAAAAAGCATTACCCGAATTCCAATAACCGTACGAAGAAGTACCAAAAAGTTCTGCCATTACAGGATTTCCTTTTGCTTTGTAAAGTGCCGCCAAATAATTCTTACTCCACAATACCGCATTATGATAACGAAACGTCTCTCCTTTGTATGTTTTTGGAAGCTCCTGATATAACCAATTCAAATCAGCCAGAATCGTCTTTTCATTTTGATCTGTCAATTTATCTATTTTACTCATCGCGTTCACAAAACGCAACAACCTCAACTGATAACCTGCCAATTCTGTTTTTGGAAGTGTTTTTGCCGCTTTGTCAAAATTCTTATCTGCGCCAGCGAAATCTCCTTTTAAAGTTTGCAGATAACCAAGTGCAATATCCCATAAATAAGGTTTGTCTGTATTTCCGCTGGCAGCAATTTTCGCTGTTAAATCAAAAGCCGCTTTATCTAGTTTGGCATAATTTTCTGCTCTATTCTCTGCAACAGTTTGCCATTTTACCGGAAGATTATCTTCATTTCCTCTGTTCTGCTGAAACGAATTGTTTATGCTTTGCTCCTGTATATTAATCAATCGGGTTAGCAAATAATTCAGATGTTCGCTTTTTGCATCTAATTCATAAATCTTTTCAATGGCTTGCTTTTCATCTTTATAATAACCGTGAATTGCCCAAAGCGCTGCTTTTTCTTTGTTATTCTTAGCCATTGCCAATGATTTATTCCAATCGGCAGTGTTCTGCGGATGGAAACAATAAGCCGTAACGACTCTCATCTCAGGACATTTATCAAAAACCTGCGCATACAAATAATTGGAAGTCGCATACTTATTTTGCTGATAATTTATACCCGCCACATAAGACAGCGCTCTGTAATACAGTGTATTTTTAGCAACTGAAGCTTCGGTTTTATTAAAAAACAAAATCGCTTTTTGCTTGTCGTTACTATAAAATCGTGCTTTCATAGTAAGAAACCAATATCTGTTTTTCAGAAACGGATCTGAAGTCGTATTATAAACATTCTCAATAGACTGAATCATCTTCTTATCATTGAATGTTTTAGCCACAACAGGGTCATAGCTCCAATAATCCTCAGCGATAGAAACCGTTTCTATTTTCTGTGCCAAATATAAAAATTCAATAAAACTTTTAATTTTAGCCTCTTTCAGACTCATTATTTTACCCCACTTAAGAGAAGTTTTATTCTCTTTTTTCGTTTTATAAAAAACATGAAGTTGCTCTATTTCCACTTTATTTTTTAACGGCTTCTTTCGATCTTCATAAGCCACTTCTTCATTAGGACCAATTAGAAAATAACGCACCGTTGCAGTATCTGCTTTCCCTTTTAAATAATTCTCCCAATCCTGTTTAATAACTTCATTAAACCTTGAATTGTGCTCAGTATCAGATCCGATTCCATAAAAAAAATCTCCCGACAAAAAAAGCGGCGAATACGACTTATCTGCAAATGTTTCGGGCGTAAAATTCGAATTGTAACCAAAAAAATCCCAATCGTCTCCGCCTCCACAGGCATAAATTATTCCGTAAGCAAAAAGCAAAGAGGCACTAGAAACAAGAAACAACTTGTTCAAAAATATTCTTTTCATAGTTTTTTAAATTGAATTCGTCTAAATCGTAAAATATAATTTCTTTTGGCGCTTGGGCCGTATTTTCATCTAACTCTTTCGCCATTTGTTTCAAATCTTCGGAAGAGATCGTTTCTATTTTCAGCAGGTCGTTTTCTTCATAAAAAACTCCGTTTTTATAATTTGATTGTTTTGCTTTGAAGAAAAAAGTACTTGTCTGCTCAAAATTTTTGTCTTTTTTAAGTTCATCAAAACTCAATTTCGAGCGTAAACCAATCACTCTCTGATTCCTGATATGAACTCCCCAGGAATATATCGGCAATGCAAAATCAAGAGGCAACGGATATTTTTTTAAACTCTTAAGATATCTTGCTGCAATTTTCTGATCGTAAATGGAGTTTAACGAATCGGGCGCAATAGAACCCATATTGTAATACATCAAAACACCGGAATCAACATTTGGAATTTTTGTTTTTTTGAAATATTTCACCTGATGCAGTCTGATTGTTGCCGAAAGTTTTTTCTGTGAAAGTTTCTTAAAACGATCAATAAACTTCAGATAATTGCCTTTACTGTTTAACGACCAATCACAGTCAATTTGAACTTCCTTAAAAGCAATTTTATTTGCGGCACTAATCTCATCAACCAGGCGAATCGTTTTTTGAGCCAGATTCTCAATGTCTAAATGAGATTGCAGCATGACTTTATTTTGAATAAAAACCACCGGAACAATAGTAAATCTGCTACTACTTTCCTGAAATCGTATCGGACTAATCGGAATTGGTTCCTGCGTTTGAGGTTGCAAGCCAATATCAAAATAACGAACATAAAGTTTTGTTACTTTATGCTCTTCCAGAATTTCTTTTTCGGTTTCAGACAATTTGAAAATTGTTTTCCAATAATAAAAGGCAATTATCGGCTCTTCTTTTTTACTGCAGGAGAAGAGTAAAAAAACCAACAAACCCAAAAAAACTTTTTTTATCAAAACCGGGGAAAATTACATTTAAGGTCAAAAATAAGAAATTATATCAAATTCATAATTTGAAAGCTTAAAAAAGCATCAGGATCAAAAGCCCGAAATCCTAATAAATGGATAAAAAATTTCAATTAAAGCAAATATAATCGTTATTTTGTGCAATCAAATTTAAAAACGTTATGTTGAAAAACAACTTCAGATATATATCCTTTTTATTAGTCTTTTTAATGTTGAGTTGCGCCAAAAGAGGCAGCATAACCGGCGGACTGAAAGACACTCTGGCTCCCGTTTTAAAATACAGCACACCAAAAAATTTCACGACTAATTTCAAAGCCAAGGAAATCATCCTGACTTTTGATGAATATATAAAACTTAAAAATGCCAACAAGCAGCTGATTATCTCGCCTCCTATGAAGCTGGAACCTATAATCACTCCTTCTAATGCCAGTAAATTTATAAGCATAAAGCTTAGAGACACTTTACAACCCAACACCACATACAGTTTAAATTTCGGACAAAGTATAACAGACAATAACGAAGGAAATCCATACAACCAGCTTAAGTATGTTTTTTCTACGGGCAGTTATATTGATTCGCTTTCTATTAGCGGAACGGTCAAAGATGCTTATGAAAAAAACGTTGATAATTTTGTTTCCGTAATGCTTTACGAAGTCAATGATACTTTTAAAGACTCTTTAATTTACAAACAAAATCCAAGATACATTACGAACACTTTAGATAGTTTAAAAACATTTAAATTAGAAAATCTAAAAGCCGGAAAATATCTTTTGATGGCTTTAAAAGACAAAGGAAACAACAATAAATTTAACCCTAAAGACGACAAAATTGCCTTCCTGAAGAATTACATTACTGTTCCAAACGACAGTGTTTTTGAACTAAAATTATTCAAAGAAACACTGCCATTAAAAGTTTTAAAACCAATACAAGCTTCCGGAAACAGGCTATACCTGCCATACGACGGAAAACAGAACTTTAAAAATTCAAAGCCAAAAATTGTATTAAAAAACAATTCCCAAATTTTGGAAACTATAGTGACTCAATTCCCTAAAAAGGATTCTTTACAAGTGTGGTACAAACCCCTAAAAACAGACTCTTTAACTATAGAGATTGAAAAGGAAAATTACAAGAAGAAATTTACTTTTAAAATTAAAGACCAGAAAAAAGACACCCTGAACATAAAGGCAGTACAAAGCGGGACCATTAATTTCAGAGACCGATTTACCTTAGAAACTGAAACTCCATTGGTAAAATTTGACAGATCTAAAATCAAATTAGTCAACAAAGATTCTGTAGCCGTTGATTTCACTACAGAATATGATGAATTTGACCAGAAACTATATGTTGATTTCAAAAAAGAACCGCTGGAAAAATACAATTTCACCTTTTTTCCAGGTGCTCTAACTGATTTTTACGAAAAGACAAACGATACTTTATCCTACAAATTAAACACAAAAGAACTAACAGATTACGCCAATCTTAGATTGAATTTAACAAACGTAAAACGATTTCCGATTATCGTAGAACTAACAAATAAAAAAGGAGATGTTGTAATCGCAAGCGAATACTCTGAAGAAAAAACCAAGCTTGAGTTTAATCTTTTGTCACCGGATGCATTTACAGTTCGCGTTATTTATGATGACAATAAAAACCGAATGTATGATGCAGGAAATTATTTAGAAAAAATACAACCCGAAGAGATCAACTATTCCCAAAAAGAGATTGATGTCCGAGCCAATTGGGACTGGGAAGAAACCTTAGATCTAAGCGTGCAATACAATCCGGAAGTAGAGAAAAAACAGGACGAGAAAAAGAAAAAAGAAGCTGAAAAGAAAAAGAAAGCCTTTTAAATAGCTCTCATAGTTTGACTATATAATAAAAACATGTTTCTTTTTAAACCCTATTTGTACTGAAAACTTATGTTTCTATGTTATTGAATACGTTTTTTTTTACAAATCACACTTAAAAGATTACGCTAATAAAAAGAAAAACAATGAACAATGACCTTATCGAGAAAGAAAGCTGGTTTAAAAAAAACTGGAAATGGTCATTGCCTTCCTCTCTCCTATTAATAGCTCTTTTCACTCTTCTATTATCTGTAAATTCAGGAAAAGACATCAGCGATATGGCTCAGGCTTATACCGACAATGCACTTTACCAAAAAGCAATTGATCAGGCGAATACAAATTCAAGAGTTCTTGACGTTTTTGGCAAAATAGAGTCTATTGATAAATTAGCTATTCTGGAAGGAAACACTTCTTATTCTAACAACAATAATTCTGTTCGTTCCTCTTTTAGAATAAGCGGCAGTAAGGCCACAGGAAAACTAGATCTTACTGCTCACAAAAAAGGAACAGAATGGGTATACAAAAAAATCACTGTTCGGATTAAAAACCCAAAAGAAGAAATTATAATTTTAGAGTAATCTTAAAGTTTTTTATTCTATTAAATGTGAATTGCAAAATGATCCTTATCCCCTAAAAAATCAAGTTTTTTACGTGTTTCGAGCATTACCTCTTTATCTATTTCTACTATAAAAACGCCTTCATTTTCCTGAGGCTCTAAAACAAAATTTCCAAGAAAATCAATAACCTGAGAATGCCCGACATGTTCGTAATTATTAGCATCCGTCCCTACTCTGTTTACCCCAATCACATAACTTAAATTCTCAATTGCACGGGCTTTTAACAAAGCATCCCAAGCATTTATGCGTACTTTCGGCCAATTGGCAACATACAGTAGCAGGTCATAATTTTCTACATTTCTTGCAAAAACCGGAAACCTTAAATCATAACAAATCTGAAGACAGATTTTCCAACCTGAATATTCCACGATTACTTTCTGAGTCCCACCGGTATAAAATTGATCTTCCCTGGCTAAAGAAAACAAATGACGTTTGTCGTACTGCTGTATTTTTCCATCCGGAAAAACAAACAACATTCTATTGTAATACTGTTTATTCTCTTCAATAATCAAACTTCCTGTTATAGCACATTTTTTTTGTTTTGCCAAAGATTGCATCCACAGAACCGTCTCCCCTTGCATGGTTTCGGCGACTTGTTTTGCATTCATAGTAAATCCTGTAGCAAACATTTCGGGAAGCACAATTAGCTCAACGGCCTCAGTGATTCCATTAATTTTTTGTTCGAAGTGATTTCGGTTTTTATCGGGTTGTTCCCAATATAGATCTGATTGGATTAATGCGATTTTCATCTTACAAAAATACCTTTTTTAAAGTACAAAAATTCAATCTTCTTTCCGACTCTTTAAAATCCTGATCAAAAAAGACACAAACCCAACAAACATCAGTCTTTTTAGAATAAAAAAACATTAACAGAAAAAATATTGCAAAAATATTGCATTATTTATGCAAAAATATTGCTCATAATGAATGCAAATTATATATATTTGACCGCTAAATAAAATTTAACCCCTTAAAAAACATTCAATTATGACAAAAACACCCCCTTTTACTAAACAATTCACTAACACCACAATTTATGAAAACCACAAGTCTTCTTGCAATAAAAAAGCATTGGACTAAAATTTCATAAATAAAAATGCGCTTTGAATAGTACAACGCTACAATCATAATCTATATTAAACCGATAGAAAAAGTAGTGTAGTATTTACACAACATTTCCCCTACAATAAAGCGAATCATAAATTCCTTTCTAATTAGTGGAAAAGAAAAAAAAGTCAACATACCAGAACTAACTAAAACCAAAACAATGAAACAAACCATTTTACTATTTATATTACTTCTTACCACTCAAATCACATTGGGACAGGTAAAAACAATCAAAGGAACCGTCACCGATTCTAATGGAATATCACTACCAGGAGCCACTGTACTCATAAAAGACGAAAAAAAAGGAGTAACCACCGATTTTGATGGTAAATTTTCTATTGATGTACAAAAAGGAAAAACACTTATTATTTCTTTCTTAGGACTCGAAACCGCAAACATTCTTATAGGTGATGCCACCATCATTAACGTAAAACTAAAAGAAGCCGCCGCAACAGCACTTTCAGGAGTTGTAGTTACAGCACTTGGAATAAAAAGAGAGCGAAAAGAATTAGGCTACTCTTTTCAGGATGTAAAAGGAAAAGATTTAGCAGACAATCCTACCATAAGCGTCGCACAATCCTTATATGGAAAAATTGCCGGAGTAAACATCTCACAAACTACCGGAGGTATCGGAGGTAGTTCACGCATCGTAATAAGAGGAAACCGATCTATCAGTGGAGACAACCAACCTTTATTTGTAATAGACGGCGTTACATTAGGAAATACGGGACTTGCTGCAGTAACAGGCTCTAAATCGGGAAGATATGCCGACGGTGTCGATAACGGCGACGGCTTATCAAGTTTAAATATCGATGATATTGAAAATATTTCTGTATTGAAAGGTGGTGCCGCGAGTGCACTATACGGAGAACGTGGCGCCAATGGTGTTATCGTTATTACAACAAAAAAAGGAAAAAAGAACTCTCTAAAAGCCGAATGGAACAGCACCACGACTTTAGACCAAATCAGTACCAATTTCAAAGACTATCAAAAAGACTACGGTACCGGATCAAACGGCGCACTGCCCAATCCTAACAACATTGTAAATGGAAGAAACTCTACTACCACTGCCTGGGGTCCAAAATTCGGATCTCCCGGTAATACCACTACCAGAATCTTTGACGGTTCCTACAAACCCTACCAATATGTAGAAAACCGCATCAAAGATTTTTTCAGAACCGGAATAACCGCAAACAACAGCCTTAGCTTATCAGGAGGAGGAGACAATACTACTTACAGATTAAACTACTCCAATCTTGATGCTACCGATGTAGTTCCTAAAAGCGGATTAAAACGAAACACATTCACACTAGGCGTCAACTCACAGACAGAAAAACTAACAATCGATGCCAAATTCAGCTATATCACAGAAAACACCATTAACCGACCAGCTTTATCAGATGATGCCGGCAATCTTGGACTATCTGTAGCTTCATTAGCTCCAAACATTGATCAGGCGTGGCTAAAAAATTACGAAGACAAAGACGGCAATTACTACCCATGGAATACCGATTCCAACCGACTAAACCCTTATTTTGTATTACACGAAAACAGAAACGAAACCGAAAAACACAGAATACTGGCTAATTTTAGCGCTACCTACAACTTTACAAGCTGGCTAAGTGGTACCGCCAGAGCCGGAATTGATCGTTTTACCTTCGAAAGCTCCGATTTTGTTAACGAGGGAACGACCTGGGCAGCCAGACAGAACGGCTCCTTAATAAACAACAACACAACCTTTCAGGAATACAATACGGAAGCCATTTTAAATGCTCAAAAAACATTCGGGGATTTTAATATAAATCTGGGCGTTGGAGCAAATCAAAGGAACACACAGAGAACCATCACCGGCGTTACTCTTACAGACATGATTACCAATGGAGTAAACAAACAAGCTAATTTCCTATCCAGCGTTTTGGCTCCGAAAACCAATGATGAAATACTGGTACGCTCTTTATACACCTATCTTAGAGCCAATTACAAAAATTACCTCTTTTTAGATTTTACCGGGCGTAACGATTGGAATTCAACTCTTGCTTCCGCCATTAGTTCAGGCAATAACAATAACTATTCCTACTTTTATCCGTCGGTATCCTCCAGTTTTATTTTTACTGATGGCTTAGACATCAAAAGCGATGTATTGTCTTTTGGAAAAATAAGAGCTTCATGGGCAGGAACCGCAAAAGCATTGGAAGCACCTTACAGCACAGCCCTTAATTACAACATACAAACAAAACCTTTGCTAGGAAATCCTATTGGCTCTATTGCAACCAATTTCATTCCAAACAATTCCTTAAAACCGGAATTTACCACCAGTTACGAGGCAGGAGTAGATTTAGGTTTCTTTAAGAATCGCTTACAACTTGACCTTTCCTATTATTACACCAAAACCAAAGACCAGTTAATCCTATTAAACACCTCACAAACATCAGGTTATACAAGCGCTGTTACAAATGCAGGTACAATCGAAAACAAAGGTTTCGAAGCCTTGATTACAGCCGGAATTTTTAGAAACCCTGATGGTTTTAACTGGGATATCACCCTTAATTTTGCAAAAAACGAAAACAAACTCCTGGAACTAACCGACAAAACCGACCTGCAAGTAATCTCTAACGCCAGATGGGCAGGTGCACAAATTGTCGCGAAAGTAGGTCAAACTTCTACCGAGATTTATGGAAAAAAATTCCAACGCTCTCCTGACGGACAAATTATCATCGGACCAAACGGACTACCGTTATTAACTCAAGGTCTTGAAAGCTTAGGAAAAACTGCCCCGGACTGGATTGGCGGAATTACCAACGATCTCTCCTACAAAGGAATTAGCCTGAGAGCCAATCTGGATATGAAATTTGGAGGCAATGTATATTCTATGACCAATGCCAGCGCGGCTGCCAGTGGACTCTTAGATAAAACCATTGAAGGAAGAGAAGAATACAACAACTGGGTTGCACAACAACTTGCTGCCGGCAAAACATTAACCGAAATAGAACAAATGCCCGCCGGAGCAGGACTTATTGTACAGGGGGTAACCCAAATTAAAGACAACAACGGCAATGTGACCGGATACCAAAACAACACCACTCCTGTCAGTCCCCAAACTTACTGGAGAGGATTATACGGAGACGACACCACACCGGAACCTTTCATCTATGACGCTTCCTATGTTAAACTTAGAGAAGCTTCCATAGGCTACGATTTTCCAAAAAAATGGCTTAAAGGTACCGGATTTGACAGATTTAAATTTTCTCTTATCGCCAGAAACCTTTGGACCATATACTCCAAGGTTCCAAATATCGATCCGGAATCAACTTATACCAGCGGAAACGGACAAGGGTTTGAATATGGCTCTTTGCCTTACAGAAGATCCTACGGCTTTAATTTTCAACTATCATTTTAACCCTTTAACCTCATCAAAATGAAAAAATACACTATACAATTAACCCAATATATACTGGCAACAGTACTCCTGCTTACCACCACTAATTGTGCAGACGACGAACTTTTCAGAGAAACCAATACAAATCCGGAAACCTTTGTAACCATCGATCCATCAGCCCAAATAACAGGAATTCAGGCAGCTTTATCGGGAGGAGTATTTGAACAATGGAGAGCCAATCTTATCTACGGAGAAGCATTTGTACAACACATTGGCGGATCATGGTCTGTTTCTCGTTACGGAGCGCATTTTACAGCCAGCAGAGAATATCAGGAAGCACTTTGGAACGCCAATTACGGCACTGGACTAGTACAAAATTTAGTAGATGTTCTCGAAAGAACAAATGGAAAACCCGAATTCAACAACTTAAACGCTATCGCCAAAACATTAAAAGTAATGGTTTTTCAACGTTTAACTGACTTATATGGTGACATCCCTTATTCCGAAGCAGGTTTAGGATATTACAAAAATATTTTTTATCCAAAATACGACAATCAAAAAGACATTTATACAGACTTTTTCAAAGTTCTGGACGAAGCCCAAAATCAATTACGATCCGGGACTGAACCGGTAAAAGGAGATATCTTCTATTCCGGCGACATCACGAAATGGAAAAAGCTGATCAATTCTTTAAGACTGCGTTGCGCTATGAGAATTTCAAAAGTAGAACCCACATTAGCAAAGGAACAGATCCAGAAAGCAGTCACGGGTGGTATATTTACCAGTAACGATGACAACTGTTATATGAAACACGACTCTACTCTTCCCTTTACAACAGGTGCACTAAACAATGGTAACGGGCTATCTCATGCAATTAAAGGCAATGTACTTATATACGACCATCCGACCAGTATTCTAATGGATTTACTAGGAACAGACCCTAGAAAAAAGATATGGTTCCAGGCAAACTCAACTGGAGACTATGTGGGAATTAATCCAAATAATTTCCAATGGGATCACAGACCTTCCGTTGCTAACCTTTCAACTTTCCAGCCTTATTTATACGAAAACTCCGCGCCGTACCTGCATTTAACCTATTCTGAAACAATGCTACTCTTAGCAGAAGCTTCTTTCAGAGGACTATATTCCGGAGATGTTAAAAATTTTTACAAAACTGGAATCGAAGCCGGAATCAGACAATGGATAATTTTTAAAGATGCCAGCATCATAAATAATAACGAAATTACAGCCTTTCTCGCTACAAAAAACCTTACTCCGGGAAAAGAACTTGAAGAAATAGTTACACAACAATGGCTAACTCTATTTTTAAACGGAATGGAAGGCTACAGCAATTACAGACGAACCAATCTTCCTGTTCTGATTAAAATCACACGCGCCGACTCCGAAACCAACGGAGTTGTCCCTAAAAGAATGCCTTATCCGGTAGAAGAATCTACAAGTAACAAAGACAACTTTGAGGCTGCAAGTGCAAAATACAATAACAATAGTTGGCTCGCTAAAGTTTGGTGGGATGTAGATTAAATCACAATTTTTCACCCAACATACCCTGTTTCATACTGCCAATACTACCATCTGTAATTCACAATGAATTATGGGTGGTAGTATTTTTTTTTGTGCAGGAAATCATTTTTTATCACTTTTCACAGCAAAACACAACCGAATTCCCACAATCCTCACATTGTAAAAAAAAGCTTTCACAAAACCAAACACAAGATACAGTACTCCCTCTTATCCTAAATGGCACAACCCCAATAAACATCAGCTTTTTTCGAATAAAAAAATAAGAAGTAAAAAAAACTTGCAAAAATATTGCAATATTTTTGCAAAAATATTGCTTTAGCTGCAAATAAATTATATATATTTGAACACCTATCAAAACCAAAAAATCATTAAAGTAATGAAAACCAAATTATTATGAAAACCAGACTATTATCTCTAGCCTTAATTGGAGGAATGTTTTTTTCAGCAAATGCCCACGAGTTTGCAATAAAAAAGCATGTTTTAGAACAAAGCACCAATCAAATTGAAGTTACAGGAAAAGTAACAGGTCAAGATGATGGAATGCCAATTGCAGGAGCAACCATCTATGCAAAAAGCAATAACAAAATAGTAACTATTACTGATGAATCCGGAAATTTCAAAATAAAAGTTCCGGAAAACGAGACTGCAATTATCATAACTTATATGGGTTATGAAACAACAGAATATAACCTAGACCGCACTACAAATGTAACTATAAGCCTAAAACCGGCTGAAAATGTACTGGAGCAAGTTTTAGTAACTGCACTGGGTGTTAAAAAAAGCAGCAAAGCAATATCTTATGCCGTAACAGAACTTAAGGGAACCGAATTTACCAAAGCAAAAGAAACCAATATCACAAATGCTCTAGCCGGAAAAATTGCAGGTGTTAACGTAAGTGCCACCGCAACAGGACCAACAGGATCAACCCGAGTGGTGATTCGAGGAAATGGTTCCTTAAACGGAAACAACCAACCTATGTATGTTGTAAATGATTTACCTATAGACAACACCCAGCTGAACTTACCGGGAATAGGTAATGGACCAGGATCTCCAAGGATTAATGTAGACAGAGGAGACGGAACTTCGGTCATCAATCCGGACGATATCAAAAGTATTACCGTACTAAAAGGAGGAACAGCTGCAGCTTTATATGGCGCGAATGCCGCAAATGGTGTAATTTTAATTCAAACCAAAAGAGGAGCAGCACAAAAAGGAATCGGTGTAGATTATAATTCTTCTTTTACTTTTGAAACTCCATCAATCAAACCGGAATGGCAATACGAATACGGAGCAGGGGCATTAGGTAAAAAACCCACAACACAAGCCGAGGCCATAGAATTTGGACGTTGGTCCTGGGGAGCAAAAATGGACGGAACTGATGTCGTTCAGTTTGATGGTGTAAAAAGACCATACTCTCCTCAGAAAGATAATATTAAAAATTTCTACCAAACCGGAACAACCTTTATTAACTCTATCGCGCTATCCGGAGGTAGTGAAAAAGCATCCGGACGTCTTTCTCTTATGAATATGGACAATCAAGGTGTTGTACCTAATTCAAGTTTTAATCGCAAAAGTATTAACATAGCAACCAATGTCAACTTAACAGATTGGCTAAAATTTGATGTAGTCGCACAATACAACATTGACAAAACAGACAACAGAACAACCGTTTCTGATGCCGAAGCCAACCCGAACTGGGGAACTTATATGATAGCCAACACGGTCGATATTAGAAACCTATCTCCGGGATATGATGCAAATGGCAAAGAAATCGCCTGGAATCCTGTTGCCGTTGCTACCAACCCATACTTTGCCGTAAATCAAATTCAAAATAGCGACACCAAAAATCGTTTTATCGGAATGCTGAATGTAAAAGTAAACTTTACTCCGGAACTATTCCTTCAGGGACGAATCGGACAGGATTTTACCAATTATGATTTCTACGGTTATATCCCAAAAACCAGTTTAAACAACCCGGTTGGATACGGACAAGGTTCAAAAGTAAAATTATCAAATATCAACTCCGAAGCCATCCTAAATTACACCAAGAAAAACATCTACAAAGATTTCTCTTTAAATGCCTTACTTGGAGTAAATTCCAGAACTTCATTAAGAGACGAAATCAGAATAGACGGATCAAACTTTGTACTGGATAATTTTTACTCTTTAACCAACTTAGCCACTATAACGTACAGCTATCCTTATGGGAAAACCAAAACAAACTCAGTATACGCTGCAGCAGATCTGGATTATAAAAATGTTGTATTCTTAAACTTCACAGGACGTCAGGATTGGTTCTCTACCCTTTCAAAAGACAACAATACTATATTTTATCCATCTGTAGGAACAAGTGTTATCCTATCAGATATTGTTAAAATGCCGGAATGGGTTTCGTTCACTAAACTTAGAGCTTCCTGGGCACAAGTAGGTGGAGCAACTCCTGATCCATATGCTTTAAATCAATCTTATTCTATGATTCAGGGCGGACATAACGGTCAGCAATTACAAAGCACCACAGGATCAAGAGTTCCAAACTCAACGTTAAGCCCACTAACCTCTACCACAGTTGAGGTAGGTACTGACATCGGTTTCTTCAACAATCGCCTGAACCTTGATTTTGCATGGTATGATCGTTCCACAACCAATGATATTGTAGAAACAACAATTTCTAATGCATCGGGTGCCAGAACAGCCTTACTAAACCTTGGGAAAATGAAGAATACCGGAGTTGAATTCTTATTAAGCGGAAAAATCATCAATTCGGAAAACTTCTCATGGGATGCTACCATCAATGGATCTTACAACAAAAACACTGTTGAATCGCTTACAGGCCAATTAAATTCACTTACTATGGCAACCTCTGTAAACGGATATGTAACAATCAACAGTGATGTTAACCGCCCGTACAGTATCATCAAAGGTTACAAACCTCTTAAAGATGCAAATGGTAACACCGTTTATAATGTAAGCAATGGCACTGCAACTGTAGCACAAGGATCACTTGAAGAACTGGGACAAGGAGTTCATCCTTGGGCAGCAGGTATCAGTAATGAATTTAAATACAAATCCGTATCCTTCAGCTTTTTAATTGACGGAAAATTCGGAGGAGATCTATACTCCGGAACTGATTTGTACGGAACTCGTATGGGATTGACCAAACTAACTTTAGAAGGACGTGAAAACGGATTACCAATTTCAGGTGTTGACACCAATGGAAACCCGGTAAACATGGTTATCTCACCGGCAAACCTAAGAACCTACTATGATGGTTTAAGAAACATATCTTCTTATTTTGTCTACGATGCCAGTTTTGTAAAATTAAGACAGATTATTGTTGGTTATGAATTACCAATTGAAAAAATTGGATTTTTATCTAAACTTCAGGGAGCCTCTGTTTCTTTTATAGCAAGAAACCTGTTCATCCTTTACAAGAAAACACCAAACGTAGATCCTGAATCTGTATTTAGTGCCGGAAATGCACAAGGTGTAGAACAATTTGGGGTACCAAGAACAAGAAGTTTCGGACTAAGTTTAAACGTTAAATTTTAAAGAACCACATCATGAAAAAGAGAACTTATTTATATATAGCAGCCGTACTACTAGGTAGTATGACAGCCTGCACCAAAGACTTTGAAGAAATCAACACCAATCCTAATTCTGTTGAAGTCGCCAATCCTAATTTCATATTCAGTCAATCTCAACTTGATGGCTTAAACAACAGTTACTTCTTTACAAATGTTTTAGAATGTGGTGGTATGCTGCAACATTATGCTACTTACAAAGAAGCATCGGGTGTTGGAGACAAGTACCTGAACAATGAGGTTTATTTCTCAGCCTATTTCAACAGAGGATATCCAACCGCTATCAATGAGATTCAAACGGTAATCAATGCATTGAAGAATAGCCCAACCGATAGCAACAAATTGAACATCGCAAGAATCTGGAAAGCTTATATCTACCACCGTATGACCGATTTGTACGGAGACGTACCTTATACCGAGGCGGCAAAAGCTTATACGAATGAACATTTTCTTCCAAAATATGACACTCAGGAATTCATATACAAAGATCTCTTAAAAGAACTTGATGAAGCAGCAACTGCATTAGACCCTGCCAAAGTAAGTTTCGGAAAGGCCGATTTAATATATGATGGTAACATCGCGAAATGGAAGAAATTTTCTTATTCCTTAATGCTTCGTTTAGGTTTAAGACTAACAAAAGTTGACCCGGCTTTAGCCAAAACCTGGGTAACAAAGGCCATCGCCGGCGGAGTAATTATAAACGGAACCGACAATGCCCTTATGAAATATACAGACGGACCAAATGATTTCAACAGAAATCCGGCCGGTATAGATTCCAGAAGTCTTGATTTCGCAAAAGATTCCTTTGGTCAAAAAAACACAGAAGGCGGAAAACTAGCCAAAACCTTTATAGATGTGCTGCAAGCAACTGCTGACCCAAGAATCAGTGTTTATGCGGGCGTTTGGCAAGGAACAACACAGAATAATGCCGCTGATGTGCAAAAAGGTTTCCCTAACGGAACAAAAATAGCTCCGTCTGCAGCAGAACAAGGCACTTATTCTGAACCTAACCAAAGTACGGTTTTCAGATATGATGCTCCCTTAATGATTTTAGGTAATGCCGAAACACAACTTTATTTAGCAGAAGCAGCAATAAGAGGCTGGTATACTGCCGAAACCGATAAAGATTTATATGAAAAAGCTGTAAAAGCATCTTTCCTAAACATGGGAATCTACGGCCCAACTTATGCGATTACCGATGCAACACCTTATCTAACGGCAAATCCTTATAATGCAGCAGGAACTTTTGATCAGAAAATGAATCAAATACACTCTCAAATCTGGGTAGCTCTTTTTGTAGACGAACAGGAAATTTACTCCAACTGGAGAAGAACCGGATACCCCGCGTTAGTACCGGTAAACTTTCCCGGAAATGTCACAAACGGAACAATACCAAGACGTTTAAGATACCCTGTAAGCGAATATTCGGTGAATTCAGCTAACTTAGCTGAAGCCATCAAACGCCAGGGCGCAGATACGTTCACAACAAAAACATGGTGGGATAAATAATATAATAGAAATAAATGAGCATTTTAATTCTTACTGTCTGCATTGCTTTTTTAATCCTGCAAATCGCATGGTTTAAAATCAATCCTTTTATCGCATTTATAATAACAGCTTTATTAGCAGGCCTAACTTTGGGCCTGCCGATAGACACTTTATCTCAGACTGTACAAAAAGGTCTGGGCGAAATGTTGGGCTCCATAACTCTGATCATCGTTTTTGGAACCTGTATTGGTAAACTCACCGTTTCGTCCGGAGCAGCCAATGTGATAGCTAAAACTGTTATGGGATGGACAGGTAAAAAATACGTCCGTTTAGGCCTGATGATTACCGGTTTTATTGTAGGGATACCTCTATTTTATAGTGTTGGATTTGTTTTGTTAGTACCACTAATCTTTTCAGTAGCCCATCAATTTAAACTATCAAAAGTATATTTAGGAATTCCTATGCTTGCGTCACTTTCAGTAGCGCACGGTTTTTTGCCTCCACATCCGTCACCAATGGCATTGAGCAGTATTTTAAATGCTGACATTGGTCTTGTTTTGGTCTATGGAATTATAATCGCCATCCCAACTATTTTTATCGCAGGTTTATTGTTTTCAAATCTGCTGAAAAACATTAAAACAGAATCCAATCATGAAATTCTAAATGTAGAAGAAATTGCAAATGAAGGCAAACTTCCGAGTTTTTCGATTAGTTTATTT
This sequence comes from Flavobacterium poyangense, assembly GCF_011751075.1. GTDB lineage: Bacteria > Bacteroidota > Bacteroidia > Flavobacteriales > Flavobacteriaceae > Flavobacterium > Flavobacterium poyangense. The sequence continues at coordinate 71,214 of NZ_JAALLN010000002.1, forward strand.
TCTGCATTATTTCCGGTCTTTGGATTAACAATAACATCATTATTGCCTTTATTTACAAAAAACGAAACAGCACTTAACATAGGCAAAACAATAGGCGAACCAAGCATGATCATGTTAATCTCGCTGTTGATTTGCACTTACACATTAGGTATACGCATGAACAGAAGCCTAAAGTCTGTAATGGATGATTACGCAGCTGCCATAAAAGATGTTGCCTTAATCGTTTTAATTGTTGGTGGCGCAGGAAGCTTAAAAGAGGTCATGATCGTCAGCGGCGTAAACAACACTATTGTTGCTGTACTAACACAAACAAACATACACCCCTACATATTGGCATGGCTAATGGCCGCAATAATCCGCGTTTGTGTTGGCTCTGCAACAGCCGCAGGCCTAATGACTGCCAGCGTTTTACTACCTTTACTACAAACCAATCATCTAGACCCCAATCTTTTAGTATTATCGGTAGGAGCCGGAAGCTTAATGTGCTCCCATGTAAACGATCCGAGTTTTTGGATGTTTAAGGAATATTTCAATATCAGCCTGAAAGATACTTTCAAATCATGGACTGTCATGGAATCCTTAGTATCGGTTTTAGGAATCATTTTCGTTTTTATTTTAAACTCAATTATACATTAATATCATGAATTTATTACCACAAGAAAAATTTGAAACACTAGGCTTATCATTACCACCGGCACCACAGCCACTTGGTATTTACAAACCTTATTTAGTTGATGGTAAATATTTATACCTCTCAGGACACGGTCCGGTTCGGGATGACAAATCCCTAATTATCGGAAGAATTGGCAACGAAATGGACATTGAAGAAGGAAAACTGGCCGCCAGACAAGTTGGACTGACCATGCTTTCTACCATTGTAACCAATTTTGGAAGTCTGAACAAAGTAAAAAGAGTTATCAAAGTACTTGGTATGGTGAATTGCACCGAAGATTTTTTAAGACACCCGTATGTAATTAACGGCTGCAGCGAATTGTTTGCTGAGGTTTGGGGTCAGGAAAACGGAATCGGAGTACGAAGCGCAGTAGGAATGGGCTCTTTACCGGACAATATCCCGGTAGAAGTAGAAGCCGTCTTTGAATTGTATTAAAAATTATTTGCCGCGAATTGCACTAATTTACACGAATTAACTCAACGCAACAATTTGTTTAATTCGTGGTTAAAAAATGCCACAGATTTCACAGATTCAAATGATTGAAAATTGTTTGTCGCAAATTAATTCAACGTAATCATTTGTGTAAATTAGTATAATTCGGGGCTAAAAAAGATGTCGCAGATTTCACAGATTCAAATGATTAAAAATTGTTTGTCTCAAATTAATTCAACGCAACGATTTGTGTAAATTAGTATAATTCGTGGCTAAAAAAACACCACAGATTTCACAGATTCAAATAATTGAAAATTGTTTGTCTCAAATTAATTCAACGCAATCATTTGTGTAAATTGGCGAAATTCGTGGCTTAAAAAAAATACCGCAGATTCAAATGATTAAAAGTTGTATGCCACGAATTGTTCGACTCCCCCGAGTTAATTAAATGCAATGATTTGCGATAATTAATTAAATTCGTGGCTATAACAAAAATTACTCAATCTGTAAATCTGTACAAAAAAACATAAAGATGAATACAAATACCTCACAAACAAAAATCGCAACTTTTGGCGAACTTTTACTCCGGATGCATGTTACCGACGGGTATCGTTTTACGCAAGCCAATGAAATGCGTGTTCATGTTGGCGGAGCCGAAGCCAATGTTTGTGTTTTACTTTCCCAATTAGGAATTCAAACAGATTATATTACGCGATTACCGCAAAATGATTTAGCACAACTGGCTTTAAACGAACTTCAGAAATACAAAGTAAACACTTCAAACTGCGTCTATGGCGGAGAACGTTTAGGACTCTATTTTGTCGAAGCCGGAAATCAAATCAGACAATCACAGGTTATTTATGACCGAAGCAATTCTTCTTTTGCTACCATTAAAGAAAACCAAATTGATTGGAACCACGTTTTGAATGATGCAACCCATTTTCACTGGTCCGGAATTAGTCCCGGTGTTTCTTATGAAGCCGCATTAGTTTGCGAGGAAGCCATTATAACCGCACATAAAAAAGGATTACCCATCTCATCTGATTTTAATTTCAGATCGAAATTATGGCAGTATGGAAAAAAACCGGCTGATATAATGCCGGAACTACTCCATTACAGTACCATTACCATTGCCGATTTAGATGCAATAGAAATTTACTTCGGAATAAAAACCGACCCAAACGAATCCGATGCTAATCGCTTTCAAAAGACATTCGAGTTGTTAAAAACAAAAATGCCTTTTCTGAAAACCCTTGCGATGAGTTTCAGAAAATCAGACGGCCCGGCACATTTATACAAAGGATTGCTTTTACATGAAAATCATTTTTACGAATCCGCAGAACATAAAATACAACTGGTGACCGATCAAATTGGTTCAGGAGATGCCTTTACTGCAGGTTTGCTTTACGGGCTTACCAATACCTTTTCTGGTCAGGATACCATAAATTGGGCAACAGCCTGTGGCGTAATCAAACAAAGTATACCGGGAGATTTTGCCATCAGCAACCCAACCGAAATAAGTCATTTTATCAAAAATGGCACAAGCAACAGAATCAACAGATAAATTTCCCCAAATATGTACAGCATTTTAAAAACACAAGGCGTACTTCCATTAGTAACTCAAATCAATATTCAAACTGCCGAAATCTTATTGAAATCAGCGGCAGATACCGGCATTAAAATCATCGAATTTGCAGCACGTTCCAATGATGCAAAGGAAGTTTTCAGCCAAATGATTGCGTTTAGAAATGCCAATAAACTGGACTTAAAAATAGCAGTCGGTTCTATTTTGACCTTAAATGATGCGCAAACCTATCATCAATTAGGAGCAGATTGCATTGTTTGTCCACATACCGATATTGAAATTGGTAAGTATTGCCAACAAAACAACGTGTATTGGATTCCCGGAGCTGCTACTCTAAACGAAATACTGCACGCTAATGCATTAGGTGCAGAAGTAGTAAAGCTGTTTCCTGCTGATAAAATTGGTGGCCCCGGATATGTAAAAGCCATAAAAGCTCCTTTTCCGGACTTAAAACTAATGCCTACCGGTGGTGTAACTTTAGAGGAAAGCAACTTAAAATCATGGTTTAAAGTGGGCGTTGTCTGCGTTGGAATTGGATCAAATTTATTTTCTAAAGAGCTCTTAGCGCAATTGACTTATGAAAAATCAGTTGAAGCCTTTCAAAATGTAATTGAAGTTATCGAAAAAACAAGAACCTGAATTATGGAAGAAAAATGGTGGAAAATAAATTCCGAAACACTAATCGACACTCCTTTTTTGGCCGTTCATGAAGATCGTCTGCAATACAATATCAAACAGCTGATTGCAGCTGTAAATGGTGATGTTCAGAAATTAAGACCACACATTAAAACACATAAAACCGGAGAAATCCTTGATTTGTTTAAAGTTTACGGCATAAACAAAATTAAATGCGCCACAATTGCCGAAGCTGAGCTCGCTGCAATTCATCGTATTTCGGATATTCTGTTAGCCTATCAGCCTATTGGAGTACGTCAGAAAAGATGGATTTCTCTAGTTCAGAAATACCCTTTTTCTGAATTTTCGACCATTGTTGACAACATTACATCAGCAAAAGAATTAAATGAAATTGCCAAAAAAGAACAATTACAACTTACAGTTTATCTGGATTTAAATACCGGAATGAACAGAACCGGAATTTCAATCACCGAGGACTGGTTGGCTTTAGCCGAAGAAATAGTTCAGCTAGAAAACCTTCATTTTGCCGGAATTCATATTTATGACGGCCATCTCAAAGGAAGTGTTGACCAACGAAAACTGGAAGCTTCGCATTCGTTTTCAATCATCAATCAAAAAATAGAGTCGCTACAGCAAAAGTTAAACCATAAATTAAAAATAGTCGCCGGAGGTTCTAATACATTTCCTTTTTATGCCGAGCAAACAAACGTAGAATGCAGTCCGGGTACTTTTGTTTTCTGGGATATTAATTACAGCCTTAATTTACCCGAACAAAATTTTAAACCCGCAGCTGTTCTTGTCGGAACGATTATTTCCAAACCGACTCCCTCAACATTCTGCATTGATATTGGTTACAAAGCAGTTGCTTCAGAGAATCCGATAGACAAACGATTAGTGATTTTGAATGATGAAAACTTAATCCCAACCTCACACTCAGAAGAACATTTAATTATAGAAAACCGTGGCAAAAACGAATATAAAATTGGCGATACTATTTACGCCATCCCCTATCACGTCTGCCCTACCTGCGCCCTTTATGAGACCGTTCAGATTGTCAATACCGAACATCAAATCTGCGATCAATGGCTTATTGAGGCACGCAACAGAAAAATTAGTATTTAAAATTTAAGATTCCCACTATGTTTATAATAGATGCCCATTTAGACCTGAGCATGAATGCAATGGAATGGAACAGAGATTTAAGAAATGATGTCAAAACATTACGTCATTTAGAAAAAGGAATGACCGACAAACCGGATCGCGAACGAGCAACAGTTTCCTTTCCTGATTTACGAAAAGGCAATATTGGCATTGTGGTTGCCACACAAATAGCACGTTTTGTAAAACCGGGCAGTATCATACCGGGTTGGAATTCACCTGAACAAGCCTGGGCACAAACACAAGGACAGCTAACCTGGTACAAAGCCATGGAAGAAGCCGGCGAAATGGTTGCTATTACAGATAAAAAATCGCTTCAGAAGCAAATTGACGTATGGAATGACGGCAGTCCAAACGATAAAAAACCTATCGGTTATATTCTAAGCTTAGAAGGTGCTGATTCGATTGTTGATATTTCTTATCTGGAAAAAGCATACAATTATGGATTGAGAGCTATTGGACCTGCACATTATGGGCCGGGACGTTACGCAAACGGAACAGATGCAACCGGAAAAATGAACCAAAACGGAATCGATTTATTAAAAGAAATGGAGCGTCTGAATATTATTCTCGACGCTACTCATTTATGCGATGATGCATTCTGGCAAGCTTTAGATCATTATAACGGTCCGGTTTGGGCCAGTCACAACAACTGCAGAAGCCTGGTAAACCATAACCGACAATACAGCGATGAAATGATTAAGGCATTAATTTCGAGAGGAGCTGTTATCGGCGGTGCTCTAGATGCCTGGATGCTGGTCCCGAATTGGGAAAGAGGAGTTTCTACGCCTTTAGGAACACAATGCAATCTGGAAACGGTTTTTAACCATATGGATCACATTTGTCAATTGGCCGGAAATACCAATCACATCGGCATAGGCTCTGATCTTGATGGCGCTTTTGGAACAGAACAAGGACCATACGACTTAGATACCATTGCCGATTTACAAAAACTGGTACTGATTTTTAAAGACAAAGGCTATTCTGACGAAGATCTAAAAAACATCTTTCATCAGAACTGGATTAATTTTTTAATGAAAAACTGGAATTAGATAAACTCTAAACTTGGAACTGCCTTCTTATACGATTGTAATTTTTCGTGATCGGGATCTACTTCGGTAACCACATAATCTACCTCGGATAAGCTGGCAATTTTCATTTTTAACACCGTATCTAATTTTTCAGAAATAGTTAAAATAGCTGTTTTTTGAGAAGCCTGGATCATTGCTTTTTTCACCTGAACCGTTTCCCAGTCAGAATCTGAGAAACCGCCTTCGATATCTAAAGCATTGGTTCCTAAAATCAATAAATCAACTTTAATATTCGCCAACTGATTGTAAACATCGCCACTCACACACATCTGGCTGTACGAAGAAATACTACCGCCAATCATTATAATTTTAACATTAGGCTTATCCAAAAGTTCAACAGCAGACAAAACAGTAACCGTAAAAATAGTCAAACTTAAATCATTCGGAATCAAACGGATAAACTCTCTGATTGTCGTTCCGCCTCCAATTAACAAAACCATCCCATCATGAAGAAGTCCTATCGTTTTTTGCGCAATAATTTGTTTCGACTCGCCGGCATAAGTTTGATTTGAGGAAGAGTGGTGGTACGCTTTGGTCATAGCACCGCCTTTAACTTTAATCAATAAGGACTCTGATTCGAGTTCATTAATATCTCGTCTCACGGTATCTTCCGAAACACATAACTTCACAGAAAGTGTTTCAAAACTTACGCGGGTATGCAGGTTAATTTCTTTTAGAATATGACTTTTACGTTCTTCCTTAGTATAATTTACTGCTTCATTATCATTACTCATGAAAATTCGTTTTTGTTACAACAAATGTAATCAATTAATGCAATAATATTGCGAAACAAAATATAACATGAAGTAATAAAAAAGTTAATCATACTATTTTAAAGACATTTAAGCCATCTTAGCTTTTGCATATTTTTTGCAAATAAAACCCTAAACAATATATTTGTTTTTAACTAATACAAACAAACCAATGAAAAAAAGGCTACTATTTTTTTTGATCTTTTGTTATTCTATCGGAAACGCACAGCATTCTTCTGAGAATAAGTCTATCATTCCGGCTCCAAACTACTATAAAACAACAGGTGATAGTATTCGCTTAAACGGACAAATCAAAGTTGTTTTCGAGGATAAGAAATTCAGTCCAAAAGAACTTAAAACGGCACAACTTTTTGAAACTGCCGTTAACGGAGGTTTACCTTCCAAAAAGAGTTCGATCGAAGTTCTCTTTACCGCCAAAAATCCTTCTGCTTCTCTAAATAAAGAAGCTTATAAGATAAGTATCACTTCAAAAAAAATCAGTGTAACCGGTTCTGAAGAAGGATTGTTTTATGCCGTTCAAAGCTTGCTGCAACTGCTACCGAATAAACTAACTGATAAAAAAGAAATAAAACTCCCTTGTGTCACCATCGAAGACGAACCTCGTTATTCTTATCGCGGTTTGCACTTAGATGTATGTCGCCATTTTTTCTCTACTGCCGTTATAAAAGATTTTATCAAACAAATGTCTTATTATAAATTGAATAATTTTCATTGGCATTTAACCGATGACCAGGGTTGGAGAATTGAGATAAAAAAATACCCAAAACTAACCGAAATCGGATCTAAAAGAGCACAAACCTTGGTAGGCAATAAATTCGAGAGATTCCCTCGTTTTTTTGACGGTAATCCTTACGGAGGTTATTATACACAAGAAGAAATCAAAGACGTTGTTAAATTCGCCGAAGCGCATTATGTAAACATCATTCCCGAAATCGAAATGCCGGGACATGCCACAGCCGCCGTTACCGCTTACCCAAATTTATCCTGTTTCCCGGATCGCACTTATAAAGTCATTGAATTCTGGGGTGTTTTTGAAGATATTTTTTGCGCCGGAAAAGAAGAAACGTTTACTTTTCTGGAAGATGTTCTGACCGAAGTTATCGCCTTATTTCCTAGTAAATACATTCATATTGGCGGAGACGAATGTCCAAAAGCAAGATGGGAAGTTTGTCCGAATTGCCAAAAAAGAATCAAAGATCTTGGATTAAAAAACGAACACGAATTACAAAGCTACCTAACAACACGAATAGAAAAATTCCTCAACGCAAACGGAAGACAAATTCTGGGCTGGGATGAAATGCTTGAAGGCGGGCTTGCTCCCAACGCAGCAGTAATGTCATGGCGTGGTGAATCCGGTGGAATTGCCGCCGCAAAACAAAACCATTTTGTAATCATGAATCCCGAACAAGTACTTTATCTGGATTATAATCAAGGTTATTCCCCGCAAGAGCCTCTAACCGTTGGTAGATTAATCACGGTCGACAAAATATACAATTACAATCCGACACCGGTAGACAGTTTAACAATCGATCAACAAAAATACATTATAGGTGTACAATCCAATCTTTGGTCGGAATATTTAACGAATCCGGCCAAATTAAACTACCAACTGTACCCCAGAATGTTTGCTTTGGCAGAAATTGCCTGGACACAACCTCAAAATAAAAATTACATCAATTTTACGCTAAATCAGATGCCTCATCATTTAGAAAAATTGGAAGCACAAAAAAGATTATACAAAGTTCCAACTCCATTTGGCTCAAATGAAACCGCTTTAATAGCTTCACAATACATATTGGATCTAAAACCAACAATCAAAAACGGGCAAATTTTTTATACCATAGACGGTTACAATCCTGACGAAACTGCCGTATTGTATGAAAAACCGACAACCATAAACATTCCAAAAGGAGAATATCGAATCATTAAAACAGTTCAGATTAGTCCGAGTGGCAGAAAAAGCTCTATCAACAAAATACTGGTTAGAAATCCTGACTTAAAACCGGCTTTAACCACAAAGCCAACCAAACAAGGTCTGAAATACGACTATTACACCGGAACTCTATTTCAACAAGTACAAGATTTAGAATTTGCCAAACCTGTTAATTCCGGTATTTTTGAAGGTACCATAAGCAGCGAAAAATGGAAAACAAAAACAGAGCGTTATATCGGCTTAAAATTCAGCGGATATATCTACGTTCCGGAAACGGCAAATTATACCATTTCGACCCTTTCAGATGACGGATCAAAGCTTTTTATAGACGATGAATTAATCGTTAACAATGACGACATTCATTGGTTAAACGAAGCCTACGGAGCAGTAAAACTTGAAAAAGGTTTTCATAAATTCAATATTTCTTATTTTGATCAGGTTGGCGGAACTGTCTTAAATTGTTTTATTCAACAGGAAGGGAAAGAAAAAGAAGAGATAAAAGCTTCTCAATTGTATTACGAATAAAATTGTGCGATGAGATAATGATTTACAACTATCTAATTAATTCAAGTTGCTAATTCATTATTTCTTTAATTGCAAATTATAAGCCGAATATAAACAATATAGTTTTTTTTTGAATTGCCTCCAGTTTAAACTGGAGGTAAAGAATTGATCACTAATAAAAAGGCTTCAGCCGAACTTTCGTTTGGCTGAAGCCTTTGTGCTTTTTTACTAAATAATCTCCAGTTAAAACTGGAGGCAATTGATAAAGACCATTTAAAAATTAGAGATTTTTCACTTCTCTCGCTTACTGTTCTTTTTTTAGACTAGTAACTTGAATTAATTATTAATTTATTAAACATAAAAAAAGGATCATAACGATCCTTTTTTTTATTTAAAACTATTTCTAGAATTATCCTTTCAAACTTGCTGCTAAATACTCACGGTTCATACGTGCTATATTCTCAAGAGAAATTCCTTTTGGACATTCCACTTCACAAGCTCCGGTGTTAGTACAGTTACCAAAACCTTCTAAATCCATTTGGTGTACCATGTTTAAAACACGATCTGTTGCCTCCACTTTACCTTGTGGCAATAATGCATATTGAGATACTTTTGCAGAAACGAACAACATTGCTGATGAGTTTTTACAAGTAGCCACACAAGCTCCACAACCAATACAAGCAGCAGCATCAAAAGATTTGTCTGCATCGTCTTTGTTAATCGGAATGGTGTTGGCATCAATTGTATTTCCTGAAGTATTTACCGAGATAAATCCTCCTGCATGTTGAATTCTGTCAAAAGAACTTCTGTCAACAACTAAATCTTTAATTACCGGGAAAGCTTTTGCTCTAAATGGTTCTATAAAAATCGTATCACCATCTTTAAACATACGCATGTGTAACTGGCAAGTTGTTACTCCTCTATCCGGTCCGTGTGCTTCTCCGTTAATAAACAAAGAACACATTCCGCAGATTCCCTCACGACAATCGTGGTCAAATGCTACCGGCTCTTCTCCTTTATTGATCAATTGCTCGTTAAGAACGTCAAGCATTTCAAGGAAAGACATATCCGGCTCGATTCCATCAATTGGATAAGCAACTATTCCTCCTTTATCTTGGGCGTTTTTTTGACGCCATATTTTTAATGTAAGTTTCATCTTTTTTTAAGTTTTAAAAGTTTTGAAGTCGAAAGTCAAAAGTCATAAAGTCAAAAGTATAAGGCTTTAGACTTTAGACTTTGGCCTTTTGACCAAAATCTATTTGTAACTACGCTGTACTAATTTAATATTTTCGTAATTCAGAGGTTCTTTGTGTAATACAGCATCGCTCGGTTTTCCTTTGTATTCCCAAGCTGCCACATAGGCAAAGTTATCGTCATCACGAAGTGCTTCTCCTTCTTCTGTTTGGTACTCCTCACGGAAGTGACCTCCACAAGATTCGTTACGGTGTAAAGCATCTTTCGCGAACAATTCTCCTAATTCTAAGAAATCGGCAACACGAGTTGCTTTTTCTAATTCCTGATTAAATTCGTTAGCACTTCCCGGTACTTTTACATCTTTATAAAACTCTTCACGTAAAGCGGCAATTTCTTCGATAGCTTCAGCTAAACCTTTAGCATTACGAGCCATACCTACTTTATTCCACATGATTTTTCCTAATTTTTTGTGGAAATAATCTACAGAATGTGTTCCTTTATTATTGATAAATTTCTCAATTTGATCTTTAACAGCTTTCTCAGCTTCTAAGAATTCCGGTAAATCTATAGAGATTTCTCCCATTTTAATATCCGGTGCAAGATAATCTCCAATCGTGTAAGGCAATACAAAATAACCATCAGCCAAACCTTGCATCAAGGCAGAAGCTCCAAGTCTGTTTGCTCCGTGATCTGAGAAGTTAGACTCTCCGATTGAGAAACATCCCGGGATTGTAGTCATTAAGTTGTAATCAACCCAGGTTCCACCCATTGTATAGTGAACCGCAGGATAAATCATCATTGGTGTTGTATATGGATCTTCATCGACGATTTTGTAATACATCTGGAATAAGTTTCCGTATTTACTTTTCACGATTGCAGCTCCTAATTTAGTAACCAAAGCAACATCTTTATCATCTAAACCTTTCACATAAGCATCTTCAGTTCCGTAACGTTTAATTGCTGCTGCGAAATCTAAGTAAACTGCTTCACCCGTTTTGTTAACTCCAAAACCGGCATCACATCTTTCTTTTGCAGCACGAGACGCAACGTCACGTGGCACTAAGTTACCAAAAGCAGGATATCTTCTTTCTAAGAAATAATCTCTTTCACTTTCTGATAAATCAGTCGCTTTTTTCTTTCCTTCACGAATTGCTTTCGCATCTTCCAGTTTTGCAGGAACCCAAATACGACCGTCATTACGTAACGACTCAGACATCAAAGTCAGTTTTGACTGGTGATCTCCTGAAACCGGAATACAAGTTGGGTGAATTTGCGTATAACAAGGATTAGCAAAAAATGCTCCTTTTTTATGTATTTTCCAAGCTGCTGTAGCGTTACTTCCCATAGCATTTGTTGACAAGAAAAACACGTTTCCGTATCCTCCTGAACCAATTACTACCGCGTGAGCAGAATGTCTTTCTATTTCTCCTGTAATCAAATTACGAGCGATAATACCTCTCGCTTTTCCGTCAACGATTACAATGTCAAGCATCTCGTGACGGTTGTACATTTTTATTTTTCCACGACCAATCTGACGGTTCATTGCAGAATAAGCTCCTAACAATAATTGCTGTCCGGTTTGTCCTTGTGCATAAAAAGTACGAGAAACCAAAGTTCCTCCAAAAGAACGGTTATCTAATAATCCGCCATATTCACGAGCCAACGGAACTCCTTGAGCCACACATTGGTCAATAATATTAGCAGAAACTTCAGCCAAACGGTGAACGTTTGCCTCACGTGCGCGGTAATCTCCACCTTTTACAGTATCATAGAACAATCTGTAAACAGAGTCACCGTCACCTTTATAATTTTTTGCCGCATTGATACCACCTTGTGCAGCAATAGAGTGCGCACGTCTTGGTGAATCCTGAAAGCAAAATGCTTTTACGTTATATCCTAATTCAGCCAAAGTAGCCGCAGCAGAACCTCCAGCTAAACCTGTTCCAACTACAATAATATCTAAATTACGTTTATTAGCAGGGTTTACTAAATTAATGTGATTTTTATAATCTGTCCATTTGTCCGCAATTGGACCTTTTGGGATTTTTGAATCTAATGCCATTATATAATGATATTAATTATTGATGAAATGATGAACTAAAGCGATTATCACGAAAAGTGCCGGTACTACAACCGCAAATCCATAACCGATTTTACTTAAGAATCTTGAATATTTGTTGTGCATCCCCACTGATTGAAGAGAAGAGCTGAATCCGTGCCAAAGGTGAAAACCTAAAAGAACGAAAGACACACAGTATATTCCTGTACGAATTGGATCGTGAAATTTGTGAACTAACTCACCATAATATCTTGTAGCATCCGGAGCAGTTCCAACTATATACTTATAGGAAACTTCAGGAAACCAGAAATCATAAAAATGCAATCCTAAGAAAGCTAAAATAACCAGTCCAGAAATAATCATATTTCTTGAAGTCCAAGAAGCATTTGCCGCTCCATTGTATTTTGCGTATGCAATTGGTCTTGCTGCGCTATTTTGTGCTGTCAATATAAATCCCATTACGAAGTGGAAAATTACACCAACTGCCAAAACAGGCTGCATTACATATTGTATCAGCGGATTGTATCCCATAAAGTGAGAAGCTTCGTTAAAAACGTCTACACTAATAATAGAAATAAAATTTAAGGAAACATGCAGCGCTAAAAACGTGATTAAGAATATTCCCGAAAGAGCCATAGCCACTTTCTTTAAGATGGAAGCATTCAATAGTGCAGATTGTGCCATAAGAGTTTAAGTAGTTTGTTTTAAAAAATTATACAAAAATAAAGCAATTAGACATCAACTACAACCATTTCGCTCTTATTTATAATGATTTTAAAGAGCTTTCCCCTCGATTATTGCAAATTATTTAAAAACAAGAAAATAGATTTTTTTTGCAAGCCATTTTAACAAATTACTCGTTTTTATATAATTACCAAATTGTTATTTTTTACCGCCTTTTGATTTGTTTTCCTCAAAAATAAAGTTCACAAGAATTTTACTGTCTCAAAACAACTAAATTCTAACAGCATAATTTTACCTTTATCGGCTTCAAAAAAAATGAGAATGAAAACAGGAATTGACGCTATCTCTTTTGATGTAGCCAACATACACTTACCTATCAAAACTTTGGCAGTTGCCAGAAATATAGAACCCGAAAAATTAGAAAAAGGACTTGGGTTAATCAAAATGACTTTACCGGATGCACACCAGGATGCAGTAGTTTTTGGAGCAAATGCTTTAACCAAACTAATTACCGAAAACCAAATAAACCTAAACGAAATCAGTCGGATTTATGTAGGGACCGAAAGTGCTATCGATAGCTCTAAACCTATTAGTTCTTTCCTGATTGCTTTAATGGAACAAAAGTTTGGCGAAGATGTTTTAGCCGAATGTGATGTGGTTGATTTTACTTTTGCCTGTATTGGTGGTGTTGACGCCCTACAAAACTGTATTGACTTTGTAAAACTGAATCCGACTAAAAAAGCGATTGTAGTTACAACCGATTTTGCCAAATACGACTTAAATTCAACAGGAGAATATACACAAGGGGCCGGAGCTTTGGCTATGTTGGTAACTTCAAACCCAAGAATTATTGCTTTTGACGAAAATTGGGCTACCAGTACCAAAGGTGTTTTTGATTTTTTCAAACCCTATAGAACTATCTCCAAACAAGCGATTACACAAAACAACAATAACGACTCCTGGTTTGACAACTTAGAATGCGAAATCGAAATCCACAAAGACCAACCGGTTTTTGATGGCCAGTATTCGAATCAATGTTATATGGATCGTACTCGATCTGCCTACTTTTCATTCAAGAAATTGAAAAACACAACCGAAACTTTATACAATTCCTGGAACTGTATTATCATGCACTTGCCTTATTCTTTTCAGGGAAGAAGAATGTTGTCGGAAATTTATGCTTTAGATCATGCCGATAAAATCATTGCTGATGATAGTACACCCGCAGATTATCAAACTAAAATTAAAGAAGTAGCAAAATCTGATGACTATAGAAATTTTGTAAAGGAGAAATTACAACCCGCAGAATTAGCTTCTTCTTTAATCGGAAATCTTTATACAGGTTCTATTTTCATGGGATTATTATCGACTCTGGCACATTATTATGATACTAAAAAAGAAATTTCGGGAACAAAATTTGGTTTCTTAGCCTACGGAAGCGGTTCTAAATCAAAAGTTTTTGAAGGAACAATTCAACCCGAATGGCAATCGGCTTTAGCCAAAACCAAACTTTTTGAAAATTTAGAGCAAAGCACAGAAATTGATTTCGAGACTTACGAAAGACTTCATAAAAAAGAACAAAAAGAAAGTATCAGAACTCCAAAACAAGAATGGGTTTTAGATCGAATCGAAAAAGAAATCCCAGTTTTAATTGGGGCCAGGTATTATAAATGGGTGGATTAAAATTTTAAATTTCAATTAAAAAATTCCAAATACCAACAAACAGGAAACAACCCCTGTCATTTCGAAGGAGACTCGAGCGATAGCGAATAGACGAAGTAAATAACACCAGTAATTCGACAAAGATTGACGACATTCTTTGCGGAGTCTCATCTCATATGTGATTCTTCATTCTTCGGAATGACAATTGTTACTTGTTATTGGTTAGAATTACAGAGTTGTCGCATAAACCCGCCTCCCCTGTCATTCCGAGGCACGAGGAATCACACCGGTAATTCGACAAAGATTGGCGGCATGCTGGCTGGAGTTTCTTGTGTGATTCCTCATTCTTCGGAATGACAATTGTTGCTTGTTATTGGTTAGAAGTACAGAGTTGTCGCATAACCCCACCTCCCCTGTCATTCCGAGGTACAAGGAATCGCACCAGTAATTCGACAAAGATTGGCGACATACAGGCCGGAGTTTCTAGTGTGATTCCTCATTCTTCGGAATGACAATTGTTGCTTGTTATTGGTTAGAATTAAAGAGTTGTCGCATAAGCCCGTCTCGTCTATCAATTCCGAAGGATGACAAAACTGACGTTTTTTACACCCTGTAAACATTACAATAACAATCGAAGTGCCCCATCAATCCTTCTTATGCTGTTCTGTATAATGCTGATTTCCTTTGATTCTTGTATCTTCGATATTCATTCCGCTTGCCATTCCGAGCATGAAAGCAGTCATTATTAAAATTACTTTTCTTTTTACCCAATGAAGTGGTCGCTTAGATTGCTCTAAACGTGTTTTATTTTGTTTATACATTTTGAAAATGATAAATGATTAGACATTATAATATCATCTTATGCTTTGATATAGCATAAATGCTCAGAAAAAAGATCCCTTAAGCGCTGTATAAACTTTTATGAAAATGGTTTGAAATAATTCTTTCATTCACAAAAACGGATTGTTTTATAAATGAATTTATATTCTGATGAAGAAGCTCACATAATCTTAAAACAGTTCGGGTTCGTAAACTAAAACCGTCCCTGAACTGAAAAAAGCTGAAAAGTATTAAAAACGAGACTCTCCCAACACTTTTGGTCTGAATAAATTTAAATAACCGAAGCGTTTTGAAATCTGATTCTCTTCTAAATACAACATAAGAAAATTGATAATAGCCCGACAATTTGGGCTGAGAATTTAAAGTACCATCGCCCACAATCACGGCAAAAACCAAAAAGAGAGAAATTAGGTATTTTAAATATTTTTTCAATTTAGATGAATTGAACCGTTAAGTTTTAAGCAAACGAAAATACAAATTAAAACAAAATTTACAATTTCAATCGCCCCCTATTTACTGATCTCTTTTTTTCAATCTATAATTTTTTCTTCTTTTCTAAAAAGTAAAAAACCTAATCCTAAAACGAAAACCAAACAACTCAAAAACATATAAACTCCATTTTTTAAAACAAAAAAAGAAAAACCGATTGTTGGCGACGCCAGAACAACCATCAAAACACTTATGGTATGGGTACGAATAAAATGTATCGCATGTACAGACAACCCGACAAAAAGCAACGATGGGCCAATAGCAATAAACGGATAAAAAACTTCCGGCGTATTACTGATATGAACACTCAATTGTGATTGAGCAAGCACATCATCACCGAAACTCCCCATTACAAAGTCAATTGTACAAAGGCCAATATGAGCAATAACTCCCAAGGCCGTTATAAAGGAAGCGACAGCATTCAATCTGTTTTTAGGAAAAACATCATTAAAAGACAACAACAAACAAGCTCCAATTAAATTAAACCAATGCGCAAAATCGATTGGTTTTTGAAAATGAGGTAAAATTTTAGAAAATAATAAATAACTGATCAAAAAAAGTAGCAGTCCGATTAGGCAAATGTGTTTTGTTTTCATAATTAAGTTTAAAAATTAAGAAAGCAAAACTAGAGTAAGAAACCTGAGTAAGTGCCAATTTTATTGACTTAGGTACAAAACACAACCTTTTAGGTACGAAATTCTAATGCCCGTAAAATTTCTTTATAATTTTTAGAAACCGGGAGTTCAATTTGAGTAAGTGCAATCGTATTTTGATCTTTCCAGGAAATAAAATGCAGTGGATTTATCAAGTGCGAACGATGTATTTGAAGTAAAAAATCAAAATCCTGCTGTACTTTTTTAAGTGAACAACGAATTAATTTCGAACGAAGTTCAATATTCTCGATATAAAAAATCTCAACATAATTTTGAGCATTCGAAATACAAACCAAATCTGATTTTTTAATTCTCAAAATATCGAGTTTATTATCTCCTTTAAATAACAACATATCCTCTTTTACAGGAATCAGCTTAATCAAATACCTTCTTGCCAGAAGAAGCACCGGAGTTAAAATCAAAGCCACTTTGACAAATATTATAGCAACAAACTCCGTGAAACTATACCCACCATTTAAAATTGGACTTTTATAATAGGCATAAATCCCAATCAGATAGATCGAATAAAAAAAGATAATACTTATCGCTTCTAAGCCAATACTCCAATTTGATGTTTTCTCATAAACTCTTTTTTGAAGGATTGAAAGAATCGCATAACACAAAAAAGCCATCAAACTAAATCCGGCACTTATCAAAAACCAAGCTCTAAAATTTACAGTGCCATCATCAAAAGGTCTTATGATAAAGGCGAAGACAAAAAGCCAAACGCTAATCAGAATTCCAACTATCAAGTGGTGTTTTATGGATGGATTCAATTCTTTCATTGCAGTACCCTAACTTACATCAGTCAATCTGACAATTTTATTATCTAAAAATTCAAAAATAGATTTCCCTTTCAGACTTAATTCCTGGCCTGTTTTCATTCCGTTAGGAAAATCCATTCCAAGTACCGCATGATAATCGATTTCTATTTCAGTAACATTTTCCGAATGTGTGAACGTAGTGATTACCTGACGTCTTTTTGAAAAATATTTCTTTGCTTCCTCAGCCTGATTTCTAAATTCCTCCAATCCCGTCAAAATCATATTCACTTCGTTGTTCTGAACATTTTCAAAAACAATAGTCTTGTCAAAATCAATCATCATCTTATCAATATCAAATTGATTGTAACCTTCAATGTAGTTTGCAATTAAATTTTCTCTGTCAATCATACTATCAAAATATAGAATTTATAAAATTAATTAGAAATAGTAAACTTGTTGTGTGTCAAATCAAAACCTAAGTTTTCATAAATCAGAACATTCTCTACACGCTTCCGATTTGTGGCTACTTCAATACTTTTCAGATGATTCTGGCTCGCATAAAGCATTATTTTAATAATTAATTGACGGCCAATTCCCTGACCTCGACAACTTTTATCAATAAAAAACTCCTGAATTTCTCCTACTAAGCCACAATGATGCAAAAGTTTCTGTGTGTGAAAACTAATAAAACCTAAATACTCCTTTTCGTTTTCGGCGATCAAATAAACATTGTTGGGATTCGAAATGTTTTCATTGAAAATTTCTTCGAATATTTCGAAATCCAGAATTTCATTTTCGAGTTCACATATTGATTTGTAGACGAAGCCTAAATCTTGACTTTCAATTTTTCTGATTTTAATATTTAATTTCATAATGAGGCTAATTTTTCAATACATCCTGGAAAGGCTTGCAGTTCCATTACCAATCTTCATTAATTCTTCTGTATTCACTAGCCATTCTAATGTTATAAATTTCGAACAATCATTCTTCAGTTCATTAGACCAGTCAATTAAAATAGCTGCTCCACCGTTTTTAATTTCATCTTTAACAAATTTATATGTTTTAGCGAAGTATAAAGCCCCTTCTCCTCTTAAGTCAAAAACTATATTTCTTGTTTTTGAAAAAACCGAACATAACGAAAGCCGTTTCTGCTGACTCGTATCAAGATTTTTTACCTTGTCTTTTTTAGCAAAAGCATCTATTGCAAAAATTTCAGATAGGAATACACTATTTAAATTTGCATTTTTTCTTAGATATCTATTTACCGTAACCGGATTAAATATTCTTTTAAAAGTTGATTCATGAAAAGGCTCAGCAAAAGTCAAAGGTTTTATTATCCTAACATTTTCATGCTGTACTTTCCCCGTAAATATAGCGGTCAATTGTTCTTTCAGAATATCAAAAAAAGGCCCCGCTTGCAAATAAATAATAACAACCTCTCCTTCTCTTAGCTCAAAGGGCGGTATATAATATTGATCCGTTTTTATTCCTTTACTTTCAATTAATAGTTCCTGCATTTCATCTAAATAAAAATCATTTAATATAAGCCTATATAAAGATTGCACAATTCCAGATTTAAACCTTTTGCAAATAAAAAATCAATTACTTTTATCTTTCAAATTTAACTCAGATTTCATTTGACCTACTAAATTTTTAAAAGTTGGATTATTTAACAAATAAGCACTCGATTCTGAAAGCCAACTTTCAAAATTTTTAACATCTTTCTTTAAATAATAACCTTGCAGAATATTGTATGCCCCCTCACCTTTGTACGTTTCGTTTTTAACTTCCTTAAAAACTTTGCGGCAAATGTTTTTTGCTGCTTCCAAATCATCACTTTTCACTTCTGCATAAATCAACTCTTTATTAGTATAAGCATCAAATGGATTTTGCTTTAAAGCTTTTTGCAAAACTGTTATTGCATCCGGATAACGCTTAAGACAATTATAAGAAAAGCCCAATTCAACCTGAAGTCCTTTATAATCTGGATTGATTTTATCTGCTTTTTCTAAATACTCCAAAGCTTTTTCACATTCATTCCAACCATTATACATATAACCCCACTTATAAAGCCGTTCTATAGAACCTTCATTTGTCTTATAATTTTTAAGCCAATCCGGTTCTTTTGCAATTTCTAATTCTGTATATTTTGATTCAGGAATAAATGCTATTAAATTATTATTTGGCTGCAAT
The DNA here is from genome assembly GCF_011751075.1 of Flavobacterium poyangense. Taxonomy (GTDB): domain Bacteria; phylum Bacteroidota; class Bacteroidia; order Flavobacteriales; family Flavobacteriaceae; genus Flavobacterium; species Flavobacterium poyangense. The sequence continues at coordinate 90,537 of NZ_JAALLN010000002.1, forward strand.
CTGTATTTCATTAAGCTTTGCCTCTCAATTTTCGTTGGCATAAATCTCCCTTTCTCGTCTATTTTAAAAGTTCCTGCATAATCTAAAGTTAATCCGGCTTCCGAATCTATATAGACAAATCCATATGGATAACTCCCTGTGCTATCAGCTGGAAAAGCAACCCATCTGTCTTCACTTTGAACATACCTTTTATCAAACTGAATCTGACTATGAGCAGAAGGGATTAACGAAAAAATCAAAAATAGCAGTGTAAAAAGTTTGTTCATGATTTCTTTTTATGGTTTTATGCAAGCGAAAATACTAATTATAAAGGATCATTCTTACAAAATTTTAAAAAACAATCTAATAAAAGGTAGAGTCGAATCTGAATAATTATCATAAAACTAAAAGACTCTAGTGCAAAACCTCACAATTTTCTATTATCGCCATAATATTGTCATTCCGAAAAATGAGGAATCACACGAGAATCCGCAAAGAAAATCGCCAATCTTTGTCGAGCTGTTGGTGTGATTCCTCATTCTTCGGAATGACATACAGTGGCGAAAAACTTTGCGTCTTCGCCGCTTTGCGAACAAAACACTGCACACTTTGCGTACCACGATAGTTATATACTTTGCACCCTTTGCGGTTAAGTCCCTCCCTAACAAATAAGAAAACTTTAATAATCCTATTTTGTTCTACTTCTTTAAAAATCATTAATTTTGAAATTCGAAGTACAAAAAACAATACTACTATGAAATATCATCAAATAAACAGCGCTCTTTTTGTAAAAAACCGCAAAAAATTCACGGCAGAAATGAAACCTAATTCTGTTGCCGTTTTCAACTCAAACGACATCTATCCCGTTAGTGCCGACAGTACTTTACCATTTGCACAACACCGAGATATTTTTTATCTGAGTGGTGTTGACCAGGAAGAGAGTGTTTTACTCTTGTTTCCCGATGCACCATACGAAAACCAAAAAGAGATTCTTTTTCTAAAAGAAACCAGCGAACATATCGCCATTTGGGAAGGTGAAAAACTGACTAAAGAACGCGCGTTTCAGGTTTCAGGAATCAGAACGGTTTATTGGTTGCAGGATTTTCATAAAGTCTTGAACGAAATGATGACCTATGCCGATACGATGTACATCAATACCAACGAACATTACCGTGCAAGTGTTGAAACAGAAACCCGCGAAGCTCGTTTTGTAAAATGGTGGAAAGAACGTTATCCGGCTCACAACGTAGCAAAAAGCAATCCAATTTTGCAACGTATTCGTTCTATAAAAGAAAGCGAAGAAATCGATTTGATTCAGCAAGCTTGTGATATTACCGAGAAAGGTTTCCGAAGATTGTTGCCATTTGTTAAACCAAATGTTACCGAATATGAAATCGAGGCAGAACTAATTCACGAATTCATCCGTAACCGTTCTAAAGGTTTTGCTTACACTCCAATTATCGCTTCAGGAAATAATGCAAACGTGTTGCATTATATCGAAAACAACCAGCAATGTAAGGCCGGAGATCTGATTTTACTGGATGTTGCGGCAGAATATGCCAACTACTCCAGTGATCTTTCGAGAACAATTCCGGTTTCAGGAAGATATACCGAAAGACAAAAAGCAGTTTACAATGCTGTTTTAAGAGTAAAAAACGAAGCTACAAAAATGCTTACTCCGGGAACATTATGGAAACAATATCATGTGGAAGTAGGTAAAGTCATGACTTCTGAGTTACTTGGCTTAGGCTTAATTGACAAAGCCGACGTACAAAATGAAAACCCGGAATGGCCAGCGTACAAAAAATACTTCATGCACGGAACTTCTCACCATATGGGACTTGACACGCACGATTACGGATTGCTTCACGAACCAATGAAAGCCAATATGGTATTCACTGTTGAACCGGGCATTTACATTCCGGACGAAAAATTCGGAATCCGTTTAGAAGACAACGTAGTGGTTCAGGAAAAAGGAGAACCTTTTAACCTGATGCGTAATATTCCGATTGAAGCTGATGAAATTGAAAGTTTGATGAATTCATAAGCATTGTAATGAAAAAGATTTTTCTATTTGCTTTTTTGATCTTCCTTGGCAAAACTTTCGCCCAAACCGAAGGTTATGTAAAGAACAGCGATTCCAGTCTGACTTATTATAAAACATTCGGCAAAGGCGAACCGCTCTTGATTATTAACGGTGGTCCAGGAATGAACAGTAATGGTTTTGAAGATATGGCAAAAACCTTGTCTGAAAATCAACAAACCATTATTTATGACCAACGAGGAACGGGAAAGTCCAAATTGAAAAAATTAAATGCTAAGACCATTTCAATGCAATTAATGGTCGACGATATGGAAGCGTTGCGAAAGCATCTTAAAATCAAAAAATGGAGTATTCTTGGACATTCATTTGGAGGAATGTTAGCTTCCTATTATGCTACAGTCTACCCAAACAACATCTCTAAATTGATTTTGTCCTCTTCCGGAGGAGTAGATTTGACTTTATTAAAAGGCGCCAATCTTATCGAAGCCGGATTAAATCAATCACAAAAAGATTCTTTGAGCTATTGGAATGACAAAATCGAAAAGGGCGACACTTCCTACGAAGCAAGAATTGGAAGAGGTAGAGCAATGGCACCAGCCTATGTTTACGACCAGAAGTATGCACCAATAATTGCAGAAAGACTAACACAAGGCAATTCTACAATAAACGGATTATTGTGGGGAGACATGCAAAAAATGAATTTTGACTGCAAAGCAAAATTGAAAAATTTTAAAAACCCGGTTTTAATCATTCAGGGGAAAGAAGATATTATTAGTAATGAAATTGGAGAAATTGCCCGTCAAACGTTTCCGAATTCAAAATTAATTTTACTCCAACATTCCAAACATTACGGATGGCTCGACGCACGAGAAAAATATTTCTCGGAAATTAATTCCTTTTTAAAATCATAAAAAAACAAACGGCTTTCAGAAATGCGAGCCGTTTTAATTTAACTAACTCAAGTTGCTGGTCGTGAAATATAAGATGTAAAAAGTGAAAATTGAGACTGAGAAATTATCCGTTTTTTTATACCAAACAAAACATATCAAATTCCAAACTCACATCTCACAACTCACAACCCGCAACTTACATTAATCATATTTCAGAATTAAACAGATTATATTGAAAACGCTATTATACAAAAACACCAAGATCTCCTATACCGATTCCGGGCAAGGAACAGCAGTTGTATTTCTTCACGGTTTTCTCGAAAACAAAACCATGTGGAAAGACTATGTTTCCTTTTTTTCGGATCAATATCGTATCATTACAATTGATTTGTTAGGGCACGGTGAATCTGACTGTTTAGGTTATATACACGAAATGGAAGAGAATGCTAATATCGTTCAGGAGATTTTAATGCATTTAAAAATTGAAAAAACTACGATTATTGGTCATTCTATGGGCGGTTATGTTGGTTTGGCTTTCGCCGAATTATATCCTGCTGCGATCAAAAAATTAGTATTACTAAATTCAACGGCACGCGAAGACAGCCCTGAAAAAAAATTAAACAGAACACGTGCTATAAAAGCCGTAAAACAAAATTACATAGGTTTTGTAAGTTTGGCGATTGCCAATTTATTTAGCGAAAACAACAGAGCCAGATTTGCTAAAGAAATTGAAAAAGCTAAAACTATTGCCTTAAAAACACCTTTACAAGGAATAATTGCCTCATTAGAAGGAATGAAAGTCAGAAAAGACAGGGAAGCACTTTTGCAAAAGAATCTTTTCCCGGTTTTATTGGTTTTAGGAAAAAAAGACCCCGTATTAAACTACGACGACACCGTTACTCAAGTAGAGGACACAACTGTAGAATTAGTAACTTTTGAAGACGGGCACATGAGCTCTATTGAAAACAAAGAAGAACTAAAAATAGTATTGTCTCGTTTTCTTTAATAATACATCCCTGAACTCTATTGTTAAGTAATTAGTACTGTCGAAGTCATTATATACTACAAAGCCTTCGACTCCGTTCAGGGTAACACTCTCATTAGCACTTAAATCTTACTGAAATTGCAATTGTCAGTCTGAGCGGAGTCGAAGATCTTATCAACCTATAAAACCTTCGACCCATTGGGTATGCTATATTCTTCATATTCAGATTATCTAATCTCTTTTCTCAATCCCAACTTTACCCTCCAACCCTAAGCAATCGGATTCAGATCATAAAGCTGCCAAATAAAAAAAGACCATTTCGAAATATCGAAACAGCCTTTTTTCTCTTTTTGTGGGGGCAAAAATTGTAATTTGTAAAATTTCTTTTAAAAATTTCGGCAAAGGTATTCTTTTTCTGCAGTAATCATAACCCCCTGAATCACTTTTGTTTATAGTTTATATTTTGATTGTTATAAAAACAGCATCTGTAAATAAATTTGTTAAAAAGAACATAATCCTTTAAAATTATAGAATTTTACTTCATAAAATTAAATTACAAAACTCTCGGTTTCAAGACAGTTCTATCCTAAAAAGTCATTTATTATCTTAAAAAAAGAAAACTACTCCATCCTACTACAATTCCGTAAATCATTTAGTAGTCTTTTTCCAGAATTACACCAGGTATTAACACTCTTGTTATCTTAATTTATTTTCTCTTCGAAAGGAATGGTCATATCAAAAATCTCTCTTAGCAACACGACAATCTCTTCTAAATAACTGGCAAGAATTTCTTTAGAAACTGTCATTGTTAATTCTTTCTCTTCTTTGAATCCGAAAGGCAAAAACCCTGCTTTAAGGTTTTTAAACGAAATTATCCCGGCCTCCATCGGAATTCCTTTTGCTTCCGTTTCAAACATAAAGGCATACGCCAACACCTGAATGATTTTATCGTTTTTAAGCTCCTGTGTCAATCCATTCCATGATTTCAGCACAACACTGGCTTTTTCAACTTTTCCTGTCTTATAATCGATAATTCTGATCTTCCCGTTACGCAACTCGATTCGGTCCACATTTCCTTTGATCAAAACAGGAAAAGGCAAAGCAGGATGATGTAATTCACGTTCAAATGTTTTTTCTAAAGCAATAATCTGAACTTCATCTCCACTTGAAATTAAATCTAATTCCATTTTCAGGAAATTCGAAACATTCCGTTTTGCCACTTCAAAAGCCAAAAGGTTACGTCCTTTTTTTATTTCACCTTCTTTATAGACTAATTTAAACTGTTTCAGCACTTCGGCATCTAACAATTTAAAACAATTTTTAATATCAGCTTCCGAAATTAATCGCCCGACAAAAGGATCATATAAAGCCTTCAACGTTTCATGTATAATGGTCCCGAGGGTATTTAAGGCAATATTTTCTTCTACTTCTTCGACCTCCCTAATCCTCAGAATTTTTTGAAAATAGAATTCAATCGGATTTCTGATATAACTCGTCAAAGATGAAGGAGAAAACCCGACTGTAGCAATTTCTTTTAATCGTTCCAGAACAGCTTCTGATTTTGGAACCACCATGGGCTTATTGGCCATTGCCGGTAAAACCGGATTGTAAATATCAAAGGTAAGATTGTGTTTTACTTGTTTTTCTACTTCCAATTGCGTTATAAAACGACTGCGTTCTCCGGCATCTAAACCATCATTCTCTGTATTATAAATCAAATAAATATTTTTGGCTCTTTGCAGTAAATGATAAAAGTGATACGTGTAAATAGCATCTTTTTCTTTAAAAGTCGGCAATCCCAATTCTTTTTTGACATCATATGGAATAAATGAATTTTGAGATTTACCTGCGGGAAATTTACCTTCGTTCATAGACGTTACAATTACGGTCTCAAAGTCCAAAACACGACTTTCCAGAACCCCCATAATTTGCAATCCTCTTAAGGGTTCCCCTTCAAACGAAACTTCCGCCACATCAATTACCTGCTTATAAATAGCATACAAAGTATCAATATTGTCAATATGTTTGTGTTTAGAATAATAGCTAATTAACTTATTGATCACCTTAAAAATAGCAAAGACAAAAGCTTTAGCGATCTTTTCCTCTTCATTATCATTGCTGAAATTCTTTTTTACCAATAACAAAAGAGTTGATATATTCTCTAAAACCGCAATCGATCCATTCTCCCATTTCTGAAACAACAATTGAAATAGCTCGGACTCTTTTGAGTTGAGCTCCATCAATCTGTTGTGTGTAATAAAAGTATAATTGTTCTCTTTTATAATCCGAACCAGACTACCTGCATTAGCATAAGGCTCCACTAGCGGATGCGTCAAAACATCTAAGACATCTTTATAATAAAAAACATAACTCTCCCCTTTTCTGGAAAGTGCATTAGTATGCATTTTAAACAATTTTGCGATCAATATTTGCGAGGGATTATTTTTTCCGGAATACCCCATCGTAATATTTAGTGCGCCGACAGAGGAAGGTAATGCATACAAAACAGGCACTAACAAATTTTCCTCTCCCAATACAACAGCTACCTTATCGAGAGATGTCGTTGGATTCTCTGAAATTATATTCTCAATGATACTTCCCGTTAGCTTAGCCTGACCAATTGTTTTTGGAGTTCCAATAACCTGAATATTCTTTGATTGAGAAAAATCATCCACAATCCATTCGAAAGGGTTTCCTTTATAATGCTTCCAGTTTTCTTTAAAACGTCTCACAAAAAGCCCAGCGTCGTGGTAAGGATCATTAAGAAAGACCTGATCCACATCCCAATAAATTCTGGCTTGATCTAAAGCTAAAAGATGTTGCACGATTTTTTCTTCGGCAGCATTTAAAGCATTGAATCCTGCAAAAAGAAAATTGCGTCCTGTAGTTGTATTCGAAAAATGATTTAAATTATGAACCGCTTCCCTATAAATCAAACCTTGATAACCAATACTCTTATTTAGCAGATGATTATATAAAGACTCATAATACAATGGCAGCAATTTCCAGAAATCAATATAATTTTCTAAAAGCTTGGTTTTGTTCTCTACTTCTATTCCCCACTTTTTAATATCTTCAATATCTTTCAGATAAGACAAAACATGGGCAGGATCCAGTAAATAGCGATCTATTTCATTAAAATCCTGAAGAAGTGTTTTTGCCCAATTGGCAAACAATTCAAATGACTGTTGGTATTGTTTTTCTGTAATAGAAAGATAAACTTCATAGAATTCGAAGAGCAGTTCGATTGAATCAACAGACCGGATAGCGGCGACGTCTTGTACAAAATCCTCAATACTAATGATATCCGGAGAAAGAATAGTATGCGAAGTCTCCTTTTTTAAGGCTTCAATTAAAAAAACCTTCGCTCTTTTATTAGGCAAAATAATAGTCGTTTCTGCAAGTTTATCTGAATAATCCTGGATAATGACGGTTGCTATTTTTTCGAGAAAGGAAGTATTTATCATTTGATAAAAATAAAAAAAGCCATTCAATTAAGAATGGCTTTTAGTATTTATTTAAACTGTAAATTATAGTTTACCTTGGTATTTAGAACCAATGTGTTTAATTTCAGTTCTTCTGTTTTGAGCTTTACCTGCAGCAGTTTTGTTACTTGCAACTGGTTGAGAAGATCCAAAACCTTTAGATTCTAAGTTTTCTTTGTTAACTCCTCTTTCGATTAACGCGTTCATTACAGCGTCAGCTCTATCTTGAGAAAGTTTGTCATTGATTTTAGCAGAACCTGTACTATCTGTGTGTCCTTCAATGCTGAATTTCGCGTTTGGATAGTTTTTAAGGATTTCTTTAATTGCATCTAATCTAGCTGGAGTTTCTTTGTCTCCTGTTTTGAAAGTAGCTTTACCTGAGTTAAAGTATACCGCTCTAGCTTGAACTTTAAGATCTTCTAAAGCCTCAGTAGTTACTTCTGGACATCCTCTGTTACTAGCAGGACCGTAAACTGTAGGACAATCGTCATCTTTATCAGCTACACCATCTTTGTCAGCATCTAAGAAAGGACAACCACCGTTTTCTTTTGGACCAGCAACTGTAGGACATTTGTCATCTTTATCAGCGATTCCGTCTCCGTCAGTATCAGGACAACCTTTTAAAGCAGCTAAACCAGCAACATCTGGACAAGCATCATCTTTATCAGCAATTCCGTCTCCGTCTGTATCAGGACATCCGTTTAATGCAGCTAAACCAAAAACATCTGGACAAGCATCACTAGCGTCAACGATTCCGTCTCCGTCAGTATCAGGACATCCGTTGAATTGTTTTAAACCAGCAACATCTGGACAAGCATCGTCTTTGTCATAGATTCCGTCACCGTCAGTATCTTTACCTCCAAATTTGAAAACAAGACCAGCAGTGTGTTGGAAGTGAGATGGAGCATCTGGAACACCTTTTGAGTCTTCTCTATCTCCAGAAACTGACCATTTGTATTTAGTAGCAAGCTCTAAACCAATAGACTCAGTAAACCAAAAAGTAACACCAGCACCTGGATTAACAGTTCCGTAGCTGCTGTCTCCTAAGAAAACATAACCACCACCAACAGTTAACGAAGGATCAATTACTTTAGATTTGATTAATTCTTGGAAGCTATATTTAATAGTAGCATCAATTCCGTAATACATCAAATCACCAGGATTACTCACAACCATACCTCTTGAATCATGATTTGGGTGAGATGGATTAAAAGTAACGTATTTATCAATTTTGTTTACAGATCCTTGTAAACCAACTGAGAAACCACTACCAACATATTTAGACACTCCGATGTAAGACAAAGAAGGAAGGATGTTCCAGTTGTCTTTTACAGCGAATGGCTGAGAAAAGTGTTGGTTGATCCAACCATTACCTCCACCAGCACTAGTTCTAGTGTCAACGGCATTAACTCCAAAAGAGATAGCCCATGGATTGTTACTGTCTTGCGCGTGAGAACTTAAACCCATCACCATCATCACAGCAACTAAAAGTTTGTTAAGATGTTTCATACTTAATTTTTTTTAATTACAATTTAGTTAATTACAAGCAAAAGTAACACCAAATTTTTTAAATACAAAATGAAATGTTAAAAAAAACCTACAAAAATTCGGCCAATGTGGTAATTATATAACTTTTAACATTTTTCCGACAACTTCAAAAGCCTTTATCGCTCTGTCCAAGTGCTCTTTAGTGTGGGCTGCCGAAAGTTGCACTCTGATTCTTGCCTTTTCCTTTGGCACAACAGGAAAGAAGAATCCGATTACATAAATTCCTTCTTTCAAAAGTTCATTAGCCATAGTCTGCGACAATTTAGCATCGTATAACATTACCGGTACTATTGCTGAATCCCCATCTATGATATCAAATCCGGCATTTTTCATACCTTCTTTAAAATAATTGGTATTCCACTCTAACTTATCTCTTAATGAAGTATCTTTCTCTAATAACTCAAAAACTTTGATAGAAGCCCCTACAATTGCGGGTGCCAGTGAATTTGAGAACAAATAAGGTCTTGATCGTTGACGAAGTAATTCGATAATCTCTTTCTTAGCAGTGGTATAACCTCCCATTGCTCCACCCAGTGCTTTTCCAAGTGTTCCGGTTATGATATCCACTCTTCCCATAACACCTTTTGCCTCAAGAGTTCCTTTACCTGTAGCCCCAATAAATCCGGCTGCATGACATTCATCAACCATTACCATTGCATCGTATTTATCAGCTAAATCACAGATTTTATCTAATGGCGCTACAAGTCCATCCATTGAAAATACACCATCTGTAACAATTAATTTAAAACGAGCCCCTGCTTCATTAGCCTTAATCAATTGTTGCTCTAAATCTTCCATGTTGCTATTTTCATAGCGATAACGAGCCGCTTTACACAAACGAACTCCGTCTATAATAGAAGCATGATTTAAACTATCCGAAATAATAGCGTCATTCTCTCCCAACAATGGCTCAAAAACACCACCATTAGCATCAAAAGCAGCTGCATACAAAATGGTATCTTCTGTACCATAAAAATCAGCAATCTTTCTCTCTAATGTTTTATGAATATCCTGCGTACCACAGATAAAACGAACGGACGACATACCGAAACCATGTGTATCCATAGCATCTTTAGCAGCCTGAACCACTTCCGGATGCGAAGAAAGTCCTAAATAATTATTGGCGCAAAAATTCAAAACTTTTTCACCTGTTGAAATTGTAATTTCGGCATCCTGAGCTGAAGTAATAATACGTTCTTTCTTAAAAATTCCGTTTTCCTCAATAGTTTGCAACTCATTTTGCAAATGTTCTTTTATTTTTCCGTACATTTTTAGTTATTTAATATATTAAAAATTAACAACTTAACCCTAATTAAGCTATTAACAACTGATTAATTTCATCACAAATTTACCACATCGACATCTGTTCCTATATACACCAACGCTTTTTTTAACACTTTATATCCCAAATCTTCAATTGCATCCTGATACTCCTGAAGTTGTCTGGTATATTTCGCATTAACTGCCCCTGTTTTATAATCTAAAAGATATGCCTCCCTACTTTTTGTCAACACCACCCTATCCGGCTTCAAAATCTTACCCTCTTTCTGAACAATCGTTTGTTCGTTCAGAATTTTATCTTTTCCGTCAAAACACATGCTCAATTCGGGATGATGCACAATTTCCCGAAGTGTCTGCAGCACTTTCTCAGACTGATCAAAAGTAACCAAACCGTTTTCTATCGCCTTGGTAACAGCCAAATCAATATCGGATTTATCTTTTACGAAAGCTAAAATTTCATGAACAAGATTTCCATACGAAATTGCTTCTTGTTGATGCGTACCCCACATTAGCGCTTCACGTTGCGCGATTTTTATATTCTTCGGGTTTAAAACTTCAGCAACCATTGGAATTGTCCGCACTAAATCGGCCGCTTTTGACGGAGGTGAAAGTTTCTTCCTATTCCCAAAATCATATTCTAATTTTTCTGAATCATACACCCCCTTATTGATCAGGTATTTGATAAAAAAAGAAGCCATATTACTTGGAAACTCTCCATCTTTTCTTTCTTTTAATGATTGCGAAATAACATAAAGCTGTTCCTCAGCCCGTGTTAACGCCACATACAAAACATTAATATTATCGAGTAATTCTTCCTGTTTTTTCAAATTAAAAACAGCCGAAGCATTTTCACCAAACCCTTCAACAGCACTACTATTATCAATCAGAGCCTTTGGAACACCCAAGCCTTCCTCTTCTGCATCCAGCCAAAGTTTATCTTTTGGTTTTCTGTTATAATCTTCCTCAGCAAAAGGCATAATAACAACCGGAAACTCCAATCCTTTTGATTTATGAATCGTCATAATCCGAACGGCGTTATTACCTTCCGGAGACGGAATGCTGAATTTCTCACCATTTTTCTCCCAAAAGCTAAGAAAATCTGCTATTCCGGCCTGATTTCTTATATCGCGTTCTAAAACAATATCCAGAAAAAATTGCACATAGGCATTTCCCTCTGTCGGAAGAACGAATTTTGAAATGATAATCTCAACTGCCTCATACAAAGATTTCTTTCTGACATTCTCAAAAGAAAGCGAAACATCAAAAGTCAAAAGCCACTTTTCAAAATCACTTTCAAATTTGTTCGCCATTCCTTGCGCAATAAAATCATGAACCGGCATTTCGATTTCTAAAGTACCCGTTAAGAAATGCAAAAAATTAGCTTTTGCCTCTAAATCAGCACTATTATTCAAGTATTTCAGCAGGTGAATTATTAAACGCACCTCTGTTGCATTTTGAATCATCAATGTTTCCGAAGATAAAAGTGGAATATTCTGCTCCGTTAAATAATTGGCAATCGCAATTCCCTGACCTCTTTTACGTGTCAAAATAACAATATCTTTATATTCAAAACCTTCCCGAACCACATTCAGAATTGTGTTTAAAGTAGCCAAAACATATAAATCTGATTTCTCTGTCACTTCCTCTTCGTCTCCAAAATCATTTTTCTCTACAACGGGAAGAAAAGAGATGTTGACATACCCTCCTTTTTTGGAGTTTGCATTTTGAAAACTATGATTTTCATACAAATCTTTGTAATCTTCGTTTGAAAATTCGGCAGAAATCAACCTAAAAAAAGAATTATTAAAATCAATTACCTCACTATAACTTCGATAATTAGTAGCTAAATGTTCTAATCTCTGATCTTTATTACTAAAAGGATTTTCTCCTTTACTCAATTCGATAAACTGCTCGGCTTTACCACCTCTCCAACGATAAATAGACTGTTTAGGATCTCCAACAATCATCAAAGTACCTTTATTTCCTAAATCATCCTGACCAGCAAGCGCGTTGTCAATAAGCGGAATCAGATTTTGCCATTGCATTTCTGAAGTATCCTGAAATTCATCAATAAAAAAATGACGATACCGCTCTCCCAGACGTTCATAAATAAAAGGCGCCGGCTGATTCTGAATCTCGCGATAAATTATCGCGTTGAATTCGGAAATAGACAATATATTTTGCTCGGATTGAATCTTAGCCAATTCATTACTAACCGTATTCAGCAAAGACAAAGGCGTAATGTTTTTAAGAAAAGCTTTGTAGAAATCTCTCTTCTCGAAATTTTTATAGATTTTAACCAGCGTTTGAAGAAACTCCGGGATAAGGTTTTCAATTAATGCTTTGTCTTTTGCTGTTTTATTTATGGCAATATCCTCAAACTCATGAAAGGTTTTATTCCTTGGATTGAATTTTCCATCCCTAATGCTTTCCAGATGATTTGGGAAGGTTCCTCTCGAAAAAGACTTTACATCAATTCCGTTTTTATCAATTAAAAAAAGTAATTCAGCGGCAAACTCTGCATTTACTTTTTCCAGATCGGCACACAAAACCGACATTTTCTTTTTTATAGCGATAAATTCTTCAATCGACTTATCCTGAAAATGCGCGATCTCGTTTCGGTTGTTTTCATTCAGCACTAACCTTCCGGTCTCCAGAATTTCACGCGAAACATCCCAACTCTTGTCATCGTCGGTTTTTTCCATCGTAAAATCGACAAGTAATTTTGTAAGCGTTTCATCCTGTCCAGCCTGAGCGATAATAGCATCAACGGCTTCTACCAATAAATTTTCGGTGTCCAGGGTAACCTCAAAAGTCATAGGTAAATTCAAATCGTGTGCAAAAGCACGAATTACCTTATGTGTAAATTTATCAATAGTAGAAATATCAAAAGCCGCATAATTATGAATTAAGTGCTTAATGATATTCTGAGATTTTGCTTTGATTTTTATAATAGAAAGTCCGGTATCGCGGGACAGATCTTCCATTAAATCGGATGCTTTATCAGAAGGGACTTCTTTGGTAAACTCAGATAAACTCCCCACAATACGGCTTTTCATTTCATGAACCGCCTTATTGGTAAAAGTTATGGCCAAAATATTGCGATAGGCATCGTTTTTTGGCGAGGAAAGCATAATCTTCAGGTATTCCTTAACCAAAGTATAGGTCTTTCCCGAACCTGCAGAAGCATCATAAATGGAGAAAGACGGACTTTGCATAAGCTTAATTTTTGTATGACAAAAATAGTACAATAAAAATTGAATCCCAATAAGTCAAAAATTCCAAATTCCAATATCTAAAGTTTCATCGCATCAGATATTGAAATTTGGAATTTATTTATTTTTGGAATTTTAAATAACTACTAGCCTTTAGGGAATGCTCTTTTATTGAAAACCAATAATATTCCGACTCCTGTAGAAATTGCCACATCGGCAACATTAAAAATAGCATTAAAAAACATAAAATGCTTTCCTCCAAAGAAAGGCAACCAGGTTGGTAAATTCCCTTCCCAAATTGGAAAATAAAACATATCGACCACCAAACCATGAAACCATGAACCATAAGGAGTAGGCGAAAAAAGTGTTGCAAGATTATGTGTGCTGTCGTCAAAAAGTACTCCGTAAAAAACAGAATCCAATATATTTCCTGCCGCACCGGCAAAAATTAATGCAATAGCAACGACTAAATAAGTAGAATGACGTTTTTTTATTGCATCGGCCAACCAATATCCAATTCCGAATACGGCAAAAATTCTAAAAACAGTCAGGATTAACTTTCCGTATTCTCCAGGAATTTTTGTTCCCCAGGCCATTCCTTCATTTTCTATAAAATGAATTCTAAACCAATCAGCAATAACAACTTCTTCACCGAGAATAAAATTTGTTTTTACATAAATTTTAGAAAGCTGATCAACAAGTAAAACTAAAAATATAAGGAAATACGCTTTTCGTAATGACATTTTATGAAATTTTGATGGCAAAAATAACAATTAAATAAAAAAAACGCTCCTAAAGGAGCGCTAATTTTTAAGTATCTAAGCTATTATCTTTGTAAATTCTTGGCTTCGATGCTCATTGTAGCATGAGGAACGATTTTAAGCCTTTCTTTACCGATTAATTTTCCTGTTACTTTACAGATACCATATGTTTTATTTTCGACACGGAATAACGCATTTTTCAAATCACGAATAAACTTCTCTTGTCTGATCGCCAACTGAGAGTTTGCTTCTTTAGACATGGTTTCACTTCCTTCTTCAAAAGCTTTAAAAGTAGGAGAAGTATCGTCGGTTCCGTTATTCAAGTCGTTCATATAAGCACTTTTGATTAAATCAAGATCTGCCTGTGCTTTTTGTATTTTATTTTGAATTATTTCTTTGAACTCTGCCAAATCGGCGTCAGAGTATCTTGTAATTTCATCTACCATTTTTATATTATTTTGAAATTAATATCGTTGTTTTAATATCATCAAACTCAATTTCTGTGCCGTTTTCCAAAGCGTCAACAAAAACTAAATCATCTGTTAGTGTTTCAGACTTAATGTAATCTTCGTTTTTCAGAATTGCTTCTTCCAGAAGACCACTTCTTTTAAGCTGTACTTTAATTTTATCCGTAACCTCAAATCCTGAATCTTTACGAATATTCTGAATTCTGTTTACCAACTCTCTCGCAATACCTTCATTCTTCAATTCTTCGGTGATGGTTATATCAAGTGCAACTGTTATTCCTCCTGAATTTGCAACCAACCAACCTTCGATATCTTGTGAGGTTATTTCGACATCTTCTAATGATAAAGTTACGTTATTTCCAGCAATAACAATATCTAACGTCCCTTCCTTGTCTAATTGATTGATCTGATCTGCAGAAAACCCTTGTATCTCCTTAGAAATCAAGCCCATATCCTTCCCAAATCGCGGCCCCAAAGCCTTAAAATTAGGCTTAATCTGTTTCACTAAAATACCTGAAGCATCGTCTAAAAGTATGATTTCTTTCACGTTTACTTCGGCTTTTACTAACTCGGAAATAGCTTCAATTTCAGCACGCTGATTGTCGTCAAGTACCGGAATCATTACCTTTTGCAAAGGTTGACGCACCTTGATCATTTCTTTTTTACGAAGTGACAAGACCAAAGAAGAAATGGTTTGCGCCTTCTGCATTTTGCTTTCTAATGTTTTATTAACAAAGTTTTCGACAAATTTCGGGAACTCAGCCAAGTGAACACTGGCATATTGCTCAGATCCTGTAGAAACTGTCAAGTCACGATACAATTTATCCATGAAAAAAGGAGCGATCGGAGCACTCAATTTACTTATGGTAAGTAAACAAGTATAAAGCGTCTGATAAGCTGCTATTTTATCATGTGCATATTCACCCTTCCAGAAGCGACGACGACACAAACGAACGTACCAGTTACTTAAATTTTCCTGAACGAAATCAGAAATCGCTCTTGCTGCTTTTGTTGGTTCATACTCTTCGTAACATTCGTCAACAAATTTTATTAACGTATGCAATTCAGACATAATCCACTGATCGATTTCCGGTCTTTCGTTTAACGGAATTTCTGCCTCAGCGTATTTAAAACCATCAATGTTGGCATACAAACTAAAGAACGAATACGTGTTGTATAAAGTTCCGAAGAATTTACGTCGTACCTCAGCAATTCCTTCCAAGTCAAACTTTAGGTTATCCCAAGGATTTGCATTCGAAATCATGTACCAGCGTGTGGCATCAGGACCGTATTCTTTAATTGTTGTAAAAGGATCAATTGAATTCCCTTTACTTTTTGACATTTTTAGTCCGTTTTTATCTAAAACCAAACCATTTGAAACTACATTTTTGTACGCCACTTTATCAAAAACCAAAGTTCCGATAGCGTGTAACGTATAAAACCATCCACGAGTCTGATCTACTCCTTCAGCGATAAAATTCGCAGGAAAATCTTTATTCTCGTCGATTTTATCCTTATTTTCAAAAGGATAATGCCATTGTGCATAAGGCATTGCACCAGAATCAAACCAAACATCGATCAAATCGCTTTCTCGTTTCATTGGTTTTCCTGAAGCTGAAACCAAAGTAATCTGATCTACTACATTTTTATGCAAATCGATCAAATCATAATTTGCTTCAGACATATTTCCGATTTCAAAATCTTTAAAAGGGTTTTCTGTTTGAAAACCGGCTTCGATAGATTTCTCAATTGCGTTATATAATTCTTCAACAGAACCAATTAAAACTTCTTCTTTTTTGTCTTCCGTTCTCCAAATTGGCAATGGAATACCCCAATATCTAGAACGAGATAAGTTCCAGTCGTTGGCATTTTTCAGCCAGTTTCCGAAACGTCCTTCACCGGTAGATTTAGGTTTCCAGTTAATTGTTTCATTCAAATCGAACATCCTATCTTTTACGTCAGTAACCTTGATAAACCAGGAATCTAACGGATAATATAAAAGCGGTTCGTCTGTTCTCCAGCTGTGTGGGTAACTGTGAACATATTTTTCAACTTTAAAAGCTTTATTTTCTTCTTTTAAACGAATGGCGATTTCAACATCTACCGAACGCTCAGGAGCTTGTCCGGCGTCATAATATTCGTTTTTAACATATTTTCCGGCAAACTCACCCATATGCGAAGTAAATTTTCCTTGTAAATCTACCAAAGGAACGGCAGTACCACTTTCGTCCAACACCAACATAGGCGGAACTTCCGGTTTTGCTTCTTTTGCTACTTTAGCATCATCCGCACCAAAAGTCGGAGCGGTATGTACAATTCCGGTTCCGTCTTCTGTTGTTACGAAGTCTCCTGAAATTACTCTAAAAGCATTTTCTGCATTTTGATATGGTAATACATAAGGCAATAATTGTTCGTAACGAATCTCTACTAAATCAGCACCTTTAGCTTCTGTTAGTATAGCATACGGGATATTTTTATCTCCGGATTTGAAATTTTCGAAATCAGTTTCCTCAGTACTTGCAAAAAATCCTTTTCCAAATTGTTTTCCAACCAGGTTCTTCGCTAAAACAACATTTATTGGCTCGAAAGTATATTGATTGAAAGTTTTAACTAACACATAATCAATTTTTGGTCCAACTGTCAACGCAGTATTGGATGGCAGTGTCCAAGGAGTAGTCGTCCAGGCTAAAATGTGAACGTCACCAAAACCTTGTAAAAAAGAAGGCAGAGTTTCCGCAACTGTTTTAAACTGTGCTACAATCGTAGTGTCAGTGACATCACGGTAAGCACCAGGCTGATTTACTTCGTGAGAAGACAATCCTGTTCCTGCTTTTGGAGAATAAGGCTGAATGGTATATCCTTTGTACAGCAAACCTTTATCGTAGATTTGTTTCAAAAGCCACCAAACAGACTCCATATATTTAGGTTTATAAGTCACATACGGATCTTCCATATCTACCCAATACCCCATTTTTTCGGTTAGGTCATTCCATACGTCAGTATAACGCATTACGGTTTTTTTACACGCTTCGTTATATTCTTCGATAGAAATTGACTTACCAATATCTTCTTTTGTAATTCCAAGTTCTTTTTCGGTACCTAATTCTACAGGTAATCCGTGCGTATCCCAACCGGCTTTTCTTTTTACCTGAAAACCTTTTTGAGTTTTATATCTGCAAAAAATATCTTTAATAGCACGTGCCATCACGTGATGAATTCCCGGTAAGCCGTTGGCTGAAGGAGGTCCTTCAAAAAACACAAAAGGTTCAGCACCTTCACGCGTAGTTACACTCTTTTCAAATATATTTTCTTTCTTCCAAAAATCAAATACTTCTGATGCCACTGTTGGCAAGTCAAGTCCTTTGTATTCAGTAAATTTTGTACTCATTTTATCCTATTCTTAAACGAGGTGCGAAAGTAAGGAATTTTGAGGAAAATAGATAAAAGATGACAGAAAAAAGAACGAAGTCACGAAATTTCTAATAAATTCAGCAAAAAAGATCGCAGCTTTCGAAAATTTAAGAGAAAACTTCTTTTAAAACCTCTAAAGATTTCGGATTCTTAAATCCATCTAAGTGAAAACGGTAATAATCAATCAGAATTTTAAGGAGTATTTGTCTTTCAAGGACATGAAAGACTTTCTGATCGCTATCAAATTTTAGCTCAATCAATTTTTTAAACAAAGTACTCTCCTGTTCCGTCAGCGAACCTACACCATGAAAAAGTGTAAAAATACCATCGTAAATCTCAAAATAAGGCAAATCTATTTCGGAAACATCGGGATAAAATCCTAAATATTTAGTTGTCTCCAGAAGTAATATTAAATGAAAATTAGAAATTTCATCATGCTGATCCAACCAGGTTAAAGCGGTCTCTAAAAACAAAAAAAGTGATTCGTTTTTCTCTTCTTCCTGAATAGAATAATGGAGCATTTCAGACAGAAACATCACCATCGTACTTTTTACAATATCGGTATGAATACTTTGAAAAGGGACTGCCGTTTTTATTTCCTTGAAATTCTCTAAAGTCCCTTTATTTTTATGAACTGCTTCAATTTCTAATATTGATAAAGGCTGAAAATAGGCAATTTTCTGACTGGCTTTACGACCCGAAAAAGCATCGCGCACAAAATAAGATTTCAAACCGTTTGACAGCGTAAAACACTTCACAATCAAACTTTTCTCCTGAAATTTTAAAGCTGAAATTACTATTGCTTTGGTTTTGATCTGCACTTTTTTAACTGTTTGTTTGTGAGGGTGTTTATTTTTGTTTCAAGTTTCAAGTTTCAGGTTTCAAGTTGAAAAACCGGGAATAAAACTTGAAACCTGAAACTTGAAATCTAAAATTATCTAATAATCATCACTTTTTTGACTTTGGTTTCTTCACCGTCCTGAGCCGAAATAAAAATCATATATACGCCTGAAGCTACTTTATATCTGCCAAAAGCGGTTGTATCCCATTCGATTGTACCTCCTTCGGAAGTTGTTTCATGAACCAGATTCCCTTCTATATCGGTTATTTTAATATTAGCTTTATCAATTAATCCGGCCACTTTTACAGTTCCGGAATAACCTGGTCGCACGGGATTTGGATACACAAACACATTATTCAGGTTTTCATTGGCACTGGTGGCTATTCCTTTAAAAGAAACCATCCCTTTATTAGTGGCTATAAAAACTTCACCTGTTACACTGTTAATCTTTATATCGTTAACCGCATTACTTGGCAAAGGCGAATTATTTACCGTAAAATGATATTTTGTTTCCTGTCCATTTGGCGATACCATAAAGACCCCGGAATCCAGAGTTCCGATCCATTTGTTATTTGCTCCGTCTACCACAATAGCTGTTACAAACTGCTCGTACAATAATTCCTGAGCCAGATTATCATCGATAATAATAATTGAATTTGTTTTTAACTGACTCTCGGATTGAAAACTACTGACATTTGACAAAACCCGCAATCCTTTTGTAGTACCTATCCAGAGTTGTCCTTTAGTATCTACTGCAACCGCTCTCACGTCTACTGATGGCAGATTTCCTAAATCGTCTCCGGTTGCTATTTTCTTAAATGTATTGGTCTTTTCATTAAAAGCTACCAATCCTTCTTTATTTGTTCCAATCCATTTTACGCCATTTTTATCTATGACTATGTTCCCATAACTTGTACCATTACTATCCGAAATAATCGAACTCATGGAATAACTTTGCCATTGTCCATTCGGCGATAAAACCTTCAGACCATTTTTAACCAAACTGTTGGTTATCCATAAATTCCCTGATTTATCAAAAGCAGTCCCATTTATACGTACATCTATATAATTCGAACCTAAAAAAGTCAACGATTCTAAACCGCTGTTTTTTTCATTATATAAAATAGTTGGCACATCATTATCAACCTTTAAAAGCCCTGAAAAAAAAGAACTGATATAGGTCTGTTTTTCATTATTTGGATTTACTACAACACGTGTCATTGATTTTGCATCAAAAACACTTTCATAAGGAATATTCAACCAACCCGAAGCATTGTATCTGCTAACGCCATAGCTATCTAAACCATAAGGATTGTAGAATATATCATAGTCGCCATAAACAGCCCAAAGCACATTTGGAGTCGCATCCATCGAAAAGATATTATTTCGGACTGGCCCACTTGGGGTATTATTCTCAAAAACGGACACTCCTGAAAGTGTCGAAGAAAACAATCCATTCTCTTTTGTACCAATACTAAGTATATCTCCCACCGCAGTAGCACAAGTAAAACTCAATTTATCATTCAGAACCTGAGTATTTGCAATCTGACGATTCAGCACCATCTGGTTGTTATACACATAAACCGTTTTAGGCGTTGTAACAAACAAATGATGATTCTTTGCACGTAAATCCACAGAAGGCTCAGAAAGCTGAAGAAATCCAACAAATGCATTCAAATTATACCAATGAAGATATCCTGTAGCATTTATTGCTACAAGCTCTGTGTCAAAAGTCTCCACACTGGCCCAATCTCCCGGATTTAAGGTACTCCATTGACTAAAATCAATAAGATTCGGATTTGCAATAGCTGCTTTTCTGATTCCGCTAGAGGTTGCAGCAAAAATAGATTCGTTAAAAAAAGCAGTTTGTTTTACACTTATCTGTGCCCCATTGTCACCTATAAAATAGGTATCTCCAAATTGAGCGGTTTTCAAATTAAACTGAACAATTCCAAAATCACAGGAAACATAGACCAATCCGTTATACTCCATAAAATGATTGATTCTCTTTAGATTTGAAGGCAATTGTTTGTTGATAATATCAACTTTTTTTACGATTCCTCCATCCTTTTCATTAACAAGAATCAGCAAACCATTCTCGTAACCCACTAAAGTCTTTTTAGAACTTTCACTATAATATAATGCCGAAATAGTTTGCCCGGACAAGCCATCAACAGTTGTCGTTGTTTTGATTGTATTCGTAGTCGAATTTTTAGAAAACAATGCATTTTCTGAAGCCGCAAAAACAGTTGTCGAACTTTCTGAAACATCCTTTATCTCGTTAAACGAAAAATATCCTTGCCAGGATAAGGCGTTTTGCCCAAAACTCAATTGCAAAAGCAACAAAAACAAAATACACAAAAACCTTTTTCTCATTATCAGCTAGCTATAGATAAACAAATATACTACAAACGTAAGTATTTGAATTTTGTTCTCTTCATAAATAATTTACAACCTAAACTCAATTGCTGATTAGCAACGCTGCATCAGAAAAAAACTAATCCGTCAAAGTTCATACAATTGACCGCGAGGTTTTTTGCCGCGAATTGCACGAATTTCCACGAATTGTTTTGTTTTTCTCCGAATCCGATTGACGAACAACAACTACTAATCAGAAAAAAAACCTTTTAATCTGCAAAATCTGCGGCTACTTTTTTTTGTTTTGCCACGGATTTCACAGATTAAAAGGATTTCCCAAAGTTTAAAAAATTTAATTCGTGAGAATTTGTGCAATTCGTGGCGAGTTTTTTTTCATAATGAAACAAAAAAAAATGCCTTCAATTCATCTTAAGACGAATGAAGGCATTTAATAAATTATAATTAAAATTACACTACACCTTGAGCAAGCATAGCATCTGCAACTTTAACAAATCCGGCAATGTTAGCACCTTTTACGTAATTTACGTAACCGTCATCACCAGCACCATATTTTTTACATTGGTTGTGAATTCCAACCATGATATCTTTTAATCTTAAATCTACTTCTTCACTAGTCCAGTTCAGACGAATTGAGTTCTGTGTCATTTCTAACCCAGAGGCAGCAACTCCACCTGCGTTTGCAGCTTTTCCTGGAGCGAATAATACTTTATTATCTAAGAATAATTTAATAGCATCTAATGTAGAAGGCATATTAGCAGCTTCTGTTACACACAATACTCCATTATCAATTAGTTTTTGAGCATCTTCACCATTCAATTCATTTTGAGTTGCACACGGAATAGCGATATCTACTTTTACTTCCCAAGGACTTTTTCCTTTATGGAAAACAGCATTTGGATATTTCAGAAGGTAGTTTTCTGCTCTGTTATCTCCGGTTGCTCTCATTTCGACCATATGTTCGATTTTGTCTCCAGAGATACCTTCTTCATCATAAATATAACCATCAGGTCCGGAAATGGTAACCACTTTCCCTCCTAATTCATTAATTTTTAAAGCAACACCCCAAGCCACGTTTCCGAAACCTGAAATAGCAACTCTTTTTCCTTTTATCTCATGTCCGATAGTACGTAACATTTGATCTGTAAAATAAACAACTCCGTATCCGGTAGCCTCAGGACGAATTAATGAACCACCATAGGCAAGTCCTTTCCCGGTTAAAACACCGGTAAACTCATTTCTGATTCTTTTGTATTGACCAAATAAATAACCAATTTCTCTGGCACCAACACCGATATCACCTGCAGGAACGTCAAGATCAGGACCAATATGACGACATAATTCAGTCATAAAAGATTGACAGAAACGCATGATCTCACCATCAGATTTTCCTTCCGGATCAAAATCAGAACCTCCTTTTCCACCTCCCATAGGAAGTGTCGTTAAACTATTTTTAAAAACTTGTTCAAAAGCAAGAAATTTCAATACAGACAAATTCACTGTATGATGAAATCTAATTCCGCCTTTGTAAGGTCCGATTGCAGAATTCATCTGAATTCTAAAACCTCTGTTTACAACTATCTCTCCTTTATCATCTACCCATGGAACTCTAAAAATTATAGAACGTTCTGGCTCAGCCATTCTAAGAAGTAAGTTTTTTCCATCGTACTTTTTTCTTTCAGCGATAAATGGAATTACCGTTTCTGCAAATTCTCTAACGGCTTGAAGAAATTCTGGCTCGTTTGGATTTTTTGACTCGACAAGAGCCATAAATTCATTTATTTTTTGTTCCATTTTTTAAATAAATTATTCTAGTAAATTATTTTATTTACACTCCTTGTAAACTTAGCAAACACGTTTAAGAAAACGTTTTCGTTTTGACACGCAAAGATAGGATAAAATGATAATTCTACTGTTATTTTTTTTCATTTGAATCACCGAATTATATTTTTTTCAAACAAACCGAAAAATACTATTTTACACTTCTAAATTTAGATCAAAACAACCCTATTAAAAGTAGCAAATTAAGCATTTTAGTACTTATTTTCTAATAGCGCAATTTTATACTTTGATTCGGACTTGTTTTTTATATATTTGCCAAGATTTGAAAGCCCAAACTCATGCCTAAAACTATAGTAATCACATTATTCGCCCTATTAGGGTTCACCACAAACAGCAATGCGCAATCTTTCGCACAAGAAGTAGGAATAATATTCGGACCCGTATCTTTTCAGTCAGATTATGGCGAAAGAAATAATTTTGACACTACTATAGGAAACACAGGTTTCGGCTTGGGGATTGTACACTTCATTAACTTTTCTGCAAATAGCAACAGAGGTAGTTTTTTTAACGAACATTTTAAGGTCAGATCAGAATTGTCATTTAACACCACTAAGCTAAATCATTTTGGAGCATCCGTTGAAGGAAATCCTGCTAAGTTATCGACGCAACAGCTCAAAGCTATGTCCGGTAGTTCTACTTTATTAAACCTTGGTGCACAACTAGAATTTTCTCCTTTCATGAAAATACATGATTACGAAAGAAGCATTGGCGTGTTTAGTCCTTATTTAAGTTTAGGATTTATGGCCAGCTATTACTCCACCAAAGTGAGTTCTTCTTTAGGCCCTTTAGGAACTCCGGAAACGACTTATCCAAAATACCTTGTCCCTTCTGATGGCCGAAAATATGGCTTTTCTGAGGAAAACGGTGTAGTTTTCTCTGTAATAACCGGCGTAGGAGTACATTACCGATTAAATGACATGAGTGATTTAATGCTTGATATTCGTTACCAAGGTTTTAGTTCTGATTGGGTTGACGGATTAAACCCGAATAAAAACAGATACAAAGAAAATAAATCAAACGACTCTCAGGTTTGGCTTAACGTAGGATATATATACTATTTTGGAGACTAAGTGAGTTAAATTCCAAATTTTGAAAATCCAAATTCCAAAATGCAAAAATTGAAATCGCTCAATTACTTGTTGTCGTCAGGTTCAAATTTATAATCTCAACTTTATATAAAGCCTTTTAAACTCTTTAAATTAAAGATTTTAAAAGGTTTTTTTTCTACTATGACAAATGAAAGACTTTAAAGCTAGTCTTTGAAATCATTTGAATAAGGATGACCTAACTCATCAATTTCAATTATTTGATCCACAGATAAAGCAAATCTGAAAACGACACAAATCTCCTCGAAATTTCCCGAAACGCTTGAATCTCACTTCAAAGTTTCAACACAACAAACGAATATGATTTTGTTCACAACACTAGTAAAGCGTAGAAGAATTGAATGCACTAATATTCAGTATTTTGCTTTTTAAATATTGTTATATGAAAAAACTTTACGCTATATTATTACTTTTATTAATTAGCTGCTCACTGTCTTTTGCTCAAACCAAAACAGTTTCCCATAAAAAAGCGACTGATACGGCAACAGATTATGACGTACCTACCCTTAAATATTATCCGAATCCGGTTAAAGATTTATTCTACGTTTCTTTTGAAAAAGAAATTACAACTCTGACTGTTATTAATTTCTTAGGGCAAACCGTAATCGAAAAATCAATTCATTCTACTCAGGGAAATGTTGATATGTCAGCTTTGGCTCCCGGGGTTTATTTTATAAAAATTACCGCCGTAGGCCTCTCTAAAACTTTAAAAGTGATTAAAGAATAGAAATTTCTTTGAAATAAATCCCAATCTTTTAAATCTCAAATTCCAAATTATTATCTCAAATCATTATTGTTTAGATTTTACTTTTAACACTATATTCTTTCTGATAGTCAACAAATCTTAAACAATAGCAAACTGATAAAGCGAATTAGTTTGTGTAAAAAATTCGGCATCTTCGCAAGAAAACAAACACAAAAAAAAACACCCAGTTATAAAACTTAGTTAAATGTGCTTACATTACTAATATGATTAAAATTGAGCAAAAAAAAACGCCTCCAGTGGAGACGTTTCTTATTGTTTTATGCTAAAGCCTGTTCTAAGTCGGCGATTAAATCTTCTGCATCTTCGATACCCACACTCAATCGTACCAAATCGTCGGTAATACCTACTTCTGCTCTTTTGTCGGCCGGAATAGAAGCATGTGTCATTAAAGCAGGATGATTTGCCAATGATTCTACTCCTCCTAATGATTCAGCCAGTGTGAAAACTTTAAGTTTCTCTAAAAAGGCAATAGAATCTTCTTTCTTACCTGATTTAAAATCAAACGACACCATTCCTCCAAACGCTTTCATTTGCTTTTTAGCAATTTCATGAAACGGATGATTTGGAAGTCCCGGATAATAAACGGTCTTTATTTTTGGATGATTACTCAAATATTCCACTACTTTTTCTCCATTTTCACAGTGTCTCTGTACTCTAAGAGAAAGCGTTTTAATTCCTCTCAAAACCAAAAAACTGTCCATTGGTCCAAGTGTAGCTCCTGTCGCAAATTGTTGAAAATGCAACTGTTCTCCTAAAGCTTCGTCTTTTACAATAAGAGCTCCGGCGATAACATCAGAATGCCCACCTAAATATTTTGTAGCAGAATGCATTACAATGTCTGCACCCAGATCAAGAGGTTTTTGCAAATAAGGAGTTGCAAACGTATTGTCTACTGCCAACCAGATTTTATGCTCTTTGGTTATTTTAGCAATTTCCTGAATATCGGCCAATTTCATCAACGGATTTGTTGGTGTTTCTACCCAAATCAATTTTGTGTTTTCGTTAATTAAAGCTTTCAACTTTGCGATATCCGTCATATCAACAAAATGAAACTTAATCCCTGAGTCCTTATACACTCTTGAAAACATTCTGTAGGTACCGCCATATAAATCGTCCATGGCAATTACTTCGTCACCGGCTTTAAAAGATCGCAACACACAATCTGTAGCAGCCAAACCAGATGAGAAAGCCAATCCGCGTGTACCGTTTTCTATACTTGCCAAAGCGTTCTCTAAAGCTGTACGTGTAGGATTTGATGCACGGCTGTACTCATAATCTCCCAAAGGTTGCCCCGGGCTAGTCTGAATATAAGTTGAAGTTTGATACACCGGAGGCATAACAGCCCCTGTACTTGGATCATGGTGCTGGCCACCATGTATTACTTTTGTATTGAATTTCATATGATTCTCTTTATTTAACCTGATTTATGAGTACAAATTTACCGTTTAATTTATTTTAATCCTCTCACAACTTCTTACCTTTGTATATAATTAACATTTTTACACATGAAAAAGTACACTTTTTTAGTCTTTTCGTTTCTCTTGCTTGTGAGCTGCAGCAAAGAACTCTCTTTTGAAAATGAAACATTTCAAAAAAAATCGACTTTGCCTTGTGATAAAGATTGTCCAAGTATCACCATCGATCTTCCAATTGCAAAAAAGATTCCGATTGTTGCGGATAGCATAAATAAAAAGATCTTTTCGGTAGTAAAAGAAATTGTTTATTTTGAAGAGAAACCATTAAAGTCAGCCGATTATAATTCATTGGCCTCCTCTTTTATTGCTTCTTATGAAGAAATGCATAAAAAATTCCCAACCGAAACTTTTGGATGGGAAGCCAAAATCATTGGTAATGTCGAGTTCCAATCCGAGCAGATTATAAACATAAAAATTGATCATTACACTTTTACAGGAGGAGCGCACGGTTATCAGGGTTATCGTTCTTTACTGTTTAATCCTAAAACAGGAAAATTAATTTTTAACGATCAGATATTCAAAAATCAAAAAGAATTCAAAGCTCTTGCCGAAAAAGAATTCAGAGCAAAATACAAAATCCCTGAAAAGGCAAACATTAATGCGACCGGATTAATGTTTGAAAACGACAAATTTCAATTGCCTCAGAATATTTTTTACACCTCTGAAGGTTTGCTATTGTATTACAACTCCTATGAAGCTGCTTCCTATGCAGATGGACCAAAAGACCTTTTATTACCTTATGACAAAATTAAACCGTTTTTAATTTTTCAATAGCCGTTTCACATACATTTCAGAAACAAAAAAAGAAAGTTAATTCTTATTTTTTTCATATATTTGAAATTAAACATTAACTTTTTTTCTTATGCTAACCTTTAACCGTTCAGGCCTATTAGTCCCTGACAACAAAATCATTTCTACTATCCTGGAGTTAGAAAATGAATTTGTATTAAAAATACCTTCGAAAAAAAGGAAAGAAATTTTCGAAGCTTATGTTAAATACAATGAAGATTTCAAAAAAGTATGTAACTTAGATGAGTTACACCAATGGATTAACGGTTCTTATGTAACAAAAAAGTATAACCCGGGAGATATCGATTTGATCACATTTCTCCATCATAATATTGTTTCTCAGCTAGGATCAAAATTAGATAATTTCACATACCCAAACTCAGAAATCATTTATGGAGTCGATGCTTATATTGTAGAAACCTATCCTGAGAACCACGTAAATAATTTTAGATGTATTAGTGACAAAGCCTACTGGATGGATCGTTTTACAAAAACAAGAAGGATCCGAGGGAATAAACTATCAAAAGGCTTTTTGGAAATAAAATTTTAATTTACTTCATATGACAGATACTAAATTATATCATATTCTGGATTTAATAGAAGAAATAGACAAGGTCGATAAGATGATTCTCTTACATAAAAATTCCAACTCTACTTTAATGTCTAACCAGTATAAAAGTCAAAAATTAAAATTAAGCAATTATTTAGTTCAAGAACTTTTAACGAATAGCGATAATAGAGCTGAAGTCATGTACATCATCAAACTTTTCATTGAAAAATTTTACAATAATGAGATCACACATTTACAATTTGAAGAAAATGACAGTTTAAAAAAAATTGAAACCGTTTTCGCAGAGAATTACAACTGACGTAAACAACTTAACCTCTCAGCCCTTTCTCATTGCACATCATATTTCATTTTCCGCAAAATCCGGAGTGCCTCTTTAAAGGATAAATACACCGGTCCGAAAGGTTTCAAAAGCAACTTGGAATCTATCAGTTTCTGCTTGGCATCATCAAAACCGTTCAGATAACAAATCATAAAAGTAGACGGAAGGTTTTCTAAATCGATCAATTCTCTTTCCGAAAGCCCCCCTCCTTTTTGCAACTTCAGAAGCAATGCCACATTCGAATTGTAAATATGAAACAGCATTCGGCGATTGAATTCCGGAGGCTGGAAAAGCATTTTACGATCGATTTTATAGTAACCATTATCAAAAAAGCGAATCGTTTGTTCCTCTAAAGGGTAATAACTTGTTTTATCATTGAGACCTAACGGCACATACTCGGTTATTGTAAAACTATCGTCGTCATAAACAATAGTAACCACATCCTGAGCCGAATAAAAAAGCTTAATCTGCTCGTTAATTAATTCGATATCTACACGGGATAAAAAGGTCTTATCTCTGGACTTTTTAGGAACTCCGGCCCAGCAGATCACAAACAATTCTTTAAAAACATGGTATTTAGGCGACATATCTTTGTGCCTGAAATTCATAAAATCGATAACGCCGTCCAGCGTATATTGGATGCTGTTTCGAGAGCTGTTTTCAATTCCGATAACCGTCTCGATATTCTGGTAATTCTTTTCGATTTCTCCTTCAACCGGAATCGAATTACTTCCACGACGTACAAAAACACTATTGGCGAGAATGGTATGGATTCCTTTCTTAAAATACGATACTTTATTCTTGGGTTTAATCGTAACCAATCCGACTACCCTGTCTTTCGGAAGATTTGGAAACGGAACATTTTCGTACTGGATTTTAGGAGGATTCTCTAAAAAAGCATTTACCAGATTTTGTATTCGGCTATCATCAAAGAAATCATCCCCCACAATCTCGTTATCCTGATCTTCAACCCCAACCACGATATACGAATTATTGGTAGGATTTGAATTGGACAATGCGCAAATGTGTTTCAAAAACTTTCCTTTTCCTTCACGGGTATGCAGATTCAATTGTCTTTTTTTATCATAAAAACTGCTCTCGTCGTTGTGTGCGAGTAAGTTTTTAATTAAAAGGCGTTTATTAATCATCGTTTCGTTTTTTTTAGCCACGGCTCGAGCGATAGTGAACTGTCAAAGCAATTGCACTAATTTTCACAAATTTCTGTACTTAGAAAAGGCTGATACTTTATAAACTTTATGCTTATTTAACCGCAAGGTGCGCAAAGTTTCTCACGCAGATTTAGCAGATTATGCTGATATTTTTATTCTGCAATTCCAGCAAAACAATCTTGCTAAATCTGCTAAATCTGCGTGAAAAAATACTTAGCAAAGATAAGAGCGCGCAAAACTTTATCGTTTAATCTTTGTGCACCTTGCGTAAACCTTTGCGAACTTTGCGGTTAAACAAACACATAGTAATTTACATGTCCTTTTTTATCTCAACAAAACCAATCTCAATTTCTTCTAACAATCGTAGACGATGCTTGTGCCGTACTCATCACCACCAACTCGGCAATATTAACATGATAAGGTCTTGACACTACAAAATGAATAATATCAGCAATATCTTCTGCTTGCAAGGGATCAAATCCTTTGTAAACATTTGAAGCCCTTTCGACATCACCTTTAAAACGTACTTCGCTAAATTCGGTCTCAACCATCCCCGGATGTATTCCACCCACTCTGATTCCGTACGGATTCAAATCAATTCGCATTCCATTTGTAATAGCATCAACGGCATGTTTTGAGGCACAATATACATTTCCGTTCGGGTATACTTCTTTTGCAGCTGTTGACCCAATGTTGATGATATGTCCTGATTTTCTTTCGATCATTTGCGGCATTACTGCCTTAGAAACATATAAAAGCCCTTTTACATTAATATCAATCATAGCATCCCAGTCATCGACATCTCCGTTCTGAATTGGATCCAAACCATGTGCATTTCCGGCATTATTGATTAAAACATCAATCACAGAAAACGCCTCCGGCAAAGAATTAATACTTTCAAAAGCGGCCACTTTATCTCGTACATCAAACGATAAAGAATGCACTTCCGTGAAAGTCGAAAGTTCGCTTTCAAGTTCAGCCAAACGATCTGTACGTCTTCCGCAAAGAATAATTTTATAGTTATTTTTAGCCATTATTTGTGCGGTTGCTTTTCCAATTCCGCTAGTGGCTCCAGTAATTAAGACTGTTTTTTTCATTAAATTAATTATTTGTAACCAGTTGGGTGTAAATTTTTAACACATAGAAACATAAACTTTAATTATGAAAAAGAATACAAAAAAGAAACTCATTTCTATCACATAGCTAAACCATGAGGTCTTCGACTTCGCTCAGACTGACAATTGAACTTTTAAAGAAGTGAAACATCTTTAATTCACTTTCAAAACTATGTTCCTATGTGTTAAAAAATCACACCCAGCAGGTTATTTGTAAAACTCAGAAATAAATTAGCTACCTCCGAGTGTCAATTTTTCAAACTGTAAACCGAAACTGCAAACTGCTATCTAAGCCACATCGTCCCCCATACTCTCGCTCCAGATAGCAAACCAGTCTTCTTTATCCATTTCTAATTCTACTGCTTTCATCAGCGATTGAATTCTTGCAATGTTTACTGTTCCGGCAATCGGAATCACTTTTGCAGGATGTTTTAAAATCCAGGAAAGCAAAAGTGTATCAGAACCAAAATGGTACTTTTCTACTAAAGTCGAAAGTAGTTTTTTCAGACGACGTGTTTTTTTAGTGTCTTCTCTGAAAACAGTCCCAAGCGGATTCCATGACAATGGTCGGATTCCGTGAGTTTGCATATAATCTAAACTTCCGTCCGTCATTGCTTCAAAATGTGTTGCCGAAAATTGTACCTGATTGTAACTTACTTCTGTTTTCTGGCGAATCAACTCGGTTTGAGAGCTGGTAAAATTTGAAAGTCCAAAATCTAAAATTTTCCCTTCGGCTTTTAATTTCTCAACGGCCTCGGCTATTTCATCTGCTTG
Source organism: Flavobacterium poyangense (assembly GCF_011751075.1). Taxonomy (GTDB): domain Bacteria; phylum Bacteroidota; class Bacteroidia; order Flavobacteriales; family Flavobacteriaceae; genus Flavobacterium; species Flavobacterium poyangense. Next base: position 121,746 of record NZ_JAALLN010000002.1, read on the forward strand.
CATTAACGGACTTGGTCTGTGCAATAAAAAAACATCAACATAATCTGTTTTTAATTTTTTCAGAGATTCTTCAACAGACCATATGATATATTCTTTAGAATATTCGTAGTGTTTGATTTTGTTTTCCGGACGTTTTTCGGCGATCATCTGGATTCCGCACTTTGTAATTAATTGTAGTTTTTCTCGGGAAATTTTACTGGCGTGAAATGCTTTTCCAAAATCGGCTTCCGTAGTATAGGATCCGTAAATATCGGCGTGATCAAAAGTCGTAATTTTGTTTTCGATACAGACCTGTATCATGTTTTCCATTTCTTTAAGTGTAAGGTTTTTATCCCATACACCCCAATTCATAGTGCCCGAAATTATAGGCGATAATGTTGTTTTGCTCATGGTAGTATTGCGTTATTTTTGGTATTAAATATGCATTTGTAAAGCATAATCACCAAAGTTCTTAAAAATATAAAAATAGATTCACAATTCGCCCTTAAAATTAGGTCGTTGGTCGAAGTTTTAACCATTCTTTAACATCTTACTTCTCAAAAAATATTCAATTTGCACTCTCAAAAGTTAGGCATAAAAATCAACGTCTTAAAAAAGTTTTAAAAATATTTATATGGAAGAAAATACAACGACTTTAGACATTAGAGCGATAAATGAAAAAATTGAAAGAGAAAGTGCTTTTATAGACCTTCTTACAATGGAAATGAACAAAGTCATTGTGGGCCAGAAACATATGGTCGAGCGTTTATTGATTGGTCTGCTTGGACAGGGACATATTTTATTGGAAGGTGTTCCGGGATTAGCCAAAACTTTAGCGATTAATACTTTGTCGCAAGCGGTTCAGGGATCTTTCAGCCGTATTCAGTTTACGCCAGACTTATTACCTGCCGATGTTATCGGGACGATGATTTACAACATCAAGCAAAACGAATTCTCTATTAAAAAAGGGCCCATTTTTGCCAATTTCGTACTTGCCGATGAGATTAACCGTGCTCCGGCAAAGGTTCAGTCAGCCTTATTAGAGGCCATGCAGGAGAAACAAGTAACCATTGGTGATACTACTTTCAAACTGGATCGTCCGTTTTTAGTTTTAGCAACTCAAAACCCTGTTGAGCAAGAAGGAACTTATCAGCTTCCGGAAGCACAGGTCGATCGTTTTATGTTGAAAACCGTGATCGACTACCCAAAAATTGATGAGGAGCGTTTTGTAATTCGTCAAAACTTAAAAGGAAGTTACGAAAAAGTAAATCCGGTTGTTTCAGTTGAACAAATTTTGCGTGCGCAAGAAGCTGTTCGTGAAGTTTATATGGACGAAAAAATCGAAAAATATATTTTAGATATCATCTTTGCTACCCGTTACCCGGAAAAATACAAACTGGCAGACTTAAAACCTCTTATCAGTTTTGGAGCATCTCCACGTGGAAGTATCAATTTAGCTAATGCCGCAAAATGTTACGCTTTCATCAAACGTCGTGGTTATGTAATCCCGGAAGACGTTCGTGCTGTTGTACATGATGTTTTACGCCATAGAGTTGGAATTACCTATGAGGCTGAGGCCGAAAACATTACTTCTGTAGACATTATCAACAAAATCGTAAACGAGATTGAAGTACCTTAAAAAATTTGTTTAATGTTTCAAGTTTCAGGTTGTTGCAGAACAAACTTGAAACTTGAAACTTTTAAACTTTAAACAAATAAAATGGATACAAAAGAGCTTTTAAAAAAAGTACGGAAAATAGAAATCAAAACCAAAAGACTGAGTAATCATATCTTTTCGGGAGAATACCACTCTTCTTTTAAGGGACGAGGAATGACTTTTAGCGAAGTACGTCAATATCAGTACGGCGATGATATTCGTAACATCGACTGGAACGTAACGGCGCGCTATAATGAAGCTCATGTGAAAGTTTTTGAAGAAGAGCGTGAATTGACCATGGTTTTAATGGTGGACATCTCAGGCTCAGAAGGTTTTGGTTCAAAAAGCCAGTTTAAAAAAGACATTGTAACCGAAATTGCGGCGACAATGGCTTTTTCGGCTACACAAAATAATGACAAAATTGGTTTAATATTATTTTCAGACAATATAGAATTGTATATTCCCCCAAAAAAAGGGCGTTCACATGTTTTGAGAATCATTCGCGAATTAATCGAATTTGAACCTAAAAGTCAGAAAACCGATATTGCTCAGGCATTGAAGTTTTTATCAGGAACGCAAAAAAAGAAGGCTATCGTTTTTATGATTTCAGATTTTATGTCTGAAAACTACGAGCAAACATTGAAAATTGCTTCTAAAAAACATGATCTTACCGGCGTTCGTGTGTATGACATTCGTGAGGAAAAAATCCCAAATTTAGGTATGGTAACCATGCTTGATGCTGAAACCGGTAAAATTCAACTGGTCGATACAGGCTCAAAAACGGTTCGATTGAATTATGAGAAACATTATCAGGCAAGAGTAAATTATTTTAAGGAAACTTTTAGTAAATCCGGCGCAGGTGTTGTAAACACCAGAGTAGATGAAAATTACGTAACCAAATTATTAGGGTATTTCAAATCGAGATAAAATGATAAATTTTTAGATGGCAGATTTTTAGATTGTAGATTTTTTTGAAATCGAATAATTTAAAGTTCTGCATTACACAAATATAAATCCGCTTAAAAACTGCGTCAACTGTGTTCCATTTTTAAGCATTCATTTTAGACTAAAATCTGAAATCATAAATCAAATGAAATTTAAACTTTACATATTTTTATTTTTACTTTCTTCGGCTGTTTTTGCCCAGAGCAAGCAGGTTGAAACCAGTATTGATACTACAAAAAATAAAATTGGAGCTGAATTTAAGTTAACGCTTAAAACAGTAGTGAGTTCAAAATCTAAAGTTGTTTTTCCTAAACTAAAAAACATCGGTCCTTTAGAAGTTATTCAATCGTACCCAATTGATACCGTTAAGAAGAATGACACTTACGAACTGATCAAAAAATATGGCTTAACCCAATTTGATTCGGGAAGATATACGATTCCGAGCATCAAAATTCTAATTGACAAAAAGCCTTTTTTAACCGACCCAATTTCAGTTGAAGTAGCCAATGTAAAGGTAGACACCTTACAGCAAAAAATGTACGACATCAAAGACATCACCACTGTTGAGAGTAGTATTGGTGATTGGTGGAAATACGTTTTAGCCGTTCTCTTGATGGTTGGAATTGGTGTTTTTGTGTATTGGTTCATCAAAAAACGCCAAAAGAAAAAAATTGAAGAAGAAGTTTATAAAACACCGATCGAAAAAGCGACCAGTTTATTAAACAATCTGGAGAAAAAAGAACTTTGGCAAAAAGGAGAAGTAAAAGAATACTATAGTGAATTAACTGATATTGCCCGAAATTATATTGAAGAGGCCATTCAGATTCCGGCTATGGAAAGCACTACTTCTGAATTGATTCAGGGAATCAGAACGGCTTCTACCAAAAAGAAAATGACTTTGACACCTGAAACGGTTGAGAATTTAGAACGTGTTCTGCGTCAGGCCGATTTAGTAAAATTCGCTAAATCAAAACCATTAGATTTCGAAATTACCGAAGACCGAAACAAAATCCAAAAGGTAATCTTAACACTTGATAATGCCATTCCTACGGAAGTACCTGAGGAAGATGAATTATTAAATGAAGCACAGAGACAAAAACAAATCAAACTTCAATTATTAAAAAAACGAAACAAACGTATTGCAACTGCGGTTGGTTCAGTTGTTTTTGTATTGTTTGCTGTCACTACATTCTTTATTGTTACCAAAGGTTTCAAATATGTAAAAGACAATATTCTCGGTCATCCAACTAAAGAATTATTAGAAGGAGAATGGGTAAAAAGTGAATACGGAAATCCGGGTGTTTTAATTGAGACTCCAAAAGTTCTAAAACGAATGGATACCGAAAAAGCGCTCCCAAAAGAGACAATGGCTCTAATAAAGGAGATGCAGCTTTTTGCGTACGGAAGCATGATTGACAATTTCTATATTACCGTTTCTACCAGTAAATTCAAAAATCCGGTTGAGCTGGATTTGGCAAAAACACTAGAAGGAGCATTAAAAGTAATTGAAGCTCAGGGCGGACAAAATATAATCGTGAAACAAGAAGATTTCCAAACCAATGAAGGAGTTCAGGGTCTGAAAGGCTACGGAACAATGACTATCTTAAATCCGGTTGACAAAACAAGTGCAAAAGCATATTATGAAATTTTGCTTTTCAAACAAGATCAGGGACTGCAACAAATCACGATTCTTCACGAAGAAGGTGATACCTACGCCAATGATATTACAACCCGCGTTTTAAATTCTGTTGAACTTAGAAAAGCAAGTAACTAATGAGCAAGATCACTTTTTTAAATCCAGAATTTTTTTGGTTGTTTCTATTAATTCCAATTGCAATCTTTTGGTTTTTCTGGAAACGCAACCAGCAATCGGCAACTTTAAAGATGAGTTCAACGGCCGGTTTTAATAATAGTGCTTCACTATTGACAAAACTAAAGCCTTCTTTGTATGTTTTCAGGGTAATTGCTTTATCATCTTTAATTGTTGCATTAGCAAGACCACGTACGGTAGATATCAGCAATCAGACTAAAACAACAAAAGGAATTGATATTGTCATGGCCATTGACGTTTCGGGGAGTATGCTCGCCAAAGATTTAAAACCAAACCGTATGGAGGCTTTAAAAAGAGTAGCGGCAGATTTCGTTGGAGAAAGACCTAATGACAGAATCGGATTGGTTTTATATGCCTCAGAAGCGTATACCAAAACCCCAGTTACAAGTGACAAAGCGATTATCTTAGAAGCAATCAAAGGAATTAAATACGATACCACACTGCAAGACGGTACCGGAATTGGGATGGGATTGGCAACCGCTGTAAACAGACTTAAAGACAGTAAAGCAAAAAGCAGGGTTATTATATTATTGACCGACGGTGTAAATAATGCCGGTTTTATTGAGCCTGAAACGGCTGCCGATATTGCAAAACAATACGGAATAAAAGTATATACCGTAGGTATTGGAAGTAACGGAATGGCAGAATCACCCTACGCTTACGGACCAAATGGAGGCTTTTTATTTAAACTTCAAAAAGTAGAAATCGACGAACGATTGATGAAAAGTATTGCCAGAAAAACTGACGGAACTTATTTTAGAGCGACCAGTAACGATAGGCTAGCCGAAATATACAATGCAATTAATAAATTAGAAACTACCGAAATACAGGAATTAAAATTCTACGATTACGACGAAAAATACAGAACTTTTGTTTTACTCGCAGCCTTTTTATTACTGCTAGAAGTCGGTTTACGAAATACGGTTTACAGAAGCTTTATTTAAATTAAAAAATTCCAAGTTTTGAAATTCCAAATTCCAATTGAAATTTAAAACTTGAAAATTAAGCTTACAAAGACGCAAATTTGAAACAACCAAAACTCCGAAGATTTGGAATTTGGAATTTCTCAATTGGAATTTAAAAATTTTATGGAATTAGACGAAAAAAAATATTTATACCTTTTATTCTTACTCCCAATTGTGGTGTGTATTTTCTTTTTCAATATGTATTGGAAAAGAAAAAAACAACGCGAATTTGGTGATTTGGAAATGGTCAAAAAACTGAGCCCGGAACGTTCTGTTTTCAAACCTGTCTTAAAACTGGTTGTACTTCTTTTGGCACTACTTTGTTTAATTATCGGTTTGGTAAATCCGAAGATCGGGACCAAAATGGAAACGGTAAAACGAGAAGGTATTGATATTGTTTTTGCTGTTGACGTTTCTAAAAGTATGCTTGCCGAAGATGTGGCGCCAAATCGTTTAGAGAAAAGTAAACAATTGGTTTCGCAAATTATCAATCAGTTAGGAAGTGACCGAATTGGTATTGTAGCTTATGCCGGAAGTGCTTTCCCGGTTTTACCCATCACATCAGATTACAGTGTTGCCAAAATGTTCCTTCAGAGCATGAGTCCGGATATGGTTTCCTCACAAGGAACTTCGCTGGACGAAGCCATCCGATTATCATCGACTTATTTTGATGAAAAAAGTAAAACCAGTAAATTATTAATCTTAATTTCTGACGGGGAAGATCATTCTGAAGGAGCCTCAGCAGCTGCCGAAGAAGCTAACAAAATGGGAATGAAAATCATCACCATTGGAATCGGAACTGAAAAAGGAGGTACAATTCCTTTAAAAAGAAACGGTATAGTAGAAAGCTACCAAAAAGACAATAACAATGAGGTTGTTATTACAAAACTAAATCAGGAAGGTTTAAAAACCATTGCAAAAGCCACAAAAGGCGGTTATGTCTATGGCGGCAGTACCAAAGAGGTTTTAGAGTATGTAAAAAATGCGCTCAATAACATCCAGAAAACAGAATTTGAAGCGACACAAATGGCAGATTTTCAATCCCAGTTCCAATGGTTTATTGGTTTTGCATTCCTGTTGTTGTTTGTTGACATTTTCCTTTTAGAAAGAAAAACAAACTGGATAAAAGAGTTGAATTTATTTAACGAAAAGAAATAAAAAAATAGCCCCATATTACTAGATTTTACACAAATCAAAATACAAGTTATTCTGTTGTAAAATTCAAGATAAGAAAAAACTAATTAGTGCTAATTAGCGTAATTCGTGGCAAAAAAAACAAAAAATTAGAATGAAAAATTTACTTCTTTATATTTTACTAACAGTTTCTCTGGCGGTTTCGGCTCAGGAGAAAGACAAAACATTACCTGATGGCAATGCGGAATATAAACAGAATAAATTTGTTGATGCAGAAGCAAATTATAGAATTTCGGAATCTAAATTCCCGAGACGCGGTATAGCCTCTTACAATTTAGGAAATACTATTTACAAACAAAATCAGGCTTCTGAAGCTAAACTGGCTTATGCAAAAGCCATAAAAAATGCCAAAACCCGACCTGATAAACATAAGGCTTTTCACAATTTAGGAAATGTCTTCATGAAAGAGAAAGACTATACGCAGGCTGTGGAAGCCTACAAGCAAGCCTTGCGCAATGACCCTACAGATGATGAAACACGTTACAATTATGCATTGGCCAAACAAAAGCTAAAAGAAAATCCTCCTAAAAACGATAAAAACAAAGACAACAAGGACAAGGATAAAAAGAACGACAAAAAAGACGATCAGAAAAAAGACGGCGACAATAAAGACAAAAAGGACGGAAAAGACGATCAGAAGAAAAACGACAAAGGCGATAAAGACAAGGATAAAAAAGACGGAAAAAACGATCCGAAGAAAGACGATAAATCAGACAATAACGGAGAGCCGAAACCAACGCCGGGCGGAATCTCAAAAGAACGTGTTCAGAACTTATTAGATGCTGTAAACAACGAAGAAAAGAAAATTCAAGATAAAGTTAACGCACAAAAAGTAAAAGGAAGTCCTAGAAAAACAGAAAAAGACTGGTAGGATAGCTCATTAACAATAAAAAAAAACACTGACAAACAAGTAATGAAAAGATATTTAATTCTATTACTATTCACTTTTCAAGGGCTTATGGCTCAAGTTCAATTTGAAGCCAAAGTAAGCAAAAACACGCTTGGACTAAACGAAAGACTTCGAATTGACTTTATCATGAATGTTGATGGAGATAATTTTGATCAGCCTTCGTTTGACGGGTTTAAAATCGCAGCCGGACCAAGTCAGCAAGTGAGTCAATCCTGGATAAATGGCAAAAGTTCTTTCCAAAAAATATACTCTTACATATTACAACCTGCACAAAAAGGGACTCTCACCATCAAACAGGCTTCTATAGAATACAATGGTCAGACTTATAAAACATCCCCTATAAAAATATCGGTTACAAATGCCGTTGCTCAGGAAAGAGACCCTAATGACAGACCATCGGGATACCCGGAAGAGACATTAAATCTTGTAGCAGAAATTTCTAAAACTAACCCGTATCTGAATGAACCTATTACAGTAGTTTATAAATTATACTTTTTTAATATTGAGGTAACCGGATTTAAAGAACTGGCAAAACCAAAATACAATGATTTTTGGAATCAAAATATAGATGTTAAACAATTGTCTCTTGAAGAAGGCAGTTATCGTGGTCAAAGATGTTATTTTGTTATCCTGAAGAAGACCATTTTATATCCGCAGAAATCAGGAAGACTTACTATTGACCCACTCTCTTTAGATATTGGAGTACGATTGCCAACGAATCGTCGTGATATGTTTGGACAAATGATTTTAACAGAAAGCAATAAAATTGTATCTGCAGGAGCAAAAACAATCAACGTAAGACCACTTCCTGAGGCAAGTAAACCGGAAGGATTTAGTGGAGCTGTAGGTAAATTTGATTTTAGAGTTACCCCTTCTAAAACAACCCTTAAAAGCGGTGAAAGTCTGGATTTAGTAGTAAGCGCCACCGGAACCGGAAACATGAAACTGTTTACATTACCTAAGCCCGTTGTACCAAACGCATTAGAAATGTACGATCCCGTTCATGACGAAAAGGTAACGACTTCGTTAAGCGGAATGTCGGGAAGAATATCCGACAAGTATACTATTGTTCCACAGTATAAAGGAAAATACGCGATAAAACCAATGCAGTTCTCTTATTTCGATTTGAATACCGGCTCTTATAAAACCGTTACTTCATCAGAAATAATGATTGATGTTTTAGATGGCCCAATGCAGGCTCAAGCGAGTACTACAGCAAATGCCTCGAAAAATGTTATTTCAAAAACAGAACAATTTAAATACATAAAACCTAAAACGACATTAGTTGCAATAGCTAAAAATGACTTTTATGGTTCAAATCTGTATTACAGCTTATTGTTCCTTCCTTTTATCATTCTGCCAATTATCATTATCGCTAAAAAGAAAAAAGAAGCAATTGATGGTGACGTAACCGGCAACAGGATTAAAATGAACAATAAACTGGCTAAAAAATATTTATCTGAAGCTAAAAAACAGCTTGCCAATAAAGAGCCTTTTTATATTGCCCTTGAAAAAGCCATGCACAATTTCCTGAAGGCTAAATTACATATTGAAACTTCAGAAATGAGCAAAGACAACATTAGTGAGTTATTATTATCGAGAAATGCCAATCCGGAATCGGTGCAAAATTTCATCAATCTTACAGAAAACTGTGAATTTGCACGTTATGCTCCTGCATCGAGTACTTCGATTCAACAGGATTTTGACAGAGCTGTTTTAATTATTTCTGAATTAGAGAAACAAATTGTTTAATGCTTAACGGCAAGGCACATTTAGGAATCAGACAACAATTGTGCTGAATTTAAGTTCACAGAGTTTAAATTATTGTGACAATAAAGAACATCAAATGAAAAATATACTTTACGTCTTTTTATTAATCTCCCAGGTTTTCTTTGCCCAGAATGGCTTCGAAAAAGGAAATGTTTTATATCAAAAAGGGCAATATCAGCAAGCGGTAGAAGAATATGAAAATGTTATTAAAGAAGACAAACTGCAATCGGCTGAATTGTATTTTAACTTAGCCAACAGTTATTACAAACTCAACAAAGTAGCGCCTTCTATATACAATTATGAAAAAGCGTTGGTTTTAAAACCTCATGACGAACAGACTTTAAACAATCTAAAATTCGCCAAAAAACTGACTATTGACGAAATCAAAGAAGTTCCAAAAGTTGGTTTTGCAAAACTCATCCAGAATTTCACCGGTATTTTTGACTATAATACCTGGGCAAAAATCGCGGTCGGAATTGCTTTTGCTTTTTTACTAAGCTTTATCGGATATTACTTTTCACAACTTACCCTTTCAAAAAGAATCTACTTTATCGGAATGTTTATTCTTTTGGTTGCTCTACTGCTAAGTGTTGCCGCCGGAATGTCTGAAAAAGATCATTTTGACAATGACCGTCCTGCCATCGTTTTTGCTGAAATAAGTGAAGTAAGAAGCGAACCTCAAAAAGCAGGTTCTGCTGTTTTCTTATTACACGAAGGAGCAAAAGTCTATGTTATGGAAACCGTGGGAAGCTGGAAAAGAATAGAATTAACAGACGGAACAGAAGGCTGGATTGATGCTTCTACCATTAAAGAAGTTAAATAGCGCTTTTCTTTAAAACATATAAGTTATAGTAGTACAGGTAAGGCTGCATTGTTTAACCGCAAGGTGCGCTAAGTTTTTTCTAAACAAAACCTTGCAAACTCCTATGTTTGTAGTGAAATTTTTTCACGCAGATTTAGCAGATATTTTTATCGAAATTACTAAGCAAGAATATCCGCTAAATCTGCGTGAAAAAGACTTTCAGCAAAAGCAAAAATCCTTGCGAACTTTGCGGTTAGAAAATAAGCGAACCATTTTTTTTTAAACCTCTGTTACTCATCACAACACTTATATTTCCTTACCTAACTTATATGGTTTAAAAAACCGCTAGAATTCGTAAACCTTTTCAGGCGTAACACAATAATCTAATTTGATATCTAACTCAAAGATGTTCTCGATTTGTTCCTCCGCTTCAAAAAAAGAAAGTCCGATTTTAATGGTTTCGGGTTTACATTCTGCTAAAAACTTATCATAAAAACCTTTCCCGTAGCCTACCCGATTTCCTTCAAGATCAAAAGCAAGCAGCGGTACAAAAACAACCTCTATCATTTCTGACGCCACTGGCAAACCATTTATCGGCTCCGGAATATTGTATTCGTTTTTTTTGATTTTTGTATTATCCGTCAATAAAAAATGACTCATCGCTCTGGTTTCAAAATCACTTTTAGAAACCACAATTTCTTTGTCTTTCCCGGAAAGCAAATGTAAAATATATTCTGTGTTTACTTCTTTTTGCTCTTCGATAGGAAGAAAGACATGATAATAGGTTTTATTCCAAATCGGCAGTTCGATTATTTTATTAGCGATCGCTAAACTTTTATCTTCTACAGCATCCAAACTCAATTCTTTGCGAAGGTTTTTGTAATGGACTCTTACTTCTTTTTTATTCATCGACATGATCAGGAAAATTTTTAGAGATATGATAAATGGCGTCACCCTGGTAAACAATTGGCGAATGATTGGCATTGATTACAAATCCGTCGTGAGGCGCTTTTACTTTTTGCTCAAATTTACCAAAGGGATCTGTAATTATGGCCAAAATTGTTCCTTTAGTTACAAAGCGGCCAATCATACTAAAATCATGCAATAACCCGGAATATCTGGCGCGCAGCCAAACCGAATTTTTAATATAAATAGAGGGTTCTTTTGCCTCTTCTACGATTTGTTTGGAGTCCAGCATTTTTAAATAATGCAACAAGCGTTTGGCTCCCATTACCCCTTCATTAGCCACTTCATTATTAATATCTAATGATTTCCCACCTTCAAAAAGCAACATTTTTACGTTTGCTTTCTCAGATGTATTTCTAAAAGAACCATTGATGTTTTTAGAATACAAAGTAAAAGGCGCATTAAAAACATCTGCCAAAAGTTTTAATTCCGGATTGTTCTCTGTGATTCGAATCTGTGGAGCATTAAAACGACTCGCACCTCCGGCATGAAAATCAACTGCATAATCTAAAATGGGCAGAATTTCTTCCACTATATGAAAAGCAAAACGACTCGCCAATGAACCTTTTTTACTGCCCGGAAAAACACGATTTAAATCTCTGCCGTCCGGAAACTCTCTGGATTTATTTACAAAACCATAAATATTGATAATCGGAATACAAATGATAGTACCACGACTTGGTCTGTTTATTTTTTTACTGATAAGCTGACGTACGATCTCCACTCCGTTTATTTCGTCACCGTGAATTCCGGCAGAGAATAAAACCACCGGTCCTTCTAGTTTTGAGCGACGTACAATAACAGGAATGTTCAATTTTGTAGTGGTATGCAATCGGGCAATTTCGACATTTATCGTTCTGCTTTCTCCCGGCAAAATCGATTCGCCAAAAATAATGATGGGTTTGTTATTTTTCATATAGAATTAACCTTTTGGGTCCAATTATTCTTTAACACATAGAGACATAGTTCATAAAACAGAAAAAGACGTTACACTTATTTAAATTGCCATAGCTTAGCTATGCGAAAGAAATGTATTTCTTTTTTGCACTCTTTTATAGACATAAAATCTATGTTTCTATGTGTTAAATATATTTTTTATGAATTACAACCAATGGCTTATAATTATAAAATCTAAATATAGAAATTATTCTTTTGATTTTGTAAATTTGAAACTAAATCACGGTTGAGCTTATTTTTCAAAAACACGATACTTTTTGCAAAACTTTCTCAGCTATCTTCCGTAATAAAAACAGCATGCAAAAACCGTCCTTAGATCTTCAAATCCAAACCTTGCCGGATAATCCGGGTGTGTATCAATATTATGACAAAGACGGAAAAATATTATATGTTGGAAAAGCCAAAAACTTAAAAAAAAGAGTTTCTTCCTATTTCAACAAAATTCACGATACCGCCAAAACAAATGTACTGGTAAAAAAAATTGTAACGATAAAACACATCGTAGTTCCTACCGAAACCGATGCCCTTTTATTAGAAAACAATTTAATTAAAACGCTGCAACCGCGATATAATGTTTTGCTGCGTGATGACAAAAGTTATCCGTGGATCTGTATCAAAAAAGAGCCTTTTTCGAGAATCTTCTCTACCCGTAGAATGGTCAAAGACGGCTCCGAATATTTTGGCCCCTACACCAGTTTCAAAACGGTGCATACCATTTTGGATTTAGTTAAAGAATTGTACCCACTGCGAACCTGCAATTACGATTTGAGCGAATCAAATATCAATTCAGGAAAATTTAAAGTTTGTCTCGAATATCATATCGGCAACTGCAAAGGGCCCTGCGAAGGATTAGAATCATTAGAAGAATACCAAAAACAAATCGATGCTATTCGTGGAATTCTGAAAGGAAATTTCAAAGAAAGCATGAAAGACTTCAAACGTCTGATGATCAAATATGCTCAGGATTTGCATTTTGAAGAAGCACAGAAAATAAAAGAGAAAATAGAAGTTCTCGAAAATTATCAGTCCCGATCAACTATTGTGAATCCAAAAATCACCAATATTGATGTCTTTTCAATCGTATCAGATGAAAGTGCCGCTTATATTAACTTTCTCCAGATTTCGCATGGATCGATTATTCGTTCGCATACCTTAGAAATCAAAAAGAAGCTTGACGAAAGCGATGAAGAGTTATTGGAGCTTGCCATTATTGAACTTCGAGAACGATTTCAATTACTGTCAAAAGAAATTATTGTTCCGTTCGAAATGGATTTAGGAGAAAACATTAAAACAACCGTTCCGCAACTCGGGGATAAAAAACAGATTCTGGATTTATCGATTCGAAATGCAAAATTCTATCGAATAGAGCAACTCAAACAATTGCAAATTGTAGACCCGGATCGCCATACCAATCGTATCATGGCGCAAATGCAAAAAGATTTGCGATTACCAACCGAGCCACGACATATCGAATGTTTTGACAACTCCAACATTCAGGGAACAAATCCTGTTGCAGCCTGTGTGGTTTTTAAAGACGGAAAAGCAAGCAAAAAAGACTATCGCCATTTTAATGTCAAGACGGTCGAGGGCCCTGATGACTTTGCTTCGATGACCGAAATTGTGTATCGTCGTTACAAACGTTTACTCGACGAAAAAGAACCTTTGCCACAACTTATCATTATTGACGGTGGAAAGGGACAATTATCGGCTGCTTTAAAAAGTATTGATGAATTAGGATTAAGAGGTAAAATTGCCATTATCGGAATTGCAAAACGTCTCGAAGAATTATTCTATCCCGGAGATTCCATTCCGTTATACTTAGATAAAAAATCAGAAACGTTAAAAGTGATCCAGCAATTGCGAAATGAAGCGCACCGATTTGGTATTACTTTTCATCGTGACAAACGTAGTAAAGCAGCGCTAAACTCCTCTGTGGAAAGCATTCCGGGAATTGGTGAAAAAACAATGCTTACGTTAATACAACATTTCAAAAGTGTTAAAAGATTGAAAATGGCTACAGAAAAAGAAATATCTGATGTAATAGGAGTATCAAAAGCCAAAAAAATTGTCGACTTTTACAAAACCAACTAGTTATTTTTTATGCGCCCAATTCAGCTGTCCATTTCAAATACTCAGTCACAAAGATTTTTACGTCTCCCACAGCCATCCCTTACGATCTGGAATGTGCCGTTGCTGCTTTTTACATTCTTGTTTCTAAATTCGCAAAACACTTTTTCTCAGGAAAATGTAAAAAAAGCAACGCAGGACAGTGTCAGAAGACCAAAAATTGGTTTGGTTTTGAGTGGTGGTGGCGCCAAAGGATTTGCGCATATTGGTGTTCTCAAAGTATTGGAAGAAGCCGGAATCAAAATTGACTATATCGGAGGAACCAGCATGGGATCTGTCATTGGCGGTCTTTATGCCTCCGGTTACAACGCTTCCCAGATTGATTCCATATTCAAAAAGACCAATTTTGACGAATTAATAAATGACTATATTCCGCGTTCCTCAAAAAACTTCTATGGCAAAAAAAATGACGAATTGTACGCCATTATTTTACCGTTTAGTAATTTCAGAGTAGGTATTCCCGAAGCGCTTTCAAAAGGAATGTACAACTATAACTTATTGAGCAGTCTGACAAGAAATGTACGTCATATTCGCGATTTCAACAAACTACCAACACCCTTCCTTTGTATTGGAACGAATATCGAAACGGGAGAAGAGGTTTTACTGAACAAAGGCAATCTGGTTCAGGCAATGGTCGCCAGTGCTGCCTTTCCGTCCTTATTCACTCCGGTAGAAATAGACGGAAAATTATTAGTAGATGGTGGAGTTGTCAACAATTATCCGATAAAAGAAGTTCGAAATCTTGGTGCCGATATTATTATTGGCGTCGATGTACAGGATGATTTATTGAATCGAAAGGGGCTCAAAAATGCCACGCGAATATTAGTTCAGATTACCAATCTCCATTCGATTGATAAAATGAAAAGCAAAATAAAGGATACCGATATTTACATCAGACCGGACATCCGCGATTATGGTGTGGTTTCGTTCGATAAAGGAGAAGAAATAATCCGAAAAGGAGAAGAAGCCACTTTTGCTGTTTACGAAAAAATCAAATCCCTGACCGACGAAAATCATTTTTATAAAAAACCAAAATTAAAATTAGCTTCAGATACCCTTCACATTAAAAAAATAAACAACGACAAATTAGAGAATTACACCAAAGAATACATTCGCGGTAAACTTCGTTTCAAACCCGGAAACACTATAACGTATGACGATTTGCAAACAGGAATAAACAACCTAAACGCTACACAAAACTTTAGCACCATTTCGTACTGCTTACAACCCGACGGAGATCAGGACGATTTGGATCTTGTTTTACACGAAAATCCAACCCAAACCTTTTTAAAACTTGGTTTGCATTATGATGGCCTTTACAAAAGTGGAATTTTGTTAAACCTTACGCGCAAAAAAACGTTACTTAAAAATGATGTCACTTCACTAGACGTTATTCTGGGAGATAATTTCAGATACGATCTTAATTATTATGTTGAAAATGGTTTTAACATCAGCTTTGGATTTCGTTCCAGATTAAACCAGTTCAATCGAAATGTCGCCAGCAGTTTTAGCCGTTTGCCAAAAGAAAGTCCGATTGGAAATGAAATCAACGTTGATTTCTCTGATCTGACCAACCAGATTTATTTTCAAACCATCTTTGTGCAAAAGTTTCTGATGGGTGGAGGTTTAGAATACAAATATTTAACAATAAATTCTCCAACTCTTTCAGACACCGACAACGTCATTGAGAAAAGCAATTATGTTAGTCTTTTTGGTTACCTCAAATATGATTCTTTTGACAGGAAAAGCTTTCCGAGTTCGGGCTTGTATTTCTCAGCAGATTTACAATCCTATCTGGCCTCATCGAATTACACCAAGGCATTCAAACCATTCTCAACGGTCAAAGCCGAAATCGCATTTGCAGGCAAACTTCGCAAAAAAGTGACGTTTAAAGTCGGAGCCGATGCCGGATTTAATATTGGCAGCGATAGTGTTCCGTTTTTCGATTATATTTTTGGAGGATATGGATACAACAAGATCAACAACTTCAATTATTTTTATGGATATGACTTCCTGAGTATAGCCGGAAACAGCTACATCAAAACAGATATGACCGTAGATTACGAAATATTAAAAAAGAACCACGTTAATATTTCAGCCAATTTTGCTAATCTGGGTGATGATATTTTTACCACTGTCGATTGGATCTCAATGCCTAAGTATTCAGGCTATGCAGTAGGTTACGGACTCGAAACTATTATCGGACCAATTGAAATCAAACATTCCTGGTCTCCTCAGATGTCAAAAAGTTTTACCTGGTTTAGTATTGGATTTTTATTTTAATTTGTAATTTAAATCAATAAAAATTACGACATTTGTTATGATGAAAACAAAATGGACAGGTTTATTGGAGTATCTTCAATTTCTTATGAAGAGAAATCCGGAGTAATGCTATCGAATTGAATAATTAGCCAACTTAGAAAATGAGCTAGTTATCTGTTCACAATTTACATTTTCTAATTATCTAATTCATAAATTATCTAATTGAAAAACCATGCCATTATACCACAAACTTGGGGATTTCCCTCAAAAAAGACACACCCAATTCGAGAAACCAAACGGAGGTTTTTATTACGAACAATTATTCGGAACTGAAGGCTTTCACGGACATTCCTCCTTGTCTTATCATGTTCACAGACCAACACAGGTAAAAGAAATACTAAGTTCCTATTCGGTTGAACCTAAAATCGCAATTGGAAAAAACATAAAGTCGTTATTATTTAAAGGATTTGAATTAAAACCGGAAAATGATTTTTTAGACAGCCGTAAAGCAATGATGGTCAATAAAGACTGTATTATTGGTCTGGCAGCTCCTAAAGAATCGCTTCGAAATTATTTCTATAAAAATGCCGATGCCGACGAAATGCTTTTCATTCACAAAGGAAAAGGAAAGTTGCGTACCATGCTGGGTAATATTCCTTTCGAATATGGCGATTATCTGATTATTCCAAGAGGGATTATCTATCAAATAGAATTTGAGACCGAAGAAAACCGACTTTTTTATGTTGAGTCTTACGCTCCTTTTTATACCCCAAAACGTTACAAAAACCAATCCGGTCAGCATTTAGAGCATTCGCCATTCTGCGAACGTGATTTTATCTTGCCAAACGAATTGGAAACACACGATGAAAAAGGTGATTTTTTAATTAAAATCAAAAAAGAAGGAATGATTCACGAAGTAGTTTACGCCACACATCCTTTTGATGTTGTTGGTTGGGACGGCTACAATTTTCCTTATGGATTCTCAATTCATAATTTCGAACCTATAACGGGGCGTGTTCACCAACCGCCACCGGTACACCAAACTTTTGAAACAGCAACTTTTGTTGTTTGCTCTTTCTGCCCAAGACTTTACGATTATCACCCAAAAGCAATTCCGGCACCTTATAATCACAGCAACATCGATTCAGATGAAGTGTTGTATTATGTAGATGGCGATTTTATGAGTCGTAATAATATTGAGCAGGGTCATATCACTTTACATCCGAAAGGAATTCCGCATGGTCCCGCACCGGGCGCGATGGAACGCAGTATTGGACATACAGAAACTCAGGAATTAGCCGTTATGGTAGACACCTTCAGACCGCTTATGGTTACAGAGGAAGCTATGGGGCTTGATGATGGTCAGTACTACAAATCCTGGACAGAGTAAAAAAATCAACTACAAAAAACGCAAAGAAAAAACATGCAAAGAACAAAGCCTTTGCGAACTTAGCGTAAAACTTTTGCGCCCTTAGCGGTAAAAAAACACAATCAAAAAAAAATAACACCATCGGTTTATCAATTAACCGATTAAAAAAATAAAGATTATGAGTAAAGAAGTAAAATCAGTAGAATACGGATTAGAGAAAATATTCGAAGGAGCACAAGATTTCCTTCCATTATTAGGAACAGACTATGTAGAATTCTACGTAGGAAATGCAAAA
Source organism: Flavobacterium poyangense (assembly GCF_011751075.1). Taxonomy (GTDB): domain Bacteria; phylum Bacteroidota; class Bacteroidia; order Flavobacteriales; family Flavobacteriaceae; genus Flavobacterium; species Flavobacterium poyangense. The sequence goes on from NZ_JAALLN010000002.1 coordinate 139,775, forward strand.
CAATCCGCTCATTATTACAAAACGGCTTTCGGTTACCAATCATTAGCTTATGCAGGATTAGAAACAGGAGTAAAAGACAAAGCATCCTATGTTTTGAAACAAGACAAAATCAGAATTGTTTTGACCACTCCGTTAACACAAGATTCTCCGATCAACGACCATCTTAGAAAACACGGTGACGGTGTAAAAGTGGCTGCTTTATGGGTTGAAGACGCCAGAAGTGCTTACGAAGAAACAATGAAACGTGGGGCTCGCTCTTTTATGGAACCTACTGTAGAGAAAGATGAATTTGGAGAAGTGGTTCGTTCCGGAATTTACACTTACGGAGAAACAGTTCATATTTTTGTAGAAAGAAAAAACTACAACGGTATCTTCTTACCGGGTTACCAAGAATGGAAATCAGACTATAATCCGGCACCAACAGGATTGAAATACATCGATCATATGGTAGGAAATGTGGGTTGGAATGAAATGAATACCTGGGTAAAATTCTACGAAGAGGTTATGGGATTCGTAAACTTCTTATCTTTTGATGACAAACAAATCAATACTGAATACTCGGCTTTGATGAGTAAGGTAATGTCTAACGGAAACGGAAGAATCAAATTCCCGATTAACGAACCGGCAGAAGGAAAGAAAAAATCTCAAATCGAAGAGTACTTAGATTTCTACGGAGGTCCCGGAGTGCAACACATCGCAATTGCAACTGACGATATCATCAAAACCGTATCTGACTTAAGAGCACGTGGAGTTGAATTTTTATCTCCTCCGCCACACACCTATTATCAGGCGATTCCTGAAAGATTAGGTGAACATATGGGTATGATGAAAGAAGACATCAACGAAATTGAAAAACTAGCCATTATGGTCGATGCCGATGAAGATGGTTACTTATTACAAATATTTACAAAGCCTGTTCAGGACAGACCTACCCTATTTTTCGAAATTATTCAAAGAATGGGAGCAAAAGGATTCGGTGCAGGGAACTTTAAAGCCCTTTTTGAGTCAATTGAGAGAGAACAAGAATTGAGAGGAACTTTATAAAAACGCATTATTTTTGCATAATGCAAAAAAATTCTCTGTAAAACGATGCTTTTTATGCAAATGATATGTTAAACTCACTTTTTACTATTTATTTTTTAAACTTTGTATCTATCTTTGCACTCGCAAATCAGGAAGGGGTGGTTTCCTTCCGAATTGATATAAATTTCATAATTTATAGTTTTTTGGTTAGTTAATAGCATAAAAACTCAGTCATTCCTTGACTGAGTTTTTTTGTTTTGGTACATTTGGAATAGAATTTGCATTTATCCTCATAAATAACTGTCAATTAGCACTATGAAAAAAATAGTCCTCCTCTTATTAGTTCTCACCACCTTTAGTTTTGATACCCAGAAAGAAGACGCCTTCGATACCGGGGAATATTTCAAATTCAGAATTCATTACGGAATCATAAATGCCGGTTACGCCACTTTAGAAGTAAAAGATGCTACAATAAACAATAAAAAAGTATTTCATGCGGTGGGCAAAGGTTACACCACCGGAATGTCAAAACTCTTTTTTAAGGTAGAAGATTTATACGAAAGCTATTTTGACAAAGAAACCGGTGACCCCTATCGCTATATCAGAAAAATAAACGAAGGTGGTTACACCAAAAATCAGGAAGGCTTTTTCAATCAAAGCGAGAATAGAATTTTAGTAAAAGACTACAAACACAACACAGAAAAAACGCTTGTCATAAAAGACAATGTTCAGGATATCGTTTCCTCTTTTTATTACTTACGAAATCATCCCAACATAGACAAACTCAAGTCAGGTGACTCCATTACAATTGACATGTTTTTTGATGATGAAATCACAAAATTTAAGTTAAAATATATAGGTCGTCAAGATATTACGACTAAATTTGGTACCGTTTCTACCATGGTCTTTAAGCCCTTGGTACAAACAGGAAGAGTATTCAAAGAAAAAGAAAGCCTAACACTTTGGATTACAGACGACAACAACAAAGTTCCAATTAGAATTAAAGCAGACCTCGCTGTAGGTTCTCTTAAAGCAGATCTAGATGAATACAAAGGATTAAAAAATCCATTTAAAGCAAAAAAATAATGAACACCCCGGATAATTCTGAATCAATCTTAAAAGAAATTGACCTTAAATTTCAAGCTATAAATCAAAAAACGGAGACTCATCTCGAAGGACTACTTTGGTCCAAACCAATCACCTACTGGGATTACATTCAGACCGATGCCCTTCTAAGTCTTCAAACACAACGCACTACCCTTCCTGACGAAATGGTATTTATCATGTACCATCAGGTAAATGAACTGATTTTCAAAATGATTTTATGGGAAATTGACCAGATAGCCGACACCGAAAACATTCAGGTCGCTTTTTTTAGTGAAAGACTCTCCCGTATTACCCGCTACTTTGACATGTTGACCAATTCATTCAGCATCATGGAAAAAGGAATGGAAGTAGAACAATACATGAAATTCAGAAACACCCTTACTCCGGCAAGCGGATTTCAAAGTGCCCAATACCGATTAATTGAATTCGCTTCTACTGATGTATTCAACTTAACAAACAAAGAATTCAAGAAAGTATCTGACAAAAACGCAGATTTAGAAAGCAGTTACGAAAATCTCTATTGGCAGTCCGCCGGAAAAGATCATCAAACAGGAAAAAAAACATACTTACTTCAGGAATTCGAGAATAAGTATAAAGATCAGTTTTTGCGTCAAATCACTACTTTTAAAACAAAAAACATCTGGCAAAAATTTACTCAGCTACCCGAAGAAGACCAATTAAACCCGGAACTTATTCAAGCCATGCGTCATTACGACCAAACAGTTAACATCACCTGGGTAATGCAACACCTTAATACTGCAAGAAAATACATACTGGAAAGCGGAAAAGGCAACGGCGAAGCTACCGGCGGAAGCGATTGGCAAAAATATATGCATCCAAAATACCAAAGACGCATCTTTTTTCCTAAATTGTGGACCGAAGAAGAATTGTCCAATTGGGGTAACGAAGAAACCATCGTTTAATTTCTCAGTAAAAAAATATAAGTTTGAAAAAAGCAGTCGTAATTATAATAATATTGTTTTCAATATTTTCATGTAAAAAAACAGAAGAGAAAGTCGAAACCAAAATTACCAAACCAAAAGCCAAAAAAGTTGAATTTGGTTTTAATTACACTGATTTTAATGTTGTTCACGACACTATCCAGAAAGGAGATTCTTTTGGATCGATCTTTCAAAGCCAAAATATCGGGGATAAAAAAGTCTATGACATTGTAGAGCAGATAAAAGATTCATTTAACGTAAGAACCATACGTTACCACAAACCTTATACTTTACTTCGATCAAAAAACAAAACAAACAAACTTCAGGTTTTTATTTACCAGCCTGACGCCTTAACTTATTATGTAGTTGATTTCAGAGACAGTATCGCTAAAGCCTATAAAAAAGTAAAACCCGTTACACTAAAACGTAAAATTATCGGTGGTGTTTTAAAAAGTTCTCTGTCTGAAACTTTAGGAAACGAAAGTGTTGAAACAGCCCTTGCGAGCAGAATCACTAAGGTTTTTTCGTGGTCCATTGACTTTTTCAAACTTAAAAAAGGAGATCGTTACGGTCTAATTTTCACCGAACGATTTATAAATAATAAAGTTTACGACGGTGTTGAAGATTTAGAGGCTGCTTTTTTCGAATACAAAGGAAAAATCATTTATGCCTTTCCTTTTGAAAAAGACACGTTGTCAGGAAAAATTGAATACTATGATGATCAGGGAAGAACCTTGAAAAACTTTTTCCTAAAAACACCTATCAAATTCAGTCGAATCACTTCTCGTTTTACGATGAACAGATTCCATCCGGTGCAACACACCTGGAAAGCACACAAAGGAACTGATTATGCAGCCCCAACGGGAACTCCAATTTCTACAACCGCATCCGGAGTTGTTGAAGCAACAGGATATACGGCCGGAAATGGAAATTTCGTAAAAGTAAAACACAACGGCACCTACTCGACACAATACCTACACATGTCCAGAATTTTAGTACGTCGCGGTCAACGTGTAACGCAAGGTCAAAAAATTGGATTAGTAGGAAGCACCGGACTTGCTTCGGGACCTCATGTTTGTTACCGTTTCTGGAAAAATGGCGTTCAGGTAGATGCCCTTCGACTTAATTTACCTACCGGAGAATCTCTGACAGGAAATGACAGAACCCGTTTCATGAAACAAATCGAACCTTTGAAAAGAGAACTCGATAGTATCGGAAATCTGTAACAGCATTTTACATAGATTACGTAGAATGGACACGGATGACGCGGATTTGCTATCGCAAAGACGCTGATAAAAACGGATTTTTTTTTATCGCAGCGTAATTCATTTTACTCGTTTCCATCACATAGTCAAACTATGAGCATTTAAACAAATGAAATGCCTTTTTTCGTTTTCAAAACTATGTCTCTATGTATTAAAAACAATTATCCGCACCTTTAAGATACTAAGTTTAATTTCGAACATACAGATTCATAGTAATTTGACACACTAAAACCTTACAATCTGGACTCGATTCTTAAATAGTAATTACAAATCAGAAAGAGAATCCTTTAAATCTGTGAAATCTGTGGCAAAAAAAAACTGCCACAGATTAAAAGAATTACAATGATTATCTCTTAGTTTAAAATAACCTAGTTCAGACTTAGAGCCTTTATCGCTTTGCAGCTTTGAACCTTTACACCACCTCTCTATCACACAATACAGCCCAAACAACATCCGAAAACCATGAAAACGTTTTCGCAACTAATTGTTATATAATTGCAAAGCTTTAAGCTAATAAAAAGTAATTTCAGTATTTTTGTTTTGATAATCCTATCCCTAATTAAACAAAAAAAATGGCTTTAAACACAACAAACCCAACCGGGACTGAAGCGTGGAAAAATCTGCAAAACCACTATAACGCTACTCATACAACTACGATACAGGAATTATTTCAACAAGACAATGCTCGTGCTGAAAAATTCAACTTGCAATGGAACGACTTTTTAGTAGACTACTCTAAAAACAACATTAGTTCTGAAACCATTACTCTTTTGCTGGAACTGGCAAATTCTATTGGATTAAAAAATGCCATTGCAGATTACTACAACGGAGAAATCATCAACCTGACAGAAAACAGAGCCGTTTTACACACCGCATTACGTGCACCGGAATCTGCCGTAATAAAAGTTGACGGAGAAAATGTAATTCCGGAAGTTTATGAAGTAAAGAACAAAATAAAAAACTTTACTCAGGAAGTTATATCAGGCCAGAGAAAAGGTTTTACAGGAAAAGCTTTTACTGATATTGTGAATATTGGTATCGGAGGTTCTGACCTTGGTCCCGTTATGGCAGTTGAAGCTTTACAATTTTACAAAAACCATTTAAACACCCATTTTGTTTCGAATGTTGACGGGGATCATGTAAACGAGGTCATCAAAAAATTAGATCCGGAAACGACTCTTTTTCTGATTGTTTCTAAAACCTTTACCACTCAGGAAACCTTAACCAATTCTGAAACTATAAAAGAATGGTTTCTAAAATCGGCAAAACAGGAAGATATCGCCAAACATTTTGTGGCTGTTTCTACAAACATTCAAAAAGTAACAGAATTTGGAATCAATCCTGACAATGTTTTTCCAATGTGGGATTGGGTTGGAGGAAGATTTTCGTTATGGAGTGCGGTTGGACTAAGCATTGCATTGGCCATTGGTTTTGATAATTATAATGAATTATTGAAAGGCGCCCATGAAATGGATGAGCATTTTAAAACGGCTGAATTTGACGAAAACATTCCGGTAATTCTGGCATTACTAAGCGTTTGGTACAATAACTTCTTTGGAGCAGAAAGCGAAGCCTTGATTCCATACACCCAATACTTACAAAAATTAGCTCCGTATTTACAGCAGGCCACTATGGAGAGCAACGGAAAAAGTGTCGGTCGTGACGGAAAACCGGTAAACTACCAAACCGGAACCATTATCTGGGGAGAGCCGGGAACAAATTCACAACATGCTTTTTTCCAACTAATTCATCAGGGAACTAAAATAATCCCAACTGATTTTATTGGATTTGTAAAGCCTTTATACGGAAATGAAGATCATCACGACAAGCTGATGTCTAACTTTTTTGCCCAAACAGAAGCTTTATTAAACGGAAAAACAGCCGAACAGGTTCAGGCTGAATTCGACAAACAAGGACTTTCTCCGGAAAAAACGGCTTATTTAAAACCCTTCAAAGTTTTCACAGGAAACAAACCAACGAACACTATTCTGATTCAAAAACTAACACCAAAATCATTAGGTTCTTTAATTGCTTTATACGAACATAAAATTTTTGTACAGGGAATCATCTGGAACATTTTCAGCTTTGATCAATGGGGAGTAGAATTAGGAAAACAGCTCGCCAATTCTATTTTAGAGGAGATAAATACTAAAACTGTTAAAGCCCATGACAGCTCAACAACCTTTTTGTTGAATCATTTTTTAAAAAATAAGTAGATCTATTTACTTTTATAACTTACTGAAACGCCTTAATTTATGTTAAATTAAGGCGTTTTTTCGTATAAAAAAGCTCAAAATCCCTCTACAAACATGCCTTTTTGAGCGTTTTAGACTACAGCACTGCAAAAAACATTGTCATTTTAACAAAAAACAGTCGTTAAAATCTAAAAAAAAGTCCTTTTGTTTATTAAAAAAAGAAAAAAACATTTTAATATGCAACATATTATACAAAATTTACTTTTCTTAACACTTTGATAACATTATCCGATATAATTGTTATAATTTTGCCAAAAACAATAAACAAAAACATACAACAATGAAGACAATGAAAAATTGGTTACTTACTGGACTATTGTTCATGATAGTTTCAACCGTATTTTCTCAGGGAAAAGTTTCCGGTACTATTACGGATGACTCTGGTGCAACTTTACCTGGTGCGAATGTCGCTGTTAAAGGTTCTACTACCGGAACTTCAACAGACTTCGATGGTAAATTTACAATCGATGTAAAAACTAGTACAGGAGAATTGGTTATTACCTATTTAGGATATAACACAAAAACCTTAAAATTCTCTGTTTCTAATGGTGCTACAACAAATTTAGGAACAATTCCTTTAGAGTCTGACAATAACCAATTAGAGGAAATTGTTGTGATGGGTAAAGGAATCATTGACTTAGCAAAAGACAGAAAGACTCCAATCGCAGTTTCTACAATTAAATCAGCAGAAATTCAGGCGAAAATTGGTACCTCAGATATTACACAAACTATGGTTAATACACCATCTGTATATGTAGCCGGACAGGCAGGAGGTTACGGAGATTCAAGAATTACTGTTCGTGGTTTTCAACAAGATAACACAGCTTTCTTATTAAACGGGCAACCAATTAACGGAATGGAAGATGGTAAAATGTACTGGTCAAACTGGTCTGGTATGTCTGATATCGCGAATGCAGTTCAAATTCAAAGAGGTCTTGGTTCTTCTAAGTTAGCTATTTCATCTGTTGGAGGTACTGTAAACTTTATTACTAAAGCTACAGACAAACAAGAAGGTGGTTTTGTTTCTTTGGGTGTAGCCAACGACAATTACTTTAAATCTACTGCTGCTTATAGCACAGGTATGAGTAAATCAGGATGGGGAACAAGCGTTATGTTATCACACTGGCAAGGTGACGGTTACAATGACGGAACAAAAGGAGAAGGACAAACGTACTTCATCTCTGTTGGATATAAAGCAAACGACAGACACAGTTTTAACTTTTTATTGACCGGAGCTCCACAATGGCACGATCAAAACTTTACTAAATCTATCGATACATACTTAAAATTCGGAAGAAAATACAACAATAACTGGGGAACACAAAACGGAGAATACAAATCTGAAAGAACCAATTATTACCACAAACCGGTTGTAAACCTTAACTGGGATTTTGACATCAATAGTAAAACACAATTATCTACCGTTCTTTACGGATCTTGGGGTAGAGGTGGTGGAACAGGTCCTTACGGAACTAAACCAACTACTCCTGCAGGAGGTCAAATAGATTTTGATAAAATAGTTACTAGTAACCAAGCTATAGTTAATGGTGCAGGAAATGGTGACGGAAGAAGTACAAACGGAGCTTATTTACTTAGAGCCGGAGTAAACAACCACCAATGGTATGGTTTAGTATCTAATTTAAAACATGAACTTACAGACAATTTATCATTGAATGTTGGTTTAGATTTAAGAACATACAAAGGAACTCACTTTAGAGAAGTTGTAGATTTTATGGGTCTTTCAAGCTGGACAGACACAAGAAACCTTAAAGGTGACGATGACAAACCAAGCGGTACTATGGCTAGTACTAAAGTTACAGAAACTGCAAGAGCATTACCTTGGCCAGCAACATTCAAAACAGTAGGTAAAAACCAAAGAATTGACTACGATTATGGAGAAACTATTTCTTACGGAGGTGTATTTAGCCAGTTAGAATATTCTACAGAAAGCTTCTCTGCTTTCTTCCAAGGATCACTTTCTAATCAATCTCACCAAAGAGTTGACAGATTCGATTATTTACCACAATACCAAGATTCTGAAAAAGTAAACAACGTAGGATACAACGTAAAAGGAGGAACAAGCTACAAATTTGCTGAAAATCATTCGGTTTATGCAAATGCAGGATACTACAATCGTCAACCATACCACGATAACATCTATTTGAATTTTACAAATGCTGTAAATCCATTTACAAAAAATGAAAAAATTCTAGGATTAGAGTTAGGATATACCTTTACTTCAAAACTAATAACTGCAAGTGTTAATGGTTACAGAACTTCTTGGAAAGACAGAGTTACTACAACTACAAATGTAGCAACTGCAGGACAAGTTATCGGAACCACAACTCTTGCTGCAGGTGACCTTATTCTAGTAACTAATGAAGGTGTTGAACAACTTCATACTGGTGTTGAATTAGATTTTACTGCAAGACCAATGGACAAACTTAACTTAACTGGATTCCTTTCAGTTGGTGACTGGCAATATAAAAACCAATCTAGAACAACACGTAGAGACGAAAGTTTAACTACTTTAGATGTTAGAAATGTAGATGTAGACGGAGGTAAAGTTGGTGATGCTGCACAAATAACTTACGGTTTAGGATTCAGATACGAAATCATTAACAACCTTTCTATCGATTCAGACTGGAGATACTATGACAAATTATACTCTAACGTTGGAGCTGTTAAAAATAACATAGAGCTACCAAGCTATGATTTAGTTGACGCAGGTATTTCATATAAATTATTCGTAGGAAAAGGAAAACATGATTCTATCGGTTTCCGAGTAAATGTGAACAACGTATTTGATGAAGTATATTTATCTGAATTAACTTCTGCAACTGCTACAACTGCGACCTCTACAAACTACAGAGGAATCAATGTTACCAACAACGGATTCTTTGGTATAGGTAGAACTTGGAACTTTAGCTTACGTTACAACTTCTAGTATATTTAGAATCTAACTAAATACCAAAAACGGCATTGACTTTTAGTTTAATGCCGTTTTTTTATTGCCCTTTTTTGCTATATTTGTTTTCAACAAAAAAAATTTTTATGTACCATTTTATACAAAAACTCCACTCTGGCTGGGCTTACTTAGCATTGTTGGTTTTATTGATTGCCGTTGTAAATGCTCTTATTGGCTTTACTTCAAAAAAAGAATTTACAGCAAAAGATCGCAAAATTGCTTTGTTTGCTTTAATCGGAACGCACACACAACTTTTAATTGGTTTAATCCTTTATTTTGTTTCTCCATTAGGAAAAGCTGCTTTTGGACAAATGTCTAATGCAGAACTAAGATTAACTTCATTAGAACACCCACTAATCAATATTATTGCCATTGTATTAATAACTATTGGTTGGTCAAAACATAAAAAACTTATCAATAGCCAATCAAAATTTAAAACATTTGCTATTTTTTACGGATTAGGATTATTACTAATCTTTAGCAGAATACCATGGAGCCTTTGGTTTCAATAAAAAATTAAGTCCTAAAATTAGGACTTTTTTTATCTCGGCATATTATTTGTACAAACTCCCCAAGTCTGAAAAAAATAAACTATGAGAATTAAAAAAAACATTTTAATCCCTTCACTTACATTACTTTTTTTAAGTTGTTTCACTTATGTTATAAGTCAAACTAAACCTGCTGCAGAATCTAAAATTGTTGAGGACACTGTAAAAAACAGCAGACCAAGTATAATAGCACTCCCAACAGATTCTGTCTTTACTGATAAAGGTTTAAAACTAAAACTATACAAAAAAGCAGCCCATGCCTCCTACTACGCTGACCGTTTTAACGGAAAAAAAACGGCAAACGGAAGCAGATTCAACAACAACAAGTATACAGCAGCCCATAAAAAACTCCCTTTCGGGACAAGAGTAAAAGTAACAAATGAAGCCAATGGTAAATTTGTAATCGTAAAAATTACCGATCGAGGTCCCTTCGTACGAACACGCGAAATTGATTTATCTAAAAGAGCCTTCATGGAAATCGCCAAAAACAAAGGTGCCGGCGCCATGAAAGTAACTATTGAAACCATAATCGAATAAAAAAAGAAGCCATCTCTTGTGAGATGGCTTCTTTTTTAACCTCAAATAGCGTTTCTGCTCCACCATTGATTTCAGAAAACAAAACCTTACTTAAATGAGCTTACATCACTTACATGGTTTAACAAAAAACTGTGTTTTGCAAAAGAATAGATTTACCAATTGCAAACCTCTATCTTTAAACAAGCTTTTTAAGACTCAATACTACTCCCGTATGAATCCCTTCATGATAATTATTGAAGTTTAACCCATCCTCTATAGTACGAAGCGTAAAACCTATACTTGTTGTATACTCCTGATACACCTTAAATAACTGATTTTCGTAATCTAAAACGGCTTGATCAAAAGTTTCCAAAAGCAATTTTCTCACCTCATCAACTTCGGCTTGCGAGACATCACCTTCGGGTTTAGTATCTTTTTTGTATTTCGCAACAAACTCATCCGATACCTTCATCGGCAACCCTGACAATCTGTACAATAAAACCTGCTGTGTCGCAACGCAATGTGCAATATTCCAAATTAAATTATTCTTAAAACCGTCCGGAATTTTATTTAACTGTTCTAACGAATGGTTGTCCAAAACCTTTAAAAGAGTATTCCTTACGGTTTTGTGTACTTCAAAAACTGAATTCATAATTTTATTTTTTTTTATAAAATTAGGCAATTTTATATTTCAAATGAATTTTCTTTGTACTCAATTAAATTTAGAAATCATGAACAAAATATATTACCTGGCTTCTTGCGACACCTGTAGAAAAATCATCAAAAATCTTCCTAAAGACCACAATCTGGTTTTTCATGACATCAAGCAAAACCCTATAACCGAAGCTGAGCTGGAAGAAATGTATCAACTTTCGGGGAGTTACGAAGCGTTGTTTAGCAAAAAAGCGCAGTTGTACAAGTCGATGGATTTAAAAAACAAAGCACTAACCGAAGCCGATTTTAAAAAATACATCCTCGAGCATTACACCTTCATAAGCCGTCCGGTTTTTATTATAGATGGCAAAATTTACATTGGCAACAGCCAACAAAATATCTTACAGGTGATGAAAGCTTTGGAATAAAAGCCCCCTAAAAAACCACCCTCACAAAATTTACCCACGAATTTCACAAATAAAACCGGTCCGGAATTTGTGAAATTCGATCTTTTCTAACATTGATTCCTTCACATTCGTGAAATTCGTGGTAAAAAATTGTAAAATCTATTGTACTCAACAGATTGACGATTTGACACGCAAGACTGCAAACTTTTAATTATCTTTGCGCCTTTACACTCAATTATATGATACAATCTATGACAGGGTTTGGCAAAGCTTCTTTGCAATTGCCTACAAAAAAAATTACCGTCGAAGTAAAATCCTTAAACAGTAAAGGCTTAGATCTAAACGTAAGAATGCCATCGCTTTACCGCGAAATGGAATTAGGTCTGCGAACTTTTATCTCTACCAAACTGGAAAGAGGGAAAATTGATTTCGCAATTTACGTTGAAAGTACTGCAGAACAAACTTCGACTAAAGTAAACGTTCCTGTTGTTAGAAACTATATTGCCCAACTGCAAGAAGTTTATCCAAATGCTGACGAAACAGAATTAATGAAAATGGCAATTCGCATGCCGGATACTTTAAAAACGGAGCGTGAGGAAATTGACGAAAATGACTGGGAGCAGATTCAGCTTATCGTTGAAGAAGCACTTCAAAACATCCTAAATTTCAGAAAAGACGAAGGCGAATCTCTTGAAAAAGAATTCAATCTCAGAATCGGAAACATTCGTCAGTATATGAGCGAAGCTTTGGCTCTTGATCCGGAACGTATTCAGGCTATAAAAGACCGTTTACAAACCGCTATTTCAGAACTGCAGGTAAATGTAGACGAAAACCGTTTCGAGCAAGAATTAATCTATTATTTAGAAAAATTAGATATCACAGAAGAAAAGGTACGTTTGACCAATCATTTAGACTACTTTTTAGAGACGATAAAAGGCACAGAAGCCAATGGTAGAAAATTAGGCTTTATTACACAGGAAATGGGCCGCGAAATCAATACTATGGGATCTAAGTCCAATCACGCCCAAATGCAAAAACTGGTTGTGATGATGAAAGACGAACTGGAAAAGATTAAGGAACAGGTTTTAAATGTTCTGTAGCGATTGTAAGATGTGAGATGTAAAATGCAGGCTGTAAGATGTAAGTAAAAGACAACTAAAAACTAAAGCTTATTCCCTGACACATAAAGCTTATCACCGGAAACATATACCTACAAACTGTAAGTCACAAGCACAAAAACAAACTAAAAGCTTAAAGCACATTGCACAGCATACCGCTTAAAGTCTAAAGCATACATAATGAACAAAGGAAAATTAATTGTTTTTTCGGCTCCATCTGGATCAGGAAAAACAACTATAGTTAGACATTTACTTGGGAAAGAAGATTTAAATTTAGAATTTTCAATCTCCGCAGCTTCACGTGACCCGCGTGGAGAAGAAATTAATGGAAAAGATTATTATTTTATTTCGTTAACAGAATTCAAAAAACACATTAAAGCAGAAGATTTCCTGGAATGGGAAGAGGTTTACCGTGACAATTTTTACGGCACTTTGAAATCTGAGATCGAACGTATTTGGGCATTAGGCAAAAATGTGATTTTCGATATTGATGTTGCGGGCGGATTGCGTATAAAACATAAATTCCCGGAGCAAACACTGGCCGTTTTTGTAAAACCCCCAAGTGTCGACGAATTAAAACGCCGCTTAAAACAACGTTCTACCGAAAGTGATGATAAAATCAACATGCGAATTGCAAAGGCATCTGTAGAATTGGCCACAGCACCACAATTTGACACGATTATAAAAAACTACGATTTAGATACCGCCAAAGAAGAGGCTTATCAATTGGTTAAAGCTTTTGTTTCTAAGTAGAGTAATTAGTGAAAAGTAATTAGTAATTAGCTAAAAATGGGTGAAATAAAATCGTACAAAGATTTATTGATTTGGCAAAAAGGAATTAAAATTGTCACTTTAGTTTATCAATTAGTAAAACTATTTCCACAAGAAGAATTATATGCTCTAACAAGTCAGTTAAAAAGAGCTTCTGTCTCTATTCCATCAAATATCGCTGAAGGTTATGGTAGAAATACAGATAAATCGTTTAGTCATTTTTTGGATATTTCCAGAGGTTCATTATTCGAAATTGAAACACAGTTACTAATTGCCAGTGAACTTGGTTTTATAACAAATCAAAATCTGTACAACGAAATTTTAAGTCAAATTGAAGAAGAGTCTAAAATGATTAATGCTTTTTCCAAGACATTAAAAAACTAATCACTTCTCACTAATTACCAGTTACTAAAACTATGAAAATAGGCCTTTATTTCGGAACGTACAACCCTATTCACGTTGGTCACCTGATCATTGCCAATCATATGGCAGAATTTGCCGGTTTAGATCAGATTTGGATGGTAGTTACCCCTCACAATCCGTTAAAAAAGAAATCAACTTTATTGGATGATCAGCAGCGATTGCAAATGGTTTATCTGGCTACAGAAGATTTCCCAAAGATAAAACCTTCTGACATCGAGTTCAAGCTCCCTCAGCCTAGTTATACTGTCAATACACTGGCACATTTACATGAAAAGTATCCAACCCATGAATTTTCTTTGATCATGGGCGAGGACAATCTTAAAACACTTGATAAATGGAAAAACTATGAAGTGTTATTGGCTAATTATGACATCTATGTTTATCCACGCATATCAGCTGAAGAAGAAAATGTCGAGCTAAAATCGCATCCAAAGATTCATATTATCGATGCGCCGATTGTAGAAATTTCTGCTACTTTTATCCGAAACAACATTAAAGAAGGTAAAAACATTCAACCGCTTTTACCTCCTAAAGTTTGGAAATATATTGATCACAATAATTTCTACAAGAAATAACCCATATTATTCAACAGTCACGTTTCTTTTTGGCGAGAAGGTACAATTGCTCTTCCCGCTTTTGACAGAAATATCCGCTTTTACAGCAAAAGTTCCTGCTTTACTGTAAGTGTGCGAAATTGTTTTAGTGGTAACCTCCTGAACCGTTCCATCTCCAAAATCCCATTTTACAGAAACAAAGGTGTAACTTCCACTATAATCCACAGTAAAGTTAACTTTCTTTTTGTCAGTGGCGTCCTTACTGTCCGTTATGTGAACACGTAAAGATTCTCCAACACAATCAATTATTCTTTCTGTATCCTTTTTACTGCAGGAAAAACCAAGAAAAATAATTGCGACTACTACGATAAGAGATTTCATTTTCATTTTTTTATAAGATTTAAATTACTATTTATATACAATAAAAATAGAATTGCTCTTCCAGATTCAAAAAAAAAATTTATGACTGATAGCCATAAAATCATATCTGTAAAAAGCCCGAATGCGATTTACATTCGGGCTTCTGTGTTTTATACTGTTGCCAGCTCTTTTTTGACATTATTTCTGATTTCAGCAAGAGATAGATCAATAAGTAGTTTTCCATCTCTAAAAACCTCTTTTAATTCTCCTTTTCGTTCTTCTTCCCAGGAAACATTATCTGTTAAATGGTACACCCCGTCTATCAAGTCAATTTTCATTAATCCCTTAGCCGATTTTTTGGTTCCGTCGTCTGTAATCGGATCTTTGAAAATTGCTCTTCCTTCCCCATTTACTTCTCCGTAAGTCGCTTTCATTGCAAAACCAAAAGTATCTCTGGTGTTGTATTGATAAGTAAAAGAACCGATTCCAAGAACAATATTGGTAGATGCAAATCCTTTTACTTTTAATCGTTCACAGATTTGAGTGGCTCTCGCAACGGTAATACTGTCACCGTAGATTGCACCAATCTGTGGCACCAGTTCCTTAAATCCTTTATCGTTTGTAGTTCCACCGAAAACATCCCAAAGCAACTCTATGACACCTTTCTTTTCTTGTTCCGTTTTTCCGTTCGGATTTCCACAAATGATATCTACAGGATCACCGCTGTCCGGACGAATGACTACTTTACCTTCTCTGGAGATTATTTCTTCTTTTAATCGCGGTAAATAATCCGTCAGTACTTTCCATAAATCCCAGGTATCAGAAACAATTGAGACAATTCCTTTCGGATAAACTTCAGTAATTAATCTTTTGAAAGTTTCACATTCCCCTTCAGTAGTTCCCATACACATTACCGAATGTTCTGTGGCCGCAACCGATCCTGCAATTAATTCCACATCTGAATTGGCCTTGTAATACTCTTCCATAAAATCAATGGCAGGAATTGTATCTGAACCTGTAAAACTCAACAAATGACCTGCCGCAGAAGTTAAGGCAGCTTCAATTCCTCCCATTCCTCTCATAGAAAAATCATGCGCCTGCCAATCTACAAATTCAGGGACTGATGATGTCTCCTGAGCATATTTGTCTAATACTTTTCTATACTCTTTAGCAATTGTCGCAGAATTACAGGGTAACCAAACGACAGCCGAAAGCAAGGTTTCGAAATAATTTGTCAGCCAGAAAAACTCCGGAAGAGTATTGTACATGGTAAACATTGGCACTCGAATAGGCACACTCGCTCCTTCCGGTAATGCTTTAAAAACCATCGGAATATATCCTAAATCATGTAAATCTTCGATATGTTTAGTTCCAACGAGATTTTCTCCCAAATAATTATTGATTCTTCTGGCATATTTCTGAACCACTTCTTCTTTAGACTGCTTGAAAAAATGCAATTCAAAATCCTGAATAATATATTTTTTAATGAAATATTGCAATCCGAAAAACACAACTTCTTCAACACCTTCAATTCTTGATTTTCTAGGCGTCCAATTAGAATACACTACTGTTGTTCCTTCCGGGTATTGTCTTCTGTGGTCTACTTTGTAACCATCAGTTAGTAATAATGGGTTCATGGTTTATTATATTAATTTTTAACTTTAATTTCTTCCTCTCTCGTTTGGATATAATTCTTTGACGATATCACTTAAAACTGAATGTACTTAGCAGGAACTTCATTCGTCAACCAAACACCGTTTTCCGAAAGATAAAACTTGAAGCCTTCCTGCTGCATTCTTCCGGCAGCTACAATTAAGATAATCGGCTTCCCTCTTCTGCCTCCAACTTTAATCGCTGTTTCTTTGTCTTTACTAAGATGTACGTGCTGGCGACTCATTTTCTGCAAACCGATTTCTTTAATGCTATCGATACTTGCAGCTACAGTTCCATGATACAAATAATCAGGCGGTTCAATCTCATTCAGATTCAGTTCAATGTCTATCGAATGCCCTTGACTGGCTCTTATTTTTGTTTTGTCCTCGTTGAACGCAAACCGTTTTTTATCGTTGGTTTCGACGACAATAGTTAGTGCATCCAAATCTAATTTCACTTCCTGATTTTTACTTTGAAGGATCAATTCGTCAACATTGGCCCAGCCGTTTTCGTCTAATTTTAAATTTATGGTTTCAGGTGAATGACGAAGTACGAAGCTTAAAAACTTACTTACTCTTTTTATCTCTTTTTCGTTCATTTTATTCTACTTATTTAATTTCAAGAAAAATCTCTCGGACAAATCGTCAATATCATCTTTTCTTGCCAAAACAGATATCCATTTTTCAGGAATAAAAACAGGCAAATACCGACCTAAAATGCGCATGTGTAATGGACGAAACTTCTTTAACTTTCTTATAAATAACTTCAATATCATTTTCCTTTTGAAGATAAAATACTAATGGTAAAATTCTCATTAGAGAACCATTCCCATTATCTTTTTCCTCAAAACCTCCACACAATTCCGGCGAATGTCCTCTTCCTATATTATGAATTGCACTTCTGGTAGCAATTCCAATATCAAAAACTTTTCCATGCGGTGTCCACAATTCGCCACCGTACCATTTCACAAAATTCTTCGCAATGTCAGACAAATCATAACCTTTACATAAACTTTCTGCTAAACAAAAAGCCAAAGAACTATCATCGCTCCAAGTCCCGATTGGCTGAGAATGTGTTCCGTACCCCATCATTTCCGAAACAGGATTTTCCTTCAAATAATCTCTTGATTCAAATTCAACAGGAACACCTAAGGCATCCCCAACTGCAATACCAAATAAACCTGATTTAATTCTATACTCAAAATCATTTTCCATTACATTATTATAGATCTCAAAATTTTCATCATCAAAACAAACAAAAATTATTCTTTCAAATTCATTTTTCTTATCGAACAAATAAATAGCATTTAAAGCAATTTCTGCCGCTTGAACCTTTGGAAACTTATATATTCCAGTACTTATGTTAGGAAAAGCAATCGTTTTTATATTATGATTAATTGCCAGTTCCAGAATACTTAAATAACAGCTCTTCAACATTTCTTTTTCAGAGCTCTTACCACCATTCCAAACCGGACCAACAGTATGAATAACATATCTTGATGGCAAATTTCCTGCAGAGGTAATAACCGCTTCACCAACTTTACAGCCTCCTTGTCTATTTCTAATCGCAATGCAATCATCCAGTATGGCTTTTCCGCCTTTTCTATGAATTGCTCCATCAACACCCCCACCACCAAGAAGAGATGTATTTGCAGCATTCACAATTGCATCAACTTGTACTTCTGTTATATCTCCTTTGATAACTTCTAAAATCATTTTCTAAAACTATCTAATTTGTTTCTCAGCTCAGCATTATCACTTATAAAAGAACGCTCTGTAAAATAAACATTTACCAATTCTATTACTCCAAATATATTGTCATTAAACTCCATTAAATCTTCAGAAGGAACCCAAAGTTCGTTATGACTTTTATCTCCTACATTTTGAATTTCATACTTTTCTAAGAAAACTGTCTTAACTTCAAAAGCTGTGACAATCCCAATAAATCCTGAAAATTCATCAACAGTATTCCATTCAAAGGCAATTTGTTCAGCATACTGCTGATTCGTAACCGGATAAAAGATAGGCTGCCAATCTAATCTAGGCGGAAATTTAGTATAATCGGTCTCTGCAATTAATTCCATTTCTTTCAATCCTACCGGACGATACAATCTTGTTGTTTCCATAGTCATACTATTTCAATTTGATTCATTGGGTAAATCACCTTCATACCAGCTGATCTAAACCAACTACTTCAACATTCTCTCCTTCAAAATCTTTAAAAGAATTCGTTGTAAATATTCTTTCGAAGCAATCTAATACTTCAAAACCTTTGTTGAAAATCCCGTGGCTTACGGCCAAATATAGTTTTCCGGCATTCTTATTTTTCAATTCTTCGGCTAAACCAACAAATGTTCCGCCTCCGTCGCAAATATCATCTACAATTAAACAATCTACCCCTTGTAAATCGTCTTCGTATACTTTAAAACCGGACAATCTTCCTGTTTTCACATCACGACTTTTACTACATTCCACCACCTCGACTCCACCTAAAAACTCAGAAACTTTATAAATTTTCTTTAAAGCTCCTCCGTCCGGTGAAATCAATTTTACATCATTACCAATCTTTTTTATAACCGTCTGAATAAAAGTGTGGTTGGGGATTACCTCACAATTGTTAACCAAAGCAGGTGTTACTTCAGAGTGAGCATCGAAAACAAAAACTTTCTGCAACTGCATGCCGTTTATAATATCTGCATACACTTTTACAGACAACGGCTCCCCTTTGATCATTACTCTGTCCTGACGTGCAGCAGGAAAATAAGGAATAAAAAGATTAATGATTTTCACATCCATTCGTCTCAAAGCATCTACGGTCAAGCACAATAACCCTAAATCATTAAAGGAGTTCAAACGTTGTGTAATTGTAATTTCCTGATTGACATCAAAATCAGGATTAATTTTGATGTGTGGTTCTCCACCTGAAAAGGTAAAGCTTTTAAATTCTATTTCTTTTTGACCATTAAAAGGTTTAAAAGCCGGGTCTAAATTAAGTATCATATTTTTTTAGTTTGCGTTAATTATACGCAAATATACATTTTATCTTTTATCAAACAATTATTTTGTGTAAAAATTACGCAAACTTAATTTCAAAATGAAACCCCTCCTTTAATAAAGCGCTGTATTTCTGACTATTAAATTTAAATAATTTAGCTGGTCTCCCTGTTTTTAGCGGAGAGAAATTAGCTGTTTCTTCAATAATTCCGAAGCTAAGAATCTTTTTTCTGAAATTTCTTCTGTCAATTTCCTTCTCTAAAATGGTACAATATAAATTTTCGAGTTCTGAGAAAAGAAACTCATTGGGTAGTAAATCAAAACCAATAGGTTCGTAGGTAAGTTTTGCTTTTACCCTTTCTATTGCTTTTTTCAAAATCAAGTTATGATCAAAAGCAAGCATAGGAACTTCCTCTACTTTACACCATTGTACTTTTTCAGCATCAGAATCAGCCTTGATTATTAATTTAGAGGGATCCACCAAAGCAAAATAGGCAACAGAAATAACGCGATTTCTGGGATCGCGACAAACATCATCACCAAAAGTAAACAGCTGCTCCAAATAATTTACAGCAACATTAGTCTCTTCTTTCAACTCTCTTTTTACCGCATCCTGTAAAGATTCATCATTCTTCACCAATCCGCCGGGAAAAGCCCAGTAAGATTCCTTAGATCCAAACTTTTGCTCAATTAAAAGCACATACAACTGATTGTTTTGATAGCCAAAAACAATTGCGTCTACAGCAACACGGATATTTTGATTTCCTGACATAATGCGTATAATTTACACAAATATAGATACAATTTACTTTAGGTAATTGAATAACGATTAAAAAACAATTTCTCGCAAAGGCGCAAAATCGCAAAGTTTTTATCACGCAGATTTAGCAGATTGCGCTGATATTTTTATTTTGTTGCACCGAAATAACAATCTGAATAAATCTGCAAAATCTGCGTGAAAAAATTTATCCGCAACCAAAAAGCAATTTCACGCAAAAATCCAAGACAACAAATCAAAAAACTTTGCGATTCTGCGACTTTGCGAGAAAACCAATCAACATTATCCCAAAACAGCTTTCAATTCTGTAGAAATTATCTCAAAAAGCGAGTTTAAGTTATTGTTTTTAGCGGTTAATAAAAACACATCCACATCTGGTAATTGATCGCTTTTCCACAACAACTGTAATTTCTTATCCTCAATAAACTGTTTGGCATTACAACTCCAGGTAATAGCCACACCCGAATTTCTCGAAAGTGTTTCTAACATCTGATATTCTGATGGAATAATATAATTAGGAACCATTGATGGCCTTTTTTTGTTAAAAGCATGCAACCAAAATATTTTTATATGCGGAATCCGGGCTTCGTGACTGTACCATTTCTGTTCGTTTAACCATCGCTCCATTTCTGTAAAATTTTGAGCTTGTATCTTCTGATTAAACTCCTCCATTTCTTGTTTTAAAGAAGTCACCATCACCAATTTTATCTGGCCTACAATTTCCTGAACGGTATCGAACGTATCATAACGGCGGGTAACAATAGCAAAATCAAGCTTTTTACTATCCACAAGGGCAAAAAGCGAATCATTATCAGCAAAAGTAAAATCGATGAAATCAAACTTGGAAATCAAGATACTCCCTAAACTACTAAACAAATTTTTTGAAATACCGACAGACACCAATCTTTTAGAATCCTGAGCCTTAGCCCTAAAACCGCTTTCAACATTTTCTAAACGATCAAGAGCATCAATAATTAAATTATTAAGCAACTTAGCGTATTCAGTTGGCTCTACTCCTTTTGACTTCCTGTTGAATAATTTATTCCCCACATGCGCTTCCAGCATTGACATCTGCTGACTAACAGCCGGCTGACTCATAAACAATTCTTTGGCAGCGATCGAAAAATTCCTGTTTTTATAAACCGATTTAAAAGTTCTGTACCATTCCAGATTTACCATGACATAAATATATTTATATCAAACATAGTTTATTTTATTTTTACTGATATCACTTTAGCTGTAAATTTGTTTAAAAATTAAATCATATGAAAAAAATAATAGCATTTGCGCTTCTGGCAATCGCAGCTGGTAACCTTACTGTTTCAGCTCAAAAGTCAAATAAAAAAGGGATAAAAAAAGTGTTGTTTGTAGTAACCAGCAATGATAAACTAGGCAACACCGGAGAAAAAACAGGATTCTGGTCAGAAGAATTTGCCGCTCCTTATTATGAATTACTTGATAAGGGTATCGAAATTACAATTGCATCTCCTCTTGGAGGTCAGCCACCAATTGATCCTAAAAGTGCAGATCCGGCTTCAGCCACTGAAGACACCAAAAGATTTGATGCTGACCAGACATTACAGAAAAAATTAAAAAATACACTTAAACTTTCGACTATAAATCAGGCGAGTTACGATGCTGTATTTTATCCGGGAGGACATGGTCCGTTATGGGATCTGGTTGAAGACAAAAGTTCAATTGCCTTAATTGAATCTTTTTATACCCATAAAAAACCCGTTGCTTTTGTTTGTCATGCTCCGGCAGTTTTGAAAAACGTAAAAGTAAAAGGAGAATACTTGGTAAAAGGCAAGAAAGTAACCGGTTTCACCAATGAAGAAGAAGCTGCAGTTGGCCTGTCGAAAGTAGTTCCTTTTCTATTGGAAGATGCTTTAACACAAAATGGAGCAAAATTTTCAAAAGCCGCAAATTGGCAACCCTATGCAGTAGAAGATGGTCTTTTAATTACAGGTCAAAACCCGGCCTCGTCTAAACTGGTAGCGGATAAATTATTACAACAACTAAATAGTAAAAAATAAGTACATGTTAAACTTTGAATTATACAATCCGACGAATTTAATCTTCGGAAAAGGGCAAATAGAAAAACTTTCAACCTTAGTTCCCAAAGATGCAAAAATCCTTCTGGCCTACGGGGGTGGGAGTATTTTTAAAAACGGAATTCACGAACAGGTAATCCAAAATTTAAAAGATTTTCAAATTATAGAATTTGGCGGAATAGAACCCAATCCTCATTTTGAAACTTTAATGAAAGCGGTTGACGTTATTAAAGCAGAAAAAATAGATTTCATTCTTGCCGTTGGCGGTGGCTCTGTCATTGACGGAGTAAAATTTATCTCAGCCGCAGTAAACTTTGACGGAAATCCGATAGACATTCTTCAAAAACGTCTTTTAATAAAAGAAAATGCAGTGCCTTTTGGAACTGTTTTGACCTTACCGGCAACGGGAAGCGAAATGAATTCGGGAGCAGTAGTAACGATTCAATCCACACAGGAAAAACTGGCTTTTGGCGGTAGTGCTTTATTTCCAAAATTTTCTATCTGTGACCCTACTGTTATTGCCTCTTTACCAAAAAGACAATTACAAAACGGTGTTGTAGATGCCTACACACACGTAATGGAGCAATATCTGACCTATCCACATGAAGGTTATTTACAAGACCGAATTGCGGAGGGAATTTTACAGACTTTAATCGAAGTTGGCCCAAAAGTGGTAGAAAATCCGACAGATTATGCCTTGGCTTCCAATTTTATGTGGAGTTGTACTATGGCTTTAAACGGCTTGATCCAAAAAGGAGTTCCTTCTGATTGGGCAACGCATATGATTGGACACGAATTAACCGCTTTGTATGGTATCGATCATGCCAGAACTTTAGCGATTATAGGCCCAAGCTTATATCAGGTAATGTTTGACACCAAAAAAGAAAAACTGGCACAATACGGAAGACGTATTTTTGGCTTAACGGGTTCTGATGACGAAGTGGCAAAAGAAGCGATTAATCAGACAGTAGCTTTCTTCCATACTATGGGAATGGACACCAAATTATCACAATACACAGATAATTATGGCGAAACTGCTGATTTCATTGTAAACCGTTTTGACGAAAGAGGATGGAAAGGTTTGGGTGAAAAACAACTAATTACCTTGGAGAAAGTAAAATCTATTGTAGAAATGAGTTACTAAAACTTCAAATGAATTAAAATAGAAAGGCGTTCTTAAACTAACTATAGGAACGCCTTTTCAAAATACTAAAACAAAACTAACTAACTCAATTTTTGCTAAACTCATTAAAATTCTAATTTATAAATACTTACAACGTAAGGCTTACAATTTTATTGTGTGACTGTTAAAATATTTTTACAATTAATGCAAACTGCCTGAAAACCATTGTGATTACAAGCGTCAATTTAAAATTCTTAAATCAGATTTTGTATTATTACTACTTTATTAAGTACTTTTGCTTCAAATTATTAAAATAATGAGCGAAAATTTAAAGTTTGCCGTAATTGGAGGAGGAAGCTGGGCAACAGCAATTGTAAAGATGCTTTGCGTAAATCTTTCTGAAATTTCGTGGTACATGCGTAATGATGCTGCTATAGAGCACATTCAAAAATACAAGCACAACCCCAATTATTTAAGTTCGGTGGAATTTGACACCCAAAAACTTAAATTAACCAACAATATAAATGAAGCTGTAGCCTACGCAGATTATATCATCTTTGCTATCCCTTCAGCTTTTTTAGATGCAGAACTAAAACATCTTACTGTTTCTCTGGCTGATAAAATTATTTTTTCTGCTATTAAAGGAATTGTTCCGGAGACCAGTTTAATTGTTGGAGAGCACTTCCATATACAATACGACATTCCTTATTATAATATCGGTGTAATTACCGGTCCTTGTCATGCTGAAGAAGTGGCATTAGAAAGACTTTCTTATTTAACTATTGCCTGTGGCGACCCGGACAAAGCCAAAAATGTTGCGAAAACGCTTTCCGGAAACTATATAAAAGCCAAAATCTCTGACGATATTATCGGAACGGAATATGCTGCCATGCTTAAAAATATTTATGCAATTGCTGCCGGAATTGCTCATGGTTTGGGTTACGGCGATAATTTTCAATCGGTTCTGATGAGTAACGGAATCCGTGAAATGAAAAAATTCATTCGAAAGGTACACAAAATGAAACGTAACATCAATGACTCTGCTTATTTAGGCGATTTATTGGTTACAGGATACTCCGTTTTCTCCAGAAACAGAATGTTCGGAAATATGATTGGAAAAGGGTATACTGTAAAAAGTGCCATGATGGAAATGAGTATGGTTGCCGAAGGTTATTACGCCACAAAAAGTGCCTACAAACTCAATCAGGGTTACGGTGCGAAAACGCCTATCATAGACGCTGTTTATGCCGTTCTGTACGAAGGAAAAGATGCTAAATCGGTTTTTAAGAAATTAACGGAGTCTTTGGATTAGTTTCTTTTTAGAAAAAAGAGAATAGAGAATATAGACTTTATTACCATAAAATAAAAAAGAGTCAAGACAACCTGATTGTTCTTGACTCTTTCTGTATAGCCTATTCTCTTTTCACATTTTACATTTCACTCCTCACTATTTCACCATAACCCCTTCAACAAACAAAATAGGCACTTCTTCCGTATCGTTTTCGTTAATATGATTCGCTTTGAAAATGAATTTCTTGTCATATAATGTATTCCCAATGAAGAAAGTCACCATAAACTCGTTGTTTAAAACTAAAAGGCTTTTCTCTACCATTTCGATTTTAACTACAGAAACAGCAGGAACCTCAACAAAAGCATGTCTTAAAATCGAAGTCTTTTTCATTTCACCATCGATAGTTCCAAATGCTTTAGAAACTACCATAACACTATCCAGATTAAAGTCACTATCGTTTACTAAATAAGCGTACCAGACTTTCTCCATAAAATCATCGCTCCATTCCTGAACGGCAGCAAGAAATACATTTTCTACTTCCGGGATTGTTATATCTTTTTTCATAGCTGTCAAAAGTTACAAAGTCAAAAGCCGAAAGTCCCAACTTTGAGACTTTCGACTTTTGACTTTTGACTTAAATTATATATTTGATTTAAATTGCTCTAAGAAACGAACATCATTCTCGTAGAACATACGAATATCACCAATTTGATACAGTAACATTGCAATACGCTCTACTCCCATTCCGAAAGCAAAACCATTGTACTCATCAGGATTGATGTCGCAATTTTTAAGAACGTTAGGGTCTACCATTCCACATCCTCCAATTTCCAGCCAACCTGTTCCTTTTGTGATACGATAATCTGTTTCGGTTTTTAAACCCCAATAGATATCAATCTCGGCACTAGGTTCTGTAAAAGGGAAATAAGACGGACGCAAACGAATTTTAGACTTACCGAACATTTCTTTTGTAAAATACAATAAGGTTTGTTTTAGGTCTGCAAAAGAAACGTTTTTGTCAATGTACAATCCTTCTACCTGGTGAAAGATACAGTGCGAACGTGATGAAATAGCTTCATTACGGAAAACACGCCCCGGAGAAATGGTACGGATTGGCGGTTTATGATTTTCCATATATCGTACCTGAACCGATGACGTATGCGTACGCAACAGCACATCAGGATTGGTCTGAATGAAAAAAGTATCCTGCATATCACGCGCCGGATGGTATTCCGGTAGGTTTAAAGCCGTAAAATTATGCCAGTCGTCTTCGATTTCCGGCCCTTCAGAAACGTTAAAACCTATATTTGCAAAAATATCAATAATCTGATTTTTAACAATCGAAATTGGATGGCGTGAACCAATGATTACAGGTTCAGCCGCACGTGTTAAATCTCCAAAAACACCTTTAGCTTCTTCTTTGCTCTCTAATGATTCAACAATTGCTTTTACTTTATCCTCAGCAGCTGTTTTTAGTCCATTGATAACTTGTCCGAATTCTTTCTTCTGGTCATTTGGCACGTTTTTAAATTCAGCAAAAAAGTCGTTTAAAACTCCCTTTTTTCCTAAGAATTTAATACGGAATGCTTCCAGCTCTGCTGCATTTTCTGTCGAAAACGCTTCTGCTTCGCCGATATACTCTTTTATCTTATCTATCATTTCCATTCTATAATTGAGGGAACAAATTTAGTCATTTTAGTTGAAAGTTAGCCGTTACAATCACAGTTTTAAGAATACAATTAGCGGAAAATTGTGACTTTAACTTAATTTTATTCAATTAACTTTCTTTCTAAAAAATAATTTACAATCGCTTCTTTCATCAAAACCGATTGTTCACCTGCCTTTAGAGGCGGTAATTCTTCTTTTACGCGGTAATGAGGCCAGCCTTCATCGTCGAAAAATTCAAATTCATAAAAGCCATAGGGCTCCAACAATCGGCAAATAGCAATATGCATTAAATTTAATTTTTCATCTTTTTTGAATTCACGATGCACTTTTCCAAGTTCCTGAACTCCGATCAGATAAATAATAGAATCTAAATCAAGGTCTTCGCCTTGCGAAAATTGATTTGAAAGTATATCAACGAGCTTCTCCCAGCGCTCTTTTAGTTGTGTATCTCTGGACATGTGTTATATGATTTTAGATTGCAGATCTTAGATTTCAGATTGTTTTTGTAGAATCTTTTTTTTATCTAAAATCTACAATCTGAACTCTAAAATAAGAAATGCAAAGATAGTAACTAGAAATACAACGCACTAAAGTTTTTATTCCACCGCAACACAACATAACATTCTACGCGCAAAAAATTGAACACGAATTGCACGAATTTGCACGAATTATTTTTAAAACTTAGACATAATTAACTCAAGTAACCGATTCGTTGTTTTACTTACAGCAAATAAAAGATAGATTAAAAATGAGTTTTACTAGCCAGAGATTTAGACATAAAACCTCATAATTTGTTACTGTGCTTCATCAATTCACACAAACTCTGTCACCCCCACGCCTACAAGTAACTAAAGCTTGCTCTTCTTTCACATTTCACATTTTACATTCTACATTTTACATTTTACATTCTACATTTTACATTCTACATTTTACATTCTACATTTTACATTCTACATTTTACATTCTACATTTTACATTCTACATTCTACATTCTACATTTTACATTCTACATTTTTACAAACAGCAACTTGAATTAATTACCATTCAACAATCAAGTTCAGGTTTACCAATAATATCCTTCCTTGTTTAACAGTAATAATTTTAGAATTCCTCTATATTTGCGGCTTCATTAATCACAAATACGAATATGAGTTTTTTAGATATTATTTTGGGTGCTCTTTTGGCTTTTAGTTTATACAAAGGCATCAAAAATGGACTTTTTGTAGAAATTGCTTCTTTTGTTTCTTTACTATTGGGAATTTATTTAGCCATGAAATTCTCTTCTTTAATGAGAGACATTATTGCTAAACATGTAAGCTGGAATCCCACTAATATTCAGGTTACCGCTTTTATCCTGACTTTTATTCTAGTAGTGGTTGGCGTTTATTTGTTAGCCAAATTTCTGACCGGAATTGCTGATTTTGCTCATCTGGGATTAGTTAATAAATTGGGTGGCGGTTTTTTCAGAATCTTAAAGACCATTCTTATTATAAGTATTGTTATCGCTCTTTTTGAAAAAATAAATTTCAATAACATCTTTGCAAAAAAAGAAACTTTAGACCGATCTATTTTTTACAACCCTGTTAAAAAAGTAGCGGCCTTTGTCTATCCGTCTATTGAAAAATGGTACGATGCTTTTAAAGAGAATCACAAGGAAGATGCTAAAGAAAAGTCCTCAGCCGAATCTGAAAAAGAATAATTTTTTAGAAACATTTCAATCTCAGATATCTGACAGAAATAAATTATCTTGCCTACTATTTCCAACATGAAATTTCACTAAAATTATTTAGAATATGTTGTATCTGGCAGGCATCATAATTACTGCTTTTTTGGTTTTTATTCTGATCAGTAAGAAAAACAAAAGCACCGCAGATAAGATTCTGGCCCTTTGGTTATTTTTTACGGGTTTTCATCTGTCATTATTTTATCTGCATTTTAATGACCATTACATCAAATTCCCTTTTTTACTGGGGCTTGAACTTCCTTTACCACTGATCCAAGGGCCTTTTTTGTATTTATACACCACAGCTTTAACCAGTCCGAATCAGAAAAGGAAATATGCTTTTTTACATTTCATACCGTTTCTGATTGCTTTTCTTGTTCTGATTCCATTTTTTAGTTTGCCTTTTGAAAAGAGAATAAGCATCTTTAAAAATGGCGGAAAGGGGTACGAAGACTTAATTACCATTTTATATGCTTCGATTTTACTTTCGGGAATTGTATATGCTTTTCTTTCTCTTAACAAACTTTCGAAACACCGAAAAAATATTACCGATCAATTCTCTTTTACAGAAAAAATCAATCTGACCTGGCTACGTTATCTGATTTTTGGCTTGGTTATTATTTGGCTCGTTGTCATTTTCTCCGACGATCGGTACATTTTTTCAGTCGTGGTCTTTTATCTTTTTTTCATTGGCTATTTCGGAATTAAACAGGTTGGCATTTTCACCAACCAGCCACTACCTGTAAACAACCCTCCGGAAAAAATTTCTATTGAAAGTGAGCCAACTGAAAATCAACTGGAAAAAGTTAAATATGAAAAATCAGGTCTAGGTGCTGATGAACTTCAATCCATTCATCAAAAGCTAACCGCCATGATGCAGAAAGAAAAACAGTTTAAAAACCCTGATTTAACTTTAACGGAACTATCCCAAACCCTTAACGTACATCCAAACATTCTATCGCAGGTCATTAACTCTGTCGAGCAAAAAAATTTTTACGATTACATCAACTGTCACCGAGTTGAAGAATTCAAAAATCTGATTCAACTACCCGAAAATCAAAAATACACTTTGCTTTCTTTGGCTTTCGAATGTGGGTTTAATTCTAAAACGGCCTTCAACCGCAATTTCAAAAAGGCAACCGGAGTTTCTCCTTCAGAATATTTAAAATAAAATAGAACCACCTTACAAGTTGGGGCGACCCGTAGCGTCATACGGCACATCTTTGCAGAAATTTAAAAAATTATGCCATGAAAAGTACCGTAATTTATTCGCTGACATTCGCTGTTTCCGTATTTCTTTTTTTCGGATGCGAACAGGGGAATGAACTTAATGAACCCGGAAATCTGGTTCCAAAAACCGTTGATCAGGACAACTCTCTTCCTTCCATTTTTGTAAATGGAACACAATTACATGCCGAAACTTTCGGAAATCCCAACAATCCGATGCTTGTTTTTTTACATGGCGGTCCCGGTTCGGATTACCGAAATGGTCTCAACGCCAAACAACTTGCCAACGATGGTTATTATGTGATATTCTATGATCAAAGAGGTTCCGGATTATCTAAAAGACATGATAAAAAAAGTTATTCCATACCCTTATTTTTAGAAGATCTTACCGAGGTTATCAAGTATTACAAAACCGGCCCCAATCAGAAAATTTTCCTGTTTGGACATTCCTGGGGTGCGATGCTTGCCGCAGCCTACGTTAATTCTTATCCTGAGCAAATTGATGGTGTTATCCTTGCCGAGCCGGGTGGTCTTAACAAAAAACTACTGGATGACTATGGTGAAATGAGCCGAAAAATGGATTTGTTTTCTGAAACTACAAGCAATTTATTATACATCGATCAGTTCTTGACCGGCAAAGAAAACCAACACGAGCTACTCGATTACAAATTCGCACTTTCGACAAATTTCTCCTATGCCAAAGGCAATAAAGAAGGCATCCCCGGACCGTCACCATTCTGGCGAATTGGAACTGCTGTTTTGGAAAGCCTTGCAGACATTGCTAAAAATGACGGTTTTGACTTTACTACAAATCTCAAGCAATACCAGCCTCCGGTCCTGTTTTTATACGGTGACCTTAATCAATCTTACGGATTTGGTTTTGCGCAAAAAGAGGCCGCCTTTTTTAATACCGCAACAATTGCAGAAGTAAAAGGTACGGGTCATGAAATGATTTACTTCAAATGGGAAAACGTCCATCCGTTAGTTCTGAATTATTTAAATGCTTTAAAATAGTCACAAAATGAAAATGACATCAATAATTACCGCTCTCTTACTTTGGATCTTGAGTTTTACGACAGTCCACTCTCAAACCATCAACTGGAAAAATCTGAAAAAGGAGGAAAAACACATCCTAAATGCCTCTATCGGATGGGAACACAGTCTGGTTTACGGAATTGCTTATGGCTATAAACTAAAAACTAAATTACCAATTGTCATTGATGCCTCCTTTTCTATTCCGTCGGGTGAAACTGTTTTTGATGATTTCAAAACCAAAATTGGCGGACAGGTCAATGTCTATCAAATCAATAATTTCTATTTTAGTGCAGCTGTGCACGGTATTTACCGACGTTTTGAAAATCCTTTGGCCACACTGCAAAATTTTGGTGCTGATGCAACTGCCGTAATTGGTTATTACAAACCCAAATGGTTTACCGCCATAGAATTTGGTTTTGATAAAGCGATCGTCACCCATTTTAAACACAGCGAAATCTATCGGGAAGTATATCCAGAAGTAAAAGATGGATGGTACGAACCTTCTACAGGAGGAAATTTCAATTACGGAATACAAGCCGGTTACTCTTTTAATCAAAGTGATATCACGCTAAGATTAGGAAAAATCATAACGCAGGATTTTAAAACCGTACCTATGGTTCCTTTTTATCTACAATTAGGATACAATTACAAACTTGATTAATTTTTTTTATTACAAACCCTTTTATAAACAAACCCTACAGGTTTTTGAAACCTGTAGGGTTTAAAAATTCGATAAAATCAACTAAAAAAGTACTCCGATTTGAGTTTTATTAAACATTTTAATTCCTTCAATTCAACTATCAAACGACAACGATTCCAGAATCCAAAACTTTGCGCTATCTTTGCGCTTTAATAACACGCTCTAAAGCAATTGCTCCGGTGCAGGTTTTACAAAAAAAATACTTAAACTCGTTTAGAGAATTGACATATTAAAATGAAGAAGATACGTAACTTTTGCATTATTGCACACATTGACCACGGTAAAAGTACATTGGCAGACCGTTTACTTGGTGCCACACAAACGGTAACAGCTCGTGAAGAAAAAGCACAATTGCTTGACAACATGGATCTGGAACGTGAGCGTGGAATCACCATTAAAAGTCACGCCATTCAGATGGAATACACGTATAAAGGAGAAGAATATATTTTAAATTTAATTGACACTCCCGGTCACGTTGACTTCTCTTATGAAGTTTCCCGATCTATTGCGGCCTGTGAAGGAGCCCTTTTGATTGTGGATGCTGCACAAAGTATTCAGGCACAAACAATTTCAAACTTATACTTAGCTTTAGAAAATGACCTGGAAATTATTCCGGTTTTAAATAAAGTAGATTTACCAAGTGCTAATCCTGAAGAAGTTAGCGATGATATTATTGATTTACTGGGATGTAAATTAGAAGACATTATACATGCTTCGGGAAAAACAGGTTTTGGTGTTGAAAACATTTTGGCGGCCATTATCGAAAAAATTCCGGCTCCAAAAGGAAATCCTGATGAACCCTTACAGGCTTTGATTTTTGATTCGGTTTATAATCCGTTTCGTGGAATCGAAGTAATCTTCAGAGTCGTAAATGGTGAAATCAAAAAAGGGCAAAAAATTAAATTCATGGCAACCGACAATGAATATTTTGCTGACGAAATCGGGACTTTAAAATTAAATCAGGTTCCTAAAAGTGTTGTTTCTGCCGGAGACGTTGGTTATTTGATTTCAGGAATTAAAGAAGCGCGCGAAGTAAAAGTAGGAGATACTATTACCGATGCAAAAGTTCCTACAACAAATATGATTACCGGTTTTGAAGATGTAAAACCAATGGTATTCGCAGGAATTTATCCTGTTGACACAGAGGATTACGAAGATTTGCGTTCGTCTATGGAAAAATTGCAGCTTAACGATGCTTCTCTGGTTTTTAGTGCTGAAAGTTCCGCTGCCTTAGGCTTTGGTTTCCGTTGCGGATTCTTAGGAATGCTTCATATGGAAATTATTCAGGAACGTTTAGAGCGTGAGTTCGATATGACTGTAATCACAACAGTTCCGAACGTTTCGTATCTGGCTTATACCAAAAAAGAGCCTGAAACTCCACTTATCGTAAACAATCCTTCCGATTTACCGGAACCATCAAAATTAGATCGTGTCGAAGAACCTTTCATAAAAGCTACAATTATTACCAAAGCGGATTTCGTTGGAAACGTAATGAGTTTGTGTATCGAAAAACGTGGTCAAATTACTAACCAAACGTATTTGACAACAGAACGTGTTGAATTGAATTTCGACATGCCGTTGGCAGAGATTGTATTCGATTTTTACGATCGTTTAAAAACAGTTTCTAAAGGTTATGCTTCTTTTGACTACTCTCCTATCGGAATGAGAACTTCAAAATTAGTAAAACTGGATGTCCTTCTAAATGCTCAAACGGTTGATGCGCTTTCTGCATTGATCCACGAAGACAACGCTTATAATATCGGTAAAAAAATGACCGAGAAATTACGTGAGTTAATTCCAAGACAACAATTTGACATTCCGATTCAGGCAGCAATTGGAGCTAAAATTATTGCCCGTGAGACTATTAAAGCACTTCGTAAAGACGTTACCGCAAAATGTTATGGTGGAGATATCTCCCGTAAACGTAAATTGCTTGAAAAACAGAAAAAAGGTAAAAAACGTATGAGACAGGTAGGAAACGTTGAGATTCCTCAGGAGGCGTTTATGGCTGTTTTGAAACTTAACGACTAAAGTTTTTTAGAATATAGAAAATAGAATATAGATAAAACCTGACAACTTTCGCTGTCAGGTTTTTTTTGCTTTTTAGTTGTGTTTTTTAATCTCAGAACCTCAGCAACTCAGAACCTTACTAACTTTAAAAATAACCCAATACCAAAAGTTGTTGGCTTTTCTGTTTTTGAGCTGTATATTTGAATCTTAGAACCTCAGCAACTCAAAACCTAAGTAACTTCAAAAAAATGGACGAAACCCCAAAACGATTTGACCGCATTGTCGCCATTCTGATTCAATTGCAATCTAAGAAAATTGTAAAAGCACAGGAATTGGCTGATCGTTTTGAAGTCAGTTTAAGAACTATTTACCGCGACATTCGTACGCTCGAAGCATCGGGAGTACCCATATACAGTGAAGCCGGAGTTGGATATGCTTTAATGGACGGTTACCGATTACCACCCGTCATGTTTACACGCGAAGAAGTCAGCAGCTTTATAGCTGCCGAAAAACTAATGCAGAAATTCACCGATCCTTCTCTCGGAAGTCATTATGCCTCGGCGATGTATAAGTTAAAATCTGTTTTGAGAAGTACCGACAAAGACTGGCTTTCGAACATCGAATCAAAAATCCTGATGCATGCTTCGGAGCCTTTGTTTAATGACAATTCTCCAAATACTTTAGCACTATTGTTTGAAAGTATTGCCGAAAAAAGACAAATTCAATTGTCCTACAAAACAATAGAATCGGAAGAAGCAAGTCATCGGAACATAGAGCCGGTTGGTCTTTTTCATGAAAACAGTAATTGGTACTTTTTAGGTTATTGCCATTTGCGAAAAGACTATCGCCAGTTTCGAACAGACCGGATTCAGAATATTAAAAAGACAGAATTAAAATTTACTCTCGAACACGGTCCACTGGAAACTTATTTAACAAAAAAGGATCAACAAAAAACAACTACAAAAATCCGAATTCTGGTTCCAAAAAAGATTTCCGGTTATCTTCGTCACGAACAAAAATACCATGGTTATGTTTCGCAAAAAGAAGTCGACGGACAAATCGAAATGACCTTTATGTCCTGCGACATCGAAAATGGTTTTCCGCGTTGGTTTTTAATGTTTGGAGATTATGCCAAAATCCTGGAACCTGAAATACTAAAAACAAAAGTACTGGAACTACTGGAGATTAATAAAAAACGTCTTTTATAAACAAAACCCGACAGGTTTTTGAAATCTGTCGGGTTTTGTTTATAATCGTATATAATAACTATTGCACCTTTACAACATTGTAAAAATTATAATCTGTATTTGTCGCATCCGTAATACCAATATTTCGTCCCATAGTTACAATTTGTCCTCTGTGATATGTACCATGATTTACAACTTGTAACAGATAATCACTAATTGGCTGTTCGCATTGAAACCAAGGATTCTCGATTTTAACTTTTTTCAACAATTGCTCTTCAGACAATGATTTAATAAATTCAGCCAGTTTTGTTGATCTGTTTACCAATCCTTCCAATATCTCAGCTGTGATCAACTCCTGATTTTCTCTTTTATCAAATTCAGAAGTTTCTGCGATAACAGAATACCAATACTCTTCGGTTGCCCAAATGTGATTCAGCGTTTTAACGATACTTGAAAAACTTGACGGAACTTCCTTATGCAGTAATTCCTCTGATTTTGTAGAAAGCCAATTTACAAACTGCTGATTTACCCATAAATTGTATTCGGCATAATTGGTCATTATATTTTTAAAGCTCATAATGTAGTACGGATTATATTAAATAACTATTTGAATCAAAGCAAGATATAAATTATTTTTTATCTTTCCCAGAAAAACGGAGGCTCAATTCCTAAAGCTCTCAGATAAACATATCCTTGTCCGCGATGATGCACCTCATTATCAATAAAATATAAAACATTCTGAACGATCGGAAATTCATACTGCCCAAAAAGGTTAAATGTCTCACTAAAATCCTCAATAGTCAGTTCTTGCCAGTATTTATCAATTTCGGCAGTAGCCTCATCCCATTTTTCAAGATACTGTGCTTTAAAAACTAATTTTTCCTCCCCTTCGGTATAAGGTTTCACTTCTCTGTTTACAATTCCTTTTAGAGCCGGAGCCGCGATAGACAAAAGTTCATCTGCTAATTTTGCGAAAGGTCTCATTCCTCCAATTGAGAATTCAAAGAAATCTTTTTCAGGGAAAGCCTCAATCACACGACGTGTCAATGCACGATGTCCTTGCCAGTGTTTCAATAAATCTTCAGGAGTAATTACTTGAGCAGCTAATGTTTTCATGATTTTTAAAGTTTTAAATTATTACTACTTCAAAAGTAAAACGGGCCGGTGACAACAGTTTGTCAGCAGGAAAATAAAAATTATTATTTATTGTGATTTTTATTATTTACATGTCATTTTACCACGTAGAGATGCACAACTGTAGAGACGCACAGCAGTAGAGACGCACAGCAGTGCGTCTCTACAGATAGGTCATTAAAATAAATTTAAATAAAACCTGTACCTTTGCATCCTAAAAACATTGGAACATAGAAAAATGATAGAAGATAAAAATCCGCAACGTACCAGTATCGCGCAATTAGGTGAATTTGGTTTGATTGAACATTTAACCAAGAACTTCGATGTTACTCAGGAATCTACTTTAAAGAGTATCGGTGATGATGCCGCAGTTCTTGATTTTGCAGCTAAAAAAGTAGTTGTTTCTACCGATTTACTGATTGAAGGGGTACATTTTGATTTGGCTTATATGCCCTTAAAACATTTAGGATATAAAGCTGTTGTTGTAAATGTGTCCGACATTTGTGCCATGAATGCCAAACCAACACAAATAACGGTTTCTGTGGCCGTTTCTAACCGTTTCCCACTAGAAGCCTTGGAAGAATTATTTGAAGGGATTACACACGCTGCAAAAGAATATAAAGTTGATGTTATTGGTGGTGATACCACCTCATCACAAAAAGGACTTATTATTAGCATTACCGCTATCGGTGAAGCCAATGAAGACGAAATCGTTTACAGAAACGGAGCCAAACACACCGATCTGTTAGTAGTTACTGGTGACATTGGTGCCGCTTATATGGGATTACAAGTTTTAGAAAGAGAAAAACAAGTATTTCAGGTTAATCCGAACAGTCAGCCGGACTTAGACGCTTACACTTATCTAATCGAGCGTCAGTTAAAACCGGAAGCAAGAAAAGACGTTCGTACTTTATTACACGCTCTTGAAATCAAACCAACTTCTATGATTGATATTTCTGACGGATTATCTTCAGAAATTATTCATTTGTGCAAACAATCTAAAGTAGGTTGTAATCTGTATGAAGACAAACTTCCATTAGACCCACAATTTATTAATGTGTGTGAAGAATTCAACATCGACAGTACAACAGTTGCGATTAATGGTGGTGAAGATTATGAATTATTATTTACCATTGACATCAACGATTTTGAAAAAATAAAAGGGAATCCAAATTTCTCAATCATTGGTCATATGGCAGATGAAAGCGAAGGAATTCATTTAGTAACCCGTGCCAATACTAAAATTGCTTTAAAAGCCAGAGGCTGGGACGCTCTAAGCGAATAAAAAAGCAACTCAAATAAAAAAACGACATCCAAAAGATGTCGTTTTTTGTTTCAATTTATTTTTAAAAAAGCGCTTTACATTTTGCTTCTTTTACCAAATCATCATCAGATCCGGATTTTATTTTGAGCAACTCCTTTAGATTCGCTCTTCGTTTCTCTATCTCGTTTAACGAAATCGGAATATATTGCGGCATCACCGCCACCGGAGTTCCTTTTGATAAATGAAATAAAATCTGTTTATCGAATTCATCAATTTCAATCGAATTATGAGAAGCCTGATTCAACATTTTTTTTACGGACTGACTGTAATACTTTTCATTTTTCATTACTCTGTCGAATGCAAACAATAACTCATCAAAAGTAAGATCATTTTTAATGATTAAACCATTTGGGTTTATGGTTCTGATAATCGTTTTAATTTTCAACAATTCCGTATACATCGTTAACAAAACAATCTTGCAATGAGGCATTTTCTTTGAGATTAATTTTGCCAGATCTTCGCCTGAAAAAATCTCTTTTTCCTCATACGGTGGCATACTGATATCCAGAAAAGCAACATCAAACTTTGGTGTTGCACTATTTTCTATCAAATCATATCCTGACCTGCAATCGTGGGCCTGTGCAAAACTAAACTCGTATTGTTTCGTATTATAACGCGTTATCGCATTTTTATATCCTTCTATAATAAAAGGATGATCATCAACAATTAATATATTTTGCTTACTTAATTGTGAAATTGTAGTGTTTGGGTCAACTGTCATTTCTTTTGTAGGTTAATTTTTTGATCGATGGGTATTTTTACCGAAAGTAGCGTTCCTTCTCCTGCGGCAGATTTTATTGTTACGGTTCCCTTACATTCTGCAGCTCTGTATTCGATGTTGTGCAAGCCGATTCCGCTCTTTGTTCTTTTCACATTAAATCCGGTTCCATCGTCCTGAACAGATACAACCAAATAATTTATCTCGCTTTTAAATTCAACGGTAATCGTTTCTGCCTTTGCATACTTATTGCAATTCTGAAGCGCTTCCTGAATAATTCTGTATAAATTAATTTTAACAGTATTGCTAACCAGTTCCCATTTGATCTGAGAATCAAACGCAGTAATCAATTTAGAAGGGTACGTTTGTTGTTGGTTTTCAAATAATTTGTTTAGAATCAAAACAAAATTATTAATTAATTCTGACTTTTCTCTATTTAAATCATGCGAAATTTCGCGTATATCTTCCTCTATATTTTTAAGTTCTGTTAGATATTTTTTTCTTTTTACTGCTGCTTCGGCCTCTTCTATTTTATCTAAACTATCCAAACTGATTCTCACTCCAAACATTCTC
Organism: Flavobacterium poyangense; assembly: GCF_011751075.1. Lineage (GTDB taxonomy): Bacteria > Bacteroidota > Bacteroidia > Flavobacteriales > Flavobacteriaceae > Flavobacterium > Flavobacterium poyangense. Next base: position 177,876 of record NZ_JAALLN010000002.1, read on the forward strand.
CCCAAAACACCATCATGCAACTCCTGAGCCACTTTTTTCTTTTCTTTTATACGAGTCAGTTCAATATCGTTTTGCTGGGAAATCATCAAATTATAGATGTCTTCATTTGCAATCTGCTGTTGCTGCTTAAAAAGCAATTCCCTGTTCTTCGCTTTCTGTGTTTTGTAAACATAGAAAACCAAACCAATCAAAGTAAGAATACTAAAGACATAAACTAACGTTTTAATTTTTTCCTGGAGATTTGAATTTTGATCCCTTATTTCATTGGTTTCGTACTCAATTCTCGAGAATTTCTCTCCCATTTTTCGTTCCGCTTTCAACATACGATCATTAAGCCGGATATATTCTTTCGTATAGACAGAAGCATTTTTAGGATCTACTGCTTCTATTTGCTTCAGAGCTTCAAGTATGTCTCTTATTTTTTTTAAGCTACGCGACAAAATGAGCGCCTGTTTAGAGTATTGAACTGCTCTGAAGGTGTCTTTTTTAAAAGCATAATATTCAGACAAATGTATTTTACTCAACACTACACCTGATTTCAAACCTATACTGTCTCTAATTTTCAGCGCTTTATAAAACTGCCCGGGAAGTCCTTCCGACTCCTCTAATTTAAATTTCGAATACGCTAAATTATCTAATATAATAGTATACAAGATGGTATTCTCCCTGAATAGGTTTTTCTCATCGAGAGCTTTACTAAAATATACCTTTGCTTTACTGTAGTTGCGCATTCTTAAATTAACAAACCCAATATTATTCAATGAAGTAGCTTTTAACTGAAAGTCCGCAGGAATTGATTTGTCGGCCAAAATACTCAATGCATTTTGATGAAATTCAAGTGCTTTGCCAAACTCTTCTCTTTCGTTATATAAGATTCCCAACAAATTATAACAATCATAAAGCTGATCATTAACATTTTTTCGCTGTTTTAAAATCCGGAGTGCTTTAAAAATATTGATTTCACTTTCAAAATAATCGCCTTCGTTATACTGAAGAGTTGCCTTATTCAAAAATGTCTTTGCTAAATTATAGTGATCGTTGATTTTCAAATACACTTTTTCTGCCCTAAAGTAATTCAAAAAGGCACTATCGGTTATGGCGTGAACGGTATAATAATCTCCTAAATAGCTATACGCTTTAGCCATATGAAGAGAATCTTTCGAAGCCTTTGACCGCTCTAAAATCAATTCTGTGGTTTCCAGATAAGAAACCCAATCGCTCATGTTATAATATCGATTGGCAATTTTAAAAAGATTAACTTTATTAAGAGAATCATTTTTCTCATTTATAACTATGGCAAATGCCTTTTTGTTATACTCTTGTTTGTAGTCAAAGGGAAGGTTTATATCATTTGCTAATGATAGATAAGTGGCCAGACTATCTTCTGATAATTGTACATTCTTGTCGGTTTTCCCTTTCTTGGTACAACCGCAGAAAGCAATACAGAGAAGGAATAATATGAAGTAATTATTTTTCAATAGTTTCTTTGAATTTCATCAAAAATACTAAAACTATAGCCCAAAAAAAAAGGCTGTCATAAAATTGACAGCCTCGTTTTCTATTTTCTTTATTTTTAATCCAATTTCACATTCATACGTGTTGATTGGTTCTCAGTTGCAAAACTGCTGGATTGTTTAAAGTTTGATTCAACTTGATTTTCATATCCAACATTATCGCTCTTACGTCTTCCCATTGAAGTACCATCTATAGGGTAAATGATGTCTAAATCGTTACTAGCTATATTCTTTACTTCTTCCGGAGTAGTAAATGAAGTTACTACTAATACTAAAGATAATAATCCGATTGTTACAGCTGCTTTTTTCATGATCTTGATTTTTTTTGTTTATGATTTTTATTTGGGGCATGTGATTCTTAAAATGAACCACGGTGTAAAACTAAGCCCGGAATCAAAAAAATTTACATAAAAAAATTAGTTTGTGGTAAAACATACCCAATTGGTAGTAAATGCGCGTCAAATCAACGTAAACGCTTAATTTTTAGACCTCTAAGTAATTTCCTATAATAAAATCAGAGATTATTAAATCAACATTTGATCTGTATGTTTTAGAGAAGGGGATTTTTTTTGAGGAGTTTTTTATGTAACAAACTGAGTTTCCGCTATGAATGCGTGCCACATAATTTCGATTAATGATATAACTGTTGTGAATCCGGAAAAAAGGATAGGATAAAACATTCTCAAAATGCTTAAGGGTTTTAAAAGCCGTTATCATTTCACCGGAATTAAGGTAAATGTCAGTTGAATTGTTATCGGCCTGAAAATAGGTAATATCTTCCGCATTCAGATAGCGATAATCACCGTACGATTTTATGCAAATAATAAGCGGTTTCTCGATCTCCTGAGGGATTTTGGGAACAGCAACAACCGGAGCAGGACTATCTTCTCTCATATTGACTAACTCTGTTATCAAATTTATACGATTCAGCTTTAGAATAAGCTTACGCAAATCCATTTCCAAAACAGGTTTCAGCAAATAATCGAAAACACCATATTGAATGGCCTCATAAGCCAACTCTGTTCTTGAAGTAATGATAACAATTCTGGGAAGGACTGCTAAATACCGATACAATTCATTGATAAAATAAAGCGACAAATTGCTTGCAGGTTCTTGTGGATCGATTTCTAAAAAGACCAATGAAGGTTGGTGCTGTAAAATTAGATTTAATCCTTGTTGGTAATTCGCAGCAGTGCCCACAAAAGTTAAGTCCGAAAAACCTTCTGCAACAGTTCTGGTTTTCAAAATACTTTCAGTGTCATCATCAATAATAATATACGAATACTTTTTCAATATCGAACTGTCTTGATTCTATCTACATTTAAAACTACGAATTACAAACGCATAAATATTTCATTGTTAATATATTACTCCCAAATGTTAACACATAAGGATAAAACAACAATATATCCGATGAAATACAAGGTCTAAATTAAAAAAAATCCCAAATTCCTAATGTGGAATTTGGGATTTTTGTATTTCTATTTGAAAAATTACATCTTCATTAACCAGTTTTTCATCGAAACTTCATTCTCAATGATAGCTCGTAATTCAGAAATTTTCACACGATCTTGTTTCATTGTATCTCTATGACGAATTGTAACCGTCTCATCTTCGATCGTCTGATGATCTACGGTAATACAAAACGGAGTTCCTAAAGCATCCTGTCTTCTGTAACGACGACCCACTGCATCTTTCTCATCATAAGAAACATTGAAATCCCATTTTAAATCTTCGATGATTTTTTTAGAAATTTCAGGTAAACCATCTTTTTTCACCAATGGTAAAACCGCTGCTTTTGTTGGCGCTAAAACTGCAGGCAATTTTAAAACCGTTCTTGTAGAACCATCTTCTAATGTTTCTTCCTGTAATGAAGTAGCAAAGATGGCCAGGAACATACGATCTAAACCAACTGAAGTTTCTACCACATATGGCACGTAGTTCTCATTCAATTCAGAATCAAAATATTGTAGTTTTCTTCCTGAATATTTTTCGTGTGCTTTTAGGTCGAAATCTGTACGGGAGTGAATTCCTTCCAGTTCTTTGAAACCAAATGGAAAATTAAACTCAATATCAGCCGCTGCATTAGCATAATGTGCTAATTTTTCGTGATCATGAAAACGGTAATTCTCTTTTCCTAATCCTAAAGACAAGTGCCAGTTTAAACGTGTAGTTTTCCAGTGTTCGTACCATTGCATTTCTTCACCCGGACGCACAAAAAACTGCATTTCCATTTGTTCAAATTCACGCATACGGAAAATAAACTGTCTCGCAACAATTTCATTTCTAAAAGCTTTTCCGGTTTGAGCAATTCCAAAAGGAATCTTCATACGACCAGATTTTTGCACATTTGCAAAATTCACAAAAATACCCTGAGCCGTTTCCGGACGTAAATATAAATCCATTGCAGAATCTGCAGAGGCTCCCAATTTAGTTCCGAACATTAAGTTAAACTGACGTACTTCTGTCCAGTTTTTAGAACCGGTATCAGGATCTGCTATTTCCAGCTCCTCGATTAAAGCTTTTACATCGTCTAAGTCTCCATTACCTAAAGAGCGTCCAAGTCTTTCACGAATTTCTTTTTCTTTTGCAAGATATTCCACAACTCTTGCATTAGTCGTAATAAATTCTTCTTCATTAAAAGCCTCTCCAAAACGAGCTTTTGCTTTTTCGATTTCTTTTTTGGCTTTCAGATTAATCTTTTCAGCATGATCTTCAACCAAAACGTCAGCTCTGTATCTTTTTTTCGAATCTTTGTTGTCAATTAACGGGTCATTGAAAGCATCAACGTGGCCTGAAGCTTTCCAGGTAGTTGGATGCATCAATATTGCAGCGTCTAAGCCGACAATATTTTCATTCATCTGAACCATTGATTTCCACCAATATTCACGGATATTCTTTTTTAACTCGACACCATTTTGTGCATAATCATATACTGCACTCAATCCATCGTATACTTCGCTTGACGGAAAAATAAATCCGTACTCTTTTGCGTGCGAAACCACATTCTTAAATAAATCTTCTTGTTTTGCCATAGTGATGCAAAAATATAAAAAGTACCATTAAAAAAAAGAAAAATAATAAAGTTTGAAGGATTGATTTCGTTATTTTTGTAACTAAATTCTTTCTAATTGTGTTTAATTATATCATTGACCTGTTTTTTCCTAAACTTTGCGCCGGATGTCACAGCGTTTTAATGACTTACGAATTTGTTTTGTGTACCAAATGCCGTCACGAACTACCTCTTACCCAATATCACCTGGATCCTAAAAATGAAGCCGTCAAAAAGTTTTACGGAAAAGTTACCATCGAGTATGCCTCTGCCTTTTTGTATTTTAATAAAAAAGGAATCGTTCAGGAACTCATTCACAACTTAAAATATAAGGCCCAGGAAGAAATTGGAACTGTTTTGGGCCATTGGTATGCCGAAGATCTTAAAAAACTACCATTAGAAATCCCTTTTGATACAATAATCCCGGTTCCGTTGCACAAGCGAAAATTTAAAGAGAGAGGGTATAATCAGGTCACAACATTTGGGAAAGCCCTGGCCGAAGATTTAAATATCTATTATGACGATACTGTTTTGTACCGAAAAAGATACTCCAAAACACAGTCAAAAAAGAATCTTTTAGGACGCTCAGAAAATATCGAAAATATATTTGATGTACATTTTTCAGAAAACAATCATCGTAAACATTTTTTAATTGTCGATGATGTCCTTACAACAGGAGCAACACTGGAGGCTTGTTCCCATGCCTTATTAAAAATTCCGGGCGCAAAAATCAGTATTGTCTGTATGGCAATAGCGCATTAAAAGAAATCCTTTAAATCTTTGGCAAAAAAATCTGCCACAGATTTAAAGGATTAAAATGATTATATCTTAGCTTAAAAAACAATTCGTGCAATTTGTGGCGAACTTTTTTTGCCGCTAATTGCACGGATTGCATCCGGCGCGTTATCTTAATTAATTACTATTTTCTTAACCGTTTTTCGGTTACCGTCAATAACGCTTACCAAATAAATTCCTCTTGCGGCATTCGGAAGCTGAATATTTTGATTGAAAATAGCTGAGGCTGTAAAGGAGTTTGAATAAACTGTTCTACCCAAAATATCATTTACAAAAACACTAATTCCTGAACCTGATTCCGGTAAAAATTGAATTGTAAAACTTCCTTTATTTGGATTTGGATAAAGAACAAAGTCAATCGCAGGGACAACCTCATCAAGTCCCAAAGTATATTTCTGAGTCTGAATTGTAATGGATGCTGAATTTATAATTCCTGTTTCCTGAGCATCAATATCGCGAACCATTAAAGTCCAGTCTCCGTAAGGGTTCTCGCCATTAAGCGTACTCAATTTACCTATCGGAACAATTGTTTGCAGTGTGTTTGATCCACAAGAAAGTGTACCTCCGGCATCATCATATTTTAAAGACAATGTGTTTGAATTACCACCACAGCTCCCTTGAAACAAAGGAATCACAGTACCTTTTGGACTCTTAATACTTATCTCAACATCTGACAAAAATGAGTGCGAAAAATTAATATTCAAATCCACATCAGTAACACTGGCCAAGTCGGCATTCGTTACGGCATTCTTAGCACCACTTCCAGAAGTGTCTGAACTTGTACTACTACTTTTTCCGGTCGGTGCAGGTACGTTAATTATTCTTGTCGTATATGTCAAATTGCCATCCGGAATTGCAAACGGAGCAGCAAAAGTGTATGTATTTGAATTTGTAGCAACAGCATAACCTACAGCAAACTGTTTGCTATTGACAGCATAGTAAATATTAGCCGTGGGTTCTATCAATAATCTGCAAGAGGTTGCTTTAAGATCTGCAGGAACAGTAATCGTTTCCGAACCGTCGTTTGGTGTATTGGCTGCCAGAGTCACAGGGAATGTTAGCCCCCCGTCTGTAGAAAGTTTGATATTAACATTGGAAGAACCTGCCAAAGTATTGGTATTATTAACTGTCCAGGTAATCGTTTGCAGGCTTCCATTTAGCCAACCGATATTGTCTGTATTTTGAGATGTAACAGTAAAAGGACCTGCGTTAGCATTCACAACAACAACCATCGCATCAGTATTGGTCTGTGCTGTACCCTGAGCGGCATTGTCACGTCCTGTCAGCGTAAAGTTTAAGGTTCTGGCTATAGAAGAAACAGATTCCCATGTTGATGATAACTTATTCTGCAGCACATCATTTAGCTGCGGCATATATCTGTTAGGCGATGTCACTGGAAGAAAAGAACGAAATAAGGGTCCATCCGGTTTTGTCGGATAGGCTTTACTGGTCTCTCCGGATGTATTTGTTGCAACATCGTTTTCTTCCCAACAATAGGTTACTGTATCTCCATCCGGGTCGGAACCTGTTCCTTTAAGAATAAAGGCCGTTCCTTTTGGTATTGTATAATCTGGCCCTGCACTAATCGTTGGTGGATTGTTGGTTAAAGGTAAACTTACGGGACAAGTCACACTTGAAAGCACATTCTGAATTTGCAAAATACTGACATATGCAAAATAATCATCTGATCTGTTTTGCACATCATACCCCTCAGAAATCCCGGCATATCCCATAATCGTAGAACCACTACCCGGTTCTACATTAACATTTGTTCGCTCACTCCCATCATACGAAAAAGTATGGTTAGCTCCAAGTTGATGACCAAATTCGTGAATTACAAAATCAATATCAAAAGTATCGCCTTCCGGTTTTGCATTAGATGGTGATGTATAAGCGCTCCCTTTTCCTAAAGGTTCAGAAGTTGTAGGATCAGTACAAATACAACCTATGCACCCCGCATTTCCTCCTCCGCCAGAAGCACCAAATAAGTGCCCGATATCATACCCGTTATTACCAACAACATTTGTCAAAGTGGTTTGAATTTCCTGATTCCAGGCACCATCGGCTCCTACAGAAGCAACTGAATAAGGGTCGGTGCTGGCGTCTGTGTAAATAAGGGCCTCAGTATTGGCAATTAAAATCAATCTGATCGCAAGGTCTCTGTTAAAAATACCATTAACTCTTGTCAAAGTAGCATTCATACCCGCCAATGCACCTGCTTTTGTACCTCCAAAATAAGTGGTATACTCTCCGGTACACGACAAAGCTAATCGCAATGTTTTGAAAACTTTATTATTTACTCCGGTCTTTGCGGTACCGCTTTTACTTTCTGTTTTTTTATTGATCGGAGTTTCTTTGGTAGAACAAGCCAGAGCAGATTTTGAAAGGCTGCTTTTTGAAGCAAAAACAACGTACTGTCCTTTATTGTCCGGATTCTTTTCTACAAACTCCGGATTTTTTTCTGCACGTAATACCATAGATTGTACTCCGGCAGGAGAAACACTAAAATGAATTCTAGCTGACTTATCATCAATCCCGGCACCTTCGTAAGACCTGATATCCGGGTATTTTGCCTGTAATTCAGGATCAAAATTAGACGATTCCCAAACCGTGTACCGCTCCAAAACTCCGCTTGCATTTGGAAAAGTAATTTCAGAAGTATTTCTTTTCGTTTTCTTATCAGCAGTGGCAGACAGTTTTGTTTTTAGAAAATCTGAATTTAACTTAAAATACATTTTTTCTGAATCGTCAGACGTTACTTTTCTACTAAGAACAGAAGCTGAACTTACTTTTTGCCATAAAACATTGCTTTGAGCATTAATTGCGGCATACGAGAAAAGAATCACTATAGAAAGTAGTAGTTTTTTCATAAAGAATGTGGTATTTGAGACATCAAAAATAAGCCAATTAAATTAAATTCTTACATATCTGAACCATTTAATATATTTTCATCTACAAGTAATTTGTTTTTTTAAACAAAAAGAAACCAAATTTCAATGAAAAAATCAGTCGATCTGAGTACGCATATTTAAATTAGATAGTATAAATTTGCAGCATCTTAAACAATTTGCTTTGAAGCTCTTTCATTCTATAAACGATTTTCGGTCAACCAAGAAAACTATTTTAACTCTTGGCACCTTTGATGGTGTACATATTGGTCATAAAAAAATTCTGGAGCGAATTACTCAAAATACCGAAAACGGAAAATACGAAAGTCTGGTTCTTACTTTTTTCCCGCATCCAAGAATGGTACTGCAGGAAAAATCAGAAATAAAACTACTCAATACCATTTCTGAAAAAACAAAACTTCTGGAACAAACCGGAATTGAAAATCTGGTTATACATCCGTTTAATGAAAATTTCTCCCGTTTAACTGCCGAAGAATTTGTGCATGCTATATTAGTAGATCAATTTCATATTCAAAAAATAATTATTGGTCACGATCATCGCTTTGGCAGAAACAGAACAGCCAATATTGACGACCTGATTGCATTTGGAAAAGAATATGATTTTGAAGTTGAACAAATTACTGCGCAGGAAATTCAGGATGTTTCGGTAAGCTCGACTAAAATCAGAAAAGCTTTAGATGAAGGCAATATCACTTTGGCCAACGATTATTTAGGTTATCCTTACTTTCTAACCGGCGAAATTGTAAAAGGAAAACAACTTGGAAGGACAATCGGATTTCCAACAGCCAACATTCACATTGAAGAAGATTATAAAAAAATCCCAAAAACCGGTGTATATGTCGTTCAGACCTACATTAATGGAAAGGTCGTCTTTGGAATGATGAATATCGGTTTTAACCCCACTGTAAATGGAGACAGGCAAACAATAGAAGTACATCTTTTTGATTTTGACGCTGATATTTACGGTCACAAAATTGAAGTTTCTTTATTAACTTATCTTCGCGAAGAACAGAAATTCGGCTCTGTAGATTTGTTAAAAGAGCAACTAAATCAGGACCAGACAAATGCTTTAGCTTTTATTCATCAGCTATAGCAACTCCTCTTATAGTTTTTGTTGTTTTTAAATCATCGTAGTTATTTTTTTAGTAAATTTGATATACAACTCTGTTTGTCAATTGCTTACTATTAACTTCTTTAAAAATAACCATTATGAAATTACCTAAAGAAATAACCAACGGTTTTTTGATTTTCCTCGGAATTGGCGTTTATTTTTTATTGATGAACGTATTAGGTTTGGCCCATCTGTTCTATTTGCGAACCTTAAATGTATTTTTTATATTTTATGGCGTAAATAAAACCATGCGAATGAATCTTCATGAAGGAGAAACCAACTTTGTTTCGAATGCCGTTTCTGCGATGGCAACTTCTGTTGTTGGTGTAGCATTAAGTGTTTTCGGACTGTTAGTTTATAGTTATGCAAGAGGTGGAGATGCATATGTAAAAACATTATCAGAGACTTTTATGTTTGGAGGAAATCCTTCTGTACCAACTTACTGCATCTGTTTATTGTTTGAAGGAATCGCATCGTCGGTAATTGTCACTTTAATGATGATGTTGTACTGGAATAACAAATATGTAGCCGATTAATTTTTTAAAGCAAAAGAAACATTTTAGCACTCTAAAATCATAAAAAGATGTAATTCTATGATTTTAGAGTGTTTCTTTTTTGAAAAAGCCTATCAAATATTCATTTACAGAACACATCATTGGTTGATTAGAACAATTTAACTACTTTTGGAGCATCAAAAAAATGTATCAATGAGCATTACGAAACACAACTGGACAAAAGACGAAATAATCGCAATATATAATAAACCTATGATGGACTTGCTGTATGAAGCGGCAACCCTTCACAGGCAGAACCATGATCCAAATGTAGTACAGGTATCTACACTGTTATCTATTAAAACCGGAGGTTGCCCTGAAGATTGTGGTTATTGCCCACAGGCTGCACGTTACAACACTGGTGTTGAAGGTAATGATCTAATGAGTGTAAGTCAGGTTAAAGCACAAGCTTTGCGAGCAAAATCAAGCGGATCATCCCGTGTATGTATGGGAGCTGCCTGGAGAAATGTGAAAGACGGAGAAGAATTTGACCAGGTTTTAGAAATGGTTCGTACCATTAACAAACTAGACATGGAAGTTTGTTGTACTTTGGGTATGATTACCGAAAATCAGGCACAACGTCTTGCCGAAGCAGGTTTATATGCTTACAATCACAATTTAGATACTTCTGAAGATTATTACAAAGACGTAATTTCTACTCGTGGTTTTGAAGACCGTATACAAACTATAGAAAATGTTCGTAAAACTAATGTTACGGTTTGTAGCGGAGGTATTATAGGAATGGGTGAAAGTATTGAAGACAGAGCAGGAATGCTTGTAGCACTTTCTACCTTAAACCCACAACCGGAATCTGTGCCAATTAACGCCTTGGTTGCCGTTGAAGGGACTCCAATGGAAGATGAAAAACCGGTTGAAATCTGGGAAATGATTCGTATGGTTGCTACCACAAGAATTGTAATGCCGGATACACAAGTTCGTTTATCTGCCGGAAGAACTAATATGAGCCGTGAAGGACAGGCAATGTGCTTTTTTGCAGGAGCTAATTCTATTTTCGCAGGAGATAAATTGCTTACAACGCCAAACCCTGATGTTCACGAAGACATGAAAATGTTCGAATTATTAGGTTTAAATCCACAAAAACCATTTACAAAAGTTTCTCAACCTAAAACCGTTGAAGCAGCCGATTCTCAATTTGCTCCACTAGGTGAAAAACCAAAATGGTCAAGACCGGGACACAGCATTGAAAGAAATCTTGAAGCTTCAGCTTCGGGTAAAGCAAAAGTTTAAAAAAAGATTTTATAAATCTCAAATAGTATTTAAAAATGCTTTTGACTTAACGTCAAAAGCATTTTTTTATTTATAGAAACGTGATTGAAACAAACCTTATAAAAAAAAAGACTTTGCAATTTTGCAACTCTGCATGAAAATCATAAAATCTAGAACATCACTTTCTTAATTGATACCACATTATCATCTAATTTAACCTTCACAAAAAGAAGCTGATCCTGAGATTTTAAATTTACAACTTGGAAAGATGGATTATTAATAGCCGTTTTTTTGTAAATCATGCTACCGGATACATCAAAAATAAGTATCTCACTAATCGTTCTTTCAGAAGCATTGATACTAATCACTTTATCTTTAGTGCTGACAACAATCTCTTTTCCTTTATTTTCAAACTCATCAACTCCCAGTGATTTATTAATGTAACGCAAAATAAACCGATCATCAAAAACACCTATCGTACTAGAAAACGTATAACCGCTTTTTCTTAAATCATGTACAACTCCGGTTAGCTTATCTTCTATAAAAATTTCCTGATGTGCCAAATTTCCATCGGAATCATCAATAGAGATTTTAAAGTCACTAACAATTGCAGAGCGATACCCCAAGGGTACAGTATCAATATCTAAAAAAGGCAGAGCACGACCCTGAATAACATATTTTCTATTACTGTTGATACTGTAAAAATCAAGAAACGGATTCCCATCAAGCGTTACGCCATCAAATCTATTATCGTGACCATTTGTCGCTCCTTCTACATAACCAATCAGTAGTTGTTTAAATGCTCCTTCTTCATTGGTCATATCAAGCCATATACGATGTCTCTCTAAATCTTTCTTTTTCGAAGTTTCATCTATTTTAAAAAACTGACTGTTATGCGCACCACCCAATCTCATTTCATTATTAAAAGCAACCGTTCCGCCGCTAACAGTAGTTGCGAAAAAAGATTGTCCCGCAGCAATTTTACCCGTTGGTTTAACACCGAGATCCAATAGTGGATCATCCGAATGCCCCGGATCACTTTTTGCTGATATCGCTACACCTCCAACAACGTTATAACTGGCATAGTCATCTGCGTTGTATTTATTCGCTCCCACCGTACCGATAGGCGTGTTATGCGTCCAAAAAAAGATAGTCCCGTCTAAGAAAGAATTTGCCGGTAAAAAAAGATCTGCATCCAAAGCAGAAGGATATGGATTTCCGATTAAATAAAACTTACCTGCATCCATCGTTTCCCCGGTTAAAGCACCATTATTTGGAGTGCCGGCAAACTGAGCTGTATAATCTGCCCTTACCGTAATCGAATAATTTTGAGGCCCCCTAATGATATAACCTTTACCAACAACCATAGTAGTATTAGAATTAGTTAATACCCAGTTTGTTCCATTAAAACTAAAATATTTATCAGACAACGTCAATGGTGAAACATCCACCAATTTTTGCAAATTTACAGGTGTTGACCAGTATATATAATCATATCTAAGGATCTGTTTCCCCGTACGTTTATAAGTTATAGAACCTGAATTCACTGACGGATTATCGTTTACCTGAACCAAACTTGCATTATTTTCAAATATCAATTCCGTTCCACGTGCCGGATCAACCGTTAGAGCATTGGTTACCGTTAAGGTGTTTAATGCATTTATAGTCACTTTTACTCCTGAATTTACATTGCAGGTACAGCTGTTTACATCCCCTGCTGAAGTATAATCATCAGCAAAAACAATATTATGATTTAATGTTGGCGTTCCATTAGACCAGCCTCCCGCAATAGTATACGTATTTGTTATAAGCGGATTTATAACTATACTCGATAAAAGCGGTGAAGGACAACTGCCGCTATAGGCAACACTAAAATTATAGGTTCCGGCTGCAAGTCCGGTAATCGTATAGGTTGTTGGATCAGAACCTCCACCTCCTGAGTAGGTATTGGCAACTGTGCCACTTTGTGTTATTGTATAATTACTCAAATTAGGCAGCCCGTTTAGAACTATGGAACCGGTTTGTATCGCACATGTGGGCTGAGTAACTCCACCGTTAATTGGTGCCGTTGGTTCCGGAGTTATCGTGATAGAAGCAGAACCACCAGTAAAGGATGAACTTCGAACACAACTGTCAGCTCCCGTTACAGAAACCAATGTATAAGTAGTCGAACTTGTAACCGGAGTAGTAAATGTGGCAAAAGCAACGCCACTGGTTACATTGGTCTGCGTGCGATCTGCACCACCATTTTCTTTATAAACAACAGTAAAAGGACCTGTGCCCGCACTTGCCGTAAAAGTCAATTGTCCGGCACCCGTTGCACAAAACGGACCATTGGCCGTTAAACTTCCCTGTGGTAATAGGTTAACCGAAATCGTTGCGGAGCCACCAGTAAAGGATGAACTTCGAACACATGTATCAGCTCCTGTTACAGAAACTAATGTATAAGTCGTCGAACTTGTAACCGGAGTGGTAAAAGTAGCAAAAGCAACACCACTAGTAACATTGGTCTGAGTACGATCTGCACCACCATTTTCTTTATAGACAACAGTAAAAGGACCTGTTCCTGCACTTGCCGTAAAAGTTAATTGTCCGGAACCTGTAACACAAAACGGACCATTAGCCGTTAAACTTCCTTGTGGCAATGGGTTAATAGTAATCGTTGCAGAGCCACCAGTAAAGGATGAACTTCGAACACATGTATCAGCTCCTGTTACAGAAACCAATGTATAGGTAGTCGAACTCGTAACCGGAGTAGTAAATGTGGCAAAAGCAACACCACTGGTTACATTGGTCTGAGTGCGATCTGCACCACCGTTTTCTTTATAGACAACAGTAAAAGGACCTGTTCCTACACTTGCCGTAAAAGTTAATTGCCCGGCACCTGTAGCACAAAACGGACCATTGGCCGTTAAACTTCCTTGTGGTAATGGATTAATCGTAATTGTTGCAGAACCGCCAGTAAAGGATGAACTTCGAACACAACTGTCAGCTCCAGTTACAGAAACCAATGTATAAGTCGTCGAACTCGTAACCGGAGTAGTAAATGTGGCAAAAGCAACACCACTCGTAACATTGGTCTGAGCGCGATCTGCACCACCGTTTTCTTTATAAACAACAGTATACGGGCCTGCTCCTGCACTTGCCGTAAAAGTTAATTGCCCGGCACCTGTAGCACAAAACGGACCATTAGCCGTTAAACTTCCCTGAGGTAATGGATTAATCGTAATTGTCGCAGAACCGCCAGTAAAGGATGAACTTCGAGCACAACTATCAGCTCCTGTTACAGAAACCAATGTATAGGTAGTCGAAGTCGTAACCGGAGTAGTAAATGTGGCAAAAGCAACGCCACTCGTAACATTGGTCTGCGTGCGATCTGCACCACCGTTTTCTTTATAGACAACAGTAAAAGGACCTGTTCCTGCACTTGCCGTAAAAGTTAATTGTCCGGCACCTGTAGCACAAAATGGGCCATTGGCCGTTAAACTTCCCTGAGGTAATGGGTTAATTGTAATCGTTGCGGAGCCACCGGTAAAGGATGAACTTCGAGCACAACTGTCAGCTCCAGTTACAGAAACCAATGTATAAGTAGTCGAACTTGTAACCGGAGTAGTAAATGTTGCAAAAGCAACGCCACTGGTCACATTGGTCTGAGTACGATCTGCACCACCGTTTTCTTTATAAACAACAGTAAAAGGACCTGTTCCCGCACTTGCCGTAAAAGTTAATTGTCCGGCACCCGTTGCACAAAACGGGCCATTGGCCGTTAAACTTCCCTGTGGTAATGGGTTAACCGAAATCGTTGCGGAGCCACCAGTAAAGGATGAACTTCGAACACATGTATCAGCTCCTGTTACAGAAACCAATGTATAGGTAGTCGAACTCGTGACCGGAGTAGTAAATGTTGCAAAAGCAACGCCACTCGTAACATTGGTCTGCGTGCGATCTGCACCACCATTTTCTTTATAGACAACAGTATAAGGACCTGTTCCGGCACTTGCCGTAAAAATTAATTGTCCGGAACCTGTAACACAAAATGGACCGTTAGCTGTTAAACTTCCTTGTGGTAAAGGATTAATAGTAATTGTCGCAGAGCCACCAGTAAAGGATGAACTTCGAGCACAACTGTCAGCTCCTGTTACAGAAACCAATGTATAAGTAGTCGAACTTGTAACCGGAGTGGTAAATGTGGCAAAAGCAACGCCACTCGTAACATTGGTCTGCGTGCGATCTGCACCACCATTTTCTTTATAGACAACAGTATAAGGACCTGTTCCTGCACTTGCCGTAAAAGTTAATTGCCCGGCACCTGTAGCACAAAACGGACCATTAGCCGTTAAACTTCCTTGTGGTAATGGATTAATCGTAATTGTTGCGGAGCCACCGGTAAAGGATGAACTTCGAACACAACTATTAGCTCCTGTTACAGAAACCAATGTATACGTAGTCGAACTTGTAACCGGAGTGGTAAATGTTGCAAAAGCAACACCACTGGTCACATTGGTCTGAGTGCGATCTACCCCACCATTTTCTTTATAAACAACAGTAAAAGGACCAGTTCCTGCACTTGCAGTAAAAGTTAATTGTCCGGAACCCGTAGCACAAAATGGGCCATTGGCCGTTAAACTTCCTTGTGGCAATGGATTAATAGTAATCGTTGCAGAGCCACCGGTAAATGATGAACTTCGAACACAACTGTCAGCTCCCGTTACAGAAACCAATGTATAAGTAGTCGAACTCGTAACTGGAGTGGTAAAAGTAGCAAAAGCAACACCACTAGTAACATTGGTCTGAGTGCGATCTGCACCACCATTTTCTTTATAAACAACAGTATACGGGCCTGTTCCAGCACTTGCCGTAAAAGTTAATTGTCCGGAACCTGTAACACAAAACGGACCGTTAGCTGTTAAACTTCCCTGAGGCAATGGATTAATCGTAATTGTCGCAGAACTGCCAGTAAAGGATGAACTTCGAGCACAGGTATCAGCTCCTGTTACAGAAACTAATGTATAAGTAGTCGAACTCGTAACCGGAGTAGTAAATGTTGCAAAAGCAACGCCACTGGTTACATTCGTCTGAGTACGATCTGCACCACCATTTTCTTTATAAACAACAGTATAAGGACCTGTTCCTGCACTTGCCGTAAAAATTAATTGCCCGGAACCCGTAGCACAAAATGGGCCATTAGCCGTTAAACTTCCCTGAGGCAATGGATTAACTGTTATAGTAGCTACAGCTGAATTAGCAGAAACACAAGCTCCATTTTGAACTACTGCTCTAAATTGAGTAGTAGCACTAAGAGCTCCTGAAGTATAGGATGTTGTTGTATTAGCAATATCTGTCCAGCTTGAAAATGGACTTACCGCATATTGCCATTTCACAACTGTTCCGGTATGTCCACTCAAATTCATTGCTCCACTGGTTGCTCCTGAACAAATAGTTGTAGTACCACTTAAAGTTCCCCCTGCTGACGCAGCAAAAACGGTAAGAGCGGCAGCATTATTCGATGAAATATTTGAAGAACAAACCCCTGATGTTAGATTAGTAACCGTAATTGTACTTGCTCCCAAAGTGCTTAAACCTACAGCTGTAAAAGTTCCTGTCCCGGCCGTAGAAACAGTCATTGCTGCTGTAAGTCCGGTACCGCTTGGACTACTGCGATTATAAGTTACCGTATAGACGCCGACAGGCAAAGAACCTGCACTTCCTGTTAAAGTAACCGTCGAAGTGGTTCCTACTGTACTACAAACATCAGCCGCCGATATCCCCGTAATACTATAAGTTGGACAAGTATAAGTAACTATAACCTGACCGCGAGCTCCATCACCACCAATCTGAGGAGAACCCAATGCAGAATTTATACCTCCTCCTCCTCCTCCACCGGGTGCTGTTCCGGCATTTCCCGGCCCATTACCTAATAAGAGACTGCTAATAGCAGCACCTCCGGCACCACCACTGGTATCACCTCCTTTTCCCCCGGCCCCCGAACTTAATCCTAAACTTAATAAAGCTGAAGAACCGTTTCCGCCATTTACACCGGAAGTTGTTGTTATTGATCCAAATGAAGCTGTGTTTAAACCTCCAGCACCTCCACTGGGAGTTCCTCCGGATGAATTTGCAGCACCACCATTTCCACCAGCTGCAAAGAGCACACTTTCAAAACCGGTTATAGTAGAGCTTCCTCCGTTACCACCTGTTCCCGTTGTACCCGTTGTTACTGCCGCGACTTTAACTGCTAAAGTATTTCCTGCGACAACAGTAATATTCCCGTGTGCAAAAGCACCACCACCACCACCGGCGCCACCTCTTCCATTTAATAATGAAGCACCACTGGCGCCACCTCCGGCACCACCACCACCCCAGGCTTGCACATTCATTGTTGTAATTCCGGCAGGAACGACTACTGAACCATTAACTGTAAATGTATGCGGTGGTTGTGCCCATAAAGAGCCAAAAACAAATAAAAACAAAAAGGAAAATTTTACCTTTAAAAATGATGTTTTTTTATAATGCAGATTCTTTTGAGAAAAACAATGCATTAAAAATTGAAGCAGGAAAGCTGGTAATTTTTTTTTCATCGCACTACTTTTTAAGTTAAAAGAAAAATCAGAACCAAACAGACGTTTGATTAAAATAGAACTCTAAATACCTCAAAAAATAATTTTGACTATAAAAAATCAACTTATAATTAAAAGCAAAAAATACTAAAATGCTGCTTTTTAATTTGTGGTATTTAAAATAGCAATCAATATTTTGGCAGAGAAAAACAGAAAAAAAATGTACTTTATCGGGCTTATATGTACGTTCGTCGTACAAGCATAGCAACAAGGTACAATTTTATTTACAAGACAGCAAGATATTTTACATAAAATTGTAAGAATTAAACACTTAAAAAATTAGAGATTGTTATAAAACCAACAAAATAGCCCTAAAAATGGCATTTTATCGTTAAAAAATGCATTTTATCGATCATGATTATTTATCGATAAAATGCATCTTTTTTTTAACACTTGAAAGATAAAACGCACTTATTGTATAATCGACACATCTAATTAACTCAAGTTGCCGGTTGAATAATAATGTATACTGTGAAAAGTAAAATGTGAAAAGTAATAAGTTTTGTTTAATTGATTACCGACTTACATTGTACGAACATATAACTGTGCCAGATCATCGAAATACAGCAACAATATACTTAACGCCTAAAGGCAAGAAAATCCCTTAATTAAAGCATTTGCTCTTTCAGAGTATCATTTCACATTTTACAGTATACATTTTACAACTAATAACTAGCAACTTGAATTAAATAGCATCAGAATACTATTTTTTGAGTTACAGAAAATTATGTCCCAAAAACAACTTCTACTCTTACAACCTGATCATCAAAGGATAAGTTTGAAAATTGAAATATCCTTTCAAAAAGTCTTTTCTAAGTAAATTTTAAACCTGAAAAAACCCAAAAAAAATCCATTTGACTGTGACAAATGGATTTTTCTATAATCTATAAAAGTGATCCTCTTTATTGAAATATAGCTTTTCTGGTCGTAGTATGATTGTTTTCTAAAGTAACTTTAATCAATACAACCTGATTAGCCGATTGTAAATTGGCTATTTGTAATTCTGTTGCCCCAACTTTCTTTTTATTATAAAGTTGTTTTCCTGAAATATCATAAATAGTGACTTCTCTAATATTATCTTTTTCTGAGTTTACTTTTATTACTTTGTTTTTTACAGAAACGATAAGATCACTGTCTTTGTTTTCAAAATCATCTACTCCTAATGTCTTATTGGTATAACGCAATATAAAACGATCTGGAAAAACGCCCTTTTCGGTTGAGAATGTGTATTTACCATCTCGCAAATCATAAACTTTGGCTGTTACTTTGTCCTCTAAATAAACAGCCTGATTAACCAGATTACCATCTGTTTGCTCTATAGCAATTGCAAACTCACCTGCAATAGAACTACGATAACCTAAAGGAACAATATCAGTGTCCGTGAAAGGCAGCGCACGCCCCTGAATTACGTAATTCTTATCATTATCAATACTGTAAAAATCTATAAAAGCGTTACCATCAAAACTTTCACCGTCAAATCTGTTTTCAAAATCATTGGTAGCTCCTTCTACATATCCGATCAGGACTTGTTTAAAAGCACCATTTTCATTTGTCAGGTTTAACCACATGCGGCTATTCTCAACTCCTTTATTTTTTGAAGTATTATCTCTTTTAAAAAACTGGTTGTTAACTCCTACCGGACGCATACTGTTATCAAAAGTAACTGTCCCGGCTTCATTTGCACTTACAAAAAAGGATACTCCTGATGCAATTTTACCGGAAGGGGTACTCATATTAAGTCCCGGGGCCTGAGAAGGTCTCGTTGCTACACCACCGGTTAGATTAAAACTTGCATAATCATTTGAATTGTATTTATGTCCCCCTACCGTGCCTATTGCTGTATTATGCGTCCAGAAATAAATAGTCCCGTTTATAAAAGTATTAGCATTCAAAAATTTAACAGCATCTAACGCCGAAGGATATGGGTTTCCAATCAAATAGAAGTTGTTTGGAAGAAGTGATTCTCCTTTAATAATTCCATTATTTGGAACACCAATAAAATTTACAGTTTGAGAATAGGTCGAACTTTCCCAGTAATCTTTACCATTTGGATATTTGGTATAGGGTTTAGGAACACGAATAATATATCCCTTACCGGGTATCATCGCAGTATTTCCATTTTCTATTACCCAATTCTTTCCGTTAAATGAGCTGTATTTATCAGACAACGTATTTGGAGATAAAACATTCAACTTTTGATCTGCTACCGATGAAGACCAATAGGTATAATCAAAATTTACCATTGGAGTTGAAATACGCTCCATATCAAATGAATTTACTGCTCCTGTATAAGTGGCATTATTATTCGTCTGAACCAAGGAACCGTTGTTTTTAATGATCAGTTTACCCTTTTCGTTTACCACAATATTTTCATTAACGGTAAGGGTTTTGTTTCCCGGTATAGTTAAGGTCTTTCCTGCTGCTATCGTACAAGTACAAACTTCTAAATCATTAGCCAGAGTTGAGCTTTTATTTACCACAATAGAAGAACCACTTTGAGGAGCTGCTGATCCATCATAAACAAATGGAGTGTCGATAAAATTAAGTGCAATGTTGGCATTCTCTCCGTCTTCTCTTAAACGTACTTCTACTGTAGAAGTTTTATTTAACGGATAGGTGACACCACCATTAATCAGAGAACTTGTAGTACTATAAGATTGCGTAGCTATTTTAACTCCGTCAATATAAATTTCAGCAACATCATCACAATTGACCAATTCTAACTGATAACGACCACAAGGAAAACCTTTACGTTTGTAAGCAATTGTAAACTGGTTTACCGGCATAGGAGCCCCTTCCCAACCGGAGTAATAGGATGGCGACACATCAGCATTCCAATAATTCTGCGTATTGATATTTATTTTAGTATCGGCATAAGTTCCGGCATAAGTATCAGCCAACAAAGCAAGATCAGCTGAATTAAAACCATACACATTCCATTTATTCTCTCCAAAAGGAAGCGAAGTATCTCCTTTTATAATGCCATATGAAATGGATAGCCTGGACGAACCTGCTTTTTCATAATATTCTAAGACAAAATCATGTGTTCCTGAAGACAAGGTACGGAGCGTAGATCTCAATGCATAACCTTGATCCTGCCAATTGTCTATCACTATTTTTCCATCAATATATAAACGATAACCGTCATCTCCTCCTACCGTAAAATTATATTGACCTGCCTCTGTTGTAGCGGTCATCAAATAACGGACATAAAACCTGTCACTTGGTACGACGCCACAAAATTCATTTGGCGCAACACTTGTATCCCCTGTAATTACTCCTGTCGCTACATTACGATCAAACATAGCTTTCTCTGCAACAGTTCCGACATAAGTCGTCATAGCTGGAGTATCTCCTGTATAGGTATAAACATAACCTTTCCAATTGTTAATTCCAGCTGTTAAAGTAGGAACGCATGGTGGTGGCGTGACCGTAACTGTGACCGTTGCAGACGAATAATTTGTTCCGTCAAATAAGGTGTAAACAAATGAACTCGTTCCTGTAAAACCTGCAGTAGGAGTAAAAGTCACATTCGTTTTTCCATTAACCACAACTGATCCACCCAAACTTGGCTGTGTTGACGTTATCGATACTAATGAACCATAATTCTCATCATTTGACAAAATAGGAATTGGGATAGCTGTCTTTGAATCGGTAGTGATACTATCCGGATTAGCAGTTAGTAAGTTTGAATTATCAACAATACCGGAAATCGTTGGCCCAACTTCTCCTCCATAATCGTGCTTTAATCTAAAATATCCGTTGTAAATATTCTGTACTCCATAAGGATATATTCTGATATAAAACGTTTGATTTGTATTACTTGTCACAACCGTATTTGCCGGAAAATTAAGTACTACTTCCGTATCGCTACCTTGTACTGCCGTAGTCGAACCCAAAAGAATTGTCCCTCCATCAGCAAAAGCGGGATCTGTCGAATAACGCACTTCGTATTTTGTAGCCCCTTCATTTCCGGCCGGAGAGTTGTATATAAACCTGAATTGCGTTAAAGTCAGCTTAAAATTCGGTTTTGGTTTTACACTTACCTGAACATATTTGTTAAGATTTACGGTATTTTTAATTGTACTGGTTTGTACATTACTAACATTAAAATAATTTGGATTACTGTTTGTTACAAAATTAACCCCTGAACCACTGATATCGTTTGCCATTATATTTGCATCTGTAACAACAGCCTTGGGTTGATCTACAGCACCATTCCAGATTATCAGACGAGATGTAAATTCTTCAACAAAAACCCAAACGGTAGCTGTCGATGTCTTTGATCCTTTTTTAAGAATGTAAGTGAACGAACTCGTTCCTTTAAAGTTTGCCGCTGGTGTAAACGTAAGGATATCGTTATTGTTTGTAACGGTTCCTTCAGCACTAGGTGGCTGTGTATACGTCATCGTTGAACCATTGGACTTCGTGTCATTTGTTAACGGATCAAATGACACTGCTCTTTTTTCTTTAGTACTTATCAGATCGTCATTTGCATTTAAGTCCTTTTCATCGTAAGGCAAAACAGTACCTCTAATTGTAGGAGTTGTGTTTCCGTCTGCGGCAACGCTTGTATTCTTATTCGTTAAAAATAAAGGAGAATCGGGATCACTACCCGGTTTTAGTTTATAACCGTAAATACGAATCGTTATAGTTTCGCCCGCATACAGAGTAACATTAGACAAACTCAATGACTTGTTTACTTTTCCGGGTTTTGTTGTTTCATCAATCAACAAACTGCTGGTCGCAAAATTATCTTTGGAATACCGAACCTGATAACGCTTAACATACAAATTCGCATCACCATGATAGGTAAATTTAAAAGCATCCAATTTGATTTTATAGCCCGTTTTTGCAGTCGTTGTAAACTGAAAATATTTAGTATCATCAATAGCAAATGATGTCGTCCATGGACTTCCTTTAAAACCTTCCCATTGCAAAGGAGACAAAGTTAAATTACTTCCGTTGCCTAATTCCCCGGCAGATACCGATGCCGTGTAACCGGAGGTAATAGTTGCTGATTTACTAGTGGGACCATCCCATTTCACCAGGTCCACTTGTGCAAAACCAACAAAGGGTAAAACTAAAAATAAAAGTAATTTTCTCATCATTTTAATTGTTTCTATCAGATCGTTAAACAGGTAAATTTTAGGGCTTGCAAAGATATAGACAACTACGTATTTGTCATAAAAGCGGTTTTAAGAAAGACCATATATTCGATAAAGCAAAAGAAATACTCGATGAAATACACCGCAAGAAGCGCCGAACTGTGTTAATTCTTATAAAAAAAGAAAATAAAACATAAGAATAATCGCAATCTACAATCAAAAAACTCACGTTTTTTAGATTAAAAATCTGAAAAACGTGAGTTTCTATGAATATTATGCAATAAAACACTACCTAATAACTATTGATTATTTTGTAATAAACAAGGTTTTTGAATATCGTTTGGTTTAAAGAAAAGCAACTTTTACGCAATGCGAAAATTAAAATTTTGTCCTGAAAAATGAAACTAAAACTTTATTCTAATTCCTTCATTTTTTCATAAACCAAATTGCTTTCGTAACCTCTGCGCAACAGATAATCGCAGAATTTTTTTCTTTTTTTAAGAATATTAGTCTCCTGAATGCTATTCCAGCATCTTTCTGAAAGTTGGTCGAAGGTTGTTTGATACTCTTCTGCAGAGATTTCTTTTAGGGCAAGTGTGATATTAGTCGTTGAAATTTGTCTGGCTTTCAACTCATTTGTAATCCTGATTTTGCCCCAAAATTTAATGCGGTGCTTGCCTCTGGCAAAACTGGCGGCAAAACGGGTCTCGTTTAAAAAATTACTATCAATCAGTTGAACCACTATAACATCAATTTCGTCTGAAGTCATCTTCAAACTGTATAATTTGGCGACCACTTCTGCGTGGCAGCGCTCCTGATAGGCACAAAAGTGTTCTAATTTGAGTAAAGCCTCCTTTGGAGTACACGTTGAATTCATGGCTTTTTTCCTGCTTTTTAACTATTAAGGCTAAAAATAGTCATTTTGTTGTTAAAATTTAGCTTATTTTTTTTAAATATCTCAGAAACTCTTTTTCTAAAATGTTGTATATGTGCAGAAATATAATATTTTTGTACGCCGAATTGGATTATTTAATTATGCTCAAAAACAAGCACTTAAATAACTGATTCTAATTTTTTTAAAACCAGAACAAAAAACACTCCCCCGGGTTTACTATCTGACACAATAGATAACCAGTGTTCTTTTTTTTGTGTTTTAATACCAAAAACAAATTTAAAATATAAATACCACCTGCTGATGATTAAAAAATTACTTTTATTCGTTGATTTATTATATTTCCAAAAAACAGACAAACACATAAACTCCAAAGTGTTTGGTTTAATCTCTTTTTTCTTGTTGCTGTTTCTTACTGAAACGGGGAATGCGCAGGTTGCTAATTATACTTTTACGCAGACTGCGGGAACATATACTCCTCTTACTGGAGCACAAACTGTCTTTAATGCTCCATGGGATGACACTAATGGACCAAGTGGCTTTGTTCCAATCGGATTTACATTTTTATATAATGGAGCGAGCTATACACAATGCTCAGTCGCCATGAATGGATTTATAACATTTGGTAATACCTTTTCTAGTTCAACTGAATATAGCCCCATTTCTTCAGGAACAGGTTATAGTGGCGCAATTAGTGCTTTAGGTTGGGATTTAGGAAGTAATGGATCACCTATTAGTTACAATACAATTGGAACAGCACCAAATAGAACGTTCATTGTTCAATGGGATAAAGTCAGACGTTACAATTCTGGCTGGCAAGATGGTGATTTCACCTTTCAAATTAGATTAAATGAATCCACGAATGTCATACAAATTGTCTATGGAGCATGTGCTACTACATCTAATACAAATTCAAATGTGCAAGTTGGCTTAAGAGGATCATCAAGTTCAGACTATAACAATAGAACAACAACAAACAATTGGTCAGCAACAACAGCAGGAAATGCAAATAACAACACCTGTCGAACAAATAACACAACAGTTCCCTCTAACGGGCAAACCTATACCTGGACTCCTAGTGTTTGTACTCCTAGCAGCTTTACAACAGGAGGGCGAATCACCAGTGCCAAACTAAATACGCTGGAGAACACGACTACCAGAACGGCTAATTATCATAATTTCGCTTCTCCTACCACTACCTTAGTTAGGGGACAAAATTACACCATCTCTGTAAAAGGTTCAACTAACGGAGATCGCAATTACTTCTATACCGCTTTTGTAGATTGGAATAAGGACAATGATTTTAATGATGCCAATGAGTATTATGTTATTGGTACCATAAAGAACTCAAACGGAACCGACGGAAAAAATGCTTCGGTTTATTTTCCCGTGCCTTCAGGTGCAACACTGGGAAGTACCCGTATGCGCATAATAGGTCGATATAATGGTTACAACACCACTCCTTGCGGCCCCGATTCAGGCAACAATGGTAGCACGGAGGGACAGGTTGAAGACTATACCATAACTGTTGGCGATGTATGTTCGGGAACACCTGCTGTTAGCACAACAATAACATCGGCTACACCAGTATGTCCTAGCACACCTTTTACATTATCGTTGGGAACCACTTTCACAGATGGCGCTACCTATGTGTGGCAGACTTCACCAGATGGTAATAACCCATGGACAAATGCTACTGCGACTCCAATCGCTTTTTTTGGCCCTGAAACATTTGCTTCGGGAACTCTTCCTACTAATACACAAATTTCCCCAAATACTACTTTTACTGGAGGTGAAGCAGTCTTGACTACTGCTTCTCAAACTGGAACAATAGGTGATTTTTTGATTAACAAATCACCCGGCTCAAACCTAAATGCTTTTACAGTAGATTTTAATTACAAAGCTGCCGGCGGCGGCGGCGGGACGACTACTGGAGCAGATGGTTTTAGTTTAAGTTATGCAGGAGGACTGACAAACAGTGTCGGAGGAGGAGAAAATGGAGAAGGCTCCGGAATCATCGTACAATTTGATACCTACGATAATGACGGCGTGGCAAATGGTACCAGAGTTCGTGTTCTTTATAACAATATTGCTATCTTTACTTCTGCAATCAATGCCCCATTCGATATAAGAAATGCTACCTCTACAACGACCGCCAAAAATGTTGTGTTAACTGTAGACAATAACGGTTTTCTATCACTTTCTATGGTAAATTCTTCAAATGCTGTCATTACAGTAGTATCCAATCTTCTACTTCCCGCTGCTTATCTCTCCGCAGACAAATCAAGCTGGAAATTTAAATTCTCAGCACGAGTAGGAGCTATAAATGACAGACACACCATTGATGATTTACAAATCAGATATTTAGATGTATCGAGTTCAAAATCAACCTTTACAACTTCACAAACTGTAAAAACCTACTATCGCGCGCTGGTAACCTGTGGCGGAACAACGGCATCTTCACCAGTATTGGTTGATCTTATTTCTGCTACAATTGATCCGATGACGAGCCCCGCTTGTTCTGCAACTGCTTTTACCGTTACACCAACAAACGGAACCAACGGAACTATTCCGGGAGGAACCACTTTTACCTGGTCTGCTCCTACTATAACCACACCGGGAGCCCTAACAGGAGGTACGGCTAGTACCGGCACTCCAAATGGAAACATTACAGGTACCCTTACAAATACAACCTCAATAGCTCAAACAGCTACTTATAGCGTTACTCCTACTACAGCAGGCTGTGTTGGAATTCCATTTAATTTAGTTGTAACAGTTGCTCCGGCGACAGTTGCGGGATCAGTTGGTGGAGGAACAACTGTATGTACAGGAACTAACAGTACAGTATTAACACTTTCTGGTCATACCGGAAGCATAATAAGATGGGAGTCTTCTTTAGATAATTTCGCTACTGCAGGAACTCCATTTGTAAATACAGCTACAACATTTACTGCTACTAATTTAACGGCGACAACTTCTTATCGTGCAGTGGTACAAAGCGGTAGCTGTGCAACTTTAAATTCTGCTGCCACTACTGTAACAGTATCTCCAACNCACAGTTGCAGGATCAGTTGGTGGTGGAACAACAGTATGTACAGGAACTAACAGTACACTTTTAACTTTATCAGGCCATACTGGAAGTATTGTAAGATGGGAATCCTCTTTAGATAATTTCGCTACTGCAGGAACTCCAATTGTAAATACAACTACAACATTTACTGCTACTAATTTAACGGCGACAACTTCTTATCGTGCAGTGGTACAAAGCGGTAGTTGCGCAACTTTAAATTCTACTGCCACTACTGTAACGGTATCTCCGACCACAGTTGCAGGATCAGTTGGTGGTGGAACGACAGTATGTATAGGAACTAACAGTACACTTTTAACTTTATCAGGCCATACAGGAAGTATTGTAAGATGGGAGTCTTCTTTAGATAATTTCGCTACTGCAGGAACTCCAATTGTAAATACATCTGCAACATTTACAGCCACTAATCTTACGGCTACAACTTCTTATAGAGCAGTTGTAAAAAGTGGTAGTTGTCTACAATTAAACTCTGTTGCCACTACAGTAACGGTTTCTCCAACAACAGTAGCAGGGTCAATTGACGGAGGAGCAACTGTATGTACAGGAACTAACAGTACAACATTAACACTTTCTGGTCATACCGGAAGTGTTGTAAGATGGGAATCCTCTTTAGATAATTTCGCTACAGCAGGAACTACAATTGCAAATACAACTACAACACTCACTGCTACTAACATAACAGCAACAACTTCTTATAGAGCAGTTGTAAAAAGTGGTGCCTGTGGAGAATTGAATTCTGCCTCAGCTACAATAACAGTAAACATATTACCCGATGCCCCAATAGTAGGCACCATAACTCACCCTACCTGTGTAATAACAACAGGAAGTGTTGTGTTAAGCGGCCTACCGGGTACCGGAACCTGGACTTTAACAAGAACACCTGGCAATGTAACAACAACAGGAACAGGAACCGAAGTAACAATTTCCGGTCTTGCTGCCAATACTACTTACACCTATACTGTTAGTAATGGTACTTGTCCATCTGTAGCTTCAAACAATATTCCTGTAAACGCAATACCACAATTAGCCACCTGGAATGGCGGATGGACCAATGGTCCTCCAACCATTAATCAACCGGTTCATTTTGCAACAAGTTATACTTCAGGAGGAGATATAAATTCATGTAGTTGTACTATAGCTTCAACAGCCAATATTGTTATTAGCAGTGGAAACACCTTAACTATTACGAATGGTCTGACAGTTGCGAACGGAGGTACTCTAACCTTTGAAAACAATTCAAGTTTAGTTCAGAAAAACAACAATGCGACCAATTCCGGAATTATCCGATACAAACGTAAAACTGCTCTCCGTGTCTACGACTACGGATACTGGTCTACACCGGTAAGTCCAAAAAAATTAGTAGATGTCTCGCCATTGACCTTGTCTGATAAATACATGGGTTTTAATGGAAATGGATGGGTTATCACTAACCCTAATACCGTTATGACTGTTGGTAAAGGTTACATTATTCGCGGGCCTCAAAACCATTCTAAAACCGTACGAGAAGAATTTACTGCTATTTTTGAAGGTACTCCAAATAATGGTGTCATAAATGCTGAAACTGTAGAAGCAAGCAAGTTTTATCTTGTTGGTAACCCTTATCCATCTGCTTTAGATGTCAATGAATTCTTAAAGGAAAATACTTTTATGAACGGAACTCTGTATTTCTGGACACATAATACTCCAATAAGCCCAACGACAAATAAATATGTTGCTGACGACTATGCCTCTTTTAATCTAACAGGAGGTGTACTGACAGGACCGGCGCCCAGCGGTGATGATGCTCCAGGCAACAACAATGAAGAACCAAAAGGTTATGTGGCTGCAGGGCAATCTTTCTTTATTAGTGCTGAAACCCCTGGAACAATCAACTTCAATAACGATATGCGAATTGGAGGAGATAAAAACGGGCAGTTTTTCAAACCTGCAAAACCATCGAAAGAAAAAACAACCAGAAATCGTATCTGGCTAAATATGACCAATCAGGAAACTATTTTCAAACAAATACTTCTTGGTTATGTAGATGGCGCAACAAATGGTTTCGACAAGAATTACGATGGTGAATCATTTGATGGTAACCCTAATCTGGATTTTTACAGTATTGCAACTGACCGAAATCTTGTTATTCAGGGACGTGCATTACCTTTTACGGATGCCGACATCATTCCTTTAGGATATCGCAGTGCTGTAGCAGGTGGTTTCTCCATCGAAATAGGAAAAATAGACGGTGACCTGATCAATAAAAATGTTTATTTAGAAGATAAAACAACAGGGAAAATCCATAATTTAAAAACTGGAAAATATACCTTTACAACAGCAAAAGGAACTTTTGCGGATCGTTTCGTACTGCGTTATACAGACAAAACATTAGGAACCGGAGATTTTGAAAATACCGAAAACAATGTTTTAGTTACTGTTAAGAACAAAGTACTAAAAGTGGTCTCTGCAAAAGAAACGATTAAAGAAGTTACTATCTATGATGTTTCAGGAAAACAACTTTATAACAAAAAGAAAGTTGGAGAAACAGAATTGCAGATAGCTAATTTACAATCAGCTAATCAGGTTTTATTGATTAAAATCACCTTAGACAATAATCATACTACCACTAAAAAAGTTATATTTCAATAAGAGATAAACTCTTTGGTTTAGTTCATAAAAAAAATCCATTTGTTTAGACAAATGGATTTTTTTTTATGCTTTTATTTGATTCAGTTTATGCGGTAGGATTCAATAATAAGTTAATTCAAGAAGTAATAATAGTAAGTTGTATGACAAAAAAACGCCATCGTTAAACATGCAGATTAGCAACAAGTTAACCCTCCTATACCTTAGAACCTCAGAACCTTTGTAACTCTAAACATCTCTATCTCAAAATATAGATTTAAGCTTTTTCAATCAGAATACTGACCGCATTACCTCCAAAGCCAACTGCATTAATCAATATTTTCTTTAAGGGCTGAGTTTGTTTTTGTTCTTCAGCAAAAGGAACATTAACAAACGTATTGTTTTGCAGCATCAAAAGAGCCAATTCTAAACTCAATATTCCGGAAGCTCCGAAAGTATGCCCGATCTTCCACTTATTTGTTGTCAATAAAGGGATTTTAGCGCCAAAAACTTTTTCGATGGCACGTAGCTCGGTCAGATCTCCTTTTATGGTTCCGGGAGCATGCATTACAATCGCATCAATTTCATCCGGATTGGTCTCCTGTAAAGCCATTTTCATAGACTTTTGAAAGCAATCTGCTTCTGCGGAAATTGAAATATTATGTTCTAAGATCTCCGTCGCATAACCAACACCCGTAACATATGCAATAGCATTTTCCTTCTCTCCGGCTTCCAGACAACATACTGCGGCTCCTTCGCCCAAAATCATAGTATTTTGTGTTTTCTCAAAATCAAAAGCAAGATTGGGCCACGCTTCTTCATTCTGATCAATACGGGAGTATATTTTTAGCGCTCTCATCTGAGCAATCGTAAAATCTGTTAAAGGTGCTTCGCTGCCCCCTACCAGAAACTTATCTGCCATTCCCGATCGCAACCACGCCACACCATTCAGAAGAGCATGAAGTGCTGTCGAACAGGTAATCGAATGCGAAATTTCCGGGCCAACACTCTGCAAATCATGTGCAATCCATGATGAGATATTACCCAAAGTGGTGGTTGGTGAAGCCAAAGTCTGTGCTTTACCCGTATCGATGTATTCTTTGTAATGCTTTTCGAATAAGTCGGTAGCGCCACGTGAAGAACCAATATTTATGCCGAAAACATCCTCTTTATTCCAACCTGCTTTTTCAACCGCTTTTCTTGAAGCTGCTAAAGCAAACAGAACAGAATCATCTAAAAATTTGTATTTAATATCAGACTCCCGAACTTCGGCCACAATTTGTTTTGATGCAACACCTAAAGCCGCAACAGAAGTTTCCTGCTGATCTAAAAATTGCCTCGAAAAACAATGTTGATTATCCAGATATTTGTCCCAGATTTCCTCAGGACTATTACCCAAAGGAGAAATAGAAGAGAAAGCTGTTATGGAGATTTTTTTATTCAATGTATTGTATTTAACTGCAAAGTTCGCAATGTTTATGTAAAGTTTGCAACGTTCTTAAATATTTAAGTTTATAAAATCAACTAACTTATATCCTTTGTGTGTATTTTTTTAAACACATAAAAACATAGTCTTAAAACCAAAAAAAGCGTTTCACATATTTAAAATTTCAACTGTCAGTCTAAGTGAAGTCGAAGACCTCATAGCTTGACTAAGTGATTGAAATATATTTCTTTTTTAAAACTCTTTTAAAAAAAGCAAACCCATCTTTCTATATGCTACGTATAATTTCTAAAATTACACCAACAGATTAAGCCATACTTAAATGATCTTATATAACTCATATGGTTTAAACAACTTAAACCATTTCAATAGCTTCTTCAATAGTCGCATAAACTTTTTGAAGCTGTTCATCCGTCATGATGTACGGAGGCAAAATATAAACAATATTTCCAACCGGTCTTAAAACAACTCCTTTATCAATAAAGAAATTATATAGTTTCGTTCGCATCGAACCATAATAACTTTCTTCCGAATCCGATTTTATTTCAACTGCAAAAATTACCCCTAAAGTTCTGGCAGTAATGACTTTTGGATGATTCTCGATTTTCTTTTGAAAACTTAGATGACTCTTATTTATTCTTTGAATGTTATCCTGCATTTCAGCCGTCTGCAACAGGTCAATACTAGCCAAAGCTGCTGCACATCCCGTTGGATTTGCCGTAAAAGTATGTCCGTGAAACAGTGCTTTATTAATATCATCATCATAAAACGCATCAAAAACCTCCTGTGTAAAAGTCGTAATCGCCATTGGAATCGTCCCGCCTGTCAAAGCTTTCGACAAACAAATCATATCGGGCTCTTCGGTAACATAACCCATCGCAAAAGTTTTACCTGTTTTACCAAAACCCGTCATTACTTCATCGGCTATGGTTAAAACTTTATTCTCTTTACAAATCCGGATTAAAGTCGCCAGTGCTTCAGGTTCATACATCACCATTCCGGCCGCTCCCTGAACTAATGGTTCAAAGATAAATCCGGCACAGGTATGATTTTCAATTACCGCTTTCAAGGCATCAAAACTCAACTGTTCTGATCCTTTCACGGGAACAGGAATCCGCACTACATCGATAAACATTCCCTGAAAAGCCTGCGTATAAAAAGAGATACCGCTTGCCGCCATAGCTGCAAAAGTATCTCCGTGAAAAGCATTTTCAAAAGCAATTATAGTCGTTCTTTTCTCGTTTTTATTGAAGAAATACTGTAGCGCTACTTTTATAGCCACTTCCACCGCAGTTGAACCATTATCAGAAAAAAATATTTTCTGCTGATTCTTTGGTAAGATTTCAATAAGCTTCTCTGCTACTTTTATCGCAGGTTCGTGTGTAAAACCTCCGAACAAAACATGTTCTAAAGTCGTTAACTGTTTGTAAATCGCATCCGCAATAAATTTATTACTGTGTCCAAACGGATTTACCCACCATGATGCAATTGCATCAATATATTCTTTATTGTTCTCGTCCCACAACAAGGCACCTTCTCCTCTCGAGATGGCTATTGGGGTTTGTGCTGTTTTATGTTGTGTATACGGATGCCATAAATACTGGCTGTCTTTTTCTGATAATGTCATTTTATATGTGAAATGTGTTTTGTGAAATGTGAAATGTACTTTGCGATTATTGACTTCTTACATCTTACAAAACACATTTCACAATACACAATTATAGTTTTAATAAATTCTCTCTAAACAAATCAGCGTATTCCCGAATTACATTCTGATCAAAATAAGGTTCTTCTTCTATTCTTCCGATGCACTTTACTTCTGTCTTGTTCAAAATTAAATCCTCGGTAGCTTTATTTTCGTTTCCGCTAAAAATAATTCCGGCAACCTCAAAACCTCTGTTTTGTATTGCTTCAATAGTCAACAGCGTATGATTGATACTTCCTAAATAATGTCTTGAAACAACAATGACCTTATAATCGGGCTGAATCAAATCGACAATCAAATCCGTTTCATTCAGCGGAACAAAAATCCCACCGGCCCCTTCAATCACCAAATGATTAGTTGTTTCTGGCTCTTTAATTTCGCTCAATTCAATTCTTAAGCCATCAATTTCTGCTGCCAAATGCGGACTTGCAGGCGTATTTAACTTATAACTATTCTCGAAAATGCGGGATTTAGTATTTGAAATTTTTGACTTGATTTTATCACTGTCCGAATTATCCAGATCACCTGCCTGAACAGGTTTCCAATAATCAGCTTCTAAAGCTTCAACCACAATTGCAGAAGTCACCGTTTTACCTACATCAGTAGAAATTCCGGTTATAAATATTTTCATTGTTCTCTTTTAATATTATGCAAAAATACCAATAAAAACAACAAACCCATCATTACGATGGGTTTGTTGTTTATCTAATTC
Organism: Flavobacterium poyangense; assembly: GCF_011751075.1. GTDB lineage: Bacteria > Bacteroidota > Bacteroidia > Flavobacteriales > Flavobacteriaceae > Flavobacterium > Flavobacterium poyangense. Next base: position 211,208 of record NZ_JAALLN010000002.1, read on the forward strand.
AAATTGCTAGTTGTGAAATTTGAGTTGTGAGATGCTGAATATGCTGTTCAAACCAACACAAATTATCTGTTTTTGCCCGACTTCCAATTTTCCGCAGAAGCTAAACATAAAGTATAGTACCATTTTTGAAAATTGTAACAGAACAGCAACAAATAATACTGCATTCTATTTTACAGACCTGTCATTTACTTTTGTGCTTCAGTAATTCAAAATAAAACTAATCAGGCTTACAGTATACATTATACATTTTACAACTAGTAACTTGAATTAGCTACTCTTCTTTTAATTGATCTATAACCGTCTTTATTTCTTTGGCGTACTTCCCATAAAAAAAGCGAACCCACCATTCTAAACTCAGTCCCATAAAAAGAATTGAGAATACAATTACCGAAAAGACCGATATAATTTCTGTATTACTAAATTCGAACATCACAAAACTGGCTTCTTTTGAAGATTGAAAATAAACGAAAACCACCAGAAACAAAATCATGAAAGGAGTCAATGCAAACCCGTAGGTTTTATACAATTCCATATTCAGTCTGATATCAAAATAGGTTTCGTATAAACTGTCTTTTGTACTTAATGTAATTGTATTCAATCGTCTGTAGAACAAGTATAGCTTAACCAAATAATAAACAGTAACCGCTATAAACATACTGTAAAGTAAGTAATAAGGCATTATAAACTTTTGCTCAAACGAGAATGTAGAAGGTACAAATCCAATTAGAAAAGCTAAAACAATCTGAAAAATCAGTTCACTTTTTAAATTTTTCCTAATCTTGTCTAAGGGCGTGTTAGCCGAATGTATTTTCTCCAGATTATTAGGAAGAATGATCGTATCTGATTTCTCATTGTTCCATGCGTTTTGTATATCATTAAAATCCATATCCCTGATTTTTTATTATTTCTTTTAATTTTTCTTTTGCTCTGTTTAATTTTACTCTTGCATTCCCCTCCGAAATACCCAGATTTTCTCCAATTTCTTTATGAGAAAATCCTTCCAGTTGATAAAAAATAATCGCCTTATCTATTTTTTCCAATTTTTGAACTGCTTTATAAAAATGATCGATCTGACTTTCTTTTATATGCGAATCATCCTCATCTTCTTTTATATTCTCTGAAGCAATCTCGTATTTATCAACCTTTCGTTTTTCTTTTTTAAGAAATACAATTGCCGTATTAATAGCCACGCGGTACATCCATGTCGAAAATTGACTTTCATTTCTAAAAGATTCATACGATTTCCAAAGCTGACAAACAATTTCCTGAAATAAATCCTGCTGATCATCGGCATTATCCATGTACATTTTCGAAACTTTGTACAAAATCCCTTTGTGACTTTCTATACGATTTAAAAATTCTTTCTCTTTCAAAATAATTCTAATTCATAACTGGTTTTACCGTGTACCCTGCTTTTCTCAACAAATTAATTATTCCAGTATCACCTCCCAAGTGTGCTGCTCCAACCGCAAAAAAGACACTTTCCTTTTTCATCTGCTCCCGCATAATTTTAATCCAGTTGGCATTTCTATCGTCAAGCATGTATTTCTTAGCTTTAAGATTCATTATTTTTTCATCAGTAGTTAATTTGTATAAAGACTCTAAATTCTCACTCTTATAATTACCTACTAATTTAGTCGTTTCTTCACTATTCGTTTCTTCCAGCATAGCAATCATTTCACTATCAGAATAAGCATTTTCAAAACTCTCGCATTGCGATTTTACAGTTTCCAGACCTGCAACTTCCAGTTGACGTTTCTTTGCCAATTCAATAAAATCCAATTCATAAAATTTCAAGTCGTTACAACCAAAACTTTTCATGGAGATCAAACTCATCACCGTCAACATACTAAAACTGTCCACCTGTTGCACTGTCATTCCACCACTTTTTTGCAATATTAAATTCAATTTTGACAATTGCTCCGGATCTAATTTTTTACTTAACGGTAGTTTTCCCATTGCCATTCCCTGTAATTCTGACATCACTTTCGGATCCGCAAAATTAATTTCCAAAACTAATTTATCTGATTTGTCGAATGCTTTTTTAGTTTTCTCAGAAAGAAAATAATCTCCTGAACAAATCATATGCACTGTTCCGTACAAATAAGAAGACTTCGCCAATCCTTTTCCTGATACTTCCCACAAAAGAGAATTTTCCAGTTTCGGAGAAGACGTTTGGGCATTCGTAACCCCACCAAAAATAAATGTTACTACTACTATTGCTAATTTGATTATATTTTTCATTTTGTTGGTTAAATAAAGTTATTTGTTTGATTACTTAAAAAATGCTCTTTTACTTCTGATTCTTACTTTTCTGCCAAAAAACTACAGCCAATAAAAACCACGATGCTGTCGAAATAAGAAGATGTTTGTCAGGATGGTTTAATAAAAATTGATTCGTCAGTGCAAATCCAAATGCGACTGAAGTTAGAAAGATAAAAATAAAATGGAAGATTTTTGATTCTAATAAAGTTGAAATAGTTTTCATAATTGTTTTGGTTTATTTGATTACGACTCGTAAGTAAACAAAGCTTAAAAACGTTACAAAAAAATTACATTTTTTTTTCAGAATCCAGTAAAATAAAGGGTTGACAGCTTGATTTTTTTTATTCTCATAAATAAATTCCACAGAGATGCGCAAAGAAAAAACACAGAGATACACAAAAAAATCTTTGTAAATCTTTGCGATTACTTTGTGAATCTTTGCGAAACAACAACACAAAACATCCTAAATAATTCTAAAATTCAAGTTTCACAAAGATGCGAAAAGAAAAAACACAGAGATGCACAAAAAAATCTCTGCGTATCTCTGTGACTACTCTGTGCATCTCTGTGAAACAACAACGAGAAGATCTAAAACACAAAGTCCCTCAACAACCCCAAAACCTCGTTAATCTCCTCCTCTGAATTATAACTGTGAATACAGAAACGAAGTCTCTCCTGCCCTTCCGGGACTGTTGGAGAAAGTATCGGTTTTACATCGAAGCCTTTATCTTGTAATTGCTGAGCCAGTCTTTTTACATTGCCGTTCCCCGGAACAATTGCCGACTGAATCGCTGATTTACTGCGAACAAACATTGGTTTCAAACCCAATATATTTTTTTGTTGATTAAAAAAAACAATGTTCTGACGCAATTTCTCAATAGTTCCCTTTTCGAGCTCCAATTGATGATACGCCGTTTGAATCGTAGACACCGAATGAGGCGACAATCCTGTAGTATAAATAAAACTTCTGGCAAAATTGACCAGATATTCTTTAAGTTCGCTACTTCCCAAAATTGCTGCGCCATGGCAACCCAATCCTTTTCCGAATGTCATGATTCTGGCAAAAATACGGTGGTGTAATTGTAAATGTTGCATGAGTCCTTCGCCCTTTTCTCCAAAAACACCCAGAGTATGCGCTTCATCAACCACCAAGAAACAATTGTACTTTTCCGAAAGCAACACCAGCTCTTCTAAATTTGGACTATCACCATCCATAGAAAAGACAGTTTCGGTGACAATGTAAATCGTAGTATCAGGAAATTTCAGAATAAGACGTTCCAAGTCTTCAAAGTCATTGTGATTAAACCGATACGATTTAGCATTAGACATGATAATTCCATCACGAATCGAAGCGTGACTTAATTCATCATACAATATAACATCATTTCGCTGCGGTAGAGCGCTAAAAAAACCAACATTGGCATCGTAACCCGAATTAAAGATTAAAGCCGATTCTGCATCATGAAACTGCGCAATAAACGATTCTGTAATTTGATACAACGAATGGTTCCCTGAAATTAACCGCGAACCTGTCGCTCCATTTTGAATGATTTCATTCTCAATCAAATAATGATGCGCCAATTTAAAAATAGCTTCCGATTTCGAAAACCCAATATAATCATTAGAAGAAAAATCGACCAGATTATTAAAACTTGGCAATTGTCTCAACGAATTATTTTGCTTCCTGTTTTCTAGCTTTTGAATAAGATTTTCCGGTAAATTCATAAAAGCAAAGTTATCAAATTGATTCCAATATCAATAAAAAGCGGATTTTATATAATCCACCATTCAAAATCTAATTCCCAAGCAACACTTCTAAATGACGATACCCAGCCGAATTAAGAATCCACAATTTCTATAATCACAAAGCCCCCAAGATCAAAAACGCTGATGGTATCTCCCAAACAATTCTCCGGAATTAGTTAATTCTAACAATAAATAACGATATACCTTCAAGGTCAAAAAACATTACGGAAAAACCATAATTCATCAATCAGTACCTTAATATTCGAACTGAATTTGTTAATTAAAATAATAATATTTCTAATTTTCAATTCATAAACTCATTCTGACTAATTTGTATATTGCATTAAAAAAAAGAAAGAATGAAGATCATTTGCAAAAACTGTGAAACACAGAATTATCCGGATTTTAATTATTGCCCTCAGTGCAGTCAAAAAGTAGATTTGCATCGTATAAGTCCACATGAGATTTTTCATGAAGCTGTTCATTATTTTTTACATGCCGACAAAGGGATTTTTCAACTTATTAGGTCTTTGACATTAAAAAGCGGAACTGTTGCTAAGGAATATATCAATGGTAAAAGAAAGAAGTACTTTCCTCCACTTAATTTTTTCTTATTGGTTGCCGCTATCTTTGTTTTCATTTCCAATATCCCAAAAGAAACACCTCCAATTGATATTCCAAAAGAAAATCAAGAACTTAGTGCTATTTCAGACCCAATTCAAAAAGAAAAAATCATACATCTTTATGAACGAAAAGAAAAAATGTTTCATTTCATGAAAAAGTATTCTAATCTGATGGCGATGATGGCCCTACCTCTAATTGCCTTTTTTTTCTGGCTGTTTTACAAAAAAGAAAACTACAACTATACGGAACATCTTGTGGCAGGTATGTACATGCTGGGCTTTTGTATACTCGTCAATACGCTATTAATTTTACCTCTCTCCTTATTATTCCACTTATCTCCTAATTATCAGGCTTTATTTTTTCTACTGTTTCAGCTTTTTTATTTTACGCTCTTTTACTATAAGTTTTTAAATAAAGACACTAAACTTCAACTTGTAAAAACCTTTGCAATAAGCGCTTTAGGAATTATATCCTGGGGGATTATATCTGGACTTACTGTAAACACTTATATTTCAAGCGGTTTCTGGGGAATATTACAATAACACAAAAGATCAACACGAGAAGTTGTGAGAAAATAGAATTCTTCGCTTCATTTTTCTTAACCGCAATGTTCGCAAAGGTTTTACGCAAAGTAAGCAAAGGTCTATATACAGATTTTACAGATTAAACGGTTATTTTGGCTTTACACTTCCTGCAAAACTAACCTAAATAAATGTGCGTGTAAAAGACTCAGCAAACACAAGAAGTTGTTAAAGCTTAAGAAACAACTTTTTGATAAAGCTTTGCGAACTCCTATGTTTGCAGTGAAATTTTTTCACGCAGATTTGCTTCGCCAGTTCGCTATCGCTCGGGTAGCAGATTTATTCAGATTGTTTTTTATCTGAGCACAAAACAAATATCGGCTTAATCTGCAAAATCTGCGTGCAAAAGACTTTGCTTTGTGTTAATACTTTGCGGCCTTTGCGATCAACACAAACAAAAAAATCCTTGCGCACCTTGCAGTTAAAAGCATATAAAGTTCACTAAAATCTTCACCTACAAGTTTTGTATTGATCCATCTAAAATGACCAAAAACAAAAAAGCCAGACATTGCTGTCTGGCTTTCTATTTATTTTGCAACTGTTTTAGTCTGCTAAAACAATAATCTTATTGTCTTTCATTTCGATAGTACCTGATTCAATATCTAAAGTATAGGTTTGATCATTTACTTTCGTGAATTTAGTCGCTACATCTTTAGAAAAATTGAAGCTTGAAGCTACAATTTTAACAGTTCCTTTCTCTAGAATAGAAACGATAGGAGCGTGATGATTCAATATTTGAAAGCTTCCATCAACTCCGGGAACTGTAACCGAAGTTACTTCTCCTGAAAATAATTTTGCTTCTGGTGATACTATTTCTAAAATCATAACTGTTTTTTAAAATTCCAAATTATAAAATTCCAAATCCCAATTTTGGAATTTGGAATTTTTATTTTTTGATGTTATCAAGCTTGCTTGATTATTATGCTTCTGCCAACATTTTCTCTCCAGCTTCGATTGCATCCTGGATAGAACCTTTCAAGTTGAAAGCAGCTTCCGGAAGGTGATCTAACTCACCATCGATAATCATGTTGAATCCTTTGATAGTATCTTTAATATCAACCAATACTCCAGGAATACCTGTAAATTGCTCCGCTACGTGGAAAGGCTGAGACAAGAAACGTTGTACACGACGTGCTCTTGATACAGCTAATTTATCTTCTTCAGATAACTCTTCCATACCTAGAATCGCGATGATATCTTGTAATTGTTTGTATTTTTGAAGAATCTCTTTTACTCTTTGTGCGCAGTTATAGTGCTCATCTCCTAAGATATGTGGAGTTAAAATTCTTGAAGTAGAATCCAATGGGTCAACCGCAGGATAAATACCTAACTCAGCAATTTTACGAGACAATACAGTTGTTGCATCTAAGTGAGCAAAAGTTGTAGCCGGTGCCGGGTCAGTTAAGTCATCCGCAGGAACGTAAACCGCCTGTACAGATGTAATAGATCCTTTGTTTGTAGAAGTAATACGCTCTTGCATAGCTCCCATCTCTGTTGCCAAAGTTGGTTGGTATCCTACTGCAGAAGGCATACGTCCTAAAAGTGCTGATACCTCAGAACCTGCTTGTGTAAAACGGAAGATGTTATCAACGAAAAACAATACGTCTTTACCTTGATCTGTTCCTGCTCCATCACGGAAATACTCAGCGATAGATAATCCTGAAAGTGCAACACGAGCACGAGCTCCAGGTGGCTCATTCATTTGTCCGAAAACGAAAGTAGCTTTAGACTCTCTCATTCCTGGCATATCTACTTTAGATAAATCCCATCCTCCATTTTCCATAGAGTGCATGAAATCATCACCGTATTTAATAATTCCTGACTCCAACATCTCGCGAAGTAAGTCATTTCCTTCACGAGTTCTTTCTCCTACTCCTGCGAATACAGAAAGTCCACCGTGACCTTTTGCGATATTGTTGATCAACTCCTGAATCAATACCGTTTTACCAACACCAGCACCACCGAACAATCCAATTTTACCTCCTTTTGCATAAGGCTCAATCAAATCGATTACTTTAATACCTGTGAATAAAACTTCAGATGAAGTTGATAAATCTTCAAATTTTGGAGCTTGTCTGTGAATAGGCAAACCATTTTCTCCAGTTTTAGGCAATTCACCTAAACCATCAATTGCGTCTCCAACAACATTAAATAAACGTCCATATACATCTGGACCGATTGGCATTTGGATTGGATTTCCTGTTCCAACTACTTCATATCCTCTACTCAAACCGTCAGTTGAGTCCATAGAAATGGTACGAACAGTGTTTTCTCCAATGTGAGATTGTACTTCTAGAACTAATAATGTTCCATCTTTTTTTGTGACTTCTAATGAATCATAAATTTTTGGAAGTTCAACATCCTTTCCGTTGAAAACTACGTCAACTACTGGTCCAATGATTTGAGCAACTTTTCCTATTACTTTTGACATTACTTATGTATTTATTAAATAGCTATTTAGGTTTATCGAAAATACCTCTTTTTTCAGAGCGCAAAGATAATTTTTTATAATATAAAATCAATATTTTTTTATAAAAAATACTATGATTTTGTTTGATTCCTAAAAGTCAGCCCCAAAATCACCGAAAAACCATTTTTTTTCTAAATAAAAAAAAGCCACTCTGTTACAATAACAAGTGGCTTTTTTGCTAAAAAAACTAACTTTATGGCAGTACTTTAGGATAAAGAATCTGATATTTTCCTAAATCAACTCCTTTTAAGTTTGATCCGTATTTAAGATTAATTGCTTCTATAAATTTATTTGCAACAAGCGCATAACCTCTTGCCGACGGATGTACTCCATCTAGAGAAAAGGTTCCTCCGCTCACAAATGTTGATGTCATTGTATACCCATTTAAAGTAATTCCGGTTGTAGACAATTGCTCCATCACCGCTTTTGCATCAACAAAAGCCAAACCATTTGCTTGGGCAGCTGCTGCAATAGTTACATTGTAAGCATCTGTAGCTACTTTAATTTCAGCGATCTCAGTTGGCACCAGAATAAATTTATCCTGTAGCGGATAAGTAATTCCAAATTTATCCAATGGAGCCGGTGGCGCCATTCCTATTCCGGAATCATCCTTTGTTGGCGCTGTCCCTATTGCTGATCTGGTAGCTAAAAGCACTAAATCTGTCGCTTTAGCCTGACGTGCCTGACCAAAAACAGTACCATAAAAAGCGGCAGTTTGTGCTCCAACTGAAGGTGTAAGAACCGCGGTAAGCTGCGTTGACAAATTAGTCAAAGACTCATCTTTTATCAATAACGGATTTGCTGCCGTTAACGATAACAAATCAATTCTATCCGTCACCCCAAGATAATTTAATGCATTTTTTAACGGCCCATACAATTGCGCATTTAACGCATTAATGGTAGCAGTTCCTACTGCAGTATTCCCATTACCCAAAACTGCAATCGTTAATGGATTATACGGAACTGTAGTAAAATGTGGCAGTGTATTGATATAAGGCAAGTTTGCCACAACTCCTTTTTTTCCATTTTTAGACAATTCTGTTGCTAAATTTTTATACACCGCATCAAAAGTAGCCGGTGCCGTAATCGGGCTTGTTCCGTCTCCACCGGATGTAGCATACGCTAAAACATCATTACCTCCAATCCACAAAGAGAAAAAAGTAGGATTCTGCGCCAAAGCATCCGCCAAAACAGTTGCTGTAGGTGAAGAAGCAATTCTTCTAAAATAAGGATTAGCAGTGGCGTATCCGGCAAAAGCCAAATGTGTTGCTCTTGCTCCCGGAATTCCCATATTATTAAAAGTACCGGTTAAATGCGTACCAATATCAGTACCCGAAATACCACTTACCTGAACAGGTGTACTTGTAGCCACATTCAGATACAATCGAACTCCTAGCGATGGTACCTGAACGCCTCCGGTAGAAAACCCTCCAAGATTATCTGCCATAAAGGGAGTTGTAAAAGTACCTCCTCCAACCAAAGCGAATTGCTGTGCCAGAATATTAGGATAAGCATTTGTCTGACCTGCTTTAAACAAGGCATTGTCTGAAAAACCGGCTGCAAAAGAATCACCCAAAGCTACATATTTCGAAAAATTAGCTGTCCCTGAAGTCAGGGGCTGCCCATCAGACGAGTTTACCACAGCGGGAGTGTCGTCGTCACTATTACAAGCCATAAAGGTCAGTGAAACCAATAAAAGCCATTTGAAATTTTTTATCATGATTTAATATGTTTTAAAATTATCCTTTTCGGGATTTCAAATCCCAAAAAGCGAATAAAATGTTTGTTACGTCCGTTAATTCAAATTATGGATTGATCGTCCAGGAAGCAAAATACTGCTGACCAATATATCCTGCACCAAGCACCTGAGCATATTCTTTTCCTCCAATATTTGATGCTCCTAATTTTACAACAGATTTTAATTTTGGAAGTCCATAATTAATTTGGGCATCAATTACGGTAGCCGCTTTAATTATACCATCAGCAAATGTTGATTCCCATTTGTATTCCGTGTTCCATCTTCCGCTAACATTAAATCCGAAGTTTTCAAACAATCTCTCATTTCCGACAGACACTTTAACTCTGTGTTTTGGTGTATTAAATCCGGCTTCAAAACTCGGATCTTTTGCCTGATCAAAATCAAACTGAGCATAGTTGTAATTTACTCCCAATTCATAATTAGCGATTATTTTCTTAGAAAGACCAACACCAAACCCAAGCGATTTAATCTCTACGTCTGTATTAGTATACAACTGATAAGCTCTGTAATTTCCATTCTGAAGTGCATGAAGCGACTGAACTCCTTTATCTGTAGGCCCTAACAAAGGATTAGGTGAATCTTGTGCTGTACCATAATAAGGCGCCACCACATTTAAATTACCAATAAAATGATTGTAAATATTATAATATGCATTAAGATCTATAGAAACATCATTAATTAAAGAACGATACCCAAGCTCAAAAGCTTTAACCTCTTCCGGTCTAACATAATTTACATCTGTTTTTCTCAAAAGTGCCGATGCAGCTACAGGATTACTTCCCGCCAAAGCACTAAAAGCCCCTACAGAACTTGCGGTATAAGAATTACCATATGCATTTTCCCCATTCATAATAGCCGTTGGCCCGCCAGCAAAAGCCTGCCCTGCAGCCGTTGCAACAGGCAAAGTCTCTGTAAAGCGTAATAAGTTATCCGGTGCAGAACCTAACAACACTGCACTACCAACATTAAATCCGATATACTGATCCTGAGTAGATGGATTTCTGAAACCGGTTTGGAACGATGCTCTGAAATTATGATTCTTTTTTTCTCCTCCTGAATAAACAAGAGACAATCTAGGAGAAAAATTACCATCGAAGTTTTTTGATTTATCATAACGGATAGATCCTGTAAATTTAAACCTATCATCCAAAAACTTTTTCATCACCTGGGTGTAAGCACCATATTCATTGTAATTGATAGGTCCATTTGCATCGGTATAAATTCTTCCGTGAGAATTTAACTCATACAATCTAAATGACCCTCCCACTTGAATTTCAACAACTTTTAATAGATCTTTAAAATTATAGTTCAAATCAGAGTGATAAATTCTTGAGTTATCAACCAATTTAGAACCTGTAAGTACACTTTCGTCAGCAATTACCTCATTAAATGCTTTTTTAAATGCCGATGTTCCCGGTAAAAAACGTCCTGTATCTGCAGTAGCTCTTGCAGCAGCATGTGCATTCTCTGGTGTCATTCCGCCTAAAGTTGCCTGAACATAAGCTCCCGCATACTGACCAAACCAGGTTTTATCGTCTTTCCATTTTCTGTTTACATTGATCCCGGTGAATCCCATATCATAAGAATGCCCTCCATCTTCTCCTGTAGTGTATCCTCTCAAAAAGAAATTCCTTCCTTTAAATTCAATTTTATGTTGTTGCATAAAAAAGTCATTCAAGTAATATCTGTTCGCTCCTTGATAAACCGCATTACCGGTACCAAATTTACTTTGCCAGATAATTTCTAATCTGTCATCACCAAAAGGTCTTGCATGCAACGAAAAATCAATTTTTGTATTTCCTGCTTTGTTGTTTGTAAGATCAGTTTCATTATAACCAGTTCTACTAACATTGGTACTCGGCAATAAATTTACAGCCGAAGCAGGTAACAAACCTAAAGCAGCCAAAGACTGACCAACTCCCTTTATATTAGTAGAAACTTCATCTCCATATACATTTATTCCGTCATAATTTATATCACTCCTGTCAATTCCACTAACTCTTTTATCATTATAATTTGTAGCATACCAATCTGTAGCTTCCATATAAGTGAAGTTGGCTTTGGCAGCAAAGTATTTATTAAACGCATGCGAAAAACGCACTCCAAAATCATAATAGTTATTTACACCTGCGGCATCTTGTGAAGTCATTCCGTATTTAAAATACGCAGAGACTCCCTGATAATTGAATGGATTTTTACTGTTCATAAATAAAATTCCGTTAAAAGCATTCGCCCCGTACAAAGCAGATGATGCACCAGGCAACAACTCAACACTTTGAACATCTATTTCCGAAACACCAATTAAGTTTCCTAAAACGAAATTCAAAAGAGGAGATGAATTATCCATTCCGTCCACCAATTGCATAAAACGAGTATTGGCAACAGTAGCAAAACCCCTTGTATTAATTGATTTAAAAGACATACTACTGGTATTCATTTGCACTTCTTTCAGATTTTCCAAACCATCATAAAAAGTAGGAGATGCCGTTTTCTTAATGTCCTGAATTCCCATTCTTTCAATAGTTACCGGAGATTCAAGCACTCGCTCTGGAGTTCTGGAAGCAGAAACTACTATTTCATTTAGTTTCGTTTCCTCTTCTTTTAAAACCACATCAATTTTCTGATTCAAAGAAGTAACATTAATGGTTTTGGCCTCGAAACCTACGGCAGACACTTTAATTGTAAAAGGTGGCTTAGTCGAGACCGTCAATTTAAATGTACCATCAAAATCGGTGGAAGCACCGTTAGAACTTCCAACTACGACAATATTGGCACCAGGGATAGCTTGTCTGTTAGCATCGGCAACAGAACCAGTAATTGAATTCTGCGCAAAAGATATTCCGCTGAAAAACAACATCATTAATAAATAGACTCTCATTTGGTTAGTTTTTGTTTAGTTTATACTACCAAAATACAAATTATTTCAATATGTATAAAAAAACGTTAAAATAAATTGATATTCGTCACATTTATAAACATTATTTTAACTATTTGACAATGCTATTTATTAAATTAACCTCAAATATTAAAGCCTCTGCAAACTAATTACTATGCACACATATAATTTTTGAAGGAAAAATTGCGGATTTACTAAAAATACACCGTTCAGAAAAAAAATATGATAAAATAAAAAAGCGAGACCTAAATCTCGCTTTTTTAACATGTATGTATTTTTGTATTTATTCTAGTTTAGTTGATTTTGTAAAGTTATGTTGTTGATGTGTATTTCAAGCTCTAATTACCACTCTAACATTGTAGTAATTGAATAAAAATATACAACTGGAGTTTCTATTACAGCATGGACTCATATGCATAGCAGAGTAACTAACCGAACACAAATTCTATTATTATAATAGCTAACAACATAACACCCCCGAAAACAATAAATGCTATGGAAGCCCAATACAACTTCAGATTATGATAATCTCTAAAATAATCAGATGCTTTTTCTCTCTTAATCCCGACTATAGGTTTTTCCTTATTTTTATACTTAGTTGCATAAATAAAAACACCTACAGCAATCATCATTAGAAGCAAAAAAAATCAATTGTACCATCTTATTTTTATTTTATTGTTAAAGTACGGATAAGTTTCATTTATTACTTACTTTTTTTAAAGGTTTTGAACACTTATGATTTCAAATCTTGCGATACCAAGATCATATATAATTCCCACTATAACCATTAGTTTTCTTTTAAAACTTACGCACTCTAAAACGATCTAGCTTTTTAAATTTGCTTTATGAGATTGAATCTAGAATTATTATTTTCATTTTAAGCCAATTTTAATAAAGTTAGACAAATTTGTACAACTAAATTCTTTGGAATAGGTAGGACACGGATTGCAAATCCGCGCTATCGGAGTTACAAATCCATGTTATCAAGCTTAATTGTTTTTAAAGATTAATTTTATTTCTTCTTCAACCTTTCAAACCGACCTATTAACTCATTTAACAATGTAACTTCGCTACTATTAATCAACCCCTCTTGCTGATAAGGCACAAGCACATCTATCACAAAATCATATTCCTGAATACTATTAATTTTTTTTCGTTTTAAAATTTTCACCATCTTATTCTCTCGCTTATAAGGCAAGTTTTGCTTTTTTATTTCTTTCCAAAATTCCTCAACACAATTACCACTACTTTCCTGAAAGTATATAAACACATCATTAATCACATATTTCAAACTTTTTAAATTGTCATATTGAGGCTCGGGGTTTAACACATCTTCCTTACATTCCGAATAAACTTTTATAAAAGATTCAAATGTTATGACATCCCAATCTTTAGGGGTATAATTTTTAAAACAATAAATCGCAATATCGATTACCTTAATTATAGCTTCTTTTGCAACTATATAATTCTCTTTTGACATATGCTTTTTCTTGTTACAATAATAATTTTAAACCCCACTCAATAAACTTATCCGCGTTTTTATTTGAAACCCCTATACCATTTCTTGCATTTCCTGACATACCTTTTTCCCTCCAACTTTCAATCTGAATTTGTTCATTCACTCTAATAACCTAATATGAAAAATCTTTCTGATCTACTACATACACACCGTTCAGAAGAAAAATTTGATAAGAGAAAGAAAATGAAACCTAAAGTTCACTTTCTAACACCTGCATTTTTTTTATCTTATTCTGAATGATACTTATTGCCAAAGGAGGAAATGAAAAAGCAACAAAATTATTACTAAAATCTGCAAAACTGACTTTTCTATTTAGTTCAATAGTTGCCATAAGTTTACAAATAAAACAACTATTGTAGACAAAAGATACAATTCCAATAAACTGAATTGAAATCAAAAAACCGATAAAATCAATATCAGGCTTACCTCCATTCGATTGACTCAATACGTACGCAACAAGAAAAACAAAATTTAAAACTACAATAAGATTTATCAACAAGCTAATTCTAAAATTTGCTAATTTCGACCTAAAATACTTATTTGATTGACTGTACATAAATGTTACAGAAACATTTAGCCAATAGAAATAAGGCAAATACAACATCCAAAAAAACACAAATCCAATATAATAAAGCAACCTTTCATCAAAAATCAATTGAACCAAATTTATTACAATCAATTGAACTACACCGGGTATTACTAGTATCAAAAAAATAGTCTTTTTTACACTCTGTTTCAAAAAATAATTTGTTTTCATATCTTAATTAAATTAAACCTCTAGCCACCTTCTATACATGAAAAACCCGATAACGCGGATTTACAATCCATGCCCACAATACACCCCAAAACAAATCTAATAAAACAATTTCTAAACCTATATAACTGCCTAACTGAACTAAAAAGAAGTTTTATTAAAATCAGCTATTTATTCTTCGACAGGATTTAGGCACATCTATTTTAATTTTTGTTTTAAAAATGAATTACCACAAAAAAAGCGAGACCTAAATCTCGCTTTTCATCAAATAATATTTTGTTGTAAATACTTTATTCTACCGTTACCGATTTTGCTAAGTTACGCGGCTGATCTACATTACATCCTCTCATTACCGCAATATAGTAAGAAAGCAACTGCAATGGAATTGTCGTAATTAGCGGAGATAAAGCATCCGAAGTTTCCGGAATTTCGATCACATAATCTGCTAGTTCACGAACTTGAGTATCTCCCTTAGTAACCACCGCGATAATTTTACCACTACGTGATTTAATTTCCTGAATATTACTTACAATCTTATCATAATGTCCTTGTTTAGGCGCAATTACAATAACCGGCATATGCTCATCAATCAAAGCAATTGGACCGTGCTTCATTTCTGCCGCAGGATATCCTTCTGCGTGAATATAAGAGATCTCTTTAAGTTTTAAAGCACCTTCAAGGGCTACCGGGAAATTATATCCGCGTCCTAAATACAAACAGTTCGGAGCATCTTTAAACGCTGCCGCAATTTCTTTGGCTCTGTCATTTGTTTCCAATGCTTCACCCACTTTCTCAGGGATTATCTCTAATTCCTGTAAGTAAGTATGAAAATCAGAATTAGACAACGTTCCTTTAGCTTTACCTAATCGCAATGCAATCATAGTTAAAACTGTAATCTGAGTCGTGAAAGCTTTAGTTGAAGCTACTCCAATTTCCGGACCTGCGTGTGTATAAGCACCTGCATGGCTTTCTCTTGAAATTGATGAACCCACCACATTACATACTCCAAACACAAAAGCACCGTTTTCTTTGGCTAACTTAATAGCTGCCATAGTATCTGCTGTCTCTCCTGATTGAGAAATAGCAATTACCACATCATCCTTATTGATGATTGGATTACGGTATCTGAATTCAGAAGCATATTCTACTTCAACCGGAATGCGGGTAAATTCTTCAAAAATATACTCAGCCACTAAACCTGCATGCCAAGAAGTCCCACAAGCAACAATTAAGATACGCTTTGCATTTAAGAATTTTTCGATATTATCCTCAACACCGGCCATTTGAACAATACCTTTATTGGCATTAAGTCTACCTCTGTAAGTATCTTTAATTACACTTGGCTGCTCGTAAATCTCTTTTAACATAAAGTGATCGTAACCTCCTTTTTCAATCTGCTCCAAGTTCATTTGAAGCTCTTGAATATAAGGATCTACTAACGAATCATCCTTTATTTTTCTAACTTTAAGTGGTTTGTGCAATCTGATGTTTGCCATTTCACCATCCTCAAGATAAATAGCGTTTGAAGTATATTCAATAAAAGGGGAAGCATCAGAAGCAATAAAAAATTCTCCTTCACCAACACCAATAGCCAATGGACTACCCAATCTTGCTGCTACAATCTCATTTGGATTTTTCTTGTCAAAAACCGCAATTGCATAAGCACCAACAACCTGATTTAAAGCAACCTGAACCGCTTTTCCAAGTTTAATACCTTCATTTTTCTGTACTTCTTCAATTAGATTTACCAATACTTCTGTATCTGTATCTGATTTAAAAGTATAGCCTCTTTTAATTAATTCTTCTTTAAGAGGTGCATAATTCTCAATAATTCCATTATGAATAATCACCAATTCTCCGGAATTAGAAAGATGCGGATGCGAATTTACATCATTTGGAACCCCATGAGTTGCCCAACGTGTATGTCCTATTCCTATAGTTCCGTTTGTAGTAAAACTATCTTTAGCTTTAGCCTCAAGATCAGAAACCTTACCTTTTGTTTTACAAAGTTTTATGCTTTCCTGGTCATCATACAACATAACCCCGGCACTATCATATCCTCTGTATTCGAGTCGCTTTAATCCCTTAATAATAATAGGATACGCCTCTCTATGACCTATATATCCAACAATTCCACACATATATATTTATTAATTTGGTTTCGTGTAGTAAACCTCAAGCTGCAATCTTTTAGCATAATTCGGACTGCTTGAAGGAATATTATTCCCGAATAATACTGTCCCTAACGGACTTATAACAGAGGCTTTTGGCGCATCTGAAATAACGTTATTTTTTAATTTCAATTTATAAGAACCGGATGTATTGATATCTCCGGTAACCACTAAGCCCAATTTAACATTAACCGCTGTAGTGTTTTTTATAATATTTCGAATATGATTTGTTAACCTGATTTTATAAGTAGTCCCTTTTTTACTCGTAGGATCAACATTAATTATACCGCTATACACCGCTTTTCCCATCGCTGCTCCACTGCCGGTACCATCTGTTATAAAATCTAAAATAGGCGTATTGTTTGTTAAATCATATAAATAAATTCTTTTAGGCTCACGAGTACCCACTGTTGCATCCGGTATTCCGAGCATTTTATCTCTGTCGATATGAAAAACTAAATTGGCTTCGTTAACCAACCATTTTTTTGCTCTGATATCTTCCAGTTTTAAACCAAAATCTTTAAGTTCAATAACAGCAAGTGATCCCTCACCACCTTTCAAGTAAAGTGATTCATCACCTGTACTAGTATTTTGCGTGTTAAGAGCGTTTTGATAAGCCGGTGCTTTAACATTGTTCTGTAAACCGGCTGTAGCACCCGACAAATTAATAACCAGTGTTTTATCTTCTTTCGTGTCTTCCGGATCTGTTGTAATTTCCGTTTTTGCTCTATATTTTATCGTAATTTTTCCCTGAGCAAAATTCAGTAAAGCCATATTACCCGGACTACCTCCTGCTTTTTCAACCTTAAAATATAAGCCTTTAAAATACTGCTGAAAAACATCCTGAGCAGAAAGATTTGCAGCACTGGCTTTTAAAATTTTATCCCTAAAAAAATCCTTATCTAAATTCAGACGCATTTGCGGAGGAGATTTAGTAGTCGTTTTTACATTCGTTACCGGGTCAGTTGTTTCATCAGAACGCTCAGAAGAATCAAAATAGAATTCATCATTTTCCGAAGGAATACCATTATTCAAACGTTTGCCTTCTTTTCTTGTAGGATCTTTATAAGCATCAAAATCAGCATTTTGATCTGTGTAGTACAACTGCGGATATTGTGAACCACCCTCAATATAAGAAGAACGCATCTGAACACCCGATTCATAAACACTTAATTTAAACTTCTCTCCGGGTTTACCATAGATCGAATCTAGCACATAAGTTGTTACGCCTTCATTAACAGCTGTCGCATGACTAAAATAAGGCACTGTTAATGTAACCGTTACTACAGTAGGATCCGCACCAATAGTAGGAACATAACTATCAAGCGAAACCTGAGTAGCAAAACTCGCCGTTCTCTCCCCAAAAACACCGTCGTTATAAATACCTAAGGCATTATTAACCAACGCATTTGACTGGATCGGACTAATTACCTGATCATAAGCCACAACATCATACTTTTCAGATTCTAATCCGAAATGATTGTCTCCAATCAGATCATCACCAATGGCATTAAAATCTTTGTCGCAGGAATATAAAAGAACAACCGATGCAATTAATAGCGTTTTCTTAAAAAAAGAAGTATTATACATGTTTAATAATAATGTTAAAATTTAAAGACCCATACTTTTGTAGAAATTTGTATACGCATCAGCGAATGCATCTTTCGTGGCGAAAGGTAAAAAAGGTTTTCCTGAAGATTCTATAAATTTTGTTAAACTTGAAGAAACGTGTGGCGATGCAATAATCACAGCATCAGAATGCAATATACTGGCCTTTAAAATGTTCTCGTAGTTCGGTGTTTCCAAATCAGCAACTGACTCATGTGGCACACCGTCAAATTTCACCTTATTGATCATTTCCAAATCTAAATTTTCATCAAATGACTGCCCATAAACAGAAGTCACAATTTTAGTTTCAGAAAACAATGCTTCATTTTTGTAATAATGTTTCATATAAATTGGAAGCATAGCGGCTAACCAACCATGAACATGAATAATATCGGGAACCCAGTTGAGTTTTTTTACCGTTTCTACAACTCCTTTGGCAAAAAAGATAGCTCTCTCATCATTATCAGGATATAAAACCCCTTCTTCGTCAGCAAAAGTTGCTTTACGTTTAAAATACTCATCATTATCTATAAAATAAACCTGAATTCTTTCTTTAGGAATAGAGGCTACTTTAATAATCAATGGCATATCCAAATCATTCACTACCAAATTCATTCCTGAAAGTCTAATTACTTCGTGTAACTGATGTCTTCTTTCGTTGATGTTTCCATATCTTGGCATGAAAATTCTTATCTGGCCGCCCTGATCGTTAATCATTTTCGGAACGTCATAAGACATTAAAGAAACCTCATTTTCAGCCAAATAAGGCACGACTTCAGATGATACATATAATATCCTCTTATCTTTCATAATAGTATTTTACTTAATTTTTGGTAATAAAAACGTTGCAAAATTACAAAATTTTATGCAGTTATTAACTAATATATTATGTTTGCACTAAATTTTAATAATACCGACATGCATATTTTCTACGGTAAAGTAGCTTTGATAGCGTATTTAAAAACTATCAAAACCGCAAATTCGACTATCGGATTTGTACCAACAATGGGCGCTTTACACCAGGGACATCTGGCTTTAATGCAGCGATCCCTTAAAGAAAACGACGATACAGTAGTTAGTATTTTCGTAAATCCAACTCAGTTTAACAATCCTGAAGATCTGGCAAAATATCCCAGAACTCTTGAAGAAGACGTAAGAAAAATGCGAGTTCTGAGCGACAAAATAATTTTGTATGCTCCGTCTGTCGAGGATATTTATGAAGGCGACACCGTTTCGCAGCATTTTGATTTCGACGGATTAGAAAATCAAATGGAAGGAAAATTCAGACCGGGACATTTTAATGGCGTCGGAACAATTGTAAAACGTTTATTCGAAATCGTAACTCCAACAAATGCGTATTTTGGAGAGAAAGATTTTCAGCAATTGCAAATCGTCAAAAAAATGGTGGAAAAGAACAATATGCCGGTAAATGTTATTGGTTGTCCTATCTTTAGAGAGGAAAATCAACTTGCTATGAGTTCCCGAAACGAACGTTTAACAGCTGAAGAAAGAAAAGAGGCTGCCATTATTTATAAAACTTTAACAGAAGCAAAAGAAATATTTCAGACCGGTACTCCCGAAGAGACTATTGCGTTTGTTGAAAATTCATTCAAAAACAACGAAAGGTTTACCCTGGAGTATTTTGTTATCGCTGATGAATCTACATTATTACCGATCGACTACAAAAATAAAGACAAAAACTACCGTGCGTTTATAGCGGTATTTGTTAATTCTATAAGACTGATTGACACCATTTCATTAAATTAAATTACCTTTGCACCATGCAAATTCAAGTTATAAAATCCAAAATTCACCGTGTAAAAGTAACGGGAGCCGATTTAAATTATATTGGCAGTATTACTATTGACGAAACACTACTGGAAGCTTCAAACATTATTGAAGGCGAAAAAGTAGCTATTGTAAATATCAATAATGGCGAACGCTTTGAGACTTACGCTATCAAGGGAGAAAGAAATTCAGGTGACATCACTCTGAATGGCCCTGCAGCAAGAAAAGTTCAAAAAGACGATATCATTATCATCATATCTTATGCAACCCTGGAATTTGAAGAAGCTAAAACCTTCAAACCATGGATCATTTTCCCAAATGAAAATGATAATTCGCTAACCTAAGCTTTTCTTTTACACCCCATTTCTTCAACATTTGATAAAGTTTTTTATCAGAGAGGATTTCTTTTATCCCTATCGAAAGTAAATTTTATCAAATATTTCTTAATAGAAAAGGTATAAAGATTCTGAGGTTCTGAGATTCTGAGATATTGGAGTAGAATGTTGAACGTAATTCGTTACTATTTTTTTTAACAAATGGTAACATCGATTTTACTTGATATGAAAGACTCCAAAAAAAATCCATTTCTATCACATAGTCAAAAAATAAGGAGGGCTAAATAAATGAAATGTCTTTTTCTTTTCTCAAAATTATTTAGGTGTCAAAAAATAAATACCGCTAACGAGTTGAAATATCAAATTACTCCAGATCTGCGTGTACAAAACAAAGCTTAGAATCTTAACAACTTAGCTCCTTTTCACTATTCCTTATTTTAAAATCCCGGAATAATAAAAAAGCAAATAAAGTGTTATATTGCTACACTATTACAATACTTTTTAATTCACTGAAATACCCCAAATCATGAAAAAAGTTTACTTATTACTTACTTTAATTTCTATTTCTGTTTTCTCGCAGAAAAAATTTGACAATATCAAATCCGAGAAACTGGGAGAGGAAAGAAGAATTACTATTGGACTGCCTCCTTCCTACGAAGCCAATCCGGAGAAAAAATATCCCGTTTTGTATTTGTTAGATGGCGATTATTTATTTGATCCTTTCTCGGGAGCTGTAAGTTATGGCGCGTATTGGGATGATTTACCCGAAATGATTATTATTGGTGTTCACCAAAATAAAGACGGCGAACGCTTTGACGACACCACTATTGATCAAATTAATGGATTACCTTTTGAAAAAGGAGCAGATTTCTTCGAGTTTATAGGTGCTGAACTAGTTCCCTATATTGAAAAAAAATACCGTACCTCCCCTTTCAGAATTATTGCAGGACATGATACCACAGCCAGTTTTATCAACTTTTACCTGTATAAAGAAGAACCGCTTTTTAATGCCTATATTTGCTTAAGTCCTGAACTTGCTCCTAAAATGGAAGTTCGAATTCCGGAGCAATTTGCCAAACTAAAAACACCTTTCTTCTACTATCTTTCTGTAGCCGATGGCGATATCAAAAAAATCAAAGAGCCTATAGAAAAATTAGACAGCAACATTAAAATTGCCAACAATCCACTGGTAAATTATAAATACGATATTTTCAAAAACACTACTCATTACACCGAAGTCCTACATTCGATACCGAGTGCATTATATCAAATATTTGAAGCTTACAGACCGATAAACTCTACGGAATACAACAACAAAATCGCAATCCTTGAAACCGGTTATGCAGATTATCTGGAAAACAAGTACAACGAAATGTCTAAAGTTCTTGGAGTTCAGATTCCGGTTAGAATGACCGACTTCAAAGTAATTGAAAACATTATTCTAAAAAAGAACGCTTACGACGAATTAGGTAAAATGGCAGAAATAGGAAATGTCAATTATCCTAAAGCAATGTTGGGCGAATATGAATTAGGGCTGATGTACGAAAAAATGGGCGATCCGAAAAGAGCCTCAAAAAAATACCAAAATGCTTCACAAATGGAGCCAATTGGGGATTTGAACAAGGATTTGATGTATGAAAAAATTGACGAAATGAATACCCTTTCAAAAAAACCATAACTAATGTCAAAAGTTAAAACTTCTTTTTTTTGCCAGAACTGCGGAACTCAATATGCCAAATGGCAAGGGCAATGCAATGCCTGCAAAGAATGGAATACTATTGCCGAAGAAATCATTCAAAAACAGGAAAAAGTAGCCTGGAAAAGCGAACCGACTCCAATGGGCAAAGCCCCACGTCCGTTAAAAATTAACGAAATCGATTCGGCTCAGGAAATCCGAATGAACACAACAGACGGAGAACTAAATCGTGTTCTTGGTGGTGGTATTGTTCCCGGTTCCTTAACCCTTTTAGGTGGTGAACCCGGAATCGGAAAAAGTACACTTTTACTCCAGATATCTCTAAAACTTCCTTACAAAACACTTTATGTTTCGGGCGAAGAAAGCCAGAAGCAAATAAAAATGCGTGCCGAAAGAATCACACCGGATAGCGACAACTGTTACATCCTGACCGAGACCAAAACGCAAAACATATTCAAACAAATTGAAGCCATTGCTCCCGAAATTGTCATTATCGACTCGATTCAGACTTTGCATACGGATTATATCGAATCAACTGCCGGAAGTATTTCTCAAATCAGAGAAACCACAGCCGAACTCATCAAATTTGCCAAAGAAACAAACATCCCCGTTATTTTAATCGGACATATTACCAAAGACGGAAACATTGCCGGTCCAAAAATTCTGGAGCATATGGTCGACACCGTTTTGCAATTTGAAGGTGATCGAAATCATGTGTATCGAATTTTACGCTCCTTAAAAAACCGTTTCGGATCAACAGCCGAATTGGGGATTTACGAAATGTTAGGAAGCGGTTTGCGAGAAGTCAGCAATCCGTCGGAAATATTAATTTCACACAAAGACGAAGAATTATCAGGAACCGCAATTGCTACTACACTTGAAGGTATGCGTCCGCTGATGATCGAGATACAATCGCTTGTAAGTACCGCTGTTTACGGAACTCCACAACGCAGCACAACCGGCTACAATGCCAAAAGACTCAACATGATTTTGGCTGTATTAGAAAAAAGAGCCGGATTTCGTTTGGGTGCTAAAGACGTTTTCCTGAATGTTACAGGGGGAATTTCTGTAGATGATCCCGCGATTGACTTAGCCGTTGTTGCAGCTATTTTGTCTTCCAACGAAGATATCCCGGTCACAAAGGGATTTTGCTTCGCCGGAGAAGTGGGCTTATCAGGAGAAATCCGTCCGGTAAATCGGGTAGATCAAAGAATTCAGGAAGCCGAAAAACTAGGATTCAATACTATCTTTGTTTCCAAATACAATAAAATTGCTTCAAAAAATACAGGAATCAAAATTGAACTCGTGGCTAAAATTGAAGATGTAGCCAGTATTCTTTTTGGTTAATTTTTATAAACCTCCTTTATGAAATTCCCAAAGCAAAAAATAATTAAAGCACTCTTAACCCTATTTACAGTAGTAGGAGTGCTTATTTTAGCCTTTTATTCTTTTCGCGATTCGCTTCTCAAACAAGCCATTGCTAAAGTAACCCACAAAATGAATGTCGAATACAACAGCACCTTTTCTGTAAAATCGGCTTCTTTTGAAGGTTTATCCGGTATTAAATTAACCGATGTTATTCTGGCTCCAAAAAACGCGGACACTCTTTTTCACATTCACAAAATAGAAACCAGTGTTAACCTATCCAGTTTACTAATTGGTGATGTACAGGTGGGCACTTTGAAAATGGACAATGGATACATTCAATTGGTCAAAAAAGGAAAAATTCGCAATTTTGATGCTTTCCTAAAAAAAGACCCGTCTGATACCGATAAAAACGAAAAACGCAAATATGCCACTTTTGCCTACCGTATCATCTCTAAACTGTTAAATCTGGTTCCCACCGATATGAAATTGGAAAATCTGATTTTTAAGATTGATGATAACGGCAAAAAAACGTCTGTAGCCATAAATAAACTCGTTTTAAACAACAAACAACTCGAAACCAGTCTTCATGTTCAAAGCAAGGATTTTGACCAACGTTGGAACATAAAAGGTTTTGCCGACCCAAGAAACAAAAAAGCGGATATACGTTTTTTTAATCTGGATACGGGCGCCATTCGTGTTCCCTATCTTGACGAACGCTACAATCTGCAAGTTAGCTTTGATTCTATCCGATTAAATGTCGACAATATCGAAAAAGACGGAAGCGAACTGCATATCGATGGTTATTCTTCAATTTCAAATTTAAAAATTAATCACCCAAAAATTGCCAGTAAAGATGTTGTGATTAAAAACGCTCGTTTTGACTATCGCTTTTTATTAGGCAATGATTTTATATCGATCGACAGCACTTCAACCATGCAGTTGAACAAAATAAAAGTGCGTCCTTATGTTTCTTATAATACAGCATCGGATACCGTCTATACCTTAAAGGTTGATATTCCGAAAATGAAAGCACAGGATTTTATTGTTTCCTTACCTGATGGGTTGTTTACTCATTTTCAGGGAATGGAAGCAACAGGAAATTTTGATTACAAACTGGATTTCAAATTCAACAAAAATAAACCTAATGCGCTTGTTTTTGACAGCAAACTAAACAAAGAAGATCTCAGAATCACAAAGTACGGAGAAGCTGATCTGAATAAATTGAATGGTGAATTTGTATATCGCGCCATTATTCAAAATGTAATGCAGCGACCTGTTTTAGTTGGAAACGCCAACCCAAATTATACGCCACTTGATCAGATTTCGCCTTATCTAAGAAAATGTGTTTTAACAACAGAAGACCCTTCGTTCTTTTCGCATCGTGGCTTTATCAATGAAGCTTTTAAACAATCGATTCTAAAAAACATCCGAACCAAAAAATTCTCGCGTGGTGCCAGTACCATCAGCATGCAGTTGATTAAAAACGTCTTTTTGACTCGTGAAAAAACACTTTCACGTAAACTCGAGGAAATTCTACTGGTTTATATTTTAGAGAACAACCGAATTGTAAGCAAAGAAAGAATGCTCGAAGTGTATTTTAACATTATCGAATGGGGACCAAACGTATACGGAATTGGAGAAGCGAGTCATTTTTATTTCCAGAAAAGTCCATCGGCTTTAAATGTGGATGAATGCTTGTTTTTGGCCACTATCATACCTAAGCCCAAAAAGTTCATGTATCAGTTTAATGATCAGGGCAACCTGAAAGAGTATGCTTTGAAAAATCAAAAGTTCCTTAAAAACTTAATGTTTCGCAGGGGGCTATTGATTCCCGAAGATACTCTGGGACAGCTTCCGGTTTACATCTCCGGAAATGCAAGATCACTCATAAGAATTAAAGCTCCCGATTCTACTGCGGTTAAGAATGATTCTTTAGCGGTTGATGATGAATTTGATCTTTAGTAGAAAAGAAATTCCAACTTTTTATACTGGAAAAACTTTGCGACTACGGCACTCCTGTGTTTGCTGAGAAGTTTTTTCACGCAGATTTAGCAGATTTACTCAGATTGTTTTATCGGAATCACAGAGCAAAAATATCAGCTAAATCTGCGTGCATAAAAAACTTTGCGATTCTGCGTCTTTGCGTGAGAATTCAACCGCAAAGTGCGCAAAGGTTTACGCAAAGGTCGCTATTATTATGGTGCCGGATCAGGAATGATTGCCTGAACAGCATTGATTTCAGCAAGAATTTCATCAGAAAGCACCACATCAATTGTGTCGATGTTTTCTTTTAATTGTTCTAAAGTTGTCGCACCAATGATTGCACTGGTCAAAAAGGGTTGTTGCAGTACAAAACCCATTGCCATTTGAGTCAGAGTCAGACCATGTTTATGTGCAATTTCCTGATACAAACGTGTTGCTTGTGTAGATTGTTCACTACTGTAACGCGTATATTGCGGGAAAAGTTTGATTCTCGCATTTGGATGACTTTCTCCGCTTAAAAATTTACCCGTCAATACCCCAAATGCCAAAGGAGAATACGCCAATAAACCAACATTTTCATATTTTGAAACTTCTGCAGAACCCACCTCAAAAAGACGATTCAATAAAGAATACGGATTCTGAACGGTTTTGATTCTTGGTAAATTATTGTATTTACTCTCTTCCAGAAAACGCATCATTCCCCATGCATTTTCATTGGAAACCCCAATGTGTTTTATTTTTCCCTCTTTGATTAATTCATCAAAGGTTTCAAGAACTCCTCTAAAGTTATCTTCCCACACATCGTCATGACCATTGAAAGCACGTTGCCCAAAACAATTGGTTTTTCGTTCCGGCCAATGCATTTGGTACAAGTCAATATAGTCTGTCTGAAGGCGTTTTAAACTATTTTCTACCGCATATTTAATACTTGCCGGAGAGAAATCCAAATTGTCTCTCATATAACCAAAACCGGGATTAGGTCCTGCAATTTTGGTGGCTAAAACCACTTTATCTCGATTTCCTGATTTCTTAAACCAGGAACCGATAACTTTTTCAGTACTTCCGTAAGTCTCCTCACGTGCAGGAACCGAATACATTTCGGCTGTATCAAAAAAATTCACTCCTCTTTCGAGTGCGTAATCCATTTGAGCATGTCCTTCGGCTTCTGTATTTTGCTGACCAAAAGTCATTGTTCCGAGGTTGATTTTACTGACTTTTATATCGGTATGGGGTAATGTAGTGTATTTCATGTTTTTTTAGGTTCAAAGTTGCAAAGGCTCAAAGGTACAAAGGGAATGTACTATTAGAAATACAGTAAAAGTTATTTTTTTCTAAAAGGTTCTAAGTGGCTGAGCTTTTTCTTTTAACTAAAAAAGGCCCAAAGTAAAAACTCTGAGCCTTTGTTCCTTTGAACCTTTGTACCTATAAAAAGTACTTAGTTTATACTATTCAACATCTCCGCAATTTCATCTAATCTTGGAGTCAAAATAATCTCAATTCTACGGTTCTTCGCTTTTCCTTCCGGAGTGGCGTTGCTGGCCAGAGGTGAGAATTCACTTCTTCCCGCTGCCGTTAGTTTTTGTTTATTGATTTTTTCATTTTCACTCAAAATCGCAACAATTGCCGTTGCTCTCTTGGTTGATAAATCCCAGTTGTTGGCAATAGCTCCTGAATTTGCGTATTGATCATCATCTGTATGTCCTTCGATAAGAACCGAAAGATCCGGATTATCACCTAATACTTTACCTAATTCCACAACTGCTTTTCTACCTTCAACTCCAACAGCCCAGCTACCTGAACTAAAAAGCAATTTGTTTTCCATAGAAACATATACTTTTCCGTTCTTTTGCTCTACCGTCAATCCTTTTCCTTCAAAACCATTTAAAGCTTTAGACAAGGTATCTTTTAGTTTTTTCATTGCAGCTTCTTTAGCGGCAATCATAGCTTCAAGTTCGTTAAGACGACTTGCCGTTTTATCTAAACGCGCTTGCTCTTCAGCTAACTTTTTAGATTTTGCTTCTAATTGGGCTAACAACTCACGATTTTTATTCATGTTGCTTTCCAGGGCATCGTTGCTGTTTTTCTCAAGTGCATTGTACGAATCCTGCAGCACTTTATATCTCTTTTGTTCCGCAGCTAAATCTGCTTTTTGTTTTTCAAGATCTGCTTTAGTAGTTGCCAAATCTTTAGTTAACTTATCACGGTCTAGTTCCAGCTGATTTTTTGCTTTTTTTAAATCTGCATTTTCATCAGCAACAGCGCGATTTTCTTTTTTTAGATCTGAATATTTTGATTCAAGATCGTTGTAAATTTTCTTAGAGACACAAGAAGTTGTAGATAAGGCTAATACCAGTAATCCGATTGAGGCTTTTTTAATCATGTTTATTTAATTTTTATTTGAGGCGTTTACTAATTTAAAACATCTTGTTTATCAAAGTACCGATAGCACGAGTACTTTTTACCTGTTGTTTTCAGCAATGAATAGACATGGCATATAGCCGAATTCTAACTTAAAACGTAATATTCGTCACAATAACAATACCAAAATTACTCAATCTCCACTAAAATTGGGCAATGATCGGAATGCATTGCATCGGGAAGGATAACAGCACGTTTTAGTTTATGTTGCAAAGAGTCGCTTACCAAATTATAATCGATACGCCAACCTTTATTATTCCCACGGGCTCCTGCGCGATAACTCCACCAGGAATAATGATGTGGCTCTTTATTGAAATGACGGAAACTGTCAACAAATCCGGATTTCATAAAGGCATCCAACCAGGCACGTTCGGCCGGTAAAAATCCTGATACGGTTTTATTACGAACCGGATCATGAATGTCTATCGCTTCGTGGCAAATATTGTAATCCCCGCAAATAATCAGATTTGGTATTGTAAGTTTTAACTCGTTTATATAGGTTTGAAAATCATCCATAAACATAAATTTATGATCTAATCTTTCAATATTTGTTCCCGATGGAAGATACAAACTCATTACAGAGCAGTCATCAAAATCAGCACGAAGGTTACGTCCTTCAAAATCCATATGATGAATTCCGGTTCCGTAAACAATATTATTTGGCTTTGTCTTAGACAATATAGCCACGCCGCTATACCCTTTTTTTGTAGCCGGATAATAGTATTGATACGGATAACCTGCTGCTGTTATGTCATCTACCGGAATTTGTTCTTGTGTCGCTTTTATTTCCTGCAGACAAATAACATCCGGATTGGCCTGTTGCAACCAATCGATAAATCCTTTTGAAATTGCGGCTCTGATTCCGTTTACATTATAAGAAATAATTTTCATTACAGTTTTATTTTAGGATTTCAAATGTAATAAAAAAGTGGAAAGTTTGTGTTTGAAACAGCAAAAAGTAGAGTTTTTTGTTATCTTTGTTCGCTGCTCTAATAAATTAAAAATAGTACATGGGTTTAGTTACCGCGAAAGAAGTTGCAAAGGCAATAAATGTTGACAAGTACGGAGTATTTGGTACTTTTTCGGGCTGGATGCTTATGAAGGTCTTAAAAATATCAACCCTCAATAAGATTTACGACCACAATAAACATTTAGAGGATGTTCCGTTTTTAAACGGAATCCTTGATGAATTGCAAATTAAATTTGAAATTCCCGAAGAAGATCTGAAGCGTTTACCAAAAGACGGCGCGTATATTACCATTTCAAATCACCCACTTGGAGGAATTGACGGTATTTTATTATTGAAATTAATGCTTGAAAGAGAGCCTAATTTTAAGATTATCGCCAATTTCCTGTTACACAGAATCGTTCCGCTTAAAAAATACATCATGCCTGTCAATCCTTTTGAAAATCATAAGGATGCGAAATCAAGCGTGGTTGGAATTAAAGAAACTTTACGTCATTTAAGTGACGGAAAACCTCTGGGAATTTTCCCTGCCGGGGAAGTTTCAACCTACAAAGACGGAAAATTAGTAGTCGATAAACCTTGGGAGGAAGGCGCTTTAAAACTAATCAGAAAAGCAAAAGTTCCGGTTGTCCCGATTTATTTTCATGCTAAAAACAGCAAATTATTTTATTGGCTTTCTAAAATTGATGATACTTTGCGTACGGCAAAACTGCCTTCTGAATTGTTAACGCAAAAAGATCGTGTTATAAAAGTACGTATTGGAAAACCAATTTCTGTAAACGAACAAAACGAAATTGAATCGTTTGAAGAATACTCTGAATTTTTAAGAAAGAAGACCTATATGCTTGCTAATCCTTTCGAAAAGGATAGTAAATTATTAGATACTGCCAGTTTAAAAATTCCTAAAGCACCTAAAAAAATTGTTACTCCCGCAAGTGAAACCTTGATGATTGCGGAAGTAGATGCTTTAAGAACCAGTGATTGTCGTTTACTGCAAAGTAAAAATTACGAAGTATTTTTTGCCAGAGCAAAAGCAATTCCGAATATTCTGCACGAAATTGGTCGCTTACGTGAAATTACGTTCCGCGAGGTTGGTGAGGGAACTAATGAATCTATTGACTTAGATCAGTACGACAAATACTACCACCATATGTTTTTGTGGGATGATGAAACCAAAAAAATCGCAGGAGCTTACCGCATGGGATTGGGTTCTGAGATTTATCCAAAATACGGTATTGAAGGTTTTTATCTGAATGATCTTTTCCGATTTGAACCGGAATTGCATGATATGATGCACAAATCGATCGAAATGGGTCGCGCTTTTATCATCAAAGATTACCAGCAGAAACCGATGCCACTGTTTTTGTTGTGGAAAGGAATTATACATACCACTTTGCGTTATCCGGAGCACAAATACCTTTTGGGTGGTGTAAGTATCAGTAATCAATTTTCTGACTTTTCTAAATCGCTGATGATTGAGTTTATGAAGTCAAATTATTACGATCCGTATATTGCACAATACATCCACCCGAAAAAGGCCTACAAGGTTAAACTGAAAGATGCCGATAAAGATTTTATTTTTGATGAAGCCGAATCTGACTTAAACAAATTTGACAAAATCATCGATGAACTAGAACCGGGAAATTTACGTTTGCCTGTTTTAATTAAGAAATACATCAAGCAAAATGCCCGCGTTGTTGCTTTTAATGTCGATCCGTTGTTCAATAACGCTGTAGACGGCTTAATGTACATCAGAATCGCCGATATTCCAGAAAGTACTATGAAACCCGTTATCGAAGAGTTTCAAATAGAATTAGAGCGTAAATTATCTGAAAAAGAAGATTAACACCTTATCATAAAAAACTAAAAACCCGTTTCATATCGAAACGGGTTTTGTTTTTTATATTTAAAACGGATTAAACGAATTCTTTACCTATTTCATCCATTTCGTCGAATTCATTTTTCGGGTCAACACCGTACTCATTTGTACCATTGTCTCCTGCCGTACAAAGAGAAATTAGAAACCAAATGACACCTATCACAGGAATAAATACAATAAACATAAACCAGCCGCTTTTACCAATATCATGTAATCTTCTGACTGTTACTGCGATATTTGGTATAAAAACTGCCAAACTGTATACTCCTCTTAGAATTCCAAACTGCCCATCAATAAAGGTAAACTCAGAAAAATAATCCAAGACCCCAAAAGCCAGGGATATAAGGATACTCGCCAAACAATAATACCAATACTCACTTCTCCTGGCTCTTCCGTTAAAATTTGCGTAGTTCTCAAAAACTACTTTTTTGTACCATTCAATCATAATTAACTTTTTATTTATTTTTTCTTACTCTTAAGGATTTTCAGTTACTCCTTTAAATTTGATCTATTACCAAGGTTAGGTTAAAATCAAATTCCACTGCTATTAGCCTCATTAACAATACCAAACCTATATTTTCAAAAAGGACATAAAAAAAATACAATTTAACTCACCGAGCTAAATTGTATTCTTGAAAAAACCATTGCAATAAATGGTTCTTTGTATTTTTTAGAACCAGCCTTTATGTCCTACCTGATAGGTTTCATAAAATTCATCGTCAGTTTTTGTTAAATACAAGATTCCTTCTACAAGTGCAATTAAAGCACCTATTCCACACAGAAGTCCTAAGATCAATTGAATAACTCCTTCTTTAGTATAACCTAAATAGAATTTATGAATTCCTAGTCCGCCTAATAAGATTGCAAGAATCCCGGCAACAACTTTCTTATTTTCCTGTTTAACAGTTTGTGGAGTATTCCACGATTCTGGTTTTGTAGTTTCCATTTTTATAGTTTTTTTTAGTTATAGTGTTTCAACTTTCCCAATTTCATTAATCTCTTCAATTGGGTTTTTAGGGTCTGGTCCGTATTGATTTGGCCCATGATTTCCCTCTGTAACAAACAAAATAAGAATCCAGATTCCACCAATAAACGGAATAAAAGCAACCAGATAAAACCAACCGCTTCTACCAACATCATGCAATCTTCTGACTACGACTCCCAACGAAGGAACGAGTGTCAATAAGGTATAAATTCCAAAAAGAGCATATCCTACTACAATTCCCGTAATTCCATCTCCAAAAATACCGCCTACTACTCCTCCAACAACAATTAATACAATAGAGATCAGTGCATTCGCAAGTGCAAAATACCAATACTCACTTCTTCTTGCACGACCCTTAAAATTTGCGTAGTTTTCAAAAACCACTTTTTTGTACCACTCAATCATAATAAATATAGTTTGTTCGTTAATTTCTTTTCTTCAGATTTTTATGTTCTAGAACCACCCTTTTTTTCCAACCTGATATGTCTGATAAAAATCTTCATCTGACTTTGTAAGGTAAATGATTCCTTCTATAAAACCAATAATCCCAGCAATACCACAGGTTACAATACTTAAAACGAGTTGAATTACTCCTTCTTTGGTATATCCTAAAATGAATTTATGAATTCCTAAATATCCAAAGATTATCCCCAAAACTCCTGCAAGGACTTTTTTGTTTTCCTGTCTGATTGGTTCCGGTGTATTCCAAGATTCTCTCTTTGTCTCTTCCATGTTTGTTATAGTTCTTTTAAAAATTATTTATTGTTCAGCTTTTCCAATTTCATCGATTGAATCACCATACCCTTTGGGATCTTCGCCATACTCATTTGTACCTCTATCTCCCTCAGTAGCCAACAATATAATATTGTAAATCGGAATCAGGATATACCAGCCGCTTTTACCAATATCATGCATTCTTCTGATTGCAACGGCAATTGATGGAATAAAAACTGCTAAACTATAAACATTCGATATAGGGGCTAAACCAGGCGAGGTTAATGCAGAAATAAAACCTACTCCAAAACCTATTATCATACTTACAATAATATTTGCTAAAAAAAACATCCAGTATTCCTTCCTTCTTGCTCTTCCTTCAAAATTTGCATAGTTTTCAAAAACCACTTTTTTGTACCACTCAATCATAATTAATTATAGTTTGTTAGTTAATTCCTACTCTTTAGGATTTTCGGTTACTCCCTTGGATTCCAGAGAAATCTTATTTAGATTGATTCTTCAAAAAATCGAAAACAATATTATTAAAAATTAACATATAAAACTAATTCTTGGCAGAATATTTACAGGAAAAGACTCGTTATTAAAACCCAAAGTAAAGGTTAAGAAACGGAATAAAGTGCTTTTATTTTATCTACAATTACCTGTGCCAAACGTTCGTGACTCTCAAATGTCCATCCGGCGATATGTGGCGTCAGCAATACATTTTTTGCTTCCAATAAATATTGAAAAGCTTCCGGCGTATTTTTATCCTGAAAAAGAGTCTCAAAAGACAACTTTTCGTATTCGAGAACATCTAAACCGGCTCCTAAAATCTTTTTAGCTTTCATCGCTTCCACTAAATCTGCTGTCACAATATTTTTACCACGTGAAGTGTTAATAATCCAAAATGGTTTTGCAAATGCTTTTATAAAATCGGCATTGACCATTTTATCGGTTTCCGGAGTCCAAGGAAGATGCAGACTTAACACATCTGCTTTTTCCTGCAACTCTGACAAAGAAACCTGTTTAGCGTTTTCATCACCAACATTCTCCAAAATATCATAACACAGAACCGTTGTCTCAAATCCACGTAGTTTTTTAGCAAAAGCTTTTCCCATGTTTCCATAACCAATAATACCAACTGTTTTACCGTCAAGTTCATGACCACGATTAGCTTCCCGGTTCCATTGCCCCCCTTTTATCTCGGCATCAGCCTTATTCAAATTATTAAACAATGACAAAATCACACCCAACGAATGTTCTGCAACAGCGTTGCGATTTCCTTCGGGCGCTGCGATCAGGTGAATTCCTTTTCCTTCGGCATATTCACAGTCAATGCTTTCTAAGCCCGCTCCTACTCTGGCAATAAATTTTAGATTAACTGCTTTGTCCAAAAAAGTTTTGTCAATTTTAAAACGGCTTCGGATTACGATTCCGTTATAATTCTGAATTTTAGCCTCTATTTCTTCTTTACCAGATGTAAAATCTGCTTCATTTTCAAAATTTGCTTCTTCTAATTGTTTCCAGAGAATAGGATGATTGCTGTCGATATGTAGAATTTTTGTGCTCATAAATAAATTTAATTAAACGAATTGAAAAACAAAAATACAGCATATTCTTCATTTTTGAATTCAAAAAACCATAGTTTACCCCCGAAGAAAACGCTCCAACTTTTTTGTTGGCTTTATTTTTTTTAACTTTGAATAATCGAGAAATTTCAAGTCCTTCTTGACTTTTTCTTATTTCTACATCTTTTAGAATATATTCCACATGAAATTAACCAAAACTTTTAAAGCCTTTTTTGCAAACGAAAAATCAGGAGGGCTTCTTTTACTTTTTGTCACCATACTATCCCTTTACCTGGCAAACTCTTCTATACAAACTGATTATATTAGTTTCTGGGAAAGAGATTTAGGCGGACATTCAATCACCCATTGGATTAACGACGGTTTGATGACCATTTTCTTCTTATTGATTGGTCTAGAATTAGAACGCGAAATTTATCATGGGGAATTGTCCAGTATCAAAAATGCTTCATTGCCAATTATGGCTGCTTTTGGTGGTATGCTTATTCCTGCAGCCATTTTCCTTGCTTTAAATTTCGGAACCGATACTCAAAACGGAGCCGGAATACCAATGGCAACGGATATCGCTTTCGCAATCGGGATTTTATCCCTTTTAGGAAGTCGGGTTCCCGCATCTCTAAAAGTGTTCTTAACGGCATTGGCAGTAATAGACGATTTAGGAGCCATCATTGTTATTGCGATTTTCTACACCACCACCATTGCTTTTGTAAATCTTGCCATTGCATTGGGAATTTGGGCTCTTTTATTTGTCTTTAACCGAATGAAAATTCACAATATCATTCCGTATTTAATCGGCGGTGTAGCCATGTGGTACTTTATGCTTAACTCCGGTGTTCACGCCACTATTACAGGTGTTATTTTAGCTTTTGTAATTCCTTTTGGAAATGGAGATGAGAACTCTGTTTCTCATAAACTGGAACATTTCCTGCACAAACCTGTCGCTTTTGTAATTCTTCCTTTATTCGCAATGGCCAACACCTGTATTGCTATAGAATCTGACTGGCACGAGGGGCTAAATCATTCCAATACTTTCGGTATTATCTTAGGATTGGTCGTTGGTAAACCATTAGGAATTTTTCTCTTCTCACTGATTGGAGTTAGCGTAGGTATGTGTACACTGCCTAAAGGCCTTAAGTGGGCCCATATTATAGGTGCCGGAATGCTTGGAGGAATTGGTTTTACGATGTCTATTTTTATTACGATTCTGGCTTTTCACGATCCCGAAACCATTGTTTTTTCTAAAATAGCCATATTAATTGCGTCAGTACTTTCCGGACTCTTTGGTTTCTGCTTTTTAAAATATACTTTGAAACAAAAAAGAAAAACAAAATTCCAAATTCCAACACAATAGTTTGGAATTTGGGATTTAAGATATTCGGAATTTTCACTCCCTCTTTTTATCCTTTAATCTGTTTCAACGACGTTTTGATTCCTTTGATTAAAGAAGAACTGAAACCATTGTGCTCCATTTCATTCAAACCTACGATTGTACATCCCTGAGGCGTTGTTACACGATCAATTAATTGTTCCGGATGTACTTTTTCTTCCAGAAGCATTTTTGCAGCTCCTTTAACGGTTTGAGCAGCTATGGCCAAAGCGGTATTAGAATCAAATCCGATTTCAATTCCAGCCTGCATAGACGCACGAATATAACGCAAAGCATAGGCCGTACCGCAAGCACCTAAAACAGTTGCGGCATCCATCAGTTTTTCGTCGATTATGGGAGCGGTTCCTAAGTCCTGAAACAAATCTACAATAGGTAATGCCTTTTCCCTGTCTTTTTCAGGAAAAGAAATACAGGTAGCAGATTCTCCAAATTGGGCCGCAATATTGGGCATAATTCGGATCACAGGGTATTCATTATTTGTTTTAGCCTGAAGCATATCAAGAGATAAGCCACTCACAGCTGAAGCAATTGTTTTATTTTTAATCACAGGCAAAATTTCCGCCAAAACGGTATCAACCTGATAAGGCTTAATGGTTAAAATCACCACATCTGCCTCCTCAATATTGTGCTTATTATCGGATGAAACTGTAATTCCGTATTCAGACAAATACTGAATACTGGCTATATTTCTCCTTGTAACCGTAACCTGGTTCTGTTTGGAGAATTGTGCAATTCCCAAGGCAATAGAAACACCCAGGTTTCCGCCTCCTATTATATGTACTTTCATTTTGGTCGGTTTTAATTTATTTCCGGCTGATTGCCAGCTTTTTTTTACCGTCACAAATTACACCGATTTTATAGATTTTTAATCACTATAATAAATGAATTTGTGGCAAAAATCTAAAATCCAAGAATCAATTTAGCTACTCCGAAATAGAGCATAATCCCAAAAACGTCGTTAGTAGTAGTAATAAACGGACCAGTTGCTATAGCCGGATCTATTTTATTTTTATGTAAAAATAGCGGCACTAAAGTTCCTAAGGTTGCCGCAAACAAAATCACCACGATCATCGAAATTGAAATGGCTAATCCTACCAAATATTGCTGATACATAACAGAATGATAACCTAACAAAAGCAGGGAGATAATCGTTCCTGAAATCATCGAAACGGTAATTTCTTTACTAAAATAACCGCGACTAAATTCTTTTAATGTTCCGTTGGCCAAACCCTGAACAACGATTGCCGATGCCTGAACACCAATGTTCCCAGCCGTTGCAGAAAGTAAAGGCACGAAAATAATCAATGTAGAATATTTTTGAAATGTCGTTTCATTGCCTTTCAGCACAAACGAAGCTACAATTTCAATCACCATTCCGATTAAAAGCCAAGGTAAACGTGCTTTTGTCAATTCTAAAACACTGTCATTCGATTCTACGTCTTGTGTAATACCCGCCGCTAATTGGTAATCTTTATCGGCCTCGTCTTTTATCACGTCTACGATGTCATCAATAGTAATACGCCCCACCAGACGACCTAATTCGTCAACAACCGGAATTGCCTCTAAATCGTACTTCTGCATGATACGCGCCACCTCAACATCTTCGGTATCTACATTAACAAAATTTAGTTTTCGGATATAGATGTCACTAATTTGCGTTTTGGTGGAAGTTGTCAATAAATCTTTTAATGATAACCTTCCTTTGAGTCGATTTTCATCATCAACCACATAAATAGAATGCACTCTGGATACGTTTTCAGCCTGAATACGCATCTCTTTCACACAAGTTAGTACATTCCAATTTTCATTGACTTTTACCAACTCCTTTCCCATCAAACCACCGGCAGAATTTTCGTCGTAACGCAATAATTCGACAATGTCTTTTGCGTGTTCAACGTCATTTAATTCTGAGATTACTTCGGCTTTGATCTCTTGAGAAAGTTCGGCGATAATATCTGCCGCATCATTGGTTTCAAGCTCATCGAGCTCTTCTGCGATTTCTTTAGGCGAAAGTCGGCTTAAGATATTCTCCCGCAAATCATCTTCCAACTCTAAAAGAATCTCAGCGGTTTTATCACTGTCTAAAACCTTAAAGATATAGGTCGCCTCGTCAAAATCCAGTTCGTCTAAGATTTCGGCGATATCGGCATGGTGCATATCATTCAGTAAAACTTCAAGTTCTTTGTCGTTTTTACTAACAATGTGCTCTTCTAATTGTTGGATTAATTCTTTGCTAACTTTGAACTCCATCGGCTTCTATTTTTTGAGTCAAATCAATAAATTCATCAACGCTAAGTTGCTCGGGACGTTTATCAAAGATAGTGTCTTCTCGCAATTTATCTGATAAATTTAATGTTTT
This sequence comes from Flavobacterium poyangense, assembly GCF_011751075.1. Taxonomy (GTDB): domain Bacteria; phylum Bacteroidota; class Bacteroidia; order Flavobacteriales; family Flavobacteriaceae; genus Flavobacterium; species Flavobacterium poyangense. Next base: position 249,066 of record NZ_JAALLN010000002.1, read on the forward strand.
CAAACTGTTACGTAATGTTTTTCGTCTTTGCTGAAAAGCTGCTTTCACCACTGTAAAAAACAACTTTTCACCACAAGGAAGGCTATAATCTTCCTTTCGGGTCATTTTCATCACACCCGATTTAACCTTGGGCGGAGGAATAAAAACATTTTCGTCAACAGTAAACAAATACTCTGTATGATAGAAGGCCTGAGCTAAAACGGATAAGATTCCGTATGCTTTTGATCCTTTTTTCTCGCAGATTCGTTCTGCAACTTCTTTTTGAAACATCCCGGAAAACTCCGGAATCTGATGTTTAAACTCTAGGGTTCTAAAAACAATCTGAGTCGAAATATTATATGGAAAATTTCCAATAATAGCGAACTGTTTGTTCTCGTAAACCTCATTGATATTGTATTTCAGGAAATCCTGAGAGATAATTTTATCTTTAAGCTTTGGATAATTTTCACCCAAATACACCACCGATTCCGTATCGATCTCGATCACGTGGGTATTGATCGGTTTATCAAGCAAATATTTAGTCAGCACACCCATCCCCGGTCCTATTTCTAAAACCTCCTCGTATCCTTCTAAGCTCAAAGTATCTGCAATCGCTTTTGCAATACTTTCATCTTTCAGGAAATGCTGTCCTAAATGTTTTTTGGCTTTTACTTTTTCCATTATTCTATTTTATTTGCCGCAAAGACCAAAAGGCATGAAGCCTTATTTCTTATTGATTTCTCGCAATTGTTGAATATCTAATAAATCTTTACTGCGATTCGCTTTTACTTTACTTGTAATTAAATCTTCTAAAGACAGGACATTCCATTTTAAAAAAGTGTTTTCCTTAACCGTTACTTCCTCACTGTCTTTAAATGCTTCTTCAAAAGTTTTATTTACTGAAAACCTCGTAATTAACTCTAGATCTAAATCTACCGGAGAAAATTTAACGGATATATTTTGTTCCTCTTTTTTTACATTTTCCGGAAAATCATCAATCTCATACCCCATTTCTTTAAAAACTAAAACTAGTTTTTTAAAATTCTGGTCCGTTGTTTCAATCCAAAAATCAACATCTGCAGAATGTCTTTGATAGCCATGAAAATTAACCGCTCCTCCGCCTACCATGATCATTCTAACCTGATGTTTGTTGGCAAAGGAAATAAATTCATCAATGTTTTCACTCCACAGTTTTAACATCTTATCTAGGCTTTATTACAATCTGAAAATTGTCTTTGTTTTTATCCACTTTATTTTTGACAGGAAATCGACTAACACGTTCCATCAAAAGGAGAAAACTCCGAACTCTTTCTGCTCCGGATAACTTCAGAAAATCTTCCTGCCGCTGCCTGTTACTTTCTTCTTTTGTTTGAAATCTAATTTCCATAACTATACTTTAAACTGAATACTGCCTCTATAAACAGAGACTAATGCTCCGAAACAACTTCTAATTCTGTTCTGAAAGAAAGCATTTTATCTGCAAAAAGCTCCAAAGCTTCCTGACGGAATCTTGGTGCATCCTCCATATAATACTGCTCTAAAGTCAGTTTACTGTCTGTGACATACTGAACAGAGTACGTAATACCCCCCATTTCTTCTTCAACCAAAACTTTTACAATTCGAGCAGAAGAAAATTTTCCTGTTCCTAAAATTTCCGGTATGTGTTTCTCCTGCATCCATTTTAACCATTGGTCATGAACGCTTTCGTGTATGTTTGTGGTAACGTTGTAAATAATCATTTTTTCTAAGGTTCTAAGGTTCTGAGATACTGAGTTTCTAAGTTTTCCCTTTGGAATTTGTTATTTCCTTTTTTTAGAATTTTATAAATTCGTATCTCCCCGCAATTGGCGGTATTTTTTTCTTGCATCAACAAAGTAAATACTATCCTGATGGTTAAAAATTATCTTTTCATATAAAGGCTTCGCCTTTTCTGTTTCTTTCAATTCGTCGTTATAAATTTCTGCTGAGAAGAACAATGCTTCGTCAACATAAATTCCATCACTATGATGGTCAATTATTTGCTGATACTGACTTAAAGCCGAACTATAATCTACCAGGCTTTCGTAAATTTTACCTAAACGCAACATTGTAACAGCTTCGATTTCCTGTCCCTTAAAGGTTTTTAAAATTCCCTGAAACTGAGCAATGGCCTCCTGTTTTTTATTTTGGTACATCAGAAAATCACCTTTTGCAAATTGTTTCAGCGCTGTTTGTGTCGAATCGGCAACTGTGTTATCATTTATCAACAAAAAATATTCAAGAGCATCGTTGGCAATCAATTGTGTATTGGCCGATTTTAATTCTTTAAACTGTTTTAAAGCCCATTCAAAATCAGTTTTATAATAACTCGTTTTGGCTGCTTTCAAACTCGCTTCATGCGACATGACATCATTCTTTAAATCCAATTGAATTTGCGAATAATAAATCAATGCCTGATTGAATTTTTCTTCCAAAAGCAAAATGTCTCCCAACTCCATTTTAGCATCGGCCTGTTGGTAATCGTTTAGATTAAGTTCCAGCGCCTTCTTAATAATCGTCTTACCTTCTTCGGGCTTTTTCAGATTGAAAGCCACAAAATGGGCCTGAATTATTTGCAAAGATAAGGTAAAAGGAGTTATTTCATAGGTTGTAAGCAATTGTTGCAATTCTGTATCGATTGCAGGGTAGTCTTTTTCCTGTGCTTTTGCAATTTTAATCTCCATCAGACGGGCATTAGTCTGAATCAACAAATCTAAATCTTTGGTATTTAAAAGAATAAAATTCAAAATCTCTGAGGCTGTTTCAGTATCATCTTCATTTAATGCAAACTGACTCAGATTGACAATACTCATTAACGACTCCGGTTCTCTTTTATAAATCGCTTTTTCCTGAATAAAAGCTTTCCCGAATTCTTTCTGCTGCACATAAAACCAACTCAAATAATGATTCCAGAATACATCCTGGTCTTTTTGTGTTTTTAGAATTAGTGCTTTTCGCATCGCATCTTTAAAAGCAGTATTATCTGCCTCCCCATTCATAAAACGGGACAATTGCGTTTGAATTAAATTGGCGTTTTGCGGATTCTGATAAGATTCGGTTAACAAAAGATCAATCATCAGATCGGTCTTTCCCAACTGACCGTACAACATTCCGATTTGAAAATTAAAATTGTAATTGGGTTGTATTTCCATTGCCGTTTGATACGACTTTAACGCATACTCCAGCAGTACTTTTTTCTCAAATGAATTTCCAATTCCGTAAACATCATTTGGATTGGCTCTGATTTTTTCAATCGCCTGCTCGTAATACTCTTTGGCTTTGGATTCGTTTTTCTGAAGTTGAAAATTATATCCTAACTCTACTAAAAAAATACCTTGTTTGTATCTGTTGTATCTTTCCTGAATCGCTTTTTGAGCGATATCAAATTGCTGTAATTGCTGGTAGCAATCTACCGCTCTTAAAAAATACTGACTGTTGGAAGGAGAACCGCTTAAAAGCTGTTCGTAGCTAACTTTAGCTTTTTCAAAATCGCCTTTATCGTAGTAATATTGAGCCAATTGCTCATTTTGTGCAAACGTAAAAGCAGACCACAACAAAACGATATAGATAAAGATGTTTTTCATATTTCAGTTTTTTTAGTTGTAGCGTATAAAACCCGACAGGTTTTAGAAACCTGTCGAGTGTAAATATAAAAGTTAATCTATAATGTCAAATCCACAGTAAGGACGCAACACTTCCGGGATTACGATTCCTTCCGGTGTTTGGTAGTTTTCCAGAATTCCGGCCAAAACTCTAGGCAAAGCCAATGAACTTCCATTAAGCGTATGCGCCAATTGGTTTTTACCATCTTTGTCTTTGAAACGCAACTTAAGGCGATTTGCCTGAAACGTTTCAAAGTTAGAAACAGAACTGATTTCTAACCAACGATCCTGTGCTGTAGAAAACACTTCGAAATCATAAGTCAAAGCCGACGTAAAGCCCATATCACCACCACAAAGACGTAAAACTCTGTAGGGTAATTTCAATTCCTGTAAAATGTTTTTTACATGCTCTACCATTCCGTCAAGCGCTTTATATGAATTGTCCGGATGCTCGATACGAACAATTTCTACTTTATCAAATTGATGCAAACGGTTTAATCCTCTAACATGCGCTCCATAAGAACCTGCTTCACGACGGAAACATGGTGTATAAGCCGTATGCAAAATCGGTAATTCACTTTCGCTCAAAAGAACATCACGAAACAAATTCGTAACAGGAACCTCAGCCGTTGGAATTAAATACAAATCATCAATTGTAGAATGATACATTTGTCCTTCTTTGTCCGGCAATTGTCCTGTCCCGTATCCTGAGGCTTCGTTTACCAAATGAGGCACCTGAACTTCATTATATCCTGCAGCTGTATTTTTATCTAAAAAGTAATTGATTAAAGCACGTTGCAAACGAGCACCTTTTCCTTTGTAAACCGGAAATCCTGCACCCGTAATTTTCACACCCAATTCAAAATCGATGATATCGTACTTTTTCACTAATTCCCAGTGAGGCTGCGCACCTTCGTGCAAAACCGGAATGTCTCCTTCTTCAAAAACATTCAAATTGTCGTCCGGAGTTTTTCCTTCGGGAACAATATCAGCCGGAAGATTAGGCAATGTGTATAATTTGTTTGTCAATTCGGTAGCCAAAGCTTCTGCTTTTTCACCCAATTCTTTACTTTTCTCTTTTAAGGAAACGGTTTTTTCTTTTAAGATTGCGGCTTTAGATTTCTCTCCCGCTTTCATCAATTCACCAATATCTTTGGACAATTTATTAGATTCAGATAAAACGTTGTCTAATTCTACCTGCGCAGCACGACGGTTTTCATCTAATTGCACCACCTCTTCAACAACGCTTTTAGCATCGATATTTCGTTTTGCTAAAGCCTTGATTACTTTCTCTTGATTTTCTCTAATAAATGCGATTTGTAACATAGCTTGATTTTTGTAACTATTTTATTTTTATATAAAGGAAGCAAATTTAAGGAAATGTTTGTTAAGATTAAGGACAAAGTTGTCCGTAAAAAAGAATTTCACAGCCTTACGCAAAACTAACACATAAAGAAACGGCAATTCATTCAATTTCGACGAAGGAGAAATCACATTGATACTTCGACAAAGGAAACCGCTTGTCATTCCGAAGAATGAGGAATTGCACCGGTAACTCCGTACAGAATGTTGCCAATCTTTGGCGAATTACTGGTGTGATTTCTCCTAAAGTCGAAATGACATATTGTACTTATTTTCTCATTCTTCGGAATGACAAAAAACGGCGTATATCTATCTAAGCTCTCTTAATCTCATGCCCCACAAACTCTTCTAAAACAGCAAACATCTCATCTACCGAAAGTACTTCGGTATCGGGATGTGATTTTAGAAATTCTGCATTAAGTGCAACCAGATTTTCTTCCAGTTCAAAAAAAGTATCATTGTTTAGTAAATCTCTTGTTGGGTTTACGCCTTCAAATTTCCCTTTTAAAAACTTACCAATCTTAACACTGCTTAACAATCGGACTCTTTTGGCTTGTGTTTGAAACAATTCTAAATGCTTCTCGGCGCCAATTAAAGCCAGACCTTCTTCAATTAATTCATTCAATTCTTTATTCCAGCCAGAATCATAGACAAATTTTGCAAAATTGCCTTCGGTGTATTTTGAAGTATAATAGTCTAAGTAATAACTCATCAATGCATCTTCATGAATCAAATCGTCGTCGATTTTTTCCTCACGCATCAGATTTATTACCGAAATATTTGAGTTAATAACATCCTGAGGATCTTCGCTGTTTGCTGCTGTTTCTGAAATAATGATTCTTCCGAATTCCATTTTGAGTATGTTTAATGAATTGAATGCAAATTTCGGGGAAAATAATGGAGTAAAGAAATGCTTTTAAATAAAAAAACAGCAGTAAACTTTTGCTTACTACTGTTCTATAATTAATTTTTTAAAAAGCTTCTTTTATCTCTCTACCTTAAAGCTACCTTCTGTAACGGTGAATGTTTTATCATTTTGGGTTCCCGAAAAAGTAAAGGTTCCTTCAATTTCATCAGCATTAACTTTAGTAATAGTAATCGTTCCGGATTTTGCATTAGCATTATTAAATTCTGAATTATAAGAAAAAGTTGCCTGATAAGTTGTTTCCATTTCCTTTAAATTATAAACCACAGGGTGGCTTCCTACTGTTGGATTCAATGGCAACCATAAACTAACTTTTTTGTACGTATCGTCACGCCCTTCAGAACCCATTAGATTAATATTTAATGAAGAAAGCAATTCAGGTTCATAAGAATGTGATTTTTCGTTGTATTTGAATTTGATAAATTCTTTTGCATTTACAATTTCTTCCTCTTTTTCATCACTACAAGAAAAAGAAGACAATACTAATGCTAAAACTGCAATAGCAAAAAGTATAATTCTTTTTAAATTTTTCATTTTGGTTTTGTTTTAATTGTCGCAAATATATAATTAATACTACAAGTAAATTGTTAATAGAAATCGTTTTGAATGCAAAAAGTGTTAAAACAAAAATTTTAAAATATTAAAAAGCAGTACTAAAAAACGCAATGCTAAAAATTTAAATTTTCAATTTCAACCAAATGAGACACTTAGTTCAAAATAACAAAAGGAACTTAAGAAATTCAACTTTACTTTGTGGTATTTATGCTACTTTTATAGCTTATTAAAGTAATTCGAATTAATAGTTTCAGCATTCTGTTCATTACTGCAAAAACATCCTTTATGAAAGAAAGAACAACATTAGAGTACTATGTTTTAGATGTATTTTCGAATACAAGTTACAAAGGCAATCCCTTGTCAGTTGTTTTTACAGATGGTGATTTAGAATTAGAAGTGTATCAGAATATTGCTAAGGAATTTGGATATTCTGAGACCTCATTTGTTTATTATTCTACGACGCAAAAAGCTCTTAATGTTCGTTCTTTTACTCCCATTGGTTTTGAGATAGATGGTGCGGGGCACAATTTATTGGGGGCAGTCTGCGGAGCATTATTAAAAAAAATGCCAATATTTCAGGATCAGGACGAGAATCATCGTTTTGTAATTATGAAAGATGCCCCAATTCCGTTAACGGTAAGTTTTGAACCTGTAACCGGAGATCCAATTGTACAAATGCACCAAAAACAAGCTGTGATTAAACATCAGGTTCCAACCTTTAAAATAGCGATTGCACTAGGCTTTAAAATCGAAGATTTAGAAATTGATATGCTGACACCAACTGTCGTACAAACTGAAGTAGCACATGTTATGGTTCCGGTACGAAACAGCCAATTACTCAATGATTGCACTCCGGACAGTAAACTCTTAATCGAAATTTCAAAAGAGCATCAATTCGAAGGATTTTATTGTTTTGCGCTTTCTGATGAAACTCAGGATCACATTGTGGAAGCCCGATTCTTCAATCCCATAATTGGTATAGAAGAAGATCCGGCAACAGGCACGGCAGCAGGGCCTTTGATTGGTTTTCTGATAAAAAACAGGCGTGCACAAGTCAACAAAGAATACAAGATTTTGCAGGGCGTAAAACTAAACCAGTCATCTATTATTGAAGTGATGGGACGTGAAAAAGATATTTTGGTAGGAGGCTCTTCTATTATTACGATGCGAGGTGAACTTTACATCTAAATTAAACCTGTTGGGTGTAGTTGTTTTTTAACACATAGGAACATAGTTCATAGTTTTGAAAACGAGAAAAGGCGTTTCAATTATTTAAAATTTCAATTGTCAGTCTGAGCGAAGTCGAAGACCGCATAGTTTAGCTATGTAATAGAAATGTGTTTCTATTTGTTAAGTATTACTTTTGCGATACGAGCGAAGCAAATTCACGAAGTAATTGCACCCAACAGGTTAAATTGACTTTAAGCCTCTTAACATTCCGTCAACAAATCTTTTAGTTCCTTCGTTTTTAAAAATGCAGCCAGTCGTCCGGCTAACAATAACATTTCTTTCTCTTCGGGTTTTGTTCTTAGTTTTGTTTCTACATGAGAAGCGTATTCATACAACATTAAAACTTCTTCGGCTCCAAAGTCTTTAAACTTTTCCTTGTCTAAGCTTGATAGAATAACCTCTCCGTTATGATCTTTAGCAAAACTATTGGTGCCAAATTTTGCTATTAAATCCGTTTTAAAATCGGTCTGTAGTTTCAACCAGTTGCTGGCTATATCGTCTGTGTTTTTTAATTTAATGACCAAATCTTCATAGGCCTGATCTTTCTTCAGATTCGACAAATAATCACGTAAGGTTGTAAAGCCTATCACCTGATAATTACTAATCGGAATTTTATACTTTTCGAGCACATTTTCGACATCATTTTCAAAAGTAATGTATCGGGTCTGAACGGTATATAAAGAAGCCGTTTCTATTAAAGAGATCAATCCGATTTTCACATCATTTATAAACGGTTCTTTTTTTCCCTGTCCCAGACAATCGATAAAAAGTGCTTTTTTGTTCTTATCTTCTACTTTGGTATCATCATGAAGCAATTCTATTAAGGTCTGATAGCCCATATTATCAGAAGCCCCGCCATCAATCACACATAGTATTTTGTTCTGACCTTTGATTCCGAATTTTGTTTTTGGAAGCACACCCGGAAAAGCAGAACTTGCCGTAATGGCATACGTCAACGGAAAATCGTAACCGTTATTAATTTTATTTTCATTAAGTGAAATCGATGCCTTATTCGGAGCCAAAGAAGAATTTATTTTTAAAGCTCTTATTACATGTGGCATAAACGGAAAACGTTCTCCGTTGTTGTAAGCTGTTCCATTTGCAACCAACATAGGCAACTCCGGATTCTTCAGGCTTTCTTTTGGAATAAAAAAATCGGACAGCAGCATCTGCTTTTTAAATTTCTCAGGGTTTTCTGGATTAGAACTGTCATACTGCAAAACCTCTAAATCTAAACGCTGTGTCATGGATACTTTTTCACCTTTTTCATTTCTGCTGTTATTGAGAAGAGAAAAAACATTTGCTGATTTATTTACATCTGATTTGTAAGCATCTGCTTTAGAGAAATAAAACTCATTAAAACTACAATTGTCATACTGCAATTTGTTTTTTAATATCGTCAAATAATATCCGGCCGAATAACACCCTCCTGAAACCGTTGAAAAATAATCTATTTCACTTAAAAAGTTACGTTGCGAATTGCTTTCTTTTATCTCCTCCAGTCCTAAAAGCACGCCCATACTAAAAAACTGCGCTCTCGATCCGCCTCCGGAAATCCCAACACCTAAAGCAATTTTTGGATTCTGTAATCTGCCGTCACGATCCTGAACCGATTTGTATTCTGTTAAAGCAACCGAAGGAATTGAGTTGTAATTAATTTCTGAAAAAAGATTGATCTTGCTCTGGGCTAATCCTTTGGTTAGAAAAAGAAGAAGAAAAAATAGCAACCGAAGTCTTTTACACAACATATTCCTCAAAATTAAATTGGTTCTTATTCAACATCAAATAATCTCAAAATAAACGAAAGTTCGTAAACAATAAACAATACCGGCAAAACAATATGAAAAACCTTATGTTGAATCTTTAGAGCTACCAGACATAAAACAACATGACTAATGATCCGAAGGTAATATTCACTATCGTTATATAAAAAATAATTCCGCCCTTTTATTACAGTATCAATTGTATCAGCTGCAAAACAGAGTGCCAAAACTGTGAAAAAACAGTTTTTACGCGAATAAAAATACTGTTTATAATCGGTGTGATCAATCAAACTATCCGGATAAAGAATCGCACACAACAAATAGAAAATCAGAATGTAACAAATGATAAAAAAATAATCGGCAAAATACCATTCTTTAATGAGTTTTAAATTAAACTCCCACCACCAAAAGTGTATCAGCAGCAGAAAAACATAAAAAACCCAAAGCGAATGTACAAAATAGATTTTTTTTTGCTTCGGAAACTGTATAAAAACTACAGACCCCTTTATAAGATGAGTTAAACTTAAACCAAGGACAATCCCAATAATCGATTTAATATGCATTAATTCTTCCATAGGTGACGATATGCTATTTTATTCCTAAAAACCATTTAAAAACAAAAAATCTTTTCCTAGTCTGATTGGTTAAAAACATTCCGTTTTTTCTTTTTCTCTTGTTCAGAAATAAGTCCCCCGTAAAAAAGCTGTATCGTTCCTCCATAAAGAGCAGTAGGCAGTAAGTCGCCTTCAAACCGGTCCAGATTAAGAGTAGGAACTACCGGTGTATGCTTTTTGTTAGTTAGAATAATCACAATTGAATTATGCAGAAAATCAATTACAAAACAATTCCCTGTCCAACCCGTATGCGCAAATGCATGACCGGCTTCTGGAAGTAATAACCCATAGATAAGATGTGTTGCAGCTGTCGGAATCTGAAATCCCAATGCATACGTTTTATCTGTATTAAACGTAGTAAGAAATAAATCTACGGTCTGCTGCGAACAGAGTTTAAAAGTACCATGCTTTCCCCCATTTAATACTAACTGACACAAAACAGAAAGATCATCGGCAGTAGAGAATAATCCAGCATGACCCGATATTTGACCCATAGAATAATAAGCAAATTCGTCATGAACCTCCCCTTGTATTGTTTGCGTTCTAATATTAGGAAACGAAACCCTGCCGTCTCTTGTATTTCCGCATCTTTCGGTTGCTTCAAATCTGTCTTGCGGAATCCCTTCACAACGAAGAATATATCCGGTATTTTTTAATCCTAAAGGCTCATAAATGTTCTTTTTAACAAAATCATCTTGTCTTGTTCCCGTGACTTTTTCTATAATAATGCCCAGTAAAGCAAACCCAATATCACTATACACTGTTACAGTGCCCGGTTTATTTGCCAAAGGAACCAACGGCAATAGGGTTATCGTTTTTTCACGAGATTGAGAATAAAAGTCGGGATGATGATCGGGATCATAAAAGTGAAAACTGGATGGCAAGCCCGAATTATGTTGCAAAACTTGTTTTATAGTAACCTCATTTTTATCTCCACCAGTAAATTCAGGAAGATATTTAGATATTTTATCCTCAATACACAAAACCTTATCTTCCACTAATTTCATATAAGAGAATGTTGTCGAAAAAATCTTAGTCAAGGATGCCAGATCAAATATCGTATCTGTCTTCATGGGCTCAGGATTTGACATCAGTTCCTTTTCATCATATATTCTCTGATATCCGTAATTCTTTTGAAAAATCTTCTCTTGATTTAGAATAGCAGTAAAAACGGTACCTGGTAACCCGTTATTGACAGAAAATCTAATTTCATTATCTATTTTTTCTATCCATTCGTGCGGATAATTGTTTTCCTTCTCTTTCATAGCTCATCATTTTAATCCTTTCACAAGTTAGGTTTGTGATTTGTAAATATCCCTGATGAATTTATAAAACCTTCTGTTTTTTTTATAATCGAGTTCCGATTAAGTAAGAATACAGGCATAATCGTTCGAAAAAATCAAGGCATAAAAAAAACCGCATTAGTAATGCAGTTTTCTCTATATTTTAAATAACCTAAAAAGCCAAATTCTTAATTCGTCTTCATTGGTGGTAAATCGAATGCGATTGAATCGTGTTCGAAATTATTACGGTGTCCTCCGTCGCAAAATGGTTTGTTTGCAGATAATCCGCAACGGCATAAACCCAATGCACTTCTTCCTTGTAATCCGTATACTGTTCCTTCTGAATCTGTTATTTCGAAATCGCCTTCTATCTTGATAGAACCGTTTTTATTGATGGTTAATTTAGTCTTGCTCATAAAATTGCTTTGCTTTTTTTCAGCAAAGGTTGCAAAATATATTGCGAAGGATTTGCATCAATATGCGCTTTTTTAGTTCGAAACAGCTAGTTTAAATTAAGTCTATTTAAACGAAGGTTTTCTCGCTTTGGCTACCACCCATTTATTGGTCACCTAACTCATCCTCCTTCTTTTTCTGATTCATTTTTGCCACTAAAGCTTTCAGTCGTAAGGCTCTTTCTCTTTTTTCCTCCTGAAGTTTAGCCTTTTTCCGATTTAGTAATTTGGTATGTAAAGCTTTGTTTTTGGTATTTTTTTCGGGTCCTTTTGCCATGATTCGCAACGGTATTAATTACGTTGCAAATATAAGCAAATCAATACTTATGATGATCTCGTATTCGGGTTTCTCGCCAAATCGCGAAGCCGCGAAGTTTTTTTGCACGCAGATTTGGCAGATTCTGCTGATTTTTTTGCTTTATTATTTTGATAAAAACAATCTCCTAAATCTGCAAAATCTGCATGAGAAATTTTCTCGCCAAGTCGCAAAAACGCAAAGAAAAAAACTTAAAACTTAGCGACTTCGCTACTTTGCGAGAAACAAAAAAGCATAATATTTTAAAAAAAACTCCGCGAATTTGCGTGAGAAAATTTGCGAATCTCCGTGAAACCCAACCAGCATACTAAAATCTCGATTCTATTGCTTATTTTTGCACCCAATAAAACTGAGTTATGATACAGAATCCAAAAAGATATACCATTACAGCTGCATTGCCTTATACTAACGGACCTATACATATTGGGCATTTGGCGGGGGTTTACGTGCCAGCAGATATTTATTCGAGATATTTACGTTTGCAAGGAAAAGATGTTGCTTTTATTTGTGGAAGTGATGAACACGGTGTTGCCATTTCGATGAAAGCCAAAAAAGAAGGAGTTACACCACAAGAAGTTATTGATAAATATGACGGAATTATCAGAAAATCATTTGCTGATTTCGGAATCTCATTTGATAATTATTCCAGAACTTCGGCTAAAATTCATCATGATACCGCTTCGGAATTTTTTAGAAAACTGTATGATAAAGGCGATTTTATTGAAGAAGTAACCGAGCAATTGTACGATGCCAAAGCCAATCAGTTTTTGGCAGATCGTTTTGTAGTTGGAACTTGCCCGAAATGTGGTAACGAAGAAGCCTACGGAGATCAGTGTGAAAAATGCGGATCGACGTTGAATGCTACCGATTTGATCAATCCAAAATCGACAATTACCGGAGAAACTCCGATTTTAAAATCTACAAAACACTGGTTTTTACCTTTAGACCGATATACTGAATTCTTGCAGGAATGGATTTTAGTTGGACATAAAAACGACTGGAAACCGAATGTGTACGGACAAGTTAAATCCTGGGTTGATGGCGGATTAGAGCCTCGTGCTGTAACACGCGACCTTGACTGGGGAATTGATGTTCCGGTTGAAGGTGCTGAAGGCAAAAAATTATACGTTTGGTTTGATGCCCCTATCGGGTACATTTCGTCTACTAAAGAATGGGCAGCCCGTGAAGGAAAAGACTGGGAACCGTATTGGAAAGATGAAGACACCAAATTGGTTCACTTTATCGGAAAAGACAATATCGTTTTTCACTGTATCATTTTCCCTGCGATGCTTAAAGCCGAAGGCAGCTATATTTTACCGGACAATGTGCCTGCAAATGAGTTTTTGAATCTGGAAGGAAACAAACTTTCGACTTCAAAAAACTGGGCAGTTTGGTTACACGAATACTTAGAAGAATTCCCTGAGAAACAAGACGTTTTGCGTTATGCATTGACTTCTAACGCTCCGGAAACAAAAGATAATGATTTTACCTGGAAAGATTTTCAGGCGAGAAACAACAATGAATTAGTTGCTATTTTCGGAAACTTCATTAACCGTGTAGTTGTTTTAACAAACAAATATTACGACGGATTTATTCCGACACCAAATGAATTTACAGAAGTTGACGAAGCAGCCTTAGCAGAATTAAAAGCCTATCCGGCAGTAATTTCGAGTTCGGTTGAGCGTTACAGATTCCGTGAAGCTTTGGGTGAATTAATGAATGTGGCTCGTTTAGGAAATAAATATTTAGCAGATGAAGAGCCTTGGAAAGTAATGAAAGACAATCCGGAGCGTGTAAAAACTCAAATGTATGTAGCCTTGCAAATCGCAGCTGCTTTGAGCGTTTTGGCTGAGCCGTTTTTGCCTTTTACAGCAAATAAATTGTCTAAAATTTTAAAAATAGATAACCTCAATTGGAATTTGGAATTTAATGATTGGAATTTATTCCCATTGGGTCACCAAATTGGAGAGGCAGAATTGCTTTTCGCTAAAATCGAAGACGAAGAAATACAAAAACAAATAGACAAATTGGAAGCAACAAAAACTGCCAATAGCGCCGAAAACAAGAAAGCAGAACCTCAAAAAGAATTGATTCAGTTTGAAGATTTTGCCAAAATGGATATTCGTGTGGGAACTATCCTTGAAGCCGAAAAAATGCCAAAAGCCAACAAGCTTTTAGTTCTTAAAGTAGACACAGGAATTGACGTTCGCACCATTGTTTCGGGAATCGCAGAAAGCTTTACTCCCGAAGAAGTGATCGGAAAACGTGTTTCTGTTCTGGCCAACTTAGCGCCAAGAGCCTTGCGTGGTGTAGAAAGTCAAGGAATGATCCTGATGACTACCAATGCAGAAGGAAAACTGGTATTCATTAACCCGGATGCTGATGCTCCGAATGGTGAAACGGTAAACTAGATCTCTACAAATATAAATTACGAAAGAATTTTCTTTCTTTTTAAAGGTTTTAATCGATTTATCTTAGTACGTTTGTGCTGACAAAATATTTGAGATTTTTCGATAAAATTTATTAAAAATCAACTTAAGCGAACCCTCGTCATGGTGAAGGAGCAGGAAACTGCCCATAAATCTATTTCTCGGAATATTTTGTCACACCTAAAGCGGGGGTTTCGTGCGTTTAATATTTTCGATTATGACAAAAGAAAATCAAAAACCAACACACCACAATGTAATGCCATCTGTGGCCAATTTCCTCTCAGACCTTTGGTTTGAAGGAGAATTTAGAAAACAACCGGAACAGCTGTCCGAAATTTTCGAGGCTATTCTGCAAACCGAAATCGGCAACAACCTCGATCTTCGGACAAAAATGATGAACTGCATCAGAACCAGTAAAATGCTGACCAAAGCACTCGACCCTTTTTCGGATAAACAAATCGAAAAGGCTTGTTTTAGGGTTAGTAAGGCTTAACAGTAATGTTTTGGAACGCGTGGAGTACTTTATTGATTTCACGCGTTTTGTAAACCTGACAGGTTTTAAAAACCTGTCAGGTTTATAGGTTAGTAATTGTTCCTCCGATGTAGCAGTGCATAAAAAAACGTTATTTTGTCATTCCGAGGTACGAGGAATCACATTAGTAGCTCGACAAATGTTGGCGGTACTCTTTACGGAGTTTCGTGTGTGATTTCTCCTGTGTCGAAATGACAACATGAACAAATTAAGCAGCAATTTGTCATTCCGAAGAATGAGGAATTGCAACAGTAAACCCGTCAGGTTTACAAATAATCCAAATCAATTTAAAGCATTCTAGAAATAAATCTTTAAATTTGGGTATAAAAGATAGGTTATGGACATGACTGCACAAATAAAAAAAAATCTGATCTCAAGAATTAAAGATTCTGACGATTTGAATTTTCTCAATGCTCTTCAAACTATATTTGATTCGTCTGAGCAAGCTCTTTTTCAATTATCATCTGAACAAAACACAACAATCGAAAATGGGCGAAACGAAATCAAAAAGAGCAATTCTCATACTAATGATGAAGTAATTTCAGAAATGCGGGAATGGTTATCTAATCTTCCTTCAAATTAGGAAACACTAGTAATTAGACAATTTACTTCAAACAAAATTGCCTACAATATTTCTCTAAAAACATATCTGATTTTTTACGAGATCAACCACAATCAAATAGAAATTATCTCGTTTTGGGATAACCGACAAGACAATCAAAACAAAAAAATAAAATAATCTAATTCCAATTGTTTAAGCGTTCCTCACTAAGCTTAGAATACTTCAAATGAAAATCACCAAACCCAGATTAGCATTAATAGGTGGAATACTTTGTATTTCGATCTTCCCGATATTGGTAAAATTACGCTTAGCTCCGGGATTAATTTCGGCATTTTACCGCATGTTTTTTGCAGTTACGTTGCTTTTGCCTTATGTGCTTTTTAGTAAAAACTTTAAACTGCCCACTTTACGATTTACCCTTTTAGCAGCACTTTGCGGTATTTTGTTTGCCTCAGATGTTGCGGTTTGGAATATCGCCATTCAGGATTCGAGTGCTACACAAGCTTCATTGCTGACCAATTTATCTCCGCTATGGGTAGGAATTGGCTCTTTTTTCTTTTTGAATACAAAACCCGCAACCAATTTCTGGATCGGAACGGTTGTTGCCTTATTTGGAATGGTAACCTTGGTTGGTTTTGGCTTTTTTATGGAACTAAATTTTGATCATGCTTTCCTGTTTGCAGTGCTATCCGGAATCTTATACTCGATCTATCTTTTACTTAGTAAAAATGTACTTTCAGAGGTCGATGTTTTATCGTTTATGACCATCAGTTTATTTGCTTCCAGTATTTATTTGGGAATCCTTTGTTATGCTTTAAACGAACCTTTTACAGGATTCTCCAACACGGGCTGGTTTGTATTGGTGCTCCAAGCGGTAATTTGCCAATTGTGTGCCTGGCTTTCTATTAGTTATGCCACGCAACATATGCGTGCGACAAGGGTTTCGTTAAGTTTATTGAGTCAGGCGGTAATTACTTCGATATTAGCTTGGTTGTTTTTAGAAGAACAAATAACTTTACAAATGGTTTTCGGCGGAATCATTTTGCTCTTCGGAATCAGGATCACGTTTTACGATAAGACCATTTCGTTGAAAAAGCTTTTTTCTAAGTAATGTTATTGAAGTTCTGGCG
Organism: Flavobacterium poyangense; assembly: GCF_011751075.1. Lineage (GTDB taxonomy): Bacteria > Bacteroidota > Bacteroidia > Flavobacteriales > Flavobacteriaceae > Flavobacterium > Flavobacterium poyangense. The sequence goes on from NZ_JAALLN010000002.1 coordinate 265,818, forward strand.
CTAAAAGTAGCACGCGGATTTCGACAGATTCTTTTTTAAATTTGAATTAAAAGTTACGTGAGAAGTTTGCACGCAGCTTTTGCAAATCAAGCAGATTATTAAAAAAATCTTCGAAATCATTTTAATCTGTGGCAAAACCTGAAACCTGAAACAAAGAAAACCTGAAACTAAAAAAAACATCTCTCTATATGTTACACAAAAACAAAATTCCAAATTTAAAAGTAATCGCATTTGATGCGGATGACACCTTGTTTGTAAACGAACCTTACTTTCAGGAAACAGAACATAAATTCTGTGCTTTGATGGAAGATTACCTTTCGCATCAAGGCATTTCGCAGGAATTGTTTAAAATCGAAATTCAGAATTTACCTTTATACGGTTATGGAATCAAAGGGTATATCCTTTCGATGATTGAAGCCGCGATGATTATTTCAAACAATACCATTCCGGTTGAAGTAATTCAAAAAATCATTCAATATGGAAAAGAATTACTCGAAAAACCAATCGAACTCCTTGACGGAATCGAAGAAACTTTAGAAGCCTTGCATGGCAAATACAAATTGGTTGTTGCCACAAAAGGTGACCTGAAAGACCAGCACAGCAAATTGCATCGTTCAGGATTAGGTCATTATTTTCACCATATCGAAGTAATGTCAGACAAACAACAAATAGATTACGAGAAGTTATTAGGTCGTTTAGACATTGAAGCGCATGAATTTCTGATGATCGGGAACTCTCTAAAATCAGATGTTTTGCCTGTTTTAGAGATTGGTGGTTATGCCGTTCATATTCCGTTTCACACTACTTGGGAGCACGAAAAAATCAATCATAAAGTAGAACATCAACATTTTAGCTCTTTCGAAAAAATAACCGAAGTGCTTAACAATTTACTATAATGAAAACACTTTTAGCCCTGGAAAATTGGAACAGAAAAGAGCATTTCGCTCATTTCAAACAAATGGAAGAGCCTTTTTTTGGTGCCACCGTAGAGATTGACTGTACCAAAGCCTATCAAACTGCCAAAAGTCTCAATGCTTCTTTTTTTATTTATTACCTGCATAAAACCTTGGTAGCCGTAAATGCAATCGAGAATTTCAGATATCGAATTTCAGAAGATAAAATCTACATCTACGATCAAATTGATGCTTCGGCAACAATTGGTCGTGAAGATGGTACTTTCGGATTTTCTTTAATGGAATACAATCCCGATTTCAGAATTTTTGAACAAAATGCTTTAGCAGAAGTCAAACGAATCCAGAACACAACCGGGCTTTTTACACGTGAATTCAAAGACGATAATATACATTTTTCGGCAATCCCGTGGTTAAATTTTACCTCGCTGACTCACGCCCGCAGTTTTACCTATCCGGACAGTTGCCCTAAAGTTTCCTTTGGAAAAATGATGACCGCAGAAAACGGTAAAAGAACCATTTCGATGGCAGTATACGTGCATCATGGTTTAATGGATGGTTTACATCTAAGTCAGTTTGTCGATTATTTTCAGGAGTTAATGAATTCCTAAACCCGTTTTAATCCGTGATTCTGAATTGATTTTATTCTAAAAAATATGAAAAAAATAGCACTGCTTTTAGCCGTAATGTACAATTCTATACTGTTAAGTCAGACGGTATTGGCTTCTTATCCGTTAGAATTAAAAAAGATTAGGGAAGACGATCAGATTTTAAACTTCGAAAACTCCGTGACACACGAAGTATTTGTCTTTGTGGCCTCTCAGGGAATTTTTAAGATTTTAAAGTACAATAGTGCCCTATTCCTACGAGATCAATTTACCGGCGCGATGACGCAATATCAAGACAGATTGTTGATGGGATACAGTTTAGCCGAAGACGGAAATCCAAGTTTGTATTGGTACTCAGAAGAGTTGAAAGATATTATAATCGTCAAATATTATTTTGAAGATAAAACGGTCAAGGCTCTGAAATTTAACTACCCTGCATCTATGCAGCCTATTGTTACGCAATATCAAAAAAACAATGCTTTTAATTTACTGACGCAACATAAAACAGAACCAAAACTAATTCTTTACGTCTTCAGGAATGGAACCGTGGAAGAAAAGGTGCTTGATTTTTCTCCCTTTAGCTTCACAGACAGAAAAACACAATCCAGAACATTCAATCAGATTCTTGCTCAAAACCCAATTGAAAAGATGGAACCCGGTGAGTACAATCCTTTGTTTAAAACTATCAGTAAAACCAAAATGTATTTGCTAACCGATCGTATACTACTGACCTTAGACCAGAATGCTAAAAAGACACAATTGTTTGACATTAATCTGAATACTCTTGATATAACAGAAAAAAATTTCCTGCAACCAATTGCCCAAAAGCCGTCCAGATCTTCCAATTCGTATTATCACGAGAACAGATTGTTTCAGATCAACACAAACGTAGATGAATTTTTGTTTGATATAAAAGATCTTGATTCACAAGAGGCACTAAAAAGTATTGCCGTTTCAAAAAATGACACCATCCGTTTTAAAAATTCCCCTTTATTAATCCAAAGAGACCATTATAGTCCAAAAGAATTAAAAAATACGGCTAAATTTCTCCAACATCTTTCTGATTTAGATATTGGATTATCGGTCTTTAAAAATAAAAAGAATCTGTTTATTACTTTTGGAGGCATCAGTAAACCAACTTATCAAAGTTTTGATGGTGTTTTTTATCCGGATCTTCAAACCAAAACTGTATTCTTTGAAAGTATCTGGGACAAAAAACTCGGACTTACCACAGAACAACAGCAACCTCTTGCTGCCGATAAAATTAATTTATATTTAGAAAGACATGATGAAGTAGCATTTCAAAGTGTAATGAAGTTTAAAGACTATAGCATTCTGGGCTATTTAGATACCGATACTAAAGAATACAAGATGCTTAAATTTACGGATGGCTATAATTAATTCAAGTGTGAGACGTGAGTTGTGAGATGCTGAATATGGTACTTTTTGCTTGTCATAAGAAAAAAACTTACCAGCGCAATACTACAAGTAGAATAATCAATTAAACCGAATTTTTTACTTTCCGGACTATTCTACTCATTAAGAATTGACTGCCGTAAACAAAACTGCCCACTTTCCGAACTTACATTTTACATTTCACATCTGGTAACTTGAACTGATTTTCGCAGAAATGAAAACAATTTGTAAAGTTTTTCCACTGTTATTTATTTCTCAAAACCAGCGCTCTACTTCCAAAAATAGCATCATTTAAATCCAAATAAGTTGATTTCATTGTATTTAGTCTGAATCTGAATTAATTCTTACAAGAGATAATCAGGTTCTTAATTGCCTAAAATTATCTAACTTTACAAAAAAATCAAGATTATGTTATCAAAAAATATAGAAGCAGCACTGAACAAGCAAATCAGAATTGAAGCCGAATCTTCACAAACTTACCTTTCAATGGCTTGTTGGGCAGAGGTACACGGATTAGAAGGAATTGCTCAATTTATGTACGCACAATCAGATGAAGAACGCGCACACATGCTTAAATTAGTAAAGTATGTAAACGAACGTGGCGGACATTCACAAATTACAGATCTTAAAGAGCCTAAAACAAGTTATTCTACTTTTAAGGAAATGTTTGAGACTCTTTACAACCATGAAATTTTTGTATCAGAATCTATCAACGAATTGGTACATATTACTTTTGCAGAAAAAGATTATGCAACACATAATTTCTTACAATGGTACGTATCTGAACAAATCGAAGAAGAGGCTACTGCCAAATCTATTCTGGATAAAATTAATTTAATTGGCGACGACAAAGGTGGTCTTTACTTGTTTGATCGTGACATTCAGCAATTAACGGTTACGAGCTCAATCGCTATTAACCCAAAATAAAAAAGTTAAAGTTTATTTAGAATATATAAAAATAACTTTTATTCGTTTATATTTGCCTCGGTTTTATAATTGAGAGGCACCGTGAGCAAGAAAGAGAAGGTTAAAGACAAAAAAAAGGATAAAAAGAAGAAGAAAAAACTTGAAATCCTTGACAAGATTAAAAAACTCGAAAACTGCAAATCCAGCTGTTGCGAGAAATTTAAAAAGAGTGAAAAGAAACGTTGCTCTCGTTGTCCTATGTTTGACTTAATCAAAAAGACGGCTTAAAATATATAGAAAAACCCATCAGCAATCTGATGGGTTTTTTAGTTCAAATAAAAGTCAGCAAATGATTTTTAGGATCAATTGCAGATTACGCAAAAAGTGTTTATGCTCCTGTTGATTCGATATTTGCTCGCAAAGGCTAAGAGTTTTTTGCACGCAGATCAGGCAGATTTAGCAGATATTTTTAGTTTGCTATTTCGATAAAAACAATCTGTTACCCGAGCGATAGCGAACAAGCGAAGCAAATCTCCGTGAAAAAATTTCGCTTCGAACATAGGAGCCGCCAAAACGCTAAGCAAATAAATACCAAATGTTCCCCTGAGCGAAGTCGAAGGGCTTTACACCCTAAAATGGCTTCGACTTCACTCAGACTGACAATTGGAAACTTCTGAATTACTACAGCACCTCATCAATTTAACTTTTTTTAAATTATCTTTAGCTTTAAAAGCCTAATAACGACGCCACAATTTAATCATGAAAGATCACATTACTATTCCCAAATCCAGTCTTGATTTTTTGAACGAACTCAAAGCAAACAATAACAAACCTTGGTTTGAAACACATAAGACAACCTATCTCAAAGAATTAAATCATATCGAAAACTTTGCAGGCGCTTTGCTGCAAGAGCTCTCCAAAACCGATGTTTTAGAAACGGCTTCGGGGAAAAAAAGTGTATACCGAATTTACCGAGATATTCGTTTTTCTAAAGACAAAACTCCTTTCAAAGGTTTTTGGGGCGGTAGTTTTACCAGAGCAACAAGTGAAAGACGTGGTGGTTATTATTTTCATCTCGAACAAGGAAACAGTTTTCTCGCAGGTGGTTTTTGGGGTCCAAATGCTGCAGATTTAAAACGAGTAAGAAGCGAATTTGCTCACGATCCTGAACCTTTTAGAAAAATACTGCAATCCCAATCTTTTATCAGCACATTCGGAACTTTACAAGGCGAACAGCTAAAAACAGCACCAAAAGGATTTGACAGCACTCATGAATCTATCGACTTACTTCGCTACAAACAGTTTTTACTTATTAAGCGATTTACAGATCAGGAAGTACTGAGTCCTCTCTTTTTAGAGCAGGCATTAGACACCTTCAAGAACATGAGACCCTTTTTTGATTATATGAGTGAAGTACTTACGACCGATATAAACGGTACTTCTATTTTATAAAATTCAAAACTGACAAACCCGACAGGTTTTTAAAAACCTGTCGGGTTATATTAAACTGAAGTAAACCTTACTTCTTCAAAAACAAAATCTCGTTGACCACTACTTCGGTGACATATTTCTTTTCACCGTTTTTATCATCATAACTTCTGTGAGTGAGCTTCCCTTCAACGGCAACTTCTTTTCCTTTTACGACATATTTTTCAATAAGTTCTGCTGTTTTTCCCCAAGCCGTAATGCGATGCCACTCTGTTTGTTCTACTTTTTCTCCCTTATCATTAGTGTAGTTTTCATTTGTCGCAATGTTTAGATGGGCTAACTTTTTTCCGTTTTCTAGTGTTTTAATTTCCGGATCGTTTCCTACGTTCCCAATTAACTGTACTCTGTTTCTCATGGCGTATAGTATTTAAATGTTAGTGTAAATGAATTCGTCTATCAAACTCAACAGGGCAAAGATGCGACTGTACTCAAAAGTTATTCGGTTGAAAATCATTTACTTTCGGTTGTAAATATTTGTAAGCGTTTGCAAATGGAAATATTTTCGTATATTTGAGAAAAGCCTTACGATATGCAAACACAAATCAACAAAGTTGAATTGCGAAATTTGGAATTTGACGACTACAAACAATTGAAAAATTCAATGGTAGAATCATATCCGGAGATGGCCAATTCGTATTGGAGATCTGCTGATATTGAAAGACTACTTTCTATATTCCCAGAAGGTCAATTAGTTATTCTCGCCGATGGTGTCGTTGTAGGATCAGCCTTGTCCTTAATCGTTGATGAGAAACTGGTTGATAAAAGACATAACTACAACCAGGTTCATGGCAATTATACTTTCTCTACTCATAATCCAAATGGAGAAATCTTGTATGGTATAGATGTTTTCATCCATCCGCAATATCGTGGTCTGCGTTTGGGCCGTCGTTTGTACGATGCCCGTAAGGAGCTTTGTGAACAACTGAATTTAAAAGCTATTGTTTTTGCAGGAAGGATTCCGCATTATGCGCAACATGCCAAAAAACTCACTCCAAAAAACTATATCGATAAGGTAAAACACAAAGAATTACACGATCCGGTGTTATCCTTTCAGCTCAGTAATGATTTTCATGTTTTGCGCATCATCAAAAACTATTTAGAAGGCGACGAAGAATCCAAAGAATTTGCGGTGCTTTTAGAGTGGAACAATGTTTATTACGACGAAAGTCCAAAACTTATTAATCTCGAAAAAAGTGTTATTCGTTTGGGATTAATTCAATGGCAAATGCGTCAACTCAACAATGTGGAAGCTTTGTTTGAGCAGGCCGAATTTTTTATTGATGTGGTCTCCGGTTACGGAAGTGATTTTGCTTTATTCCCGGAACTTTTTATTGCGCCTTTAATGGCCGATTACAATCATTTATCAGAAGCAGAGGCGATTCGTGAGCTTGCCCGTTACTCTGATCCGATCAGAAAACGTTTTCAGGAATTTGCTATCTCCTACAACATCAATATCATTACCGGTAGCATGCCGTATTTAGATAATGGTAATTTGTACAATGTTGGCTTTTTATGCAAACGAGACGGATCATCAGAAATATATACCAAGATTCACGTTACTCCAAACGAAGTACAGCATTGGGGGATGAAAGGCGGATCTCAATTTAAAACCTTTGATACCGACTGTGGCAAAATTGGAATCCTGATTTGCTATGATGTAGAGTTCCCGGAACTTTCAAGAATTATGGCAAACGAAGGAATGAATATTTTATTTGTTCCCTTTCTGACAGATACTCAAAATGCTTACACCCGTGTAAAACACTGTTCACAAGCCCGGGCAATAGAAAATGAATGTTATGTAGCCATTGCAGGCTGTGTAGGCAATCTGCCAAAAGTAAACAATATGGATATTCAATATGCCCAAGCTTCAGTATTTACTCCCTCAGATTTTGCTTTTCCAAGTAATGGCATAAAAGCAGAAGCGACCCCAAATACAGAAATGACTTTAATTGTAGATGTTGATTTGAATTTACTAAAAGAACTCCATGAGCACGGAAGCGTACGAATCTTAAAAGACAGGAGAAATGATTTATATGAAATTAAAAAGTTAGATCCATGAAGACATGCCTCGAATGTTCCGAAAAAATTGTAGGTCGTGAAGACAAGAAATTCTGCTCAGACAGCTGTCGAAATGCATACAACAATAAAATCAATAAAGACAGTACTAATTTCATGCGAAATGTAAATAATAAACTGCGCAAAAATTACCGTATTTTGTCTGAACTGAATACCGAAGGAAAATCAAAAGCAAGAAAAGAGAAAATGTTGAACAAAGGCTTTGATTTTGATTTTTTTACTAATATTTTGCAGACCAAAACGGGAAACACTTATTATTTTCTATACGACCAAGGTTATCGCCCTCTAGACAATGATTATTATATGCTCGTGAAAAAAGAAATTTAGTATATTCAACATGAAAAAAAATCCTACTTCAATACTAGCCTTTCTATGCGTCATAGCCATTCTGGCCGTTATATACGCCACAATGATGCCCCAATGGATTTCTAAAAACGAAGAAGCTCTTGCAGAATTCTCAACCGAACGCGCACTAAATCAAGTCAAAATCATAGCCCAAAAACCCCATTATGTAGGCTCGACAAATCATGAATTAGTTGCCAATTATCTTAAACTTGAGCTTAATCGAATTGGTTTGGAAACAACAATTCAGGAAGGATTCACACTTAATGACAGAGGTCTTCTGGTAAAATCTAAGAATATTCTTGCCCGGATAAAAGGAACAGACAATTCAAAAGCACTTTTATTGCTTTCTCATTATGACAGCGCACCACATTCCTTCTCTAAAGGAGCAAGTGATGACGCTTCGGGTGTTGCCACCATTCTTGAAGGTGTACGTGCATTCTTATATGCAAAAAAACCACATAAAAACGATATTATCATTCTCTTTTCTGATGCCGAAGAATTAGGTTTAAATGGTGCCGCCCTTTTTGTAAATCAACATCCTTGGGCAAAAGAAGTGGGCTTAGTTTTAAATTTTGAAGCCAGAGGCTCTTCGGGTCCAAGTTATATGTTAATGGAAACCAATAAAGGGAATGAAGCATTGGTAAAAGAATTTGCAAATGCAAAAACAAAATTTCCGGTCTCCAATTCACTCATGTACAGCATTTACAAAATGCTTCCAAACGACACCGATTTAACTGTTTTCAGAGAACAGGGAAACATTCAGGGACTTAACTTTGCCTTTATTGACGGTCATTTTAACTACCACACCCAACAAGATGACGTTCAGCATCTAAACAAAAACACACTGGCACATCAGGGAACCTATTTAATGCCATTGTTAGACCATTTTTCTAATATAAATCTCAATGCAACAACTGCAACAGAGGATAATGTTTATTTTACCGTTCCCTTTGGCTTTTTTATCAGCTATCCATTTTCATGGGTCGCTCCAATGACTTTCATTGCCTTAGGATTATTAGTTCTCTTTATTTTTATTGGAAAAGCAAAACGTGTAATCACCTTCAGAGAAATATTCAGAGGATTTGTTCCGCTATTAGGCTCTATCATAATTTCGGGATTGGTTACTTTTTTAGGGTGGAAAATTCTTTTACAGATTTACCCGCAATACAATGACCTACTAAATGGATTTACTTATAACGGACATGCTTACATCGGAGCTTTTGTAACACTAAGTATTGCTATTTGTTTTGCTTTTTATCATCATTTTTCCGAATCAAAAATCACAATGAACCATTTTGTGGCACCGCTGTTACTATGGATAATCATCAATGCTTTTCTAGCCAATAGTCTCACAGGAGCCGGTTTTCTAATTATTCCGGTTTACTTTGGAATCCTTTTATTTGGAATTTTTGTAATTACTCAACATTATAGTTTAGGCTTAAACTTATTATTCAGTATCCCTGCATTGGCTATTATTGCTCCTTTTATTGTAATGTTCCCCGTTGGTTTGGGATTGAAAATACTTTATGGAAGCGCTATTCTCACTGTATTACTTTTCGGGCTATTACTCCCGCTATTTGGTGCGTTTTTCAAAAAAGGAGTTTGGACCATATTACTTTTCATCGTGTCAATCAGCTTTTTTGTATACGCCGGTATCAATTCAGGTTACGAAAACGGAAAAGCAAAATCAAACAGTTTGCTGTATGTTTATAATGCGAACACAAACTCAGCACTGTGGACCACTTATGACACGAACTTAGACGATTGGACTAAAACGTATCTGGGACAAACCAACCATAAAGCTGTGGGTTTAAACACACTGCCAATTACCAGTAAATACAGCACAGGTTTTACCTACAGTGCAATTGCTCCTGTTGTAGCTGTTCCGAAACCAACTATCGCATTCCTAAAAGACAGTGTAGTTGGAAACAACCGATATTTAAAAATAAAAATTACACCCAACAGGAAAGTAAATCGATACGATATTTATGCCAACACCAGAATGACGTTTTACAACTTTAAAGCAAATGGTGTTTCGACTTCCGGACAAAAAGGAAACCGTTTAGAACGTTATGACAGTAAGGTATTGTGTTATTATGTTGTAGGTAACGAACCTCTTGTTTTAGAATTCAACATCAACAAATCATCTGTTTTTGATATGGATTTGATTGAAAGCTCATTTGATTTAATGACCAATCCGTTGTTTACAATTAAACAAAGAAGTGACTGGATGATGCCTACCCCTTTTGTTCTGAATGATGCCGTTTTAGTACAACAAAAGATAAAAAGATACACAGCTCCCGTAAATGTTCCTGTTGCCCCAATTCCGGCAAAAGACAGTACACTTGTTTCAAAAGACAGTTTAAAATCAGTTGTTCAACCAAAATAAACAGAAAGTTTTATGGCCACAAACATTTCAACAATCGTCTTTAACGCGCCAATAGAAAAAGTTTGGGCTGCTCTAACACTGCCTGCACTTGTAAAACAGTGGCAATACCAAAGTGATCTAATCACAGACTGGGAAATAGGCAGCGAAATCCGATTTAGAAATGAATGGGACGGACAGGTTTTTCAGCAATGGGGAACCATTCTGGAGATTATTCATCATAAAAAAATCAAGTATTCTTTGTTTTTTCCGAAACCGGGATTAGAAGACAAACCGGAGAACTATTTTCTTATGACCTATCTTTTAACCCCGGAAGATCAGAAAGTCAGACTTGAAATTATTCAGGATGACCATCGTGAGGGTGCCGTTCAGGAAGAACCTCAAGGCGATGAAAGTCCAATTTTACAGAGTTTAAAAGCGGTAGTCGAATCTTAATCGATATTCTAAAAATACAAAAGGGCAGATTTTAATTTAAAAATCTGCCCTTTTTCGTTTAACAGGCGCATTCAATTTTCAGTCCTGCTTTTACTCCATTACTGCCCTCGGTGGCATAACCGTCAAATTTCCACCATTCGATACCGCCGATCAGTTCTTTTACTTTAAAACCTAATTTTGTCATATTTAAAGCTCCTCGTGTAGAGGCATTACAGCCAATACCATCACAATAGGTTACGTACAGAACTTCCTTATCCAGATGTTTCGTATTCTCTACTGTCATTTCACGATGCGGAATATTGATTGCTGTCGGAATATGTTCCGCTTCAAAACCAAATGTTTTTCTGGCATCAATTACGACTACTTTTTCTCCGTTATTCAAAGCTTCAAACAAATCGGACGGATCCATTTCGTAGGCTAGTTTATTTTCATAATGTTTAATTTGTGCTTCCATTTTACTATTCGTTTTAGTGATTTATTTTTTCAAAAGTACTCGAACATCAAACACCATAAAAACGAAAAGAATTCATCAATTTGATTACTTTTATTCATGAAAAAGCCATCCTAAAATTTTGTTTCTTTACATACAAATTCTCTAAAAATGGAAATACGTCATTTAAGACTGATAAAAGCGATCGTAGAAGAAGGAAGCATCACCAAAGCAATTGACAAGCTCCATCTGACACAATCTGCTTTGAGTCATCAACTTAAAGAAGCCGAGTATCAATTGGGCACGCCTGTCTTTTCCAGAATCAATAAAAAACTGGTTCTGACCAAGGCTGGTGAAAAGATGTATCAGATCGCTAATGAAATTCTGGACAAACTTTCTCAAACCGAAATACAAATCAAACAGATGGTTTTTGGAGAATATGGCGAAATCCGCATTAGCACCGAATGTTTTTCGAGCTATCATTGGTTGCCACCCGTACTAAAACAATTTCATCTTTTATATCCGAATGTGGAATTAAAGATTGTTACTGAAGCAACCCACATTCCGTTACAAAAATTATTGGATAACACCATTGATATTGCCATCGTAAGCGATCAGATAAAAGACAATAATATTAAATACCTCGAGCTTTTTCAGGATGAAGTGGTAATGGCTGTTTCTGAAAATCATGCCTGGGCCAATAAAAAATATGTTGTTGCCGAAGATTTTATAAATGAACATCTACTGATTCATTCCCTTCCGATGGAAACGGTTACGATTCATCAATTTATTCTGGCTCCCGCCAAAGTAGTTCCTAAAAAAATCACCCCCTTGCCTCTAACGGAAGCTTCATTAGAAATGGTCAAAGCCGATATGGGCGTTATGTCAATGGCAAAATGGGCATTAGTGCCCCATCTAAAAACCAGCCCGATCAAAGCCATTAAAATTGGCAAAAACGGTTTAAAAAGAAAACACTATATTGCCATTCGGGAAAAAGAGAATTATCCTGATTACTTTCATCATTTCATTAGCTTTTTACAAACCGAAATCAATCTTCAATGGAATATTCAATAAGAAAATGCGAACTTAAAGATCTGCCCAAATTGATCCTTTTATGTCAAAAACATGCCGAATATGAGAGAACCGATTATTCCGACTTCGGAAAAGAAGAAGCTCTACAAAAAGCTTTATTTAGAGAAAACCCAAAACTAAATTGTTTGGTGGTGGCGACTAACGAAACTATCGTTGGTTACGCTTCCTATACCTTTGACTATTCTACCTGGGATGCTGCTGATTTCCTCTATATGGATTGTTTATTTTTGGAAGAGGAAGTACGAGGTTTTGGAATCGGCGAACAATTGATCGACAGACTTAAGCAAATTGCTATTGAAAAAGGATGTGCCAGTATGCAATGGCAAACACCCCATTTTAACGAAAGGGCAATCAAATTCTACAACAGAATTGGTGGAAAAGGGAAAGAAAAAGTTCGTTTTACGCTACCTTTATAGTCGAATAAAAATCATAAATGACACAAATTAGTATATTAGGCTGTGGTTGGCTGGGCTTGCCTTTGGCGAAAAGACTAATCGCAAAAGGAACCCGGATAAACGGATCAACGACTACTGAAAGCAAACTTTCAATTTTGGAAAATGCAGGAATAAATGCGTTTTTGGTTTCAATTGAAAGTGACGATATTTCAGAAATTATTATTCCTTTTCTAGACAAAAGCGATGTTTTAATTATTGACATTCCACCAAAATTACGGGCAGAAAATCAGGATTCTGAGCAGCAAATCTTTGTAGAAAAAATAAAAAATCTGATTTCGTTTATAGAAAAGTCTGCCGTAAAAAAAATACTTTTTGTGAGTTCAACTTCTGTTTACGGAAATGAAAATAGCACCATTACCGAAGAAACAAATCCAAATCCGGATACCGAAAGCGGGAAACAATTGCTTTTGGCGGAAGCTCTTTTACAAAACAATCCAAATTTCGAAACTACGATTCTACGTTTTGGAGGACTCCTTGGCGAAGATCGTCAGCCTGTAAATTTTCTTGCGGGAAAAGAAAACATAGCAAATCCGGATGCCCCCGTTAATCTGATTCATCAACAGGATTGTATTGGAGTGATAGAAGAAATACTAAACCGCTCTAAATGGAACGAAGTTTTCAATGCTGTTGCACCCTTCCATCCTACCCGTGAAGACTATTACACCAAAAAAGCAATCAATTTAAACTTAGCTTTACCACGATTCAGCTCGGAGCAATCAGATATCAGGAAAATCATTTCGAGTGAGAAGGTCGAAACGGTATTAAATTATACCTTTAAGCTGGAAAATTATTAACGTCACTTTTTAAACCATATAAGTGATGTGAGTTCATATTATATTGGTCGTGTGATTTATTAGATGTAATATGTTAGATGTGATCAGTTAGCGACAATTCTTAAAAACGGTGCTTAAAAAATAAATTTTAGTCATAAAAAACCATTCCCGTGACATAATCAAACTATGAGAATTTAAACAAGTGAAACGCCTTTTTCCGTTTTCAAATCTATCTCTATGTGTTAAAAAATAATCCTCACAATAAACAGAACAAAGCTTAAAATGAACTCACATCACTTATATGTTTCAAATATTATAGTTCAAATAAAAAAACTTTGCGAACTTTGCGATTAACACAAGCAAAAAAATCCTTGCGCGCTTTGCGGTTAAACTAAAATGGAACAAACAGCCTACATACAATCTCCTCTCGGAATCACTACAATTGTAGGTGATGAAAACGGCATTTCTGTTATTTCAGTAACAAAAGAGGGGCAGCTTTCTGCTGAAATACCTGAAGTATTGCAAGAAGCTGTTCAACAATTACAAGAGTATTTTGAAGGCAAAAGAATTGATTTCACTTTAAAACTAAATCCAAAAGGAACAGAGTTTCAACAAAAAGTCTGGAAATCATTACTCGAAATTCCATATGGAAAAACGGTAAGTTATATGGATCAGACTAAAAAACTGGGAGATGTAAAAGCAATTCGCGCAGTTGCATCGGCAAATGGCAAAAATCCACTTTGGATTGTAGTTCCTTGTCACCGCGTTATCGGTACAGATGGATCACTTACCGGTTACGCAGGAGAGATCTGGCGCAAAAAATGGCTTTTGGAACATGAAAATCCGGTTAAACAACAAAGTTTGTTTTAGTCTCCTGTAAAAACAGTAAGAATTTTACGCATATTTGCAAACAGACTCGAATTGTAAAAGTCTACTAATCTAATAGCTAAGAAGTTTCAAAAGGAATGATTGAAAAAATAAACCTTAACAACATTTTGTTTCTGGACATAGAAACCGTTCCCGAACAAGAGAACTTTAATGCTCTTGATTCTGAGATGCAATCCTTATGGGATCACAAAACCCAATACCAGCGAAAAGACGATTTCTCTCCCGAGGAATTTTATGAACGTGCCGGTATTTGGGCCGAATTTGGTAAAATTGTTTGTATTTCGGTTGGCTTTTTTATCATTAAAGGAGATATTCGAAATTTTAGAGTGACTTCCTTTTTTGGAGAGGAAAAGAAAATACTTCATGATTTCAATAACCTGCTCAACAATCATTTTAACGGACCACAACATCTTTTGTGTGGACATAATGCCAAAGAATTTGATATTCCGTTTATTGCACGACGTATGATTATCAATCAGATTGCCATTCCGAACAAACTTAACTTATTCGGGAAAAAACCTTGGGAAATCCCACATCTGGATACCTTAGAGTTATGGAAATTTGGTGATTATAAACATTTTACCTCTCTAAAATTACTGACCAAAATCCTTGGCATCCCTTCTCCAAAAGGCGATATAGACGGAAGTCAGGTTGCTCATGTTTTTTATGTAGAGAAAGATATTGACCGCATTGTAACCTATTGCGAAAAAGACACCATTGCCGTTGCTCAAATTTTCCTGCGTTTACGCCGTGAAGATTTATTGATTGATGATGAGATTATTCATGTGTAGCTTTTTTGAAGTTGCTAAGATACTAAGTCGCTAAGGTTCTGAGATTAACAATTAATACTAAAAATTTGTGATTCTTATGTTTGCCGAGTATTTTTTTCACGCAGATTTAGCAGATTACGCTGATATTTTGTTTTGCGGTTTGGCAAAATAATCTGCTAAATCTGCGAGACAAACCTACCAAGCAAAATTGAGTAAAAACAAATCAGTAATATAGAACTCTAGAAAGAATGTTTAGCGTAAAATAAAAAGCTCACACCAAAAGCTTTAAATAAACTTACATCACTTATATGTTTCAATAAAACACTCTAATTGGTTTAAATTATGACACATCCGGAAATTGCACTTTTAAGAATGGCTTCTCAGAAAATCCTGAAAACCAACTTTCATGAACCTCAGGAAATTGTACAGCATTTAGGCGCCATGCAGGCACAAGATTACACCATGGCCAAATGGGCCATTGGATCCCGCTGCGACGCTTCGGAGAAAACGATCGAAGAAGCCATTAATTCAGGTAAAATCATTCGCACTCATATTTTACGCCCTACCTGGCACTTTGTTTCCGCAACCGACATTCATTGGATGCTAGATATCTCAGGTCCGCAAGTGAAAAAAATCATAGTTTCGGCTGCTAAAAAATACGATCTGGACGAAAAGAAGCTTAAAAAAATCAATAATGCTATCGAAAAGATTCTATCCAATCATAAAAGTCTCACCCGCGACGAGATCATCCGGGAACTGGATTTTAAAAAAGAAACTATTCATGATTTTCCCAGCAGTCTTATCATGGGATATGCCGAATTAGATGGTGTAGTTTGCAACGGAAATATGAAAGGCAGACAAATAACCTATTCTTTACTCGAAGAAAAAGTTCCAAAAACCAAAACCAAACTGACCAAAGATGAGGGATTGGTCAAACTAGCCAAGCGTTATTTTGAAAGCCATGGCCCCGCAACATTGCCGGATTTTATCTGGTGGTCCGGTTTTCCTGCTACTGTCGCAAAACTTGCTGTACTTTCTGTTGAATCAGAACTTGAGACTGTTGAAGTTGATGGTACAAAATACTGGTTTAAAAAAGGCTTAGCTGCTGAAGTTACTAATCCCGGAAAAATTCACTTTCTCCCTTCTTTTGACGAAATTTTGATCTCGTATAAAACACGTGAAATCACAATTGCCAAAGAACATCAGCCCAATGCCTTTACAAACAATGGTATATTCTGGCCCATTATTATTGAAAATGAAAAAGTAATCGGAACATGGAAGCGTACCGCCAAAAAAGAACATACTAAGGTAGAAACCAGTTTTTTTGAAGCGATTTCACCTGACAAAAAAAACCTTGTATTTGAAGCGATTAAACCTTTCGAAAGCTATTTAGAATCAAAAATCAGTATTGAATAAATACTATTGAATCAGAAAAAAATTGTTTAAATCTGTGGCTGTTTTTTATTTTGCCACAGATGAAAAGAATTAAAATGATTATTTCTTTATTTGAAAAAAGTAATTCGTAAGAATTCGTGAAATTGCTTCGTCTCTTTTCGCAAATAAAATCTTTGCACTTATTAGGGCTAAATAATTACATTTACAAAAAAAACAGCATTATGGTATTAAGTAGATTTTGGTTAACTATTTTTATTTCTTCAATTGTCTTTGTTGTAATCAGCTTGTTTACCGCCAATACGTATACTATTGATTATGTTTTGAATGGAAAAAAAGACGATCCGATCCTGATTTCTGAAAAGTATGTTGAAGAACTTCCAGCTTTTATCAAAGACAGCATCAAAAAAGCACCGGATCAAACCTTAATCATCAATCGTGATACGCTCAATGCTGACACTACTTATGTTTATAAAAACAAAACCGTAAAAATTTTCAGCGGTCTGCAAAAATCAGATGGTCTACTGCCAACCTGTAAAAGTACTTTACTGGATTTGGTTTTACCACTGATGGCCTACTTAGCCTTTTTCTGCGGACTAATGGAACTTTTAATCATTTCGGGAGCATCCGGAAAACTGGCAAAAGCTCTGAGCCCTGTTTTTGTAAAGGTATTTCCGAGTATTCCTAAAAACCATCCGTCTATTTCTTATATGACCTTAAATTTTGCGGCCAACTTTTTAGGATTAGACTCTGCTGCTACTCCATTTGGTTTGAAAGCCATGGAAAGTTTACAGGAAATTAACCCTGAAAAAGATAAAGCCAGTGATGCTCAGATTATGTTTATGTGTCTGCATGCTTCAGGTCTTACCCTAATCGCAACCTCAATTATTGGGTATCGCGCAGCAGCCAATGCCAGCAACCCTGCAGATGTAATGCTGCCTTGTATCATTACCTCGTTTATTGGTACAATTGCCGCTTTTCTAATTGTTGGAATCAAACAAAAAATCAATTTCAAAAGTGCTTCTTTACTTGTTGGTTTAATGGTATTGATTGCAGCCATTGTTGGTTTATTGATGTATGTAAATCACTTGGATCTAATCGGAAAAAACTATTTTACCTCTAACCTTTCCGGATTAATATTAGTTGGAATTATCGCTTTTACCTTGATTTTTTCATTCCTCAACGAGAAAAAATTTACCGAAGCAAGTACTACTGTTTTTGATGCCTTTGTGGTAGGAGCTAATAATGGTGTTAAAACCGGAGTTACTATTTTCCCTTATGTTTTAGGAATGTTGGTCGCTATTTCTTTGTTTAGAAACAGTGGTTTGTTTGAAATCATAAGTGATAATATTGCTTTTGTATTCTCGAGTATGGGAGTAAACAAACAAATTACTGATGCATTGCCGGTAGCCATGTTACGTCCATTTAGTTCTGCAGGATCACGTGGTTTTCTGATTGATTCGATGAATACTTTTGGTGCCGATTCCATGACCGGAAGACTCAGCAGCATTTTTCAATGCAGCGCAGAAAGTACCTTTTATGTAATAGCCGTTTATTTTGGTTCTGTAAATATTAAAAATACCCGTTACGCCCTTGGCACTATGCTTCTGGTAGATGTAATCTGTGTGATTACCGCTATTTTTGTGGCGAGCTGGTTTTTTAAACTAATTTAAGTTGCTACTTGTCGGTTGTAAAATGTGAAATGTAAAATGCAAACCTGAAATTTGATACGTTTTGCTTCACGGCTTTATTTTACAAAATAAAGATAAACGGATAATTTCACAAACTGACCTTCCACATCTCACAACCCAAAACTCACATCTCACATCTCACATCTCACAACCTGAGTAAATTAAATAATTTTAGACGATTAAATTCTATGAGAATACTATGCCTTTTTGTTTTATGTACAATGCTTAGTTGTCAAAAGCAGAAATCTGAACCACAAGTAGCTGGTTTAATTCAAAAGAAAGAAATAAAAAAAGAACTTGCTACGGAAAAAAGATCTCAAAGAATAGATACTATTTTAATCAATGGACAAGATGACGAGCCGTCTAAAACGGAATATATTCTTGCCTATCTTTTAGATCAAAAAGCAGATAAAGACAGTGTTATTACAGAAAAGTATCGTCTTGATTTTTATCAGAACAAAATTAAAACAGCTTCTTCAAAACTAACGATTAAAGCGGCTACAGAAGGGTCAGATTGGAGTGCCTCTTACGAAATGTCTTCTCCTGAGGTAAAAAACACTTCTTTTATAACACTCAACTTCGGATATCCTGCCTGTGGATATGTTCACAAAAACTACCTCTACCATTTAAAAAACAGCAACTTAGAACTCTTGCACGAATGGTTTACTATGTCTGATAGCGGTTGGGGAAGCTGGGTTGAATTTACAAATCCAAGTGGAAAATCAGATCCCGATTCTTTCTATTGCAAAACAGTTGCATTTGAACCGGATGACGAAAATGAGGAGATGGGCTATGAAAAACATTACGATTCAATCGTTTTTCAATTAAAAAACAATCATTGGACTAAAAAAATGTTAACTACAGAAGACAAAGCTTATTTTGAAAAAAAGCAATCTTTTGATGAATTTCACAAGACGGAATAAACTCTTCCAGAGGCCTTATTCAAAATCTTTCTAAGGTAAATAATTTCTAACTTTGTAAAAAAACAAAGCAATGATTGATTTTATATACCAAGACCCTTATCCTATTTTGAAGGATGAGACGCAATACCGCAAAATTACTTCTGATTTTGTAAAACTGGAACAATTTGGAGAACGTGAAATTTTAACTGTTGATCCAAAAGGTTTAGAATTATTGGCTGAGGAAGCATTGACAGATGTTTCGTTTATGCTAAGAACTACCCACCTGCAAAAACTTCGCAACATCTTAGACGATCCTGAAGCTACAGACAACGATCGTTTTGTAGCCTACAACTTGCTACAAAATGCTTCTGTTGCAGCTGAAGGTCAATTACCAAGTTGTCAGGATACCGGAACAGCTATTGTAATGGCAAAAAAGGGAGAAAGTATTTTCACTGGAGTTGATGATGCAGAATGGTTGAGTAAAGGGATTTTCAACACCTACCAAAAGCGTAACCTACGTTATTCTCAGATTGTACCGATCTCCATGTTTGAAGAAAAGAACTCTGGTTCAAATCTTCCGGCACAAATTGACATTTATGCTAAAAAAGGAGCTTCTTATGAGTTTTTATTTATGGCAAAAGGAGGCGGATCTGCCAACAAAACCTTTTTGTACCAAAAAACAAAATCGCTTTTAAATGATAAAGCAATGGATGAATTCATCCGCGAAAAAATAAAGGATTTAGGAACTTCTGCTTGTCCACCATATCACTTAGCTTTGGTAATTGGCGGAACTTCAGCAGAAGCCAACTTAGGTGCTGTCAAAAAAGCATCTGCAGGTTATTACGATCATCTCCCGACTTCCGGAAACATGGCCGGTCAGGCTTTCCGTGATTTGGAATGGGAAGAGCGTGTACAGAAAATCTGCCAGGAAAGTGCTATCGGCGCTCAGTTTGGTGGTAAATACTTCACCCATGATGTTCGTGTAATTCGTTTGCCACGTCACGCTGCCTCTTGTCCGGTTGGATTAGGTGTTTCTTGCTCTGCCGATAGAAATATCAAAGGAAAAATTACTAAGGACGGAATCTATGTCGAACAACTGGAGGTAAATCCGCAGCAGTTTTTACCCGAAACAGCTCCGCATTTAGAAGCTCCTGTTGAAATTGACCTGAATATGCCAATGGCTGATATTCTGGCAAAACTGACGCAATATCCGATTAAAACCCGCTTGAAACTAAACGGAACCGTAATTGTAGCCCGTGACATTGCTCATGCCAAGATTATGGAATTATTGGAAGCCGGAAAACCAATGCCGGACTACTTCAAAAATCACCCGGTTTACTACGCTGGTCCTGCAAAAACTCCGGAAGGCATGGCCTCAGGAAGTTTTGGACCAACAACCGCAGGTCGTATGGACGTTTATGTTGATGAATTTCAAAAACATGGCGGAAGCATGATCATGCTCGCAAAAGGAAACAGATCGAAACAAGTCACTACCGCTTGTAATAAATACGGCGGGTTCTATTTAGGATCTATTGGTGGCCCCGCAGCAATTTTAGCACAGGATAATATTCTGAAAGTAGAAGTTGTGGACTTTGAAGAACTAGGAATGGAAGCTGTTCGTAAAATTACAGTAAAAGATTTCCCTGCTTTTATTATTACAGATGATAAGGGTAATGATTTCTTTGAGAATTTATAATGTTTAGTAGGTTGCTTAACCGCAAGGTGCGCTAAGATTTTCGCTAAGTTCGCAAAGATATAAATAATGAAACCGCCCAATTGGGCGGTTTTTATCATTATACATTTAGATCTTCTTTCTCAAATGCTATAAAATGCGACAATTTTCCTTTCAGGTTAAAAACGGGAGAAGCTGAAATTTTGCATCTATACGTTTTGCCGTCTTTTTTATAGTTTTTAATGGTTTTCTCAAACGGGATCCGCAATTCAATTGCTTTTTTTATTTCTTTTAGATCTGTTTTAGAAGTTGCAGAGCCCTGAAACATCTTTGGTGTTTTGCCCAAAACCTCGATTTCTGTATATCCTGTCATTCTTTTTATTCCGCTTGATGCGAAAATGATCTTTAGATCAGGATCGGTTACCAGCACCACTTCTTCTTTTATACGGTCGCTGATGTTTAGTTTTTCTTCATTCCACCCAAATTGAACGGAAATCTCTTTTATTTTCTTCAAATCAGCAAAAGCAACTTTCAACTCATTTAAATACTCATAATGAAAATCCCATGCTAAAATCGGAACTGAATTATGGTTGGGAATTTCTTCTAACTTGTTTTTCTTCATTGTAAATAATTAAGGGCAAACTATTTCATTATAAAGATAACGAGAAAATTCGTCCCAAAACAACCGTACTCACTATTTAATAATGGTCTAAATTATCAAAATGCAAATTTTAATTGAACGACAACTGCTTTCTTCTCTTCTGTATTCAGATTATTTAAAGAAATCCCAAGTAATCGAACAGAATCTTTCATTTTTTCCTGATACAATAACTCCTCCACTGTTTCGAGAATCAGGCTTTTATCAGCAATAAAATAAGGTAATGTTTTACTTCTGGTCTGTTGCGTAAAATCACTGTATTTGATTTTGAGTGTCACTGTTTTTCCCGAAATATTGTATTTCTTTAAACGTCTTTCTAAGGATGTGGCAATTCGGTCAAGCTGTTCCAACATAAAAATTTCCGAAGACAAATTCACATCAAAAGTATGTTCAGCCGCAACTGACTTGGTCACGCGAAAAGGTTTTACCTCGCTGTTATGAATGCCACGAACAACATTGTAATAAAAGGCACCCGATTTTCCGAAATGTTTTTCCAAAAACTCCAAGGATTTGCTTTTGAGCTCCATACCGGTAAAAATACCCAATTGGTACATTTTTTCTGTGGTTACTTTTCCAACTCCATAAAACTTGCGAATCGGTAACTCTTCCAGAAAAGCCAGAATCTCATCGGGATTTACGGTTTTCTGTCCGTTTGGTTTATTATAATCGCTGGCAATTTTGGCCACAAATTTATTGACCGAAATTCCGGCAGAAGCCGTAAGACCTACTTCTTTAAAAATTCGTGATCTAATTTCCTGGGCAAGTAAACCTGCACTTGGATTTCCTTTTTTATTATGGGTTACATCCAGATAAGCCTCGTCAAGCGAAAGCGGCTCGACCAAATCGGTATACTCATGAAAAATTTCATGAATTTTATTTGAAATCTCTCTATACCGGTCAAAACGTGGTCGGACAAAAATAAGATCAGGACAATACTTTTTGGCCAAAACCCCACTTATGGCACTGCGAACACCAAATTTACGTGCTTCATAACTTGCCGCCGAGACCACACCTCTATTCTCTGATCCACCAACAGCAACGGGTTTTCCGCGCAAAGCAGGATTATCCATTTGCTCTACCGATGCATAAAAAGCATCCATATCAATATGGATAATTTTTCGATATACGGGTGTTTCAGACATGCTACAAATTTAAGCAGATTTATGGCTTAGCTGTATAAAAAAAGCTTCGCAATTGCGAAGCTTTTGATGGTCTTTATAAACGGAAGCTTAAACTCTAATTACTCAGATCCAATAATAAATCTTTAAAACTGCCATAAAAACCACCAAACTTTTGCTGAAGCAGATTGTCCGTCGATTCAATCTTTTTAGATGAGTTCTGAGCGTCAAATTTTTCCTCTCAATATGGTTTGTCCCGAAACGTTTTACAGAATGTAATCTCTCGTCAATCAGATATCTGTAATTCTTTAATCGGTCAGTAAATTCACCAACCCATCTGCAACACCAAGTCGGGTTTGAAGCCATTTTTTTCGATTTAAGACATTATAAAATAAAAAAACAACCCTAAGGTTGTTTTAATTTTTATGCGATATTAATATAAAACTTTGATTCTCTGCGAATGTGAAATGGAATTATTAAACACCAATACATCTGATGCATTACCCTACTAATCTGTAAGATCGGGATCAGCTAAAGGAATAACAATTTTAATTATAGAAATTAGATTTTTATTAAAATAGAACTCTACCTTAACTTTTTCACCTCTTTTAACATTTATACTTCTCATTTCATATTGTTTATATGAATCACCGTTAATTTTATAAGAAATTCTCTTTTTAAAATCATCATTAACATCGGGTTTGAGGTTAATATTAATCGAATTAAAATTATTATTTTCTGATTGAAATCTAATTGGTAAAAAACCATATTGTTTTGTAATAATACTTTTATCCAACCATATGTTAAAATTATTCTTTATAATATTAGCTGAATCTTTAATAACTAAAACATTTAGCTTATCAGTAAGAAAAATTTCTTTTTTAATGGATTCCTTTTTACTATCCGAATAAGAAAAAAAATATTGTATAAACTGTCCATTTTTAGAAAAAAATACACTAAAAAAATAATAAAATATAATCGAAATTATAACAAAAATTATCACTTTCCTCATTTTTTTCTTTTTAATTTATTGTCTACATCTTTTCCTTGATTTCTTTGCTCAATTGAAGCTTGTTTTGCATTCGGTGTAAAATTAGGAAAAGCTGGACTTCCTATTACTTGTCCCGATGTCCATTCTCCATTTTTAAGACCTGCAGCATCTAAAGCAACCTCAGGTATAGCTGTACAGTTGTTTGTCATCATATTATGTCCTTTTTTCGCTGTTTTTTCAGCAGCACTAATCATATCATTATCTTGCTTATCTGTAGTCTTTATCAAAAACCCTTCTCTATATCTTTGCTTAATTTCTCCATTATCATCTCTTTCAGAGTTTTTAGTACCTTCTCCATCATCATAATCATGTTTAAAAGTATTGTATTCTGAATTTGTAAACTCTTCAAGGCTATCAAATTGCTTTATTGTATAACTATCATTCTCTGAACCATCATCCTTTGTACCTGCCCAGTCACCGTCTAAAGATATATACGTCCAACCTTTCTTCTCATCACCAACTAAAATTGCTTGATGTCCCCATCTATGTACTCCACTCGATCCCGTATTTTCATTATTACCGTAAGAAAGAGTTATAATATCACTTGGTGCCATTCCATCTGGATCAATAAAATAAACAGGATTATCAAAAGCGTAATTATAAGGACTATGTCTTCGCATTTTCTCAGCCAACGGGTCAATATTCATCCAGCGACCAAGCGCAGGGTCATAATTTCTTGCACCATAATCGTAGAAGTTAAGCCCCAGCTCGTCTTGCAGTTCCTTTCCGTTGTACTTATACTTATTACTTGATCCTACAACTAGAGAATTATACCCATTATGCTTCAACCCAAAAGGATAATAATTATCTTCTTCCAAAATCTCAAGAACGTTTGTTACTGGATTTTTAGCGTAACTTACTCGAATATTGCCTAAATGGTCTTTGTATTGAAATACGTATGAAAGTGCCCCACTGGTATTTCTTACATAGCCCTCTGTCGTTGGGAAAAACTTTAAAGTTGTATTCTCATATTGGTAACCTCCTAAATAATCTGTTATGATAGCAGATTTTCCTGTTTCATTTACAATTTTCTGTACTTTTTGTCCTGCTGCATTGTAAATGTATACAATATTTCCTGTGGTAGCAAAGGTTATTTTTGTAGGTAAATTTAAGTGATTATAAGTAATTGCCGTAATGCTTTTGTTTTTGTCGGTAATCATATTACCGTTTAGATCATAGGTATAATCATCTGTGGTTTTATTTAAATCATTAAAACCACTGGTATTATTCGAACTGTCAACCACCTTAGAAAGCTGGTTGGAATTGGTTAGATAACTATACCCTAAATTATCAATCTGTGCAGGTTGCGGTTGCGTATCGCTATCACCATTTCGTACCAAAGTCATGATATTGCCATTTTTGTCGTACGACAAACTCTCATTGTAGGCATTGGTGGTGATCAGGCTCTTTTCATAAATCGCATTTTTCAAACGATTCAAATGATCATATTGGTAACCGTAAGCTCGTTCGACATTATCAGAACTTGTTTTCCAGAAAGTCTCGGCTATATTACCATTATACAAGGCATTGACTCCCGGAATGCCAGCACCAACTGTATTGTAATTGATCTTAAAAGCAAATAAATCTTTAGGATCTGTACTTTGCTGCAGATCTGTTGTTTTATTAATTCCCGTAAGCCAGCCCCTGATATTATAACTAAAATCTACTTTTTGCAGAGGAGCAACCGCACTGTTTCCTATCTTTTTACTTTGTAATTGTCCTAAGGCATCATAGGAATTCTGAGCCAACAACTGAACCGCTCCCCCATTGATCTGATGCGTGTGTGTGAGCAAACGCTCCTGTGCCGTATAGGTAAAATCTTCTCTTATGGTATATAATGTCCCAGTAGAGGTGCGTTTGTGTTTGGTGAGAGTATAAACCGGTTTCCCTGTAAAATCCAATTTGCTGTCTGTGATGGTAGACCCTCCCAAATGGTTTAAACTATAAGACTCTATTGGTCGTGCTCTCAGATCATAAAAAGTTGCATTTACTTCTCCCAGAATGGCTGCAGCAGTTGTAGGGACTCTGGTCCAGCTGCCCGTAGAGACTGTTTTTAGATTAGTCAACACGGTCTGTCCTTCTATGCTGATCGGTACTGCCGGATAATATTTCTCAGACATCACATCAATATTCATCCAACGGGAACGTAATTTAAAGGATAAACTTACTATTTTATAATTCAAATCCAAAAGTAAATCTTTAAACTTGAAACTAAAATTATCAGACTTTTACTAAAACAAATTGTTCGACTATTCAATCTTTTGAGATGAGTTCTTAGCGTTAGATTCTTCCTTTCAATATGATTTGCACCAAAACGTTTTACTGAATGTAATTTCTGTTCTATCAGATACCTATAGTTTTTTAATCTGTCGGTAAATATCTTTTGCGCTTCTGATAATTTTAAAGTATCCAGAACACGACTTAATGTTTTATTAGTTCGTCTGCCAACATTAAAACTTTAAAGTACTATAAAAACAAAAGCCACTCCGTAATGAAGTGGCTGTTAGGTATTTTTATTAAATTTCTATTGTTTAATATTTTCTTCTAAATTGTACTTTTCTAAATCCTTTTTTGCACTAATACTACCTAAACTAGCGCTTTTAGTCAAATTCTCCAATGCAAACTCTTTACTGTTTTTATCTAATTTTTTAACAGCTTTATAATCTGAATTTCCATTACTATTAATTTGGACAATAGCTTTATAAATATTATAGTATGCATCCTTATCATTATATTTATAAGCCATAATCATCGAATAAGGTAGTGTCGATTCATATTCTCCTTTCTCATAATAGTAAATGCATAATCTTGCGTACAAATCTTTATCTCCAGATTTTATAATAATTGCTTTTGTTTCTTTAACTTCAGAATCCTTCAAGATTCCATCATTACATGAGCTAAGTAATGCAATCAGTAAAACATAACTAAATAAGTTTTTTATTTTCATTTTAATTAATCATTAAATTTATTTATTAAAGTACCATTGTAATATACATTCCAAACGTCATCACCAAAAAAATCTGGGTTATCTACTCCAACTTCAGCATTAATGCCTAATGGGCTTAAAAAATTAGGTGTCGTTAAATAAAAACCATTAGGCGCAATAACTGTAAGACCTTTTGTGTCATATGAAATATTGTCTGCTATATTTCTTACCTTCATTCCACCATCCGTTACTCCTTCTAATCCCGCATTGCAACCTTTTATTACTAATGTCAATTTCCCATTTTTACTTTTATAAAAATCTCTCCATTGAGAACTGTATTTACTTAAAATTACATTTAATTCTTCTACATTATTAATTTGCTCTCCATTCGGACCTTTAATCCATGTGTTTGTTGAATGAGCATAGAGAACTACTACACCTTTTAAAGCTTTTTTATCCTTTTTTGCTACTTCAAATAATGAGCCGTCTTTTCCTTTTTTAAACCAATTTATAGGTGTTTCCGCTTTTCCTTTTTTTGCAGGTGGGTCTTCCCCACTTTCATTATTATTCTTACCGTCACTATTTCCTCCAGAATTAGCATATGACAAAGCGTCCTCAAATGAAACTTCTTTACCATTTATTACATATTTACCCGTAGCATCATTATATATTGAATCCGCTCCACTAGGGTCCTTCCAAAAAACTGGATTATTGTCAAAGGCATTATAAGGAGAGAAATTATGATGCATTACAGGGTCTTGTACCACCCATCTACCAATTGCAGGGTCATATTGTCTGAAATCCATAGCGTACATGTTAAGCCCCAGTTCGTCTTGCAACTCCTGCCCGTTATACTTATACTTATAAGGATTTACAAAACTGCTATTATGTAGTAAGAACGTACATTTCTATATTTCCTAGAGATTCAAATGTAATATTTTTCATTTTAAATCATTCTTTTTTTGATTGAAATAAGCTGTCATTGCGTTAAAAGCTTTACTCATCGGTAGAGAACCTAACAATAGAGTATCGCATTTAGTAGCTTTTCTGCCTCTTTTTGGAAAAGTCATATTCATTGCATGTCTTATAAGAAAAAATGCCAAAACAATTATTAGGTTATCCATAGGTCTTGATTTTATATTTTCGTTTACAAATTGAAATAATGATTTCTTGATTGATAGTTACAACATGTAACTTTCTTTGCGGAGGTAATTTCGAGGTCCGAAATAAAATAGGACACTACATTTTCACAATAAAAGGCATCATGTTAATCATTTACAAATTGAAGAATGATTTTCTAAAATAGTTGTTATCATTGGTAACATTCTTCTTTGCGAAGGTAATTTTGTGTGATGAAATAAAATAGGACAGTAAATTTGGGTTATTTTAAAACCAAAAAACTCCAAATCAAACAGTTATGATTTAGAGTTTTACTGTAATTTTTAGAATTCCCAGTATTGACAAGGGATACAAGTAAGGACAGTTTTATATTTTTTGTAGCTTTTATTTAGAATATTAATAAGTACATGAAAAATAAGAAAACACAAAGAGTAGAAAATATTGAAAGTAATGAATATTGATTTGTTCTTAAATCTTTTTTATTGACAAAATTTATTAGTTCATCAAAATCATCAATTCCGTATTCTTTTCGGCTTTTTTCCATCATTAGATATTCTATTAGAATCAGAAAAATTAAGTTTAATAATGGAACAATTATTATTAAAATGCTTGTATCTGGTTGAACACGGGACAATGCAAAATAACCAGCTATAAAAATATTGTTTGATGTGAATAACTTATCGTGGATTCTATTAAAATGGCTTAGAATGTTCTTACCTGCTTCTTCTTTAATCTTTTCTACTTTCTTTTCGAATTGCTCAATTTCCATAAATAAATTATTATAATTATGTATAACGAAAATACACATTATACTGTCATTAAATTTGAAAGAATTTATTTATTTTAAACATTAAACGTTAACAAATTTTTCAATGGTTCTCGTTTTTTTATGTTCTGGACTCCAAGAACATCCACTAAAGGTAAATGGTTTCATAGAGCAAACTAAAAATTAAGATTATCTGACTTACTCAATCTTTCGATTTAGGAACATCAATTCCTTTAAAAAACTCTTCAAGACTGATTTCCAGTACTCTACATATTTTAATAAGTGTCTTCAACTCAAAATTAGCTCCAGTTTCTAATCTCCAGTAAGCGGAACGGCTCATCTCCAAAGCAAACGCAATATGCTCATAGTTGGAGAATCCTTTTGCTTTTCTCAGTTCTTTAAGTCTCAACGCTATCGCATTAAGTTCTTCCATATTGTTGGTTTGGGTAGAATCTTTCATACTCCAAATCTCAATATTTTGTCTTTTTTGTGGTACTCTATAATTTAGTACACTATAAAATAGAATTTTTAATATATTTGCCTGAATTTTAACACATCTTAAAAACCAAAAAATGAACAATCCATTAAAAATTATCGTGAGAGTTTCCGCTATCGTTTTTGCACTTCTCTGCTTTGCAGGCTACATGTTCAGTCTTCGTGTCCACAATGAATACGTAAAAGAGCATCCGAAAACAAAAAGTCTAGAAGACCTGAAAGCATGGGCGCAGACAGAAATCATTCAGGACTACTGCAAAAGATATTCTTATGTAAAAACCATCAACAATGAAACAAGCCACCAGCGTGAGCTGAGCCGTGTCGATAACAGCAGATATCTGTATGTACCGCAGTTGGTTCGAAATGTCATTGAGGATAATGATTTGCCAGACAGCTATGCAGACGAATTATTCCACTACGTTGATAAGGAAATAGATAAATGCCGATAAAATAAGAAATTACTTAATCCAACTAAATTAAAAACATGAAAAAAATTGTACTTTTTGCATTGCTAAGCGTCTTATTCACGAACTGCCAGTCTGATGACTCTGAGCAGGGAAATGCGGATAATTCAAAATCATCCATCACTTTCACATTGAACGATAAAACACAGTATGTGACCGCTACTGATGTTTCTGGTTCAGCAATTGACGTTACTTGGTCTAAAAGCGAATCGACAGCCAGCACTGAGAACGAATACAGCATTTACGGCAGTTTCATCATCAAAAATCCTGCATCGAATGACAATCGTGATTCTGGCGATATGTATTTTCAAATCGTGACTTCTGATGCTAAACTGACTGCGGGAAAAACATACGACATTTCTTTTACTTATCTCAACTCTGGCGTAAATGACATTCCTCTGGCTTATGACCCAGCGGTCTGCTACACCAGCACCGATTTGTTTGAAGGGACTAGAACAGCGGGAAAAATCAAGATAACCAGCTTTGACGGAACTATTCTTAAAGCTGAATTTTCAATTGATAATCTGACCAACAAGAATCCGTACTCTGATTTTGGATTCTGCAACGGAAGCAGGATAACCGAGAAGTCATTCAGCATTTCAAAAGGCACATTGACTGCTGTAATTGAATAGAAAGCGTTTTCTGTTGAAAAAGAGGGATTTATCTCTCTTTTTTTATGCTCTTAAATCAGGTTATCACATTATCATAGTGGAAAATATCTGTTTATCAGTTCTCTCTGTTGCTGGCTGTCTGCTTTGAAATACTTCTCTGTCGTTCCAGGCCACTTATGTCCTGCAAGTTCCTGAACATCCTCCAAAGGCAGTCCCTGTTCATTTAGCCAGTTGCAGATAACGCTCATTCTAATGGTCTTCGGGTTGAGGTTCTTATCTGGAAACAACGGTTTTAACGGCTCAATCATGGCATGGATGCTGTTCACTGCGATGGGTTTTCCAAGCTTCGTAATGATGAGTTTATCGGTTGCGCTTCTGAGCATTCTGGGTCTAACTTCGTTTATGTACTTGGAGAACAGCAGTATCTGTTTTGCCAGCAGTTGGAGCTTTCTGCTGTTGAGGTTGCTGGATGCTTTGACATACACTGTTCCCGCATCCAAATCAATATCCCGAACATTGAGCCGAATTATCTCATCGCTGGTCAATCCCTGATAAATCAGCAGATTCAAAAGAACGCTGTTTCTGGTGTCCAGATTCTCATATCTGTTCTCACGGGTCAAAAGCAGTTGAAGTTCTTCTGAGCTGAACAAATCCTGAACCTGCACAGCCTGATTGCTGTTGACTTTGATATTGAGCTTTCTGCACGGGTGGTCTTCCCTGTAACCGCTCATAACCAGATAATCGTAATACTTCTTGATTGCCGAGAGGATAACGACCCTATATTTGGCATTGGGCTGTTGTTTTCCGATTTCTTCCATATACTCAACGATATTCTTATATCTGTATCGTTTGGCTTTGGGATTCATCGTTAAAAAGTGATTAATGGCAAACATGTAGCTCTTTACGGTCTGCCCGCTGTAGCTTTGGAGCAGGAAATTTTCAATTGTCGGTTTACTCATAGGCTTGTTGGTCTAAAATGTGGTTACTGGTTTTCTTTTCTTGTTTTTGACTGCATAGATGTAGGTGGTGTTGATTTGTGAATGACCTAGAAATCCTCTTATAAAATCGATGCCCGCATTATTTTCCATCAGATGGCTGGCAATGCTGTGTCTGAGGCAGTGGAGCGTGATGTCTTTCTGGATTAGCTCATAACTGCTGGTCTGTTCGGTCATTTTCTTCAAGGTGTCGTTGAGGTATTCGCCATTCATCCGCTTACCGCTGTTATGGATAAAAAATGCATCTTCGCTTTGATTTGTGCCTTTCAGCTTCTCATAACGTTGCTCGGCTATATATCTTTTGATGTGACCTGCAACCATATCGCTCATAGGAACTTCACGTCTTTTGCTTCCTTTTCCTTCCCTGACAATCAGCATTCCTCTGGAGAGTTGGATATCTCTGGTATTCAGAGCTTCAATCTCAGACCTTCGAAGTCCGCAACCGTAAGCCACTGACAGCAGAGCCCGCTGTAAATCGCTCTGGCAGTGCTGGTAAAGCAGTCTGATTTCTTCTACGCTCAGGGCATTTCTAGAATTTCCGCTGTCGCCTGAATAGCTTGGAATGTAGAACGCTTTTTCAATCTGCCTATTCTCCAGAAGGTTCAGAACAAAAAGACCAAGAGCAAAAAGATGGAATTTGATGGTTTTTCCTGCCAGTGTTCCGCTTCCTCTGTGTTTGGGTCTGCTTATCAGATGCTCGTAATATCTTACAGATTCTCTGCCTGTTACGTTTTTTATCTTGGCAATTCCTGCATCTTCAAGCCAGATAAGAAATTCAGATACGGCTTTCTGGTACATTGTGCCTTTTCCCTGCCTGTAGTTCTTCACTTTTACATAGCTGTCAAAATCATTCAGAAGATTCTGAAATGCTGTATTTTTTATCGTTTTTATCATTTGTCTGTTGCTTTTTTAATCATCATTTGAAAACTTTCCTTATGCGCATTTTCGAGTTTTAAGAACACCAGCGTTATATTGCCTGTAATTGCAGGTACTGGCGTGTTCTTTTAGGCGGTTTTCAGCTGGTCTAACTGTCTGCTCATATCTTCCTTAATTTTCGCTTTCATCTTCTCCAGATTGTCCCAATAGCTGATTACATACTTGAATCCTTTGTTGGGCGAGCCTTCAACTGCCTGAATGTACTCGAGCTCCTGCAAGGTCTGCATATACTTAAAAGCTGAGGTCTTGCTGATATTCAATTCCTGTCTTATCTCACGAGTCGTAAATCGGTGCGTTGTTCCGTTGGTTTGGCTTTTTACATATCCTTTCAGCTTTTCAAAGAACTGTCTTGTGCTCTTGTCCAGTTCATCAACTTTGATAATGATGGAACTAAAGAAAATCTCAACAGCTTTTCTCACATCTTCTTCGGTGGCTATCAGTCTTCCTTTATCATCCATTTTTCTCTGGTACTGGTTCAGGATTGCAATCTGAGCAACAAAATTCTGAAAATGGGCGTTGAGCCTTCTGAGCATTTTGGCTTCCAGCGGGAGCATAAGTTTATTGGCAAACGGATTTACTACGTCGTAGCTCTTTAAGACTCTCATGCAGTTTCTCAGGAGCTGTCTGGCTTCCTGTTCACGTTCTGCGTTGCTGATGCCTGCATTTTTCTGGTTCTGCACTTGTATGATTCTCAGAGTCTGTTCAAGGCTTTCATCCACTCCCAAGACTACCGAACGGCTCATGTTGTCATAGTAGACCTCTGCTTTGGTCGTGGCGGTCAGGCTTGCAAAATGGGCTTCAACCTTTTTCATCTTTGACCTGTTATTACCCAGCGGGTCTTTGACCACTGTGGAGCTGTTCAGAAATCCAGCAGACTGCATTTCCCTGAACGCAAACTGTGCATCTTCATCCAGTCCGTCAAAGTCCTGTATCAGTATCAGTTTATTGATAAGTTCTTTCTCTCTGTAGTGGTACAGGGATTTACTGGTAATTCGGGTCATGTTAAGAACGTCTTCCTGAGGCATGCACTGCGCTATTCCGTTGATGAGGTGGCTTTTGCCTTCTCCAGAACTTCCCTGTATGAGTCCGTGCAGGGGATTTGGCATTTTATAGCTTGAAGCGAGTGTGAACATGAGTATTCTGTTTTCTTCTTCTCCTACAATTCCACTCTGTCCGAGCAGTTTGTCGATATTCTCAAAAAGCTTCGGTTTGGAAAGGAACTGCACTGCTTTTTCGCTTGCCTGCGGTGTGAGTTCCTTTTCGGAATACTGGTCAGTAACGGGACTCATTTCATCGTTGAAGAGCTTTTCCCTGTAGTCTTCCAGAAGGTCAGTGAACTGCAGGAGGTCAGCCTCTAAAAGCGTGCTGTCAAATCCGTGCTTCTCACTCAGCTCCCTGCACTGGCTCTCTACGCTGGTAAAGTCAAACAAATCAATCTTAACACGCAGTCTTTTCTGGCTGTCAGCAGGAATTATCTGGATGGTAAGCCTCAAGTTTCCTAAATCCATCGGCAGGCTTCCAATCACAAAGAAAGTTCCTGTCTTTCCTTTGAAGCTGATTTTGTAGTCGCTTAGAATCTCCAGTGCTGGGATTGTCTTTTCCTTTACTGGATTCTGCAACATATCAGCAATTCCGCTTGTTCCGTAATTCAGCCACATATCGTTCATGCTGTGCCCGTCTGGGAGCTGAATCATGCTTACTGGCAGTTCTGGTCTGATGTTCTGTATCTGGGTTCTTATGCTGTTGCTCATTGTCTTAGTTTTTTATGATTATGATTTCTTCTAGTTCGTACATTGATTTTAAAGCTTCTATATGCTGTGGCAAAAGCTCTCCGTTGTGCATCGCCATGACGGCATCCCTGTTCTGGAGTGCTTTGGACTGCATGAGGCTGGCGCAGTCGATGACCGTTGGAGCGAGATAGAGCCTTTTGGTGTTTGCACTCGGATAGGCTGGATAGATTCCTTCGCTGTTGAGGTATTCTTGCTTAGGCGTTTCGAGGTTGAAGCGTATGGCAAAGTAGTTTACGATTCTGTTCTCTCTGTCCAACAGCGGAAAAATCACTCCGTATCTTCCAAATGCCGTGTAGGCTGTCAGGTCTTGCTGTCTTACGCCTGCATCACTCTTTTTAAGCATTCCTAACGCTTCAAATTCATCTTTCGATTCTTGGGTTTCTCCATGATGGAATTGTCCTGAATTGAAGCCGATTCTGAGTTCTGCGTAATCCAGACCGATGCTTTTTAGGTATTCTTTCGGTTTTATCGCTTTGGTGCTTCTGATGCCAGTTTCAAATGACTGGAAAAGTGTTTCTAATGTATTTTTCATAAGCTTTCTCTTTTAGTTTTTTAGGTAATTTTTGGGCATAAAAATCCCGCTTCGATTATTAGGTCGAATATTCAATTGAAACATGTTTGTGATTTTTAGAGCTTGCTGTTCAGCTTTACAGCTTGCTCTTATTCCATTCTTTAGCTGTCAGAATGGCGAAAAGATTCTTGCAATAATCTTTTCCTTTTGTTTTGTTTGACAAAGTTAAGTGATTAAAATGTAACTCAAAAATAAGTGAAAACCTACAGATATTGATTTCTCATTTTGCTAACCCAATTACGTTAGGTAAAGCCTAAAATTGAGAGTAAACAGTTAACAATCAATATTTTAACATCGATACATAACTTAATTTACTTATATATCTTGCTTTTTCTTGAATAATTCTTAAAAAACAATAAAAAAGGGATTGAATTTTTACGAATATTTTTTTGGCTATACGCTTAAATATAGGTTACTTATCTCCTGTTCTCTAATTCCAAGATAGATTTTAGTGGTCGAAACATTCGAATGGTTGAATAATTGTGATAGCAACAGCAAAGCTTGGTCACTGTACTTGTTGACCTCCCAGACTCTCCTGCCTAAGGTTTTTCTCATAAAGTGGCTTGAATACTGACCTCTGACCTTGTATTTGGCGAAAATATCTTTCAGCTTGCTGTTCACGTATTGGATGCTGAACGGCTTATCTCCAGTGCGGTTGGCAAACATCAAATCGCTTTCGCTGGCTTTGAGCTGGACAAACAGACGGCTCAGGATGGTCTGCAACTCTGGGTTGATGGTCACTTTTCTGGTCTTTTTGGTCTTCTTCTCGGTTATCGTGAAGTAATCCTGATTCAAAACCTGATTCCAACGAAGCTGGAGCAGGTCAGAAATTCTCAGACCAATATAAGAACCAGTTGCAATGAGTAGCGCAAATTTCAGGTCATTATCTCGCTCCAGCTTCAAAACGATGCTCTGCATCTTTTCCCACTCTAAAAAATCACTTGTTGTCTTTTGTCCTTTTAGTGCCATAATTCTTGATTTTAGTTTCACTTTTCTACCTTAATATATGTATCTGAAAGCGGTCTATTCTTCATGTTCTGTAAACTATTGATTTCATTGGGTTTACATGACTACTTTCACTTCTTTCAAAAAGTGAAACAAATGTCCAGGTCTATTTTGGATTGTGCAAGAAAAATCCTGGATTTCCTGGGCTCACGGATTTTTTGGTCATTTCAGAGCACAAAAAAACGAGGTCGTTAGCCTCGTTCTTTGGATTGTATTAATCGTGTAAATTCTGAAAACTCTTTGTCGGAAAAATTTTCCCTTTTAAAACTGATTGGCAGTTTGAGCGGTTGTGACTGCAATACCTTTTTGAGCTGAGAAAGTTTAAGCTTAATTCTCATCGTCTGTAATATTTGTGCTGTTGCTGATAAAATCCCAATCTTCTCCGCTCAGACCTTCTTTGGACATATAGAACAATCCAGCTTTGTATCGGTCATAAACACTTACATCGGTTCTGTCGTAGTTGAAGTAGTCCTGAATATCTGTTACAATCTGCTCATGAAGTTTCTTATCAGCAATGTTGACCACAAAATGATTGTGACAGCCTTTTCTGTTTGGGAACTGTTCAGTTGTAAAGAACACTCTGATTTCTGTTGATGCTCCGTATTTTTGATTCAGATAATCATACAGACCGTGCATCTGCTTAAAACAGCTGGTCTTATTGCGGTCTGCTCTGTACGCTACCGTGAAGAAGAAACTCCAATCCATCTGCCAGAAGGTATGTTGCAGGCTCTGTTTATCTGCCAGACAGTCAATGAGGTTTCTCATCGATTGGTTTTCCTGTCTTAAGACTTTGTTCTCGTCGAACATGATTTCACTGTCAAAGTATCTGGCATGGTCAGCAGGGAACATTCTCTTTCCGCTTCTTAGGTCAGTTTCAGCAAATAGGTCTTCATTCTTTTTGTAGAATCTGTAAATGGTGCTTTTGCTTGCTTTTGTGCTGATTATAAATTTCTTTAGGTTTTCATATTTCATTTCTTAGGTTCGTTAGTATCTCGTTATTGGTTAGATACAGGAAGTCCATACAAGGAGGTTAGTCAAGCATCTTTACAATAAATACTAACGAATCTCGAAAAGTGTAGCTTTTTGGCACTTTTTTTTCAAAAATATTTTTCTGGATGGGAAAATATGTGTTCCAAAATGACACACTAGTCTGGGAAGTTTCAAAAAGTTGCGGAATTTTCACGTAAAGCCTCGATGGTATCGGTTGGAACAGGTACATCATTTCACAGTACGGGGAGGTAATTTGACACTTAAAATCACGGTCGTTGGTATCAAAACAGTCGATACAGAGAGGGAGGATGTTCTGAACGTTATTTTTCAAGTCAATTGAGATTCCCTAGCAGATGCAGGATAACTTGGATTCTATTTTAACAGTTTGGTACATCTTAAAGCACTATAAAAGCAAAAAGCCACTCAGTTAGGAATGGCTTTTTGTTTTATTTACATGTGAAAACTTATTGAAGGACTATAGTATCTAAAACCTTGATGATATTTAGATATTCTTCCAAATAAAATCCGTCATAATCTTCTGTGTAATATTTCAAATATTTTGCTTTGAAAAATTCATAATCAGGATTATTAACAAGTTTAGCTAGTATTATTCCAAGGTTACCTTCATATTTTATCCCAGAAAAAATACTGTTTCCTTCTTTTACATTTATTGCTTTCTCAATTTCATTTATACTTTTATATTTCTCAAAAAATGGTATTGCGACTTCTTTAAAAAGCTTAAATATACCGTTGAAACAAGTCTCTACATCCTGAGATTTTATTAAATCAAAACGATATTCATTTCCATCATTAATGTAATTTTCAACTGTGATTCCAATTGTAGGTGTAGTTTTATGATATTTTGGTTCAAAATACGAGGCTTTATGATAAATATTTTCAATATTATCTATTCTAATAAGCATTCCCAAATTTATTTCCCAATCATCATCTCTCTCTAAAAAAATAAGTTGAAACTTAAACCAGCCGTCTTTATTTTTATGGATAAACTCATCGGCACTTTTCTTGAGTTTGTAATTGTATTGCGATAATTCACCTTCTAATTTAGAAAGTAATTTCTCTTTTATTTCGTAATTTCTCATATCTCTTTACTTAGGTCTTATAATATCTACTTTTGTTGGCGGTATTTTAGTACCTGCTGGGTAACCGTGAGCAGCTCCTTTATTTCCGACTACAGTACCGCCATGAGCTTCAATTGCAGGATAACCGACCTTTTGATTTTTTGTATTACCCGCAGTTTTTGATGATTTCGCATCTGTAAGCTTAATTTTACCATCTTTTTTACTCATGTTATCCAATCGGACATTTGGTGTTGTCCCACCTTTTCCATCGTTCGGACTTACGGTAATTTGCTCTCCAACATTTTCATGACCTTCTTCTTTCAGTTGTTTTGTCACTTCTTTTTCCCATTTTTTACCTTTCTCTGCGTTTTCTTTTATCGTTGATTTACCTTTTGTAGCATTAGAAAGTCTATTAAGTGCAGAAGCACCTCTAGCTATTGGAATCGTTGATAATATCATCGCTCCTTTTGCTTCTTTTGCTTCAGACATCTTTCTTGAATCTCCTGCATGGTCTTTAGTAGGAGCCATAGCTGGTTCGGATGCAAGTAGCATAATTGCTATTGGAATAAATGGACAAATTGGACATCTACCATCTGGGTCAGCAAAGCTTACAGGATTATCATAACCATATCCATAAGGATTTAGATTATCTGGATTGTAAATTCCTCCTCCAGTATCTATTTTTGTAACTATTGCTTCTAAAACTTCATCATCGTCGTCTTCGTCAACTTGGCTGTCATCAAAATTAAACTTCAAATCGTTTAATAGCGGGTCAGGATTAATCCATCTACCAATTGCTGGGTCGTAATTTCTCCAGCCATAGTCATAAAGTCCAAGTCCTAGCTCGTCTTGAAACTCTTTCCCGTTGTACTTATACTTATTGCTTGACGCCACAACTAGAGAATTATATCCTTTATGTTTCAACCCAAAAGGATAATAATTGTCTTCTTCAATAATTTCAAGAACGTTTGTTACTGGGTTTTTGGCATAGCTTACTCTAATATTCCCTAAATGGTCTTTGTACTGAAACACATACGAAAGCGCCCCGCTGGTATTCTTTACATACCCATCAGTTGTTGGAAAGAATTTTAAAATTGTATTCTCGTATTGGTAACCTCCCAAATAATCTGTTATTACCGCAGATTTCCCTGTCTCACTTACAATTTTCTGTACTTTTTGCCCCGCTGCATTGTAAATGTAAATAATATTTCCTGTGGTAGCAAAAGTAATTTTAGTTGGCAAATTTAACTGGTTATACGTAATTGCCGTAATGTTTTTGTTCTTATCGATAATCATATTACCGTTTACATCATACGTATAATCATCCCCGGTTTTGTTAAAATCGTTAAAACCACTGGTGTTGTTTGAGTTATCAACTACCTTAGAAAGTTGGTTGGAATTGGTCAGATACGTATAGCTCAGATTGTCGGTCTCTATGGTCTGTATCTGTGGATCCAGATCACCATTTCGTTTAAGGGAGAGGATGTTTCCGTTTTTATCGTAGGTTAAGTTTTCGTCGTAGGCATTGGTGGCCAGACCATTTTTCTCGTAAATAGCATTTTTTAATCGGTTTAGGTTATCATATTGATAGCTATAACCCCGTTCGATATTATCAGAACCCGTTTTCCAAAAGGTCTCGGCAATATTTCCGTTGTACAAGGCATCAACATCAGTGATACCGGTACTAACGATATTGTAATTGATCTTAAAGGCAAATAAATCTTTCGGATCGGTACTTTGCTGCAGGTTTGCTGTTTTGTTAATTTCGGTAAGCCAGCCTCTGACATTGTAATTAAAGTCTACCTTTTGCAGAGGAGCAGCTGCGCTGTTACCAATCTTTTTACTATTGAGTTGTCCTAAAGCATTATAGGAATTCTGAGCCAACAACTGAGTTGTCCCTCCAATCTGATGAGTATGGGTAAGCAAACGCTCCTGAGCAGTATACGTAAAATCTTCTCTTGTGGTATATAGTGTCCCACCAGAGGTACGTTTGTGTTTGGTTATGGTATAAACCGGTTTTCCGGTAAAATCCACTTTACTGTCGGTAGTGGTAGATCCTCCCAAATGGTTTAAAGTATAAGTACTTATTGGTATCGCTTTCGAATCGTAAAAAGTCGCATTTATTTCCGCCAGTATAGCCACAGCCGTTGTAGGGACTCTGGTCCAGCTGCCCGTAGGGAGTGTTTTTAGCTTAGTCAACACGGTCTGTCCTTCTATGCTGGTTGGTACTGCCGGAGCATTTGGAAAAACATAGTTATCGTAGTAATTAACAGTCAACAACTTAAAAGTTGTAGGTGCTATGGTATTAGTGTAATTAACCGCTATACCATCTATCGTTCCCGAAGTCTGTTTCTTCTCAAACAAAGTTGTAGCAGCATTTTGGGCATCCTGCAATGTTTTTCTAGCTGCAGAGGTAGTACTCACATTATTCCATCCTGTATACACCGGACGACCAAAAACATCGTATTTGGTAATGAGCCAGCCTGAGGTCGAAATATCCGTAAAAGGAGATAAAGCGGGACCTGTGGCTACAGGGCGGTCCAGTTTATCATACACAATAAATTCCCATTGTTTGCCCGGTAGTTTCTTTTCGGCCAGACGATTGCGGTAATCGTACTTGTATTGGTAACACAACCCGTTTAATACCTCAGCTGTAATAGCTCCATCTGCTTTTGGCGGAATCACATAGGTGAGATTTCCGTAGATATCGTATACGTAATAAGTATCGTGTTTTGTTCCGGATTCATAGGTTCTCTTTAAAACGACTCTGCCTTCTTTGTCTTTAAACTCTACGGTAGAGCCTGCAGTTTCGCTTGGAGTAGCGGCTGTGTTCTCATCGTAAGTAACGGTTTTGAGTAAGCTGTTCGCCGGATAATTTCCTGCATCAGAAAAAGTAGTGGCATACAAACCTGATGCAGTTTCCCAATTGGTTGAAGCTTTGTAAAGTTTCACTTCAGTGGCGGTGTTGGTCTGGTAACCAAATTTAATTTCATGACCACTATTCATGGCCCAGGAAGTTCCCGGTGCCGCCTGTTTTAAAACTCTGTTTAAAGGAGAAGATTCAAGCTGTTTTTCCGAAAAAGGGTTTGCCGTATTCTCATAAGCAGCCGTATTGTAAAAAGCGACTGTAGCGGCTTCTGCATTGCCCACAAGAGCCATATTAACAGTAGCAGCCTCATAAGGCAGATACTCTTTAACCTGCCTTCCAAAACCATCATAAGCGATATGGGTTACTATATCTTTTCCAAATGCCGATTGTTTGTTGGCAATTTGCTGTATTGGTCGTCCCAGTCCGTCAAAATAGGTAATATTGGTCTGCGCCTGATCGACAGTAGGGAATTCTATAGCGGTAGTTGTGGCTTCTTTATAGGTTTTGGTAATGATGTAGTTTTCATTAGAGGGTGCGAGTATGAGAGAACAATCCGGGTTTGTTCCTTTTAACAAAGGACAATTGTCGGTATTGTTTCGCACATAATTCCCTGCCGGAGTGGCACATTGGGTTACAAAAACTGCGGGATCACCCAGTCCATCAAGATCAGTATCAGCATACCATTTGGTGTTGGGGTGAATTGTATTATCGGCATCGTTACAATCGGTTTTATTGGTCACATAACCCGCCGGTTTTACGCTGTAAGAAACACTTATAGCTGCATTCCCAAAGGTATCATTGTCGGCATCCCTGTAAAAAGTCTGCGGAGCAATGTTGGTAATATTAGCTGTTGTATCGTTGTAATCGGAAGCATTACGCACATAACCTACGGGTTGCACGCACTGGATCAAGGTTGGAGTGGTGGCACCAAACCCGTCACCATCGGCATCTCTGTACCAGATTGTGGTGGGTTTTATAGCAACATCGGCATCATTACAATCGGTGTTGTTGTTGATATAACCGGCCGGTTTGATACAGCCTTTTATAGTTGTTGTTCCGGCACCAAATCCATCGCCATCAATATCCTGATACCACAGCGTATTGGGGTTTATAAGGGCATTGGTATCATCGCAATCATTATCGTTAGATACATAACCGCTTGGTTTAGTCGTTCTTAAAATGCTGTTGTTGGGATCTCCAAATCCATCACCGTCTTCATCGCCATACCAGGTATACATCCTGTCGTCCCCGCCACCACCCGGAGGAGCAGCCATAGGAGTAGCGCCTTTGTCCTGGGCATATCCTAAAGCAGCCCATACTATCAATACAAAACTAAATAGCTGTCTTTTCATCTTTTCTTTCCTTAGTTTTTATATTGATATTGATTCTCTGATACAATATTACCCAAATTG
Source organism: Flavobacterium poyangense (assembly GCF_011751075.1). Lineage (GTDB taxonomy): Bacteria > Bacteroidota > Bacteroidia > Flavobacteriales > Flavobacteriaceae > Flavobacterium > Flavobacterium poyangense. The sequence goes on from NZ_JAALLN010000002.1 coordinate 307,309, forward strand.
TCTTTCACCACTTTGAGTCGGTTAAAATCGTCGTATTCGTAAAAAGTCGTAAATCCTTTAGGGTCGGTGACCGTGCTTACTCCCACCAAAGGTTTATAGGTATAAGTCGTAATCATTGCATTGGGCAAATTGGCTCTAAAAGTATCATCGTTGGCAACATAGGCGGCAAGTGCCTGATCGTAAGTAGCATTTTCGACTTTGGCAATAGGCTTGGTTTTGTTGTAGCCCCAGATAATGGCTACGACTGTACCATTTTCTAAGGTGTACTGAAGAATATTGCCCTGATCGTCGTATTTGTCAAAAGTGATTTTTTTCTCTAAACTGGCTGGTGACTTAGCCGTATAAATGAATTTTGGCAACAATAGATTATTCGTTGTTGCCTCCTTTGCATACACCGTTTTTTGCTCAGATGTTTTAATTCCGGCTTTGTAGGTTTCTGTTTTTAGTTTGGTGTCCAGTCTGTTCTCTGCGATCATGGTCTGAACCAAAGGTTCAGCGGACATCGCTGGGTCTTGAGGATAATAAAATTTAGATTCCAGAGCCTCTCCCAAAGAAGATTTCGTGCTTTGTGAGGTCAGCTGAATGTGAGTGGGATTGTTGTACTGGTAGGTTGTAGTACTTTCTACCGGATTGAGTCCGTTAAGGTCGTAGTTTTTGGACACAGTAGATTCCAGATAAAACCAATAGCCTTTTGTTTTATATTCCATTATACTTAAATTCTCTACTGTCTGAGCATTAGGACATGTTTCATTATAGTCTTTTCGCACATTATATGATTTTACCTCTGTGTTGTAAGCTGGATCTACCTTATACTTGTTTTCTGTTTCCGCTATAACAATAAAAGGCATATTGGTCACTTTCTTCTGAAAAACCTGGGATTTTATCTCAAGTCCGTTATCCCAACCCAAATTGGTAAGAGGAGAGCTTTTAACAATAGTCCCGGTAAGAGATTGTCCAAAATTATCTCTGCGAATAACGAACTCTTTCATTTCTCCACCATTTTCAAAAGCATCCCCTCCTTCACTAACGGTAACATACTTGTAAAAACAATTGCTGCTACCAGTATCAAACAAAGATATCATGCTACTGGAACTCAATACAAGATTAGACAAGTCTCTATACGAGCATGCTACACCCAATCCACCATCTCCCGGAGGGCAAGGAATTCTTTGCATCGAAATATCTATATAAAGAGGTGTTCTGCCTTTATTTCCCGATGAGCGATTGATATCGTTTTTATCCCCATAATAATAGCGTTTATAAACAGGAACAGCAGCAGTAGCCGTAAAATCTTTGGTTGACTTAATTCGAACTCCACCGGTTGTTATATTGGTATTGGCGGTTGTAGAAGTGGTGGCATAATAATTAACATTTATACTTGCGGCAGTATAAAAACCATCTTTATAAAGCCAAAAATTATAAGTCTGACCTGCTTTTGCATCGAAAAAAAATCTATTGGTTACTCTTGGTGTAAATCTATAATCCGTATACTTCATTGTTAATCCGCGATCACTAATGGTATAAATCTCAAGGAATTCGTTTGGAGAAGTACTATTACTAACTTTTGCAGAGGCTATGTAATGGCCTGTATCGTCGGGGTATGGAAGCTCCTCACCATCAGGACCTAAAGGGGGTGCTGGGCCTTTTGCATAGGAAACATAACCCGTAAATTCTATTCTTTGATCAATAGGCGAAGTAAAAACACCTCCTTTTAAAATTTCATCGTGATCTTCCCGTACTCTTTTAAATTGTATAGTCGTTTTAGGAGGATAGGTCGTTTTTTCTCCCCAAAAGGTATTACTTTCATAATCAAATTCGGTATATCCTTTTGTTGGGTAAAAGATTCTCTTCAATAAACCAATTTGAGCAAAATTACCATCGGGTTCTTTATCCGCACCACCATAATTTATATCATTTAAATCGTATTCCTGTATGTTTTTTGGAACTAAATTTATATTTCCTTTTCCGTTATAATATCCCCAATGATCCTGACTGTAGGATAGTCTTTTGGGAAATTCGTTTGGACTGGTATATTCAAATTTGTAATTTTTAGTAGGATCCCGAAAGATAATCTCCTGCAGAAAAACTCTTTGGTTTGTCGTCATCAGGTAATTGAACTTAACTTTCTCAATAGTTTCATTAGCAGTCGCAAACAAGGTTATATTTTCTATTTTGTTATTTCCGTCTATATCTGCGTACATTGTCGGAGCATAGTAGCTAAAAGTAATATACCCGTCTGTAGGGTTATTACTGGATATTTTAGTAACTCTTTTCCCCAATACCGTCATATCCGAATCGGTGATTCCGCTAAGTGTTGGTAGCGTAGAATACACCGCATTATTACAGGTAAATTGCATCTGGGGATACGACATCATCATTGACTGAGACTGAGAAGCAACATACTCCATGTAGTAATCTTCGTAGCTAAGATTAATTTCAGAGCCATTCGGGTGTATCATTTTACTTAAATACCAAGCGGTTACACTAGCGCCTATTACAGAATGGCCTGATCCCGAACTTCTGAAAGTAGTTGTTTCTTTCTCCGTAAAAAAGTATTTAATCCCCTTGGTATCCGTGAGTAAAAAATCGGCATTATTGGTTCCTGTTCTTTCAATTTTAATCTTCTGATTGTTGACTAAAACAGGTTGTTTGTTTTTATCATAAACAAACTTTCCGGAGTTTCCATTGAAATTAAAAGAATACAAATCGTTTTCTGTATCGGCACTCTCCTGACCAGCGGCTTTATAAAATGCTACCCTTTGTGCTTCTGTTGCTCCCGCTAAATCATCTGGCGGATAAAGACGTAATGTGGTCTCATCATTTTTATCTCTCACCGTACGGGTAATTACCCCTCCGAAATTAAGATTCCATCCCAGCCCCACATTAGAGGAGACTTCATCTACTTTTATTCCGTTTGAGCCATAAAAAAGCGATATCGAAGATTCTAAATCCTTCGTTTTAAAACTAAGCAGCGGGATCGAAAGGTTTGCTGCCCCGGTAAAGAGTCCAACAGGAACATTACCAAATTTCCCCAGCTCTCCCGCTGTTGGTGACGGTGGGGTTATATTGGGCAAAAACTTACCTTCATCAGACTGTGCAACAGCTTGCAAAGCGGTAAAAAGGAGCAACAAAAAAAACAAAGAGTTCAATCGGTTGTTAAGATAAAATGTATTCATGCTGTTTTAATTAGTTTAATTTTATAAAAGTGGCCCTGTCCAAACAAAATCATACTTAGTTATACATTGTATTTAGCTCAAAAAGAGCATTGATATGTTTTTAACAATCAGTTTTTTTTCCAAAACACTTTTCGAAACTATACAAAAGGTACATTAATAGAAGTAACGAAAAAGTACTTTTTTCATAAATGTTTGGTTTAAATTTATTTTTAATGCCTTTGGTCTGCGAATCTAATTAACTCATCGGTTAAATCATTACGTCTTTCCACATTCCTATGAATTAAATTTTTAAGTACTTTCAATATATAATAAGACAAGAGCAAAGGGCAAAGGCCTTCACCGGAAATAACCTAAAATCAACGCGCAGAAAAAAAAATAAACAACCGATTATTTTAATACTATATTTCGTGTTTAAAAAATTCCGAAGAAAATAAATAAAGAAAAACATTGTTTCAAATTCATATAGCCACAAAAAAAAGCTTCGCAATTGCGAAGCTTTTAATCACCTTAAAAAACAGAAATTATTTCTTAATGAACTTTTTAGTAACTCTTTTTTGACCGCTGTTCAATTCGATAACATAGATGCCGGCATTTAATTTACTTACATCAATCGGATTATCGGATAATTGACCTGAGCCAACCTGTTGTCCTAAACTATTGATAATTTTAAAAGTAGAACCGCTTTTCCCTAATGAAGAAATATTTAATTCCTTATCTGCAGGATTCGGATATAGTGCAAATTCAGAACTTACTGTAGTTGCATCTCCAATCAATTCATTAATTGCAACTGGTCCTGAGGCTGTAATGTTTACAGAATAATCTTCAACCTGTCCATAAGAGAACGTCTCACAAGCCGTTGGAATTCCGTTGTATTTCATCGAAACTCTCAATCTGGTTGTTCCCAAAGTTGCCGTTGCCGGAATTGTAATGGATCCTGTAACAGGAGTTGTTTTAGAAGTGGCTTTTGTCCATACTGTTTCTCCTGCATCAGAGAAATCCCCATCCTGATTGTAATCAATAAACACTGCATAACCTTCTGTATAAACTGTAGAAGTCCATGATGGTGTAATGGTGATCGTATAAGCTGTTCCCTGAGTAGCATTAGTAGAAATCGCTGTTAAGTTTTCGTAACCCGCAGTTCCTGTAGAAGTATTATTAATGGTACCAAATACAACTTTACCGATTCTTTCATCAGCAGTATTGTTTCCTTTAGAGGCGCAATAAGTTACAGTACCGGCTAATGTAGTAACGTTTACCGTATTACTGGCCGGAGAAACATTTCCTGCCGCATCTTTGGCTTTTACAGAAAAAGTATAAGCCGTTAGCGCTGTAAGTCCGGTTACGGTATAACTTGTTGTGGTACTACTTCCTTTTAGCGTAGCTCCTTGATAGATATCATATCCCGTAACGGCAACATTATCTGTAGCCGCTGTCCAGGTTAAGTTGGTTGTTGATCCTGTTGTTCCTGAAGCTGCCAAAGAAGTTGGTGCTGTAGGAGCAATCGTATCTCCCGATCCCACATAAGCTGCTCCAACCCCAACCGCATAAAACGCATTTGTTGTTGCAATCACCTCTGCAGAACCTGCTCCGTATAAATCAATAGCCGATTGAATCCCTGAAGTTCTTGCATTTGCAAAAGTAGAGTTCGCAGTTAAATAAACACTTTCTAAACGATACGCAATTTTTGCAGCCTTATCTATGGTTATTCCGGTCACATTGTAAACACTTCCGATATCATTTGTTCCTGATTTACCTACAGCAAGGATATAAAACCAGTGGTTTAATACACCCGAATTGGTATGCACCCCACAATAATCATTACTGTTACTTGGTGTACAGTTCACGTTTTTCCAGTAAGTTCCACCATATGTATCCGGCTGTCCTTCAGAATTTGGATCACTCATTGAACGCAAAGCGGCATGTCCCGATCTTCTTTCAATATCTTCTCCAACCAACCAGGTTCCTTTTGTAGGTGCAGCACGATATTCGATACAAGCTCCCCAGATATCAGAGAAACCTTCGTTCATAGCCCCCGATTCTTTTTGATAAGCCAAATTAGCCGTGTAGGTACAAACGGCATGACCAATTTCGTGACCCGCAACGTCCATAGCTGTCAATATATCAAATCCTCCTGTTCCTGTACCATCACCGTACGTCATAACACTTCCGTTCCAGAATGCATTATTATTGTCAGGATAACCGGCAGCAACCAGATTATAATGTACATAACTTTTAATTTTTGCTCCGGCATTATCAAAACTATTTCTTCCATGAACGAGTGAAAAGTAATCATAAGTCATCTCAGCGCCCCAATGTGCATCAAGAGCACCATTGTCTTTGTTTGCATTATTGTACTCAGCCGCTGTCCAGTTATTATCAGCGTCTGTAAAATTGGTTGTCGGATAACTCGCCGTTCTTGCAGAATTGTAAGTCTGGATTCCGTTACCACGTGTTCCGTCAAGTAAGATATACGAAGATCCGCTTAAGGTAGTCTCAATAGTTTGTGTCCCGCTGTAACGTGTTGCCGCATTGGCAGAAACTGTCGCCATTTTTGAATTTGAACTTGTCGCTTTTACAGCCCCTTTTGATTTTCCATGGCTATGTTCACCAAGGTGTTTTATTGTTGCGTTGTAAAACAAAGCCTGTCCGGTTACTGCATCGATATACAGATCACCACGACTTAGCGGATTTGTCGCATAAATGTCAAATTTATAGGCCAGACGAACTTTATCTGTAGTTCTTTCTACCCCCTGATTTTCCATATCCGGTAAGAAAACCAACTCTCCTTTTGGCTTTTTGTAGTCCATTGCGGCTGCATCCTGTGGAGAATCCCACAAATACTTTTTTGCACCGGTATGTGCAACTGCTCTGTTAAAAGCTTCCTGTGCAGAAAGTGACGGTTTAATTTTTGCATTTACAATTTTGTAAAATTCACCATTCATAGATTGCAGTTTTCCATTTTTAGAGTGTAAAGTATAATTAGCAAATTCTACTTTAATTCCTTGTTCGTACAACTGAAATTTTTCGTGTGTGAAACCCTCCCGATCTGATTCGGTTTTAATTTTAGCAAAAGACTGGTTGTCTTTTAATGCCAATTGCTCTTTAAATACTTTCTCATAATCAGAACCAGTATAGGTCGATTTTTCGTTGAAAGTGATTAAACTAGGTTCGCCGTTTTCAGATAAACTTTTCTGACTGATTCTTTTATCTGTCTCCTGAGCGACTGCAGATAATGAAAAAGAAAACGCAACAACGGTCGTTGCTACAACTTTGGGTAAAATACTTTTCATAAGCAAATTTTAATTTTGGTTAGTTAAATTTGGTTAAAAATCCATAAATAAAACATGTAAGTAAATACTTTATTTATTTAATAAAAATATATAAATTTTGTTAATTAAACGATGAATTTTGCGTTTTATCGATAAAATACAACACTTTTACAAATAAAAACACCTAAAACCAACAAGAAATCCCAGCATTAACAATACCTTACAGAATAATTACATATTCATTTGAAAACTAACAATTTATAAAAAATAACACCTTTTTTCATCTATTTTAATGTAAGAAAACCAAAATAAGTCCTTTTCAAGTGATTTTTTGGATTAAAAAAGTCGAGGCTTGCCCCAAAATTTCCATTTTGTAAAACAAATCTTAAAATTAAGACTCTGAAACCACGATGATTTAAAACCGTTTTTTTTCAATTTAAAACATGCTGAAACAAAAACAACAACCCGAAGGTTGTTGTTTCTTATACTATAATATGATAAAATTCCTTGATTAAAAACTGCAAGTGCAAAATAGAATAATTAACCACCAACACAGCTGGCATTACTCACTTGCGAAGCTTTTAACCCTCTTAAAAACAGAAATTATTTTTTAATAAACTTTTTAGTAATTCTTTCTTGACCGTTGTTCCATTCGATAACATAGATGCCGGCATTTAATTTACTTACATCGATCGGATTATCAGACAATTGACCAGAGTCAACCTGTTGTCCTAAAGCATTTGTAATTTTAAAAGCAGATCCCTTTTCTCCTAATGAAGAAACATTTAGTTCCTTATCAGTCGGATTCGGATACAGTGCAAATTCAGAACTTATCGTAGTTGCATCTTCAATCAATTCACTACTAGCAATAGGTCCTGCGACAGCTGTAATGTTTACAGAATAATCTTCAACTTGCCCATAAATAAAAGTCTCACAAGAAGTTGGGATTGCATTGTATTTCATAGAAACTCTCAATCTGGTTGTTCCTAAAGTTGCCGTTGCAGGAATTGTAATGGGTCCTGATATAAGATTCAATATAGAAAGGTTTTTCCCTATCATTTCTCCCGCATCAGAAAAATCTCCATTTTGATTGTAATCAATAAACATAGCGTAACCTGCGGTATAAAGTACAGAAGTCCGTACTGGTGTGATGCTGATGGTATAAGTACTTCCCTGAGTAACATCGGTAGAAATCGCTGTTAAGTTTTCGTAACCCGCTGTTCCGGTAGAAGTATTATTAATAGTGCCAAATACAACTTTACCAATTTTTATATCAGCGGCGTCGTTTCCTGTAGAGGCACAATATGTCGCAGCTAATGTAGTAACGTTTACCATATTACTGGCTGCAGAAGCATTTCCCGCTGCATCTCTGGCTTTTACAGAAAAAGTGTAAGCCTTTAACGCTAGAAGTCCGGTTACAGTATAACTTGTTGCGGTAGTTGTTCCTTTTAGCCTAGTTCCTTCATAAATTTCATATTCGGTAACGGCAACATTATCTGTAGCAGCGGTCCAGGTTAAGCTGGCTGTAGATCCTGTTGTTCCTAAAGCTGCCAAAGAAGTTGGTGCTGTAGGAGCAATCGTATCTCCCGATCCCACATACGCTGCTCCAACCCCAACTGCATAAAACGCATTTGTTGTTGCAATCACCTCCGCAGAACCCTCTCCGTACAAATCAATAGCGGATTGAATTCCGTAAGTTCTTGCATTTGCAAAAGTAGAGTTGGCTGTTAAATAAATACTTTCTAAACGATAAGCGATTTTTTCCGCTTTATCTATGGTTATTCCGGCCACATTATAAACACTTCCAATATCATTAGTCCCTGATTTCCCAACAGCAAGAATATAAAACCAGTGATTTAATACGCCCGAATTGGTGTGTACCCCACAATAATCATTACTGTAGCTTGGTGTACCACAATTTATGTTCTTCCAATTGATTCCTCCATACGTATCCGGTTGTCCTGCAGATTTTGGATCACTCATTGAACGCAAAGCGGTATAGCCTGGTCTTCTTTCAATATCTTCGCCAATTAACCATATGCCTTTTGATCGCCCCGCATGATATTCAACACAAGCTCCCCAGATATCAGAGAAACCTTCATTCATCGCACCCGATTCTCTCTGATAGGCCAAAGCAGCCGTATTAGCACAAACAGCATGACCAACTTCATGAGCCGTAATGTCAAGAGAAGTCAATATATCAAGCCCTCCAGCTCCTGAACCATCCCCATAAATCATAACATTTCCGTCCCAGAATGCGTTATTATTGTCAGCCTTACCTGCAGCAATCAGGTTAAAATGCACATAACTATTAAGTTTTGCTCCGGCATCATCGTAACTATTTCTTCCGTGAACAGCTGACCAGTAATCGTAAGTCATTTCAACACCCCAATGGGCATCAAGCGCTCCATTGTCTTTGTTTATATTATCGTATTCAATTGCTGTCCAGTTATTATCCGCATCTGTAAAATTGGTAACTGGAAAAGTCGCCGTTCTGGCAGAGTTATACGTCTGGATTCCTTTGCCGCGTGTTCTGTCAAGCAAGATATAAGCCCCCCCACTTAAGGTGGTCTCAATAGTTTGTGTCCCGCTGTAACGTGTCGCCGCATTACCAGAGACAACCGCCATTTTTGAACTTGAACTTTTCGTTTTTACAGCTCCTTTTGATTTTCCATGGCTATGTTCACCAAGGTGTTTTATTGTTGCATTATAAAATAAAGCTTGTCCGGTTACCGCATCGATATAAAGATCACCACGACTTAGCGGATTTGTTGCATAAATGTCAAATTTATAGGCAAGACGAACTTTATCTGTAGTTCTTTCTACCCCCTGATTTTCCATATCCGGCAAGAAAACCAACTCTCCTTCTGGTTTCTTATAATCCATTACAGCAGCATCCTGCGGAGAATCCCACAAATACTCTTTTGCTCCGATATGCGCAACTGCTCTGTTAAAAGCTTCCTTCGCAGAAAGGGTCGGTTTACTTTTTGCATTTACAATTTTATAAAACTCACCATTCATCACTTCCAATTTTCCATTTTTGGAATGCAATGTATAATTGGCAAATTCTACTTTAATTCCCTGTTCGTACAACTGAAATTTCTCATGTGTGTAACCTTCGCGATCTGATTCGGTTTTAACTTTTGCAAAAGACTGATTGTCCTTCAATGCTAATTGTTCTTTAAATACTTTCTCATAATTATAACTTTTATAAGTTGACTTCTCATTGAAAGTAATTAAACTTGGCGCTCCGTTTTCAGATAAACTTTTCTGACTGATACTTTTATCTGTCTCCTGAGCCACTGCAGATAATGAAAATGAAAATACGACAACAGTTGTTGCCATAACTTTGGGTAAAATACTTCTCATAAGCACATTTTGAGTTTGGTTATTTGAATTTGGTTAAAAATCTATAAACAAAATATGTAAGCAAATACTTTGTTTACCTAATAAAAATACACAAGCAGTGTTAATTAAATCATAAATTTTTATTTTTATTACCAAAACAAAATTATTTAACAGTATGAAAAATCAAAAAAACCCAGCAAAACTAACTCCTTAAGGCATAATTACATAATTTGCTAAAAATCAAATATTTGTAAAAATTTACGTACTTTGTCAGGTATTTATACGTAAGAAAAATAAACAATTCCATTTTTTCGCACATTTTTTAGCATAAAAACCCTTCATTTTTATTTCACACCTAGTTTACATGCGATAAAACCTACAAATGAATTTCAAAACAGGTCTATTTCTAAGAAATATTAGCAAAACCTCATAGCATTTTTATGCCCGATTTAAAAATAAGTTTTAAAGAAAATTATTCCTCCTACTGATGATTATCGGTTTATCTTCTTTATTTTTGTTCTTTTACCCAAAGAGAATAAAATGCGAACATTTGTTATTGGTGACATACACGGAGGTTTACTTGCACTTGAACAGGTGCTGAGCAAAGCCAAGGTTACTCAAAATGATACTCTTATATTTTTAGGCGATTATGTAGATGGCTGGAGTCATTCCACTCAGGTAATCGATTTTTTAATTGACCTTAAAAAGAAACAAAAATGCATCTGCATTAGAGGCAATCATGATCAGCTGGCATTAGACTGGCTGGAAAACAGACATGAAGATTTTGATGAAGAAATGTGGTATAAACATGGTGGAAAAGCTACTGTTGAAGGATATGCCATTCTTTCTGAAGAACAAAAACAGGAGCATATCGCTTTTTTAGCATCACTGCAGGATTTTTATCTCGATGCTGAAAACCGTTTGTTTATACATGCCGGATATACCAATCTAAGTGGCGTGACCTATGAATTTTTCTCCAAATTATTCTATTGGGACAGGACACTTTGGGAAACCGCACTATCACTAGATCCAAATTTAAAACCCGACGATTTATACTACCCTAAACGATTAACCGTTTACAAAGAAGTATACATCGGTCATACACCCGTGACCCGAATTGGAGAAACCGTTCCGGTACAAAGAGCCTGTGTATGGAACATTGATACAGGTGCCGCCTTCAAAGGCTCCCTGACAATAATGGATGTTGACACCAAGGAATTCTGGCAAAGTGATCCGTTAAACGAACTGTATTCTAACGAAAAGGGTAGGAATTAATTTTGTAAAAGGCTATTTTTGCACTTTAAAATAATTAATATATAAATTTATGAAAAAGGTAATTACACTTTTGTTTCTGGTAACATTTGGAATCACTCAGGCACAACAGGCATTTAAAGGAAAAGGCGATGTAAAAGTTAATGTTGGTGCTAATTTACAAAATGGTGGTTCTGGAATTCAGGGTTCTGTAGATTTTGGATTGGGAGAGAATTTCTCATTTGGTTTTGTTGCTAATTATTTATTGGGAGTAGACAACTTTACAGGATTTTACCATAACAATACAAAATTATACAACGATTCAAAACCGGATTTCGCAGATCGTTTTGATGCTAAAGCAAGAATCAACGCTAACTTATCAAGTGTAATTGGTGTAGAGCAATTAGACGTTTATCCTGGACTAAGTTTAGGTTTACATAATTTTGGAGGTCATGTTGGAGGACGTTATTTCTTCACGGACGGATTTGGAGTATTTACAGAAATTGGATTTCCTATTGCAAAATACGGTAATAACAATGATCCGTTTTACAACTTAAATAACCAGACTACTTTTAGTTTAGGAGCTTCTTTTAATCTGTAAGTTTTTTTTAACCGCTAAGTGCGCAAAGAGTTACGCAAGGGGCGCAAAGATTTTTATTGAGCTCCCGTGTTTGTTTCTCGCAAAGTCGCAAAAGCGCAAAGTCTTATATTTCTAAAACAAAGAAACCGTCCAATTGGACGGTTTCTTTGTTTATTATGTATAAAAACTATTACTAACGCAACTTCAAAAGATTTTTTTTACACGCAGATTTTGCAGATTTATTCGATTTTTTTTCATAACCACATAACAAAAACATCAGCTTAATCTGCAAAATCTGCGTGTAAAAAACTTTACGATTCCTTGCTTTTGCGGGAAATAAAAACGCTTCGTATAAAATCTTTGCGCCCCTCGCGGTTAAAACCCAAACTAAATCGCCATTTCGGGAATATCTCCCTCGATGATCAATTCTGCTTCGGTTGAAGCAATGATACGCTCCACAGAGACACCTGGCGCGCGTTCTAAGAGCTTAAAACCATTTGGAGTTACTTCGAGAACCGCGAGCTCTGTAACCACCTTTTTAACGCATCCTACGCCCGTTAATGGCAAAGTACATTTTTTTAAGATTTTAGACTCTCCGGCTTTGTTCACATGCATCATGGCAACAATGATATTCTCGGCAGAAGCTACCAAGTCCATAGCGCCTCCCATACCTTTTACCATCTTGCCCGGAATTTTCCAATTAGCAATATCTCCGTTCTCAGAAACTTCCATCGCTCCTAAAATAGTTAAATCAACTTTTTGGCTGCGAATCATTCCAAAACTAAAAGCCGAATCAAAGAAACTTGCTCCCGGTAGTGTTGTAATCGTTTGTTTTCCTGCATTGATAATATCAGCATCTTCCTCTCCTGCAAAAGGAAAAGGCCCCATACCCAGCACTCCGTTTTCACTCTGAAACTCAACTGCAATATCTTCTCTGACATAATTGGCAACCAAAGTCGGAATCCCGATACCAAGATTGACAAAATACCTGTCTTTTACTTCTTTAGCAATTCGCTTCGCTATATCTTCTTTTGTTAACATATCTCTTAAATGTGTCAATTTGTTAATGTGTCAATTAGAAAATGCATCAATTAGATAATGGCATACCTTCATTTAATTAATTATCCCATTTTCTAATTATCTAATTACCCTCTTTGTCTCACTGTTCTCTGCTCGATTCTCTTTTCAAATTTCTCTCCCTGAAAGATGCGTTGGACCATAATTCCCGGAATGTGAATTTGATTTGGATCTAAAGTCCCCACTGGAACTAGCTCTTCAACCTCTGCAATGGTAATTTTTCCGGCACCGGCCATACAGGCATTAAAGTTTCTGGCTGTTCCTTTGAAGATCAGATTTCCGGCTTCGTCACCTTTCCAGGCTTTTACAATAGAAAAATCAGCTTTGAAAGCCTCTTCCATGATATGCATTTTACCATTGAACTCACGAACTTCTTTTCCTTCCGCTACTTCTGTTCCATAACCGGCAGGTGTAAAAAAAGCAGGGATTCCGGCTTGTGCTGCACGAGAACGCTCTGCAAGAGTTCCTTGTGGGATAAGCTCTACGTCTAATTCACCCGAAAGCATCTGACGTTCGAACTCTGCATTTTCTCCAACATAAGAGGAAATCATTTTTTTGATTTGCTTTTTCTGCAAAAGCAATCCTAAGCCAAAATCATCAACTCCTGCATTGTTTGAAATACAGGTTAAATCAGAAATTGTGGTATCAACCAAAGCGGCGATCGTATTTTCAGGGATACCGCAAAGACCGAAACCACCAAACATAATTGTCATGCTGCTCTCGATTCCTTTTATCGCTTCCTGAACATTATTTACTTTTTTTGTAATCATAATAATTAGTCTTTTATTGACAAATAATTTTGATAAAAATACTATTTTCAAATCATATTATATCGATTTCGTAAAAAAATAAAACCACAGAACAAAAAAAATCCTTTTGTAATCTTTCCGGTTTGGAAAGCACAAAAGGATCTTTTTATTTTAAGAAAAAACCGGATTACAATTCGAATTCCTCCGTGTTTTGTTCTGTTTGTGTAGTATCTTTTACTTTTGGAGCGCTATAACAATCTACTTTTATAGAAAGATTGGCCGGGCGTTCAAAATCAGATTTAGAAACCTGCAATGTCGGATCAGCGTAACAAAGTTTCATAAAATAACCCCAAACAGGCAATGCAGCTGTCGCTCCTTGTCCATAAGTCAGACTTTTAAAACGTGCCGAACGGTCTTCACAACCTACCCAAACTCCTGTTACTAAGTTTGGAACCATTCCCATAAACCAACCATCAGACTGATTTTGCGTTGTTCCGGTTTTACCCGCAATGGCATTTCTGAACATGTATGGGTAACCTGTCCAACGGTTATCACCACTTCCACCTCCTTCTGTACGCAAACGTGCACCAGAACCGGTTTCGGTAACCCCTTGAAGCAATTTGATTACGGCAAAAGCAATATCTTTATTTAAAACATCGTGTGATTCCGGAATCGGCTCATAAATAACCTCTCCGCTTTTATTTTCAATACGACTTAAGAATTGTGGTTTTACATAAACTCCCTGATTGGCAAATGTGCTGTAAGCAGCAACCATATCTTCAACTGTAATATCTACCGCTCCTAAGGCGATTGAAGGCTGTACAGGAATCTCTGTTTTTACCCCCAGTTTCTTTGTCAATTCTACAACTGCTTCCGGTCCGGTTCTGTCAATTAGTTTTGCAGAAACCGTATTGATAGAATTTGCTAAACCTTGTTTTAAGGTAACCATTCCACGGTATCTGTTGTCTGAGTTTCTTGGTTCCCAGTCTGCAGTCACGTGATGACGACCTTTATGAATCATAAATGGTCCATCAAGAATAGAATCACAAGGAGACATATTTAATTGCTCAATAGCGGTAGCATAAACAAAAGGTTTAAAAGTAGACCCAACTTGTCTCGCTCCCTGTCCTACGTGATCGTATTGGAAATATTTATAATTAATTCCACCAACCCATGCTTTAATATTTCCGGTTTGAGGCTCCATCGCCATTACCCCGGCTTGCAAGAAATGCTTGTAATAACGAATAGAATCCAGCGGAGTCATGATCGTATCACGCTCCCCTTTCCAGGTAAATACGCGCATTTTTGTTTTTACTTTGAATGAGCTGATAATATCCTCATCACTTTTATCCAACTCTTTCAGCAACGCCCAACGTGTTGAATTCTTCATGGCCTGCATCATAATTCGATCTGTTTCGGCCTGTGTAATATTTAAAAAAGGCGCATTTTTATTGTTTTTCATATCAATAAAAAACTGCTCCTGAAGGTTTTTCATATGTGCCGAAACTGCCTCTTCCGCATATTGTTGCATTCTGGAATCAATAGTCGTGTAAATTTTCAAACCATCTTTGTAAATATCATAATCTGATCCGTCCGGTTTTTTATTATCAGCAACCCATTTCTTCATATAATCACGAAGATATTCTCTAAAATAAGTAGCCGTTCCTTCGCGGTGACTTTCCAGTTTAAATTTTAATGCAATTGGTAAAGCCTGCAATCTTACCTTTTCTGCAGAAGAAATCATCTTTGCTTTTTCCATCTGAGAAAGCACCACATTACGACGATTCTTTACTCCTTCCGGGTTTCTAACCGGATTGTAAAGCCCTGAGTTTTTGAACATTCCGACCAAAATAGCCGACTCGTCCATCGTTAAATCTTTAGGGTCTTTAGAAAAATAGGTTTGTGCCGCAGAACTTACTCCAACCGAATAATTTCCAAAGTCATAAACGTTACAATACATTGCCAAAATTTCGTTTTTGGTATATTGTCTTTCCAGACGAATGGCGATAATCCACTCTTTTATTTTTTGTACTATCCTGAAAGGCAAAAACTTAGACCCTTCACCATGAAACAATTGTTTAGCCAATTGTTGTGTTAATGTACTTGCCCCACCGTTTGTTCCTAAACTAAAAACGGCTCTTAAAGTTCCGCGTCCGTCAATCCCGGAGTGCTCATAAAAACGAGCATCTTCGGTAGCCACTAAAGCTTCTACCAAACTTTTTGGCAAATCAGAGTACTTAAGCTGTGATCTGTTGGTTTTAAAATACTTACCGATCACCACTCCGTCAGACGAAATGATTTCTGTCGCCAGATTAGAATCGGGATTCTCTAAATCTTCAAAAGAAGGCATTGAACCAAATAACCCCCATGAAGCAAATAGGAAAAAAGCCAAAACACCTAATAAACTATAAGCAAAAACTCGCCAGAATTTCTTTTTATAGTAGTTAATGTCCTTAGTGTTGTTGGTTGAATTGTTTTTTTTAGTAGCCATAAATATATTCGTCTAATCTTTTTGTTCTATTCTAAAACCTACGTCTGTAATACCTTCTAAAGCCTGAACTCCAGGGATTTTACCCGATTCTCTAACCGCTTGTTTGATATGTACTTTGTATTTTCCTCTAAACTTTACATCCTCTTTGTAGTACAGTTTACTTTCTTTTATGTCCGTAAAACCGTTTCCTAACAAACTCCCGTCCGGATTTGCCATTTGATACTCTAAGGTATCCACTTTTGTGAATCCGCTTGGGGTTTCTATAGCGACAATTAAAAACAAATTATTGAAAGGATAATTGTTATTGTCTCTCAAATTTACAAACAGATTGTATTTTTTGGTTGAATCTAAAACCGGTAAATCGAAGGTAACTACACTGTCTTTATGCCATGCACTACCAACAGATTTATACTCATCAAATACTCTTTTTTTATCACAGGAAAAAAGAAGAATGGCAACCAAAAGTAGAATCCCGCTATTTTTTATTCTCATTTTTAGTAATAATTATAGGTTTTCTTGGCTCAGCAGGTTTACCATCATTCGATTTGGGCTTATTCGACTGATTTGACCTATTATTGTTATTTGGCTTATTCCCTCTGTTTTGGTTTCCACCCGCTGGCTTAACGTTTTTATTATTGTTATTATTGTTGTTATTCCCTTGCTTTGGTTTCTCAGGAGTTGCAACAACGGCATTCTCAGCATTTGGTTTACGTTTTCGAGCCGGCTTTTTCTTTCTTTTAGGCTGATCAAAGCGCGTTAAACTTTCCTGACCCATTGCGTTATTGAAATCCTTTTCAGGCTCCTGCGTTACTTCAATTGCAAAATCTTCAAGCGAAGACACTTTATTTTTCTGTTTGTTCTCGGCAATAATTTCTTTAACCTGATCAATTTTTAAAACATGCCAGTTTGCAAAATTATTTGTGTAAGCAAACCACATTAACCCTTTAAAAATATCTTGTTTCTGGCAGATAGCATCCCCTTTTTCGGTTACTAATTTAGTATCGTAATCCGGAAAATCCTTCAATGCATCCATATAAGTATCTAACTCATAGTTCAGACAGCATTTTAACTTACCACATTGTCCTGCCAGTTTTTGAGGATTTAACGAAAGTTGCTGATATCGCGCTGCCGCTGTATTTACACTTCTAAAATCTGTTAACCAGGTCGAACAGCAAAGCTCTCTTCCGCAAGAACCAATCCCACCTAAACGAGCTGCTTCCTGACGGAAACCAACTTGTTTCATCTCGACTCTTGTACTGAATTCTTTGGCAAAATCTTTAATCAAAAGTCTAAAATCAACTCTGTCGTTTGCCGTGTAGTAAAAAGTAGCTTTTGATCCGTCACCCTGAAACTCAATATCCGAAATTTTCATCTCCAATTTGTGCTGAATTGCCAATTCACGAGCACGAACCTTCATTGGTTCCTCACGTTCACGTGCTACTGACCAAATATCAATATCTTTCTGAGATGCTTTTCTATAAATTTTTGGAACTTCGTTACTACTCGGATTAACTCCTTTTTTCTTCATTTGAATTTTTACCAATTCTCCTGTCAAAGTAACAATTCCGATATCGTGACCCGGCGATGCAACAGTAGCTACAATATCGCCCATACTTAAAGTTAATTTCTCTGAATTTCTAAAAAATTCCTTACGTCCGTTTTTAAAACGAACCTCAACACAATCAAAAATCGCTTCTCCATTAGACGGACTCATGTTTGCGAGCCAATCAAAAACCGTCAATTTATTGCAGCTATCGGTGCCGCAAGTCCCATTATTTTTACAACCTTTTGGCGCACCGCCATCTGAGGTTGAACAACTTGTACATGCCATAATTATATATGTAGTGTTGCACAAAAGCAACTTAAGTTCATAAACATTCGATCGGTAAAGATAGTATTTTTTTTAGTTTGCTTTTTATCGATTAAGACTAAAGGCTTGTTAAATCAACAAATAGTTCTTTTTTAAGCAAAAAGACTTTATTTGACAAATAAAAGGCCAATATCTCCACAATTCAGCCCCCGATTATAAAGACTTTTCTTTACAATTTTATTTCTAAAACTTCAAATAGTATTTTTTTTCTTATAAAAAATATTCTAAATACTTTCGCGCAAAATCTATTTAGTTTTAATAAAAATAATATGTTACAAAAACACACCTTTAAAGTGCTGGCAATCGCCATTTTGAGTAGTCTAATCGTTTCCTGCTCCCACAATGATGATTACACCAGTATTGAAAAACAAGAATCAACCTTATTAACTCGTTCGCAAGAATGGTTAAATGCGAAACATGTTGTAAACAACAATGATGTAAAATGGAATTCCGCCACTTTCTATCAGCGAAATACAGGATCTTCTTTTGCAGCTATAATTCCGGTGGAATCTTCTACTGATCTTCAATTGCAAAAAATAGTTCTGGAGATCAACAATTACAATATCACCGGAAAATTATGGTCTTTTAATTTCAAAGAAGCACAAACCTTATCTGAACTACAATCGGTATCAACACACAAAATACTGGAATCTTTTACCGGTGAATTAAAAATCACTGATCTAGAAACCATGGAGACCCGAAAAGAGATCTACAAACAAGGAAAAGCAAACAATAACATTCTTTTTTCAAAAACAGCGGGAGCGGGAGTTTGCAATAATTGCCACTCTGCAGGAGATGAAGGAGCAATTAAACTAAAAGAAGTAGTCGTAACCGGTCCCGGAGGAAGTCCATGGCCAAATCCGATCACAAACCCAACATTCCCTCCGACAGGACCAATTTTTGGCGGTGGCGGTATTTCAGCCCCTTCTCCAAAACAAATTATCGATGCGCTTACCGGAAAAGCAAAATGTCTTAATGCCTTATTAGAAAAAAACGGTAACGCTTCTACACAAAAACTGTTGGCTAATTTTAAAGGAAAATCTGAATTTGATATCAGAATCGGATCTAAAGACAAAGTTTTATCCAACACTACAAATCAGGAAATTAACGGGGAGACTTCCTATACTCCCGGTGATAATTTTATAACCATTGAAATCAGTACT
Source organism: Flavobacterium poyangense (assembly GCF_011751075.1). Lineage (GTDB taxonomy): Bacteria > Bacteroidota > Bacteroidia > Flavobacteriales > Flavobacteriaceae > Flavobacterium > Flavobacterium poyangense. The sequence continues at coordinate 326,283 of NZ_JAALLN010000002.1, forward strand.
TCCCGCGCAGATCAAAACGGAGCACTTGAAACTACAAGAGTTATTCTTCATGAATACATACATGCTGATATTCTAAGAAAATTGTACACCTTAACCGGCACAAAGGCAGAAAGAGAAGATTTCAAAACTTTGTATGATCTTTACGGAAGCCAACACGGAACGATGGCTGCACTATACTTGCAAACGATGAAAGAAGCACTGAAAGAATTTCATAAAAACCAACTGCCTAATGATTATAAGGCATACAAAGACTATTTCGGAGAAGAACCTAGCGATGCCTTTTATGAAGCCATGTCATGGGGAGGCCTAAAAGACAGTAATGTTAAGGAATGGAACAATCTCTCACCGGCTAAAAAAGCAGAAATCGAAAATCTTGCCAGTAGAACCCGCATGTTAAGCAAATCCGTACCTTGCCAATAAAATTTAAACGTTTATCAGCATGAAAAGATATTTATCAATTCTATTATTCTGTTTCTTCTCCACAATTGCCCTAAAAGCTCAGGAAAAGGACACGCTTTTTTTTGCTATAGATAAATACTATACGATATCGCCTACGATCACTGCAAATATGTCAAAAATAACCTATTCGCAGTTACAAGAAGCACACAAAGAACAGATGAAACACACCAAGACAAATGGGTATATCTATTTTGTTGGTGATGGTTATCTGACAAAAAATCTAAAACCCCGAAAAGTATATTCTCTAAAAGACTATATAGAAAACAGAAAATTCTATTTTGACGGAGTCTCTAATAAAATAGTGGATAAATGGAAGTTAAAAGATTCGTTAACCAACAAATACACTATATTTTTTGTTAGTGGCACTGAATTTATACAGCCACGAGTATTAGAATATCGTTCTTATTACCCAATTCGAAATAAAGAGGAAAGAATCTATAACAAAGTAAAAGATACTCTTTATTTCAATATGGACACTAAATACATCCGAACACATGCTCAAATTCCTAATCATATTTATTTGAATGACAGCAGTGGGGCAAATAATGGCAGCTTCTTTTTCAAAACAATTGAATTTGCAAACCATTTAAAACCCAAAGAAATACGGTCTCTTGAAAAATTTGTTCAGACATCCAGGTTTTATAATAAAGACAAAACGCAAAAACTAAATGACTATGAACTTGCAGAATATCTTAATAATTATGTTGTCTTTTTAGTTGACGACACCAAAAAAGAATGTATTCGGGTAGAATCGGGTTTTGAAATCGAGTAATTACAAACTAATAAGGCCACTTCAAAAGAAGTGGCCTTTTTTCATATAGCTAAGCGTAGACAGTAAAGTCTTCTTCACTAATAATCTTTCCTAAGCAAGTCTACTATTAGTTCAAAACTTTATAGATCTTATCTGATAATCTTATTCTAAATGGCAATTGAAATGTACAGTTATCACCCGAAACAGCTTTTTCTGATTCAATACCATTAACAAACATCTTTTCAATTACCACTTTTTGCTCTCCGGTTGTTGAACCTTTGATTAAAACAGTATCTCCAATTTTGATTTCGTTTTCTTCAATTAAAAACTGACCAATAGAAGGTTTAGGGAAAAAGTGAGTTCCTTTTCCGATATATTGTTTCTTTATTTTTGGCTGTTTTTTAGTAACTGTTTTAGTTTTCACCAAGTCAGTAAGGTTAGGAACAGCTGCCAACGGATCTAAATTGTTTTTGAAAGTCAAAACAGCTGATTTCCCTTTTTTGAAAATCATATTTCCGTTTTTGATTCCTCTTCTGATTGCTTTTTGTTCTTCTTCCGGTAAGTGAATTACGGAAACGCAATCGGTAGAACAGCAACCTTCCATTGCCTGAGCACATTCTTCACACTGAATAAAAAGTAAGTGACAACCTTCATTCGCGCAATTCGTATGTACATCGCAAGGTTTTCCGCATTGGTGACATTGCGAAACAATATCGTCTGTAATTCTTTCACCCAAACGATGGTCAAACACGAAGTTTTTACCAATGAATTTACTTTCTAAACCTTCTTCTGCAATTTGTTTGGCATAATTAATTATCCCTCCTTCTAATTGATAAACGTTTTTAAACCCTTGATGCTTAAAATAAGCACTGGCTTTCTCGCAACGAATTCCACCTGTGCAATACATTACAAGTTTTTTGTCTTCTTTATGATTTTGAAGCTGTTCATTGATTATCGGCAAACTCTCTCTAAAAGTTTCAACATCAGGAGTAATAGCCCCTTTAAAATATCCAACTTCGCTTTCATAATGATTTCTAAAATCGACTACAATAGTATTTGGATCTTCAAGAATGTCATTAAACTCTTTAGCTTTTAAATGAACACCTATATTGGTAACATCAAAAGTACTGTCATTAAGACCGTCTGCAACAATTTTTTCCCGAACTTTGATCGTTAATTTTAAAAAAGAATGATCGTCGTGTTCAACCGCTTCGTTCAATCGTATGCCTTTCATAAAATCGTAAACTTCCAGAGTTGCTCTAAAAGCTTCCAAATTTTCAGCCGGAATACTCATTTGAGCATTTATTCCTTCTGTAGCAACGTAAATACGGCCAAGCGCATCGAGTGCGTTCCATGCTACAAATAAATCATCGCGAAATTTTTTAGGGTCTTGAATTTTGGCATACGCATAGAAAGACAACGTTAATCGTTGTTTACCGGCATCATCAATCATGATGGCTCTTTCTTCTGCGCTCAAAGTGTTATACAGTTGCATGCTATAAACAGATTTAAGTTGAGAAATAAATATTATAACGAACTCCTATTTTGAATTCGGTTGCAAAGGTAGAACTTTATTTACAATTTTAAAATCCTTGTTTCTCTCTTATCTTAAAATTAAGAGAAACCAGCAAAAATACCGAAATATAAACCTCAAAAAATCAAAGACTTAGCTTTTTTCACTATATTTATGTTAATAATTTTAACATTTATGACTTATGAATGCTTTAAAACTTCCAAAAATCCTATTCCCAATCTTTATCCTTCTAACCATTTTAAGTTCTTGTAAAAAAGAACAGCCAAAAGCCCCTCCACCCATGCAAGCGCCTTTTGTAACGGTAAAAAGTGAAGATGTTCCAATCTACAAAGATTTTGCCGGACAGACTTTTGGAGATTTAGACATTGAACTGATCGCCAGAGTAGATGGAATCTTAACCGGAATTCATTTTAAAGAAGGTCAAAAAGTTAAAAAAGGGCAACTCCTCTACACGATAGATCCGTTGGAGTACGAAACCAAAGTCGAGCAGGCTCGCGGACAGGTTGCCGTTGCACAGAGTGGTTTAGTAAATGCTAATGAAGAGCTAAAAAGAATCAAACCGCTTGCTGATATGAATGCGGTAAGTAAAAGAGAATTAGATGCTGCGGTTGCCAAAGACAAAGCAGCAAAATCTAATTATGCCAGCGTACAAGCAAGCTTAAAAAATCAGGAACTCGAAAGAAGTTATTGCAATATTAAATCTCCCATAGATGGTGTTATAGGTCTTTCCAATGCGAGATTAGGAGATTACATTACAAAATTAGGCAATGCCTCCCGATTGAATACGGTTTCGAAACTCGAAAAAGTCAGAGTGCAATTTACGGTAAGCGAGGCCGATTATCTCAGATATCAAAAACAAACAAAGCAGGGTGAAGAAATCACTGATCTTCAATTGATCCTTTCCGATGGAAGTTTTCATCCTCAAAAAGGAACACTCAACTTTTCTGATACCAAAATAGACCCAACCACCGGAACCGTGACCATTGAAGCACAATTTCCAAATCCCGACGGAACTTTGCGTTCCGGGCAATTTGGCAAAGTCCGTGTTCTGGTCAGAACCGAAAAAGATGCCATTGTAATACCGCAAAGAGCCGTTACAGAACTTCAAGGTCTTTTTCAGGTTTCTGTGATAGATGCACAAAATAAAATCGAAACACGAGTGGTTGAAGTTGGACCAAAAACCGGCACTGACTGGGTCATTAAAAAAGGACTAAAAGCAAATGAAAAAGTAGCCATAATTGGAAATCAGTTTATTCAACCCGGAGCAACTGTAGCGCCGGTTCCATATGTGCCGGATCCTAAACAGATTACTTCAACTCAAAAAAACTAAACTATGGATAATTTTTTTGTACGAAGACCGATAGTCGCTATAGTATTGTCCATTTTTATTGTTCTAATTGGTGGACTCTCCATACTCTCGACCCCTATTGCTCAGTATCCGGAAATTGCACCGCCTTTGGTACAAGTATCCACAAGTTATCGTGGCGCCAATGCTTTAAATGTTGAGCAAGCCGTAGCGACACCAATTGAGCAGAAAGTAAATGGTGTTGAAAACATGCTTTACATGCAATCGACTAATACCGGAGACGGAAGCATGTCCCTCTCAATCACCTTCGATATGGGAACCGATCTGGATATCGCCACGATGTTAACCCAAAACAGAGTTGCCGAAGCCACTAACAAACTTCCGCAAGATGTAAAAACCACGGGGGTAACTACCAAAAAATCACTGGCCATGCCACTGTTGATTTTGTCCTTGTATTCGCCCAACAAAACCTTTGACAATAACTTCCTGACCAATTACGCCAACATTAATATTGTCGATGCATTGGCTCGTATTAAAGGAGTTGGAGAAGTTACGCTTTATGGAGGAAGCAGTTATGCGATGCGAATTTGGGTCAAACCCGATATCATGTCCAAATACAATCTGACTGTTCCCGATATTGTCCGATCAATTCAGGAACAAAATGCGATTGCTCCGGGAGGAAAATTTGGAGCACCGCCTGCAAAAGGCAAAAACGATTTTACTTATAATGTAACCCTTAAAGATCGTTTGGTAAATCCGGAAGATTTTGAAAATATCATTTTAAAATCTAACCTAAGCAATCAGCAAGTTCGATTAAAAGATGTTGCTACTGTTTCGTTAGGAACTGAAAGTTATGCCTCGGTAGCCAAATTAAACGGAAGTCCTGCCGGGACTATTGGAATCAAACAAATGCCCGGTTCAAATGCCTTGGAAGTTGCCGAAAATGTCAAAAAAACGATCGAAGGATTAAGCAAAAGATTCCCTCAGGATTTAAAATACAAAGTTTCTTTAGACACAACTCTTGCCATCTCAGAAGGAATCGACGAGATCCTGCATACTTTGTTTGAAGCCATTATCTTGGTAATTCTGGTTGTTTTTATCTTTTTGCAAAACTGGCGTGCCACTTTGATTCCGCTGTTAACTGTTCCGGTTTCTCTGGTTGGTGTCTTTATGCTGTTTCCACTTTTAGGGTTTTCGGTCAACGTGCTTTCTCTTTTAGGATTGGTATTAGCGATCGGGATCGTAGTCGATGATGCCATTGTCGTCGTCGAAGCCGTTATGCATCACATCGAGCATGGATTGTCACCAAGAGATGCCACAAACCAAGCCATGAAAGAAGTTTCCGGTCCCGTAATTGCCATTGCAATAGTACTAACGGCCGTATTTATTCCCGTAGCTTTGACCCCCGGAATAACGGGACGATTGTACCAACAATTTGCGATTACGATTGCTATATCGGTGATTTTCTCTGCTTTAAGCGCTTTGACTTTAAGTCCGGCTTTATGTTCCATTCTATTAAAACCGAATCAGGAATCAAAAGGATGGTTGGGTCGGTTCTTTAAAGCCTTTAACCAAAAATTTGGCGCATTTACTGATAAATACACCGGTTTCTCAGGCTATCTCATCAAAAAAATGGCACGAAGTTTTATCTTCATCGGAATTTTAATTGTTGCCATTATCCTTTTAGGCGGAAGAATTCCGGGTGGATTTGTACCCGAAGAAGATCAGGGGTATATGTTTGTGAATATTGAACTTCCCGGTGCATCCTCCTTAGACAGGACCAATAAAGTTATCGAAAAGGTAGAAAACATTCTTTCTAAAAACGAAGGGATTGATTCCTATACTTCCGTTGCCGGATTTAGTTTAATCAAAAACTCCGTCGCTACCAATAACGGATTCTTCTTTGTTTCGCTAAAAGAATGGAAAGAACGCGAGCAGGATGTTTTTCAAATACTGAAAGAGGTAAACGGAAAAGTTGTCTTCGGAATTCCCGAAGCTACCGTTTTTGCCTTCGGACCTCCCCCGATTTCCGGAATTGGAAACGCAGCCGGATTTACCATTATGCTGCAGGACAAAGAAGGACAAACACCTCAATATCTCTACGAAAACTCACAACGTTTTATGGCCGAAGCTAAAAAACGTCCCGAGATTGGAACCATCCGAACCACTTTTAATCCAAATGTGCCACAGATTAGTCTGGATATAGATCGCGAAAAAGTCAGCGAGCTTAATCTTTCGTTATCCGATGTTAATCTTGCCATTGGAGCAAGTTTGGGAGGACAATACATCAATGAGTTCAACAAGTTTGGCCGACAGTATATTGTTTTACTTCAGGCGGCACCGGATTACACCGTAAATCCGGAAGACATCAATAAGATTTTTGTTCGTAGCAAAGACAACAAAATGATTCCGATCTCGAGTATCGCCACGATCCGAAAAGAAAGTGGCCCTGAATTTACAACTCGTTTTAATTTATACCGTGCTGCCGAAGTTGGCGGGACTCCCGCACCGGGATATACCTCAGCGGAGGCTATGGATGCATTACAGGAAACTGCCGACAAAGTATTACCACAGGGAATGGGGTATCAATGGTCTAATATGAGTTATCAGGAAAAACAAGCCGAAGGAAAAGGGAATACCGTATTCCTGATGGCGTTACTTTTTGTGTTCTTAATTTTAGCGGCACAATACGAAAGCTGGAAACTGCCGTTTAGTGTGCTTTTAGGAACTCCTTTTGCTGTTTTTGGTGCTTTCCTGGGATTATTCCTCTGCCGATTAATCAGTCCCGATTATGTCAATAATGTTTTTGCCCAGATTGGTTTAGTAATGTTAATTGGTTTGGCAGCGAAAAATGCTATTTTGATTGTAGAATTTGCCAAAGAAGAATATGAAAAAGGAATGCCGGTAAAAGAAGCAGCATTATATGCGGCCAAATTACGTTTCCGCCCTATACTAATGACCGCCTTTGCTTTTATCTTAGGTGTTGTGCCTCTTCTAACAGCAAGCGGCGCCGGAGCTCAGGCCAGAAAGGTAATGGGACTAACCGTTTTCAGCGGAATGCTGGTCGCCACGATTTTGGGAGTTTGTTTGATTCCTGTCTTATTTGTATTTATTGAAAGTTTTGGTAAAAAACCTTCGGAGGAAATTGATGAAACTAAAAAGGAAGAATGATGAAAAATCTAAAATTAGTACTCGTATTACTTGTAATAGCTGTTTTTCCTTATAGCTGTATGGTGGGCCCGAAATATTCAAAACCGGAACAACCCAAAGCTGACAGTTTTCAATTCGGAACTAAAACAACAGACACTACAGCCAATGTAACCACCATAAAATGGTCCACGATTTTTAATGATGAGGTCCTGATCGGATTGATTCAGAAAGGGATTCAGAATAATTTCGATTTAAAAATAGCTTTAACGCGTCTGGAGCAGGCAAAAGCTAATCTGGGCATAGCCAAAGCCGATTTGTACCCCTCCTTTCAATATTCAGGTCAGGTAAACAGCGCTCAGACTTTCCTGCAACAAACTTCTTTGACCGCCAATATGTCCTGGGAATTGGATTTTTGGGGAAAATTCCGCCATCAGAACAAAGCACTTCAAAGCGAACTTTTGGCAACCGATGAAGCCCGGAAAGTAGTACTTTCTAATATTGTCAGCACTATTGCTGTTTCGTATTTTGAATTGCGTGATTTCGACAATCAGCTGGAAATCACACAACATACTTTAGAAACCAGACAAAAAGCCTATGACATTATTAACGAAAGATTCAAAAGTGGTTATGTTGCGGAGTTAGACAAAGTACAAATCGAACAACAGGTTACCATCGCCGAAGCAAATATTCCATTAATCAAAAGACAGATAACGGCTCTGGAGAACTCTATTTCCATATTAATCGGTCAGGTTCCTGCTCCTATCGAAAGAGGCAAAACCAACAATGATTTATTGATTTTGTCGACATTTCCAACTTCGGTACCCTCAGCTTTATTGGAAAACCGTCCCGATGTAAAAAGAACAGAACTTTTATACCGCGCATCCAACGAACGGATTGGTGTTGCACAAGCCATGCGCTACCCCTCGTTTAATATTGCAGCACTTGCCGGTTTTGTAAGTCCAACCGTTAGTGATTTGTTTAATGATGCTTCTTACCTTCAGAATATTGGAGCAAACGTTGGCGGACCACTTTTTAACTTTGGGAAAAACAAACGCCGCGTTGAAGTAAACCGCCAAATAGCAGAAGAAAACAAACTTGTTTTTCAGAAAACATATTTAATTGCCATCTCCGAAGTAGAGAATGCATTGCAAAATGTAGCCATGTACAAAGAAGAATGGACAGCACGAAACCGACAAGTCCTTGCCGCACAAAAAAATTACGACTTATCTAACGCCAGATATTACAACGGATATGTTTCGTACCTTGAAGTTCTGGACGCCCAACGTTCCTTGTTTGAAGCGCAACTAAGCCTTTCTCAATTAACCCAAAAACAATTAAGCTCTATGATTTTATTGTACAAAGCACTTGGTGGCGGGTGGAATTGAGATGTTGTTTTTTGAGAAGTTGTGGGATGTGAGGTGTGAGATGTGGGGTGTGAAATGTGAAATGTTTTAATAAACAATACTACCTAAAACACTCATTAAACACATCTTATAGCAAAAAACAACATTAACGCAACATTGTTGCGTGTTGTAAAAAACCGTTTTTCACGCAGATTTTGCAGATTATGCAGAACTGTTTGAATTGTTTTATCTCAAAAACGCAACGTTTTTAATGACATCATTAAAAACAAAAAAATCTGCAAAATCTGCGTGAAAAAACTTTGCGCCACGGCAACTTTTAAGACAAAAAAAGAGTCTGTTTCATTTTGAAACAGACTCTTTTTATAAAATCTTAGAACCTTAGAATCTAAGAACCTCAGCCTCTAAAATTAACAATATTCGTTAAAAGCATCTTTCAGATTCTCAGCGATTAGCTCAGCCGGACGACCTTCAATGTGGTGACGCTCTAACATGTGAACCAATTCTCCGTTTTTGAACAAAGCCATACTTGGCGATGATGGAGGAAAAGGAAACATATGTTGCCTCGCAGCATCAACCGCTTCTTTGTCAACACCAGCAAAAACAGTGATTAAATGATCTGGTTTTTTAGCTCCTTCTAAACTCATTTTTGCTCCCGGACGTGCATTTCTTGCAGCACAACCACAAACCGAGTTTACAACAACTAAAGTGGTACCTTCAGCTTTGATAGCATTATCTACAGCTTCAGCACTATGTAAATCTTGAAAACCTGCAGCAGTAAGTTCTGCCTGCATTGGTTTTACCATTTCTTCTGGATACATATTGTTTCTTTTTAATTTAACTTTTGAAATGCAAAGTTACGAAGTTTACTCGCAACTACTTAATTTGTTGTATAAAGTTTTGTTATAGTTCGATTGTTATTTACTTCCTATCAGCTTCTCCAGAATATAAGTTACATCCGGATCTTTCTCCTGCCTAAAATAATCAAGTCTTTGATCTGAAGTAAGTTCTATATCAGGAAGAATCCCGGTAGCGACTTTTGGTGGGTTGTCACCAAAATAAAGATCAGTAAACGAAAATCGTAAAATTGCTTTTGTATTAGGAAGTTTATAATTTAAAAAATAACCTGCAAAAGTATTGTTGGCATTACCGCCCGTTTCTTTGCCAATAATTACGCCTCTTTTATTATCCTGCACCAATTTGGCAAAATAAACAGCAGCAGAATATGTTTTTCCACTAGTTATAATGTAAACATTTCCTGAAAATGTATCTTTATCTGCAGGAAAATTTGCAATCACCCCTTCATTTAGTCTTTCATTACCAACAAACATAGTACCACTGACATTGAATCTTTGATATAAGAAATTCTCATAATCCCGAATTTCCCCTTCATTTATTCGGGTTCCGTCATTACGTACCAAAGCCTCCGGATGTGTCAAAGTAATTGATTTTGCTTTGTAATTAAATTTATTTTCAAAATTATTCTTTGAAATAAAGGAATACAATATTGCTGCCATTCTTGGATCTCCACCACCATTATTCCGAATATCAATGATCACGTTTTTATATCCCTCTTTATTAATCCTTTTAAAAAAAACACTAATATTCTGATAAACTATATCCTCTGATAAATCAAAAGTATTAATTGTAAGTTTTCCTGTAAATTGCTCTTTATAAAACTGATAATCAATTGTACTATTAATCTCAGCTCTATTAACAGGACTTGATTTTTGTGAGTTTTTATACGAGAAATCATAGTAATTTGAAGCCTTTAAGGTTACCTTCTCTGATTTCTGCCCCGATGGATCTTTAAACTCTACATCAAATTTATTTGCATAAGGCTCCATATAAAAACAGTAATAGGAACCAAAATCATCTGATATGAGGTTTTCAATTCCTGTTTTTATTGTTCCTTCCCCTTGAAAATGGCTGGAAATTTGTTTTATAATATCAGAAGTTATCTTACCATTAATGGCTGTTACCTCACTTAAATATGGAATTTCAGCACATTTCACATTAACAAAAAGGCGATTTCCTTCCAAAAGTAATGGGATAGGAAAGTACAATAACTTTTCTTTAATATAAGTCGTGTAAAACTCTTCAGGAGCGCTAACGGATAAGTGACCGTCATTAATTTTAGGGAGATTATTTAAAAAATCTAAATAACTATATTTCTTCTCAAGATTTTTAATACTGGTATTGAAATTATTATCCCATTGCTTCTTACTTACAAATCGAAATGGATCGGGATGTTGTGTTTCTATAATTTCTTTTATCAATTTAAGATCGGCAATATAGTCTTCTTTCTTGATTTTCTCTATTTCTAGTCGCTGCGCATTTACAAAATTTGTTACTCCAAGGCATAACCCAAGAGTTAACATACATAATTTAATTTTCATTTACTACTTAATTAATTGAACAATACCCTAAAACACAGATTTGCATTTGAATACTTCTATTTTTTTGAATTGACTATTTGAATTGACGGTTTTTTAACAATATTTCTCTCTTTCATTTTTTCAGACCAAAAAACATTTCCTGCTCAATAATGAACAAAATGATCAATACCGTAAATCTATTGGTTAAAATTATGCCGCACTTTGACTTCTCAAAAATGAAGCCAAATTTGTTAGTGCTTATTTATTTGAAAGAAAAACCCTTCCAAACAAAGCGTTTAAAAATGGAATTTTCGGGCATTTTAAAACAACTTTAACATCTTGCAAAACTGTTGTCTCTTCATCCAAAAATTTAAAAATCAATGCCGGGTTTCCTTTTCGGAATAAAGAAGAAAAAATACGATTCCCCGATTCGTTGTGGCGATAGAGAATATCCAGAAGCAACAAATCGTAAAACCAAAACCTGCTCTTTTTATGAAAATCTTTCATTTTCAATAAAGTCGAAGGATTCTCCAGCAGAAACGCTACCAACTTGGTTGATTTTTTATCCGCATTTTTAAACGTATAACCTGTACTTGCTTTTGTCCATCCACCGGCAGTACCAATATTCAGGACCCTTTTGGTATTTCGCTTCCAAAAAGGAAAACAGCTCATTGGAATACTTCCTTGCTCCTTTTCCAGAATCTCATAATCGGTTGCGCCCAAGTTCTTTAAATAATTCTGAATCTCCGTTTCATAAACATCATTTGGAAGAACTTTTTCGGAAAACAACGTATACTCTACCAATGCTTCCGTTTTAGACATTGGCAACACATACATAAAACGCGTATTCCCCTTTTGTTCCACCGAAAAATCCATGAAAGTTGCTTGGTTCTGATTGAAAATCTCTACTCTGCTCTTTACCAACCAACCTACAAAATGCTGTTGTAAAACAGGATATCTGAATTGATTTTCAGCGAAAGCTTTAGTGTAAATACTATTGAATAAGTAACTGCAAGTGTACCTGTTATCTTCTGTACCAACGTAGACATGCGTATCGAGTTCATTGATATCAGTTACCTTATCTGTTAAAAAAGTAATATTTGAATGTTTTAAAAGCGCTTTCAAAACAAAACGATAAAAATCCAATCCCTTAATTTGATTGTATTGGTACGGCCGGATGTCTAAATCTCGTTTAAAATCCTGATCTGCAAACAAAGCAGAATCCCACTTTTTTGAAACAATAGAATCCCAAATCGTTTCCTTCTCCGACCAAAAACACCAGGTTCTGTCATTGGTTTGCTTTGTATTTGCGTCTAATAACAAAATCGATTTATCGTTAAATTTGCCCGACAAAATCATTTTGTAAACCGTCATTAAAGCCGACAAACCTGTTCCGGTAAAAATGTAATCGAAGTGTTTGATTTGTGAAGAATGCATATTCAAAAATAAGAAATTTTATTCTTTCGCTATTTCTAAAAGCAGTTTAAAATCAGCCACACTTAAGTAGTTGTTGTATTGCATAATAATTTCATTATCAGCATTTAAAATACACATAACCGGATAGGCGATTTGTTTATTAATCGTTCCTAACTGAATCGCCAACTCATTTACACCAACATTATTCCCAGTGGGGCGGTATTTAAAAATCTGATTATTAAACAAGATATCTCTTTTTTCTTCCGCATTTAAGTCCACAAAATAAAAATCGGAATTCAGCCTATCAATAATTTCCTGATTTTTGAAAGTCGTGCTTTTCATCCGTTGGCAAAACTGGCACCAATCGGTATGAATAAATACAATTATATTTCTTTTTTGAACTTGCTGTAAACTGTCAATTGCCTCAAACGTAATGTCTTTCAACTGACAGTACCCCGTTGAAGTCAAACCTAAAAAGAAGATGATTAGGACTAGCTTTTTCATTTGTTTTAGTTTACCGTAGAAACTTGCCACGAATTACACTAATTTACACGAATTGATTTTTTTGCCACAGATTAGAATGATTTGCACTGATTTTTAATCTCTTGAATCCCATAATCTGTGGCTTTTTGTTTGTCGCGAATTGTGCAAATTATCACGATTTAATTTGTGTTAATTCGTGCAATTCGTGGCAAAAACTTACCCAGAATTAATTTGTGCAAATTCGTGCAATTTGTGTTAACCATTATCTCAAAGTATATCGCAATCCCAAAAACCCACGGATAGTTTGGTTTTGACCGTAAACGTAAGTGGTATCAAAAGTCAATCCGTACGGGTTATCCGGTGTTACCAATACTTTACCGGCAGCATCATATTGCACATTTTTATCAAATGGATCGTTTGTTCTCGAAATCAAAAAAGGGTTATTTCGTTTTGGTGTAAAATTCAAAAGATTTTTTATACCACCATAAACTTCGAAATTCTTCCATCCAAAATAGGTAAACTGTATGTTCTGAATACTGTACCAAGGCGATTCCGGACTTCTGGGATCTGTATCACTCAACAAAGGTAACTTCATTGGGCTGTACACATTACCTGTATAATCTAACAATAAATTTAGTGAATCTATTTTATACGAAACACTCCACGTACCTGTAAATTTTTCGGTAAGAAAAGGCGTTGCCGAAACTCCATTTTCTACATTCTTATTATCTAAAAGCGTGGCGCCAACAATAAACTTTAATCCGGAAGGAAAATTAAGATCGACATTAGTGCTGATTCCCTGACTTAATGCATAACCATCAATATTATCGTAAATAATTTCATTTGGATTTGTTTCGTAATCTGAAACAATTTTATTGCTGAATCGGGTATAAAATGCCGTTGTTTCAATACCCATAAAAGTTCCGTTGTTAAAATTTATCTTTTGAATGTAATTCAGATTGGCATTTACTGATCGTTCGGGTTTTAAGTCGTTTTTAATAATAACATCTCTGGAACCCGTAAGAGCTGCATGGTCTTCTGTGAACAAATTCACCACACGAAATCCGGTCCCGGCGTTGAATCTAAAAATAGTGTTTTCATTCTTTTTCCATCGATAGGCTACTCTGGGTGTATAAATAGAACCGTGAATCGAATTGTAATCGTATCGCATTCCCAGCAAAACCTGACTTTTTGGAGAAAGTGTAATTTCATCCTGAACAAAAATTCCGGGTAACCAGGTGCTTTCGGCTTCTTTTGTTGCAGTTGTATTATCGTCGTAATAGGAATATCTACTGGCAATTCCGGCCAAAAAATCATTTCTTCCGATCTTTTTGTCCCAGGTCAATTGCAGGAATCCAATTTTCTGATTGGCGATATATGAAGTGGTTCCGTAACGGCTGTCCTGATAATGTACATTTCCGGAGAAAGACAGCATCAGTTTTTCTTCAAAAGGCAATTGATAACTCCCTATTAATTCGCCTCTTTTGGTGTAAATACTTTCTCCATAAATTTCATCGCCCCCGCGAAACTTCTTCTCCCAACGTACATCACCACCCCAGCGGTCCTCGTACATTCCTCTTGCAGCAATAGTAAACAAACGATTATTATCTCGTAAAAAGCTCCACTTATTAAAAACCGAAATTCGTTCTGACAAAGTAACATCGGTAAAATTATCACGATCCTTATCGATAATCTGATTGTAATTGAAGTAATTTATCCCCAAAAGTGATGTTGTTTTTTTTGACGGATTGAATTTCATTCCTAAATCGACATTGGTTTCCAGATAAGAAGTCGTAAAAACATCTGCGGAGAACAAAGGCGCATTAACCGGATTTTTGGTAATAATATTAATCAAGCCTCCCACTGCCTCACTGCCATACAGGGATGAAGCGGGACCCTTTACAATTTCAATTCGTTCAACCAACGAATTCGGAATTCCAGATAAACCATAAACCGTTGAAAGGCTACTGACAATAGGCATACCGTCAATAAGAATCAAAGTGTACGGCCCTTCAAGACCATTAATATGTATATCTCCCGTATTGCAAACCCCGCAATTGAGCTGAGGCCGAACGCCATTTATATTCTGAAGTGCCTCATAAATACTGGGAGTTGGATTTTTCTTAAAGAAAACGGTGGAATACACCTCAACAGGAACGGCACTTTCTAATCGTTTAACAGCCTTTAGAGTTCCGGAAACTACCACTTCATTAAGTTCGTTATCGGTATCTTTTAATTCAAAATCAAGATTCAACTTTTCATTCTCTCTAACCAGGATTTTTTGTGTTATAGATTTAAATCCGTTCGAAGTAACCTGAATTTTATACTCTCCCTGAGGAATTTGCTCCAATTTATAATACCCTAAACTATCTGCTTCGGTTTTAAAAGTAGTATTCAACAATACAATTTTAATCAATTGGGTGTCACTATCCTTATTTACTTTTCCGGAAATAGATTGTGAACAGGCCTCTTTAGCGGAAAACAGGAACAGTACTAAAAATAAATATTTCATTTCGTATAAATTAAATTTTAGACAAATCTAAAAATTAAATTTGACAAACAAAGTTTTACACATTAAAAACTTCATAATGAAATCTTTTATGGCACTTTTAATGACAAAAAAACACATAGAATCATAAAAAAAACGGAGCTAAACCTAATCATTTGGTATATTTAACTCTGTAACCTTTAAAAAACAAAACCCCTTTTAAATAAATTAAAGGAAATTATGATTCCATGCGTTAAAAGATAAGGAGATACTTAAACAAAACTTTCGTCGATAAGCTCTCTATTAATCGAAGCTCCTGCAAAAGAACCCGAAGAAACTGCCATTGCAACAGATCGCGCCTGAATGGTGTTATCTCCACTGGCATAAATTCCGGGAACGTTGGTTCGCTGAAACAGATCTACTTTTAGCAAACCTTGCTCCGTCAATTCGCATCCCAGAGCCTCAGGCAAAAGGCAATGCTGCACAACAGGAACTTTAGAATAGACTGCTTTCACCTCCATTTTTGATTTGTTTTTGAAAACAATTTCCCGAATACTTCCATTTACATGAAGGAATAAATCAATTTCATCATCAATCACCTTAATTTCATGCTTTTGAAGCAATTCATTTTGTGCTGCACTTAAAGTAGATTCTCCATTTGTCAGCAAACTAAGCTCGCTAGTCCAATTTGAAATCAACTTTACATATTCAAAGCCCAGATCGCCATTGGCAATAACGGCTGTTTTTTCTCCTTTCACTTCGTAACCATGACAATACGGACAATGTAAAACGGAGATTCCCCAGCATTCCGCAAAACCATCAATAGCCGGAATTAAATCTTTTACTCCTGTTGCAAAAAGTATTTTTTTAGCTGTAAAAACTGTCCCTACTTCTGTTTTTACTTCAAATTTACTTTCCTTCTCCAAAACCTGCACTACAAGACCATTATAAAACTGAACTGTTTCGTAAAGCGCTACTTGTTCTTTGGCTAAAGCTGAAATAACTGCCGGTTTTTCTCCATCCTGTGTTATAAAATTGTGCGAATGGGGCGTTTGTCTGTTACAAGGCCAACCACTGTCGATAACTAAAACATGCCGCAAAGAACGTCCCAAGCTCATAGCAGCCGAGAGTCCGCTGTAACTCCCGCCTACAACAATTACTTCAAAATGTTTCCTTTCTGTCATAATTTCTAATTTTTATGTGCTCTATAATTTAAAAAATGCCCGATAATCATTCCTACTCCTCCAATAAAAATGACATTAAGATGAATTTCGAGAAAAATTTCAGTTAAAACATTGATCCAAATCAAGGTCAGTGAAACAATTAGAATAGCTGAAACCAAAAGACTAGTTTTTTTTATTATTTTTAAGACAGCATAAAGTCCGATTACAACAAAAACCAAATCAATAAAAGGATCATGGCTTAATCCCAATGGCATAATCGCAAGCAATGGAAAAATGAGACAATGTACCAAACAAACGGTTGCGCTTGAAATTCCTAAAATATCGTAAATAGATGTCGTCGTTTTCTTCATTTCTTGTATCTTTGTTAATGCAATTGAGTTGCAAATATACAAGAAAATTCAATACGCAACTATGTTGCATTAATGTATTTAATTGATTTATAATGAAAAATACCCGAAATACCACCGCAAAGACCGCCGTTACTGAGATACTTACCACATCAAAAACGGCATTGTCACACACAGAAATTCATAAATTGACAGAAGATTTATGTGATCGTGTTACCATCTACAGAATACTGGATCGCCTCGTAAATGATGATATTGTTCATAAAATTGTAAATCTTGACGGAACAGTAAAGTATGCCAAGTGCCATCATTCGCATCCAGTACAAATTCATAATCATGCCCACTTTAGCTGTGAAAATTGCCATGAAGTGACTTGTCTTGAAAATGTAAAACCTAGTTATATCATCCCACACAACTATAAGGTAAATGATATAAACTTTACATTATCAGGTTTATGCCCTAATTGTTTAAATTCTAACATTTAACTTTTAGACTTGTCTAAAAATATTGTTGAGCGAATGTAATTTTTCTATATATTTGGAAAATCAATATTTTGACAATGACCAAATCTTTAGAAGAAGTAAACCAATCGGTACCCACCGAGCATAAAAAAACAGGATTCAGAAAAATATTAGCCTTTTTAGGTCCGGCCTACCTGGTAAGTGTAGGATATATGGATCCCGGAAACTGGGCAACCGATATCGCTGGCGGAAGTCAGTTTGGTTACACTTTGGTTTGGGTTTTACTTATGAGTAATCTAATGGCTTTATTGCTTCAAAGCCTAAGTGCCCGTCTTGGGATTGTAACACAGCGCGATTTGGCACAGGCTTCAAGAGAAACCTATTCTAAATACATCAATTACATTTTATACTTTCTGGCAGAAATTGCTATTGCCGCCTGTGATCTGGCAGAAGTTCTCGGAATGGCAATCGGAATTAACCTCTTATTTGGGATTCCGCTACTCGAAGCTGTTTTAATTACCGTTTTAGACACCTTTTTATTGCTTTTCCTGATCAATAAAGGTATTCGCAAAATGGAAGCCTTCATTATCGCTTTGGTTGCTATAATCGGCTTCTCTTTTATTTTTGAAATGATTTTTGCAGAACCGGAGATACATAAAGTTTTCGAAGGTCTTATCCCTTCTATTCCCAATTCTGCCGCTTTGTATATTGCCATTGGGATTATCGGTGCAACGGTGATGCCTCACAATTTATACTTACACTCTTCTTTGGTACAAACCAGAAAATTTGACAGAACTCCGGCCGGAATTAAACAGGCTTTAAAATACAATTTCATCGATTCTACAATCGCCTTAAATCTGGCGTTTTTTGTAAATGCAGCAATTCTGATTCTTGCCGCAGCGACTTTTCACAAAAATGGTATGTTTGAAGTGGCCGAAATTCAGGATGCGCATCAATTCTTAGAACCTCTTTTAGGAACCAAATGGGCTCCGATTTTATTTGCCGTTGCGTTAATTGCTGCCGGACAAAGTTCTACTGTCACGGGAACACTCGCCGGACAAATTGTAATGGAAGGTTACCTTCACTTGCGCATTCAGCCATGGGTTCGACGCATACTTACGCGTTTGATTGCCATTGTTCCTGCAGTGATCGTTATTTTAATATACGGAGAAAGTGTTACAGGAAAGCTGTTGATTCTAAGCCAGGTTATTTTAAGTTTACAATTAGGTTTTGCCATTATACCGTTAATACATTTTGTAAGCGACAAATCAAAAATGAAAGGCTTTCATATATCCAGAACAACACAGATCATTTCCTGGATTATTGCCTCAATCATCGTTTCTCTGAATGCAAAATTAGTATATGACGAAATTACTTCCTGGTTGGAGAACTCCAGTAATCCAATAGTACTATGGCTTACCGTTGTGCCATTGGCTTTTGCATTCCTTGCTTTGTTGCTTTATATTGTTGTCGGACCATTTATTGCTAAGGTTAAAAATAAGATTGTTAACCATTCCCCTCATCATTTAAAATTACAGTTTTCTCCAAAAGAAAGTCAAACGATTAAGAACATCGCTATTTCAGTCGATTTTTCTAACGCTGATGAGCCTGCATTAAACAAAGCCTTTGAGTTGGGTGGCATTGATACGCAATATACCTTAATTCACATTGTAGAAACGGTTGGTGCTTTGATGTACGGCGTTGAAATACAAGATCATGAAACTACTATTGATGAGAAACTACTATTAGAATATAAAGAAATGCTTTCCGCCAAAGGATTAAAGATCAAAACGGAGCTTGGTTTTGGAAAACCTAATAGTGTTATTGCAAAAATTATAAATGAGGGCAACTTTGATATATTGGTCATGGGAACCCACGGGCACACCGGTCTAAAGGATATTCTTTTTGGCACTACAGTAGACAAACTGCGTCATAAAATTTCGATACCTTTGTTGATTGTTAAAAAATAGGTACAGAGGCACAAAGTAACAAAGGCGCAGAGGTCTTTAAACAATTAAAGTACAAAGAATAAAACCTCTGCTCCTTTGTCGCTTTGTCGCTTTGAACCTCAAAAAATAAAAAATGACTTTCTCAGAAGAAAACTACTTAAAAGCGATATACCATCTTACTGCTTCCTCAGAAACAGAAGTAAGCACCAATGCTATTGCCGAAATGATGGAAACTAAAGCTTCATCGGTTACAGATATGCTTAAAAAGCTGTCCGAAAAGGATTTAGTAAATTACAAAAAATACCAAGGTGTTTCTTTGACTGAAAACGGTAAACTGGCTGCGAAAATGATTGTTCGAAAACACCGTTTGTGGGAAGTCTTTCTGGTTGAAAAGCTAAATTTCAGCTGGGATGAAGTTCACGATATTGCGGAGCAGTTAGAACATATCAAATCAGAGCAACTGATTAACCGTTTAGATGATTTTCTCGGAAATCCAACCGAAGACCCACACGGAGACCCAATTCCGGATGCTAACGGACGTATCGTTAAAATTGAGAAGCATTTATTATCTGAGTTAACCGAAGGGCAAATTGGTGTTTGTGTTGGCGTAAAAGACACCTCATCGGAGTTTTTAAAATATCTGGACAAACAGGAAATTGCTTTAGGTTCTAAAATTGAACTCCTATCCAAAGAGTCTTTTGATTTATCGGTAAAAATAAAAGTTGACGATAAAGAATTATCGATTTCTAATAAAATTGCTTCTAATTTGTTTGTAAAACTGGTTTAGAAACACGCTCAAAAAAAAATCCCAAAACTCCATTAAGCAGTTTTGGGATTTTTTATTTAATCTTTCAGGCTATACAATATCTTTTGAAAATCGCCTTTGAATTTGTCTTTATGCTCTGTTGAAGTCCATGAAAACACTTTATAAAAAGCTTTTTTGGTTTCAACAATACCAACTAAATAATAAATATCCATCGCAGCATCTTTATCAAAGTAACTAATATCAACTTCTAAAAAATTAGTATCATTAATTTTCTTGGTAACCGGTGCAGAAACCGTTTTCTTCTCTACATCCTTAAGGAACTCTTTCATAAAATCATCATAAAAGTCACTTGTTGAGCTATAGTTTAATTCTACAAGGGCTAAATCTTCTTTCAGATCATAAATTACAAATCCATAGGTTTCTTTGACCTCGCTTTTGTATTCAATAGCAGATGATGCATTTATACCAACCGTTTTATTCATATAATCAGGCAGGCTAACCGTAAAAGTATGTCCTGCTTTGTATTCTTTCATTTTTGTTTGAGCAGAGACTTTCGCAGAAACAAAAGTCAATGCAAGCATAAAAAGAGTAATTGCTTTATTCATTTGGGGTAAACTTTAATTTTATAGTTTATTTTTAATTCTCTGTGCTCTTCAAAAAACACTTAAACAATCCCTTTCTCAATCATTTCGAGCATTACGGGTGAAGCGTTTTTGAAAGTTGGAGGTTGTTCAATAATACTTCCGGCATTTTTCTTGTTCACTTTAAACGTCAGATCGTTATCTGTTGTAAACAAAAGTGCTGTCAGGAATGGTTTTTTAATATAAGAGCCTAATACCAATAAAGCTTCGTCTAATGTATGAATGCTTTCTATTTCCTCGGTTTTATAGCGGGTTGTTAACGATATCGAGTACGTATTGTCCTCATTCAGAACCAATCTGAAATAGATGTTTTTGATCTCGGTATCACCAATGGTTTTGGCTAAAGTTAATTTGGCAAAGGTGCCGCTTTGAATGCTTTCTTTTACACGTTCGCAGAAAAGAGCAAATATAGGTTCGTATGACATAGTGTTTCTTTTTTCTCAACCGCTAAGTTCGCTAAGAGATACTCAAAGAACACAAAGCGTTGTGAACTTAGCGTATCTCTTTGCGTCCCTTGCGGTTAAACTACTTTACTACTTAGCAGTTAATCGTTTATTACTTCCCCGTAAATTCAGGTTTTCTTTTTTCTAAAAATGCAGTAGTCCCTTCCTTAAAATCCTGAGTCCCGAAACATTTACCGAATGATTTTATCTCCGTCTCAAAACCATTTTTACCGTCTGTAAAATTGGCGTTGATCGTTTTTATCGCTTTACTGATGGCAAAAGGAGCATTTTTGATGATTTTTTGTGCGATTCCTTTCGTAAACTCTAAAAGTTCTGCCTGTGTTACCACATGGTTTACTAAACCATACTGTTTAGCCTCTTCCGCAGTAATCATTCCGGCCGTCATTATTAATTCCATTGCACGTCCTTTACCAACAAGTTGTGGCAAACGTTGCGTCCCTCCGTATCCCGGAATTAGTCCCAAACTTACTTCGGGTAATCCCATTTTAGCATTGTCTGAAGCTACTCTAAAATGACACGCCATCGCCAACTCTAATCCTCCGCCTAAAGCGAAACCATTAACAGCAGCGATAACCGGTTTTTTCAGATTTTCAATATAATCAAACAAAGATTCCTGACCTTCGGCTGCTAATTGTGCCCCTTCAATAATAGTATAGTTTGCAAATTCTGAAATATCAGCTCCTGCCACAAAGGCTTTCTCACCGCTTCCGGTCAAAATAATAACTCTTACATCATTATTTTTGCTTAACAACTTTATTGCTTTATTCAAGTCACTAATAGTCGCTTTGTTTAGTGCGTTTAGTTTTGTAGGCCTGTTTATTGTAATTGTTGCAATATTTTCTTCAATAGAAATTAAAAGATTCTCGTAGTTCATGACGCTTATTTTAAGAGTTTATGATTGGTAAAGAAACTCTGAATGTAGTTCCTTTGCCATATGTTGATTCAAAGGTAATTGTTCCTTTGTAATTTTCGATTATGTTTTTAATAATTCCAAGTCCAAGACCCATTCCGCTGGTTTTGGTGGTGAATTTCGGTTCAAAAATTCTGCCGGTATCTTGTTTCTGAATCCCGATTCCGTTGTCTTTTACTGCAATTTCGACATTATTATTTCGCCGTTTTACAGTAACTACGATAGACTTCTGTATCTGATTCTCGGGAATGGCTTGCGTTGCATTTTTAACCAGATTGGTAATTACACGGATCAGTTGCGTACGATCCATTTTAGAAATGATTTCCTCTTCCTGACTTTCAAAAACAATATAATCTTCATTAAAAATATCCAGTGAAAGCTCTACGACCTCTACTACATTTAATGTTTCATTTTGCTGTGCCGGCATCGATGCAAAATTCGAAAATGCCGAGGCAACAGCCGTCATAGTATCAATTTGCTGAATTAAGGTTTCTGAATAATCATTCAGCTTTTGCTTAACATCCGGAACAGTCGGGTCAAACTTTCGTTGAAAACTCTGCACCGTCAAACGCATTGGGGTTAACGGATTTTTAATTTCGTGTGCAACTTGTTTTGCCATTTCACGCCATGCTTCTTCACGTTCACTCTGAGCTAGCTTTACCGCACTGGTCTCCAGTTTATCAACCATTCCGTTATAGGCTTTGATCAGAAAGTTTACTTCTTTACTATTCGCTTCCAGTACAATCTTTTCATTCTTCTGATCTAAATTGGTTTCTTCTAATCGGTCAGAAATGGTCTTCAGTGATTTTGTAATGTAAGTAGACAAAAAATAAGCAAGCCCAAAAGCCACTAAAAGCATAAAAGAGTATACCTGACTTAAGCGAATCAAGAAAGTGTTTAATTCATTGTCGTAATAACCGTCATCTTCTAAGTAAGGAAGGTTTAAGATTCCCAAAGGCTTGAATTTTTCGTCCTTAATTAAGCTGTAGGAAGATCTGTTCTTGACACCGTCTATGGTTTTAATATCAACAAAACGTTTCTCGATAGAAGATCGAACGAGTTTAAGAATATACTCCGGAATGGGTGGTGGGGCTTTGTCTACAGCAAAAGATTCTTTTGAGGATTTTAGCAATTTCCCGTCCAAACTGTAAATGTTGATTTCGATTTTATGAATTTGGGCTAATTCATGGATTTTATCTTTAAAAATTAAATCCAGATTCCCCGTTTTCAACGGATAAGTGGTAGTCGACAACACATAATTGATATGCTCCTTTACCGCATTTTCTTTGCGTTCTAAACGTTCCTGATGGTATTCTTTGGCTTCATTTTTAAACTGAATAATCGAAATGGAGGCCAATAAAAAAGAAGCCACAACAATCAATACAATCATCGACAGGAAAATCCTGGTACGTAAGGAAAGCATCGACATTTTGAAGTTGTTCAGCATTACTTTTTTGTTTTTTTTCCACAAATTGCACGAATTTGCACTATTTTTTTTCTGTTTTCTTTGAATTTTATGCCACAGATTAAAGGGATTATAATGATTTTTATTTTTAGCGAATGAAAAGTCCTGACATTACTTTTTATCTCTCGTTATATTTTATCCTTTTTAATTAGTAAAAATTAACGCAAACTTCCCTTTTTTAAATTTATGACACAGATTAAAAGGATTATAATGATTTTTATTCTTAATGTTTAAAAAATCTCCGAAATCCCTTTAATCTGTGGCAAAACTCTATCCTTTATAATTCGTGCAAATTAGTGTAATTCGCGGCAATATTTCATTATTTTTTTTCTCTTATTCGTTTATAAAATCTAAATCCTAACATTATTAAAATCGAGAATACCATAATCCCGATTACACCGTAAATCCAGTTGATGGCACTTTTTAGCACCACTAAAAAAACGACCGCGAATAATATTATGGTGGCACCTTCATTCCATAAACGCATAAAATTATTGGTGTATTTTACCTCATCCCTTTGCAATTGTTTGAAAATCTGATGGCATTTTGCATGATACAAATACAATAAAAATACAAAACACAATTTAACATGCATCCACGGCATTTTGAGCCAGGCGTTTCCTAAATCTGTAAAAAATAACATCCAAAAAGCAAAAATGCTTGCCAAAACTGCAGATGGCCAGGTGATAATATACCACAAACGGTACGCCATAATTTTGTATTGCGCCTGTAAAATTTCCTTTTCAGGTGATGGTTTTTCGTTTGCTTCAATTTGATACACAAACAGACGAACGATATAAAACAATCCTGCAAACCAGGTGATTACAAAAATTAGATGTAAGGATTTTAAGTAGTTATAGTATTGATCCATTTGAGTCTTCTCTATTTCTATTTTCTATCTGCCCAATCATTAATCCAGTTACTAACTGTCTGACACCATTCGTCGTCGTCATTCAAACACGGAATCGCTAAAAATTCTTCACCACCGTTGGCTTCAAAGTCTTCTTTGGCACGCATTGCAATTTCTTCCAGTGTTTCTAAACAATCGGTAACAAATGCAGGTGTTACAACGGCAATTTTCTTAATTCCTCTTGACGGCATTTTATCGATTTCAACATCGGTATAAGGCTCAAGCCATTTATCACCTGCTAATCTGGACTGGAAAGTAACGCAATATTTGTCTTCAGGAATTCCTAACTGCTCTACTACCAAACGTGTTGTTTCATAACAATGAGTTCTATAGCAAAATTCTGCTTCAGGAGTTCCAACTTCACAGCACATTTCGTTGGTAACAAACTTTTTATGTGATTTTGTTTTATCTGTTTTGCGAACATGACGTTCCGGGATTCCATGATAAGAGAAAACCAACTGATCGTAATCAAAACCTTTCAGGTTTTTCTCAATAGAATCGGCAACGTTTTTAATGTAATCCAGTTTGTTGTAAAACGCGGGAACATCGGTAAATCTCATGTTTGGAAATTTCTTCTTGCGAATTTCTTCTGCTAACACTAAAATAGTCAAAGTCGAAGCCATAGCATATTGCGGATACAGCGGAAAAAGCAATACCTCATTAACACCCTGATCGTGCAATTCCTGTAATCCTTTTTCAATTGTCATTGACCCATAACGCATTGCTAATGCAACCGGAACAGTTGATAAAGGCTGCACTTTTTTCTTCATTCTTTCAGAAAGCACCACTAACGGAGAACCTTCTTCCCACCAAATTTTTGCATAAGCATGTGCTGATTCTTCCGGTCTTTTTCTTAGAATAATACCTCTAACCAAAAAGGCTCTCAATAAATACGGAACGTCAATTACGTATTTATCCATTAAAAATTCATCTAAATATGGTTTTACATCTTTTGGGGTTGGACTATCCGGAGATCCTAAGTTTACTAATAATACGCCTTTCATTCTGTTCTTTTGTTACTTTAGGCTTTAAGCTTTAGGCTTTAAGCATTTGTTATATTTAAATTTTTGTCAAAAGTATCGTTTGTTACTTCTTATAAAAATGATAAATGTTATGTTTAATTTATAGTATGATATCTAAAACTGATGTCAACAAATCATAATTCAATTTTCATTTACAAAATCTATTTCTTTACTTAATTTTTCCTTCCATCCTGCACCATTCCTTTTATCAAGATAAGAATCTGTTATTCTATGATATTCTTTAGTTGCTTTATCCAGCTCTCGGTCACCAATAGTGCAACCTAGATTTTTTTTATACAAACCGTATCTTTTGTAGATACTATCAATCTTCTTCTTATTTAATAATTGTTTCTTCGCTTTTACAGAATCCGGATAAATAAATGGTAAGCCATAAGTGAATGTTTTCACACTATCAGCCTCAACATCTCTAAATGCCTGATTTCTATACTCAGAAAACAAACTATTCTCTTCCGATTTACAGCCTAATAAAAAGATTAATGCTAAAAACGTAATTCCTTTCATTGTTAAACATTTGTATTAATCGACATTAAATACTTTTTAGGCGTCGTGGCAAACTTTTTCTTGAATGCCGCTATAAAGTGACTTCCTGTACTGTAGCCAATTTTTAACCCCACTTCGTTTACATTATAAGAACCGCTGTCGAGTAACTTTCTGGCGAAATCCATTTTGTAATCAAACAGAAACCCATAAACAGTATCCCCGTAAATTTGTTTGAAACCCATTTTTAGTTTCTTCAGATTCAATCCGATTTCATCTGCCAATTCTTGCAAACCCGGTGGTTCAGCCATATTGGCGATAATAATTTCTTTGGCTTTTCGGATTTTCAAAACGTTATCTTCGTCAATCAAAAACGGACATTGTTCTGCATTGGGATCTTCTGTTCTATTAAAATACAAACTCAATAATTCGTATCCTTTTCCTTTATAGTATAGGTTTTTAATAGACGGATGAAGGTTATAATGAAACAACTGACTCAATACAATCGCCATAGATGGGCTAATATTCCCCTCGTTATAATACTTTTTATCCTTATTATCAGGACTTAAAAAAGTAATATAATCAGCTTCGGCAGAAAACAGCGCATGAAATTTCTTTATGGAAACAATTACAGAAATCACCCATGAATTTGGAGCAAGTTCTAAATGAAGCGGTAATTCTTTCTGTGGATTATACAAAAGCAGTGATTTTTCTTCCTTCAATTCCAAAGCATAAGTACCTTGATTGAATAAAAATTTAGCATTGCCTTTTATACCAAAGTGAAACTGTATCAGACCACTACCAACTTCATGCTGTGCAAAAAATGGCTCCGGACTGTCATTCTGAAAACGAATTAGCGTAAAATCATCTTCAATTTTTATAATTTCCTGAGAACTCATAGCGATATTTTTTTGAAAGATAAATGGAACGAAAAACAAAATCTTATTTAGAATGACTCTAAACAAAACGATTCTAACAACTTGATTTTGCTACAAAAATAATCCTTTTTGCATAAAAACAGCTCTTTACAAACAAAAAAACATATAGCGACATAAAAAGTACTTTGAGCGTTATTTTTATAAAAGGTATAATGATAATTTTGTTGCACTTTTATGAAAGTGGATTTATGGAAAACAACAACGCACCAAAACATCTTTATTTTTACTCAGTTGGTCTGAGTTACAAAAAAGCCGATGCGGAGGTCAGAGGTAAATTTAGTCTGGATGCAATTGCAAAAACGCGTCTATTAGAACAAGCCAAAAACGAAGGGATCGAAAGCTTAATTGTAACTTCGACCTGCAACAGAACTGAAATTTACGGTTTTGCAGAACACCCGTTTCAATTGATAAAACTAATTTGTGATAACAGCAATGGTTCTGTTGATGCCTTTCAAAAGGTAGGATTTGTTTATAAAAATCAGGAAGCGATTAATCATATGTTTCGCGTAGGAACAGGATTAGACAGTCAGATTCTTGGTGACTTCGAAATTATCTCTCAAATAAAAACCAGCTTTTCACATTCAAAATCAATGAATTTGGCCAATGCTTTTTTAGAAAGATTGGTAAATGCGGTAATTCAGGCGAGTAAGAAAATCAAAAACGAAACAGAGATCAGTTCAGGTGCCACTTCGGTTTCATTTGCCTCTGTACAATATATCCTTAAAAATGTTGCCGACATCAGTAATAAAAACATTTTGTTGTTCGGAACCGGGAAGATCGGAAGAAATACTTGCGAAAATCTGGTAAAACATACCAAAAATGAACATATTACTTTAATTAACAGAACCAAAGACAAGGCAGAGAAATTGGCCGGAAAACTAAATCTGATCGTTAAAGATTATTCTGAATTACATCTTGAACTTCAAAAAGCCGATGTTGTTGTTGTAGCCACAGGAGCTCAAAACCCAACCGTTGACAAAGCAATTCTAAATCTTAAAAAACCATTATTGATTTTGGATTTATCTATTCCGAAAAATGTCAATGAAAATGTAGAAGATTTAGAAGGCGTAACTTTAATCCACATGGATTATTTGTCTCAACTGACAGACGAAACTTTAGAAAACCGTAAACTGCACATCCCAGCGGCAGAAGCGATTATAGAAGAAGTAAAAGAAGAATTCATAACCTGGACTAAAGGAAGAAAATTTGCACCTACAATTAATGCTTTAAAAGAAAAGCTGAATGCCATAAAAAATTCAGAATTAGATTTTCAAAGCAAAAAAATAACCGATTTTAATGAAGAACAAGCTGAGATTATCAGCGCAAGAATCATTCAGAAAATCACTACTCATTTTGCCAATCATTTAAAAGACGATGATACTATGGTCGATGAAAGCATCGAATGGATCGAAAAAGTCTTTAAAATAAAAGCCTCGTAAAGTTTAAAAGCTTTTAGGGCGCTTAAAAAATATTTAAACCCTATAAGTTATATAAATTCATATCAAAAATCGCTGACATTACGTTGCGGGAAGCTTAAATGAGCTTATATAACTTATAGGGTTAAAAAAAACAATAATGAACAAAAAAGTAATACGAATTGGAACTCGCGATAGCGAATTAGCACTTTGGCAAGCACATACCGTCGAAAAACAACTTAACGATTTAGGTTATGAAACCTCAATCGTTGCTGTAAAATCTACCGGCGATATTATTCTCGACAAACCTCTTTACGAACTTGGAATTACAGGGATTTTCACCAAAACCTTAGACATCGCTATGATTAACGGTGACGTTGATGTCGCTGTTCATTCTATGAAAGATGTTCCTACCGCTTTACCAAAAGGTATTGTTCAGGCTGCGGTTTTAGAAAGAGCCAATGTTCTGGATATTTTAGTTCATAAAGGAAATCCTGATTTTACGGCACCAAGCACCATCGCAACCGGAAGTCTGCGTCGTCAGGCACAATGGTTTAATAAATACCCAAGCCATACCGTAGTTGATTTACGCGGAAACGTAAACACTCGTATGAAAAAACTACAAGACAATAACTGGGACGGAGCTGTTTTTGCTGCTGCAGGTTTGGAGCGCATTAACTTAAAACCCGAAAATTGTATCGATTTAGACTGGATGATTCCGGCACCGGCACAAGGAGCAATGCTAGTTGTGGCGATGGAAGATGACAACTATACTCTGGATGCATTATCACAATTAAATCATATTGAAACAGAGATTTGTACGTATATCGAACGTCAGTTTTTAAGAACTTTAGAAGGTGGCTGTACCGCACCCATTGGAGCATTAGTTACTTATAACGAAGACGAAGACACCCTTCATTTTCAAGGCGTTTTACTTTCTGTTGACGGAAAACAAAAACTCGAAGTCAATAAAACGGTTTCCATTAAAGAATGGAAAAAACTTGGATTCTTCGCTGCTCAGGAAATCCTGAACAACGGTGGAACCGAATTGATGCACACTATTAAAGAATCTCTGAAAAAATAATGGCAAAATCAATTCAAATATTGTCTACTAAAAAGCTTTCGGACATTCAGAAGAATGAACTGCAAAAAGCAGGTCTTGAACTTACCGAAGTCGATTTCATACAAACAGAGAACAAGCCTTTTCAAATTGCAAACCTCAACGATAATTTAATTTTC
The DNA here is from genome assembly GCF_011751075.1 of Flavobacterium poyangense. Classification (GTDB taxonomy): domain Bacteria; phylum Bacteroidota; class Bacteroidia; order Flavobacteriales; family Flavobacteriaceae; genus Flavobacterium; species Flavobacterium poyangense. The sequence continues at coordinate 355,818 of NZ_JAALLN010000002.1, forward strand.
ACCAGTCAAAATGCCGTTCACAGCGTTCTGGCAGACCCAAACGTTGAAAAATTAAAATCAAAAAATGTTTTTTGTGTTGGTTTAAAAACGAAGATACTTTTATCTGATAACGGATTCAACGTAGTTGCCTATACTGGCTATGCAGCTGATCTGGCAGAAATCATCACTTTGATTTACGGTCACGAAAGCTATACTTTTTTTAGTGGAAATCTGCGTAGAGAAACACTACCAAATGCCTTAAAAGAAGCAGATGTAAAACTGAATGAAATTCAGGTTTATCAAACTTCCTTGACTCCACACAAAATAAAAACTCCGGTAGATGCTATTTTATTCTTTAGTCCTTCTGGTGTTGAAAGTTATTTAAAGGAGAACAGTATCAAAAAAGAAATTTGCTTTTGCATTGGTGAAACTACTGCTCAGGCATTAGAAAAAATCACTAAAAATATCATCGTTGCCGATCAGCCTACTGTTGAAGATGTAATTGAAGATGTAATTCACGAATATAAATAACAATAACAAACCTAACCGATTCTAAAAACCGGTTAGGTTCAAAACATAAAACTCATGTTAAAAAACGATCTATTTTTAAAAGCACTAAAAGGAGAAACTGTTCAACGTCCACCGGTATGGATGATGCGTCAGGCAGGAAGATATTTACCTGAATTTAGAGCTTTACGTGATAAATACGATTTCTTTACGCGTTGTGAAACTCCGGAATTGGCTGCTGAAATTACAGTTCAGCCTATTCGCAGAATTGCTCCGGATGCTGCTATTTTATTCTCGGATATTTTGGTAGTGCCACGTGCTATGGGAATTCACGTTGAATTGAAAGATAATTTAGGTCCAATTATTCCGGACCCGATTCGCACAATGGAACAGGTAAACCAAGTTTTTGTTCCGGATGTAAATGAAACTTTAGGTTATGTTTTTGACGCTATCAAATTGACTAAAGAAATGTTGAACGACGAAGTACCATTAATTGGTTTCGCCGGTTCGCCTTGGACCATTTTCTGTTATGCTGTAGAAGGTAAAGGTTCTAAAAGCTTTGATACTGCAAAAGGGTTCTGTTTTTCTAACCCGGTTGCAGCACATACTTTATTACAAAAAATCACAGACACTACTATTTTATACTTAAAAGAAAAAGTAAAAGCTGGTGTTAATGCCGTTCAGATTTTTGATTCCTGGGGAGGAATGCTTTCTCCGGTTGATTACCAGGAATTTTCATGGAAATATATCAATCAAATTATCGATGCTTTAGCGGAAGTTACTCCGGTTATTGTTTTCGGAAAAGGATGTTGGTTTGCTTTAGGCGAAATGGGCAAAAGTAAAGCTTCCGCTCTAGGGGTAGATTGGACTTGCTCTGCAAGAAATGCCCGTTATTTATCAGGTGGAAACATCACGCTTCAAGGAAATTTTGATCCATCAAGATTGCTTTCTCCAATTCCGACTATCAAGAAAATGGTTCACGAGATGATCGACGAATTCGGAAAAGACAAATACGTGGTAAATTTAGGTCACGGAATTTTACCAAATATCCCCGTAGATCACGCCAAAGCATTTATTGATGCTGTGAAAGAATACGGGAATTAAGTATCAGCCTATCCTGTAAGGTTTTGGAAACCTTGCAGGAGATAAAAAAAGCAAGAAATGCTCAACAAAGGGTTAAGAGACGAAGAAAAAATTAGAATCGACAATGTCTTAAAAACATTGCGGACTATTGTTTTTGTACCAAAGCCAATGAGTGAATCACAAAAGATTGAGATTGAAAATCAGCTTAAAGCATTTGGTTTAAACATTAAAACCTTAGTTGATTATTCAAATGAAGAATTGATCACCTTATTGCTCCGTCTTCATTTTGATTGGGATCAACTGGAACAATTTGCGGATTTTCTAATGGCTTTTTCTAAAGTTGAAAATTATACTTTTGGAGAAAAAGCGTTGGCCATTTATCAATACATCCAACAGGAAAGCAAGGTTTTTTCTTTTGGAATCAACACTAAAATCACTACTGCTAAAAACAAATAGAGATGAGTTACACTGATTGGAAAATTGACCGAATAGAACACATCCTTCCTGAAGAGTTCTACCAACTAATAGATAAGAATAAAAATCATATCGCGCAAACTTTTCCCGTAACGCTTGCCAACTCTGACACGCTCAAGAAAGCACAGAAATTCCTGACCTTTAATATTGACAAAGAGAAAAACAAAGAAGGTTATTTCTTTTTCGCAAGAGCAATCAAAACAAATGCTTTAATTGGTTATTTATGTGTCAAAACGATAGACTATCGCATCTCTAAATGTGAACTGGGATATTTTATCGACGAGGATTTTCAGGGAAAAGGAATAATATCAAAAATGACTTCTAATGCCCTTGATTTTTGTTTCAACGAATTACAGATAAATAAGGTTTTTATCTGTACATCGGAAATCAATTTGGCAAGTCAGCAAATTGCATTAAAGCACCATTTCAAACAAGAAGGAATTTTACGCGACGAATTTAGAAACGGCAACGGCATATTGCAGAACACCGTTTATTTCGGTTTGCTAAAATCAGAATACGAAAACAATGAAAGATAAATTTTACGCATACATACAAAAGTTGCAGGACCAGATTTGCGCTGGATTAGAAGCTGTTGACGGAACTTCAAAATTCCGTGAAGATCTTTGGAAACGTCCGGAAGGCGGAGGCGGAAGAACTCGTGTAATCGAAAACGGAGCTGTTTTTGAAAAAGGCGGTGTTAACATTTCAGCCGTTCACGGAAAATTGCCGGAGACCATGCAAAAGATGTTTGGCGTTGGCGAAGCAGATTTTTTTGCTTGTGGACTAAGTTTAGTTTTACATCCCAAAAATCCGATGGTTCCTACAGTTCATGCCAACTGGCGCTATTTTGAAATGTATGACGAAAAAGGAAATATAATCCAACAATGGTTTGGTGGTGGACAGGACTTGACGCCTTATTATTTGTTTGAAGAGGATGCAAAACACTTTCATCAAACCTGTAAAACAGCCTGTGACAAGCACAATCCTGAGTTTTACCCCAAATACAAAAAACAATGTGACACCTATTTCTGGAATGCACACCGAAATGAAGCTCGTGGACTAGGCGGTTTATTCTTTGATTATTGCAAAGCAAATGAACAGATGACGATGGAAAACTGGTTTGATTTTGTTAGTGAAGTCGGAAATAGTTTCCTTGAAGCTTACGTTCCGATTGTAGACAGAAGAAAAAATCTTCCTTATACAGCAGATCAAAGAAACTGGCAGGAAATCCGTCGTGGCCGTTATGTTGAATTTAATCTGGTTCACGACAAAGGCACTTTATTTGGTTTAAAAACCAATGGAAGAATTGAAAGCATTTTGATGAGTTTGCCTCCACACGTACAATGGGTTTATGATCATCATCCGGAAGCCGGTAGTGAAGAAGAGAAATTGATACAAATATTAGCAAATCCAATAGACTGGGTTGAATAATTTGAAATTGATATAATATTGCTTTTAAGGACAAAAGTGATTCGAAGACCTATAAAGGATGCCGCTCCTCCGGAGCTTATTAAAATTTGGTACAACGTTTCTATAAATATTGCGCTCCGCTGGAGCTAAAATAAAAACAACAACATGATTTAAGACTATAGACCAACGACTCCTCCTTTTAGAAGTCAAAATCTAAAATCTAAAATCCAAAAATCTAAAATAATTATGTTCCCATTACACAGAGGCAGAAGATTAAGAGTAAATGAATCTATTCGTTCTTTAGTTCGCGAAACCAGTTTGAGTCCATCTGACTTTATGTTCCCTATGTTTGTTGCTGAAGGCGAAAATGTAAAAGCAGAAATTCCATCGATGCCTGGAATTTACCGCAGATCGATAGATTTAACGGTGGAAGAAGTCAAAGAAATTTATGCTTTGGGTATTCGTGCGGTTAACATTTATGTAAAAGTCAGCGAAAACTTAAAAGACAATACCGGTAAGGAAGCCTGGAATAAAGACGGATTAATGCAACAGGCAATTCGCGCCATCAAAACCGCTTGTCCGGAAATGATTGTGATGCCCGACGTGGCTTTGGACCCCTATTCTATTTATGGTCATGATGGCATCATTGCAAATGGTGATGTCGAGAATGACAGCACTGTTGCTGCTTTAGTCAAAATGGCTGTTTCTCATGCTCAGGCCGGGGCTGATTTTGTAGCGCCGAGTGATATGATGGACGGACGTGTTTTACGCTTAAGAGAAGGCTTAGATGCAGCCGGTTATCACAATGTAGGTATTATGAGTTATTCGGCTAAATATGCATCTGCTTTTTATGGTCCTTTTCGTGATGCTTTAGATTCTGCTCCGGTGGATACAACAGATATTCCAAAAGACAAAAAGACCTACCAAATGGATTATGCTAACCGTATTGAAGCCATAAAAGAAGCCTTGTCAGATGTAGAAGAAGGTGCCGACATGGTCATGGTAAAACCGGGAATTGCTTATTTGGATATTGTACGTGAAGTAAAAAATGCTGTCCATGTTCCTGTTACGGTTTATCATGTATCCGGAGAATACGCTATGATAAAAGCGGCGGCAGAAAGAGGCTGGTTAGACAATGATAAAATCATGATGGAACAATTGATGTGTATCAAACGCGCCGGAGCCAGCTTGATTTCGACTTACTTTGCTAAAGAGGCTGCTATACTTTTAAATAAATAATCATGAAAAAAATACTATTCATCTCTGCCGTTTTAGCTTTGGCTTCCTGCAAAAAAGAAGCTACTGAAAATCCTGTTCCAAGTACCACAGAAGCTTATACAGAAGGAGAACCCGCAAAAGCCACAACTCCTGAAGCTTTGGGAAAAGAAATCTTTGAAGGAAGAGGAAATTGTACTTCCTGTCATCAGGTAGATCAAAAAGTGATTGGTCCAAGCATTCAGGAAATTGCAAAAATCTACAAAGATAAAAACGGCGATATTGTTACCTTCCTCAAAGGAAATGCAGAACCTATTGTAGACCCTAGTCAGTTTGCCGTTATGAAAACTAATTTTCCGGTAACTCAGGCAATGTCTGATGAGGAACTGAAAGCAATAGAAACTTATATTTACAGTAAACTGAAGTAATTCAGAAATAGATTTTATAACAAAACGGCGCTAAATTAGTGCCGTTTTTGTTTTTATAGAAATTCTAAATGATAGGTTAATATTTAAATTCTTTTTTAACTGCTGACATACTGTTGTCACCAACTGGTTTTATTTTTAACCTTTAACCCATAAATTCAAAGAAAATGTATACTCAAAAATTCCATGTAATTGGTATTTCCATGCGAACAACCAACGAGCAGGGACAATCCAGTCAGGACATTCCGGCCCTTTGGAATAAATTTTTATCTGAAGCTGTCGCAGAAAAAATTCCAAACAAAATTTCGCAAGACATTATCTGTATTTATACCGACTATGAAAAAGACCATACCAAACCTTACACTACTATTTTGGGCTGTTTGGTAGACAATCTGGATTCTATTCCCAACGAAATGATTGGTAAAACAATTGAAAAATCCAGCTATGTAACCTTTACTGCCAAAGGCAACTTAGCCGAAGGTATTGTCTATAACGAATGGATGAAAATTTGGAACGCCAATTTAGAAAGAAGTTTTACCTCTGATTTTGAAATTTATGGTAAAAAAGCTCAAAATCCTGCTAATGCAGCGGTTGATATTTATATTGCTGTGTCGTAATAGACAAACCATAAGTAATTCCTTTTATCCAAAGCGGTTTTTATTCTTAAAGCCCTTTTCTTTCTCTTGCTGAATGAATCGCTCGCCCGCAAAGTATTAACACAAAGCAAAGTCTTTTGCACGCAGATTTTGCAGATTAAGCCGATATTTGTTTTGTGCTCAGATAAAAAACAATCTGAATAAATCTGCTACCCGAGCGATAACGAACTGGCGAAGCAAATCTGCGTGAAAAAATTTCACTGCAAACATAGGAGTCGCAAAAGCGCAAAGTTACTCACGCAGATTATGCGGACACTTTTGTTTTGTGACTGCATAAAAATAATCTACTACCCTAGCGATAGCGAACAGGCGAAGCAAATCTGCGTGAAGACTTTTCACAAGCAAACACAAAAAAAACCGTCTCTTTTTAAGGAGACGGTTTGTTTATTTAAACTCTAATTACCAGATTTTAACACGTTTGTCCGGATCTACATACATTTTATCCCCTTTCTTAATTCCGAAAGCGTCATAAAAAGCATCTACATTCTGAATCGGTACATAAGCTCTGTACATTCCAGGAGAGTGTGGATCTGTTTTCACTTGATTTTTGATTGCCTCATCTCTTGATTTAGTTCTCCAAACTGTCGCCCACGAAATAAAGAAACGTTGCTCCGGTGTAAATCCATCAATTAATCCCGGATTTCCATTTGCTTTCAAATACAACTGCAATCCATCGTAAGCAGCATTTATTCCACCTAAATCACCGATGTTTTCACCTAAAGTAAATTTACCGTCTACGTGAATTCCCGGTAAAGGCTCTAACGCGCTATATTGATCTGCAAGTGCACCGCCTAAAGCTGTAAATTGTTTTAAATCATCAGCTGTCCACCAATCAACAAGATTTCCATCTGCATTGTAACGAGCACCCGAATCATCAAATCCGTGTGAAATTTCGTGACCAATTACGGCTCCGATTCCACCATAATTTACTGCTTCGTCAGCCTGGTAGTTGTAAAATGGAGGTTGTAAAATTGCAGCAGGGAAAACAATCTCGTTGTAAGAAGGATTGAAATAAGCATTTACGGTTTGTGGAGACATTCCCCATTCTGTTTTATCAACCGGTTTACCCAATTTAGCTAAATCCTCTTTGTAATCCCATTTAGATAAACTTTGCATATTAGTAAGGTACGTCCCGCCCTCAGCAACATTCTTAAATACCAAAGCAGAATAATCTTTCCATTTGTCCGGATAACCGATTTTGATGGTAAGTTTCTTCAACTTTTCGATTGCTTTTACTTTTGTAGCCGCTGACATCCAAGGCAAAGCATTGATTCTGTTTTCATAGGCTAAAATCACATTCTGAATCATTTTCTGTGCTTTCACTTTTGCTTCAGCAGGAAATAATTTTTCAACATATAATTTTCCTAGTGCTTCTCCAACTGTATTATTAACAACTTGCAAAGCCATTTCTTCGCGCGGACGTTGTTTCAAAGCTCCTGTCAATGTTTTTCCATAGAAATCAAAATTAGCATTTTCGATATCTGTAGTTAACATAGAAGCTGACTTGTTAAGAACACACCATTTTAGGTATTCTTTCCACTCTTCTATTTTCTTTGCTGTAAAAATCTTTTCCAGATCAGCCATGTAACGAGGTTGTGTTACAATAACAGTATCTACTTTTGCCATTCCGATTCCGGCAAAATATTTATCCCATTGAATAGAAGGAACTGTCTTTTTTAAATCGGCAACAGCAGTAGGGTTGTATTGTTTTCTACGGTCTCTACGCTCTACACGGTCTAATCTTGGTGCAGACATTGCGGTTTCTAATGCTAAAATCTGAGCAGCACTTTGTTTTGCTTTTGCCGGAGATTCGCCAATAAACTGCATCATTCTGGCAACGTGAAGTTCGTATTTAGCACGTTTTTCTTTAGAATCTTTATCATCAGCGTTGTAGTAATCTTTATCTGACAAACCTAAACGTCCCGGTCCGATACTTACTGAGTTTACATTACTGTTTTTTGAATCCGCTCCAACTCCAACTCCAAAAAAACCGACACCACCCTGAGGCTCCATTTCGATAAGGAAATTTTGCAAATCGGTTACATTTTTAATAGCATCGATTTTCTTCAGAATAGGTTCAATTGGTTTTATACCTTGCTTATTTCTTCCAACCGTATCTAAAATAGTATTGTAAAGCGCAATCGCTTTACCCTGATCTGTGTTTGATTTGTACTTTGGATCTTTAGAAGCTTCTTTTAATATAGCCAGCGAGTTATCGTCTGTTCTTTGTCTCAATTCGTTAAAACTTCCCCATGAATTTCTGTCGCTGGGAATTTCTGTTTTATCTAACCAACTTCCGTTTACGTAACGGAAAAAATCTTCACTTGCACTAATTTTAGTATTCATGTACGAAACATTAATACCCGGTTCCTTTGGTTTTGCATCCTGAGCCTGCGCAGCTAAAAATGTAAACATTGCAGAAACAACACAAAACATAGGTTTGTTTAGCTGTTTTATCATTATAATTTATTATTTAAGGTTTAACACAAACATATTGTTATTATTTTAAACTTTATGTTAAAATTGCACAATAATCACTCCTCTGTTTTTCAATGCAATTATTTCATTAGAATCAACTAAAAATTTCATGAATATATATTGCCTTTTTTCGTTCTATTTGAAATAGTTTTTGGAATATTTGTCAAACTAATTCAGACACAAAGTGAAAGCAAGATTACAAGCCGTATTTTCCGGTAGAATTGAAGCCATAGGATTACCAATTCTCGCCTTATGTTGGGTAAGTTTCTTTTGGGGAACCACCTGGCTAGCCTCAAAAGAAGGCGTAAAACACATGCCCGCTTTACAATTGGCAACCATACGCCAGTTTTTGGGAGGAATTTTGTACGTTGGTTATTTCCTGTTGAAAAAAGAACCCTGGCCCAAAGGCAAACAATGGACCACAATTCTGATCTTAGCCATCTTAAATTTTGTTTGCAGTAACGGACTAAGCACCTGGGGAGTAAAATACATCAGTAGCGGACTTGGTGCCATCATAGGTGCTATTTTCCCGATCTGGATTGTAATTATTTGTTTCTTTAAAGGAGAAAGAATTGCCAAACTGGCCGTAACAGGGCTTCTAATTTGTTTTGGAGGAATCTGTATTATTTTTATGGATCATTTGGGTGATTTCTTACGACCTGATTTCCAATTTGGAATCTTCCTGTCGGTCGCAGCAACCATTACCTGGGCTTTTGGGATTTTGGAGACTAAGAAAAAAGCGGGTAGCTTTAATCCATACTTTAGCTTGGGGTTACAAATGTTGATTTCAAGTTTCATTCTTTTGACTGTGACAGAATTTTCAGGAGGTAATATCCCTTACAGCCAAATACCTTTAACTTCCTGGTGGGCCATTGCTTACTTGGTACTTATTGGTTCTGTACTGACTTTCATTGCTTTTATATATTCGTTACAACATCTTCCAACTGAGGTTAGCAGTATTTATGCTTATATCAATCCGGTTGTAGCGATTATATTAGGTTCTTTTATTTTTGATGAAATGCTTACACAGGCCATCATAATTGGAGTGATCGTAACACTAATTGGATTGTATCTTGTAAATAAATCGATTCGAAAAATTAAAAAGTAATATAAAACCATCCTTATCCAAAGTTAAAAAAACTCCTAACTAGGGATTTAAAAACTGCTTTTTGTATTTTTGCGCCAAATTATGTTTATGAAATCGCTTCTGTATAAATACCGCAAATTTTTTATTGTTTTAATTTTATTTTCGGTTGTCACCATATCTTTATTTTATTCTGCTTTAAAACCACAAAAGACATTGCCTATTTACAATCCGGCAGATGTTAATCCGGAGTTGGTAGACAGCACTGTTCAATATAAAAGTAAGTACCATACCATTGCTGATTTTTCATTTGTAAATCAGAATGGAGACACGATTACACAGAAAAATTACGAAGGCAAAATTTATGTAGCCGATTTTTTCTTTACCACTTGTGGTTCAATCTGTCCTAAAATGACCACTAATCTGGCTGATGTTCAAAAAGCAGTCCTAAACAACCCGAAGGTAATGTTGCTGTCTCACACAGTTTTCCCTGAGGTAGACAGTATCCCTGTTTTAAAAGCGTACGCCATCAAACACGGTGTCGTTGACAGCAAATGGAACTTGGTTACCGGAGACAAAAAAGAAATTTACACCATGGCCAGAAAATCTTATCTGGCTGTAAAATTAGGCAGACCGGATCAGCTATACGATATGGTCCATACAGAGAATTTTGTTTTGGTCGATCAAAAACGCCGCGTTAGAGGTTTTTATGACGGAACAAACAAAGAAGATGTAAAACGCCTTCTAGATGACATCGATTTTCTGTGCAAAGAGTAAAAACTTCTTAATTTTTAGAAACATTTAGCATTTGTGTAAGCATTATACCCTTAGATATATAGAATAATTGCCTATTTTTGCAATCTAAATTCAATCTAAATAAGCTTGCAAAATACTATCCACACTCTGAAAAAAGGCGAGAAAGCCATTATCAAAGATTTTGATATCGATCTTATTCCTCTCAAATTATTAGAAATGGGGTGCTTGCCGGGCAGCATGGTAGAATTACTTGAGATTGCCCCTTTTGGAGATCCCTTATATTTAGACATTAATGGCTCTCATGTTGCTATCCGCATAGAAACCGCTCGTGAAATTGAAGTTGAACTTATCAAAACCAATTTGTAATGAGTGTTCAAAATATTAATGTTGCCCTTATTGGGAATCCAAACACAGGAAAAACTTCGGTATTCAATCAACTTACAGGACTTAACCAACACGTTGGGAATTATCCCGGAATTACCGTTGAGAAAAAAATAGGTTTTTGTAAACTGCCCCATAACATCAAAGCGAACATTTTGGACTTGCCCGGAACTTATAGTCTGAATGCAAGTTCTATGGATGAAAGTGTGGTGATCGAACTTTTACTCAACAAAAATGACAAACTATATCCGGATGTAGCCATTGTTGTTACCGATGTAGAGAATTTAAAACGAAATCTGCTTATTTATACTCAGATAAAAGACCTTGAAATCCCAACGATTTTAGTCATTAACATGGCCGATCGTATGGAAACAAAAGGAATTACACTTGACATTCCGTTACTGGAAGAGCAACTTAAAACAAAAATTGCTTTGATTAGTTCCCGTAAAGGTCACGGAATTGATACCTTAAAAGAATTAATAGTTTCCTACAGGACACTTCCAACAGAACCATGTCTGAATGCTTCGGTGATCGATAAAGATTATTTTGAAAGTTTACAACATGCTTTCCCGAATCAGTTGTTATATAAATTATGGCTGGTTATTACACAAGATGTAAATTTTTCAAATTTAGATCGCAATGAAATTCGCAATACTTTTACAAAATCACATTCCGAATTAAAACGTCTGCAGCAGCAGGAAACGATAAAACGTTATCAATTTATTAATAACGTTCTCAAAGAAGGATTAAAAATAGATGCGGCAATGGCAAAAGATGTCAGAGCCAAACTAGATCGTGTCCTGACACACAAAGTTTGGGGTTACGCTATTTTTCTGGGGATTTTGTTTCTTATTTTCCAGTCGATTTTCTCATGGTCCACTATACCAATGGACTTTATTGACGGTAGTTTTGCATCGTTAAGTGCCTGGACAGCTGAAACCCTGCCTAGTGGTATACTTACAGACTTGTTATCAGAAGGAATAATTCCGGGAATTGGCGGTGTAATCATATTTATTCCGCAGATCGCCTTTTTGTTTTTGTTTATTTCGATCTTAGAAGAAAGCGGTTATATGAGCCGCGTCGTCTTTTTGATGGATAAAATCATGCGTCGATTCGGACTTTCAGGAAAAAGTGTAGTGCCTTTAATATCAGGAACAGCTTGTGCTATCCCGGCGATCATGGCAACCCGTAATATTGAAAACTGGAAAGAACGTCTGATCACTATACTCGTGACTCCCTTTACAACCTGTTCGGCACGATTACCGGTTTATGCGATAATTATATCCTTAGTAATCCCAAGTAAACGTGTACTTGGAATTCTGAACCTTCAAGGTCTAACACTGATGTTACTGTACGTTTTAGGATTTGCAGGTGCTATTGTTTCAGCCTATATTTTAAATAAAGTTCTAAAACTAAATACTAAAACGTATTTCGTTGTCGAAATGCCAAGTTATAAATTGCCTCTTTTCAAGAACGTTGCCATCAACGTTGTTGAAAAAACAAAAGCTTTTGTGGTTGGTGCAGGTAAAATCATCTTGGCAATATCTGTTATTTTATGGTTTTTGGCTTCTTACGGGCCAGGAAAGAATTTTAACGACGCGGAAGCCATCGTAAAAGAAAGAACAGCCGGAAAGCCCTTAAACGAGGCTGATTTTGAAAATGAAGTAAACTCTCAAAAACTGGAGAACTCCTATATTGGACTAATGGGAAGAGCCATCGAACCTGCCATCGAGCCATTGGGTTACGATTGGAAAATAGGAATCGCATTAATCAGCTCTTTTGCCGCACGTGAGGTTTTTGTTGGAACACTGGCAACGATATATAGTGTTGGCGACAGCGAAAATGAAGAAACTATAAAAAGTAAAATGCAGCAGGAAGTTCATCCCGAAACCGGTGAAAAGGTTTTTAACTTCGCCTCAGGAATCTCACTATTGTTATTCTATGCTTTTGCGATGCAGTGTGCCAGTACACTTGCCATCACAAAAAAAGAAACAAACTCCTGGAAATGGCCGGCTATGCAGCTTTTCCTGATGAGTGGTCTGGCCTATTTTGCCGCATTAATCGCCTTCCAAATTTTAAAATAAAGTGTTATGGTACAAGAAATTATAGCCTTCACCATATTAGGATTCGCAGTTGGCTTTCTAATCAAAAAATTCTTTTGGAAATCGAAGAAGAAGAAAGATTGTGGTGATGGGAACTGCGGATGCAGTTAGCCCCTTTTAAAGTTCTGATGGGAGGAACTCTTAGGCCTCTGTGAGAGAGAATTTAACCGCAAGGGCCGCAAAGATATACGCAAAGTTCACAAAGCTTTATCAATTAGCTTTGCGAATTTTGTGTTTTAAAAAAGGTTGAGGCTAAAAACTATTTAACTCCCTCCCATTCCGCATAAAACTGCGCGAGGAACAACTCCATAAAACGATGTCTTTCGGCAGCGATTTCTTTACCGGTTTCTGTATTCATTTTATCTTTCAATAATAAAAGTTTTTCGTAGAAATGATTTATAGTTGGAGCATTGTTGTTCTTGTATTCTTCTTTGGTCATGTTGGTAATGGGGGCAATTTCAGGATTATGTAATGCCCTGTTCTTAAACCCTCCATAGTTAAAAGCTCTTGCCACCCCAATTGCACCGATGGCATCTAAACGATCAGCATCTTGAACGATATCTAATTCAACAGAAGAAAATTTCTTTTCGAAATTTCCTCCTTTGTACGAAATATTTTCAATGATCTTTATAACATGCACAATAAGGTCTTCCGAAACATTCTCAGACTCCAAAAACAAACGTGCTGTTCTAGGTCCAATCGTTTCATCTCCGTTATGAAATTTACTGTCGGCTATATCATGAAGCAAAGCTCCTAATTGCACTACGGTAAGATCACAAGTTGTATTTTTTGCAATCAAAAGAGCATTTTTATACACACGCTCAATATGAAACCAATCGTGTCCTCCTTCTGCATCACTTAGTTTTTCTTTTACAAAAGCGATTGTTTTGTTTATTAGGTCTGTATTATTCATAACTGTTTAACAGGTTTCTTTACTTTTACTATTTACCGGAAAATGAGCCGGTTTCTTATATTCCTTACTTAAATCTTAGCTAGAGCTATTCCTATAAAAAATGTTGATTGTCAGAAACTTATTAGCTTCAACAATCAACATTATTTTATTACTTTTTATCAAACGCAACTTAGTTGCAATATCTAAAAATCAGTTCTCAATCTCAAAATCAATTTTAAATTAAAGATTCGACCCACGCCAAAAAATCTAAAATCTAAAATCTAAAATCTAAAATCAAAGATTTACAATCTAGCCGGTTCTACCCATTTAAAGATATGTGACTCTTGTGGGATTACCAATCGCTCTGAGATTTTTGCCATACGTGCCGGTAATTTCATTAAATAGTCACGTGCTTTTTCAGCTTCATCTGTTAAACTGGAAATCTTATCAATCTCCCATTTATCAATTAACTTTTGCATGATATCCACATAATCGTTTGCTGTATAAACACCGATACGTTGTGCAGAATCAGAAAATTGTTCAAAAGCAGAACTGATCTTTTGACCTGATTCTCTTAGGAAATGTGCTGGCATAACGATTTTTTGTTTCATCATATATTGAAACGCCAACATCATCTCGCTTGGATCAACCTGGAAAATTCTCGTTACAAATTCGCTGTAAGCATGATGATGGCGCATTTCGTCACCCGCAATCATCTTACACATTTTAGACAATTTATTATCACCAAATTTCTTAGCCATTTGTGCTACTCTATTGTGTGACACATAAGTAGCTAACTCCTGAAAACTGGTGTATACAAAGTTTTTATACGGATCAGATCCCGTTCCGATATCAAAACCGTCGTTGATCAAATGCTGTGTTGTCATTTCGATTTCACGCATATTCACACGACCGGACAAATACAAGTATTTATTCAGTAAATCTCCGTGGCGGTTTTCTTCTCCGGTCCATTGACGAATCCATTTTGACCAACCGTTTCCACCGTTCTCTACCTGATTTACTCCTTCCACGTCCATCAACCACGACTCATAAGTCGGTAAAGCTTCTTCTGTGATGGTATCACCAACAAGCGTTACCCAGAAATCATAAGGTAATTCTTTAGCAATTTCACGCAATTCTCTTACCTCTTCAAAGAAGTTATCACCCTCAGAATTAGGCAAAAAATCAGACGGTTGCCAAATTTTTTCCACTGGAATTAAATACTGCTCAACGAAGCTATCCACGTTTTTTTCCAAAAACTGCATTACTTCTAATCTAATGTTTTTTATAGACATTACTTATTTTAGATTTGGGATTTAAGCTATAGCATATACTAAAAGCAAAAATCTATTTATATTCATTTACTCCTTCTACAACTGCCTTTTCTGTAAGCGCCATTAACTCGGCAAAATCATAATCCTTTACTGCCATCGCTTTATGAACTGTAAAGGTAAGGTGATTTCCTAAACCCACCGGAAAAAAACCAAAACGTACCATTTTCCATGAATTGTTGATACTCACTGGTACCACATAGGCAGATGGCGCATATTTACATAAGATTTTTAAACCACTTTGAGCAAATTCTTTCGGTTTTCCGGTTTTGCTTCGGGTACCTTCGGGGAAAATAACGGCAGATCTTGTATTTTTTTCAATATATTCAGACATTCCCTTGATTACTGGGATCGCCTGTTTAGGGTCTTTTCGGTCAATTAGCACAGATCCTCCATGTCGTAAATTGAATGAGACACTCGGAATTCCGCTACCTAACTCTTTCTTACTGACAAATTTACAATGAAAACGTCTAAAGTACCAAATCATTGCCACAATATCATACATACTTTGATGATTTGCCACAAATATTATAGGAACTCCGACAGGAATTGTCTCCCTATTCTCTATTTTAGAAGTTGTCCCTACAAGATTCATACATCTTAAAAGAAGAAAATTCAAATAATCAACACTTTTTTTATGCGCCTGATAACCAAAACCTTTAAGGCAAATCCATTGAATTGGATGAAAAACAACCAGACACAGTCCAAAACATAAATAATAAATTACGGATATGGGATACGAAATTATCTTTTGCATGCTTGAAAAAATTAAAGGCCAAAAGTAATAAATAAATAATTAGTGCTATAAAAATTAAAAACATTAACTGTATTTCTCGTTTAATTGTACCTTTGCCTGATAAAATTGCAAATTTTTTCTGAACTAAATGAATTTTACTTATCCCAAAAAGGAACGTTTAAAAAGCAAAACAACAATTGGTTTACTCTTTTCCGAAGGAAAATCGGTTTCAAAATACCCGTTGCGTTTGGTTTATTGTAAGGGGGAAGCTGAAGCTCAGGAAAAAATTAAAGTCGGCGTTTCAGTCTCTAAAAAATACTTCAAAAAAGCCGTCGACCGCAATTACTTCAAACGTGTTTTAAGGGAAACCTACCGCCTTAATAAACATTTGCTTTGGGACAATCTCGAAGGCAACTACTCCTTCATGTTTTTCTACCAGACCAAAGACCGCTTGACTTATGAAGAGATCAACGCCAAAACCATTCAGTTGTTTGAGAAATTTCTTCAGCAGGTAAACAGAGTGCCGGATTCTGAAAACAAAACGGAGTTGTAAGATTCCAAAGACAACTTTATTCGTCAAATTAGATGAGAAATTACAAAAAAATTGTAGTTTTAGCTCTAAATTGAAATTTTATGCGATATATTTCCTTTTTAATATTTCTGACTTTACTTTTCTCCGGTTGCAAAAAGGAAGGAGATAAAGCCGCGATCATCGTTCCTGAAGTACAAAACGTTAGCTTACCCGATAAAAATGAAACCGGTGGAGCTGCCATTCTCCCTCAAAAAATAATAAAACAAGCCTCTTTACGTTTTGAAACCAACAGTCTGGAAGACACCTTCAAACAAGTTCAAACGGCAGTAAAAGAAAACAAAGCTTCGATACAAAATGATACGGAAGGCAAAGACGAAACTTCCATTTACAGAACCCTAACTGTTCGTGTTCCAAGTCAGAACTTTGATCTTTTTATGCAGTCCATCTCTAAAGGTGTTTCTTATTTTGACCGTAAAGAAATTTCGTCAGAAGATGTTACAGAACAATATATTGATCTGGATTCCAGATTAAAAACCAAACAAAAACTCGAAAGTCGCTATTTGGAAATCCTTCAAAAAGCAACTAAAATCAGTGAAATACTGGAAATTGAAAAGCAGATTTCACTAATCCGTGAAGAGATCGAAGCCAAACAGGGACAGCTCAAATATTTGGAAAGCCGTGTCTCTGAAAGCACCATAACTATTGAATTTTACAAACCCGTTGCCGAAAAAGAAGGAGTCAAAATCTCCTACGGATCCAAAATAATAACCGCTATACAATCCGGATTCTTTGAATTGTCCGGTTTATTTATTTGGTTAATCAGTGTTTGGCCATTTATTATATTGTTTGGTCTTGCCGGTTATTACATTAGAAAAAGAATTAAAAGAAAAAAAATATAATCATGTATCCTTATTTCAAAAAGAAGTTTGTCATTCCTGTCGTTGCAGCCGGGTTTTTATTTATCGGAACCAGTTTCAAAGACGATTTTTTCGAAATAGCCAAACAAATCGAAATTTTCACTACCTTATTTAAAGCGGTGAATACCAATTATGTTGACGACACCAATCCCGGAGATTTAATGGATAAGGCCATCAAAAGTATGTTGGGGAGTCTAGATCCGTACACGGTTTATTTTAATGAACAGGATGTTGTTAATTTCAAAATCAACAATACGGGAGAGTATACCGGAATTGGTGCTTTGATCGCCCGAAAGAAAGACCGTCTGATTGTTCGTGAACCTTATAAAAACTATCCAGCTGATAAGGCCGGACTGAAAGCGGGAGATGAGATCATTCAGATCGGAGATGTTCTGATTGCCGATTTTAAAGACGATGCTTCTCAATTATTAAAAGGTGCAAAAAACACCAAAATCCTGATAAAATACCTGCGTCAGGGAAAACCCTATTCTACACAACTTGTTTTAGACGAAGTAGATATTAAATCGGTTCCTTTTTACGGAAAAATCGATGATAAAACCGGTTATATTGTTCTGGCACATTTTAACAGAAAAGCTGCAGCCGAAGTCAAAGAGGCTCTGGAGAAATTAAAAGCTGACGGTGCCAAACAAATTGTTCTTGATTTGCGAGGAAATCCGGGCGGGTTATTAAACGAAGCCATTGACATTTGCAATTTGTTTGTTCCAAAGAATGAAGTTATTGTAACCACAAAATCAAGAATCGAAAAACACAACAATACTTACAAAACACAACGTGAACCTGTAGACACAGAGATTCCACTGGCCATATTGGTAAACGGAAGAAGTGCTTCAGCTTCAGAAATTGTATCGGGAGCTTTGCAGGATTTAGATCGTGCCGTAATTCTGGGGAGCCGCAGTTTCGGTAAAGGATTGGTACAACGCTCTGTTGATCTGACTTACGGAACGCAACTGAAAGTAACCATTTCACGCTACTATACCCCTTCGGGGCGCTGCATTCAGGCTTTGGATTATGCTCATAAAGATAAAAATGGTGTGGCACAGAAAACAGATGCTAAAAACTTTACTGCCTTTAAAACCCGAAAAGGAAGAACGGTTTATGATGGTGGTGGTGTTTTACCGGACATTGAATTAGACGAGACTAAAATGAGTCCGATTACAACTGCTTTATTAAAAAACGATGGTATTTTTGATTACGCTACTTCTTATTATTACAAAAATCCGAATCTGGGCGATAAAATTCCTGTTATTTCAGAGACCGATTATACCGCTTTTAAACAATACTTAAAAACCAACAAAATCACTTTTGACACCGAAACCGAAGTGGCTTTAAAAAACACCTTGGCGGCAGCCAAAAATGAAAAAATAGACGAAACGATTGCGCCGGAATACCAACAATTACTAAACGCCCTTGAAAAAAGTGAAACTACTTTGTTAGATAAAAACCAAAAAGAGATTAAAAACCTGATCCAGGAGGAACTGATCAAAAGATACCAATATCAAGAGGGTTTGTATCAATACTATATTAAAAACAATTCCGAGATTAAGAAGGCTGTAAACGTTTTAAACAATCAAACTGAGTATAAAACGATTTTAAAAATGTAAAAGATGAAATTCTCTAACACTTTATTTCTTTTCTTTATTTTCAACTTGTCGGCACAAAAGAAACCTGTTGAGACGGTCTATTTTGATTTCGACAAGTACGATCTTACGGAACAACAAACTAAAGTGGTTGTGAATTTTATAAAAACCATTGACACTTCAAAAATCGAATCGGTACAGATTTACGGGTATTGCGATGATCGGGGCAATGATGAATACAATTTCAGATTGTCTACTAATCGAGTAAATACTATTCAGAAATTGTTACTTGAAAATGGCTTTAACCAAAGCAAAATAATTATCCTTGAAGGAAAAGGCCGTGTGATTATACGACCCGACACTGTAGAAAACTTACACGAAACCCGTTCGCAAAACCGGCGGGTCGATTTAATAGCCGTCAAGCGGAACTCTTTTGGAAAAGGAATTTACACGTCTTTTAAAAATCGCTTAAAAGTGGGTGATAAGATTTATCTGGATAACATTCTATTTGATATGGGAAGTTCTAAGCTTACCAATAACTCTAAAAAAGAACTGGATAAAATTGGCCAAATTCTTCTGGAAAAAAACACTCTTGAATTCGAAATTCGGGGACATGTCTGCTGCACACCCGAAATTTATAGTGATGCAATTGACAAAGTTACTAAAGAAAGAAGGCTCTCCTGGAACCGTGCCAAAACGGTTTTCATTTACTTAATGGACAAAAAAATAGCCAAAAGCCGCATGACGTATCAGGGTTGTGGCAACAAATATCCGCTTGGCAAAGGAGATAACTTAGACAGACGGGTTGAGTTTTTGATTACTAAAATCTGATTTCCAATTAACCGCGTTGCATCTCAATATGCGGAATATCATCTTCCAAATACATTTCACTGGTTTGAACAAAACCATGACTTTCGTAGAATTTCTTTAGATACAACTGTGCTCCAATTGTAATTTTATCAGTATCAAAGTTGCTTTTTATCCCCGCAATCGCTTCCCGCATTAAATCGTGCCCCCATTTTTTATCGCGATAATTAGCATCTACCACTACTCTGCCGATTGATGTATTTTCAAAACTAATTCCGGCTTCAAACAATCGGGCGTAGGCCACTACTTTTCCATCGAATTCGCCAATTAAGTGCAAAGCGAGCTTGTCTTTACCGTCAGGATCCAAATAAACGCAGTTTTGCTCGACTACAAAGATCTCACTCCTTACTTTGAGCACATCATATAACTCATGTGCTGTTAATGCCTCAAAAGGCTTTATTTTCCATTTTAATTCCATCTCATTCTTTCTTTATGCTATTCCAGAATAAATTCTATACTTTTATATCTCAAACATAAAAAAATTATTTGGTAGAGCTTTAAGGAATTGCTAAATTAATTTACATGCTTAACGTTTTGTCTAACTCGCAAAGGGCGCAAGGGTTTATGCCAGCAGTGTGGATTTTGGCTCGCAAAGTCGCAAAAGCGCAAAGTTTTTTGTTTCGTTTCTCGCATCAGACTTAGAACCCTTTGCGACTTCGCGCCTTTGCGAAAAAATTTAACTGCAAGGCACGCAAGTTAAAAATCAACATAGCGTCCTTTGCGTAAACCTTTGCGCTCCTTGCGGTTCAGAAATATAGTACTATTGTATCTACACCAACAAGCTGTTAAACGAATAGGCTAATGCAATTGTAATTAACAAAATCCCTGCGATTAAGAAAAAACAGGAAGCAAACAGTAACCACTTACAACTATTCAAATCCTTTTCAAAACTTACTTCTTCACTCTTTACAGATTCCTCCAATCGATTAAGTTCTGATTCGTTTTTCTCTCTATTGTCTACTAAATTATTTGCTATATCATTTCCTATTTCCTTTTTAATTTCTTCTCTCTTTTGTCGCAGACGAAAGCCCCTTATAAAATGAGTCATGCAATCGGTAGAAAAATAACGGTGACTTAATGCTGCCAGCGCTGCAGCTATCAACGTTATCGCACCAAGAAGTAGCAGCATTTTATTATCAGAAAAAGAGCTTATAAATTTCTTCTGTGTTACCGGATCTGTAATCTTAAATAGTACATTCGCAATTAAAAACCCATAAATGGCTACACCCAGTAACGAAAGCCTCAGTATTTCTGACGAAAAACTTTGGTACTTTTCTAAAATGATAAAATCGACTTTATAATGGTCTTCGTTGATCGGGATGTCACTTAAATATTTTGTGCGAAGAGTTCTCATAGATTCTGTATTAGATAGTTACGTTTTACTTCAAATGTACAAAACTCTTACAAAGTTATACAACCTATTTATGCGCCTTATTTAACCGCAACGCGCGCAAAGATTTACGCAGGGTTCGCAAAGGGTAAAAAAATAGTGGTCGTCTCAAAAATTGAGACGACCACGCTTTTTATTTTACATCAAATTGAATTACTGCTTCTTCATCAAGATTTCCATACTCTTGTATTCCTGTCCTTTTTTGACTTCAAACATTTCCATTTTACGTGTCGTTGCATCTACAATGGTATATATTTCTCTATAAGGCGATTTTTTACCATTAAACGGGTTTACCATGTCGCCTTTGAAATTGATACTTTTGCTTTTCTCGTCATATGTTCCGGTAGCGACAATCATACCGGTCCCCATATTATCGATAAAAGTAGTGGTGTATTCTTTATTGGCATTATTGTAAGCTAATGTACTTTTACCTTCAAACGGCTGTCCCATCATCATCCCTTTATAGCTGGATTCCTGATAGCGACCGCCAAGGATCATTTTGCTGACTGCGGTAGAGCTTGCTTTTTGAGGTTTGCCATTTGGTTCCATCCAAAAAGTCATTTCACACTTCCAGGTACCGGTTTCGTCGGCCATCATTTTGTGGGATGCTCCGGGGGTAGCATAGGCAATCCATGCTTTTTCTTGTGCGGCAGAATCAAGGGGTTGTTCTGCAATTGCTTCTGCTGTTTTCACACTGTCAGCCACTTTAGCATTTTCGGCATCTGTTTTTCCATCCTTTTTACAAGAAGAAAAACAAAGTACCGACATCGATAGTATTACATAAACTTTTTTCATAATTCTCTCATTTAATGTTTGTTAAACAAAAATAACAAAAAAAATGAAACGCTACCTTTTGTCAACTTTAACTGACTTTATAATCGCTTCGAGTTCTAACATCAAATCACGTTCTTCATCGGATGGGGAGTAACAAAATCCTTCGATAACCAAAATTCTGTTATACGCTTTGTCAATAATAGCATAATTAATAAACGGACCGGTCATGAAATCGTTCTTTAATTCCCAGGTTCCTTTGGTCTCGAAAGCCTTCTTTCCGTTTAATTCTGTAACCGAAAAATACGGAGCATAGGCTTCGCCGGTTATCATTTGTGTATTGGGTTCGCGTCCTTTGATGTATCGACCAACGGAATCTCTCATTTTAACGATATCTTCTACAACATCAGAGCCCTTTTTCAATTTTTTCAATGGAATTTGATAAATCAGTAAACTTGTATTACCGCTAATGATCTCTTTTTTTAGCCAAATAAAATTCTTTTTATGCAGCATGTACTCGTATCCGCTGGGAATCTGCAAATCGATATGAAATTTATTCTTTATAATAGCCGGATGTAAAAGTGACTTGCTGTTATCTTCCTGAATTTTCTCAATTTCGGCATCGCGAATCATTTTGATCATCTGTGCCGAATTTAATTCGATGCTACAAATAATATCATCAACCGATTTTGCATAAATCCGAAAGGTGTTGTGAGGTAAGGAGTTGGGATTGTGTTTTATCTCGAACTTATCAACCGTGCTTTTTTTAATGACAATAATACTTCGGCTGTCGGTGACAAATCCTTCGAGAAGTTTAGCGGGATATTGATTTATCGTAAATAAAGGTTCTTCCTGCGTAAGACCAAGAACCGGAGAGGCAAATTTATTTCTGACACTATCGCCTACTTCGCCATACCATAACTGATCGTCAATGATAACAGAAATGGTGCTTGTTTTACCCGATACAGGCTCAGGCTGTTTGTCGTTTTTAAAACACGAAACAAACAAACACGAAAGTAAAAGCAATAAAAAATGGGTTTTATTCATTTTTTTAATTTATGAAATAAAACCCAAATTTAGTTAAGATTTTTTATTATCCGTTTATTTTTAGTTTCATTCCGGGTTTTAACTCATCATCTTTAATACCATTCCATTTTTTAATATCAGAAATTGTTACTCCCGGATATTTTTTAGAAATACTATATAATGAATCTCCTTTTTTAACGTAATAATCTTTACTTAAGTCTTTGGCAGCTGCTGTTTTCTTTTTGAAAGAATCAATAGAATTGGACGCAATTGCTTTAGTTTCTACAGTAGTATCTTCAATAATCGGAGCGCTTTTAGAAACCACTAAAGTTTTTCCTAAAGCAATAGTATTTGAAGTCAGACCATTTAGTTCTTTTAAGTCCGCAATAGTCGTACCGAATTTTTTGGCAATGCTACCTAAATTATCACCGGTTGAAACAATATATTCCTGAGGCTGCTCAGTCGCTTTTTCTTTATGATCTGCAGCTGCAATAGCACTCTCTGTTGCTTTTTTATCAAGATCCGGAGTTTTTAACTCTTTTGTATTTTTAGCAATCGGATCGCCGGATTTAATTTTTAACGTTTTACCATAAGCAACAACGTTGGTTTTTATATTGTTCCATTTTTTCAATTCCAGAATCGAAACATCGT
Organism: Flavobacterium poyangense; assembly: GCF_011751075.1. Lineage (GTDB taxonomy): Bacteria > Bacteroidota > Bacteroidia > Flavobacteriales > Flavobacteriaceae > Flavobacterium > Flavobacterium poyangense. The sequence continues at coordinate 379,079 of NZ_JAALLN010000002.1, forward strand.
ATTTAGAAGCAATTGAACCTAAATTATCTCCTTTACGAACTTTATAGAATTGAATTTCTTCTGCCTCTTTTTCAACTTTAACTTCAGTTTTCACCTTAGGCTCTGCTTTTACTTTCATTCTTGGTGCCACCTTCATAGCGAGCTGAGTAGGAAGTCCTTTAAATTGAGATTCATGTTTTACGTAAGCGTAAATTTTTTCCTCGTTCATAACAAACGTGGCAATTTTATCTTTAGGTAACCGCAGATAATGCGCTTCGTCCTGATAAAACGGTACTATATTTAATTTGTATGAAGGATTTAAAAGTTGAATCTGCGATTGTGGCATATCTAACAAATCAGCAATTTGTTTGAATGACATTTGCGACTTAATCTGAACCGTATCGGTTTCAAAATTCTTAACGACCGCTCTCTGCGGGTTAATACCGTGTTCTTTATGGTATTCAAAAAGATACATAGTAGCAAGGAAAGCAGGAACATAACCTTGTGTTTCTTTTGGAAGGTGATTGCGAATGTCCCAGTATTTTGTTTTTCCGCCAGAACGACGAATTGCTTTAGTTACATTTCCGGGTCCTGAATTATAAGATGCTAAAACAAGTTCCCAATTACCAAAGATTTTAAACATCTTGGTCATATATTCTGAACAAGCTGCTGTAGATTTCAAAGGATCACTGCGTTCGTCAATATAGGAGTCGATTTTAAGCGCATATTGCTTTCCGGTTCCGTACATGAATTGCCAAATACCTGTGGCACCCATTCTAGAAACTGCTTTAGGATTTAAAGCAGATTCTACAACGGCTAAATATTTAATTTCCAAAGGCACATTTTGCTTGGCAAAAGCATCCTCAAAAATTGGAAAATAGTATTCTGATAAGGACATCAATCGTGAAAACGATTTTTTCCTGTTTTTTAAGAACGATTTTATAATATTCTCAAGTCCCTGATTGTATTCAATCTCAAAAGGCGATTTCCCATTCATTGCCTGAAGTCGCTGTTTGAGCAACTCGGTTGGCAATTCTTCGTTTACAGAAACATCTGAATTGATAGTTTGAATGTCTTTTGTTAAATCATCGTAGATATCTAAGCTCACTAATTCATTCATCCAAAGGCTGTCTACACGTGTAGCCAGTTCGTTTTTTTTGAAAGAACTCTTAACCGAATCTAAATACGTTACTTTTGCTTCAGGCTTTATCTGATTGTCTGTACTTGCAACATCTTGTGCAAAAGCAGCAATCGAAAAAAAAGCTGAAACCGCTAAGGAAATTTTTTTTACAATCATAGAACATTTATTTCAATAGGCTATAATTCAAAGCATTATAACACCATCATTATGCAAACTTAATTGGTTTACAGCTGAAAACTATTTAAAAAAATGTTAAAACTACAATTTAATCTAAAATTGCCGCGATTCCCGGAAGTACTTTTCCTTCTAACATTTCCAACATAGCGCCTCCACCTGTAGACACATAACTCATTTTATCTTCGAAACCGAATTGCTTAACAGCAGCAACAGAATCACCACCTCCAACTAAAGAGAAAGCACCATTTTCTGTAGCTTCTGCAATATAATCACCAAGCGCGATTGTTCCTTTAGCAAAAGATTCCAATTCAAAAACACCTAATGGACCATTCCATAAAATTGTTTTTGACTCTAAAATCACTTTTTTGAAATTTTCTAAAGATTTAGGACCTGCATCAAGACCTTGCCATCCGTCAGGGATTGCTGTTACATCTACAACCTGCGTATTCGCAGTATTAGAAAAGTCGTCTGCAGCAATAACATCAACAGGAATATGAACCTGTACTCCTTTTTCTTTAGCTAATCTCAGGATTTCAAGAGCTAATTCTTGTTTATCATCTTCACAAATAGATTTTCCAATTTGACCACCTTGGGCTTTAACGAACGTAAAAGTCATTCCGCCACCAATGATCATGTGATCTACTTTGTCCAAAATATTTTCGATAACGGTAATTTTAGAAGATACTTTAGATCCTCCTAAAACTGCAGTTACCGGTTTTTCACTATTTTTAAGTACTTTGTTTAAACTTTCTATTTCTTTTGCCAATAAGGTTCCAAAACATTTTTCAGTTGGAAAGAATTGAGCAATAATAGTTGTAGAGGCATGTGCTCTGTGTGCTGTTCCGAAAGCATCGTTTACATAGATGTCACCTAACGAGGCTAATTCTTTTGCAAATGCCACATCTCCAGCCTCTTCTTCTTTATGAAAACGCAAATTTTCTAATAATAGTACTTCTCCCGGTTTTAGATTTTTCGCTGCTGTCTGCGCTACCTCTCCAACACAGTTTTCAGCAAACTGAACAGAGACTCCTAAAATTTCAGAAGCTGTCTTCAAAATATGTTTTAACGAATACTTTTCTTCAACACCGCTTGGTCTTCCTAAATGCGACATTAAAATCACGCTTCCACCTTGAGCTAAAATAGCATCAATAGTTGGTTTCGCAGCTTCGATACGAGTAGCATCTGTTACATTAAAATTTTCATCCAGTGGCACATTAAAGTCAACACGGATAATTGCTTTTTTATTTTTAAAATCGAAATTGTTTAAAGTTTTCATTTGATACTTATTTAATATTTTGAAAGAAAAACAAATATAGAACTTTTAACGTAGTATTAAATTCGAAAAAAACAAAAATGGTCTGTCTATCAAAACGAAAACGTTGTAAATTATGAAAAAAAACAAATTTAAATTTAAAGAAGATAAAAATGCTTCGTTATCTGCTAATTGTCAAAATGTATTGCAAACTAAAGCTTCTGATTCTTAGTCAGAATTATAGTTTGCAATACATCTCAACTGTAAATTATATTAATCGTGAACCGGACTTTGTGTACAAGGACAGTTACTAATGGATCCTAAGAAATCGAATCCGATGGTCACAACGTGTGTTCCTGAGTTGTAGGCTCCAAAATCATTGAACATGACCTGATACGAATACCCAAAATAGAATTTAGACTTCATAAAACCTGCCATTGGTCCAACGGATAGTGGTTTTGGGAATTGATCGTTCAGGAATCTATAGGAAACACCCACCCAGTAATAATCTTCATAACGATTGTAATGTCTGTACTTGAAGTTAAAATCGGTAGTTGAACGTCCGTCACTTGCAAAATATTGGTAATAAAGCGATGGTTCGTATTCAATGCGGCTGTTTTCAGCATCTCTGAAAATGTATCCGGTATAAACCTGATAGTTGGACAATAAATTTGGTTCAATTGCTCTACTGGCATTTGGCCCGCCAACACCAAACTTATCTGTATTTTTCTTTAAAACGTTATTTGCATTAAAACTAATGTAAAAATCTTTAAAACGATATAAGGCACTGACATCAAAGTTATTATTCATTGTTCGTCTGTCGTCTGTAACATAGGCATCCAATGGTCTATCGATAGAAGTATTGAACTGATTAACATCAATTCTGAAAGTATTGATGTTATATGAGACTCCAAACGACAAATATTGTTTAGAATAATAATCTAAAATCAGGTGATGTGCAAACGAAACTTTGGCTCCGGTTTGTCTAGTATAACCATTTTTGTCATTATAAAGCGAAATACCAACTCCAGAACGGTCCATAACTCTAAAATCCGCAAACACAGATTGGTTTTCTGGGGCATCTTCAACTCCAACCCACTGCTTAAGTCCATTGGCCCGGATTCTAAGATTGTCACCAATACCAGCATAGGCAGGAGAAAGAACAAAAGGGTTATCCGCAAGATACTGCGTAAATACCGGTAGGTTTAACTCCTGGCTGTAACTAGTCGTTACAGCCATAAGTACTAAGGATAAAATTAATTTTTTCATTGTAATAATTTTTTTAGATAACATCATAGGGGCTATTATTTTGTTATCTGTATAAAGTGAAATGTCCAACAAACTCTCTCATATCTCTCTCATCATTTAGTTTAAGAACATACCAGTAATCACCTGAAGGCAATTCAACACCATTGTATTTACCATCCCATTTTTGACCATAACGGTATTTTCCAACTTCACGACCGTATCTGTCGAAGATCGAGAAGGTAAGGTTGGTGTAAATATTCGTACAACCAGGACCCCATTCGTTATAGTTACCATTTGGTGTGAAATAATCATCTAAACAAACATCTACAAACTCTCTGTAAACATTTACATCGGCGATACAACCATTCTGGTCTCTAACTTGAATTTTGTAAGTTCCGGTTTTGTAGAACTTAAACTTGTTAGACGATCCAAATGGTCCTCCCTCAAAACTGTATTCGTATACAGGAGCTCCACCTGCAGCAGTAACAGAAATTACATTCATTTCTTGTTGACCAGGAGTCTCTATTAAAGTCAATTTTGTATAAGGAACAATCGTGAATTCTTTAGAGAACTGGAAACAACCATTTTCGTGAATTGCTGTAACAATATGAACTCCAGGAGCCACATCTTTGAATACAGGGTCTTTCGTATTTGTTGTTTTATCACCATCAAGTTCATAGGTAATAAGCGATAAATCATAGTTACTTGGATCTACACTTACCACTACTCTATTAGCCTGAGCATTATCAACACAGTCATAGAATACTTCAACTGTAGGATTAAGTGTAACCGGGATTGGTAATGTTATTACTTCTTCACCAAAACAACCTTTACTGTCTATGATATAAACGGTATGTGCACCACCGATAAGTCCAGGGAAAGCAAAAATAGTTTGTCCCACAGCACCCGCTGTAAATGGTCCTTTATCATTATCAAGACTATAACTGTATGGGGCTGTTCCACCTTTTACTTCTACTTCAAAATAACCGTCTTTATCTCCTTTACAATATTCAGGTTTTGTTTTACCAACAACTTCAGCAACTGTGATTGCATCCGGTTGTTTAACCTCAACATCTTTGAGAAGAACATAACATTCGTTTTCATCCTGAACCAGTACATCATAGAAACCAGGTTTTAAATTTTCGAACACATTCTTATCAAAGAACTGTCTGAACTCAGGCTCTATCGCATATTTATAAATTCCTGTACCCCCTTGTACATTTACTGTTATCATTCCGTTATTGTAACCATTACAAGTTACATCAGTTACAACCGTAGTTGCACTTAACGGCGCATTTGGTTCTTTAATTTCAATTACAGCAGAAGGTGTATCACAATCTACACTATTTACTTTCACGATATACTTACCAACTGTTAACTGGGTAAATACTCCCGGTGTAAGTTGAGTCGGCGCCGGTGTAATATCAACTCCAAATTCATTTTGAAGCGTGTAGGTATAGTTACCCAAACCTCCTTTTGCAATAGCAGTAATAGTACCTGAAGCATCCCCTTTACATGTAATATCAACATGAACTAATTTCTCAAACGTTAATGCCGGAATTACAGGCATTTCAACACTATTTGATGCATAACTAGTACATCCGTTTGCGTCTTTAATAAAATAACTATAGGTCGTTTTAGTCGTTGTAAACGGCAATGTGATGTCAATTGATGTACCTGTCATTGCAATATAACCAGTTCCGTTTTGGCTATAGAAATAAGGTGCAGTACCTCCAACAGCAGTAAGCGTAAGAACCGGTAAAACTTTACAAGTTTCATTCGTTTTGATTTCTAACGACGCTTTTACTTTTGTTGGCTCAGCAATTGTTACTGTATTAGAAATTCCTTTACAGCTCCAACTATCATTAACTGTCACAGAATATGTTCCTGCTTTAAGTCCTGTAAATTGCAACGCTCCTTGTGATTGCTGGCTGATTACAGTTCCATCAACTAAAGTTCCATTCAAAGTATAAGTATAGTTCCCTGAACCACCTGTTACTGAATTAATCGTAACTACTCCATTCTCATCATCAAAACAAGCAAGTAGTGGAGTACCCGTTATCACAACATTAATTGGTGTTGGAATATTTAATTGAACTGGCGTAGAAACTTCACAACCTTTACTGTCTTTAACAAATACAGTATAAGATCCCGGAGTTAATCCTTGGAAAACATAAGCAGAAGAGTACGCGAAATTCATCGGGCCAACCAATTTATATTGGTAACCTCCTGGCCATCCACCTTCAGCAGAAACTGAAATCTCACCGTCTTTACTACCCACTGCACAAGTAATCTCTTTTTTCTCTGCTTTAATTTTTAATTGAGCAGCTGGTCCTTCAATACTAAATTCAGTATGAACAGGACAGAATGGTGAATTACTTAATGTAGCGTCTACCTTATAAGTACCACTTATCAGGTTTGAAAGCACTAATGTCGCAGAAGTAGTAACTCCGTTGCGAGTCACACCAGATTCATGCGTAATCACATAAGTAAATATACCGGCTTCATCTGTTGGAACAATGTTGTCAACCAATGTTAAAGTGGCACTACCGTTAGCATCACCAAAACAAATCACATTTTTCACATCAGAAGCTACAATTTTAAATGTATTTGGCTCATCTACTTTATGGAATCTTTCGATACTACATCCTGTAACCGTATTGGTTACAACAATTTTATATAAACCAACTTTTAATCCTGCAAACGATCCTGTAGGACTAGATGTAATAGGATATACCGTACCGTCAACACCTTCAAGGGTATAACTTAAAGCTGGTAGTGTTCCTATCGTTGAGATTGCTGAAACCACAATCGACTCATCGTCTCTACAAGTAATTTTTGTAACATCAATTTTTAAATCACTGATATTAGCATATGGTGCAATAATAACATTGTTTGACTGACCTTGACATTTGTTAGAATCAAAAACAGTTACGCTGTATGTACCACCTAAATAATCAAATTCTGTATAGGTGTTTTTATCGCTTTTTTGAACGGAAACACCATTTCTAAAGAATTCATAAAGTACATAGTTACCTGAACCTCCGGTAACAGAACCAGGAGCTACAGTAATTGTCGCATTGTTTGCTGTATTGGTACCAGCATTACAAACATATTGTGTAACTGTTGGCAATCCTACAGTAATAGCCAATGGCTCAGGAACAGTGATAGAAGCTGTACCCGGACATCCTCTTCCTGACAATACGGTTACGGTATACAATCCGTACGGCAAGTCATTGAAAATAGGCAAATCCTGAGCTGGTCTTGCAACAAATCCGGCAGGACCCGTTAAACTGTAGGTATATTTAGGATTGTTATTAGATCCTGCTAATGTTACAGTAATACTTCCGTCTAAACCATCTTTACATGAAACAGCAGTTGGAGTTAAAACAATTCCGGTAACTAATGTCGGTACTTCGATTTCTTTAACTACTTCTTTTTCACATAAGGTCACAATATCTCTTACTTTGAAAGTATAAACTCCAGGAGCAAGATTTGTAAAGTTAGGTTGAACCTGACTTGTAACCCAATTGTCTTTCGTATACACATAGCTGTTTGGAGGTGTAACTGTACCGCCTAAAGCTTCTAATGTAATTTCACCATTTGCTGTATTACAAACTGGCATAATACTAATTGTAGCACGCAACTCAAGAGGATCTAAAATCGTAACCGGAGCAGCCGCAGTTGTTTTACATTGGTTTTTATCCATTACTGTTACGGTGTAGTTTCCTGCTGCAAAAACAGTGAAGAAACTATCATCCTGGAACTGCTGACCGTCTAAACTGTATTTTAAAGGTCCAACTCCACTAGCCGTAACATCAATTCTATATCCTGCTGCACTGAAACATTGACTCGCCACTTTTACATCGGTAATTACCGGCAGAGGGTCTACAGAAATCTGTACGCTTTGGAAAGCATAACAACCGTTAACGTCTTTCACATAAACATCCCATGCATCAAACAATGGAGCAATCTTAGTCGTTGCAATTGTTTTAGTAACGTCTGCCTGATAGTCTGCATCAACCGGTAAAGTTCCTGCAGGTACAAAAGCATAGATATAATCCGGTGTACCACCCACAATAGACGTTTTGTCTACCGTAAGTACCGCACCTTTTGTGTTACAATTCTGATTGACAACATTTACTTTCAATCCGCTAATGTTTAATACCGGCGGTTGTGTAATAGTAACTTTATTTGAAAGTACCATACAAGATGGATATGCTGTTTGAGTAACTTCAACTACATAATCTCTTCCTGCCCCTAATCCGGTAATGATATACGGATTATTAACAGCTGCATTTATACCTGTTCCTGAAGCTACAGGTGCTCCTGCAAGAAGAACTCTGTAATTGTAAGTTCCTGTATAATTTTCAAGAGTAATTGTAATTTTTCCATCCGTTTTCCCGTCACAACTTACCATTGCAGAAGCATTCGCAATCACTTTCATAGTATTAAATAACGGAACGTTATAAACATCCGAAAGAACGGTACATAAGGTCGTTTTATCTTTTATTAAGAACTGGTAAGAATGACCTGCATCAACAGCCGTATATTTAAACGAGCTTGTTCCAACCGGAACCTGAACCACAGGACCAAACAGTACACCGTCTTTATACACCTGGTACTCAAAATTAGCTGTACCACCTGCAATTACTACATTAATAATTTCACCCGCATTGATACAATCTGCTTTAGTATCTAAACTAGTTGTAGCAGAAATCAATTTAGGGAATGGATTAATTGAAATCTGAACATCGTCAATACATCCGTTTGCATCTTTTACATAGAATGTACGATTTTGAATTGATCCGTTATCAGTCACATTAAATGTATTCGTTGTTTTCCAATTACCTGTTGCGATATCGCTATAAGTATAATCTGAAACAGCACCTGTTCCTACACCACCTGCTCCTGTAACCGTAACAATCGTTGCATTTACAGTATTCACAGCAGAACATGTAAATGGCGAAGCAACCGCAGAAGCCACAACCGGAGTTGGAGGATTAATTACAACAGTATCAGAATCTGAACAACCTCTTGCAGATGTAACGGTAACTGTATAAGTACCCGCAATTAAATCTGTAAATAAAGGATTATTCACCTGAGTAACAACAGCACCACCCGCAGGTATAGTACGTTGAATCGTGTACGTATAATCAGGATTAGTATTAGAAGTAGCCAAATTAACTAAAATCGAACCATCTCCTACAGTCCCCTGAGTTCCTGAACAACTTGGCGAAGTTGGAGTTGCAGTAAATACAACCGGAGCCGGAGACGCCATAACAATCGCCGGAATTGGATACGAACATCCTTTAGTATCAATTACTGTAAATACATAACTACCTGCAGTTGTTACCGTATAATCAGCAAAAGTAGCAGCAGCATTAGCAAACGATACCGGTGCAGAAGGCAATCCTCCATTGATAGCTACTGTGTAGCTGTAAACAGGGTATCCACCAACGGCTTTTATTCTGATTGTTCCGTTAACAACACCTGTACAATAAAGGTCTTTTGTGTTTTCTACCGAAGCAAAAAGCTGACCATTAATTTTAGTTGATATAGCATCTGTACAACCAAATTTATCTTTAACTGTAATGGTATAATCACCCGGTTTTAAACCTGGGAATGAACCACTTGTTTGCCAATTTGTACCATCAATACTAAACTCGTATGGCGTTACCACATGTGGCGTACCTACAGAATTAGCACTAACGTTTATAGTTGTCGAGTTATCATTTACATAGCAATAATTTGAAGCATCAATTGTAATAGTTGGCTTAACCGGTGCTGTTAAAGTAAATGAATCTGTTAACTCACAACCATTAGCATCTTTTACAGCAATAGTATATAATCCTGTCTGCGTAAGACCTGCAAAAGTTCCGTTCGTATTTGTTAAGATCGTTGCACCATTAGTCAATGTGTAAGTATAATTACCCCATCCAAACTGAGCTGTAATAACCACCTGACCAAAAGTCGAACAACCAAGAGGTGTAACCACTTTGCTTATTGTAAGCGCAGCAGGCGGAGCAGTAATAGCGAATGGTAATGTCATTTCGCAATTTGTTACGTCATCGTACACTTTGATTGAGTGTGGACCTGCAGCTAATCCTGTCAAATTAATAGTCGCATTGGTTTGACCTGTTACGGCTGGAGCACCGTCTAATTCATAACGATAAGTACCCCCTACAACTGAACCAAAACCTGATACGAAGAAAGTAGCTTTCCCGTCTACGGCTGTAGAACAAGTAATACCAGTTGTAGATTGTTCAACAATCTTAATTTTCGTAACGTCATTAATACGCAATGGTTTTTGGAAAATACAGCCATTTGCGTCTTTAACCTGAAATACATAATCTATATTCGGTTTGATATTTGAGAACGTTGCTGTAGTACCGTTATCAATCATTTCACTTGCAGGTGAAACAATTTGATACGTAACAGTACCAACACCATTAGCAACTGCTGACACAGCAACTGTTGTTGTTAATTGTGTACAGGTAATGGCTAATCCTTGTGTTAAATTGAAGCCCGTTGGAGCGTTTAACTTAAAGATATCAACAGTACCTGATTTAGGACAACCGTTTGCATCTCTTACACTGAATGGAATATTCAATTGATCTGCTTTAGTGTCACTTACAAAATAAGTATTCTGAGTAGTGAAAGCACTATTGTTAAAACTATATTCATAAGTACCCGTTCCTCCTGTTGCAGACAATACAACTTTAGCATCTTGTCCAACATTTCCAGGACCACATGATAATGGAGTAATAACCGGAGCGACAATAACTACATCAGTAGGCTGACCTAAAATCACAGAACCGCTAGCTTCACAACCCAATGCATCTTTTACAATATAAGGGTAAGCAGCAGCTCTTGAAACAACAGGATAAGTCTCTGTTGAAGAGAATCCAAGTCCATTAAAATTATAGGTATATGGTCCTTTTCCACCTGTAGCCGATAATACAATGCTACCTGTTCCACCAAAACATAATGGTTGGATCGCGTTAGCAGCCGGTACAATTGGTACGATTGGATCAATTGTTACCGGATTGGTATCAATAGGACAACCATTTAAATCTGTAATTCTGAATATATAAGTATCTGCAGAAGCTGCAGGAACTACGTAATCAAATGATGTTACACCGGCAACAACTGTTGTTGCAGGAGTAATGGCAACAAAACCAGCAGAACCTTTTTTAACCTGGTACGTGTATGGAGTTGTTCCGTTTTTAACTTCAACATGAATAATAGCATCTTCAACAACAGTTCCTGTTACTGAACAAGCTAAAACTTTGCCGATAGAAGCGCCAGCAATTGGCGTTGCATTTATGTTTATAGTATGCGTTATTGGACAACCATTTTTGTCTGTAACAATAATAGTTTGCATACCTGAATTAAGACCTGAAGCTGTATACGTTAATCCGGTAAGTGTAACAGGATTTCCACCATTAACACTTACTTTATACGGAGCCATTGAAGGTGTTGGATCTGTTACAGTTACCGTAACAGCAAATGCTCCTTCTAAAGCACAATGATTCACAACACTCAAAGCAAATACCGGATTAGGATCTAAAATAACAGTAACCGGTTTTTCTGTAATACAACCATTTGCATCTTTAACCCAAACAAGGTAATTTCCTGAATCTACATAGAATGTACCTGTACTATGAGTTGGTAAAAATGATGCTGCAGTAGGTTTAGTATCATCAGCAGCTACGTAACCAATTGAACCGTTATCCGGAACGATTTGGTATAAGAAAGAACCCGCTCCGCCAGCAGCCTGAGCTTTAACAATACCAGCCTTTGGATTACAGTTATCATTTTTAATAGATGATACCAGTAATGATAAAGGTGTTGTTGATTCTTTTATTTCAAACATTGTTGAAGCAGCTTTACATCCGATAACTGCTCCAGCCTTTTCTGTGAATACAATATAATATCTTCCCGGAGCTAATATACCTGCTCCTGTTGCAGGATATGATTTTGTAAATGATGGACCCGTAACCGGTTCGTTTAATACAGGGCTCATTGCAGCATTATCCTGATCTCTGAAAATCTGATAATCTACAGAAGTTGTTCCTGCAGCATATCCGGTAACCGTAAAAGTCACTCTACCGTCCCCTAAACCTTTACAAGTAACATTCTCAGGAGTTGGAGTTCCAACTAAACTGGAAGCCGGAGGTATAGGACCACTTGCCGTTTTTAAGAAATAACAATTTGTAGTTAAATCATGTACCACAAAAGTATAAGTCACACCCGGAATAAGTGGATTAAATGTTTTAATATTTCCACCAACCGTATCAGGACCTGAGTAGTTGGTCGTATATGGAGGCGTATTAAACTCTAATATTCCAAACTCATAGTTTCCACTACCTACAGAAGCAACAGCTGTTACAATTGCGGTACCACCTGAAGTACAATCAGAAGCAGTGTTAATATCAATTTTCAAATCATTTGGAGGTGAAGCCATAACCTCTACTTTCGATACAGAACAACTGTTCTGATCTCTAACTTCTACCGTATAAATACCAAAATTGATGATGTCAAATTTATGGTCTTCTCTGGCTGTTGTTGTATAAGAATCTGTGTACCCAAAATTATTACTAATATAGTAGGTGTATTGTCCTGTTCCACCTGTAGCATTAATTACTGTAATTGAACCTAAAGTTGAACCCGGAGGTGTCGCCAATGGATCACATTCAATATTTGCAACAGAAGTACCGAAGGTAATAGGATCCGGAGCCACCACAAATACTTGCGCAGGACCTGATACAACACAACCTTTAGCATCACGAACCTGATAAGTATATCCTAAACCGGTTCCTGTTCCTCCTGCTAAATCTGTAAAATAACCCGTAGTATTACTGCTAAGCCAATTATCAATTGTATAAGTAAACGGACGAACCCCACCGGAAGTAACCGAAATCTGAATTGTACCTTCTGTAGAAGAAGTACATTTTGTACCTGTTGCCACGGCAGTAATAACCGGTGGCATAGGTGTTGTAACTGTTACCGGAACAGTACTTACCGCAGAACATCCGCCTGAAGTCACTCTGAAATAGTAATCTCCTGGAGTTGATGTAGTAAATACATTACCTGTAATTGGTGAATAAACCATTGAAGGATCTTTTCTAACCTCATAGGTATAAGTAGCTCCACCACCAACAGCAGACAATGTAACTTGTGCAGCAACAGTAGTAAATGGTGGAATTATGCTACAAGTAACATCTTTATCAGGTGTTACTGTAAGCTTTAATTGATTACTGATATTTAAAACAAAGACCGGCGATATACAACCGTTATCATCTTTGATAGTCAAATCATAAGAACCTGGACCCGGAATAGTTTTAACCGGGTTTGTAGAGTAATTTCCGTCAACACCATATAATATACCTGAACCTGCATAAACAGTTCCTGACATGGTAATGTTAAGAGAACCTCCTGTATAACAAGTTACCGGAATCGGATTTATTGTTGGTACTGCATCACGTACTACAGAAACTGTTCTTGTAGCAGGACAACCTTTAGCATCTCTAACAAATACATTGAAACTTTCACCATCTACAAGCGTATTTTTAACAAATATTCCGCTGGTATTTGTAAAATCTGCTGGGAACACCGGCGCCGGTGTTCCTGCTTTTGCAGAAACTACAGCGTAATATAAAGTACCTGTACCTCCTGAAGCCGTTACCGTAATTGTCGTATTTGGCTTGTCACAGTATACCTTTGTACCTACCGCAGTTAAAACTGTAACAACAGTTGGATTGGCAAGGTCAACAAAAGCCGTTTGACTACACTGTGTAGTTGGGTTTTGAACCGTAATTGTATATCTCGTTCCTCCAGGTAAATTACTGTAAGTAACTACATTTCCTGTCTGAACTCCTCCAGAAATAGTTGCGTTAGCAGTATTTTTTAATACATAAGTAAATCCTGTTGCATTTCCTCCAACAGTAAATTTAATTTTACCGTCACTTACACCATTACAGCTCACATTTGTTTCTACAACACCATTAACAGTAATTGGAGTTACATTAACAATTTCGTACTCATCACTTACTTTACAACCATTAGCATCAGTAATGGTAAAGTAATATTTACCCGGAGCTAAATTTGCAAATGTATGTGTTGGAGCCACAATTCCTGTTGCAACCGGAGCTGCCGGAGCAATTGCCGCCGTAGTACTTGTAATTTCAAATCTAAATGGTGATACACCATTAGCAACCAACACCGTCAAATCAGTATCCAGTTTTGCAGGGTCACAAGTAATTACGTGCTGCTGATTAAAACTTAAAGCTGTTGGCGGTTTTAATGCCAGTATAGTAGTTGTTGCTGTTGTAGTACAATCATTTGCATCTTTTACAGTAATCGTAACTAAACCGGGAGTGTCTGTTGTAAATGTATTTGAATCTACAAATCCTTTTCCATCTCCATAATCGTATTTGTATTTTCCTCCAGTAAATGGAGTACCATTAGAAGCAGTAACAGTAACTGTAGCTGCTTCTGATGCATTTGCTGCACCACATTTTAATTTTGTAGCAGAAGCAGAAGCGCTCAAAGCTAGTGCCGGTTCTGTAACTGTAACAGATACAGGTGAAGAAGTACAACTTTTAGCATCGATAACTGTAACACTATATGTTCCTGCTTTTACATTCGTAAATACATTACTTGTTGTTTGCGAAACTACTGAACCAGTTGTTGGTGCAGTTGGCGTTAAAACATACGTATAAGTACCAGCTACCGGGTTTGTTGTAACCGTAATAGTTCCTGTAGAGGCTCCTTTACATTTTACAGCAGTCGGAGTTGCAGCAGTAACAATCGGATTTACTTTTGCATTTACCTTTTGACTTACAACTACAGTACAATTTTTGGTGTCTGTAATTTCAAAATAATAAGTAGCAGCAGTACTCACCGGATGTGTAAATGATGTTTGTCCGGCTGACAGTGTAGTATAACCACCAGTAAACGGAGCTCCTGTTGTGTTTACTCTGTATTTGTAATCCGGATAACCGTTTGTAATATTATATACTCTAATTATGGCATCTGGCGAACCAACAGAACAATCCAAATCTTTATCTAAAGCAATGCTTGCCCCTATTGGCGAAGCAATTGTTGGCACTGTTAAATCAATAGAACATCCTGTAGCAGTATCTGTTACCGTAATAGTATGAGCACCAGGAGTAACTTTTGTGAAAGTTCCGTTATTCTGAGTTGCTCCATTGTCCAGACTGTATACATAATTTGTTGCTGTATTAGGAGTAACTCTTATAGTAGCTCCCGTTCCTGCAGCACAGAAATCTGATGTAGCATCAATACTTGCCACTATAGCCACTTTATCGTTAATCGTAAAGTTTTGTGTTTTTGTACAACCATTCAAATCCGTTACCAAAACAGAATAGGTTCCTGCTGATAAATTAGAGAATGTTTTAGTGTTTTGTGTAATGGCTGCCCCTGCAGGTGCCGTTGGAGTCACTACATAAGAATAAGGTGTCCAACCACCGGTAACATTTATAATAGCTGAACCTTTTACTTTACAAGTAACATGAGTTAATGTTGGTAAATTTAAGGTCAAAGCCGCTGCCGGAGCTGCGATGTTCACTGTTTGCGTAGCAAAACAAGTAGTCGCAGTATTGGTAACAGTAATCGAATGCGTACCTGCATTTAAATTTGGTACAGAAATATCAAATGAAGTTCCTGTTGCCGGAGATGTTCCGGTTTGAACAGCTCCTGAATCAACTTTGTAACTATACGCTACATTATTACCCATTCCTGAAACTGTAAATACTGCCGATGCATTAGAATCTCCCAAACAAACAACATTGTTTTGAGATTTAACTGTTACTGCAAGAGTCGGTAATGAAAGGATCGTAATTTCTTTATCAAATTTACAGTTATTAGCGTCAACTACTTCAAACTTATAAGTAACTCCGGCATTTAAACCATTAAATGCATTACTTGACTGATAAGCACCAACCGTAGGTAAAAGCATTCTGTATTGTAAACCTGTAGTTGGCACAGCAACTCCCGCTCCATTGACAACATTTGTAATTGTTACATTAGATTTGTTAGTCGGACAAGTTACTGCTGTAGGAGTAAGTGTCATTCCCTTTGGAGGGTTTAACGCTACTATAGTTCCTGCAGGAATTATTTTAGTACATAATTTGGCATCTGTGATAGTAACCGTATAAACTCCGGCTGCTGTTAAATTACCAAATACATACGTTGATTGTGGACCAGCTACAGCTACTCCATCTTTATTTAATGTAAAGGTATACGAACCGTTTCCTCCTGCAACACTTGCACTTGAAACTGTAATTTCAGCAGGATGGTCGCAATTGTACGCAGTAGTTATTGATGCTGTACCTACTAAATCTGCAGGTTGAAAAACCTTAAACGAATAGGATTTAGTACAACCTTTATCATCTTTAACAATATACGTATAAGTAGTACCGGCAACTGAACCCACCAAAGGACCGTAAGTATCTTTGGTAGTAAAAGCTCCCGTACCATTAAACTGATAAGTAAATGGAGCTACTCCTGTTAAACCTTTAAGGATAACGCTTCCATTATTGGCTCCAAAACAAGTAACCGGTGTCACTTTTTCTTCTCCGGTTACATCCACTTTTTTGTCAACTTTTCTGTCAACATTAAAAGTACAACCGTTAGCATCTGTGATTTCGAAAGTATAAGTTCCGTCTAAATCTGCAGAATAAGTAAATTTAGGACCTGTAATTGATCCGCTTGTAAATAAGGTAGTCGCACCTCTCTTCACCACATATTTATAAGGTGCTGTACCTCCGTCTATAGTAACTTCTATAGTTGCATTTGGTGCAACCGGATCACAACTTAGGGTGTTTTTAATCTCTGTACTAGCCGTAACTTTAGCGTCAATTTTCTGACTTACCGCCACAGCCTCACAGTTGTTAGCATCTGTAATCAAGAAATCGTAGTTTCCTGTTGCTGTTGCCGTATAAGTAAATGTTGGTCCGTTAAATGTTGCACTTGGATCACTGTACGCTCCTGAATTTACTTTAACCTGATAGCTGTAAGGTCCAATACCTCCTGTAATTTTAACAGTAATCAACGCTTTGTTATTATCAAAACAAAGACCTGTATTAGCAACAACTTCTGCTGTTGGTTTCACCGGTTTATCGATCACTAGATCTGTACCTTTGCTACCCGGACATAAATTTCCATCTGTTCCGGTTATGGTATAAGTTCCCGGAGGAATATTAGTTAAGAT
Organism: Flavobacterium poyangense; assembly: GCF_011751075.1. Taxonomy (GTDB): domain Bacteria; phylum Bacteroidota; class Bacteroidia; order Flavobacteriales; family Flavobacteriaceae; genus Flavobacterium; species Flavobacterium poyangense. The sequence goes on from NZ_JAALLN010000002.1 coordinate 396,116, forward strand.
TCCGTCTGCCGGGAAAGTTTTAGTAAATGCCGAATTTTTATCTTTAATTACTAAAGTATAAGGTCCAACACCTCCACCAGCTGTTGCAGTAACAGTGGCATTCGTTTTACAATTTGCAATACTTGCACTGGCATCTACTACAAATGGAGTTGGTGTCGTAATTTTGGTAAGTATCGTAACAATACAAGGTACTGCTGCCGGTGTTGCCGGATCATCATATCTCACACGAACATCATAATCTCCAGCTATTTTACCTGTAATATCAACTTTAGCAACTGTTGATTTTGTCCAATTAAGACCTCCGTCTATAGAATAGAAGAAGCCTTTTGTTTTGTCAAAATTTTCTGCAACAATGCTGAAAGCACCATCTTTATCTCCGCTACATTTTATATTTTTAATTCCTTGTACAGTAGCTTTAAATCCTTGTTCGTCTTCTATTACAAGTTTAAGCTTTTGCTCTGACAAACATGATTTTGGTAACTGATACACCAAGATATCATCAAGTGCCAAGTCACTTCCATCAGGCACCGCAATATTCGTTTTAACCACAAAATCCAAATCGGTATTTGCACCCGGATTAATGGCAAGTTCAAATTTATTCCATAATCCGTTTGGCGTAATTTTAGACGTCTTTACGGTAGCACCCGGAACTGTAGCACCATTTTTATGAAGTTCTATTGTTAAATCCGGATCTGCTTTCCCGGTACCAGATTTCATTAAGTTAAAAGCATAAAAGGTAACTTTAACATCCTGATTCTGTATAATATCGCGTATTGGTTTACTGTATATGATAGTTCCCGGAGGAATTCCTTCACCTACACCACCAATATTTATGGCTAAAAATCGTCCGTCTTTTACAGTAGGCGTATTATTTAATACTGCTGTATGATCTTTTGGTAAATTCCAAGCGAAATCAGGTCCATGCTTTGGTAATAATGCTTTAGTAACAACATATTCTCCATCATTAAGTAAAACAGAATTAAATCTCGCACAATCTACAACGTTGTCTTGTCTTTCCAGACAATAAACATTATTAATTCCTGGAGATGTTGTATCAGGACCATTACTAAAATCTTCATTTAGCAGGGTACTAAAAGTTGGAGCACCAACTAATTTGTATTTTACAATAATATCATAAGTGCCAGCCTTAACATCTTTGAAAACATTAGGTGGTACATTTGTATTTAAAGTTGTGCCTAAATAGTACTCATAAGTGTAAGTTGTACTTGGGTCGGTTGTTACAGTTACTGTAGTTGTTCCTTTACCATCACAAGTATATACTGTTGGCTGAACAGTGAAAACCGGATCAGATGGTTTAGGCTCTAAAACAATCCCTGACATTTCGTAGATACAATCTGCAGCATCTTTAACCAATAATTTGTAAGGTGTAGCTCTCGGATTTACATAAGCCTGGTTAGACGTAATCCAGCTAGCTCCTTCATCAAAACTATATAGGTATAAATTTGGTGCAGGAAAAGGTATCCCTCCCTGAGCGTTTGTAATTCTTACTAATCCTTGGTTTACATTGCCTGTTGGTCCGCAACCGGATAATTCGGCAACTCCTGCAGAGGCTGTTAATTTACTTGCAGGCCCTCCAACGATTACTTCGCGAGCAGGATCAAAACACTCATCTGTACCGTAAGTATATTTAACAATTACACTGTATTTACCCGGATTCAGGTTAGTAGTAGTTCCAGTAGTATAAGCACCACCATCTACATTATAAGAAACCGTATATCCAGAATTTAGTGGTGAAACCACCATTGTAATTTCTCCTCCATTATCATTGTAACATTTACCGTTTTTGGTATTGAATGTTACAGTAGGTTTAGCGATATCAATCACTTTTATTGGAGGTATAGTAACGCTACATCCTTTGGCATCACGCACAACAATATTGTATTCTCCACTTGCCGGTAAAGGTCTTGTTATCGGTATTTTAGGATCTGTAACATAATCTGTACTACCATTTACATAGTATAAATAATGAGGAGGTGGTCCCGTTCTTGGAGTTCCTCCAGTTACCGTTACCGTAATTTCTCCATCCGCACATGCCGTAAGATCCTTAGTAATATTAGCCGAAGCTGTTAAACGATAATCGAATACTTCTATTTTATCAACTTTTATACAATTGTTATGAGCCGTTGACATCTCAACCTCATATTTACCAGGGGCAACACCAGTGAAAGTATTATAATTCTCATCAATAAGTCCTGAGTTTTGAACCTCAACTGCACTACCTTCTTTTCTAAGGATAAATTTGTACTGACCTGGCACGTTATTTATTTCTCCTCTTATCGTTCCGAATTCACCATTACAAAGTGGATGAGTAGCCTTAACTCCTGTTGTAAAATCAAGTTTTTCGACATTCACTCCAATATGAAATGGACAAGACGAAATTTCTCCGTTTACAAAAACAGTCTGTCTGATCTGAACATCGTAAGAACCTCTTGGCACATTATTGAAGACATTTGAAGCTTGGTAGTTTACACCATCTAAACTATAAACATATCCGGTATTTGGAAGTGGATTAGTAACTGTAATAGATCCTTTAGTATCACAAATAATATCTTGCTTCTCTACTTTTGGATCCAATAAATTTTGATAAACATTAAAATAGTAAGTCGCAATACAAGTATTTCCATAATTTACTACAAGTCTGAATACACCAGGTCTGTCAGCAGTATATGAAGCTCCTGTTTCAACTGTTGTCCAGTTTGTAGCACCTTCATAAGGACAGGTATCCGGACCCGGAATTGCAGGAACATCCTTAGTCTCCTGCCAAACAATACTTTCTGCACCTACAATTCCGGTGTTAATTGGTCTCTTATCATTTAAACCACATAAGAAGATTTTAGGAAACGGTTTTCCATCTCTTACGCAGTTAACAACCTCACCTGTTGCAGGATCTATATTGTCTCCTTTTATTGGATTCTTTTTAGCTCCGGTAAGATAATCAACTACTATAAAAGTTTGTTTTATAGGTTCACAATTCACCGCTCCGCTATTTTCAACAGTATATGTACCGGCTTTAGTTACCGTTACTTGCTGATTATTGCCTCCAAAAACAACTCCGTTTGGATCCTTCCATACATAAGTTGCATAACCGTTGGCTGCTTTTAGAACTGCAGTATCACATAAGGACACATTTCTGCTAAAAAGACATTCATCGATTCCAACCAAAAAATTAGTAGAGGTTGGAGAACCAACATTACAATTTGAAATGTTAGAAAAACTTCCTTCACCAAATTTATTAGTATTTTTTTCTCCGTAATATTCAGAATTAGCTATGTTCTTTATTTCGTTAGAACAAGCATCCACCATCTCATTACAATCTTTTACAACTCTAACTTTAAATTGGAGTGTATAATCTGATCCGTTTGCAACGACAAAACTATCCGGTACAGTAAAAACAAGTGTTCTAGTCGCAGCGGTATAAGTGGCAGTAATACCCGGATATGTTTTTAAGATATCACCTACTCCGTTAAAAATTACATTATTTGGGAGAACATCGGTAATTGTAAAATTTTTAGCATTGTCATTCCCCTCATTTTTAAATCCAATTTCATATCGAAGTTCCTGATCCAAAGTTACTGGTTGACCTCCAATAGGATTATTATCTTTATCCCGAACATTCTTTTTAAGAACAATCTTTGGTGCAATAACCTCAATTGACAATGCATTAAAAAACATAAAATAAGAATCCCCTGTAGTGCTAATTCTAAGCGTAGCAGATTTATCGTTATTCTTAATTATTTGCTGTGGTTTATTATTAACCATTACAACATTATCAAACTTTACTACACCGGCATCATAACCCAACGTATTTATACTGTTCGGCAGACGTCCGGGAACCATAATATCCCCGTCGGTAATAGTACTGTTAAAAAAGTTGCTGGCATCTCTTACTAATGATTTAACAGGTGCAAAAAGTGTTTTTCCCGGTCCGGCAATTGAAAGACCGTCACCTGTAATTCTATTATCCCCTTCTAAAGCACTAAATGCCAATTTTACGTTTACATCTCCAAAAGGATTCGCTTGGAATCCTGAAATATCAATATCTAATGGCTTAGCTTTATCTTCACTTCTAATAATACCAAATCCGTCAAAACTGGTAATAAATTTTCTTGGAAGTAATGGATCTTTATAAATCACAAAAATAGACCAGCCGGCAGAATTACCTCCATCACCATCTAACTTTCCTTCCGAACATACTAAATCTGCAATAGTGTAAACACCTTCACCTGCTGCTTTAACCTCCGCTGTAATATCTTTAAAACAGGCATATGGTTTTGATGCATATACCCCGGTAACGCCAGATCCCCCTTCATCATAAATCAAGGTTCCCGATATAGGTTGGTAAGTGGCACCGGCGGCAGACGTCTTTAATCTAATTTGATTTATCTTACTTCTGTCTGAACCCTGATAGGTTCCCGACCAATACAAAGCAGCATAAACAATGCTAAAACAACCTTTGCTGGCTTGCGGAATTGTTAATGTTGCAGAACTGGAATTAAAACTAGTCTCATTGTCAATATCGATATTTCGCATATCGAACTTGTCATTGTACTGACTGTTGCTACCGGTTTTATCGTAAGGATCATTAGGTTTTTCTCCGGTACCATTGTCTCTATTCAAGATATTGTTTCCAAAAACTAAAATATCTGCATTTTCTTCGGTTGTGTAACGCGAAGTAAAGTTTTTCCTTACCTGAGAATAAGAAGAAAAACTGAGCAATAACAGTACAACTGCAATTAACGTTTTAAAAATAGTAGGTTTTTTCATAGTCCTTTTTATTTACTTACATTTTATTGGCTAAGGGGCATTAGCGAATAAAAATAATTAGTATTCTAAAATTTTATTATTTATGTCCTTCTCCCTTTTTAAGAAAGACCCAACTTTTAATTGATATTAATTCTCCACTTTTGCGATCACCATTTTGCCATTATATGGTTTGTTTCCTTTAGATTCCAAAGCTTTTTGAGCCTCCGGTAATCCATCGAATTTATCGTAATAAATGTAATATTTACTTGTCGTCACATTGTAAAAGAAATTAATATTTGAAACTCCCGAAGCAACTGCTTTTGCAAGGAATTCATCCCTCTTTTCAGCACTTCTGTGAACTGCAACAATTAGATAATACCCGTTTTCAGAATTTTTAATATTCTTAATAATCTGCATGTTTGACTGATCTTCTCCAAAATCAAAATCACTTGCGGTTAATGGTGTACTACTTATTTTTGTTGTTTCTTTTATACGTTTAAGAGCTGCCAGATCCTGTTCATATCTTCCTTGATCATTCTCATATGCTGCACGCTTAATTCTACGTTTTTTCTCAATCTCAGTTTCTGCTTTAATACGCTCTAAATTGGCAAGTAAAGCGGCACTATCCTGTTCCATTTTAAGTTGAGCTGCTTTCAACTGATTTATTTTCTCCAAATAAGCTTTGTTTAAAGCATCATTTTTATTTGGCACTTTTTTAAGCCTTTCGTTATACAAATTAGTCAGTTTAGCAATCTCGTCTTTTTGTATTCTGTTTGCATCAGCCAATTGTGTTTTTAAAGCTTCTAACTGACTGTTTTCGGCGGCAACACTTTTAAACGGTTTTGGCTCTTTATAAATTCCTTTGTCACTTAAGTCATTCTCTTCTCTTAAGTCATCAAGGTCTTTTTGTTTGTTTGCTACCGTTGCATTAAACTGTGCCAATAAATCACTCTGCGTTTTACCTGACACGTCCAGAGACTGTGTTAAATTATCAATCGCTTTTGCTGTATCATCTTTTGGTGCTGAAGCAGCTTTTGCAGCAGCTGCATCTGCAGCTAATTTTGCTTGTAATGCTTCTGCATCGGCTTTAGCTTTGGCATCTGCCAATAATTTAGCCTCACGTGCTTCTTCAGCCAGTTTTAATTGTCTTGTTTCTTCTTCAGCTTTCAATTTTTCATTTGCTTCTGCATCGGCTTTAGCTCTTGCATCTGCTAATAACTTAGCTTGCGCTGCTTCCATATCTGCTTTTGCTTTAGCATCTGCAGCCAATTTTGCTTGTAAGGCTTCTGCATCAGCTTTGGCTTTGGCGTCGGCTGCTAACTTAGCTTGTAAGGCTTCTGCATCAGCTTTAGCTTTGGCATCGGCTGCTAATTTCGCTTGTAAGGCTTCTGCATCAGCTTTGGCTTTGGCGTCGGCTGCTAATTTCGCTTGTAAAGCTTCTGCGTCAGCTTTAGCTTTGGCGTCGGCTGCTAATTTCGCTTGTAAGGCTTCTGCATCAGCTTTAGCTTTGACATCGGCTGCTAATTTCGCTTGTAAGGCTTCTGCGTCAGCTTTGGCTTTGGCGTCAGCTGCTAACTTAGCTTGTAAGGCTTCTGCATCAGCTTTAGCTTTGGCATCGGCTGCTAATTTCGCTTGTAAGGCTTCTGCGTCAGCTTTGGCTTTAGCTTCTGCTGCTAGTCTGGCCTGAAGGGCATCAGAATCAGCTTTGGCTTTGGCATCGGCTGCTGATTTCGCTTGTAGTGCTTCGGCATCGGCTTTGGCTTTAGCTTCTGCTGCTAACTTAGCTTGTAGTGCTTCTGCATCAGCTTTGGCTTTGGCCTCTGCTGCTAATTTCGCTTGACGCTCTTCTTCTGCTAATTGCAATTTTTTAGCTTCTGCATCAGCTTGTGCTTTAGCAGTAGCTTCTGCATCAGCTTTAACTTTAGCATCTGCCAATAACTTAGCTTGTAAGGCTTCCATATCGGCTTTGGCTTTGGCGTCGGCTGCTAACTTAGCTTGTAGTGCTTCGGCATCAGCTTTCGCTTTAGCTTCTGCTGCTAACTTAGTTTGTAGTGCTTCCGCATCGGCTTTGGCTTTAGCTTCTGCTGCTAACTTAGCTTGTAGTGCTTCCGCATCAGCTTTGGCTTTAGCTTCTGCTGCTAACTTAGCTTGTAGCGCTTCGGCATCAGCTTTGGCTTTAGCTTCTGCTGCTAACTTAACTTGTAGCGCTTCGGCATCAGCTTTCGCTTTAGCTTCTGCTGCTAACTTAGCTTGTAGTGCTTCCGCATCGGCTTTGGCTTTAGCTTCTGCTGCTAACTTAGCTTGTAGTGCTTCGGCATCGGCTTTGGCTTTAGCTTCCGCTGCTAACTTAGCTTGTAGTGCTTCAGCATCAGCTTTGGCTTTAGCTTCTGCTGCTAATTTAGCTTGTAGTGCTTCCGCATCAGCTTTGGCTTTAGCTTCCGCTGCTAGCTTAGCTTGTAGTGCTTCGGCATCAGCTTTCGCTTTAGCTTCTGCTGCTAACTTAGCTTGTAGTGCTTCGGCATCGGCTTTGGCTTTGGCATCTGCTGCTAACTTAGCTTGTAGTGCTTCAGCATCAGCTTTCGCTTTGGCATCTGCTGCTAACTTAGCTTGTAGTGCTTCCGCATCGGCTTTCGCTTTAGCTTCTGCTGCTAGCTTAGCCTGTAGTGCTTCGGCATCAGCTTTCGCTTTAGCATCTGCTGCTAATTTTACTTTCAACGCTTCTGCATCAGCTTTAGCTTTTGCATCAGCAGCTAACTTAGCTTGTAAGGCTTCGGCATCAGCTTTAATTTTAGCCTCTGCTGCCAATTTTGCTTCTAGTGCTTCCGCATCGGCTTTAGCCTTAGCATCAGCAGCTAATTTTATTTTCAACGCTTCTGCATCGGCTTTGGCTTTGGCATCTGCTGCAAGTCTTGCTTGTCTCGCTTCTGCATCGGCTTTAATTTTTGCTTCTGCTGCTAATTTTTCTTTTAAAGCTGCCTCTTCTGCTGCTTTTGCTTTGGCATCAGCTGCCAGTTTTGCTTTGTTTGCAGCATCTATACTAGCCTTTGTTTTTGCAGCTGCTGCAGCTTTCGCTTTGGCTTCTGCTGCTAGTCTGGCCTGAAGGGCATCAGAATCTGCTTTTGCTTTAGCATCAGCCGCTAAGATGGACTGTAAATCTGCTGCTTCTGCTTTCGCTTTAGCATCGGCTTTACGTTTAGCTTCCGCTGCGTCTGCTTTAGCTTTAGCATCGGCTGCTAATTTAATTCTTAAAGCTTCTGCATCTGCTTTTGCTTTAGTATCTGCTGCTAATCTTGCTTTCGCAGCAGCTTCGGCATCGGCTTTAGCCTTATCTGCAGCTAATTGTGCGGCTGTTTTTTGAGGTACAGCTGGTGTAGTCGTTTTTGCTTTCGCTGCTCCTTCCGCATCGGCTTTGGCTTTGGCAGCAGCTAATCTTGCTTTTGCAACAGCTTCGGCATCGGCTCTCGATTTATCTGCCGCTAATTGTGCGGCTGTTTTTTGAGGTGCAGCCGGCTTAGCTGTAGTTCTGGCCACAGCTGTTTTTGCTCTTGCAGCAGCTTCTGCATCAGCTTTCGCTTTAGCATCTGCCGCTAATCTTATTTTTAAGGCCTCAGCATCGGCTTTGGCTTTAGTATCTGCTGCTAATCTCGCTTTTGCAGCAGCTTCTGCATCTGCACGAACTTTTTCGGCTGCAGCAAGTCTTGCTTGTTGTGCCTCTGCATCTGCTTTAGCCTTAGCCTCAGCAGCTAACTTTGCTTTTTCAGCACCGCTCACTCTTGTTACCGGAGCTGTAGAAGCTGTAGTCTTTTTAGCTATTACCGGTTTAGATTTTGAAGGATCAATTAAAGAGCCTTCTTCATCATCACCATAATAATAGTTTCTGTTCTTAAATTTATAGGCAATAGCAAATTCATGGGAACCTCCTAAATTAGAAAGATTACCCATTCCTCTTTCATAATTGTATTCAATAGCAATGCTCGGTGAAATATTAACACCAAGACCCGCTGAAACTCCATATAACGAATTATAACCCGCCTGTGCCCAAACTCCTTTTGGAATGGCAACCATAGCAAGTCCCGAAATAACCGTTTTATCTTGTTTAACTTCTGTTTTTATAAGTCCCGAAAATTTACTTCTGTCAAAAAAACCATAAGCATCTATATAACCCGTATACATAGCATGTAATTCGATCGCTCTTTCTGGATCTTCTTTTACCACTCCTGAACCAAAATTGTACAGAATTAAATTATTTACAGACACTCCAAAATCAAGAAATGCAGTACCGTAATTAATACCCGGATTTATCGTAAGCAGCGTATTTGAAGGATAATCTCCGTTTAAAACATCCGGATCATCCGAAACAATCTTTCCTTTGTTTAAACCGCTTTGATATACGCCGGCGTTTAAACCAAAAGTCAGGTTACTGTCTTCTTGCAAAACGATATTGTGCGCAAAGTTTCCAACTCCGCCAAATACCGTCATTAAGCCATAATTTTGTTGAAAAAGTCCAAAAGCAAAAGCTTCATTCTCTCTAAAACGTCCCGAATAACCAAACAAATAGGTATTCGGCGCGTTCTCGAACTGAGTCCATTGTCTTTTATTATAAAAACTTATGTAAGCATTTTGCTCACGTACAAAACTAAATGCCGGGTTGATTAAGTATCTGTTAAACTTTAAAGAATTTCTTATCGGTAACGAAAACGAAACAACTCCATTCTCAGGAGCAGCTGCATCTTGTGAATAGAGTCTATTTGAAAAACCGTAAAATAACGTTATGAATAGTAAAATTTTCTTCATATTATTTTATCACAGTTATTGATCCTTTTTTCTCACCGGTGTCTGATTTAATGACGTAGTAATATACAGGATTAACATTTTTAAAATCTTTTATAAACGAATTGAGTTCAGGATCGTAATTACTTCCGACATCATCAAACATCACTTCTCCGTTTGAACTCAAAATTGTAATTTTTGTATTGGGCGTTTTGTATATATCCGGAATATTCCAGTAAGGAGAATTCCCCCCTAGTTTCACAATATTCGAAATAAGTTCCGTTTTTGGATCTAAATCAGAAGTAATTCTAAATGCAAATTCTTTAGAAGAGATACAGCCCGAAGATTGAGAGATCTTTGCTCTGTAATTACCTCTTACCGCTATCTGATAGGTATCTGTGGTTGCACCAGCGATAAGATTATTGTTTAGGTACCATTCGTAAGTTGGATTCGTAGCATCTGAGGTTATAGAAACTTTTAATGTTTCACCTTCTTTCAGTTTATAGACATCAGCAACATCAATACTTGCGTCAAAACTATTGCTTTTTAAATTGATACTTCCGTTAGCCACACAACCACCAAAATCTACTGCAACAGAATAAACTCCGCTTTCGTTTGCATTAATAAAACGAGCTGTCTGTCCTGCCAGTACTTTACCATCTTTACTCCATACATAACTGTTTCCGGAGGTAGCAGTCAAAACTGTACCTGCTCCGCTGGCGCAAAATGGATTTCCTAAACTTGAGGTTACTGTCACTGCAGAACCCGAACCTGATGAAGAAACCGTTACACGATTGGAGTACGATTCAGAGCTACAAGTTCCGTAATTCGTTTCTACATAATAAACCCCCTCTGCAGTCACACTGTAACTAGGACCAGTTGCCGCTGCAACTAAAGTTGGAGGCACAGAAACACCATTATCTTTATACCAGTTATAGGTTAAAAAATTATACTTCAATGGAGAATCATTTGCCGGATCTGCTCGATCAGCATCAATCGTTAATAAATAACTTCCTCCGGAACAAAAAGTAGCTGTTCCTTTAAAATCATTTATCGTATACTGATTGTCATGCGCTTTAAAATAAATTGGAAAAGCCGTTTTATGATCAAATGAAGTAAATTTACCGCTTGAAAAACCGGCAGTTGAAACTCGAAGACTATAAGTATCAGATCCCTTAAGAGTAGAAGGAACCGCAAATTTTATTGTTTTCTGATTAGGCGCATCATTCAGTATAGGCAAAATTGTATTTGCAGGAATTACGGTTACAAAATTATCGGTAGATAATTCCACCGTAAACTCTGTCCCTGCCGGAAATCCACTATACGTAAAAGTTGCATTGTATTCATTGTGTACCGTACCTGCACAAATCCTATCAAAAGACAGGATTTGTGGGTTTACAACTTTCGTTTGGGCATACAAGCCCGATTTGGCATAGAACAACATGCCAAATAAAAGAAAGAATTTGGTAATAATCAGAGTAGTTTTTTGAATCATATAGTGCGTGTTCTGGCTAAATCTATATCTTCAAAAAACAAAATGTTTATAAATGATTCTGAAAAGTCATATCTGTAATTCTCAATAATATCTTTTGCAAGAACCGAATAAGTAGCAGCTATTGATGAATTTTCTTCGCATTTAGAAGTAATCAGATTGTTCTGACCAGTTGTAGTAAGGCTATCCTTGGGGATGGATAGCCCTTCTATAAACTGATTAGAATCAGTATCTAATTGGCTGATACGTCGCTCAGCTATATCTATGTTTTGGTCAAGCATTGACGCTGTCTTTTTACATTTATTCAGTACGGAAAAAGTAGGTTCTTCTATAGTACTTTGTGCATATAGACTTAACGTCATAGGCAAAGCCAAAAATATTATACAAGTAAAATATTTTTTTATTGTTGGGGTCATCATTATGATCTTTATTTGAGTCCGATTTAAGACGAATACATAAATTGTGTCTGGGGACTTAATTAATAAAATTTACGCTCTGAAATAAAAATCTATGTCTTATCTATCTGTTTCCGCTAGAAGCTGTAATCTTTCCTAATTGTAGTCTAAAATCAGGTTTCTTTGGGTTAAAGATGTCAATAAATGTCTCTTTGTTATCACTTTGTGAATACACGTTAAAAAACACGCTATTTCCATACCAGCTTTCTAAATCTTCATTGTTAGAATTGTATTCTGTAAAGATATTTCCGTTACAAAGGTTAAAATACATTTCTTCAAATCTGATTTTTTTAAGATTGGCATCATTAATCTCTGTTTTACTGTCTAATAATACAGCAGGATTAAATCCGGAGATAACGCTACGTTTCATTTCAAGTGATGCAGTTTCTGCCACATAAATAGCTTCTTTTACTAAACCAGACTGGATATCCGCTTTAATATTTTCACTATCGTTAAGCATTGTAATGTTTGAAGCAACAACTAAAGTAGGTTTTTTAGTAAAATCTGTTTCGCTTTTCTTGTCGTAAGTTCTTACTTCCATACAACGAGATCCGTCTTTAGTACTAGACAAATAAGAAGATCTGATTGCTAATGAATTGTATAAACGACATTGAACTCCTTGTGTGAATTTAAAATCATCATTAATTGATTTATAAGAAACCAATTTAGTAGCGTTTATATCTCCACCATAGAAAGCAAATGAATTACCTCCTGAGTAGCTAACCATTACATTTTCAATTATCGTTTTATTTCCGGCACCAGCAACAGTTAATCCATTGAAAGAATCTAATCCTTTTACTTTTTTACCGGCAAATTCGATTCTAACAAATCTTAAAATTCCTGAATTACTAGCCACATTATCACCACCGTAAGTAGTAAGAGTTGGATCAAGATCAAGGTTGTAAGAACCGGCGTTTCCAAACTTATTAATTGGAGAATCACCAAGAATTACAAGTCCTCCCCAATCACCAGCTTTTTTCTGGCTACGGTTTGAAGTAAATACAATAGGATCTGTTTCTAAACCGTCTGCGATAATTGATGCTCCTTTTGTAACTACCAATGTTCCTTTAGTTTCGAAATCACCAATGATTAACGTACCAGGTTCAATTGTCAAAACTGCATTGTTAGTAACATAAACGTTTCCTTGCAAAACATAGATATTCCTCTTCATCAATTTTGTATTAACAGAGATATTTCCTGCTAAAATTTGATTTGGTTCTCCATAGTCAACTTTGTTAGGCTTAAATTCGGTCCAGTTATTCAACCAATTGTTGTAGCCCATAATTCCTTTCTCTTGTTGAGCACTCATACTGGTTACTGTCAAAAGGATGCAGATGATTTGAGTAATTTTTTTCATGATAAGGGGGTATTACGTTAATAATAAATTTGGGTATGCGTATGCGTAAATATGATAAAAACTCATCTCGAATTATCTGATTGTGGTCAGGATTCTTCGAGAACGAGTTGTTATTTATACTTCTACTTTGAAAATTTTATGAAAACTTCAATTACTAAAAGTTTTACATTGTTTTATCTCTGGCTCAGATAAAGACTAAAAGTAAACTGTTTTACAGTACTAAAACTCCTCATTTCTCTTTGCAAAGAGACTTAAAAAATTAATATTTGCCTTATACAAACTTACAACCGAGTTGTTTTAATTTATAATAGCCAGAATATCAGCAATTTAACAAGTAAAGACTTTAAATTAAAGATTTCAGAAATTTTAAAATACTACATTTCGTTCAATTCATTGAACTCATGTAAAGATTTTAATGTGCTTTCGTAAAATAAAATAGCTGCAATTAGATTTCCTTTGTCAGAATACGGCATCATTTTTCTTTGGAATTCAACTGTAGTGTCCAAAAATGTAGCTGTTCCAGTTGCCTGAGAATCCAACACTTTTTTGTGCTCACTATCGTCCGGAATACCTAAGTCTGCCATCGTAACACCTGGCTTAGTCACCAATGCAATGTAAGGGAGAGTTTTAACTAATACTTTAATACGCTCGATATACAGTTCCAAAAGTTCACCTTTTTGCATACCACTCAATTCTTTTTGATCGTGATACTTACGAATAAGCGCTGTTGTACTGATTATACTTCTAGGAGCATTCTTAGCCTGGGCAGAAACTGCTCCAGTTGTCATTAAACAAAATAAACTTAAAAAAATAATTTTCCCTTTCATAGATTCTTATTAAAATTGGTTGTTGATGAAAACAAAAATATATAAATTATGTTAAATCGCAACTTTAATGTTTTCTTTTTTGAAAATTAAAGCTTCGAATTCCATCCGTAAACTGCTGTATGTCGAGAAAATATGCCTTTTGCCGAGTTTTTTGTTAATTTTGTTAAAATATAAATTTGTAGGAATTTGATTATCTATTTAAATTCTTTACGCATTATTGTAAGTAAAAAAAAGATACCTTTTCAATAATCTTCGAAAAACTATTAACAAAAAACTCTTAATATCTCATCAAATCACCCCAGTGCTAACAAAAGATGAGCAAAAAAATGTAAACATTTTAACAAAACACTACCCACTTAAATAAAAAACAGAAACATCATTAATCTTTAATTCCGAAAATTTTTGACTATATCATTTTCTGCTATCTTTGCTACATGCAATTTTCTCAAATTTTAGGTCAAGATTACATCAAAAGTCACTTGATAAAAAGTGCATCTTCCGGAAGAATTCCGCACGCACAATTGTTTGTCGGGCCGGAAGGAAGTGGTACTTTATCAACTGCTATTGCCTATGCGCAATACATTTTATGTAACAATACCGGTGATGAAAACTCAAATGGAAATGATTCCTGTAATCTAAAATTCCAAAACATTTCACATCCCGATCTCCATTTTATTTATCCCACAGTCACCACCGAAGATGTAAAAACGAAACCCAAAAGTTTAGATTTTATTCAGGATTGGCGTTCCTTTATACAAGAAATGCCTTACGGAGGTTTATTCGACTGGTATAAAATTTTGGGTGTTCAAAACAAACAGGGTGAAATAAGAGTCGAAGACGCACAGGAAGTTTTAAAATCACTAGCCTTAAAGTCGTACGAAGGCGGTTACAAAATTATGATTATCTGGATGGCCGATAAAATGAATATCGCTGCCTCAAATAAACTGTTAAAACTTTTAGAGGAGCCTTCCGACAGAACCATTTTTATATTGATTTCTGAAAATGAAGAGGATATAATTCAAACCATACGGTCTCGTTGTCAGGTTATTCATTTTAACGGATTGCCTGAAAAAGTGATTGCCGAAGCGCTCGTTTCTCAAGAAAATGTCGATTCTAATTTAGCTTTTAAAATTGCACATCAGGCGCAGGGAAATTTTAACAAGGCGCTTTCTTTACTCAAAGAAGATGACTCGGAATATCCTTTTGAACAGTGGTTTGTCAATTGGGTTCGTGCTGCCTTCAGAGCCAAAGGTAATGCCGCTGCCATTCAGGACTTAATTTCCTGGAGCGAAGAAATAGCCGCCCTTGGACGAGAAAGTCAGAAGAAATTTATTCAATATTGCATTGAAATGTTCCGTCAGGCTCTTTTACTGAATTATCAGACTCCAAGTCTGGTTTATATCGAGCCAAAAGTGGATAAATTCAAACTCGAAAATTTTGCTCCATTTGTAAACGGAAACAACATACATGACATTTTCAAAGAACTTTCGGATGCGATGTATCATATTGAACGTAATGGAAATGCAAAAATAATTTTAACAGATTTATCTATAAAACTCACACGTTTAATTCATAAAAAATAACTTGCTAATGAACAATACTGCCACAATTTTACTGTTGGTTTTTTTGGCCTTAACCTTTTTGCAATCCGGCTACGAAAAAATTTTCTACTGGAAAGATAATGTCTCCTGGTTAAAGGAACATTTTTCTAAAACAATCTTAAAAAATCAAGTTCCACTCGCCTTACTTCACCTTTTGATTTTAGAATTAATTTCGGGAATTTTATGTGTCGTTGGTGTCATACAATTGTTAACAGACAGCGGCCGTGAATTTGGTTTATACGGTGCTATTTTTTCTTGTATTTCCTTGTTAATGATGCTTTTCGGTCAACGATTAGCGAAAGATTATGATGGAGCAAGAACCATTGTTATCTATTTTATTCCAGCTGTTATGGCGGTTTACTGGTTAAATTAATCCGACTTGTTCTATTTTACATAATGTCTGAGAACAGGCAAAAAACAAACCACAGACTTTATTATTTCCGGAAATTAAAAGCGGAAAAAAATTGAAAAAACGTGGTAAAAACATGACAAAAAATAATTTTTTACATTAAAAAAATGAAATCAAAACATCCTGCAGAATCTCTGACTATTTTAACCGATTTAGTTTTGCCAAGCGAAACAAATCCCTTGAATAACCTTTTTGGTGGTGAACTTTTAGCCCGAATGGATCGCGCAGCAAGTATTGCAGCACGAAGACATTCACGCCGAATTGTCGTTACGGCTTCTGTAAATCACGTTGCTTTCAACAGAGCAATTTCTTTAGGCAGTGTTGTTACTGTTGAAGCAAAAGTATCCCGTTCGTTCAAAAGTTCAATGGAAGTTTTTATAGACGTTTGGGTTGAAGATCGCGAATCAGGAAACAGAACAAAAGCTAATGAAGCCATTTATACCTTTGTTGCTGTAGACGATACCGGAAGACCGGTAGAAGTTCCGGCTATCGAACCTGAAACCGAACTTGAAAAACAACGTTACGATGCTGCTTTACGCCGTAAACAGTTGAGTTTATTGCTTGCCGGAAAAATAAAACCCGAGGAAGCAAC
Organism: Flavobacterium poyangense; assembly: GCF_011751075.1. GTDB lineage: Bacteria > Bacteroidota > Bacteroidia > Flavobacteriales > Flavobacteriaceae > Flavobacterium > Flavobacterium poyangense. The sequence goes on from NZ_JAALLN010000002.1 coordinate 412,383, forward strand.
CGAACTAAAAGCCTTGTTTTTATAGCAATAAAAACAACATTGTAACTTCGAAAAAAAGAAGTATTTTTACAAAATTACAAGCCCATACAAATCTAAATCAGAACGTTATTTGCGTTTCTGATTGGCTTTGAAAAGGAAAAAATTATAACAATTTAGACGAAAGAAAAGATGAGTTCAGACAAAGATGCCAAATTAAAAGCGCTACAACTTACGCTTGACAAACTTGATAAAACATACGGAAAAGGAACCGTAATGAAAATGGGCGACAAAGCCATTGTAGAGGTAGAAACCATTTCTTCGGGCTCTCTTGGTGTTGATTTAGCTCTTGGGGTAAATGGTTACCCAAAAGGAAGAATTATTGAAATATACGGACCAGAATCGTCTGGTAAGACCACATTAACCTTACACGCTATTGCTGAAGCTCAAAAAGCTGGTGGAATTGCTGCTTTTATCGATGCTGAGCATGCTTTCGACAGAAATTATGCTGAAAAACTGGGTGTAGACATCGAAAATTTAATTATTTCTCAACCGGACAATGGAGAGCAAGCTTTAGAAATTGCAGAAAACCTGATTCGTTCGGGAGCAATTGATATTGTGGTAATTGACTCGGTTGCAGCCTTGACTCCAAAAAGTGAAATTGAAGGAGAAATGGGAGATTCTAAAATGGGTCTTCACGCTCGTTTAATGTCGCAGGCATTAAGAAAATTAACAGGTACGATCAGCAAAACAAACTGTACTGTTTTCTTCATCAACCAGTTGAGAGAGAAAATTGGTGTGATGTTTGGAAATCCGGAAACAACAACGGGTGGTAACGCCTTAAAATTCTACGCTTCTGTGCGTATTGACATTCGTCGTTCGTCACAAATTAAAGACGGAGAGAACGTAATCGGAAACAGAACCAAAGTAAAAATCATTAAAAACAAAGTAGCTCCACCTTTTAAAACTGCCGAATTTGACATAATGTATGGCGAAGGGGTTTCAAAAACCGGAGAAATTTTAGATTTAGCCGTTGAATTTGAGATCGTTAAAAAAGCAGGATCATGGTTCAGCTATGGCGACACAAAATTAGGTCAGGGACGTGATGCTGTAAAATCTTTAATTAAAGATAATCCGGAATTGGCTGATGAATTAGAGGCTAAAATTAAAGCATACATAAAAGATTTAGCTAACGCTTAATTATAATATACTCTTTTTATCCGGACCCGACAGATTCAAAAACCCTGTCGGGTTTATTTTTTAAAAAAAATCGAAAAAAAATAAATTCTTTACGCAACCCTTTTCCTTTTTTATCATCTATATAAATGTAATGTTGTCTCTTGATAAGTCAAAAGACTAATTTTCAAGCATTAGTACTCTAAAAACCTGGATAAAAAGTGCGAAGTAAAAATCGTAAAGTAATCGAAAAGGTTGTAAAAAAGTAATGCTTTTCAGTTTGGATAAAAATATTTTAGATAAGATTTTGAATATAAAAGGGGTTTTAAATTCAAAAGAAAACCCGGCAGGTCTCATACTCCATGCCGGGTTTAATATTTTAATGCTTTTTTACTTTTATTCTCCTTTCTTAAATTCCAGTAATTGATTGTAAATCAAATTTCTTACCTGATCTCTAAGCTCTTTTCTGTTTTCACCAGTAAGTCCTTTTGTTTCTATAAACGGTAATATTTTACCTCTCATTCTACCAGGACTTCCGCTCAAAAAAGTGTACGAAAATCGCTCCTTATTATCAGCAAAAACAATCGGAACAATTGGAATCTGATGGTCTATCGCCAATCTGAATGCACCATCTTTAAACTCATCAAGCAAAATCGATTCGTCATCCGGCACCCCGCCTTCAGGAAAAATGCAGATACTTAATCCTTGATTTAGACGATTTTGAGCTCGTTTGAAAACATCATTTTTACTCTTCGATGAATTTCTGTCGACCAAAATGCAGGTTCTTTTGTAGAAGAAACCAAACAACGGGATCTTTACAAGCTCTTTTTTACCAACAAAAACAAACGGATTTTTAATAATTGCCAGCATTAACATAATGTCTGTCATTGAAGTATGATTGGCAACAATCATATAACTTTTACCTTTTATAAGCTTTTCTTCCCGTTTAATTTTATAATAAAATCCCATTCCATAAAGGATGAATTTCGCCCATATTCGGGCCATTTTAAAAAAATACGGATAACCCTTTTCGGTTATAATAGAAGCCAGTAAAAATGGCAACATAATCAATATTGGAATGGCCATTAAGATATAAAACCAAATGCGCCAAAAGACCCAAAAAACAATTTTTATTACTTTCATGGTTTCAAAAGTAATAAATCGAAGAGGATTTATTATAAAAGAATTTATTTTCGCAAAAACTTTGTAGCCGTTGTAAAAAACTTTGCGAACTTTGCGTTTTAAACAATTAGTAAACTTTACGATCTTTAGGGTCAAAACAAATAATGAACATTGCGAGCTTTGCGGTTAAAAAATCCTGTGAACTTTGCGGTCAAAAACAACAATAAATCTTGCGAATTTTGCGCTTAAACAAAGTAATCTTCGCGATTAAGAAAAAACGAGAATGACAAAAATACTTACCGGTGTTCAGAGTACAGGAACACCACATTTAGGCAACTTACTGGGAGCAATTATTCCTGCAATTGAATTATCTAACAATCCGGCAAACGAATCTTTCTTTTTTATTGCTGATTTGCATTCAATTACACAAATAAAAGATGGTAAAACATTAAGAGAAAACACCTACAGTACCGCAGCCGCTTGGTTGGCCTGTGGTTTAAATCCCGACAAAGTTACTTTTTACAGACAGTCTGATGTAACTCAAACAACTGAACTGACTTGGTATTTAAGCTGTTTTTTTCCTTTCCAACGTCTGACATTGGCACATTCTTTCAAAGATAAGGCGGGTCGTTTAGACGATGTAAACGCTGGACTTTTTACTTACCCGATGTTAATGGCTGCCGATATTTTATTGTACGACGCACAGTTTGTTCCTGTAGGAAAAGATCAGTCACAACATATTGAAATTACTCGTGATGTAGCTTCTCGTTTTAATCACCAAATGGGAGAGACCTTTGTACTTCCTGAAGCTATCATTCGAGAAGACAGTATGTTGATTCCCGGAACTAATGGAGGAAAAATGAGTAAATCTGCCAATAATATAATCAACATATTCGTCGATGACAAAACTTTACGCAAACAGGTAATGAGTATCGAAACAGATAGTACACCTCTAGAGGACCCGAAAAATCCAGATACTTGTAATGCTTTTGCCATCTATTCCTTGCTGGCAAACGAAAACCAACTTGCCGAAATGAGAGCCAATTATTTAGGCGGAAATTACGGTTACGGTCATGCCAAACAAGCTTTATTTGAATTAATCACAGAAAAATTCAAGACAGAAAGAGAAAAATACAGTTACTATATCAACAATCTTAACGAAGTGGAAGCATTGCTGAAAAAAGGAGCCGACAAAGCAGCGGTAATCGCCAATGAAGTTCTACACCGCACTAGAGTAAAACTAGGCTTTGAAGCCTTATAATTAACCTTTTTTTAATCGGACAGATTTTTATAACCTGTCCGGTTTGTATTTTAAATCGCTTCAAACAATTTTCCCGGCAGTGGTCTAATTACCCCCTTAAGTTCCATATTTAAAAGGATTCCTGAGATTTTATAAATTGGCAAATCACAACGAAGTGCAATAATATCAAGCATTTCTTTACCATTTTTCAACAGAAAATCATATACATTTTGTTCATCGTCTTCTAAATCCACAAACAACTGTTTCTGAACAGATTTTGTTTGATTTTCGATATCCCAATTTAGCATATAAACCAAATCGGCAGCACTTGTAAGCATGTTTGCCTTTTGAGTTTTAATTAGATCGTTACAGCCTTTGCTATAAACATCTGTAGTACGACCCGGAACAGCAAAAACATCACGGTTATAATCATTTGCGAAATTGGCTGTAATAAGCGAACCACCACGATCTGCAGATTCTATAACAATAGTTGCTTCTGAGATTCCGGCTACAATGCGATTTCTGCGTACAAAATTCTCCCTATCAGGACTTGATGAACTCCAGAATTCGGTAATAAAACCACCGTTTTCTTCCATCCTTGCCATATACTTTTTATGAGATTTAGGATACACTTGATTTAATCCGTGGGCTAAAACTCCAACGGTCTGCAATTCATAATCCATAGCCAGCTGATGTGCCACAATATCAACTCCATAGGCCAAGCCACTCACGATTACAGGATCCAGCGGTGCTAAATCTTCTATAAGAGCTCTACAGAATTCTGTACCGTATGAGGTGATCTTTCGCGTTCCGACAATACTGATTATCTTTTTGTCTTTTAAATCAATATTACCCGCAGAAAAAATCAATACCGGAGAATCAAAACAATGTTTCAATCGATCCGGATACTTTTCTTCCTGAAAAAAAGAAACTTTGACAGCGTTTGCTTTTATAAATTCTAATTCAGCATTCGCCTTGTCAAAAATAGTCTTATCGTTCCTATTTTTCAATAAAACTGGGCCAATACCATCAATGGCGGCAAGCTGGTTGGCTTTTGTTTTAAAAAATGACTCTGCACTACCGCAGTGCAGCAACACCTTTTTAGCTATAATATCTCCCACTCCCTCTACTTTGAGTAAGGCCAACAAGTAAAATAATTCCTGATCTGACATTTCAATAAAATATTATGTAAAATAGACTTAACTAAAAATCGAATTCGAAGCAGCAAATATCTATAAAATAAAGTAATTTCTTAATAAAAAATAGAATTAATCAACTTTATGCTTGTATCGAAACGGATCAAAAACATTTAATGATCTGAAAACGAATTGTATATAAAATAAACCTAATTGTTAATAACAATTGTGAATAAAATTTTGATAACTATATTCATTACTTAACTTTGTTACTATGAAAATCGAAACTTACATATCGCAGTTATTGTATCGTTATCAGTGTGTAACGGTTCCAGGATTTGGAGCATTTCTAACCGAAACTCATTCCGCAAGACTTAATGAAAGCACCAATTCGTTTTCTCCACCAAAGAAAACAATCGCATTCAATAGTCTTTTAAAAAACAATGACGGATTACTGGCCAATCATATTGCTCAGACAGAAAATACTTCTTACGGTTTTGCTGTAAGCGCTATAACACATGAGGTTTTAAATTGGAAAAAGATACTAGATGAACATGGCGTACTGAATTTTAAAAATATTGGTGACATTCGTCTAAACGCTGACCAAAATATGGTGTTTACTCCTAATGATCAGACCAATTATCTTTCCACTTCTTTTGGGTTAAGTCCCTTTGTTTCTCCGATAGTTAAAAGAGAACTGTTCGAGAAAAAACTCGAAAAAATTGAAGAAAGAGAAACTGTCACTTTATACGACAATGATGACCAGATAAGAACTTCAAGACCTTACTTGAGATATGCTGCTATTTTTGTTTTAGGTTTAGGAATTACCGGAAGTATCGGATATCCTTTGTACCAGAATCAAATTGCAAATGAGACTCTTATTGTTGAAACTGCCGTTCAGAAAAAAGTACAAAACAAGATTCAGGAAGCGACCTTTTTTATACAAAGCCCAATGCCGGCTGTTACACTTTCTGTAGATTCTGCTAAAACCGAAAAAGAAGAAGTAGAAATAAAAACAATGCCGTACCATATCATGGCAGGTGCTTTCAGAAGCGAGCAAAATGCCAGAAAAGCCTATAATCAATTGGTCAAAGATGGTTATAAAGCCAGAATGCTTGGTGAAAACAAACATGGTTTATTTCCAGTTTTATACGGAAGTTATGCTACTATGAGCGAAGCACAAAAAGCACAAAATGAAATTAAAAAAGGAGAAAATCCGGATGCCTGGATTTTAGTCGAAGCTTTATAATTTTTCAATTGCCACTTACTTAACTAAGTCCTCTTTTCTACAAATGAAAAGGGGATTTTTTTTATACAATCACAAGTTTTTACAAAATTTACCGAACCTACAGCGTTTCACGTGGAAACGTTCTTTGAACTTAATTCCATTTTAACAATATTATGCTAAAATGAAATACCTCATTTTAAACAATTCTTTTTTGAGTTTTAGTACTAGTGCCTCGTTTTTCTATAAAAACAAGCTAAAAAGCCTAAAAAGCACTTAATTTGGTTTAATTACTATACCGGAACCAATTCAAATCCTATCAAAAAAAAGAATCCCTGCTTTACATCTACCAATAACGCCGAAGGCGCCGATTTTTTTTGAAAAATCACACTAAACTGGGAAACGAACTTTTTTCCAAGTCATAGAACTAAGAAAAACTTTAAACTTCAAGCATTTACAGTTAACAATTCAAAACGATCAACCAAAGTCAAAATCTAAACTGCCAAACCCCAAAAAAGGCAAAAAATTAAATTCTAATTCGATGACCTGCTACAACTTTTACACTTCCATTTAAATAAAAATTTCAACCTGAGCGAAATCGAAGGCAACGTAAGAAACTTTAGAACTTTGTCCCCTACTTCCTTAGCCAATCACAAATTCACAATTTATCACTGCCCTAATCCTGCCAAACAAAACAATTTCAAAAAAAATATGATTCCCTAAATTCACGCAATTTTAATCAATCCTGACACATAGAAACATTTTGCGAAAAACAACGCAAGTTTCAATACCAAAATTTTATCTCATAAAAGTCTTGTACTTACAATCACTTTGTCCATAAAGCCACCTTCGACTTCGCTCAGGTTGACAACCCTCAAATGATCCAGAAATGAAGTAAAAAAAGTGATTTGAAATGATTTTGCAAGTTTTAAAATCGGCACAATCAACAATCAACAATCAACAATCAACAATCAACAATCAACAATCAACAATCAACAATCAACAATCTAAAATTCCCCCCTCGTTCCACGTGAAAACTATATTTTAAGAAAGTCCTACAAGTTTTTAAACAATTTCTATTGAAAAATCAAAATACAAGATTTAAGGCGTTATTTTGGTTTCGAACGAAGCCTAAGTTGTTTAATTAAAAAAATAAGCAACAGCGGCTAAAAAATACCATTCTGCCGTTGGTTTTAAACTAAACTACCATTCTATTTCTAAGTAAACGATTATTTACGTTTTACAAGTAAATAATGCCGAAGGCGCCGCTTTTTTTTCGAAAAATCAAACTAATCCGGGAAAGTATCTTCTTCAGAGCTATAATCGCAACGAAAAGCACTAGCTACAAACATTAAAAGTAAATCTAACAACCTAATACATTTAAAATTATGCTATTATCTAACATCACTTTATGTTTCCATTTAAATTAAAATGTCAACCTGAGCGAAGTCGAAGGCTACATTAGAAACGTCACATCTTTCCCAATTCCTTTCTTTACAAATCTAAAATTCAACAGTCTAGATTACGCTATCTAATCTGAAAAACAAATCGGTTTCGCAAAGTTATAGTTCCCTAAATTCGCAATCTTAGTTTAATCCTAATTTGTCATTTCAATTTCATCTATTGTTCCTATTTACTCAAGAAGTCATTATGTGCAAATAAATTATATAAAACATTATAAATCAAACAATTAAATAACAAATATAGCCAAAAATAAAGCGAAACAAATATAAAAACAAGTAGTCCACACATGTTTTTAAAGCCAATTGCACCGAAATCTTATTAGTTATTCCAAATGTTCCACGTGAAACATCAACTAACTAAAAGAACCGTAACTCATTCACCCCAAATTATTGGAATTTGGAATTTAAAAAAGGAATTTTTTAATTGATACTCGCTTTAAACATTTTAAGCTCATCCCATGTAAACTCATCACCGTATTTTTCCTTCAATGGATTAAGTGATTCTTCCTGATAAAACTGAAAAGCTTCTCTCAAAGCCAGTATTTTATCATAAGGCAAAACCTCTGAAATTTCCACTTTTTTAGCCTGAATTAATTTGACGAAATGCATTTCGATTGTCTGTACCGTTAGCTTCCTAATTCGGGCAATATCCTGAATAGAATTCTTCTCTATCCACAGCTCATGAGTTTCTTCAATCGTAGTTTTTTTAACTGCTTTGGGTTCATTTTTATCCAGTTTTTTTGAGGTATAACGGATAACCGGTTCATCGGTTTTAAAGATGTCGGTATTGGCCATTTTAAACTCTTCCCTGATCTTTTCCAGCTTATTTACTTTGAAGTTTTTAATAGCAGAAGAGCTCAATTTTTCTTTGCAAATTGTTTCTCCGGCTACCACAATTTCAATCAATAATTTGGCTTTCATAAGACGCAAAACAGCTTTTGTTTGCAAATCATCCAGAAAAGTCAGCTCTTCGTAAAATTCTTTCACTTTTTTAAACTTCTGAATTTCAGCCATTTTATGTAAAATATCCGTAACCAATTTGTCCATTGGGCCGAAAAAGTAATCGTAAGCAGCCACTACTCTTTCCTGAACAAAATACAAATCGACCGTTTCTTTACTAAAAATTTTATTCAACTGCTGAATAAACTTTTGTGCAGGATCTACAAGCTGTTCTATTGTTTCTAACCGCTTGTGCGCCCAAATGGCATGTTTCGCTTTTTCCGAAGTAGCTGCATTTTCGTTGTAACTAAAGCGATGATTGCGCCATTCTTGCGCCAAATCAGACCAATTAAAACTGTTAATCAGATAGTTGTGGATAAAATTCTTCGTTTCAAAGTGCAAGGATTTCTCCAAAATTTCTTCGGTGGCTTTGTTCAAAGCATAATCCATCACATCCTGATCGTTAGAAATACCATTCATTCGCATCGGAGAAAGCAAAATAAGCCCTTTTAAGGACCTTAAACGCGATAATGCTACATAGGCCTGCCCGGGAAGAAAAACTTGCGATACATCAAGCGCTGCTTTGTCAAAAGTCAATCCCTGGCTTTTATGCACGGTAATAGCCCAGGCCAATTTGATCGGGTAATGCGCAAATGTGCCCAAAATTTCCTCTTCGATCTCTTTGGTGAGCTCGTTTACTTTGTAACGGATGTTTTTCCATTCGTACTTTTCAACTTCAATCGTTTTATTTTCTTCGGGGAAATGCACAAAGATCTCTTCCGGCGAAAGGGATTTGATAACCCCCATTTTCCCATTAAAATAACGCTTTTCAAAAGACAAATCATTTTTAACAAACATCACCTGTGCACCTACTTTGAGCTTTAGATTCTCTTCAACCGGGAAGATTTTTTCAGGAAAATCACTTACAACAGACGGCAAAAAGGAATATTCATTACCTGCTAAATCATTTATTGCCTGCTCGTTAATCGAATCTGCTTTGGCATTATGTGTCGTCAAAGTGACATATCCCGGATTACTCTTCAAATCAAAATCGGGCTGCACATATTCGTTTAAAAACTCCACATCAGCAGGTGAAATCTGATTGTTGCGAAGGTTATTCAATACCGAAATAAAAGCATCATCTGTCTGTCGGTAAATCTTAGATAATTCAATATACAAGGGTGGATTTTGCTGCAGTACATGCGAATGAAAGAAGAATTTTCCCTTGTAATAATTGCGTAAAGTTCGCCATTCTTCATCACGAATTACAGGCGGTAATTGCAATAAATCACCAATAAAAAGTACCTGAACCCCACCAAAAGCATACGAATTTCTGCGCACAGTCTGCATCATAAAGTCAATGGCATCAAGCACATCGGCACGCAACATACTTACTTCATCTATGATCAGTAACTCCATGTTTCTGATTACACTACGCTTTACATTATTCATTTTAAAATGCCTGCGCAAGGTCTCTTTAGTCTCAAATTTAACCGTTTCCGTAAACTGCGGATTGGCTTCAAAAGAAGGAATAAAAGTGGCAAAAGGCAGTTGAAACATCGAATGAATGGTCACACCACCGGCATTTAAAGCCGCAATTCCGGTTGGTGCAACTACCACGGTATTCTTGTGAGTTGTGGCAATAATTTCCCGCAAAAGTGTCGTTTTACCCGTTCCGGCTTTACCTGTAAGGAAAATCGACTTCTGTGTTTGATTGATAAATTGTAAAGTATAAGCAGCTGCTTCTGAGACGTTTTGCATTATGGCTTCTATTGAAAAACTAAAAGTATTGTATTTTTTATAAAAGAAAAAAACCTAAATCCAAATAGATTTAGGTTTCCAACATTTAGTTCGTTTTGTGTATTATTTTTTAGCTTCCGCTCCTTCTTTTGCAGGGGCTTTTGCGTCTGTTTTTGGTGCAGATTTGTACTTGTCGTTCAACTCTTTAACGATTGCTTTTGTAATATCATATTTGTCTTCAGCATACAAAACTGTTGCCGCATCACCAGTACCATAGATGTAAGAATAACCGTTTTTCTTACCGTATTCTTTGATGAATTTTTTCACTCCACTTACCAAAGAATCCATTTCTACACCACTTTCTTGTTGCAATTGCTGAGATAAAGCTTGTTGAGCATAACCCAATTGTTGCTCTCTTTTTTGCAATTCAGCACCTCTTTGTTGTGCCCATGCTTGTCCGTTTGCTTGTGCCTGACTTTGAAAATTAGCAGCGTCTTGTTTAAAACGAGTAATTTCAGCTTGTAGTTGTCTTCCCTTTTCTTCTGCTTGAGATTTGTATTTTGCTTCAAGATCTTTTGCTTCAGTGTACTCTTTCATTAAAACCGAGGTATCAACGTAAGCCGTTTTTACTTCTTTAACTTCTGCTGTTTTACCACATGAAACAACTAAAATTGAAACCGCGATAATTACTAATGCTTTTTTCATTTCTTTAATTTCTATTTTTTTAATGTTGAAGACAAAAATATAAAAAAATAAATAGCATCAACATAAAGTTTAAAAAATGCTCTTTTTTTCTTGTATCAATTTTTGTTATCGGACTTAAGTTATGTATAATTTACTGTTATTAATAATGGATTCTATAGCTTGTTTTTAAGCAATTTTCTAAAAAAAGACATATTCAGAGTCCTTTTTACCTAAAAGTATCGCTAAAACACGCTTAAAATGAGTTTTAAGTGTTTTTTAGCACGTAAATGTGCGAAGAATATTCCATCGTACGTCTGGCTTTTAGATTTGACTTCAAACCTACCAAAAAAGCGCTGATATAATTCATTTTTCCGGTTTTGTACTTTTCGGATAATAAGCTCACATAAAAAGAATCAAATTTCATCGGAAGTACCTTTTCCAATTTCATATCGACTTTTTCAAAAAGAGATTGAATCGCTTTTTTAGAAAAATGCCAAAAATGAATTGGCACATCATATGCTGCCCAAAACGCATCATAATGTTTCGCGTCATACGATTTAAAATTTGGAACCGCAACAATTAAAGTTCCAGTTGGTTTTAATAAACGTTTCAATTCCTGAATTTGCAACTCCAAATTTGGAACGTGTTCTAAAACATGCCACATGGTAATCACATCAAAAGAATTATTTTCAAGAATGCTAATTTCATCGACAAATGAAATTCCTTTTTTTATTGCAATTTCTTTAGCTCTTGGACTCGGTTCTACTCCAATCGTTTCCCAACCGTCATTTTTTGCAGTTAGCAAAAAATCACCCGTTCCGGCACCAATGTCTAAAATCCTGCCTTTTTGAGATTGCTCCGTATTAATCAAATTCAACTTATTCTTTAAAGCTATATTTTTCACAAAATGATAAGCCTTTTCAAATAACGAACGTTTGTTGTCTGTGTGCGAAATATAATCTTCACTTTCGTAATACTTTCCTAAATTTTCTAAATCCGGTTGCGGAGATGTAATCAACATGTCCAGGTTTTCATCATAATACAATTCAAAAATTTCTTTAGAAACTGAATGGTCTTTTACAGTAAGAAAGTGTTTTTTATTTAAAACGTTCATTTTATAAATATTGGTGTTTTGATTTAATTCTACAGCAAACCCTAAAAATGAAAAATTCACTTTTAGGGCTTGTTCTATTTACTCTTTTAATATTTCCAATTTATTTTGACAGCGGACATTTTTTCGCTTTCAAATCTTTTTCCTTTTATCACCTCAAATCCGTTTTTGATATAAAACGACATCGGAGATCTATATTTTTCTTTGTTACGCTTTAGATCAGTTTCATGATCGATCACCCAACCATTCAAACTTCTTTTATTCTTTTTTAATTCATTCATCAAAAACGAGCCGTTTCCACTACCTTGAAAATCGTTATCCAAAATTATGGCAAACCAATCTTCTCCTTCTCTTAAAAAAGTAAAAGCCCAACCACTGATGTTGTTCACATCATCAATCAACAAATAATGATTCTTTTCAACTAATGCGTTCAAATACGAATCAAAATCATCCATTGTTTGATAATTTAATTTCAACGGATATTCATTATTCCAAAGTTGCAACACTGTTTCCTTATCCTGCAATGATAAAACTTCTTTCTTAATTATCTTCATCTGCAAACAACAAAAAAATACTTAGATACATTTCTTTACAAAATAGTTTCACGTGGAACACTTTTTTTAATTTTAGATTGTTGATTTTAGATTTTAGATTTCAGATTAAATCGACATGGGATAAAAAAATCCAACTCTGAAATTCCAAATTCCAAATTCCAAATTCCAAATTCCAAATTCCACAATCTAAAATCTAAAATCTAAAATCTAAAATCTGAAATCCCCTCTCCTCTTATCTACCCATATAAATCAATAACACCGAAATATCACTCGGAGAAACTCCGCTGATTCTTGATGCTTGAGAAATAGTTACCGGACGGATTTTGCTTAACTTTTGTTTTGCTTCAATCGACATGGATTTAATTTTGTTGTAATCAAAATTTTCAGGGATTTTCACCTCTTCCAGTCTTGTCAATTTGTCCGCATTATTTCGTTCTTTTTCGATGTAGCCCGAATACTTCACCTGAATTTCGGCTTGCTCTAAAATTTCCTGATCCAGATTATGTTCTGCAACATATTCTTTCACTTTCTCAAATTTCATGATATCTTCCAAATCAATTTGCGGACGGGAGAAAACTTTAAACATTTTATCACCTTGCGTAATCAATGCCGTTTCTTTAGATTCCAAAATAGGATTTGCCTCTCCAACCGAAACACTTGTTTCTTTGAAAAAGGCAACCATCTTTTCTGACTCGTTTAATTTGTGTTCCATTCTGCGCAAACGCTTTTCAGAAGCCAGACCAATTTCGTGTGACATTGGTGTCAATCTAAAATCAGCATTGTCCTGACGCAACAATGTTCTATACTCTGCTCTCGATGTAAACATACGATACGGTTCCTCTGTACCTTTCGTAATGAGGTCATCAATCAGAACTCCGATATAAGCTTCATCGCGTTTCAAAATCAATGGCGCTTTTTCGTGCACTTTTAAATGCGCATTAATTCCGGCCATCAATCCTTGCGAAGCTGCTTCTTCATATCCGGTTGTTCCATTTATTTGTCCTGCAAAATACAACCCTTCAACCAACTTTGTTTCCAAAGTATGTTTCAATTGCGTTGGCGGGAAATAATCATACTCGATCGCGTAACCTGGACGGAAAAATTTCACGTTCTCAAAACCGGCCACAGAACGCAATGCTTTAAACTGAATATCTTCCGGAAGCGAAGTCGAAAATCCATTCACATAAACCTCACAAGTATTCCACCCTTCCGGTTCCACAAATAATTGATGACGCTCCTTATCAGCAAAACGATTAATCTTATCTTCTATCGAAGGACAGTATCTCGGGCCGATACTTTTTATACGACCGTTGAACATTGGTGAACGATCAAAACCAGATCTCAAAATATCATGAACATCCAATGACGTGTACGTCATGTAACACGATCTCTGATGAACCAATGGTGCTGTCACATCTGAATACGAAAACTTATCCGGTTTCGCGTCACCTTTCTCTTCATTCATTTTAGAATAATCCAAAGAACGTCCATCAACTCTTGGTGGCGTTCCTGTCTTCATTCTTCCTGCTTCAAATCCTACCTGAACCAAATCTTCTGTAATTCCGAATGCAGCACTTTCACCCGCTCTTCCTCCACCAAACTGTTTGTCCCCAATATGAATCAAACCATTCAAAAAAGTCCCATTTGTCAAAACCACAGACTTCGCACGAATCTCAATTCCAAGCGAAGTTTTCACTCCTTTGATTCTTCCATTCTCAATAATCAAACCTTTCACCATCTCCTGGTAGAAATCCAGATTTGGAGTTCCCTCCAACATCATTCTCCATTCCTCGGCAAAACGCATACGATCACTTTGAACTCTTGGCGACCACATTGCAGGTCCTTTTGATTTGTTCAACATTTTAAATTGAATTGCCGTCCGATCCGAAACAATTCCGGAGTATCCTCCGAGCGCATCGATCTCACGAACAATCTGTCCTTTTGCAATTCCACCCATCGCAGGGTTGCAAGACATCTGTGCAATGTTCTGCAAACTCATTGTAACCAATAGCGTTTTTGATCCCAAATTTGCGGCCGCTGCCGCGGCCTCGGAACCAGCATGGCCTGCACCAACCACAATAACATCGTATTCTTCTAAAAACATTTTGCTTTATTATTCTCCGGAAACCCTTTAAGGTGGCACCCAGAATTAACTTTATATTCATTTGTTCCACGTGGAACGCAATTTTTTAAATTCCAAAAAAAGAAAATCTAAATCCCAAAATCTCTTCTACACGCTTAAAGCTTCATTCTTTATATCTCATTTTTCAAGTTTCACGTTCCGAATTTCAAGTTCAAAACTTTACTTTTCGCAACTCATTACTTACAAAAAAATCACAATATATACTGTTCCACGTGGAACCAAATCGATCTCAAAAATCAAAAAACAAACGTTCCACGTGGAACGTTTTATATTTTGCTTCGTAAATTCTATACATCTTTCACGTGGAACACTCTCAAAATATATGGAAACATCAGCGATATGTTTCACGTGGAACACCAAATTTTAAACTTAAAAAAGATGTTTAAGTTATAGTTCCACGTGGAACATGGCAATTTTTTCGTCTTCTTTCGAGCGCATTAATTCGGCATCTGCATCCGACTTATCTTTGTATCCACAGTAATGTAAGATACCATGAGCTAAAACACGCTTCAATTCTTCTTCAAAAGAAACATTAAAATCTTTAGCATTATCTGCTACTCTTTCAACAGAAACAAAAATATCTCCGTTTAATTCGTTACCAACGGTGTAATCAAAACTGATAATATCTGTTAGTGTGTCGTGATCCAGATACTCAACATTTATCTTATGAAGATATTCATCGTCACAAAAAATGTAATTTATCTCTCCCTCATTTTTGTTTTCAGAAACAATTACAGCACTCAACCAATCAGTAAAGGCTTCTTCGTTGTCTAAATTAAATTCTGTTTCGTAATTAAAATTGATCATTTTGTATTAAAATATTCTTGAACCTTTTGATTAAAATTCGAGCGCAAAGGTAGTGATTGTCTATTTAAAATCTCCACACTGTTTAAATAATCCAATAACGAGCTTGGCAGCGCATTAGTTCTATTTGTAAATTCGGCTTTATTTGTTTCAGATTGGCGCTTGGTATCTTGTCCTTGTTGCTGCACTGCATTGTTTAATTTTAGTAATTCTTGTTGAATATTTAATATTCTCTGCAAGTTTTCATTTTTAAAACCTTTGTTCAAAAGTTGCTTTTCAGATTGTTTCATCTGCTCAATAACAGATCTCCCTTGAGAATCTAATCCTTGTTTAGCCAATTCTTTTTGCAAGGCTTCACGAAGTTTAACCTGTTCTTTATAAATTTCCATTATGGCTTCAGCATCTCCTTCACCATCTTCTCCTTCTTTTCCATCCTTTTCTCCTTTACCATTTTGATTTCCTTTGCTTCCACCATTCCCGCTTTTACCATCTTTTCCTTGTCCATCCTTACCTTGTCCGCTTTGTCCCTGACCCGATTTTCCGTCTTTACCTTCACCCGGTTTTTGTCCCGGTTGATTCCCCGGCTTCATTCCTTCTTTCATTTTCTCCCCCAATCCTTTTTGCTTTTGAATAATATCCGGTAACTGCATTCCTTGTCCATCACCTGGTTTTGGCTTTCCACTTCCCGGTTTTGACATAGACATCTGCATGTTGTTTAATAAATCACTTAAAAAATCTGCTAATTTATTGGCAGAAGAAACAGCATACTGTTGGTGCGAAACTCCTTTTGGAACCTGAACATCTGTCAAAGATTCAATAGCTTTATCAATGTTGTATTGTACATTTCCAATTTCTTTAGTTACATCTTCAGCTACTTTCGGATTTCTTAAAGACAAAGCAAACAAACTATCATCAACATGTTTGAACTGTTGTTTTAGATTTTGCTGTACTTTAATGTTCTTCGTATAAATAGAAGATCCCAACTTCATCGATCTAAATTGTTTCATCACATCTTCCTGAGATAAAGAATATGCTAAAAGATTATCCAGAATCTGACGAAGCATTGCCACATCTTCTTCCATCTGATCTTTCTCTTCTCCTTCCATTCCGGACTTCATATCCTGTGCTAAACTTTTCATTTTCTTAGCCGCACTTTTCTGTTTTGGTTTAGCACCAGCAGTACTCTTTTTATTCAATTCATCAGAAGCTTTATTCAAATCGTCTTTCAAATCTTTTTCTTTTGAAGCATCCGAAGGAATATCTAAAGGAGATTTTAATGATTTATTCTCCTCTTTTAAATTCTTTAAATCTTCTTGAATTTTATCAAATGCCTTATTAATCTCTTCTTGTTTATCAGCAGTATTTTCTTTTTCTTTATTCGAAAGCTGTTCTTGCTTCTCAGAAAGCTTGTCTAATTTATCTGCAACTTGTTCTGCTTTCTTTGAAACATAAAAACGTTTTGTTAATTCAACCAGTTGTTCTAAATTTCTGGATTGGTTTTTACTGATCTGTTTGAACTTTTCCATTTTATCAAACAACTCTTCGTTATTTAATTTATCGTTTAAGTTCTTCAGTTCGTCTAATAACTTTTGATTTTTCTCTAAATCCTTATCTGCATTTTCTAAACGCTTTTGCAAATCTTCAGCCGTTTTATCCTTTTTATCTTCTTTGAATTTATCCAAATTCTTGTTCATCTTTTCCGCAAATTGCTTCATCAATTCATCCTGCTGCTTCTGACGTTTGAGAAACTCATTTATCTTTTGCTGGTCTTTGAACTCTAAATTATCTTTCTCTTTACCTGCATTCTGAATCTTATCCATTTCAGAAAATTGCTTGTTTTGATTCTTTAAAGATTTTTCTAAACTATTAATATTCTGATTTTGCTGCTGCAATTCTAAATCATGAACTTCATCTGTTGTAGCCACTCTATCTGAAAAAACAGAAGACTTTGTGCTTTTGAAATTATGAGGAGCGTCATTGTCAAAAATCTCAAAATAGTATTCATAGGATACTCCTTCTTCTACAGCCAGATTACTAGGAAAAGAAAAAACGAACTGATCAAAAACAGCTTGCTTTACGGGAATGGTTCCACGTTTGGCAGTCTGTGGTTTGTTGCGTTCGTAATAAACAATCTGTAGTTTTGATAAACCATAGTCATCACCCAATCTTCCTAAAACATAATTCTTATCTAACTTCAAACTATCCGGTGCCGGAGCAACATTGATCGTTGGATGCTGATCTTTGATAACAGACAGTTGATAATCCAGTTTTTCGTAGTTTTTAACCTTATTATTGGAGGTAAGAATTTGATATTCTGTATTTTGACCTATATTTTTACTCAATTTAAACAGATTTTCGGCTTTATTGAACTTAAAAACTGATTTTTCGTCTTTCCAAACGATCTCTTCCGTAGCCTGAGTGTTCATCCTCCATGTTACTAAAGTACCTTCCGGTACGATAGCATTTCCGGTTCCTTGAATCGTTTCTGACTTTTTCTTTAAGTACGATGGGAAGTTTAATACCATTTCAAAATTAGCAATGGATGGAACTGTGATCACTTTCAATTCATATTCCTCAGACGAAACAGTATTCCCTTCAAAAGAAAAAGTTACATTCTCTACTGGTTTCTCAATCTTAAATTCAAATTTTCCCGGTTGGGAAGATTCCATAAAATAGCTTTCATCGCCAATATGAATCATCACATTCTCGGGAACAATCTTTCCAACAGATTCCATTTTCACAACAAAATCTTTGTTCTGTTCTGTTTGCAAATTCTGATTTAGCACCACAAATTTGAAAGGAGCCGGTGGTAAAAAAGTAGCATTAAAATGAACAACCCTATTTAAACTTTGAGAAATAATAGTACTGTTCCCTGAAATATAAAACACAGCAAAAAGCAAAATTGGAATCAATGCCAATGGCAAATATTTTTTATTTGAACTAAAATTAATGGCATTTCCAAATGGAATCGGTTGCAATGAATTTGCTTTTTGCTCTATAGAAGCCAATATTAATTCTGAACTTTCGACCGAATTTTCAGAAGCAGATAATTGTAAAAAGTTGGTTAGTTTATCACTTACTTCTGTAAAATGATTTCCAATAATAGCAGAAGCCTGATTGTAATCTATTCCTTTTTGAAGTTTGAATAACTTAAAAACCGGAAATAAAATAAAACGAAACAAAAGGAAAACTTCTACTCCGATAAAAAGCCAAAACAAAAGTGTTCGTCCCACTGGTTTTAACCAAAGGAAATACTCAATAAAAAGTGTAATTAAAAAATACAAAAGACCAAAACCGGTAAAAAGAAGAATTCCTTTTATAAGTTCATTGGTATAATACTTTTTAATAAAGGCTTCGAGCTTTAGATATATGGCAGACGTTGTTTTCAAAATGAATCTGTTTTATTTATAACCTATAAAAGTACGAATTATAGTGATTTAAATTCCAAAAAAAGAAATTCCAAATTCCAATACTCTTACTGTCTTGGAATTTGGAATTTTAAAAATTTGGGATTTAACTAATATCGTATCTTTGCATCAAAATTTCAAACAAATGTCAAAGCAAGTTCGGGTGCGTTTTGCACCAAGTCCAACAGGGCCATTACATATTGGTGGTGTTCGTACTGCCCTATTTAATTATTTATTTGCCAAAAAAAACAATGGCGTTTTTTATCTAAGAATTGAAGATACCGATCAGACTCGTTTTGTTCCCGGTGCCGAAGCTTATATAATGGAAGCACTAGAATGGTTGGGAATTGCTCCAGAAGAAACCGTTGGGAAAAATGAAAAATTTGGTCCGTACAGACAAAGTGATCGTAAAGCATTGTACCAGGAATATGCAGATCAATTGATCAATTCGGGTTGGGCTTATTATGCTTTTGATACTCCGGAAGCACTTGATGCTTTGAGAAAAGAACATGAAGCAGATGGAAAAACATTTATTTACAACCATCACAATCGTGAAAAATTAGAAACATCACTGGTAATTTCTGCTGACGAAGTTTCAAAAAGAATTGCAAATGGCGAACATTATGTAATCCGTTTTAAGACTCCGGTTGATGAAACTTTACACTTAAAGGACATCATTCGTGGAGATGTTAAGTTTGAAACGAATCTTCTTGATGATAAAGTTTTATTCAAAAGTGACGGAATGCCTACCTATCATTTGGCCAACATTGTTGATGATCATTTGATGGAAACTTCCCATGTAATTCGTGGTGAAGAATGGTTGCCTTCTATGCCACTTCACGTTTTATTATACCGAGCATTTGGATGGGATGCCCCGGAATTTGCTCATCTACCTCTGATTTTAAAACCAGTTGGTAACGGAAAATTATCAAAAAGAGATGGTGATAAATTAGGATTTCCTGTGTTTCCACTAGAATGGAAAACTGAAGATGGTATTTCTTCCGGTTACAGAGAGAATGGATTTTTCCCGGAAGCCGTTCTAAATTTCCTTGCCTTGTTGGGATGGAATGACGGAACAGATAAAGAATTATTTTCATTAGAAGAACTTGTAGCCGCTTTTGACTTAAACAGAGTTCATAAATCGGGAGCAAAATTTGATCCTGAGAAAAATAAATGGTTCAATCATCAGTATTTAATCAAACAAAATAATGCTGATTTAGCGAAAGCCTTTACTCCTATTTTAGAAGAAAAAGGGTTCTCTCCTTCGCTCGAACTGACAACTCGCATTGTATCTTTAATAAAAGAACGTGCTCATTTTGTTTCTGAATTTTGGGATCTGACTGACTTCTTTTTTCAAGCCCCAACTTCTTACGATGAGAAAGCAAGCAAAAACTGGAAGGAAGAAACACCAGCTTTGATGCAGGAATTGATCTCTGTTTTAGAAAATATTGAAGATTTTACTTCCGTTACTATCGAAACAATCGTCAAAGATTGGTTAACAAAAAACGAAATCGGAATGGGTAAAGTGATGCAACCTTTCAGGCTAAGTTTGGTTGGAGCTTTAAAAGGTCCTCACCTATTTGACATTGTTGAAATCATTGGAAAAGAAGAAACGATTTCGAGAATTCAGAAAGCAATAAGTTCTCTATAAAACTAACTTTGGATCAAAAATAAACGCTAAGAAACATCGCTTAAAAATGTTCTTAGCGTTTTTTTAGTATTGTAAAAAAATAAATCCGAGGAATTTTCGTAATTTAACGCACCATAAAATTAAATCAGTATCCCTATGTACACACCATTTATTATCATTTTAGTATTTGCGTTCTTTATTTTAATGTCTTCCTTTTTTACTGTGAAACAACAATCTTCAGTAGTTATAGAAAGATTTGGAAAATTTTTGAGCGTGAGAAATTCAGGATTACAGTTGAAAATCCCGATCGTTGACAGATTAGCCGGACGCGTAAATCTTAAAATTCAACAGTTAGATGTTATCATCGAAACCAAAACCAAAGACAATGTTTTTATCAAAATGAAGGTTTCGGTTCAGTTTAAAGTTATCCAGGAAAAAGTATACGAAGCTTTTTATAAACTGGAATATCCACATGATCAAATAACTTCTTATGTGTTTGATGTTGTACGTGCTGAAGTTCCGAAACTAAAATTGGATGATGTTTTTGAAAGAAAAGACGATATTGCTGTTGCAGTAAAACGTGAGTTAAACGAAGCAATGGCTACTTATGGATATGACATTATCAATACTTTGGTAACTGATATTGATCCGGATATCCAGGTAAAAAATGCAATGAACAGAATTAATGCTGCTGACAGAGAGAAAACTGCAGCTGAATTTGAGGCAGAAAGTTCAAGAATCAGAATCGTTGCCAAAGCAAAAGCCGAAGCTGAAAGTAAGCGTTTACAAGGACAAGGTATTGCAGATCAGCGTCGTGAAATTGCAAGAGGTCTAGTAGAAAGTGTTGAAGTTTTGAACAATGTTGGAATTAATTCTCAAGAAGCTTCTGCCTTAATTGTTGTTACACAACATTATGATACTTTGCAAGCCATTGGTGCTGATGCTAATTCTAATTTAATACTTCTTCCAAATTCTCCACAAGCCGGAAGTGATATGTTGAATAATATGGTAGCCTCTTTTACCGCTTCTAATCAAGTAGGTGAAATGATGAAAAAAACCAATAAAAAAATTGAAAAATCTAAACCTATTCAACCGCAATCAGGTTACGAAGATGACATAAATTCGGAAGAAAAATAATTACAAAAACAAAAAAGAGGCTTAATTGCCTCTTTTTTTATTGATAAACCACCCAATTATATAGGGTAAAATAGATTGCAAAATAGTTACATAAGAGTTCGAAAAATACTCTTTGTAAGATGAGAAAAATCCGTTTACTATATTTTGAGGGGTAATACTTTCTTTTGATTTCTGAAAACTCAAAACTAACTTCTGGTAATTTATCTCTTTTTCGAGTTTCAATATCTCTAAATCTCGTTCGATTTCGGCATACGAAGCGTATTTTTTTGTTTCCATAAATTAATCGTTAAAAAAGATTTCTGAAAATTTCTCCAAAATTGGTCCTTCAACAAACTTATCTTTAATAAAGAAAAGCAAAATTGTTGCTACCAAATACATCCCTCCCACTATTAAAAATCCTAAAGTATAACTTCCGAACATTGCACTAAAAGCAAAAGCAAGCGCCACAGAACCAAACAACAAAACCATACCCACGCAAAGCAAAATTAAAGTAAACTTAAAAATTAGCGTTGTAGATTTCATTGCTACTTTAAAACCCCAAAGTTTATAGTATGCCAAGTGACTCTCTAAATATTCTTTAGCCTGATCCTGCATATTTTCGGTATGTTCTTTTAATTCTTCAAAAGCCATAATTCGATTTTTAGTTAAATAATAAAGCACAAAACGCACTTTTAAAATTGCAATTTACTTATTAAAAGTAACCCAATAAACTTGAAATGCAATCTATTAAAAAATTCGTTTTGTGCCTGACTTAGAAATTTACTTTTGAAGCTTTGCGTTTTGCGCTTTCAAATCTGCAAGTTTAGATTCTAAAAATGAAATTACTTCTTCTGTTTTGTAACTCATATTTGAAAGTAAATCTTCATATGTTCCGTCAAGATTCTTTTTTGCATGTGTGAACTTTTCACGCAACACTTCAGAACTTGCTTCCAATGAATCTTTCAAATTATGTGCTGCATCATCTAAACCCTCTTTAAGTTTTGCTCGTGTTTTAGATCCTTTATCCGGAGCAAATAAAATTCCTATTGCGGCTCCTACTGCTGCACCGGCTACAATTGCAGCGATGGTATTTGATTTATTAGACATACTATTTATATTTAAATGATTAATAAAGATACTTCTTTTTTAAGCTATAATTTACTGATTAAAAGAAATTTACAAAAATGTAACAAAGCAATTAATATACGTAAGCAACAGCTTCATATTTTCCATTACCTTTTTCCACAATACTTACAAACGGATAACCTTTTAACGCTGATTTAGTTTTTATCAACATTGCGGTTTGTTTTTGTTGAGCACTTGGCTGCTCCCCTTTTGTCTTAACCGAAACTCCGGAAAAGTTTGCTGCCTTTTTTAAACCTACTGTTTTTTCCTGTGGTAAAACCTGAACCAATTTGTAATCTGATTTTGAATCAACTATTACTCGATCAGAAATTTTTTGAGTTTGACTGGTTTGTTTGTTTGTAACTTGTGAAACAGCAAACTTGCTAATTTTCATTTCTTCAGTACTTCCGTTCAAAGAATAATAAATTAAATCATTTTCATTTTTGATGAAATTAACATTCAATTGTTCACCATTGTGTTTTGTAATTTGATGTGTCTGAGAAATTGCTATGTTAGCAAACAATAACGCTACTGTAAAATATACTATTTTCATAAATATCAGATTTAAAATTAAAAACTAAAAATAATTACTAACCTTTAGTACAATCGTAAAAATACCAACTTTATAAACAATTGTATGTTAATAACCCGTTAAACTAAGAAAAAGGAAGAAAAAAACTTAAATAAAGCCCTTAAATCAACAATAATTTAAAATTCAACTACTAACATAAAAGAAAACAGAAAGCAGCTTACAATAGAATTATGAAGGCCTCTTTTAATCAAAAACAATTATTAAAATTAAAAAATCAATAATTTTTAACAATAATCATTAAAAACTACTATAATTAATTTTAAAATCATTAAAATTGATACAATATTAAACTGCATATTCCAGCCATTTTTTCTTCATCAAAATTAACAAATTGATCAAGAATTAGAAAACCAACTGTATTTTCAACTTTCCAAATAATTTTATAGTAATAAATCAAAAAAATGAAGCTAAAAAAGATCAAAATCAAAATAAAGCTTCTCAATTAATGATTTTTCAAAAGATGATAAATGAATTAGAAGAAATTAAAAAAGGTCTTAAAATTAATTTATGGAGGTTAATTTTAATCATCTAAAATTATTAAATATAAATTTATAATAGTTTTATACAATAATAAACAAAAACACAAATAATACTAATATCTATAATCAAAACTGATACATTCGCTAAAAAAACATTTTCGAACTAATTTTACTTTTATTACCTAAAATTTCCAAGATCGAGTCAGTTCTTAACTTTATAAGCAATTTGGCACTTCTAAGCTCAAAAACAATCTAAAATTAGAGTAAAATTTAAATAAAGCTCTTATTTGAAGGATTTATTAGAAAAGGATTTATTAGTCAGAAGAAATAAAATAATACCTTAAAATTAATTTATAGAAGTCAATTTTAATAAAAAATATTTATTAAAATAATAAAATTAATAATTATACTAAATGATATACAAAATTTAATAAAAACTTTATTTTGATAATTAAAACTTATGTTTCTTCTGAAAAACGAATCCAACTACATTTTGCTACTAAAAAATAGAGCAAAAGTCAAAAAAAGAGATAGAATTCTCCACTTTATAAACAATCTAATGTTGATAACCAAAAAAGTATAACAAAACTGACCTTAAAATTAAAATAAAGCCACTTATTCAATGATTTTTTAAAAGACAACTTAGGAGTCGGAATAAACTAAAAAACACTTTAAAATCAATTTATGAAAGCTATTTTTAATATTGAAAAATTATTAATTATTAAATTTCAATAGAAAAACTAAATAATAAAAAAAAAGCGCTTTAATAAGCGCTTTTAATAAATAATATTGATACTATTTCTTTACCATTTCTCCGAGAATTTCAATTTCTCTCTCAGAAGCATTTTTTGGAGGATTAGTATTTAATTTCAAAATGTCCTCTTCAAAATGATTTCTGAACGTTTCATTTTCCAGATCTCTTAAATTCAAAAGTGCTTTTGATCGAACATAAGTCGATTCACTTCTTAAAGACATTGTATATAATTTTTTGATTTCTTCATCCTCAAAATCAGAAGACTTTAAACTTGAATATTTCAAAATAAACTGAGCAAATAACAAAGAACTCTTATTATTATTGGTATTTTTCTTTACAGAATTTTGCAATAAAGAAAAACTGGAAATAGTTGCGATGCTCTCCCCTATTGCATTTTCAATTGCAAGACGTTCTGCTTTAGTCTCAACTTTAAAGTATTTATTAATATCTTTTAAAGAATTATTAATACTGTTTTCTTCTTTTTTACCTTTTTCTTCCCAGGCATCTTTTAGTCCAACTGTTTTGTTAAATACTAATTTTGAAGCAGTTGAATCTTTATCAACAGTAAAATAACCTAAACGTTGAAACTGAAATTTATCTTCATTTTGTGCTGTCGCCAAACTCGGTTCTACATAACCTGTAACGATTTCCAATGAATTTGGATTGACAAAATCTAAGAAGTTTTTGTCTTTATAACCATCCGGAGCTTCATCTGTAAACAAACGATCGTACATACGAACTTCTGCTTCAACAGCATGAGCAATAGAAACCCAATGTAAGGTTCCTGACACTTTTCTCTGGCTTGCTTCTGTTCCACTTCCGCTCAAACTATCGGTATCGTAGGTTACATGAATCTCTGTAATATTACCTGCTACATCTTTTATAACACTTTCACCTTTAATTATATAGGCATTTTTAAGACGTACTTCTTTTCCTAAAGTCAAACGGAAATATTTAGCCGGAGCCTCTTCTAAAAAGTCTTCTCTTTCTATAAACAATTCACGTGAAAAAGGTACTTTTCTAAAACCGGCACTCTCATCTTCCTGATTGTTTTCGGCTTCTAACCATTCTTCTTTTCCTTCCGGATAATTTGTAATAACTAATTTCACAGGATCTAAAACAGCCATTACACGAGGTGCAATTTTGTTCAGATCTTCGCGAATGCAAAACTCTAAAACTGATACATTAATCAAATTATCACGTTTTGCAATACCAATTGTATTAGCAAAATTACGCAAAGAAGCAGCGGTATATCCTCTTCTTCTTAATCCTGAAATAGTAGACATTCTCGGATCATCCCAACCGTTAACATGTTGTTCTTTAACTAATTGTTGTAATTTTCTTTTACTTACAACAGTATGTGAAAGATTACGTCTGGCAAATTCTCTTTGCTTCGGACGCAATTTAGTACCATCTAAAATCTGATCTAAAAACCAATCATACAATTCACGGTGTGGCAAAAATTCAAGTGTACAAAACGAGTGTGAAATCTGTTCTAAATAATCACTTTGTCCATGTGCCCAATCGTACATTGGATAGATTTTCCAGGTATCACCTGTTCTATGATGATGTTTGTGCAAAATCCTGTACATAATAGGATCACGCATCAACATATTAGTAGATTTCATATCTATTTTTGCACGAAGAATATGTGTTCCGGCTTCAAATTCGCCGTTTTTCATTCTCTCAAATAAATCTAAATTTTCTTCAACAGAACGGTTTCTATACGGACTATCAACACCTTCAGTAGAAGGAGTTCCTTTTTGAATGGCCATATCTTCAGAAGACTGACTGTCAACATAGGCTTTATTATTTTTAATTAATAAAACAGCCCAATCATACAATTGTTGAAAATAATCTGAAGCATAACGTTCTTCTGACCAGGTATATCCTAACCATTCTACGTCTTTTTTAATTGCATCAACAAATTCCTGCTCTTCTTTTTCCGGATTAGTGTCATCAAAACGTAAGTTAACAGGTGACTGATAATCAAGTCCTAAACCAAAATTTAATGCAATAGAACTTGCATGTCCAATGTGTAAATAACCGTTTGGTTCGGGTGGAAAACGAAAATGAAGTTTGTTATTTGACAGACCTGATTTCAGATCTTCTTCTATGATTTGTTCAATAAAATTGAGTGATTTCTCTTCTGATGCCATTATTTTATAGTAATTTTAGCAAAGATAAAAAAAAGGTTTCAGGTTTCAGGTTTAAAGTTGTTTTAGTCGCAGTAAACCTGAAACTTAAAACTTGAAATAATACAATAAAATGGGAGTTATAAAATTAAAAAACATCCGTACTTTTTCGTACCATGGTTGTTTAATTGAAGAAGGAAAAATTGGATCTGATTACACAGTAGACCTAAAAATTAAAGCTAATTTACAAAAATCAGCAACTACAGATCACTTAGCTGACACGGTAGATTATGTACATTTGAACAAAATTGTAACCGAAGAAATGGCCATTCGTTCGCATTTATTAGAGCATGTAGCCAAAAGAATCGTACTTCGTGTCCTGGAAGAGATAAAATCAATAGAAAAAACTACGGTTTGGGTTTCTAAAGTAAATCCTCCTATTGGTGGTGATGTTGAGACGGTTACCATAAAAATGACGGAAACCAGAAAGTAATCCTTTTTAGAAAAGAAGTATTTTTTTAAAATTCTTCACTTTAAACTTTTGAAATTTAAAGATTTTAGTTACTTTTGCCATCCGTTCAAGTACGGCGTCGTGGCCGAGCGGCTAGGCTGGGCTCTGCAAAAGCTCCTACTCCGGTTCGAATCCGGACGATGCCTCAAAAACCTTCAAAGCAATTTGAAGGTTTTTTTTATGTCTAATTTTTTCGCAATCTTGTCATTCCGAAGAAGGAGGAATCACACCTGAAACTCCGTGCAGAATGTCGCCAATCTTTGTCGAAATACTACTGTGACTCCTCCTTCTTCGGAATGACAACGAAATGGATATGATTCCTAATTCTTCGGAATGACAAAGAAACGGGCGTAATTTCTCCTTCGTCAAAATTGATGCATAAATTCATTTAAGTTTTCTTTCCTTTTTTTATTATTCTGTACTTATTAACATTATTTAAACCTGACAGGTTTTAAAAACCTGTCAGGTGTTGTCTACAAGTATAAAGCATAAAAAAACCTCTCAAATTGAGAGGTTTACTATTTTTATATAAATGACAGTCTATTTATTTTTCAATCTTTTCAAAAGCATTTTTTACCATTTCTTTTTCTTTAGGGAACCAACCTTGCACTATTAAAACTACCCCGAAAACCATTAAAACTACACTAATAATTTTTTTAATTTTTAAGATATTAATAGGTGTCATTTTAGACTTTAATTGTTTAGCTAACAATATTTTAATACAATCTACAGCTAAATAAGTTATGATAACCGAAGTAAAAAAAGTCATCATTCTGGGAGTCTGCATTTGTAATTTTGGACCAACAGAAATAATAACGGCTAACCAAAAACCAAGAACACCAATGTTAATAACATTCAACAAAAAGCCTTTTACAAACAAACTGGCATAGTTTCTTTTTATAATATCACGATCAATTTCTTCGTCGTTGATTTTTTCTTCTTTCTTTAATTTTACAAAAGAAATAATACCATAGGCCAACATAATAATTCCACCAAAAATAAAAAGTGCGGGTTTATCTTTTAAGCTCTGAATGAGTCGATAACTCCCTAAATAGGCAATGGCTATAAAAAAAATATCACCTAATACTACTCCAAAATCAAAGACTATTGCGGCTCTGAATCCTTTTGTAATACTGGTTTCCAGTAATATAAAAAATACCGGACCTATCATAAAGCTCAGAAAAAGTCCCCACGGCAGTCCGGCTAAAATATCATTTATCATTCAAATACAATTAATTTACTTTACTTCTTCAATTTTTCCTCCGAAAACCGTTTTCTGATTAATTTGCTTTGGTTTTCCATAAATGTAAATAGAGCCTCCTGCGCTTACTTTTGCATCTACAAGGGTCGAAGCATTCACATCTGCTTTTCCTCCCGCAGAAACGCTTACTTTCGTTTGAGAGGTATTTAATTTACTAGCCAGAAGATATCCTCCTGCACCTAAACTTGCATCTTGATTAGCAGCTTTACCAGATAAAGTGATTTCACCCCCTGAAACTGAACTTACATTTAGTTTATCAACATTTAATTCTACATTGATTTTTCCGCCTTCCTGAGCACTAACTTTAAAAGAAGTTGCTTTTATAACATCTTTACCATTTACAACTGCTCCTTCATTAACATCTATAAGTTCAAGATGTTTATAATACAATGTAATATCCAAATCATTACCGGATAACAACTTTGGAAAAGGCATTCTTAATTTTAATAATCCTTTTTTGTTAACAACTTCTACTTCTGCTTCACGTGTCCCTTTTATTACAATTTTATTCTCAGAGGACGCTACTAATTTTACTGTCAGTTTATCAAAAACTTTTACAGAATCAAAATCTCCTAATTCTTTGGTTACCTGTCCAAAAGACAATTGTGCAAACAGTATTGCAACACCTATAATCCATTTTTTCATGTTTCTACTTTTTAAATTAAACCACTATTCTGCTCTTCGCAAAAAATGAAAATCTAATTGTTTTTTAACCAAATCTGCATTTTTTACTTTAACGTAAATTTCATCTCCTAATTGTAAAATACTGTCTGATGTCGCACCAACTAAGGCATACTGTTTTTCATCAAAAGTATAATAATCGTCTTTTATTTCGCGAATTCGTACCATTCCTTCACATTTGTTTGAAACGATTTCGACATAAATTCCCCATTCTGTAACACCCGAAATAACACCCAAAAATTCTTCGTCCTGGTGATCCTGCATGTATTTTACCTGCATGTATTTAATACTATCACGTTCAGCATTAGTTGCTAAATTTTCCATATTGGAACAATGCAAACATTTTGTTTCATACACTTCTTCGTCTACAGATTTTCCATTATCTAAATAATACTGCAATAAACGATGCACCATAACGTCGGGATAACGACGAATTGGTGAAGTAAAATGGCTGTAATAATCAAAAGCCAGACCGTAATGACCAATATTATCAGTCGAATATTTGGCTTTACTCATACTTCTAATGGCAAGAGTATCAATTAAATTCTGCTCTTTTTTACCATTTACTTCTTCCATCAGAGCGTTCAGAGATTTTGAAATATCTCCTTTGTTTCTAAAGTCAATTTTATAACCAAACTTCGCAATAACAGATTGCATCGCAATTAATTTATCTTCATTTGGCTCATCGTGAATTCTGTAAACAAATGTTTTCTTTTGTTTTCCAATGTATTCTGCTACTTTTCGGTTGGCTAAAAGCATGAATTCTTCGATCAGATGATTGGCATCTTTTGACACTTTAAAATAAACTCCTTCCGGTTCCCCTTCTTCATCTAAATTAAATTTGACTTCCACTTTATCAAAAGAAATAGCGCCATTTGCCATTCTTTTTCTTCTTAAAATCTTCGCTAATTCATCTAATTTTAAAGTAGCCTGAACAATTTCATCCGAAACTAAATAAGAACTTCCGGTAATTGAAATATCAACCGGGATAGTATGATCTTTTGTTTCAATGATATACTGCGCTTCTTCGTAGGCAAATCGCTGATCAGAATAAATTACAGTTCTACCAAACCATTGGTTCATAACTTGTGCATTTTCTGAAATTTCAAAAACAGCAGAGAATGTATATTTTTCTTCATTCGGTCGTAACGAACAGGCAAAATTAGACAAAACTTCCGGAAGCATTGGCACTACTCTGTCTACTAAATAAACAGAAGTAGCACGTTGATACGCTTCATCATCTAAAATAGTTCCTTCTTCGAGATAATAGGAAACATCGGCAATATGGATTCCGATTTCATAATTTCCATTCTCTAACTTTTTAAAAGACAAGGCATCATCAAAATCTTTTGCATCTTTTGGATCTATCGTAAACGTAAGTGTATCACGCATATCACGACGTTTTGCAATTTCAGCTTCCTGAATGGTAGTGTCTATCTTTTGTGCATACACCTCTACCTCTACCGGAAAATCTGCCGGTAAGCCGTATTCTGCTAAAATAGCATGAATCTCTGTATTATGTTCTCCCGGTTTTCCTAAAACACGAACAACAGAACCAAACGGACTATCTGCTCTTTTTGGCCAATCTTCGATCGTAACCAAAACAACATCACCATTTTCAGCTTCGCCAATTTTATCTTTGGGAATAAAAATATCCGTATACATTTTAGGATTTGCTGTAGCAACAAAGGCGAAATTAGCCTGAATGTCAATAACTCCGACAAAATCGGTTTTATCTCTTTCTATAACTTCAATCACCTCACCTTCAGGTCTTTTTCCTTTTCTTCGGTTGTAAACGTATACTTTAACTTTGTCTTTATCCAGAGCACGATTCAAATTATTCGTTGGAATAAAAACATCTTCTGCAAAATCAGGACAAATGAAATAAGCTGTCTTACGGCTTGTCATATCAATTGTTCCTTCGTAGTAATCCTGACTGATTGCTTTGATTAAATACTTACCTGGTTCTGATTCTATTATTTTTTTTGAAGCAGCCAAAATCTTTAAATCTTTTATAATCTGATTTCTGCTTTTGGTATCGTCAAGTTCTAACTTTGCTCCTATCTGTTTGTAATTAAATGCTTTATTAGGGCTTTGCGATAAAATTTTTAGTATTTTTCCGGAGAAATCTTTCTCATTTTTTATCGGCTTTCTAATTTTCTTACTCATATATCTTTTCTTATAAGGTTTAAAATTACGAATAAGATATCAGATAACAGATTTTAACAAATAGAATTATTAAAAATATAACTTTCGTATCTTTACAAAAAGACCTTTTATGGAAACCTTTAAAACGATTGCCATATTCAATTTCGAACACGAAACGGTAATTCTCAAACACTTATTAGAACAAGAAGGAATTCCTTATTTTTTTGAAAACGAAATCACTTTATCTGTGGTTCCCTTTTACTCTGCAGCGCTCGGTGGAATCAAACTCAAAGTTCATCCCAACGATTTCGAACAAGTTCAGGAAATTCTGGACAATCTCAACAATCCTTTGAAAATCGTCTGAACCAATCTACAGTTCAATTTCAATTTTTTTCTTTTTAAACTTTCAAAGTTGTCAACATATATTAAATACAACAAAAAAGAATTTTAAAAATTTTAAAAATTTTGGTTGTTATTATAGTGTGTTAATATGTGGAATAATTTTATTTTAAAAAGCATTGAAATGAAGTTTTGCTTACTTATCTGGAGTTATTAACATACTTATATTTTGTTAAAGGATTAATTTTTAAGACTTTTTGAATTTTAATTAACAACGGTTGACAACCTAAAATGAATTGATTTTGTAAATAACTTGATAAACTGATTTCTGTTGAAAATGATATTTTTGATATTGATAACTTTTCTAAAAATTCATGAAACTTTATTAGGTTATTTCATTCCGGTTTTGGATTAGGTATTTTTTTGACACAACCAAAAAAAACTTCTAATTTTCTATCTTTAGTTATTAACAAATAATGTTAATTTAAAGTTAACTGAATATCAATGAATTAGGTTTTGGTATTAACACTCTAAAATTTTAACAAAAAAAGTGTTTATTCTTAATTGATAATCAGCTTCTTATAGAGATATTAAAATTGTTAATAACGTTAACGATTTGATAATGGGAGAGTTATATTTTTACTTTCTTTTACCGAAATGTGTGTAAAGTTTTTTAAAAAGTTAATAAGCTGCAATATTTTAAAATTTAGTAGAGAAAGTATAAAGTTTGTGAGTGAATAAGTAGTTTTTTTGCCGCGAATTGCACGAATTTTTTCTTTTCATTGGTTTTGTATTAAGAATTAAAAGTTTGAAAATTAATCAAATACCTTGATAATGTTAATAAGTTTGAATTAATAGCTTACTATTTTATTGATGGAACTAAAACAAATCTCCGTTTGGAAAGTAGAGAGTGGTTTAGTTTTTAAAAAGAAAATTTTCAGCATGTAAAATTTTAATTAGTGGAAATTCGTGCAATTCGCGGCAAACATTTATTTTAAATAGTACTGTGGTACAGGATTCTTTGGCTAAATTTGCAGTACACAACTTAATAGTATTTAAAATGAAAATTTCAATAGGTAACGATCACGCAGGACCGGAGTATAAAAAAGCAATTGTTAA
The DNA here is from genome assembly GCF_011751075.1 of Flavobacterium poyangense. Lineage (GTDB taxonomy): Bacteria > Bacteroidota > Bacteroidia > Flavobacteriales > Flavobacteriaceae > Flavobacterium > Flavobacterium poyangense. The sequence goes on from NZ_JAALLN010000002.1 coordinate 444,993, forward strand.
CATGTTACAGGCAAAAGGGTATGAAGTAACAAATTACGGAACTGATTCTGAGGATTCTGTAGATTATCCTGATTTTGGGCATCCAGTCGCCAATGATGTATATGAAGGAAAAGCAGATTTCGGAATTGTAATCTGTGGAAGTGGTAACGGAATTGCAATGACTGTTAATAAACACCCGAAAGTGAGAGCCGGTTTATGCTGGACCAAAGAAATTGCTTATTTAACACGTTTACATAATGATGCTAATATTGTTAGCATTCCGGCACGTTTTACCTCTATTGCTCAGGCAGTAGAAATTGTTGAAACGTTTTTAACTACTTCATTTGAAGGAGGAAGACACCAGAATAGAGTGAATAAGATTGCTTGTCAGTAAGATGTAAAAAGTAAGATGTAAAAAAATATATCGATTAAACCCGACAGGTTTTAGAACCTGTCGGGTTTGTTATTTTTTGTAAATTCCGTCAATTGACTGACTGAATTAATGTAAATTCCGTCAATGGACTGACGGAATTAACGTTTTTTATTTGTTTCTGAGTGTATTTTTAATCAAAAGCATACCCAGAAGCTACTTTTGAGGTAATTAACAAAAGTAATTATTTAGATTTTATTGGTTAGTTGAGATATTATTTAATAGGTTAAAAATCAGGGTATTTAAAGCTGTTTTTTTGAGTTATGAACATTGTTAATAACTAGATTTTGTTCGTTATTTTTAGGAGAACGAATAGGATTTGAATTAAAATAATTATCAAAAATTTTACAATAAAAGAGGTTTTACTCGTTTTATGTCTAAATAATACCATCGCTAATAATAATCCGATTGAGCCACCAATTAAGGCCATTGTAAAAAGTGTATTTTCCGGAATTCTGCGTTTGTTTTTGACTGCCAGATATTTATCATAACCCGCGAAGAAAAAGGTGAGACTATTTACAATTAAAAAATATACTAATAAAACTTTCATGAGACTAAAATTAAAAACAAAGATATTATTTTAGCCAAGTGAATGATCAATTTGTGACCGTGGTTTTGGGTTATAGACGATTTCATTTTATAATTAAGAAATTATTTCATTAAAGTATGACTAATATTCAATTTATTGCCAAGTCTGTTCAAACAGCAGCGATTAACATTCAAAACACGGTAAAATTATTAGAGGAAGATTGTACGATTCCGTTTATATCGCGTTACCGAAAAGATACAACAGGAAATCTTGATGAAGTAGTGATTGAGCAGATTGCGAAGCTTCAGAAAGAGTATGATACACTTGTAAAACGTAAAGAGGCGGTTTTAAAATCTATTGAAGAACAGAAAGCGCTTACGCCTGAATTGAAACAAAAAATTGAGCAAAGTTTTGATTTACAGGAAATAGAAGATTTTTATCTGCCTTTTAAAAAGAAGAAAAAAACAAAAGCCGATGTGGCCCGTGAATTCGGCTTAGAGCCGTTGGCAAAAATTATAATGTCGCAAAATGATGTTGATGTTGATTTTATTTCGACGCAATATCTTAATGATAATGTTATTAATGAGGAAGCGGCGATGCAAGGGGCACGTGATATTATTGCAGAATGGATTAACGAAAATATTTATGTTCGTAAACAACTCAGAAGGTTATATCAGCGAAAAGCAACGATTGTAACAAAGGTTGTAAAAACGAAAAAAGATGATGAAAATGCGCAAAAATTCAGTCAGTATTTTGAATGGGATGAGTTATTAACAAAAGCACCTTCACATAGATTATTAGCAATGCTTCGTGCAGAAAACGAGGGTTTTGTAAAAATGAAAGTCGAAGTGGATCTTGATGAGGCTTATGATGTAATAGACGAAATCGTCATTAAAAAACAAAACAGCACTACGGCACATTTGCAATTAGCGATTGAAGATAGTTATAAACGTTTACTGAATCCTGCAATCGGAAATGAAACTTTGCAGGAAGCCAAAGCCAAAGCCGATGCTAATTCGATTCAGGTTTTTGCTAATAATTTAGGACAGTTGTTATTGGCACCGCCTTTGGGTGAAAAAAGAATTTTGGCCATAGATCCAGGGTTTAGAAGCGGTTGTAAAGTAGTATGTCTGGATGAAAAAGGGGATTTGTTGTACAATGAAACTATTTACCCACATGCTCCTCAGAATGAAGAAACTATGGCGATAAAAAAAATCCGTTCGATGGTAAATGCATATCAAATTGATGCAATATCCATCGGGAATGGAACGGCTTCAAGAGAAACAGAGTTTTTTATTAAAAAAATCGCGTTTGACAAACCGTTACAGGTTTTTATTGTTTCTGAGGCTGGTGCTTCAGTTTATTCGGCATCAAAAATTGCTCGTGAAGAATTCCCAAATTATGATGTTACCGTTCGTGGTTCTGTTTCTATCGGGCGACGTCTTTCAGATCCTTTGGCTGAATTGGTAAAAATTGATCCAAAAGCAATTGGAGTAGGACAATATCAACATGATGTTGACCAAACGAAGTTAAAAGAAGAATTAGATAATACGGTAATTCGTTGCGTGAACTCGGTGGGGATTAATATTAACACGGCGAGTAAACATTTATTGAGTTATGTGAGTGGAATAGGAGAGAAGTTGGCCGAAAATATCGTTCAGTATCGTTCTGAAAATGGGCCTTTTGAGGATCGAAAACAACTAAAAAAAGTGCCTCGCTTAGGCGAGAAAGCATATCAGCAGGGCGCAGCATTTATTAGAATTTCGAATGCAAAGAATCCGTTAGATAATTCTGCGGTGCATCCGGAAGCTTATCCGGTGGTAGAGAAAATGGCAAAAGATTTAAAACTATCGGTAAATGACTTAATTGCCAACAAAGAGAAAACAGCCTTAATTAAGGCCGAAAACTATATTACACCTGAAATAGGTTTACTAACACTAAAAGACATCATAAAAGAGCTTGAAAAGCCCGGATTAGACCCTAGAAAGTCAGCAAAGGTTTTTGAGTTTGATGCGAATGTAAAATCGATCAAAGATTTGAGAACCGGAATGATTCTACCGGGAATTGTGAATAACATTACCAATTTTGGTTGTTTTGTTGATATCGGAATCAAAGAAAGCGGACTAGTTCACATTTCACAATTAAAAGCGGGATTTGTAAGCGATGTAAACGAAGTGGTTAAACTACATCAGCATGTTGATGTTAAGGTTACTGAGGTTGATGAAGACAGGAAGAGAATTCAGTTGACAATGATACTTTAGAGAAAAATCCAATTTTTAAATTCCAAATTCCAAGTTTCAAACCAATGGAATTATATAAAAACTCCCAAACTACAACTGTAATTTGGGAGTTTTTGGTTTTTAATTGAAGTACTTATATTTTTATAAATTTTTGAGATATTTCACCATTTCCTGCTTTTATTTTTATCAAATATAAACCGGAAGTAAAAGAACTTACATCAATTGGTGCATTTACATTTTCTTTGGTGTAAAGTAATTTGCCCAGTATATTATAAATTTTTACAGAATAATTGGTTTCGTTTAAAGAGTTTATATTTAATACATTTTTTGTCGGGTTTGGCCACAAGGAGAATAAATTATTTTTCTGAGTGAATTCATCATTAGATAAAGAAAGTTCGGTTCCTTTTAGACGAACTAAATAGGCAGAACCGCTAATATCTTTATATTTAGTAAACTCACCTCCTACAAGCACCTGTCCATTAGGTTGTAATGCTACAGCTCTAATGTACCCATTAAATTCTTTAGTTCCAATTTGGAAAGAGTTATCTATAGTTCCATCAGAATTATAACGATTCAGACCTAATATTATTTTTCCATCTTTTTGCAGGATTGGGTTAGCATTGGAAACTTTACGATCAAGAGCGAAAGTAGGATCAATACTTCCGTCAGAATTTAAACGAATAAAAGATTTTACAGGTATTTCCTGATATTTAGTAAAACTACCTCCTATAAGTATTTTTCCGTCTGATTGAATAAGGACAGAATCTACAGTATTATCAAATCCAATTCCCACATTAAAAGAAGTGTCAGTACTTCCATCAGAATTTAAACGAATTAAATAATTTTGAGCGGCTCCAATTTTCGTTGTAAAATAACCGCCGACAACTATTTTTCCATCGTTTTGTACTGCTAATGCATAAATAATACCGGTTCCAAATTGTGATGGAAGAATAAAAGAAGTGTCAGTACTTCCATCAGAATTTAAGCGAATCAAACCTTTTTGTTGTGGTTGTTGATAAGGTATACTAAAATCTTTGGCAACCAAAATTTTCTGGTCAGGTTGTACTACTATTAAACTATTTCGCTGAATAACAGCACTTACTTTAAAAGAGCTATCCTGATATCCGCCACTTTCAAGTCGAATTAAATGATCCCTTCTACTTCCATCAAAATAAAGAAAATCTCCGGCTACCAGTATTTTCTGATTTGCTTGCATCGTTATGGAGCTAACAGCATGAGTAAAGCCGGTACCTATATCAAAAGTTTCGTCTTTGCTTCCATCAGAATTGAAACGGATTAGTTTGTTTTGTGAAGCTCCATTATAGGTAGTGAATTCACCACCGGCAAGTATTTTTCCGTCATTTTGTACGGCAATTGCATTTACGACGTGGCTAAAACCATTTGTTTCATTAAATAAAATGTCTTTGCTTCCATTAGGGTTTAATTGTACCAAACGATTTTGTATAAGATCCTGATAAGTAGTAAATACTCCTCCAATGAGCAATTGTCCGTCATTTTGTAAAGCTATTGTTTCAACAAGATCATTAAAACCGGTTCCAATTTTAAAAGTTTCGTCTTTTGTTCCGTTGGCATTAAAACGGACTAAACGATTTTGCGGGTCATTCTGTCTCCTAAACTCAGTAAAGCTTCCACCAACCACTATTTTTCCATCCGGTTGCGTAAGGATGCATTGAACATAGCTAAAAGAACCAATTCTGTTTTCAGTATTAAAAGTGGCATCTTTACTTCCATCTGTATTTAAACGAATGATATATTCATTAAGTTCTTTTTTATAGTATCTGAAATCACCGCCAACCAGTATTTTTCCATCCGGCTGAAGTACTACAGTATTTACAGAACCAAAAGATGCTGAAGGATCTTTTTCAAATCCGCTTCCAACATCAAAAGTGGTGTCTCTCGTTCCGTTTGGATTTAAACGAATTAACAGATTTTGAGATTCATCTGCAAAAGTTCTGAAACCGCCGCCTAAAATTATTTTTCCATCAGGTTGTACGACTATTGCTAAAATACTTCCACTTTGATAGGCTATTAAGGAAGGATCTTTTGTACCATCCGGATTTAAACGTATTAATCGATTTTGATAACTGTTCTGGTATTTTGAAAAATAACCACTCACAAGTATTTTACCATCAGGCTGCAAGGCGATAGCTTGAATGGAGTTATCAAATCCGGTACCTATATTAAAAGTTGCATCTTTACTTCCGTCGGAATTCAGACGAATAATTCTGTTTTGAACAGCACCATTATACGTTGTAAAACTTCCTCCAATTAGTATTTTACCATCAGGTAAAACAACAATTGCACTAACACTTCTATTAAATCCGGTACCGATATTAAAAGAAGTATCCTTACTTCCGTCTTTATTTAATCGAACCAGATAATTTTCAGGATTTCCAAGATAGGTAGTAAAGTTTCCGCCAACCAATATTTTCCCGTCAGCCTGAGTAACAATCTTACTAACGATGTGGTTAAATCCGGGATAGGGACCAAAAGTCTGTTCTACATCTGCAGGATTTTGTGCAGCTGTTATTAAGGATTGTAAAAATAAAATTAAAAAGAGTAAAGGTTTTTTCATATAATAGTTTTTATCAAATATATAGATTTACTTGTAAAAACTACATTTAAAAAAGGCAACGGATAGAAAAATGGGAAATAAAAAATCCCAAGACTACAGTGTAGCTTGGGATTTTTAATACGTTTAAAAAAACTATTTTTTTGTCTCTTCCTCTTCTTTTTTGGCAGCAGGAGCAGATTGATCGTCTTTGGCAGCGTTTTTAAATTCCTTAATTCCACTTCCTAAACCTTTCATTAATTCCGGAATTTTTTTACCTCCAAAAAGTAATATCACAATACCTACTATTACGAGGATTTCTGTAAGACCTAATCTTCCCATGATTGTATATTTAATGCCGAAGCAAATTTGTATCTAATTTTTGGCAAAGGTATATAGAATTAGCATACGGAAAATGATTTTGTTTGTAATTTTTTATCTTAACAGGCGTTAAATATTCCATAAAATAGTAATTTCAGCACATTCCCTTAATCTTGGCAGGTATCAGCAAGATGATTAATTCTTATATTTGCTCGCAATAAATAACAATAATGACCAGGAAGAAATTCAATTTCAGAAAAAAATTATTCATCAAAAACCGGTTAGTTATTTTGAATGAAGATACTTTTGAAGAGCAGTTTTCATTGAAACTGACCTTGATGAATGTTTTTGTTGTTTTTTCCTTAGGCGGTATTTTTTTGATTTTAATTACTACTTTCATCATTGCATTTACTCCTTTGCGCGAGTTTATTCCGGGATATTCTTCTTCTGAATTGAAGCGGAATGCTATGGAGTTAGCTATAAAGTCAGATTCTTTAGAGAGGGCTTTAAAGAAAAATGAAGCGTATTTAAAAGGGGTTCAGAAAGTTTTGAGAGGGGAGCTGGAGTATGCAAAATTTAATAAAGATTCCATTCTCGCAGAAACTGATGAAGCAGCCGAAGTTAATATGAAAGTTACAGAAGAAGAGCTTAAATTAAGAGAAGAAGTAAATAAAGCTGAGAAGGAGTCAAACGGAAAAACTGGGGATAAAAATAAAAAAGAGAAGAAATAATATCATAAAGGATGTCTATTAAATCTGTAGCGGCAAAATTATTTGCCAGAAAAATATACTATCAAACACTTGCCTGGGCCAATAAACCGGTCGAAACCCAGCAAGAGGTTTTTAAGCAATTAATTCGTACTGCTAAAGAGACTCAGTTTGGTGTAGATCATCATTTTGATAAAATAAAAACGGTTGATGATTTTAAGAAATGGGTTCCTGTTCGGGATTATGAAGACTTAAAAACTTATATTGATAAGGTTAGAGAGGGTGAAAAAGACATATTATGGAAAGGAAAGCCAATTTATTTTGCAAAAACTTCCGGAACAACATCCGGTGCGAAATATATTCCGCTGACCAAAGAATCATTGCCTTATCATATTGAAGCTTCCCGAAATGCCATTTTGCATTATATCTACGAGAGTGGAAAGGCTGATTTTGTTGACGGGAAAATGATTTTTCTGCAAGGAAGTCCTATTTTAACAGAGAAATACGGAATTAAATTTGGAAGACTCTCGGGAATTGTAGCACATTTTGTACCGAAGTATTTGCAAAAGAACCGCATGCCATCCTGGGAAACCAATTGTATTGAAGATTGGGATACAAAAGTAAATGCCATTGTTGAAGAAACAATCGAACAGGATATGACCATTATTTCGGGAATTCCGTCCTGGGTACAAATGTATTTTGAGCGTTTGCAGGAGAAGAGCGGTGGAAAGAAAATAGGGGAATTATTCAAAAATTTTAATTTGTTTATTTACGGAGGGGTTAATTACGAACCTTATCGGGCCAAATTCGAAAATATGATTGGCAGAAAAGTAGACAGTATTGAGTTGTTTCCGGCTTCTGAAGGTTTTTTTGCCTATCAGGACTCTCAAAAAGCAAAAGGAATGCTTTTGTTGTTGAATTCAGGAATTTTTTATGAGTTTATAAAAGCAGATGAATTTTTTACAGAAAATCCAAAAAGGCTTACCATTGGTGAAGTTGAATTGGGCGTAAATTATGCTTTAATTATATCAACAAATGCAGGACTTTGGGGCTATAATATTGGAGATACGGTTCAGTTTACTACCTTGTTCCCGCATCGTGTTATAGTTTCAGGCCGAATCAAACATTATATTTCTGCTTTTGGAGAACATGTTATTGCCAATGAAGTAGAAAATGCAATGAAAGAAGCCACAGTAGAGACTAAAATTGTAATTAACGAATTTACGGTTGCACCACAAATTACACCTTCAAGCGGATTGCCTTATCACGAATGGTTGGTAGAGTTTGAAACAGAGCCTGAAAACATGGAGGTTTTTGAAGAAAAGATTGATAATGCGATGCGTAAGCAAAATATTTATTACGATGATTTGATTGTCGGCAATGTTTTAAGAAAAGTGGTGGTAACTAAAGTGGCTAAAAACGGATTTCAGGACTATATGAAATCACAGGGAAAATTGGGCGGACAAAATAAAATTCCACGATTATCAAATAATAGGGATATAGCGGATAATTTAAAATAAAAATGCAACTTATTCTTTATAAGTTTGAAAATTAGAAAAAATGAAAGAGACAAAACATATTTCAAGATCCAGAGCGCAGGAATCATCAGCTGCGATAGAAAAAATGTACATTACAATGCGTCATTTGTTCAACCGTGGTTTTTATAAACCAATGGGAGTTTCAGGTGACAGTTTACGCGAATCCTTATTGGCATTACGTCCGGAAATTTATGGAAATATCGCCGAGGAGAAAGTAGAATTAAATGGACTTTTGTATGTGATAGAGCGCCTTCCAATTGGAATTGAGCAATGCCGATTTATTAATTTAACCTCAGACGAAGGGTATTCTAAGTCCCATTTTCAAGCAATTGTTCCTCCAAAAAGAAGAAGAAATTGTTATCGAATTGACGAGGAGCAAATGAATGTTGAAATCACGCGTGGACGTTCTGATATTTACGATATACTAACGCATTTGACGTTTATTTTTATTGAATCTCATAAAATAAAAAATAGAGTTTTACTGGATGATGGAGGTGAAGTTTCACGTGATTGGATGAAACTGGAGCAGGCTGTAATGCAGACCAAAAAATTAACTTTAATAGAAAAAGAAAAAGCGATCTCACATGTAGCGAATATTTTAGGCCGAACTTTTGAGGAAGTTTTGGATATTTACGATGCTTTTGGTTCAGATGAAGCTCCGGATCGTTTTCTGCATGTTATCTATTGGTTAGGAAAATTAGCGATCGAAGAAGTAATTGACAATAACAAACGAACCATTACATTCAGTCCGGTTTTAAGAGAGCGTTTAGGGCACCACATTCATGGAGAAATCTGGGCAACAAACATCAAGGAAGTTTTAAAAGCCAATAATCTTTTGAAGCGTCCAATTCATGTTATTAGTGCAAACATGCACAGTGTAATGAATTCTATTTTTGCCACTCCGTTGTTGAAAACAAAATTTAAAGACAAATCTGATTTCTTTATTTATGAAGAGTTAAGCAAATCGGGTGCTAAAGAAACAAGAAAAGTTGTTGAAGAGCTGGCTTTGAAAAACGGAATGATTTCATTACTGGATACGTCAGGAACCAATATTGATGTTCAGATTTTTGATACAGCTAAAATTGACTGGGCAAAAACAGCCTTTCCAAAAGCAAAACTGGAGGAAGAAAAACCGGTTATCATTGTAATGGATTATGCTTTTGGAGAACAGGCATATGAAACCATCGATGAACTTTTAAAACCATTTAAAAAAGATACTTTATTAGAAGTAAAATCGGTATCGATAATGGGTAAAGCCGGAATTTTAGAAGGAGGAAAAGGAGACATCATGATCCCGACAGCCCATATAAATGAAGGTACAGCCGATAATTATTTCTTTGAAAATGAGTTAACAGGAGCCATGTTTGAAGGAAATGATATTGCGGTTTTTGAGGGTGCTATGGTAACCGTTTTAGGAACATCATTACAGAACAGAGACTTGTTAAAGTTCTTCCACGAGTCGACTTGGGGCGTAATTGGTCTTGAAATGGAAGGCTCTTATTATCAAAAAGCCATACAATCGGCATCAAAAATCAGAAAGAGTGTACCGCATGATATCAAAGTAAGATATGCTTATTATGCTTCAGATAATCCGCTGGAAACCGGAAGCACATTGGCTTCAGGAGGTCTTGGTACCACCGGTGTAAAACCTACATATTTGATTACGATCAAGATTTTAGAGCAAATTTTCAACATAAAATAGAACTTATAAATGAGTACCAAAGTACCTCAAAGTCAGGAAGATCAGGAAATTGATTTAGTACAGATTTCTAAAAAGATTGGTAATTTTTTTGAATCAGTTCAAACTTCCATTTTTAATAGCATCCAGTTTTTTATCAGAAACTGGATTGTTGTTTTGTTATTAATTATTGTAGGTTTTGGTATAGGAATGTTGGTTGATAAAACTCAAAAAAGCTATGAGCATCAAATCATTGTTGCACCGAATTTCGGAAGTACAGATTACTTGTATTCTAAAATTAGTTTAATTAATTCTAAAATTAAAGAGAATGATACTCTATTCTTAAAAAATACTGTTGGAATTCTACAACCTAAAAATCTGAAAGCTATAGAAATTAAACCTATAGCAGATGTATATAATTTCATTAAAAATAAACCGGAAAATTTTGAATTAATTAAATTGATGGCTGAAGATGGTGATATTAATAAAGTTCTGGAAGAAAACATAACGAGTAAAAACTATACTTATCAGAGAATTATTTTATCAACAAAAGAAAGAACATCTGGAGAACAGTTAATAAAACCGCTTTTAGAATATTTTAATAAATCAGATTATTATAATAAAATACAGAAAGAAGTATATAAAAATGTTCAGCTAAAGATGGGACAGAATGACACTATCATTAAACAGATTGACGGTGTTTTAAGTAACTTTTCTAATGCAACTAGCGGGGTTCATAAAAATAATAAATTATTATATTATAATGAGAATACCCAGCTTAATGATATTATTAAAACGAAAGATGAGTTAATAGCTGAACAAGGAAATCATAGAGTAGAATTAATTAATTTTGATAAAATTATTAAAGAAAGTAGCGTTACAATAAATGTAGAATCCGTTAAATTTATTAAAGGGGATTTAAAACTATTGTTACCAGTATTATTTATTTTTCTGTTTATATTCTTCAGATTTTTTATCTCTTTTTATAGAAAGCAAAAGTTGAAAAGTGCTTAATTTATTTTGATGGAAATGAGATTTTTAATAGAGAAAGGTATGTTTGTTATTTAAAGTTTAACAAATATCAATTAGATAGATGTTTTTAGAGTTAAATACTAAAAAAAATATATTTTTGCCCAAAAAGTACAAATGAAAACAAAATCAATTCTTTTAAGTTTATTAATGATAGTTTCTTTAATTTCCTGTAAAAATGCAGAGAAAGAGAAACCAGTTGAAGAGGTAAAAGCAAATACATTTGATGTAATTGTAGATCTAGACATCAAAAAAGATGACGAACTAATACTTTTCTATAAAGATCCTTCGATTTCTTATTTTGATGAGAAAAATACGGTTTATTATGGAATAAAAGGAAAAGAGGAGTCACAGACAGTAGTATTTAGTATTCCTGAAGGAATTTTGCCAAATGATATTCGTATCGATATTAGTTCAAAAAAGGATCAGGAACCAATTAAAATAAACTCCATAACATTAAGTTTCGAAGGTAGAAGTTTTAAAATAGATCAAAAAGATTTATTAAAATATTTTACTCCTAATGAGTATATAAAATTTGACGAAGCTACAGGGATTGCAACATTTATTAATAATGGGGAAAAGTATGATCCGTTTTTTTTAGTAAAAGCATCAATTTATCCTGAATTAGAAAAGGTTAGAGGGGTAAAAATGTAAGTTCTATATATAATTTCTAAGGCTATACAATTTTTTGTATAGCCTTTTTTAAAAAAATCTAAATTTTGAAATTAAAACTTTCTGATATATTTCTACAATATAAAAAACACAAAGTTTTAGCTTTAAATTTTGCTTACCTTTCTGTATTACAAGGTTTAAATTTAATTTTACCGCTAGTTACAATTCCTTATTTAATGCATGTTCTGAAAGTTGAATATTTCGGATTATTGTCTTTTTCATTTGCTTTTATAACGTATTTTCAAATTGTTACAGATTATGGATTTAATGCCACAGGAACCAGAGATATTTCGTTGGTAATTAATAATCCTGAAAAACAAAGTGAAATTTTTAACCAAATCATGTCAGCAAAATTATTTCTGCTACTATTGAGTTTTGTTATAATGATGGGAATTGTTTTTACATTTGAAGTTTTTAGAATGTATTGGATAATTTATGTGTTTTCATTTGGTTCAGTTCTTGGGCAGGCAATTTTTCCGGGTTGGTATTTTCAGGGAATTCAAAAAATGAAATACATTACTTATTTGAGTCTCATATCAAAAGTTATCTTTACTATCGCCCTTTTTATTTTTGTAAAAGAAAAATCAGATTATTATCTTGTTCCTGTTTTTAATGCATTAGGGGTTATTTTCGCAGGGATTTTTTCTTTGTTTTATATTCGAAAAGATTTTGATATTAAATTTAAGATACAATCTTTTAAATCTATAAAAGAACAACTCAATAGAGGGAAATATGTTTTTTTATCAGAGTTAAAAATCTCTTTATTTACAAATACGAATACCTTAATTTTAGGTATTATTGCAGGAAATCAGGCAGTTGGTTTTTTTTCAGCATCTGAAAAATTGATTCGTGCAATAGGTAATTTACAAACGCCTGTTTCTAATGCTATTTTTCCCTATTTTTCTTTGCAAATGGCTCAAAGTAAATTACAAGCGATCAAGAAAATTAATAAGTTAGCACTAATCGGAGGAATAGTTTTTTTGATGATCTTCTTTTTTTGCTTCTTTTTTTCTAAAGAAATTATACTATTTATTTATGGTAGGGATATGTATTCTAGTGTTATTTTATTTAAAATATTGCTTATTATTCCACTAGCCTCTTTTTTGGACACAATGTTTGGAAAACAAATTTTATTAAACTTAGGGAAAGATAATTTATACTTTCTCATAATTATGTGGGCAGCGATTTTAAATATTAGTATCAATTTAATAATGACCTATTTTTATAAAGAATTGGGAACTGCTATTTCTCTTACTATTACTCAGATTTTTATTGTTTTAGGAATGTGGTTTTATGCAAATAAGGAAACAAAAAAAATTATATTAGAAGAAAAAAGGTATGGCACAAATTAAAGTTAGCGTCATTATTCCTGTTTATAATGCAGAAGTTTTTTTGGTAGATTGTGTTAAATCAATGATGAATCAAACATTAAAAGAATGTGAATTTATTTTTATCAATGATGGTTCATCAGACAATAGTCGTCAGATCATAGAAGATTTTCAAAAGGATGATAAAAGAATAAAAATTATTAATCAGGATAACGCCGGGAGAAGTGCTGCAAGAAATGCGGGGATTGCGAATGCTACTGGAAAGTATATAGGTTTTGTCGATTCAGATGATTTTGTATCCCAAGATATGTTTGAAGAGTTGTATAAGAAGGCATCTGAATTTGATACAGATATAGTTGTTTCGAGTTATTTTTTAGGAAGAGACAATAAATATATTTTTAAAGACGCAGTATTTCCGGTCAACATAATATATGATCAAAGGTTTATTCAAAATAATATTATTTCAAATCTATTAGAAAGAGAAGACCTGTTTGCAGTCTGGAATAAAATTTATAAAAAAGAGCTTATTACCGCTCATAATATTATTTTTCCGAATGAATATGAAGAAGATCAGATGTTTAATTTAAATATATTTAATACGGCATCTAATGTACTTTTTGTAGATTATTCCGGTTATTTTTATAGAGAAGTTTTTGATGGGGTATCTAAGAATATTTTTAAAATAGACTATTTTGAGATAGCCAGACAAAAATTTCATTTTGATTATAAAACAAGATTTAATTTAATTATTGATGATAAAGAGTTTGAAAAACTAAAGGCAATTCGTTTTATTCAGAAAGTTTTTTATTTGGTATTTAAATATGGTACGGTAAAAATTTCATTTGCTTATAAAATTAAGAAAATAAAATCTATGACTTTTGATTCGGAAGTTTGTATGTTAGCAATGAAATACGGTGATGACATTTTAAAAGGGCAAGGTACGTTTGAAGTACTAGTATTGAAAATTATAAAAAGCAAATCTTTAATAGGTTTGTATTTGCTAATTTTTGTAATTAAATTAGCCTACTATCCAAAAGTTTCAGAAATTCTTCGAAATTTAAATAATCTTAAAATAAAAAAAACGAGAAATTTTGCTTAGGAAATTGTATACATTATTGTTTTTTTTAGGTCTTTTCTTCTTTCCTTTTAATGAATATGAAGGAATTCCGTTGTTAGGTGAATTTAAAAGTGAATCTGGTTTTATTTTTTTATTTGCTGCGTTTGCGACTTTAATTGTGGACACATTCAATTCTAAAAAAATTGTAATACCATATAATAATATACTTTTTCAGTTTGTAATATTGTTTTTAGTTTGGTGTATAATCACAACGCTTTTAAATGCAAATACAGTAGTGTCTAATTATTTTAAACACACCAGTGGGATAAATAGGTTTGTCAGGCAGTATTTTTCGTTGATAATATCGAGTTTGTTTTTCTTTATGTTATATATTAATGTTTTAGTAAAAATGGAATTGAAGGAAATACTGTTTAGAATAAGAAAGGTATTTTTGTATTCTTTAATTATAGCATCTGTATATGGCTTATTCGAAACATTAATTTCTATTTTTGGCTTCGGATTTTTATATCCGGTTTTAAGTTTATTTGATTATTTTCCTTTTTTAGAAGTAAGTATTCAAACAGGAAGAATTTCATCTATTGCATATGAACCACCATTTTTAGCTATTTATTTGATTAGTACTGCCGGTTGGATGTTTAGTTACATTTTGACAAGTAATAGAAGTATCAAATTTTTGCCAGCAATTACAGTACTGGTTTTAACGTATTTTTCAGGTTCAAGAACGGGACTTATAGTTGTTTTCTTTCAGGCATTTATTTTTTCAATTTTTCTATACCGTGATAATCGATTTAAAATTTATATAAAAAGATTTTTCTTCGGGTTTAGTATTGTATTTTCTATTTTATTGGCTTTAAATGGAGAAAAAGTAATTAAGTCGATCACAACAAAGTTAGATTCGTTGGATTTTAGAAATAATTTGACGAAAAGTGTTTCCAACCAATCGAGATTTGGAATGCAGTATGCTGCAATAGAGGTTTTTAAAGAAAACCCAATTATTGGGGTGGGATTTGGTCAACAAGCATATCATAACAGAAAACATTATCCAGGTTGGGCTACCAGAGGAAATTATGAATTTAAGCTTTTCTACAAAAATAAAAAAGATAAAACATTCCCTCCAGGATATAACTTGTACACTAGATTATTAGCAGAAACTGGACTTGTTGGATTCATCTTATTTATTACACTTCTTTATTTTTCTTTAAAGGAGACTTTAAGCATAATGAGAAAGACTCAAGACGAAGGGAAAATACTTGCAATTATTGTTTTAGTTACTTTAATCGGATTGTATATAAATTGGTTTCAGATTGATACTTTTAGAATGTATGTGGCTTGGTTAAGTCTTGCTATTTTAATTCAATTAAGATATAAACTAAAAGTAGTAAAAAATGAATAGTGTAGTGCTTTTGATACCTTATTATAATAATAATGAAGGATTGCTGAAATCATTAAAATCTATTGATAAGGATGAAGAACTTGATGTGTTAATTGTCGATGATGGAAGTATAAATAAATTTAATGAAGATGATGTTCGTACTAATTTTAATGCAAAAGGGAGCATAACATTTGAGTATCTGAAAAGTAATAAAGGAATTGAAACAGCATTAAATACAGGATTAAAAATTATAATTCAGAAGGGATATAAATATATTGCCAGACTAGATTGCGGGGATGTTTGCCTTGGAAAAAGATTTGGCACTCAGGAGAAATTTTTGAAGGAGCATGAGGATATAAAAATTGTTGGATCAAATGTATTAGCAGTTGATGAGAACGATGTTTTTCTATATTCAATTAGGTTACCATTAAAGGACCAGGATATAAAAAATAAAATGTTTTTTAATTCAATGCTGATTCATCCTGCGATCCTGTTTTCTGTTGAAATTTTAAAAAAAGTCGGGTTTTATCCATTAAACTATAAATCTGCAGAAGACTATGCTTTTTTCTTTATGATTTCAAAGACTTTTAAAATGGCTAATATTGAAGAGTATTTAACGCAAATAGAAATAAATGGAAATGGAATTTCATTAAAGAGGAGAAGGCAGCAAGTTAAAAGCAGAATAGTAATTATAAAAGAAAATTTTTATTTCGGTTTTTATCCAATTTATGGACTTATTAGAAATTATATGCTCTTGTATCTTCCTTACTATTTTATTTTGTTTATAAAGAAAATGAAAAGATGAAAAACTTAATTAAGCAGAATATTTTTGAGTATCTCTCTTATATAATGATTTTGACGCTTTTTTTCTCAAAAGCGGTGCCTAATATTATTTTGATTCTTTTATCGGTTTCGTTTTTTACGAATTTTAATTTGAAGGAGTATAAAATTACTATATCTTCAGGGATTATCTTATTTGGGTTATTGGCATTACTTTTTTTTAAATCGCTTATTTATGGTGCGATAGGATATGACTTGAAAGTGTATAAAGGTATTTTTTTGTCATTTTGGCTATCACTTTTATTACAAAAAATCAGGAATATTAAAAGCTTTAAGCTATTTGTTCTTTTGGGCATAAATGCATGTATTTTAAGTTCTCTTTTTTTAATTGGATTATTTTTTTATAAAAATCATACTTTGCCATTTGCTAATACAGATGAGGTTAATAAGCTATTAATTTTAGAGCGTCCGTATATGGGCTTTGTTTCAGTATTAGGCTTTTTATTATCGATAGAAAAGGCTTTTTTCTTAGTTAAACACCGTTGTTTATATATAATAAACTCAATTATATTGATTTTGTTTATTATTTTAATATCTGCCAGAATTTCCATTATTACGATATTTTGTATTTCAGGAGTTTATTTTCTTTTTTACTATAAAGTGAAATGGTATAAAAAAGTTTTATTTAGTACAGCTATTATCCTTTTGTTTGGTTTGATTATTTATATGAATAAGAACATTTCAGAGAGATTTTTTGTAAAGAGTAGTATTGAAGAATCGATACAAGTTGCTTCAGATTATGAACCTAGAATTGTGATTTGGAATTGTGCGAGTGATATGTCTGAAAAAAAGGATTTTAATCTTATAACGGGATTTAAAGGTTATGAAATAATTGACAATAATTTTTTAGAATGTTATGCCCGTACAATAGAAAATCAGTCAAAAAAAGAGTATTTCTTATCAGAAAAATTTAATTCACATAATCAATTTATAGATTTTTATTTAATTGGAGGTATCTTA
Source organism: Flavobacterium poyangense (assembly GCF_011751075.1). Classification (GTDB taxonomy): domain Bacteria; phylum Bacteroidota; class Bacteroidia; order Flavobacteriales; family Flavobacteriaceae; genus Flavobacterium; species Flavobacterium poyangense. The sequence goes on from NZ_JAALLN010000002.1 coordinate 462,266, forward strand.
GGACTGGGACTATTTATAAGTTTTTTTATAAAATTGTTTTACGAAGTAAAAAGGGATTTTTTTTCATTAGCAATTGCTATTTCGTTTATGTTATTTTTTTTGGTAGAAAATATTTTTTATAGACAGTTTGGATGTTATTTGTTTGGGATATTTATTTTAATTTTAATTCCCGCAAAAAAAGGAAGTAATGAAAAAAATTAAAGTTGCACATATTCTTCATTCAGTAGGAGGTGTAGATGTTTCGTTACGGCAAATAATACAAAATCTGGATGCGTCAGCTTTCGAATGTTTTGTGATTCATGGAGACAAAGAAACAAATGAAGAATTTAGAGATAAAAGTAAAAAAAGGGTTGTTGATTATAAAATTCCGATCTATAGACCAATATCAATAAAGAATGATTTTCTCGCAATTATAAAAGCGCTGAAGATAGTTCGAAAAGAAAGCCCCGATATTATACATTCTCATAGTACAAAAGGAGGGGTTATAGGGCGAGTTGTTGGATTTTTAACAGGGATAAAAGTACTTCATACGCCTCAGGCATTTTCTTACTTAAGTACAAATAACAAGATAAAAAAAGCTTTTTTTTTAATTGTTGAAAAGATACTTTCAAAAGGGAATACGATTTTACTAGCATCTTCTGAATCCGAATTAAACAGAGCTATTGAAGAAGTTGGTTTTTCTGAAACAAAAACATTGCTTTTCAGTAATGCGATTGAACCAATCGAAAATATTTTAGAGCTTTCGATACCAAGAACATGGCCAGAGGATTATTTTTGTACAGTTGGGAGGCCATGTTATCAAAAAAATATAGAAGAACTAATACGTGTTTTGCATGAAGTAAATAAAACACTACAGATGCATCTTGTGTTAGTGGGGGTTGGATATCATGCAGATCAGTTAGAAGAAGTTCAAAAATTAGTTTCAAAACTGGATTTAATAAACAATGTGACGCTCTTAAATTGGACTTCTCGTGAAGATGTTTTAAATATAGTTAGTCAATCTAAGTTATATTTATCTACTGCGAGGTATGAAGGGTTGCCTTACGCTATTATTGAAAGCTTAGCGTTATCGATACCTTGTGTGGTTTCTAATTGTGATGGAAACAGGGATTTGATTAAAAACGATTTTAACGGATATGTGGTTGAGGATGATGATACAGTTGTTTTCGCCCAAAGGATTATTAAACTTTTAAATGATGAAAATACATATATTGAATTTTCAAAAAATGCTAAAATAAGATTTGAGATGAATCATAATATTTTGAAAGAAATACATGATTTAGAATTTATTTATAGAGAACAAATAAAATAAACGCCTCGAATATAGTAGTTCTTTAAATAACAGTAAAGAAGTTGGACTTATGAAATGCGTTTGATGATTTTTTTGTTAGATTTGTTGGAATTAAGATAAAATAACACGTAAAATCTTAAATTATGAAACAATTATTTGTTGCTGTAACTCTATTAGTTGCTGCAATTTCTTTTGGTCAAAATATATTTCCAACTACAGGTAACGCAGGTATCGGGACTAATACACCAACAGAAAAATTAGAGGTAAAAGGTAATATAAAAATAAGTTCAAATAATAAAATATATTGGGATTGGGATGGATCTTATATCTCAAGGCAACAAGTAGGAACGGGGCAAGTTTTAAAATTTGTCAATTCAAATAGTGTTGATACTTCAAATCCATTAGGGGGATTTGATTTTGCAAATAATCAAGGACTTTCAACGCTTAGACTCACTGATTTTAGACTAGGTGTAAATATGCTTAGTGATATTGTTAAGCCATTATCAATATTGCATTTGCGTTCAGGGAATGATAATTTTGACAATGGGATATTGTTACATAATTCAGCATTGTGGGCCAAAAGGTTTAGTATAACCAATACCTCATTTGGGTCTTTTCCAATTTTTAGTATTAATGACGTAACAACAACATCGGCTGATATTTATAATACAAAACAAATATCCTCGAAAAGTGATCTAATGCAAGTGGCTCGTTTAGCAATTGTTGCTAACGGTAATGTCGGCATAGGTTCAATTAATCCGGATGAAAAATTAACAGTAAAAGGCAAGATTCATGCAGAAGAAGTTAGGGTTGATTTATCAGTTCCTGCAGATTATGTTTTTCAGAAATACTATACCGGTAAATCTGAATTGAAATCTGATTATGTGATGCCAACATTAGCCGAGGTAGAAAAATATACTAAAGAGAATAATCATTTACCAAATGTACCTTCAGCGCAGGAAATCAAAGATAAAGGATTGCAATTGGGAGAAATGAGTAATGTCTTGCTGCAAAAGATAGAAGAATTAACACTTTATGTTATTGAGCAAAATAAAAAGATAGAAGTATTAGAAGCAAAGTTAAAAGTAAAATAACTAGTTGTTTTTTTTTACATTAGATGAGACCATCATAATTAAAACTCTGGTAAAATTTAAAAAACTGTCTAAAATTAATTTAGACAGTTTTTTTTTAGAATAGTTTCTATATTTTTCAAATAAGTTACATTTGCCAAGTATAAATAATTACTATGAAAAGAATACTTATCACCGGGGCAGCAGGATTTTTAGGATCGCATTTGTGCGACAGATTCATCAAAGAAGGCTATTATGTTATTGGAATGGATAATCTGATTACGGGAGATCTTAAAAATATTGAGCATTTATTCAAATTAGAACAGTTCGAATTTTACCATCACGATATTACCAAATTTGTTCATATTCCGGGTGATTTAGATTATATACTGCATTTTGCCTCGCCGGCAAGTCCGATTGATTATTTAAAAATTCCGATTCAGACCTTAAAAGTGGGTTCTTTGGGAACACATAATTTGTTAGGTTTGGCACGTGTAAAAAAAGCCAGAATTCTGATTGCATCCACTTCAGAAGTGTATGGAGATCCATTGGTGCACCCACAAACAGAAGAATATTACGGAAACGTAAATACAATTGGTCCGCGTGGTGTTTATGACGAAGCCAAGCGTTTTCAGGAATCGATTACTATGGCTTATCATACTTTTCATGGTGTAGAGACCAGAATCGTACGTATCTTTAATACTTATGGACCAAGAATGCGCCTCAATGACGGTCGTGTAATTCCTGCGTTTATCGGACAGGCACTTCGCGGTGAAGATTTGACGATTTTTGGCGATGGAATGCAAACACGTTCGTTTTGTTATGTCGATGATCAGGTAGAAGGTATTTTCAGATTATTGCATTCGGATTATGTGTATCCTGTAAATATTGGAAACCCGGATGAAATCACAATTAAAGATTTTGCAGAAGAAATCATTAAATTAACAGGAACCAATCAAAAGGTAGTATACCACCCGTTACCGATAAATGATCCGTTACAACGCCAGCCAGACACTACAAAAGCGAAAGAACTGTTGGGTTGGGAAGCGAAGGTAAACCGTTCGGAAGGTATGAAAATTACGTATGATTATTTCAGATCCCTTTCTAAGGAAGAACTTTCAAAAGAAGAACACAAAGATTTCTCCAGTTATATAAAATAATAATTTCCATATAGCCCGAGTTTTTTAATTGAACCTATATTCTGAAATAGAAAAGGTTTTAAGGGATAAAGTTATAAAGGCACTAAGATTCTGAGTTTCTAAGGTTTCGGATTGCTAAATTATTACAAATCTGCATGTTTAGTAATAAAATTTAGAATCTTAGCGACTTAGTATCTTAGGAGCTTACCTCTATTATTTTTTAAACTAAAAATAAATTCCGAAAGTAGTCATCGTCAAATGAGTGAATTAGTATCTGTTATAATACCTACTTATAATACTGAAAAGTTCATCAGAGCAACTTTAGAATCAGTTCAGAATCAAAGTTACTCAAACTGGGAGGCAATTTTGGTTGATGATGCTTCAACAGATCAAACTGTTGTTATTATTGAGGAATTTGCTCAAAAAGACAGTAGAATAAAGCTGTTTAAATTAACCGAAAATTCAGGGAATGGTTTTGCAAGAAATACGGCCTTAGAAAAAGCTACAGGAAAGTACATTGCCTATCTTGATGCCGATGATCTATGGTTTCCGGAGAAGCTGGAAAAACAAATTCGATTTTTAAAAGCAAACAATTTGCCTTTTACATTTTCATTTTATGATTGTATAGACGAAGACAGTAATGATTTAAACAGAAGAGTAGAAGCCCCATTAAATCTGAGTTACAATCAATTGTTTTTTTGCAACTATGTGGGCAATTTAACCGCAATCTATGATGTTGATTATTTTGGAAAAATCAGTCTGTCAAATTCTCAAAAAAGGCAAGACTGGCGATTGTGGCTTACAATTTTAAAACAAATCAAAACAACCAAACCGGTTCCGGAATCGTTGGCTTTTTACAGAATCAGAAAAGATTCTATTTCGTCTTCAAAATTTAGATTAATCAAACACAATTTTGGTGTTTACAGAGAATTTCATGGTTATAATCTTGTATTTTCCGTTATACTAATGATTCGGTTTTTGTTTACACAATTGGTTATAAAACCACATTATATAAAGAATAAATAAGATGGTATTGGAGGTCACAAATTGTGACCTCCAATCTGAATAATTCTTTAAGGTCGCAATTTACGACCTTAAAGAATTTATTTTTTATAGCCAATTGTTACTCTTTCACTATCTGTTTCTTTTTTCTCTGTTAGTTCATCCAGATAAGAAAAGACCAATTCTATGTTTTTATCATGATTTTCTAACTTCTTCTGAATCTGAAGAATATCGATTTTTATTTCAGTTGTGTCTAAGAGCATTTGTCTCACTTTCGTGAAAATATGCATGATTTGGATATTGGTTTGTATTGCTTTATCGCTTTTTAGAACGCTTGATAACATTAGGATGCCATGTTCAGTAAATGCCATTGGTACATGTCTTAGTCCCATCTTATCAGAATTGGAGGTCGCAATTTGCGACCTCCAATTCTCAAATTCTGTTTTTGTAAACTCAAACATAAAGTCTTCTGGGAAGCGCTCCATATTTCTTTTAACCTGCTCTTTTAATCTTTTAGTTTCAACACCATACAATATTGCCAAATCGCGATCAAGCATCACTTTTTGACCACGAATAAAGTATATTTTGTTAGAAATGGTTTCTTCCGAAAGTAAAGGTAAATCAGACATAAATAGTAATTTACTGAATAATAAAATTTTGTTTCTATTGTATGCAATTTAAATCGTCTTGGCAATTATCACTTTTTATATCCAATTTTCACTCTTTCCTCTTTTTTATCATTTAGCTCATCCAGATAGCAGAATACTAATTCAATATTTTTATCGTGATTTTCCAATTTTTTTTGAATTTGGAGAATATCAACTTTAATTTCTGTTGTATCCCATAGCATTTGTTTAACTTTCGTGAAAATACGCATGATTTGGATATTAGTCTGAATTGCTTTATCACTTTTTAACACACTCGACAGCATCATGACACCATGTTCAGTAAAAGCATAAGGGAGGTATTTTAAATTCGATCCGCGACCGCTTTTCAAGGTCACAATTTGTGACCTTGAAAAATCATATTCAGGTTTAGTAAGTTCAAACATAAAATCTTCAGGAAACCGCGATCGATTTCTTTTGACAGCTTGTTTTAATACTTTAGTTTCGACTCCGTAAAGTAGTGCCAGATCACTGTCAAGCATCACTTTTTGACCACGGATAAAGTATATTTTGTTAGAAATGGTTTCTTCCGAAAGTAAAGAGAGATCGTCCATAAGTTTTTAATTGAAAAACAAATGTAAGATTTTATTTATAAATAAGATTTAAATTGTTTTAGTTTCCCTCTATTGGTTCTTTCTAAAACCGTTTTTCGGACGAAACTAAAATTTAAATTAGGTTCCAAATACAGGGCAATTGCTTCTTCTATTTTTTGAATTTGATTAGCATCTAATTCATAATCACTTATATATTCAATTTCAAAAGTATCTAACTGTGTTTGTTTGATGATAAACTCTTTTACATTTCCATCGTCTTCAATTATGCTTTTGGTAACATAGTAAAACGTCAATCCGGGTGCCTTTTTCCCACTTGGCAAGAGCGCGACATCATTGGTTCGTCCAATGAGTTTTTTTAGAATTGGTTTTTGAAGGGTGCTTTTTTCGTCCAAAATTCCGATGTCGCCAATATCGTATCGGATAAACGGATTTGCTTTGTTGAACAAAGAAGTAATCACGATTCGACCTTCTTTTCCGTACGGTAAAACCTGATTATTTTCATCCAAAATTTCAACAAAAAGTGTTTCTGAGTTTACCTGCCATTCACCTTTTGGGTTTTCAAAAGCAATTAAATCCAATTCTGAAGCTCCATATTCATTGATAATCGGAATTCCGAATTGTTTTTCTAAGAGTTTTTTATCCGATTCAAAAAGCATTTCCGAAGTAACAAAACAAGCTTTAAGCGTTGGGCAAATGTCTTTTAAAACACTATTTTTTTTCTCTAAAAATTTAGCAAACAAAACAATAGAACTGGTATAACCGTTGAGGTAATCGAATTTTTTTGTTCTGAATTTCTTCAGGAATTTCTCCAAAACTTCATCAGATAAGTCAAAAACAGGAAATCGGAAACGGTTGCCTAAATAATCTTTAAAGCGTTCTTTTCGGTAGCCAACAAAATCCATCGGAATACCATAAAACCGGGCCTGATACGAATGATTAAAATCGATTCCGAACCAGCCAAAACGCATACTGTTTGAAGCCCAGGTTAAGGCATGAGAATATTTATCTTTTGCAAAAACAAAGGGCGTTCCGCTGGATCCGGATGTTTTGTTGCGATATACATTTTTTAAGGTGTACCCTTTAGAAAGTCTCTCTTGCAGTGGTTTTTGCAAATTTTGCTTGTTCAAAACAGGTAAATCCTCCCATTTTTGGGCAATTTTAGTTCCAACTAATTCGTTATAAAAAGGATTATTTTGCAAATGAAAATCAACAATTTCGTTTTTTTGTTTTTCAAGAAATACTAAAAATTCTTTCTCAGAAAGACGGCTAATGGCATCTAAATCAGCTTTTGCTTTCTTTATCGGAAAACCATTTAATTGAAGGGAAAAGTCAAAAAGAGAAATCATTAGAAGACTAAATTTTCTTCAAAAATAATATTATCCATTTACTAACAGCGAGCAATCAACAACTTTTTAAGATTTAATTATTTTTTACGTTCAAAAGCAATTATTTTTGCACCACAACTAAATACAACAACACATGACAATTTTACTATTGGGATCAGGCGGAAGAGAGCATGCATTTGCATGGAAAATGATCCAGAGTCCGCTTTGCGAAAAACTTTTTGTTGCACCCGGAAATGCCGGAACTGCTGGTATTGCCACAAATGTTGCAATGTCTCCAACCGATTTTGATGCGATAAAAGCATTTGTATTACAGGAAAAAGTGAGTATGGTAGTCGTTGGGCCTGAAGATCCATTGGTAAGAGGGATTTACGATTATTTCAAAAATGACGAAAGTTTAAAACATATTCCGGTTATCGGGCCATCTAAATTAGGAGCTCAATTAGAAGGAAGTAAAGAATTCGCTAAAGAGTTCTTAATGAAACACAACATTCCGACTGCAGCGTACGACAGCTTTACGGCTGAAACAGTTGAAAAAGGATGTGATTTTTTAGAAACATTACAACCTCCTTATGTTTTAAAAGCAGACGGTTTAGCGGCCGGAAAAGGAGTTTTGATTATTCAGGATCTGGAAGAAGCAAAAACTGAATTGAGAAACATGCTGGTTCATCAGAAATTTGGTGCAGCGAGTTCAAAAGTTGTTATCGAAGAATTTTTAGACGGAATCGAATTAAGTTGTTTTGTTCTGACTGACGGTAAAAGTTATAAAATTTTACCAACAGCTAAAGATTACAAACGAATTGGAGAAGGAGATACAGGATTGAATACAGGCGGAATGGGAGCAGTTTCTCCGGTTCCTTATGTAGATGCCGTTTTGATGGAAAAAATTGAAACACGCATCGTAAAACCGACAATTGAAGGTTTTCAGAAAGATGGAATCGAATACAAAGGATTTGTATTTATTGGTTTAATCAATGTGAAAAACGAACCAATCGTTATTGAATACAACGTAAGAATGGGTGATCCTGAAACGGAAGTGGTAGTACCAAGACTAGAATCTGATTTAGTTGAATTGTTCTTGTCTGTAGCCAATCAGGAATTGGATAGTTTTGATTTGAAGGTTGATCCGAGAAGTGCCACAACAATTATGGTGGTTTCAGGAGGATATCCGGAAGATTTTGAGAAAGGAAAAGTAATTACCGGTCTGGAAAATATTACAGATTCTATTGTTTTCCACGCGGGAACAAAATTAGAAGACGGAGCTGTTTTAAGTAACGGAGGTCGTGTATTGACGATTACTTCTTATGGAGATGATTTCCAACAAGCCATAAAAAAATCTTACCAAAACATAGATAAACTAAATTTTGATAAGATGTATTTTAGAAAAGATATCGGCTTCGACTTACTTTAAGAAAGAGTGAGCCGTAGTATCTTGATTTTCTGTTCCTGCAGCATCAAAAATACGTAATTGTTTAATCCAATATACGATTGCTGCAGAACAAATAATCATGAAGATCCAGTTAATTGTGTTTGCACCAAACCAAGTAATTAGCTCTAAACGACGTAAAAAGTCAAGTGGAGCAAATAAAATGTTAACAAATAAGTATTGTATTCCTTCAAAAAAAGCTGTCATAATTTATAAAATTATATGTTATTTATTGTTTTGTAACGCATTGAAGCTAAAATTCAATTGATCGAATCTTTTTCAACTTGTTGGTTTTCCTTTTAAACAAGTATTATATTTACAGTCACAAAAGTATAAAATATCCTTATGATAACAAGTGTTTTTAAAAAATCTACGCCATTAAATTATTCATTGGTCGTAATTTTAATACTGGTTTTCTTTTTTCTTTTTCAAATTCAGGAACCTTCATGGATCAGTTCTCCATTTTTGGCGTTCCAAAAAGTAAGTCTTTTGTGCTTTATTTTTGCTTCTTTTTTCCTGATTAATTTTATAGTAAAGAAGAACGGACTCAGTAAAGACAACGGTTATTCGATATTTTTTTACTTATTGTTCTTATTGTTTTTCCCTACAATATTTAATGATTCGAATGTAATCTATGCGAACTTTTTTATTCTGTTAGCTCTTCGAAGGTTAATCTCCCTGCAGTCTCTGAAGGCTTCAAAAGAAAAAATATTTGATGCTGCTTTTTGGATTTTAATAGCTTCTTTATTTCAATTTTGGTGTATTCTTTTCCTGATCTTGGTTTTTATATCGATTATTTTCCACGTTTCAAACGATTACAGAAACTGGGTACTGCCTTTTATAGCGCTTTTTGCTGTTAGTGTGATTTTTTTATTGATCTCTTTGATTTTTCATATTGATGCCATTCAATTTTTTGAAAAACGTGCTGTAGTGGATTTCAGTATAGATTATTTTAAGAACAATTACGAAAACGCAGCGCTTTCAATATATACGGCTGTAGCTTTATTTTTTGTTTTTTCAATGTTAACAACCTTTTCAAACAGGCCACAAATTGTGCATTCGTCATACAAAAAAGTAGTAGCCTGTTTTTTTATAGCGGTTATTGTTTTTATTGTTTCACCAAATAAAAGCAATGATTTACTGTTGTTCAGTATTGCACCATTGACTATTATGGCCTCAGGACACGTAGAGTATATACAGCAAAAATTAAATAACGAAATTGTCTTTTATGTACTTATTGCGTGTAGTTTATTTTTGTTTTTATCACAATTATAGTTTACTCCCATAAGCAAGATCACCCGCATCACCAAGACCCGGGATAATGTAATTTTTCTCATTTAATTTTTCATCTAAAGAAGCAACCCATAGGTGGCAATTGTCCGGAAGATTCTTTTCGAGATACGCTATACCTTCAGGAGCAGCAATCACAACCATAATATGAATTTCGTTTGGAGTTGCATTCTGAACTAATTTTTCATGAACCGCAACTATAGATTGCCCCGTGGCCAACATGGGATCAAGAAGCAGAACGGTTTTATTATTGATGTTTGAAAGGGCTTGATATTCAACTAAAATTTCAAAGGCATCATCATTATTCGGATGATGTCTGCAAGCCGAAACAAAACTGTTTTCCGCATGATCAAAATAATTTAAAAACCCATTGTGTAGGGGTAATCCGGCCCGCAAAATAGAGCATAAAACCAAATCTTCACTTATTTCGGTTGTTTTTTTAATCCCAAGTGGCGTCTGAATTTCGACACTTTTATAGGACAAAGTTTTGCTTAGTTCGTAGGCCATAATTTCGCCAATTCGCTCTATGTTTCTTCGGAAACGCATGCTGTCGTTCTGAACGTCTACATTTCGAATTTGACCTAAAAAATGGTTCAGCACACTGTTATCTTCCGATATATAATGAATTTTCATAATGAATTTTTAGAATTGTTAGGATGTATCCTTTATTTATGACGAAAAAGTAAAGGTTTTTTTCGGACTATAAAAGTATAAAAAGTATCTTTGTCTCTCTAAAAAATAAAGACATGTTTTCAAAATTAGCATATTCGGTTTTCGAACAAAGTATCAAAGATTATCATCAGTTTGATAATGTTGATCAACCTATAAACAATCCGTTTCCAAAAGATAAATTTGAACATTTATTGTATTTAAAAAACTGGATTGACACTGTTCAATGGCATTTTGAAGATATTATTCGTGATCCGCAAATTGATCCCGTAGCAGCTTTAACTTTAAAAAGAAGAATTGATGCTTCTAACCAGGAACGTACAGATATGGTGGAGTACATCGACAGTTACTTTTTGCAAAAATACAGTGATGTAAAAGTAAAAGACGGTGCAAAAATCAACTCTGAAAGTCCGGCTTGGGCATTTGACAGATTGTCTATTTTGGCATTAAAAATTTATCATATGCATGAAGAAGCTACTCGGGCAGAGGCTTCACAAGAGCACAGAGATAAATGTCAGGAAAAATTGAATGTTCTTTTAGAGCAAAGAAGTGATTTATCTACAGCAATTGAAGATTTGCTGACAGATATCGAAAATGGAGATAAATTCATGAAAGTGTACAAACAAATGAAAATGTACAACGATGATGATTTAAATCCTGTTTTATATCAGAACAAAAAATAGTTTGACAGCAAAATTGTCTAAGACTATTCAACATATAGCCGTCATGCGACTCTCTGCAATGGGAGATGTTGCCATGACGGTTCCTGTTTTACGCGCTTTTGTAAAACAGTATCCGACTGTAAAAATTACGGTGATTTCACGCCCGTTTTTTAAGCCTTTTTTTGAAGGGATTCCCAATCTGGATTTTTTTGCTTTTGATGAAAAAGAACGCCACAAAGGTTTTCCTGGGCTTCTGAGATTGTTTAAAGACGTAAAAAAACTCAAAATTGATGCTTTTGCAGATTTACACAATGTTCTAAGATCTAAAATTGTGAGTTTACTTTTTGCTTTAAGTGGGAAAATAAGAGCCACAGTTAACAAAGGACGTGAAGGGAAAAAGGAATTGACACGTGTCGAAAATAAAATTTTTGCACCACTGCCATCGATGTTTGAGAGGCATGCTGAGGTGTTTGAAAAATTAGGTTTTCCCGTTGATTTATCGAATCCTGAATTTCCGAAGAAAGCGGTACTGAGTGCTGAAATCACAGATGTAATTGGAGAAAGTTATCAAAAACTAATCGGAATTGCGCCTTTTGCCCAATATGATTCTAAGGTGTATCCTTTGGATTTCATGGAAGAAGTGATCGCAAAACTGGCCGATAATAAAGAACAAACTATTCTGCTTTTTGGAGGAGGAAAGAAAGAAATCGAAATTTTAGAATCACTTTCAAAGCCTTTTAAAAATGTAATCAATGTAGCCGGTAAAATTAAATTTCAACAAGAGCTAAAAATAATCAGCAATCTTGATGTAATGCTTTCTATGGATTCCGGAAATGCACATATTGCTGCGATGCTGGGCGTAAAAGTGGTAACACTTTGGGGAGCTACCCATCCGTATGCGGGATTTTTACCGTTTAATCAAAGCCTTGATGATGCGTTGGTTTCAGACCGAAATCTGTATCCCAATTTACCAACTTCTGTTTATGGAAATAAAATAGTAGAAGGTTATGAAGATGCGATGAGAACCATTTCTCCAAAGAAAGTGGCAAAAAAAATCCAAAGCTTAGTAGGATAAAAATCCAATAAAAAAAAATCCAAATTCCAATTATAAGGCTGGAATTTGGATTTTTTTTATTAGAATTTCATTTTTTAAACATCATCAAAATCTACATAAATAGTTTCCGATGTCGGATGCGCCTGGCAGGTTAAAACCAAACCGGAAGCGATTTCTTTGTCTGTTAAAATAGAATTTTTAGTCATTTCTGCTGATCCTGTTGTGATACGTGCTAAACAGCTGCTGCAAATTCCGCCCTGGCAGGAATAAGGAGCATCAATTCCCTGTTTTAATGCTGCATCAAGAATAGTTTGTTTTTGAGACATTTCAAAAGAAACTTCTTCATCATCAACCAAAACTGTAATTTTTGAGTGACCTTCCAGCGATGTATTGATTTGATTTTCTTTAGTAGAAGAAGTAAAAAGTTCAAACTTAATAGCAGATTCTTTTATGTTTTTCTCTTTTAGAATACCCGAAACGGTATTGATCATTTCTTCAGGACCACACAAGTAGAATTTGTCAAATTGTAGTTCTTTGTGTTTGTTATTCAATACAAAATTCACAGCTGATTTGTCAATTCTGCCAAATAAAGCATTCTCTGCTTTTGCCTGGCTAAATACATAATGCACGAATAAACGCCCTACATATTGCAATTGCAAATCGTGTAATTCCTGGTGAAAGATCGTTTCTTCAGGTGTTTTGTTTCCGTAAACCAATACAAATGAGCTTTTTGGTTCACTTTTTAAAACTGATTTTATAATAGAAAGAACAGGTGTAATTCCGCTTCCCGCTACAAAAGCAGCGTAGTTTCTTTGTCTTTCAGCATCCGGTTCAAAGGTAAATTTTCCTTCAGGATGACCTACTTCAAGCACATCTCCGGCTTTTAATTTGGTGTTTGCAAATTGCGAAAACAAACCATTTTTAACCGCTTTTACTGCAATTCTCAGCTCGCCGCTTTCTGGTCCTGAGCAAATAGAATAAGCACGTCTAATTTCTTGATTATCAAGAGTTAGTTTTAGATTTATATATTGTCCGGCAATAAACTTATAGTCCGGTTTTAGTTCTTCGGGAACATTAAAAAGGACAGAAACCGCATCGACAGTTTCACGTTTAACCTCTTTAATTATGAGTTTTAAGAATGAAGGCATGATTTGATATTTTCTGCAAAAGTAGCAAACAACGGCTAATTGATGGTAACGAAATTATTTTTTTTAACTTTTTTTGTAACGTTTACTTACATTTGATCTCTTACTACAAAACTGAAAACCAAACAACCATGATTAAAAAGTTTATTTACCTCGAATGGAAAGCCTTTATCCGATCGGCTTCATTCGGTTCTAATTTGGCCTTGAAAATTCTGATCGGTTTTTTGATGATCTATTTTTCAATTGTTTTTGTCGGATTGGGTGTCGGAGCTTTTTATGTGTTAAAAAAAATGAATCTCGAGCCATTAGTAACGGTTAACAGATTTCTAATTTATTACTTTTTATCCGACTTAGTGATTCGATTGTTGATGCAGGCTATTCCTGTACTTAATATAAAACCATTACTGGTTTTGCCTTTTAAGAAACCAACCATTGTTCATTTTTCGTTAGGCAAAACAGTTTTGTCTTTTTTTAATTGGGCACATGCTCTTTTCTTTCTGCCTTTTTCGATCGTATTAGTTATTGAAGGCTATGATATTATAGGTGTGATTTGTTGGCATCTGGCTATTCTTTCGTTAGTATATATAAATAATTTTCTGAATATCATTTTGAGTAATATCGACAAATTATTTGTTGTTTTTGTGGCAATAATTTTGGCTTTAGGAACAGCGCAATATTATAAGATATTTGACATTACCATTTTTACAACCTCCTTTTTTCAAGGGTTTTATAGCATAAAAGGAATTGTTTTAATTCCGGTTTTGATTTTAGTTGGTTTGTACGGATTTACATTTAAGTATTTTAAAAACAATTTATATTTAGATGCCGGACTTTCTAAAAAAGAAGACATTGCCACCACAGAAAATCTTTTATGGCTGAATCAGTTTGGGACTTTGGGAACATTTCTTAAAAATGATATTAAATTGATTAAGAGAAATAAGAGGTCAAAAACAACGATCGTAATGAGTGTTCTCTTTTTATTTTACGGTTTGATCTTTTTTGGAAATTCTAAGCAACCGGAAGTGATGCATATTTTTGCGGGAATATTTGTTTCGGGTGGTTTTTTATTTGTTTTCGGACAATTTGTACCCAGCTGGGACAGTTCGTATTATCAATTGATGATGACGCAAAATATTCCCTATCGCAGTTATATTACTTCAAAATGGTGGCTGATTGTTATTGCTACTTCTGTTACGACAATTTTGGCTTCTTTTTACCTTTTTTACGGATGGGAAGTATACTTACTTATCGTAGTAGGAGCGATTTATAACATTGGTGTTAACTCTCACCTGGTACTTTTTGGGGGCGCTTTTAACAAAACACCAATTGATTTGAGTAATGCAGGAGGCGCTTTTAGTGATAAAAAAGCTTTCAATATTAGCGCAATGTTATTGGCTTTGCCAAAAATCGTATTGCCGGTGGGGCTCTATGGTATCGGTCTTTATTTAGGAGATAAAATACTCGGACTAGGATTGGTTGCAGGTGCCGGATTTTTAGGTTTTATTTTTAGAAATAAAGTCTTTTCGTTAATCGAAAAAAGATACAAAACAGAAAAATACAGCGTGATAAGTGCTTATAAAGAAAAGAATTAAAGTATTACCAACCCAATCGTACCTAACACGAAAAAATAGATTTCATTTATAAAAAAAGGATGCAAAGCACACCCATTTTTTAAATCTAAAATCAACAATCTAAAATTTAAAATAACCAATTACCATGATACAAGTAAGTCAGCTTTCAAAAAAATACAATGGGACAACAGTTTTAAATATTGAGCATCTTGAAATTCCAAAAGGACAAAGTTTCGGATTGGTTGGGAATAACGGAGCCGGAAAAACAACTTTTTTCAGTTTGCTGTTAGATTTGATTCAGCCTTCTACAGGAAATATTAAGAACAGTGATATTCAGGTAAACACAAGTGAGAATTGGAAATCGTTTACCGGTTCTTTTCTCGACGAAAGTTTTCTGATCGGGTATTTAACCCCTGAAGAGTATTTTTATTTTATCGGAGATTTACGTCACCAGAATAAAGCAGATGTTGATGCATTGTTAGCAAAACATGAGGAGTTTTTTAATGGAGAAATCTTAAAAAATAAAAAATACCTGCGCGATTTATCTAAAGGGAATCAGAAGAAAGTTGGTATAATTGCTACTCTTATCGGTAATCCTGAAGTGATTGTTCTCGATGAGCCTTTTGCCAATTTAGATCCTACAACCGTAAGCCGATTAAAAAAAATCATCAAAGAATTAGCAGAAGATGCCAACGTAACGGTATTGGTTTCCAGTCATGATTTACAACATACGGTAGAAGTTTGTGATCGAATTGTAGCACTCAATAAAGGCGAAATTGTTAAAGATATTCAAACTTCAAAAGAAACCTTACAAGAATTGGAATCGTTTTTTGCGGTATAAATTTCTATATTACAAAAAGAAGCGTATTTTTACAAGTCATTATACTAAAAATCGTTTTTAGAAGTTAAATGATTTAAACTCTTTTCTATTGAAAAAGAATACTCTTAAATATAGCTTTTTTCTGGTGTTTTTCTTTCTTTTGATAGCCTGTTCTACCAAAAACAACACTTTTTTGTCTCGAAATTCCCACGCCTTAAGCACAAAATACAATATTTTGTACAATGGAGGGATAGGTTTAGAGAAAGGATTACAATCGATTCAGGGCAATAATCAGGATAATTTCTGGAAAATGTTGCCTATAGAAAAAATGCAGGTTGATGAGAATTTCGCCGATGATAATAAAGCTAAAAATGCGGACTTCGAGAAAGCTGAAACGAAAGCTACAAAAGCCATCCAGAAACACTCCATGAACATTGGCGGACGCGAAAAGAATTCTCAAATAGATGAGGCTTATCTGATGTTAGGAAAAGCCAGATACTACGATCAGCGTTTTATTCCGGCTTTAGAAGCATTCAATTATATTTTATACAAATATCCCAACAGTAGTAATATCTATACTGCAAAAGTCTGGCGTGAGAAAACCAATATGCGTTTGGGAAATGATGCGATTGTTGTGAAAAACATTAATCTGTTATTGAAAAATACAGATTTGAGTAAGCAAACTTTTTCAGATGCCAATGCTTTACTGGCAGAAGCTTTTCTAAATTTAGAAAAGAGAGACAGTGCCATTACCAAACTTAAAATTGCCGAAGAGTTTAGCCGAATAAACGAAGACAAAGCCCGATACCGTTTTATTCTAGGGCAGTTGTATCAGGAAGACGGAAAAAAAGACAGTGCGATCTATTTTTACGACGGGGTTATTGATATGAATCGAAAAGCCGATCGGAAATACATGATGCATGCTTATGCAAAAAAAGCACAACTGTATGATTATGAAACGGGTAACGATACCATTTTTTTAGAAACCTACAATAAGTTAGTTGAAGATCGTGAGAACAGACCATATTATGATGTACTGTTTTTTGAAATGGGTGTCTTTTTTGATAAAAGGAAAGAACAGGAAAATGCACTCAAATTCTATAATAAATCGCTGGGCAGAAAATCCAAAGATTCTTATCTGATTGCCTCTACCTATAGGAATATTGGGAATATGTATTTTAAAAATACAGATTATACAATGGCTGCAAAATATTACGACAGTACATTGGTAAAATTAGATCCGAAAAGCAGGGAGTTTGCTTTTATAGAAAAAAACAGGAAAAACTTAGACAATGTTATAAAATACGAGGCCATTGCAAAACGCAATGACAGTATTATCAGGGTATATGGTATGCCGGTTGCAGACCGAAAAAATTACTTTGAAGATTACATTGCCGAGCTCAAAAAGAAAGACGAAGCCAAACGTATTCTTGAAGAGAAAGAAAAAGAAAAACTGGCTAATGTAGAGCGTAATTCAAAAGCAGACAGTGAGCCAACAGCTGTTAATCCTCAATCGCAACCCGGCGCTGTTCCTCCCGGAATAGGAAAATTTAATCCGCCGTCTGACAATGAGGCTACAAGTACCTTTTATTTTTATAACCCAACAACGGTTGCTTACGGTAAGTTGCAATTTAAAAAAGCCTGGGGCAATAGGATTTTAGGAGGTTACTGGAGAATGGCTTCGGCAAAAGCGGCAAATGATGATGCGATATTAAAAGAAGCCGCAGAAATGAGTCGGGATTCTTTAAATGCTATAAAAGATACTATTGTTATCGAAAAATATACCACTGCATTTTATGAAAAACAACTTCCCGCTACTGAGGCTGCTATGGACAGTATTGGAAAAGAACGCAATTTTGCTTATTACCAGTTAGGGCTTATTTATAAAGAAAAGTTTAAAGAATACTATTTGGCAAGTGGAAAGCTGGAGCAATTATTGAAAAATAATCCGGAAGAGAAACTGATTTTACCTGCCATGTACAATTTGTACAAGATTTACGAAATTACAGATCCAAAGAAAGCCCAGGAGATAAAATCGAAAATTACAGCGAACTATCCGGATTCGAGGTATGCACAAATCTTAAATCATACCAATAACGATGATTTGGCATTACCGGAGAAAGAATATCAAAAATGGTATAAATTATTTCAGGAACAACAATTTGATACGGTGCTGGACAATATCGATAATCTGATTAATCAGTATGCAGGCGATGAAATTGTTTCTAAGTATGAATTGCTGAAAGCAAATACATTAGGAAAAGTAAACGGTCTGGCTGCCTATAAAAAAGGTCTGGAAAATGTTGCTGACAATTATCCGAATAGTGTAGAAGGGAAAAACGCCCGTGAAATTTTAGAAAAACAAGTACCAAACTTAGAGAAACTTGAGTTTACTGCTATTGATGGTCAGAATTGGAAAATTATCTATCCGATTGCCAGCGATGATAGTAAGACCGGAAAAAAAGTGGAAGAAGCAATTCATAAGTTTTTAGACATAGAAAATTTCTTAAAACTTAGAACCTCTATTGATAAGTACACTAAAACCCAAAGTTTTGTGGTTATTCATGGTATAAAGTCAGAAGCATATGCCAATGACCTTGCCGGTGTTTTTAGAGACGATAAAAAATACAAAATCTCAAATAAGTCAATCATTATTTCGAGTGAGAATTATAAGATAGTACAAATTAAAAAAAATATTGAAGCTTACGTAGCCCCCAAAACCCCATAATCTAATGTTTGATAAAGTAAAAAAAAACGGAACAGAGCTTTTAGGAAAAACCAATAGAATAGTAGAAGGCACATCCATTATTGGCGACATCGTTTCTAAAGCCGATTTTAGATTAGATGGTGAATTGATAGGTAACTTTACCTCACAAGGAAAATTGGTAATCGGCGTTTCCGGAGTTGTAAAAGGTGAAATCGTTTGTAATAACGCTGATATTGAAGGAGAGTTTCAGGGAAAAATAAAGGTTCTGGAAGTCCTTAATATAAAAGCGACAGCACAAATTCACGGAGAAGTTGCCGTTGGAAAACTTTCTATAGAGCCTGGTGCCGATTTTACAGCAACCTGCAGCATGTTGACCCCTACAAATGAAGTAAAACTAAAAGATGGAAAAGGAGCCGAACAAAAACAGAAGGAATAAGTGGTTGCCACTTATTAACATTCCTGTTCAAATGGGAATTATTATCTTTTTATTTTCCTATTTTGGTACATGGCTGGACGAAAATTATCCGAGTCCTAAAGTATATTTCAATACCATCTTTGTAATGGTTGGGGTTGGAATAGCCCTATACAATGTCATTCGTCAGGTTAACGAAATCAATAAAACAAAGTAATTTTGCCATGACGTTTACAGAATAAACCTAACCATTTTTTTAAAAACGGTTAGGTTTATTTATTTTGCACCTCTGCATCTTAGAACCTTTTTATAAAGCTTTAAATAAATATTGCATCTTTGCAGAAAATTATTTCATATGCTTTTAAAAAATTACAAACCTATTTTATATCTATTCTTTTTTGCTTTAGCAGCTTATGTGTTGCATAAAGCGTTTTTTTTGGTTTTAGAAATCAAAGCTCAAAACTTTTATTATACGATAGAATTCTTGTATTTGATCTTTTTTGGACTGTCAGCATTATTATACTTTGTATTATTAGTAGTAAAGAAAAAGAATTTCGAAATTATCGGAATGACTTTCCTGTTTGGAACCTTTACGCAAATGTTATTGGGATATTTAATTTTAAGGCCAATTTTAGAAAATAAAAGCGAAGAGGTGATGGTAGAAAAAATCAGTTTTTTTGTAACATTTATTTTATTTTTGTTATTTCAGACGCTTTTAACTGTCCGATTATTAAATGAAAAGCGTTAAAACTGGGATTCCGTAAAAGAATGCTCAAAAATAATTTTTCATATCCTTTTGAATATTAATAAAAAATGTACCTTTGCACCAAATTTTAGAAACGTAAAAAATAAGATTTTTAACAGATATGGTGATTTCAAACAAACCGCTCAATTTTATTCTTGCAGCTTTAGTAGCTTGTTCTCCAGTAATGAGTTTTGCAAATTCAGAGAATGACTCAACGCATGTACAGGCTGAGTCAGCTCATGAAGAAAAAGTAATTTCACATAACGCACCTTCGGAAGGTGAGCATGCAGCTCTTGATCCAAAAGCAAAAGTGGACGCTTTTATTGAGCATCACTTACAAGACTCACACGATTTTGTTTTCTTTTCAGATGAAAAAGAAAATAAACAGTATGGTTTTCCATTACCTGTAATTCTTATTGACGGAGGATTGAAAATTTTCTCTTCTTCAAAATTACACCACGGTGAAGCAGTAGCAGAAGTTGATGGAAACTTCTACAAATTAGTTCACGGTAAAATTTACAAAACAGATGCTGCGGGAACAATTACTTTTAATGACCATGGACATCCTGAAAACGAAAAGCCATTAGACTTTTCTATTACAAAAAATGTTGTGTCGATGCTTTTTGTTGCAGTCCTATTATTTTTAATGTTTACTGGATTAGCAAAATCATATAAAAAAGGACCAATCCCAACTGGATTTGGTAGAGTATTAGAACCGCTAATTATTTTCATCAGAGATGAAATTGCAGTTCCGAATATTGGTGAGAAAAAATATAGAAAATATATGGGATACCTGTTAACTGTATTTTTCTTTGTATGGTTGTTAAACTTATTAGGTATGACACCACTTGGAATTAACGTTACCGGAAATATTGCCATCACAGTTTGTTTAGCATTATTTACATTCTTAATTACACAATTTAGTGCTAACAAAGATTACTGGGGACACATTTTCTGGATGCCGGGAGTACCAGTTCCAATGAAAATTATTTTAGCTCCAATTGAAATCTTAGGAACATTAACAAAACCATTTGCATTATTAATTCGTTTGTATGCAAATATTACTGCAGGTCACGTAGTAATTATGAGTTTGATCGCAATGATCTTTGTAGGTAAAAATTTAGCTGCAGATTTGCCAATCTCATTAGGGTTAACATTATTTATTTCGGTAATCGAAGTTTTAGTTGCATTTTTACAGGCCTTTATTTTTACAATGTTATCATCATTGTTTATTGGTATGGCAGTTCAGGATCATGACCATGATCATGGTCACCATGATGAAAATGTTATTATTTAATTTAGAAGTTTAATTTTATATATATAAATACTTATGGGAACAATTCCAACTTTAGTAGGTGCAGGTTTAGTAGTAATCGGTGCAGGTTTAGGTTTAGGTAAAATCGGTGGATCTGCTATGGACGCGATTGCTCGTCAACCAGAAGCTGCTGGTAAAATTCAAACTGCGATGATTATTATCGCGGCTTTATTAGAAGGTTTAGCATTTGCTGCTTTAATCTTAGGAAAATAATAAAGAAAGAAATAACAACATCTTTAACGGTTGGTTAAAGGTGTTGTTACTTTTAAAAAAGGAAATTAAATATTTAATATAGTTATAAAATGGATAAGTTAATTAACGATTTTTCATTCGGTTTATTCTTTTGGCAAGCTTTAATCTTGTTAGTTTTAATCATTCTTTTAGTAAAATTTGCATGGAAACCAATTATGGAATCTATTACAGCAAGAGAAGAAGGAATTAAAAACGCATTACTTTCTGCTGAAAATGCAAAGAAAGAAATGGAAAATTTACAAGCGGATAATCAAAGAATTTTGAATGAAGCTCGTGCAGAGCGTGACGCGATGCTTAAAGAAGCTCGTGAAATGAAAGAGAAAATGATTGCTGATTCTAAAAACGAAGCACAAGAAGCAGGTCAAAAAATGATTGAGCAAGCTAAAGCGGCTATCGAAAGTGAAAAAAATGCTGCTATGGCTGAATTGAAATCTCAGGTTTCAACTTTATCATTAAGCATTGCTGAAAAATTATTGAAAGAAGAATTATCTAACAAAGAAGCTCAAACTAAATTAGTAGAGAAAATGTTAGGTGACGTAAAGCTAAACTAAGATTATGGCAAGTACAAGAGCAGCAATTCGTTATGCAAAAGCAATTCTGGACTTAGCAAATTCTAAAGGTGTTGCCGAAGCGGTTAATAGCGATATGAAGTCAATTGCTTCTGCAATTGAGAGTAATTTAGAATTGAGTACCTTTATTCAAAACCCAACTACAAAAGTTGAAGTTAAAGAAAGTGCTCTTTTAGAAGTTTTTGCAGATGTAAATGGGGTGACCAAAGGGTTGTTTCATTTATTATTTGAAAACAAAAGATTTGAAATTCTTGAAGCGATTGCTTTAGAATACAAAAAATTATTTGACGAAAGTAATGGTGTTGAAGTAGCAAGAGTTACAACAGCAGTTCCTATGGACGCCGCATTAGAAGCTAAAGTTTTGGCAAAAGTGGTGACTTTATCAGATAAAAAAATAACAATTGAAAATACAGTAGATCCATCTATCATTGGAGGATTTATTTTAAGAATAGGAGATCAACAATACAATGCTTCTGTTGCAAACAGATTACAAGTATTAAAAAGAGAGTTAAGTAATTAGTTTTATTACACATAAAAGTGTCTAAATTATAAATTAAGATGGCGGAAATCAAACCTGCTGAAATTTCAGCAATATTAAGAAAGCAAGTAGAAGGTTTTGAATCTGGTGCTACGCTAGAGGAAGTAGGAACAGTACTTCAAGTTGGAGATGGTATTGCTCGTGTTTACGGGCTATCTAATGTACAATACGGTGAGTTAGTAGAATTTGATAACGGTATGGAAGGTATCGTATTGAACCTTGAAGAAGACAATGTTGGTGTGGTACTTTTAGGACCATCTACAGGAATCAAAGAAGGATCTACTGCAAAAAGAACACAACGTATTGCTTCTCTTAAAGTAGGTGAGCAAATGGTAGGACGTGTAGTAAACACTCTTGGTTTTCCAATTGACGGAAAAGGACCAATCGGTGGAGACTTATACGAAATGCCGTTAGAAAGAAAAGCTCCTGGAGTTATCTTTCGTCAGCCAGTTACCGAGCCATTACAAACAGGTATTAAGGCAGTAGATGCTATGATCCCGGTTGGTCGTGGACAACGTGAGCTTGTAATCGGTGACCGTCAAACAGGTAAATCAACTGTTTGTATCGATACAATCTTAAATCAAAAAGAATTTTACGATGCAGGAAAACCTGTATTCTGTATATATGTTGCAATTGGACAAAAAGCTTCAACTGTAGCAGGAATTGCTAAAATGTTAGAAGAAAAAGGTGCAATGGCATATACTGTTATTGTAGCAGCTAATGCTTCTGACCCAGCTCCAATGCAAGTTTATGCTCCTTTCGCAGGTGCTGCAATTGGAGAGTATTTTAGAGATTCAGGTCGTCCGGCTTTAATTGTTTATGATGATTTATCTAAACAAGCTGTTGCTTACCGTGAGGTTTCTCTTTTATTAAGAAGACCACCGGGACGTGAGGCATATCCTGGAGACGTTTTCTACTTACACTCTCGTTTATTAGAGCGTGCTTGTAAAGTAATTGCAGATGATGGAATTGCTAAAAACATGAACGATTTACCGGATTCTATCAAGTCTATCGTAAAAGGTGGTGGTTCATTAACTGCTTTACCAATTATCGAAACTCAGGCTGGTGACGTTTCTGCTTATATCCCAACAAACGTAATTTCGATTACAGACGGTCAGATTTTCCTTGATGGAGATTTGTTCAACTCTGGAGTTCGTCCTGCGATCAACGTAGGTATCTCAGTATCTCGTGTTGGAGGTAATGCACAAATTAAATCTATGAAGAAAGTTTCCGGAACTTTAAAATTAGATCAGGCTCAATTCCGTGAATTAGAAGCTTTTGCTAAATTTGGTTCTGACTTAGATTCTGTTACTTTAAACGTAATCGAAAAAGGAAAAAGAAACGTTGAAATCTTGAAACAAGGTTTGAATGATCCTTATACAGTAGAAAATCAAGTAGCTATTATTTACGCTGGTTCTAAAAACTTATTAAGAAACGTTCCTGTAAATAAAGTTAAAGAATTCGAAGCTGATTTCTTAGCTTATTTAAACAGCAAGCATAAAGATACTCTTTCTGCTTTGAAAGCTGGTAAGTTAGATGACAACATTACTGATGTTATCGAAAAAGCAGCAAAAGAAATTTCAGCAAAATATAACTAATAAAGTATATTGTATGTTGTATACTGTATAATGTTCAAAACATTTGCAGTATACATTATACAATTTTTACAATATACATTTTATAACAAATGGCAAATTTAAAGGAAATCCGTAATAGAATTACTTCCGTTTCATCGACGATGCAAATTACATCGGCTATGAAAATGGTTTCTGCTGCAAAGCTTAAGAAAGCACAAGATGCAATCACTGCAATGCGCCCTTATGCCGAGAAATTAACGGAGTTGTTACAAAATCTTTCTGCAACACTTGACGGTGAAGTTGGAGGAGATTATACAACACAACGTGAAGTAAAAAAAGTATTACTTGTTGCTGTAACTTCTAACAGAGGTCTATGTGGAGCTTTTAATACGAACATTATTAAAGAAGTTAAAAATCGTACTCAGTTTTACGAAGGAAAACAAGTTGATGTTTTTCCTATCGGTAAAAAAGGAAATGATGTTTTAGTGAAATCGCATAAAGTTCACGGTCATCATAATGCTATTTTTGATAACTTAACTTTTGATAATGTTGCTGCAATAGCAGATAACCTGACTGAAAAATTCCTATCCGGAGAGTACGACAGAATCGAATTGATATACAATCAATTTAAAAATGCCGCGACTCAAATCGTTCAGGTTGAGCAATTTTTACCGTTAGCTCCAATAAAATCTGATGTACCGGTTTCAACTGGAGATTATATTTTTGAGCCTTCAAAAGAAGAAATCGTGTTAACTTTGATTCCAAAATCATTAAAAACACAATTGTATAAAGGAATTCGTGATTCATTTGCTTCAGAACATGGAGCGCGTATGACAGCAATGCACAAAGCAACTGACAACGCAACTGAATTGAGAAACCAATTGAAATTGACTTATAATAAAGCACGTCAGGCTGCCATTACTAATGAAATCTTAGAGATCGTTGGTGGAGCAGAAGCATTGAACGGATAATTTATTAAGACCAATAAAAAGAGCAGACAGTTTTACTATTGTCTGCTCTTTTTTTATATAGTTTTTTTTAAATTAGAAAAAAAATCCTTTAAATCTGCGTAATCGGTGACAGCTTTTTTTGCCACAGATTAAAAGAATTACATCGTAAAAAATAATTCGTGCAAATTCGTGCAATTCGTAGCAAATTTTTTTTGCCGCCAATTTCGTTAAGTTCCGAGAGTTGCTTTTAGATAGTTATAAAATGGTGATTCTCATTTTATTCAAAAAACAAGAATCAGTACCATTTTATACAAGGAGTTGCAGAAACCTTAAAATCCGCAGTGCTTTGTCTTTTATGGGAACAAACTAGCTTTATTAGTCCCAGTGCTTTGTTTTTTTAGGGTTACAGATCAGCTGTTATCAATCCCTGTTGAGCAAATTTAGAAAAGAGGCGCTAAAAAGAATTACACAATTTTTAGCTTTTATTTATATATTTCGCAGTTTTGGCTGTGAATTATGTAACGGGCAATGAAAAAAAATTAAGTATTTTTGACATCTATTTTTATACCAATGAAACTACAAATAAAAGAACTCACCACAATTCCGGAAATGATAGCTCAGATTGAAACCATGCGATTTCTTTATCCGAATTTATCCGTAGAAAAATATGAAGCCTATCTGTCTGAGATGGTGCCGCGTAATTACATTCAAATAGGCGTATTTGAAGAAGAAAAATGTGTAGGAATTACAGGTTGCTGGTCAGCAACTAAATTATGGACCGGTAAATATCTCGAAATAGATAATTTTGTGGTCGATCCCGGACAGCGTTCTAAAGGAATAGGGAAATTATTGACCGATTATATAGAACAAAAGGCTTTAGATTCTGACTGTAGCAGTATTGTTTTGGATGCTTTTACAGGGAATTTTGCAGCGCATCGTTTTTATTACAATCAGGGTTATGGTCCAAAGGGTTTTCATTTTGTTAAAATTTTGGATGAGAAAAAATTAACACAATAAATTATAGCCGCGTTTTTTTATTGAATCAACAAAAACAATAATAAACGAAAGAATTGGTTATTTTTGTTTTACGAACTTTATTACACGTATATTTTGGGATTATATAAAAATCTATTTAAACAAACGGCTATTTATGGACTAGCTACGGTGTTGCCGAGAATGCTAAGTTTTTTATTAGTGCGTTTGTATACCGGTATTTTACCAACAGCAGAATATGGGGAAGTTTCTATCGTTTTATCCTGGATGGTGTTTTTTAACGTAGTGCTTTCTTATGGAATGGAAACGGCGTTTTTTAGATTTTATAGTGCAGAAGACGATAAAAAGAATGTTATTGCTACTGCCACCATATCCATATTCTGGTCTTCAATCGGGTTTTTGTTTGCCGCACTGATTTTTAGAAACACACTGGCAAACTGGGCAGAAGTCGACTCGCAGTATATTACGTATTCGGTTTGGATTTTAGTTTTGGATGCACTGGTCTTAGTACCTTTTTCTAAGCTTAGAGCCAATCAGAGACCTATGGTTTATGCGGCAATAAAAATTGGAAACGTGGTCATAAACATGGTGTTAAACTTTTTCTTTTTAATATACTTGCCAAAACTTGCGGTTGCAAATCCTAATTCGGTTTGGGATAATTTATATCTTGAGAATTTCCAGATTGCGTATATTTTCATCGCCAACTTGTTGGCGAGTTTAGCAACTTTCGTTGTATTATCTCCAAATTATCTTTCACTTGGACGAAAGTTCGATCCCGTTCTTTGGAAAAAAATGATGAAATACGGTTTGCCTATTTTGGTTGCCGGACTTGCCTTTGCAGTTAACGAACATTTTGATAAAATCTTATTGGGTTATTTGCTGCCTGAAAATTTGGCAAAGTCCGAAGTTGGAGCTTATTCTGCCTGTTACAAGTTAGGGTTGTTTATGGTTTTGTTTGCAACTGCTTTTAGACTTGGTATTGAGCCTTTCTTTTTTAGCCACGCCAAAAATGCCAACGCACCGCAAACCTATGCAGTTATCACCAAGTACTTCGTTATTTTTGGTTCCTTAATTTTATTGGGCGTAATTGTTTTTGCAGATTTTCTGAAATTCCTTTTATTGGACAATAAATCCTATTGGGAAGCCATGAAGGTTGTTCCCTTAATTATACTTGCTAATTTCTTTTTAGGAATTTACAACAATTTATCGGTTTGGTATAAACTGACCGATCAAACCAAAATCGGCGCATATATCTCTATTATTGGTGCTATTGTAACGTTGATTTTAAATTACCTGCTGATCCCGGTATACAGTTATTACGGATCGGCTATCGCTACTATTTCAGCTTACGGAAGTATGATGTTAATATCGTATGTTTTAGGAAACAGATATTACCCGATTCCTTACGATATGAAGAAAATTGGGGCTTATTTGGGAATTTCAATCGCTTTTTCTGCTATTTCTTTTTACGGATTCAGAGAGAAATATTACGTTGGGATCCCGTTACTTTTACTCTTTATTTATTTTGTTTATCACAATGAAAAGGAGACTATCAAAGGAATTATGAATAGAAAATAAGATTGGGTCACATTCAATTTTGTTTTTTTAGAATTTAATATAAAAATGAAAATACAAATTATAAATAAATCACAGCACGATTTACCAAACTATGAAACAATTGCATCTGCAGGAATGGATTTGCGTGCTAATTTAACAGAATCAATCGCGTTAAAACCATTAGAAAGAACGATTGTAAAAACAGGACTTTTTATTGAATTACCAATCGGATACGAAGCACAGGTAAGACCAAGAAGTGGTCTCGCAGCAAAAAAAGGAATTACAGTTTTAAATTCTCCGGGTACTGTAGATGCCGATTATAGAGGAGAAATAGGTGTAATTTTAGTAAATTTATCAAATGAAGTTTTCGTAATCGAAAACGGTGAAAGAATTGCACAGCTGATTGTTGCAAAACATGAAAGAGCAGAATGGGTAGAAGTAGAAGAACTTTCTGAAACCTCCAGAGGCGAAGGCGGTTTTGGAAGCACGGGGGTGAAATAGTTTTCAGTCTCCATTTTACTTTTACAAACTTTACAACAAACCAAACCAATTGAAGATTTTAAATCTTCCCATAAAAAATAAAAAAACAAATGAAAATAATTGTTCCAATGGCGGGTCGCGGATCAAGACTTAGACCACATACTTTAACTGTTCCTAAACCATTAATTCCGGTTGCCGGAAAATCAATCGTTCATCGTTTGGTGGAAGACATTGCTGAAATATTAAAAGAACCAATCGATGAAGTCGCTTTTATACTTGGAGATCCTGCTTTTTTTGGAGACGATCTTGTAGCAAGTCTGGAAGAGCTGGCAGGAAGTTTAGGAGCCAAAGCGTCTATTTACCGTCAGGATTTACCTTTGGGTACCGGTCATGCGATTATGTGTGCGAAAGAATCGTTATCCGGACCGGCAGTGATTGCGTACGCGGATACTTTAATCAGAGCCGATTTCGAATTAGATCCGGCGGCTGATGCGGTAATCTGGGTAAAACAAGTAGAAGAACCGGAAGCTTTTGGAGTTGTAAAATTAAACCCGAATAACGAAATTATCGAATTGGTTGAAAAACCAAAAGAGTTTGTAAGTGATTTAGCCGTTATCGGAATTTACTACTTCAAGGAAGTTGGCGATTTGAAAAAAGAACTTCAGAATGTTTTAGACAACAATATTCAAAACGGAGGAGAATATCAGATTAATGACGGAATTAAAGCCATGATGGCTAACGGTAAAGTTTTTAAAACCGGAAGTGTCGATGAGTGGATGGACTGTGGTAACAAAGATGTAACCGTTGAAACCAATACCAGAATGCTTGGATTTTTGCACAATGATGGCGAACATTTAGTAGACTTTGGTGTAGAATTAGATAATGCAACCATTATACCTCCTTGTTATATCGGTGAAAATGTAGTGTTGAAAAACGCCACCGTAGGACCAAACGTTTCGTTAGGAAAAGGATGTCATGTAATTGACAGTACCATTAAAAATAGTTTGATACAAACGTTTTCTCAAATAAAAAATGCTAATTTAGACAATGCGATGATCGGAAATCACGTTAGCTATGATGGTAAGTTTACCAGCATCAGTATTGGTGATTATTCGGTTTTGGAATAGGTTAATAATAGCTTTTTTGCTTGAGAATGAAATTATAAAAAGGATGAAAAAAGGAGTTTTAGTAATTT
Organism: Flavobacterium poyangense; assembly: GCF_011751075.1. Lineage (GTDB taxonomy): Bacteria > Bacteroidota > Bacteroidia > Flavobacteriales > Flavobacteriaceae > Flavobacterium > Flavobacterium poyangense. Next base: position 491,257 of record NZ_JAALLN010000002.1, read on the forward strand.
TGTTTGTTGTTTTATTGGGTAACAATATATCGGTTATGGCTCAGACAGAACCGGAAGATATCGCTATGGCAACAGACGAGTATCTGGACTCTTTTTACGAATCATTAAAGCAAAAAGGAATTGAAAATTATGATAAAGCGATAGCTTCGTTGCAGAAATGTGTTAAATTAAAACCCAATGATGCAGTAGCTTATTTTGAATTGGGGAAAAATTACCTGGCTTTAAAAGACTATAAAAATGCGCAGGAATCTTTTGAAAAAGCAACGCAGCTGGATCCAAAAAACAAATGGTTTTGGCTCGGGATTTATGATGTAAGTTTTGAAACCAAAAATTATAATCTGGCAATTGAAACCATTCAAAGAATCATTTTATTTGATGAAGAGTACAAAGACGATTTGATTTCACTGTATATGATAACCAATCAGTACGATAAAGCATTGGTTGCGATTAACGAAATGAATGATAAGTTTGGAAAATCATCAGATCGTGAAATTTATAAAAGCCAGATTTTGTCTCAGGGGAAATATCAAAATGCGGAGGTTGGCAATCTGATCGATCAGATTAAAAAGAATCCAAAAGAAGAATCCAATTATGTAAACCTGATTTTTCTATATTCGAAAGGAGGAGAAACAGACAAAGCTTTAGACGTTGCCAGGCAACTGGCAAAAGAAATTCCGACTTCAGAATGGGCTCAGGTAAGTTTGTTTAAAGGATATTTAGATGCCAATCAGGCTGATAAAGCAATTAAGTCGATGAATGTCATTTTATCAAGTTCAAAAATTGATTCCAAAATAAAACATCGTACCTTAAATGAATTTTTGATTTATGTGAATAAAAACCCACAGTACGCTGCCGATTTGGAGAAAGCGATTTCTTATTTTGACAATGATAAAGAAGTTGATGTAGCAAAAGAAATCGGGAAATTTTATCACAGTAAAAATCAATTTGAAAATGCGATTAAGTATTATGAGAAAGATTTAAAATCAAATTCAGATACCGATCGCGAGACCAATTTACTTTTGCTGGACGTTTATACACAAGCAAAGCAATTTGAGCCTATGACAAAAAGGGCGATGTATATGATTGAAGTGTATCCAAGTCAACCGCAATTTTATTATTATGCCGGTTTGGGAAACAATCAGTTGAAGCAATTTAAAAATGCAAAAACCGTTTTAGAAATGGGACTTGATTATGTAGTTGATGATGTAAAACTGGAATCAAATTTTAATATTCAGTTAGGAGAGGCTTATAATGGGTTGGGTGATGCCAAGAAAAAAGAGGAATACTTTTTGAAGGCTAATGAGTTATTGAAGAAAAAAAAGTAAAATGAAATGAAAAAGTATATAGCAATACTATTGATGTCCGTTTTTATGATTTCCTGTAAATCTAAAGCCGTTGCGGTACAAAACAATAAAACAGAAGTTGTTGAGGCAAAAAAAGACAAAAGAGCAATTGAAAAACATTACGATAATAAATTAGATTTTTCAACAGTTTACATAAAAGCAAGTGCGAGGTATGTTGATGAAAAACAAAGTCAAAATGTGTCAGCTGAGATTAAAATCGAAAAAGACAAACAGATTTTAATAAGTGTTCGTTTTCTGGGAATCACCATGGCAAAAGCATTGATAACTCCAACATCGGTAAGTTATTATGAAAAAATAAACAGTACCTATTATGAAGGCGATTTTACAAGTCTGAGCAAATGGTTGGGGACTGAATTGAATTACGGTAAAGTACAAAACCTGTTGGTTGGCGAGGCTTTGGAGGATTTGAGAAAAGGAGATTATACACAAACCATTGTAGATAACCTCTTTCGTTTAGAAGATCTAAAAGAAACAAACATCAAAAAAGCGTTCTTTTTGGAACCGGAAAAATATTTGTTGCAAAAAGAACAAATCTCACAACCCTCTGAAAACAGACTGTTAGAGATTAAATATTCTGATGCTAAAGTTTTTGATCAGGGAATACTGCCGACAGCAATCGAGATTAATGCAATTCAGCCGAAAGGAAAAACTGATATTAATTTAAACTACAACAATATTTCATTCAACGAACAACTTTCTTTTCCTTATAGCGTGCCAAGTGGCTATAAAAAGGTTGTAATTAAGTAAATTTGCAAAAATAAAAAAGAAACATGCCGAAATTTCTCCTAAGTCTAATTTTTATATGTGCCACAACAATGATGTGGGCGCAAGATTCGCAACAAGAAAAACTGGAACAACGTAAAGCTCAGATCCAACAGGAAATCAGAGATAATGAAAAGATGTTGCAATCCGTTAAGAAAAAAGAAAAATCAGCGGTAAATGTTTTTTTAATTCAGGCGAACAAAATCAAACTCAAAGAGAAACTGATCAATACTACGGCAAGGCAAGAGAGACTTTTGAGTAACGATATGTATATTAACCAGGTTAAGGTTAATAAACTCAAAAAAGAATTGACGATTCTAAAAGAAGATTATGCCAAGATGATTCTTAAATCGTATAAAAGCCGTTCAGAACAGAGCAGGGCTATGTTTATTTTATCTTCAGAAAGTTTTTTACAGGCTTATAAAAGAGCGCAGTATCTAAAACAATATACAAATTTCAGAAAAAACCAAGGTCTGGAAATTCAATCTAAAACGGCCGAGTTAGAGGGTTTCAACAGAAAACTAAACGGTCAGAGAGAAGACAAGAAAAAAATTATTGCAGAAAACCAGAAAGAACGTTCCGCTTTAGAGATAGAGAAAAAGGAGCAACAAAAGCTTGTAAACTCAATCAAAAAGGATAAAAATAAAATCATTGCAGATACAAAAAGCAAACAGCAGGAAGCAAAAAGAATAGACAGACAAATTGATCGTCTGATTCGTGAAGCGATTGCTGAGGCTAACAGAAAAGCTGCATTAGAAAGAGCAAAAGAGAATCCGGGATCTGCGCCATCCAATACAGCAGTTTCTTCTTCTAAAATTGCATTGACGCCGGAAGGGAAAATTTTAGCTGCCGATTTCAAAGCCAATAGAGGAAAATTGCCATGGCCGGTAGAAAAAGGATTTATTTCTCTGGGTTACGGAGATCAGCCACACCCACTTTACCCATCATTAACGGTGCACAACTCAGGAGTGGAAATTACGACAGAACAAGGAGCAAATGCTCGTGCCGTATTTGCCGGAGAAGTGGCGAGTATTATGGTTTTATCTCCAATTAACAGAGCCGTTATGATTCAGCATGGAGATTATTTTACAGTATATCAGAATTTAAGTCAGGTATTTGTAAATAAAGGAGATAAAGTCAATATCAAGCAAAGTATTGGAAAAGTAAGAACAAGCGGGGATACCGGAAAAACAATCATTAAGTTTTTGATTCTTCAAAATACGTCAAACAACAATCCGGAAGGCTGGTTGCAAAATAGATAGGAAAAAGGGAGCTCAGCTCCCTTTTTTTATGAACTTTTTTAAGTAAATATAGAAAGCAAGCAGATGATTTAAAAGTTTTGAATTGAATTAGTTTGTCCTTTCGACGTGCGGAGAAATCACGCAAAAATTTAGAATAAAAAAAGAGCCACAGATTCCACTAATTAAAAGTTTTTTTCTGATTTATACAGCTATTCAACAATCATGTTAAGGTTTAAAATAAAACAGAATGCAAAAATCAGCCTATTGTTTATTTGAAATGCCATTGATTGAAATTTAAAATAGTATTTTTGCAGTATGGAAACAAATAGACAGAAAAAAATAGGCGGTGTCATCCAAAAAGATTTGGTTGATATTTTGCAAGGTGAAGTGCGAAAAAACGGAATTAACAATTTAGTAATTTCAGTATCCAAAGTAAGTGTTACTTCAGATCTATCGGTGGCAACCGTATATTTAAGCATTTTTCCTCAGGAGAAAGCCAAAGAAACTTTAGAGGCTATAAAATCGAATACCACTTTAATCAAACACGATTTATCACAAAGAGTACGTTTGCAATTGCGTCGTGTACCAAATTTGGTATTCTTTATCGATGACTCTTTAGATTATATTGAGAAAATTGACAATGCCTTATCTAACAGAGAGAACCCAATTGAAAATCGTGATCTTTTAGAAAAAAGAAGAAAATCATAAATTGAATTTCCCATTTTACATAGCCAAACGCTACATTTTTAGCAGAAGTAAAAACAATGCTATCAATATTATCAATTATATTGCCAGCATGGGGATTATTGTTGGTACAATGGCTTTGTTTGTGGTATTATCCGTTTTTAGCGGACTAAAAGTATTTAGTCTTTCGTTTACCAATGAAATTGATCCTGATTTAAAAATGACCAGTACCTACGGAAAATCATTTTTGATTACTCCCGATCAGGAAAAACAAATCAAACAAATTAACGGAGTTGTTTCGTATACAAAAATTATTGAAGAACGGGTTTTGTTTTTGTTTAAAGACAAACAACAAGTGACTTACATAAAAGGAGTCGACAGTAATTATGTAGTGGTAAACGACATCAGAAAAAAACTTTTTAATGGCCAATGGCTCAAACCGGATACGTATCAGGTTGTGATTGGTTACGGAATTGCGAGAGATTTTTCGATGGGCATATTAGATTTTGAAAATCCATTGCAAATATTCGCTCCAAAACCGGGAAAAGGCGCTTTTGAAAACCCCGAAGAAGCCTTTAATAAAACAGACGTTCTGCCGGTCGGAATTTATTCCATTAGCGAAGATTTGGATTCTAAATACGTGTTTACCGATTTAGGTTTGGCACAGGAATTATTAATGTATAAACCGAATCAGATTTCGGGAGTTGAATTTAATCTAAAGGAAAATGCCGACGAAAAGGCGATTAACCTTAAATTAGAAACGATTTTTAAAAATAAGGTTACCTTAAAAAACAGGGCACAGCTCAATGAGTCTTTGTATAAAATGCTCAACACCGAAAATATTGCCGTTTATCTGATTTTTACGCTGGTGATTATTGTAGCGCTTTTTAATCTGATCGGAGCTTTGATTATGATGATCCTTGACAAAAAAGGAAACCTGAAAACCCTTTTTAATCTGGGCACGGAAATCAATCATCTGAGGAAGATTTTTTTGCTTCAGGGAACTTTATTAAGTGTTTTTGGAGGTGTTGTAGGTCTTGTTCTGGGGATTATTCTTGTGGTGCTGCAACAACAATATGAGCTGATTATGATTACACCAACTTTGGCATATCCTGTTGTTTTTACGGTAGAAAATGTACTTATCGTGATGGCAACCATCATCTCTCTTGGTTTTGTAGCGTCTTTAATTGCCAGTAGCCGCGTGAGCAAAAGACTATTAGATTAGTACTTTCTTCATACTATTCAACAATCGGGTTCAGATCAATTCACGGCAAAAAGTTAGCCACTAATGGCATGAATTCTCACGAATTATAATTATTATTTAACATTTGATTTCAAATCAATTCGTGGAAATTAGTGAAATTTGTGGCACAAAAAGACACTGATTATAAGGATTTTTTTTCTAATTTATAATTCCTATATTTATCCTCTTAAAAATTCAAGCATATGATTGTTTCTGCCTAATCCTATTTTTATTTTTTAGAATAATTAGGATACTTACGTTTTTTTCTTCTGTCCGGACTTTTGCGTTCGGGCCAGTTTTTACATTTATCTTAATATATCATGACAGAAACAACTATAAAAAAGAATTTATTTTCTAAAATTTTCACCACCCTAAAATTAGCGATCAAAGGAGACGAGTCTTTTGATTATACCGCCGGAAGCATTAAAAAAGCAGTCATTCTACTAGCCATTCCAATGGTTCTGGAAATGATGATGGAATCTGTTTTTGCATTGGTCGATTTGTATTTTGTCGGACATCTGGAGCACAGTAGTTTTGCAATTCAAACCGTTGGATTAACCGAGTCGGTTTTAACCATTATATATTCTATTGACATTGGCTTAAGTATGGCTGCAACGGCTGTTGTAGCAAGACGTATAGGGGAAAAAGATCCTGTCGCAGCTGCAAAAGCGGGTATGCAGGCCATTGCAATTGCATTTGTGCTAAGTGTTTTTATGAGCATTTATGGAATTATCTATGCGAAAGACATTCTTCTTTTTATGGGAGCTTCCATAGAGGCGGCCGAACATGGTTTTAGATATACCCAGATTATGATTGGCTCAAGTTTATGCATTACCCTTTTATTCCTGATTAACGGAATTTTTCGCGGTGCAGGAAATGCGGCAATTGCAATGAAAAGTCTTTGGATCGCCAATATCTGTAATATTATTTTATGTCCGATATTAATTAATGGTTTCGGAACAATTCCTGCATTTGGTTTGGTTGGTGCAGCAATTGCCACAACTTTAGGAAGAAGTTTTGGGGTCTTGTATCAGATTTATCATTTGTTCTATGGAAATGGGGTTTTAAAAACGAAACTTTCATACTTAATTCCGGATTTCAAACAGATCAATGCATTACTTAAAATTGCGGCGCCGGGTGTATTGCAGTTTGTTATTGCTTCCTGCAGTTGGATTTTTCTGGCGCAATTGGTGGCTACCACCGGAGGTGATCATGGATCGGCAGGTTATCAGACGGCACTTAGAATAATGATGTTTTTTATTCTTCCGGCTTGGGGACTGAGTAATGCCGCGGCCACTTTGGTGGGTCAGAATTTAGGAGCCAAACAAATTGACCGTGCTGAAAAATCAGTTTATACCACAGCAAAATACAATGTTGTATTTATGATAAGCATTACGATACTTACCATGTGTTTCGGAGAGTATATTATTTCATTTTTCACAAACGATGAAGTGGTAAAAATGATAGCTGTTGAGGCTTTACAAATTATGAGTATCGGATTTGTTTTTTACGGAATCGGGATGGTTTTAATCAATACGTTTAACGGAGCGGGAGATACCTGGACACCTACAGGGATTAATTTTGTTGGTTTCTGGTTATTTCAGATTCCGTTGGCTTATGTTTTAGCAAAACATTTTAATATGGGACCAACAGGCGTTTTCATTGCAATTCCGGTTGCAGAAACGGCTATTACACTCGCCGGTATTTTCTTTTACAAAAGAGGAAAGTGGAAACGCGTTCAGGTGTAATATGAAAAAATGAAGTCTTCAGATTTGAAGGTTTTTATACATATTACTTGAAAATTGTAAGATCTTTTTTTGAATGGTTTATATCAATTGCCTCCAGTTTTAACTGGAGATGGAGAATTGATTAATAATAAAGAGGCTTTAGCCGAATCTTTAAAGAGTTCGGCTAAAGCCTCTGTGCTTTACTTAATAATCTCCAGTTAAAACTGGAGGCAATTCAAATAAAACTTACATTATTTGTATTGCAATTAAACAAACTGATATTCAGCATAAACCTGTTCGATTTCTTTCATAATAGCGAAAAGATTTTCAGGTTCATCGGTAGTAACCAATTTTTGTTTGTATTCTTTAAAAGAGTGAATTCCTTTGAAATAATTGGTATAATGACGACGCATTTCTACAATTCCCAGACGCTCGCCTTTCCAGTCCATAGACCATTGCAGGTGATTTCTGGCGGCTTCAACGCGATCACCAACCGTTGGAGCAGGTAAGCGCTCACCAGTATTAAAATAATGTTTGATTTCGTTAAAAATCCACGGATAGCCAATGGCAGCACGACCAATCATGATCCCGTCAATACCGTATTCGTTTTTATATTTTAAGGCTTTTTCAGGACTGTCAATATCTCCGTTTCCGAAAATAGGCATGGTAATTCTCGGGTTGTTTTTTACACGGGCGATGTGCGACCAGTCGGCATGACCTTTGTACATCTGCGCACGTGTTCTGGCATGAATGGTCAACGCCTGTACACCAATATCCTGAAGTCTTTCTGCAACTTCATCAATATTAATAGAGCTATCATCCCAGCCTAATCGTGTTTTTACGGTTACCGGTAAATCGGTACTGCGAATAACCGCTTTGGTTAAACGCACCATCAGGTCAACATCTTTTAAAACTCCGGCACCGGCACCTTTACAAACCACTTTTTTTACAGGACATCCAAAATTGATATCCACTAAATCCGGTTTTACAGTAGAAACAATTTTAGACGAAAGTGCCATTGCTTCTTCATCACCACCAAATATCTGAATTCCAACCGGACGTTCGTAATCAAAAATATCCAACTTCATTCTACTTTTGATAGCATCACGAATCAATCCTTCCGACGAAATAAATTCAGAATACATTAAGTCAGCGCCATGCGTTTTGCACAATCTGCGAAACGGTGGATCGCTCACATCTTCCATCGGTGCGAGTAATAAAGGAAATTCGGGTAATTCTATGTTGCCAATCTTGACCATCTTCAATATTTTTTGCAAAATTACAACTTTTCTTTGAATTGGTGTTATTTGAGGTTCAAAGCTGCAAAGGTCCAAAGGGACAAAGGTTTCTAAGACTTTGATTTATAAAGGTTCTGAGGTTCAAAGCCTGATTTCACCATATAAGTGATATAAGTTCACGAAGAAAAAACGCCCCAATTATATGAACTTACATCACTTATATGTTTTAAAAAACGAAATAAAAACTTTGAACCTTTGTCCCTCTGAGCCTTTGCGCCTTTTTTAATTAAACTCTGTAATCAAAAAAGCGAATCGGTTTTCTGCTCATTGGGTTAAAAACGAGCGGATTTAAAACCTCTTTTGAGGCGAATTCAATCTTTGGTGTCACTCTTAGTTTGGCTCTGAAGTGGTCTTTTATTTCTTGTAAAAATTCTGGAGTTTGATTTTTTACGGCGATTTTTATAAGGATTTCATCTGTTCCGAGATCGTTTGTAGAAATCTCGATAATATGATTTTCTATGTTGTCAAAGTCGCTTAACACATCATTCATTGCCGGTGGGTAAAGCGTCGTACCTTTATATTTGATCATTTGTTTTTTACGGCCAATTACCGGACCAACGCGAAAGGTGTTTCTGCCGCACGCACAAGGTTCATCATGAAGCTGTACAATATCTCCGGTTTTAAAACGCAGTAATGGCATAGCCTCAATACCTAAAGTGGTAAAGGTTAATTCTCCGGCTTCACCATTTTTTACGGGGTTATTATTTTCATCTAAAACTTCTGTAATAATCAGTTCGGGATGATGATGCCCTCCGATTCCGTGTTCACATTCTGTAAAAGCGGTACTCATTTCGGTAGAAGCATAAGTCGAAAACAACTGAATATTCCATTGTTCCGTTATTTTTTTGGATAATGTATTCATTGAAAAATCCTGATTTCTTAAGGATTCTCCAATGCAAATAGCACCTTTGATGCTGGAATTATTATAATCTATTCCGTGAATTTCGGCATATTCAATTAGCTTCAATAAAAAAGAAGGAACCGTTATTAAGTACGAAGGTTTGTATTTTAAAATAGAATCCCATTGTAATTCCGGGATTCCCGCTCCTACACGAATAACACCTACTTTTAGTTTTCGCAATCCTAAAAAATAAGCTAAACCGGCCATAAATTTACGGTCAATTGTGGTCATAAGCTGCACCACATCGCCTTCTGCTATTCCGGCACAGGCAAACGAGATGGCCTCATTATAAGCCAGTCGGTCCAGGTCGGAATCGGTTAAACCAAAAGTTACAGGATCACCTAAAGTCCCTGAAGTCGAGGCATAATCGATGATTTTATGTTGTGGAACACATAAAAAATCATCATTGTATTGTTGTAAATCCTCTTTTGTTGTTACCGGTAAATGCTGTAAATCTTCAAGTGTTTTTATTTTGGAGAGGTCTATATTTTGTTCTGCAAAAAGTCTTTTGTAAAAAGGAGAGTGTTGACTGATATAAGCTAAAAGTTCGGCTAATTTTTGTTCCTGAAAAAATTTAATTTGTTCTAAAGAATCCTTTTCTATTGCTGGAATCATGTTCATTTTCTTTTGAGTTTTTTTAAATATTTTTCAATGGCTTGTTTCTGAGGAACCGTTGTGATTTCTTTGGTCAATGCTTTTTCAAAGTTTTCTTTGGCAAGTCTGAAGTATTTCTTTTGGTAAAAATACAACCCTGCTTTATAATACACAACCCAATAATCCGGGTTTAAAGATTGATACTGCTGAATAAAATCAAAAGGAATTTTTGTTTTATTTTTTAGGTATACATCTATTTTATGATCCTCCGTTTTAAATTTTTTATAGTTTTCGAAGGCCGTTGTTTCTAAGAAAGGATCTTTGGCGATGTTGTGCTTTTCTTCTTCAAATGAAAGAACCGGATTTGTTTTTCTTTCTTTAAAAACAGAATCTAAATTGTAACAGACAAACTCACCCAGTTGATACGGATTTGCTGAAACCCAGACTGTTTTTTCTTTTGGTTTGAAAATAATTCCATGATGCGCCATCAACTGATTTAGCGCTTTTTCGTTTCCATAACCTAAAGTAACATTTTGTAAACCTTCTTTGTTTCTGAGGATTTCAGATGCAATTTGAGGATTGATTTTTGGGTTTTTGGTAAGAAGTTCCTGTATTCTTTCAAAACGATATTCCGAATGACTGTTGGCAATTTGAAATTGATTTCGTCTGTCGTTTTTAAAAGCGGTACTTTGAAAATGATTGGAACAGATTAACTGACTGCTGTTTGGAACATCGTAAACATCTATTTTTTCAGGCGAGACTTCAATTAAAATGGCTTTGTTATCCTGCGCACTTCCAACCATTATGGATTCTGAAACAAATACTTTCCTTTTTTTAGCAATAGTAATTGCTTCGGTTGTGTTTTGTGCGTGTTGCAGAATTTCTCTTGTTAGTATAGAAATTGGTGTTTTGGCACTCAAAGGAATTTTCGATTTTCCGGCATTTATGGTTACGGTTACCCCTTCTTTATTCATTCCTGAAACAGCCCCAATCATTCCGGGCCAGGTTAACATCATAAAAGGATATCCTTCTTTTGGATTAATAAAGGCTACAATTTTATTTTCTGCGAAAGCATCATTGACATAAAAATCAAAATTGCGTCCGAGAATCAAATTCCCGTCCTCTGATTTTTCATTCCAGGCGGCAAAAGAAGAACAACCTACTAAGGCTAAATCTTGTAAGGCATGTCCAATATCATGTGCTCCATGAAGATACAAATGACGTTGGTACTGTGGTGCGAGATTGTCAAAAGTATGCGAAGCATATTGCGAAATGCCATAAATTTCAGCCTGATATTCATTGGGAACATGGAGATACAATTTTCTGTTGTACCATTTTAGAAAATTCCGTAGTAAATTCTGCTGAAATTTAGAAGGAACAATATTCTCGATTCGAGAGAAAAAAATCTGTTCTTGTTTTTTTAAAAGAGAATCTGTCAAGGCGCCTGTGGTGAGTCCGATCTCAAGCGGATCTCCTTCGACATACAATTCCCAAAGACCTTGTTTGTTTTTTAAAAACGAATTTTTACCGGAAACAAAAACGCTGTCCGATTGTTTTGTCACTATTGGTTTTACCGCATTATAATTAGCGACATCCGGTAAATGGTGTTTGGATTTTGAGATACCACAAGAAGTTAGTAACCCTAAAAAACTCATAAAGAAAAGAAGTACAATTCTGCTTTTCATAATGCTTACTTATTCAGATTCTTGATTGATTTTGGAAACCAGATATTCTTTCCCCAAAATTTCAGAGCAGGTTACAACCGCTCCGATTGTTACGCCCAAAACACCATGCATATTGATGCTTTGTCCGGTGAGATACAGATTGTCTAATTTTGTTTTTGAGGCAATGAGGGTTTTCATCGGGTTGCTCGCATCTTTGACGTAACCGTACATATTGCCCCTGTCACCGCCAATATAATCCCGGTAAGAAAGAGGGGTAGAAGTATGTATCGATTGGATACAAGCTTTGATTCCGACAAATTTCTTTTCGATTTCATCTAAAAAAGTGGCAGCTTTTCGTGCTTTAAATTCGTCATAACTTTCCCCGCGATTGTTTTGGTGGACGATAGTATTATATGTATCTGCCCATTGCGAAACATCATCGTATTTCATGTAGGTAATAAAGGTCATCCCGTCTGCCCATTCTTCTTCCTTTTTTGATGCATTCATAGAGGCCATATAGGCTTTCGGCCAGGAACTTTCATCGTATTCATGAGCAGTCCAGACTTCCTGACTGTTCTTGAAGTGATAATAATTATGGTTGATGTATTTGAACGTTTTTGGTTTAAAAACAATATAAAGACTGAAGGCCGAAATTACACCTTCAAGACTTTGAATTCTGCTGTAAAATGATTTCCTGAAATTTTCTTCTCCCACCATTTTGAGAGTAGTTTTCGGCTCAATGTTCGAAATAAAATAGGTACCCGAAACCTGAGTTCCGTCTTTCATTTGCACAGAAGTTACTTTGTTGTTTTCAACAGGAAAATGAATGGCTTCTTTGTGTTTGTAAAATTCTCCTCCGTGTTTTTTCAGTTGTTTTAATAACTGCTTTGTAATCTGACTTCCGCCATTAATGCAACGCCAGGAGCTCTGGATATAAGAGTTTACCGATAGCGCATGAACATAAAAAGGGGACTTGTCTGCAATTCCGGCGTAGAGAAAATTAGAACCACTTAGAACAGCTCTTAGCTTTTCGTTTTGTGTAAATTCGTCTATGGTTTCTTTGGCATTTAATTCTAAAATGGCATTGTCATATTTGCCTTCCGATTCCAGATTATATAGTGGGAACGAATCGCAGATTGACCTTAGCTTATGGCAATACTTTTCGATATTTGTTTTTTCTTCAGGGAAAAAATGCTCTAATTGTTTTACAAAATTATCATAGCCCTGGGCATGCGGATATTCGTTTTGATCGTCCTCAAAAGAGATGATATCAAAACCATTTTCGTCCATTTTTTTTAATTTCAAATGGTCAATGATCCCGAGATACTTAAAATATTTATACAGATTTTGTCCTTCACTCAGACCTCCGATATAGTGAATTCCGGTGTCAAATATGGTTTTATCGCGCACAAAAGTTTGCAGATTTCCACCGTATTGATTGTTTTTTTCTAGTACACAAACGCTATAGCCTTCTTTTGCCAGAATTATAGACGAGACCAAACCGCCCAAACCGCTTCCTACAATTACTACATCGTAATGCTCTTTCATCTTAGTTTTTCTTTAATACAATTATGGAGTCTTTGTCTAAAACAGAATTAAAGCCAAAGTTAATCAAAGTGTCTTTTAATCCTGAAGCCGCGACTAAAATAACGGTAGAAGTTACAGCAACGATTTTCTCAAGATCATTTTTATAGTTTTCGTCAGAAATTAAAACGGTATCGTATTGATTCTTTAAAGCGGAATCAAAATTCTCAGGATACGTAATTTTTCTTTTTGAAACGATGTAATTGGTTTTTGCGACAGCCAATTTTTCTTCGTCTTTATTGTATGAGTATATTTTTCGTTGTGGCTCTTGTAACGTCAATAAAACGTCCAATTGTCCATAATCGTTTGATAAATGTAATATTTTGGCCTTCATCGACAGCTGTTGGTTCAGGCTGTGATAGGTTTTTAAATTTGTTTTCAGGTCTCTTTTTACGCTGTTTACGATTTCAATTTCTTTATAATCATAACTGTGCAAAAGCATCTTTTTAAAATATTTCGGGCCTTCTAATTCGTGACGAATTTTAGTAAACTCTTCTTTAAAATAAGCCCCGATTTGTTTGGTTCTTTCGGTGTAATTTTTACCAAACGAAAGATTTTCAGGCGTAATTCTTTCTAAAACAGAAACAGTTAGGGTAGTATCGTGAATGACAAAATCTCCTTTCGGAATGGCTTCTGAAGCTCCGTGAATCAAAACGGGAAGGATATCTAAATTAAATTCTTCCGCCAGATAAAAAGCACCTTTATGAAAACGTTTGATCTGATTGCTTTCGGAACGTGTTCCTTCGGGGAAAATCATTAACGAATAACCTTCGTTTACTTTTTGGCGTAAGTGTTCCACACCGCCTTCGAGCCCTTCAGAAACGGGGTAGAAGCCAGCTTTTCTGACGGTGGCACCAAAAATAGGAGAATTGTAAACCCAGTCATTTACTAAAAATATAATTTTTGGACTGAGCATACCCACCAACAAAATATCAAGAAAAGAAGAATGGTTTGCAATGATGATGGCCGGTTTTTCAAAGTTTTCATTAAAGTTGTTGATGACTTTTTTGTGGATATAAGGATTGGTGTACAATACCGATTTCATAAATTTTGAAATCGCATATCGAAAGCCTTTCATTTTCGTTTTTTCATTCAACGGAATAATCGGCATAATGATTAAACTGAAAAGTGACATTAAAAGCCCACCAAGTCCGTAATAGGCAAATGACAAAACACCATGAATAAAAGTACGCAGTTCAAAGGGAGCATTTCCTTTTTTTGGTCGATTCGACAAAAACAGTTTGAACAGAATCGGATAGAATATAAAGGTGATGATCAGAGCTGCAAAAACCCCAATTAGTGAGATCGACGAAATAGATCTAAGAGCAGGATGTCGGGCAAAGATCATCGCGCCAATTCCTAAAATAGTAGTGATGACAGCCAGAATAATGGAAGTTCTGTAAATGGCAATTTCGTTTTTTCCGGTTGTATATTCTTTCTGAAGTGCACTTGTCATAAAAATACTGAAATCAACTCCATGACCAAAAATCAGGGTACAGACAATCATACTGAAAATGTTGAGCTGAATGCCAAAAACGCCCATAATCCCGGCAGTAACAATTCCGGTTAACACAATCGGAATACAGCTAACAATCACCAATTCGATTCTTCTGAAAAAGAAAAATAAAATCAGAATTACAGCTACAAATGAATAATTAATCAACGAATTAAAATCAGTCTTTAAGGTGCTAAAGAATGTCTCATTCATCTGCTGACGGTCTATTGCAATCAGGTCATTTTGCGTCTCGGCTGATTTTATAAAAGGATCGCGTTGTTCGGGAGCAACTTTTACCAAGGTTGAAATGGTGTAAAAACCATTTTTTTCTGTTATAAATTCATGCAATTGCAATGCCTGAATTTTTAGGTAATCTGCTGCCGAAATGGGTTTGAAATTGTAATCCAGATGCTCAAAAAATGTCGCGTAAGTGTTTGGTTTAAAACCTAATTTGGAGCCTTCTGAAACTAATTGGGATTGTAGAAGTTGTTTTTTCTGAGTATCCCAAAATGAATTCCATTGGTCTATTTTTTGTTTTTGTGCTGAATGTGAAAGCATAATACCACCAACGGAACTGAAGTTTAATATTTTCTGTTGTTGCTTTTCTTTCGCTAAGTGAGCAAAAAAGCGACTGTTGTTTTGCAGCACTTCCTCCATATTTTTCCCGTACGAGGCAACATAAATTGTTTTTGAGGTCAGGCTGGTACTTTCTTCAAGATCTTTTTCGGCGGCTTTTATTTCTTTTGGAACAAAATTCAATTGTGACAGATCATTATTGAAGCCTACATCATTATAAGTAAAGCAGCAAATAATAGTAATTAGAACACAAAACCCGATTAGGAATTTATTATTGTGAAAAGAGAAATGCGCCATTTTATCGATCACATTTTTTTTATGCTCTAAATTAGTCTCTTTTGGTTTGTACAAATGCGGAACAATTAAAAGCGAGAAAAAAGCAGAAGCCATTACAATCACGGCTGCAAAGATTCCCAGATCATTTAAGGCATCAGATTTTACAAAAAGCAGACACAGAAAGGCAACAGCGGTTGTTGAACTGCTCATGATGACCGGCATCGTAATGTCTTTGTATAATGTTTTTACATCGCTGTTGTGTTTGTAATGTGTGAGAATATGAATCGAATAATCAATTGTGATTCCCAATAAAATAGAACCAATTCCGAGTGAGATGGCGGAGATCTGATCTTTTATAAAATACAAAAAAGCGACTGCAAACAGACCACCAAAAACAGTCGGCAGAAAAATGATTAACGGAATGAGTATTTTTCGGTAAAACAAAATCAGGATCAACATTAAGGTGACCATTGCAATAGTTGTCGTGAGTATAATATCACCTTTGATTTGTTTGGCATTGGCAACCGCAATTAAAGCCGAACCAAAATAACTGATAGTAGTTTTGGTTTTAAATTTCTGATTCAGATGATCCTGAATGGATTTAAGTTTAGCAGCAAAAATCGTATTCTTTTCGGTTTCACTCGACGGAAGATTTGAGGTAATAAAGAGTAATAATTTCTTTTTGTCTTTGGTCATTACAAAACCATTGTTGAGCGTAAAATCGTCACCTACATTTAGTTGCTGTAATTTTTTTAAAGCAATAAAAGAAATTCCCAAAGGGTCCTGCAAAATAAAATCTTTGGTAACAAATCCTGAAGGCGAAATGATCGATTTATAATTGCCCTGAACGGTCGACGCAATACTGTCTTTTTGAAGTTTGTTCTGAATTGCGGTATAATCTTTAGTATCGAGAAAAAGGGGCAGGTTGTGGTAAACAAAATCGATAGTTTCCTGAATGTTTTCTTCGTCGATTTTTCCCTGAATTCCGGTTACATAAGGTTTACACGATACCGCAACACTGTCAGAAAAAGCAGTCGCCATTTCTGTTAAATCTTCTTCGGTTCCGTTTTTTTCGAGTTTGAAAATGACGGTAATTTTATCGGCAAAATTAAGTTGTTTAAGCACTTTTGCCGTAACATCTGCTTTGTCGTTAGTGGGGATAATTTTGGTAATGTCCTCTTCAAATTTGATCTGAGAAGCAAAAAAGCCAAACACAATAAGCATCGCAATTGCCAATACAACCGAGAGTTTTTTTCTTCGGTTTACAAATAAGTGAATGGCGTAGAAATAGTGATGCATAATTATTAGTTTGTTTTTTTGCCACAGATTAAAACGATTAGATTGATTTCAAATCCAGAATTGATTAACACTAATTTCACGTATTGACACAAATCAATTCGTGCTAATTCGTGCAATTAGTGGCAAAAAAAATCTTTTTAATCCTTTAATCTGTGGCAAAATGCGATTTAATTTTTGTTTTTGGAACTGAAAACGGTCAAAAGTACATAACTGATAAGACCCACTGACAGTGCTGAAACGGTTGCTAAAATAAGACTTCCAACGATATATTGTGTTGCGTTTTTCTGAATATCATCAAACGTTACTGAACTATCTAAAACCAATGGCGCATCTGCAGACACAAAATAGCTTCCCATTTTTAAAGAGCCGTAAATTATAAACGGAATAAAAGGAGGGAAACTCACATTGGATGACAGATAAGCAATGACTTTGTTTAGTTTGAAAAGCGTGGCAAAGAACAAAAGCAATACGGTTTGAAATCCCCAGAAAGGCGAAATTCCGATGAAAATACCCAATGCAATGGCAGCTGCTTTTTTAAAATTAGAATCACTGCTTTCTAAAATATCTTCTAGAAGGAACCTTTTAAAACCTTTTTTTTTTGCTTTTCGAACGAAGTCCCGTGGTTTAATATACAAAAGGGCATTGACAACCAAAACTGTATTTAAAATACTGATCCGTGTAAAATCTTTGAAAGGACGAAAATGAGAAACTCTCTCCGCAGGATCATATAAAATTTGGATTGGGATATTTTTTACTGCAATTCCTTTCCAGGCAGAGCGAACAATAACTTCAATTTCAAATTCAAATTTATTTGTATAGTATTTCTTCGGGATTAGTTGTAACGGATACAGTCGGAAACCGGATTGGGTATCGTCAAGTTTAATTCCGGTTTCAAACCAAAACCAAAAATTAGAAAATTTATTACCAAAACTGCTTTTTTTAGGCACATTTTCCTGTGTCATATTTCGGCTCCCAATCAATAAAGAATTAGGGGCTTTTTCAATTTCAGCAAGAAAATTAGGAATATCAGTAGCAAAATGCTGACCATCTGAATCGATTGTGATGGCATATTCAAAATTCATTTCAATGGCTTTTTTGAAACCATTCCTCAAAGCCATTCCTTTTCCTGAATTTTTGGCGTGGTGAATTTGAGTTAACTGCGAATAGTCTTTTAATATTTCAGCGGTTGTATCGGTAGAGCCGTCGTTGATTATGATGATATTTGGAGTAAAATCCAGCACGGAATCTAAGACTTTTCTTAATGTTTTGTGGTTGTTGTACGTGGGAACAAGAACACAAAAATGTGTTGAATTAATGTTATCTTGTTGTATTGACGTAGGTTTCATGGGGAGATTTTTCTTTGTTTACTTTACAAATTGCTTCTCTTTGTCGGAGAAACTTTTAGATTGTAAAACAAAATCTTTTAGGTATTCTTTTAAAGCTGTATTTTGTTCGCTGTAATGAGTGGTAATATATTTTTTGTCCTCTTTGATGTTTTTTTTGTAACCCGTAATTCCCGGTACATTTTCCTGAATACTCAATCGAATCATCCGGATTTCAATATTGTTCGGTTCACTTGCAATAGTTGATTCCAATAATTTTGCCCCTTCCTTAAAACGATTCATTTTTTCTTTTAGTTTTTTTTCAAATTTAGAATCCAAAAGGATTGCAGCAGCTTTGTAGGCTACTAAGATTTTGTCATCATTGTTTGAAACACCGGATAACTTTTCTACAAAACTTTTAGCATTAGCTTCTGATTTATTAACGTCAGGATAAAGTTTACGGATAGCTGCCAAATCCGGATTACCGATAAAACTAAACCACAAAAATAAGGAGAGTAAAAGTTTCATAGTTATATTTTTTTGTAAGTGTTGCTTAGTTTTAAAGCTACAGTATCATTAAAATAAGTAGTATTCTTTACTTTAACCAAATCATCTTCGGTAGTTGCAATATCCAGTTCCAAACGCAATTCAGGAGTCGCTTCAGGGTTGATAAGCGCCATGAATTTTACATTGGCAAGCGTTTGAATCATCAAAGTACTTTTAGTGATTGATTCTGTAAGTTCTTTGATCATCTGAATCATGCAAACACCGGGCATAATGGGATTTCCCGGAAAATGGCCTTTGAAAATTTCGTGTTTTTCATTGACCAAAATCGTGAAAGTGTATTTCGAATCGGATATTTTTTCCTCCGAAAGTATTGTGTAAAAATCTTTTAAAACCATATTTTTATTTTCCGATTGCATAAGAAATACCTAACTGAAAATTGACATTTGTATTGTATTCTCCAAGCCAATAATAATTGTTGGAGTTGTTGGTATAATAATCGCTGTCTAATATATCTAAGAAACCTTTTTTAAATCGGGCTTCAAATGTCAGACCAGAAGGCAAACGATAAGCAACACCCGTTATAAAAGCCAAATCATTTCTTGTTTTTCTGACCGCCAGATTATCGTCCAGCAAAATATCTAATGAGGGACCAAATTGAATCTGGATACCGGGACCAAAAGTAAACTTATTGATTAAACTTAACGATAAATAATCAAGTTTTAGATCTCTGCGTTCAATTTTATTGGTCTTAGTAACTTCATCAAAATAATTTCGGGCAACATTATCAGAACCTTGTCTGCTATAAGTAATTTCCGGTTGAAGCGCATAACGTTTCGTTAGATTAATTTCTGTGAAAGCACCGGCATAAAAGTCAGTTCTGTAATCGGCATGCATTTCAGAGATTGTCGAAAGATTCAATCCTGTCCTGAAACCTGTTTTAAAATTAACCTGAGCTTGTGTTTGAACTAGTGCAAAACAAACAAACAAGAGGGATACTATTTTTTTTAGACGCATCATTTTTTATTTTTTTCCAAAGGTATACGTTGCTCCCAATTGAAATACTAAATTGTTCGCATCGGTATGATAATCGTAATCATTAGTATAAGAAGTGGTAAGACCTTTTTTAATTCTCCCTTCAAAGGAAATTCCGTTCTTTAAACTGTATCCAAGACCTCCAACAATTCCTAAATCAATATCATCCCCTTTACGGAAATTTCTTTCTCTGTTTTTAGGATCAGCCTTAATGTCATCAGCTATAAGTATATCAAAGAATGGCCCAGCCAAGGCATAAAAATTTTCTGTGAAATTGAATTTATTAATGGTAATGGCAGAAAGATATTGCAAAGAGATATCTGCACTGGCCATAGTATAAACTGAACTGTAACTATTTGTTGACGGATTATAAATGCTGGTCGTTCCCATTGGAATGTTACTTCCCTTAGCACCCTGTCTGGAGTAGGTCAATTCCGGTTGTAAGGTGTAAAATTTGGAAAGTTTTAAAGCTCCAAATGCTCCAATATAAAAATCGGTTTTGTTTCCCATATCCGAATTTGTGAATTGTGAAATGTTTAGTCCGGCATGTACCCCGGGTCTGAAAGTTACTTGGGCTTGTAGGTTTAGAGCTGTAAAAAAAACGGCTATTGCAATTATTAGGTTTTTGGTATTCATTAGGTTTTGTCTGTTCTATTTATTTTTATTTCATTTTAAAAGTGTAGCTAACACCAATCTGGAAAACCTGATTTAAGATCGCATCATCATAACGGTAGTTATCATTGTTGTCATAGTCAAAGTTATCATAACCGTAGATATCAACTATACCTTGTTTTATTCTGGCTTCAAAAGTTAGTCCGTTTGGTAGTGTGTATCCTACTCCTCCAACGATAGAAAGATCAAGGTCAATAGGATCAAAACCATATTTTTCGAAATTATCGCTTGTTTTGAAATCTGCAGAAGGACCGGCTAAGATATGAAAACCACCTCCGTTAAAATGAAATTTGGCAACAGCACCAAGCGAAAGATAATTTAGTTCGTATTTGACAGGTGTTCCTAATGGGTTTTGATAGGTGAAATAACGGCCTTCAGAACCTTGTCTGGAGTATGTTAGTTCCGGCTGAAGAGTAAAAAATTTATTGAATTTTATGGCTACCAATCCACCGACATAGAAATCAGATTTTAAGCTTGAATCGCTAATATTAGTCAATGTGGCAAGATTTAAACCGCCACGAAGTCCCGGACTAACTTTTACCTGTGCTTGTGATGTGATGGCTGTGATAAATAACAATAGGGCGATAATCGTAATTTTTTTCATTTTTTTTATTCTGATTTAAAGTAATTTAACTCGATTTTTAATTTAATATTCTGATGAATAATCTGAATTTTTTCAGCAAAAATATTGTTTTCTGAACTAAATGTCAGTGTTATTTTTTCTTTTGTTTTAGAGGCGTGGATGACTTTCTCCAGTTTTTGGTCCTTTTTAGACAGAAACAAATAATTAAATCGTTTTCCATCTGCCGATTTGTAAATATTATCTGATTCGTTTTCAAATTGCTCCTGAATCAGATATTCTTTTTTGAGTAGTAATCTGAAATCGTCTCTCAAAGTATTGATCAGGATTTTACGGTCTAATTCTGAAACAATAGAATTGACTTTAAAATCGGTTTCAGAAATTTCGAAATCCAATAGTTTGTTGCCAAATTCTGTTGTAAAAACAACGCGATGTGTCGTATCGTTTATTTTTTTGGCAATAAAAATTCCGCTAAGTTCATTTCCATAAACCGTGATATTGGTTTTGTAAACGTAATCTGTTTTTGAGTCTGAAAAATAGGGAGCCTGATAAGACGTCTTGTCTGATTTTTTAGGAGTATAATTTTTTGTGACCGAACCACAAGAAATTAAAACAATCGCCAGTAAGCAATTAATTAGTAAAAATTGAATCGTCGATTTTTGCATTGATCACTTTATTTTTAAGTACAATTCGGGTATAATCTTCAGAGGATTCCAGTAGTTTAACCTGTACAACTGTTGCTTCTTCCTTGTCAAAAGTAAGTTCGATTTGTTTGATGTATTTTTTTAGTGTGGCATCTTTCGGAATAAATTTCGCGATGTTTTGTCCTTTTGATTTGAAATAAGAAATAGCAAATTCTTTATCATCAAACATATTCCCGCTCACACTTCCGATAATTAATTTATTGATACGGCCAAAAATTTTGCTGTTTCCAATGTCTACGGCACTTTTCTTTCCTTCGTCGTTGATCAGAATTTTTCCGTTTTTAAAAACAATACTGTAATTGTATGGTTTTTTGTATTGCCATTGTAATAAAGCAGGTTCTTTAAAACTCATTTTTCCCGACGTTTCAATGTCTTTCGATAAAAAATCGAGGTGTTTGTATTGAACAAAATCCGTAGTTAATGTTTTGATTTTTTTTGAGACCACATTTACATCTTGTTTGAAAGAAACGATTTCGGAGTCCGTCATTTTTTGTTCCTGGGCAAAGGCAGTGTTGCAAATGTTTAACAGTAAAAGGAAAAGATATAGTTTAGCTTTCATATGCTTTAAGATTCAGAAGTTCTTCCGTTGAAATTACGGTATATTTATTTTGTTGCAGAAATTGCAAAAACTGTTCCAATACTAAAACAGAGTGAGGTGCGGTATCGTGCAAAAGTACAATTCCGCCGGGAGAAACACGTTTTATAATTCGATTGTAAATAAGTTCGCGGTTTTTTGTACCACCATCGAGCGAGCGAATATTCCAGCCAATCACTTTGTGCCCGGTTGTTTGGAGTGCTCTTCGAATGGAGGGAGTGGTGACACCATAAGGAGGTCTGAAAAAGTTTATTTTTTCGGATGTGAATTTTTCCAGCAATGCATCCGTTTTTTGAATCTCTTCTCTTATTTTTTTTGCATTATAAAAATCAAAAAAAGGAGAATGACCATAAGAATGATTTCCAACCAAATGCCCGTCGGTTATAATTTGTTGCAGAATTTCAGGATGGGTTTCGATGTTTTTTCCAATGCAGAAGAAAGTTGCTTTTACATTGTGTTTTTTTAGAAGCGCTAAAATTTCTAATGTGTAAGGACTTGGTCCGTCATCAAAAGTAAGCGCAATTTTTTTAGCGGTTTCCAGCGGATTATTACAATATGCTTTTACATGATAGTCAGAAGAAATTCGGAAAGAACAAACAGCATTAATTCCTAACCAAATTAAAAGAATCGCCAAAAACCACCAGAAACTAACTGCTGTATAAAGATTCAAAAGAACCAGTAAAAGCAAGAGTGTGATAAAGAAAAACGAGATGTTTTTATGCGTTATCATTTTGAAAGTAACGTAAAACTATGGTTTTTTCCGCTTAGTTGATTGTACAATAAAATTGTATTGTAAGCTGATTTTTCGACTGAATTTACTTTTATAATTTCCGGTGCCTCCTGTGTTTTTAAAACTTTTGATGCCATCCACAAACCAAATGCCGAAGCCGTATCATATTCGCCGGACAAATGTTTGTAATACAACTGTGGCGTATTTGCGAAAGCATTTTCGGCCAGTGTTTTATAATAAGAGTCAAATTTGATATCACCGTTAAAACCTAAAACAACAGCATCAATATCTGAAATTTCCAGATGATTGGATTGTAGAAAAGCAGTAATTTCAGTTTCAATTTCATTTTCTGCGATGGTGTTTTTAATTTCAACATCGAGAATTTCGGCATAAGTGTTGTCTTTTTTTTCATTTTCCAGAACAAAAAAACAAGCTCCTTCACCGTGTACCGCGCCGGATGTCGTTGGGTTTAAAAGCGTATAAGGTTCGTTGCCCTCTTGTTTAACTCGCCCCGCTAGTTTGAAAAGCGACATGGTATAATCGCCATTTTCATCAACACCACCGGTTAAAATCGAATTGGCTTCATTTTCTTCCAACTGCATTTTGGCATCCAAAAGAGCAGATTCAAAAGAAACAGCTCCATTTACATATGTAAAATTGTAGCCTTTGCATTGTATCGTTAAAGCAATCTGAGCGCCAACGGTATTATGGGTAGATTGAATAAAAGAAGTTGGGGTTAGAAACTCTTCGTTATTATCGAGAATGTTTTTTAAGAATTTTTCAGAATCCTCGATACAGCCTAATCCTGTTCCGGTAATAATAGCATCGACATTTTCAACCTGTGCATCTTTCATTGCCAGAGTCGAAGCTACAATTCCGTTTTTGACCCCTTTTGCCATTCTTCGGGCAGCAGCGGGAGAAATAAAGTCTTTGTAAACAGGGGCAACAACGGTAAGAACAGTATCATTCTGATTGTACACCGCCTCTTCTAAAAAAACAGTATCAAATGTTTTTTGAGTCGAAATACAACTTATTCCATTTATATATGTTCTTTTTTTCATTTGTTTTTTGAAAATATAAGAGTAGAACAATTTCCTCCAAAACCAAAAGAATTAGATAAAACGTGCTCTATATTTTTATTTTTTAACGCGGTATGTGGTTTCAGATCAAACTCTTCCATTGGCGTTTCAAAATTCAGATTCGGATAAACCACATCATTTTGAATGGCCAGAACACTATAAACTGCTTCGATAGCCGCTGCGGCTGCCAAAGTGTGTCCGGTGAAAGGTTTTGTTGAACTAAAATCAGGTACATTTTCGTTTTCGTAAATGCGAAGTATAGCTCTTCCTTCCGACAAATCATTGTTTGGGGTTGCGGTTCCGTGTACGTTGATGTAATCTATTTCAGAAGGATTCAGCCCCGAAACTTCAAATGCTTTTTTCATTGCCAGATAAGCACCATCTCCATTTTCTGAAGAAGCAGTCTGGTGAAAAGCATCATTGGCATTGCCATAACCGGAAACCCGGGCCAGGATTTTTTTGTTTTGTTTTGCTACAATTTCGTCTGATTCCAATACCAAATAGGCGGCAGCTTCCCCTAGATTTAATCCTTTGCGATTGTTGTCAAAAGGTTTGTTGTAATCGTCGGATAGGATCATCAAGGTCTTAAATCCGTTGATGGTGAATTTGGCCAAAGCATCAGATCCACCAACGATAACACGATCGAGTTTGCCGCTTTTAATCAGTCTTGCACCCAGCATAATTGAGTTTGCGGCCGAAGAACAGGCAGTGCTTATGGTGGTTACCATTCCTTTTAAACCTAATTCTTCTGCTATTTTATCGGCTACATCACCACCATCATGACAGCTAATGTATTTTACCAGTTCGGGTTTTTCGAAATAATCGTAATAATGCTTCTCCGTCATGTCCATTCCGCCAACGCTTGTAGCCGAGATAAGTCCCGTTCTGAATTCGTTGATCGATGTAATTCCGGCATTTTCAACAGCTTGTTTGGCAGCAAAAGTACCAATCATAGCAGTTCTTGAAAAGTTATTATCGGCAGGGAGATTTAACGCATCAATCAATTCCGAATTGGTTTTCTTGATTTCTCCTACCTTATTAATCTCGGCATGAACGGTTGTAATATGCTCGACACGGGTAATGGCAGATTTTTGATTTACTAATGAATTGAAATTTTCCTCAACTGAATTTCCAATCGAAGAGATAATTCCCATTCCTGTTATTGCAACACCTTTACTCATTAATTGGAGCGTTTAGATTTTTGATTTCAGATTCAAATTCGAACGTCAAATTATTTTGTTCGGTTTGCCTGAATGTAAGCAGCCATAGTTTCGATAGATTGAAAAATAGATTTCCCTTCTTTTGGATCCACTAATTTAATACCGTAGTCTTTGTCTAAAATCACGATTAATTCAAGAGCGTCAATCGAGTCTAATCCTAAACCGTCTCCAAACAAAGGATCGTTGTCTGCAATATCTTCAACTGCGATATCCTCAAGGTTTAAAGTAGTAATGATTTTATTTTTTAATTCTGCTTTTAGTGCTTCCATAATTATTTATTGTATAAGGTATTGATCGTTTCGTTTGTATATTTCGTGTTTTCCTGTGTGCTTATGGTACAAAGAAAAGCTTTGTACGTTTCATTAAAATATTCAACCCAACCACAAAGAACGCAATCGGCTTTGTTTGAATGAAGAAGAATGTTTGAATAATTGGACATAAATTCAGGATTAAAGGCATCAAATATAAAGAAAGAATTTTCACTTTTCAGCTGATGACGGATACTTATTTCGCCCAGACAAATATTTGGCAGGGTATAAACAAAAACTGCCGGACTCGGAAAGTAGTCATCTTTGTTTGAAATAGATTCCTGATACTTTACATCAGTGTCTAAACTCGAGGATTTATTGGCCAGAACCAAAGCGATATTGTTTTCTGTTTCGGTAGTAATAATAGGACTTAAAAGCAATTCAGATGCCAGAAAAGCCAATTTACTCAAAGCATCCATTTTGAAAAACTTGGGATACTGTATGTCAAAATTGCGATATGCCTGTTTAGAGAAATCACCAAAATTGGTCGGCTCTGTTTTGAAAACAGTAGTTCCGTTTAAAACAATTTCGTTGTTTTCAATCGTACAGTAATCGTGTATGTAGGTGTTTTTTTGAGTCATTCTTATGGTTTAACACTAATTGCACAAATTAGCACAGATTAATTTTGTCGTTTAAAATTACACTAATTAATTCGTGACAATTCGTGTAATTGGTGTTTTGAGTCATTCTTATAGTTTAACACTAATTGCACAAATTAGCACAGATTAATTTTGTCGTTTAAAATTACACTAACTGATTCGTGACAATTCGTGTAATTGGTGTTTTGTTTTTTCAAATACCACAGCCGTATTACATCCCCCAAAACCTGAAGCGGTTTTTAGAAAGAAATCAACGGTTGCTTTTTTATTTTTTGCAATTATATTAATCGATTCGCTTACGCCCAATTCGTCATATCCTTTCGATTCAAAAAGTATATTTTGGTTGGCAGATTCAATGGCAATCACGGTTTCTAAAAGTCCCGAAGCACCTAATGTATGTCCGTAGAAACCTTTTAAACTGTTCATGGGAACATTTTGTAAGCCTAAACGATTCAATGCAATGGCTTCCATTTCGTCGTTAAACGGAGTGGCGGTTCCATGTGCGGAGATATAATCTAATTTATCAGGATTGATTTGCGCTTCTGTTAAGGCATTTTGGATACTTCTATACAATCCTTCTCCCGTTCTTGATGGTCCGGAAATATGATTGGCATCGTTTATTGAACTGTCTCCAATAACCTTTATTTTAGCATTTTCAGCCTTTGCAGAAACCAAAACAGCTGCGGTTGCTTCCCCTAAACTAACTCCGGTTCTGTTTTTGGAATAGGGTTTACAAGGTGCATCACTCATAGCCTGAAAAGCATTAAAGCCCGATAAAACAAATTCAGAAACTTCGTCACCGGCTACGACAAAAATACTGTCATAAAGCTCTGATTGAATTAATCTTTTGGCAACAGAAATGGCTAAAACTCCGGATACACAGGCATTCGATACTACAATGGGTTGTGTTTCAAAGCCGAAAAAAGTGGCAACATTTTTTGCCAGAACATCTAAATGTGCGTTTTGAAAACTTTCTGCTGTATTGTTTTCTAAAGCAGTAATATTTCCTTTTGTGGTCGAAAGGATAAAGGCTGCTTTGGAATTTAGTTCAACTCCCGAGTTTTTGATAATAGGTTCTAAAGCCAGAATCATCATTTTTTCTAAACGGGAATAGTGGGTTTCGGAACTGATTTTTGCAAAAGCAGTATTTATCTTTTCATTATTAATAATTGAAGCATAAAATGCATTGGGCATCAAAGAAACATCATTGTGCAATTGTATTCCTGTATCGCCACGAAGAATGGCGTCGATATTCGACTCGACATCAAAACCCAAAGGCGTGATACAATTCGTTTCTGTGATGTATATTTCTTTTAACATTTTATGATTTTACGGGTATTTTTATAATAAGTATTACTTGGCAGAAACATTATAAGTTCGCATAGCGCTTTCTATTTGACTTTCTTCTGTAGTTTCTGAATACAGAAAATAACTTGGTGCCGTAATCGTTTCTACTTTGGTTACTTCAATTTCGATAACTGCTTTTATTGGAAATTTATCCGAAAACAAATCCGTTAAAGGTTTTAATTTGTGATCAAAATCTGAATTTTCTTTTTCAATTACTTTGGCAGTCCCTTTTAATTTATATCCTTTTTGAACAAATACATCTATAAAACTTACACAAACCTGAGGATTTTCTTTAATATTATTAATGCTGTTTGGTGACGCAAGATGTGCAATTAGAAAAGTCGAATTACCCTGAAATGTGAAAATTTCTTTTGGAGACACATTCGGAAAATTGTCTTTATCTGAAGTTGCCAGCCAGCATAAAACACTTTTCTCAATATATTTTTTTACATCGTCGTTTAGCATCGTACTTTTTTTTAGATTCAGTTTAAAAATGTTTCACGCAGATTAAAGCAGATTTGTATAGATCTTTTTTAAAATGATTTGTGTCAATTTGTAAAATTCGTGTTTAATTTATCAACCCGACTTTTCGTTTCCATTCCTCATAAAACGGAGGATTGGTAAGCATTAGATTTCCTTCTTTATCTAAAAATACCTGAACGGTTTCGCCTGTGCAGGCTATTTCGCCGTTGGCATCAATTATTTTAAAACGATAAATCATTTTGGCAGCGGGTGTGTCTACTACCGTTGTTTCTATTGTGACCACGTCGCCGTAACGAAGTGATAATTTATGCTCGCATTTTGATTTTACAATTGGAGTCGTATAACCGGTGTTACCGATATCCAGATAAGTAAGTCCGTGTTTGCGGCCAAAGGCTTCTCTTCCGTCTTCAAAATAGGTAATATAGTTGCCGTGCCAAACGATTCCAAGCGGATCAGTTTCGTTAAAACGAATTCTGATTTCATGTGAAACGGTTAGCGCAGTTGCTTCCTTAAACTGTTCTTTTCTTTTTGTCATAGAATAATGCAATCGAGGTTGTGATGATAAAAAACAAAAACAATAAACTTATTTTTGGAATGATTTCTAATAGTGTTACGTTGCGCAATAAAACATCGTAAAAGGCCTCCAGTCCCCAGTTCATGGGCGACGATTTGGCGATAAACTGCATGATTTTGGGCATTGCAAAAACGGGAACCCAAACGCCGCCAATTGCAGCTAAAATGATAACACTTGTCGCGCCAAATGGAGCAGATTGTTCCTGAGTGCCGGCAACGGTGCCCAACAAAATTCCGAATCCGATTGCTGCAAAACCTGAGAATAGGGCTACAACACTCATTAATACTAAATGACCTTCAACATTTAAAGGTGGCAGACCAATATGCGGAAATAAGAAAATAGCAACAGCTACCATCATATAAAACTGTATCATACAAATAACAGAATAGGTGATGGTTTTGCCCAAAATAACAACCAGATTAGAAACCGGATTGGTCAACAATCGTACAAAGGTTCCCTGTGATTTTTCTTTTACTATATTAATAGACAACGGAATTACAATAAAAAATATTGCAAAAAGAGTCCAGGCCGGAACGTTATGCTGCACAGAATTTGGAAGCACTTCTTTGTTGTTGATTCTTGGAATTATTTCTTTGAAAGTAATAAAGCTCTTTTGCTCAAATTGGGCACTTCCTTCCCCAAGCTGATTTTGAAAAGTAGTGTAAATAGATTGTGTTTCGATTTGTGAAATCATCTTGTCAATCGAACTCATCACCGCATTTTTAAAACTCATCTGAACCGCCGGATCAAAATACAGTTTTACTTCTTTTTCTTTGATGACTCTTGAAGTTTGCGGAGCAGCAACACTGTCAGTTAATCCAATGCTACTTACAATGTTTTGTACATTCTGATCAATTTTGGCCTGAAGATCAGTGCTTAATTTTGCGGGAATTACAATCGCCAGTTGGTATTTTCCTTTGTATACATTTTCTCTGGCAATATCTTCAGTAATAGGTTTATTATCGATTTGAGTGACAACACTAAACAAATTACTTTTTTCTAAATTGTCAAAAACAGTTTTAGAAACTGCTCCTTTATCCTGATCTACGAGTAGGATTTGAATTTTAGTATCACTAACGGTTTTAAACGTGCTGTCTTGTATTAAGGTTACGGTGATTACGAGAACCAAGGGCATAATAAACAAAATAATCAAACCGCCTAAATCTCGCTTAAGCAGTAGAAATTCTTTTACAACCGACATCCAGATTTTATATACCATCTCTTAAGTTTTTACCGGTTAATGAAATAAAAACATCTTCAAGGTTTCTGGCTTCAGGAGTTGAAGTAATCAGAGTTGACGGACTGCCTTGCGCATAAATTCGACCTTGGTCTACAATAGCTATATGGGTACAAAAATCTTCGGCTTCAGCCAGGTGATGGGAGGTATAAATAATGGTTGTCCCGTTTTGATTCAGGAGTTTTAAATAATCGATTATGGCATTTTTAGATTGAACGTCAACACCAACGGTTGGTTCATCCAAAAACAGAACTTTCGGATTGTGCAGGATTCCGGCAATGAGGTTGACTCTTCGTTTCATTCCGCCGGAAAAGGTTTCGATGCGTTTGTCTGCAAATTTTAAAAGTCCCAAAAGGTCTAATGTTTCGACTACCTTGTCTTTAAGATAGGAGCCTTTTAAGCCGTACATACTCCCAAAATAATGCAGATTTTCTCTGGCTGTTAAGGTTGGATATAAAGCGTATTCCTGTGGAACGACACCGATAATTTTTTTAATTTTTGAAGCGTGACTGGTATAGTTCAGCTCCTGAATGGTAAAATGACCTGAGGTTGGTTTTACCAATCCGCAGAGCATGGAAATTAAAGTTGTTTTTCCGGCACCATTTGGACCTAATAATCCAAAAATCTGGCCTTCATTTATGTGTAACGAAAAATCATTCAAGGAATACAGTTCTGCATCTTTGTACTTTTTCGAAAGGGATTCTATTTTAATAAGAGGATGCAAAATGGTTTAGCTAATTGCTTTTTTTAGTTTTTTGAAAAATACTTCTTCTCTGTTGGCAATGTCCAAAAGTTCATCGGCAATGGCATTGTAGGCGTCTTCTTTGGCGCTTCTGTTTTTATAAATTCGAGAAGCTTCTACGGCAAAATCGCGCCAGGAGTCTCCAATTTGAGTCATTTCTTTAGAAAGCACTTTCAGCTCGTCATTATTTAAAATAACCGATGCTTCCTGTAAAAAGGCCGCATAAATAAAACGGAAGCCACCACCCCCGGTCCCAATTTCTTCCTGCATTCGTACCATTTGCGCCAGATAGTGGTTGGCTTTTTTAGTACCGTGTTTTACGGGCCATTTTCTAATCTGACGGGATACAAATTTAATACCGCGTACTCCAACAATTGGCATTGGCGCCAGCATATCACGACAGGTATTTTTGATTCCTTTTATAATGGCACTTTTAAGATCAACATTATTCGGAATCTGAATCGGATAGTACATTTGTCCTCTTGGGGCAAAAGCACCTTTGGCAAAACGCACTTTGTCTAATTCGTCATGTGTTAGCGTTGTAACGGTTTCCATTACGGGATCGCTTATTAAATAATCGGTTTCGGTTTTTCCGTAAACGACCAGATTGTGAGCGTTGAAATGAAAGCGGTATTCATCCGGAAAATAACTCAAATGATATACACCAACTTGTAATCCGGTTGGAATATTGTTTTTTAAATTTGCCTCTAATGCTGCATTTGCGTTGGCTACAGAGGAGAATTTTTGTCTTTTTATTTTTAAGTCTAAACGGTTTGCCAGTTTATTAAAAATCTGTCCGGGTAAAGTTCTGTAACTTATGGCCGGAGCGTGATTTACTTTTATAAAGGGAAGGTATACAAAGAAAAGTCCCGAGCCAATACCAAAAACCATCGGTTCGCTGATGTTCAGGCCGTTGTTTTTTAACAAATTCGAAGCTACTCCATTTTCGCAATGAGCAGATTGATGATGGGTAAAATTAGTTTGCATTAGTCTGTTTTGATATTTTTTAGTTCGGCTATTGAAATCTCAAAAGCCTCGGCATATTTTTGTAAAATGGTATTGCTCAATTGGGCAAAAACGGCTGGTTTAAAATGTCTTTTTACGCGCCATTTCCACATTCCTACGTAACTGGCCAGAATAGTCAGATCCATTTTGTTTAATTCCATATAATAACAAATCGGACTTACTTCTCCGGCTTCAACCTGTTGTTTTGCTTCGGCAATTCTTTCGTTAATATCAGCAATAGAATTAGAAAGGGCGATTGTTTTGGGTTCCCAGCCTGTGCTTAAAGTTGTGGTGTAATTGCCGTTTTCATCGGTGGCATACAGCAATTCTTTCAGGTTGTTTTGGGTTAAATTGCCTTTGTCCTGTGGTACTTTTTCTTTTTCCATGACCGTTTGGTTTTCGATTGAAATGATTATAATACAGCCGAAATTGTTTTTTGAATGAACAAATTAATTTCGCATTCTAAAAGTATTTTGTCTTCGACTAAGCTTTCGCAGCTCATGGTGCATAAAGTGTAATCGTCTCCTTCAAACTTAGAAACCAGGTTGGCTCTCGTAACAATCGTATGGCCAACGTTTGGTAATCCATGTATTTTGAGGTTTTTTATAGCGCTGATAAAACCAATTACAGTTACGTTTTCGTTTTCTGAACCGTCATCGGCAAAAAAATATTTTTTACCTATAATTGCCGAACAGGTTTGTGCTGTGTTTTCGATTAAACCGGCTTCAATAAGCGTATTGTTTGCTACAAATATATTGTCTTCTTTGATTAAAAATACGGTTTCTACAAAGCTGGCATCCACATTTAGAATCAAATCGACCATGAGCATGGGGGCCCGGTGTGGTAAATAATTTTGAATGTCTACTGCAGTTCTCATACACGTATTATTTTGCTAAGACCGTTTTCATTTGTCCGTTAGCGATTTCTTCGTCGTTTAGGGTTGTTACGATTTCTACCAAAGTGATTCCTGCAAATTCCTGTATAATGGTTACAGTCGATTGAATCGTATCATTGATTTCAGGTAACTTTTTGATTTGAATTTCTTTGATAGAACCGATATAACCTGTTGGTGCTTTTTCGTTTCTTAAGAAAAATTCATATCCCGTATGCAAGGCTACAGATTGCGCCATATGCTCGATTAAACCTGCTTCCAGAAAGGTATTATTATCAAAAAAGATATTGTCGTTTTTAATATGTAAACCCGAAACCAATGAGTTTTCGGTAAACGAATACATTTTGTCTACCATTACAAAAGGGAACTTTTGTGGCAATAAATCCTCTACGGCTTCTTTCTCTAAAAGTAAAGTTGTGTTCATTAGCAAACGGTTAAATAAGCATAGGCAAAAGAAAATCTTCCGCTTTCCGGAACAGATAAAAGGATGCGATCTCCTTTTTTCAGATTTCCTGAATTCATTAATTCTTCTAACGCTAAGTAAATAGAAGCAGAGCCAACATTTCCTACTCTCGAAAGGTTCATGAACCATTTTTCATCTGCCATTCCGATTCCTCTTTCTGTTAGTCCCTTTTTTAATCCTTCAACAAAAAAGTTGGAAGAAACGTGAGGAATAAAATAATCAATATGATCAGCAGTAAGATTGTTTTTGTCCATGGCCGCTTTCATACTTTCTGCTCCTTTAGAAAGAATGAATTCGTCCAGTAATTTTACATCCTGTTTGATGGCAAAAACAGATTCGTTTAACCATTCTTCAGGCGCATAATTACTCCACGATTTGATTTCCCCATTTTCTAATTTATCACCTCCGGCGTACATGCAGGTCTCTAATTCGTAGGCATACGAAAAAGCTTCCATCCATTCTATTTTAAGTGAAATTGGGCCTTTCGGTTTGTTTTCTAACAGAAAAGCACCCGCTCCGTCAGATAACATCCAGCGTAAAAAATCTTTTTTAAAGGCAATGATAGGTTGCTCTTCGAGATTTTTCAGATTGGTGGTTTCGTGATTGTATTTTTGAGCTAAAAGCCAGGTCGATACTTTTTCAGATCCGGTGCAGATAGCGTTTTTTGAGTTTCCTGATTTTACAGAAAGAAAACCAAATTTTAAGGAATTCATTCCGGCACAGCAGACACCTGTTGACGAGTTTAATTCTACCGATTTGTTTTTTAGTAAACCATGTACCATGGCAGCATGCGAAGGAAGAAAAATATCAGGTGTTGAGGTTCCGCAAGAAAGTACTTCCAGTTCCTGAGGTGTAAAATTATCATCAAATAGCTGGTTAATAGCTTTTTGGGTTAATTCGGCATTGCTGTGTGTACTTTTCCCTGTTTTGTCTACGGCGTAATATCGGCTTGTAATTTTATTATTGCGCAAAATAATACGTCTTGCTTTTGAAGCAGTATCATTGATAAGGCCTAAAAAGTTTTCCATTTCATCATTTGAAATGGCATCATTCGGCAAGTATTTTGCGGCTTTGGTAATATATACTTCAAACATAATCTAATTTCGTCTTCTAAACTCCCTGATAGTATTGAGTTTCTTTTTTTATGGTATTTAACTTGATGGGATAGGTAATAAGGTGCAATATATATACTATTGGCGAGATTAACCAGATAGCTAAGAATAAATAAACATTAAATACCTTAAGTAGCGTTTTCCTGTTTTTTTGATTTTTATAAATCAGATTAGACCATTTATTGAAAATTTTATTGGCAGTTTTGTCTACTGTTACAAGATAAGGACTGATTTTTACTGCTCCAATAGCTACTAATTTAGGTTGTAAATCAGTTAGGTTGTTCTGGTTAAAGCCAGAAAGCATAAGCGCTCCGAACTTATTTGATTCCTGAATATCTTTATCGGAAACTCCCGGTAACGGAAATATACCCAGGTATTTTTTCTTTACTCCCGAGAACATCCATTCTACAATAGTAATCACACTGATCAGATTTCCTACGCGGTCAACTAAAGCAACATTTCCTACCAATTTTGCGTTGGCTTCTTGTAATAAAACCTTTATTTTTTCCTGAGCCATGATCCACATGTTTCGGGAACCACTAATGGTTATTACCGGTGTATTATTCAATATTTTTTTGGCTGAATCACTTTTCAGAAAGGAATTTATAGGAATAGAGGGTGACAAATACCACACTTGATAATGAAACAGTACCAAGTCAAATTTGGTGTTCAGAATTTCGTCGGGTACGGGTTTTAATGCTGTTGGGATTTGCAGGAAAGATTCCGGAAAAGCATCAAAAAAAGAAGTTTTATCCCATGGAAAAGGGAATGGTTTTTCTAGTTGTATTTCGTAAAATGTTACCTTAATGTCTTCTGAATTTAAGAATGGCTTTGCAATATTTTGTGCAATAGCTTCAAGTTGTCCAGATTGGGAATAGTAGATAACAAGAACATTTTTCATTTTGGCTTTGTCTTTGATGGTAAGCAAAAATAAGTAATTTTTTTTAACGAATTTTTGATATTAAGGGGAATTCAAAAAGTAATGGTGATGAGATTACTAAGGGATTAAGTTACTGAGGTTCTAAGTTTTGTTTTTAAACGCGTAAGGTTGTTTTTGTTTAAGATTTCAGAATCTTAGAGCCTCAGTAACTTAGTGTTTTTAAACTGTCAAAGAAATTTATACTTTAAAATGCTCCCAAAAATCAAAGTAGTTAAACCATTGCAAAGGGTATTTGTGTATAATCGTTTCTACACTTTGCACATATTCTTTTAGCAAAGCTTTTTCGTCACGATGTTTTACAGTAGCTTCTCTGGCGTATAAATGATAATGAAGATTAGGCTCTTTCATTACATAAACAAAAACTACGGGAACTCTTAAACGGGAAGCAATCAAAAAAGGGCCGGCAGGAAAGTTGGCCTCTTTACCAAGTAAATTTTCAGAAAGCGATTTTGTTCCTTCAAAATAACGATCACCTGTAAAACAGACCAATTCGTTATTGGCCAAAGCGGCATTGATCTCAAAGATGTGAGACAAATCTTCTTTGATGATAATAAATTTTACGGTTGGCTTTTGAGTAACCGTTTCAAGATATTTTTTAATATGAGAATGTTCTAAATCTGTAGTGACCAGATTGATCTGAAAATTAAGATCGATATCGCCCAGAAAGTGCTCGGCGATTTCAAAATTTCCAACATGGGCACTAATCAGAACACCTCCTTTTTTCTCGGCCAAAAGTTTTTTTAGAGTTTCTATTCCATCAAATTCATAGGTAAATTTATTTCGCATTCCTGCAGAAATAGAAACTTTATCAATAATGGTTTGTCCAAAAGTATAGTAACTTTTGAAGACCATTTTTTTAGATTTGAGATAAGGATATTCGAGTCGTTCTTTAAAATAATAAAAGATGGCCCGATTGCTTTTTTTTAGAAACAGAAAATAATAGGAGGCAACAAAATAAAGTAAAAGATAGGCCGATTTGATACCCGCTTTTTGTATTAGAAAAACGAATATTTTATAGCCTAAAACGGTTCCTTTTGATTTGCCATCCCATTGACTCATTAAAGGGCTTTCGCTTTTAATTTGGCTTCGATAAGATCGTAGAAATTTTGAAAAGTAGCGATTCCGACGAAATCAGCTTCAACCAGTTTCACACCAAAATTAGATTCAATAGAAACCACTAAATCTACATAATCTAAACTGTCGAGACCAAGTGTATCTTTTAAATTAGCGTCTGGTTCAATATCATCACTATCAACCTCAAATTCATCAACCAAAAAACTATTAATTTTTTCTATTATTTCTTCTTTATTCATCACTTCATTTAAACTTTTTAACTACCAACGCAGAGTTGGTTCCTCCAAACCCGAAGGAATTGGACAAAAATATATCAAATTTTTTGTTTAACGTAGTTTTAACTAAATTTAATTTTGAAGCATCTTCGTCAGGATTTTCTAAATTGATGTTTGGAGCGATAAAATCGTGCTGCATCATTAGAATAGAGTAAATTACCTCGCTGGCTCCTGCCATCCAACATTCGTGACCCGTCATTGACTTCGTTGAGCTTATGTAGGGATTTTCTTCTCCGAAAACTTCGAAGATTGCTTTGGCCTCATTTCCATCTCCAACCGGAGTTGAAGTAGCATGTGCGTTTATGTAATCAATATCTGATGCTTTTAATTTTGCATCGTCAAGAGCGCGCTGCATAGCTGTTGATGGACCTTCTACATTTGGAGTAGAAATATGTCCGCCGTTTGAAGAAAATCCGTAACCTGCAACTTCTGCAATAATAGTTGCTCCACGGGCTATAGCCGATTCGTAACTTTCGAGAATCAAAGTGGCACCACCACCGCTGGGAATTAATCCGTCGCGAGCAGAATCAAAAGGTCTTGAGGCTTTTGTAGGGTCATTTTCTCTGGAAGAAAACACACCTAAACCGTCAAAACTGCTCATAGCATATTTATTGATTTCTTGTGCACCACCACAAATAATGACATCCTGAAAACCACTTTTTATTAAAAAATAAGCCAATCCAATAGAGTGAGAACCACTGGCACAGGCCGCACTTACGGTAAGATTGATTCCTCTAAGTCTGAAAATAGTAGATAAATTCATTGTTACCGTAGAATTCATCGATTTAAAAATAGCTCCCGATCCAATTAATGCGGTGTCTTTTTTCTCTCTAATAATATCGGTGGCATCAATAATAGCTTTAGAAACACTGTCGTTTCCGTACATGATTCCAACTTCGCGGGTATCAAAAAAAGCGTCGTCAATCTGCGCATTTTTTAAGGCCTCGATAGTAGCCATATAGGCATATTCGGTTTCTTCACCTATGCTCATACGTTGTCTGCGTGACAGTAAATTTTTCAAATCGGCTTTAGGAACCATTCCGGTTAGGGCTGATTGAAAACCAAATTCTTTTCTTTCAGCATCAAACTGAATACCCGATTTCCCGTTGTATAGGGACTCCTTTACCTCGTCTAAAGAAGTACCGATGCAGGAATAAATTCCCATTCCGGTAATTACAACTCTCTTATTCATCGTCTTTCAAAGTAATTTTTAAGAATAAATTCCTCCGTTTATATTGATAATTTCTCCTGTAATGTAGCTTGCTTTTTTTGAAATCAAAAAGCTTACCAAATCGGCTACTTCTTCGGCTTCGCCAAAACGATTTACCGGAATTAGTTTAAGTAATTCTTTTTCGTCTAACTGACTTGTCATGTCGGTTCTGATAAACCCGGGCGCCACGGCATTTACAGTAATGTTTCTTTTGGCAACTTCCTGAGCCAAAGCTTTGGTAGCTGCAACAATTGCTCCTTTTGCAGCCGAATAATTGGTTTGACCGGCAGTTCCTTTCACTCCCGAAACAGATACCATGTTTACGATTCGGCCATATTTGTTACGCAACATTTTCTGAATGAAAAACTGAGTAACATTAAAGAATCCGTTTAAGCTGGTGTTTACAACTCCGTTCCAGTCTTGTGGCGTCATCCACATAAAAAGACCGTCTTTTGTAATTCCGGCGTTGTTTACAATGGCTTCCACAATTGCTTCCGGATTGGCTTCCTGCCATTTTGTTAAAATGTCTTGTACTTGTTCAAAATTAGAAACATCAAATCCTAAGATTTCTCCGGTAGCTCCTAATTTTTGTATTTCCTGAAGTGTTTCTTCGGCAGCCGTTTTATTAGAATGATAATTAATCAAAATATGATAATTGGCTTCAACGGCTAATTTTTTACAAATAGCGCTTCCAATTCCTCTTGATCCGCCTGTTACTAATACACATTTCATTTAAGTAAATTTTATTTTTTATTGGTCGATGTTATCGCTTTTTTTTATTTGTAGGCTTTGCTGCCGGTTTTGCTGCTGCTTTTTCTACCGGTTTTGGTTTATCAGCTGCGATTTCATTTTGATCGTTTTTTTCTGTTGTTGAAAATAGTTCAGCGTTTTCAAACCATTGATTGCTTAAAACAGTTCCGTCCGGTTTTAGAAAACCCCATTTTCCTTCATTCTTTACTCTTGCCAGACCATCAATAAATCCTTTATCCTGTTTTACAAACAAGGCAATAATGATGCCGTTTGAGGTAATACCATATTGTGTTGGAATGACCAGTTTTCCTGCTTCGTTGATAAATCCCCAGTTTTTTTCTTTTACAGGAGCGAGTCCACTTGAACTAAAAACTTCTGCATCACTATAGGTTGGCGGAATAATGAACTCTGCTTTGGGGTTGATGTATCCCCATTTTGATCCCACACATACGGGAGCCAGATTTTTTGCGAATGCTTTTGCTTTATCATAAATAGGTAAAATGGCCCAGTTTCCTTTTAAGTCAATAAACCCAATTTTTCCGTCTTTTTTAGCATAAGTCAGATCCTGTGTATCAAAGTCCCATATTTTTTCGGCACCTTCAACCGGAATAAAATTTCCGCCACTTACAACGCCGAACGTTTTGTCTTTTCTGGCCCAGGTTGTGTTTTTGAAATAATTGCCTATTTCGTCGTAAGCAGGTTCTACTAATTCTTTACCGGCAGTATTGATAATACCCCATTTTTTATTGTTTTCAACTCTTGCATAACCATTTTCAAAGGGCTTGATCTGATCGTATTTTGGTTCTAAAACGACAGCCATTTTCGAATTGATCAATCCAACTTTATCATTTTGTCTGATAAAAGCAACGCCGTTGTTAAAATCAAATAATTTCTCAGTGGCAGGTGCTTTCTGAATCTCTCCTTTTCTATTAATATAAATCCATTCCTTGTCTTTTTGCACGATTGCAATACCGCTGTTAAAATCTTTGGCATCCTTAAAATCGGCCGGAATTACCCAGGTACCTTTAGTGTCTATGAATCCCCATTTTCCGTCGTTTTGTACAGCTGCCAAACCTTCAGAGAACCCTTTCGCATATTTGAACTGAGGTTCAATGCGCAGTGTTCCGTCCTTGGAGAGATATCCAATTTTTGAATTTTTCTTGACTAAAGCCAATTCCTGACTATTAACTAACTGAATAAATAATAACGATAAAAAAAGGATTGATTTTTTCATAGGTTTAAGATTCAATATTAATAATAATGTAAAAATTCTTTTCTATTATTTCTGAAAGAGTTCAGCATTCTGAAACCAATCATTCAAGAGTTGCCCATCCGGTTTAAGAAATCCCCATTTACCATTGTATTTTATCCTTGCTAATCCATCGATAAATCCTTTTTCCTGCCGTGTATACTCCCCAAATATTGCCTGAATTTGATAATCTATAGGAATAATTAATTTCCCGGTTTCATCTATAAAGCCCCAGGATTGTTGTTTTTTTACGGCTGCCAGACCGTTTTCACTGAAAGGCTCCGCATCATCATATTGAAGTTGTACGATACAGGCTCCTGCTAAATTGGTGTAACCCCATTTTTCTCTTATACAAACGGGGGCTATGTTTTTAGAAAATGCTTTTGCTTTGTCAAATTTTGGTTCAAGAACCCATTGTCCTTCAAAATTTACAAATCCAAACTTTCCGCCTTTTTTTGCTGCAATTAAATCTTGTGTTCCAAAAAGTCCAAATTCGGTAACGCCTTCTATCGCAATAAACTGTCCATTATGAACCAGTCCGTATTCTTTTCCTTTTTTTGCCCAGGTTGTATTATTAAAATAATCGCCAACTTCGTCATAAATGGCTTCAACAACTTCTTTTCCAGTCGGATCAATAATTCCCCATTTATCATTTATTGCTGCTCTTGCATAACCTTTATAAAAAGCCCTGATAACATCATATTTGGGTGCCAAGAGAATTTCAAATTTGGCATTGATAAGACCAACCTTACCGGCTTGTCTAAAAAATGCCACACCATAATTGAAATCAAATAATTTATCTGATTCCGGATAGCCCTTTAGTATCTCACCTTGTTTATTAATGTAAAAAGAGACCGTATTTTTTTCTACAACGGATATCCCGCTGTTGAAATCTCTTGCATGACTAAAAATGGCCGGAATTACCAGAGTTCCAGTGCGGTCTATGTATCCCCATTTTCCATTTTCTTTAACAGCTGCTAAACCATCAGAGAAATCTCTGGCATTGTCAAATTTTGGTTCCACCGCAAAAGTTCCGTCTTTTGCAAGAAGACCAAATTTACCTTCTTTTTTAACTAATGCGAGTTCCTGAGCTTCAATTAACTGAACAGATATAAGAAGTAAGAAAAATATTTTTTTCATGTTTTTTATAAGCGGTTGCAGGTCTAAATTAAGCATTTATTAAATAGTCTTTTACTTTTTGAACAAAAGGATACATAACCTGATCCTCTTTAAATTCCGGAATAATATTTCGAACATCATCGTACCATTTTTTAGTAACAGATGAAATTTTATCTTTTTGTCCCAGGTAGTCAATTGCCTGAACAATTGTAATCATTTCGATACTTAATACTTCAAAAGCATTTTCGATTACTTTTGAGGTAATTACTGCCGCATTTGTTCCCATACTCACAATGTCCTGATTGTCATTGTTGTTGGGAATACTGTGCACATACATTGGGTTGGACAACATCTGACTTTCGGCAGTTGTAGAGGTCGCGGTAAACTGTACTCCCTGCATTCCGAAATTAAATCCTAATGTTCCCAGATTTACAAACGGAGGAAGAATTTCGTTGATTTTTGAATTTAGTAAATAATTCAACTGACGTTCTGCCAACATCGTTAGTTTTGTAATTACGATTTTTAATTTATCCATTTCAAGCGAAATATAATCGCCATGGAAATTACCACCGTGATAGACGTGTTTGTTTTTTACATCGATAATCGGATTGTCGTTTGCCGAATTAAATTCGTCTTCCAAAATCGAAGCAACATTATTTATTGTCTCTAAAACCGGACCAAGAATTTGAGGAACACATCTTAAGGAATAATATTCCTGTACTTTTTCTTTAAAAATTTCTTCGGTATTTTCTCCCGAGTATAAATGATCTTCTCTTTTGCGGATCAAAGTACTGTCCGAAAGATTTTGTCTCATTCTTTTTGCTACTTCCTGTTGTCCTTTATGACGTTTGGTCTGATTTAATTCTTCAGAAAAATGGTCATCATATGCCTGAACTAATTCGTTTATCGCACAAGAACATTTTAAAGACCAGTCTAATAGTTTAGCCGCATGATGTACATTTACAACTCCAATTCCGGTCATTACCGAAGTTCCGTTGATTAAAGCAAGACCTTCTCTGATTTCTACCTGAATTGGTTTTAAGCCTTCAATTTCAAAAACTTCCTGAGTAGGTCTGCGGTCTCCTTTATAAAAAACCTCTCCTTCGCCAATTAAGACTAAAGCCAGGTGTGACAATTGTACTAAATCTCCGCTTGCACCAACACCACCATGTTCGAAGATTAATGGTGTAATATCTCTGTTAATAAGTTCAGCCATTAAATGAATTACAGATGAATGAACTCCTGAATTTCCTAATGACAGTGTATTTAATCGGGCCAAAATAGCCGCTTTTGCACATAGAGGACTTAAAGGTTTTCCGGTTCCTGAAGAGTGGCTTCTGATCAGATTATATTGTAATTGAATCTGATCGGATTCTTTGATTCGGTATTGGGCCATTGGTCCAAAGCCTGTGTTTACACCGTAGATTACTTTATTTCCTGAAAATTCTTTTAGGAAATTAAAGCTTTCATTTATTCTATTTAAAACAACATCGCTAACAACAACTTTATTATTTCCAAAGATAATAGATTCAAATTCTGCTAAGCTTAAATATTCATTAATTGTATTCATTAAACCGGTTTTGATTGTGCTAATTTAATTTTATTTATCAAAATAAATGTAGTTATTTTGATGATGGCAAATGTAAGTTAATAAATTATAACATTTCTAATATGACAAAGGAGTTTGTAGATGTTTTAATCATAGGCGCAGGACCTTCAGGATGCGTTTCGGCATCGTATCTTCATAACAATAAGGTTAAGATAAAAGTGGTAGAAAAGACAAGATTTCCAAGACTTGTGGTCGGGGAGAGTCTTATTCCGCGCGTTATGGATCATTTTGCTGAGGCGGAGCTTTTTGAAAGTCTCGACAAAATGAATTTTGAAAAAAAGCTGGGAGCTCGATTTATAAGAGGAGAAGAAATTTGTGTTTTTGATTTCAGTAAAAAATTTGGTGAAGGCTGGGATTGGACGTGGCAGGTACCAAGAGCTGATTTTGATCATACAATGGCGCAGGAAGTGATTCGAAAAGGAATTGATCTGGAATTTGAATCTGAGGTTTTGGAGGTTTCTTTTGAAGGAAAAAATTCAAAAACTATTGTAAAAGATAAGGAAGGAAATTTAAAAGAAATTCACGCCAAATTCATTATCGATTCAAGCGGGTACGGACGTGTTTTACCAAGACTTTTAGATCTGGATACTCCTTCAAAACTAGATCCTCATTCTTCGATATTTACGCATGTAAAAGACATTAACAGACCGGAAGGGGAGGAAGGAACTTTAATTTCGTTTGATATTCTGGAAACGGAAGTCTGGTTATGGGTGATTCCATTTTCTAACGGAAATACGAGTTTAGGCGTTGTAGGTCCGACCGATTATATTAATTCGCTTTCAGAGAATAAAGACAATGCGGAGGCTTTACGAAATGCAATTCAGCTTTCAGATTATTATATAAAAAGATTCAAAGGGACTGAATTTTTATTTGAGCCTGTAAAACTAGAGAACTATTCCAGAGCGGTAAAAAAAATGTACGGAGATGGTTTTGCGCTGACGGGAAACAGTTCGGAATTTTTAGATCCTGTTTTTTCTTCCGGAGTTGCTTTTGCAACAGAATCGGGAATGTTGGCGGCAAAATTGTACCTCAAAGAATCGAAAGGAATTGAAGTGGATTGGGAGGTTGAGTTTACCGAATATATGAAACGCGGAATAGGTGTTTTTACCACTTACGTGAAAGAATGGTATACCGGAAACCTGCAGACTTTATTTTTTCATCAGCCAGAAAATCCGGATGTGAAAGAAAAAATTTGTTCTGTACTGGCAGGTTATGTCTGGAATGAAGAAAATCCGTTTGTAAAGAAACACGACAATGTAATTAAGA
The DNA here is from genome assembly GCF_011751075.1 of Flavobacterium poyangense. Lineage (GTDB taxonomy): Bacteria > Bacteroidota > Bacteroidia > Flavobacteriales > Flavobacteriaceae > Flavobacterium > Flavobacterium poyangense. The sequence goes on from NZ_JAALLN010000002.1 coordinate 534,660, forward strand.
ATATGGCCTATCTTTTGGATTTGGAAAAGGAAAGTAGGGTGAATGAGTAATTTTACATCATTATAAAATATAAAAAAAGAGGATCAATTAGGTCCTCTTTTTTTTGTTTATCATAAAAAGACAGCCCCGGAGGGGCGTTATATTTATAGATTGGATTTAACAATAATGATGTTGAGCTCCGGCGGAGCGGCATATCAAATCTGGTTATGACATCGTCTCTTAGCGTAACCGTTTAATCTTCCGTAATTATGGTAGAATCAGCGGGGATAAATTCTGTTTTATTATCTATATCTTTAAACAAAAAAACAATATAGTTACTAAGAAAATCGGCAAGTTCATTGTCTTTTAGTTTTTTATTATTGTCATAAAATCTTGAAGATCGCACAGATTCATCAGGAGATATAGCTTTTGACTTAAAACATTGAATACTTCCAATCTACCTCGTATTTTAATAAAGTGTTTTGATTTATTTTTTCTAAGATAAATATTCTAAAAAATGGACCGTAATCCTCTGTTAAAGGATACATAATTGGACTTTTCAAATTCATTCTTTTTTCTTCGAGGCTCTTTTTTTCTTTATAAAACTTATATGCATTTTCTTGTAGATTTTTAGGATTCTCAAGTTTGTATTCTTTTAAGCTATTTAAAGAAAATGTATCAATTTTATGTTTCTTTTTATCATAAACAAAAGTTTGTCTGCTTAAATAAAAATAGGTTTTTCCATCATGCTCTTTTTTTTCATCCGCTTTAGACAAATCAAAAAGCAAATATTTTACAGATTTTTTATACTTATTTCCTCCTCTATAGAAACTAAAAAAGCCACTCTCTTTAGATTGCGCAAACATGGTAAATGATATACTAAATAAATATATGTAAATTAATTTTCTCATAATTTAGTTGCAATTTGAAGGGCCGTTATAAAAATTCTCCTTTATTAAATTATTAATATTTGTTTTTCGTTGGAGTTAAATTATTCCTAGTCTTGATATTGTTATCTTTTAAGTTTCCGCATAGCATAGACTAAAAACATTATTCGACTCTTACCCAAGATAATTTACACACTCTTGTATAGTCATTTGATGTACTTTCATAATAGAAAAAAGAAATTAATCAAAACTAATAGTACCAGCATAAACCTCTATGAATTCTGTTTTTTGTTTGTTTTCTCTAACTAAAATGACAACATAATTACTAAGAAAGGTAGCGAAGTAATGATCTTTTAAGGATGTTGTTTTAATTTTATCATAAAATTTTGAAGATTTTATATATTCTTCTAGTAGTAGAATTTTTTTAGGTTTCAAGCCATGTATTATTTTTTCTTCGATAAAAAGAAAGGGATCGCTCTTATTGCTGTCTTTCAGGAAATACCATTTTTGATCTCCTTCCGGTTCACGAATATATTCATTATCTAATTTAAAGAAAAGGGTGTCTTTTATTCTATTGTCAATTACATTCCAGTCCTTGTCACGTGTTGGATAATAAGAGGTATATTCCAGATGACGTGGTTTTATAAATTCATTTCCATTAACAAAAAAGATTTCATATTTATCCGTTAAGGAATCTTTTAGTTTTGTGTTGTCTACTATTTGATTATAGACTCCTTCATAATAGAATTTTCTGTTTTCTATATAGTTTTTTATTGAGAGTATCTTTTTGGTCTTTAAATCTGTTATTAAATATCCATTACCTATAAAAGTAATGTAACCATTTGTTGTGGTATGTTTTATTTGTTCTCTTTCAGCTTCGACCTTTTCGAGATAAGTCTTGTTATAAGTGTTTGGAGTAATTGTAGGAGATATGGTATAATATTTATCTATGCCAAAAAAAAGAGTATCTTTTTCCTTTTCTTGCGCTTCACTATAACAAATAAACAATATTAGTTGTAATGTAAATATAAAATGTATTTTCATAGTTAGTTATATTAGAATGGTATGTTATGTGCAAGGAGCATTTCTACTTAACATATTGACTCTGTTCGCAAGATTTTCTATTGCTGTTTTTTTCAAAAGGCATACCTTTCTAAACTCGATCATCATTATCTTGTAGTCCCAGTAGCATAAAATTCATTACTTGGCTCTTTACATTATCATAATGACTAATATTTTTATTAGAATTGCAGTTTTTTATTCAATAACAATACTTGGATAAACTCTAATGTATTCACTTATTGTGTCTTTATCTTTTACCAGAAATAAAATGTAATTGGATAATAAATCCATTAATTTATTATCTTTTCTTTTATCATTAAACTTTAAATTGTGGACAAATTTTTCAAAACTCAGAATTTCATTTGTGTTTAGTTTTACATCTTTTTCTGTTTTTCCTTTTTTAAAGAAAAATGTACCATCGTTTGATCCATTATTATCTTTAAACCAATAACCTTCTGAATCATTTGTTGATTCATATACATAATCGTTATCTAATTTAAAAAAAAGGGTATCTTTTATATTATTATAAACAGTGCTTTTTTCTTTACGTATAGGATAATAGGAGAGGTAACTAAAATTGCTTGATTCAATAAATTTATCTCCCTTTACAAAAAAAAAATTGTATTTATTTATTAAAGAATCTTCTAACTTTTGTCTATCTATTATTTTGTTATGCGTGCCATCAAAATAGAATTTTCTGTTTTCAATATAATCTTTTAGAGACATAATTTTTTTTGGTTTTAAACCTTTTATTAACGAACCATTACCAATAAAATAGACATAACCATTTGTTTTTGTATGTTTCATCTGTTTCTTTTCAGTTTTAACCTGCTCTGCATATGTTTGTTTTGAAGTGCGTGGTGTGATTGTAGGTGAAATAGTATAATATTTATCTATGCTAAAAAAAAGGGTGTCTTTTTGTTTTTCCTGAGCTTTTACTACTGCTATAGAAATAGCAAATAGCAGAAGCATTGAGAAATATGTTTTCATAATAAATTAGGTTTTATAATTAAGGACAGTTCACATTTCTGGTTAAGACATTGTCTCTAAGCCTAACCGTTTAATTTTCCGTAATTATGGTAGAATCAGCGGGGATAAATTCTGTTTTATTATCTATATCTTTAACCAAAAAAACAATATAGTTACTAAGAAAATTGGCAAGTTCATTGTCTTTTAGTTTTTTATTATTGTCATAAAATCTTGGAGATCGCACAGATTCATCAGGAGATATAGCTTTTGACTTAAAACATTGAATACTTCCAATCTACTTCATATCTTATAATTTTATTATCTATTGTTTTTTCTAGAATATATACTTTAAAATAATCATGTGTACTTGATATTGGCATTGAGTTTGGTATTACACGTTTTTCAGTCTTATTAAGTTCAATTATTTTTTCTTTAAAATAGTTATATTCTTTTTCTGTTAAGGTATAAGGATCTTCAAGCTTTATTTTTTTTAAGTAATCAAGGGAGTAGTGATTAATTTTATTCTTGCTAGAGTTAAAGATGAATGTTTGATCACCTATGTAAAAATAAGTTTTATTTCCGTCTTCGTTTTTTTTATTCTCATTCAATTCATTAAAAAGTACATATTTAATTGGTTTTAAATGCTTACTTCCGTCTTTATAAAAAACAAAATAATCACTTTCTTTTGTTTGAGCTTGGACGACAAAAGAAATTATAAATAATATTATATAAATAAATTTTCTCATAATTTAGTTGCAATTTGAAGGGTCTTTGTAAAAAAATATCCTTCATTTAACCAAAGAAATAATATACGAGTTTTTGTAATAAATTTATTCGATTGCAAAACTTGGCTGCACCTGAATATAGTTTATTCTTTTATCATTTTCTTCGACTAGAAAGACTACATAATTATTTAAATATTCCCAAAGATCATTGTCATTTACTTTTTGTTGTCTGTTTTTATCATATAATCTTGAAGATCTTACAAATTCATTAAATGAAAAAATCTTATTAGGCTTTAAATCATTTATTTTTTGAACTTTATTGAAGAAAAAAGCGCCATAAATAGAATCAAAAGTACTTTTAAGTAAAAGTACTTTTGATTCGTATTTTGATTCATAAAAATCTTGATTGTCTAGTTTAAAGAAAAGTGTATCCTTTATTTTATTATCAATTACATTCCAGTTCTTGTCGCGTGTCGGATAATAAGAAGCATATTCCAAATGTCGAGGTTGAATAAATTGATCTCCATTTACAAAAAAAAGGGTGTACTTATCAGTTAAAGAATCTTTCAGTTTCCATTTATCAACTATTTTGTTGTAAGTTCCATTATAATAAAACTTTGCATTTTCTATATATTCTTTTATTGATAGAATTTTTTTTGGTTTTAGATTTTTAATTAAATAACCATCTCCAATAAAGAATATGTAGCCATTAGTTTTTGTATGTCTCATTTGTTTTCTTAGAACTTCTATTACTTCAGTATAAGTTTTATTACCCGTATATGGAGTAATTGTAGGCGATATGGTATAGTGCTTTTCTATGCTAAAGAAAATAGTGTCTTTTTGTTTTTCCTGAGCTTTTACTACTGCTATAGAAATAGCAAATAGCAGAAGCATTGAGAAATATGTTTTCATAATATATTAGGTCTTATATTTAGGGATAGTTCACATTTCAGGTTAAGACATCGTCTATATTACCATAACCATTTAATCTTCCGTTATTATGGTAGAATCAGCGGGGATAAATTCTGTTTTATTATCTATATCTTTAACCAAAAAAACAATATAGTTACTAAGAAAATCGGCAAGTTCATTGTCTTTTAGTTTTTCTCTTTCCTTTTTCTCTTTCTTATAAAATCTGGAAGATTGCACAAATTCTTTGAAAGACAATATTTTCCCGGGTTTCAAATCTTGTACTTTTTCGCCTCCTTTTAAACAAAAATATTCATTTTTGCTACTGTCTTTAATAAGATACCAATTTGTAGTTACTTCGGATTCATAAAGATATTGATTGTCTAATTTAAAGAAAAGAGTGTCTTTTACTCTATTGTCAATTACATTCCAGTTCTTGTCACGTGTCGGATAATAAGAAGTATATTCCAGATGACGTGGTTTTATAAATTTATCTCCCTTTACAAAAAAAATTTCGTATTTATTTGTCAAAGAATCTTCTAATTTTTGCCTATCTACTATTTTGTTATGTGTGCCATCAAAATAGAATTTTCTGTTTTCAATATAATTCTTTAAAGACATAATTTTTTTTGGTTGTAAACCTTTTATTAACGAACCATTACCAATAAAGTAGACATAACCATTTGTTTTTGTATGTTTCATTTGTTTCCTCTCAGCTTTCACCTGCTCAGCATATATTTGTTTTGAAGGGTTTGGTGTGATTGTAGGCGAAATAGTATAATATTTATCTATGCTAAAAAAAAGGGTGTCTCCTTTTGTCTGCGCTTTTATATTAAGAGCAGAAAAAAAAGAAATTAAAAAAAACAATATATGAGTTTTCATAATTAAATCTTTTATTTCTATTAATTAGGACAGGGTACTGTTTTACTAAATTTTGTTACCCTGCTTGCAAGTGCTTTTATTTCTGCTTTTTTTATTTCTGGCAAATCATTCCAAGGTTTAACAGCCTCAGATTGTAAACCACCCCATGCAAAAGCTTCATAGAAAGCATCACTAGGTGCTTCACCATAGTAGTCAATATAAGCTTTATAGTCATTTGGAAGTACGTTCTTATGAAACTCCTTTAAAGCGCTTTTCATGCTATTTATATATAGTATAGCCATAACAGAATGCTGTTGTTCTTTTTCGTAATTCTTAAAGGTTGCTTTAAAATCTAAAACTTCTTGGGTTTTTGCTTTTTTCGTATTTGTTTTTCTGCGCATATCTGCATGGATGTATTCATGTAATATAACTCGTACTGTCTCAAGAGCGGCATTATTATTGGCTTTATCTGTACTGATTTCTATAGTTATCAATTTGCCAACGGGTACCAGAGTTTGTCCGTTAATTTCTTTTTTACTTTCTTTTGAAATTACTTTATCTAATGAAACAATCCTAATATCAAATTCAGATGTGCCCTTAAAATTAGCTAATAATTTTTGTACAAAAGAATTTCCATTTTTAGTTAATAAGTCATTTAGACATTTTGCTTTTCCCTTAAGTTCATCAATTATTTTTACAGGAGTTGGTGCCGTAATGCTGCCTCCGCCTCCATTACCGCCACCAGGGGATGTATAACCACCCGGAGTTGTACCGCCTGCTGTCACAGGAGGACGTGGCGTATAAATTACCTTAGCAGAAGGGTCAGGTTTAGTCTTAGGTTTTGATATCTTAATTACTTCTCTTAAAGGAATTCCGGGACCATCACCGTTTCCTAAGCCACCACATCCCCCATCGCCAAAATCAGCATAAACACAGGGTGGGTCAGGTGCGGCTTTGTCTGTTTTGATTTTACTATGCGAAAATTCGGCAACGCCATTCTCTACCAGTTTATTATTTATAAATTTAGCAGCTCTAACCGGACCTGTTTTTAAATCCCAAACAGTGATATAACCTGTAAAGTTTCCTCCATCAACAGATTGACTCTTCGGTTTAACATTTTTATTGGAATATATTTCAAAGAGAAGTGCTTTATAGTTGCCAGTAGCGAATTTATAAATATAGAGTTTCTGTTCCCAAAATTCCCGCTCCTCTTTTTTCAGTTCTATAACAGGAACAATTATGGTTTCCGTTCCATCGCCAGATTTTTTAAGAGAGGCTTCAGACCAGTCATAGTTTAAATTATCAAGAAAGACATAATTATTTCCCACTGTCTGGTATTGATTAAACCAATTCCTGGCAAGAGAAATATTCGTTTTTTGAGGAGCGACAGGATCTTCGTCTTTTTGGCATTTTAATAGAGTGCCTGAAACGAGTAGGACAATGACTGTGCAAACTAAATTTTTAATTCTCTCTCTCATGATTGTCCGTTTTATGGTTTATTGCACTTTAAACCCTTTGCTTGGTTATTACAATACAATGATAGTTATGTTTATGAGAGAAAAAGATTACTTTTTAATAGAAGTCATAGAAGAATTTATTTCTGTTTGTTTTAGAAATAAATAATGGTAAGTGGTTGATAATCATTACTGAAATAAGATCTAAATATAAAAACCGTCAAGTTTCATAGACTTGACGGTTTTTATGTTTAAGAAAGGCTAAAATTATCTTTTGAAAAGTAAACGATAAAAGAAGTATTTCTTTATCAGGATATCATTTTCTATGAAGATTTCAAATCCGTGATTTTATTTGTATGCTTTTTTTAATAACATTTTAGATAATGATTTTGCTGTTTTGGCATATCCTTCTCCAATTCTTAATTCGTTACTGAAATTACTTCCCCATTGGTCTCCGGGAGCTTCATCGCTGGTAATTTCAAGTAGCACATTTGATTTGTTAGCCGTTTCAACAAATCTTAAATTTGTAGTAACTTTTGCAGGTTGCTTCATGATGCCGGCATCCCAACCCGGGTAAACCCAAATGGTTTGTACAATTAAAGTATAAGGAGTATTTAAACCTTCCTGAAAGTTGACTTCTTTTTTATCTTTAGCTAAAACAATATTGGCTATTTCTAAGAATTTTGGAGTCCAGATTAATTCTTTGGCAGAATTCCATTTCTTTTTCCAGATGGCACCGTTTCCTTTTGCTTTTTCTTCCAGTTCTGCTGCTCTTTCTTCAACATATTGGGCTTCAGATTTTTTTTCTTTCATCATCGTAAAATTGCTATAATCAAATTCTACGTTAATTTCTTTTTGATCTTTTAAAAAGGCAAAATTTCCTTGAAGTACATTCATGTCTTGAGAGAAGGCCATTCCGGAAACAAAAAACAGGATAAGTAATAGTTTTTTCATAAAAAGGGTTTACAGTTAGAGCGCCAAATGTAAATAATATTTTATTAAAAAACGGGAGTGGTTTAAACAAAAAAAGAGATGCTTTTTACATCTCTTTTATCCTTTTTAACAAGCAATTGCACGCAATAGATTGCTTCTAATTTTTTATTATTTTGCCGGAAATCTTTTTACCATTTTCAAGTTTTACAGCTACGATATACCATCCTTTTTGAAGTTCAGAAAGATTGATTGAGTTTTTATTTTTCTGGGTAATGATATTTTTACCGTTCATATCAATAATATATACAACCTCTATATTTTCTTCTGTATCAATGGTTAATATGTCTTTGACAGGATTTGGGTAGACAATCAGAGGAGAATCAAATGTTAGATCTTTACTTATAGCATTAGTACTTAAGGAGCGATTAGCATTAGTTTGATTGGTGTAATAATACTGTAATTTCTGAATCCAGAAGTGATCATCAGTAAGAGTGGTTCCCGGGTTTCCAATTCCATCTGTACTAGCTCCTACACCTGCTCCCATTAAGATAAGTTTGGTTCCGCTACTTTTTACCTCTGCAAAGTGATTTCCAAAAGTTACTTTTTTTGTGGTAGGGTTAACCTGAAGTTTAGGGTCGGCATGTTTATTCTGGCTGAAATAGTTATAACGATACGTGTCATTTGAGAAATTTACGGTATCCCCAAAGAAAAAAGTAGTGGCAGAATCTTCGTAATGCTGGCTGGTATTATTTAAAATTTGGAAAGGACCCGCTGTTCGTTCGTTTAGAGTCTCTGAGCCATTGATATGTCCTACCGGGATTTGCCATAGGATAACATGTTTGCCGGAGGCTTCGTAAAGTTTTTGAACAAAATTCAGGTAATTCATCCAGTGGTCATTATTCCAGAACCAGGTATAAGAGAAGGGATCAGCAGGATTACCTGTGCTTCCGGCGCCCATGGCATCAAGACCATATTTGTCAATAGAAATAAAGTCTGCATCATTAGACATAATTCCCATACTATTGGTGTATTGAAAAATATCTACAGCGGTTTGTTTAATTTTGTTAAGCTGAGTAGTAAAGGTGCCGGTATCTGTTTCCCTGATAATTCCTTTTGGACCGGCTACACCTGATTTTGCCCAAAGATTGAGCTGCCATCCAAATTCCATATTCAGGTTTTCGTTTGTTCTTTTCTTGTTGAGTTCAAAATTGATTCTTTCTACTAAGGTTTTTAATGTACCTGCATTTTGTGATATGCTCGTTGCACTTACGGCTGTTGTAGTGGTTATAGGTTCGTTATACTGCTGCATATAACCCAGAAAATCAGGCTCTAATACCACTCCAAAAAACTCATCTCCCAGTTCAGCTTTAACCTGATTCAGGAAAAGGTTGAGATTATTGAAATAAGCCGTCATATAGGAAGCATCTTTTACGTGCGCGAGATCCAGGTCGTAAGATTCGCTTCCGTCTGGAATGTTATAAAAAACAAAGAAAGGAATAAGGCCCATTTTTAATGAATTCCTTGCAAATTTTATAGCTCTGTCAGGCTGCCAGGTATTCCATCCGGATATTGGACCACCATTGATATAAATATATCGTACATCCATTCTGTTGTTTTTGAGCAGATTGCTGTCGTCAATGCCGTTGTTGTAAAAATTGACATCATCGGTAGTGTCTTCAGATACAGATCCCACAGAAACATAATCAGGATATCGTAACGGGCTTCCATTGGCATTGTCTATTCTTAAACCAAGATGATATACCGCACCATCTGAAGTTGTTATTTGTAGTCCGGATCTGCCCGCTTTTTTAGGAGTGATTTTTAAAACATTTCCGGTAATAGTGTAATCAAATATTGTAATATTCCTTCTTTTTAATGAAGTGATCGTTTTATCAAAAACGTAGGTTTTATTTATTCCGTTAATCGCTTTTAATTGGTTTGGAAGCGAGGCAAAAGAAATATTTTGTGTGGCAGGATTCACAATGGTAAGTTGTAAATTAGCTGTTGCTACCGTACCATTGTTATCAGTCACAACTATTTGCAGTGCATTATTTCCATAATTCTGAGGGGTCCAATTAAAGGTATAAGAATTTTGCGGATTGGTACTCACAGTAGCATTAGTTCCCGCAGTAGTATCTTTAAATAGTATGCTGCTGACAGAACTTCCGGAAGAGGGCTGAACAGTAAAACTAATAGGTATAGGAGAAAAATTTAGCTGAGAATACGAGGTAGCATTCGGTGGACTGGTAATTGTTATAGCTGCAGGAGCGCTAATAGCAATTTTAATAGTCGTGTTTATTACAGTGCTTACTCCAATTGAGTTTATAGAAGTATATCTAATGTTGTAATCTCCATAGGCGGCAGGTATCCAGTTGTAAGCTATGGTGTTGCCCGATATACTCATATTGTAAGACGTATAGGCAGATTCAGTTGTTTTTTTTATTTCGACTTTATTTTGTGTTGCCGAAAAGCCGTACAGATTGAGTGTTGCGGTAAGGTTGATAGTAGATAAGGTAGTTTTTATAATAATTTGCCCATCTGCGTAGGTTGGCGAAATAGCGATGGGTATAATACATACTCCAAGAAAGGTGTAGGCAGAAGACTGATCGGGAATTTCTGTTCCGGCGACCCAATATTTGGCTTTATAGACGCCATTGTTGTATCGTACAATGTTGTTTGTATTGTAGTTGGGTGTTGAGCTGTTCCAGTCAGAAACGGTACTGCATGCTGTGTAAGCGAGTGAAGGATTATTAATAATTAATTGTTCATCACAACTTCCTATTGCAGTCCAGGTAGTGCTCGACCCGGGAGTAGTACCGGCTCCTTGAGACCAGGAACTATTTTTATACACCACATTATTATGTCGGACATAAGAGTTACCGGGATATTGCGTTGTAGAATACCAAGCAGGAATACCGCATGAATTGCCTAACTGTGCTTCTGCTAAAATCGGAATAAAGCAGAAAAAAAGCGAGCAGAATAAAAGTTTATAATTTTTTAGCATAGTAAAAATGTTTTTTGTGTTATACATTCTGTTAAGTGCACGTACTTGATAGTATGTATTGGTCAACATTATTAAATTACATACCTTCAAGTTTAAAAAAAATCAATACGAATATCAAATATAGTAAGAAATTGCTTAAATATAATGCATTGTATTGTAGGTAAAATAGTTAAACATGTAACAATTACCGCTTATTTTGTGAGAAAAAGTGTAAAATATAGCTATAGCGTACAATTACCGGAAAAAAACAAACCCGACAGGTTTCTAGAAACTGTCGGGTTTGGATAATCTTTTTTATTCTTTAAAAAAAGAAAAGCGTAGAAGAAACTACCAGAACTTAACGTATAAGGCAATAATGGATAATAGTGTTATAATAATTAACACGGTTGTTTGTGGTTTAACTTTAAACATTTCCGCGTCTAATTCAAAAGCTTTTGGATTTACTTTTGGCCCTGCTAAACTAATTAACATCATTGCTACTGTTGTAAAGAAGAAGGACAATCCCATACAAATATGGAACGGGATTTCATAAGCTCCTTTTCCGTTGTTGTAAGCGGTGTATAATAAAGTTTCATTACCGAATAGCATTGGAGCATATTCATTAAATAATACTGACAATAAAAAGCCTAAAATTACTCCGATTACGGCTGCTGTACCGGTAGTTCTTTTCCAGAACATACCAAGAATAAACATAGCAAATACGCCCGGGCTAATAAATCCGGTGTATTTCTGAATGTAGGTAAAACCACCCACACCACCAATTCCCAGAACGTCATTCCATGTAAACAAAACGGCCAGAAGTATTGCGGCAAAAACAGCAATTCGGCCAATATTTACCTGTTGTTTCTCACCGGCTTCTTTCTGGATGTATTTTTTATGAATATCTAAAGTATAAATCGTAGAGATACTGTTGACTTTTCCGGCCAGCGAAGCTACAATGGCAGCTGTCAGAGCAGCAACAGAAAGCCCTCTAAGACCTGTTGGAAGGAAAGTCAGTACGGCAGAATAAGCACCGTCTTTTCCACCCACCAGTTGAGGTAAGTGTCCGTTTTGATGTAAAACATACGCCGCAATTCCGGGTAACATTACAATTAATGGCATTAACAGTTTTAAGAAACCGGCAAATAAAATTCCCGTGCGGGCCGTTTGTAAATCAGCACCCAAGGCTCTTTGTGTGATATATTGGTTGCAACCCCAGTAATTTAAGTTAATGATCCAGATTCCTGCCAGGTACGACAATAAGCCCGGAAAAGTTAAGTACTTATCAATATCTTGTTGTGAGGTCACAGCTGTTACAGTTGTGTCATGCGGTTTAGGGATGATCATTTTGAAATGCTCGGGAGCCTCTCTCATTAACACTTTAAAACCTTCGATTGCATTTTCTCCAAATCCAAAATAATGCCCCACGGTTGTCAAAGCAATATAGGATGTTACTAAACCTCCAATAATTAAAACAGCAACCTGAATAACATCGGTATAGGCAACAACTTTCATTCCTCCTAATGAAATAACTAAGGCAAACAGAGCCAGGCCAATCATAATCACATGCAGATATTCTCCGCCGGCGAGGCCATTAATGGCAACAGCGCCAAGATATAGAATAGAAGTTAAGTTTACAAAAACATATAAAAACAACCAGAAAACAGCCATGATTAAGGCAGTAGATTCGTTATAACGTGTTTTTAAAAATTGAGGCATGGTGTAAATCTTGTTCTTAAGATATACGGGAATAAACCAAACGGCTACAATAATTAAGGCAATCGCTGCAATCCATTCGTAAGCTGCAACAGCGATTCCTAAAAAGAAACCTTCGCCGCTCATTCCGATGAATTGTTCAGCAGAAATATTTGAGGCAATTAAGGAAGCACCAATAGCCCACCAGGTTAAATTACCCTCAGCCAAAAAGTAAGCCTTAGCATCTTGTTCGTCTTTTTTACGTTTGCGGTAAATCGTATAACCGTAGGAAGCTACTACGATAAAATAGATAATAAAAACCGCATAATCGGCGATTGCAAGGTTTTGGTTCATTGGTTTTGGTATTTAAGATGGTTAGTAAAGGAATGCTTGTGTAGGTTTTTTTGGTTTAGGGCAAAAAGGGGCGTTTTTAATAGATTATTTTTTTTGGTTAAGTTGAAGAGCAAGATTCAAAATGTGGAATGAAATTAAATCTTGCTCCGATAATAAGTTTGTTTTTTTGATTTATGTAGGGGGAGTTTTTATATTTAGTTTGCTTTTGCTTTACTGGTTTTGTAATGTACATCAGATGATTCTCTTAAGACTTGTGCACTTTTCTCAGGAGTAATGTCTCGTTGTGATTCGCCTAACATTTCATAGCCAACCATAAATTTTTTGACCGAGGCAGATCGCAATAATGGTGGATAGAAATGCATATGAAAATGCCATTCCAAATGTTCTAATCCATCTGTCGGAGCTTGATGAATTCCGGAAGAATAAGGAAAAGAAGTGTTGAATAAATTATCGTACTTAGAGGTTAGCTGTTTTAAAATTAGAGCAAAAGAACTTGTTTCGTCTGCTGTTAAATCCGTGATTTTTCCAAAAGATCTTTTGCTGATTATCATGGTTTCATAAGGCCAGATTGCCCAAAAAGGCACCAGCGCTACAAAATGATCGTTTTCGATAACAATACGTTCTCCCGATCTTAATTCTGCCTGAAGGTAATCTGCCAGTAAGGTTCTTCCGTTTTTATTAAAATAAGCTTTTAAACTATTTTGAGTTTTTTCAACCTGAGTTGGTAATGATGATTGTGCCCAGATCTGACCGTGAGGATGCGGATTACTACAACCCATTATCGCTCCTTTATTTTCGAAAATCTGAACGTAATTGATGTATTTAATGTTTCCTAAATCAGTATATTCTTTTTTCCAGGTGGTAATGATATTTTCAATTTCATCACTATTCATTTCCGGCAGGGTAAGATCATGCCTTGGAGAAAAGCAAACCACTCGTGAAATTCCACGTTCGGGCTGTGCCTTAAAAAAAGTATGTTTAATGTCTTCTTCAAACATAATTTCATCCTGCTTCATGGCAGCGAAATCGTTCTCAAAGACGAAACTGCTGTCGTATTTTGGATTGTTCATTCCATTGGCCCTTACATTACCCGGGCAGAGGTAACAAGTCGGGTCATGTTTGGGTAAGGCTTCTGTTGGAACTGTTTCATTTTGGCCTTGCCAGGGACGTTTTGCACGATGGGGTGAAACTAAAACCCATTCGTTGATTAGTGGATTGAAACGTCTGTGGGGATCTTCGGTAATGTCAAAGTTTTTCATTTTGATTGTAGTGGGATTAATGGAGAGTTGTTCCGTTTGAAATTTTTACGTCATAAAATTTTAATTCAATCCCAAATGTATTTAAATAAAGATTCGAAAACTTATTTTTGACCTCATTTTCATGACCTTTTTTAATTAAATTTAGAGTGCAACCACCAAAGCCACCACCCATTAATCGGGAACCAATTATAGAATCATCTGCTTTTGCTGTCGTTACAAGCATGTCCAACTCAGCACAGCTAACCTCATACTCCTGAGATAACCCGTAATGAGTTTCAAAAAGCAGCGACCCTAAAAGTTCTATATTTCCATTGTCTAATGCCTCACAAGCTTTTAATACACGGTTAATTTCTTTTACAACAAAATGAACTCTTTTAAATATTGTAGGATTTAATTTATCCTGAATACTCAAAAGTTGTTGCTCACTACATTCTTTGAAACTTTTTATTTCGGGAAAATGACTTTTAATAATAGCTAAACCCTCTTCACATTCCATTCTTCGGGTATTGTATTCAGAGGTAAAAAGAGAATGTTTGACATTGCTGTCCATCAGAATCAGCGAATAATCTTTGAAATTGGCCTCATGATATTCAAACTCTAAAGTGTTACAATCTAGTTTAATTACTTTATTTTCGATCCCGTGAACGCTTGAAAACTGATCCATGATTCCGCAATTGATCCCTACCCAATGTTCTGCTTTCTGACCCATTAGCGAAATATCAACTTTTTTGATGGTAAGGTCAAAAAGTGCTGCAATTCCGAAAATCATTCCACATTCTAATGCCGCCGAAGAGGATAATCCGGAACCCACCGGAATAGTGCTGCTGAAAACGCAGTTGAAACCCTCAAAAGAATAACCATTATCCTGTAGTTGTTTTAAGACTCCAAGAATATAATTCGTCCAGACTACTTCACTTAATTGAATCTCCTGTGTCAAGTCAACCTCGAATTCTTCATTTAAATCGAGGGCAATTATTTTAGCTTTTTTGGTGTTGTTTTTTGCCAAAGTGAAACAAATCACTTTGTCAATCGCAGCCGGTAAAACATAACCGTCGTTGTAATCAATATGTTCCCCGATAATGTTGATCCTTCCCGGGGAAAGCACTGTTTTTTGAGGAGCGCTGTCAAAAGACTTCTCAAAAGAGGCGGTGGTATTTTGTATTAAAAGGTCATTCATTACTTTGTAAGTATAAAGGTATTGTCTGGTAGTTTTTCGGAAATCTTTAGTTTAAATTTTCAAATCGGTAAATCGTTTTCTGACTGTATTCTTCTCCTTTTCTTAAAACTGAACTCGGAAAGTGTTTGTGATTTGGCGCATCCGGAAAATTTTGTGTTTCAAAACAAATTCCGCTCGACGAATGATAATTGGCGTTCTCTTTTCCTTTTAGTTGATTATAACAATTTCCTCCAACATACACATGAACAACCGGTTGATCGGTGTAAACACTCATTTGCAAATTGTTTTTTGAACTGATTAATTGGGCAATAACGTCAGTCTTAGAATGTACCACAAAAGAAGTATCAATCGGGAATGGACATTTTTTTTGTGTTCTGAAGTCGAACACATGATCATTAAGTTCAATTAATTGTCCCGTTGGGATATTGTGATCGTCTGTTTCCACAATTTTATCCGATTCGACATATAATTCCTGCTCTAAAACAGAAGAATCAGCACCGTTGAGGTTAAAATAACTGTGATTGGTGAGGTTGATAATCGTATCTTGAGTAGTTGTTGCTTTATATTCGAGCTTTAATTCGTTTTCTTCTGTTAAGGTGTAGGTCAGATAAACCTGCAGCTCTCCCGGGAAGTTTTCGTCTGAATCCTCGCTTAAAAGACTAAATGTTATCGTTGAATCATTGCCCGAAATTGTATTTGTTACATCCCAGACTTTTCTTCCAAACCCCCAAATACCTCCATGTAAAGTACTGCCATTATTGTTGTCTGTGAGCTGAAACGTTTTGTCATTTAGTGTAAAGGAAGCATTGTTGATTCTTCCGGCATAACGACCTACAGTGGTTCCAAAATAAGGAGCGGTTGGTAAAGTATAAGATTCTAAGTAGGATTGCAGATTATCAAAGCCTAAAACGACATCGGTCAATTTTCCGTTCGAAAGCGGAACTTGCAGTGAAGTGACGGTAGCTCCATAATTGATAATCTGAACTTTCATTCCGTTTTTGTTGGTCAACTCAAAAGAATAGATTTCTTCGTTATTTGGCATTAAACCAAACAATTTGGAACCGGATAGATTCTGAAGAGTGGCTATATGTTTTGTTTTCATATAATTTTTTGTCAAAAATGGAATCCAAAAGTAAAAACATTTGAAAAACTTACATACCAGTACCTACCAGTTTTTTGTATATTGCGAAAAAAAGAGTTTCTATGAACGTAATTTCTGTACAAAACAATCTTGGTCTACCGAAGTATAAGCAAATAATTCTTTCAATTGAGAAGGCAATTGAAGAGGAGAAATTGCAGAAAGGAGACAGACTGCCATCGGTAAATAAAGTTTGTTTGGCTTTTTCATTGTCGCGGGATACCGTTTTGCAAGGCTATGAAGAACTCAAGAAAAGAGGGATTATTTATGCTATACCCGGTAAAGGATATTATGTGAAAAGTGTTGAAACTACTATAAAACATAAAGTTTTTTTACTTTTTGATGAATTGAATATTTTTAAAGAAGACATTTATAATTCGTTTTTAAAAAATATCGGAAAGCATGTTCAGGTCGATATTTTCTTTCATCATTTTAATGTTCAGGTATTTCAAAAACTCATAAACGACAGCAACGGAAATTATACCAAATACATTATCATGCCGACCGATTTAGCAGATTTGGCTGATGCGATAAAAACCCTACCAGTAAATGAGGTAATCATACTGGATCAGACAAATCCGGATTTAAAAAAATATCCCGCAATTTATCAGAATCATAAAAAAGATATTTTTGAAGGTTTGCTGAAAGGAAAAACACGATTAAGTAAGTACAAGAAATTGATTTTGATTTTCCCGGGATCAAGAGAACCGTTGGGGATGAAATTGGGGTTTGAAGATTTTTGTACAGTATACAATTTTGAACACGAAATTATAACCGAATTTACAGGAAGGGAAATCACGATAGGGGATCTGTATATCATTCCGAATGATCGTGATCTTGTAAAAGTAATTGAGGATGCCGGCAATCAGAATTTAAAACTAGGAAGTGATTTTGGAATTATTTCCTATAATGAAACGCCTCTAAAAAAAATCGTAGCCAATGGAATCACGACCATTTCAACTCATTTTGAAGCGATGGGAGAAATTTTGGCCCAAATGGTTTTGAAAGGAAGCAAAGAACAAATAGAAAACAAATCTTCATTGATTATGCGGAATTCATTGTAGACCAGGGAAAATGCTTGTAATCTATGAGAACTAAGGCTTTTTTGCCACAGATTAAGAGGATTAAATTGATTATTTCTCAGTTTGGGAAATAGTAAGAATACTGAGTTCAATTTTTGAAAAGTAATTACAGATCAGAAAAAAATCCTTTTAATCTGTGAAATCTGTGGCAGTTTTTTTCTACCACAAGTTGAATGGATTAAAACAATTAGGTCTATTTACAAGTTCAATGCAAAATTATTTAATAATTTTTCTTCGTATTTTTCTTTGTTGAAAGTATAGAGGTAAGACCCTTTTCGGGAGGATTGCATGTCTTTTTCGTCTAATTTGTTTAGAATCTCTAAAGAATTGATCTTACTGATAAAGTTTCGTTTGTCTAATTCTTTACTCAAAATGGCTTCGTACAATTCCTGTAACTGACGCATGGTAAATTTCTCGGGAAGTAATTCAAAACCAATTGGTTTTATAGATGTTTTGTATCGTAGTCTGCCAATGGCGTGCTGTAACATATCATCGTGGTCAAAAATTAATTTCGGAATATCATTGATGCTAAACCATTTGGCGTGATAATTCTGAATGAGTTCTGCGTTATGGTTTTCGATATTAATCAGCGCATAATAAGAAACAGAAATGGTTCTCTCAACAGGGTCACGATCAATTTCGCTGTAAGCATATAACTGCTCCATATAAATATCGTTTAATCCCGTGCAAGTATTCAAAATTCTAATAGCAGCATCGTCTAATGTCTCGTCTCGTTTTAAAAAACCGCCAATCAAAGACCAGCTGCCTTTCTGAGGTTCAATCTCCCTTTTAATCAGAAGTATTTTCAACCCCTCATGATCAAATCCAAAGATGATGCAATCTACTGCTAATAAAACCGTATCCGCAGTGCTATAGTTGTTTAGCATAGTCTGTTTTTTGTTGGTAAATATATAAACTTCTTAACGGATTTCATGCCTTATAATGTTGATTTTACATTTAATAGCTATAGTTCTCAAAAAAGACCTTTATATTCTATCGTCTTAATCTGACAGTTGATGTCCGTTTGCATACTGATTTTCAAATTTAGTGTAAAGTTAGCTATTTGCATAAAAATTCTTTGGGAAGCCAATTTAAGTGTTTTTATATTTTATTTTTGAAATTGGAAAGCGAGACCATTTGATGAAGTAAGGAGGGCATTTTTTTGATTATAAATAGGTTGTGAAGGGCTTTTGATATATAACTGCAATTTTTAGTAAAAACCAGAGGATGATAAATTTGATGTTTGAGAGTGTCTTGCCCGTATTGGTTGTACTACCTTTGATGCTTCTTTTTCTCAAAGACAAATCACAAGTTAAAACAATCGTACTTTTTGCTGTTATTTTTATCTTGTACCAACTAATTCTAAAGGCTCCAAAAGAATTTGTTTCGCTTCAAGTCATAAAAGGACAGTGGAATTGGACGGGAAAGCTTTTGGGAATAATTTTTGGTTTTATTCTATACAGTATACTAAAAGACAAGTTAAAACCATTTGATTTTTTGCAATTTAAGCAGAATCCAAAGACTTTTTTTAAAACAATGTTGCTTGCATTTCTAATGGTTTGCACTTCTTTTTTTTCGTATTTCGACAGCGTAAAAGAATTTAATTGGGAAACACTATTATATCAATTATCAATGCCTGGCTTAGACGAAGAATTAATGTTTAGAGCAATCTTGTTGGGACTATTATTAACTTGTTTGAGAGACAAAATTAAAATGGGTAAGTGGACCTTGGGGAACCCTAGTATTTTAATTATCGGAATTTTGTTTGGACTTGTACATGCACTTCATTTTAAAAACAACATCAAATTCGAAAGTTATATTTTTTTCTGTACATTCCTGTCCGGTTATATTTGGAGTTGGGTAACGGTTGAAAGTAAAAGTATTTTATTGCCTGTAATCTCGCATAATTTGACCAATTTTATGCAGAATTTAATAAGAATGGTTAAGTAAACAATTTGTTTGACTTTTTACCAAAAAAATAAAGAAACCAGAAATCAATAAAATGAGCAGGCAGCAGTTCCCAATTGTAATTTATCCCAAAGCAACAAAATTAGAACAAAGTTTGTTTGTCTTTTTAGTATTAGTTGTTTTTGTGCCATTTGCGTATGGAGTTATGGCAGGTGAAGTTATATATTGTTCGAGTCTTGTTTTTGGTATTTTTGGAATTGCAACCTATAACTATTTCACTGATTTTAAATTTACAATATCTAAAATCGTGCAAAAAAGAAAGTTTGTGGTTTTCACAGAAGATGAAATTTTGTTGGAAGAGGAGGAGAAAACAGTAGCTTATAAATGGTGTGAACTGGAACAAATAGAAATTAACATTTTTGCCTATAAAAACAAAAGGCGTACTAGTGATAGTCATTATAAAGGATTAGAGAATAGTATAAAGTTTAAAAAAGATACAATCGAATATGAGTATCTGTTTTATATAGAAGAGGAAATTCAGTTTAATTTGGTGCAGGATTTTTTTAAAAAGGGAGTACTTCCCGGTCTCTATGCATTGAAAAACATAAAGAATGAAACTATTTTTATCTCAGAATTAAATTACGAAAGATTGCAGGAATTTAAAAGAGAAAAATCGATTAACAGATACACAGACCAGATTTATTTTAATGTCTGAAAGGGTATAGAAGAAGAAAGTTAAGCACAAGTATTAATAAGTAAAGGGAACTGTTTTTCAATACTGATATTCGTGTAAATTCGTGCCATTAGTGGCAAAAAACAACAACAACTAAATTTGAAATAAAAAATGGCATTCAAACATCTTTTCAAAGCAGAGGCAAAGTGGATTTCCAGTCAAAACTCGGAATCAAGTTCCCGATTCTACAGTAAAAGCCATACCATTTCGCTTGAAGGAAAACCCGTTTTAAATGTATCGGCAGCAAAAGCTTTCAAGGGCGATCCTGCCTTATACAATCCTGAAGATTTGTTATTGAGTAGTTTGGTTTCCTGTCATATGATGTCTTATTTATATGTCTGTTCCCAAAACGGAATTGAAGTTTTAGAATATACGGACAATGCCGAAGCAACACTCGAAGTAAGTCCTGATGGGAGCGGTCGATTTACGGAAGTTCGTTTAAATCCAAAAGTTGTTATTTCGGAATCAGATAAAATTCAACTCGCACTGGAACTGCATAAAAAAGCCAATCAATTGTGTTTCATTGCTAACTCTTGCAATTTTCCTGTTTTGCATAACGCTAGTTGTGAAGTAATCTAAACAAAGAATATTTTTTCCTTTAAAGATAACGAACAAAATAAAATCGCTACTCAGGCGATTTTTTGTTTTAGACGCCTGTTCCATAAAATGACAGTTACATTTTTTTTTAGACATAATATTTGATTCTGACAATACATCAGATAATTCCTAATCTCTTTTAAAATACCAAAAACAGATTGAAATTGATTTGGAAAAACAAATACAATTTTTTAAATTAAATTATATTTATTCAGTCTAAATAAGATAAGTTTGCAGATATTTTTAATTTTATGAAGGAGGAATATCTAAACATCGATGCTAAAAACTTTCCAAAGTTGTATGACCAGTATTGGAATGAGCTGTTTTGTTTTTCCCGGCATCACACAGGTGACGAAGAAGCGGCAAAAGAAATCGTTCAGCAGGTTTTTATCAGTATTTGGGAAAGGCGCGAAAAGCTGCAAATTCAAACATCCATTAGGACATATCTGTATGGTTCTTTAAAACTCAAGATATTAGAACACCATCGAAAACTGGCGACGAAAAGAAAACACGAGAATTTTCATTTTGCAGAGACGAACAAAGTCTCTAACAATACAGAAGAACACATACTGCATAAGGATTTGCTTCGGGAATTGCAGGCTGCAATTAATGCACTTCCGGAGCGTTGTCGACAAGTATATTTAATGAGCAGAGAAGAAGGTATGGACAATCGTTCTATCGCTGCTTCGCTTGTCATTTCAGAGAAAGCCGTTGAGGGAAACATCACCAGGGCACTCAGACTTATCCGTAACCATTTAAAAATTTTTCGCAGTTCGTTTATTTTTTTTACAACCCTATGTAGGGTTAGTGAAGACTTATGCAACTACCTAATTATATAACAAAGCCAATATCGTGTTTATTACATCAGATTTATTAGAAAAATACGCCAGAAATGAATGCAATGCTGCCGAAAGGACAAGTGTTGAACATTGGTTAAATGTTATAGATTTAGAAAGCGAGAGCATAGTAGCTCCACAAAGATTAGAATTAAAAGAAGAAATCTGGAACGAAATCGCTGCAAAAACGATCCATGTAAAACCAAAAAGGCAAAACAGATTCCTTTACACCGCATTATCAACTGCTGCATGTGTATTATTCGGAATTATAAGTTTGCATTATTACAATTCCTCCACATTTGGCTCGCATATTTTAGTTGACAATAGCAGCGGTCAGCAAATCAAAAGAATTGACATAGGCAATTTATCTTTTTTGGTTGAACCGGGCAGTCAGTGTAACATTTCAATAGATTTTTTGGGTCAGGCTAATGATATTAAATTCTGTGGCGCCGTTTCGGTTACCAGTGATTCGGCAGCGGTAAGAGAATTTAATATTGGTACGGGGACTTCAAGTTGCACAGATAGCTATCAGGACAGAGTTAAATTACGAAAAGGACAAACCTATCTGGCCATGACAGATAATGAGTATAAAGTAATCACCGCAACCAAAGAAGAGATCGCAGATGGGTTACCGAGATTGTTTAGTGCGAGGTTACAGGAGCGATTTGATTTGTAAAAGATAATTAATAAAAAAGTACATAAGAAAAACGATATAACTAAAGGAAGTAAGGCTGGAGAGTTACGGGTTTAGCGAATAAATTATTAGCAATGCAATTTAAAAGATTTTTTTTGACGATCCTTTTTATGGTCGTATATTCTACAGTTTACGCTCAAAGTGACAATAATAACAATCTTACAGGTTATGTATTGGGTGATGATAATCAGCCTTTGGCAGGAGCTAAAATTCAATTGCAAAACACCACTACTGTATTACAAAGTGATAGCTTAGGGAAATTCGTTTTTCAGAATCTGGAAGTTGGAAAGTACTGGCTTATTGTATCGAAAGACAATTATCAGACTCAGGAAATGGCAGTTGTTGTCAATAAGAATTCAAAAGAGAAAATTGTCGTAACGCTAAATTCAAATTCTGTAGTGTTAAATTCGGTTGATTTATTCACTAAAACAGTTGAAACCAAAATCAAGGAACAGCCCTTTGCCGTTTCGGTTATCAATACAAAGAAACTGGCAGAGCTTGATGTAGACTTAAACCGATTGATGGACGGAACATCCGGTATTCGTGTGCAGGAAACGGGAGGTATGGGATCTGAATTTAACTATTCGATCAACGGATTATCCGGTAAGGCAGTAAAGATTTTTATAGATGGAATCCCGATGGAAAGTTTTGGTTCCTCTTTTAGTATTAACAATTTTGCGATTAATACAATTGACAGAATCGAAGTTTACAAAGGAGTTACACCGGTTGCGCTTGGTAGTGATGCCCTTGGAGGTTCTATAAATTTGGTTACACGTACACGTCTTAAAGATTATCTTGATGTGTCACAGACAATAGGTTCTTTTAATACATATCGTTCTGCGTTATCCGGAAAATGGCGACATAAATCCGGTTTTACCTTACAGACGAATTCCTTTTTTAATTATTCAGACAATAATTATCAGGTATGGGGACCAACTGTAGAAGTCGCCGGAGAAGGGGGGAGACCAATTCCTGGTTATCCGAGATTCAGAAGGTTTAATGACGATTATAAATCGTATACTATCAAAGGAGATGTTGGGTTTACCAATGTCAAATGGGCAGATGTTTTCTTGTTCGGATTAACGTTGTCCGATCAGGATCGAGGCATACAGACCGGAAGAACGATGGCTTATGTGTATGGAGATGTACGTTATAAGGAGAAATTTGTGATGCCTTCTATAAGATATTCGAAGAAAGGATTTTTGTTTTCAAATCTGAATGTTGACTTATATGCTTCTATAAATAAATTAAGAGGGACTACAACAGATACGAGCTCTTATAAATACAATTGGACAGGGAATCCGATTGGTACTGTGGCCAACGGAGAATTAGGAGGGATTAAAGCATCAAAATCAATTTATTCTTTTCAGGACAACACCAAATTGGTGAGAACAAATTTTGCGTACCAACTTAGGTCGAATCAGTTGGTAAATTTTAATTATGTGTTCAGCAGTACTTCGAGAAAGGGAAGCGACGCTATTGCAACAGCCGAATGGACAATACCGCTTAGGTATCCTCAGGATTTGAGTAAACATATTGCGGGTTTATCTTATGAAATTACTGCTCTTGGTAATCGATGGTCTAATATCTTCTTTAGTAAGTATTTTGCTTACAATGCCAATGCTGTTGTTTACGCTTACAACGGTGGCAGCTCTCAGGAAGCGTTTTATCAGAATACTAAAGATCATGCATGGACTTTTGGTTATGCGTCTAAATTGTTGCTTCCAAACGAATATACGATAAAGTTTTCTGTAGAGAATGCAGCAAGATTACCCGATGCTTCAGAACTTCTGGGGAATGGGAACACCATTCTAAATGCGCCGAATTTACAGCCGGAAAGAAGTTTGAATGCCAATGTATCCCTTCAAAAAACGATAGATACTGATATTCAGCATTTAAATTTGGGTTTAAACCTGTTTTTCCGAAATACAAAAAATTTGATTTGGTTGGGTGAAGGAGATTTATTTGGAACAGCCCGCTACGAAAATTTAGGAAAAATACAAACCCTGGGAGTTGAGTTTGAAGCAAATTATGCCCGTCAGCAGTGGTTTGAAGCGGCATTTAATTTTACCTATCAGGACATTAGAAATGTACAGCGCTTTGAGACAAATGGTGCACGAAATCATGTTTACCAGGACAGATTGCGCAATACCCCCTACTTAATGGCAAATGCTGAGGTTAGATTGTTTCTGGATCAGCTGTTTCAAATAAAACAAAAAATCTCATTTTTTGCCAGTACTCATTATGTACATCAGTATTATTTGGGCTGGCCAAGTTTGGGTGCTCCGCCCGATAAGATGTATGTGCCTACGCAATTTGTGCAGGATGCAGGGTTGGGTTATTCTTTTGGAAATGGTCGTTACAGCATAAATGCAGCCTGTCGTAACCTCTTTGATAAACAAGTCTACGATAATTATTTATTGCAAAAACCGGGTAGGTTTTTCAGTCTGAAACTAAGATACTTATTACAATAAACAACTTTAATTAATTAAACTAAATGAAAATGAAAACGCTCTTTAAAAAAACATCCCTACTTTTCTTTTCTGCTCTTTTGCTTTCGGCAGTTACCTCTTGTAGCTCAAAATCAGATGAGCCTGAGTTGGTAGAAAGTGCTCAACATTTTACTGTTGCAAGCTGGACTCAGGAATTACAATATTTAGCTTCGGTACCTGCATTAACAGAAGGATCTCTTACTTTTAAAGGAAAAGGGTTAGAGGCTAACGGTTCACGATACATCTGGCACAAGCAATATGTATACTTGATGAATCTTCCGCTAAAGAAATTCATTCAATACGAAATGGGTAAAGATGGTAGTTTAAAAGAAAAAGCGGCTATATTAACCGATGGTGTTGTGCCAAATTATTTTCAATCATTAAACATTATTGATGACAATACATTGTTGGTATTCGGAGGACTGGATAATAACAACGGTACTATAGGCTGGGCCAGAATCAAACTAAATGAATTTGTAATAGAAGCAAAAGGAACTATGACGGTACCTTATGACACAGCAAAGGCAGGTCTTCAGTTTTTTGTTGGAAAAGGATTTGTAGATAACGGAAAACTTGTTTTAGGAGGTTATTTCTATGATAATGATACAAAATCATATACGGTAGATGGTGTTAGAGCTTTAGTTTATGATTATCCGGCAATGAACAATATGAAAGTGATCAAAAGCACTGCAACTGAAGGTGGAGTAGGTTACGACTACCTACATTCATTAGATAAAGATGAAGAAGGCAATCATTATTTTGTAGCCAGTGCCGGTAAATTCTGGACAGGAGTTGGTGGAAAATCAGGTGTTGTGCGAATCAAAAAAGGAACAGCAGAATTTGACAAAGATTATTTTATCGATGTTACTACGCCATTAGGAAAACAAGCTTGTCTGATGGGGATAAATTATGTGGGTAACGGGATTGCTATTGGTACAGTACAATACGAAGAATTAATGACTTCAGTTAGAGATCGATTAAAAAACGTAGGACAATTGGTTAGAATTGATTTGAAAAACAAAACAGTTTCTTTGATCAATACACCATTAAGCCCGGTTTCTATGGTTCGTTCACCATTGGTACACAAAGGAAAATACTACACTGCAATTACTCCTATTGATGCTGCGGCAGCAATTTATGAAGTAGATCCTGCAACAGGAACTTTCAAAAGAGGTCTTACATTAGATGGCGGAGGTTCTGTTAATGTTCAATTAATAGCGCCACACCCAACAAAATAATAACATACTTAAAAGCTCCCAATTCGGGAGCTTTTTGTTTTTTAAAGGAGTTTGTGTAGTTTTAGTTTTGTCTCCTATTTCTTTTAAATACTTTGTGAAACTGTTGTTTTTATCTTAACCGCAAGGTGCGCAAAGTTTTACGCAAAGACTCAAAGTTTCTCTCGCAGATTCGGCAGATTTATTTTTATCGAAATAACAAAACAAAAATATCAGCTTAATCTACTTAATCTGCGTGAAAAAATGCCCAGCAAAGCTTTGCGAACCTTGCGATATAGATAAACAAAAATCCTTGCGCCCCTTGCGGTTAAAATAAAAAAACGTGAGTTCTTAAAATTTGGAATCTATTTCTCAGGTTTATTTCTATAGTCTTTAATCAGAATAAAAATAGAAAAAGCAAAGACGATACTATAAAGAATAGCCAAGCCGTTGTGCTCAAATTTTAGTTTTTCAAAATCGAACTGCTTATACAAGGTACTCCCCAGAATGATGGCTACAATTAAAAAGATAAAGTTTAGCGATTTCTTAGTTTTCATATTTTAATGGTTTACGATGGTTTCAATTAAAAATGGTATGGTAAAGAAGTGATTATTTCTAACCCGAGTTACGGGTAAATTTAGAAAAAATCTGAATAAACTTTTTGTTTATTTAACCACAAGGGACATAAAGGGTTAAGCAAAGTACACAGAGATTTTTTCTAAAATAAAGCTTTGCGAACCTTGCGTACAAGAATAGCAAAATCCTTGCGCTCTTTGCGGTTAAAATAAACGGTACATTTTGATATAGGGGAGGACTGAATTTTGCAGATAATCTAAAAACCAAAAAAGCCTCTTCTTTCGAAGAGGCTTTTGTACCCGGAGCCGGAGTCGAACCGGCACGGTTTCCCACAGGTGTTTGAGACCAGCGCGTCTACCAATTCCGCCATCCGGGCTTAGCAGACGAAAAAACAATCAAAAAAGCGATTATTTTAACGCAATAGAATAAGTAATTATGAGGTCATAACTGTGCTTATTCCTTTAACACGGTGCAAATGTAGAAAATATTTTTAAATGAACTACTAAAAATACTTAAATTTTTCCTTTCAGTGTCCAATAAATTTTCTAAATTTGCACCTCGTTAAAACGAAGCACACACAACTAACTACACCCGAGGCATTTATACAGGTCTTGCTTTATGTAAAAAAAAGTGAATTGTATAGAGGCAGCGGAGCAAAAACAACAAATTATAATGTCGCACCTAGAACCAGAAGCTAAAATTTTTGCTTGTTCACAAAGTGTTTATCTTGCAGAAAAAATTGCAGAACAATACGGAATTCCGTTAGGGAAAGTAACGATGTCAACGTACAGTGATGGAGAATTTCAGCCATCATACGAAGAATCAATTAGAGGATTACGTGTTTTTATTGTCTGTTCGACATTTCCAACAGCCGATAATTTGATGGAATTGTTACTAATGATTGACGCAGCAAAGCGTGCATCAGCAAGACATATTACAGCTGTTATGCCTTATTTCGGTTGGGCAAGACAGGATAGAAAAGACAAACCGAGAGTTCCGATTGGAGCGAAATTAGTAGCTAATTTATTAGATGCTGCCGGAGCGACAAGAGTAATGACAATGGATTTACACGCAGATCAAATCCAGGGGTTTTTCGAAAAACCGGTAGATCATTTATTTGCCTCTACCATCTTTTTACCATACGTAGAAAGTTTAAAGTTAGAAAATCTAACAATTGCATCTCCGGATATGGGAGGTTCAAAAAGAGCATATGCTTACTCTAAGTTTCTGGAATCAGATGTAGTAATCTGTTACAAACAAAGAAAAGCAGCCAACGTTATTGATACTATGGAGCTGATTGGTGAAGTAAAAGGACGTAACGTAATACTGGTAGACGATATGATCGATACGGGTGGAACATTAGCGAAAGCAGCAGATTTAATGATCGAAAAAGGAGCATTAAGTGTTAGAGCAATTTGTACTCACGCTATTTTATCAGGTGATGCCTACAATAAAATTGAAAATTCGAAATTAAGCGAATTAATCGTTACCGATTCTATTCCTTTAAAGAGAGAATCAAAGAAAATCAAAGTGGTGAGTTGTGCGCCTCTTTTTGCAGAAGTTATGCACATGGTGCACCACAACAATTCCATTAGTGGAAAATTCATAATGTAAAAAGCGATAGGCTTTAGACTTTAAGTCATAAGCGATTTGATTATTTACATTAAAAAAGCTACAGCCTAGTGCTAATAGCTTACAACAAAATAGAATATTTATTAATAACTATATTTTTTTTTACAATGAAATCGATTACAATTAAAGGATCAGAAAGAGAAAGCGTGGGCAAAGTGTCAACTAAAGCCTTACGTAATGCTGGAGCGGTTCCTTGCGTGTTATACGGAGGAAATCAAGCAGTACACTTCTCAGCAGACGCTGCAGCGTTCAAAAACTTGGTTTATACTCCAAACGCACACACAGTTGTGATTGAGCTTGGAAAAGGAAAATCATTTACAGCTATTTTACAGGATATCCAGGTACACCCGGTATCTGATAAAATCTTACACATTGACTTCTTTCAATTATTTGATGACAAAGAAATCACTATGGAAGTTCCTGTGAAAATCGTTGGTACATCTAAAGGTGTTCTTGCAGGTGGTGTTTTACGTTTAAACCAACGTAAATTAAAAGTTAAAGCTTTACCTAAAAATCTTCCTGATTTTGTTGAAGCTGACATTACTCCACTTGAAATGGGTAACAAATTATATGTTACTAAAGTTGGTTCACCAGAATACAAAGTTATGCACCCGGACAACACTGTTGTTGCTCAGGTAAGAATTTCTCGTGCTGCTATGAAAGCTGCTCAAGAAGCTGCAAAAGCTGCAAAAGCACCAGCAAAAGGAAAGAAAAAATAATTTTTTTCAATTCAAATTACAAAAGCATCAGTTGCAAAACTGGTGCTTTTTTTGTGCTTTTTTTTTAGAGGTTCTGAGTTGCTGAGGTTCTGAGTTTCTGAGAAAAAGTTTGTTTTAAATTGTTGTTTGTTTTCTGGCTTTGTGATTCTGAAATCTATGCAGGCCTTTTTACTCAGTCAGATTTGCTTCGCCAGTTCGTTATCGCTCCGGTAGCAGATCTATTCGAATTGTTTTTATCGAAACCACAAAAAATATCAGCATAATCTGCAAAATCAGCGTGAAAAAAAACTTTGCGCTTTTGCGTCTTTGCGAGAAATTTGCTCACGCAGATTTATCAGATCTATTGGGATTGTTTTTATCGAAATCACAAAAAAATATCAGCATAATCTGCAAAATCAGCGTGAAAAAAAAACTTTGCGGTTTTGCGGTTTTGCGAGAAATTTGCTCACGCAGATTTATCAGATCTATTGGGATTGTTTTTATCGAAACACAAAAATATATCAGCATAATCTGCAAAATCAGCGTGAAAAAACTTTGCGCTTTTGCGTCTTTGCGAGAAATTTACTCACGCAAAATGTCACCCCGACATTAAGTTTGTCACATTCCTTAATTAAGTTTATTTTTGTTCCATGATAAAATGGATACAAAACCTGTTTTCATCAGCTAAAACAGAAGAGAATATAGATTATATGAAGAAATATTTAATCGTAGGATTAGGCAACATAGGAGCTGAATACGTAAACACAAGACATAATATAGGGTTTAAGGTTTTAGATTTTTTAGCTAAAAAAGAAAGCCTTTCTTTTGAAACGGTAAAACTTGGTGCCCTTGCCGAATATAAATTTAAAGGAAGAACCTTTTTTCTTTTAAAACCCAATACCTACATGAATTTAAGTGGTAAGGCTGTGAAATATTGGATGGATAAAGAAAATATTCCATTAGAAAATATTTTGGTCATTACCGATGATTTAAACCTTTCTTTCGGGACGATTCGGATCAAACCAAAAGGAAGTGACGGAGGACACAACGGACTAAAAAACATCAACCTTGTGCTGAATACTCAAAATTATACCCGTTTTAGATTTGGTATCAGTGACCAATTCAAAAAAGGACAGCAGGTAGATTATGTTTTAGGAGACTGGGATGAAGAAGAAAAAGCAAAATTACCGGAGCGTCTCGAAATGTCATCTGAAATTATTAAATCATTTGGAACGGCAGGGTTAGAGAATACAATGACTTCTTTTAACGGAAAGTAAAGAGTTGCAGTTGTTTATGTTTTTAAATGCCGAATCATCAATTAATCAAATTGAATTATAACGAAATAGTATTTCCTATTCCAAAGTTAAATGTTTAAATTTGGGATAAATAATTATAAATCATAAAATCATAATACCATGGCTTTTGAATTACCACAATTACCTTATGCATATGATGCATTAGAACCACATATTGATGCTCGTACAATGGAAATTCACCATTCAAAACATCATAATGCTTACACAACAAATCTTAATGCAGCAATCGCAGGAACAGATTTAGAAGGAAAAACAATCGAAAACATCTTAATCAATTTAGATAAATCAAACGCTGCAGTTCGTAATAATGGTGGGGGATTCTATAATCACAATTTATTCTGGACAGTAATGGCTCCAAATGGTGGTGGATTACCAACAGGAGATTTATTAGCTGCAATCGAAGCTTCTTTTGGAACTTTTGAAGAGTTTAAAGCAAAATTCGCTAAAGCCGGAGCAACTCAATTTGGTTCAGGATGGGCTTGGTTATGTGTACACAAAGGTGGAAAATTAGATGTTTGTGGAACTCCAAATCAAGATAATCCATTAATGCCGGAAGTAGGCTGTGGAGGAACACCTATTTTAGGAATGGATGTTTGGGAGCACGCTTATTACTTACACTACCAAAACAGAAGACCGGATTATATTGAAGCTTTCTTCAGTGTAATTAACTGGACAGAAGTAGCAAGAAGATTTGCTTTAGATAAATAGTCTTTTCGCATGATATAGAAACCCGATTAATTCGTAAAGAGTTAATCGGGTTTTTTTATGACTGTTTTTTCGGGTCGGTTTCAAAGAGGGTGTGTGTGTTGTATAGACACACCTCGTTCTTTCATGTCATTTCGACGCAAGGAGAAATCACACTAGAAACTCCACACAGTATGTTGCCAATCTTTGCTGAATTACTGGTGTGATTCCTCATTCTTAGGAATGACAATTGCTGCTTGTTATTGGTTAGAAGTACTGAGTTGTTGCATAGCCCTCTCTCCTTTGTCATAAATGACAAGATTGCGCTTATTACGGTTGGAATTTGGACTCGAGCGATAGCGAACAGGCGAAGCAATTTAGAAAAAATTGGAATTTCCACCATCTTGACTTTATTCCAATAAAAAAGGTGGAATTTCTTCCACCTTTTTTGCCCCAAATCTACCATATACTTAACCTACTAATGTTATGGTATAGTAAATGTAGTTTAGTGATATTGTATTGTCAAACATTTCAGATGAACTGCAAATATATTCGATGAAATGCGTAATTTCTTACCCTGAACATTTCCTTGACTTTATTCCAATAAAAAAGGTGGAATTACTTCCACCCTTTTTGCCCCAAATCTACCATAAACTTAACCTACTAATGTTATGGTAGTTCAAAAGTATCGTAGCAGATCGATTTCGCCAAACATTTAAGATAAAAAGCAAAAAAAACCGATGAAATGCATAAATTAACCTTTTGTTAATATTTTTTTCTAATAAGCTCTTGCGTCTTTTCCTTCGTAAAAATTCATGAAAGCTCGGTTTACAACGCGGTTTCCTCCCGGTGTAGGGTAGTCTCCGGTGAAATACCAGTCTCCAAGATTTTTAGGACAGGCGATATGCAGGTCTTCTACTTTTTGGAATATGATTTTTACTTCGGCATTGATTTCCGGAGAGCTTAACATCTCAGCGATTTTGTCTGAAATCTCTTCCGGCGTAAATGGATCGTAAATAGCAGTTACATAATTTACAACATCAGTATCTACGAAGTTTTCCTGTGCTTTACATTTGGTGTAAACTTCGTCTACTATATGATATAAGTTTCTTTCTTTTAATAAAGCTAATGCCGCTCTGAAAGCAACAAGACCTTCCAGTTTTGCCATATCAATTCCGTAACAATCCGGGTAACGAATTTGCGGTGCTGATGAAACAATTACAATACGCTTAGGATTTAAACGATCCATCATTTTAATGATACTCATTTTAAGGGTAGTACCACGAACAATACTGTCGTCAATAATAACTAAGTTGTCTGTTGGTTTAATTACCCCGTAAGTAACATCATAAACGTGTGCTACTAAGTCATCACGGCTGCTGTCTTCTGTAATAAAGGTTCTAAGTTTAGCATCTTTAATCGCTACTTTTTCTGTACGGATTTTTACAGCTAATAATTCCTGTAAAGTCTCGGTGGTAAGTGTGTTGCGGTTTTCTAAGATGTAATTGTTTTTACGCTGATTCAGGAAGTCCTGAGCCGCTTCAACTAAACCATAAAAAGAAGTTTCAGCTGTATTTGGAATATAAGAGAAAACAGTGTTGTCTGTATCGCTGTCAATAGATTTAAGAACCGCAGGTAAAATCAGTTTACCTAAATTTTTACGCTCCTGGTAAATTTCAGCATCACTTCCTCGGGAGAAATAGATTCTTTCAAATGAACAAGCTTTTTTTACGGTTGGTTCCAAAATTTGATCCATTGAAACTTTTCCGTTTTTCTTGATGATCAGGGCGCTTCCCGGTTCGATTTCCTGAACACTTTCAAAAGGAACATTAAATACAGTCTGAATTACCGGACGCTCAGAAGCAACTACTACCACTTCGTCATCCTGATAGAAATAAGCAGGGCGAATTCCGGCAGGATCTCTAAAGACAAAAGCGTCACCATGACCCAATAAACCGGCCATTGCGTAACCACCATCTAAATTTTTAGCGGAACGGGTTAATATTTTTGCGATATCCAAACGTTCTGCAATGACAGGAGAAGCTTCTCTTTTAGAATAACCTTCTTGTTTGCAGTCCTGATACAATTGCATTACTTCTTTGTCCAGAAAATGACCAATTTTTTCCATTACTGTAACAGTATCAGCCATTTCTTTTGGATGTTGTCCAAGTTCAACTAAGTTTTCGAAAAGTTCCTTAACATTTGTCATGTTGAAGTTACCTGCCAAAATCAGGTTACGGTGCATCCAGTTACTTTGACGTAAAAAAGGATGAACGCTCTCGATACTGTTTTTACCGAAAGTTCCGTAACGAACGTGTCCCAGGAATAATTCTCCTATATAAGGTATCTCTGCTTTAAGTTTGGTGATGTCATCAGCAAGTTCAGGATGCGCAGTCATTTCTTCGTTGATGCGCTCGTTGATTTGTTTAAAGACATCTTGTATAGGTTGTGCGTGATTTGAGCGGACTCTGCTTATGTAACGCTGTCCGGGTTCAACGTCAAGTTTGATGCTGGCAAAACCGGCACCATCCTGACCACGGTTGTGCTGTTTTTCCATCATTAGGTACATTTTTTGTATCCCATAAAAAGCAGTACCGTATTTTTCTTTGTAATATTCAAGCGGTTTAAGTAGTCTAACTAAGGCTATACCACATTCGTGTTTTAAAGCGTCGCTCATTTTTTTTGTATTTTGTGTTGTTGTAAGTTGTATGTTAGCGTAATAAAAAAAGCCCCGTTTTATCGAGGCTCTTAGGCATTATATTTCTATGTCAAACTGAGTTAACGATTTAAATTGTTGTAATCGAATCGCTACTTCAGTTTTACTTAATGTTTCCATCCTTTCGGTTCCAAATTTTTCTACACAGAATGAAGCTAAATTTGAACCATAAATAATTGCATTTTTCATGTTGTTAAACGAAATGTTTTCGCTTTGTGCAATGAATCCTGAAAAACCACCTGCAAAAGTGTCTCCTGCTCCTGTCGGATCAAAAACATCTTCTAATGGTAATGCCGGAGCAAAGAATACTTCTCTGTTGTGGAATAAAAGAGCGCCGTGTTCTCCTTTTTTGATCACCACGTATTTTGGTCCCAATTCCTGGATTTTTGCTGCTGCTTTTACTAATGAATATTCTCCTGAAAGTTGTCTCGCTTCTTCATCATTGATCGTAATAACGTCTACACGTTTTATTACTTCAAGTAATTCCGGTAAAGCACAATCCATCCAGAAATTCATAGTGTCTAAAACTACTAATTTTGGTTTTTTCTCTAACTGATCTAAAACACTGCTCTGTACTAAAGGATGTAAGTTTCCTAACATCACAATATCTGCATCTTTATAGTTTTGAGGAACCTTTGGCTGAAAGTCAGCTAAAACGTTTAGTTCCGTAACGAGTGTATCTCTTGAATTTAAATCGTTGTGGTATAAACCGCTCCAAAAAAAGGTTTTTCCTCCTTTTACAATCTCGATACCAGAAATATCAATATTTTTTGAAGTTAATAAATCTAAATGTTCTTGAGGAAAATCGTCGCCAACTACAGAAACAATGGCCGATTGCAGGTTGAAAAAAGATGCTGATAAACCAATGTAAGTTGCAGCACCACCTAATATTTTATCTGTTTTTCCGAAAGGAGTTTCAATCGCGTCGAAAGCAACCGTTCCAACAATCAATAGTTTATTCATTTTATGAATTTCGAATTAGGGTGCAAAGATACTTCATAAGTTGCAATATTGCAACGGTTTACACTCTCAAAATTTTCATAAAAGAATTATTGTAATTTCGAAGTAAAAAGCTTGTAAATGAATTAGTTAAAAATGATTTTTCAGGAAAATTTAAAATATGTTTTCAAGATTTAAAATGCAACTTATATTTTGTAAAAAAAAACACTTTTCTTTTTTTATTTAAGTTTTTTAAATGAGGACGTTTTTCTTTTTCCGCTTAAAACACTTAGAATAGTGATTTTAAAATTTTTAATTCTAAATACAATCAACCAGGTTTTATAAGTTGCTTCTCTGTAAGTTTTAGATTTTGTAGGCAAGTTTTCACATTCAGAATAAATTAAAGGATTATCAATAATTTTCCTCATTGTTTTATTTATTCCTTCACCAATCTTAATTGCATTTAAAGGCTGATGTTTTTCAAATGCGATGTAATCAATAACTTCTTGTAAATTAAGAAAATAATTCTCTGTAATATCTATGGTATACTGTTTTGAATTTTCAACTTCTTTTCTTCCCATTTTTCATTAAACTGCTCAAGAGACATTGTGGAAGATTTTTCGGCATTTTTAATCCATTTTACAAAGTCTTCTTTAGATAAATTACTTTCAATCTGATCTATTTCTTTTTCAAAATTGATTGACGCTTTCAATGAATTACCAGCGGAATTTTTTGGAATTTCTAAATAAAGGTCAATTATGTTATCCTTAGGAGTAATGGTTTTGCGTATCATCTTTGGTAAATTTAACGAACGGTACAAAGTTATGAAAAATATAGATCCGAAATTATATTTTAGATGATATTTCTTACAGTTTGTATTTCTTGTCAAAATAGTTTTTCAACAATCCAAGCTGAATAAGCATCATAAAAGGGACAACTAAAATAGCATATAAAACATTTTCAGAAAAATGTATTCCTGAAAAAAGTGCTGAAATTTTATCAGCATACGTTTTTCCAATTTCTAAATTATAATAGGTTCTGGCAAAAAATGATGAATAAACAACCAAAGCAATCAAACCGAATCCAATCATAAACCAGGTAAATCTAGAAATTAAAGGCTTATAGATTTTGGTTTTACTCTGTTCGGCCACTAAAACCTGAGCCATTACTTTTGAGGTAAAATCAACTGAAGGCGAATCCAAAGTTGTTTCGCTCATCATTTCATCAATAAGATTTTCTATATTTTTATCGCTCTCTTTCATAACACTTTACTATTTCCGGTTCTAATTGCTTTTTCAAAATTACGGCTAATTTCTGTCGGCTTCTGAATAATTTTACTTTGGCATTGTTGGTGGAAATATTCATGATTTTTCCAATTTCATCTAAATTCTGATCATCGAAATAAAATAAGGTCAACAGGAAGTTGTCTTCACTTGGTAACAAATTTAAACAATTTTGAATGGTTTGCCTCTTTTCTTTTTCTTCTAATGTACTCAGCGCATTGTCCATTGTTTTGATTAGGTGTGCCGAAAATTCATCAATCGAGATATTATTTTCTTCTTTTTTATTTTTCTTCAAACGATCTAAGCAGGTGTTGTAGGCAATTTTATAAATCCAGGTAGAAAATTTCGAATCTCCTTTAAACTTACTCAAAGAAGAATAAATTTTGATAAAAGTATCTTGTGCTACCTCTTCTGCTTCTTCTCTGTTTTTGACCATTTTGAGCGCCAAAGTAAAAATCATATCCTTATAACGATTGACCAACACGGCAAAAGAATTACTGTCGCCCTGTATAATTAAATGGATGTAATGCTGGTCATCTAAAGTACTCATATTATATAGGACGACAGGTTGTCTCTTTAGGTTACAGGTTTCTTGCGAAAAATTCTAAAAATTTTTAAATTCCAAGTTTCAAGTTTCAAGTTCCAAGTTTCGGGTTTCAATGGGTGTGATTAAGTTTGTGTGTTTAACCGCAAAGGGCGCAAAGGTTTACGCAGGGTGCGGAGAGGGTTTTTTAATGATGGCTTTCTTGGGTACGGGGAAATATCGCAAAGGTTTTTGATGTTTGTTCCTTTGGAATGGGTCGAATTATTATCTCTTTGTTTTGTCGGATTTGCAAAATAATTATATGAACCCGCTAAGATTTACTTATATATAGGTAAAGTTAAAAAAAATCAAACAATGATCGCAAGATCATTATATAGGAAACCCAAAACCCAAAACCCAAAACCACCCGCTTGGAATTTGGAATTTAAAAAAATTTGAAATTTTTCTCAAGAACTTTGTAACCTAATCAGAAAACCCCTCGTCCTATATAGTATCAATCAATTAAAATTATAATAATTATGGATGTGAGAATTTTAATCCCAATCAGTTTTTTCTTTATGATCTTTGGAATTGTTTACCTGATTTATTCTACAAGAAATAGAGAACGTTTAGCATTAATCGAAAAAGGTGTTGATGCCAGTATTTTTTTTGAAGGCAGAGGAAAAGGAGCTCCGATGTGGAAGATCTTTATCTTAAATACCGCTTTTCTCTTAATTGGAATTGGTGTTGGTCTTTTTATCGCTTTGTTTTTAGTGACCTATACGCAAATGAATTCAGATGTAGTTTATCCGGCAACGATTATTACAATGTCTGGAGCTGGTCTGCTTGTTGGATTTAGTAAAGCTAAAGATTTAGACAAAGCGTAAAAAATTAAATTAGTAAAAAAATAACGCATCGAAAATAAAATCTGATGCGTTATTTTTTTATTCTTTAGAAGCGACAGTCTCGTAATAAACATCAACTGATAATTTTGGTTGCATCGAGGCCATAACGGCCAATTGATCACAGCGTTCGTTTTGAGGATGGTTGTTATGCCCTTTGATCCATTTAAAATCGACTTGGTGTTTTCGGTAAACGATTAAAAAACGTTTCCATAAGTCCGGGTTTTTTTTGCCGGTGTAGCCTTTTTTCTCCCAGCCGAAAACCCATTTTTTGAGAACAGAATCAACGACATATTTTGAATCTGAAATGACCAAAACCGTCATGTTTGGATTTTTAAGTTTTTCGAGACCAACAATAACAGCCAAAAGCTCCATTCTATTATTGGTTGTAAGGCGGAAGCCCTCGTAAAATTCTTTTTTATGTGGTGTTCCAACCAGTTCCATGACTACGCCGTACCCTCCGTTTCCCGGGTTTCCCTTTGCCGCTCCATCTGTGTATATGTGTACTTGGTGTTGGTTCATTGTTGAATTGTAGATTGTGCCCTTCGGTTTCGCTCAGGGTGACATTAGTTTTTTTGCACTTAGTCCTCCAGTAATCTTGAAATAATTACAGGGAAATACTTTTGTTCCAGTTCGTGAATCTTTTCGGCTACTGTTTCTGGCGTGTCCTGGTCTGTCAGGGCTACACTTTTCTGGAAAATAATAGCGCCTTCGTCATAATGTTCGTTTACAAAATGAATGGAAATTCCGGTTTCTTTTTCTTTGTTTTCTACTACAGCCCTGTGTATGTGCATGCCGTACATTCCTTTTCCTCCATAGCTGGGTAAAAGGGCAGGATGGATGTTGATTATTTTATTAGGATATTTCTCTATTATGTTTTCCGGAAATTTCAGTAAAAAACCCGCGAGTACGATCAAATCCGGATTGATTTCGTCTATTTTTTGCACTATTTTTCTTTCCGGAAGTTCGTTTTTAGAAAAGATTTCGACAGGAATTTGATGATTTTTTGCTCTTTCAATGACTTTTGCCGAAGCATTATTGGTAAAGACAGAAACGACATTGGCAATTTTGGTTTTTGCAAAATGTTTTATAATATTTTCTGCATTACTTCCTGATCCTGAGGCAAAAACAATAATTTTTTTCATAATCCGTTTTATATTTGAGAATGCAAAAAACGGAATAATAATCCAAAATAAATAGTATTAAAAGGGCTTTCTTGAAATTAATTTTATAAATTAGTGTCACATTTATAAACTAAATAGTTGTTTTAAAATAAAGTTTTTTATTTTTGCCAACAAATTAAATTCTAAAATTAAAGATTATGTCAGACATTGCATCAAGAGTAAAAGCGATTATCGTAGACAAATTAGGTGTTGACGAAAACGAAGTTGTAACAGAAGCAAGCTTCACTAATGATTTAGGAGCTGACTCATTAGACACTGTTGAGCTTATTATGGAATTCGAAAAAGAATTTGATATCCAAATTCCAGACGATCAAGCAGAAAACATTGCTACTGTTGGTCAAGCTATTTCTTATATCGAAGAAGCTAAAAAATAATAAATACACACCCGATTTTTAAAATACCAATATTTTAAATTCCAAATTCCAATTTTGGAATTTGTTTTTTTGAAATTTGAAATTTGTTAAAAGTCGGGTGTTATTATTTTTTTAAAATTTAAATTTAGGTTGATTTTCAATCAAAAAGATATATTTATATTGTAATGCCCATAGCTCTTAAGTAACGTTATAGTTAAGACAGCATGGGTTTTATTTGTTTAAAGTACAAAATACATATTTATGGCATTAAGGCGAGTTGTTGTAACAGGATTAGGTGCTCTTACTCCTATCGGGAATAATATCCAGGATTATTGGGATGCACTTGTGAATGGGGTTAGCGGAGCGGCTCCTATCACATATTATGATACAGAGAAGCATAAAACGAAATTTGCCTGTGAAGTAAAAAACTTCAATATTGAAGATTTTATGGATCGCAAAGAATCCCGAAGATTAGACAAATTTGCGCAATATGCAGTTGCTGCCAGTGATGAAGCTATCAAAGATGCTGGACTTACAGATGATAATATCGATAAACAAAGAGTTGGTGTTATCTGGGGAGCAGGAATCGGAGGTTTAGAGACTTTTCAGGAAGAGGTAATTTATTATGCTAAAGGAGACGGAACACCAAAGTTTAATCCTTTTTTTATACCTAAAATGATTGCCGATATAGCGCCTGCGCATATTTCAATGCGTAACGGTTATATGGGACCAAATTATACTACTGTTTCTGCATGTGCATCTTCTGCAAATGCATTAATTGATGCCTTCAACTACATTCGTTTAGGAATGTGTGATGTGATTATTTCCGGTGGATCTGAAGCTGCCGTTACCATTGCCGGTATGGGAGGTTTTAGCTCAATGCATGCTTTGTCTACGAGAAACGAAAGTCCGGAAACGGCTTCAAGACCTTTTGACGGAACCAGAGACGGGTTTGTTTTAGGAGAAGGAGCAGGAGCTTTGGTTCTAGAAGATTACGAACATGCTAAAGCACGTGGCGCAAAAATTTATTGCGAAATTGGCGGAGGCGGAATGTCATCTGATGCTTATCACTTAACGGCACCGCATCCGGAAGGAATTGGCGTTATTGCAGTAATGAAAAATACGTTGAGAGATGCCGGAATGAATCCGGAAGATGTTGATCATATCAATACACACGGAACTTCTACTCCTCTTGGGGATGTAGCAGAATTAAAAGCGATTAGTGCTGTTTTTGGCGACCATGCAAAAAACATCAATATCAACTCTACAAAATCAATGACAGGACACTTGCTAGGTGCTGCCGGAGCTATTGAAGCAATTGCTTCTATTCTGGCGATGAAACATGGTATTGTGCCACCAACAATCAATCATACGGTTGTTGACGAAAAGATTGATCCATCATTAAACCTTACCTTAAACAAAGCTCAAAAAAGAGAAGTGAATGTTGCTATGAGTAACACTTTTGGTTTTGGAGGACATAATGCTTGTGTATTGTTTAAAAAATTAGTTGACTAGTTTTGTCTATGAATTTTATCAAAAAAATATTTTCAAAATCCCGTTCTCAAGAAGACGGGATTTTTTTTGACACTATTCAGAAAATACTGGGTTTTCAGCCAGGTTCAATTGATTTTTACAGGAAAGCTTTTACACACAGGTCTTCCAATAAACAAGATGAAACAGGAAATCCGGTTAATTATGAACGACTGGAATTTCTGGGAGATGCTATGTTAAGTGCTGTAATTGCAGCACATTTGTTTAACAAAGCACCCAATGGTGACGAAGGT
The DNA here is from genome assembly GCF_011751075.1 of Flavobacterium poyangense. Lineage (GTDB taxonomy): Bacteria > Bacteroidota > Bacteroidia > Flavobacteriales > Flavobacteriaceae > Flavobacterium > Flavobacterium poyangense. The sequence goes on from NZ_JAALLN010000002.1 coordinate 575,191, forward strand.
TATTTGACGAAAATGCGTTCGAAAATTGTAAGCCGAGAGCATTTGAATGAATTGGGAAAAGATTTGAATTTAGTACGCTTTGTAGAAAGTAAAGTGCCGATTCATCATTTTGGAGAAAATATTCACGGGAATATTTTTGAATCTCTTATTGGCGCTATTTATCTGGATAAAGGATATCCTTTTTGTGAAAGGTTTATTCAAAAAAGAGTCATTACTCCTTATGTAGACATTGCCCGACTTGAAGGGAAAGTAATTAGTTATAAAAGTCTGGTTATCGAATGGTGTCAGAAAGAAAAGAAAATCTTTCATTACGATATTTTTGAAGATAACGGAATTGATGGTCAACGTTTGTTTGGCGTAAAATTAAGTATAGACGATAAAGTAATTGCAAGAGCAAGAGCAACTTCAAAAAAGAAAGCAGAAGAAAAAGCATCACAGCGTGCTTATTTTGCATTTCAGGAAAAAATAGATAAGAAATAACTACATAATTAGCAGCGCTTTGTTAAAACTACAACGTTTTCGTTTATAAATTAACAAAAACAAGCTAATCTTAACTATTGATGCTCCATTAGAAATAGTATATTTACAACTTGATTTTTCATGATATGGCAATTCATAGATTGGATTTAGACGAATTTGACGAAATTGATTATTATTTAATGGCAATTCATACTTCATTAGAAGATTATAGATTGGCATATTTTATCAATAAAAAACTACCTGTTAACTTAAGTAAGAGTAAGAACGAGATCCACGCTCAAACTAAGGAAGGCGAGGCGAATTTCTCCAGATTTTATTATTATGATTCTGAGAAAGCCGTTTCATGGAATTTGATTCAGAATAAACATGAAATCATTTCAGCGAGTACAAATGATTTCCAGAATTTGTTTTCCGACGAAACGAGTGAGGTTTCTACAACAATTCATTTACTTCCTGAATTCAAAAAAGTAGATTTTTTCCTGAAAATCGATAATAGTGATGAGGCTATTGATTTTTCAGAAATCCAGCAACAGTTAAATGCAATAGAGAGTATCGCAGCTATATATGTTGTTGATACAAACAAAATAAAATCAAAAAACAATTTAATTTTTTAAAAAAAATGCTTACAAACAAAAAAACTAAAATTGTAGCTACACTTGGGCCTGCATGTAGTACTAGAGAGATTATCAAGGATATGATCGAGGCAGGTGTAAATGTATTTAGAATCAATTTTTCGCATGCGGATTACGAAGGAGTAAAAGAAAAAATCGATATTATCAGAGGATTAAACGAAGAGTTTGGTTACACTACAGCAATCCTTGGAGATCTACAGGGGCCAAAACTTAGAGTTGGAGTAATGGAAGAAGGAACAGTAGTACATGATGGTGATTTAATCACATTTACGACTGCTGAAGATATTATCGGAACTGCTTCAAAAGTATTCATGAAGTATCAGAATTTTCCAAATGATGTGAATCCGGGAGAACGTATTTTGCTTGATGATGGTAAGTTGATTTTTGAAATTATTTCAACAGATAAACAATCAGAGGTTGTTGCTAAAGTAATTCAGGGTGGAGAGTTAAAATCTAAAAAAGGGGTTAATCTTCCAAACACTAAAATTTCTTTACCGGCACTGACTGAAAAAGATATAGCCGATGCGATTTTTGCTATCGGACAAAAAGTAGACTGGATTGCGCTTTCGTTTGTAAAAACACCTCGCGATTTACAAGACTTACAGGAGTTGATCGCTCAGCATTCGGAGTATAAAATTCCGATTGTTGCTAAGATCGAAATGCCGGAAGCTCTTGAGAACATGGATAAAATTGTAGCGTATTGTGATGCGTTAATGGTTGCCCGTGGAGACTTAGGAGTTGAGCTTCCTGCACACGAAGTACCATTGGTACAAAAAGATTTGATCAGAAGAGCCAAAACAGCCAGAATTCCGGTGATCGTTGCTACTCAGATGATGGAGACCATGATTACAAGTTTAACACCAACAAGAGCAGAAGTAAATGACGTTGCCAATTCGGTAATGGATGGTGCTGATGCTGTGATGTTGTCAGGAGAAACGGCTACAGGAAATTACCCGGTACAGGTTATCCAGAAAATGAGTCAAATTTGTGAAGCGGTTGAAAATTCTCCGCTAATTAATGTTCCGCAGAATACACCTCAAATCAAAACAAAACGTTTTATTACTAAAACAGTTTGTCATCAGGCAGCTTTATTGGCTAATGAGATTAACGCAAAAGCGATTTGTACTCTAACAAACAGTGGATATACTGCTTTCCAGATTTCGGCATGGAGACCGGCGTCAGCACATATTTTGGTGTTTACTTCAAACCGAAGAATCTTAACACAATTGAATTTATTATGGGGAGTAAAATCATACTTCTATGATAAAGACGAAAGTACTGATGATACGGTAACTGACGTTAACAAAATAGCGGTAGAAAAAGGATATGCAGTAAAAGGAGATTATTTGATTAACCTTGCGGCAATGCCAATTAAAGATAAAGGAATGGTAAACACGATGAGAGTTTCTGAAATAGAATAGTCCTCTCGTTTTACTCCGTTTATACTATATAAAAAACCATCAAAAAAATGCTTTTTGATGGTTTTTTGTTTTAAAGAAAACTCCGAATTGACTCTTGTTGCGGCAATACTAAAAGCTGCCACGAATTGCCCGAATTTTCACGAATTATTTTTTTAACTAAGAAAATCTGTGGCAGACTAAAAAAGGCAGGCACAGATTGCACTGATTTAAAGATTTTTTTTGGATTCGATAGTACTATTTAACAACTTTTTACTTTTTCACTATGGTTTTGGTTGTTTTTCCTTTATCAGTAACTATTTCAAAAAAGTAGTTCCCATTTGGTAAAGGACTCATATCAATTACATTTTTTTCGGTTGTTTTTATAAGTTTACCCAGAGCATCATAAATAGTTATTCCTTTTAGCTGTACATTTTCCTGTAGGTCTATCGTGACCGGCTGCGAGGCAGGATTGGGATATACTACGGCAGTTGTATTTAAAAATTGATCTGTACTCAATGGAGAAAAGAGCGACGATAAATCATAGACGCTAACTTTACCCGAATCTTTGCCATTAGTATCATTCCAAGGTGCGCTGATTGCCAGGGTTAGACCATCCCCGGAGAGTGAAATGCTTTGACCGTTCCCATCATCGTCTTGTTCTCCATCAATATTTTTACCTATTTGTGTCCAAACACCCGCTGCGTATTTATAAATCATTACACGACCTGATTTTACCTGATCGTTATGAGGGTTTCCAATGGCTAAAATGGTACCATCATCAGAAAGAGAGACATCAATAGTATTGCGACTTGACGATTTATGTTCTATATCAGTTCCTAGCTGTACCCAATTCCAATTTCCTCCGGCATTTCGATAGACCCTTACAATACCGTTCCATCCAACAGCAGCCACAGTAGTACCATCGCCGGAGAGCAAAACTTTATAACCAAGACCTTCATTCTCTTTTCCAAAAAAATCCATTTGTCTCTGCCAATTCCCCCCAATATTAGATAAGATTTTTACTACACCTTTAGCGTCCGAAGCACCGAATGAACTTCCGGTAGCAAGAGTATTGCCATCTCGAGATAGTGAAACATTATCGGCAAAATTTATTCTGTTTCCAATCTGTGGCCAAAAATGACGGCCAATTTTTCTAAACACAGCGGCACCCGCACCATTTGCAACAGCCAAAACGCTACCATCTTCGGAGAGTGAAATATTTTGGGTATAATTGCTAGGGACTTGAGCTTCCGTAAAGATGATTTCTGCCGGCCCCCTATTATCATTGGTATTAAACACCGATACCAGATAGCAAAGTTCTTTTAAATTGGTACGAGGGTTGAAAATATCAAGATTTTCTGCAATAGCGATGGCACTACCGTCTTTTGATAATGAAATTGTTGCGTTTCTGTCTGATTTTTCATAGATAGGATTTCTGGTTGTGATCCAGGTCCGTGCAGTATTTTTGTAGACCTGGATCTCGCTCATTTTTTGCCCATTTATATTTGCTTCAGGTCCTCTGACAGCCAAGATATCGCCATTTTTAGAGAGCGAAATGTTTTGGCCAAAATTTTCGTTGGCTGTTTTTCCATAAATAGCATCCCCAATTTGCGTTTGTCCGAAGCTTAGTAAAGGGAAAAGAAGAATAAATAATTTTTTTTTCATGTTTGTAGATTTTGATGTTTCTAAAATCAGATTTTATATAGAAAGCAAATTTATATTTACCATGGACAGAATGTAATTGTAATTAATTTCCGACATGTATAAATTTATATTCATTATTTTTTCTTTTTTTCATGTTTGATTTTTATAAAACAATACTTTTTATGGTTTCATTTTAAAAAATGAAACATCGTAAGACCGAATTGATACGATTCCAGTGTTTTTAAATGTTTGATTTTAAGTCGTTTAGATGAAAAATATTAAAAAAGTGTAGATCTTAAAACCCCCAAATCAGAAACCATTTAAAAGTCCAATCCGGTTTATGGCAATAAAGTTTTGTCTCACTCTAATCAAGTTGGGTGAAAAGTTTTTTTAGTATTTCTTATCCCTACAACAAACAGGAGAATTATTAACAAATCTTAGGACCATGAAACAAATCAATTTTAGATGCAGATTTAAAAATGCGATACCATATTGCCTAAGGTAAAAGGGATTAATACCTAATTATATGTAAGAAATGTATATACACATATGTGTTAATTAAAGAAAAATGATTTATCTTTGAGTGTGTTGTAATGATTTGATTTGTAATTCATTATATTTATGGGTAAAGCCTTTTATCTAAATATTCCAGTTCATTTGAGATTTAATTAAGATTTTAAAATTTCAACTCAGCTTAAATTAATTATTAATTTAAATACCACAAGATGAATATTAGAGCAAATCTTCGTTTAATTCCAATGTTACTATTGGTTTTATTTTACAGTTGCTCTCCAACTGTAAAAGTTACCACAGATTATGATCATGCAACTAATTTTAGTGAATTTAAGACTTTTGCTGTGTACGATTTAAAAGCACAGGAAGGTCAGGTCAGCCAACTCAATGTTGATCGTGTTACAAGAGCTATTCGTGCAGAAATGATTGCGAAAGGTTTCTCGGAAACAGCAAATAATCCGGATTTAAAAGTAAATGCGGTTTCTATTCTAAAAAATAAACAATCTGTTACTGCCGATTCTAATTTTTACGGCTATGGAGGTATGTATCGCCCATACAGATATTGGGGTGGTGGAATGATGGGCGGAGGAGCAACTACAACATTCAATACCTACAATTATGTTGACGGTTCCCTTGTAATTGATATTGTATCTGCAAAAACTCAAAAGCTGATTTGGCAGGGAATAGGTAATTCTCAAATAGACAAAACACCTAATAATCCAGAAGAATTTATTTCAAATTCGATCAAGAAAATCCTTGAAGGTTTTCCTCCGGGTTTAGCAAAAAAATAAGCAGGCTGTAAAAAGTTATAATAAAGCTGTACCTGTTATTAATTTGGTAAGTGTGACTTTATAAAATAGTAGCAGGCTTCAATCTGAAATTGTTTACAAAGCAATATATTAATTCATTTAAACTTAATATATTATGATGGAAATACTACTTTCTCTTTTCTTTTTTATTGCAATGATTGTTGGTTGTGCAACTTCTTTCAGGATTCTTTTTTCACGAAAAAAGTATTCCAAAAGTTTCTTTTTAGGACTATTTCTTTTTAGTCTGGCAATGGTAAGTTTTTATAATTTTTATTTGTCGGTAACAACTTTCAAAGATTTTCCGGATGTATTCAGTATCACAAAAGCATTTGTTTTTTTGGTAGCGCCCTGTTCTTTTTTATATGTTAGAAATGCTCTGTTTACTGCCAAAATGTTTAGAAAATACGATTGGCTTCACTTTTTGCCTTTTACTGTATACCTTAGCTTAACTTTAATAGTATGGCTTGCTGCGGATACAAATATTGGTATTATTAAGTATATTTCTTCCGGAACAGAAAGTCCTTTTACCGTATTAAGTCTTAGCGTTTGGTTGTTGTATGCTTTCTGGCAGACCATGATGATCTTAAATTTTGATATGGAAAAGTGGAAAGGAAATCAATATAAAAAAATGAAAACGATATACTGGCTAAAGATTTATAATCTGGTCATTTTATTTTTGTTTTCGGCGCTCTTTGTGCATTTTTTTCTAAAAAACAATAGCGAAATTGCAGACCTCTCTTGCCGTGTTTTGATTTCGTTGGTACTTGTTTTTACAGTGGGACGGCTTTATTTTAGGCCTTATATTTTTGCAGATACAAATGAGACTTTTAGTTTTGAAGAGGATGAGACTTTACTAATTGAAGTAAACGAAGTCAAAGATGCAATGCCATTAGTAAAAGAATTAACTCCCGAAAAAAGACAGCAGTATTTACTAAAGCTGGACACTATTTTTTCTGCTAAAAAACTCTTCCTGAAAAAGGATTTTGTGATTCGCGATCTGGCTGAAGAAACCGGGATATCGGTACACCAACTCTCCAACTTAATCAACTCAGAATTTAATCTTCATTTTCAGGATTATGTAAATCTGAAAAGGATTGAGTTTTTTAAAGAAAAAATAAACGATCCGGAATGGAAAGACTTATCACTTGAAGGAATGGCCTGGGGCTCCGGATTTAAATCCAGAACAACTTGTTTTAGAGCATTTATAAAACATACCGGATTGTCTCCTTCTGAGTATTTTAAAACAATCCGAGTTGATTCTGATAAAACAAATGTTTTTTATTTAAAACAATCCTGAAACTAAAAAAGAAAGACTACAGAACAGTTGTTAAGGGCTGTTAATTTTTTTTTGAATTTATTAGTAGACTTAATCTTGACTATTGATCTATATGACGTAACTATTCAGCAATTTACTTCAAAGTAATTCGTGGCAAAAAAATACTAGCCACTAATTTTCACGAATTGAATTTTTAAAATTTAGAAATAATCAGTTTAATCCTTTTAATCTGTGGCAAAATAAAAAAAAGCAGCCACCGATATATTTTTGTAGATAATGGATATATTTTTGAACGAACTTAAAAAGATGTTTTTTCTTACATTTGACATGAGTTTTTCAAATTAAAATATATATCAAATTCTTATGGAATACAATTTAATTACAAAGGATAAATCTCCAAATTTTGCAAAAGACAGGGTGAATTCGAATCATCCGGTTAAGGGGAATATAGAATGTATTGTTTTGCATCATACTGCACAAGCTACTGCAGAACAGACTGTTTTGGAGTTTAAACTACCGGCTCCGGGAGTTAGTTCACATTATGTTGTTGGTCCCAATAGAGATGTTTATCAGATGGTAGAGGAAAAGGATGCCGCTTATCACGCGGGGATTAGTTATTGGAGAGGCAAGACAGGTCTTAATTTTACATCTATTGGTATCGAGCAAACGAATCTTGATGGTAATTTACATGCTTATACAGAGGAGCAAATAGAGTCTGTTATTGCACTGTGCAGAGATATTTTGTCCAGATACATGATTCCCGCAATTAATATTGTGGCACATTCTGATATTGCGCCGAATAGAAAAATAGATCCGGGTTTTTTATTCCCATGGGACAGACTTGCAGCAAATGGAATTGGGGCATACCCTAAGCAAGAATTAATAGACAGCTATCTTAATAAATTACAAGGAGAGCTTAAATTTCTCTTTAAGACAGAATTTATAGATAAAGGACTTATTCTTTACGGATATGCCCCCACTTTAAATGTAAATTATCAGCAAAGAGCAATGGCTTTTAACAGGCATTTTTGTAAAAATGCAAATCCCGTTATTGATGTATTAGGTTTGGCGAAACTTCTGGCATTGATAGAAGAATATATTTCTTTAAGTCAATTGAATTCCTTTATCGAAGATTGTAAAAAGTATAATTAGACCAGACAGGTTTTTAAAACCTGTCTGGTCTAATTAATGGATTAGGGAAACTTTTGGCATTGATAGAAGAGTATATTTTTTAAGCCAATTGAATTCCTTTATCAAAAGGATAACCAACAAGAAAGGTTTTTAAAACCTGTCTGACCTAGGTTTAGTTAATAGTTTGTTTTCTTTACGACAGAAGTACAACAATATCGCGACAGCAATAAGACAAAATACCATGGCCTGGAGGGTGCCTTCAGGACCAAATTCGCCTCCGGTTATTAATTCCGGCCCTTGGATTTTGGAGACCAACAAACTATTTGTTTTTTGATTTCCGGATGTTATCGCACCAAAAATACCCGATTGCATAAAATTCCATGCAAAATGTATGGCAATCGGAAACCATAGATTACGGCTGTAGATAAAAGCAACGCCAAGTAGTAAACCGGCTTCAACAGCAATACATAAGGCAGAAAGAAAAGTGCTGTTTTCATTTGGTAAGTGTAAAGCACCAAAAAGTATCGCAGAAATAAGCAATGCGATATAACTTCCCAGTTTCTCTTCAAGAATTCTAAAAATAATACCACGGATTAAGATTTCTTCGAGAATTGCAACAGTAAAGGCTATTGTAAGCGGAATTATAATAAAAGAAACAGGATTTACAGAAATAATAGTAAAATCGCCATTTAAATAAATGACCATAATGGTCAAGGATTGCAGGATAACCCCAATTAAAGTTCCGAGGAGTAAATTCTTTGCAAGATTGTTGGTTGTTAATTCGGTTATTTTTCTCTTTTCATATTTACTAAAGAAGAAAATATAAGTTGTTATTGCAAGAGCAGAAACAATAAGACCTTTAATAAGGTTCCTGTAATCTTTGTCAAAAGAAATCAATAGTTTTCCGGCAATTAGCTGTGTAATGTTAACCACGACAAGACAGGCGATTAAGCCAAGAACAATTTTTGTGATCGGAAAATTTAAAATTTTTTGTTTTGTAGTCAGAGTTTGCATTTTCAATTTGGTTTAGGTATTAAGTGGAGACAAAAATAAGTTGCCTCAAAACCAAAAAATAGAATGAAATTTGCCTTCTTTATAATTTTTGAAATTGCTTGGGTAAAAATCCGGTTTGACTTTTGAAAGTTCGGATGAAATGACTTTGATCTGCAAACCCACATTGAAAACCAATTTCGGTAAGGTTACTTTCTTCAGATTTAATAAGAGAAAGGGAGCGGTTTATTTTTATTCTTCGCAAATATTCGCTCAGCGTACAACCAAAATATCTGGGAAAATACTTTGAAATCGTAATTGGGTTGATGTTTAAAACCGCTGACAAGTCCTGTAAATTTGGATTCTCGTTCCAACAGTCGTTTAGTAATTCGTTTAAGCTCTTCACCCAAAACGGACTTTTTTCAAATTTCTCCAAATGACTATGGGTATTTGACAATTGCGCAAACAACATCGTAATGGCATCCCCCGAAAATGTATCCGCAATCATACATTCTCTAAATATTTTAAGGATCAAAAATTTGGCAAGACTAGTATGCTGGATCGATTTCTCAATTATTTCCTCGGTAATTTGGAGTTCTTTGAGCAGATTTTCTTCAATTTCGATGTTGATGTTTTTAGAGGGAAAAAGAGTGCTGTGATTGAGATGTAGTTCGTCACTATGATAGAATAATAAAGAACCGGGGCCTACAGCATTACTTGAATTTTTACGTTTTTCTGATGTACCTCCCTTTAAGAAAAGGGTCAGGTGCGCATTAGTATGAGAGTGCCATCCTTCAAAGACCTTATGTTGATACTCTGTTTCGACAACTGCAATTCCTTGTGAATTGTTGAAAATCTTTTTGGTATTGCCTAAGTATTTCTCTTTTTCCAGTTCGAACATGTCCTGTTTTAATTAGCTCCAATTACATGAGGCAAAATACTATTTATTTGGAGAAAACTAGCAGTCAGGTAGTTTTGATTGTACAAGAGCGTTTGTTTTTTGCGTATTTGTAATATTTTACCGCCTAATAAAAAGATTGTGAAAAAATTAACCGCAAAATGGTGAATAAATTATAGGAAATTTAATTGTTTTGTAACAAATTAGAAATATTGAAGACTAATTTAAAAAAATCTTAAACATAAATTATGAATACATTTTCATTCAAATCAGTACTTGCAGCTTCTGTCTTTTTTGTTGGGGCAACCAGCTGTTTTGCGCAGGACGTTTTAGTAAATTCATTGAAACTAAATGCGAGTGATAAAAGTAAAGAGAGCTTTAAATTCACAGAACAAATTAATTTAGGAACCACTTCGGTTAAAGCACAAGGTTCTTCAGGAACCTGTTGGAGTTATTCTACAAACTCTTTTTTAGAGTCAGAAATGATTCGTTTAGGAAAGCAGCCTGTAGAATTATCTCAAATTTATTCTGCAAGAAATGTTTATGTTGAAAAAGGAATTAATTATGTTCGTATGCATGGTGCTGTTACTTTGGGTGACGGAGGAGCATTGCATGATGTAATTAATATGTATAAAAAATACGGAACTGTTCCAAGAGAGGTTTACACAGGATTAAACTACGGAACAGATAAAAATAAATTTGCAGAAATGGGAGCTCTTATCGAAGGAGTTTTAGCAGCAGTTGTTAAAAATCCAAATGGGGAGTTGACTCCAAACTGGCAAAAAGCATATGCTGCGGTTATCGATTCTTATTTAGGAAAAGTGCCGGATAATTTTGCTTACAAAGGAAAAAATTACACTCCACAATCTTTTGCTAAGGAAGTAGTAGGAATTAACCCTGATGACTATATCGAAATGTCTTCTTTTACAACAGCACCTTACTATCAGAAAACAATGATGGCAGTGCCGGACAACTGGTCTTTTGATCAGGTTTACAATGTAAAAGTAAATGATATGACAGATGTTATTGACAATGCTTTGAAAAAAGGATATACTGTAGCGTGGGCAACTGACGTAAGTGAGAAAAGCTTTAGCTGGAAAAATGGTGTAGCTTATGTTCCAACAAAAAAATACGATGATATGACGGCTGATGAAAAAGCTGACATGTTCAACGGACCAAAACCGGAACCGGAAATTACTCCTGAAATGCGCCAAGCTGCGTTTGATAACTATACTACTACAGACGATCACGGAATGCACATTATTGGTTTGGCTAAAGATCAAACAGGAAGAGAATACTACATTGTAAAAAATTCTTGGGGAGAAACAAATGACTATAAAGGATTTTTGTTTGTAACTAAAAACTTCGTGAAATATAAAACGACTGCGTTATTAGTTAACAAAGGCGGAGTTCCTGCTGATATTGCTAAGAAATTAGGGGTTTAATTGTATTGAACTTTTAGAAATATTGAAAAAGCGTTGCAAATTTTGCAGCGCTTTTTTTTGGTCCGGAATATTCCCCTTTTATCGCATTTTTTGTCATTTCGTTGTACGATAAATCGCACTAGAAATTCACGCACAGTTTGCGGAATGTTGGATGTGATTTACTTCGTCTATTCGTTATCGCTCAGGTCTCGTGCCTGGAATTGATAAAGAAAGCGGGTAAACTAAACTTTCCTTCCGACAAATCGTATTACAGAACCTTTCCCGATGTGAAATTTCCCTTCATCCAGCATAATTTCTTCTTCGTCTAAAAGTAAAGTTTCGTAATTCTCAAAATCGGCCTGTAGTTCTTCCTTAGAGAATAAATCATCAATGTTGTCCGGTCCTCCGACTTTTGGATTTTGTTTTTTTAAATTTAAATGACTTTTGCTGAAAGCTTCAAAAATAATAATTCCGTCAGGTTTTAAATATTCATTTAGTTTTTTGTGAAGCTTAGATTTTGTTTCAGCAGAGAAATGTGCATAGATTAATCCGATTGCATCAAAAGATTCTTTTTCGAATTCCAGTTCTTCAAGATTACCAACAATATATTCTAAGTTTACGTGGTTGTCTTGGGCAAGTTTTAAGGCTTTTAACCGCCCTTCTGTGCTTAAATCAAACGAAGTGACACTCCAGTTCAGTTTTGCAGCAAATACCCCGTTACGACCTTCGCCATCGGCTGGCATTAAGATCGATCCGGGTTTAAATTTTGGCAGCCATTCCTTAAAAAACAGATTAGGTTCTGTTCCGTATGCAAAGTCAGTGTCTTTGTATCTGTCGTCCCATTTTTGATTCATTTTGATTTCGATTTAAATTACGGTTTCAAAAGTAGTTCAGAAACTTTTTGACCGATAGGACAAAAGTGCAGTTTGCTATCACTTATTTGAAGTTTTTTCGAAACGTTTCAGGGGAAAGCCCGGTATGTTTTTTAAAGAAGCGAATAAAATAAGAAACATCTTCATAACCCATATAAGCTGCAATTTGATTTACCTGATTGGGTGTTGCCAGCAGATATCTTTTGCATTCCAGTATAATAGCTTCGTTGATAAGTTCCGAAGCTTTTTTGCTTAATAGTGTCCTGGTGATAGCATTAAGTTGATAAGAAGTGAGATGAAGCATTTTGGCGTAGGAGGCAATTTGTTTGTGTTTGAGAATGTGAGTGTCCAAAAGCGCCATAAATTCCTCCAAACGCTCTTGGGCGTATAAGTTGGAGTTGTTCTTTTGATTTTTGTTTTGTTCCCGCAAAAGTTCCAAGAAGAAAATACCGAGATTGGCTTTAATAATTTCGATATAGTTTTCGTGTTTGTCATCGTATTCCTGAAAAACATAAGCTAGGATCGAAAGTATTTTTTGAAAAGTGTTCTTTTCAGGCTCATAGTGATTCTGACGGCTTACTTTGGGTAAAGAGGTATGGATTGTTTTGTCGTCTGAAGAATAAAAATTAGGGCTCAGCTGAATCATGTAGCCTGAACTTGCGGCATTTAGTTCTAATCGATGTGCTTGTCCCGGACGCACAAAAAAGACAGTATGATCCTTTATTTCATAACTTCTAAAGTCAATCTCATGAAAGCCGGCTCCCTTTTGTAAAACTAAAATATGGTAGAAATCGTGCCGATGCAATTCCTGAATGAGGTTTTCTCCCAAAAGCAAATCCTGAACAGTACGGATGCTAAAATTACGGAGATGATCTGTTTTTCCGGAAGTTGCTTTAATATGTCGAACCGGGATTTTTTCCATTTTGTTTTTGATGTTAAACAAATGTACAAAAGAGTATTGCGAAAACAGAGTCTGACCTTTGCAGAAATAGGTGTATTTCGACGTTTTTTGAGGTCGTTTGTGGAAGAAATGAGGAGTAAGATACAATAAGTGAGTACCTTAGATTGAGTTTTAGAATGTTGACAACGATCTTATTTTAGTTGATATGAAAAAGTATGCACCCGTTTTTGCAGCGATTGCATGTGTTTTTTCTTTGAACTGTTTTGGCCAGAAGAGTGATATTGTTCTTGCTAACGCGAAAATAAAAAATGCACAATCGAAATCTGACAAGATTCCCAATGCCGATCTTGTTATAGAATCTTATCGCGTTGAAGAAACCATTAATATGGCTTTTGGAAACCGAACCACTACTTATGAAGTTTCTAATTTAAACATGGTTAATACCTATGATTTGGGGCCTCACAATACCCGAACGGTGACGATACAATATGCAAAACCAAAAGAAAAGACAGTAGGGAACACCATAGAAGCGAAAACCATTGTTGATACTCCAAAAGTGGTTATAAAGCCGGTTAAAGTCAGTGTTGTTCCTCCGGGGAAAAAAGAAAAATACATCACGATAAATCTGGTCAATACTTATGAAAAAGTGTTGGACCGTGGCTACAAATCGATAGAGATGCTTAAAAAAGTAGCAGATCGGTCTTATTTTGAAAATGACATGGTTGCCGCAGCTAAATATTATGCGCAATTATTTGATATGGCTTCCAATTTAGAAGCCTCTTACTATTTTCGATATGCCCAATCCTTGAAGGGAATTAATGAAATGGAGAAATATGAGGAGATGATGAGGTTGTTTAAAAGTAAAAATGGAAGTAAGTAAAAAGTGAATTTCCTTTAATACTGTCATTTCGAGGTACGAGAAATCACATACGTACTTCTACAAAGATTGGTAACATGCTACATGAGGCTTCTATTATGATTGCACTAATAAACAAAAAAGAGCATCGTTTATATCGATGCTCTTTTTGATTCAAAAGCGTAATGGTAGTGATTATTTACAGATCGTAATTTATCTTTATTTGATGTCTCTGGCTATTGAAATTTTATTTGTTACTTTATTCTTTGAAGATCTAAATCTTGAAAATCAAAACTAAAATCAATGGCTGGTGAGATGCCTTTCATTTTTATGCTTTGTGCTTTTCCTTCTTCGTCTAAACTGAATATGGCAAATGCATCGCAATTCATATCCTGATACTCCCATTTTATGGCAAATGTATTTGCTTTGTAAAGTTGCATAGGTCCATTTAGTTTTGGGGAACGAAGAGATTTAAACCATAATTGATTTCCTTTTAAGAATACTTCTGTTTTTCCGAACCATTTGTCTTCGTACAAGCCAATGAAATCTTCGTTTTTGATTTTGCTGTTTTTGGCTTTGTTTACGGTTTCCCAAACTTTTTTGACTACTTCGTTGTCGCTGTTCTGTTGTGATTGAAAAAAGGCAGCGTTTTTGTCGATCCATCCAAAATCGTCCAGACCTAAATAACTGTCAATAATTGTTTGACTTACAGAAGAGAAAACACCGGCGCCACCATTTTCGGTATTGGTTAAAATCACGACACCTAAATTTAAATCCGGAATCATCGTAACTATAGAAAGCATTCCCGGTAATCCTCCGGTATGGGAGACGCTTAAATTTCCTTTTACATCAGCCAAAAACCAACCTAATCCATATCCGCTAAAATGTTGGTTGTATCTTGGATTCGGATCAGCGGGCAGTACAGAGTACAATTTCCACATTTCGTTTTGTCTTTCCGGAGAGAAAAGTTGTTTGTCTAAAGCGTCACCATATTTTCCCTTGTTTAGTTGTACCAAGACCCATTTTGACATGTCGTCTACATTGGATACAATTCCGCCCGGAGCACCGTTTACCATTTCTTCAAATCCCTGAATGGTTCTTATTTTGTTATTCTCGGTACCGTTTGTGGAGTGGGGTGTCGCTAAGTTAGATTTGTCTTTTATGTCTTTAAGAGAGGTATAGGAGTGATTCATTTGCAAAGGATTCATGATTTTGGTTTCTACAAATTTCTCCCAGCTCATTCCACTAACTCTTGCGGTCAATTCACCTGCTACAAAATAAAGAAGATTGTCATAGTCAAATTGTGTTCTAAATTCTGAAACAGGTTTAAAGTATTGAAAATTGCTTAAAACATCTTTCATGGTAAAATCTGCACCATTTGGAAAAAACATTAAATCTCCTGCGCCTAAGCCAAGTCCGCTTCGATGGCAGAGTAAATCTTCTATAAGGAAATGTTCCGTGACATAATCATTGTACATTTTAAATTCGGGAACATGAGTTTTTACTTTATCTTTCCAGGAGATTTTTCCTTCGTCGACTAAAATAGCTAAAGCAGCGGTAGTGAAAGCTTTGCTGTTAGAAGCAATTTGAAAATTGGTGTGCTCATCAACAGCTTGTTTTGTGTTGACAGACTTGACGCCATATCCTTTTTTGTGTATCACTTTTCCGTCTTTTATGATGGCTACAGCAGCTCCGGCAACATTGAATTTTTTGATTGATTTTTCGACAAGTGAATCAATTTCTTTCGGGGAAAGCTGAGCGAAGAGATGACTGCTGCAGAATAATAGTAAAAGGGTTAAAATGGATAAAAAGGATTTTGGTTTTTTCATGTTTTTGGTTTGATGGTTTAATGTGATTTTATTTTAAGTAAGTTTTTACCTGTGAAACGAATATATAAAATAAAAGAACATCTAAATAGCCTGAACTTGGATTTTAAGATGGGGGGGGGTAAAAGAGGGAGAATTTTATTAGTGTCCTCCGACTTCGTTCTGGGGACATCCGTTTTTTAAACTACTATATGTTGTACCTTATTATATAACAAACCCGACAGATTTTTAAAACCTGTCGGGTTGTGAGGGGAAATTCCTTTAATACTGTCATTTCGAGGTACGAGAAATCACATACGTAATTCGACAGTGATTGGTGACATACTGTGTGGAATTTCTAGTGTGATTCCTCATTCTTTGGAATGACAAATGACTATCTAATTTCAGCACAGTGCTTCGGTTATAAGCAAAAAAAAAAGACTATCGTAATGATAGTCTTTTTTTTAAGCTCCCCCTCTTGGGCTCGAACCAAGGACCCTCTGATTAACAGTCAGATGCTCTAACCAACTGAGCTAAGGAGGAATCACCTTAAAGGTAAATATGTTTGCTAAAAAAAAGTTGCTCCCCCTCTTGGGCTCGAACCAAGGACCCTCTGATTAACAGTCAGATGCTCTAACCAACTGAGCTAAGGAGGAAGATGTTGTTCTTTTTAGCGAGTGCAAATATAGATCAATTTTTGGTTTCTAAAAAACATTTTTGCTCTTTTTTTTCAAAAAAATTATTTGCCGACAATTGCTTTGTAAATATCGTTACCATTAGCAAATAAAAGCAATGAGATAAGTAAAACGAAACCAACCATTTGTGCATTCTCTAAGAATTTATCACTCGGTTTTCGGCCACTAATTATTTCGTACAATAAAAACATCACATGTCCACCGTCAAGAGCAGGAATCGGCAATAAGTTCATTACTCCAAGCATAATTGACAGTAAAGCCGTGATCGACCAGAAAGCTTCCCAGCTCCATGTTTTAGGAAAAACATTAAAAATAGCGGCAAAACCACCTACTTGTTTGTAAGCTTTCGTTTCCGGATTAAAGATTAATTTAAGTTGTTTACCATATCCTACCAATTGATCTTTTCCTCTTTCAATTCCAACCGGAATAGATTCTAAGAAAGAGAATTCTTTTTTACTGATCTTATAGTAACCTAATTTTTCAAGAGAATCCATGTCTAAGCCTGCTAATTGCACTCCCAGTTTTCCCTCGTTATCTACTATTAGTTTTACTTTTTCTTCTTTTTGATTGCGAAGTAAAGTAGCCTCTATCGTTTTGCTTTTATTGTTTTCTAATATTGTTTTTGCCTCATCAAGATATTTTACCTTTTGTCCGTTTAGTGCTAAAAGGATATCTTTTGGTTTTAAGGCTGTATTTTTAGAATTATCGGATACGTTTCCAATTACAAACGGAATACGAAAAGTAGCTAAAGCACCTTTTCCTGCTTTAGAATACTGATCAACAAAATCATTTGGGATGGTGATCGTTTTTTCTGTTCCGTTTCGGTCAATTATTACTTCTTTAGAAGTAGCTAATTTTCCATTAACATCGCTGTCATATCGAATTACTTTTTCACCGTCTATACCTACAATGATATCACCTGTTTTAAAACCGGCACTTAACATCGCTTTGTTCTCGATCAAAAGACCATCTTTTAAATCTTTATTGGCAATAAACATTTCACCGTAAGCATAAGCCATCCCGATGTAGATCACAAAAGCAAGAATGAAATTTACCGTAACACCTCCCAGCATAATAATCAAACGTTGCCAGGCTGGTTTAGAACGAAATTCCCACGGTTGTGGAGGCAAAGCCATTTGCTCTTTGTCCATACTTTCGTCAATCATTCCGGAGATTTTTACATAACCTCCTAAAGGTAACCAACCGATTCCGTATTCAGTTTCGCCGATTTTCTTTTTTAACAGTGAATATTTCACGTCAAAAAACAAGTAAAATTTCTCAACTCTGGTTTTAAATAATTTTGCAGGAATAAAATGTCCTAATTCGTGAAGAATAATAAGTAATGATAAACTCAATAGAAATTGAGACAGCTTGATAACTATATCCATTTTTAATTTTTAGTTCGTAATTTTTAACGCACAAAAGTAACGTTTCTATTTTAATTTGATAGCGCAATATAATATATAAGGTTTTAAATGTTTGTTAATTAATAAACATTTTGATTTCTACTTTTATGCAGATACTGTAACTTTACTTTTTATATACGACCACTCCGATAGGTCGCTTAGAACGATTAAAAGTTACAACATATGGCTTCCTTATTATTTGCCCCCCTTTCACTAAAAAAAATTACTTTAAAAAATAGAATTGTTATTTCGCCGATGTGTCAGTATACTGCAATTGACGGATTTGCCAACGATTGGCACTTGGTTCATTTAGGAAGTCGTGCCAGCGGAGGTGCCGGACTGATCATTCAGGAAGCGACAGCGGTTTCCCCAGAAGCAAGAATTTCTCCTTCTGATTTAGGATTATGGAAAGACGAACACATTCAAAAATTGAAAATAATTAACGAATTTATCGTCTCTCAAAATGCCGTTCCCGGAATTCAATTAGCACATGCCGGACGAAAAGCGAGTGTTTCTGTGCCTTGGCTGGGCAATGTAAAATTAGATAACACTCAGGACGGATGGCAGACCGTTGCGCCAAGTGCGATTGCCTATCATGAAAGTGAATCGTTTCTTCCGGAGGCTTTAGATAAAAAGGGGATTCAAAAAGTGATTTCCGATTTTAAAACAGCAACAAAGAGAGCGGTTGAAGCCGGTTATCAGCTAATGGAAGTTCATGGAGCACATGGTTATTTACTGCACCAGTTTTTATCTCCTTTAACGAATGTCAGAACAGACGAGTATGGTGGCAGTTTCGAAAACCGTATTCGATTGATGCTCGAAGTAGTGGAAGCTGTTCAGTCCGAATGGCCATCAGATTTACCTTTATTTGTCAGGATTTCGGCAACAGACTGGGCCGAGGGAGGATGGAATCCGGAAGAATCCGTAAAGCTTTCGGCAATCTTAAAAGGAAGAGGAGTAGATTTAATCGATGTTTCATCAGGCGGATTAGTTTCGCATCAGCAAATTCCTTTGCAGCCAAATTATCAGGTTCCGTTTGCTGAGAAAATCAAAAAAGAAACGGCTATTTTGACCGGGGCAGTTGGTTTAATTACTAACGCAGAACAAGCGGAAGCAATTTTGAGAGAAGGTCAGGCCGATTTGATTTTGTTTGGTAGAGAATCCCTTAGAAATCCGAATTTACCTTTAGATTTCGCAGCAGAATTGAATGATGATATGCAGTGGCCAAAACAATATGAGAGAGCTAAAATACGCTAGATTTATAAACACGAATTTCACGAATTTTCACTAATTGTATTGACTTAGGATGAGTGGAAACAATTATATTCAGTGGTCAAAATAATACTAGAGAATTAAAGTACATTAGATTTATAAACACGAATTTCACGAATTTTCACTAATTGTATTGACTCAGGATGAGTAGAAATAATTATGCTTAGTGGTCAAAATAATACTAGAGAGTTAAAAACACATTAGATTTATAAACACGAATTTCACGAATTTTCACTAATTGTATTGACTTAGGATGAGGAGAAACAATTATGCTTAGTGGTCAAAATAATACCAGAGAGTTAAAACACATTAAATTTATAAACACGAATTTCGTGAAGTATCACGAATCCTATTGACGCACCACCAACTAAAAATTAGCGAAAATTCGTGAAATTCGTGGCAAAAAAGAAACACAACGAATTCGTGGCAAACAAACACAATTAAAATGCAGAAAATAAAAACAGCACTATTATCATACGGAATGTCGGGGAAAGTTTTTCACGCGCCTTTTTTAGCGATTCATCCGGGTTTTGAATTGTCAGGTTCCTGGGAAAGAAGTAAAAAAGAGATTCAGGAAGATTATCCAACAGTAAAAAGTTATGCTTCAATTGAGGAGGTATTGGCAGCAGATATTGATTTGGTAATTGTAAACACACCGGTCGGTACCCATTTTGAGTATGCAAAAAAGGTACTTTTAGCGGGAAAACACGCTGTGGTAGAAAAAGCATTTACCACTACAGTAGCTGAAGCAGAAGAGTTGGCTAAAATTGCTAAAGAAAAAGGATTAAAGTTAGCTGTTTTTCAGAACAGACGCTGGGACAGTGATTTTAAGACGGTTCAAAAAATAATTGCGGAAGGTGTTTTAGGAGAACTGGTGGAAGCAGAATTTCATTTTGACCGATATAATCCGTTGTTGAGTGCGAAAGCACACAAAGAAACAGCAAACGATGGCGCCGGAATTTTAAAAGATTTAGGACCACATCTGATAGATCAGGCGGTTGCTTTGTTTGGTTCGCCGAAATCAGTTTTTGCAGATATCAGAATCACAAGAGAAGGTTCTATAGTAGACGACTGGATCGATTTGTTGCTTATTTATGCTAATTTTAGAGTGCGGCTGAAAGCAGGATTTTTTGTAAAAGAAGCCAATCCGGCCTATACTATTCACGGTAAAAAAGGATCTTTTCTAAAACCACGAGGTGATGTGCAGGAAGATGATTTAAAAGCAGGAAAGAAACCAAATCTGGAATCTTGGGGAACAGAGCCCGAAAGTTTGCAAGGTCTTCTGCATACCGAAATTGACGGTAAAGACATACGCGAAAAAATACCGACACTACAGGGTAATTATTTCAGTTTTTTCGATGGCGTCTACGAGGCTATTGCCAACAACACAACAGAACCGGTTACCGCACAAGATGGTGTAAAAGTGATGCAGATTATAGAAGCTGCAATTGCAAGTAATGCACAACAAAAGGTGATTAATTTGTAATTTTTTTTCTGGAAAAGAGTTAGTCTTAGTTAAAATGAAAGTCAAATTTGGAGGTGTAAATTGATATTTAGGTCTTCAATTTATAAACAATAACGTTGTAAATCGAGGAACTAGTAGGGTTTGGTAGTCTTTGAAGCTGGTTTTTAGTACTTTTATACGACCAAACTTAAATACAATTATTTTGATCGATTTCAATCCATTATCATTATTCCAAACCAAAGGGAAAATTAAGAAAGTTTTTAGAGAAGCTAAGGCCTCTTATTTAAACCGAATTCGTTTTGCTGTCGGAATGTTTTATTTTGGAATGGGTTTAAGTTTCGCTACTTGGGCAAGTAGAATCCCGGATATTAAAACAACTTTGCATCTGAGCGAAGGAGATTTGGGTTCTATACTTTTTGCATTGCCAATGGGGCAATTGCTGATTATGCCTTTTTCGGGAAAAATGGTGACTAAGTTTGGAAGTCATCGTATTTTGATTTTTTCTTTAATAATGTATGTGTTATGCCTGACCAATTTAGGTTTGGCAACGACAGCATTGCAATTGTCAGTAGGCCTGTTTTTGTTTGGCTTGTTCGGAAATTTAGCGAACATAGCGGTGAATACCCAGGGTGTTTATACCGAGGTTCTTTTCAAAAAAACAATTATGTCTTCTTTTCATGGCATGTGGAGTTTTGCCGGATTTACAGGAGCTTTGGTAGGTTTAGGAATGCTGGCTTTAAAGCTGAGTCCGCTTCATCATTTTTTGATTATTGCCGGAATTGTATTGCTTATGATTGTTTTTAATTTTAAATTTTTGGTCAAAGCCAAAGAAAAAATAAAAGACAAAACAGAGAAGAAAAAACTATTTGTTAAACCCGATAGCGCTTTAATCTGGCTTGGCGTAATTGGTTTTTGCAGTATGGCAAGTGAAGGGGTGATGTTCGACTGGAGCGGTGTTTATTTTAAAGATGTTGTCAAAGCACCGGGACCTTTAGTAATTTTAGGTTATACATCATTCATGATTATGATGGCCAGCGGGCGATTTTTAGGAGACGGATTGATCAATAAGTTTGGTCGCGAACGGGTTATGCAAATTAGTGGGATTATGATTTCTACCGGACTTTTTACAGCCGTTTTTCTTCCTTATATTATACCTTGCACCATTGCTTTTATGCTTGTTGGATTAGGAGTTGCAACGATTGTTCCAACGGTCTACAGTATGGCAGGGAAAAACCCGACTGTTCCGCCGGGAGAAGCTTTAACGATTGTTTCGAGTGTTAGTTTTCTTGGGTTTTTAATGGGACCTCCTGTAATCGGACATATAGCTGAAACTTTCGGACTGCAGTTTTCTTTTGCTTTTATCGGAATCTTTGGGGTTTTGATTGCCTTTATGGTCTCTAAAATCCGAACCACCTCATAATTTCTTCTTTATTTTTTATCAAATGTTGTAAATTGACTTTACGGTATTAAATTGATAGGCTTCGTTTATAAAATCTGCGGAGGCGAAACAACGTGAATTTAATGATTTTTTGAAAGAAAATAACTACAATTTAAAATATTTACTATCTTTGAATTAATAACGCTAGTTAATGTGTACTTCTGTTAACTTATTATAAGTATTCTTTTCCAAAGGCCAATTTTATCTTTTGATATAAGGATTAAAGTGTTTTTTAAATAAAGACATTTTAATTCGAAGTGGTTTGTCAAAGTTAATGAGGGCCTTTTATGGAAAAAATGTATGTTGTCTTTTTTGTTCTGCTGCCCTTTAGTTTTGTTTTTGCACAACAGGGCGTAATTCTTACGGGAATAGTAATTGATATAAAAACGCAAAAACCGTTAGAAAATATTGTAGTCAGTATTCAGAATTCTTCTGTTACGCAATTAACAAATGCAAACGGAAAATTTGAGTTGCATTCTTCTTTAAAAGGGGAACAATTGCTTTTGCTGTACAGTCAGGGTTACAAAGAGGTGCTTTTAAAAGTAAATCTGAATTTAGATACTAATCTCGGAATAATACAATTGGAAGATAATTTTTCAGAAGATGTTCCTGCCACTTTAATCACACTAACCGAAAGTGACTTGACCGATGATACCGGCACATCGGAAATGACATCTGGCCTTTTGCAATCCTCAAAAGATGCCTTTTTTCAGGTCTCCGCTTTTAGTTGGGGACAAGCCAGATTTAGAGTTCGCGGATTAGACAGTGAAAACGGAACCATGATGCTCAACGGACTTCCGATGAATAAAGTTTATGACGGACGCCCCCAATGGGGAAACTGGGGAGGATTGAATGACGTGCTTCGAAATCAGGAATTTTCAGTTGGAGCAGCTTCTTCAGACTATACTTTTGGAGGAGTATTAGGAACACAACAGATTGACACGCGCGCTTCCATTTACCGAAAGGGAAGTCGTCTTTTAATCTCGGGAAGCAACACCACTTACAATTGGCGGGCGATTGGTACGTATGCTTCCGGTGCAAATGCTTCCGGTTGGGCTTATGTAATTTCGGCCGGAAAAAGAATAGGAAACGAAAGTTTTTTTGACGGAACAAATTTTAAAGGAGAATCTTTTTTTATAAGTATCGAAAAGAAATGGAATGATAGAAACGCATTAAATTTCACAGGGTTTTATACGCCAAACTCACGTGCGAAAAATTCACCTAATACAAAAGAAGTTACAGGATTGACCCATGAGAAATACAACTCATATTGGGGATGGCAGAAGGGAGAAAAACGAAATGCACGCGTAAGAACCATCGAAGAACCACTGTTGATGTTGAACCATTATTTTAAAATTAATGAAAAGGCAAACCTGAATTCAGGTGTTATGTATCAATTTGGTAAAGCAGGAAACAGTACGATTGACTATCAAAATGCAGACAGTCCGGATCCTGTTTATTACAGAAAGTTACCCAGTTATTATTTGTCGCTTTATGCGAAAGATAAGGGAGGATTTCCGGGGGATTTTACGCCCGATCTTATAAATGCGGAAAAAAGCAAAACATTGTTTTTAGAAAACACCCAGCTCAATTGGGAAGCATTGTATCGGGCTAACCAGAAGCCTATATTAAATACGGACAATGTAATTACAGGTTTCGAACCGGCGCAAAGTCATTATGTTTTGTATGAAGACCGGACAGATGATAAAACACTGGCGATTAATTCAAATTTAAGCATACGACTTACTGAAAATAGTGCTTTTGATGGCGGTGTCTTTTTTAGGAAATTTAAATCACATCATTTTCAACACCTTACAGATCTACTCGGAGGATTGTATTTTGAAGATGTTGATCCATTTTACACCGGTAGTCAGGCGCAATCTGATTTGCAAAATCCAAATCGCAGGGTAAAGGAAGGAGAGGCTTACGGATACAATTATAAGCTTATGGCAACGGTAATTGATGGTTTTGCACAGTTTAAATTCAATTATAAAAAGATCGATTTTTACTTGTCTCAATCTTATTCGGTTTCAGAGTATCAAAGAGAAGGGTTGTATCAAAATGGAATTTACCCAACAACCTCTCTTGGGAAAAGTTCAAAAGTAAAGTTTGAAAATTTTGGTTTCAAAGGCGGATTCACGTATAAAATTTCAGGGAAACAATGGTTGTTTGTTAATGGAATGCACTATACAAGAGCGCCATCACTTCGAAATACGTTCTCTAATTCCAGACTTAATAACACTATCGTTGGTGAACTTGGAAATGAGAAAATCAGCGGTGCCGAGGGAAGCTATGTCTTTCGTATGCCACAATTCAAAATGAGAGCAACAGTGTATTATACTTTGATAAGAAATACAACCAAAACAACTTTTTTTTATGCAGAAGGAATTTTTGACAAAGGGAAAGGGAATAACAATACAGATGCTTTTGTAAGTCAGACTTTAACACAGTTAGACAAGAAAAATATTGGGGCAGAACTGAGTTTTGAGTATCAAATTTCGTCGGTATTAAAAGCTACAATGTGTTTGGCATACGGTAATTATACCTATAATAGTAATCCAAATGTTTCGATTACGAATGATGCCGGTGCAGGAAAAGAAAACACACAGTCGGTCTTTGATTTTGGAGTATCCCGACTCAAAAATTACAAACAATCAGGAATGCCACAACAGGCATATGCGGTCGGATTAGAATACAGAGCTCCTAAATTCTGGTGGTTGGGAGCTACTATTAATTATTTGGCTGAAAGTTATATTGATGTTTCTCCAATTGCCAGAACAGATCGTTTTTACATAAACGCTCAAAATGGTTTGCCATTTCCGGAAGCGACCGAAGAACGTGCAGTTCATTTATTAAAACAGGAAAAATTTGATCCGATATCGTTATTAAATATTACAGGCGGCAAATCCTGGCGTTTTTTTGGAAAAAATATAGGGCTTTTTGTGAGTGTAAATAACGTTTTGGATGTATCGTATAAAACCGGTGGTTTTGAGCAGGCAAGAAATGCCAATTTTAGAGCGCTCAACCAAGATGTTTCCAGTGGAACACCGTCGTTTGGGGCGAAATATTTCTACGGTTACGGAAGAACCTATTTCGTAAACCTAAGTGTTAATTTCTAAAATTTTAAACAGGTCAGCAGATGAAAAATAGAATCTTTAAATATTTTTTTGCACTACAATTGCTGCTTTTGTGTTCCTGTAGTACAGAATTGAAAACCCCTGAGTTTAGTTGTATACCGCCCAATTTAATCGTAAATCAAACCGCAGAAAAATTAAAAGACATTTCGGATGCTGTGCCAAAGCAATATAGTTATGATGATGTTATTGAAGCCTATGTAGTGTCAACAGATGAAGGAGGTAATTTTTTTAAAACGATTTACTTTCAGACTTTAAAAGATACAAAGAAGGTAGTAGGTTTTAGTGTGCCCATAGATGCGACGAATACTTATGTTGATTTTTGCGTTGGGGCTAAAGTGTATATAAAGCTTCAAAATCAATTTACAGATTTATATTATGGAGGATTGCGAATAGGCAGTCTTCAGGTAAGTAATTCCGGCGATCCGACAATTGGCAGGATTTCGCAAAATGACTATAAGAACGTGATGCATGTTTCCTGTATTGTAGTAAATGAGAACCAATTGGTTCAGTCTTTTTCTATTGAAGAAGCTTTAAAGGATGAAAATCTCAATACGCTAATAGAACTTAAAGAGGTACAATTTGCAGAAGTAGCAATCGGGCGCCATTATTTTGAAGAATCCAATAATGTCGGAGGTGCAACCAATTGGAATCTTAGCGATAAAACAGGAAGTCAGGTTATTTTCAGAACAAGTAATTTTGCAAATTTTGCCGGCAGTTTGGTTCCCGAAGGAAGCGGGAAAGTGCGAGGTATACTAACAAAATATGGCGCTGACTACCAACTTATGGCGAGATATGAAAGTGATGTTGTTATGGATGGGAAGAGGAGTATACCTTTGTTTTCAGAAGATTTTCAATCCCTAAAAAATGATGTGGTTTTTAGTCTCCCGGGTTGGAGCAATATCGTAGAAAAAGCCAGTAAATTATGGAGAAGTATGTTTTATGGCGGAAACGGTTATGCGGAGTTTAATACCACAAGCACAACAGCAGCAGAAAATGTGGCCTGGCTTGTTTCTCCTAAAATCAATTTAGAGGGATATAAAAATGCAATGTTTTCTTTTAGAAGCGCACAACACAGTTTAAAAGTTGATTCTCCATTAAATACATTAGAAATTTACGTATCCGATGATTTTGACGGATTGAATATTGCCCGTGCAAAATGGACCAAATTGACAGCAAAATTACCTAATCTGTCAACTCCAACGCGGGAGTTTATAACGTCAGGAAGAATCGATTTATCATCTTATTCCGGAAATATTCATCTTGCATTTAAATATGTTGGATCAGGGAAAGACAAAACATTAAACGGTGCTTTTATGGTTGATGATGTTAAGATCTTTGCTGAAGATAATAGGGATTAGTTTTGTGGTGATTATAAGTGTTTGATATTTAATTTGTTATTTAAAAAGAAGCAATTTTTGAACCTGAAATTGTTAAAAATTTAATGGGATTTTGTATTTTGGTCATCCCAAATCTATATAAGTACCATGAAAAAAATCTACTTTATTGCCATCATGCTGATGGCAGTTCCGTGCGTAATGCACAGTCAGGACGCACCACCAGTCAAATTAAAACAAATAAACATTGTAAAAACAAATTACCAAAACGATAAAGACGGTGAGATTGTAAATAAAACAGTGGTTTTTAGTGAAGGTAAAATACAAACGATCACTACTTCAGATGTTATTCAGAAATTCTTTTACAATAAAAATGGATTGTTGGATATGACCGTGAAGGAAAAAACTGGAAGTGACTGGAAAGAAGTTGTTAACTATACGTATAATGCAGATAACAACATTATAAAATTCGTTGACAAATACCATGAAGGAAACGATTACATTATAAAAACAGTGACCTTTACATATGAAGGAGCGAGAATAAAAGCAATCACTAAAAAAAGCACCAATCACCAGAATATACTTGATGATATTGAATATATTGTAGAGAACGGTATCATTGTAAGACGTACTTCACGTGACAGAAACAAACAGATTATCGGTAAAATTGAATTTGTTTATGTAAATGACAATGTAGCAAAACACAAAGGATTGGTTGGAGATAAAATTTCTAAAACCTATACTTATGACGATAAGAAGTCAGTAGAATCATTAATCGTTCAGAATCTTTTTGGAGATAATTACAAAATAATTGTACCGATGATTTCGTATCATGAAGACGAATTTAGTTTCGAGACCATTTCTTATAATAATGAAGTGAATTTTAGCCCTTCGTCTACAGCTTTAGTGGCGGTAAGCAGAAAATACAAATACAATAAATTGAACTTTCCTATATCCTGTTCTCAAATCGAGGAAAATGGAATTGTAAAAACAGAGAAGACTTTTATTTACGAATAGAGACTTTATTGTTTATTTCTTTAAGCCCTTTAGCGATTAAAAATCTTAATTGCTAAAGGGTTTACTTTTTTAAATAGAGAGGTTAATTAGCGAAATAGAACTTAAAAATAAAATTCTATAAGTGGTAGTAGCTTACAAATCATTAAATTTGCAACTTATTCAAAGCTATGTTAGAAAAAGAAGTTATAAATTTTGAGAGAACAGCCATTGTTGGTATTATAACTCAGAATCAAAGTGAAGAAAAACTAAACGAATATTTAGACGAATTAGAGTTTTTGACTTTCACCGCAGGAGGTGAAGTGATAAAACGTTTTTCGCAAAAAATGGAACGCCCAAATCCTAAGACTTTTGTTGGGACAGGAAAAATAGATGAAATCAATCTTTTTGTAAAAGAAAACGATATATCAACCTTGATTTTTGATGATGAATTATCACCATCACAGCAGAAAAACATTTCAAGAATAATTGATTGTAAAATCCTGGACAGAACCAATCTGATTCTGGATATTTTTGCGCAAAGAGCCGAAACATCTTATGCAAGAACACAGGTTGAGTTGGCACAGTGTCAGTATTTATTACCAAGACTTTCCGGTTTATGGACACACCTTGAGCGCCAGAAGGGGGGTATTGGTATGCGTGGTCCCGGTGAAACGGAGATTGAAACAGACAGACGTATCGTGCGTGACAGAATTTCGTTGCTGAAAGACAAAATCAAAACGATCGACAAACAAATGGGTATTCAGCGCAGTAATCGCGGTGCAATGGTACGTGTTGCTTTGGTTGGGTATACCAATGTCGGAAAATCAACTTTGATGAATGCAGTTGGTAAAAGTGATGTTTTTGTAGAGAATAAATTATTTGCAACTCTTGATACTACGGTCCGTAAAGTGGTGATTAAAAACTTACCTTTTTTACTTTCAGACACCGTAGGTTTTATCAGAAAGTTGCCAACGCAATTGGTAGACTCTTTTAAAAGTACATTAGATGAGGTTCGCGAAGCAGATTTGTTGCTGCATGTAGTAGACATTTCGCACCCGGACTTTGAAGATCATATTGAATCTGTAAATCAGACCTTGTTAGAGATCAAAAGCAATGATAAACCAACTATTATGGTTTTCAATAAAATTGACGCTTACAAACATTTGACAATCGATGAGGATGATTTGATCACCGAAAGAACGAGAAAACACTACACGCTTGAGGAATGGAAACAAACCTGGATGAGTAACGTTGGGGAGGACAAGGCATTGTTTATCTCGGCCACTCAAAAAGAAAACTTTGAAGAATTTAGAGAGACTGTATACGAAGCAGTGCGACAGATTCATGTCACGAGATTCCCGTATAATAAATTTTTGTATCCGGATTATAAGGATGCTATCGAAAAAGAAGAAGAGTAAAAAAAACGGCTTTTGAATCTATTCAAAAGCCGTTTTTTTTATGGTTTAATTTCTCCTTTCGCACGCAGATTTTTTGACTTAAAGACAAAGAAAAGCATCAAATTTTGAATAGTAATATTGAACGCTCCAAAAAATCCTTTAAATCAGTGAAATCTGTGGTAGTTTTTTTTATTTTGCCACAGATTAAAAGAATTAAAAGGATTATTTCTTAGTTGAAAAAAAACAATTCGTGCAAATTCGTGTAATTGCTTCGCCAGTTCGCTATCGCTCGAGTAGTGGCAAGCTTTTTTTGCCGCAAGAGTAAGTAAATCTGCAACATCTGCGTGCGTAAAAAAGATGCCGTGGTCAATGGTGCTTAAAAGCCAAAATTAATTCCTAAACCAAAAACTTCTCTGGTTTGGAATCCACTAAAAGCATTATCATCGTAAATAGCCTGGAAGGCCAGATTGGCAGATAAAAATTTGTTCACCTTCATGATAATGTTCAACGAGTAATTGATGTCTACGTTTTGTGGGTCCTTTAAGTAGTTAGAGTATAAATTCAGTGTATTTTCGGCAGTTACGTTGGTCATAATCGCAAGTTTATAATATACTGAAGCATAAAACCCAAGTTCATATAACATGCTTTTATTGGCATCTACACCAAAATAAGCCCCATCTGCATAAGGCAATCCGGTTCCCTGATCAATTCCGGAAGTATAAGCACTGTCAACAAATGTGAATTTTGAAGTCAAGGGTGCAAAGTTGATTTTCAGATTTTCATCTTTAGACCAGTAAATACCGGGACCGGTTGTTAAATAACCCGGAGACATAAATTTGGTGTTTTCAGTTCGGATTTCTTTGCCATTTGCATCCTGGCCATACAGATAACCAGTTGTAAATTGGGTTCTGAAATTTAAAAAGAAGGAGTAGTACCAATCACCAAAGGCTTTTTTACCGACGATTGAATTAAACTCCAGACGGTCGTCGGTTTTCTTCTCGAAATCAGCATTTTTGGTTTGTAAAAGACCGTAGGAAGCCAGGATTTTATTGTCCCAGGTTAAATCGTCTTTTTTGTAATTGAAATCGTAATTGATTCCTAAAGTTCCCGAGAAACTGTCCTCACCTCCGGCAACCCAGTTATTAAAACTGGATTGATTTAATAAAAGAGATACAGTTCCTTTTGCTTTCCAGCCTTCGTCTTCAATGGTGTCATTGATTTTTTTTACGGCTTTTTCGGTGTTTTGAATTAATTCTTTTTCTGAATTTTGGGCTTGAACAAAAGTAAAGTTCACTAAAACGAAAAGTAAAAGGGATATCTTTCTCATGGTATTTGGTTTTAAGTAGTAACAAATATACTAAAAAAATGTTAAAATACTTAAAATTAGCTTATTGCGAGAAGGGGTTATTTCTTAGATTCTTTGTATAAAGGTACCGCAGAACAAGCTTCTCCGTACATTATACTTCTTGCAAAAGGTTGCAAGTAGGAAGTTGCCAAAATGTAAGCACGCATCGGAACTGGTTTTCTGGAGCAGCCCTTTACGATAACCGGTTTGCTTTTGTAAACTGAAAAATCAATTTTGCTTAAGATCTCTTCGTACAGACTTCCTTCTAAGTCTTCGAGGGTTCCGTTGACCACTTTTTTGACATGTGGAGCCAATTGTACCGCAACCAAAATTAGAGCCCAGGCAGGAATAATAGCATCGGTACTGCAATTTATAGCAACATATTGATCCTGATATTGGGACCAATCATGATTCTTCAAATGTTCTCTGAAGTCTTTTTCTTTTAACAAAAAGCCTTCTAAAAGCCACTGTGAGATGTCAATCTGTACTCGCGTTCCTTTCGGATAATAATCCTCAAGATCAAATACTTCTAAGGCACTATTGGCAACTTTGTTGATTATTTCTTCCATAAGAAAAGTTTGGTTTCAGGTTTCAAGTTTCAGGTTTTGCAACTTGAAACCAAAAACAAATATTATAGCATTCCTAATTCTAATTTCGCTTCTTCACTCATTAAATCTTTACTCCAAGGCGGATCGAAAGTAATTTCTACTTCAACATCTTTTATGTTGTCGATTGTTTTTACTTTTTCTTCTACTTCTCTTGGTAAACTTTCCGCAACAGGACAGTTTGGAGAGGTTAATGTCATTAAGATTTTTACTTCGTAATCGGTGTTAACCATTACATCGTAAATCAATCCTAATTCGTAAATATCTACAGGAATCTCCGGATCATAAATGCCTTTTAAAACTTTTACGATTGATTCTCCTAAGTCGTTAGTGTCTATTTCTTGTTCCATTTTCTTTTTTATTATTTTTTTTAAACCATATAAGTGATGTAAGTTCATTTGAAAGCGGGACTTACAATTCTTTGGGTTTGTTTTTTTAATCTTCAAGTCCTCGATATATCTCGTTGACGTATGTTTTTTGACCTTCGTGATAAATATTGGTAACATTGAAATTTATCATCAATCCAATTGGGGACTTTAGAAGTTTTATATAAGACATCAGTTTGGCAATATGAACGGGTATAATTTTATCAACTGCGTTTAATTCCAAGACCAAACAATTGTCAATAAATAAGTCACATCTTAAATCAGAGTCCAATTCTAAACCTTTATACTTAATCGGAATTATTAACTCTGATTGAAAATTTATACCTCTCAGCGAAAGTTCTTTAATCATACATTTATGGTAAATGCTTTCTAAAAGCTCTGGACCAATATTTTTATGAACTTCAATTGCTGCTCCATTAACCTGATAAATTAAATCACTTAAATACTTCTTAGTTACCATGATTACTTTTTGTGTAATAATAAAAAAAGTAAAGAGTAAGAAGATAATTAAAAGTATTTTTCAAGTCATATAAATGATATACGTAAGATAGCGGTTTGCTAAAATGAACTTATATAACTTATATGGTTTAAACAGTAATCTTAATTTTTTGAGTCAAACGCTAATGCGTACATTTTGATGTTTTTTATCATCGAAACTAAGCCGTTTGCACGGGTAGCAGATAAATGCTCTTTTAATCCGATTTCATCAATGAAATCAACATCGGCATCTAAAATGTCTTTTGCTTTCTGGTTAGAAAAAGCACGAATCAGAATGGCGATAATTCCTTTGGTTAAAATGGCATCACTGTCTGCTGTAAAAGTAATTTTATCAGCGGTTTCTTCACCCTGCAACCATACTTTAGATTGACATCCTTTGATGAGGTTGTCTTCTGTTTTATACTCTTCTTTTATCAACGGAAGACTTTTCCCTAATTCGATGATGTATTCGTAGCGTTGCATCCAGTCATCAAACATAGAGAATTCCTCTACTATTTCGTTTTGTATTTCTTTTATTGTCATAATTATTCTTTCGTAAAATCGACCAGCAAGTTTACCAATTTTTCTATTTCCTTTGGAGGAAAACCGTTGTCAAAACCTTTTGTTTCGTAGGTTTTTCCGTTTGTTGTTACTTTTAAGTTTCCAATAGCTGCACCATCATAAAACCTTTTTTCTGTTGGTGCTTTTAAATTCGGAATGTTATCTAAATTAATTTTTCCGAATTCCGCAACAATTGTATTCCATTTTGCGATATCTATTTTGCTTTCAACAGCTTCTGTACCTCTGCCGTTTGTAACAGAAACAGTTTTATTTTGAACAAGGATTTTTTTGTAGAGGCCTCTCGAAACAGCTGAATATTCAATTTGTGTTGACTTCATATCTGCTTTTTTTTGGCTTGAACAACTTGACGTAATAAAAAAAGTTAAGAGCAATATGGATACTATTCGCATAAGTTTATTTTTTTAGCTTAACATAGTTTTTGCCTTTTTAACGGCTTCAACCATCAAATCAATTTCCTCTTTGGTATTGTAAAACGAGAACGAAGCACGAACAGTTCCCGGAATACAAAAGAAGTTCATAATGGGTTGTGCACAATGATGTCCGGTTCTCACGGCAATTCCCAGTTTATCGATTATAGAACCAATGTCGTAAGGGTGAATGCCATCAATATTAAACGAAACAACAGAAGCTTTATTTTTTCCGGTTCCATAAATTCTTAAACCTTCAATTTCCAGCAAACGTTTTGTAGCATGTTCCAATAACTCTTTTTCATGCTTTTGTATGTTGTCAAAACCAATTTGGTTTAAATAATCAATTGCAGTACCTAAAACAATACCTCCCGCAATGTTTGGAGTTCCGGCTTCAAATTTATGTGGTAAATCTGCATAAGTTGTTTTCTCGAAAGTAACTTCTTTAATCATTTCACCACCACCCTGATAAGGAGGAAGTTTGTTAAGCCAAGCTTCTTTTCCGTATAAAATTCCGGTTCCTGTCGGACCACACATTTTGTGTCCTGAAAAAACATAAAAGTCACAATCTAAATCCTGAACATCCGGTTTTAAATGCGGAACAGCCTGTGCGCCATCAATTAAAACTGCAGCACCAACAGCATGCGCTTTTTCGATTATATATTTTATCGGGTTGATTACTCCCAATGCATTTGAGATATGATTTACAGTTACTATTTTCGTTTTTTCAGAAAGCAGTGCATCATAAGCGTCCATAATCAATTCGCCTCCTTCATTCATCGGAATGACTTTTAATACGGCACCAGTTTTCTCACATAACATTTGCCAAGGCACAATATTACTGTGGTGCTCTAAAGAAGAAACTAAAACCTCGTCACCCGGTTTTAAAATAGAGGCAAATCCATTTGTTACTAAGTTGATTCCGTGTGTTGTGCCGGAATTAAAAAGTACTTCGTGAGCGAATTTAGCGTTAATATGTTGTTGCACTTTGCCACGAGAAACTTCGTAGGCATCAGTGGCTAATTGACTTAAAGTATGAACACCACGATGGATGTTTGCATTTATTTCCTGATAATATTTTTCAATCGCATCAAGCACAATTTGTGGTTTCTGTGAAGTTGCACCGTTGTCAAAGTATACCAAAGGTTTTCCATTTACGGTCTGTGAAAGTATCGGAAAATCAGCTCTTATTTTTTGAATATCTAGCATGTCTTATTTAGAAAAAGTCTATTTACAAAAGTACTAAATCTAAATTGTTTTATGCGTCTGTTCTATAATTTCCTTTTATGATGCTATTGGAAGAATAACGAAATATTGATTTTGTAGTATTTATCTATTTTTTTTGTGTTTTTCTAATATTATTTCTAAAAAGTGTTGTAAAATTGTGAAAACAAATTGATCATATTGCATAGAAATATTTAAATACCATGAAAAAAATCGTAAAACTACTTGTGTTTCTTTTGGTTGTCGTTCTTTTATATTTTGGATTTACTACTTATCCTAAGCTGGATCTGATTTCGGGCTTTTCTGCAAAAAGCGTTGCGTCGGGGCATTTTATTGACAATCGACCGTTGGAATTAATTGAAAAAGGAGATAATGATATTCCGTTGCTTGATCTTGCGACCAACAAGATTGATGAAGCAGGTAAATTTGCTACTTCAGCAGTTTATGGATTAAAAGAAAGAAAAGCTGTTTATCGTGAAGGTTTAGGGGCCACTTTGATTAATGAAGATTATGACGTTTCAAAACCATATGATATTCCGAAGAGGACTAAATTGGTAAACAATTTGCCATTTCCTTATGGGAATAACGAACCAAAAGATACTGTTTTTGCCAATGTAGACTATTCGAAATTAAAAACTGCGGTAGCGAATGCTTTTGATAAACCCGGAGGAAAATCGAAAAGGACGCGTGCGGTTGTAGTTTTATATAAAGACAAATTAATTGCCGAAAAATACGATACGGGTTTTACTAAAGACAGTAGGATTTTAGGCTGGTCGATGACCAAAAGTCTTACCAGTGCTGTTTTTGGAGCACTTGCCAAACAGGGAAAAATTGATATTTACAAACCCGCTCCAATTGCAGAATGGAAAAATGATGACCGTAAGATCATAACGGTTAACGATTTGCTGCACATGAATTCCGGTTTAGAATGGGTAGAGAATTACAATACTATTTGTGATGCTACTGAAATGCTTTTTCTGGCAGAAGATATGGGTAAAGTACAGATGGATAAACCGGCTCAATTTAAACCCAATACCCATTGGAGTTACTCTTCCGGAACTACTAATTTATTGTCTAAAATTTTAAGAGGACAGTTTAAAACTCATCAGGAATATATTGATTTTTGGTATGCTGCCGTAATCGATAAGATTGGAATGAATTCTATGATTGTGGAGCAGGATATGGCAGGAAATTTTGTTGGTTCGTCCTACGGTTGGGCTACACCGCGCGATTGGTCCAAATTTGGTTTACTGTATTTGAATAAAGGAAACTGGAATGGAGAACAGGTTTTGGAGGAAAGCTGGGTAAAATATACGACTACACCAACGAATACTTCTCAAGGAAAATACGGAGCTCAATTTTGGTTGAATGCCGGAGGGAGATTTCCTGATGTGCCACGTGACATGTTTTATTGTAATGGTTATCAGGGGCAGATGGTGGCGATTATTCCGTCACTTGATTTGGTGATTGTGAGAATGGGACTTAAAGAAGATCCTGAATTTGATTTTAATGGTTTTTTGAAAAGTATAATTGAGAGTGTGAAGAAGCAGTAACTTTAGGTTTAACCGCAAGTCACAAAGTTTCTCACGCAGATTAAGCTGATATTTTTGTTTTTCCGATAAAACTGTCTAAATAAATCTGCTAAATCTGCGTGAGAAAAATTCTCTGTCAATAAGAGTTCGCAAAGATTTACGTAAAAGGGCGCAAAGTTATATAAACTTGCGCCCTTTGCTTTTTTTCCTTTGAGAACCTTGCGGTTAAGAAAATCTTATAAATCGAATCCTAAACTTACCCCTAACTTAGTGGCAATGATTTTAGTAATACGTTGTTTTAATTCGGGTATTTTGATACTCTCGATAACAGCATTTGAGAAAGCATACATTAATAATGCTTTTGCTTCTTTTTTAGGAATTCCGCGGGATTGCATGTAGAACATCGCTGTTTCGTCAAGCTGTCCGACAGTACAACCGTGAGAACATTTTACATCATCTGCAAAAATTTCTAATTGAGGTTTTGCATTGATAGTTGCTTTATCGCTCAATAGAATGTTATTGCTTTTTTGGAAAGCGTTTGTTTTCTGAGCTTCTTTTTCTACTAAAACTTTTCCGTTGAAAACTCCCGTAGAACGATCATTGAATATTCCTTTATAATCCTGGAAACTTTCGCAATTTGGTGTTGCGTGGTTTACTAAAGTATAATGATCTACGTGTTGTTTGTCGTTAAGAATAGAAATTCCGTTTAAAGTACTTGTCAGTCTTTCACCAAAGTGATAGAAGTTAAGATTGTTACGGGTTAGATTTCCTCCAAACGAAAAAGTATGTACGTAAGCGTGACTTTCCTGTTGTTGTGAAACATAAGTGTTGTCAATTAAATTAGCTTCGCTGTTATCGTTTTGAATTTTGTAATAATCCACAATAGCGCGTTTTTGAGCGAAAATCTCCGTAACAGCATTTGTTAAAACCGGGTTTTCATTCAAGCTTTGGTGACGTTCGATAATCTGAACATGTGAATTTTCTCCAACAATAATCAAATTTCGAGGTTGTACCATTAGTGCTGCTTCGTTTCCTGTTGAGAAATACATGATTTCGATAGGTTTGTCGGCAACTTTCTTTTTTGGAATATTGATAAAAGCACCTTCCATTGCAAAAGCAGTATTTAAGGTAGTAAGGCTATCGTCTTTACTTGCGATCTGATTGAAGTACGTATCAATAACCATCTTATATTTTGGTTTGGTCAATGCCGATGACATCAAACAAACATCAATTCCGTCGTGCGTGGTAGAAGACAAATGTGAACTGAAAACCCCATCGATAAATACCAGTTTATAGGTGTCGATTTCGTGTAAAAAGTATTTTTTTACCTGATTAAATTCAACTGCATTTTCCTGCTTTGGAAAAACCGTAAAGTCATTTTTTAAGATGGCGTTTAACGATGTGTATTTCCAAGCTTCTTCTTTTTTGGTTGGGAAACCTTTATTCTCGAAGTTTTTTAAGGCGTTCGTGCGAATGTCATGTAAATCTGAATGTACATCAACACGCTCTTCAAAAGCCATAAAAGACGATACTAATTTTTCTTTTAAATCCATTGTTCTTTTGTTTCCTTCGGGTTTCAGGTTTCAAGTTTCAGGTTGTATCTATAGAAACTTATTTCCTTTGAAATCCTTTTTATTAAGATAAGTGATAAAGTTTTTTATTTTACCACTTAAGTTTTCATAATCTGTTTTTAAAATTTCGAACTTTTGTTCTGTAATATATTCAAAATCAAAAGCCCGATAAAGCTGAGATCTTATTTCTCCGGCTGAACCTTTTGCAATAGATAAGAATTGTCTAAATTCTAAATTTCCATCTCTTTCAAAACCTTCAGCAATATTGTCCATTACAGAACCAGATGATGCTTTTATTTGATTTTTAAATCTGAAATCTGAATTCAATTTGGTTTCGATCGCGACAAGATGAATTTCTGTTGCTAATCGTCTGGCTTCTTTCCAGATTTCTAAATCTTCAAATCTATTTATCGTTGCCATAATTTCCAGCTTTTAAAGTTAAAGAATAAACTTACAAAAAATAAGTTTAACATGGAACTAAAAAAACATGAAACATGAAACTAAAATTTTAGTTTTCCGCCTTAATCCAGTCGTATCCTTTTTCCTCCAGTTCGTAGGCCAATTCTTTTCCACCAGATTTTACGATTTTTCCGTTGTATAAAACGTGAACGAAATCCGGAACGATATAATCTAATAAACGTTGGTAGTGTGTGATTACGATAATGGCGTTTTTCTCGCTTTTTAATTTGTTCACACCGTTGGCAACAATTCTTAAGGCATCAATATCAAGACCAGAATCGGTTTCGTCAAGGATGGCTAATTTTGGCTCTAACATTGCCATTTGAAAAATTTCGTTTCTTTTTTTCTCTCCACCCGAAAAACCTTCGTTTAAAGAACGGGATAAAAATTTACGATCGATTTCCAGCAATTCAGATTTCTCACGAATTACTTTTAGCATTTCGTTAGCCGGCATTTCTTCCTGACCATTTGCTTTACGAGTTTCGTTGATCGCTGTTTTCATGAAGTTTGTAACACTTACTCCGGGAATTTCTACAGGATATTGAAACGAAAGGAAAACTCCTTTGTGTGCTCTTTCTTCCGGTGCAAGATCAGCAAGATCTTCTCCGTCAAGGAAAACTTCTCCGTCTGTAACTTCGTAGTTTTCGTTTCCGGCGATTACAGCCGAAAGTGTACTTTTTCCGGAACCGTTTGGCCCCATGATGGCGTGTACTTCACCAGCTTTTACTTCGATATTAATTCCCTTAAGGATTTCTTTATCCCCAATTGAGGCGTGAAGGTTTTTTATTGATAACATTGTTTTTTTTTCTTTTATATAAATGTCAATTCTATTTTTGTTGTTTGCTTTAGGATGTTAGCATTAAAATGCGCGTGTCCTAAATATTCCATGCCTAAATAATCGGCTGTTTTTTTGAATGGTATGTAAAAACTGTCTTCAATTTCATTATCGTGTGAATTGGATATCACGGCAATTTTCTTTCCTCTCAGTTTTCTCCCGGTTTCTTTTTCGATCCGGATTAAATCTGAAAAACGATCAAAGAAAACTTTCATGATTCCACTCATATTATACCAATAAATGGGTGTAGCAAAAATCAAAGTATCGTATTTTTCGATGATTCCTGTTATTAAAGGTAAAAAGTCGTCCTCTAAATTTTTGCTTTCATAGTCATAATAGGAAATAGAATAATCGCTTAGATTAATTATATCTACGTTTGATTCTTTAGAAATTTCGTCCACAATTTTTGTTGTGTTTCCGTTTTTTCTGGAAGAGCCTAAAATGATTACAGTTTTGTTTTCCATTAATGTTATTCGTAATGTCCTTTTAAAGACAAAATGTCCAGTATTTCAATTGTATTTTGTTCGGTAACTCTATAGATTATTCGATGTTCCTGATTTATTCTTCTAGACCATTTTCCGGCTAGTTGATGCTTTAAAGCTTCAGGCTTTCCGATACCTTCAAAGGATGAATCATTATGTCTTCTATTAAAGCCGTAATTTTATTCATAATAGCTTTATTCCCAGATTTTTTCCAAAATTCTCTGTCTTTTTGCGCTTTTTCTGAATATATTACTTCCACAAATCTTCTAACTTGATTTTAACTCCTTTCCCGTCCTCAATACTTTTTTGAGCATCCAAAATTTCTTTCACAAATTCAGGATTATATGGTTTCTCTACTTCTTCAACAATTTCAAAACCAAGAGATTTTGCCAGTGATTTTAAAACCGGAAAATCTTTTTTCTTTACATTTTTTAAAAGGATATCCATATTACTTTGTTTTTATTATCCTACAGAACCTTCCAGAGAAATTTCTAATAATTTTTGAGCTTCAACAGCAAATTCCATTGGTAATTTGTTCAAAACGTCTTTACTGAAACCGTTTACAATCAAAGCAATCGCTTTTTCTGTCGGAATACCTCTTTGGTTGCAATAGAAAACCTGATCTTCTCCAATTTTACTTGTAGTTGCCTCGTGCTCAATTTTTGCAGAAGGATTTTTACTTTCGATATAAGGGAAGGTATGAGCTCCACAATTATTACCCATTAATAAAGAATCACATTGCGAAAAGTTTCTTGCATTCTCGGCTCTTGGACTAATTTGCACCAATCCTCTGTAGCTGTTTTGTGATTTTCCGGCAGAGATACCTTTAGAGATAATAGTCGATTTAGTGTTTTTACCTAAATGGATCATTTTAGTTCCGGTATCGGCTTGCTGGTAATTATTGGTAACGGCGATAGAATAAAATTCTCCAACCGAATTATCTCCTTTTAGTACACAAGACGGATATTTCCAGGTTACCGCAGAACCGGTTTCTACCTGTGTCCATGAAATTTTAGCATTCGTTTCGCATAAACCTCTTTTGGTTACGAAATTATAAACACCACCTTTTCCTTCTTTGTTTCCAGGGAACCAGTTTTGAACAGTTGAATATTTAATTTCGGCATCATCCATGGCGATCAATTCAACAACAGCAGCATGTAATTGATTTTCATCACGACTTGGAGCTGTACAACCTTCCAAATAAGAAACGTAACTTCCGGCATCAGCAATAACAAGAGTTCTTTCGAATTGCCCTGTTCCTGCCTGATTGATTCTGAAATAGGTTGAAAGTTCCATTGGACAACGAACGCCTTTCGGAATATAACAGAAACTTCCGTCAGAGAAAACAGCTGAGTTTAAGGCAGCATAAAAGTTGTCTTTTTGAGGTACAACTGTTCCTAAATATTTACGAACTAATTCAGGGTGTTCTTTGATGGCTTCTGAAATTGGACAGAAAATAATTCCTTTCTCAGCCAGTGTTTTTTTGAAAGTCGTAGCGACAGAAACAGAATCGACCACAATGTCCATAGCAACATTGTTCATCATTTTTTGTTCGTCAACAGAGATTCCTAACTTTTTGTACATTTCTAAAAGTTCAGGATCTACATCGTCTAATGTTTTATTAGGATCTACCTGCTTTGGAGCAGAGTAATAAGAAATCGCTTGGAAATCCGGTTTTTCGTAATGAACGTTTGCCCATTCCGGCTCAATCATTTCTTTCCAGGCACGAAAAGCCTCGATGCGCCATTCGGTCATCCATTCCGGTTCTTCTTTTTTAAGAGAAATAGCTCGAACGATGTCTTCGTTTAAGCCAATAGGAAACGTTTCCGACTCAATATCGGTATAAAATCCGTATTCGTATTCTTTGGTTTCGAGTTCGATTTTTAAATCGTCTTCAGTGTATTTTGACATTTTTTAGTTTTTTAAAACTTTTTGAAAAGGTTTCATTCTCAAAAGGTTTAAATTTTTGCTGTTATAAATTCTTTTGATTTATAGTGAAAAAGATTCTCCACAACCACAAGTTCTGCTTGCATTTGGATTGTTGAATACAAACCCTTTTCCGTTTAATCCGCCTGAGAACTCCAGTATTGTTCCGGCTAAATATAGAAATGATTTTTTTTCAACTGCAATTGTTATGTCGTTGTCTACAAATATTTTATCGTCGTCACCTTTGGTTTTGTCAAATTTTAAATCATATGACAAACCGGAGCATCCGCCACTTCTTACACCTACGCGTACGTAATCATGAGCGGCATCAAAACCATCGTCTTTCATCAAATCGATGATTTTCTTTTTGGCTGTATCAGAAACTTTTATCATTGTGTTTATAGTATTTGTTTTTTTCTTTCATATTAAAAAAGCACTCGAAATAGCACTAAAATGATTACATTTTAAAGTGCTGTATCTCAATGTTAAAATGAAATTATTTGCAAAGATACGACTTAAATACCTTTTTCCATAATGGTTCACATTATTATAACAAATGTTAAAATAGACAAAAATTATTTTGTGATCCGAAGCAGTCGTTCCGGAGTTTTGAAATTGGATTTTCGAGAAGTTTTTTTGCCACGAATTACACGAATTTTCATGAATCGTTTTTTTTAACGGGCGATGTTGGTGTTGCTTATTATTTGTGTGCTGTTATAATTAGCTTTTGCGTGAAGTTTGGTTTTACATGGTTAAGTAATTTTTCGGCAAGTTACAATTTGCACGAATTGTTTTTTTTAAACGGGTGATGTTAGTGCTGCTTATTAGTTTGTGTGTTGTTGTAATTAGCTTTAGGATAAAATTCAGTTTTCACTTTGTTAAGTAATTTTTGCAACAGATTACAATTCCTGCAATTAGTGTCAAGTCTTTGCTTTTTTGAATATTTTTTTTAGCATATGGAAATTGGTTTTGCTAGCTTTGTTTTTCTAACAGAAACTTATTTTCATGAAATTATATCCAATAGAATCCGGAAATTTTAAACTTGATGGGGGTGCCATGTTTGGTGTAGTGCCTAAAACCATCTGGAGTAAAACGAATCCTGCCGACAACAATAATTTGATTGATATCGCAGCACGTTGTCTGCTAATTGAGGACGGAAACCGACTCATTTTGATTGATACCGGAATGGGAAACAAACAGTCGGATAAGTTTTTTGGATACTACTCGCTTTGGGGATCTCATTCTTTAGATGCTTCTTTGGCAAAATACGGCTTTCACCGCGATGCTATTACCGATGTTTTTATGACACATCTTCATTTTGATCATTGTGGAGGAAGCGTTCAGTGGAATTCGGATAAAACCGGATATGAACCTGCGTTTAAAAATGCTAAATATTGGACGAATGAAAGTCATTGGGAATGGGCAACAAAACCTAATGCCAGAGAGAAAGCCTCTTTTTTATCGGAGAATATTTTACCGATGCAGGAAAGCGGACAGTTGAACTTTATTCAGAGACCCAATAGTGATTTTGGAGTTGCCGAAGAACTAGGTTTTGGAATTTATTATGTAGACGGTCATACCGAAAAACAGATGATTCCACATATTCAATACAAAGATAAAACGATTGTTTTTTGTGCTGATTTATTAGCGACTGCGGGACATATTCCGTTGCCGTATGTTATGGGATATGATACGAGACCTTTATTAACAATGCCTGAGAAATCAAAATTTTTGAATGCTGCTGCAGATCATAATCATTATTTGTTTCTGGAGCATGATGCGCACAATCAAATTATAACGGTAGAACACACCGAAAAAGGAGTGCGATTGAAAGACGTTTTTACGTGTGAAGAAATCCTTTAGAAGAAACTTTTAAACATAAAAAAATCCCATTTTCAAATTGATGAAAATGGGATTTTTAGTTTTAGCTCAATTATTTATTCAAGAATGATTTTCTTGGCAGAAGCAGCATCCTGGTTGATTAGATACACATAATAAATTCCTCTCGGAAGACCGGATAAATTGATTGTGTTGTTGGTGTTTGACGGGTCTAAAGTAAATGTTTTTACTAATTGGCCCAATGCATTATAGACGGTCGCCTTTTCTAAAGTAACATGGTTGATGTTTAACTCCCCTTTAGTTGGGTTTGGAGATATCGTAACTTTGTCAAAAATTGTTTCTTCGAGTCCCAGAGAAGAACAATTTGATGAATATACTGCTGTAGCATCTTTTTTATCTGCCCATTTTTCATTTGAATACTTTTCATCATCTACCTGTATGCATTTTAGATTTGGATTTCTCAAAAAATTAACGGTTATTAAATCGTTTGAGATCCATTTATTGAAACCATTTTTTAAATTTAAACTATAAAGATTGTTATCAGAACAGTTTATGGAGCTTATATTGTTTGAAGAAAGATCCAGATTTGTTAATTGATTTGAAAAACAACGCAATTCATTTAAATATTTATTGTTGGAAACATTAAGAACAGTTAATTTATTTGTCCAACAAAAGAGCTTTCTTAAATTAATATTTTTAGCAACATCAACGCTTTTTAATTCATTGTCATGAATATATAGTTCTTTTAAAGCAATATTCTCTGATGTGTTGATAGTAGTTAGTTTATTATTAGAAACATATAACTCGATTAAAGCTACGTTTTTGGAAATGTCTATTGTGGTTAACAAGTTATTAGCACAGTTTAAATA
This sequence comes from Flavobacterium poyangense, assembly GCF_011751075.1. GTDB lineage: Bacteria > Bacteroidota > Bacteroidia > Flavobacteriales > Flavobacteriaceae > Flavobacterium > Flavobacterium poyangense. The sequence continues at coordinate 618,501 of NZ_JAALLN010000002.1, forward strand.
GGTCAATGCTGTAAAGTCCTCAATTCCGGTTAGGTCAGAAATAGAAGAGGAATTTAAACTTAAGTCAGTTATATTAGAAATTTTTGCTGTTGCAATTTTTCCGTCCGGAGTACCGGTATCAATTTTTAACGCAATTAGTTTATTTTCGAAATTGATATCGGGAATTAGAGTATAAGGTATAGTACAGGTTTGATTAAAAGTTGCCAATGCATCTTTTTTTCCTGACCAATTTGCATTGGCATAGGAAGCATCATCGACCTGTATACATGCTAAAATTGGATTGTCTTTAAAATTAGAATTAGCCACATCGAGATTGATGTTATTGCCATTTTTTAAATCCAAGTACCATAAATTATTATATTGACAGTCTAATTTAGTCAGAGCAGTATTTTTAGAAACATCTAAAGTTTCTATTCGATTACTGAAACAGTTTAAAGATGTTAAAGCCTTATTTTTAGTTACATCCAGGGCTTCTATTCGATTATAGGAACAATTTAAAGCTGTCAAGGCAATATTATTGGAAACATCCAGAGTAGTAAAATTGGTGATGATAGAATTATCGCTCAAATTCAAATAAGTTAGAGCTTTGTTTTTAGAAACATCAAGGCTCTTTAATCGATTTTTGCTGCAATCTAAATAGGTCAAAAATCTGTTTCCTGAAACATCTAATAGAGTCATCGCATTGTTGGAAGCATATACAGTAGTTAAAAAGATACTATTTGATAAATTTAATCCTTGTATTTTGTTTAATCCGCAGTCTAAGTAAGTCAAGGACAGAAAATCCTGGATTCCGTTTAAACTTGTAATATTACTGGAAGAAACATCTAAAGATGTTACATAAGTTATACTGGTTGTCATAACTTTTCCGTTTTTGCCATCGGTATCAATTCCTATGTCGATCAATTTCTGTTCAAAAGCAGGATCAAGAATTGTGGTATAGGCAATATTTGTACCGCATGAGGTGTTGTAAGAGGCTTTTTTATCTTTATTTTTCCAATTTGTATCCGCGTAGCTTATTTTATCAACTGTGATACAAGTTAAATCCGGATTGCCTGTAAAAACAGGTTTTGGCATATTTAGATTATTACCATTTTTTGCATTCAGGTTCACCAGTCTGTTGTTACTGCAATTAAAAATATTCAAAGACATATTTTTTGAAAGGTCAAGACTTGTTAAATAGTTATTAGAACAATTTAAAGAGACCAAACCGACATGATTGGAAACATCAAGATTCGGCAGTCGATTATACGAACAGTCCAAAGAAGTCAAATGAATATTTTTTGAAAGATCTAAACGGATCAAGCTATTATAGCTACAATTTAGTTCGTTTAATTTTAAATTTTGGGTTAGATCTAAAGAGGTTAAATTTGTTGATTTACAATCTAAAACTGATAGGTTAGCATTAGCAGAAACATCTAAAAGTCCCATTTCAGTATTGTTTGAACAAAGTAAAGAAGTCAAAGCAATATGTTTAGTGACATCAAGAGAGGATAATTGATTTTTGCTGCAGTTCAAATCAGTTAAATTTAGATTTTTTGAAATATCTAATGAAGACAGTTTAGAGTCACTGCAGTTTAAAGACTTTAGTTTGATAAAACCCTGAATTCCTGTTAAGTCCGCTATGCCGCTGGAGGAAACATCTAATGTGGTTTGTGAGGAAATACTAGCCGTAAGTACTTTTCCGTCAGGGGAACCGGAGTCTATCCAAAGTGCGATTAGTTTTTTTTCAAAATTTAAATCCGGAATCGCAGTATATTGCTGGTCACATGACAAGGTATAGGTAGCTCCGGAGTCTTTATTTTTCCCCCAGTTTTTATTAGAATAGATTACGTCATCTACTGCAATACATTTTAGATATTGATTTGAAGTGAAATCTATTTTATAGGAGTAATTAGAATAAAAAGCGGTGTTTTTGCCGTTTTTTAAATTTAAATCGGTTAATGCATTGTTCTTACAATAAAAAGTTGTCAGAGCAGTATTTTTTGAGATATCAAGATTTGTTATTCTATTATCGTTGCAATTAAGATAAGAGAGAGCAGTGTTTGCAGAAACATCAAGATTTGTTAAAGAGTTTGAGTTACATTGTAGCGATTTTAAAGCATCGCTTTTTGGGAGGCTCAGATTGGTTAACTTATTGTAATAACAATTAATTGTAGCCAATGCCTTATTTTGAGAAAGATCCAGATTTGCTAATTGATTGTTGTAGCAGGATAAAGTAGTTAAAGCAAGATTTTTGGTAAGGTTTAAGTTTGTAATTTGTTGTCCGGAACAATCTAAAGAAGTTAAGGCTGCGAAATCCTGAATGCCTGTTAAATCTGTAATAGATAAACCTGGACCATGTATATTAGTGGTTGTATTCAAAGCTATTAACGAGGCTATATCGGCAGTTAGCACTTTTCCGTCAGCTATACCCCAGTCATAACTAAGACTAATCAATTTTTTTTCAAAATTGGTATCAGGAATGAGGGTGTATTTTTCGGTTCCTTTGACGTATACCTGCACATCGTCGATGGCTACATTAAACCCGATAGTATCAAAAGTAAGCAAGGAGATACTTAGATCGTAAGAAAGGTTCTGATCTGGTGTAAAAGTACTTTCGGCCGGTGTCCAATTGTTGTCTGTTGCAAAAGAGCTGGTGGAAAGTGTTGCAGCACTTCCGCTTTTGCCAACATTTAGTACTATGGGGTGAGAGGTGTTGAAATTGCTGCTTAAGTATTTGTATTTAAATCTTATGGTGTAAGTTACTCCGGCACTCATAGGGACTTGAGTTGTAATTTTTGGAGTCAGAGCACTACTTACAAAAGATAGTCTTGCACTGTTAAGTCCTCCTCTGTAATCGGCAGTGTTTTGTATAACATTATTTTGAGCGGTCCAATGAGGTAGTGTGGTGCTATTGGTCCAGTTTTCGAAGTCTCCGTTCGAAACTAAATTTACCTGTGCATAAATAGAAAAATTAGCTAATAATAGGAATAAAAGTAGTTTTGTTTTCATAGATAGGATTTAGTATTTTGGTAGTACAAGTATACAAATTACAATTGTAGTTTTATTACGGAAAGACGTATTAATTTTTTTTTCAAAAAGCAACGTTAAAACACACAGAAAGTACACAGTAATAAATTGATAACCGTTAAAAAATCATAAGGCAGTGTTAATGGTTAGCTTTTTGCAACAAAAAAGCATAATTTAGTCGCAACTTTTAACTTTTATATTAAAAATAGATTACATGAGTCCAATAAAATCAAATACTTTATCTGCTTTTGCATTACTTGTTTTAGCAGGTTGCAGTGCTACTTTGCAAGCACAAGTTTCTACTCCTAAAGCAGCAATTACGGCTCCTTTAGTTATTGTAAAAAAAGCTCCCGTTACTGAGAATGAATTAAAAAGATGGAGCCACCTTGATTTAGTAAAAGATACTATTGCGGGAATGAGCGTTGATAAAGCCTACGCAGAGTTGCTTCAGGGAAAAACGGGTAAAAAAGTAATCGTAGGTATTGTGGATTCGGGCGTAGATATCGAGCACGAAGATCTGAAAGGAATGGTTTGGACCAATCCTAAAGAAATTCCGGGTAATGGAATTGATGATGATAAAAACGGATTTATTGATGATATCAACGGATGGAATTTCCTTGGAGATGCGGTACATGAAAATCTTGAAATGACTCGTGTTGTTAAAAAAGGAGATGACGGATCTGCGGAATACAAAAATGCATTAGCACAATACGAAGAGAAATCGAAAAAAGTTTTGCAGGACAAACAACAGGTTGACTACTTGTTAGACGTGCATAATACGATAAAAAAAGCCTTAAACAAAACCACTTATAAACTGGAAGATTTAAGCGCAATTACTTCAACAGACGAGAAAGTAGTGTTGAGTAAAAATATCATGACTCAGATTTTTGGTAATGCAGGGCCTACTTTTGATCCGGAAGCAGAACTGGAAGATTACAGAGAGCATGTGTACGATCAATTTAATTATAGTTTGAATAAAGATTTTGATGGAAGAAAAGTTGTAGGAGATAATTCGGAAGATATTAGAAATACACGTTATGGTAATAATGTGGTTTTTGGTCCGGATAAAGAAAAAGCACTTCACGGAACTCACGTTGCCGGTATTATTGCGCAAGTTCGAGGTAATAACTTAGGTGGAGACGGTGTTGCCAGCAATGTCGAAATTTTAACCGTGAGAGCAGTTCCGGACGGCGATGAGTATGATAAAGATATTGCTCTGGCAATTCGTTATGCCGTTGATAATGGGGCAAAAGTAATTAACGGAAGTTTTGGAAAAAGCTTTTCTCCTCACAAAGAATGGGTTTATGATGCTATAAAATATGCAGCCAAAAAAGATGTCTTAATTGTTCATGCTGCCGGTAATGACGGTTATAATATTGATGAAACAAAAAACATCAATTATCCGAACGATTCTAAAGACAACATCAAAGAATTTGCCGATAATGTAATTACTATTGGTGCTATCAATAAAGAATACGGACAAAATGTAGTCGCAGGATTCTCTAATTTCGGAAAAATAAACGTTGACGTTTTTGCTCCGGGAGAAGAAATTTATGCAACAGTTCCTAATAACAAATACAAGTATTTACAAGGAACTTCAATGGCTTCGCCAAATGCTGCGGGAGTTGCGGCTTTAATCCGTTCTTATTATCCAAAATTAAAAGCTTCACAAGTTAAGTATATCCTGATGGAATCAGGAGTTGCGCTTCCTTCAATGGTAGTTTTAGGAGAAAATCCGGATCCGAATCAAAAACCGGTACCGGTTTCGTCTGCCGAATCTTCTAAAACAGCTAAGATGGTAAATGCTTATAACGCTTTATTAATGGCTGAAAAAATGTCAAAAAAATAAAAAAATAAATTACTAATCCGATGGAAGAGTGAAGACTCTTCCATTTTCTATTTTATTGAATATGCATAAAATATTACTATTTTCTTTTCTGAGTTTTGGTTTAAACTCTGCTTTTTCGCAAAGCGCTCCATACTGGCAACAACATGCCGACTATAAAATGGAGGTTTCGATGGATGTAAAAAACTATCAGTATAAAGGGAAGCAAGAATTGGTGTACACCAATAATTCTTCTGATACCTTAAAAAAAGTATTCTATCATTTATTTCTGAATGCATTTCAACCCGGAAGTGAGATGGATGCCCGTTTGCATTTTATTAAAGATCCGGACGGAAGAATGGTCAATAAAGTAAAAAGCGCTGATGGTAAAGAAACAAAACAAAGCCGAATTGAAACTTTAAAACCAAACGAAGTAGGATATTTAAAAGTTAGCAATTTCAAGCAGGATGGAGTTACAGCTCAAACCAGAACTTCCGGAACTATCCTGGAAGTAACACTGGCGAAGCCTATTTTACCAAATTCTAAAGCAACTTTTACATTAGATTTTGACGGGCAAGTTCCGGTTCAGATTCGTCGTACAGGAAGAAATAATTCTGAAGGAATCGAAATGTCAATGTCGCAATGGTATCCAAAAATAGCTGAATTTGATTTCGAAGGCTGGCATGCAGATCCTTATATCGCAAGAGAATTTCACGGAGTTTGGGGTAATTTTGATGTGAAAATTACAATTGATAAAGAGTATACTATTGGAGGTTCAGGCTATCTTCAGGATAAAAACCAAATCGGACACGGTTACGAAGATGCAGGTGTGACTGTAGTATATCCTAAAAAGACAAAAACCTTAACCTGGCATTTTATCGCACCAAACGTGCATGATTTTACCTGGGGAGCAGATAAAAACTACATACATGATATTGTAAAAGGACCAAATGATGTTGATTTGCATTTCTTTTATAAAAACAATCCAAAAGTAGCAGAAAACTGGAAAAAACTGGAGCCATTAATGGTGAAGGTAATGGAATATTACAATCAGAAAGTAGGAGTTTATCCTTACAAACAGTATTCTTTCATTCAAGGTGGTGATGGCGGAATGGAGTATGCGATGTGTACTTTGATGTTAGGAAACGGAACTCTTGAAGGGATCCTGGGAACTGCTACACACGAATTGGGACACTCTTGGTTTCAGCATATTTTAGCTTCAAACGAGTCAAAACACCCATGGATGGATGAAGGTTTTACAACTTACATCGAAGACAGTGCTTTGAATGAATTGGCAGGAGATAAAAAAGTGGCAAATCCGTTTAAAGGAAATTACAATGCCTATTACAGCTTAATTGCATCAGGAAAAGAGCAATCACAAACGACTCATGGTGATCGTTATGATGAGAACAAACCTTATAGTATCTCTTCTTATGTAAAAGGAAGTATCTTTCTTTCGCAATTGGCTTATGTAATTGGTCAGGAGAATTTAGATGCGACTTTAAAAAGATATTATAACGATTTTAAATTCAAACACCCAACTCCAAACGATATCAAGAGAACAGCAGAAAGAGTATCCGGTGCTGAATTAGACTGGTATTTAATTGACTGGGCAGAAACAACCAATACAATTGATTACGGAATTAAAGACGTTGCAGATAACGCTGGAAAAACAACCGTTACTTTAGAAAGAATTGGAAGAATGCCAATGCCTATTGACTTAACTGTTGATTATACAGACGGTACTTCTGAGACTTTTTATATTCCGTTAAGAATGATGAACTACATTAAACCAAATCCTAATTCAAATGTGAAAAGAACTGTTTTGGAAGATTGGGCATGGGCAATGTCAAACTATAGTTTTACGATAGACAAAAACAAAGCTGCGATTAAAAAAATCACCATCGATCCTAGCGGATTAATGGCTGATGTAAAAGCAACCAATAATGTTTATGAAGTAAAATAAGTTACTGGATTAAAGAGAAAGAGGCTGTCTCAAAATAGAGGCAGCCTCTTTTTTTTGTTTGCATTTCGTTTTTGTAAGTATTTTTTGTATATTTATATATTGATGATAAGTTATTATGTGTTAAATTTAAGTAAAAAAAGATGGAAACTAGTAAATTAAACCCCGTAACCCAAAATGATGAAATGACTTCTGATGAGAGAAGTAAACTCATTATACGAGACAGTTTTGAATTAAATATTAATTCAATGATTCAAAAAGCAAATAAAGATCCGTTTTATGCAGCTGCAAGACTTTTAAAAGATCAAACCGACCACATTGAACAAATTTCTCCATTTGTACAATGGAAAGAGCAACGAAAAGATAAGATTGAAAGGTTTAATAAACGACAGCAAGATATAAACAATTCTAAAGGCTCACATGATTTGGAATGGGGGAAGCTTAAAGCCGAAGAGTTTATACCAAATATATTGGAAATAAGTGACGAAAAATACAAAAAAATGGTTGCCGGTTGGGTATTCTCTGGTTTACCATATGGTATAAATTCAGTAGTTAGTTCTAGTTTAAATCCACTAAGTTACATTCCGTTTGTAGGAGTAGCAGCTCAGGCTACTGCAATACCATCAGCTGTAATTTCTGCGTCGGAAAGCATTTTAGCAAAGTACCTCGCTAAAGCAGCAGATGACTCTTCAACTGCGATGAAAATCGCTGGCAGACAGGTTTTAATGCCCGAAATTGCAAGCGCGCTATCCGCAGGAGAAAGCAATGAAAAATTTGATGATAATGTTAAATTTATGTCTATAGAATTAGATAATTTAAAAGATATTGACAGTAGTAGTTTTGAAGGTATTTTGGATGAGATAAATGTGATTCGCAATTCACAGAAAATGACTTCCGAAAGATTGAGATATGGAATGGTTGGTGGAGTAACCGGAGTGCCAAATGCCGCATTATCATTTGCTGTTTCAACGGGCTTAGGCTTAATAGGGATTCCGTCAGTAGCTGCCACTTTGATTACTTCAACATATGGATGGGCTACAGGTTCAGGTCTTTCTGAAGCTGCTCAGCAGGATTACGGAATGAGACTAAGAACAAAGCATTGCAGTTTAGATCCCGAGCAACCATTCCAGGCTCGTAAGTTTTATATGAGCGGGACAGAAAACAAACTCACCGTTATTAAATCTATGACTGATAATTCTATAATAAGAAATCAAATTAGGTTGGAGGATTTAAATAAAAAAAAATATTTTTTTGAAAAATGGCGTAATGAAAGGATCGAAGCAATTAGCAAAACGAAGTTATCGAGATTGGAAAAACTGTTAGACAATATTTCACTTCTTGAAAGAGCCTATGATAGAAAAAGAAATGAAATTCAATGCGAAGAGGATATTCAATTAAAAGAGCGCAAAAAAATAGACAAGGAATACATTACAGAATCAGCAAGGCTGCAAGTTGAGTTTTATGAATTAGAGAAGAAGATTATAGACAATTCTAAGAAAAAAAGTAAAGGTGTTAAAATATCATCTATTATTGAGGATTTAGAAAAGAGTATTAGTAAGAGAACAAATAAAGTTTTAATAAATACAAAAGACTCTAAACTTTTAGATGGAGTGCTCAATGGGATTAAGGATCCTGGCAATTTAGTATCTGGAAATCAAAATGTACATGAAGTTGAAATGCTTACAGAGCTTACTCCGGGTTCAAAGGCATATGGATTAATTGATGATCCAAAAAAATCATACAAAAAGACCCTAAGTAGAATCTCCAGGAAAGGTAAGGCACTTCGGAGAGCAACTAAAATAATTGATAAAACTTTTGATAAATTTTTTGATGCTACGAAGAAGTCTGATACACCATCTTCAAACACATCACATATTTTCTCTCTTGGAGCTGCTGTATATTGTGATTCACTCAGAACTTACAGTGCTTTGGGTTTTTCTTACAGTTACAATATATTTAAAAATCGCAGGATAAATATGATTCCAAAAAATGTTGGATTTAACCGTATGGTTGAAGCGGTTCCTGGTGCTGTTTTAACAAACACGATTTCTTCCCAGCTTAAATTTTTCCCCGGTAAAGATTTAACTAAAATTGGTACTGCATCTGGTTCAACGATCGCTGCGGCTGCAAATCAATATGGAGCTGCCCACAATCCGTATGTCGATAGAAGTCCTGGTATAAACCGAGCCTTTAAAAATATGATTAAATCTCCTTTAGATATTGGCAGACATGTTTTTCGAGTAAAGTCTGTAGACAATCTTGCTGCCAAAGTTGAAAAAGAGATGACAGAATTAAAATTTCTGGACAGGCAAGAAAGTACAGGTTCAACAACTAGCCAGGAGTCGTCGGAAAATGATAAGTTATTGTCTGGTTTAAAATACAGCTCTGCAATGAGAAAATTTGAGAGTTCTGTAGAAAAAAAAATAAAGAAAGAAGACAAGGTAAAAGAGGTGGTTAGCAAGAAGAAAAATGAGGACCGACGACCGTTACTCTAAATTTAAACTGTTATCAATTTAGCAGAAAAGAAAACCCCGTTTTTGACTCATTTTGAGCAATTTAAGGGGTTCGCTTTCTTTAAGTATAACATTTGTCTTGTTGATAAACAATGTTTTGTGGTATTATGAATGTGCTTATAAAATAGTTTTTGTCTCTGCTACAATATCGTTTTGTACTGTTTTTTTTAGCGGAAACATTTTTCTGTAACTCAATACTCTCCACAACCACTCAACCGGACCATAATTGTATCTGCTAAGCCACCATTTGCTTAAGAACAGCTGAAGGATGAATACAAATACAGCCAGGAAAAAGTAAAACCAATACGGTAAAGTGTTGTAAATTTTGAAACCAACTCCTGAGAAAAGAAAGAAAGCAATAACGTTTTGCATCATATAATTGGTTAAAGTCATTTTACCGCTAACGCTGAAATAGTTGAAAACTGTTTTCAGTTTTCCGTTGGTATAGAGTAAACATATTCCGGATGCAATACATAACATTGTATTTATTATGATCCAGAAAACCGGATGAAAGTAAGTAAAAGTTATTTTCTGTTTGATGGCAATTTCGAAAAGAACACCGGAAAGAATGGCCAAAATCAATGTGATAATAGTGGTGCGTTTCAGAAGCTTTTTTAATTCAGGCAAGCGATTAAAGAAGTTAATCTTTTGCGCATAAAAACCCAAAAGCATCAGGGCAAACATTACGACATGTACGGTAACGGAATAACGAAGATTAAGCATTTCCTGATAGTAAGTTCCGAGCAGATTAAATTGGAATACATCCAGCCAGTTATCCGAATAAAATAATTTTAGATATTTGGCGGTTGACTGTACGTCAGGCAGCGTTTGTTTTATTGCATTAATGTAGGCGGTGAGAAACGGAACGGATATTAAAAGCACTATGCTCGATATAAGAATGGTTTTGGCAGAACTTCTGTAAAAAAGCAAAAGAAACAAACCTAAAAAAGCATAATCTTTTAGGATATCACCAAGCCAAAAAGCAGAATTTATAAAAGCAAAAACAAAAAGCAGAAACATTCTCCAGCAAAAAAAAGAAACCGGATTTTTGCCTTTATCTGCTACATTATTAATGAGTACTGCAAACCCGTACCCAAATAAAATACTTAATAAAGTCCAGGATTTTGCAGAAAAAATATATGAGTTTAAATAGCTGATGATTTCAGAAAAAGGGCCTTTTTTTTGAATAAAACGTTCTAATCCGATGTAGCGGAAATCGACATAATTTCCGATTGCTACACCCAACAGGGCCCATCCTCTTAAAATATCAACGATGGCAGTTCTTTTATCCCCTTGAATAGGATTTAATGAATTTGTCATAAATTTAACTGGTTTTGTACCTTTTGTAAAAGGTTTTGGTTAATTGAGTTTGTTAAATGCAGGTCAAATGTAAGAAATTGTGTAGTTCGTGCTTTTCGAATGGAGATATTTTTTCATAAAAAAGCCTGTTATTTTAAAAGAAAATCCTTTTAAAATAACAGGCTTATATAAAGTAAAAGCTTTTGGTTTTATCCTAAATGCTCCAGCATATCTTTTGTCATAGACTCTAAGTCAAAAGTATGTTTCCAGTCCCAGTCTTCTCTGGCAGAGCTGTCATCAATACTTGCAGGCCAGCTGTCGGCAATTTTCTGACGGAAATCCGGATTGTAAGTAATTTCAAATTCCGGAATATGTTTTTTAATTTCAGCAGCGATTTCTGTTGGCGTGAAACTCATTGCAGCTAAATTATAAGACGAATGAATTTTGATTTTTTCAGCCGGTGCTTTCATAATGTTGATAGTAGCATCAATTGCATCATCCATATACATCATTGGCATTTTTGTTTCTGATGACAGAAAACATTCGTATTTTTTATCAGCAATTGCTTTGTAAAAAATATCAACAGCATAATCGGTAGTTCCGCCACCCGGAGGTGTAGACCAGCTGATTAAACCGGGATAACGAATACTGCGAACATCTACACCATAGATATTATGGTAGTATTCACACCATCTTTCTCCGGCCTGTTTGCTAATTCCGTAAACAGTAGAAGGTTCCATTACGGTATATTGTGGCGTGTTTTCTTTTGGAGTTGTTGGTCCAAAAACGGCAATACTGGATGGCCAGAAGATTTTTTGGATTTTCTTTGCTTTGGCTAAATTTAAAACATGAAATAAAGAGTTCATATTCAAATCCCATGCAAATGCCGGATTCTTTTCGGCTGTAGCAGATAAAAGTGCTGCCATCAAATAAACATCGGTAATTTTATGCAATTCAACCAAATGTTCAATTTGATTAAAATCTAAAGCATTGACCACTTCAAAAGGCCCTGAATTAACAACGTCAGTATTTAATTTCCGGATATCAGAAGCAATTACATTTTCTGTTCCGTACAATTTACGCAATTTTTGAGTCAGTTCAGTCCCAATTTGACCGCAAGCGCCAATGATCAAGATTTTTGGATTCATGTGTTAATTTTTTAGAGAGACAAATATAACGTTTTCGCAAAGAAATATGTTTTTTAATAATCTAAAATGTAAATTTAACAGTAATGAAGTTTCTTTGTTGGGTTATTCTCTATGATTGTGCGATTGACCGGAAGAAAATCGCCACAGATTAAAAAAGTTAGCCACGAATTTCACGAATTTGCACGAATTCATTAATAATTTTCTTGGGAGCGATTTTAGCTAATACTTAGATGGATCAAAATAGATTTAAGATCTTTTACATTATAAAGAAATTAGTAAAAAAAGAAATTAGCGGAAATTTGTGTAATTGCTTCGCCTGTTCGCTATCGCTCGAGTCGTGGCAAAAAAGGACTGTGATTTAAAGCGCAAAACAGACTTTATAAATGTAAATTTACTTTGTAACTTTGTAGCTTAATGTTTTACCAAATGAAATATAAAATATCTCTTTTTCTACTTTTGATTTTTGTACTGAATTCATGTCAGGGTGAAGATGAAAAACGTCGTGAAGCCCAAAAAAAAGAAGCTAAAAAGAAGGAAGCCATCTTTAATAACATCAATAAAGGCTGGACTTTTATGGATGAACCCATCAATGAGGTTTCTGAGCAAAATACAGTGGTATGGACCGAATGGCGTGATTTTTTAAAGGAAATAGGTCAAAAACCAAGGAAAACAATTGGGGGATTTCAACAAAAATCAGAAGTAATAGCTAAGAAAGCGATGCTTTTAAATAATAATATTCCCGCACAATTTAATCAGCCTCAGATAAGAAGCAGGATTTCGATTCTGATCACTAAAGTCAAAATGATGAATTTGTATATTCACCTGAGTACAATTCCGGACGATAAAGTGGTTTTTTTAATTGGAGATATCAATAAAGAGTTAGTATCGTTAGAGCGACAAATGGATAAAGTGGTGGAGAAAGCCAAAATTCCAAAAGAAGAAGGTGAAGCCGATTTTCTGAGAATGTTAGATACTACACGTGCAATTCCGAACGCAATCCCGGATCCAAATTTACCTAAAGTTGAGTAAAAACGCCTTATATACTATCTATGACAATTTGCCTAAAAGCGAGCAGATTGCCACACAATTACTGGAGCAAAATCAAGTAAAAATGCATCTTAGCGGATTGTTGGGATCGGCAGTTTCATTTGTAGTTCGTAGTGTTTTTAAGAAAACCGAATTGCCTTTTTTGATTGTTTTAGACAACAAAGAAGAAGCGGCCTATTATCTGAACGATTTAGAGCAAATGATTGGCGAACAGGATGTTTTGTTTTATCCCGGTTCGTTCCGTCGTCCGTATCAGATTGAAGAGACCGATAATGCCAATGTTTTATTGCGTGCTGAGGTATTAAACCGAATTAATTCCCGCAAAAAACCGGCGGTAATTGTGACTTATCCTGAAGCTCTTTTTGAAAAAGTAGTGACCAGAAGGGAACTTGATAAAAATACACTCAAAGTGGCTTTGAATGATAAAATTTCAATAGATTTTATCAACGAAGTTTTGTTTGAATACGAATTTAAAAGAGTTGATTTTATTACCGAACCCGGTGAATTTTCAGTTCGTGGAGGAATTGTCGATGTGTTTTCCTTTTCAAATGATCATCCGTATCGAATTGAGTTTTTTGGAAATGAAGTAGACAGTATTAGAAGTTTTGATGTTGAAACGCAATTGTCGGTAGAAACACATAAAAAAATCACGATTATTCCGAACGTGGAGAACAAGATTTTTCAGGAGAATCGGGAGAGTTTTCTGGATTATATTGCAGAAAGAACAGTCTTGTTTATTCAAAACACAGAAGGACTTTTCGCTCAGTTGGATAAACAATTTGCCAGAGCGGAAGAGGCTTTTGGGAAACTTTCGGGAGAAATTAAGCATGCGGCTCCTGAACAACTGTTCTTAAATCAGGCCGGATTTATAAAAAGAGCCTTAGATTTCTCGATTGTCGAATTGACGTCAAAGCCAATTTTCAAAACAACAAAAAGTTTCGAATTTTATATACAGCCACAGCCATCTTTCAACAAGCAGTTTGATTTGTTGTTGAATAATCTGAGCGACAATCATTTTAACGGCTATAAAAATTATTTATTCTGTTCGAATGAAACGCAGGCAAAACGATTCCATGATATTTTTGAAACCTTAGACGAGGCCAATTCTGAAAATATCAGAAAGCAGTATCATACCATTGTACTGCCTTTATATCAAGGATTTATTGACGAAGAAAATCAGATTACGGCCTATACAGACCATCAGATTTTTGAACGATATCATAAATTTAATATCAAAAACGGATATTCTAAAAAGCAGAATATTACGTTAAAAGAACTTACGGCACTTTCTGTGGGAGATTATGTTACGCATATTGATCACGGGATTGGGAAGTTTGGCGGTTTGCAGAAAATTCAGGTCGAAGGCAAAACCCAGGAAGCTATAAAATTGGTTTATGCCGATAATGATATCGTGTATGTAAGTATACATTCGCTTCATAAAATTTCAAAATACAACGGGAAAGACGGAACGCCACCTAAAATTTATAAGTTAGGATCGAACGCCTGGAAGATTTTAAAACAAAAAACCAAAGCGCGCGTCAAACATATTGCATTCAACTTAATCCAGTTGTATGCAAAACGACGTTTAGAAAAAGGATTTCAGTTTGCGCCGGACAGCTATCTGCAAAACGAATTAGAAAGTTCTTTTATTTATGAAGATACGCCGGATCAGACCAAATCGACAGCAGAGGTAAAAGCCGATATGGAAAGCGACAGACCTATGGACCGATTGGTTTGTGGTGACGTTGGTTTTGGTAAGACGGAGGTGGCTATTCGTGCCGCTTTTAAAGCCGTTGACAATAGTAAACAAGTAGCTGTTCTGGTTCCGACCACTATTTTGGCGTACCAGCATTATCGTACTTTTACAGAGCGACTAAAAGATATGCCGGTTTCTATTGGTTATTTAAACCGATTCAGAACGGCTAAACAGAAATCGGAAACCTTAAAGCAACTAGCGGAAGGGAAATTGGATATCGTAATTGGGACCCATCAGTTGGTAAACAAAAATGTGGTTTTTAAAGACCTTGGTTTATTGATTGTAGATGAGGAACAGAAATTTGGAGTTAATGTAAAAGACAAACTCAAAACCATAGCGGCAAACGTAGATACATTGACACTAACCGCTACGCCAATTCCGAGAACATTACAGTTTTCGTTAATGGCAGCGCGTGATTTGTCTGTAATTACAACACCACCACCCAATCGTTATCCGATTGAGACCAATGTAGTTGGTTTTAGTGAAGAGGTGATTCGGGATGCAATTTCATATGAAATTCAGCGAAACGGACAGGTTTTCTTTATCAACAACAGAATCGAAAATATAAAAGAAGTGGCTGGAATGATCCAGCGTTTGGTTCCAAATGCCAGAGTTGGAATTGGTCATGGGCAAATGGAAGGCGCAAAACTCGAAGAATTGATGTTGGGCTTTATGAACGGAGATTTTGATGTTTTGGTCGCAACCACAATCATCGAAAGCGGTCTGGATGTACCAAATGCCAATACAATTTTCATCAATAATGCCAATAATTTCGGATTGTCAGATTTGCATCAGATGCGTGGTAGAGTAGGACGTAGCAACAAAAAAGCATTTTGTTATTTTATTTGCCCGCCTTATTCATCAATGACCGAGGATGCCCGTAAACGTATTCAGGCGCTTGAGCAGTTTAGCGAACTCGGAAGCGGATTTAATATCGCGATGAAAGATCTTGAGATTCGTGGTGCAGGAGATTTATTAGGAGGTGAGCAAAGTGGTTTTATCAATGAAATTGGTTTTGATACCTACCAGAAAATCATGAACGAAGCCATTGAAGAATTAAAGGAAAACGAATTCAAAGATTTATATCCTGAAGAAAACAATATTGACACCAAAGAATATGTAAAAGACATTCAGATCGATGCTGATTTCGAATTATTATTCCCCGATGAGTACATCAACAATGTCTCTGAACGTTTGGTTTTATATAACGAATTAGGAGCGGTAAAAGACGAAGCAGGTTTACAGGAATTCGAAAGAAAACTAATTGATCGATTTGGTCCTTTACCAAAACAAGCAATATCTCTGTTAAACAGCATCCGCATTAAATGGATTGCAACCCGGGTTGGAATCGAGAAACTGGTCATGAAACAAGGTAAAATGATTGGTTATTTTGTGTCAGATCAGCAATCAGATTATTATCAATCGGCTAAGTTTAGAAACGTTTTGCAGTTTGTACAAAAGCAAAGTTCGCTTTGTAAAATGAAAGAAAAACAAACCGTAAACGGATTGCGTTTACTGTTGACTTTTGATAACGTAAAATCTATCAAACGCGCTTTGGAATTGATGGAGTTGTTTGAGGAGTAGAGGTAGTTTTGCCACAGATTTCACGAATTAACACGAATTGAAACCTTTT
Organism: Flavobacterium poyangense; assembly: GCF_011751075.1. Lineage (GTDB taxonomy): Bacteria > Bacteroidota > Bacteroidia > Flavobacteriales > Flavobacteriaceae > Flavobacterium > Flavobacterium poyangense. The sequence goes on from NZ_JAALLN010000002.1 coordinate 634,694, forward strand.
TATTGGTTTCTGATTTGAGTTTGAAATCGTGTAATTTTTTTTAAAGTAGTTAAGGCTATTTTTTGGCTATAGTTGCTGTTTAATACTCAAGGTAAGGTTTTTTAGTATTAAAAATAAATCAGTTTAATCGAATTAATCTGTGATAAAATAACTGCCACAGATTTCAATGGTTTAAAAGATTTTTTTCTCACTTATAGTTGCCTTTAGTGACTTAGGTCAAATTGGTGTCTGATAGAGATTAGTTTTTGAAATTGAGGTAATTTCAGTCTCTCGTGTAGCAAATTGCTGTATTGAAAGTACAGCGTGATTTAGCTAAAAGAAAAAACATTCGTGGTAATTCGTGAAATTAGCGGCAAAAAAAATCACCCCAAATAGAGTGATTTGATTGGTTAAAAGTGGTTTTTTGGTCTAGACAGTTTGATCAGAAACCCGAAGTATACTACTTTGTCTGTTAGGCTCCTGATTGTATTTTTAGTGATATCCAGTTTCTGAATATGTTTTTGAATAATCAATTCTGTTAACGAGTTAACAAATATATAAAAATATTATTCTTAAAAAATTGTGTTTAAAAAAATAATATTCTTCTTTTTTTTAGTGTTTTTGTATGGAGTGTCGCTAGAAATAAGGGAAAGCTTCTTTTTTTAGCGATAAATTCCAGGTAAGTATTTCAAAAAATTAACAAGTGTAGAGGTGTTTTTTAAGAATATTCGTTCCTGATTTCGTTTAAATGCTGTTTTTTTATAGAAACTTCTTGCCCTGTTAAAAATGTGCAGTTTATTTTAAACGCAAAGAACACAAAGAATTTTGTTTATACCGATCGTAAAGTTTGCAAGCTTTAAGTGTAATCTTTGCGCACTCCTATGTTTGCAGTGAAATTTTTTCACGCAGATTTGCTTCGCCAGTTCGCTATCGCTCGGGTAGCAGATTTATTCAGATCGTTTTTATCTGAGTACAAAACAAATATCGGCTTAATCTGCAAAATCTGCGTGCAAAAGACTTTGCTTTGTGTTAATACTTTGCAGGCTCTTTGCGTAAATCTTTGCGCACCTTGCGGTTAAACTAGCACAAAGGGGGACTAAAATTCTAATTTCTTCGAGGGTTCTGTAGTAAGGTTTACAAATAAAAAATCCTTTTATCTTTCGTTTAATTTAAAAGATAAAAGGATATATAAAGGAAGAATCGTGTGATTCTGTGTAATTGTTGGAATTAGTTTTTTAGGTCTTTAATTACTTTAAAAGCAACATCAACCTGATCTTCTCCTACCAAAATTGTAAATTCATTGGAAGTAGAAATTACTTCATTAATAATAATTCCTTCCCAAGCCAGACGCTGAAAAATAAAATAATAAATACCCGGAACAACAATATTCTCTTTCGGAAGTTTAACCGTAATTGAGGCTAAATTATCTAATTTCTGAATTAGTTTTTCGCGCATAAAGTGTTTTTCCACCAAATGATTAACGCTGCTGCTCACTACGATATTAGTTTCATTTACACCACGTGATGAAGTATAGAAAATATCAGACAGTACATTAATATCAGAGATTAAGTCAGCTTGTTTGTTTAAAACAGTTTCAGAAGCAGCAAAAGTGTAATCCGTTAATTCGGAACGAACCGTAATTTCTCCAATATTCTTAATGACTTTGTTGATTTTGTGATTCAGTTTAAAATCCAGTTCTTCGGTGAGTCGTTTAAGAGACATTACAACAGCGCCTTGTTTTACTTCTTTGCCAAACTCACTTTCCAACTCGGTCATAATGTTCCGTGACAGTGAAGTAAGATTGATGATTCCCAGCGATAACGCATTTAATAAAAAAGGTTTTGTTTTAATGTAATTTTCGACAATTGAAGAAACGGTTTTCATAATTTTTTACTTGTTTTTTGAGTAACTTGATTGGATGGTTTAGTTAATTGTGATGTTATAAATCCACGCAAATATAAATAAAAAAACAATTTGTTAAAATTATAACAATGAAAAATTATGTTAAAAATGATAAAAAGCGTTTGTAAGATGTTCAATTGCAAATGTTTCACTTTTTTTATGGATCGCAATGATATCAAAACGGACTTCAAAATCTATTTCCCTATCGTTTATGTAGGCATTTACTGCTTTAACGAGTAACTGGATTTTTTTTGGCTTGACAAATTCTTGTGGTAGACCAAAATCAATACTCGATCTTGTTTTGACTTCAATTATGGCTAAAATGTTTTCTTTTTTGGCAATTATATCTATTTCGGCCTTCTGAAATGTCCAGTTTTGGTCGAGGATTTCATAACCGTTTTCTATGAGGAAGTCTACAGCAAGTTCTTCTCCTTTTTTTCCGAGTTCGTTGTGTTTTGCCATTTTTTATAGTCCTGCTTTTTTTAAACCATATAAGTTATTTGAGAAAACATAAGTCTGGCTAATAGGGTATAATTATATGCCGGTTGATATTTTACTATGTTCGCTGGAAAATTTTTCACGCAGATTTACACAGCTTGTTTTATCGGAATCGCAAAACAAAAATATCTGCAAAATCTGCGTGCATAAAAAACTTTGCGACTCCTATATGTCACGTATAATTTTCACGAGCTACACCCAAAGTAGTAAGTGTAGCTTTAAATGTACTTATATCACTTATATGGTTTAAACCCCACAAGCTATTGGTTAAAAAGAACAGTGCTCCCCGATGCATTAACATCAATTGTAATCGTATTTCCCATAATCAAAGCTCTATTGTCCTGAATATGCCCTGCCGGAAAATTAAAGATTACCGGGATGTTGTACTTTTTAGTGACATCATCTACTATTTCGACCGCATTTTTCCCCCAAGGCACTTCATTGTCTTTCATTTTTGTCATAGCGCCAACAATAATTCCTTTTAGGTTTTCAATGCAACCGTTGCGTCGCAGATTCATCATCATACGATCGATATGATATAGATATTCGTCCAAATCTTCAATAAACAAAATTTTGTCTTTGCAGTCTATTGCAGATGGAGAACCTAATAAACTATAGAGTATAGATAAATTTCCACCGACTAATTCACCGGTTGCTTTCCCAAAACGATTCATTTTATCCGGGCCAACAGTATAAGACAGAGGTTCACCAAACAAAGCTGATTTCATAGAGCTAATGGCATCCGGAGTAGCCCGTGGAATGGTAACAGGCATGACACCATGAATCGACTTATAACCCATTGTGTTTAAATGGTTGTGTAAGACCGTAACGTCGCTAAAACCAACAACCCATTTTGGGTGTTGTTTGAATTTGGTAAAATCTAAAAGATCAATCATTCTAACTGTTCCATATCCGCCACGAACACACCAAATTGCTTTAATATTCGGGTTGTCTAATTGTTTTTGAAAATCGGCGGCACGTTGTTCATCTGTTCCTGCTAATTGGTTTACATCAAGACCTATGGTGCTTCCTATTACAGCCTTTAAACCCCAGCTATGTAATAAATCAATGGTAGGTTTAAGATTGTCATCTATATTTTTTCTCGCGGTTGCCAGTATAGCTATGGTGTCTCCTTTTTGTAAATAAGGTGGTGTTATCATGTTTTGTTGAGATTGACAGGTGAATGATTGTAAAGCAAAAGTAAGAAATACGATTTTGCAAATGACAAAACGATTCTTTAGGTATTGAAAGCTTTTTAAGTTCATATTTTCCTTTGCTTGATGTATTAATGCTAAGCAGCAAATATAGCTATTTTAAAAATTACAAACACAAGAAATATCTTACAAATAATGTTTTTATTTTGTACTTTAGATGTTTTTAAATATTTATAGAAACTACAATGGCTAAAGTTTTTTTGATTCTTTTTTTCTCCCTCTCCACTTTAATGGGGCAATCTAAAAAGTATACTATTCATACGGTGGCTTTTTATAATTTGGAAAATCTTTTCGATACTATAAATGATTCAGAAAAAAAGGATGATGAGTGGACTCCAAACGGAATTCAAAATTGGACTAATGAAAAGTATCAGCAGAAGTTAAAAAATCTGGCAAAGGTACTATCTGAAATTGGAACAGTTGAGAATAAAAATACGGCGACTTTAATAGGGGTAGCTGAGATTGAAAACAGAGGAGTCCTGGAGGATTTAGTAAAGCAGTCAAAATTGCAGTATTATGATTATGGAATCATTCATTTCGATTCACCGGACAGACGCGGAATTGATGTTGCTTTATTGTTTCAGAAGAAATATTTCAGACCGAGTTCATTTTCGAGCATTCCGTTGTATATTGATAAAGATGCAATAGAGGTTAGAAAAGGAAAGAAGAATGAGTCAGAGGAAGAAATGAAAGTCGCGGCCGGAAGCAATCGTGTTTTCACAAGAGATCAGCTTTTGGTTACAGGATTTTTAGAAGAGGAAGAAATAAATATCATTGTCAATCATTGGCCATCACGTTGGGGTGGAGAAGCTGTTTCCGGCAAATATCGGGAAGCTGCCGGCAGACTGAATCGGAAAATTATTGATTCCTTGCAGCAAATAAATCCGGAAGCTAAAATTATAACTATGGGAGATTTTAATGACGGTCCATACAGTAAAAGTATAAAAGAGGTTTTGGGAGCAAAGTCAAAAAAAGCAGAGGTTTCTGAATTTGGACTCTTTAACCCGTTTGGGCAAATGATTACTAACGGAATGGGTACACTTGCTTTTAGAGATTCCTGGGATCTTTTCGATCAGATCATACTGTCCGAATCTTTGATAAGACCTGATTTCTCGTCTTTTAAATTCTGGAAAGCCGATATTTTTAGAAAGCCGTATATCGTTCAGCCCTCCGGGAGATATAAAGGATATCCATTACGGAATACATTGACAGAAGCGGGTTTTAGTGATCATTTTCCGGTTTATATGTATTTGATTAAAGAAATCCATCCGCACAAACAAAGACCGTAGAGATGGACTGCAGTCCATCTCCATCTATTTATTATTCATCTCAACATCGTTCATTTCTATATCATTCATTGCTCTATTTCCCCCGTTAATTCCAATAAAGTAAGCAAAACATTGTTTTTTGTTTTTGTTGAGCGAAAATGAACTGCTGTCTATCTCTACAATTTTAGTAACTTAGCTACATAAAATTTAGACCTGAAAAGATGGCAATAGCTAAACCGTTCAATCTTACAAAATGGATTGAAGAAAATCGTCAATTATTAAAACCACCGGTTGGAAACAAAAACCTTTATGTTGATTCAGGTGATTATATCGTTATGATTGTGGCAGGACCAAACGCCCGAAAAGATTATCATTACAATGAAACCGAGGAGCTTTTTTACCAGCTGGAAGGTAGTATAAAAGTGGTGATTCAGGAAGATGGCGAACGCAAAGAAATGGTTTTAAACGCCGGTGATATGTATCTGCATCCGGCTAAGATTCCACATTCTCCGGTACGTTCAGAAGGCTCAATTGGTTTGGTGATCGAACGCAAACGCGCCGGAAAAGGGTATACAGATGGTTTGCTTTGGCATTGTGATAACTGCAACCATAAATTGTATGAAGTACATTTTGAACTACATAATATCGAGAAAGATTTCTTGCCTCATTTTGAGCATTTCTATAATTCAGAAGCGCTAAGAACCTGTGATAAATGTGGAACTGTAATGGAATCTGATCCTAGGTTTATGGCGAAGAAATAAAGTTTTTGAGGAATATTTTATATTGCTTAAGTGACGATTATAATCGTTTTTGATGTATTTTTGTATTGAATATGATTCTAAAAACTATTAAAAATGATACAAGAAGTAATCGCATATAAGAATATAGTGGATAATATTGAGGATTTAATAGATAAGTCTCCTTTTAAAAAAAATTATATCATCGAAAAGATTGGTATTCCCAGTCCAACATTTTACAGAAAACTAAAGACGCAGTCTTTTACACCTGATGAAATGTTGTCTATTGCAAAAATACTTTCCCCGGAAGAAAATTTCTTGTTAGAGCTAAAGGCTGATATTGCACAAGGGAAGCTGGATTTTGAAAATGGAGATTTTATAACTCATGAAGAAATGCTGGAAGAATTGAAAAATAAAGGATTAATTTAATTTATAAACTAAGAATATTTATAGGTCGCTGACGATTATTCCAAAAAGTAATTAAATTAATATATTCTTCTTGTATTTCGTAATATAAAGTTACTTGTTTTGAAATTACTATTTCCCGGCATTCTAAATCTGCTCTGTATTTGCCTAATTGAGGATTTTTTTCAAGAAGGCTGTTTAAATGTAAAACATCATTGGTGAATTTTTTTGCAACGAAAGGTGACCAGCATATCTCAACATAATTTCGAATATTATAAAAGCTATAAGTAGCTTTTTTAGACCAAAGAATTTTCATGCAGAATAATTTACTTCCGCTAATTTATAAAAATAAACTTACAAAAATATTCTTTTTCCTTGTTCTGGGTAAATAATTTGAATTCCTAAATCATTTTGTTTTTGTAACTGCTCTTTAATTTTTGAAATATTTTTAGTTGGCGGTTTCAAATGTGTTATAATGATTTTAAAATTTTCCAGAGTACCTTTTCCGGCTAATTCTTCCAATACATGAAGTTCCTTCATCAGATAATTCGGAGTTAAATGCCCAAATAAGAATTGGTCGGGTTGCTCGTTTGGAAAGGAGACTTCGATAAGAATCCCTTTTAGTTGTTTGGTTTTAACTAATGGAGCAACAGCGGTCCATAATTCATGCAAATTATTGCTTTTCTCTACCGTATCCGGTCCGGTATCTCCTAAATATAGGGCATAGTTGTTTTCATTTTTAATTAGAAATGCCGTACTCTCAAACGGATTAACATGACTCAGCGGAAAAGCTTTTACCGTCATTGAGGTATTGGTAACGGGAGTTTCTTCTCCAGTTGTTAAGGATTGAAAGTGGTATTTTTTCAAAGGAAATCCGGGGCCATGATCACCAAAATTAGCCCAGGTCTGGTCGTTGAAATAATGATTTTCCATCATTTCCATGCATTTTTTTGTTGCGTAGACAGTCTTGGAAGAATCGGCAGGTGAATTGATGATTAAACCAGAAACATGATCTAAGTGAGCATGAGAAATGAGATAACCTTTAATGTATTTTCGCAATACTTCACTGGTCGAAATCTTAAATGTTTTTTTCTCAATTGCCTTTTCAATTCCGGCATTTATGGTTCCGGCATCAAGGCAGATATAATCGTTTGTTTTTACAGGTGCCAGTAAATAAGCAGAAAGGTTTTTTTCGTCAATGCCACCTTTTACTCCCAGTGGTACAATTTGAAAAGAAGGTTTTTGTCCCTTTTGCGAAAAGGCAGTGGTAGAAATTAAAATAAAGCAAAGAAGAAGCTGCTGGAGAAATCTCATAGTCGGAAGAATTTTGTTGTTGCAAATTTCATCAATTATGAGGAATAAATTGCGCTGTATTTCTGTTATTGATCGTAATTAACCCTAAATTTACTTTCATTTTAACAATTGAATTGAATAAGAATTCAGTTCGAAATAATATCTTTACATAAAAATATAACAATTTTAACTAAAAAAGTTACAATGACAACAATAGCATCACAATTTGGAATGAATGAAGCTCTGGAAAAATTGGGCATCAAAGCAATAAATGAAGGAACATCTACAGGTTTACAAAACTTTTCGTCAGGAGGTATTTTAGAAAGTTATTCTCCGGTTGACGGAAAATTAATTGCTTCTGTTAAAATGTCAACCGCTGCCGATTATGAAAAAGTAATGCAGTCTGCAACAGAAGCTTTCAAAACATTTCGATTGATTCCGGCTCCACAACGTGGCGAAATTGTACGTCAGTTTGGAGAAAAATTGCGTGAGAATAAAGAAGCACTTGGTAAATTGGTTTCTTATGAAATGGGTAAGTCACTTCAGGAAGGTTATGGCGAAGTACAGGAAATGATTGACATCTGCGATTTTGCGGTTGGATTATCACGCCAGCTTCACGGATTGACTATGCATTCTGAAAGACCGGGTCACCGCATGTATGAACAATATCATTCCTTAGGAATTGTAGGGATCATTTCTGCCTTTAATTTCCCGGTTGCCGTTTGGGCATGGAATACAGCACTAGCCTGGATCTCGGGTGATGTTTGTGTTTGGAAACCTTCAGAAAAAACACCTCTTTGTGGTATCGCCTGTCAAAACATCATGGCACAGGTTATTAAAGAAAATAATTTACCGGAAGGGATTTCCTGCCTGATCAATGGGGATTATAAAATTGGCGAGTTAATGACTGCCGATACTCGTATTCCATTAGTTTCTGCTACAGGTTCAACTCGTATGGGGAAAATTGTAGCACAAACCGTTGCAGGACGCTTAGGAAAATCATTACTGGAATTGGGAGGAAACAACGCCATTATCGTGACTCCTGATGCTGATATAAAAATGACTGTTATCGGTGCTGTTTTTGGTGCCGTTGGTACAGCCGGACAACGTTGTACATCAACCAGAAGATTAATCATTCACGAAAGTATTTACGATAAAGTTAGAGATGCCCTAGTGGCTGCTTACAAACAACTGCGCATCGGGAATCCATTGGACGAGAACAATCATGTTGGGCCACTAATTGACACCCATGCTGTCGAAATGTACACTCAGGCTTTACAGAAAGTAGTAGCTGAAGGAGGTACTGTTTTGGTAGAAGGTGGAGTCCTTTCGGGAGAAGGCTACGAGAGTGGTTGTTATGTAAAACCAGCCATTGCCGAAGCGCAAAATTCATTTGAAATTGTACAACACGAGACTTTTGCTCCGGTTTTATACTTACTAAAATATTCAGGCGACGTAGAGGATGCTATTGCGCTTCAGAATGGAGTTGCACAAGGCTTATCATCAGCCATTATGACCAATAATTTACGTGAAGCCGAAAGATTTTTATCTGTAACAGGTTCTGACTGTGGTATTGCCAATGTCAATATCGGGACTTCGGGAGCTGAAATCGGAGGTGCTTTTGGTGGAGAAAAAGAAACCGGAGGCGGTCGCGAATCAGGATCTGATGCCTGGAAAATCTACATGAGACGTCAAACCAATACGATTAATTATACGACGAGTCTTCCATTGGCTCAGGGAATAAAGTTTGATTTGTAAATATCTTTGCGGGTAGAAAGTTTAACCGCAAGGTGCGCTAAGGTTTACGCAAAGTTCGCAAAGGTTTTCATAAAGCTTTGCGAACCTAACGTTCTAGAAAAGTAAAATCCTTGCGGACTTCTATGTTTGCAGTGAAATTTTCTCACGCAGATGGCAGATTTATTCAAATTGTTTTTATCGAAATAACAAAACAAAAATATCTGCTACCCGAGCGATAGCGAACTGGCGAAGCAAATCTGCGTGCAAAAGACTTTCCGTCTTTGCGTTTAGAAAGCTTAACGACAAGAATACTAAGATAAAAAAAGGCCTTTTTGAAATTTCAAAAAGGCCTTTTTTATGAGGTCTAAGTAATTAGTTTTTACTTGATATTTTTGATAGTAATCTTATAAATTCAATGTACAACCAAACTAAGGTGATCATTAATCCCATAGCGCCGTACCATTCCATAAATTTTGGCATTTTTTGTTCAACACCTTTTTCGATTAAGTCAAAATCTAAGAAAAGATTTAAAGCAGCGATGATGATTACAAAAACGCTAATCCCGATACTCATCATAGAGTTTCCGTGATGTACAGGAGTGAAACTCGTAAACATTGAGACAAGCCACGAAATTAAATAATAAGTGGCAATAGCTAATGTAGCGGCAACAACAACTGATTTAAACTGCTCAGTTACTTTAACGATTTTAAATTTAAACAAACCTAAGCATACTAAAAAGGTTACTAATGTAGCACCAACGGCATTGATTACAATTCCGGGATACATGGCTTCAAAAATAGCAGAAATACCACCGATAAACAGACCTTCAAAAAGAGCATAACCGGGTGCTAAATAAGGAGAAGCTTGTGGTTTGAATGCCGAAACTATAACTAAAATAAGGGCTACAACAGCACCTCCAATAGCAGGTAACATTATATTCATTCCGTTAAAAGCCATCCACCAGGTGACCATGGCCGATCCGCATAATATTAAAAATAAAATAGCTGTTTTATTAATTGTACCCGACAAGGTCATATCCTGATTGTAGTCGATAATTTGTGCTTGGTGTACTTCTTCAGCTTTTGAAACAGCATTTGATGAAAAACGCTTGTTGCTTAAAAATGGATTATTTGAGTTGAAGTTCATGTTTTATTGCATTTAATTGACATCAAATATAGGGAGTTTTTTTGAGGGGAACTTGTTTCCGTTAAATTTTTAACATGAATTTTTCTTTGGCAGGAGTGGGCTTAAAAGAAAAAATCCATCAAAAAAATTCTTGATGGATTTGTGTTTATTTGGACTGAAATTTTTATTTCAATAAGTCTACCACTAGTGATGGGAATAAACCTAAAGCAATATTCAAAGTAATTGAAATGATCGCAACGGCATAAATAAGGAATGGTTTTCCGGTACGCTCTTCATTTGGTTCTTTTGAGTACATTGCTAAAATTAGTTTGAAATAGTACCCAACACTGATAATGGAATTTACTACCGCAACAATTACCAAAGTAATGTGACCTGCCTGAATGGTTTGGTTGAATAAAAACAACTTAGCAAAAAATCCTGAGAAAATCGGAATTCCGGCCATTGATAGTAATGAACCTGTAAGTATAGCCGCCAATAAAGGATTTGTTTTTCCTAAACCGTGGAAGTTTGTAATGTCTTCATTTTCCTGATTTTTACAAACGTATAAGATAACACTAAAAGCAGCGATTCCGGCTAAAGCATAAGCTGCTGTGTAATATAATAAAACACCTGCAGAAGTAGCAATTGTTAATAACGTCATCAACATAAATCCGGCATGTGAAATACCCGAGAAAGCCAACATACGTTTTACATTTACCTGACGCAATGCCATGATATTACCCACTGTCATAGAAGCTATTGCAATAATGACTACAATGGTTTCAAAGGTTGGTAAAAGATCTTGATTGTCTAATGACGGAATCAGATTTAAGGCACTTACTAATTTGTATAAAGTAGCAACAGCAATAACTTTTGCCAAAGTACTCATTAAAGCGGTTGTTAAAGCCGGAGAACCTTCGTAAACGTCAGGAGCCCAGAAATGAAAAGGTACTGCTGCTATTTTAAATAACATTCCAACTACCATCAAAATCATTCCGATTGGAAACCAGATTGGTAATTCTGCAGATAATGAGCTGTCGTGTATTTCGGCAACATCAAAACTTCCCATTGCTCCGTAGATCAAACAAATTCCGAATAAGATAATTCCTGATGCGAATGAACCCATTAAGAAATATTTCATACCCGCTTCGTTACTTTTTAAGTTCAAACGCTCGCTTGCTGCAAGTACATATAAAGCGATTGATAAAATTTCGATTCCCAGGAAGAACATCGCTAAGTTTCCAAAAGAAACCATTGCTACACCACCGGCCAATAAAAATATTTTTATAGCAATATAATCGGAGATTTTTGTGGGATGATTTTCGTAAAAATTGTGACTTAAAGCGATAAGGAAAATGGTTAAAACAATAAACAATGATGAAAAGGCAGTCGAGAATTTACTCACTGTAATCATATTATTGTAATAACTTTCTGTTGATCCGAATTCTGAAAAATTAAGTGCCAAAACAGCCAAAAGTCCAATAATCGAAAATGGAACAATGGCTTTTCTGAAATTAAGAATTTCAAATAATAGGCAGAAAATACCCAATCCTGTAATTGCTATTAATGTATTCATTTTTGCTTTTTTGATTTAGGATATCGAATGCTGCTGATGCCCTAATTTATTTTTATTTAAAATATTAGTTCTTGTTGATAACGCTTAGTATGTTTTCTAAACTTGGTGTAATCAGATCAGTAATTGGTTTCGCATAAAATCCGAAGAACAATAGTACTGCAATAATTACCACTAAAGAAATTCCTTCATTAAGAGAAACATCTTTGAATGTTTTTGCATTGGTTTCTCCCAACATTACATTCTGAAACATTTTAAGCATATAATAAGCTCCCAATATAATTGTTGTTCCGCCTAAAACGGCAAACCAAACATTTACTTGAGAAAGACTATACAAAACAGTAAACTCTCCAACAAAGTTAAAAGTACCCGGCAACGCAACCGAAGCCAAAAGTAAGATTAAAAACATAGAAGTAAATTTTGGAGATTGTGTGCGAATTCCGCCCATCTCTGCAATATTTCTGGTTTCATATCTTCTGTAGATAATTTCGGCGGCATAGAATAATCCTACTACAACAAAACCGTGAGCAATCATTTGTAAAACCGCTCCGCGTAAACCATCAATAGTTAAAGTGTACGATCCCGCAGCAATTAGTCCAACGTGTGCCAAAGAAGAATACGCTAATAATTTCTTCAAATCTTTTTGTCTTAAAGCTACGATAGATCCGTAAATCACACCGGCAATTCCTAACACGATAAAGATATTCATGTATTCTTTTGCAGCAAGTGGCGCAATTGGCAATTGCCAACGAATAACACTGTACAATCCCATTTTTAGCATGATACCGGATAAAAGCATCGTTCCGACTGTTGGTGCTTTTTGGTACACATTTGCCTGCCAGGTATGGAATGGAATAATTGGAATTTTAATAGCGTATGCTAAGAAGAAAGCCAGGAATATCCAAAGTTGTTCAGTAGCAGATAAGTTTAATTTGTAGAAGTCTTCAATTAAGAAACTTCCATTTGCTTTTTGCGATAAATAGATAAAGGCAACTAACATAAACAACGAACCGGCAAGAGTGTAAATAAAGAATTTTACAACTGCTTTTCTGCGTTCGTCAGCATCGCCATTACCCCAAATAAGAGCAATAAAGTAAATAGGGATTAGAGCTAATTCCCAAAAAATATAATATAAAAGACCATCTGCTGCAAGAAAAGTTCCTGTCATTGCAAATGCCATAAATAAAATTAAAGCGTAAAAACCTTTCGCATTTTTATAGTCATTCCCGAAAGAAGAAAATATAATGATTGGGGTTAAAGACAAAGTCAACAGAACCATAGCAAGAGCTAATCCATCAGCATTTAAAGCGAAAGATATTTTTGGTTCCGTGATCCAAGCGTTGATTAAGCTAATATTTTCGCCTGCACAAAAATGATTTAACAACACTACAGAACATCCGAAAGCAGCTAAGCTAAAGAACAAGGCTACTTTTGAAGCTAGTTTGTCACCAACAAAATAAGTGGCAAATGCACCAATTAAAAGGATAATTAATAGAAGAGAAACGTTCATAGTTATTAAATTATTGAGCTAAAAATATATAGGAAACAATGGCACAAAGACCCAAAACAAAAGCAAAAAGATATAATCCTATACTTCCATTTTGTACTTTTTTACCTTGAAAAGCAAGTTCATTGGCAACTTTACCAAATCCGAAAACAACTGCTGTTAAACCGGTTTCGATATAATCTCTAAAGAATCTTGATAATGCATTTATGGTACGAACAAATACAGCGTCGTAAATTTCGTCTACATAATATTTGTTGTATAATACTTTCGTTAAACCAGTAATGTTTTCGTCTGCTTCAGGAACATTGTCTTGTTTGAAATATTTTATGTACGCAATTAAGATTCCAAGTAATCCTCCCAAAACTGCAACTCCCATTAAAGTATATTCTGTTGTGCCTAAATGGTGTTCTTCACCCGCTACTTTTGTAAATAATGGAGCCATATATTCGTTTAACCAACTGTGACCCGGTAAACTGATTAACCCACCGAAAGTAGCTAATATCGCTAAAATTATTAGTGGGAAAGTAATTAAACCATCGCTTTCGTGCAGATGATGTTTTTGTTCTTCGGTTCCTCTAAAATCTTTAAAGAAAGTCAAAAACATTAATCTGAACATATAAAAAGCAGTCATGATAGAAGCAACAGATCCAACAACATAAAGTGGAATGTTGTGGTGGAAAGCCGTTAATAAGATTTCGTCTTTAGAGAAGAAACCTGAAAAGAACGGAACTCCGGAAATTGCTAATGATGAAATTAACATAGTCCAGAATGTGATAGGCATTGCTTTACGCAAACCACCCATTTTACGCATATCCTGCTCTCCATGTAAACCGTGAATTACAGAACCTGAACCTAAGAACAAACAAGCCTTGAAGAAAGCGTGTGTGATTACGTGAAAAACAGCTACTTCATAAGCACCAAATCCTAGGGCTAAAAACATTAAACCTAATTGAGAAACGGTAGAATAAGCCAATACTTTTTTGATATCGGTCTGAACCAAACCAATTGTTGCAGCAACTAACGAAGTGATTGCTCCAATAACTGCAATTACTGATTGAACATCCGGTGCTAAATCAAAAACAAAGTTTAATCTTGTTACCATAAAGATACCTGCAGTAACCATCGTTGCAGCGTGAATCAAGGCAGATACAGGAGTTGGTCCTGCCATCGCATCCGGTAACCAGGTATATAACGGGATTTGTGCAGATTTACCACAAGCTCCAATAAATAAACATAAAGCAGCTAAAGAAAGCAACGGGATATTTAAGTTAGCAGCTCCGGCAATTGCTGTTTTTAAGGTAGCATAATCTAAAGTCGAGAACATAGAACCAATGATGAACATTCCGATCAAAAGACCTAAATCTCCAATTCTGTTCATGATGAAAGCCTTTTTTGCAGCATCATTGTAATCCTGGTTTTTATGCCAGAATCCAATTAGCAAGTACGAACAAAGTCCAACACCTTCCCAACCGATGAATAAAACCAGTAGGTTACTTCCAATTACAAGTGTAATCATGAAAAACACGAACAAGTTTAAGTAAGAGAAAAACTTGTGTATGTTTTCGTCATCATGCATGTAGCTGATAGAGTATAAATGAATCAATGACCCGATTCCGGTTACAAAAAGCAACCAAAGCAGGGATAATTGATCTAATAAAAATCCAAGATTAATGTGCAGATTACTAATCTGAATCCAGTCAAATAAAGTAATCTGAATCGCTTGTTGATTTTGGGTAATCTGATTAAAAAAGAATAAGGTAACAGCAAACGAAACTACAACAGCAGCTGTTCCGATAATACCGGAAACTGTTTTGCCTAAGCTTTTTCCAAAGAAAACATTGATTAAAAATCCTAAGAAAGGAGCTAATACTAAAACTAAAGCTAAATTGGTATTCATTTCCATTTATCCTTTTAAATTTTTTAAATTATCGATACTAATCGAACCTAAATTCCTAAAGATCGAAACTAAAATAGCCAATCCTACTGCAACTTCAGCTGCAGCAACTGCCATCGAAAAGAAGACAAAGACCTGTCCTTGTGCATCTTGATGATACGTTGAAAAAGCAACAAATAAAAGGTTAACTGCATTCAACATGATTTCGATAGACATGAAAACGATAATAGCATTTCGTCTGTACAATACACCAAAAATACCAATACAGAAAAGTACAACACTTAAAAAGATGTAATTTTCAATACCTATTTGATTTAATATATTACCCATTATTTATTTAATTTTTCTTTTTTAGACAATAATACAGTTCCAATCATCGCTACTAAAAGTAAGATTGATGCAAATTCAAACGGAACCATATATTCGTTTAATAATATTTTACCCAATACTTTGATCGATTGAAAATCTTCTCCGGTTGAGTCATAATCACCCATAATTGGTTTCGAGTTGATAAAGATTGCAATCAAAACAATGCAAATCAAACAGAAAGAAACGATAGCGCCCAAACGTGTGATTCTTGGTCGGTGGACTTCTTTTTGTTCGTTAAGGTTCATCAACATGATGGTAAACAGGAACAAAATCATAATCGCTCCCGAGTAAACTATAAGATGTACAATAGCCAAAAATTGAGAGTTAAGCAATAAATAATGACCGGCAATAGAAAAGAAACAGATTACCAAATAGATGGCACTGTGAATCGGGTTTCTGCTAAAAATAGTTAAGAATGCGGTAATTACTGTGATAAACGCCAGAAAACAAAATATAACTTGTATTGTAGTTGCGTGGGCAAAGTCAGGAATATGTATCATTAGTTGGCGTTTTTAAGTTGAGTGTTTTTCATCGCCATTTCTAAAGGCATCACTAATTTGTCTTTTCCAAAAATGAAATCTTCTCTTTCGTAGCTTGCAGGAACCAGAACTTTTGACGTAGTTAAGTAAATAGCATCTTTTGGACAAGCTTCTTCACACAAACCACAAAAAATACAACGAAGCATATTGATTTCATAAATCGAAGCATATTTTTCTTCTCTGTACAAGTGTTTCTCGTCTGCTTTACGCTCAGCAGCTTTCATTGTGATCGCTTCTGCAGGGCAGGATAGCGCACATAGTCCACAAGCGGTGCAATTTTCACGTCCTTGTTCATCGCGTTTCAACATATGCTGACCACGGTAAACAGGGCTCATTTCACGCACCTGTTCCGGATAATGAATGGTGATTTTTTTTCTAAAAAGGTGTTTTAAAGTAATAAACAAACCTTTTACAATCGCCACAAGATACAATCGTTCCAAAAAAGTCATGTCTTTGTTTGAGACAACTTTTTTTCTACCCGATAATGAAATAGTTTCTATTGACATTTTTTATGTTTTTATTTTGAAGCCTAGTCCGCTTTACTGTTCTATATTTTTAATAGAATTATCATTTGGAGCTGTAACTTTTGATTTTAATTCAATTTATTTTTTATAACCAATTTTGGTTCGTTCAACTTTGTTTTCTTGTTTATCCATCAATTCTTCTAAATAAGAAAAAACCAATTCTATGTTTTTATCGTGATTGGATACTTTTTTTCTTATCTCTTCGATTTCGAGTTTTATATCTAAAGTGTCTGCAATTACCTGACGTATTTTTGTAAAAACACGTATAATCTGAATGTTAACTTTAATTGCAGTAGCACTACTTAAAACACTTGATAACATAGCAACACCTTGTTCGGTGAATGCTAACGGAACGTATCTGTTTCCTCCCCAACTTGAGGTGCCAAAATGGCTCCTCAAGATTTCATTTTCAATTTCAGTCAGTTCGAACATGAAATCTTCAGGGAAACGATCTATATTTCTACGAACTTGTCTTTTTAGCTGTTTTGTTTCTACTCCGTAAAGTAGCGCTAAATCTGAATCAAGCATTACTTTCTGATTTCTAATGAGCAAAATTTTACTCCTTATAAATTCTTCGGTAAATTTTAATTCGTCATTCATAGTGATTCTTATTACGAATTAGTGCCTTAAAACCCTAAAGCGGCTACAATATCGTGTCGTAAAATAACAGCTCCGGTAATCATAATATTAATGATCGAAAGCGGAATCAAAATTCTCCATCCTAAATGCATCAATTGATCGTATCTAAATCTTGGAATCGTCCAACGCACCCACATATAGAAAAAGATAAAGAAACATATTTTAGCAAATAACACTGCAATTCCTAAGATATTAGCGGTATTAACACCTACATTTTCTACCATCCAGCTCATTCCCGGATAATTGTATCCTCCGAAAAATAAAACCGAGATAATAGTAGCAGAGATAAACATACTTGCATATTCAGCAAACAAATAGAATCCCATTTTCATCGAGGAATATTCGGTATGGTAACCACCAATTAATTCGTTTTCACATTCTGCTAAGTCAAAAGGAGTTCTGTTGGTCTCAGCAAAGGAACAGATTAGAAAAATTAGGAAGGATAAAGGTTGATAAAAAACATTCCAGTTCATTCCTGACTGTTGTAAGGAGATTTCTCTTAAGCTTAAAGTTCCGGTCATCATCAACAAAGCGATCATTGATAATCCCATTGCAACTTCATACGAAACCATTTGAGATGCTGCACGAATCGCTCCCATTAAAGAGAATTTGTTGTTAGAAGCCCAACCTCCAATCATAATTCCGTAAACACCTACAGAAAGAACTCCGAAAATATAAAGGATACCAATATTAATGTCGGTTGCCTGTAAAAGTACCTCACGGCCAAAAATGTGTAATTTATCTCCCCAAGGGATTACAGCACTGGTCATTAAAGCGGTACTCATGGCAATTGCCGGTCCTACAACGAATAAAAATTTATTAGGTGTGTTTGGAAAAAACTCCTCTTTCGAGAATAATTTCATACCATCGGCAAGAGGTTGTAGTAAACCTCCCCAACCTGCACGGTTAGGCCCTACACGGTCTTGTAAGAAAGCGGCAACTTTACGTTCTGCCCAGGTAGAATACATCGCCATAATCATTGTTACAGCAAAAACTACAACAATAACAACACTTTTTTCTATAATAAATGCACTATCCATCTTTTTAAGAATTTTTGTTGTTAGTGGTTAATGGAATTTCAGCCATACTAATTTTTTTACGGTCTTCATCTCTACCTAAAAGAATATTTTTCTCTGTAGCGATTTCTACTTTCTCTAATTTTTGAGTGTAGTTATTTTGATTGATAACAGAATCTTTTTCAAATTCTCTTGGTCCTTCAATAACCCAGTCATTTACATTTTTGTGGTCAAAACGACAGCTGTTGCAGATAAATTCTTCTACTTCATGGTATTCGTCTTTACGACCTGTAACACGTTGAATTTCTCCTCCAAACATCCAAACGGTTGTTTTACCGCAACATCCCGGAGTAGTACACTCTCTGTGTGCATTGTAAGGTTTGTTGAACCAAACTCTTGATTTAAAACGGAATGTTTTGTCTGTTAAAGCACCAACCGGACAAACGTCGATCATGTTTCCGGAGAATTCATTGTCGATTGCTTTTGAGATTCCGGTAGAAATATTAGCGTGATCTCCACGGTCTAATACTCCGTGAACTCTGTTGTCTGTCAATTGATCTGCCACTTGTACACATCTTTGACATAAGATACAACGGTTCATATGCAGTTGAATATTCGGACCGATATCTTCCGGTTCAAATGTTCTTTTTTCTTCGATAAAACGGGATTTTGGATTTCCGTGTTCGAAACTTAAATTTTGTAAATCACACTCACCCGCCTGATCACAAACCGGACAGTCTAATGGGTGATTGATTAATAAAAATTCAGTTACAGATTTACGGGCTTCCGTTACTCTGTCTGAAGATTTACTGTTTACTTCCATACCGTCCATACATCCTGTTACACAAGAAGCCATTAATTTTGGCATTGGTCTTGGGTCAGCCTCGCTTCCTTTGGCAACTTCAACTAAACAACAACGACATTTACCGCCACTGCCTTTTAATTTTGAGTAATAGCACATGGCTGGCGGTACTAAATCTCCACCAATCATACGTGCAGCCTGCAGGATCGTTGTTCCTGGTTCTACGTCTATACTTTGACCGTCTATGGTTACTTTCATCTCTTTTTTTTGTTTTTTTAGTTTCAGGTTTAAAGTTTCAGATCGTTGGACTTGAAACAAAAAAGACTTGAAACTTGAAACTGTTTTAAATAATTACTTTACCGCCTACTAAATGTTTCACTTGAGAGAAAGGTTCAGCAACAAAATGATCTCTATGTTTAATTTTTTCTGGGAAACGAACGTGATATTCAAATTCATCTCTAAAGTGGCGAATCGCTGCTGCTACCGGCCAGGAAGCGGCATCACCAAGTGGACAAATTGTGTTTCCTTCAATTTTACTTTGAATGCTCCAAAGTAACTCTATATCTTCTTCACGGCCTTGACCGTTTTCAATTCTCCATAATATTTTTTCTAACCATCCTGTTCCTTCACGACAAGGAGTACATTGTCCGCAAGATTCATGGTGGTAGAAACGAGCAAAGTTCCAGGTGTTTCTAACAACACAAGCCGTGTCATTGTAAACGATAAATCCTCCTGAACCTAACATAGATCCGGTAGCAAAACCGCCATCACTAAGAGATTCGTAAGTCATTAATCGGTCTTCGCCATTTGCTGTTTTAAAAATTAATTCAGCCGGTAAAATGGGTACAGAAGAACCTCCAGGTACAAATGCTTTAAGAGGTCTGCTGGAAGACATTCCGCCTAAGTATTCGTCAGAATTCATGAATTCATCAACACTTAGACCCAATTCGATTTCGTAAACTCCAGGATTTTTGATGTGTCCGGAAGCTGAAATTAATTTAGTTCCTGTAGAGCGACCAACTCCAATTTTGGCATAATCGTCACCAGAATTGTTGATGATCCATGGCACAGTAGCGATAGTTTCTACGTTGTTTACTACGGTAGGATTTGCCCAAAGTCCTGAAACTGCTGGGAACGGTGGTTTAATACGAGGATTTCCTCTTTTACCTTCCAATGACTCAATAAGTGCAGTTTCTTCTCCGCAGATGTAAGCCCCGGCACCGCAATGAACGTGTAATTCTAAATCGTAACCTGTACCTAATATATTTTTTCCTAACCAACCAGCAGCTTTTGCTTCGGCGATAGCTCTTTCTAAAATTTTGAAAACCCACATATATTCTCCACGAATGTAGATATAAGACAGGTTAGCGCCTAAGGCAAAACTTGAAGTAATCATTCCTTCGATCAATAAGTGAGGAATAAATTCCATCAAATAACGATCTTTAAAAGTACCCGGTTCAGATTCGTCTGCGTTACAAACTAAATGTCTTGGTCTTCCTGATTTTTTGTCAATAAAACTCCATTTCATTCCCGCAGGGAAACCAGCTCCACCACGACCACGTAATCCGGATTTTTTTACCTCTTCAACAACTTCGTCCGGAGTAAGTGTTTTTAATGCTTTTTCTACAGAAGCATAACCACCATTTTGGCGATATACTTCGTAGGTTTTAATTCCCGGAACGTTGATTTTATCTAATAATATTTTCTGTGACATCTTATTTATCGTGTAATATTATTTTATCATCTCTACAATCAGCGATTAACTGATCGATTTTTTCTTCTGTCAATTTTTCTTTGTAGAAATCGCCTAATTGCATCATCGGAGCGTATCCGCAAGCACCTAAACATTCTACACCGGCAATGGTAAACATTCCGTCCGGAGTTGTTTCTCCTACTTTAATGCCTAATTTTTCAGAAGTATAATCCATTAAATCTTCGGCACCTCTTAAACAACAACAAGAAGTCTGGCAGAATTCGAACATATATTTTCCAATTGGTTTTTGGTTGTACATGGTATAAAAAGTAACCACTTCGTAAACCTCAATTGGTTTTATGTGCAAAATCTCCGCAACTTTATCCTGCAACTCAATGCTCAGCCAGTTGTCATGTGCATCCTGCACTTCGTGCAAAACAGGCAGCAAAGCTGATTTTCTTTTGTCTTCCGGATAATGACTGATCAGTTCATTGATACGATTCATCAATGACTCCGTCATGTTTATTTCTTGTTTGTAATGTTTACGTTCCATTTTTATTTTAGATTTTAGATTTTAGATTTTATGATTTTTCAATCTTTTATCTCTAATCTATATTCTGCAATCCTTTTTAATTTTAGAGTTTAGATTTCTGATTTTAGATTTTTTCAAATCTTTGTCTGTATCTAAATTCTGTAATCACTATTTAAGTTTTAGATTCTTCAATCTTTGTCTGTAGCGTTAAATCTAAGATTTAAACTCAACAATCTACAATCTTTTTATGCGTCTAATTCTCCGGCAATTACATTTAAACTTGATAGAATAACAATTGCATCCGATAATAAAGCACCTTTAATCATTTCCGGATACGCTTGGTAATAAATAAAACAAGGTCTTCTGAAATGTAATCTATATGGTGTTCTGCTTCCGTCTGTAACTAAATAGAATCCTATTTCTCCGTTTCCTCCTTCAACCGGGTGATAAATTTCTGCAACCGGTACAGGAACTTCTCCCATTACAATCTTAAAGTGATAAATTAAGGATTCCATAGAAGTGTAAACATCTTCTTTTGGAGGAAGGTAGTAATCCGGAACTTCAGCATGATACTCATTTCCTGCCGGCATTTTAGCCAATGCCTGACGGATGATGCTTAAACTTTCCCAAACTTCGGCATTACGAACGCAGAAACGATCGTAAGTGTCTCCTGATTTTCCAACAGGCACAATAAAGTCAAAATCTTCATAAGAAGAGTAAGGGTGTGCTACACGTACATCATAATCGATACCGGCAGCACGTAAGTTTGGACCTGTAAATCCGTAGGCCATTGCTTGTTCAGCACTGATAGCTCCTACATTTACAGTTCTGTCAAGGAAAATTCTATTTCTCTCGAACAGGTTTTCGAATTCTTTCCAGGCAACCGGAAATTCTTCAAGGAAAGTATCCAGTTTTTTGAAAGCGGCTTCAGACCAATCTCTTTCAAAACCACCGATTCTTCCCATATTGGTTGTCAGACGGGCTCCACAAATTTCTTCGTAGATCTCGTAGATTTTTTCTCTAAATTGAAAAACGTATAAGAAACCGGTATATGCTCCGGTATCAACTCCTAGGATAGAGTTACAGATTAAGTGATCTGTAATACGGGCAAGCTCCATTACGATAACTCTTAAATATTGAGCTCTTTTAGGAACTTCTATATTCAACAGTTTTTCTAAAGTCATCCACCATCCCATATTATTGATAGGAGAGGAGCAATAGTTCATACGGTCTGTAAGAGGCGTAATTTGGTAAAAAGGACGATTTTCAGCAATTTTTTCGAAAGCTCTGTGAATGTAACCAATAGTAGGTTCCGCTTCGAGAATTCTTTCACCATCCATCAATAAGATATTTTGAAAAATACCGTGTGTAGCTGGGTGTGTTGGACCTAAATTCAGTACCGAAAGCTCGCTTCCGTCTTCGTTTAGTTTCTCCTTGATTATTTTAGCATATCGATGCTCTGGTGGTAATAATAGTTCTGACATTTTATAATGTTGAATTATTTATTTTTTAGCAATTTGTTATCGTTCTTCCAAAGAATCTGTCATCTTTATCAGTTCTTCCGCTGTCTTCCATTGGGAATTCTTTTCGCATTGGAAAAGAAATCATTTCATCCATATTCAAAATACGTTTCAATTGTGGATGCCCAATAAAATTAACACCGAAAAAGTCGTATGTTTCTCTTTCCATCCAGTTTGCACTTAGGAAGATATTTGAAATCGTTTTTATTTCCGGTTTTTCACCATTAAGAAATACTTTGATTCTAATACGTTTGTTTTCGTACCAGTTGTGCAAATGGTACACCACTGCAAACTGACGTTCTGTTTCGTTATCCGGGTAGTGAATACCACATACATCGGTTAAAAAATGAAAGCGTAAATCGGTATCGTTTTTAAGGAATAGAATCAGTGCTGTAATTTTATCAGCGCTTGCTTCTAAAGAAAAGATATCTCTTTCTTCTCGAAAGTTAAAAACACTTGAGTCAAATGTTTCTGTAAGTTTATCCTGGATCAGGTTATTTTCTAAAGCCATCTTATGAAATGTTATAGGAAGCTAATAATTCTTGGTATTCCGGAGAGCTTCTGCGTCTCACAGATTCTGTTTTAACCAAGTCTTGAAGTCTCATTACGCCGTCAACAATTTGTTCGGGTCTTGGAGGGCATCCCGGTACGTAAACGTCTACCGGAATTACTTTGTCAATTCCTTGTAAAACCGAGTAAGTATCGAAGATTCCACCTGACGAAGCACAAGCTCCAACAGCAATTACCCAGCGAGGCTCAGACATTTGTTCGTAAACTTGTCTTAAAATAGGCGCCATCTTTTTAGAAATGGTTCCCATAACTAATAACATATCAGCCTGACGTGGAGAGAAACTCACACGCTCTGAACCAAATCGTGCTAAATCGTAATGTGAAGCCATTGTAGCCATAAATTCGATACCACAGCAAGAAGTCGCGAAAGGAAGTGGCCATAATGAGTTGGCTCTTGCCAAACCTACAACATCATTTAGTTTTGTAGCGAAGAAACCTTCTCCTACAACTCCTTCCGGCGGTGCAACCATATTTACTTTTGAATCGCTCATTTTTATTTCGGATTTTAGATTTCAGATTTTAGATTTTAGCAATCGTGAATCGAAATCAATATTTTATAAATCAATATTGTGTTTGGAAAAATTTACTTTTCAAATTTGAAATTCTAAACCGAAAACAATCTAAAATCTGAAATCTGAAATCTAAATTTTGTTATTCCCACTCTAAAGCTTTCTTTTTGATAATGTAGAAAAAACCAACTAAAAGCAAAGACATGAAAATGATCATTTTTAGCATCCCTTCCATTCCAAGTTCTTTGAAATTTACTGCCCAAGGATAAAGGAAAATTACCTCTACGTCAAACAAAACAAATAAGATGGCTACTAAGAAATATTTTACAGAGAATGGAATACGGGCATTACCAACGGATTCAATTCCACATTCGAAATTTTTATCTTTTACTTCAGAGGTTCTCTTTGGACCTAATTTTCCGGAAATGATGATAGTTCCCACTACAAAACCGACAGCAAGGATTAGCTGCATTAAAATTGGAAGATAGCTGTATTGATCAGATTGCATAAACTTAGGGTTTTTACTTAAAAAATAAGCCACAAAGATAGTTCCGAACTCTGTAAATCACAAGCTAAAAAAGGATTTAAGTAGGGGTATAAAGAGTGATTATACCTAATTTTTATTCATTATAAATAACTTTTCAGTATTTTAATATTTTTTTAAGATTTGAGCAAAAAAAAACGCTTCGAAATGAATCGAAGCGTATTTTTAAACCATTCAGAGGCAAAAAAAATAAATTGCTATATTTTTCTTAGATTACTGCTACTTTAGCAGCAACTTTCCCTTTTCTTCCTTCTTCTTCTTCGTAGCTAACACGGTCACCTTCGCGTAATTCTTCCGCGTTAATTCCTGAAGCGTGAACGAAGATATCCTTTCCTGTTTCTTCGTCTGTAATGAATCCATAACCTTTAGATTCATTGAAAAATTTTACTGTACCTGTACGCATTGTAATTGTAATAATAATTTATAATGAAGCAAATGTAACATATATATTCATATAAAAGACAGTGTGTTGTTAAATTTTTGTAAAAATTATTGATTTACAGTGTTTTTAGCATTTATTTGATGTCTTGTTTGATATGTCGTAGCTTAAAAGGAGAATTCTTAAGGATATGTTAAAAAGTAGGAGCTTTTTTACTTTATAAAAAATCGTATTTTCTGACAAATGTGGTTTTCGTACGTATTATTTTACTTTTTTACGCTGGGTTTTCCATCTTAGTGGCTTGATATGTTCTGATGAATTTTTGGTAAATCCGGTAGTGCAATTTGGGAAAATAACACTTAACAGACAGGAACATAGATTTTAGCTGTAAAAAAGAAATGCATTTCTGATTCATAGTTCAACTATGAGGCTTTCAACCTCGCTCAGACTGCGAATTGAAATTTTAAAGAAATGAAATGTCTTTTTTTAGTTTTAAAAACTATGTTCCTGTTTATGTTAAAATATAGTTAGAAGCGATAAAGCAATTATTGCGCTAAAGCTACTTTTATGTTTAATTCTTTTAATTGAGCATCATCAATTGTAGCCGGGGCATCAATCATTACATCACGTCCTGAATTGTTTTTAGGAAATGCGATAAAGTCTCTAATAGTTTCCTGACCACCCAAAATAGCAACTAAACGATCCAGTCCAAAAGCTAAACCTCCGTGTGGTGGTGCGCCAAATTGGAAAGCGTCCATTAAGAAACCAAATTGTGCTTTTGCTTCTTCTTCTGTAAAGCCTAAGTATTTAAACATTAATTGTTGTGTCTCTTTATCGTGAATACGAATAGATCCTCCTCCAATTTCGTTTCCGTTTAAAACCATATCGTAAGCATTTGCGCGAACTTTTCCCGGATCTGTTGGTAATAAATGTAAATCTTCCGGTTTTGGAGAGGTAAACGGGTGGTGCATAGCATGGTAACGACCGCTTTCTTCATCTAATTCCAATAATGGGAAATCTACTACCCAAAGCGGAGCAAATTCTTCCGGTTTACGCAATCCTAAACGAGTCGCCAATTCCATACGAAGTGCTGAAAGTTGTGCACGTGTTTTGTTAGCCGGACCTGAAAGTACAAAAATCATATCGCCAGGTTTTGCAGCTGTAATTTTTGCCCATTGTGCCAAATCATCCTGATCGTAAAATTTATCTACAGATGATTTGTAAGTTCCATCGTCATTGCATTTAGCGTACACCATTCCTGATGCTCCAACTTGCGGACGTTTAACCCAGTCAATCAAAGCATCAATTTCTTTACGTGTATAATTTCCTGCTCCCGGAACTGCAATACCCACAACAAGTTCAGCAGCATTAAAAACAGGGAATTCTTTGTGTTGTGCAAACTCGTTCAATTCTCCAAATTCCATTCCGAAACGAATGTCCGGTTTGTCATTTCCATAGGTCTTCATAGCGTAGTCGTAGGTAATTCTTGGGAACTTGTCTACTTCAACCCCTTTGATTTCTTTTAGTAAATGTCTTGTCAATCCTTCAAAAACATTCAAAATGTCTTCTTGCTCCACAAATGCCATTTCACAGTCGATTTGAGTAAACTCAGGCTGACGGTCTGCACGTAAATCTTCATCACGGAAACATTTTACGATTTGGAAGTATTTGTCCATTCCACCCACCATCAACAATTGTTTGAAAGTTTGCGGAGACTGTGGTAACGCATAAAATTGTCCTTCGTTCATACGGCTTGGTACGACGAAATCTCTTGCGCCTTCCGGAGTTGATTTGATTAAGTAAGGTGTTTCCACTTCACAGAAATCCAAATCAGATAAGTATTTACGAACTTCCATCGCTACTTTGTGACGGAATAATAAACTGTTTTTTACAGGATTTCTTCTAATGTCCAGATAACGGTATTTCATTCGGATGTCTTCTCCACCATCAGTTTCATCTTCAATAGTGAACGGAGGTGTTAAAGCAGCGTTTAAAATAGTTAGTTCAGAAACTAAAATTTCGATATCACCGGTTGGGATGTTTTTGTTTTTGGCTTCACGCTCAATAACAGTTCCTTTTACCTGAATTACAAATTCTCTTCCAAGTGTTTTTGCCAGTTCAAAGACCGTTTTGTCGGTGCGAACTTCGTCGAAAATAAGTTGTGTAATTCCATAGCGGTCGCGTAAATCAACCCAGTTCATAAATCCTTTATCGCGTGATTTTTGAACCCAACCCGCTAGTGTAACTTCCGTATTAATATTTGAGGCGTTTAACTCGCCACAATTATGACTTCTATACATGATCAAAATTTTAGATTGCAAAAGTAAACACAAAATTCAAATTAATATAGTAAAGTGATAACTTGCTGCTTATAATTTTGAAATATTTTGTTAACGGATAAATTTTAGATAAGTAAATTCTTTAAATTTGAATACTAAAAACCAACTATAAATACATATGAAAAAGCTTTTTGTTACCGGTTTATTGGTTCTTACCGCCCTCAACGGTATAGCTCAGACCAAAAACCAAATTAAATTTACCGCTAAAATTGCGAATAGAAATAGTGATACACTAGTTATTAAAGGACCTAACAATTTTAAACAAGTTATTCCGATTAATAAAAAAGAAATTTTTGTTGCTTCTTTTACTGCTCCAAAAGGGTTCTATCGTTTTTCTGACGGAGTAGAGTCTTCGAATTTATACCTGAAACCCGGTTCTGAAGTCAATCTGACAATGAATGCCAAAGAATTTGACGAAACCATTATCTACAAAGGAAAAGGAACAAACGAAAGTAACTTTTTAGCGCAACAAGCTTTAAAAGATGAAAAATTTGCTGAAGAAGCATTTGCTAAAGAGGCTGCTGAGTTTACAGCCTTATTAGAAGGAAAGAAAAAAACAGATTTAGAAAATATTGAAAAAGGCGATTTTGATGCTGAGTTTAAAGCAGGTGCAAAAAAATCGGTTGAAAAATTCCATGCATTCGCCGCTCAGCAGTACGAAAGTGACGCTGCAGTGAAAAAGTTAAAAGGAACTGTCTCTGCTGATTTTGATTATGAAAATCACAAAGGAGGTAAAACAAAACTTTCTGATTTAAAAGGCAAATATGTTTATATTGATCTTTGGGCAACTTGGTGTGGGCCTTGCAGAGCTGAAATTCCTTTTTTGAAAAAAATTGAAGAAAAGTATCATGGAAAAAATATTGAATTTGTGAGTGTTTCTGTTGATGCGGTAAAAGATCACGATAAATGGCAGAAATTTGTATCGGATAAACAGTTGGGAGGCGTTCAGTTGTTTTCTGATAATGAATGGAAATCTGCATTTGTAACCAGTTATAATGTAACGGGAATTCCGAGGTTTATTCTTATTGATCCTCAGGGGAATATATTGGATCCCGATGCAGAAAGGCCGTCTTCTCCGGAACTTTTAACACAATTAGATGCTTTATTGAACTAATTTTCCAGCGAAATTTAAAACGTTGTGGTAAATTAAGTCTTCGTTAAAATACCAGTAAAACCAGTGCCTGAGCACTGGTTTTTTTGTATAGAACTGATTTCCAATGTTAAGTTTTTATTCAATGTTACCAAATTGTTAAGTAAAAGTTTTTTTAATGTAAACAATTAACTATATTTGATAAAGATTTGATAACATTAATACCTACGAGATATGAAAAAGTGTGTAATTTTAGTTGCAATATTGTTCTCTGGAATTTTAGTTGCACAAGAAACAAACCCTGAATTGGAAGCAGTTGGAAACAAAGTAAAAGCTACTTATTACTATGAAAATGGTAATGTACAACAAGAAGGTTTCTTTAAGGATGGTAAATTAGATGGAGTTTGGGTATCATATGATGAAAGAGGAAATAAAAAAGCAGTTGGTGAATATACAGATGGTGTGAAAACCGGTAAATGGATTTTCTTCAATGAGAATAACCTTTGCGAAGTTGCTTTTGAAAACAGCAAAGTAAGTTCTGTTAAGAACTTGCAGAGAAATGCTTTAGCAAACAGAAATTAATAAGATTTCAAATAATTTAGGGAGCCGTTTCAATAGAGACGGCTTTTTTTATTGTATGAGAATATTAATATTGTTTCTGTGTCTCGCAAAGGCGCAAAGTTTTTTTTTAAAACTCACGCAGATTCAGCAGATTTAGCGGATTTGTTTTCTATAAAATAAGATTTTTTTTGATTTTGTTTTTCGGAAAAAATAATCTGTTAAATCTGCTGAATCTGCGTGCAAAAAAAACTTTGCGACTTTGCGACTTCGGGAGCAAATATGTCAACGAAATAGGGAGCAGGTTCTTTTCTAAACCTTAGTTTTTTTTGGATTTTTTTCTTCTTCCAAACCAAATCACAAAACCTGTTACAGGCAAGGCAGCAGCAATTAGGCTTGCAGTAAAGGCAATGATTTTTCCGGGTAGATCTAAAATTTGTCCGGTGTGAATGCCGTAATTCATTTCTACTACCTGCAAACCTAGGGTTTTGGTATGGTAAGGGATGCTCTGAATTAGTTTTCCATCGCCCGGATGGAAATAATAATTACTCTGGTGATCAAATCGTAAAGCGTGCGGATAAGCGCCGGTGTTGATAAGATCTCCTTTGTTTTGCGGAAACATTACGTAAAACATTTCGGCTTTTGGCTGCTGTTGCATGGTTGCTATAAAAGCTTTATCTACAGCAAGGATATTATTTTTTGCAAATTTTGTAGTGTCAATCGTTGGGGCTTTTGTTTCCATAGCTTTATCTCCGCCAAAGTTGAATGTTTTGTAAATCCCGTCACCCACCCATTCGTAAGTAAAAGTTAATCCGGTGATGGCTATGATAACCGCAATAATTGAAATATAAAATCCCGAGGTGTTGTGCCAGTCGTAATTGACACGACGCCATTTGGCCGACCATTTTACGGTAAAGCTTCTTTTGATATCACTTTTTCTTTTGGGCCACCACTGTATTAATCCCGAAATGACTAACAGTATGAAGATAATAGTGGCACCGCCAATAATATGTTTTCCGATATAGTCGGGCAAAAGTAAATACAAATGAATGTATTCGACAATAATGAAAAAATCAGTTTCAGGATTTTCTGTTTTTAAATACTTACCGTTGTAGGGATTGAAATACAGATATTCGTTTTTGGTGTCGGTAAAGGTGTAGACAATTGCAGATCGGTTTTTGCCGTAATAGGAAACCATCGATACTTTGTTTTCTGGAGCAATTTGTTTCGCCTTTTGCTCTAAAACAGATGGCAAAAGAAAGGGTTTGTTTTGCGGTTCTACAATACGCCATTCTTTTCGGGTAATGTCTTTGATTTCGTCATGAAAACAAAACAGGCAACCGGTAACACTTACAATAAAAACAATAAGCCCGGAAATTAATCCGAGCCATTTGTGTATAAAACGTATTTGTTTTGTAAATGCCATTTGATGAATTGCGAAATACCTGCAAAAGGCAAAAGTAATTCTAAATGTGCAATCCACAAATTATATGTGTTTATTTTAACTTACCGGGTTTGATTCGCAAGGATTAGGTTTGTTGTTATGCTTCAAATATTTCTCGCCAAGTCGCCAAGTCGCGGAGTTTTTTATAACTCACGCAGATTTTGCAGATTTAGCTGATTTGCGTTCTATAAAAAAAGATTATTCTTTGGATTTAGTCTTCCGCAGGAAACAACTCAAATAAATCTGCGGGATCTGCAAAATCTGCGTGCAAAAAACTTGGCGACTTGGCGTCTTTGCGAGATTTTTCCATAAGGCTGTGATTTATTGACTCTGTACCTTTTTTAATTTAAAAGAAACATAGAGTGTAATCGCGGCTAAAACAATCCAGAAAATATCAATAAAGAAAATCTGAATCTGATTGTTGGCAAATGTTTTCCAAAACCAGTTTCCGGTGCAGATACCATTTGTTATCGGGACTAAGAAGCCTAAAATACTTCCGGAAATCAGAGACCATTTATTGGTGAAATTAATGTCTCTTTTGATTAGAAAGAAGATAGTCAGTACCAACCAGCTGATAAAATAGACGCTGTAAATATTGTTTTGAGTAAGAGGATAAAATATTTTATTTACAATAAAAGCAAGTGCAGTAACCGGATACATGCTCAGACAAAGTGCTAAATAAATACGTACTACGGAGTTGTTAAAACGACGTTTTTTCTCCGGCATATTTTTCTTGTCTCTGGCCACCAGCCAAATCATAACTCCCGATATAATTACAAAACAAGTAATAATACCAAGTACAAAACTGATTATCCTAAGAGCGTATCCACCATAATCACCAAAGTGAATGCGGTACAGGACATTTTTAACTCCGTCTAAGTATTTGTTTTCGGTGATCGGGTCTTTTTTAGCAATGACTTTACCGGTTGCAACGTTGTAAATTACTTTTCCAAAGGCTGTAAATTTTTTATCATAAGGCAATTCTCCTTCCACGATAACATGCATGCTGTTGTCACCGTAGTTTTGAATTTGAACGCTGGTGATTTCAAAATCTTTCCAGTTGCTTTTGGTTTTCGCTACAAATTCATTAATGTTAAAAGGGTTTGCTAATTTTTTATTTTCAAATTTAAACTCCGGATTGTTGTATTCCAGATCATCGTATAATTTGTTTTGATCGCCTTTGTATAAAGCCATAACGCTTGGTGCTACAATAAGCAGTTTGATCATAAAAAAAGCTCCGGTAACAGCATATACAAATTGAAAAGGCAGTCCAATCATTCCCAATGCGGTGTGGGCATCAGTCCATAGTGTTTTTAGTTTTTCTTTTGGTCGAAAGATGTAGAAATTAGATACAATTTTATTCCAGTGTAATAAAACTCCGGTCACAATTGCAAACAAGAAGAATAATGCGGTAAAACCCGAAAGATAATAACCAACGGGATAAGGAATTTGTGCCAGAAAATGTAGGCGGTATAAAAACTCTCCTAAAGAATAAGCTTCTTCATAGGTTTGTGTTTTGAGATTCTGTGTATGCAAATAAAAAAACTGGCCTTCTTTTAGTTTAGCGGGAGCCAAAGAGTCTTTGGTGCCTTCCATGTAAACGTTAACACGATTTTCGTTTGTGGCTTTAGAGATAGAGATATTTCTCCCGTGTAAAGTATATCTTTTGTCTAAAGTGTCTAAAGTTGCATTGTAATTGAGTTGAATTTCTTTGGTGATAGGAGCAGTCTCGCCTCGTTCCCAGTTGATTATTTCATCTTTGAAAAAGGAAAAGGATCCGGCGAAGAAAATAACAAACAACACCACGCTTATCACAATACCACTTACGGTATGTGTATGAAAATAGATATTATAGTTTCTGTTGTTCATTAGTTATTTGGTAATAGGATTATAGGTTTGTCCGAGATAGATGATGCCGCAGAAAATCAGGGTAAGTAAAAGGTATATTCCCCAAATTTTTAATCCGCTTTTTGCTAAGAAGGCCACTACCATCAGAGCAACCCAAAGGATAAAACCTGAAAAAGCCATGGTCATAATCACATTTACATGATTCATCCAGGAGGCCAAAGCCAAGTGGAAGGTTACAGAAACGAAATAGCCGCCAAGTATGGCAGCTGATATTTTTAGGAAACGCTGCCATTTAGACTGCGTAAGGTATTTAGGATTTGCCGGCATATTTTAATAATAATAAATTTCTATAACTCCTGTCAGAATAAAAAGTAGCGCAACTGCTTTGCTGTTTATGACTTTTAAAGGCGTAAGTATAATTATTAAACTTCCAATAGTCATTAGTTGTATAAAAAACAACAAAGTTCCTGAGCCTAATGCAGTAGTAAATAGCCAAAAAGAATAAGCCAAAAGAAGAAAAAATAATCCGGTAATTTTGGTTTGTTTGGGGTTGTTGTTCATCCATTTTTCGAAGCTGTAGTTGTAAGTCAGCGCCGCTCTTTTGGAGGTATAATAAAACATATAAAAAGAGATAAAAACGAAAAGGCTGGCTATTGTTATCATGGTTTTATAAATTTTAAAGACATCTTTCTGTAGTTTGGCAGAAAGATGTCTTTGTGCTTTTTATTAGAATTTATAAGTTACAGATCCGAAGAAAGTTCTTGGAGCCTGAACATTGATTGTCGTATATCCGTTAAAGTACAATTCGTCAGTGAAGTTGTTTACTTTTAAAGAGATTCTGTATTTAGGCTGATCGTAAAAAATAGTTGAGTTAAGAACTGTGTAAGAAGGAAGACTGAAAGTTTCTCTTCCGGTTGCTGTATTTGCATTCGCGATAAGGCTTTCACTTCCATAATTTCCTCCAATTCCAATTCCTAATCCTTTAAGGTTAGTACTTTGAGCGGTATAGCTTGCCCAGAAGTTTGCCAGATTTACCGGACCAGCAGTTACGGGTCTTAAACCGTTTACGTTGGCATTACCTTTTTCCATTTTGCTGTCATTGTAGGCATAACCAACAGTAAAGTTTAATCCCGCAATTGGATTAGAGGTGATTTCAGCTTCAAATCCTTTACTTCTTTGATTTCCATCTTGTATATTGGCGTTTGGTAAGCTGATGTCTGCACGTACCACATTTTCAACTTTTATGTCGTAATAGCTCAAGTTTGCGCTTAATTTGTTATCAAAAGCGTTTAGTTTAATACCAGCTTCAAATTGATTCGCTTTTTCCGGATCAAATTTAACCAATTCAAGTTTTCCGTTTACATTGGCATTTAAGAAACCTTTATTCGTGAAACTGTTTTGATAGTTTCCGAATACCGAAAGCTGATCTTTTACAATTTGGTACACAACCCCAAATTTAGGAGAAAAGGCATTTTGAGAGAATGCTCCGGTTGTAAGATTGGTAGCCGGATTAAAAATTCCTTTGTTGTCGTAATTGTCAAAACGAAGACCTGCAGAAACAATTAACTGATCCGTGATATTAACTACATCAGAAACGTAAGCGCTGTAAGTAGTGATATTAGTACGGTTGTTACTGTATGGCGTTCCGGATAAAGTTTGTTCAAGAGCAGCTTGGTTAAAAGCGTAGTAATTTGTGTTTGCAGCGGTATAATCTACTTTGTCAAACTCAAAACCTTTAGGTCCTATTGTTCTGCTTGTTCGGTCTGTGATGTGGTAAATGTCACCACCAATCAACACACGATTGCGTACATTTCCGATGTTGAAATCACCGGTAAAGTTTTGTTGGAATTCAATAGCATTACTTGTTCCGTCTACTTTCCATGCATTACGTGAGAAAGTATTGTTTGGTAATAGGTAGAACCAGGCTTGTGGGCCTACTGATGTATTGGTGATAGTGGTAATTACGGTTTGCGAATTCCAGCTATCAGACATCTTGTAGTTTACCTGACCGAAAATATTTGTACTTCTTGTTTTTGTTATAAGGTCACTTCCGTAGAACGAACGTTTAAAATCATATTTTAAATCATTTACACTATTGAAACCAATTGCTGACGGTAGTGCGCCTAAATAAATAGTATGGAATCCTGATCCGTTCAGGCTATTGAATTCTGCTTCAATCGAAACAGATAATCTTTCGCTGAATTTATAACTGAAAGAAGGAGCAAAGAAATAACTTTTATTAGTACCGAAATCCTGAAAAGTATTGCCATTGTTGTAGGCTGCATTTACGCGGAATAAAGCGGTTTTGTCTTCATTTAAAGGTGTATTTACATCTGCAGTCAGACGATTGTAACCATAACTTCCGGTCTGATAGTTAACCTCTCCTCCGAAAGACTCATAAGGCTTTTTGGTTACACGGTTTACTAACCCTCCGTAAGAAGTAAGTACAGAACCGAAAAGGGTAGCTGAAGGTCCTTTTATGCTTTCGATGCGTTCGATATTGCTGGCATCTGAATTACCAATTGTAGAACCGGCAACACCATTTCGAATTAAACTTTGTGTAACGAAACCACGAGAAGCAAAATAAGATCCACCATCACCTGCGCGTCCACTGGCAGACCATAACTGATAAATACCCGGAATATTTTTTAAGGCATCGTCTTGATTGGTGATCATTTGATCGGCCATCAACTCTTTGCTTACAATATTATATACCTGTGCATTTTCAAGGTTTTTTAGTTGTATGCGCGAAACGTATTCACTTTCTGTTCTGGTAAATTTGTTTGTTCTTTTAGAATCTATAACTACTTCTCCAAGTTCTTCAGAATTAGCTTCTATCGAGAAATTTTCTGTTATTATATCTTCGTAGTTTAATGTTACGTGTCTTTCTTTTGCTGAATGCCCGATTCCGGTAACGCGGATTACATAGTTTCCGGGTTTGATATTTTTAATTTCGTAGTAACCCTGGTCATTTGTAACTGTTCCGATTTTGGTTCCTTTTAATACTACAGAAATATTATCTGCTGACTGGTTATTAGTTAGGGTAATTTGACCTTTTATAGTTGCTTTTTGTTGTGCCCAGGCAGTTGTACTTGCCAATAGAACAAAGAAAAAAGCCAAAAAAGATACTGAGTATTTGGTTTTCATATTGTTTAGAATTGTTTTTAATAGCGCAAATTTAAGTGTAGAATCCTAATGAGCCAAATTATTTTTACTTATTCTAAATAAAATACTCTTTTAAAGGGACAATTTTATATTTATTTGAAAAAATGACAGATTAATCTGCTTATGTTGTCGTTGGAACAAAAAAAATCCTGCTTATTAATTTAAGCAGGATTTGATTTTTTATAAAACTGGTTGAATTACAACTCTAAAGCACGTTTAGCATCGCCATTCATCAATAACTCTAATGGGTTTTCTAATGCTTCTTTCACAGCAACCAAGAAACCAACAGACTCACGACCGTCAATAATTCTGTGGTCATAAGAAAGGGCAACATACATCATTGGGTGAATTTCTACTTTACCGTTTACAGCAATTGGACGCTCAATAATATTGTGCATTCCTAAGATTCCTGATTGAGGAGGGTTGATAATTGGAGTACTCAACATACTTCCAAAAACACCACCATTGGTAATGGTAAAGGTACCACCAGTCATATCGTCAACCGTGATTTGACCGTCACGAGCTCTAAGTGCTAATCTTTTGATTTCTGCTTCAATTCCGCGGAAAGTCAATAATTCAGCATTACGAACTACAGGTACCATTAATCCTTTTGGTCCTGAAACTGCGATAGAGATGTCAGCAAAATCGTAAGCAACTTTGTAATCACCATCCATCATTGAGTTAACATCCGGATATAATTGTAAAGCTCTTGTAACTGCTTTTGTAAAGAATGACATGAAACCTAAACCAAGACCACCATGTTTTGCTTTGAAAGCATCTTTGTATTCGTTACGAATTTGGTTGATTGGGGTCATGTTAACTTCATTGAAAGTAGTTAACATTGCCGTTTCGTTTTTAGCCGCTACTAATCTCTCTGCTACTTTACGACGTAACATAGATAATTTTGTGCGTTCAGTTCCACGGCTTCCTCCAGTTGGAGTTCCCATAGAAGGTACTGCATTTACAGCATCATCTTTAGTAATTCTTCCTCCTTTACCGGTTCCTGAAATTGTTGCCGGAGCGATATTTTTTTCGTCTAATATTTTTCTTGCTGCCGGAGACGGAGTTCCTGAAGCATAAGTTGTTGGAGCAGGGGCTGCTTTTGGAGCTTCTGCTTTTACTTCGGTTTTAGGAGCCTCTGCTTTTGGAGCTTCAACTGCTGGTGCAGCCGGAGCATCACCTGCCGGTTTTGCTGCGCCTGTATCAATTAAACAAACAATAGCTCCTACCGCTACTGCATCACCTTCTTCTGCTTTTAGCGTAATTATTCCGCTTGCTTCCGCTGGTAATTCAAGAGTTGCTTTGTCTGAATCAACTTCGGCAATAGCCTGATCTTTCTCTACATAATCACCGTCTTTTACTAACCAAGTTGCAATTTCAACTTCTTTAATTGATTCCCCTGGTGATGGGACTTTCATTTCTAAAATCATCTTATTTCGTTGTTTAAAGTTTAGTTTGTTTCAAGTTTCAGGTTTATTACAAAACTTGAAACTTGAAACTTGAAACAATTATTTTTTATTATCTAAATAAATTTTTATCAAATACCATTCTGATCGCATCTGCATGACGACGTTTTGCACGTGTGTAACTTCCTGATGCCGGAGCAGCGTATGCTTTTAATGAAGCTAATCTCCATTTTACAAGATCAAAATTCATCAGCATAAAGCTGTAAGCTCCCATGTTTTTAGGCTCTTCCTGTGCCCAAACATAATCATCAGCATTTGGATATTGTGCGATGATTTCTTTGATTTGCTCAACAGGGAAAGGGAATAATTGCTCGATACGAACCACTGCAACATCATTTCTTCCGTTGTTTTCTCTTTCTGCAACAATGTCATAGTAGAATTTACCTGTACAGAAAACCAAAGTCTTTACTTCTTTTTTATTTACTGTAGCATCGTCAATCGTTTCCTGGAAACTTCCGTTTGCCAATTCATCTACTGTAGACACACATCTTGGGTCACGCAATAAACTTTTTGGAGAGAAAACTACTAATGGTTTACGGAAATCAGTTTTCATTTGTCTTCTCAACAAGTGAAAAAAGTTGGCCGGTGTTGTACAGTCAGCAACATACATATTATGTCTGGCGCATAATTGTAAATAACGCTCCATTCTTGCAGAAGAGTGCTCAGCACCTTGTCCTTCGTATCCGTGTGGCAACAATAAAACAATACCATTTTGGTTGTTCCATTTGTCTTCACCACATGAAATGTACTGGTCAATCATAATTTGAGCTCCGTTAGAGAAATCTCCAAACTGTGCTTCCCAGATCGTTAATGCTTTCGGATTAGCTAATGCATATCCGTAATCAAAACCAAGAACACCATACTCAGATAAAAGCGAATTGAATACACCGAATCTTCCTTTCTTGTTTTCGATACCGTTAAGTAAGATTACTTCTTCTTCAGAATCTTCTACCTTAACTACTGCATGACGGTGAGAGAATGTACCACGCTCAACATCCTGTCCTGAAATTCTAACATCAAAACCTTCTGTCAGAAGCGAACCGTAAGCTAATGCTTCTGCAGTTCCCCAGTCTAATGTATTGTTGTCGTATCCTGTTTTTCTGTCAGATACAATTTTGGTGATTTTATTGATGAACTTTTTGTCAGATGGTAATGTCGATATAGTGTTAACGATAGAATCCAAACCTTCTTTTGGAAAAGTAGTATCTACCTTTTTTAACATAGCATCATCAGAAACCTGAACAAATCCTTTCCATTCATTTTGCATGAATGGTGTTATGATGGTCAAATCTTTTTTACGGGAAGCTTCTAAGTTCTCCTCCATATTTGATTTGTATTCTTTTTCTAATCCATTTACATAAGTAGCATCGATTACGCCGTCAGACAATAATTTTTCTGCATAAATATCTCTTGGATTTTTATGTTTAGCGATGATTTTATATAAAACCGGTTGTGTAAAACGAGGCTCGTCACCTTCGTTATGACCGTATTTTCTGTATCCTAACAAGTCGATAAATACGTCACGTCCGAATTGCATTCTGTAGTCTAAAGCAAAAGATACCGCATGTACAACCGCTTCTGCATCGTCTGCATTTACGTGTAATACCGGTGAAAGTGTTACTTTGGCAACATCTGTACAATACGTAGAAGAACGTGCGTCTAAATAGTTGGTAGTAAATCCAACCTGATTGTTGATTACAATATGAATGGTACCTCCGGTTTTGTAACCGTCAAGTTGTGCCATTTGGATGATTTCATACAAAATTCCCTGACCGGCAATTGCAGCATCACCGTGAACGGCGATAGGCAATACTTTTGAGAAATCATCAGCATAATATTTATCTTGTTTTGCTCTTGTGATTCCTTCAATTACAGCTCCAACAGTCTCTAAGTGAGAAGGGTTTGGTGCTAAATTGATATTGATGTTTTTTCCTGTTCTTGTTTTCTTGTCAGCAGTAAGACCTAGGTGGTATTTTACGTCACCGTCAAAATATTCCTGATCGTAATCTTTACCGTCAAATTCACCAAAGATATCCTGAGTTGATTTTCCGAAGATGTTTGCCAAAACGTTCAGACGACCACGGTGAGCCATTCCCATTACGAATTGTTCAACACCTTTTTCAGCCGCTTTTTCGATTAAAGCATCAAGTGCAGGGATGATAGTTTCTCCACCTTCTAATGAGAATCTTTTTTGACCTACGTATTTAGTATGTAAAAAGTTCTCGAAAGAAACCGCTTCATTTAATTTTTCTAATATGATTTTCTTTTCATCACCTGAAAAACTAGGCTGATTTACATTTACAGCCAATTTGTCCTGAATCCATTTTACAACATTAGGATTTCTGATATACATGTATTCAATACCAATATGTTGGCAGTAAATAGCCTGAAGACGAGTAATAATGTCTTGTAAAGAACATGGTGCTACTCCGATAACTTTTGCAGCATCAAAAACAATAGATAAATCAGCAGTTGATAATCCGAAGTTCTCGATATCTAAAGAAGGAGAAGAAATTCTACGATCACGAACCGGGTTTGTTTTGGTAAACAAATGGCCACGAGTGCGGTATCCGTCAATTAATTTTAATACGTTAAATTCTTTTTGTAATTTTTCAGAAACCTGAGTGTAATCGGTGTTGTTAGCAGCAAATTCAACGATTTGTTGAACAGGATTTTCGTCATTATAAGTTGTCATTCCAAAGTCAAAACCTTGAAAGAAGCTTCTCCAGCTTGGCTCAACGCTATCTGGATTTACTAAATATTGATCATATAGTTGTGCGAAAAACTCTGTATGCGCTGCATTTAAAAATGAAAACCTATCCATAATATTAGTGAATATACTTTTTGTTAAATAGAATGGCAAAAGTACAACAATCGCCTTTATTAAGATCCTTTTTTTGCGTACTTTTACGTAAAAATATGTTAAAAATGGAGCAAGCTATGAGAAAAAATCATTTTTCAATCGTTTTCAAATCAGTTTTTGTGATTTTGATGTTCTTATTTTCAAATCTGACAATTGCACAGCAACAGCCAAAGTATGTTATTGACAATAGCAGTGCTTTTTGGGATAAAGTCCAATTTGGTGGAGGCCTTGGTCTGGGAATTGGCTCTGGTTATACTGATATTTCGGTTATGCCAAGCGCTATTTACAATGTTAATCCGATTGTATCTGTGGGAGTAGGGTTACAGTTTGGGTATCTGTCTTCGAAAAACTATTATGAATCTTTTGTTTACGGGGGAAGTCTCGTTGGTTTGGTAAATCCGATTCCGGAAATTCAGTTATCGGCAGAATTAGAACAGGTGCGTGTAAACACAGATTATAAAGCAAATAATTTCAGGCCTTCTTATACCGATGATTATTGGAATACAGCTTTATACCTTGGTGCAGGTTACAGAACCGGAAGTGTTACCATTGGGGCTCGTTACGATGTTTTATATGATCCGGACAGAAGTTTGTACGGATCCGGGTTTATGCCTTTTGTGAGAGTGTATTTTTAATTTTAAAGATGCTAAGGTTTTTAGGTGCTGAGATTCTCAGATTCTGAGTTTTCTATCGACTAAAATATTATTGTAAGGATTTTTTAAGTTAGTTTTTCAAAGACAGGAATTCCAATAGTCATCAGTTTGAAATTAGAGCTTAGGAATTTAGCACCTGAAAACCTTAGTAACTTTTATACAAAAGAAAAAGAGCGACCCAATGGAGTCGTTCTTTAGTATTGAGAGATTTATCTTTTAACGGCAAAACATGGAATACATGCTTCGTGGGTCTGTCTGATCCAGTGGTCCTGTAGTAGTATTAGAAGGAGTAGTATTACCTCCTACAATTAATCTTGCCTCATCTGAGCTTAGTTCTATGATATTCGTTTTTTTTAAAACTAATTTTTTTAAGTTAATTTTTTTCATAATCTTTGGTTTTGGAATTGTTTTTTGAATTGTTTGTGAAATTATTTCAAAAAATCCAACAAAAAAAGTTATAAATCCCCAGATTTATAAAAATAGCCTATAATTCAGTACTATTAAATAGCTGATTATTAATGCTCTATATTAAAAATAAATGAATATGAATACAGTAAATAAGATACCGGTCTTATTTTTATTGTTTATAGTCAATTTTACCTTTTCACAGAATAAAATTGAAACCTATAAAGACTCGGTTAAAAATTTATTGTACAACAACCCGAGTAAAGCAAAATACTACTGCCATAAGTTATTAAAATACGCTAAAACCAATGATTTAGTAGTCGAAGAGGCAAAATCGTATTGTTTCCTGGCTGATTTAAGTGGTGCTTTAACCCAAAAAGACAGTGCCTTTTATTACTTCGATAAGGCAATCCATAAGGCCAATGCCATTGATAACGAAAAGCTCGAAATGGTTTTCAAAATCAATAAAGCGAATTATTTATTTAACGAATTTGATTTTCAGGAAGCCTTAACTCTTTATGAGGAATGTGTTACTTTATCTAAAAAACTCAATGATGTAGGTGCTTACAATTATATTTCGATAAAAAGAGGGAGTATTGCATACGAATTAGGAAGATATCAGGAAGCCTTAAAAATCTACAAAGAAAATTTGTCTAAGGAGGGCTTTAGTAACGTAAGTAAACTGGATATAAAATTGGGTTTAGTAAAAACCTATATTCATTTAAATAAACAGGATTCTGCTGTCTACGCTTTTATAAAAAGTGGTATCGAGGAATCGAAAAAATACAACTTAAAAGAGCATGAAATCCATTTCTTGTGTCAACGGGGCTTAATTTACATCGATAAAAAAGATTTTAAAAACGCTAAATTAACCTTCGATAAGGCCCTAAATATTGCTGAAAAAATTGAGAGCAATAATTTGATTACAGAAATAAATATCAGGATCTCTCAATTGTATTCACTTCAAAAAGATTACGATAAAGCGATACTGCTTTTGAAATCGATCCTTAGTAAGGGACAAACCTCAAAAATACCTACAGAATACTTGGCTGAAATATATTACTTATTGGCCGAAAACTATAAATTCATCGAAAATTATTCAGAATCAAACCATTATTATAGTCAGTTTATTGAAAAATCGAAGAAAATAGGCGAAAAAAGGATTGAGGCTGTAGATCATTTATATAAAATAGACATTACCGAAAGTAAGGAAAGAGAGAAAACACAAGAGTATCAAAAATGGATATTGCTTGGGTGTACAAGTTTTTTAATTCTTTTGTTTATCGGTTATTATATTAAAAGAAGAAAAGAGGGTATACAAAACCAGGTGAAATTTGAGGAACTACTGCTAAAAATTAATGACTTTGAACACCAGAAGCCAAAAGTAGCTGAGGAAAACCGACAAAACAGTATTTCTGCTAGTGATAATGAAATTGCGGAAGCTGACCCATTAGAAGAAGAATTTGAAACAGAGTTTATTCCAACCAATATGGTCACTATAAATAGCGCTTCTAATGATGAAGTAACAGAAGAAAATAATATTGCCGACATTGAGGAGCCAACGGCCTCTAATTTTATTATCAAAGATGAAACAAGAACAGAGATTTTAGATAAACTAATTAAACTCGAAGAGAAAAGATTGTTCCTGAGACAAGACTTTACACTTCATAATGTAGCTAAAAGATTAAAGACAAATACCGCTTATCTGTCTAAAATTGTCAATAGTGAGCTGGATAAAAACTTTAGTTCGTACGTAAATGAGCTAAGGATTAATTATATTATTATTGAATTAAAGAATAATACCAAACTAAGATCTTATTCGATCAATGCGATTTCGGAAGAAATTGGCTACAAAAGCCCGGAGTCTTTCACGAAATATTTTAAGATTGCAACAGGAATTAGCCCTTCGATTTATATAAAAAAGATAAATCAGATGAATGAAAATTAAGACAAGTAATAAGTTTGTAATTATATACAAGTCAATTAGTTATATCTAAAAAAGAGCCCCCTTATTTTATAAATATGGGGGTTTTTATTTTTTTTTACAGAAAAAAAAGATTTTACTTTGTCTTAGATATAATCTGAAGATCAGATTGGTTTCTACTTTGGTTTTGAAGAGTGGTGAAAATGTAAATGAGTACCACTTTAAATTAAAAAAATAAAACAGAGTGTGGAGACTCTGTTTTATAAGGTGTTTTAACAAAAACGTAATACCTAACAAGGTGCCAGAAATTACTTCTACAAAGGTAAAGAAAAAGTGTCTTTTATAAAACTTTTTTTTACTATTTCTAAAGTACTTCTACACCGCAGACTTGTTAGCTTAAAAATGAAAATTATGACTAACGGTAATCATTCGGGCGAAAAACGGCTTGGCAAAAATTTGATTTTCAAGATTGAAGATAATGATGGCGGAAAACAATCAAAATCGTTATTGCTAACAATCAAAAAACGAATTACAAAGCTTTTTAGATAAGCCTGAATTTTTTCCGGACTAAATCGCAATAGCCCATTTTAGGAGGGCTATTAGGAATTTAGGTTGAATAGACCAACATTTAAATTCTTGTTATTCATTAAAGCGAGCTGCATTTTTTGGGACAATTTGACTTGCCCTTATTTTAATTAGTGATTTTAAAAGGCTATTAATTATTAAATCTTAACAAAAATGAAAAAGCAAAACCAAACCAAATTGGCTTTCAACAAAGCTAATGTTGCAGAATTAAATGTTCAACAGTTAAAAAATGTTAATGGGGGTGTAATAACGGGGCAAGATACTGATACCAACCCAAATTCCGGTTGCATCTGTGATCCGATCTTACCGAAATTAACAATCATTAAAAATCAATTCTGATGAAAAGCATAAATCTAAACAACAAACTGTATTTTAAAAAAGCAGATGTTACAGAATTAAATGACAATTCACTTATTGAAATCAACGGTGGTTCAACAATCCTTGGAGGAGAGACTTGTACAGGATGTTGCTGTGCAGATACAAGTATCACAGTATTACAACAAATGTAATATAGTACAGAAATGAAAAAGCAAAATCCAAACAATAAACTGGCTTTCAATAAAGTAGCTGTTATCGAATTAAACGACAATCAAATGCATGACGTAGATGGAGGAACTACTGTTCCTTGTACTATAGTAGTCAGTTATTTAGTGACTACGGTCTTAGACCACTAATT
This sequence comes from Flavobacterium poyangense, assembly GCF_011751075.1. Taxonomy (GTDB): domain Bacteria; phylum Bacteroidota; class Bacteroidia; order Flavobacteriales; family Flavobacteriaceae; genus Flavobacterium; species Flavobacterium poyangense. Next base: position 678,478 of record NZ_JAALLN010000002.1, read on the forward strand.
CAACAACCTTAAATTTTAACAAAGATGAAAAAACAAAATGCAACCAACAAGTTAGCTTTCAACAAAGTAGCTGTTGTCGAATTAAACGACAATCAAATGAATGACGTAGACGGAGGAACTACTCCTGTTTGTACTGTAGTAGTCAGTTATTTAGTAGCTACAATCTTAGCCGATTAATCCAATAACCTTAAATTTTAACAAAGATGAAAAAACAAAATGCAACCAACAAGTTAGCTTTCAACAAAGTAGCTGTTATCGAATTAAACGACAATCAAATGCATGACGTAGACGGAGGAACTACTCCTCTTTGTACTGTAGTAGTTAGTTATTTAGTAACTACAATCTTAGCCGACTAATCCAATAACCTTAAATTTTAACAAAGATGAAAAAGCAAAATCCAAACAATAAACTGGCTTTCAATAAAGTAGCTGTTGTCGAATTAAACGACAATCAAATGAATGATGTAGACGGAGGAACTACTCCTGTTTGTACAGTAGTAATCAGTTATTTAGTGACTAAAGCCTTAGAGTAAATTATTGTTGTAAAAACAAAATGTGAACAACAAGCTGTTTTTAAATGAAATAGCTGTACGAAATTAAATGTAGGTTCATTACATCCTATTGATGGTAGAAGCTCAACTTTTTGCAATCCGGATCGTATCGTCATAACCATACATTTAGCATAATTTCGAACATGTTTCTTCTAAAAAGCATTATCGGTTTTACTGATAATGCTTTTTTTGTGCTTTTAAATCCTGAAAACGGATCTCAAACCGCTTTCATACAAAACCAATTTGATTTAAAATTAAATCACTGAAAATCAACTGTTTGAATTTCAAAAAGGACACTATTTTTTATAAAAATGGGTATTTTTCATTTTTTTCTTCCTTAAATATTAGGTTCATTTGTTCTGTAATTAATACCATAGTCATGAGCGATAAAGAAATTTTCCCGGAAGAGATTTTAAACAACACTGTTGAAAGTCATATTGCTAAACACAATAAAAAAACATCACGCTTATTTGTGATTACGTTTTTGGCTCTTTTAATTGCTTTTGTCTCGTTACCTTTTATACATATAGATATTTATACAACGAGTAGAGGAACGATAATTCCACAGGAAAAGAAGCTTACACTTTACTCTCCTATAAGTGGTAAAATTTCCTTTTTTAATGTGGAAGAAAATAAGAAAATCAAAAAAGGAGATACTTTACTGATAATAGATCATAATATATTAAAAGAAAGAGAGAACTTAAATACAATTCAGAGTTCAGAAAACTCCGTTTACCTGAATGACCTGCGTAATTTAATTCGTCGTAATTATGGTCAGGTACAATCAGATCAGTATAAAAAGGAGCTTTTAAAACACCAACAGGAATTGTACAATCTTGATATAGTGGTTAAGAATACGCAAACCGATTTTGACCGAAAAGAACATCTTTATAAAAAAGAAGTGATATCGAAATCGGAATTTGAAAAAGCACAATTAGAACTGGATAAAATTAAGAATGACAGAATTAATGTAATTAAACAAGCTGAATTGTCCTGGCAAAAAGAATACACTCAGTTAAGTCAGGATAATAAAAGCATTCATTCTAAACAGAAACAACTCAAAGAAGAGGAGAATAATTATATCATAATTGCTCCTATTGATGGTGAATTGATCAATATGCAGGGCTTTCACAAAGGAAGCGTAATTGCAACCGGAAACCCTATTGTAGAAATTTCACCGGATAAAAACATTATTGTAGAAACCTACGTAAACCCGTCTGAAATTGGTTATTTAAAAGAAGGAGGTGATGCGATTTATCAAATAGATGCCTTTAATTCAAATCAATGGGGATTTGCAAAAGGACAAATTTTTGAAATAAGTAAAGATGTGCTTATCGTTAATGATGCTCCTTATTATAAAATAAAAAGTAATCTATCTACTGATAGTTTAACCTTAAAAAATGGAGCTAAAGGGAACCTAAAAAAAGGTATGAGTTTAACGAGCCGGTTTTTCTTAACTAAAAGAACTGCATTTCAATTATTATTTGACAAAGTAGAAGATTGGTTTAATCCTTACAATAGCAAAAATGAGTAAAATAGAAATAAAACAACACGATCATTCAGATTGTGGTGCAGCTTGTTTAGCTTCAATTTCAGAATTTTATAATTTAAGTTTACCTATTTCGAGAATTAGACAATATGCCAGTACGACTCAAAAAGGAACAACATTATTAGGATTAAGAGATGCTGCAGTAAAATTAGGTTTTCTTGCCAAAGGAGTAAAAGTAGAATTTGAAGGATTAAAAGATGTGCCTTTACCAGCTCTTTTACATGTCCTGATTAAAAAAGACGGACATGAGTTTCCTCATTATATGGTGGCTTACAAAGTAGCTAAAAATTACATCCAGGTGATGGATCCGTCCAGCGGAAAACTGGAAAAAAAGCCTTTTGCCGATTTTGAAGAAATATTTACCGGTTATGCTTTAATCTTAATTCCTGACGATGATATTTTTAAAGAAAAAAACGAGAAAATATCCAATTTGAGAAGAATACTATTTTTATTGAAACCTCACAAATACATTTTATTGCAAGCTATTATTGGAGCTGTTTTATATACTTTGCTCGGTTTCTCGGTATCAATATACGTAGGTAAGATTACCGATTTTGTGCTCGTGAGCGGAAATAAAAGCTTGTTGAATCTAATGAGTATTATTGTGATTGCCTGTTTGTTGCTGCAAATTTTATACAGTGTTTTAAAAGATGTTTTTATCTTAAAAACAAGTCAGCAAATCGATTCCCGATTGATTTTAGGGTATTACAAACATTTGTTTACGATGCCTCAAAAGTTTTTTGATACCATGCGAATTGGTGAAATCATGTCAAGAATAGGGGATGCGGTAAAAATACGGGCTTTAATAAATGAAACTGCTTTGAGTATTTCGGTAAATATTCTAATTGTATTTTTTTCGTTTATTTTTATGTTCTCGTTTTATTGGAAACTGGCTTTGATTATCTCGTTGATCATCCCGTTTTATGTTATTATTTATCTAATTGCAAATAAGTTAAATAAAAAAGCGGAACGTGAAATAATGGAGAAAAATGCGCTTTTGGAGTCCCAATTGGTAGAATCCATAAAAAATATTGGGACAGTTAAGCGATTGTCTTTAGAGGATTTTTCTAAAATAAGAACCGAGCTGAAATTTGTTGATTTACTAAAAAGCATTTACAAATCGGGAATGAATGGAATTTTTGCCAGAACTTCTACTGATTTTATTTCCCGACTGTTTACCATTATTCTTTTATGGGTAGGGACGTATTATGCTATTGATGGTGATATTACTCCAGGTGAATTGTTTTCCTTTTATTCTATAATAGGCTATTTCACAGGACCGGCATCACAATTAATCGGTACGAATCAGGCCATTCAGAACGCCATGATTGCCTCAGATCGTTTGTTTGGAATTATGGATTTGGACAGAGAAGAAATGGAATCGAAAGTGAATTTGACAAAAAGTAACTTTGGTGATATTAAGTTTAAAAATATTGATTTCTCTTATGAATTGGGACGTTACATTTTTAAAGATTTAAATCTTACCATCAAAAAAGGTCAGTTTACAGCATTGGTAGGGGAAAGCGGAAGTGGAAAAAGTACGATTGCTTCATTAATCCAGAATATTTACAATCCGAAAGAAGGGAAGATACTAATTGGAGAATATGACTTAAATTACATTTCAAAAAGAAGTATTAATGCTTTGATTACCACGGTGCCTCAAAATGTGGAGCTTTTTGACGGAACGATTGCTTTTAACATTTCCATTGGAGAATCCAATCCGGATATGGAAAAAATAATTGAAGTAAGTAAAAAAGTAGGGGCTTATGATTTTATAGAGTCTTTATCCAACGGCTTTAATACCTATCTGGGTGAGTTTGGTGCAAACTTATCGGGAGGAGAGCGACAAAGAATTGCTTTTGCAAGAGCACTTTATAAAGATCCGGAAGTTCTTATTCTTGATGAAGCAACCTCGGCACTTGATTCGGAATCTGAACTGGTAATCAAAAATTTAATCGAAGAGTTGAGTGCACAGGGAAAAACCATCATTGTGATTGCACACAAATTACAGTCAATTAAAAAAGCAGATGTTATTTATGCCTTTAAAAAAGGAGAGATCATTGAGTCGGGCTCGCATGATGAGCTTATGAATAAAAAAGAATACTATTATAATATGTGGAATAATATAATTGTTTACTAAGGAAATTTTAGCAAAAATGAAAAATTACTCTTTTACAAAAACGGCTATCGTAAGAACTCCAATTGAAGAAAAACAAACGGATCTTACCTGGGAAAAAATTACAGCAATTTTTTCTAAAAAAGAAAACAGAGAAGCATTGTTTATTGGTTCCCCAAATATTTACAAGGCAATGCTTTTGTGGGAAAAAGGAGAAGCTTTTCAATCCGAGGAAGAACTTAAAAGTTTAAAAGGATCTTTGTACAAATATGCTTCCCGATTATCAAACAGAAGCACGCCATTTGGAATGTTTTCTACAGTGGCAGCGGTAGATTTAAATGCTGAGACCAGTCTGGATATCGCAAGAAGTACATTCGGAAGATTTACCAAATTTGATATGTATTTTTTAGGAAGCTTTTTGCCGGTTATTATAAAAAATGATGCTATCAGAAATGTTTTGAAATTTTACAGCAACAATTCAATTTATACGGTTTTTGATAAATACCGTTATGTGGAGTATTATTTTAAAGACAATGTAAGGTTTCATAAAATTTCTGAAGTTGAAATAAGTGATTATTTAGAACTGATATTTGAAAAAGCAAAAAATGGAGTTTTACTAAGTCAACTTGCCGAGCTACTTGTTTCTGATGAGATTTCTTTGCAGGATGCCAATGAATTTATGGATACCCTTATTAAAAGTCAGTTTATTGTAACCGAACTGGAGTTTACCATTACCGGAGAGGACTATTTTGAGAAATTGTTGAGAATATTCTCTGAAGAAAGATTCGATTCTTATGAAGCAGCGGTCATTAGAGAGCTCATCACTAATTTAAAAGCGAAAATCAATTTTCTGGATACAAACAGCAGTAATGATCCGGCTTTGTATACCGAGATTCATGAGTTGGTCAATGAAGAATTAGAACATGTTGATATCTCAAAATTGTTTCAGGTAGACAGTTTCAGAAAAATCGAAAAAGGTTCTATTAGTTTTAAAACACTCAAGAATTTGCGTCCTGCTTTAAGTGTTTTAAACAAATTGCAATCCGGTTCAGAAAATGGACATTTAAAAGAATTCAGAAAGAAATTCCTCGAGCGATTTGAAGAATATGAGCAACCTTTGGTGAGCGTTCTGGATCCCGACATAGGTATTGGTTACGGAAAAATTTCGGGAGCAAAATCACCTTTAGTAGAAGATTTATTGATCAATACTGGCCATTCAGATAGTAATCAGATCTCAATGGATGCTAAAAAAACATTTTTGTTAAAGAAGTTAATTCACGCTACAAAAAATAATCTGCAAGTTATTGATTTATTGGATGAGGAAATTAACAAATTTGAAGAAAGGGAGTCTTTATATCCGGACAGTTTTTCGGTATTTGTAAATGTATTTCATGAAAATGGAGTTGAAAAGATCAATTTAAAAACAGCAAGTGGTCCTTCTGCCAATAGTCTAATCGGGAGATTCAGTCATTTAGATACAAAAATTCTGGATTTGTGTAATGAAGTTACCGCTATAGAAAATCAGCTGCACGCCGATAAAATTGTTGCAGAAATAGTGCATCTGCCACAGGCAAGAACCGGAAATATTTTGTACAGAAACTTTCAAAGAGAGTATGAAATTCCTTATTTGGGAAATGCTTCGGTAGACAGCGATCATCAAATCACGATAGACGATTTGTATGTTTCTGTAAAAGGAGGGAAAATTATTCTGCGTTCTAAAAGACTTAACAAGGAAGTAATTCCGCGATTGAGTAATGCCCATAATTTTGCTTCGAATGCCTTACCGATCTATCATTTCTTGTGTGATCTTCAAAATCAAAACTCTTTTGGCTTTGGTTTTGGCTGGGGAGCGTTACAAAATGAGTTTGATTTTTTGCCAAGAGTAAATTACAAAGACACCGTTTTAAGCAGAGCAACCTGGAATATTAATAAAGCCGAAATTGAAAGTATACTGGCTGTTGGTGAATCTAAAACAATCGATTTTATTCGCGATTTCAGAACAAAGAGAAATATTCCTGATTTGATCTATATTTCTCAAGGTGATAATGAAGTGCTCATTAACTTCAACAACGATTTGAGTTGTAATGTATTTTACTATATGCTTAAAGGGGAGAGTTTCATTCAGTTAAAAGAGTTTTTATTTGCTGAAGATACCATCACAGCGAATTATTGCAATGAAATTATTTTCACAGCGCATAAAAATATTGAGAAAAAAGTGGAAGCTGCCACTGTAAAACAGTTTGTTTCAAAAGAAAATCAGGAAGGCGTAGCGACCTCTTTTTCGATAGGAGAAAAATGGCTTTATTATAAATTTTACTGCGGTGAAAGAGCCGGTGAAGAACTTTTAAACAGAGCAATCAACCCTATTGTCAAAGAATTGCAATCCAAAGACCTGATCGAAAAGTGGTTTTTTATTCGCTATCACGATGTACAGGGGCATCACATCAGATTCCGTGTTTTATTAAAAAACAGTAATTTGTTTACCGCTTGCATTCAAACCATAAGACAATATATTGAACCGCTTGAAAAAACACGAATTATCTGGAAAACACAAACCGATAATTATCTCAGAGAGCTGCAACGCTACGGTTATGAGGCTATCGAAGAAACCGAATCCTTGTTTTTTAATGATAGTGTCTGTACACTAAAATTCACGGATATGATCGAAGGAGATTCCGGAGAAAAAATAAGATGGATGTTTGCCCTATTGTCTATAGATCACTTTTTAAATGATTTTGATGTAATACTGGAGGGAAAAATCAAATTGTTTAATGTTGCCAAAACCGGTTTTGGAAAAGAATTTAATCGTTCCGGGCGACTCAACAAACAAATCAATGAATTGTTTGTGAAGTATGAATCGGATATAGAGTCATTTTTGAATCCTAACGCAATGGACGAAATGTATGCGCCTTTGCTTGAAATTCTTCAGGAGCGTTCCAAAAGTAATGTGGAGTTTGTAAAAGCAATAAAACAAATAAACAAAGAAGATCGTTTGCCAGCCTATCTTGATGATATCATGCTGAGTTATGTGCACATGATTTGCAACCGAATCTTTATAACAAAACACAGAATGCACGAAATGGTTGTTTATGACTTTTTATACAAATATTACAGCAAACAACTGCATACCGGAAAAAATGAACAAACAAAAGAAACAGTAGAACTAACATCTTAAGATATGAGAGCACTGGCAGTAGTAACGTCTTCTTTATTTGATAAGATTGAAGATCATAACAAGCATTTAATTCGCATTGATAACGTGGAAATTCCTTTGGCTTTTGTCGAGGGAAACTTCCCTGATTTCGATCCTGAATCGGATCAATATGCCAATTTTGTATTGGTGAAAAAAGTTAGTTTTTCCTTAAATTACAGAGATTTGGGAGTTGTTGAAAATGCATGGCAGAAATTAAAAGGAGCTACTATCGATACTTTCTATCCTATAGGTTCTGATTTTGCAGGGCATGTAATTGCGGTTGGTAGAAATGTAACCACTTTGGCTGTTGGAGATTTGGTACTAGGCAACTGTTTTTATCCTGAAGCTGAAAATGGAGCGATGCCCGGAATCCCGTCTAATCACTCCAGTAAAGAGTATGAAATTTATCATTATGCCAAGTTGGTGAAAGTGCCATCTTACCTTTCCGGTGTTGAGGCCGGTGCGTTGGGAATCGGAACACAAACTGCTAATGCAATGATTCGGAAAGCCAATATTAAAAAAGGAGATAATGTACTCGTAACATCGGTAACGTCAAATACCTCTTATTTTTTATTAAACGCACTTTGGAGCATGGATTGTAATGTTTATGGCCTATCTTATTCCGGAAAAAACAGAACATTAGTTCGGGAGCAGTTTCCGTTTATAAAAGATATTTTCGCTATAAAAGAAAAAAATATCCCAAACACACTGTTGTTTGATGTGGTACTGGATTCTTTTTCGGATACCTATTTAGAGCTTTTATTACCTCAGTTAAATCTGAATGCCCGTTATTTAAGCTGTGGTATTTTTAATCAGTCTATTGGCAAGTTAAAAGAGGTTAAACCAACCAATTTAACACTATTGATTGCCAATTTAATGATGCGAAACATAAGTTTTATTGGTAATTGTTTGGGAACTACCCAAGACCTGGTTTCTGGTCTGGAATTTTATAAAACACAAAAACTATTAATTGATTCAGTTTTTACCGAGGAAGATTCTTTATCAGATTTTATATCGAAGTCGTTTAATACAGAATCGGATAAATTTGGAAAAGTAATTTACGAATACAGCGAAATTGAAGAAGAATCAGCGATTTAAAGCAATTTTCGGTAGAGAATAGTAGCCACTAATTGCACGAATTTTCACGAATTGAATTTTAAAGTTTAGAAAAAATCCTTTTAATCTTTTTAATCTGTGGCAAAAAATACTAGCCACTGATTTCACAGATTAAAAGGATTTTTTTTCTGAGTTTATTGTTATGCGTAACTTTATTACAGCACTATTGGCGTTACTATTGAGGAATTGAGTAAAAAAACAATTCGTGAAAATTTGTGCAATTAGTGGCAAAAAACTAGCCGCTAATTAAAACGATTTTTTTGGTTAGTAATTATTTCTAAACCAGACTTTTTGCCATTCTCTTTTTAAAATTAGAAAGGAGACTTGTTCGGCGAGGATTACCAAATCTGATCCGTCAAGTTTTTTTATTTCGCTTTCAGATACATCTATTATATAAAGAAGATTGAGATATTCGGCAAATTTATACTGAATCATTCGGTAGATTTTTTCGTGCAGCTGAATTTTTATTTCGTTGGGAGAAATACTCAACGGAAAATCGATTCCTTCGTTTGCTAAGTTAAAATCCTTATTAATTTGCTCAATTAATTTTAGATACAAAGTCTCGCTTTGTGCCTGCTCGAGCAACAACTCAGTTGATTTTGGGGCGATGAAATTCATTTTCTTTTCTTTTTATTTTCCCAGACAGCTACAATCTTTGCCAACAGTACATCACCGCCGGCATACAGAAAAACAGCTCCCATTGGGGGATTTGAAGTAGGGATACTTCCAAACACGGTAGGAGCCCAGGTCCAGCACTTAAAATAAGTACCTGCCAATTCTATAAATATAACACAAAACGCTATAAAGCAGTATAGATTCTGCCATCTTTTTCTTTTTAAGAGAGCAAAAAATAAAAGCCCCAGAAACAACGAAAAATAGTCTTTTAATAGTACGGCAACACTCAAAAATAATAGAGCGAAGAAAAAAAGGAAATATTTTCTTAAGTGAAGTTCTTTAGCTATGGACCATTTGGTATGGGCATAAACATAACCCGAAGCATAAACAATAGCATGTCCAAAAGGGACATATAAAGGAATCGCTTCGGTTCTGTACGCGTACATTCCCAATAATTTACAGAAAATCAATTCTCCGATATAAGAGAGCCCAACCATTACAAACATCAGTTTTCTTAAATCGGATTTTGCACTCCAATAGAAGCCCGTAAAATAAAGAATGGCTAACAGGTTTGTCAGCGGTCTGCCGTCAAAATAATGTGTTGTAAAAAATACCGAATCAATTCCTAACGCCAAAACAGTAAAAAAGGGAAAACAAATTGCAAAAAGAAAGGATAGTTTGATATCATTTCTTTCGGAATTAAAAGTAATCACTTCTGTTTTTTCCATCAGATAGTTGTATTGAAGAAAGCAGCTTTTAATGTTAAAAGCTATACTTTTCTTCCCATTAAATTTTCGCCAAAGGTTCTTAAGATGTTTTTCTTTTCGGCGTTGATATCCATTTTTTCTAAAGTCTCAAAAGCTTTAAAAGTATACATTTCTATGGCTTCCTGCGTTGCTTTTGAAGCGCCCGATTCGTTAAAAATCGCTTTTGCTGTTTCAATTTTAGCAGCATTGTCGTCAAGTTGCAGACCGAATAAATTTTGCAATTGTACAGCTTTCTCCTGAGATGAAAATTCTAAAGCTTTTAAGTATAAATAGGTTTTTTTATTTTCGATAATATCGCCACCAACCTGTTTTCCAAAAGTTTCCGGGTCTCCGAAAGCATCTAAAAAATCATCCTGAAGCTGAAAAGCCAATCCTAAGTTAAGTCCGAAATCGTAAATTAAATCTGCTTCTTTCTCAGATGTTTTGGCTACGATTGCTCCCATTTTCATGGCGGCGGCAACCAGAACTGCTGTTTTGTATTCAATCATTTTTAAATATTCCGGAATGGTTACATTGTCTCTTTCTTCAAAATCAACATCCCATTGTTGTCCTTCGCAAACTTCCAGAGCCGTTTTGCTGAACAATTTTGCCAGATCTCTAAAAACGACAGGCTCGTATTGCTCAAAATATTGATAAGCCAGAATTAACATCGTATCGCCCGATAAAATGGCGGTGTTTGTATTCCATTTTTCATGTACCGTTACTTGTCCTCTTCGCAACGGAGCATCATCCATAATGTCATCATGAACTAATGAAAAGTTATGAAAAACTTCAACTGCCATGGCGGCAGGAAGTGCTACCGTATAATCAGTATCAAAAACTTCTGCTGCCATTAGCGTAAGTACCGGACGCATACGCTTTCCGCCAAGACCTAAAATATATTCGATTGGTTCATAAAGATTTTTGGGTTCTTTAGTGATGATTTGTTTGTTTAAATAACTAATAAAGAAATCCTGGTACTGACTAATATCGTGCATAAAATGAAATTCTGATTTACGAAGCCCAAAGATACAATTCAATTATGAAACTCAAGTTGCTAGTTGAATAATAATGTGTACTTGTAATATGTAAAATGTATACTGTAAGATGTATACTGTAAGATGTGTACTGTAAGATGTGAAATGTGAAAAATAATAAGTTTTGTTTAATTGATTACCGGTTTACATTGTACGGATATATAGTTGTGCCAGATCATCGAAATACATAAACAATACACTTCAATTCTAACGCTTCGTCTAAAGGCAGGAAAATCAGTTAATTAAAGTATTTTTCCTTTCAAAAAATCATCCCCATTTCCCATTTTACAGTATACATTTTACATCTTACAGTATACATTTTACAACAAATAACTAGCAACTTGAATTATGAATAATTAGTTCCGAAATTTTAAAAGGAATTATGCATTAAAAACGGAGTTTATAGCAGGGCGGTTATAATATGTTAAAAAAATATTGAAAAAACTTGGAAACTTTTTTGGTGTTTAAAGTTTCCTGTCTATATTTGCACCGTAAAATAAAGCTAGGGAACCAGAAAATCGCTTTCGGAATAGTTTGTCTGGCTTTTGTAATAATAACAAAATCAGTAATTTATGAAAACAACGTGGACCATTGATTCTAGTCAGTCAGATGTTTTAATAAAAATGAGACATTCGATAATTGCTTACTTAGGAGGAACTACAAATAAATTTGACGGATATGTAGATTTTGAAAACAATGAAATTGAAGATGCTTCTGTCGAATTTTCTCTGGATGTAAACAACAGAAATGACAGTTTCCAGCAAATAGACACTCATTTACAATTGAACGATTTGTTTAATGTAAACGAACATCCAATTATTAGTTTCAAATCGACCTCATTTCAGAAAGTGAATAATAATATTAATTTTTTCAAAGGTGATCTGACCATAAAAGATGTGACTAAGGTAGTAGAGCTTGATGCCGAGTTTATCGGAATTAATTCTTACGATGGTAAAAAGAAAGTTGCTTTTGAAATTACCGGAAACATTAAACGTCAGGATTTTGGTTTAGACTATCATTCGTTTAACCATAACGGAGGCCTTGCATTGGGAAAGGATATGAAGCTTATTGCTAATTTAGAATTTAGCATATAACTGTTATGCAGGCAACAAATTAATGTAAAAATAGTACAAATTTAACGGAAACTATTTTTGTTAATAAAGTTTCCAAATTATATTTGTAGTACAATTTGAAAATTAAAATGAAAGAGAAAATCATATCAAAGGCAAGTGAATTGTTTTTAAAATTGGGGTTTAAAAGTGTCACAATGGATGATATTGCGAGTGAAATGTGTATTTCTAAAAAGACGATTTACAAATATTTTTGTAATAAAGAAGTCCTGATTGAAGAAAGTACTGCATTGGTTCACACACAAGTACATCATATTATTGATACTATAGTTGCAAAGAACCACAATGCGATTCATGAGAATTTTGAAATTAGAGAAATGTTTTGTGAAATGTTTAAAAACAATATTGACTCCTCTCCGATTTATCAGTTAAAAAAACACTATCCGGAGATTTATCAAAATGTAATGTCCCAGGAAATTGATCAGTGTAGTGAATGGTTCAGAAATAATATCAATAAGGGAATCCGGGAGAAATTATACCGGGAAGATTTAAATATAGAGGTTTATGTGAAATTTTATTACATTTTGATTTTTCACATTAACGAAAATACAGTCTCCGAGAAAGAAGCGCAGAGAATAGAGTTAGAAGCTTTGGAATATCACACCAGAGCAATGGCAACTGCAGAAGGCATTGCAGAATTAGAAAAACAACTTAAAAAATTTACTACTTAATCATCAATCTATGAAAAGAATCATTCTTATATTTTTGTGCTCCATTGGCTTAAGTGTCAGCGCACAAGTCAAAACACTAACCCTAAAAGATGCTCTTGTATACGCGCTTGAAAACAAAGCCGATGCAAAAAAAGCTAAATTATCGGTTGAAAACGGGGAATACAAGGTTCAGGAAGCCCGTTCTAAAGCATTGCCTCAAATTTCGGCAAGCGGAAACCTGACTCATAATCCAATTATCCAGACAACAGTAATCGATGGTGCCGGATTTGGACAGCCGGGAACTACTATTCAGGCAGCATTTGGTCAAAAATGGACTTCTGTAGCAGGGGTTTCCTTGACTCAGACGCTATTTGATCAGGCCGTTTTTACCGGATTAAGAGCAGCAAGATCTACTCGTGAATTTTATCAGATAAACAATCAATTAACAGACGAACAGGTAATAGAAAGAGTTGCCAATAACTACTACTCTGTTTATGTGCAACGCGAAAGATTGGTTTTATTAGACAGCAACTACGTTAATACTACCAAAGTACGTGATATCGTTAAAGGGCAGTTTGAAAACGGATTGGCTAAAAAAATTGACTTAGACCGTATCATCGTAAAAATGTCAAACATTGATACCGAGCGTCAGCAGATTAAAAATCAGATTACTTTACAGGAGAATGCTTTAAAGTTTTATATGGGTATGCCTATAGAAACGCTAATCGATATGCCAAAAGAAGAATTTGAAGTGGTACCGGCCGCTTTGACAGAAGTGCCAAACACAGAAAAGAGAACGGAGTACTTGCTTTTGAAAAAACAGGAAGAACTTTTAGTGTACAATAAAAAAGCGGTTGAGGCCGGATATTATCCTACACTTTCGCTAACTGCTGGTTATAACTATATAGGTCAAGGTCCGGAAATGCCATTGTTTGCAAAACCGAAAGATGGGGTTTATTGGTCAGATTTCTCTGCGATAGCATTAAACTTACACGTACCCATTTTTACCGGATTTGGAACCCGTGCTAAAGTAAGAATGGCCGATGTAGAAATCAGATCGCTACAGGAAGACATTAGAGATACCAAACTTTCGCTTGATTTAGATTACCGAAATGCGATGGCTCAAATCGACAATAATTTGGTAACAATTCAAAATCAGAAAGAAAATATGCGATTGGCAAGCGAGATCTTAAGCAATACAAAAAACAATTACCTTCAGGGATTGGCATCATTGACAGACTTGTTAGATTCTGAAAATGCATCTCTGGAAGCACAAAATAATTATACCAGAGCAGTTTTGAATTATAAAATTGCCGAAGTAGCACTAATCAAATCAAAAGGCGAACTTAAATCTCTTATTAAATAACTATATACAATGAAAAAAATAATTATAACTGTCGGAATCATAATTGCAGCATTAGCTCTGATTGGATTTATCTTAAATAACAATAAGAAGGAGAATAAAGCTAAAACGGATATTGTTGCTGAAAAAAATGCGGCAGTTTCTGTAAAGGTATCTCCTGTAAAAACTGAAGAAGTTTCGTTAGACTTCGTGGCAAACGGAAACTTCCAACCGACTCAGGAATTGACTTTCTCTGCTGAAAAATCAGGAAAAGTAATCAACGTTCTGGTAAAAGAAGGAGACTACGTAAGAGTAGGGCAAACCTTGTTGACTATGAGAGGTGATGTCATTAATGTAAATGCACAAACAGCAGAAGCAGCTTATCTAAATGCAAAATCAGATTACAGCAGATACGAAAATGCTTTTAAAACGGGTGGTGTTACCAAACAACAATTAGATCAGGCAAGATTGGCTTTAACCAATGCACAGTCTAACTATACAGAAGCTAAAATTAATGTAGGTGATACAAGAGTAAAAGCTCCGATTAATGGATTTATCAATAAAAAATATATTGAACCGGGTTCTATCCTGACAGGGATGCCGGCAACAGCATTGTTTGATATTGTAAATGTTTCCAAATTAAAATTAATGGTTACTGTAAACGAGAATCAGGTAGCAAGTTTGAAAAAAGGAGACAATATAAACATAACAGCCAGTGTTTATCCTGACAAATCTTTTTCCGGAAAAATTACTTTTATTGCTGCAAAAGCAGATGCTACTTTGAACTTTCCTGTTGAAATTGAAATCGTAAACAACTCTAATAATGACTTAAAAGCTGGTATGTACGGAACAGCAAATTTTGCATCCAAACAACAAAAACAACACCTTATGGTTGTGCCTAGAAATGCATTTGTTGGAAGTGTGAGCAGTAATGAGATTTTTGTAGCTCATAACGGTATTGCAAAATTAAGAAAAGTAACAGCCGGAAGAATTTTAGGAGATCAGGTAGAAATCATCAACGGATTATCTGACGGTGAAACTGTAATTGTTACAGGTCAAATTAACCTACAAGACGGAAATACAGTAGAAATTATTAAATAACTTGAAGCTATAAGCATTAAGTGATACGTTATAAGTGATAAACTTTAGGCATTACGCCTAGAGTCTACATCTTACAGCCTATATCTTACATCTTACAGCCAATAGCCTAAAGCAAAACAAATGAAATTAGCCGAAATATCGATAAAACGTCCGTCGTTAGTAATTGTATTGTTTGCAATTCTGACACTTGGTGGATTGTTCAGCTATAGCCAGTTGGGTTATGAACTGATCCCGAAATTTGAACAAAATGTGATTACGATCTCTACTATTTATCCTGGAGCTTCTCCAAGTGAGGTAGAGAATACGGTAACCAAGAAAATTGAAGATGCGATTGCATCCTTAGAAAACGTCAAGAAGATAGATTCGAAATCTTATGAGAGTTTGTCTATCGTATCAATTACGTTGACTTCAAATGCAAAAGTTGATTTTTCTTTGAATGACGCACAACGTAAAATAAATGCCATCATTAGTGATTTGCCGGAGGATGTTAAAACACCTGCT
This sequence comes from Flavobacterium poyangense, assembly GCF_011751075.1. Taxonomy (GTDB): domain Bacteria; phylum Bacteroidota; class Bacteroidia; order Flavobacteriales; family Flavobacteriaceae; genus Flavobacterium; species Flavobacterium poyangense. The sequence goes on from NZ_JAALLN010000002.1 coordinate 694,124, forward strand.
CTGACCAAATTCTCCCTGAGTGATTTACCAATTATGACATTGGGAGCAAATGGTAAAATGGACGAGGCAGCGTTTTATGACTTAATTGACAAAAAAATTGCACCGATTTTATCTCGTGTACAAGGTGTGGCACAGGTAAATATTATTGGTGGTTCGGAACGTGAAATCCAGGTGAATCTTGATGCATTAAAAATGCAGGCTTACGGACTTTCGATTCCACAAGTACAACAGAATATTTTGACTTCGAACTTAGATTTCCCTACAGGAAATATTCAGACTCGTGATCAGAAAATATTAATTCGTTTAGCGGGTAAATATAAAAGTGTTGATGAATTAAGAAACCTGGTTGTTTCTTCTCAAAACGGAATTCAGATTCGTTTAAGTGATATTGCCGATGTTCAGGATACGCAGAAAGTAGCGGAAAAAATATCACGTGTTGATCAGAAAAGTGCGATTGTTTTGCAAATTGTAAAACAGTCAGATGCAAATGCAGTAGCGGTAAGTGAGCATTTATTAAAAACAATTGCGACTCTTGAAAATGATTATAAAGTCAATCAGTTAAAACTAGAGGTAGCAAAAGACAGTACTATTTTTACATTGGAAGCAGCAGATTCTGTTGTACACGATTTATTAATTGCAGTAATTCTGGTAGCATTTGTAATGTTGTTCTTCCTGCACAGTATCAGAAACTCTCTGATTGTAATGGTGTCTATTCCGGCCTCTTTGATCGCTACCTTTATTGGTATTTACTTAATGGGGTATACTTTGAACTTAATGAGTTTGCTAGGATTATCTCTTGTAGTAGGTATCCTTGTAGATGACGCGATTGTGGTACTGGAAAATATCTACAGGCATATGGAGATGGGTAAAAGCCGAATTCGTGCTTCGTTTGACGGTACAGCAGAAATTGGTGGTACGGTAACTTCTATTACCTTGGTAATTGTGGTAGTGTTCTTGCCTATCGCAATGAGTTCCGGTCTGGTTTCTGATATTATTACACAGTTCTGTGTTACGGTAATTATCTCTACAATGTTGTCTCTTTTGGCTTCCTTTACAATTATTCCTTGGCTGTCATCCCGTTATGGTAAATTGGAACATATTGAAGGAAAGAATTTATTCGGAAGAATTATCCTTGGTTTCGAAAATTATCTGACACGTTTTACCAACTGGGTTTCAAATTTATTGACCTGGTGTCTGGATCATTACGTTAAAACTTTTATCGTAGTATTAGTATTGTTCTTTGCTTCGACAATAGGCTTAATGGGGGGAGGTTTCATCGGTGGAGAGTTCTTTGCTGCTTCTGATAGTGGGGAATTCTTAGTTCAGATTGAGATGCCGAAAGATGCTTCGTTAGAGCAAACCAACTTCATGACGCAAAAAGCAGAGGCTTACTTAAAAGGACAAGAATATGTGCTTAGTCAGATTACAACGGTAGGACAAACCAGTGAAGGTTTTGGAGCGTCACAAGCTACAGCATACAAAGCGGAGATTGACGTAAAAATGATCGACCAAAAAGATCGTACAGACGACGCCAATGTTTATGCAGCTAAAATGAAGCGTAAACTGGAGAAAGTATTAGTTGGAGCAAAAGTTAAAACCGTTCCGGTTGGTATCTTAGGAACAGCTGAGGATGCTACTTTGGGATTGATCGTTACAGGTCCTTCAACAGAAAGCGCTATGGCCTTTGCTAAATTAGCGGAAGCTGAATTGCGCACCATTCCCGGAACGACAGAGATTAAATTAACCGTTGAGGACGGAAATCCTGAAATCAACGTTAAAGTAGATCGTGATAAAATGGCAGCCTTAGGATTAACACTACAAACGGTTGGTCTAACGATGCAAACGGCTTTTAGTGGAAATACAGATGGCAAATACAGAGCCGGAGAATACGAATACGATATCAATATCAGATACAATGCTTTTGACAGAAAAAGTATTACAGACGTTAGTAACTTAATCTTTATTAATGCAGCCGGACAGCAAATTAAATTGTCTCAGTTTGCAGCTATTACAGAGGGTTCAGGACCTAGCCAGTTAGAGCGTAGAGACAAATCTGCTTCTGTAACGGTAAAAGGACAAAACGTTGGGGTTCCTTCAGGAACAATTGTTACGCAATGGCAGGCAAAACTGGATAAGCTTAAAAAACCGGCCGGTGTTAACTATATCTGGGGAGGTGATCAGGAAAACCAAAGTGAAGGTTTTGGTACCTTAGGAATTGCTTTATTAGCGGCTATTATATTAGTTTACCTTGTAATGGTGGCACTTTATGACAGTTTTGTTCACCCGTTTGTGGTATTGTTTGCGATTCCGCTTTCGTTTATTGGTGCGATGTTAGCGTTGGCTTTAACCAACAATTCATTAAACATCTTTACGATTTTAGGGATCATCATGTTGATTGGTCTGGTGTGTAAGAATGCGATCATGCTTGTCGATTATACCAACCAGCGTAGAGCTGCGGGAGAATCGATCAGAACAGCATTAATTCAGGCAAACCATGCTCGTTTACGTCCGATTTTGATGACGACAATTGCGATGGTATTTGGTATGTTCCCAATTGCATTAGCTTCAGGAGCCGGTGCAGAATGGAAAAACGGATTGGCTTGGGTAATTATCGGAGGATTGATCAGTTCGTTATTCTTAACGCTGATTGTGGTTCCTGTAATCTATAATATTATGGAGAAAATCATTCATAAATTCTCTAAAGGAGAAAAAATCGATTACGAAGCTGAAATGGTGGCAGACTATGTACCAACAGAAGTAAGTGAGGACGGTTTTAATCCAAAACATACACATTAGGAGTTTTAAATTCCAATTCTTTAAATTCCAAATTCCAAAAAGGAGGAGTTTTAGAAAACAAAAAATCCCAAGTTCCTTAATTGGAATTTGGGATTTTTCATTGGATGTCTTGTCCTGAAAAAGGTTGACTACAATCCAATTAATTATGTCAACAGAAAGGAAAGTTCTAAAAAAAGTAATGC
>NZ_JAALLN010000020.1 GCF_011751075.1 Flavobacterium poyangense
ACTGGAACAGAACGAATTCTATTCCAGTTTAATTATTTTAAAATATTAATCCAGTCAACCTTTTTCAGGACTACTCATTAAATTTATAAATCCAAAAACCGTTCTAAAGAATCGAAATTTTCTTTCTCATCATGGATGGTTTTAATAGTCTGAACATTTTCGAACAGAGAAATTACTTTTTCACGTTGTAATTTGGTTGGCTTTTCTGAAATACAAGTTACATAAGAACTCCACGGATACTCTATAGGGTGTTGGCAAAATCCATGATTTACAGGATTAAAATGAATGTATTTTATAACGGATCTTAAGTAGAAGTCGTTATCAATTAATTTTCTTTTGAAAGGCCTTTCAAATAAGGCTCCATGTCTGTTGTAGCCTTTGTTAATTGCTTTGGTGTATGCATTAAATAAATTTCCAAAAGATTGATGAGGGGCAATAATTCTTTTTACTTCATGTTCTTCATGGCTTTGCAAAATTTCTTCAAAGTTTTTAATCCTTACTAATAAATGAAAGTGATTTTTGAGTAGGCACCAGGCAAGAGTTTCCGCTATTGGTTCTATATGTTTGCTGTATAGTTTTAAGAAATGTTCATGATTCCTGTTTTCTTTAAATAGATTCTCGCTATTTATCCCTCTGTTATAAATATGATAGTATTTTCCAAATTCTAAAGGTTCGATAATTTGCATGATTTGTAGTTTTAATTTTTAATTTTTTAAACCCGGCAGGTTTTTAAAACCTGTCGGGTTTAAAAAATATCGCGTATAAAATAAAAATAGTATAAGTACTACAATTTGTACGAATTTTTTATATAACGTCTTCTATCAAAATGACAATTGTCATTCCTCCTTCGGATTCTTTTTCGTAATATTACTCTATAAAAGATTTTTGAATGCGAAAGATAAAATACAAGAAAGGACGCAAGCTGCAACACATTACGCTGGAGTATACGGGCTCTCATAAAGAGCATAAATCAGAGATGCAACTTTTTGTCTATGACGATGCAGATGTTGTTGAATACGAGAAGCTAAGTGTTTTGGCATTAAATACCTGCGTGGATTATACCAAAAATAACTGGCTGAACATTCACGGATTAAACGATATTAATCTAATAAAAACGATTGGAGCGCATTTTAAAGTAGACGATTTTCTTTTGGCAGATATTTTAAATACAACCAAAAGAACAAAACTACAGGAACAGCAAGATATTTTATTCTTCAATATAAAATCGCTTTTACCTTCGGAATATTCAGATAATATAAGTGTTGAACAGATTAGCTTTATTCTGAAAGACGGTGTTTTAATTTCGTTTCAGGAAAAGCGAAGTGATTTCTTTACACACATACGCGAGCGTCTTCGCACCCATTCGGGCATTGTGAGAACAAAAAAAGTAGATTATTTGCTGTATTTATTGCTTGATGCTGTAATGGAGAATTTTTACATTACACTTGAAGATGAAGAAGATAAAGTGGAGGAATTAATCAATGAGACTAAAAAAGATGCCAAACCCATTATTCTGGAAAAGATTGAAAATCACCGCGATAATTTAAATTTTTTAAAAAGATCAATCATCCCGCTTAGAGATTCATTGTACTATTTGAAAACTATAAAAGACGATGATACTGATAACGGAATCGAAAAAGAAACGTTTAATTTTTATATCAGACTGCATCAGAAAAGTTTAGAGCTTTTAGAGCAGATTGAATCGGATATGAGTTCATTAGAAAGTGCGTCAAATTTTTATTTTTCGGAGCAAAGTCGCAAAATGAATGAGATTATGAAAACGCTTACCATTATTTCGGCCATCTTTATCCCGCTGACATTTATTGTTGGAGTATACGGAATGAATTTCGATAATATACCGGAACTTAAGTACAAGTATGGATATCATTCCGTCATGGTTGCGATGTTTTTTCTGGTTATAGGATTGATTGTTTATTTCAAAAAAAGACGATGGTTTTAACTTTTATTTCGAAGTTAAAAATTTCGGGATAGAGTACATTTGTTAAGTTTAAAAATATAAATATGAGTAAAGCAATATACATAGCTACAAGCGACCAAAATAGCGGAAAATCAATTATGACACTCGGTTTGATGAGTATTCTGATTGGTAAAACGGCAAAAGTGGGTTATTTCAGGCCTATTATTGAAGATTTTGTCGATGGTGAATCAGATAATCATATCGAGACCGTTCTTTCGTATTTCAACCTTGATATTAAGTTTGAGGATGCTTATGCGATTACAAAAAGTAAATTAATTAAGAAGAAGAATAAAGGAAAAATCGGAGAGGTTTTAGATTTAATTATCGAAAAATACAAACGCCTTGAAGAACGTTTTGACTTTGTTTTGGTTGAAGGAACAAGTTTCACAGGAGAAGGAACTTCGATAGAATTAGACACCAATGTGCTTATTGCAAAAAACCTCGGAATTCCAACGATAATTATCGGATCCGGAATCGGAAAAACGCTGGACGAATTGGTAGACAGTCTTAATTTGGTTTATAATTCATTTAAAGTCAAAGAGGTTGAAGTTTTATCGGTTATTGCCAATAAAGTTCAACTGGAAAATATTGAATTGGTTACGCAGGGATTGCAAAAAAGTTTGCCGAGTACAGTTTTGGTAAATACAATTCCGCTCATTTCAAGTCTGAACAATCCGACAATGCAGGAAATTGTCAACCAATTAGATGCTAAGGTATTGTTTGGAAGTACACATTTAAATAATCAAATCGGACATTACAGTGTAGGGGCAATGCAATTGCATAATTATTTGGTGCATTTACATAACAATGCTTTAGTAATTACACCAGGAGACCGTTCTGATATTATTTTAGGAGCTTTACAGGCAAATGAATCAGCCAATTATCCATCGATTTCAGGTATCATCCTTACCGGAAATATAATTCCGGAGCAAAGCATCTTAAAGTTAATTGAAGGACTTTCGGCAGTAGTACCTATCATTGCGGTTGCTGAAGGAACCTACCATATTACAAATAAAATTGGCAGTATCAGATCAGAAATTTATGCCAATAACACCCATAAAATTGAAACCTCGATTAGTACTTTTGAAAAGTACGTTCAAATTGAGGCGCTGTCCGAAAAGTTAATCACTTTTGAAGCAGAAGGCATGACACCGAAAATGTTTCAATATAATATGGTTAAAAGGGCCAGACAGCATCGTAAACATATTGTGCTACCGGAAGGAAATGATGAACGAATCATTATTGCCGCCTCAAGATTGTTAGACATGGATGTGGTTGATATTTCGATTATTGGAGATAAAAAACAAATTGAAAATAAAGTCACTGAGCTTGGTCTTAGTTTTGACTTCTCAAAAGTCACTATTGTCAATCCGATCGAGTCTCCGCTTTACGAAGAATATGCTAATACCTATTATGAGCTAAGAAAAGCAAAGAATATAAGCATTACAACGGCGAGAGATTTAATGGAAGACGTCTCTTATTTTGGTACTATGATGGTCTACAAAGGTCACGCTGACGGAATGGTTTCAGGAGCCGCACATACTACGCAGCACACCATTTTACCGGCATTGCAGTTTATTAAAACAAAACCCAATTCATCGGTCGTTTCCTCTGTATTTTTTATGTGTCTGGAAGATCGTGTTTCGGTTTTTGGAGACTGTGCGATTAATCCAAATCCAACTGCGGAACAATTGGCAGAAATTGCAATTTCATCAGCAGAATCAAGTTTGGCTTTCGGAATTGAACCTAAAATAGCAATGCTTTCGTATTCTTCAGGATCTTCCGGAAAAGGGGATGAGGTCGATAAAGTGAGAGCAGCGACAGCCATTGTAAAAGAAAAACGTCCTGATTTGAAAATTGAAGGGCCGATTCAATATGATGCGGCAGTAGATTTAACTGTTGGGAAAAGTAAAATGCCGGATTCTGAAGTGGCAGGACAGGCAAGTGTACTTATATTCCCGGATTTAAACACAGGAAATAATACCTACAAAGCAGTACAGCGTGAAACGGGAGCTTTGGCAATTGGACCAATGTTACAAGGTCTGAATAAACCGGTAAACGATTTAAGCCGTGGTTGTACCGTAGACGATATTATAAACACAGTGGTAATCACAGCCATTCAGGCACAAGGCTTGTAGATAATTAAAAATTTAGAATTAAAAATACTTGAGCTGCTTGTAAGAATTACTCAGTAACTTAGCGACTTAACAACTCAGCAACTTTAAAAAAAACAATGAAAATATTAATTATAAACTCAGGAAGTTCATCGATAAAATATCAATTAATGGTTATGCCGGCAAATGAAGTAATTTGTACCGGTATGATTGACAGAATTGGTTTGGAAACTTCAAATGTTACCTTCAAAACAGCATCTGATTCTTATGAAGAAACAGTGTCAATTCCAACACATAAAGTTGGATTGCAGAAAGTAGCCAATATGCTTTTAGATGCTGAAAAAGGAGTTATCAAATCGACTTCAGAAATTACTGCTGTCGGACATCGTGTGGTACATGGCGGAAGTAATTTTACAGATACAGTAAAAATTGATGAGAAAGTAAAGGCCAAAATTAAACAGCTTTTTGATTTAGCACCACTTCACAATCCTGCCAATTTAGAAGGTATTACGGTAGCCGAAGAGATTTTTGACACAGCAGATCAAGTTGCTGTTTTTGATACCGCTTTTCATCAAACGATGCCTGAAGTGGCTTATAAATTTGCAATTCCAAATGAATTGCTAACAGAAAAAAGGATTCGCGTATATGGTTTTCACGGAACAAGTCATAAATACGTTTCAGGACAAGCTGTAAAATATTTAAAAGGAATTCAACATGCCACTGAGAATATCATCACAATTCACTTAGGAAATGGTTGTAGTATGACGGCAATTAAAAATGGGAAGAGTGTAGACCATTCTTTTGGTTTTGGACCAACAAATGGTTTAATAATGGGTACAAGAGCCGGTGATGTTGACCAATCCGTGATTTTTTATATGTCGAATACACTAGGTTATAGTCTGGATGAAATCAATGTGATTCTTCAGAAAAAAAGCGGAATGTTAGGGCTTACAGGTTATAGTGATTTGCGCGACATTGAGGCAAATGCCGAAAAAGGGAATAAAGAATGTCAGTTGGCTTTATTTATGAATGCCTACCGCATTAGAAAGTTTATAGGTTCTTATACTGCTGCACTAAATGGTTTGGATGCCATTGTTTTTACGGCAGGAATCGGAGAGAATTCCTCGTATATGCGTAAATTAGTTTGTACGGATATGGATTATTTTGGAATTGATATTGATGATGAAAAAAATAAGATCCGCTCTAAAGAAATAAGAGAAATTAACAAAGCTGATTCTAAAGTTAAAGTTCTGATTATTCCAACAGACGAAGAGTACGAAATTGCAAATCAGGTCTACCACTTGCTCCAAAATTAAAACAAACAATTCGTTTTCAGTTTTTTTGCGACGACCCGAGCGATAGCGAACAGGCGAAGCAATTTCACGAATTGCCCGAATTTTGGTGAGTTAAATTTTAAAAACTTATAAGAATCCTTTTAATCTGTTAAATCTGTGGCAAGAAAAGAATAGCCACAGATTTAACAGATTAAAAGGATTTTTTTCTTGTTCATAGTTATTATTCCATCTTCGAAATATACTTTAGAAGGACTTTTATAAATAAGACAATCTAGTTTTTGTGCAGAAAAAAGTCAATCTGTATTTGATCTTTTACTTTTATCAAGCCGGCCATTCTTACCGGAGGTTCAAGTCCGATTTCGGAGAATCTTAAATTTATAACGCCTTCAATTTTATTTCCCGAAGTGTTAAGTATAAAGTCTTTGTATTTGAAAGTTTTATCTGTTATCAAAAAAGAAAGGTTGCATTTATAGTTTTTACCGTATGCTCTTATATCGTAAATAGTTACCGAGCTCATGGGGTATTTTTTTACTTTTACCGTGTTTTGAAAGTCTTTAGTCATTATTCGGTGTCTGCAATCAAAGCTGAGCATCGGAATTTCTGCAACAATGTTGTTTCTTTTGTTTAGATTTAGAAAAATGGTGTCTTTTTTTAAGAGTGAATTATCACAATTATAATTTCCAATCGTTGATTTTCCGCTGATTTTTATTTCAATCATTTTGATAATTAAAATAGTATCATCAGGGTAAAAAGTGGGTCTGGCACTTCCTAAGACTAGAAATGATACGAGACCCAACATTCCAATTATAACTAACTTTCTCATTCTATTTGTTAAAAAGTAATAACAGCTTCAAACATTACTCCGTTGAACTTTCCGCCAAAGAAATCGTTTGGAGTTCCATTGGGATTAAACTGACCGTAATTTTTATAGGTTTGGTTGATGTAACCAACCTTTGCAAGTATATTTTTGGTCATAAACCAGCCGGCACTGCCTTCAAACCTGTTCACAGAAACTTTTTTAGAGTCAGAATTATTTAATTTACCATTCACGGTATTGTATTTTCCTCCTATAAAGAAGTTTTCAGAAGAACCAAATCGGTAAATCAAATCTGCTTCATACTGGTTTACGGTGCGTTTTTCGTCATTACCTTTTTTATCTCCTCCTGATGCAAACTCCAAAGTTGCAAAGAATTCAAGTCCTTTGTATTTTACAAAAGGGTTAATCATATAAGACGTCGCCCAGTTACCAAATCCAGGATTAAAGCTTCCGGTGGTGTGGTTAGAAGCCGGGTCAAAATTATCGGCAATAGAGATAGGAGGAGTGGCCGGATTATTATCCGGATCAAATGTCGAAGCGGCATGTGTCATTACACCTGTAAAACGGCTTCCGGCTCTATCAGAAGAGTATAAATTACCGCTGGAATTGGCCGTGTGGTATAAAGAACCTGTAAGCCTGACTCTTAGATCAGCGTCAAGTTGTTTGTCATAACCTATTTTAGCGAGAATGGTAGGGCTAATGGTTGTGTTTTGATCGGGGGCAGCAGGGGTTGTTGGAGCAGGAACAATTTCTTTAACATTTTGATTCATTTTAGAATTGGTTACACCAATCATGCTGACAAAGCTACTTCGGTTGTAATAAATCTCAGCACCCATTTCGGTAATAAATGCATCCATGATATTGTTACCGATAAAAGGATTCATCAGTGCATTTCCATTGTCGGATCTTCTAAAGTGGGCATCACCATAATTGTTTTCCATTTGACCGATTTTGATAGTGGCGTACTGCATAAAATCGGACAGAAAATTTTTCTTGATAAAATCTAATTTGTCAATTTGTAAGTAACCACCTTTTACCCAAGTTTCGTTATGGTGCCTTGAAGCCAGATAAATATCTAAATTTACACGAACCCCGTCAAACAATTGAGCTCCAATAGTCATATTTGCGTTCGGTAAATTAAAATTATTCTCAAGGTTATTTAGTTTGTATTGATCAGAAGTATAGTTGTGATCATTAAAAGACTTTAATCCCTGAAACTGCAGTGCAAAAGCAGCTCCTAAATCAACACTCAATCCTTTAAACTTAACGCTGTCTTTTTTTACATCAAATTGATTGATTCCCTCTTTGTTACGTGGAATCAGATTTTGAATTTGACCGAATCTGTCCTGAGCTGTTACGGTAGTAATATGTATTAAAGTTATCGCCAGAATATAAATTTTTTTCATTAGTGCTTATTTTAAAAAGAGGTTAAAATTGATCGTAAGGTCTTTACCGGTTTTAATTGTTCCTAATAATGCTTTAGGAGGAGTCATTCCGAAATCGGCAAAAGTTATTTTTTGAACCCCTTGTAAGTTTATGATTTCATTGACAAAGCTTGTTTTTATCTGAGTTTTATATTCTTTACTAACTCCTGCTATGGTATAGATTCCGGTTAAATTCCAGGTAGATTCATTTACTTTTTCTGCAGATTTTAAAACATATTTTATGTTCTTATGTGTTTTAGTATTTAGTGTTTCGTAAGCAGCTTTGTTTATGCCTTTTTTTTCATTTTTTATACTTTCTGCTAAAAGTGTAATAGTAAGACTGTTGATTTCGGTTATTTTATGATTCAAGGTTGTTATGTTTGCTGTACCCGTGCCGGTATCAGATTTCATTTCCCAGTCATGTAAAGTAGAGGTTCCGGTTACTGAAAATAGTGATTTTGTATCTACAGTGTAATTTTTCTGAGCTTTGGCATAGAAGGCAATTCCTAAGCAGATAACGGTTAAGAAAATAGATTTGATTTTTTTTGTTTTCATTTTCATTTTTTTTGGTTGTTAATTAAGGTAATTATCTAATAGTCGACTGATTTTTGAATCTGCAGCCGATTCCTAAGAGGTCTTGTGAAAAAACAGGCAGCTCCTTTAGATCTGCTTTGAGTAGTATTTAACGTTTGGAATTTTTGCGTTCCTGACAATTGTCAGAATTGAACTTCGTTTCCATTTGTTTGTACTACAATAAAAAATATCACTCTTTTTGGCATTTAAAACTGTGAAAAATAAAATTTATAATTTTCTTGCATATCTGTTAATTTTTGAATGAATTAACTTATTTTTTAACGAAAATAAATAAAACATAGTAAATGTGTACTAAAAAAATATACTATTTTTACCCTTATTTGTTTGTTTTTTAACAAGTTTATTTTTGCTAATAAAGCTAAGTAGCTGTATTGTAGGCTAATGGCTTTTTTATGATTCATAAGTTTCAACGAGTACTCTCTAAACCCTATAAAAAAGTTTTTGATTTTATAAAAATAGTTTTCTGAAGTATTTTTGGATGAAACTCAGCTAATGAGCAAAGCGAACCAAGCAATTTTTTTAGTGAAAAAAGAGTCCGGTAAAATAGAAAGGGTTAGTAAAGATTTTAGAAATAAGAATAATAGGAATTGTAAAAACAAGTGATGAAATGTATCAAGTTACAGAGCAAATTTGTGACAAAAGAACAGACTGTTTAGTGTCACATAAAAAATTAAATATTTGTGAGTATCTTTGAATATAAAACCGAATATTTTGAAATCCACACTTTTAAAATTATTTTTCTTTTTCTTCATTGCTTCTCAAATTCAGGCACAAGAATTACTTCCTTTTGTTGAAAATTACAGTAAATCAGATTACCAGGGAGATAATCAGATCTGGAATGTTGCCCAAGGGAAAGATGATGCCATGTATTTTGCAAACAATCATTATTTGCTGCGTTACGACGGTGTAATGTGGGAGAAATATACACTGCCTAATAAAACGATTATTCGTTCTATTTTAATTGAAGGAGATAAAATATATTCCGGATCTTATAAAGAATTTGGCTATTGGTATCGTAAGGATGGCAAAATGCATTATGTTTCGATTACCAAAAATCTTCGTCTGTTTGATGAAAAAGACAATGAAGAGATCTGGAAGATATTCAGATTCAAGGGATCACTTTACTTTCAATCCTTTAACGATGTCTTTATTTATGACAGGAAAACCATTCAAAAAATTAAGTTTCCATCTCTGATATCATACTGTTTTCCTGTAGATGATAATCTTTATGTAGCATCTGTTAAGGGTGGTGTTTATAAGCTGAACGGTAAAAACATAGCCAATCCGAAAGGATGGAATATTCTAAAAAATACAGTGGTTCACGCCATTGAAAAATACAATAACGAAACGTACATTTTTACACAAAAAAAAGGCGTTTTTATTGTTCAGAAAAATGGACTTAAACCTTGGGACAACCCCTTAAATGAGACATTAAAATCAACGACTATAAATGTGGCCAGATTTATCAAAGGCAATAAATTGGTTATTGGTACGGGGAATAAGGGAGTGTTTATTTTAGATTTAAATTCTAATCTGTTTAAAAACATTGACAGGAATAATGTTTTAATGAATAATTCCATTTTAAGTATTGGTTTTGACAAAGAAGATGATTTATGGCTTGGTTTAGATAACGGTATTGCTCACATTGAAGTAAATTCTCCGATATCAATTTTTTATGATAATACAGGAATTCTGGGATCGGTTTATTCTGTTGCAAACACCAATAATGGTTATCTAATAGCTTCAAATCACGGTATTTTTGAGTTTGGTGTCGGTAAGTTTAAGATGATGCCCAATACCCAGGGACAAGGCTGGAATATTACTAAAATTGACGATAAGTTTATTATTGGCCACAATGACGGAACGTTCTCTTACGATAATGGTGTAATGAGTAAAATAAGTATTGTCAGCGGGGGGTGGAATCTGTCTAAAAGCACAATTAATAATACCTATTTTCAATCGACTTACAGCGGTATTTTAGTCTACGATGATTTGTCAAATTTATCTAAGTATAAAATCATAAAAGGTCTTATAAAACCGATAAAGTATGTGGCGCAGAATAAAAAAAATGAGATTTGGGCAGCCGATAACTATCGCGGATTGTATCATGTTCTGTTAGATGATAACTACAATACTAAAAAAGTAGAGAACGTTACGCAACAAAGCAAAATAAAAAATGATTTTGGTATTAAGATTTTTGAGTTTAGAAAAGAAATACTTTTTCTAATTAATAATTCATGGTACACCTATAATTCAATCAGCAATAAGTTGGAAAAGAATGAATTATTTAATACCAATTTCAAAAATGTTACAGATGTTGTAGCCATAGATGAGGATCATTTTATGGTACTTCAAAATGGAATTTTGTATCATATTTATGCAGTCGGTAATAAATTTGTATGGAACATTATTCAAGAGAAGTATTATAAAGGAAAGTTGATTAATGAGAATTTAAGGATTTTTAAAAATAAGAACCATTATCTGTTAAATTTAGATGACGGTTTTATTTCACTTCAGTTAAAATACATAAACAAGCAGCATAAAACGTTACGAGTGGAAGCCTTTAGCGAGGGAATTTTGGTTGCAGACGATTCTAAGATTAAATTCAATAAAGAGCTTAAAGTAAATGTGATCTCCGGAATTTACGGAGCAAGTAAACCTAATCTGTTTTACAAGCTAGATAAAAATAAGGATTTTGCTCCGATCTCAGACGGGGTGATTTTATTAAATAACTTAAGTAGCGGTTATCATTCGGTTGTTATTTACAAACATGACGGGGCCAGTTATGACAAAGTATCAGAGTTTGATTTTAAAGTAGCACAACCCTGGTATTTTTCACTTTGGATGATTTTACTTTATTTAATAGGTATAGGAACTATATTGTTCTTTTACTACAAATGGAATAAGCTGCGTTATACCCAAAAATTAAAATTGCAGGCTGAAGAATTAAAGCACCAAAGAGAAATTCTGGAGATGGAATTAAAAACAGAGAATGAGTTGAATATTCAGGAATATGAAAAACATATTCTGGAATTGGAACTACAAACCAAATCCTCTGAGGTTGCCGGTAAATCATTGTCGATTGCCAAGCAGAGCGAAATGATCGAAAATATTCAGAATATTTTGGATTCTGAAAAGGATTTTAATAAGCTTAAAAGTGAAATTAAAAAAGCAATTAAAATCAATGAAGTAAATAAACACGAATGGGAAATTTTTGAAACTAATCTGAATCAAATTCACAATGAGTTTATCATTAACCTCACAAAGAAATTTCCAAATCTGACTCCAAAAGATATAAAACTTTGTGTTTATCTTAAAATGAACCTTTCTTCAAAGGAAATCGCGCCTATGATGAACATCTCCTTCAGAGGCGTAGAATTACACCGATATCGTCTCAGAAAGAAATTAGACCTGACTCAGGATGAAAACCTGTCAAAGTTTTTATTAAGTCTGTAAGATTCCGTTGTATTTTTTAAACATCTAGTACTTTTTTAATTCTTTTTTTAGATTATTCTAATACATCATTACTACATCATAACGTTATGTTAAAGGAATTTTAGTGGTTTGTATTTTGTTGATTTACAGTTTGTTATATTTAGTTTTTGCCATAGTGATGTAGCTGTGTAGTAGTGCTGTTTGATGTACTACAACGTTGTAATTGCTTAATTTGGCTCTACTAACTTAAACGATTACAAACTGTATGAAAAATTTTATTTTTAGCTTTTTAGCGCTCTTGCTGCTTCCGGCCTATATGTCCGGACAGGCAATCAAAGGAAAAGTAGTGGACGGCAGCGGAATGGGTATCCCCGGAGCAATTATTACTGCATCGGAATCCAAAACTTCTGCTGACGCTGATTTCGACGGAAATTTTACGATTAATGCTAAAGTTGGAGAGACTTTGAAGGTTTCTATGTTAGGATTTGATTCAGTTTCTGTATCAGCCACTACAGGGCAAATGACGATATCTTTAAAAGAATCCGGTGATACTGCTTTAAAAGAAGTCGTTATAATTGGATACGGTACCAGAAAGAAAGTTGATAATACAACCGCTATCAGCTCTTTGAAATCTGAAGAAATCACAAAAACTAAAGTACTTAATGCTTCGCAAGCTATACAAGGTAAAGCAGCCGGTGTACAGGTTATTTCTTCTGATTTACCCGGAAGTACACCATCTGTAATTATTAGAGGTCTTGGTACTGCAAGAGGAGGAAGGACTCCTTTATACATTGTAGACGGAATGCCAACAGAAAATATTAATAATATTAATGCTAATGACATTACTTCTTATGATATCTTAAAAGATGCTTCGGCATTGGCGATTTATGGTACGAGAGCTGCAAATGGAGTTATTATTATAACGACTAAGAAAGGCACGGGAGATAAAGTTTCTGTAGAAATAGAAAGTTTTGCCGGTGTAAGATCACCTCTCAAAAAAGTAAAAATGGCTGGTAGTAATAAATATGCTCATTATACTAATTCAGCGTTGCAATCGACTACTTTTTCTCAAGATCAGCCTGTCAATACAGATTGGTTTGACGAAATTACCAGAACAGGAACTTATACACAAAATAACGTTTCTGTTTCGGGAGCTTCAGAAAATATTAAATACTTTTTTAGTTTAGGAAACTATGAAGAAAAAGCAATTATGAACGGTCTGGATTTTGGCCGTACGACTTTTAGAAACAATAATGAATATAAAATTTCTAAAAAGCTGACTCTTAGTCAGAACTTTAGCTTTACCTCTTCTAAATCAACTCCAAAACCATTATCTGCTTTTACAAATGCTTATAAACAATCTCCTTTGGTACCCGTTTATTTTCCTGACGGGAAATATGGTGTGTCAAGAATTGGTGAGAATGGCTTTGCCAGCGAGACAGGATCTTCATTTAATAATGTAGGAAATCCTGTGGCACAGTTGAACTTTTTTGATGAAGAACAAAGAAGTGTTACACTTCAAGGTGGTTTGAAATTAGATTATGAAATTCTGAAATCCTTAAAATTTACTTCGCAGTTTAACGGTGAATATTATACATGGAAACAGTATAATTATGAAGACAACAAAAATATTTGGCTGGCTGCAAATCCTGATAAATTAGCAAGTGATTATGAAAAAACGTTTCCTACTGCTAATATTAATACACTTACAAAAGGGAGAGAGCAATACTACAATTGGAACCTTTCTAATTATTTAACATACAATAAAGTTTTTGGAGAAATTCATGATATTGAGGTTACCGCCGGTATCGAAACAAGTGTGAAAGGAGCCAGAGAAAAACTGACTATCGTTAGAAAAAATGTAAATGCAGATTCTAATTATTGGTCCTTAAAAGATGTGGAATATGCTACAAATGTAACCAGTTACAAAGATGAGGTTTTTAATGAAATAAAATTAGCATCCTATCTTGGTCGTTTTCAATACAAATTGATGGACAGGTATTTGTTTACCGGTACGATTAGACGTGACGGATCTTCCAATTTTGGAAAAGATTACCGTTGGGGAAACTTTCCAGCTTTTGGTTTGGGGTGGGTAATCACCAAAGAGAACTTTATGGCAAATGTGAAAGCAATCAATTTCTTAAAATTAAGAGGAGGTTGGGGTAGATTAGGAAATCAAAATGTACCACTTAACAGAGCAAGTTATACTTCGGGTCAAACTTCTTACTTAGGAGGTTCTATTCTTAACGAAGGAACAACGATCAATTCTCAAATAGATCCAAGTTTGTCTTGGGAAATAACAGAAGAATCTTCAATAGGTTTAGATTTTGAACTTTTTCAGAGTAAGCTTAAAGGGTCGTTTGATGTCTATGATAAAAACTCAACGAATGTTATTCTTTTTACAAGACCGTTATTGACTTCGGGAATAACAGCTGAATCTCCGGGACATGTTGGTGAAGTTTCTAACAAAGGTTATGAAATTTCTCTGCGTTGGGATGATAAAATTAATGAAAATTTCAGCTATTGGATTGGTGGAAATTTTTCAAACAATAAGAATGAGCTTAGCAGTCTAAGAAATGTAACTCTATCCCCGGTTGTTGGTGGTGGTTTAGGAAATGGACAAGATACGAAATTGCTTGACGCTAGTTCATTAGGAAAGCCTCTGGGAAGTTTTTATATCTACGAATATGCGGGCTTTGATCCTGCAAACGGAAATATGCTTTACTATAATGCCGCAGGAAATAAAGTGACCCAAGATGCTTTAAATGCCGCTACAGATAAAAAATACGTAGGCTCTATTTTACCAAAATCTAATTACGGAGTTTCTTTAGGACTTATTTATAAAAACTTTGATTTTTCTGTTGATGGTTATGGAACGTCAGGAGCAAAGGTGTATAACGGTAAAAAAGCGCAACGTTTTTCAGGTGAAAACATCGAAGAGTCTTTGGCGACTAATTTCTGGACTCCAAACAATTTGAACGCTTCTAATCCGGGAGCATTTAATCAGGTACCTGTTGCTTCTACTTATTATTTGGAATCTGGTGATTTCTTTAGAATCAATAACATTACTGTGGGATATAAATTACCGTTGCAAAGCGATAGTTTTATTACTTCTTGCCGAATTTATGTAAACGCGATCAACCCATTTATAACGCAAAAATTTTCAGGATTCTCTCCTGAATTAAATGGCGATGGAGATCCGTACAAACTTCAGGGAGTAGAGTTAGATGCTTATCCAACTTTGAGATCATTTGTAATTGGTGCTAACCTAAAATTTTAATATCATGAAAAAAATATATATAACAGCGTTTGTAGTATCAGCCTTCTTTTTTTCGGGATGTGCAGACGATTATCTGGATGTGGACCCAACTGAATCTATTTCTACAGATGATGTAGAATTGTTCAATAATGATGCAGGAGCTGCTACATTCGTAACCTCAATTTACAACAAGTTTTTAAATTGGGATATGACTTCTTTTGGCTGGATCGGTCTTTCGAGTATTACTTCTGACGATGCAGACAAAGGCTCCTCTCCCGGAGACACAGGAACGGACAAAGATGTATTAGATGCTTTAACTTATAATGCATCAAATCCGTCTGCCGAGAGTACTTTTAGAGCCAATTACGATGGAATAAACAGATGTAATCAAGCTTTAAATATTTTGCCAAAATTAGATAAAGCCAGTCCTGCTTTAAGAGCAAGATTAGCTGGTGAGGCAAAATTCCTGAGAGCATTTATGTATTTTACTTTGGTAAAATGTTATGGAGGAGTTCCAATTATTGACCATTTACCAGTTCCTGTTTCCGATTCAGACAGAATTATGCAATTAACCCGTAAACCGGTTGCCGAAGTATATGCTTTTATTGAAAGTGATCTAAATGACGCAATAGCTGCATTGCCTGAAAAAGGGGCCTATGCAGGCGGAGAAAGAGCAAGAGCTTCAAAAGGAGCGGCTTATGCGTTATTGGCAAAAGTGAGTTTATATCAAAAGAAATGGCAACAAGTAGTTGATAATTGCAATAAGGTAACAGGATATTCTATTGTTGATGATTATGCTTCTATGTTTAAAGCCTCCGGGAAATTTGATTCTGAATCTATTTTCGAAATTTATGCGCATGGAGCTGTTCCTTCTAAAGGTATAGAAGGGTATTCTAACACACAAGGTGCTCGTGGTACCGGTGGTTGGGGATGGGGTTTCAATTCACCATCGCAAAGTTTAGTAAATGCCTATGAGCCGGGAGATGTTAGAAAAAATGCTACTATCATCTTTAGAGGCAGTACTTTATACGATGGTAGAATTATCCCTAACACAGTAGAGAACGAAAGATACAACTACAAAGCGTATTCATCACTTTACACAAATGCATGGGAAACGGATGTAGATATCAAATACCTGAGATACGCCGAAGTTTTATTAATGAAAGCGGAAGCTTTAAATGAATTAGGACAGACAGATCAGGCTATCCCTTTATTAAATAAAATCAGACTTAGAGCAAATTTAGGAGAAACGTCAGCGGTTTCTCAGGCAGATGTAAGAATTGCAATTTGGAAAGAAAGAAGAGTTGAAATGGCTTTTGAGCATGACAGATTCTTTGATTTAGTGCGCACAGGGCAAGCCAAAGCTGCTTTTGATATCGATGGAAAAAACTTTATCGTTGGCAGACACGAATTGTTCCCGATACCGGCGGCTTTTTTAAGAGAAGCAGGAAATCTATCACAGCAAAACCCTGGTTACGATAACCTTTAAAAACTAACAAAATGAAAAAAAATAAATATATTTTCTTGCTTTTTTCTGTCGCAGCATCGGCACTTTTTACGGGTTGCGAAGATAGTATAGATAAAGTTAACAGTCCAATACCATACGAATCTATTGGGGGGTTTGACAGTTCAGATGATGTGGCTGCGGGCAATTTAGTTGCGAAATTTAGTTTCGATAATAATCTGACCGACAGTAAGGGTAATATTAGCAACCCTCTGGAAACTAATATTGGGTATACAACAGGGGTAAAAGGAAGCGCCTACCGCGGTTCCGGTTCAGAAGCTCGTTATTTCGTTGGAAATGCAACTGCTGCAATTACGGGACTAAACAGTTTTACTTTTTCTTTTTGGATGAACAGTGCCAATACAATTGCTCCTGCAACACCGGGTCAGGGCAAAGGAGCACAGGGAATTTTCACTATAGTTCGACCAACAGAATTTTGGGGAGGAATAAACGTGTTTATAGAAAACCCGGACACAGCTTTTCCGGATCGTATCCGATTAAAATTTGGTTTAGAAAATGGTAGAGATGGTGTTGCCTGGAGAGGACAGAGTGCTTTTGTAAATATTGACGGGAATTTAAACAAATGGGTTCATGTAGTTTTCTCTTATGATGCTACTAAAAGTACTGTTTCTGCTTACGTAAATGGTGAAGTAGCTCCTAATTTGGGAGGATTTCCTTATGCACCTGCTGCAGGAGTAAAAGGTCCGGCTACTTTGTATGCAGATAATCCGGGTGATATTAACAATATGAATAATGCTCCAAAATATGGAGAATTTAAGATGGTGGGGACCAATGGCAAAATTGTTTTTGGAACGCATCAGTTTGCTACAACTCCACCTCAAAACAATGGCGGCCCGCAAGATTGGGCAACAAGTTATGCGGGTTTGTTGGATGAATTTAGAATTTATAACGCAGCACTTGCTTCAAATGAGGTTCGTTCTTTGTATAAACTTGAAAAAGACAACAGATAGATATTTTTTATCACACCTGGAGCATTATACTCCGGGTGTATTTTTAATTCATAAAATTTTATAAAGAATGAAAATTTCAATATACGTAATCGCTTTTCTGGGGTTTTTCAACTCGTGTTCATCCTCTCCTCCCGAAGGCACATCAGGAGGAACTCCATTACCAACAAATCCGACAGTACCGACCAAACCTCTAACAGATGCAGAAGCAATGGATCAGGTACAGAAAGACGCTATTAAATATTTTTGGGATTATGCTGATCCTACTTCAAAATTGGCCAGAGAAAGATACCTTACCGAAGATCCCGGTTTTGAATCGAATATTATAACTACCGGAGGTTCAGGATTTGGCTTAATGACCATTGTTGTAGGTATAGAAAGAGGTTTTTTGCCAAGAACCGAAGCGGTTTCCAGACTTACAACAGCCTTAAATTTTCTTGAAAAAGCAGAACGTTTTCACGGCGCATGGCCACATTGGATGGATAATAAATCAGGGAAAGTAATTCCGTTTGGAACAAAAGATAATGGTGGCGATTTAGTTGAAACTTCTTTTGTTTGTCAGGCATTGATTACCATCAGAGAGTATTTTAAAAACGGAACAGCCACCGAAAAAGAATTAGCTGCAAAAGCAGATGAACTTTGGAAAGGAGTAGAGTGGGATTGGTACACAAAAGGTGAGAACGCTTTGTACTGGCATTGGTCTCCTAATTATGGATGGGAAATGAATTTTAAACTTGAAGGATACAACGAATGTTTAATTACGTATGTAATGGCAGCAGCATCGCCAACACATCCAATTTCTGCGGAAGCCTATCACCAGGCCTGGGCGAGAAACGGAGCTATTGTAAGTAGTAGTTCGCAATACGGATTACCGGTTGTTTTGAGTTATAATGGTGCTCCGGGTACTGTTGGGCCAATGTTTTGGTCACACTATTCTTATTTGGGTTTAGACCCGAATAATTTGAGTGATAAATATGCCGATTATTGGCAATTGACTCAGAATCATGCTAAAATTATGGTTCAATATAGTATTGCTAACCCGAAAAAATGGAAAGACTACTCTGATAAATGTTGGGGACTTACCGCAAGTTATACCCGCAATACAGATGGTACCACTGGTTACACTGCACATCAGCCTAATAATGATACTGGCGTAATTTCTCCTACGGCTGCATTGTCTTCTTTTCCTTTTACACCGGCAGAATCAATGAAATTTTTGCATTATCTGTATGATGAAAACAAAGCAAAATATGTTGGTATTGCAGGGCCTTATGATGCTTTTTCGCCACAGTATAATTGGGTAACGCCTCGTTATCTGGCCATAGATCAGGGAACGATTGCACCAATGATCGAAAATTACAGAAGTGGTTTATTATGGAAATTATTTATGAATGCCGCAGATACGAAACAAGGTTTGATCAAACTTGGATTTAAATCAGGTAAATACGGAATCTAACCGGCATGAAATGTAAAATAACACTATTGATGTTGCTTTTTACAGTATTTGGTTTTGCGCAAAAAGACGTAACCGGAAAGCTAAAAACAGTTGTTGTGACTCAGTATGAATTAGGTTATGTGTTGCACAAGCCGGCTAATACAAAAGAGAATAAGCCATTAATAGTTTTTATTTCAGGAGATGGGGAAAAAGGAACTGAGATTGAAAAGGTCAAAATTCATGGGCCTTTAAAGTATCTGAAAACACAGGAATTAGACGCTTATGTTCTTGCTCCACAATGCAAAGAGAATGAAAATTGGGACATAGAATCTATTTACCAATTGATCATGAAAGTCAGGAAAGAGAACGCTATAGATTCGAACCGGATTTATGTTACGGGTTTAAGTTCAGGAGGTTGGGCTGCATGGAATTTAGCGCTTTCACATCCGAATTTGTTTGCGGCAATTGTGCCTATTTCAGGTTTCGTCGATTTGATTCCGTTAGAAGAGATATGCAAAATAGCATCTGTTCCAACCCAAATTTACCATGGTTTATTAGATGATGTTGTAAATGTTGATTATGCAGTGACGGTTTACAAAGAACTAAAAAAATGCGAGGCCAAAGATGTTCGATTAATCATTTTTGACGATGCAGGACATGACAGTTGGACAAGAGTTTATGACAATCCCGAAATTTATGAGTGGATGTTTAAACAGATAAAAACGAATACAAACAAATAAAAAGAATAGAATGAAAAACAAATTAGTCTTACTTTTTTTAGGATGTGCTTTTTTGGGTTACGCTCAGAAAAAGAACACTAAAAATACAGTAAAAATTAAACCGAAGTCTGAATTTGTGGCAGAGTTAATTTCTAAAATGACGCTGGACGAAAAATTAGGTCAGTTAAATTTACCGACATCCGGCGATATCACAACAGGGCAGGCAAATAGCTCAAATGTTGCAAAAAATATTGCTGAGGGTAAAGTGGGTGGTTTGTTCAATATAAAATCAGTTCAAAAAATTAGAGAAGTACAGAAGATTGCTGTTGAAAAAAGCCGTTTAAAAATTCCATTGATATTTGGTATGGATGTTATTCACGGTTACGAAACAACATTCCCTATTCCGTTAGGATTATCGTGTACCTGGGATATGGGTTTAATTGAAAGAAGTGCCCGTATTGCAGCTCAAGAAGCAAGTGCCGATGGAATCAACTGGACCTTTTCGCCAATGGTTGATATTTCCCGTGACCCGCGTTGGGGAAGAGTTTCTGAAGGTTCCGGTGAAGATCCGTACTTAGGAAGTCAGATTGCAAAAGCAATGGTAAACGGATATCAACAAAAGGATTTGTCAAAAAACAATAGCATTTTGGCGTGTGTGAAACACTTTGCCTTATACGGCGCACCCGAAGCCGGACGTGATTACAATACGGTTGATATGAGCCATATCAGAATGTTTAATGATTATTTCCCTCCATACAAAGCGGCTGTCGATGCAGGAGTAGGCTCTGTAATGGCCTCTTTTAATGAAATTGATGGTATTCCCGCAACAGGAAATAAGTGGTTGATGACCGATGTTTTAAGAAAACAATGGGGTTTTAAAGGATTTGTAGTGACAGATTTTACCGGTATTCCTGAAATGATTGAGCACGGAATGGGAAATTTGCAAGATGTATCTGCGATGTCTTTGAATGCCGGTGTTGAAATGGATATGGTTGGAGAAGGTTTTTTAGGCACTCTTAAAAAGTCTTTAGAGGAAAAAAGGGTAACAATCGAACAAATTGATAATGCTGTTAAGCTTATTTTAGAAGCAAAATATGACTTAGGATTGTTTGAAGACCCTTATAAATATTGCGATGTTAACAGAGCCAAAACAGAAATTTTTACGGCTAACAACAGAAAAGAAGCACGTGAGATTTCAGCGCAGTCTTTGGTTTTGTTAAAAAACCAGAATCAGGTATTACCACTTAAAAAATCAGGAACAATTGCTCTTATCGGACCTTTGGCAGATGCGAAAGAAAACATGCCGGGAACCTGGAGTGTCGCTACAAGAATGGAAAACGCGGTATCTTTAGTAAGAGGTATTAAAGAAGTTGCCGGATCTTCAGTTAAAGTATTATATGCTAAAGGAAGTAACTTAGATTATGATGCAGATTTTGAAACTAAGGCGACGATGTTTGGTAAAACATTACATCGTGATGGTCGCTCTAAAGAAGAATTATTGGCAGAAGCATTAAAAGTAGCCAGTCAATCGGATGTAATTGTAGCCGCTCTTGGTGAATCTGCAGAGATGAGCGGAGAATCCAGCAGTCGTACTAATTTGGAGATTCCACAAGCTCAGAAAGATTTATTGCAAGCCTTGCTTAAAACCGGAAAACCGGTTGTTTTGGTTTTGTTTGATGGTCGTCCGTTAGTATTAAATGAAGAAAATGCAACTGTTCCGGCTATTTTGAATGTTTGGTTTGCAGGAAGCGAGGCTGGATACGCAATTGCTGATGTTTTATTCGGAGAGGTTAATCCTTCAGGAAAGCTTACTACTACTTTCCCAAGAAGCGTAGGACAAGTGCCTATTTATTATGCGCACAAAAATACAGGAAGACCACTTGTAAACACCGAAGGGAAATTCGAAAAATTCAGATCGAATTATATTGATGAAAGAAACGAACCTTTATTCCCATTCGGTTTTGGGTTGAGTTATACCACTTTTGAATATTCAAATTTGAAAATTTCATCAGATAAAATGAATTTCAATGGAAAAGTTGAGGTAACCGTTGACGTTACCAACACAGGAAATTTTGATGGAAAAGAAACCGTACAATTATACATCAGAGATTTAGTCGGATCGGTAACAAGACCGGTTAGAGAATTAAAAGGATTCCAAAAAATAACGCTTAAAAAAGGAGAAAAACAAACGGTGACTTTTGAAATCACGGTTGAAGATTTAAAATTTTATAATTCTGACTTACAATTTGTAGCAGAACCCGGGCAGTTTGATGTTTTCGTAGGAACAAATTCAAATGCCGATAAGAAAGTTAGTTTTGAGTTAACTAAATAGTTGGTTTGTTTCTATTGGTTGGCCCTTCGCCTCGCTAGCGAAGGGCCTTTTTTTAATTCAAAATGCAATTTTCAGATTTTAGATTTCAGATTTCAGATTTCAGATTTCAGATTTTAGATTTTAGATTTTTGAATTTGGAATTTGGAATTTAGATTTTACCCTTCGGCTTCGTCCAGGATGACATTTGGAATTTGGAATTTTTGATTTGGAATTTCTTAAACCTATTGGGTTATTTTTTTTCTCACAGATTAAAAAGATTTCAAGGATTTAATCATTTTAATCAGTGAAATCTGTGGCAAAAAAAAAGCCGTTATCGAAACAGATTTAGTTTTTTTTGGAATTTGCCCTTCGGCTCCGCTCAGGATGACATTTGGAATTTGGAATTTCCCTATTGGAATTTCTCCCCAGAGTTTTATGTAAAAAAACAGAAGTAAAAAGATAAAAAATGAAAAAGCTTTATTTAATGCCCCTTTTAATGCTTCTCATTGGAGTCAATGTGAATATTCGGGCGCAAAAAACAGTATGGTTTGATCCAAATGTAAAAGCATCAACCTATTGTAATCCGATCAATATTGGATACAATTACACCACTAAGAATCATAATGGTATTCCCGAATCCCGTCGTTCGAGCGCCGATCCTGTGATTATTACTTATAAAGGGGAGTATTATTTATTTGCCACCAATCAAGCCGGTTTTTTTTGGAGCAAAGACATGTCGGATTGGAAATTTGTTTATGGCAGTTTTCAGAGAAATCCGGGGGACGATGATCAATGTGCTCCCGCTGCCTGGGTGGTAAATGATACGCTATTTTATGTAGGTTCAACCTGGAAAAAAGACCATCCTGTTTGGAAAACCGCTGACCCAAAATCAGGAAGATGGACCAGACATGTCAATACTGCAATGCTGCCAACCTGGGATCCTGCTATTTTTCAGGACGATGATAAAAAAGTGTATATGTACTATGGTTCAAGCGGAAAATTACCACTTGTTGGTGTAGAAGTAGATTATGCTACCTGGCTTCCAAAAGGGAATCAGGCCGACTACGCCAAATTGTACGCTGCAACAGAAGTCGAAGATATTCAGCAACCATATGGACAAGCAAAAGCAGTTGTCGGGTTAGATCCTGCTGCACACGGTTGGGAGCGTTTTGGGCCAAATAATGATATGGAACCCGCTCCATGGGGCAATTTTATTGAAGGAGCCTGGATGACCAAACATAACGGAAAATATTACATGCAATACGGAGCACCCGCTACTGAGTTTAAAGGATATGCAAATGGAGTTCACGTAGGAGATAATCCTTTAGGGCCATTTGTCTATCAAAAACACAATCCGATGTCTTACAAACCCGGAGGTTTTGTAATCGGAGCAGGGCACGGAAATACTTTTGCCGACAATTATGGGAATTACTGGAACACGGGTACCTGTAAAATATCTATAAAAGACCGTTTTGAGCGTCGTATCGATATGTTTCCGGCCGGATTTGATAAAGATGAGGTAATGTATTCTATTACGTCATATGGTGATTTTCCGATTATGTTGCCCACCGAACAGCGAGACCAAACCAAAGGAGCATTCTCAGGCTGGATGTTGCTTTCGTATAAAAAACCGGTGACAGTATCTTCTTCCGAAGCTTGTAATGAAGTAGAAACACATCGAGTAGACAATGGAAGTAAAAAAGTATATGAAAAAATCTGTTACGATGCTTCCAACCTAACCGACGAGAATATTCAGACCTACTGGTCTGCAACGTCAGATAATCCGGGGGAGTGGTTGCAACTTGATTTAGAAAGAAAGATGGAAATTAAGGCTCTTCAAATTAATTATGCAGATCATAAGGCAACGCAGTACAATAAAGCGATGGATATTTATTATCAGTATCAAATATATATGTCCGATGATGCCCAAAACTGGACTTTAGTGGTAGATAAATCAAAGAATGATAAAGACGTTCCTCATGATTATGTTGAGCTGACAAAACCAATTAAAGCCAGATATGTAAAAATGGTCAATATTCACAATGCATCGGGACTGTTTGCTGTTTCAGATTTTAGAGTTTTTGGAAATGGATTGGCAGAAAAGCCAAAAGCAGTTTCTGATTTTAAAGTAAAAAGAAATAGAGTTGATTCCCGTAATGCGATGATTTCATGGGCAAAGAGGGCAGATGCTGTGGGCTACACTATTTATTACGGAACTGCTCCCGATAAATTGTATAATTCTATAATGGTTTATGGCGATAGTATGTATGATTTTAGAGGTTTAGATAAAGGGACTAAATATTATTTTGCAATTGAAGCTTTTAACGAAAATGGTATTGGACCTAAAAATAAAATTATGGAGGTAAAATAAATTTATAACAGTACAATTTCTATTTTGCGTTTTGATAGCCTTAGTCTTTAGTTCATGGTTCAAAGTTAAAAATGAAAACTCACAACTCACAACTCACAACTCACAACGCATAACATATAACCCACAACCAATAATTCAAATTTTTAACAAAAGCTTTAAGAAAAAAGGTGCTGTGTTGTAAAGAATTTTGTTCCTTTGTAAGACTCGCAAAAAAGGAGTATCTAACCCAAAATGCTAAAAAAACCATGAAAAAAACGATTCTTTTAACTGCTTTAGTTTTAAACGGATTGACATCTTTTGCACAGTCAAATGATGAAAAAAACATTAAATTATTTTATAAAAAGGCTTTAACCGAGTCAAAATGTTATACTTGGTTAGAATATTTGTCGAACGATATCGGAAGTCGTTTGTCAGGATCACCAACAGCTGCGGCAGCAGTTCAATACACAAAAGCACAATTAGAAAGATTGGGGCTTGATAAAGTATATCTTCAGGAAGTAATGGTACCACACTGGGTTCGTGGCGAAAAAGAAACGGCTTATATCTTGGACAATAAAACTAAAACAGTGGTTCCGATTTGTGCTTTAGGCGGATCAGTAGCAACAGCAAAAACGGGTCTTACTGCTGAGGTAATTGAGGTACAGGGAATAAAGGAACTGGAAGCATTGGGAGATAAAGTAAAAGGAAAAATCGTGTTTTATAACCGACCAATGAATCCTGAAAACATAGAGACTTTTACTTCTTATGGAGCTTGTGTAGATCAAAGATATGCCGGGGCAAAAGAAGCGGCTAAATTAGGTGCAGTAGGAACGATTGTTCGTTCTATGAATTTGCGTTTAGACGATTTTCCGCATACAGGAGCTCAAAGTTATGGTGATTTGCCAAAAGAGCAATACATTCCAACAGCGGCAATCAGTACAAACGGTGCAGAATTGTTAAGTGCCAGTTTAAAGAGAAATCCGGCCTTAAAGTTTTATTTCAAACAATCCTGCGAAACATTGCCGGACGTTTTATCACATAACGTAATCGGTGAATTGACCGGAACTGAACATCCGGAAAATATTATGGTAGTTGGTGGTCATTTGGATTCTTGGGATTTGGCAGACGGATCGCACGATGACGGGGCAGGAGTAGTGCAAAGTATGGAAGTAGTTCGTATTCTTAAAAATCTAAACTACAAACCTAAAAATACCATACGTGTAGTGTTGTTTATGAATGAAGAAAATGGTGGAAAAGGCGGAGCGAAGTATGAAGAAGTTTCAAAGAAAAACAATGAAAATCATATTTTTGCTTTAGAAAGTGATTCAGGTGGATTTAGTCCAAGAGGATTTTCAATAGAAGCAGATGATGCTAATTTGAAAAAAATACAAGGATATAGAGATCTTTTCGAGCCTTATTTAGTTCATAGCTTCAAAATTGGACACGCAGGTTCAGATATCAATCACTTAACATCTAAAGCAATTGTAAAAGCAGGTTTAAAACCGGATTCGCAACGTTATTTTGATTATCACCATGCAGCAAACGATAAATTTGATGCGATCAACAAAAGAGAATTAGAACTTGGAGCGGCAACTATGACTGCTTTGATGTATTTAATGGATCAAAACGGAATCGAAATCCCTAAAGTGAACTAAGATTTCAAAAAATAAAAACTAAAGCTGCAAGTTCATTCTTGCGGCTTTTTTTTTGAAATTTAGGAATGGAATTAAGCTCTAATAGCGATGCTGTAATACAAAAAGCTTATCGGAATATTTGACAACAAGATCAGAATTTTAATCCCAATGTCTTTTCTTTGATCTGCCAGCTCAATAAATTTGTCAATCAAATGAAATAACATTATGGCATTTACTACCAGCGCAGCAAATATAAAGGGGCTGGCAAAAACCAGAAGATTGGAACTTTCATTCGAAAGTATATAAAGCACAAAAAACAACGTACTAATTATAAACGAACCAATGGTGAGATCAATGGATTCTGTTTCCTTAAAAGTTTTTTGGTTTGTAGTTCTCATAAGTTTAAATATTAAATGTTTTCTGAATCGATTGAATTGAGGTGAGCAGCATTTTTGAGAAATCCAGATAGTAAAACGGAAGCGCTTGTTTTCCTCTTTTGTATTGTTGAATGAAGTACTTGATGTGTTTGATATAAAAAAGTGTTGATGATAAAATGACAAGAAACAAATACAAGCCTTTTTTTCCATTCCCCAACAGATAATATTGCATTCCGATTTCCTCACGAACAGAAATGCCTGTATTGGTCAGGACATGTATAATGTCATGGTCTTCCAGTTTGGGTTGAATCTCAAAATTATTTTTATGAAGAAAATTGCCCAATCCAAAGCCTAAACTTCTCGGAGGGTAGGTCAATAGTGTAGTTTGGTCAATATCCCATGGATTATTTTTTTTGAAATATTTTTGATAAGGTTGTTTGGTGTATTCGTACATTTTTTCGAAAAGGAAGTCTTTCATAATTAGGCTATTTTTTAAAAGTTCTTTGAATTTCAAAGTAAAATAGTAAAGAAAAAAGCTAATTCTTATGGTAAATCAGCTTTTGTGTTTTTAATAGTTGTCGAAAATCGTTGTTAAAAGCTTAGAATCGGAGAGGTTAGAGGGAGAAACGACTTTTTCTTCAAGGGGAATAGCATTTCCATATCGTTCTTTTAATACTTTTTGCACTCTTTGATCGGTTAGGTTAAAATCTTTCAATTCCTGAAGCTTACACAATTCAATACCGGCACCATTTTTATATATTTTCCAGATCAGCTCAGAGCAATAAATTTTGGTATCGGTCCACTCAAAATAAGCATCGTATTGTTTACCCATAAATTGATTGCCATAGCTTTTCATTTTCTCAAGTGTTTTCCAATCCAGAATAGCAGTTGCATTTTTAAGTCTTTTCACGACGTATTTGCCCTCTTTTCCATGTTCGATCCATTTATCTAACGGAGTAAGTTTTACAGGTTGTACGGCCTCAAAAACGAATTTTTTTCCATTTGCGATAAAAATTATTCCACAATGAGAAAATTTAGATCCGGTAGCAATTCGAACCGCTTCGCACTGACTGGATTCTGAAGTCTGAAAAATAATATCGCCATCCTGTATTTTTGCTGTAACACTGTTCTCTTTTTTGGATTTCGAAAAGGAATCCATTGGAAAAACCAGTAAGGTTACATAAAGCGCACAAGCAAAACTGATGATAAAGCTTACGCCAAGGAAAATGTATTTTGTCTTCTTCATTCTAATATTTTAAAATCGTAAATAAAGTACTTTGAGTTACAAAGTAAATAATAAAAAAAATAGCTGCCAAATAAAATGACAGCTATTTTTAAAATATAATCTGAAGTATTTTCTAAACTCTGAAAATCCCTCCAACAGCAATAATTCGTTGCAAGAAAAAGAAATCGTGAGAAGCTCTGTCCTCGCTAAATCTGGTTGTTCTTACGTCTTGCATGTTGATATAACCACCTTTGATTTCACCTTGCAGATAGAAATGTTTGAAAAAAGTAAAGTTAATTCCCGCTTTTGCAGAAACGCCGTAGCCTGAAATATGAAAATCGTCATGACGTTCTTTTCCTAAAAGTGTAGTATTGGTTTTAGGATACAAAAGACCTGCACCCAAACCTTCTGTTAAATTAATCTGTACTTTATCAATATTTGGTAATCTGAACCATTTCGAAATATCATCATGTCTGGAAACCTCAGTGTTTACATAATTTAAACCATCAGTATGCTCAAAAATTAAAAACGGAATACCGCCTCCTACAGTACCGCCTCCTTCCTGGGCACCACCTACAGTCATATCTACAGGTGTGTTATTGTAATTTCCATTGTAAATTGAGCCGGGTTGATCCTGAGGTAATTCAATTTTTCCGCTAACATTTGCAATTTGATTCTGTGTCATCACATATTTCATGTGATCAACACCAATTGCGATACTATAATGATCACTGATAAAATAACCAAGACGTAAATTAGTTTGCGGAATTGTCATGTTAACCGGATTAATATAATCTACATGCCAGCCCTTAGGTTTATCATGCGCTGCCATGTTTTGTACTGTAAAGTTGTAATCTTTCCCTCTGAAATTTACATCAGATTTGGAATAACTTTCTCTGTTACCACCCCATGAAACAAAGAATTTTCCTTTGTTATGAGCAGTGTATCTTTCTACTGCGATTTCTTCCTGGGCAAACGTGTTTAATGAAAAACCCAATAAGACAAAAAATAAAAATTTAGTTTTCAATGAACTTAGGTATTAAAATTTAAAATGCGTTGACCGTTTTTCTGATTGCAACCAATTTGGTCATTAAATCTTCAAAATAGTCTAAATGTAACATGTTGGCACCATCACTTTTTGCATTAGCAGGATCAAAATGAGTTTCGATAAAAATACCGTCAACTCCAACAGCAATACCAGCTTTAGCAACAGTTTCAATCATATCAGGTCTTCCGCCTGTAACACC
The DNA here is from genome assembly GCF_011751075.1 of Flavobacterium poyangense. Lineage (GTDB taxonomy): Bacteria > Bacteroidota > Bacteroidia > Flavobacteriales > Flavobacteriaceae > Flavobacterium > Flavobacterium poyangense. The sequence continues at coordinate 28,687 of NZ_JAALLN010000020.1, forward strand.
AGCCGTCTGATTTGGCTGTTGTAAAGAATGTGTAACGTCAAGAACTGTAGTAGCATATTGTTGCATCGTAGGAATTCCTCTGTAATCAACAATCATATCCTGGTAACCAAACATAGTTCCACGATCTGTAACCATTACATTTTCATTGTGGCAATCCAATACTTTCTGAACCGCATGTTTCATGCTTTCAGGGCTCATAAATTGTCCTTTTTTCAGGTTTACAACTTTACCTGTGTTCGCAGCTGCTACAACTAAGTCAGTCTGACGCACAAGGAAGGCCGGAATTTGTAAAACATCAACATATTGAGCTGCCATATCAGCATCCTCATTAGTATGAATATCAGTTACTGTAGGAACATGAAAAGTTTCTGAAACTTTTCTTAAGATTTTTAAGGCTTTTTCGTCACCAATTCCCGAAAAACTATCAATTCTGGAACGGTTTGCTTTTTTAAAGGATCCTTTAAACACATAAGGAATCTGAAGTTTGTCAGTAATACCGACTAATTTTTCAGCAATTCTAAGAGCCATTTCTTCTCCTTCAATGGCGCAAGGGCCCGCTAATAAAAAGAAATTTCCGCTATCTGTATGCTTAATTTGTGGAATATGTTGTATGTTCATAGTATGTTTTTTTGACAGTGCAAAGGTAGTTATGATTTATGAGTATGAGATGAAGATTTAAGAATTTTTTAAGATGGGGAATATTGTAGTTGTAGTATTTTTTTTAGGAATTGATTTTTTTTAACATTGAGGGTTAAATATTTGGCAGAGGCGAGGGAATTTGAATGTAGTTTTTGAAAATTGATTCGGAATAAGATTTGTAAAAGTAATTTTAAACTCTATTTTAAATCTTGATTTATGGTTGTAGTTTATAGTATTCAAGTTCACTAGCGGGACGCTCGCGCCAATCCTGAGAATTTTAAATAAATAGCCAAGCTATTGCTAAAATAAATTCGCGCGAGCATCCCGCTCGTGTGAACGTAATTCATTTACTAAGGTTGCCGAATCTAATCCTGTTTCAAACGCAATCCCATTGGAACCATCAAAATTCCTTTTTCATAAATGTTCAGATAAAGTTTAACAGGCTTCTTTTGCCCGTCCCATTTTAGTTCATAAACATTCAAAAATCCGGCTCCCATATCGCTTCTTTTCGTTGGAAAAGGGCAGCAGGTTTCTAATCGGGTGTAGGTTATTTTTTCTCCGTTTGGACCAGCTAAAGCATTTAAAAAACGGGTTTCGTTTAAAGCTTCATCTTTTGTATTTCTGTAAAAAATATTTACCGGATAATCAGGATCGTAACCATATTTTTTGTCGTTACTGAATAAAGTAATGATAAAGGTGTTGTCTTTTTTTAATACTAAATCAGGAGCATTATCATCTACATTTTTTAGTGTAGATTTTGTACTGATGCAAGAAGTTACTGAAATAAGTAAAGCGATAAAAAGAACTGTTTTTTTCATGTGAAGTGCATATTTTGTATTACAAATGTAAGTTGTAAAAGTGGTTTTTAAATTAAGCTGCAGAAAGAAAAATACAGATTAAAATAGGTTTGTTTTGGTTTTAAATCTTTGTAGTCCCTGTAACCGGTTTAAAGTTAGAATTCAATCTTAAGATACCAATTACAATCAGATATTGTGCCACAAGATAGGTGAACATAATAAAAAAAGAACTTTTCTCAATTGGAGTATAAAATTTATTGATTGCCAGAATACTGTCGGAAATTACAAACACGATTGCACCAATAAAAATGTATTGATTACCCGGTTTTTTCCAGATTAAAAAACCGTTAAAAGCCAATAGCAGCATAAAAGAAATTACGGTGGCATAAACAATTACGGGGATTTTAAGTTCTCCTAAAGTAGGTAATAAAACACTTAACATTCCGATGAGATAACAGGCTATGGCAAGACTCCCAATTAAAAAAAGAGGCTTGTTTTTTTTGTTTTGATTTTTAACCTGTTTATTAAAAAGGGTACAATAAACAAGATGTGATATCAGGAAAGCTACTAAGCCTAAAATAAAATAGATTTCTGCAATATCTGCAAAAAGCAGTACTACATCTCCAATCCAGGAAAATAACAGAGCGGTCAGAAGTGTATTCTTCGATGGGAATTTTTTATGAAAATAAACGCCAAAAACCAATAGTGGAATCAGAATTGGCTTTAAAAAGAGATCATAACTTTCATAACCTGAAAGTAAGAGCAGTAGATAAACAGTACTAAAACCAATATAGATTTTAAAAAGCAGGGGATTTTTCATAATAAATTTAGGTTATGAATTCGCGAGCTGATTTTGGGTAGTTTTAAAATCAACAGTCACAAAATATAGGGAAATAAGAAATGATAGAGTCAAATAACCAATAATGACATAATTGGCAAATGGAAAACTGTGGTTTAAACCAAACCAATCACTATAATAGGTAATAATCGCAAGGGCAATTATAAAACGAAAACCTTCCCAGAAAACAGCATATTTACTTTTGTCCATCAGTTCGCTATAACTGTAGATCGTAATCAAAATAAAAAATCCGTAAACAAAGATATTAGGCAAACCTATTTTAGCAATATGGTCAAACAGATAGGTGACAAACAAAAGTGTTACCAGAACCTGAGCAACGGACCAATAAATTAGTTTTTGAGAATTGTTGGTGCCGTATTTTTCAAAATCAAAAACATTTTCAATTTTGTTTACCGGATATAGTTCTTCAAAATTTTCCGGTCGCCAGCCTGTTGGTTTGAACCAGATGGTGAGTTTATCTTTCCATTTTGGAGCACGCCAGGCGTCTTTAATTAATAAAGTTAAATGCTGGAAGTTAATCCGTATGGGATTCCATGTATTTGCCGGTCTTGTAATTCCAAAAACCGGAGGAACTTCATCCAGTTCTTCCTGAAAGGTGCCAAAAAGTTTGTCCCAGAATATAAATATTTGTGAATGATTTTTGTCTAAATATTCCGGATTTATAGCGTGATGTACCCGATGGTGTGAAGGCGTTACCAAAATGTGTTCAACAAAGCCCATTTTTTTGATATGTTTGGTATGATACCAAAATTGCAAAAACAAATGAAGCGGTAAAGTTATCGCAATAACCGAGGCCGGAACACCCAGTAAAGCTGCCGGAATGAGTAAAAAAGTAAATAAATTGACTAAGCTTGCAATAGGTTGTCGCAGCGCACAGGCCAGATTAAATTCTTCACTGCTATGATGGATAGCATGTTTGTTCCAAAGAAAATTGATCTGATGTGCCAATCGGTGGCTCCAGTACCCATAAAAGTCGATTACAAAAAAGGCAATACAATAGGAGAGGACATTGGCTTCTAAATGATAAAGTGCAATTTTAGAAACCATCCATTCATACGAGATAAAAGTCAGGCTCAGTCCTAAAACATCTTTTACCGAGTTGGTAATTCCTGAACTAATACTCGACACGCTGTCAATTAAAGGCGCAGTATCGTCTTTTTTATAAAGGCCATATATTTTTTCGATTATAATTAATACCAAAAAAATAGGCGTAGCGATAATTAATATTTTTCCATATTCTTCCATAAAAAAACATTCAATTTTAATCAAATATAGAATAAAATTGAATGCCTTTTAAAATATTTCGGATTTAAACAATTTCGGCGCTAAGACCTGCTTCCAAAAGTTGTGTGCATTGTGGTTTTAACTTATCCATCGGACCCGTTTTTACCGTGCATTTTCCGTTGTAGTGTACAATTAAGGAACATTGTTCCGCTTGTTCAGAAGTGTGGCTGCAAACACGCATTAAAGTATCAATTACGTGATCAAAAGTGTTTACATCATCATTATAAACAATGATTTCGTTATTAAAACCTACCGCTTCTTTTTCCCGAACTCTTTCTCTTACTTTTTCTTTAGTACTCATTTTGTTTAGATTTTTGTACTGTTGTAATTACTGACTAATTTACATATTTTAATGAAACCCAGTTGTTTCTTTGAAACTTTTTTACATAGGTCAATCCTTTTTCTGTGCAGGAAGCATCAATAAACGGAATGTCTTCTTCGTAAAAACCGCTTAAAAGTAAAGTTCCTTTTGGATTTAAACAATCCACATAAGCCTGCATATCGTTTAGCAAAATATTACGGTTGATATTGGCAATTATCAAATCGTATTTTTTGCCTTCCAACAAAGCGGCATCGCCTTCATAAACGGTAATATGTTTACAGTTATTGCGTTCTGCATTTTCAATTGAGTTTAAATAACACCAGTTGTCAATGTCAATGGCATCAATTGGTTCAGCACCTTTCATTTCTGCTAAAATAGCCAAAATTGCTGTTCCACAACCCATATCCAACGTTTTCAAACCTGTCACATCTGTTTCAAGCAAATGCTGAATCATCATGTGCGTGGTTTCGTGGTGCCCCGTTCCAAAACTCATTTTTGGTTCGATAATAATGTCAAATTCAGCATTGGTTTTTTCGTGAAAAGGAGCGCGAACATGGCATTTCCCGTCAACATCAATAGCTTCAAAATTCTTTTCCCATTCCTCGTTCCAGTTTACCTGGTCGATTTCCTCAAACGTATATTCGATTTTAAATTCTTCCGATTGTAAAATATAAATGTCATCCAGTATAGTTTCATCCCATAAATCTTTCTTCACAAAAGCGGAGATTCCATTTTCAGTTTCTGTAAAACTTTCGAATGCTTTTTCTCCCAATTCAGCAATTAGTATTTCTGATCCCAATTCTTTTGGTTCAATTGTAAAATGATACCCTAAATATATATTCGACATAAATAATTTTTTTGCAAAGGTAAGAATACAAAGGAGAAGTTGTTTATAAATATAGTAGAAGGTTGTTAATTTTGGGATAAATTTTAGACATAAAAAAAGCGATACCGTTACGTATCGCTTTTGATTTATATAATTATAAGATTTAGATTGCAGTAACAATAGCTAAGAAGTCATCTGCTTTTAAAGCAGCTCCTCCGATAAGACCACCATCTACATCAGGTTTAGAGAAAATTTCTTTGGCGTTTTCCGGTTTTACAGAACCACCGTATAAAATAGAAACTTCATCAGCGATATCAGCTCCAAAAGCTTTACGAACTACCTCTCTGATAAATTCATGCATTTCCTGAGCTTGCTCCGGTGAAGCAGTTTCTCCTGTTCCAATTGCCCAAACTGGCTCGTAAGCTAAAACAACTTTAGCCCATGATTCTTTTGCGATGTGAAATAATCCGTCACGCAATTGGTTTTCAACAATATTAAAGTGATTTCCGGACTGACGGTCTTTTAATTCTTCTCCAAAACAAAAAATAACAGTCATATCATGTTTCAAAGCAGTGTCTACTTTGTTTGCGATTAAAGCATCTGTTTCATGAAAAATAGCTCTACGCTCCGAATGACCAAGAATTACGGTAGTAACACCAATGCTGGTTAACATATCTGCAGAAATTTCTCCTGTAAAAGCACCACCTTCTGCCTGATGAACATTTTGGGCAGAAACTCCAATTGTTGTGTTTTTTAATTTAGCAACGGCTCCTGCTAAGTTTACAAATGTTGGAGCAACAATTACCTGAGCAGTAGTTTGAGCTGGTATTTTAGTGATTAATTCGCTTAATAATTCTTCAGTTTGTGCTGCGTTTTTATGCATTTTCCAGTTTCCTGCGACAATCTTTTTTCTCATTTTGGTAGTTTTTAGTATTCTTTTAATTTTTTGTTTTTTTGAAATTTTATTTTAGTCCTTTTAATGTCGCATCAATTGCATCAAAATCTTTTTCGATGGCACGGTACAATACTATTTTTCCGGTTTTATCAACAATGATGTATCTTGGAATCCAATCTAAATCAATTGCTTTTCCGAAAACACCTTTCATACCATCATTCATCATAAAATGATCTCCTTTTAATTCGTGTTTTTCAATTCCGGCTTTCCATTTGTCTGAAGTTTTATCAGCAGAAAGAAATAAGTACGAAACAGTAGGATTATTGGCTTGAAGTTCTTTTAATTTTGGCATTGCTTTTACACAATCACCACACCAGGAAGCCCAAACTTCGATTACCAAAGTTTTTCCTTTGTATTTTTTTAGTATGTTTTTGAAACTAACCTGACTGTCATCAGTAGCTAACAATTTTTGAGAAAGTGCTTCTTTAGAAAAACTGGTTTTCTGAGCTTGCGAGCACGAAAAAGTAATAAAGGCAATAACGATTAGAGCTATTTGTTTCATAGTTAGATTTTAGTTTGTTATTTGGAATACCGAATTCACAAAGTTAAACAAACAAATCGAATGCCAAATGGAGATTAACAAAATTTGAACACTGTCTTGTTTTATCACAAAACAGGAAATTTAGGTTAAAAAAAAGAGACTGAAATCGTAATAGTTCGTTCTGAAAATCTAAATTTTGAGTAAAATCGTGAAGTATCGATTTTTAAATCAATAAAAAGTTAGCATTTTTTGGTTTTTTGAAAAGATTTTTCTGGAGGAAAAACGTCGTGAAGCGAAGAAAAAGTCAAATGTGTTTTTTTGAATATTTCTTATTTAGATTGTTCAAAAAAGATTCACGATTAAAATCTTTAACAAATCCGGATTTTTCTCCTTTTTTGAGTTCATTGATTAATTCTGTCTTCTTTGTTTCTACTTGTTCAAATAATCGTAGCGCAGCCTGAATCACTTCACTGGCGGAAGAGTATTTTCCATTTTTTATCTGATTGTTAATGAAACTATCAAAATGGTCTCCAAGAAAAATAGATGTGTTTTTTGACATGATTTCTAAATTTTACTTGAATATACCAAATAATTAGGTATACTCAAGTAAAATTTTAAGATATTATTTAAGCTCATAATTTCCGTTAGCCCACTTTTTACAAGGTGCAATCCATTCGTCTGAGGCTTTATATAAAAAACCGTGTTTTAAATTGGTATGGAGTTCTATTTCTTTAAAATGATTAATTTTTAATTTTGAAGTTTCTTTTCGCTTGATAGCTGACACGCCCAAAACATCTGACTTTTCGTAAATAGTCAAAATATTACCGCAGAAATTGATATCTTTAATTTCTTCCATATCAATGTCTCTGAAACAGCCTATAAACACAAAATTCACCTCCGGATTTGCCAGATAAGTAGAAACATATTGCGCAATATAACCACCCATTGATGTTCCGATTACGGTTATTTTATTAGGTTTGACTCCTTTTTTTAATAATCCGTTGATTTGTTTTACAACCTTTTCTGCATAACGTGCTCCATTGGTATTCTTTTTTCTTTTCTCACTAATAACGACAAAATTATCGGCTTTAAAGGAATTGATTATTTCATTGTATTCGGCTCTTCCATATTCAGGGTGAATTTCATTTAAATCATGTTGTTGCACAAATCCGTTGTGAAGAAAAAAGATATAAGCCTGTTCTGTGTTTTTGGTTTGGCCAAAACTTGAAATGCCAAAAAGGATGATGGATAAGAGAAGAAATAGATGGAATGGTTTTTTCATTGTGTTTTTATGGTTGGGTTAGGTTTTATAATTTTTAATGGCTTTGCAATTTATATAGTTTGGTTATTCGTTTTTTATAAACTGCCATGAAATCTGATATGTTTTAATTTTACTTTGAATATCATGCAATGTCTTTGTGAATCATGTATTTACGGTTGTTAGGTTTAAACGCAAAGTGCGCTAAGTTTTACGCTAAGTTCGCTAAGATTGAAAAACAATTTTATATGTAGCTTAGCGAACTTTGCAATCAGCTGCAGCAAAAATCCTTGCGAATCTTTGCGGTTAAATTTAGACTAACGAAATGTTTAAGTATAAACTTTATTTCTTCGCAACTTTTTGCACTGATCCTTTATCTTTTCTAAGACCATTCTATTTTTATTAGCATGTAGTCATAAAAAAAGCGCCAATACTTCTAAAAATATAGAATATTGGCGCCATTTAAATCGTTTCTTATTTTTAAAGACTATAATTTTAAATCATCAACGTCGTTATAGTGTACTTTTTGAACTATAGTTCCTTTGTTCAGAACAACAATACTAGGATTTGATCTTTCGATTGTTTTTAAAGCAATGGCATCACAGAAATAGAAATCGACATTTAAGCCGTATTGTTTTTTAGTTTTTGCAATTTCGTCAGCTCCGGAAGCAGTCATTGCAATTACTTTGTATCCTTTTGCTTTGGCACCCTGATTTATTTTTTCGAGTTTTTTCATTCCTTCAGGAGCAGATAAATTCAAATCATAAGTCACAAAAATAACCAATTTAGGTTCTTTCAATAACTCGTCTTTGTAATCAGAATCGTCTTTTACCATTGTAAAGTCATGAATTGGCGGTACATATCCTTCTGTGATTACTTTATCTTTTCGGTCTACGAAAGTAGCGCCTTCGGGAATGTTCATAAGATCTTTTTCGGTAAATTCTTTGTCCACTCCGTTTACTTTGTAGATAAAAATCATTTCAACTACAGATTTTGGTGCACCTTCCGGAATTTCCATTCCTTTTTCGATGTTGTTTCCAACTTTGAAAGGACGGAAATCTTTGATCGGATTGTGATTTAATACCCAAACAGCCATAAAAACGAATAAAATCACGCTTATTAAAGTGGTGATATTGGTTACAAGTTTTGAAAATAAAGGTTTGATTAATTTTTTATTGATAAACAAAATCAGGATAAAGAAAAGCAATACAATATCTTTTGTAAACGACTGCCAAGGTGTAAGGTGTAAGGCATCTCCAAAACAGCCACAATCTTTTACTACATCATAATAAGCAGAGTAGAAGGTAAGGAAAGTAAAGAAAATGATTAACAGTAACAGAAACCAAATCGTTGCTTTTGCTTTGTAACCTACTAATAACATTACTCCTAAAACTACTTCTAAAATTACTAAAAAGATAGCTAATCCCAGCGCTAAAGGCTCTAAGAAAGGCATGTTGAAAACCGGCTCGCTAAAATATTCCGCTAGCTTATACGAGAATCCAACCGGATCATTAAGTTTGATTAATCCCGAAATAATAAATAATACGCCTACAAAGAGTCTGGAGAATTGGGTAATAATGTTTTTCATATCTTATAAGTTTAGTTTAAAATTCCAAAACTAACATTGAAGTTTGGAATTTGGAATTTGAGATTTGGAATTTAGGACTTGAGATTTGGAATTTAAGCTTTTATTGGATTCAAAATCAACGCAAAAATCGAATAGTTGATCATGTCCTGATAATTGGCATCAATGCCTTCAGAGACTAATGTTTTTCCTTTATTGTCTTCAATTTGTTTCACACGAAGCAGTTTTTGAAGAATCAGATCCGTAAGCGAACTCACGCGCATGTCACGCCAAGCTTCGCCATAATCATGATTTTTAGCTTCCATTAATTCTTTGGTAAGTTTGATTTTAGCATCGTATAATTCGGTAGCTTTTTCAACGTCCAGATCAGGTTGGTCTACAACTCCTAATTCCAATTGAATTAAAGCCATAACAGAATAGTTGATGATTCCGATAAATTCCCCACTTTCATCCTCATCGATTTTTCGAATTTCGTTCTCCTGTAAACTTCTGATTCGTTGCGCTTTTATAAAAATCTGATCAGTTAGTGAAGGCAGTCTCAAGATACGCCAGGCACTGCCATAATCTTTCATTTTATTGATAAACAAGGTACGACAAATCGTTACTACGTTATCAAATTCTAAGGAAGTATTCTTCATTTATTGTTGTATATTTGCTTAAATTTTTTTCCAAAAATAAGTATAATTTTTTTAAAGCCTTAATGGTTTCGGGTTTAAAGTTTCCTATTTCGAACCTAAAACTTGAATCCTTAAGTGTGAAACTGAATTAACTTAAAATTAAAATACAATGAATTGCAAAGGACAACTTATAGATTTGTCAATTCCCAGAGTAATGGGAGTTATGAATGTCACACCGAATTCTTTTTTTGATGGAGGAAAATACAAAAGTGAAGAGGAGATTATCTCTAGAGCGAGTAACATACTGTCTGAAGGGGCAGATTTTATTGATCTTGGCGGATATTCAAGCAAACCAAATGCAGAGTTTGTGTCGGAACAAGAAGAAATTGATCGCGTTATTCCGGCGATAGAACTTATTTTAAAGCACTTTCCTGATGCTTTATTGTCAATAGATACTTTTAGAGCAGAAGTTGCAAGAGCCAGCATTGAAAGCGGAGTAGCTATTGTCAATGATATTGCGGCAGGGGAGTTAGACGATAAAATGTTTGATGTTATAGCAAAATATAATGTGCCTTACATTATGATGCACATGCGTGGCAATCCACAGACCATGCACACATTGACAGATTATGATGATATCATAAAAGATATGTTGTTTTATTTTTCTGAAAAAGTGCAAAAAGCAAGAAGTCTCGGAATCAATGATTTGATATTGGATCCGGGTTTTGGATTTGCGAAAACGACAGAACAAAATTTTGAAGTAATGGAAAAGATGGATCTCTTTAATATTTTAGAGTTACCAATTCTGGCCGGCATTTCCAGAAAATCAATGATTTATAAAACGCTGAATATGACAGCACAGGAGGCTCTAAACGGTACAACGGTTCTTAATACCATTTCTTTAATGAAAGGGGCTAAAATATTACGTGTTCACGATGTAAAAGAAGCGGTTGAATGTGTGACTTTGTTTAATAAAATGAATTTTAAATAAAGTTGAATTAACGCTTGTGAATTGCAGTAATTGACTCAAGTTGTTGACTGTTAGTTGTATAGTGTGAAATGTGAAATGCTTTTTTAATGGATTTTTCCAGATGAATTGTTGCTGTATTTCAGTGACTTGCAGTAGCTGTATGCTCGTGTAATGTAAAATATTAATTAAGTAAAACTTTTCACATTTCACATTTCACATTTTTCAACCAGCAACTTGAATTAATTAAAACTATGCCCAACGGGTACCTTAAATGTTTATTTAGTTTAAAATATGAAATACTTTAGTTTACTCTTTGTTGTTCTACTTTTCTCTTGTGGAAAAAAAGAAGATGTTTTATTGCCAAAATCAAATGTGACGGTGGTTAAAAATGTAGAAGATCTGTCACCAATTTATATTTTTTTTAAAACAGAAGGCAAGGACACCATAGCCGAAGTAAATCGAAAAAACAGCATCATTTCAACTAATTGGATTTTTAATATAGACAAACGTTTACCGCTTAGATTGGTAATTCCGGAAGTAATGAAACTTCAGGAAAAGAAACGAACTGAGAAAGCCCATAAAAACGAAAAAGCCGAAAATTATTATTCCTACGCCGATACAGTTGGGAAGAACCTGGCCTTTTTGCCTTTCACGAAAGTGTACTATAAAATGGAAAAAGTCAACCCTTATATCAGTCAGCTGCATTTCAAAAAGAATGGAAGGATCGAATATAGAGGGAAAAGAACTTACGATTTTCCTAAAAACAATCTAACGCCTTTTTTAGATAGTCTGGTTATAAATCCAAAAGCGGAGATTACTTTTTCGTATGATAAAAATATGTCTTTCGGGGACTATATTCAATGCAAAATTCTAGTGAAAAAATTAGTTCTGAAAAATAAAAGCCTAGTATTTATAAGTTATAGACAAGATATCGTCTATTAAAATGAAAATTAAAAACGGGTACTAAAGACTAAGACTGAACAGGCAGCGGATTTTTTGAGTAAAAAGATAAAAAATGACCAATTTTGTATTTCATTATTGGTCATTTTTGTTGGTAAATTTAAAAGAAAGAGCTTAAGACCTAAGTCATGATTGATTTTGTCTTATTCTTAATGCGCTTGAATACAATTCACTATTGGTGATGATAAGGCTCATTCCTTAAAATCGTAAACCCGCGGTACAGTTGTTCAATAAAAAACAAACGCACCATTTGGTGTGAGAATGTCATTAAGGAAAGCGAAATTTTACCTTGTGCTTTATTGTATACCGTATCTGAAAATCCGTATGGACCTCCGATTACAAAAACAAGTGTTTTGATTCCGGAGTTCATTTTCTTTTGTAATTCCTCAGAAAAACCAACACTGGAGAAGTTTTTCCCGTTTTCATCCAGCAAAATAAGCTGATCGGTCGGTGCTAATTTGGAAAGAATCAATTCGCCTTCTTTTTCCTTTTGCTGACTTTCGGAAAGGTTTTTTACGTTTTTGATATCGGGAATAATCTCCAAATCAAATTTGATGTAAAATGACAAACGTTTAGTATAATCGTCAATCAAAGTCTGAAGCGATTTATTATCGGTTTTGCCAATGGCGATAAGTTTGATGTTCATGTTTTTTATTTTTTAAACCTGACAGGTTTTTAAAGCCTGTCGGTCTAAATTAATTTTTAGAAAATTGATTTTCAAAAGTTTTAAATCTGGCATCCAAATCTTTCAATAATTGCTTTTTTACAGAAGCATCCTGAATAAAGCTGTAATTGATACTGTTGTAAACGTATTTTTTGATCGTTTCATAAGTAACGTCAGGGTATCTTTTTGCCAGTAAAACATATTGTTCGGTCATATTGGTTCTAAGAATTCCGGCGTCGTCTGTACTAATTACGATTGGGACATTAAATTCTTTGTAAAGGGTGAACGGATGTCTGTTTTCTTTTACTTTTAAGATAAACTCATTGCTTGTTAAGTTAATCTCGATCGGAATAGTGTTTTTAGCCATATAACGCAACAAATCGTATGAGTTTGCTTCGTAAGCGATATCTACTCCATGTCCAATTCTGTTTGCTCCGGCAGTATAAATAGCAGAATTAATATGCCAGGTTAAATCTTCCGGTTGTACCAATCCTAAAGTTAATTCTCCTGCGTGAAGCGTGTATTTTACATCAGCAAATTTAGAGTGACAGTATTTAAACATTAGCATGTGAAGCCAATAATCGTTCATCGAATTATCACCATGTTCCGGAGAAACAATGTTTACGCCTGCAACCAATTTGCTGTCGTTTGCCGAAATAAAGGCTATAACCAGGTTTTTGAATAAATCTACAGGTTCCATAAAACGAAGTACAAAGTTTTGATAACGCATCGTAAAACGGTCATCGTCAATTTTTAAGTCTTTGTGTAGTTTTGCTATGAAGTTTGTATTGAAATCTGCTGCATATTTTTTAGCCTCTCTTTGCTGAAGTGTTTTATACAATTCATCCAGATACTTCAAAACCGCTTTTTCGTCTTTTTGTGCTGCAGCTTGGCGGAGTTTTGTGTTAAAATCGGTTAGGTCAGAAACATTCATATCACAAGGAATCGTTGATAACTGTGTTTCGATATAACTAACATTTTCGGCAAGAGCTCGTTTCTTTAATTCAAGCATTCCTTCAGCAAAATGACCGTCGATTGTTGGAGAAAACTTATCGAAGGAATCAAAAAACAAATCGTCTGAAGGTACAGATACGCCGTTGTAGTCCTTTGCAGACCAGGTTTGCATTACTTGTTGTTTGTAGAATTCCAGCTTGCCGCTATTTTTAAGGGATGAAAAAGTTTCCCAGTTTCCAGTTGAAGGCTTTGCTTTAGACACCGCCATGGTTTCTAAATTCAGATAGAAATCTTCAGAAATCGCTCTTTCTAAAAGAGGTTCTGCATAAATAGATCCTGAAAAATGATGGTGTAAATCGCCTCCTTTGGGCATTTGTTGAAAAAAAGCAGTTGAGAGTGCCTCGTTGTTTCTAATTTTTTCTAAATAACGTTCAGCTGATTGAGAAAAGCCAATTTGTGCTATAAAAAAACAGAAAAGTGTAATTATCCTCGTCATAATCTAGGTTTAAATTACATGCAAATATAGTTCTTTTGCAGGACATTTGAAACGGATGATGAAATATTTACGTACAAACACAATTCGATATGCCTGTCGAAACGTATGTAGAGACGCACGTATGTAGAGACGCACCATACGTAGAGACGCACAGCAGTGCGTCTCTACAGGATACGGGTATTTTTATGAAAAAAGCACGTCATGTATATCTGCGGTTCGATCGAAAACGCTTTTTGCAAAAGGACAAAGCGGAATAATTTTAAAATCATTGGCTCTGGCGTATTCAACGGCAGCCATTACCATTTTTTTTCCAACCCCTTTTCCGTTAAATTCTTCATTTACTTCGGTGTGATCAATGATAAATTTGGAGTCTCCGGCCCAGCTGTAAGTCATTTTTCCGGCTTGTTTTCCGTCTTCGACTGCTTGAAAGTATCCTTTTCTTCCTTCGTTTATTTGTTGTATTTCCATGATAGTTATAATAATGTGGTTTTAATTTCTATTGAATGTGTTAATGTCTTATGAATCGGACAACTGTTGGCAATAGTCTCCAGACGTTGTCGTTGTGTGTCGTCTACATCGCCTATGATTTCGATTTTTCTGGTAAATAAAGAGACATTTTGATCAGCATCTCTTTCAAAGTCGACTTTAATATTAATTTCTGAAACCTCCCATTGCTTGCGGTTTATATACATTCTCAATGTAATAAGCGTGCAGGCAGCCAATGAGGAAGCTAAAAGTTCAGAAGGGCTAAAACCTAAATTTTTGCCGCCAACTTCCTGAGGCTCGTCGGCGATGACAATGTTTCCGCTGGCAGATTTTATTTCGGTGCGATACAAACGGGTATCAATTTGTGCAGATATTGTTTCCATATGTTATTTAAATCTGGGTTCTGGTAAAGGAACAAACTCCGTTTCTCCCGGAACTTTAGGGAAAGTCTGTGCTGTCCAGTCTTGTTTGGCTTTTTCGATTAGTTCTTTATCAGAAGAAACAAAATTCCAAAAGATAAAGTGCTCTTCAGGGAAAGGAGTTCCACCAAAAATATAAACAGTAGAATGAGCTGCAATTTCAAACTCACATAAAGTACTGTCGTTTGTAATCAGAATTTGCTTGGGATCGTAAACGTGTTCTCCACTTTTTATACTTCCTTCTAAGATGTATAAACCACTTTCGCCATACAAATCTTTTCCAATATTGATTTTTTGAGTGGTTTCGCTTTTGATCTCAATAAAATACAGTGGACTATAAACAGGAACCGGTGATTTTTTGTTAAAAGCTTCTCCGGCAATTAATTTATAAGAAACTCCATTTTCTTTCCATTGTGGAATATCCTCTGCCTCAACATGAGTAAAATTAGGCTCCATTTGCTCCAGTTCTTTTGGTAAGGCGACCCAAATCTGCAACCCATGAAGTATTTTGTCAGAAGTTCTCAGGTATTCAGGAGTTCTTTCAGAATGAACAATTCCTTTTCCGGCTGTCATCCAGTTTACGGCACCCGGTTTTATTTCTAATTCCGTTCCCAGACTGTCGCGATGCATAATGCTTCCTTCAAACATAAAGGTCAGTGTAGAGAGTCCGATATGGGGGTGAGGCGGTACATCCATATTCTCGTGCTGGTTTAAATGTGCAGGTCCCATATGGTCAATAAACACAAAGGGGCCGACTGCTCTTTTTTCGCGGAAAGGCAATAATCTGCCGACCATAAAATTGCCAATACTGGCAGCACGTTCTTCGATAATTAAACTGATGTTTGACATGGTATATTTTTAAAATTAATCTTCTACTGTTCGAGATTTAGTATAATTACTACAATGGTTCTCTTTGATTGTTTGACAAAGTTACAATCATTATAAAAAATCTAACTTAATGTAGATTAAGAACGCAATTATTATAAAAGTAAGGAATTAATATTTAATTATTAAAAAATTAAACCCGACAGATTTCTGAAACCTGTCGGGTTTAGTTAATCGAACACCCTTTTTTTATATGTTGTTTAAAACTTCATTCTCTGAATCCTTACCGCATTTAGAATCGCCAATAAAGCGACACCCACATCGGCAAAGACAGCTTCCCACATGGTAGCCAGGCCACCGGCACCAAGAATCAGTACAATGGCTTTTACAACAAAGGCTAAACTAATATTCTGCCATACAATTTGTTTGGTCTTTTTGCCAATATTTATGGCGGTGTATATCTTTGTTGGCTGATCGTTTTGAATGACAATGTCGGCTGTTTCTATAGTGGCGTCGCTTCCTAAGCCTCCCATAGCGATTCCGGCATCTGCGAGCGCAATTACGGGTGCATCGTTTACACCGTCGCCGACAAAGGCAATTTTCAGTTCTTTGTTTTTTAATTCGGTAACTTTCTCAACCTTATGTTCCGGTAGTAAATCACCATAAGCCTCATCGATATTTAATTCTTTGGCAACAGTATTTACCACTGCCGTTTTATCACCCGAAAGCATTACGGTTTTTACATTTATTTGATGTAAACTTTGAATAGTTTGTTTCGCATCTTCTTTTATTTCATCGGCAATGAGAAAATAACCGGCATATTTTTGATTGATGGCTACAACGATTATGGTGAAAGGAGTAAGATCAAGTTCACTATCATAACTAATATTGAACTTTTTCATTAGTTTGGTATTTCCGGCCAGGATTTCATTTCCGTCAATGGTGCCTTTCAAACCGTGGCCAGCGATCTCTTCAACAGCGGTAACAAGGCTGTTTTTTTCTGCTCCGTTGGCATAGTCAATAATGGCGGTACCAACAGGATGTGTTGACTTGGTTTCGAGTGCAGCCGTATATTTTATTAAATCTGCTTCAGGAATCGCAACGGCTACCACTTTTTGAACTTTAAAAACCCCCTTTGTCAAGGTTCCGGTTTTGTCCATTACAACAACCTGAATTGCTGCCATGATGTCTAAAAAGCTGGAGCCTTTGAACAAAATTCCATTTTTACTTGCTGCTCCAATTCCTCCAAAATAGCCCAATGGAATTGAAATTACCAACGCACAAGGACAAGAGATTACCAAAAAGACCAAGGCACGGTACAACCAGTCTCTGAAAATATAATCGTCAACAAAAAGATAAGGCAGTAAACAGATTGCGATTGCTGCATAAACCACAATTGGGGTGTATATTTTGGCAAATTTTCGGATAAACAATTCGGTTGGCGCTTTTTTGGAGGTCGCTTCCTGAACCATTTCGAGAATTTTAGACAATTTACTGTCTGTATACAAAGCGGTGACTTTTACTTCGGTTACGACATTAAGATTAATCATTCCGGCAAGTACACTTTCGCCTTTGTTTTTGGTGTCGGGTTTACTTTCTCCTGTTAGTGCTGCGGTATTAAAAGAAGCTGTTTCGGAAAGGAGTTCTCCGTCTAAACCTAATTTTTCGCCGGGCTTTAGTTGAATTACAGCTCCAATTTGAGCATTAGCAGCTTTAATAATTCTGGGCTGATTGTTCTCCAGGATTGTCACTTCGTCCGGACGTTGATCTAACAACGTTTTTATATTGGCTTTGGCACGGGTGACAGCCAATGTCTGGAAAGTTTCGCCAATAGCATAAAAAAGCATTACGGCAACTCCTTCGGGATATTCACCAATGGCAAAAGCGCCAATTGTGGCAATGCTCATCAATAAAAACTCCGAAAAGAAAGCACCATTTCTGGCACTCTCTAAAGCTTCTTTCACTACAGGGAAACCAACCGGTAAATAAGCGATTACGTACCAAACGATTCGAATCCATCCCGTAAACCAGGTTTGCGGCAGATAGTTGTCGAAAACAATAGCGATCATTAGTAAAACAAAACTAACTATCGCCGGAGAAAAAAGCTGAAAAGTAGTCTGATCTCCTATAGAATGATCGTGTCCGTCGTGATCATTATGTTCATTGTCGTCATGTGAGCAACAATTTGTAGCTGTTTTTTTTGGGGAAGCTGTGTTTTGTTTTGTTTCACAGCAATCTGTACCAGTATCGTGTATCATAAATATTTAGATTAGTGGGTGTGCTCTCCACCGCCTTTTTGGGCAGATAAAAGATAAAAAGCACCTTGTGTAACAATTTGGCTAGTATTCGGGATTGAAGTTACAAATTTTATTTCGGTAAATCCCATATCGGTAGTACCGGGAATAACTTCAATTGCTTTAAAATGTATTTCTTCACCTTCTTCTTTAGCATCGTGTTTGGTTTCCTTTTCGGCGTGTTCCTTTTCTTTAATAAAGATAAAGTATTTATCGCCATTTTTGACAATAGCTCCTTTTGGCAGTGCCGGTACGGTCGCTTTGTTGAGGTTTATATTGGCAGAAACATACATTCCGGAAATTAATCCCTTGGCGTCGTCAGGGTTTATTTTGGCATGAACAGCAACAGTTTTGCTTTCGTTAGAAAAAGACTTATTGATACCGAATATTTTTCCTTTTATAGATTTATTCGATTGATTGGTCAAAATAAAATCGACTTCCTGACCTATTGAAATAGAACCCAAATCTTTTTCGTACACATTTAAATCCAAATGCATCTGACTATTATCAACAACTTCAAATAATGGAATTCCGGTTTCTGCAAATGCTCCCTTCGCAATGCTTATTTTTCCTATGTAGCCATTGATTGGCGAGATAATAGGAATTAGGGCGCTATTGCTATTCGGACTAATATTAAGCGCTTGTAATTTGTTTTTTGCAGCCTGTGCTTTTGCTCTTTCTACGGCTAATTTTGCCTTTACTTCCTGAAATGTTTTTCGTGGATTTACATTTTCGTCCGCCAGTGTTTTCTGACGGTTGTACTCTAATTGTAAATATTCAATATTGGCTGTAGCTGATTTATATTCTTCCAGCATTTCAACTACTTCCAGATTTTGAATCGTGGCCAATACTTTTCCTTTGTTTACATAAGTACCTTCCAGAACTAAGATATCTTTGACTGTTCCGCCAAGTAATGTTGCAATTTTGGCTGAATTTTGAGGAGGAACCGTCGTATATCCATTAGCTTTAATGATGGTATTGAGGTTGCGGTTTTCTACAGTTCCGAATTGAATACCAACAGTTTTAAATTGTGCTGCCGTTAAAGCTACTTCGTTTCCTTCCTTTTCTTCTTCAGGTGCTTCTTCCGTCTTTTTTTCATTGCATGACGTTAAAAACAATAGCAAAAAAGCAATAGGGAAGAATAAGAGGATAAAACGGCTTGTTGTGTTTTTTATATTTTTCATTATGATGAATATTAATTATTAGAAATGGAAGGGAATTGTAAACGAATAGCACTTTGATTGTAAGTATTCAAAGTTTCGGCATATTGTTTCTTTATATCAATGGCCTGATTTAAAAAGCTGATATAGGTCCAATAGCTCATATCGCCATTTGCGTAGCTTTTTTGAGCTGTTGTGATAATTTGCTCGGCATATTGCAAACCTTCTTTTTGATAATAAGAAAGCCCTTTTTGCTGCTTTTCAAATTCATTTTTCAATTCCTGCATTTGTAGTTCCAACGTAAATTTGTTTTTCTCTAATTCCAATTCTGATTGGGCAATGTTAACGGCAGCCGCTTTGGCTTTAGCTGTATTCACCCCACCAAACAGTGGAATTTGCAAGCCGGCAGTAAATCCCTGAAACAAAGATTTAGTGTCAATGGTTTGGGCAAAATACCCCAAACCCAGTTTTGGTGTTCGTTGTGCTTTGTATGTATTGGCTTCTTTCTGATAAACCGAAATTTGTTGTTGGTAGTAGTCTGTAACCAGATTCTCTACTTTAGATTGGTTTAAATCTGCAAGAGCTGTAAACTGTAAAGCTGTTGCTGTATCGGGAACAATGTCTTCTTTGGTTTGAACAAAAAACTGCAATTGTTTTTGATAAATGACCAAATCGTATTCCAATTGTTCTTTTTGGGTTTGAATTTCTTTGCCTTTGGCCTTAGCACTCAACACCTCTATGTTTCCGCTTTCACCTGTTTTAAAACGAAGCTCGGCATTTTTTAAAAATAAAGCATAAACATTGAACAACTCGGTATTTAGTTTTTGTACAGAAACACCATATAAATACTGATAATAAGCTAATGTTACGGCCTTTTCAATTTCATACTCCGACATAGCTTTTTGTTTTTCGGCCAATTTGACCAATTCTTCCTGTAATTGTCGGTTGGCTTTGGTAATTTTTCCAATAGGAAAGTACTGTTGTACAGAAACATTGCTGTCGTAACTAACACTATTAAACTGTCCGCCTTGGTACTGTACTTGTAAAGCATCAGGTTGAAAAGCGGTCTTTTTAAGGATCGTTTGTTTTTCTACTTCTTTATCGGCAATTTTTAGATTGATATTGTTGAATTTCGCCAATTCAATTGCTTTTTCCAACGTAACAGACTGTTTATTCTGAGCAAATGAAAAACTGCTAACCACCAGTAAAAGAACAGTTACTATCGGTTTTATCATTTTTGATTTTAGTTTAATTTGTTTTTCGGATAATAAATAGAGTATAGGCAAAACAATTAGCGTTAGTAATGTTGCCGAGAATAAACCGCCAATTACAACGGTTGCTAATGGTTTTTGAACTTCGGCACCACCACTTGTAGATAAGGCCATTGGCAAAAATCCTAAAGAGGCTACCGCTGCGGTCATCAGAACCGGGCGTAATCTTGTTTTAGTGCCAATTAAAACACGTTGCAATGCATTGTCAATTCCTTCCAGTTTTAATTGGTTGAAATAGGAAATCAAAACGATTCCGTTAAGAACAGCGATTCCAAAGAGTGCAATAAAACCAATTCCGGCTGAAATACTAAACGGCATGCCGCGCAGCCATAAAGCAAATACGCCACCAATGGCTGAAAGCGGAATTGCGGTAAAAATTAAGGCAGCTTGTTTAGCACTTTTAAAAGTAAAATAAAGAAGCACCAAAATTAAACCCAGCGCAATGGGTAAAGCAATCGAAAGACGTTTGTTAGCTTCAATAAGATTTTCAAATTGACCTCCGTATGTCACATAATATCCCGCAGGGAGTTTGAAGTTTTTGTCCAGTTTTTGCTGAATTTCTTCTACAACACTTTTTACATCACGTCCACGAACGTTCAGCCCGATTGTAATTCGGCGTTTACCATCTTCACGAATTACTTGTACTGGTCCTTGTTCGTAATCGACCGTTGCAACTTGTGATAAGGGCACCTGTTGTCCATTTGGCAATGGAATAAACAGATTGCTTACATCGCTAATATCGTTTCGATTGTCTTTGTTCATTCGGACCACAATGTCAAATCGCCTGTTTTCTTCGTAAATTTTGCCTGCAGCTTCTCCGGCAAAAGAAGAACGCAGAATTTTGTTTAAGTCTTCAATATTTAAACCATATAAGGCGATTTTATCATAATCATATTTAATGGTAATCTGAGGTAATCCGGTTACTTTGTCGGCTTTAAGATCACCAATACCATCAATTTTATTGATTTTCTGCATGAGCTCATTGGCTTTTCTTTCGAGTACATCGAGATTATCACCAAATATTTTGATCGCAACATCGCTTCGGCTGCCAGTCATTAATTCATTAAAACGCATTTGTATCGGTTGTGAAACTTCGATGTTGGCTCCCGGTATTTTTTCCATTTCGGCTTTCATCAAATGAGCTAAATCTTGCCAATTGTCGGCACTTGTCCATTCTTTTTTGTCTTTTAAAACAATAATCAAATCACCGCTTTCTATGGGCATTGGGTCCGTTGGGATTTCTCCGCTTCCGATCTTGGTGACGATGGTTTTAATCTCCGGAAATTTTGCCTTCAGCATTTTTTCATATTCCGTAGTAGTTTTTACCATTTGCGTCAAGGAACTTCCGGTCATGATCGTTGCATTAATAGCTAAATCTCCCTCTTCGATAGTGGGGATAAATTCTCCTCCCATATTTTGAAAGATGATTAACGCAAGAGCAAATAAGGCCACTGCGATACCTAAAACCGCTTTTTTAAAACGAAGTGTTTTTTCTAAAAACGGAGTATATATTTTTTCAAACCAAGCCATCATTCTGTCGCTAAAATTAGGTTTGTGTTCTGTGCTTTTAGACAGGAACAAAGCACTCATCATCGGTACATAAGTAAGAGACAAAATAAACGCACCAATAACAGCAAAACCTACCGTCATTGCCATTGGTTTAAACATTTTACCTTCGGTTCCGATCAAAGCCAAAATAGGCAGGTATACAATTAAGATGATAATCTCTCCAAAAGCGGCACTATTTCTGATTTTTGAGGCCGAAGCATAAACTTCTTCATCCATTTCAGATTGTGTTAGTTCTCTTTTTTTCTTGAGTTTTTGCAAATGGTGCATGGTGGCTTCGACAATAATCACGGCACCATCCACTATAATCCCAAAGTCGATTGCACCGAGGCTCATTAAGTTTCCGCTTACGCCAAAGGCATTCATTAGAATTACGGCAAAAAGCATCGCTAAGGGAATCACAGAAGCTACGATTAATCCAGCACGAAGGTTTCCTAAGAATAATATCAATACAAAAATCACGATTAAAGCTCCTTCAAGCAGATTTTTGGTAACTGTTCCGATTGCGCTATCTACTAATTTACTTCTGTCGATAAAAGCTTCGGCAACAACACCTTCCGGTAGCATTTTATTGATCTGAACCATTTTTTCTTTCACACGTTCTACAACAGCTTTAGAATTTTCTCCTTTAAGCATCAGTGTTAGACCGCCTACAATTTCACCTTTTCCATCTTTGGTTGTGGCACCGAAACGAATCGCATTTCCGAGTTGTACCGTTGCTACGTCACGAATTAAAATTGGAGTTGCATTTCGGTTTTTAACAACGATATTTCCAATATCTTTAATTCCGGACGCCATTCCGACACCGCGAATGAAATACGCAAATTCATCTTTTTCGATATAAGCACCACCCGTATTCTGGTTGTTTTTTTCGAGCGCATCAAAAATTTCTGTGATCGTGACACCGGCACTGTTTAATCGGTTGGGGTCAACGGAGATTTCGTATTGTTTTGAGCTTCCTCCCCAGGTGCTTACTTCAGCGACTCCTTTTACGCCTTGTAGCTGAGGTACAATAATCCAATCCTGAATCGTTCTTAAACTGGTTGCATTGTATTTGTCTTCGTATCCTTTTTTGGCGTATACGTCATATTGGTAAATTTCACCAAGCCCTGTTGTAATAGGAGCCAATTCGGGTGTTCCTGCATATTTAGGAATGATTTCCTCTGCTTGTTTGAGTCTTTGAAAAACTTGTTCGCGTGCCCAATACGTATCGGCACCTTCTTCAAAAACAACCGTAACAACCGATAGTCCGAAGCGGGAAATACTGCGCAGTTCGATCACTTTTGGAATCGTTTTCACAGACTGTTCCAAAGGGTAAGTAATTAATTGCTCTACTTCCTGGCTTGCTAATGTAGGTGCGGTAGTAATAATTTGTACCTGATTGTTGGTAATATCAGGAAGAGCATCCAGCGGTAAATTTTTAAGGGAATAACTTCCCCAGGCAATAAGGACCAGGGTAATTAAAAGTATAATGAATTTGTTCTTTATACTAAATTGTATAATGTTATCTAGCATTTTTTTGGATATAATGAATGAGAAATCAGACAAAATTTGCCTGTTTTTTTGTGGAAAGCCCACGACACATCTACCCGAAATTACTCGGGCTTCATTATACTATTTGAGGCGGTTGCCAAATACTTCCGTAGAAATTAGAAGTAAGGATTGAATCGTAAGTGGATAAAGGTTTTTTAATTAGAACCTTTTCGGCGGTAAAAGACCATGTAATAACAGGAGTTGCACTTAACACCTGAGCCGCACAACAATTGCAGCTGCAAAACGGAGCACAAAGATCCAGTCCTTTTTCGTGAGACGGGTTATCAGATTTACTCACTGTTTCGCTTGCATGCGATTTGTTTTCGCTCTCCAACGTATCTGCACATGGCAAAGACGCTAGTACGACTAAGTAAATTGATAATATGATGTTGATCCATTTCACGGTGGTAAAAGTAAGAATAAAAGTCTGATGATTCAGAAAAAAAATATACTTTTTGGGAGAATTATAACATCTTTTTATTTTTTAATTAAGGATGGTTTTGTGTAAAAAGTCTTAAGAGAAATCTAAATAGTTGCAGTTATATTTAATTAAAGCAACAGAAAAGAATTGGTTAAGTCAAGTCACCACATAAAACTTTTACAAAGTAAAAACCAGATTGATAAAAAAGCATTTCAAAATATTCACGAACACACAAAACAAGAAACAAAAAAATCCGTTTTTATCCGCGTTTTCGCCCAGCGAATCCGTAAAATCCGCGTCCCAATACCCGCTCCAATTATCCGTTTCAAATGACCGCCCTAAAGGACCGTTCCCGTTTAAATCAACTCAAAACGAAGAGCCTCACTTTCCGCCCCGTTAATGATAATTGATAATTCATGGATCCCCGTATGAAAAACACGGGTAGTAATTATTTTAAAAGACTGATTTCTTTCGACTTTAATTGACTCCTCCGGCTGATAGATTTTCTCGCTTATCTTAAAGACTTTTTTAGCCAAATATCCTTTCGCTTTTTTGTAATGCACGGCATATTCTAAGCGAACTGTTTTGGGCTCTTTATTGCCATTTTTTAACTGAAATTGAAACTGTAAATAGTCGCCAATCTTCACAATCGGAGTTTTGATTTCAAAATACGAAAGTTCAATATTGGAGCTTTCTAAGCCATAGTGGCTTAAAATTTCTGGATGTCCTTGTTTTAACAAAGTACGACAGCCGTGTTTGATAATTCCGTCGGTTTCTTTACTGATTCCTTTCCATTGTCCGGCTATTTGGAGTACAATGTCGGGATTGTCTTTGGCAATATCATTTAAACTGTTTGCCACACTTCGGCGCACGTATTCTGATGGGTCATTCTTTAAATTTTCCAGAATAGGTAAAATTGAAGCAGGATCTTTTTTCAAAAACGGAATTGCCATAGCCCACGGTAACCTCGAACGACTTCCTTCGCTGGCCAATCGTCTCACATGATGATTTTCATGTAAAGACCATTTTAGCATTTCGGCAATCATTTTTTCTTTGTATTTTAGAATAAAAGGGCGAACAGCAAATTCACAGCTGATAAATTGTGTGATGGATATAAAAGCTTTCGCCGAAGTTTTAAAATCATCCAAACCATATATTTCGATATAATCTGCAAAAAAGATAAAGGCAAGATTACTGTCGACAAAGTTGTTTTTCTTTAAGTTCTCAATAATTTTATCAATTAGAATAACCGCTTCCGGAAAATTTTGAGGCATAAACTGATGAAAAACAACAGTGGTGTGTTTCATGCGTTCTTTCCATTCTTTTTGAGCAAAATCCCCTTCATAAATGGTGTCAATGAATTTTTGTTTGTCAAATGACGGATGCACCTGAGCAACCGCCTGACCAAAATTTTCATAAAAAGCAACAGAGTATATATCTTTAATTAATCCCATAATTTTCTTTGATGAGCCTCAAAGATATTTAATGTGAATTGATTTTTCAGTTCTTTTTGCATTAAGTTTAGCTTGATATTTAAGGTATGAAAATATAGTGTTGAAATTTCTTGTGAGTAATTGGTTTAAGTAAATAACAGCGTTTTTAGAAATTTTTGAGAGTTGTTTTTTTATAATAGTAATTCTCATAAGATTTAATTCGAAAAAGAGTGGGTAAAAAAATATTTCTATTAATCGGACTATGAGTATTTAAAATAAGTGAAACGCCTCTTAACGTTTTCAAATCTATGTTTCTATGTGTTATAAAAAATTACGCCCAATGAGCTAAAGAGTATTTATTTACAGGAGTATTAAAAAAGTAAAAGAATTAAGTTTTTTAATTTTACTTTTCTTAGTTATTAAAAGTGAATTATTCTTAGTGTAATACCTTTATTGAGTACGGAAAAAGGAACTTAAAAAGTTTTGGAATTTTTAGCTTTTATAGAGTAAGAGCTAGTGTTTTTTTTAGTGTTTTGAAATTTTTAGACTTTGTTTCCCTTTCAAATGCCCAAAATATATCCTACTTTAGCATCTTATAAAATTTTAAAAAATGATTAGCGAAGTACAATTTCAAACCGAATTACAACTACTTATTAGTAACGCCATTAGAGAAGATGTTGGTACAGGCGATTATAGTTCGTTGGCTTGTATTCCTGAAGCCGCACACGGTCAGGCTAAGCTTTTGGTAAAAGATCAGGGTATTATTGCAGGTGTTGCGCTTGCGAAAATGATTTTTGAATACGTGGATCCGACATTAAAAATTAAAACTTTTATAGAAGACGGGACACATGTAGAATATGGTGATGTTGTTTTTGAAGTTTCGGGAAGCTCTCGATCTATTTTGAAGTCAGAAAGAGTTGTTTTAAATACCATGCAGCGTATGTCGGCAATTGCGACAAAAACGGGGCAATATGTTCGTCTTTTAGAAGGAACAGGGGCTAAAATATTAGATACCCGTAAAACCACTCCAAATTTCAGAGTAGCCGAAAAATGGGCGGTAAAAATCGGAGGAGGTAAAAACCACCGATTCGCGCTTTACGACATGATAATGTTAAAAGACAATCATATTGATTTTGCAGGCGGAATTACACTTGCCATTAAGAAAACCAAAGACTATCTGAAAGCTAATAATTTAGATTTAAAGATCATTGTAGAAGCGAGAAACTTAGATGAAATTCGTGAAATTCTATTGAGTAATGGAGTTTACAGAATCCTGATTGATAACTTTAATTATGAGGATACTAAAACGGCAGTACAATTAATCGGTACCAAATGTCAAACAGAATCTTCAGGAAATATCAACGAAAAAACCATTCGTGAATATGCTTTATGCGGGGTGAATTACATTTCATCAGGTGCTTTAACGCATTCTGTTTACAATATGGATTTGAGTTTGAAGGCTTTTTAAGGTGAGTTGTGAGATGTGAGATGTGAGATGTGAGTTGTGAGTTGTGAAGAGCTTATCGCACAGTGTTAAAAATCTAAAATCAGAAATCTAAAATCTAAAATCTAAAATGGTAAAAATATGTCTCAAGAGATAGAAGATCGGATTGAAAAAATTCCGGTATTGCGTTCTATAGTCCGGGTTTTTAAAGGAATAAAATTACCTTGGCTAGAGGGGTTTTCTCTGTATGATTTATTGGAGCTCTATACTTTAGGGATTATTGAAGGTGCGTTTTCTTATCATGCCAGTGCTGTTTCATTCAGTTTTTTTATGGCCTTGTTTCCTTTTGCTTTATTTATTTTAAACTTAATCCCTTTTATCCCGATCGAGGGATTTCAGGCAGATTTTCTGCAGTTTGTGCATCAGGGCGTGCCTCCAAATACCTATGATGCCATTAGTAAAATTATTAGTGATATTTTAAATAATAGTCATTCCGGTTTATTGTCTTCCGGATTTTTGCTTTCCACTTTTTTAATGGCTAACGGAATTAATGGAATTCTGAGTGGTTTCGAATCCTCAAAACATGTTTTTGATAAACGGGGCTTTTTTAGACAATATCTGGTGGCTTTAGCTATTTCGCTGATTATGACCATTATTTTGTTTGTAACGGTTGCGACTATTGTGGTCTTTGAGGTTTTTATCCAGAAAACAATTATTCAGGATGTATTAAGTGATCGTATTCCGCTTATTATTTGGGGACGATATGTGTTTGTAATATTGATGATTCTGATAACATCTTCGCTATTATTGCGTTATGGTACTAAACAATATAATAAAGTGCCGTTTATTAGTATTGGGTCTGTTTTTACGACAGTCTTAATTGTAATATCGTCGTTCTTTTTTGGGATTTGGGTACTAAAATTCTCAAAATACAACGAACTTTATGGTTCTATTGGGACATTATTAATTCTAATGTTTTACATTTGGATAAACTGTATGATTCTGCTTTTGGGATTTGAATTGAATGCCACGATCAGAAAATTAAAACAAAAAAACAAATAAATTATGAAAAATTGGATGTTAACGATTGGGGTGTTTTTTCTAACATTAGGTACAATTCAAAGTCAGACCGTTATTGGAAAATGGAAAACGATTGACGATGAAACAGGTGAGGCAAAATCAATTGTAGAGGTTTATGAAAAATCCGGAAAAGTATACGGTAAAATTGTAGAAATACTTCGTGCTGATCACAAGAAAGATGTGTGTGTCAAGTGCGACGGAGCAGAAAAAAACAAGCCAATTTTAGGTATGAATATTATAAACGGACTTAAAAAAGATGGCAGTGAATATAATGGAGGAACTATTTTGGATCCTACAACAGGTAAGAAATACAAATGTTACATCACATTAGAGAATGCTGATAAACTGAAACTACGTGGTTATGTTGGACTTTCGATTATGGGAAGAACACAATATTGGACACGAGTAAAAAATTAAAAATTCATTTTTTCAAATCATAAAAATGCGAAAATTAGGAACAATACTATTTTTCTTAACCATGCTGTCAAGCAGTTTTGGACAAACTAAGAATTCGTTATTACCCATAAGTCATCTCACAGGTGACTTTTATGTTTATAAAACATTCCATGATTATAATGGAACTCTGATTTCGGCAAATGCCATGTATCTTGTTACAACTGATGGCGTTGTGCTGTTCGATGCTCCGTGGGATAAAGAGCAATTTCAACCCTTATTGGATAGTATAAAAGCAAAACACAACAAAAAAGTGATTATGTGTTTTGCAACACATTCTCATGACGACAGAGCCGGAGGGATAGAATTTTACAGACAAAAAGGAATTAAAACCTATACGGGAAAAGCTACTGATGAAATTCTAAAGAAAGAGAACAAAGCAAGAGCAGAATTTGTGTTGCCAAATGATACCACATTTACAGTTGGAAAATATAAGTTTGAGGTCTATTATCCCGGTAAAGGTCATGCGCCGGATAATATTGTAGCTTGGTTTAATAAAGAAAAAGTACTTTATGGTGGTTGTTTTGTAAAGAGTGTTGAAGCAAAAGATTTAGGGTACTTAGGTGATTCTGATGTAAAAGCATGGGAAAAATCTATTAAGAAGGTACAGACCAAATTTAAACACCCAAAATATATTGTTCCGGGACATGACGATTGGACAGATTTGCGATCACTGGATCATACACTGAAATTGGTAAAGAAATACAACGCTGAAAAAAACTCAGGAAAATCGGGTAAAAAGTAAGCTGTTAAATGTGAGATGTAAGTTGTGAAAAGTTTGACTTAACACATAGAAAATTAGGTCTTACGCATATAAAAAGAGTTTGTCAAAAGAAGCATATTTGTATTGTGTGGCAAGGCTATGAGGTCTTCGATTTCGCTCAGACTGACAATTGAAATTTTAAAGAAGTGAAACGCCTTTTTTTCGTTTGCAAAAGCTATGTTTCTATGTGTTAAAGAATAATTTGAATTGAATGAGCTCTCTTAAATTCAGATGAAATGAAACATTCTCCAATGGATTACCGATAATAAAGGGTGTATCTGTTTGTTGGAGTTGTTTGTTGTTAGAAAAATTAAAGTTGCATAGAGCAGTTAAATCTGTAATTGTTCTGAAATCATAAAAAAATCGATGTATTTTATTGAAGTTATTTTACCGCTTTCCTTAGCAAAAACCTTTACGTACCGGGTTTCTGAGGCTGAATTTCATTTTATTAAAAAAGGAATGAGGGTGGCGGTGCCTTTTGGTAAAAGCAAGGTGTATACGGCATTAGTTCTTGATGTTCATGAAAATGCGCCGACTTTGTATGAGGCCAAAGAAATTCATCAGATTTTAGATGAAAAACCTATTGCTACAGAAACGCAGATCAAACACTGGCTTTGGGTTGCGGACTATTATATGTGTGGTATCGGTGATGTTTACCGAGGAGCATTTCCGAGCGGATTATTGTTAGAAAGTGAGACGGTTATTTCGTATAAAACAGATGTTTTAGTAAATCAAAACGAACTTTCTGACGAGGAGTTTTTGATTTATGAAGCTTTACAGCAACAGAGTTCTTTAAAGGTTCAGGATATCATTTCGATTTTAAATAAAAAAAGTATTTTTCCGGTTCTTCAAAAAATGATCGATAAAAACATCATTGCTTTAGAAGAAGAAATTAAAGAAGGATACAAACCGAAACTGATTCGCTATGTAAAATTGCACAGCAAGTACGAGACAGACGAAGGTTTGGGACAGTTGTTGGAAGTGCTGAAAAATGCAAACAAGCAAAAAGAAATTGTGTTGACTTATTTTCAGTTAACCGCTTCAGAAAAGAAACCGGTTACGGTTAAGAAAATTGTTGAAGCTTCACAATCCTCATCAACTGTTGTGAAAGCATTAATTGAAAAAGAGATTTTCGAAGAATATTTTCTGCAACAGGATCGTATTAATTATCAAGGAAAAGCTTCTGAAAATCAATTGCAATTAAGTGAAGTTCAGGAAAAAGCCTTTACCGGGATTAAAGAAAATTTTGCAGAGAAAGACGTTTGTCTGCTTCACGGTGTAACCTCAAGCGGTAAAACCGAAATTTATATAAAATTAATTGAGGAATATTTAGAACTGGGAAAACAGGTTTTGTATTTGCTACCTGAAATCGCCCTTACCACTCAGTTGGTTTCTCGTTTGAGATTTCATTTTGGGGATAAAATTGCCGTTTTTCATTCTAAGTATAATAATAATGAAAGAGTTGAGGTTTGGAAGCAGGTACTGGAGAATGCAGCTAAAGCACAGATTGTAATAGGCGCGAGGTCGGCTTTGTTTCTGCCGTTTACTAATTTAGGTTTTTTAATTGTAGACGAAGAGCACGAGCAGACTTTTAAACAAACAGATCCTGCGCCGCGATTTCACGCCAGAGATTCGGCTGTTGTATTGGCTAATTTTCATAAAGCGAAAGTCTTGTTGGGATCTGCAACGCCAAGTATAGAAACCTATTTTAATACGCAAAGCCAAAAATACGGTTTGGTGTCACTTACCGAGCGTTACAATAATGTTCGAATGCCGGAAATTGTTCTGGTTGATTTAAAAGACAAGCATTTCAGAAAAAGAATGACGGGGCATTTTAGTGATCTTCTGATTGAAGAGATAGCGGAAGCCTTAATGTTGGGCGAACAGGTAATTTTGTTTCAAAACAGACGCGGATATTCGCCTGTAATAGAATGTCTTACTTGTGGACACGTTCCGCATTGCCAACAGTGCGATGTGAGTCTTACATTTCACAAACATAAAAATCAGTTGCGCTGTCATTATTGTGGGTATTCGATTGCCAAACCTACACATTGTCATGCCTGTTCGAGTATTGATCTGACCACAAAAGGTTTTGGTACCGAACAAATCGAACAAGAATTAGGAGTTCTTTTTCCGAAGGCCAAAATCGGAAGAATGGATCAGGATACAACCCGTGGTAAATTTGGTTTTGAAAAAATTATTGATACGTTTAAAAACAGAGAAGTAGATATTTTGGTAGGAACTCAAATGCTGGCCAAAGGTTTAGATTTTGACAATGTGAGCCTGGTTGGAATTATGAATGCCGATAATATGTTGCATCATCCTGATTTCAGGGCTTTCGAGCGTAGTTTTCAGATGATGACTCAGGTGGCGGGTAGGGCCGGAAGAGCAGAGAAACAAGGAAAAGTGGTTATTCAGACCTATAATCCAAACCATAATACAATTCAGCAGGTAACAACCAATAATTATATAGGTATGTACAAGGAGCAATTATACGATCGTCAGATCTATAAATATCCGCCCTATTTTAGAATTATCAAACTGACTTTGAAGCATCGTGATTTTGATAAGCTCAAAGAAGGTTCAATGTGGTTGTATCAGGTTTTAAGTCAAAACTTGAATATGCCGGTACTTGGCCCTGAGGAGCCTGCAATAAACAGGATAAGAAATGAGTACATAAGAACGATCTTAATTAAAATCCCGCAAAATCTGCCCTTAGGGACTACCAAAAAAACGATCCAGAAAATGCTTAATAGTTTTGAAGCCGTTGCGCAATACCGATCTATAAAAGTGACGATAAACGTGGATTTTTATTGAAATAAGGGTGCAAAGAAACAAAGGTGCAAAGGGACAAAGGTATATAGGAATAAAAAAAATCCGTTTTTATCCGCGTTTTCACAAAGTGAACTCGTGTTATCCGCGCCCAAATAGCCGCTCCAATATGACTGGGTCTCAATAATCAATACGAAAACTGGAACATTGCAGATAGTTTGGAATAAGTTACAAAGGGATTAAGATGCAAAGTAATAAAGTAGCAAAAGGAATAAAGAATCCGTTTTTATCCGCGTTTTCACAAGGTGAATCCGCGTTATCCGCGTCCAAAAACTGCCCCTATAATCGGTATTAAAATAGGGGTGAGTAAATAGTTTCAAGCTAAGAAGAAGTAGAAAGAGCCTTTACCAGATCTTCTTTTTTGTTTCGACTTAAAGGAATTTTTGTAATTCCGATTTCTGCAAATTTGCTGTTAAATCGTTCTACTTTATCGATATTAATAATATAGGACTTGTGTACGCGAATAAATTTGTCTTTTGATAAATCATTTTCAAAAGATTTCATTGTAGAAAGTACCAGATTACTGTCGTCTTCGGTAACTACTCTTACGTAATCTCCAAAAGCTTCAATCCATTTGATTTTTGCAGTAAAAATTTTAAGTTTCTTAAGGTTACTTTTAATGAAAATATGTTCGCCTTCTTCTTCTTTTACTTCTTTTTTAAGCAGATGCATGTCAATGGCTCTTTTTACGGAAGCATTAAAACGGTCTACAGCAATAGGTTTCTGAAGATAATCGGTCGCATCATAGTCAAAGGCTTTTAAAGCGTATTCGGCTTTAGAAGTAATAAATATAATTTGCGGTTTGGATTTTAGTCCGTCAAGGAAGTCAAAACCATTAATAACAGGCATTTCAATATCAAGAAATATTAAATCTATATTATTTAGAGAGATACAACTTTTGGCTTCAATTGCGTTCGAAAAATCACCGATTAAATGTAAACCCGGATGATTATTGACTAGTTTAGCAATAATTGTCCTTTGTATAGAACTATCATCTACAACAACACAGTTTAGTTTCATAACATTTAAATTTAGAATAAATTCAGGATAGCAATAGTAAATATATTATATTTTTGGTTAAAAAACTAAAATTAGGCTTTATTTTTTGTTTTACAACGAATAAATGTAAAAAAGTGTTGGATATATAAATAGAATGATTACTTTTGCAGCCAATTTTTAACAAATAAATATTGTATTTATGAATCATTATGAAACTGTTTTCATTTTAAATCCCGTTTTGTCTGAGGTTCAGGTGAAGGAAACAGTAACGAAATTTGAAGAATTTCTTACTAGTAGAGGAGCTGAAATGGTATCGAAAGAGGATTGGGGTCTTAAAAAAATGGCTTACGAAATCCAAAACAAAAAAAGTGGTTTTTATCACTTATTCGAATTCAAAGTAGCTGGAGAAGTTCTAATTGCTTTTGAAACTGAATTTAGACGTGACGAAAGAGTTATGCGTTTCTTAACTGTAAGTTTAGACAAGCATGCTATTTCATGGGCGGAAAGAAGAAGAGCAAAATTAAAATCTACTAAAGCTTAATTATTATGTCTACAATAGAGCAATCTGCAAAAGGAAAAAAAGACGGAGATATCAGATATTTAACGCCTTTAAACATTGAAACTAACAAAACTAAAAAGTACTGTCGTTTCAAAAAATCTGGAATCAAATATATCGATTATAAAGATGCTGATTTCTTATTGAAATTCGTTAACGAGCAAGGAAAAATTCTTCCACGTCGTTTAACAGGAACTTCATTAAAATACCAAAGAAAAGTGTCTGTAGCTG
This sequence comes from Flavobacterium poyangense, assembly GCF_011751075.1. Lineage (GTDB taxonomy): Bacteria > Bacteroidota > Bacteroidia > Flavobacteriales > Flavobacteriaceae > Flavobacterium > Flavobacterium poyangense. The sequence continues at coordinate 62,120 of NZ_JAALLN010000020.1, forward strand.
TAAAAAGAGCTCGTCATTTAGCTTTAATGCCATACGTGGCCGATTTATTAAAATAATTAAAAAAAAACTCAGTTGTTGGTTTCCCGTTAAACGGAACCTAACTTCTAAAAATTAAGGACAACAACATGGAACTTATTTTAAAACAAGACGTACAAAACTTAGGATTTAAAGATGATGTAGTATCTGTAAAACCAGGTTACGGACGTAACTTTTTAATTCCTCAGGGATTTGCTATTTTAGCTACACCTTCTGCTAAAAAAGTATTAGCTGAGAACTTAAAACAAAGAGCTCACAAAGAAGCTAAAGTTGTTGCTGATGCAAAAGCGTTAGCTGAAACTTTAAAAGCTCTTGAGATTAAACTTACTGCTAAAGCTGGTGGAGAGAAACTTTTTGGTTCTATCACAAACATCGATATTGCTGAAGCATTAGAGAAATCTGGTAACGCTATTGATAGAAAATTCATCACTAGTGGTATCGTAAAACGTATCGGAAAATATACAGCTAGCATCCGTTTACACAGAGATGTTATCGTTGAATTAGCGTACGAAATTATTGCAGAGAAATAACATACCGTTAACTTTTTGTTAATAAAATATAAAAATCACTCTTCGGAGTGATTTTTTTTTGGTTATTTTTGAGATAATAACTCACTCAAAACCAAGAAAATGAAAAAAATCTTTGCATTATTATTATGTGTTTTTGGTCTTACTGGTAGTATGGGGCAAACCACAACATCGAGTATTAAAGGGATTGTGAAAAGTTCAACCAACGAACTGCTGCCGGGAGCGACTATCCTGGCGATTCATACTCCGACGGGTTCAAAATACTCTTCTTTGTCTAATGAAGACGGAAGATTTAATATTCTGAACATGAGAATTGGTGGTCCTTATAAAATTACGGTGACTTTTATCGGCTATCAGAATCAGGAGTATAATGATGTTTATCTCGATCTGGGAAAAGTATTTAATTTAGATGTTCTTTTAGCGAGCGAAAGCCAGGCTTTGGAAGAAGTGAAAGTAGTGTCTAAAAATAAAGTTTTTCAAAGTGGGAGAACAGGAGCTGAAACTACAATTGGCAGAAGAGAGTTAACCGCCTTGCCTACCATTTCAAGATCAGCTGAAGATTTTACTCGTTTGGAACCAACCGCCAGCGGTGGATCCTTTGGAGGTCGAAACGATCAGTACAATAATTATTCTTTAAACGGAGCTATTTTTAATAATCCTTTTGGACTTGATGCAGCCACTCCTGGGGGGCAAACGAGTGCTCAGCCTATTTCATTAGACGCAATCGATCAGATTCAGGTAGCGACGGCTCCTTATGATGTGACCTTGTCCGGTTTTACGGGAGCTTCTGTAAATGCGGTTACCAAATCGGGAAGTAATGAATTTCATGGTACGGCTTATGTTTTTTACAGAAATCAGGATTTTACAGGCAGTAAAATTAAAGGAGAAAAAATATTTGTACCTTCTTTAGAACAAACCCAGGCCGGATTTAGTTTGGGAGCTCCTATTATTAAAGATAAATTATTCATTTTCGGGAATTTTGAAATTGATAAAAGAAGCGATTTAGGATCTAACTTTGTTGCTAATAATAATGATGGTGTAACCGGAATCAATGAATCCAGAGTTTTAGAATCAGATTTAATTGCTGTATCCAATGCTTTAATGGGATTGAAAGATGCAAATGGTAATAGTTTTAACTACAATCCGGGAGCGTATCAGGGATTTGTTCATGAATCTAATTCAACAAAAGGAATTATTAAACTGGACTGGAATATAAATGACAATCATAAATTGGCGCTTATTTATAATTTCCTTGATGCTTCAAAAGACAAACCGGCACACCCGACAGCTTTAGGGTTTAGAGGGCCAAACGCTTCGATTCTTCAATTTCAGAATGCGGGCTATCAGATAAACAATAAGTTGAGTTCCTTTTTATTGGAAGTAAACTCAAAATTCAGCGAATCTGTTTCTAATAAGCTTCAGGCGGGTTATACTTATTTTAATGACTTCAGAGATCCGTTTTCATCACCTGCTCCGGTTATTAATATTCAGGACGGATCGGGATCCAATTATATAATTGCAGGTCATGAGCCTTTTTCTATTAACAACACACTTAAGCAGAGAGTAATTCAGATTACGGATAATTTAACGTATACTAATGGTGATCATGTGTTTACTTTTGGGACTTCTTTTGAAAAATTCAATTTTGAGAATTCTTTTAATTTAGCTGGCTATGATAATTTTGGTAATCCAAATGGGTATGCGGGGACTTTCTTTACTCCTTATTTTTCAACTCAGGATTTCTTAAACGATGCCGCAAAACCATATGCTACGAGTATTATTGCTCAAAATATGCAATATGCGCTAGACACGTACAATTCTAAAGGAAATTTTAAAGCAGGTGAAGATCATGGTTGGAAACTGGCAGAATTAAACGTCGGACAATGGGCTTTTTATGCGCAGGATGATTGGAGTATCACGGATAATTTTAAATTGTCGATAGGGATAAGAGCAGATAAACCTTTGTATTTTAATACGGCGGATCTGATTCAGAAATATATAGATACGGATAACGGTGGAGCGGGAAGAGATTATAATATCAAATATTATGATCCGTCAAACGGGGAAGTCACACCGTTAATTTCTACAAATTTGCCTAGTAATAAGATTTTATGGTCGCCAAGAGTTGGTTTCAACTGGGATGTCAACGGAAATGCAACCTCTCAGCTTCGTGGCGGATCGGGAGTTTTTACGGGAAGAATTCCTTTTGTTTGGTTGGGAAATCAGGTAAGCGGTGCTGATGACGGCTTTTTTCAAATAATGGATCCTGATTACAAATGGCCGCAAGTTTGGAGAACCAGTATAGGATATGATCACAAATTTAAAGACAATTATATTTTAACGCTTGATATGTCTTATAATAAAGATATCAATGGAGTTCACGTGCAAAACTGGGGCTTAAAAGATCCAACCGGAATTTTGGGAGGAGTAGACAATAGATTGATTTATAAGGCTACTGATAAAGGAACAAATAATGCTTATGTGATGGGGAATTCTAATAAAGGTTTTGCTTTTAATAGTTCGATTAAGCTTCAGAAAACTTTTGAAAATGGTTTTTATGCGAGTTTAGCCTATAATTATTTAGTGTCTAAAGATGTGAATTCTATAGAAGCAGAGATCACAGGTGATGCATTCAACTTTAATCCGGCCTTAGGAAATGTAAATAAAGATGTGCTTTCTAATTCTAAATATGGAGATAATAACCGTTTTGTTGGTGTGGCTTCAAAAAAATGGAAGTACGGACACGATAAATGGGCTACGACAATTTCGACTCTCTTCGAATATGCCAGAGGAGGTCGTTTTAGTTATACGTATGGAGGAGATATCAATAATGACGGTTCGGGCGTAAATGATTTAATTTATATCCCGACGACTGCCGAAATTAGCCAAATGACATTTACAGGAGGAGCCGCACAAGGAGCTGCTTTTGATAAATTTATTGAGCAGGATAAATATTTAAGAGACAGAAGAGGGGAGTATGCGGAGCGTTATGGAGCTATTTCGCCTTGGAGAGGAAAATGGGATATGAAAATTTTACAGGATTACAATTTCAAATTTTCATCTGCTTCAGAAAAAAGGAATACGATCCAGTTCAGCATTGATATTTTGAATGTTGGAAATTTACTTAATTCAGATTGGGGAGTGGTTCAGGTGCCAACAAGTGTTCAGCCAATTGGAGTTGCGGTTGTTGGAAATACGCCAACCTATACTTTTACCAATACGCAGACCAAAACATTTAGTTACGATGCCAGTCTGAACTCCAGGTGGCAAATGCAATTTGGTGTTCGATATATTTTCTAATCGGATAAAGATGTTGTAAATTTGCCCCCTCAATTGAGGGGGCTTTTTTGTTTAAAAATATAAACGTTTAGAAAGCCGTTTAGAGAGGTTTAATTTGAAAGAATAATAATGAAATACGCAAGATTAACAAAAGAACAATTTGACGAGTTACACGCAGAATTTTCAAACTTTTTGGCGACGCAGGCTATTGATAAAGCAGAGTGGGATTCTATTAAAGAAAACAGGCCGGAAGTTGCAGAACAGGAATTAGATGTTTTTTCAGATTTAATCTGGGAAGGTGTTTTGTCCAGAGCTGAATTTTTGGAGCATTTTTCAAGAAACCATATCTTTTTGTTTCAATGTTTTGATACTCACGTACAGTCAATAGTTTTAAAAGCATTGGTTCCTGAAATTGATTTTCTGACGAAAGAAGGACTACAATGGTTGAGTGACAATATGTTTACAGACAACATTGAAATGAAGGTTGGAAAAAAGGTATTTACAGAAGACAGAAACGCTTCTATTTTTGAATTAATCCAACAAGGTTCTTTTTTAAGTGACGGACAATTGTTTAAACAAATCAATACTATTATAGAGTCTTAACAATTTAGAAGCAGCTGTAATAAGAAGAAGATGAATGATTTATGTTAAATTATTCATCTTTTTTTATTTTTTTAACTTTTGTTTAATCTTTTTATTTTTTTTGACCCCGTATTTCTACGCGTTTTTTTGCGAAATCTTTAATCGTATGCATTTTGGCTTCAAAATGTAAGTTTTACTTTTCAAATATGCATTTCAACCATTATTTTGATCAGTAGACGACATTATTTTGTAGTACTTTACTTTCTTTTTATTTTTTTTGCAAACTATTTTGTTTTTTTTTGCGATTCAAAGAAGTCTATTTTGATTCATAAACTACCTATTTATATACTATTTTGGACTTTTTTGCGTCCAAAGATATACTTTTAGAATAAAAAACTAAGAATTTGATAGTTGTTTTATATTTTACTTTTTTATAATTTTAGGTAGTGAAAGTTAAACAAAATGACTTTTTTGTACTTTTTCAAAAATACCTTTAAATAGTAAGTAATCTGATTACGTCATTAAATAAGGATCCGGATTACAATTTTATGTTTTTTTTGCAGGATTTTAAATTTGAAGATTTTAGTAATAACTTAAATTAGTCTGCTTATGGAATTGACATTTACTTTCTTTATCGAGTTTACATTTGGTGTTTTTACTAGTATAGCTTTACTCTCTATTTACGGAATTAAAATTAAGACACCTATCAGACTTAATTTTGATTTGATTGTAAACTTTTTCCAAAAAATTTCTTGTTACGTCAATTTTGTATTTTCAAACCCCAGTCTGCGGTTTGTGAATTAGCAGTTTAATGCTAATTATATTTCTTTAGTTGAAAAGATATTTTTAATTAAAATTAATGTATTCAATTTTTTAGAGGCAACTCTAAAATAAAGAAGTTCATAGAAAGCCTAATCCTCTTTTTATAACTATTGAAGCATACCATATATTTTATAGAATTCCCCAATTCTCCCAGACTTGTAATTTTCATTTTTGAAAATTAACACTACAACAAATCATTTCGTAGGGAAGCTTGATTCAGGTCAGTATTCCAAAAAAATTTGAGCTTATTTTCTTATTCAGACGGAATAAGAAGTGCTCTGTAGCATATTTTATTTATACATAATTATTGCATTATTTTTTTTAAAGAAGTACAGTTAAAGTCTTAATTGTTAATATTTTAGACTTTGTTTTAATCAGTTGATTATTAGCGTTTTTTGAATTGCCTAAGTATACGTACTTATCGCAAGAGGTATTTTATTGTCCATTTTCTAATCTTCCAAGTTATGAAAAAGAATTTTACTTTTTATGATCTTCATTTTATGAAGAGATTGTTGGGACTGTTACTTTTATTGTTTTTGAGCAATAAAACATTTGCGCAAACTTTTTGTAGACCGGTATCACAAACCAATAGTGTTTCCGGTGTATGTGTTGGCTCAAGTATAACAAATCCTACAGCGGCTTATGACAATGATCCGGGCTTAACGACTTTTACTACTATGAATACGGTAGTAGGAATTTTGTGTTCGGTCCAGGAAACTTTGGTTTTGAACCAAACTGCTAAAGCCGGTGATCAAATTGTTCTTTACATTGGTAACGGCAGCGGCTTACTCAGTTTAGGGTTATTATCTACGGGTACGCTTCAGGCTAAGTTGAATGGTACTAATGCGGGATCAAGTGTAGCGATGGATAGTCCGTTGCTTAATTTAAGTTTACTACCCGGAAATACGACCGGGATATTGAGATTTACATTGACAAATGATGCCAATCAGTTACAAATTCAGTTAGGAGGTGCTGTAAGTGCATTAGTTAATTTAAGAATTTACGATATTCGTTTAGAGTTTGCAAAACCAACTGTAACAGGAGGTTTAACTCAGACTGTCTGTTCAGGAAATTCTACTACACTTACAGCAGTTCCTTCTGCAGGAACTTCTTTGGCATGGTATGATTCTGCTACTTCAACAACCGCTCTGGTAACAGGAAATTCTTATACAACCCCAAGCTTAACCACCAGTACAACTTATTATATTGGAGTAACAAGAGCCGTAGGTTGTGAAAGTAATGAACGGGTACCCGTCGTTGTAAATGTCGCAACTCCTGTGGCTCCGGTAATTAGTACAACCGGAACTGCAATTTGCTCTACGGGGGCTACACAACAAACTACATTATCGGTAGTAAATCCGATTCCGGGTACTACTTATAATTGGTACTCCGCAGCGAGTGGAGGAACACTATTAGGTTCAGGAAACAGCATCAGCCCAACCGTTTCGGTGGGCACTACTAGTTTCTACGTAGAAGCAGTTATTGGGGTTTGTTTAAGTCCGACAAGAACTCAGGTTGATGTTGTATCAACTGCGGTTCCGGCAATTCCGATAGTTTTAACGCAAAGTGTAACAATACAAACAGGACAGAACGCCATATTAAGTGCGACAAGTTCAGATCCCGGGGCTACAATAAATTGGTATGATGTGGCCACAGGGGGAACCGTTCTGGCCAGTAATTCTCCATTATTCACAACGCCTATTTTAACAGCATCTAAAACCTTTTATGCAGAAGCACAAAGCGCTGCAGGTAATTGTGTGAGCAGTACCAGAGTGCCTGTAGTAGTAACCGTGATAAGTACTCCTCCGGGAACTTGTCTGGAAGCTAATAGCCAGGTTACTAATTTAAACGGACTTTGTTTATTGTGTACATCATCAAATCAAAATAATTCTGTTGACGGTAATGCCAATACAGCGGCACAATTAACCGTTCCTGTTGGCTTAGTAAACGGATGGGTACAACAAACACTTCAGTTTAATAATCCGGGAAAAACAGGAGATATTATCGATGTCGATCTGGAATTACCAAGTGGGATTCTTGATTTATCCTTATTAAATTATATTAGTTTGGCTACCTATAATGGGGCTACTTATAATAACGACAGAATTTCGATTAATAATATAGTAAGTATACAATTATTAGGAGGAAATAAATTTAGAGCAAGTGTAACTGCCGGTGCCAACTTTGATCGCGTCGAGGTTCGATTAGGTGGTTTGGCTACCCTTGTAACCAGCGTAAATATTTATCAGGCAGCGTACCGATATAAAGTTCCAACCGTGGTAGGTAATCAGACTATTTGTAGTGGACAATCTACAACTTTAACGGCTGGTCTTGCTGTTGGTGAAACCATTAAATGGTTTGATGCTGCGACCGGAGGAAATTTATTAGCCAGTACAGCAACGTATACTACTCCGGCTTTAACTTCGGCTATAACTAATTTTATAGAGATAACCAGAAACGGATGTGTAAATAGCGAGCGCTCTCCTATACAGGTCTTAATTGATAATCCAATTGCACCTTTAGTTGTGGCATCACCGGCAAATATTTGTAGCGGGCAGACCACCACAATAAATATTCAGGCTCCTGTGCTTGGCACAATTTACAGATGGTATGATGCGGCTTCTTCCGGAAATTTAGTGTTTACCGGAAATTCCTTTACAACCGGAAATCTTACAGCTAATACCAGTTATTATGTAGAAGCAGGGATTAACAGTTGTATTAGCGCTTTGAGAACACAAGTAGATGTTACCGTAAGTCCATTACCGGCGGCACCTATAGCTGCATCTTCTAATGTGGTTATTCAGTCGGGGCAAAGCGTTACTTTACAAGTATCCAGCCCTGAACCAAATGTTACATTTAATTGGTACGATGCAGCAACAAATGGAACATTGTTAGCGAGTGCTACTCCTACTTATGTAACACCGGTTCTAACATCAAACACTACCTATTATGTAAGTGCAAGAAATACATTAACTGATTGTGTAAGTAGTACAAGAACACCAATCAATGTTGTTGTAAGCTCTTCTATCAGTAGTTGTTTGCAAGCTGTTTCGCAGAATATTACTCAGGGAGGAACAACAAACTGTTTGTTATGTAGCTCCAGTAATGCCGGATTGGCTTCTGACGGGAATGTGGCTACAGCTTCGACGCTTTCAATTCCTGTAGGTTTATTGGGAGATCATATTGAGCAAACATTAACTTTTAATACTGCCGGTCAGACTGGAGATATAATAGATGTTGAATTAGGAGTTCCTACCGGACTTCTGGATATTAGTGCGCTTTCGAATATAAGCTTAAGAAGTTTTAATTCCGGTGTTCCTAATAGTGATCAGGTAAATATCAGCGCTATATTGGATATCCAGTTATTGGGAGGCAATCGTTTTAAAGCGAGTTTTGCAGCCGGTGGTGCATTTACCAGTGTTCAGATTCAATTAAATGGAGTTGCTACTTTATTAACCAGTCTGAATGTTTACGATGCATCATTCCGATATAAAAATGCAACTATTACAGGAGCTTCTGCACCTATTTGTAGTGGGCAAACCGCTACTTTAACCGCCAGTACAACCGCTACAGGTGAAACCTATAAATGGTTTGATGCTGCAATTGGAGGAACAGAGCTTTCTGCTTTAGCAACTTATACAACACCGGCTTTAACAGCTTCGACAACTTATTATCTGGAAGCAACCCGCGGCGCTTGTATCAATTCGGTTCGTGAACCAATTACGGTTACTGTATCTCCATTCGCAACAGCGACAGATATTACGATTGCAAGTCCAGTTGAAGCTTCTTGTACAGGAGAAGTGACTTTAGCTCCAACATCAGCTTTGGCAGGAGCACAATTTAAATATTACAGAGATCAGGCCAAAACACTTCCGGTACTAGATGGAGGTACTGGCCCGGGAGGTGAAGTTTACGATATTAATCCAACTACTTATGCTTTGAGCGTTAGCGGATTAATTGCCGGTGGATCACCATATTCTTATTTTGTTTCGGTTACTAATGCAACTCATTGTGAAAATGAGGCAGGATCATTAAAAGAAGTAACTGTTACTTATCCAACAACAACAGCTTTAACATTAATAGCAGTTCCATTACAAGGATGTGGAAGTGTTAATCTGAAAGACGCCATAGTTGGTTTTGATACAACAGGCAACACCACTTATACTTTTTATGATCCTTCAAATGCAATCATAACGGCAGATGCGGCAGCAAATATAAGTTTAAGTGGAGTTTACTCTATTCAGGCACAGCTTAATAGTGATACTTGTCCTTCGGCGAAACAAACGGTAACAGTTACGGTTAATCCGTTACCAACTTTGATTGTAACGCCTTCTATCTCTGTAAATGTTGGCAGTAATGTAGCTTTAAATGCAACATCAGACGGAACCTTGACTTGGTTTGATCCACAGGGGAATGCTGTAGGAGGGCCACCATATGAAACAGGGGTATTAAATACACCGGGAATCTACACCTATACAGTAGTAGCAACTAATGCAAATTGTTCCAGAACAGGAACTGTTTCTATCAATGTTATTGATCTAAATAATTGTCAGTCATTAACAGAGCGCGTATATGCGACTACTCAAACTTCAGGTTCAATTATAACCGGAGGAGTATCAAACGGTGCAAATGCCGTTGACGGAAATCCGCAAACTTATTCTACCATTACAACAGGAATAGGACTTTTAGGCATTGGAACAACCTGGCAAGATTTAAAATGGCCAGCCAATATTGTAAAAGGAACTCCGGTAACGGTTAAGTTAGGATCTGAATACAGCGCAGTAGCTTTAGGGCAAAATTTATCTGTAATCGGTACTAAAAACGGAGTTAATATAGGAACTTTTCAACCAGTTTCAGGGGCGTTGTTGAACTTATTGTCAGGAGACAGTGCTTTCGAATTTACTTTCGTTCCTGGCGATGGCTCCGGGCCACAAGATTACGATGGAATAAAAATTCAGTCGGCATCACTTGTAAGTGTAGCTCAAAGTACAAAAGTATTTGATGCATATTATACAAGATCAGTATCTACGGTAACTTGTACACCGGGAGATATTCAGGACATTTATTATGGAGCAGTAGATTTAGGAGTAGGAGCTTTGACTGCTACAGTAGGAGTTAGCGATGCGTGGAATGTAGCAGATGGTGATATTAGCACTTTTGCTACTATGTACAGCGGTGTTGGGGCACTTGCTGCGGCTGATTTAACTGTAGCATTTAAAACTCCGTCCATAGTGAATGACACCTTAAGAATAGTGATTTCAAAACCGGGAACTATTTTGGCACTTAACTTGCTTACCGGATTTACTGTTCAACGTTATTTAGGAAATGTTGCGGTTGGAACTCCAATTGACAATACAAGCACCTTGTTAAGTTTGAAATTGCTGTCAGGTGGTTCAATGGCAATGGTTCTTGTAAATTCGCAACCGGAACCTTACGATAGAGTTAGAATTCGTTTAGGCGGAGTTGCGGGAGTATTAGATAACTTAAGAGTTCATAGTGTAGATAGAGTAGCCAATACGAAAGTAATAGGGGGAGATATAAATAATAAGGTCACGGTCTGTCCCGGAGCAACGGTCACGCTCCAGATACCCGAAGAAGCCTGTGCAACGTATAAATGGTATGACGCACCAACAGGGGGCAATGTCGTTGCCACCGGTATTTCTTATACCATTCCGACTACTTTGACAGCTGGAATTTATAAATATTATATACAGCCTGTAAGATATGATTGTGAAGTTTTTACCAGAGGAGAAGTAACCGTTGAGGTTAAAGCTTCTAGCCCGGTAAATGCTTTAAACAATATCACTTTAAATGGAGGAGCAGTTACAGCTATTTGTTCTCCAACGGGAACAATAACTTTAGCAACTGGCTTAAGTGGTACTCCGGTATTAACAACTCCAATCTACTATTGGTATCGTTTTGATGGAACAACAAGTCAGTTGATTGCGGGAGAAACAACTTCTCAATTAATTGTAAATGGTTTGACACCGGGAACGTATACCTATTATGTGGGAGTTAGTTCAGTTGAATTTTGTGAAACTGCAGAGCCAGATAGAAAACAAATCACATTTACGATACTGCCACCTTCTATCAAGACTGATATTTTGGTTGACGGAACATCAGTATGTCATAACGTACCGGCATCTTTAACACCAACGGCACCAACATTAACAAATCCGATATTTACCTGGTATTTGGATGCGAATAAAACGCAGCCTATAACAAATGGAGCTAATATTGGTGGGGTAACTTATGCCATAAGTGGTACAGGTGTTTTAACAGCAACTGGTCTGACAAAAGCGATAAGTCCAATTACCTATTATGTAGCTGTTTCCAGCAATGGAACCTGTGAAAATATTGCAGGTACACTTCAGACTGCTACTATCGTTATAATTGATCCTAATACACCAACTACAACAGATACGACACAGGATTTCTGTTTGATTAATGCGCCAACTTTTGCCAGTATTCAGGTAAATGAAAGCAATGTAGTTTGGTACAATGTAGCAACCGGTGGAACTGCCATTGTACCTACAACCGCTTTAACCAGTGGGACTTATTACGGAGCAGTTTTAGATGATTTAAATAGTTGTGAAAGTTCAGTTCGTTTACAGGTAACAATAAGCGTAACCGATCCTGGTACACCAACAACGACAGACACTACGCAAGATTTCTGTTTGGTAAATGCACCAACGTTTGCTAGTATTCAAACCAATCAGACTAATGTGGTTTGGTATAGTGTAGTAACAGGAGGAACCGCTATTGCACCGACTACCCTTTTAACAAGTGGTGTTTATTATGCTGCTTTGTTAGATGCTACCACAGGTTGCCAAAGTACAGAGAGATTACAAGTTACCATTAGCGTAACCGATCCGGGTACACCAACAACGACAGATACGACACAAGATTTTTGTTTGGTAAATGCACCAACATTTGCGAGCATTCAAACCAATCAGGCTAATGTAGTTTGGTATAGTGTAGTAACAGGAGGAACCGCTATTGCACCGACTACCCCTTTAACTAGCGGTACTTATTATGCTGCCTTGTTAGATGCTACCACAGGTTGTCAAAGTACAGAGAGATTACAAGTTACCATTAGCGTAACCGATCCGGGTACACCAACAACGACAGATACGACACAAGATTTTTGTTTGGTAAATGCACCAACATTTGCGAGCATTCAAACCAATCAGGCTAATGTGGTTTGGTACAGTGTAGTAACAGGAGGAACAGCAATTGCACCGACCACACCTTTGACTAGCGGTACTTATTATGCTGCCTTGTTAGATGCTACCACAGGTTGTCAAAGTACAGAGAGATTACAAGTTACCATTAGCGTAACCGATCCGGGTACACC
>NZ_JAALLN010000200.1 GCF_011751075.1 Flavobacterium poyangense
GGAAAACCGGGTTGTGGCATGCGCCATACAGGATCCGATGGAATAGGATGTCGGACTGGGCGAACCTGATCAGATCATCGCCGGCATCGGCCATGCCTTGCCATGCCGCTTCGAGATCGGCGATTTCGCGCAGCGTGGCTCGCGTCGCGGCAAGGCAGGCAACGAGTGGCTCGATGGCACGGCGGGTTTCCAGGATAGCATCAAAGAGGGTGTCATCCAGGGCATGCGGGGCGTGCCAGGCGAGCACTTGCGGGTCGATGATGTTCCAGTTGTCGGCCTCGCACACCACCGTGCCGATCCGCGGACGCGTGACGACAAGGCCCTTGGCTGCAAGGACCTTCAGCGCCTCACGAATGACGGTCCGGCTGACACCATATTCGACACCAAGGTCGTTCTCGGTCGGCAGCGTTCCGCCCGGTATGTAGCGACCCGAGAAGATGCCCGACGCAATTGCGGCCGTGATGTCCATCATTACCCGCGGCCTGGCCTTTGCCTGCCTCTGGCTCTCGCCATCAATGCCGTCCACCCGTGTCTCCTCC
>NZ_JAALLN010000201.1 GCF_011751075.1 Flavobacterium poyangense
TAATGGGTTTGAGGGTCACTTCCTCCTTCTTCTCTTCCTCTGGTTTTTGGCCACGTTTTGTAGGTTTCAGAACCACAGACGTGATGTCTTCGACCTCCTCCACTTTCTGTTCTACTTTCTTTGGGGTCTTTTTACCTCTTACCCATGGCAATTTAGTTTCTTCCTTTGGCTTGTCTTCAGGCTTTTCTTCAGTAACCTGTTCAGGTACTAGCTGCGATTCAGGCTGTTCTTCGATACCTAATTCAGCCATAGTTTTTTCTATAGGCTTCTTTTCTTTCGGCGTTTTCTTGCCTCGACGCCAAGATACCTTAGATTCCTCTACCTCTTCCTCTTGCACGATTCTTTCGTCTTTCGTAACGATTTTGGTCTCGTCCGGTGCCTTTTTCGGAATAGGTTTCAATGAAATTTCTTCCTTATCTTCAATATCTTTTGGTGCTGTCTTAATGGGTTTGAGGGTCACTTCCCCCTTCTTCTCTTCCTCTGGTTTTTGGCCACGTTTCGTAGGTTTCAAGACCACAGACGTGATGTCTTTGACCTCC
>NZ_JAALLN010000202.1 GCF_011751075.1 Flavobacterium poyangense
CAGCCAGCTCGCTGAACTCGCGGAACTCCTGCCGACGGCCGTCATCGAGCACGTAGACACGCAGCTTTTCCGCCGGCCAGTCCAGCGACTGCGCAGCCAGCACCGACTGGCGCACCACGTCCAGCGGTTCGTTGTAGGTGGGAATGTAGACATCCACGGTCGGCCAGAGGGATCGGTCAACCGGCAACGGCGTGGGCTTGCGCCGCAGCGGCCAAGCCGTCTGGAAGTAGCTCAGCAGCATGACCGTCAGGGCGTAGATCTCGGCCAGCAGCAGCCCGTAGCCGAAGAACGCGTCCAAGACATTGTGAAAGCCGATGGTGTCGGTGATGCGCCAATACATGTAGCGCAACGACGTGATGACCGACAGCATCACCAGCGTCAGCGTCGCCAGCCGTCCGCCCACGCGGTGCAGCAACAGCGCCACGATCACACAGAACGCCGCGAACATCATCTGTTGCGGCAGGCCCATCTCGACGGCCACCGCCAGCACCGACAGCACGCCGGCCAACATCAACGACAGCGCCCGAACCCAGCCCATC
>NZ_JAALLN010000203.1 GCF_011751075.1 Flavobacterium poyangense
CCTTAAAGGAACTGCCTCCACCCACTTAGTAAAATAATCTGTGGCCACCAATATGAACTTATGCCCTTTGCTCGATGGAGGGTGAATCTGTCCGATGAGATCTATTCCCCAACCTCTGAACGGCCACGGCTTGATTATTGGATTCATAGCCGATGCTGGCGCGCGCTGTACATTGCCAAACTTCTGACAATCTTGGCATCCTTTATAATATTTGAAACAATCTTCAAGAATCGTTGGCCAGTAATACTCATTGTTTCTGATCATCCATTTCATCTTGTGAGCCGATTGATGGGCTCCACATACGCCTTCATGGATTTCTCCCATCAGGACCTTTGCCTCTTCTGTTCCCAGGCATTTGAGAAGGACTCCATCGATCGTCCGATAAAATAAATCATCCTCAAGCAACACATATTTTGTAGCCTGAAAACGTGTTCGCCGATCCACCTTTTGGGATGGATTTTTCAAATAGTCGGCGACCTCCTTCCGCCAGTCATCGGCCGCGAGTTCTAGCGCCATCGCTCCCTGAATCGCCCGATAC
>NZ_JAALLN010000204.1 GCF_011751075.1 Flavobacterium poyangense
GGCCACAGACGGCCGCCGGTCGCCGTGCGCTGGCTGAATTGCGCGGCGAGATCATCGACGGCGGCAATCTCGTGAGACTGGCAGAAACCGAAATCCTCGGCCCTCTGGACGGCCAGGCCAAGACAATGATCCTGGACGCGGCCAAGCGGGTGTCGCTGGTTACCGCCGTCAGCCCGCGCGCCCTGGTGGACGTCGCCTACGTCGTGTTCGAGGCTGGAAGACTGATCCGGCGCCTTTCAGAGCTTTATGGCGGCCGTCCCGGCACGCTTGCCAGAAGTGTGCTTGCCCATCTTGCGGTCACCGGCTCGATCGCCGTCGGCGACAGTTTTGTCCAGCAGATCGTCGGTCATGGCCTTGCGGCGCGGCTGTCGGCAAAGCTGGGTGAAGGCGTGGTCAACGGCATGATGACGGCCCGAATCGGTATCGCTGCCATGGAAACCGCCCGCCCCTTGCCGTTCACGGCTGTCAAACGACCAGGCATGGGCGATTTTCTCACCGCCTTGACCTCTTTCACAGGCGGAAAGGATCGCGGCAAC
>NZ_JAALLN010000205.1 GCF_011751075.1 Flavobacterium poyangense
CGGGGATATGCTCAAGACCGTGATGCCGGTCTGTCCGAATTCGGCCGAGTCTTGCGCGGCGGTGGCCTGGCGAATCCAATCCTTGAGGGTGACGCGATAGTCCTGGGCCATGATGTTTTCCTTGGGTGGGAATGCCGGTGGGCGATGCCGGGGCGGTCCGCATTGCGTTTTTCCGTCCCGAAGTGTGGGTAACATGGACGGTTCGGGGGTTCCCTGGCATAGAGCCTTTCGCAAAACCCTATTGCCGATTAAAATCCGATAGTTGTAGCTATCCGTCACCAGAAGGATTCCTCCCATGAGCAAGCAAATCATCCATACCGACGCCGCGCCCGCCGCCGTTGGCCCTTACTCGCAAGCGGTTGCCGTCACTGGCACCAAGACCGTCTACCTCTCGGGCCAGATCGGCCTCGAGCCCGGCACCGGCGACCTGGTCTCCGAGAATTTCGATGCGCAGGTGCGCCAGGCCTTCGCCAACATGACGGCCGTGGTCGAGGCCGCCGGCGGCACGCTGGACAATGTGGTCAAGCTGACGCTG
>NZ_JAALLN010000206.1 GCF_011751075.1 Flavobacterium poyangense
CTTGTCAGATAGACGAGAAACGCCACGATGAAGGGCAATGCGCCGATGATCGCCGCAGAGGCTTTGGCTTCCATCGACAGCGCCTGAATCCTGGCCTTCATTTTCTTGCGGTCGCGAAGCACACGCGACAGATTGCCGAGTGCCTCTGAAAGGTTGCCGCCGGCCTGCGACTGAATCTGGATAACGATGCCGAAGAAACCGGCTTCGGCGCATGGCATTGTCTCAGGCATGCGCAACGCGGCTTCCGGGATGGACATGCCCACCTGCTGGGCATCGACGATCCGCCGGAACTCACTCTTGACCGGCTCCGCGGCTTCATTGGCGATCAGCCGAATGCCATCGTTGAGTGGCAGGCCTGATTTCACGGCGCGAACAATCACGTCCAGCGAATTGGGAAATTCGTTGAGGAAGGCTTTGACACGGCGCTTGCGGCAAAAGGAGATAAACCAGCGCGGCAAGCCCAGGGCACCGACCAGCAAGGCGGCAGGCACGGCAAACAGCGGCGCACCGGCCAGGAAGGTCAGGAAGCAGAGC
>NZ_JAALLN010000207.1:0-252 GCF_011751075.1 Flavobacterium poyangense
GCTCAATGCCCCTCGCATAGCGAATGCAACTTGCTTGCTTCAGGTGATAGAGTGGGTCAATCTGAGACCAAAATGCCTCCTCAATGTTCATTCCAATCCGCTCCCTAAACGTGGACAACTCGTCTCGGTCTCGCGAACCCTCATCCGGCCGGCGTACTGGAAATTCACAAACCGTGACTGATGAGATCATTGCTACGTGACCCTTGTTAACACGAGCAATTCGAATTTCCTCTGGTTGGCCGATTCGGGTTA
>NZ_JAALLN010000207.1:262-533 GCF_011751075.1 Flavobacterium poyangense
CCGACACATAGAAGGTAAGTTGCGATGAGTACCGATGACGGCGATAAGCGGCCGGCAGAGGCGCTAGCTACCCGCCCGCGATTCCTATCTTTGACTTTGGAGATGGTTCGCGACGTCGACTTCGAGAACGTCATCCACGGAGCAGTTTCCGCTGACATCCGTAATTATGAAAATCTATTCGCGAAAGCCGAGGAGGTTGCCGAAGAAAAAGGCAACGAAAATCACGCTGTGGTCTATGCGGTTCTGAGGGCGTTGTGTGGCTTTCAATTCA
>NZ_JAALLN010000208.1 GCF_011751075.1 Flavobacterium poyangense
GCTTGAAATGGCCATCGATGATGGCATTGCGCATCTGCTCGAGTGTCAGCTCGCGCAATGTTTTTTCCGGTCGCTTGACCCGTAGGGATAGGTTGCCGCGTTGCAAGCGTCTTTGTCTCCAGATACCGAACGCGTATCTGGTATTCCATATTATCGAAACTGTGAAGCCATGCCTTCCCAAAACGCCGGGCGGCTATTCCGTTGGCCTTTCCTGCACAGGTTTCACATGTGATCGCGCGGGATGCGAGCGCTGCGCTCGCGTTCGAACACAATGGTCCCGTCATGGCTGGCCTGCATGTGCTCGGAGGTGATCCACTCCGTTTCGGTGCAGGACAGCCGGATGACGCTGCGGGTCCGGGTTTCCCAGCCCTCGCGGGCGACAAGGCTGTGCATGGTGATTTCGGCCG
Source organism: Flavobacterium poyangense (assembly GCF_011751075.1). Lineage (GTDB taxonomy): Bacteria > Bacteroidota > Bacteroidia > Flavobacteriales > Flavobacteriaceae > Flavobacterium > Flavobacterium poyangense. Next base: position 408 of record NZ_JAALLN010000208.1, read on the forward strand.
TCATCGACAGCGGATCTCCCGGCACGATCGACCAGACCTGTTCGGTGGTGTCGCGCGCGCTCAGGCCATTGCCGGGATGACGGTTCAGTCCTGTATCCTCGCTGACCCTGTAGCGGGTGACGCCG
>NZ_JAALLN010000209.1 GCF_011751075.1 Flavobacterium poyangense
CACCGCGATGCCGCGCCGTGCAGCGCCGATCGTGTCGGTGGCACGCGACAGCGCCAACTGGTCGTAATAGTCCGGCGGCGTCACCGATCGCGCGGCTTCCTCGATGCGGGGAATGCGGAAGGCCTCGCTCACGGCAAAGAATGCCTTCGCCGCCGCGACGATATCCGATCCGGCGAGGCGCGATGTCAGCGCAATGTCCGGGATCAACTCGGCGACGTCGGCCAGAGCCAGCCGCTCCGCCAGTCTGTCGGGCGTGCCGACCTTGAACAAGCCGTGCCGCTTCTCCTCCAGCCGCTCGCGCGAGAAATCCGACAGCAGCGACACCAGCTTCGGCTCGAGTGCCTTGCGGGCCTCCTGCAGTTCGGCAATGCGCTGGCTGAGCGGCGCGGTGCCGGCGTCGTTCTTCAGATACCAGCCCGCCGGCACGAAGATAAGCCGGCTTATGATCTGATAGAGATCGATCTGCACCTGTCCGTCGATCTTGTTGTCGAGTGCGTTGATATCGCTGTAGAGCGCGGGCAGGCCGAAGCCG
>NZ_JAALLN010000021.1 GCF_011751075.1 Flavobacterium poyangense
GCATTACTTTTTTTAGAACTTTCCTTTCTGTTGACATAATTAATTGGATTGTAGTCAACCTTTTTCAGGACAAGACAATAAAAAAATAAACCCGCACTGTTTCGGACAAGTGCGGGTTTAAACAAATTAAAAGCTAAAAACTATTTTTGAATTAGAAGCAGTATTCATTTTCTGCAACTAGTTTAGATGTGATAACCTCTCTTAAGGCTACAACATTTGGATTGTTTGTGTATTTTGTAAAACGTTTTAATCCCATTAACATCATACGTTGTTCGTCACCTTCAGCAAAAGAAATAATACCTTCTTTTCCTTTTTGGTTTACGATATCTACCGCTTTGTACAAGTATAATTTTGCCATTGCAATTTGCTCTTGTACTTTAGCTTCACCTTCTTTTTTGGCTAATTTTTCAGTTCTAAGGATAGTACTTTCTGCCATGTATATTTCGATTAGGATATCAGAAGCAGCCATCAATAATTGTTGGTGAGAATCTAAATCCGGACCGTATTTTTGAACAGCACTTCCGGCAACCATTAAGAAAACTTTTTTCAGGTTGGCAATGATTCCTTTTTCTTCAGCAAACAACTCAGAGAAATCCGGAGTGTCAAAAGATGGGATTCCCATTAATTCTTCCTGAACTTTCATAGCCGGTCCTAATAAATCAACGTGACCTTTCATAGCCTTTTTGATCAACATACCAACAGAAAGCATTCTGTTAATTTCGTTTGTTCCTTCGTAGATTCTTGCGATACGGGCATCTCTCCAGGCACTTTCCATTGGAGTGTCTTCTGAGAATCCCATTCCACCGAAAATCTGAATTCCTTCGTCAGCACATGATTGTACGTCTTCAGAAACTGCTACTTTAAGGATAGAACATTCGATTGCATACTCTTCAACCCCTTTTAATTCAGCTTCCTGGTGAGAAGTACCTTCCGCTTCACGAGCAGCAATTCTGTCTTCGATATCTTTTGCAGCTCTGTAGGAAGCACTTTCGCCAGCATAAGCATTAGTTGCCATTTCAGCTAATTTAGAACGGATCGCTCCAAAAGAAGCAATAGCAGTGTTAAACTGAATTCTTTCATTAGCATATTTTACTGCATTTGAAGTAACTCTTCTTTGTGCATCTAAACAAGCAGCAGCTAATTTAATACGACCAACATTCAAAGCATTCATAGCAATTTTGAAACCGTTTCCTCTTTCAGACAACATGTTTTCAACTGGAACTTTAGTATCGTTGAAGAAAACCTGACGTGTAGAAGAAGCACGGATTCCTAATTTATGTTCTTCTTCATTCATTGAAATTCCGTTAGCCGGATCATTTTCAACGATGAAACCTGTAATATTTTTGTCATCTCCAATACGTGCAAAAACGATGAAAACGCTACAGAAACCTGCATTCGAAATCCACATTTTTTGTCCGGTGATCGAGTAGTATTTTCCATCTTCAGATAAAACAGCTTTTGTTTTTCCTGAGTTTGCATCAGATCCTGCACCCGGTTCTGTCAAGCAATAAGCACCAAACCATTCTCCTGAAGCCAATTTAGGAACGTATTTTTTCTTTTGCTCTTCAGTACCATAAAGTGTAATTGGCATAGTTCCAATTCCTGTATGCGCACCAAAAGCAGTTGAGAAAGAACCTGTTGCTCCTGAGATGTAGTCACAAACCAACATCGTAGAAACAAACCCCATTCCTAATCCACCGTACTCTTCAGGAACAGCAACTCCAAGAAGTCCTAGTTCACCTGCTTTACGCATAGACGATTCTGTATAAGCGTAATCTTTCTTTTCGAAGCGATCTTTATGTGCCCATAATTCTTTGTCTACGAACTCTTTTACAGAGTCACGCATCATTAATTGCTCTTCCGAAAAATCTTCCGGTGTGAAGATGTCTTCACATTTTGTTTCTTTAACTAAAAACTGACCGCCACGGGTTACGTTTTTTTCGATAGTATCTGCCATTGTTTTTGTTTTTTGTATGTTTTTTTATTTTATAATCGAATCTTTAATCGTTGTCATTTCGACTGGTTCTGTCATTTCGATGACTTCTGTTATTTCAATGACTTCCGTCATTCCGACGAGTTCTGTCATTTCGACGAAGGAGAAATCGCATTCGTAATTCGACAAAGATTGTCAATATTCAGTGCGGAGTTTCTAGTGCGATTCCTCGTACCTCGGAATGACAAAAGAGACTGTTGCTTTGTAACACCTTGTACCTCGGAATGACAAAAGAAACTGTTGGTTTACAACACCTCGTAAATCCCTGCAGAACCTTGTCCTGTTCCTACACACATCGAAACGATTCCGTATTTGCTTCCGCGACGTTTCATTTCGTCAAATAACTGAACAGAAAGTTTTGCTCCTGTACAACCCAGTGGGTGTCCTAAAGAGATTGCTCCTCCGTTTACGTTTATGATGTCAGGATTTAATCCTAATTCACGAGTAACGGCTAAGGCTTGTGAAGCAAATGCTTCGTTTAGCTCAATTAGTTCGATGTCATTCAAAGTCAATCCTGCTTGTTTCAACGCTTTCGGAATTGCTTTTACAGGACCAATACCCATAATTCTAGGTTCCACTCCTGAAGAAGCGAAGTTTACTAATCTTGCGATTGGCTCAAGGTTTAATTCTTTTACCATTTCTTCGCTCATGATTAAAACAAAAGCAGCACCATCACTCATTTGAGAAGAGTTACCGGCAGTTACACTTCCGTCAGCAGCAAAAACAGGTTTTAATCCTGATAATGCGGCAACAGATGTTCCGGCTCTAGGACCCTCGTCTTGTTTTACTACGTATGATTTAGTTTCTTTTTTACCATTTTCATTAATGAAAGTCTGGTCAACAGTAATAGGTACAATTTGTTTGTCAAATTTTCCTTCTGCTTGTGCTTTCAACGCTTTCATATGAGAATTGTAAGCAAACTCATCCTGATCTTCTCTTGAAATTTTATATTGGTTGGCTACCGCTTCAGCAGTTAATCCCATTCCCCAGTAATAATCTTCGTGACCTGCAGCCGCTACTTTATAATCCGGAGTTGGTTTATAACCTCCCATTGGAATAAAACTCATGCTTTCTGCACCACCGGCAATAATACAATCTGCCATTCCGGATTGAATTTTAGCCGTAGCCATTCCGATAGTTTCTAATCCTGAAGCGCAGTAACGGTTTACCGTAACACCCGGAACATCTTCTACTTTTAATCCCATTAAAGAGATTAATCTACCTACGTTTAGTCCTTGTTCTGCTTCCGGCATGGCATTTCCTACCATAACGTCATCGATACGTTTTTTGTCAAAATCAGGTAGCTCGTCCATCATAAATTGAATGGTTTCGGCAGCTAATTCATCAGGTCTTTTAAATCTAAAAACCCCTTTTGGTGCTTTTCCTACCGCAGTACGGTAAGCTTTAACGATATATGCTGTTTTCATAAATTATTGTATTAAGATTGGAGAATTAAGTACTAAGATTTTCCAATTGTTTTGTTGATTTTATCTTTTAATGATCTTTGAAATGAAAAGTTCATATTCGAAACTTCTACTAATTGATTAATAGTTGGCTGAATTAAATCATCAGCAACAAGTTTAAGCCTTTTGGCAAGTATTAATTGCGTTATTAATTCAAAGGTCGAGCCATTTGCAATTCCTAAAAAATGCATAAATTCTTTCTCAGAATTTCTTCCTGAACCTTCTGCAATATTTGAAGGAATAGAAACAGCGCATTTTTTTATTTGATGAATTAAATTAAATTTTTCATCATTTGGTAGTATTGCAGTAATCTCATAAACAAGAACTGCAACATCCATTGCTTTTTGCCAGATCTTTAATTTTTCAAACTGGTGCATTTCTTAATACTTAATTCTTATTACTTGGTACTAGTTTCTCAAAGGTTTCCCTTTAGTTAACATGTACTGAATACGTTCCAGAGTTTTACGTTCTGTACATAAACTCAGGAAGGCTTCACGTTCGATATCTAATAAATATTGTTCAGATACTAATGTAGCTTCAGATAAATCACCACCGGCCATAACGTAAGCCAGTTTGTTAGCAATTTTCTTGTCGTGCTCCGAGATGTATTTTCCAGCCTGCATTTGGTCGGTTCCAACTAAGAACATTCCCAATGCTTGTTTTCCTAAAACTTTAATATTATTTCTTCTGATTGGTTGTGTATAACCGGCTTCTGCCATTAACAAAGCATGTTTTTTAGCTTCAGCAATCTGACGGTCTTTGTTTACTACAATGATATCTTTTCCGTGTTGTAAAAGTCCGGTGTCAAAAGCTTCGTAACCTGAAGTTGATACTTTTGCCATTGCAATAGTTAAGAAATACTCTTGTAAAACATTTAATTCAACATCATTTTTACGGAATAAATCAGATGCTCTTAAAGTCATTTCTTTAGAACCTCCACCGCCGGGAATCACACCAACACCAAATTCAACTAATCCCATGTAAGTTTCAGCGGCTGCTACTATTTTATCAGCATGTAAGCTCATTTCGCATCCGCCTCCAAAAGTCATTCCGTGTGGGGCAACGATAACCGGAATAGAAGAGTAACGTACGCGCATCATAGTATCCTGGAATAATTTGATTGCCATGTTCAACTCGTCGTATTCCTGTTCAACGGCCATCATGAAAATCATACCGATATTAGCACCAACAGAGAAATTTGCTGCCTGGTTACCAATTACTAAACCTTGGTATTCTTTTTCAGATAAGTCGATTGCTTTATTGATAGCCTGAAGTACATCACCACCAATGGTATTCATTTTAGATTGGAATTCTAAGTTCAAAATTCCGTCTCCTAAATCTTCTATAACAGCCCCGCTATTGCTCCAAACTTTTTTGCTTTCGCGAATGTTATTCAAAATAATGAATGAATCTTGTCCCGGAACTTTAGTTTGTGATTTTGTTGGAATGTTGTAGAAGAAAGTTGCTCCTTCTTTTACCGTATAGAAACTGTCACTTCCGGAAGCTAACATTTCTGTAACCCATGCAGCCGGTGCTAAACCTTCTGCTTTCATGATTTCGATTCCGTTGGCAACACCAATGGCATCCCAAATTTCAAATGGACCATTTTCCCATCCGAAACCGGCTTTCATAGCATCATCAATTTTGTATAGTTCGTCTGAGATTTCAGGAATTCTGTTTGACACATAAGCAAACATTCCAGCGAAACTCTTACGGTAGAATTCACCCGCTTTGTCTTTTCCTTTTACTAAAACTTTAAAACGATTGATTGGTTTATCGATAGTTTTGGTTAGCTCAAGTGTTGCAAAAGAGGCTTTTTTTGCCGGACGATATTCTAATGTATCTAAGTCTAAAGAAAGAATGTCACGGTCTACTTTTTTGTAGAAACCTTGACCTGTTTTGCTTCCCAACCAATTATTCTCCATCATTTTGTTGATGAAATCAGGAAGTTTAAACAATTCGTGTTGTTCGTCGTTTGGACAGTTTTCGTAAATACCATTGGCAACGTGTACCAAAGTATCTAAACCAACAACGTCAACCGTACGAAAGGTAGCTGATTTTGGGCGGCCGATTACCGGACCTGTCAATTTATCAACTTCTTCGATTGTTAAACCCATTTCTTTCACTAAGTGGAATAAACTCTGAATTCCGTAGATTCCAATTCTGTTTCCAATAAATGCCGGAGTATCTTTAGCAACAACCGAAGTCTTTCCTAAGAATTTAGATCCGTATTCGTTTAAGAAGTCCAATACAGCAGTTGTTGTTTTTGGACCAGGGATAATTTCAAATAATTTTAAGTAACGCGCAGGGTTAAAAAAGTGTGTCCCACAGAAGTGCTGTTGAAAATCTTCGCTTCTTCCTTCACTCATAAAGTGAATTGGAATACCGGAAGTGTTAGAAGTAACTAAAGTTCCCGGTTTACGGAATTTTTCGATTTGTTCAAATACTAATTTCTTAATATCCAAACGCTCTACAACAACCTCAATAATCCAATCAACATTGGCAATTTTTGCCATATCGTCTGTCGTATTTCCGGTAGTGATTCGGTTTGCGAATTTCTGATTGTAAATAGGAGACGGTTTTGATTTTAATGAGTTTGCTAAATGATCGTTTACCAATCGGTTGCGAACAGCTTTGCTTTCAAGTGTTAATCCTTTTTTAGCTTCGGCTTCTGTCAACTCGCGAGGTACGATGTCAAGCAATAAAACTTCAACACCAATATTGGCAAAATGGCAAGCTATTCCTGAACCCATAATTCCGGATCCGATTACAGCGACTTTTTTAATTGTGCGTTTCATACGTAGTTAATGTTTGTTTTTTTATTTGAATATGATATCGTCAATAGTATTTAACCTAATGGTCACAATTGTTTTTTAACACATAGAGACATAGTTTGACTATGTGATAGAAATGCGTTTCTTTTTTACGATTTTTAAATGTAAGTAAAATCTTCGTTTCTATGTGTTAAAAATAATTTTATGAATTAGTCTCAACTATTTTATTTAGCAATTTTTTTACTACTGCCGATTTCATTTTCTGTTTTTTCTGTTTGATTAAATATGTTCTTATCCTGAATTAATTCGTTTATTATTTCAGAAACTTCTATAAAATGGTTTAGTTTTTCGTCTGAAACATGTTTTCTTACTGTTTCATTAAATTTCAAAACTGTATTTTTAGATAAGTCTCTTTTTTCTTTTCCAAATTCGGTGAGGTATATTAAGACACCGCGACCGTCTGTTGGATTTTTTTTGCGAACAATAAGACCTTTTTCTTCCATTGATTTAAGCGTTCGCGTTAAGCTGGTCGCTTCCATTCCCATTCTTGGTCCGAGAGCCGTAGAAGGCGTACCTTCTTCTTTGTCTATACTTAAAAGAGCAAACCCGGTAGCCATCGTGGCATCGTATTTTGCAGCTTCTTCATTATACATTCTTGATACGGCTTGCCATGTAGCTCTCAAAATATAATCTATTGTTTTGTCTTTCATATGTAACTATATCGATTTCAAATATAATCAAAAAATACTATGCATGCATATAATTTTAAGATAAATTTTGTGTTAATAAAAAAATGTCTCTGGATCAGAGTGTTTTAGGGTTGTTTTTAATTTGAAATATACTACTCTTTTTTTTAATTTTAGTAAATTTAATTGATTTGTAATTTGTTTTTGGCATTCAAAATGGCAATGATTCTTTTATTTGGTGAATTTTTTGTGAAATATTGAATGTTTGTTGTGAGATGTTTGGTGTAAAATGTGAAATGTATTGTGTATGAACATACGTAGAGACGCACTGCTGTGCGTCTCTACGTATGTGCGTTTCTACAGACACCGACCCGAAATTGGAAATTGGATTTTAAAAATTTTGGAATTTCATCTACCTGTATCTTTCCAATGCTTTCGTTAATATTTTCTTCATGCGGTCGCGCAGATTCTCAGGACTGATTACCTCAATTCCGTCTCCGAACCCGAATAGTATGCGTTCCATTTCATAATTGGGAGAAAGGAACAAATGCACAATGATACTTCCGTCTTCATTTTCCTTGATTAGTCTTTGAGTCTGATGTATAGGTTTTGTGATAACGTACGGAGCATTGACAGCGTCTATCCAGAGTTCAATTTTTCTTGGCTTTAAACCTGTATTTACTGTGACACCAATTACATTTTTATAAAATAAATCCGCATCGAAATCCTGATCGAGATAGGGCAGATTAAAATCATAATCAATAGCAATAATTCTGTCCAATGCTAAATTGGTGATAGGAGCGGAGCCCTTTTTTTTGCCAATCAGAAACCATCTGTTGTTAAATTCCTTCAAAATAAAAGGGTGAAAGTGAAACGTGCTTTCTTCTCTAGATTTAAAGGATTTATAGGTAAGTACCAAAACCATCTTTTTGATGATAGCCTGATAAATTTCATCGAGATAATGCAATCCTTTTAGGCCATCATTTTTATCTAAATAAATAACTGGTTTTGTATGTGATTTCTCGGAATAGATTTTATCTTCCAAACGTTGCAGGATATCTGATACATCACTAAATAAGGAGAAGTCCTTAAATTGTTTCAGCATTGAAACTGTTTCGGTCAAAACATTAATGTCTGTTTCTGTCAGGGGAATATCAGTTATCGAAAATTCATCATCTTCATACTTATAATATTTCTTTTCATAAACTACAATTGGTGCATTGTATCCCAGTTTCTCACTTCGCATCATCTGAATATCCAGCTGTACTGTTCGTTTGCTAACCGGATTTTCCTTTCCTTCATATTCGTACAACGCATCGGAACAGGCATTCATTAAATCTTCTAAAGTCCAGGTTCTATAAGAATTCTGCAGGCATTTGTCAATTGTTTTGTATCGGATGAGCGCATTTTTGTTTTGTGCCATATTTTTTTTAGCTAGGTGGTGGTTTTTGTTTCTTGCGTTGTGTAGAGACGCACAGCTGTGCGTCTCTACTGCTGTGCGTCTCTACACTGTGCGTCTCTACGGTGCATCTCTATGGCGTTTGTTTTGGATTACAATAATAAAATTTCTCGTTTAATATTCTCCCTCGCATCTTTTTCAAATAGGTCTCTGAATTCCTCTGTTTGAAAAATAGATTCATTTTCTAAGAAATGTTCCAATGCTTTTTTTCTGCCGGGATTGTATAAAAAATCGGGGTAAATACGATATTCCTTTCGTATCTGATTACAATAAATCTGATAGTCCGGCCAATCTTTGGCAAGAATTTTTAAATCAAAATCAATAAGCCAGTTGATGTCTTCAATTTTATTATGGAGATGCAGCTGCGTGGCACAAATAGCATCAAAAATTAAATTTTTATTTAGAGGCGCACTGCTGGGCGTCTCTATTTTTAATGCGTGCTCAGCACTTTTAAGCTCATTATCTTTTTTTGTAGCCTTATAAATATAGTCGTGATAGAAAATAGCAAACAAGATCTCATCCGGATTTTGGAGTCTGTTTTTGTATATATCAAATAATTCGATCATTTCTTCCAAATGTTTCAAATTATGGTAATGTCTCGATTTTCCGGAATAGGCTTTTTCTAAATCCAGCCATAAAGCCTTAGTTTCATTAGGATTAAAGCCAATTTTAATGAGCATATCGGAATACTTTTCTTGTAGATTCATACATGAGGTTTAGTCAAAAATACAATTTTTATTTTAGTGCGCAAAATAGTTGCGCAGTGGTTTTGAAATCTTTGTTCAGGAAATAAAACAAGTTCATTGAAAATATAAAATTGAGTTGATTAGGTCAAGCGTGAGTTACTTCGAAACACTTTCCACGTACACACTTACACCATTATCTTTTTAACTCAAATTATTAATTGGGGCAGTAGCTCAGTGGTTAGAGCAGGTAGTTTTGAAATTACCTAAAAGGTCAATCAGAATTTACTTCTTACGCTTTTAACGTCCGGGTCGTGGGTTCGAATCCCACCTGCTCCACAATTAATGGTCAACTAAAACTTACTTCAAACATTGGTATTTCCGGTTCGAGTCCGGCAAGTTTTAAAATTATCATTAATACAAATGAGGGTCAAGATTAACTTACTTCTTCGCGGTAACCCGCTCCATTAGTTCAGTTAATCGATTACCGTCGAATTTAAGGTCAAGTGTTTCTTACTTCAAAATCTTTTAGGTAGAACCAGAAACACCATTATCTAAATTTTTAAAATTAAAAAAAAAAATGAAAACAAAAGAATTAGTAAAAATCAGTTTACGTCAAAATGCCATTTTTATTCCAAGTGAATATATCGTAAATGATATCAAAAAATTATCAGCAACAACATCGGTTTTAGTAGCCAATGTTTCAAAACTCGGATTTACGTTTTCGGAGCCCTTATTGCACGCTTTAAACAATGTAAGTCCGAATTATAAAATAGATGTTTTAGACGTATTAAATGAGGTTTTAAATACCGATAAAAACTGGACGCCTTTGGTTAAAGAATGGAATATCCCAACCGGTGAATCTGTTTTAGACCATGTGGTTACTTTTTTTGCAAACGTTTTTAACAAAACTAACGGAACGACTTTGCAATGCGGACATCTTATTCCGGATCGTACGTTTCCATTAGAGCGATATAATGGTTGTCCGTTTTGCGGTACTCCATTCGAATTCGGTAAAATCGAGAAATTCGGACAAGGAAGTAAATTAAAAGTCCTTGAATTGTGGAACGAAAAAGAAGTAGAAGACTTTTACAAATCATTATTACAATCTAAAACCGCTTTAGACGCTACGCAGGCAGAAAGTTTAAAGATGGCATTAAAATATTTGCCTCTTCCGAAAACGGAGATTGCGATCAAAGAAACTTTGATGTTGGTGATCGATGTTTTAATTGAAGAAGGGCAAGCTGATAAAGTGTCTCAATATTTCAAAACACCTACAGATATCTTAAGGTATTTATGGTTTAAAAATACCGGATTTTTGCAGATTATTGAGCCAAAAACAATCGTTCAAAGAGCGTCTAAAAATGGGCAGCACTTGCATTTCGGTGCAGATCAAAGTGCGCAATCGAAAGTTCTGGCCAAAAAAGATTTGAAACTTAAATATTCAAGAAAAGAATGTTTAATGGTCGCTTCGTGGTTGAATAATTTAGATATGGAAGTGGAGACCATGTGCGAAATCATGCATCCGAAAAGAGGAATGTGGGTTCGTTTTATCCGTGCTTTGCGTTTGGCAGAATACAGTAAAAGAAAAGGTTTTGAGAAATTGGCGCTTTTATTAGATGTGTTTTACAATGAGGTTTATGAAGTTTGGCAGGGCAACGTAAACACGGCCCGATTGAAGTCTGATGCAGATAAAACATTTGCTTTATTAAAACAACGTCCGGGGTTGTTTGCGCGTTCGTTATTCTCGAATATGCTTTGGTTTGGTGTAGCCGAAACCATTGCACATTTCTCTGAAATTATCGACAAAGTTCCGGCGAGATTGATTTTTACATTGAATATGTATGCTCAGAACTATTTTGATAAAAACATGCAGAGAAGTGTGAAACCTTTGGGAGGAACAAACAAACGTGTAAATCCAAATGCTTTGTTGGGATTGTATGATGAATTGCAGTTGGAAGAGATGAAAAATCAGATTGAGGATTTGTGTATTTTGGCTATGAAAAAAAGATTCGCGGCGCTTAAAAATACCAATAAAACGATCTACATCGATTCGCAATTGTACAATATGCCTGTTTCAATTGGGGATAGAAGCGATTCTGTTCAGGATTTACCGGTAGCTTTAATGGGAACACGTTTCCCGATTGAAGGTAACGAAGTGCGATTGTTTATGCAGTGGGGTGTAAACTTACCGGCTCAACATTTAGATATGGATTTAAGCTGCCATATTGCTTATGAAAATAGTTCAGATATATGTTCTTTCAGCCGATTGGCAACAACGGGTTGTAAACATAGTGGTGATATCAGAAGTATTCCGAACAAAATAGGAACAGCCGAATACATCAACATCAACATTGACGAATTGGCAAAAGCCAACGCCAAGTTTGTGACTTTTACCTGCAATGCTTTTAGTAAAGGAAGTATTTCACCAAATCTTGTTGTGGGATGGATGAATAGTAAATATCCAATGAAAATTTCGGAACGAACCGGAGTTGCCTATGATCCGTCTTGTGTAGATCATCAGGTTCGTGTAACGCAAAGTGCTGCCAAAGGTTTGGTTTTTGGAGTGTTGGATGTAGCCAAAAGAGAAATCGTTTGGTTAGAGATGACTTTTGGAGGCCAGGTGGTACAAGGTTTAGACTTCAAAGGAGTTCAGGCTTTGTTGGCAAAATTGAACAGCAAATTAAACATCGGTAGTTTATTACAACTTAAAGCAGAAGCGCAAGGTTTAACTATCATTGATAGCGAAACTGCTGATGAGGTGTACAACGCTCAATGGGCAATGAACGCCGCAGCCGTGACGCAATTGTTGATAGATTAAAAATGAATTTCTCGTGAAGTGACAGGGACGCAAAGTTTTTTTTCGCATGCAGATTTGGCAGATTGTGCTGATATTTTTGTTTGGCGGTTCGAACAAAACAACCCAAATAAATCTGCGTAATCTGCCAAATCTGCGTGAAAAAAAAAGATCACAAGAAAAATCAAACTTTGCGTCTCTGCGACTTGGCGAGAAACAAACCACAAAGCTTAAAATGAACTTTAATAACTTATATGGTTTAAAAAATAGCAACTGCGCAAAATAATCGCGCAGTTGTTTTTGAATCTTTGTTTAAAGATTAGAAATAATGAATACAATACTTTTACAGGAAATGATTTCCAAAAACTATGTTAGGGTAAACAAACACCCGAAGCATAATTTATATATTTACAATTACACTCAAAATGCGCAATTTGAGAGAATATGGAATGAAATTACCTTAAGCTGCAGGGGGCTAATCTTAGATGATAATTTTAATGTTGTGGCAAGACCGTTTGTTAAGTTTTTTAATTTAGGTGAATTTGAAAATCAGGTACTTCCCAAAACTTCTTTTGAAGTATATGACAAAATGGACGGTTCAATGGGAATCTTATATTGGATAGAAGACATTCCTTTTATTGCCAGCAGAGGTTCATTTGCCAGCGATCAGTCCGATAAAGCGAATGAAATGCTGCATGGGAAATACAAAGAATGTTGGTCGTTCTTAGATAAGAGCAAAACCTATTTGTTTGAGATTATTTACCCCGAAAACCGAATTGTTTTAGATTACGGAGCGTCAGAAGAGTTGGTTTTACTTGCTGTTATTGACACACAGTCAGGAGAAGAATTTCCTCTTGAGGATATTGGTTTTCCTATCGTTGAAAAGTATGACGGAATCAAAGATATTCATTCTTTGTCGGCTCTGAATACAGAGAATAAGGAAGGATTTATAATCAGATATTCGAATAATTTCAGAATAAAAATCAAGTTCGAAGAATATCTTCGTTTGCATCGAATTATTACTCAGGTTTCTAATTTGAATATTTGGGAATATCTGAGAACCAATCAACCGATGGATGAAGTCTTGGAACGAGTTCCGGATGAGTTTTTTGACTGGGTCAAACAAACTAAAACAGATTTAGAAGACAAATTTGCAGTAATCGAAAATCAATGTAAAAAAGATTTCAAAGTTCTGGAATCGGTCAAAGAAACTGCATTGTATTTTTTGACTTGTAAACATCCGGGTATCTTATTTTCAATGCTTAAAAATAGAGATTATTCAGATCAGATCTGGAAAATGATTCGGCCAAAGTTTGAAAAGCCGTTTAACAAAGAAGAATAAAATGAGAAAAGTAATTTTAATGAGAGGATTGCCTGGAAGTGGAAAATCGACTTTGGCAAAAAAGATAATTTCAGAGAACCCTGAAACCTATAAAAGAATCAACAGAGACGATCTACGAGCTATGTTTGATAACGGAATAGTAACAAAAAGCAACGAAAAATTTGTCAAAAAAGTACGAGACTTATTAATCGTAATGGCTCTTGAAGAAGGAAAAAGTATTGTAATTGATGACACCAATTTGTCAGATACCAATCTGAAACGTATTTCGCAATTGGTTCGGGAATATAATGGTAAATTCAACGAGGAAGTTACAGTTGAGGTTCAGGAAGTAAATACGGATGTTAAAGTTTGTATAGAAAGAGACGCCTTAAGAGAAAAGCCGGTTGGAGAAAAAGTGATCAGAAAAATGCATAGTCAGTTTTTTAAAGACAGTCCGGAATACCGTATTCAAAACCCCGACCTTCCAAAAGCGATTATCTGTGATCTTGACGGAACATTAGCCTTAATGAACGGAAGAAATCCTTTTGACGCCAGCAAATGTGATTTGGATGAATTAAATGAGCCGGTTGCCAACGTATTAAAAAACTACAAGAAATTGGGTTACCGCATACTGTTGGTTTCGGGAAGAGAAGACCGATACAAAGAACCAACGTTGCGTTTTCTCGAAAAACACGAAATAACATTCGACGCTTTGATCATGCGAAAAACCAATGACCACCGAAAAGATTCAATCATTAAAACAGAAATTTACAACGAATCCATAAAAGAGAAATATTTCGTAGAGTTTGTTTTAGATGATAGAAACCAAGTAGTTGATACCTGGAGAAATGATTTGAAATTACCTTGTTTTCAGGTGTACTACGGGGATTTTTAGAGGTTCAAAGAACGTTCAAAGGGACAAAGGGACAAAGGTTCAGAGGGACAAAGGCTTAGGAAACTTCTCAAGGAACAAACCACAAAGCTTAAAATGAACTTTAATAACTTATATGGTTTAAAAAATAATCTCGCAAAGATACAAAGTCGCCAAGCTTAAAAGTAAATAAGTTTTGTGGCTCTGCTGCGGGATAAAAAAAGATTAAAAAAAACAAAAAAGAATGTTAGTAAAAACTTCACATCTAGATTTTTACTTCTAACATCTCACATTTTACATAAAAAAGAATGAAAACATACATAGATATAGGAATCAACCTAACCAATAAGCAATTCCAAAACGATATAGACGATATCGTACAAGACGCACAAGATGCCGACGTAACAAAAATGATCCTTACGGGAACAAGCGTGCGAAACAGTGAAGAATCACTAAGAATTGCTAAGCAATATCCGGGCGTATTATTTGCCACAGCAGGGATTCATCCACATGATGCTAAGAGTTTTGACAGTCAGAGCATTTCGAAATTAAAGAATTTATTACAACAGAAACAAGTTGTTTCGGTAGGAGAGTGCGGACTCGATTTTGATCGTGATTTCTCACCCCGAAACAAACAGGAAGAATGCTACAAAGCCCATTTAGAATTAGCGATTGAAGTTCAGAAACCTTTGTTTTTACACGAAAGAGCCGCTTTCGCACGTTTTATGAATATTACAGACGAGTATTTGCCGAAACTGCCCAAAGCTGTAGTACATTGTTTTACAGGCACATTGCAGGAAGCCAAAACGTATCTTGATAACGGATTGTACCTGGGTTTTACCGGAGCAATTTCAGACAGCAAACGTTTTGCACATTTAAAAGAAGTGATTCAGTACGCACCACTAGACCGAATAATGATCGAAACCGATGCGCCCTTTATGCTTCCGAAAAATGTACCGAATAATCTCTTAAAAAAATACCACGAACGCCGATGTGAACCTGCATTTCTGCCGTATGTTGCCGGAACCATTGCACAGTTTAAAGGAATTCCGTTAGATAAGGTCGCAGAAGAAACGACTAAAAACGCAAAGAGTTTCTTTGGGATTTAGGAGCAAAAAAGGGACAGAGGTTCAGAGTTGCAAAGGCTCAGAGGTTTAAAAACTTTGCGCTTTTGCGGCTTTGCGAGAGATATAATTAAACCTCAAATGGGTATACAAATAATAAATGTGATCCTTTTTGAACAGGAAGAATTTCAAAAGTTCCATTTACGGCCTCCATTCGGAGAGACATATTGGTTATGCCATTTCCTTTTTGAATAGTATTTGACAGCCCGATACCATTATCAATAACTGTAATTTTTAAACAGGTTTCTGTTTGGTCAAACTCAATATGGATGTTATGGGCCTGACTGTGTTTGTATACATTATGAACGGCTTCTTTAACCACCAAAAAAAGGTTTCGCCTTGCTTTTACGGATAAGTTGGTTTCTTTATTGATATCATTTGAACTCAATTTGAATTCAATTGCGGTTTTATCTAAAAAACGTTTAATATACAAATCGGTATATTCTATAAAATTGCCAACACTATCATTTTGGGAGTTCAGGCTCCAAAGAATTTCGCGCATGGCTAAATTCATGTCTTCGGAAGTTGTTATAATGGTTTCCAGATCATTTGAATAACTTTCTTCGGGCATTTTATATTTTAAAAATTCAGCCTGAAGTTTTATAGCAGAAATCCCGGCACCTAAATCATCGTGCATGTCTTGTGAGATACGTTCTCTTTCCAGTTGAATTGCTTTTTGACGCTCTATTTCTTTCTGTAACAATTGGTTTTTGAATTCACTTTCTTTTATTTGATTTTCCTGATGTTGTATCAATTGTTTTTTGTTATAGATAAAAACAACCATAATAATAAAAAGCACAAAAAGCAGCATCACGCTAATGGCAATGATATAGGTGAGTTTTATTTCGTGTGGCAGTTCACTCATTTCGTTGTTTTTTTGCTATTATATCATATTTTACAAGGGCATAATAAAATAAACCATACATAATTAAATTTACTATAGAACCTATTTTTCTTAGAATGTTTAAGAAAAATTGATCTTCTTTTTCAAACAGATACATAGGTGTAAATCTAAAAATGATATAAGTACTCCAAAAAAGCAAAGCGGTTGCAACCCAGAAATTGGGGTCATTTGTAATTTTGTCTTGAACAGGAAGTTTTAGTTTTTGATAAAACCATAAAATAGCACTGGAAATGTAGAATAGTGCTACTAAAATTCCTAATTGACTTAAAAAATATTGGCTTAGAAAATCAACAAAAAATAGTATGTATAGTAAAAGAAGCAAAGAGATGAAAATTCCAATTTGCTTAAATATTCCAATATAAATTCTGGAAAAATAGATTCCAAAAAAGAGAATACAAAATAGAGCATATATATTAAAATAAACAGCATAGTCAAATTGTTTCAAATGTATTTTTAGTATTCCAAAAAATTCTAAACAGAGGGTAGTAGTTAAATAAAACACTAAATAGTTTTGAGCTTTAAGTGAATACTTAAAACCCAAAACTATAGCTTTAGTTGTTGTTATAATGAGACAACTTATATATAAAAGTAATAGTGCATCCATATTTTAAGGATAAACAGTTCCGAAGTCGTAAGATTCGCTAGTGCTTTTAGACTCGCTTTCGGCTCTAACAACAAGACTTAATTTATTTTGATTGTTTTTCTCTGTAACTGTTTTTTCGAATTTAATCATTTGGAAAAATAATTTTGAATACTGTGTTGGCTGTGTAAAATGCTTGACCATAAAGAAGAAAACATCTTTAAGATTGTAATAAATTACTTGAGTATTATGCATTTCTGTATCATTAAATTTAGTTTTTGCATTGATTATTGGAAGTAATTTATTCGCAAAATTTAAAGTGTGTTTTTTGAAGACACTTTGATCTGTAATCTCTTCAAGCTCATTATTGGTATTAATTATAAAGAATGAATCATTGATTCCGAATAAATCGTCTATTTCAGAAGAGATAGAAAAACCAATTGAAAAGATATTATTTTCATCTTGTTTAAAATATATCTTTAAGTATTTTAATTTTTCCTTTATATCTACCGATTTGGAATCGTAAGAAGTAGTTATTTCATTAATGAAACTACTCGATTTAATGAAAAACTCTTTGTAAATTTCGGGAAGCCCTAAATTTTTGAGGTCAATATTTCTAGAATTAACTTCATTGTCCGGCATAGTTCTTAGGAAATCTATTCCTTCCTCTTGTAATTTTTTTGATCCCATGATTTCTAGTTTTTGTTGTTAAACTTGTTAATTGCTTCAATTTTGTTGCTTACCTGTAATTTTCTGTACATATTGCCAATGTGTTTTTTGATCGTATCAATAGTGACATTTTTTTTATCGGCAATTTCTTTGTAGAGTAGTCCTTGTGCCAGCAATTCAAGAACTTCTTTTTCCGTTACAGTTAGTAGTGCTACACTTTGCACTTGTACTTTTGATTCCTGAAAATGTTGTAAAACACGTTTAGCAATGGCATAACTCATCGGTGCACCTCCATTATGCGCTTCCAGAATAGCCTGGATGATTTTAGTCAAGGGATCTCCTTTTACGAGATAACCGCTTGCACCCGCACGCAATGCCGAAAAGATTTTTTCGTCATTTTCAAAACTGGTACACATTATAAAAGTGGTGCCCGGCATCGATTCAGTTAGTTTAAAAACAATATCAATACCCGATAAATCCTGCAGTTGAATGTCCATTAAAACCACGTCTGGTTCCAGAGCTTCCAATTTTTGCAAAGCATTTTTACCATTAAAAAATTGAGCTACACATTCCATGTCGTTTTGGAAATCGATGATATTCTTCAATGCCTGATTGTAATTTTTATCATCTTCTACTATGGCTACTCTTATTTTCATGGCGTTACATTTTCTTTTACAAAGTTGTGCAATAAGCACATTGAGCGCAATTACCCTTTCGGGTGATATTTAAAATGAACTTAGAAAGATAATAGGGAATTATAGAATAAACTTACAAAAAAAAGTGCATGAATTGCAAAAAATAAAATATCACCCGAAAGGGTAATTGATTGGTATGCAGTTCTGTAAATACATTTGGTATATAACTAAAAACATTAGAAATCATGAAAACAACAGTATTTATCCTTTCCTTTTTATTTTTTGGATATATGGGATACAGTCAGGTACAGACCAAAATTATACAAGTAGATTTAAGCGTACCGCATAAAAACAGCATTAGTATTTGTAATGATGAGACATGTACGTTTTTAGATAACAGTAAATGGCTTTCTGCAAGATGTAGAGAAATGATTGCAGTTAAATTAATAAACGGAAATCCTTTTAAGTACACTTATAAAATTGATACTAGAAATCTTTCTTTTTTTAATGATCAAAACACAACTTCAGAAAAAGTAAAAAAAGACGCAGAAGCAGAAGCACTGGCAGATAAAAACAAAGGTATGATGGAAGCATTGCATTCAGAATCTGTAGAAGGAATTATAATAAAAAATAAGGAGTTAGTTAAAAGTATTGACAGTTTAGATATTGAAGTAAAAAATCTATATGAAATTTTAAAACTAAAAAATGTGCTTGTTGAATCTGATTATGCTAAAAGAGAAGTTTTTCTTAAAAATGTGCAATCATATTTGACAGAAGCTTATCAGTTAATGAATAGTTTGCAAAATGTAAAAAGGGATTCTCTTGTCATTAGTACAGAAGAAAGTTTATTAAAAACAAAAGTGAAAGCCGAGAAAAGTATTGATTCAATTATAGAAAAATTCTACACTACAGATTTAGCTGTTTACACACTTCCCATCGACGTACAAGGCCAGAATATTGATGTTGTAGAATTCAAATTGCGTCGCTTTGATAAAGAAACTAAAGAAGAGGATCTTAATTTTGCATCAAAACCTTATAACATCTGGATAAAAGGTGGTTTGAAAATCGATGTTAGTGCAGGACTCTTTTTTACCTCGCTGTATGATTCGGAGTTTGGCCAAAAAGACGATCCGGCAATTCCGGGTAATAAAATCATTACTTTAAAAAACGGTGGAGATTATGATTTAGCATTTGGGTCTACCATAAATACCTATATTCGTGCGAATTCATGGATTGTTCCAACACTTAATTTTGGTGCCGTGATCACTCAAAATGAAAAACTACAGGTGCTTTTAGGACTTGGTGCAATATTAGGAAAGCAAGAACGTATTATTTTTTCTGCAGGACTAACTATGGGAAAAGTCAATAGAATCGCAGATTCCTATTCTGTTGGCGGTTCTTATAATTTAGGGAATTCCGGAGATGTTCCTACACAGAGTCAGTTTAAATTTGGGCACTTTTTTGGAATAACCTACAATTTAACTAAAGTTAAAAAAATAAGTCTCGATAAAGGAATCGAACAAAATTAGTTTATACAAATATTTAGAACCATTATTAAAAACACTGCTGCGCAGAATAATTGCGTAGCAGTGTTTTTATTTTGTTACTTGAAATAAAACACAAATTCAAATCAGGTGTTTGTACTCGTTTTAAAGGCTTTTTGTTTAACTACATTTGAAATCAACCATGAAAGAAAAAATACTTCAAAAATTAAAAGAAATCGAAATACAAAAAGACATAGAAATACAAAAAGACATAGAAATACTTTTTGCCTGCGAATCCGGAAGCCGTGCCTGGGGATTTGCTTCTCCCGATAGCGACTATGATATCCGTTTTATATACAAACACAAATCTGAGTATTATCTATCACTTTGGGAAAAAACCGATGTAATCGAATTCATGACCGAAGACGATCTTGACGGTTCCGGCTGGGACTTACGGAAAACCGTAAGGTTATTAGCAAAATCTAATGCATCTTTGCTAGAGTGGTTGTTTTCGCCGGTGGTGTACTTTGAGAATGAGTTTTTTACCAAACAAATGCGTGAGTTGGCTGCGGATTGTTTTTCGCCCATAGCGGTTTTGCACCATTATTTGGGAACAACAAAAAACTTTATGGAAGTATGCGAAATGGAAGAACTAAAACTAAAAAGTTATTTCTACGCCTTGCGCACTGCATTGGTCGGAAAGTGGATAATAGAAAAAAATACACTTCCACCAGTTGCTTTTGTCGATGTATTGCCAATCGCACCGAAAAACATACAAGAAAAAATACTGGAATTACAACAAATAAAAGCCAACCAAAACGAAAAGTATTTGCACCCAAAAGAAAACCTAATAACTGATTTTTTACTTGAAACGGTACGATTTAATCAGGAAAATGCGAGTAAGCTGGATAGTGGGAAGAAGATGAATGAGGAGTTGGATTTGTTTTTTAGGAAGAATGTAAAGTAATAAAAGAAATATTCGAAAATATATAAAACCCTCAAAAATTGTATATTTGATTAAACAAAAAAGAAAAGATGAATAAAAAAGTAAAATATATAGTAGCTGTTCTTAATATTATAGTTTTGGGAATAGCTTTTAAATGGTATTTAGAGAATAAAGATTCAGAACCATTAATCGCTGTTATTTCTCAATTTATTGCCCTTCTTGTTTTGGTTTTTGAAGAAAGACTTTCAAAAGTTACTAATATTAAGAATGTTAATACAGATATTGAAACAGATATTTCAGGTGAAAATAGTGTCGAGGTTTTAAATAAAGGGAATAAGGATTCTAATATTCGAACTACTATAAGATAAAGATGATATTAGAAAAAATTTGCAATTTTTTTAGGATTAATAAAAAAATGATTTTTATTAATAAATATAATAAGGGATCTACAATTACTCAGACACATATTGAAAATCTTAATTTGAATTCAAAGGATGAGTTTGAAGATCTTCTGTTACCTAAAATTTTAAAAAGTAGTTTAACAGAAAATGATAAAACTAAATTTGTAAATATTAAGACCACAGATTTTTTATTAGATAGATTTTATTTCGAAAATGAAAAAAATGATATTATAAATTTTTTTAATGAAAATCAAAATAAAGTAGCGTTAGTTGATATCATCAAAAAGCAAAATAAAGTAATTTTACTCGGTAATCCAGGCTTAGGAAAAACTGTTGAATTAGAGCGTTTTGCAAATGATCTATGGAAGGACAAAGAAGATGACTACGTTCCTGTTTTTAGGAATTTAAAAAACTTTACTACTATAAATACAATTGAAGATTACATTAACTTGAAGTTTAGTAGATTTCAAAAAGTTGTATTTATTTTGGATGGAATTGATGAAATTACAGAAATTCAGGATTTTACATCTAAACTTGAAAATTTTATTCAAAAACTTGAAATTGAAGAAAAAGAATTTAAGATTATACTAAGTTGTAGAACTAATGTTTATGAAAGAATCGTAAAAGGGGTATATGATTTAAAAATTTATTACTTAAAAGATCTTGAATACAATCAAAGTATTGAACTTTTAAAAAATAGATGTGGAAATATTCTCGATTCTTTTAATTTAAATGAATTGGATGTGAGTTTTCTTAAATCACCTTTCCAAGTCAATGTCTTAGCAAATTATATAAATGAAAAAAAATCTCTTCCAACAAATAATGCAGAATTATGGAAGGAATATATTGAGAGTAGATTTTCTATCGATGAAAATGTAAAACTAAAAAAGATTACCCTTGATGTTACGCTTATTAATGATTATTGCAAAAAAATATCTTTGATAAATGAGTTGATGCAAACCAATGTATTTGATGAAGATAATTTGTTAAAGATTGTCAAAAAAAACTACCACGACTTTAAAGAATTTAAAAAAAATCCACTGATTGAATATCAACTCCAAACAAAAAAATGGAATTTTGAGCATAGAAATATCCAAGAGTATTTTGCTTCATTGTCAATATCGGATTTAGAATTTGAAGATATTAAAAAATTTATTTTTATTAATGGAACAAATAAAACACATCCTTTATTGTTTAATATAATAACATTTGTATTAAATATTTTAGATGATAAAACAATTAAGTTTGAAAAATTAATTGATTTTTTGGTTAGTAATGAACCAGAATTGTTATTCAGGTCTGAAACTGATAGAATTACAGATGTAATAAGAGTTAGGGGTTTTCAAAAATATTTTGAAGATATATGTATTGAAAAAACATATTGGATAGATACAAACAGAACTTTTAGTGTAGATGAAATTGCAAAATTTGGAGATTGTGAAATCAACTTTGATTATCTAATTAATATAATAAAAGATAAAGAGAGGCATTTTAGAGCAAGGATTTCTGCTTTGAACCTAATTAGTTTTTTTAAAAAAATATCAACTGCCAAGCTATTTTGGTTTAAAACTTTTTTGATTGAAAATTTATCAGATAATAATAATTCAAATCAAATTAAATCTAGTATACTTCATTGTGTTGCAAGAATGAAAATATGTAATAATAATGAGAATTATTTAGAAAAAATCTTAGATGTTTTTAAGAATGAAACGAATAAAGAAATTAATGTCGAAATTTTAAATATAATTAATGAGTTTGATTACATTGATTTGTATTATGATTTTATCAATGAAGAATTTTTAAGAGAAAATAATATAAAACCTAGATTAGAGAAAGATGAAGTGTCAAGAGGAAATAGTTATGTGCTTAATCAATTAATATTAAAAATTACAGATTCGGATAAATTCATGAATTTTGCCCAGTATTATTTTGATAGCAATAATAATATAGATATTTATACAAGTGATGAGAATGAGTTAATACAAAAATGTGTGCAATTTGATAGTAATGATGATGAATTTATTCTTAAAATGTTTAAGAAATTAGATATACAAAAAGCACATTTTTATTTTGAACGACCAATAATTGAATTAATATCCAAAATCAGTAGAAAATCAATTAACGGAATTTTTAAATATTTAATAAGTTCTTATGATTTTAAAGATATTAATTATGTATTGTCATTTTTAGCTAATGATGAAAATATTTGGTATGCAATTGAAAAGTTTAAAACTGTAATAAATGTTGAACATAAAGAAATAGAATACTTTAGGAATACTGTTGCAAATACTCAGAAAAGAGAGTTAGCTAAGATTTTTAATGATGAAATGATAAAAATTGGTTTCGATTTTAATGAAGAGATGTATTCAGATGAAAAGGTTTTAAAAATTCAGGAAGATTTTGAAAGTAAGCCTCAAAAGAATTTTGATATACTATTTAAAAGAGATGACTTACTTGATGAGATTAAACAAGTTTTCAATTCGAATGGAAAAGAAATTAGTAGAGAACAATTTAGTGAAATCCATTTAGAATGGTATAAAAAAAATGGACATGCAAATAAAATAGATAAATCATTAAATATATTAAGTCGATTAATTTATCAAATAAAAAGTCCAGTTTTATTTGTTGATGTAGAGAAAATCATCAAAGAGGATAATTTTATATTTAATGAAATAAAAAAAGAAATTAAAAGTAATGAGAGAAATAAAAATAATGTTAAGATTTCTGAATCTCAAAAAAAATATATAAAAGATTGGGTTGCACAAAAAACTATTGAAATTAATTTTAGTGAAATCTTTACTGTAAATTCTTATGAATATTCGCAATCAAAAGATTATAATAAATGGGACGACGTTATTTATTTTTCAAGGAAGCTAGATTTGTTTTTGCCTCAAGATTTTCTATTTAATTCTTTAATTATTCCTGAAATTAGTAGTTACAGTGAAGATAAAAGTTGGTTTGATTTTTTTAAAGAAAAAATTATTGATAAAAATGCACTTAATAATAGGATAAAAGAAAATATTCAAACTTTAAATCTTACAGCATACGTTTTGGAAAAACATATAAATTATGCTATTGAGAATTTGCTAAAAGATGTTTTTCCAGAAATTAGAGACTATTTACTGAATCACAAAAGAGAGTATAATTTCAAAAAGCAATTGTTCAATTTTTATAAGTTAGAAAATGATATAAAATTACTCAAGGAGTGTTGCAATGATATTTATAATTTCAAAACATGGGAATCAATTTCTATTTTATTAGAAGAAGGATTAGAATATGATTTTTGTCGAAGTAAAGCTCTTGAATACTTAGAAAATATTGATAATGATGACAATAAAAGTTTTATATCGAACTCTTTAAATGTGCTTTTTCAATTAAAGTCTGAAAAAGCTATCGAGTTTTACTATAGATTTTTGAATGCTGATTTATATGCTTCCGCCCATTCAAATTATTTTGAAAATTATGATGTTGTCAAAGATTATAACATTATAGAATCTTTTTTTTATAAAATTTATTTAGATGAAAAATCTGATAAAGCATTCAATAATTCAGCAAGATTTCTAGATCAATATGTTTCTAATTTATCAAAAGTGGAAGAATCTTATCATGAGGTTCAAAAAGTATTAGTGGGTATAAGAGATAAATTAAGAATAGAAGGAGAAGATACTGGAATATTTCAAATTAATTTATTGATTGATAATTCTAATTATAGTTATGTTAATTCTAAATCAAAACCTTTACTATTTAATGATGCATTAAAAATAGTTGAAGAGATTTTAAATTAAAATTTTTAAGAAAACTGTTTTTTAAATTTGCTATTTTCTAACTTCATATCAACAATTTCAATAAAACAAAAAATGTGCAGAACTTTTCAAAAAAAGTTCTGCACATTTCAATTATATGTTTAGAAAAGATAAATTCCTATTTGCCTTTCATCAACTTCTCTAAATATTCAACCTTATCTTTTTCAGCCTAAACCAAACGTTCATAAACCGCAACAATTGCATGTATATGCCCAACAAATAGTAACATTAAAAATCCCTATATTTGCACTATAAATTTCATGAAACATGAGCTACAAAATATCATTTCAGGAAAGAGCCAAGTTAGGCATGGAAATTCTATCCAAACAATCTCCCGTTACCTTAGAAAAAGCGAGAGCTCAGGCGGAGCGCTTAAGTCAGGCAAGCAAAGCAAAAGTGAAGAAGCAGCGCTAATAAAGCAATTTTGCAATAAAAATGGTTTTTGGATTACGGCAATAAACCTCAATACTTTTGTTTCTTCGGGTGCCGAACAAAAGGTTTATCTTCAGAACAGACATAAAGTAATCAAGTTAAACGACAGTATCTATTACGAATCCTGGGAAGATTATTTCAATAGTTTGTTGCTGAATAATTTCTTCTTTCCCGATACTGCTTATCAATTAATTGGTTTTTATGAGCAAGATGAGGTTTTGTACGCTGTGGTTGAACAGAAATTTGTGGAATCCGACAAGATTACAGAACTCGAAATCGTAAAACAATTTTTAACTTCAAACGGGTTTATTAACACTAGAAACAACGATTATTTTCATCCTGAACTCGGAATTATTCTCGAAGATTTGCACGATGAAAATGTTTTGACTTTTCAAGGGAATCTATTTTTTATCGATACCGTTTTCTATCTTACAGCACAATTTTACAAACCATGACCATTCAAGACTTAAAATCCCAAAACCTGATTCTTTTTGAAGTTATTTCAGGGAGTAAATCTTTTGGGTTAAATACACCAACTTCAGACACTGATATAAAAGGCGTTTATTATTTGCCAAAAGAAAAATTCTTTGGGTTAGAGTATATTCCGCAGATTGCTAATGAAACCAATGATGAGGTGTATTATGAAATTGGTCGTTTTACAGAATTATTGCTCAAAAATAATCCTAATATACTCGAAATTTTGGCTTCGCCTGAAGATTGTATTTTGTACCGACATCCGTTGATGGAAAATCTAAAAACAGAAGATTTTCTATCAAAACTCTGCAAAGATTCTTTTGCGGGTTATGCCGTTACTCAAATCAAAAAAGCGAGAGGTTTAAACAAGAAAATCGTAAATCCGTTACCGAAGGAGAAGAAAAGTCTTTTGGATTTTTGTTATGTTCTGGAAGATTATGAAACGGTTTCGGCAGTAGAATTTCTGGCAGAGAATAATTTAAAACAAGAGCAGATTGGTTTGGTCAATTTGCCTAATTCAAAAGGAATGTTTGCTATGTTTTATGATGCTGGAAAGACTTTGGGATATAAAGGAATAATTCAGAAAGAAATGTCCAATGAAGTTTCGGTTTCTTCGATTCCTAAAGACGAAAAGTTGATTGGTTATTTATCCTGCAATCAGGACGGCTATTCCAAATACTGTAAAGAATACACCGAATATTGGAGTTGGATAGATAAGCGCAACGAAGAGCGTTACAACACCAATCAAAAGCACGGTAAAAACTACGACAGCAAAAATATGATGCATACAATCCGGCTTTTGCAAACGGCTGAGCAAATTCTGTCAACCGGAAAGTTAAACATCAGAGTTTCTAATCGTGAAGAATTGTTAGATATAAAAGCCGGAAATAAAGATTATGATGATTTACTGCAAATGTCCGATGATTTGATTCTTTCTATCGAAAATCATTATAAAACTTCCTCTTTGCAAGAAACACCAAACAAAGAAAAGACGTTAGAAACTTTGATTAAGATTCGGGAAGAATTGTATCGGTAATCGGATTCTTTGAAGAAATATTGTCTATTTTTTTTAAGCCACGATAATAATTATACTTTTATTAAATTTATAAATAATTAAATTTAATAAAAGTTTAGATTTTACAATTTGTAAGAAATTTATGTTAATTTATTTGATTAGCAATATTTATAGTTGTACGTTTGTTATGTCAAAGCATATCTAGGAGTAATCTTTATAAAAACTGTTTAGATATGCAAAAAGAAAATCAAAAGGCATCAAAAAAAGACGTGGTGCCATCCGTAGTCAGTTTTCTTTCGAATGAATTGTTCGAGGGAGAGTTAAGAGAACAACCGTTGTATTTGCAGGAAATTTTCGAGTTAATGCTCGAAACCGAGTATGGCAACAATCTTGACCTAAGGCTAAAAATGCTCAGTTGCTTAAGGAGCAGCAGAAACTTAGCCGAAACATTATCTGTATTTTCAGATAAACAAATTCATAAAGCCTGTGTTATTGCAGCGACTTAATTTTTAACATTCTAATTGTAGAATGATTGGGAAGCTCCGTAACTACGGAGCTTTTTTTGTTTTTTGGCTGTCTGTTTTTGGGTTCTTTTTTTGTGTTTAATTTTCTCTTCTCGTTTGCTTTGTCATTCCGAAGAATGAGGAATCACACACGAAACTCCACACAGCACGTCGCCAATCTTTGTCGACTTACTAGTGTGATTTCTCCTAAAGTCGAAATGACAAATGACTGCTTCCCTTGTCATTCCGGATGAGGAATCACACACGAAACTCCACGCAGAATGTTGCCAATCTTTGTCGACTTACTAGTGTGATTTCTCCTAAAGTCGAAATGACAAATGACTGCTTACTTTGTCATTCCGAATGAGGAATCGCACACGAAACTCCACGCAGAATGTTGCCAACCTTTGGCGAATTACAGCTGTGATTTACTCCGTCAATCCGCTACCGATCAGATTACCTACATTGAAAAAACGATAAAAGACTAGATAACCCAAAACGACAAATCCGACAGGTTTTTAAAACCTGTCGGATTTAATTTAATTAATTTAAAAATAGGAATTAATATATTTTAAGGAATGACTGGACAACACAAAAGAGTGAGGGAAACATCTACTTAATCAGGATTTTTACTACAAAAACAGGTATTTGTACGTATTCTTGTGATTTTAATTAACTCTAAATTTGAATTGTAAAAGCATAATGGGCTGATAAACATTAATTTGAGTTTAGAAATGAATAGTTGGAGTAAACACAAACTGGTATTTCCTTTTTTGTTTGTTAGTGTTTTTTTGTTTGCCCAGAACGAAAGATTAATTATTGGCCGGACAACGGGTAAGTTGACAATCACAAAAAATGTGACCATACGAACCTTTGGTTTTACAGATTCACTTTCGGGACAGGTCACTTTTCCGGGATCGGAGATTAATGTCAGGGAAGGAGATAGTGTGAAGATTGATTTTTGGAGCATTTCGCAAGGAAATCCGGTCTCTTTGTATTGCAGGGAAATCGAATTCGAGCAGCGGAATAAGGAAAATGAAGTAATGAAAGTAAAAGAACCGATTCATCATATGGAGCATGGTTTTTATTCTTTTCAGGCTAAAAAAGCGGGCACTTATCTGTATTATAGTCCCGAAAACTATCCTTTTAATCTTCAGGCCGGAATGTTTGGAGTAATCATCGTACAGCCAAAAGATACAGATTCTACAAGCCTTAAAGCATCACAGGAAGTTCTGTGGTGTAGCAATGAAATAGATACAAAATGGCACACTGATGCCATTATGGGAACAGAATACGACCCAAGAAACAAACCGATAGTTCTGCCGGGTTATAAACCTGATTATTTCCTGATCAATGGCGAAATGGCAATAAACCACAAAGGGTTGCATTTGCCGGAGCGCAAAAAAGAAACAGTGTTGCTGCGTTTGGTTAATTCGGGATTATACCTTCATGAAATAGCGTTTCCGACAGCTGCAAAACTCAAGTTAATTTCGGGAAGCACTACTGCTATTGAGATTCGGTCAGAAGGATCTAAAGTTACGCTTCAACCCGGGCAATGTTTCGAGTTGCTTATTGATTTAGAAAATGTTGTGGAGAATGAACAAATTAGGTATCAGTTTATAGATCCGGTTTCCAAATTGGGACGTTACGAGGCTAATATCCCTGTTTTTTATAAAAATTTAAATAAAGAGCCATGAAAAAAATTGTCATTTCTTTTGTTTTGCTTTTTTGCTTTTCGATTGCTTTTGCACAAAAGAAGCCTACTTTTTCTGTAGTGGGTGATGCCACAAATAAAGAAAGTCTGCAAAAAAACAAACGACTGGATATTTCTAAAATTAAAGTCGCAAATATTTCCGATAAACCTATATATCTGGCTTGGGAAACGGTCTCTAATACATTTCCGAAAGAATGGGACTGTTCGATGTGTCAGCATGGGGCTTGTCAGATCGGAATTCCGAAAGGTTCAGCTTTTAATAAACTAAATGCCGATCAGCAAGGTTTTATCGCGATACACGTAATTCCTGCCAACAAATCGGGTAACGGAATCGTAAAATTTAAAATTTACGACAAAGCCAATCCGGACTATTTTAAGATTTTAACTTTTGAAGTCAATGTACTTTAATGCCCATAAACAAATCAGTATTCACTTAAAACAAACAAACATGGAAAGAAAAATTATTTTATTCTTTATTATCCTGACCACAGGATTATGCTTTGGTCAGAGTAAAAGTACGGCGCAATATATCCGATGGAATGTTAACACGCCCCAAGGAAAGGCAAATTTGGATGCAATGAATGTAGCCTTCAAAAAAATGCGCGATTTGGGCTGTGAGAATGGTCTTTCGTGGTATTATCAGGGAGCAATACACAGTATTCCGAATGTAATTAATGGGAAAAATGTACTTTGTTCTGTATATCAGACCAGTAAAGACAAATTATGGGCTTGGGCCGATTGTACTCATAATGGTACAGAAAATGCCAATTTGAATTTTCTTTTGTGGAACAGAATGTACATTTGGTATTTAGAGAAAATTGTTCGTGAGTTTTCCGGAAAGGCTGATTTTGCTTTGCCATATTGGAATTACGGTAGCACAATAACTGCTGACAACATTATGGGGGAAGAATTAAGAGATAAATCAGGATCTTTGTATACAGCAGCGCGATATAGTATTCTGAACAACGGAAGACCAATTTTACCGGATCAGGTGAATCAAATTCAATTGGCGCTTAACGAGTTGAGAACGAATCCTTCATTTAGCGGAAGTGCCGGATTTAGTAAAAGTCTGGAAGGTTCTCCTCACGGTTATATGCACAATCTGATTGGTGGTGGATATGCAAATCCGAGTGAAAGTTATTATAACGAAATATACCAGTTGCCTAATTATTCAGGGCTAATGGCAAATGTTCCTTCGGCCGGTTTTGATCCTGTTTTTTGGTTGCATCATAGTATGGTGGATCGTATTTGGGAATCTTGGGATGTTTCGGCTTATGGTCAGCGTCCTACTTTAGAAGAGCTAAAAGACAAACCTTGGCCTTACGAGTTTATTACACCAGACGGAGGTCGTATTACGTACACAATGGAAGAAGTATACAAAATCGTTTTTAATCTGGATTATAAATACGATAATTTACTTTACGGATCTAAAACTTCTGTGTTAGCGGCAAACGAAACAAAAGGAAAAGAGAGAATTTCATTTCAGGATTCAAAAGAGAAAGTGATCTGGGAACAGAAAGTTGGAAAGATATTGGGAGCGAAAGCCTTTACTCACAAAGTAACCGGTACATCGGCTAAAAACACTCTTAAGGTTTTTAAAAGCAGCAATTCTAAAATAGTTCTGAATTTAGATGTAGTGGTTTACAAAGAACCAAAAGATTATTATACTGTTTATCTGCGTTACAAAGGAAAACCGGATCAGTATGTTGGAACAATGACTTTCTTTGGTGTGGCTCATGATCACGGAACGGGAGAAAAACATGAAATAGGTGAGGACGGAGTAAAACTTACTTTCTCCTACTATATTTCAGATGATTTAGCAAATAAAGCCGGAGACTTTGATATTATCATAAAAAAGACCGGAATTGGCGATGCGAAAGTAACACTTGAGAAAATTAGTACCGCAGAAATCAACTAAGATTATAGAATCTAAAATAAT
This sequence comes from Flavobacterium poyangense, assembly GCF_011751075.1. Taxonomy (GTDB): domain Bacteria; phylum Bacteroidota; class Bacteroidia; order Flavobacteriales; family Flavobacteriaceae; genus Flavobacterium; species Flavobacterium poyangense. The sequence continues at coordinate 30,671 of NZ_JAALLN010000021.1, forward strand.
AATAGCAAAAAGATCGATCAATAATAAAGGTTTTATTGATCGATTTTTTTATTGGCGTTACTATACAACAATCGGATTCAGACTAAAAATAAAGTAATTTGTGGAAATTCGTGCAATTGGTGGCAAAAACAACTTGCCGCGAATTTCGCTAATTTCCACGAATTATTTTTTTAAAAGAGTTCGTAAGGAAGAAGTTGGTACGACCATTTTTTAACAGTTAAAATAGGTTATTTTAATGAAAAGCTATCTTTTAATTTCTTATTTTACCTATCCGAAAACTATAATCAGAACAAATGAATCTTAACATATCAGTCAGGCAGTTAGGGAAAAAACATCCGATTCTTCAGGATAAAAATATTGAGATAGCTGCAGAAAGAGCGACAATTACTACACAAACTCTTATTGAACTAATTGTAGATTATCAAGTTCAATTATTCAATTCTTCTTCTTTTGAGTTTGATGAGGAAGATAAAATTCATCTTCCCAAAGAAAATTATTTACCTATTTTAACGGATACAGGAAAAGTTGGTTTTGGGGCACTTTACAATCACAATAAAGTGAATTTAGCGAAAGCGAAGGAAAATGCTATTGTGGCTTTTGAGGACGGACTGTATGCCATTTTTTATGGCGATGATGCGTTAGAAAATCTAAATCAGGAAATAAATCTGGAAGAAAATAAACCATTAATTTTCATCAGACTTACTTTCTTAGCGGGAAGTTATTGGTAAAAACGAGAATCAATTTCAATTTCAAGAATCAATTTTGCCGTCGAAACAATTCCATTTAAAGAGTAATAGATTTTTAGGCAAAATATAATTCACATCATACATTTCACATTTCACAAAACACATTTCACAAAAAAAAATAATTTAAAAAATAACGACATTATGTCTATAGAAGATGTTCTTAAAAGTAAAACAATAGAAAAACCTTTTGCAAGGTTTAAAAAAGAATTAGAAGAGATTGTAAATAGTGGTTTAGTTTCTAAACTATTTGCAAAAAATAAACTCAAAAAAGAAGTTGCCGAATTTGGACTTGCATTATTAAAACTCGACGATCATTATTCCGGGGTTTATGTTTCTTTAGGATCTAAAAAATGCAATGTATTTGAAAAGTGGATTAAAACAGACCTATGGGAAAATAAAGAGTACTACGATTTGCTGATTTATTTTTTTGGTGAAGAAAATGCAAAGTATGTGAAAAATGCCTGGGATTTACTGCCTCAAAAAATATATCAGAGCGGTTACAACAGACGTTCATTCAGAGCGCCAAATAATGAACGGTTTTTATTTGTAAATCAGATCAATTTTATACGTTCCCTAGTTAGTGGACCTTTTTTGTATAATTACCCAAATAATATTTATTACGATTTAAGTTTAGAAGATCAGATTCGCTATGACACCGAAATCACAAATCCGGTAAATCAATTTATGCTTTGGTCGGCAGCAATTGACAGTGATAATGGCACTTTGTTCCAGTTATTTGAAGACATTATTTTTAATAAAGACCCAAGAGGAAAAGTTTCCCGAAATATTATCAAGGCGCTTTTAAACAGCAATAAAAAAGAAGCATGGGAGCTTGTCGGGAAATTATTACTTGCTGCGCAAAGGCAAGAAGGATTACGTCAGACGGTTTTAGAAGCATTAGACGAAACCAATGTTGGTGCATTGCAATATATGATTGAGGTTATTATCGAGAATAAATTAACACGATTTTCATCGGTAGTAAGAGCAATAGATACCTGGACCGGTTTGGGCTGGGAATCTGAAAAAGAAACTACGGTTAGAAATATTATTCAGTTGGCAGCTGATTATTTTGCAAATCCTGAAACTTTAGAAAAAGCATTTCAGAGCAAAAACAATAACGAAGTTTACATTGCGCTTTGGGTTCAAGGCGTTTTAGATGTAGAGAAAACAGTTCCGTATTTGCATGAGCTACTGGAAAAAGGAACGGTCGAGAAGAAATGCCTGGCTCTAAAATTTGCAGGAGAAACGGGTGATCCTTATATCGAAATGCCATTGTATTTTAAAGCATTAAATGAAGATAATCTACAAGTTTTAGCTTTTACGATGTCACATTTGAATAGTTTGTTAAATGCAAATGTAGTATCAAAGTATTATACAGATAATGCAGATTATCCTAATTTCTTCGAAAAAGTATATGCTTTAGCGGAATCGACAACTGTCAAAGAAAAAGTTTTTGAAGGTAAAGTATTTTCGTGGCTAAACGTAAAGTTTGAAAAAGATTCGCTTTATGCAGCCGCAATTTATCTGATAGGTGATAATAAAGAAAGGTTAGAACTTGTACTTAATCAGTTTGAAGGTTTGTCTATTAACCTAAGAGAAACACTTACTAAGGATATATTGAAAGGGTTTTACAGTTATTCTTATTACGCTATGCGAAGCGATGATGAAGAGGCTAAGAAGTTGCCAACCGATTTTCAAAAAAACTTTGCACTCAGAATTCTAAAAGACAGAGGAGAATCGATTGTTGCATCTGCGATTAATGTTCTGAAGAACGTTGCATTAAATGAGGAAGAATTAGAGGTGTTTCAGGAATTATTTAAACGCAAAAATTCTAATTTAAAGAAAAACTTAACCCTGATTATTTTAAAGCAAGAAGATCATAATATAGTATTGTTTGTAAATGGTATGCTGGAAAAAGGAGATTTAGAACAACGCATGTCTGTTTTAGATTTGATGCTTCAATTGCAAAAAAGTGACAGACTTGAGGAAAAAGTAAACGAGTGGGTCAAAGTTTATGCTGCCCGTCCAAAAATTACAGAAAAAGAAACCAAGTTTTTAGAACAGTTAGAACCTGAAAAAAAGAAAGATATCCTGAGTGTAGAAAACGGCTATGGATTTTATAATCCAAATGAAGTAACGTCTTATGCATTGCCAAAACCAGAAGAGGATTCTTTGTATGCTAAAACAGTAAAAGCGGAACAGTATGGTTTTTCTAAACCAATGGTGCATATAAAAGCCGAGATTGCTAAGCTTTACGGGCTATTTGAAGAGTACAAAGATTACGAATACGAAATTGAATATTATGATAATACCAGAACAACGGTACTTCTGGGCAATCAATTTAGTGAGATAAAAAAATTAACAGATAAACCTACTAAGGAAGAAATAGAAAATAATTATCCGTTGTATCAGGTTTGGTCGGATTGGTTTACTAATTCCGGACTGGTAGAAAGAGACTTGTTTTTAATGACTCTGGTAGTAAATTGCGACCGAAAACTATGGAGAGATTTTCTCGACAAGTATGTGTTTTATTACAAGGACCTATTGCCAAACCCGATAAAAAATGGATACGATTGGAATAATCCAATCCTGAAAATTCTGGAGGCACTAAAGTTAAATTATCCATTTAAAGAAAAAGAAGATTTTGTTATTGATGCCTGTAGCGCTTTATTTTCTAATCTGCCCGAATCTGTTTTAGAATACGAACATAAACCGGGGAAGAATGAATATTATTACAGCAGTGACAGAAACAATAATGGATGGCAGAATCAGGGCTATTTTAATGTATTTCTCCATAGTATTAATTTGGAGAGTTTAACAGATGAACAGAACAAAAAGGTCTGGAACTTATACAGATGGAGACAATTTAATGGTTTAAAGCAGAATGCTGAACTAAATAGACCTCCTATTCATTTGTACTGTATTGCTTTTGAACAAAAAATAATTACGGAAGGGGAATTGTACGAAGGTATTTTGGAAGGAGAGAGAATTAAAGTCCTGACAGGAGAGAAAAGACATTACCAGCATTATGGAAGTGAAGGATTAATTAAAAGATTTCCGTTTTTGACTCCAATGATTGATAAAATCAGAGAAACATTTTTGGATATTGAAGTAAAAAGAGGAGATTCTAATACTTCAGTTACGCACTTGGTTCAGAGTTTTCAAAAAATATACGGAATCAACCGTTTTGTTGACCTGCTTACGGGACTTGGTAAAGCTAGTTTGTACAAAGGGTATATTTATTCCTGGAGCTACACCGATTTAAACAAGCAAAAGTTGTTCAGTTTTCTATTAAAAAATTGTTATCCGTTGCCTTCCGATTCGCAAGAAAGATTTAATGATTTTATTAAGAAAGCGAAAATAACAGAGGAAAGACTGATTCAATCTGCTATATATGCACCTCAATGGCAGAAATATATCAGTAAATATTTAGATTGGAATGGACTTGACGAAGGAATCTGGTGGCTTCATGCGCATACCAAAACGACAAGTTACAGTGCGACGAATGCAGAATTAGAAAGTGAAGTAGCTAAGTTTTCGGCTTTAGATCTGCAGGATTTTAAAGATGGCGCAGTAGATAAAAATTGGTTTATATCGGCTTATAAGCAATTGGGTAAGACAAGATGGGAAATGTTGTATGAATCGGCAAAATATGTAACAGACGGCAATGGTCACAGAAGAGCCAGAATGTATGCTGATACACTTACCGGTGATCTTAAAATTAGAGAAGTAACAGCAAAAGTCAAAGATAAAAGAGATCAGGACTATTTACGAGTGTATGGTTTAGTACCGTTAAGTAAAACCAGTCCGGAGAAAGATATTTTGTCTCGTTATGAGTATCTGCAACAGTTTAAAAAAGAAAGCAGGGAGTTTGGTTCTATGAAACAAACCAGCGAAGCATTGGCGTTAAGAGTGGCGTTAGAGAATTTGGCACGAAATGCCGGTTATCCCGATCCTGTACGATTGACCTGGGCGATGGAGACCAAACAGGTTCAGAATATATTGTCGAAAGATACTAATGTAACGATAGACGATACAACAGTAAGTTTGGTAATTGATAAAGAAGGAAAAACAGATTTGGCAATTTTAAATCTGAAAACGAACAAAGAATTAAAAGCCATCCCACCAAAAATAAAAAAAGAAAAAGCAATTTTAGAATTGACAGACTACCGAAAAACCATGCGTGAGCAATGGGTGCGGTCTAAGAAAGGGCTGGAAGAAAGCATGATTCGAGGGGATGAATTTTTGTTTGCAGAAATGCAAAATCTTTTTGAACACCCTATCATTTCCAAGCATCTTGAGAAATTAGTTTTTATTTCAAATGACAATCAAATTGGTTTTTATGTGGAAGGGAATCTGATCTCTGCTTTAGGCGAAGTTCTTTATTTGAATGAGAAACAAACTTTTAGAATTGCACATTGTTACGATTTGCATAAACAAAATGTCTGGACTGATTTTCAAATGTATTGTTTTGATACAAAATTGAAACAGCCTTTTAAACAAGTATTCCGAGAATTATACGTTCCAACTCCGGATGAGTTAAAAGAGAAATCAATTTCAAGAAGATATGCCGGCCATCAGGTTCATCCGAAACAAACGTTGGCTTTATTGAAGAATAGAGGATGGAAAGTGGATTATGAAGAGGGGTTGCAAAAAGTTTTCCATAAAGAAGGATATCAGGTCAAAATGTATGCACTGGCAGATTGGTTTTCGCCTGCAGATGTAGAAAGTCCTACTTTAGAGACCATTCAGTTCCATTCTTTAAAAGAGTATAAGAATATTGCTTTTGAAGACATTAATCCACGTGTTTTCTCAGAGGTCATGCGTGATATCGATTTAGTGGTAAGTGTTGCACATGTTGGAGGAGTAGATCCGGAAGCGAGTCATTCGTCAATAGAAATGAGAGCAGTTTTACTTAGAGAAACATTGCGATTGTTTAAAATTAAGAATGTTGAGATAAAAGAAAATCATGCCTTGATAAAAGGAGAAATGGCAAATTACAGTGTTCATTTAGGAAGTGCGGTGGTACATCAGGTTCCTGGAAAATACCTGTCGATTCTGCCGATTCATTCGCAACACAGAGGACGTTTGTTCCTTCCGTTTGCAGATGATGATCCAAAATCTGCCGAAGTTATGTCTAAAGTTCTTTTGTTTGCCAAGGACAGTGAAATACAAGATCCGACAATTTTAACACAAATTGATAAGATATTCGCTTAGAATAAATACATTTTTGGCTGAAATGAAAGCAAAAAAGCTATATATCAATTGTCTATAAGGCAATGTAATGATCGTTCAGTGGGAGGATTTCCTGCTGAGAATTATGGATGTGGTAGGGGTTTTTTAGAATTGAAGCGTAAAATGTAGTTTTAAATTCAACATAAATATAGAAAGCGTCCTGATATCAGGGCGCTTTTTTTGGAGTATAAATTATTTCTTATGTTAAATCGAAAATGTCAGGCTGAGCGAAGACGGGCTATTTGGAACGAGGGCTTCGGCTTCGCTCAGCCTGACAACCGTTTTGCCTGACAATCGGTTGTTAATTGTAAATAGGGCGTCTAATTTATAGAACTTAGGAAGTTATTTATGAACTAAAAACTAAAAAAGGACTGTCTATGAAAGACAGTCCTTTTAGATACAGTAACAATTAAGTCCTTTAATTATTTCCGTAGATTTTAATATAAAGATCGTTGTAGATTTCTTTTATAATTTTACGTTTCAGTTTCAGCGTAGGGGTAAGTTGTCCGCCATCGATAGACCATACATCCGGAGTTAATTCAAAACGTTTGATTTTTTCCCAGTGGCCGAATTTTTCGTTAATGCTTTCTACTTCTTCATCGATACGTTTGATTACTTGTGCATTGGTGGCGATTTCGCTGGTTGAGTTTCCTAAAGTAATTTTATGGATTTTGGCCCATTCTTTTACGAATTCAAAATTAGGTTGAATAAAGGCTGCCGGCATTTTTTCGCCTTCACCAATAACCATGATTTGCTCAATAAAACGGGATTGTTTCATTGCGTTTTCAATTAATTGAGGAGCAATGTATTTTCCGCCTGAAGTTTTGAACATTTCTTTCTTACGATCGGTAATTTTAAGGAAACCTGCGGCGTCGATTTCTCCGATATCTCCGGTATGGAAATAACCGCCTTGTAAAGCCTCTGCTGTTTTTTCAGGATCTTTGTAGTAGCCTAACATTACATTAGGTCCTTTGCAAAGAATCTCACCGTCTTCGGCAATTTTTACTTCAACGTTGTTGATTACTTTTCCAACAGTTCCAATTTTGAAACCTCTGTTTCTTTGATCGTTTACTGCAATTACAGGTGATGTTTCAGATAAACCGTAACCTTCCATAACCGGAATCTCTGCTGCTGCAAAAACTCTTGTTAATCTCGGTTGTAAAGCGGCACTTCCCGAAACCATTAAATCCAGATTGCCTCCTAAACCTTCTTTCCATTTGCTGAAAATTAGTTTACGGGCAATTTTTAACTGAAATTCATACCAGGCTCCATTAACTCCGTATGGCTCATATCTTAAACCTAAATCAATAGCCCAGAAGAACAGTTTTTTCTTGATACCGGTTAATTCAGCTCCTTTGGCATAAATTTTATCGTAAACTTTTTCTAAAAGTCTTGGAACAGCTGTCATAACAGTTGGTCGTACTTCTTTTAGATTGTCACTGATTTTATCAATAGATTCCCCAAAATAAACCGAAACACCATAATATTGATAGATGTATAAAATCATTCTTTCAAAAATATGGCAGATTGGTAGGAAGCTTAAAGCTGTACTTTTCCCCGGATCAAAAGGAATTCTAGGGGAACTGTCTAAAACATTTGAAACAATGTTTCTGTGCGAAAGCATAACCCCTTTTGGTCTTCCTGTCGTTCCGGATGTATAAATAATAGTCGCCAAATCATCGGCTTGAATGCTGTCTTTTCTGGCCTCAACTTCAGACTGATTGCTTTCGTCTGCACCCAAAGTCAGTAATTCTGACCAGTGTTTGCAACCTGCAATTTCATTAAAAGAATACACGTCTTTTAAAGTCGATACATTGGCCTGAATTGCTTTTACTTTCTGATATACTTCGTCGTCAGAAACGAAACAGTAAATACTTCCACTGTGGTTTAAAATATATTCGTAATCCTCTTCGGATATAGTGGGATAAATCGGAACGTTTTGTGCACCCGTTTGTAAAATACCAATATCCATGATATTCCATTCGGTGCGGTTGTTAGAAGTGATTAAAGCAATTTTATCATCTTTCTGAATGCCCATGCGCAATAATGCTCTAGAAACAGCATTTGCTTTAGCAATATATTCCTGGCTTGATGTTTTTTCCCAGGTTCCATTTTTTTTGGTCGCTAATGCAACCGGAAGATTATAAGTCTCTTGTTGATAATAAGGAAAATCAAAAAGGCGTGTGATTGAAACCATGTTTAAAATATTGAATTTTATTGCAAATTAAATAAAAAAATGATGGAATTTTTAATTTTGTAGAATTTTATGGCAAAAATTGTAACTACTATTAAAAATCAACGAAAACGTTTTCTTTTCGATAGTAAATTTTCAAAAAATCAAGAAATGTTTAATTTTTGGCCCTCAAATTACTGCACATGAAAATCTTCATATGTTTTTACTCTTTCTCCCATCAAGAACATTTTCTTCTTTATAAAATGGATGGAAAGTTGTGTATAATTCCATTCGTCACTGTCATTTGTTCTGTACCAAAAGGTATAAGATGCACTATTGAAACCCTCTTTAAAAACGGCAACACCTTCCTCTGTACATTCAACGCCCCAATTTATCTTTTTTTTACTTAAATCGTCATTCTGAATTACACCTGTTCCGTCCGGATTTAGAACTGTACTGGGTTCTTTTTTTCCAATTGGTAAATAAGTTCCTTGCATCGGATAGGGAATAGTTGTGGTGATATAACGTTCGCGACCTTTGTAAACAATTTTATCGATGGCTATATCTTGCGAATAGGATTTTGTAACAATAAAAAATAAGGCAAAAATAAATGCTTTTACAATTTTCATTCGATGTAGGTTTTAGTTTTTTGGAGTTGCAAAAAAACTTTGTAGGTTTTTAGCGAATATAGTTTAAATTTCATTAAAAAATGAATCCAGATTAGAAGAATGAGATTTTTTTAAATATTTCATTTTCAAAGTATAATTATAGTATAGGAAACAGTTCCTTTTAATGGTGTTGTTTTTAGCGGATTTGAAAAAGGACACAAAATAGCAGGGGATAAGAAAGTCAGGCTATAGCTAATTTTCTCATATGATAAAGATTATTTGCGGAATTGGGAATGCCAGAACTAACTTTAGATGCTGTTGAATTAATTTTAAATTTCCGTTTAATTCAATATTTATGTAGTCTTATGGTCACATATGGTACTCAATTATGCAGTTTTTGATTCGGAGAATAGGAATTTTTTGCAATTTCATCATAAAGACGAGAAATATGTTTTAATTTTATAGTAATCTTCAACTTATCAGATATGCAGGATGATTTTCAAAAGTATGGTGCGCTTTTTCAGGTTGATCTTGCTCATTTTGATGTTTTTTTTGGTTTACTCAAGAGTGTGACATTAGAAAAATCCGAATTCTTTTTGCAGCAGGGAGAAACATGTCAGTATCTTGGTTTTGTGAAAAACGGTTTGATGAGAAGTTATTACAATAACGAAGAGGGAAATGATATCAGTTTTAAATTCCATTTTAATAATCAGTTTTTTACAGATTATGAAAGTATATTATGTGATAAGGAATCAAAATTGAATATACAGGCCATTCAAAAATCGGAGTTGCTGCTTTTGCATAAGAATGATTTAGAAAGTTTATATCTAAAGGAAGCCTACTGGCAGGAATTTGGACGAAAAATGGCTGAAAAAATATATCTCGATGCCAAAAAGAGAATTGAAGACCTACTTTATTATTCTCCGGAGAAAAGATATATGAATTTATTAAAGGAAAATCCTCTGGTTTTTCAGGAAGTTCCGCAAAAATACATTGCCGGTTATTTAGGTATTACTCCCCAATCTCTAAGCAGAATACGAAAACGAATTTGTAATTAACTCAAGTTGCTAGTTGTAAAATGTAAAATGTAAAATGTGAAATGTAAGAAGTAATAAGTTTTGTTTAATTCATTACGATCTTACTTTGTGCGGACATATGGTTGCTTCGGATCATTGAAATACATTAACAATTCATCTAAATTCTATCGCTTCGTCTAAAGGTAAAAAAACGTTGATTAAAGTATAGGCCCTTTCTGATCGGCATAACACATTTTACATTTTACGTTTTACAACCAATAACTAGCAATTTGAATTAATTAACTTAAGTGAATGTTTATCGGTTTTTGAGTTATTAGTTTTGTTTAAACAATTTAAATTAAATATTATGGCAACTACAGATTTAACTATTATTTTGGTTCATGGCGCTTGGGGAGATGGTTCGCATTGGCAACACATCATACCGGCATTGCATAAGAAAGGGTATAAAGTAAGAAGTGTTCAGAATCCTTTAACGTCTTTGACTGATGATGTTCAGAAGACTAAGGATTTAATAGACGCGCAGGAAGGTAAAGTACTTTTGGTAGGACATTCATACGGAGGTTCTGTAATTTCAGGTGCAGGAAATCATGACAAAGTGGTGGGTCTGGTTTATATTGCTGCATTTGCTCCGGATAAAGGTGAAAGTTTAGGAAGTATATTTGCAAGACGCGAACAACCACAAGGAGGTGCAAGTATCTATCCTGATAATAAAGGTTTTTTATGGATTAAATACGATGAGTATCACAAAAGTTTTTGTGCCGATTTAGATGAAAATGACACCTTAGTAATGTCGTTAGCGCAAAAACCTATTCATGGTACTTGCTTTGGAGAAGAATCAGGAGAGCCTGCGTGGAAGAATAAACCAAGCTGGTATCAAATCTCAGCTCATGATCATATGATTCCTCCTGCAACGCAAAAAGAAATGGCAGAAAGAATGAATCCTAAAAAAATCATTGAACTGCAAGCGAGTCATGCCTCTTTGGCATCGCACCCTAAAGAAGTTTTGGAATTTATTCTCGAAGCAGCACAATCTGTTTAAGAAAGAAATTAATAAGCAAGGACTTTTGGTTCATAATAATGAAGTACTTGTTGTTTAATTGAAGAATTATGCACAAAAAGAAATCCATTTAATCAGTGCAATCTGTGGCTATTTTTTTTGCCACAGATTAAAAGAATTAAAATGATTATTTCTTAGTTTAAAAAAAAATAATTCGTGAAAATTTGTGCAATTTGTAGCTTATTTTGAATAGGTGCTAATTTTCGCAACTCTCTTAAATCAAGGGATCAGATCAATAACAAAAAAAAACGTCCGAAGAAATTCGGACGTTTTTGCTATATAAATTTTAGATTTTCTCAATCCATTTTCTCGCATTGACAAATGCTTCATGCCAAGGAGAAACTTCGTCGTTTCTGTCTTTTGGATAGTGTGCCCAGTTCCATTGGAAAGTAGAGCGCTCAATATGAGGCATCATTACCAAATGTCTTCCGGTTTTATCGCATAACATCGCGGTGTTGTAATCCGATCCGTTAGGGTTTGCCGGATAACCTTCGTAGGCATATTTAGAAACAATGTTGTAATTTTCTTCCGGTTCCGGTAAATTAAATTTTCCTTCTCCGTGTGAAACCCAAACTCCTAAAGTGCTTCCTGCTAATGTCGATAACATAACCGAATTGTTCTCCTGAACTTTTACAGAAGTAAAGATACTTTCGTGTTTGTTACTTTCGTTGTGAAGCATTTTTCCGTGTACTTTATGTTCCGGATTAATAACTTCCAATTCCATAAATAACTGACATCCGTTACAGATTCCAACAGAAAGAGTATCTTCTCTTTTGAAGAAATTGTCTAAGGCAGTTTTTGCTTTTTCGTTGTATAAGAAAGCACCGGCCCAACCTTTAGCAGAACCTAAAACATCTGAATTAGAGAATCCTCCAACAGCGCCAATAAACTGAATATCTTCAAGAGTTTCACGACCGGAAATCAAATCCGTCATATGAACGTCTTTTACATCAAAACCGGCCAAGTACATAGCATTTGCCATTTCACGCTCAGAATTACTTCCTTTTTCACGAATAATAGCTGCTTTTGGTCTCTCGACTGTGCTCGGGATGACAGGCGCTTTTCCTGTAAAATGTGCCGGGAAAATATAGTTTAAAGCTTGATTTTTGTAGTTTTCGAAACGGGCCTGAGCTCTTCCGTTTTTAGATTGTTTTTGGTCTAACAAATAAGAAGTTTCAAACCAAATGTCTCTGTATTTTTTAATATCTAAATTCCATGTTCCAAATTCTAAATTCTCAGTAGAAGTTACGGAACCAATTTTGAAGAATTCAATATTATTTGCTTTTAATTTAGCTTCAATAGCGGCATCCGTTTTAGCTTGAAAAACAATACCAATGTTTTCAGCGAAAAGGATTTTCAACAGGTCTTTTTCAGCGAAAGCCGAAAAGTCAATTTTAGCACCAAGATTCACATCAGCAAAACACATTTCCAGTAAAGTTGTGATTAAACCACCACTTCCGATATCGTGTCCGGCAAGAATCTGATCTTCTAAAATTAATTCCTGAATCGTATTGAATGCAGTTTTGAAAAATGAAGCATCTTTTATGGTTGAGGTTTCATTTCCGATAGTGTTTCTAATTTGAGCAAAAGAAGAACCTCCCAGTTTGAAAGCGTCCTGAGACAAATTGATATAATAAATAGAATCTCCGTTTTTCTGTAAAACCGGTTCTACTACTTTTCTAATGTCGATACAATTTCCTGCGGCAGAAATAATAACCGTTCCCGGTGCGATTACCTCGTCGTTTGGATATTTTTGTTTCATCGAAAGGGAGTCTTTTCCGGTTGGGATATTGATTCCTAATTCGATAGCAAATTCAGAACAACCTTCAACTGCAGCATACAAACGAGCATCTTCTCCTTCGTTTTTACAAGCCCACATCCAGTTGGCAGATAAGGACAGACCTTTTATTCCGTCTTTAATCGGTGCCCAAACAATGTTTGATAAAGATTCTGCGATAGCATTTCTACTTCCTGCAACCGGATCAATCAAAGCGGCAATAGGAGCATGACCAATAGAGGTTGCAATACCTTCTTTACCTAAATAATCCAAAGCCATTACACCCACATTATTCAATGGCAATTGCAACGGACCTGCATTTTGTTGTTTCGCTACTTTTCCGCCCACACAACGGTCTACTTTATTAGTCAGCCAGTCTTTTGAGGCAACGGCTTCTAAACGTAAAACGTCTTGTAAATAACTTTCGAAATCATTTGCTGAATAAGAAACAGCGGTATATTTTGTGTCGATTGTTTTATCCGTCATTACCGTTTTTGGAGAACTTCCGAAGAAATCTTCCAAAGCATAATCCATTGGTTTAGAACCATTCGATTTAGATTCAAAAGTAAAACGGTGATCACCCGTAACATCTCCAACCTGGTACATTGGGGAACGCTCTCTGTCGGCAATTCTTTGTAGTGTGTCAATGTCTTTCTGACCAATAACCAGTCCCATTCTTTCCTGAGATTCGTTACCGATAATTTCTTTTGCTGAAAGGGTAGGATCACCAACAGGCAATTTATCTAAATCGATTAATCCTCCTGTTTCTTCTACCAATTCCGAAAGACAGTTTAAGTGTCCACCCGCACCGTGATCGTGAATAGAAACAATTGGATTATTGTCGCTTTCTACCAAACCGCGAATGGCATTTGCGGCACGTTTTTGCATTTCCGGATTCGAACGCTGAATAGCATTTAACTCGATTCCTGAACCGAAAGCACCTGTGTCTGCAGAAGAAACTGCTGCACCACCCATTCCGATTCTATAATTTTCTCCACCCAGAATAACAATTTTATCGCCTTCCTGTGGTTTCTTTTTTATCGATTGATCCAGTTTTCCGTAACCAATTCCACCCGCTTGCATGATTACTTTATCGTAACCAATTTTACGGTTGTTTTCTTCGTGTTCGAAAGTTAAAACAGAACCTGTAATTAGGGGCTGACCAAATTTGTTTCCAAAATCAGAAGCTCCGTTTGATGCTTTGATTAGGATATCCATTGGAGTCTGGTACAACCATTTTCTTTCTTCAACAGCATTTTCCCACTTACGCTCTTCGTTTAAACGAGAGTAAGAAGTCATATAAACTGCTGTTCCTGCTAATGGCAATGAACCCTGACCTCCAGCTAAACGGTCACGAATTTCTCCTCCTGATCCGGTTGCAGCTCCGTTGAACGGCTCTACAGTTGTTGGAAAATTGTGCGTTTCTGCTTTTAATGAAATAACCGAATCAAATTCTTTTACTTCGTAAAAATCTGGTTTGTCTGCAGTTTTTGGTGCAAACTGCTGCACTTTTGGTCCTTTTACAAAAGCAACGTTGTCTTTGTAAGCAGAAACAATATCGTTAGGATTTTCCTGTGATGTTTTTTTGATTAGTTTGAACAAAGAAGTTTCTTTCTCCTCACCGTCAATAACAAAAGTTCCGTTGAAAATTTTGTGACGACAGTGCTCTGAATTTGCTTGTGAGAAAGCAAAGATTTCAGAATCGGTTAGTTTTCTTCCCAGTTTTACGGCTAAATTATCTAAATAATCTACTTCTTCCTGGCTTAAAGCCAAACCTTCTGTTTTATTGTATGCGGCAATATCATCAATATCCAGTATAGGCTCCGGTTGCACATTGATCGTGAAAATTTCCTGATCTAATTGGCTGAATTTTTGCAAAAGCATCGGATCAAAATCGGTGAAATCTTCTGTTGCAGGGTGAAATTCTTCGATTCTGATAATGCCTGAAATACCCATGTTCTGAGTGATTTCTACTGCATTTGTACTCCAAGGCGTAATCATAGTGGCACGTGGGCCAACAAAAAAATCCGTCAGTGCGGATTTTTCGATCTTATTGGAGTCGGCAAAAAGCCAGTTTAGTTTTGAAATGTCTTGAGCTGAAATTTCGTTTTGCGTTTGTACGGCAAAAACAGTTTTGCTTTGGTTTTCAAAGAAATGGATCATTTTGTGTAGTTTGTTGTATTGAGGTGCAAATTTAGTCAATTCAAATCAAAAAAAAAAGCAACAATTTGCCGCTTTTTAATTAAGGAGAATCTAATTTTTAATTAGTTGAAATTGCTGGTTGAAATAAGGTAAAAAAGCAGAGGTTTAATTGCTTCCAGTTTTAACTGGAGGTAGAAATTGATTACTAAATAAAGAGGCTTTAGCCAAACTTATTGAAGGTTTAGCTAAAGCCTTTGTCTCTTTCTTAGATAGTCTCCAGTTAAAACTGGAGGCAATTAAAATAAAACTTAATATTATTTGTATTCAGATTCGGATTACAAATGAAGAGAGTAATCAACTATTTGATTATGATTTTTTTAAAAACAGTTTTTTCTCCGGTACTTATTTTGATTATATATATTCCTGCAGCTAGATTGCGTACGGCTATTTCAGAGCCTGTAGTGTTTTGTTTTTCGAAAACTTTTTGCCCTGAAAAGGATAGAATCTCGATTGAATAGCGTGCATCAGTATCAGGAAGTCCAACAAAGAAGTTTCCGTTCGAAGGATTCGGGTAAATCAGAATTTCATCAGTAGTGGTAACTATTTCTTTTTTGTTCACTTTTGCTGTTTTACTTGCTAAGTTGTTGCAGGTGTCAGTAGTGAACGAGTCCCATTGCGCACTTAAATTAAAAGTTGTGCTTGGAGAAGTTACAGTTGCTTTTCTTCTTAACGTAACATCAGCTGCAAAGTTAGCCGTTCCGCCATTAAAGGTTCCAATGATGTCTATTAGCACACCATTTTTGAATAAACCTATAGCGTCATTGCCATTAAAAGCCATTTCTGTTGCTGTTGTCGAAATGTTGGCAGCGCTTTTAGAGAAACAAGTCGAAGCAATAGAGTTGTTTACTACAACATATTTAGCGTCACTATTTAATGTACCCGTTAAAGTTAAACCTGCGCTCCAGGCCCCTGCACCGTTTGTTTGTTTTTTCAGGGTGTAAGCAGACATGTTTAT
This sequence comes from Flavobacterium poyangense, assembly GCF_011751075.1. Taxonomy (GTDB): domain Bacteria; phylum Bacteroidota; class Bacteroidia; order Flavobacteriales; family Flavobacteriaceae; genus Flavobacterium; species Flavobacterium poyangense. Next base: position 46,461 of record NZ_JAALLN010000021.1, read on the forward strand.
CGCATTTCCTGTAGTATTGGTGATTTCTATAGCTTTATTGTTTCCTGAACCTTCGATATATTCAGAGAAAAATAACTCGGTTCCAGCTTCGCCAGTTCCGTTGCTATCGGTTGTAATCGCAAGAGTATTGCTGGCTGCAGAAGTATTCCCTGCTGCATCTTTTGCTTTTACAGAGATAGAATAACTTGTTGAAGCAGTTAAACCTGTTAGTATGGTTGTTGATCCCGAAACAGTTGTTTTTAAAATACTGTTGGCATAAACATCATAACCCGTAACCCCTACATTATCTGTCGAAGCGTTCCAGCTTAGACTAATAGAAGTTGCAGTTTTGCTTGTCGAGGCTAAACTTGTTGGTGCAGTTGGAGCCTGAGTGTCTCCCGAAGGAGCGGTGCCACCCCAGATTTGATTTACATATTCCGGGTGATCGATATAAGGATTTCTATTGTTCTGACGGGCATAAATGGCATTGTTTCGGGTAATTTCTCTCGCACTTACAGGGTCTTGCGCATTCCATGCCAAAAGCGTATTTAAAAATGCAGTGGTAAACACTTTGTTGCTTGAACCGTCAAACATAGCATAGTTATAGCCCGCAACAGTATTTTCATAACGGGTTGCAAAATAAAAATACATTCGGGCAATATCGCCTTTGAAGTCATTTATTGGTTCAAAAACTGTCCCCGTGTATCCTGAAACAGAACTGGAACCTAATTTGCCTCCGTTTTTAGAAGTGTAGGTTGCTGAACTTACCGTTCCGTGTGGGTAATTCGAACGCATTCCGTTTACTTTACCGTCTGTTGGTGTAATAAAATGAGCGTCGGAGACCATCGGGCTTTGTTCATTAAAAACCGATTGCGGTATAATGTGCTCCCGGTTGTAACAATCGCCTTCTACAGAATAGTTTCCACATCTTTTTGTGGTTCCGGTGCTATAATTATAAGGGTCGGTTCCTGATGGGTTTTCAGAGTACATGTCTAAAACAGTTCCGTCATTTTCGTAAAAATTATCGACGTCAGAAGTTTGGTAAGTGGTGTATAAACCTGCATATCCGTTGTCGGTATGGCCTTTTATAATGTTATACAATTGTGTTTTTAAGGTGTAGCCGGTTCCGGTTGCAGTGTTGTAATAACCGGATGGAATCTGTGCAAAGCCAGCAATAGTAAAGATTAGTAATAGAAACGAAGAGTAACTTTTTCTCATAAATAATAGTTTAGGTTTGGTTAGTAAGGAACAAGATAAATTAAATTTTCAGAAAATTGGTTATCAGTTGTTTAATTTATTGATCGCGCCAAATCTAGTATTTTTATAAGTACACGGTATTAAGAGATGTTTAAATTTTGGATATATTTTCTTATGTTTTTTTTTGAAACATATAACGGATGTAAGTTCATTTAAACTAAGCTTAGTTTGTTGCGTGTAGTTCTGGGGGTATTTCTCGCCAAGTCGCAGAGTCGCAAAGTTTTTTTTGCACGCAGATTTAGGGGATTTTTTTTATCAAAATAATAGCGCAAAAAAATCTGCAAAATCTGCGTGAGAAATTTTCTCGCCAAGTCGCAGAGTCGCAAAGTTTTTTTGCATGCAGATTTAGGGGATTTTTTTATCAAAATAATAGCGCAAAAAAAATCTGCAAAATCTGCGTGAGAAATTTTCTCGCCAAGTCGCAAAAGCGCAAAGAAAAAAAATAAAACTTGGCGATTCTGCGACTTTGCGAGACTTTTTAGACGTAGAAAGATCACTTAAAAAAACAAGATCCACGCTTCTTCTATGTGCTAAAAACTATTCACGCCGAAAGGATTAACTTATATTTCCTTACATCACTTATATGGTTTAAACAAGCTTACGGGGTAAAAATTATTTTGGGAAATCTTTACTCTGATAAGCGCCCAAATCGGGTGGGGAAGTTCTGGTGTTACCAATAATATCTAACGGAATTGCATACGCCTGATTTCCTTTCGCGAAAGCGGCAGATGTTTTATCTATATTGAATTTATTTTTAGAGACATTATAAAACTTCGGATTTTCATTCAGAATGATTTGGTTGTAATGAACGGGGTCATTTTTAAACTGATAGTCAGGGCCGCTGTTTGTACTGCTGAATTTTAATAAACAATTATTCAATTGATATACAAATTGTGCATTTGCGTTTTTATCTAAGTAAAGTTCATTTGTAGCGGAACCATAGATAATACAATTGTTAAAAGTTGCCTTGGTTAAATCTTTGGTTTCGGGTGTAGCACCAGCCAGACGATTGCTTAAGTAAACGGCAAAGTGTTGGCCGCTAGACCAATTATTGTAAAAAGTGCCATGTGTAAAGCTGTAATCCCCACCATAGATACACGATAAACTCGCCAATCCGGAATAATTAATGACAATGTTTTCTGCATTAATTCGTGCGTTTTGGGCTAAAATTCCATATTGTGAACAGTTGTAAATCTGAGTGTTTTTGATTTGTACGGTTGTAGCATCCTGGTTTCTGATCGATAATCCAATTGTTGCATTCTTCAATGTCAGGTGGTTGATCGTATGATTTGTACTTCCGTCAGCGAGAATAACGCCAGCCCATTGCGCCGGAATATCTGCGTAAAGAGATTCTAATCGATCTCCTCTAAAAATAACTTCGTTTTCTTGTTTTGTGCTGGTTGAAGCAGCGCCGTTTATTTTTAAAGTAGCGTTTTTATCGACAAAAAGCCCTGAATTGGCATGAAAGTAAACTTTTGATCCCGCTTCAAAAGTGACGGTTTTGCGTTCGGGAACTCCGGCATAACCATAAATAACGTAGGGTTTTGTATTGGTAAAAAGCAGTTCGTTTCCGTTAACAGCATCAGTTTCATTCAGGTAAAAGCCATCAACAGCTTTTCCGTCTATTTGAATTTTTTCTTTGGTTCCGTCAGGATTTTGCTGTGGATATAAAAAAATGGCGTCCTGAATTAAGGTTACCAAAGCTACTTTTTGAAGATTGGCTCCACTGTCAAATTGAATTTCATCGGTGTATAAAAAATCAGTTGGGTTGGCATCAGTAATATCGGCTGTAGTTTCTATAAAAATGTACAGACTGTCTTTGGCCAAAAGGGTAACATTAGTAAAGATTTTACCATTGTTTCCGCTCATTCCGTCGACTGTCATACGGTACTTGGAATTTAATCCTTTTTTGAGTTGAATAATCGGAATCGAAATGTCTTTTTTGCTTTTGTTGTAGACTTTAAGTTGGTAGGTACTCGATCCGATGTTTTTAAAAACGGTATCCAAATAAACGGTGTCTTTTGAGAATTTTAAATCTCCTGAACTGGCTACGGTATCAAAATCGGTCCGACAGGAACTGACAGCTAAAAGGATTCCGAAAATGAAGAGTACAAAAAAGTGACGCATTTGAATTGTTGTTTTTGCCACAGATTAGTAAGATTAAAACGATTTCTTTTGAAGCGTATTATTTTAATCGGTGTCAATTTATGAAAACTGTAGCATTAATTTTGTGAAATGAATTGCAACGGTATTTATTATTTCTGTAAAAATAGGAAAAAACTAATTTGTTTGTAAGATGATTTTTAATTTTAGAAATGTATTTTCAATTTGTATCTCATCTTTTCTTTAATTTTACGGTTTTAAAGCCAATTTTAATGAAGTATACAAAAGAACAAATTTTAGCACACTGCAATACGTTTTCTAAAAACACTTTGATGGAAACGCTAAAAATAGAATATATTGATGCCGGAGAAGATTTTTTGACGGCAAAAATGCCGGTAACCCCAGCTGTTTACCAACCAATGGGATTACTGCACGGAGGAGCTTCAGTTGCTTTGGCTGAAAGCGTAGGAAGTGCAGCCTCTTTTTTCTTTATCGATCCGAACGAACAAGAAGTTCGCGGGATTGAAATTTCTGCCAACCATCTCAAAAGTATTCGCGAAGGTTATGTTTTCGGGACAGCGCGAATTATCCACAAGGGAAGAAGTATTCATCTTTGGGAAATTAAAATCACTGATGAAGCAGGAAATCTGATTTCGCTTTGCAAATTGACGAATATGGTTTTGGATAGAAAGAAAAGTTAAAAATAATATTTTAAAAAAATTAATGATTCAAACAAATACTGCTGCAGTTTCTGCTACGTTTAGAAAGATGACCGTAAAAGCGATTCTTTCTGTTATTTTCTTTTTTGTTGTTTATATTTTATTGATTATTTCAGGCATAGGTCTGACTGTTTTGGCTGGTTATGCGGGGGTAATGATAATTGCTGCAAAACCTAATTTTTTAACCATTATGATTGGTTGTGGGTTATTATGTATGGGGATTTTAATCTTGATTTTTTTGTTCAAGTTTATTTTCGTTAAAAATGTTGTTGATCGATCTCATTTGGTTGAAATCACGCGAGAAGAAGAACCTAAATTATTTAATTTTATTGAAGAGATTGTAAAAGAAGTAAAAACGGATTTTCCTAAAAAAGTGTATTTGTCGTCGGATGTGAATGCTGCCGTTTTTTATGATTCTAATTTTTGGAGTATGTTTCTGCCGATCAAGAAAAATCTTCAGATTGGTGTTGGACTTATAAATTCTGTTTCAGAATTAGAACTTAAAGCAATTTTGGCTCACGAATTTGGTCATTTTTCACAAAGGAGTATGAAAGTTGGAAGTTATGTTTATAATGTGAACAGGATTATCCATAATATGCTTTTTGATAATGATTCTTATAATTCTATTGCACAAAGCTGGGGGAGTGTAAATGTATATTTTGCTTTCTTTGCGGGATTGGCAGTAAAAATTGTGCAAGGAATTCAATGGGTTTTAAAGCAAGTTTATCAGGTTGTAAACTTAAGTTATTACGGTTTATCCAGACAAATGGAATTCCATGCCGATGCCGTTGCGGCTAATGTAGCTGGTTCTGAACCATTAATTTCATCTTTACTCCGTTTGGATCTTGCGAATCATTCCTTTAATAAAGTGTTAGATTATTACGGAGGAAAAATACCGAATTCTATTAGTACAAAAAATATATATGAGCAACAGACTTTGGTGATGCATTTTATTGCGAATAAAAGTAAGTTACAAGTGCAGAATGATTTGCCACAATTGACTACAGATTTTTTGAATCGATATAATAAATCAAAACTTGCAATAGAAAATAAATGGGATACGCATCCTAGTATTGAAGACAGGATTTCTGAATTGCAGAGATTAGGGATAGAAAAATCCAAGGCAGATGATAAATTGGCAACCTTTCTGTTAAGCAATCATATGGATCTGCAGAGTAAGTTTACAGATAAATTGTTTTCTGAGGTTTCATATCCGGATGCTGTCGTTTATACTAAAAAGGAACATTTTTTTGAAGAGTTTGAAAGTGATTATTTGGCAGGGTCTTTTAATGAGGTTTATAATAATTATTACGATAATAAAAACCCTGATGGTGTTGATCTTAAAACTAAGGAATTGAATACTTCAATTGAAAAATATCAATTGAATGATTTGTTCAGTAACGCTGCGGTTGATTTGATACACAGTTCAATTTCACTAGAAAATGACATTCATATCTTAAAACAAATTTCGGATGGAACTTATAAAATAAAATCATTCAATTATGACGGGCATAAAATTTTGTCGAAAAATTGCAATGAGTTGATCGAAAAATTGACGATTGATTTAAAAGAAATCAAAGAGGAAATTCTGGAGAATGATATTCGTATTTATTCGCTGTTTTCAGAATTGGCTGCCAGTCAGAATAAAGGAGAAGAATTGAAAAAGAAGTATGAGTGTTTTTTTGATTTGGATAGAAGTTATGATGAAAAATTCGATTGCTATATGAAGATGCTGAATGCTTCTGAATTTATGCATCATGTAGCTACTTTTGATAGTATTGAGAAGAACATGATGCTGTTAAAAGAAGAAGAAAAACAATTTAAGATTCAGATTGAAAAATTACTGGAAAGTGATGTTTATGGGGATGTCATAACTATTGAGATGAGAGATTCATTCAATAAGTATTTGTCGGAAGAATGGGTTTATTTTAATAGTGATCACTATTTAGATGAAGCATTAGAGTTGTTGTCAAAATCAATGATTGATTATCAAGACGTTCTTTCAAAAACATTTTTTAAAACCAAAAAAGACCTTTTAGATTATAAAGCTCAACTTTTACAATGCCATGAATAATTTCTTTTCAAAAATAAAAAAACATAGAGCGCAGGATTTACCTTTTGTACTTTATTCTAAACCCCATTCAACTAAAATAATTGCACTTTTACAGCAAAATAATGATTTGCACACGATTTCTGATTTTACAGAAAAAGGATTTGTTTTTGCTTCGTTTGATGAAAAACAACTGATCCTGATTCCGGAAAAGGAATCGGAGATTATTAGTTTTGAGCATGAAAATGTTGAAGTTTATGAGGGTGAAATACAGGATACAGAATTCGACGCAATGGCAAAAAGGCAATACGAAGCTTTAGTTGCCAAAGGAATTGAGGCGATTAAAAAGGATGAATTCAAAAAAGTAGTTTTGTCAAGAAGCGAAAGTGTAGACTTAGCCGAATTTGATTTTACAACTGTTTTTCAACAATTGATTCAATTGTATCCGACGACTTTCAGTTATTGCTTTTTTCATCCAAAAATCGGATTTTGGATGGGAGCGACTCCTGAACAATTGCTTAAAGCAAACGGAAATGTATTTGAAACTACTGCACTGGCCGGAACACAAAAAGCGACTTTGGAAGCTGAGATTTCCTGGCAACAAAAAGAAAAAGAGGAGCAGCAGTATGTGACCGATTTTATTATAAAAAGACTTCGTGAAGTGGCTTTATCCGTAAAAGTTACAGAACCTTACAGTATAAAAGCAGGATCAATCTGGCATATCAAAACCGATATTTCGGGAGTTTTAAATGAAAATTCGACTTTAGAAGAAGTAATCGATACTTTGCATCCAACACCGGCTGTTTGCGGTTTGCCTAAAAAGAAGGCAAAAGCATTTATCCTTGAAAACGAAAATTACGATCGGACTTTTTATACGGGTTTTTTAGGCGAACTAAACAGCAGTTTGGCGTCAAGTGCCATTAGTTCTGATTTATTTGTAAATTTACGCAGCATGCAGATTCAGGAGGATAAAGCCATTTTGTATATGGGCTGCGGTATCACCAAAGAGAGTATTCCTGAAAAAGAATGGGAGGAAAGTGTGAATAAATCAATGACAATGAAAAGAGCTTTGGTTAAGAGAGGTTCTGAGTCACTGAGTCACTGAGATTCTAAGTTTTTTAATTTGTAAAATGAAAGCTGTAAAATGTAAAATGCAAGTGTAAACTTGAAACCTGAAACAAAAGAAACAAAAAAACAAAAACATGAAATTAGACATACTAGCCTTCGGAGCACACCCTGACGATGTAGAATTAGGTTGTGCCGGAACTATTTTAAAAGAAGTATCGCTTGGTAAAAAAGTAGGTATTGTAGATTTAACCCGTGGTGAATTGGGAACGCGTGGTTCAGCAGAAATAAGAGATCAGGAAGCGGCAGATGCAGCAAAGATATTAGGGGTTGTAGTTCGTGAGAATTTAGCAATGCGCGATGGCTTTTTTACTAATGATGAAAATCATCAACTGGAAGTCATAAAAATGATTAGAAAGTATAAACCGGAGATTGTATTGTGTAATGCGATTGATGATCGCCATATTGATCACGGAAAAGGAAGCAAATTAGTTTCAGATGCTTGCTTTTTATCAGGCTTAGTAAAAATAAAAACGTTGATTGACGGAGTGAGTCAGGAAGCCTGGAGACCAAAAGTAGTCTATCATTATATTCAATGGAAAAACATTGAGCCGGATTTTGTAGTAGACATCACCGGTTTCGAAGAGAAAAAGATCGAAGCGATTTTGGCTTATAAAACGCAATTTTATGATGCCAATTCCAAAGAACCTGCGACACCTATTACGAGTAAAAACTTCTTAGAAAGTTTAAATTATCGCGCGCAAGACTTAGGGAGACTAGTTGGGAAGGATTTTGCTGAAGGATTCACTGTTGAAAGATGTTTGGCAGTCAATAGTTTAGAAGATTTATTGTAAGTTTCTTATTTTTTTGTTTGTAGAAGCAAACCTTTGTTGTATATTTGCAACCGCAAAGAAAAATGGTGGTTGTAGCTCAGTTGGTTAGAGTAGCGGTTTGTGGTGCCGCGGGTCGCCGGTTCGAACCCGGTCAGCCACCCAGAAATTTGGAAAGCCTTGAAGAAATTCAAGGCTTTTTTTGTGCTTTTTTTTAACCGCAATGAGCGCAAAGATTTTTTTTAATCCTGCAAAAGTTGTTTTCTCGCAAAGTCGCGAAATCGCAAAGTAATTGAAGCCTGAAACTTGAAACTTGAAACATGAAACATGAAAAAAAAAGAAAACTTTGCGGCTTCGCGACTTTGCGAGAAATTTTGCAAAGCATTATCTAAAAGTTGTTTTTTTTATCTTCGTGACCCTTGTGGTTAAATAAATACAAAGTTTGTTAAGATTTCTTTAAATGTACTTTAATTGATTTACAGGGAAATACAATTTCAAATGAATTTATATCACTTAAATGGTATTTTTTTCTTTGTAGAAGTAAACCTTTGTTGTATATTTGCCACCGCAAAGAAAAATGGTGGTTGTAGCTCAGTTGGTTAGAGTAGCGGTTTGTGGTGCCGCGGGTCGCCGGTTCGAACCCGGTCAGCCACCCAGGATTTTAGAAAGCCTTGAAGAAATTCAAGGCTTTTTTTGTGCTTAATTTTTTTGTGAGATTCTGGAAAGTGAGATTTTTTAATACAAAGTTTGCAAAGTTTTTACAAAGATAATTAGCTTGCTAAATGCTATTCTAAGCCAGTTAATGTCATTTCGACTTTAGGAGAAATCACACTAGCATTTCGACAAAGATTGATGATATACTGTGTGGAGTTCCTTGTGTGATTTCTCCTGCGTCGAAATGACAGGATAGTTGTTTAGTTGTTTGCTAGTTAGAATTACCAGTGCAATTTACTTCGTCTACACGCTCTCGCTCAGGTTTCCTGTCGAAATGAATAAACTAGACGGATAAATAATTAAAAACGCAAATCTGACAGGTTTAAAAAACCTGTCAGATTTAGTTAGCTGGAAATTTCCGGCTTGTACTAATTTACATCGCTTAAATGGTTCAAATAAAAAAAGCATGACTGTAAAAATCATGCTTTTGAGGTTGTTATAATTGGGTTTGTAAATTACCTGATTTCGTCAAAAGTGTTTCCTTGTCTAATGTCACCGCTGTTAAACCCTTTTTTAAACCAATACATTCTTTGTTCAGAAGAACCATGTGTAAAGGAATCAGGAACAACATGCCCCTGCATTTTACTTTGTATGGCATCATCACCAACGGCGTTTGCAGCGCTCAAAGCTTCGTCTATATCGTCGAGATCCAGATTTTCCTTGTTATAATGTGCCCATACTCCGGCATAAAAGTCCGCTTGCAGTTCTAATGCAACAGAAAGTTTATTGGCTTCCGCTTCGCTTTTTCCTTGTTGTGCCTCTCGCATTTTTGCCGAAGTACCCAGTAAGGTCTGGATATGATGGCCAATTTCGTGCGCAATAACATACGCAATGGCAAAGTCGCCGCCTTTGGCACCAAATTTGGTTTTTAATTCTTCAAAGAAGCCTAAATCCATATATACTTTTTTATCACCGGGGCAATAAAAAGGTCCTGAAGCTGATGATGCACCTCCGCAAGCTGTCTGAACGGAACCTTTAAAAAGTACCAGTTTAGGCTTTTCATACGTCATACCATTTTCTTCAAATATTTTACTCCAAATGTCTTCTGTGTAAGCCAAAGTAACTCTTACGAATTCCCCCATTTTTTTGTCTTCCTCACTTAATGGAGCTGCAGCTTCTGTTTGCGTTTGTTGACCACCCTGCATTTGCTCCAGTACTGGCGTAATAAGTTGGGCGTTTTCACCTCCAAAAATGTTTACCAACAAAATGATAATTCCGATAATTCCGCCTCCTACGGCTACTTTTCCGCCGGAAATAGATCTTCTGTCTTCTACGTTGTCACTTTGTCTTCTGCCTTGCCATTTCATATTGTGGTGTATTAGTGGTTATTGTGGTTATGGTCTTACGAATTTATATATTTTTTTGAAACAAAATTCAATCATAAGGATTAACTTTTTATTTATCTTAATCCGTTGGGTGTTTTATTGTTTTATCCATTTAGTAAGGGCTTCTTCGACGGTACCACGAATAATTGGTTTCGAAATATAATCATTCATTCCGGCAGACAAACATTTGTTTCGCTCGTCTTTTTCGGCACCTGCGGTAACCGCAATTATCGGAATGTTTTTGCCTTTCGTGGTATTTCTGATGGCTCTCGTTGCCTCATAGCCATTCATAATCGGCATTTGAATGTCCATGAACACCAAATCCGGAGTAATGTGTTCGATTTGATTCACCGCTTCATAACCATTTTCGCATTCGTAAATGATAGTATTGATGTTCAGGTTTTTTAAGATGGTTTTCAGCAATAGCATATTTACTTTATTGTCTTCAACAATTAAAATACTTAGTTTTTTATGATTGACATATTGGTCTAAATCGTATTCCTGATTGATAGTTTCAGATATGATTTTGTATTTCTCATTGTTGTTTTTATGGCTGGTATTCAGATTCAGATCAAAAAAGAAAATACTTCCCTCATTTATTTTACTTTTAAGCTGCAGTCGACTCTCCATTAAAGCCAATAACTGATTTGAGATGGTAAGCCCTAGACCTGTTCCTCCAAATTTTCTCGTTGTAGAACTATCTTCTTGTGAAAAAGCCTTAAATATTTTGTTTTGGTTTTTTTCCAATATCCCAATTCCGGTATCAACTACAGCGAAACGGATAGTGTAATTTTCTTCTGATTTCTTTTCAATTATAGAAACATTAAGTTTGATGGAACCGTTATTGGTAAATTTAATGGCGTTTGACAGCAGATTGATCAGGATTTGTTTTAAACGTACTATATCGGTCCAAATGTATTTTGGTACGTTAGGATCAACGTTCAGCTCAAGCTGAAGTTTTTTCTGATTGGATTCATAAACGATGAGGTCAAATATCTGACCTAATATTTTCTGAATGTCATATAAGTCAATAAAAAGTTCCAGTTTTCCGGCTTCGATTTTAGAAAAGTCAAGTATATCATTGATAATTTCCAATAACGAATGAGCCGATTGATTAATGGTGGTCATGTACTTCTCCTGAATTTCTTCGAGATTGGTTTTCATTAACAAATGTGTAAATCCGATTATACCGTTTAGCGGAGTTCGAATTTCGTGCGACATATTGGCCAGGAAATCAGATTTAGATTTACTTGCCGCTTCTGCCAGTTCTTTGGCTTTGATGGCGTCTTCGCTTTCTTTGATTTTTGCCTGATTCCTGTTCCGTTCTAAAGCCGATGAAATGTTATTGGCAAGTGTCTGAAAGATGTAAATTTCATCATCAGTCCATTTTCTTTCTCTGGTGCAATCGTCAAAGCCAATAAAACCCGAAAAGTTATTGTTGGCATATAAAGGCAAAATTAAAATCGATTTGATTTCATTGGCAATCAGCAGTTTTTTGAAAAAGGTGTCCTCAAGGTTTTGTGTCAGCGTACTTAAGACTTTTTTTCTTTGAGAATGGAGAACGATTTCTTTTAAATTGTCTTCTGTAAAATTCTGTAAATTAGTGATTTGATGTTTTACGCCATCTCTTGACCATTTGTACCGCTGGCTAATGGTTTGTGTCTCAAAATCTTTCTGATAGTAAAATATATGATCTACTTTTGAAGCTTTCCCTATGATTTCATAGGTTTCTTCGAACATTTTTTCTGTGCTTTTACTCATTAAGAATTTTTCCGTGCACAGGGCTAATGCAGAAAGTAATTCACTTTTAAGTTCCAGTTTTTTCTCTGCCCGGAGTCGCATTTGAGAAGAAATCGCCAGCGAGATTACATCCGAGATGGTTCTGGCATAATTAATATCTTCGTTGTCCCAGTCTCTTTTTTCCTGTGTACTTTCAAAACAAGCCACACCGGCCAATTGTCCGTTTAGGAAAACGGGGGCATCAAGCATTGACTTGATTTTGTTTTTTGTGAAATAAATTCTCTTAAATTCAGATGTTTCCAGTTTGTCAAAAACATCAGGGGCATTTATGATTGCTTTGCTTTTTAAGGTTTCAAAATAAATGGGGTAGGACTCTTTGTCGAGAATATTTTTGTCGTCCAGGGTCTGATTGTCTCTGCTGAATAAATTTTTGCAGGTAATAATATCATTCGAATAGCTCCAGAAACTGACTCGGTTTGTTTTTGATACTGTTGCCGCTTCCTGAATAATAGAATCAATTACCGTTTGAAAATTGCTATAATTACGGAAATCTGTTGTCGATAATTTTTTGGTCGAATTGTTGTACGCCTCAATTTTTTCGTGACGTCTTCTTTTCTCGTTTTCGATGTTTTTTATTTCGGTAATATCTCTTGCAATACCGGCAAAACCAATAGTCTGATTCAGGTCATTTTTGCGGATAATTACTTTTTGAGAGATCCATAATTCTTCTCCATTTTTCTTTAGAACCGGGATCTCAATGGTCGGGTAATTGGTTTCGTTTTGTTCTAAATTTTCATAAAAATCAACCGCATTTTTGATGTAATCATCATGTATGAAATTGGAATAATGCTGCAGAATTATTTCCTTTTCGGCATAGCCTAAAATTGAAAATCCAAACTCATTTACAAAAGTAAAGTACCCGCTTGCATTTATTTCAAATATAATATCGGTGGCTGTCTGAATCAGGTTTTTGTATTGATCCTGAACAATTATCTGTTCGGTAACATCCTGACCAATACTAATAATGAGGTCATCGGAAAACTTTTTATCTTTCCATTGAATGTATTTATATTCGCCGGTTACATTCTTTAATTTCTGGATATACAGTTTGTCATCAATCTGTTTTTTGATGTAGTTTTCTTGCTTGACTTCATGATCTTCATTGAGTTGCCAGAATTTTTTCGCCATAACATCGTCGGGAGAATAACCCAGTATTGAGGTTATAGTTTCGCTGCAAAATAATACTTCTCCTTTTTGATTTGTTGCAATTGTCAGTGAGTTTCCTTTATGAACGATCTCATTTGTAAATCTGAAATTATCGCGACTGTTCAGCAAAATAGCGTACTTCACCTGATTGATAATGAAGATCAGAATGGAGAAATTAATTAAAAGGACAGACGATTTTAGCGGAATTAAATGAAAGACAACCGTAATAATCTGAAAAGTAAAAGTCAGTCCGACAAAAAACCAATAGACTTTTATGGGTTTTAAAATGTTGTAAGAAAAGAAAAAGGAGATCAGAAAAACAATAATCGGCACAACATCATTTGAGAGATAAATAATATTGTGTGTAACATAAGAGATATAAACAAAGAAACAGCATATAAAAATGGGCTGAATCTTGTTTCTCAGAAATTTTACTTTATCTGTTATTAAGTAAATTAACAGAACTACAAAGCCAATCGAAACATTTAATACCAATAAACTTTTAGGTCTGATTTTAAAAATTTCATTAATAATTTCGATTACAATAACGGCTATTCCAAAGAATAAAATATAGAGCTGATATTCTCTGTCGGCAGCTTCATCTTCTTTCTTTTTTTCGATGAAATACCCAATTTTAGTTTTAATTCTAAAAAATTGATAAACCAGTAAACTAAGAAAACCAAATAAGGACAACGCTAAAATGATGATTTTAGGGCTGTTATAGAAAATGATGTCAGATGTCAGTACAAACCAGTTTAATGCGTTTGATTTCAAGAGATCTCCAAAAAAGGGGATTCCTGAAAACAATGAATAAAAAGAACTATAGTCTGGTACCATAGTATTTTGGGTAGGTTTGGTTTAGTAATTGGTTTTTCTGAGATTCAAAAAGAGTAGGTCAAATTCTTTTTTTATTTGTGAATCTATTGTTATTGCGAATCCGATTTACCGATTGAATCAATAGAATTTTCATCGTCCATGTTTAATATGGCACAATAAATAGCATATTTTACAGAATAGGTAATCGGAATAGTGAATACGATACCAATACAGCAACCAATAAAACCGACCATCGAAGCTAAGGAAGCGACAATAATTAAAAACAGAATTATTAAAGGTTGTTTGCTTACAATCGTAATGCTTGATTTTATTGCATCGATAGCCTGTAAGTTACCAAAAATGATCAAAGGAATTGTCAGTGTGGTAAAAAAGGATAATACAAATGTAATAATAGTGTCAATATATAAAACGCCTATTAGACTAAAGATGATTGAAACTAAACCTCCAAGTAAAGAAATTAGTAAGGTCGCAATAAAAAGCGGTGGAAAATAACGTGAAGAGTAATAGGAAAAAATGGTAGAAACGTTAAAAGATTCGTCTCTGTCAGCACAATCGGCCATTTTTAGAAAGCCGGCAGCAAACGGACTAAAAAATGCCGCAACAAAAGCGAGTACGACAGTATAAAGAATTAGTACTGAATTTTCGGGTTGCTCGTTTTGTAAAGTCTTGAAGAACTCTTCATTAAAATGCTGAACACCGTATAGAGAAATTAAAATTCCGCTACCAAGGAAAAAAGCGAGAATGGAAAATACCAATAATATTAATCCTGCATAAAGCGCTATTTTTTTGTAATTTTCGAAAGCATGATTAAAGACATTTGAAAAATCTAATGCATAGCCATATTTCCTAATTTCTTCAATTTGGTCAAGTGTTGATTTCATTTTTTTTTTTGAGTAAAGTTGTTTTATATGCTATCTGTTTTGCTGTTTTTCTGGCGTAAATATAATATTTTTAATCAATTCCTTGTTAAAACTGAGAAAACATTACTAAAATGTTTTAGTGCTTACAACCAGTCTAATATGCGTTTAATAGCGGTTAATTTATCTTTGTAGGGTGCATAACGCATCGGTAAATCCAACCAATTTGCTTTTTTGACCACTCCTTTGTGATGAGAGAAAATATCAAAGCTCAACTGCCCGTGATAGGCTCCGATGCCACTGTGACCAACACCACCAAAAGGGAGTCTTTTATTAGAAAAATGCACTACGGTATCGTTAATGCATCCACCTCCGAAAGAGTAGGTGGTAATTAGTTTTCTGGCAAAAGATTTGTTGTCGCTAAAAACATAAAATGCAAGAGGTTTCTCATATCTGCTAATTACATTTTTAATATCTTCTTCTGTTTCGTAGGTAAGTATTGGTAAAATTGGTCCAAAAATTTCTTCTTTCATCACTGGACTGTCCAAACTAGGCTCTTCGATAAGTGTAGGTGAAATGTATAAGGCATTGGCATCAGTTTCTCCGCCAAACAATACTCTTTCGGGATCAATCATATTCGCTAAACGCAACCAATTTTTGGTATTGACGATGCGCGCAAAATCGGGTGATTTTTCCATTTTTTTACCATATGCTTTTGTGATTTCCTGCATTAGAAAAGAAATGAAATTGATCTTCATGTTCTTTTGAATCAGGATATAATCGGGGGCAATACAGGTTTGACCGGCATTAATAAATTTACCCCAGACAATTCTTTTAGCGGCTAATTTTAAATCGGCTGTTTCATCAATGATACAAGGATTTTTGCCGCCTAGTTCAAGTGTAACAGGCGTCAGATTTTCGGCAGCGGCTTTGGCCACAATTTTACCTACAGCGACACTTCCCGTAAAGAAAATATAATCCCAGCGTTGTGCCAGTAATTTGTTGGAAACTTCTACACCACCCTCAAAAACTTCTACATGACTAATATGGAAAGTTTTCTGAACGATTTTGGTTATAACTGCCGATGTATGTGGAGTAAGTTCAGAAGGTTTCAGAACAACTCTGTTTCCCGCTGCTACAGCAGAAATTAATGGACATAAAGCAAGTTGAAAAGGGTAGTTCCACGGAGCGATGACCAAAACGTTTCCGTAAGGCTCTTTGAAAATATAATCAGTAGAAGGGAAATTGAGAAGGGATGGAAAAACAGGTTTTGGTTTTGCCCAACTACGCATGTTTTTAATCGTGTCTTTCAATTCCGAAATAACATAGTTTGTTTCGGTCAAAACAGCTTCAAATTCAGGTTTTTTGAAATCATCGTATAACGCTTTTACAATCAAATCCTCGCTTTTCTGGATGTTGTAGAGTAATTTTTTAAGCGTTTCTTTTCTGTACCCAATGTCGTTTTTGTAGTCCATTTTTATGATTAACTTGATTTTTCTCTATGCAAGTTAATTGATAAAATTTAAAAAAATAACAATTTAATCATAAAATCAAATTGCATTCCAGATCGTTTCATCCGGCGTTGGGGCAATAATGGCCATACTTTCTTTAGAAACCGGATGCACAAACATTAATTTTCGGGCATGGAGATGGATACCTCCGTCAGGATTGCTTCGGTCAAAACCGTATTTTAAATCTCCTTTAATAGGTGATCCAATTGCAGATAACTGCGCACGAATCTGATGATGACGACCTGTATGAAGATTGATCTCTAAAGCGACATAATTTTGAAGTTCTTTAAATACAGTATAATCCAGACTGGCTATTTTACTGTCCGGTACTTCTTTTAAATGGGCTTTTGAAGTATTATTCTTTTCATTTCTTTTTAGAAAATGAACCAATTTGGCAGTTGTTTCAAGAGGTTTGTTCTTTACAACTGCCCAATAGGTTTTTTGTGTTTCGCGATTAGAGAACATTTCGTTCATTCGCGACAATGCTTTACTTGTTCGGGCAAAAACTACGATTCCGGTTGTGGGTCTGTCTAAACGATGAATTACTCCGAGAAAGACGTCACCAGGCTTGTTGTATTTGGCTTTAATATATTCTTTAACAACATCTGACAACGGTTTATCACCTGTTTTGTCACCTTGTACAATATCGCCTACACGTTTGTTTACCACAATAATATGGTTGTCTTCATGCAGAACCTGGAGATTATTTTTATCGGAAACGATTTTCATTAGAAAGCCTTAGGGGGGGATTTTAAATTTTAGATTTTAGATTTTTGAAGTTTCGAGTTTCAAGTTTCAAGTTTCAAGTTGCATTTTACATTTTACATTTTACAAATTGAAAAACTAAGAATCTTAGGAACTCAGTAACTCAGAACCTCTATTAATACTGTTCTTTTTCATTCGGGAAATCACTCGATTTTACATCTGTTACGTATTGACCAATCGCAGAGGTCATTTCCTGATATAAATCTAAATAACGACGTAGAAAACGCGGACTGAATTCATTATTCATTCCTAACATGTCATGAATCACCAAAACTTGTCCGTCTACACCGCCACCGGCACCAATTCCGATAACCGGGATTGAAATACTTTTAGCCACTTTTTCAGCCAGATGTGCAGGGATTTTTTCAAGAACAACTGCAAAACAACCAATTTTTTCAAGCATTTTGGCATCTTCAATCAGTTTTTCTGCTTCATCTTCTTCTTTGGCACGAACACTGTACGTTCCGAATTTATAGATCGATTGTGGTGTTAAACCCAAATGCCCCATAACCGGAATTCCTGCGTTTAATATTTTTTTGATAGATTCTTTAATTTCTTTTCCACCTTCCAGTTTTACGGCATGACCACCGCTTTCTTTCATGATCCTGATAGCAGAACGCAATGCTTCTTTAGGATCAGACTGATAACTTCCGAAAGGTAAGTCTACTACAACCAAAGCTCTTTCGATAGCGCGAACTACAGACGAAGCGTGATAAATCATTTGGTCTAAAGTAATCGGCAAAGTCGTTTCGTGACCTGCCATAACATTTGAAGCTGAATCGCCCACCAGAATCACATCGACTCCTGCGGTATCAACAATTTTGGCCATTGTAAAATCATAAGCAGTTAACATAGAGATTTTTTCTCCGTTGCTTTTCATTTCGATTAACGACTTTGTTGTGATTCTTTTATAATCTTTTTTTGCTACTGACATTTTATTTTTTTTGAGAATGTAAAAGTATTGAATAAAAGTAGATTTGGAATCAGCAATAAAAGAATATTTTGATGGCAAAAAGTTTACCGTCTTTAAATTCTATTCTAAACTCACTGTCCGGCAGTGCTAAAGAGTAGTGATGCGGGGCTTTTATTGAGGCACTTATATACGTGCTATATTTTTCTACGAAAGTTTTTTCTGATAATGAATAATCCAGTGCTGACTTATTATTTAATATAAGTTTGTTGTTTTCGTTAATGTAGACTTTTGTAATTTCTACCTGATTTTGTTTTTCATCGACAGAAGCTTCGAGATCCGCATAATAGTAAAAAAGTTCACTTAGATAAATTCCGCATTCATCACTGACAGTTGCTTTTTTGGAGGGTTTGCCAAATACTTTTTCCAGCTCTTTTGTAGTGGTATAAAGAGATTTTGTTTTTAAACCTTTTAGTGAAAATTCTGCATTTTGGCTTAAAGCAAAAATTTCTTCCGCTGTTTTTTGTTTTGCCTGTCCTTTGGCTATGGCAATATTTAGTTCTGTTTCAGCGGTAAGTTTAGGATCATTTAACTGTTTGACCACTTCGAAATATCTTTGATAAGCGGGAGCCAATTTTGAAGGATCACTGTTCCATGCCAATTCTACAATGCGTTCTGCAATTGTTTTACGTTCAGAGATAGCCGTAACGTCCAGCTGATCGAAATTTTGGAGCAAAGTATTAAAATCAGGTCTTTCTCCAAGGAACTTTCTTAAGGTATATTGGGCATATTCATCGCTAAGGCTACCGTTGATATTCACCCATTCTTCAGGGTTTTTAGGGGAATAGTTAACCGTAACCGGATCTCCCGTATACAAAATTTCTTTTACTTTTGAATTTCTGTCCGGTAAGGCCCTTGCTTTTAAACCTGCAACCAAAACAAAAAGATGATTTGATCCATGATAGTTGTCGCTGCCTTCTATAATGGGATTTTCCTTGTCTTTTATTTTAATATCAGCAGCATTTAAGGTTTTCGAAACAAATTTTGCTTCTACATATCCTTCCGACAAATTATCTGATTTTACTTTGTACCAGCCATTTTCGTTTTCTGACAGGAGCTGTATTTCAGCACCGTATTTGAAATAGCCTAAAAATGCTCCCGCACTGTTCTTTGAGGTATACAAGCGCGTGTCCGATTTTAGGAAATATCGGTCTTGTGCCTGTAATACCAGTGTACAAAACAGGAATATAACAAAAAGGCTTTTTTTAATCATGGAATCGCGTTTTAACAATCAGCCATATTTACAGCAATTGCCAAACCTCCCTCAGAAGTTTCTTTGTATTTAGAGTTCATGTCTTTTGCCGTTTGCCACATGGTGTTGATTACCTTGTCTAAAGGCACTTTTGCATTTTTTGAATCTGTTTCTAAAGCTAATTCTGCTGCATTTATTGCTTTTATGGCCCCCATCGTATTTCTTTCGATACACGGAATCTGAACCAGACCACCAATTGGGTCACAAGTTAGACCTAAATGGTGTTCCATAGCGATTTCGGCAGCCATTAAAACCTGTGCAGGAGTTCCGCCCATTAATTCACAAAGTGCAGCCGCGGCCATAGAAGACGAAACTCCAATTTCGGCCTGGCAACCGCCCATCGCGGCAGAAATGGTGGATCCTTTTTTGAAAATACTTCCAATTTCTCCGGCAACCATCAAAAATTGTTTGATTTCTTTTTCTCCGGCATTGTGGTTTTCGATTACCAAATAGTACATCAAAACGGCTGGAATTACTCCGGCGCTTCCATTAGTTGGTGCGGTAACTACACGTCCTAATGACGCATTTACTTCATTCACGGCAAGTGCAAAACAACTTACCCATTTTAAAATCTGACGGAATTTTACTTCCGTTTTTCTAATCTCTTCTAACCAGGTTTGAGGAGAATTATAGTTAGATAAACCAATCAGGTTCTGGTGCATGTCAAACGCTCTTCTGCGCACGTTTAGTCCACCCGGAAGAATTCCTTCGGAGTGACAACCAATATACATGCATTCGAGCATGGTGTTCCAGACACGCATTAATTCGGAATGTATTTCTGCTTCAGAACGCATTGATTTTTCATTCTCATAGACGATCTCAGAAATCAATTTGTTTTGTACAACCGTATAATTTAACAGTTCAACGGCATTCTGAATAGGGAATGGAAAGGCACATTTTATTTCTTCCTTTATTTTGGCAGTAGTGCGTTCTTCTTTCACCACAAAACCTCCACCAATAGAGTAGAAAGTAGATTCATATGCAGAATCATCGGCTTTGTAGGCCGTAAATTTTAATCCGTTTGCGTGAAACGGAAGAAAGTCTTTATTGAAAACAATGTCCTGAAGAAAATAAAACGGAATCGTGCTGTGATTTCCTAAAATGATTTCATTTTTAGTTTCAATGTCTTTGATGATTCCTGCTATATTCTCAACAGGAATATATTCAGGATCCTGACCACTTAAACCCAGCATTACGGCCAAATCTGTAGCATGACCTTTACCGGTTAGAGAAAGAGACCCGTACAGATCGACTTTGACTCTGGTAGTTTCGTCTAAAATAGATTCGTCTTTTAATTCTTCTAAAAAACGTTCGGCAGCACGCCAAGGACCAAGTGTGTGCGAGCTTGAAGGCCCAACACCAATTTTAAGCATATCAAAAACAGAGATACATTCTTCCATTGTACAATTTTTATGAAGACAAAGATAATTGAATAATGCAAAGATGCTTAATTTTGATTTGTTAATGTTGCAGTTTTGTTAAAAAAGATATTAAAATTTAATAATTTGGCAACGAAGTAAATTTAAATTCTTAATATAGAACTTTCGTAAATAAATCGTGTTTTTTTAGGTATTTTTGTAAGGAACCAAATGCCAAAGAAATCAATAAGCCGCATTTCTGAGATTTCATTTTAAGTAAGGTGCTTTTTGACGGACAAGAGAAAGCACAAAGAAGATACAATTTAACTATGATAGAATTTTTCAAGCATTTTTTACAAGAATTCGAATTACCATTAAGCAACCCCGTCTTGATCTTTTCGTTGATACTTTTCATTATTCTGTTATCTCCAATTTTATTAAAGAAAATAAATATTCCGGGCATTATTGGATTGATAATCTCAGGGGTAATTATTGGACCACATGGACTTAATATTCTGGCAAAAAATTCAGCAGTCGATTTGTTTTCGACTATTGGACTGCTCTATATTATGTTTATTGCAGGTTTGGAATTGGATATGAACGAGTTTAAAGCCAACAGAAACAAAAGTTTATTATTTGGTTTGTTCACTTTTATTTTTCCACTTTGTATTGGCTTTCCGGTTTGCTTTTATTTGTTGGAGTACGATTTTAATGCCAGTTTTTTAACAGCAAGTATGTTCGCCACCCATACATTGGTTGCTTATCCGATTGTCAGTAAACTTGGAATTGCTAAAAACCAAGCTGTTGCGATAACGGTTGGAGGAACCATTTTGACTGATACCGCGGTTTTGATTATTCTTGCGGTAATTATGGGCAGCAGCCAGGGCAGTCTGAATCAGGCTTTCTGGATAAAACTGGGTGTTTCATTGGCTATTTTTTCTGCTATTATGTTTTTGGTGATTCCGAGGATCGCCAAATGGTTCTTTAAAAAACTGGAAAGTGAAAAACACGCCCACTATATTTTTGTACTTTCGGTTGTTTTCTTTGCTGCCTTTTTAGCGGAGGTAGCAGGAGTGGAGCCTATTATTGGTGCTTTCGTTGCCGGTTTGGCATTAAATCCTTTGATTCCGCATTCTTCTGCGTTAATGAACAGAATTGAGTTTATCGGAAACGCTTTGTTTATTCCGTTTTTTCTGATTTCTGTTGGGATGCTGGTGGATATAAGTGTAATTCTAAGTGGACCAACTGCTTTAATTGTGGCCGGTACATTGAGTGTTGTTGCTATTTTTGGAAAATGGATTGCAGCCTTTTTTACTCAGGTGGTTTTTAAATATACCAAAACAGAGAGACAACTTATTTTCGGATTGAGTAGTGCACACGCGGCAGCAACTCTGGCGGTTATTCTAGTTGGATTTAAAGCGAAAATTCTCGATGAAAATATCTTAAACGGAACAATTATCTTAATTTTAATAACCTGTATTGTAGCTTCTTTTGCCACTGAAAAAGCGGCTAAAAAAATTGCTATTTGCGAAGAAGAAGTTTCTACAGAAGATGCTAATAAAGATCAGACTTTTGAAGAACATATTTTGATCCCATTGGCTAAAACTTCTGCAACGTCCAGCCTTTTGGACTTTGCCCTTTTGATAAAGGATAAAAAATCTGCCAATCCGGTGACATTGTTAACGATCGTTCCAAATAATGATCAGGCAGAAATTAATATTTTAAAATATAAAAAGGCGGTGGACAAATTTGTAATTCAAGGTTCCGCTTCCGAAGTAAAAATCAATACCATCGCCAGAATCGACCATAATCCGGCAAGTGGAATTGCCCGTACTTCAAAAGAAATTATGTCGGATATCGTGATTATCGGCTGGCCAAGGAAAACAGGTTTTCTGGACAAGATTTTTGGAGAAAACGTAGATTCAATAATCAATAACGTAGATAAAAGTTTGTTTATCTGTAGGTTTCAGAAGACATTTATCGAAGAAAAAAGATTGGTTTTTATTTGTCCGCCATTCTCAGAAAGAGGATTAGGATTTCATCTTTTACTGCAAAAAATATGTCGTTTGTCTCAGGAATTAAGTATTCCGATCGTTATTTACGCCGAATATAAAACGCATCAGTCTATTATGCAAATTGCGACTAATTTGAGATTGAATGCAAAACTGGGTTTCAAAAGTATTTTAGATTGGGAAAATTTTGAAGCTATTTCGGATGAAATTAAACCAACTGATCTAATTGTTTTTAATTTATCGCGTAAAGGTTCTGTATCCTATCAATCAATCTTTGATAAATTACCTCAGAAATTCGAAAAATCATTTGATGACAATAATATAATATTGGTCTACCCTCAGGACGATCGTAAAGAAAGTGCGATGGATGCCTATGAGGATTTTACTGCAACTCCTCTTAAGAAAAGTATCGAAGCGATTGAGCAAATTGGTAGAGGTTTGGGAAGTATATTGAAGAAAAATTAAGAAAATAGAATAAGAATTTGTAACCTGTATAATGACACGAAATTTTTTTGCCGTTATAGCGATGTCTATAACTTTTATAACAACAGCTCAAACTAAAATGCAATCCGTAGATAAACTTATAAATAAAACAGATCCAGGCTGGAAACTCGTGGAAAGCTGGATTAAAACAGCTACTAATAAAGTTGAAATTTTACCGGTCGATGCCGCAAAGGCAAAAGACGTATTGTACAAAACACAAGTTACGACTCAATCACCAATGGGGGGCATTGTTTTTATGACGGGTGGTCTTTTAATTGATGACGGCTGGATTAGAATTCTGGGTTCTGGAAATGCAAAATTCAATCGTACACTTCCGGATTGGAACAAAGGAAAATCGTTTAAAGAATTTGGTGAAACGCCTTCTTTTTTGATTGTGGCAGATGATGCGATCGGTGGTTTTTATCTTTTAAACGGAGGCGGATTAGGAACAGACTTAGGAAAGATGTATTATTTCTCGCCTGACAATTTAGAATACGAACCACTTGATATTACCTACTCTGAATTTTTGCAATTTTGTTTTTATAATGACCTGGATAAGTTTTATGATGGGAACAGATGGAAGGGCTGGAGAGAAGAGGTTTCAAAATTAAAGGGAGATGAGGTTTTTAATTTTTACCCCTTTCTTTGGTCAAAAGAAGGAAGTGATATTAATAAAAATTCACGAAAAGTTATTCCGGTGGAAGAACAGTACAGTTTAAATGTTGATTTGCACAAGCAATTGGGGGCTAATCAATAAAACCGGATTTTTAATGTTGCGATAGTAATCTAAAAAAAATAGATAATGGAGCATAAAATCAAGTCAATAAGACCATTTATCGGGGCAAAAGATTTTGAATTATCAAGAAGCTTTTATCGTGATTTAGGTTTTGAAGAAGGGGTGTTAGAAGCTAATTTTTCTGTTTTCAAAACCGGAGAAACGGCATTTTATCTGCAAGATTATTACGCTAAAGAGTGGATAGAAAACACCATGATTTTCCTGGAAGTAGACGATGTTGATCGTTACTACAAAGAACTTTTAGCCTTAAAACTTCCGGAAAAATATGCCGGTGTAAAATTAACGCCAATTCGCAATCTCGATTGGGGAAGGGAATGTTTTTTGCACGATCCGTCGGGTGTTTTGTGGCACTTTGGGGAGTTTAAGAAATAAGTTTCGGTGTCTGGGTTAGTCTGAAACGGGAATATTTGTTGTTATTTTTTTTTGTTTCAAGTTTCAAGTTTCAAGTTTCAAGTTTTCTGGGATATTTCACGCAGATCTATTTAGATAGTTTTTATCGAAATCACAGGGCAAAATATCGATTTAATCTGCATGCATAAAAAGAAACTTTGCGCTTTTGCGTCTTTGCGAGCGAATAAATCTAAATCATCCCTTGACAAATAGTATCTGTATTCTGAATTGTAATGCTACGTCAAATTTAGATGGATTAACTTTTACCTTTTTTTGCTAAATTTTCTTTGACTCTGAATTTTACAATTTTAGTAATTAAAGCAAAAGGCATCGGTTCGTTTAAAGGGAATTGTACTGATCCTTTTCCTGATTTGTATTTAGAAAGCTCTTCCTTAAAAGCTTCATGTCCACTTGGCAAAGCATATAAACCAATATGATTTTTGAAAGCGGCAAAATAAACTACAATCCCGTTTTGATCAAAAGCCGGCATCGAGTAACTGATTTTTTCTTTGGCATCAGGAGCTGCTTTCTGAATCGTCATTCGTATTTCTTCTAAGACTTCCTGCACGTCATTTGGGAAAGAACCAATGTATTCGTCTATGGTTGCGGGTTTTTTTGTGTCCATTTGTTTTGTTGTTTGCTCTGTTGTTTGCTCTGTTGTTGGTTTTGTTTCAAGTTTCAGGTTTCAGGTTTGTGGTATTCCTGTCATTTCGACGCAAGGAGAAATCACACCCAATATTCGGCAAAGTTTATGCGCTCAACTATTGTGCTTTCTCCTTGCGTCGAAAGGACCATAGCAGCTCATTTCACATCTCACAGTACACATTTCACAGTAGACATTTCACAATTAAAAACCTTAACCCAGCCCCTTAGGAAAACGATCCAAAACCAAATTTAGTTGAAGTTGATGTTCTAAATATGCTTTTGCTCCGGCTAGAACCAGTGTGAAACCTTCAGTAGAATTTCGTACCTGATCAATAATTTTATCGGTTTCGCCTTTTAATCCCGAGTTGGTTATGCTGACAAAAGTTTCATCTTTGTTTAAAGGAGTAAAAATCCATTCTACTTCTGTAAGGTCGCCCGAGTTTCCCCATTCGATTACAATCTTCTCATTTTCTTTTATAACTTTTGTTAAAACCGTTAAGGAGAAATCATACATTTCCCAAACCCATTCAATAGGTTGGTACTCTTCTAGTTTTCCGGAGCCTTTGGTAAACCAAA
This sequence comes from Flavobacterium poyangense, assembly GCF_011751075.1. Lineage (GTDB taxonomy): Bacteria > Bacteroidota > Bacteroidia > Flavobacteriales > Flavobacteriaceae > Flavobacterium > Flavobacterium poyangense. The sequence continues at coordinate 71,901 of NZ_JAALLN010000021.1, forward strand.
ATTTACTGGTGATTTCCGGATCTATAAAAGCCTGAAAAACTTCTGAAACAGGTCTTCTTATCAGCATTTCGGCTCTTGCGAATTTGTTGTTTTCTGTTTTCATTTGTGTTTTTTGTTTGTAGTGAGATGTGAGATGTGAGATGTAAAATGTGAGATGGTGTATCGTTTGTCATTTCTGTAAAGGTTACTTATTTCGGTAACAGATTTATCATTTCTATTGGTTTCTTTCCATCAATACCTTGATGTGGTCTTT
>NZ_JAALLN010000210.1 GCF_011751075.1 Flavobacterium poyangense
GGGTGGTGTAGCGCTGCAGCAGGAAGCCCGTGACGGGGATGACGACGGCCATCGTGAGCATGAAGGCGGTCGTCAGCCACTGAGCCGCGACGGCCGTGATGCTCAGGTCGCGGATGAGGTGCGGGATCGCCACGTTCATCGTGGTCTCGTTGAGGATCGCCACGAAGGCGGCCACGAGCAGCAGCCAGATGACCCGGTTCTGCTCGGCCGTGACCCCCGACGCCGAGGTCGGGGGAGCGGTGGGTGTTCCGGTGGTGGCGGCCAGGGAGGGCGTCGTGGCGTCACGGAAGGCGACGGACGTGCGGGGTAACCGCGGGACGCGGCCCCCTATTCCCGGTCGACCGAGGGAGCCCGGTGTCGAGCGGCTGTGCCGAGTCTATTGGGGACCCCCGACATCGCTGCCCGCGTCCCGGTGTCCCCGGTCGGACGTAGGCTGACCCGCATGAGCATGGGCGGCATGGGCGGAGGCATGTTCCGCGGCGTCTACGCGGAGACGCAGCGGCAGCGCAATGCCGAGGCGCCGCGCGTGCCC
>NZ_JAALLN010000211.1 GCF_011751075.1 Flavobacterium poyangense
GATGATCTCCTGCTTGCGCCGGATCGCATCCTCCTTGCCGCGCGCCTCCCATTTGTCCCACCAGGGGCCGAACTTCGCCACCAGTGCGTCACCGGACATCTCATCGATGACCTTGCGAACATCTTCGGGCAGCGCATCGTATGTCTGCTTGTTCATGACGACGTAGAAAGCCGCTGCATAGGAGCGCGCATCGGTATGATATTTCAGCGTCTCGTTGAGCTTGATGGCGCTGACGAGGTCCCACGTCGTCACCACCCCGTCGAGCACACCACGTTCGAGGCTTTCGTAGATCTGCGCGGGCGGCATGCCGACGGGCGAAGCCCCCAGCGCCTCCAGCATGGCGGAGACCGCAGGGCTCGGCGTGCGCAAACGCAGCCCCTTCAGATCATCGAGCGAACGAACCGGACGATTGACCGTATGAAAAAGACCTCCGTGATGGACGAAAAGCGCCAGCACCTTGAAGTCATCGTACTCCTTGCCGAGTGCGCCTTCCTTGTAGAGTTGCCACAGCGCCTGCGAGCCGGGACCAG
>NZ_JAALLN010000212.1 GCF_011751075.1 Flavobacterium poyangense
GGCCAGGAACCGCGACTTCTCGTGGTTGGCCGCCTCGAGCTGGGCGGTGCGTTCGCGCACGCGCTGCTCCAGCTTCTGGATGGCCTTCTTGCCTCCCTTCAGGGCGTTCGCCTCGGCCTCGTCCAGGCGGACCTGGAGCTCCTTGATCTGGGTCTCGAGCGCCTTGCGCAGCTTCTCCTGGGTCTGAGCGTGGTCCTGTTCGGCCCTCAGTTCGTCGGCCAGTCGCGCTGCGTCGACCATCGCCTTCTTCGCCTTCTCCTCGGAGTTCTTGGCCTCGTTCAGAAGCTCGTCCAGATCGGAGTGGAGGGTCTGGAGCTCGGCTTCGAGTTTCCTCTTGGCCGCGGAGATGCTGGCGTTCTGTGCGCTGAGCTCGTTCAGCTGTTCGTGGGCGTCGGCGAGTTCCTGCTCGGCCTGTCTGCGGCCGCGGTCGGCTTGCTCCAGCAGTTGGCGGCTCTCCTCGAGCTCGTTCTGCAGAGCGTTGGCGCGCCTCTCGCTGATTCCGAGAAGTTCGCGTGCCTCGTCGCGTGCT
>NZ_JAALLN010000213.1 GCF_011751075.1 Flavobacterium poyangense
AGGCGCACCCGGTTGCGTTGTTTCAGAGACGCCTGTGCCATCGTTTACGCAAGGCACACCAGGGTGCGAGCACCACCGACCCCAGAGGCCTGCGTCAGCGGCTATGGTAAACCCGACATCATCGAATGCCGAAAGGTACTCGGCATGGCAAGCATGCGCCCCTCCTCGTCAGTGACGGTGAGTGGCGGATACATGCCGGCGCGCCCTTGCCCGCTCCGAGACCGAACCCGGCCGCTCAACGATGTCAAAATCGTCCGGCACGCTGTCGACCAACTCCCGACCAACGCGGTACGCCCAGTAGCCAAACACGATGGTGGCCAAAATCCGTAGCATTTGCTCCTCCTTGAGCGTTGTTGAGAGTGTCCCAAGATCTCCCTCGGGGCCAAACGTCGCCGGACGATGCAAGTTGCAAAGAGTTGATCCCACGCTGCTGGTCGGGAAGCTGCAAAACTTTTAGGGCGCGAGTCTACTGGTCCAGTCCACTACCCGCCGCAGCATGCTGGTCCGGCCAAAGGCAAAGAGACCCGCG
>NZ_JAALLN010000214.1 GCF_011751075.1 Flavobacterium poyangense
GCCTCTCGGTTGATGCCTTGCTCGACCTGGAACTTTGGATTGACGGAAGGGATCCTGACCAGGTCGCGTGCCAGATTGACGACATAGTCCCGGTCGGCGTCGATACGGCTCCAGACTTCGTTGGTTCCATCGCTCATCGGCTCGTCCCTTCCAATTCAGCAATCAGCGCGTCGGTGGTGACCTGACGGCAATAACCCTTGATGGTGTTGAGTGAGTTGTTGTGCCGTTCGCCGGTGTAGGTGGCGCACGCATCGGTCACCTGGGTCACCAGATAGCCGAGGTCGCAGGCATCGCGGATGGCACTTTCCACGCACTGGTCGGTGAGGATGCCACTGATGACCAACTGGCGGACGCCGAGATTGCGCAGGATGTAGTCGATGTGGGTGGAGACGAAGACCGACGATGACGACTTGGGCAGGCTGATCTCATCGTCGCCGGGAGCAAGCTCGTCGATGACCTTGCCATCCCACGAGCCCCTGGGCACGTTGAAGCCGGTGATCTTGTAGTCGAGGCTGCGGTCGCGCCCGT
>NZ_JAALLN010000215.1 GCF_011751075.1 Flavobacterium poyangense
ATCAGCATCCCCCCGATCAGGCAGCCGATGCGGGAGCGCGACGTTCCAGCAGATCAATGCCGAGCAGCGAACGCACGTTCGGACGCGCCGCGACCAGATCCGCGATCGTGTAGCGTCCGAGCACTTCAAAGAAGGCGTTGAGGGCTTCACGCAGCGCGGAATTCAGCGCGCAGCTGTCGATCAGCGGGCAGTCGGCGTCGGCCTCGAAGCATTCCGCCATGGCGAAATTCTCCTCGGTGATGCGCACGACATCGAACAGGCTGATCTCGGCCGCAGGCTTGCCGAGACGGACGCCGCCATTCCTGCCGCGCACAGTCTCTACCAGCCCATGTTCGACCAGCGGCTGCAGGATCTTGAACAGGAACAGTTCCGACACCGTATAGGCAGCGGCGATTTCGGGGATGCGGCTGAGGCGGTCATCATTGGCCGCACAATACATAAGGATCCGCATGGCATAGTTGGTTTGACGCGTGAGCCGCATGGTCGCTCCTTCGCAAAGCACGTGTTAGGGCGAATATGGCGCATAG
>NZ_JAALLN010000216.1 GCF_011751075.1 Flavobacterium poyangense
CCTCGACCTTTGTACATCAGTATTTATAAGACTAAGAGACTTTCATCACAGATATACCGTGAAGAGTGAGATTATTGCAAAGATTTTTTTTAAATTAATAAACTACTCCACCTATTCGTGGATCTGATGTTATCAAATACAGTAGTGACTTTGCCTTATTAGTAGTAAGTGTAGAGGAACCCCGCCCTGACGAATTATTGCTCTCCGACAACCTGTGCCTTCTCCCCTTCTTCCCCTCCCTGTTTTTAATAAATTCTCCATTACGGAGAATGCGAAGTTTGAATTGCAACACCAACACGACCAATTCAAACTTCGCTGGCGCCCATTAAACTAAATTCAGTGGCATATGCCCATTCCCATCCCATTTCGTCCTTCATACATTTTTTTTATATTAAATTTCAGAAGGTATCAGGTGAGTTCTAGCTGGCACGTGCCTGTCCCTACAGACGCAGTGGTAACCCGCTCGCCGTAACCGAATTACATTTTCGCATCTCTTCCCACATAAAATTAATCAGGTGAGTTTGGGG
>NZ_JAALLN010000217.1 GCF_011751075.1 Flavobacterium poyangense
GCCTGATCTGCGGCGACGTTGGCTTCGGCAAGACCGAAGTGGCGCTGCGCGCCGCTTTCATCGCGGCCATGGAAGGGTTCCAGGTCGCTGTTGTGGTGCCGACGACGCTGCTGTCGCGTCAGCATTTCAAGACCTTCTCGCAGCGCTTTTCAGGCCTGCCGATCCGCGTCCGTCAGGCTTCGCGGCTGGTCGGCACCAAGGAACTGGCGGAAACCAAGAAAGGCATCGCCGACGGCACGGTCGACATCGTCGTCGGCACCCATGCGCTGCTGGGTTCCTCCATCTCGTTCAAGAGCCTCGGCCTGCTGATCGTCGACGAGGAGCAGCATTTCGGCGTCAAGCACAAGGAGCGGCTGAAGGAGCTGAAGAGCGACGTCCATGTTCTCACACTGTCGGCGACGCCTATTCCGCGTACGCTGCAACTGGCGCTGACCGGCGTGCGCGAGCTGTCGCTCATCGCCACGCCGCCGGTCGACCGCATGGCGGTACGCACCTTCATCTCGCCTTTCGATCCGCTGGTCATCCG
>NZ_JAALLN010000218.1 GCF_011751075.1 Flavobacterium poyangense
TAGCCTCGCCACAGGCGTTTATTTTTCCAGGGCTTTCCACTTACAAGTCTTAACCAGACCGGGATGCGGGCTTGGAAGATCGGGTTGGACACAACTTTGAGGGCACTGACGACGTATACGAGTCACCCATAACAGATATTCGGATGCCAGTGTCCTCAAAGTTGCAACCAAATGTTACAACTCGCAGCTTCCATGTAGAAGCAACTTGTCCTCTAACGCTCGGACCAAACTAGGCTGGCTGGTTGATTCAGAGCCGCTGGTTGCTCCAGCAAGCATGGGTTGATAGCCCGGCAACATAGAATCAGCCAAAGATGAAGAACATTCATGACTCACATCACACCACGAATGGCCTGAAAGAGAATCGAACTCTTTAAATGCTCTTCATTTTGTGAACTTCAGAATACTACGCCTGTCTCGGGTTTCCCCTTAGTTCGGCCTCCCAGTCCTCGCCGCGCCGGGTAGCTAACCCTGATGGCTCGTCTGCTACTGAGTTCTTCTTGGTGCCCACCAGTGTCCGGAATGTGTA
>NZ_JAALLN010000219.1 GCF_011751075.1 Flavobacterium poyangense
GGGTGTGGCACCAGAGATGGGGAAACGTTCGGGATCGACGTAGTAGTACTTCTCGTTGATCTCATTGACGATTTTCTTCTCGGGCAACGGGCCGAGCTTGTGGCTGCCCGGATAGACGCAGAGACCACCGTTCTCGGGCGTTGTGTCGTCCAGGTGCAAGAATACGGCCATCATCGTATGCTTCTTGAAGGGGAAGTAAGGGTAGTCCTGGTGCATGAGATAAGGAGCGCCTTTCTCTGGTGGTTTGATGTGCGCCTTCGTGTGGTGGAGGAGAACGTCCGGGCTGGACATGATATCCTCGATGGCATCAAGGAGTTTGGGATGCATGATCAGACGAGTGAAGACGGCGCTGTGCATTTGCAAGTTGTGAATGGATTTTACGGTGTAGTTTATGTTGTTGGCTGCTTTCTTCATGTCATCTCCTTCCCATGCTGCCTCGAGTCCCTCCATGTTTGCCTGTTGCTTGCGGTTGAAGAGGTCATCGTATTCGTTGGATATTTCATTCATCTCCTGCTTGGAAAAAACT
>NZ_JAALLN010000022.1 GCF_011751075.1 Flavobacterium poyangense
TCGCTCTAAAGTGGAATCCTGACTATTATTTCTCATCGTAACAAAATTTATTAAAATTAAATTTTGTTACCGAAATAAGTAACCTTTACAGGAATGACAACTAAGCACCTTCTTGGTAATAACAAACATATGTTCCATAAAAAAAACCGGCAATCACTTGCCGGTTTTCTCTATTCAGATTAAAAGGATTATCCTTTTAACCATGCGTTTTTAAGTTTCTCTTTTGAAGCATCTGTAGCTTTAAAAGTTTCTGTTTCTTCGTAAGGTAATTTTACGGTTCCTTTTATAGTTTGTTCTACACCGCCACGTTTGATTTGAAGCGTGATTGCATCGTTATCTTTCCAGTTTTGACTTTCTGTAATTAAATCATAGATGTTAGTTACGGAATAAGGTTTACTGTTTACAGACACTATGATATCACCACCTTTTAAGTTTAGATTTTTGAAAAAATCATTTGATTCAATGTCTGAGCGAACCAGAATTTCTTTTGTTTGTTTGTCAATAGTGATATAAGGAGTTTGCCCTTTTAAGAAAATTTGTCCAGGTTTTTTCTCCATTGTTTTTGTTACACCAACTTTTGCCAAATAAACGTCATAAGGAATCGGAGTTGTTCCTTGTACATATGCTTTTAAGAATTCTCCAACTTCAGGATAAGTTAATGATGTGATTTTTGCAAAAAGCTCATTGTCATTAAATGGTTTGTCGATACCATATTCATTAGATAATTTATGCATTAAATCAAGAATTCCTCTTTCTCCGTTGCTTTTTTCTCTGATGATGATATCAATACACATACCGATTAAAGCTCCTTTTTGATATACATTTAAATACTGATCTTTATAAGGTTGGTCTAAAACGTTTGCACTCATTACCGTAAATGACATGGTGTCGTTTAAATGCTTAGACTGTTCTATTTTATCAGCAATACGAGTGTAGAATTCACTTTCGTCAATTAACGCTTGATTGATTTGAAAAAGATTAGCGAAATATTCTGTTACGCCTTCATACATCCATAAATGTTCTGACATTTTTGGTGCATTATAATCAAAATACTGAATTTCTTTTGAATGGATGGTTAATGGAGTTACAATATGAAAGAACTCATGAGAAACCACATCTTTCATAGATTCTACCAGTTTGTCTTTTGGCATTGATTCCGGTAAAACTACCGTTGTTGCTGTAGGATGTTCTAAGGCTCCGAAACCATGTGCATCATCTTTAGCCATGCTTGATAAATACAATAGAACAGTGTATTTTTTAGTAGAATTTACTTTCCCTAAAAAGTTTTTCTGCGCGGTCATCATGGTTTTCATTTCCGGAGTAATACTTTCTGCAGTAAATTTTCCGGTTGGAGAATATACCGCAATTAAAATATCCATTCCGTTTACATTAAAAGTAGTGTAATCCGGTTTTGAATACATAATTGGATTCTCAACCAAAACAGCATAACGTGGCGTTGTAAATACATCGCTTGTTTTGCTGGCATCTTCGTCTGTCATTGACGTTGCTCCCCAAAGTGTTTCCGGATGTGTGATGGTCACTTTGTAAGGAACATCTAGTTTATCTTTAAAATAACCTACAAAACCGTGTGTGTTGACCATGAAGTTAACTCCTGCGTTGATGTTGGTACCAGCCGGTGAGAAAACATCATCATTACCAAATCCGGTTCCTTTTTCTGTATCAAAAGTATCACCAACCAAATAGGTAATTTTTTTTAATGTTTTTGCATTTGAAATAGACCATGAATTATCGTCAATTCTTTTTACGGTCAAAGCGTTTCCTTTAGCATCATAAGCTTTAAAGTCATCAGAGAATTTACCGTAATTATCAGTAGAATAAGTTCCCGGTACTGTTTTAGGGATGCTGTAAATTACCTCGTCTGTTTTGATTTGTGGAGGCATAACTGTTACCAGAACCTTATCGTCTTTTACATCTGTAAGGTTAATGTTAACGTCAACGGTATTTGATTTTGCAGCTCCGGAAGAAGATCCCGTTTTACAGCTCCATAATGTTATGGCGAGCGCTAAAGTGTAAATTATTTTTTTCATTATGTTTGAGTTTAGTTATTTGTGTTTGACTGACAAAATGTAAAAATGTTACAGAATTGTGAGTAAACTTATAAAAATAAAAAAAAACTCCTGATTTACAGGAGCTTTATTTTTAGTCTAATTTGTTCTTTATATAATATTTGCCATCCAAATCTTCATCAAAATCATCAATTTTAACGGGTTTTGGTTTAGGTTTGTTTGCTAAAGCCTTTTTTTTCCACATCTCAAATTTTTCAAGAGGCATCTTCTTCTTCAAGATTTCCAGTACTTCTTTCTCTGCCAATCCAAATTCTTTTTTTATAATTTCAAATGGATTTTTTTCTTCTAAGGCCAACGAAACCAGCTTTTCCGTTTGTTCCCAGTTCAATTCTTTGCGGTTACTCTTTTTCATCTCGTGAAAATTAATTCAAAAATAGGTGTTAATGATTAATAGATTGATTTTCAATTTATATATCAATATTAATAAAAAAAATAATTAGTTGGTTCGATCGGGGATATTTTTTTTATGTTTTTAGCTGTTTTTTGCTGATCTCGATTCCTGAAAGGGAATATGGAGTAAGTTTTTTAATTTGTTGTTTTCTTCCGGCAGCATGTGTGTATCTACGCCATAAATCAAATCTTCTTTCGGAAGAGAGGTAAAAGTTCCGAAAAGACGATCCCAAATCGAGAAGATATTTCCGTAGTTACTGTCTGTGTAAGGCAGAACATAATGATGGTGTACCTTGTGCATGTTTGGAGAAACTAAAAAATAGCTTAAAAAGGCATCTAGTTTTGTTGGCAGAGCGATATTGGCATGAGTAAATTGAGAAGCTACGACGGATAGGGATTGATATAAAAACACCATCCACATTGGACTTCCAACCAGTAAAACACCAAGTGTAGTAAATACAAAACGAATTACACTTTCTCCCGGATGATGTCTGTTGGCACTTGTAGTGTCAATCCAAGTATCGGTATGATGAATTAGGTGAAAACGCCAGAAGAATTTTACTTTATGCTGCACAAAATGGGCTAAATAGGCCCCAATTAAGTCCAGTAACAGCAATCCAATGATGGTGTAGAGTACGATCGGAATTTCGGGGAGCCAGTTTAAAAGTCCAAAATGATGTTCGGTTGTCCAATTGGCAGTCTGAATTAGAATAAAGGCCAGAATAAAATTGACAATAATGGTAGTAAAGGTGAAAAAGAAATTGATACCGGCGTGATTCCATTTTTTATATTTCATCTGAAATAACGGAAAGGTATTCTCAATTATCCAAAATAAGGTTATTCCTCCAATCAGAATTAAGCTTCGGTGGGAAGAGGGAATCGTGCTAAAATAGGCTATTATTTCGTTCATGATTCTTATAAGTATTTTATCAAATTTAAGTAATTTATTGATACTCTTTTGAATAAAGTTCTTTCAACCTCTGTCATTCCGAAGAATAGGGAATCACACCTGAAACTCCGCGAAGAAATTTTCTAATCTTTGTCGAATTACTAGTGTGATTCCCCATTCTTCGGAATGACAAAAAAAGTAGCTTAAGTTGTTTAATGTTGCTAATCGTTGTCGAATACTGGATGCGATTTCTCCTAAAGTCGAAATTGACATAAAAAAACAACTAAACTAGAGGATTGTTTGACTTTGTAATAAGTTAAAGTGTAAACATAAAAAAAGAGAAAAACGAAGGCATTAACTTCACTTTTCTCTTTTATGTAATGTAGTAGTAGGTGTAATTTATCTACTACTATGATTTTTTTATGAGACTGATAATAAACAGTAGAATCCAGGCACCTCCGGCAGCTATAATAATTTGCCACAACAGGCCTCCGCCACCAATACCAAGTTTAGCTGCCAGCCATCCGCCAAAGATTCCACCAATAATACCAACGATAATATTGCCAAAAAGACCAAAACCTCCGCCTTTCCACAACTGACCTGCTAACCATCCTGAGATTGCTCCGATAAGTAAAAAATATAAAAAGTCCATAAGTTTATGTTTTTATAATTATTAATTGATTTTGGATGCTTGTTTTACGCTTTGTCGTGATTCTGCAGTAAGGTTTTGTATATAAATCCTGCGACGATGGCTCCCAATATCGGGGCTACCCAGAATAACCAAACTTGAGATAACGGTTCTCCACCAACAAAAACAGCCTGAGATAAAGATCTGGCAGGATTTACGGAAGTATTTGTGATTGGAATACTAATTAAATGAATTAATGTTAGTGCCAGACCAATTGCAACCCCGGCGAATTTTCCGTTGGCAAATTTATCTGTAGCACCCAAAATTACCAGTAGGAAAAATAAAGTCAAAACAAATTCAGCTATGAAGGCTGATTGCAAAGTATAGCCATCAGGAGAAAAGGCTCCAAATCCGTTTGAGGCAAAGGCACCGGCTTTTGTATTGTCGATTGCAAAACCGGCTTTTCCCGATGCAATAGTAAACAAGGTACCTGCGGCAGCAAGTGCTCCAACGCATTGTGCAATGATATAAGGAACAAGGTCTTTTGCAGGAAATCTGCCTCCGGCCCATAAACCGAATGAAACTGCAGGATTAAAATGTCCGCCTGAAATATGTCCAACAGCATAAGCCATTGTCAGGACGGTAAGACCAAAGGCAAGTGCTACACCAGCAAATCCAATTCCTAAGTCAGGAATTCCGGCTGCAAAAATGGCACTACCACAACCTCCAAAAACAAGCCAATAAGTTCCGAAGAACTCTGCAAATAATTTTTTCATAGTTAAATAATTTTAATTAATATTTAGTTGTTAACGGGTATATACATACGCCCATAAAATCAATGCGACTTGTAAGGGCAAGCGTATTAATAGAATGAAATTTAACAAAGAAAAACCCTTTTTGCTCTTTTGAAACATATACCAATTGGCAGGAAATACAGCAATTAACAAAGCTATAATTCCCCAAGCAGCAATAACTGTTGAAAAAGGAAGGGTGAGGAGGATGCCCAGAATAATTTCGGCAGCTCCACTTAAACTATTTAATAATTTGGGGTTCTGAAAATAAGGGGGAATGATGGTAATGTACATTCCCGGGTTTTTAAAATGATTGATTCCGGCAATTATATATAGAAAAGCCATTAGATATAAATGCCAAGGTAAATTCATGATATCACTTGTTTATCACGAATTTATAAAAAAATTAACAAATATTGTATTATATTAAGTTCTTTTTTTTGGAACTATATAAAATCGATTACTTTTTGCCTTTGAAATTTACATTCATTATAATGATCGCCAGTATGATTAAAACAATACCAACCCATTGTAAAAAGATTACTTTTTCATCCAGTAAAACATAAGCCATCATTACGGAAACAGGAAGTTCAAGTGCAGAAACGATACTTCCTAAACCAATTCCTGTTAGAGGGAAACCAGCATTCATTAACATCGGCGGAATAATGGTTCCGAATAAAGATAATATAATTCCCCATTTCAGGAAAATTGCAAGGTTAAAAGGAGTTACCTGAGTAAAAAAGGCAAAAGAGAATACAATTACAGCACCACCCATAAGCATGTACAAACTACGTTGTGCAGATGAAATTCCGGTTGCAACACGATTTGCAGTAAACATGGTTGTGGTAAAAGAAGCAGCTGCCATAGCGCCCCATGCCATACCTCTCCAGTCAAGTGCTACTTCGTTGTGTATAATATTGGTTGCTAAAACAGTTCCCAGCAGTACAATAAATACGGCGATAACTTTTTGTTTTGAAGGTAATTTTTTTTCTAAAATCATTTCAAGTAAAACCCCCATCCAAACGGTTTGCATTAACAAAACAATACCAATTGAAACCGGAATATACTTTACAGCAAGGTAGTAGAATAAACTGGTCATCCCCAAAGAAGTTCCGGCTGTCATCAGACTAATGATGTTTTTGGATGTTGCTTTTACAACGCTTTCTTTGTTTTTGACCTTCTGAAATGCATTAATAAGTAAAATACCAATTATACCCAATACAAATTGTGAAGTGGTAACTTCGGCAGTGGTATAGCCTTCTGAGTATGCCATTTTTACAAAAGTGGCTAACATTCCGTATGTTGTAGCACCAATTGCAACTAAAAATACTCCTTTTAATACATTATTTTGTAACATCCTAACTTGTTTAGTTTAAAAAATTAAAGCCGGCAAAGGTAAGCTATTTTGTTTAAGATTTAGTGTTAAAACTTCAAAAACCTTGTCATTGCTGTAATTTTAGCATTTGTTTTGGTGCTAAAATTGTGGAATTGAGGGAAAGTAGAAACGAAAAAACCACCAAAAGAATTTTCCTTTGGTGGTTTTTTTATATAAATCTCTGTGGCAATTATTTCACAGGCTGATTGTTGTACGTTTCGATTTCGAAAATTAAAGTAGCATTTGGCGGAATCACACCTCCGGCACCTTTTTCTCCATAGGCTAAATTAGAAGGAAGAAAGAAGATTGCTTTTTCTCCGTCAGTCATCATGTCTAATGCTTCAATAAAACCCGGTATCATTCCGTCTTTTTTACCTACTGCAAACGGAAAGGCCTGATATCCTTTTTGCGCATCTCTGTTAGCGTCATATTTGCCATACGCTTTTGCTACATTGGCAATGCTGCTGTCAAAAAGATTTCCGTCTTCAAAATAACCGGCATAGTGAAAATAGATGTTAGACCCTTCAGGAGATTTTACTCCGGAACCTTTTTGTGTGATTTTATATTTTAAACCGGAAGCTGTTGCAGTTGCTGTAGCTTTAGTTGCTGCAAAGTAAGCCGCTTTTTCGGCAATTACTTTTTGGTTTTCGGCTTTTTTAGCTTCTCCTTTTTTAGCATCATCGCTGATTACTTTTAAAGCATCAAATTTCTTGGCTGCAGCACCTTTGCGGGCGATTGTAATTTTTGTCATGATATCATCCTGAACTATTTTGTTCACAACGTCCATTCCTGAAACTACGTGACCGAAAATGGTGTGTTTTCCATTCAACCAAGGCGTATCTTTATGTGTGATAAAAAACTGACTTCCGTTGGTAGCCGGACCTGAATTGGCCATAGCCAAAACGCCGCCTTTTTCAAATTTTAAATCGTCTACGAATTCGTCTTTAAAGGCAAATCCGGGACCACCTGTACCGTTTCCGTCCGGATCACCACCCTGAATCATAAAATCGTTGATAACTCTATGGAATTTTAATCCGTCATAAAATGGTTTTCCTTTTAGTTTTTCCACTTTCATATTAGGATTTTTTCCTTCAGCTAAAGTAATAAAGTTAGCGACTGTTACCGGAGCTTTTACATACTCTAATGACAAAACGATGGTTCCTTTAGTGGTCTCAATTGTTGCAAAAATTCCTTCGGCAGCCGTTGTTGCTTTAGGAGCTACTTTTGTTGTAGCCGTTTTTGCAGCTGGTTTTGCGGCCGGTTTTTTTGTCGCTTGTGCCTGAATATTAACTACTGCCAGACAGAATAAGAATAGAAGTTTAAATTTCATCGTATTTAGAATTTAAGTCTATATTAGTTATTGTGGTTTCTCTAATAATTGAATTTCGAAAATGATATTCGCATTTGGTGGAATAACCCCTCCGGCTCCGGTTTCTCCGTAAGCTAAATGTGATGGAATGAAAAGAACGGCTTTATCTCCAAAAGAAAGTTGCTCGATTCCTTCAATAAATCCAGGAATCATACCGTCTTTGCGACCTGCCTGAAATGGAATTGGCTGGTAACCTTTTGCTTCTGCTCTTGCCTGATCAAACTTTCCGAATGTTTTACAAACTTCTTCTACGCTGCTGTCAAATAAGGTTCCGTCTTCTAAGAATCCTGCATAATGAATGTACAATTGTGCTCCTGTTGCAGGTTTTTTACCGGTACCTTTTTCTGTGATAATGTATTCTAAACCAGTACTTGTTTTAGTAGCTTTTGGTTTTAAAGAAGCATAATAAGCTACTTTTTCTTTTTGAACTCCTGCGTATTTACTTTTTTCTTTCGCTATTTCTGAAAAATAATCGTGAAATACTTTTACGGCATCAAACTTTTTTGCTGCCTCACCATTTCTGATAATTGTAATAGTTGTGATATTATCGTTTTGAACAATTTTATTAACGACATCCATTCCTTTATCCACTACGTGACCAAAAATCGTATGTTTTCCTTCTAACCACGGAGTCTCAACATGTGTGATGAAAAATTGACTGCTATTTGTTCCGGGCCCATTATTTGCCATTGCTAAAACACCGCCTTTGTCAAATTTTAAATCAGAGAACTCATCCTTAAATTTGTATCCTGTATCGCCTGAACCAGTTCCCAGAGGATCACCGGTTTGGATCATAAAATCAGCAATAACACGGTGGAATTTTAATCCATCAAAAAAAGGTTTCTTTTTAAGGTTTTCATCCGTTACAAATTCATTTTTGCCTTCAGCTAATGTTATAAAATTGGCAACTGTTATGGGTGCTTTTTTATAATCTAATTCTACAATGATACTTCCTTTATTTGTTTCAATTTCAGCGTATAAACCATCTGGTAAGTCACTGTGTTTGTCTTTACAAGAATAAAACGAGGTAGCGGCTAATAGTAATATTAAAATACTCTTTTTCATTTTTTTAATGTTGTTTTTACGGGTTTAAAGTGTCTTTTTTAGTCTGAACTGTTGGCTTTGGAGCTACCGGTTTCGGAGTTTGTGTACTCGGAGTCGTTGCTTTTGGCGCTTCTTCAGGTGTGAAATTTCTTAAGGTAACGGTGCAAATTAAGGATTGATTAGGTCCTATTTTTTTATTGTCTCCATGATAACCATATGCGATATGTGATGGAAATAAGAAGTTTACAGTTTCGTTTTTACGCATCAGTTTTATACCATCGCGCAATCCCATCATGATCTCTTGTTTGTCTACATGATAGGTTTGTGGACCAAGTTCAGCTTCAGGGTAGATAATTTTGCCCTGAATATCTTTTATTTCCAGATTGTAATAGGCAATATCTCCTCTTTTTGGTCGTAAAGTATCAATGAGATTTTGCTCCTCATAGGCGTACCAATATCCTTTTTGTGAAGCAAAATACTTTACTTTAGGATTGCTTTTGATTATTTTCTTTATGATATCTTCTTCGCTGGCAACTAATTTTTTGTTCCGATCAGCTGATTTTTTCATGAAAGTACCCGAAGCCCTAGAAATAGGTCTTCTGGCTTCTTCGTGTTGCTTACAGCCTACCAATAAAACGGCAAAAAGTAGGGCACAGCTGCTTAGTTTTAAGTAGTTCATATAGGTTATATTGCTAGTTTAGTTATTAAATCTTCAAACTTTTGAATAGTTTCTTCCATAGAAACGTCAGATCTTCCGCCGGCAGCATTACTATGTCCTCCGCCGTTAAAATGATCTCTTGCGAATTGGTTGACGTCAAATCCTCCTTGTGAACGGAATGATATTTTAATAATCTTTTCGTCTTTATTCTCTATAAAAATAGCAGTAAAAAAGATTCCTTTCATGCTTAATCCGTAATTAACAATTCCTTCGGTATCGCCTTTTACATAATTAAAAGAATCCAGTTCGTCCTGAGTAAGCGTAGTATAAGAAGTTTTATATTCTTCAAAAACTTTCATATTCTGCAAAGCACGACCTAATAACTGCAAACGGCTGTAGGAACTATTGTCAAATAATAAAACCGGAATTTGCGTGTTTTCGACACCCAAATCAATTAATTCGGCTATGATGCGATGCGTATTTCCAGTAGTTCCCGGAAAGCGGAAAGAACCTGAATCGGTTAGTATTCCGGTGTAAATACAAGTAGCAATGGTTTTGTCTAAATCTTCTTTTTTGTCTAAAAAAGAAATAAAATTGTAAACCATCTCACAAGTAGAACCAAACGAAGTGTCAGAATACATATAAGCAGCATAATCATCAGGTTTTTGATGATGATCGATCATAATAAATGGCGCTTTTAGCTTTGCTAAGGTATGTTCCATTTCACCTGTGCGATGAAAAGCATTAAAATCCAGCGTAAATATAATTTCTGCTTCTTCTAATATTTTCGTACAGTTTTCAGTGTCTTTTTCAAATATTTTTACAGTTTCAGAGCCCGGTAACCAAGCTAAGAAATCAGGAAAATCATTAGGTGCAATCACCGTTGGCAGATGATTGTTTTTTAATAAAAAATGGTATAAACCTAACGTAGAGCCCATGGCATCACCATCAGGACCTCTATGCGGAATGATAGCGATTTTCTTTGGGGTTGCGAGCAACAATTGTATCGCTTGAATATCTTGTATTTTCATAGTGTGCGAATTTACATTTTTTTAATGTAATGTTGAAAACAATTTGGAGATTAACACACTTTTAGCGATTAAGGTTGAAAGTTGTGTTCTTTGGCTTCGCTTAAGATGTTCTTCGGCTTCGCTCAGGATGTTCTTCGGCTTCGCTCAGAATGACAATAGGTATTGATTTTCCCTTCGACTTCGCTCAGGATGACAGTCGGTATTGATTTTCCCTTCGGCTTTGCTCAGGATGACAGTGGATATTGATTTTCCCTTCGGCTTCGCTCAGGATGACATTGAGTATTGATTTGCCTTTTGGAATTTGGAATTTTAAAATTGGATTTACCTATAGGTTTTCCAGCTCTTTTCGCTGTAATTTCTGGTACAATTTGTATTTGGCGCCTTTGACAATTTGTGATTTGTAAATACCAACTGAGCCCGAAGAAAAATAGGCAATAGTACAGGAAATAGCGATAAATAGCCCGGGTTGAGTGCCAAACAACTCCATTCCCATGATGGTGCAGGCAATGGGGGTGTGGGTCGCACCCGAAAATACGGCGACAAAACCCATACCGGCCAAAAGGGCTATTGGTATAGGAACGACAAGGGAGAGTGCGCTTCCTAAAGTAGCGCCGACAAAGAATAATGGAGTTACTTCACCACCTTTAAAACCTGCTCCAAGTGTAAATCCTGTAAACAGAATTTTGAGTAAAAAGTCATACCACGCATTTGCATTTGAAAAAGAATCCACAATTACCGGTACGCCTAAACCGGAGAATTTTGTGAATCCAAAGCCTGTAATGGCGATTGCAAGAACGATTCCTCCAACAAACGGACGTAGTGGGGGATATTTGATGTTTTTCGAAAATAGAGAACTCCAAAAATGAGTAGTTCTGGAGAACAGCAAAGCAGCAAATCCGAATAGAATACTGATAAGGATAGTGTAGAACAAATTGGTCAGATTGATTTCGGGTACATCGGGGATACTGTAATGCGTGTGTTTGACCTGCCAGAATTCAACTGTGAAATAAGCAGCATAAGCCACTAAGAAAGATAAAAAGATGCTTTTTAAGTTGATTTTACTAAAATACAGTACTTCCAAGGCAAAAATAGCTCCGGCTAATGGCGTTCCGAAAACGGAGGCAAACCCTGCGCTGATTCCCAAGATAATCAGAATCTTTCTTTCTGAGGGATCTAATTTAAAAAGCTTTGTAAATTGATCGGCAATAGCACCTCCCATTTGTACAGCTGTGCCTTCACGTCCGGCAGAACCTCCAAATAAGTGGGTCAGTAAAGTTCCTAAAAGAACCAGAGGAGCCATTTTAAACGGAATGGTTTTCTTTGGAGTTTCGTATTCTTCCAACAAGAGATTATTTCCTTTTACAACCGACTCTCCCCAATGATGATAGCTCAATCCGACCAGTAGTCCACCAAGGGGTAAGAGCCAAATAATCCAGTTGTGATGGATTCTAAATTGTGTAACCCATTCTAACGAAATTAAAAAAAAGGCAGAAGCCGATCCTGAAAAAACACCAATCAAAAGACAAATGAGAACCCACTTAAGTGTTGTCAGGAGTATTGTTTTAGAATTAGGTAAGGTCATTTACAGGTTTAGTTTTTTTAGCCACGAATTTCACAAATTTACACGAATTTTTATTTTAAAAAGAAAGCAATCTTCATAATCCCAAAATCTGTGGCAAAAAAAGTCGAGTGTTTTTTAGCCACGAATTACACAAATTTTTATTTTAAAAGATTGAAACGTTTAAAAAATACACGCTTAATCTGCAGCAAAAATAATTAGTGCAATTCGTGAAATTCGTGGCAAAAAAATTACTGCACAACAGCTGTAAATTCAATTTCAACTAAATATTCGGGAGCGATCAGTTTGCTGATTTCGTAAAATCCGGTTGTAGGTTTTACATCTTTAAAAAAGGAAGAATGTGCTCTGGCAACATCTTCAAAAGTATTGATATTAGTAGTGAAAATGCGGGTTCTGATTACATCTTTCATTCCGACATTTAAATCTTCCAGGACTTTTTCTACACGTTCCAGAATATTAAAAGTCTGTGCATAGGCGTCGTCAGCTTTTACTTTGTCGCCGTCAACAATTGCTACAGTTCCTGAAACTTCGATGATATTGCCAATTCGTACGGCGCGACAATATCCCATTTTGTCTTCCCAAGGTGATCCTGTTAAGATGTTTTCTCTTTTCATTTTTTTACTGTTTTATTGATTTGTTTTAGTCCTTTTAAAAACAAAATCCGGTTAGTTAATTAGGCTGCAATTTATAAAATACGAAATTGAAAAGAGCAAATTTTGTTTGAAATCGTTTTGAAAACCAAGCTTTTTTGTGATATTTTAAGAAATGGATTTTTATGAGTTATTCTATTTGATGTTGTTCGAAAAGACGAAGTTTATTCTGAGTTATCGTCAGATTTTGTTGCAGTGTTTCTATTTTGTTCAGGAGATGAGCGATGGCATCTATGCCTTCAAAATTAATTTTCAGATCATAATGCAAACGAATCATTTTTTCTATAGCGGGCAATTGTTTAATGTATAAATATTCGTCATTTTCCTGAACAATAATTTCTACCAGCCCGTAATTATTTAGTTCGGTTATAAAGGTGTGTTCAATTTCGTGATAGGTGCAAAATTGTTTGATTTGAATTAGATTTTTAGTGCTCATGACTTCTTAGTTTAGAAAGTTCTTCAAATAATTCTTTTTCTTTTTTGGACAGCTTTGTCGGAAGTTTCAAGTTGTAAGTAATATATAAATCTCCAAACTGACCTTCTTTTTTGTAGATCGGAAATCCTTTTCCTTTTAATTTGACTTTTGTTCCGGGCTGCATTTCTTCGGGGACTTTTATCTTTACTTTTCCGTCAAAGGTGTTAATGAAAATCTCGCCTCCGAGAATGGCGGTATATAAATCGAGAGCAACATCGGCGTAAAGGTTATTGCCTTCTCGTTTAAAGTCGGAATTGTTTTCGATGGAGAAAGTAATGTACAAATCGCCATTAGGCCCTCCGTTCGCACCAGGTCCACCATGACCAGGGAGTTTTATGATTTGACCGTTTTCTACTCCTGCGGGAATTGTAATCCGGATGTTTTTGCCATTTACGGTCAGATTTTGTTTGTGTGTGCTGTATGCAGCATTTAAATCTAATTGTAATTCGGCATTGTAATCCTGACCTCTGTATTTAGATTGGCTTCTGTTGTTTCCTGCCGAACCGTACATGGAGTTGAAAAAATCGGAAAAATCACTACCGGAGAAATCACCTCCCGAAAAGTCGCTGTAATCGGGATTGCTTTGTGGTCTGGTACGCTGTTGTTGGTTAGGGTTGTAACCGGCCTTTTCAAATTCGTCGGCATGTTTCCAGTCTTTTCCGTATTTGTCGTATTTTTTTCGATTTTCAGGATTGCTCAGGACTTCGTTAGCCTCATTTATTTCTTTGAACTTTTTTTCGGCTTCTTTGTCGTTTGGATTCAGGTCGGGATGGTATTTTCGTGCCGCTTTTCGATAGGCTTTTTTTATTTCGGCTTCAGTAGCGGACTTTGTAATTTCTAATGTTTTATAGTAGTCGATATAATCCATTTTTTATGTTTTTAATAAAGGTAGATTAAAACATTGAAGTTAGGAATAAGTTGTTAATTTTCAAAATGATATATTTTTTGAAAGGGAAATTGCGATTAAGAAGTAAGATATTAGGTGTGAATTTTTGTTGTATTAAAACTTATTTTTTTGATTTTTTGGCAGGTTTTTTGTTTCCAAAAAATAGCCTAATATATTGTTATAAAAGTCTTAAAGTTGTAGCGCCTAATTAAATTATGCTATTTTTGTGAAGCTATACTTGATTTTATAAAAATTAAAAAAGGCATTTGATAATACTTTTTTCAATGAAGCAAATTTTATTTTCCATACTATTTTTAACTGCCCTAACAGTATCAGCTCAGACTGAGTTTAGTACCAAGTTTAAGGCCATTCCGGCTCCTAAATTTAGTGCAAAACCTAAAAAACTTCCATCTCCGGAAATCAAAGATCCTGCAGGTACTAATTTAAATATCCCAAGTATAAAAACGCCCAATGTTTTTGATAATACCAGTATTACTCCTAAATCTAAATTTCAGGTTGGAGAGCAAAAAAGTACTTTTAGTATGTCAACCGAAACCGATTTTGCTAATCCGGGTGATCGTTATGTTCCTAAGATGGAAAAAGAGGTGGATAAAGCCTTAAGGGCGGAAGGACTTAGAGAAGGAAGGGGAGAATTGATTAAGAAAAATATCTCGTTAGGAGATTTTAGAACGCAATCGAATTATTTTGTTGTGAAATTCAGAGACTTTGGGGCTATTGATGGTGATTTAGTTAAGGTCTCATCTAATGATATAGTAATTAATCCTCAGTTGTTTTTGGATGCTAGTTTTAAAGAAGTAAGAATTACGCTTCAAAAAGGGTTCAATAAATTAGATTTTGAAGCTTTAAATATAGGTACTTTAGGAGGTAATACAGCAGAAATTCAGGTTTATGATGACAAAGGTGTATTGGTTACCAACGACTATTGGAATAATCTCGCTGCAGGTTTTAAAGCGTCAATAATAGTTACTAAAGAGTAGTTTTTTTTGAGGTACAAAGGTACAAAGGTACAAAGTGGCAAAGGTACAGAGGTAGAAAATAGATAAACTATAACCTGTTGGGTACAATTACTTCGTCAATTCGCTTTGCTCGGGTGGCAAAAATCATACTTAACACATAGAAACATAGCTTTTAGTTATGAAAAAGAGTATAGAAAAGAAACATATTTCTATCACATAGTCAATCAATCGACTTCGCTCAGACTGACAATTGAAAATTTAAATAAGTTAAACGCCTTTTTTCGTTTTCAAAACTATGTTCCTATGTGTTTAAAAAAAATACACCCAACGGGTTAAACTATAACTATATCCCTTTGAGCCTTTGCCACTTTGAACCTTTGCACCTAATAAGTTAAAAAGGATCAGCAGTAACTCTGAACTTCATATCTGCTTTTACCGTTACATCTTTGGTAAGCGTTTCTTTTAAGGTAACTTTTGTTCTGATTTTATATTTATCGGCTTTGATGTATTGGTCTAATCTGGCATCTGTGCTAATCAAATCAATTGTATTGCTTGTTGCGTTGATATTATCCTGATACGCTAATTCTATTTCGTCAGAGTCGTTTGTTGAGATATAGAGGTGAATTGATTTTAAGAAAGTAAATGTTTTTCCTTCAGGGTCCGTAATCGTTAGCCTAAGTGATTTTAGTTTTACATCTTTTACTAAACTCGCTTTGGTTCTGTTGTTGCTAAATTCAGCAGACGAGTTGGTGGTCACATCCGGTGTTATGATTTCCGAAGGTAAATTAATAGGGGAAGTACTTTTTATCTGAATCGAAGTTTCATTCGAAATTGTAAAAGTCAATAAATCATCAACAGAATTACAGGAAGCTAGAAATAAAGTAAGGAAAAAAGACAGGACGATTAATTTTGATTTCATGGGTTTTTTTGAAGTTGTTGAGTTTCTAAGTTACTGAGTGGCTAAGTTTTTTGTTTTCTTTTAATCTTAGGTAACGGATTAATTTAGAGATTTAGTATTAAATGTTTTTTTTGAAGTTTCTAAGTTGCTTAGATGCTAAGTTTTTTACTTTTAATCTAAGAAGCTCAGAACCTTATAGGCTTAGAATCTCAGTAAATGAGTAATTTCGGTTTTATTATTAAAATGTTTTTTTCGATACTTACGAAAAGTTGTTGACTTTGGTTTTTTCGAAGTCGGTAAGATATTAAGTTTTTCGTTTTTTAAATCTGAGATTCACAGATCCTTAGAATCTTAGAGTCTTAGAAACTCAGCAACTTTAAAAAAAAACTAAAATCAATTTTTCAAATTCGAATATAAAAAGTACTTTTGCGCATGCAACACAACGTACTTATTTTAGATTTCGGATCGCAATATACTCAACTTATTGCGCGTAGAGTTCGCGAATTAAATATATTCTGCGAAATTTTCCCATACAATCACTTCCCAAGTGATTTATCACCTTATAAAGCTGTAATTTTAGGAGGAAGTCCTTTTTCTGTTCGCGCAGAAGATGCTCCACATCCTGATTTATCTCAAATTCGAGGCAAGCTTCCAATGTTGGCAGTTTGTTACGGAGCACAATATCTGGCGCATTTTAGCGGTGGAGAAGTAGCTGCTTCTAATACCAGAGAATATGGTAGAGCTAATTTGTCATATATTAAGGAGAATGAAGTTTTCTTTAACGGAGTTTCAGAAAATAGCCAGGTTTGGATGAGCCACAGCGATAGTATCAAAGCTTTGCCGACAAATGCAGTAAAACTGGCGAGTACTCATGATGTAGAATTTGCAGCTTATAAAATTGAAGGCGAAACGACTTATGCTATTCAATACCATCCTGAAGTTTTCCATTCTACTGATGGATCAAAAATGTTAGAGAACTTTTTAGTTAACATTGCCGAGGTTCCTCAAAACTTTACACCAGGTGCTTTCGTAGAAGAAATGGTGGCAGAGTTAAAAGAGAAATTAGGTGACGATAAGGTTGTTTTAGGATTGTCAGGAGGAGTAGATTCTACTGTAGCGGCAGTTTTATTACATAAGGCAATAGGTAAAAACCTATACTGTATTTTTGTAAACAATGGTTTACTTCGTAAAAACGAATTCCAAAATGTATTAAATCAATACAAAGGAATGGGATTGAACGTAAAAGGAGTAGATGCAGGTGACCGTTTTCTTGGTGAATTAGCCGGAATCAGCGATCCTGAAACCAAACGTAAAACAATTGGACGTGTCTTTATCGAAGTTTTTGATGACGAATCGCATTTAATTGAAGACGTTAAATGGTTGGCTCAGGGCACTATTTACCCTGACGTAATCGAGTCAGTTTCTGTAAAAGGACCTTCGGCTACGATTAAATCACACCATAATGTTGGTGGATTACCGGATTATATGAAATTAAAAATTGTAGAGCCGCTTAGAATGCTTTTTAAAGATGAAGTAAGAAGAGTTGGAGCTACTTTAGGAATAGACCCTGAATTATTGGGAAGACACCCTTTCCCGGGACCAGGATTATCAATTAGAATTTTAGGAGATATCACTCCGGAGAAAGTTCAGATTTTACAAGATGTTGACGCTGTTTTCATCGAAGGATTAAAATCATGGGGACTATACGATAAAGTTTGGCAAGCCGGAGCAATTCTGCTTCCTGTAAACAGTGTTGGTGTAATGGGAGATGAGCGTACTTACGAAAAAGTAGTAGCGCTTAGAGCCGTAGAATCAACAGACGGTATGACTGCTGACTGGGTACACTTACCTTATGATTTCTTAATGAAAGTGTCAAATGATATTATCAATAAAGTAAAAGGGGTGAATCGTGTAGTATACGACATAAGCTCTAAACCACCTGCAACAATTGAGTGGGAATAATATTTTTTATAGTAAGGCGTTACAAATGTAACGCCTTATTTTTTTCTCCAATTCGTGTTAAATTCGGAAAATATTTTTATTTGGATGCAAGAAAAAGTCAGAAGAGGAGTTATAATAAGAACGTCATTATTGCTAAGACCGCAATTAATCTAAGATAATAAGCAAAAAAACAGGCTCTGGGAATCTCGCTTTAAACAAAAAGTAGTACCTTGTTTTTCGAATTAAAAATTAAATTGTTTTAAGCCCTATTATGAAGTATTATTTTACATTATTTTCGCTCGTTTTTTTAGTAACCTGCTCTGCTTTTTCTCAGGAAAAGGCCGTGAAGTATACGGTTTCGAGCGGAGAAACAATCAATCAAATTGCTCAAAAATTTAAGGTTACTCCTTATGATATTTACCAATTAAACCCGGACGCCAGAAAAGCATTGGCTCCAAATACCGTACTGTTAATTCCTACTAAATCAGATAAATCGGTAGCAACCAAAACAGAAGTAGCTTCTACAAAACCAAGTGCTTCCGGAAAAGTAATTACACATGAAGTACAGCCAAAAGAAACGCTTTTTGGGATAGAAAAAAAATATGGAGTTTCTGATGAGGCATTAAAAGCAGCCAATCCGTTTTTGGTAACGAATGGTTTGCAAATTGGTCAGACGCTTACTATTCCTTCAAAAGGAGCCGCAGTAAAAAGTACTGCTGCAGTAAGTGCTAAAGTCAATAAAGCACCGGCTCCTGAAAAATATATATATCACGATGTTTTGCAAAAAGAGACCAAATATTCTATCGCAAAACAATACAATACAACGGTTGAAGATTTAGAGAAGCGCAATCCGGAGATTGTTGCTAATTTAGCAGTTGGTCACAGGATTACGATTAAAGGAACTGCTCCAAAAACAGAGGAGACAGCTCTTGTGGTGGCCAAGGTAGCAAAAGCTGTTGAGCCTAAAAAAGAAGACAAACCTTCAAAAAAAGCAGTTACTTATATGGACTATCAGGTGAAACCAAAAGAAACACTTTATAGTTTGTCAAGAACGTTCCAGTTAACTCAGACCGAATTAACCGAATTAAATCCGTCACTTTCTGAAGGAGTAAAAGAAGGAATGGTTTTAAAAGTACCAACCGGATTCCTTGCACCGACTCCGATTATTGCGCAGCAAAAACCAATTGTAAAAGAAGGAGAGAAGTCAGCTGATGATTCCGAATTCGGAGCTATAAAAGTGATTGAAAAAACAAAATCGGAAACAGTTGGTGCCAATCCTGAAGTGGTTGAACTGACTAAAAGAAGAGGACAAAATGACCGTAAAAAATTAGTTTTATTATTGCCTTTTAACCTGGCTAAAATGCAGGCGGATACGGTAAGTAGTACTAATAAAATTAAAAGTGATAAATTTTTGAATATGACTCTTGATTTTTATTCGGGAGCTATGATGGCGATTGATTCAGCTAAAGTTTTAAGATTACCAATTGATGTTTCGATTTATGATTCACAGGAAACAAAAAACACTTCAAATACATTGACTTTAATTGCACAGAATAAGTTGCAGGATGCCAGTGCGGTTGTAGGGCCTTTTTATCAAAGTAATGCAGAAAGTACAGCTAATGCATTGCGTTCGTTTAATGTACCTGTAATTTCGCCATTATCAAAAGATGCAGCGAATCCAATTGACAATTTGTACCAGTCTATCCCAACAAATGATGTAGTTAAAAACGCTGTTTTTGATTATATGCGTGCTAAAAACGGAAACATTGTGGCGGTAGTTGATAAGAAAAAAGAATCGGTTGTTACCTATATTAAACAAAATCAAAAAGGAGTTGTTTTCGCTGCTTTGACAGAAACCGGAGGTTTAGATGTTGCAAACTTAAAAAGCTTGTTATTGCCTAACAGAATGAATTATGTTGTAATGGAAACTGCTAATACCGCTATGGTTAAAGCGACTATTAAAGCATTGATTGACGCGCAAAAAACCTGTCAGGTACAGTTGGTAATTTTAGAACCAAACAGTACTTTAGATACAGACGAAATTAGTTTTGAGAATTTAGTAAAATTGAAATTAATGTACCCTTCGGTAACGCGTGAAGGAAATGAACCGGGTGTTCAGATTTTTAAGAAAGAATATCGATTGAAAAATAAAGTAAATCCAAATACGTACGCTACTCGTGGATTTGATGTAACTTTTGATACCATGATGCGTTTGGTTCAGGGTAAAACGTATCAGGAAACGGCAGATTTAATGACAACAGAACAAGCTGACAATAAATTTCAATATTACAAAAAAGAGGATGGCGGACACGCAAACAAAGGTGTTTACATTTTATATTACGATTCAGACTTAACTTTAAAAGTAGCCAATTAATGACATCAAAAGTAACCTATTTAGGAGATTTAAGAACAAAATCAATTCATGTGCAATCCGGTAGTGAAATCATTTCAGATGCACCAATAGATAATAACGGAAAAGGAGAAGCCTTTTCTCCAACCGACACCGTTGCCAATGCTTTAGCAAGTTGTATGATGACAATTATGGGTATTAAAGCCCGTGATATGGAAATTAACATCAATGATTCTACAGCGGAAGTAACTAAAATAATGAACGCTGAACCAAGACGAATCGGAGCAATCGAAATTGTTTTTGAAATGAAAGGAACAACAGACGAGAAAAGCAAAACGATCTTAGAACGTGCTGCTATGACCTGTCCGGTTTTTTTGAGTCTGAATAGTGAAATTGAAAAGAAAATTAGTTTTAACTGGAACTAATTTTTAAGATTATATTTTTTAGAAAGCCTTTCGTAACAACGAAAGGCTTTTTATTTTGTGTCTGTGGCTACGGGAGTTTTGCGATTGCATTTTGTTTTTTATAGGACAGAAGAAATAGATTTTATGAGTTACGGTTATAGGAATAGTGTAAAGGAATTAACTCTCATAGCTTTTTAGTTTTTCTTCCAGTTGTCTGTTTTTTTCTTGTAACAATTCGATGTGGTCCATTATAAATTTAGGAATTGTAAATGTTTCTGCCTTAAGGGGATATTCATTGCTACTATTGCAGATCGTATCAATCTCATATATATCTTCTTTTTCTAAGCCTAAATGTTTTGCAAGTTTAGTCCATTCGGCTTCGGATATTTTCTTTAAACCATTTTCTCTCCTGGAATAATTTGCTTGTGACATTCCAACTAAATCTGCCAATTCTTCCTGAGAAAAACCTTTGTTCAGTCTGGCATTTAATAATTTTTTCTTCATTAAAGATATAGTTTAATAGGATTGATGATAATCTGTTTTTTTATGATTATACGTAACGTAAATCTGATGAAATAGCAATATATGCGGGTAAAAATAAAGATTGTAATTTTGTTAAATTCAAAAAAAAAGTTAAATGTCCTCGAACACATCTATTGAATTTTCTGTATAATATTCGCATGATTTTGCATAAGGATGTTTTTTGTAATCCTATATTTTTACTTATTATAATTATTTCTAATGTGTTAATTTTTTTATTTGATTAAGTTATGAATGTAAGAGTTTCAATTATTTGTTTTTTATTTTATTTGAATACGTCATTTGGACAAAGCTTAGAAGATAAGCGCGATTCTATTCCGTTTCAAAAGGAAGCGGTTTTTTGCAAAGTTTGGGGGTTCTTAAAATATTATCATCCCAATGTGGCTAGAGGAAAGTATAATTGGGACGAGCAGTTTCTGACTCAGTTGCCCTTAATTCAAAAAGCCAAAAACAAAGAGGAAATATCCTTAATCTATCTTAACTGGATTATTAGTCTTGGTGATGTAAAAAAGCAGAATATTTCCGAAGAAAAAGAGGATTCCAAATACTTTACTAAAAATTTAGATTTAGCATGGCTTGGTAATGAGCACTATTTTAATGCTGCTGTTGTGGAGAAGTTGCAGTTTATTAAAAACAACCGATATCAGGGAAAACCTTTCTATGTGGACAGAGCAAAGACAGGCAATATTTTGATGATTAATGAGAAAATGTATAAAGAAGCATTGTATCCGGAAACCAATATGAGAATTCTCAATCTTTGCAGATACTGGAATACTGTAGAATATTTTTTCCCATATAAATATATGACAGATCAGAAATGGGAGGATGTACTACCAGAAATGATTGGCAAATTTGTGCTGGTTAAAAATGAATTGGATTACAATTTAGCAATGTTGGAAACAGTGGTGAAAACTGATGACGCCCATGGCGTATTTATAACCGATAAAACGGCCGGCTTTTTTGGACAATTGTTTTTTCCTGCTACCTTAAAAATAATTGAAGGGAAGGCAATAGTAACAGGTATTCCCAATGATTCATTAGCAAAAATCAACGATTTAAAAGTGGGAGATATCATCGAGGAAATAGATGGCGTACCGATCGCCACAATTATAAAAAACAAATTAAAATATTTAAGCGGTTCTAACAAAGATGGCAAATTAAGAGGTACCTATTATTATTTAGCTAATGGAAGTACAAATACGGTTGATGTAGTATTGTCTCGCAAT
Source organism: Flavobacterium poyangense (assembly GCF_011751075.1). Taxonomy (GTDB): domain Bacteria; phylum Bacteroidota; class Bacteroidia; order Flavobacteriales; family Flavobacteriaceae; genus Flavobacterium; species Flavobacterium poyangense. The sequence continues at coordinate 22,189 of NZ_JAALLN010000022.1, forward strand.
TCTGATACACTTCGAAAAAAGGTATCCCGATATCCGTATTATGCGATCTATAAAAGGGAAATTTCATCTGAAAAATATAAATTTCTGGAAGATGGTATTGGTTATGTAGACATGTCAGCTTTGCAAATGCCAGATGTTGACAAAATGATGAAACAATTTGAAAACGCAAAAGGAATAATTATTGACATACGCAATTACCCTAATTTTCTTCCTTATGTTTTGGCGCGAAGATTTATAAAGAAAAGTAAAGACTGTATCAATCTTATTGAACCTGATTTTACATACCCGGGCAGATTTCACCACAGAAAAACAATAACGATTGACCCTTTAAAAAACTATTTTAAAGGTAAAGTGGTCTTATTAGTTAATGAGCAGACACAAAGTAGAGCCGAGTTTAGCACTATGTTATTACAGGCAGGGGATAATGTAATCACAGTGGGTAGTCAGACAGCCGGAGCTGACGGGAATGTTTCGGATTTTTATTTTTTAAAAGACAGATCTATTTTGTCCGGAACCGGTATTTTTTACCCGGACGGTACAGAAACACAAAGAAAAGGTGTAAAAGTAGATATAGAAGTGAAACCTACTATAAAAGGAATTCAATCCGGTGTAGATGAAGTTCTTCAAAAGGGCATTGAACAAATAAAATAATGAGGCAGTTTCTGGATTGTGAAGTGGTTACTTAACCTGATTCGTCTTATCCTAGTTTGTAGAATTGCCTTTTAATTGTCAATGACGCAGGAGACCCGAGCGATAGCGAACAGGCGAGGTAAATAGCACTTGATACTTTATTCATTCATTCATTCATTCATTCATTCATTCATTCATTCATTCATAATTACCGTAAAATTGTCATTTCGACTTTAGGAGAAATCACAACAGGAATTCTATACAGCATATCGCCAATCTTTGTCGATTTACTAGTGCGATTTCTCCTAAAGTCGAAATGACATGTTAGAAAACACTGCGAGTTTTCCAGCCAAAAAAAGGGCATCTAATTCAATTAAGATGCCCTTTCTCACTAACTAACCAATATATTTACTTTGAAAACTCAAGTTTTTGTAGTTTGTTCCAACCTCCACGTGTGAAATCAGGGATTTCTACAGGAGCTGAATTATTGTCAAGAGAAATTTCTGTTAACGGACCTAAGCAAGACCATTCTGCTAAATCGTAAACGTCCATATCTAGTGGCAATCCTTTTTGAAGGCAGTAGATTAATCGGTAGTCCATTACGAAATCCATTCCGCCGTGACCACCTACTTTTTTAGCCTGCTCTTCGATATCTTTTACAATCGGGTGTTTGTATTTTTCCATCAATGCTTTTTTAACTTCTGCTGGAACAAAAGAGTGTGCATTTAATTTTTCATGATTTGGTTTTACATCATCTCCTAATTCTTTACCGTCTAAAGCGTACCCTTCTAATGGATATTTATTGGCAAAACCTTTAGTTCCGCTCAATTGATACATTCTGCTGTACGGACGAGGAGAAGTAACGTCATGCTGAATGTGGATTGTTTTTCCATTTTCAGTACGAATCATAGTCATGGTGTGATCTCCATTTCTAAAATCTTTAATTTCTTTTCCTGATTTTTCTTTGATATAAGCAGGGTTTCCAACTGCTTTTGTGTCCATAGAAACCAGGAAATTCATTTTATCACCACGGTGAATATTTAGTGCTTGACAAGCTGGTCCCATACCGTGAGTAGCGTAAATATCACCACGATGTTTAATATTGTAATCCATTCTCCAGTTGTTCCAGTACTCTCCCCAGAAAGGTTGTAAGCCATGAATATATGAACCTTCAGCATGAAGAATTTCTCCAAATACACCTTGCTGTGCCATGTTTAATGTCGTAAGTTCGAAGAAGTCATACACACAGTTTTCAAGTTGCATACAGTGCTTACGTGTCTTTTCAGACGTATCGATAAGCTCCCAGATTTCTTTCATTGTCATCGCACCCGGAACTTCTATGGCTACGTGTTTACCGTCTTTCATAGCCTGAACACCAATCATCGCATGGTGTTTCCAGTCTGTTGCGATGTATACTAAATCTACATTTGGTAATGCAGTAACTTTTTTCCATCCATTTTCATCACCATAAAATTCCTGTGCTTTTGGAAGTCCTGCTTTGGTTAAGATTTCGTTTGCTTTAGAGGTATTTTCCTGTGTCATATCACATAATGCGACAATTTCAACACCCGGTATATGTGTCATGCGTTCTACTGCTCCCGGACCACGCATTCCAAGACCAATAAAGGCCACGCGAACGGTCGGTATTGGCGTAGCGGCCAGACGTAAAACATCGGTTTGGCCTTTTGCGCGTGATGGAGTTTTGGTTTTAATCATTTGCGCCGATACAATTGCTCCACAAAACAAAATGCATACGGTTAAAATGAATTTTAAATTACTAGTTTTCATAATTAATTTGATTTAAATGATTTGATAATCTGTAATTGGATTATCGGTACTATTTTAATTTTTAATCTGTTAGTTGTACTTGTTCTCTATCATAATAGAAGCGATTTTTTGAGAATGAAAAGAGGATCACTTATTTTAAATCTTATAGTTTAACTATGTGAAAGAAGCGTGTTTCTTTTTTAAACTCCTTTTTTTAAATAAAATCTATGGTTCTATATGTTATAAAAAAATACAAATTACATCTAACAGGTTAACTTTTATTTTTTCTGTCAATTACCTATGGCAAAGCAGTGAAATTTATTTCCGGCTTTTTATTCGTTAACGGTCTTGTAAAGGTAGTTTTTGGCGTTACAAAATCATTAAAGAAACCTCCGTTTTTCAGAAAGAAAGAACCGTTTTCTGAACCACCTGCAAAATCCATTCTGTATTCTTTAGCTCCCGTATTGTCGTTTGTGAATCGAGCGGTATTAATTTCAGTCCAACTTCCTTTATCATCACAAACCCACTGATTGTTGAATAAAACTTTACGAGAAAAATCTCCTTGTTCCGGAACAAAATTCTCTAAAAAGGAGTGAAATCTTTTTAGGTAGGTATTGGTCTCAGGACGGTTAAAACTTGCAATTAAGGACCATTTTCCTAACTCTGGTGCGTAAAAATAAGCGGTGTAAGTAGTGGTATTGTTTCCTGCCGGAGTTCCACGAAGTAAAAACTTGTAGGTCGTTCCCGCTTTCCAATTGTATTTTAAGTAACTCTGTCCACCTGAACCTTCATTTCCGAATTCTCCCGTGTACACGTTTTCTCCTTTTTTCAACATTTTGATTTTATGCGAATCAGGAATACTGTTCGGATCATCGGTAGTAAACGGACTCCATACCGAAAACAAAACTCTTCGTTCTGTTGCAGAGTTCACCTGAATTCCAAAATAACCTTCACCAAAACCATTCGCCATAAAATAAGAACCTATTTTGTCTTCATTCTCAGGAATTGTCAACTCATTGTAATACCATTCGATATTGCTGGTTTCCGGTACCTGATAGTTTAAGTGAACAGATGGGCCACGTCTTCCCCAGTGATAAAAGCTGCCTTCGTTATTTGGTACATAAGCTATTTTGCCTTCATAATCAGCACTTGCAATCGTTAGACGACTAATAGACGGAAAACGATCGCCTGTTTTGCTGATTCCTTTTATTTTGACTGCAACATAACCGGCTTGTTTAATGGCCCAGGTTCCGGCAATAACTGCTTTTTTTGTGGTAGTGAAACTTACTTTTTTGGACTCGTTGTTGATTGAAAATTCTACTTCAGATTTTCCATTTACTTCAACAGATTCTTCTACGGTAATTTGGAATGTTCCGGCTTTTGCAATTTTAAAATAAGCGGTAAAAAACTCACTGGAATCGGTCCAGTTTTCTATACCGTTGTCTGTAATGGTGTTGTTTCCATCCAGATGTTTAGAGCTATAAGCATTCCCGCCAAGCGGAAGGGAAATTTTTGTTTTTGGGTTTGTTAGTAGAGTTTCGCTTCCCGGTGGTGTATTGTTCTGTGATGAATCATCATTATTGCTGGCGCAGGAAAACGATACTAAAGAGGTGGCAAGAAACAGGTAAAATATATTTTTCATTATTTGAGGTTGTTATAGGATTATGGTTTATAAGCTATTTTAAAAACAACCTCTCTAATAGTTTATTTAATTAGAGAGGTCGTAAACAAACAAAAAACAAATATTTAAACGTTTATGGATTCTGAGTCAAAGTTCCCGGATAAGCATTTACTTCCGATTGCGGAATGTATTGTATCACACGAGGACTTGAAGCCGGAACATCTATCATTGGCAAATGTGGACCCGGATAGTGACGTGTCATGGTTTGTCCGTTTCTGTAAACATCATAACCACGGTGCGCTTCGAAGGCCAATTCTAACTGACGCTCTTCATCAATTCTTTGTACGGCATTGGTACTGTTTAATGAAGTGTAACCTCCGCCAACAATTGATCTTTCTCTAATAATATTAAGATTGGTCAATGCATTGGTATAATCTCCTTTTTTAGCATACGCTTCTGCCATGTTCAGGTACATTTCTGCCAATCTCGAGATAATAGGAGAGTGCAGGTGTGAATCATTATTCTGTAAAGAACATTTTGTAATATAGAACATTGGGTATACACGATTTAAAAGCATCATGTAATCTTTTTCACCGGTATAGATTTTACCTTGGTAGGTGATCGCATATTGATTTTCGGCTGCGTTTACTACGGTAAGATCATAATCTGTGTTTGAAATGGTGATATAGTAATCTCCATTCGGTTTTGTTTTTAACGGTTGTTGTACATAATTGTAACCGGTTTGAGCCCCAGCGGTATTGAAAACATCAACAACAAAACGGAATGCTGGTGTTTTATTTCCATTAGCATCTTCTGTAAATTGCGGATCGATGAACGCCCAACGAGCATCTTTTTTCAGACCGGCTTTTCGTAATAAGTCAAGATATTCGCCACTGGCATACATTTCTCCCCATCCTTGTCCCTGAATATTGGCATACATTCCGCCAATTCCATAATAGTGATCAAATCCTGAATATTCTGATGCAACTCTTTTGATTGCAAAAATGGTTTCAGTTTGTTCAGGAGCGTCCGGTGCAAAAGTATTGTATTTCATAAAGTTCGTACGACTCAACAAATTGTATCTTCCGCTTGTAATTACTTTCTGAGCATATTCTATAGAAAGTGTTGCATACTGCTGATTTGGAGTTTCGTAAGTTCCACTCATGTATAAGTATACTCTTGAAAGCATCGCCTGTGCAGCTTCTTTGGTTGCAAAAGAAGCAGCCTTGCCAACAGTCATAAGAGCTTCAGCTTTCTTCAAATCACTTATTGCCTGATCGTAAGTTGCTTTTACAGTTGAACGATCCGGTAAATGAAGGTTACCAATATCAGCCGGCAGACCATTTACGATTGGCACACCTAAATTTGTCTCAGGCGATTGTGAATAAGGTCTTCCGTAAGTTCTTCCTAAGTAAAAATAAATCAGACCTCTTAGATAATAAGCTTCTCCAAGTTGTTGATCAACTGCAGCGCTTTCTCCTTCAGAAATAATTTTTATCAAATCACTTGATTGTGAAATGATTTTGTATCCATTATTCCAGAAAGTAGATAATCTGCCATTATCAGGAATGTGTTGATAAGAAATAAACGAGTAAAAAGAGTCAGTACTTGTCCCTCTGATCATGATGTTATCGCCCGGATATTCACCAACACGATGCATTACGTCTGACCATCCTTTTAGTTGTGCATAACACCCGTTTAGTAAAACTTCGATTGAAGCTTCTTTATCTTGTTGTATTTTTTCTTGTGTATAGGAGCTAAATGGCTCTCTGTCTAACTCACATGAGGACAGAAAACTAACTGCAATACCTAATATTAATATCTTTTTCATGATTTTGTTTTTTTTAAAGTGTTAGATTAAGTCCAAGTGTAACTCTGCTCGTTTGTGGATATACGCCCGTATTAACACCCGAAATTACATATTGACCGGTTGCACTATTGTAATTTGGTGACAACTCCGGAGTTACACCTGAAAAATGAGAGATCGTAAATAAGTTTTCACCTGCAACAAATAATCTTAAACCGCTGATACCTGTATTTTTAACCGGTATGTTATATCCGATAGAAAGGCTTCTCATTTTCAGGTAAGTTCCGGTTTCAAGGAAACGGGAAGAAGCTTTATTTGAGTTGCTTGTATTATCATAAACAGCCTGTGGGTGTGTAGCAATATCACCGGGTTTTTCCCAACGGCTCCACCCGCTATGCAGTTGCATTTGATTTCTGTCGGTATAAGCTCCGTCTGAGTCAAACTCTGTTCTTGAATAGTTATAGATTTCTCCGCCAACAGAATAGCTGAAAATGGCTGCAAAATCAAAGTTCTTATAGTTTAAACTTGTAGAGAATCCACCAAAGAAATCTGGAGTATATGATCCTATTATTTTTCTGTTTTTGAAAGCATCTGCATAATTGTATGTTTTTACGCGTTCTCCATCAGCATTGGTAGTATACCATTGTGGTTTTCCGTTTTCCGGGTCAACACCTGCCCATTCTGTTAAGTACCAGCTGTCTACATCTGTACCTGGTTTTAATAGTTTAGAAGCAGAACCTGCAACACCACTACCATCACCAACAATAATTTCTTTACGGTCTCCGTAAAGGCCGGTTACTTTGTTTTTATTTACACCAATATTGGCGTCAAAAGACCATTTCAGGTTTTCATTTTTAATGATATCTACATTAATAGAAGCTTCAAAACCTCTGTTGTTTACAGCTCCAACGTTTCTCCAGATACTAGTTACACCAATAACTCCCGGAAGCGGAACCTGGTACAATAAATCGGAGGTGTTTTTATTGTAATAATCAAATGTGATGTTTACTCTGTTGAATAAACTTACATCCAGACCTATACCTGCAGTATATGTTTTTTCCCAGCTCAAATCAGGATTTGCTAATTGAGAAATCAAAGCACCCGGATTTTCGTCATAACTTTGAGAGAAAGAGTATAATGGCAAGTGTCCGTATAAGCTGTTAGGACGATTACCTACTGAACCATAACTGGCTCTTAACTTCAGGTTATTTACCCAATCAGCTTTAAAGAAGGCTTCATTGTGAATGTTCCATCCTCCACTAATAGAAAAGAAATTACCATATTGTGCATTTTTTCCAAAGTTTGAGGCACCATCGCGACGGAAAGAAAACTGAGCTAAATATCTGTTATCGTAAGAGTAGTTCATATTGGAAAGTAGAGATTGTACTGCCCATTCTGATCTGTTTCCTTTTACTTTTTCCGGTTTAGCAGCAGGATCTGCTACAAAGATTCCAGGAGGAATTCCGGTTGCAATAGCGTTGCTGAATTTAGAACTATATTCATTCCACTCATAACCGGCAATAGCGTTTATTTCGTGTTTATCAATTTTGGTATTGAATTTTAATAATTGATTGGTGTAAAGTCTGTTGAACGTACTGAAATAATCTTCAATTCTACCTTTCACGGCTAAACCTGATGAAGATCTCGGATCAGAGTATGAGCTAGAATTTCCATTGCCAATAATGTAATTGTTTACAGATGCAAAAGTCAGCCATTTAGTAAATTTAATATCAAAATCCAGATTGGAACGCACGTTGAAATCTGCAGATTCAGAGAAATCCCATTGTAAGTCATACAAGTAATTAGATCCGGTCGTATTGACCCAGGTTGGATTCGGTGCGTTTCCTACCAATGATCCATCCGGTAAGTATGGGCTATCCCATGGCAGATTACGATACATAGCACCAACAGAATGTTGTTTGTCGTAATTAGTTTCTTTTGTTAAGTTTATCTGAGGTCTTATGGTTAACCAGCTATTTGGTTTGTATTCAAACTTCATCAAACCATTATATCTTTTATAATCATAACCAATTATGGCTCCGGTCTCTTCATAATAGCCTACTGAAACATAACTTTTAAAGTTTTCACCACCACCGCTTACAGATAAGTTATAATCTTGGGCAACACCGGTTTGAGTACCGTTTTTCCACCAATCGTAGTTTTTGTTTCTTAACTCAGGTGTCCACCAGGATGCATTTTGAAAGATTTGTTTGTTCGAAAAAGAATTGTACAGGTCATATAATTCGGCTCCGTTCATGACTTTGAAATTGCCTGAATTTATTCTGGCCAAAGCAGTTTTGGCAGAGAAGTTGATTGTTGCTTTACCGGCTTTACCACTTTTTGTCGTTACCACAATAACACCGTTTGCACCTTGTGAACCGTATACTGCTGTAGAAGCGGCATCTTTAAGAACGGTTAGGGATTCAATATCAGAAGGATTCATGGTTGGGGAGCTGCTCCCTACAATTACACCATCTACAACCCAAAGAGGATCGGTGCTTCCGTTTACAGTGCTTTTTCCTCTGATTACTACTTTTGATACACCTCCGGGCTGACCGCCACTTGTACTGACAAAAACCCCGGTTGCTTTTCCTGCCAATAGGTTTTCGACATTAGGAGTGGTAACATCAAGCAGTTTTTTATCGTCTAAAGTTTGCAGAGATCCTGTCAAACTTTGTTTCTTAACCTTGCTGTACCCAACAACAACAACTTCATCCATTTGTTGTCCGGCTTCTTTCATCGTGATTTTCAAATTACCACTTCCTGCCGGTGCTTCTTGTTCCTGCATACCCAGGAAAGAGAACACTAATACAGCAGAAGAATTGGGTACATCGATAGCAAAACTACCATCCATATCGGTCTGAACACCGGTTTTGGATCCTTTTATGATAACATTTACTCCGGGAATCGGAATTCCTTTCTCATCTACTACTTTCCCTTTTACTATTTTCTGGAATGCGAATAAACTGGTTTTGTTTAAAGTTCTTTCAGTGGAGGGAGCAGCTGCATCGGCTGTCTGAAAGCTTAATGACAAAAGTGAAACTAAAGCCGCTTTTAAGCTTTTGTCAAGTACAGTTTGCAGGGCTGAGTTTCGGGGCTCGTTTGCAAATACTTTTTTCATACTCTGGTTGGTTTTGATTAATAAAATTGAATCTTTTGTTAGTTGATTTTTTTTCTTTCAATAGTTAAAACTTAGTTTTTATTACCGCCTTTATTTTCACTTTAATACGCAAAAAAAAAGAGTGAAACGGAACTAAAAATGGAGCACTAAATTTTAATTATTCGACGAAACTATCGATTATATTTTTATTAAACAAGAAAAAACAGAAAAAATGTGCTCGAACACACAAAATTTGTGTTCTCGAGCACATAAAAATGCAATAATTGCTTTTTTTGACATAAAAAGATGACGATTTTTTAAAATAAAATAGAAAAGACAACGTTCTTTTGTTTAACAGGAATCTTAAGTTGAATATTTTGCTTTTAGTAAATAATAGTTATTTTGTTTTATTAAGTAAGAATGTGTTAATTTTTGAAGCTGTATATTGCTAATAAGTTGATTATTTGTTTGAGAAATGATATCGTGTTTTTTTGTGGGTTTTTTATTTCAGAGTTAAAAATAACTTAAAAAGTAGTGTTCCTTTTACGGAAAGTTTGACTTATATTAGCCTTTCAAAAGCGAAATAAAAGTGTGTTTTTTTGAGCACTGAAATTTCGAAAAAATGCCAGCCAAATTTGGTTAACGAATAGTTGAAAATCGGAAAAAATATGAGCGCAATTTTAAAAGAATATCAGGTTAAATTTATCGACCAAAAGAAAAAAAATGAGGCTGCAGATTTAGATTTTAATTTCTGGGAAAAAGCAAATTGTTTAACTGATTTTTGTTCGCCCTGGAATACGGATTCTTTTTCAAAAATTGAATTTCGGGCACTCTGGGATTTTGACTATTTGTATTTTAATTTTAAGGTTTTTGATGGTAACATTTATATTGATCAAAAAGACGATAGTATTGACAGTATCGGAAATTCGGACCGCGTAGAATTGTTTTTTAGAAAAAATGAAGCAATGAGTCCATACTATTGTCTGGAGATGGATACAACAGCCAGAGTGATGGATTTTGAGGCGTATCCCAATCATAATTTTGATTTTGAGTGGAGTTGGCCTAAGAACGAATTAAAGCTCAAGGCGTCAAAGGAAAGTACTTTTTTTATACTTCAGGGTAAGATTAGTATTTCGTCTTTAAAAGCTTTAGATTTAATTCACAATAACATCATAGAAACAGGTGTGTATCGTGCTAAATTTTCTCAAAATAACGATGCACAATATGAACCTACCTGGATTACGTGGGTGAATCCGGGCACGGAGACGCCTAATTTTCATATCGCTTCTTCTTTTGGGAGGTTTGTTTTAATGGAATAGCGGTTGTTGTTTAACTGCTAGGGGCGCAAAGTTTTCTACCGTGTCATTACGAAGAATGAGGAATCACACTAGAAACTCCACACAGTATGTCGCCAATCTTTGTCGAATTACTGGGTGTGATTTCTCCTGCGTCGAAATGATAATTACAAGGGCGATTCGGTAAATGATAGGGTGGTAATACAATAGCGACAGTTAGAAATAGTATGGCTTGAATAAAGCACAAAAAAAAAGAGATTGTCTCACAGCTATGAGACAATCTCTTCCAAAAACAAATAATACTAACTAAGTTAAGGTACTTAGATCTTAAGTTTCTTGATGTCGTTTTTTAGTATTTCTGACTGTTGAACCTCTTGATTAATGGAGTTACATGGTTTTTAGTGTCTTCGTCTAAAGAATTTAATGCTTTGTCGGCCTCATCAGCTGAAAATTTGGTTAATCCGCAGATGCCGGCTGCAATTACATTATATGATTGGTTTTTGATACTTTCCAGCATCAATCCTTTATATTCCGGATTGACTGTAGAACCTAATTTTATAATCGCGGCAGCTCTTGCAATTGTCTTTTTATCGTTTTTGGCGATATTCAGTAAGCTTTTTAGAGCAGCATTTTTGGTTTGATTGTCTTCTAAACTAATTGCTTTGATGCTTAAAACGCGCACATCGTCTTGTTGATCTTCTAAACCGGCCAATAGAATTTGCTGCGCATCCTGACTTTTAGCTGTAGTGGCAAATTTAACCGCTTCGATTCTGTTGTAATAGGAGGGAGCATTTTTATATTGAAAAAGATAATCTGCTATTTTTTTGTTGTCAATAATTTTACCTACTAAAATTTTATCAGGATCCAGGTCTGTAAAATTAGGCTGTGCCGGTACATCAAAACTAAAAGTTTGTTCTCTTTTGTCAATTAAAATATCCTTTCTTATTTTGGTTCCGTTAACGTAAAAATCAACTTTTAGAGGAAGGCTGAACGTTTGAACGGAGCTTTCTTGTGTTTGTTTTACCGCTATAGTTGCTTTTCCATCTGCATATCCGTATTCGACATTTAAAATAGGATTCCCACCTTGGTAGTACCATTGGTTAAAATAAGGGCTCCAGTCTTTCCCGGTGACCTCTTCCATTGCTAAACGCAGTTGATGTGATTCTCCCGATTTAAAAGCATTTACAGTTAAGTAACGATTTAAGGATTTAAAAAAGGCCGCATCACCCATTTGATTTTTTAAGGCATATAAAATAATGGATCCTTTGGAGTAGCTGATATTATCAAACATATCATCTTGGTTTTCGTAATGAAAACGAGCTAAAACAGGGCTGTCCCCATTTTTTTGAGAACGCAGGTAATTTTGTAATTTTTCATAACGAGATCGGTCTTCTGCGTCTTGTCCTGCATCATGTCCATGCCAAAGTACTTCACCAAAAGTGGCAAAAGATTCATTCATGGTTAAGTTAGACCAGGATTCGGCGGTAACATAATCTCCAAACCATTGGTGAAAAAGTTCGTGAGCAATGGTACTCTCCTGATTATCGTCTAACAATTCTCTTTCGGTTCTTTGCACATATTCACCATGTAAAGTGGCCGAAGTATTTTCCATTGCACCCGAAACAAAATCTCTGGCTACCACTTGTGAATATTTTACCCAAGGATAATCCACGCCTAACATTTTGCTGTAAAAAGCCATCATATCGGGTGTTTTTCCAAAAATCTGTTTCGCATAGGGTGCGTATTTTGGCTCCAGATAATAACTGACTTCTTTTCCTTTATAATAGTCTTTATAGATTTTAAAATCGCCAACTGCCATCATAAATAAATAAGGAGAATGCGGTAATTCCATTTTCCAGGTATCGGTACGCGTACCATTTTTATTTACTTTTTGTGCGGTTAACTTTCCATTGGATAGAGTGGTGTATTTGGACTCTACCGTCATAGCGATTTCAGAAGTTGTTTTCTGATTCGGTTTGTCAATTGTCGGAAACCAGGCCGAAGAAGCTTCTGTTTCGCCTTGCGTCCAGATTTGAACCGGTTTGTCTCCTTTTCCGTCAGGATTTATAAAGTACAGACCTCTTGCATCCGTAATCGCATTGCTTCCTTTGGCTTTTAATTGATCCGGTTTTGCTGTATAATTAATGAAAATCGTATATTTTTCTGTGCTTTGGTATTTTCTGTTTAGTGTAATAAAAATCTGTTGGTTATCGTATTTGTATTTTAAAGGAATACTTTTTTGTCCGTCAATAATGGCAATTTCTTTAAGATCCATTCCTTTGGCATCTAAAGTAAGTGTATCTGTTTCGTAAAAATGAGGTTTTAGCGTAAGCCATCCTTTTCCGTACAAATAACGTTTTCCATAATCAAAAGAGACTTCGAGCTTGGTATGAAGCAAATCGTGAACTTTTAAAGGTGTAACTCTATAAATCGACAAATCACTTTTGTTTTGCTCTGCATTTTGTGCCTCTATATTTTGGCAGCCCAATACGACAAGACTAAAAAAGGTGTATTTTAAAAAATGTTTATTCATGGTATTTTAATTTATATAAGGTAGTTTTTATAGTTTTTCAATAATTCGAACTTCACCGTCTTTTTCCTCTTCGGTTAAATTTCCCGACGGGTTTTTAGTGTATACTTGTAAAGTCCACTGAATAATTTTGTTGGAAGGATATAAAGAAGCTTGATTTTTTAACCATGCCGCCGCTTTTTCCGAAGAAGAAGTTTTTTCAATTGCCCAGGCAGAGACAAGTTGATTTGCGGGTAAAAAGTTCATAACCGTATTATCTATTTTCGGATTAAAAATAGTAATTTTTTCTAATGCTTGCCTAGCAGCTTCCAAATTATTAAGACCGCTATAACATTGATAATCCAGCCAGTTTTCCAGTCTTTCGTCGATATCTTCCTCGTAGGGTTTTCCTACACCCAGATTGGATGGCCACAACTTGGCATCGGCAATAAATTGAAGTGCTTTTTTGTATTGTTTATTTTTCAATTGAGTTACTGCCTGCATCAGTTTGGCTTCATGATAAAGCTGTCTTCCTATAGTGGCGCCTTCAAATGGAAGAATTTCCAGTTGGGTCAAAAAAGCATCCGCTTCTACGTATTTTTTGTTCAATAACAACGTTTTGGCATACAACATTCCGATGATATAATTTTCTGAATGTTTTTTGTAAAAAGGAGCTACAATTGCCAGTGCTTTATAATATTGTTTTTGACTGATATAATGTTCTGTCAGCAGTTTATAATACCTCCAGCCTTGATTGTCTAATTTAATGGCTTGTTGCAAACTTGATACAACCAGATTAGAGTTGTCTTTTAGTAAAGTCGCTTTAGCCGCATAAAAAGCAGGATCTGTTGGTTTGGTACCACATTGTGAAAACAATTCTTTGGCTTTGGAAAGCGAATTGCGATTCCATTCAATTAAAGCCAAATGGTATTTCAATTGCCATTGCTCATTTGTAGGGATTAGTTTTTCGAGAATTTCAGCAGTTTCGGGACGGAAAGGAAAACTGGTCCCGGGTTGTATGTTGCTTAAATCAACAGTTTTATTTTCTAAAAAGGCTGTCCAGTACCTAATTTCAGCATTTGGATTGGCAAGTGCAAAAACTTTTAAAGCATCGTCTGTACGATTCAATTGCTGGTACCAGATGCCTAATTCAAGATGCGTTTGCTCCGGCATTTCATTTCGGATAAGAGAGGTAAAGTGTAGTTTTGCTGCTGCTGAGTTTTCCCAAAGGTATTTTTCAAATCGAGCAAAATGATTCAACGCATCAATAGCGGTAATTTTGGCTAATACTGCAGTAGCTTTTTCGGAGTTGTTTTGCACACGATAAAGTACCGCCAACAATTGTAAACCTTCCAGATTGTATTGGTTGTATATGAGGCTTTTTTCGGCATATTCTATTGCTTTTTCCGGTTCATTTTCGGTAAAATAAAGTTTACTTAATTGGGTATAAGCAGCGGTGCGATATTCGACACTTGAGGCTGCAATATCAAAACCATCTTTGGCATCGGTGCTGTTTCCTAAATGTAAATTGGCTAAACCATAATAATAGTTTGCCGCAGGATCGTAAGTGTTTATGGCTAAAGCTTTACTTGCTGTTGCAACTGCTTCTTTGTATTGCAGTTTTCTAATTTGTAAAGAAGCCAGATCAGTCAGAGCGGGGGCGTAGTTTGGATCTTTATTTAGACAAGCCAATAGTTTTTCTTCCGCTTTGATGTAATCTTTAAAACTGATGTAATTTTTTCCTTGAAGATACAATCCGTACAGCGAATTGTTGTCAAAATCTTTTGGCATTTCTAACGGACGGCTGAGATTTCCGTCCTTAGGATCAGAATTCCAGACCAGTTTATTTTCGCCAAGTGTAAGCCTTATTTTATTCGGATCAACTGAAACTGAAACAGAGTCTTTGAATACCTGCAAGGTGGAAAGCGAAATAGTTTTAGAATAGATTTTCTTTTCGCCTTCAAAAATGTCCAGTTTATCATTTATTTTCTGAAGCGGAGAAAAATAGATTTTCAGCCACCCATTTTCATTTTTGACATTTACTGTACCATAATTATTAGCTTTTACGAAACCTTTGGTTTGTTTTACAGGAAACCAATATTCAGTCCAGGAATCGGTTTGATAAGGAGCAAATGAGCGTTGTTTAAAAGGAGTTAGGCTGCTATTTTCACTGGCTTGATTGAATAATCTGCCGCTTTGTACTTCTACGTATTGCCCGTTGGTATCGGTCAATAATTTTTCCCAAATCATTCCTTGTTGTGAGAGCCCCCAGATCCATATTTTTTTGCCTGCTTTATCATCGTGGTTGCTGTATCTGGCCATTCCAAAATCTTCGTCGTGCCAATAGCCACCGAAGAAATCAGTGTATTTTCCAAAGACATGATAGGATTTATAACCGCCAAAATCGTTGTTGTTATAAAAAGAGACATCTTTGCCGTTTTGCTTATTGATTGGCCAGGCATTGTGCTCGCCATCATGACCAAGATAGGTGGTGCCCGGATAAATAAACTGTAGATTTCCGGCTGCTTTGATTCCGGTATTCATCCAGGTGTAATAAGGCTGTTCGAATTCTGTGGAATTAAACCAAAACGAATTGGTGGTAAAATAAGCCTTGTCTTTTGGCAGATTGATGTCCAGTTTCCAGGAAGTACGGGTCAATAAGTCTAAAGCCTGAATCACACAGCTGACACTTCCGTCTTCTCTGTTAATAGTTATAAAATCGACCGGAGTGGCACAATTTGGTGTGTGACCGATAATGCCATAATTGCCTTCTACACCACCGCTGGTCCAGGGGCCACGCATGGCAATATCTCTGAATTTGATAACATGATTGTTATAAACAAAGTCTTTTCCGGTTGATTTCTCTATCGCAGACCAAACTTTTCCACCTACTTCGGGCAGAATCATTAATTTGATATAATCATTTTCCAACTCAATCACTTTCCATTCTTTTTGGATGGGTTTATCGGTAAAACCATCAAAACGGAAGTACGGATAAATTTTGGTATCCGGCTTCGGAATCGGATCAGGATCTGAAAAAGGATAAGTGGTAAATACTTTTTGATATTCCTTTATGGTTGGTGTTTTCTGGGCATTTACCAAAAGGCTGCCAAAAAGAAAAAAGGGTAGTAGCGGTTTGAGTTTCATAGGAAATGAATTATCGGTTTGGTAAGTATAACGGGATAAGATTTTTAACACATAGGAACATAGATTTTGGTCGACTAAAAAAGGCATTTTATTTTTTGTAAAAGCACAAAGCTATGTGAACCCAATAAGTTGGGCTATAAAAATCTTTTTTCCTTTTCTATAAACCTATGTTTCTATGTGTTTAAAAAAATATACGTCAAGTATTTAATATTGAGCTATGTTTCGGTATGCCTAAAAAATCTCGCAAAGTCGCAAAGCCGCCAAGTTTAAAAAAAAGAAAAAAAACTTTGCGACTCCGCGACTTTGTGAGAAATACCCCAGTGTTAATAAACCTGTCGTTTAGTATCGAAAATTACTTCACAATAAGCAACCAGCCTTTTCCTTTAGCAACCGGAATCTCTTCTTTTGTTGTAAAGTTCTGTGCAGGTTGGAAATTAGCCACTTCCAATGCTGTAATGGTTGCTTTGGCAGGGTTGATTCCGAGTTTTTTCCAGTCAATGTTCAGTTTTACTTTTACATCAGTATCAGCCCAGCTTGCGATCGAAATTAAAGCCGAATCCTTCTTTTTGTAAACCGTTGCCAAAACTTTTTCATTGCTTGTTTTTACCGGACAGTTCTCACTCCAATACCCAATCATTTCAGAACCTTTAATTCCGAAAGTATCCCATAATTTCCAGATTGGTCTTGGGTCAGCATTGTGGCTCCAAGGCATTCTGTTGGTCATTCCGTATACCATTCCCCTCCACGGATTTCCTCCATCTTGCAACATTTCTCCCATTAGTCCAAAAGGAATACCACTTACTTCTGTCAAGAAAAAGTCAGGATTGTTTTTTTCGTAGTCAAAATATTCTCCGAACCATAGTTTATTGATGTACGGGAAGTGCTCCATATACAAATTGGCGCTGTTGTTAAACCCATCACTTTTGTTGTATTGATTCGCACTGTGTAAATCTATAATTCCCGGATGACCGTCTTTGGTAAGCACTCTTTTGATACGTTTCATAGTGATTCTGTCAAAAGCCACGTCATCCAAATAAACACCATCAATGCCAACATTTTGTGTCAACCAATTCATTCCTTCCACATAATAATTGTGCCAACGATTCATACCGCTGTTTACAATGGCAGCATCTTTTATTTCTGGAACAAACCAGGCAGCGATATAATCATCGCCAACATGTTCCTGTAACCAGGAGAACCCGCCTCCTTTTCCCGGAGAGTAAATTTCGTGTCCTAAACTTCTTAAAGCAAAAGTTTCATAAGCCTTATTGGAAACCTCCCTAACCGTATTGTAAATTTTTACTTTCAGATTTTTTTGATGTGCTTCATCAATGTAATCCTTCATTTTTTTGAATTCAATAAAAGGATAATTGATATACGGATTAATCGCATTGGCATGGTGTATATTGACTACCGTTGCCCCAGTTTGAGCGATTGTATCCAGGTTGCTGTATTTATGGTAAAACTTGGTGTTCCATTGAAAATCAGTATCTATTTTACGAAACGGAGTTATCAATAAATTAAAGTTGTAGTATAAAACATCTCCTTTTTTTAGCGAACGATTGCCACTGTAGGCATTGACCAAAACTGTTTTTTGGTTTGGTGTTATCGTAATTCCGCCTTTGTTTTCGTTACCCCAGGAAGAAGGTAACAACAGCGGTTTTTGCAAATAGAAATTAGTATTTAGCGGACGGCTGTATTTTTCGTCTCGCAAAGAAAATTGCAATCCGGCATTCACATTTCCGATCCAGGCACCATCCTGATTTTTGTGTGCCACATCCCATTTCCAATCCAAAGTCTGAGGGCGATCTCCGCCTTTCTGACCTAATCCCATCATGTATTTTGAAGCAGAAGGCTGCATCGGCAGCTGAAAATTGATGTCGTTAAAAGAAGCATCTTCCAAAGCGGTAATTTTTACAGCATACGATACAAACCCATCAAATTCAATACTTCCTGTAACATCCATTTGAAGGGATTGTGAAGTAGAAACATTTTCCCAGGAAATGGTTCCGGCTTCTTTTTTCAGGAATTTAAGACCTGAATTTTTCCATTTTAGAGATTCTTTTCCGTTGGTATCTATAAAATGAAATGCTGCCGGAGCAGTGAAAATATCATTTGGTTTGGTACCAATAGAAGTCATTTCGGGAGTAAAGAAAGTTTGTATTTGAGTTGGAAAACCATTGGCCCCCAAAACTAATTTTCTTCCCAATAAAGAGATCTCAGAATCTTTAACTGTTATAGGAATATAAGGTGCTATGACAGTATTCTCCTGAGCTAAGGTTGAATTTAACCATTTTAAACGTGTCATTTTTTCCGGAGAATCGATTCCGCCGTTTTGGGTAACTTCGTTGCTTATTTTTATTTGAAGTGTGATTTCTTTTGTTTTGCCGTCACCACTTACCACCGCTTTTCCGGTATAGGTTCCCGCAGCCGTAGTTTGCGGAATATCAATACCACACCACATGGCTTGTATTTTTCCCTTTGAAACCGAAACCGTATTGGCAAAAACAGATCCGTCGTATCTTGTTCCGTCAGTATTGATGCAGTTGATGTATTTTGCTTCAAGGATTGCTCCCGTACTACTGATTAAATTTGAAAAAGTAATTTTTAAATTGTTGATATCCTGCAAAGCATAAACCCCCAATTGAAAAGCCAAATATTCGCCCTTTAATGCCGTGTCTGAAAAGGTGTTTTGAACTCCTTTTTGTATCCAGCGCTGTGGCAGATCATTTTTCATTCGGATGGAGTTTAATCGATCTTCCGGAAAAACGATAAAAGAACTACCGATGTTTTTAGCAATGAGGTCTTTGGTTTCTGCTGCTGTGGCAATTACTTCCATCGGGTAAAAACTGTTAAAAGCATTTACACTCTGAATTTCTTTAACAACAGTATTGTCTGCAACATCCGTTTTTATTTTTGCCAGCCATTGGGCATTGGCTTTGTTTTCCGGTTTGGCGTAAACTCCTTTTGGATAGTTTGCATCACCTTCGTCAATATAAGGCATATAGTACACATAATAAGTCGTTTGACCTGAAACAGGTTCAAAGAAAATGGTACCACTTTCTCTATTGATATTTGCCGTTTTTAGATTTGTAATTTCTTTTCCGGTGGCATCCTGAACGATAATTCTTTTTTGTTCCGGATTTTCATCTCTTCGGCGCCATTCGATAGTGGTTTTAGCAACAGTACCGGTGCCGGAAAATACCACTACTGCACGATGATTTCCCAGTTGATTTGGGTTCCAACTGTCGTTGCCGTCGGTATATTTTATTTGTTGCGCACTCAATGGAATACTGAGAATGAAAAAACACATTAACAATATTCGATTTAAAATTGGTTTGTTCTTAAGGTTTGACTTCATTTTTTGTTTAAGTTAAAGGAGGGTAATTATATAAAAAGTTAGTAAACGGCTTTCCATCCGTTTTGTTTCCAATAAGCGATAATGGGTTTGTAAGGCCCGTATTTATGTTGTTCTTCAGAAAAAGTATCACTAAATGGACTGTGGGCATAATCGATTGGTTTGCCCATTTTATTCGGATAGTCAAATGTTTTCGGATTTGGTCTGCTGTGTATAGCATCATCATTTACATAGGCGGCAATATCAAGTGCTTCCGCATCTGTGAGATAGGGTTTTCCAACTGTTACTTTATCGTATGGCATGTTGCTTTTTAGCCATTGTGCCTGTTTGATAACCCGATGCATGCTTGAACCCGGCTGATAGCCATATTGTCCCCAAAGCGGTGGATAAACGTAACCGGATTTATCCTCGTTGTATTTTCCTTCTCCGTCATTTCCGTGACAGCGAACGCAGTTTTCGATGTACAGTGCTTTTCCTCTTTCGGGACTGGCTGCTACATCTGGAAAATCAATTTCCAGGTTTTTGGCGCCTTTAAATTGTCCGTCTTTTGGAACAAACTTGCTAATCCATTTAAAATACGATAAAAAAGCAACCATTTCTTTTCCGTCAAGCGGAAGAGGTTTGCCCGAATGTGGACGCATAACGCAATTATTAACACGTTCTGCCAGCGTTAGAACTTTATTCTCACGTCCGCGATACTGCGGATAATTATCGTGTGAAGACATTAAGTTAAAGGCATAAGGTTTTGTACCGGCGTTCTGATGGCAATTGGTGCAATTCATTTTATTACCTAAATATTTTCCGTTGATGCCGTTTGGACCAATATAATAAGCTGTTTTTAGCATTAATTCTCTTCCATAACGAACGGATTCACCAAATTGATCGTCCGGAATTTTTGAGGTGTCTATAGTAATGTATCCTTCATCGTCTGAAGTCTCTTTTGCTAATGTTTGAGAATTAGAAGTATTGCACGAATTGAAAACTACAATTGGCAGCACTAAAGAGAAACCAATAAGAATTATTTTTTTCATGTTTAAAAATTTTAATCTGATACTCGAATACTAAAAAGAAATCTATTTAATACACAACTGCGTAACTTTAGAATTAACAATTTAAGAGGTTTCAGGAAAATCATAATTTTCTACCTCGTCTTATGTGATTTATTTTAAGTAAAACGCTTTTTTACGCCCAGTTAACTATGTCTCTATGTGTTAAAAAATACAGCCAAAGTTTTTTTAATTTAAAAGAAACGGCTTTAGCTTTTCTTCCTCTATAAATTCAACCCGATACGGAGGAATTTCGGACTCTAAAGCCCAAAGTAAAACCCCTTTTTTATTCGTCAGAACCGTTATATGTCTTTTGGAGCAACAGCATAAAATCGTTTCTTTGTCAATCATATAAGCACTTCCCATTCGGTCATTATAAATTTCTTTGGGCAATTTTATCTGAAAATCCAGTTGTACAGAACGATCTTTCTCGTTTACTTTCAAAGCAAATACAGAAGATTGTTTTTTGTCAACACCATTATCAAAAAAAAGTAAACTGCCTTCCGGATTAATGTGGGCGGCATGTGCTTGCGAGAAATTGGAATCTTCGTTTTGAGATAGGGTACCATTTTTCCCTATTTTCCAGATTACTTTCCCCGTTTTGGCATCCACTTTCCAAATCTGACCGTTATTATAAAAAGAGATCAGAAAGTTTCCGTCTTTATCATAATTCAGACTGTTGGCGTGCATCCAGTCTTTTTTCGTTTTTAATAATGCCTTATCTTTCATCGGATCGAGGTCATCAAAAACACTCCATTTCCAAAGTTGCTTTCCTTTTTTGTTTAAGATAAGAATACCATCTCCATTGATTGTATCTTGTTTTTTACCACCGATGGCGGTTAAGTCGATTATTCGTTCATCCACAAATAAAGTAACAATTTCATTGGTCGATTTTTTGATGATTTCATGATGAATGACTTGTTTAAAATCGCCTTGTCCTTTTTTAATATGTGTTAAAGTATCTCCTTGTAAATTGATTTCCAAAATCTCACTGCCATAACTTGTTGGCTCATTGTTTTTTCCTAAAATGGCAATAATAGATTGGTCTTTAGTAAAATGTGTCACCTTAAAACCTGTTCCTTCTACTGTATGATACCATCTCAGATTGCCTTTGTAATCTACAATATAAGCGACACCCGGCGTTTCTCTTTTGCCCATTAGTAAAAAGCCTTTTTTGAAATTTTGAGGTAAAAGCTCCGGTTTTTGAAAATTCGCTTTAAATTGTTTTTGTAGCCATTCCGGTAATTTTCTGGATTTAAAATGATATACTTTACTTGTCTTTTTTTCTCCGTTTGCAATAGTAACCAACTGAAAACTATAGTTAGTTTCAGGCGAAATGTTGCAAAGCACCAAAGAATGTGAAAGCCCTGCTTTTGAAACAGGCGAAGTCACTTTGTTTTTTATTCCTTTTTTATCAGCCCAATATTCCGCATATACCTGAAGATCGTCACTCGTACTAACATCGATCTGAATTTTCAGTTCGTTGTTGCTATGAGTGCCAATAGTAATGTTTAGAATACGATTCTGATTTTTAGAACAACCTGTCAATACAAGCAGCACCAAAATAAAAGACCATTTTACAATTAATTTTTTGATCATAGGAAAGCTTCTTTTGTGGAACAGAAAGATACCTCTTTTGTAGGTAATCAGGAACAGACAACATTAAAAACGTTTAGCTGTTCCTGATTTTTCTGCTTTTATTATCTGTTGGCGTTACTCAGATTAGGGTTGAGGTCAACCTGGCTCTGCGGATACGTATAATATTTATTTTGAGGCATTTTGATTAGTGCAGCTTCTCCAACTCTAAGATGATAGGCATTTACAAGTACATCGTATTTGTTCATTCGGATTAAATCTGAACGACGTTTGCCTTCGTAGAAAAGTTCCCATCCTCTCTCTTGTAGTATAGCATCTCTCAGTGTGCTTTGTGTGTGATCTGCGAGAACCAGTAGTTTGGCGTGAGATCTTCCTTTAACCTGATTGATCAGATCAATAGCTTCAATAGTTGGACCACTGATTTCGTTTAAGGCTTCCGCTCTGCTTAACAATACATCTGCATAACGTAAAATGTTTACACTATGACCATCATAATAGGTGGTCGTTTCATCGTCTGCATATTTTTTGGTCGCTACATCGGGCATGTAAAATACGCCGGCAGGAGGTTCTGCGCCCAAAGAAGGTGCTTGTTTGTGCAGCAAACCATCAGTTCCCATAAATTCAGGAAAAAAGCATTGTTTTCGCTCATCTTCATTTCCAAAGGTGTTGTAGAAATCCCAGTTTACGGTGTAATATTGCCATCTGTTTTGAACAACCGGATGATCAATTGGCCCAAAGTGATTCAATAGTTCCGTTCCGTTGGTATTGGCATCACTCAGAGAAGAAAAAATGTTTTCGGCGCACCATTTGTTACTTTCTTTAAACAATCCTAAATAACTAGGATAAAGACTGTATTGTCCTAAATTCATGACTTGTTGCGTAAGGGTAACCACTTTTGGCCAATCGTGGGCACGCAAATACAATTTTGCTAATAAAGTAAGGGCGGCGCCTTTTGTAGCACGACCTACATCATTACCTCCGTAAGTAGGGTTGTCCTGATAATTTACAGGAAGAACAGCAGCAGCTTCGTTAAGTTCTTTGATCAGAAAAGCATCAATTGCCTCAACAGAGGTTGGAGGGGTTTGCTCCAGATAGTTTGGATTATCTAAATTAGCATCCGTAATTAAAATTACGGGGCCCCAGGAATCTGTTAAGTCCATATAGGCGGAGGCTCTCAGAAATCGGGCTTCTGCTATAAATTGGGTTTTATCTGCATTAGTGATTTCCTGCATACGATTGATATAGTAAATCGCATTATTGGCATTGGAGATCAACTTGTACATAGAATTCCAGTCTTCTGCAAGCAAACCGTTGGTTGAATTCCAGGTTCCTAACGACAATTGTCCGGGATCTCCACCATACTGGCAATGTCCCAGATCGGTTGCAATATCGGTTAGCGCAAAATGGCGGGTAGCCCAGTATGAAAAATTATCCGATACTGAAGGACCTTTTAGTCTTCCGTAGATCGCGTTAACAGCCGCTATCGCATCCGATTTTGTTTTATAACCGTTTATATTGGTCAAATTACTGTACACCGTGGGATCAAGATCCTCATTGCACGAAAACTGTATTCCTGCGGTGAGTAAAAGTAAAAGGATAGTATATTTTTTCATTTTAATAAATTTAATGTTATTAAAAAAGTACTTTAGACTAGTGAATGGTAACTTTAATACCTAAAATAAACGTTCTGGAAGCCGGAAAGGAATTAAAGTCAATTCCACCGCCTAAGTTTTGTTTTGTGGTATTATCAGCAACAAAATGTCCGTTTACTTCAGGGTCATTTCCGGAGTATTTTGTGAAGGTCACTAAGTTCTGGCCAATAGCGTACAATCTGATATTGTCTATAAATTTAATTTGTTTCAGCACGCTTTGCGGAATACTATACCCCAGAGTAACATTTTTCAAACGAAGGTAAGAGGCTTCTTCAACAAATTTTGAATTGACATAACTACCATATTTACTTTTATAATACCCGTCTCTCGGGATATCGGTATTTTCGTTTGTACCCGCAACCCAACGATTTAAGGCGTCAGTACTGGTTGTAGATTCTCCAACCATAGCAGTCATATTGTACACAGAATAATCAAAAGCACCCTGAAAGAAAATATTCAGATCAAAATTTCCATATTTAAAATCATTGTTTAAACCGGCAGTATAATGAGGAGTAGAGTTACCTAAATAAGTTCTGTCCTTGGCTGTAATAGTTCCGTCACCGTCTAAATCCTCATACTTTGGATCTCCCGGTACAGAAAGAGGTTGAGCTGCATAAGTTTCTCCTGTTTTTATGACTCCGGCATATTTGTATCCGTAGAGTACACCCATTTCTTTGCCGGGTTCTAATCGGGTAAATTCTTGCCCGGAAACCGTACCGCTTGGGTTAGAGGTGTTATTGCTGATGATCTTAACATTGTTGGCAAGTGATACGACTTCCTGTTTGTTGTACGCAATATTTAGAGACGTTGTCCAGGTAAAAGTATCTGTTTTGAAATTTTGACTGGTAAAACCTAGCTCAATCCCTTTATTATCGACAGTACCTGAGTTAATGGTTTGTGAACCAAAACCCCACCATCTTCCAACAGGAACATCCAATAGAGCGTCTGTAGTTCGTTTTTTGTACACATCCAGGGTAGCACTTAATTTGTCGTCAAAGAATCCCATGTCCAGACCAAAATTGATTTGGGTTTGTTGCTCCCATTGTAAATCAACATTTGGCAAGTTGGTAGGCTCATTAGCACCGACAAAATTACCCGGTGATATTGTTACTCCCCAAGGTGATAAGAAAGAAAGGAATTTGTAATCACCTACACCATCACTTCCCGTAACACCGTAGCTTGCTCTAAATTTTAACTCGGAAAATATATTTTGATTTTTCATGAAAGGCTCGTTTGTAATTTTCCAAGCAATCGCTCCGGATGGAAATTTTCCATACTGATTGTTAGGGCCAAATCGGGAAGAGCCGTCAAGTCTAAAAGTAAATGCAACCAGATATTTATCTGCGAAAGAATAATTCAGCCTTCCGAAATAAGAAGTTAGCTTCGTTTCAAATTTTTGGGTTTCAGGTTTTAGATAAACAGAGGCACTCTCAAGTCTGTGATAGGTTAGTTCATCACTGGCAAAACCCGTACCGGCTGCTTTTATACGTTCGTAAGTATCTTTTTGATTGGAAGTCCCGACCATTGCGGTTATGCTATGTTCTTTTATAGAAAAATTATAAGTCAGATACGTATCGGTAATCCATCTGAAGTAGGTTTTGTTTTCTTGAGATCCCGAACCTTTCAGTGCTGCTCCGGCAACCAAAGTACGAGGCGTATATTTTCCCTGAATGTTTTCCTGCCATTCTGCACCTGCTCCAAAATGAAACGTCAGCCCCTTGATAATTTCATAGTCCATAAACATGTTTCCGTTGACCAATCGGTTAATCTGATGATCTGTAGGTTCTAACAACAGCGCTAAGGCATTGTCTTTTCCTTGGAACTTATAATAGGAACCATCGGGATTGTAAATTGGAACAGATGGGGGAGCGGTCTGAATAGAAAACAATGGCGCTAAAATATTATCTCCGAAATCACTGTTGTTTCCTTCGCTGGCTGAGCCGTAAACATTTGTTCCTATATTTAGTTTATCGCTAAATCTTTTTTCACCGCCCATTCTCACCGTATATCTTTTAAAGTCTGTGTTTTCCAGTGCTCCGGTTTGTTTCAAATAGTTTCCGGAAAGAAAAAATTTAGAGGTTTTGTCGCTTCCGCTAAAAGTAATCGTTCTGTTAATCACTTCTCCCGGACGTGTTGCAGCTTCGAACCAATTGGTATTGGCAATCGGAAAACTTGCCGGGAAAACAGGCGGTCTGCCGTTTTCTTTTGCAATGGCATTCTGAATGGAAGCATATTGCTGCCCGTTTAGCAAAGAAGGTTCTTTGATAATACTTTGAAAACCATCAGAAATCTCCGCTTCAATTTGCATTTTACCGGATTTTCCTTTTTTGGTCGTGATCATGATGACACCATTTCCTCCTCTCGAGCCATAAATAGCGGTAGCAGAAGCATCTTTTAAGACCTGAATCGTCTCAATATCATTTGGACTTATAGAAGCACCCGTGGCGGTGATAAATCCGTCTACAACATACAAAGGATTATTGGATGAGTTAATAGAATTTCCCCCTCTGATGATGATAGAGGGTGAAGTTCCCGGCGCATAACTGTTTTGCTGAACTTGTACTCCCGAGGCACGACCTTGCAAAGCCTGACCTACATTGGTAACAGTTCCGCCTAAATTTAAATTGTCTTTATTAATGGAGCTTATTGAACCGGTAAGGTCTTTTTTCTTTTGTTTTCCGTACCCGATAACCACAACTTCATCTAATTTCTGACCGGTTTCTTTCATTGTAATCTTTAGAAAGCTGCTCCCGATTGTTACTTCCTGATCTTCCATTCCAATGTAAGACACTATAAGTTTGGTAACATTGTCTGCAACTGTAATCGTAAAAGTACCGTCAACATCTGTTTGTACGCCGGTAGTGGAACCTTTTGCTAAAACATTAGCACCCGGCAAAGGAAGTCCGTTTTGATCCGTTACCTTGCCTTTAATCGTTTTTTCAAAAAACAACCCAGTATTATTTTTGTACGTCGTATGCAATAAAGAAGCTGCCGAGGCCTGAAACGTAAAAACTAATAACGAGAGAACTGTTAATTTGACCTTTTTACCGGATAGAACATTAATCCGAAAATCTCTAGGCTTTTTTTGGGTTAATAATTTCATACTTTAATTGAGTTTGGTTAATTAATAATCTGCTTTTTTTATTTGTAGGTTTTGGATTTCTTTTTTGACTGGGAATACTATGTTATTCATGAATTGAATTCGTTTTTCAATAAATCACCATTTCATTTTGTCAACCTTACTTTCGGTTTATTTGCTGTATTTCTGCCTGCTTTAAACCTTCTAAAAATGCTTTAAAATTTCACCTATTAACTTAATTTTAAGAATAGTACCTAACGAAATTATCGATTATATTTTTATAAAACAAGAAAATCACAATAAAATGTGCTCGAACACATTAAATTAATGTTCTCGAGCACATAAAAATATATAAAATGTAGTTTTTAACTTAAAACAATATGTTTTTCGTGAAATATTCTGACACGGAAATGATGTTTTTGATTGAGTATTTTTTAATGTTATACGGTTATTTAGTTGGTTATCATTAGTTCTTGTGTAAAAAGTGTGAATATTTGATAAATAAAAATAACATCTTGTGTGGATAAAAAGGACTTGTATATCTGCAAAAATAATGGCTTAAAAAAGGGCATTTCCTGTTAAATTTATGATGTGATAAATAATCTTGAAAATGAGATTAAAATGGAGTGTGTTTTTAAGTTATTTTTAATTTTTGAAGAAAATAAAATTAACAAAAAATTAAGAATTCGTTTTTGAAGCGGTTGAGGTTGTTTTTGGATAAATATATCCGGAATATTTTAAAGACAGATTTGGGTCTCGCAAAGTCGCGAAGACGCAAAGTTTTTTTATAGCAGGTTGTATTTATGCTAGTCCACAAATCTGATGGTTCAAGTTCTTGGAAGTTTTCTCACGCAGATTTGCTTCGCCAGTTCGCTATCGCTCGGGTAGCAGATTTATTCAGATTTTATCTGAGCACAAAACAAATATCGGCTTAATCTGCAAAATCTGCGTGCAAAAGACTTTGCTTTGTATTGATACTTTGCGAACTTTGCGTTCAGTACAAACAAAACTCTTTGCGCACCTTGCGGTTAAATCTGGATAAAGGCCTTATGAAACATAAAACCCCGCATTCTCCACATTAATAATATCAATTGGCAGCAATACCGTCTCCGGAATCTCTTTGCTGTATAAGAAATGCTCCACCAAAGTGCTTACGCCTAAATAAGCCTGTCTTTTTTGATTTTGATGAATTAAAAAATGAACCAGTCCCTGATTTAAGAAGCTCACATTTTTTTCGACTAAATCATATCCGATAAGGGCTATTTTTTTATCTTTTTGTGCCGCAAGTATAGAGGCAATTTCGTAGGCTTTTGATGTGGTAATAAAAACTCCTTTTAGATTAGGATGTTCTTTGGTGAAATTTAAAAACTTACTTTCTACATTCGCATGTTTTAATTTTAAAGTAGTCAAAGAAAAGTTGTTCAGTTTTTTTTCATCAAAATAATTTCTGAAGCCTTTTTCTTTCTCCTGCATGTGCACGGCATTTTTCAGACTTTCGTCAATATGTACAATTGCAATGTGACCATCTTCTAAGATCAAATTCATTAAACTGGCTGCCACGCGACCGCTTTTGTATAAATCCTGTCCGACGAAACTTTTAATGGTATCTGATTCGACCTGATTATTAAACGTATTCACCATGATGTTTAATTCATCATATTGTTTTACGGCTTCTAAAGTTTCTTTGTGAAATAAGGGTGCAATCAGAACCGCTTCAGGCGAAAGGTTAAGGACGGTTTCATTTGCGGCTATAAATGATTTTTTGCTTTCCGGACTAAAATAATGAATGGAAATATTTACATTGTAAGCTTTGTATTCTTTTACAGCATCCTGAATCCCGTTTACGCAAGGAAGCCAATAAGGATCTATTTTAGGATCGGGCAATAATACACAGATGCGATAAATCTTATTGTTTTTTAAATTCCTCGCAATCAGGTTAGGTTCGTAATCTATTACTTTCAAGACTTCGTTAATCTTTTCAAGAGCTGCAGGAGAGACCTTTCCTCTATTGTGTAAGACACGGTCGACTGTCCCTTTAGAAACTCCGGCCATGTTTGCAATATCCTTAATAGTGTATTTCTTATCCATAGTAGCAAATATATAAATTTGATTTAATTATTTGATTATATAGTTTTGAGTAAAAATAAAAATGTGCTCGAGAACATTTTTTAGTGTGTTCGAGCACATTTTTCTATTTTTTCTTGTTTAATCAAAAAATAATCTATAGTTTCGTAAAATCAAAACCCAAAATCAGAGCGAAATTTATAATCAAATAACATTGTATTTTTATGAAATTCAGTGTTTTAATATCATGTACATAAGTGAAAAGAATCATAGCATCAGCACCGGGGAGAACGTGTCTTTTTGGAGACCATCAGGATTATTTAGGGCTACCGGTTATAGCCTGCGCCATCAATAGAAAAATAAGCTTAACTGCAGAGCAAAATGACAGAAATGCATTTGTTCTTAATATGGTTGATATCGACGAAGTTAGAATAATTGCCATAGATGCAGCTTTTGCAACTTTAGAACCTCGTGATTATTTTGCTTCCTCACTGAGGGTGTTGCGCAGATACGGTTGCATACCAACGGTTGGTTACGATATCACCATTACAGGAGATATTCCAATCAATTCGGGAACATCAAGTTCATCGGCATTGTTGATGGCCTGGATTCGTTTTTTAATTGCCGCTTTCGGAGTTAATGATGAGGTTACACCTGAGTTTATTTCGAAAATAGGATACGAGTCAGAAGTGTTGGAACACAGAGAGCCGGGCGGAATGATGGATCACTTTAGCATTGGAGTCGGGAATATTGTTTATATCAACACCAAAGATCCTTTTTCTTACAGAGTTATAGGACAAGAATTAAAAGGCTTGATCACCGGAGTTTCCGGGGTTCCAAAAGAAACAATTGGTCTGCTTGGAGATTTAAAAGGAAATGCTTTAATGTCTATTGATATCGTAAAACAAAACTTTCCAAATTTTGATTTGCATAAGTCAGAAATCGAAGACGTAGATCGATATAGAAATTGTTTACCGGATCGGTTAATTCCGTTTTTTGAAGCTGCTATTAAAAATTACCATTATACCAAAGAAGCCTTAAAAGAGTTCGAAAAACCGGTTTTAGATCTTAAAAAAATTGGTTCTTTAATGAATGATCACCATGCTGTTTTACGTGATTTACTTAAAATTACAGTCCCAAGAATTGACGATATGGTAAACGCTGCCCTTAAAGCAGGGGCTTACGGAGCTAAAATTGTCGGTTCAGGCGGTGGCGGAAGTATTGTTGTTATTGCTGATCCTAAAGTAGAGGATGCGGTTATAGAAGCGATCTTGAAAGCCGGAGCAGAAGAAGCTTATGCGGTAAATGTAGATTCAGGCGTAAGGATTTTAGAAAATATTGAAATTTAAAAAAAGAATATGCATAACAATTTAGTTATTCTTGCCGGAGGAGCTTCTTCCCGCATGAAAAAAGAAGCGATTTCTGCTAATTTATCTCCGGAAGAAACAGCGCAGGCAAATGAAAGAAGTAAAGGTTTGATCGGAGTAGGGGCCAGTGGAAGACCACTCTTAGATTACCTTTTGTTGAATGCAAAAAAAGCAGGTTACCAAAATATTTACATTATTATTGGAGAGCAGGGAGGTTTGTTTAAAGAGTTTTACGGTAGTGAAATGAAAAACAATAATTTTCACGGACTCAATATCTCATTTGCAGTGCAATATATTCCGGAAGGAAGACAGAAACCGTTTGGTACAGCTGATGCTTTGTTTCAGGCTGTAGAGCAATATCCGGAATTAAATACACAGCAGTATTCGGTTTGTAACAGTGATAATTTGTATTCCGCTGCCGCATTACTGGCACTTCGTGAAACAGAAAGTCCTAATGCTTTTATTAGTTACGATCGTGATGCCTTGGTGTTTCCGTTAGAGCGAATTTCGCGTTTTGCAATCGCTAAACTGGATCAGAACAATCAATTGCTGGATATTTTGGAGAAACCATCAGCCGATGTTTTAGAAGATTACAAAGATGTGCAAGGAAAAATCAGAGTGAGTATGAATGCTTTTAAGTTTAATGGAGCTACCTTATATACGCATCTTAAAAATTGTCCGGTTCATCCGGAGAGAGATGAGAAAGAATTGCCTACTGTACTTTTAAACTCCGTAAAAGAAAACCCCGGCACAACGGTTGGTATCGCATTTTCGGAGCATGTACCTGATTTAACGGCAAAAGAAGATATTGCAGACGTAAAGGAATACCTTCAAAAATATTACCCTGACCTAAATTGGGAAGCAAAAAATTAACACAATTTTCATATCTAAATTAGGAATAAGACCAACTTATTGTATTACTTTTGCCTTGCAAAAAAAACGCAAAAAACCTGCGTTAAAAACGCAAAAAGTAATTTAGTGTTGATTCTACTTTAGATTTGAAACCAAAATCTTTTTAACAATCAACCAAAAATAGTATGTCAAACATTGAAAATGCAGTTCGTTTAGAGAGAGGGAATCCGGTTATTCCGATGGTGATTTTAACCTTGTTGTTTTTTATTCTGGGTTTTGTTACCTGGCTTAACGGACCTTTAATTCCATTTTTCGAATTGGCCTGTGAGTTGTCTTCTTCACAAGCTTATTTTGTGACTTTTGCTTTTTATATTGCCTATTTTGTTATGGCAGTTCCATCCTCCTGGATTATCGAGAAAGTAGGATATAAAAATGGTATATCTTTAGGATTAATGATTATTGCTGCCGGTGCGTTTATGTTCTATCCTGCTGCATCAAGCCGTACTTTTTTGTTATTTTTGATTGCATTGTTTGTAATGGGAACCGGTTTAGCTGTTTTGCAGACTGCTGCAAATCCGTATGTGGTTGTTATTGGTCCGCGTGAGAGTGCTGCGGCTAGAATTAGTGTGCTTGGAATTGCAAACAAACTGGCCGGATTTGTGGCCCCACTTGTATTAACGGCTTTAGTTTTGTCCAACATGCAGGACTTTACTGCCGACAAGATTGCCTTGCTGGACGAAGCATCTAAAACAACAGCCTTAAACGCTCTTGCTTTACAATTACAAAGACCTTATCTTTATATGGGGTTGATCATTACGATTTTAGCCTTATTGGTTAAGTTTTCTCCGCTTCCGGAAATTGATTTGGATGAAGAAGGAAATGTAACAAATTTGAGTGTTTTTAAGCAAATAAAAAACGCATTCAGATACCCGCAATTGGTTTTAGGAGTTGTAACTTTGATGCTTTACATATCCGCAGAAGTTTTGGCCGGTGATTCGATTGGAGGTTTTGGAAAACAATTAGGAGTTTATGGCGAGGAAGGAAACTTTTATTTGAAATTAACATCATTCACCATGTCATTTATGGTAGTGGGGTATGTATTGGGAATTACATTAATTCCAAAATATCTTTCGCAGGTTACGGCTTTAAAAGCTTCGGGTCTTTTAGGTTTAATTTTGGTTTTAGCAATTGTGCTGATCTCGCCAAAGTTGATGATTCAGTTGCCTGGAATTCCAAATTTACCGGTTGTAATCCTTTTGGTGTCGATGCTGGGTCTGGCCAATGCACTTTGCTGGCCTGCAATCTGGCCAATGGCATTACAGGATTTAGGAGGATATACTAAAATTGCGAGTGCAATTTTGATCATGGGGATTATTGGCGGTGCCATTTTCCCATTGTTTTATGGAATGATTGTGGAGTATGTAAATACATCAAATATTGAAAACGGAACGGAATTAACTTCAAAAAGCGGTAATCAGATTGCTTATTTAATGTTATTGCCATCGTATATAATGATTCTTTTTTATGCTGTAAAAGGGTATAAATACAGAAGATGGAAGGTTTAGAGTCAGGAATAAAAAAATAGATATATCATGTTAAAAAGTAAAATAGACAAAGCAACAGGCTTCGAAAAACGATTTGAAAACATCAATACGGTAGTTTTTGAAAATTCTAATGAAGCTTCTAAAGAGGTTGCTCAGGAAATTGCAGCTTTAATTCAATCAAAACAAAAAGAAAATAAACCTTGTATTCTAGGTTTGGCAACAGGTTCTTCTCCAAAAGGATTGTATGCAGAGTTGGTACGTCTTCACAAAGAAGAAGGTTTGAGTTTCAAAAACGTAATCAGTTTTAATTTGGATGAATATTATCCGATGGAACCAAATTCTATCAACAGTTATGTTCGTTTTATGAAAGAATTGCTGTTTGACCATGTCGATATTTTACCTGAAAACTACCACGTTCCGGATGGTCTTTTGACCAAAGAGCAAATCGCGGATTACTGCCATGATTACGAAGCTAAAATTGAAGCTTTAGGCGGAATCGATTTGCAGATTCTTGGAATTGGAGGAAACGGACATATTGGTTTTAATGAATCCGGTTCGCTTCAAAACTCTAAAACACGTTTGGTGGCTTTAGATCATATTACCAGAGTTGCAGCAAGTAAAGATTTTTTTGGATTGAGCAACACACCAAGAACGGCAATCACGCTTGGAGTTAAAAAAATCATGGAAGCGAAACAGGTTATTTTATTGGCTTGGGGAGAAGGAAAATCAAATATTGTAAAGAAATCAGTAGAGGATGAAGTTACGAATCGCGTTCCGGCTTCCTTTTTACAGGAGCATAATAACGCAGTTTTTGTTTTAGACAAAGAAGCTTCTTCTAAATTAACCCGAATCAACAAACCGTGGTTGGTTGAAAAAGTAATCTGGAGTGATAAATTAATTCGTAAAGCGGTTTTAGGATTAGCATTAGATCTTAAAAAACCAATTTTAATGCTTACCGATGCCGATTATATCGAAAATGGTATGAGTGATTTATTGGCAGATTCAGGTCCGGCTTACGATATTAACATTAAGATATTTAATAAATTACAAAATACCATTACAGGATGGCCGGGAGGAAAACCCAATGCAGATGATGTTAACCGTCCTGAAAGAGCAGAACCGACTAAAAAACGTGTATTGATTTTTAGCCCGCATCCGGATGATGATATTATCAGTATGGGAGGAACATTTATGCGTTTGCAAGAGCAAGGACATGAGGTTCATGTAGCGTACCAAACTTCCGGAAACATTGCAGTGGCAGATGATGAAGCGTTGCGTTTTGCAAGATTCGTAATCGATTACAATGAGAAATTTGGAATCAAAAGCCCGGAAGCTGATGCGATTTACGAAAAAGCAATTGCATTTTTAAGCAATAAAAAGAACAGTGAAATTGACATCCCTGAAGTTCGTTACATCAAAGGACTAATCAGAAAAGGAGAGGCGAGAGCAACAAGTCACTTCGTTGGTTTGACAGACGACCAGATTCATTTTATGGAACTTCCGTTTTATGAAACCGGTACAATCGAGAAAAAACCAATCGGAAAAGAAGACATTCAGCTGACAATGGATTTAATTGAAAAAATTAAACCACATCAGATATATGCTGCAGGAGACTTAGCAGATCCACACGGAACCCATAAAGTATGTTTAGATGCTATTTTTGAAGCCGTGAAAGCCTTAAAACCAAAATCATTTATGGATGACTGTTGGTTATGGTTGTACCGTGGTGCTTGGCAAGAATGGGGAATCGACGAAGTGGAGATGGCAGTGCCAATGAGTCCGGATCAGGTTTTGGCAAAACGTCATGGAATCTTCAAACACCAATCTCAAAAAGATGGTGTTGTATTTCAGGGAACTGATGCCAGAGAATTTTGGCAGAGAGCCGAAGACAGAAACCACGAAACAGCAGCTTTGTATCAGCAATTAGGTTTAGCGACTTATGCGGCTATGGAAGCTTTCGTGAGATGGCATTACTAGTTTGATAGAAAGTTAGCCACGAATTGCACGAATTTCCACGAATTGATTTTTGAAAAGTTGGTGCGGAAATTTTGCCACAGATTAAAGGATTAGAGTGATTTCTATAAAAAAGAAATTAGTGCCAATTCGTGTAATTTGCGGCTAAAAAAAAATCTGTGCAAATCTTTTAATCTGTGGCAGAAAAAGCATGAAAAACTTTTAATCTGTGGCTAAAAAATAAAAAAATAAGAATAGCTTTGCGCTACAATAGAAGCAAGAGAGAGAATAGGTCTATGTTCTTTTCTCTTGCTTTTTTTTCTTAAAAAATGGAATCAGATAAAAAACTCCTCATAAAACTTGCTCATACCAAAATGCCTTTCGGGAAATACGAAGGACGTTACTTAATAGATTTACCTGAATATTATGTCGTTTGGTATCACAATAAAGGATTTCCAAAAGGCGAATTAGGGCAGCAATTACAACTGATCTACGAATTAAAACTAAACGGATTGGAAGAATTAATCCGAAATATTAAAAAGCAGTATCCTAAGCCTTTAAAGTAGTAGAAATGTTTGTTTAGTTTTCTTATTGCTATAAAATTAGAAAGGAATAAATAGAATACTCAAAAAGAACTTGGTTTGCTGGCTAAAATTAAAGATTAAAGAAAGAAGTAAACGATCTGTTTATAAATTTGCAAATTATCTCACTGGCTATTTGATAAAATGTCCAATTAAATTTGTACTTTTGCCAAGTTTTTTACACAACTACAATACAAACAACAACAGAATGAATCAGACAAAATATATTTTTGTTACAGGTGGTGTGACTTCATCTTTAGGAAAAGGAATTATCGCGGCATCTTTGGCAAAATTGTTACAAGGGAGAGGGTATCGTACAACAATTCAGAAATTTGATCCGTATATAAATGTGGATCCTGGTACGTTAAATCCATATGAGCATGGGGAATGTTATGTGACTGATGATGGTGCTGAAACGGATTTGGATTTAGGTCATTACGAGCGTTTTCTTAATGTTCCTACTTCTCAGGCGAATAATGTTACTACAGGAAGAGTATATCTTTCGGTTATCGAAAAAGAAAGAAGAGGAGAATTTTTAGGGAAAACAGTTCAGGTTGTTCCTCATATTACCAACGAAATCAAAGACAGAATGCAATTACTGGGTAAATCCGGTGATTATGATATTGTGATTACTGAAATTGGTGGAACCGTTGGTGATATCGAATCGTTACCTTATATAGAGTCTGTTCGTCAGTTGGTTTGGGAATTAGGTGAAAATAACGGAATCGTGATTCATTTAACATTAGTTCCATTTTTAGCTGCTGCAGGGGAGTTAAAAACAAAACCGACTCAACACTCGGTAAAAACGTTAATGGAAAGCGGTATCAAAGCAGATATCCTGGTTTGTAGAACAGAGCACGAATTGTCTCAGGAATTACGTCAGAAACTGGCTTTGTTTTGTAATGTGAAGAAAGAAGCGGTTATTCAGTCAATTGATGCTTCAACGATATACGAAGTTCCTAATTTGATGCTTGAAGAAGGATTAGATGTAGTGGCTTTGAAAAAATTAGATTTACCTAAAAAAGCATTGCCGGATCTTAAAACCTGGAATACTTTTTTACGCAGATTAAAAAATCCAAAACATACGGTTAATATCGGTTTGGTTGGAAAATATGTAGAAATGCAGGATTGTTACAAATCTATTTTAGAGGCGTTCATTCATGCCGGTGCTGCTAATGAAACCAAAGTTAATGTAATTTCTATTCACTCAGAGCACATTAATGCGGACAATATCGTAGAGAAATTGAGTGGTCTTGACGGAGTTTTAGTTGCTCCGGGCTTTGGAGAAAGAGGTATTGAAGGAAAAATTGAAGCAGTTCGTTACGTACGTGAAAATAATATTCCGTTTTTCGGAATTTGTTTAGGAATGCAAATGTCTGTGATCGAATATTCAAGAAATATTTTAGGATATAAAGAAGCAAATTCGACAGAGATGAACGATAAAACGGCACATCCTGTTGTAGATTTAATGGAAGAGCAAAAAACAATTACAGATAAAGGTGGAACAATGCGTTTGGGAGCCTGGAAATGTGATATTAAACCGGATACTTTAGCGTATAAAATTTACGGTCAAAAAACGATTTCAGAGCGTCACCGTCACCGTTATGAGTACAATAATAAGTATGCTGACGAATTGCAAAAAGCTGGTTTAGTTGCTTCAGGAGTTAATCCGGATACTGGTTTAGTAGAGATTGTGGAACTTGAAAATCATCCGTTTTTTATTGGAGTACAATACCACCCGGAATATAAAAGTACAGTAGCCAACCCACATCCGATTTTCGTAAACTTTGTGGCTGCAGCAGTAAATTCGCGTAAAAAATAATAATGAATAAGCTAAAAGAATGTAACTTTTGAGTGCTACTCATGACTAACACTCTTTAACGAATAACTTTTTTAAATTATAATGGAAGAAAAAAAACTTGACCTTAATTCAATCATTGGTTTTGTATTGATATTTGGAATTTTGATTTGGATTATGTACCAAAATCAACCTTCTGATAAGGAAATTGCTGCTGAAAAAGCCAAGAAAGAATTAGTGGCTAAACAAGAAGCTCAGGCTAAGGCTGATAAAACTAAAACAACGGCTCTGCCGGTTGCAACAGCAACACCGGGTGACACAGTTCAGTTAGCACAATTGCAAAAAACTTTAGGTGGTTTTGCTTACTCGGCAACACTTCCTTCTGCAAAAGAATCTTTTACTACAATTGAAAACGAAAAGTTAAAACTAAAGATCGCTAATAAAGGTGGTTATATAGTAGAAGCAACTCTTAAAGGATTTGAAAGATTTAAAAAAGATTCAAAACAATTAGTTGAATTGATCAAAGACAATAATTCTAATTTAAACATTCAGTTACAAACAGCAGATAACAGAACTTTAAATTCTAAAGATTTGTTTTTTGAGCCAACATTGGCTAAAGTTGGAGCAGATCAGGTTTTAACAATGCGTTTGAAAGCCGGTGCTAACGAATTTTTAGAGTATAAATATATCTTAAAACCAAATGATTATTTAGTTGGTTTTGATGTTCGTTCACAAGGATTAAACAAAGTTTTAAATTCGGCTAAACCATTAGATTTACAATGGGATTTAAAAACATACAGAAACGAAAAAAGTGTTTCTTATGAGAACCGTTATGCTGAAATTTATTATGAGCATGAAGACGGTAAAATAAACTACGCCGGTTTAGGAAAACACGAAGAAGAAACAGTTGAAAAGGTTAGTTTTATTGCTTACAAACAACATTTCTTTACCTCTATTTTAGTGACTGATAAACCTTTTTCAGTATCTAAATTAGAATCAATTAATTTGGTGAACGATGAGAAAATTGATACCGTTTTCACTAAACAGTTTAAAGCAAATGTTCCTTTAGCTTTTTCAAATGGTGAAATCGATTATAAAATGCAATGGTATTTTGGACCTGCAGATTATAAAATTTTGAAATCGTATGATAAAAACTTCCAGAAAATTATTCCATTAGGTTGGGGTATTTTTGGTTGGATTAACAGATTGATTTTTATTCCATTATTCGGATTCTTGAGTTCAACTATTGGATTGTCATTAGGAATCGCGATTATTATTTTTACAATTATTATCAAATTGGCCATGTCGCCAATTACCTATAAGTCATTCCTGTCTCAGGCGAAAATGAAAGTATTACGTCCGGAGATTACAGAATTGGGAGAAAAATTTAAAAAAGACCCAATGAAGAAACAACAGGAAACAATGAAATTATACAATAAAGCAGGAGTAAATCCAATGGCAGGTTGTATCCCGGCATTGATTCAGTTGCCGTTTATGTATGCTTCATTCCAGTTTTTCCCATCGGCTTTTGAGTTAAGACAAAAAGGTTTCCTTTGGGCTGATGATTTATCTTCATTTGATTCAATTGCAAAATTGCCGTTTAATATTCCGTTGTATGGAGACCATATCAGTTTGTTTCCGATTTTGGCTGCAATTGCGATTTTCTTTTACATGAAAATGACTTCAGGAGATCAACAAATGGCAGCTCCTCAACAAGAAGGTATGCCGGATATGGCTAAAATGATGAAAATCATGATTTACGTTTCTCCGTTAATGATGTTAATTTTCTTCAACAGTTATGGTGCAGGATTGAGTTTGTATAACTTTATCTCTAACTTAATTACAATTGGAATTATGTTTGTAATCAAGAATTATATTGTTGATAGCGATAAAATTCATGCTCAGATTCAGGAGAACAAATTGAAAGAGCCTAAAAAACAAAGCAAATTTCAGCAACGTCTTCAGGAAATGATGGAGCAACAGGAAGCTGCGAAAGCTCAGAATAAAAAGAAATAAGTGTTTTAAAAAAATCTCGATTTATCGGGATTTTTTTATACCTATGCTATACTTTATAAAATGTAATTTCGTTAAAGTTTAAAAAAAATAAATGATGATTTTAAGAAAAATAGTGTGTGCCCTGGCATTAGTAAATGTTTTTGCAATAAATGCTCAAACCGAGTTTAACAAGCTGGATGCCAACGGTAAAAAAGACGGTCTGTGGAAAGGGATTTATGAAGTTTCTAAACGTCCGAGATACGAAGGAACATTTAGCCACGGAAAAGAAACAGGAATTTTTAAGTTTTTTGACGATACTAAAAAAGGAGATGTTGTCGCAACTCGTGATTTTAGTGCCAATGACGGAACTGCTTACACTATTTTTTACGATCAAAAGAAAAATAAAGTAAGTGAAGGAAAAGTAATTGGAAAAAATTACGAAGGAGAATGGAAGTATTACCATAAAGCTTCGAACGTAGTAATGACTACTGAAAATTATAAAAATGGAAAGCTGGAAGGTCCCAGAGCTATTTTTTATCCAAATGCCAAAGTAGCCGAAAAAATGACGTATCTGAATGGTCAAAAGGAAGGGGTTTATGAAAAATATGGTCAAAATGGAATTATTTTAGAGAAAAGTACCTATAAGAACAACGAATATAACGGAGATGCAGTTTTCTATGATTCTGATGGAGTAGTGGCTTCTGAAGGTAAATTTTTTAAAGGAAAAAAAGCCGGAATGTGGAAGTTTTACCTAAAAGGAAAATTGACAAAAGAAGTGAATATGAGTGACCCGAAAAGTAATTATCAGTCCGACGCAAAGCGTAAAATGGAGTAATATTTATCGTAGTTCTTTAAAGATATTCGCCTGGCTTATAAAAATTGAGGACTGAAATAAATAAGATGCTGAAAGAATAAATTGATTAAATTTGATCTATTAATACTACGCTAAATGGATTTGAACGAGCTTTCAGGAAGATTTTTATTGTTGTTTTTTTCAATTTTGATTCTTTATTTTTTTTCCAACAGAAAAGATAATGAGACCATAAATCCATTGATGGTTATTGTTGGACTTTGTACTTTTTCACTTTGTTACTTGTTTACCAAAATTGAAATAGGAGTCGGGATTGGTTTTGGGTTATTTGCTATTTTTTCTATACTGAGATTTAGAACACAGTCTTTTACTGTAAATGCGATTATCTTTCTTTTTGCGACGATAACACTTTCTATCTTAGACATTATGTACCCCTATGAAAAAATAGAAATTTTGCTGTTTTTTCAACTGATTATTATTGGTTTCTATATCATTGCTTCGGTTATTGTAAATAAAAAAGCATCTAAATACCTGAATTCTGTTACACTAAAAATTGTTATGGAAGATGGTTTTGTTTTAGATAATCAGAATATTAGGGAATCGGTCAAGGGTAAAATTAATGTTGAGAATTTTGACTTTAAAATCATTAACATTAATACGGTTATAAACGAGATTGATCTTTTGGTTTTTTACTAACTAATTTATGTTGTTAGTTGTTTGATGTAAGATGTGAAATGTGAGATGTTGGTTTGGAAGTGATCTTGCATCTCACATTTTACATCTCACATTTCACATCTCACAATTTACAACCAACAACCTGAGTTAGCTACTCATTAAACGGTCGAACCTGCTTGATGTATAAATCCCTGTTTTCTCCAACAATTTTGAATTCAATATCTACGGGGTGGAACGCATTTTTTCTCCAATAACGATACATTTTGGTTTCAATTTTATTGCTGACAAGAAAAAGGTTGCTGATTTCTTTTCGGGTCAGTAAGGGGTCGTTGTTGTTTAAATTAGAGTTAGAGGTATAATCCACATCAAAATCGTCTGTACCGGTTCCGGTATTGAAATGATAGATTACAAACTGTTCGCAAACTTCTCCTTTTTCGGGTTTTACAACCGAGTTTTCTCCTTTTTGTACATTTACTGTAATTCCTGCAAAATTTTCTCTGAAAATATTTTTTGTGATGATGACGCCATTCGCCAGTTCATCGGGAAAAGAACGATGTACCAGAACACCCATAGCAATACTTTGCTGATCTATTCCAAAAAGTTCTCTCTCCATGTAGGCAGCTTCATTCCAGGTGCTTGCCCACACTTGTTTGATGGCTTTTTCAAAAGTTTTAATACTATCGCCCTTAATTCCGGTTTTTGAATCGTATAGTCCGGCACCATTAAAGTCATCCATGTCTTCTGCATTTGTTGAAGATCGGAATCTGAAATTTTTAAAAGACGCATTTTTAAAGGTTTGATCGAGTTTGACGATTAATTCAGGATTAATAGGCTCCTTCTTGATCGCATCTCGTATTTTTTTCAGTTGTTTATTGATCCATTGTATTGAATCCTTGTTCGGATAGCTTAAAAGCTCCTGTATTAAAGGTGAAATTGATTTTTTTGAGATGTGACTGGTATAGAAATAGAGCGGTATGGCGTGTGCATTCTCCGGTGTTTTAAACGAAAGTTCTTTTGAAATAGCAATCAAATAAGACATGTTTTGCGCTTTTGAGCCAATAGAATTTACTCCTTTTTTGTGGATTTTTTCCAAGTCAACCAAATCAGTGACACTATTGTCAACGATTAATTTTTTCTTTTTCTTGAGTGTCTTTGAAGTTATTTTTTTAGTAGATTCTTTGATGTAAAAGGTATCAATCGCAATCTTTAGCTCTACTTTTTTGGTCATTAATTTGGTGATATTGGGATCCTTAAAAACAGTGGTATAAGCCATAATCGGAATCTTTCTGTTTTTGCCTAGCAAGACCAAATGGCTCAACGGAGTTTGTAATTCGTTTACAATA
Organism: Flavobacterium poyangense; assembly: GCF_011751075.1. Lineage (GTDB taxonomy): Bacteria > Bacteroidota > Bacteroidia > Flavobacteriales > Flavobacteriaceae > Flavobacterium > Flavobacterium poyangense. Next base: position 63,779 of record NZ_JAALLN010000022.1, read on the forward strand.
ATGCCCCTAACATTGGGTAAAACATCCGGAGTTCCGTCCAGAATAATAATTTCGTCGGGATTAGGAGTTGTAGTTGCTAATTCTTTGATTTTATATTGTTTTAAAATTCCAACATTACTTCCCGAAACCACTTCCTGATACCTAAGCTCGTTAAAAATAAAGTTGGATTTGACGCACGGAATTTTAAATTTATTTTCCTGAAACCATTCCAGTTTTTGTGGGTTGTTCAGGTAAAATTTTAAATCCTTACCAATAAAAGTAGACTGAACAACCAGATGGTAAAATCGTTCTATTACGGCAATAGGCATATAATCTGAAGCTGCCAGTTCAAAAATCCATTTGTTGGTACCTTTGATGTGGTTTAGATTTCCCAGTAAATACTCTCTTCCTTTTTCGGTATTACTGTAATTATCAGTATTAAAAACCTCCAAGCCTTTGGTATACCCTAAATAGTCCGTAACAAAATCATAATGTAGTCGGATGCGACTACTGTTGAAATAATACATTTTTTGTCGCTCCAGATCATAAATAACCTTTACCGATTCGATATTCGAAAATTTATCAGATAACGGTTTTCCTTTAAAAGCTTTATAAGCTTGGTAATTTTCTAATGTTGACGTATAGCTTTGCGCATGTAAAGTCGTAAAAAAAAGAAAGAAAATAAGGCTGCAAAAATGTCTGGACATGGTGTTTTAATTGGTTGATTAAAAGTAATTAAAAAAAGCAATAAGTTTTATCTACCGTAGGATTATATAAAGTAATCAAAAGAACTGCAATTATCTGGAATTTGGCTTACCTTTGCACCCTTGTAAAAATATAAACGAGTTAAAATGAAACGTGTAGTTGTTGGACTTTCTGGAGGTGTAGATTCTAGTGTTGCTGCTTATTTGCTGCAACAGCAAGGGTACGAAGTTATTGGCCTATTTATGAAAAATTGGCATGATGATTCGGTAACTATTTCTAATGAATGTCCTTGGTTAGAAGATAGCAATGATGCTTTGTTGGTAGCTGAAAAACTTGGAATACCGTTTCAAACCGTTGATTTAAGCGAAGAATACAAAGAAAAAATCGTTGATTATATGTTCAACGAGTACGAAAAAGGAAGAACACCAAATCCTGATGTACTTTGCAACCGTGAAATCAAATTTGATGTTTTCATGAAAATTGCACTAAGTCTTGGGGCCGATTATGTGGCAACGGGGCATTATTGCCAAAAAAGCGAAATTGAAGTAGACGGAAAGCCGGTATACCAATTAATAGCCGGTGCGGATACAAACAAGGATCAATCCTACTTTTTATGTCAGTTATCGCAAGAGCAATTAGCAAAATCATTGTTTCCAATTGGTGCTTTAACCAAACCGGAGGTGCGTGAAATTGCTGCCGAAATGGATTTGATAACTGCTGAGAAAAAAGATTCTCAAGGATTATGTTTTATTGGAAAAGTACGTTTACCTGAGTTTTTGCAACAAAAACTGCAACCAAAAGATGGTAAAATTGTCCAGATTGATAAAAATGATCCAATTTATACGATCGAAAAACCAACAGGTTTGTCTTTAGAAGAAGAATTGAAATTAGAAGCTCAAAAACTAAATTATTTGCCAACTATGGGAAAAGTAGTGGGTAAACATCAGGGTGCTCATTATTTTACAGTCGGACAAAGAAAAGGGCTTAATGTGGGCGGAACAACAGATCCGTTATTTATTATCGCTACTAACGTTGAAACCAATACGATCTATACCGGTTTAACAAGCCAACACCCCGGTTTGTTTAAGAAAGCTTTGTTTATAGAAAAGTCTGAAGTGCACTGGATTCGTACAGATATGACTTTAAAAGTAGGAGAAACTATGGAGGTGATGGCTAGAATTCGCTATCGCCAACCTTTGCAAAAAGCAACATTGTATCAATTTGAAGAGGGAATGTACGTTCGTTTTGATGAAGCTCAATCAGCTATCACTGAAGGTCAATTTACGGCTTGGTATTTTGAGAATGAATTAGTTGGTTCGGGAGTAATTTCTTAGCTTTATACTTTTTTAAGAAGGTTTCACCTTTAAAAAAGTATACTATGAAACAAAACTACCTGTTCTTTTTATTGTTACTTTCTTCTGCTCTTTTTGCGCAAGAAGATGCGTGGGTATATTTTAATGCAAAACCCAATGCACAGTTCTATCTGGATAACCCTCTGGAAATGCTTTCACAAAGAGCATTAGATCGACGAACCAATCAGAATATTGCCTTAAGTACTAATGATGCTCCTGTAGAAACAACCTTTGTTACTCAGGTAAAACAAAGCACAGGAATTACAGTAATGGCACAATCTAAATGGTTAAACGCCCTTCATATCAGGGGAACTCAAACCGATATTAGGGCTTTAAAAAACTTTACTTTCGTTGATAAAGTGGTTTTTGCTAATAAGGTTTTAAATACAACTTCAAAAATAGATGTTGTAAATAAAATAGATAAAACAAAGGATAAGTTAAAAACTACCATTAATTACGCTTACGGTGATTCGGCAAATCAAATCCAGATGTTGAATGGGCAGGTTTTACACCAGCAGAATTATACCGGATCGGGGAAAATAATAGCGGTTCTGGATGCCGGTTTTCCGGGAGTAAATACCGCTCAGCCCTTTCAGAATCTAATTAATAATAACCGAATTCTCGGCGGGTACGATTTTGTAACCAGAAATGATAATTTTTATACCGGAGACAGTCACGGAACAGAAGTGCTTTCTACTATGGGCGGCTACAAAGAAAACTCACTTGTAGGAACAGCTCCTGATGCCTCTTATTATTTATTTATAACCGAAAACGATGCCTCAGAAAATCCGATTGAAGAATCACTTTGGGTCGAAGCAGCAGAAAAAGCGGATCAATTAGGTGCTGATATCATTACTACATCATTAGGTTATTTTGGTTTTGATAATGCTAATTATAGTCATACCTATAGTGATATGAACGGAACCACGAATTTTATTTCCCGTGGTGCCGAAATTGCTTTTAGTAAAGGAATTGTTGTAGTTGCTTCAGCCGGAAATGAAGGAGATACTTCAGAGCAGCATATTGGAGGACCAGCAGATGCCGTTTCTGTTATTGCAGTTGGTGCCGTTACAGCTTCAAAGGTTAAATCAAGTTTTAGTTCTATAGGACCAAGTTTTGATAATCGGATTAAGCCCGAAGTTATGGCACAAGGAACGGCAGCTGTTGTTTCAGATCCTTCCGGTGCTATTGGCACAATTAACGGGACTTCATTTTCCTGTCCGATTATGGCAGGAATGATTGCGTGTTTATGGCAGGCTTTCCCTTCCAAAACGAATCAGGAAATCAGACAAATGGTTCTGGAAGCTTCAGATCGATATACAACCCCAAATAATAACTATGGTTACGGAATTCCTAATTTTGCATCGACTTTGGGAGTTGATGATTTTCAGATCTCTTCTTTTTCTGTGTATCCAAATCCGGTTCAGACTACCGTTACATTTGCTCTTAGCGATCAAAATGCAGCTTCAGTAACGATTTATTCTGTTTTAGGGCAAAAAGTTATGGAGAAACAAATTACAAATCAAAATTCAACACTTTCTTTACAAACCTTAAAAAGCGGACTCTATTTTTATACTTTTGATGCCGAAGGTTTACATAAAACAGGAAAAATTATCAAACAATAACAGCATTTTTGAATGAATAAAATCACACAACTTTTTAAAATAAAATATCCAATAATTCAAGGAGGAATGATTTGGAACAGCGGTTACAAATTGGCAAGTGCTGTTAGTAATGCAGGAGGTTTAGGACTTATTGGTGCCGGTTCTATGTATCCGGAAGTATTACGCGAACATATTCAGAAATGCAAAAAGGCAACCGATAGACCTTTTGGAGTTAATATACCAATGTTGTATCCAAACATTGAGGAAATTATGAATATTGTGGTCGAAGAAGGCGTAAAGATCATTTTTACTTCGGCAGGGAATCCTAAAACCTGGACTTCATTTTTGAAAGAAAAAGGGATTACAGTAGTTCATGTGGTGAGTAGTAGTATTTTTGCTTTAAAAGCGCAAGAAGCTGGCGTAGACGCTATTGTGGCGGAAGGCTTTGAGGCCGGTGGACACAACGGACGTGATGAAACTACAACCCTGACGTTGATTCCTATGGTGAAAGAAAAAATTCAGATCCCGATTATTGCTGCCGGAGGTATTGCAACCGGAAGAGGAATGCTGGCTGCCATGATTTTGGGCGCCGATGGTGTGCAGGTTGGAAGTCGCTTTGCTGCTTCTGTAGAGTCGTCTTCTCATGCTAATTTCAAACAAACTATTTTGGATGTGAAAGAAGGAGACACCCATTTAACATTGAAAGAACTGGCACCGGTACGATTGATAAAAAATAAATTTTACCAAGACGTTCAGACCTTATATGAAACATGTCCATCAAAAGAAGAATTAGTACAACTTTTAGGGAGAGCAAGAGCAAAAAAAGGAATGTTTGAAGGAGATCTGGAAGAAGGGGAACTAGAAATAGGTCAAATTGCGGGAATTATTCATGAAATTTTACCTGTAGAAAAAATTATTCAACAAATGATGGCCGATTTTGAAATTGCAAGCAAGGAAAAAGCTAAATTTGAGTTCTAATAGCCCTAAATTACATCATGAATACTTTACGCACCTACATCATAATCCTTTTTCTGGGACTTGGCTTGCAGCAGTCCTATAGTCAGTCTTATCGCTTTAAAACATCAGGTTTTAGTGTGTTGGAAAAAAATGAAAGAGGTAAATGGGGGGAATGGTCCAACCTTGATCTGGTCAATCTTTCTGTGATTCTCGATACCGATAAACACCGAATTGTAGTTTATTCTCAGGAAATTCAGTTGTATAATATTATTAATTATATCGAACGTGAAGAAAACGACACAGATATTGTGTATTCTTTCTTATGTAAGGATAACAATGGAAACGATTGTAAACTTTCCATAATTACCCGAAAAAAACAAGACTATCGAAAGCAACTTTATATTAATTACGATAATCAGATTATTGTTTATAATATTTTTACGGTTTAAAATTTTAAATATGAGTAGTCCTGAAAAAGGTTGACTGGATTAATATTTTAAAATAATTAAACTGGAATAGAATTCGTTCTGTTCCAGT
>NZ_JAALLN010000220.1 GCF_011751075.1 Flavobacterium poyangense
AGTTTTGGCAGTGAACTATACATTATCGGAAATTTGCTTATGCGGCTTCAAGAGGCGTGAAGCTGCCGCGATTGGTCAGCTGGTGAACAGTGGCAGCCGCAGCGCGCGATCGGGCTCAGGGGTGAAGCCCAGGGCCCTGTCCATCGGCACGGCGGCCGAGAAAAGGTAGCCCTGCGCAATCAGGCAACCGAGGGACACGAGGATCAACCGGTCTTCATCGGTCTCCACGCCTTCAGCCATCACCTCGATCTCGAGAGCCTGCCCAAGATCGCTGACGGCTTTGACGAGAGTCTGATCCTCGGCGGACTTGGAGAGATTGCGCAAGAAGTTCTGGTCGATCTTGATCTTGCGGATACGGCTGTCCTTCAGCGACAGGAGGGTCGAAAATCCGGTCCCGAAATCATCGAGCACAATCGATATGCCTGCGTCGGCCAGGCGTTCGAGTTTCCTGTCCACCCTGCCGCGATCGATCGGGGCTTCCTCCGTGATCTCGATTTCGAGCATTGCTGCCGGGATGTTCTTCGC
>NZ_JAALLN010000221.1 GCF_011751075.1 Flavobacterium poyangense
GAAGAGGTGTCGTACGAGCGCTGCTGGAAAGGATAAGTAGTATACCCAGGAAGCAACAATAGTCAACAGGAAAACTGTACGCAACGTAGACAAGCGAAATTACCGCAAAAAAAACGCAAGAAATCTGTATGTACAGAGAGAGAATTGACGTAAACGTTCGGTGACGGGGAGAGAAACACGCAGAGACCCGGTGAAAACACGTGGCGTGGGACCTCTCGTTGACGCGTGAGTATTGCATGAAGACGTAAAAAACATGTAGCTCGTTCTTCTCGACTAGTCGGAATACATCTTAGAGAATATATGTTATCGACCTAAAGAGTGCCGTTGGTCGACAAGTTACCGAAAATATAACTCCTTTTTCGATTGTGTACGAGGCACAGTTGAAGAGGTGGGTCCTGGAATCATGGTATCTGCCACGGACCACAACGAGTAGAAAAAAGAAAATATCACTATAAGATGTAGATGAGACTACGGTGCATGCAATGATAAATCATTCTTGCTGCTACTGGCTTGTCCTAAAGCAC
>NZ_JAALLN010000222.1 GCF_011751075.1 Flavobacterium poyangense
ACCTCCGCGACATCGCGAAGCGTCGCACGCCGGCCGCCGCGTTCGACTACACCGACGGCGCCGCGGACAGCGAAGAGGGCCTCGCCCGCGCCCGACAGGCCTTCGCCGACGTGGAGTTCCACCCGTCGATCCTGCGCGACGTGTCGCAGGTCGACACGAGCTGCCAGATCTTCGGCGGCTCCTCGGCCCTGCCATTCGGAATCGCCCCGACCGGGTTCACGCGCCTCATGCAGACCGAGGGCGAGATCGTCGGCGCGGGCGCTGCGGGGGCCGCCGGCATCCCGTTCACCCTCTCCACGCTGGGAACGAGCTCGATCGAGTCGGTCAAGGCGGCCAACCCGCACGGACGCAACTGGTTCCAGTTGTACGTCATGAAGCAGCGCGAGATCTCGTACGCGCTGGTCGAGCGCGCCGCGGCAGCGGGCTTCGACACGCTGTTCTTCACCGTCGACACCCCCGTCGCCGGTGCGCGTCTGCGCGATAAGCGCAACGGCTTCTCGATCCCGCCGCAGCTGAGCGTGTC
>NZ_JAALLN010000223.1 GCF_011751075.1 Flavobacterium poyangense
ACCGGTTCCAGTTCCCAACCGTTTCCATGTAGGCATAGTAGTCGATGCAAGGTGCGCTGCATTCGCCAGCCGACGCCCGCTCGATACCGGTGAAAGCTGTTGTAGCCAGAGCAATTCCAGCAAAAGTGCGCAGCGATTTTGCGTTCGGAAGTGCGTAAAAACGAAGAATTGGAGCGTTTCCGCGTTTCCGCGAAAAGCGCAAACGCTCCAATATAGCGGGCGCAAAAAGCCAGTATCGGTTCATGAGATGCTCCGTCCTTCCCCTCTGAAAGAGCTTCGGACGGTTTTATTTGCCGGCTCCCATGCCGCTCTCCGTCCGGTGCAAAAGCTGCGCCGGACAGCCGAGATCGTCTTGTCGAAGTTCGAGCGATCACTCCTGGAAACAAGCGATTTGGGTAACTTTGGCTCAGGCGGCCGCCTGTCCCGGCGCGCTGGCCGCGCGATTTGCCAGCTCTGCCTGCTTCCGCCTTGCAGCACGCGATGCTAAAGCAATTCCAGCAAAAAAAGCGTAGCGGTTTTGC
>NZ_JAALLN010000224.1 GCF_011751075.1 Flavobacterium poyangense
GACATGAAGGCGCGCCGCGGCACATCCGCGGGCGTCGTCGACTCCCGGCTCGGCTGGGACATCACCGATTACGGCCAGGGCAAGTTCGACGAGCTCGGCCTTTTCCTGTTCACGGTGCGCAACGGCCGCTTTGAGGACATGAAGAAGGGTGCCGGCATGCTGTATGCCGAGAAGATCATGATCACGCGCAAGGACCAGCTGTCGCCGATGCACCGGCATGTCGTCAAGGCGGAAGACATCATCAACCGCGGCGGCGGCAAACTGGTGCTGGAGCTGTTCATGCCCGATGCGGAAGGCGGTGTCGATCCGAAAGCCGAAGTCTCGGTTCCGGTTGATGGCACCATTCGCAAGCTGCCGGCCGGTGGCCTGCTCAAGCTTGATCCCGGTGAGAGCGTCACGCTACTGCCCGGCGTCTGGCACGCGTTCTGGGCAGAGGGCAAGGATGTGCTGATCGGCGAGGTCTCGACCGTCAACGACGATCTCACCGACAATATCTTCCGCGACCCGATCGGCCGCTTCTC
>NZ_JAALLN010000225.1 GCF_011751075.1 Flavobacterium poyangense
GGTAGGGTATCATTAGCTCTTACAACGCCAAAAAGATTAGAAAATATAAGAATATTTTCTAAAATATAAGCTTGACTTTTTTTATCTAGGATTTTAAAATTAAGATATTCATAACTTACCCCAGTGTAAAGCATTATAGCTTCTTGAGTGGGAGCTTGTTTTAAGTCGTGTTTAAATTTATCAATTTCATTTTCGTTTTTAATGCCAAAAAGTTCTTGTAAATTTTTTAAACTTGCATTTTTGATAAATTCTCCATAATGCTTTAAAGCTTCCATTCTATAAGGAAATAATTCTTTAAATATAAATGAGTTTTCATCGATGGGATTTTTTGTACAATTTTCATTTTTGCTTTCACTAGGGGAGAATAAAATTTTCATTTTAGCCTTTTTTGTTAATGTTATGAAAACATTAAGAGCAAAGAATTTAATCTTGCTTTTAATGTTTTTGAAGTTTTTATCATTTTAAAATTTAAAATGACGCTCCGCCCATTAACATAGAAAACATGATAAATGGAAGTAT
>NZ_JAALLN010000226.1 GCF_011751075.1 Flavobacterium poyangense
CAACTTCGGTCTCATTGTGCCGTCAAGAGCCATGCGACCGCCGCTTCAGCACTTCTTGGGAGGCTGATCCCCAAGGGGAGGAATATCCTGGCCCTGCAGGGCTGCCAGCCCGAATTCGCACATCCGTTTCACGAAAGCCTGCTGGTCGCCGAAATGGTAGAAGGGGAAAGTAATCAGCAGCGAGATCGTGCCGTGCCCGGTCGCCCACAACATGGTGGCGATGGCGTGGGGATCACCCTTCAGCTTGCCGGCGGCGACGCAGGCTTCGCGGTCGATGAGCAATTTCATCGCCGGGTTTTCCTCGTCGAGCTTTTCGAACGAACGGCCTTCAGGCAGCTTCGTCTTCTCGGTCATGAAGACGGTGCGGTATTCATTCGGATTGCCAAGGCCGAATGCCGCATACTCGGTCATGACCGCACGCAACGCATCGATCGGATCATCGGGAGCGTTCTGCTCTATGCGTCTGGCCAGTATCTGGAAGGCATCTTCGGCCAGCGCAAACAGGATGTCCTGTTTGTC
>NZ_JAALLN010000227.1 GCF_011751075.1 Flavobacterium poyangense
CACGTCGATCATCAGGATGGACATCGACGCTTTCGCGGCGAAGGACCTGTTCCACTCGGCCCTGAAATATCTGTCGAACGCGCGACGGTTCGGCAGTTCCGTCAGGGGATCCGTTTCCGACAGTCTGCTCAAGGCACGCTCATGGCGCCGCTGCTCGGTGACATCGCGCATCGAACCGATCACAATCGTCGCTTTTCCGGCGCTCGATGTCTGGACGATCGCCTCGAGTATCTTCTCACGGCCTTTCGCGTCGATGATCCGGAAATCCACCGAAACGGGTTTTCCGGTCCGGATGACCCGAAAGGCGGTCTTGTATATCTTCTTGACGTCGCCCTTGGCGACGTAGTTCTTCCAGCCTCGCATCTCGGCCGTCTGCAGCGGCACCCCGAGCACCTCTCCTATGGACGGAGAGATGAACAGGATCTTGCCGTAGGAATCCGCGGCAAAGACGATGTCTCCGGAGCGCTTGGCCAGCATTTCGTAGATGTGGGCGTTGGCGAGCTGCAGCTTGTGATGAT
>NZ_JAALLN010000228.1 GCF_011751075.1 Flavobacterium poyangense
GAATTGCCAGAAACTGAAGGCCCCCAGTCCGGAGTTGGACCACGCGATCGAAAAGTATTTTTCCGACTGGGAAGAACTCTGGGCCAGCTATTCCAGGCACAGAAAAACCGGCGAGATCGTTCGCTCGCAATACCGTACCGCGCCAGCCTACACCGCCTCGCTCGACGCAGCCGTCGCACTGGCGGAACAGGTGCTGCCGGGATGGCATTGGGGCAATCACCCCTTCGCAGGCCGCCGGCGGGCTTATGTCGTCGAGGATAGCCCGCTTCGCCTTGTACCTGTCGTGGCGGACCATTCCTTCGCGGCGATTGCCCTGGTCCTGGCCACACTGCGGGCGCTCCAGATCGAAGAGGAGGGTATTCCAGCGCGCGGCCGAGCCGCGGTGTCCGGCCGCGTGCAGTAACACGGCACGTCGACCAGACAAGTAGAGCGTTTCCGTTTTTCACGGAAATGCGGAAACGCTCTAAGTTTTAGTTTTCATTGCATTTTTGTAACGTCAAGTGATTCCACCTGGCTAC
>NZ_JAALLN010000229.1 GCF_011751075.1 Flavobacterium poyangense
GCATCGCGTGTACGCCGGACATAGAGTTACATCGGACTCGTCGCAGAAGCAGAGATTGAGCATATCAGCATCATTGACGACGGCTCTTTGACGCGTCGACTTTTAACGGATTACTTGACTCGATTTTGAAAACGGCCGCCAACGCAGAGAAAATGCCGGGTTTCAGCAGCGTGGGTACCTTCAAGATCTTCATCGGTAACTTGGCCGATAAGACGACCAACGCTGACATCAAGCCGCTATTCGAGAAATACGGCAAGGTCTTCGAATGCGACGTCGTCAAGAACTATGGCTTTGTGCATATGGAGAATGAGGAGTCTGGCAGAAATGCCATCCAGAACTTGAATGGCCAGCTGGTCCATGGTCAACCCATCAAGTGCGAAGCTGCTAAGAGTCGCAAGGGCCCCAACACTCCCACAACTAAGATCTTTGTTGGAAACCTCACCGATAACACCAAGACTCCCCAAGTTCGCGAGCTCTTCGCCAAGTACGGCACCGTTGTCGAATGCGACATAGTGCGC
>NZ_JAALLN010000023.1 GCF_011751075.1 Flavobacterium poyangense
CCCGAACAGAGAAGTTAAGCCCGCCTGCGCAGATGGTACTGCAGTTATGTGGGAGAGTATGTCGTCGCCTTTCTTTTTAAAAACCCTGTCGTAATAAACAGGGTTTTTTATTCTTTTCTTCAATACTAGAAAAGATATCTTCTCTGAAGATACTACTAATGCTCGGATGGTGAAATTGGTAGACACGCTGGACTTAAAATCCAGTGAACAGCAATGTTCGTGCGGGTTCAAGTCCCGCTCTGAGTACTAAAAACTCCAATTAGTTTAGCTAATTGGAGTTTTTTTTTGAAATAAATTTAGGAAAAACTTGAATTTACAATGAAATGGTAAAAAAAATCAACAAAGAAACGTCATCTTGAGACGAAGTTGAATCTTTGCAAGCATTACATTAGTTAAAACGCAAGGTTCACTAAGATAAAAAAAACAGTTTCGATAAAAGCTTTGCGTGCTTGGCGATAAAAACCAGCAAAAATCCTTGCGAACATTGCGGTTAAAAAAACTGTACATTTTGAGAGAAGAACAGTTTTTTAAAACTAGGGTTTTGTAAATTATTTAAATATACTCATCTTCTCCTCATAAACCGGACTTTGTATGTTTAAGAAATTTAAAACGCTATGAAAAACATAGTTCTGTGAAATTAATTTTTCAGACTTTAGTTGTTTTGAATTATCTGATAACCAGACTATAAAAGGAATTTCGTATTGTTCTTTTGGTGCAATACTCAAAGGTAATCCGTGCATATAGAGATTATTTTCTCCTAAAGATTCTCCATGGTCCGATACAAAAATCATGGCACTGTTATAGTCTTTTAATTGTTTCAGATCTTTAATCACCTTAGACAAAATGTAATCTGTATAAACAATAGTATTATCGTATGCGTTGATTAATTCTATCTGCGAGCATTTTCCCAGATCAACACTATTACAAACAGGCTTAAAAGTTTCAAATTTAGGCGGATACTTTTTGCTGTATGTTGGTCCGTGGCTTGTGCTTGTATGCAGTACTACCAATATTTTATTTTTTTTACTGGTCAGTATCTGCTCTTTAAGACCGTTTAAAAGAATTTCATCATAATTGCATTCCTCGCCTTTGCAGTTTTTTTGTAAAAAATCTCTCTTTTGATAATTTTTTATGTGCACAGGAGGTTCTCCCCAGTTTGAGGTCCTCCAAATTACCTCTACATTATTTCTGTATAAATAATTAGGAAGAATTTCATATAAAACATCAGTATTTTTGTATTCTAAAATACATTTTACACCTGCAGTTGTATAAGTAGCTCCAGAATTTGCATCAAAATGATATACATTAGGAGTTGTAGAAAGAAGCGGATTTGTATTTTTCTTATAACCGTAAAGTGAAAAATTTTGTCGCCTTGCAGATTCACCTATTACTAAAACTACGACAGATTTTTTAGTATCATTTATCGTTGCATTCGGCAATAGAATTTCTTTTTCATTTTTTTTGTATTTATGAATATAAAAAAGTGATGTATTTACAGTATACGACCATGGCATTGCTAGTCCGCCTAATGTTTTAGAGTTTTTATCAATCCACAACCAGTTGGTTGCATTTGCGAAAACTAGAATTAGAATGAATATCAAGGTAAGCGCAGAGGTAATCAAGAACTTCTTCAGTGTTACATTAATTATTTTGACTTTAATAATAAAAATGCCGGGAATAATCCCCAGAAAAATAATATACAATAGTAATTTTATAGAAAAAAAACTGCTGGACTCTTCATAATTAGTGTTAAATACGTTTCCAATCATGCTTTCATCAATTATAACACTATACGTACTAACAAAATAAATCGCGACCGCGTTAATAATAAAGAAAAAGAACACTAAAATTTTTCCAACTAAACGAAACAGGAAAAAAATCAGATAAAAAGCAAAAGCATTCAAAACCAGCATTACTATAATTAAGCTAATAATCAGAACGATTCCGTTGAAGCTTTGATAATCGACATTCTTAAAAACAAAAATGAAAAATGGAAGATGAAAGAAGAAAAAATTAAGAAGACTTATCAATAAAGCGAAGTGAGTTAGTTTTAAATTATCTTTTAACATACACAATAGTAATTTTAAATAATGAAATGACTAAACTAAAAAAGGATAAATAAAATAGGAACAAATTTTCATGAATTATTTTATTAATTACTGAAATAGAACAAATTAGAAGTAACAAGATAAAAACCGGATAATACTTTTTGTTGTTAATCCATTTCCATATTTTATATTTTCTATAGATAAAAATACCCAAAATTCCCGATATAGAACCTAAAATGCAACCTATGATAACATCCAACGGATGATGGGCTCCTACCGCAACTCTGGTAAACGCAAGGGTTAATCCTGTACTGATTATCAGTATAAACCACAAAATTTTAGACTTAAACTTATTTGGGCTAAAAGCAAACAATAAAACTGTGAGAATTGAAAAAATTGTAATACAATGCCCCGAAGGTAAGCTGTTATGACCAGACAATGTTTTTCCGATAATAACAAAACTTTTATCATCAAATACCGCTGCAGGTCTTGGGACATCAAATACTTCTTTTACCAGACAAGAAAATAGAGTTGCAATTAGTAAAGATGATAATAAAGCTTCCCATAATTTAGGTGCATAGATAATAAAAATGGTAAGAAAGGATAAAAAAATGGAGGCATCACCAAATTGGGTAAGATTATATTCGGTAGTAGGGAATTGTGATAATTTCAAATTTAGAAAAAAGAAACAATTCTTTTGAATTTGTACATATTTAGTAACGCATAAAGAATCCTGACTGTAAAGATATAAAACGATTGAAAATAAAAAAGTTATAGGTATTGAAACCAGAGATAGTTTTAGGTTTGAAAAATTTTTAACAACAATTTTGTTCATTATTTTTTGCGTACGAATTGATTTTCTATTTGGTAACGTTAGCTCTATGGTTTAGAAATGATGTCAAAATTTAAGTTTTAAGTTTTAGTCATTGAAAACAAACTAATAACTGTTTCATAGAAAATTATAGATGAAAGAAATGCAGCAAGAATAAGAGGGTTAAAAATCCAGTAACTAGTATAATAGTGGGAGCTGCATTTTTCTGAACTAAATATATTTTTAACATAAATGCCCTAACTTTTGTCTGCGATCTGTTATTTTGAAAAGAAATTTTATATTTTTACTACTTGCTTTTACTTAACAATAGAATTTTACGATTATGCAAAATATTTTTCTTAAAGAAGATTGTGATCAATTTATTGGACGAATTAATCAACTTAAACCAGATTCGAGAGGGCTTTGGGGTAAAATGTCAGTAGATCAGATGCTTGCTCATTGCAATGTGGCTTATGAAATGGTGTACGATGATATTCACCCGAAACCCGGTTTTTTTATGAAGTTTATTCTTAAGACGTTGGTAAAAAAAGAAGTAGTGAGCGACAAGCCTTTTTCAAAAAATAATAAGACTGCCCCGCAATTTATAATACAAGGAGATCGTGATTTTGAAGCTGAAAAAAGAAGGATAATTGTTTATTTGGTTAAAACTCAAGAGCTTGGTGTAGGTGAATTTGAGGGAAAAGAATCAAATTCTTTTGGTAAATTAACTTCGAAGGAATGGAATAATTTGTTTGCAAAACATTTGGATCACCATCTGAATCAGTTTGGTGTTTAAAAAAATTAGATTTTTATGAGAAATTATATCATGGTCCTATTTTTATTTATCGGACTAATTTCGAATGCGCAAAAACAAGATGTTCAGAAAAGTATTGAAGTATTCTTCGAAGGTTTTCATCAAAAAGACTCGATGAAAATTAAATCGGTTTGTTCGGATAATATTATTTTGCAGTCCATTAGCGAGAACTCTTTAAAAGGGAACAAATTATCTAATGAAACGGCAAAAGATTTTTATAAAGCCATAGTGTCAATTCCTGCTACAGTTAATTTTCGGGAGAAAATATTGAGTTATAATATTCAGATAGACGGGTCAATGGCTCATGTTTGGGCTCCTTATGAATTTTATCTTAATGACAAATTAAGTCATACCGGAGTAAATACATTTACTTTGTTTAAAGAAAAAGAGACATGGAAAATTATTTATTTAATCGATACAAGAAGAAAATAATATTTAATTAAGCTATTGATACTTAATTTAATTTGTTTGAAATATATTTAACTGATTGTCAAATTATGAGGTCTTCGAATTCGCTCAGACTGACAATTGAAATTTTAAATACGTGAAATACGTTTCTTGTTTTCAAAACTATGTTCCTATCTGTTAAAAGATAATTACTAAAATGAGGTAATTATTAGGCTTGAGTCGAATAGTAATTACAAACAGCTGTTATTAAACACTCTTCACATTTAGGTTTTGGCCTGCAAGTTTCTCTTCCAAGAAATGAAATTGCCATTCCAATTTCAGACCAAATTGACTTAGGGAGTACGAGCATAAGGTCTTTTTCTGCTTTAATGCCATCTTTAGCTTCTTTGATTAGTCCGATTTTTGGAGCTACTCGAATAACATGAAGATCGGCAATAATTCCTTCAGCAGCTTTATTTGTTTCCCTTAAAATTACATTAGCAGATTTTCTTCCAATGCCTTTTAAAGCGGTTAATTCTTTCATAGTCAAAGGAATATTTTGATCTTTTTGGATGGTTTTTGCTATTTCAAGGAGCCATTGCAATTTTGTCGGATAATTTTTAACCTTGCTAATATAAGATTTAAACACTTCAGGATCTGCGTATGCTAAACTTTCAAGTGTTGGAAATTTTTCGAATAGAGCAGGAGCGATTGAATTGATATTGGCGTCAGAATCTTGCGCAGACAACACTACCATTACAAGCAATTGGTAGGTGTTTTTATAGTCTAAAGGATGTTTTTTGCCTTTGTATTTTTTTAGAATAGGCTCCAATTTTGCTTCCCAGTTTGGTGTTTCTTCAAATAAATCCATCTCAGTTTTTCTTTAAAAGTGAATTATTAAAAATATAACTCTCACAAAATTAGGTTGTTTCTATGAATTCTATTGTCTTTTTGATCACATTTTGATTTCCAAGAATTTTTCGGTGCCCTAAACCATCCGTAAGTGTCAAAGTTCCGTTTTCCAAATGTTTATGAATATGAATTGCTGCTGTCACAGGCACCTCAGGGTCATCGTTGTCATGAATTACAAGTACCGGAATTTTAACTTCAGAAGCGGCTCTATAGGCTGAATAATGATCCATTTTTGTATGATATTTACGCTCAAAATGATCGCGTAAAAGCGTACTCATCTTAGGTTTTAGGCCTACTTTTGAAGTAAAATCATCTAATATATCCTGTACAATATCACCACTTCCAATAATCACCGCTTTTTTTACTTTTAGTCCATCTTTAATGGCGTTTAAAACCGACATCCCTCCTAATGAATGTCCAATTGCATATTCAAAAGGGCCGTACAATTTTTCGATCTCTAATATTGATTCAATAAAATCGGACATTATCGTTGTTTTTCCTTCCGATTTTCCATGTGCAGGAGCATCAAAGCTTATTGTTGAATAACCTTTTCGTAAAAGTTCATCGGCAATTTTAAACAATTGAGTACCACGCCCGGACCAGCCATGAACAAGAATAATCTTTCGTTCGCTTTTTCCATATTCATAGACAACAATATTTTTATTTATTGCAGGAACAAAAACGGTATGTTGAATGCTTTTGTAGTTCATTTCTGATTCCCTTTTAGGAATCTTGTGTTTTATAGGTGTTGTGAAAAGTTTTGCAGCATATTTTACAGCCAGTTTTGTAGAGATAAAAGCACAAATTTTACAGGATATTATAATAAACCGTGGAATTTTTAAAGATTGAATAGGATTAGAAGCCTTTTTTGTCATATTGGTAAATTTTGTATCAAGCTCAGTTTGTGGTTATTTTTCCTTAAATTTAAAGAACATAAAAGTAGTACAATTAATAAATTTTTGCTCCAAAAAAGTACACGAATTTAGTTTAGTAAGGGCGTTTTTAAAATTTTACAATGGAAATATTTCATCTTAGTGCAGAATGTTATCCTATGGCAAAGGTCGGAGGTCTGGCAGATGTTGTGGGGGCATTACCAAAATATCAAAGTAAAGCCGGTCATCTGGTTCGTGTTGTGGTACCTTGTTACGATACAAAATTTAAAAGGGAAAACGAATTCGAATGCGTTCATTGGGGAAATGTCAAATTGGGGAATTTTAATTTTCCGTTCAGCGTCTTAAAAGAAACAACAAACCAGTTGGGCTATGAACTGTATCTGATTGAGATAAATGAATTATTCGATCGGTCAAATGTTTACGGTTATGAAGATGATATTGAACGTTTTTTGTCTTTTCAGATAGCAACTTTAGATTGGATTATGGCGCGGGAAACAGTTCCCGATATTATAAATTGTCATGATCATCATACCGGATTAATTCCTTTTTTGGTAAAGTATGCTTATAAATATGAAAGTTTAAGAAAAGTTAAAACCTTGATTACCATTCATAATGGCTTGTATCAGGGATGGTTTGGTTTTGATAAGTTGCATTATCTGCCGGAGTTTGATTTAATTCATGTTGGCTTTTTAGAATGGGATAATTGCATCAACTCTTTAGCTGTTGGTATTAAGTGCGCACAGGCAGTTACGACCGTTTCACCAAGTTACTTAAATGAAATTAACAATTCCGCAAATGGTTTGGAGGGATTGTTTAATCAGGTTCGGACTAAATCAAAAGGAATATTAAACGGTATTGATATCGAAATTTGGGATCCTTCTAAGGATAGTATGATTGCAGAAAACTATTCGGTGAATACTTTTAGTTTGGGAAAACAAAAAAATAAAGAGAAGTTGTGCGAGCAGTTCGAATTAGATCCTTCAAAACCTTTGTTTAGTTTTATCGGAAGACTGTTTGAAGAAAAAGGAGGAGACTTATTACCTCAGGCTTCTGCATTGGCTTTATCGGAGCATTTTGAAAGCATCAATATTCTGATTTTGGGATCCGGAAATCCGGAAATTGAATCTCAGTTAGTGCAATTGAGAAATGATTATAATGGCAATTACAATGTTTTTATTGGTTATAATGAAGAATTGGCACATTTGATTTATGCGGGCTCTGATTTTATCTTAATGCCTTCTCGTGTTGAACCTTGTGGTTTAAATCAGATGTATGCGTTGCGTTATGGAACCGTGCCCATTGTTAGAAGAACCGGTGGATTGCGCGATACTGTAATTGATTTTGGGGACGATGGAAACGGGATTTGCCATGATCAGGCTTCTGTCGGGGATATCTGTTACTCGATTAATCGGGCTGTAAAACTGTATGCAGATAAATTAAATTTTAATAAAATAATTGAGAAGGGAATGAACACAGACCATTCCTGGGAAAGGGTGTGTGAGGAATACATCGAAATTTACAACTTAATAATTCAGAAAAATGAAGTTTAAAAAGAAAAATGTAGTTGCCATTATTTTAGGAGGAGGACAAGGATCACGTTTGTTCCCATTAACAGAAACCAGATCAAAACCGGCTGTTCCCATTGGAGGAAAATACAGATTGGTCGATATTCCAATTTCAAATTGTATTAATTCCGATATTTTCAAAATATTTGTATTAACACAATTCAATTCAGCTTCTTTGAATGCACACATTAAAAACACATTTAATTTCAGCATTTTCAGTCAGTCTTTTGTTGATATCCTGGCCGCTGAACAAACGCCTGATAATCCAACATGGTTTCAGGGAACGGCAGATGCGGTTCGACAGTGTATGGCACATTTTCAGAAACATGATTTTGAGCACGCTTTGATTTTGTCAGGCGATCAGTTGTATCAGATGGATTTTAATGAAATGCTGGAAGCTCATATTGCGAGTAATGCTGAAATTTCTATAGCTACACTGCCCGTAAATGCAAAGGATGCCCCTGAATTTGGGATTCTTAAAACCAATCACGAAAGTTGTATTGAAGCTTTTATTGAAAAACCGGATGTTTCGCTTTTACCACAATGGGAATCGGAAGTAAGTGAGCAAATGCAGGCCAAAGGCAAAAAGTATTTGGCTTCTATGGGAATTTACATCTTTAATAAAAAATTATTGGAAGAGTTAATGGCCAATCCGGACACAAAAGACTTCGGAAAAGAAATCATTCCGCAAGCGGTTGGCAAACATAAAATTCTAAGTTATCAGTACGAAGGATATTGGACCGATATTGGAAACATAGAATCCTTTTTTGAAGCCAATATTGGTTTAACAGCAGATATTCCGGAGTTTAATTTGTTTGATAATGAAAATAAGATTTTTACACGTCCAAGGTTACTTCCTCCGTCTAAATTTAGAAACACAACAATTAATCAATCGTTAATTTCTGAAGGAAGTATCATCAATGCCAAAGAAATTAAGAGTTCGGTGATTGGTATTCGTTCCAGAATTGGTGAAGGAACAATTCTTGAAAACTGTTATGTGATGGGGAACGATTTTTATCAGGATCTCGATGAATTGAAAGAAGAGAACGAAATAAATAAAATACACGTAGGAATAGGAGAAAATTGTTTTATAAAAAATGCCCTGATAGATAAAAATGTACGTATCGGAAACAATGTGCATATCAATGGCGGAAAACATTTGGCCAATTTCGGGAATGAATTATACAGTATTAAAGACGGAATAGTTGTCATTAAAAAGGATGTGATACTTTCGGACGGTTTTAGAATAGAATAGATAATTGTGGAAGGTTTCAAGTTTCAGGTTTCATGTTAATATAGGAACTTGAAACCTGAAACTTAGAGACCCCGTTGGTCTAATTTTACGAACGCCTCAGATTAAAAATAGAATTTAATTGTTGCCTTAAAAACCAAATATGAATAAAGTTATTACGCACTCTCTTTTTACTGATTTTGACATCAATTTGTTTAAGGCCGGAAAGCATTATAGGTTGTATGAAAAGCTCGGAGCACATTTGACAGAAGTTAATGGAGTAAAAGGAGTTTATTTTGCGGTTTGGGCTCCTACAGCTGCCAGTGTTTCTGTTGTTGGTGATTTTAATTACTGGAAAGAGGAGGAACATGAGCTACAGGTTCGCTGGGACTCTTCGGGAATATGGGAAGGGTTTATTCCGAATCTTGAAAAAGGATCACTTTACAAATATAAAATTCGATCCAATATAAATGGAGCAGTGACCGAAAAGGCTGATCCCTTTTCTTTGTACTGTGAAAAACCACCGCATACCGCTTCTGTAGTCTGGGATTTGAATTATGAGTGGAAGGATGAAAACTGGATGCAGTCGCGTCAGGAGCATAACGATCTCGATAAACCTTACTCTGTTTACGAAGTACATTTAGGTTCCTGGAAACGGGCAGAAAACAATCGTTTTTTGACCTATTTGGAGCTTGCCGAAGATTTGGTTTCTTATGTTAAAGAAACAGGATTTACGCACGTAGAATTTATGCCTGTTATGGAGTATCCGTATGATCCTTCCTGGGGGTATCAGTTAACGGGCTATTTTGCCCCGACTTCACGTTTTGGGAAACCACAGGATTTCATGGTCTTGGTAGATAAATTACATCAGGCCGGAATAGGAGTGATTTTAGATTGGGTTCCGTCTCACTTTCCTGATGATGCACACGGTTTAGGCTTTTTTGACGGATCGCATTTATACGAACATCCGGATCGAAGAAAAGGGTACCACCCCGATTGGAAAAGTCTGGTTTTTAATTATGGTCGTAATGAAGTTCGTGCCTTTCTGATTAGTAATGCTGTATTTTGGTTGCAGCAGTATCATGCAGACGGTTTAAGAGTAGATGCCGTCGCTTCGATGTTGTATCTTGATTATTCCAGAAAAGAAAGCGAATGGGAAGCTAATATTTATGGTGGAAGAGAAAATCTGGAGACCATTAGTTTTCTGAAAGAGTTTAACGAAGTGATTTATGCCAATTTTAATGGAGTCCAGACAATAGCTGAAGAAAGCACTTCTTTTCCGATGGTTTCCAGACCTGTTTTTACCGGTGGTCTGGGTTTCGGAATGAAATGGATGATGGGTTGGATGCACGATACTTTAAAGTACTTCCAAAAAGAAACAGTCTACAGAAAATACCATCAGAACGAATTGACTTTTTCGATGACCTATGCTTTTAGCGAAAATTTTATGTTGCCGTTTTCGCATGATGAAGTAGTCTACGGGAAAAAATCAATTGCGAACAAAATGCCGGGTGATGAATGGCAAAAGTTCGCCAATTTGCGTTTGTTGTATGGTTATATGTTTACGCATCCCGGAACCAAGCTGTTGTTTATGGGCTCTGAATTTGGACAAAGTGATGAATGGAATTTTGAGAAAAGTCTCGATTGGCATTTGTTGCAATACGATTATCACTCCGGAATAAAAAAAGTAATCACAGATTTAAATCAGTTGTATAAATCACGACCGGCATTGTACGAAAAACAATTTAGTAATGAAGGTTTTGAATGGATTAACTATTCCGATCATCAGAACGCAGTGTTGGCGTATATTCGAAAAGGAAATATTCCGAAAGAGAATTTGGTCGTTGTTTGTAATTTCACGCAAGTGATCCGCGAAAACTACAGAATCGGAATTCACCAGAAAGGAAAATTAAAGCAGATATTTAATAGCGATGATAAAAGCTATGGAGGAAGTGGAGTTAGTAATTCAGGATTCCTCAAAGTAGAAGCATCACCTTACGATGGAAGAGATTATTCTATTGAATTAACCTTGCCGCCATTGAGTGTGACGATTTATTCTTTTGAATAATACCAATTTGTTTTTTTGAGATGGGATTTTATCATTTTTGTGCCCCGAAACTATCGATTTTTTGCTTTTTTAAGAAGTAATTGATCACTCCAACAGAGAAATCGTTTTCGTGAATAAACCTCATATTTATAGAGGTTTAGCTGGTTTTTTTGTATGTTTGGAAGAGGTAGAATTGTTATAATTAATTTATCAGCAGTATGATTACAAACACATCATTAGAATACAAAGGCGATTTATATCCATCAAAAATTGTCTCGTTTGAACAGGATGGTGATTCCATTTTTTTTCACACAGACAATAAAGTAATCTTAAAAGTTACTATTCTTCGAGACAGTTTAATTCGGTTTCGTTTTACCACAAAAGGATATTTTAGTACTGATTTTTCATATGCGATTGATAAAACACAGTTACACGGATATAATTTTCTTGAGCTAACAGAAGAAGATACCTATTTCCAAATCAGAACAAGCAAAGTAAAATGTAAAATTCAAAAGGTCGATCTTCGTTTGTCTATTTTTGATTTGAACGATTTTCTTATTCTCGAAGATGAACTTGGTTTTCACTGGGAAGAAAGTTACGAATATGGTGGCAACATCGTAAAAATGAGTAAATCTTCCAAAGACGGGGAATGTTTTTATGGTTTGGGAGATAAGGCTACTCAAATGAATTTAAAAGGCAAAAGAGTTGAAAATTTTGCTACTGATCAATATGCGTATCAAAAAGAACAAGATCCATTATATAAGGTAGTTCCATTTTATGTTGGTTTACATAACAAACAGTCCTACGGTATTTTCTTTGACAATACCTTTAGGACTTTTTTTGATTTTTGTCAGGAAAGAAGGAATGTGACGAGTTTTTGGGCAGAAGGGGGAGAAATGAATTATTATTTTGTTTATGGCCCTCAAATGCAGGATGTTGTAACAACCTATACCGATCTTACAGGTAAGCCGGAATTACCACCACTGTGGGTTTTAGGATATCATCAATGTAAGTGGAGTTATTATCCGGAAAGTAAAGTAAGAGAAATCACATCAAAATTTAGGGAGCTCCAAATTCCATGCGACGCCATTTATCTGGATATCGATTATATGGAAGGCTTTCGCTGTTTTACCTGGAATAAAGACTATTTTCCCGATCCTAAACGAATGGTAGCCGAGTTGGCCGAAGAAGGTTTTAAGACGGTTGTCATCATCGATCCGGGTATAAAAATAGACAAAGACTATTGGGTTTATAAAGAAGCATTAGAGAAAGATTATTTCTGTAAAAGAGCCGATGGGCCTTATATGAAAGGGAAAGTATGGCCG
The DNA here is from genome assembly GCF_011751075.1 of Flavobacterium poyangense. Taxonomy (GTDB): domain Bacteria; phylum Bacteroidota; class Bacteroidia; order Flavobacteriales; family Flavobacteriaceae; genus Flavobacterium; species Flavobacterium poyangense. Next base: position 12,034 of record NZ_JAALLN010000023.1, read on the forward strand.
GGAGAATGTAATTTTCCGGATTATACCAATCCTACCGTGAGAGAGTGGTGGGCGGGATTATTTAAGGAATTAATTTCAGACATTGGTGTAAAAGGGGTTTGGAATGATATGAATGAACCAGCCGTGATGGAAGTTCCTAATAAAACTTTTCCGATGGATGTTCGTCATGTTTATGATGGAAATCCATGCAGTCATAGAAAAGCGCATAACATTTACGGTACACAAATGGCCAGAGCCACTTATCATGGCGTAAAACGATTTGCTTACCCAAAACGACCTTTTGTAATCACAAGATCGGCTTATTCCGGTGCACAACGTTACACCTCGTCCTGGACAGGTGATAATGTTGCCACTTGGGAACATTTATGGATTGCTAATATTCAGGTACAACGCATGTCTATCTCGGGAATGGGTTTTACCGGTTCTGATATTGGTGGTTTTGCAGAGCAGCCGACGGGGGAATTATACGCACGTTGGATTCAATTGGGGGTTTTTCATCCGTTTTGCAGAACACATTCTTCGGGAGATCATGGCAATCAGGAACCTTGGGCTTTTGATGAAGAAGTGATTAATATTACCAGAAAGTTTGTCAGCCTTCGTTATCAGTTATTGCCGTATTTGTATACCATGTTCTGGCAATATATTGAAGAAGGAATTCCGATGCTGAAACCTTTGGTTTATTACGATCAGGAAGATACGCAAACCCATTATCGCAACGATGAATTTATTTTTGGAAACCAAATATTGGTTTGTCCGATATTGGAGCCTAATTCTTTAGGAAGACGTATGTACATTCCACGAGGAGAATGGTATAATTACTGGACCAATGAGTTCTCAAACGGAGGAAGAGAAGTATGGGTGGATACGAAGTTTGATGAAATTCCGATTTTTGTAAAAGGAGGCGCTATTATTCCAAAATATCCCGTTCAGCAATATGTCGGAGAATTAGAATTTGACGAGCTGACACTGGATTTGTATTTCAAAAACGGAAAGGAAAAGTCGTTTGTATACGAAGATTCTCAAGACGGTTATGATTATAAAAAAGGACGATATAGCTTTTTATCTTTCACCACTATCGGGAAAGAGAAGGAATTAATTGTACAGTTGCATAAAGAAGGTAAATTTGAAACCAATTATAGTAAATACAAGATCAATTTAATTGGACTGCCATTTAAAGTAACAGAAATCGAAATTGACAATGAGAAAGTAGCATTTGATGAAATTAGCTTTTTAGAAAGCCGGTTTTTGATAGTGGATAAAGAGTTTAGTGAGCTCCACATCATAGGAGTATAGTGCTATTTTGATATATTTTAATTGAATTATGTAAGTACGGATTTCAGAATAGTTGTATTTTTGTTTCTTTAAATATCACAAATTATGAAAAAATATGTGTTAGGAGGAACAGCTGCTATCCTTTTGATGGGCTGTGCAACAAATCCGATTACAGGAAAACAAAGTTTGAACTTTGTTTCAAACAGTGAGTTGTTTCCGTCTTCTTTTCAGCAATACAATCAATTTTTGACTGAAAACAAGGTCATTGCAGGAACAGCAGATGCGAAAAAGGTAGAGCTTGTTGGTATGAAAATTAAGGCTGCTGCAGAAAAATATCTGACTTTTTTAGGGCAAACACAATATTTAAATGACTACCGTTGGGAGTATAAGTTGGTTGACAATAAAGAAGTAAATGCCTGGTGTATGCCGGGAGGCAAAATTGTGGTGTACTCGGGTATTTTACCTGTAACAAAGGACGAAGCCGGTTTAGCGACTGTAATGGGGCATGAGGTTTCACACGCCTTAGCCAATCACGGAGCGCAAAGAATGAGTGCCGCACAATTACAACAAATCGGTAGTGTTGCTTTAGGAGCAGCTACCAGTGGAAAAACCGAACAAACACGACAAATATTCGCACAGGCGTACGGACTTGGTACACAGGTAGGAGTAATGCTTCCTTTTAGCAGAAGCAACGAAACAGAAGCCGATAAAATCGGATTGACACTTATGGCAATTGCCGGTTATAATCCCGACGATGCTGTTGCCTTTTGGAGCAGAATGTCTGCCAAATCCGGCGGAGCATCAACCCCTGAATTTATGAGTACACACCCGTCTGACGCGACCAGGATTGCCAATATAAGAGCATTAATCCCTGAAGCAAAAGCAACCGCACTTAAGGTTGGGGGTATTAAGAAATGATAATTTTAGTTTCAAGTTTCAAGTTTCAGGTTTCAAGTTAACGCTAAAACTAGGCACAACAACTTGAAACTTGAAACTTGAAACTTGAAACTTGAAACCTGAAACCTGAAACCTGAAACCTGAAACAAAACTTTGCTTTTACAGTTATAAATTAAAACCTGAAGCTTACAAAACAAAAATATTTTTCTCCTGATTTTTGTAGATTTTTGAAAGGCTCCGTTGATTTACTTTTTTTAGAAAAAAGAGGTTCTTAATATTGTAATAATGAATTCTTCATAAAAAATAGATAAATTCGCAGCTTAATTAACCAACCTATTTCTATGAAAAATTTACAAAAAGGAGATAAGAAATTGTTAAATGCCTGGGCGTTTTACGATTGGGCTAACTCTGTGTATACACTTACTATTGCATCTGCAGTCTTTCCGATTTTTTATGATGCCTTATTCTCAGACGATAATCATTATATTGATGTTTTTGGAATGCATTTAAAAAACTCCGCTCTGATTAGTTTTATAACAGCGGCAGCATTTTTAGTTGTTTCCTTTATTTCTCCTTTGTTATCGGGAATTGCTGATTATGTTGGAGATAAGAAAACCTTTATGAAGTTCTTTTGTTATACTGGAGCTTTATCTTGTATAGGATTGTATTGGTTTGAATTAACAAATATATACGTCGGCTTATTGTTTTATTTCCTTGGGCTTATTGGATACTGGGGAAGTTTAGTTTTTTATAATTCGTATTTACCGGATATTGCTTTTCCGGAACAACAAGATAAAATCAGCGCCAGAGGATATTCAATGGGATATATTGGGAGTGTGATTCTATTAGTTATCAATTTGGTGATGATCATGGGGGCAGAAGATGGGGAATCAAAGATGCAGGCGATGCGCTATTCTTTTGTAATGGTTGGAATTTGGTGGATTGTATTTAGCCAGTACACGTATTACTTTTTACCTAAGGGAAGTAAAGAAAACAGTCAAAAACTAACTAATGCTATTGTATTTAATGGTTTTAAAGAATTAAAGAAAGTTTGGGCTTTGTTAAATGAAAATATTCCATTGAAACGTTATTTAGGAGGTTTTTTTGTTTCAAGTATGGCGGTGCAAACGGTAATGTTGGTAGCCACTTATTTTGGAGCTCAGGAAATTCAATGGGCATCTGAAGAAGAAGGTACAACAGGCTTAATTATTTGTATTTTATTGATACAATTGGTAGCCGTTGTAGGAGCCGTTCTAACTTCGAGAGCTTCTAATAAATGGGGTAATATTCCAACTCTAATTGTGATCAATATTATTTGGGCCGTATTTTGTATTGGAGCTTTTTTTATTACTAAGCCAATGGAATTTTACGCAATGGCAACAATGGCAGGTTTGGTAATGGGAGGAATTCAAGCTTTGTCACGTTCTACCTATTCAAAATTATTACCGGAAACAGAGGATACAGCTTCATTTTTTAGTTTCTATGATGTCGCTGAAAAAATCGGAATTGTAATCGGAATGTGTGTGTATGGAATTATTGATCAGATTACCGGAAGTCCGCGTGCTGCAATTGTAGTTTTATGCGTTTTCTTTATTACGGCAATTTTCCTTTTAAGAAGAATACCCAAAAATGCTACTTCAAAGTAATGAACGTATGTGGATTTAAATAAGTGAAACGCCTTTTGATCGCTTTTTAAATTATGTTTCTATGCGTTAGAAAATGATTAGACCCAACGGGTTAATTATAATATTAGTAATGAAGAATCCCCTAATGAATCCGTTAAGATTTATTAGGGGATTAGTTTTTACAATCATTTGTTATGTGCTACTTTACAAATGATTGCTTTTTTAAATACTAATTTTAAACTTTTGAAATATTACCTGAACCTGAAACTTTTACATCACGTTTTTCCGGATTACCACCGTATTTGATATTACCTGAGCCTGAAACTCTTGCCGTTAGACTTTCATTACAATTTACACGACTATTCCCTGAACCGGAAACATTTACCTGAACATTTTTAGATTTCAAATCACCTGCATCGATGTCTCCGGAACCGGAAAGTTTGGTAGTAAAATTGTCTGCTGTACCTTTCAAACGTACATTTCCTGATCCGCTTAAACTCAAATCAAAATCATTTGAGTCAATTCCCAGATTAAAGTTTCCTGAACCTGAAAGTTTAGCTTTGAAAGTATCGCTTTTAATGTTGTTTTTAGTTTGAATATCACCCGAACCGGCTAAACTCACTTCTGATATTTTCTCAAACGGTACGGTAATTTGTACTCTTTTGCTTTTGCGAATAGAAGTGTTTTTTTTGGTGTAAATTTTTAGAATGTTGTCTTCAACTTCCACTATAATATAAGACATAAGATTCTCTTCTGCTTTTATAGAAATTGTCCCTTCTTTCCCGGAAACCAAATCAACATCAAAAGAACCGGAAATTTTTACACTGTCATAATCAGAAGTATTTCGGGTTTCGGTAACTATTTTACCGTTTCCGGTTACTTTGTTAGAACTGGACCACTGTGCATTAGCCATAAAACTTAAAAGAAATGCGCCGCAAACTAATAATTGAACTGATTTTTTCATTTTTTACACTTTTTTGGTTATTGTTTTCTAGTTAATGTTACACTGCCGTAATTTGAATTGACAGCAATTTTATTTTGTCCTCTTTTTTTATAGAAGCCGTTTATTTTTTTAGTACTATTTTTACTTTCCGAAACCGAGATGTCTAAAGAACCATCATTTCTAATATTTCCGTATCGGGTGTTGATATCAAAATCAAAAGCAAAATTGGTATCATATCCCAATGAAACATCAGAGTATTCAGAGGTAACAGTAATCGTATTAGCTTTTTCATTAATGACTCCTACATTGAGTTTACTGTAGGTGAGATCGGCACTTAAGCTATTTAAAAGCTCTCCGACATTAACCGTGATATAATTTCCGGAGCCCGCAACAGATCCTATTTTTTCAAACTTAAATTTCCCGTAATTACAATCGTACTTAATACTTTGACCACCGACAACAACAAGATCGGTATAATTGGTATCGAGGTTGATTTTTCCCGCATCCGTGACTTTTAATCCGGAATATCTGGCTTCAATAGTCCCGCCTTTAATATATTCAATACTTGAATTTTGACAATATTCAATGTGAACCATATTGTTATTTCCATTTAATTTACCGAGACCAATTTTGCCGTATTTGCAAAAAATATCAGTAGTTGACACCAGGTCACCCGTAACAATATTCCCGTATTTATTACTCAGCTTCACAGTTCCGTTTTTTGGAATTTTGATTACGTAGTTGATCTCAAAGCTATTATTACTTCCTTTGCTCATAATAGACGAACTTCCGAGCGAAGTAACAGCACTCACCATTGATTTTAAAGCGTTGATGTCTACTGTAATGCTATTGAGTCTTTCGTTAACCCAGTTTTCATTTTTCCCGGTCACTTTAATGGTAATGTCCAGATCAATTTTGTCTTCATCCCATGTTGTTACGGTTATATCGCCGTACTTATTCTCAATATCAATTCCTGCGTTTGAATTGACGATATAGGTTTTCTTGATTGTTTTTTGCTTTGAAATGAAATCGAAATTATTTGAGAAAGCCAAAAAAGGCATCAAAAGAATAAGAATTAAGAAGTTATAGTGTTTTTTCATGTGTCGTATTTTTTAAATTTTCATTTTCTTCTATTCGCTGCAAAACCGTTTGCAAAAATGATATTCGGGTTTGAAGATTGCTGATCATGGCGTAAATAATCTGCTTGTTTTCGCCGTTTTTTTGCAATTCGTTTATGATTTTCTGGTAATCGGCATCAAAAACTTTCATCTGATTTAAAGCATCGTTTATAATTTGCTCGTTTTCAGGTGAACTTTTTTCTTTTAATTTAACCAGTTCGTTATCTATTAAAATGTTGAAAATAGAATCCGTTCGTTTGGTTTCTCTTGAAGCAAACTGAAACTGCTTTGGTTTTGGATCATTGTTATAAAAGAGAGAGATTCCTATCAGTAAAGCAATAGAAGCAGCAATTCCCCAAATAGCATAGTTGTTTTTCTTCGGCTTCTTTTTGTGGTTTAATTTATTTAGGAAATCAAGCTGATGATCCGGATTGATTTCCTGTACATCCCATTGATTTTCAAATTTTTTAAAAAGTTGGTCTAAATTGTCATTTTCCTTTTTCATACATCTATAATTTATTTTTTACGGGCGATATAACATATCGCTTTACGACTTGGCTGTGCTTTGTTTGCGTTGGTTTTTCATGGAAGTTTTATATTTCCTCCAGTTTCTTTCGCAAGCTTTCTTTGGCTCTGCTTAAAGTGGTTCGACAGTTGGGATAGCTGATATTCAAAATTTCACAAATCTCTTCCTGATCATAACCTTCAATAAAAAAGAGGGTCAAAACCATTCTATAGTTGTCTTTTAACTCTGAAATAGCATCTAAAACCTGCTTTACTTTTAAGGAGTTCAAATCAATGTTTTCTGAAAAAAAACTGTCAGAGTCCTCTGTTTTGTAAAGTGTCTTGCTTAAATCCTCAAGCTGAAAAGCATTATTCTTTTTATAAAAATCAATACTGTAATTGACAATTATTTTTTTTAACCACGCACCAAAAGCGACTTCCTGCTTATAGTCATTAATCTTTGTAAAAGCTTTCAAAAAACCTTCCTGCATGACGTCTTGTGCAAAATGTTCGTCTTTTACAATTCTATAAGCCACATTATACATGGCTTTGCAATAGCGATTGTAAACTTCAAATTGTGCTTTTTGATTTTTTTCTTTACAAAGCGTGATTAATTCTTCGATATTTTGGTTAGTTATATTCAAGTAATGGTTGCTAGTTTTTTATAAGGACGGTACTTTTTTTGGTTTGTTACAGTTTTGATGATTTTTTTTTAAAATTATTTAAGTCAGGTTGTGAGATGTGGGATGTGGGATGTGGGATGTGGGTTGTAGGTTGTGGGTTGTGAGATTTAAAATGTTAATCTTAGATTTGATACGTTTTACTTTATAGCTGTATTTTATAAGACAGGCATAGCAAGTAATAAAGATTATAGTAATTGTCGGAATACAGTAGGTAAAAGGAATTTCACGCACGTTTCTAAGTAAGATATGCAATCCGTGAAATAGAATTCAGTATTCCCTTTTTTGTTTTGGCCAGCATTTTACTCATTAAGTTTTTTTTGCTTGCTAAAAAAAACAAATAATTTCTCAGACTCACATCTCATAACTCACAACCCACAAGTAGCAACTTGAATTACACAGTCATAATAATGAAGATTCAAATTAGTAAGTAAGCTTTAAACAATGCACACAATAAAATTAATGTTAAAATTTGTTTTGGCACAATGATTGTCTATTTTTACGGTCTATCTTGTGGAGGATACACTTATGAGTATTTTGCAAAAAACTACAGTATCTAAGAGTGTATCTACAGTTAGGATTGAACTTTTAATGACAAAACGACTTATATATTATTATGTCAAACCATAAAATACTTACTATTGACAATCTGTCACTTCAGGAATTTGATTCCGAGGCAGAATTAATTCCATTATTGACACCAGAAGACGAAGAAGAAATGAATAACGAGGAGCTTCCGCTTTCGTTACCTATTTTGCCTTTGCGTAATACTGTTTTATTTCCCGGTGTTGTTATTCCTATTTCAGCAGGAAGGGATAAGTCTATAAAATTGATTAATGATGCAAACGCCGGTGGTAAAATCATAGGGGTTGTTTCTCAAATTAATGAAGAAGATGAAGATCCGTCTAAAGATGATATTCATAAAATCGGAACTGTAGCAAGAATTCTGCGTGTTCTAAAAATGCCTGACGGAAATGTTACCGTAATTCTACAAGGAAAAAAACGTTTTGAAATTGACGATGTCGTTTCAGAAGATCCTTATATTACAGCAACTATAAAAGAAGTGTCAGAAGAGCGTCCGGACGAAAATGATACGGAATTTACGGCAATTTTAGATTCTGTAAAAGAGTTGGCAATTCAAATCATTAAAGAAAGTCCAAACATTCCTTCAGAAGCTACTTTTGCTATTAAAAACATTGAAAGCCAGTCGTTTTTAATCAATTTTGTTTCTTCTAATATGAATTTATCGGTAAAGGAAAAACAAGGTTTGTTATCGATAAATGGGTTAAAAGACAGAGCGCTTGAGACTTTGCGTTATATGAATGTAGAGTTGCAAAAATTAGAATTGAAAAATGACATTCAGTCAAAAGTTCGTTTTGATTTAGATCAGCAACAGCGTGAGTATTTCCTTCATCAGCAAATGAAAACCATTCAGGAAGAATTGGGAGGCGTTTCGCAGGAAGAGGAGATGGACGAAATGGGGCTGAAGGCAAAAACTAAAAAATGGGACGAAAAAACGCAAAAACATTTCGAGAAAGAATTGTCTAAAATGCGAAGAATGAACCCACAATCACCTGATTTTGGGATTCAGCGTAACTATTTAGAGCTGTTTTTAGAATTGCCTTGGGGCGAATATTCTACAGATAAATTTGATTTAAAACACGCTCAGAAAATATTAGATAAAGACCATTTTGGACTTGAGGAAGTTAAGAAAAGAATGGTAGAACATTTGGCTGTATTAAAACTTCGTAACGATATGAAATCGCCAATTATTTGTTTGACAGGACCTCCGGGTGTTGGTAAAACATCTATTGGTCGTTCTGTTGCGGAAGCTTTAGGGCGTGAGTATGTTCGTATTTCATTAGGTGGTTTACGTGACGAAGCAGAAATTCGCGGACACAGAAAAACCTATATCGGTGCTATGCCGGGAAGAATTATTCAAAGTTTGAAAAAAGCAGGAACTTCAAATCCGGTTTTTATTTTAGATGAGATCGATAAACTTTCAAGCGGAAACAGCGGAGATCCTTCTTCTGCCTTGCTGGAAGTTTTAGATCCGGAGCAAAACAATTCTTTCTATGACAATTTCCTTGAAATGGGATATGATTTGTCTAAAGTAATGTTTATTGCGACTTCAAATAATATGGCAGCCATTCAACCTGCATTGCGAGACAGAATGGAAGTGATTAAAATGTCAGGATATACTATTGAAGAAAAAGTAGAGATTGCCAAAAGACACCTTTTTCCAAAACAATTGGAAGCACACGGTTTAACCGCTAAAGATTTGACAATTGGTAAAAAACAGTTGGAGAAGATTGTAGAAGGTTATACGCGTGAATCCGGTGTTCGTAATCTTGAAACTAAAATTGCTCAGGTTATTCGTAATGCTGCAAAAGCAGTTGCAATGGAGGAGGAGTACAATAAAAAAGTGACAGACGAAGACATTGTAACGGTTTTGGGCGTGCCAAGATTAGAACGCGATAAATACGAAAATAACGATGTTGCCGGAGTGGTTACAGGTTTGGCCTGGACCAGTGTTGGTGGAGATATTTTATTTATAGAATCATTAATCTCCGAAGGAAAAGGAGCACTTACTATTACCGGAAATTTAGGTAATGTAATGAAAGAATCCGCTACAATTGCTCTAGAATATATAAAAGCAAATGCCAAGAAATTAGGTCTTAATGTAGAGCTGTTTCAAAAATATAATATTCATTTACACGTTCCGGAAGGCGCTACACCTAAAGATGGTCCAAGTGCCGGTATAGCAATGCTGACTTCATTGGTTTCTTTGTTAACGCAAAAGAAAGTAAAGAAAAGCCTTGCTATGACAGGAGAGATTACACTTCGTGGTAAAGTTTTACCTGTAGGTGGAATTAAAGAGAAGATTTTGGCAGCCAAAAGAGCGAACATCAAAGAAATTATTTTGTGTCACGAAAACAAAAGTGATATTGATGAGATAAAAGCAGAGTATTTAGAAGGACTGACTTTTCATTACGTAAAGGAAATGAGCGAAGTTCTGACTTTGGCCTTGACGGATCAAAGTGTTAAAAATGCTAAAACACTTAAATAAATTCCAATTTTTAAATTCCAAATTCCAAATTGACACCTCAGTTTGGAATTTGGAATTTTTTTATTGGATTTTTATTTTTTATAGGATATAATTTTATCTTCGCACCTGCGTTATTCTCCTATAGGAACGCCTCAAAAGCATGTTGAAACGACTTGTTGTATTTTTTATGGTAATGATTTGTTCGATTTCTTTCGGGCAGATAGGAGGTCGTTACACCTATCAGTTTCTTAATTTAACTACTTCACCAAGGCAGGCAGCGTTAGGAGGAAAAACGATTACGATTTACGATGAAGATGTTAATCAGGTTATGTTTAATCCGGCTACTTTAAACGAAGATATGGATAATCATCTGGCCATGAATTACGGGAGTTATTACGGGCAGGCTTCTTACGGGACAGCTTCGTACGCTTATACTTACGACAGACATCTACAGACTTTTTATGCAGGAGTGAGTTATGTGAATTATGGTACATTTGAGGGATATGACGAAAACGGTCAGACAACTTCAGATTTTACAGGTAGTGAAGGTGCGCTTTCTTTAGGATATGCTTATAATATTCCTTTTACAGATGTTCATGTGGGAGCGAATGTGAAGTTAATAACCTCTACGTTAGAAAGTTATAATTCTATTGGAGGTGCAATTGATTTAGGTTTTTTGTATATAATTGAAAAAAATGACTTAAATTTGGCTCTTGTAGTTCGAAATATCGGAACTCAGTTTACAACTTATTCAGGAATACAGGAAAAATTGCCCCTTGAAATTATTGCGGGAATATCGCAAGAGCTAGAGCACGTGCCGCTTCGTTGGCATCTTACTTTAGAAAATTTGCAACAGTGGAATGTTTCATTTTCGAATCCGGTTCGAGGCGAAACTAATTTAGACGGTACAGCGAGTAAAGAGAAAGTTTCTTTTGTAAACAATGCCTTACGACATGTTATTGTAGGTGTTGAACTTTTTCCGAAGAAAGCATTTAATATTAGATTGGGGTATAATTTTAGAAGAGGGGAAGAATTAAGAATTGAAGAACAACGTAATTTTTCGGGAGTTTCTTTAGGATTTGGTTTAAAAATGAATCGATTAAAGTTTAATTACTCCTATTCAAAATATACTTTAGCGGCTAATACCAGTCTTTTTGGACTAATGTTTAACTTTCAATAGGTGATTTTATGAAGCTATTTTATTTAATTCTCTTGGTAACTGCAGGTTTTTTTAATACCTCAAATGCTGTATTGGAAGACGAAGACGACGTCCTGACTGCTGTTGATATTGAAAGAATGAATTCTAAGATCAGCGAAATCAAAGAAAAGATTGCTGTTGGCTCTACCTATAATACAAAAATTGCTTTTTTAATTGATATGAAAATCAAATCAGGCAGAAATCGCTTTTTTGTTTATGATCTGGTAAATGATGCTATTATAGATCAGGGACTTGTGGCTCACGGATCAGGATCAGAGACCGCTATTAAAGGGGATTTGAAATTTAGCAATGAACCCAATTCAAACTGCACTTCATTAGGCCGATATTCTATTGAAAAATGTTATAAAGGAATGTTTGGTAAAGCTTATCGTTTGTCAGGATTAGACGCTACCAATAGCAATGCACTAAAAAGAGCCATAGTGCTACATTCCTATTCTGCCGTTCCTTGTGAGGAGCAAGATTACTATATCTCAAATAGTAAGGGATGTCCGATGGTTAATGAAGACTTCTTTAAAAGAATAGAAAAATTAATCGATACTTCTAAATCGAAAATTATTCTGGATATCTATTATTAAAGACACATACACACACTTTTATTATAAATTTTAAAATCAAAAAGATTATTTTGAAAAAAATAACCATTGCAATTGACGGATTTTCGTCAACAGGAAAAAGTACGTTAGCAAAACAGTTGGCAAAAGAATTGGAATATGTATACGTCGATACAGGAGCAATGTACAGAGCAGTCGCTTTATTTGCAATGCAAAATCAATTAATAGGGCCTGAATTCCTTGATAAAGCAGGTCTTGTGGGTTCTCTTCCTAAAATTCAATTAGAGTTTAAATTCAATGCAGATTTAGGATTTGCAGAAATGTACCTGAATGGTGATAATGTTGAGAAACAGATCAGAACCATTGAGGTATCCAGCTATGTGAGTAAAGTGGCTGAAATTTCAGAAGTGCGTTCTAAATTGGTAGAACAACAGCAGGAAATGGGAAAAAATAAAGCTATAGTAATGGATGGCAGAGATATTGGTACGGTAGTTTTTCCTAACGCAGAACTTAAAATTTTTATGACAGCAAGTGCTGAAACGCGTGCGCAAAGACGTTTTGACGAGTTGCAGGAAAAAGGAGATGATGTTTCATATGAAGAGGTTTTAAAAAATGTTGTCGAAAGAGATTATATCGATACGCATCGTGCAGATTCTCCATTAGTAATTGCAGATGACGCAATTGAAATCGATAATTCTTATTTAAGCAGAGAAGAACAATTTTCAGCTGTTCTTGAATTAATAAATGATGTTGTTAAAACGGTTTAATTTTTTGTAGATATCATTTTTAATGGTAGTTTTACCGCTTTATTTATTTTACAAAGACAATTTTTTTATATGAATATAAAATTAAGGCTGACAATTATGAATTTTCTCCAATTTTTTGTTTGGGGAATATGGTTGATTTCATTAGGCGGATATATGGGCCAGGTTTTTGGTCCTTTAGAAGGAGGTAGTATTGGTTTGTCAATAGGAAGAACCTATGGTTCTATGGGTTGGGCCAGTTTGTTTATGCCAGCTTTACTTGGAATTATTGCAGATAAGTACTTTAGCGCACAAAAAGTTTTAGGAATTGCACATATAATTGCGGGTATTGCCATTTTCTTCGCTACTAAAGCAACTAATTCAACAGAGATGTATTGGATTATTTTTGCAACAAGCTGTTTTTATATGCCGACCATAGCATTGAATAATTCTGTAAGTTACGCTGTTTTAAATAAATATAATTTTGATGTTCAAAAAACATTTACTCCAATTCGTGTTTGGGGAACTGTTGGTTTTGTATTGGCAATGTGGACAACCGATTTGACAGATTGGAAATCAAACACCAATCAGTTTATTTTTGCTTCAGTGGCCATGATTGTTACCGGTTTGTTTTGTTTTAGCTTGCCAAATGTTCCGGCAGAGAATAAGAGTACAAACAAATCTTTAGCCAGTAAATTTGGTTTAGACGGCTTTGTTCTTTTTAAACAAAAGAAGATGGTGATATTTTTTGTTTTCGCCATGTTGTTAGGAGCAGCTTTACAGGTTACCAATATGTTTGGTGATACTTTTATTAGAGATTTTGGTTCTAATCCTGAGTATAAAGGTACATTTGGTGTGGATCATTCTGTATTTATTATTTCATTATCTCAAATTTCTGAAACACTTTTTATTCTTACGATTCCATTCTTTCTTAAGAGATTTGGTATCAAGCAGGTTATGATATTTAGTATGGTTGCCTGGGTATTGCGTTTTGCTTTGTTTGGTATTGGAAATCCGGGATCAGGCGTTATTTTCCTTATATTATCAATGATCGTTTACGGAATGGCTTTTGATTTCTTTAATATATCAGGTTCATTGTTTGTAGAAAAAGAAACAGACAGCAAGATCAGATCAAGTGCACAGGGGTTGTTTATGTTGATGACTAATGGCATTGGTGCTATATTAGGAGGAGAGTTTGCCGGCAGAACAGTGAGTTATTTTACAATTGGAAGTAAAGTACAGTGGCCTAGTGTATGGTTTTCATTTGCGGCCTATGCTCTTGTAATTACAATATTATTTGCTGTACTGTTTAAGTACAAACACAATCCAAATGAAATTGATGTTTCTAATCATTAAGTAAGATTATTAATGTAAAAAAAGTAGGATATTACATCTTTTTTGATTTAATTTGCTACATAAACAAAAAAAATACCACAAAAGTTTCTAAAATTAGAAACTTTTGTGGTATTTTTGTTATTACATAACCGTATGAAGTATTTTGAAACGGAATTTTTGGAGGAAGCTCAAGAATTTATATTGAAATTAGACAAAAAAGTCAGCACTAAAGTTTTGTACAATATTGATTTGGCACAAGAAAATCTGGACCCCAATTTGTTTAAAAAATTAAATGGTAGTATTTGGGAATTTAGAACAAGATATGCCGGGAATCAAATTAGACTTTTGGCTTTTTGGGACAAAAGCAATCAAGTCAGAACTTTTGTTTTTGCGACTCATGGTTTTGTGAAAAAGACCGATAAAGTTTCAAAAAATGAAATTGAAAGAGCTGAGAAAATCAGGCAAAACTATTTTGATACTAAATAATTTAAATTATGACAAAAGTAAAAATAAAATCCTATTCGCTTTCTGAAATGAAAGACAAGGTTATTGGGGAAATAGGCACAGCGGAAAGAGACAAATATGAATACGAGCTTACTATGGAACTCCTGGCGAGGATGATAAAAACGGCAAGAAAAGAAAGAGATTTGACTCAAGAACAACTTGGTGAATTAATTGGAGTAAAAAAAGCTCAGATCTCTAAATTAGAAAGTAGTGCTAATAGCGCAACAATTGATACTATAATAAAGGTTTTTAAAGCATTAAAAGCTGAAATTAGTTTTAATGTGAAAATTGAAAACCAAACTTTACAGGTTTCATAAACTTTCCGGAGGAGAGAAGACAAACCTAACAAGTTTTGAAATCCTGTTAAGTTTTGTACCGGTAACACGATGTAAACGAAAAAGAAGACAAAAGTTTTTGCGGATTACGTAAATTTTCCGTTTCAGCAAACCCGACAGGCTTTGAAACCTGTCGGGTTTGTTAATTTTGATTTGTTTTATTTTGCCGGTACAAATAAATGTAGTACTTTTGCAGTCCTTTTGGCAGAGTAGAGTTTCCACTAGGTATCAACAATTTATGTAAAACAACTTCTGTTTTTTCTATCGCTTAATGAAACTCAAGAAAAACAGAATACAAATTTTTTATCAGCATGTCTGAACAATTGAAATCACAAGAAGAGTTTTTAGCAAATTTTAACTGGCACAATTTCCAAGAAGGAATTGATGCAGTAGATGAGAAAAACTTATTAGAATTCGAAGAACTAGTTTCAAAAACTTTCATCGCTACAGATCAGGAAGAAGTAGTAGAAGGTGTAGTTGTTAGAATTACAGATAGAGACGTTATCGTTGATATCAACGCAAAATCGGAAGGTGTTATTTCTTTAAACGAATTCCGTTACAACCCAAACTTAAAAGTAGGTGACAAAGTAGAAGTATTAATCGACATCCGTGAGGACAAAACTGGTCAATTAGTATTATCTCACAGAAAAGCACGTACTATCAAATCTTGGGATAGAGTTATCGCTGCAAATGAAACAGGAGAAATCGTTAATGGTTTTGTAAAATGCAGAACTAAAGGTGGTATGATCGTTGACGTTTTCGGTATTGAGGCTTTCTTACCTGGATCTCAAATTGACGTTAAGCCAATTAGAGACTACGATGTATATGTAAACAAAATGATGGAATTCAAAGTGGTAAAAATTAACCACGAATTCAAAAACGTTGTTGTATCTCATAAAGCGCTTATCGAGGCTGATATCGAAGTACAGAAAAAAGAAATCATCGGTCAATTACAAAAAGGACAAGTATTAGAAGGTGTTGTTAAAAACATTACTTCTTATGGTGTGTTTATTGACTTAGGTGGTGTTGACGGATTAATTCACATTACTGACCTTTCTTGGAGTAGAATCAACCACCCAAGTGAAGTTCTTGAATTAGACCAAAAATTAAACGTTGTAATCCTTGATTTCGATGATGAGAAAACAAGAATTCAATTAGGATTGAAACAATTAAACGCTCACCCATGGGATGCTTTAGATGCTAATTTAACTATTGGTGATAAAGTAAAAGGTAAAGTAGTTGTAATCGCTGATTACGGTGCATTTATTGAAGTTGCTGAAGGTGTTGAAGGTTTAATCCACGTTTCTGAAATGTCATGGTCAACTCATTTACGTTCTGCTCAGGATTTCGTAAAAGTTGGAGATGTTGTTGAGGCAGTTATCTTAACTTTAGACAGAGACGATCGTAAGATGTCATTAGGTATCAAACAATTGACTCAAGATCCATGGACTGATATCACTTCTAAATACCCAGTAGGTTCTAAACATACAGGTATCGTTAGAAACTTTACAAACTTTGGTATTTTCGTAGAATTAGAAGAAGGAATTGATGGATTAATTTACATCTCTGACTTATCTTGGACTAAGAAAATCAAACACCCATCTGAATTTGTAAATGTTGGTGAAAAACTTGATGTAGTAGTATTAGAATTAGATGTTGAAGGACGTAAATTATCTTTAGGTCACAAACAAACTACTGCTAATCCTTGGGATCAATACGAAGATTCTTTCGCTGTAGGAACTATCCACAATGGTGAGATTTCTGAAATCGTTGACAAAGGAGCTACTGTAGAATTCGGAGATGATATCGTTGCTTTCATTCCTACTCGTCACCTTGAAAAAGAAGACGGAAAGAAATTGAAAAAAGGTGATACTGCTGATTTCAAAGTAATCGAATTCAACAAAGAATTCAAAAGAGTAGTTGCTTCTCACACTGCTATCTTCCGTGAAGAAGAAGAGAAAAACGTGAAAGCTGCAACTGAAAATACTTCATCTGCATCTACTAATGCACCAGCTGCAACTTTAGGAGATAACAATGATGTATTAGCTGCATTAAAAGCTAAAATGGAAAAAACTGAGAAAAAATAATTCTTAGTTTCCTTTAAATAGAAAGTCCCACAGTGATGTGGGACTTTTTTTTTGCTATAACTTTAAAGTTTAAATTCCAAGTTTCAAATTCCAAATTCCAAATTCCAAGTTTCAAGTTTCAAGTTTCAAGTTTTAGAAAAATGTTATCAAAAATTCGTTGAATAGTTTTTTTCTTCGGATTGCAGTTAAAAATTAAAAAAAGCTTATTCTGTTATTTTAAAAGCGTTTCTGGACAGAAAATATTCTATTATTTAGAGAAATTTGCAAAGGTTCTTATCTGTTTTTACAGATTGATTATTAAGTTTTTTTTGAGGAAACTTCGGTTTCCTCTTTTTTGTTGATCATATGGTTTTATGGTTTGAGTATATTAAATTATTTAGAGGCTAATAATTCAGATTCTTCAGGAGTGAAATCATTAACAATTACATAAGTATTAATTTTTGCAATTGCCATTTCATCTAGAATATCGACCAGATTCCCGTAGTTCGATTTTTTACCCGGTTTTATGATTACCGTTATTCCTCTTCCCGGTTTTCCCATAGCTGCAGAATAGTTTAGTACTGCTTTATTTCTCAATAATAATTCTTTACGAATACCATTAGTTCCATAGCTTATTTTCTTAGGAGCTTGAAGCGGATAGTCTAGTAATCCTGAATACGTTATAATTTTGTCATCTTTATCAAGTAAAATTGTCATCATTCGAACCTCAAGGCCTGCACCACAATTTACACGTCCGCAAGTAGTATAATCGTTATCAGGTAGATTTAGATCCATAACTTTTGGTTTAGCCAGTTCGGTTACCATCATAAAGAATATAATCAGCAGAAAAGAAACATTTACCATGGCAGTTAAATCAACTTTTGAGCTTAGTTTTTTACTTCTGATTTTTTGTGGTAGATTTTGCATAATAAAGATGTTTTTTCTTAAAACTATGAAAAATATATCAAGTTGTATGTGGTTTTGTGAAATATATTTTTGCTTTTTAATATAATGCATTTCAAGAGCTTTGTAAACAGGTACTTATACGTGATTTTTAAATGTGCTTTTTATGTAATTTAGTTTATCGTTTTCAAAATTAGAAAGACTACTATTTTGAAATAAGAACTCTAATGGATACTTAACTTTCTCTGCTATTGGAGAAGAATTGTTCGAACTTTTTAGCATTTGTACTACATTAATATTTAACCTTATTTGCTATGGATATAGTAACCGATTTAACAGCTGAGGCAATATCCTATTTGACCCTTTTTCAGGATATCTTAAAAAGCAATCCGCAGAACACTTTTCCAAAAGAGTTACTGAACAAAGAATCATGGAAAAATCTTGGAGAAAATATAGAGGATGACTATGGCATCAATGGACTGACTCCCGGTCAGATTGATATGATAACAGATCTGGTCTGGCATAGTCCAAGTAAATTTGGAGATAAGAAACTGACGAAAGTATATTTAGCGATACTATATGATCTTTTGAAATGGCTTGCCGCCAATATTGATAAAAAACATATGGATAAGTCAGGAACGACTGAGCTTTTATTATTTAGGGTTCCCTTTTTTTGGAGACAACAAATACGAGCCGCACTTTATAAAGGAACATTAGAAGAACGAAAAAAACTGGTAGAAATACTCAGATACATGCCGGTTCAGGTGGTACAGGCAATGGCCGGGCAAAATAAATCCTCATACGAGATACGTCTCTATCAATTTTACGTCTCTAAAGAAAAAGATTATGCAGAGCTTCTGAGCGATATTGATTTAAAAAATCATAAAACATGGTGGAGTAAGGAAAATAGAGAAGCTGCGATTGATTATCTCACAAATGATAAAAAACTTCTCAGACAGTTACTCAATGATAACCCAAAAGATAAAATAAAAAGAGAATTCACGTTGCCATTTGAGACATTGTTTAATGACGAGCTTAATGAAATCGAAAAAGCACGTGAAAAAAGGAGGAAAGAGTGGCAGGCCTCGGTGACGAATGATGAAAATATATTTAAGAGTGCTGCTGCGGAAAAAACATTGCATGAAGGAAACAAAGGCGATCCTATGATAAGAGCTGTGGATATGAAACTTTTAGGCATTGCTTTCTCGGGAGGAGGGATCCGTTCGGCTACTTTTAACCTGGGGATACTCCAACGATTGGCAAGCCTTGACGTCTTAGAAAAAATTGATTACATTTCTACAGTTTCAGGAGGTGGTTACATAGGCACATGGTATACGTCGTGGATTAAACGTTCTGGATCTTTTAGTAAAGTTACCGATCAGTTATGTCCTGAAAAGTCGTCCGATCCGTTTGCTGATGAAGTTCGTCCGATCCGTTGGCTCAGAATGTTCAGCAATTATCTGTCTCCAAACGTGGGAATGATGTCTCCGGATGCCTGGACGTCCGGGATGACCTGGTTAAGAAATACTCTTGTCAATCAAACCCTTTTATTGCTGGTATTACTAACTGTTTTTTCCCTGATTTTGGACCTTTACAAAGGCTGGGAGATGCTAGGAGGTTATTTTAAAGAGCTAGAAGAGAAGGATAGAATCCCGTTTTTTTGGTTGAATACTCTTATGTTGTCTGTCGGAGCGCTTATTGCGGCTCTCGCGATGCGATCCTACTACAAAGTAAAGCAAAAAAGGAAAGTGGTACGGTATGCAAAAATTTGGAACGTATTTAATATTGATGTTTCTTTTCTTACAAATGTAACAGGTACTCTGCCTTATTTGCTTATTATATGGACGATTATTTGCGCCTTTCTGGTGAGTACATTTATTTTTAATGTAAACATAAATGAAGTCTGCGGTAAACATGAGGATATTAATTTCTGGTTTATTTTTAACACTTCTCTTCCGTCATTTATTGCGTTGATTTTTGTTGCATTTATGGGAAACTATCATAAAAGATATGATCTTGTCCAGCTAGGTAAAGTAAATATAATGGAGAAGAAAGTCTCTGAAGATGAACAAAACAGTATAAAAAAGGAAAAAAATAAGACAGCATTTAAAAGTTGGTTGGCGATAATTACGTCTTCGGCTGTTGCTTCGATGGTTTTAGGAGTATTGCTTTACTTGTTTTGGAAAAATTACGAAGCTATATTGGTTCTAGTCAGAAATTTTAACTCAAGAATATGTACAGATAAAGTAATGTTGTTATTTGGTCTCCCTATAGTTCTTGAAATTTTTTCCATTGCTATTATCACAAGAATGGCGATAATGGGCAGAATTTTTCCTGACTATCGTCGGGAATGGTGGGGAAGAACAGGAGGTTATGTAAATCGTTTTATACTTTTCTGGATACTTATTTGTTTTGGTGTGTTCATTATGCCTGATTTATGGGCGAATATTAAAGATAGTTTAGACGCTAAGAAAGTGGGGGCACTAATTTCTGTGCCTGTCGGCTTGGGTGGCTTGGGTGGCTGGGCCGCGATCGTGGCTTGGGGCGTGAAAAAAGCGTTTGAGTCTAAAGAAACTGATGATCCGACTAAATCTAAAAGTATTACGAATACATTTGTCAAGATGGTACCATTTATTTTTATGATTGGCGTTTTACTTATAGGTTCTGCTATCATAAACGTAATAAGAGAAGGGCATTCCGATTTTGATAATCTGATGATAACGGTTATACTATTTATAGTTACACTTATTTTGAGCTCGAGGGTTGGTGTAAATGAGTTTTCTCTTCATCACTTTTACCGAAATCGCTTAATCAGAGCCTTTATGGGTGCAACTCGCACGAGAGAAGACCGTATAAAAACAGCCAATGCATTTACCGGTTTTGACACAAATGATGATATATTGTTATCGTCTATGCAGGTTAAAGACGGGTATTTTGGTCCGTATCCGATTCTTAATACAGCACTTAATGCTACTGTGGTTTCAGCATTGGACCGACAAGATCGCAAAGCAGAATCATTTGTTTTTACCCCTTTGTATTGTGGCTACGATTTTAGTCCAACACGTCCGTCTACTTATGATGTCGACCATGTTTATGAATACGGTTATCGCCCTACAAATAAATTTTCGAACGAAAAAGGAGGTCCAACTATTGGAACCGCGATGGCGATATCCGGAGCAGCAGTTAATCCCAACTGGGGATATCATTCTTCAGCACCTATGGCTTTTTTGTTAACCATTTTTAATGTCCGTTTGGGATGGTGGATTGGTAATACGAGACTTAAAAGATGGAAAGACTCTGATCCGAGAGGTGGATTGTTGTACCTCATTCATGATTTAACAGGCAAATCAGATATTAATATGGATTATGTATGCCTTTCTGATGGAGGACATTTTGACAACATGGGATTGTATGAGCTCATTAGGAGACGTTGTCGCTATATTATTTTAGGCGATGGCGAACAGGATCAGGATGTTGCCTGTGAGGGCTTGGCAAATGCGATCAGAAGATGCCGAATTGATTTTGGTGTTGAAATAGTCTTCGATAATTTTGAGGATATTACCAAACATGCAGAAAAATCCAAAAAGAAACATATTCTTAAAGGAAAAATCAATTACCCGGGTACCAAACAGAAAGGGATATTAATTTATATAAAAGCTGGCTTAACAGGTGATGAACCTATTGATATTAGGGAATATGCCTTAGCCAATCCTGATTTTCCGCAGCAGTCTACAGCAGATCAGTTTTTTGATGAAGCACAGTTTGAAAGTTATCGTAAGTTAGGTTATCATTCTATAAAAGATCTATCGGAGCTACATTTGCCTTCAAAGTAAATACCAAAGGTAAAATTTCAAATTCCAAATTTCAAATTCCAAATTTCAATGTTGAGCACCATTTGGAATTTGGATTTTTTTTGTCCAATAAACAAAGTGTGCCTAAAATGATTGTGGCTTGTAGAAGCACAAGAGAGACTAACAACTTTCAAATTTGCGGATATAAGCTATAAAAAGCTTATTCTGTTATAAAAAAAACGTTTTTGGGCAAAAGACCATTACTTAATGAGAGATATTTGCAATAGTTCTTAGCAGTTTTTACAGATTGATTATTAAGTTTTTTCGGTTTCTGCTTTTTTCGTTGACAATATGGTTTTATAGTTTGTGTACACTAAAATTATTTAAACACTAATAATTCAATTCTTCAGGAGTATATCATTCACAATGACATAAGATTTAATTCCTGTTATTTTTATTTCATCAAGAATATCGACCAAATTACCACAATTAAATTTTTTACCTAATTATTTGATCTCTGTTATTCTCCTTTCCGGTTTATCGAGACTAGCAGAATAATTTGGTAATAATTTATTATTGATTAACAATTCTTTGCGAATTCTTTTTTCTATAGGAAATTCCTTTTGATGCTTCGTTGAGATACCTTAATAAAACCGCATACAACACTATTTTAGTATTTTAATCCAGTAAACACACCAAAATAAGTAACTATATGCCAACAATAACAAATGTCTTTTTAGACTTCGATAACACTCAATTTGATGGACATCTTCATAATATTTTGTCCGATTATCTAAACAATTATAAAGATGATGATGTTTACCTTTTATCAAAAGAAAGATTAAGGGCGGAACTTACTGGCGAACATCCAATTACAAGTGATTCTGAAGTTGCAATAATTAAAGCAATAGGTCTTTACAAAGAAAAATTGAAGTTGCACAAGCAAAATAAAAGTCTTGATTTTTTTGATGCACAGAAGCTTAATGAAGTAGTAGGAATTCTTAAAAAGAATGGGGTTAATGTTATGGTATTGACATCATCTGATTTCCCAAATGTGATCAATTCGTTATACAGAATATACAATCTAACTAGTCTTCAAGGTATTCCAATTATAAATTGTGCTGTTACTCCTAATATCCAGCAAGAGGCTAATGATAAAATTGAAAAAATAACCGCTATTGAAAAACAGCTTCTTTTAGAAAATGCAGCTAATAGAGTTATTAATTTTTTTGTAGATGATTCTTCAGAGCCTATTAGAGCGTTTAACAAAGATAGAGACAGGAGTAATAATTTTGGATTTAATGTCTTACGAGGAATGAACAAACCATTTTTAGAGACTTTTCAAAATTTTGTACTTACAACGATACAAACTAACAATAATTTGTTGGAAGAGGCTGGTCAAGCAGCGAGTTTAGAGTATATGAGTGCTTCTTATGATAAGAAAAACGTAAAAACTGATAAAAGTGCTATAAATGAACAAAAAGATAATGAGAGCATATTAGGTTTAACATCTTCGACTGACACTAAAGAAGAGAAAAAGGCAGGACTGTTACAAAAACTTAAAAGTATCAGTATTTTAAGCTCTAAAGATAAGCATGGAGCATCGGCTCCTTCTCCGGAAAGTAAGGAAGCGAGTGATCTTTCAGCCATGGCGAAACCAATCAATATTGAGCAACAGTTTGTAGAGAATCCTATTTTTATTCCGGGAGCCCAGACACATAAAAAATCACAAGAAACAGACAAGACTAAAGAATCTGCATCTAAAGAATTGAAACACACTAAAAAACTTTAGACAGATGAGAGGATCTGGAGAATATTCTTAGAGAATAAGATTTTAAAGCAAATTCATATATCAAGGATGCAATTTAAAAAATAACAATATGCAAACAGTAACAAATGTCTTTCTAGACTTCGACAACACTCAGTTTGAGGGACACTTTCAGAATGCTTTGACTAAGTATTTAAATAATTATAAAGATGATAGTATTAAGGATTTATCAAAGGAACGATTAAGAGCTGAACTTACTGGTGAAAGTTCAATTTCGAATGAGTCTGAAATTGCTATATTAGAAGCACTTCGCAAAAAAATTGAATTGAATGAAGATAATGGTTTTGACTTTTTTGATGGAAAAAGACTTAATGAAGTAGTAGGAGAGCTTAAGCGTGCTGGCGCTACTGTTATGGTGTTGACAACGTCAAGTTATCCAAATGTAATTAGAACTGTATACCGAATGAATGAACTTTCTAATTTGCAAAGTCTTTCTATTCTTAGGGTACCTATTACCACTTCGCAGCAAATTGCTCAAGATAAAATCAGTAGAATACAGAAGCTTGAAGATGAATTACTTAAAGGCGGGTATGATAAAGTTGTTAATTTCTTTGTTGATAGTTCTAAATATAATATTGATGAATTTAAAAAAGGAAGAGATTTGAATTTTAATTTCGGAATTCACGCTAAGGATGGAATGACAGAAAAGGTTCTTAGTGATTTGAAAAGAGATGTAATTGCTTTATTAGCTCTCCACAAAGAAACAATACCAGCCGAGAAAGTAAAATCAAAAAAAGCAGATTTATTAAAATTTTCGAAAGTCAACAAAAAAGACAACAAAAAAATAAACCTTGAGTTAATTAGCTCAGAAAAGAATATACCAAAAAAGGAGGCAGAATACGTAAACATAGGCCCTCTTACAGAAAAAGCTAAACAACAGTCTAAAAGCAATGAAAATCTTTTGTCTATAACAGGAAAGGTTGCAAATAAAAGTGTACTTACGAAAAAAACGAAACAGTTGTCAAAGAGTAATGATGACCTTTTATCCGCAGGTTTAAAAAGTAATAAAAACAACAGAGATTCAGACATATTCGGACAGATTTCTTCTAAAGGAGTGCTTACGACAAGTAAGGAAAAGTATACTGAGGTAAAACCTAGTTTACTTAAAACTTTTAAGGGAATTTTTAAAAAAGAGAAAAAAAATTCTGAAGCCTCATCTCATACTACTGCAAGTACAAAGGATCTTTCAAAACTGACTGCGCCAGCTAATAAAAAACAAGAAATAGCAAAACAGCACTCTGATTCTGCGACAACCAGAACACAAAGTCAGTCGCAAACGGTTGATAAAACAAAAGGAGCTATACCTAAAAAAACATATCCTCAGGTTGCTCTTAAACCTCAATCTCCAAAGCACTAGTTTAAAAAGATTTTAGAGTAAAAAGTTTAGGGAGAATATTCTAAATGACAAAAAAGTATTAAGGTATCGAGTATTGTAACGTCTAATCAATAAACATACAAAATGGAAAAAAGAATAAATATCTTTTTAGAGTTCAGCAACACGCAGTTTTCAACTGATATCGACTCTGTTGTTGAAAATTATTTAAGAGGGTACGAAAAAGATAAATATAAACTTGATAGTATTCCAAATTTATCAAAGAAACAATTAGAGGAAGAATTTACCGGTGAAAAACCACTTTCATCACTTTCTAAAGAAGCCATACAAAAGGCAATCGAATTGTATACTTCTAAGAATATTTTGCAGGAGGGAATTGTTTCTCTTCTTGGAGCAGATAAACTTGATAAAGTAGTGGGAGAGTTTAAAGAAAAAGAAAACACAAAATTTATGATATTAACAAAGTCTAGATATCCAAATGCTATTAAAGCTTTATATGAGATAAATGATTTTGAAAATTTGAAAGTGCTGCAGATTCTTCCAAACAATGAAGGAATTCAAAATAAAAAGGAAACAATAGATACTATTGAGAAAGAAGCGTTTAGAAAAGGTGCAGACAAGGTATGCAACATTTTTATTCATCATGACAATGCTGAAATTAAATCTTTTAGAAAAAATAGAAATCCAGATTGTAATCTCGGAATACATGTTACTAATGGTGTGAGCGATCATACTATTAGTAAGTTAAAGAATGCTGTTTGTTATGTTAATTTAGAAGAAGCCTTTCAATCAGATTTAAAAGACTTGTCGAAAAGTAAAAATGTATATAAAAGCATTGATAATTTATTGCGTACAGACTTAGACAAAACCATTGAAAAAAAGTTTAAAAGCACAGATAATTTACCAGAAACTTCTTCTGTTGGTAAAGAAAAGAAGGGAGCATTCCAAACTATTAAAGATTTGTTTACCAAAAGAAAAAGAAGCGATCCTGAAAGTATGCTGTTGGTAGAACATGATGCTACACTTGGAGCTGTAGGTGGTGAAGATCTTTCAAAGATGACCGGAGCTATCAATAAAAAACAGCAAAAACCAAGACAGACTTCTGACTCGCCGTCATATATAGCAAGACAACACAACTTACAGTTTAATGCTAAAAAAGCGGAAGCTGCTGCTCGTAAAGCTATGAAAAAGCATTAATTAAAAATAGTTGCCAAAGTACAATTTTAAAGACTATAAACTCTTAATGAATTAGAAAGGCAAAAAAAATAAAAAGAATTGGATATTTTAACTATAAACAATAAAATGGATAAAACAATAAACCTTTTTTTAGAGTTCGACAACACACAGTTTGATGGAAATCTTCATGATATTCTCGCTAATTATTTAAATAAATATAAAGACAATCAAATTCCGGATCTAACAAAGAAACAATTACAGTCCGAACTTATTGGTGAAAATGAAGTTACGGAGCTTTCTAAAAAAGCAATACAGGAAGCAATAAAAAATCACACTCGTAATTCAATATTAAACGAAAGAGATCATACAGGTGATTTTTTTGATGGAAACCGCCTTAATGAAATCGTAGGAAATTTTCAGAAACTTGGAATTAATGTAATAGTGTTAACGGCATCTCCTCATAAGGCTATTCGTGCCCTATATGATATGCATCACCTTGATCATTTGAAAAATCTTGAAATTAAAAGTGTTCCGGCGAATTATTCTCCTGAAATGAGAGCTAATTCTAAAATTAATATCATATCTAAATTAGAAGGCGAAGCTTCTCACAATGGTTCAGATAAGATTGTTAACTTTTTAGTTGATAGTTCTAAGAGTAGTATTGATGCTTTTACAAAAAATAGAAATCCAGATTCTAATATAGGAATGCATACCCCTAAAGGGCTACATGGAACGCTTCTTAATAATTTGAAAAAACAAGTACTTTCCAATATAAAATATCAGAAAAATAAAAACCGTAAGACTTTTTCTGAAAGTCTTAGTGAGTATTTTATTAAAAAACTAAATCTACCACTACCTAAGGACGCTTTTACAGAGAATATGGAAAGTGGTACTAGTAAGAAAGAATCAGGTCTATCTAATACTGATAATTTTAATAAAGGGAAAAATAAAGAAAGTTTAGAAAAAATTGATGCCATATTGAAGAAGGATAAAAATAGCAAAATAGAAAATGTTAATCTTAAAAAAGAATCAGCTCTATGTGATACTCATACTTTTTATAGGGGTACAAATAAAGAAATTTTAGGAAAAATAAGATTAATTTTAAAAAAAGATAATAGTAGTAAATTAGAAAGTGTTAATATTAGAGGAGGATCAGGTCTAATTTACACTTATAATTTTGATCAGGGAAAGAACAAAGAAAGCTTAAAAAAAATTAATGGCATATTAAAGAAGGATAAAAGTAGTAAAGTACAAAGCGTTAATATTAGGAAAGAATCACCTCTAAAAATAAGTGAAAGTGATCGTATTAAAAACGAATCAAAAGAATCTTACACTTATACTTTTTCAGGGAGTACGAATAGTCATGTTTTAGAAAAAGTACACTTTGTATTAAGGAACGATCAAGATAGTACAATCGAAAACTTTAAAATTAAGAATAAATCAGGTTTTGATGTTGTTGAAAGAGGTTTTGCAGGAACAAATGAAACAATGTTAGCAGATATAGCCTTGAGGTTAAAGAAGGATAATAGTAGAATAACTAGTGTTACTATCGAAGGTAAGTCTGGCATGTTTCATCCCAATAGTATTGAAAAGGATATGATCAATGAAATTTTAAGGAAAAATGAATTGAAATTAGCGAAAGAAAATAAAAATGCGTCAATAGTTTCTTCTCAGAAAAAGGACAATAAAAACACGACACATATTCCTCAAAAAAATGATCTATCAGCAATGACTCAGCCTGTTAATAAAGAGCAACAAAAAACGCGTCAGTCTTCTGCTACCACAACATGTAAAACATCTCAAAAAGTCCCGAAAATTGTTAGACCCAGAAAGTAAAGCAAAGACGCAGAAAAATCTGGAAAAGCAAATCCCAAAAAGTGAAATTCCAAATTCCAATGTTGAGAGCCATTTGGAATTTGGAATTTCACTTTTTGGGATTTATTGAATACAGTACTTACATTTTTGCTATCTCTTTAAAACCAAAACGATTATTACAGCGTAAATGCCTTTATAACTTAAAACATTAATTATGAAAACTAGAAAATTTTTATCAGCAGCAGTTTTAGTCTTAGGATTTGCATTTACTTCAAATGCACAAAAAACAGTAATGGTTGGCGGAGCAGCAATGTATCCGAACAAAAATATTATTGAAAATGCAGTAAACTCAAAAGATCATACTACTTTGGTAGCTGCCGTAAAAGCAGCAGATTTGGTAGCAACTTTACAAAGTAAAGGACCATTTACTGTTTTTGCCCCAACAAATGCAGCGTTTGATAAATTACCCGCAGGAACAGTAACAACATTATTGAAACCGGAAAACAAAAAAATGCTTCAGAATATTTTAACGTATCACGTTGTGGCCGGAAAAATGAATGCTTCCGACATTGCAAAAGCAATTAAAAACGGTAAAGGCAAAGCAACACTGAAAACAGTAAGCGGAGGCACATTAACTGCCTGGATGGATGGCAAAACTTTATATATCAGCGATGAGAGTGGTAACAAAGCTAAAGTTACAATTGCAGACGTAAATCAGTCCAATGGTGTAATTCATGTAGTTGACACTGTTTTATTACCAAAAAGCTAATTTGATAGAGTAAGAAAGCAAAAAAAGAACTGTAGATGCATCATTTATAGTTCTTTTTTTATGCAATATAAATTGAGAAATAGCAGTATTTAGTCGATTGTATGTAACTCTTTAAAAAATGTAATTAGAATATTTAAACAAAGAGTTTGCGTATAAAACTAGTAGAAATAGCAAACGCATTTCTACTGCATAATCATGCTATGAGTACTAAAAGAAGTAAAACGTCTTTTTCCGTTTTCAAAACTATGTTTTTATGTGTTAAAAAGCATTTGAATTCAAATAACTTATCGTTTGGCTGTTAAAGTGGAACCAGCCGAGGCAATAACAACACAAGCAACCGCTAGTATTTCATAAAAACTTAAACGTTCCTGAAGAAAAATAAACCCGCAAATAGCAGCTGCAGCAGGTTCTAAACTCATTAATATACTGAAAGTACGCGGAGGAAGTTGTCCTAAAGCTTTCATTTCTAAGGTAAACGGAATTGCACTTGATAAAAGCGCTAAAGCGATACTTAGCCCAAAAAGCTTTGGAGTTAGATTGACAAGTCCATTTTCGTAAAAGCCAAAAGGCAGAATTAAAAGAGCAGCAAAGAGCATTCCGACAGAAACAGCCTCACCATCTTTCATAATTTTTGAAACTTTTCCACCTAAAACAATATAAGTAGCCCAAAGTCCTCCGGCCAAAAGGGCAAAAATAACTCCTAATGTGTCTATTCTGCTATTGGTCCAGGGGGCAATTAAAAGTATTCCGACCGCTGCGAGTAGTACCCAGCAATAATCCAGTAGACGCCTGGACCCGATTATGGCGAGTAATAAAGGACCTATGAATTCCAGAGTAACTGATAAGCCAATTGGGATTCTCTCTATCGCCAGATAAAATATTAAATTCATTGCACCCAAATTCAAACCGTATGGAATGACAATTTTCCACTGTTGTTTGGTAATTTTAAATAAATTGGGGCGATAAGCGGCAAATAAGATAAGAGCTGAGATACCAATTCGTATAGAAGCTGTTCCCGCCGCACCAAGAGCCGGAAAAATTGTTTTAGCAATAGCAGCACCACATTGTACACTAATAATTGCCAATAGCACAGCCGGAACCGGAGAGAGGTTAAATTCTTTGTTCTTCATTGAAAGTTTATGCTGAAAAAGCAAAACTACAAATAACTAAGCAGAAAAGGCTTTAGGTTAGTATAAAAGTATGGCCTTTGCAGTAAAGACAATAAAACTGATAGGATTCTTTTAGAAGGGTGTATTTTAGGAAATCACACAAATTCTCAAAAGA
This sequence comes from Flavobacterium poyangense, assembly GCF_011751075.1. Taxonomy (GTDB): domain Bacteria; phylum Bacteroidota; class Bacteroidia; order Flavobacteriales; family Flavobacteriaceae; genus Flavobacterium; species Flavobacterium poyangense. The sequence goes on from NZ_JAALLN010000023.1 coordinate 41,774, forward strand.
AAACATCGGGCAGCATAAAATGTTTTGCCAATTCGCAAGAAATATTCCAGTGAATTAATCTAAAGCACGCTTGGTCACAAAGTAGCGGTAACCTATAAGAGCCAATTGCCATTTCTTTGCTTTAGTAATATCTAGGCCCTGCTTGGTTAAACTGGGCAAAAGTACCTTATTTAGTTTGGCTAAAATTTTATACATAGTAGGTTAATTTTTTTCAAAGATATAAAAAAAGACTTTGCTATTTAGTAAAGTCTTTCTTAGTAATAAATTAGATGTATTTTTTATTCTGTTAAGGTTTTTGTTTCGCAATCAGTAACTTAATTTTTTCAAGCATTTCTTTCGCATTGGTATTTTCGGGCGAAAGCACTACTGATTTTTCGTAATTCTGTTTCGCAAGTTGTAGCTGATTATTTTTGTAATAGCTCTCTGCCAGACTGTCAAATGCATTGCCTGATTTTGGATTTTCTTTGGCATTTAATTCAAAGATTTTTATGGCATCGTTCAATCTTCCATAGTTCATGAGGGTATAGGCAATCTCGTTTAATCGGTACTCAAAATTCCAGTCCGGATGTGTCTTTTTGGTCGTAAGATAGTTTTGTTTTGATTTTTTAATGTCAAGTCTTAAAAAATCATAATTTATCTTTTCTGCAGCCAAGGAATAAGCATCAACAAGAGTTTTGTCTACAATTCCTGCAACATGATCGACCACTTGTGATTGTACATATAAATCTAAATATTTGTGTCCGTTAGATAAAAATATAATGGTCATATCATTCTTAATAAACTTTCGAAAGGCCGTTTCGTTGCCTCCCGTAAATCCATAAGAAGGTATTTTGTTCAAAGAAACAACTTCCCAACCATATGTAAAAGCACGTGTATCATTAGCGTATTGAAATGGCTCCCACATTGCATATTTAGTATCACTTCTCATAAACGTATTGTTATCAAGATTCTCATTCCAACGAATAAATTCGGGAAGCGTGATAACCAGCCCGTTTGCTGAATGCGAATCAATACCAAAGTTCATCGGTTTGTTTTCGTATTTTTTAGTTTCAGGATTGTAAGTATATCTAATGCCGTCGGCAGGTAAAGCACCTGCTGTATCGGATAAAAAAGAAACACCGGATTTTACAGCTGCAAATTGATTTTTTAAGATATATTCGTCAAAAGTCAAACCTGTTATTTTCTCAATTATCTTGGCCAGGAACAAATAGTTGGTTTGATTGTAACGGTATCTGGCTCCTGTTGCAAATTCCATTGGTTTTGTTGCTAATATTTCAATTCTTTTTTCATAAGGTAAGGTAATCGGAATGTCGTTGAATGCAATTATATTGGGCAAGCCTGAAGAATGAGACAATAAATGAGCAACTTTTATTCCTTGCCATTCTTTTGGAATATTGTTTAAATATTTTGAAATAGAATCATCTAATGACAACTTTTTGTTTTCTATCAACTGAAAAACACCAACATTAGTAATCAATTTTGTGGTTGAGAAAATTTTAAAACCAGTGTTTTTATCCACTGGTTTATGCTCTTCTAATGATGCTTTTCCATAATATTTCTCATAAATCACTTTTCCGTTTTTGATTACTGCTAATGCAGCTCCCGGGATCTCATTTACCTGTATTACTTCTTTGAGATAGGTATCAATTTTCTGTGCTGTTTCCTTAGCATCAATAGTGACACTCTGACTAAAGCAGCAGTTTAAAAATGCAAAAAACGAAGCGATAAAGAGAGATTTTTTCATTGACTTAAGATGTGTTTTTAATTTGTTTTCTGTCTTTTAGCCATACTTTTTTGCTGTTGGATAATAGCTCTTTGCTGTTGTCTCATGTCTCTCTCATGTTGTCTCATATCTCTTTCATACTGCCTCATGTCTTTCTCATGTTGCTTCATGTCAATTTCATATTGTCTCATATCTTTTTCATGTTGCTTCATGTCTATCTCATGTTGTTTGCTATCGCCATTTTTTTGATAGTTATTGAGATTGTACTTTTCCATATCAGCATTGTATTTGTCCATCGCTAATTCGTATTTCTGCATTTCTTTTTCGAAAACAGCTTCGTATTTTGACATGATTTCGTTTACCTCGTTTTCGTAAGCAGCTAATTTTGGCTCAAGTTCATTCATTTTTTTTTCAAATTCATCCATATCCCTTTCGTAATTTTTCATCGCCTTTTCATCATTTAGATTTGCAGGAGGAACAGGAGGTTTAGGCATATTAGCCATGGCAGTTGGAGGTGATGGTATTGCAGCACTTGCAAAAACCGGAGGTGCTGGCGGAGTAGGAGGTGCCGCATAGGTTCCGTTTTGATATACGGTTTTACTTTCTCTAACCTGTACCGGATCATCAATATCAGCTACATCGTCAAGTTCACCATCTGAGATTAATTTGATTTTTTTGGTACCATTATCATTCGTTACAATTACAATTCCACAATCTTTAATGGCTTCAGTGCCTTGTATTTGCATGGTTTGTGCTTCTCTGGCTTCTCTTTTAATATCTAATCTGATGGCTGTTAATTCATTAGCTGAATTTCTTTTCACTTTCGATATAACAATATCAACATTGTGATTTGACTTTAATTGTGCTGTAATTTCCTTTAATTCCTGATCGGTAGTGTTCTTTTTGATTTTGTAAACATCTTGCGTCTGATTATTTTCTTTAGTAACTTCCTGCGTCTGTTTTTTCTCCTGTGCTATGGTTTTGATTTGAAACAGGATTACGAAAGTTAGAAGTGCCGGAAGTATGGCATAATACTTCCAATAGTTCCTTTTTTTTGATTGATTTTTGTTTAACATGACAATTCGTTTTTTGATTAATGATTGATAAAAATGATTGGTGATTGTAACACAACTTTCGTGTGTTGTTATTTTTAAAAGCGTGTATTGGTACGCTTTTTTGTCCGAAAGTTTTTTTGCAGCTTCACTATCTGCAATGAACTCAAGGTTTTGAATGATGGCTTTTTTATAAAACCAGATTATTGGATTGAACCAAAACAGTACACAGAAGATTCTGGAAATCAAAACGTCGACAGTATGCTTCTGATCGCTGTGTACCTTTTCATGTTCAATAATATTCTCTAATTCTGAAGCAGTGTACAGTGATGAGTTGTAAACGATATAATCAAAATAAGAGAAGGGAGCAATATTTTCGTTTGTATCTATAAATTTAAAATCAGCTTGTTGTTGCACTTTTTTACCTTTCAGTACAGAATTCAAACTATAAAAGTCTATTCCAAATTTGGTTAAGAAAGCAATAAAACCAATCGCATAAACAACCATATAAACCAGGTTCCAGTTGATTTCAAAAGACTCTTCTTCTATAACATGCGTAATTGAAGCAGGAGAGTAACTTATATTTGAAACCGGCACAGGATCGATCCAGATAATTTTGGTGTACACTATAAAAGGTAAAACCAGTGAGGTAATTAATCCGGTCAATAAAAACCATCTGTTACTGGTAAAGAAGGTCTCTTTGCGTAATAAGAAATGATAAGCAGTATAAAACAAAAGTAATAAGCTACCTGATTTTGCGATATAAACGAATAGTGCTTCCATAAAATGATGATTATTTTTGTTTTGGATTTTCGATCATGACTAAAATTTCACGCAGTTCAGCGGCAGAAATTTTCTCTTCTTTAGCAAAAAAAGAGACCATACTTTTATAGGAACTATTAAAGTAATTATCAATAGCAGTGTTCATAAAACCTTTTCGATACTCTTCAATACTTACAATCGGATAATATTGATGGGTGTTTCCGAAAGCATTATGGCTCACATATTCTTTTTCCTCCAGATTACGAACAATAGTCGAAAGGGTATTGTAATGCGGCTGATCTTCCGTGATCTCGGCTTGAACCTCTTTTACGAAGGCTTTTTTGAGCTTCCATAAAATGTGCATGATTTCCTCTTCTTTATTGGTTAACTTTTGCATGGCTTAAGGTTTTAAATTATGGAGAAGACCTATTTTTTGGTTGTAATTTCAATCACGCCATTTCGACCTTTTTCGCCATATTTTTGTACAGCCTGAGGACCTTTGAAAACACTCATTTTTTCGATATTAACCGAATCAAGATCATCTAATTCTGTATCGTCTGATTGTACAACGCCATCAACGATTAAAAGTCTTTTAGCAGAACTGCCACCGGATTTTACTACAAGCTTTGGTTTTGCTTCGCTATTGTATACAATAGTTGTTGTTTCTTCATTGTCACCATTTGTAGTTACACTTACATTTGTGTTTACATTGGTTTTTACTGTAGTGCTTACATTAGTATTTGTAGTAGCATTTGCGCCAGCATTTTCACTAGTAGTATCATCAGTTTGAACATAGGTAAAGCTATTAGTTTTTTGAGATTTCTTATTTTTTATTTTTGATTCTTCAACAGACTCTTTTTCTTTATTGTTTTTAGTAACTAAGATTATTCTTTTAGACCCGTTTTCATCGGTTTTAATAATAATACCACATTCTTTAATAGGCTCAGAACCCGAAAGATGAATTGCCTGAGTTTCTGTTGTACCGTTTTTAAGATCCACTTTAATAGCTGTTAATTCATTTTTTGAGTTTCTTTTTGTTTCAGAAACAACAGCTTCAACATTGTGATTTGCTTTTAATTTTTCTACCATTTCAGCAAGTTCCTGATCTGTAGTAGATTTTTGGATCTTATAAACATCCATCGCTTTCGTTTCTTTTGAAAGGCTGCTTTTTACTGTTAGTTCTTTTTCATGAGCGACAACTTCAACCTGAAATAGAAGTGCAAACGCTACAAGTGCCGGAATTACAGTACAATACTTCCAATAATTCCTTTTGTGTGATTGATTTTGATTTAACATAACAATTCGTTTTTTGATTAATGATTGATAAAAATGATTGGTAATGGCAACACCGTTTTCATGTGTTGTTATTTTTAAAAGAGTATACTGATAGGCTTTTTTATCAGTAAGTTTTTTGGAAGCTTCATGATCTGCAATAAACTCAAGATTTTGAAAAATTGCTTTTTTGTAAAGCCAGATAATTGGATTGAACCAAAAAAGTATGCAGAAGATTCTGGAAATCAAAACATCTACGGTATGATTCTGATCGCTGTGTACTTTTTCATGTTCAATAATACTCTCTAATTCTGATGTAGTGTAAAGTGATGAGTTGTACACTATATATTCGAAATAAGAGAAGGGGGCTATATTCTCCTTAATATCAATAAATTTAAAATCTGCTTGTTGCTGTACTTTTTTGCCTTTTAGAATGATATTTAAACTATAAAAATCCAGAGCAAATTTTATCAGGAAAGCCAGAAATCCAATACTATAGAAGGTCAGGAGTACATAGTACCAATTGATTTCAAAAGTCTGATTTTCAATTGTTTGTGCTAAAACAGGTTGAAAATCCAGATTTTGTGCTGAAGTCGGAGCAACCCATACATTTTTGGTATACACTATAAACGGTACTATCAGCGAGGTAGCCAAACCGGTTAATAAAAACCATCTGTTATTGGTAAAGAATGTTTCTTTGCGCAGTAAAAAATAATAGGCAACATAAAACAACAGTAACAGCCCACCTGATTTTGCGATATAAACGAATAGTGCTTCCATAAAATGATTATTTGTCTTCCTTAGGATTTTCGATCATGGCTAAGATTTCACGCAATTCAGCTGCAGAAATTTTTTCTTCTTTAGCAAAAAAAGACACCATACTTTTATAAGAACTATTAAAATAATTATCAATAGCAGTACTCATAAAACCTTTTCGATAATCTTCAATACTTACAATCGGATAATATTGATGGGTGTTTCCGAAAGCATTATGACTCACGTATCCTTTTTCTTCGAGATTGCGTACAATAGTCGATAGTGTGTTGTAATGAGGCTGATCCTCAGTAATCTCGGCTTGAACTTCTTTCACGAAAGCTTTTTTGAGCTTCCATAAAATGTGCATGATTTCCTCTTCTTTGTTCGTTAGCTTTTGCATGTTTTCTAATTTTAATTCAAAACTACAACTATTTTTATAGTTACGCAACTACAAAAGTAGTTAATTAACTATTTTTTAAGTTTGCTTTGAATTCAGCGCATAGAAAAACGGTTCAATTTAGAGGTATTAAATTGAAAATGAATTGATTGTATTTTAAAGGAACTACTAACGAATTTTTTCGTCGATCAAAGCTTTTTTGATCCAGAAGCAACAAAATGCTGCGATAAGTCCGGTACAAGCCATAACAAACCAGTTGATTTGATAACCTAAACGGGTAATAATTTCAAAGCCGATTTTTGAACTTATAATATGAGCCAAACTAAAACTCATGGTGTAAAGTGCCATATAACGGCCTTCCTGACCACGTGGTGCGCGACTTAAAGCAAATGCATTAGAGAAAGGGAAGGTCAGAATTTCTCCAATAGAGATGCAAATCATACTGATAACGAGTATCCCGGCCCAAACATTAATGAGTAACAAAAAGAAACTTAGACTCATTATTAAGGAACCTACAATGATGATTTTTATTTTTGGAAAGCCTTTTCTTTCCATAAAGCCAACTGTTGGCATTTCGAGAAAAAAGATCAGAAGTCCGTTTAGCGTCATTAGTAAGCCGGTCTGAAATTCGCTTAAACCAAATTTTTCGTTGTGGTATAAAGGTAAGGTCGTAAAAAGCTGAAAGAAAATCATAGCAGTCGCAAAACTTACAAACAAGAAAACCCAGAAGATTTTATCATGAAAAACTGATTTTACGTTTGCGCTGCTCTCAATTTTGTCATCGTGAGTCACTTTTTTCTTTTCTTTAACCAATAAAGCAAAAATTAAAATAGAAACAATACAGGACGCTCCATCAACCCAAAACAAGCCGGAATACCCAATTCCCATAATAATCAAACCACCCAAAGCAGGACCTGCGGCAAAACCCAGATTTACAGCTAAACGCACCAATGTTAGTGCTCGCGTTCTGTTTTCCGGTTTAGCATAAGCTCCTAAAGAGACAAACATGGCAGGTCTAAACATATCTGCAATAACCATCAGAACAAACATAGCAGCACAAAGCGCCCAGAAAGTGGTTATATATTGAATAAAGAAAAGCGATACCCCACTGGTAAATAAACTAAAAATCATGATTTTGTAAAACCCGATTTTATCCGATAATTTGCCGCCTAACCAGGAACCCAACATAGAGCCAAGACCAAACGAAACCATAATCCAACCCACCTGATTGTAAGAGAAATGAAGGTCTTCTTTTAAGTATTTGGACAAAAAAGGAAGTACCATAGTACCGGCACGATTAATAAAAGTTACAAGGGTAAGTATCCAAATTTCTCTTGAAAATCCTTTAAAATTATTGATGTAGTGGGTAAAAGCAGTTTTGAGCATTATAAATTGGTTATTTACAGCAAAGTTAGAAAACTTTGTAACGTAGAGCGGTTGCTGCTTTGTTACTTTTAAACTATTTTTGCATAAAATTGTAAAGATGAAAAAAATTGTCGCATTTGTTTTGCTGTTGACCTTTACTTTAGGTTTTAGCCAAAAGAAATTTAAACAGAGTGATGCTGAAAAATTTCAGAAGAAAATTAATTCAGAATATGCTGATGCTAAGACAAGTCCGCTGATGGAGCAGGATTTGAGAACGTTTAAGGCCTTAGCGTTTTATCCGATAAATCAATCTTTTTTCGTGAATGCTGTTTTTGAAAAAGCGGTAAATGAAAAGGTTTTCGAAATGAAAACCACGGGAACAAGAACACCAAAATATATTAAATACGGAACGGTAAGTTTTAAGATTAATGGAGTTGACTGTCGGTTGAATGTATATAGAAATATAGAACTTTCGAAAAATCCGGAGTATAAGAATCATTTATTCTTGCCTTTTTCAGATTTAACCTGTGGTAAAGAGAGTTATATCGGAGGCCGCTATATTGATTTAGAAATCCCGAAGGGCAATACGATTGCAATTGATTTTAATCAGGCATACAATCCGTATTGTGCTTATAATCATAAATATTCCTGTCCGATTGTTCCGTTAGAGAATGATTTGAAGGTTGAAATTAAAGCAGGTGTGAAAACGTTTCATTAATGGAATTTTTCAATTTTCATACGCATCATTTTAGCAATCAGTCTAATATTTTAGAATTGGTCAATCAGTATCCGCAAGATTTTGATAGTGCTGTGCCGTTTTATTCTATTGGAATTCATCCTTGGTACATTGTAAAAGAACGAATTGAAAGTGATCTGGAAATTATTGAAGAAAAATTGCAAACTAAAAATTGTCTGGCAATTGGAGAATGCGGTTTAGACAAGCGGGTTGAAGTTCCGCTGGAGTTGCAGATTTTGGTTTTTGAAAAACAATTGATTCTGGCAGAAAAGTACAAAAAGCCGGTAGTGATACATTGTGTAGCCGCTTTTCAGGAAGTGATTACCATTAGAAAAAAAATGAAAATCACCGTTCCGATGATTATACATGGCTTTTCGAAAAATGGTCAGATTGCGAAACAATTGGTTAAAGAAGGATTTTATATTTCGTTTGGAAAATACCTGCTTAAAAACCCTGATTTGAAAACGGTTTTTCAAGAGGTACCAAACAATCGTTTTTTTCTGGAAACCGATACAATACAAGAAACAATTGAGCAAGTATACGATTTAGCCGCAGCATACAAGGGTTTGAACAGCAAAGAGCTGGAAAAGACTATCTTAAATAACTATAGAGTTGTTTTTGAGGGGAGTGAGATGTGAGATGTGAAACCTGAAACTTGAAACTTGAAACTTGAAACAAAAGATAACAAAAAATAAATTATAAAATCAATAAAGATATATGGCAGAGTGGACAGAAAGAGCCGAGCTTTTATTTACTAAAGAAGGATTAGAAAACCTGCAAAACTCAAATGTTTTGGTAGTTGGTTTAGGCGGTGTAGGATCATTTGCAGCTGAATTTTTGGCCAGAGCAGGAGTGGGGAACATGACAATTGTAGATGGAGATGTAGTGGACATTACCAATATAAACAGACAACTACCGGCTTTGCATTCTACAGTGGGTGAGCCAAAAATCAAAATAGTAGGAGATCGCTTGATGGACATTAATCCGGAATTAAAACTGACACGAGTTCAGGAATTTTTATCGCCGGAACGTGCTTTTGAGATTGTGACTCCAGAATTTGATTATGTTTTGGACTGTATTGACAGTATTACTCCAAAGTTAAATTTGATTTTTGCCGCAAAACGAAATAGAGTAAAAATCATAAGCAGTATGGGTGCGGGGGGAAAAATGTTAGCTTCAAAAGTAAAAGTTACTGATATTTCTAAAACGATAAACTGTTACTTTTCGAAAACAATTCGCAAGCGTTTGAAAGAAGCTAAAATCAATAAATTGAAAGTTGTCTTCTCTTCAGAAATTCAAGATGAGAAAAGTTTGAAATTAACGGACGGAAAGAACTTCAAAAAATCATTTTACGGGACCAATAGTTATATGCCAGGTTTATTTGGCCTACATGCTGCTGAAACAGTAATTCGATATTTACTGAAAAAAGAATAGTGGCGATTTTGCATAAACAGTTTGCAGTAACAATTAGAAACCTTTGAACCTTTGCTATTTAGAACCTTTGTACCTTAAAAAAAAATGATAAAAACAGTAATTTTTGATATGGACGGTGTTATTGTCGATACAGAACCCGTTCACCGTTACGCTTATTACAAACAATTTTCTGAGCTTGATATTGAGGTTTCAGAAGAAATGTACACTTCGTTTACCGGATTTTCGACTCGAAATACATTTCAAACACTGAAAGGGCATTTTCCAGCGATAACGCAGGAAGTAGAAGATCTGATTCAAAGAAAAAGAACCATTTTCAATGATGCTTTCGATACTAAGGAAGACTTGTATTTACTTGATGGTGTTGAAGATTTGATTAAAGATTTACATGCGAACGGAATTCAGTTAATTTTAGCGTCTTCTGCATCGAAGGTAACTATTGAGCGTGTTTTTACCCGATTTAATTTATATCCTTATTTTACAGATACGGTAAGCGGTGAAGACTTTCCGCAATCAAAGCCCAACCCTGCTATTTTTTTGCATGCGGCATCATTGTCAAAAGCGCCAAAAGAGAACTGTATCGTGATTGAAGATAGCACAAATGGCGTACTGGCAGCCAAAGGAGCGGGTCTCTTTTGTATAGGCTACAACAGTCATCATTCTAAAATGCAGGACTTATCCGCTTCTGATTTAATTATCAATGATTTCAAGGAGTTAAATGCTGAAAAAATATCGCAATTAGGCGCTTGAATTAAGTAAAATTTAACATTTGTTAACTGATTGAGTTGTAAATTTGAATAAAAACAAATAAACCTAGAACAATGAAAAAAATACTTATTGCATTAGCTATTTTTATGGCTCCTTTTGCTTCAGAAGCGCAGGTTAAAACACCACAAGCGAGTCCAAAAGCTTATATCAAACAAACGGTTGGTTTAACTGATGTTGAAGTTACTTATTCACGACCAGGCGCAAGAGGAAGAGCTGTATTTGGGAATTTAGTCCCATTTGGAAAGTTGTGGAGAACCGGTGCCAACGAAAATACGATCATCAATTTTAGTGATGATGTTGTAATTGATGGTAAAACATTGAAAAAAGGAAAGTATGCAATTTATACTATTCCAAAAATCGAAAGCTGGGAAGTGATTTTCTACCTTTCTACAGATAACTGGGGATTACCTGAAAACTGGAATGATGCTTATGTTGCTTTAAGAACTACGGTTAAAGAAGATGCTTTACCAAAACCGGTTGAAAGTTTTACAATTGGTATTAACGGTTTAGATCCTAATTATGGATTTCTGGAAATTGCATGGGAAAACTCACATGTTGCTTTAAAATTTGAAGTTCCAACGGCAAAAACAGCAACAGCAAGTATCGAAAAAACATTAGCAGGACCAACTTCAAATGATTATTTTGCTTCAGCACAATATTTATTTCAATCTAATGGAAATATTGCTGATGCCAGAAGTTATGTTGACAAATCATTAGACATGAGTGCTGAAAAACCGTATTATATTTTAAGACTTAAATCATTGATTCAGGCAAAACAAGGCGACAAAAAAGGAGCTATTGAAACTGCAAAAGCATCTTTGGCTGCTGCTGAAACAGCAAACAACCAAGATTATGTTAAAATGAATAAAGACAGTATTACAGAATGGAGCAGATAAAAAGATTCTGTGAATCTTTAAAATTCTAGAAATATTTTAAAATCCAAATTCCAATTTTTTATGGAATTTGGATTTTTTTTATGTTTTTACTTTGGGGATTATAGGAACGCTTTTTGGACGCGGATTATACGGGTTCGCTATCGCGAAGACGCGGATAAAAACGGATTTTTTATATTTTTTGAATGAGTTAAATGTCTATTTAATCTGCAAGATCTATAGCAATCTCCTGTCTCACTCTCAGTAAAGTAAAGAATGAAACCTGCACCAATTTCCTATGTAACTCTGGGCAAGGCAAAGAATGAAGTCCATATCAATTCCCTGTGTCACCCTGAATGAAGTAGAAGAGGGAAATCTGAAACTTGAAACTTGAAACCTGAAACTTGAAACCTGCCAAGTGTAACACGAGAACTGAGACTTAAGAAACTCTAGTTCATACTCGGTGGTTCAGGGATTTTTATGGTTTTCTTTTTCTTAATAATCAGGAGGTAAAAAGTGATTCCGCCCAGAATAATAAGCAAGGCAATTTGCAGTTGTCCCAAACTGTTATTGCCGCTGTGCGTTGCATTTGCCGCTTTTAGTTTTTCTTTTCCTTCGGCAATCTGAATTTTTGATAGTAGTTCTAAAGTTTTTAAAGCTTCATCACTTGCTTTCGATATTTGTACCCAGTCTTTATTTTGAGATTGTTTATGGATTGTTTGACAGGAATTTAAAAAAGTTTGAAAATGAGTCTTCTCGTTTGGTGTCAGAACCGTTTTAGCATAGAGATCATCTATAGTATGAATGATTTTTAAGGTACTTGCGATCTCATTTTTTTTGATGGTATCGCTCAGATTTAGCTTTTCGGCTTCTGTTTTTATAAAATGAAGTTCTTTGGAGTATTGAAAGATGTAATGTGCGACTACCAAACGATCTTTATAGATGGCATTAATGTTTTCATTGACTTTTTTGGAGTTCAGTAAGGTGTTGAAATTACTCAAAATAATGAGAAGCATTACAATGAGCAAAATGAAAGCAGCTTTGGTTTTATTGCTGTACTTTTTAGGATCCTTCATAATGAGGTTTTTGGAGTGGTTTCTCAAAGATAGAGATTTTGATTAATTAACCTACGTTTCATTATTTAAAACATTAAGCCTTCTTATCAAGAAGGCTTAAACATATTAATATGAACTAATTTAAGATTAAAAAAATCTGTCAAATCTGCATGAAATTTTATTCACCAAAAAGTATAAATCTACAATTCATTTACTTCGAGTTCATTTCTTTTAAAAAACAAAAGTTGCATGATCAAAGCCAGAACAATGGTCAGAATCGCCCCGATAAAGTTCAACCATAAATAACCTAATTTTTCCTGACCGCTTGGGTAAATGTGTATCATGAAATAATAGATGATAAAAATGGTAATCTGACTGATAATGGCGCTGTAAAACATGGCCTTTGCCTGAACATTACGCAAATAAAAACCAACCAGAAAGATACCTAAAACTGTTCCGTAGAAAATAGAACCAATAATGTTGACCAACTGAATAAGATTCTCAAATAATGTTCCTACGCAGGCAAAAAGGATGGCGATAATTCCCCAGAAAAGGGTAAAGAATTTGGTTGCATTTAGATAATGTTTGTCTGATTTTTCGGTTTTTAAGTTTCGTTTGTAAATGTCGATTGCGGTTGTCGAAGCCAATGCATTCAATCCGGAAGCTGTTGAAGACATGGCGGCCGAAAGAATTACAGCTAGCAATAGTCCGATAAGGCCTTTTGGCAGGTAGTTCAGGATAAAATGGAAGAATACATAATCTTTATCGTTAGTTTCACTGTTGCTGTCTGCTTTTGAAATGATTTCTTTGGCACGATCGCGTAGGTCTTTTTCTTTGTTGGATAAAGTCACTAGTTCTTTTCTTAGAATTGGATTGTCATAATCCTGATTCAACTGATCTATATAAAGTAGGTTGATTACCTTTTTATCTTCAGAAAGGGTATTTAGTTTTTTCTCTAAAGCGTGGTACTCTTCTTTGAATGCCGATTTTTCGATGACAGTTTTGTTGTTCGGATTAAAATTTAAAGGAACGGGATTAAATTGAAAAAACACAAAAACCATAATTCCTGTAAGCAGGATAAAGAATTGCATAGGTACTTTTAAAAGTCCGTTCATTATTAATCCCATCTGACTCTCGCGAATCGATTTCCCAGACAGATAACGACCAACCTGTGACTGATCTGTTCCAAAATAAGCAAGAGCCAGGAAGAAACCTCCGGTAATTCCACTCCAGAAAGTGTATTTCTCTTCGGGATTAAAAGAAAAATCTACAATATTCATTTTATCATTAGCTCCGGCAATATGCAGGGCACTGGTGAAAGTCATATCATTTGGCAGGTAATGTAAAATCAGGAAAAAGGTGATAAACATTCCCGTCATAATTACGAACATCTGCTGTTTTTGTGTCACATTAACGGCTTTTGTACCTCCTGAAAAAGTATAAATTATGACCAGTAAACCGATCACGACATTCATAAAGGTTAAGTTCCAGCCCAAAAGAGCCGATAAGATAATTGCCGGCGCATAAATGGTCAGTCCGGTTCCTAAACCTCTTTGAACAAGGAAAAGAATCGCGGCCAGAGAGCGTGTTTTCAGATCAAAACGTTTTTCAAGAAATTCATAAGCAGTAAATACTTTGGCTTTATGATACAGTGGAATGAAAGTCACACAAATAACAATCATGGCAATTGGCAATCCAAAATAAAACTGAACAAACCCCATTCCGTCATGATAGGCTTGCCCGGGTGTTGACAAAAAAGTAATGGCGCTGGCCTGAGTTGCCATTACAGAGAGCCCGACCGTATACCAAGGGGTTTCATTGTTGCCCAGAATAAAATCCTCGACATTTTTACTTCCTTTGGTTTTCCAGGAGCCGTATCCTACAATAAATAAAAGGGTAACAATTAGAACGATCCAATCAAATAGTTGCATAAGTTATGAGTATAATTGCATGATTAACAGAAAAATCAGAATGTAAACGGCATTTGCTACCAAAACGTAGGTGTAGCTTTTTTTCCATTTTTTTGTTTTTTTATCTTCCATTTTTGAAAATTTAGTTCTTTAATTGTGGCTTAGGCGCTTCGATAGGCTGCTTTAGCGAGATAATATTCGAAAGCAATCGATAAGCTCCAATAACACCTTCAGGCAGCTCTCTAAAGAAGCTTAAACCAGTGTAAATGTAATATCCTTTTCCGTATGGCGCTACTAGTAAGGCTCCATTTTTAGCAGATTCTCCTTTGTCATGTGACGATATAATAGGAGTGAAGGCAGGATCATATTGGTCCGGATAATAGAGTCCTTGTTCTTGCGTCCAGCCTTCAAAATCTTTAGTACTGATTTTATTTGGTGTGTTCAGTACAGGATGATTAGGTGCCAGAAATGTGATTTTTGCATTTTCTTCTGTGACACGGTCATTTGATATTTTTAGCGGATATGGAGCGATCTGATCGGTTACCATTCTGCCGTACGTATTGTATTGCACAATCATATTTTTTCCGCTTTTTATAAAATCAAACAATATTTTTTGCTTGTTGGCTAAAGCATTGACCGTATTATAAGCGCGAACTCCTGTAATAACAGCATTAAAAGAATCTAATTTTTCAGGTGTAATTTCCTCAGGTTTTAAGATTGTCACTTTGTAACCCATCTGAGTAAGACTTTCAGGCACCTCATCACCCGCGCCCATAATGTATCCAATAGCATCGCCTGCCGTTTTTAAGTCAATACGAATGACTTTTGATTCAGCCGATTTTAGGATCATTTGTTTGGTAATATGACTGTAATCAATGATGGTGATGTCTTTGTCAAAACGCTCTTTGTCAATAGTAATAATGCTTTTTGCAACAGCTTCTTCAGGTTGAACCGGAGGGGTAACTTCGAAGTAATAGGTTTGTTCGATTCCCTTTTTTTCTAAGGCAAATGAAATTTGGTTTGGTGAAATCAACCAGCCTTTTCCTAATTCTAATTGTACAGTTCCTTTTATATTATCTTTTCCGGCACGCACTTTTACAGGAACCAATTTGCTTTTGGTGTCCTTAAAAAGGAGTACTTTTTCTAAGATTGAAGTGGTGGCTTCCGGCACAATGTCCAAAAAATTGTACATTTCGCCTTTTACGCTGTCATTGTATTTATAAATGACAATACGCTCAAATGGAATTACAATACCATTAATTTTTACATTAAAAATGACTTTCACTTCTCTGATGATATCAGGAATTCCGATATTTTCCTGATTTTGTACCGTATAGATTCCTTCTGAGGCTTTTTCTTTTAGCCAGTAGGGTTGTGTATATTCAATTCCGGTAGGAAGTTGAGTTTGCAGAATGATTTTTTGATCGTTATTGTTTTTTAAGATCGTGTTTTGGACGGTAGTTTTATTTTCTGGTAAAGTTGTTACACTTGTTAATTCCATTTCAACAGCAGACCTGTTAATGGCTTCAAGGCTTAATTTAACAACACTTCCCGGAGTTGCTTCCTGTTCGCTTGCAGCTGCTTCAAGATATAAACCGGCGCAAGAAGCAATTATATTTTTTATGGCGGCAGATTTCACACTTTTCCAGTGTTCGTCTTCTAAAGATTCGATCATGGTATAGACTTTTACCAAATCAGGTATACTTGCCGATGGATTACTGAAATTGTAATTGCTAATAATTTTAGAAACCAATTCTCCGATAGGTTTTCCGTTTTTTACACGATTCCAACTTGTGTCAATTCCTTCAAACAATTGATTAGGGTCTTTTGGAGCTTCACCGTTGATTAGTTCCAGATATTCAGTTTCATTTCCGCGGGCACCTGTACTACCAAAACCTTGAGATTGGTGACGACTGCGACTTAAGGCAGCAATTTCCTGATTAGATTTTCCAATTCCGGTATAATAAACACCCGTTTCTAAGGTTGCAAATTTGGATTTATTTGCTGCTGCAAAACTTTCCTGACTTCCATAAAACCACCATGAAGTATTAAAATATTGACGTTTAACCTGCCATGGTTTTACATATTTCAATTGTTCCGGATATATTTTGGGATCATTTGTCAATTTAAAACTTTCAACGCTCAACATAGCTGATGAAGTATGATGCCCGTGTGTGGAACCGGGAGTGCGGTGATCAAATCGATTGATAATAACGTCCGGTTGAAATTTTCTGATGGTCCAGATAACATCGGCCAAAACCTTGTCTTTGTCCCAGATATGTAGTGTTTCTTCTGGGTTTTTTGAGTAACCAAAATCATTGGCTCTAGAGAAAAACTGCTCTCCACCATCTACTTTTCTTGCTTCAATTAATTCCTGAGTTCGTATAACACCTAATAGTTCACGCAACTGAGGGCCAATCAAATTTTGACCTCCATCACCACGTGTTAATGACAAATACCCTGTTCTGGCGTTCATTTCATTTGCGAAATAAGAGATCATACGGGTGTTTTCATCATCAGGATGCGCAGCCAGATACAATACAGAGCCGAGAAAGTTTAATTTCTTGATTTGATTATAAATTTCTACGGCATTTGGTTTTTGTGGTTGTTGTGCTAAAGAGAAGGTAGTTCCGACTAAAAAAAGAAGAAGAAGAATTGGTATCTGAATTTTTCGCATAGCTAATTTTGGTGTTTTTTGAAAGAAGTTCAAAAATACTAATTATATTATTGAAGATTGTGCAAATGAAATGTTAACGATCGATTTTTTTGCTATTAAAACATGCAAAAAGAGAGTATCAACATGCTGATACTCTCTTTGTTTTTATTAGAAGATTACCTTCTTCCATGACGGTTTCCGCGGTCATGATCGTGATCATGGTCATCATCATCGTCGTCGTCGTGGTCTCTATCGCGTTTTTTATAATGTTTATCATAATTTTTTCGATTTCTATGATCATCATTATAACCGTAGTAAACCGGCCTTGGTTTGCACGTTCTTTGAGGTGCTCCGTGGTATCCTTTATAATATCTCACTCTATGTCTATCAAAGTAAGTGTAAGGGGTTCTGCCGTGATAATCTGTTAAAACTACTTTATAGCCTCCGTACAAATCATAATTGCGATATTGTCTTGGCAAACGTGTTGCTCTAATCCATCTTTCTCCTCCAAAATAAATAAACTGCGAAGCTCTAACATCATAATAAGCTTCGATATCCGGCAAATAATAATACTCCATTTCGGCATAACCTGCCGGACCCCATGCAGGAGGGGATCCAATGTTAACATTTACAGATACCTGGGCTTGTGTGGCGTTTGCAACCATAAGTAATAATCCTGCGATTGCTATTTTAACTGTTTTCATTTTTTTTAGTTTTTATGTTAATTTTAATCGTATTTAGCGATATTCATATACTGTGCCAAAAATGAAAATAGTGTGCATTTTAACCGATAAATGATGCGTTTTGTCGATATTATTTTGTTAACGATTTGTAAAGTATTTGATTTTTAATGAGTTGTAAAATTGTTAAAATTTAGATTTGGAGATAGTTTTTTCGAAAATAAACAAAGATGGGAGAGGAGTTTGCAGTTTATTTGTATTTTACAATTCTTGGTTTTGCAAGCTCAAAACTTTGCAGACCGTAATCTGTGGTTTCAAATGTGTTGGTTTTGATGACATTATCTCCCTGCATCGGAATACTAGGGTAATAAGAGAATGATATTTGAAAGGAACTGAAAACCAAATAGTCATTACTGATCAACAAACCTAAAGTCAATTTTGAGTATGGTTTATTTCTAAACATTGCATTATTTGGGCTTCCGAGAACACCTATTGCATAATGAAAAAACGGATTAAGACGGAAACCTAAAAGTTCATATGGCGAATACGTTTGGGTTTGAAGTGCTAAAACCGCCTTACTTGTTCCGTACAAAGCAGCATTGAAACCTGCCAGTCCATTTTGTTCGTTCAGATTTAATTGGTCACCCATACTGTCTGCCCGATTGATTCCCAATACAAATTGAGGATTAACAAATTGTCTTAGTTTCCAGTTGCCAATACTGTACAATTTGGTAAAGTAGTTTGACTCAAGTAAAATAGTTGTTTCATAGGTTTTAGATTGATGAAAGTAAGTACCGGCCTCAAAATTCATACTTAAAAAACCTAATTTGTAATAATTGCCAAAAGAAAACTGAGCTCCCAGATAAGGTCTCGAAATCGCATTTTTGTATTGGTAGCCAAATGTTATTCCGTAAATTCTGCCTATAGGAACGTCTTCTGTTCGTCCATTTCTAAAAATATAACTGTCTTTGACGAATTTTCGGGTATTAAATCCGATCCCGGCTAAAAACAGTTTTTCATCAGAATAGAAATTAATGGAGTCGTATGCAATTGACGGGCTTTCCTTATAATCGACATTAAGGACGCGTGCAGAAATAATCAGATTGGTTATTCCATGATGCTCATCTTCAAAAACTTTTGAAGCTTTTCCGGCCCAAAAATCTTGAAATTGGTGTTTAAAGGGCTGAAAAGCAAATTTCAAATCGGGTCCCTGCAAACTGTCTCGTTTGAAACTTTCACCTAAATAAATACCTCCCGCCCATTTGGTTAAAGGAGAATAAAAAGCACGTTCAACATTAATGCTCTTATTGTAGTTATTGTCAAAGTCATTATTGTACTTCAACACGGTACTTATAAAAGTATGTCTGATACTTGGTATCGTGTAAGTGGCATCATTTTCGTTTGCTCCATCGTCAAAGCGATTCGTAAATTTGTAATCTAATTGGTGACCAATTCCGAAGAAGTCTTTTTCTTTTAATCCGATACCAACCTTATCACTAGAAATAGAAAACCTTGGAATAGTACTCCACGAATCTAAAACACGGATGGTAACATCAATAGAATCCGATGCCGTGCTGGCTAACTTTTTTGAAATTTTTACAGCAGTTACGTAACGCTGGGATCGTATAAGACGCTCCGATTCTTGTACTTTATAGGAATCGTAAGGGGTATTTTTTTTGAACAACAACAAATTGTAAATGGCTATTTTTTTTGTTTTTAAATGAAGCCTGTTACCTGTTCTTTCTCCCCAATTTCGAGGCATAGCAGTTGTATCTGTAACTGAATGTCCGAAGGGATCTAATGTAACAATTGTTATTTTTCGTATGATTTTACCATTGTAATTGATAGTATCTGTTTCGACAGGTTCAGTTTCTTTTTTTCGAGGTCTGCTGGTTCTGAAAAAAAGCTTGTGTAAGGTTTTGGTGAATTTATTTTTTTTAGAATAGTTTCGAATCTTGGTATAGATCTCCGTACTATCTTTTTTAGGTTTATCTACCTGTGCGAAAAGACTCTGCAAGCAAAAGCAAAGTGTAACAGAAAGAACAATTTTTAGTTTTCGCAGCATTCAGATATTTTTTAAGCTTATATAAGGTGATTTTTATATGAATATAAGCTAAATATTGCTCATAAGTTACATCAATTAACATTTAGTTTTAAAAATTTATAAATGAAGAGCAGGATAGGTTGTGGTACCTTTTTTGGGATACGGATAAAACAGATTTATTTTGGAAAAATCCGGTAGTTTTTTAGTGGAACAGCAAAAGAAAGAACATCAATGCTTTCTTTTTATTCTGCGAACAATGAATGACAAAATAGACTCCTTATAAAAGTTGCGGAATCAAACATAAAATAGGTAATACTCATAAAAACAAAATCTGACAAGTTTTAAAACCTGTCAGATTTATTATTCTGAAATTCGGGAAAGACAGTTAATCAAAAAACTCCTTCTCTTCGTAATGAACCGGCATGATTGAGATTCCTTTTTGTAGCAATAAGTTGTTAGCTACGCAAAGAATCTTGTCCCAAGCATTATTGTTATTGAAGAAGACAATTATGATCCTTTTGGGTTAAAGTTTACAAACATGGTGACATCCTAGATTATCTCCGCTTAATTTGAAACCCTCAGCGTTTGCTGAGGATTTCGATGTTTATGGCGCTACCTTAATACTCTGGTACTTAGTTCTAAAAAGAGAAAATGCTTCCGTACCTAATGAAAGATAAACCTTTAAAATGAAATTACAGGAAAAACCAAATCTTTCGGTTTTATTTGCCTTTTTCTTTTTTCTGCACTTCCAGCACCTGTTCCACTAAGTTAGAAGCATCAAATGTGCTTCCTTTTTGAACAGGAGGATATTCGATGAGTGTTTTTAGATGCTGCTGTGCCAGTTCCATTATCGGAGCCACCACCCATGAGGTGCGCTGTGCCATATGTCCATAGGAATCTTTGGTATCGTAACTTTCAAAAGGATCACTACGGAGATTAAAAATCAAGTAACCCCTTGGCGTTATGTCGTCATAATAATCTTCTCTGGTGCTGAAATGAATTTTCCAAGGTCCCTTTCTTACAGCCATTAATTTGCTTTCGTGATAATACATAAAATCATCCCTGCTGCTTTTTTTAGTTTTCTCCAGCCAGTAGTCCAGATTATTAACGCCGTCTATATACTGATTTTTCTCTTTTTTGATGTTTTCGTTAATATTTGCAACCCCAGCTGCGGTGGCAAATGTGGTAAACATGTCCATATGTGCCTGAATGCCATTGTCAATCTGATTGGGTTTAATCACGCCGGGCCAGCGGAGCATAGATATCACACGCAGACCTCCTTCGTATGTGGTCATTTTCTCACCACGGAAAGGCGATGTAGCCCCGTAAGGCCAGGAAGAATGTTCCGGACCATTATCGGTAGAGTACCAGATAATAGTATTTTCATCCAAACCTTGTGATTTCAGCCAATCCAATACTAATCCAACATCGTGGTCATGCTGCATCATACCTCCTCCATGCATGTCCTGATCATGCGTAATGGTATCAGCGGCATGCTCCCATTTCTCACTCAAATGAGTATAAAGATGCATACGGCTTGTATTAAGCCATACGAAAAAAGGTTTCCCGTCATCTTTAGATTTTTTCATAAATTCTTCGGCTTTTGGAATCACCTCAGAAGCATCAAAATCTTTCATTCTCTCGATGGTTAAAGGGCCGGTATCTTCTATTTTCTGCTTTCCAACTTTTCCAAACTTGGGATCAATGGTCGGGTCATCTTTTGCAGTTGCAAAAGAATGCAGGACGCCACGTGTACCAAATTTTTTTGCAAAAGCCTCTGGTCCTCCGGGATAATTTTTTGCATAATTTTTGTAACCCTCATATTCTGCCTGTTCCTGCGTATTAAGATGGTAAAGGTTTCCGTAGAACTCATCAAAACCATGTACGGTAGGAAGGTGCTCGTTTCGGTCACCTAAATGGTTTTTACCAAACTGCCCTGTAGAATATCCTACTTTCTTAAGCACTTCTGCCAGACTCGGTGAAGCTGCCTGAAGCCCTAATTTATCTCCAGGAACTCCAACCGTCACCATTCCCGAACGGATGGGATACTGTCCTGTTATAAATGCAGCGCGGCCTGCTGTACAGGAAGGCTGTGCATAATGATCTGTAAAACGTATCCCTTCATAACCAATGCGGTCTATATTGGGAGTAGTGTAACCCATAACTCCCATTCCATACGAGCTTACATTTTCCCAGCCTATATCATCTCCCCAGATAACAAGTATGTTGGGTTGTTTTTTCTGTGCCGCCACATTTATGACAGCAGCAATAATAAAAACCATTACTCCTAAAAATTGATGTTTACGCTTTTTCATAACTTTTACTAATTAAGGAACTATTATAAACTCAAATGGAACATATTAAAAACCACTAAGTTAAAAATAAATATTAGTCTTTTACTTATAATTAATATTTTTGCAACTTATAACTTCGGACGTGTTTCTAGTAATGTTAAGATCTTTTCATAAGAAATAAAAGAATCTCTTCTTCTAGTGCATTTGATGGTCAATTGGAATTCAGTTTGACTCTTTTCCTGCAGGTGCTTCCTCTCCAAAATAATATCTATTGAGCCGTTAGTATTTTTTTTGAAGACCGGGAGTTGTAGGAACTCGGTCAAAATATTTTGAATTTTTAATTACTCCATGAGTTTCAAAGTCATAAACCGTAACCGACCATTATAACTTTACGGGAACATTTGGAAACAAATACAGTTGATGCGATTTTGCCCCTTTAAGAGCCTGACTCTTTTCATCTGAGATTCTCAATTTATTAATGCTAATGTTTGTGCTAACATATTCTAATAAATCTACTTAGGCAGATATTATTTTTAACCACACAAAAAGAAGATTGTCTAATTTTTAATCTCCCGCTCCGCAAAGAGCCCTTATGAAAAGCAGGCAAATGTCTTTGACTTTGCACTTTTTTTTATGCTAATTAGAAATTGTAAATCTCATAAAAGTCTCTGACTTTTCTACTTAATGTTATGATTGGAGGAACGGCTAAGTTGCTGGCGGAGAACAGTGCAAAAAGCGGATCATAATTGCAATGTTAGAGGCTGGTTTACCAGGATCAATAAACAGAAAGTTTACAGCAAAGTACAGAAGTATACAAATAAAGCATTAATTCCGATAGAGATAACAGAATTGAGTAATAAGTAAAAACAGTTAATCAAAAAACTCCTTCTCTTCGTAATGAACCGGCATGATTGAGATTCCTTTTTGTAGCAATAAGTTGTTCGGAAAAATAATCTTTTCGCCTTCTTTGGTTTTTAAATTCACATGAAAAGCGCTAATGTCCTCAATTTCGGCTTCGATAGGGAAATCTTTATCGTGGATTTTTATAGTATCACCAATTCTAAAAGGAAATGAAAAGAATAAAATCATTCCCGAAGTAATATTGCTTAGAATTGACCATTGTGCAAACATAGCGACACCAATTACCGTGGCGATAGAGGAGACGGTGATGAAAATATCCTCAGTGTCAACTCCCCAAATTACAATCAGGCTGATTAGTACCAATATATTCATTAACAAATGAATGTATTTGATCACCAAATTAGTTCGATGTTCTAATAACTGACTAGAACTGGCATAACGACGTATTAATTTGGCAATTATCATTCTTAAACTGATCAGAGTAAGAAGGAGAATTCCGGTCGATATAATTTCGTGGCTATATTCTTTAAAAGAAAACATAAATTTATTTTTTAATCTAAAGTACTCAAATATTCATAAACTTTAGCAGTTGGAAGTCCCATGACATTGGTATAAGATCCTTCAACCTTAGTAACAGCCATAAAACCAAACCATTCCTGAATACCATAAGCACCGGCTTTGTCGTAAGGCTTGTAATTGGCGATATAATACAAAATAGCTTCGTCAGATAAATCTTTGAAGCTAACTTTGGTCACATCATTTATAACGGTAGCAGCAGTGTTGGTTTTAAAGCAAACCGAAGTAAAAACTTCATGTGTGCTGTTTGACATTGACTTTATCATTTCAAAGGCTTCTGTTGCATCTTTGGGTTTTCCCAATGCTTTATTCTGATGCCAGACTATAGTATCACTGGTCACCAGAATCTCATTTGCATTCAATTCTCCCTCAAAAGCATTTGCTTTTAGCACAGCCAGATAATCGGTAATTTCAGCAGCTTTTAATTCCGGAGGATATATTTCTTCTACCTCTTTTAATCTAATTTCAAAGTCTAAATCTAAGTCTTTGAAAAACTGTTGTCTTCGTGGAGATCCCGAAGCCAGTATTAAAGTGTATTTTTTAAGTTTTTCTTTAAGCATTGTATTTAATATTTACGGCAATAACTAGTATTGATAAAATTCCAAAAAGCAAAATTAGCTTTAAAATAGTGCTTAAATGGTGAAAATCCTTTTGTGATTTTGCTCCGGCTATTTTTACGATAAAATACAAAAGAGGCGCTAGAACAAAGGCAAAAGCATAAAAAGTAACAATAAAAAGATTGTTTTCGATAAAATATTTATTGATATAAAGGACTGATAGAATAAATGGAATGATAGCCAGTCCCAAAGCAATTTTTGCAGTTCTTGCAGTTCCAATTGCGATTGGCAAAGTGTTCATTCCCTGATTATAGTCGCCATTTACATCTTCGATATCTTTGATTATTTCGCGAATAAAGTTAATCATAAAAGCAAACAAAGCATAATCAATAAGTATAGAAAATAAACTCGCCATTTGCGCCTGATTTTCGGTGTTTGTTGCCGGAAAAATGTCAAAAACGCCAATGATGATTACACTAAAGGCCAATAATAAAGCCACGATTAAATTGCCTAAAATCATGATTTGTTTTAAAGACGTAGCATATAAATAAAGCAACGAAGCGATTAGAATAAAAATCGTAGCAAAAGTAGGCCTCATGATTACATTTGACAAATAAAAACCAATAGCAACACCGCTAACAGTAAGGCCAATGTAAATATTATAAGCGGTGGTCTCCGTTATTCCTTTGCCAACTACAACATCATTTGGTTTGTTAATGCTATCTGTAGCAACATCAAAAATATTATTGATGACATAACCCGCTGCTGCAATTAAAATTGTACTTAAAACCAATAATCCGTATTGCCAGTCGGCTAAAGCGAGTGGGATGTCTTGCTGTTTTAAAAAAGCATAACGAAATAAAAGCTGCATAAAAGCAAGCATCAGTAGGTTTTGATATCGAATGAGTTTGAGGAATTTCATTTTTTTTTTGAGGTTCTGAGGTTCTGAGATGCAAAGGTTCTGAGGTACAAAGTTGCAAAGGTTCAAAGACTTGATAAATTTTGTCAAATTTTTTAAAATTTGACAAAATTTATAGAGCAAATCTAAAATCTAAAATCTAAAATCTAAAATCTAAAATCTAAAATCTAAAATCTAAAATCTAAAATCTAAAATCTA
>NZ_JAALLN010000230.1 GCF_011751075.1 Flavobacterium poyangense
GCCGCCGTCGTGGAATTCATTCACACGGCGACGCTGTTGCATGACGACGTGGTCGACGAGTCCGACCTGCGTCGTGGCCGCGAGACCGCCAACGCGGTGTTCGGCAACGCCGCCAGCGTGCTGGTGGGCGACTATCTCTATTCGCGCTCGTTCGAGATGATGGTCGAGGCCGACTCGATGCGCATCATGAGCATCCTGTCGGAGGCCACCACGGTGATCGCCGAGGGCGAGGTGCTGCAGTTGCTGAACGTGCATGATCCGGATGTCTCGCAGGAGCGCTACCTGCAGGTCGTGCGCTACAAGACCGCCAAGCTGTTCGAGGCCGCCGCCCAGGTGGGGGCGGTGCTGGCCGGCGCCACGCCGGAGCAGGAAGCCGCCGCGGCCGCCTATGGCCGCCATGTGGGCACCGCCTTCCAGTTGGTCGACGACGTGCTCGACTACAGCGGCGATGCCGCCGCGCTGGGCAAGAACGTGGGCGACGATCTGCGCGAGGGCAAGCCCACGCTGCCGCTGATCC
>NZ_JAALLN010000231.1 GCF_011751075.1 Flavobacterium poyangense
GAAGATGAGCGGCGGTTGGGCGATGAGGGATGCCGCGAGGTCGAGCCGGCGCCGCATGCCGCCGGAGAACTTCGCCAGCGGACGGGATGCCGCCTCGGTGAGGCCGAACTCCTCGAGGAGCTCGGTGGACTTGCGGCGGGCATCGGCCCGCGACAGGCCGAGCAGGCGCGCGAAGATGATGAGGTTCTCGGTGGCCGAGAGCTTCTCGTCGACCGAGGCGAACTGCCCCGTGAGGCCGATGAGCTGCCGGACGCTGTGCGCGTCCTTGACGACGTCGTGGCCGAAGATCTCGGCCCGCCCGCCGTCGGGACGCAGCAGCGTCGTGAGCATGCTGATGGTGGTGGTCTTGCCGGCACCGTTGGGGCCGAGAACGCCGTAGACGGTCCCGGCTTCGACGACGAGGTCGACGCCGTTGACGGCCCTGTTCGAGCCGAACGTCTTGACGAGCCCTTCGGCTCGCACCGCGGGAACGCGGGTGGATGAGGTGGTCATGACGACAGGATGCGCCGCGGGCTCT
>NZ_JAALLN010000232.1:0-258 GCF_011751075.1 Flavobacterium poyangense
CCGGTTTCGATGTCGATGAAATCAAAACGCGCGCCAACGGCAAGCGTGGTGGCGCGCGTCATGTGATCTGGATCGCGACCCGGCTGGGCCGCGGAGCAGGAGCTTAGTTCGTCAGCATGATGCGGCCGACGACCTTGCCGGCACGCAACTGGTCGATCCACTTCTGCACGTCGCCCATCGGCTCTTCCTTCATCGGCGTCGGCTTGACCTTGCCGGCGCGTGCGAGCGCCATCAGTTCCTGAGCCTCCGCAAGTGTGC
>NZ_JAALLN010000232.1:268-517 GCF_011751075.1 Flavobacterium poyangense
ATCCACTGCACCATCGGCAGATTGAAGTTGCCGCCCATCAGGCCCGACACGACGATCTTGCCGCCGCGCGCCACGACGGAGGTCGCAAACGCCATCGACTTCTCGTTACCGGCGAAATCGACGATCCCGTCGAAGCCGCCGTCGGTTTCCTTGATGATGCGCTTGGCGATATCGGCTTCTGTCGGATCGTAAGCGGCGGAGGCGCCGTTCTTGAGCGCCGCGTCGCGGGCCGATGCGCTGAGATCGGCG
>NZ_JAALLN010000233.1 GCF_011751075.1 Flavobacterium poyangense
GGGTGTGAGCACTCAATGAATCGATCTGCGCCGTCAGCTCTCTTTGTAGTTGCTCGGAAATCAGCCCGACATTGGCGGCGATTTCGCGCACCTCGGCGGCGACCACGGAGAATCCGCGGCCATGGGTGCCGGCGCGCGCGCTTTCGATCATCGCGTTCAATGCGAGCATCCGGAGCGAACCGGTGACGCGCTGGATGCCGCTGATCTTGTCGGCTGCGCTGGTTCGCAGGTCGTTGGTCAGTTCAATGAGTTCGGAAATGGAAACGGTGTTTTCGCCGGCGCGCGGACCGGCTGATATTGTTTTTGGAAGCGGCATTGCTCACCACGTATTGCTTCACAAGCCGAAGCCGTGACGGGCCGGCGCCATTGCCGGTCCGAATCGCTTTTGTGCGATGCGCAATGATGACTGATCTCAGTCTAAGTACAATCGCGTATTGTATAAATTAATCCTTAGTTTCAAATAGTTAGCCTCAGCATGTGCTGCTTTTCTGCGCTTTCGGACTCGAAATTGAGCATC
>NZ_JAALLN010000234.1 GCF_011751075.1 Flavobacterium poyangense
AGATGAAGATAGAGGAGGAGGAGGAGAAGGAGGAGGAGAAGAGCATAAGGCGCAGCAATTATTATTATTATTATTATTATTATTATTATTATTATTATCATGTCTTGTTTTCGTGGCGAGGCTCAGGCCATGAGGCCTGCTCTTCCGCCTGACCACATCGAATTTGGTTACGCTCCTTTCGCCATCTGGTAGCGAACGGAGGTACTAGGGCGAATGAAACAGAGTAGAGAGAATTTTGCTCAGATGCGTCATTTAGGCATGAGGGTCTTTTACATGCCGCAAATCTACGACATGGGACAGCCGGCTGTACTTCCTCTCCGAAGGAAGGCGTACGAAGGATTTTCTCGCCCTTAAAAATCCACGGCTTTGATCGGGATCGAACTACCCACCTTGGGTATAGCAATCCGTTACGCTGACCACTACACCATCGAAGCCGCTATTTTTATTGTTTTGTTTTCTCGTAATATCCTCGTTATTAACGCCCGTCATTTGTTATTATTTCATTCTCACAATAATA
>NZ_JAALLN010000235.1 GCF_011751075.1 Flavobacterium poyangense
AACCGCCCACCCGTTCAGCTTCACATCGCTCTGGCCAAAGGCCAGTTTTTCTCCGTCCGCCACGCGGATCATCTGCTCGACCAGATCAACGCCGGTGATCATCTCGGTGACCGGGTGCTCGACCTGCAGGCGAGTGTTCATTTCCATGAAGTAGAAGCGGCCGTCGGGCTCGGCGATGAATTCCACCGTGCCGGCGCCCACGTAGCCCACCGCGCGCGCGGCGGCCACGGCGGCTTCGCCCATGGCGCGGCGGCGTTCCTCGGTCATGCCGGGCGCGGGCGCTTCCTCGATCACCTTCTGGTGGCGGCGCTGCACCGAGCAGTCGCGCTCGAACAGGTAGACGCAGTTGCCGTGGCTGTCGGCGAATACCTGGATCTCGATGTGGCGCGGCTTCTGCAGGTAGCGTTCGATCAGCACGCGGTCGTCGCCGAAGCTGGAGGCGGCCTCGCGCTGGCACGAGGCCAGCGCATCGAGGAACGCGCCGGACGATTCGACCACGCGCATGCCCTTGCCGCC
>NZ_JAALLN010000236.1 GCF_011751075.1 Flavobacterium poyangense
TGTCCACCACGACCTCCTCTGCCGCGTCCACCACGACCTCCTCTGCCGCGTCCACCGCCGCTGCTGCGTCTTGAGTCGCTGAATTGGATCTCAATGTCGAGGACGTGCTTCTGGCGTCCAACGCGCTGCGGATACTCAGCCGCGTCGTACTCTTCCTCATCCTCTTCTTCTTCCTCGGCGCCTTCCTTCTTACGCTCGAGAGCGTACATCTTCTTCCAGCGTGAGAGATCTTCGCCTTCCCCAGCCTTACGCAGATTGTACTGAGGCTTAGCACGATTCTGGCGAAGCGCTTTCCACTCATCAAGAGTAAGTTCGCGAGCCTCCTCCTCGACTGGCTTCTCCTCAGTTTGGCCACCCTCGGTGCCATCGCCGGCGTTGCCACCGCTGCCTACGCTTTCCTTGCTCTCGTTAGCGCTAGGGCTAGTTTCGACATCAATTTTCTCAGTAACCCATGCATCATCTGCAGATTGGTTCAAGCTCTCTTCAATTTCATCATTGTGAGTGCCCCAGTTATGG
>NZ_JAALLN010000237.1 GCF_011751075.1 Flavobacterium poyangense
GGTCTCACGACGGCGCAGTTGCGGCGGTTCGGAGTAGACCTCGGCAAGGCGGGTTGCGTAACGGTCGAGCTGACGCGCGTCGGCCGAGTTGATCAGGCCCATGTCGAGCTGCACCACCTCGCGCACGCCGCGCACGGTACGTTCGAACACATAGCCGCCTGTACCATCATTGGACGTCGACGTGCGTCNCCTGCCAGCCACGCTCGGTGTCCTCGGCGATGACGTCGAGCCGTTTTGCGATCGTTTCGGCCATGGCATTGGCGCGGCCGAGGTCGCTGAAGACAGCCGGGTTGAGGCCGCCGGCGATCGCGGCCTGTTCGACCACGCTGCGGTTGTAGCGGGTGTGCAGGCCATTGATCAGCTGGCGCACGCCCAGCGCGTCGCTCACCGCGGAAGCCAGGTCCTGGCCGATACGCACTTCACCCGAGGTGAGGGTGAGCGAAGCATCCTCGACACCGGAGGAAATCAGGAATTCCTCGTAGGCGCCTTCGTTCTTGATGTATTGCGAGCTCTTGC
>NZ_JAALLN010000238.1 GCF_011751075.1 Flavobacterium poyangense
ATAGAGCGTGGCGCCGCCAATGTCATCCGGCTGCCCGATGCGGCCGATGGGAACATGGCCGCCGACATGCCTGGCCTGTTCCTCCGTGCCGGTGGCAAAGGCTGTCATGCGGCTCTGGAACGGTCCGGGGGCAAAGGCGTTGACGGTGATGCGCCGGGCGGCAAGTTCTATCGCCAGCGTGCGGGTCAGGTGGTGAACGGCGCCTTTGGAAGCCGTATAGGAGTAGGCGTCGTCCGCCAGCGGCTGCGTTCCCATGACCGAACCGAGATTGATGACGCGCGCGGGGTCGGCATCGGTTGCCGCCTTCTCCATCAGCGGCAGCAACTCGCGCGTCAGATGGAACACGGCGGTGACGTTGACGCCGAACACCTTGGCCCAGGCCTGATAGGGGAAGCTCTCCAGCGGTGCACCCCAGGAGATGCCGGCATTGTTGATCAGGATGTTGAGCTGGTCGGTGCGCGCTTTCACCGCTTCGACCAAGGCGTCAATGCCGGCTTCGGAGGAGACATCGCCGGC
>NZ_JAALLN010000239.1 GCF_011751075.1 Flavobacterium poyangense
AGCCCCATGGTGCACCAGAAGTGGGCCGCACAAGCCGACGTGCTGCAGCCGCAACCCGGTTTCGCCGAACACTTCCTGCCGCGGGGCCGGGCGCCGCACATCGGCGAGCACTTCACGCTGAAAGGCGCCGCGGCGACGCTCAAGCGCATCGCCGCCAGCGGCGGCCGTGATTTCTACGAAGGCGAAACGGCCCACAAGCTGGTGGCCCATGCGCAGGCCCACGAGGCCGCCATGACGCTGGCCGACCTGCGCGACTACGCGCCGGAATGGGTGACACCCGTCAGCCAGGCGTATCGCGGCCATACGCTGCACCAGATTCCGCCCAACGGCCAGGGTATCGCCGCCCTCATCGCGCTCGGGATCCTGCAGAACTTCGACCTGGCGGCGCGGCCGATCGATCATCCCGACACCCAGCATCTGTTGCTCGAGGCCATGAAGCTGGCGTTCGCCGATGTCTATGCGCACGTCGCGGACGCGCGCCACATGCGCGTGACGCCCGAACAGATGCTGCGCGC
>NZ_JAALLN010000024.1 GCF_011751075.1 Flavobacterium poyangense
GCATTACTTTTTTTAGAACTTTCCTTTCTGTTGACATAATTAATTGGATTGTAGTCAACCTTTTTCAGGACAAGACAATAAAAAAACAAACCCGACAGGTTTCAAAAAACTGTCGGGTTTATTTTTTTTAATTTATTTATCATAAAAACTACTCGATATCCTTAATAAATTCATCGTATTCGAGATAGAACATTTCAAGAGCATTCATCTTTTCAAAGAAAAAATCAAAAATAGTATCCCAATTATTGCGATTACTAAAACCAACACCGGTTTTTTCCACCCAGATTCGACTAATGGTTTTGCCACTTTCAAGCGTATACTCTTTTTCGAAAACCAAATCTTTGATGAATTCTTCTTCCAGAATATTTTTTAGAGCTTCCAGTTTTTCAAAATAGGCATTTCTTTTCTCATCGCTTCGCTGTTCGATATCAATAAAAACCTGTGCTTTTTTATTGTCTACGTAAAATTTAAAAGAGAAATCTTTGATTTTGGTATCATAAAGTACCCATTTACGAGGGTATTTTTCGGCAAAAGCCACCCAAAATTCTCTTTTTATTCGCTGTGATTCTTCTTTACTGTACATTTTTAAAAACGGGTATAGTCGAGACTATTTTACGATTTAAGTTCAAATTTATTTGCGAATAACGTACTATTTATACCTGCTTTATGTAAGATTTCATCGGTATTGGAGATAAAACAACGATAAGATGGGTTGGTTTACCATTGGAATCTCCATTGGGTCTGTCGTTAAATACTTGGTAATTAGCAGGTATCAGCTTTGACGTTTCGCGAGTCAAATTTACATTAATATTTTGAAGATTCACAGTCATTCTTGCTCCGGTTCTGTGCAAATCTATCGGAATATGTTCTCGACGGTATTTGGATAGATTTGAGGAACTGTAAAATTTCATATTGTTTCGTTTGCTGGTGAGATCACAGTAGTAGCAGATAAATAGGTGAATTATAAATTAGTTTTTTACGACTTTTATATTCGCTTAGAGAATGGGCTGTCACTGCAGTATATTTTTTATATGGGCATAAAGATTTTCGGAAGTAGTTTACATTAAAATTTGTAGGGTGATAAATTCTAAGCTATCTTTAGATATTATTTAAAAGTATTCGTAACGTTATAATATGGATTTTCAAGATTTTTTGCACTATGTTCCTACTATAATCCCGGTTGAGTTGCCGGCTATTCAGGCTCATTTGAAGATGGCCCCAAAGGAACGGGTAGAAGCATTGAAAAACCTCAATACAGAAGCGATAAATCCCAGAATAGCAGCCGTTATGATGCTATTTTACCCTAAAAAAGGCAAAACGCATTTGGTTTTAATAGTCCGAAATGCTTACAACGGAGTTCATTCTTCGCAAATTGCTTTTCCCGGTGGAAAATACGAAATGACTGATGCAGGATTTGCGACAACAGCTTTAAGGGAGACACATGAAGAAGTAGGTATTTTGCCTGAAAAGATAAATGTAATTAAGGAATTTACTCCCGTGTTTATACCGCCAAGTAATTTTATGGTACATCCTTTTTTGGGAGTTGCTTCAGAAGAGCTTTCCTTTTATCCGGATGTCAGAGAGGTTGCAGATATTATCGAACTGCCTCTTTCCGTTTTTTTAAATGACGAAATTATAATCGAAGCCACGTTGTCAACTTCTTATGGATCCAATATTCTGGTTCCGGCATTTAATATTCAAAATCATATCGTTTGGGGGGCAACAGCGATGATATTAAGTGAATTGCGAGATGTTTTAAAATTGACTTTTGAAGGCAATACTTGAAAACAATGAATTAACAATTTGATATTCATAACGATAAGCATTTGTCTTAGAAATTGCTTAATAGTATTTGTAAAAGAATAATTTTTGTAAGTTTGCGAACTTAACTAAAAAATACAATACACAGCTATGGGATTGTTTAAACGAAATCCTTTCGGACATATATTATTCATCAAGAAATGGTTAATCCGTGTTTTGGGTGCCATGACGCACCGAAGATATAGAGGTTTTAATGAATTACAGATTGAAGGATCCGAAATCATAAAGACATTACCGGATACCAATGTTTTGTTTATATCCAATCACCAAACGTATTTCGCTGATGTTGTAGCTATGTTTCATGTTTTTAATGCCAGTTTATCAGGTCGTCAGGACACGATTAAGAATATTGGTTATTTATGGCAACCCAAAATGAACCTGTATTACGTTGCAGCCAAAGAAACAATGCAAGCCGGTTTATTACCAAGAATTTTGGCCTACGTTGGTGCAATTACAGTAGAGAGAACCTGGCGTGCCAAAGGAGTTGATGTTACCGAAAAAAGAGAAGTAAACCCCAATGATACCGAAAATATTAAAATTGCGTTGGAAGATGGTTGGGTAATCACATTCCCACAAGGAACTACAAAATCGTTTAAACCCGTTAGAAAAGGAACGGCTCATATTATAAAACAACATAAACCTGTTGTGATTCCTATTGTGATTGACGGTTTTCGTCGTTCATTTGATAAAAAAGGATTGCGAATGAAAAAGAAAGGTATTTTACAGTCCTTTATAATCAAAGAACCTCTTGATATTGATTATGAAAATGATACAATTGATGAAATCGTAGAAAAAGTAGAATATGCCATCGAGCAACACCCGTCATTCTTAAAAGTAATCCCTGCCGAAGAATTAAAAATGCAGGAAGAATTGAATCAAATGAGAAGATGGGGGTATTAGAATTTTAGATTTCTGATTTTAGATTTTAGATTTGAAAAGTTTCAGGTTTCTGGAATACTTATTATGCATTTTAAAGATCTTTAAGGAAAAGAAGTTATAGTTTAATATTTACTACTAAAAAAACTCAGAATCTTAGCGACTCAGAACCTTAGCACCTCCAGAAAAATCTACAAATCAATCTTTCTCAATTCTTTATAATTAGCGTATAATCTGCGTAGCAGTGTTCCGTACAATAATCTGTAAAAGCACCAGAACAAACCTAAGAAAGCTAATGTAACCAAGACTAAAATTCCGCCCATAGCAAACATTGCTTTACCGTTTGTGGCTAATTTTTCTCTTAAAAAGTTCATTTCCGGATTGTATACAAATGCAATAAAGAAGCTGATTATTGAACTTAGTACAGCCATTGCTAAATTATACCACACATAATATTGAACCGTTTTTCGGGTTTTCAGTATACTACTCATTAAGAGTTTGGTAGATCCTGTGGTCGATATTGTTTTATAATTTTTGTAGAAAAAATAGACGAAAATTAA
This sequence comes from Flavobacterium poyangense, assembly GCF_011751075.1. GTDB lineage: Bacteria > Bacteroidota > Bacteroidia > Flavobacteriales > Flavobacteriaceae > Flavobacterium > Flavobacterium poyangense. The sequence continues at coordinate 3,258 of NZ_JAALLN010000024.1, forward strand.
AACAACTACATAATTGAAGTACGTTAAAACAGCAAGGTAAAAAATCATTTCGGGATGTTTTATCTTAATTAACATCTCATCAGTACTGAAAAATAAGTTTGAAACGGTCCAGAATAAAATTTCCAAAATACTGATAATCAAAATCCACTTCACAATGGAAGACGATTTTTTGTGTATCATTTTGTAGATTTCATTTTCTGAAATTTGTTCAAAAGAATCAGCATTCTTTTTCCAGTCTTTTTTTAATAAATCCAGTTCTTTCATAATAATTTTTAAGGATTTAGTATTTTTTTAAGTTTCCCCTTTATTCTGTTCATTTTCACACGTGCATTCACTTCGCTGATCCCCAAGGTCTCGGCTATTTCTTGATAATCTTTGTCTTCTAAATACATAAAAACTAGTGCTTTTTCAATGTCATTAAGCTGATAAACGGCTTTGTACATCAGTTTAATTTGTTCTTCCTCTTCATAGTTGTAATCAACATCTTTTACAAAATGCTGATGACTTTCATAATCTACAGTAGATATGGTTCTTTTGGTTTTTCGGTATAAGGTAATGGCGGTATTTAAAGCAACGCGATACGTCCAGGTCGAAAATTTACTATCACCTCTAAATTTAGGATAGGCTTTCCATAATTGAATAGTAATTTCCTGAAACAAGTCTTTATGAGCATCTTCGCCAGCAGTATATAATCTACAAATCTTGTGGATTATATTCTGATTTGCCTGCAATTGCACAACAAATGACTGTTCTAGATTTTCGCTCATAAGGTATTAGTAGTGTTGTGGTAATTTTTGTTACACACTTCAATTAAAAATCTTTTCCTTTGTAATAATTAACCATCAAATCAACAAATTTACTGTAGCTCTCCATACCGTCTTTTTGCTGGTTTATTTTTAGGAAATTATCATAAAAAATATGAAAACCGGTTTCAATAGGGGTTTCATATTGTTTCCAAAAATCCTGACTTTCCTGATAGTTTTTTAAAATGCCAACATGAACCGTTTTCTTTAATTGATTAAAAAGAGGTTCATTCTTAGCCTGCCAAATGCCAAGGCAATAGCGCAAAGCAAAACTATAACCGGAATACTGGTAATATAAATTATCATTTTTAACGGTTGCCAAAACGCCGATAAAGTTGCATTCGCTTTCGCTCGCATACCCTATCTGATGTGCCATTTCGTGACAACTTGTTGCCGGAAAATTATACATGGGCAATAAGTCATTGACCTGTGCTTCATTGGTAAACGGATTCAGATAGCCTCCAAATCCCATATAAGTCAAAGGTAGGCTAAAAAGAGACTTTTTGATACTTAGATTTTGATAAGTAAAATAGGGGTGCTCTTTCGCAAGATTTTGATAGCCGTTTAGATTCATCTGAAAAGCTTGTTCCTGCGAATAAGGGAAAACAACTTTGGAACTGTCTTTTTTGGTTATCTGAAATTGAATTTCATTTGTTTTTGCTATCAATTTTTTAGTAAAGACTAACAGCTCCGCATCAGTGTATTCTCTTTTGATTTTGATTTTTTCAAAAAGAGGTTCGCGATAATAATTGAGTGCCCAAAGAAGATGGAAGAAAAAGTAAAATATAGATATGACACTCAATGCTCTTAAAAGATGATCTTTCCAATTTGATTTCCATGTTTTACGGTTTTTCCAAATCCAGCGAATTAATAAAACGATCAAAACAAAGTAAATACAGTCGCCTACTGAAAAAGGAATATGACCTAAAAAGATTCGTGAAAAATGAGCTATTTTCAGGTACAGACCATTGCTGTAAAAGCGTTCGATGGATTCCGGGAAAAAAGGAAGAATCTTTAATAGAATAAACTGTAAGAGAAGTAATAAAGGTAGAATGTATTTTCGCTTCACAATGTAAATTTTGAATACGTAAATATAAATACAATTATTAGTTTTTTATAAGGGATTTTTGATATTCTTGCAAATCGTAAACAGAGGAGAGCTACATTTATAATGATTGGAGGTAATAAAAAACAGAAAAACCGAAGCGGCTTCGGTTTTTGTTTGTATTTTTTAGGAATTAATTCTTTGGTAGCGGTTACATAGCAATGATATCGTTTTTCATGACTATTTTATATTAAGATTAATAATACATAAAAGTATGACATTATTATCGTTATAAAAAGTTAATTAACATTTTAAAACTTCTTTAAAGTTTCCTTCCTTAAATTTACCTTCTTTGATAGCATTTTTACGGACAAATTCATAGGTGAAAATATTGCTAAGACCTGTTAGACTATGGCGTGCAGTAATTTGAAATTGTATGTGTGTAGTGGAGGATTTCATTTTTTCGGATAAATTTTCATAGGTGAGGAATTGAATACAGTTATTGCCATATTTTTTGTTGAATGGAATATAACCGGGAACGTAATTGACCTTATTTGTTTTAAGTTCAAATTTAGAAAAGATCTTGTTGATAATGCCGTTTTCTCCTTGTATGATGTAATAGTAATTGGTTCTGGCTTCGATATCATAAGCGCCAAAGAAGGATTTGTTAATAATTTTGAAAGAAAAGCAAATTTGATTGGTCTTATCAAAGGGGCTATCGTTTTTTGCTATTAGTGGCACTATTTCAAATTTAGGCTTTAGAAAGATCAAAAGAGTAAATATAAAAATGAAGGACGCAAGGATGCTGCAAATGATATTGAAGATAAAAGCGGAAACTGTAAATTCTGAAAAAAGGATTTCCATACAATGAGTTTTATTTTATAAATTAAAAAGTAATAATTAAAAGTAAGAAAATTTCTATAAATTTAATAAAATTTATTATTTGTGTTAACCTTTGTTTGTTAATTAGAAGCAACGCCCATTGATTGATTTTATTTGTAAATTGAATAGTAGATACTTTTTTTTAAGAGGTAATACTTTCTTAACTTTGAAGCTCTTAATTGTTAAACTTCAAACACAAAATAATGAGTCAGGAAATAAGAAATCTGGAACCTAAGGCGCTATGGAATAAATTCGCTGATCTGAATGCGGTTCCACGTCCGTCAAAGAAAGAAGAACGAGTGATCGAGTTCATGAAGAACTTTGGAAATAGCTTAGGTTTAGAAACTTTTGAAGATGATATCCGTAACGTAATTATTAGAAAACCGGCAACAGCGGGAATGGAAAACCGCAAAGCGATTGTGATGCAGGGACACCTTGATATGGTGCACCAAAAAAATGCTGATACTGTTTTTGATTTCGATACACAGGGAATCGATATGTATGTTGATGGCGACTGGGTTCGTGCTCGTGGCACTACACTTGGCGCAGATAATGGGTTAGGAGTAGCTACTATTATGGCCATTTTAGAAAGTAAAGATATTCCGCATCCTGCTATTGAAGCTTTGTTTACAATAGATGAAGAGACCGGAATGACAGGAGCTTTAAACCTAAAGGGAGGGATTCTTCAGGGACAGATTTTATTGAATTTAGATACGGAAGAAGATGATGAAATTGATATCGGTTGTGCCGGAGGAATTGATGTAACAGCTACCAGAAGTTATCATGAAGAAGAAGTTCCGGAAGGTTCTGTTGGGCATATTATTACCGTAAAAGGGCTTAACGGAGGTCATTCAGGAATGGATATTCACAAAGGGTTAGGGAATGCTAATAAAATTATGAACCGTTTGTTGTTTGATGCCTTTGAGAACTTTGGTTTGCAGGTGGCTGAAATAAATGGAGGTAGTTTGCGAAATGCAATTCCAAGAGAAAGTGTGGCTAAAGTGATTATCTCTGAAATGTTTGATGAAGCTTACATTTTTGATATGCAGGAAATCATCAACGATATTAAGGCTGAGTATAAAACAACGGAGCCAAACCTTTCTATTGAAATAGTGAAATGTGATTTGCCTGAAAAAGTAATGGATTTAGGGGTTCAGGAAGGAATTATTCGTGCTATTTATGCTGCTCATAATGGGGTTTACAGAATGAGTGCCGATATGGAAGATTTAGTTGAGACATCAAATAATATTGCCAGAGTAATCGTAAAAGACGGTGAGATTTCGATCGGATGTTTAACACGTTCTTCTGTAGAAACTTCAAAATTTGATTTGGCAAATGCATTGCGTTCTGCATTTGAATTGGTAGGTTGCGAAGTGGAACTTACAGGTTCTTACGCGGGTTGGACACCAAATGTAAACTCAGAAATATTAGAAGTATTAAAAGAGATTTACGAAAAACAAAATAATGAAAAGCCAAAAGTAGTAGCTTGTCATGCTGGTCTTGAATGTGGAATTTTAGGAACAAATTATCCGAATATGGATATGATTTCTTTTGGGCCAACCATTCACGGAGCGCATTCTCCGGACGAAAGAGCAAGTATTTCTTCTGCTAAAAAATATTGGAAATTTGTATTGGAGATTCTGTCTAATATTCCGATTAAATAAATTTTAGTATCAGTTTGTAGTCGCGGTTACCAGTTGTATACTGAAAACTGCGACTGCGACTGAATACTATTGTTAATTTTGTTTAAGGAGTGTTATTTTAAAAAATCTCCGTCAATTATCAGTAATTCAACTCCTTTGGTTGTTATGGAACGGTGTGAACTTACATCGTCAGAAACAATGTAGGTCATTCCTTTAGAGAGAATGAATTTTTCTCCATTTTCTAATTCGCTGATAAATTCTCCTTCGATGCAATGTACAATATGTCCTTTTTGGCACCAGTGATCTGCAAGGTAATTTTCAGAATAAGTAACTTTTCGAACGCGTAAGTTCCCTAGTTGTATAGTTTGCCAAAATGCCTTTCCGGTTTCGCCTTTATGTTCAGTTTTCGCAATTTGGCTCCAATCAATAGTTTGAAAAGGTATTGTAGACATAGTTCTTGTTTGTTGGTTCGTAATTAAGATTTATGGTTTTAAACAAAAAATCTCCAATTAAATAAGTGTTTAGTATTAGTTTACAGCCATGGTTATCTGTTATATACTAAAAAAACTGCGACTGCGACCGAATACTATTGTTAATCTCGTTTAGGGTTGTTTTTCTTTTCTCGCTTTTCTGCTTTTTTTTCTTTAGCCGTTTTTAACGGTTCTTTTTTTGCTGCTTTTTTGGAATCTAGACCTTTTGACATAGCTTTATTTTTTTAGGGTTTTTATTTCGGGTACAGTTTGTCTGTATACTTCTATTGAATCCTTTTGAAGTCGCACTTTTAGCCAGGATTTTAGTTTTTCTTTGTTTTCCGGAGTAATGTCCTTTTTACTCTGAAAGAGAATTATCGGAATAATTTTGGTTTTGCTGTCTTTGTTTTCGGTTGAATAATTTCCAATAGACAGCGAGGTAACAAATGGAAAGAGAATTTTGGCTTCGCTTCCTATTTGAAGATTTTTGAATTGATATTGGGACAATTGATTTCTTAAATCGTTAATTAAGACATCTTTTTGATCGACTAAGTTTTGGCTGGTGTTGATTTTTTTCATGATGTCTTTTGCCAGATTAAAAGTGTCCTGTTTGATAACGAGTCGGGTATTTTTCAGATCGTAATCGACCAATTTTTTATTTAAACTGATGATTTCACTATCGCTAAATTTTTTGGTTAAAAATGCTAATTCGATTTTTTTAGGATTCGTATTGTATTCAATGTTTTTGTAGATAATAGGGTAATCGTTATTTAGAAATTCTTTCTGAATAAATGTTTCTGTTTTAAAAGTATAATTTTTTTGAATGAATAACTGATAGGCAAAATAGATGCTGGGAATTATCATAAATAAAATCAGAATCGTAATAATGTATTTAACCCGTTTTTGATGTACCGTATTAAGCTGTTTGGTTATTGGGTATTTTAGGTAGTTTACAATGACAAAAGTGGCGATACAGATAAAAACACAATTGATTGTATACAGGTACATTGCGCCTAAGAAAAACTTAAAATTGCCTAATGCCAAACCATAACCGGCGGTACACAAAGGAGGCATTAAAGCCGTAGCAATGGCGACACCCGGAATAGGGTTTCCTTTTTCGACTCTGGTTACGGCTATTACTCCGACCAAACCTCCAAAAAAGGCAATTAAGATATCATATATATTAGGAGAAGTTCTCGCCAGTAACTCAGATTGTGCTTCTTTAAAAGGGCTTATGTAAAAGTAAATTGTCGAAGTGGCTAAACTGGCTATTGTAGCGATTAAAAGATTTTTAACGGATTTTTTTAATAATTCAAAATCATACATTCCCAAGCCGAATCCGGCACCAACGATTGGTCCCATTAATGGAGAAATAAGCATGGCTCCAATTATAACTGCAGTTGAGTTTACATTTAATCCGACAGATGCAATAATGATAGCGCAGACTAAAATCCAAAGATTCGATCCTCTAAAAGATACCGTACTGGTAATATTTTGTACTACTGTTTTTTTGTCTTCTTCTCCTTTGTGCAGGTCTATAAAATCCAGAATCTTATCTGTTATATTTGTCATTTTAAATTGATTTTTAAAATCGAAGACGATTTTAAGAGATGTATAATGTCTAATTTAATCAATTATTTGTTGTGATGCCATTATTTTGGAAGAATAATGCCTAAAATAAAAAAATCCCCAATTAGATAATTGAGGATTGATTTTATAATGGTGAAAACTTAATTTCGTTTTAATACTTTGTATTGTTCATAACAAGCACTGATAGCATCCATAATTTGCAAATCGTTTGCGGTTTGAATAAAAGAATCAGAATAGTTGCAACGGTGCATGATTTCGGGGATTTCATCTTTACTGATTCCCAGTAATACAGAAACAGTCTCGCGGTCGTATTTCGATTCTAAAAGGTTTCGAACAGTATCGTCTTTTTTCATTTCTTTAAGCTTCCTGAGCTCCTTACCGTTTTTTCCGAAAAAATTATAAAGCATATCCGCAGGATTAAAGATAGAGCCCAGTACTTTTCCAAATGCATTTGGAGAATATTCACCGGCTTCGTACCCTTGTGTAAGACCTGAAATACTATAGCGATAGTTTTCTTTAGTCGGAATTAATTTAGAATCAACTTCAAGATAACCCGTTAAGCTAAAGGGAGCAATAACAACTTCTTCAAGAGCGATTGCTTTTTCGGTAAGCTGAATTCTGGTTACTTTATTTTTTATCCAGTCATTCGTTACTCTGATACGAAGTGATTGGAATCCTAAAATCGAAAAGTGAAGGGTGTCATTGACTTGTACATCAATTTCAAAATATCCTTTTTCATCAGATTTTGCGCCTCTTACTTTGTTAGTGTTTATAATATTAACACTTGAAAGAGGTTGTTTGCTATTGTCGTTAATAATGTAGCCCGAAACTCTTTGTGGTATTGTAGAGGGGGTGTCTTGTGCAAAAGCAATAGTAGATAGTAGTGTAAAAAAGAAAACTGCGAAATATTTCATATCCTGGATTAAAGCACTAAAAGTAGTGAATCAAGATCAAATATTTCGCAGTATCTAAATATAATTATCAGAAAATTAACAAAGAGAATTAATCTCTTCTTGGTCTTCTTGGTCTTGGCGAATCACCAAAGCTTTCAGAACGTCTTGGAGCTCTGTCTGAACCACCTTCGCTTCTTGGAGCTGAACTTCTGTAACCACCTTCTCTTCTTGGAGCTGATGAGTTTCTGTCGCTTCTGAAACCACCTTCTCTGGAAGAGTTTCTGTCGCCTCTAAAGCCACCACCAGAACCTTCACGTCTTGGTGCAAAACTTCCTTCTCTTCTTGGACCTGAACTTCTTCCGCCACCAGAACGTCCGTTATGGTCACGTCTTCCGCCACCGTCATTTTTAGAAATTTCAACATTAATACGACGTCCTTCTAATTGTACGTTGTTTAATACTTCCATAACTTTTTCTGTGTGCTCAGGATCAGTGTTGAAGAAAGAGAAACCTTCTTTTACATCTACTTTGAAAACGTCATCACGACCTAAGTCTAATGTTTCTTTCAGGTAATCTTTAAGTGACATCCAATCGAAGTTGTCTCTTGAACCGATGTTTACAAAATAACGAACTGCTCCGTTGTTATTGAATTCTCTTGGCTCAGAATCATTTCTTTCGCGTCTTTCTCCAGATTGAGTAGAAATATCTCTGTTCTTTTTATAGTAAGCGATAAAACGGTTAAATTCTACAGATACCATCTTTTTAATCAACTCTTCTTTAGATAAACCTTCAAGAACGTTGTTGATTGCCGGAAGGTAATTGTCAATTTCGTGATCTACCTCAGTATCTTTAATTTTATTAGCTAAGTGTAATAATTGAATTTCGCAGATTTCGATTCCTGAAGGAATTGGTTTTTCTTCGAATTTTTGTTTGATGATTCTTTCAATAGAAGAAATCTTACGTAATTCACTTTTAGTAACAATAACGATAGAAGTTCCTAATTTTCCGGCTCTACCAGTACGTCCTGAACGGTGGTTGTACGTTTCAATTTCATCAGGTAATTGGTAGTTTACAACGTGTGTTACGTTATCAACGTCAATACCACGTGCAGCAACGTCAGTTGCAACAAGCATCTGAATTTGTCTTCCACGGAAAGATTTCATTACACCGTCACGTTGCGCCTGAGATAAATCTCCGTGCAATGCAGCAGCACTGTATCCGTCTTCAATTAATTTTTCAGCTACAGCTTGTGTGTCTCTTTTAGTACGACAGAAAACCACAGAGAAAATATCCGGATTTGCATCGGCTAAACGTTTTAAAGCTTCGTAACGGTCACGTGCATTTACTAAGTAAAATTCGTGAGAAACAGTTGCAGAACCTGAGTTCTTAGCACCTACTGTAATTTCAACAGGTTCGCTCATAAATTGTTTTGCAATTCTGGCAACCTCTTGTGGCATAGTTGCAGAGAACAACCATGTACTTTTTTCGTCTGGTGTATCTGATAAAATAGAGCAGATATCATCATAAAATCCCATGTTCAACATTTCGTCTGCCTCATCAAGAACACAGTAGTCTATGCTTTTAATGTTTACTAAACCTCTGTTGATCATGTCTTGCATTCTCCCCGGAGTAGCTACTATAATCTGAGCTCCTCTCTTAATTTCTCTGGCTTGCTCTGTAATACTAGCCCCGCCGTAAACTGCTACCACATTAATACCTTTTTCGTATTTTGAGTAGTTTTTAAGTTCGTTGGTAATCTGTAAACAAAGTTCTCGTGTTGGCGATAAAACTAATGCTTGTGTATTTCTGTTGTCAGCATCAATTTTTTGAATTAGCGGAAAACCGAAAGCTGCCGTTTTCCCTGTCCCTGTCTGAGCCAACGCAACCATATCTGTGTCTTTTTCCAATAATAGGGGAATCGCCTTTTCCTGTACCTCTGACGGATTTTCAAATCCTAGATCTAAAATCGCCTTCAGTAACGATTCATTCAATCCTAATTGTTCAAATTTATTCATATGTATTTTTAAAATAGGGTGCAAAATTACTGTTAATTATTCAGATAAACTAATGCTATTTTAAGAATTATAGATTTGTTATGATTTGATTATCAAAAAGTTATAAATATTATGAAATCATTTTGAGTTAGAAATTGTTAAAACAGGAAAAAAATACGTCGTGAAATGTGATTTTTTGAGTTTAAAATGTTGTATTTTAAACGGTTATTTTGCCGAATTCAGAAAATCAATTAGTTGTTGTGTTGCTTTTCCGCGATGACCGATTTTGTTTTTGATCTCTAAAGGCAGTTGGGCAAAAGTTTCGGTATAGTTTTCCGGTTGAAAGATCGGATCGTATCCAAAGCCCTCACTACCTGCTTTAGTGAGTGTGATATTTCCTTTTACGATTCCGGTAAAAAGATGTTGTTCTCCTTTTAGATTTAATGTTATAACGGTCTTGAACTGTGCGCTGCGGTCAGATTGGTCAGATAAAGCATCTAAAAGTTTATCCATATTGTCATTGGCATCGCGATGTTCGCCTGCATAACGTGCGGAATATACACCCGGAACGCCATTCAATGCTGTAACTTCAAGTCCTGTATCATCTGCAAAGCAATCATAGCCATAGTTTTTTGTGACATAATCAGCTTTTAGAATTGCATTGCCTTCTATGGTGTCTGCGGTTTCGGCAATGTCTTCATAGCAGCCGATCTCTTCAAGACTTAATATTTTTATAGTATCCGGAAGGATGCTTTGTATTTCTTTGATTTTATTTTTGTTGTTTGAAGCGAAAACGAGATTCATAAGTAGTATAGTTTAAAGTAAGTTTTTCTATTATAAAGGCAATTGTAATTCCAAAAGTATAAGCCAAAAGATCACTCCATAAAAATCCCTGTCCTAAAACATATCTTCCGAAAAGTGTCTTTCTAAGTGCAATAATCCAGTCTTGCTGACAAAGCTGAAAGATTTCGATACTATAACAGATTAATAAAGAAAGAAGTATAATCGAGTATGCTTTTTTACGAATAAATACAATTCTAATTAAGGTATACATCATTATGGCATAGAGTACGTCTCCAAAATACAACGGAATTAGCGTAGTTTTTCTTGACAGTATTCCAAGGCAGATTACGAAAAGAAATACGAGCGCATAGCAGATTCTTAATTTTTTCAATTTCTGTATTAATTGCTTTTGAGTTAAACAAAGATATAAAAAGGGGACAGATTTGCTGTAGACAAAAGCTAAAAGACGCAGTTTCTTTATAAGTTTTTATATATTAGAAGGATTATTAGTATCTTGAGAAACTTTAAGGCCAAGAGGTAAAAAATAAAAATTATGATCAAGAAAATAAGCAGGGTTTTGCTTGCGATTAGTATTATGGTAATGCTGGTAAGTTGTAAAAACACAAAACAAAAACTTCAGGAGTATGTGGTTGCTTACAATGGCGCTGCCAAAAGTTTTAAGGCAGAAAACGTGACGCTGACTACCGCAAGAGGTTACATAAACGACAATAAGATTGAACTTCGATTTGAGACCAAATTAGAACAAAACGACCCTAATAAATTGGCAGCCAGTGGATCGTTTCCTATATTATTAAAGGAAATGATAAATAAAGATCAAATTCCAAAAGAGTTAATCGAAGAAGGAGTACGATTTGATGTTTATTTTTTAGCAAACGATAATACCGTTCTGGCAAAAGAGATTCTGAATAAAGAAGCCATTGCGGTTTTATTGAAATAGTAATGTAGTTGATGGGGAGTCTTAGGGGAATGAGAAGAGAGTTGTTTCAGGTTTCAAGTTTCAGGTTTGTGGAATAGTCATTTTTCTTTGAATAGACCGGAATTATTTACTTAGTGAACGCTTGTTTTGTATAAAAATTATGTAGCTTTTGGAATTAAAAATCTAACTGCAAAGAAAAGTCGTTTTCACGCAGATTTGGCAGATTAAGCCGATATTCTTGTTTTGTTTTTTTCGATAAAAACAATCTGAATAAATCTGCTAAATCTGCGTGAAAAAAAATACTACGGACATAGGAGACCACAAAGTTTTATGCAAAGTGCGCTAAGAGTTTGATGATTGATGTTGAAAATTGAACCTGCTAAAAGACGTCAGTTTTTTATCTGCAAAGCCTTGCGATCTCCTATGTTTGCAGAGCAATTTTTTCACGCAGATTTAGCAGATTTATTCGAAATATTTTTATCGAAATCAGAGAGCAAAAATATCGGCTTAATCTGCCAGATCTGCGTGTATAAAAAGAAACTTTGCGTCTCAGCATAAAGAAAAATCTTTGCGTCTATTGCGGTTAAAAAAACCAACCGCAAAGAGAACTTTTAGTGTTTGGTTACATTCGTAAGATTATCCGGGAAGTAACTGTCTGATAAATTACTAAATTCATCTCCGCGCATAAAGATATTAATGTCTACATCGGCGAAGCTTTTTTTGCCGGCTGCAGCAAGAAGTTCATTTGCGGCATGTAAAGTGTTTTTGTGAAAATGATAGACACGATCTGACTTATCCGTAACTACTAAACCTTTCATCAGCATTTTGTTTTGGGTTGCAACACCGGTAGGACATTCGTTATTATGACAACGCAATGCCTGAATACAACCTAAAGAAAACATAAATCCACGGGCACTATTACACATGTCTGCGCCCAATGCAACAGCATGCAGAATAGAATAACCCGATATGATTTTTCCGCTGCCGATAATGCGTATTTTGTCGCGAATGTTTAACCCGACCAATGTTTTGTTTACGAATATCAAAGCAGGTTCAAAAGGCATTCCGACACCATCAGCAAATTCTAAGGGTGCGGCTCCTGTACCACCTTCTGCACCATCTACTGTAATGAAATCAGGGTAAATGTTTTCTGCGATCATTTCATGGCAAATGGCTTCAAATTCGGCTGTGTTTCCGATACATAATTTAAAACCGATAGGTTTGCCATTCGATAATTCACGTAAGTGCGCAATAAAATGAACTAATCCTTTAGCGTCAGAAAAGGCACTGTGACTTGGCGGTGAAAGAATTAAAGTATGCGGAATAACTCCTCTTATTTTAGCAATTTGAACGGTGTTTTTAGCTGCCGGAAGCACTCCGCCGTGACCCGGTTTTGCACCTTGAGAAAGCTTTATTTCGATCATTTTTACGTTCGGATGATTGGCTTTTTCTTTAAAATTTTCAGGACTGAAAGCCCCTTCCGGAGTACGACATCCAAAATAACCGGTTCCAATTTGCCAGGTAATATCTCCTCCGCCTTCTAAATGAAAGTCTGTTAATCCGCCTTCTCCTGTATTTTGGTAAAATTTACCTTTTTGTGCACCAATATTTAGAGCGCGAACGGCATTTTCGCTTAAAGAACCGAAACTCATGGCAGATATATTCAGTAAAGAAGCTAGATAAGGTTGTTTGCAATCTTTTCCGCCTACTAATACGCGTGGTAGTTGGTCATTGACTTTAGCAGGGAAAATTGAATGTTTGATTCCTTCGTAGCTGTCCTGATTTAAATTTAATTGTGTTCCAAAAGGGGAATTTGAATCAATATTTTTGGCTCTTTGGTAGACCAGCGAGCGTTGATTTCTGGAAAAAGGTTTACCGTCTGTAGATCTCTCAATAAAATATTGTTGAATTTCGGGAGCAATCATTTCAAATAAATACCTGAAATAACCTAAAACCGGAAAGTTTCTCAGGATGGCATGTTTGGTTTGAACAGCGTTATAGATTCCAACGACTAATAGGATAGGTAAGATAATAACGAGTAAAAAACCACGATCTGTATAATAATAGACGGTCGCAACAAGTAGAAACAATAAGAACCCGTATATAAAGAATTTTTTTCTCATGTTTTTTTGAAATTAAGATGGAACAGTTTGGTAATTAGTTGAAACGCAAACGAACGTATACGTGTTTAATGCCTTTTTTGTCTGATTCTCTTTCGTCAATTTCGAGAATATCAGTTAAGGATTTCAGCATCGGTGTAAGTTTTGAGAAACCATAGTTTCTAGGGTCAAACTCGGGTTTTTTCTTTACAATCAAATTTCCTACATCACCCAGGAATGCCCAGCCGTCATCGTCTTCGATGTCTTCGATGGTAGCTTCGATGAGTTCAATAGTTTGTTTGTCGATTTTGTGAAGTGCTTTTTCGGCAGGCTTTTCAACCGGTTTTTTAATATCGGTAGTAGCGACTTTGGTTTTCTTTTTCTGAGTTGCGCTGTCTAAAACTTCAATGTAAATAAATCGGTCACAGGCAACAATAAAAGAGTTAGGTGTTTTCTTTTCTCCTATACCAATCACTTTCATACCGGATTCTCGCAGCCGGATAGCTAAACGGGTGAAATCACTGTCGCTCGAAACAATGCAAAAGCCATCCAGTTTTCCGGAGTAAAGCAGGTCCATGGCATCGATTATCAGGGCTGAGTCGGAGGAGTTTTTACCTACCGTATAACTGTATTGTTGTATTGGAGTAATGGCGTGTTCAAGTAAGACTCCTTTCCATCCGTTGGCGTTTGGTTTGGTCCAGTCGGCATAAATGCGTTTAGTGGTTGGGGTGCCAAATTTTGCTATTTCTTCCATCATGCCTTTTACATTGCTGTAAGGAACGTTGTCGGCATCGATAAGAACGGCTAGTTTTAAATCTTTTGAGGTGCTTAAAGCCATTTTTTAGCTATTAGAATTTATAATCTTCATTTTAAAAATGCTTTTAAAAGTACTAAAAAATAAAACAATTTTATTCGGTTACGTGGAATTTATAACAGGTATAAATTACGGATTTGGGTAGTGCTAAGATTTATTTGTAGGATATTAATTGCAAATTATTGGCTTTTTTTCTTAAAATTTATTAAAGTATTGTATTGAATCCGATTCATTTTTAAATTATTATGATAACCGAGAATAAATATTTATTTTTGCTCGCGTTTACAATTAAAAAAATATTACTTCATTATATTATGGTAAAAGATTTATTCGAAAGAATTCAGGATAATAAAGGACCTCTAGGAAAATGGGCTTCTCAGGCAGAAGGTTACTATGTTTTTCCAAAGTTAGAAGGAGAGTTGGGACCAAGAATGACTTTTCATGGTAAAAATATTTTAAATTGGAGTTTAAATGATTACTTGGGTTTAGCAAATCATCCGGAAGTTCGTAAAGCAGATACTGATGCTGCAGCTCAATTTGGCGCGGCATATCCAATGGGTGCCCGTATGATGTCCGGTCACACAAAATACCACGAACAATTAGAAGACGAACTGGCTGCTTTTGTAATGAAAGAATCGGCTTATTTGTTGAATTTCGGGTATCAGGGAATGGTATCTATCATTGACGCTCTGGTGACTAAAAATGATATTATTGTTTATGATGTAGATTCTCATGCTTGTATTATAGACGGAGTTCGTTTGCACATGGGTAAGCGTTTTACTTACAAGCATAATGATCTTGAAAGTATGGAAAAAAACCTGCAAAGAGCAACAAAAATGGCTCTGGAGACAGGTGGTGGTATTTTATTTATTACCGAAGGTGTTTTTGGAATGCGTGGACAACAAGGGAAATTGAAAGAAATTGTTGCAATGAAACAAAAATACAATTTCCGCTTATTGGTCGATGATGCACATGGTTTTGGAACGCTTGGTAAAACAGGTGCCGGAGCAGGTGAGGAGCAGGGAGTTCAGGATGGTATAGATGTGTACTTTTCGACTTTTGCAAAATCTATGGCAAATATTGGTGCTTTCGTAGCGGCAGATAAAACAGTTATTGATTATTTAAAATACAATTTACGCTCGCAAATGTTTGCAAAAGCACTACCAATGATTCAGACAATCGGTTCATTAAAACGTTTGGAATTGTTGCGTAACTCTTCTGCAATAAAAGATAAACTTTGGGAGAATGTAAATGCTTTACAAAACGGATTAAAAGAAAAAGGATTCAATATTGGTGATACAAATACTTGTATTACACCGGTTTATTTAGAAGGAAGTATTCCTGAAGCAATGGTTATGGTAAATGACTTAAGAGAAAATTATGGTATTTTCCTTTCTATTGTAGTTTATCCGGTTATTCCAAAAGGAATTATTTTACTTCGAATGATTCCGACTGCTTCTCATACATTAGAAGATATTGAGGAAACGCTAACGGCTTTTGAAGCCATTCGTGAAAAATTGGTAAACGGAACATATAAAGAAATTGCAGAAAGAACAACTGTTGATGTTTCTTAAATATAAAATTCTCTTATGGGAATTATGTAAAAAAATCCATTCTTACACAGAATGGATTTTTTTTTATTTGATTTAAATTTATAATTATAAACCCTAAAATTTATAATTATGAAAAAAATACTTGTACTAACGATAATTACTTTAGCTGTTTTCGCTTCTTGTAAAAAAGTAGCTGAACCGGTAGAAATTGCACCAAATCCACCAAAAGAAGCAGAAGCTGTAGCGCCTTCGGGAGACCAATGTTATGCTTCGATTGCCAATAATAGTATAGTAGAACTTAGTTTTAATGTTAATTCACATCAGGAAGTTAACGGGAAATTGAGTTATGCTTTATCGGGAAAAGATAAAAATAACGGAACGATTATCGGTAATATGAAAGGGGATACGTTGATTGCGGACTATACCTTTATGTCAGAAGGACTTTCGTCTGTTAGAGAAGTTGTTTTTCTGCAAAAAGACGGGGCTTTTATTGAAGGATACGGAGACGTTGTCGAGTCAAATGATAGGGTAACGTTTAAAGACAAAACAAAACTAAAATTTGATCAGAAAAACGCATTGACCAAAGTAGATTGTAAGGTAGAATAAAATAAATTTATTTATATTTTAACAAACCGGACAGGTTTTTAAAACCTGTCCGGTTTATTATAATTATATAAAATAATTATATAAAATATTTAGGAAAGATCTTTTTTGTATGTTTTTCTTTGGCAGTGTACTTTTGGATCAAAGTTTTTCCAGATAAGTTGGATCGCAGTGTTTTCGGCTAATTCCGGAGTTCTGATACAATTTACAATTCCTTTTTCTGAGAACGTTTTATAGTATTCATCAAATATAATGGCAGTAACACCTTTGTTTTGATAGTCGGGATGTACACCAATTAGGTAGAAAACAACATCTTTGCTCTGTTTTCTGGCTTTTAACAGATGGTAAAAGCCAAAAGGGAAAAGTTTTCCTTTCGCTTTTTGTAAAGCCTCAGAAAAGCTAGGCATTACAATACTAAAAGCGACTAAATTCTCGTCCTTATCAACCACAAATTTGATGTATTCGGGATTGATAAAACTGATGTATTTCTTTTTGAAATATTCTTTTTGAACATCGGAAATAGCAACAAACGAAGCTAAGCTTGCGTAGGACTCGTTAAACAAATCAAACATTTTGTCCACGTGTGGCATAATGTCTTTTGTCTTGGTAAACGTAAGTGATTTTAAGCTGTATCTTTTTTTGATTAATTCCTGCGCTTTAAGAAAAAATTCAGGCTTCACATTAGAAAACGGAAAGGAATTTTCGAGGTATTCTTTCTCGATTTGAAAACCTAATTGTTCAAAGTGGGTTACGTAATAAGGGTGATTGTACCAGGTAATCATGGTTCCCATTTGGTCGTATCCTTCAGTCAGTACTCCAACTTTATCTAAATTAGAGAAGCCCATTGGACCTTCAACATATTCCAGATTGTTTTGTTTTCCTAATTCATATACTTTCTCTAATAACGCTTTGGTAACTTCCAGATCATCGATAACGTCAAACCAGCCAAAACGAACTTTTCTTTTGTGCTGATCATTAACTTCTGACCAGTTGATAATGGCGGTTATTCGACCTACAATTTCGTTGTTTTTGTAGGCCAGATAGAAATAAGCTTCGGCATTGTCAAAAGCGGGATTTTTAGTTTTATCAAAAGTTTCCAGTTCGTCAGCAATAATAGGCGGAACCCAATACGGATTGTTTTTGTATAACGAAAATGGGAATTTGATGTAGTCTGTTAATTCTTTTTTGCTTTTGGCTTCTTTAATTGTAATCATTAAGATTGTATGGATGAAATATCTCTTTGTTTGGAGATTTAAGTTATTAAATTTTTATTCGTATTTAGATTTACGTTTTCTTTCTTGTGCCTGATAATCTGTTTCTTTTTTAGATTTAGGGTCTTTTTTATTTTTTCTGGCCTGTCTTTTAGCTTCTGTTTGATTTTCTTTATATTTTCCGTCATAACGCCATGAAACTCCAACTCCTCCGTATAATATTGAGGGAGTGTCTTTAAAATTAGTACTTATAGAAGCATCAACCTGTAAGTTTGGATTAATTAGATAGGCTGCTCCACCACGCACAATGGCATCGCTGTAAAAATCGCTTTTATACCCCTGATTTTCAACAAAACCGGACCATTTGTTGTTGAATCCGTGTGTTAAAGTTAATACATAACCATAACTAGGGTAATCTGTTGTGATGTAATCGGCAATAATATTGGTTACAAAGACCCATTTTCCGCCACCAAACTGATTTTGAGTAATCAAGACTACTTTTGGAGAAATGCTGGATTCAGGAGAAAAAGAGTACGGATTGTTTGAGCCAACAAAATTAGCTCCTGCAAAAAGAGATACTGCCGGTATTAGTTGATGCCAGTTAAAGCTATGATTGGCTTTGTAGCTGTATATGTTTTTTGTTTTTTCGTAGTTTTTAAAAGGATCATAAATTAGATATTTCGCTCCTAAAACAGTTTGTCTGAAGTTATTTCTTTTATGGTTGTTGTATGGCGAATTATAAGCTTCCATTTGGTACTGTAAATCAAGTACAAATTCCAGTTTTTCCAGAAATGCACCATAGCGGAATGTTAAATCGGTACCAAAACCATTTGCGTCATAATTTAATAAATCATGCTTTTCTTTTATTCCGTAAAAGCCAATTTCGGCCTGAATAACAGATTTTCCAACAGCGAAGGCAGACATGGTCTCACCCGGGCGGTTAGAATTAATGATATCAGTATATTGTGCGAAAAACAATTGTGGTGTAAAAAAAATAGCAGTAAGAAATAAGTTTTTAACTTTTAACATAAACGTAATTTTTGATTAAAAAGTAATAACGCATTTCAAATGTACATATTTTATTATTTATTTAAGATTGATATTTTAATTTTAAACGACAGATTTCTTAATTTTGAAAAAAAAATAAACAATTATGCAAGAAGCATCTTTTTCAGGTTTAATAAAAGCTATTTTTTACATCTTGGCTTTTTATTATATTTTTAAATTTTTAGCTAGAATCTTTTTGCCTGTGTTGGTTAAAAAGGCTGTAGAAAAAGCAGGAGAGAATTTTCAGAGACAACAACAATATAGCCAGAGCAATTCATGGCAAAACACGCAACGCAATACAGATGAGATAATTGTTGATACTGCGAATGCGAAAAATCCCCGCGAAACCAAAAAAGTGGGAGAGTATGTTGATTACGAAGAAATAGATTAAGTTTGTGTCCTGAAAAAACTGGATTCATCATTTAACCAAACTTGCCTAAATTGAAAATAGTAAATAAGTTCTATCCGCACGCCCTTGTTGTATTGGGCTTTATTCTCGTTTCCTTAATTTATTTTTACCCGGTTCTGCAGGGGAAACAAATTTTCCAATCTGATATTGCTCAATATACCGGAATGGCAAAGGAGCAAAATGATTTTAGAGCTACAGAACATGCTGAGCCCTATTGGACGAATTCTGCTTTTGGCGGGATGCCAACCTATCAGCTGGGAGCAAATTATCCTAACGATTATGTTGGGAAATTAGACGATGCATTGCGTTTCTTACCACGTCCTGCCGATTATCTGTTTTTATACTTTTTAGGTTTTTACGGACTGCTATTGGTCTTAAAAACCGATCCTTTAAAAGCTTTTATCGGTGCATTGGCATTTGGTTTCTCGACTTATTTAATTATTATTTTAGGAGTGGGGCACAATGCAAAAGCACATGCTATTGCCTATATGCCATTGGTTATTGCCGGATTTATACTGGTTTTTCAGAAAAAATACATTTGGGGAGGTTTGCTCACCATGTTTGCAGTGGCGTTGGAGGTTAATGCCAATCACTTTCAGATGACCTATTATTTACTGATTTTTCTACTGATCCTTTCGGGGTATTATGGATTTAATTTCATTAAAAATAAAGAATACAAGCCTCTTTTAATTTCATTTGGTGTTTTGCTGGTTGCAGGTATTTTTGCTATTGGGGCCAATGCGACCAATTTGTTGGCAACCAGTGAATATGCTAAATTTAGTACACGTAGCAATAGTGAATTGACTTTTAATCCGGACGGAACAAGAAAAACCAATGAAAATGCATTAAGCCGTGAGTATATCACAGAATACAGTTACGGAATTGCAGAGAGTCTGAACTTGATTGCGCCAAGACTTTTTGGAGGTTCAAACCATGAAAACGTGGGTACTGACAGCCGTATGTATTCTTTTATGCTCGAAAAAGGAGTTCCATCAGAACAAGCGCAGGATTTTGTATCCGGTATGCCAACCTATTGGGGAGATCAGCCAATTGTTGCCGCTCCTGCTTATATTGGGGTTGTAGTTTTCTTTTTGGCGGTTTTGGCATTGTTTATTGATGACAGAAAAATTAAATACGTTTTTCTTACGGGAGCATTGTTTTCTTTAGTGCTTTCATGGGGAAAAAACTTTGCTTTATTAACAGACTTTTTTATCGATTACGTTCCTATGTACGATAAATTCAGAGCCGTTTCGTCTATTCAGGTAATACTTGAATTGTGTTTCCCTGTTTTGGCTGTTATGGGATTACAATCGTTTTTTAAAGCTAAAGAAGAACCAAAACTACAACAGAAAGCATTGGTGCAAACCGGAGTTTTTGGTCTTGGAATTTTGTTGATTTTAGTATTTGCTAAAAGCATGTTTCATTTTTCAGGAAGTAGTGATAGTTATTTCTTAGAAAGCTACGGACCGGATTTCGTTGAGGCGCTAAAAGAAGACAGAATGAGTTTGTATTCAGCAGATTTATTGCGATCAGGCTTTTTTATCGTAGTGACTTTTGGAATTCTGTGGTTGTTTATTAAAAACAAATTCTCGCAAAATACAACTTTAATTGTTGTGGGTATTTTAATGATTTTTGATTTGTTCTTTGTCGATAAAAAATACGTTTCAGCAAAAGATTTTGTTAGTCCGGTAGAAATTGCAGCTCCGTTCCAGGAAACGCCTTCTGATGCTCAGATTTTAAAAGATACAACACATTATAGGGTTTTTGAAGTAAACGGAAACATGTCAAGTGCCCGTGCTTCTTACTTTCACCATTCATTGGGTGGGTATCATGCCGCAAAACCAAGAAGAATTCAACAGTTGTTTGATTATCAAATCGCGAAAAACAATATGGAAGTTCTGGATATGCTAAATGTAAAATATATTATCCAGACCGATAAAGAAGGAAAGGAATTCCCGACAGTAAATCCTAATACTAATGGTAATGCCTGGTTTGTAAGCTCTGTAAGACTTGTAAATAAACCGGATGATGTTATGAAAGCATTAGACGATATCGATACCAAAAGAGTAGCTGTTTTTAATGTTCGTGAGCACGAAGGTAAATTCAGAAGCGCGCGTTTAAAAAAGCAATGGGACACGACAGGAACGATTAAAGCAGTAGTATACAAGCCAAATTATATTAAGTACCAATCAGATAACAAAAAAGACGGTTTGGCTGTTTTCTCTGAAATGTATTATAAAAATGGTTGGAATGCTTATATCGACGGACAATTGACAGATCATTTCCCTGTAGATTATGTTTTAAGAGCCATGGAAATTCCGGGTGGAAAACATACTATAGAGTTTAAATTTGAACCTCAGGTTGTAAAAACCGGAAGTACAATTACCTTAATAAGCTCAATCGGAATGTTGCTATTATTGATTGGAGGGATTTATTATGAAAGGAAAAGAGTAATTTTACATACAAAGTAAAATTATATGAAAACTACTGATGTAACGAAAAAGCAATTGCCTCAAGTGAATTCTACTGCAGCTGATACTGAATTGCAGAAGTTGTATACGGAAAGAATAGAGCGTTTTATGGCTTTAGTAGAACTTTCGTATGCCTTAAAACATGCTCCAAAAATTATTAAGAAAAAATAATGCTCCAAGAAATTCTAAATATTTGGAAAATTTTCAATGAAAAGAATGTTCGCTACATTACTATTGGAGGTTTGGCCGTTAATATTTACGGATATACAAGAAATACAGGAGATATTGATATAATGATTGAAGATTCTATTGAAAATAGATTAAATCTTCGTGCAGCTTTTAAAGAAATCGGAATAGGCGATTTTCCTCAAATTGAAACGATGCAGTTTGTAGCAGGATATACGGATTTTACTATTTCTTACGATTTGAGATTAGATGTAATGACTTCAGTTAAAGGCTTGGAAGAGGTGAAATTTGGGGATTTGTATGAAAACGCTACTATAGCTTTTTTACAAGGAATACCGGTCTATTTTATTGACTACGATAATTTAATGATTGCAAAAAGGGCAACTAACCGATTAAAAGATCAGTTGGATATAGAAGAATTGAATAAAAAGAATAAGAAATAAATTGAAACCAGAATCTAAAAAACTCTTAATCATTACCTATTATTTTCCACCTGCCGGAGGACCTGGTGTGCAACGCTGGTTGAAATTTGTGAAATATTTGCCAGAATTTAATGTTCAGCCTATCGTTTATGTTCCGGAGAACCCAACCTACCCGATAGTTGATGAAGGTTTGGTTAGTGAAGTTTCAGATCAGGTAATTGTTCTTAAAAATAAAATTATGGAGCCTTACCAATTGGCGGCTCTTTTTTCTAAAAATAAAACAAAGAAAATCAGTTCAGGAATCTTTCCACAGAAGAAAAAGCAAACTTTTCTGGATAAACTTTTTCTGTGGGTCAGAGGGAATCTTTTTATTCCAGATGCCCGTGTTTTATGGGTGAAACCTTCTGTTTCTTATCTTGAAAAATATATTAAGGAAAATAATATAGATACCATTGTAACTTCCGGTCCACCGCATAGTTTGCATTTAATCGGCTTGGAATTAAAAGAGAAACTAAATGTAAAATGGTTTGCTGATTTTCGCGATCCATGGACTACAATTGGATACCATAAAGCATTGCGTTTGTCTGCTTATGCGGCAAAAAAGCATAAAAAATTAGAGCATAAAGTGCTTAATTCGGCCGATACGATTATTGTAACTAGTAAAACGACCAAAACCGAATTTCAGGCCATCACTAATAAACCTATTTCGGTAATCACAAATGGTTACGATATCGAAAATGTTGAAAAACAAACTTTAGATACCAAGTTTACTTTGGCGCATATTGGATCGTTTTTGTCAGATCGAAACCCCCGTTTTTTATGGGAAAGTCTGACTGAATTGCTCGAGGAAGTTCCGGATTTTAAATCACATTTAGAATTAAAATTAATAGGCGCTGTAAGTCAGGAAGTACTCGATGCAATTAAGGAGTTTAATTTGGGAGCTTATCTAAATCTTTTAGGATATGTTTCCCATAACGAAGCTATTGCACATCAGAAAAAATCACAGGTTTTGCTTCTGATAGAAATTAATTCTGAAGATACCAGAAGTATTATCCCGGGTAAATTGTTTGAATATATGGTATCAAACAGGCCGATCATTGCAATAGGGCCGCAGGGTTCTGATTTCTCAGACATTATAAAGGAAACAAATACAGGCGTATTTTTTGATTATTCTGAAAAAACGAAACTAAAAAGTGTAATTTTGGACTTTTATAATCAATATTTGGAAGGGAAATTACAAGCAAATGGCGTTGGTTTACAACAATATTCCAGAAAAAACCTGACCAAACAGCTAGTACAGTTGATTAGCGAATAATTAATCAACGACCGGAACTCTACAATCTAAAATTACAAATGGGCATTGTCTTAAATCAGTCTTTCAAAAACACCATAATTACTTATATAGGCTTCGGTATTGGAGCTATCAACACGCTTTATTTATATCCTGTTTTTTTAGGAGCTACTTATTATGCTTTAACCAATTATGTACTTTCTGCCGCTAATGTAATCATGCCATTGTTTGCTATCGGAATGCAAAATACATTAGTTAAATTTTATTCGCAGTATAAAACAGAAGAAGAAAGAGAACAGTTTCTCTCCTTTACGGCATTATTTCCTATCTTGATGTGTATTCCGTTAGGAATTATTGGTTTGCTTTTCTTTGACGATATTACGGCTTTTGTTTCTAAAGAAAACCCTGTTGTAAAGGAATTTATGCTTTTAATTCCCTTTATCGGGATTTGTATGGCGTATTTTGAAATTTTTTATGCCTGGGCAAGGGTGCATATGCATTCGGTCTTTGGCAATTTTATTAAAGAAGTAGGGATAAGATTGTTGTCTACTTTTGCGCTGGTTGGTTTGTATTTTAATTGGATCACCTTAGTACAATTTGTTTACGTGACGGCAGTAATTTATTTTATAGCCTTTCTGGTTACTATGTTTTATGCCTTTTACATTAAAAAACCTAATTTTCAGATTACAATTCCCGAGAATGTAAAAAGCGTAATGGAATATACTTTCTTTATTATTTTATCGGGAAGTGTAGCAAATTTGCTTTTAGATGGAGATAAATTGATGCTGAATCAATATATGAAAATTGAGAATATAGCCTATTACTCTGTTGCGACTTATATCGCTTTGGTAATCTCTGTTCCAAGTCGTGCGATGCATCAGATTGTGTACCCAATTACAGCGAAATTAATGCATGAAAACAAACATGATGAGTTGAATGGTTTGTACAAAAAAACCTCTATAAACCTACAGTTTGTTGGTGGTTTTGTAATGCTTTGTATTTTTGTAAACATCAACCAGTTATACGAATTGGTTCCTAAAGAATACAGCGAAGGAATTCCGGTTGTATTTATGATCGGGTTATCGAAGTATTTTGATTTGATTTTAGGAAATAATAATGCAATTATTTTTAACACCAAATACTACCGAATGGTGTTATATTTAGGGCTCCTTCTAGTGCTTTTGACCTTCGTTTTAAACATGATTTTTATTCCGTATTGGGGAATATTCGGTTCAGCGTTCGCTACTTTATTATCTATTACTCTGTACAGTCTGGCTAAATTGCAATTTGTGGTTAAGAGACTTCATTTGTATCCGTTTACCAAACAAACCATACATTGTATTTTAATAACATTTGCCTTGTTTTTAGTGTTTTATTTTTGGGAATTTCCTTTTTATCCGCTTATTAGTATTACATTGAAATCCATTATAGTGACTGTTTTTTACGTGTACTTCAATTATAAGTTTAATATCTCACCCGAAATCAATCAGGTTATTAAGAATCTTTCAAAGAAAATCGGAATTAAAATTTAAGTGTCATTCTAGAGAAAGTAAAAAAGAAATGTTAAAGTAATCTTAATTGTTTTTATATTTGTTAAAAGGATAATCAATTTATTTTCAATAGGATATGAAGAAGAGATTAGTTTGTTTTTTAGTACTCTATACTGCGCTCTTTTCTTCTGTTGGTATTGCTCAGAAAAAGGAGCAACAAGAACCGATAAAAGCTATTGATTCAGTTAAATTAAAAGGTTATCCTGTAAGCCCTTTTAAGGACACACTTTTCTATGTTTATAATAAAGTGGGATCCTTTTCTGCCGAGAATCGTGCAAATGCTATAACGGAAAAAATAAAGAAACTTTATGAAGAGGCTTTTTTTGAAGCCGATTCGATCAGGATTGTCCCTTCAGACATTACTCAGGATATCATGTACAAGGGGGATATCGTCATTATGTCTATTTTAGATATTGATGCCAAGGTCGAAAAACAATCGACGGCGTATATTGCAAAGCGTAACTTAAGCTTAATTAAAAAAGCGATTCTTAATCAGAATGAAAATCATTCTCAACTGCCTAAAAGATTAGGATATACGGTACTGCTTATTCTGATTGTTGGATTTATACTGTTTTTTGCCGGTAAGATTTTTAATAGAATAAAACTTTATATTTTAAAAAACAGCGACAGATACTTTAAAGGATTTGTTTATAATAATATTACGATGCTTTCGCCTCAAAAGCAGCAATTCGTCATGATGCGTCTTTACGGATTCATCAAGGTTATCGCGCTGATTTTGATTGTTTATTTCTCTTTGCCGTTGTTGTTTAGTATTTTTCCGGCTACAGAAGATTATACAACTACATTACTTCGTTGGGTGCTTTCTCCTGCCAAACTTGCTTTTTTGGGGTTTCTGGGCTTTTTGCCAAGTTTATTTGCCATTATAGTTATTGTTGTCATATTTAAATACGCGCTGAAAATTATAAAATTCTTTTTTGATGAGATAAAAAAGGAAAACATAAAAATAGATGGTTTTTACAGTGATTGGGCAATGCCGACCTTTAATATTATTCGGTTTTTAATGATGGCATTTATGCTGGTTATTATTTTTCCGTATCTGCCGGGTTCAGATTCTCCAATTTTCAAAGGAGTTTCGGTATTTGTGGGGGTTTTGTTTTCATTGGGATCTTCAAATGCAATTGCCAATATGGTAGCAGGACTGGTTATTACGTATATGCGTCCATTTAAAATTGGTGATTTTATTAAGATTGGTGATGTAAGCGGCGAAGTAATCGAAAAAACAGCTTTGGTTACCCGGGTAAGAACACCGAAGTTTGAAGATATTACGATTCCGAATGCGACAGTATTATCGAGTACATCAACTAATTTCTCGGCGAACACAAAAAATGCTTCAAATGGTCTTTTGATTCATACCACTGTGACAATTGGCTATGATGTACCGTGGAAAGATATTCATAAAGCTTTGATTGAAGCAGCCCTAAAAACAGAGATGACAGAACAAACTCCGGCTCCTTTTGTATTGCAAACCAGTCTGGATGATTTTTACGTTTCCTATCAAATAAACGTTTATACTAAAGAACCTACAAACCAACCACGGATTTATTCTTCGTTGCATCAAAATATTCAGGACTCTTTTAATGCTGCCGGTATAGAGATCATGTCTCCACACTATAAAGCGTTAAGGGACGGAAACACAACAACAATTCCCGAGAATTATTTAAAATCGGATTATGAGACGCCGTCTTTTAATGTGAAAAATAAAAGTTAAGTTGCTGATAAGCAGATGAAAGTGTTGAAATTTTAACAGTTTTTTGTTTTGTTATTCGCTTATTAAAAACTAACTTTAGGTGAGAATTTAATAGCAGTTTAATTCGTATGGTTAAAAATATCTAATAAAATGCAATAAATATAAATTAATGGTGTTTTGTTAGATCGGAGTAATTTATAGTAATTAAGAAAAATTAACAATGAGAGCGGTAGTATTGGGATTAATTTAATTTGGTAATTATGAAACACAATCAACTTAGTCAGGAACAAAGCTTGCAGGTATTTTCTAATATGATATCGAATAAGGTTCATAAAGGATTTACGTTAGAAGAAAGAAATGATGAACAGCTTTTTGCAGTACTTTCAAAAGGTGGAAAAGTAGTCAATCACGGTTTGAATTTTACGATTTTTTGTCTGACTTTGGGGTTATGGTCATTTGCATGGCTTTACCTTACGCTCGAGGCTTCAAAACAGAAAAAAATATTAGTTGCTATAGATGAAGATGGATTTCCCTTTGAAGAAAAATGTTTAGTCGCTTAAAGTAGCATAGTTGCTAGTAGTAAAAAAAAGACCAGAAATTATATTTCTGGTCTTTTTTTTGTTTTGTGTTATCGGGATCAAAATATTTTGGGACAGAAATGGTCTCCATATAAGTGATTTTTTTATGTCATTTCGACGAAGGAGAAATCAAACTAGGAGATCCACACAGCACGTTGCCAATCTTTGTCGAATTACTAGTGTGATTTCTCATTCTTCGGAAGACAGCAAAACGTTCGTGATTCCTCATTCGGAATGACAGTAAGAGACCACACAGCACGTTGCCAATCTTTGTCGAATTACTAGTGCGATTCCTCATTCTTCAGAATGACAGCAAAATGTTAGTGATTCCTCATTCGATATGACATTGGGAGATTCACACAGCATGTTGCCTATCTAAATCACATAAAACTGATGAAAAACTACAACTTGTCTTTCAAATAAACTCCCGTCACGGATTCTTTTACCTTTACAATATCCTCGGGAGTTCCTACGGCCAGTAAATGACCACCGTTTTCTCCTCCTTCGGGGCCTAAGTCAATGATCCAGTCCGCACATTTGATAAGATCCAGATTGTGTTCAATAACGATTATTGAATGTCCTTTTTCTATTAGCGCTTCAAACGAGGCGAGTAATTTTTTAATATCGTGAAAATGTAAACCGGTCGTTGGTTCATCAAATACAAATAAAGCTTTGTCTTTTGTAGCGCCTTTTACCAAAAAGGAAGCTAGTTTAATACGTTGTGCTTCTCCTCCCGAAAGAGTAGAAGAAGATTGTCCTAGTTGTACATAACCTAAACCTACGTCCTGAAGCGGTTGTAATTTTTGAGTAATCTTAGTTTGTTTGTTTCTTTCAAAAAAGGCAATGGCATCATCGATCGTCATAGTAAGAATATCGTTGATGTTTTTGTCGTCGAAAGTAATTTCTAAGACTTCTTTTTTAAAGCGTTTGCCACCACAAGTTTCGCAGGGTAGCTGCACATCGGCCATAAAGACCATTTCAACATTAATGGAGCCTTCTCCTTTGCAGGTTTCACATCGTCCGCCATCAACATTAAAGGAGAAATGTTTTGCCTGATAACCTCTTATTTTAGACAGTTTTTCTTTGGCATACAAATCACGAATATCATCATAGGCTTTGATATAAGTAACAGGATTTGATCTCGAACTTCTCCCAATCGGGTTCTGATCGACATACTCAATATGTTTTATTTGAGAAAAAGAGCCTTTTAGTTCAGTAAACTGTCCCGCTTTTTCAGATGCGCTCTCGAGCGTTTTCTGCATGGCCGGAAACAAAATTTTCTTTATTAACGTACTTTTTCCACTTCCGGAAACACCGGTAACGACCGTTAAAACATCCAGAGGAAAGGTAACATTGATATTTTTTAAGTTGTTTTCTCTGGCGCCGATGATATCGATATGATTTTTAAATTTTCGTCTTTTTTGCGGAACTGTAATTTCAAGATCACCATTTAAGTACTTTGCCGTCAGAGATTCTGATTGCAGAATTTCGGGATAAGTGCCTTGCGCTACAAGATGCCCGCCAAAAGTACCGGCTTCAGGACCGATATCGATAATCATATCGGCCGCTTTCATGATATCTTCATCATGTTCCACTACAATAACGGTATTGCCCAGATCACGAAGTGAAAGCAGGACTTTTATTAAGCGCTCTGAATCTTTTGGATGCAAACCAATACTTGGCTCATCTAAAATGTACATAGATCCAACCAAACTGCTCCCAAGAGAGGTAGCTAAATTAATTCGTTGTGATTCTCCTCCCGAAAGTGTTGCCGAGTTTCTGTTTAAAGTAAGATAATCCAGACCCACTTCGGTTAGAAAGGATAAACGATTATTGATTTCGATCATCAAACGTTTTGCAATTTGCTGTTCGTAAACGTTTAGCTCAATATTTTTGAAAAAAGTAACCAAATGTTTAATCGGTAAGTCGACTAAGTCAGAAACTGTTTTTCCGTTTATTTTTACATAAGATGCTTCTTCACGCAGACGTTTACCACGACAAACATGGCATTTTGTTTTTCCGCGATAGCGGGATAACATTACGCGATTCTGAATTTTATAATTTTTCTCTTCTAACTCTTTAAAGAAATCATTTAGTCCCTGAAAATACTGATTTCCGGTCCAGATCAACTCTTTTTGCTCTTCCGAAAGCTCAAAATAGGGTTTGTGAATAGGAAGATCAAATTTATAAGCATGTTTAACCAGTTCGTCTTTGTACCAGCTCATGCTATCGCCCCTCCAGGGATAAATGGCGCTTTCGAAAATTGATAAAGAAGTATTAGGAACAACCAGATCAGCATCTATTCCGATAATATTTCCATAACCTTCACATACCGGACAAGCACCATAAGGGTTGTTGAAACTGAATAAATGAACATTCGGTTCTAAAAACGTAATGCCATCCAATTCAAAATTATTAGAATAAGAAAAGCGTCGGTCTGAGTTTAATTCCTGTAGATAACAAATACCTTTCCCTTCAAAAAAAGCGGTTTGTATAGCATCTGCCAAACGATTGTAGAATTCTTCTTCCTCTTTTACAACGATTCTGTCTATGATAAGCAGCACATCTTTATTGTCGAACTGATGTAGCTCTGCCTCGGCAAACTCATCCAGACGAACCATTTCATTATTGACCAGAATACGGGCAAAACCTTGTTGAAGAAGCACTTTTAGTTTATCTTCCAATTGCCTTCCTTCTTCCAGATGAATTGGGGCTAATAAAAGCCATTTGCTGTCTAATTCCAGTGTTTTTACGTCTGAAACCACATCTGTTACCGTATTTTTCTTTACTTCCTGACCGGAGACCGGAGAGTAAGTACGACCAATTCGGGCATACAGCAGTTTCATATAATCGTAAATCTCTGTCGATGTTCCTACAGTTGATCGGGCATTGGTAGTGTTTACCTTTTGCTCAATCGCAATTGCAGGCGCAATACCTTTAATATATTCGACTTTCGGTTTGTCCAAACGACCCAAAAACTGACGTGCATAAGAAGATAAACTCTCTACATAACGACGCTGCCCTTCGGCATATAAAGTATCAAAAGCTAAACTTGATTTTCCGGATCCTGAAAGTCCTGTAATAACAACAAGTTTGTTTCTTGGAATAGCTACATCTACATTTTTTAAGTTATGTACTTGTGCACCTTTAATAATAATATTATGTTTCGGGTCGAGTGTAGAAAGGTCGATTTGCATAAAAAAAGTCAATTTTTACAAAAGTAATCAATTTTGATTTGAGTTTTGCTAGGGAAATTGATCCAAATTTTAACAATTTAGAGCTTCTTTCATGCTTTTTGCAGACATTACTTTGAGTTTATGATTTTTGTACCTAAGGAGAAAAATGAAAATACAGAGTTCTTTGAAAAGACTTTTTGTGCCATTTTCAATTTAGTCATCGGGGACAAGTTTGAAAGGACTGAGATTAAGGATGCGGGTGTGTTTAAAAGGAATTACAGTGTTTGTTAATAGAAGCAGAAGTACTATTAATAGTACAAAAAGTTAAAAGTTAACTTGTTTGAAATGAGTGTCTTAGGTTGTATTTTTTTGGTTTTTTAAATGTTAAAAAGAGCCCTGTTATTTGGTGATTTTAAGTACTTTGCAGAGAAAATTTAATTTTAATTTGCAATAATGACCTTTTTATTATCAATAATTTGTTGTTCGAATTTGCTTTTTAGAATAATTATTTGTTAAATTTGAACAAAATATTAACATAACTCAAAAAAAGATCCGCCTATTACATAAAATTACTTTTTAGAAAAAATTACTCCAAATTTTAAACAGAAACTAAAAAAGTAGTATTATGGTTGATCTGCATATTCCAGACGGTCTATTAGTAAAAAATTATATCGAAGGCAATGAAAACGCCTTGGCGACATTAATAAAAAGACATGAGTCTAAGATATATGGTTTTATATATTCGAAGATTGCTGATAGAGATATTTCAAACGACATTTTTCAAGATACATTTATTAAGGTAATCAAAACCCTTAAAAGCAATTCCTATAACGAAGAGGGAAAATTCTTGCCTTGGGTGATGCGTATTTCGCATAACTTAATTGTAGATCATTTTCGTAAAACCAAAAAAATGCCAATGTACAGAGAAACAGAAGAGTTTTCTATTTTTTCTGTGATGTCTGACAATTCATTAACAATTGAAAATAAAATGATTTTTGATCAGGTAGAGGTTGATTTGAAAAAGATAATCGAAGAACTTCCGGAAGATCAAAAAGAAGTTTTGGTAATGCGTATGTACCAGGACATGAGTTTTAAGGAAATTTCAGAACTTACCGGCGTAAGCATCAATACCGCATTAGGAAGAATGCGTTATGCATTAATGAATTTGAGAAAAATAATTGACAAACATCAAATTATTTTAACCAACTAATACTATTTTGAGTATTAGCCCGTTATACTATAAAACAAATGATTCTTATAGTATGGCGAAAATTTACTCTAAAAAAGCGTTAGCTTCTAAAGACCTAAAACCTAAAAAAGAAGTTGTTTCTTTTTTGTTAAGCTATTCACAAGCTCTTACTGTTGTGAAAGTAGAAGGCAAAAGTTTTGAGATAATAGCGAATTAAACAGTCCGATACTTTGATCGGATACACATTTTAAAAGAAAAACCAACTGGTCGTTTTGGTTGAAAGCTCACTATAGGTATGTAAGTACAGATAGTGAGTTTTTTTTTGTTTATAGTTTCAAGTTTCAGGTTTCAGGTTTCAGGTTTCAGGTTTTTTGGGAATCGTAAGTTTGCTAATATTCTTTGCCTTCCTAACAAATCCAAAGTATCACACTGAGCGAAGTCGAAGTGCCTCCTGAACGAAGTCGAAGGGTTGGCAATGAGTTCTTCTATTTTTGAATTTATTCTACTTTGAAGAATAAAAATCATATCGCATTACAAATGCAATGCAAGCGATTTGTTTTGCAGTTAAAAACTTTCTTAATTAGTTGTTTTTTGTAGGTTATAACTTTCTTTATACTAAATGTTATATTTTAGTTAAAAAATTGCCGGTATTTTATTTGTGCATTCAGTTTTTAATTTTATTTTAGTTAAAAATATATTCTCTTTAAAAATTTATTGATTAAAAAATGTTTATAGCTTAAATATTGTTAAAATGATATTTTTTCTGTAATTATGATTAAGAAGTGATAAAAGATGTTTAACCCCTAAACTATTCAGCATGATAAAAAACTACCCTAATTAATTTGTTTAGTTTGATACACTTTTAAATCCACGAGCGGATATTAAAAGGAAGACACAATTTTTTTAAAAGAAAGTTACCGGGTATGAAGCGATCTTGTTTTGTTCGGAAGCTTGCAAAATATTTTATTTAAATATTTTGAAGACAACTTTTAAATCTGGCATACTGCTAAAAATTGGTCGCGAAATATGGCCCAAAATCTATTTTTAAAAATCAAACTTAATCTCAAATGAAAATAAAATTTATTATAGTATCCATACTACTGGTAAATGCCGGTGTGTATTCTCAAAATGCGCAAATAAAAGAAGCTCAATCCGTTTTTGAAAAAGGCAACTCTCAAAATGCGATTACGATATTGAATAAAACAGAGTATCTTATTCTTAATGCATCCGATGAAGATAAATCTGATTTTTATTTTTTAAAAGGTAATGTATTAAAGGATTTAGCTACTAAAAATATAGATGCAGCTAATAATTTCACCTTAGCTTCACAAGCTTATCAGGATGTTCTTCTGTATGAAAATGAATCCGGAAAATATAAATCCAGTATAAAAGCGAATACCGCATTGAAACAAATGAAATCTAATCTCGTTAACGGCGCGATGAATGATTTTAAAGCCGGTAATTTTAAAGAAAGCGCCAAAAAAAGTTATGAAGTTTACTTGTTTGATAAAAAAGATACATTGAACTTGTATAATGCGGCAGCGGCTTCTATAAACGGAGAAGATTTTGATTCGGCAATAAAATATTACGAGCAATTAAAAAAGATTAAGTTTTCAGGAAAAGGAATTCTTTATTATGCTACGAACAAAAAAACAAAAGAAGAGGATAGTTTTATTTCTCCGAAAGCAAGAGAATCAGCTATTCAGTCCGGACTTTACGAAAAGCCAAGAACAGAGTCCGTTCCTTCAAAAAAGATAGAGGTTAATAAAAACCTGGCTTATGCCTATCTGGAGAAAAAAGATTTTGCAAAAGCGGAAATGACGTACAATGGTATTTTAGATTTGGATCCTAATTGTATCGATGCCTATATTAATCTTGCCTACTTAAAATTGGAGCAGAAAAAGATTTTAGCAGACGAAATTGCGGCCTTAGGGACCAGTCCTTCAGAAATGCAAAAGTATGACAAGTTAAATGCTAAAAAAGAAGATATAGTTAAAAGTGCAATACCATATCTTAAAAAAGCGCTTCTTATTGAGCCTAAAAATGCGTCAGTTACAAAAACGCTTTTAGGGGTTTATAAATCGCTTGATATGACAAATGAGTATGATTTGTTGAAAGGAGGCATGTAGGGGAGTTTTAAAATTTAAAATTTTATAAATCCCAAATTCCAAAAAATCAAAAATTCCAAATTCCAATTTTTAAGAGGAATTTGGAATTTTGTTTTTTGGGTATGAAAAGAATTGTTCATTCAGATAAAAAAACTTAGTGAACTTTGCGTAAACCTTTGTGGCCTTCGCGGTTAAAACTAGACTTTGTTCATCTCCTCTATAATAGACTTTTTCCCAACCGTTCTGGTGATAATGTCTTTTTCTAAACTCCATCCACGTGCCGGTGAATACTCACGTCCGTACCAAATCATCTGAAGATGCAGGTCGTTCCACAACTCCTTTGGGAATAATCTTTTGGCGTCTTTTTCAGTTTGTACGACATTTTTTCCGTTGGTAAGGTTCCATCGGTACATCAGTCGGTGTATGTGGGTGTCAACCGGAAAAGCGGGAACTCCAAAAGCCTGAGACATTACCACACTTGCTGTTTTATGACCTACGGCCGGTAATTCTTCAAGTGCTTCAAAACTTTGCGGAACTTTTCCGTCATGTTTGTCAATCAATATATGCGATAAGCCATGAATTCCTTTTGATTTCATCGGTGATAACCCGCAAGGGCGAATGATTTCTTTAATTTCTTCCACCGACATCTTAATCATATCGTACGGATTGTCTGCTTTGGCAAAAAGCAATGGAGTAATTTGATTGACACGTACATCAGTGCATTGTGCCGACAATAAAACGGCAATCAATAAAGTATAAGGATCTTTGTGGTCAAGAGGAATAGGTATAGTGGGGTAGAGTTCTTTTAACGTATTTATAACAAATTGTACGCGAGCTTCTTTATTCATTTCCGTATTTTTAGTTCCGTAAAAATAGCATAATTTTGCTAGTGAAGTGTTATTTGTGAAATGTGATTTGTAAAATGTGAGAAGTTTAAAATTAAAAATTTAAGAATCCGACTCTCACATCTTACAAATCACATCTCACATTTTACATTTCACAAATCACATTTCACAAAAAATAAGATATGACAACATTACAAAAAGGAGATAAAGCACCTCAATTTTCAGGAACAGATCAGGAAGGAAAAACACATAAACTAGCGGATTACGCAGGTAAAAAATTAGTAGTTTTCTTTTATCCAAAAGCCAGTACGCCGGGTTGTACGGCTGAAGCTTGTGATTTAAGAGATAACTTCGAGCGTTTTAAAGCTAATAATTATGAACTTCTGGGTGTAAGTGCTGATAGTCAGAAAGCACAAGCGAAGTTTAAAGATAAATACGAATTTCCTTTTCCATTAATTGCCGATGAAGATAAGTCTGTAATCAATGCTTTTGGAGTTTGGGGTCCAAAAAAGTTTATGGGAAGAGAATATGACGGAATCCACAGAACTACTTTTGTAATCGATGAAAACGGAATCATTGACGAAGTAATCGAAAAAGTTAAAACGAAAGAACACGCAGCGCAGATTTTGAAATAGTTTTTGTTGGTTAACCGCTAAGATCGCAAAGATTTACGCAAGGTTCGCAAAGTTTTTTTCTCACGCAGATTTTGCAGATTTAGCGGATTACATTATTAAAAAAAAGAATCAGCTAAATCTGCAAAATCTGCGTGAAAAACTAATCGCAAGTTTCGAAGATTTATCTTTAAAATAAACGGAAATCTCTAAAAACTTGAAACCTGAAACAAAAAAATAAATCCCCGTAAAGAAATTCTTTTTACGGGGATTTTTATTTAGTTCGTTTTGTTTAACTCCTTCTCGGGATGATAACCAAAAAGATGATGTTCTTTTATAATTTCTGCGATACCCGGAGGTAACATATGTTCCCAGCCGGTTTTTCCCTGATTGATCATTTTCAGAACCGCACGGGAGAAAACTTCCAGATTGTGTGGGTCGTAATCAACAACATCAACCACTTTTCCGTTAAATTTAAAGAACTTGTACAGTTCTTTCATTCTTGGGTGTACTTTTAAGTTGGTTGAATTCATCAGAACGCCGTTTTCATCTAACATCGGATACAAGAAAACTTTCATATCGCGGTAGAATAATTTTCCAAACGCTTCAAGGATTCCTCCACTTAAATGACGGTAATATTTCTCATCAAAAATATCAACTAAATTGTTAACTCCCATTGCTAATCCCATACGGGCTTTGGTATAGTTAGCAAAGTATTCAACTACTTTGTAATATTCCTGGAAATTCGAAATCATAACGGTTTGACCTAAAGAACAAAGTAATTCGGCTCTGTCCATAAAGTCACGTTCGTCAATTTCACCATCTGAACGCAAATTCGAAAGCGTAATTTCAAAAACTACTAAAGTATTGTCTTTATCGACTTTATTTTCTTCGAGGAACATTTTTAATGACTTCTCATACATGTCCATATTTACTTTCGTAACCGGACGGAAACTTCCTCTTAAAGCTAAAAGGTTCTTTTTGTATAAAATTGCAGCCGGTAAAATGTTTTTTCCTTCCGGGTTAAACATTACGGCATCAGTCATTCCGTTTTTAACCAATTGTAAACTCATTAAACGATTGTCAACATCTGCAAAACGAGGTCCTGAGAAGTTAATCGTATCAATTTCAAGTTGGTCTTTGTCTAAGTGATCGTATAAGTAGCGAAGTAATCGTTTTGGATCGTTGTATTTGTAGAAAGCACCGTAAATTAAGTTTACCCCTAAAATTCCAAGTGTTTCCTGTTGTAGTCTTGCATCGGTTTCTTTAAAACGAATGTGTAGAATAATTTCGTTGTAAGCTTCGTCCGGTTCAATTTGGTATCGGATTCCAACCCAACCATGACCTTTAAATTGCTTGGCAAAATCAATAGTTGCAACGGTATTTGCGTAACTAAAGAAAAGTTTGTTTGGGTGTTTTTCACGGCTCAAACGTTCTTCAATAAGCTCTCCTTCAAAAGTCAGCATTTTTTTTAGACGGTTTTCGGTAACATATCTTCCGTCACTTTCAATTCCGTAAACAGCATCACTAAAATCTTTGTCATAGGCAGACATTGCTTTTGCAATTGTTCCCGATGAACCTCCGGATCTGAAAAAGTGTCTAACGGTTTCTTGTCCAGCACCGATTTCAGCAAATGTCCCGTAAATATTCTCGTTTAAATTAATGCGTAAAGCTTTGTCTTTTATAGAAGGAATCTGTTCGATGACCTTGTCACCTTTGAGTTTTATTTCTGTACCCATTTTATTTTAAATAGATTTGTTACAAAGTTAGCAAATTAGGCTTCTAATGAAAGAGAAATAATCCTATTTTTGTAAAAAAAATAAGTTCAATTGAAGATCAATTTTTTAGGAACCGGCACTTCTCAAGGCATCCCAATCATTGGGGTCGATCATCCAGTTTGTAAAAGCACTGATGCTAAGGATAAAAGACTTCGCGTGTCTATTTGGATCACTTGGGGCGAACATTCGTACGTTGTAGATTGTGGACCTGATTTTAGGCAACAAATGCTTACTTGCGGATGCAGAAAGCTCGATGCCATTTTATTTACACACGAACATGCAGATCACACTGCCGGATTAGACGACATTCGACCGTTTAATTTCAGACAGGGTGAAATTCCTGTTTATGCACATCAGCGCGTAATCGACAATTTAAGACGTCGTTTTGAATATGTTTTTGAAACCGTAAATAAATATCCCGGGGCTCCAAGCGTTAGAACCATCGAAGTAAAAAACAACGAACCTTTTGCTGTAGGAGATAAAATGGCAATCCCGATAAATGTAATGCACGGTGATTTACAGGTTTTTGGCTATCGAATAGATGATTTTGCTTATCTGACGGATGTTAAGACTGTAGAAGATATCGAAGTTGAAAAACTAAAAAATCTGAAAGTTTTGGTGGTGAATGCGTTGCGCGTCGAGCCACATGATACGCATTTTAACTTGCAGGAAGCTTTAGATTTTATTGACTTAGTAAAACCTGAAGTAGCTTATTTAACGCATATCAGCCATGTTTTGGGCTTTCACGAAGAAGTGCAAAAACAGTTGCCTAAAAACGTTTTTCTGGCTTACGATAATTTAGAAATTACAATTTAATTATATTATAAAATGAAAAAATCCCTGATGCTTTACCTTTTTATCCTTGCGATATTAATGAATGTTTTTACCTATATGTTTTATAGTCGCGAAGTTAAATTTGAGCAGGAAAGATACGAGAAAACGACCAAGAAACTTAGAGACAGCATAAGTTTGGTTTCAACAAAACTGGCAGAGTCAGATTATTTTTCTTTAGAAAATAATGAAAATGCACAAAACTATTTTGATAACAGTGCTACAGGAGGAAAAATTATTCAGTACGAAAAATTGATTCCGGTTGTGACTGAAAAATTATTGGACTTAAATTCGAATCCAAACGGAAATCCGTATACGGGACAGGATATGATTGATGGAAAAAAGTTTGTTATCAATAAAATAAAGATCCTGAACCACAGATGGATTATTGCTGATTACAGTAATGGTGAATTGTGGGGTGAAGTCTTATTAAAATACTTTGTTAATACTGATGAAAGTATTACTTTTGAAATAAATCAGTCTTTGTTGTATCAAAAATAAAGAGAGATACTCTTTTGTAATTCAGTAATTTAAAGTAACGAAATTATGAAAAAACTATTTTTGCTAGCAATTATTATCGGACTTTCTTTTTCTTGCAATAAGAAAGTTTCTCAGGAATCCAAAACGGTACAGGAAGAAGCAAAACCTAAAGTGGTTGGTGGTGATAGTGATGAACATGGGTGCAAAGGTTCTGCCGGTTACACCTGGTCAATTGTAAAGAAAGAATGTGTCCGACTTTTTGAAATTGGAACGCAGCTGGCCCACGCCGAAGACGGAAAAACATATTCTACAGTGGCTTATGTGATTTTTGAAGGGAATAAAGCAGAACTTTTTCTGGATACGCAAAAAGAGGCCATTATTTTAGAAAGAAAATCAGAAGGGGATTCGTGGGTAAAAGACGATTACGAATTAATACCTTGGAAAGGATATGTTTTGAAAAAAGCAGGAAAGATAATTTATACTGGAATATAGGGTTGGGAAATTCCAATTTTTGAAATTCCAAATTCCAAATTCCAATTTTTGGAGTGTGAAGATGTAAAAAGTGAGATGTGAAATGGGTGAACCAAGTTACATCTCACTTTTTATTTTGAATAGCCTCTTGCTTTAGCTTGAGTACTAGATGTGGTTAGAAAAGTTTAACCGCAAGGGCCGCAAAGAATTACGCAAAGTTCGCAGGGCTTAGCGACCTTTGCGTAATCCTTTGTGCTCTTTGCGGTTAAGAAAAACGGTATATCTTAATCCTGATTTTAGATTTAATTTACTAATTGCTTAATAAAGTCGCTCGTTACAACTTGAGCGAATTCTTCGTTTAAACTTGCTAATGCGGTTTGATGAATGATTTCTGCAGAGAAGTCTTCTCCGTTAATACCTTTTTTATTGAAGGTTGCTGTTGCATCAGAAGCTAAGTACACAGTATAACCAAAGTTTCCGGCCATTCTTGTGGTAGTTGAAACACAATGATCTGTTGTTAATCCTACAATAACAAGATTTGTAATTTTTGCAGTATCGAGTAACTCTTTTAAGTTCGTTCCGATAAAAGCACTGTTTACATTTTTTTTGATGATGGTTTCGCCCTCAATTGGTTTTACAACATCCTGAAAATCATTGCCCGGATGTGTCGCATTCAAAATGGAATTCGGATTAGAAGAACAATGCTGTACATGAAAAATCGGCAAATTTTTGCCTCTCCAGATTTCCAGAAGTTCTCCGGCTTTTTGTTCTGCAGTAACATTATTTCGGTCTCCTCCCCAGTAGGCGATATCTTCGAATCCTTTTTGAATGTCGATTAAGATTAATGCGGGGTTTTCGAGTTTTGTAGTTACCATATAGATTTAATAATTTAAGTTTTGACTGAGTATCAAAAAAAATATTCTTATATAAATTAACTCATTATTACCTTATTGCTGCTTTTTTGTTTTTAATATATATCGTATTCCAGTTGAAAACCCAAGAGATTGTGTTCTATAAGATCCTGAATTGCTATTAATTGTTGTTATTCCACCTTCACCATTTATTTCAATAAAAACAGCAAAATTGTCCTTTAGGATTAGTTTGTCAGCTCCAATTGCAAATATAAAAGTAAATTCATTATTTTTTATAATTAGATTTTCCTTGATTCTTGGAAAGGCTACGGTTTCATCTACTTCGCCTTTGTAGCTGTTGGTGTTGTCAAGGATATTATAGCCAAAACCTAAATCTGCATAAATACCAAAATTGTTGCCGAGACTACCTGCTCTTCTATAATTCAGGTTGAATGATTTCGAGTTGATGGTATATTTTGCTCTGGAAAAAGAATCGCTTTTAGAACCTCTTGTGCTATTTACATATTCAAAGTGAATACCATTTGTTACTTTTTTATGAGGATCACCAAAATAGTACAGTACAGAAAAACCTTCTTTGATGTTCCATAATGCATTTCCGATTACGGCTCGCCCTTCAGTTGTTCTTGAATTGGCAATATTGCTAAAGC
This sequence comes from Flavobacterium poyangense, assembly GCF_011751075.1. Lineage (GTDB taxonomy): Bacteria > Bacteroidota > Bacteroidia > Flavobacteriales > Flavobacteriaceae > Flavobacterium > Flavobacterium poyangense. The sequence continues at coordinate 43,247 of NZ_JAALLN010000024.1, forward strand.
CATAACTGACATTTGCTCCAAATTCTATTTGTTGTGAAAAACCAATTTGGACACTAAAGAAAAATAATAAGAGTAATTTTTTATTCATTCGAGGTAAATTAGGGGCAATTTTTAAAACAGTTGTTTTTCATAGTTAATTGTAAAATCAACTAAGTTATTTTCTTAGATTGTGACTGCGATTGGCACTAAAAACTACTCAATCGCCAACCAATTCTTAAAATCAAAGAAATTCTGAGGAGCCACACCATGTCCAACAGGATATTCTTTATAAACAGCAGGAATTTGTAATTTTTCTAAAACAGCAGGTGTTTTTCTGGCCCAGTCAATCGGAATGACCTGATCTACGGTGCCATGAGAAGCAAATATTTTTAGATTTTTGAAATCGTTTTTCTCAAAACCTTCTTTAATAATTTCGAAATTAAAATAACCGCTCATCGCAACTACTTTTTGAATTTTTTCCGGATACGATAGTGCCACCGCATAACTCAAAATAGAACCTTGGCTAAACCCTACTAAAGTAACATCATTGGCATCAATTGGATAGTTAGCTATTAACTCATCAACGAAAATTGCGATGATATCACGTGAAGTTTTGGCTTGTTCGTTATCAGAAAATTTGTTCTGATCAGCATCAAAATTAATCGCATACCAGGCATAGGCACCATATTGTATATCGTAAGGTGCTCTGGCAGAAATAATGTAATAATGATCCGGAAGTTCTGTGGCAAACGAAAATAAATCAGCTTCGTTACTGCCATAACCGTGTAATAAAAGTAAAACCGGATTTTTTTCTAAAATAACTTTTGGTTCTTGTATTTTGTATTCTAGGGATAGATTCATTTTTGTGTAAGTTTTCAGTTTCGGCTCTCAGTCTCAGTTTTAGTTATCAGCTTCAGTGAGTCCGACAAAGTATTATAATTTGTAATTGCCACAGCAATTGGAATTTGGATTTTTAAAAATTTGGAATTTAACTAAGAAATAGACTTAAACCATTTTTGAAAAAGTTCTCCAACTAAAGGAATTGGCCTTGTATGTCCCTGGATAGCACTAAAAATACCATAACCCCACAGAACAGAAATACAAATCCACATCGGGAAAGTGATAAAAAAGCTGTCAAAGTTACTGATGATCGTTCCTAAAGAGATAAAGGTCAAAGACAATCCCAAAGCCTGACGAATATGAAACGAAGCAAAACTATTTTTATTTTCCGAGTTCATAGACATGGCAATTAGCACCCCAATGATTAAAATATAGCTGGTAATTGCGGCTGTTTTTCCCTCTTCGATTGAATTATTCATTGTAATTATTTTGTGATAACAAGTTGATTTTGATTTAAAACACCGTACACGGTTCCTTTTATTTCAGTTCCTAAGAATGCAGAGTTCTTAGACTTTGAAAGGATGTTTTCTTTTGTGAAAGTGGAACGGCCTTCTGGTGTGAAAAAAGTAAAATTAGCTTTAGAACCTTCGGCAATGACCTCGTTATCAATTCCGAAAACGGCTTTTCCAAGGGTTAGCCTTTCAACTATAATTTCAAGAGGTAAAACAGTCAGTAAGGCTCCAAAAGCACTTTCAAGTCCGATTGTACCGTTTTTAGCTGTATCGAATTCCATTTTCTTAAATTCAATATCAATCGGATTATGATCGGAAGTAATCATATCGATAGTTCCGTCAAGAACTGCATTTACGAGAGCTGCTCTGTCGCTTTCAGCCCTTAATGGTGGAGTTACTTTATAACGTGTGTCAAAACCTTCCAGTTTTTCATCGTTTAAAACCAAATGATGAACAGCGGCACTACAAGTTACATTAAGTCCTTTTGCTTTTGCTTCTTTGATCATCGCAGCTGATTTTGCTGTAGAAACGGTAGGGATATGTAATTTTCCTCCGGTATACTCCAGTAAAAACAGATTTCTTGAAATTTGTAATTCTTCGGCTAAATTTGGGATTCCTTTCAAACCTAATTTTGTTGAAACGATTCCTTCGTTTACTACACCATTTCCTTTGAGGTTAACATCTTGGGAATAGGCCAGTACCAAACCATCAAAATCCTGTACGTATTGTAAAGCGATTTTTAGCAAATTGGCATTGTCCAGACTTTTGTTGTAATCGCCAAAAGCTACAGCACCTGATTTTTTCATATCGAATAATTCTGCCATATCTTTTCCTTCGCTTGCTTTGGTTAAAGCGCCGATTGGGAAAAGCTCTGTAGCAAAACCAATGGCTTTACTTTTTACAAAATTAATTTGCGATTGATTGTCGATAATAGGGAAGGAGTTCGGTTGTAAGGCAACGCCTGTAAAACCACTTTTGGCAGCAACAGTTAGTCCGTTTGCGATGGTTTCTCTGTCTTCGTAACCGGGTTCTCCAAAAGAAACACTGCTGTCGAACCAGCCTTGCGAAAGGTGCAGATTGTCAAATTGTACTTCTTTGGCGTCCGCAGTCTCAGGAATTGAAGTTCCTATTTTTTCTATAATACCATCTGCAATTAAAAGATCAACGGTCTTGTTGTGAAACGGACTTTTAGAGTCGATAATTTTGGCGCTTCTGATGATTATTTTCATATGTAGATAAATTTATTTTGTACTGAGCTGTTTTTTAATCGTGTTGTTTGTTATTTCGACGAAGGAGAAATCGCATCCAATATTCCATGCAGTAATGCAGTATAGTATTAGCAGCTGTCATTTCGACGAAGGAGAAATCACATACTGAATTACTTCACAAATTTGATAATGGCCATTTCTAATGCTAAAAATAACAGTGCAAAGATAACAAACCATTTCCAAAGTTGGCTGTCCGTTCGCTCAGTTTGTAGGGTGTTAAAAATAGTCGAAATCGTATCGGCAGTTTTATAATCGGAAACCAGATTGGTATGGACCTGACTTAAATCACTTTCGCTTCGATTGTAGTTGAAACTCAGGTTTTCTACCCAGTTTTTTTTATCAAAAATGCTATAATTTCCGGCCGTTTCAGGGAAATCATTGAAGACTAATTTTACTTTGTTGTTTAATACCTGTTGAATCGGTATAAAAGAATCATCATTTCCTTTTACTTCCAAAATCGCATCTTTTGTCAATAGCACATCTACAAAATAGGGCTGATTATTACCAATAGTCAAGGCATTAACTCCAGTCTTTTGATTGTTTTGCCCCATTTTGTAAAAAAGTGGTACAATCAACGGTGATTGCTGGAAGTTTGAATTTTCCGTATTAATCGGAGCTGAAAAAACAGAAACTCCCGAAACCGGATTTTGAACCATGGTTAAAAATATACTTTGGTCTTCATAAGATAAAACGGCCGGATATGGGCTCGAGATATCAAATGATTTAGCTGTTTTCGGATATTGAAAATTACTAATTTTATTTTCAAAAACACCCGAGAATAAAGGATGATCAAAGTTTATTTTGGTAATTAATTTACTCGTGTTCTGTAAATTTTTGAATTGAATTTTTCCAAAATTGTTTAAAAAAGAATTCAAATTCGTAACAGACGTTTTTTCAGATGGAATGATTACCAGATTACCGCCTTTTGATACAAATGCTTTTAAAGTGGTTTGCAGCGCTTGCGGTATTTCTTCTAGTTCGTTTAGAATAATAGTATTTTGTTTTTCCAGGCTATTGTAATCTAAACTACCAATAGTGTAATTGTTGTAATTGAACTCTTGCGAGGTATATATTCGGGATAAAAAGTTGCTTTTTTCGGCTGTACCAATGCTAATTACGTTAGTCTTTTTTGCTTTCGAAATGCTAAAATAAAGCTTGTTGTCATACGTCAAACCATTATCTTCAATCGTAACATAACCATGAAATGCCTCTTTTGGAATCGTAAAATTGATTTTCTTTTTCTTGTTGTCAAAATTGATAATTGTTTTGGCAATTAATTTATTCTGATTGTACAAAGCCATTGAAACAGGCTTAAAATCCTCACCGTAAGCCGAGAGGTTCACGCCAATTTCGTAAAAATTTTCTAAAGTCTGATTGATAAAAACGCTGTCAATTGCGACATTATTTTTTTGTTCAGCTTCCGGAATTATGAAGTATGGTTTTTCTTCAAAATCAATATTTTTTACCTCTTTTTCTGCCAAACCAACAGCATCTGTAATAATGACGATATCTTTTTTATGAGCAGATTTGTGTGCTTTTATTTTGGCCAGTATAGAAGAAAGTTCAAACGGAGTGGCGCTGTAGTTTAAATTTTGTAAAGCACTTTTAGATGATTTAATGTCGGTATTCCAAAAGTTTTCGGTATTGGTGAGTAGCGAAAATTGCGCTGTTTCTGGCGTGTTTTCAAGTAATTCCTGAACCGCACGCTTCAATAGTTCTCCTTTTTTTCCTTTGGCCTGCATACTAAAAGAATTGTCCAAAACAATATACATTTCGTTTGTTGCATTTTTACTGTCTTTTGCTTCAAAAAAAGGCTGAGCAAAAGCAAAAATGGCAAAAGCCAACAGTAACAATCGGGTTGCTAGTAATAATCTTTTTTTGATTTTCGAACTTTTTCGGGTTTGTATAGAAAGTTCTTTTAAGAAGCGAACGTTAGTAAAATAAGAGGTTTTAAAACGTCGTAATTGAAATAAATGTACCAAAATTGGAACAATCAACAGAAACAGAAAGTATAGAATTTCAGGGTGTTTAAAATGCATTCTGGCTTCGATTTACTTCACTACGTTTGATTTTTCGTGAAGATGCTGGTCAAAAATACAAATTTGTTTTTTTATTTTAACCATATAAGTTATATAAGTTCATGTAATTGCTGTGTGTTAAAAGGCAGCTACGTAAAACTTAAATTTACTTATATAACTTATATGGTTTTAAAAAATAGAGATTCTGTGAAAAATGTAACTTTTAAAAATTCATTTGTAATAAAAATAAAATGGTCTGTTGGGAATATTGAGTATTTTAGCCGGATTCAAAAAAATAAAAAATGAAAAGAGTATATATGTTGTTTTGGGCAGTGTTGGTTTTTACAAGTTCACAGGCTCAGAATAAATTTAATTTATTGGTAGGAACCTACACTAATACTTGTCCGAGTAACGGAATTTATGTTTACGAATTTAATGCAGATTCGGGAAATTTTAAGTTAAAGGGGTCTTCAGAGAATGTTTTGAGTCCAAGTTATTTGTCAGTTTCGGCGGATAATAAGTTTATTTATGCCGTAAACGAAAATGGAACTCAAAGTACGGTGAGTGCTTTTGGTTATGATTCAGCGAGCGGAAAAGTTAATTTTATCAATAAAAGCGATGCGTTAGGAGCAGATCCTTGCCACTTAATTACAGATGCTAAAAACGTAATTACTGCGAATTATTCTGGTGGAAATATCACAGTGTTCAAAAAAAAACCTGACGGAAGTATTACCGAAGGGCAACAAGTAATTCAACACGAAGGAAAGGGAATCAATGTTGCACGTCAGGAAAAGGCGCATGTGCATATGGTTTGTTTTTCTCCTGATAAAAAATATGTTTTGTCTGCTGATTTAGGCCTGGATAAAGTTTTCGTTTATCAGTACAATCCAGATTCTAAGAACAAAATATTAACTTTAAAAGGAAGTGTCAATGTGAAAGCCGGAAGTGGCCCAAGACATTTAACTTTTAGTAAAGACGGTAAATTGGTTTATTTGGTTCAGGAATTAGACGGAACGCTGACTACTTTATCTTATAATAAAAATGGAAGTTTAAAAGTAATTGCAGAAACAAGTATTCTGGCAAAGGACTTCAAAGGTGGTACCGGAGCAGCAGCCATAAAAATTTCGCCTGACGGAAAATTTTTATATGTATCAGACCGTGTAGACGTAAATGCAATCATAGTTTACAAGATTCTTAAAAACGGAGGCCTTGAAAAAGTAGAACAAGTAAGCACTTTAGGAAAAGGACCAAGAGATTTTGCTATTGATCCAACAGGAAATTATCTTTTGGCAGGGCATCAGTATACAAATGATATAGTTGTTTTTAAAAGAGATAAAGCAACAGGAAAACTTACAGCCACCGGAAAGAAAATCGAATTGTGTTCACCGGTTGGGTTGCTTTTTACAAAGATCTAGGTTTTTGGAGGTTCAAAGGAACAAAGGAACAAAGGAACAAAGGAACAAAGGAACAAAGGAACAAAGGAACAAAGGTTCTGAGTTTCTAAGTAGTAAAGGCCTTAAGTTTTTTCTAATTTTTCAAATAAATCACGAGTCTTCCGGAATAATCTGGTTTGTCACTCTGAGCGAAGTCAAAAGAGTGTTCTCCTGAGCGAAGTCGAAGGACTTTGCTGTTCGATAGAAGTTCTGAGTTTCTAAGTAAAAAAGTTTCAAACTTATAATGTAAAAAAGCTCAAAGATACAGTGTGCCAAGTTTATAAAGACCTTTGAACCTCTGCACCTTTGAGCCTTTGTATCTCAAAAAAAAAGAAATCTATTTATTCTGATCTTTTCTCTTTTTGTCTCTAGTCTTCAACATGTTTCTATTAACCGAACCATGTGTTTTCTTTTTGGTTTTTGAAGGACCTCCAAGATTTACTTTTTTATTTTTCTTGATTTTTTCATGAAAAGCACCATCTCCTGTAAGTTTTGGTTTTTTCGTTAAGAATTTAATTGGCTGACGGTCTTTTTCAGGTTCGATTAATTTCTCAGATATCTCAACTTCTTCAGGGAAATCAGCAATTTCAAGCTCCTGATTCATTAGAATTTCCGCTTCTACTTTAAATTCTTCTTCGCGAGGCGATATGAAACTGATAGCGGTCCCGGTTGCATCAGCACGACCTGTACGACCAATTCTGTGCATGTACAATTCTGGAAATTCCGGAAGTTCAAAGTTGATAACATGCGAGATGTTTGAGATATCCAAACCTCTTGCCATGATATCTGTGGTGATCAATCCGCGTAGATTTCCTTCCTGAAACTCTGCCATGGTACTCAAACGGTAATTTTGAGATTTGTTTGAGTGAATTACTCCAAACTGACCTTCGAAATGTTCTTCAATTCGAGTGTGAAGCATGTCCGAAATCTTTTTATTATTCACAAAAACCAAAACACGTTCCATGCTTTCGTCTGTTTCTAATAAGTGTTTCAGTAAGTTAACTTTGGTATTAAAGTTAGGAACATTATAAGTAATCTGTGTGATTTTTTCAAGGGGAGTTCCTGAAGCGGCTAATGTAACCTCTTCCGGAAAGTCAAAAAAGTCATTCAAAACAGCATCAACTTCGTCGGTCATGGTTGCAGAGAATAAAATATTCTGACGTTTGGTTTTCATCATCGCCAAAAGAGCGGTCAATTGTGTACGGAAACCTAAATTCAGCATTTCGTCAAACTCGTCAATAACTAATTTCTGAGTTTCATCAAAACGTACAACAGCGTCCAAAGCCAAATCCATTGTTCTACCCGGAGTTCCAACTAAAATATCAACTCCTTCGTAAACGGCTTTTTTCTGTGTGTTAATGTTTACACCACCAAAAATTCCAAGTGTTTTAACCGACATGTATTTGGTTAATTTCTCTATTTCTTCTACCACCTGAACAACAAGTTCACGGGTTGGAACCAGTACTACGATCTTTGGCGTATTGGTTGGGGTAAATTTATATAATTTTAAAAGAGGCAACAAGTAAGCAAATGTTTTACCGGTACCTGTTTGCGCAATTCCCATCATATCGCGACCTGACATAATCACAGAGAACGTTTTTTCCTGAATAGGAGTAGGCTTCACGAAACCTAATTCGTCTATTGCTTTTTGAAGTGATTTTGGAAGATTGAATTGTTCGAAAGTGCTCATTTACATTAAATTTTGTGCAAATGTACGTTAAAATAACGGTTTGATTGTTAGATTATCAAATGATTCGAGAAATTCAGCTATTTAATTGTTTGATTTTCAGTGATTAGGGTTTTCAAAAACATAAAGAGTAAAGGGTGTAATACGCTATTTTAGGGAGGGGAAGGCTTGTTTTTGCCCAAGCGTGTCATTTATTTTCGTCTATTCATTATCACTCGGGTTACAAGCGACAGAAGGAACAAATCACTACTTAATTCTTCCAGCGTGTCATTTCGACGCAGGAGAAATCACACGAGTAATTCGACAAAGATTGGCAAAATTCTGTATGGAGTTTCTTGTGTGATTCCTCCTTCTTCGGAATGACAAACCAAGCGATTAATTCAATTGATCAAAACAAATCAACCAACTTAGATAAAGAAATCTTTAATGTATTAGTAAGTCATAATTGTAGGTAGTATTTGAATTATTAAAAGTATTTAAGAAATAAAGTTTCATCTTGCCGTGTTGCATTATTTTTTGAATATTTTTGGTCGAATAAAATTTAAGGAAGATAGAAATTGGCTTAAAATATGTAGTGCTCGAAGAAAAAAAGTATCTCTTTAGATTAGAGTACTACTGATTTGTATAAGAAGCTATTGTCAATCAATATTATAAGAAATGATATGAATTATATTTGGGAAAATATTAATTGGATTTTTAAGTCTGACGGCACATTAAGAGATATTTATGTTCATAATACTTCTTTAGATGATTGGGGGAAATTAATTGATTTGCTAAATTTTGAATATAATTTGAGTTCTTTTTTTGGAAAGAAAATTAACAAAGAGAAAGCTTATAAATTTTTAGAAGACGAGACTGGGGAAGTTGAATTTTCGACGGTTTCAATCGAAATTGGCAATGTAAAAATAAACTGTTACTTTTTTTTTATTGATGAAATTGAATTTGATATTGTACCAAGTGAGATCAAAACTAATGAAGACTTTGAAAGTATTCTATCCTTTATGACGAAAGTAAGTTCAACTTTGAAAAAACAAATTATTTTGACAGGGGAAAATGATCCAAGTTTTCCACTCATAAAAATTAATTCAGAAGAAAATGTTTTTGAAATAATAACAGAAGAGCAATATTAGGGAGTATTATAACAATGAATAATGCAAAAATTAAAAACTAAAGTAGCTATGTAAATCCAAATTCACCACTTAATTCTTCCAACGTGTTAATTTCGGCGAAGGAGAAATCACATCTCAACTTAGACAAAGGTTGGCGACATTCTGGTTGGGGTTTCTAAAGTGATTTACTTCATTTCCCCACTATCGATTATATCTCCTGAGTTGAAAAAACAAATTAAAATAATAGATAATCCTAAACAACAAACGTGACAGGTTTTTAAAACCTGTCACGTTTAATTTAAGTAGAAATTAATGTATTTTAAGTATAGACAGATATTTACACAATAATGTCAATCCTGAAGAATAAAGAATAAAGAATCGTCATGGAAGTTCTATGCAGAATTTTGCCAATCTTTGACGAGTTGCGTGTGTGATTCCTCATTCTTCGGAATGACATACTGTGCGCAGATTTGTGAGACTTACTGTTTTTAGTAACCCAACCCCTCTACTTCTGTTACTTCGACGCAGGAGAAGTCACACACGAAACTCCGAGAAGTGAATCACCAATCTTTGTCGAATTACTGGTGCGATTCCTCGTACCGGAAAGACAAATCGCTACAAATTTCCTTAAGCGTGTCATTTCAACTTGATAGAAGCGCTTTGATATACTTTATATAAAAGTTTTTTGTAAGTTTGAAAGCAACGGCTTTGTAATATTCAGGTAATAAAGTTCCTGTGTTTCCTAGGTTGTAAAGTATTGCTAATTAATTATAAATCGTAACAAAACCAAAAGAAAATAATAAATGGATAAGATTAATGTATTAACTATTTTAACTGTAATTTCTTTGTTTATTCTATTATTTCTGGCGTTTTTTCTCGTAACGGTAAAAACAAAACACAAAGTAAGTAATTCTCTTTTTGCCTTTTTTCTGTTATTAACCGCAATTGATACCAGTGGAACCTTGTTTGATTTAATAATTAGTGGAGTTTCAAATTTTGAAATGCTAAGAAATTTACTTTGTTTTTTGCAAATACCTGTTTTTTACCTCTATGTATTATCTGTTTGTTATTCGGATTTTAAGATTAAACCAAAACATTTACTGCATCTGCTTCCGTTTTTAATTGCGAATCTGGTTTTAGTGCCTCGCTTTTATGCGGTAGATCTTGATGCTAAAATTAATCTACTAACTAATCGTCAAACTAGTATAGAGCTTCAGTTTAATCATATTCTTTTTCAACTTCAGGCAGTGGGCTATTTTATTGCCGTTTTTACTCTGTTACGGAAGGCAAAAAAACTATATCTTGAAAATTACGCGGGTACTAGTATTAAATTGTATAATTGGTTGTTTCAGTTTACAATGGTACTGGCCACTTTGTATTTAATTGTTTTCGTAAAAAACATCTTGAAGTTTTCAGACTATCCAAATATCTCCGAAGGAATAAAAATTAGTATTCTGGTATTTCAGGTACCTATCACTTGTTGGTATCTGTTTAAAGCATTAAACAATCCCGGTTTGTTTAGAAGTATTGATTCAAAACTAAAATTGGTTTCCGATATTATTTTAGAAGAAAAGAAGAGTGAACAAGTTGATGTCAATGAAAAAGAATATAGCGAAGAGTTGATAAAATTAAAGAAATTTATGACTGATGAAAAACCATTTCTTAATCCTTCGATAACTATTCAGGATATTTCTGTGGGAATTAAAATTCCTGTTCGGGACTTATCTCTTTTAATTAATCATAAGTTAGATCAGCATTTTTACGATTTTGTGAACTCTTATCGGATAGAGAATGCTATGGATATTCTAAAAGATACTACAAAAAATAAGGTAACTATTTTAGAAATTCTGTATGATGTAGGTTTTAATTCAAAATCATCTTTTAATACTGCCTTCAAAAAACATACGGGTAATACGCCAACTGCCTATCGTAAAAATTTGCAAAACAGTGCTTTGTAATTACTCGTACTAGTGTTTTTAATTTATTCGTACTTATTTTTTTTGACAAATGCGTTCGAGTATTTTTATTCGGTCGCATAGCGTTCGTATTCATCACATTTTTGTATCGAAATAAATTTTTAATCAAAAACACGATACAATGAAAACCACAGTAAAATTTTTAGCAGTAGTAGTATTAGTTAGCAACTTTTCTTTCGGACAAGACATTTCCAGAAAGATTGATTCGATAATAAAAGATAATTACAAGAAGAATCCAAATGTTGGTATTAGCGTTGGTCTTATCAAAAACAATGAAGAATACTATACGGCTTATGGCAATTTAAACGAAGAAAGTCAAATTGAAATAAACAAAAATTCCATCTTCGAAATTGCATCGATCACTAAAATTGTAACCTCAAACTTAATTGCACAGGCAGCCAATGATCATAAAATTAAAGTAGACGATTTTATCGACAGCTATCTTCCTAAAGAATACGTATTAAGTAAAAATCTTAAAAACAAAATCAAAATTTCTGATTTAGCATCACATCAGTCAGGTTTACCCGATATTGATTTTGCAAAGTTAATCGAATTAGATCCTCAACAGCCCATAAACAGTGTGACTGAAAAAACATTGGCAACATTAGTTAACAATTGTAATGAATTAACTGATTATGGTAAATACCGTTATTCGACAATCGGCATTACTTTGCTTGGACAAATACTGGAAAAGGTATATGGTAAGAGCTACGATGAAATCTTAAGAAATAAAATAATAGAGCCTTTACAGCTGACCAATACATTAACTAAAGATTTTAATGTAAAAAACAGAACGACAGGTCATAACCCAAATGGTGGTAGTCAGGAATTCTTTAAATGGAATGTTACAGCACCTGCCGGATTAATAAAATCAAGTGCTTCTGATATGGTTACATATTTAAAAGCAGTTTTAAATAAAGAAACTACAATTGGTAAAGCAGCTTTAATTACAGAAAAGATTTACTATAAAGATGAAAAAAGAGAATTAGGCTTAGGAATAAATATCGGTACAGACGAAAAAAAGACACTTTATATCAAAACAGGAGATTCTATGGGACAATCTTCGATTATAGCTTACAACAGAGCTGAGAATTGGGGTATTATCATACTACTGAATCAAAGAAACTCCAAAATGAGACAAAACTTGCTGAATGAAATTTGTGATTCTGTTTTGAAATAATCTTTTAAGATAAGAGTTGGTGTAAGACTTTTTCTTTTCTTAACCGCAAAGAAAAGTTTTTTTCACGCAGATTTAGCAGATTTAGCTGATATTTTTGTTTTGTTGTCTTTGTAAAATAATCTAAATAAATCTGCTAAATCTGCGTGAAAAAAAATCTTGACAAGCATAGGAGTTCGCAAAGCTTTATCGTTAAAGTTATCTCCTGCAGCTTCGCGAACTTCGCGGTTAAATAAACACAGAGTTAGTTGAGATTTTTATATTAATACTTAATTATCTTAAAACCCTTCAAAAACCCCCAATCCGAAGAGAGCAAAATCATATTTTACGGGGTCTGAAGCATCCATTTTTCTGAGTTTAAAATCTAATTCGGTTAAAGCCTTACCATCGTTTTGTTTTCGGGTTAGAATACCCAATTTTCGGGCAACATTGCCCGAATGCACATCTAACGGACAGGATAAAGCGGCTGGTGAAATGCTTTTCCAGATGCCCAGATCAACACCTTTTGTATCCTGACGTACCATCCAACGCAGGTACATGTTAATTCTTTTTGCTGCCGAATTGTTTAAAGGATCTGAAATGTGTTTTTGTGTTCGTGGCAAATGATCAATTTCAAAAAAGACTTTTTTAAACTCATGAATACTTTTCTGTAGATTGTCTTTTTCCTGATTTTTAGCAAAAACAGCTTCAAGTCCGTTGTGGTTTTTATAAATGTTTTGCAATCCTTTTATAAAACCGGTCAAGTCTTTTCCATTGAATGTACGATGTACAAAATTCTCTAATCTTTCTAAATCTTCTTCAGTATGTGACATGACAAAATCATAGGGCGTATTCCCCATTAATTCCATCATGGTATGTGAGTTTTTGATAATCATTTTGCGATTTCCCCAGGCGATAGTAGCACTCAGGAAACCGGCAATTTCGATATCTTCTTTTTGAGTGAATAAATGCGGAATCTGTACCGGGTCACTTTCGATAAAATCGAGATTGTTGTATTGAATGACTTTTTCGTCGAGAAATTCTTTGAGCTCTTTTTGGTTCATCATTGAAATGAAAATTCTTGAAATGCGTAAAATCCTGTTGACAGGAAGACAATAGTAAAGCGAATTGATTAACTTCTAATTGCTAATCAAACCGTCAACCATTATCAGTTTTCTGTCTGCCATATTGGCTAACTCTTCGTTGTGGGTAACGATTACGAAAGTCTGACCAAATTCATCACGAAGCTGAAAAAACAATTGATGTAAATTTTCGGCAGAATGGGTGTCCAGATTTCCTGATGGTTCATCAGCAAAAATTACATCGGGTTTGTTTATTAAGGCTCTGGCAACGGCTACACGCTGTTGTTCTCCTCCGGATAGTTCGTTTGGTTTATGGTTGATTCGGTGCGATAGTCCCAAATAATCTAATAGTTTTTTGGCTTCTGCTTCTGTTTCTGAAGGCTTTTTACCTGCAATGTAAGCGGGAATACACACGTTTTCTAATGCTGTAAATTCAGGTAAAAGCTGGTGAAACTGAAAAATAAAACCCAAGTTCAAATTTCTGAATTTAGACAATGCTTTATCGTTAAGGCCTAAAATATTTTCTCCATTTATGGTTAATGAAGTTTCAGTTTTTGATTTAGAAGGTTTGTCAAGTGTTCCTAAAATTTGCAAAAGTGTCGTTTTTCCGGCTCCTGATGCTCCGACAATAGAAACAATCTCTCCTTTTTTTATATGCAAATCAACTCCTTTTAAAACCTCAAGCTGATCGTAGAATTTATGTATGTTTTTTGCGTGTATCATTAAGAAACTGTTTCTACAAAGAAACAAAGATTCTGTCGATATTAAAATGGGTTGTAACAGAATTTTATGAAGAATGATTTATGAAGAGTTATTGAAGTTTTTTTTATATTTATTAAGTAATTTTAAGTTGTGAGATGTGAGATGTGAGATTTGGGGCCGCATTTGAAAAGCGTATTCACATTGACGGAGATTTTGGTGTACTATTTGCAGTAACAAGAAAAAAATAAAAGGAAATGAAAACGGAAGAAATTATTATAAAAGAAGAAAAACAGAGAAAACTGCTTCTGGGGCTGCTTTTTGATACGATCGGGATGCTTTCTTTTTTCGTACCGATTCTGGCAGAATTTACCGATGTTATCTGGGCGCCGCTAGCCGGTTTTTTAATGACGTATATGTACAAAGGCAGGGTAGGGAAAGTGGCTGGTTTTTTTGCGTTTTTGGAAGAGATTTTACCGGGTACAGATATTATTCCGTCGTTTACACTTACGTGGATTTATACCTATTACATTCAGAAAAAGAAGTAGCGACTGTTTAATCTTTAAACAAAAAGCCCAATCCCATATTTTTGAGCATTTTCTTTTCGAAATTCCAAAAGAAACGGAATTGCCCAAAAAGAGCACCTATTGCAACCAATAGCACCTGATAAATTGGAAAAATAATAATTAAACGGATTAGTGTAAACCAACCTCCGAAATCTTCTTTTGTAATTCCCAATAGTACACAAAAGGGTTTAGAAAGCCATGCAGAAGATGATCCTGTAATGGCAAAAACGGTAAGTATGATTATGGCTTGTAGGTTTGAGGTAATGCCCCAACGTTCTTTTAATCTCTTCATCCTTTATTTATAACAATTACAAATATAACAACATTATCTGGACGGAACATACCCCCAAAGCTTTTGTTTATAAGTATTTTGAAAATAAATCATGTAATTATAGATAAGGTAGTTTACTTCATATCCATAATCGATTGTAGGATTGTAATTAATGTTCATTTCGTACAAATTAGGACTGTAACGTTGCGGTTGTAAAACACGATTATTCCATTCGGTTATGTAAAGTCTGTTTTTAGTCTCGAGGTAACTTTGCGAATAATAATGTCGAGGATAGGCTCGGGAGGCTAACCATAAACTAAATCCGTTGTCGATAATAATAACTTCGTATTCTAAAGAATCATTCGCAATTCTGACCGTATCACTTAATGCCACATTTTTATTTACGGGCTCAGTTGTGTTAGTTTTAGCAGTTGAGCAGGCTATAATAGTACCTAAAATGATCAGGATGTAAACAGCATTTTTCATGACTTTTTCTTTGACTATAAATTTACGGAAAAAAAGTGAAGGAAGCGAGGTTCAAAGGTACAGAGTTGCAAAGGTTCAAAGGTTTTGTTGAAAATGAAAAAGCTGTTTATTCTGAAATAAACAGCCTTTTTATAATTTTAAGAATGATTATAAAGGGAAGAACTTTGGACCTTTGTGTCTTTGAGCCTTCACAAAGAAACCTATTTTCCAAACAATTTTCCTAGCAGGCCTGAAATACCACCTTTGCTTTGGGTAATAGCTACCGCATCGGCGATATCAACTTTTCCGTCGGCATTTTGGTCTAAGCCAAATTGCATTCCGTACTTAGAAATGGTATCCATGATTCCGGATGCCTGACCACTGTTTCCTGCAATTGAATTGATGATATCTGAAATCTGAAAACTGCTGTCATTTGGATCTTTTGCTTTATTTACCAAAGAATTCAATACTTGTGGAATCATATTAGAAGCAACACCGGAAGAGTCAGCGCTACTGAGTCCGAATTTCTCGCCAAGACTACCACTTAGTTGTTGTGTTATTTGTTGTACAACGGGATTTGAACTGTCTATTGGAGAACTTCCGTTAAATAAACCTGCCAGTTGTTCGGCACCACCTTCTGAAGCAATTTTTTGCAATCCTGCAAATATAGAATTACCTGCTTCTGCTACTACAGCTTCGTTATGCTCATTTGGAACAGCGCTGTTGTTTACAACTGCATCGCCTCCATATTGTTGTACTAATTGTGTTAATTGTTCGAACATGATTAATTTTTTTTGAATTGGTATCCTCAAATTTAATGAAAAAAATAAAGGGATTTATTAAACGATGTTAATAAATCCCTTTTAAGATATTTAATTGTAGTTAATTAGCTTAACAAAGTAATAATTTGTGAAGCTAGTTCTGTACCAATTCTGTCTTGTGCTTCTCCTGTTGCCGCTCCGATATGTGGCGTCAATGAAATTTTAGAATGCATTAAAATAGTCATTTCCGGTTTTGGCTCGCTTTCAAAAACATCTAATCCTGCAAAAGAAACTTTTCCTGAATCTAATGCTTTTACAAGTGCTACCTCATCAATAACTCCTCCACGTGCACAGTTTACAATTCCAACACCGTCTTTCATGATTGCAAGCTCTTTTTCTCCGATGATGTAACCATCCTGAGCAGGAACGTGTAAAGTAATAAAATCTGCTTCTTTAAATAAAGACTCTAAAGATTGAGAAACAATTGTTGTAGTGATAGACTGACCGTCAAAAAACTCCACTTTGATATCTACTGTCGGAATAAAGCTATCTGCAGCGATAACTTTCATCCCTAAACCTAACGCCATTTTTGCAGTAGCCTGACCGATACGGCCAATACCTACAATTCCTAATGTTTTTCCTCTTAGTTCGATACCATTTGCATAGGCTTTTTTCAAACCGTCAAAATTTGTATCCCCTTCAAGAGGCATATTTCTGTTGGAATCGTGTAGAAAACGAACACCGCTGAACAAGTGTCCAAACACTAATTCCGCCACAGATTCTGATGATGAAGCTGGGGTATTTATAACATGAATGCCTTTGCTTTTAGCATAATCAACATCAATATTGTCCATACCAACACCGCCACGTCCAATAATTTTAAGACCCGGACAGGCATCGATAATATCTTTACGAACTTTAGTCGCACTACGAACTAAAACTACGCTTACATTGTTTTCGTTTACAAAATTAGCTACTTGTTCTTGTGCTACTTTTGTAGTTATAACTTCAAATCCACCTTTCTCTAAAGCTAGAATTCCACTTTTAGAAATTCCGTCATTGGCTAATACTTTCATTTTAGGTATTTTGTTTATGTGGTTAATCGTCAATTTGTTTATTCGATGAACCAGTTATTACGATTTTCTTTTTTCTATTTTAAAGCAAACATTTTTTCGATTAAACAGTTAACCAAATCAACGATTAAACTTTACTTTCAAGTGCCTTCATTACATCTACTAAAACCTGAACACTTTCGATCGGCATAGCATTGTAAATAGAAGCTCTGTAACCACCCACAGAACGGTGACCCGGTAATCCTGAGATATTAGCTTCTTTCCATAAAGCATCAAAAGTGGCTGCGTGATCCGGATTGTTTAAAAGGAAAGTAACATTCATTTTAGAACGATCTTCAACGGCTGCTGCTCCTTTGAATAATGGGTTTCTGTCGATTTCAGCATAAAGCAAAGCAGCTTTTGCATCGTTTAATTTTTCAACGGCTGCAACACCACCTTTACTTTTAATCCATTGTAAAGTCAATAGCGATACATAAACAGCAAAAACAGGTGGAGTATTGTACATACTTTCTGCTTTAATATGTTTCGCGTAATCTAACATACTTGGGATTGTTCTTCCGGTTTTTTCTAAAATTTCTTCTTTAACCACAACCAGAGTTGTTCCTGCAGGCCCCATGTTTTTTTGAGCTCCGGCATAAATTAGGTCAAATTTAGAGAAATCTAAATCACGTGAAAAAATATCTGAACTCATATCGCAAACTACAGGAACGTTTGTAGTTGGGAATTCATTCATTTGAGTTCCAAAAATGGTATTGTTACTGGTGCAGTGAAAATAATCTGAATCAGTTGGTATTTCGTAACCTTTTGAAATATGGTTGTAATTTTCTTCTTTTGACGAACCAACAACAATTGTTTCTCCAAAATTTTTGGCTTCTTTTATCGCAGCTGCTGCCCAGGTTCCGGAATCTAAATAAGCGGCTTTTCCGTTTTCTTTCATCAAATTATACGGAGCCATTAAGAATGCGGTACTGGCACCACCTTGTAAAAATAAGGCTTGGTACCCTTTTCCCTGAAGTCCAAGTAATTCCAAAGCAAGCGAACGAGCTTCTTCCATTACAGCAACAAAATCTTTGCTTCGGTGTGAGATTTCAAGAATAGAAAGTCCTGAATCATTAAAATTTAAAATTGCTTGTGATGCCTTCTCAAAAACTTCTTGAGGTAAGATACTTGGTCCTGCGCTGTAGTTGTGTTTTTTCATGGTTGTTTTTAATAGTCGAGAATTTTAAAAGAAGCAAATTTCGGCAATAGGAGCTGAAAAAGCGATAAATTATTGAAAATAATTAAACATTTTTTTAATTTGTTGTTAACAAAAACGTTATAGTATCTACGTTATCTGCATAATCCCACAGTTGCGGATTTTGTGTTTGCCCGAAAGTAATGCTGTTTTTCAGTAAATCGTTGCTAACGATACACTGAATTTGCTCAGCATCAGCCTGAAGACGTTTTTCTAAATCTTCAATATTGTCGTAGAATTCATAAAAAACACTCGAAATAGGAGAGGCGTAACTTGAGTCTTCTTTGATGGTCAGGAAACCATTATCGAGTAATTTAAAATTGCTCATTAAAAACACAGCTTTGTTGTAGTCGTAGTTGTTTGCGTATTTTTCGTAATGTATCACATCCTGATACTTGAAAATGGCTTCAAAAAAAGCATCAAAAGAATATCCTTTTGGCACAAAAAGTTTTGAAACATTGCGACATCCCAGACCAAAATATCTGAAAATATCTTCCCCTAAAGCTTCTAATTGCTCTTTGGTTTCTTTTCCGTTTAAAACAGCAACCGAATTTCTGTTTTTTCGAATAATCGATGGCTTGTCTTTAAAATAATATTCAAAATAACGAGCGGTATTATTACTTCCTGTGGCAATTACAGTATCAAAGTTTTCTAATTTTCCTTCAACAAAAGTGATTTTATCTTTGAAATCAGGGTTAACGGCAATAATGTATTTTGCTAAAAAAGGCAATAAATGCTGGTCGTTGGAAGATGTTTTTACAATAGCACGATTTCCTGTTATTAAAACAGATAAAAAATCATGAAAACCGACCAATGGTATATTTCCGGCTAATATCAAAGCTACGGTTTTGTCATTTTGAGTAGAGTCTAAAGCATAAGAAGAAAGCCATTTTGTAATGTTTTCTTCTGTTAAAGCAGCTGCCCAGGATTGAACGGCAAAATAAACCTGTTCGGGAGTATACCAGCCATTATGAGATTGCGATAAGTGAATCAGTTTTTCGAAATCATCAAAAAATAAATCGTTGTGCAAAACATCCGATTTTTTAGTTGTTTCCTTTTCAGAAAATTGCGCTAAGAATTTTCCTAATTCAACAAAAACACTTTTTTTTGTTTCTAATGTCATAATGTTTGTTTATGAATTGTTTTGATTGTAATTTTGCACAAAAATAAGCTATATTAAGTTATAAGGCAAAGGAGAATAAAATCTTATACAGATTATTTCTAGGCTTGTAACTTTTAACTCGTAACTACTATAAAAATGGCAATAATTATAACCGACGAATGTATTAACTGTGGGGCCTGCGAACCGGAATGCCCAAATACAGCAATTTATGAAGGAGCGGATGATTGGAGATACAAAGATGGTACAAGCCTGTCAGGAAAGATAATTTTACCGGATGGAACTGAAGTGGATGCCGATGATGCGCAAACTCCAATTTCTGACGAAGTATATTACATCGTTCCGGGGAAATGTACAGAATGTAAAGGTTTTCATGACGAACCTCAGTGTGCTGCTGTATGCCCGGTTGATTGTTGTGTACCGGATGATAATCATGTAGAAGATGATGAAACCTTATTAGCGCGTCAGGCATTTTTGCATAACGAATAGTTCTTATAAGTTTTAAATACAAGAAAAATCCTAAGTTTTGAACTTAGGATTTTTTTTTACAAGCTATTTCTTATTTTGTTTTTGTATTGTATTGGAATTTAAGGATTTAATTTAGTTAATTTGGCAAATTTTTTTAACATTTGTTGGATAATCTTAAAAACTGCCTATGAGGAGATTTTTACTTCTGTTTTTTGTATTCTTTAGTGTTGGTGTTTTAGCTCAAAACACAGAATATTCTATTGTGGTAAAGGACCTTGAGACACAGTTGCCTATAGAAAACGTATCGGTTGTGATTATGAAAACCAAGCAAATTTTATTAAGTAATGAAGAAGGTAAAGTTACTTTTATAGTTAACGGTGCTACAAATGTTCAGGTTTCAGAAGCAGATCACGAAAGTTTAACCGTTCGATGGACTGTTTTAAAAGAAAGCGGCTTTGTTGTTTATTTAAAAAGCAGGCATAGTAAATTAGATGAAATTGTTTTGTCTAAAGAGTCACCTCAAAAAACACTGCAAAAGATTATTTCGAGCTCAAGAAAAAAACTGGCGATGCCTTATCGGTTAAAAGTGTATGTGAGGGAATTTTTCAGTCTTGATAATAAATATTCGTATTATAATGATGGACTTGTGAATTTTCAGTTTGCTGTGAATCAGAAAAAAGTGAATACTACATTACTGGTAGAGCAAAATCGCTCGTATGGTTTATTGGAAAACGATGTAAGTGCTGATTTAAAAGGATACAATTTGAATAATATCATGGAGAACTATTCAAATTTAAGTTATTTGGATCCTCTCTTAAATTCAAAAGCAAAAAAAGAATATGATTTTATTACCAAAGGGCATCCTTCTAATGCAGACTATTATATAATGAATGTTAGTCCTAGGGATAAAGCTAAAATTGCGGTAGATAATTTCGAAATTGTTTACGATCCGGTAAAAAAAGTAATTATGGAGTTCTCGATTAGTATTAGTCCGGGGATATTAGCCCAAAAAGTAGATGATACAACTGTTGGTGCTAAGAATATTACAAAATCGGTTGTAAAAGTAAATTACAGGCTCGATGGTTTAGATTATTATTTATTGAGTTCGAATGAAGAGATTGCTTATGATCTTGTTCTGAAAGATAAAAAAGTTAAAAACATTCAGGTTCGTAATCATTTTGTAACGACAAATTTCAATAAACAAAAGTTTAGTTATAGCGATAGTGATGTTTTTAAAGAGAAAACGCTGTTTAATAAACGAAATAAGATTCTGACCAATTATTGGGACATTTCAGGATTTACAGCTACTGAAGAAGAAAAAGTACTGATCAGCGCATTGGATTTTAAATTTTAAAAATATATGAGTAGTCCTGAAAAAGGTTGACTGGATTAATATTTTAAAATAATTAAACTGGAATAGAATTCGTTCTGTTCCAGT
>NZ_JAALLN010000240.1 GCF_011751075.1 Flavobacterium poyangense
GAGAGCCTATCTTCGCGCCATGACCGACGCCCTCGCGCCCGCCGCCTCCGCCGCCCTTGACGACACCCCGCGCGAGACCGCCCAGGACGGGCCGCGCGTTCGGCTCTATCTGGTCGACGGCTCGGGCTACCTGTTCCGCGCCTACCACGCCCTGCCGCCGCTGACGCGCAAGTCGGACGGCCTGCCGGTGGGGGCGGTGCAGGGCTTCTGCAACATGCTGTGGAAGCTGATGCGCGACATGCCGCCGGACAACCGGCCGACGCATCTGGCCATCATCTTCGACAAGTCGGAAGTCACGTTCCGCAACGAGCTCTATCCAGAATACAAGGCGCAGCGCGCCCCGGCCCCCGACGATCTCATTCCGCAGTTCGGGCTGATCCGAGAAGCCGTGCGCGCCTTCGACCTACCCTGCCTCGAACAATCCGGCTATGAGGCCGATGACCTGATCGCGACCTATGTGCGCGAAGCGTGCGAGCGCGGCGCGACCGCGACCATCGTCTCGTCCGACAAGGACC
>NZ_JAALLN010000241.1 GCF_011751075.1 Flavobacterium poyangense
GAAATTTCCAATGCCCTTTAAAAAGGACGGCGGTGGCACCATGCTGACTATGCTGCTGTCTACTAAGGGCAAGTAAACTTTTGGCTGGGCTCTACTAACGAATCCGTTGGAATAAGTGCAGTCGGTATTGTATTTGTATCCATTGTTGGTGGCGAAAGCGTTGTCGTTATTGTATCCGCCGTTGATGGGCCAATCGTATAAGTCCCGGAAGTTGTGGGTGGAATTCGCGTAGTCCTGGACGTAGCCGTTGCTGGTGAAGGAAGCGTACCTGATGTTGGAGGCAGAAGCGTGGGTCTTGCCGTATCCGTTGTTGTTGAAATGAACGTGGTTGTCAACGAGTGCGATGGCGGCGTTATCGATCTCGTTCTGGGTCTTTTTGTGGAAGGCTTCAAATTTCTTGATTAGATCTTGTAGATGTGGCATGCCATCGCTAATTTTGTGCTTCTCTCCTATCTCCGAGTTTCCTTTGCTGTTCTGCATAGCCGAAGACTGCAGAGTATAGTGTCCCTTCGACT
>NZ_JAALLN010000242.1:0-262 GCF_011751075.1 Flavobacterium poyangense
GCCTGTACCCATTCGCCGTTGATGAGATTGGCCTGCCGCATGAAATGGCTGGTTTTCTGAAGCATGGTCTAGCCTCCCTTCGGCCGCGTGCGGACCGGTCATGAATAGGTCGATGGGTGTTTTCGGCGTCACTGCCGCAACTGGACCACCGCTCTTACTCCAGAGCCGGCCCAACGATCAATCGCCATGGCTCAACCTAAGCACTGGGCCAGCACAAATCCAGCCCTAGCCAAACACCACGGTCGTGACGGCCAGCCAGAAC
>NZ_JAALLN010000242.1:286-515 GCF_011751075.1 Flavobacterium poyangense
GCCGTGGCGAGCGTCATCTGGTTGGAAGCGAGTCCCTGGCCGGTCTCGAATTGTACGGCAATCAGATAAGAATTGATGCCTGACGGCAGGGCAGCCACCAGAACGGCGACTTGCGCAGTCAGCGGCGGCAGACCGGCCAGCCACACCAGAAGCAGCGTAATCGCAGGCATCACGAACAACTTCAGCACCGAAAGGGCAACAGCCGGGCCGATGTGGCCGGTGATGCCGA
>NZ_JAALLN010000243.1 GCF_011751075.1 Flavobacterium poyangense
ATTACATCAACATTTTTTGTATAGTAGTTATAATCGAAACATTTTCTTACATCCTCTTCGCTCAAACTTTTTCTTAAATCTTCATCGCTTAAAAGCGCTAACAAAAACAAACTTTCATTTTTTTCATTGATAGCAGCCTTACCATTTTGCAAATCTGCCCAAACTTTCATAGCGTTTCTTTGAACTATTTTATAAGCTTCTTCACGACTAATGCCTTTAAATGGAAGCTCTAAAAGCACCCTCCCTGAAAATACAAGCCCACCTGTAAGATTTAAATTTTTCATCATATTTTCAGGATAAACTAAAAGCTTATCAATCAAATTTGTAAGACGCATAAGCATAAAATCAGCCGTGATAAAAGCATCAGGCAAAATAAATCTTTCAACACTAGAATGAGATATATCTCTTTCATGCCAAAGTGCAACATTTTCTAAAGCTGGAGTTACAAAAGATCTAAGCACACGACAAAGCCCTGTGATATTTTCGCTTAAAACAGGATTTCTTTTATGTGGCAT
>NZ_JAALLN010000244.1 GCF_011751075.1 Flavobacterium poyangense
GTGGTCAGCAAGTTAAGGAAAATACGCAACGGAATGGCATAAATGAGTATTCGTTGGAAGCGGCAGGACACAGGGGGTGTGACATAAACACTGAAACTGTGTTGCATACAGCCAATATTTAATAATTAATTATTAAAATCTTGATGCGAGTGATTTGGAACGCTTTTCTTGACATATCTTGGCCACAACAGCGTTTAAATGGTAGCTGTAGTTATAGCGTAGTGGGCAGCGCGGGAGGCTGGAAGTCCAGAGGGCGCAAGTTCAAATCCAGTGAGGTTTGTGAAAATATTTTTGCCTGTAGGCAACACCCGCAGAGGCTTGGTTAAGTCAATCTGGTGATATTTGATGCAACATAACGCAGTTCCCGCGTTGTTTTACTATTTAATATACTATTTCTCCTCGGGCGGGTGCAGTAGATAGAGAATCCTGGACGTAAAGACGTACGCATTCTAATAACTTCAAATGTGCGAAATTTTCGCACGGGTTCAGCTAGTAATCATTATAACCACACCCCT
>NZ_JAALLN010000245.1 GCF_011751075.1 Flavobacterium poyangense
CTCTACCTTGACTGGAGGGAACTGCCAGGCAAGATCGACACCGTCGAAGTCGTAGTCTTGGAGAAGTCGGTTCACCGAGTTGACGAACTTGTTCCTTGCCTCGGATGTCTCAGTAACTGTCAGGTACTTGTGAGTTTCCTCGTAGGGGTCAGCATTACCGCCAATGCTAAGGTACACCTTGAGTTCAGGGAACTTTCGTTTCAGCTGGGTGACTAGACGATAGAAACCGTAGCCGGCGCCGGTGTCAAGATTTGGGTTTAGCGGCACGACCTCGAAATTGGCAGCGTTGATGCCGGCAAATCCATAGATCAAGTGTGTACACAACGAGAGAGCTGGTCGAAGGTCGTCCACTTGGAACTTGCCGGGGCCAGCGCGTTCAAAGGACGTGGCGTTCCAGTAGCAAACTACCTTGCTATGCTCATGTGGATCCACGCCAAAAGCAGAGTTGACGCAAACGAGTAGCACAACGGCTACCGCCGTCGAAATTAGCAGCTTCATCTTAACAGTCTTCTCT
>NZ_JAALLN010000246.1 GCF_011751075.1 Flavobacterium poyangense
CTGCACGCCTTCGGCAGTGAGCCGGAGGCGATGCTGGGTTTCTCGCTGACGCAGGATTTCGAAGGCGACCAGTTCACCTTCTTCAAGGTGCCGCTGGAAGATCTCGAGGCATTGTACGGCATCCGTTGCACGGAGCTCGCCATCTACGACCGCGTCGAGGCGCATGTCGAAGAGCAGCTGAAGCGCGGCCGTCTGTGCCTTGTCGAGATGGACAGTTTCTACATGCCCGACACGCATGGTGTCGGCTACCAGCATGAGCATGGCAAGACGACCGTCGCGATCAACCGTCTCGATGTCGCCAGCCGCAGCATCGACTACTTCCACAATGCCGGCTTCTTCCGGCTGGAAGGCGATGATTTCGACGGCTTGTTCCACATGAACGACGGGCCGGAGGACCTGCCATTCCTGCCTTATACGGAATTCGCCAAGTTTCCGGCGCAACGGCCCGCGCACGACCATCTGCATTCGTATGCCGAGCGGCTGGCAAGACAGCATTTTGCGCGTCGGCCGGCC
>NZ_JAALLN010000247.1:0-258 GCF_011751075.1 Flavobacterium poyangense
GCGCCACATAGGGCACATAGACAATGCCGATGATGATGATGGGCAGCCAGAGACTACCGGATTCAATCGTAATCGGCCCGATCGTGATGCCTTGCGCGATCATCACGATCGAAAGCGAAATCGCCAGGAGATAGATCGGAAAAGCCCACAATATGTCGAGGAGCCGTGACAGCAAGGTGTCGGTGAGGCCTCCGAAAGAGCCGGCGACCAGCCCGGTCGCCGTCCCGAGCAGCAACGTCAAGACGGTTGCCACGGCGG
>NZ_JAALLN010000247.1:268-513 GCF_011751075.1 Flavobacterium poyangense
TGAGCCCTCCATAGAGCAGACGGGCCATGACATCACGACCCTGATTGTCCGCGCCGAGGAAGTAGTTGCCGAGCCGCCACGTAGGACCAAGCGGAGTGTAGCCCAGACCCAGTCCTTCCGTGGATTGTTCCATCACGGGCACATCCTGCCCATCCAGGGTAATGACCGCATCAAGCGTCGAAACGAAAGGATCGACACCGGCCCAGCGCGCATAGAGCGGCGCGCTGAGGCAGGCGACCACGATG
>NZ_JAALLN010000248.1 GCF_011751075.1 Flavobacterium poyangense
TCAGGCTGGTGCAACTGCGTGAACCGCAGTGGCCCGACGGCCCGGCCTCGGCCTCGCTGCACGAGGCGCTGCAGCAGATCGTCAAGCGCTGCCACGCCGCTGGCGCCCGCGTGCTGGTCAACAGCGCCCATCCGGCCGCCTGGTGGCGCGAGGCCGACGGCGTGCACCTGCGCGGCGCCGATGCCGCGCGCCTGGCCGCCCGGCCCGACCTGCCGGCCGGGGCGCTGGTCGGCGTCTCGGCGCATGACAACGCCCAGGTGGTGCATGCGCGCGAGCTGGGCGCGGACTTCGCCGTGCTGGGCCCCGTGCTGGACACGCCCAGCCACCCCGGCGCGCCGACGCTCGGCTGGGACGGCTTCGTCGAAGGCAACCGCGACGCTGGCATCCCGGTGTTCGCGCTCGGCGGGCAATCCACCCAGACGGTCTCGCACGCCCTGCGCCATGGCGCGCACGGCATCGCCGGCATCCGCGGCCTGATCTGAGGCCGTGGCCGCGGGGCGCGGCAGGCCCGC
>NZ_JAALLN010000249.1 GCF_011751075.1 Flavobacterium poyangense
GATTTGTTTTTAACCAGAATAGAAATGGTTGTGGTACGACGATACAAAAATTGTTGTTACTATTTAACTCTTTTGCAACCCTAAGACTTCAGGAAGCTCCGCGTGAAATACGTATAGAAATGGTAAGTATCGATGTGTGCGTGAAGTTTGTGAGCGGCGCTAAGTTTGCAACTGCGCTACGAAATTCGTTTGTGGCTCAAATGCGTCACTCGCTTACTCACTTAATAACTATATATCAAGTTGTTATGCTTATGTTAATAATAAGAAGCGGACTTAGACCGCAAAAGAGTTAAAAACAGCTACTTTCAATACGTTGGATATAAGATTTTCAAATATGATGGTCGAAGCCGTGGACTAGCATTATTTCATTAGCCCATAGTTATTATTGGTTTTACACTCAGCGTTTGTTATACCTCCATTATTCTTGATATACGCATAATTATCTAAGTCATCAATTATAATTATAAAATCTAATGTTTGAGGTTGTATAAGAGAATGTAATGCGAGTTTAA
>NZ_JAALLN010000025.1 GCF_011751075.1 Flavobacterium poyangense
TGCAGTTATGTGGGAGAGTATGTCGTCGCCTTTCTTTTAAAAACCCTGTTCTAACGAACGGGGTTTTTTGTTTTATATACTTTTGCTTTTTTTAAACCATATAAGCGATGTAAGTTCATTTTAATTTTTTTTAAATTTTATTGAAATCCCAATTGTCAGTCTGAGCAAAGTCGAAGACCTTGTTACCTGTAAAGCCTTCGACTTCGCTCAGGATGACACCGTGGTTGTTAATCTAAATTTTTGCGAATCTCTGTGTTTGCTTTGTGTAGCTCTGTGTAATCCTTGGGATCAGGGATGTTATTTAACCGCGAAGTTCGCAAAGGTTTACGCAAAGCGCGCTAAGTAGTATGTTATTTGTTAAATCAAAGTTTTGTTGTTTAATAAACTGAATGTATGCTTTTCATCACGGGAGTATGGAGGGATAAACCCTTAGTCCTTTTATTGTTTGTAATTGTTCCGGTGGTTATGATTGCTTTGTACTATTTGGACAGGATACTAAATTTGATGTTTACCAAGATTATACCTTCGTATTTTATCGCAGAAGTACAAAGAAGTAGAATAAATGGTACTAGTTGGGAATGGAATTATTTCCTTTACGGAAATGTAATTCTGGCAAGCTCATTTATACCATTAACAAATTATAATTCGAATTTTTCTTCTGGTAATAATTCGTCGAGTAGTTCGGGATCCTGTAGTTCTTCGTCAGATAGCTCTTGTGGTAGTTCTTGCGGAAGTTCCTGCGGTGGTTGTGGAGGAGATTAAGAAAAACACACTCCTATAAAAGCTACTTAATTTCTTAAGCAGCTTTTTATTGAAATAGGGGAACTAATTACCTATTCTTCTTTTCTCTTCTTCATTTCCAAAATCTCTTTGTTTTGCGTTTATCTTAGTATTTCCGAAATTGTAAATTAAGGAAACTCTGAAAAAACGACTGCTTTCATTTTGGCTGTAAACTTGTTTTATGCCATTTACAACAGAAATAAAATCTTTTAAGTAAGCGGTATTAAAAATATCATTGGCCAGAAACGCGATCTGCATGTTTTTCTTTAATAGATTTTGCTTTATGGCTATAGTTAAACCTGAGGTGTAGCCAATGGTATACAACCCACTTTTTACAGGAGAGCTGTAGGTATAATCAAGTTGCAATTTTGTTGCGGCTCCTAGTGAAAATGTATTGCTTGTAGAAAAATCTAACTGAAGGCCGTTTGTTGGAGTGGCATTTATTGCCGATGTAAAGCTAGTTTTTGATCCTAGGACATACAAAGTGTTTTCTGTTGACCACCAATCGGTAATTTCTGCAGTATAACTTTCTCCAATGCCATAATTTATTCCTTTATAATAATTTTCGCGGGTTACGACTTGGGTATTTGTAGCGGCATCAGAAGTGAAGATTACACCATAACCATCGGTAATGCTATTTAGAAAAATGCTTGTTCTTAGTATTTCTTTATAAGAATGGGATAATTCAAAATTATTACTGAAAGAAGGTTTTAAGAACGGATTTCCTTCTGAATAACTGTTACTGTTAATATAAGTGCGGAATGGATTTAATAAATCAAAACGGGGTCTATTGATTCTTTTACCGTAATTTAAATTAAAACTATTGTTCTCGTCTTTTTTATAAGTAAAATAGAAGGTAGGGAATAACTTGAAATAATTGTTTTTAATCTGTTGATTTAGGTTTGCCGAATACCCATTAGTCTGCGTGTTTTCTGCTCTTAATCCTAATTGAATAGTAAATTTATCATTGATTTTTTTATTCCCATTGACATAAAGTGCCTGATTGTTTTCTTCGTATTCAAATTCATTAGACTGATTCAGATCCGGCATTGGTATTCCGCTCATGTTATCATAAGCAAGTAAGCTGCTTTTGCTTTTTGTATAACTTACTTTAGCACCATAAGACAAATTCATAAATTCGAGAGGATGTTCCATATCAGCTTTTATGCTTTTGTTGGCAATTTCCTGATTAGAAATGTTTCTGCCATATTGATCTAAACTAATGAAAGTCATGTCTTGGGAATATTTTTTTGTTGTAAAGTCGCGATCAAATTTGGAGTCGTAATTGAAATAATCAAAATCTACGGATAGTTTTTTATTCAATGTATCAAATTTTGTCAGCAAGTGTACATTGTAAGTTTGGTTGCCTGAATTCCTGTTGTTAAAACCATCATTCAAAATAATGTTTTTGATATTGTTTTCAGTATCATAATTTTTAATGATAATGTTAGATGCGAAATTAGGATTATTACGGTCGTTCAGATATTGAAAACCAATTGTTGTACGTTGAGAAATGTCATAATCAAGAGTGAGTTTCCCTGAAATATTCTGTTCGTTAATTTTTGATTGGGCATTCATTTGCTGTAATCCGTCAGGAAAATAAAGTTCTAAATTTTCTTCGGAGTTCCTGTAGCCTGATTTTGCGTTCAAGCTCATATTAAAGCGGAATTTATTTTTGTTGTAGAAAAAACTATTTCTCAAAGTATAAATTCCATATTTGTTTTGATCATAAGAAAGGGTAGTGGTATTTTTCCAGGAATCACGAGTTCCTTTTTTCAAGTTGATATTGATAAGTCCGCCAGTTCCGTTTGCATCGTATTTTGCAGGTGGATTGGTAATGATCTCAATATTCTTGATATCATTTGCAGCAATTGATTTCAGAAAACCATTTAGTTCTTCTCCTGATAATTCCAGGATGCGGCCATCAATCATGACACGGGAAGAGCCTTTTCCTAAAATAGTTATAGCATTGTTTTGCACCACTACTCCGGGAGCTGTATTTATGGCACTAAGTGCATCACCTCCGATATTTGAAACGTTGTTTTCAATCGTATAAATCAGACGATCTATTTTTTGTTCGATTGTTCTTTTTTGTGTTTTAATAACAACTTCGTCTAGCTTGGATGCCTTTTTATTTAGAAGAATTAGACCTAAATCAGTGTCTTTTTCAAGTAAAATTTCTTTTTCCCACTCAGTTGTACCAAAGGAATTAATTTTTACCCTGTAGAGGCCTTTATTGACGTTTATTTCAAAAGTGCCTTCTTCATTACTGGTAGTTCCGCTAACGACTTTTCCTTCGGGAGTTGAAATTACAATATTTCCCCAAGGTAATGAAGCCGTTTCGTCTGCTATTTTTCCTTTTAGTTTTAGTGTCGATTGTGCTAAACAAAAGAAAGGCAGTAGTAAAAAAATAAAGAGGTTCGCTTTTTTCATGATTTCTAATTTTAAACTTGTTATTAATTTGAGACAAAGTTGCTTTAGAAATCTTCGATAGGCGACCGATAAAAAAAAGTCGAACCATTTTCTTGAAATGAAATTGGTTCGACTTTTAATTTGCGAAGTTCGACTTTTTACAAACTGCTTAAAATTAGCTGTTTCGGTATGCGGTTGGGGTAAGTTCTGTATATTTTTTGAATGAGGTATTGAAAGATGATTTTGAATTAAAACCAACTTCATATAAGATTTCTAAAACCGTTAAATGGTTTTTGGATTGGTTTTTTAGAATCCCCATGGCTTTTTGAATGCGGTATTCATTCACAAAATCAAAAAAATGCTGATCCATCTGATGATTGATTAAAATCGATAAATCACGAACGGGCATATTAATTTGATTCGAAAGTTGTTGAATGGTAAGGGAGGGATCAAGGTAAGGTTCGTGTTCGGTCATGTATTTTTTTAATGCTTCGATTTGAGAAACAACAGCCGGATCGTTACTATTTTTAGATTCTTCCGGAATCTTGCCTGATTTAGGAAGAATGTCTTTTGTTAGTTCTAGTTGAGAGTTGATGCTTCTAAAAAGTTCGGGGTAATTCAATGCTTTTAAAACAAACCAACAGGTTATGCACAATGCAAAAAGTCCCACTAGTACATTTGCCCAAAGAAAAATATCATTGTAAGCCGTATATCTCAATAAATTTTTGATGACTACAACGCTATGAGCTATAAAAAAGGCAATAGTCATCTGCATTAACCATTTGTAGGTTGAAGTGCTGGCGTTGGCATAATTTTCAAGATAGACCTTTCTGTACTTTTTTAGAATTAGAAAAACACTTATGATGTAGAACAAGTATTGAATTTCGACTATAATTTGAAACGAATAGATTTCCGGCAATTTATTATGAAGCTCAAAAATGTGCTCTTTTTCTGCACCTTCGGCCAGATAAAATCTCGGAGTCAGCATTAAATTTACCAGTATAAAGGGAAGTGTATGGAGTAAATGTTTCGCTTTTAATTTAAAATCAGTGTAGCAAACCGATAAAACATAGAGGTAAAACAAGGGCATTACTAAGAGGCAGGTCGTCCATCTGAGAATCTCTAAATTTAAATGATCAGATATGAAATCGTAAATAAAAAATCCGCTAAGGTCAATTGCTGATAGAATAAGAAAAGCTGCAAACAATCGGTTAGCCTGTTTATTACTAGTTTTTACGGTTAATAGGAAAATAGCAAGAAGCAGCGAAACAGAAATACCAATTGTGGCAACAATGCTTAAAAAGATCAATTTATTCATTACTGTTTTTTTATCAAAAATAATGTTTAATTGATGAAAAACTATAGGTAGATTGAATTTGTTAGTTATAGTAAAAAATAAACAGAAAAGGTTTTATTACATGCCCGGCCAGTACAAAACATTAAACTTATGACCATCGGGATCTGAAAAGCAAAAGGTATATCCCAGTTCGTAATCTTGTGGTTCAGAAAAAATTGTTCCACCGGCTTCACGAACTTTTTCGCACCATTTATCTACCTCTTCTTTATTACTGGCAGAAAGTGAAAATATAATTTCACTTTGAGTTTTCCATTTTCCGATTGCGCCATTTATATCTGTTTCCAATTTGGATCTTTTGAAGAAATTAATGATGAATTTGTTTTTTCCGAAATTGAAACTGGCGTTCTCATTTGAACTGTGTTTATTATTCGATTCAAATCCTAGTTTCGTATAAAATTCATAGGTTGCTATTAGATTGTCTGAAGCTAAATTTGCCCAAATCATTTTCGTTTCCATTTTTCCTGATTTTTAGATTAGTAGAAGTAAAGTTATGATTTTTGGGGATTTGTGTTGTATGCGAAATGTTGTCTCTTTTTTTGGAGAAGCAATTTATCGTAAATTCCAGTTTTTAGCTTTCAGGAAAGAAGTGCAATTTTTGCAAAAGTTCTTTTCCTGATCGATTGGATTTCCTCCTTCGGCATCTCGCATAAGGCAGGTTTTTGTTTTACAATGTGGTAAGCCTTCTGTATGGCCTAATTCATGTAAAACCACTTTGTAGAATTGTTCTTTTTTATTTTTATCCGCTAACCTGAAATCCGAAACAACACAGGCTCTTCCGGGATGATAGCCCAGTCCCATTACACCCCAATCCCGATGACCGTTTTTTGTGACGCTAATGTCTTTATGAGAAAGCCCAACAATAACAGAATCTTTGCCAACATGCGTCTTTAAATTTTTAATTATACTGTCAGCGCGAAATCTGTTTCTGGGTTGATAATAAGAACCGATAGGAAAATCTATTGACTTTCGAAGTACAACATTTGGATTGATTTCCTTGATTTTTTCTAATACCTCACTAGCTGAACCGGATTGGAAGTTTCCCAAAGGCTGTAATACAATAATTTTTGGATGTTGCTCTGTTTTTACTTTTTCACATGAGACAAGAAGTAAAAAACAGAGTAAAAACAGTTTGTTCATGGTTTTACGATTAATGATGAGTTTTTATAATTTTTTAGGGATTTGAAGTAGTTTGCGAAACCATATCGGCTATTCTGAGTTGATTTGTAAAGATCAGATAGCTTCACGGGAGTCTTGCTTAGAAGAATAATTTTTCATCTTTTCAGTTTGATTAGCGCATTCCTCTAAAGCTGCTGCTAAATTTGTATAGGAGGTGCCGTCTATTTGCGTAAAACAACAAATAGCACCTTCGTTCCAGTTACGATATTTTTCTTTCCCTACAAGAGCCCAAATCGCTTCGTTAAATATATAATAATCGTTATAGTAATAAACCGAGATTTTAAAAGTACCATTTGTCTCAAAAATCAGGACAACATTACTTTTGCTATCATCAAATGGATAAAATCGTATCGCTCTTGTTTCGGAGTTCCAGTTTGAATTGTGTTCGTACTTACTTAAGTTGTTATTTTCAACAAAAGACTTCGCAAGATCTAAAACGTATTGATGAAGATTGTTGTTGGCCTTAATTATTTTGGCAAAGTTTTTTTCGTAAAATTCTTTTTCGGTTTTTGTCATTTTTATTCCGTTGGATGAAAAGTGAGTAAGGAAATCTTTGATGAAGAAGTCCCATTTGTTATCAATGCTAAATTCTGCGGTATCAAGTATGTCTTTAAACTTCTCTTTAATTGAAATATACTCCCAATTTATAGGCGGGGTTTCCTTTTTATATGATAAAAGAATAAAGAACTTTTTATGATTAGGGTATTTTTTTTCGATATCATTTACATAGTCTGCAAACGGATTATTCGCAGTATGAAAGATTTTATTTTCGAAAACCACTATACTGTCTTCATTGTAAAAGACTAAATCGATAAGTTTTCCATTGTCTGTTGAAAATTGGGATGATGTTTTACCGTATCCTATAAGACTTTGTAAAGAATCATCGGACACATTTTCTTTTAGAAGGATTTCAATGAAATTGGCTCTTCCTTTATATTGAGTTTCTGAATCTAAAATGTAACTTAAAACTTCAGTAAAAGGATTTTCGTAGAATTTACGTGAACCGATATTGAAAAAATTGTCTTCAAGTTTTACTTTTTTAAAATCGTTATTAGTAAAAAAATCTTCGATTTCGCTGAATGTTGGCATTTAAATTTGTGGTTTTTTTGATGTTGTCTAAAATCGATTTTAATTTAAAAAAGATTATTTTTTAAGAGTGTTTTTGTCTTTTACTGCTATTAATTGTTGGGAAATTATCAATTATTATTTTTTCACAGGCCCTATATAGTTTGGTAATTTGAAGCTTGCTGTTTTTGAAGTTATTGATATTTCGCTTTTCTGGTTCGGACAAATAGAAATTCGGAAATTCCTTTGAATTTTTCCGACTAAAGTAAAATTTGGTTTTATAATGATTTGAGACCTCTATGTATACTTTTTCTTTATTTGATAGTACTACTATTGGAAGTACTTCTTCTTTTGAAATTTGATCTATGGTTTTAGAATCCAATTTTAAGAAACCGCAGTTGTCAATCGGCAAAGGTTCATAGGTAAAGTCCTTATCTATAAGTTGTACAAAACATTTAGCGTTTTCCTGCCAAAAGATATAGGCTTGGAATAAGTTGGTCAAAAAAGTTTCTTTCTTTTCTTCTAAACTTTCGTAATAAGTAGTAATGTTAGAATAATTACTATTTGTCAATATTACATAATTTGTAATCTGTTTTGTACTCATCCTTATACGGGTTTTGGAGATTAAAGTATCTAAGCCATTTACTGCTTTTTGACTTTGTACCGTAGTCGAAACCAGAATTAGTACTAAAATTAGTAGCGGATTTATTTTATAAGTTTTTTGTTGTGCTTTTCTTTTCATTTCGAAATTTTTAAAGCATTTGGATACTTCTTTCCAAAATCGACTATGATCCTTTTTGATTTAAACATCCTATCGAAAGAAGTATTGGATTTAATGTGATAACTAAACATAAGAATTATTTTATACTTATAAAATCTGTTTTTTTAAATCTGCTAATTAAAAGTAATAACCCAAGATAAGTAACGCTTTTGTTCCTGTGTCATCGTAGAGGTAAAAGAAAGTGTAGTTCTATTTTTATGATTAATAAACAAAATATACTTTTTGGATTTTGTTATTTTTGATATGATAGATTGCGGTAGCTTCCACTATTTTATCTCTAACCTGAACACGCTCCTGGTCTATTACAATGTTTTTTTGAACTATTCGGTTTAACAATTGGCAATGTAAATTGGGAGTGCTGTCAAACATTTGCGAATACTCTTTCCGCATTTCTTCTTTGCCTTTGTACATTAACTTATCAGGAAAAAGATAAATTTCTACATCATCAGCGTATGGTTCCAGGAAAGCATCTATGTTCCTGAAATTATAAGCATTTAATTGTCTTTGTGCCAGTGCAATTGGAGTTTCTTCGATTAGTGTTGCAGGATCCAGAACAACTCCTTTGTTGATTACACGATATATTTTTGTGAAGTTTTCAATGGTGTCGACAGGGTTCGCATTCAGTAAAATAAGATTGGCTTTTTTGCCTGCGGTAATTGTTCCAAATTCGTTTTCTTTGTTTAATACTTTTGCTCCGTTTATAGTAGAAGCCTGAATGATCTGCCAATTGTTCATTCCGCTTTTTTGCATGGCCAGTAATTCGTTCAAATAAGAGGAAGCATGCAATGTACCTATGTTTCCGGCATCAGTTCCTGTTGCGATTAGAACACCTGCGTCTGATAGTTTTTTTAGATTTTCTAAAAGGATAGCATTGGTTTTAATGTCTTTTGCAACTTTATCTTCTGAATTCATGTATTTTTTGTATTTATTGACAAGCAGCGTGTCAGATAAATGTCTCAGGTCTAAAAGTGATCCCAATTGAAAAGGATCTGCGGTTTGTAATTCGTGATTGCTTATTTTTAATTTTTGTCCCAAGGTATTTTCGTAACCACTGGATACTTGCAGCGTAGGACAAAGGATTGTTTTGTTCTTTTTCAGCAATTTTACAAAATCGTCTTTTATAATCTCATCATCTACGCTGTGCACCAGGAAATCACAGCCATTTTCTACAGCCAGTTGTGCAGTAATTCTTTCTGTGGCATGTACGGCTACTCTTAATTTATTTTTGTGAGCCTCTTCAATAATGGCTTTTATAACGGGTAGGTTTTTCAGGGCACTGGCTTCGGTTTCTAAACCGTCTGTTCCGGTTATGTACCAGATTTTGATAAAGTCGGGATGATATGGCAATTGTTCGCGTACCATCTTTATTCCGTCATCAACACTTTTTACCAGGCTAAATGGAGCTTCGTCTTTTAAATTTTCATATACTTTAGGTTCATAAGTTGTCAATAATGGACCTGTCATATAGATACTTGGAGCATAATTCGAATCCTTAAATAATGCTCTTTGTTTTAGATAGCTATATGACGCACCCACATCGATCACATTGGTAATACCGTTTTGGAGATATCTTCTCAATTTAGTTTCCATGGTTTGGTGTGCCAATTCGATTTCCTTTGAATATGGAAATTCATTGCTTAAATTGATCACATCTGGTCGGGTGTATAAGCCGCCATTTTGAAAAAAATGAACATGAGCATCCGTCAGTCCCGGAAAGAGATATTTACCGGTTCCGTCAATTACAGTAGCATTCGCAGGTATTTTTATTTTACTGGATTGAATTTTAGAAATCAATTCATTAGTAATTACAACAGTTTGATTGGGAATCAATTTTTGTTTTTCAACATCGGCTAGTGTTACATTGGTAATGTAGGTCTGCGCAAAAAGTGGAAAAGATAAAACTTGAAGTAAAGTGATAAGGATTAATTTTCTGGTCATAAATGGTTTGGTTGTTTTTGGTTTGTAACTTTTTCGCTTATAGTTGGTTTTGCCAGAATCTTACGGTTTTAAACTGAGGCTTGTTTTGAAATTGTAAGTTTAGGTTTTAGCTAAACGAAAATACAAAATAAGATAGTTCCTTTTTAAGGATTCGTGAAGAATACGAAAAATAAGACATAAAAAAAACTCCTTAATTTCTTAAGGAGCTTTCAGAAATTCCTACGAATTCAGCAGTATATTTTATTTTTTAAAAGGCCAATGAATAGAGTAGAGCTAAGTGTTATAATTAGAGTAATAACTACAATTGAAATATTATCCCCATATTGAAATTGGTGATTGCTATAAAGGAGATAAATATCATAAAGGGCGTAAAATTCGTAAATTATACTAGCGAAAATTAGGAGTAGAAGTATATTGCGTACTGCTATTTTTATTGTGCTGGAAGGATTTGATTTTTTTAGAAAAGTTAATAGGGCTAAAACAATAATGAGATACATGAAAAGAATATAATCTGAGATTTTGAATTCTGAATTATGCCCCGCAGCTCCAACTAAAAATTTAGCGATTACTAACAGTGGAATAATCAGGATTAGCAAAAATTGATATATAGTTGCACTTAGTTTAAAGATCTGATTCATGCACTTTTTTTATTTTGAAAAAATTATTGATTGTTGCGATCTTTATTAGGTATATAATTCCTCTACTTTTTGATAATTTCCATTAACAAAGTATTGAAGAAATTTTAAAGCATCACTAAAATTCAATGACCAATAATCATCGACAATCATTTTTTCAGACTCGCCAAATAAACCAAACCAAACTTTAACTTTTTTTGGTCGCTTGTACCATATCGAGAATGAAAGCTTTCTTTGGTCATCATATATTGCAGTTAGGCCAAAACTTTGTTTGCTTTCTATACAGGTGAAATCTAAAGAGGGATTGTATTGAACTTGATTTTCAGGAATAGATTCAGAAAAATCTAATAGCTGAATCCAGGGATAGTTTTCTGCTATTTTTAATACCTCACTTTCTGAAATGGGGTAATTCTTGTACTCGATGTCTTCTTTGTCGGGATGGCAAATTGAATATTTAAAGGTCATGATTGGTTTATAATGTTGAATTATTATGGTCTAGAAAGAAAAAACGTTTACTCTGTTCAAATGTAATAAAATAATTATAGCAGGTAAAGAAAAGGGTGTTCCAAACTTTAACATCATAGCAGGTTTTGTTTGGTAGCCAGTTGGTGTTATGCGTTTGTTATTTTTTTGATGTCCCGATATTCCATTTTCTAAACCCTCCAATTAAAAATAACAAACCTATAAATAGGGCAATTAGTGAATACAATATTTCCAGAAATTGACTGGCCTCTTGTTGTTTAATATCATAAATAAGTTCACCTGCCCCGCGAAACAGATAAATTGCGGCGATAGCAAAAATCGCAGGTTTTAAAAAAGGCAGTTTTCTAAATTTATTAGCTGCCGAAAGTCCATAAAGACCAAAAATAAAAAAGACGATTGCGACAAAGATTGTTACTAAATAGGGGAGCGAAAAATGTTTTTGGGCAAGTCTCTCCATTTCTTTCCCAATTCCTGTTACTTCAAACATTTTGTTGGCCCAAAGGAGTCCGACTAAATGTGCTATTGCAATTAAAATATTTGTATATCCTCCAAGACTTAGTAATCTGTTTTTTTGTTGCATTGTATGTAAAATTGGGATGATTATTTTTTGTGTTTGATTGTTTTCTTTTACAAATATCTTTCAAAAAAGACAGTTCCCATTTGATGTAAATCAAATTCGATTTTTAGGATTGCGAATTCTGCTCAATGTTTCAAGTGTTATCCCTAAATAAGATGCAATATGGGTTAGAGGTACTCTTTGTATGATATCCCGACGTACATTGATCAGGTTTTCAAATTTCTGTTGTGCGGTCTCAAATTGTATAGAAACAATTCTTTGCTGAAGATGAAGCATCGTTTTTGTTACTGCAATTCTGCCTAATCGTTCAAAACAATGGTGTTTGTCTATTAAGTCAAAAATTACCTCTCTTGTAATTTCCAGGAAGGTTGTAGGTTCCAGTAATTCAAAATTGTGTTTGCTTGGGATGTTTTGATAAAAACTGTTATTGGAACATATAAAGTCATTTTCAAAAGCAAACCAATCCGTAATTTCTCTGTCTTCTTTATAGTAAAATGCCCTCACACATCCACTGATAATAAAATACAGTTTATCGGAAAACTGTCCTTCTTTTTCTATTATTGTTGTTTTTTTGAGGCTTACTAATCTGCAAGCGTTCGTCAGGTCTTTTTTGCAATCGGTAGTTAGAGGTGTATAATTGTTGCTTATTAGCTCTATTGCATTCTCTATTTGTGATGTGTCTTTCATGTCTAACTTAGCTGTCAATCGAAACTTTAATTTGGTTATTGTTCTCAAAGGAAACATTGAAAAAGTAGTTTTGACTTTCTTTTTCCTGAAATGGCATTTTAAATTTTTTATCGGATGTTGAAATTTGCTTAGGGTTTTAAAAAAGGAATTATAAACAACTAAAATAGTGTTTTTAGGATTAAGTTGGAAAGTTGTCGTGAACAGAGGGAAAGTCATAATATAATATATTTAAGGTGTAGAATTAAGAAGCGAGTCTTATTCGCTTGAATAGGAAGATTTTTTTGTGTATGGAATGAAGTATATTTACATTCGGGACTTGTTGAGAGAAGTGGTTACCACGATTGTGTTAGAAGTGAATTAGAATAAAAAAATAACCTTTAAGGAAATAAAACTATAAATGAATTCATTGGTATCGTATTTTTCAAAACTTGGTTTTTCGGAACGGGATCTTGCGGAGTTTTTGAGTGGTGTCAAAACACGTCAATTTTCGGCAAATGAGTTGATTTTATCAAGTGGTCAGTCTGAGAATTATTTGTCTTTTATAGACAAGGGGATTGTTCGTTATTTTGTATTAATTGAGGATAAAGAAATTACATTTGATTTTGCTTTTGAGCATTCCTTTTATTGTGCCTATGATTCGTTTTACAACAGAGCTAAAACCCAAGTGTATATTCAGGCTCTGACAGATTGTGTATTGTATTCTGTTTCTTATGATAAGTTGCAGGAACTTTATGAAAAATGTGAAGCTGCCCGAAAGTTAGGTCAGATTGCCACAGAATATCTGTTGAGTAAAAAAGTAAAGAGAGAATTAAATCTTTTGACCAAAACACCACAGGAGAGGTATGAGAATCTTCTTGAAGAGCAACCAAAATACATTCAACAAATTCCGTTGAAATATTTGGCATCCTATATTGGCGTTGTTCCCGAAACGCTAAGTAGAATCCGAAAACGCATTTCTTGACGAAAGTCAATTTTCAAAACAGGTATTAAGTTCAATTTTGTGCTAGTATTTAATCCTTAAATTTAGAACAAAATGAAAGTTACCATTACGCATATTGACACAGCCTGTGTTTTGCTGAACATAAATGGATTTAAAATTATTACGGATCCGACATTAGATAAAAAAGACGGTTTTTTTCCGCAGTATGTGAGTCGGCCTATGGCATTTTCGAAGAAATATATTGACCCTGCATTATCAGTAGAAGAAATTGGAAAAGTAGATTTGGTTTTGTTGAGCCATGACCATCATAGCGATAATTTAGATAAAAATGGCAGAGCGTTTATCAAAACTGTTCCCATTGTTCTTTCGACAAAAGATGCTGTAAAACGTTTGAAAAACAACAACACAATTGGTCTTGATAATTGGGAGGAATATGCTATTGAGACTGCAAAAGTAAAAGGTTTAAAAATAACAGCTATTCCCGCTCAGCACACCAATATCAAAAGACTGGATAAAGTGATGGGCAAAGTAATAGGTTTTGCCATAGAATGGGAAGGGCAAACAAAAGGTTGTATTTATATCTCCGGCGATACGGTTCTTTTTGAAGGTTTGTATGAATTGAAAGAAAGAAAAAAAGTCGACATAGCGATACTGCATTTGGGAGCCGGAGCATTTCCGTATTTAAAAAAGAATCTAAGAGTTACAATGAATGGCGATGAAGCTCTTGAAACAACGAGGCTTTTAGATCCCGGTATTGTAATTCCAATTCACTATGAAGGCTGGTGGCATTTTAAGCAATCTGCTAAATCATTGAAAGCGGAGATTGAGAAGTCAGGCTTAAAGGAAAAATTTCTATGGTTGAAAAGTGGAGTTGAGGCGGAATTGGAAATTTAATAGTGATGAGAAAAAAAATGATCATAAAAAAAACTCCTTAAATTTTTTAAGGAGTTTCTTTGCGGAGCGCCAGGAATGTCAATTGAACGCTTAATGCTAATTTTGACCTTTTGTGAAAACATAAAATAAATAATAAAAGATTTCGGGCTTTGGATTTGTACATCAACCCGATTTACGAAAAACACATCTTAGTGGTTGCTTTTATTTTTAGATATCTTAATGATTTTAAAGTCTCCTCCGCTACTATCTGCTGTAAATAGCCCTATTTTTCCTGCTGTTTGATTGTTGAGTTTTTTGACTATTAGCGAAGGGTGAGTTGCATTGTTTATATAAGCTTTAACAGTTGTGCTGTCGATTACTAATTTCATTGTAAACCAATCACTAGGGTTCGGGGGATTGATGATTTCTTGCTCAAAAAGGGCATTTCTTTCCTTTCTCAATTTTTCCCACGTGTAATATGGATGTGAAATATATTGCACAGCATGAATTCTCCGAACAGAGTCTTTAGTAAAAAAATTGAAAGGACGACAATAAACAGCATCATAATTAATATCATCGGCACCATGAAAGGCAATCCCAATAAAACTTCGTTGAAAAACATCTTTTCCTCGCATTTCAATTTCAATTGTACCGTTTTCAAAGTCTTTAACAGGCAACCATACAATGCCTTCCTTTTTACTTTCCGATATTTTTAGATAGCTTCCATTATCACTGGAAACAATTTTGATTTCTCTATTTACTGATTTCAATTTTCCTTTTTTGTATAGATTGGCGAGCTCGATGACTTGTTGTCGTTGCCCTAATAGTAAGTAGGGGAGTAATATCAGAGTAAAAATATATTTAAATTTTGTTCTCTTTTTCATTGAAAGGATATTTTAATTGTCTAAAAATTTAAGTGGCTCATTCTGTGTTTTGAACAATGTTTCCCTGGATTTTTTTATTTGTGCTAAGGTTTAATTAAGGTATATTTTGATGATGGAAATATTGTATTATAAGTGTTGAAATTCGTTTTTGGAGACAATCTGATTAATGACTGAAAAATAGATAATATTCTAAAATGATTTCGATAAGGAATAGTGCCTGTTTTTTGATAAATTAGTATCATCTACAAAAGTATAATATTAAGGAAACAGAATAATTACCAGTTAGATAACAGAACTACCATTTTGATAAGCATTTCTAAATTCTTTTGGAGAAATTCCTGTTTGTGCCTTGAAGAAACGTGTCAGATGATTTGCATGGGAGAATTGCAGTATGTACGAAATTTCATTTATGTTTAGTTTCGTATAAGATAGCAGAGACTTTATTTCGAAGAGAATAAATTCATTTACCATTTCAGAAGCGGTAGTTCCGAACTGTTTTTTGATGCATTTATTTAGTGTTACTCTACTAATGCCTAATTCTTGTGCGTAATAATCAATGTTTCTTGTTTTTCTGACTTCATTTTGCAGAATTTCTTTGAACATAAATGCAATGCTATTATTTTTTGTTTCTGAAGATAGAAGGTAATGCTCTGCATAGGCTCGATTGAGTTTAATTAGTATAAAGTATAACAGTGCTCTTATAATATGTTCGCTATCTGATCTAAATGTTTTTATCTCATTGAGCAGTTCTTGGATTGTATTCGACAACTGTGATGAAAAGTCATCATTAGTCTTTAGATAGAGTGGTTTGGTTTTGTTGTAGAAAAACTGTAGCCTGAAAGAGAATAGTTTATCCGAGAAGAAATTAGACAAAAAGCCCTCTTGAAAAAACAAGAAACTACATTCAACTTTAGTCTTGTCCAAAAACCATCTTCTTTTTTGAAATGGAGAAATAAAAATGACTATGTTGTCAGAAATTTCAATTCTTTGCTGATCGAGTTCTAGATAGCCATTTCCTTTAGAGAAGAATATAAGCTCATAAAAATCTGTGTCATGAAGCTCACTTTCAAAAAAATAATGTGAAATGTCTTTATAGGTGCCTATGTCTATCAGGAGCTCAACATTATACTTATTTTTTAAGAATTTAAATGTTTTCATTGTTAACACATTTTTCGCATTATTTAGTATACGGATATATAAATTCGAAGAGAATAGGTCGGCTCATTTTGCTAGGAATCATTTACACAATCCAATAGAAGCTGTTAAAAGTAGTTATTTAAACCTAAACTATGGATCAACACGAAAAACTTTGGAGAGATAAAAATCTTCGAGAGTATCGTGTTTGTTTAACCGCGAGGGCCACAAAGGTTTTGGCAAGGTTCGCTAAGATAAAAAATAGCAGTTTCGATAAAAGCTTTGCGGGCTCCTATGTTTGCAGTGAAATTTTTTCACACACATTTAGGAGATTTATTCAGATTGTTTTTATCTGAGCACAAAACAAATATCGGCTTAATCTGCAAAATCTGCGTGCAAAAGACTTTGCTTTGTGTTAATACTTTGCAGGCTATTTGCGATAAAAGCTAACAAACTATTCTATAGAGATTGGCTTCTTGATCTCGAAAAAATAGCAGTTTTTTCGAACAATAAAAAAACCTCCAAAATCAATGACTTTGGAGGTTTGTTAAAAAGTGGTGGGCGATGAGGGGTTCGAACCCCCGACCCCCTCGGTGTAAACGAGGTGCTCTGAACCAGCTGAGCTAATCGCCCTGTTTTACTAGGGTTGCGTTTTCAATATAAAAAAACGCTTTGTTTTTTTTAAAGAACTTTTTTGGTGGGCGATGAGGGGTTCGAACCCCCGACCCCCTCGGTGTAAACGAGGTGCTCTGAACCAGCTGAGCTAATCGCCCTGTTTTACTAGGGTTGCGTTTTCAATATAAAAAAACGCTTTGTTTTTTTTAAAGAACTTTTTTGGTGGGCGATGAGGGGTTCGAACCCCCGACCCCCTCGGTGTAAACGAGGTGCTCTGAACCAGCTGAGCTAATCGCCCTATTTTACTAGGTTGCTATCGTTTGTGATTGCGAGTGCAAATATACTCTTGTTTTTGATTTCTGCAAAGAAAATCCCGTAAAATTTTAAAGTTTTTTTCTTGAAATGCTATATTCCGCTGGTGTTGAATTTATTATAAAGAACGAAAAAAATGATTTTTTTACAACTATTTTGGCTTTGCTTACTTTAATGGCAATTCGGCAACGACAAAAGTGCTTCCTCCAACATAAATAAAGTCATTTGGGGAGGCATTTTTCTTTGCTTGAGAGAAAGCAGCTTCGACAGTATCGTATTTTTCGCCCAGTAAATCGTATTTTTTTGCTTCGTTTTGTAAAATCTCAGTGCTCAAACCTCTTGATGAATCCGGTCGGCAGAAATAATAATGTGCTTTTTTAGGGAAAAGAGGTAAAATAGAATCGAGGTCTTTGTCGTTGACAACCCCCAAAACAATATGAAGATTTTCAAAAGTCTCCTTTTGAATCTGATTCATTACCACAGTAAGCCCGTGTTTGTTGTGCGCCGTGTCGCAAATTATTTTCGGATTTTCGCCCAACTGTTGCCATCTTCCCTGAAGGCCGGTATTTTTGCTAACGTTTAATAATCCGTTTTTTAGGTTTTCAGCGCTAACTTTAAACTCGTTCTGCTCATTTAGAACAGCGATCGTTTCTTGTACCGTTTTTTTATTGTGAAATTGATAATCGCCAAGTAAGTCAGATGGAAAAACTTCCTGAATCAAATCAGAGGCAAAATAAATCGGAGCGTTTTTTTCTTTGGCTTTGCCTAAAAAAACAGGTTGCGTTTCAGTAGTGTATTCTCCAATAACAACAGGTATGTCGGATTTTATGATTCCTGCTTTCTCGCCTGCGATTGCTGCTGGAGTATTTCCTAGAAATTGGGTGTGGTCTAAATCTATATTGGTGATAACAGAAACCAGTGGAGTGATAATATTGGTGGCATCGAGACGCCCGCCCAGGCCAACTTCAATGATTGCGATATCTGTTTTTTCTGTTGCAAAATAATCAAATGCCAAACCAACCGACATTTCGAAGAAACTCATGTCGTTAGATTCGAAGAAACTTTTGTGTTTGGCGATAAAGGAACAAACAAAATCTTCCGAAATCTCAAGACCATTTATTTTAATTCGTTCTCTGAAATCTTTGAGATGTGGAGAAGTATACAATCCGACCTTGTATCCGGCTTCCTGCAATACGGAGGCCAGCATATGTGATGTAGAACCTTTGCCATTTGTTCCCGCAACATGAATGCATTTTAACTGATGCTCAGGATTGCCAAGATGCGCCGCAAGCAACTTAATATTAGTTAAATCTTCTTTGTACGCCGAAGCCCCCTGTAGCTGGTACATAGGTAATTGGTTAAACATCCAATTGGTGGTCTCTTGATAGTTCATTTTGTTTGGATAAAATGGTGGTGAATTGAAATAATTTCCGTTTTTTTTAGTTTAATACTACAATGAAAATTATCTTTATTGCAAAATTGGAATATTTTTTAGAATTAATTATTAAAAACAAGAATTAAAATATGTTTAGCCTCATTCAATTACAAACTGATACTATAGCAAATGCCGCATCTAATGTAGTTATCGAAAAAATTGCCCCAAATACAGAAATCTCTGTTTTAGGATTTATCTTAAAAGGAGGTTTTTTTCTGATTCCGATTGCTCTCTTACTGTTTTATACTTTTTACATTATTATTGAACGTTATTTATACATCAGTAAGGCTTCTAAAATTGACAATAGATTGATGCAGGATGTGGGGGATAAACTGAATGCCGGAAATATTGAATTGGCCAGAACAATTGTAGAAAGAAGTAATACCGCTGTCGGAAATATTCTGAAAGAAGGCGTATTGGTTATCGGAAGACCGATTGCCGAAATCGAATCGAATATGGACCGTGCTGCGGATATCGAAATTGGAGAAATGGAAAGGCGTTTAGGGCACTTAGGACTTATCGCCGGTATTGCACCAACTCTTGGATTTATTGGAACAATTTCGGGAGTTATTAAAATTTTCTACAGTATTTCGGTTACGGAGAATATTAGTATCGGTAATATTTCAGGAGGTTTGTACGAAAAAATGATC
The DNA here is from genome assembly GCF_011751075.1 of Flavobacterium poyangense. GTDB lineage: Bacteria > Bacteroidota > Bacteroidia > Flavobacteriales > Flavobacteriaceae > Flavobacterium > Flavobacterium poyangense. The sequence goes on from NZ_JAALLN010000025.1 coordinate 18,735, forward strand.
AGTAGTGGATCGGGGTTAATTGTGGGGATTATTGCCTATAGTGCTTACCATTTACTGAATGGAAAGATTGATGATTTTGCTTTAAAAATTCAAAAACAGATATTAGAATTTGTCAATATAATTCAAAGAGCATAAGCCCATGTCTATTAAAAGAAAAAGAAGATTTCATGCTGAGGTGGCGACATCGTCATTAAGTGATATTATGTTTTTCCTGTTGTTGTTTTTTCTTATTATCTCAACACTTGCAAATCCGAATGTTATTAAAATGACTTTGCCTAAAGCCAAAGCCAACGAAAAAACGAATAAACAGCTGATTAGTTTGTCGGTTACAGAAGATAAAAAGTTTTATATAGACAAAGAACCGGTAGATTTTGAAAACCTGGAAACTTCCTTAATGTCCAAAATAGGAGCAGACAAACAACAAACGGTTGTAGTGCGTATTCCGTTTAATTTGCAAGTACAGGATTTAGTCGATGTACTGCAGATAGGAGTAAAGAATAATTTGAAGTTTGTAATCGCTACTAGTCCGAAATAATTAGGTGACGTATAAAAAATATACCCGACAGTTTTCAAAAAACTGTCGGGTATATTTTTTATTTTTTAGTTTAAACTGAAATTATAAACAATCCTGCCAACTTGTTTTGCCGAAGCATTGTTGTCCGGTTCCCATTTTGTATTCAGGGCGGCAATTTTGGCTTGATCTAATAAACATCTCGCTAAATTGGTTGTTCCTTTTATTCCTGCGGTTGCACTGATTGTTTTTCCGGTTTGATCTACTGTAACTTCAACTACCACTTTTCCGGCCTCGTCACAAGTGTATTTTGGGGCAGGTTTTGATAATGCTTTTCGATTTCCAAGGGAATAGCCCGAGCCTCCACCTGATCCTCCGCCACTTCCGGGGCCATAACCACTCCCTGTGCCAGTGCCGTTTCCGGTTCCATGACCGCCTCCGGTTCCTCCGCCTGAACCTCCCGTTCCGTAATAATCGTTTGAACCTAAACTTCCGTTGGCTTTTCCTTTGTTTCCTGCCGTTTTATCATTTCCGTCTCCACCTTTGTTGGATCCTTTTAAGATACTCGATAAGGCATCATTTGTAGAATTGGATACCTTTGGTTTTTCCGGTACCGGTTTTACTGTTGGTTTTTCAACCGGAGTATTTTTTTTAGGTTTCTCTTTCGTTGGAATAACGACACTTTCGTCTGTATTGTTGTTTTCTTGTGTGATAATGGCTTCTTCAGGAGTCGCCTTTGCGGGAGTTTGTTTGGCTTCGTTTTTCACCTCGAGAACTTCGCTTTTGTAATTCGCACCGGATCCTAAATCACTGTCTCCAAAATTTACCGTTACGCCACCACCGCCACCGCCGGAAGCAAGGGCGACGTTGTTTTCGGGATTATAAGGAGGCCAAAAACGAATGAAAAACAACAATAGTAGCAGCGCTGCATAGATTGCAGTCGAGATGAGTAGTGATTTCTTTTTATCTGAAGAATCCTTAGAAGTCATTTTGATTCTGAGTTTTGTAATTGTATTAAATAAAAACGCTTAAAAGTAGTAAAAATTGTTTGTATTTGAAGGGAGTGAAGGATTTAAACGCAAAGTTCATCAATGTCTTGATTGTCTGAGTTTAGAGGTAAAGTTCTGAAAGGGTAGAATGTGTTTTAATGTAATGTTTTAGCACGCAGATTTGGCGGATTGGGCAGATTTTATTTAAGTGGTGATCGAATAAAAATTGGCGAATATTGCATACTCCATTTTAATCTGCCAAATCTGCGTGAGTAAAAAAAGTAGAGAAGCTATATAAAAAAAAAACGAACCAAACCGGTTTGAAAACCTTGTTTGATTCGTTTAGAATGAAGTATAAAAAAAATTACACTAACTGTTTCAATGCAATTTCAAAAGCAGTTGCACTGATATTGGTTTTAGATGGATTTAAAGCATGTGCTTTTACAATCGCATTTTTTATAGTGTCTGAAGTATCGTTAAAAATAGCCTCATCTGTCATTTGTACTTTCTTTTCCATGAAGTAAGCAAAAACTCTTGCCATTCCACAGTTTGAAATAAAATCAGGAATCAAACTTACTTTACTGTCTACTTGTTCCATAATAGGGCCAAAGAAAATTTCTTTGTCAGCAAAAGGTACATTGGCTCCACAAGAAATAACTTCTAATCCGTTTGCAATCAGGCTGTCAATTTGAGCTTGAGTTACCAATCTTGAAGCAGCACATGGTGTGAAAATTTCCGCACCAATTGTCCATATCTTAGCGTTGATTTCTTCAAACGGAATCATGTTGTCGGCAACCAGTTTGTTTCCGTCTTTGTTTAAAAACAAGGTTCTGATTTCTTCAAAAGAAAAACCTTCTTCTTTGATTAATCCTCCGTCACGATCAATAATTCCGATTACTTTGGCTCCCATTTCTGCTAAGTAAAAAGCAGCAGCAGAACCAACATTTCCAAATCCCTGAACGATTGCTTTTTTACCTTTTACATCACCACCGTATGTGGTGTAAAAATGACGAACTGCTTCTGCAACACCATATCCGGTAATCATATCAGCAACAGTATATTTTCTGGTTACATCCGGTGAGAATTTAGGATTCTCGATTACTTTAATAACACCCTGACGTAATTGACCAATTCTATTGATTTTATCAGCTTCAGTTGGTTTGAAATGTCCGTTGAAAACACCTTCTTGCGGATGCCATACACCACATTCTTCCGTCATCGGGATTACTTCATGGATTTCGTCAACATTTAAATCTCCACCGGTTCCGTAATAACTTTTTAATAAAGGCGAAACGGCTTTGTACCAACGTTGTAAAACTCCTTTTTTACGAGGGTCGTTAGGATCAAAGTTAATTCCTGATTTAGCACCGCCAATTGCCGGGCCCGAAACAGAAAATTTAACTTCCATGGTTTTGGCTAATGATAAAACTTCATTCATGTCTAAGCCCTTTCTCATTCTGGTTCCTCCACCTGCGGCTCCTCCACGAAGTGAATTAATTACTGTCCAACCTTCTGCTTCTGTTTCAGAATCTTTCCAGTTAAAAACAATTTCAGGTTCTTTATTTTCAAATTGTTGTAATAAATCTTTCATTTTGTTGTCGTATGTTTATTTTCCGTAAAAGTATAAAATAGAATAATGCGAATAATGTATTTAGAGTCAATTTTATTTAAACACAATAAGAAAGCCGAAAACGTTATAGCTTCCGGCTTTAAAAAGGTGTAAAAATGTTGAGGAAATTATTTTCCTAGTAAGTTATTCTTCAAGGTCTCATCAACCGGTTTGTCAGAAAGCCAGATTCCGAAGAAGGCTTTTTTGAAATCAAATCCCGGAACTTTTCCTTTTAAAATTTCATTTTTGTAAACATTTATGGTTTGATCAAGAGGATTGTAAGCTAATACAAAAACATCTTTTTCTGTAATAGGATCGCTTAGAAGTTTTTTGAAATCCTCGATTCTTGGACGCAATTCTTCAAAATTATTTCCTGCAGATTTTTCGAAACCGGCATTCATCGCTTTGGTTAATTTATTGGAAGAAACCATAGAAGAGGTAATTTCTATTCGAACTGCCATTTCGGTATCGCTGTCAATAATAAATTGTGGGTCCTGGCTCAATTGAGATAAATATAACGCCTGAACATAAACTTCCAACCACATTTTTGATCTTCCGCCAGCACCGTTAAGTTGTAAAGTTTTATTTTGGAATTCAATTTTTCGGGGCACTGTAACGCCATTAATGTCTAATTGGGTTTGTGCGGAAAGAGTGGAGAAATGTAAGCTGAAGAGGAGTGTTAATGCGAGTAAAATCTTTTTCATAGGTTATCAATTATTTATTTTTTGTGGGCAAAAATAATGTAATTTATAATTTTTGGCTATTTATGAGGGATGTTTTTTTAAACGAAATCCAATTCCCGGCATTTGTAGGGGATTCATAATCATAATAGTAGGACTTATTTTACGTGCTGGCGTGGGTTTAGACGGGTTTTGGTTTTTTTATGATTATAATAATTTAAGATAATTGTAAAATATTATTTTTGATTGCTAATTTTACTCTTAAATTTTAAAGAAAATGCTGCAAATTTGATGTTACGAAGTTTAAAATTCAATAATTTTACGAAAACGTTATCGTGATGTGGGATAATTTCTTAAAATCTTATGCATGCATTGTTAATTCGTATTTTAAAATTATCTTTGGGAGCCTTTAATTTAAGAAAAGCAATTCAAAAAAATAAAACCAACAAAGAGCTAAAGCAAGGATTTTGAATTTGGTTTAGCAAAAAACAAAAAAATAAAACTATGGATTTCAATCTTACCGAAGAACACTTAATGATTCAACAAGCTGCAAGAGATTTTGCTCAGAATGAATTGTTGCCGGGTGTTATCGAGCGCGACGAAAAACAAATTTTTCCGACGGAGCAAATAAAAAAAATGGGTGAACTGGGTTTCCTGGGAATGATGGTGGATCCGAAATACGGCGGAAGTGGATTAGATGCTATTTCTTATGTAATCGCGATGGAAGAAATCTCTAAAGTTGATGCATCAGCTTCTGTGGTAATGTCGGTGAACAATTCATTAGTTTGCTGGGGATTGCAGGAGTTTGGTACAGAAGAGCAAAAACAAAAATATTTACCGGGTTTAGCTTCAGGTCAGATTCACGGTGCTTTTTGCTTAAGTGAGCCGGAAGCAGGTAGTGATGCAACTTCGCAAAAAACTACTGCTATAGATATGGGTGACCATTATCTGGTAAACGGAACAAAAAACTGGATCACAAACGGAAACACTGCTTCTGTTTATTTGGTAATTGCACAGACAAATCCTGAGTTGAGACACAAAGGAATCAATGCTTTGATTATGACCAAAGATATGCCGGGGTTTTCTATTGGTCCAAAAGAGCAAAAAATGGGAATCCGTGGTTCTGATACGCATTCATTGATGTTTAGCGATGTGAAAGTTCCTAAAGAAAACAGAATCGGAGAAGATGGTTTCGGATTTAAATTTGCGATGAAAACATTAGCCGGAGGACGTATCGGTATTGCTTCTCAGGCCTTAGGTATTGCTTCAGGTGCTTATGAATTGGCTTTGAAATATTCAAAAGAACGTAAAGCTTTCGGAACAGAAATCTGCAATCATCAGGCAATCGCATTTAAATTGGCAGATATGGCAGTTAATATTGAAGCAGCACGTCATTTATGTATGAAAGCAGCCTGGGATAAAGACCAACATAAAAACTATGATGTAAGTGGTGCAATGGCTAAATTGTTTGCTTCGCAAGTGGCAATGGATACAGCTGTTGAAGCAGTTCAGATTCATGGAGGAAACGGTTACGTGAAAGAATACCACGTAGAGCGTTTAATGCGTGATGCTAAGATTACTCAGATTTATGAAGGAACTTCAGAAATTCAGAAAATTGTAATTTCGAGAGCAGTTATCGCAGGATAATTTTTCGTAAATTAATTCATATAAAAAACCCTTTCGAAGCTCTGGCTTTGAAAGGGTTTTGCTTTTGAGATAAAATTTTAAGTACTTTTACAATAATAGAATTAGTTGATTATGTATGAAGAATTAAAATATTGGTATTTGCGAGATCATAAATTGTTTCGAACCTTGAGCTTTGGACAAATCAAACAATTGTGTATTATCACCGGTTTTAAAAAAGCTTCCAAAGGAGAAATTATTTATTTTTCTTCTTCAGAAGTGCCTCGTATTTTTGTTCTGAAAAAAGGGACCATTAAAATTGTTGCCGTTGATGAAGAAGGAAATGAAGTAATAAAAGACATCATTCAGAAAGGAGATTTGTTTGGAGAGTTAACTTTAGAAACAGATGATAAAATCAACGAATATGCAAAAGTGCTTTCTGACGATGTTGCCATTTGCAGTTTTCTACTTGCGGACTTTGAGAATTTGTTGTTGAGAAATCCAACATTAGCACTTTCCTATACTAAGTTTGTCGGTTTGAAAATGAAACGCATTAAAAATAATTATGCCAATTTAATTTCTAAAGATGCAAAGTCAAGATTGTATCAGTTTTTAAAAGACTGGGCAGAAAAAGAAGGAGTCGTTGATGGAAAGTCAGTTTCCATCGAAAATTATCTGACTCAAAGTGATATTGCGCAGATCATTTGTACTTCAAGACAGACCGCAACACAATTGCTCAATGAAATGGAAACCAATCAGCTGATAAGTTACACCAGAAAAGAGATTATTATACAGGATATTACCCAATTATAGACTATTTTGCCTCAAGTGTAAATTAGCCGACATTTTGGTTTTTCAGACTGAAGTAGTTTTACAACATCAAAAAAGATGAAAAACTATGGACCTAATGAAAAAAACACTTTTTATTCTATTCGTAACGTTTAGTACTATTGCCAATGCACAGAATACAGTTGCCAACGCTGCAACCGATATTTCCCCCTTATTGATTGGAGAGAAAATTCCAAATCAAACTTTAAAATCAGCTGAAAATAAAGAGATCCGTCTTTCTGATTTAGTTGAAAAAAAGAAAACCGTTTTGGTTTTTTACCGTGGAGGCTGGTGTCCTTACTGTAATTTGCATTTAGCCAGTTTAGCAGAAATTGAAGATCAGATTTTAGCAGCGGGATATCAGGTTATTGCCGTAAGTCCTGATTCTGTTGAGAATTTGAAAACTACAGGACAAAAAGACAAAGTAAAATATACTTTGCTGTCGGATTCAAAAGGAGAATTGAGTAGCGCATTTGGAATTTCTTATAAAGCGCCACAAAACTATAAATCACTTATTAACGTACATTCAAATGGAGTGAACAAGGATTTTTTACCTGTTCCTTCTGTTTTTGTTGTTGGCACTGATGGTACCATTTTGTTCGAATATATTTCTCCGGACTATAAAAACAGGATATCGTCTGAATTATTGCTTTCAGTTTTAAAAACCATAAAATAGACTAAGATGAAAAAGTTAATTGTAATACTATTAGTTTTTGCATCCATTTCTTCCTTTTCACAAGAGGATGCAAAGCGAGTTTCTCAGTATAATTTAGAAAATAAAGTGGCTGTTCAGGGGTATGATCCTGTGGCTTATTTTAAACAAAATAAAGCGTTAAAGGGTAAGAATGATTTCGTAGCTTCTTATAAAGGAGTTGTGTATAAATTTTCATCTGCTGCGAATAAAGATCTTTTTATAAAAAACCCGGCTGCTTATGAGCCGCAGTTTGGTGGTTGGTGTGCTTATGCATTGGGGAGTAGTGGAGAAAAAGTAGACATAAATCCGGAAACTTTTAAAGTTGTTGACGGAAAATTGTATTTGTTTTACAATGCTTACTTTAATAATACATTGAAAAGTTGGAACAAAGACGAGGCAAATTTAAAAGCTAAGGCTGAGGTTAACTGGAAAAAAGTATATAAATAGAAAGCTTATGAAAACGGAACAAATTACTTGGATTTTACGAATAACAGCTTCAGTTATTTTATTACAAACCTTATACTTTAAGTTTACAGCTGCGCCTGAAAGTGTTTATATTTTCACCACTTTAGGAGTTGAACCTTATGGAAGAATCGGATCCGGAATTATCGAACTGATTGTTGCTATTCTAATTTTAGTTCCTAAAACAACCTGGTTAGGAGCTTTGGGCGGATTTGGTCTTATGACCGGTGCGGTCTTCTCGCATTTATTTGTTTTAGGAATTGATGTTAAAGGAGATGGAGGTTTACTCTTTTCTCTTGCAGTGATTACATTATTGTGTTGTCTGGTGTTACTTTATCAAAATAGAAATGTAATTATTAACCTTTTAAAAACGAAATAATTATGCTACTAAAATCAATAAACCACAGTTTAAACGAGTTAACTGATTTGTTATCTCAATTATCAGATCAGTCTTATTCAGAACCCTGCGAAGCGTTGGGCAACTCGAGTATAGGCGAACACATTCGTCATATTCTCGAAATGTTTCAATGTCTGGAGAACGGATACGATTCCGGAATTTTAAATTATGATAACCGTGAACGTAATAAAAGAATTCAAACTGAAATAGAATTTGCAAAACAGTCGATTCTGGATGTAAAATTGGGGTTGAAAAAAGAAAATAAAATACTCTACTTAGAGCAAATGATTGATGGGCTTGTATTTAGAATTATGACTAATTATTACAGGGAGTTGCTTTACAATTTAGAACATTGTATTCACCACCAGGCTTTAATAAAAGTAGCTGTTTTGCCATATGGACATGTTTTACTGGATAAAAATTTTGGTGTAGCACGTTCTACCATAGCCTACAGGAATCAATGTGTACAGTAAGTTTTGTATCTCATAGCGGAACGGTTATTATAACTTCTAATCGGGATGAGAAAGTGATCCGGCCAAGTGCAATTCCTCCTAGGACTTATACGATTAATGGCAAAAACGTAATGTATCCGAAAGATCCAAAAGCCGGAGGAACCTGGTTTGTGGTTGATGCCAAAGGAAGTGTTTTAGTGCTTTTAAATGGTGGAATCACAAAACATAAAGTTCAGTTTCTATATCGAAAAAGCAGAGGATTAATTGCATTGGATATTATTTCCAGTGATTCTCCAAAGGATTTTTGGAAAGAGATAAATCTGGAAAACATAGAACCTTTTACGTTGGTTTTGTATCAGGAGAAAAAACTATACGAGCTAATCTGGGATGGTGCAATAAAAAGAACGACCCAGTTAGAGGAAGATCAGAATCACATATGGTCATCAGTTACCCTATATTCTGATCGCATCAGACAGAAACGATCGGGGTGGTTTTTTGATTTTTTGAAAGAGAAAAAAGAAATTTCAACCTCAGATATGTTAGAATTTCATCGGAATACAGAAGGGGACGATTCTGAAAATGGTTTGGTGATTAACAGAGAGAATACTTTAAAAACATTAAGTATCACTCAGGTTCTGATAGATCAGAACAAAGGCATTATAACCTATCATGATTTAGTTGACGAAACGGAATTTTCTAATGCATTTATTAGTATTTAACAGCATCTAAAATGAAATTATTGTATCATAAAATCACAAATTGGGAGTATTGGCCGTTTCAGGTGATATACATTCCTATTTATTTCCTTTGGGGCTACTACGCGATCAGATCGCGATCTATCTTTTTCTTTAGTACATCAAATCCCAATATGAAAAATGGGGGATTTATTATGGACAGTAAAAAACAGATTTACGATTTGCTGCCAAAGCGGTATTATCCTAAAACTATTCTGGTGAAAGAAAATACCGATTTAGAGAAAATTATTGTTGACGTCGTAGAAAAAGGAATTTTCTTTCCTCTAATTGCAAAACCTGATATTGGTCTGCGTGGTTCGGGAGTAAAAAAAATCTACACGATTTCTGAATTGACAAATTATGTCGAAAAGGCCAATTTTGATTTTTTAATTCAGGATTTGATTTTATTTGAAAATGAAGTCGGAATCTTTTACGTACGTCATCCTAATGAAAAAGAAGGAAGAATTACCGGACTGGTTTCTAAAGAATTTTTAATTGTAATTGGAGACGGAATTTCAACGATAGAAGATTTAATTCGTCAAACTCCGAGATTTGAGCTACAGTTGGAAGCCTTGCAGAAAGAGTATGGCGAATTGTTGCAACACACTTTATCTAATGGGGAGCCAATAAAATTAGTTCCGTTTGGGAATCATGCTCGTGGAGCCAAGTTTTTGGACGGGAGTCATTGGATTACCCCAAAATTAACGGAGACCATAAATAAAATCTGCTCCGAAATTCCGGAGTTTTATTTTGGAAGATTTGATATTATGTACAACACTTTTGAAGAACTGGAAAGGGGCGAGAATTTTCAGATTGTCGAATTAAACGGTGCGGCAAGTGAGCCAACTCATATTTACGATCCGAAACATTCTATTTGGTTTGCCTGGAAAGAACTCGCGCGTCATATTACCTATATGTATAAGATAAGTGCTGCTAACCATAAAAGAGGTTTCGATTATATGCCTCATAAAGAAGGGATGAAACAATACCGTTTGCATCAGATGCAGAACAGAAAAATTGTAAACTTTTAAGGATGTTAAAAAGGGCTCAAAATATGGCTGTCGGTTTTCTGGTAAGTTTTATTGGGTCAATTCCTTTGGGATATCTCAATCTGGCAGGTCTGGAAATTTATTCGAAATTAGGATTTGATAATTTGGTTTTGTTTTTGCTAGGCGTTGTTTTTGTAGAATCCTTTGTGATTTATTTTACGCTACTTTTTGCAAAACGATTGGTAAAGAATACAAAACTGATGAAAATTATTGATTTTTTTGCTGTCGGATTTATGTTTGTTCTGGCGTATTTATTTTATTCAAATGCAAACCAAACTTCAGGGATGAATGGTAATCTGAACCATTACTTAATGTACTCGCCATTTGTAATTGGGGTTATTTTGAATTGTTTTAATTTTTTGCAATTGCCTTTCTGGACCAGTTGGAATTTATATTTAGTCAATGCGAAATTTATTACAACCGAAAAGAAGCTAAAATATTATTATATTGCAGGTACTTTGGCGGGAGTGTTTTTAGGAATGTTAAGTCTGATTCTGGTTTTACAGACTATTTTTCAAAAGACAAACTCATTTTCAAAGTATATAATGCCTGTTTTTATTCCGCTGTTTTTTGTTATTCTGGGGAGTATTCAGGTATTTAAGGTGTATAAAAAATATTTTAAATCAACTGCTTTGGAATTTTAGCTTCTAAAGCTAAAATTCTATTTATGAAAAAATTGTATTTTCTTTTTCTTCCGTTTGTTTTGCTGTCTTGTAAATCAAATAATTCAACTTTAGGTGATAAAACTTCAAAAGCAACCGAGACGGCTTATAAAGTCAATCAGTCTGATGTTTCAGAATTCTTAAAATATCTTTCTTCTGATGAGTTAGAAGGTCGTGATACAGGAACGGAAGGAATCAACAAAGCTGCTGTTTTTTTAGAAAACTTTCTAAAGAAAAATAATGTAAAGCCTTATTTTAAAACCTATCGTGATACATTGACGAACTTTGCAACGCCGGCTTTTAATATTGTTGGAGTTGTGGAAGGCAATGACCCTGAGCTTAAAAAAGAATTTGTGGTTTTGAGTGCGCATTATGACCATATCGGAATCGATAAAACGAAACAGGGAGACAATATAAATAACGGTGCAAATGATGATGCGTCAGGAGTAACTGCAGTAGCCGAAATGGCGAAATATTTCAGCAAAACAAAATCTAACAAACGCAGTATTCTGGTCGTGTTTTTTGCCGGAGAAGAAAAAGGCTTGTTAGGCTCTAAAAGTTTGGTTCAGAAACTAAAAGTGCAGAACTTTAATTTGTATGCCCAATTAAACATCGAAATGATCGGTGTGCCAATGAAAAGGGATTATTTAGCTTATATCACCGGTTTTGATAAATCGAATATGGCCGAAAAAATAAATGAGTATACTGGTAAAAAAACAATAGGCTTCCTGCCAAAAGAAGCAGAATATGAATTGTTTTACAGATCAGATAATTATTCGTTTTACGATGTTTTCAAAAAACCTTGTCAATCGATAAGTACTTTTGATTTTGAGAATTTTGAATTCTATCATCATCCTTCCGATGAATTCAAAGTAATGGATATTGCGCATATGACTTCTTTTATTCAGGAATTTCTGCCTGCAGTAACTCAAATTGCCGGTTCTAAAACACAGGAAATTACCATGACTAAATAATTCTTCTTTTTAGAGGTTTTGCTTATTTTTGCTGCATGAAAAATATTATTATAACGGGAACGAGTAGAGGTATTGGTTACGAGTTGGCTTTGCAATTTGCGAATGCCGGTAATAAAGTATTGGCTATTTCGAGAAAAATGCCCAAAGCACTTTTGGAACATGAGAATGTAACATGTTTATCAGTTGATTTAGCTAACGAGTCAGAATTATATAAAGTGGAAGATTTTCTTTCTTCGAGCTGGAAGAAAGTGGATGCTTTAGTACACAATGCCGGTGCTTTGTTATTGAAGCCTTTCGCAGAAACAACACAGGCCGATTTTGAAAGCATTTATAAAGTGAATGTTTTCGCTGTTGCCAATCTTACCCGAATTTGTTTGCCTTTTTTGGAGAAGGGTAGTCATGTGGTGACTATCAGTTCAATTGGTGGTGTACGCGGAAGTCTGAAATTTGCAGGTTTGGCAGCTTATAGTTCGAGTAAAGGAGCGGTAATTACCTTGACGGAGTTATTGGCGGAAGAATATAAAGAACAAGGTATTTCGTTTAATGTATTGGCGTTAGGTTCTGTTCAGACAGAGATGTTGCAGGAAGCCTTTCCGGGTTATCAGGCACCAATTTCTGCAGAAGGAATGGCGACTTACATTTATGATTTTACGCTTAACGGGAATAAATATTTTAATGGAAAAGTATTAGAGGTTTCTTCGACGAATCCTTAGTGGGGAAAATTAAATTCCAATAAAAGCAAATTCCAAATTCCAAATTTAGAGTGGAACTATTATTTACTAATTATAAAAAGGTTTGAACGAGACTTTAGCCAAATATATACCGGAACATGCTGTGAAGCCTGTGTTTGATTTGATTGTTGCCAATCAGGTTCATCTGAAAATCGTAAATGAGCGTCAGACGCGTCATGGCGATTACAGACGTGGACCGAGTGGTAAACATGAAATCACGGTAAATGCAAGTCTCAATAAATACAGGTTTTTAATTACTTTGGTTCATGAAATTTCGCATTTGGTAGCCTTTGAAAAATTTGGAAGGAATATAAAACCTCATGGGAATGAATGGAAATTTTCTTTTCAGCGTTTGATGATACCGTTCATTCGTCCTGAAATATTTCCGGGCCATTTGTTGCCGCTGTTAGCAAGGCATTTTAAGAATCCTAGCGCTAGTAGTGATACCGATACGACTTTATCACTTGCTTTGAAGCAATACGACGCCAGAGACGATAAAAACTATGTGTTCGAGATTCCATATGGCAGTGTCTTCAGGATCAAAAACGGAAAAGTATTTAAAAAACTCGCCGTAAGAACCAAACGTTTTGAATGTGTTGAATTAAGCTCCGGAAAAACCTATTTGTTTAATCCAAATGCGGAAGTAGAGTTATTGCCTGGGAATTAAATTCCAATGACGAATTTTCCGTGCGGTATGTCGCCAATCTTTGCAGAATTACTGGTGTGATTTCTCCTAAAGTCGAAATGACATATCAAGCGGCCTTTGTCATTCCTGAAGAATAAGGAATCACACAAGAAACTCCACACAGTATGTCTCCAATCTTTGCCGAATCACTGGTGTGATTTCTCCTAAAGTCGAAATGACATATCAAGCGCGGCCTTTGTCATTCCTGAAGAATAAGGAATCACACAAGAAACTCCACTCAGTATGTCGTCAATCTTTGCCGAATTACTGCTGTGATTTCTCCTAAAGTCGAAATGACATATCAAGCGCCCTTTGTCATTCCGAAGAATGAGGAATCGCACCAGAAACTCCACGCAGTATGTCGCCAATCTTTGTCGAATTACGGATGTGATTTCATCTGCGTCCAAAAGAAATCCCAAATTGCAGAAAAGGAAAACCCAAAAAGGAAAACCCAAAAAGGAAAACCCAAAAAGGAAATCCCAAATTCCAATCATGATAGTTGGAATTTGGGATTTATATTTTTTTTGGAATTTTAAATAAAGGTTTTAACCTTTTAAATAAGCTTCTCTTACTTTTTTGAATAAATTAGAAGAATAAACAAACTTCACAATGTCTTTATTGTCTGTTCTGAAGATTTCTTCTTTCGTTCCCTGCCATGCTTTTAGGCCTTTTTTTAGGAAAACGATGTTTTCACCAATTTCCATTACAGAGTTCATATCGTGCGTATTGATTACGGTTGTGATATTGTATTCTTCGGTAATTTCTTTAATAAGGTTGTCAATCAAAGTTGAGGTGTTTGGATCAAGTCCTGAGTTTGGTTCGTCGCAAAACAAATACTTCGGATTGTTTACAATGGCGCGGGCAATCGCTACACGTTTCTGCATACCACCTGAAATTTCAGATGGAAGTTTTTGGTGCGCGTCAACTAAGTTTACTCTTTCTAAAACAAAATCAACGCGTTCTTTGATTTTTGTTTTATTGTCATTGGTAAACATTCTTAAAGGGAACGCCACATTTTCTGCAACGGTCATCGAATCGAATAAAGCACTTCCCTGAAAAACCATTCCGATTTCAGTTCTTAGTTCTCTTTTTTCATCCGGATCTAACGCGGAGTAAACACGTCCGTCAAATTCGATATTTCCCGAGTCAGGGCTATGAATTCCTAAAAGTGTTTTTAGTAAAACAGTCTTTCCAGATCCACTTTGTCCAATAATTAAGTTGGTTTTTCCGGTTTCAAAAACTGTCGAAACACCTTTTAAAACCTTGCTGTCACCAAATGATTTTTCTATGTTTTTTACTTCTATCATTATCCTAATAATAGTTGAGTTAATATATAATTAAAAAGAATGATACAAACTGATGTCCATACAAACGATACGGTACTTGCTTTACCAACTTCAAGGGCACCACCTTTCATATAGTAACCATGAAAAGAAGGAATTGTAGCTAATAACATAGCAAAAATCAAAGTTTTGATAAAAGCATAAGTAATGTGAAACGGAATAAATTCCATTTGGGCTCCCTGAATAAAATCCTGACTGGTCGAGAATCCTCCGTAAGCACAAGCAAGCCATCCACCAAAAATTCCAAGGAACATACTAATTCCGATTACGAAAGGATACATTAGTAAAGCTATTATTTTTGGGAAAACAAGATAGTTTAGGGAGTTAACCCCCATAACTTCCAACGCATCAATTTGTTCTGTAACACGCATTGTTCCGATACTTGAAGTAATGTATGATCCCATTTTTCCTGCCATAATAACAGAAATAAAAGTCGGAGCAAATTCCAGAATTACGGATTGTCGTGTGGCAAAACCAATTAAATATTTTGGAATTAACGGATTGGTTAAATTTAAAGCGGTCTGAATGGCTACAACTCCTCCGATAAAGAAAGAGATAAAGCATACAATTCCGAGAGAGTCAATAATCAGATCGTCTATTTCTTTGAAGATTAATTTTTTCATTACAGGCCATTTGGTCTGTTTGTTGAAAATTTCTTTCAGCATTAAAAAATATTTTCCTATTTGGGATAAATAACGAATAAGCATCATAGTTTTTACAAATATTGGCTAAATTAAGGATTAGTTCACAGTTAACGGTTTCAGTTTAGAGTTTTTTAAGTTTTAAACTAAAAAAGCTTTTGTTTCATTTTCTGCAAACGATATTTTCTAATAAATTTAGCTTGTTCAGGAGTTACTAATAAAGGAGTTTTAGCTGATTTGGCTTTCCAGAATCCTTTAATGTAATCAAAAAATAAAAGTGGTTTTTTCTTCATCATCGACAATTTGGCCGATGCAATGGCGGTGATCCAAAAACCGTATCCGAGGGTGTAAAAAGCTTCGCCTTGTTTGTAACGTGCTGTTTTATTGTAATTGGCGCCGGTAGGTTTAAGGTGTTTTACGTGTAGCGAAGTATCTGTTACCACTTTCCAATTATAGAATTTACATAACAATTCGTCTACGGTGTCCCAGCCCATGGCGGGTTTCAATCCTCCAATTTGCTGAAAAGTTTCTTTTCGATATGCTTTCAATGCACCGCGAATATGGTCTTTGTCGGTTAGGTTCTCCAGTACCCAATCTCCATTTTTTTCGATATAACAAAATCCTCCGGCCATTCCGATTCTTGCGTCAGACTGGAAGTGAGCAATAATTGTTTCGAAATAATTAGGAGGAAAAATCAGGTCACCATCAATCTTTACAATAATATCGTAATCAGAATCTAAAGTCTCAAACCCTTTTTGAAAAGCCTGGATTACTTTACTTCCTGGCATGTGTATGGCATCTGAAGTTTTATTGACAACAGAAATATACGGATTCTCTTTCGCAAAACCTAAAACGATTTCTTCAGTTTTATCTGTTGAATTGTCATTTACAACCACAACTTTTTTTGGCAAAACGGTTTGCGAGATCAAAGACTGCAAAGTAAGACCAATAAGCTCTTGCTCATTATGCGCGGGAATGACGATGTAATAATTCATATACTTGGTGTAAAATTCCAATTTTTTGAAATTCCAAATTCCAACCGAAGCAGCGCTCAAATTGGAATTTGGAATTTATTTTTGATATTTATTTATTTTGGAATTTGCCTTTAGGCTTTTTCTGCATAAATAATATAGTATCTGTTGGTAAAACTGCGAAGAAGAGGTCGTATACCAAATTTCTTTACAGGATTTGTCCATTTTTGTCTGTCGATAATTTTCCAGCCTGTTTTTTCCAGAAGCCAATCTAATTGCCAGTCTTCAAACTCATGGTAGTGTCTGTCCCACATATCTGTTTTGCTTCTGTATGCTGGAGAAAACCACAAACGCATTGGGATTGAAATTAGAAGTTTATCTGATTTTATTTCGTTTAAAATGGTAAACGGATTTAATAAATGCTCGAAGATTTCGAATGCCGTTACAACATCCGTTTTTTCGTTTTTAAAAACAGTCTGGTCTAAATCTAAATCTTCTCCAGTGGTGTTTTTTACTGAAAAACCTGCTTCTTTCATGATTTTAGAAAAAGGATTTTCGACTCCTAAATCAAGGATTGTTTCAGATGTATTAATGTGTTTTTGTAAAAATTCTAAGGTAAGTTTGAATCTTTTATTCGGAAACGTTTTTTCGTACATTTTTTATTTTTTATCGGCAAAGGCGCAAATATACGAAGATATCTTCTGTTTTAATATTTTAAATCAGATAGAAATGAAAAGCCCGCGTTAAAAATTGCGGGCTTTCTTGGTATTGTTGATGCTGAAACTTCAGGGGTTCAAATTAGTAACGATAAACAAATGCATTAATATTCATTCCGGCTCCAACAGAAGCAAAAATAACTACATCGCCTTTGTTGATTTCGTGGTTTTCCAGTTTGCCTTGTATCAGTAAATCATAAAGAGTAGGTACGGTGGCAACACTGCTGTTTCCTAAATCATGAATACACATTGGCATAATGTTTTTAGGAGCGGTTTTGTCGTATAATTTATAAAAACGGTCAATTATAGCTTCGTCCATTTTTTCATTGGCCTGATGAATCAGGATTTTTTTAACATCATCGATTGCGATACCACTTTTGTCTAAGCAGCTTTTCATCGCACAAGGGACCTGGCTTAATGCAAATTCGTAGATTTTACGGCCATACATTTTGATGTATTTAATATCCGGATCTAAATCGGCATTGTATGATTTACCAAAGTATAAGAAATTGGCTTCTTCGTTTGCGAAAGTAGCACTTTCGTAAGATAGTAATCCTGCTTCGTCATCAGAAGCTTCCAAAATTGAAACTCCGGCTCCATCAGAGTAAATCATAGAGTCGCGATCATGATCGTCAACAACTCTTGATAATGTCTCGGCACCGATTACCATAACTCGTTTTGCCATTCCGGATTTGATAAATGCATTGGCTTGCAGGACACCTTCAATCCAGCCCGGACATCCAAAAAGAATATCGTAAGCCACGCATTTAGGATTTTTAATCCCCAGTTTATTTTTTACACGGGTAGCTAAACTCGGAAGTATGTCGGTTTGATGGGTTCCTGATTTTACATCGCCAAAATTATGGGCAAAGATAATGTAGTCTAAAGATTCGCGATCGATTTGAGCATTTTCAATGGTTTTTTCGGCTGCAAAATACGCTAAATCTGATGCGGTATATTGATCATCGGCATAACGACGGTTTTGGATTCCTGTTATTCCCTTAAATTTTTTAATTACAACTTCATTTGGATAAGCAAAGGGAGTTCCGTCTTCATTCAAAAAAACATGTTTGTCAAAGTCAGTATTACGTACTTCTTTGCTTGGGATATAGCTTCCTATACCAATTATTTTTATTTTCATTATTCCTTGGTTAGCCGATAAATTTATTGCTAAAGTATAAATAAAATGATGATAACTATCATAAAATATACTATGCATGCATATAATTATGAAATAAGAATTTTTAGCCTCTAATTATTGGTTATTTTATAATGAACTATAGCTTTATCTGAGATTTCAAACGTTTGAGTTTGATTTTTGGGTGTATTTTTATTTTGTAAAAACATTCTTGTTATTGCAATAAAAGAGCAAGTTTTTTGCAGAATGTTATAAAAAAGTAAACCCGATAATTTTGAAGTTATCGGGTTTACTGATATGCCGAAAATTAATTTTTTTAATTTTCCATGTAAGCTTCAATAGGAGCACAGCTACAGATTAAGTTTCTGTCTCCGAACGCATCATCAGCTCTTCTAACGGTAGGCCAGAATTTGTTTTCAGCGATATATTCTAATGGGAAAGCTGCTTGTTCTCTGGTGTAAGGGAAATTCCAGGTCTCTGTTGTTAGCATAGCTAAAGTGTGAGGAGAATTTTTCAATACGTTATTGCTGTCTTCAATTGTTGCCGCTTCAATTTCTTTTCTGATAGAAATCATAGCGTCACAAAAACGATCCAGTTCTTCTAAGTTTTCACTTTCAGTTGGTTCAACCATTAAGGTTCCTGCTACCGGGAAAGATACTGTTGGTGCATGGAAACCATAATCCATTAAACGTTTTGCGATATCGGTAACTTCGATTCCTTTTTGTTTAAAAGGACGACATTCCAAAATCATTTCGTGTGCTGCACGACCCATTTCTCCGGAATATAAAGTATCGTAATGACCGTTTAGTTTTTCTTTGATATAGTTGGCATTTAAAATCGCATGTTCTGTAGCGCTTTTTAAACCTTCAGCTCCTAACATCGAAATGTATCCGTAAGAGATCAAACAAACTAATGCAGATCCCCAAGGTGCAGCAGAAATAGCAGTAATGGCTGTTTCTCCTCCTGTTGGGATTACCGGATTGCTCGGCAAGAAAGGAACCAATTGAGGTGCCACACAAATAGGACCAACTCCAGGACCTCCACCTCCGTGAGGAATAGCGAAAGTTTTGTGTAAGTTTAAGTGACAAACGTCAGCTCCAATTGTAGCAGGATTTGTTAATCCAACCTGAGCATTCATGTTGGCACCGTCCATATAAACTTGTCCGCCGTTATCGTGAATGATTTTTGTAATTTCCTGAATAGCACTTTCAAAAACACCATGTGTAGATGGGTAAGTTACCATTAAACAAGATAAATTGTCTTTATGAAGAATGGCTTTTTCACGTAAATCTTCTACGTCAATATTTCCGTTTTCTAATGTTTTAGTCACAACCACTTTCATTCCGGCCATCGCTGCAGAAGCAGGGTTTGTTCCGTGTGCAGAAGAAGGAATCAAAGCAATATTTCTGTGATCGTCTCCACGTGATTGGTGGTAAGCACGAATCACCATAAGTCCTGCGTATTCTCCTTGTGCACCAGAGTTTGGTTGCAAAGTAGTTCCGGCAAAACCTGTAATTACGTTTAATTGTTGCTCTAATTTTTTCAACATTTCCTGGTACCCTTGTGCCTGATCAAGTGGAGCAAAAGGGTGAACGTTATTCCAGTTTGGATTACTTAATGGCAACATTTCAGCAGCAGCATTTAGTTTCATCGTACAAGAACCTAACGAAATCATCGAGTGATTTAACGCTAAATCTTTACGCTCTAACATTTTGATGTAACGCATCAAGGCTGTTTCTGAGTGGTATTTGTTGAAAACATCATGCTCTAAGAAAGCAGAAGTTCTGTTTAGTGCATCCGGGAAATGGTTGATTTCTGTTAATTCAGAAATTGTAGTAGCTTGTAACGAAAGAGCTTCAGCAAAAATGGCAATGATATCATTAACATCAGAAATGCTTGTTGTTTCGTTTAATGAAATTGAAATTGTATTTTCATCAACGTAGTAAAAGTTTACTTCTTTAGCTTCAGCAACCGCTTTTACTTTTTTAGCATCTGCTTTTACAAGAATAGTATCAAAGAAAGCAGAGTTCAATTGTTGTACTCCTATTTTTTGCAATTCGTTTGCCAAAGTAGCAGCAGAAGCATGTACTTTATCAGCGATATATTGTAAACCTTTTGGTCCGTGATAAACGGCATACATTCCGGCCATTACTGACAATAATACTTGTGCAGTACAGATGTTAGAAGTTGCTTTATCACGTTTGATGTGTTGTTCACGGGTTTGCAAAGCCATACGCAAGGCACGGTTTCCGTTTGTGTCAATGGTAACACCAATGATACGACCCGGCATACTACGTTTGTATTCTTCTTTAGTTGCAAAATAAGCAGCGTGTGGTCCTCCATATCCTAACGGAATTCCGAAACGTTGTGTAGTACCTACTACAACAGCAGCTCCCATTTCTCCCGGAGGAGTTAATTTTGCTAAACTTAAAATGTCTGCAGCAACGGCAACTTTAATTTCGCTTGCAGTAGCTTTTTCAATAAAAGCTGTATAGTCGTTAACTTGTCCGTATTTTCCAGGGTATTGTAAAATAGCTCCGAAGAATTCAGTAGAAAAGTCAAACGTTTCGTGGTTTCCAATTACCAGTTCAACACCAATTGGAGTCGCACGAGTTTGTAAAACAGAAAGTGTCTGAGGTAAAATTTCTTCTGAAACGAAAAATTTATTTGCATTGTTTTTCTTTTGGTCACGTGAACGAACGTCCAACAACAGTGCCATAGCTTCTGCAGCAGCTGTTCCTTCATCTAACAAAGAAGCATTAGCGATTTCCATTCCTGTCAATTCAATAACAGTAGTTTGAAAATTTAAAATGGCTTCTAAACGACCTTGTGCAATTTCTGCCTGGTACGGTGTGTAAGCCGTATACCATCCCGGGTTTTCAAAAACATTTCTCTGGATTACAGCAGGAACGATGGCCTGATTGTATCCTAAACCAATATAAGTTTTGAAGATTTTATTTTTGTTTCCTAATTGTTGAATATGGTTAGAGAATTCATACTCAGTCATCGCAGGATCTAAGTTTAAGGGCGCTTTTAAACGAATGTCATCCGGAAGGGTTTCATAAACAAGTTGTTCGATCGATTCAACTCCAATGGTTTGTAACATGTGTTGAAGATCTGTTTCTCTTGGACCAATGTGTCTTAAAGCAAAAGCATCTGTTTTCATATAGTTGTAAAAGTGTTGTTTTTTTGTGGTGCAAAATTAAGTATTAATAATAATTTATTCGGTATTTTTAACTTCAAATTTTGTGAAATTTATAACTAATGGGTTGATTTCTTAATAATTGATTAGATTTGAATGATGAAACTTAGTAAACTAATATTAGATTTTTATCTCAACAGCAGTATTCATGTTGCTTTATCCTGTTTTGCATTGGTACAAATTACGTTTCATGTGTTTCATATTCAGTACGATACATCAATGGCATTGTTTGTTTTTTTTGGAACAATAGTAGGGTATAATTTTGTTAAATATGATGCTTTGGTTCGGGTGAAAAAAAATCCGATCGGGAATCAACTGAAAATTATCGCTTTTTTGAGTATCATTTCGCTGGTTTTGGTCGGGTATTATTTTTTTCATTTGAAGCTAATTACTCAAATTGTTTCGTCGGGGATCTTTGCGATCACGGCATTATACACACTTCCGTTTTTCCCGAATAGAAGAAATGCGCGAAACTGGGCCGGTGTAAAAATTTATATGGTGGCCATTTGTTGGGTTGGTGCTACTTTGGTTTTACCTTTAATCAATGCTGAAATTCCTTTTACGACCGATTTTTTTATAAAATGCATCCAGCGTTTTATCCTCGTTTTTGTTCTGATTTTAGTTTTCGAAATTCTTGATCTGGCCAATGACGATCCGCATCTGCAGACTGTACCGCAAACGATAGGGGTAAAAAAAACTAAACTTTTAGGATTGTTATTACTGGTTCCGTTTTGTTTATTGGAATTTTTGATTTCAACATTTAATTACCGGGATCTTTTTATTAATATCATTATGATTGTACTATTGTGTTTGTTTATTGTATTTGCAAACACTAACAGATCCAAATACTATACTTCTTTTTGGGTAGAGAGCGTGCCGATCTTCTGGTGGCTTATGCTGGTTCTACTTTAACCACAATCTGCAGTGATAAGAAAAGCTTGCCACGAATTGCACGAATTTTCACGAATTAAATTTTAGAATAAAGCAATTTGTGAAATTGCTTTGTCTGTTCGCTATCGCTTCAATCGTTGCGGAAAAAGTGTTGCCACAGATTTCGCAGATTATAAAGATTTTTTTTTGCGTCGGATTGCTATTTAATTACCTAGTTATGTGCTAAAGCAAAACAATTCGTGAAAATTCGTGCAATTGATGGCAAAAAAAAATGCAAACGGGGATTTTACAGATTTTTCTAAGAATAAAACTACTTATAAAGGGGTTTTATACCTGAATTCCACTTTTTTGTAACAATAAAAAGCTGTTTTGTGACATTTTACTCTATTAGTTCTATGTATTTAGTATAGTTTTGTGTAAGGAAATAAAACGGAAGAAAATTCTTTCAGGTCGGTTTTTATTAGATCGTATTGACTTTTCATAAATGTTATTTCCCAAAACAACAAATTAGACCAGTGGAGCAGAACCCACTTTAAAAAACGAGGCGGTTCTGAAAAGCCTTACGAGTAAGAAAAAATTAAATTGAAAAGTTATGTCAGATTTATTAGCCGGTGCTTATTTAGCAAAAGGCACAATCGGAAATGTTGGAACTCCGGGAGCTCCAATTGCTACATTTAGTTTAGTAGTTGTACCATCACAAAATTCAGTGTCAGGTACTGTTGTCATTACTCAAGCAGTAAATGGGCCGGACAGCCATATTGTTGTTCAGGTAAAAGGAAAAATATACGGCACGGGACTCGGGCAGTATACACAAGTCGTTAGTTTAGAAGGAGAATACATTCAGTCTTTCCCTCCTCCGGCAATTGGTGCTTTCCCGGCTCAGTTTAACGCGCATCTTGCGATCGATAAAACGTGGAACGGAACCGGAGGTTTCTCTTATTGGAAACACCATATCGAAAATGTACCTGTTAAAGCAATTAAAAACTTAAAGGAAGAGTTGGCGTAAATATAAAATTTACGCCCAATGATTCCATTCGGGACTAATATGAATAAGCATATGAATTCCAAACCTTATAAAGTTTTGATGTAAAAAGACCGTTCTATCCAGACGGTCTTTTTTAATGGTGGCTGTTTTCTGCGGTCTCTTTTAAGATTTTATTTCTTGCGAGAAGAAAATTGGTCAGATGTTTTTCGAGGCATATAATATCAAACAATTCTCCAAAAATTCCGTAGGGTGTTTCATATTGCAAATGGTCTTTCATAATTGTAACCCCATTTTGTTCTTCAAAAAAATGTTGGTGTCGGAACGATTTAAATTTTCCTTCTTCCATTTCGTCGAGAAAATAATCATAAAGATCCATTTTGGTAATTCGGCTTTTATGAGTCAGATAAAATCCGAAATGTTTTCCGCGCCAGGTTACTGTTTCATTGTAATTAATTAAACCGGATGTAACACCTGCAATTGCTTTTTCGCCGGAAGTGGCTGTTGATTTTTGGTGTAAATCTATATCTCTTGCGGTATCAAAAACAATTTGTTTTGGGGCGTTTATTTTAGTGACTAAGTTTATTGTTGTCATTTTAGTAGATTTTTTAATGCTTTTTCTAGGGTGTCAAATTCAAATTGAAAGCCATTTTCGAGCAATCGTTTCGGAATCACATTTCTGCTTTTCAGAACCAATTCGGGTTCTGTTCGAATAAGCAGGGCTCCAAATTTTAAAAGCGATTCGTTTATTGGAATCCCAAACGGAGCGTGAACTGCTTTTCGTAATTCAGACATGAAATTTTTATTAGGAACGGGTTTTGGAGAAACAATATTCAGGACTCCGGTTATTTCTTTATCAATTATAAAATCTATTGCTTTGGCAAAATCTGTTTCGTGAATCCAGCTTACCAATTGGTTTCCGTTTCCTTGTTTTCCGCCAAAACCCAATTTAGCTAAAGTCTTTAAGGGCATTAAGGCACCACCGTTTTTTCCTAAAACGATAGAAGTTCTCAAGGCAGTTTTTAGGGTATTTGGAGTTTCGGTTTTGAAAAAAGCTTTTTCCCAGGATTGTGCCACATTCATAGAGAAATCATTGCCAATTTCGCCATTAACTTCATCCATTTCTTTATCTAAAGAGAAGCGATAAATAGTTGAAGTAGAGGAATTCAGCCAGTGTTTAGGTGGATTGGTACAATTTAAGACTGCTTTGTTTAGAATCTTGGTGCTTTCAATTCGGGACAGTAAAATCTCTTTTTTGTTTTCTTTGGTATAGCGGCAGTCAACAGATTTTCCGGCAAGGTTGATCAGAACGGCTGTATTTTCCAGTTCTTTTTCCCAACCTGAAAATGTCTTAGCATTCCAATTGACATATTTAACTCCGTTACTGGTTTTTGATTTTCCCCTTGTCAAGATTACGATTTCTCCGAATCTGTTTTTAAAGTGATTTAACAAACTCTGACCTAAAAAGCCGGTTCCTGCTGCGATGATTAGTTTATTTCGGATCATTAAAAATTAAAAATTAGTAGTAAAACAATTAGCCTGTAAATAACCCAAGTAAGGCATAAATAGGCTGGTAATTCAAGAATTCTAGTCCTTCTGTAATGTTCCATAAACATAAGAAAAGCAGTAATAGCAAACCAAATCAAAGTCACATTTGTCGGAATAGGTACAACAGCCTGCAGTGCCAACATTGGAAGTAGTAATAAGGAGCCCATTAAAGAAACGGTCATTAAATTACCGCTATAATTGAGGATTGTTTTTCTGTCAGATTTCAAAAGAAACAAAGACTGGAAAAAGATTTGCCCCAAAGCAATGACCAATTCTCTTGTGATACTTGCGTTTGGTAAACCCGGAATAAGTGTAGCATAATAATATAATACGATTGTGGTTACCGCAGTAGCAAAACCAATAAACAGAAAACGGTACTTATAGTTAAAATTTGGAACACATTGTAATTTCGCTTCCTTATTTACTTTGTTCGGAATAATGACTTTTCGATTGTAAGAGACAAAAGAATACAGTTTTTTTAAAAAGAAATTTAGTGGTTTTAGGTTTCCGATTTTTTCAATTGCAGGAAAAGAATATCCAATGACTTTTAGCAAACTGTCAATTCCGTAAAGAACCGTTTGATTTTTGTTGTCAATTAATGCGATCTCATTTGACGCACGGTTTACATCTACAAAATTTTGTTCGTTTTCGCTCAACTGACTATAAGATTTGCGACCGTTTTCGTCCAGCATTTTTGCTTTTATAAAACCTGTAGTGTAAACCTGACACAACGGACAGTCTTCATCATAAAGTAGTGTTTGGTTTTGTAGCGTTTTCATAAGGTATCCGATATTTAACCTAACAGGTTTTTAGAACCTGTTAGGTTTGTGACTAAATTTAAGCTTTAAAGACTAATCGTTCTTCTCTTGTTTCTTTTGCTTTTCTTTTTCCTCTAAAGAAAAAGTATAAATTGAAGAACAACATAATACCTAAGTATATAGAGAATCCGCCAATTTTATAGCTCAGGTTTTCGATTAATTCCTGATAACTGTCTGTGTCTAACTGTAGTTTTAAGATCATTAAGGCGAATCCTATATTTAGTAAATAAAAACCGGTTTCAAAAAGTTTGTTGGTAGCCTGAGCGATATCTTCTCTTCCTTTAAAAATATCAAGCATAAAAATCTTCCCGTTTTTAAAAAGTGTTTTAGAAACATAATAGGTAAGGAACAATGCAATTGGTAAATAAATACTGTAGCCGATTAAGATTTTTGTAGTCTCCATGATAGTTAAATTTAATATGTTATTTAATTAATTTTTGAATGTATTTGGTAATAAGTATAATATTCAGATAATGTAGAATCGAAATGATAAAAATGATGATCGCCGTTTTTATTCCGATAGTTTCGATAAGCTGTGGTAAGGAGGCAATTTTCTGCCATGAAATTAAGGTCATAGCACAATAACCAATATTGAGCAGATAATAAGCCAGTAATAAAACCTGATTTGTTTTTTGACAAATTTCGATGTGATTCGGAATCAGTTCTTCGACATAAATGTTTCCATTGGTATAGCAGATTTTTCCAACTCTGATAATGATGAAAATCGTAATGCTGAGGTAGAAGATATACCCAATAATGTTGAGATTCATGGTCTGTTTAGTTAGAGTTAATAATGGTGTTTTTGTAATTATTGACTATTTTAAACTTTCAGAAAAAAATGAAAGTTTTGATTAAAATTTTTTATTTCATGATTTTTAAAACCAGACGTCCCAGCCAGTTTTCGTTAAACTCCGTTATTTTATCGAGCATATTGTCTGCTTTTAGCACAAAGTCATACAATTTATTGGTTTGATCAATAAAGTGTTTTTCTTCAGCGGTATCTTTTACTTCGATCGAGGAAACTTCTTTTAGAATTTTAAGAGCGGGTTTAATTTCTCTTTTACTTCTTTCCCTTGCAATTTTTACGGCCAATTCGTCCAGATCCTTTTCCGCAGTAAAGAATTCTCTTCTTTCTCCGGCTTTGTATTCTTTGTATACAATTCCCCAATCCATTAAGCTTCTTAGATTCATGCTTGCATTTCCGCGGGAAATCTGCAATTCCTCCATAATGTCCTCCATAGAAACAGGCTCGTTAGAAACCATCAGTAAAGCATGAATCTGTGCCATGGTTTTATTGATGCCCCATTGAGAGCCTAAAGCTCCCCAGGTCTGTACGAATTTATTTTTTGCTTCTTTGAATTCCATAGTTCAAATGTAAGTAAAAGTTTTTAAACTTTCAATAATAATTGAAAGATAATTTGAAAATAAAATAATCTGGCCTTTTAGAGTGGTCTCGTAACTGTATTTTAAGCTTCTCAATGAACCGGAACCCGATTATTGATCTACCCACATTGCCTTTCAACAACCAAATTCAGACTAAGAAATAATCATTTTAATTCTTTTAATCTGTGGTAAAAAAGGGAGCTACAGATTTCACTGATTTAAAGGATTTTTTCCTTTAATCCCTTTGTATACTATTTATCTCTTCTTTAATAATAATGCTTTCATGACATAGAAAATGAGTCTTGCCGCATTTTTTATCTTTTTCATGACAAAAAAAAGCGCTCTCATAACATTTTTTTACTCCAAGCGGTAGGGCTGTTATAGCTTTGATAGTGAAATTAGGAGATGGAGTACAGAATTGCGCTCCATTTTTATACCGGATTACTTTTCAATAAAGAGAGCAGCATCCATTCAAACAAAAACAGCTCAATTCTGAAAAGTTCTAATCAAGTAAACCAGTTGGGTACAATTCATAAAAATATACTTAACACATAGAAACATAGATTTTACATATAAAAAAGGAGTGCAAAAAAGAAATTCATTTCTCTCACATAGTTAAACTATGATAATTTAAATAAGTGAAACGCCTTTTATCATTTTCAAATCTATGTCTCTATGTGTTAAAAAAAAAATGCACCCAATGAGTTAAATAAGCCAAAAACATAAATCAAAGTATAATGGAAAATTTAGTAACAGAAGATTATTTAGCAAAAGGAACTATTGGAAATGTTGCAATGCCGGGCGCTCCCATTGCTGCGTTTAGTTTGTTGGTTATGCCTAAGAAAAATGTTGTGACAGGTACCGTTATATTGAAACAAACCGAAAATGATCCGGAAAATGATATAGCAATTCAGGTTAAAGGAAAAATTAATGTTACTCGATTAGGACAATTTACAAAAGTAGTTAGTCTGCAAGGACAGTACAGACCGTCTTTGCCGAAATCGGAAAACGGTTCTTTTCTGGCTGATTTTGATGCCTATTTCGCTATCGATAATTGTTGGGAAGGTACAGGAGGTTTCTCTTGCCACAATCACCAAATCGAAAATGAACCGGTTGCTCTGGCAGAAAGCCTGAAAGAGGAATTTGGTGTAAACTAAAAATGACTACGATATAATCTTGTTATCCAATAATGAGGTCTTTGACTTCACTCAGGCTGACAATTGAAGTTTTAAATAAATGAAGCGCCTTTTTTCTATCTCGGAACTATGTTTCTATGTGTTGGAAAATAATTAAGCCCAATGGGTTATTATATTTTTTTAAGTTGAATTGATTAGAATGATGAACTGCAAATGATTCTGATTTTGAAGTTTGGAGTTGCTGCAGGTCTGTTAAAGTATGAAATTTTATCCCTGAATAAACCAAATCAAAACTGCGAAAAAATGAAAAAAACAACTGCAAAGATTATTACTGTATCGTTTATGGTAATAGTAATCCTGTTTTTAGGATGTGATAAAAAGAAGGATCTTTTGGGTTCTAATGATTATGAGTATTTGCCACAGGACGTAAAAGAAACCTGTACGGTATCTGAGGCTGAGTTTAACTCCTGGTTTGCTTCGGGCACCGCAACCGAAAACGGACTGGTTACACCGGCAAACAGTGTTACATTTCCTCATAATAACAATTGCGATTTTTATAAATGGTCTGAACAAATGGTTTTATGGCTAATGTCTCCTACGACGGGAGCGCTTGGTAAGAAAGGTACTGTTTTAGAATCTTCGGTTTTTTATAATGTTTCTCCGCCCGATTCTTTAGGCAAACGTACTTTGACGCAACATAAATCAAATAAAATACTTACTGCTGTAAGTAATATTAATCAAAGCGGGCCAAACCGATTGCCTATTTTAATTGACAAGAAAGGGAGAAGGTTTGAGATCGAAGCTGCAAAAAAAGATGAAAAGGTTAAAACTGACGGTAATAAATTGATACAAGTAGGTCGTATCTTAACCAATGCTTCCGGAATTCATTCTTTTGTTGATCTAAAAGGTAAAGTGATTAAGAGTCCAAAACCGGTTATTGACAGCAAAATCAATCCGGCAGATGTTGTGCAGGAATTTAAAGTAGGTCGTAAATCGATTTTTTTGGATTCTAAAGGAAACGAAGTACAGTCACAAGAGGGACAGGCTGGTTCGCACGGAGCCTTAATGGGGGAAAATAAATCATTAGTATATTACATAACCATGGTTAATGATGTATATGCTTATTTTTTAACCGGAGTAAATGAGGGCAAATTAAACGGAAATCAATTTCCTACAACAGCCGCGGCCAGAGACAGTATTTTGGCATACGCAAAAACACAAGGTTGGACAGCACCCCCTGATCCGAATGCGTTGGCAATGGAATTAAAAACATCATGGGTAGAAGTGAAAGATTTACCCAATGCGGACACTTATGTGAAGATAAAAGCGATAATCCCTACTTATGATAAATCCAATCCAAACGCATGGGTAGAAAAAGGACAAAAGAAAACCACACTGGCACTGGTAGGAATACATGTTGTCGGGAGTGTAGCAGGGCATCCTGAAATGATCTGGGCTACTTTTGAACATGATAAAAATGCGCCTAATGATGCTTATTCGTATAGAGATAATCAGAATAACATAAAACAGGTTAGTGCCGATACGGGTACAGGATGGCTTTTTAATGCCAACGCCAATGATACAACGGGAGCACAAAATATTCAGAATATGACCGTTAGCGGAGATACAATTCTGATTAAAGACCCGTCAGTAAATAGTCCTACTGCAAGGAGAATTATGGCTTGGGGAGTTGCTTCCAACACCGTTCCTAATCAAGAAGATAAAACACCGGCAGATTCTAACAGTGAGATAATCTCAATAAATAATGCTGTTCGCGGTATGCTGGTAGGGAATGATATTAGAAAAAACTATCTGTTAATAGGAGCAACCTGGACTTTTGGTGGTACAGCTCCAAATGGGAATGTG
This sequence comes from Flavobacterium poyangense, assembly GCF_011751075.1. Lineage (GTDB taxonomy): Bacteria > Bacteroidota > Bacteroidia > Flavobacteriales > Flavobacteriaceae > Flavobacterium > Flavobacterium poyangense. Next base: position 48,450 of record NZ_JAALLN010000025.1, read on the forward strand.
TTCCCATATGGAGAAACGAATGACTCGATTCCTAATGGAGATGCAATCGGTACCGGACAATTGTCTAATAGTACAATGGAAACTTATGTTCAGCCTTCGTCAACAGCTTCAACAGAGAGTACTGCAGTTTCTTGTTTTTCCTGTCATAATAAAAATAATGGTTTGGAGCCAAAAGATTTAAGCCATGTTTTTGGTGAACTTATATCATTGCCACCGGGAAATACGAAGAAAACTATTCGGTAAATGAAGAAAGCACATTAGTCTAAATGTCTTAAGTTGCTAGTTGTAAAATGTAAAATGTAAAATGTAAAATGTAAAATGTAAAATGTAAAATGTGAGATGTGAAATGTAAGATGTAAGATGTAAAATGTGACGTGCTAGTCCGAAAAGGCGTATGATTTAATTGATGGATTTTTCTTGTCTCCAGACGAAGCAATAGCATTTAGATGAGTTACTGTATTTCAGTGATCCGAAACAACTATATGTTCGTAGAAAGTAAGTATTAACAATTAAACAAAACGTATTACTTTTCACATTTTACATTTCACAATTAGCAGCCTGAGTTAAATAGTAATAACAAAAAAACCGAAGTCACTGACATCGGTTTTTTTGTTATCTTTTATCTTCTTTAGAATAATTAGATTCACCATTAATAGGAATAGGACCTCCTAAAAAACGAGGTTTTCTGTCTCTGAGAACATCAAAAAAGGATTTGGTTATAGAGAGACATTCTCTCAATCTAACATAATTATAACCATGATAGCCTCCGTTGTTTGCAGAGAAACCGATTGCTTTTACCCCTAATTTATCTCCTAAATAAATGGCTCGGTTTAAATGATATTCCTGTGATAGTAAAGTGGCGTTTTCAACTTTAAAAATATGCTTCGCTCGGTACATCGTCGAATAAGTATCAAAACCGGCGTAATCGACAAAAATTTTAGTGGTGTCGACACCATGTTTGTAACAGTACTTTTTCATTACGGTTAATTCGTCATATTCGTCACGCCCGTTGTCGCCGGAAAGCAAAATTTTATTAATCTTTTTTGTTTTGTACAATAAGATTCCGGCATCAAGTCTGTCTTTTAAGTATTTACTGGGTTGGTCTCCCATTATCCCGGCACCAAAAATAATTCCGACATTGTTTTTGGGAAGTTTATTTAACGAGTGGTAAATAAGTGGTTCCGTAGTTGATTTTATATAGTAATTAACAGAAATAATCGCAAGCAAACCTATGATCGAAAGACCAAGGAATATTTTAAAATACTTTTTCAAGAACAATTGTTTTTAAGGTTAAAATTTCGGTCGCAGCAACAAACTGCGACCAAAAACAGAAAACTTTTTTAAAGCAATCCTGCACGTTTCAATAAAGCCTCAGGTTTAGGTTCTTGTCCTCTAAAACGTTTGTATAAAAGCATCGGATGTTCTGTCCCTCCTTTAGAAAGTACATTGTCTTTAAATTTTGTAGCCACTTCAGTATTGAAGATTCCTTCTTCACGGAAATATTCAAAAGCATCTGCATCTAATACTTCCGCCCATTTGTAGCTGTAATATCCGGAAGAATAACCCCCTTGGAAAATATGCGAAAATGCGGTACTCATTGCATTTTCTTTTACATCAGGATACAATTTAGTATTGGCAAATTGTTTGGTTTCGAAAGCTTTTAGATCCGTAATCCCAGTCGGATCTTGTCCGTGCCATGCCATATCAAGTAAGCCAAAACTCAATTGACGTAAAGTGGCTAATCCTTCCTGAAAACTGGCGCTTTCTTTTATTTTCTGTACATACTCAATCGGAATGATTTCATTTGTTTCATAGTGATTTGCAAACAAAGCTAAAGCTTCCGATTCGTAACACCAGTTCTCCATAATCTGACTTGGCAGCTCTACAAAATCCCAAAAAACAGAAGTCCCGGACAAACTCGGGTAAGTGGTGTTGGCCAACATACCGTGTAAGCCATGACCAAATTCGTGGAATAAAGTCGTTACTTCATTAAAAGTTAGTAAGGAAGGTTTGGTTTCTGTAGGTTTTGTAAAATTGCAAACATTAGAAATATGTGGTCTTTCGTTTACGCTGTCTTTTATATATTGTGATTTGAATGAAGTCATCCAGGCACCGTTGCGTTTTCCTTTTCTCGGGAAAAAATCGGCATAGAAAATCGAAACCAAATTGTTTTGAGCATCGGTTACTTCGTAGGTTGTAACTTCGTCATGGTATTTGTCAATATCAAAAACCTCCGTAAAGGTTAATCCATATAGTTTTTTGGCAACAGTGAAAGCTCCGTTTAATACTTTTTCTAATTGAAAATAAGGTTTTAGTTTTTCGTCATCTAAGTTAAAAAGCTGTTGTTTTAATTTCTCAGAGTAATAAGCGCTATCCCATTTTTCAAGTTCTTCAATTCCGTCCAGATCTTTTGCAAAAGCCGTTAATTCTGCAAACTCTTTTTGAGCGGCAGGTTTTGCTTTAGCCAGTAAATCATTCAGGAAAGTAAATACTTTCTCAGGACTTTCTGCCATTCTTTCTTCCAGTACAAAATGAGCGTGTGTTTTATAACCTAACAAATTGGCTCTTTCGAAACGTAATTTAGCTATTTTTAAAACATTTTCCTGATTGTCGTATTCATTACCCTGAAATGCTTTGGCACCAAAGGCAATAGCCATTTTTTTACGCAATTCGCGATTGTCGGCATACGTTAAAAACGGGAGATAACTTGGGTGGTCTAAAGTAAAAATCCAGCCTTTTTTTTCCTGACTTTTAGCAAGTAATCGGGCTGCTTCGATAGTTCCTTCCGGTAATCCGGCTAAGTCGCTTTCATTTGTTAAATGCAATTCGAAAGCATTGGTTTCTGCCAGAACATTTTCGCCAAATTGTAAACTTAGTCTGGATAGTTCTTTGTCGATTTCGCGTAGTTGTTCTTTTTTATCTTCTGCTAAGTTGGCTCCGTTTCTGGAGAAACTTTTGTATTGTTTGTCTAAAAGCGTAGTTTGTTCCGGATTTAGATTAAGGCTTTCTTTTTGGTCGTAAACGGTTTTTACTTTAGAAAATAAAGCTGCGTTTAGCGTAATATCGTTCCCGAATTCTGATAATAGAAGTGAAACTTCCTGAGCTATTTTTTGCATTTCATCATTCGTTTCCGCCGAATTCAAATTGAAGAAAATATTCGAAATACGATCCAGTGTATCACCCGAATATTCGAGAGGAAGAATGGTGTTCTCGAAAGTTGGCGTTTCCGGATTGTTGACGATCGCATCAATTTCGGCTTTAGCCAAAGCAATTCCTTCCTGAAAAGCAGGAAGATAATCTTCGATTTTGATTTGCGAAAAGGGTGCTGTATTGTGTTTAGTGCTGAAATATTGTGTTAAGATACTCATCGTATTGTTTTTTATTCTGCAAGAGTTTATAAAATCTTACAAGTCTGTTTAAGTTTAATTTTTATAGCATTGCAGGGTTTAAAAGCCTTGCCGATTTAGGATTCAAAATTACAGTTTGAATTTTTCTAAATCTTGAAAATTGTTCCAAAAGCGCAGTAATTGGATCGTTTTGTGTTCTATTCGGTAATAAAGTGAAATGTGTTTTGTAATGACAATTTTGAAAACACTTTTGTAGTTGGTCTTTAGAAATAAAACATTACCATTTTTCAGAAGGGCAATTGTTATATTTACTTTTTTGATAAAGTGTAAAGCACTTTTTTCAGACCATTCTGTTTCGAGATAATCGATGTTGTTCCAAAAATCTTTTTTAGCTTGCGGAGCCCAAATTACATCCATTATTTAAAGTATTTTGAATAACGGTTTTTGGTTTCTTCCATTACAACATCATGTCGGATTCCTTCTTTGTTTTCTAAAGAATAAATAGCTTCATTGATTTTGCTTTTTTGTTCTTCAGATAAACCTTCTTTCGATTGAATAAAATCAGCTATTTCCTGAATCAAATCGGGATTGTCTATGTCTAGAACAATTTTTGCTAATTCTATTTTAGAGGTTTGGATATTCATTACAGCTTTTTTATCAAAGTTAAGTTTTTCTTTTAAGTTTTTAAAGTATTTTAAATCTGATTGCTTGCTAAATTGATATACGTTTAAATCTCTGTCTCAATTGTTAGTCGGATTTTTTATACTAACTAAAATACCTACAAGGTTTTGGAAACCCTGCAGGTATTGGTGTAGAAATTTAAATAATCCGTAGGGTGCAATTACTTCGTCAATTCGCTTCGCTCGGGTCGTAAAAATTATATTTAACACATAGATACATAGGTTTTACTTATGAAAAAGAGTATAAAAAAAGAAACTCATTCCTTTCACATAGTCAAACTATGATAACTTAAATAAGTGAAACGCCTTTTCCCGTTTTGAAAACTATGTTTCTATGTGTTAGAAAATAGGACACCCAATGGGTTTTAAGTATTATTTTAAACCTTCAGCAGCCTTATTAACCGCAGCTTTTAGTTCTTCTTTGTATGAAATAATCGTTTCAAGAACTGTTTTATCATGGCTTCCGATGATTTGTGCAGCCAAAATTCCGGCATTTTTTGCACCGTTTAATGCTACTGTTGCTACAGGAACACCACCCGGCATTTGAAGAATAGACAATACACTATCCCAACCGTCTATAGAATTGCTTGATTTTACGGGAACCCCAATTACAGGTAATGGAGACATTGAAGCAACCATTCCCGGTAAATGTGCGGCACCACCGGCTCCGGCAATAATCACCGAAATACCTCGTGTGTGTGCATTTTTACTGAAATCAAATAATTTCTCCGGCGTTCTGTGTGCCGAAACAATATCAACTTCTACTGCTATATTAAATTGTTTTAGTATGTCGATGGCATCCTGCATGACCGGCATGTCTGAAATGCTTCCCATTATGATGGCTACTTTGCTCATGTTTTTTTGTTTTTTTGTTGTGTGGTGTTTTGTTTCAGGTTTCAGGTTTCAAGTTTCAGGTTTTCATTGTGATTGAAAATTGACCTATTTTTGTTTAAATATACTTGAACTATAAATCAGAAATGCAATTCCGAAAACCAAAATAATAAGACAAATTATTATAGTTGTGAATGCGATAAAGCTTTTAATTCGTTCTCCTAAATATTCATTTTTATCCGTAAATCTCTCAAAGTTAACTTTAATTAAATTTGAATTATTAGTTACATTGCTGAGGTTATTTAAGAAATCTAAAAAATCCATTTTATCTTTTTGATGAGATTTGTAATCTTGAAAATTTTGATTTTTGGTTATTATAAACTAATTACCTTAATAGTATTCTTAACATCCTCAGCAATTCGTCTGGCTTCTGTCATGTCTTCATTGACAATCGTTACGTGCCCCATTTTTCTGAACGGACGGGTTTGTTTTTTACCGTAAATATGTGGCGTAACACCATTCCATCCTAAAATGGTTTCGATATTTTGGTATACAACATCTCCTGAAAATCCTTCGGCACCTACTAAGTTGACCATCACTCCGGCAACTTTACTTTCTGTATCTCCCAACGGAAGATCTAAAATTGCACGCAAATGATTTTCGAATTGTGAAGTGTAACTTGCTTCAATAGAATAATGACCCGAATTGTGCGGACGCGGTGCGACTTCATTTACCAGGATTTCATCATCATTAGTTTGAAACATTTCTACTGCTAAAAGTCCAACGTGATTGAATTTTTCTGAAACATTCAAAGCAATTGCTCTGGCTTTTGCAGCAACTTTTTCATCGATACGGGCAGGACAGATTACATATTCTACCTGATTGGCTTCGGGGTGAAATTCCATTTCAACAACCGGATAGGTTTTGATCTGACCCGATGGATTGCGACAAACAATAACAGCCAATTCATTTTTGAACGGAATCATCGTTTCTGCAATACATTCTACATTGGGTAAAGATTCCAGATCGGTGCTTTTGCGAATCACTTTTACGCCATTTCCATCATATCCAAATTCGGTACATTTCCAGACAAAAGGCAAATCGATTTTGTTGTTTTGTACTTCTTCCTGCAAATCATTCAATGTATTGAATCTTTTATAAGGAGCAGTCGGAATGTTATTGGCAGCGTAAAAATCTTTTTGAGTTCCTTTGTTTTGGATTCCTTTTAACGTTTTTGGAGAAGGATACACTTTTAGGCCTTCATTTTCTAATTGTGTTAAAGCTTCCAGATTGACTAATTCAATTTCGAAAGTCAAAACGTCAACCTGTTTTCCAAAATTGTAAACCGTTTCATAATCCATTAAATCGCCTTTAAAAAAGTGATTGCAGGCAATTTTGCTTGGAGCTTCATCACTCGGATCTAATACATAAGTTTGTATGTCAAATTTTCGGGTGTCAAATAACAGCATCTTGCCCAATTGTCCACCACCTAAAATTCCTAATTTAAAATCAGAAGAAAAATAATTCATTGTTGTGTGTTTGTGAACCGCAAAGATACTTTATAATGATCGAATAGGAAAACGCTATTTTAGTTTCGTTAAAACTTCTCTGGCAACGGCTTTGTATGCGGCCGAATGATCCGCATAATCCTTGTTTAGAATGATTTGCAGCTCGGGATGAATCCAGTCGTAATGATTTCCTAAGATGTATAAAGTTCTGATGGAGTACGCTTTTGCGGCTACTTTGGTGTCGTTTATGAGCCAGTCAAAAGAAGCTTCGATACAATGTTGAAGATTTTCTTCGGAAAGTAAAAGGCTGTTTTCGTTTTTTTTGTAATGTGATTTTACCAAAAGCTGAACGATTTTTGCAATCGGACGAATCGCGCTTTCGTCTTTTAAAATTTTAAGATTGGAGCAGAAAAAATCAAGATGAGGTTGAAGCCAGATCAGTTCTTCGTAAGAGACAAATTCTAATATCCAGCACGCTTTATGGTTGTTTTTGTCAAGTGGAGAAAAGGAGATAGAAATTAATTCTTTGAATTGATCCTTATTTTCTAAAACTTCCTGTGCAATTTTAAGTCGGTTTTCCCGGTAAGCTTTTAAATAATCAAGTTTTGATTGGAGTTCAGAGGACATTGGTTTGGGTTTTAAATACGCAACTAAAATAGGTAATTTAGTGTGAATACGAATAAGATTTGTAGGAATATTTATCAGTCATCATAAAGGTGAAACAGTATCGTTTAGTGTATTATTTAATGGAACAAAAGAAGCATTTTTTTTGCTTGTTATTTGTTAACGATGAGGTGGAAGCTCGGTTTTTTTTGAATTTGGTATTTTGGTCTTTTATGGATTGTTTTGGTTTTTGATTTGGTTTAAGGTTTCGAAGTATAAATGTTTAATCGGAATCGAAATATTTTAAACTAAAAATTTGTAATTAACTCAAGTTGCTGGTTGTAAAATGTAAAATGTAAAATGTAAAATGTGAAATGTGAAATGTGAAATGTGAAAGGGGAGTCTGAGAAATTCCACGTTTTTTATAACAACCAAACTTTAATGAATAGAATGCTTGCGAAAGTAAAAAATAATACTGTTTTCTATTTCATTGATTTAATATCTTACTTAGAAACTGAAAATGAAGCTGTAAAACAAAAAGTATCAAATTTCAGACTTACATTTCGCAACCCACAACTCAAAACTCATAACTAGCAACTTAAACTAATTGTCAAGCGATCACAAACAATCTGAAAAAAAATAACTCAGTGTGTATTTTGATACTGACCTTTGGTTGTAATTCTGTATCTTTGCGCATTATTTTAAATATAAAAATAATGATACAACTTCACGATAAACAATTTGTTCCGTTTATTTCGGCAAATGAAATTGATTTTGCTTTAACGAAAATAGTTGCACAAGTAGAAGATGATTTTGGAGATGAAACGCCAATTTTTATTGGAGTTTTGAATGGTGCATTTATGGTTGTCGCCGATTTTCTGAAAAAATATAAAAGCCCATGTGAGGTTTCATTTATCAAAATGGCTTCATATGAAGGAACAGAATCAACAAATACGGTTAAAGAAATAATAGGAATTAATCAGAATTTGTCCGGCAGGAGTGTGGTTCTTATTGAAGATATTGTTGATACGGGAAACACAATTGAGGAGTTAAAGACAATGTTTAAAGCGCAAAACGTAAAACATTTTAAGATTGCAACTTTGTTTTTTAAACCTGAAGCATATAAAAAAGACATTAAGATTGATTATGTTGGAATCAGAATTCCAAATAAATTCATTGTTGGTTATGGTTTAGACTACGACGGATTAGGAAGAAATCTGCCTGAAGTATATAAAGTAGCAGAATAAATTTTAAAACAAACACACAACTATATATTCATTTTAAACTTCTTTAATAGTAAGAAGTCAAGCAACACTCACACTTATTATGATTAACATTGTTTTATTTGGAAAGCCTGGAGCGGGAAAAGGAACTCAGGCAGAATTTTTAAAAGAAAAATACAAATTAACACATCTTTCAACCGGAGATATTTTTCGTTTTAATTTAAAAAACGATACAGATTTAGGTAAAAAAGCAAGAGTTTTTATGGATAATGGAGAGTTGGTACCTTGCGAAGTGACAACTGCAATGTTAATTGACGAAGTGAAAAAACATCCGGATACTGCAGGATTTTTATTCGACGGTTATCCAAGAACTTTAGATCAGGCTGAGGCTTTAGATAAATTCTTGCCAACCATTAATTCAAGCGTAACAGCAACAATCGCATTAGAAGCGGATGATGAAATTTTGGTAGCTCGTTTGTTAGAAAGAGGAAAAACAAGCGGAAGAGCTGATGATCAGGACGAGGAGAAAATCCGCGTGAGATATCAGGAGTACAATGAAAAAACTGCTCCATTGATTGGATATTATAAAACACAGAATAAGTTCCATGCTGTAAATGGTATTGGAACTATTGAAGAAATTACAGAACGATTAACGTCAGTTATAGATAATTTGTAGAAACTTTTTCCGGCTGTCGTTGCATCCCGAGGGTTTTGGGATATAAAAAACTATTTTTCCATACCATAAAATAAGCCTCTTCAGGTCGCTGTTTTTTGGGAGGAAAAATTAGTTTTTTTTAGCATTAAGCTTTTGATGACTTCCGGATGATAACACAATTGGACTATAAATTATAGTATAACGACTATTAAATAACGAATTAACTACAAATTGGAAATACTAATAATATTTTTTCTAATTCTATTAAATGGAGTTTTCTCTATGTCTGAGATTGCATTAATTTCGGCGAGGAAAAACAGATTGGAGACCGCAGCAAAAAAAGGGAATAAAAGTGCCAAAACAGCACTGGATCTGGCCAATTCTCCAAATAAATTTTTATCAACCGTTCAAATTGGAATTACCTTAATCGGAATTTTGACAGGTATTTATTCGGGAGATAAAATCACTATGGATGTTGAAATATTTGTAAGTGGATTTGGAGTTTTAAAACCTTATGCCCATTCGGTTGCAGTTGGTATTGTAGTAGTAGTTTTGACTTTTTTCTCTTTGGTTTTAGGGGAATTACTACCAAAACGTATTGGGTTGAATTACCCTGAATCTATTGCAAAAATGGTTGCAATGCCTATGAAAGTAATCTCGATTATCACGGCACCCTTTATTTGGTTGCTTACATCATCGACAGATTTTTTACTGAATGTTTTGCAAATTAAACCAACAGCAGACGGCAAGGTTACAGAAGAAGAAATTAAAGCCATTATTAAAGAAGGAACCGAAGGCGGAGAAGTTCAGGAAATTGAGCAAGATATCGTGGAGCGTGTTTTTCATATTGGTGACCGAAAGGTAAATTCTTTAATGACACACCGTAAATCGGTAGACATGTTGCCCTTGAATGCAGATAAAGCGAAAATAAAAGAGCTGGTTTTGCAGGATTTGCACACGGTTTATCCGGTATATAGCGAAAATTACGATGATATTGTCGGGATCGTAACGTTGAAAAATATATTTGCCAATATCGAAAGTGATCATTTCGATTTAGCGGCAATTATGATCGATGCTCCTTATTTAATGGAGCAGACAACAGCATACAAGGCATTAGAGAATTTCAAAAAAACAGGAATTCATTATGCGTTGGTTTCAGATGAATATGGTGTTTTTCAGGGTATAATTACCTTAAATGATATATTAGAAGCCTTAGTTGGTGATGCTTCCGACTTTTATAAAGATGAATTCCAGCTTGTAGAAAGAGAAGACGGTTCATGGATGGTAGATGGACATTATTCCTTACACGATTTCTTAACTTATTTTGAGTTGGACGAATTGACAAACGATTACGAGGTAAATACCGTGAGCGGGATGATTATGACGGAGCTTTCTCATATCCCAAAAGAAGGAGAGAAGCTGATCTGGCAAAAATTTGTTTTAGAAGTCATCGATATGGATGGAGTAAAGATTGATAAAGTGCTGGTAAAACCGCTAAAAGAGTAAAGAGAATTTGTTTCAGGTTTTATTTTGTTTCAGGTTTCAAGTTAAGTGTGTTATGCCATCTTGAAAACCTGAAACTTTAAACTTTAAACTATACATAAACAAAAAGAAAATGACAGAGGGAAATTTTGTAGATTATGTTAAGATATATGTTTCGTCCGGAAAAGGAGGAAAAGGATCTACACATTTACATAGAGAGAAATTTATTGAAAAAGGAGGTCCGGACGGTGGTGACGGAGGTCGAGGCGGGCACGTTTATTTAGTGGGTAACAAAGGTCTTTGGACATTGTTTCACCTAAAGTTCGCGCGACACGTAAAAGCAGGTCATGGTGGTGATGGAGGAGGAGACCGCAGTACCGGTGCCGACGGAGAGGATAAATTTATCGAAGTACCTTTAGGAACTGTTGTAAAGGATAAAGAAACGGGAGAAACGCTGTTTGAAATCACTGAGGACGGAGAGAAAAGAATCCTTTCTAAAGGTGGAAAAGGTGGTTTAGGAAACTGGCATTTCAGAAGTTCAACAAATCAGACTCCAAGATATGCGCAACCGGGTTTACCGGGAGTAGAAATGGATGTTATTCTGGAACTTAAAGTTTTGGCAGATGTAGGTTTAGTTGGGTTTCCTAATGCAGGAAAATCGACTCTGTTATCTGTACTGACTTCTGCAAAACCAAAAATCGCAGATTATCCGTTTACAACCTTGAAACCAAATTTAGGAATTGTAGCATACAGAGATTTTCAATCTTTTGTAATTGCCGATATTCCCGGAATTATTGAAGGAGCTGCTGAGGGTAAAGGATTAGGGCATTATTTCCTGCGTCATATCGAACGTAATTCAACTTTACTATTTTTAGTTCCTGTTGATACACCGGACATTAAAGCAGAATATGATATTTTGGTAAACGAATTAACCAAATACAATCCTGAGATGTTGGACAAAGAGCGTCTTTTAGTTATTTCGAAATGCGATATGCTGGATGATGAACTTAAGGCTGAGTTAAAAACAGAATTAGATGCTGCTTTCAAGGATGTTCCTTATATGTTTATTTCTTCTGTGGCACAACAAGGCTTAACGGATCTGAAAGATAAACTTTGGAAGATGTTGAACGAGTAAAAAAATACTACACTATTTAAAAGGTGTTCTGGAAACAGAACGCCTTTTTTGTTTTTGATACTGTTAATTTCGTAAAAAAGCGTTAATAATACTCGATGATACGCAGTTTTAAGAACCGGTACAGGTAGATAATTGCGAAAATGAGCTATATTCGCATTTCTTAAACAAATTGACATGAAAAAAATAATTTTATTCTTAACCATGTGCCTAATGGCTTTTCCTGTAAGAGCTGATGAAGGAATGTGGTTTTTGATGTTTATCGAAAGATTGAACCATAGAGATATGGAAAAAATGGGCTTGCAATTAACAGCCGAAGAGATTTACAGTATTAATCACCATAGTTTGAAAGATGCTGTTGTACAATTTAATGGAGGTTGTACAGCTGAAATGGTTTCTAAAAGCGGTTTGGTTTTGACCAATCACCACTGTGGTTATAATGCTATTGCAGAACTTTCGTCTGCAGAAAAAAATTATTTAAAAGATGGTTTTTGGGCAAAAGAAAAAAGTGCTGAGATGAAACCAAAATCATTGTACGTGCGTTTCTTCGTTCGTATGGATGATGTTTCGAAAAGAATTTTGTCTAAGGTAAATGATACTATGACAGAAACGGAAAGAAACAAAATTATTCAGCAAGAAATTGCTTTGATCGAAAAAGAAAACAATGAGGGAGGAAAATACACAGTTTCTGTTCGCTCGTTCTTTCAAGGAAATGAATATTACTATTTTGTTTACCAGGATTACACCGATGTACGTTTAGTGGGTACGCCTCCTGAAAGTGTTGGTAAATTTGGTGGAGATACAGACAACTGGGAATGGCCACGTCAAACCGGAGATTTCTCTATGTTTAGAGTTTACGCAGATAAAAACGGAAATCCTGCAGCTTATTCTAAAGATAATGTGCCTTTACAACCTAAACATTATTTACCGATAAGTCTTAAAGGAGTTAAAGAAAATGATTTCGCTATGATTTTGGGTTATCCGGGAAGAACAAACCGTTGGATGCCTGCAGGCGGAATTGAGCAAAACGTGAAATATGCTTATCCTGCTTGGGTTGAAGGTGCTAAAACCGGAATGGACCAAATGAAAAAGTATATGGATAAAGATGCCACTGTTCGTTTACAGTATGCTTCTAAATACGCTTCTACAGCCAATTACTGGAAAAACCGTCAGGGTATGATTGATGCTTTGACTAAAGCCGGAACTGCAGCTGCTAAAGAAGAACAGGAAGATAAGTTCTACGAATGGGCAACTAAACCGGCTAATAAAGAAAAGTACGAGAATGTAATTCCAACTATTAATGAGTATTACAGATCAACGAATGTAAAATCGACTCATGATAATTACTTAACGCAACTTATGCGTACTGCAAGTTATGCAAACGGACCTGCTACCTTAGGAAATGCATTAATTGCTTACTACAATGAAAACGATGCTAAAAAAGCGGAGATGTTGCCTAAGATTAAGGCGATGATTGAAAGTATTTATGAGGAATTCTATGCTCCACTTGAAAAAGATGTATTGACTGCGCAATTAAACTTATATGCTGCGAAAGGAGCTGAGTATGGTTTAGCACCGCAGATTGCAAAAATGAAAGCTTTGAATAATGGTGACTTTACTGCAGATGTTGCAAAGGCAACAGAAGTAAGTTACTTTACTTCTAAAGAGAAAGTACTGGCATTTATGGCTGATCCGAAACCATTAGCAATTGTACACGATCCGTTGTATATTATCTCTACTGATTTATTGACAAAATACCGTGCTAAATCAGATGATCAAATAAAATCAGAAGAGGCTTTTGCAATTGCTTACCGAAAATTGGTTGAAGGTTTAAGAGAGTCTAAGCTTAACGCAATTCAATATCCTGATGCCAATTCAACTTTGAGATTGACTTACGGAAAAGTTCGTGCTTTGCCGGAAGACAAACGCAACGATGCTAAAATCAACAATTATACAACCATGGAAAGTATGGTTAAAAAGTATAAAGCAGGAGATCAGGAATTTGATTTACCGGCAAGATTGTTAGAATTAAACAAAACCAAGGATTACGGGCAATATGCTGATAAAGCAGGATACATGCCAGTGAATTTCCTAACAGATAATGATATCACAGGAGGAAATTCAGGTTCACCGGTTCTTAACGGAAAAGGAGAATTAATTGGTGTTGCTTTTGACGGTAATATTGAAGCAATGGCCGGAGATGTTATCTTTGATTCTAAATTACAAAGAACGATTAACGTAGATATTCGTTATGTACTTTGGATTATTGATAAATATGCAGGTGCAAAAAATATTATTGATGAAATGACAATTATAAAATAATTTGTTTTTTTTTATAAAACTAAACCCGACAAGTTTCAAAACCTGTCGGGTTTTTTATTTTATTGTCTTGTCCTGAAAAAGGTTGACTACAATCCAATTAATTATGTCAACAGAAAGGAAAGTTCTAAAAAAAGTAATGC
>NZ_JAALLN010000250.1:0-235 GCF_011751075.1 Flavobacterium poyangense
AGCGCCTGCGAATCGGCAACGGTGAAGAGCGGTGCATGCCGGCGCGTCGAAACCTCGATGCCCAGGCCGGCCAGGAAAGCGAAAAGCTCGTCTTCAGTCTTGGCCATGCTGCTCCACCAATTGCCGCGCAAGGATCCGACATCGCCATCCGTGCGCCATATGAACGCGTATCCTCCTGATCCATAGAGCAGAGGGAGCCTGCAAGCCAAGGCGTTTTGGTCACTTTTGCCAACGA
>NZ_JAALLN010000250.1:279-510 GCF_011751075.1 Flavobacterium poyangense
CGGCCCAAGGCCGTGTGAGCGGGTGTAGCTCAGGGGTAGAGCACAACCTTGCCAAGGTTGGGGTCGGGCGTTCGAATCGCCTCACCCGCTCCAGTTTTCCTCCGGAAAACCAAGCTGTTAGAAAAAGGTCGCCGCGTGGCGGCCTTTTCTGTTTTTGCGGTTGGTCGCAATCCCGTCACGGCTAGACCGGTTTGACGGGAACCGTCGACTGCCACATCTCACGATGCAGAG
>NZ_JAALLN010000251.1 GCF_011751075.1 Flavobacterium poyangense
GAAACTCCGCGCCGATCTTGTCGCCGAAATCGGCTGGCAATGGCGGCTCCTTGTTCAGGTCGAACGTGTCGATTGCCTTCCTGGCCATGGTGTCGAGATCGAGATTGGCGCCACCGAAGTTGAGTTCGATGTCGGTCGGCAACAATGAGACGCTCCACGTCGGCAGCATCTGGGCAGCGACCGCGGGGACGCTCAGGCCGCTGGCCTTGAGGCCGTAGCTCAGCTTGCCGTTCTGGCTGACACCGTCGGCGCCGAACTTTGCAACCAGTTCGGTCATGCCGAATTCGCCAAGCGGCGTGCCAACCTTGAAGTCCTTGAAATTGTAGGCGCCATCAAAGCGCTGCCAGACGGGCAGCGCAGCCAGAAGCAGCGTCTTCAACTCGGCCTGATTGGCCTTGACCTTCGCTTCGTCCTGATTGGCGACGCCGAAGGCAGCAAGATCGAGCATCGCGCGGCTGCGCAGCCCCTTGGCGCTCGCGTCCACTGCGAAACTCGGCGAATGGAAGGTA
>NZ_JAALLN010000252.1 GCF_011751075.1 Flavobacterium poyangense
GATCTTCCTGTTGTGAATGCCGATCTGGAACCGCCCCGCGACGGCTCTCTCTCGGCAAGGGCCTGAATTATAACCATTCTCACTACGATGTGAGGCTTTGCGTGCCTGCCCGTCCACGGCTACCCCGCGAACCGGCCGTCCGGCCTACCAGCGATAACGCAGGCTGGCCTTGATCGAGCGCTGGTAGCCGTACCAGCACCAGGAATCGCCCGAGCAAGAAGCGATGTATTCCTTGTCGAACAGGTTCTGCACGTTCAGCGCCACCTGCATGCCCTTGAGCGACGGCGACACGCGGCCCAGGTCGTAGTCCAGCATCAGGTCGAACAACGTGACTGACGGCACCTTCATGGTGTTGGCCTCGTCGCCGTACGACGACCCGATGTAGCGCACGCCGCCGCCCACGCCCAGGCCGGCCAGCGCACCGCCCTGCAACTGGTAGCGGGCCCAGGCCGAAGCCTGCTGCGAGGGCACGCCCACCGGCGCCTTGCCCTTCAGGTTCAGCCCGGAGG
>NZ_JAALLN010000253.1 GCF_011751075.1 Flavobacterium poyangense
TCTGCCAGCGATGCGGCGGCAGCCCGGTCGAGGCCTTGAAGGCGTGGCTCAGATGCGTTTCCGACACTTGCACCAGATCCGCCAGTTCGCTGAGCCGGATCGGCCTGAAACAGTTGTTTTCCATGAACTCGGTGACCAGCCGCAACTGGCTGCGCGACAGGCCGGATCTGCGCTGCCCCTCCTCGCCCCGGATGTCGAAAAGCAATGCCAGTAGCGCATTGATCAAGCCGGCACCGAACAGACCGTGCATCGCGACCGGGTTGGTGCACTCGTCGGCGATGGCCCGGGCCAGCGGTCCCATCCGGGGATCACTGAACTGGAAACGCGGCATCGACAGGCGCCCCTGGTCGACAGTCCGGCCGAAACGCCGCGTCACCGCTGCTTCCGAAAAATGCAGATCGAGATGCTTGATGCGCCTCAACCGCTCGCCGCGGCCACTGATCGGCATGCCGGCCGGCACGTAGCTCATGGTTTCGGCGGCGTCATGACGACCGGCTGTTCCGGCACCC
>NZ_JAALLN010000254.1 GCF_011751075.1 Flavobacterium poyangense
ACATGGATCAGCGTTCTTTCACGTAAGGCACGCCGCCGGCGCGCGGCGGGATCGCCTTGCCGATGAAACCGGCAAGCAGGATCACGGTCAGGATGTAGGGCAGCGCCTGCATGAGCTGCACCGGCACCTTGCCGATGATCGGCAACGGCGCGCCCTGCAGGCGGATCGCCAGCGCATCGAGGAAGCCGAACAGCAGGCAGGCGAACATGGCGTTGACCGGCCGCCACTTGGCGAAGATCAGCGCGGCGAGCGCGATGTAACCCTTGCCTGCCGTCATGTCCTTCACGAAACCGCCGCTCTGCACCATGGAAAGATAGGCACCGGCGATGGCCGTGAGGATGCCGGTGCAGATCACGGCGCGGTAGCGCAGCCAGGCAACAGAAATACCGGCCGTATCGACCGCGGCCGGGTTCTCGCCGACGGCGCGCAGCCTGAGGCCGAAGCGCGTGCGGAACAGCACCCACCAGGTGAACGGCACCGCAAGGAAGGCGACATAGACCAGCAGCGA
>NZ_JAALLN010000255.1 GCF_011751075.1 Flavobacterium poyangense
GCATCGACCCGCACCGGCAGTCGATGCGTCACGCCATCGGTCTCGCCGCGCATGGCGCGACCCATGTCCGCAGCCATGTCGACATCGATCCTACGCACAAGCTTTCGATCGTCGACGGCATCATGGAAACCCGCGAGAAGCTGAAAGGCATCATTGACATCGAGATCGTCGCCTTCCCGCAGTCGGGCGTCATGGTGATGCCGGGCACGGTGGAGCTGCTCGACGAAGCGCTGGCGCAAGGCTGCGAAGTGCTGGGCGGCATCGATCCCTGCGGCATCGACCGCGATCCCAAGGGCCAGCTCGATGCCCTCTTCGCCCTGGCGGTGAGGCACCAGAAACCCATCGACATCCATTTGCATGAAACCGGAGATCTCGGCGCCTTCACCATGGAGCTGATGTTCGAACGCATCCGCGCCAACGGTATGCAGGGCAAGGTGGCGATCAGCCACGCCTTCGCGCTTGGCATGAACGACTATCTGCGCGTCGGCCAGCTCATCGAACAGATC
>NZ_JAALLN010000256.1 GCF_011751075.1 Flavobacterium poyangense
GCAGGAAAGATAAGAGCAAACCGGTGCGCGAGGCCACGCCGAAGAATGGAGACGTCGCTAAGGAGGAGCCTTTGGCAGAGGGCGGCGAGGAGGCCGAAGCCGCGGCAGTAACGACGGCCGCCACCCCCGAGGACAAGTCCGCCGTGAGCAGCCCGACGGAGGAATCAAAGGAGGCCACGGAGGAGAAGAAGCCCGCCGAGGAGAGCAAGCCCGCAGAGGAGACCGCAGCAGCAGCTGCCGCTGCCCCTGCCGAGGAGCCAGCCAAGAAGGAAGAGGCCGCAGCCGTCGCCGCTGCTCCAGCTCCGGCCGCTGAACCAGTAGCCGCTCCTGTCGCCGAGAAGCAAGTCGAGAACGCCCCGGAGCCAGAGGCGGCCGCTGTCGTCGAGGCACCTACGGAGAACGGTGTGGCGGATGAGGCTCCCAAGAGCCCCCCGCCCGCTGTGCCCGTCGAGGCACCCGCACCCGCACCTGCCATCACAGAGGATGTTGCTTCAGTGACCAAGGC
>NZ_JAALLN010000257.1 GCF_011751075.1 Flavobacterium poyangense
GAGCAGGGCGCCGACGCCGACCGTCTCGCCTTCCTTCACGGTGATTTCCACCAGAGTGCCGGCAGCAGGTGCAGGCACTTCCACCGTCACCTTGTCGGTTTCCAGCTCGACCAGCGGTTCGTCGGCGGCAATGGCATCGCCGACCTTCTTGAACCACTTGCCGATGGTTGCTTCGGTGACCGACTCGCCGAGTGTCGGGACTTTGATTTCGGTAGCCATGTGCCTGTCCGTTGTTGTCGGTTGGGTTCGGTATGTTAGATCAGAATGCCGTCTGGACGATCTTCATTCCGATCTAACTCTTTATTTCAGCATGATCTTTTCCGAAAACCGGTTCCCACTTTTCGGGATCATGCTCTAGAGCATGCCGTCCGGCAGCGTGGCCGGGCTTGTTTTCAGGGCATCCATAATGGCCATATCCAATTCGATCGATCTCAATCCCGAACTCCTTGCCGCCGCCGTCGAGAGCAAAGCATGGCCGTTCGAGGAAGCCAAAAAGATCGTCG
>NZ_JAALLN010000258.1:0-247 GCF_011751075.1 Flavobacterium poyangense
TTGACACCGAACCCGCTTCATTTCTTTCTCTGGGGACACATTAAACAGCGGGTTATCAAACGCCTGTACGAGACCCTGAGGACCTGTGGCTTGCTTCCACGCGGTCTGCGTCACAGTTGATAAGAGGATGCTGCGCGATGTCCAGCAGAACATCGCAGACCGTGCGCTACTGTGCGCTCACAGACGCGGCGGCCTCATCGAGAGCTTGTCAATTCGCATTTAAATGAAAAAGAAAAGAGATTAAAAT
>NZ_JAALLN010000258.1:257-503 GCF_011751075.1 Flavobacterium poyangense
CATTCCGACGCAGCGCGTCCTGGTCCCCCTCTCTTTCTACCTTCCCTTCACTCCATCCTTTCTTGCAGCTCGCCTGCCGAAACACACCGTGAGGCACAAAAGTATCCTTCCCTATTACGAACTTAATAGCATGCATTTTAAGACCCAATTAATGCCATCCTGCAATTGTTTTCGGAATTTCGCTTGTATAAATGAGGAGGAGGAAGCTTCTACAATCCAGGAATACAAAAACATTTACAGAAATAT
>NZ_JAALLN010000259.1:0-257 GCF_011751075.1 Flavobacterium poyangense
ACTCGGCTCAGGCGGTCGAAGCGCTCAAGGCCAAGGGCATCCCGGCCGAAGCCTTCACGCTCAACGCCTATGCCGCCGTCCAGGTGCTGAAGGCAGGTATCGAAAAGGCCGGCAAGGACGACCCGGCAGCTGTCGGCACCGCGCTCAAGGGTGGTGAAGCCATCCCGACTGCCATCGGCAAGTTGACCTATGGCGAGACCGGCGACCTGACCAGCCCGAGCTTCTCGCTGTTCAAGTGGGAAGACGGCAAGATCGTC
>NZ_JAALLN010000259.1:267-502 GCF_011751075.1 Flavobacterium poyangense
GAGGTTTCCCGGCCTTTCTTTTTTTGATTTGGCGGGAGAGCGGCCCTATCGGTGACCGAAAATGGCCGAACCAACCCGCACCGAACTGGCACCGAATGCCACGGCCAGTTCGTAGTCGCCCGACATGCCCATCGACAGTTTCTCGACGCCGGCCTCGCGGGCGAGTTTTTCAAGCAGGGCAAAGTGGGGGCCGGGGTTTTCTTCCGCCGGGGGAATGCACATCAGCCCCTCGATC
>NZ_JAALLN010000026.1 GCF_011751075.1 Flavobacterium poyangense
GCATTACTTTTTTTAGAACTTTCCTTTCTGTTGACATAATTAATTGGATTGTAGTCAACCTTTTTCAGGACAAGACATATATACAACAAACCCAACAGGTTTTGAAAACCTGTCGGGTTATCGTTGATTAATAAAAGAATCTAACGATAAACCTATTCCACACCTACAACAGAAAGAGATCGGAATTAAATCTTTCATCCCAAAACACCCATAGCCTACCGGATATACACAAACAAAGAAACCACAACAGCTAAACAAGGATCACATTAATCAAAACTATCACCCATCCTTACTACTATATTAAAATCCCAAAATCTTATCTACTCATATATACATATAAAGTTCTACTTACATATTGTAAGTGTTTTTGTAATGCGCTATATTTGCATTCACAAAATTATAAACAATGATTAAGATTACTTTACCCGACGGGTCAATTAGAGAGTTTGCCTCAGGCGTAACTCCGATGGAGGTTGCTAAGAGCATTAGTGAAGGATTTGCAAGAAACGTGATTTCTGCGTCTTTTAATGGTACAACAATAGAAACCGAAACTCCATTGACGACCGACGGTAGTCTTATTTTATATACCTGGAATGATGCGGAAGGAAAAAAAGCTTTCTGGCATTCGACTTCTCACGTAATGGCACAAGCGCTTGAGGAACTTTACCCTGGAATTAAACTAACTCTTGGGCCAGCGATCTCAAACGGGTTTTACTATGATGTAGATTTTGAAGACCAAAAGATAACTGATGCTGATTTCAAAAAAATTGAAGATCGCGTTCTTGAAATTTCAAGAGGAAAACATGAATTCAAAATGCGCCCGGTTAGTAAAGCCGATGCGTTAGAAATGTATAAAGACAACGTTTACAAAACAGAATTGATTTCTAACCTTGAAGACGGGACTATTACATTCTGTGACCATTCTACATTTACTGATTTATGCCGTGGTGGACATATTCCAAATACCGGAATTATAAAAGCGATGAAAATCATGAGCGTTGCAGGTGCTTACTGGCGTGGTGACGAGAAGAACAAACAGTTGACTCGTGTTTACGGAACTTCTTTCCCTAAACAAAAAGACTTAACTGAGTATCTTGAACTTCTGGAAGAAGCCAAACGTCGTGACCACCGTAAACTTGGTAAAGAGCTTGAATTGTTTGCTTTCTCACAGAAAGTCGGACAAGGTTTGCCTTTATGGTTACCAAAAGGCGCAGCACTTAGAGATCGTTTAGAGCAATTTTTAAAGAAAGCCCAAAAGAAAGCCGGATACGAACAAGTAGTAACTCCACATATTGGACAAAAAGAGCTTTATGTTACTTCCGGTCACTATGCGAAATATGGTGCAGATAGTTTTCAGCCAATCAATACTCCTGCCGAAGGGGAAGAGTTTTTATTGAAGCCTATGAACTGTCCTCACCACTGTGAGATTTATAATGTAAGACCTTGGTCATATAAAGATCTTCCTAAGCGTTATGCTGAATTTGGTACTGTATATAGATATGAGCAATCCGGTGAATTACACGGATTGACTCGTGTAAGAGGGTTTACTCAGGACGATGCTCATATTTTCTGTACTCCGGAACAATTGGACGAAGAGTTTAAAAAAGTAATTGACTTAGTATTGTACGTATTTGGTTCATTAGGCTTTGAGAACTTCACAGCTCAAATTTCATTGAGAGATCAGGAAAACAGAGAGAAATACATTGGTTCTGACGAAAACTGGGAGAAAGCCGAAAATGCGATTATCAACGCTGCAGCAGACAAAGGATTGAATACCGTAGTAGAATATGGCGAGGCTGCTTTTTATGGTCCGAAGCTTGACTTTATGGTAAAAGATGCTTTAGGCAGACAATGGCAATTGGGTACTATTCAGGTGGATTACAACTTACCTGAGCGTTTTGAATTGACTTACAAAGGCGCTGATAACGAATTACATAGACCTGTAATGATTCACAGAGCTCCTTTCGGATCTATGGAACGTTTCATAGCTATTTTACTAGAGCATACTGCAGGAAATTTCCCACTATGGCTAATGCCTGAGCAGGCTATTATCTTGTCTTTGAGCGAGAAATACGAAAAATATGCTAAAAAAGTTTTAGATTTGCTAGAAAATCACGAAATTCGCGCCCTAATTGACAACCGAAGCGAGACTATTGGTAAGAAAATCAGAGATGCAGAAATGCAAAAAATACCGTTTATGCTTATTGTAGGTGAGGAAGAGGAGAAAAACGGAACGATTTCTATTCGTCGCCACGGTCAAGAAGGAAAAGGAAATAGTACAGTTACAATTGATGAATTTGTCGCTATTGTAAACGAAGAAATAAAAAAGACATTAAAAGTTTTTACAGTTTAACTTAAATTATAAAGTCATAGCAATAAGAAGCAACAGAGGTTACCAACCTCGAGTAGAAAAAAAAGATGCACACAGAATAAACAATAACATTCGTGGTGTGCAAGAAGTAAGGTTAGTAGGCGAGAACATCGAACCAGGTGTATTTAAGCTTGCTGAAGCTTTACGTTTAGCGGATCAATTCGAATTGGATTTGGTTGAAATTTCACCAAATGCTGAGCCGCCGGTTTGTAAAATCATGGATTACAAGAAATTTGTTTACGAACAAAAGAAACGTGATAAGGTTTTAAAAGCTAAGTCAACGCAAGTTGTAGTAAAAGAAATTAGATTTGGTCCTCAAACGGATGAGCATGATTACGAATTTAAAAGAAAGAATGCGGAGAAGTTCCTAAAAGAAGGAGCAAAACTAAAAGCATTCGTTTTCTTTAAAGGTCGTTCTATCATCTATAAAGATCAAGGTCAGATTTTATTATTGCGTTTGGCAACCGATTTAGAAGAACATGGTAAAGTAGAAGCGATGCCTGTTTTAGAAGGAAAGAGAATGATCATGTTCATTGCTCCGAAGAAGAAGAAATAGTTTTCAGTTTTGAGTCTCAGTAAACAGTTCAATACTGAGACTTTAAACCTGAAACTAAAAATATAAGTAAGTAAGAATAAATTAAAACACTAGGAAAAATGCCTAAAATGAAAACAAAATCTAGCGCCAAGAAACGTTTCAAAGTTACTGGTTCTGGAAAGATTAAAAGAAAGCATGCTTTTAAAAGTCACATCTTGACTAAAAAATCTAAAAAACGTAAATTAGCTTTGACACACTCAGCGCTAGTTCACTCAACAGATATGAAAAGCATTAAACAACAATTAAGAATTATCTAATAATTGTAAAATGTAAAATGTATGTCGTAAAATGTTTTTAACATTGTACAGTATACAAACTACAATATACAATATAAAGATTTTCTTTCGGTTAAAAATTATTTATATAACCTTGGAGTATGGCCATTAAGTTCCTTTGATTTAATTCAGGACGCCTGCTACAAAAACACATTAAAATTATGCCAAGATCGGTAAATTCAGTTGCTAAAAGAGCAAGAAGAAAAAAAATAATGAAGCAAGCCAAAGGTTTCTTTGGTAGACGTAAAAACGTTTGGACAGTTGCTAAGAATGCGGTAGAGAAAGCAATGTGCTACGCTTACCGTGACAGAAAACAGAATAAAAGAAATTTCCGTGCTTTATGGATTCAACGTATCAACGCTGGAGCTAGATTAGAAGGAATGTCTTATTCTCAATTCATGGGTAAAGTTAAAGCTAACGGAATCGAATTGAACCGTAAAGTTCTTGCAGATTTAGCTATGAACCACCCTGAAGCTTTCAAAGCAATACTTAACAAAGTAAAATAAACGTTTTATAAACTCAATTTAGATTTACTTACTTATCATAGAAAAACCAGTCAATTGACTGGTTTTTTGTTTTAATACAGATCTCAAAAAATCTCTCTTTCACAAACTAAAATTAAGAAGTACATTTATACAAAAGAAAAATAAAGCAGCATGTCCCAACCTCTTCTTGACCATATAGCAAAATTTATAACATTAGAACCTTCAGAGATCGATACTCTGGAATCTTGCTTAAGTATGTCTAAAATAAAGAAGAAAGAACATCTATTGCAAGAAGGTCAGGTTTGCAACACTAGCTACTTCATTGTAAAAGGATGCATGCGACAATACATTATTAACTCAAAAGGAACTGAACAAACGCTGCAATTTGGAATTGAAAACTGGTGGCTTACTGATTATTTAAGTTATCATAGTCAGATTCCATCACATTTTTATATTCAGGCGGTTGAAAATTGTGAAATCATTGCAATTGAAAAACCCGTACTTGAATCACTATTCATTCAGATACCTAAACTGGAACGGTACTTTAGAATCGTTTCTCAGAAATCTTTCGGAGCGGCACAGATGCGTATCAAGTTTTTATTTACCATGTCGGCCGAAGAAAGGTATCATCATTTCAACAACCTGTTTCCCGAATTTGTACAACGTGTCCCTCAGTATATGCTTGCCTCCTATCTGGATTTCTCTGCTGAGTTTATGAGTAAAATCAGAGCCGGAAAAATCTAATCACCCTTTCTTGAACTACTTCAAGTTTTTTAAAGCAGTTATAATCGAACTTTGTATCAAACTTTAAAAAACAAGTACAATGAAACCAAGAATCGTTATTCCCAAAGCAGCTCCGGAAGCTTATCAGGCCATGTTAGGTTTAGAAAAATACATCGCTTCAACATCACTTACTCCGATTCACAAAGAATTAATCAAAATTAGGGCCTCCCAAATCAATGGCTGTGCATACTGCATCAATATGCACACCACGGATGCCCGTAAACTTGGACTTAGCGAACAGCGTATTTATTTACTAAGTGCATGGCGTGAGGCTGATGTTTACTCCGAAGAAGAACAAGCTATCTTAGCATTAACAGAGGAAGTCACTCTAATAAGCAATCATGTTTCTGAAGAAGTATATCAAAATGCTGCAAAGTTTTTTGATGAAAAATATCTTGCCGAAATTATAATGATGATCATCACTATCAATGCCTGGAACAGGATTGGAATTACTACAGGTCTGAGAGCTGTATAATTTTAAAGATAATTTTTACAAAAAAATACTAATGCAAACCCTCACCACTGAGGGTTTGTTTGTATCTAACTGTATATGAGAAATCAATTTCACGCATTTGAAAAAAAACACAAAATACCGTATTTATACGTGTTGTCATTTTATAGAATTTTCTATTTTTGGCGCAATGATACCACAAAGAATACAAACTTACCTCACTCTATTCCTTACCCTGCTTGTTTTCTCTTCTTGTCAAAAGAAGTCGGTTGTCATCTCAAAAAAAGCTAAAACCGAAACTGAAGTTCGACCACTTATTACAACAGCTGATCAATTTAAGACAAACAAGCAACTTGACAGTGCCTTCTTCTATTATAATAAAGCCAAAATTAATTGCAATCCGGCTGTGCATAGTAACGATTATGCCTATTGCGTAATGAACATGGCCGAAATACAACAAACTTTGGGCGATTATCTCGGGAGTGAAACTACCATAACCAAAGCACTGCCTCTTTTAAAAAATCTAAAGAATCCTGATTCTCTCTGGAAAATCTATACTATACTTGGTACCAGCTATAGCAACATTTACAATTACGATGATGCTCTTTCGTACTTTTATAAAGCGTTACATTTAAAGACTGACTTCATAAAAAAGCTAGCTACAAAAAACAATATTGGAGCCGTTCTGATAAAACAGAAAAAATATGATGCCGCCTTGCAAATTTTAGTGCCATTAAGTATAACCAAAACCACTCTCGAAAATCGGGAGTATTATTCTAAAATACTTGACAACATTGGTTTTTGTCATTTTAAACTTGGAAAAGATGATGCGTTGCTGTATTATACTAAAAGTCTGGAACTAAAGTCTGAAATAAACGACAGTTATCAATTGAGCAAAATCTATTATCATCTTGCTGAATACTATCAAAAACGCAATCTGCCTTTATCAATAAAATATGCCCAATTAAGTTACGCTAAATACAGTGCTTCAGATTGTACAGATAATACACTAAAAGCCCTTGCCTTTCTTATAAAAAACGATTCCGGTAAAGAACTAGAGCAGAATGCCATTACCTATGTAACATTGACAGACAGTATTTCTGAAATAAAACAGAAGGCAAAAAACTTATTTGCAAGAATTAAATACGATTCTAAAAAAGAAAAAGATGAAAACTTAAAGCTCAAAGTCGAAAAAATCAAAAATGAGCTTCAACTGGAAGAGCAAGAAACAAAAAATAATATCTCTTACATCATCATTTTGCTGACTTTGGTTCTTATCCTTATTTTGTATTTCTACCTGAGTTCAAGAACCAATCGAGAAAAACTAAAAGCCACTTATCACAGCGAAACCCGCATTTCAAAAAAATTACATGACGAACTTGCTAATGATGTTTATCATGCCATGGCTTTTGCAGAAAACAGAGATCTTTCAATAACAGAAAACAGAAACAATTTAATAAATAACCTTACTGATATCTATTCCCGAACCACGGATATTTCAAAAGAGGACTGCCCAATCTTAACCGATATCAATTACATCTTTTCGCTAAAAAATATGATTTCGGGATTTAACACTTCAAATGTAACCCTTGTCCTAAATGGTTTAGATACCATTCTGTGGGACGAAATTGACAAGACAACAAAAATAGCAATCTACAGAATCCTACAAGAGTTGCTCGTTAATATGAAAAAACACAGTAAGGCAACCTTAATTGACATTACAATAAAAAAGACAGCTGATACTATCCTAATTAATTACGGCGATAATGGACAGGGTATTGATCTCAAAAAAATAGGATTTAAAAATGGACTGCAAAATATAGAAAATAGAATTTCTACTGTAAAAGGAAGTGTTACTTTCAACTCCAACCCAAAAGAAGGCTTTAAAGTTTTTATTAAACTCCCATTACACCACTAATAAAAACATGAATATTTCTACAAAAGGATGTCCGTTAAAGCATCTTCTATTAAAAATAATTATTCTGGTATCGGTTAGTCTAACTGTACAATCCTGCAAGAGAGAGGACCGTGTTAGTCCCAAAAAAGACTCTCATATTACTCAGATCAGGAAAATTATGGACACTGCAGATGTTTTATTAGACACTAAAAAAAGAGAAAGTGCCTACTATTACTTCAATAAGGTCCTGCCTTTGATTGATCCCAAAAAAAATCCGGACGAATTTGTTTACACCTTGATGTGTATGGCAGAAATACAGCAGTTTGAAGGTAATTCCTTTAAAAGCGAGTTTTATCTAACTAAGACTATGCCTTACTTAGAACAAACAACAGATCGCGAATACAAATGGTCGGTGTATACGATTATGGCTAAAAACTATCATACTACTTATGACTTAAAAAATGCTCTTTTGTATCATAAAAAAGCATTGAGCCACACCTCCACTACTTCAAAAAGGAATCAAACCTTACACAATATAGCATTGGTATATTGTGATCAGAAAGAATACGATACTGCGATAAAAATATATTTACCACTACTTGCAAAAGACAATACAAATACAGAAAATTTAGATCTCAGTAAAAAAAATTATGCCATGCGATTAAACGATCTTGGGCATTGTTACTACAAAACTCAAAATCCTAAAGCATTAGACTGTTTTAATGAAAGCTTAAAAATTAACCGGCAAATTAAAAATCAGGAAGGAACAATGTTCAATCATTGGTTTATTTCTCTTTATTATTTCGAAAGCAATCCAGAATACGCTTACAAACATATTAAGCAGGCTTATGCTATCTCTTGCCAAAATAATTACACAACAAAAAGAATCAAATATTTAAGCGCTCTTGTAAAATGCAGCCACGGATCTGAACAAAAAAAGTACACTCTCGCTTATATACATCTATCAGATAGCATTAAGGAGATGAGATTACGAACAAAAAATCAATTTTCTCAAATTAAATATAATTCGAAACTTGATAAAGCAGAAAATTTACAACTCAAAACTCAAAAGGCAGAAAACCAATTGCAACTCGAACGAGAGAAAAACCGCAATATAATTTCCTATATCCTTATCTTATTCATTCTGATTCTTATATTATTTCTTTCTCTTTATTTAATTATAAAAGGGAGGAGAGAAAAAAGCGATGCCATTTATGATAGCGAAATGCGCATCTCAGCAAAATTAAAAAATGAGCTTTCCAACAACATTTACAATGTGATTTTATTTGTAAGCAATGAAAATCTGGAAATCGAGGAGAACAAAGAACAGTTACTAAACCATTTAGAAGTTATCTATTCCCGCACCAGAAACATTTCAAAGGAAAACAGCAGTATTTTAACCAATGAGAATTATACTTTCGTTTTAAAAGAAATGATTTCTGAATTTAAAACGCAGGACATTAACATTTTTGTCAGTGGTTTAGATACCATTCCGTGGAAACAAATAGACAAAAACAAGAAAATAATTCTCTACAGGGTGCTTCAAGAGTTATTTGCCACTATGAAAACCCATAGCAAAGCCACTCTGGCCAGTTTAACTTTTAAAATAAAAGATAAAAAATTAATCGTAACTTACGCAAATAATAGCGTTGGGACTACAAAAAACAACACCGCTCTAAAAAATAGACTACAAAATATGGAAAGCCGTATAAAAACTATCAACGGAACTCTTATTTTTGACGCTTATTCTCAAAGCGGGTTTAAATTAAGTTTTACCTTTCATTTATAAAAAATAGAAATTATGTTTAAAAAAGTTTTAGTTGCCGAAGATTTAGACAGCATAAGCATAACAGTTATTAAGGTTTTGGAAGATTTAAATATCCCGATCATTGATCATGTAAAATATTGTGATGATGCCCTATTAAAAATAAAAAAAGGGATAGCCGAAAAAGCACCATATGATTTAATTATAAGCGATTTATCTTTTAAGTCCGATCACAGGAAAGTAAAATTATCTTCCGGAGAAGAACTTATAGTTGCCATAAATAAAGTACAGCCTACGATAAAGAAAATTATATTCTCAATAGAAGACAAATCGTATCGCATACAATCTCTTTTTAAAGATCTAGCCATTAATGCTTATATCTCAAAGGGAAGAAATAGTATTGACGAACTAAAAAAGGCAATTGAAAGAACTTTCAAAAATGAAGAAAATATAGTATCGTCTAATTTATCTATCAGTTTTAATGACAAAGCGGTCATTGAAATAGAAGTTTATGACATTTCGATTCTAAAACTTCTGGCAAAAGGTTTTACTTTAGAAAACATTTCAAACGAATTCAAAAACCTGTCGATTACTCCGAACGGCACTAGCAGCATTGAGAAAAGAATCAATAAATTAAAAACATTCTTTAAAGCCAACAACAATGTGCATTTAATCGCTATTGCAAAGGATCTTGGTTTAATATAATTTCCATTTTATTTACGGCTTTCCTTATCCCAAAATAAGACTATCAAAGGACAGCTCTATTTTTTACTTATAGTTTATTTCGCCTTTTTATCAGAGAAAGCAGTGCGACTAAAAGTACAATAGAACATCATTTTTATCCCTATTCTTTTTGTTCTATAAACAATAGTTATAGCTTGAGCATTAAAAAACAGATTTACAAGACATTAAAAAAACTTATCTATGGTATTTTTTTTTCTCTTTTTAACAAAGTGACAAATTATAGAATACTATATTTGATGCTTTCCCTTCCTCATGAAAAATATTCTCAGCCTTCTTGTTCTGTTCGTCACTTTTCAGTCCTTTTCTCAGATAAAAATTCTATCGTGGAATATAGAGAACTTTGGAAAATCAAAAACAGCATCTCAATTAGATTTTATTGCCAATACAGTTCGTGACTATGATATTATCGCCGTTCAGGAAGTTGTAGCGGGTTATGGGGGTGCGCAGGCGGTAGCCAAATTAGCCGGTGTCCTGAATAAAAAAGGTTCAAAATGGGATTATCGCATTAGTGATCCTACGAGTGGTAACAGTTATAAAAAAGAGCGCTATGCTTTTATCTGGAAACTCAATAAAGTTCAATTGAAAGGAAATGCCTGGCTTGAAAAAAAATACGGTCCGCAAATTGATCGTGAGCCCTATTTTGCCAGTTTTGAAATTAACAAAAAAACAATCACAGTAGTAAACTTTCATGCCATTACCAAAAGTAAACAACCAGAAACAGAAATAAAATATTTTAAATTTTTACCGGAACAGTACCCCAATCTAAACTTAATTTTTGCCGGTGACTATAATTGCCCACAGTCGCATACTGTTTTTAATCCTTTAAAAAAAATGGGGTATGCTCCTGTTTTTCAAAATCAAAAAACCACTTTAAAACAAAAGTGCAAGGGAGAAACCTGCTTAGCATCAGAATTTGATAATATATTTTATAGCACCAATACCTTATCACACCACAATTCGGGAGTGATTTTGTTTTACAAAAGATTTAATTCCTTAAAAGAGGCTCGAAAAATATCGGATCACATTCCTGTCTGGATGGAATTCTCCGTCAAATAAATTTTATGTTTTCAACTTTTTCTTTCTCGCAGCAGGAAAAAGCACATTATTTAAAATCAATCGGTAACCCGGAGAATTGGGGTGCAGGTCCAGAACGGTTGGCGGATCTCCAACCTGATGCTGAAAATCCTCAGGATCATGGCCTCCAAAAAAGGTAAACATTCCTTTTCCTTTCTCGCCGTGAATGTATCTTGACTCCCCGTTAAGTTCACAAACCCCCATCACTAAAACGTTCGATTTTATTAAAGCGGAATCAAAAGAAGTAGTCTGTCCCATGAACCCTTTTACCAATTGCGTATGATTCTGACATAACATACTCGGAATTGGATCCCACTTTGCAGAAAATTCCATCAGTGAGAAGTAATCTTTTTCCATTGGAACCCTACGCTTGGAGGTCATGTCAATATCTGAAAACTCATATACTTCAGGTTTTCTTTCTAATGTAAAATTTTTAAAGGCAAATGAATTTGAATAATTCAGTTTTGACTGATAATTGGGTTCGCTGGCATCACCATCAAACATTGCTTCACAAATATCAACTCCGTCTGCAGAAAGCGCAATATCAAAACTATCGGTTGCCGAACACATGGCAAACATAAACCCTCCGCCTATCACAAAATCACGTATTTTTTTTGCAACAGCTCCTTTTTCCTGTGATACTTTGGGGTAACCTAATTTAGCCGCCAATGCTTCTGCATCACTTTTTTGATCAATGTACCAGGGTGTATTTTTATAAGCAGCATAAAATTTACCGTACTGACCTGTAAAATCTTCATGATGCAAATGCAACCAATCATAAAGAAGCAATTGATCACTCAAAACTTCCTCATCGTAAATTGGTGTAAAAGGTATTTCGGCATACGTTAAAACTAAGGTTACGGCATCGTCCCAAGGTTGTTTTCCTTTTGGCGTATACACCGCAATTTTTGGTGCTTTCTCCAACACAACCGATTCCATATTTTGTGATGGACTCGAAATCTCGTTTAAAATTGAAGCTTCTTCGGCATCTGAAATTATTTCAAAACTAACTCCTCTAATTTTACATTCTTTGCGTATTTCCTCTGCATCGGGCAATAAAAAAGAACCTCCGCGATAATTCAGTAACCAGCTGGCCTTGTAATCTTTACTCAGACACCAGTAGGTAATTCCGTAAGCTTTCAGATGATTTTGTTGTGTAGATTCATCCATCGGCAATAGGATAAACGAAGCCTTAGCAGTTAATGAAAACAGAAGTACAACAATATAAACTAAGCTTTTATTCATCAGAAAATTATTTTAGTAAAGATATAAAGGAAGCAGTAAAAAACACAATTGCCTAACCAATTTATTCCGCTCCCCACGCAAAATCAGGAAACTGTAAAAAGAATAACAAAATCACGTAAAAACACCTGTATTTTAACAATTCTTTCTATTTAAATTTGTTCACCAAAATAACCATTTTTTACTATATCGATGAAGCTTTTAACTATGAAATCCAATGAAGGTAACAATAAGCAAAAGAAAATAAATATAATACGAAGAATAGGTATTTGTGCTCTTATTCTAACTATAATTCTATATTACGTTTTATCTATTCAGTTTTTAGCAAGCTAAACTTAAATGGTTAAAACTGCAATTTCATTTTGAATTGCATATACTACTAATCCGGCAATATTTCTGGATTCTGTTTTTAGCAATAAATTATTGCGGTGTCCTTCTACAGTTCTTGGACTTAAAAAAAGTTGATCTGCAATTTCAGAAGTTGTTTTTTGCAGACAAATAAGTTGTAGAATTTCTATTTCCCTAGGTGACAAAAACCCGGTTTCTAAGTTAGATTTATTATTTTTTGAAGAAATGATAGTATCCTGAATAGTCCTTAAAACAGTCTGACTGTAGTAAAACCCTTTTCGCGCTACTTCATTAATAGTATGGATTAAATCCTTTGGTGTGGTATTTTTTATGAGGTATGCAACGGCGCCCACCTGTATCATATTAGCGATAAATGATTTTGTATCATAGCTCGTTAAAGCAATTATCTTAATCTCCGGATAGGTTTTGCGAATAATTTTGGTGGCTTCAACCCCATTTAAAACAGGCATTTTCAGATCCATGACAATAATATCGGGTCTTACCTCATTGTCTTCTAAGCAAAAAATCAGATCTTCTCCATTTGAAGCTTCGAAAATAATTTCAATATTATCCTCCTTTTGCAGTAAAAAAGAAATTCCTTTCCGAAATAAAACTTCATCATCGACTAAAGCAATTTTAATAGCGTTACTCATTTTTTACTAGATTTGGGCGTTTTTAGTATACCGAAATTACAAAATATGCTTTGAAAAACAGCGAAAAGCCTGTACTTATTGGAAAAAAAATGCTTTTTATTTCAAAATAGACATTAAAAAGTAAAGATTACCGCAATACCACTGCCAATTTGAGAGTCAATTTTGATTGTTCCGTTAAGAAAAGACACCCGACTGTCGATGTTTTTCATACCAAGTCCATTTTGATTTTCTAATTTCCCGATATCAAAACCGACTCCATTATCTTCATAATGGCAAACATACATCTCATTTTCAATTTTAAAAGCAATTTTTATTTCATTGGCCTTTCCATGTCGCAGCGAATTATTCATTAATTCCTGCAAAATTCGAAAAACATGTAAATGGCGATCCATATCATTATGATCAAACTCAATTTCATTTTGATAACATACCTTAACAACTTTACAGCTTTCGAATTCTTCACACAATTCTTCAACTGCTGCATGAAGTCCAAATTTTTCGAAAACCGGTGGCAGTAAATTATGCGCAATCTTTCTTGAATTCTCTAAGGCCTTTGTCGTTAGATTGATAATATTTCCGGTAATTTCTAAAGTTTCTTTTTCTGTTAAATTGGGAGCCCTTAATAAATGGCTGTTTAAAGATACTATATTCAGTTTAGAACTAATATCATCATGCAAATCCAGTGCTATTCGTTTACGCTCTTCTTCCTGAGTAAGGATTACAGCAAGCAATTGTTCTTTTTGATAATGAATTTCTAAGTTTTTCTTTTCTACTTCTTCTTCTATGATTTTTTTCCTTGAAAAATAGAAAAATACGACCAAAGCGATTGCCATCAACATCAAAAAAAGCGATGTGTACAATATTATGATCACAATCTCTTTTTCAGGAATTGAAATTATACTTCCGGAAACCATTAAAATTTCATTTTTTTGAATCATTTATTTTGTACTCTACGAATCAAATGTATTGCATTTTACTTAATTTCAGACAGAACATCTCAAAAACTTAAAATAAAAATCTCTGTCAGATTTTTACCCTGACAGAGATTTTGTTTCCTGATTAAACTTCTTTATCACTCATTATCCACAGGATCAGAAAGATCACCCGATCGAAGACATGATTGCAAAAAACATAAATATCAGCTACTAGTCTTGACGTGTGTATTGTTTTTTAAATAACATTGCTTTGTCTAAACCTTTATTTTGAATCTTAAAATTAAGTAAAATGTATACTGTGAGATGTAAAATGTAAGATGTGAGATGTGAGATGTAAAAAGTAATGAGTTTTGCTCAGCTGATTACTATCTTACCTTATACAAACATATAGTTATGTCAGATCACTGAAATAGAGTAACCATATACCTAAATTCTAGTGATTTGCTTAATCTGCTATTAAAACATACGCCCTTTCAGACTAGCATATCACACTATACATTTTACATTTTACATTTTACATTTTACATCTTACAATATACATTTTACAGTATACATTTTACAGTATACATTTTACAGTATACATTTTACAGTATACATTTCACAACCAGCAACTTAAATTAATTAGAGGATTTACAATCTCCGTAGGGAGGACATGGGCGGACACCATCAAAAATGCTAACTGCAATATGAATATCGGCTCTTATTCCCTCTGTAAGCTCTCTTACGGCATTATTCTTGTCAAGCCCAATTAAAATAGTAGTCACCTTTCCTTTTGGATTAAGTCCAAAAAACAAACCAATGTTTGCTATATTTTCGTTCTCGACCATAGCCGCTATGACCTCCGCTTCTAAGCTAAAATGATAAAAACGTGCCCCTTCATAAGAAGTAACTTCGTCCAGATCAGTGACCGAATTTAATTTTTCCTGCCAGGCTTCTATACCTGCAAAAGCATCTTTGGGAAACAGTAAATGCTCCTCCACTACTTCTGATCTTCTCTCAGTTGTACTAACAGACAATTCAGTAAGTCTACTTAGCTTTTCTTCATAACCCGGTTCTTTTAACAGATTAGAATTAACAAATCCTAATTCTTTTCCGGACTTATCGACCCCGACTATACTAATCTGAATCGTATGGTCTTCATAGCCGAGAATAAATCGAACTTCGCTTATATTTGGTGTTTTTACCAACGCTCTCATTTCATCAATTGGGAACAAATAAGCGGTAACCTTCTTTTGGGAACTGGCAAATTTTGCATCGAGTTTTGCCGTTAACCAATTTTCCTTCTGTTCTGCAGACATGGACTTGTTTTCTTCCTGAACGTTTTCTTTTTGACATGAAGTCATAAAAAACAGTGCTAGCAGAGTAGCGCATAAAGTAATTTTTTTCATGGTTGATTTAGTTTTAAATGGGTTAAAATTTATAATAAAAACAACCCGTTGGGCGAAATTCAGATTTTGCTTTGTATTTTGAAATACGAAAGAAGTACTTGCTCAACGCTGATTAGACGTATTTACTTCTTAAAGCAGCAGGTATAAACTGATTTTTCTTTTGTTAACGTAATTGTAGCATTCCTTTTACCCGTTTTTAAGTAAACTGAATGTCTTATCTAGCTTGCAAAATCAGGTTTTTACTCGCTAAAACAATTTCATCCAATGGGGCACTAAAACATTTATTTCCTTTAAAAATATTACTAACTCTAAAAAAACAATTAAACAATATTTTCCAATACTGCCATCTCGGCTGTAGAAAACAAATAGGTAGTTCCCTACTTTTATGAACTGGCAAACTTAACATCCGGATTTACTGTTAGCCCATTTTCATTTTGTTCTGTTGACACAGCCTTGTTGTCTTCCTGAGCACTTTCTTTTTGGCATCAAGTCATAAAAAACAGCACCATCGTAGTGGTGCATAAAATATATTTTTTCATAGTTATTTTTTGTTTGTTAGTTAATAACAGAAATTCATTCCGTTTTCAGGGGTGTTCTTTTTTACAAAAACTCACTTTGCATTCGTACAAGTACAATAATTGCTGTACTACAACCAGTAAGGCATTCAACTGCCACGAAACATATTTAAAATCGTCGCTTAAATTCTCAGTCAAATTCCCTATTAAGTACAGAACAGTACTTGGTAGCATATAAATTATGATCCCTATTGTTATAAAATAATATATTTTTTGAGTCGCCAATTGATTATACAGATGCATCAACGCATAACAAACCAGTAAAAGTGAGGTAAGCGAAATGGCAAACAAGTTAAAATCAAACAACAAATTGTAATCATACACATACTGACAAGCGATTAAAAACAAAGCCAAGTACATACTAAACTGTACATATTTTATTTGTTTTTTGTTTGTAAAAAGTGATTTAAAAAACAATCCCAGTAAAATAAACTGTATTATAAAAAAGGTATTTACTATTATTAAATTATGAATGGCCAGTCTGTACAAGACTTCCATAGAAAATTGCATAATGCAGCTGGACACTATATACGCTACAAAAAAAGCATTAACTTTTTTCTTTCGAAAAAAGCTAATGCTGTAAAAAATGAGATTTAAAAATAGAACTACATAAACTAAGTATATTAAAAAATCATCCATATTTTTACATACTCTATTTAAAATCAATAAGGAGGGCTAGGACGAACACCGTCATAAACAACATCTCCGGTCGAGTCAAGACCTTTATTTGCCGTCGTTGGTGGTCCGTAAACATCTATGTATTTTCCGGTTTTTTCATCCAGTTTTGCTCCAACAAAAAGTAAAGTTTTTTCTTTTTGATCATTAATCCCGATATAAGCGCGAACCGCTTCGGCATCAAGTTGCAGAACCAATTCTAAACTTTCTCTCGGGATCAGAAAAGATTTTACTTTTTTGTCGTTGTCTTCAATGGTTTTGTCATCCTCGTATCTTTTCTCCCAAGCTTCAGCTGTAGCTAAAGGAATTTGAATAGGATTCGGAAAGGTTTCTTCATTCATAGTTTACAAATTAAAAATTAGTTAATAGTATTAGATTTGTTAAATGGTACTGCTAAACTACCGAATTAATTCTTATATAAGAAATATATTCGTATTAAATTGCGGTTGATAATTAGGTAACTATGAATTAAAAAAAAATCCTTACAAGTTGCTGAAACTCGTAAAGATTTTTTTACAATTTATTGATTTTGAACTAACTAAAACGGAACATCACTATCGTCATCATCCTCATTCAGGTTACTTCCAAATGCTTCATTAGGCGATGGCAGACTTTTAGTAGCGAACGGATTATCATCGTGATTCATCTTAGAAGGCAAATCATCATAACCTCCTGTAAAGTCTTCGAGGTTGTCAAACTTACCTAAATGTCCAAGGAATTTTAATCGTATATTTTCAAGTCCACCGTTACGGTGTTTGGCTATAATAAACTCAGCCTGACCAGCTGTAGAAGACTGTTCATCATCATCCCACTCCTCAATTTTATAATATTCCGGACGATAGATAAACGAAACGATATCCGCATCCTGCTCAATTGCTCCGGATTCACGAAGATCCGATAGTAAAGGTCTTTTACTGGAACCACGCGTTTCAACGGCACGGGATAACTGCGAAAGTGCAATTACAGGAACGTTCAACTCTTTTGCCAGTGCTTTTAAGTTTCGGGAAATAGTCGAGATTTCCTGCTCACGGCTTCCTCCGCCTTTTCCGTTTCCTCCTGCAGTCATTAACTGCAAATAATCAACGATGATTAATTTAATTCCATGTTGTGAGGCCAAACGACGGCATTTTGCACGTAAATCAAAAATAGATAACGAAGGTGTGTCATCAATAAACAACGGGGCCTTTTCTAAATCTTTTACTTTAGTACTCAATTGCTCCCATTCGTGTTTCTCTAGTTTACCTGTTCTTAATTTCTCGGAAGACAATCCTGTTTCTGACGAAATCAACCTGGTAATCAACTGTACCGACGCCATCTCCAGAGAGAATACAGCAACACCGTATCCGAAATCAATTGCCACGTTACGTGCCATAGAAAGTACAAACGCGGTTTTACCCATACCCGGACGAGCGGCTATAATAATTAAATCACTTGGCTGCCATCCCGATGTTACCTGATCTAATTTCTCAAAACCGGTCGCAACACCACTCAATCCTTCTTTTCCTGCAATTTCTTCAATACGTTTCTTGGCTTGTAAAACTAAACTCTGAGCCGTTTCGGAGCTTCGTTTAATATTCCCCTGCGTTACTTCGTATAATTTTGATTCTGCTTTATCCAGCAAGTCAAATACATCGGTCGTTTCATCATACGATTCTTCGATAATCTCAGAAGAAATGCGAATCAAACTTCTTTGAATAAATTTTTGAAGGATAATACGTGAGTGAAATTCAATATGCGCCGAAGAGGCAATTTTTTGCGTAAGCTGAATTAAATAAAAATCTCCTCCCGCTAAATCTAATTTTCCATTCTTTTTGAGCTGAGTCGAAACCGTTAATAAGTCAATCGGTTGTGTTTCAGTAAAAAGCTGCACAATAGCTTCAAAAATAAATTTATGCGCATCTTTATAAAAAGCATCAGCCTGTAAAATATCAATTACATCATCAACCCCTTTCTTATCAATCATCATCGCACCAAGAACAGCTTCCTCTAAATCAATAACTTGCGGAGGAAGTTTTCCTTTCTCTAAATTAATAATTGCGGTTTTATCTGCCTTTGCAGGGTATACATTTTTGAAATTTTCCATAAAGCGAAAATAGCAAAATTTAAAAAAAACAATGCTATTGAGTTATAACTATTAATTGTTTATAAATAAGTTTTTTTGTTGATAACCAAAAAAAAATCCGAAACGACAAGGCTTCGGATTTTAAATAATTTTGTAAGAATTTACTCCTTGAACTCCCCCATTTGACTATATTTGTCCATTCTTTGGGCAATTAAGTCGGCTGTTGATAAGTCTTTCAATTCATTATATCCTTTTGTAATATATTCTGCTACAGTTTTAAAAGTAGTTTCACGATCATAATGTGCACCTCCTAATGGTTCAGGGATCACATCGTCAACTAATTTTTGTTTTTTCATGTCTGATGAAGTCAATTTTAACGCATCAGCTGCACGCTCTTTGTATTCCCAGCTTTTCCATAAAATAGAAGAACATGATTCCGGAGAAATTACAGAATACCACGTATTTTCCAACATATATACCTTATCACCAACACCTATTCCTAAAGCTCCTCCAGAAGCACCTTCACCCACGATAATAGTGATAATTGGCACTTTTAAGCGAACCATTTCGAAAATATTTCTGGCGATAGCTTCTCCCTGACCTCTTTCTTCCGCTTCTAATCCAGGATAAGCACCCGGAGTATCTACCAAGGTTAAAACCGGAATACCAAATTTCTCTGCCATTTTCATCAAACGCAAAGCTTTACGATATCCTTCCGGGTTTGCCATACCAAAATTACGGTACTGACGTGTTTTAGTATTAAAACCTTTTTGCTGACCGATAATCATGAAAGATTGTCCATTAATCTTACCTAAACCGCCCACCATGGCTTTGTCATCTTTAAAATTTCTGTCTCCATGAAGTTCTAAAAAAGTTTCGCCACAGATTGCTCTGATATAATCTAAAGTATACGGTCTGTTCGGATGTCTCGACAATTGTACACGTTGCCAAGCCGTAAGGTTTTTGTATATTTCTTTCTTAGTTTGTTCTAGTTTCTTGTTGATTTCCTTACAAGTTGGCGTAACATCAACGTCAGATTCTTTTCCAATTATAACGCACTTTTCTAACTGTTCTTCAAGTTCTTTTATTGGAAGCTCAAAATCTAAATATTCCATGGATTTTTGAATTTTGTTTGTAAATCGAACCGCAAATATAAAAATATTATATCATTGGAAGAATTAAATATTGTTTAATGTATAAAAATGTAATTTAAAAATAAGTAAAATATTACTCTTCTTTCTTATTTTGATAGTGTTTAAAGACGCCATTTAAAATAACTGTAATCACAATTATTATGGCTCCGATATAAAATTCAGTACTCATTTTTTCTTTTCCTCCAAGAATAAAATAAGCCAGGATAATTCCGTAAACAGGCTCTAAGTTAGTAGTCAGCATCACGGTATATGGCGTTAATCGCTGCATTACTTTTACAGAAGCAGTAAAAGCATAAGCTGTGCATACGGATGCTAAAACGAGTATTAAAATCCAGTTGTTGAATGACATTGAAAAAAAATCGGCATTAAATTTTCCAGTACATAAAAAATAAACGGAAATAAAGAAAACACCAGCTCCAAATTCATAAAAAGTAATTACTGAAGGCTCATGATCGGCAATTAATTTACCGTTCATCAACGTAAACAATACGCCCAGAATTATAGACGCGAGAGCATAATAGACTCCGTGTAAATATTTGATTTCTACCTGTAAAATCAAAGCCAATCCACCAATGATTATAAGTCCGAAAAAAACTTCATACCATAATATCTTACGACCGAAAAAGATGGGTTCCAGTAAAGAGGCAAAAAAAGCTCCAAGAGAAAATATAGATAGCGTGATCGAAACATTGGAAATATGAATCGCTTTAAAAAAGAAGATCCAATGCAGGGCGATCAAAAGTCCGACAAAAATTAGTTTAAAAAACTCTTTTACCGGAACCTGAAAAGATTGTTTTTTATAAGCAATAAAAAAACCTAGAAAAACACCGGCAAGAAGCATTCTGTACCAAACCAAATTCTCGGCATCAATGGTAATTAAAGCACCTAAAATGGCTGTAAAGCCCCAGATAAAAACAATTAAATGTAAATTTAAGTAACTTTTTAAATTATCGTTTCGCATTACGTAATAGGTAAACCGCCAGAATTCCGAAAACTATATTCGGGAACCAGACAGCAAATAAAGGTGAGAAAGTAGATTTTTCGGCCAGGGTTCCGAATATTTTATCAAAAAACACGAAAGAAAACGCAATTGCAATTCCAATAGCCAGATTGGTTCCCATCCCTCCACGACGTTTCATCGAAGAAACCGCCACGGCAATAATGGTTAAAATAAAGGCCGATACCGGAACACTGTATTTTTTATAAAGTACTACTAAATACGTATTTATATTCCCGGAACCACGTTTTTTCTCTTTGTCAATAAATTGGTAAAGTTTGCCCAGACTTAATGTTTCTGCGATATAAACTACAGGCGTTAAATCCTCTAACTCAAATTTGAAGGCTACATTTTTCTCAGGGACTTTTTCAATAACATCATTTAATTCGCCTACCGTCCTTTTAGTGTAATCGTACAAAGTATAAATTTTCTTTTTCGGATCCCATTTGATACGACTTGCCGTAATTTTATACGTCAGCATATCTTTATCAAAATGCTCTAATGTAAAATTAAACGCTGTTTTAGACTCTTCATTAAAACTATTGACATAGATAAAATCATTATCATTAATTTGTCTGAATACGTTCGTATTTTCTCCACGCATCAGCTGTTTTCCATTTCCTTTGAGATAGGTATATCTAAAATTATTAAACCCTTCACTGGCCGCAGGAACAATAAAAAAACCCATCAATAACACAAAAACAGACACTATACTGGCGCCGATAATATACGGCCTCAAGAATCGGCTAAACGAAATACCCGAACTCAAAATAGCAATAATCTCGGTATTATTTGCCAATTTTGAGGTAAACCAGATCACCGATAAAAACAAAAATATCGGGAATAGTGAATTAGCAAAATAGACGGTAAAATTGTAGTAATAGATTGCAATATCCGTAAACGGAACTTTGTTCTCCAACATTTTATTTACCTTTTCAGAAACGTCAATTACGATTCCGATTGGGATAAATAAGAGTATCATCACCGAAAAAGTGGCTAAATATCTTTTTAAAATATACTTGTCTATTATCGTCAGCATATATTTTTTTTAGTTTGAAAGATTTTTGCTTCAGGTTTCAAGTTTCAGGTTACTTTAAGAAGACCTGAAACTTGAAACCAAAAAAACTTGAAACTCTTTTTAAAGTCTTTGACTCATATTTTTAACCATCATTTCTTTCCAAGGTCTGAAATCTCTGGCTAAGATATGTTTTCTGGCTTCACGAACCAACCACATATAAAAACCAAGATTATGAATCGTTGCAATTTGTTTCCCTAAATATTCGTTAGCAGCGAACAAGTGACGTAAATAGGCCTTTGTATACTCTGTATCTACAAAAGTATGTCCCATCTCATCGATTGGAGAAAAATCAGCTTCCCATTTTTTATTTTTGATATTGATCGTTCCGTTTGCTGTAAACAACATTCCGTTTCTTGCATTACGCGTTGGCATCACACAATCGAACATATCAATTCCTAATGCGATATTCTCTAAAATATTAATCGGAGTTCCCACTCCCATTAAATAACGCGGTTTGTCTTCCGGAAGGATTTCACAAACTACTTCTGTCATCGCATACATTTCTTCAGCAGGTTCTCCTACTGACAATCCGCCAATAGCATTTCCTTGTTGCCCGGCATTTGCAATATATTCTGCAGATTGACGACGCAAATCTTTATAAGTACTTCCCTGAACAATCGGAAAAAACGTTTGTTCGTACCCGTATTTATAAGGAACTTTATCTAAATGGTTGATGCAACGATCTAACCAACGGTGCGTCATGTGCATCGAACGTTGTGCGTATCTGTAATCGCAAGGATATGGCGTACATTCATCAAAAGCCATAATGATATCGGCTCCAATGCTACGTTGAATTTCCATTACACTTTCCGGTGAAAAAAAGTGATAACTTCCGTCAATATGTGATTTAAACTTTACTCCTTCTTCTTTGATCTTTCTGTTATTAGAAAGCGAGTACACCTGATATCCTCCGGAATCAGTCAAAATATTACGATCCCAATTCATAAATTTGTGCAATCCACCTGCTTTTTCAAGAATTTCAGTCTGTGGACGTAAATATAAATGGTACGTGTTTCCGAGAATAATATCGGGATTAATATCGTCTTTTAGCTCTCTTTGGTGCACACCTTTAACCGATGCAACAGTACCAACAGGCATAAAAATAGGAGTTTCAATAACTCCGTGATCTGTAGTAATACTTCCCGCTCTTGCTTTTGATTGCGGATCTCTTTGTAATAAATCAAACTTCATATAGGCGTTTTTCAGTCGGCAAAGATAGGCTAATTTGAGGAAAATTTAATCACAAAACAGAATATCCTTTTTTGAGGTGTATAAAACGGATTTGCTTTGTACAAACACTTATAAAAGTTGGCTATATTTCATTCTTTTGTTCTTCAAAAATTCATCTGATAGAATAACTGACTACCTGAAGCAGTTTATTGGATGTGGTGCGTAAAAATCATATTTAACACATAGAAACATAGATTTTACTTAAAAAAAGAAGAGGTTCACTAAATTTGTTTTGCGAATCAATGCATAAGATTAGGAAATCTTTTTATATGAATTAGCCTAAAGAGGGTATGTCTTTTTTTTGAATTTTTGATTGGCCTGTATCAATTGCCTCCAGTTTTTAACTGGAGGTAAAGAATTGATTAATAACAAAGAGGCTTTAGCCAAACTCTTTGAAGGTTCGGCTAAAGCCTTTATCCCCTTCTTAATAAACAACCTCCAGTTAAAAACTGGAGGCAATTCAAATAAAACTTACATTATTCGCATTCGAATTACAAGTAAATAAAGTGATCAACTAGCAACTTGAATTAATTAGTGAAACGCCTTTTTATAAATTCCTACAAACTATGTTCCTATGTGTTAAAAATTAAGCATAACTAACGCGGGTTGCTTTATTTTCTTAAACATTCTCACTACAAGTCCCTCTAAACAAGCGCAACAAAACAGCTCAACAGCAAGACTACTACCATCAAGGAATTATTATTCTGCGAAAAAAAAATCAAAATCTAGTAGAAAAATTAAATTTCAAAAGCAATTCATCCTAAAAAAATCAGGAATTCGTTATAATTTAAACTTTAACAATCTTGCGCGAAAAATCGACTAAATTTGAAACACAAAATTGAACATAACTACCACAATGAACTTATCGCAAAAACTAGGATATCCGCCAGACACTAAATTATTACTAATACATGCGGACGATGCCGGATTAGCACATTCTGAAAATCGTGCTACTATACAAGCACTTGAAGCAGGAATAGTCAATTCTTGCAGCATCATGATCCCTTGCCCGTGGTCTTTTGAAATGGTTAACTATGCCAAAAACAATCCTCAATTCGATTATGGAGTTCACCTGACTCTCACCTGTGAATGGGAAGACTACAAGTTTGGCCCCGTTGCTCCTCTTTCAGAAGTTTCCTCATTGACAGACCAAAACGGTCACTTTTACAAAACCAGAGCTGATTTTTTCAACAATGCAAAAGCGGAAGAAGTAGAAAAAGAACTTCGTGCTCAAATCGAGAGAGCATTACATTTTGGTTTACAACCTACACATCTCGACTCTCATATGTGCAGCGTTGGCGTATCTCCTGAGTTTTTAGAACTATACAAAAGCCTTGGTAAAGAATACAACTTGCCCGTTTTACTGAATAAAACTTTTATCGAATCTGTCAACTTAACAAAAGAAAGTTTCGATTTTGAAAATGATATACTGGCAGAGCATCTTCATATTGGCCATTTTGATTATTTTATAAAAAACGAACAAAAAAATTATTACAGTTCTGCTCTGGACACTATGCCATCAGGATTCAATATTATTCTGATACACCCGGCTTTTGATGATACTGAAATGCAGGCTATAACCAAAAACCATCCCAATTTTGGTTCTGAGTGGAGACAAATAGACTTTGACTATTTTACCAGTGAAGAATGCAGAACTAAACTTAAAGAAAACAACATACAACTAATCACCTGGAAAGAAATACAAAAAATTATTTGATTTTCTAATTGAAGAATAATTCCATTCGTTGAGCACAATTGCTTCGTCAATTCGCTTTATTCGGGTCGCAAAAAATATAATTAACACATAGAAACATAGATTTTCTTTCCGCAAAAAAGAGCGCAAAAAGAGAAACACATTTCTGTCACATAGCTAAAGTATGAGGTCTTCGACTTCGCTCAGACTGACAATTGAGATTTTAAGCAAGTCAAGCACCTTTCATTTTTAAAACTATGCCTCTATTTGGTAAAAAATTGCACCCAACAGATTTAAACCTTACTCCATTACGCTTTTATATCATTTAAAGCATTGAAATACAGGTTTCGGATTACTCAAACAGCTATCAATCTATTATCATATTTCCTTAAAAATCATTTGTCTTACCGCAAAATAAAAATTACTTTTGCAACAGTTTAACTTTTACATATAAAATGAAGCCTAACACACAACAATTAAGCGATTTAACTATCCAAGTAAGAAGAGATATTCTTCGTATGGTACATGCTGTCAACTCTGGTCACCCAGGCGGATCACTAGGTTGTACTGAATTTTTGGTTACTTTATACCAAAATATTATGGACCGTAAAGAAGGTTTTGATATGGACGGAATTGGAGAAGATCTTTTCTTCCTTTCAAACGGGCATATTTCTCCAGTTTTTTATAGCGTTTTAGCTCGTAGCGGTTATTTCCCAGTTTCGGAATTAGCTACATTTAGACTATTAAATTCTCGTTTACAAGGACATCCAACGACTCACGAAGGATTACCGGGTGTTCGTATTGCTTCCGGTTCATTAGGACAAGGTTTATCTGTAGCTCTTGGAGCGGCTCAGGCGAAAAAATTAAATAACGACAATCATATCATTTACAGTTTGCATGGTGATGGTGAATTGCAAGAGGGTCAAAACTGGGAGGCTATCATGTATGCATCTGCTAAGAAAGTAGACAACATCATTGCCACTATCGACCTTAACGGAAAACAAATTGACGGAACAACAGATGAAGTTTTAGCAATGGGAAGTCTTCGTGCTAAATTTGAAGCTTTTGACTGGGATGTTCTTGAAATTAAAGAAGGAAACAACATCGATGCAATCCTTGCAGGTCTGAATGACGCAAAATCAAGAACTGGAAAAGGAAAACCGGTTTGTATTTTATTGCACACTGAGATGGGTAACGGAGTTGATTTTATGATGCACACTCACGCTTGGCACGGAAAAGCACCAAACAATGATC
Source organism: Flavobacterium poyangense (assembly GCF_011751075.1). Lineage (GTDB taxonomy): Bacteria > Bacteroidota > Bacteroidia > Flavobacteriales > Flavobacteriaceae > Flavobacterium > Flavobacterium poyangense. Next base: position 25,725 of record NZ_JAALLN010000026.1, read on the forward strand.
AATTGGCAAGTGCTTTAGCTCAAAACACATCAACTTTAGCAGACTATTAAAAAAAAGCTATAAGCATGAAGCAATACGTCTTACGCCTATTGCCTGCAGCTTATTGCGTTTAGCAAAAAACAAAAATGAAAAAATACACAAATACAGGAAGTAAAGATACTCGTTCGGGTTTTGGAGCGGGAATGACAGAACTAGGTCAGAAAAACGAAAATGTTGTGGCATTATGTGCCGATTTAATTGGATCATTAAAATTTGATGATTTCAAGAAAAACCACCCGGAGCGTTTTTTCCAAATCGGTATCGCAGAAGCGAATATGATTGGAATTGCAGCCGGTTTAACAATTGGAGGAAAAATTCCATTTACAGGAACTTTCGCCAACTTCTCAACAGGAAGAGTTTACGATCAAATTCGTCAGTCCGTTGCTTATTCTGATAAAAATGTAAAAATCTGTGCTTCTCACGCCGGTTTAACACTTGGTGAAGATGGAGCAACACACCAAATTCTTGAAGATATTGGTTTAATGAAAATGTTACCTGGAATGACTGTAATTAATACTTGTGATTACAATCAAACCAAAGCGGCTACTATTGCACTAGCAGACCACCACGGACCTGCTTATTTACGTTTTGGACGTCCGGTAGTGGCTAACTTCACCCCTGCTGATGAGCCTTTCGTAATTGGAAAAGCTATTTTATTAAACGAAGGTACTGATGTTACGATTATAGCAACCGGGCATCTAGTTTGGGAAGCTCTTATCGCTGCCGAGGCTTTAGAAGCTAAAGGAATTTCTACTGAAGTAATCAACATACACACGATTAAACCACTTGACGAAGAAGCGATTCTAAAATCTTTGGCTAAAACAAAATGTGTGGTTACAGCAGAAGAGCACAACATCCTTGGAGGATTAGGAGAAAGCGTTTCAAGAGTATTGGCTTTAAACAATCCGGCTCCGCAAGAATTTGTAGCTGTAAACGATAGTTTTGGTGAATCAGGAACTCCTGAGCAATTGATGGAGAAATACAAACTAAACAATCAGGCTATTGTTGAGGCTGTAGAAAGAGTTATTAAAAGAAAATAAACTCAGATTTAGATTTTAGATTTTAGATTTTAGATTTTAGATTTTGCATAAAAAAACCTCGAAATTGCTTTCGAGGTTTTTTTGTATCTATTTAGTGATCCTTATGGTTTAGGCTTATGATGCGCTTTATCAAGATGAATCCTTAACCTGGTCGGAGTTGTATAATCCGGTTCTCCCGTTGCTGCAAACGCAGGAATACCTCTAGGCTCTGTTTCATCTACATTTGGCGTTTCAGGATTATCTAAAACAGGCGCATGGAAAGGATAAGTTTTACTTATCCCAAAATTAAAGAAACTGCCATCTGGTTGTTTAACTATACCAACCTGATCAGCCGGTTTGGTAATTTCCAGAAATGTACTAAAACCATCTCCATCATCATCTACATCTATAAAATCAGCAAGGCCATCCTTATCTGTATCATCTTCTAACCACTCCTTAGGTGGATTTGGGTATTTCGTTGTATTTCTAACATCATACAAATAACCATCTCCATTTATATCTTCATCAACATCTAAAATACCATCAAAATCATGATCCAATCTTTGAACACCAACTAGTTTAAAACTAAACACCAGACAAGAATAAGCCGGAATACTAGTTTGTCCCGAACCATAGTAAGCCAATCCTGAAGGCAGAAACATTACACCGGCTCCAAAATCTTCATACTTTATCGTACCACTACCATCAGTTGCCTTTGTAACAGTACCCATCTTAAACTGCGGGAAAATTTCTGACCAGCCTTCTATCACAGAACCCAATAAATAAGGCTCTAAACTAAAATCTCTGGGCACATTATGAGAGGTATCAAAAACTTTTCCGTTTAAAGTATTCCCTGAATAAGACGCAGAGATTTTATCATAATTAGTAGGAGATATACCTGTTCCTTTTCTTAGAGACAAATAATATACTACATAATCAACACCATTACTGTAAACTTTTCTCTCTTGCAAAGGATATACTTTCTGGTCCCATATTGAAACCTGCGTACCTCCTGCCGGAATTTTTGATATCTTAATATCAAAATCAGCACTAACACTTTCAATATAATTCGTTTTTAAATATTTCATAATTGAATCCGTGTCAGCCTTATATTGTACATTATAGTCTCTTAAAGGAACCGTCTCCACATCATTATCATCATTTTTATTACAAGAAACGATAGCAACACCGGCAAGTAATAAAATAAAATAATATTTAATTTTAGTCATTATTCTTAAATTTTTAAGTGCGCAAGATACAATATTGATTTATTTTTGTAAAGAATTTAACTTCTATTTTAGAAAAATTATGAGAATAGATAAATACCTGTGGTGCGTACGTTATTACAAGACCAGAAACATGGTTACTGAGGCCTGCAAAAAGAACCATATTACTGTAAATGGGCAGGTTGCAAAACCATCAAAAGAAGTTTTCCCAACGGACAGGATCACCTTTAGAAAAGACCAGATTACACAAATCATAACCGTACTTGATATTCCGGAAAATCGTGTCGGAGCAAAACTTGTTGACATCTATCGCAAAAACGAAACACCGGCCGAAGCTTATGCCCACTTAGAATTACTAAAGTTATCTAAAGAACACTATCGCAAAAGCGGAACCGGAAGACCTACTAAAAAGGACAGAAGAGATATTGATGAATACGGGAATGAGATTTTTGATGATGAAGAAGATGATCATTAAATTCCAATTTTCTAAAATTCCAAATTCCAAACCTCAGCATTGGAATTTGGAATTTTAGAAAATTGGAATTTGATTATTTTTCACATTGTAATTTAAACTGTATTTTAGCAAAAAATTAAATCATGGACAAGAACATCATCTTAACGAATCAGGAAATCGAACATAAAATAAAACGTATCGCCTATCAAATTTATGAGACTTTTGTTGACGAAGACGAAGTTGTGATAGCCGGAATCGCTTCCAATGGATCTGTTTTTGCTCAAAAACTGGCAGTAGTCTTAGAGAATATATCCAATTTAAAAGTTTCTCTTTGCGAAGTTAAAATCGACAAACTAAATCCTCAATCGCCAATACAAACCTCGCTATCGGCCAGCGAGTACTCTAATAAAGGATTAGTACTTGTTGATGATGTTTTAAATTCCGGTACTACTTTAATATATGCAGTTCGTCATTTCTTAGACGTTCCGCTTAAGAAATTCAAAACTGCAGTACTTGTAGACCGAAACCATAAAAAATACCCGGTGAAAGCTGATTTTAAAGGAATCTCTCTTTCAACCTCTTTATTAGAGCACGTTCAGGTTGTTTTTGACGAAAACGGAGACAATTATGCTTTTTTAAGCTAGAACAGCTATAATATCCTGAACCGTTTCTTCGATCGACTTATCATCAACCGTGACTTTATATTGTGCCTGGTTGTAATAAAAGCTTCGGTCGAATAAATGTTTCGCAATAAACTCTCTCATTTCTTCTTCATTCATATCAGCAATCAAGGGACGCTTGCTCTTGTTATGAACTAACCTATTATATAAGGTCTCTATGGAAGCCTTTAAATAAATTGACGTTACATCCTCTCTCTTCAATAATTCATGGTTATTTGCATAACATGGTGTTCCTCCACCCAAACCAATTATACTATTTTCCGGAGATTGGAGTAATTCTATAAAAATTTCGCGCTCTAATTTCCTAAAATAGATCTCACCATGTTGCTCAAAAATTTCATTTATCGATAAATTCACTCTATTTTCGATACATTTATCCAAATCTAAAAACGGAATATTTGTAATTTTTGACAAATTTTGGGCAATTGTTGACTTTCCGCACCCCATATAACCTAATAACACAATTTTTTTCATATCAATAAAACCTTAAAAACTAACACATTGAAAACTTTTCTAAAAAAAAGGCAAATTTATAACAAAAATGCTTGGAAACTTCGAAAATAACTCCTTATATTTGCACCCGCATTCAAGGAATTAAATGACTCGATAGCTCAGTCGGTAGAGCACATCACTTTTAATGATGGGGTCCTGGGTTCGAGCCCCAGTCGGGTCACAAATTTTGTGATTAACAAATTAGATTCCTTGAAAGCAATGACTCGATAGCTCAGTCGGTAGAGCACATCACTTTTAATGATGGGGTCCTGGGTTCGAGCCCCAGTCGGGTCACAAAAGGTTGAGTAATATAAATTACTTGACCTTTTTTTTTGGCCACGTGGAGAAACGGTAGACTCGCCATCTTGAGGGGGTGGTGCTCGTAAGGGCGTGTGGGTTCAAATCCCACCGTGGTCACTTGACGGGACAAAGAAGACTTTTTCTTCTTTGTCCCGTTATTCTTTGGGTCTAATTCCTCATTAATTAAGTAAACTATCTGAACAACCTCATTTATTCTTGCGGTTCGAAACTGCTTTTCTTCGATTGTGAATTTTTCAGGATATATTGAACCAATAATGTTTCGAAAATGAGTTAAATCCGCTTCGCTACAGCATTCGTTAAGTTTCATCAAATTTTTAATTCCTGTTTTTAATAAATCAGAAATACTAATATTCTCTCCAGCTAGATCTGCTAATTTAATTTCAAGACGATGAATTTTATTATCATAATCCGTTTTCATTTCTGTGTAATCTTTAACTTCAATCTTTCTTGAAGCAAGCAAATCTCTGATATAGGAAATCTTCTGTTCAAATTCTTTCAGCTGAGAAATTACTCTGTTCTTTTCTGCGATTGATTCCTTATTAAAATCATTAAAGTATTCTTTGACAGCTGTAATGTAAATCTTTTCTGTTTCAGGTTTTGGAATATACTTTCTCAGCTGATCATAGAAAATGCGGTTAACCTCACATGATCTAATTCTGTAATTACAGCCTTTATAGCAATGATAATATGAATAATGACTGTTTCTGCCTTTAGATATGCTTGCAGTTAAAATTTTATCGCATAAAGGGCATTTAAATAAGCCTCGAAGCGGAAACGGCTCGGAGGTTACCGACTTAGTCCTGAAATTTTTTCTTCGTCCGTCTAAAACATCCTGAACAAGATAAAAGAGCCCTTCAGAAATTAAAGGCTCATGCGATCCCATTACATATTTTGCTTCCTCATCCTTATATTTGGGAATTAATATTTTTCCGCAGTAAACAGGATTACGGATCTGTCTCCAAAAATTATTTTTACTTGTTTTAAGTCCTTTTCTTTTTGCCTGAAGAAAAATCTGTTCTGTATTAAAAATATCTTTTGCAATTTCTTCAAAACACCATTTTAATATGGATGCCTCAGGCTCGTCAAAAGTTATATACTTCTTACCATCCTCGGTTATTTTATTTATGTAACCTGAAGGAGCCAGTCCCATATATCGCCCCTCTTTTCTAGCTCTTCTCATACCGTGAAAAGTATTTAATGCCCGTCTGTCATTTTCTACTTCAGGAGCTGCCAGATAAAAAGCAAGCATCATTTTGTTTTCTGGAATAGACAAATCTAAAGGCTGTTCTATTGCTTGTGGCTCAACACCGACTCTTCGTAGAGTATTGATCATCTGGTATGCATCGCCAGCATTTCTGCTGAACCTATCCCATTTGGTAAATAAGATCAAATCCGTTTTATTTTTATACCTTTTAATTGTTGCCAGATAAAGTTTCCATTTGGGTCTATTAAACGTTTTTGCAGAATGGTCTTCATAAATAACATCCCTTACAGCAATAGAATTAATCTCACAGTACTTTTTTAGCATTTCCTCTTGATTTCTTTGTGAGTAACCTTTTTCCGCCTGTTCGTCTGTACTCACTCTCACATATAAATCCGCTGTCTTTTTCATCCCTCTTTTTCTTTAAATAATTCAAAACCGTTACTTTGGCAAGCAGTCGTAAAAAATCCAATACTTTACCTGCCTGTTCAAGCGTTACATCTACATTTTCATCTTTCAGCATTTTCATGGCTTGCTCTGCCGTCATTTTTCCTCTTTCATTCTCATCTTCATTTCTCATTTCACAATTCCTCTTCATTAAAAAAAGACCGAGCCTCGGTCTTTTTTGTTCCACAATCATTCATCGCTATAAAGTTATGACACTTTTTTCATTTTATCCTGATCAAAATATGGTGGGGATAATACAAATATAAAGCCTAATCCACTGAGGATCATAAGCAAAATTTACCGATCATCACTCAATCCATTTTCAGATTCTTCCCAAAGATAAATCGCTTTTCTGTCAATGTCATGGACATAATATGTACATGGCAATTGTTCTATCATTATTGATAGACTTATTTAGTTTAGTGTTCATTTATCTTCGCTCTTGTCATTCACCATTCTGTATATTTCATCCAGAACCTCTATTTCGGCACTTGGAATCAGCTGAAGTGCAAGCTCCAGAACAGAACCTAAATATATTTCCCTGTTATCAAGTTCATCCGAATAAACCACATTCAGGCACATTTTAATGAGATTCACTCCCAGACAAGTCATGTCTGTGTAACCATAAAATCTTATCTCACGTATTGATTCCCCATCTTTGTCCTGAGCGGGTTTCAGCAGTTTAAAATGATAGGATGCAAAATCTTTAAATTCTTCCAGTGTTTTTATTTTGTCAGTTTCCATAATTTTAAAATATTAAATCTTAATCTGTGCTATTCTGTTTCTTCATTATTTTCTGAAAACAGATCCGTAAGCTCATTTAAAAATTCAAATTCGTCAACTGGAAACAGCTGAAGTGCAATCCCCAGTATAAGCCCAACATCAATGTATTGATTTTCAATCGTGGGCGGAACTTCTGCGCTGTCATGATCTAAAGCAATAATACAGAGCTTCATCAGGTTTCTGATCACAGAACCGAGTTCGCAATAGCCATAAACCCTGATCTCTGCATTATACATCCCCTTTTTATCCTCTGCTTTTTTCAGGGCATTAAGCAGTTTTCCGCTTAACACCCTGATGTCTTCCAGTTTTTTGATTTTATCGGTTTCCATAACTTCTTTTTTTATGCTGATAAAGTCACATCCTGATGAATTTCCGCAAGTCTCTCCAATTCTTTCTGGATCATAACTTCTGCATCTTTCATAAAATCACGGCATCTGTCTTCCATTAGCTGATAGTACAGATAATCAGAGCTGTTTCTTCTGCTGAATCGAAGTGTGTTCGGATTCTTTTTCAGAAGTCTGAACATATTTTTTTCATCCCTGCTGTTTCGGGGGAAGTAATCAGAAGTTATACTTGTAAAGTATTCACACAGTTCAAATAAGTAGCCCATAGAAAAATGGTTAGGCGTGTACCCCAGAAACACCCTTATAAGTGAAAGGCAAATCTGCTCTACGATCTGATGAAGGGAACTCATTCTCACTTCATAGGAAAAATACTGGTCATTATTGTAAATAAGATCCCAGATTGATGCAGAAACACTGCTTCGGTCTCCAGCATATAATGTGGTGCTTTTTACATGGCGTATCCCAGAATCAATGTCAATTTTAGGATGCTTTTCGACATCAATAAACAGAGCCTGCGAGTTCTTAATAATATTGGATAAGAATAACTGCTGATCACCGTATAATTTCACAATATTTCGAAGGCTGTGCATGAGAATGGTGACAGTTATCAGACCTTTCGATCTGCCCTTTATCTTATCGGTAATGTCATTGGCAATGTTATCCTCGAACTCTTCCGCTATGACCAGCAGATAAAGATGTATATGCTTTTCTTTCTGGACGGGCTTTTGAAAAGGCTCATTAAAAGTATATTTGCTTTTCTTCTCTGCAAAACAGTAAATGCCTATCGGATCGATGTTTTGAGAAATAACTCGATAAATTAAATCGGATGCGGTGTTTTGAATTGCTTTCATAATTTTATTCATTTTAGTTAATACTTGTCTGAAAAATTGTATTTTTGTTTAACACACAGGCAAGTAAGCAATTACTTGTACCGTACCGTATCAAATTTTACCGTACCGTACATGAGATTTTTTGTATCATACATGAATCCCGCTTTTTTATTCTTAATTATTATCTTTGAGCTATGAGTACATTAACAAAACCAAACCACATGGGGCGCAAAATCAGCCGTATCCGTGAACTGAAAGACATGAAACAGGAAGCACTGGCACAGGCTATGGGAACAAACCAGCAGACTGTTTCGATATTAGAAAATAGTGAAGATATCGATGATGAAAAATTAGCAGAAGTGGCAAAAGCCTTGGGAGTAACTGTTGAAGCAATTAAAAATTTTTCTGATGAAGGTGTAATCAATTACTTCAATACTTTTGGTGATAACAGCTTTACAAATGGAGCCTTTAATGCTAGCCACTGTAATTTTAATCCTCTTGATAAATTAGTAGAAGTTTACGAAGAAAACAAAAAACTTTATGAGCGTCTTTTAGATGCTGAAAAAGAAAAAAATTCTTATTTGGAAAAACTAATTAAATAAAATACTTTTTTGTCAAACAATTATATTAAGACTGTTGCAATACAGTCTTTTTTTTATAGTAATTTTAATTCAATATGAAATTCAAAGAATTCAAGATCAATAATTTTAAGGGGATAAATAGTATAGTTGTAAGTTTAGACAAATCTCCAAATGCTAATGTATATACCTTAATTGGACTGAATGAAAGCGGTAAAACTAGTATATTGGAAGCTATCAATTTTTTTGATCAAAATAATGAAGCTTTGAGAGCGTTAGATTTGCCTGGATCAAAAATAGAAGATTATAATTCAATTATTCCGATAAGCAAAAGAGATAATTATACAGGAATATCATCTATAGAGGCAACAATAAAATTTGAATCTGATGATATTGATAAAATAAACAATTTTATAAGCGAAAATACTAAATACGAGAAAATATCTACAGTTGACGAGATAAGGATAACTAGAAATTACGAATTCAAGGATTCAACATTTGTGAAAACAAATAATAACTGGACTGGTATTGATTGTCTACAAAAAAATTCTACAGAGATATGCAAATTAAGTAAAGAAGAAAATAAGAAAATAGCTGATTTTTGTAAAGGATTAATTCCTAGTATACTTTATTTCCCAAATTTTTTATTTGATTTTCCGTCTAAAATTTACCTTGAAAGTAATGAAGATCTTACTGCTAAAGAAACATTTTATTTTGAGTTAATTCAAGACATTTTATTTTCTTTGGAGAATGACACTACTATTGAAACACATCTGATTGCAAGAATTAAAAGTGTTGATGAAAATGATAAGAGAAACTTAATGACTTTATTAAAAAAAATGAATAATAAAGTCACTGCTGTTGTTTTTGGAGCGTGGAATGAAATTTTTTCTAAAAGTTTAACTGGTACAAAAGTTCAAATTAGCTATGGAACAGATAAAAAAGGCAGTTTTCTTCAATTTGACATTGAAACTGGAGATGGCATCTATAAAATCAATGAAAGATCATTAGGATTTCGCTGGTTTTTTACTTTCTTACTATTTACACAGTTTAGACCATTCAGGAAAGACTCTACCCAAAACATAATATTCTTATTTGATGAACCGGCGTCAAATTTGCATTCAAATGCGCAAAAACAATTATTAAAAAGTTTTGAAAATTTAACCAAGAATAATAAAATTATTTATGCGACTCATAGTCATCATTTGGTAAACTCGAAATGGCTTGAAAGTACATACGTAGTAAAAAACGAGGGATTAAATTTAGAAAATATTGAGGATTTTAATATAAAACAAACAGACATTAAAATTATACCTTATCGAACTTTTGTTACGCATCATCCCCATAATACTGCTTACTTCCAACCTATTTTAGATGTGTTAGATTATGTTCCAAGTGATTTCGACAATATTAATAATGCAATTTTAATGGAAGGAAAAAATGATTTCTACACTTTGCAATATTTTAAAGACATCATATTAAATGATAACAATTGTTTTAGTATCATACCAAGTACTGGATCAGGAAATTTAGATACTCTAATTAGTTTGTATATTGGATGGGGAAAAAATTTCATCATTCTTCTTGATTCAGATAAAGAAGGTCATTTACAAAAGAATAGATATATTTCAGAGTATGGAATATACATAGAATCTAAAGTTTTTACCTTAGGCGACATTGATCCATCATGGAATAATTTTAACATGGAAGATTTATTTACTGCAAATGATAAAATAAATTTACAGTTATCTAAATATTTTGAAGCAAAGAAATATAAAAAAACTATATTCAATAGAACTATCCAAGAGTACTTAATAAATAAAGAATTCTACGAATTTGAAAATACTACAAATGAAAACTTTGCTAAAGTTTTAAATTTTTTTAGTACTAAACTATCATAAATAATATTATTTTTTTTGATTGAAAAATTTGATCAAGCATAGTTCCTTAATAGACTTCAACGCAAAAAAAGCAAAGCAAGGTATTGGACACAGCCAGAGAAGTGCGCATAACATTTTTCTTCGTTCCTCAAAAAATGCCCTTCGGGACTTATAGCACTTCACCTGTATGCTTGTCCAATTAAAGACTGCTTTCTTTTTTCCCTTTTTCTTTTTTTAAACATTTATTCATTGTAACAGCCTACAGCCATCATGCACATATTTTGCGCATGATACATATAGATATTTTCCTTAAATTAGAAGCCTGCTTTTAAAAATCTCCAAAGATTGCCACGTTCCTGCAATCAGCAAGATGAACGGTTGTTTAACAACCGCCTATCTTGCCACCCATTGCCTCGGAACTCGGCGGTGGAGAAACTTAAAAGATAAGAGTTTGATAATAATGAAAATGAAAGATTATGAAAAGAGAAAATTCAAACAGAACACGAATCGTGGGACTGCGATTCACTCCCATGGAGTATGCCGAACTGGAAAAAAGATTCAGAGCAAGCACCTGCCGAAAATTAAGTGATCACATCAGAAGCCACTTATTCAACAAACCAATTGTAGCCATTTACAGAAACCAGTCTTTAGACGAACTGATGGAAGAAACAGCTGTACTCACTTCCGAATTACGGGCAATAGGCAATAATATCAATCAAATTGCCAGAAAGATAAACACGCTCAAAACAATTCCCGATTTCAAAGGACACCTTTATCTATTCGAAATCCAAAGAGAAAGGCTTTTTGATAAAATGGAAGAAGTCTCAAGTCACACCCAGAAAATCGCAGAAAAATGGTTGCAGTAATAAAAACAAGCTCGTCCATAAGAGCCATTCTGAATTACAACGAAAATAAAGTTGAGATCGGAAAAGCGGAATGCATAAGTGCTGTGAATTATCCGCTTGAACTGGAAAAACTGAGTTTCACTTCAAAATTAAACCGCTTTCTAAAACTGGCAGAACTCAATACCAATGCGAAGCGGAATACGGTGCATATCTCTCTCAATTTTGATCCCGCCGAGAATCATTCGAAAGAAAAACTGGCTGAAATTGCGGATGTCTACATGGAAAAAATGGGCTTCGGCAGACAGCCTTATCTGGTGTATCAGCATTATGATGCAGGGCATCCGCACTGCCATATAGTGACAAACAACATTCAGAGAGACGGAAAAAGAATCGATCTGCATTTACTGGGAATCAGAAAATCAGAACCTGCCCGAAAAGAAATTGAAGAAATGTTCGGACTTATTAAAGCAGAAGGAAGAAAACAGAAAGAACAATTTTCGTTAAATCCGATAGATGTCGGCAGAGTCCAATACGGAAAAGCAGAGTCCAGAAAGGCTATCAATTCAGTTTTAAACAAGGTTTTATTTGACTATAAATATTCGAGCCTGCCTGAACTCAACGCAGTCTTAAATCTTTATAATATCCATGCTGACAGAGGAAGCGAGGAATCGAGAGTTTTTAAAAACAATGGACTGCTTTACAAGATACTTGACCAGAATTCAAAACCGATAGGCGTGCCGATAAAAGCCAGCGAATTCTACAGCAAACCTACCTTAAAATTTCTAGAAGCAAAGTTTAAGTCTAATGAAGCAGAGAAAGAGTCTTTTAAAAAATATGTAAAAAATGCGATAAAACTGGCTTTCTTTCGTGAAACCATAACTTCTCCCGAAATATTATCCAAAGTACTGGAAAGAGAAAGCATTCATACGATATTAAGAAAAAGCAGGGAAGGACAGCTTTACGGAATAACTTACGTTGACCATAAAACCAGATCCGTTTTCAACGGAAGCAGTCTTGGAAAAGAATTCAGTGCAAAAGGAATTCAGGAAAGTTGTGCAATAATCATTCTTGCACTTGAGAAAAAACACAAAAACTCTGTCTCAATAAGTTCTGAAAACTTCCAAAATCTTGAAGCGAAAGATTACATAAAAGAAAATCTGTTAGATATTCTACTTCGTGGAGAAAAAGTAGCTGATTATGTTTCGAAACAGTTTAAACAAAAAAAGAAAAAGAGACTTTATAAAGGGATTTAAATAATTAAGGGTGCAAAAATGCACCCTTAACTTTGTCTCCACTTTGTGTTAGCACATCCAAATTAAGCCTAATACCCAAATTGCTTGTAGAGTGTGTTAGGCACAGTTATTCTTCTTCTTCTACGTTTAATATTTTTCGAAATCTGTCTTCTATTTCATTTATTTTTAGTGGTAAATTTTCTTTTAGTTCTTTGGAGATTTTAGACCTTTCTTCTGAGTAATGTTTGAAATATTCTTCCGTTAATTGACCACTCTTTACTCTTTCTTGTCCATAGCCAAATTCCCAATTTTTATCCCAATATTCTTTAAAAACTTCGTCAATATAATTACAGAAAGCTTTTGAAAAGTAGAGTTTATTTATTAGATAAAAGTTTTTAAATTCATTTATTGCAATGTTTGCTCTGTTAGTTCTTTCTTGACTTTCTTTTTCTGCATCTTCTATGATTGGATGCATAAAATTTGTCCAATCAACCATTGCAGAATGAAGTTCAATTAGTTTTTTATAAAGCTCTAATATAATTTTAGCCCTTTCTTGGTGTAAGAAGCTGAACTGAATTTGGTGTGTAATATTTGCTTTTGCTAGATCTGACTTTAAAGGTTCAATTTTTAAAGTGAGTTCTTCACTTAATTTACTCTTATAAACTTCCATTTGTTCTTGAAAATCTTTTTTCACTTTTTCGGTCAAACGTGTAAGTTCTTCGGCAGTTGATAGTTTTGCAACTTCTTTTCCAAGTGATGCAAGCCAAGATTTGTAAAATATAAAATATGATGCAATTAAAAATAGAATTACCTCTATCACAATTTGAATTATTTGTTCTTTAGTCATAATTTTTGCTAAGTCAGTTATTTTTCCTTTTTAAGAGTGCTATTTAGTTTCAACATTTCTATTTCTTTTGCTTGATTGATATTTGTAGTTTTTTGTTGATTCAACTCATTCTCAATCTTAGTTTTATCATATTCCGCTTTGTATAAGCCAAAAAAATATGATAAGCCACAAGAAATTGTCAATATTGTCCAAAAGAGTGCAGATGAAAATATATCTTTTTCCTGAAATGGATTTGGTGTGTGTGATTTTGGTAAGGCCAATTTTTCAGTAAATTCATTTTCAATGAGTTCTAAAAGTATTAAAAATTTATTTTTATCTTCTAGCCAAGCCTCATTATTTCTATAATGGAACGAATTCCATAATCCTTCTTTAGGTCTAAAATTAATTTTTCCCAAAAGAGAATAATAATTACTATTATCTTCCAAATGGACAGCAAAAAAGCCTAATAACTTTCTTTTTATCTTTTGGGTTTCTTCTAATCGTTTAAATTGAAGATCAACAATTTTGTCTTTTTCTTCTTTGGAAGTTTCATTATTATAACTTGTAAATTCTTCGTTAGTATAGATTTCATTAGGAAGATCTTCAACTTCGTGCCTAAAATCTTTTATTCTGTTTAGTGTTTTTATATCCAATTTTTCGGTTTTTTGGTGTAATTGTGCCTAACGGCTGGTAACAGCCGTTTTTTTATTTATTAAAATCACTTTCTGAAATATTTTGCGAGTTAAATGAATTTGAAATACCACTTGAAACAACATCAAGGCTTAATTGATAACTTGGAATACTTCTTCCATTAGTATCTCGCTGAATATTAAAGTCTAAAATGTCTTCTCCTTTTTCATATAATGGGTTTTTAATGAATTTGCCAACACATTGTTCATTTTCAACTTTAGACAGCCAATCTTTTCCATATGCAATTTTTAAATAATATTTTCCTTCTGGAATATTTTCAATACTATAAGTTGTTCCGCTATTTATGAAAACATATCTTATACATTTTTCGGTTTCCATATTCATAAGCTTTATAGAAACGTCCGTTCCACCACCAACAATTACCTCTAAACGATTCTTTATTTTCCCTTTAGTTGGTTTGAAGTTGTAACAAGATGAAAGTTGCCCATTTTCAATTTCTTCTTCTTTCCAACCTTCTGAAATTAACTTTTCTTTCTCTTTTTTATATGTATCTTCACTTTGCTTTTTTAAAGTTTCTTGACCTACAAAAGTTTTATCTAAATCTCCATTTTTTGGTTTTTCAACAGTTTGATTTATTGTCTCTGATTTAATATTCTCATTCCATAAATCTGTAATATCTTCACTTAATATTTTTTCTCCCAACCATAATATTTCTTTTTGATTTAACGGTTTTGAAGTAAATATTCCAAAAGCTTTTACTGTTCCTGAATAAAATTCATTTGAATATTCAAGATTTAAAGTTTCTTTTGTCTTACCCATATTATTATAGTTGATGGAATTTTTTGCAGTAATATAATATTCTATTGTTACGTTTTTTGGAGTATGTATTTTTAGAATTTTTTTTTCGTATCTCGAAGAAAAATTAATTACATCATTTAAATTTAAGTCCAAGGTTTCATCTTTATTCCAAACTTTATTGTTTTCCAATAAAATATAAGGTTTTATATAGTTGAATGTTTTTTCGTTTTCAAAAGTATATTTTATCAAAATAGTTAATTTACATTTTTCTATTATTTGATTTGAATTGTTTTTAATGCTTATTTTGGATTGAATTCCTTTTAGTTTTTCTTTAAAAAACCTTTCTTTCAGGTCTTGAACTTCTTCATAACTTGGTGAGTCATATCTAGGGTATTGATATCTAGAGTCTAGATATCTAGAGTATTCATTTATAATAAAATTGTCAACTGCTTGTTGAGTGATTTTTAAGTTTGAAATATCATCATTTTTAATGAGCCTATTTTCGTTAGAAATAATTTCAAACTCGTTGTTTTTACAAGAGGAAAAAAGTAAAATAATTACGAGCAAATAAAAATAGTTATATAGTTTTTTTTTCATTTTGGTTGTTTTTGTTCTGGTACTACAGTGGGTTTGGGACTAAATTAAGCCCTATTTTCGGATTTGCCAAAACTTCCAAATACAAAACCATTTTTTCATTAAGCTCAATGCCCAAATCCGTTGTAGCGGCTGTTACCTGCTGGCTTTATTTATTGCTTCTTCAATATTCTCAATTGGATTCACTTTTGACTTTAACCAATTCTCTTTTGTAAAACCATTATCTATCATCCAATTTTTCATAAACTTTAGTTTCTCAATTTGATTGGAATTACTCTTGTTAATGAAAAAACTAAAATATGAAATATCAAATTTGTGGTTAATGTCGCTTAATGAAATAAATATGTCAAGTAAAAAGTTTCCAGCATTTGAAATTGATTTTTTATCAAGACTTGGAGTAAACATTCCATCAAACCCGAAAGCGATTGATTGTATGACGGTGTCAACATAGTCACTATTCCATTTAATAATTTCTATTTTAAAATCATTCCAATCTTCATCAAGAAATGTGTTTAGTATATTCTGGATTCCATTACTTCCACCACCTAATGACCAATAGTCACTATCAACAGATTCATTCTTTAGGATGAAATTATAGATTGATTTAACTTTATGATTTTCGCTTTGCATTATTTCCTAGTTCAGTTTAGATGGAACGTTCTTTAAGCTTGCAGGTAACGTTCTGGCGCTTGGCGAGGTTGGGGATTAAAGATGCGAGATTTTCGGTTAAACACAAATTTTCCAAATGCAAGACCAACTTTCCATTAAGCCCAAAACCCCAATCTCGCCAACGGCTGTTATGCCTTCGGTTCTTTATTTATTGTAATTTTCACGTTTCAATTTTCGGTTTAGTTTCTGCACCGTTTTAAAGTCAGAAACACTTTTAAAATTAATTATTATGTCAAATTTTTTTTAAGTTGGTTTTACGCAAAATAAAAAATTACTTGTATTGAAGTAAACACCAAAAAAATGCAGAATATTCAGAATGCTATCGATGGCAACAACAATTGCTCCAAAAACCATCCAACGATTTAACCGAACAAGGGAAGCAGACTGTTTCCTCTGTTCGTTCTTCAAATCGTCATACTCGTTTTCTTTTCTTTGGGCTTCCAACAGAGCCTGATGATAACCACCTTTTTTGATGAAAAATATACCTTCAAATGATATATTATATATGTTCCCGCTTAATGATCCAATTTTTTGAAGATCTTCATATACATAATCATCTTTGACTAATTTTAGTAAAGCAGAATAAAGTATTTTGTCATCAATATCTTTTAAAAATGTAGATTTATTTTTGACATCACTTTTTATGAATTGGAATGTATTATGTTTAGTATCTTTAAGATATGTTAAAAGAGCATCTAATATTTTAAGTTCCATAAAGATATATTTTTTTATTGTTTAGTAGTTTGAAGTATTCTCAAAAATAAAAATATCTTTATTTGTTAAATTTGTTACGGTTAATTTGCCATCATCCGTAAAGCCAAAAGTGAAGTATTCATCATAATTGTCTCCTTCTATTCTCTCATACTTAAAAAGTTCAACACCATTTTCTTTACCCAAGTATGTGTGCATTAGATATGGACTTCTACGATTTTCATTTTTAGATGTTGTAAATGCTAATATTAATGTATTTCGATTTTCTCCTTGAAAACTTACTGTTGCAATAGTATTTATCCATTTTCCTTTCATCCCTTTGGGTTTTATTAATACTTTATCGTAATGAAATATTTCATCTTTTTTGTCAGTATGATACATTCCGTCTGTAGTTTGTTCATTTGTAGTTGTTTCGGACTCTTCTATTGCTTGATTTCTGTTCGACATTACTGTGTCTGAAACTTCGTTTGAATATTGTTCTGAATTTGTGTCGTATTCGTAAGTTGGTTCTGGTGTTACGGTACTTGCTTCCTGTTTACCGCAAGAATAAAAGCAGAAGAGTAACATTAATGATGCTGTTGCTTTTTTAATCATCTTTAAATTTAAGTATTATGAAAAACGTTCTTTTTTCTGCGTAGGTTCTGATGAACTGAGGCATAACTTGTATATACTACTGACAACATCAGACTTATCATCCCAAAATTGGGTAGATAATCTGACAAGGGTCAGGGTTTATTTATTATCAAATATATAATAATAAACTTATAAATAATCAAAAGAACTTTTAATTCGTTGAATGCTTTTGGTAATGACAGTGTATAAAATTCAGTGGACTTGCTGTTTAATAGAATCAACGCTAACACGGTTTTTCAGTAGTAATATTAACGTCGAATCAAAAAATTAAACATCACTTAAAATTTTCAAATCTTGTATTAAATGGTTCGAATTCTGTACCGTCAAGGTCACTTTAAAATTTAAAAAGCCTGAGAATCTAGATTCTCAGGCTTTTTTATGATTCGAAAATGATTTTCAAAATTTTTGATTTTTTGTAATATCAGTATTTACAGCAAATTCCTGCTCGAACTCCAACACAGATCTAAGTTCCAGGATTACTATTTATTTGTACATCGAAAATAAAGCTACTAAACTCCCTTTATCTAATAACTTGAAACATTTTGAAACAAGAAGTAATAAAAAATATATCTACAGAAAACGGAGCAAATGAATTTCAAATTCGTTTGCTTAAAAATGAAGGTGTTGGACTTTTGACAACTAAAAATGAAGAAAACTACCTTATCCTTGACAGTATAGACTTCTGGTATGACTTAATACAAAGCGAGTATCCAAAAAAGAAAAAATGCAGTTGTAAAAGCGAGTGGTTTAATATTGCATTTAATTACATACCAAGAACAGGAACGAATGATTTTAGGGAAATACAAATTATAACAACTTGCGTCCTTTGCAATAAAATCTCTAAACCAGTTTCAATAGACATTGATTATTCTCCAACTGAAGAATTAATCGAAAATCCCATTACTTTTTGCCCGAAACCAAAGATTAAATATAAATTCCAAGAATTAAGTAGTTTTTGGTCAGGAGAAAATTTAAACGATCTTTTGAAGTTTATTTTCCACGACTTAAATCTTAATGTCTATTGTTGGTTTTCTCAACACCCAGAAAATAAAAACAGATTTGAGAAAGTATCATTTGAAAAGGCAATACAAATTATAACAGTTAATCACAGATACTTAAACTTCTATTTTTCGGAAAAGGAATTGGAAACCTCGAACTATATAAAGTTGATTAATGACAATGGAGTATATTTAAAAGAAGGGATCTGGCGGAGAGATGAAATAATACAACTAACTGCTCCCTTTGTAATTATGGGTTACGGCCTTTCGTATCACATAAATTTCTGTAATCAATATCTTGACAAAGGAAACGTAAAAGATAAGTCCAAACAATTTGAAACAGTAACAACTCAGCTTAAAAATTGGCTTACAGAAAAATTTATAACTAAGCGAGGACCAAATTGCTTTGACGGACAAGCAGCATATGAAAAGCTTATGGCAAAGAAAAATTTAAAAAGATAAAAATAGCCGCAAGTAATCCATAAACCTCAGACAAAATGTACAAAGTTTAGGCTAGGCAGGACTTGGAAGTACTGAGTCAAATAGACTTAAAAGTTGTTATTTAAAATCTTCTAACAAACGGCTCGAATTTTGTCCCGTCAAGGTCACAAAACAAGAAACCTATTTCAAGATGAAATAGGTTTTTTTATGCTAAATTTTTCCGCAATCTTGTCCTTTAGATATAAGAACAAAGTAATTCAATTCAAAACTTTGATTCACACTTCACTATTTTACTTCAAAAGATGATTTTACAAAATATAAAAAATTGGATCATTCATTCTTAACTTTGTCTCAATATTAGCTTACAAACAAAATTGAGTTAAGAAAACACGATAGATAAACAAACATGACAAAGGAAGAGTCAAT
The DNA here is from genome assembly GCF_011751075.1 of Flavobacterium poyangense. GTDB lineage: Bacteria > Bacteroidota > Bacteroidia > Flavobacteriales > Flavobacteriaceae > Flavobacterium > Flavobacterium poyangense. The sequence continues at coordinate 44,843 of NZ_JAALLN010000026.1, forward strand.
TAAAGAATATTACTTTAGAATCAACAAAAGCATAGATTACATTAAAGAAAACCTTCATGAAGAACTTTCTTTAGAAAAGTTGGCTATTCTTTCTAATTTCTCAAAATTTCACTTCCATAGAATATTTAAGTCAGTAACAGGGACAACTATCAATGAGTTTATTAAAAATGCAAAGATAGAAAGAGCACTGTTTTTCTTAATGAACAATCCTTCAAAAACAATTAGTGAAATAGCCAATGATTGTGGTTTTTCAAATATTTCGTCTTTTTCAAGAAGTTTTCGTGAAATCAAACAGACAACACCAAGCGAATGGCGAAAGCAACATAAAAATAGCAATATTGGTATAACGGATAGCAATATTGGAAAAATTCAACCCAGAATCGAGAACTACCTTGCGCTCAAATTAAATAATTTAAAAAAAATTGAAATGAGCGAAATTGTAAAACTTGATTTTGAAATTAAAAAACTTGAGGCGTTTAATGTTATTTACATCAGAAATCTCAATATTCACAATCACGACAGTGAAACATTTGAAAAAATGTTCAAACAGCTTTTTAATTGGGCTTCTCCCAGAAATCTAATAAATTTTCCTGAAACCAAAGCATTAACTGTTTACAGAAGCAATGCCAACTTATCAGGAATGCTTCAAGCGGACGTCTGTTTATCTGTCCCTGAAAAAATAACAGGAGAAGGCATAATCGGTAACACAACAATAAGCGGTGGATTATACGCTATTTTTCACAAAGAAGCCCCAATGTCTGAGTGCTTTAAAACCTGGAATTATATTTACGATGTTTGGTTTGAAGAAAATGGCTATCAGCCTGACAACAGAAACTTCTTTTTAAGTCATTTAAACGACCCTAAAGCACATCCCGAAAAACTTCATATTATTGATATTTACATCCCAATAAAATTACTTTAACAATTGCAAAATTTATAAGCCTCAACAAAAACGAACTAAATTTAAATTCGATGAAATTATTATTTAGTGTCTCATTTTCTGTTGTACCATCCGGTTTAAGCTTGTACAACTCAATACTGGCCATAGCGATTTCATCTCTTACAAATAATAAAAAGGCTTTTTCAGGATCAGAATATCTTGAGAAATATCTTTTATAATCATCAATCATCTTATCACTGAAATCTATTCCCACATTAATCCCGTAATTGACTCCTATAAATTTTAACATATAAGTACCGGAACTTGTAACCATAGTGCCATAAACATCAATTGGAAATTGTTTGAGTTTAATAATTCGCAGATAAGATTGCGCAACGTAGACAAGACAACCAATTACCTCTATTTTCAAAAACAATAAAGGCTGATAGCTTACTAAAATTCGAAATTCTTAAGATTTTCGACTCTTTTCAAACTTAAAAACAATCCTTTTAATCGGTGAAATCTGTGGCAAACTAAAAAAAGTAACCTTTGATTTCACCATTTAAAAGTTTTTTTTGATTGGAAAGTATTATTCAACACCCCATTTTAGCCCCCATAGTAAGAAATAGCCCACGGAATTAGTTGATCCGAAATAAAAAATGAAAAAAAAAAACAGCCTCCAAACCGCACGTTTTCAGAAAAATAAAACCGTATTCGGGAATATAAAAATTTAAGTACGCCTAAACACTTGGAAACTTCAAAAAAAACTCCTTATATTTGCACCCGCATTGAAGAAGTCAATACGACTCGATAGCTCAGTCGGTAGAGCACATCACTTTTAATGATGGGGTCCTGGGTTCGAGCCCCAGTCGGGTCACAAAAGGTCAAGTAGAAATTACTTGACCTTTTTTTATGGTCAATCGGGAAAAATTCCAAGTTTTTTAAAAATTCCAACTTTTTTAGAAACGTTATCCCGGGGCGAAGTCTAATCTTCGCAAGCAGTGCATTTGTTAAAACGCAAGGTTCCCAATATAAAAAATAACAGTTTCGATAAAATCTTTGCGAACTCCTATGTTTGCAGTGAATTTTTTTCATGTAGATTTGCTTCGCCAGTTCGCTATCGCTCAGGTAGCAGATTTATTCAGATTGTTTTTATCTGAGCACAAAACAAATATCGGCTTAATCTGCAAAATCTGCGTGCAAAAGACTTTGCTTTATGTTAACACTTTGCGCACTTTGCGATCAACACAAACAAAAAAATCCTTGCGTACCTAGCGGTAAAAAAACACATAAAGTTTGCCGAAATTTTCGCTAACAGGTTTTCTTATTTATCCGGAATGTCCCCCTAAGCGAAGTCGAAGGGTCGAAGGGCTTTACAAACCACAATTACAAAACTTTTACATTTATTAATTATAATTTTACGGAAGTACTTCTCTTAATAATAAATCTTCCCTAAATTCGTTTCCTAAATAAATTAACCTACTAATCCCAAATTAGTCCATGAAAAAATTATTACTTCTATCATTTATGATGATTACGTTTTCGAGTTTCGCACAATCTGCAACCGGTTATTTTGACAAAGCCCTAAAGAAAGCCGAAGCCGGAAACACTAAAGGTGCCATTGCAGATTACACCAAAGCCATTAGCATGAATTCCAAATTTGTTGAAGCCTATCAAAACAGAGGAGTTGCCAAACTAAAACTGAATGATTTAAAAGGAGCTGCAGCCGATTTCAGTAAAACTATCGATTTAGACAGCATGAATGCGGATGCCTTTACAGGAAGAGCCAATGTAAATTACAAACTGCAAAATTACCAGGGTGCTATAGATGACTGTACCGCTTCTCTTGGTTTAAATCCAAAAGATTATATCGCTTACAATCTTAGAGGTCTGGCTTATAATAAAATCGGCGATAAAAAGAATTCTTGCAAAGATTTCGCAAAAGCGATAGAGTTAGGCAGCCAAAGCGCCATCAAGAACAAAGCCTCTTTTTGTAAATAAATACCAAGCGGTACTCTTACATACAACACACAAAGCAATCTGCAGTTAAAACAACCGCAGATTGCTTTTTCATTTTACAAAAACCTGTGGAAAAATAGAATTCTTAGCTTTATGTTGCTTAACCGCAATGTTCGCAAAGGTTTACGCAAAGTTCACAAAAGCCTATAATACAAATTTTAATGGATTAAACTGTTATTTTAGTTTTACACTTCCCGCAAAAATAACCTGAATAGATCCGCATATAAAAAAAACCGACAAACATAAGAACTTGCTAAACTAAAAAACACCTTTCTGATAAAGCTTTGCGAACTTTGCGATCAACACAAACAAAAAAAATCTTTGCACACTTAGCGGTTAAAACCACACATAAAATTAGATGTCTAGGTGTTAAAAAAACAATTACTCCCAATATGCCAGATATTATTACATTTGTGATCAAACAAAATAACAATGGTACTTCTTAAGAAAATAAACAGCAAAGCAAAAACAAATCAAAATTCCGGCTTTGGAACCAATGCAAACAGTTATGGCGGAAGGTTCGTAAACAAAAACGGGACGGCCAACATCGAAAAAAGAGGCATGCATTTGCTACGTAGAATCAGTTGGTACCATACTATGATCGAAATGCCAAATTGGAAATTCCTTTCGATTTTATTTGCTTTTTATATTGCAATCAATTTTATTTTTGCCCTGTTATATTACGCAATTGGCATAGAACATCTGGACGGAATAACAACCTCCGGCAGTGTACTTAACCAATTTGGTCAAGCTTACTTTTTTAGTGCGCAAACCTTCACTACCGTGGGTTACGGACATATTAGTCCAACCGGATTTTTAACAAGCGTCTTATCTTCGGCTGAAGCTTTAATTGGTTTGTTGTGTTTCGCCATTGCAACAGGTTTGTTCTTTGGAAGATTCAGCAAACCGACCGCCTTTTTAAAATTTTCACACCATGCACTAATCTCACCTTATGGACAAAGCAAAGCCTTAATGTTACGACTTGTCCCTTTTAAAAATACCAATTTTACCGACGCTACAGCAAAAATAGCCCTGGGGATGAGCATCGAAGAAAACGGCAAAATGATCAACAAGTTTTACAACCTCGAGTTGGAACTGGATCATATAAATGCACTCTCGTTAAGCTGGACATTAGTACATCCTATAACTGAAAACAGTCCGTTGTATAATTTTACAGAAGAGGATTTTAAAAAGATACATGGCGAAATCATGGTCTTCATTAGCACTTTTGATGATATGTTCAGCAATACTGTAGCAGCAAGTACTTCCTATACTTTTAATGAAATTGTTTACGGTGCCAAATTCGAAACCATGTACAACAGAAGCGAAGACAGTACTAAAACCATTCTACATTTAGACAAACTTAACCACTTTGAGGCAGTTAACCTGGCTTAATCTATCATTTTAGCATTGTTTTAAGCCAGTATCCCGGATTTTAGTTTATTTTTGTTTACTTAATCACCAAAAATGGTAAACAACATAAAAACTGTTTTCAGCATAAAAGATCTTGAGAACTTATCCGGAATAAAAGCACATACGATTCGTATCTGGGAAAAAAGATATAATATTCTTGAGCCCATGAGAACGGACACCAATATCAGACTTTATAATCTGCAAAATCTTCAGAAGCTTCTAAACATAACATTATTACACGAATACGGTTATAAGATTTCTAAAATCGCCACTTATCCTGATGAAAAGATTCCGCAGTTAGTTCGTGAAATCATCTCAAAAAAGAATTCACAAAACTATGCCATTACTTCCTTTAAAATGGCCATGATGAATTTTGATCAGGAACTATTCTTCAATACTTTTGATTGGCTAATTTCAGAAAAAACATTCAAAGAAGTTTTCAAAGAACATTTTCTTCCTTTATTAAAAGAATTAGGCTTTTTATGGCAATCAGAAACCATAACTCCTGCAAATGAGCACTTCATGAGTCATTTAATCAAGCAGAAAATACTAATTTATACCGAAAGCCTACAAATACAAAAGCCTACCAAAACCGATCGCATTTTTGTTCTTTCCCTACCCTTAAACGAAATTCATCAAATCGGATTGCTTTATCTTCAATATGAAATTCTCTCAAAAGGATACAAAACTATTTACTTAGGCGAAAGCATGCCAGTTGAAAACCTGCAGGATCTTACAAAACATTTTGACAATATCACTTTTATATCCTTCATGACTGTTCAGCCGGATCGCAGTGTTATCAACCAATATGTAAAATCAATGGGACAAAAATTACTCCTGAAAAACAACGAAATCTGGCTTATGGGAAAAATGGTTGAACACATAGACCAAAAAAATTTACCGGACAGAATCCGCATTTTCGATTCCATGGATGAAACAATAGAACGAATATAAATATTTTGTTTAAAGTTTTTGTACATTTGTTAAACAAATGAAAAAAAACATCATCATAATTGGGTCCGGCTTCTCTGCATTGGCAGCCTCCTGTTACCTTGCCCGGCAAGGAAACAGTGTAACTATTTATGAAAAAAATGAAACCATTGGCGGAAGAGCCAGACAGTTTAAAAAAGAAGGCTTTACTTTTGACATGGGGCCAAGTTGGTATTGGATGCCCGATGTTTTTGAACGTTTCTTTAATGATTTCGACAAAAAAACTTCCGATTATTACGAGCTTGTTAAATTAAATCCGGCTTACAGGGTTTACTTTGGTATTGAAGATTTTATAACTATTTGCGACAACCTGGAAGCCATACAAGCTACTTTTGAATCTATTGAGACCGGAAGCAGTAAAAAATTAGCCGCTTTTATCGAGAAAGCAAAAAGCAATTATGACATCGCCATTAAAGATTTGGTTTACCGTCCCGGCGTTTCTCCTTTAGAATTAATCACACCTCAGACCGCTTTAAAACTAAATCAGTTCTTTAGTACCGTCAGCATTGATGTCAGAAAGAATTTCAAGAACGAACGTTTAATTCAGATTTTAGAATTCCCGGTTTTATTTCTCGGAGCAAAACCAAGCAAAACTCCTTCTTTCTATAATTTTATGAACTACGCCGATTTCGGCTTGGGAACCTGGCATCCGAAAACCGGCATGTTTGATGTTGTACGCGGAATTGAAAAATTAGCGATCGAACTGGGTGTGACGATCAAAACCAATTCTTCCATTGAAAAAATAGTTATAACCAATAAAATAGCAACCGGAGTTCGCATCAATGGAGAATTAATTGAAGCTGATATTATTTTAAGTGGTGCTGATTATCAACATACCGAAACACTATTAGACCAACCACATCGCTCTTATCCTGAAAAGTATTGGGAAAGTCGTGTTTTTGCTCCTACTTCCCTTCTCTTCTTTGTGGGTTTTAACACAAAAATAGAAAATTGTACGCATCATGCGTTGTTCTTTGACGTTGATTTTAACCAACACGCCATCGACATTTACGACGAGCCGAAATGGCCTGATGCTCCGTTATTCTATGCTAATTTCCCTTCAAAAACAGATACAACTGCTGCGCCGGAAGGAATGGAAAGTGCCTTCTTTCTAATTCCGTTGGCTCCCGGAATTGAAGATACAGAAACGCTGAGAGAAGAATACTTTGAAAGAATAATCACTCGATTTGAGCAAATCACACAGCAAAAAATTAAAAATAATATTATATTTAAAAAGTCCTTTTGCAAAAATGATTTTGTAGCAGATTATAATGCCTACAAAGGAAATGCTTACGGAATGGCAAATACCCTATTACAAACCGCCTTCTTAAGACCCAAACTGAAAAGCAAAAAAGTAAAAAATTTATATTTCACAGGACAATTAACCGTTCCGGGACCGGGTGTTCCTCCTGCTTTAATATCAGGGAAACTAGTAGCAGAATTAATTCATAAATCTATTAGATCGTAAAAAAAATGAAATCATTATTTGACACTGTCTCTTATCGCTGCAGCAAATTGGTTACCAAAAACTACAGCACTTCTTTCTCCCTTGCTGTACATATGTTGGCACCGGGCATTAGAGAAGCCATTTACAGTATCTATGGTTTTGTTCGTTTTGCAGATGAAATTGTCGATTCTTTTCATGAATACGACAAAGAATATCTAATAAATGATTTTGAAAAAGAATATTACAAGGCAATGGAAATGGGCATTAGCTTAAATCCTATTTTAAATTCGTTCCAGCGCACCGTAAAACAATACAACATTACCGATGATCTGATTCAGGCGTTTTTAAAAAGCATGAAACTCGATCTCGTAAAATCTGTTTACCATACACAAACGGAATATGAAGATTATATTTATGGCTCTGCCGATGCCGTTGGCTTAATGTGTCTCAAGGTTTTTGTTGCAGGAAAAGATCAAAAATACGAGCAACTCAAGGCAGAAGCCATGCGTCTGGGTTCTGCCTTTCAAAAGGTAAACTTCCTGAGAGACTTAAAAGAGGACAATCTGATTTTAAATCGAAATTATTTCCCCGGAATCAACTTAAACTCTTTTGACGAAAATGCCAAAAATGCCATTATCAACGAAATCGAAGAAGACTTTAAAATTGCTTATCAAGGTATCATAAAATTACCCATTGAAGCTAAATTTGGAGTGTACACCGCTTTTATCTACTATAAAAAACTATTGCAAAAACTCAAAAACACCCCTTATCATGAAATTGGAAATTCAAGAATCCGGGTTTCAAATTATACAAAAGTCGGGCTCTTGGCGCAATCGTTCGTCACTTATAAATTAAAACTAGTCTGATACGTTAAGGATATTTATAACCATTTTATTGACAACTTTATTATATAAAAAACATAAGATGATCTCTTTTCTACTTTTTCTCGGTGTTTTTCTGTTTATGGAATGTGTTACCTGGTTGACGCACAAATACATTATGCACGGCTTAATGTGGTACTTTCACGCAGATCATCACCAACCAAAATACGAACATACTTTTGAGCGTAACGACATCTTTTTTGTCATTTTTGCTACTCCAAGTATCGCTCTTTTTTATTTTGGTGTTCAGGGCGGGTTTAACTATTTGTTTTTTATCGCTTGCGGTATTACTCTTTATGGTGTTTGCTATTTTTTAATACATGATGTACTAATTCATCAACGTTTTAAATGGTTTAAAAACACCAAAAACAAATACCTCATCGGCTTAAGAAAAGCCCATAAAGTGCATCATAAACATTTAGGAAAAGAAGGCGGAGAATGTTTCGGGATGTTATTCGTTCCTTTTAAATATTATAAAATGTAACCTATTTATTGGGTGTCCTTATTTTTTTAACACATAGAAACATAGTTTTAAGACGAAAAAAAGGCGTTTCACTTGTTTAAAATTTCAATTGACAGTCTAAGCGAAGTCGAAGACCTCATCGTTTAACCATCATCCAGAAATGTATTTCTTTTTTTAGACTCTTTTTTGAAGAAAAATCTATGTTTCTGTCTGTCAACTATACTTTTTATGAATTTGCGCAATACCAGATACTATGAAAATATATAAAATAGAAACTACACAACATATAAATGCAAGTATAGAGAAGTGTTGGGATTTCTTTTCCAGTCCTAAAAATCTTCAGACTATCACTTTAGACAGCATGCGTTTTGAGATTTTGGATTTCGACAACAAACGCATGTATCCCGGTCAAATTATCACCTATACCTTAAAACCTCTTCTGGGAATTAAAGTGTCATGGGTAACCGAAATTACCATCTCAAAAGAAAACCACTATTTTGTAGACATACAACTCGTTGGTCCCTATAAATTATGGCACCACAAACACTTCTTCGAAGCCACCGAAACAGGTGTAAAAATGACCGATGTTGTACATTACGCTTTGCCATTTGGCTTTTTAGGGCGTATTATTAATAAGCTGCTTGTAGCAAACAAACTAAAAACTATTTTCAAATACCGCCATAACAAAATCGAAGAGCTATTTAACACGAAAGTACAATGAAACAAAAAGTAACGATTTTCTGGTTCCGACGTGATTTACGGCTGGATGATAATATTGGTTTATTTCACGCATTACATTCCTCCTACCCGGTAATTCCTTTATTTATTTTTGATGAAGATATACTGGACAGTCTGCCAAAAAATGATGCCCGGGTAAGTTTTATATACGATTCACTTGAAAAGATAAACGCAGCTCTTCAATTAGTTGGGTCTTCTCTTTTAATTAAAAAAGGAAAAACCGCTGAAGTCTGGCAGTCTCTACTAACTGAATTTGATATCCAGGATGTTGTATGCAATAAAGATTACGAACCTTTTGCCATAAAACGCGATTTAGAAATCACCCATTTATTACAACAAAATAGCATTACTTTTTTGTCATATAAAGATCACGTGATTTTTGAAGAAAAAGAAATCACCAAATCAGACGGGCTTCCGTATACCATTTACACGCCTTATAAAAACAAATGGCTGGAGAAATATCATTTGTTAGGAACGGTGACTGAATGTGACACCAAACCACTGTTCTCTAATTTTGCTAAAAATCAATTTCAGTTTCCGGAATTGGCAAAAATAGGCTTTGAAACAAGTACCATAAAAGTACTTCCGCACAACTTAACCCAAATTAAAACGTATAAAGAAACCCGTGATTTTCCGGCTTTAGACAGCACGTCGTATCTTTCTCCTCATTTGCGTTTCGGAACTGTGAGTATTCGGAAATTAGTGAACTGGGCCAACAAAACCAATCAGACTTTTTTGAGTGAATTGATCTGGCGTGAATTTTTTATTCAGATCCTCTTTAGCTTTCCTAATGTGGTCAATCATAATTTTAAATCGGCTTATGATGGCATTCAATGGCGAAATAACGAAGCTGATTTTAAACGCTGGTGTTCGGGAACAACGGGTTATCCTATGGTCGACGCCGGAATGCGTCAGCTTAACGAGACCGGTTATATGCACAATCGGGTACGTATGGTCGTAGCGAGTTTTCTTTGCAAACATTTACTCATCAACTGGCAATGGGGAGAGGCTTACTTTGCCGAAAAACTATTAGATTTTGAACTGGCATCAAATGTAGGCAACTGGCAATGGGCTGCAGGAACAGGTTGTGACGCAGCACCATATTTCAGAGTTTTCAATCCCGAAATTCAACAAAAGAAATTTGACGATAAAGGAATCTACATCCGTCAATGGATTCCAGAATTTGATCTGGGTTACAACGAACCTATGGTAGATCATGCCTTTGCACGCGATCGGGCTATTGCCACTTATAAGGCGGGAATAATTAAATGAAAATTTCAATTTGTTTGGGCGTAGTTTTCCTTAGATTTATTCTCACCTCTGTCATTTCTGTAAAGGTTACTTATTTCGGTAACAAAATTTAATTTTAATAAATTTTGTTACGATGAGAAATAATAGTCAGGATTCCACTTTAGAGCGA
>NZ_JAALLN010000260.1 GCF_011751075.1 Flavobacterium poyangense
GCTGCCGAGCCGGATCGTCCGAAACAGGAAGACCCGGCAAGCAATCGTGAAGCCGAACAGGATAAAGCGGGGGATGCGAACTCAGCGAAATCTGATCAGCAGGAGCCCCAGGGTGTCGATACACAGGACGCCGTGACCGACGGTTCAAGCGAGGTCGAGCTTCCTCTCGCCGCAGCGGCGCCGCAGCCCAGGCCCGCAAGGGGGCCGAAGCCGGCAAGCGCCGGCACCAGAAGGTCAAGTTCCGCGGATGTGGCGGTCGCCGCGTCGCAAGGATATTCCAGCCTTCCGGGCGTCAGGCGGCTCTATTCACAAGGCGCGACCGGCGATCCGTTCGCCGGGGCCTCGATGGACGGCGTGCCGCGTGATCAACGAGCGGGCAAACTTTGCGCAAGCGCTTTGCAGCAACGGCTTCTCGATGAAGGTTACTTCGCCGGATTGCTTCCATACCGCCTGCTCAAGTCGGGCAATGTCCTGGACGTTCCGGACGCCACCTTTCGCACGC
>NZ_JAALLN010000261.1 GCF_011751075.1 Flavobacterium poyangense
GTCTGGTCGAGGTTGCCGCCGTGTTGGCCCCGGCTCCGAACCGGATCACCCAGTTGGCTGTTATGGAGTTTCTATCCAATGGGCACTTCCTGCGGCACCTGCGGCAGATGAAGGCTCTCTATGCCGAGCGCCGCAACCTCGCGCTAACGCATGTAAACAGGCTTCTGCCGGGCACGCTGGCGGCTGGCCTGGGCGTGATCGCACCGCTGCCACAGATTGCCGACGACATCGCCGTGGTGCGTATCGCCCGCGCACATGGCCTCGCGCCCTCGGCGCTCTCCGCTTGGCATCTTAGCCGCGGGGACGCGCAACATGGCTTGCTACTCAGCGTGACCAACCTACACCCCGACAACATAGAAACCGCATGCGTGACGCTTGCAAGAATCGTTGCATCTAATTGAATCGTAGACCGCATATGCCCGTGGATCTTGCACGCGGCGTCGGAGCGTCCGGTTCTCGTGGAAACTGACGTCCGCGGTCGGCGGCGAAGTTCCGCCGACG
>NZ_JAALLN010000262.1 GCF_011751075.1 Flavobacterium poyangense
ATGTTCGACTGCCGCGGCGTGGCCGTGCCGGCCATCGACCTGAGCGCGCTGGCCGGCGCCGGCGCGGCGACGCTGCTGACCAGCACGCGGCTGGCGCTGGTGCGCTACCGGCCCGCGGGCGCGGCCGATGAACGCCCGCTGGGGCTGATCCTGGAGCAGGCCACCGAGACCGCGCACTATGATCCGGCGGCGTTTCAGCCTTCCGGCCTGGAGACGCCGCAGGCGCGCTACCTGGGGCCGGTGCTGAGCGACGGCCGTGGCATGGTGCAGGCGGTGAGGGTGGCCGACCTCTTGCCCGACGCGGTGCGCACGCTGCGTAACCTGGGCTGCGACGCGGCGCCGCACCTGTCGTGCGTCGGCGCCTCGCGCCAGGACCTGCGGGACATCCTGCAGGCCTACAAGAACGAAGGCGTGCGGCGCGTGGTGGCCTTGCGCGGCGACCTGCCCTCGGGCATGGGCGGCGACGCCGGCGAACTGCGCTATGCCAACGAGCTGGTGTCG
>NZ_JAALLN010000263.1 GCF_011751075.1 Flavobacterium poyangense
GCATCTGCTGACCCGGTCGATCGATCTGCTGATCGATGCAGCCAACGCCGGCACCCAATCCATGCAGGCTGTGGAAGCCCTGCACTTCACCAACCGTGTCTGGACAGCGCTGCTCGAGGATCTCTCCTCCGATGAAAACGCCCTGCCGAAGGAACTGCGCGCCAACCTGATCTCGATTGGCTTGTGGCTGCTGCGTGAAACCGAAGATATCCGCCAGGGTCGTTCCAACAACTTCGACGGGCTGATCGAAGTCTCGCAGATCATCCGGGACGGCATTCAATGACACCCTCCAAGAGCACGCTGAAGCTCTCGCTGAAGCCTGGTGAACGCATCTATCTCAACGGCGCGGTCATCCGCGTTGACCGAAAGGTCACGCTGGAACTCCTGAACGACGTACAGTTTCTGCTGGAAGGCCATGTCCTTCAGGCCGAAGACGCGTCAACGCCACTCCGGCAGCTCTATTTCGTGGCGCAGATCATGCTGATCAATCCGCAGGGTGCT
>NZ_JAALLN010000264.1 GCF_011751075.1 Flavobacterium poyangense
GGTTAGGGTAATACAAACAGTAAACTCTATATAAGAAATATTATTAATAAACAAAAGCTAACCCCGCAGAAGCGGGGTTATGTTTTACTGAATAACAATACTACATTCAAGGTCTGAGATTACACCTGAATTGTTGTATGTCGTAATAGTCCATGATGTTGTTGATGTTTTATTAACAACAACATACCTTCCAGTACCAGGCGAAGAAAAAGTGTAGCCTGCACGTGACATGTCAGTAGGGAAGTTGATGACCAAAACACCAACGGATGATTTAGTCGCGACACAACCCGTGGCAAGAGCAATCGCACCTGAAGAGTTGATATTAACTACGCACGGCGAACTTACCAGCTTAACCACACCAGAGTTGAGAGCATATGTATCGTATACTGTGCCGATGCGGTTCATCCCAAGATAGGTCACCACAGAAGAAGCCAATCCATCCCGGTTACGGAGCACGACAGACACACCAAGACCTTCGCAGTTAGTCACTTGCTGGTCAG
>NZ_JAALLN010000265.1 GCF_011751075.1 Flavobacterium poyangense
GGTCAGTGACGTGTCGACGTTGGAGACATCGATCTTTTCGTTGCCGAGCCAGAACTCAGCACCGGCCCAACTGCCGGACTTCAATCCGAGGCCAGCCTCGATATTGAAATGCTTGGAGACGAAGATGCTGAGAGCCGCGGTGCCTTCAAGCTCCTTCTTCTGCATCTCGGTCCGGAGCCAGGTCTCGTCGACCGAATAGCCGAGGCTAGGATTCGGGATGTGCCAAGTCTTCGGATCGCGCCAGGCCTTCGCCTTCGCCATCTCGTCCGAATATTCGTAGATGAGTGGGAGAGAGGTCGGATCGACAATCCTTCCGTCTCGGATGCTCCGATGATAGAGCAGCTTCTGCAGGAACACGCCGGTTGGCGGCTCATCGCTTTGTGTAGAGGCGTAGATGCCGAAGCCCTCTGGCTTCGAGGCGTGGGCGCCAGCCAATTCGGAAAGCACGTTGGCGGCTGACGCCTTCTTGCCGAATAGCCAGAGTTCGTCGACGAAGAAGC
>NZ_JAALLN010000266.1 GCF_011751075.1 Flavobacterium poyangense
GTGCGGTGCCGGATGACTATACGGACCTGCCGAAAGACGAGCGTTTCTCGAATGTGCTGACGCCTGGCGCCATCACCGCACTGCTTTCCATCTTCTGTTATTTCATGTTCTTCGGTTCGGTCTGGGCCTTCCTGGAACCACTCGGCGAGCAATATGGCATTGACGGCCGAACGGTCGGCCTGATCGTCTCGGCAAGCCTCGCTGCGCAGATCCTCGGTGCGATGACGGCAACCGTCTTCGAGGCGCGCATCGACTATCGGCTGGCCATAACAGGGGTGGGCATCGTTGCCGTGCTTGCATGCATGGTTCTGGCCGGCGGGCCGGCGTTGACCACCTTCTGGGTAGCCGCACTGACCATGGGTTTCATCCTGCTCTTCATCGTTCCCTATCAGATCCGGTTGGCGATCACTTCCGACGAGACGCGCACGGCAGCGCTGCTGGTGCCTGCGGCGCAACTGTTCGGGCTGGCACTGGGCCCGGTCGCTGCTTCATTGCTCATC
>NZ_JAALLN010000027.1 GCF_011751075.1 Flavobacterium poyangense
GTTTTGGTTATACCAACATTAGACTGCGCAACCGGGGTTGGGGTAACACTAGAGGTATTATTTCCAGGGGTAGGATCTGCTTCATTGGCAGTTATACTCGCACTGTTGGTATACGTTCCTGAGGCATTGACTGTAGCAATGATAGATAAGGTAGCATTAGCTCCATTGGCTAAAGTACCAATGGCCCAGATTCCTGTTCCACTTGTATAGGTTCCTGAAGCTGTGCTGGCGCTTACAAAAGTATAACCGGAAGGTAAAATATCCGTTACACTTACTCCTGTTGCGTTGCTTGGACCTGCATTAGTTGCTGTTAAAGTAAAAGTAACATTACTGCCAACATTAGGCGTAGCGCTACTTGCAGTTTTGGTTATACCAACATTAGACTGCGCAACCGGGGTTGGGGTAACACTAGAGGTATTATTTCCAGGGGTAGGATCTGCAATATCTGGAGATGCTATAGAAGCACTATTCAAATAAGGACCTGCAGCTTTTACCGTAGCAGTAATTTGCAAAGTTGGGGAAGAGCCTATATTTAATAAACCAATATCCCAAACCCCTGTCGAGGAATCGTATGTCCCAACACTTGGCGTAGCAGACACAAAAGTGTAACCAGCTGGTAACAAATCAGTAACCTTGGTATTTGGTGCATTACCAGGACCAGTATTGCCTGCTGTGAGTGTAAAAACAACATTGCTTCCCACATTTGGACTTGGGTTATTTACAGTTTTAGAAACAGAGAGATCGGCAGAAATTATACCCTCTATAATATCTAAAAAAACACCCGAATCCAACGATGCATCACCAGCGTCAGCAATTACAATTTTAAAAGTATAAGTTCCTCCAGGAGTTAAGCCAACAATGGATTTCTTTATCGACTTTGTTAAACCATTATGTTCTGTAAAAATTGGGAAAGGTCCTGGTTGAGGCGCTGTATTCAGGTTATATTTACCTCCAGTAGTAGTTGTAATGTGACCATTATTGATATACAAAGCAGATTGAGAACCATCGTATGCAGCGACAGGTGTTGCCGGTGAGCTAAATCCAGGAATACCAGAATTTACCTTATTTATTGATGTGGCATTACCATTTGGCAATGTTGCGAAATTCTGAACTCCAGAAATACCAGGCCCCGAAACAAAAAAACCAAAAGCATCATCAAAATTAGAACCTACATAATCTGGAAACTCCTCTGAACCAAATTGATAACCAAAAATTAGTCCCGAAACATTCGGTGCTAAAGTTATTGTAAAAGAATACGATACTAAGTCACGTGTTGCGGTAGGATCAATTAAAGATAAATTGGGATCTGATAATGTTGTAGCTCCAGCAGGGTTAGAACTATTTTGGACAGCAGTATTTTTGTTTGCTAATTCGAAAGGGGCACTTCCTGTAGTAAAGTACACACCGCTCGGTATCTGCAAACCAGCGCCACTAATACCATTAGAAAAGGTGGCAACTTGATTTGCACGCAATGTTGCGGCAGTTGCTGCTCCCGACAATGTTCCACCAACGATAACTATTCCAGGCCCATTTAAAGCAGTATTTATCTGCAAATTTGAAGGATTTGTTACAACAGTAGCTTGAGCATATATTGAAGATGATATATTAAAAAGAAAAAAAACATTTATAAAAAAAGAAAAAGAATTAAACTTTAATAACTTATTCAAAATCAATAGTACTTTGCTAAATAGAAAATAGAAAATCGATAATAAACTTTTAATTACAGAATTAATGAGTGTAAAATTATTCATACTATAGAAATTTTAATTAAAAATTAGATATTAAATTAAAACACGAGATAAATTATAAATTGGTTTATATAACAAAGAAAAAATCGGACAAAAAAACTTAAAAAAACATTATAAACCTACAAATAAAAATCAAAATGTTGCTGATTTTTTTAAAAAAAAAAGTTTTTTTTTTAAATCATCGACGGACATCAATAACCACAAGGATTATTAATTTGAAATTCGAATTAAATACTATATAATATTTAATGTTATGAAAAAAAATATTAAAACTTATAGTTAAAATTTAGCCACTTGTACGAAATTATTTGCTTCATAATTATTGGTTGCAAATAAGTATTAAATTTTTGTCTACAGAAACAATGAGATTAAACTTTTGGCATTTTGCAATTAAAAACTTTAAATTAATTTAATAAATCAAGGTATACTATTTTTTAAAAAAGTTATTTGTACTGACCAATTTGAAATACTTTTATAATTAATATTTCTGAATACATATCGATGAGTTAAATCTATTATCTAATACCAAAATTATCATCTATTTTTTTAGACGATTAAACATTTTCGTTAAGTCATTAACAAGTTACGGCAAATCACCAAAAAATATCGACAAACGGTTTCTAGCCTACTGACGTTGAACAAAAAATTAAAGAATATCGAACTTATCATCTGCAAGCGAATAGAGCTTGAATTCAGATCGAATTACAGCAAATGAAATAATATTAAAATATAGATAAGCAAAATATCTTAAGCTTTCAATTATTGCATATCAAAAAATTCTAAATTACATTCCATCAATACAAATCCGCTTTAAAACAATAAAAACTTCTTGCCACTTCTATCGTAATAAGTAATTTACAGCTTAATTTAGTAGGGAAATCGTTTACAATATTCTAAATTCACTATGGATTAATCTTAGATTAGATATTGTCGCAAAAATATTTTTGGGTTCAAAGATTTAAAAATATCCGAACTATCAGTAATCTAGAAATCAATACTGATATATTAACAAAATCTTAATAATAATAATAATTTCAAAAAAACCAACAAGAAACTGCAAAACACTTTAAAATAATAGAAAGATTAATTAAACTTTTACTTTAAACTATCCAAAAAAACTTTTTTAGAATCATTTAAAAATTAAAATCTAAAATTTCCATATTAGGTCTTGCAAAAAGTTCATATATTGCTAAAAAATAAGAAGAAAATTAAAAAAAGAAATAGTACTAACCGACAATATGAACTTTAGATTACTTTTAGGAACTACAATAGACTTGTAATATAATTATAATATCTTATTAAACTATGAATTGCATTATTATCGATGACGAAGAAATGGCAAGATCCATAATAGAAAAAATGATTGAAAATACATCTCAATTAAACTTGTTAAAAGAATTCTCAAATGCTATTCATTCCATAAAGTATTTAAATGAAAATAATGTCGATTTAATTTTTCTAGACATCCACATGCCTGATTTTACAGGTTTTGATTTTATTAAAACAATTAAAAGTCCACCCAAAATTATACTGATAACTTCTGATAAAAATTTTGCTATCGAAGCTTTTGAATACGACTGTATTGTAGATTATTTAGTAAAACCAATTACCGAAGATCGCTTTCAAAAAGCAATTCAAAAAGCGAATACTACAACAACAATTTTAAATAGAAGTGCTAATGAAGATAATGCAAACGAATTTTACATCAATATTGATCGCCGTCTGATCAAAATTGAATTTGCTTTCGTCAATATTATAGAAGCTAAAGGAGATTATATTCATATCAAAACGGAAAACAAAAACTATGTGGTCCACTCAACCCTTAAAAAAATAGAACACAAATTACCTAAAGATTTGTTTTTGAAAGTGCATCGTTCCTTTATTATCAATACAAAAAAAATTATTGACATTGAAGACAATAGTGTCTTAATTTGCAAAGACGTCGTTCCTGTAAGTCGCGCCAATAGACCAGCTTTAATGAAACGACTGAACTTATTGTAGCATTTTTATAAAAGAAAATACTACTTCTTTAATACTAAGTTGAAAAAAGCTGTTATTTCTCGTTTTTCTTCACTTTGAATACTGGTTTAGATGTCAACATCCATCTAAGACGCAAACCTACTTCTGTATATTGAAACCCGGCAGCAGTAGCAGACGCAATATTACTTTTAACACCATAAAAATTCGCCAAAAAGCGATCTGAAAATTTATAGCCAAATTTAGCTTGCACTCGATAAGTCGATTGCTTGCTATCATTTTCAATGTATTGAAATCCTGTTGCAGCACTTAGTGTGTAAAAGATAGCATTGTTTTCAGCCGATTTTTCATCTTTCAAAAAATCAACAAAAATCTCATAAGCATTAAATTTACTTGGACTAAAATAAATTGTTGGCACTTGTTTTTGAAAGGCAATAAATTGATAATTAAAGCCTGCTTTCAAAATTGGTTTTGATAAAAAATTATAATATAATGAGGTAAATAATAAGTTTCGCTGGTTACTATCACTTTGCGCGCTGTAATAATATTGTGTAAACCATCCTAATTTGAAGTTTGTGCCAATATTATAATTGAAATAAAAATTATTAGCTGTTATCTCTCTACTTACCAGATCAGCATTGAAGTTCTGAATATCTCGCTTATACCCTAATTCTAAATCTTGCAATTTTAAGGGCTTTATTTTGAAAAATACGTCTACTAATAATTGACTATAATTACTAACGAAAGATCTTGCATTACTTGAACCTACTAAAACATTAAAATTTATTTTGGGATGAAATTGCCATTGTGCGCCGACCTTGAAGTCATTAGAGACAGCCGAATTTTTAGTGACTGTATTTTCAGTTTTTCTGTATTGATACATTCCTAAAAAAGCCCATTCCGTCGATATTGGAAAATTCAAAACTGTATTATTAGCGTAGGCTTCATTCTTTCCATTATCAAATGAATAACTTATTATCTCCTCTACACTTGGTGTGAAATTTTCATTTATTTTTTTTAGAAATCCAATAGCATCTTTTTGGTTTTCAAATATTTTCAAGGTAGTATCAACTGCTTCATAAGCTTTTAATGGTTCGCCATCTGCAAAGTAAGCATTCGATATTCCTAAGTTTCCATCAAATGATTTTGCATCGTTGACCAATATATTTTGGTAGTCAGCAATACTTTCCTTAAAATCACTACGATACATTCCTAAAGTTGCAGAAAGCGCTAATACCCAATTTTCATTGGGATTACTAATTTGGTATTCCTTTATTTTTGCTGCTGCTTCTTTGTACTTTTTATTCCAAATTAGTGCCTGAACATAGCGTTCTTTTGTTTGACTTTGTAATTTTATGTCCTCAATAAATTGGCTATTTTTTAATGCTTTTTTGGCTATAGATAAAGCTTCGCTATCTCTTTCGGCTATATGCGAAACTAATGACAATCCGTTTAAAGAAAACAAGCTATCCTTTTTGGATACTGCTAATTCTTGATATGCCTTGGTTGCATTTTTTTTATCCTTAGTGATTAAATAAATATTAGCTTTATTCATTAATGTTTCCTTGTCTTTCGGAAAATCCTCAAAATTTTCATCTAATAAAGAAAGTGCAGTTTTATAATTTTGTTGTTGTACCAATTGATTGGCGTATCCCATGCGAATGTATTTCTTAGAAACTAGGGCATTTGGATTTTTAACAGAAACTGCCAAAGCTTTATTTACATATATTAAAGCCTCCGTATATTCTTTTAAATTAGACAAAGTATTTGCATAGCCTAGTAAAGCCGGAAAACTTTCGGGATGCTTTGCTATCAGGCCAAAGTAATAAGGTTTTGCCTCAGAAAAATTTTTATTCCATAACATGCATTCAGCATAATTCAGCTGGATTTCAAAATCATCTGGATAGGTTTTTAGTAATTCAGAAAAAATCACTGTGGCTTTTTCAGGACTCGAATTTAAACCGACAGCTCTCCCGTAACAAAGCTTTGCCGTTTTATTATCTGGATATGTCTTTAAGATTTTGCTGAAAAAAATTTCGGCTTGAGCAAATTCTCCTTTCTCTAAATTGGTAAAACCCCCTTGCATATCTTGCGCTTGAATTGATAATCCAAGGAGAAAGCAAAAAACTAAGACTATTTCCTTTTTAATGTTCATTTTTAAGATATTATTTGTAATTAACTGCAAGTTAACTATAAACATTGATTATCCCTCTACAGTAAACGCAGATCATCGAAAAAAAATAAAAAAAAATCTTATAATCAATGTAGATTTGTATCAGAATTAAGAAACAAAATAGTAAAATTAATTATGAATAACAGATTTAGCTTGCTGAGTATGTAATACTATTAAGAAAAGAAAGAATTTTAAGAGCTGTCTGAAAGATGACAAACTAAAACACTTTTTTTTATTTCATTTATGTCACTGCCATTAACCTGTTTGTACCAATATTATGCGACTACTTCCAGAATTACATTGCCCTTTATTGTTAGACTTTTGCCTTTTTAAAAATCAATTTTAAAATTGCCTGCAAATTCAAAAAAGACTTGCTAAGTATCAAAAATATGATCTCCTTTTTTGCCCCAAAAGCTATACGTTTTTTTTAAATTAAAATCAATAAAGGCGATGTAATTCTAGTGAAGTACTATTTTAAAAGTTAATTCAATGTCAAATAAAAAGACTTAATTGTTTTTATTTAAAAATTAAAATCAATAATTTATATACAAAAAAGAAGGTTTGTTTTTTCCTTCTGAATCGATGAATCCAAACTGTTTTTGTTTGTTTTTTATCCACGGCCATTTTCCAGCAACTTTATCTGGAACTTTCGGAAAATCATATAAAGTCCAGGAAACAAATGCAAGTTGCTTCTTTTTGAATATAGATTGCATTTTTTTATGATAATTAGCCTGCTTTTCTTTTGAATTACCAAACCAACTCCACAGTCCTCGATTGGACGAAAGCCCAAATTCTTGCATTACCAAAGGCTTTTTGGCTGCTTTTTCTAAAACAGCAAGTTTGTCTTCAAAAAGCGAAATATCTTCATAATAATGATACGATACAAAATCTACCTTATCTTTTAGTATCTCTGCCGATGCAATATTAGAATATCCAATAGTGACCAAATGATTAGCATCGAATTTCTTGACTGCTGCAATCATTTGTTCCAACCAAGGCTTTACATTTTGTTCCCCACGTGATTCAAAATCTAAATCAGGTTCGTTTTTAATATCCCAAGCAATAATATTTTTGCAGTCCTTAAAAGTCGTTACAATTTTCTCTGCATGTCGATGAGTTAAAGTCCAGCTTTCTGGAGCATAATCTCCATAAAAATCGAATAATGTAACGATTACAGCTAGTTTTTTTTCTTCAGCCAAGTCTAAAACTATTTTTACCTTATCTAATTTCTCTTGTGAAACCTCTGCTTTACCAAATTCTTCATAAGGAACAAAAATCCTAATCGTATTGAGTTTTGCTTTTGTTATTATATCAAAATCAGCAGCTATAGTATCTTTATTAAATTTATTTCCAAACATATCCCAAGCAGAATTTTTAGGATAATAATTAATACCTTTTATGATATAGGGAGCACCATTTTTTAAAATTTCATTTCCTTTTACCGTGTATATTTTTTTATTCAATTCTACAGCAACCAAACTCTTTTCTTTTTGCATCCGAACATAGTGTCGAATACGCCAAAAACCATCCTCTAGCAACATTAAAACCTTATAATTTGCAGTATCCCGAACAGAAGTTATAAGCTTGTTATCTTGATAAATATTTTGAAATTCAACTACATTTTTATCGGTAATAACGACTTGTTGGCCGTCTTCGCTATAAAAATCTAACGATGCATGATGTTCTATTATTGTACTCTGGATCGAAATTTTTTTGGCCTTATTATAGGCTATAATTTGTTCTAATTGCTTTCGCGAACTTTCTGTAAAATAATCGTCAATTCCATCATTGACATTGTTTTTAAGAGCATTATTTTTTATTACATAAGAAAACAAATAATGCTTCTCAATTTTCTGGATGGTTTGATTTTCCATCCGTCTACCTTGATTTTTGAAGGTTTCCCACGTTACTTTGGGTAAATATGTATCTGAAGTCTCTTTCTCTAAATGCAGCATCGAACTTCTATCTGCTCCCGAATTTAAGTAGCCCAAAATTTCACTCATTCCAAATAATACCAAAATATTAATCGCAATAAATGAAACTATTAAAATTGCCCGATAATTATTTTTATTGTTAATTACTATCATAATTTTTTTCTTCTACTTTTTGAATACTTCCTAAGGTTGAAATTTCAAATGAATATTTTTTTTCTTTATAATATTCAGATGAAATAGTAAAAACAGCATGGCCTTTTACGCTATCTTCTTGCAAAGTTGCTACGAGTTGATTATGATGATACACTTTTAGAGTCACTTTAATTCCGTCTGGAACTAACTGATTCATAAAACTACGCAACGGACCAACTATTACAGTGCGCTTATCTTTTGAAAATTCAAATTCAATTTTCGGATTAATCGGTTTGTAGTTAATTGCTATAGAATTACTTTCTGCTATTCCCGCTACATACGCTTTTGCAGTATAAACATCTTGGTGATCAGGATGCAAAATCTGAGCAGTTGCAACTCCGTTTATAGTTGTGCCAAATGATTTTAAAACCATATTATTAGCAGTAGAAATCACAAATGAGACCATGGTTCCGTCGCTTACAACGTTACCAAATTTGTCTTTAATAACAGCTGTTTTTAAGGTCGTAATTTGATTTCCATCAGCATATAGATGATTTCTAGTAAAAGAAATTATGAAATTTGTAGCGATTCCAGGAAAAATTACAGCGTTAAATTCTTTAGTAATTGTAGCATTGCATTGGGCAGAAACCAAAACTATTCCTGATTTTGTAGGGGCATTAACTATTTTCCAAGCAATAAGATCTTTCGTTTTTACCGTTTGAGACGTAATAGCATTTAAAAACTGACTTCTAAAAATTACGGGAGTATTTTCAGGTTTCGGATTATCAAAGCCATCTGTCGGAATCGTAACGTACATTACAAAATGACCATCTCCTACCAACGTACTTGGTGGGCCTAAATAATTTTCGATATCCGTTTTAGTGTCGTTGTTGGGCAAAATTTCAAAGTTTCCCTGTAGTTTATTTTCTCCGTTTACAACCAAAAACCAATCAATACGACCCGATTTTTTAGCATAAACTTTAGGAAGGATAAAAGTTAATTTATCATTTTTTATGGTACCCTCTAAAAGCGTTTTTCCTAAAGAATGAATTAAAAATAACTTCGGTTGATTTGACGAATTTACCGTAAAATCTAAAGCTATTTTGGCACCTGCGGAAAAGGTTTTCTGTTGGGTCATTAATACAATAGTACCCGTTTGTTTTTTAGGCAATAAAGTAACTGATACCAATAATATAGTAAACAAACAAAAACAAAATATATAGATTTTATTCTTCATTATCTAGGATTTCCAATGTAATTATTGATTTCAATTTTAATAAACGAATACCCTTTATGTCCTTTAACCCTTTGCATTTTTGCACTTTCTTGTTTACTATTTCGTACTGGAATTACCGCACGAGCAAGACCTTCTGATTTTAAACCATTTACAAAACAATTTTCTGTTGAAGATTTTATAATCACAGGATTCAAATCTCTTGGCAAATTATAAGTAAAATATTGCTTACGCTGAATGCGAACACCCTCTTTTATAAACTGGTGATCAACATAAACCAATTCTTTTTTATCATTGTAATACGAAATTAAGAGCTCTGGAATGGTTACTTCTTGAATTCCGTAATTGAATAAAGTACCTTTGATCTGGTTGTTATCTATCACTAAATCTGAAATAGCAACCGAATTATACAAGTCGGTGGTTGCGACATTTCCAGCACTTTGAATATCAAATGTAGCGGGAATATTTTTCAATTCTTTTGGTGTAAATTCATTGGGGTTAAAAGTTGTTGGCTTTACATCAGTTGGCTTTAACCACGCAATATCTTCAAAATTCACCTTAAAACTCGTGACTTCTTTTGGCATCAACTTATGTTTAATATTATACTTTGCGTTGAAAACGGCAATCGATTTATCATTTCGATCATATAAAGTAGCTTTCAAGACCACATCTGCAGGAACATTATCTATATTTTGAACTTCACCAATCACGATATATTGACTGTCTATTTTTACCAAACTTGCCGATATAATTTCTAAATCTGGTTGGCGCAGTACATCTTCATGATAGGTCTGCTGGGCAGTTATCTTTCGTCTCCCTTGCTTGTAATACGAATTGATATTGTCTGAAATAAATTCGTCTGGAGGAATATCGGTATCTTTTTTATCTGGAATAATAAACCATTTCCCTTTTATTTTCTGAACGTTATGTGTGTACTTTTTTTCAATTAATTCTAATGGTGTAACCCATTTGGTCGTAGCAATAACTCTGGCTTTGTCTTTACTTTGCTGAACAATTTTAGTTTCGATAGCATCTAACTTGGCGTAAGAATTAAGAATACCATCAGAAACAGAAATTTCCAGCATAAACTGAGCCACCGAGTATTCTTTATTAGGAACAACATAAGAGTGCGCTTTATCATAAAACTTAAAATCTAGAGCATCATAATACGCTTTTACAACATTTTCAGGACTAATCTGCGTAGCATTTTTGATGTAAATGCGATATACTCCAAAGCTTATAATTAGCAGTAAAATCCCTGTCCAAATGTGTAGAAATTTTATCATCGCTCTTGGAAAATTAGCATAAACAATTCCATACTTATTGAAAGAAGGTTTTTCTAAAGGCTTTATTTTTAAGGCCTGCAACCAAATCATCTGAACATTAAGTATAAAAGCCATAAGAATGGTTAACATCGGAATAATTCCCCACATTAATTTCAAATAGATCGGTACTTCATCTTTTGGAAGAATTTTAGACAAGGGCTGCACATTTAGTTTTTCCCACACCATTATACCATTTTCTAATTGTGATAATCGATGCCAACCGCAGAAATATAGAATTGGATCGTAGAATTTATCGTTAGAAAAAACATATTTCAAATTGTATTTTTCAGGAACGGTTAGAAATTGCTGCAAGGAACCAATACCTTCGAGTCCTCGAAATTTAGAGTTTTCAAGCCGCTCTACTGCACGAGAAGTTAATTCTGGTAATCTTCTTGCAGAATGGTAATTTCCATCAACCGTCATTGCCTTTGTTTGTGTCGATAAGTAGGCCATCTGATCGCCAAAACCTAATGGTAGAAACCTCCAATGATCATGCTGATCCTGATTCAAGAAATTGATAATTGGCAAAAAGTTAATTTTTTGCGGTTGCAAGGGTCTAAAATAACCTAACGTCATGGTAAACACTCCAAAAAACAAAAAGCAACCAGCAAATAACCCGCCTACGATCCTCCTATAAACACTCCCGAATTTTACTTGCAAAGCCGTTCTTAAGTCACCTTCAACTAATCGGTACACAAATTCACCAAAAATGGGCAAACTCATTATAGAAGCCCAAAGTGTAAAGCGATCCAAGGTTAGGATATTAAAAGCATTTTCTCCTAAAATTGCTAAGGGAATTGGAGTTGTGCCGCCTGTTCCTAAAACAGTGAGCAAGGTTAAGGATAATCCGAAAAAAATATACCTTTTGCTGTAATATCTATAAAATATATAAGGCAATATAAAAAGTAATATTCCCCAAGGTATCAAGAAGAACATCAAGCCAGAAGAGGTTACTTCTATAAAATTGTCGCGACTCCCATGCGGAATAGGAACCTGAGTGATGGGATTGGCTTTAGAAGTAATCCAATACGGCAGTATACAAAATACTAGCAGAAAAACGGCGCTACCACAGAAAAGAATAATCCGTTTTAATAATGATAGAAATGTTTTATAGAATATTTTGAATGTGATTTCCTTGAATGAATTGACATTTTCGCGAGCGGTATCCATTACTATCATACCGATTAAAGGCGAAACAAAAAATACCATTCCAAATAAAGGTGTAACATGATGCGAACAAACGGTTACGGCCATCAAAGACAGAGAGGTGAAGTAATATTTCTTTTTGCCTGTTTTGATAAAAAGATAAATCTCTGGAAGTGCATGCATTAAAACAGAAACTCCAATAATACTGGGAAGCTGTCCAAAAATATGCAATGTTTCTACAAAAGAAGAAGAAACCACCGCCAGAATAGCAGAATAGCCTGCAACGGTTCTATTTCCAGTTATTAAAAGTGAAAATCTAAAAGTTCCTGTAATGAATAAAATAATCCCAACGATGGCAACAGTAAACATACCAAATTTCAAACCTCCAATTAAAGAAAGTAACCCAATGGTTTGGTGCACTAATGGAGGATAACTCATCACATTAAAACCCGTATACCAACTATAATTCCAAGGTTCAAACCAACTGTGGGCATAATGATTTCCGAAAAACATGTGAATTAAAGCATCATAAGTACTTTCTAAAGTAAAAAAAATAGCGCTGCCATGGAAAGTCAATCCAAAAAGTAAGGCTACTATCAAATATTTATTAGAAGTTTCTTTCAATCACTCTTATTTTACATTATTGTTTTTGTAAATATAGCGATATCGTCTTATAGAAGAAAACGATATAACTGTACAAAATGTCCTTTCATCGAAAGAAACAGTACCAAACATCTAAAATATCAAAAAAAAACATACAAAAGCACCAATATTATATCAGAATAATGATCTAAAGGTAATTATTAACAGAATGAGAACATTTACTGTGATATTATTTTATAAAAATATAATTCAATAAATTATATCAAATAAAGTTGAAGTTTTTTTTTAATAGGTTTTCAAATTGGCTTTAGGTTTAGAAAAAGACAGCATTACATAACCTTGTTTGTTTAAATCTATGTCTTGGCATTGATTTAAATTACAGTTAAATTTCAAAATTACAATTCATAATAAATATGTTGATTTAGTTAATTGTTAAAAAGAGGGAATTTATCCTAATAAATTTCTTTGTTACTCTTGTTAAAATTTTCTTATTTTTATTATATTTGTTTGTAAGAATCAGCCCTTTAAAATATTATTTTTATTATTTATTACAATACACTTGAATTGAATATTAAAACTACATATAGAAAGATCACTGCGGAGAATTTTTTCATGCTTACAATTTTATTTGTAAATGCAGGCAATTATTTGTACAATCTGCTATTAGGAAGAATACTTGGACCTTCTGGATTTGCTGATGCTGCAATCTTAATAACTTTGCTCTTAGTATTATCTTTTATTGGAATTACATTTCAGGTTACTGCTACTAAATATACCGTTTTACTCTCAGTAACTCAATCGCATTTCTTTTTAAAATTTATTTTTAAGTATGCAATGTTATTCGGTGTAATACTAGGATGTATAGTAGCCGTATTCAGTACTCAATTACAGGAAATTTTTAAAACCAAAACCTCATTAATGTTCATTTTGTTTGGTTTGGGACTTCCAATCTATTTTATAATGAGTATTAATAGAGGTTTATACCAGGGAAAAAATGATCTGAGAAATTTGTCAAAAACTTACTACTTTGAGATGTTATGTCGTTTGATTGTGACACTTTTGTTGCTCTACTTTTTACCTCAAATCCAATCTTCTATTATTATCTCACTAGGAATTTTAATTTCTTTTGCCTTTGGTTTGATTCCTTTTCAAAAAATAATTTACTGCAAAAACAACAAAACTCTAAGTAATAATTTAGATAAAAAATCCATTATTACATTTTTTGCTCTAACAGCCTTCTATGAATTAACGCAAATTATCATTAACAATAGTGATATTATGTTGGTTAAACATTATTTTGATAATGAAAAAGCGGGCTTATATGCTTCTTTAGCATTAATAGGCCGGGTTGTATATTTTGTTGCCTGGATGTTTGTAATGCTCCTTTTACCTAAAGTAATACATTTAAAAAAAAAAGGAGAAGATACACTTCCAATTCTGTTAAAATATGTTTTATATATTGTTTGCTTGTCTACTATAATTGTTTTAGGTACACTCTTATTTCCCGAAATTGTAGTGCAATTGATGTTTGGCAAGAAATACCTACCCATTGCTTTCTTGCTTTGGAAATATGCATTGGCTACTTCAATTTTTGCCATTGCAAATATTTTTACTTACTATTTTCTTTCTATAAATAAGTATGTACCTGTTATAATATCAGCCTTTCTGGGGCTTACACAAATAATTCTGATCGTCCTCTATCATAATTCAATCGAACAGATCGTTGTTATGCAAATCATCGCGATGACAGCATTATTATTATTTCAACTGTTTTTTTTCTTTTTTAATAACAATAAAAAGTAACATTTTTAAAACATGAAAGTAGCTCTAGTCACTGCATTTCCACCAAGTAAAGTTACACTAAATGAATATGGTTATCATTTGGTAAAAAACTTTGTTCACAACTCAGAAATAGCCGAATTAATTTTATTATCGGATAAAACACTTGAAGCGAAACAATTAGACTTTGACCAAAAAGAAAAAGTTAAAGTTAAAGAATGTTGGAGATTTAACAGTTACACCACTATTTTTTCTATTCTTAATGCAGTTCGACAAGAACAACCAGATGTAATTTTATTTAATCTTCAGTTTGTAAAATTTGGAGATAAAAAAATACCTTCTGCCTTGGGATTATTGTTACCTATGATTTTGAGATTTTTTGGATATAAAACAGTGGTTTTATTGCACAATATATTAGAACAGGTTGATCTGAAAAAAGCGGGATTCACAGAAAATAAATCCATGCAGAAGATTTATAATTTTATTGGAACTAACATTACCAGATGCATTTTGAAAGCCAATAGAGTTGCTGTAACTATTCATAAATATGTGGATGTTTTAAATGTTAAATACCATAGCCAAAATGTAATACTAATACCACATGGAACATTCGAATCGGTCAAAAATCCAAATTTTGAAATTAAATCCGGACCCAAACAAATTATGGCATTTGGAAAATTTGGAACTTATAAAAAAGTTGAAATTTTAATTGAAGCAGTTGAAATTGTTCGAAAAACAAATCCAGAAAAATTAGAGGTAGTGATTGCTGGAACAAATAGTCCAAACACAGCTGGATATTTAGAGGCGTTACAAGAAAAATATAAAAATGTTGAAGGAATTATTTTTACCGGATATGTTGATGAAAATGATGTAGAAAGAATCTTTACTGATAGTACAATTGTGGTTTTCCCTTATACATCTACTACTGGTAGTTCTGGAGTGTTGCACCAAGCGGGCAGCTATGGCAAAGCAGTTATCATGCCTGACTTGGGCGATTTGGCCTTGCTAATTAAAGATGAAGGGTATAAAGGAGAATTTTTTAATCCCGAAAGTGCAGAATCTTTAGCTGTAGCCATCGAAAAAATTATTTCAAACGATGCCTATAGAAAAGAATTAGCTATTGCGAATTTTCAGGCTGCGAGTGCCCATTCAATGGATAAAATTATAATGATGTATATAGAATGTTTCAAATCAATACAATAAACTTAAATTGAATATTATGAAAATACTAATAGTAGATGATCAGCAATTGGTTTTGTTGTCTTTAGAAAAATTACTAAGCAGTTCAGGATATGAAGTTATCAGTGCAGACAATATAATGGATGCCATTGCAAGATATGACAGTGAAAAACCAAATTTAATTATTGTTGACATTAATATGTCTAACCTTTCTAATGCGGAATCTTTGAACGAAAGTGGATCTGGTTTGGAGGTCGTCAAATATATCAAGCAAATCAAAAAAGACAGCACACCTGTAATGGTACTATCTGGTAATACTGATGAAGAAGTCATTATAAAAGCTTTTGATTTAGGCATTGATGACTACATGAAGAAGCCTTTGAGTTTAAGCGAAATTGGCGCAAGAGTAAAAAGGTTAATTGGCTCTACTATTGAAAAAAGTGTTACAGAAAAAACCAATTCGAAAGAGCGATATATCCAAAACAAATGTATTGGAGTTGTTATTCCGTGCTATAACGAAGAAACCCGTTTGTCTAGTGATGAATTTAAGTCTTTTGTACATAAAAATTTAGGATACCATTTGTGTTTTGTGAACGACGGAAGTAAAGACAATACATTAGCAGTTTTAAATGAATTAACAAAAGGGAAAGAAGAATATATTAGTGTATATGATTGCATAAAAAATGGTGGAAAAGCTGAAGCTGTTCGCCTCGGAATGTTACACTTAGCTAAGCAAAATCAATTTGATTATATCGGTTTTTTAGATGCCGATTTGTCTACCAATTTTGATGATTTTCAAGATTTGGCAGATACTATCTATAACTCTAAATACAAATTAGTTTTTGGTTCGAGAATTTCAAGAATGGGAGCTGACATTACCAAACAATCTGCAAGAGTACTGATCAGTAAAACCATAAATTATATTATCATAAAGATTCTTGGAATGAAAATTAATGATACACAATGTGGAGCCAAAATAATGACAAAAGAAATTATAGAAAAAACTTTTAGTGAAAAATTTGTAACAAAATGGATTTTTGATGTAGAGATTTTCATGAGAATGAAAAAAATATATGGTTCTGCAAAAACTCAGGAATTAATTTTAGAGAAACCTTTAAATAGATGGATTCATATGGATGGTTCTAAATTATCATTTAAAGATTCAGTAAAAATTATGGGGCAAATTGGCCAGATTGCACTCCATTACAGGTAAAAAAACTACAACCAATACTATATAGAGCAAGTCAAAAAAAACTTGCTTTGAGTTTTTTTTATTAGAGAAATGTGTTAATTACAAACAGTTAAAGATTATTTTTTATCATGTTTTTTTACATAATATATATAAGAATGCAAGGTATAATAATACATCTATTTATTTAACCGCTAATAATAAATATACCATTAGAAAACTATGTTTTTTTTACAAGTCGTTTACAAAACTTTGCATTAACTGTAAAATACGTGCAAATTCACCTTCAGATTCAAATGTGCCATTTTTTAATAAATGATTTTCATATTCTTGTGCAAGATCGTAGCTTTTTTCAAGACCTAAAATAGATATTTTATGTTTTAATTTATGAATAACCTCTGAGGCAAGTTTGTAATTCTTGCTTTCGATACTTTTATAGTATGCGGTTATTTCAAGCGGAAGTTCTTTTTTAATAATAGTAATAATTTTTTGCTTAAACTCATCGTCTTCTGCACAAAGTTGGTCAATATAATTTAAATTAGGCTCCTCCATAGTTTTTAGGTAAGGTAAAATAAAATGTTGTTCCAATGTTTTCTTTACTTTCAAGCCGGATCGAACCTTTATAGTACTCTATAATTTTGTTAACTATAGAAAGCCCTACTCCTGAATTTTGATTGTTATTTTCTAATTTCGTGAATATTTTAAAAATTTTGCCGTGGTATTTTTCAGCAATCCCTACCCCATTGTCTTTGATATAAAATTCAAAATCCTGCTCTTTTTCTGTACAGCCAATTTCAATTTGACCTTGAGCCTTATTGTTATAGTGAATACTATTTTCAATTAAATTTTGCATTAATTGCTTGAATCGCCAGCTATTTCCCTTTATTTTTGGTAAATCATTAATTATTGAAATTTTAATATTTTTCGGAGTATGAATTTCTCTCTTAATTTCGTCAATCACCAGATTAAAGTCAATTAACCTTTCTTCCGATTCTACTTTGTCTACAGTAGAATAATCTAAAATTCCTTTGATGAGCAAATCCATTTTTTCCACATTAAGTAATACCTGATTAAGCGAACTTAAACAACTTTGCCTCATTAGGTCTTTATTATCCTCAAGAACCCAATTAATAAGAGTATCTATATTCCTGAGTGGCGCTTTTAAATCGTGAGAAACTACATGAGCATACTCGTTAAGTTCTCTATTTTGGTTCTCTAAACTTAACAACAATTCTTCTCTTTGCTTGTTCATTGCCACAATTTCTATGGATTGCTTTTTTAAGAAATCAGACTGATTAAAATCTTTTTCATTACCCAATTTTTCGGCATCCAAATTCATAGAATTTAAAATCTCTGTCAAATTTGAATTTATTTCTTTTAAACTATTAGCTTCCTCTCGCAGTTTTTTATTGGCTTCAAAAAGCTCATCGGAACTAATTTTCATCGCACGTTGAAACATACTCATCTGATCCTCATGATTATCATAAGATTCATTGACTGCCTGCAAAAAATACTTTAAATCTTTTAAATGCTCAGGGTTTATAAATTTGACAATTTGCCTTTTTAGTAGCGTATTCATTATTCACTGATTAGAGTTAAAGTCATTGTTTGGTTATGCAACTCGCAAAAAGTATTATCGCTAAATGGAGCCATTTCGCCATAAGAGTAAAACCCAGTAATCGCTACTTTATTTCCTATTATTTCCTGAACGTGCTCTATTTCCTCTTCAACCCTTTGATTCATAACTAATTTTCTTCCCACACAACTTACTAGTAAAGCAAGTTGTGGATGATTCTTTCTATTTTTCATTGCTAAAATGGCCGCTTGAGATGCTCCCTCTGCGATAGCATCTACTGAAGCCATCATGAGCTGTACTTTGGCATTCTCGGGCGCATCTCCAGCTAAAATCATGGACTGATCATCATTATTAATATTTAAAATGGTACGAACAACAGCTTGCAATTTGCCTTCAGGAGTAACGTTTAAAGGGTACAACAAAGAAGCTTGCGGCAACTGATTGGCTTTGTCTCCTAAGTATTTTTTATACAAATCCAAAGCAGGTTGTCCATCTATCTCATACAATACATTGGCTTCTGATCGGGTAATAATTCTTTCGGGACCAAAAGAGCTCCATCCTCCAAAACTCGAAAACGAAATTTCTAAAGTCTCGCCATAAAATCCAATTAAAACAACTTCTCCTTCTTTTGGATTTTCTTTGTAAGAAGCCAACGTTTTCTCAAATTTCGCGTCATCTCCACACATACCGCCCGAGATAGAAACTTTATTTTGAATACAATTTTCAAACCCCTCAATAAGCGAACTTCCGTTTACGAAACTTCCTTCTGAAAGTACAAATAAATGCTTTAAATTTTTTTTCGGTATCTGTTGATAAAGAGAATCCCCTAAAGTATTCGCATTTTTTTTGTAATTAAAAATATTATCCGTTCTAATTTCAAAGCTGCTTTTTTCAAACTCTATAGCAGTAACTACGATAGAATCATCAAATACATTTGCATCGATAATTTCGCCTGCTGTAGAACCAAATACCAGATGTTCGTAAGGAAACTCCTTTCTAATCGCTTCAATGACTTCCAGACGTTCTAATTGCATTCTGTTTCCGAAAACAAGTACAAGTGGATTTTTTAATTCCCCTTCCTTTTTCAGATACTCCCAATTTTTATTCTTTTTTTTATACGCTTGAATTATTTTCATAGTTTCTATTTTGGTAATTTAATAAAGAAGGTTGTACCTTTAGTAAGTTCACTTTCAATCCAAATTTTTCCGTTGTAATTTTTGACTATTTTTTTTACAATAGACAATCCAATACCTGTTGATCTTTTATTAGAACTAAAAGATTGAAACATTTTAAAAATTTTTTCCTGATTCTTCAGAGCAATACCGGGTCCATTGTCTTTAATTGCAAAAACATAGTACTTTTTTTCCTCTTCCCAACTTATTTCAATAATTCCCAGAGGCTTGTCAATATAATTTACCGCGTTGCTTATAATATTTAAAAACAATTGTTGCATTCTAAATCGTTCTGCCTTAATTGTTGGCAGTTCATTTTTTACCAAAACCTGAATGTTTTTTGGTATATGAATAATATCAATTATTTTACTTATTTCAAGATTCAAATTGATGCTTTCAGTAATCATTTCTATATCATCTACTTTAGAATATGTTAGAATTCCTTCAATCAAATGATCCATTTTCTCCACTTTGTCTTCTATCATATTGAGATATTTAACTGTTTGTGCATTAAACTCTTTATCACTGTCCTCTTTGATCCATGTAACCAGAGAATGTATACTTTGCAGCGGTGACTTTAAATCATGTGATACAATTTGAGCATAATCATTGAGCTGCTCATTCTGTTTTTCTAATTTTTTAAGCAACTCCTCTTTTTGTAATTCCAGGTTTTTTTGTTTAGTTATGTCTAGATGTATTCCTATTGAACCAATTACTTCACCATTGACATTGTAATTGGGCGCACCACTAATTAGCCAATGCCTTGTTTCTCCTTTCTTATTAATAGAGGCTACTTCATAAGAATCTGACTTCCCATTAATACGCTCTTTATTTTTAAAAGTAACTAATTTTTTATCTTCAGGATGCAGCAAAATTTCAGATGCTTTGTTGCCTAACAAATCAATCAAAGAAAAACCGCTCATATCACAAAAGCACTGATTAGCCAATTGTATTATATCATCCTTATCTACTTCCAATAAACCCATATTCATATTGGCAATAATATTTCGATATTTTTCTTTTTCTGCTTCCAGGCTTTCTTTATACTTTTTTTTAATTGTAATGTCTTCAAAGCTCCATAAATGACCGTCATTTTTGTTCCCTTTAGATATAGTAATAAAGCTTCTTTCATACACGCGTCCATCGGCCAGTTCAATTTCTTCAGAAAATACATTTTTTTTGTTTCTTAAAATTTCTTCAACTCTTTCAATAAACTCATCTGGTCTTTTAAAAAAGTATTTATTTTCCTCAGTGGCCATTTTTGAATCAAAACCTATCATCTCTTCTGGTTCTCCTTTAAAATCAAATAAATCACAAAAGCGTTTATTGGCAATTAGAACCTTTCTATCCTCATCTTCTAATAAAATACCAGATTGAAGATTGGTAATTAACGAAGTCAAACGATTCTCAGAATCTATAAGCTGTTGATTGAATTCTTTTTCCTGACTTATATTTTCTTCAATAGCAAAATACTTAATCACTTCTCCGTGTTTGTTATGCAGTGCCTGTCCCTGCACTCTAACCCAATATTTTTCTTTAAATTTTGTATAATTTAAGATTTCACAAGTGAAAGGAAGTCCTTGTTTTATTTGATTTTTTAAATAGGTAATGGTGTCTGGATTAGTTGCTTCTCCTTGCAATAAATGACCTGGACTCTGACCAATCAATTCTTCCTTAGAATAACCAGTCATTTTGGTAAAACTACTATTGATCCACTCTATTTTACCTGACTTGTCACAAATAATGACTGCACTTATATTTTTATCAGCTATCGAGGACAGTAATAAAAGTTGTTCTTCTTTTTGCTTGACTTCTGAAATATCCTCAATCATTGCAAAATATTGAATCACTTTTTTGGAGGGATCTAGAATGGGCTGTCCGACCGTTTTAGACCAAAAAGTACTTCCATTTTTTCTAGCATGCAAAATTTCTACCTCAAAAGCATTTCCATCGTAAAAAGCACTGATCATTCTACGGATTTCCTCTTTATCCGATAAAGGATCTGAACCTACCTCTAAAGGTGTTTTACCAATAATTTCATCTTTCTCATATCCTGTCAATTTAAGATAAGCATCATTACACCAAAATATCTTTCCATCCGGATATGTAAATAAAATGCCATTTTTATTTGTTTTTGCTACCATGGACAGCTTATTTAGCTCCTCATGATTTCTTTTTTGTTCTGTAATATCACGTCCATAGATCTTCACATAGTACTGTTCCTGCATACTTTTACAAACAAAGGAGTAACACTTACCATTACTCTCCGCTTCAAACATCCATCTTTTTTTTGTTTTATCTATTTTATGGACGATGAACTTGAAAAAATCCTTAATTTCATAATTAATTCCATGGTATGTAAGTCTTTTTAAATTCTGAGTTGCTGGATTCATTTTTAATAAATGCCCCTCAAAATCAATCCGAATTAATAGATCCTGATTTTGAGTAGGAAATAGTTCTCTATCATCAATTTCCTTATTGTCCACTTTTAATTCATTTTCCTCGTGATGTATTATAGTCAAAGACTTTTGTAATGCGGCATCAGACTTATCACGATTGTACATTAAATCAAATAAATCTAATGATGCATCGTGCTGAGCAAAATCATAAAGAGAGAGTTTTTTTTCTTCAAAATTTTTATCAGAAGTAAGCCAATTACTGCCTAAAAACAAATAGCCATTACCATATTTTTCAAATTGCCCTCGGAGCAAGATTTCATTCCTGAGTGATTTGATTATGACCAATTGATTTGTGATCTTATAAAAGTTGTCACTGTTTAGCTCTTCCAAAAATGGTTTGGTGATGGCAAATGAATACAAAAAATAGTCATTGCTTTTTAAGTCAGGAAGAATTTTGATTAAACTTCTACCTCTATCTTGGATAAGTAAGTTTTGATCGAGCAGAACATAAAAAGGGAAAAACCTATTGAATGTCTCACTATCAAAATGAAATTGAGAATTTTCCATACCTCTACCTCCTTTAATTTTAAAATTTTATTTGTACATAATCTAATCCTCGCAACACTATCCTATTTGGAATGTTTTTAACACCAGAAAACAGCTAAGCCAACTACTAAAACGACCTCAAACTCTAATTACTCGTTTTTACCAGAATTGTACTTCAGGAGTGCTATTTTTATTAAAATATTAAATATTTAAATTTCAAATCGTTTTCAATTAAAAAAAAGCAGATTAACAAAAAACGTTATTTTTTTTTCTATAAGACTAAATTTAAAAAATCGTGATATTTTTTTACTGCGAAATTAATTCATTTGTACTCCAATAATCAAGTAGTTTTTTTATTCTATCTACATAATCCTCATATTTAAGTGGTTTTAAAACATAGCCCGCAATACCTATTTTATAACACTCCATAACATCCCTATGATTGTTAGAAGTCGTTAAGATAATTGCTGGTATGTATTTTAACACATCATCCGCTTTTAAGATAGTCAAAAACTCGATTCCGTTTAATTTAGGCATATTGAGGTCTAAAACAATAATATCCGGAATTATTTCTTTCATTTTCAATACATTAACCGCTTCCTCACCATTATCTGCTTCGATGATTCGATGATTGAGTTCTAAACTTTTTAGCACTCTATTGAATTTCATCACTTCAATTACATCATCTTCTATTAATAGTATATTTAATGATTTTGCCATTTTTCTTATTATTTAAATTTTAATGCATACTTATTCAATTTCAAATGTATTTCATTAACGTAAGAGTAAAGATTCTTTTTCGTCAAATCATAACAAAGTGTAGACAACTGGAAAAAAAGTGTCGGTGAATAGTATTTATGCAGGTAATCCATTATAAAAATAAAATTAAAACAATTTTAAACCTCAATATTTTTTCGCACTCAATAGTGATTGAATATCATTTTTGAAATTTTATAAGTACCAAAACCGATATTAATTATAACAAGTTAGAATATCAAACAAGATCTTTTTGTGAACTCGTCTAAAATATTGTTCCATTATTGCAGCAACTTCCAGAATTACGTTGCCATTTTTTGTTGACTTTTTCTTTACAAAAATCAATTTTGAAATCGCCTACCTTTTCAAAAAAAACTTCCTAAGTACCAAAAATATGACACCCCTTTTTTTCCAAAATCCCTAAGTTTTTATGCCAATTAAAATCAGTAAAGGTGATGTAATTCTAGTGAAGTGCTATTTTTCTACTACAAAAACATTTTCTATTCTACTTTCATTAAAGAAAAAAACATAAATGCTTATTATAGACGCATAAAACGTTGCGACAAAAATTCCATCCTAATCTTTTATGATCTGTATAGAATTTAGCAGTTGTACTCTTTGGGTAAAGTAAAACAAAAACAAGCACCTTTTTTATTGGCTTCTCTATTCTTCAAATAGATAGTACCTCCTACTCTATCTATTATGGCTTTTATTGTTGACAAGCCAATACCGGCATTCTTCTCATATTTTGAACTAACCGTTTCAAATAATTCAAATACTTTTTCCCAGTATTCTTCTGGTATGCCTGGTCCATCATCTTCATAGACAAAAAAACAACTAGTTTCATTTTCTGTTAGTGATATCCAAACATTACATTCCTGTTTATCAGTATGTTTTACTGTATTTGATAAAAGATTTTGAATAATTTGAACAAAACCTATTTTTGAATGCCTTATTATGGTATTACAATTCCTATAGTGAATATAAGTTGGAACATATAAAGCACCATTATCAACTATATATTGAATAATACTTTCGACATTAAAATCTTCAAAATGAATTTGATCGTTACTAACTTTCGTATATTCTAAAATGCCATTAATCAAGAAATCCATGTATTCATTTCTAGAATAAATCAAATCAATCCAGGCCTCTATCTCTGTGTTTTTGATGAGTGTATTATAATCTTCTTTTATAAAAATTAATAACGAATTTACACCTCGAATTGGAACTTTTAAATCATGACTAAGACGATGAGCAAATTGGCTCAACCGTATATTTTTTTTCATAATCTCATCATTCAAATCTTCCAAAAATTTATTTTTTTTATGAAGTTCAAATAGAGAAATCACTTGGTTTGCCAATGCCTTTAATGATTCTTGCTGACTATATGTAAGACCTTCTCTTGGTTTGCTATCAATAACACAGAGAGTACCTAATGAATAACCGTCCTTGGTGTTTAAAGGAGCACCTGCATAAAATATTACGTTCGGAGCATTTATACTTAATGGATTATCATGAAATCTTTGGTC
The DNA here is from genome assembly GCF_011751075.1 of Flavobacterium poyangense. Taxonomy (GTDB): domain Bacteria; phylum Bacteroidota; class Bacteroidia; order Flavobacteriales; family Flavobacteriaceae; genus Flavobacterium; species Flavobacterium poyangense. The sequence goes on from NZ_JAALLN010000027.1 coordinate 24,401, forward strand.
TTTAGAGGCATCTGGAATAATAAAAAGTTCATTAGGCGTATTTATTGCATGTGCACAAAAAGCAAAATCTCTCGGTGTTTCGGTTACATCTAAACCATGATGTGATTTGAACCATTGTCGATTCTGATCTATTAATGTTACCAATGCAATAGGGGCGTCACAAATTTGGGCCGCTATTTTGGTTAAGGAATCATACTCTTCTTCTGGGAGGGTATCTAGTATATTATAACTGCTTAATGCTTCGAATCTAAAAGCTTCATTTTTAGGAACTTCAGGTTTATACATATTAGACAGATTTTTATTTTCAAGTAAAACTAAAACATATCCTATTTTTTTATAAAAATAAGAAAAGTTTTAAATAATTTTGACATTCCTAAAGTTAAAATCCGATGTTTTAATAAGATTCTGTCACATCCGCAATATAAATCTAAGAAAAATCAGAGGTCCGAAAATTATGCAGCCAATTTGCAAAATGATTTAAACATAATTTTTTCAGGCTTAAACATCTGATTCTTTCTCAACATATGTATAACCTCGATCCCACCCAAGGTTCTTTTCGCAGATTCAAAATTTTTGAAACCCAAACCATTTTGTACCCTCCATTTTATAAAACGATAGTCCTACTCAACGATATTATTGAGATATTTTACACTGTCGAATCTTAATCTTTGTGAATGAGCGTTTGTTATAAACTTTGATAGCGGCAGTATTACAATCACTTTTATCAATGTTTATTACTCTGGTTTGTAGTTATGACTAATTGCTTTAATTAGAAACAACTGAGTACTCATTCTCTGTCTTTTTCTGGTCAAAAGAAAATCTACTGTATGGCCAAATTTATCTACCAGTACAATATAAATAACACCAGATATCTTTCAGTTTGATATAGATTTTATAGATTTGTCTCTACCATTAGGCTAATGTGTGTTCTTAGAAATAAAAAAATATTTAACCAGACTATCTTAAATTGACTAGCCAAATTGCACGAAAAAAGGATTAAATCTTTAAATGATGAATAATTCAGGTACAAAAAAGAATAAAATAATAAATCTTGAACCTAAAGAACTGAAAACGAGTTATCAATTAAGATTTTATAATTAACGTTTGTTTAGTTACACATATATTAGACGGAAGTAAAAAAATAATAAAGAATAAAAATTAATGAATGATATTCGACAAAGTTTAAGTCAATTTATGAGTTTGGCTGATGAAGAGTTTGACTTAATTAAATCTAAATTGGAGGTAGAAGAGATTAAAACAAATACCATAATTATAAAGATTAATCAAAAAGTTTCAAAGCTATATTTTGTAAAATCAGGTTTATTGAGAACTTACTTCTTATCTGATGGGAAAGAAATAAATACCTATTTTGCTTGTAATGGACAATTTATAACTTCCTTTTCTAGCTATATCACACAAACACCATCAATCCAATATTTAGAAGCTCTTGAGTCAAGTACATTGTATTCAATTACATTTGAACAATTAAACAATCTATACGAAAGCTATCCTAAATTTGAAAAATTTGGAAAAATTTTAGCAGAACAAAACTATTTATGTGTATTAGAAAGGATGATTTACTTACAGTCAAAATCAGCAAAAGAGAAGTATCTATATTTTATTGAAAAATATGAAAAAAAAATTGTCCAAAGAGTTCCACAACTACATATCGCAAGTTATTTGGGCATTACTCCGGAAACATTGAGCAGGGTAAGAAAAGAAATTTCTATTTCTTGACATTTGTCAATGCCAAGCAGTGAAATGTACTGCAATTTTGCTAAAAAAAAAGCAAAATGAAAAAAAATACACTTTCTCTCATCGTAATGGCTTCAGTCTTTGTATCAATTCTATCCATAAACTCTTGTAATAGTATTTTAGAGGTTTCTAAAATAGAAACAAATAGGGCTTTTAATACAAGGACAAATAATAAAGTACAGTTTTCAATCATTGAAACAGGAACAGCAAAAACACAAAAGGCGTTTGCGTTTAAAGGTGGTAGCTTGTTTGAAAACCTTAAAATAGTACATATTTCTGTTTGGGTCAAACACCCTAATGGCGATTTTTTATTTGACACAGGACTTGGAGATAGTATTAATATTCAATTTGATAAGGGAATGTCGTTCTTTCATAAACTAATGTTTAAGTATAAAAAGGGACAAAGTGTCAAAGAACAATTATTATTAAATGGGTTAAATAATAATTCAATAAGAACTATTATTTTATCCCATTTGCATTGGGATCACGCAAGTGGGATTAATGACTTTCCAAATTCGGATATTTATACTACTGAAGAAGAGCTAAAATTTGCACAATCAAACAAAGCCTTTTCGCCAGCATTTATAAAATCTCAATATAACAACAAATCTACAAAATGGAAATTTCTTAATTTTGAAAAAAATAAATACGAATTTTTTGAAGAATCTTGCGATTTTTTTGGCGACGGAAGTGTGATTTTTGTAAAACTGCCTGGACATACGCTTGGTTCAATAGGAATGTTTATCAATGGGCAAAAAAGATACTTTTTTACAGGTGATGTCACTTGGGCTATTGAAGGTTTTAAAAGACCATCATCCAAAAATAGAATACCAAGTAAATTAGTTGACTACGATAAAAATAAACTAGATACAACCATTATAAAGATACATACCTTAATGAAATTAGATACAAATTTAGTAGTTATACCTGCACACGACTTTGAAATCCAAAAAACATTAAAACATTTTCCTGAATTTCAATACTAATGATTGAGTTAGAATCCAATAATGTATTTGATGATGAAATCAAACATAAAAAAGAACGAACCGCTAACAAGTGTTTATAGAATTTACAAAAACAATTCAAACATACTATTCCTATCACACACTATAGACTCAGAACACGATACTGTCGAAAGACTTAAAGCTTATACTAAAGTGACAGAATATCTAATAAATGGTATTTTGTAACTGGTAATAGAGATAGTATTTACAGTATTGCACCAAAAGTTGTTTTGCAACCACATATAAAGATTCAAAAGAACCAAGTAATTATGTTCATAGTGCGGATATTCTGGACAAAGTGAGCAGTATAAATGAACTCAAAAAGGTGTCTAAAAATTAGGAAAATGTTTTTTTTTGTGGAAGATCAAAAGTTAACAGACTTAAGTTCAAATATTACTAAAAAAATAACACCTATTGTAACTAATAATAACTATAATTTTGATTGATCAAGTCTGAATTGAAAATTACTGTTGCTGTCAACTGTTTTAAAATCAATCTTTCCCCAAACATAGCACACACTATTATTTATTGATTGAATAAAATATTAAGTTACTTATGTATTAAATAAAGCAGTAACTTCATCGATCTTGATACAATTACAATACTTTTTTTAAAACCATAAATTAATTTCACTATATTTACTGTAGTTTTGCCCCTAAACAAATTTAAATTTGGAAGATTTGAATTTAATCGAAAAGTCCTATACTGCCTAGTATGGGATTTTTTAACAATTTTTAAATTTCAAGAAAAGAAAAAGCCAAAAATTATTATAGTATTCAGAGGGTTTTAGTAATTCCTACAACAGTTAATACTCACCTCTCCCTTCTCTAAAATTCATTACAAACATACAACTAACAACTGGATGTGCTAACTTAGCGTGGAGTCCTAATTAAGGACAAAATCTTAACTTTAAAGCATGAAAGAAAATCTTAAAAATTACGACTGCATTTTCAAAGAGAAAGCAGTTCAATTAAGTTACGATTCTCCAAGCCCTGTGTCAAATAGAAAACTTCCTTTTGTATGTTTTACCCAAACCGCATATGTACTATTTTATGATTTTTAAAAAGACTTCCTCCTTTAAACGCAAATGCTTTTTGCGTAATGACAGTTCCGGTTTCAATAATAGAAAATTGTATATTCTTATTAACGGTTTGAGAATTTAATGTTCTTTCCAAAGGTATTTTAGGGATTGTTAAAGTGCTACAACAAGAATTAATAATAGGAATAGCAACTATAATGGAGATGATTAAAATTAGGTAAAGTTTGATTTTTAGCATTTTTATTTTTTATGCAAATTTGAATTTCTTCTTATGAATTATTATTGACAAATATCAAGAAATAGATATTTCTTTTCTAACTCTACTCAAAGTCTTAAACAGCTATACTGACTCTTTTCACTATTAAATAATTGTTTTTCTGGTTCTAAAATGATTGAGGCTATCTCTAGAATATTTCTTTTTAATCTCTTTTAATCTTTCATAACTGGTATCAAAATAAACTTCTGTAGGAATGGAACTGTCTTTAAAACTAATGAAAGCACCAGATGTATTTGGAATATTAAAATCTCGACAAACTTGCATCCAATCTAATGCTTGATTGATTCTGTCATAAACAAAATTATTTTTCCCTTCTTCTTTTCTTTCCAAAGATTCGTTCCACCAGGTTTGATATTGAATCGTGTATTGCTTGTTTTTGTAAGGAAATGCGCTTTCCAATTCTTTTGTTTCATCTTGATAAAATATGCCCGAAATAGCACCTAAAGTGATGTAAGTAAACAGTCCCATCTCTCTATTTCCATCTAATATCAATGGAGAAGTCAAGCTACGTAACAAGGCTTCATGCCCCTTCGGCCCTAGACCTTGAGTATCTACTAGGCAGGAAGTGATTTTGTGAGGTGCGGGGTTTTCTAAATCCGGAGATATAGGACGGCTTTTTGATAATTTACCTTGAACTTCCCCTTTTAATAATTGTTTTATAGTATGAAAAGATTCTCTATCCCAGTTACTCATCATGTTCGCTCCATAGGCTTTGCCTGCCTGCTTTCCTGCGATATCAGTAATTATAAAATCGTAGGTTTGTGGATTCTTGAAACTCTTTTCAATAAACTTGGAGAGATCGCTCGCACTTCCTTCCCAATAACCATACATCACGCAATTATGGACCACTGTGTTTGCATCAAAATTTTCAATAGCTGGTATAGCTGAAATTTTCAAATTAGTACCGATTAACTTTTTATTCAAATTCAAATAATTTGCATTACTTTCTAAATTCCTATTTGCATTGATTACATCTTCCCATTCTTTTAGGAATTGTATCGTTGGCACCCTATTTTTGTGCACTATTTTTAATCGTTCTGTGTCAAAGTCAGTTTCATATTTATTCCATTCTATCTCGAATCTAATAAGCTCGCTTGGCAGTTCAAAAGTTTGTAATTTTAGCTCAGTCACTATACCATAACTAAAACCACCTCCACCTTTTAATGCCCATAATAATTCTCTGGCTTGGAGATCACCATCTTCTGACAATTCTTTAATACTCCCGTCGCCAAGTACGATTGTTGCGCCTACCAATCGCTCACAACACATTCCTTTTGAGCGTGTCCAAGGCCCCCATCCACCCCCAAATGTAAAACCTGCAATTCCAACAGTTGCACAAGTTCCATGCGGAATCATTACTTGCTGCTCTGCCAATAAAGTGGTCAATCTTTCAAATCGATTACCAGGTCCAATAGTCGCAACTCCACTCTTCTTATCAACTTCTACCATATTCATTCTTGATAAATCAATCAAAATAGTATCGGTTCCCGAGCATTCACCTTCATGATCATGTCCTCCTGACCTTACTCGGATTGCTAAATTATTACTCATCGCTCCCTTGTAAACCCGCTGAACTTCTTCGGTTGAAATACAATAAATAATGGCAAAAGGCCTAAGCTGTAACCTTGTATTAAAAATTTGACATGCTTTTGCGTAACTAATCATATCAAACAAATTGCCTCCCCCCATTTCTATTTGATCTCTGTTAATATGTTCTTTCAGTTCATTCAGAAAATGATACACATTTCTCATATTAACTGATACAAGACTCTCGGCTATAAGCACTTTTGTATCTAATTCGAATTTTGTATTCTTTAGAAGTATAACATCACCTATCAAATCATTTTTTACAATAACACTAACTCTAGATTCAAATAGATTAGAGGTCTTGTATATTTTAAGTTCAACAGTACCGTATTCATTTTGATAATAAACAGAGATATCTATTTTCTTATATTTTACTTCATTTTTAAGACATAATTTTACCTCACTATGGGCATCAATTTTTTCAGGAAAATCTAAGTAATACTTATTCTTCTCTAAATCTTTTGTTTTAGTTAAGACTTGATTTGTGTTATTGTAAATTTTAAGTTGAGCAGTTAAGACATTAAGATATGTTTGGCTGTCTTGACTGATTTGATTGGATAAATGTTCCTCCATAGTATTTGGATTTGCCTAGTGTCTTATAATTTTAAATAGCTTATATTTTTCCATATTTGGTACAGCAACGTTAACTGTCAAAAAGATTATAAATCTCCTTGTATGTCCATCACCTTTTCCCCATCTTTCCATGTTTCTAACACAGGTATATTTCGCATCCCTGCAACAGAATTCAACCCTTCTTTATTGAAGTAAGTTAAAGGTGATTCTGATAAGATTACAAAGTCGGCACATTTCCCTACTTCTAATGAGCCTACCCATTGATCTGCATGACATTGCCAAGCAGCATCGTAAGTCATAGCTTTTAATGCCTGAAATCTTGTAATACACTCCACTTCGTTAAGTACCTGATAATCTGTTTTTTTAGGAGTACCTTCAATCACTCTTGCAATTGACTGTTCCATCATACGCAATGGTCCCAATGGAGTAACACTATTATCGCTATGAAGAGTTATTCGCATGCCATTCTCTAAAGCGGTTTGGCATCTATCAAGAAGATTTACTTTTTCTTTTCCAAAAATGGTTTGCTGAAAAACCCACCCCCAATAACCTACGTGTCCTATTAAAAAACTTGGAGAAAGCCCTAATTCTTGCATGTCCTTCAAATTTTTATCTGTCAATAAAGAAGCATGTTCTATTCGGTCTCTTCTAATATTTATAGTGCTTTTATTTATTCCTGCAAATTTAAACGCATTGATTGTTCGATCTATAGCATGATCCCCGTTGGCATGAATCATCACTGGCCAGTTATTTACTTTCGCTTTACTAACCAAAGCATTAAACTCTAGTGGATAACCAAAATTAAACACTCCAGTATTGTTTTGGCTGTGACAGCAAACCATATCATAAGGTTTATAATTTGCATCGCAAGCATAAGGCGTATACTAATAACCTGTAAGTCCTTGGTTAGAACCATCACCAATGAGTTTAATATATGCCAAGTTGAACTTATTGTTACCTTTATTAGGTTTGTATTTCCCCTCAATAACAGTATTGAATTTCTCTAATGACAGTGCTACTAAAGCACCACCTATACGAACGGGACAACTTTTTTGATGGGCTAAAAAATCTAAAAAAAGGGGCTGATTAAGATTTAATACTTCTCTGTTAGGGCTGTTATCATAAGGCTCTATTCCACAATCAAACATATAAGTAACTCCTCTTCTACTGGCTTCTTTAAAGATTTCTTTAACTTCCTCTGCTAATTTTTCTAAAGCAAGAATGGGATCTATATGTAAACTTTTGGCCACAACTGCTAAAACAGGCTCAATTCCTTCAACTTCTTTTAAAACACCATTAGTGTTTATTTTAGGTATTTGAATCTTCAATAATGTTACTGCAACAGTATTAATGTATGCCAAATGCATAGAAGAATTCAAGATAAAAACAGGTTGTATAGTTGATACTAGATCTAAAATTTTTGCATTAAACTCTTTATCTGAGCCCTCAAATAAAGCAGGATCAACATTTCTACCAATAATCCATACATTCTTGTCGTTTGTTACTTTCTTTTTTAGCTCTTCTAATACCCACCTTCGACTGTACTTACCTTCTTCTGTTTCAGCTATGCTGGATCTTAAATCTTGCCCGCTAAAAGGACTAACATCCGTAGCTTTTTTAAAAACCGCGGAGGATATAATGTGAAGATGTGGTTCAATAAATCCAGGTAATAAAATTTTTCCGCCATCAATAATTCTTTCCGAAGTTCCTGGTGGCATTTGTGCGACAACAGTTTTGTAAGACCCTGTTGCAACAATTTTACCTTCAGATATGGCAATGGCTTCTACCATTACATCTTTTCCTCCTTCTAGGGTTTGAATGTATCCAACTTGCTTACTACCTGTACTATCTTCTTTTACTCCAGTACGAAAAATAAGATTTTTACAAGATGGATGTTTTTCTAATTCATTGTTTTTATCAGTCATAATAGCCATCCCATTTGTATTGGGTAATAGCATTTTCCATAATGGACTACAACACGAACACTGTAATCCTTCTGTATGTTTATGTTTCATAATTTTGTTTTTATATACAAATTATTTGTATCTTACATTATGTAAACTACTGCGTATAACCAGATTTTAAAAATAAAAAAGATTTTTTACTCTACTTCTTTATGATCTTTCTAAATCCAATTTGATTAATCATTCAATCAAACCTATTTTAAATTATATTTAAAAAAATTACCTAAAAACTATCGTAAAATTTTGTTTCCAAAATAAAACTACTGTTTGATTCTATAAATAATAACAAAAATGTCATGAACGAAAAATTTAATGTCATGAATGATGTTTTTTCTAGCGTGAATGAGAAACCTATAAAAAAGATTGTTGCTTTACTTTTTATATGATATCACTATAAACTTATCATTATCTGTTAATTTTAGATAGAAATTACTCCCAACATCTATTGTATCACCTAATTTTTCTTAATCTTTTCAATTATTTAAAATGATTAATTCTTTAAAATTGTTATATTTGTAATATTTTGGTATAAATTTTATCCGTTCAGATAATTTTCTATTCTCAAATACTCCGCATGAAACAGTTTAAATTTTTAATTGTTATTTTACTATTCCTTCTTTCTTTTGTTAGTAGAGAAGAATTTAATAAATATGTGTTCGGTGGCGAGAAATTTAAATCCGAGAATAACTTTATCTCTGCTAAAATTCAGCTTGTCTCAACATTAACTTTAAAGTACTTAAAAGATGCAGATGTTCATTTAAAAATTAAAAAGAAGATTAAGTATCGTGCTACAGCTTCAGAAAACAGTACTTTAAATACGCCTTATCTAACCAAGTTAATACGTTTTAAGTTTTCTAAAAATCGCCTATCCTATGGTGTTGTATCTGTTTATCAAATTCAACGACATACTTATCTACACCTCTACCATTTTTTTTAGAGACTGTCCTGACTAATTTAAATTTAGAATTTCTGCTATTCTTTTTGATGTTCTTTTTACAAGCTATATTGTTTCTTAGTGTACATCGCTTTAGAAAACAAATCTTATAGTTTTAGCATTCTATTATTAAAAGTATTTAAAGCTCTTCTAAAGACTTAAAGCGTGCCTTTGTATTAATAGAAAAAACTAAACATATCAAATAAAATATTAATAGTTTCAAAAAACACAAGGATAAAAACTAATAAAATACAACTTGACATGAAAAAAATTATTGAAATAATCTGCGTTCTTTTCACAGTAGCAAGTATTAATGCCCAACAGGAAAAAGGAATAATTGGTTATACAAACTGGTTGTCCAATTGGTCAGAATTTAAGCCTCATAAAGTTGAGTATGGAGAACCTAACCAAATTTTAACTGGAAATATTTCTGTTAATACTAAGTTACTCAAAAGGAATATATATGTTTTACAAGGAAACGTTTATATAACCAACAATGCTGTTTTAACCATTGAACCCGGAACTTTAATTATTGGTGATTTCCAGACGAAAGGAACGCTTGTAATTACGAAAGGTGCACAACTTATTGCTGATGGTTTAGAAACTGACCCAATTGTATTTACTTCGAACCGCGGTCTTAAAAAAGCAGGAGACTGGGGAGGCATAGTAATTCTAGGCGATGCTCCAACCAATAAATTTGGAAATATTGGTTCTTATAATTTAGATCTTGACCCTTCTTTAACAACTTACGGCGGAGATAATACTTTTTCAAATTCGGGAATTTTAAGATATGTTAGAATCGAATTTGCGGGCAAAAACCTGAAGAATGTTGCTACTTTCAACGGACTCACAATTGCGGGTGTTGGCAGCAAGACCATTTTAGAAAATATAATGGTAAGCTATTGCGGTGGCAACTCATTTGCTTTCTATGGTGGTGATGTAAATGCTGTCAAGTTTGTTTCATACAAATCAATTAATGATGATTATAAATTTACACAGGGTGTTCAATGTCGCTTGTATAATTCGCTGGCTGTAAGATCTTCCTACTTGTCAAGTAACAAAGATGGCTCTCGTTCTATGGAAGTAAAATTATATGAAAACAAAAATGAAACAGATTTTACCAAAAAACAAACTTTTGTTTCGGCAACTAATATAACATTGTTAAATGACAGTGAGAATATCAATACCGATATACAGTCAGGTTTAGTTAAAGAAGCACTTTATGTAGCAGAAGGTGCTTCTCTCGAAATGAAACGCAGTGTAATTTCGGGGTTTAATCCAGCAGTTTTATTAGACAGTAAAACGGAAATTAATTCTGCTAATCTGAAAAGAATTAAATTTGAAGAAATGTTTTTTAACCTGTGTACCGGAAACATCTTAACAGAAGGAAACAGAAATAAAGAAGACCTAGAACATTGGTATGGTAATAGCTTATTTTCTAATGTCTATTCGAAAAGTGATAATAAGGAAACTTTTGTGGACATATTCAACATTAAAAGACCGGATTTCAGATTACAACTAGGAAAAATTACAGCACAAAACGGAAATAGATAATTTCAGTTTACTACAAAAACAAATTAAATCAAAAAGCTAATCTTAAAATACTTGAAAGATTATCGTTTTAAACTTTGTAAAAAATAAAGTCCTGAAAATTTCAGGACTTTATTTTTTTGCTCCAATACGAATTCTGAAGAATTAAAGAAATCTGGTTCAAAAATTAGCGATTAGATATAAAAATTAAATTGAAGTTACCCTATAATTTTGGCGTTGCCTCCAATTTTGCCACAAAAAACTAAGGTGGTTTCTGAAAAAAAACATAAAAAGAGGTAAATTACCTGTTTTTTTGACCTATAATTCTAAAGATTAAAAAAATAATACTCTCTAAATTTTATAGCTATGAAAAAAAACAGATAAAAGTCCACGTTAGAGTTTAAGATGCTGACCGCTTCGATAAGCACCCATTGTGGAAAAGTTATAGATGTGACCCGGGAGCTTAATTACCAGGATTTATCATTGGAGCCAGTGCAGGTATGTGAGCCCCAGAATTGCCAAAGAACTATCGGTAATCGACATTAAAGCATTCTGGGCGTTTGTAGCTAAAAACAAAACGGAAAATCATCTGCATAGCATCGCAAAAATGAGATTCAGAAAAATCACAAACTCTGCTCATAGATATCTGACTGCGCAGAACATACTTGGGTACGATTTTAAAGCAATAGACCTCAATGAAGTATGAGTTTCGGGCATAGCTTATATAGAAACCGATGAAGGATTTCTGTATCCCACCATGGTAATAGACCTTTTTTCCCAAAAATGATCGGCTGGCCTTTAAGCGATAACCTAAAAGAAGAGGCACACAATATCCATTTCTGTGATTTGCTTCTTTATTGGAAGGTATCGAACAGATAACCTGCAGCATGAGCTGAAAGGGAAACTTCTTTGACAATACCGTACCCGAGAGTTTTTTCAAAACACTGGAAAACGAATGAGTTTACCATAACACCTATGCCACAAAAGAAAAAGCAGAAAGACTCTATTTCAGACTATATAGAAAACTTTTATAACAAGCGTATAAAACATTCTGGTCTCGCAATTTGATAATAGAGGAATTTCACAATCAATTTCCAGTTACTTAAACATGCTTTTTTAAACTAATTCTTTATAAATTTTATCAAAAAACTAATTTCATTCCTTTGCACATTCTCACTAACTGATACTTAAATAATAAAAAAATGTACCTTAGCACGTATTCTAAAAAACAATTGATTTATGAAATGGATCACCAGAGAAAGGCCAAAAATAGACCGAATTGCATGCCCATGGCTTATTAGAAATTTTGTAGATCCTGAGGCTGAATTTATTTACGTCCCTTTTGATCAGGTTCTGGACAAAGCAAAAGAATTAAATGCCGTTCCTTTTGATATTCCAAATGTTGAATTCACACATTATCAGGAGCAGTGCACCTTCGATTATATTGTAAAAAAATATAAAATCGAAGATCCCGCTATTTCCATCATGGCAGGAATTGTACGCGGGGCTGATACCGATCGTCATGAAATTGCAAAAGAATCTGCCGGACTCTGGGCGGTGTCTGCCGGACTTTCGCATAATATTACCGATGATTATAAACTCCTTGAAACCGGAATGGTGCTCTATGACGCACTTTACAGGTGGGCTTCACATCTATATAAACAGAAACATCTGAAGAACAGTCCCTTTGAGAACCTGCTACACGAAGTTTACAACAAGTTTCTTAAAGACAAAAAAACAACCGGAAAAACACCATCCTGGGTAAAAGACCTCAAAAATCTTATTCAGGACCAGATTGATGCTCAGTTTACTTTCGACCTTAAAAAAATATCGGGTGAACTCGATTTGAACCCATCCTACCTGTCGAGAGAATTTTCTAAATATTTTGAAGATTTAAATTTCGGGGACTATGTCAGAAAACAAAGGATTGAAAAAGCGGTAAATCTTATTGAGAATACTACCTATACTTTGACGGAGATTGCCTATAGAACCGGATTTTCAGACCAAAGCCATTTTACAAGAATTTTTAAACTTCAAACCGGAAAGAATCCGTCGGCGTACAGAAAAAAAATCCAAAAAAAGTAATCCATATACAAAACGTAAAACGCATTCTATTTAGGGAAGTTTAATGCTTGTAATTTTGTTTCTATAATTTATAAAAACAAAATCGATGCTTTTAAGATTCCTGTACCTTTCTATTCTACTACTATTTAGTCTTCCCTGCTTTTCTCAGACTACGTATCCTAAAATCACAGGATATTTTGGTATACTGCATCTTCTGGTAACCTTAAATAAAGATGAAACTGCAGTAAATTTCAGAGACTACTACGCTGTAGGATTTCCAACCGGAATCAATATCTGGAAAAACGAGAAAATCGGATTTTCTTTTGAGGTAGTTCCCAATATAAAGGACGATCAGGGTACCAGTAAAGTAACTCACATATTGTTTCATCCCGGAATTCTGGTAGCCTTGGGACACGGATATACTTTTGCAGGAAGGGCTGCTTTTGACTCCTCCGGAAGATATGGCATTACGCCTGTTTTGAATAAAACAATAATAAAAAGCACCAATTGCAGCTACTTTGCCGCAATCCCCCTGCCCATCCACTTTGGTAATAATCATCCCGCTTCTTTTACAGTAGGGTTTCAGTTTGGAATTGCATTTTAATTTACAGATCATGAACGAAAATCCCAAATATACATTACGGGAATTAACACTTTATTTTTTAAAGCTTGGTACTACAGGTTTTGGCGGTCCCGTTGCTCTGGTGGGCTATATGCACAAAGATCTGGTTGAGAACCGAAAGTGGATATCAGAGGACGAATACCGCGAAGGACTCGCTCTGGCTCAGCTTGCTCCGGGGCCTTTGGCGGCTCAGCTTGGAATTTATATTGGTTTTGTACATTACCGCTTTCTTGGTGCGACATTAATTGGAATTGCCTTTGTTCTGCCTTCTTTTTTAATGGTCCTTTTATTAGGGATCATTTATAAACTCTACGGAGGCCTGTCCTGGATTCAGGCAGTATTTTATGGAGTTGGTGCAGCTGTAATCGGAATTATAGCATTGAGTTCTTATAAGCTTACTTTAAAATCTATTGGCCAGCTGAATTTGAAGTCCATGAAATCCAAATGGCTGCTTTGGCTCTTCTTTATTCTTGCTGTCGTTATTACTTATATTACAGAACAGTAAGAAGTCCTTTTATTTATTGCAGCCGGTCTTTTATACATGGCAATTAAAGCGCTTCCTAAATGGTGGAACAGCAAAACCGTAAACTCTTTATCCTTAGTTTTTTTACTGACAGGGTTTTGGAGCTATGAAAGTTCTACTCTTACTAAAATTGCTGTTTTCTTTGCTAAAGCAGGAACTTTTGTATTTGGAAGCGGTCTGGCGATAGTTCCTTTTCTACATTCACGAGTTGTAATCGAAAATCAATGGCTTACTGAGCAACAATTTCTGGATTCTGTTGCTGTTGCCATGATTACACCTGGTCCGGTCGTAATAACGGTTGGTTTTATTGGATATTTGGTCAATGGCTTTTTAGGCGCATTAGTAGCTGCGCTAGCCACTTTCCTTCCCTGCTATCTCTTTACCATTGCAATGGCGCCTTCTTTTAAAAAAATAGCACAAAACAAACCCGTTAAAGCATTTGTCGAAGGTATTACAGCGGCTGTGATAGGTGCTCTTGTCGGATCTGTAATGGTTATAGCTAAAAGAAGTATAATAGACATTCCAACGGCTCTAGTAGCAATTATCACAATTTTTGCACTACTTTATATAAAGAAAATTCAGGAACCCTATATTATTGTCGCAGCGGCTGTTCTAGGAATAATCATTAAATTAGTAATAATATGAACAGAAAAGACTTTTTAAAATCAAGCACCCTTTTTGGCGCGGCAGCTTTAGTACTTCCATTCCATCCTCTAATGCTTTTTTAAATAATCTGGCAGGTAATTCCATTGATAAACTAGTAGACGCAAACGGAAATTATATACAGCAGACGTTACCATATAGTGAAAACTTTCTTGAACCTTATATGGACGCAGAAACACTTCACCTGCATTATGCCTTTCACCATGGCGGTGCTGTAAAAGGAGCTAATAAAGACCTTCAAATGATAAAAAAGGCATTGGAAGAAAACAATCTAGAAACAATAGATTTTTGGACCAAAAAATTATCGTATCACTTTTCTTCTCATATTCTTCATTCTATCTTTTGGACCAATCTTACCAATAAAGCTAATGCACCCAAAGGCAATCTGCTCAAAAGGATTGAAAAAAGTTTTGGAAGCTTTGATAAGCTCAAAGTGCTTATCGCTGCAACATCTAAAAATGTAGACGGAAATGGATGGGGAATACTCGCCTACCAACCCTACAGTGACAGTCTTGTAGTACTTCATTGTGAAAATCACGAAAAACTAACCCAATGGGGTGCGGTTCCAATTTTGGTAATTGATGTATGGGAACACGCATACTATCTTAAATATAAAAACAAACGCACTGATTTTGTTGACGCATTATTCAATATTATAAACTGGGATAATGTAGCATTGAGGCTGAATGATGCTGAAAAATTAATCTTATAATTTTTTTTAAGTTCAAATTTTCTTCTTGTTTAAAATAACAAAGCGTTATCGAATACTCAATTTTTAGATTCCTATGTTTAGAATAAAATTCAATTGTTCACAACATTACACCCTAGCATACCATAAATTTGCGTACCTTTTTTTGAAATTAAATATCCACCATAAAGTTACTTTTTATCCATTTTTTTTCTGGTAATAATTAAATTTCATATCAAACCAGATTTGCAAATAATTACACTATTTCGGTCTATAATCTGACTTAAAACATTAAAATGTATTCTAAATTTTATTCTCTTCTATATATTGATTTTCCATTCTTAATCGTTTGCAAAACCTTAATATCTTTTATTTTCATACCATCTACTTTTAATGGATTTTTATCTAAAATAACTAAATCGGCAAGTTTACCGGCTGTCAAACTGCCTTTTCTGTGTGTTTCATCATACTGTGAGGCAACATTAATAGTCATTGCCCGCAGGCCTTCATACGGAGTAACCCTTTGGTCAGCTCCAACTGTTTCTCCTCCTCTGGAAATTCTGTTTACCGCGGACCATAAAACCATCATCTGATCAAGCGGCACAACGACAAAATCAGTATGATTAGTAGGTTTTAATCCTGCATCAACAGCATCTCTCATCGGGCTTATATATTGTGATTGTTTAAATCCCCGATTTTTCAAATGAGCTTCATAAAAATTGATAAATTTTGATGCACTTTTTTCTATGATATTAGTTTGAATTTATTTTCAACCGTTTGGCTTTTTGCTTTCAAATTCTATTGCCAAAATTTATATTCCTAAATCATTACAATCCAAAGAACACCTTCGTCGAATTAACACTTTTTAACATTTAATCCTCATAATTAATACTTGCAAACATTTCCAAAATAAAAAATCTAAAAAAATTATCTTACAAATTCACTTGAAAACAAACCAATTTCCCTAAATCTTATACAAAATGGTTTGTATTTCGTAAGGTAAACTACTTTACAGGACATAAAAACAGTAACTACTCACAAGAAAAATGGTCAAATAATGAACTTTAAATGCCGAAAATGCACATTGCAAGCATATTCACCTATGAAAAATTATTATAAAAATATGACACTAATTCAAATTAAAAAAATTATTTAATAGTTAATGTCATATTAGGAACAATTATAGCGTCAGTTATTCCTCCTGTGAATCGTTGAGCATAAACTTCAAGATAATCATTTGTTAATAATTCAACCGAAGCATTTAAAGGAAGGACTATAATGTCATTTATTGCTACTCCTCTTCCATAAATTTTATTCTGTGTTAAAGCTGTTCCATTCTTTGCAATATAGATTATATAGGTACCTACTGCGGATACTTGAAAGGAAATAGAGCCTGTAACCTGAAAAATTCGTTTCTTTTTTCCCATATATCTCAATCTGTTATTATTATTTGTTGGTGCATCTAAGGAAAATCTAAATAAATTATAGGATGTTGAATTCCCATTAACTTTAACAATATTACTTGGATTCGATGTATTAAAGCTTGTAGAAGCACCGGAGCCAACAGGATAATCCATAGTGAAATCGGCTACAGCACTGGCATCCGTTTCGGTAGGAATTCCGGCCGACCGTACGCTCCAGCTATTGGTAAAGTTATATCCGGTATAAGTACCGGCAGTATAGGATTTTACATATCCACTTGTGTTGGTGCCGGTAAAAACAACCGATTCTAAGACACCATCTCCTAATATTGTTGGATTTGAAGATACATCAAATCCAATAGCAGTACCATTGACCTGACTGAAGCCTCCTTGCTTTTCCACAAGAGTAAAGGTTCCGGTTAGTTTTTCATAAGTGCCTGAATTATTACTGAACCATCCTAAATTACTAAGTAATAATTGTGTGATATTATTGTATGTTATTCCATTTGTATTTCCTGAGAATTGTATAATACTTAAAAAAACCAATCCAAAGCCAGATATGCTTCCTACAGAATTGGAATTAGCCACTATGCAATCTCGAAATATTAAGTTTTGAGTTGCCGCTCCATTAAGGTTAAACACATTTCCAGTTGGAGCAAGAAGAGTTAGACCTTTTATAGTTCCTCCGTTGGCACCTTCAAAAATATTTCCTGATGATCTGATAATAACATCTTGATTGGAATCCACTCCCTGTAAATAAGCATTATTTAGGTCAATAGGAAAATTAAAAGTAACATTACCGTTAATTTCATATAATGTACTGGAATTCAAAAGATACTTAGAACCTCCTCCGGCGGCAAGTTCATCAGCTAAAATAGTGGCTAAATTATCCGTAGATTTTATACGTTTAAAATTGATCCTTCCCTGTACTCCGCTACTTAACGGCATCCATGAAGTGCTGTCTGCTGAATAATAGTAAAAAACTTTTAAATCCGTATCATAGACTATAAGACCATCAGCCGGAGTTGTGATCGCAGTTCTTTGAGCAGTTGTCATTCTGGGTGTAAGTAATCCTTGTGTAGTAGAGGTAAGATCTAGTATTGAACTGGAATTTGGCGTTATTGTCCCAATTCCGACTTGCGCATTAGCTATAAATCCAAAAAGAAGAAAGAGAAACACTAAGAACATTTTATGATTTCTAAGAGCAGGTTTGTTGATCATAATTTTTTGGTATTAGTTATTTTTTTCTGTTGTCTATTTTGAGTAATTACTCTTAATTTTTAGAGTTTAAAATGATTATTTTCTCCGTGAATCTTTCATTATTCAGAGTTAAAAATTGGGCAATATAAACTCCATTGCTTAATCCATTGGTTGAAAAAATATAATTTTGTTCTGTTCCCAGATTTTCTTTATGCAGAATAACTTTCCCGGTTATTTCATAAAGCTTAAACGTTCTTAAAGAAAGATTTTTGGGATTAGATACTTTTAAACTATTATTGATATTATCCTGATTAATGAAAAACGGATTATAGTTTTTTTCACTGGTATTAAGTGTTTTATCGTCTTTGAATGTAATTTTAAAACGATCTGTATAAACGCCCTTTTCAAGATTTACCTCATACATTCCATTTTTTATGTCATGAAAAGAATTATTCAGTGCATCATAGAGGTAAATCATTTGCGAAGCTTCCCAATTTATTACCTCGGGAATCTTGAATTTAAAGGTAGTATTGGTAGTTGCTTTTACGATTATGGGGATTTTTTTTTCAGCATCAAAATTTAAACCCTGAATGATATAATTATTATTTTCTATTAAAAAGTTCACATCATTAGGAAGTTCATCCATACCTAGCGCATCAATACCAATATCAACTCCATCTGTTGCGCGAGAGACAAATACAAGAGCTAATTGTCTGGTAAACTCATTATTGATTATAACATTTAATTTAAGGTATGAAATCCCCTCAGTGGCTTCAATTCCTTTGACGCTCTTTTCTTTAGGAATATGTTTTTCAAACTGTGACAAACCACTTCCTTGTTTGTAAAATGCCCTATGGGCATTTTTAAACGTCGCAGTCCCGCTAGCGGTCGCATTAATTACAAACCCCTGGCCAATTGGAGAATATTTTCTTTGTATTACAAGTCCGGAAGACAGTCCCGTGTTGTTTACTGAGCCATCCGGATTATAAGTATTGAAAGTGGCCGGTACATATATACCATTGGAACCTAAACTGATTGGAGAATATGCACCATAGCCCCCTTTGTAATTTACTAAGGTGTGTGTGTTTACTGTCTTATCTTGTTCCCAGAAGTAAGCAATACCACCTGTATTTGCATTAGAAGGATCTAAAAGAAAAGCATTTAAATGTAAAGCTGATGGATATGGATTTCCGGTTAAAGTGGCATTATTAGCCCCTAAGGAAATAGTAATATTGCCATCATTTGGTTTTCCTCTAAAATCATATCTTTGTGACCCGCCGGAATTATTTGTAACACCGATTCCCTCAGGATCGGTTGAATCAGTTCCACTTGTTCCTTTCATTGAAAAACCTTCACCAGGTGCTAAAATAGTAGATCCCCCAACAAAAATCCATTGCGAATAATTATTGGCATTTATGAGTTTATAAACCCATTTTGATGCTATTGCCAGAGGATTGGAAGTTCCATCGGAATTACTTACGGGTAAAATTGTTGATGCTACTGAAGCAATTTCCGTGGTAGGTCTGCTCAGCAATGTAATACCAAAGTTTTCATTTCCGGATGAATTCGTGGCGTTTCCAACAGGAGAACACCAATAATTATAATCGAAATTATCTGAAGTTCCCCTTTGATAAACTGACAATGTACCCAATCCCGAATTAGTTGAATTGCCTGTTGTTCCCTGCAACAATTGTGAATTATTACGTAGGTAGAGATTAGAATTCAAAGCTAAGTTGATACTCTGTTGAACATATAACACTTCATTCTTTACATACATGTTCGTATTTGGACTGAAATAAATTTGTGAGATACATTTTGAATTAATCAACAGGAAAATAAATAGAATTATGATCTTCATTACTTTAACTTTAAGATTAATAGCGTTTATTTACTAAAACTGTATATTGGATGTTTTTCTTTTTTTAATTAAAAAAAAAGCTCCAAGTATTATTCCGCTTAGAAATAATATCGAAATTTCATTGTCTATTGGTACAGGATCTCCAACTGGTGGAGGTATGGATTGCGGTTGTGGTACTGGGGGCGATGGCGCAGCTATGTTATTATGCGAAATAAAAAGAAGAATTACTACCAATTTTAACGATTTAACTTTCATATTACTTAGGATTAAGAGTTGCGAAATTGATTAAATTGTAATTTTTTTATTATTCTATTTTTGGTATAACAACAATAAATTAGGTAATTTGCTTATGTGAAGATATAAAAAATCTTACAAAATAAAAATTAAAAAAATAATTTTGCGTAAAATTATTTACATTATAGAATTACTGTTGAAAACATTATCTTCAAAAGGTCACAAAGTAATATCCCATCGCCATTTTATATAAAAAAGTATTCCCATTTAACATACTGAAAAGTAAACTCGAGTTATCTTCTATTGTGCCACAATAAATTAAGGCAGCAAATTCATTTATAATCCTGCTTTACTTTGTAACATCCGATCATTGCAAAATCGTAGCACGGTATATACGTTTTTTAAACAAGGAATTCGGTAAAACTAAATTCTAAAAGTTTTAGATTCGGATATATTAAGTATCAATATAATCTTCACTTAAATAATTATATATAAATTAACCATTTTTGATCTATTTAGAACTTTGAAAATTTCAAAACCAAATTCTTAAAAACATAATTGAATGAAAGATCTACCTTAAGTTTTACTCCATTTTAAACTAGCACATCCATGTACTGTATCTACCTAAAAACAACTCTACTACTTTAACATTCTCCAACTAATACACTAGAAAAATTAAGGAGTTGTCGCTTTACCCTTATATTTAAATAATTCATAACGTAAAAATATTTCATGCGAGCCAGAGTTATACTTGTTCAAATTGGTCGTTTCCCAATCATAACCATAGCCAATATACAGTGAGTCACTAACCTGAAATCCTGCCATAGCGCTTATTGCAGCGCTCCATCTGTAGGCTGCGCCAACGACGAGTTTATCGATAAACATAAAGTTTGCCGAAACATCTGCCTGTAATGGAGCTCCATCGACCATTTTTAAAAATGCAGCTGGTTTGAATTTTACATCCGAGCCGAAATCGAATACATAGCCCGCCATAAAATAATAATTAATTCTACTCTTGTATATGGCAATATCATTATCATTGTAACGGTTGGTTTCAATAAAATTCGGAACCGATAAACCTAAATAGGCTTTACTGGAATGCCAATAGATTCCGGCTCCGATATTGGGTTTAAAAATATTGTCTAAATTCTGGAATTGTGGATCTCCCTGATGGAGAGTATTGAGTTTATTAACGTCCAAACTGAATAGACTTCCAGTTGCTTTGAGACCAAATGAAAGTTTGAAATCTGAAGAAGTTTGTACGGAATAAGAAAGATCAGCAGAAAAAGTACTTTCGTTGGTGGGTCCAATTTTATCATTAACAAAAGAAAAACCTACCCCTAAATTACTATTATTTATGGGCGAATTTACAGAGAAACTACTTGTTTTAGGAGCTCCGTCAAGTCCAATCCACTGCGTACGATATAATCCAAAAATGCTCAAAACTCCCCGGGATCCTGCATACGCGGGATTGATCGTTATAGTATTGTACATGTATTGTGTAAATTGAGCATCTTGTTGCGCAAACCCCATGACAGAAAAAAACATTAAAACTAAAACTAATTTTCTCATTTATTTTACTTTTAAGAGTGGTTTAATAAAAAACTATTATTCCCTTTTCCAATTACTTAGTAAGAAATAAATATCCTGCCAATTGATGCGTCTTTGACTCACTATTTTTGTATTTTAAAATATAATAGTAGGTGCCCTCTGGTAGTCCGTCAGTATCTTTAACAGTTGCGCGACCATCTGAAAATCCTCTAAATACGACATTAAGATTATCATAATGATTTCCCTGGTAGACCAAAACTCCCCAACGATTATAAATTTCAACAACATTATCAGGATAACATTCTATTCCTTGGATATAAAATAGCTCATTCATTTTATCCGAGTTCATGGAAATAGCATTGAATACTTTTATAACACAACCCGAAATTGGCAATACTGTAGGTTTATCATCAACCACACTTCCATAATCTGATTTGTCTTTCACTAAAACTCCGTTTGTACTTATTCCTGATACTTCAGCCTGATTTGATATACTTCCCAGATTAATATCCGATTGCATAATAGAATAAACACCTGTAAATGAAGCTGAATCTACTTGACCAACTGCCAAATCTATTGCCCCCCCTGTCATGATTATTCCTGTTAGCGGATCTCTTACAGATACCTTTGTCAAAGCTACATTTCCAGTATTAGTCACTATAAAATTATAGGTAACAGTTTCTCCTGCCTCTGCATACCCATTTCCGTTTTCGTCATTAAAATGAGCTGTTTTCACTAATGCAATACTTGGCCTTGCTACAAATACAGTTACAGAAGCCGCGCTACAATTGGAAGGGTTTGCTTTTTCACAAATCGTATAAGTTAAAGTATAAGTCCCCCCAGGAGTGTTTGGTAAAATATCCAAAGTTCCATTTGAATTAGATACGAAGTTGACGTTTGGCACAACAGTTAATATAACATCTTGCGGATCTATAGGTAATCCATTGAAGGTATCATTTGCAAGAACATTTAAGAAACCTTTTGTACCAGATATTCCATCAACCGGATCTGCTGAATCATCGACAGCGACCAGATTTGCAAAAGAGGTACAACTGATTCCAAAATCTAAATCTAAATGCACACTTTCCGTTGTACTCAGCGTAACCGTTTTGATACTTTGGGCTGTGACACCGCAAACCATAAAACTTTGGGTTCTATTTGTTTTAGAAGAAATTTCCTTTAGAGTATTGCCCGGAATAATTTTTACCAAGCCAGTACTGCCAATTGCCTGCGATTGTGCCTCTAGATTTGAATCCATTTGCAATTTAATGCTATACTCTCCCCATGGGTTTGAAGCTCCAGGTCTGTCTCTCCAGTATCCTTGAATTCCTATTATCGTACTTTTTGAATATCCGTTTGGACCTGTTATCAAAATATTTGGACTTTTAGAATTTCCAAACCCTGCCCTATTTAACTCTCCGGCATTAAGCGGTCCTTTGCTACTACCATCTCCATTAAAATCAATCCATTCCCATTGACTATAATCAACAGAACCGTTTGCATCAGGAATATTTTTGGTAACAATTCCATCATTATTGGCATCATACCATTCATCCTGAATTCCATTACCATTCAGATCATACCATACATAGTCCCCTAATACAGGTAATGCAGAGAGATCATATTCAAAATCAAATTTTTGGAATTCACAATTTTGTATGGTTGTAAAACGTAAACTTCCGTTTACAGGATACAATTGATATACAGTATTTATATTTGCATCCTGAACCTGTACCAAATAATCTCCAGGAATTATTCCTGAAAAACTATAAGATCCATCGCTTTTTGTAATTTGCAATAAAATGGGGCCGGTCGTTTTATTTTGTGGAATCAAAGTCACGGGGACATTTGCCAATACAGTATTAGTCTTTAAATTTTTAACAATCCCTGCAATATTTACTGTTGAATTACACGTTACTACAATTTCATCTGAAACTGTTGCACAAGTCTGTGGAATCAATCTATCACACAGTTCATAAACAACATTATAAATCCCTGGTGCTATTCCTGCGGCCACAGTTACTTTTCCGGTTACCGGATCCAATGTGATTCCTGCTGGCCATACTCCTGATACTGCAACAGTCGCATTTCCTGTCGCTCCTAATGTTGCCGGCATTCCATTTACAATATCATTCGACGTAATGTTTGCGAAAACTGTTCCTCCTTTTACTACAATGCTCCCATTTTCAGAAATTGGCTCTACAATTGATAGCACTTTGATTTCATTTGAAACTGTTGCGCAAGCCTGCGGAGTCAATTTATCACACAATTCGTAAACTACATTGTAAGTACCCGGTACTGTTCCTGCGGCCACAGTTACTTTTCCGGTTGCCGGATCCAATGTGATTCCTGCTGGCCATACTCCTGATACTGCAACAGTCGCATTTCCTGTCGCTCCTAATGTTGCCGGCATTCCATTTACAATATCATTTGATGTGATGTTTGCGAAAACTGTTCCTCCTTTTGCTACAATGGTTCTATTTTCGAATATTGGACATACATAATTATTTAACACAATAGCTTCTGATGATAATGAACTGCATAATCCCGATTTTGCTATTACAGTATAAAAACCAACAGGAGCAGTCACTTTATTTCCAACTATACTTACACCACTTGATGGAATTACTTCATAGGAGTATAAACCATTATAATTTGAAATATTAAAGCTACCATTAGCATCTGAACAAGATGGCTGAATCAAATTATTTAATACTGGCTTTGGTATTAAATCTACCGTTACGGTTGTACTACTAGAGCTTATTTCCGTACAGTTGCCGTTTTTAACTATCGCTCTAAACTGTGTGGTCTGAATCAAATTTCCTGAAGTATAACTAGTTGTTGTGTTAGCAATGTCGCTCCAGCTTAAAAATGGATTAACAGCAGATTGCCATTTGACTACGGTACCTGTATGTCCGCTTAAAGTCAGTTCTGCACTTGGACTTCCCAAACAAATCGTACTTCCTCCGTTTACGGAACCTGCAATGGTAAGCGCATCTACCATAACGATTACCTCAAATCTGTCAGCTGACTCACAGCCAGAAACCGTCTGAGAAGCAAAATAATGCGTTCCATCTGTCAAAGGGGTACTCGTAACCAAAGGACTTCCTCCACTTGATGCCGAATACCAGTTGATCGTACTTCCAGTGGCACTTAGATCGCCAACCGTTGAAGCTGCACAGAAATTTTGGGTTGCATTGCCTATAGGCGCTGGGGTGATATTTACTGTAGCAGTTACCTCAAATCTGTCAGCCGACTCACA
>NZ_JAALLN010000028.1 GCF_011751075.1 Flavobacterium poyangense
GCATTACTTTTTTTAGAACTTTCCTTTCTGTTGACATAATTAATTGGATTGTAGTCAACCTTTTTCAGGACAAGACATAAAAAAAACAAACCCGACAGGTTTTTAAAACCTGTCGGGTTTAAATAAGTAAAAAATATCCTTATTTACCTTTAATAACGCTATAAGGCAAATTAGTAAAAACTCCATTTGTAACTTCAAAAACATCAGGAGCAACAATTTCAGTCTGGTAGACATTTTCTTTTTCAGCTCTAAAACTAAAGGTTCCAGAGACCGTTTTTTTCTCCGGATTCATAGCTGTAATTGTTATTTTTCCATATTTTTGAGAATGTCTTACATAACCTACTCCATCTATTAGGTAATAATTTAAAAACCACGCATTAGTATCAGTATCATTGTAAAAATACTCCTTTAATGGCATGGTATCATTACTTGATAAGCTACTTTCACATATTAATGACAGCGCTTGTGAATCATCATTAAAATATAGATTTAAAAGCTGCACTCCAACATTCGGAATATTTTGAACCAAAACAACTTTCTTAATTTTTGTTGCTTTCCATTCTTTACCATTAATAGTAGCTGAAACTGCTGCAACCTCATCTATATCTTCTTTTTTATCATCTGTATCGCTACTACATCCCATAAATAAAGCTGACACTAACAGCACTACTAATCCTAATCTTTTTTTCATAATTTAATTTTACATTATTTTTTGCGCAAATTAAACACTAAAAAACTTAACAAAATTGAGGGAAACCACATTTTTATTAAATAATAATAAAATCAAACCCGACAGGTTTTAAAAACCTGTCGGGTTTAAATATAAATAATAAAAAAACCGAGTCATTTCTGACTCGGTTTTCTACTATTATCGTAGGTAAATTATTTTACCTCTTCGAATTCAACGTCTTCAACATTGTCACCTTGAGACTGCTCTTGTTGAGGAGCCGCTTGTTGACCTTGTTCACCTTGAGCGTACATAGCTTCTGTAGCTGTTTTCCAAGCTGCATTGATGTTGTCAAGAGCAGTTTGAATAGCAGGAATGTCTTGAGATTGGTGAGCCATTCTCAATTCAGTTAAAGCGTACTCTACAGCAACTTTGTGATCGTCAGCTAATTTGCTTCCTAATTCTTTCAATTGACTTTCTGTTTGGAAAATCATGCTGTCAGCTTCGTTTAATTTCTCAGCTCTTTCTTTAGCGATTTTGTCAGCATCAGCATTAGCTTCTGCATCTTTTTTCATTTTTTCGATTTCTTCAGCTGTTAAACCAGAAGAAGCTTCGATACGGATATCGTGAGATTTTCCAGTTCCTTTATCAGTTGCAGAAACTTTGATGATACCGTTAGCATCAATATCAAAAGTAACCTCGATTTGAGGAACTCCTCTTGGTGCTGGTGGAATACCATCTAAGTGGAAACGACCGATAGTTTTGTTATCAGCAGCCATAGCTCTTTCACCTTGCAATACGTGAATTTCAACAGATGGTTGAGAATCAGCAGCAGTAGAGAAAACTTGTGATTTTTTAGTTGGAATAGTTGTGTTAGACTCAATTAATTTAGTCAATACACCACCCATAGTTTCGATACCTAAAGATAAAGGAGTAACGTCAAGTAACAATACATCTTTTACATCTCCAGATAAAACTCCACCTTGAATAGCTGCTCCAATAGCAACAACCTCATCAGGATTAACTCCTTTAGACGCTTTTTTACCGAAGAATTTCTCTACTTCGTCAGCGATTCTTGGCATACGAGTAGAACCTCCAACAAGGATTACTTCGTCGATATCAGATGTAGATAAACCTGCATCTTTTAATGCTTTAGCAACTGGTTCCATAGAACGTTTTACTAAAGAATCAGTCAATTGCTCAAATTTAGCTCTTGATAATTTTTTAACTAAGTGTTTAGGTCCTGAAGCCGTAGCTGTAACGTAAGGCAAGTTGATTTCAGTTTCTGAAGAAGAAGACAATTCAATTTTTGCTTTCTCTGCAGCTTCTTTCAAACGTTGCAATGACATTGGATCTAAACGTAAATCAATACCTTCTTCAGCTAAGAATTCAGTAGCCAACCAGTCAATAATTTCGTGGTCAAAATCATCTCCACCTAAGTGAGTATCACCATTTGTAGATAATACTTCAAATACACCGTCTCCTAATTCAAGAACAGAGATATCAAAAGTACCTCCACCTAAATCGTAAACAGCAATTTTTTGATCAGTTCCTTTTTTATCTAATCCGTAAGCAAGTGCAGCTGCAGTTGGCTCATTGATGATACGCATAACTTTAAGACCAGCAATTTCTCCAGCTTCTTTAGTAGCTTGACGTTGTGCATCGTTAAAGTAAGCAGGAACAGTAATAACCGCTTCAGTTACTGTTTGACCTAAATAGTCTTCAGCAGTTTTTTTCATTTTTTGAAGAGTCATTGCAGACAATTCCTGAGCAGTATACAAACGACCATCAATATCCACACGTGGTGTATTGTTGTCCCCTTTTACTACTTTGTATGAAACTCTTTTTGCTTCACCTGTAGTTTCAGCAAAAGTGTGTCCCATAAAACGTTTGATAGAAGCAATCGTTTTTGTAGGATTCGTTACCGCTTGTCTTTTTGCAGGATCACCCACTTTAATTTCTCCACCTTCAACAAAAGCGATGATAGATGGTGTAGTTCTTTTTCCTTCTGCGTTAGGGATAACAACTGCTTCGTTACCTTCCATTACAGAAACACAAGAGTTCGTCGTACCTAAGTCAATTCCGATTATTTTACCCATTTTTTATATAATTTATTTTTGATATACTAATTTTTAAACTCATGTGGCATAAGTCAATCTTTGTGCCAATATAAAAAACCAAAGTAAATTGTCAGTTTGCTATTGGCACAGCAAAAAAATATGACAACATGACATTTTTACAACCTGACACTTATGGCATATCAGTACTTTACGTGTCATTATCAGGAGCTCATTCCTGCTGTCTGCTGTATCTTTTCCTTGCTAAAGAAGCAAGAAAAAGGATGCCGCTCCCATCAGGGCTAGGGCGCTTGGTTGCATAGATAATTTATTTCATTATATATTTCAATACATGGAATAAACACTTTACATTAGTACATAAATAATTAAAACAATTATAAAATGACAAAAATTAGAAAAGCAACCATAGAAGATTTGAAATTGGCTGTAGCATTATTTGACCAATACAGAGTATTTTACGAAAATGAATCTGATAAAGAAAAAGCAGAAAAATTTATTTCTGAAAGACTCCAACTAAACGATTCTCAAATTTTTGTTGCTGAAACAAACAACCAGGACTTAGTTGGTTTTGTACAATTATATCCCCTTTTCTCTTCAACAAGAATGAAACGACTTTGGCTGTTAAATGATCTGTTTGTAGCTAACGAATACAGAGGAAAAGGAATTTCTAAACAACTTATCGACATCTCAAAAGAATTATGCAAACAAACCAATGCTTGCGGACTGCTATTAGAAACTGCAAAAACAAATGTTGTTGGTAATGCACTTTATCCAAAAGTCGGTTTTTCATTAGACAACGATCATAATTATTACTCCTGGGACAACGACTAAACCAAATTTAAATGTTAGAAATTAGACAAAATTGTGAAAATTGCGACAAACATTTGCCTAACGAATCAAATGAAGCTATGATTTGTAGTTATGAATGTACCTTTTGCACTGGATGTGTAGAAAATATTCTAAAAAATGTTTGTCCAAACTGCGGCGGAGGTTTTGAAAAAAGACCAACCAGACCACATAAACAATTAGACAAAAATCCTGTAAGCACCAACAAGATATTTAATCCAATTGAGTTCAATAAATTCTTAGAAGCAAATAAGGGCATTGATCCACGAAAAAGATAATCGCTCGTAGTCAATACAGGTTTGTCCTTTTTTTGTAGAAGTGCTAAATTAGGTATTTATACTTTCAATTCCACAACCAAGAGAAGCAGCGGAACGTTGATAACAAAATTAATAAATTATGTAAAATGAAGAAAGAAAAATTTATAGAAAATTTCAAACTCTTATTAGTAGACCTACATAATTTAACGGAACAATTTTGCTTTAATAAAATTTCTAAAAATTACACATTCGTTTTAGAACCAAATGAAAGAAGTGTTAGCAAGCATTTAACAGAAGATGAAAATGAGTATTTAAAAACCTGGAATGAGTTACAAAATGTAGAAATATCTTTTGACAAAGTAGTTGACTTACTTTATAAAAATGGAAAAACTCCAAAATGGGCTGATTGTTATGTTTATTTATCAAATTCAAAAAAAACTGTTATCAAGATTTATTTTAGTCGTCAATTTAAACAAGAAGAAGAAATCTATTATTTAGAAAGAGGAACTGGGCCATTTAAAGCTGTAGTAAACACTTCATCACAAAATGTAAAAAATTCAGATGGAAAGTTTGATGTGAATTGGAAAGCAAAACTTGAGAAAAGAAAATCTAAAAATTTGTTTTCAAAAATAAAAAGACTGTTTTCGAAGTGAAAAAAAACTACCAACAGCTTCAGCCTTGCAAAGCACTAAAACTTTTAAGCAAACCAAACAAAGATGAAAAAAAGCATACTACTATTGATCATGGCGACAACAGGACTTTTTTCCTGTAAACAAGGAAGTAATCCAACACCGAAAACAGAAGATACAAAAGCACTAAATTTAACGGAAAGTGCCCAAAGTCCAAAAACATCAAATACTCCTAAAGAAAAGTACATTGACACTAAATATGAGTATACTGATGCTACCGGAGCGCGTCTCATCATACAGAACAGCCTTCCGAAAGGCGGATTAAAATACACTGATCCTACTGGCAAGAACTATATCTATGTTGTATTCTGGACCCGAATAACTAATGAAACAATTCATCCTGTTGAACTAACACTTGATTTTCCCCTAGATTCCTTTGAACTTCCGGCTTCATCCGGAAATTACATGAAATTACGCCTTCCTTCCGACACCATAACAATTGACAAAGTACCCTTATTTGATTATGGTCTTGCAGTAAAATCATTTTTAGACAATGGTATTGATAAAGCATCTTCCTTAAAAAGAACTATCAATCCAAAAGAATCAAGCAGTTTTTACGTTGTAGCAATCTCTAATCTTGGAGTAAATGGCACAATACGGACCGGACTTCGCTTAAAAGAGCAAAATCTATTTTATAACGTAAACGGTAAAGAAATTCCGTGTGGGCAGCTTACTTTAAAAAATGCTATACCCAAAAGCTTCTAAGTTAACATCAACTTTGTTTTAAAAATATTCTTTCTGATACAGTCACTGATTCTTGTCATGCATTACTATTTTGATGAAAATCTTATTAAATCCAAGTACAAAAACTTAAAAATGATTCGTCAAATATCATATTTGTTGGGAAAACATTTTACATTTGAAAAAGACTAAACAAATAGTTTAAATAAAATAATTGTTAATGATTGAAATTGATAAGATTGCCTTAATTAAAATTGAAAACGGTCAAATTTTAAGTACAAAATCAAGAGGAAAAAACAAATACTATATTCCCGGAGGAAAAAGAGAAAATAACGAAACCGACGAAGAAACTCTGGTCAGAGAAATTCAGGAAGAGTTAAGTGTCGAAATCGTAAAGGACTCTATAAAATATGTCGGAACTTTTAAAGCACAATCAGATGGGGCTGCCGAAGGTGTTGTAGTAAAAATGACTTGCTACAATGCTGATTATTTAGGAGCTCTAAAGGAAAACAATGAAATTGAAGAAATCAGATGGCTAAACTATAAAGATCTGGAAATCATATCAGAAGTGGATAAGATCATTTTTAAACATCTGAAAGAAAATGGACTTTTAGTATAACTCTAAACAAAAACAGAATGGAAAACTACAGCATCATCATTTTTATTCTGGCTATCGTTATTGGGCTTTCTGCTTTTGCAGATAAAATAAAACTGCCCTACCCTATTTTACTTGTTATTGTTGGAATCGCAATTGGTTTTTTTTCGAATATGAATGAAATTGAAATTAATCCGGAAATTATTTTCCTGATTTTTCTACCTCCGTTATTGTATGATGCCTCTTTTAATATTACTCCGGATGTTTTTAAAGCCAATATCAATACCATCGGAACACTGGCCATTACATTGGTTTTTGTAACCACTTTAGGAATTGCCATTGTTGCCCATTACCTGATTCCCGGAATGACCTGGCCACTTTCTTTTGTACTTGGAGCTATTCTTTCCGCCACTGATGCGGTAGCAGCGATAAGTATTACTAAAGGACTAAAAATTTCACATAAAACCATCACTATTCTTGAGGGAGAAAGCCTCATAAATGATGCCTCCGCATTTGTAGCCTATCGTTTTGCCGTAGCCGCCGTAATGGGATCTGCATTTGTAATCTGGAAAGCAACTTTACAATTTATACTATTGTTGGGAGGTGGTTTTATGGTAGGTTTTGTAATAGCCAAAATCCTTGCTTTCATACTGACCAAAGTACATAAAAATGTAAACGTTACGGTCAGTTTCATGCTCTTAATGCCCTTTGTAACTTATCTTGTTGCTGAGCACCTGCATGTATCGGGAGTTATTGCTGTTGTAGTTTTAGGATTGTCAATTGCCAGATTCAGCAATAAAATTTTCCCCGAAAGCTTAAAAAACAACTCCAGAACAATTTGGGATATTATTATTTTCCTACTTAACGGACTAATCTTTATTTTAATTGGTCTTAATTTTAGGTATATCCTAAAAGAAATTGACGACGCTATGATTCTGCCATACATTGGTTACGCTGTAGTTATTACGATCACAGCGCTATTAATTAGAATGGGAAGGGTTTTTCTGCAAAAAATAAACCTCCAAAAAAACTTTCTAAATACAAAAGGAAAAAGAAAAGTAAGCGAACATGCTCTGCTAGACTTCAACAACAGCATTATCCTAAGTTGGTCCGGCATGAGAGGCATTGTTTCGTTGGCAATAGCCATCGGATTACCAAAATTTCTCCACGACGGAGCGCCATTCCCAGAAAGAAATGCTATCATTTTTATTTCCGTTGCCGTTGTAATACTAACACTAATTGGTCAGGGTCTCACCTTACCGTGGATTGTAAAAAAGTTAACCCCAAAAAATAATAACCATCCTTAAAATAACTACTTTTAATACACTACTAAAACAACTACCTAACAAACCGACTACCAATTATGGAAAATAAAATTGCAATTTATGGTGCCTATGGACACACGGGGAAATTTATTGTCTCTGAACTTTACAGACAAGGTTACAAAAATCTTATTCTTTCCGGGAGAGATCAGGAGAAACTGGTCCTTTTAAATCAGGAACATCCCGATTTAGAAAGTAAAGCAGCAGATATTCACGATCCTCAAAGCTTAGACGATGCATTTTCCGATGCAGAAATTATCATCAACTGTGCTGGCCCTTACTTAGATACCGCAGAACCCATAATTAAATCTGCTTTGCGATGCGGCAGTCACTACATTGATTTAACGGCTGAGCAAAAACCGGTTTTAGATATATTCGAGCAGTTTTCTGAACAGGCAAAAAACGATAAAATCCTAATAATTCCTGCCTCTGCCTTCTACGGTGGATTAGCCGACTTACTAAGTACTGCTCTAACTCACGACTGGAGTCAGATTGATGAAATAAATGTCTACATCGGACTGGATTCGTGGTACCCAACAAAAGGAACAAGACTAACCGGGGACCGAAATCACTATAAAAGACTAACCTTCAAAGACAATCGTTTACAAGAACTTGAAGCGAGTCCTTCGCAAGAATGGGATTTCGAAAACCCGATTGGCATTAAAGAAGTTGTTGCCTTACCGCTTTCTGAAATCATTACAATTTCCCGCCATTTAAATGTGAGTGGCGTTAATACCTATCTTAGTCAAAACTCTTTGAGTGACCTTAGAAACAATGATACTCCGGAGCCCAAACCAATAGACGAAAAAAACAGATCGGCACAACAATTTTGTGTAGTTGTTACAGCAACAAAAGACAACAGCATAAGAACTATTACTGCTCAGGGACAGGATATTTATGCCGTTACAGCTCCTTTAGTAGTCGAAGGAATAAATAGAATTTTGTCCGGCAGAATAAAGAAAACAGGTGTAACAACCATGGGCGAAGTATATGATGCTGCCGATTTTTTACAATCTTTAGACGAAGATGACATTAAAATATCGGCCATAAAAGAATCCCAACTGATTTAAAAAACACATTAACCCGTTAGGTTTCACAAGATACTTTAAGTTTTTATAAAGAACTATTCCCGTTTTTCTTTGTACTTTCGATCTCTAATAATAATCGTTTTTCCGAGTAATCGATCTCAAAAAAACAGTTTAGAATAACAATAAAATTAAAACAAACAAATGGTTTCATTTACTAAAGAATTATCTTTTCGCTGGTCAGATCTTGACCCAAATTTTCACGTTCGTCATAGTGCTTATTACGATTTTGGCGCACAACATCGTATCGAAGTATTAGAGCAATTAGGTTTAACATTAAGAATAATGCAGACAGAAGGTTTTGGTCCAATCTTATTTAGAGAAGAATGTGTTTTTAGAAAAGAATTAAAACTTTCAGACAAAATATTCATTCACACCAAAACTTCAAAAATGAAAGCCGATGCTTCACGCTGGTCAATCATTCACGAATTCAGAAAGGAAGACGATACGCTTTGTGCCGTTATTACAGTTGATGGTGCGTGGATGGATACTAAATTGCGTAAACTGGCTTCTCCAACTCCGAAAATTGCTGTTGAGGCTTTGAGTATTTTTCCAAAAAGTGAAGATTTCATTAATCTTTAAATCACTTGCTATGAAATAATTGACTCCATTATGTACTTACAGTTAATTAATATCTAAACCATAATTAAAACTATAACTATGAAAAAAGTAATCTTAAGTTTTTTTACACTTTTAATATTAATCGCTTGTAACAATCAAAAACCACAAAATATGGAGTCAAAAAACGTAGCGCTAGTCAAACAGTATTTCGATCATTTTAATAAACATGATTGGAAAAAAATGTCGGAAATGTATAGCCCTACAGCCGATTTTAAAGATCCCTCACTTGGAACAGGGATTGTAAAGCAAACTCACGCTGAAATCGTAAAGAAATACAGCGAACTTAGTCAGATGTTTCCGGATCTTAACGATAAAATCATTCAGATATATCCTTCGGGAGAAAATCATGTAATTGTCGAATTTGTTTCTTCGGGAACTGCTGAAGACGATTCTAATTTCGAACTCCCAATCTGTACTATTTTCACAATAGAAAACGGTTTAATCACAAAAGATTTTACGTACTACGATAATTTCGATGATACGCCGTAACTGTAAACTGAATAAATTTGTAAAATGTATATTTAACTGATATACAGAATACAAAAAATACAATTACAGCAAATAGTCAAGTCATTAGAATTTAAACACATAAAACGCTTTGTTTTTATTTTCAAAAAATAAGTTCTGCTGTGCTTGCCATTTTTTTTCACGCAGATTTAGCAGATTTATCCAGATTGCTATTATTAAGAATCAAAAAAAATCTCCTTAATCTGCAACACAAACGATAGTGAACAGGCGAAGCAAATTTGCGTGTATAAAAGAAACTTAATACTTGTATGTGTTAACCTAACGAATCATTAAATTCAAAAAAAAATGAGTGATGCTATTATTTCTACAACGCCTGAAACGGAGATTGTAACAATCAGAATACTTAATTTTCCTAAAGTAATGGTTTATAAAGCCTGGAACGAACCGGAACATCTGAAAAAATGGTGGGGACCAAAAGGTTTCACCAATACTTTTAACGAGTTTGATTTTCGTGAAGGAGGCAAATGGAGTTTTATCATGCACGGTCCTGACAAAGGAAACTATGCCAACGAATGCGAATTTATCAAAATAGAAGAACCTAATCTTATCGCCTGGAAACGTTATTCAAAGCCCCTTTTTCAGATTTTAGTGACCTTTGAAGCTATAACTGCAAGCCAGACAAAAGTAGTTTTCAAAATGCTCTTCAATACCATAGAAGAATGCAATAAACTAAAACCTTATGTGGTTGATAAAAATGAAGAAAATTTCGACAGACTAGAAATTGTATTATCCAATATATGAACAAAATAACCCGCTTTTTGCTAACAATATTTGCATTGCTTAGCATAAAAACTACTATCTCCGCCTGCACCATTTTTATGGCCAACGACGGCAAACACGTATGGATTGGAAATAATGAGGATGAAAGTACAACAATGAAGTATCGTCTTTGGTACTTTCCTAAACAAAAACAAGCATACGGTTATATGACCTGGTCGGAACTGTATCCGCAACACGAAGCTGATATGTATAAATACCCTCAGGGCGGCATGAATGAACATGGTTTGTTTATGGATTATACAGCCATAAACGAAATACCGGTTATTCTAAATCCATCAAAAAAGAATCGCGAAGAAGAAGTGGTAAATGATCTGTTAAAAAACTGCAAAACGGTAGAAGAAGCGTTACGATTTATCAGCCAATTCAACCTGGTAAAACTCGCCGGTGCTCAACTCTTTATTGGAGATGCTACAGGTGATTATGCGACAGTACATGGAAATTATGTGGTACAAAAATCTGCCCCTTGCTTTGCACTCACTAACTACTCTATCAACAACGGTCATACCGAATCCTGCTGGAGAAGAGAGGCAGCAACTTCGTATATGAGTAATACAACTGCATTTCAGCTAAAAGATATTACTGCAATATTGTCTAAAACGGCTCAAAGACCTGTTCCATCAGACAATATTGTGACCAATTATTCTATAGCGATTGATCTGAAGAAAAAAGAAATCAATCTTTTTTTCAAGAGAAATTTCAATCATAAAGTTTCTATTTCACTTGACCGGGAATTAAAGAAAGGAAAGCACTTCATAGATATGGTTACTTATTTTCCTGAGAAAAAAACAAACATACTCGCCCCTAACTTTATCAAAGTTGATACTCCCGCACCGGATAGCTTAACCCTTGCAACTGCAAAAAATCAATTGAATAATTTAGCAGCAGATGACTATCTAAAAAAAACATACCAACAACTGCCTTATCGTTTATTGTTACCTAAAAAACAAGAAGCTAATCAAAAATATCCTTTGGTAATTACGTTTCATAATTCATTCCGTATAGGGGACGACAATGAAAAACAACTG
The DNA here is from genome assembly GCF_011751075.1 of Flavobacterium poyangense. Taxonomy (GTDB): domain Bacteria; phylum Bacteroidota; class Bacteroidia; order Flavobacteriales; family Flavobacteriaceae; genus Flavobacterium; species Flavobacterium poyangense. The sequence goes on from NZ_JAALLN010000028.1 coordinate 11,175, forward strand.
GAGCCATTGGCTCGCATTTGGCTCCGTGACGAGATTCGAAATCAATATCCCGCCTTTATTGTCGCACCGCAATTCAAACAACGTTCTTCCAATTACACAGAAGATCCAGACTCTGTTTTATTAACCGCCAAACCTTCAGAAGAGGTGCAAACTGTACTAAAACTAATTGACAGCTTATGCGTGACTTATCCAGCTATTGATAGAAACCGCATTTATCTTGCGGGCTTTTCTATGGGCGCCTCTACCGCCCAAAATCTAATGAGCCGCGCACCCGAAAAATTCACAGCTCTTTTATCTATTGCTGCTGTACCCGATTTTTCTGCCGTTGATCAACTAAATAGGAAACCCGTCTGGTTAATACACGGAGAGAAAGACACCGAAAATCCCTATGCAGGAAGTCTTGCTTTGTACAAACTACTAAGCAAAAATAAAAATCTAAAATTCTCGAGCTACACCCATTATAGCCATAATGATATTGTTTTTCCCTTTTTATTGAATGATGATCTGCCAAAATGGTTGTTTGAACAAAAAAAGTAAACCATGAAAAAATCACACTACTTAGCTCTTCTATCGACCGCTTTTTGTTATGCTCCAATTTTTGCTCAAACAAATAGTGCTGTTTCAACAGACAATACATTGAAAACTAAGCTGGATTCAGTCGTGGACTATGCCGTAAGAATTTATTTAGAGGACAGTAACACAAATGGCGTTTCAATTGGCATTATTAATAAAAAACAAAGCCATAGCTACAACTATGGAAAAATAAGCCAAGCCACTGCCAATGACTTTTATAATATTGGTTCTGTTGCCAAAATTTTCGTTACCACCATTCTTGCACAAGCGGTTATAGATAAAAAAGCCAATCTAAATGACGATATCAGAAAATTTCTGCCCGGCTCCTATCCCAATCTTCAATACAGGGGTGAACCCATTCGGTTGGTAAATCTAGCCAATCACACCTCCGGTTTACCAACTACATTTAAAACCTTTTCACCTGCCATTAAGGATAGTCTGAAAAAACTAGACATCAAACAACAACTACATTTTTATGCCTTGTATAGCGCTGATCATTTGCTTACTGATTTGCATTCAGTTAGCATTGACACGATACCCGGTACAAAATACCAATACAACAGCAGTGCAATGAAACTTTTAGAATTATTGCTTGAAAGAATTTACCATAAACCGTATGAAGAAATTGTAACAACCTATTTGCAGACACATCTAAATATGTTTAATACAAAACCTTACTTAACCGATGTTGAAATTAAAAGAGCAGTACAAGGATATAATAACAATCAAAAACCTCAACCTTTTCTAAATCTGACCGGATATTATTTTGGACCAACAATGAACACCACTATAAATGACATGCTTACATTTTTAAATGCAAATCTCTCCCGTACAGATAAAGCTATAAACCTTACACATAAAATCACTTATAAAAAAGATAACGGTTTGGCATTGGGATTAGGTTGGATGATAGCAAATGACAATAAAGGAGAAAGATACATTTACCATGATGGTAATACTAAAATAGGATACAACACGCTTTGCATCTTTTACCCAAAAAGCATGTTGGGATTCATCATTATTGCAAATGACACCGTTAGTCAGGAAAGAGTCGCCCAGATTGAAAATACTATTAAAACGATGCTTAATGACGATTGAAATGAATTTTGTTAATACATAATAATCTAAGCAAAGTCCAAACAATCTCTAATCTACTGAAACTTCAACCCGAAATTTACTTTATCAAAGGTTGTACTGCAGGAAACCGCAAAACGACCGATATTTACCGTTCCGAAAATCCCCTCTTCACCATGACCGGAATAGAATCCCCCTGCAGCAAAGCGATCGTTCTGATATTTTAAAGCAATATCATTAACTCTGCTGCTTAGTTGTCCAAAAGCAATTACATGTGGTACAATTTCATAACTTGCAAACACTTTTGGAACCAGCTTTTTGTAATAATCGAAACTTTCTTTGGTATCATAACTGATACTCGTCGAATGCAGATTTTCGAGACTTCCGCCAACAAAAGTGTTTTCCTTAAAATGCCAGGACACACTAAACCCCGTAAAGGTTCCGTCATAACCACTACGGGACTCTAAATAGCCAATTGCAATAGTGGCTCTGAACTTATCACATATCTTTCCGATATAACCAACATAAGTTCGATCAATTTCAGATTTGTCGATGCCGGCTCCTAAAATAACATCGTCTTCGCACATCGCAAGTGCGTACTGAAAGTAAGTTGAATATTGATTTTCATTGCCCGCAACGACGCTTCGCCCTTTATCAAGATCGATGTTTGGTGAAATTAAGGTCGAGTTTATAACGGCAAAATCAAATGTATTGATTTCCTGGGCAAATGTGGGAGCTGTCAACAGGAGTAGAAGTATTGTTCTTTTCATAATATCAATTTTAGCTTACAATGTTCTACTATTAAATTTACGAAAAACCTTGCTATTTTTAAAAAATAACCTTTGAAATGCATTATTTCTCGTCAAAATACAGCATTTTAAACACCCAACAATCAACATTTTAGCAAAATCAAACTAAAAATAAACTTACAAAAACAAGAAACAATCCCGATTCCCAATATTTTACTTTTTGAGATAACTTTAAGATTTTAATCTTTGTTTTAAAAATGGTTCTTTCTAATTTTATGACTAATTCAAGTTACTAGTTGTGAAATTTGAAATGTAAAATGTGATATGCTAGTCTGAAAAGGCAAATACTGTACTTCAGTAATCTGACACAATTATATGTTCGTACAATGTGAGATAGTAAATCAATTAAACAACACTTATTACTTATTACTTTTCACATTTTACAATATACATTTTACAATATACATTTTACAGTATACATTATTATTCAACTAGCAACTTGAGTTAATTATCAATTCAACAAGTGCTATAAAACAAAAGTGTTATTGTCTTTTTTAATCTAATTTATAGAACCATTAATTGTATTTTTGAAACCTAGTACCAATCTTAAAAAACCAACAATATGTTTACAATCGAACAAATAAAAGAAGCGCACTCTAAAGTAAAAACCGGTGCAGATTTTCCGAACTATATACAAGACTTAATTATTCTGGGTGTTAAAGGATATGATACTTTTGTGCACGATGGTCATGTCGAATATTACGGCGTAAACAATTACAATGTCACCGCTGATGAAAAATATCCTGAAATTAAAGTGGCCAACTCCCCTAACAAAGAACTTTTTATTGAGTTTTTAGTCCAACATCAGCATGGCGAAACCGATTATATGACATTCTGCAGCCACTCTGCACAATGTGGTATCGCAAAATGGCGTGTTGACATTGTAGAAATGACCTGTACTTATTTTGATCAATCAGGAAACGAAATCCTAATCGAAAAAATTCCAGGTTAATTTTAATTAATCAATTAAAAGCTGCCGTTTTAGATCAAAACTAAAAATCAGTTCTCCGAAAAACACCCCTAATCAATTCGTGCAATTGCTTCGCCTGTTCGCTATCGCTCGGGTTGCCGCAAAAAACCATTCACAGATGTCAAATAAAATTTCGTCCCTCATAAGTCCCGAAGAACTAGTAGCATTACATTCTTCACAGAATATAATCTTAATAGACGCCAGAGCAGGAATTAATGCTGAAGAAAATTACAACAACGAACACCTTAAAAGTGCTCGTTTTGTTGATTTAAACCGGGATTTAGCCACAGTTAAAACAGACCCCGCAGATGGTGGAAGGCACCCGCTGCCGTCTTTCTCTAAACTTTCAGAGGTACTTGCAAAACTTGGTATTTTGCCATCAAGCCACATTATAATTTATGACGATAAAAACGGATCCAATGCTGCCGCACGATTTTGGTGGATGCTGAGGTCTGTTGGACACGAAAAGGTACAGGTTTTAAATGGTGGTTTGCAGGAGGCTAAAAAAATTGGTTTCCCAATAAGTTCAGAAACGGAACACTTTGATACAGTAGAAAATTATCCGATTACAGAATGGCAATTGGGTTTAGCCGACATAAATAAAATAGAAATAGCCCGAAATAACGACGAATTCATAGTAATTGATGTTAGGGATAAAAATCGTTTTGATGGCCTCACAGAACCTTTGGATTTAATCGCAGGACATATTCCCGGAGCCATCAATGTTCCTTTTAGTGAAAACTTAGACGAAAATGGCTTTTATCACCCTGCTGAAACCTTAGCTAAAAAATACAGTGCCATCTTAGGCCCTATAAAACCGGAAAATACAATTGTACATTGCGGCTCAGGTGTTACAGCCTGTCATACTTTATTAGCCATGGATTACGCCGGAATTCCAATTCCACAACTTTATGTTGGATCCTGGAGCGAATGGTCCCGTAACGATCATCCAATGGCAACCAAGGAAAACAAGTAACTCGTTGGCTCCAATCACATTAAAATTATATTTAACACATAGGCGAAAAGTTTTTTGCACGCAGATTTAGCAGATTAAAGTGATATTCTTGCTTTGTTATTTTGATAAAAACGATTTGAATAAATCTTCGCGAAAAAAGTATTTAAATGAGAAATACAATTTCTATCACATAGCCAGACTATGAGGTCTTCGACTTCGCTCAGACTGACAATTGAAATTTTAAACAAGTGAAACGCCTTTTACACATTGCTAAAAACTATGTCTCTATGTGTTAAAAAATAATCGCCCACAATAGGCACCAATTAATCTATTAAAAAAATAAAAATGCAACATTGGGATATCCTTTTATCAAATAAAGTAAACAAAAAAGCTTTTATAGATACTTTACTTTCAGGCACTATCGAAGGAGAACTGGCTGTTTTTAACCATCAGAAAGGCATTCTTTTTTCCGATATGGCGATTGAGAAATTTATCGAGAAAGAATACCAATATGACATTGTAGAAGCCTCGCCGGATTCACACCGCCAGTTGCGAACCTTTTCTTCGGGTGAACGCAAAAAAGAATTTCTTAGATACTGCATCAATCAAAAACCTGATTTTATCATCTTTGATAATCCTTTTGATCATTTAGATCAGGCCTCCCGAGTTATTCTAGCAGAATCCTTAAAGAAAATGACTGATACCATCGCCATTATCCAACTGCTCAATCGCTTTGTTGATGTGCTTGATTTTGTTCCGAATAAAGCCCAGATTAAAGACAATACGTTTGTTTTGCATCCGCTTTTAAAAGTCGAAAGCCATTTCAAGACATTACAAACCACTTCAATTCCAAAAGCCATAGAACCACATTCGTTTCAGGAAAGCGTCTTGATAAAACTGGACAATGTTTCTGTTAGTTATGAAGAAAGAAAAATTGTAGATCAGATCTCTTGGGTTATAAAACCAGGTGAGTTCTGGCAACTTATCGGACCTAATGGCTCCGGAAAAAGTACTATTTTATCTTTAATTACAGGAGACAATCCGAAAGGATTTGGTCAGGAATTATTCTTATTTGGAAGAAAAAAAGGAACAGGAGAAAGCGTTTGGGACATTAAAAAACAAATCGGAATCTTCGCGACTTCTATGACCGATTTATTTCAAAAAGGCCATACGTTAGAACAAATGATCCTATCCGGCTTTTTCGATTCTATCGGATTGTATACCGAACCCACAACACTACAGAAACAAAATGTGGCACAGTGGCTTGAGGTTATCGAAATGAGTCACTTAAAAAACAAACGTTTTACCGAACTCTCTATCGGCCAGCAAAGAGTTGCACTGATTGTTCGCGCTGTTATAAAACACCCGCCTTTATTAATTTTAGACGAACCTGTTGAAGGTTTGGACGACGAAAATGTAGATTTGGTGATTCAGCTTATCAATACTATAAAACAGGAAACCAGTGTAGCGATTGTATATGTTTCGCATCGTATCGAACCCGGTCTCGCTCCTACTTCTGTTTTTGAATTAGTACCAACAGCAACAGGATCAATAGGTAAAATAAAATACCATTCCGAGCCAAACTGAAATCTCTATTTATGAAATTTAAATATCTTTTACTCTTCCTGTCGCCATTATGGCTGCTTTCTTGCTCCAGTACAATTTCAACGCCAAAAAAAGAATACCATTTGACTAAGGCATCCCAACTCAAATCCGGTTGGCAACAAGATCCAAAAAGTTGGATCGTACAAAAAGACACTTTAATTGGCCGTGGAGGTCCTATGGCCTGGAGTGTTATGGAATCTAAAAAACAGCTTCCCAAAAATTACGAAATCGATCTGAAAGTCAATATGACAAAAGAATCTTTATTTGAAATCATGTTGCATATCGATAAGGAAAAATACATCAGAACTTATCTGTACCGAATCGAGCAAAAAATTATTATTGGCAGAGGCAAATACATCAAAGGAAGTAATGAATACAACAAACATGGTGGTCCAAGTTTATTTAAAAAGCCAATAAATTTGCAAAACGACCATTGGTATGCAGTCAAAATTCGGGTTTTAAACAATCAATTGTTTTTTTCTGTAGATAATGATACTCAATTGGAATGTTCCATAGAGAAAAACAATCTAAGTCAACATGGAAAATTAGGTTTCATAACCAATGGGGGAGTTAAGATAACCGACTTGGTTGTGAAAAGTATATAAGCCACCCATATGGGTATTTTTTTTTTAACACATAGAGACATAGTTTTTAGCAATGTGTAAAAGGCGTTTCACTAATTTAAATCCGCATAGTTGGACTATTTGATAGAAATGTATTTCTTTAAATATTTCTAACACAAAATGAACTTCGGAGAAACGACATGTTTATAACAAATATTTCCAAAGCAAAATGAGCTTCAGAGAAGCGACATATTTATAGCAAAATATTTCCAACGCAAAGAGAGCTTCAGAGAAGCGACATGTTTATAGCAAATATTTTCAACGTAAAGAGAGCTCCGTAGGTGCGACATCTAAATTTGCTATGCCGCTCCTCCGGAACTTAATATCATTATTATCAAATTCTATCTATAAATATATCGCCCCTCCGGGGCTTTTTTATTCTACATAAACAAAAAAAGTCGGAAGATAAATCTTCCGACCTTAACTACCTTGCGGGCTTTCTATTTTTTAATTCTCTTCGTCTTCTGTGTTATGCGATTTCGAATAATTTCTCCATTTTTCGATGCAATCTTTAAAATCATCAGGAAGTTCGGTATCAAAACGCATCATTTCTCCAGTATTTGGGTGTACAAAACCAAGTGTTTTGGCATGCAACGCCTGACGAGGTAATGCTTTAAAACAGTTATCGATAAATTGTTTGTACTTCGTAAAGGTGGTTCCTTTCAAAATCAAATGTCCCCCGTAACGTTCGTCATTAAACAACGGATGTCCGATATGTTTCATGTGGGCACGTATTTGGTGTGTTCTGCCTGTTTCTAATTTGCAGGAAATAAGCGTAACATAACCAAAACGTTCCAGAACTTTATAATGTGTAATCGCAGGTTTCCCTATTTCAGGATCAGTAAAAACGGCCATTTGCATACGGTCTTTTAAGTGTCTGGCCAGATTTCCTTCGATAGTTCCGGTTTCTTCCGCTACATTTCCCCAAACAAGAGCGATGTACTCCCGTTCAGAAGTTTTTGCCTCAAATTGTTTGGCTAAATGTGTCATGGCAGCTTCTGTTTTAGCCACAACCAAAAGCCCCGAAGTATCCTTGTCAATACGATGTACCAATCCCGGACGCTCACTACTGTTCATTGGCAGATTATCAAAATGATGTGCCAAAGCATTTACCAATGTTCCGGTATAATTTCCGTGACCCGGATGCACTACCATCCCCGGCTCTTTGTTGATTAGTAACAAAGCATCATCTTCATAAACAATATTCAACGGAATATCTTCCGGAAGAATATGATTTTCAAACGGCGGGTGCGATAACATTACCGTCACCACATCAAATGGTTTTACTTTATAATTTGATTTTACCGGAATATCATTTACAAAAATGTTTCCATCAGTAGCTGCGTTCTGAATCTTATTTCGGGTCGCATTCTGAATCAAATTCATTAAATATTTATCAATACGCAATAGCGCCTGACCTTTAGGGACTTCAAATCTGAAATGCTCGAATAACTCGTCTTCCAGATCTAAATTTTCAATATTATTGTTCATCTTTTGGGGTTTCAGTTGGTGGCACAGCTAAACTATCTGTCGCCTGACTGTCATCTGCATACGTTGCTTTTCCGTCTCCTAAAACCAAATCAATCTTAGAAGCCTTCAATACACGATCACCTACTTTTAAATTTCTTCCTTTGTAACGCATCTCCAAAACCATATCTTTTCCAAGGTTTGGAATATAAGTAATTGTTCCTGCTTCAAGTCCTAAAGCTTTTAGAGTAGGAACTGCTTCACGATACGTTTTTTCTATTAAATCCGGAATTCGAACAGACGAAAACCCGGATGCATTAATTTTTATATATATTTTTCTACCAACTTTTACCTTTGTTCCAGGTAATGGATCCTGCTCTACTACACTGTATTTCGGAAATTCACTTCTGTAATCAACGCTATCCAAAAGCACGTAATCTAAGTCCAGATCGTCTAATTTTGCTTCAACTTGCTCTTCTGTTAATTTAGATAAATCCGGAACAGCAATTTCATGTCCATGATCAGTTGTAAAAGTCAACCAATGCATAAACAAATAACCTAAAACTGCAATAATAGCAGCCGCACCTAAAACTTGTAAAAAGAACACACGGCTTGTTAAATACTTACGTAAACTCATAAAATTATTTTTAGTTGTGGCAAAGATAAACCTATTTCGTTTCAAAAAAAATGATAATTTTGTTTAAAACAAGAAAGCGCTCCATACACATTATTAGAAGGAGCTGTTCCCTTATGGGACTTTCGATGTTAAAAGCAAGATTTTATTTTAATAACGTAAAAAAGAGGCTTTCAATATTTAATTAGTAATTATTTGTCTTTGTGGTAAAAAAATGAAACTCAAAATTTAACCGCAAAGGCGCAAAGATTTTACGCAAAGTTCGCAAGATTCTGAAAACCTGAAACCTGAAACTTGAAACTTGAAACTTGAAACAAACAAAAGAAACAAACAAAAACATACTAAACATCAAAAAATGAAAAACATAGCCATCATCATGGGCGGATATTCAAGTGAATATAAAATTTCACTGATCAGCGGAAACGTCGTGCACCAATATCTTGACAAAACAAAATACGTTGGTTTTCGCATTCATATTTTCAAAGAAAAATGGGTCTATGTAGACGAAAACGATGCTGAATTTCCAATCGATAAAAACGATTTCTCCGTAACGGTAAACGGGCAAAAAATCACTTTTGACTGTGTTTTCAATGCCATTCACGGTACTCCGGGTGAAGATGGACTAATGCAGGCTTATTTTGAGTTACTAAATATTCCGCAATCGTCTTGTGATTATTATCAATCGGCACTTACTTTTAATAAACGTGATCTATTATCTGTTTTAAAACCATACGGAATCAAAACGGCGATTTCGTATTACTTAAACAAAGGAGATGTAATCAATACAGAAGAAATTGTAAAAAAAGTAGGTTTACCTTGTTTCGTAAAACCAAACAAAGCCGGTTCAAGCTTCGGAATCTCAAAAGTAAAAACCGAAGCCGAATTGCCAATTGCCATTGAAGTTGCTTACAAAGAAGACAACGAAATCATCATTGAAAGTTTCCTTGACGGAACCGAAGTTTCTGTTGGAGTAATTAATTACCAGGGAAAAACCATTGTTCTACCAATAACAGAAATTGTTTCAGACAATGACTTCTTTGATTATGAAGCCAAATACGAAGGGAAATCGCAAGAAATAACACCCGCAAGAATCTCAGATGAATTAACTCAAAAAGTTGGAGAAACTGCCAAACGTGCTTACGAAGTTTTAAAAATGAAAGGTTTCTCACGAAGCGAATTCATTATTGTAAACAACGAGCCGTATATGCTCGAAATGAATACCATTCCGGGATTAACTACAGAAAGTCTGATTCCACAACAAGCCAAAGCAGCGGGAATTTCTCTGGAAGATTTATTCACAAATGCAATTGAGCTGGCGTTAGCTTAACATAAGATACTAAGGTTCTGAGATTCTGAGTTACTGAGATCTTAGAACCTTTTTTTCATCGCTATTGACCTTCACCATCAAAATAAAATCTCAGAGCCTTTGCAACTCTGAACCTCAGAACCTCAAAAAAAATGAGAAAAGCTATATTCCCGGGATCATTTGACCCCATTACTTTAGGACACGAAGACATTATCAAAAGAGGAATTCCTTTATTTGATGAAATTGTAATTGCCATCGGTGTTAATGCCGAAAAAAAGTATATGTTTTCACTCGAAGAAAGAAAACGTTTCATCGAAGAAACTTTTAAAGACGAGCCTAAAATTTCGGTTGTTACATATGAAGGACTAACCATCGATTTGGCAAAAAAACAAAAGGCCAATTTTATCCTTAGAGGCCTCCGTAATCCTGCTGATTTTGAATTCGAAAAAGCCATTGCCCACACCAACAGAAAACTTTCTAAAATCGAAACCGTATTTCTGTTAACAGCGGCAAGTACTTCATTTATCAGTTCAAGCATCGTACGTGATGTGTTACGTCATGGTGGTGAATATGAAATGCTGGTGCCGGATGCGGTAAGGATTCAGAAATAAATTACAATATCTATGAGATTCGAAAAAATAATAATCTGTTTATTGATACTCAGTTTATCCAGCTGTGCAACTAAAAGTAATTTTTCAAAAAACAACCTTAAAAAGGATTATTTTAAAGACAAAACAATTGTATTTTCATTTAATGAAAATAGTGTTCAGAACATTAAAAAATCAGGTCCCTGGGTTGGAATAGAAAGACCACCTAATATTAATGAGACTTTCAATGAATCGGTGCTAAAACTGGCAAAGGAGACTAAAATCAATTTAAAAATAAAATATTTTAAAAATCAAGAAATCAATAATTCGGATATTAATATTGATGCCGAAATAACTGACATTTCATGGATGTTTGAATTGTCATCTGCAACAATGGTCGCTACAATTCATTATAAAATTGGAGATAAAATTTATAAAAAGGTAGGGCTTTTCAAAAATATGTCTGGCGGATTTGAAAAAAGAAACTTAATTAAGACTTTAAAAACGGCACATTACTCCCTTTTACAAGAACTACAAAAATAAAATCAAAGAACGATTAACTTGTAACTGAAATCAGTTATAAGTAATTTCGCATTTTACACTAAAATACAAATAATGAGCATAGAAAGAGAATTAAACAAGCGTAGCGGATCGAAATGTGAACTTTGTGGCACAACGGAAAATCTAAAAGTATATACCGTTTTACCAACTCAAAAAGGCGGAATCGACGAAAGTATATTGGCCTGCACCACTTGTATTGATCAAATTGAAAATCCCGATAATGTCGATTTAAATCACTGGAGATGTCTTAACGACAGTATGTGGAACGAAAATGTTGCCGTACAAGTTGTAGCCTGGAGAATGCTAAGCCGCATGCGTGCAGCCGGATGGCCACAGGAATTGCTTGATATGATGTACTTAGACGAAGATACTTTGGTCTGGGCACAAGCAACCGGAGAAGGTGAAGATGACGAAAACAAATTGATTCACCGCGACAGCAACGGAGTAATTCTTGAGCACGGAGATTCTGTAGTTTTAATCAAAGATCTAAAAGTAAAAGGATCAAGCATGGTTGCCAAACAGGGAACGGCAGTGCGTAACATTCGTTTAGATCATGAAAACGCAGAGTATATAGAAGGTAAAGTCGACGGACAGCAAATTGTTATTATCACGCAGTACGTTAAGAAGATATAGCTTTTTGAGGCTCAAAGAAACAAAGTGACAAAGGTTTCTCATTGAAAAAATGTGAAACTTTTTACATCTTACATATTACATATTACATTTCACAAAAAAAGGCTATTCAAAAATCTGAATAGCCTTTTTAATACTGTATTATCTATAAATTACTTTTGAAATAATCTATTAATCTGCTCTTTAACGAATGGCTCAGAAACACTACTTGATGCAGAAGAAGCATCTTTAGTAGAAACCATAAACTGAACTGTAGCTTTCTCAGGAATAACACTTCCAGTGTAATGCAACCAGATATAATTGTTTGGCAACTCTAATTTAATATCATATAAAGGGCTTGCTGCAAAACCATTTAAAATAATATTGTACAAATTGGTGTAATCGTTGTTTACGTTTTTAAATGTAAACTTTCTTAAGCTTGGTGATTCGTCCTCATTTTGAATACTTGTGTAATAAACAGTATATTCATCTCCAACTTTTTGAATATAATTGTTATTTACTTTTCCCAATTTTTCAACTGGTACAGTTTCAAGGACTTTAATTTGTGCAAACGAAGCAAAACTAAAAAGAACAAGAGCAAGGGTAATAATGTTTTTCATAACGAATTTGGGGTTAATTTTTACTTAATATTATTAAACGCCGAAATTATGAAAAATTGCCTCTAAAACTGCTATTTTACCAACATTAAATTGTTGATTTTATTCAAACCTATTTCAACTTCAAACCAATAAAACACAACCGATTAAAAACCAACACATTAAATAAAACCAAGCATAGTCGCAAAACTAAAAAACTTCACAAAAAACTCTGCAAATTTTAAAAAAACTATCTCTCTTCCTCTTTTTTAACCACTTTTCTGGCCACTTCAATTTTAAATTTCCTGCCTTTCATTTTCTCGTCCTTGATGTTCTTAAGCAAGTCTTTTACTTTGTTGTATTTTACTGCAGCAAACGAAATAAAATCTTTTACTTCAATCAATCCCAGATCCCCTTTTTCGAGTTTTCCTTTTTGAGAAAAGAAACCAACAATATCAATTTTATTCAGTTTTGTTTTCTTTCCACCACTAATATAGATGGTTTGAAATTCGGGTGGTTTTGGAATCGTTGTTGCATTTTCAACATTCAAAACGTCCATTCCATAATCAATGTAATCCAGTTTTTTTTCACTTTCGTGAATGAGCAGATATGCTGTTCCGGATGCCTGCATACGAGCCGTACGTCCATTTCTATGCGTAAACTCATCTTCTTTTAAAGGTAAATGATAATGTATAACGTGTTTCATTTCCGGAATGTCCAAACCACGGGCAGCCAGATCAGTTGTGATCAGATAACTCACACTTCCGTTTCTGAACTGAATCAAAGCACGTTCCCGTTCGTCCTGATCCATCCCACCGTGATAATATACGGAGTAAATTCCTCTTTCATTTAAGGTATCACTAATACGCTCTGCTGCATCACGATGGTTACAAAAAACAATAGCCGATTGCGATTTTAGAGAACAAATTAGTTGAAACAAACTGTCTAACTTATCTTTTGCAGGAGAAACGACCATTTTCATAGACAGATTCGCTTTTTCCTCTTCTTCCGGAATAAAATCTAAAACAGTCGGATTTACCACTCGGGTATATCTCGGAATTTCGATATCTGAAGTAGCCGATACCAAAACACGTTTATTTATTTTCGTTAACTTACCAATAATAAAAGACATTTGCTCATGAAACCCTAATTGCAATGACTTGTCAAATTCATCCAAAATTAAAGTCTGCACTTTATCCAATCGGAAAGTACCTCTTTCGATATGATCCGCAATTCTCCCCGGAGTTCCAATTAAAACAGCTGGCGGGTTACTTAGATTCTTAATTTCAGTATCGATAGAATGACCTCCGTAACAAATATTTACTTTATAATCAGTGCCCATTTTTTTCCAAACCTGTTCGATCTGTAATCCTAATTCACGCGAAGGAACTAAAATTAAACATTGAACCGAAAGCACTTCAGGCTGCAATAATTCTAAAACCGGCAATAAAAAAGCCAGTGTTTTTCCCGATCCAGTTGGAGAAAGCAGTAAAACATTATTATCATTAAGAATTGCATCTTGTGCAACCTCCTGCATTTCGTTCAGGCTCTCAATACCTAAATTCGAAAGTATATTATTGGAATGGTGTTTTTTATTCATTTTGCAAAAGTAAACAAAATAGTCATCTTTTAAGTTTAAAGTTTCAGGTTCCAAGTTCCAAGTTTCAAGTTCCAAGTTTCAGGTTTCAGGTTTTTGCGCATAAGGGCTTCAACTCCGCTCAGCCTGACAACCAGGTGTCATCCTGAGCGAAGTCGAAGCACAACATTGCGAACTACTATGGTTGCTGAGTATTTTTTCACGCAGATTTAGCAGATTTAGCAGGATTGTTTTTATTGGATTTGCAGAATAAAAATATCAGCATAATCTGCTAAATCTGCGTGAAAAACTTTGCGTAAAACCTTAGCGAGCCTTGCGTTAAAACCCCACGCAAAACCAAATCTAACCTCATTTCAAACTTGAAACTTGAAACCTGAAACTTGAAACTTTAAAAAACCACCGTCTCCTGCACTTCTCTAAGAATCCCTTCCAATTCAGTTATTTCACTTTCGTTTAATGGTTTTAAAGGACTTCTCAAGAAACCGGCGTCAATTCCCTGAATTTCCAGGCCAGCTTTTATCGTTCTTGGCAAGCCCTTGATTACAATAAATTTCAGAAGATTTAATTGTTTGTAAAATATTTTTTGCGCTTCTTTCAAATCATTATTCTGAATAGCAGCATACAAATCAATATTCAAATTCGGAATTAGGTTAGGCGCAGCAGTACACCATCCCGTAGCCCCTGCAGAAAATGCAGCCAGCGCCAGCGGATTTGAACCGTTATAAAATGCTACCTCGTCTCCCAGTTCTCTTCTTAAATAATGCATTCTTTGCACATCGCCCGTGCTTTCTTTTATCATGGTAACATTCGGAATTTCAAGAATCCTTTTAAGCAAAGCCGGTGACATATCTACTCCTCCCGTTGCTGGATTATTGTACGCCATAATGGGTACCGATAGCTGCTTGGCAACCGTATCAAAATGTTTTACAATCTCATCATCGGTAAGTTTCCAATAACTCATCGGAATAATCATGACTGCATCTGCTCCTGCTTTCTCGGCAAATTTTGCATGATAAATGGTTCTTTCGGTCGTTAAATTAGACACGCCAACCAAAACCGGAACCCTGCCGTTAACCTGCTGTATCGTAGCCTCAGTAATCGCTTCTTTTTCTTCATCAGATAAATAAGGCATTACCCCGGTACTTCCCAAAGGTGCAACACCATGTGAGCCTGAAACAATCAATCGTTCTAATAACGTTTTGTATAAGGTGACATCTACTTTCTCCTTTTGATCAAAAGGCGTAATCGGATAGGCAATAATGCCCTTAAATAGGTTGTTTTTCATTTGTACTTTTTTAGTTTATTAAAGATCTCTTCCTTCTTCTTCTCGTAAAGCAACACCCAAATTCTGAAGTTGTGGCGCATTTTCGCAGGCGATGTATTTGGCTGAATTTTCACTGCTTAAATTCTTATGTCTGTGCCACGCCCAACTCGGAATGTAAACTGCATCTCCGGCTTTCCACTCCACTCTTTCGTCTTCGACCTCTGTGTATCCATGGCCTTCTATTACATACAACACCGTTTCATAAGTATGTCTGTGTCTGTTGGTCATTTGATCCGGTAAGAGGCCACCAATTGTCATACTCACATTTTTACTTGGTAGATCAACAAAAAAAACAGGATGTTTTCTTTCTGTAGAAAATTGATTGTGCACTCCAGCATCTTCTACATTTTTGTGAATTAATTTTGCCGGTTTAACAAATGTTGGTCGGGCAAAAGTTTGATGAAAATCTTTTGATGTAAATTGTTCTTTAGTTTCCATAATTTTTATTTTTTTATTCTCTGCACTATTGCGTTGTCAAAACTACTTCAACTTTGGACTATCAAAATGGCACAGTTTTAAAACAAATTACTAGTCCAGTTTAAGTTTAATAAAAATTAAATTTCAATCAAACACGCCCAATAACTGCAAATGCTTTAAAAACTTTTAGAACAAATAATTATATTTGACTTCTATTAAAAACCCAAACCATGAAACTTTTCACCATCCCCTTTTTACTTCTCACACTTACTTTTTTTGCCCAGAACACTAAAAAATACGATACGTTTTTCGAAAAAGGAAACGGGAATCAAGCTGCCGACTATCCCGAAACTATAAAATACTACAGTCTTTTGTCTCATGATTTTCCAACCATTCAAATGCAGGAAATGGGACTGACTGACTCCGGATATCCGTTGCATATGATTACTTTTAATCCCGATAAAGAATTTGACTTTAATAAAATTCAAAAAAACAAAGCTGTCCTTCTTGTAAACAACGGAATCCACGCTGGGGAACCCGACGGAATTGACGCTACGATGCAATTGTTTAGAGATCTGGCTTTAGGAAAAATTAAAGTTCCCAAAAACACGGTTATCGTAACAATTCCGGTTTACAATATCGGAGGGGCTTTAAACAGAAATTCAACCACCAGAGCCAATCAGGACGGTCCCGAAATTTATGGTTTTCGCGGAAATGCCCAAAACTATGA
The DNA here is from genome assembly GCF_011751075.1 of Flavobacterium poyangense. Taxonomy (GTDB): domain Bacteria; phylum Bacteroidota; class Bacteroidia; order Flavobacteriales; family Flavobacteriaceae; genus Flavobacterium; species Flavobacterium poyangense. The sequence continues at coordinate 27,612 of NZ_JAALLN010000028.1, forward strand.
TTTAAATAGGGATTTAATCAAATCTGACACCCGAAATACCAAGAGCTTTGTAGAAATTTTCCAAAAAACAAATCCTGATGTTTTTATTGACAATCACGTAAGCAATGGCTCTGATTATCAATACAAACTAACGTACATCATGACACAACACAACAAACTGGGAACCGTTTTGGGTGGTTATATGAATACCGAAATGATGCCCGCTTTAGTGAAAGATTTACAAAATAAAAAGATTGAAACTACTCCTTATGTGGATTCTTTCAAAGACACACCGGACAAGGGATTTGGGCAGTTTACTGATAGTCCAAGATACACCACGGGTTACACTTCTTTATTTAACACAATTGGTTTTGTAGTTGAAACACATATGCTGAAAAAATATGCTGATCGCGTAAAAGTTACATACGAATACATGAAATCGACCATTGATTTTATGGAAGCCAATTATCTAAAAATCAAACAGCAAAGAATAAAAAACGAAGAACAATATTTACCAAAAAAATCATACACTTTGAAGTGGGAAATGGACAGTACCAAAACTACTTCCTTTTCGTTTTTAGGATATGAAGCCGGTTACAAAAAAAGTGAAGCCACAACCGGAGATCGTTTGTATTACGACCGTAGCAAACCTTATAAAAAAGACGTTCCCTATATAAAAGAGTTCAAATCGGTTAAAGAAGTGGTGATTCCGACTGCTTATATAATTCCAAGAGGCTATTGGAACGTTATCGATCTTTTGAAAAATAACGGAATCAGTTATTCTCAACTAAAAAATGACACAATCGTTGAGGTTGAAAGTTATAAAATTGCCGATTTCAAAACTGTTCCGTCTGCTTACGAAGGGCATTATCTGCATCGAAATACTACCATAACCTCTAAAATGGTTAAAGTCGCTTTTATGAAAGGTGATTATCTGGTTCCAACAAACCAAAAAGGAGTAAAATATTTATTAGAAGCTTTTGAACCGGAGGGCGTTGATTCGTTTTTTAACTGGAATTTCTTCGATGCGATTTTACAACAAAAAGAGCATTATTCTGAATATGTTTTTGAAGATACTGCCGCAAAATTATTGAAAGAGAATCCGGCATTAAAAGCGGAATTAGAAACTAAAAAACAAAGCGATCCGGCATTTTCCAAAAATCCCGAAGCCCAATTAGAATGGATTTACAAACATTCGGCTTATTATGAAAAGGCACATTTGCAGTATCCGGTTTATAGGGTGTTGTAATTTGGTTTAACCGCAAGGGTCGCAAAGATTTTTTTTTGAATGCGTTAAAAAAACACTAAGTTCGCAAAGTTGTTTACTTGAAACTTTGTTGAAGGAAAGATTCAAAGTCACTAAGGTTCTCAGCTGCTAAGTTTTTCTTATCTGATGTTAGCGCGAGCGCCCCGCTTGTAACTAAGTAACTACAATCTAAATTCAAGTTTAGCGATAAAAGATAGTCATGAGTTAAACGCTGGCCTTAAGAGAACAAAGAGTTTTTTGGATTTTTGATTTTGTTAAAAACACAAAATTCGCAAATCTGTCCGAAAAACATTCTGATTTTAATTCGCTTTATGGTTTTCCGTAATATTTATTTAACATCCATTTTTATTTTTGGAATAGAAAATTTAAAAATAAAAATTATGGCTTGGAGTTACCGCAAACGAATTAAAATTATACCAGGTGTTCATTTAAATATCAGTAAAAATGGTATTTCTACCAATATAGGAACCAAGGGTATAAATATGACCTTAGGAAAATCAGGAAGTTATCTGAACACTAATGTCCCATTGTTAGGGATTAATAATCGTCAGAAACTATCTGGCTCAAATATCCATCCAAATTCTAATAATTATCATGAAACCATAGAATTTTCGGATAATATTTTTAGTGCAGATATTCATGAGATCACGAGTCAAAATATGCAAGGAATTAAAGAAGCGATTATTTTGGCTCATAACCAAAAAAAGGATTTAAAAAATGATTTATTGAAATTACAAACAAGTTTAAGTTCTTCCAAATTAAAACTTAGTTTGAGTTACTTCTTTATTTATGGATTAATTAAAAAAGATATTCCAGAGAATATTAAAGTTGATATTGAAGCTAAAAAAGAAGCGATAATACAAGCAAAAAAACAGATAGAAAATTGCTTCGTGAAATTAGAGATTGATTTTGAATCGGAAATAAGAGAAAAATACGAAATCCTTCTGAATGCTTTTAAAAAATTAATCACCTCAAAAAAAATCTGGGACGTGACCAGTGCACATCATCAAGATAGAGTTATAGCAAGATCATCAGCAAGCACTTTAGTACAAAAAAGAGAAGTAAGATTTGCGCTAAAATCAATTCCGAATATTATGTCAGATTTTAATGCTCTCTATTTCCATAATGCAAATGGCGCGGACTTGTATTTTTATCCAAGTTTTATAGTCATGTATTCAAACAATGAAAATTTCGCTATAATCGGAATTGATGAAATTACATTAAACCAAAATTATGTAAGATTTACAGAAACAGGAACGATTCCAACTGATTCTAAAGTGATTGATAAAACTTGGTTAAAAGTAAATAAAAATGGTACTCCGGATAAAAGGTTTAAAGGGAATTATCAGATTCCTATTGTTCGTTATGGCGAAATTAAACTAAAAACAAATACTGGATTAAATGAAGAATATGAATTTAGTAATTATGAATTTACCGAAGAATTTGGTAAAGCATTTAGAGATTATCAAACTACATTAAAGCTATTAATCAATAATAAAATTTAAAACAAGGTGGAAGAATACTCTCAAAGTACACTTTTAAATGTTATAAAAAACTAACTCCAAAACAACCCCTGTAGCGCAAAATTTGCAATCGTGCGTACAAAGAGAGGAATTATGGTATAAATTTGATTACTTTGTGGGCACGGATTGCAAATCCATATTATAGTATATACAGCTATTTAATTCGTTTTTTGTCTTTGTCTATCTAACTGAAAGAAGAAATCTTATAATGCCAGCACGAATGCCCTCATGATCACAATCAAAATTTAAGTTTAATAGTAAAGAATAGTGACAAACACTAATCTATACTTATTTTCTTCATCAACCCAACTAAAACAATAATCATAAATAATGACCTATAAACTTTTCCTCGACGACCTTAGAGATGTACCAATGGTATACGAAAATCTCACTGATGCTGATTTTGTAATCGTTAGAAATTTTAATGACTTCAAAAAAGTAATACTCGAAAATGGACTTCCCGAGCTAATTAGTTTTGATAACGACCTAGGACTAGACGAAAATGGGCAGGTTGCAAAAGATGGTTATGCTGCAGCAAAATGGCTCGTTTATGAATCCAAACTTGACTTACGAAATTTAAAATTTAATGTACATTCCGCAAATCCCGTTGCAGCACAACAAATTCAAAGTTTACTCGATAACTATATCAGACATTTGAAAATGCAAATACTTAACAGCATCCCATTCTTTAGTAATAAAAATAAACTTTAAACTTCAGAATGATTGGAATTTGGAATTTCAAAAATTTTGGAATTTCAAATTTGCTATAAATTTTTAACCTTCTCCTCCTCAAACAACAACTTAATATTCTCATAAGAGTTTTTCAAAGCATCTTTAATCTGCTCCTGGTTAAGCCAGGCCACTTTTTCTATGCCCTCTTCGAGTTGTCCTTGTGGTATTCCGTCAAAATCAGAATGCATTTCGAACCAATGTGTGATTTTGAGTTTGTATTTGCCGTTGCGTTTGAAAATGTGATAGGTCTTTTGAAGTTTATCAGTGATCCTTAATTTTCCGACACCGGTCTCCTCTTCTACTTCGCGCATGGCAGTATCTTCGATTGCCTCTCCTTTTTCGATTCCGCCTTTTGGCAGGTCCCACTTTCCATTTCTGAAAATAAATAAAACTTCTCCTTTTTTGTTGTACACCAATCCTCCACCGGCTTTATTTACGGGAATTTTGGCCTTTAGTGTCTTCATTATTTCCTTTTCGTCAGGATGATACAAATACGCTTTTTGAATTTTATTTTGAAAAATTTTAACAATAAGCTGCTCAATATCAATACTCTCTAACAAGAATAATTGAAAATTGGTCTCTCTCGAGATTTCATTTGTCAAAAAAAGTGGTTTGTCGTTAACAAAAACTTTATACATTTGTACTATGATTTTTAATAAAGATACAGCCGAAAAAACAGCCGAATTGCTTTTGCAAATAAATGCAATTAAATTGAATCCAGAAAATCCTTTTACATGGGCTTCTGGATGGAAGTCACCTATTTATTGCGATAATAGGTTAATTCTTTCATTTCCAGCCATCCGAAATTTCATTCGTGATGAGTTTGCGAAAAATATAGAAAAACAATTTGGGAAACCAGATGTCATTGCCGGTGTTGCAACCGGAGCCATAGGAATTGGTATTTTGGTGGCGGAAAGCCTCGGATTACCATTTGTATATGTACGCCCTGAAGCAAAAAAACACGGAAGACAGAATCAGGTAGAAGGATTCCTGCAAAAAGGTCAGAACGTAGTGGTCGTTGAAGATTTAATTAGTACCGGAAACAGTAGTCTTATGGCTGTTGAAGCGTTACGCAACGAAGGCGCCACTATCAAAGGAATGGCCGCCATCTTTACTTATGGTTTTAACGTTGCCGAGGAAAACTTCAAAAATGCCAATATCGATTTGTATACACTAAGCAACTACGAGAACTTGTTAGATCTTGCCGTACAAAAACAATACATTTCTGAAGATGACATGGCCGCATTAAAAGAATGGAATGTAAGTCCGTCAACGTGGAGACAGGGGTAGTTTTAAATTGTAGATTTTAGATTGTAGATTTTAGATATTTCACATCTCACATTATACATTTTTCAAAATTCACCACACAAACCTTGCGCCCTTTGCGGTTAAAAAATAAATAAAAAATAAAATATGAACTTAGAAAGTCCAAAAGTTACTGTTCAGAAATCAGCACAAGATTTATTTGATTTATTGACTGATGTTAAGAATTTTGAAAAATTAATGCCGGATAATATTGCTAAATTTGAAGTAATCGGCGAAGATGCTTTTATTTTTGGATTAAAAGGTATGCCGGAAATAAAACTAAAAATGAAAGAAAAAGTAGCTCCAAACAAGATTGTTTTAGGTGCTGCAAGTGATAAACTTCCATTTACATTGGTTTCTAATATAGACAGTGTTTCTGATTCAGAAAGTGCTGTACAATTACTATTTGAAGGTGAATTTAATGCTATGATGGCTATGATGATCAAAGGCCCTATCAGCAAATTCATTGAAACTTTGGCTACTAATATGACAAAGCTTTAATTCTAAATTAGCCCACATAATTTAAAGTCCGATTTTACGATCGGACTTTTTTTGCTTTTCACTCGCAGATTTAGCAGATCTCTCTTAAAATTTTACTCGCAAAGTCGCAAAATCGCAAAGTTTTTCTTTTGCTTTAAGTCTTTGAACCTCTCAACCTTTGAACCTCTCAACCTTTGAACCTTTGAACCTTTGTACCTTTGAACCTTTGTACCTTTGTACCTTAGAAACTCAGAACCTCCCTTTCAATAAAGCATCTGAATTTCTTTAATCTCAAATTCTGCTATTGAATCATCTTCGAGCATAATTTGTAGTTTTCCGGTGGGAGAAACCCCCTGAATAATTCCCATGAAATTTTGATTATCGAGGTTTTTAAAAGGCATCGGAACCCCTTTTCTAAACAAAGAATTAAAGTATTCGTCCCAGAAAACTTTAGAATCGGTTTTCCACGCCTCAATTTTCTGCTCTATTTTTTCTGTTATTAAAAAAGGTAAAATATCTTTATCAAAAGTTCTTCCGGAAATCACGGATAAGGAGGAAGCATTAGGCAATTCATCGAAATTGGTTTGGTTAACATTCAGTCCTAGTCCAACAACTGACACGATTCTGCCATCACTTTTGATCGTATTTTCTATTAGTATGCCACCAATCTTCTTATTATATGACATAATGTCGTTTGGCCATTTTATACTTAAATTAGAAATATCCAACGATTTTAAGGTTTCAATAACGGCTAATGAAACTACTACACTTAAATTAAAAACCTGTTCATTATCAAACAAAAAATCCTTTACCAAGGCACTCATAATTAAGTTTTTACCTGATTCAGACTGCCATTTAGCCCCCATTTGCCCCTTGCCTTTTATCTGATTTTCAGCTGTTACCACTGTAAAATTATCAAGCTCATCCTGACTAGCCAAAGCCTTAAGAAAATCGTTTGTAGAATCTATGGCATCGAGTTTGATTAGTTTCATTTAAATAATTTATTTATACTTAATTTAATATTTTGTTAAGGTTCAAAATTAATGACAAAAATTGGTAACTTTACAAAATCATATAAAATAATTCATGGCGAAAAAGACTATTAATAATGACGTTCTATTAGCGAACATAATCAAAGGAATTGAAGAAGTAAAAGGGAATGATATCGATATTCTTGACTTAAGAGAAATAGACACGGCTGTTTGTGACTATTTTGTAATTTGCAACGGAAGTTCTAACACTCAAGTTAACGCCATTGTAAACTCCATTCAAAAAACAGTATCCAAAGATTTAAAAGATAAACCTTGGCACGTAGAAGGAACCGATAACGCAGAATGGGTTCTAATGGACTATGTTCATATCGTGGTACACGTTTTCCAAAAACACATCCGTGAATACTATAATATCGAGAGCCTTTGGGGTGATGCCAAAATAACTACAATCGAAAACAAATACTAAAGAAAATTTTTTCTAATGGCTAAAGATAATAATCCAAATCCGAGTAAATTTAAAATAAGTCCCTGGTTAATATATACTGCAATACTTCTAGTTTTTTTATTTATAAGTTTTGCAACCGGAGGATCTAGCTTAAGCGAACCTGCTCAATTGACTTCTTCTAAATTCAATACACTTCTAGAAAAAGGACAAATTGAGAAAGTAATCGTATACAACAAAGCTGAAGCTGAAGTATACCTGACAGCAGCTGCATTAAAAGATGCAACGAATAAAAAAGTAGCAAAAGATATTTTTGAAAGACCAAACAAAGGTCCTCATTATACTTTAGAAATTGGTAACGACCAGATTTTTCAAACTAAATTAGAAAAAGCAGTAGGCGAAGGCAAACTGAAAGATTTTAATTTTTTACAAAAAAACAACTGGAGCGATATTCTGATCAGTTTACTTCCTATCATCATTATCATTGGGGTATGGATTTTCATTATGCGTAAAATGTCAGGCGGTGCCGGTGGCGGTGGAGGACAAATTTTCAACATTGGAAAATCTAAAGCAAAACTGTTTGATGAAAAAACAGATATCAAAACAACATTTAAAGATGTTGCCGGTTTAGAAGGGGCAAAAGAAGAAATACAAGAAATTGTAGAATTCCTTAAAAACCCTGAGAAATACACCAATCTTGGAGGTAAAATCCCAAAAGGAGCTTTATTAGTAGGTCCTCCGGGAACCGGTAAAACCTTACTTGCAAAAGCAGTTGCAGGTGAAGCTCAGGTACCTTTCTTCTCTTTATCAGGTTCTGATTTTGTAGAAATGTTTGTTGGTGTGGGTGCTTCACGTGTACGTGATTTGTTTAAACAAGCAAAAGAAAAATCTCCTGCTATTATCTTCATTGACGAAATTGATGCCGTTGGTAGAGCAAGAGGAAAAAGCAATATGTCAGGCGGTAATGACGAAAGAGAAAACACTCTGAACCAATTACTAACAGAAATGGATGGTTTTGGTACCAACTCTAACGTAATCGTTTTGGCTGCAACAAACAGAGCCGATGTACTTGACAAAGCTTTAATGCGTGCTGGTCGTTTTGACAGACAAATTTTTGTTGATCTACCGGACATTCGCGAAAGAGCTGAAATCTTTGCAGTACATTTAGCTCCGATCAAAAAAGTAGAAGGTCTTGACTTGGATTTCTTAGCCAAACAAACTCCTGGCTTCTCAGGTGCTGATATTGCCAATGTTTGTAACGAAGCTGCATTGATTGCGGCACGTAACAACAAAACCGCAGTAGACAGACAAGACTTCCTGGATGCTGTTGACAGAATCATCGGAGGTCTTGAAAAGAAAAACAAAATCATTACTCCGGAAGAAAAAAGAGCAATTGCCATTCACGAAGCAGGTCATGCTACTGTGAGCTGGATGTTAGAACATGCTGCACCACTTATTAAAGTAACTATTGTACCTCGTGGACAAAGTTTAGGAGCGGCCTGGTACCTACCGGAAGAAAGACAAATCGTTAGAACAGATCAAATGTTAGACGAAATGTGTGCTACTATGGGCGGAAGAGCTGCAGAAAAAGTAACTTTTGACAGAATTTCAACCGGAGCATTAAGTGACTTAGAAAAAGTAACACGTCAGGCTCGTGCTATGGTAACAATATACGGTTTGAATGATAAAATCGGAAACGTTACCTATTATGACTCAAGCGGACAAAGTGAATACAACTTCTCAAAACCTTATTCTGATGAAACAGCAAAGATTATCGATGCTGAAATTTCAGAATTAATTGAAGGTCAATACAAAAGAGCTATTGAGATTCTGGAAGAAAACAAAGACAAATTAAATCAGCTTGCTGATATTTTAATTGAAAAAGAAGTTATTTTCAAAGATGACTTAGAAGCAATTTTCGGAAAACGTACTTTTGACAAAAATCTGGAAGAAGTCGTGTCGTAAATTATACAGAAATATTTAATATTTTTTAAAATCTTAATTCAAAACAGGCTTTTGAATTAAGATTTTTTTATCTTTGAACGTTTTCAATTAACATGTAAAGTATTTCATATAAAATGAATTTTTTCAAAAAAATATTTGGTTCCGGTGACTCCGCTTCTGATGAAGAACATGAAAGCGAATATGGAGGAAGTCCGGCTAGTCCCGATAGTCATTTGTCTATTGACGAGAGATTCATTTTTAATTTTAAAAAAAATGGCGGTAAATTTCTGTATTGTGAAAACAAACAGGAAGTTGCTGAACAATTCGAAAATATACTGGAAGAAAACGACTGGTTCGAAAAGGAAGTTTTATGCTACGAACCGGGTTTGTTTAGTCTTTTAGAAGAGAACAAACTACTTTATATTTCGCCAAGAAATCCTTCATTTTTACTGGCCTCTTGCGAAAATCTTATTGCCGATGAAGGTTCTATTTTATTTTCATCCAAACAAATCAGACAAGACAAACCAAACGAATTACCTGCCAATATTGTCATAATAGCCACAACAAGTCAGATCCTTGCCATAAAAAGTGATGGTCTTAGTGCTATTAAACACAAATACGAAAGGGATTATCCAACTAATATTACCACAATAAAATATTTCGAAAAAGCAAAAGAAGAAGATTTTACGCAATACGGAAGTGTTGCTAAAAATTTATATTTATTGCTCTTAGAGGATCTTTAAGATGAACGAAACACTCAAGAGAACCATTTCTGGTGCTGTTTATATTGCTTTACTACTAAGTTCGATCTTGTTTTCTACCGAAAGCTTTATTATCCTTTTTGGTATATTCCTGGTTATTACCATTTATGAGTTTGCCAATTTAGTAAACCTCAATAAAATCTTCTCGATTCTATTCGGAGTTTTATTGTATAGCTCTATTGTATTACTAAGCCATTATAACAAGCAAACAACTGCTTATTTAAACAAATTATTTCAATCAAATCTTGATTTAGAAACCAACTTGCACGAATTAAACATGGTACTTCTGGCGGTTACGATAGTGGTATCTATTAAATGCATTTTGTTTTTATTCTACGACTCTGTTCAGAAAATCAGCATTTCCTCAAAATATCTCTACCTACTGGGATATATTACACTACCCTTTCTTTTTATTGTAAAAATTTCTTTTGGAGCCAATGATTACAATCCGAAAATTATTATTGGATTATTTGTTCTCATCTGGACCAATGATACTTTTGCTTATCTGGTTGGAAAATCAATGGGAAAACACAAACTTTTTGAGCGTGTTTCTCCCAAAAAAACCATAGAAGGGTTTCTGGGAGGTGTTGTATTTGCAGCTTTTGCAGGTTTTTTGATCTCAAAACTTTACATACAGCCAAGTCCGGCATTTAGTAATAAATCTATTTTAATATGGACCATTATTGCTTTAATTGTAAGTGTTTTTGGAACGATCGGTGATTTGATCGAGTCTAAATTTAAGAGAATTGCCGGTGTAAAAGACAGCGGTTCGATAATGCCGGGACACGGAGGCATCTTAGATCGCCTGGATAGTGTTATATTTGTTGCACCATTTATATTTTTATTTTACCAAATTTTATATTATGTTTCATAAAGAAGGAGCCCCATCAATCTTATTAGGTACAGTTTTCACTGTTGCCGTACTTTTAATTGCCGAAAAATTTATCGATATCAATTGGCTAAGAATGCTTGTACAAATAGCAGCTTTGGTAATTTTGATTATTATTCTGCAATTTTTTAGAAACCCAAAAAGAATCGCCGTAAGAAACAGTGATCACATCCTTGCGCCAGTTGACGGAAAAGTTGTGGTTATCGAAGAAGTTTACGAAGGTGAATTCTTTAAAGACAAACGTCTTCAGGTTTCTATTTTTATGTCACCAATAAACGTGCACGTTACACGTTATGCAATGGACGGTATTATTAAATTCAGCAAATACCACCCTGGTAAATTTTTAGTAGCCTGGCACCCAAAAGCAAGTGAAGAAAACGAAAGAACTACTGTAGTTATCGAAAACGAAACTTTCGGTCAGGTATTATACAGACAAATCGCAGGTGCTTTGGCACGCCGAATTGTAAACTATGCAGAAGAAGGAATGCAGGTTATTCAGGGAACAGATGCAGGTTTTATAAAATTTGGTTCGAGAGTAGATTTATTTTTACCTTTAGGTACTCCAATTAATGTGGAATTAAACCAAAAAGCAATTGGAGGAAAAACTATTATTGCTACAAAAGCGTAAATGACGATAAAAGATTTAGACACACGTTTCTCTGAGGCTGTAGAAATTGCATTAAAAATGACACAAGCCGCGTTGCCGCAAGATGTGCAACTAAGACTGTATGCCTATTACAAACAGGCTACTTTTGGAACAGCCGTTTACAATCAATCTGAAAATTTTGATTTAAGAGATGCTTTCAAAACAAATGCCTGGATGCAGATCAGCCATCTATCAAGAGACGAGGCTAAAGAAAATTATATCGAGATCATAAATTCACTAACAGCAAAATAATTTTTATTATGAAGAAAAACATTGTTCGTTTCAGTATTTTAACTTCATTCTTAGCATTATTTTCTTGTAATGACAATAATAAGCTAACCGAAGTTGTAGAAGTTCCTTTACCATCAAAAGAAGAGAAAATAACCATCGGATCACCCGATGATGTAAAAGCAGATCCCGGATCTTTTGCTCTTACCAAACTTCCTTTTCCATATGACGGTTTAGCTCCCGCTATTAGGTCGCTTACATTAGAAACACATTATTCCAAACATTATTTATCGTACACCAATACTTTAAATAAAGAAATTGTTTCTACCGAATTTGAGAACATGACGATTGAAGATATTCTAAAAAAATTAGATCTCAACAACGCCAAACTTCGCCAAAATGCCGGTGGATATTACAATCACACTCTTTATTTTAATATCTTGACGCCAAAAGAGCAAACTCCAAAAGATACGCTTGCAGGTTCAATCAATAAAGAGTTTGGTTCTTTTAATAATCTTACGCACCAATTTAAAAGCCAGGCAACAAAACAATTTGGCTCCGGGTGGGTTTGGTTAGTAGTAGATAAATTAGGAAAACTACAAGTGACCACGACAGACAATCAGGACAATCCTTTAATGAAGAATGCCTTGATCCCGGGAACGCCAATTATGGGAATTGACCTTTGGGAGCATGCTTATTATCTAGATTATCAAAACAGAAAAGGAACTTATATTGACGCTTTTTATCAGCACATCAATTGGGAAAAAGTAAACGAAAATTATATCGCGGCTTTAAAGAAAGTCAAAAAAGTATAAAACTAAAAAAAGAAGAGGCTGTCTTTAAATAGACAGCCTCTTCTTTTTCTATTTCTTTGTCTTTTCTGTAAAGGTTACTTATTTCGGTAACAGATTTATCATTTCTATTGGTTTCTTTCCATCAATACCTTGATGTGGTCTTT
>NZ_JAALLN010000029.1 GCF_011751075.1 Flavobacterium poyangense
ACTGGAACAGAACGAATTCTATTCCAGTTTAATTATTTTAAAATATTAATCCAGTCAACCTTTTTCAGGACTACTCAGGATTTTAATTTTTTCATTGGAATTTGAAATTTAAAAATTTGGAATTTCCCAAAAGGTGTTAGCTTTTTTGTTTATTTGTATCACCTTATTAAAACACCACCACTATGTTACAAAAGAATAAATCTGCGGCGATTGGTTTTATTTTCATAACCATGTTAATCGATATTACCGGATGGGGAATTATAATACCTGTAATTCCAAAACTAATTGAGGAACTGATACACGGTGATATTAGTGAAGCTGCAAAAGTGGGTGGCTGGCTGACTTTCGCCTATGCCATCACGCAGTTTGTGTTCGCTCCCGTAATTGGTAATCTGAGTGATAAATTCGGACGACGACCGATTCTCTTAATTTCCCTTTTTGGTTTTTCATTAGATTATCTGTTGCTGGCTTTTTCTCCCACAATTATATGGTTGTTTGTAGGTCGCATTATTGCCGGAATCACCGGAGCGAGTATTACAACAGCTTCCGCTTATATTGCAGATGTGAGTACTGCCGAAAACAGAGCTAAAAACTTTGGCTTAATCGGAGCCGCTTTTGGTTTAGGATTTATTATAGGCCCGGTAATAGGAGGGTTATTAGGACAATACGGTTCAAGAGTTCCTTTTTATGCGGCTGCTATTTTGTGTATGGTTAATTTTTTATACGGCTTTTTTATTCTGCCTGAATCTTTAAAGAAAGAAAACCGCAGACCGTTCGACTGGAAACGTGCGAATCCGGTTGGGGCTATTTTAGGATTGAAAAAACATCCAACCCTAATTGGACTTATTTCTGCTATATTTTTGCTGTATGTGGGTTCCCATGCCGTACAAAGTAACTGGAGTTTCTTTACGATTTATCGATTTAACTGGAATGAACGTATGATCGGAATTTCATTAGGAATAATTGGTTTGTTGGTTGGAGTCGTACAAGGAGGTTTGGTTCGTTGGATCAATCCAAAAATAGGAAATGAAAAAAGTATTTATGTAGGTTTGGCTTTGTACACAATTGGTATGTTGTTGTTTGCCTTTGCAACAGAAAGCTGGATGATGTTTGTATTTTTAATTCCGTATTGCCTTGGCGGAATTGCAGGGCCGGCACTTCAGTCTGTTGTGTCCAGCAAAGTAGCGCCAAGCGAACAGGGAGAAATTCAGGGAACGTTAACCAGTTTAATGAGTGCTTCTTCAATTATCGGACCTCCAATGATGGCCAACACTTTTTACTTTTTCACTCATGATGAGGCACCGTTTAAATTTGCAGGAGCTCCTTTTATCTTGGGAGGCGCTTTAATGTTGCTCAGTACAGTCGTTGCCTATTTTTCATTAAAAAAACATGCTGCTCCAAAAGTAGAAAGTATTCCGGCAACGGAAACTATTCCCATAGAAGAATTAAGTAAATAAAAGAGAAGCCTTCATGATACAAAATGAAGGCTTTTTTGTTGGTATAAATTAGTATAAAATGTAATTAACTCAAATTGCTAGTTGTATAATAATGTATACTGTAAAATGTATACTGTAAAATGTGAAAAGTAATAGGTTTTGTTTAATTGATTACTATCTTCCATTGTACGAACATATATCTGCGTCAGATCGTTGAAATACAGTAACAATACACCTAAATTCTAACGCTTAAAGATAAGAAAATCAATTGTTTAAAACATTTGTCCGTTCTGACTGACATTATACATTATACATTTTACAGTATACATTTTGCATTTTACAACTAGTAGCGAGCAACTTAAATTAATTCGTGAAAATTCGTGCAATTTGTGGCTGTTTCTTTTGCCACAGATTAGATGAATTACTCCTTACTAATTTTTATTGCTTTTTCTTTCCCATCAGACTTCACTTTTAAGATATAAATACCTGTTGAAAGATTTGATAAATCAATTTCAGAATGCGTCGTATTTATTTTTTTAGATAAGACCGATTTTCCGGAAGTTGAGAAAATTTCTATTTCATCAATTACTTCTTTATTGTCAATGGTTAGAAGATGTTTGACCGGATTAGGATAAAATTTAAAATGTGTTAAATCAAAATCAGGAGTCGAAAGTGATCCATTTGATTTTGCCGTTACGGCAAGACGAGCGGTACTTTCAAGTCCGTTTATAGTTTGCGAAGCATAATAGGTTGTGCCATTTACCAGAACGGTTGTTAATGGTAAATCTGTTTCTGCTTTTTTACCTGTCGATGAACTTTTATTGCTGTACCATTTAATGTTTTGCCCCTGAACGATAACATCTGCTAAAGTTTGTCCCGGTTTAAAATCGAAAATAATCTCATTCTTACCGTTTACCAGTGGTGCTGCCGGTGTTACGGCTACATCATGAACAGTATAACAGCCATTTTGATCCTGTGAGTGTACCTGATAAATACCCGGTGCTAAATTTGAAAAGGTATTGTTCGTTGAAAAATTATTTAAGTTAGGAGAAATAGCATACTTAATTTCTCCGGTTCCGCCTTGAGCGTTAACTGTTATCGTTTGGTCTTTAACTGTAATAACGGATACAAGAGGTGTTGCGGGTTCAGTTATTACTATATCCATTGACGTTATACAATCTGTGTTGTTTTTTGCGACTATGTTATAGGTACCGGCTTTTAAACTACTGAAAACAGTTTTGGAGCTAAACGGACCTCCATTTAGTGAATAACGGTTGGAAGCTGGTTCAACTCCCCCCGATTGAATCGTAAAGAATCCGCTCTGCCCTCCCTTACAATAGACATTGTACGAAACAAAAGTAAATATCGGAGGATTTGCCGCCTTAATTGTTACAGCGTAAGAAACTATAGTGTTTTCCGAATCACGGACTTTTAGGGTGTAATTTCCGGGAGCAATACCGGTAAATATATGGGCAGTACTATAGGTAACACCATTGTCTATGGAATAAAAGTAACCGCCGGAGCCTCCCGATGCCACTATGGTTATAGTGCCTTTTGGATCACTACAAGTCGGTTCGGTAACTGTAGGAGTAAATCGCAGTCTCGGATTAATACTTAAATTTGCTTGAGAAGCTACACAGCCATTTGAGTCTTTGACATAGACGGTATAAGTTCCTTTCGCCAGATTGATGAATACGCGCTCATTCTGATAGTGCATTCCGTCTAAAGAATATTGATAAGTTCCCGTTCCTCCCGATGCAGTAACAATTAGTGACTGATCATCGATTGCAACCTGTGCTACTAATTGATTTGTACTGGAAATGTTTACAAATGTAACTGCAAGACACCCGATTTGATCACGACTCTCGATGCTATATTGTCCCGGAGCTAAGTTGTAGAAATAAGGACTGATTTGGTAAGGACCATTATTTGTGCCGTTATTTACTAAACGATATGCATAGGGGGCTTTCCCTCCCGAAGATTGCATACGAATAAAAGCATCATTGGAGCCGTAGCAAGTTGACTTTGTGACTAATCCGAGCGTAGTAAAATACGTATTTAGTATCAGATTAAAATAGTTGGTGGTGATAGTTCCCTTATTGTCAATTCGGGCATAAATGGTTTTAGATGGCTCCTGACTAAAATACTGTGTGGGTTGTTGAATGGCATTGGTGTTAAGATTCGCTTCCTCCAGACTCACATGATAACTGATCGTAGTTTCTAATGGATTTAAATTACCAAGTAAGAGCGACTTATTAACGGTTAAATCGAAATTAGTATCCCCGGCGCAGTGTTCAATATTATTGACTTGGGCATAAAAGTGATTGGTAAATAATAATAGAGTAAAATAAAGTAAAGTTTTTTTCATACGTATAGGTTTGTTAAATAGAACTTTAACAAATATAAGCGGAAATAATACAATGACATTATTTTAAACAATATTAATGAGCAAAATAAAGGGCAGTTGTTTTTTTGTGATAGGATAGAATACAGGGTCAGAAATTCTGTGCTTTCAATTTTTTAGTAGCACATCGTCTTTTTTATGGAGTAAGCGTTTTTTTGAGATGTTGGTTTTCTATTGCGGAGTTTATTCTTGTTGATAATTCATTGTAATCAGGATTGTAGTTATCCCAGATTTTCCAGACTTCATCTCTTTTTTTAATGAAGTAAGTTTGTCGGTTTACTTTATTTAAAACAATCGAAATGGCGTCGTTTTCATCCTTCCATTCCAGATTCCAAAACTCCTTTACTGTGATGATGGCAACGGTGGTGGTTATGCTGGATACTTTAAAATCAAAAAGTTCAAAGTTAGATCGGTTGTTTATGCAGTTGAGGTGGTAGTTTAATGTCGAATAATTTTCGAAGAGATCGTTAATTCGTTTAGCGAATGGTCCTTCGGGAAATACAAAATTAGAGAGATAGTCGATATGGACTTGAGGTAATTTTTGTAAAGAGTTGAATTCTCCGTGGCAATAATCGATAATCAGTTTTTCAAAAAAGGAAGCTGATTCAATTTTATTTTCAGGTTCTAATCCTTTGTTGGCATCTATTGCTTCGTCATTAAGGAAACTGTTTAAAGAAGGATAGCCAATAAAGATCGCCAGTTTGTCTAAACTCTTTAAGAAGCGTAAATCAGAGCTTTTCGTTTGGGAGGAGTCATTTTTAAAAATCCTCTGCAGTGTCATACTCGAGATCGAGCAGCCAAGCTCATTTTTTTTAGAGCCCTGCATGAACTCTGATTTTTCTAAACAATCAGAAATAATTTCCGAGAGTATAATATAATGTGCCCTTTTCCATTCTTTAACACCGGACAAGGTGCTGTTTTGTATAATTGGATGCGATTGTATGGCTTTTATTAATTTTTCTATAATGATTTCCATGGGCCAATTTTTTTAATTACTAACGTTCTGTTTCACGATAATCAATACAATTCTTTTTAATTAATCTACTGCCGCATATTTATGTTTAAGATAAGTTACACTTGTGGTATTCTTATTGTTAATGTTATGCCAAAATTACTAATAAATTCGTAAAATAATTAAACCAAACGTAATAATTAATATTTTAAAAAACGAATTATGAAAAAACCACAAATCAAATTTTCAATTAAAAAAATTGCTCTTTTATTTTTCGCATTGCTTGCTTTTTATTCTTGTGAAAAAGGAAATGACCAACAAGAAGCCGATGTTCAGGAAAAATTAATGGATGGACATGTTAATCTTTTGGATAAAGGAAGATACGGATTAGCTCAAATGCCGGATAGTTATTTAAAAAGTATTCAGTTCACAACTCCGGAAGACTACCGCTCAAAAATTGCTCAGTTAAGACCGGATATTGTTACAAGCACTCAAAAAATGGCTTTAACAGCTAAAGTGGCGGCAGCAAAAAATTTGCCGACACCGCCCGTTGGAGATCAGGGAAGCGAGGGATCTTGCGTAGGTTGGGGAGTAGGTTATGCTGCTCACAGTATTGCGCGATATCTTAATAACACTATACATCAAAGTAATTGGAGTGGAGCTTCAAGAAGTGCGGCGTATATCTACAATCAGATAAAATTAGGGAATTGTGGAGCAGGTTCTTATCCAAATGATGCGATGAACTTAATCAAAAATCAAGGAGAATGTTCAGAAGCGCAAATGCCTTACATGGCAGGTGGATGTTATACACAACCTACAGCACAACAAAAAACCTGGGCAGCAGGCAGAAAAACTGGCGGATGGTTTAGTGTAAACCCAAGAAGTGTTAATGACATCAAATATTATCTAAACCAAAATTATGCTGTTGCAGTTTGTTTTGATGTAAATCAAAGTTTTTATGATATCCGTAACAACAACCACGTTTGGTCTAGTCTATACGGAAGCAGACAAGGCGGACACTGTGTATGTATCGTAGGATACGATGATGCAACAGGACTTTTTAAAGTGCAAAACTCTTGGGGAGCAGGATGGGGCCGCAGTGGTTTCTTCTATGTGACTTATGCTAACATAACTAATGGAGCTTTCAATTGGGCAGGATGTATTATTCCTAACCCATCAGCAAACTCTTAGTATTAGGATTAATTGGTGTGGAAAAGAGGCAGTTCAAAAGAACTAGCCTCTTTTTTATTGCAGGTATACATAATGATTGTAATAATCAATAATAGCTTTTCCCTTAAGCAAAACATCGGCGCCAATAATGCCATGAACAGGTTTTGTTTTGTAGGCGCGCAAAGCTTCGTTTACATGTGAAAGATCAAAGATCACCAGGCTAAAATCGTTATCTTTCCAGTTGCCAAGTTGCAATCGATTGTGAGAAGAAAGTTGAGTTTCCATACCGGTTCCTCCCGCTCCTGAAGCTTTGGTTTTAGATTTTTTTGCCGATAATTCAAAGTATTCGATACTTTCAAACCCAATACAGGAATTGGAGGCTCCCGTATCCAGAATAAAACTTCCCGAAACACCATTGATTTTTGCTTTAATAGACAAGTGTTGCGTTTTGGTAATTTTGAATTTTATTTTTTTATACTTTGCTTTCTTAAGGACTTTCTGTAGCTCTTCCATTTTCGATAAGGATTGAAAATCAAAAATAAACCAATTGCGGCCAATAAACTAATACCGTATAGGATATAATTAGAAGATTTTTCAGGTTGCGAAATTGTTCCGTAGTAAACAAAAGCACTCCAATAATAAGGTGATTTTTTAGCATTTGGAATATCGGGATTATTTAAAAAATCTCTTTTTGCATTTGCATTGGCCTCAGAATAAGACTGTTTGTTTTTGATGTTTTTATAAAAATCATTCATAAAAACAGAAGTCGTAAAATCGTTTACTTTCCATAAAGAAAACAATAAATTTTTGGCACCCGCAAACTGAAAGCCTCGTGCAATACTCATAGCACCTTCGGCCTTGAAAAGTTTTCCTATGCCGGTCTCACAAGCACTCAAAACCACCAGATCCGGATTGATGTTAAGCGTATACAATTCTGAATATAAGATTTCCTGATCATAAAATTTGATACTCGCAGGAGTTTCTAAATCTCCCGAAGAAGCATGTGTACTTAAATGAATTATAGTATAATTGGCAGCATTATCCTTGAAATTTGAAAAGGTAGCCTCGTTATTTTCAAAATATTTTCCATCGAAATTCTTTTTTACGGACTGCAATTCGTTTTTCGAAAAAGCCAGTGCAAAATTGGTATGATCAAAAATGGGGAAAATTCCCAGAACCGTTTTTTTAGTATTTGAAAGAGGAACAGTATTCAGGTAAAAAGAAGCCGAATTAGTATAAGCTACCGTAAAGTCATTTAACAAATAATGCATTTTTGAGAAATTCGCAGTTTCGGATTCTTTTACAATTAACGCCTCAAAAGGCAAAAAAGTCAAAAGACCATCGGGAACAATGATGAGGTTTTTGGTGCTTTTAGGAGAAGGAATTTTTAACAACCGATAGGTTTTGTTTCCTATACGGTTGTAATTCTGAGGATCATTAGCAATGGTGTTCGCATCATTAAAGAAGTCAAGGAAGCCGGATAGGTTTTTGAAATCGTTACTTTCTTTAGAAATGGTGTGAAGTGTAATTTTTTTGTTCTCAATCGTAAAATTATAAATCGAGTGAACTCCAAAAAAATAGGCAGTCATCGTTGCTTTGTCTCTCTCTAATTGGACATACAATTTTTGTAAATCGAATTTGGAATTGGTTTCGTTAGTTGTTTTACTCTGTTCTTTTTTAAGAAGCAGCATTAATTCGTTTTGCTTTTTAATGGCTTCGTTAATTTTTGAAATATTAGCTAATTCTAATTTTTGTTGCTCTTTTAAAATGATTGTATTCCAATTTTGGAGTTGTTGCAAGATGAGTTTTTCTTTTCTCGACAAAGATTGAACATTGTGGAGACGATCCTTTAAAACGACAGACTTGGTTTGTTCCGAAAGCAAAAACGCCCTTTCGAGATAAGTTGATTTTTTTTCTTTTTCATAAAGAGAGGCATATATAGAAATGCATTTTTCAGTTCGGTTTCGGCTTCGGATCTGTGTTATAATTTTAGAGTTTTCATACACTAAAAGCGACTGAAAAAGAGTTTCAATATAAAAGGAAAGCGCATAACTTTTTAAAGCATTTTTAGGCTGATTTTCGGCTTGGTAAAGGACCGCCTGTAAGTCTAAAGCATCTAATAAAATAGTTTCTGCATAAAGCGAATTTTGGTTCGGAAGCACACTTTTAACATCAGAATAGTCCGGAAGCAGCGTTTTAAAAACGGCTCTGATCTGTTGACTTGCTTCTGTTGTTTTCTCTTGTTTGAAAGACAAAAAAGCAGCTTCGTAATAAAATTGTGCCCTTTTTCTGGGTTCCTGATTCGGTATTTTGCTGAACTCGATTTTGGCTTTTTCAAAAAAAACAGTCGCTTTTTTTAAATCATTTTCTTCCAGATAGAGTTTGGCTAAATTTCGATAAGCATTAGAGCGGGTCTCTGGTTGTGATTTGTCATTTTTTACTAATGAAATGGCTTTTAGAAACGAACTTTCGGCTTTCACAAATGCAATTTTCCGGCCTGAAGAAGGAGTCGAAAGTATCAGATAATTAGTTCCTAAATTATTCAGTAAAATGGCTTTTTGGGAGCTGGTTAATTTTTCGGTTTGTATGGTCTTTTCAATTAAATCAATTGCTTTAGAAACGCTTCCGGTATTTTGATACACATTTGATAAATTGAGAATCGCAGCTACTTTCTGGGGTTCATTTTTCTCCAGATTGGCGATAAAATAATATTGTTTAATCGTATTCTCGGCATTGCTGTAATCCCCCAATAGGGTATACAAATTGCCTAAAGGTTTCAGACAATATTCAATGATATCGTAATTTTTAAACGAGTGTTTTTGATAGAGTAACCACGCTTTTTCATAACTTTTAATAGCCTTTTCCGATTGTCCGAATTGGTTTTCATAATAGGCCTTATTGCAGTTTAAAACCACAATTGCCAGTAGTTCGTTGTTGGTTTTGGGTCTTGAATCTTTCCAGAAAGCAGCTTCCACGCTCGCAAGATTCTCCAGCCCTTCAGGATTCGGGTTCTGCACAAAAACATCAACAGCAGTATAAATTTTATCTTCCTGTGTAATCGGCTTTTGCGCTAAAATAGTCAGATTCAGCAAGAGAATAATTAAACCATATAAGTGATGTAAGCTCATTTCAGATTTGCGTTGGTTAAATAATTAAACCATATAAGTGATGTAAGTTTATTTAAGATTAGTGTTAGTCAAAAAAAATGAATTGTACAAAAGGCAAGCCCAGTTCAACTCTTCCAATACAAACCACTTTAATATGAACTTATATCACTTATATGGTTTTAAAAAAAAGACTATATGTTTAAAAAAAAAGCTAAAACTTCCAAATACCATAAAACTGGAAATAGTTGAAATTTTGTTCAAAATTAATCACATATCGCGCCCCTAAACTCGGACCAATTCTGGCCGCCCCAATCGTTACATCAAACAGCAATCCCGTTTTAAAACCGGCAAAAGAATTTTTAACCGAATTAGATTCTGTTTTGGTGTTGATTATAAATTTTTCCGAATCCCCTTCAAAAGTTTCAATTTTTATATACTGATTCTGTTCCTGTGAGATATTAAAATTGGCCTGTAAACCCGCCCCAACACCAATGTAATTATTAATATTGTAGCGAATGAGAATTGGAACCTCCCAATTGACACTTTTATTTTCGGTACTTGTTGTGGTGCGCTGCCTCTGTTTTAAACCATTCGGACTTACTACAATTCCGTCAGTTACACTTCCGGCACTATCGTATTTATTGATACTATTGAGCCATTCTGCCTGCCAGTAAAAACGATAGGACTTAAAGGGAGAAATAGTAGCACCAACAAAATAGCTCGTAGAATTGTCTAAATCCGGATACAAATTATAACCCGCTTTGGCACCAATAGAGATGCCCGGTAAAAATCGGGTAGTGGCGTAGTTGGTAATTATAGGTTCATTTTTGTCAAATATTATAGCGGTACGGCTTCTGGTTTTTACTTTATGAAAGTCTTTACTAAATTTCATGGAGTATTTTACAAAGCCTTTTGTACTGTCTTTTTCATGTACATTTTTCTGCTCGCTGCCGGGCAGATAAATATTTTTGAAGGTAAAAAAGATCTGTTTTTGTTTGATAATCGTGTCCAGACAACTTATCGTTGGAACTTCGTCTTTGGGGCAAATCGGACATTCAGGATACATGCCTTCAATTTTAAAGGTCTTTTTGTCAAACATATCCGGAATATCCGTTTCAAGACGGATCATTCTGGCGGGACCTTCTCCATTGTTTTGGAAACGGGTTTTAAAATTTACTCGTTTAAAACGGACCAATCTGTAATTCATAAAACTTCCGTTAGATCCCATTTTGTTCGGATCGTGAGAAGTTACAATTTCCATCTCAAGGTTTTTTATCTTATGGTTTTTATAACTTCGGTTTGGAACATAGATGCCACGCATAGTCACTGTTGCGCTGGTGTCTTTGATCATTTCGGGAGTCGTTTTGAAAGTATAAAAAAGATTGCGGGTTTCCCCCGGATTGGCATCATCAAATTCTAATACAGAAACATTATGATATGTTTTATGAGCATCTGCTAAAGAAGCATCAAGATCTTCTTCGGTAGTCGTATTTTTGTATTTTTTGATTCGGGAAATACTTTCGGAAGTAGCGAGGTATGATTGGGTATCATCCAAATCATTTACAGAGGCCACCAGGTTTTCTTTTACCTCTCGTTCGTTAGCATAAGTTCTGAAATCTATCAATTCAAAATTGTTGCTTTTGAATTGTTTTTCATTGTAAAACAAATAGAGTTTTCCACTCGAAACATAATTTTCCAGATTTTGATAACTGACTACAACTACCATTTCCTGTTCCGGAATCGGATCACAGTTTTTTAAGATGGCAAAACCGTTCTGATCTGCAATCGAGGCAATGTCTTTATAATTAGAATCGGTAATATCATTTATAGCGACTTTTTTAGGGCGTGTTGCCGGAGGTTTTCCGTTATCGTAATTGTTGGTTACGGCCAGTCTTGTTGTGTAATTGCCTTTGTTTTTGTAGACATGTTTAGGCTCAGCCTCTTTGCTGTAATGCCCGTCGCCAAGTTCCCATAAATAGGAATAACTGGGTTTTGGAGCACCCGCAATAGGAATTAAAGGTGGAGTTTCAGGCTTAAAAGTAACCTGATTCCCGTTCTGATTGTAACTAATAGTGGCTCTTCGGGTTATGGTGTCTTTTACTTTAGTTTGTGCCAACGCCATTACTGATGAAAGAAAGATTAAATAACATAAAAGCTTTTTCATATCGAGGAGGTTTTTTATTTCTGAAAGAAACAGCATTCTTTTCTGTCCACCTCTGCGGAGGACTAAAAGATACAGCCCCGATGCCATCCGGGACTAGAATTTGCTTCTGTAAAACATCAGAAATAATTGTAAAACAGGATTAAATGTAAAAAAAAGCGGTGAGCTAATCACCACTTTTTCTTAAAAAAGTATTTAGTAAGTTACTGAATAGCATTAATTGCTGCTACCAGTTGCGCTTCAGTGCCGACTGTTGTTTCGGCAAGCGTGAAAGTATAAATAGCTCCGGCAGTTACGGTCACCCCTTTTATCGCGTAACGCCATTGACCATTATCTTCGGTTACAAAAATGATATGACAAGCCAGTCCAATTGGGATTTGTCCGTAATGTTCGCTGAACAATCCCGCTGCGGTATACGTATCCAGTTTTGCCAATGCATTTGTTCCTTCGCCGTCATAAGATAAATAAACAGCGCTGTTGTTGTTATCATAACCCTCAGGAGCATCTACAAGAAGTGTTGTTTTAGGTCGCGGATCGCTGTAAAAACGGTCAACGTTTGTCCATCCGAAGTTTCCAAAAGTAACATAGTAGTTTGTTCCTTCTCCTTTTACGCCGCCGTTTCCGTTCTCACCATTAGCACCTTTAGCTTCTCTCCAGGCCAATTCTCCTTTTTCGTCAATGGCCCCTGTCCATAAGGTCATTGCATTGTCTACGCCATCTGTTAAGGTTGCGGGAACAATCATATTCATAGAACAAGAGGTTTGAAGCGCAACACCACCTTGTGTAGCTTTGATGAAAAATTCACCTCCTGAAATCAATAAGTTTTTCTTTCCGTCTGAGGTAATTCCCATGGTAGGTTTGTTGGTCACCAGCATGTTTCCTTTGTCAAAAAGCTCGATGTATTCAATGTCTACGGTTCCGGTCACCGGAGTTCCGTTTTTAGTCAAGCAGTCTCCGTTGATGCTTACTTTTACCCCTTTGGCAGAAGTAAACGTTACAACACCATTTCCGGCTGTGATAGTAAAGTTTTGGGTATTTCTTTTAACTCCTTTTTCGCTGATACTTTTAAATGAAGCAGAAGTTGCAGGCAGTATCAAATTGTTGTCGCTATTGTCATCGTTGTTGTCACAGCTCACTAGTGTCGTTATAGCGAATAATAAAAGTCCGATTGTTTTAAAATTTGTTTTCATGATGTTTAGTTTTAATAGTTATTTGTTAATAGATGTTTACGAAAGGGAAATTGTTACCCCTGTTTTTATTTTATTTTCGATTTATAGTAGTAGATCAACAGCAGTAAAAATTTGTTACCCTCCTTAATTTTATTATTTGATTTAAGTTTTCAGTTGTGAGTTGTGAAATGTAAGATGTGAAGCTGAATAGGATAAGTTTTGTCAATTTATTATTTTGTCCCGGCGATTCATACAAATTTTGTAATACGCTACATTTATAAATAAGGTAAAAATCAATTAAACAAAAACCATTGCTCTTCAGATTTATAGTTTACACTTCACATGTTACATTTCACAACTGACAATCTGAATTAATTATTTGGAAAGGCATTTTTCTTCAAAAACATTTCCGTCTTCATCCAGTGCGACCAGTATGTCTTTCTTTTTTGAAAAGGAAATAATAAAGTAAAGCCAGATTAGTGACCAAAGACCCAATGTGATTATAGTGAGGAACAGGTGTAAAGGATGGTTGATTTCTTTTTTTTCTTTGGATAAAACAGCATAAGGCAGTTTTTCGTTATGTTCGATAATGATAAAACCATTTCGTTTTTTGGCAGTTAACATCTTGTGAAACTGATCCAGACTTTTTTCGTTTATAAGTTGATAACTTTCCATGTCTCTTCATTTTTTGAATTGTTTTAAAAAATTCTCGCTTGGTTATATCCATTTGATTCCACAATTGTTACCCCGGTTTTTGAAATTTATTTTCAGATTCTTTTTACATTAGCGAATTAAAAGTTGTTTTATGGCCAAAACTAAAATTCATTCCGACCAAAAATATATTGAAGGACTTGCCGCTAATAATTCGACAATAATTCAGGAGATTTATAAAAAGTTTGTTCCGAAAGTTGTTTTTTACATCAGGAACAATTCCGGTAATCAGGATCAGGCGCAGGATGTTGTTCAGGAAATAATGATACTGCTGTTTAATCAGGCCAAAGCCAACATACTACAATTGACATGTCCGTTTGATGCTTATTTTTTCTTGTTGTGTAAAAGAAAATGGCTGAACGAATTAAAAAAATCAGCCAATAAAGGGGTAACAATTAATGAAGATGCGGGATCTATAAGTGAATCTGCTCATGAATTGGTAGAACAAACCAGAGAATTTGATGAAAAACAACAGCTTTTTGATGCCATGTTCCAAAAACTGGGAGATAAATGTCAGGAATTATTAAAGCTGAGTTTTACCGTAAAATCAATGGAAGAAGTTGCCGAAAAGCTTAATGTTACTTATGGGTATGTCCGCAAAAAGAAATCGTTATGCATTGGTCAGTTAACACAGTGGATTCAGGAAAATAAAAATTTTAAATCTCTAAAAAATAACGAGTCATGAACGAAGAGCGCTACATATTATTCGATCAATACCTTCAAGGCGAACTGACTGTTGATGAAAAAGCAGGTTTTGAAAAACAACTATCCGAAGATCAGGAATTGGCCGCCGGGTTTGAGGCTTTCCAAACAGCGCAGCAACAATTAGAAAATAAATTCAGAATTGCGGCAGAAAGAAATGCATTTAAAGAAAATCTAATGAAGATTTCAGATCAGCATTTCAATAAAAATAAATCAAAAGTAATCGCCCTGAAACCTTGGAATTATGCAGTTGCGGCATCGATAGTACTTTTGGTCGGGCTGTTCTTTTTTAATTATACCCAAAAACCAATTTACGACGATTACAGCGAACACGAACAGGCTTATTTTACGGAAAGAGGAAATGTACATACTCCTTTAAAACAAGCAGAAATAACGTTTAATGCTCATAATTACAAAGCTGCAATCCCACATTTTGAAGCTGCTTTGAAGGAATCAAAAACACCGGAAATTCAATATTTTTATGGAATTTCTTTATTAGAGGAAAGCCAGTATAAAAAAGCAGAAACCGTTTTTGAAGAGCTAAGATCCGGAACTTCGGTATACAAATACAAAGCAACCTGGTATCTCGCTTTGTCTAAATTGAAACAAAAAGACTATATAGGTTGTAAAGAAATATTACGTACAATTCCCCAGGATTATGAAGATTATGTTGAAGTCCAGATTTTATTGAAGGATTTGAAGTAGGGATATCATAGATTGTTTATCATTTCAAAAAAAGAAGAATCTCCCAGATGAGTTTCCTCTTTTTTTTGTTCCTGCTTGCAGAAGTGACAAAAAACAGAATACAGCTTTTTTATGCATTCTGATTAAGTATTGTTTTATGGATAATTAATTAGAATAAAATAAATCCGTTTTTATCCGCGTTTTCACTTTAGTGAATCCGTCCAGTAGGTTTTTCAATTCTATGCATTTCGTTTAAGTATTATTTTAAAGACACCAATAGAATAAAAAAAATCCGTTTTTATCCGCGTCTTCACTTTAGTGAATCCGTTTCATCCGCGTCCAATCCGCACTACCGTAAACACCATGATTAGAATCAAATTGGAAAAGTGCACAATATTGTCGTAATTTTGCCTTTTTTAAAACAATACACTTGAATCCAACAACAATTATTACCGATACACATACCCATTTATATTCAGAAGAGTTCGATCAGGATCGTGACGAAATGATTCAGAGAGCCATAAATGCAGGAGTAACACGCTTTTTTATTCCCGCAATAGATGCAGCGGCAACACAGTCTATGTATGATCTGGAGCAAAGTTATCCCGAAAATGTATTTCTGATGATGGGATTACACCCCACTTACGTCAAAGACAATTATCTGGACGAATTGAAACATGTAGAAACGGAATTAGCGAAGAGAAAGTTCTACGCCGTTGGTGAAATTGGAATCGATTTGTATTGGGATAAAACACATCTGAAAGAACAGCAATTTGTTTTTAGAAGACAAATTCAGTTAGCGAAACAATATAAACTTCCAATCGTAATCCATTGCCGTGAAGCGTTCGATGAGATTTTTGAAATTTTGGAAGAGGAGAAATCAGCAGATTTGTTTGGAATTTTTCACTGTTTTACCGGAACATATGAACAAGCTTTGCAGGCAATATCCTATAATATGAAGCTTGGAATCGGAGGAGTGGTAACTTTTAAAAACGGAAAAATTGATCAGTTTTTAAATCAAATCGATCTGAAGCATATTGTTCTCGAAACCGATTCGCCTTATTTGGCTCCGATCCCGTACCGTGGAAAGCGAAATGAAAGCAGCTATATCGTTAATGTAGTAACAAAACTAACAGCTATTTATGGTGTTTCTGAAGCAGAAATAGCAGCAATTACAACACAGAATTCAAAGGACGTTTTCGGGATTTAATGTACAACTTACAATACTTTGATTTTTTTTTTGTTCTTTTGCCCATTAAAATAGATATTTATAATGCAGAGATTTGATGCCATTCGACCTTTTTATGATTCAGAAATAAATGAAGCACTTCATGGTGTTGCTAATCATCCGATGATGAAAGCCATGATGAATTTTACTTTTCCGGAATTAGAAGACGAAGTTTGGAAAGATCAATTGAGAAAAACACATTCTATTCGTGATTTTCAATGTAATTTTATCTATCACACCATTCAAAAAGTGTTGGAAAGAAGCTCAGAAGGACTTACAACTTCAGGTTTTGAAAAGCTGGAAAAAAACACTTCTTATCTATTTGTTTCCAATCACCGCGATATTTTGTTAGACACTACGTTGCTAAACGTTTGTTTGTTCGAACACGGTTTGGTCATGACAGCCTCTGCTATTGGAGATAATTTAGTTAAAAAAGCATTTTTAAGTACTTTGGCAAAACTGAATAGAAACTTTTTGGTTTTAAGAGGTTTAACACCAAGAGAAATGTTACAGAGCTCTAAGTTGTTGTCTGAGTATATGGGACAATTACTGTTACGCGAAAATCGTTCGGTTTGGATTGCGCAAAGAGAAGGACGTACCAAAGACGGGAATGATGAAACCAATTCAGGAGTGCTTAAAATGATCGGAATGGGTTCTGATGAAGCCAATCTAATGGATTATTTTAAGAAAATAAAAATCGTTCCGGTTTCCATTTCATATGAGTATGATCCGACAGATGTTCTGAAAATGCCGCAATTAATGGCAGAAGCAAACAACGAAGTTTATATTAAAGAGAAAAACGAAGATTTCATGACCATTTTGAGTGGTATTATGGGAACTAAGAAAAGAATACATATTTCTGTAGGAGATGTTTTAGATACAGAAATTGACCAGATTGTTGCGGAGAATGATAATGTCAATAAGCAAATTCAGGCTTTGGCACAAGCAATTGATGATTCTGTTTTGAAAAATTATCAATTATGGCCAACCAATTTTATTGCATACGACATTTTAAACGGAACAGATAAATTTTCACACAAATACAAAGAGAGCGAAAAATCTCTTTTTGAGCGTCGTTTAGAGATGCGAATAGGTAGCGATAACCCAGTTACAAGACAAGGATTTTTGGCAATGTATGCCAATCCTGTTGTCAATAAATTAAAATACCAGGATGTCATCTAAAGCTAAAATACTTTTAATCTATACCGGAGGAACTATCGGTATGAGCAAAGATTTTGAGACAGGAGCACTCAAAGCCTTCAACTTTAGTAAATTATTACAAAAAATTCCGGAGTTAAAACAATTGGATTGTGAAATCGAAACGGTTTCATTTGAGAACCCAATTGATTCTTCTAATATGAATCCTGAAATGTGGACCAAAATTGCCACAATTATCGAGGACAACTATTCCCAGTTTGATGGATTTGTAGTGCTGCATGGTTCAGATACCATGTCGTATTCCGCTTCAGCGTTGAGTTTTATGCTGGAGAATTTAGCTAAGCCTGTAGTGTTTACAGGTTCGCA
Organism: Flavobacterium poyangense; assembly: GCF_011751075.1. Lineage (GTDB taxonomy): Bacteria > Bacteroidota > Bacteroidia > Flavobacteriales > Flavobacteriaceae > Flavobacterium > Flavobacterium poyangense. The sequence continues at coordinate 17,249 of NZ_JAALLN010000029.1, forward strand.
ATTGCCAATTGGAGATTTGCGTACCGATGCTAAAGAAAACCTGATTACTGCCATTCAGATTGCTTCACTTCAGGAAAATAATAAACCTGTAATTCATGAGGTTTGTTTGTATTTTGAATACAAATTATACCGCGGGAACCGAACGTCAAAAGTAAATGCAGAACATTTTAAAGCCTTTACAGCACCGAACTACCCTGAGTTGGTAGAGTCGGGTGTTCATTTGAAATTAAATTCACATTTATTTCTACCAATAGAAACAGCTGCAGATCTGATTGTACATAAGAATTTAGACAATCATGTAGCAATTGTAAAAATGTTTCCGGGAATGAGCGAAGCCGTTTTAGGTTCGATTCTGGCAACTCCCGGTTTAAAAGGAATTGTTCTGGAAACCTACGGTTCCGGAAATGCTCCAACCGAAGATTGGTTTTTGAGTTTGATAAAAAAAGCAATTCAGTCCGGTTTGCATATTGTAAACGTTACGCAATGTTCCGGTGGAAGTGTAAACATGGGACAATACGAAACCAGTACCGCTCTGAAAGAATTAGGTGTGATCTCAGGAAAAGACATTACAACTGAAGCCGCAATTACAAAACTAATGTATCTGTTAGGTCATAAAATAGATGCAGAAAACTTCAAAACAATATTTGAAACCTCTTTACGCGGAGAGATCTCGTTGTAAAAAGAAATTCCACTACTTTGAAATTCCAAATTCCAATGCTTAGATCATGATGATCCTAAAGATTGGAATTTGGAATTTCTTTTTTAATACTGGGATTTTTTGATGTGATCTTATTAGATACTTTTATAGAGAAATGCCTCCTAATTATATTTCAACAATACTCCCAAGTACTAAAGACGAAACTTTAATGAACTTACATAACTTATATGTTTTAAAAAAGACTTTCTAGATTGGAATTTGCAATTTTAAGAGGTGTAGAAACCTTCTTAATCAGTAGTATTTCTGTAAGGAACTGGACAAGTTTCCAATTCTTCTGTAGTTTTTTGGTTTTTGTAGTACACATAAACGAGTACAGAAATAAGGCAGATCACACCCTGAATAGCCACTGTTGTTCGCACACCAAGAGAATGGGAAACATATCCAATAATCAAACTACCCACAGGAATCATTCCCTGATAGGCCATCATATAGTAGCTAATACTTCTCGAGCGCATGTTTATAGCACTTTGAGTTTGGATGTAAATGTTTATAGATGAGGTTTGCCCCATCATTCCAATACCACTCAAAGTCATACAAATAAGTGCAACGGTCAAACTGTTTGAAATTGCCAGAATGATAATGCTGAAACCGAGTAATAAACTTGATGCTATCATTATTTTATTCATGTTTTTGGATGTTTTTAAGTTAGCAAGGTAAATTGCTGATAAAACAGAACCAATACCGGCGGCACTTTCAAACCAGCTAAAAGTCTGGGCGTTTCCGTTAAAAATATCCTTAGCAAAAACAGGCATTAGTGTATTGAAAGAAATGACAAATAAACTACTGCACATAAGCATGAGTAACATTCGGGCCATTTCAGTCTCTTTTTTTACGTAATCCAGGCCTTCTAAAAGATCATCCAGCATTTTAAGTTTATTTTCTGCTTTGATAGGTGGGGTGATTTTCATTAGTAACAAGGAAATTAAAACCGGTATGTAACTTATAAAATTTCCAATAAAACAAATGTCTTCACCATACTGATGCAGAATAATTCCGGCAAGAGCAGGGCCGGCAATTCTAGCGGAGTTATTTAAAGTGGAGTTTAATGCTACGGCATTTGGCAGATCTTCTTTGTCGTTTACAATATCAATCATCATAGTTTGTCGACAGGTCATATCAAAAGCGTTGATTATACCTTGTATAAGACTCAGCGCAAGAATAAAGTTAATGTTGTATATTTTTAGATAGATAAGCAGTGCCAATGTTCCTGCCTGTAGCATCGCTAATGACTGTAACACCATCATACAACGGTGTCTGTCATAACGACCGATAATGCTTCCGGCCAGTGGCGCTAAGAATAAGGATGGAATCATACTTAAAAAAGTAGCCAGTCCCAGTAAAAAAACAGACCCGGTTATGCTATAAACCATCCAGCTTACAGCAGTTTTCTGCATCCAGGTACCAATAACAGAAACCGATTGACCGTAAAAGAATAATTTGAAGTTTTTTGATTTTAATGCCTTAAACATGACTCTTATTGTTTTTTTACAAAGTTCGGGATTATGATTTCATTAGAAAAATTAATAATTTTACTGATAATAAGTAGTAAAACTTCTTAATATGGAAATTTATCAATTGCAGTATTTTATAAAAACGGCTGAGGTACTACATTTTACAAAAGCCGCAGAGCTTTGTTTTGTAACGCAATCCGGATTATCACAGCAAATAAAAAAACTCGAGGAAGAACTGGGAATGCCTTTGTTTGTGAGGATCGGGAAAAAAGTACAGCTCACTGAAGCCGGATCTGTTTTCCTGATTCATGCCAAACAGGTAATAGAAAATGTGCAAAACGGTAAACAGGCCATCGATGATTTAAACGAAATGATTGGTGGTGAGTTACGGCTTGGTGTTACTTATATTTTTGGACTTTTGATTTTACCGGTTATCAATTCATTTGCGAAAAGATACCAGCATTTAAAAATTGTGGTAGAATATGGAACAACTGAAGCTTTAGAGCAGAAACTAATGAAGAACGAACTGGATTTGGTTTTGGTTATTTCCTCTCATGAAATTGGACTTCCGATTCAAAAAGTACCTTTGTTTACTTCTCAGATGGTGATGGCGGTTTCAAAATCGCATTCTTTGGCGAATTTAGATAAGATTGCTTTCAAGAAAATAGAAGAGGTTCCGCTTATTTTGCCGGGGAAGGGGTCAAATTCCAGAGAATTTGTGGAAGGATTGTTTCTCAAACATAATATGAAGCCCAAAATCGCGATCGAATTAAATTCTATTCATGCTTTACTGCAAATGGTAGAGAACAGTGATTGGGCGACTATAGTTGCTGAAAAAGCACTAAAAGGCTGGGATAATCTCAAATCTATTGCAATTACGGGAGTCCCTACCAAGAGAGATTCCTTTATGTTGACGATGGGCGGGTACCAGAAAAAAGCCGTAAAACTCTTTATGGAGGAGTTTAGAAAAAGTATTTAAAAGTAATTTTAGATTTTGCTTTTGTAAGTCACTTTTTTTTATGTTATTTGCAAACCGAAATAGAGAGGTGTCCGAGTGGTTGAAGGAGCTAGCCTGGAAAGCTAGTATATGGGTAACTGTATCGAGGGTTCGAATCCCTTCCTCTCTGCAAGATTAAAACCGCAATTTCATTTTAGATGAGATTGCGGTTTTTTAGTTTATTTCTTTTTTGATTTTTTTTTAAAATTGAAAATCCCTCCGATGTTATCCTATTTATATAGTGACCAAGATCTCTCCGGTAAAAGCCATTCGTTTCGATTAGTTTTGATAGCGATATAATCTCTACAACCCGACAGGTTTTCAAAACCTGTCGGGTTTGTTGTATATAATAAGGTATATCATAAAGTAATTAAAAAAAAACTATTGTCAGCCTGGGCGTAGCCGAAGACCCTGCGTAAGAGCAATCGCTTCAGCAAAACCACCAAAAGCAAGAAAAACCCTAAAACCAACAAAGATCTAAAATGTATAAAAACACGACTATCAACACATTAAGAATACCCCAAAAAAAAGATTGAAAAAACATTGAAAAAAAGCTTGCGAATGCGAATAAAGCGACTACTTTTGCACCCGCAA
>NZ_JAALLN010000003.1 GCF_011751075.1 Flavobacterium poyangense
ACTGGAACAGAACGAATTCTATTCCAGTTTAATTATTTTAAAATATTAATCCAGTCAACCTTTTTCAGGACTACTCATATATAACTAACGGATAAGTTTTTTGAGTATGTCAAAATATTTTTAAGTAGTAATTTATATCTAAAAGCAAATGATACATTTTATATTTCCTTATTTTTGAGTTATGAAACAACTGCTACTTCTATTTTTGCTTTCGCCATTTGTAATATGGTCGCAATCTAATTTTGAAAAGGGAGAAAAATTGTTTCACGCTAAAAAATACGATGAAGCTCAGAGTATCTTCGAAGAGATTTTGAAAACCAAACCATCAGATGTAAAGGCAATGGAATATTTAGGAGACATTGCTGCTTACAATAAATCTTGGGAAGAAGCGGTAGACTATTATAAAAAACTAAAAGAATTAAAACCTTCTGAAGCTAATTATTATTTTAAGTATGGAGGTGCACTCGGAATGCGTGCTTCAGAAGTCAACAAATTTAAAGCTTTAGGAATGGCAGGCGAAGTGAGAGAGTCGTTTGAAAAAGCAATAGCACTCAATCCTAAGCACATTCAGGCCCGTTGGGGATTAATCGAATATTATTTACATTTACCCGGTATTTTTGGAGGAAGTGAGGCTAAGGCAATTGCATATTCAGTAGAGTTAATGCAATTATCTGTCGTAGACGGATATTTGTCCAGAGGGAGGATTGAAGAGTATTTTAAACGATATAGCTCGGCTGAAAAATATTATATAAAAGCGAATGAAATTGGTAAATCAAAAACTACATTTCAAAAATTATATAATTTATATTTGAACAAATTAAAAGACCCAAAAAAGGCTCGCGAGTTAAAACAAAAATTCGAAACTTAATAGCTAGATTTTTAGAATATTAAGATTTGAAATTTAAGATAAATTGAAATTTAAAATGAAAACACATTTCATCGCTATAGGCGGAAGTGCCATGCATAATCTGGCATTAGCATTGCATAACAAAGGATATCAGGTTACAGGAAGTGATGATGCTATCTTCGAGCCATCAAAATCAAGGTTAGAGAAAAAAGGAATTCTTCCTGTAGCGTTAGGTTGGTTTCCTGAAAAAATCACTGCAGATCTTGATGCTATAATTTTAGGAATGCATGCAAAGGCAGATAACCCGGAATTACTAAAAGCGCAGGAATTGGGAGTGAAAATCTATTCGTATCCCGAATTTTTGTACGAGCAATCTAAAAATAAAACCCGTGTTGTAATTGGTGGTTCTCATGGTAAAACGACTATTACTTCGATGATTCTGCATGTTATGCATTATCATAATATAGAGGTAGATTATATGGTGGGGGCACAATTAGAAGGTTTTGATACCATGGTGCATCTAACAGAAGAGAATGATTTCATGGTTCTGGAAGGAGATGAGTATTTGTCTTCTCCAATAGACAGAAGACCAAAATTTCATTTGTATCAGCCTAATATTGCCTTGATTTCCGGAATTGCATGGGATCATATTAATGTTTTTCCAACATATGAGAATTATGTAGAGCAGTTTGAAATTTTTATTGGTAAAATTACAAACGGAGGTATTTTGGTGTACAACGAAAATGATCCAGAAGTAAAACGCGTTGCTGAAGCTGCAACAAATCCTATTCGAAAATTGGCCTATGAGACTCCGGAATATACAGTTAGTGACGGGGTTACTTTGTTAAAAACACCTGAAGGGGATATGCCTATTGAAGTTTTTGGAGCACATAATCTCAATAATCTGGCCGGAGCGAAATGGATTTGCCAGAACATGGGCGTTGATGAAGCTGATTTCTACGAAGCGATTGCCAGTTTTAAAGGAGCTTCTAAACGTTTGGAGAAAATCGCGGAAGGAAAAGGAAAAGTTGCCTACAAAGATTTTGCCCATTCACCAAGTAAGGTAGCTGCGACGACCAAAGCGGTAAAAGAACAATACCCGAACAGGACTTTGGTTGCTTGTTTAGAATTGCACACTTACAGCAGTTTGAATGCCGAGTTTCTGAAAGAATATGAGGGCGCTTTAGAATATGCAGATGTTGCGGTAGTGTTTTATTCTCCGGATGCGGTTAAAATCAAACAACTCGAAGAAGTGACTTACGAGCAGATTGCAAGTTCATTCAACAGAAAAGATTTAATTATTTACACCAACCCTGTTGAATTTAAGGAATACCTTTTTAATCTAAATCTCGACAACTCTGCACTACTTTTAATGAGTTCAGGGAATTACGGAGGATTAAATTTTGATGATGTTAAAGGACTGATCGAGTAGTCGTACTTTATATAATAGTAGTAAGCCAATTAGCAATTTCAATTTGTTAGTTGGCTTTTTTATTTTACATATTTGTAGTGCCCCACAATTTTATAAGCAAATAAGCAGTCTTCCAGAACCTGGCCACCACCAACATTGTGAACAATTAGATTTCGTTTTCGGTCTTTTGATTTTTTGTTGGTAACAATTCCAATATGTGGAAGTTTTTCATTAATCATCCAGGTTACGATTTCGCCAGTTTTATAAATAGAAGGATCTTGGTTTACGGAAAGTTTCTGCCCCTTTCTTTCAAAGAATACTTCAAGATTCGGAACTCTTCTATGGTCTATATTAGTGTCCGTTTTTGTCATTCCCCATTTTTCTAAATTGGGGTACTCAGAAAAGTTGGCAATCATATCCTCATGTACTTCTTTTTGCAAATCGATGCCCAATTTTCTATAGGAACGGATAATAACATCAGTGCAAACACCTTTGCTTTTAGGGACATCCCCGTTAGGATACGCTATAGAAAAATAGGCTGGATCATATTCTATTGTGGGATCAATAATCGAAATTGCAGCATCGGATAGTTTTTCTTCAAATGTTTTTGCGGTCTGATTTGTAGTAGATATCAATGCTTTGTTGTTCTCTTTTTGATGACAAGAGCCTGTTAAAATCACGAACAAAAGTATAGAAAGGTATTTCATTGTTTTTTATTTAAAATTAGAAATAATTTAAGTGAAAATGGGTGTTTATTTTTGAATGAATTTTCTTATTTTTGTGTAGATTTGTGGAATTAGATATTTACCTAAATTTTTACCAATGGAAGCAATACATTTCCCTATAAGAAACTGGTCAGAAGACGACAGACCACGCGAAAAATTAATGCTAAAAGGCAAAAGTGCTTTAAGCGATTCAGAATTAATTGCCATTTTAATCGGATCCGGTAACAGAACCGAATCGGCTGTTGATTTGAGTAAAAGAATTTTAACCACTGCTCATAGTTTAAGTACACTTGGGAAAATGTCAGTTCCGCAATTGATGAATTTTAAAGGAATAGGAGAAGCAAAAGCAATTAGTATTATTGCAGCCTTAGAATTAGGTCGCCGTCGTAGAAGTGAAGATTCTGTCGAACTAATCAAAATTACATCAAGTAAGTTGGTGTTTGAAATGATGCAGCCCATTATTGGAGATTTGCCGCATGAGGAGTTTTGGGTGCTTTTTCTGAATAATTCAAATAAAGTCATTTCTAAATCACAACTAAGTAAAGGTGGTATAGCTGGTACAATTGTTGACGTACGTTTAGTTTTTAAATTAGCTTTAGAAAAGGGGGCTACAGGCTTAATTTTGTGCCACAATCATCCTTCAGGGGCATTAAAACCCAGTGATGCAGATAAAAAAATTACGAAGACATTAAAACTGGCAGGGGAGAGCTTAGATGTTAAAGTTTTAGACCATTTGATTATTACTGAAACAAAATATTATAGTTTTGTAGATGAAGGAATCTTTTAATATATGAATACTACTATTACCGATATTTTTTTTGATTTAGACCATACACTTTGGGATTTTGATAAAAATTCTGAGATGACCTTTGATCGTATTTTCAAAGAGAAATTTCTAAGCATAAACACGGCCGATTTTATTGATAAATATGTGCCAATCAATCAGGCCTGTTGGAAATTGTACCAACACGATAAAATCACACATCAGGAACTGCGATACAATAGACTTAAATTTTCTTTTGATGCCTTAAATTATAAGATTTCGGATGAAGATATCGATTTGATTGCCAATGATTATATCGAGCTCTTAACAGAGAATAATCATCTTTTTGATGGTGCAATTGAAGTGTTGGAGTATTTAAAGCCAAAGTACAAATTGCATATTATTACTAATGGCTTTGCTCAGGTACAGGAAAAAAAAATAAATAATGCAGCTCTTGGGGGATATTTTAGCACTATCACTAATTCGGAGTTAGCGGGTGTAAAAAAGCCAAATAGTGTTATCTTTGATTATGCCCTTAATTTGGCTCAAACTTCCAAAGAAAATAGTATTATGATAGGAGACGATCTTGATGCGGATATTAATGGTGCTTTAAATGCCGGTTTGGATGCAATCTTTTTTAATGATAAAATGATTGAGGCTCCGACAAATTTTAAACAAGTAAATCATTTATTAGAACTTAAAAAATATTTATAATTATGAAAGTTAAATTTTTACTGACGGCACTTTTATTTTCGGTTATGGGATTTTCACAATCTGTTAATGATTATAAAGCTGTCATTATTCCTCTGAAATACGATTTTATTAAAACTGACAATCAGTATAGATTAGCAACAAGAACGAAATCAAATTTGCTTAGTGCCGGTTTCAATGCATTTTATATCAATGAAGAAATGCCCGGAGAGTTAAACGATCGTTGTCAACTTTTATATGTTGATGTAAAAAAGCAGGGTGGTTTTTTAGTTACGAAGCTTTTTGTTGAATTAAAAGACTGTTACGGAAAAGTGATTTATAGTTCAGAGATTGGAAAAAGTAAAGAAAAAGATTATGAACTTGCGTATAGAGAAGCGCTTGATGAGGCGTTTGTCTCTGTAAAGAGTCTGAACTACAAGTATAGTGGTAAAGCTGTTGCGGCTCCTGTAGCTAAGGCAACTAATACCGCTGCGTCTTTACCTGTTGTTAGTGCAGTCGCTGTTGCTGCTCCTGTCGTTACTGCTACGCCTGTCGCAGATGTTTCAGACCCCAATTTGCTTTATGCACAGCCAACAGAAAATGGATATCAGTTAATTGATAAGACTCCAAAAGTGGTTATGAAATTGTTGAAAACCTCTCGTGCCGATTCTTTTATAGCAATAAAAGACAATGTGCAAGGGACATTAAATGCAAAAGATAATCAATGGTTTTTTGAATATTATCAAAATGATAAACTAGTGTCTGAAAAAATTTCGGTTAAATTCTAAATATAAAATTTGGTTTTAATAACCATATTTATCTTTCCAACGGTTCTTTAAAAATTCGCGGTTGCTATTCTCTCGGGAATTGCTTCCCGGATTGTAAAGAACCGTTTCTTTTATGGCATCCGGTAGAAATTCCTGTTCTGCAAAATTATTGGCATAATCGTGAGAGTATTTGTATTCATCACCATATCCCAGTTCTTTCATAAGTTTAGTTGGGGCATTTCTTAAGTGAATTGGTACCGGCAAATCTCCGGTTTGTTTCACCAATTGCTGCGCAGTCCCTATCGCCATGTACGAGGCATTGCTTTTTGGTGAAGTTGCCAGATAAATGGCGCATTGACTTAGTATGATGCGACTTTCCGGATATCCAATGGTAGAGACGGCCTGAAAGGTACTGTTAGCCATGATAAAAGCCGTTGGATTGGCATTTCCGATATCTTCACTTGACAATATAAGCATTCGCCTTGCTATAAATTTTACATCTTCACCTCCTTCTATCATTCGGGCTAACCAATAGACAGCTCCATTCGGGTCGCTGCCTCTAATTGATTTTATAAATGCGGAAACAATGTCATAATGTTGCTCTCCGGTTTTGTCATACAGAACCGTATTTTGTTGCACTAATTCAAATACACGGTCGTTTGTAATGATAATTTCTCCGTCTGCTGAGGCGTTTATTACTAACTCAAATATGTTAAGCAGTTTTCTGCCATCTCCGCCAGAAAGTCGCAATAGTGCTTCCGTTTCTTTGAGCGTTATGTTTTTTGAGACTAATTCGATATCTGTTTTTAGGGCACGATGTAGTAGGGCTTCCAGATCATATTTACTAAATGCATTTAGAATGTATACCTGACAGCGTGATAGTAATGCGGGAATAACCTCAAAACTCGGATTCTCTGTAGTGGCACCAATAAGTGTAATCCAGCCTTTTTCTACAGCAGCCAAAAGTGAATCCTGTTGGGATTTGCTAAATCTATGAATCTCATCAATAAACAAAATCGGATTTTTGGCAGTGAATAGCCCGCCGCTTTGTTTTGCCTTATCGATAACATCCCGAATATCTTTTACGCCCGAATTTATAGCACTTAAAATATAAAACGGACGTTTAGATTCTTGCGCAATAATCTGAGCTAAGGTTGTTTTTCCTGTACCCGGAGGCCCCCATAATATTAAGGAAGGAATAACTCCTCTTGAAATTTGCTGTGTCAGGGAACCATTAGGTCCAACTAAATGTGTTTGACTAATATAATCTTCTAATTTCTGTGGACGAATTCGTTCGGCTAAAGGTGCTTCCATTTTGTAAAATTACTATTTTCCATTTTAATTTTATAGTTTTTTGGGGCTATTTCCCGGAGTCGTAGGATGTCTTTTTCGATTTGTTGGGATGGATATATAAAAGAACTGTTTGTAATGGATTTACAATTGTTGATGCATAAACTTTCGGTTTGCTGACAAATTATCAGTAAATTGTATTTGGATAGTTTTTTGATGATTAGCTAATAGAACTGACTATTATACCCTTATGAACGACAATCACTTTAAATTTTCAACTGCTGTAATTGGTCTGCCTTTACTTTTTGTGCTTTCACTATGGATTGTCTACTGGTTTCAAATTCGTTTTGATTTAGATTTTTATCAAAATGGCATTTACCCTCGCGATTTTTCAGGGCTTCAAGGAGTTTTATTTAGTCCTTTTATTCATGAGAATTTGAGACATTTGTATAATAACTCTATTCCACTGTTTGTGTTATTGGCTGCGCTGCAATTTTTTTATCCCAAACAAACTTTAGCTGTTATTACCTATGGGATTTTGTTATCGGGATTTATTACCTGGTTGATCGGTCGTGAGAATTATCATATTGGAGCCAGCGGGTTGATTTATGTTTTGGTTAGTTTTATTTTCTTCAAAGGAATTCAGACAAGGTATTATCGTTTAGTGGCACTTTCGTTTGCTGTTGTTTTGTTGTATGGAGGTATGATTTGGTATGTTTTTCCGGATATAGATCAATCCATTTCGTGGGAGGGGCACTTGGCAGGGTTTATTACTGGTTTTGTTCTGACTTTGTTTTATAAAACCCCTGAATATGCAAAGCCGATATTTTACGATTGGCAGAAACCGGATTTCAAGCCGGAAGAGGATCCATTTATGAAACATTTTGATGAAAATGGAAATTTTGTAAATACGGAGATTTTAGTAGAGGAGGAGCCAGAGGTGATTTCGGGTTATTTTAATTCCAATGTTTTGGTTAATTATACCATTAGAAAAAAAGAGGATACAGACGAAATGGCATAATTTTGACAGGTTGAGATTTGTCTTTATAAAATCAGTGTTTTTGTATTAAAGGTTTAATGCTTAAACGTTTAATTGTGAAAAAAACAAGCTTACTGATTCTGGCCGTTTTATTTTCTGTATCGCTTGTAGCACAATGCGAAATTCATAATAAAGTACTGGCAGACGGGTCTATGTTGTATTGTCCGGATGCTTTCTCGGGCTTTGAAGTTGTTTCTGCCGATATTATATTAAGGAGACAGAGTTTATTAGAAATTATGTCTTCAAATTGCTCAATTTCGGGAACATCCTTGTTGTCGTAATAAGCTACAAAGCCAGAAGGCTTTCATCTGGGAGTTAAATAATAATTCCTCCAAAGTCTAAAATGACCTTTGTACATTATTTTCGAAAAGATTTGAAGAGAATTCTGCTGCTATACAAGTTGGCAATATCTAATTCTGTAGACCATTTTTCGTTTAGAGTGCGCGTAAACTGGATTTCATACCAAAACTGATTGTAGGTGCTATTTTGTCCATAACAGTAATTTGAAAGTACTGTTATGGATAAAAGTATAAATGGTTTATTAGGAATCGTTTTAATGGTAAGTAAGAATGCATTCGATTTTAAGTTAAAATTATTCATTACCAATCTAAAATCTAAACTTCTAATTTATTTAGCTTCTTTGTCTAACGGCCTCATATAAGAATGCTCCACAGGCGACAGAAACATTTAAAGAGCCAATCGTTCCAAACATTGGAAGTTTTGCTTTTTCATCTACAATTTTAAGTACAGATGGATTTATTCCGCGGTCTTCAGATCCCATTATTATCGCAATAGGTTCGTTTAAAGACAGATCATAAAGAGTTTGTTCTGTTTTTTCAGTAGCTGCGACAGTTTTGATTCCTGAACCTTGTAAATAAAAGATGGCGTCTTTTATATGTTCAACTTTACAGATAGGGACATTAAAAACAGCACCGGCCGATGTTTTAACAGTATCTCCATTTACAGGAGCTGATCCGGCTTTTTGTACAATGATTCCATTTACGCCAGTACATTCAGCAGTACGGATAATGGCACCAAAATTTCTTGCATCAGAGATTTGGTCCAATATTAAAAATAAAGGTTTGCTGCCTGATTCGATTGTGGATTCAACCAAATGTTCTAAATCAATAAAACCAATAGGAGAAATCGTCGCTACGGCTCCCTGGTGATTGTTTGGTGTCAGTCGGTTTAGTTTTTCTACGGGAACATAGGAAAAATTTATGTTGGCGCGTTTCATCACCTTCATTAAATCTTTCATCAGCTCGCCGGAAATTTCTTTTTGGATGAATACTTTGTCTACTTCTTTACCTGCCTGAATTGCTTCTATAATGGCTCTAATTCCAAATATTTGATGTTCTTTTTCCATAGGGCAAATATAGGTATAATGTTGCTATAAAAAAAAACCACTCTGAATGAACAGAGTGGTTTAGTATGTTTATTTTGAGAATAAAATTAGAATTTATCCCAGAATAATTTTGTTGTCAATAAATCTCCACCGATAGCTGTAGATGCAGCTTTCCAGTTTGCGTTATTTACTTGTTGTTCAAGTACAGGGTATGTCATTCTCACCGGAACTTTACCACCAGCATTGTTAATTGCAGTTGGAGGAGCCAATAAAACCGGGAAGTCTAATCTTCTCCAGAAGTTCCATGAAGTTAACCCTTGATTAAACATCGCTACCCAAGCTTGCTCTCCAAGTGATTTTTTCCAGTTTGCCGGATCAAATGGTTTTGTAGCAAGATAAGCTGTAGCTTCAGCAGGAGTACCGCCCCATTCTGTAATAGATGCTGTAACTGCCGCGTCATAAGATGCTGCCGCTGCCGCTGTGTTCCAACGGGCATTTGCCTCAGCAACGTAGAAAGCAACTTCGGTAAAGTTTAAGATAGTACCAGGTGTTGTTGAAGTATAAGCAAATCCGCCAATATTAGAAACACTTCCAAACTCAGCACCTTCACCAATTGTCTGACCTTTGTAACCACCACCTGCTACTTCGTCGTAATAGTGACTAATTCTAGGGTCGCTAGACGCGTTCATGTAGTCAACCAATGTCTTTCCAGCAAAGAAATCATCTCTACCACTTGCAGAAAGATTTTCATACAACGGATTGTAGTTTGGTGATGCATCGAAATATTGTAACTGAGCGTTATCGGCAGGAGATGTCATTACTCCTGCAGCAATAGCAGCTGTTGCAGTAGTTTGTGCTAAAGTTGGGTTAGCATCCGCGATTCCTATTGCTAATTTTAATTTTAAAGAATTTGCAAATACACGCCATTTTGCCGGACTCCCACCGTAAAGTTTGTCACCTCCATCAAAAGTACCGAATCCAACAGCACTATTGTCTAAATTAGCTATATCAGTGTTAACTCTTGCGATTAAGTCACTGTAAATAGTAGCAGCATCGTCATATACTGGTAATGGATATGCAATAAGATTTGCAGCTTGAGTGTAAGGAATATTACCAAAAGTATCTACTAAAATTTGATAAGTGTAAACCTGCATCAGGTCAATAATAGCTAGTTGGTTCTTTTTGTTTTTTGGCCAACCTGCTATCTCCGTTGGAGCAGGATCGTATACGTTAATGATTTCTTTAGCTTTACCTAAATTGTTTAAGACGTTTACATAATTTAGTAAAAAGATATTGTTAGAAACATTTCTGTTGGTAAAATCGTAATTACTCTCGTTTACATAAGTGGTCTCTTGCCAATACTGCATCGTTAACCTGAAGTTGTTTTCGTTCACACTCGGGGTGTTCAGGTAGTCACTTAGCTCTTTTTGTGAGTAAGTAATCAACGATCCAGGCACAGTGGTATAAGCGCTATTTGGGTCTGTATTTGTGTCCTCATTAACACAAGCTGTCATCGACAGACCTATTGCTAATATTGCTATGATTTTTTTCATTTTCATTTTTTTTAAAAATTAACTTTGACATTAAAAGAAATATTTCTAGTTGTCGGCATAGGTCCAGATTGGTATCCTTGTGTGTTACCAGAAGATAATCCGGCCTCTGGGTCTGCATATGGCAAACTTTTGTCAATGATCCAAAGGTTGTTACCTATTATGCTAAATGAAGCTCCTTTTACAGATTTTCCTAAAATACTTTCAGGTAGGTTGTAGGTAAGAACTACCTCTCTTAATTTTACAAATCCTGCATCGTAAATAAATTCTTCAGCTGGTGGATCTGTTCCTAAAACCTGGCTTGATTGTGATTTGTCTAATCTGGTTGTGTTTTTAATGTACTGTGGTTGGTTTCCTCCTGGAGTATAAGCAGGGTTAGCCATAACACCATCTAATATCACCCCTCCATTGTTTACTAGAGTGTTTCTTACAGGGAATCCTAGATCATTGTTTCCAACTGAATTAGCATAAATACCAGTTCCATATCCATAATATTGATCAAGAGAGAAGATTTCTCCACCTTTTCTGATGTCAATTAAGAAGCTGAAAGAAAGATTTTTGTAGTTGAATTTATTGTTAATACCACCAGTCCAGTCAGCTTGGTAAGTTCCTAGTTTGTTGTCAGTTGTAGTTGAAACTAAGTAAGCACCATTGCTACCGATAATTTTGTTTCCAGCATCATCGCGTACAAAAGTAGTTCCCCAAATTTGTCCGTAATCTTGATTAAGAGGAGCATTGATACTAATACCACCTTGTAACGAGTTAATGTTGATGTTTTCGATACCTGGAGCTAATTTCGTAACTTTAGTATTTGGGTTAGCCCAGTTTATGTTTACGTCCCAAGAGAAATTATCTGTTTTAATAGGGGTAGCATTAAGGGAAACCTCAAAACCTTTTGTAGTCAATGTACCAGCGTTAACTGTATTAAATGGTGATCCGGTAGCTGTTGATACAGGAAGTGGTAAAATCTGATCGTATGCTTTGTTTTGGAACCAAGCCACATCAAATCCAAGTCTGTTTTTTGCAAATTGCATGTTCAAACCTAACTCGACGTTATCTAATTGTTGTGGTTTTAGGTTTGCGTTTTTCTTAGTAGTATTGAAAGAATAAACTGCAGTTCCGAATGGATTTCTGGCAGTGTAAGTATCCAATAATTGGTTTGGATCAGTGTCAGAACCTACTTGAGCGTAAGCTGCTCTGAATTTACCAAAATTGATGAATTCTACATCTTTTAACCAGTTAGAGAAAACAACACTTCCTGATATTGCAGAATACCAATAGTCATTGTTGTCTTGTGGTAAAGCAGAAGACTCATCTCTTCTTACAGAACCTTCAAGGTAGTAAGTTCCTTTGTAGCCTAAAGTTGCTTGTCCGAATAAACCAAGTACTTCTTTTCTTGTATCAACAATTCTAGGTAGTGCAGGAGCTGATACTGAGTTAGAAATAGTATACAATCCAGGGATATATAATCCACCTGAAGTCATTTGTTGGTTAATAAATCTGCTTTGTACGTTATAGTTAGTTCCTAAAACTACGTTAAGATTTAAGTTTTCGCTTAGGTCTTTTTTATAAGTTGCTAAGAAGTCATAGTTTTGCTCGCTGAAATCATAGATATCTAAAGCGTAACCTGATGGCTGAACTGGTAAGTTTTGACCATTTGAATTTGATCCAAGAGTTGCAGGAATAGATCCAACAGCAATTCTGTCTTCAGTTCTCATTGTGAAACCGTCAGTACCAACTCTACCTGTAAAACTTAAGTTTTTAGTAGCATCATAAGTTATACTTGCATTGGCAGCAAATCTTTTTCTGCTGTCGTTATTGTAATTCTGATATCTTGTGAAGTAAGGGTTGTCCCAATATTGCGGAGCAATATCAGCAGCACTTTTAATGTTCCAAGTATAGTTTTGGTGACCTAATTCGTAAAGTTGTTTTTGTTCTTTAAGGTCAACGTTTGTTGCCCACCATTGTCTGAAACCAGCGATATTGTTTCCTCCGTAACCAGTAGTATTTCTATTTCTGGTGTTTTGTGATACGTAAGTAGCGTTGAAAGTTGAACTTAATTTGTCGTTAAACTTATAAGTTGCACTTGCGTTAAAGTTGTTTTTACTTAACAAAGCATTAGGTAAGATGTCACTGCTGTTTGTGTTAGCATAAGTTAATCTGTAAGTCGCTTTTTCAGTTCCACCGTTTAACGAGATGTTGTTGATAGTAGATGTTGCAGTCTCGAAAAATTCGATTGGACCATTTTTAGCAGCTACCCATGGAGTTCTTTGACCGTTTGTTGGTGAGCCCGGAATAAAAGCGCCGTATTGCCAAACTAGTGAACCGTCAAATTTTGGTCCGTAAGAAGCATCATGTCCAGTTATCGATCTCGGTTGCCCTTGATACGATGAAAATCTTTGTCCTAAATATCCTTGACCGTATTCGCTTTGGTATTCAGGGAATGTTTTTTTGTCTACAGTAGACATAGTGTAAGAAGATGAAAATTCTACAGCTAAGTCAGTTCTTGCTTTTCCTTTTTTGGTTGTGATAATAATTGCACCGTTTTGTGCTCTGGAACCGTAAAGAGCTGTTGCAGCAGCACCTTTTAGTACGTTGATGTCAGCAATGTTATTTGGGTTGATATCAGAAGCAGCGTTTCCGAAATCGTAACCACCTCTACCGCTTTTTTGGTCAGCACTGTTTACGTTACTGTTCAAAATTGGCACACCGTCAACTACAAATAGAGCCTGGTTGTCTCCCAAAAGTGATTTGAAACCTCTAAGAACTACGTTTGTAGATCCACCGAAGTTAGTACCATTGGTTACGTTAAGACCAGCTACTTTTCCAGATAAGTTGTTTACAAAGTTTCCAGTAGGAACAGTTGATACTTGTTCAGCACTTACTTGTTGTGCAGAGTATCCAAGAGATTTTTTCTCTCTTTTAATACCTAAAGCTGTTGTTACAACAACCGCTTCAAGTTCATTAGCATCTGCGCCTAATTTTACATTAATCGAAGATGAACTTGCAGATACTTCTTGAGTTTTCATCCCAATGTAGCTGAATACCAAAACTTGGCTTGTTGATGCTTTGATAGAGAATTTACCATCAAAATCAGTTTGTGTCCCAGATTTTGTTCCTTTGATCAATACACTCACCCCTGGTAGAGGCATTCCTGTATTGTCAGAAACCATTCCCGAAACAACTCTTTCTTGCGCGAAAGTTAGTTGCGCCACTAGTACTATGAACAGTACTAGCAATCCATTGAACTTTAGTTTCATTTTTAAATATTTTGAATTAGTATCGCAAAACTCTTAATAATTTGTTAACTTTCCTAATAAATAAAAATCTTTTTTTGATAAACGCTAAAATTTAACATTATAACATATGTTTATAATACTGTTATATAATTGCATTTCCTGTATATTCTCGCCTCCATTGGTCATCGTAATTTTTAATAAACCGTTTTTTGTTTGAACAGCTGTTCCGATTCCGATTCCTGTTAATTTTTTGATTTTGTTTTTGCTTGAAGTGTTTGTGAGGTCTTGGTATAAGCCGTAATCAATGATAGAATTCAGATATAAGTTTTTGGAGACTATATATCTGTATTCTGTAAGAATTAAGGTGTTGAAATTTGCTTGTAAACTGTTTTCTAAAAAACCTCTTATAGAGTTAATTCCACCGAAGCGATAGAGTTCGTTTGAGATGTAATTTTTACTTTTTAAATAAAAATTTTGTGAATTAATACTAATAAAATTCTTCTCATTTAACTCAAAATTATAAGAAATGTCCAGATTAGTGAAGAACTGTATGCTGGATTCTGCTGTGTTGGGATTGTTGTTTGTATCTCTTTTTCCGTAGCCAATTATGAAGTTTATGAAAGCTTTTTTTGGAAAAAGATTGTTGATAGGATCTGTTTTTTTGTACTCAAAAGTAGAAGTGGTGTAGGAGTTGTTGTAATCGCTTATTGATGAGTTGTTTGTGTTCTGAATATCGCTTGATTCGGTTGCTTGATAACCTAAATATATTTTGGAGTTGTAGTTGATGTAGTACCCTAAATCTATAGCCGTTTTTGTGTTTTGAAATGTGCTGTCTTGCTTGAATATGTTGAGTTGAGCTTTTATTCCTAATGAAGTTTTAAAAATGTATGGAAGTTCAAGTTTGGTGTTGAAAGTCTTTTGTTGGTTACCATCGCTTTTCCAGTACAATGAAAATTTTTCCCCGGAATGAAGAATGTTTTGCAAGGTAATATCGAGATATCCGTTAAGGTTGATTTTTTTGTCTTCGTCATTGGAGAAACCTATGTAACCGTCAAAAGTGTTGGCTTTTCTTTTTTCGATGTAAGTATAGATTTTTGTTGAATCATTGGTGAATAGTATTTCGGGATATTTTGGCTGTGTAATAAATTCAAAGCTGTTTAGGTCTTCGTATAACTGCTTTGTTATTTCTTGATTAAAAGTTTTGTTAACGTATTTTTTGTTTAATTGTTTTAAATGGCCTTTTGGGAAAAAATCTTTTCCGTTGTTGTTTGTGTAATTGAGAATAATGGAATTTAGGGTTCGTTTTTTTTCGGATTTAAAGTTTAAGTCGGCGTAAATAGATGTGTTTTTTCTTGTGATATTTTCAAGTTTTATTTTGCTTAAGGCGTAGCCTGATTTTTCTGCTTCAATTGTTTTTTGATTTAGATAGTTTTCAATCTCTGTGTAAGGAATGATTAGGGTGTCGTTTGGGTTTTTTGGCGATTTGAAGAAGGTGTTATTTTTACCTATATATATATGCGCGAGCTTTATTTGTTTTTTGAGATTTATGATTGCTAAATAAGTGCTATCGTTTAATTTGTTGTTTTCTAGTATTTTATTGTCTAAATATCCTTTTTGAGAAAGTTTTTTTGAGCTGCTGTTAATTTCGTCAAACAACGATTTTATGTTGCTGTGTTTTGTTTGGTAATTGAGTGAGTCGATCGTTTGGTTTTCGGTGGGATTGGTTCCTTCTATTTTTAAATAAAAGTTTTGTGCATGACAGCTTAGTCCGTAAAAGAGAATTAATATGTTTAAAAGCTGTTTCAAGTGTGAAATGAAATTTGTTGATTGTGTTGCAAATATCTATTGTTTGTTTGTAAAAACATAAGTATAAATAATGTTATTGAAAATTAATGAATTAACGTTTGTATAGTGAAAAATATTTTATACATTTGCAACCCCGTAAAAAGCGGGAATTTAATAAACATAATAATTTTTAGTATTAATTATGCCAACAATTCAACAATTAGTAAGAACAGGAAGAACTCAGATCACTAAGAAGAGTAAATCGGTTGCTTTAGATTCTTGTCCTCAAAGAAGAGGGGTTTGTACGCGTGTTTACACTACTACACCAAAAAAACCAAACTCTGCAATGCGTAAAGTTGCGCGTGTACGTTTGACAAATGGTAATGAAGTGAATGCTTACATCCCAGGAGAAGGACACAATCTACAAGAGCACTCGATAGTATTAGTGCGAGGTGGAAGGGTAAAAGATTTACCAGGTGTTAGATATCATATCGTTCGTGGAGCGCTTGACACGTCAGGAGTTGCAGGAAGAACGCAAAGAAGATCTAAGTACGGTGCTAAACGCCCAAAAGAAGCAAAAAAGTAATTTAAAACGTTAAGAGTTGGAGGTTAGGAGTTAAGAGTTACCGGTAGAAAACGAAAGTCGAAAATCTGTAACACATAACATTTAACGGATAACCTATAACTTTTTATTAAAAAAAAGACATGAGAAAAAGAGCGGCAAAGAAAAGACCACTTTTACCAGATCCAAGGTTTAATGACCAATTGGTAACGCGTTTTGTAAACAACTTAATGTGGGATGGTAAAAAATCTACAGCTTTCAAAGTATTTTATGATGCAATTGATATCATCGAATCTAAAAAGCAAAATGATGAAAAAACTTCATTAGAAATCTGGAAAGATGCTTTAACAAACGTTATGCCTCACGTAGAAGTACGTAGCCGTAGAGTTGGTGGAGCTACATTCCAAATTCCAATGCAGATTCGTCCGGACAGAAAAATTTCTATGGCAATGAAGTGGTTAATACTTTATTCAAGAAGAAGAAATGAAAAATCTATGGCACAACGTTTAGCGTCAGAATGTTTAGCTGCGGCTAAAGAAGAAGGTGCGGCGGTTAAGAAAAGAATGGATACTCACAAAATGGCAGAAGCTAACAAAGCTTTCTCTCACTTTAGATTTTAATTCGTAAAGAAATGGCTAGAGATTTAAAATATACAAGAAATATCGGAATTGCTGCTCACATTGATGCTGGTAAAACAACAACTACTGAGCGTATTCTTTTTTATACTGGAAAGTCACACAAAATTGGTGAGGTACACGATGGTGCTGCAACAATGGACTGGATGGCACAAGAGCAAGAAAGAGGTATTACAATTACTTCTGCTGCTACAACTTGTACTTGGAATTTTCCAACTGAGCAAGGTAAAACTTTACCTAATTCGTTGCCATACCACTTTAATATTATTGATACTCCTGGACACGTTGACTTTACTGTAGAGGTAAACCGTTCTTTGCGTGTACTTGATGGTTTGGTTTTCTTATTTAGTGCTGTTGATGGTGTTGAGCCTCAGTCAGAAACTAACTGGAGACTTGCTGATCAATATAGAGTTCCTCGTATGGGATTCGTAAACAAAATGGACCGTCAAGGTGCTAACTTTTTAGGAGTATGCGGACAGGTTAAAGATATGTTGAAATCGAATGCGGTTGCAATTACTTTGCCTATTGGTGACGAGGCTGATTTCAAAGGTATTGTTGACTTAGTAAAAAATCAAGCTATTGTATGGCATGATGAAACTCAAGGAGCTACTTTTGATATCGTTGATATCCCGGCTGACATGGTTGACGAGGTTAGACAATATCGTTCTATTCTTATCGAAGAAATTGCTACTTACGATGAGAATCTTTTAGATAAGTATATGGAGGATGAGAACTCTATTACTGAAGAAGAGATTAACAACGCGTTAAGAGCTGCAACTATTGACATGGCAATCATTCCTATGCTTGCTGGTTCTTCTTTCAAAAACAAAGGAGTTCAGTTCATGTTAGATGCAGTTTGTAAATATTTACCATCTCCTTTAGATAAAGAAGGTATCGAAGGTATTCACCCTGATGATGCTGATTTATTAGAAGAAGATCAAACTAAAATCTTGCGTAAGCCAGATGTAAAAGAGCCGTTTGCTGCTTTGGCATTTAAAATTGCTACTGACCCGTTCGTAGGTCGTTTAGCTTTCTTCCGTGCTTACTCTGGTCGTTTAGATGCAGGTTCTTATGTTTTAAATACTCGTTCTGGTAACAAAGAGAGAATCTCTCGTATTTACCAAATGCACGCTAACAAGCAAAATCCAATCGAATTTATTGAGGCTGGAGATATTGGAGCTGCTGTAGGATTTAAAGACATCAAAACAGGAGATACTTTATGTGATGAAAAGAATCCAATTATCTTGGAATCTATGAAATTCCCTGATCCTGTAATTGGTATCGCTATTGAGCCTAAAACTAAAGCTGACGTTGATAAAATGGGTATGGCTTTAGCGAAATTAGCTGAAGAGGATCCAACATTTACTGTTAGAACAGATGAGGCTTCAGGTCAAACTATTATCTCTGGTATGGGTGAGCTTCACTTAGATATCTTGGTTGATAGAATGAAACGTGAATTCAAAGTTGAAGTAAACCAAGGTGAGCCTCAAGTTGAGTACAAAGAAGCATTTACAAAATCTGCTCAACACAGAGAAACTTACAAGAAACAATCTGGAGGTCGTGGTAAATTCGGTGATATCGTATTTACAATTGAGCCTGCTGATGAAGTTGATGGTAAAGTTCCGGTTGGATTGCAGTTTATCAATGCTGTAAAAGGTGGTAACGTTCCTAAAGAATATATCCCGGCTGTTGAAAAAGGATTTAGAGAAGCTATGAAAACTGGTCCGTTAGCAGGTTATGCTGTAGATAGTTTGAAAGTAACTTTAACTGATGGATCTTTCCACCCTGTGGATTCTGATGCATTATCTTTTGAATTAGCTGCAAGAATGGGTTATAAGGAGTCTGGGCGTGCTGCCGGAGCTGTTATTTTGGAGCCAATCATGAAAATCGAAGTTATTACTCCTGAAGAAAACATGGGTGATATCGTAGGTGACTTGAACCGTCGTAGAGGTCAGGTAAATGATATGGGGGACAGAAACGGAGCTAAAACGATCAAAGCTGATGTGCCTTTGTCTGAAATGTTTGGTTATGTTACAACATTAAGAACATTATCTTCAGGTAGAGCTACTTCAACAATGGAGTTTTCTCACTATGCAGAAACGCCTTCTAATATTTCAGAAGCGGTAATTAAAAAAGCAAAAGGTAACGCTTAATTCTTAAGAAAATGAGTCAAAAAATCAGAATAAAACTAAAATCTTACGATCACATGTTGGTAGATAAATCTGCTGAAAAGATCGTAAAAACAGTAAAAACTACTGGAGCGGTTGTAACAGGTCCAATTCCGTTGCCAACTCACAAAAAACTTTTCACTGTATTGCGTTCTCCGCACGTTAACAAAAAAGCGAGAGAGCAATTCGAAGTAATGTCATACAAGAGATTGATTGATATTTATTCGTCTTCATCTAAAACTATTGATGCTTTAATGAAACTTGAATTGCCAAGTGGTGTTGAAGTAGAGATCAAAGTATAATTTTTTATTATATTTTATAAATAAAAAGCGGAACAGAAATGTTCCGCTTTTTTTATGGATTTAAGTTTTTTTTTAGTGGCTGATGGTTGTTTTTTGTTTTTGTAAAAACGGTGTTTGTTTTTGTGAAATGTCTTTTGTTTAGGCTGTTGGCGACGTTTTTTGATTTTTATTGTGGTGTAATTGTTGGTTGTTTTGTTGTTTCTGGCTGAAGTAATTATTTTAAATTTTTAAATCGTTGCGAGGTGTGTTGGGTCTGATTTTGGGCTTGGATTTTGATTATGAGCGATTTAATTTTCGTAACTGTTTGGTATATTCAATTTTAATAGCTACTTTTGCACTCCCTGTTTGGAAATTTCTGTTATTTTCAAATTGAAGGGAATTTTAGTAATTAATAATTAATATTTATGTCTGGGTTAATTGGTAAAAAAATCGGCATGACTAGCATTTTCGACGAAAACGGGAAAAACATTCCTTGTACAGTAATCGAAGCTGGGCCGTGTGTTGTTACCCAAGTCAGAACCAAAGGTGTTGACGGGTACGAAGCGTTGCAACTTGGTTTCGATGACAAAAACGAGAAACATTCCACTAAAGCGGCTTTAGGTCACTTTAAAAAAGCGGGAACTGTTGCTAAGAAAAAAGTCGTTGAATTTCAAGATTTTGCAACTGAACAAAAATTAGGAGATCTTATTGATGTTTCTATTTTTTCTGAAGGAGAATTTGTAGATGTACAAGGTGTCTCAAAAGGTAAAGGTTTTCAAGGGGTTGTTAAACGTCACGGATTTGGTGGTGTTGGACAAGCAACTCACGGTCAACACAACCGTTTAAGAGCGCCAGGTTCTGTGGGAGCTTCTTCTTATCCATCTAGAGTATTCAAAGGAATGCGTATGGCTGGAAGAATGGGAGGAGACAATGTAAAAGTTCAAAACCTTAGAGTTTTAAAAGTAGTAGCTGAAAAGAATCTACTTGTTATTAAAGGATGTGTTCCTGGACATAAAAACTCTTATGTAATCATTCAGAAGTAATGGAAGTAAAAGTATTAGATTTCAACGGAAAAGATACTGGAAGAAAAGTTCAACTTTCTGATTCAGTATTCGCAATTGAACCAAACAATCACGCTGTATACCTTGATGTTAAGCAATATCTTGCTAATCAAAGACAAGGTACTCACAAAGCTAAAGAAAGAGCTGAAGTGACAGGAAGTACACGTAAGATTAAAAAACAAAAAGGAACTGGTACAGCTCGTGCGGGTAGTATCAAAAATCCATTGTTTAAAGGTGGTGGAACAATTTTTGGACCAAGACCAAGAAGTTATTCATTCAAATTGAATAAAAGCTTGAAGAGATTGGCTAGAAAATCTGCTTTCTCAATCAAAGCAAAAGAGTCGAATATTATCGTTCTTGAAGACTTTAATTTTGAAACGCCAAACACTAAAAATTTCATTAACGTTTTGAAAGCTTTAGGGTTAGAGAGTAAAAAATCTTTATTTGTGTTGGGAGAGTCGAATAAAAATGTATATTTGTCGTCACGCAATTTAAAGGCTTCAAATGTCGTAACTAGCTCAGAATTAAGCACTTACGCTATCTTAAACACTAATAATTTAGTGCTTTTGGAAGGTTCTTTGGAGTTAATTGAAGAAAATTTAAGTAAATAATAGGAATATGAGTATCATTATCAGACCTATAGTAACGGAAAAAGTAACCAAAGAAAGTGAAGTTTTAAACCGCTTCGGATTCGTTGTTGACAAAAAAGCAAACAAAGTTCAGATTAAGAAAGCTGTTGAGGCTGCTTATGGAGTAACTATCGTTTCAGTTAACACGATGAACGTTAGACCGGATAGAACTACAAAATACACTAAAAGTGGTTTAATCAGTGGAAAGACAAATGCAATTAAGAAAGCGATTGTTCAAGTACAAGAAGGAGAAACAATTGATTTTTACAACAATATCTAAGATAGAAAAATGTCAGTAAGAAAATTAAAACCTATTACCCCAGGTCAGCGATTTAGAGTTGTGAATGGTTATGACGCCATTACAACTGATAAGCCGGAACGCTCTTTGATAGCGCCGATAAAAAACTCTGGAGGTAGAAATAGTCAAGGAAAGATGACCATGCGTTATACGGGTGGTGGTCACAAGCAGAGATATCGTATTATTGATTTCAAAAGAACTAAAGACGGAATTCCGGCTACAGTGAAATCAATCGAATACGATCCAAATCGTACTGCATTTATCGCTTTATTAGCTTACGCTGATGGAGAGAAAACTTATATTATCGCTCAAAACGGATTGAAAGTAGGTCAGAAATTAGTTTCTGGACCAGAGTCTCAACCAGAGATCGGTAATACATTGCCTTTAAGCAGAATTCCTTTGGGAACTGTTATATCTTGTATTGAGTTACGTCCAGGACAAGGAGCAGTTATTGCTCGTTCAGCTGGAACTTTTGCTCAGTTAATGGCAAGAGACGGGAAATATGCAACAATTAAAATGCCATCTGGTGAAACAAGATTGATCTTGTTAACTTGTTCGGCTACAATTGGAGCTGTTTCTAACTCTGACCACCAATTGGTTGTATCTGGTAAAGCAGGTAGAACAAGATGGTTAGGAAGAAGACCTAGAACTAGACCAGTAGCGATGAACCCAGTTGATCACCCTATGGGAGGTGGTGAAGGACGTTCTTCTGGAGGGCACCCACGTTCAAGAAACGGATTGCCAGCTAAAGGTTACAGAACTCGTTCTAAGAAAAACCCGAGTAACAAGTATATCGTAGAACGTAGAAAGAAATAATAAGATATGGCACGTTCATTAAAAAAAGGACCTTTCGTTCATTATAAGTTAGACAAGAAAGTTCAGGAAAACGTAGAAAGTGGTAAAAATGCAGTTGTAAAGACTTGGTCTAGAGCTTCAATGATTACTCCGGATTTCGTTGGACAAACTATCGCAGTTCATAACGGTCGTCAATTTGTACCGGTTTACGTAACAGAAAACATGGTAGGTCACAAATTAGGAGAGTTTTCACCAACTAGATCTTTTAGAGGTCATGCTGGAGCAAAAAATAAAGGTAAAAAATAAGAAGCAATGGGAGTTCGTAAAAGAGAAACAGCAGATGCGAGAAAAGAGGCTAATAAGTCTATTGCTTTCGCAAAATTGAATAACTGCCCTACTTCACCTAGAAAAATGCGCTTAGTAGCGGACTTGGTAAGAGGTCAGAAGGTAGAAAGAGCACTTAACATTTTAAGATTCAGTTCTAAAGAAGCTTCAAGAAAATTAGAAAAACTATTATTATCTGCAATCAACAACTGGGAGCAAAAAAATAGTGAAGGTAATTTAGAAGAAGCTGGATTATTTGTTAAAGAGATCAGAGTAGATGGTGGAATGATGTTGAAAAGACTTCGTCCAGCTCCACAAGGTCGTGCACACAGAATAAGAAAACGTTCTAATCACGTAACAATCGTGCTTGGAGCTATCAATAACACACAAAGCAATTCTTAAGCAGCATGGGACAAAAGACAAATCCAATTGGAAATAGACTTGGTATCATCAGAGGGTGGGACTCAAACTGGTATGGTGGAAATGATTACGGTGATAAACTTGCCGAAGATCACAAAATCAGAAAGTATATCCACGCTCGTTTATCAAAAGCTAGTGTATCAAAAGTAATCATTGAGAGAACTTTAAAGCTTGTAACCGTTACTATCACTACTGCTAGACCTGGTATCATTATCGGAAAAGGCGGACAAGAGGTAGACAAGTTAAAAGAGGAACTTAAGAAAGTTACTGACAAAGAGGTTCAAATTAACATCTTTGAAATCAAAAGACCTGAGTTAGATGCTTATCTTGTGGCGACAAGCATCGCTCGTCAAATCGAAAGCCGTATTTCTTACAGACGTGCAATCAAAATGGCTATTGCTGCTTCTATGCGTATGAACGCTGAAGGTATCAAAGTTTTGATTTCTGGTCGTTTGAATGGTGCTGAGATGGCACGTTCTGAAGGATTCAAAGAAGGTAGAATTCCTCTATCAACTTTCAGAGCTGATATTGATTATGCTTTGGCTGAAGCTCACACTACTTACGGTAGAATGGGTATCAAAGTATGGATCATGAAAGGTGAAGTTTATGGAAAGAGAGATCTTTCTCCACTTGCAGGAATGGATAAAAAACAATCCGGAACTGGTGGTGGAAAAGGTGGAGATTCTCCAAGAGGAGAAAGAAAAGCCTTTAATAAAGGTGGTAAACCAGACGCTCGTAAAAGAAAGTAAATTTTTAAACTAAAGAAAAATGTTACAGCCTAAAAGAACAAAATACCGTAAGGTACAAAAAGGTAAGATGAAAGGTAACTCTCAAAGAGGGCATGAACTTTCTAATGGAATGTTTGGAATTAAATCTGTACACGAAGATGGAATGTTCTTAACTTCACGTCAAATCGAAGCTGCACGTATCGCTGCAACTCGTTTTATGAAAAGAGAAGGACAATTATGGATTAAAATATTTCCGGACAAACCTATTACTAAGAAACCTCTTGAAGTACGTATGGGTAAAGGTAAAGGAGCAGTTGAGTATTGGGCTGCTGTTGTTAAACCAGGAAGAATTATGTTTGAAGTTGGAGGAGTTCCTTTATCAGTTGCAAAAGAGGCGTTACGTCTTGCAGCTCAAAAGCTTCCAGTAAAAACTAAGTTCGTCGTTGCTAGAGATTTCGAAGCATAATTTATATTATATTATGAAACAATCAGAAATAAAAGATCTTTCTGCAGCGGAGTTGCAAGAAAAACTTAGTCAAACTAAGAAAGTATATGCTGACCTAAAAATGGCTCACGCTATTTCTCCAATTGAAAACCCACTTCAAATTAGAAGTGTAAGAAGAACAGTTGCAAGATTGGCTACAGAGTTAACTAAAAGAGAGTTACAATAATTGTATTCTGCTGAAAGATGGAAGAAAAAAGAAATTTAAGAAAAGAAAGAATTGGTGTTGTTACTTCAAATAAAATGGACAAGTCTATTGTTATTTCTGAAGTAAGAAGAGTAAAACACCCATTATACGGTAAGTTCGTGTTGAAAACTAAGAAATATGTTGCACACGACGAAACAAACGACTGTAACATTGGAGATACTGTAAGAATTAGCGAAACGCGTCCTTTAAGTAAAACAAAATGTTGGAGATTAGTTGAAATCTTAGAAAGAGCTAAATAATTATGGTACAACAAGAATCAAGACTAAAAGTAGCAGATAACACGGGAGCAAAAGAAGTTTTAACTATCCGTGTTTTAGGAGGTACCAAAAGAAGGTATGCCTCTGTTGGTGACAAGATTGTAGTTTCTATCAAAGACGCAACTCCAAACGGAAACGTGAAAAAAGGAGCTGTTTCAACTGCAGTTGTTGTACGTACCAAAAAAGAAGTGAGAAGAGCTGATGGTTCTTATATCCGTTTCGATGACAATGCATGTGTTCTTTTGAACGCTGCAGGGGAAATGAGAGGAACTCGTGTTTTTGGTCCGGTAGCAAGAGAACTTCGTGAAAAACAATTCATGAAAATTGTATCATTAGCACCAGAAGTGCTTTAATTCGTTTTAAGATGATAAAGCTAAAAATAAAATCAGGAGATATCGTAAGAGTAATTGCCGGAGACCATAAAGGTGCTGAAGGTAAAGTTTTACGTGTTTACCGTGAGAAAAATAAAGCGATAGTTGAAGGTGTAAACATGGTTTCGAAACATACAAAACCAAGTGCTAAAAACCCTCAAGGTGGTATCGTTAAGAAAGAAGCTTCTATACAAATATCTAACATTTCACTAATTGATCCTAAAACTAAGGAAACAACTAGAGTTGGTATTAGAGTAGAAGGAGATAAGAAAGTAAGATTTTCAAAAAAATCTAATCAAGTACTATAGTAATGGCATATACACCTAGACTAAAAGAAGAATATAAGAGTAGAGTAATCTCTGCTCTTAAAGAGGAATTCGGATATACAAACGTAATGCAAGTTCCAAAATTGGAAAAAATCGTTTTGAGCCGTGGAGTTGGTGCAGCTGTATCTGATAAAAAACTTATCGACTATGCAGTAGATGAGTTAACAAAGATCACTGGACAAAAAGCAGTATCTACTATTTCAAAGAAAGACGTTGCGTCATTCAAATTGAGAAAAGGGATGCCGATTGGAGCAAAAGTTACTTTGCGTGGAGAAAGAATGTATGAGTTTTTAGATAGACTTATTACTTCTGCTTTGCCACGTGTAAGAGACTTTAGTGGTATCAAAGCTACTGGTTTCGACGGAAGAGGTAACTACAATCTTGGAGTTTTAGAGCAAATCATTTTCCCTGAAATTGATATTGACAAAGTAAACAAAATTTCAGGAATGGATATTACTTTTGTTACTACTGCAAAAACAGATAAAGAGGCAAAGTCATTATTGGCTGAATTAGGTTTACCTTTTAAAAAGAATTAAGACATGGCTAAAGAATCAATGAAAGCCCGCGAGGTTAAAAGAGAAAAAACGGTAGCGAAGTATGCTGAGAAAAGAAAAGCTTTGAAAGAAGCCGGAGATTTTGAAGGATTACAAAAATTACCTAAAAATGCTTCGCCAATTCGTTTACACAATCGTTGTAAATTAACTGGTAGACCAAGAGGGTATATCCGTCAGTTCGGTATTTCACGTGTAACTTTCCGTGAGATGGCTAATAATGGATTAATTCCAGGAGTTAAAAAAGCGTCTTGGTAATCTCGCAATAAGTTATTACTTTTGCAAACCAAAAATAATTTTAATTGATTAAAGGTTCGGGAAACGAGTGTTTCCCGAAAACCATAATCGCAATCAAATACATATGTATACAGATCCTATTGCAGATTATTTGACTAGAGTTCGTAACGCTGTGGCTGCAAACCACAAAGTTGTTGAAATTCCGGCTTCTAATCTAAAAAAAGAAATAACTAAGATCTTATTTGATCAAGGTTATATCTTAAGTTACAAATTTGAGGACAACTCTGTTCAGGGTTCAATCAAAATTGCTTTGAAGTATGACAAAGATACTAAAGAGCCTGTAATTAAAGATATCCAAAGAATTAGTAAACCAGGTTTACGTAAGTATGCCGGTGCTGCCAAATTACCTAGAATCCTTAACGGATTAGGAATTGCTATTGTTTCTACATCAAAAGGTTTGATGACTGGAAAACAAGCGAAGCAATTAAATGTAGGTGGTGAAGTAATTTGTTACGTATACTAATTTTAAACACTAGATAAAGATGTCAAGAATAGGTAAAAGCCCAATTGTAATCACTGCTGGTGTAACTGTAGAAGTTAAAGACGGTAGTATTACAGTAAAAGGAAAAAGAGGTCAACTAACTCAGGAGTTTTCGGACGTTACTGTAAAAGTTGAAGGCGATCAGATTTTAGTAGAAAGATCGTCTGATTATAAAGACCAAAGAGCAAAACACGGATTATACAGATCATTGATCAGTAACATGATTGTGGGTGTATCTGAAGGTTTTACTAAAGAACTAGAATTAGTTGGAGTAGGTTACAGAGCTTCAAACCAAGGTCAAAAGTTAGATTTAGCTCTTGGATATTCTCACAATATTGTTTTGGAAATTGCTCCTGAAGTAGTTGTTGAAACAATATCTGAAAAAGGTAAAAATCCTATCGTAAAGTTAACATCATTAGACAAACAACTTTTAGGTCAGGTTGCTGCGAAAATCAGAGGTTTCCGTAAGCCAGAGCCGTATAAAGGAAAAGGTGTTAAGTTTGTAGGAGAAGTATTAAGAAGAAAAGCAGGTAAATCAGCTTAAAAATTAAGATTATGTCATTAACAAAATCTGATAGAAGACAGAGAATTAGATTCAGAATTAGAAAATCGATTAGTGGTACTGCTGCTAACCCAAGATTATCTGTGTTTAGAAGTAACAAAGAAATTTACGCTCAATTAATTGATGATGTAAATGGAGTTACTTTATTAGCTGCATCTTCAAGAGAAAAAGAAATAGGAAAAGGTACTAACGTTGAAATCGCTGCTGCTGTTGGAAAACTAGTTGCTGAGAAAGCGTTAAAAGCCGGGATTGATACCATCACTTTTGACAGAGGTGGATACTTATATCACGGTCGTATTAAATCATTAGCAGAAGGCGCAAGAGCGGCTGGACTTAAATTCTAATATATTATGTCTAAATACAAAAATGTAGAATTGGTAAAACCAAGTGGTCTTGAACTTAAAGATCGTCTGGTAAGTGTTAATCGTGTTACTAAAGTTACAAAAGGAGGTAGAGCTTTCGGTTTTTCTGCTATTGTAGTTGTAGGTGATGAAAATGGAGTAGTGGGTCACGGATTAGGAAAATCTAAAGACGTTTCTGAAGCAATTGCGAAAGCAGTAGAAGATGCTAAGAAAAATTTAGTAAAAATTCCTTTGAACGG
Source organism: Flavobacterium poyangense (assembly GCF_011751075.1). Taxonomy (GTDB): domain Bacteria; phylum Bacteroidota; class Bacteroidia; order Flavobacteriales; family Flavobacteriaceae; genus Flavobacterium; species Flavobacterium poyangense. Next base: position 27,509 of record NZ_JAALLN010000003.1, read on the forward strand.
ACAATCTGTTCCTCACGAACAAAAAGGTAAATTTGGTGGTGCACGTGTATTCTTAATTCCTGCTTCTCATGGTACAGGAGTTATTGCTGGTGGAGCTGTTCGTTCAGTTCTTGAATCAGTAGGTATTCACGATGTATTATCTAAATCTCAAGGATCATCAAATCCTCATAACGTAGTGAAAGCAACTTTTGATGCTTTATTACAAATGAGAAGCGCTCACACTGTTGCAAAACAAAGAGGTGTTTCTTTAGAAAAAGTTTTTAAAGGTTAATTCAAGGAAATTATGGCTAAATTATTAGTAAAACAAGTAAGAAGCAAAATCAACTGTCCTCTTTCTCAAAAGAGAGGTTTGGAAGCTTTAGGTCTACGTAAAATGGGACAAGTTGTGGAGCATGATTCAAATCCTGCTATCCTTGGTATGATAAACAAAGTTAAACACTTAGTTTCTGTAGAAGAAGCTAAATAACAAATACTGTTATGAATTTAAGTAACTTACAACCAGCTGAAGGGTCAACGCACAATCAAAATAAAAGATTAGGTAGAGGAGAAGGTTCTGGAAAAGGTGGTACTTCTGCAAGAGGTCACAAAGGAGCAAAATCTCGTTCTGGTTATTCTAAAAAGATTGGTTTTGAAGGAGGGCAAATGCCACTTCAAAGACGTGTACCTAAGTTTGGTTTCACAAACATCAATCGTAAAGAATACGAAGGTGTTAATTTAGATACGCTTCAATTATTAGTAGACAATGGTGTGATTACTGATTCTGTTTCTATGGCAGATTTCGTAGCTAACCGTCTTGCTACCAAAAATGAAATCGTTAAGATTTTAGGTAGAGGAGAATTGAAAGCAAAATTAAAAGTAACTGCCCACAAATTTACTGCTACTGCAAAAGCTGCTATTGAAGCTGCTGGTGGAGAAGCTGTAACTATATAACTTATCTACTAAGATGAAGAAATTTATTGAATCAATAAGTAATGTTTGGAAAATCGAAGAACTGAAAAATAGAATCTTAATTACATTAGGATTGCTTTTAGTATATCGTTTTGGTGCACACGTTACGCTTCCTGGTATTGACGCAACTCAATTAACAGGTTTAGCGGGACAGACTAAAAATGGTTTAGGATCTATCCTAGACATGTTTACAGGAGGTGCTTTCTCTAAAGCTTCAGTTTTTGCTTTAGGAATTATGCCTTATATTTCTGCATCTATTGTTGTTCAGTTAATGGGAATTGCGATTCCTTATTTGCAAAAGCTTCAAAGCGATGGAGAAAGTGGTAGAAAAAAGATTAATCAAATCACTCGTTGGTTGACTATAGCTATTACACTGGTTCAAGGTCCAACTTATATCTATAATTTATACAGAACATTGCCTGGTAGTGCATTCTTACTAGGCTTTAATTCTCCTGAATTTTTGTTCTCGTCAGTTATCATTTTAGTTACAGGTACAATTTTTGCTATGTGGCTTGGTGAGAAAATTACAGATAAAGGTATTGGAAATGGAATTTCGTTATTGATTATGGTTGGTATCTTAGCTCGTTTACCGCAAGCTTTTATTCAAGAGTTTACAACGAGAGTTACCAACAACAATGGAGGTCCAATGTTGTTAGTTATTGAAATTATTGTGTGGTTATTAGTTATTATCTCTTGTGTATTGCTTACAATGGCAGTACGTAGAATCCCGGTTCAATACGCTCGTCGTACGACAACTGGTGATTATGAGCAAGATTTAGCAGGTGGTAATAGACAATGGATTCCTCTTAAGCTTAACGCTTCAGGAGTTATGCCAATCATTTTTGCTCAGGCAATTATGTTTATACCTGCGGCTGTAGCTGGATTGTCTAAATCAGACACATCACAATCGATCGTTGGAGCATTTAGCGATATGTTTGGTTTCTGGTATAATTTTGTTTTTGCAACTTTAATTATTGTATTTACATTCTTTTATACTGCGATCACCGTACCGACTAACAAAATGGCTGACGATTTGAAGAGAAGTGGTGGTTTTATTCCTGGCGTTCGCCCGGGAGCTGAAACTTCAGACTTTCTTGATAAAGTGATGTCCTTGATAACTTTCCCAGGATCTTTATTCCTTGCTTTGATTGCTGTGTTCCCAGCTATTGTTGTAAGTATTATGGATGTACAACCATCTTGGGCAATGTTTTTTGGAGGTACCTCATTAATAATTATGGTTGGTGTTGCAATAGATACTATTCAACAAATCAATTCATACTTGTTAAACAAACATTATGATGGTTTAATGAAGACTGGTAAAAATAGAAAAGCGGTAGCTTAATATATTTATGGCAAAACAATCAGCAATAGAACAAGACGGATCAATCATTGAAGCATTGTCAAATGCGATGTTCCGTGTGGAGTTAGAAAATGGACATATCGTGATTGCTCATATTTCTGGAAAGATGCGTATGCATTATATCAAATTATTACCTGGTGATAAAGTGAAACTGGAAATGAGCCCTTATGATTTGTCAAAAGCAAGAATTACTTATCGATATTAAAGGATATTCAATATGAAAGTTAGAGCATCAGTAAAAAAGAGAAGCGCCGAGTGCATTATCGTGCGCAGAAAAGGGAGATTGTACGTAATAAACAAAAAGAATCCTAGATTTAAACAAAGACAAGGATAATTATGGCAAGAATAGCAGGGGTAGATATCCCAAAAAACAAAAGAGGTGTTATTGCACTTACCTACATCTTTGGATTAGGAAAAAGTAGAGCTATTGAGATTTTAGAAAAAGCTCAAGTAAGCCAAGATAAAAAAGTTCAAGATTGGAATGACGACGAGATCGGAGCAATTCGTGAAGCTGTTGGAGTATACAAAATTGAAGGTGAATTACGTTCTGAAGTTTCTTTAAACATCAAACGTTTAATGGATATTGGTTGTTATAGAGGTATCCGTCATAGAGCTGGTCTTCCATTAAGAGGACAAAGAACTAAAAACAACTCTAGAACTAGAAAAGGTAAAAGAAAAACTGTTGCTAACAAGAAAAAAGCAACTAAATAATAAGTAATATGGCTAAAGCAACTGCAAAAAAACGTAAAGTTATCGTTGAATCAACGGGTGAAGCTCATATTTCTGCCACTTTCAACAACATTATCATTTCTTTGACTAATAAGAAAGGTGAAGTTATTTCTTGGTCTTCAGCTGGTAAAATGGGTTTCAGAGGTTCTAAAAAGAACACTCCGTACGCAGCTCAAATGGCAGCAGAAGATTGTAGTAAAGTAGCTCTTGAGGCAGGACTTAAAAAAGTAAAAGTTTATGTAAAAGGACCAGGAAACGGACGTGAGTCTGCTATCCGTTCTATTCATAACGGTGGAATTGAAGTTACTGAGATTATCGATGTTACTCCAATGCCTCACAACGGATGTCGTCCTCCAAAAAGACGTAGAGTTTAATACTCAAATTTAATTATAGTATAACCTAGATAGAACATAGATTATCGAAGGATAAGACCTGAATTCATAATCTCTATCTTAAACAATTTAAAATGGCAAGATATACTGGTCCTAGCACAAGAATCGCTCGTAAATTTGGCGAAGCAATTTTCGGAGATGATAAATCTTTCGAAAAAAGAAATTACCCACCTGGACAACACGGGATGGCTAAAAAAAGAGGAAAAAAATCTGAGTACGCTGTTCAGTTAATGGAAAAGCAAAAAGCTAAATATTCTTACGGAATTTTAGAAAAACAATTCAGAAATTTATTCGAAAAAGCATCAGCTACTAAAGGAGTTACTGGTGAAGTTTTATTACAATTATGCGAAGCAAGATTGGATAATGTTGTTTTTAGAATGGGTATCGCTCCTTCTAGAAGAGGTGCACGTCAAATCGTATCTCACAGACACATTACCGTAAATGGTGAAGTTGTAAATATTCCTTCTTACCACCTTAAGCCTGGTGATAAAGTTGCAGTTCGTGAAAAATCTAAATCTTTAGAAGCTATCGAGCGTTCTTTATCAAATTCAAGTCATGTTTACGAATGGATTACCTGGAACAATGATCTTAAAGAAGGAACTTTCGTTTCTGTACCTGCGAGACTTCAAATTCCAGAAAACATTAAAGAACAATTAATCGTAGAGTTGTACAACAAATAATAATTGACTTAGTCGAAATTTATGGCAATATTTAATTTTCAAAAGCCCGATAAAGTTATCATGATCGATTCAACCGATTTTGAAGGTAAATTCGAATTTAGACCTTTGGAACCTGGTTATGGATTGACTGTTGGTAATGCACTTAGAAGAGTTTTGCTTTCAGCATTAGAAGGTTATGCAATTACATCTGTTCGTATCGAGGGTGTAGATCATGAGTTTTCTACTATTTCAGGTGTTGTTGAAGACGTTACCGAAATTATCCTTAATCTAAAACAAGTACGTTTCAAACGTCAGATTGAAGATATCGATAATGAAGCAGTTACAATTTCTGTTTCTGGTAAAGATCAGTTAACAGCAGGTGATTTTCAAAAATTTATCTCAGGTTTCCAAGTTCTGAATCCAGACTTAGTAATCTGTAATTTAGATTCTAAAATCAAATTGAACTTCGATTTAACAATCGAAAAAGGTAGAGGATATGTTCCTGCTGAGGAGAACAAAAAACAGAACGCAGCAATTGGTACTATTTTTACAGACTCTATTTTTACTCCGGTAAAAAATGTAAAATATGCTATTGAAAACTTCCGTGTGGAACAAAAAACAGATTACGAAAAATTAGTTTTTGAAATTAAAACTGATGGTTCGATTAATCCAAAAGATGCTCTTACTGAAGCTGCTAAAGTTTTAATTCACCACTTCATGTTATTTTCTGACGAAAGAATTACACTCGAGGCTGACGAAATTGCACAAACAGAATCGTATGATGAAGAGTCATTGCATATGAGACAATTGCTTAAAACTAAGCTTGTTGATATGGATTTATCTGTTAGAGCATTAAATTGCTTGAAAGCGGCTGAAGTTGATACACTTGGTGATTTAGTATCGTTCAATAAAAATGACCTAATGAAATTCCGTAATTTTGGTAAAAAATCTTTAACTGAACTTGATGAACTTGTTGCAGTTAAAAATCTTACTTTCGGAATGGATTTAGCTAAATACAAATTAGATAAAGAATAATTCAATCCGCTGCGGCGGATTAAATTTAAAATAGCAATGAGACACGGAAAAAAATTCAATCACTTAAGCAGACAGACTGGACATAGAAAAGCTATGTTGGCTAATATGGCTTGTTCTCTTATCGAGCACAAACGTATTAACACTACTGTTGCTAAAGCTAAAGCGCTTAAACAATTCGTTGAGCCTTTAATCACAAAATCAAAAGAAGATACGACTCACAACCGTCGTATTGTTTTTGCTTACCTACGTAGTAAATATGCGGTAACTGACTTGTTCAGAGACGTAGCTGCTAAAGTTGGTGACCGTCCAGGTGGATACACTCGTATCATTAAAGTTGGAAATCGTTTGGGAGATAATGCTGATATGGCAATGATCGAACTTGTAGATTTCAATGAACTTTACAATGGAGGTAAAAAAGAAGTTAAAAAAGCAAAAAGCCGTCGTGGTGGTAAAGCAAAAAAAGCTGAGGGTACTCCTGAAGCTCCTGCTGCTGAATCAGAATCGACTACTGAAGCTTCTGAATAATTATGAAAGTAATGATTCTATAGAAATCAAGGATAAACTAATTTTTAGTTTATCCTTTTTTTTTGATTTTTTTTTAAAATAGAAATCTAACTTATTAAGATACTCCGGTTTTATTTTTATGAATGAAATTTTTAAAAAATCTTGGAGGCACTCTTTTAAGGAAGTAAATTTGCAAAATATCTAATTACAATTGAAACAGGCTTTACCGGTTTCATAAGACGATTAAAAACAATACAATTAAAGAATGAAATACACTACACGACAAAGCGCCATTTTATTACTAAGTGATGGAACTATTTTTCATGGAAAATCTATCGGAATTAGCGGTAAAACTTTTGGAGAAGTTTGTTTTAATACTGGAATGACCGGATATCAGGAGATTTTTACAGATCCTTCTTATTACGGACAAATTATGGTGGCAACTAATACGCATATTGGAAATTATGGAGTTAATGATTCAGAAGTAGAATCAGATTCTGTTAAAATTGCCGGTTTAGTTTGTAAAAACTTTAGTTTCAATTATTCCAGAGAAGATGCTTCCGGTAGTTTGGAAGATTATTTCACAAAACAAAATCTAATTTGTATTTCTGATGTTGATACACGTGCATTGGTAAGTTACATTCGTGATAACGGAGCTATGAACGCTGTTATTTGTACAGACGGTACTTCTGTTGAAGACTTAAAGAAAGAGTTGGCCAATGTGCCAAACATGGAAGGTTTAGAGTTGGCATCGAAAGTTTCGACTACTGAGCCTTATTTTTTTGGTGACGAAAATGCTACTTATAAAATCTCTGCTTTAGATCTTGGTATTAAAACAAATATCCTTAGAAATCTGGCTAAGAGAGATTGTTACATAAAAGTGTTCCCATATAATTCAACTTATAAAGATCTGGCAGCGTTTAATCCGGATGGGTACTTCTTGTCAAACGGACCTGGTGATCCGGATCCGCTTTTTGGTGCAATTGAAGTGGCAAAAGAAATTCTTGCGGATAATAAACCTTTGTTCGGAATTTGTTTAGGGCATCAGGTAATTGCTTTGGCAAACGGAGTTCAGACGTATAAAATGTTTAACGGACACCGAGGAATAAATCATCCTGTAAAAAACATTATTACAGGTAAAGGGGAGATTACTTCTCAAAACCATGGTTTTGCAGTTAATAAAGAACAATTAGATAATCACCCTGACTTAGAGATTACACACCTGCATTTGAATGACGGAACTGTGGCGGGTATGCGTATGAAAAATAAGAATTGTTTTTCAGTACAATACCATCCGGAAGCAAGTCCGGGACCTCATGATTCTTCTTATTTGTTTGATCAGTTTGTAGAGAACATCAAAGAGGCTACTTCTAAAACGATATAGTTAATAAATAAAGGTTTTTAATAGTTAAAATGCGTATTTTCTATTGGATATTTTTATAATTTCGAAAAAAATATATAATCTATTAATAAAAAAACAAAAATAATGAGTATTATAATTAAAATTCACGCAAGACAAATTCTTGATTCCAGAGGTAATCCAACTATTGAAGTTGATGTAATAACTGAAAACGGAGTTTTAGGTAGAGCAGCTGTTCCTTCCGGAGCTTCAACCGGAGAGCATGAAGCGGTTGAATTACGTGATGGTGGTAAAGCTTACCTTGGAAAAGGTGTTTTGAATGCAGTGAATAATGTAAATACTGTTATTGCTGAAGAGTTAGTTGGAATTTCTGTTTTTGAACAAAACGTAATTGATCAAACGATGATCGATTTAGATGGAACTCCAAACAAATCTAAATTAGGAGCAAATGCAATTTTAGGAGTTTCTTTGGCTGCTGCAAAAGCTGCTGCTAACGAACTTGGATTGCCTTTATACAGATATGTAGGTGGAGTTTCTGCTAATACATTACCTGTGCCAATGATGAACATCATTAATGGTGGTTCTCACTCTGATGCGCCAATCGCATTTCAGGAATTTATGATTTTCCCGGTAAAAGCAACTTCTTTTACGCATTCTATGCAAATGGGAACTGAGATTTTTCACAGTTTGAAAAAAGTATTACACGATAGAGGTTTAAGTACTGCTGTAGGTGACGAAGGAGGTTTTGCTCCAAACTTAGCCGGTGGAACTGAGGACGCTTTAGACACAATTAAAAAAGCAGTTGAAAATGCAGGATATTCTTTCGGAGACGAAATTATGATTGCGCTTGACTGTGCTGCTTCTGAATTTTATGTAAACGGTAAATACGATTACACAAAATTTGAAGGTGAAACCGGAAAAATCAGAACTTCTGAAGAACAAGCGGATTATTTAGCTGAATTGGCTGCTAAATATCCAATTATCTCTATCGAAGACGGTATGTACGAAGATGACTGGAACGGATGGAAATACCTGACAGAGAAAATTGGTGATAAAGTTCAATTAGTAGGTGATGATTTGTTTGTTACCAACGTAGAACGTTTGTCAACAGGAATCCAAAAAGGTATCGCAAATTCAATCTTGGTAAAAGTAAACCAAATTGGAACTTTAACAGAAACGATTGCAGCTGTAAATATGGCTAAAAATGCAGGATATACTTCAGTAATGTCTCACCGTTCAGGAGAAACAGAAGATAATACTATTGCAGATTTAGCAGTAGCATTAAACTGTGGTCAGATTAAAACAGGTTCTGCTTCTCGTTCTGATCGTATGGCTAAATACAACCAATTATTAAGAATCGAAGAGGAATTGGGTAGTACAGCTTATTTCCCTGGCTTAAATGCTTTCAAAATCAAATAATTGTAAACAATTATAGACTATATTTAAACCATCCGTTTTTATGGATGGTTTTTTTTTGGAGTTTTAACAAATTCATAGGAGGATTCTTTTTTTAATTAGTCTTAAATTCCTTAGATTTGGTAAATTATTATTTTAAAGATTTATTTTCGATATATTATGTCAAAAACAGCTACATTAGAAATAGACGGTAAAAAAATTGAACTTCCTGTAATTACCGGGAGTGAAAATGAGTCTGCTGTCGATATTAACAAATTACGTGATTTAACTGGTTTTATTACACTTGACCCGGGATATAAAAATTCAGGATCTTGTACAAGTGAAATTACTTTCTTAGATGGAGAACTTGGAATTTTACGTTACAGAGGATATTCAATTGAAGATTTAGCTGAAAAAGCAACTTTCCCTGAAGTATCTTACCTTTTAATTTTCGGTGAATTGCCAACGGCTCAACAATTAGCTCAATTTGATGCTGATATTAAAAAGCATACTTTGGTTAACGAAGAAATGAAAAACATCATTGACGGTTTCCCGAAAACGGCTCACCCGATGGGAGTTTTGTCTGCCTTGACAAGTGCTTTAACAGCGTTTAACCCAAAATCTGTAAATGTAGAGAATGAAAAAGAAATGTATGAGGCTATCTGCAAAACAATAGCTAAGTTTCTTGTTATTGCTACATGGACGTACAGAAAAACAATGGGCTACCCATTGAATTATTATGACAATACACAAGGTTATGTAGAGAACTTTATGCAATTAATGTTTAAATTGCCTACAGGACCTTACGCTGCAAACCCAATTGTTGTTAATGCATTAGACAAATTGTTTATCTTACACGGAGATCATGAGCAAAACTGTTCAACTTCTACGGTAAGAATGGTTGGTTCTTCTCATGCAGGATTGTTTGCTTCTATTTCTGCAGGTGTTTCTGCACTTTGGGGACCACTTCACGGTGGTGCAAACCAAGCTGTTTTGGAGATGCTGGAAGAGATCAATAAAGATGGTGGAGATACAGATAAATTTATGGCGAAAGCCAAAGATAAAAACGACCCTTTCCGTTTAATGGGATTTGGTCACAGAGTTTATAAAAACTTTGATCCTAGAGCAAGAATTATCAAAAAAGCAGCTAAAGAAGTGTTAGAAACTTTAGGTGTTGAAGATCCGATTTTAGAGATTGCTAAAAAACTGGAAGAAGCTGCTTTAGAAGATGAATACTTCAAATCAAGAAACTTATATCCAAACGTTGATTTCTACTCTGGAATTATCTACAGAGCGTTAGGAATTCCAACAGATATGTTTACTGTAATGTTTGCTATTGGTAGATTACCGGGCTGGATTGCGCAATGGAAAGAAATGCGTGAGAATAAAGAGCCAATCGGAAGACCAAGACAAATATATACTGGACATCCGTTGAGAGACTTTAAGTCAAATAAATAAAAACATTTTAAAGCTTCACGTAACTGTGAAGCTTTTTTTATCTTTGTTCAAAATACAATAAAGTTATGTTGCAATTAAATGTAAAGAACGAAACGTCAAGATTACGTGCTGTAGTTTTGGGTTCAGCTGTTCATAATGGGCCAACTCCAACATTAGATGAAGCCTATGACCCTAAATCATTGGAACATATTAAGGCAGGAACCTATCCTCTTGAAAAAGATATGGTTGTTGAAATGGATGCTTTTAATGCTGTTTTTCAAAAATATGATGTAACGGTTTATCGTCCTGAGATGATAGAAAATTACAATCAGATTTTTGCAAGAGATATAGGATTTGTTATTGATGATACCTTTGTGAAATCTAATATTTTACCGGACCGTGAGAGAGAACTAGATGCGATTCAATATGTAATTAATCAAATGAATCCTCAAAAAGTGGTTCGTCCGCCGGAAGAAGTTCATATCGAAGGTGGTGATGTTATGGTTTGGAATGATCATATTTTTATAGGAACCTATAAAGGCAGTGATTACAAAGATTATATTACGGCCCGTACCAATATGCACGGTGTAAATTATATTAAAGAATTATTCCCAAATAAGATTGTTAAAGAGTTCGATCTGGTTAAATCTAAATTAGAAGCCAGAGACAATGCTTTGCACTTAGACTGTTGCTTTCAGCCTGTTGGAAAAGACAAAGGGATTATTTACAAACGAGGCTTTCGCGAAGAAGCAGATTATTTGTACCTGGTGAATCTTTTTGGAAAAGAAAATTTATTTCATATCGAAAGAGATGAAATGTATTATATGTTCTCGAATGTATTTTCCATTGATACCGATGTAGTGGTTTCAGAGAAAAACTTTACCCGTTTGAACAATTGGTTGCGTTCAAAAGGTTTTACGGTTGAAGAAATTCCATACGCCGAAATTGCAAAACAAGAGGGATTGTTGAGATGTTCGACATTGCCGTTGATAAGAGATTAAAAAAGAGTTTCAAGTTTTAGGTTTCAGGTTTTTTGCAACTTGAAACTTGAAACCTGAAACAAAAAAATATAAAAAATGAAACAAACAACCAATGCAATTGTAATGATTCGTCCAGTTGCTTTCAGAATGAATGAGCAAACGGCTGTCAATAACTATTATCAAAAAGTTCTCGATGGACTTTTGCCGAGTACAGTAAATGCTAAAGCACAACAAGAATTTGATGTTTTTGTTGAGAAATTGAGAGCTGTAGGAGTTGATGTTACCGTTATTGAAGATACTTTAGAAACAGATACTCCGGATAGTATTTTTCCAAATAATTGGGTTTCGTTTCATGAAAACGGAGAGGTAGCTTTATACCCGATGTTTGCAGAAAACCGTCGTCAGGAACGTCGTGAAGATATTTTAGATACACTGGAAGACAAAGGTTTTGAAATTACCGACATAATGGATTATACCTCGGCAGAAGAAGATGGTATTTTTCTTGAAGGTACCGGAAGTTTGCTTTTAGACCGTGCAAACGGAAAAGCATATTGTGCTTTGTCACCACGTGCTGATGAGGAATTGTTTATCGAATTCTGTGAAGATTTTGATTATGCTCCGGTTATTTTTGAAGCTTTTCAAACGGTTGATGGCGAACGAAAATTGATTTACCATACCAATGTAATGATGTGTTTGGGTGAAACTTTCGCTGTTATTTGTGCGGACTGCATCGATGATAAAAAAGAACGCAAAATGGTTCTGGAGAACTTAAAAGCAGATAATAAAGAAGTTATTTTAATTACCGAGGCTCAGGTTAATAACTTTGCAGGTAATATGTTGGAAGTTAGAGGAACAAATGACAAGAGGTATATTGTTATGAGTGCTTCGGCTCATCAAAGTTTAACACCAAAACAAATTGCTCAGTTAGAAGGTCATGCTGAAATCTTAAGTTCAAGTTTAGATACAATCGAAGCTTGTGGCGGTGGAAGTGCAAGATGTATGATGGCAGAGGTGTTTTTGCCTAGAAACTAAAAAGAATACTTGCCACGACTGGAGCGATAGCGAACAGGCGAAGCAATAGCGCGAATTTTCACGAATTATATTTTTTCTGATTTAGTGGTACTATTGTATAATCAGACTCAGATGAAAAAAGATTTTACGGAATAAAAAGAAAGGGATCAAACAACATGTTTGATCCCTTTCTTTATGGAGTAAGATATGGAAATTATGGCATCAGGTTTCCTTTTATGATGTTAACTATCGCGCTTACGATGTATTGTATACCGATCGAAATTACGATAAAACCAACAATTCGTGATATGGCTACAATTCCCGATGCACCTAGTATCCTGGCAAGGTAATGGGCGCTTTTTAGAATCGCAAAAATTGCAATTGCTATTGCTAAAATAGCCGCTGTAGAAATTATGATTTCGTTTACTTCATGATGTTCCTGATAAAAAGCAATCAACAAAGACATGGAACCCGGACCGGCCAGCATTGGAATTGCGAGAGGAGTTAAGGCAATGTCGTTTCTTTGTTGTGCTTCGTTCTCGATCTTTTTATTAATACCTCGTTTCTTGTTGAATTTTCCGGAAAGTAATGAGAAGCCTGAGTTTACGATTACAATTCCACCGGCAATTCGGAGTGCATCAATACTAATTCCGAAGAAAGTTAATACGTATTGACCAATAAAGTACGAGACTAATAAAATGATAAAAACGTTGATTGCGGTCCATAATGAAATTCTGGAACGTTCTTTTTGAGAATCGTGCTGCGTTAGTCCAACAAAAATAGGGACAGTTCCGATTGGGTTTAGAACGGAAAAAAGGGCAGCAAATAAATAAATGAATAAATCCATATAGTTTGGGTTAGTAGAGTAAAAATAGTCTTTTTTTAATATTTGAGTGTAAATTCATGTTGAGATATTGTTTTTTTATTTCAATTAAGCCTCTTCGAAATAAGCTGAATTAAGCTCGTACTTTTTGATTACTTTTGTACGATATTTAAAAATGATGAAAAATAAAAAAACTTTAGTTCTCGGAGCAACTACAAAACCGGAGCGTTATGCTTTTAGAGTCATAAATGCGTTAGTTGAAAAAGGACACACCGTTTTGGCAATAGGTCAAAACACAGGTGAAGTTGCCGGTGTGAAAATTTATACAAAAGCGATTCCTGTTAAAAATATTGATACTATAACCTTGTATTTGAATGCTGGACGTCAGCGTGATTATTATAATTATATTGTTGAAGCGAAACCAAAAAGGGTGATTTTTAATCCCGGTTCTGAAAATCCGGAGCTGTATCAATTGTTGGAACTTAATAATATCAAAGCTGAAGTTGCTTGTACATTGGTTTTATTGGCTACAAATCAATATTAATCTAATAAGGCTATCTTTTAATGTCTTTTTTTAATTCTAAGAAAGTATAAAAGAGATGTTGTTTGATCTAAATTGAAACTTAGTAGTCTTTTGCTAAAATTTGTTTTCTCGACTGGGATCGATTTTTGGTGTCAGAACGTTACTAAATTATTAAAAACAGTACTTTTGTCGTCATGGAATTTTCATCAAAATTAATAGAAAAAGCAGTAAACGAAATGTCGCAATTACCGGGAATAGGTAAGCGTACCGCATTGCGTTTGGTTTTGCATTTGTTAAAACAGCCTAAAGAGCAAACCGGTTTTTTGTCTCAGGCATTGTTAAATATGCGGGAGGATATTAAGTTTTGTAAAAGTTGTCATAATATTTCGGATACCAAAGTTTGTGAAATTTGTGCAAATTCGGCGAGAAATCATGAGTTGATTTGTGTAGTTGAAGATATTCGGGATGTAATGGCAATTGAGAATACCGGTCAGTACAAAGGAATTTATCATGTTCTGGGAGGGAAGATTTCTCCAATTGAAGGAGTTGGACCCAGTCAGCTAAATATTTCTAGTTTGGTAGAAAAAGTAAAATCCGGAAAAGTAACAGAGCTTATTTTTGCATTAAGTTCAACGATGGAAGGAGATACAACGAATTTTTATATCTACAAACAGATTGCCGCCCATGACATCATTGTTTCGACGATTGCACGAGGGATTTCTGTTGGTGACGAGTTAGAATACGCAGATGAAGTTACGCTCGGAAGAAGTATTTTGCATCGTGTTCCGTTCGAAAAAACTTTCAAAAACAACTAAATACAACCAATAAAAAGCTAGATTTCCTGAAGATTAAAGGAAAAGCTATATTTGCGGATAAAATATTAATAATGACAAAGAAAAGCTTTTATATATTGCTATTAATAAGTACAGTGTTTACCTCTTGTATTCCTGTAAAAGATCTGGTGTATTTGCAGGATAAGAATGCTTCGGGAGAACAAAATACAATTGCGGAAGTCGAATCCAAACCTTACAGATTGCAGGTAAATGATGTTATAAGTATTGATATTAAAGCAATAGATCCCAAACTAGTTTCCATTTTTAATAAAAGTGAGAATGCTTCGACAGCAACCGGGAAGTCGGAGTCGACTTTGTACTTCGATGGTTTTACAGTTAATGATCACGGAAATATAAGAATGCCAATTTTAGGAGAACTAAATGTTATAGGTTATACGCTTGAAGAAGTAAGAGTGATGATTGAAAAAAAATTGCTTGAAGAATATTTTAAAAGTGAGGCCAATATTTTTGTAACCGTAAAATTAGCAGGTTTCAGATATACAATAAATGGAGAGGTAGGAAATGTGGGAACCAAAACATTGTTTCAGGAGCATGTAAACATTATGCAAGCTATCGCAAATGCTGGAGACATTACAACAGTTGGAAATAGAAAGGCAGTAACTGTAATTCGTCAAACTCCAACGGGGGTTCAGATGAATGATATTGATCTTACAGATATTAATGTGATGAAATCTCCTTATTATTATCTACAGCCTAACGATTATATTTATGTGAAACCTCTAAAGCAAAAAACATGGGGGACCGGACAGACCGGTATACAATCTATTGGTACTGTTATTACTTTGTTGTCCTTGGCAACGACCGTTTATTTGATTCTTAAAAATTAAAATTCAGTTGAAAAGATGCTAGATATAAAAGATTTTTCGATTTTTGAGAATCATTCGAATTTTGATTTTAAAGGACTTTTATTAAAAATTTTAAGTTACTGGAAATGGTTTTTGTTTAGTTTAATCATTGCATTTGCAATTGCATATCAGGTAAATATTCGAAAAGAGAAAATTTACGCCATGCAAACCATGATTTCTATCAAGGAAGAAAGTAATCCGTTTTTTACCTCTAATACCAGCTTGGTTTTTAATTGGGGTGGGATTTCTGATCAGGTAAATGGAATTTCTACTATCCTGAAGTCAAGATCGCATAACGAATTGGTTGTTGATAAACTGCAGTTTTATATCGATTATCTTACTAAGGGAGAATATAATTTGGTTGACTCATATGGCCAGATACCCTTTTATTTAAATATTGATAAAACAAAAGGACAGCTTGTAAATACGCTTATTGGAGTTAAATTTATAAGTGAAAATGTATACGAAATCCGAGTTTTATTTGAGAATAATTCGGTTGCATTACTAAATTATTCTACTAATTCTTATACTAATACGGCAGTTCAACCTGTAGAATTTGTAAAAAGATTTAAGGTTGGAGAACAGGTCTCGCTTCCTTTTCTGAATTGGAAACTGCAAATAAATGACAATCCGGGTTTTTATAAAGGGAATGAGTACTTCGTTAGATTTAATGATTTTGACGGTACGGTATCTAATTACAGAGGTATAAATGTCACTTCTGATGACAAAGGAGGATCCTTGCTGACTTTGTCTTTGCAGGGAACAAATAAAGCCAGAATGGTTGATTATTTGAACTCAACAGTAAAGATGTTGATTAAAATTCAGCTTGACGGTAAAAATCAATTTGCAAACAACACGATACGTTTTATAGATAGTACTCTTGTTGCTATGGAGTCTCAGTTAAAAGAGAATGGTAACGAGTTAAAAACATTTCGAAAGGATAAGAATATTTATGAAATTGAAGATGGAGGAGCTAAGTTTTCGGATAAAATAATGGATTTTGATAAACAAAAAGATCAGATTTCCAGAAAAATAGCCTATTATAATTCCTTAAAAGTATATTTAAACAATAGTGTTGACTACTCGCGTTTACCCGCGCCTTCTGTTGCAGGAATTGAGGATCCGAATATCGTTGGAAATGTTTCGAGACTTATTGCGCTTTCTACACAAAGATCAGAAATGGCGTATGCGGTAAAAAGTGATAAAATTTTTAAGGATTTTGATAATCAGATGAATGCGGTTAAAGGTGTCTTGTTAGAGAATATCGTGAGCGCAAAATCATCCTTGTTGTATGACTTGACTATGGTTAATGCCAAAATTGGTCAGGCAGAAAGCACGGTTAAAAGACTTCCTGAGGAGCAGCAGGAGTTGTTGAAGATCAAAAGAAAATACGATTTAAATGACAATATTTATACGGAGTTTTTGCAGAAACGCAATGAAGCAGAAATTGTAAAGGCGTCTAATTTGTCGGACATCCATTTTATTGATCCGGCAAAAGATATTGGGGGAGATTTAGTAGGACCTAAAACTTCTGCTAATTATGTCCTGGCTTTGTTTCTTGGGATGTTGATTCCTTTGTTGTTTGTTTTTGTGATTTTCTTCATTAATAATTCAATTCAGAATGTTGAGGATATTAGTAAATTAACGCAGATTCCTATTATTGGAGTTATCGGAGTTGATAAAGAAAATATGAGTCTGGCGGTTTTTGACAGACCAAAATCTGCTCTTTCAGAATCTTTCCGTGCTGTTCGTTCTTCCTTGCAGTTTTTGTATAAAAAACAACGTGTCAGCGGTGCAAAGACATTAATGATTACTTCGTCTGTAAGTGGGGAAGGGAAAACATTTTGCTCCATAAATATAGCCACCGTTTTTGCTTTAAGCGAAAAGAAAACCGTGATTGTTGGTTTAGATTTGAGAAAACCAAGGTTAGCTGACGAGTTTAATCTGACCAAAAATGTTGGTGTAGTTAATTATTTGATTAAACAAAAGAGCTTAAGTGAAATAACAAATACAACACATATCGCTAATCTTGATGTTATTTTGTCAGGTCCGGTTCCTCCTAATCCTTCTGAGCTTATTTTAAGTGAAGCGATGAAAGAACTGATAGATGAGTTAAAGCAAGAATATGATTATATTATTTTAGATACACCTCCGGTTGGATTGGTTTCCGATGCTTTAGAGTTGGCTCAGTATGCAGATGTTACTTTGTATATTGTAAGACAAAATTATACTAAAAAAGATATGATTACTTTGTTGAACAACAGAGTAAAAAGAGGAGAGCTTAATAATGCAAGTATCGTTTTAAACGGATATGAGAATAAAGCTAAATATGGTTCCGGTTATGGCTATGGGGCTTATTCTAATGGTTATTATGAAGAAAAAGAAAGACCTGGTGTTGTGAAATCTCTTTTGAACAAATTCAATAAAAAATAATTTGAAGGATATGGAAGTAACAACTCAATATAAAATTTTAATTACGGGAGGTGCCGGTTTTATTGGTTCAAATTTATGTGAGCACTTTTTAAAATTAGGTCATAAAGTGGTTTGTTTAGATAATTTTGCCACGGGTCATCGCCATAACCTGAAAGATTTTATTGAGAATCCAAATTTTAAATTGATTGAAGGTGATATTCGCAACATAACCGATTGTGTTGCTGCGGTTGATGGTGTTGATTATGTTTTGCATCAGGCGGCTTTAGGTTCTGTGCCAAGATCAATAAACGATCCGATAACCACAAACGATGTTAATGTGTCGGGTTTTTTAAATATGTTGACAGCGTCCCGTGATACGAAGGTAAAGAGATTTATATATGCGGCGAGCTCTTCTACCTACGGAGATTCTGAAGGATTGCCAAAAGTTGAAGAGGTTATAGGTAAGCCATTGTCTCCCTATGCCATTACAAAATATGTAAACGAATTATATGCTGAAATTTTCAGTAAAACATATGGTTTGGAAACAATAGGATTGCGCTATTTTAATGTTTTTGGACGAAAACAAGATCCAAAAGGAGCTTATGCAGCCGTAATTCCTAAGTTTGTGATGCAATTTATGAATTATGAAAGTCCGGTTATTAACGGTGACGGAAATTACTCGCGTGATTTTACCTATATTGATAATGTGATTCAGATGAACGAATTGGCAATGTTAAGTCAAAATCCCGAAGCCGTAAATACAGTTTACAATACAGCATTTGGTGATCGCAATACTTTAAATGATTTGACAGGTTATTTGAAAAAATACTTAAGTGAATTGGATTCAAAGATTGCTGATGTAGAAGTTGTTTATGGTGAAAATAGAGCAGGCGATATTCCGCATTCATTAGCAAGTATTGCTAAAGCCAGAAAAATGTTGGGGTATGATCCGAAATATTCTTTACAGGAAGGATTAAAAGAAGCTGTCAGTTGGTACTGGAGCAATTTGAAATAAATCAAAGATTAAGATATTAAATTAAATTAAATGGAAGTAACAAAAATTTGTTGCATTGGTGCAGGTTATGTTGGAGGTCCGACGATGGCAGTAATTGCTCAAAAATGTCCACATATTCAAGTGACTGTTGTTGATTTGAACGAACAAAGAATTAAAGACTGGAATGATCCAAATACCGATAATATTCCGATTTACGAACCGGGACTTTCAGAAATTGTAGCAGAGGCAAGAGGGAGAAATCTTTTCTTTTCAACAGAAGTTGAAAAAGCAATTGATGAAGCTCAGGTGATTTTTATCTCAGTAAATACGCCAACCAAAACCTATGGAAAAGGAAAAGGCATGGCTGCTGATTTGAAATATATTGAATTATGCGCAAGACAAATTGCTAAAGTTGCAAAAGAAAATAAAATTGTAGTTGAGAAATCGACTTTGCCGGTACGTACGGCAGAAGCAATAAAAAGTATTTTAGACAATACCGGAAATGGAGTTCAGTTTCAAATTTTATCAAATCCTGAATTTTTAGCAGAAGGAACTGCCGTTACCGATTTATTGAATCCGGATCGAATTTTAATTGGCGGTGATACCACTCCTGAAGGAGAAGTAGCTATAAAAGCTTTGGTGGATGTATATGCGAACTGGGTGAGCAAAGATAAAATTCTGACTACAAATGTTTGGTCTTCAGAATTGTCTAAACTTACAGCAAATGCCTTTTTGGCGCAACGTATTTCGTCTATAAATGCGATGTCTGAATTGTGTGAGAAAACAGGCGCTGATGTAAACGAGGTAGCGAGAGCAATAGGAATGGACAGTAGAATTGGATCAAAATTCTTAAAAGCCTCTGTTGGTTTTGGTGGATCTTGCTTTCAAAAGGATATTTTAAATTTAGTTTATATTGCAAAAACATACGGATTGAATGAAGTAGCCGATTATTGGGAGCAGGTTATTATTATGAACGACCATCAGAAGAGAAGATTTTCAAGCAAAATCGTTCAGACCTTATATAATACTGTTGCAGATAAGAAGATTACGTTTTTGGGTTGGGCATTCAAAAAAGATACCAACGATACCCGTGAGTCTGCGGCAATATATGTAGCCGATGATTTGATCAATGAACAAGCAAAAATCTCTGTTTACGACCCTAAAGTTTCAAGAAATAAAATGCTGACGGATCTAAATTATTTAGAAACAAGATCAGTTAAAGAGAATAATAATGCAGTTTTGACGTTTGATAATCCTTATGAAGCCTGCAAAGGAGCTCATGCGATTGCAATTCTTACCGAATGGGATGAATTTACAACATACGACTGGCAAAAAATCTATGATTCAATGCACAAGCCGGCATTTGTTTTTGACGGAAGAAATATATTGAATGCGCAACAGTTGGAGGCTATTGGATTTGTTTATAACGGAATTGGTTCATAATCGATAATTAATTCTTGATTTAAAATTGGACAGGAAGCGAATAAAGCGGTAGAATTAAAAATTTTATTTCATTAGAGAAGTGATATGAATTGGTACGTAGTTTATACAAAACCCAAATGGGAAAAGAAGGTTGCTGAAAAATTAAATCAATCAGGGATTGAATGCTATTGTCCGGTAGTTACTCAGATTAAGCAATGGTCGGACAGAAAGAAAAAAATTGAAGTACCTCTTTTTAATTCCTATGTATTTGTTCAATTGCCAGATATAGATCGAAATACTGTTTTTCAGGTTGCCGGTGTAGTCCGCTATTTGTTTTGGTTAGGAAAACCGGCGATTGTTAAAGACGAGGAAATCGCTGTAATAAAAAAGGGTCTTTCGGATTCAAATGTAAGTGATATTTCGGTAGCGGCATTTCAGGTTGGTGATCGGATAAAACTGGAGTCCGGTGCTTTTAGTAGTCAGGATGCAATTGTTAGGGAAATTTCTAATACACATTATATTTTAGTATTAGAATCTTTAGGATGTGTTTTGAAGATTAAGTATAAGTAGTGATCTTCATGTGTAAGATAAAAGACATAAGTTAATTAATGGAGAGTGAAATTCATTTTTAGTGTTTTTCATTCTCTTTTTTTTGCAAATAAAATCGCACCGTTTTGATTTGTAAAGCTTTGTATTTATAGGTTTTTTTGTTTTTAAGTCTGTTAATAAACGTATTGAATTAATTGACTTAATGTGTTATATTTGCCAAAAATGATTTTTCCGGTTTCTGTGTCGATTTATGTGACAGGGAAAGGCGTAGCCGTGAGTTTTAAGGACTAAATCGATTAAAAAAGAGAATAATTTGAATGAGAATATAAAAATAGCTGTTATCGGTCTGGGCTATGTCGGACTGCCTTTAGCGAGGCTGTTTGCGACAAAGTATGCCGTTATCGGTTTTGATATTAATACATCAAGAGTAGATTCTTTAAAGTCAGGATTTGATACTACATTAGAAGTTGATGATGTGACCTTGCAAAAAGTACTGGTAGATAATCCTAATGCTGAAACAGGATTGTTTTGTACTACTTCTTTAAATGATATTGCAGACTGCAATTACTTTATCATAACAGTTCCAACACCAGTTGATAAAAATAACCGCCCCGATTTAACTCCATTGTATAAATCGAGTGAATCTGTTGGTAAAATACTGAAAAAAGGCGATGTTGTTATTTACGAATCAACTGTTTATCCGGGTGTAACAGAAGAACAATGTGTTCCCGTGTTAGAAAAGGTTTCGGGGTTGAAATTTAACGAAGACTTCTTTGCTGGATATTCACCTGAACGCATAAACCCGGGAGATAAAGAACATACAGTTGAAAAAATTCTAAAAGTGACTTCAGGATCAACTCCCGAAATTGGTTTACAGGTTGATGCGCTTTATAAATCGGTGATTACAGCTGGAACTCATTTAGCACCAAGTATAAAAGTTGCGGAAGCGGCAAAAGTTATTGAAAATTCACAGCGTGACATTAATATTGCTTTTGTGAACGAACTGGCGAAAATATTCAATTTAATGAATATAGACACTCAGGAAGTATTAACTGCAGCAGCCACAAAATGGAACTTTTTACCTTTTAAACCAGGATTGGTTGGAGGTCATTGTATAGGAGTTGACCCTTATTATCTGGCACAACGTGCGCAGGAATTTGGTTATCATCCTGAAATAATTTTGGCAGGACGACGTTTAAATGACAGTATGGGAGAGTATATCGCCTCTCAGGTCGTTAAATTGATGATTAAAAAAGGAATTTCTGTTAATGGTGCCAATCTGTTAATGCTTGGAATCACTTTTAAAGAAAATTGTCCCGACGTTCGAAATACAAAAATCGTAGATGTCATAAAAGCATTGAAGGAATACGGTATAGCGGTAACCATTTACGACCCGTTGGCAAGTATTGACGAGGTTAGTAAAGAATACAAACTCACCACAATAGATTCAATTCCAAAGGAGAAATTTGATGCTATTGTTTTAGGTGTAGCACACAAAGAATTTTTGAAACTGGATTTTTCCGAGTTGCAAAAATCAAATAGTTTAGTATATGATGTAAAAGGAGTTTTAGGTACTATAGCCGATAATAGGTTGTAGTAGTTAAAGTTTCTTTTTTATTTAAAAGAAAATGGAAATAAGCAGTTCAATCATACATGTAATTTTGACTGGCGGAATTGGAAGCAGATTATGGCCTTTGTCACGAAAAAGCCAACCAAAACAATATTTGGAGATATTTGAAGGGAAGTCTTTATTTGAAATGACGGTTGAAAGAAACAGTTATTTGGCTAGTAAGGTTATGGTAGTAGGTAATGTTGATAATCATCACTTAAGTACCAAGGTGATGGACAAAACCCAAACCGAATTTCTTAATATTGTAGAAGCTACTCCAAGGAATACGGCTGCAGCTATTGCTTTTGCAGCATTTGCATCTAATCCTGATGATATATTAATTGTGACTCCCTCTGATCATATCATTGATAAGATGGAAGAATATAATAAAGCCATAAATGAGGCCGTTTTAAAGGCAAAAGAAGGTTATATTGTAACATTTGGAATTATACCAACTAAACCGGAAACGGGATATGGTTATATTGAATCTAACGGTGATAAAGTAATTTCATTTCGTGAAAAACCAAATGAAACGACAGCTAAAAACTTTATCGCAAGAGGAAAATTTTTATGGAACAGTGGTATGTTTTGTTTTAAAGCAGGAATTCTTTTAGAAGAGTTAAAACAATTCCAGCCGGATGTGTACGAGACAGCAAAGATAGTTTGGGAATCCAGTAAGGACGGAATACTCGATTTGAATTTATCTTTAGAAATTCCATCTATTAGTATCGATTATGCTGTGATGGAACGAAGTAAAAAAATTAAAGTAGTTCCTGCTTCATTTTCTTGGTCAGATTTGGGATCGTTTGAATCTGTTTATGATTATTTGGTATCTAAAGGTCATTCCACAGATAATAATGGGAATATGGTTATTGGAAGTGATAAGTATACTGCTTTCTTAGGATTGAAAAATACTATTTTTGTTTGTACTGATACTGCAAATTTAATTTTGCAAAAAGAGAATTCCCAAGATGTAAAAGATTTATATGGGGAGTTAGAAAAAGTAAATTCACATTTGTTAAATTAATTGAAAGCTAAGATGAAAAAAATTCTTATAACCGGTGGTGCTGGTTTTATAGGGTCACATGTTGTAAGACGATTTGTAGTGAAGTATCCGAATTATCAGATTTATAATTTAGATGCTTTAACTTATGCCGGAAATCTGGAGAATATAAAAGACATTGAAAATAACCACAACTATACTTTCGTAAAAGGAGATATCGTAGACGAAGTGTTTATAAATGAGCTTTTTTCAAAACATGAATTTGAAGGGGTTTTGCATTTAGCTGCTGAATCACATGTAGATCGTTCTATCGAAGATCCTTTGGCATTTGTGAAAACAAATGTAATTGGAACGATGAATTTGTTGAATGCAGCAAAAAATCAATGGAAAGGTAATTTTGAAGGAAAACGTTTCTATCATATCAGTACGGATGAAGTTTATGGTTCCCTTGGAGCTGAGGGGCTTTTTACGGAAACAACTCCTTATGATCCTAATTCGCCCTATTCTGCTTCTAAGGCAAGTTCTGACCACTTTGTCAGAGCCTATGGAGAAACATATGGACTACCTTATGTTTTAACAAACTGTTCAAATAATTATGGATCTTTCCATTTTCCTGAAAAACTAATTCCCCTTTTTATAAATAATATTATTAATAATAAACCTTTACCGGTATATGGTGATGGTAACTATACAAGGGATTGGTTGTTTGTGGAAGATCATGCTATTGCAATTGATTTGGTTTTTCATGAAGGAAAAAACCATGAGACGTATAATATTGGTGGTTTTAATGAATGGAAGAATATAGATTTAGTGAAATTACTATGCCAGATTATGGATCAAAAGCTAGGAAGAGACGAAGGAACTTCACAGAAACTAATTACTTATGTAAAAGACAGACCAGGTCATGATTTACGTTATGCTATAGATGCTTCAAAAATTAACAAAGAACTTGGTTGGAAGCCATCTGTGACTTTTGAAGAAGGTTTAGAGAAAACAATTAATTGGTATCTTAACAATGGAGAATGGTTGCAAAATGTAACTTCAGGTTCTTACAAAGATTATTATCAGAAACAATATTCCTAAAATTTATAGATAAGTTATTTAGGTTAAAATTATATTCATTATGAAAAAACTAACATATATCCTTACTCTTTTTTTTGTTCTTTTAATGTCTTTTAGTGCAAATGCCCAGGATATTTTTAAGTCTAGAGATTTAAGTACTATTAAAGTAGATTATTTGTCTGATGATGATCTTGGTAAAATTAACGCGCAATTAAAAAGTAATAATATGACTATCGATCAGGCTGAATCGATGGTTCTGTCCAGAGGGATGAGTCAAGAAGAGTTTGATAAGTTAAAAATAAGATTAAAGACTTTTTCAAATACATCTGAAAATGCGGATAATAAATTCAATCAAAATAAGAACAATAAAGCGCAATTCGGAAGAAATCAGGATGTTATTACAAATGTTAAAGCAAAGGATTCTGTAAATGCTCTAATTTTTGGTTCCGAGTTATTTGATAATCCAACTCTGAATTTTGAGCCGGATTTAAAATTAGCAACTCCAATGAATTATATTTTGGGACCTGGAGATGAATTGCAGATTAGTATTTATGGTGTTCAGGAATTCAATGCCACTATACCAGTAAGTGTTGAAGGAAAAATTACTATACAATATGTAGGTCAAATCGCAGTTTCGGGAATATCAGTTGAAGCGGCAACGCAAAAAATAAAATCGGCAATTGCAAAAGTGTATAGTACTGTTCAATCAGGACAGTCAAAAGTTAGTGTTAGTTTAGATAAAATACGAACGATAAAGATAACGGTTGTTGGAGGGAAACAACCCGGAAATTATTCAATTTCATCCTTGGCAACTGTTTATAACGCATTACATTTAGCAGGGGGGCCTGGTAAAAACGGGAGTTATAGAAATATTGAATTGATTAGAAATAATAAAGTTTTTAGAAATATTGATATTTATAGATTTTTGGTAAAAGGTGACCAATCAGATAATGTAAGTTTGAAAGATAATGATGTTATAAGGATTCCTGCTTATAGTCAGCGGGTAACAGTTCAGGGAGAGGTAAAACGTCCAGGAATTTTTGAAATAAAAAAGGGAGAAACTTTTTCCGACTTATTGAATTTTGCGTCAGGATTTAATGAATATGCTTATACAGCCTCAGTTAATGTTGTACAGAAAACGGGGAAAGAATTTAAAGTTCATGATATAAATGAAAGTGAGTTTAGTAGTTACAATCCTAAATCAGGAGATGTTTTTAGAATAACTAAAATCTTAGCTCGATTTGAAAATCGTATCAAAATAGAAGGTGCTGTTTTTAGACCGGATTATTATTCTTTTAACGAGGGAATGAGGATTTCGGATCTGATTACAAGAGCAGAAGGCCTAAAAGAGGATGCATACAGTAAAAGAGCAAGAATCATACGTCTAAAACCTGATTTGACTACGGAGATCGTTAATGTAGATATAAGTGCTGCTTTATCAGGTGATTTAAGAGCTGATATCGAGTTAAAAAGAGAAGATGTTTTAACTGTTTATTCTATTTTAGATTTTAGAGAAGAATACAAAGTTACTATAGATGGAGAAGTAAAAAATCCCGGGGTATATGACTATTTTGAAAATCTGACTTTGAATGATTTAATTGTACAAGTAGGAGGGTTGACTGGCTCGGCATCTAAAAGAGTAGAAATTGCAAGAATGATAAAATCAGATGTAATAAACGATATGGATAAGAAACGTATTGAATTAATGCAACTTGATATAACAGAAGATAGTAATGAGCAAGTCAAAAATTTTCTTTTAAAACCTTTTGATGTAATTAATATTAGAAGAGTAGCTGTTTACGAAAAGCCACAAATGATTACCGTAAGCGGTGCTGTGACATATCCTGGTAAGTACGTTTTGGCTAACAAAAAAGAAAAAGTGTATAATCTAATTATGAGAGCTGGAGGATTAACTTCTATTGCTAATATAGAGGGCATGAAAATTAGAAGACCTATTAAGCAAGATGAATTAGCTAAAATTGAAAGTATAGATTTAAATTTATCTAAAAAAGATTCACTAAATGAAGATTTATCTCAAAAATTAAAAAATGAGGTGAAGTTTTCTACAATTCCTATTGACTGGGAAAAAATCGTAAAAAATGCAGACCATTATTCTAATGTAACTTTATTCCCAGATGATGAAATCATAGTTACAGACTATAATGAGGGAGTAAAAGTAACAGGTAATGTGTTGCTGACTTCTGAGATTCCGTATAGAAGTGGGAAGAGTTTTAAATATTATATAAATGCAGTTGGAGGAGTAGATAGTAAAGGATGGAAAAAGAAGGCTTATATAATCTATCCTAATGGTAAAGCTGATGTTACAAAATCATTTTTATTCTTTAGAGCATATCCAAAGGTTATGCCTGATTCACAGATTATTGTGCCGGAAAAACCGGAAGTAAATAAAATGACTACTGGAGAATGGGTAAGTATTGGTAGTGTAATAACAAGTTTAGCTTTGTTGATTGTAACTGCATTTAAATAAGTAATAGAATTTTAGCATGGATAATAAACCTGAAATTAATGATGAGATTTCATTGCAAGAAATATTGGAAAAAGCTAGAGGCTGGTATAATTATTTATTGTCTAAATGGAGAATAATCGTATTGGCTGGGGTTATAGGGGCAGTTGGAGGATTGACCTATTCCTTTATTAAAAAGCCTGTATATACCGCCAGTTTATCATTTGCTTTAGAAGATGAAAAATCCGGTGGAGGAGGTTTAGGAGGCGCATTGGGACTTGCCAGTTCTTTAGGAATAGATGTTGGTGGCGGTGGTGGAAGTATTTTTACAGGAGCAAATTTAACTGAACTGTTGAAATCGAGGTCTATGGTAGAGCAAACATTGTTAACGCCAGTTTCTATTTCAAAGGGGAAGGTTATTTCCTTGGCGGAAATGTATATTCAAAATAATGGCTGGCGCAAAAAATGGGCAGATAATCCTAAACTAGCTTCCATAGAATTTCTGCCGGATAGTAAGCGTAAATCTTTTACACGGGTTCATGATAGTATATTGGGATCGATTTATGAAAATTTATCTGGCAAAGGATTGGTAATTGCTCAGAAAGATAAAAAAATTGCAATTGTTACAATAGATATGTCATCTACAAATGAATTGTTTTCGAAATATTTTGCGGAAGGCCTAGCTAAAGAAGTTTCAGATTTTTATATCAGTACTAAGAGTAAGAAAGCGCGTATGAATATGGCTGTTTTAGAAAAACAAACAGATTCAATACGAGCAGAACTTAATGGAGCAATTACTGGAGTAGCAGTAGCACAGGATAATACTTTTAATTTAAATCCTGCATTAAATGTTCGTCGTGCTCCTTCAGCAAGAAGACAGGTAGATGTGGAGGCAAATACAGCTATATTGACAGAACTTGTTAAACAAACTGAAATAGCTAAAGTAACCCTAAGAAAAGAAACACCCTTAATTCAAATTATCGACAAACCAATTTTGCCATTGAAAAAAGACAAATTGGGTAAGTTTAAAGGGATGTTAATCGGATCTTTTCTTTTTGGATTCATTTGTATTTTGATTCTTATGGGTAAGAAGTACATAAAAGAATCTCTTTCTTCATAGTTGATTGTTTAGCTATGTTTCCTTTAATTTAAAGCAAGAATATCATTAACATGAAGATAAAAAATTTAATCATATTTGGTACAAGACCAGAAGCCATAAAAATGGCACCTTTGGTGAAAGAATTTCAGAAAAACACTACTGATTTTGAAACTAAGGTTTGTGTAACGGCACAACATCGAGAAATGTTAGATCAAGTATTGGACTTTTTTAAAATTATTCCCGACTATGATTTAGACTTAATGAAAGCAAATCAAAATTTATATTCATTAACAGCAGACATTATTACGGAGTTAAAAATTGTTTTAGAGGATTTTAAACCTGATTATGTTTATGTTCATGGTGATACCACTACAACTATGGCAGCCAGTATTGCAGCTTTTTACTCTGGGGCTAAAGTTTGTCATGTAGAAGCAGGTTTGCGTACACATAATAAACGTTCTCCATTTCCTGAAGAAATTAATCGACAGGTAACCGGTCGTATTGCAGATTTTCATTTTGCTCCTACAACGGCTTCCCAAAATAATTTGTTGGTAGAAAATTGTAATCCTGAAAGTATATTAGTAACAGGTAATACGGTAATAGATGCTTTATTGGAAAGCGTATCAATAGTTGATAATGTTGACAATGAAGAAATCAATTATTTAAAGACAATTGTTGATCCTTCTAAAAAAATAATTTTGGTGACTGGACATCGACGTGAGAATCATGGACAGGGATTTATAAATATTTGTGGGGCTTTAAAAGAAATTGCGTTACAGCATTCGGATGCTCAAATTATTTATCCGGTACATTTGAATCCAAACGTAAAAGGACCTGTTTATGATATTTTGTCAAATGTTTCTAATATTCTCTTGATAGACCCTTTAGCATATCCCGCTTTTGTTTGGTTAATGAAGCAATCTTATTTAATTATTACCGATTCGGGAGGGGTTCAGGAAGAAGCACCTAGCTTGGGTAAACCCGTTTTAGTAATGCGTGACACTACAGAAAGACCGGAAGCAGTTGATGCAGGAACTGTAATTTTGGTAGGGACAGATAAAGATAAAATTGTATCAGAAGCAAATGAACTATTAATAAATAACGAACGCTATCAACATATGAGTGCGCTGCACAATCCATACGGAGATGGTAAAGCTTGTCAAAGAATAGTAGAATTCATCCGTACAAATTAAGTATGAAAGCTTCTTCTTCGGCGGACCATCTCGGAAAAAAATTGTTTCGGGAAACATTAATTTATTCTATTGGAAGTTTTGGATCAAAAATATTATCTTTTTTATTACTTCCTTTTTACACATTCTTATTAACTAAAAAAGACTTAGGGGAATATGATATATTTATCACAACAATAACCCTGTTTGTTCCCTTAGTTTCCTTGCAAATTTCTGATTCTGGATATCGATGGTTAATTGATAGGGATAAAGAAGATGAGATATTGAAAACACAAATTATAACCAATACAATGATAGCCTTTGGTATTGGTTTTTTATTTTTTTCTATTTGTTTTCTAATTTATTGCGGTTTTGAAACTTTTCAATACAAAGAATATTTCTTTGTACTAATGTTTTTAAATTGCTTATTGCCGATACTGCAAAGCGTATTAAGAGGAGAAGGAGATACCAAGAAATTTGCTTTAAACGGCCTTGTTACTACATTTCTGGTAATCGTTTTTAATGTGCTTTTTATATATGTATTGCGCTTAAAAGTAGAAGGTATTTTGCTTGCTAATATTGTGGCTTATGCAATTGCCTGTCTGTTGATACTTTTTCAAATTAAGATTTTTAAATATTTTTCTTTTAGAAGATTTGATAAAAAATTATTGAAAGAAATGTGTCGTTATTCACTTCCACTTATCCCTAATTTAATGAGTTGGTGGGTAATTGGATCTGCAAGCAAATTTATTATTTTGCATTATTTAGGAGCAGAAGCAAACGGTATTTACGCAATATCTTCAAGATTCCCATCGATCATAGTAATCATAAATTCGATTTTTGTTTTACCCATACAAGATGCTTTCCTTAAGAAAGATACTAAAATGGAAGATTTTAGTAAATTGTTGGTTTACTTTATGAAAATAGAATTTAGTATAATTGCTGTTCTTATTGCAGGCGCACCTATTTATACCAAATACGTTGTTAACAGTGAATTTTATGAATCTTGGAAATACATGTCTTTTTTGTATTTAGGAGTTGGTTTTAATACTATTGCTGCATTAATCAGTCTTATTTATCAAAAAAGCAGAAGTACTATAAAGATAACAGTTACTACTGTAATTGGTGGATTAGCCTCTGTTGGTTTAGGTTTTTTATTAGTTGAAAGATGGGGTTTGTACGGTATATCAGTATCCTATTTTTTTGGTTTTTTTATTATATATTTATTGCGATATTTTGATTTAAAAAAGGAATTAAATCTTAGGATAAAGGAGTTTTATTATATATTATCTCTGGTTGCTATAGTTGCTTTGAGTATTTTGATGAATCTTTTGGAATTTCGATTTCAGTTGCTGTTGTTTGTTATGGTACTAATTTTAATCTTGTTTATTAATAAAAGTCTAATATTAAAATTTTTAAAAAGATGATAATTAAAAAAGTTTATGAATTTTATCAGAATATTAGATTAAAGCGGTTGTTAAATTCTTTGCAAAAACTTGGTGATAATAATAAAATTAGTTCTTCCACATTAATTTTTTATCCCGATCGAGTATCGTTGGGGAGTTATATCTATATAGGGCCTAATGCAGAGATTAATGGTTTAGGCGGGTTAGAAATAAAGGATGGTGTGATTGTCGGACCCAATTTAGTAGTGCACACTGCAAATCATAGTTTTAAAAATTCAAAGTATATTCCTTATGATGAAACTTTTGATTTTAGAAAAGTAACAATCGGAGAGAATGTATGGATAGGAGGAAACGTAATAATTACTCCCGGGAGTACTATTGGTGAAGGATGTATAATTGGAGCCGGAGCCGTTGTATCAGGAACAATTCCTGCGCTTTCAATTGTTGTTGGGAATCCTTGTAAGGTTATTAAAAGTAGAGATTCGGGACATTATTATCGATTAAAGAGTGAGAATAAAATTTATCTTAAAGAAAAAATAGAAAAGAATCTAAAACCAGATATAAATTTTAATTATACAAATAATGAATCATTATAGAATTAATATAGGAAAACATTATATTTCGCTATATTAATTATTAGTTTCTATTATTTAAGTTTAACTTTTTTACCGCTATTAAAATGAATTTTATAAAATTACGTTTTCTTTTGTTTTTGATGTTCGGTTTTCTTTTTTGTTTTTCTTGTTCACAAGATGATTTTCGAGATGCAAAGCCTATTTTTAATTTTGAAACTACTACCGGTGTCAAAAATATTGATGTAGCTAAGGAATATGATGTAGTGGTTTATGGAGGAACAGCTTCGGGTATTTTGGCAGCCGCTGAAGTTGCAAAATCTGGAAAAACAGTTCTTTTGATTAAACCATTAAATACGGCTCTTGGAGGTATGACTACGAATGGACTTGGAATTACAGATGTAGTAAATACAAACATATTAGGAGGTCTAACAAGAGATTTTTACAAGTCAATAAAAGAATATTATAGTAATGGGCAGAACTGGTTTTTTGGCAATAATGGCAATTATGCCAGATACTCGTACGATGGAGAAGTGATGATTTGGTTTGAACCAAAAGCAGCTAAATATGTTTTGCGAGATTTTATTGTTAATAATGCGGTTCCAGTTTTACATAGCGAGAGACTTGATTTAAACGACGGTGTTAAGAAAAATGCCCAAAATGCAATAGTTTCAATTAAAATGGAGTCAGGTTTAGTGATAAAAGGTAAAATGTTTATTGATGCAACTTATGAAGGGGATTTAATGGCTAAATCAGGGGTTTCTTATACTTATGGTAGAGAAAGTAATAGTCAATATAATGAAATAAATAATGGGGTGCAGAGAGTTCCTCATCATGATCGCAACCAATTACCGGATGGAATAAAAAAACATAGTTTTACAGGTCATCTCAGCTTACCGGGTAATGGAACAGGGGATAAAAAAATTCAAGCTTACTGTTATAGAATGTGCCTTACCAATGTTAGAGATAACCGCATCGCTATAGAAAAGCCAATCGATTATAATGAAGATGATTATAGTTTATTATATGATTATCTTAAGACTTATGACGGGAATACCTTTTTTGATCTGATGCCGTTGCCTAATGGTAAAACAGATTCAAATAATTTCGGTCCGGTTTCAACGGATTACGTTGGTAAAAATTATAATTATCCGGAAGGAAATTATGAGGAAAGAGAAAGTATTATAGCAAACCATAAACGTTATCAGATTGGGCTTTTGTGGACCTTAGCAAATAGCCCTAATGTGCCGGAGAGAATTCGCAGTTTTTATAGGGAATGGGGACTGGCAAAAGATGAGTTCGTTGAGAGTAATAATTGGCCAAACCAACTTTATATTAGAGAAGGCAGAAGGATGATTGGGGAGTATGTGATGACAGAAAGAAATTGTAGTGGTCAGATAAAAGCTGAGAGAGGGGTTTCATTAGGAGATTATCCAATGGATTCACATATTGTACAACGTTATATTGATAATAACGGAAATGTTAAAAATGAAGGTCAGTTGATGGCAAGAACTCCTAGGCCGTACCCTATTGACTATCGCTCTATTGTTCCAAAAAGAACAGAATGTACTAATTTATTTGTTCCCGTTTGTTTATCAGCTACACATATTGCATTTGGTTCTATTAGAATGGAGCCGGTTTATATGTCGTTAGGACAAGCTTCTGCGGTAGCTGCTGTATTGGCATTAAATAAAGGTACAACGGTACAAAATTTACCGTACGAGAGTTTAAGAAATGAGTTACTGGACAAGAAACTCATATTGCAATAATATATTTGAATGATGAAAATTAATATAAGAGGAGCTTACGGAGAAACTAATTTTGGAGATGATCTCTTAATGTGCGTATTTGAAAACTATTTTTTAAAAGAGTTCGATAATGTACAATTAAATTTCGTTGGTGATGAAAATAATTATGTTGGGAAACTTCTAAACGATAGTACCTATTTGAAACCAGATTTTGTGCCAGATTGGGAAGTATATGGAGGAGGAACACAGTTTTTTGCTTTTCAGAACAATTATGATACATCTTTGTTGCAAAAAATTAATATTGCGATTAAGAATCCGGCACTAATTAAAAGAAAAATAAAGAGTTTTTTTAGTAAATCTGATGTAAACAATTCTAAAATTGCGTTTATAGGATTTGGTATCGGACCATTTTATGAAAATCAGCAAGCAATAAGTAATGCTAAAGCAAGGGTTTCAGAAGCTGATTTTGTTGGCGTAAGAGATGAAGTCTCAAGCCAATATTGTGCTGATTGGGATATTTCAGCAACCTTAGGTGCAGATGTAGTTTTTTCTTCCTATTTCATGAAAATTGCTTTAGAAAAAGCAATTGATACCAAACCAAAAAAGAAAATAGGAATTATTGTTAGGGATTGGGATTGGGAAGAATCAGGAAGAAATTATATTGATAATTTAATGAGGTTCTATAAATCTTACTCAGATGCTGAACTGCAATTTATCGTTTTTGCACCTTCAAAAGATAAAGAATGGATTACAAAATTAAAAGAGGAAAATGCTTTGATTTGGGATCCTCAAAAATATTCAATCGATTTGTTTTTAGAAGAATTAAACGTATTTGACGGCTTTATTAGTGCGCGATATCATGGTGCAATTATTGGAGCTTTATTGCAGAAGCCTGTAATTTGTGTGGAGATAGAGCCAAAATTAAAAATCTTGACCGAGCAGGTAAAGGAAATAAAACTATGGGAAAAACCTTTTGATATAGAGCAATTGGTTAAATTGGTTCATCAGTTCAACTACGATATTGATTATGGAAATTCTTTAGAAGAAAGAAAAGTAAAAGCAGATCATATGTTGTTGGAATTCAAGAAAAGATATAACGAATTATACTAACTGTTAGACTATAGATTTTTCTTCGCAATAAAAATTTTGTACCAACGTTAAAATTATAACAAAAATTTAATTTGTAAAAATAGTAACAACTATCAGAAACATATAGTTGTTAGTTACTGATAAGCTATTAAAAAGAGATTAATGAGAGCATTTTTTTATCTGCCTAAAAGTGCCATGAATGAGGCAACAGAATATTACACTAATTTAATAATAAAAGCTTTTAATACTTGCGAGGTAATAATTTCTGAGAAACCATTTGTAATTGAAAATGTTGATATTGTTGTAACGATAAGAGTGGCAGATCAAAATCAATTGAAATTCCAGAATAAGCATAAAAAATACTTTTTTGTAAACTGGTTTCAAGGAATTGGACCTGAAGAGTATGAACTCTTGCATAACTATACACTAAGATCTAAACTGGGGAAAGCTTATTTAAGTTATTTTGAAAAAAAGTGTCTTAAAAAAACAGATTTATGCCTATTTGTATCTAAAGAGATGGAACGTTTTTACGAGCAGAAATACGATGTAAAGTTTGGAAATAGATCGCTTATTATTCCTTGTTATAATAAGCCATTGGATGAAACCTCATTTTGGGTTGAGAAAAAATATGAAAACCTTAGTTTTGTATACGCTGGAGCCTTATATGGCTGGCAGTGTATAGAAGAAAGTGTACAAGTTTTTAAAAAAGTTTACGATTATGATCAAACGGCGAAGTTAACCTTATTGACAGGACAAAGAAACGAAGCTGAAGAATTGATTAAGAAATATGATTTAAAAAATGTTACAGTTGGTTTTGTAAAACTGGAAAAATTGCAAGATGAACTAGTGAAGTATAAGTATGGTTTTCTGTTACGAAAGGATGATCCCATAAATAATGTCGCAACACCTACTAAAATGAATTCTTATCTTGCAGCAGGGATTGTTCCGATATATACAAATGTTGTAAAAGATTTTGAAGATAATATCAATTTAGGAGATTATTCGCTTAAATGCAGGATAGAAGAGGATACTTTGGAAGAGATTGCAAATAAGATTATCGCTTTTAATTCAAAGAGTATCAATGTAGCTGAAATAGAGAAGGTATATAAACAAAACTTTGATACCTATTACTCAGATGATAAATACATTAAGTTAATCCAGGATAAATTAATGACTTTATCCAATAAACTATAGGTTGTTTATTCTGCTCTTGTAAAATTCTCAATAAAATAAAAAATGTTAGTTTCAATCGGTATCCCAATATATAATGCAGAACAATATCTTAAATTAGCTATTGATTCTGTACTACAGCAAACTTTTAAGGACTTCGAATTACTATTAGTTAATGATGGTTCTACAGATAAGTCTTTAGATATTATGAATTCATTTCATGATTCCAGAATCAAAATTATTAATGATGGCATTAATAAAGGTTTAATCTATAGATTAAATGAGATGATTGGGCTTTCAGAAGGACAATATTTTGTAAGAATGGATGCTGATGATGTAATGTTTCCAAATAGAATAGAAAAACAATTAGAGTTGTTGAGGGGTAATCCGGAAATCGACATTGTTCACGGTGACGCTGTGAGCATTGATAAGGATAATAACATTTTAGGATATAAAAAATCTGTTGTAATAAAGGATAAAAACGATATTCTTAAGGGTTTTTTTCCTATACATCCGACCGTAATGGTAAAAAGGGAGTTGTTGTTGAAAAACCCTTACAAAGAGGGGTTTATACAAATGGAAGATATGGAGTTATGGTACCGACTTGTCGATAAGTATCGTTTTAAAAACTTGAGTCATCCTTTATTATTTTATCGAGAAGATAGCAGTAATAATTCCCGAAAACATCTAAAAATGATTAAAGGTAAGTTGAAATTTGCTGAAACTTACCGAACATCAACATTAAATAGAATAAAAATAGTATTAGAATCTTACGTAAAATACACTATATATATTGTTCTTGAAAAACTTAAAAAGGAGCATGTTTTACTTAATAAAAGATTTCAACAATTAACGCAAACTGCAAAAATAGATTTTAAAAAACAGTTAGACTCGATTATAAGTGGCGCTATATAAAATTTTATTTTACATCATTTATTCGATAGCTGCATTTTTTGCTGTTTTTACAGCTATTAATATTGACTTCAAAAAAAGAAATTATCAAGGGGTAGCTAGTTATATTGTTCTCGTCTTAATGTTTGCGTATGTTTTTTTATTTGGTCTGCGAGCAATTGATGTTGGTACAGATACAGAAATGTATCATTGGCAGTATACTCATCATGACGAAATAACCTACGGTACCGATGCACCTGTCGGATATATGTTTAAGTTCTTAAACATTTTTAGTGAAAATCCACAGATTTTTCTTTTTATAATGAGCTTTTTATACGTGACTTTGAATTTTTATGCTCTAAAAAAATATACAAAATTTTATAAATCAAATTTTTTCCTTTCAGTATTTTCATTAATTAGTCTTTTTTTCTTTGAGTCGTTAGGGATAAATGTTATACGGCAAGGATTGTCTTTGGCTTTTTTTGTGTTAGCAATTATTTATAGGGATTTTTCGCCGAAGAAAAAATTTAAATGGATTTCATTTTTAGTATTAGCTGTTTGCTTTCACTTTACAAGCCTTATCCCCGTTGTTATATATTTGTCGGTTGCTTACTTCAAGAAAATACGGATGAATTATTATTATTGTATCTATATCGCATCAGTGTTTCTGTCTGCAGCAAGTATCAGTATCTTATCTTTTAAAGAGTATTTTATTGGTTTTTTATTAATAGATGAGAGAAGAAGCGGTTATTTAGATGCAGATGATTCTTCTTATTTAGTAGGGTTCAAACCTCAGTTTGTTGCATTTAACACTATATTTTTAATTTTATTTGTCTATTTGAATAAAATTGAAAAGAATGATTTCTATACCAATTTATTGAAATATTATATTGTGATAAGTTCTATATTTTATATGATGTTTCAAATTCCATATTCTGATAGATGGGGTGTTATGTCGTGGTGTGTTATTCCAATTTTGTTTTCGCCGATGTTTAAAGTTTATCAAAGTAAGAAAAGTATAAAAGCTTTATTTTCTATATTGTTCTTAATATTTATCTTTGTTTTTTTTCAATCTAGATAATCTCGAACCTATGAAAATTACTCTTTTTTTTAAAACATTATTTTTCTGTTTCGCTATTTCTCACGTAGCAAATGCACAAGATTATGTTTATTCAAATCCGTCAAAGCTACTTGTAAAAAAATATTATAAAGGTTACCAAAAGTATGTCTTTCCAAAAAATGCTTATTATCTTGACAAAAGTCTTCCAACAAATCCGAATAAAAAAGGAATTGTAGACTATACTGATAAACTTCAGAATGCAATTAATAAATATTCAGTAGTAGTGATGCCCAATTTTCCGGTTTTAATAAACAACAAAGGGCTGTTCATTCCTTCAAATCGAATAGTGTATTTTAATCAAAATTCAATTATACAATTTAAGGGCCCAGCAACAGGAAGACTAAATGACATTGTAAAAGTTTACAACGCCTCTAATGTCAAAATTTATAATGCAAATATTATTGGAAGCAGAAATGAGAAAAGTGAGCAGAAAGGAGAATGGAGTGCAGGTATTTGTGTTTTGAATAGTTCGAATGTAGAGATTAATAATTTTCAAATAAAGAATACTTGGGGTGATGGCATTTTTGTAGGATCGGAAAATGGAAAAGTAAGCTCTGATGTGGTAGTTAAAAATGGATTTATTGATCGTGCACGAAGAGACGGTATTTCTATTACTTCAGCAAATAACTTACTTATTGATTCTGTGTTTATAGCTAATACATTTGGAACTCTGCCTATGTCCGGTATACAAATCGAACCAAGTCTTTATAATGAAACTATAAATAATGTCAACTTAAATAATATTTATACCTACAATAATCCGGGAGGAATAGCGGTTAATCTGCAATCTTTTTCAATTAAAAATAATCCGCAAAAAAAAGTAAATATAAAGGTGCTAAATTATACCGATGAAGGTTCTAATTATTCTTTCGGAACATCAATTAATGACGATGAATCGATCCAGAATCCAATTGGTACAATAACAGTAACTAATGCAGTTTTAAAAAATCCGAAAAAAGATTTTTATTGGAAAAATTCAAAAAAATATGATGTAAAAGTTATTTTTGATAAAGTAAAAAAATATAAAAATAACGAGTTAGTTAATACGAAAGACTAGTCAGCCAATATAAAAATATCCAATATTTCTGTAGTTTCTACTCGTTAAAGTTATTGTTTAAATATTATTAGGTATATAATTAAACGAATGGTAAAAACAAAATTAAGTAAACAGACTAGTGATTAATACATAAAATGAATAAAATTATTCGATTATCGACTGTTCCGATCTCATTAAATGTTTTATTAAAAGGACAGTTAAAGTT
This sequence comes from Flavobacterium poyangense, assembly GCF_011751075.1. Classification (GTDB taxonomy): domain Bacteria; phylum Bacteroidota; class Bacteroidia; order Flavobacteriales; family Flavobacteriaceae; genus Flavobacterium; species Flavobacterium poyangense. The sequence continues at coordinate 65,405 of NZ_JAALLN010000003.1, forward strand.
TTTAAGTAATTATTTTAATGTTGTAGCAGTTTCTGGTAAGGGGGTTGATTTAGAAGAGGTTGCTCAAAGGGAAGAGGTTAGAGTTCATTCTGTTGAGATGGAAAGAAAAGTAGCTCCGGTAAAAGATTTTATTTCTTTAGTAAGATTGTATTTTTATTTTCGAAAAGAGCGCCCAGTTATAGTGCATTCAATTACACCCAAAGCCGGTTTGTTAAGTATGATCGCAGCAAAATTAGCTGGCGTTCCGATTCGTATGCATACTTTTACGGGACTAATATTTCCTTCAAAATCAGGGTTGTTTCAGAAAATTCTAATTGCAATGGACAAGTTGTTGTGCTTATGTGCAACAAATGTTTATCCTGAAGGACAAGGAGTTAGTGATGATTTAAAAAGTTATGGAATTACCAGAAAACCACTGAAAGTAATTGGGAATGGAAATGTTAATGGAATTGATACAAAATATTTTGATCCTGAGTTATATACCACTGAAGATAAAATCAGAACACGAAAGCAATTAGAGATTTTTGAAAATGATTTTGTTTTCGTTTTTGTAGGACGTTTGGTTAAGGATAAGGGGATTAATGAACTTATTAGTGCTTTTTCTAAACTTGAAGCGAACTATAAAGAGGTGAAATTAGTATTAGTAGGTCCTTTTGAAGATGATTTTGATCCTTTAGATAGAGAAACAATAAATGCGATTCAGGAATCTAAGGCTATTGTAACAGTTGGTTTTCAACAGGACGTTCGACCTTATTTTGCATTGGCAGATAGTTTGGTTTTTCCGAGCTATCGAGAAGGTTTTCCAAATGTAGTAATGCAGGCAGGTGCCATGAATTTACCAAGTATCGTTACAGATATTAATGGTTGCAATGAGATTATCAGAGAGAATGTAAATGGGATAATTATTCCTGTAAAAGATTCTAATGCGATTTACGACGCAATGATTAAAATATTAACAAATACGGAGTATAGAAATAAACTTAGGTCGAATGCCCGTCTCCATATTATTTCTAGATATGAGCAACAATTAGTTTGGGGTGCCCTTCTGGAAGAATATAAAAAATTAGAAAAAAATGTATAATATCTATTTGAAAAGAACAATTGATTTTATTTGTGCCTTGTTTGGTATACTGTTATTCAGTCCAGTATTAATATTTGTAACAATTGGTCTTTTTATTACCAATCAGGGGAAACCTTTTTTTGTTCAAAGGCGACCTGGCAAAAATGGGAAAATATTCCGAATCTTAAAGTTTAAGACTATGAATGATAGGAAAGATTCAGATGGAAATCTTTTGCCAGACGCTGATAGATTAACAAAAATTGGAAGTTTTGTACGTAAGACTTCATTAGATGAAATTCCTCAACTTTTAAATGTATTAAAAGGAGAAATGAGTCTTATTGGACCAAGGCCTTTATTGCCAGAGTATTTACCCTTGTATAGTGATTTTCAGAAACAACGTCATAATGTTAAGCCAGGTATTACCGGGTGGGCACAAGTAAACGGGCGTAATGCTATAAGCTGGCAACATAAATTTGAGTTGGACGTATGGTACGTGAATAATATATCATTGAAGACTGATTTAAGAATATTTTTTAAAACTATAAAAAAAGTTTTCGTTTCTGAAGGCATTAATGCAGCTAATTCCGCAACGACAGAAGCGTTTAAAGGAAATTAATTATGAAAAAAATTGCTATTGTAGGCGCAGGTGGATTTGGTAGAGAAGTAAAGATGCTAATCGACCAGATTAATTTAGTAAATAATCAATATGAGTTTATAGGTTACTATGACGATGGTATTGAAAAGGGTAAAATTATTAATGGATATCCGATTCTGGGAGGGGTAAATGACATCAATTTTTTGAAAGAAGAGACCGCTATTGTCTTGGCTATTGCAGATCCTAAAACTAAAAAGTTGATTATCGGTTCGATAAAAAATGAGCTGATCGTTTTTCCTACTCTAATTCATCCAAATGTATATATTGGAACAGATAAAGTAAATATTGGAAAAGGGTGTATAATTTGTGCTTCTAATATTATAACGGTAAACATTAATATAGGAGATTTTGTTATTTTAAATCTAATGTGTACCGTAGGGCACGATACTACTATTGAAAGTTATTGCTCATTTATGCCATCCGTAAATATTTCTGGAGAAGTTTTAATTGAAGAAGGTGTTTATGTCGGTACGGGAGCAAAAATTATAAATCAGTTAGAAATTGGAGAATATACAATTGTGGGGGCTGGAGCAGTAGTCTCAAAATCATTACCGAAAAAATGTACAGCAGTAGGAATTCCAGCAAAACCAATTAAATACCATGAATAATTCAAAAATATGGCTTTCTTCACCACATATGGGAGGAAGCGAACAAAATTTTGTTAAAGAAGCTTTTGATACTAACTGGGTAGCTCCATTAGGTCCTAATGTAAATGGCTTTGAAGCTGATTTAGAAAATTACCTGGGGAATGATTCTTTTATTGGCGCCTTAAGTTCCGGAACCGCAGCAATTCATTTAGGGCTTATACTTTTAGATATAAAACCAGGTGATGAAGTAATTTGTCAAAGTATGACTTTTTCGGCATCGGCAAACCCAATAATGTATCTTGGAGCAACTCCAATCTTTGTTGACAGTGAAATTGAAACATGGAATCTTTGTCCAGTTGCTTTAGAAAAAGCAATTGTTGATAGGATCTCTAATGGAAAAAAGCCTAAAGCGATAATTGCAGTACATCTTTATGGAATGCCTTATAAAGTTGAAGAAATAAATGCAATTGCAACTAAATATGATATTCCCGTTTTAGAAGATAGTGCTGAAGCATTGGGAAGTCATTTTAAGAATCAGAAATGTGGGACTTTTGGAGAAATCGGAGTTTTATCTTTCAACGGAAATAAAATAATCACAACTTCCGGAGGTGGTGCAATAGTTGCAAAAAGTAAAGAATTAAAAGATAAAGCTGTTTTTCTTTCTACTCAGGCGCGAGATAATGCCCCTCATTATCAACATAGCGAAGTGGGATATAATTACAGAATGAGTAATATTTGTGCAGGAGTAGGTCGTGGACAGATGGAAGTTTTGGATGCCCATATTCAATTAAGGCGAGAAATGAACGATTTTTACAGAAACTATTTTAAAGATATAGAAGGAGTAACAGTTTTAACAGAACCTAATGAAAGTTATTATTCAAACCACTGGCTTTCAGCAATAACGATTGACCCTGAAAAAACTGGAGGAAAAACAAGAGAAGATTTAAGACTAGCCTTTGAAAAAGCAAATATAGAAAGTCGTCCTCTTTGGAAACCAATGCATTTACAGCCAATATTTGAAAAATATTCTTATTATGGAGGAAAAATAGCTGAAAATCTATTTGAAAATGGATTGTGTCTTCCTTCTGGATCAAATCTGACCGATGAAGATAGAGATAGAATAAAAGAAGCAATGGTCACTTTTTTTGAATAAATTAAATTTATGTCAATGAATTAAAAATCATTTGTGATTTGATATGGATATAGAAAAAACATTTATTGAGGGGTTAATAATTTTAACTCCATCAGTTTTTAAGGACAATAGAGGTTCTTTCTTTGAGTCTTTTAATACTAATACATTTAGAGATTTAGGTATAGATTTTGAATTTGTTCAAGATAACGAGTCTCATTCCAGAAAAGGAACAATAAGAGGGTTGCATTATCAAAACCCTCCTTTTGCTCAGACAAAATTAGTACGTGTTCTACAAGGCGAAATTATGGATGTTGCCGTAGATTTACGGAAAGACTCACCTACATATGGTAAATCATTTACTGTTTTTTTATCAGATAAAAATAAAAAGCAGTTATTGATACCACAAGGCTTTGCACACGGTTTTTCTGTTTTAAGCGATACTGCTTCAGTGCTTTATAAATGCGATCAGTTTTATAACAAAACAGCTGAAGGAGGAATTAAATTCGATGATCCGGGTTTGCATATTGACTGGGGGGTAGATTTGGAAAAAGCAATTGTTTCTGAAAAAGATCAAATTCTTCCTTTTATTGAAAATTGTAACAGTCAGTTTTAATGGAAAAAATTCTGGTAACGGGAGCAAAAGGACAGTTAGGTTCTGAACTTTATAAATTGTCTCCAAAATATTTACAGTATGAGTGGATTTTTGCAGATAGAAATAAAGTTTCTCTTGATGATTTAGAGTTGCTGGAAAGTCAATTGTCTCGAATTCAACCCGCAATAATTTTAAATTGTGGTGCATATACAGCGGTTGATAAAGCCGAAACAGAAAAAGATTTGGCTTTTACGATTAATCATTTAGCAATTGAGTTAATTGCAAGATATGCTAAAAAAAATGGAGCTAAACTAATTCATATTTCAACTGATTATGTTTTTGACGGAAGTTCTTCAATTGCTTTAGATGAGCAAGCCGTAACGAATCCTATTAATGTTTATGGTGCAAGTAAAAGAGAAGGAGAAATTGCTTGTCTTAGAGAATGCGAAGATGCAATTGTAATAAGAACTTCCTGGGTGTATAGCAATTTTGGTAATAATTTTGTAAAAACTATGCAAAGGTTAATGCAGGAAAAAGTGTCAATAAATGTTGTCAATGATCAAGTAGGATCACCAACTTATGCTGCCGATTTAGCTGAAACCATGATGACAATCCTCAGATCTGGAAAATGGTTCTCAGGAATCTACAATTATTCAAATGAGGGTGAAGTAAGTTGGTATGAGTTTGCATTAAGTATAAAAGAACTTGGAAAATATAGTTGTGAAATAGTGGGAGTTTCTTCCTCAGCTTACCCTTCTTTAGCAAAACGACCTGTCTTTTCGCTATTGGATAAAACAAAGATAAAATCTGTTTATGGAATTGAAATTCCAAATTATAAAGATAGTTTAAAAAAAATGTTTACCTAAAAGATCTCTTTAGTAAGAAAACAAAATTTTAAAAATTAATTTTAGCAATAGAATCTAAAATTGTAATGATATGAAAGGAATTATTTTAGCAGGAGGATCTGGTACTCGTTTGCATCCTCTGACACTTGCAGTGAGTAAGCAAATGATGCCTGTGTATGATAAACCAATGATTTATTATCCACTATCAACGTTGATGATGGCGGGAATAAGTGAAATATTAATCATTTCAACTCCTTATGATTTGCCTAATTTTAAGAAATTGCTTGGAGATGGAGTAGCTTTGGGTTGCAAATTTGCATATGCTGAACAAGCTGTTCCTAATGGTTTAGCTCAAGCATTTGTTATTGGTGAAGAATTTATAGGAGATGATGATGTTGCTTTGATATTAGGAGACAATATATTCTTTGGTTCAAATATGCAAGAGCTTTTGAAATCTAATACAAAACCAAACGGAGGTGTAGTTTTTGCTTATCATGTTTCTGATCCAAATCGATATGGAGTGGTTGAATTTGACAAAAATCTAAAAGCGATTTCAATTGAAGAAAAACCTGAAAAACCTAAATCAAGTTATGCTGTTCCAGGTTTATATTTTTATGACAATTCGGTAGTTGAAATTGCTAAGAATATAAAACCAAGTGCTCGTGGTGAATATGAAATAACAGATGTAAATAAGGTATACCTTGAACAAGATAAATTAAAGGTTGGAATTTTAAGTAGAGGTACAGCCTGGTTAGATACAGGTACATTTAGCAGTTTAATGCAGGCAGGACAATTTGTACAGGTACTGGAAGAACGCCAAGGATTGAAAGTGGGTTGTATTGAAGAAATCGCATGGAGGCAAGGTTTTATCACTTCAAACCAATTAAGAACGCTGGCGGAGTCGTTACACAAGTCAGGTTATGGAGAATATTTGTTAAATCTTTTAAATTCAGATGTAGAATACTAAAATCGTTATTTTTAATTGAAATGAATTTTTAGTATCTTTAAATTTGTATTTTTGTAAAAAATACCCATATATATTTTCAAAGCAAACCAAATTGAATACAGATAAACCAACCAAAATCACGGATTTCTTGCATAGTTATTTTTCGCCAAGAAATCTAAGAGCCAATATTAATAACTTAAGTTACTTACCTAGGTGGATTATTGTTGGTATAGATGTAATGGTATTAGCCTTTTCTTTTACTTTTACTTATATGCTGTTTGAAGGGACAGCACTGGGATACATTATTACTTCACATCATTTTTATTTTGTAAGCAGCCTAATTTTAGTCAATGTGTTCTTTTTCTGGCTATTTAGGACCTATTCGGGAATTATTCGACACTCATCTTATATTGATGCTATAAAACTGCTGTTTTCACAAATGTCAGTTTTGGTGTTTTTCTTGTTTTTTAATTTGATATTTGAGCTGTATTTTGGACATAAAGCGTTCTTAAATACGGCATTGTTTATAAATTTAGTTTTATCTTTTTGCGGTTTGTTTTTATATCGTGTAATTGTAAAGCAAACTTTTGAATTGTATTTTTCTGAGAAAGCGGGTTCTAAGTTAATCAGAACCGTTATTTACGGAACAGATGCAAATGCTATTTCGGTAGCCAATGCATTAAAATTTGAATCTCCTTCCAGATTTAAAATTGTTGGTTTTGTAGATAAAAACAATCAAAATGCATCTAAACGAATGTTAGATCTACCTATTTTGATTTTAAGAAAAAAATTACCGGCCCTAATGCGTTCTGTTGCTGCAGAAGGTGTAATTATTGCTGATAAAAGTTTATCAAAAGAGGAGCAATTAATTATCGTTGATCAGTGTTTAGAATTTAATTACCGGGTCTATACCGTGCCTCTTATTTCTGACTGGGAAAACCAAAAAGAGATTTCTCAGAAAGTAAAAAATATTCAAATTGAAGATTTATTAGAGCGTAAACCTATAGTTCTGGATAGTAAATCAATTTCAAAACAGCTAAAAGACAAAACCATTCTTATTAGTGGTGCAGCAGGCTCAATAGGAAGTGAGATCGTAAGACAGGTATTAGGGTTTAACCCTAAAAGAATCGTTATTTTAGATAATGCAGAGACTCCGCTTCATAATTTATGCTTAGAGACTTTAAGTATGAACAGTGAAACAAAAATCGTTGCGGTAGTGGGTGATGTGAGAAGTAAAAAAGCACTTGAAAAAGTTTTTAAAACCTACAATCCGCATGTCGTTTATCATGCTGCAGCCTATAAACATGTTCCTTTAATGGAAGAAAATCCGTCCCAGGCAATTCTGACAAATATTAAGGGAACTAAGAATCTGGCTGATTTATCCTGTAAATATAACATCAAAAAATTTGTTATGGTTTCTACGGATAAAGCGGTTAATCCTAGTAACGTAATGGGAGCCAGTAAGAGAATCGCAGAGAAATATGTACAGTCTTTATTTTTAAAAAACCAAAGAGAAGAGAATCAAACCGCTACAAAGTTTATAACGACTCGTTTTGGGAATGTTCTAGGATCAAACGGATCAGTTGTGCCTTTGTTTACCAAACAAATTGCCGAAGGTGGGCCTGTTACGATAACGCATCAGGATATCATTCGTTATTTTATGACTATTCCTGAAGCCTGTCAGTTGGTACTGGAAGCCGGAGCAATGGGTAATGGGGGAGAGATTTATATCTTTGACATGGGTAAGCCGGTAAAAATTATTGATTTAGCTAAAAAAATGATTAAGTTGGCAGGTTTTATTCCGGACAAAGAGATAAAAATAAAAATTGTTGGATTAAGACCGGGAGAAAAACTATATGAAGAATTACTAAATGATACTTCTAAAACGTTACCGACTTATCACAACAAGATCATGATCGCCCAGGAAATACAGGATGAGTATGAAAATTTGCATACAGAAATAGAAGAGCTTATCGGTATTGCAGATTTTTATGACAATGAAGATATTGTTGCTAAAATGAAAAAAATAGTGCCGGAATTTAAAAGTATGAATTCGACTTTTGAAGTTTTGGATAACTAGTTTTTGGTGAATTGAATTTTGATTATAACAGGTATATAAAAAGGTGTTTTTTTAAAAAACGCCTTTTTGCTTTTTAAATAATTTTTAAGGAAGCAAAAATCTTGTTAATTGTATATAGTAATAAAAGAGTGCCCCAGTTTTAAATAATACTATCGCAATTTTATTGTGATACAAGTAAAAATGAACAATACAAATACTACTAATGACTGGCTGTTTGAAATAACACCAAAAAATAAATTCTTCTCACTAAATCTTAAAGAGATTTGGCAATATCGGGATTTACTATTTCTTTTTGTAAAACGAGATGTTATAACTGTTTATAAACAGACTGTTTTAGGACCGCTTTGGTACCTGATTCAACCGCTGTTTACGTCAATAACTTTTACTATAATATTTAATAATGTTGCCGGAATCCATACAGGTAATGTTCCTCCGTTTTTATTTAATTTGGCCGGAATAACAGTTTGGAATTATTTTACGGCTTGTCTTAACGGAACATCAGATACTTTTAAAGCAAATGCCGGAATCTTTGGCAAAGTCTATTTTCCCAGAATCATAACGCCGCTTTCGGTTGTCATTTCCAATTTAATTAAGTTAGGGATACAATTTTTTATTTTCATTGCTTTCTATTGTTATTACTTAATTCAGGGAAAAGATTTAAGCTTTAACGGCCTTGTATTGTTCTTTCCTGTTCTCATTCTCGTTATGGGAATTTTAGGATTAGGACTGGGAATGTTGATTTCATCGATGGTAACTAAATATCGTGATTTTAGCTACCTCATTGGTTTTGGTATACAACTGCTAATGTATTTGTCTGCAGTAATGTATCCAATGGAATTGATTAAACAAAAACTGCCGGATTACGGTTGGATTGTAGCATATAATCCGCTGGCATATATTATAGAAACCTCCCGATATATGCTTTTAGATGTTGGAGAAATATCCATTTTAGGCTTATGTTACACTATTACCATCACTACTGTAGTATTTTTTATTGGACTTTTAGTTTTTAATAAAACCGAAAAAAGTTTTATTGATACGGTTTAATTTAAAAATTTAGAAACACAACATATCATTTGCAATTGGAAAAAGATATAATATTAAAAGCTCAGAATATTTCTAAACAATACCGTTTAGGAGAAGTTGGTACCGGAACTTTGGCTCATGATCTGAACAGATGGTGGCATCAAATGCTTGGTAAAGAAAACCCGTATTTAAAAATAGGGGAGACTAACGATCGTTCTACAAAAGGAACTTCTGATTATGTTTGGGCTTTGCAGGATATTAATTTCGAAGTAGAACGTGGAGAAGTTTTAGGGATCATCGGAAAAAATGGTGCGGGAAAGTCGACACTTTTAAAAATACTTTCAAAAGTTACGGCACCTACAACGGGAAGTATTAAATCGCGTGGTCGTATTGCTTCACTTCTTGAAGTTGGAACAGGTTTTCACGGAGAAATGACCGGTCGCGAGAATATTTTCTTAAACGGGGCCATTTTGGGCATGACCAAAAAAGAAATTGCTTCAAAACTCGATGAAATTATAGAATTCTCAGGTTGCGAACGTTATATTGATACTCCTGTAAAAAGATACAGTTCCGGAATGACGGTTCGTTTGGCATTTGCGGTAGCCGCATTTCTTGAGCCGGAAATCTTGGTGATTGATGAGGTTTTGGCAGTTGGCGATGCTGATTTTCAAAAGAAGGCAATCGGTAAAATGCAAGACATATCAAAAGGAGAGGGACGGACCGTTTTGTTTGTGAGTCATAATATGGCTGCAGTTGAAACTCTTTGTACTCGTGTTATAAGTATGAATAACGGAACTATTTTTGGAAATGGTAATCCCACAAAAATTATATCAGAATATTTGCAAAGTACTTCTTTTTCGGAACGCGAATTATCTTTTGACTCTATAGATCATGCTAAAGGAAATGAGAATGTAAAAATAATGTACGCGGCGATCGAAAATGCCTCTTCTGAAAATAAAAATGACATTTTAGATGTAACATCAGCGATCGATTTTAGATTAAAAATTGTTAATCAAACTGATAAAGAGAAAATTTCTTTAGGGTTCGATTTAAAAACAATTAAAGGTGATATTGTTTTTGGCTCGGGAAATAAATTTGAATGTCGAATAAATGAAGTTACGAATATCAGCTGTAGGATTCCGGCTAATTTTTTAAATGATGACGTTTATCAAATCCATTTTTATTTTCATACAAATGAAATGCGTCTATTATTTAGTGATGAAGAATTATTGACATTTGAAATAAAAGATGTAAAAAGAGATTCCGGTTATTTAGGAAAAATAAATGGAATTATAAGGCCTTCACTTATTTGGGATCAAAAGATCCAGTAGTTTATGAAAAAAATAGCTGTTTTACAGTCTAATTACATTCCGTGGAAAGGATATTTTGATTTGATACATCAAGTAGATGAATTTATCATTTATGATAGAATGCAGTATACAAAAAACGATTGGAGAAATAGAAATAAAATTAAAACAAGTAAGGGGACTGAGTGGTTAACAATTCCTGTGAGGGTAGAAAGTTTACATCAAAAGATAAACGAAATTAAAATAATTGATTTTAAATGGACCAAAAAACATAGGGCAACTTTGCAAACCAATTATGGCAAAGCAAAATGTTTTACAGAAACAAAAGATTTTATTTTTGATTTATATGATCATGCTTCAAGCTTGAAATTTCTATCTGAAATAAATTATTTCTTTATAAAATCGATTTGTGATTATCTTAAAATTAATACCAAGATTAGTCTTTCTACAGATTATAATTTAATTGAAGGAAAAACGGAAAGGCTGGTAGATTTATGTATGCAGGCAAATGCTTCTCATTATATTTCCGGACCCTCTGCAAAGAATTATATTGATGAAAAGTTATTTGTTAATAATGGTATTGATTTGCAGTGGATGGATTATTCTAATTATAAGGAATATCAACAAATGAACCCGCCATTTGATCATGCAGTCTCGATCTTAGATCTGATTTTTAACGAAGGACTTCAATCAATGGAATATATAAACTTAAATCGATGAAGAAAATTGTTTTTTTAGTTTCTGGAGATGGTGGGACATTGAAATTTTTATATCATGCCATAAATTTTTTAAATCTTAACTTTCAAATCGTAGGAGTTATAGCAGATAGAGAATGCCAGTCCTTGCAATTTGCAGAAAAGGAAAATATTTTTTCGTTAAAAATAAAATATACGAAGGAAAATACAGAAGAATTGCAAAAGCAGCTGTTTTTTTTGAATCCAGATCTTATTATTACAAACATTCATAAGATAATTGATGAAAAAACATTAGGTATTTGGGAAAATAAATTTATCAATGTTCACTATTCCTTGCTACCTGGTTTTGCAGGATTAATAGGAATGGATACAGTTAAGAAAGCTAAAGATCAAAATGTGAAATTTATTGGTAGTACATGCCATCTTGTTAATAAAGAGGTAGATTCCGGAATGATTCTTCAGCAAGGTTGTTTTAGTGTAGATTGGGAAAATGATAATTTTGTAATTGATACTGTCTTTAAAACTGCTTGTATCTGTCTTTTGGAGGCCATTGATCAATCTCAAAACAAATCGAACGAATTTGTTGTTCTGAATAATTTTAAAGTTCAATTTTCACCCCCAATTTCGAGTAATACAGATGTGTTTACTAATGAATTTTGGAATTTAATAAGAAATAGTTAAGATGCTTCCTTTTAATAAACCATATTTAACCGGCAGCGAAACTAAGTATATAGAAGATGCCGTAGCTTCAGGTAAAATTTCGGGGAATGGAAAATATACCCAATTATGCCAAAAATTCTTTGAACAAAAGTATAGTTTCAATAAATGTTTATTGACAACATCCTGTACAGATGCTTTGGAAATGGCAGCGATTTTGATCAACATAGAGGCCGGAGATGAAGTTATTATCCCTTCCTATACATTTGTCTCTACTGCAAATGCATTCGTGCTGAGGGGAGCAAAGATTATTTTTGCTGATTCAAATGCCGAAAATCCTAATATTGATGAACAGAAACTGGAGTCTTTAATAACATCAAAAACGAAAGCAATTGTCCTTGTTCACTATGCTGGAATAGCTTGCAATATGGACAGTATAATGGAAATAGCAAATCGTTATAATTTATTTGTTATAGAAGATGCAGCACAAGCTGTTGACAGTTTTTATACCGGCAAAGATGGTATCAGAAAAGCATTAGGATCTATAGGCCATCTGGCAGCTTTTTCTTTTCATGAAACAAAAAATATAATTTCGGGAGAAGGTGGAATGTTGGTGATTAATGATGAACAGTTTGCTCATCGTGCAGAGATTATTTGGGAGAAAGGAACTAATCGTTCAGCCTTTTTTAGAGGCGAAGTAAATAAGTATGGTTGGGTAGACATTGGTTCTTCATTTTTGCCATCTGAAGTTATTGCTGCTTTTCTTTGGGCTCAGATAGAACATCTTGAGCAGATCCAGATAAAAAGAAAAGAAATTTGGAATAGATACTATATTGGTTTGCAGGATATAGTGGGTAAGGGGATAGTTAAGCTGCCAATTGTACCGGATTACGCAACAAATAATGCGCATATGTTTTATGTGGTTTTTGAATCCATGGAAAAAAGAAATGAATGTATTGATTGTTTGAAAAGGAGTGGTTTTCATTCTGTTTTCCATTATTTGAGTCTACACAAAAGCCCATATTATATAGAAAAATATGAAGGTGAAGATTTGATGTTTAGTAATTATTACTCAGATAATTTACTTCGATTGCCTTTCTACTACGAATTAGATGAAACAGATCAAGTAAAAATTATAGAAGTTATAAAAGAATTCGTTTCTAATGTCTAGAATTATTCATATTTGTGAAGACGAAAAGTTTATCAATTCTGCAATAGAGCAGTTTGAGAATTGCTTTCCGGATAGAAACGTTTTTCACGTAGTTAGTTATCAGGCTGTTTCTGATTTTTTACATGTTAAATCCCAACCATGTGTTCAGAAATGTTTAGCAAATGAATTAGTCTCAATTGGGCGTTATATCCAAAAAACAGATATAATAATATTGCATAGTTTATCAGTCTCTTTTTATGAGTTTGTTTTGCAATTGCCAAAAGAAAATCCTGTTGTTTGGTTTTGTTTCGGTTTTGAGGTGTATAATGATACTAACTACTATAAAGCGCATAAATTATTTGATTCCATAACAAGAAGCAGATTTTCTAAGCCTAATTTGTCGCCAAAGAAAAAGATTAAAGAGTTTATCAGACCATATTACAGAGTCTTTAATAAAAACTTCCCTTTATCTCAAATAGAATATAAAAGGAAAGTCATGAAGAGAATTGATTTTTTAGGCAGTTCTTTTGAAGAAGAATTTCAGATAATTTGCGGACTAATCAAACAAAAAAAATGCTTTTTTGCCTTTTGGTATTACCCATTAGAGCAGATATTAGATATTTCAAAAGAGGTAAATGAGAATAAAAAAACAATTTTAATTGGAAATTCAGGAAGTATTACCGGAAACCATTTGGATGTTTTTGATAAAATAAAAGAGTATAATCTGACAGCGGAAAAAATTATTGCACCATTAAATTATGGAGATTCAGAATATATTAATATTGTGACTGATAAAGGCTATGAAGACTTCCCGGATAAGTTTTGGCCTTTGTTGGAGTTCATTTCTTTAGACCAATATAATACTATTTTGCAAGACGTAGGAGTCGCAATTTTTAATAATAGAAGGCAGCAAGCTCTTGGCAACATAATTGCCTTATTATGGATGGGAGCAAAAGTTTTTTTGAGTAAGCTAAATACTTTTTATACTTTTTTAAAAAGAACTGGAATACATATATATTGTTATGAAACAGATTTGAATGAAGAAAGCTGTAATGAATTTTTATCATTGGAAAAAGCAGAGCATAACAGAGCAATTTTGTTTAGCTTTTTAAATAAAAAGCAATTAGAAGAAGAATTAAAAGAACAAATAGCGGTTATAAATGTCTAATCCTTTATTCTCCATTTTAATAGCGAATTATAATAGCGGGCATTTTTTTAAAGACTGTTATGAAAGCATTTTGAACCAGAAATATCAAAATTGGGAAGCAATTATCTGTATGAAATTATGTAAAAAAAACAAAATTTATTAAAATGAACCAGCCTTTAATTTCTGTAATTATTCCTACTTTCAATCGTGGTTATTTAATTGGTGAAACTCTTGATAGTGTATTAACTCAAACTTATGAGAACTGGGAATGTATAATTGTTGATGACGGTTCTACAGACAATACACTTGAAGTCATTGAAGAGTATTTAAAAAAAGACTTAAGATTTAAATATTTTGAAAGACCTAAGAACATACAAAAGGGAGCAAATGCTTGTAGAAATTATGGTTTTAAAATAAGTAAAGGTGAATTTGTTAATTGGTTTGATGATGATGATATAATGTTAAATAATTTTCTCGAGAAGAAAATTGAATTATTCCATCCAGAAATCGACTTAGTGATTTGTTCAGGGACTTATGTAACTGAAAAATTAGAAAAATTACAAGTTATAGATCTGATCTTGAACTCTTATTTATTTAAAGATTATGCTTTATGGAAATTACCAGTTCTTACACCTTCAATTTTATTTAGAAAAAAATACCTTGAAAATAAAGAACTCTTTAGTCTTACCATTTCAAGAGGACAGGAAACCGAACTTTTTTCCAGATTGTTTTATAGATTAGATACCCAAAAATTTGTAATTATAAACATATCACTGTTCTTATATCGACAACATGTATCTACAGTAACGTATAAAAATAATGAATACGTAAAATCTTTTAAAGAATCTCAAATGATAATCGCAATTGAAAACTTTAAAAAAAGTATTCAATTAGAGGACTTCGAATTAATAAGACATTATTATTTTATTATAATTGATTTCTTCTACAGAGGTTTGGAACAAAAACATGTAAAGATTTGCTCTCATATAGTAAAAAAAGCTACTTTTCAGATGTATAAAATAAACAAATCGTTAGGTTTAAAATTTTGTATAAGTAGTTATTTATTGATTTTAATTAAAAGAGGGAGTTATAGAATTGAAAAACATTTTAGAAAAGCTTATTTTTCATGAAACCATTAATTTCAATTATAATTCCAACCTATAATAGGGCAGATTTAATAGGTGAAACATTAGATTCTATATTGTCGCAAACATATCAAAATTGGGAATGTATTATTGTAGATGATGATTCAACCGACAACACTGAAGAAGTTGTAGCAAGATTTATTAAAAAGGATTTTCGATTTAGTTTTCATAAAAAACCAAAAAACAGCGTAAAAGGACCTGGTTTTTCCAGGAATTATGGTTTTAAGATTAGTAAAGGTGAGTTTATATATTGGTTTGATAGTGATGATATTTTATTGAAGGAAGCTTTGGAAAGAAGGATGAGTTGTTTTCAAGATGATGTTGATGTCGTAATAGGGAAATCTGAGTTTTTTGATTCAGTTTCTAAAGAGATATTATTTAGGAATTCTATAGTAAGCCGAGATTTAATTCATGATTATTACACAGGGAAGGTCACTTTTTATGTTTCAGGACCTTTATGGAGAAAAGCTTTTCTATTAAAAAAACAATTATTCTTTGACGAAAGAATTACATATTTAGATGATTGGGATTTTAATTTGAGAGCAATTTACAAAGTTCCCAATATGGTAATCTTAGATGAGGTTTTGTTTCTTTATAGATCGCATGCACATTCATTATCCAAGCAAGTAAATTTTTTTAATATTCAGGAATTAATATCCGAATGTTATGCAAGAAATAAACATTATGTTTTACTAAAAAAAAGTAAGATGTTGGATGAAAGGATTCATGCTTTTTTATTAAATAGATCAAGAAGAATTTTGCTGGACATTTTAATAAATAATGAAAAAGGGAGTTTTTTCTTTTGCTTTAATTTGGTAAAATTAAATTTAAAAAGTATGAAAATTCAGAATGCTTTGAAAACTACATTAGGATTCACAACTTATAAAATTTTTAAAAGAGGTTCTGCCCTAATAAAATAAAATTGTACACAGACAAACAAAAAATACCACGGATCATTCATTATTGCTGGTTTGGAGGCATGTCAAAACCAAAGTTAGTTCGAGACTGTATAGCTTCTTGGAAAAGATTTATGCCTGATTATGAGATAATAGAATGGAATGAGAAGAATACAGATTTAACCCATCATTTTGTTGAAAAAGCTTATAATTTAAAAAAATGGGCATTTGTGGCTGATTACATTCGTCTGGATGTACTCAATAAAAAAGGAGGAATATATCTAGATACTGATATGATGGTCCTGAAAAGTTTTGATAATCTTCTGGATAGTTATTGCTTTTTTGGAGCTGAGGACTTTTTTCATATCAATGCTGCGATAATAGGGACTATTCCAAAAAATGAGTTTATTAGAGAATGTCTTCAGATGTATGATGGATTAGATTTAAATGCTGGTAGCCATCTTGGAGAAATTACCATTCCCAAAATGATTACAGCAAAGTACAATGGACTTTCACAAAATGCTCAGTATTTCAATAAAATTATATCTTGTCACGATATTGTCATTTATCCTCCAGAATATTTTTACCCATTTCCTTTTGAGAATAAAAAAGATCTGAAAAATTATAAAAATTATATTCATACTGAATCATACACAGTTCACTTATGGCATTCATCCTGGATAGAATTTTCAGAATTTCATTATTTTAGAAATTCAGAATATTCATTGGGATTCAGAAAAGTATTTAATAAAATAATTAAAGAAAAGAGAATAGATTTAAAATATATACGAAAAATAGCATCTGCGATAAAAGAATCCTTAAATAAACGAAGATAATTTTATAATGCAGATAATAACTTGTTAAGGTAGATGGTATTTATAAGGGAAAAGAGGCTAATTGTCAGAAAAAGATATAATTGAAAATGGAGATGACTAAATAATGGATAATAAGTATAAAATCAGATTATTTTTTTTGAAAGTAAAAGCATTGCTTAAACTAATCTCTTTTATGGTTTATGAGCTGAATAAAATTAAAAATGCAAAAGTTATTTTTTTCTTCCCTTATTATCATACAGGTGGGGCAGAGAAGGTGCATCTAAATATTGTGAAAGCAATTAAAGATGTTGAAAATTATGTCTTTTTTACTGATGAATCTTACTCAGATGGTTTTAAAAATCAATTTTATAAATGTGCCAGTGTTTATGAAGTATATGATTTTTTAAATAGAAACTACTTTGTAAAAAAACTTTTTATAAAGGTTTTAGTATCTAAAATTAATGGTTCTAAAAAAATAAAATCTGTTTTCGGATGTCATTCAGTATTTTATTATGAATTATTACCTCATATCTCAAAGAAGGTAAGAAAATACGATCTTACACATGCATTTATCAAACCAGATAAAGGAGGAATCGAAATTTTTAGTTTACCATATGTTAAAAATTTAGATAAAAGAATCGTTATTAATTCAAAAACAAAACAGGATTACATTGATTTGTACAATTTGCAAGGCTTATCTGAATTTAATGAGAAAATCGAAGTTATTCCAAATGGGATCGAAATTTTGCAAAAAAGCAATAATATCAAAAATGATGATTTTTTTTACGTTGGCTTTGTTGGTCGGTGGGCTAAAGAAAAAAGACCTGAGATGTATTTAAAAATTGCAAATCAAGTTAGAAAAGATTACCCTGATATTCGTTTTGTCATGGCTGGGCCTAATTTTGAAGAAAATGAGCAAGCAATTAAAGATTCAGGAATTATTAATTTGGGAGAAATTAAAGATGAGAATATTTTAAGGGAATGGTATGATAGAATGAATGTGATTTTAATAACGTCATACAGAGAAGGATTTCCAATGGTAATTATGGAGTCGATGATGTTTGGGGTAATTCCTATTTCTTCTAATGTAGGAAGTATTAGCGAACATTTAATTGATAATGTTAATGGCTTTTTGGTTGAAAATGAATTGCACATTACAGATATCGAAAATAAATTTAGTGAAAAAATAATTTATCTGTATAAAAATAAAGAGGTACAAATACAGCTTTCAAAAAATGCAAAACAATATGGAGTAAGTAAGTTTGGAATTGATAGTTTTAGAGAAAAATATAGATCATTATTACTTAATTAAATTCAAAATATAGGAAGATGTCTCTACAAGACCCCAAAGTATCCATTATAGTACCAAGTTACAATCAAGGTCAATTTATAAATGAAACCCTTTTGTCTGTTTATAACCAGATTTATGTTAATTGGGAATGTATAATTGTTAATGACGGAAGTACCGATAATACAGAAGAAATTGCAAGATTATGGCAAGTTAAAGACAGCAGATTCAAATACTTTTATAAAGAGAATAGCGGTGTAAGCAGTACGAGAAATTTTGGCATTTCTAAAGCTACGGGAATTTATCTTCAATTTTTAGATTCAGATGATCTCTTGGATGAGAAAAAAATACAATTATCGGTTGATCAAATACAAAAAACGGTTGGGAGAAAACCTCAGGTAGTTATATCAAATTTTAAGATGATATCTTCTGATTCTAAAGAGATTCTGCCAGCTTTTTGCGAGGTGAATGAAAAATCATTTACGTTTGAAAATTTTTTGTATAATTTGTTTTCGATTCAATTGCAATGCGGTTTTTTTGATATAAAATTATTTGAGAATATAAAATTTCCGGAAAAATTGTCAGCTCAGGAAGATTGGATTGTCTGGATTAACATTTTTAAAAACAATCCTAATTATAGTTTTATAGATTTGCCATTAGCTTATTACAGAATTAATCCGTCCGGTAGGATGAATACAATTGGTGCTGATGATAATCAAATTAAAATTTTAGACTCATTAAAGGAAATATTGACTTATGATCAGTATCATAAATTTTCTGTTGATTTAATATCGAGACATTTTAATTCAGCAAAATTATTTAAAAATAATTTGAACGAAGTTAAGAAGTCTAATACTTACCAGTTTGGATTATTAATTAAAAAAGTACTTGAAAAAATGAGATTGCTGGGATTGGGTAAACAAATTTTTAAACATGTTCTAAAATTTAAAAGTAAAAATTAGCGCTCTGTAAATCTACCGTAACAGAAAAAGAATATGATTTCGATAATAATATGTTCCAGAGATATACATCTTTATAATAAAGTATCAAAAAGTATTGAAGAAACAATTGGAATAATCGACTATGAAATTATAAGGATCGATAATTCTAATGAGAATTTATCAATTACAAAAGCCTATAATAAAGGAATTCAAAAAGCAAAATATGAGTATATGCTCTTTGTTCATGAAGATGTTCTTTTTCATACTAAAAATTGGGCTCCTATTCTTATAAATACATTTGATCTGAACTTAGAATGTGGATTGATTGGGGTTGCAGGTGCAAAATATAAAAGTAAATATCCTAGTGCATTTTGGCATACAAAAGAAGAATTCTTATGTATAAACCTGATTCAACATTATCCAAATAAACCCGCAAGTCATGTTAAACTTGGTTTTCGAGAAAGTCACAACGAAGAAATGGCAGTAATTGATGGGGTTTTTATAGCTTTAAAAAAAAGTATAGGAGTTCAATTTAATGAAGAAATTTACGGCTTTCATTGTTATGATTTAGGAATTAGTATTGATGTGTTAGAAAAAGGGCATAAGATTTTGGTTTCAGATCAAATTTTAATAGAACATTTTTCTAACGGGAATACAAATTTAGATTTTATAAAAGGAGTTCTTAAATTTCATGACTTATATAAAAGTAAACTCCTCAAAAGTAGTAATAAGAAGGATAGGCATTTGGAATCGTTAGCATTAAAAAAATTCTTAGAACTCTGTTTCTATTATAGAACTGTACCTTTTAAATTGTGGATGTTTAATATATTAAATAAACCTTTTGATAGATTGAATTACAAGATACTGAAGCTGAAAATATATGAATTAAGAACTAAAATAAGATTTGATGTCTAAAGTTTCCATAATAGTACCCAGTTATAACCATGGGGAATTTTTATTTGACAGATTATATAGTATACTTAATCAAACATACAAAGATTGGGAAGTGATTATAATTGATGATCAATCTACAGATAATAGTGTATGGATAATTTCAGATTTTTTGGCAAAAAACGCTGATTTTAGAGTAAAATATTTTATTATAAATGATAAAAATTCTGGCACTGGTTATTCTTCATGGCAAAAAGGAATCAGTTTGGCTGAAACAGAGTATATTTGGATTGCAGAAACCGATGATTATTCGGAACCAACTTTTTTGGAGGAATTAGTAAATATCTTAAATGTGAATCAAGAAACCTCACTTGCCTTTTCAGGTAGTCATTATGTTGAAAATGGGGTAATTATTTACGATTCTGCAAATAGAACAAAAGATCTGAATACCTCAATAGGGGAATATAAAATTATAGATAAGGAGCTTTTCTTTGAAAAAATGCCCTTTGATACCTATATCACTAATGGAAGTTCTGTGGTTTTTAGGAAGCCTAAATTCGAAATCCCATCTGAGCTTTTTACTAATAGATTATGTTCGGATCTTTTTCTTTGGTCTTATTTGCTGGAAAACAGTTCTTTTGCATTTCTAAATAAAAATCTAAATTTTTTCAGAAGACATGAAGGTTCAACCTCATCTTATCTGCAAAAGAATAAATTGGAAACCGTTTATCATGAAAAAGCAAATTATTTAAATTATTTTACGCAAACTACCAAATATGATCAATTTATAGAGCACTATATAAAAAATTATATATGGATTAATAAAAAAGATTTTTTAAATACTTCAAGTATCCAAAAGATTCAATCAGATAAAAAATTGAAAACACTATATTTTTACAAATTGCTTCAGTTTATAATATCAAAAATTTTAAAAAAATGAATCCCCTAGTTAGTGTTATTATACCAACATACAATCGCAGTAAATATCTTATGAATGCGATTCAGTCGGTAAGTAATCAATCCTACAATAATATTGAGATAGTTGTTGTTGATGATGGATCTTCAAATAATTATGCTGAAGCGATTTGTAATCAGTTTCCTAATTGCACTTATTTTTTCAAAAAAAACGGAGGGTTGTCATCAGCTAGAAATTTTGGAATTAATAAAGCAAATGGCGAGTTTATAGCTTTTTTAGATGATGATGATTTCTGGGGAAATTCTAAAATCGAAAAGCAAATTAAAGTTTTTCAGGAAAATCCTAAAGTAGATTGTGTACATTCCGCAGCAGCGGTTGTTAATGAAAAAGGACAATTAACGGGTGACATCATAGGTGCTAATAAAGATAAAGTTCACAAACGTTCTGGTTATGTTTTTTGGAATGCTCTAGGTACTTGGGTAGTCAAATCTCCAACTCCTTTAATTAGGAAAAGTGTTTTTAAAAGCGATATGATGTTTGATGAAAACATAAAAGTAGGAGAAGATGTTGACTTTTATCAGAGAATGTTTTATCGGCATAAAATTTTCTATATTCAAGAACCCTTAGCTTTTTATAGAGAATATTTAGATGAAGACAGACTGTCAAAAAAGCTTGAAAAATATATAGGTCTCGAATATAATATGCTGATAAACTTTAAACAAATGGGAGTTATTAATCCATTTGTTTTATATAGAATAAAATTGCGTCTAGCGAAACGTGCAATATTAAAATGGGAACAATTATATAGTAACAAAAAAGTAAAGATTAGTTTCTTGTATTTAATTTTTAATCCAACTAGTTGTATAATTAAGTTTTCCAGATGCGAGTAGGTTTTAATCCAAATAAAGATAAATCACAGGAATCAAATGATTTTTTTCATCATGTTGTAATTCCTGTTTATATTCCCGATCAGGAAGGATATTTTAAAGACGCTTTTAAAATTTTGCAATATTGTCTTGAATCTGTATTTAAGACTATTCATTCAAAGACTTATATTTCAATCGTAAATAACGGGAGTCATCAAATGATTACTGCATATTTAAATGATCTTTTCGAAAAGGGAAAAATACACGAAATAATTAATACTTCAAACATTGGAAAACTCAATGCAATATTGAAAGGCATCTCAGGACATAGTTTTGCATTTGTAACCGTTACTGATTGTGATGTAATGTTCTTAAAAGACTGGCAAAAAGAGACATATACTGTTTTTGAGAAGTTTCCGAAAACCGGAGCGGTTTGTCCAACACCATCTTCAAGAGCCCTAAAAAGCTATACTTTTAATATTTGGTTTGAACTGCTGTTTTCGAAATCACTTCGATTTGCAAAAGTTAAAAACCCGGAGGCGTTAAAAGCCTTTGCAGCGAGTGTCGGAAAACTTAATATGTATAATAGTGTGCATTTGGAAAAATACCTTACGGTGACGAATGGCTATTTTAGAGCGGTTACTGGTGCGGGTCATTTTGTAACAACATTTAGAAAAGAAGTTTTCGAAAAAACGGAGATTAAATACTCTAATTTTATGCTTGGAGGAGATAGTGAGGATAAATTACTGGATTTTCCGGTAGTTAAAAAGGGAATGTGGCGACTTTCAACTGAGGATAATTTTGCTTACCATTTAGGAAATGTAGAAGAAAAATGGATGCAGGAAACTTTGGAACAAATAAAACCGAATGATTTTTTTCCTGTTGAAGCTATTGCTTTACGAAAAATAAAATCGTCAAAAATGGCATTTTTATTAAAATATAAAATATTCTCAAGGATAATTGCAAAAAAGCAGATATGGCATTATTGTCTTAGGAAAAAAGGACTTACTAGAGAAGAAGTACTGCTATATACCCAGAAATATGAATAATCCGATACGAGTAATTCTGATTTCTCAGATCGCTCTTCCATATAGTAAAATTGGGAGCTGGTCGACGCTATATAAAAATTATCTCGAGAATACACATAGAATCGATTATATTATATGCCCGAAACCACAAAAGCTGTTTGAAGGAATACAGTATCATTTTGCAAAGCTTACATTTTGGCACAAATTGCAACGTAAATTTCTGAGGCGTAAAAATCTGGAATATTTTCGGGCTTTTGATAAAATAATTGACCCCAGTCAGAAATATATTATTCAGATTGTCGATAACTATGGAATGGTTAAATCACTAAAAAAGCACCTTGTTGCGAAAGGAATTGCAGAACAATGTTATATTCAGTTTTTTTACCATGGCTTTTCGCCCTATGTGAAATCAGGTTCAGGCGATGAATTTTATGAGATTATTGATGAAATGGTCGTATTAACGATGGACAGCTACAAAGCTCACAAAAAAAGTATTAGTGTATTGCCAAGTCATTTTTCAATATTAAATAACGGAATTGATACAAAGAGGTTTAAGAAAGTTTCAGAATTTGAAAAAAATATACTAAAAAAAGAATTAGGTTTTGGTGATAAAATAACCTTCGTTTGGTGTTCGCAAGACCGTCCAAAGAAGGGATTAGATTTAATTTTAGAGGTTTGGAGAAAAACCTATTCTGTTGAAAAAAAGATGCAATTGCTTGTGATTGGTTGTGATCCGAGACCAAAAATGGAGGGAGTTGTTTTTTTGGGAAAAATTGCAAACGAAGAACTTCCGAAATATTATCAGGCCTCAGATTGTTATCTTTTCCCTACTTTATGGCAGGAAGGTTTTGGGCTTAGTTTGATAGAAGCTTTACACTGTGGGAATTATTGTATTGCATCCGCCTTTGGTGGCGTTCCCGAAGTTTTACAATATGGGAAACTCGGAAAGTTAATCGAAAATCCTCATTTTGTTTCGGAATGGGAAATGGCAATAAATGAGTTTTTAGAGGGAAATAGTAGACTTCCTGAATTCTCAGATGATTTGTACGCTATGGAAAATTGGAACAAAGGAATGAATGAAATTATTGAAAAAGCTAAAAGTAGATTAATAAACAGAGAAATTATAGCGTGAGATTAGAACAATTAACTTTTACCAGATTTCTGGCTGCTGCTTCAATTTTTATCTTCCATTATGGGGGAGGAAGTGTCTTTATCGAGAACGAGAACTTATCATTCATTTTTCAAAATGCCAATATAGGGGTAAGTTATTTTTTTATACTGTCTGGTTTTGTAATGATTATCGCATATGGAAAAAAAACTTCGGTTTCATTTATTGAATATTACAGAAGTAGGTTTGCAAGAATTTACCCGCTTTATTTCTTTGCGCTATTTTTGGTGATTTTTGTACAGCTGATAGAACGAAAATTTGACTTTTTTGGCTTTCTTTTAAATATCCTTATGTTACAGGCCTGGATTCCCGGAAAAGCGCTTTCGTTTAATTTTCCAGCTTGGTCATTGTCGGTCGAAGTTTTGTTTTACCTGATTTTTCCTTTTGTTTTTAATAGGATGTATAAAAAGATATCTCTCAAGCGACTTTCAGTTTATATTGTTCTATTTTGGGTTTTAACTCAGATAGTCACTAATATACTATACTTGTATTTTGGGGAAAGTAATTCTGCACATGTAAAGGATTTTATATTTTACTACCCATTATTACATCTTCACCAGTTTTTAGTTGGGAATTTGGCTGGATTATTTTTTATAAAATACTTACATAATAGAAGAAGAAATTATGATTTGCTAATTCTTGTAGTTGTAGGTTTAGTTATTTTGGCGTTAAAATTCCCATTAGGATTTAATTTGCAGAGTGCTTCAGCATTACTTTTTGTACCACTAATAATTTTAATTTCGCTTAATGCCGGACTGATTACACAATTATTTCAAAAGAGAATTTTTGTGTTTTTAGGAGAGATTAGTTTTGGGGTTTACATCCTTCAATACCCGGTTTGTTTTTTCGTAAGTAATTATAGAATTAAAAAGTACCTTCATATTGAGGATTTGACAATTGTACTTCTAATCAGATTAAGCATATTGATTTTGGTTTCGTCAATGACCTATATTTACCTTGAAAAACCAATTTTAAACAAACTAAAAGTAAAGAAAAAAACATTGGCACTTTCTGAAAATCCAACTTGATAAAAATAAAGGAACAATGAAAACTATAGCTATTATTCCGGCTCGGGGAGGATCAAAAAGGATTCCTGAAAAAAATATTCAATTTTTGGGAGGATTACCTTTAATTGCTCATTCGATACTATATGCCCAACAAAACAGCACTATAATCGATGAGGTTTATGTTTCAACAGATGATGCTGAAATTAAAAAGATAGCATTACAATTTGGAGCCAAAGTAATTGACAGGCCGGCAGCGCTTTCAGGTGATCTGGAACCCACGGTCTCTGCGTTAAGGCATGTTTTAGAATCTATTGAAAGTAATACTGTTGAAAACATAATTTTGCTGCAAGCTACTAATCCGCTGCGACCGGACAGCTTGTTACAGGAAACTTTCGAAGTTTATCAAAAGGAAAATATTGACAGTTTATTTACAGTGACAAGAAATCATCAAAAATTAGGGAAAATTGCAAGCAAAAAATTTATTCCGTTTAATTATTCTATTGGTCAGAGAAGTCAGGATTTAGAGCCTCTTTTTTTTGAAAATGGATTGTTATACATCACAAAAGCATCCTTAATTTTGAATGATATTATTATTTCGGAAAATGCATTTCCGTTCGAAGTAAATCATATTTTTGCACAAGTTGATATTGATACTCCTGAAGATTTAGATTATGCGGAATATCTGTTTCAAAAACAACTATACTAACAAAATACAGTTCATTTTATGAATCCATATATAGAAATTGCCGGTAGAAAAATTGGACCGGATTTTCCACCTTTAGTTATCGCCGAAATCGGAATTAACCACGAAGGTTCTCTTGAGGTTGCCAAAGAAATGGTTGATGCAGCACATAGAGCAGGGGTTGAGGTTGTAAAACATCAGACCCATATAGTAGCAGACGAAATGAGTGGTGCTGCAAAAAAGGTGATTCCGGGAAATGCAGATGTTTCTATTTATGAAATTATGGAGCGTTGTTCCCTAAATGAGAAGGATGAACTGGAACTTAAAAATTATGTTGAAAGTAAAGGTATGATCTTTATTTCGACTCCTTTCTCTCGTGCAGCAGCAGAACGATTAAAGAAATTTGACATACCTGCCTATAAAATTGGTTCAGGAGAATGTAACAATTATCCGTTGTTAGAACATATTGCCTCTTTTGGGAAACCGGTTATCTTAAGTACAGGGATGAATACGATTGAAAGTATTCAAAAAGCAGTTGCAATTTTTGACAAGTATAGTATTCCGGTTGCTTTGTTGCACACTACTAATCTATATCCAACGCCAATTCATTTGGTTCGTTATGGAGCCATGACAGAAGTACATGAAGCTTTTCCCGATAAAGTTTTCGGATTAAGTGATCATACTTTAAATAATAATGCCTGTTTGGGAGCTGTTGCTCTTGGAGCCAGTATTTTAGAGCGTCATTTTACAGACCATATGCAACGCACAGGCCCGGACATTGTTTGCAGCATGGATGAAAAAGCTTGTGGAGAATTAATTGTTTCGAGTGCAGAAATTGCTTTAATGCGTGGGGGAACAAAAAAACCGGCATTAGAGGAGCAAGTAACTATAGACTTCGCTTTTGCAACCGTTTGTGCAATCGCACCAATTAAAAAAGGAGAAAAATTATCAAAAGAAAATATCTGGGTTAAACGTCCTGGTACGGGAAAAATTCTGGCAGAACATTTTAATGATCTAATTGGAAAAGTAGCCGCAAGAGATATTGAAGATGACGAGCAATTAGATTTTAGCGATTTTGATTAATTCAATGAAAAAAATCCTTTTCCTAACCGGAACTCGTGCTGACTTCGGAAAAATAAAGTCATTAATTCAAATTCTTGAAGAAAAGCCGGAATTTGAAGTTTATGTATTTGTAACCGGCATGCATTTACAAGAAATTTATGGTTATACCTTAATTGAAATTGAGCGTTGTAATTTTAAGAATGTATTTACGTTCGAAAACCACACGCACGAAACCACAATGGATTTGACTTTGGCAAAAACAATCGAAGGGTTGTCTAATTACTGCAAAGATATTAATCCCGATATGATCGTTGTTCACGGTGATCGGGTTGAAACGCTTGCAGGAGCCATTGTTGGATCTTTAAATAATATATTGGTTGCACATATTGAAGGAGGCGAAGTTTCAGGAACCGTTGATGAATTAATTCGTCATAGCGTAAGTAAGTTAAGCCATATTCATTTTGTGTCAAATAAAGAAGCTAAGAAAAGATTGATTCAGATGGGAGAAATAAAGGAATCGGTATTTACGATAGGCTCTCCTGATATCGATATTATGTTCTCTGATAAGCTCCCTGATTTAGAGATTGTGAAGAAATATTACCAAATTCCGTTTCGGGAATTTGCTATTGTAATGTTCCATCCGGTTACTACCGAATTTCAATCCATGAAGGAATATGCTGATAATTTTGTCGATTGTTTATTAGAAGATAACCATAATTATATTGTTATTTTTCCAAATAATGATTTAGGGAGTCAGTTCGTTTTGGATTCCTATGAAAAGTTAAAACAAAATCCGAGATTCAGAATTTTCCCATCTCTTCGTTTAGAATACTTTTTGACCTTGTTAAAAAACAGTCAATTTATTATTGGGAACAGCAGTGCCGGAATTCGCGAAGCACCTTACTACGGAATCCCAATCATTAATATCGGGACCCGTCAACAAAATAGGGCTGTTCATGCCGATATCATCAACACAGATTACACTTCGGAAAGTATAAAAGAAGCACTTTCCCTTATAGATTCCCACGAAGTTCAGGCTTCTTTTACTGATTTTGGCGAGGGAAATAGCAGCGATTTGTTTTTGGATTCACTAAAGAAAAACGATATTTGGCAGCTGAATCACCAAAAGCAGTTTAAAGATTTTTAATGAAAAAGAATAAGACATTTATTTTATCATGCGATGGTATTGGCTTACGAAATTTGGCAGCTGTCATTTTTTGTAAATCCGATCTTGAAAATAATGGTGTTGTTTCCTTTTTGAATACTAGTGTCTTTCAATTCAATGAACTAATAAGCTAAGGAAGAGTAAAATGAAACATTTTTTTCGAAAAATAGCGTGGACAATTCTGGGGAAAGGCTATTTGGATTTTTTAAAAGGTCAAAATAAAATCTATTTGCATAAGGCAAAAAATGTAGTTATAGGTTATAAAACATATCATAATGGCGCATTTGTCTGGCAGTGGCATCAAAATTCAAGATTAGAAATTGGTAAATACTGTTCTATTGCCAATGATGTAAACTTTATATTAGATTCAGGACATCATATGATGAGTGAGGTCACGACCTATCCGCATTTCAATTATCTTGTTAATAAAGAGTTGCCTATCGGTAACAGTACCCAATCTGATTTTAAAAAAAACATTAACACAGAGGAAAGTAAAACGATAGTGGGCAATGATGTTTGGATTGGAATGAATGCCATAATTTTGCCTAATGTAAAAATTGGAGATGGTGTTACCATTTTGGCCGGTACAGTTGTCACAAAAGATGTTCCGGACTATGCAATTGTTGGAGGAATCCCCGGAGCAATCGTAAAAATGAAATATGATTTGGATACCATCGACAAAATGAAAAAAATACAATGGTGGAATTGGAGCCCCGAGAAAGTGGAAGAAAATGTGGGAGATTTTTATATCCCAATTCATGATTTCATTGCCAAGTGGTTTAACTGATTCATTTGTACTTTAATAATTAATTTAATTTATGTTTTTTAACTCCTTAGCGTTTGCTATTTTTTTACCAATCGTCTTTTTTCTATATTGGTTTGTTTTTAATAAAACCAAGAGTACACAAAATGCTTTACTTATTGTAGCGAGTTATTATTTCTATTCCTGTTGGGATTGGAGATTTTTGTTTTTATTGGTTTTTTCTACATTTTTGGACTATTACACCGGTATTCAGATCGAAAAAGGAAAGTCTGAAAAAAGCCGAAAATTTTGGTTTTGGCTTAGTATTTTAGTCAATTTAGGATTTCTGGGTATTTTTAAATATTACAATTTTTTTGCTGCTTCATTCGCAGAATTATTAAGTTCGGCCGGAGTTAAGGCGAGTCCAATTTTATTGAATGTTATTCTTCCGGTTGGAATTTCATTTTATACTTTTCACGGACTGTCTTATGTGATTGATATTTATTACAAAAGGATAAAAGCAGAATATAACTTTATAGATTATTCTCTTTTTGTAAGCTATTTTCCGCTTTTAGTGGCAGGACCAATAGAGAGAGCCACACACTTATTACCACAAGTAAAAGTAAAACGAGAATTTAATTTTCAATTTGCAAAAGAAGGAATTTATCAAATCATCTGGGGGCTGGTAAAAAAAGTAGTTATCGCAGATACCTGTGCGACCTATGCCAATGCTATTTTTGATAATTATCCTTCAATGAATACGTTCTCTCTTATTTTGGGAGCCGTGTATTTTGCCTTTCAGATTTATGGCGATTTTTCAGGTTATTCAGATATTGCCCTGGGAGTTTCAAAATTGTTTGGTTTAGACTTGTTGAGGAATTTCAATTATCCTTATTTTTCCAGAGATATTGCCGAGTTCTGGCGTCGCTGGCATATTTCGTTATCGTCCTGGTTTCGCGATTATTTATACATTCCGTTAGGAGGTAGCAAAGGCGGTCTTTGGATGAAAATCAGAAATACATTCATCATTTTTGTTGTCAGTGGATTTTGGCATGGAGCCAATTGGACTTACGTGGTCTGGGGATTTATAAATGCTGTGTATTTCCTTCCTTTACTTTTATCAAACAGCAACCGCAACAATATGGATGCGATTGAGTTGAAATTTAATTTCGATTCCGTAAAAATACTAATGAGTATTCTCTATACCTTTTTGCTTACCTGTGTGGCTTGGGTATTTTTTAGAGCTAAATCTATAACAGATGCGTTTGCCTATTTAAAACGTATTATTACTAATAGAGATTTTAGTTTTCAATATTTAGACAATGAGCGTTACAACTACGAACTGATATTATTGATTGGTTTGTTTGTACTGGTTGAATGGAATAGCAGAAATAAAATTGAACCCCTTTCCGGGAAAAGAAGTATGCTGAAATTGGCTTTGGCGATAATGGCGATAATGGCTTTCGGAACGTATTCAGATTATAAAGAATTTATATATTTTCAGTTTTAATGAAGAATTTTTTAATTTATACAGTCAAAATTGTACTCGTAACAGCTCTTGTAGCAGTTTTACTGGACGGATTGTATACCGCCGTTTTTATGCAATCGAAGAACCGTGGTAAGGTCGAAACGGTAGTGAACTCTGAAGCTAAAAATTATGATGTAGTCATCCTGGGTTCGTCTCGTGCCAATAACCATTTTGTAGCACAAATGTTTGAAGATAAAGGAATAAAAACGTTTAATTACGGAATGAGTGGAGGGCATTTGTTTGAAGCTTCACTGATGTTGAAATTGATGATCGAAAGGAAATATACTATTAAGAATGTTATTTTAGAAGCCGATTTAAATCTTTCAGGAGAAGAGAGAGCTGAAGGGATTTCAGCCTTGTTTCTACCCTATATTCATAATTCTGAAACGATAAAGAAACATTTTGAAAATGAC
Source organism: Flavobacterium poyangense (assembly GCF_011751075.1). Lineage (GTDB taxonomy): Bacteria > Bacteroidota > Bacteroidia > Flavobacteriales > Flavobacteriaceae > Flavobacterium > Flavobacterium poyangense. The sequence continues at coordinate 95,837 of NZ_JAALLN010000003.1, forward strand.
AAAGATTTCAATGAGTTATACTATCTGCCTTTTTATCGTTATATAAAGTATGATGGTAAAATTGGGTTTAGAGAAACCTTTTTTACTGCAATTCGTAAAAAGACATCCATGTTAGATAATTTAGGGTACTATCCGTTGTTAAAAACAAAAAGCGGAAATATGAAAAACAATATTGTTAATCTGAATCCGTTGCCTCACAATAAATACTACGAAGAAATTAAAAATATTTGCAAAGTCAATAATATTAATTTTATAGCGGTAATGACGCCGATGTGCGAGAATGTTAAAGGCATGAACTATTTTGACAAAGTAAAAAAGGCTTATCCGGAAATTCATAATTACGAGAATGTAGTGATCGAAGACAAGTATTTTTCGTCCTGTGGGCATATGAACGATACTGGTGCGAAGATTTTTACGGCGAGAATTATAAATGACTTTTTTGGTAAAAAAGAACCAAATGCGGCTTTTTAAGAACTATAAAGCAAGGATTGAAATGGTATTATTTTGTATTGAATTTCTGAATGGAAAAGGATAAAATTTTATTGCTCTTTCCGGACGGTGTCGGGATTAGAAATTATCTGTATTCTAATGTCTTTAAAGATATGGAAGAAGATCTCGTGCTGTTTCATAATTTTGATCCAGAAACCGTAAAGGCAATTAAAGATAATGTTGTGATTGATGATGAGATTGCAATTCCGGCGTACAAAGAGTCCGTTAAAGAAAAATTTTTAAGAGAGTTAATTTGTCTTTCAAGACTCTATTATAATACTGAAAAAGTAAAAAATACCTCTTTACTGACCAATTGGAATTGGAAGCAAAAGACATTTTCGAAAAAAGTTTTTTATAAATTAATTGAGATAGCAGCTCCATTTTTCAATAGATATGCTACTATTTTGAGATTAGAAGAAAAATATCGAAAAGCGATCCGTCAGAATGTTTTTTATGATGAGGTAAAAAATATTTTGAAAGAAGTACAGCCGAAAGTTGTTTTTTGTTCACACCAACGAGCGTTGAAAGGAGCTACTATATTTGCAGCTGCGACCGATTTAGGAATTAAAACGGCAACAGTAATTTATTCCTGGGATAATTTGCCAAAGGCAAGAATGGCGTTAAGGGCTGACCACTATTTGGTATGGTCCGCTTATATGAAAAAAGAATTAGCACTCTATTATCCTGAAATCGGAGCAGAGAAGATTCATATTACAGGAACTTCTCAGTTTGAGTTTTATGATGATGAGAAAAATAGCATCGACAAAGAAACTTTTTACAAGAGCTATAATTTAGACCCTGCTAAAAAAATCATTTGTTTCTCCGGAGACGATGCCAAAACATCTCCCGATGATCCGGATTATTTGAAGGATATTGCCGAAGAATTGACAAAAGCCAATTTGCAGGGAGAATATCAAATTCTGTTCAGAAGATGTCCGGTGGATTTTTCGGGTAGATATGAATCTGTGGTAAATAAGTATAAAGATCTTATAAAGGAAGCCGCCCCGTTGTGGTATTTCAATACTACAGGCGAGTGGAATACCGTTTATCCGTCAGTTGATGATGTGAAGTTATTGGTGAGCACTGCCTTTTATTCGGATATTGTAGTCAATGTCGGGTCAACAATGGCTTTTGATTTTGCGATGTTTGATAAACCATGTGTATTTATTAATTACGATCAGCAAGTTAAAAAGGTGACTGATTGGTCGGTAAAAACGATTTATCAGTTTCAGCATTTCAAAAGTATGCCTAATGAAGAGGCCGTTGTTTGGCTGAACAACAAAGCAGAAATTGTCGAAAAGTTAACGTCTCAGAAAAAATGCACCTCGCATATGATCGAATGGAAAGATATCGTGTTGGAAGATTATAAAAATGCCTCTATGAAAATAAGAGAAATCATTAAAGCGAATTAAAATGCATATTTGCTTCTTAACAAACGAATATCCGAAAGAAGGCTTTCCACATGGTGGGCTAGGAAGTTTCGTGAAGACTTTAGCCGTAGCATTGGTCAAGAGAGGAATTCGCGTTTCGGTAATTGGGATCAATTATACTTTAAATGAGGAAAGCGAAATCGCAGATGGTGTACATATTTATCGTTTGAAACGAAGCACGGTAAAAATGGTTTCCTGGTATTTTAATTTTAAAGCAATTAACGAAAAAATAAAAGAAATTCATCAGATCAACCCTATCAGTATTGTTGAATCTTCTGAGTTGGGTCTTGCTTTTATCAGTAAAATAAAAGCTATAAAATATATTATTCGACTTCACGGAGGCCATCATTTTTTTGCTGAAAGTGAAAACAGAAAAATTAATAAATGGAAGGGATTTCAAGAGAAACGATCGTTTAAAAACAGCGATGCTTTTATTGCCGTTTCTCAATATGTAAAAAACCACACCGAAAAATATTTAAGCTATACTAATAAGCCTGTTGGGTATATTTATAATCCAATAAACACAGCATTATTTCAGCCTATTGTAAAAGAAGTTCCCGAATCTAAAATTGTTTTTGTAGGGACGGTCTGTGAGAAAAAGGGAATTCGCCAATTAATACAAGCTTTTCCATTGGTAAAAAAAGAATATCCGGAGGCAACATTGGAAATATATGGAAGAGACTGGTTTTTTCCTGATGGTAGTTCGTACATACAGTTACTAAAAGAAAAAGAATTACCGCAATTAGGAGATGTTGTAAAGGATATCCGTTTTCATGGAGCAATTCCATATACCAGTGTACCACAGGTATATGCGGGAGCTACCGTTTGTGTATTCCCGTCTCATATGGAAACGCAGGGTTTAGTCGCACCGGAAGCGATGGCTATGGAAAAAGCTGTTGTCTTTACCAAGTTAGGTCCCGGACCCGAGACAATAGAGAATTATAAAACAGGATTGTTATGCGATCCACACGATCCTAAGGATATTGCCGAAAAGATTATTTGGTTTTTTTCTAATAAGAAAAAAGCAATTATAATGGGCAAGACGGCAAGAGAAGTGGTACTTGAAAAACATAGTTTAGAGACTATTGCTCTTCTGAATATTGACTTTTATAGGATGAAAATTTTTGGTAAGGAATAAAATGAGAACAATTCTAATTGCGCATAATTACACAGAAAGTTCATTCGCATTTATGAGTTATTATTTAGCTCACCATTTAGCATTCGAAGGGAATAAGGTCATCTTTATTTCGCATAGACCCTTTTTTAGGGATCCTTTTGAAGAAAATATAGAGAATGGACAATTGTTAATTTATTCCTGGCCAACTGAAAGCAGACCAGTTAGGATTAAGGATGCATTCTGGTTTGCAAAATTGTATCTAAAGTATAAACCGACGGTTGTAATAAGTCATTTTGTAAATGTCAATATTACCACGATAGTATCCAAAATACTTTCTTTGGGGAAAGTTAAAACATTTCCCTATTATCATACATTATCAACTCAGATTCAGCAGGATGTTTCGAGTTCCACTTTAAAAAGGAATTTTAAAAAATACAGAAAAAAACTGATTTATAAATGGTTTGCAGATCAAGTTATTTGCCCTTCAGATTTAGCTAGAGAAGATTTTAAGAATCATTTTAATTGCTCAAATGCGATAAAAGTGATAAACCCAATGCGAGATAGATTTAAAGAGAAAAGTAAAATAGAATCAGATTTTATTATAGTATCGTATTTAGGAAGGTTGGAATCGTCTAAGGGTGTTATAGATTTAATTAACGCTTTTCTGGAGTATAAAAAGAAGTTTTTAATGTCAAAAATTGTTTTAAATATTGCAGGAAGTGGTAGTCAATACGATCAGATTAGTAGATTAGCGATTGATAACCCCATAGTTAATTTTCTGGGAGCGTTACCCTATAACGAAATTGATGAATATCTGCATAAGAGTCATTATACAATTATACCATCAAAATTTGATGCTTTAAATATGGTAGGGATAGAAGCAATGATGAATCAGACACCTTTATTGATTTCAAATAATACAGGGTTGGCTTCAGAACTAAAAGATGGAGCAGAGTGTTATAAATTTGATCCGATGATAGAAGAAATGGTAATGCTCTTTGAAAGAGTAGAAAATAATTTTGAAAAGCAAAATGAAATGGGGATTAAGGCGAGAGAAACATTTTTAAAAAAATTTAAGGTGGAAAACTATTGCAAAGTAATTCAGAAAATTATCGAAATAAATTAGATAAAAGGTTGTGTAATAAGAAAACAAATTATAACAAAATAATAAGGTTAGTGCCAAAATCAATACACTTTGCGATAATTACTCATGTTCTTCATAACAAGGAAGAGTCTCATTTGTCCGGTTATGCTCCCTATATCCGTGAAATGAATATTTGGTTTAAATATGTTGATGAAGTAAGCATTGTTGCGCCATTATTGAAAACAGGACCAACAGCAATTAATAGTGTTTATGAACATGAAAAAATAAACTTTGTAAAGATTCCGACTTTAAATTTTACTAGTTTTAAAAAGATTTGCAGTTCATTATTTAAATTGCCTATTCTCCTTTGTAGAATCTTTTGGACAATGAAAAAAGCAGATCATATTCATTTGCGTTGCCCGGGTAATATTGGTTTACTAGGTTGTTTGGTTCAAATTTTTTTTCCTAATAAAATAAAGACAGCTAAGTATGCAGGAAACTGGGACCCCAAAAGTAAACAACCATGGTCATATCGTTTGCAAAAATATATTTTAAATAATACTTTTTTGACGAGAAATATGCAAGTATTAGTCTATGGTAATTGGGAGAAACAATCTAAGAATATTAGGCCTTTTTTTACTGCGACCTATTCAGAAGCAGAGAAAGAAATTGTTGAGAAACCAGGGTTTGACACTGTTCTAGAATTTATCTTTGTGGGAAGTTTAGTTTCAGGTAAAAATCCTATGTATGCAGTCCAATTGGTTGAGCAATTGATTAAAAAGGGAAGAAAAGCTGTTTTGAATTTATATGGTGAAGGAATTGAAAGAAATGTTTTAGTAGATTACATTAAAAAAAATAAATTAGGAGAATATATAATATTACAGGGTAATCAAAGTAAAGAAGTTGTAACGGAAGCTTATAAAAAAAGTCACTTTGTAGTACTGCCCTCTAAAAGCGAGGGCTGGCCTAAAGCTATTGCTGAGGGAATGTTTTGGGGATGTGTGCCTGTTGCTACTAAAGTTTCTTGTCTACCTTTTATGCTTGATTTTGGAAATAGAGGTATTTTGCTCGAAATGGATTTAGAGGAAGATATAGCAAAAATCGAAGGAATCATTACAAAGGAGGATGTTTTTTTTGCGATAAGTAAGTTAGCAGCTGACTGGTCACAACAATATACAACTTCACTTTTCGAAACGGAAATTGCAAAGTTATTAGTAAAATGAGGATTGTTCAGATCATAGATTCGTTAGAGGCTGGTGGGGCAGAGCGTATGGCTATTAATTTTGCCAATATTTTGGTAAATAAGATTGAGTTTTCCGGTTTGATTTCTACCCGAAAAGAAGGGCAATTGTTGAATCAAATTGATGAAAAGGTTTCTTATCTCTTTTTAAGAAAAGAGAAAAAAATAGATTTTATGGCGGTTTTTAGACTGAGAAAATATTTGAAAAGTAATAAAATTGATATTATTCATGCACATAGTTCTTCCTTTTTTATAGCGGTTTTAACAAAATTTACTTTGCCATCAATTAAAATAATCTGGCATGATCACTACGGTTCTCGAGTCAAAGAGTCAAAGAAACGGAATAGAGTTTTGATTTTTGCTTCCTTTTTTTTTAGTTCAATTTTTGCTGTTAACCTTCAGTTAGAACAATGGAGCAAGAAAAATATGAACTGTAAAAATGTGATTTTTGTCCCTAATTTTGTTTTTGGATATTCTGAAGTTAATGGAATTACAAAATTAAAAGGAACAGTAGGTAAGCGGATGGTTTTTTTGGCGAATTTAAAAAAACCGAAGAATCATATTCTTGTTTTAAAAGCTTTTTTCGATTTAAGATTAGATAAATTAGATTGGAGCCTGCATCTGATTGGCAAAGACTATTTAGACGCTTATTCAGAAGAATTAAAAAGCTTTATAAAATCTAATTCACTGGAAAATCACATACATTTGTACGGAGAAAAGAATGATGTTAAGACTATTTTGTTACAAGCTTCTGTAGGTATTTTGGCGTCGACAGAGGAAGGATTTCCGGTAACATTGTTGGAATATGCTCTTGCAGAATTGGCGATAGTTTCAACAAATGTAGGTTATTGTTCAGAGCTTGTTCAGAATGAAGTTAACGGTTTGTTATTTAGTCCTGTAAATCAGATGGAAATAAAGATGCAGATGGAAAAAATAGCCAAAAATGAAAAACTAAGGGCAGATTTGGCAAAAAATATAAAAGTTAAAGTAGAGCGGGACTATTCTGAAAAAACTATAGTTGAAATGCTTTTGCAGGCCTATAAAAAATAATCTGATGGGGAAATCTTCATTGCCATATATTTATTTGATTCTCTTTCATGCTTTTATTGGAGGATTTGTTTTTGTTCTGCCTCTTGTTTCAAAAGTATGTACTTTGTTGATTTTTATCTGTGGACTTTACTATATTATAAAAAATAAAAATAAGAACAACGAAGTACTTATAATGTCGGCATATGTTATAAGTGTTGAGGTGTTTTTAAGGATGACGGATGGCGCTATTTTAAATGAATTTGGTAAGTATACTGTCATAATCTTTATGTTTATTGGGATTATTTATTCAGGTTTTTCAAATAAAGCATTTATCTATTGGGGCTTTTTGATTTTGCTTATCCCAAGTGTGATTTTGTCTGTTTTCTCTTTAAATTTTGATACTAATATTAGGAAAGCAATAGCTTTCAATATTTCAGGACCAGTTTGTTTAGGAATTTCTTCTGTTTATTGTTATCAAAGAAAAATAACTTTTGATCGATTAAAAATAGTGATAACAGCTTTGTCTTTACCATTAATATCTATCGCAGTTTATCTGTTTTTGTATTCTCCAAGTATTAAAGATGTTGTTACAGGAACAGAATCTAATTTTGCAACTTCAGGAGGATTTGGACCAAACCAGGTATCGACTATTTTAGGTTTAGGAATCTTTGTTTTTTTTGTGCAATTGTTGTTAAATTCTAAAAGCAGGGTACTGGTATTAGTTAATGGTTTGCTTGTTCTTGTTTTTGCTTTTCGCGGAATTGTTACTTTTTCAAGAGGAGGAGTAATGACAGGTATTGTTATGATTGTTTTACTTTTAATTGTCTTGTATAAACAAGGAAGCGCTAGGGCTAAGGCGAAAGTTGGTCTGGTGATTATTTTTACCTTTTTAGCAGGTGTTGGAGTCTGGGGGTATTCGTCAATGCAAACCAGTGGGTTGATTAATAAAAGATATTCTAATCAGGATGCTGCAGGAAGAGAGAAAAAAAGTAAATTGTCAGGTCGCGAAGCTCTTATGGAAACCGAGCTTGGGATGTTTCTCGATAATCCCATCTTAGGAGTAGGAGTAGGGAAAAACAAAGAAATTAGGGAGGAAGAAACAGGAATTGAGGCAGCATCACACAATGAGATAACACGAATGATGGCAGAGCATGGGACATTAGGTGTAATTGATTTGATGATTCTATTATTCACGCCACTTTTGTTATTTGTTAATAATCGACAGAATGTATTTGCACTTTCGTTTTGGGCCTTTTGGCTATTGACCATTAATCATGCGGCTATGCGATTGGCAGCACCTGCTTTTATATACGCTTTAGCATTACTTTCTGTTCAGATTAACATTCCTGAAAAAGCGGAAAATTCGCTCGATTAAATTCTTTTTTTTGTAATACATTTGCTTCGAGTTAATTACCGCCCCCAAATTAAACTGTAGAATAAATGTTTTTAAATAAAAAAATCCATTTCGAAATATCGGAACGGAAAGTACTACTTCATATTTTTGATGCCATTTTTGTCTTAGGTGCACTGTTTTTGTTGAGTGTTACTTTTGATTTTAAGTATTTCTCATTCTCAAGCGCAAATTATTATTGGGAAATCGTATTGGTATTTTACATCTTCATGTTCGGATCGATATTCGAAATGTATAATTTACAGGTGGCAAGCAACCAATTTCAGATTCTTAAAAGTACCATTTTTACGGCAAGCACGACTGTTATTGTTTATTTGCTGACTCCCGTTTTATCACCTGAATTACCCAAACACAGAATTGCAATAGTTGTGTTTTATTTTGCCGTTCTTTTTTCATTATTGGCATGGAGATATCTTTATGTTTATTTCTTGGCTTCCCATAGATTTGTTCAGAATGTGCTCTTAATATGTGATCAAAATCAGGTCGAAGAGTTGGTTTTGGGACTTGAAAATGTGGACCCTCACTATAAAATCGTTGGATTTGTAAATTCAGATTCGGTAGTTCAGGAGGACTTAGGTTTTCATTATGTGAAAAAGATTAAAAGAGAAGATTTAGAAGATTTTGTTTCTAAAAATAATATCTCAGAAATTGTAATAGCCTCTCAGAACACTGACGGAATAACAACTGAATTGTATCAGAAACTATTACATTTATTAGAGAACGGAAACATAATTAGGGAGTATACACAAGTGTACGAAAGTAAAACACAACGTATTCCGGTACATTATATTTCAAGAGATTTCTATCGGTTCTTCCCCTTTAGTCGTAGTAACAACAATAAGTTGTATTTGTTTCAGGTTCGTTTTTTTGAATTCTTTTTTTCATTTCTTGGACTCATAGCCTGTTTCCTTTTTATTCCGTTTATTTTTATTGGAAATTTAATTGGGAATAAGGGAGCTTTGTTTTATACGCAGGAAAGGGTGGGGAAAAACGGAGTGGTCTTCAAAATATATAAGTTTAGAACAATGGTAGAAAATTCAGAATCTAACGGAGTGGCTTTTGCAATTTCAGGAGATAAACGAGTTACTCCATTTGGGAAATTTATGCGTAAATCAAGAATAGACGAATTACCACAGTTTTTTAATGTTCTTATAGGAGATATGGCCGTTATTGGGCCAAGACCCGAACGTCCGTTTTTTGTGGATGAAATTGCCCAAAGAATGCCTTTTTATGAAACAAGGCATGTTATAAAACCGGGCCTTACCGGATGGGCACAAGTTAATTATTCTTATGGCGAATCGATAGAGGAAAGTCTGATAAAATTACAATACGACTTGTATTACATCAAACATAGAAGTGTTTTTCTGGATTTGAGCATTACTTTTAAAACCATTACAACTATCGTATTTTATCGTGGACAATAATTTAGATGATAATAGGAATTCGTTTTTTGTTTCGGATTGCTACTCGTACTAAGACAAAACCACTGGTTAGGATCATTGGCAGAACAATAAAGAAATGCGCTTTATTGATCATAAAGATGGTATAAACGATTAGAAACAGCAAATGTAAAACCGCAAATCGATAAGTCCATTTTTTATTTTGAGCAATGGAAAGAAAAATCAAAATCAATAAAAGCGGACTGAATAAAAGTACATTGTAATTCATTGACAGTTCCTGATGGAAAGAATAAAATCCAACAGAGACAAAAAAGATGCCCATTAACGACAAAATCAAAAGAAAGATTTTGTCTACCAGTTTGGTACGTGCTAAGAAAACAAGGGCAAGTACAAAGAGGTAAGTGTAGATGTTATTCCACCATGATGAAGGCGTTTCTTTTTCGAAACTCAAAAGTGTTTTGCTTTTATCGGCCAAAGGATAATTTTGAAAGGTAGTTTTTTCTAAACTGTTTTTCAATTCAAAAGGCAAAAATATGCGTGTCCCTAATTGATCTACTTTGGTCCCGAAAATAATGCTTGTGCCTAATTTTTCATAAAAGTGCCCATCAAAATATGGATACAGTATGGATCTGTAAGTGATGTCTGTATCGCCTTTTTTGGTAATCGTATTTTTTCCTAAAGTACTATTGATAATATCAACAACCATCGAAGTACAGTTTTTGTCAATAAATTTATAGGTATAAAAACGGTCTTCAGAAAGTAGGGTTGTATTTAGCTTGTCAAAAAGTTTTTGTTTTAAATCTGGTGTTATAAGCAATTCCTGCTCATAGACACTTCGTTTTTCATAGGTATAGTTGTCAATAAATTCGGAGTACGAATGGGCTACAACAAAATATTGCAAATCTCCTTTTGTAAACTTTGCGACAAAATTGGGAGTGCTAAAATCAAAAGCACCATAATTATAAACAACGTCAATATTGGTTGAAGGATCAGCAACGCGAATGGCTGTGTGTCCAAAATAAGAATACGTTTCATTGCCAAGACCGCAGGTAATAACACTAACTTTAGCTTCTTTTGATAAGGGTACATTTTGGCTAAAACCAATAATGGAACTTAATAATAATAAAGTAAAAAGTGTTATTTTAAAAATGACTTTCTTCATGATTTAAAATTTTAAGAAGTTTAAAGGTTTGTAATTATTATCTAAAGATACCTAAATCTACTTTTATCGAAAAAATATTGGAGTACAATGCTGTACTTTGGTTGCCTAAATCGGTCAAAGCATAATCTACCTGAATGCCTTTATATTTAAATCCTAATCCAATATTGGGTTGAAAACTTAGTTTTTCGGTGTTGTCCAGTTGTGTTACATTCTGAAAATTTCCCGCTCCGGCTCTCAGGAAAACCAAGTCAGTATAGCCAAATTCAAAACCTGCTGCCGGATCTATACTTACAATTTTTGATGAAATAATATCATTGGTCTGTTCAAAACGCATATTAAGATTGGTAGCAATCAAAAGACTGTAGTCGTAATGAAAATCTATTTTTCTGGACACGCCAATTTGTGCTTTTGGCAAAGTGATTTCAGTACTTTCCGGTAAAGTATTATTCTCTCCCGGAATGGCATCAGAGATTTTTTTATATTCTTCCTCATCAATATTCCACACATTATAAGTAGTGGTAATATCCCGAAGCATCACGCCAAACTTCCAGTCATTTTTTTCGAATTGAAGTCCAAAATCAAAACCAAATCCCCAGGAGTTAGCAAATTTTCCAATAATACGACGAATCACTTTTGCATTAACCCCATATTGAAATCCTTCTATCGGCAATTTACGGGCATACGAGAATGTAAAGCCATAATCTGCGGTTGAGAATAAACGAATTCGGTTGTAGTCTATATTTCCCTGATTGTCGATTAATTCTGTAGTGTCCATAATATCATCAACACCAAAGCGAATCATCGAAATTCCCCAGGCACTTCGTTCATCAATCGGGCTTGCATAACCGATATAATCGTATTGGGCAATGTTGGCAAAATAATTGGCGTGCATTAAGGAAATCTGGTGATCTTCAAGGTGCGTCAGTCCGGCAGGGTTCCAGTAAACAGAGTTTACATCATTTGTAGAGGCAACAACAGCACTAGACATTCCCAGTGCGGCAGCGTCAACACCAATATTCATGAACTCATTCGAGTATTTTCGAATAGTTTGTGCGTATTGTGTAGCAAAACTCCAAAATAGTAAAAGCACGAAAAGTTTTTTCAACGGATATTTTTTTTGTAAACCGGGGTCTGTTTTAAATTTTATCAAAAATATAATATTTTAATCATCTAATTTGTTGATTTTGATAAATATTGCGAAACTCAAAAATTTAGACAAAAAACTGCTTAAAAAACGTGTTTCGGATGCAGTTATTGTACTAAATTTGTTGCTCACGATTATCAAAATTTAACAAAGATGAATATTAAAAAACACATTCCTAATTTAATTACATTAATCAATCTTTTTTGCGGTTGCATTGCAGTTGTTTATGTTTCAGAAGCCAATTATTTAATGGCTTTTTACATGGTTTGTTTGGGTATCTTTTTTGATTTTTTCGATGGTTTTTTTGCCAGATTATTCAAAGTTTCCAGCCCGCTTGGACTGCAATTAGATTCTTTGGCAGATATGGTAACCAGTGGTGTTGTGCCGGGTTATGTAATGTTTAGTTTGTTTACCGATAGTGCACACGATATAGGAACAAATGCTTTTATTCCATTCCTCGGGTTTATAGTGACTTTGGGTTCTTGTTACCGTTTGGCTAATTTTAATATTGATACGCGTCAGACGGATTCTTTTATTGGTTTGCCAACACCAGCCAATGCCTTATTTATTTTGAGTTTGCCTTTGGTATTAAAGTTTTCAGATTCTTTACTAGTGCTGGAAATCCTGACCAATCAATGGATTTTATTGGTGATTGCTTTGTGTAGTGCTTATATTATGAATGCTGAAATCCCATTATTTTCTTTAAAAATAAAAAAAATGAGTGTAAAAGGGAATGCACTTCAAATAGCATTTTTGTTGATTTCCCTTATTTTACTGTTCGTACTTCAGTATATGGCAATTCCGGTAATCATTGTTTTTTATGTGTTATTATCAGTAGTAAATAATATCTTTTTAAAAAAGTAGTTAGTTTTTATTGAATGAAAAGAAAACCGGCTAAAAAGAAAAATTACAATCAAAAATCAAACTCAGGTTCTTTGATTGGTAAATTATTTCGCTACATATCCATTTTTGCTTTTATTGGACTTTTTCTGGCAGCGGCCTATCACTATCGCAGAGGGTTGGCCTATTATTTTGGTTTTAAATCACATAAGGTTTCAGAAAAAGAGGTTGAAGACAAACGACTTTCAGATGTTCGGAACTTTCAGGTTCTGGCCAAACATCAAGGAAAATCCGTTGGTATTGATGTATCCGAATATCAAGAAAAAATCAGTTGGTCCTATGTCGATACTTTAGAACAAAAATATCCGATAGATTTTGTGTTTATCAGAGCAACTGTAGGTAGAGACAGAAAAGATTTCCAATTCAAACGAAATTGGATCGGCGCCAAAGAAAACAAGATGATCAGAGGGGCCTATCATTATTACCGTCCCAATGAGAATTCTATAGAACAGGCAGATCTGTTTATTAAAACCGTAAAATTAGAGAAGGGTGACCTGCCTCCGGTTTTAGATATCGAAAAGCTTCCCAAAAACCAATCCCTGGACAGTCTTAAAAAAGGCCTGAGACGTTGGTTGCTTAAAGTGGAAGATCATTATAAAGTACGTCCGATTATTTATAGCGGTGAACGATATTATGCTGATTTTCTGAAAGACGAATTCGGAGAGTATTTGTTTTGGATTGCCAATTATAATTTCTACCGCGAAAGAATAGAGGAGGACTGGCTTTTCTGGCAATTTACAGAGAAAGCAACTGTACCGGGTATAAAAACAACAGTTGATGTAAATATCTATAATGGAGATTTACAGCAGTTGCAGTTTATAACGGTTGATTGATTTTTGTGAAATGTGAAATGTAAGATGTGAGTGTGAAAAGAAAAATGGTAAAAAGAAAAACAAACATTTTACTTTTTACCATTCATATATAACTTTTTAGAATTCCAGCTTCTTTTTACGTAACTCGAAGTTTTGTCCGAGATACACACGGCGAACCATTTCGTCTTCTACCAGTTCTTCCGGTATTCCGGCTTTTAGAATTCCTCCTTCAAACATTAGGTATGTTTTATCGGTGATGGCTAAAGTTTCCTGTACGTTGTGGTCGGTGATTAGGATTCCGATATTTTTGTTTTTTAATTGGGCTACAATTCGCTGGATATCCTCAACGGCAACGGGGTCAACTCCGGCAAAAGGTTCGTCCAGCAGAATAAATTTAGGATCTGTTGCCAGTGCACGGGCAATTTCAGTACGACGACGCTCACCACCCGAAAGTAAGTCACCTCGGTTGGTACGAATGTGTTCCAGACTAAATTCTTCAATTAAACTTTCCATTTTTGCAATTTGCTCTTCTTTAGAAAGTTTAGTCAATTGCAAAACACTTAGAATGTTATCCTCAATACTCAATTTTCTAAAAACAGAGGCTTCCTGCGCCAAATAACCAATTCCTTGTTGTGCACGTTTGTACATCGGATAATCGGTAATGTTCAGATCATCAAGATAGATATTCCCCTGATTTGGTTTTACCAATCCCACAATCATGTAAAAAGAGGTCGTTTTTCCGGCACCATTTGGTCCCAAAAGCCCAACAATTTCCCCTTGATTAACTTCAACAGAAATTCCTTTTACAACACTACGTCCTTTGTAGGTTTTGATTAAATTATCGGCTCTTAGCTTCATTTTTTTTAATTAGATAGTCAATTTGATCATTTGATAATTTTAGTAATGTGTCAATTAGATAATTAAAACTTACCGGGTTATCTTTAAAAGGCAAAATAAAATAAAATAAATTAATCAATTAAACGAATTAACATATCGTATGAAATTTTCTAATTGACTAATTATCAGATTATCTAATTTGCAGCGTTTTCTTCCAGAGCCTCCCAGAATTCATAAGCTCTTCTTAAATGCGGAATTACAATTGTTCCTCCCACTAAAGTAGCAATTCCCATTGCTTCCATCATTTCTTCTTTTGTAACGCCTTCTCTGTGGCTGGTTTCCAAGTGATACTTTACGCAGTCATCACAACGTAAAACTGCTGAAGCAACTAATCCTAAAAGTTCTTTTGTTTTTACATCAAGTACTCCGGGAGCGTATGCGTTTGTATCAAGGTTAAAAATTCGCTTTACAATTTTGTTGTTATCAGCAAGTAGTTTCTCGTTCATTTTAGAACGGTAATCGTTGAATTCTTGAACAATATCAGACATTTTCTTTTATTTTATTTCGATAAACAATTTTAGAGATAAGGATACTTACTTCGTAAATAATCAACATTGGGATGGCAACAATCGTTTGACTTACCACATCCGGCGGAGTCACAATTGCGGCAACAATCAAAATGATTATTACAGCGTATTTCCAATATTTTCTTAAAAAATCAGGGGTTACTAAACCTAATTTCGTCAGGAAATAAATCAGGATTGGCAGTTCAAAAAACAATCCGCTCGCAAGTATACTTGTTTTAACCATTCCCATATAAGAATCTAGGGTAAATTGATTTTTTACGACGTCACTCACAGAGAAAGTGGCAACGAAATTAACAGACATCGGGATGACCACATAATAACCAAATAAAACCCCTAAAAAGAACAGCAAAGAAGAAGTGAAAATAAAAACTTTAGCATTTTTTCTTTCTTTTTCATACAATGCCGGACTGATAAATTTCCAAACTTCCCATAAGATATAAGGGAAACTTAGCACAAAACCGGCCAGTAGACACATCCATACGAAGATATTTACCTGACCTTCCATTTCGGTATTCTGAATAATGAAATTCAACTCCGTAATACAAATGTTGTCAGCAAAACCCAATTGATGTGATAACTGACAAAAATATTGATACGTAAAAAACGTCGGACGTGTTGGTCCTAAAAGAACACTGTCGAATAAATAGTCACTCACAAAGTAAGTCACAATTCCCATTACGACTACTGCGATCGTACTTCTTACTAATAACCATCTTAGTTCTTCAAGATGATCTAAAAACGACATTTCGTTAAGATTTTTCTTTGCCATTATACGATTCCTTCTTTTAAAATGTCATGTAAATGTAAAACGCCTTTATAGGTCCCGTTATCCGAAACAATCAATTGAGTTATTGAAAAATCTTCTAAAATATTTAAGGCATCCACTGCCATCGTATCAGAGGATACTAATTTAGGATTTTTAGTCATAATATCTTTAGCGGTTAATTCGGCAAATGTATCGCGGTCATTCAGCATTCTTCTGATATCTCCATCGGTAATAATTCCGACTATTTTATCGTTTTCTATTACTGCTGTTACACCTAATCTCTTTTCGGATATTTCAAATATAACTTTTTTAACTGAGGTGTCAGGTGAGACCATTGGTTTTAGTGAATTCTCAATCATATCTTTTACGCGAAGCAATAGTTTTTTTCCTAGAGCTCCACCAGGATGATATACTGCAAAATCTTCCGGTTTAAAGTCGCGCATTTCCATCAGGCAAACTGCAAGAGCATCTCCCATTACAAGCTGTGCCGTGGTGCTGTTTGTTGGAGCCAGATTTATAGGGCAGGCTTCCATATCAACCGTAGTGTTTAGAACGTAATCAGAACCTTTTGCTAAAAAGGAAGTTGTGTTTCCGGTAATTCCGATTAAAATGTTTCCAAAACGTTTTAATAACGGAACTAAAACTTTTATTTCAGGACTATTTCCGCTTTTCGAAATACAGATAATAATGTCTTCTTTCTGGATCATTCCCAAGTCGCCATGAATCGCTTCAGAGGCGTGCAAGAACATTGATGGCGTTCCGGTAGAGTTAAAAGTGGCAACCATTTTTTGTGCAATGATGGCGCTTTTTCCGATGCCGGTAACGATTAATCGGCCTTTAGTTTCGTATATGCGTTGGGTTGCTTCGTAGAAATTTTCATCGAGAAAATCAATTAGTTTTGTAATTGCTTGGCTTTCAGAGAGTATTGTTTTTTTTGCTATCGCTAATATATTTTCTTTTGTGATCAAAACAGAATATTTAAAATTTGTATGTGTAAAAGAAAGTTGTATCTTTATGTGTTGCAAATTTATACAAAATACCATTAATATAAAGAATGAATTCAAACGAAATTGAAATACACAAGGAATTAAAGAAGTATTTCGGCTTTAGCCAATTTAAAGGCTTGCAGGAGCAAGTCATTACGAGTATCCTGGATAAAAAGAATACTTTTGTGATAATGCCTACGGGCGGTGGAAAGTCTCTTTGTTATCAATTACCCGCTTTAATTCAAGAGGGAACAGCTATTGTTGTTTCTCCTTTAATTGCTCTGATGAAAAATCAGGTCGATGCGATTCGAAGCCTTTCCTCGGAAAACGGAATTGCGCATGTATTGAACTCTTCCCTTACCAAAACTGAAATCGCGCAGGTTAAAAAAGACATTACTTCGGGCTTAACCAAGTTATTGTACGTGGCCCCCGAATCTTTGACAAAAGAAGAGTATGTGGCGTTTTTACAAAGTGTGCCGATTTCATTTGTTGCTATTGATGAAGCGCATTGTATTTCAGAATGGGGTCATGATTTCAGACCGGAATACAGAAATCTGAAAAATATTATCAAACAATTAGGTAAAGTATCTATTATAGGTCTTACGGCTACTGCAACGCCAAAAGTTCAGGAAGATATCCTGAAGAATCTGGATATGTCTGATGCCAGAACCTTTAAGGCGTCATTCAACAGACCTAATCTATACTACGAAGTTCGTACTAAAACAAAAAATATAGAATCTGATATTATTCGGTTTATCAGACAGCATAAAGGGAAGTCAGGAATTATTTATTGCCTGAGCCGCAAAAAAGTAGAATCCGTAGCCGAAGTTTTACAAGTAAATGGCATCAGTGCCGTACCGTATCACGCAGGTTTAGATGCTAAAACAAGAGCCAAACATCAGGATATGTTTTTGATGGAAGATGTAGATGTAGTGGTAGCAACAATCGCATTCGGAATGGGAATCGACAAACCGGACGTTCGTTTTGTAATTCACCATGATATTCCAAAATCATTAGAAAGTTATTATCAGGAAACCGGACGTGCCGGACGTGATGGCGGAGAAGGACATTGTTTAGCATACTACTCCTATAAAGATGTAGAAAAGCTGGAGAAATTTATGTCCGGAAAACCGGTTGCAGAACAGGAAATAGGTTTTGCTTTATTACAGGAAGTAGTAGCATACGCTGAAACTTCGATGTCGCGGAGAAAATTTCTGTTGCATTATTTTGGTGAAGAATTTGATAGCGAGAATGGGGAAGGCGCAGATATGGACGATAATGTTCGTAATCCTAAAACCCGTGTTGAAGCAAAGGAACAAGTTGTCAAATTGTTGGAAATTGTCCGGGATACCAAACATATTTATAAATCAAAAGAAATTGTTTTTACCTTAATTGGTCGTGTTAATGCGGTAATTAAAGCACATAAAACAGATACGCAATCTTTCTTTGGATCAGGAGCTGATCATGATGAGAAATATTGGATGGCACTGCTAAGACAAGTTCTGGTAATGGGCTATTTGTCGAAAGACATTGAAACCTACGGAATTATAAAAATTACCAAAAGCGGATTGGATTTTATTAAAAAACCGGTTTCGTTTATGATGTCCGAAGATCATGAGTATAGTGAGTCTGAAGACGATGCAATAGTAACAGCTTCTAAGTCATCCGGTACTGCCGATGAAGTTTTGATGGGAATGTTGCGTGAACTGCGAAAAAAAGTAGCCAAAAAACTGGGAGTTCCTCCTTTCGTTGTTTTCCAGGATCCTTCTCTGGAAGATATGGCTTTAAAATACCCGATCAGCTTAACAGAATTATACAACATCCACGGAGTTGGTGAAGGGAAAGCAAAAAAATACGGTGGAGATTTTATTACCCTCATCAATCGTTATGTAGAAGATAATGATATCATTCGCCCGGATGATTTAGTGGTAAAATCTACCGGAGTAAACTCTGCCAATAAGTTGTATATCATTCAGAATATTGACCGAAAATTATCTTTAAACGATATTGCTTCTGCAAAAGGCCTGACCATGGATGCTTTGATTAAAGAAATGGAACAAATTGTATATTCAGGAACAAAGCTGAATATCAAATATTGGCTGGACGATATGCTTGATGACGATCAGCAGGAAGAAATTCACGATTATTTCATGGAATCAGAATCGGATAAAATCGAAGACGCGCTAAAAGAATTTGACGGAGACTACGATATCGATGAATTGCGTTTGATGAGAATAAAATTTATTAGCGAAGTAGCGAACTAGGGGGGGAAATTCCAAGTTTTAAAATAAAAAAAATCCAAATTCCAACTGAGAAGTCATGGAATTTGGATTTTTCATTTTTAGAAATTTTTCCAACATTGTAATTTGGGTTCAAGCGATAACAAAAGCGTGAAATAGTTTGGAATTTGGAATTTCAAATATTGGAATTTTATTCCTCATGTATTTCCCCACGATGCGGTTTCAAAGCATCTCTTACAGCAATCATGTTTTCTTCAACAACTACCATAAATGCGGTAGCATGCATATCGTTTACAATTTTATAACCTGTAATATTCAATGGGAGCTTTTCTATTGTAATATATTCTTTTAAATGAATTTCGTGATGTTCGGCTGTTTTTGCAGCTGCAGGGCCACGAAAATCCCAAATCAGTTTTATTTTTCTGGACATTGTTTTTAGGGTGCAAAGGTTCTGAGAGGCAAAGGTACAAAGACTGTTTTTAAAATAGATTAAACTTAGAGATAATCAGTCTAATCGATTTAATCTGTGGCAAAAGAACTAGCCACAGATTTCACAGATTACAGGGATTTTTCTTTAATTTTATTATTAATCGGAGCTTGACTATTTATACTACAATTTAATAATCGAGCCCAAAGTAATTTGTGTTAATTAGTGAAATTAGTGGCAAAAAAACTAGCCACAGATTTCTCGGATTTAAAGGATTTTTTCTTGTGGCTTAAAATTACTATTCAACAATCGGGTTCAGGGTTTAAACAAATTCAGTTCAAAATAGTACTTTTGCATGTTCTTTTCATAGAAAGAAAAGCTAATAGAATAAATAAAATACAATGCCAAGAGAACTTTTACTTCAGGTAACACCGGAAATTGCAGCAAATGACTTGTTGCTTCGTGACTATTTGTCTAAACAAATAAAGGTTTCACCTAAAGAAATTCAACATGTTTCTATTCTGAAGCGATCAATAGACGCACGTCAGAAAGCGATTAAAATCAATTTAAAAGTGCTGATTTATTTAGTAGGTGAGCCTTTTCAGGAAACAAAAATAGAATTACCTGTCTATAAGGATGTTTCAAAAGCTCAGGAAGTAATTGTGGTTGGAGCAGGACCGGCAGGACTTTTTGCGGCATTGCAATTAATTGAATTAGGATTAAAACCAATTCTAATCGAACGAGGAAAAGACGTTCGTGGTCGCCGACGTGACTTAAAAGCGATAAACGTGGATCATTTGGTTAATGAAGATTCCAATTATTGTTTTGGCGAGGGTGGCGCAGGAACCTATTCGGACGGGAAATTGTATACTCGTTCTAAAAAACGTGGTGATGTGACCAGAATATTAGAATTATTAGTTGCTTTTGGAGCTTCTGAAGATATATTGGTAGAAGCACACCCACATATCGGGACCAATAAATTACCAAAAATCATCGAAGACATTCGAAAGAAAATTATCGAATTTGGTGGTCAGGTTTTGTTTGATACGCGAGTAACTGATATTTTGGTAAAAAATAATGAAGTAGAGGGAATTGTGACTCAAAACGGAGATACTATTCACGCCAATAAATTAATCTTAGCAACCGGTCATTCGGCACGGGATATTTTTGAATTATTGGACCGAAAGAAGATTTTTATCGAAGCAAAACCTTTTGCTTTGGGAGTTCGTGCTGAGCATTCACAAGAATTAATAGATAGTATTCAGTATAGTTGTGATTATCGCGGCGAGCATTTGCCTCCGGCACCTTATTCTATTGTGAAACAGGTTAACGGACGTGGAATGTATTCGTTCTGTATGTGTCCCGGTGGTGTAATTGCGCCTTGTGCAACGAGTCCCGGAGAAGTAGTTACAAACGGTTGGTCGCCTTCTAAAAGAGATCAGGTGACTGCCAATTCAGGAATTGTGATCGAATTGAAAATTGAAGATTTTAAGCCTTTTGCAAAATACGGTGCTTTGGCCGGAATGGAGTTTCAAAAGAGTATCGAGCAAAAAGCATGGCGTTTGGCGGGAGAAACCCAAAAAGTGCCCGCACAACGTATGGTTGATTTTACACAGAATAAAGTATCGTTAGATATTCCGAAAACATCTTATGTTCCGGGAACGACTTCGGTAGAAATGGGGCAGGTCTTTCCGGGATTTTTATCACAGATTTTGCGCGAAGGATTTAAAGAATTCGGAAAATCAATGCGTGGTTATTTGACCAACGAAGCGATTTTGCACGCTCCCGAAAGCAGAACGTCATCTCCGGTTCGTATTCCGAGAAATCCCGAAACTTACGAACATTTGCAAATAAAAGGTTTGTATCCGTGTGGAGAAGGAGCTGGTTATGCCGGTGGAATTATTTCTGCTGCAATTGACGGAGAAAAATGTGCTTTGATGATTGCCGAAGCCCTGAAATAAGTTTTATAGAAAAGGTCGGCGCGACCCGAGCAATAGTGAACAGGCGAAACTATTGCACAAATTTTTACGAATTACAATTTTGATATTTGAAATACGCACACTTAGGTGATTGTACAAATTTTATAATAAATTGGTTTTTATGACTAACTTTTTTTCAAATCTTTTCGGAAGAAATAACAATCCTAAATCTATAGTAAGTTTTGATGTCTTAGATAAGATTTATGCGTATCTGTATGATGAACAAAATCGTTTTGATTTTAGAATGAAAGGTGTTAGCGATAACGTATTTGTTAACTTGTATTCTTTTCCGGATTCTTTTGCTCATGAGGCGGGAAGAAATGAAATTAGTAATAGCGGTTTTAAAAATGTTTATGAAGTCTTAAATGAATTAAATAAAAGAGTTGGTATTACGGAAGTTTCGGAAGAGGATAGTCAAGAAGCTTTGGACTACGATTATATTCATATTCAGTTTTTCTCAAAACCAACTCCCGAAATGAAAGAGGGCTTGAATTATATTCCACAAAATTTTATTATCTTCTTCTGCTGTACAAATAGTTCTGAAGCGAATGATTTTAAAATATTGTATACAAACAGTTATTTTGACGACTATGTGAAAGGGCTTTTAGAAACAGAATATGTTGATCTAAGTAAACCTAAAAATGATCTTGAAAAAATAGGTTTTAAAGATTTTGAAAATGTATTGCAGGGAATATGTGAGTATTTGCAAATTGAATTGCCTGAAAGTCTTGTTCTGCCTTCTTCTGAAAGCCTGATGTTTGACGAAGTCACTATTGAGGATTTTGAAGAGTTTTTACAGCTAATTTCCAGAGGAGATCTGGAAGGGGAATTGTTGAAAAATCAAGCTCAGGTTCTTTTTGAAAATTATGGAAGAGAAGAAGACGAGGAGGAGTATGAGGAAGATTTTGATTTCTTTGAAGGGGTAAATTGCTGGTACAGTGACTGGAAATTTGATCCTGAAGATGCAGAGTGGTTTGTTTCTGAAATGCTTGGAGAAACGTTTAGCTTTGAATACCCCGAAGAAACATACAGTCATGATTTGTTTCCTTACATTCAAGCAGAATTAACAAAGCAAAATTTGGAGTTAATGAATTACGATACCAAAGGAGACAGTTATCTGTTCTTTATTGTAAAAAAAGAAGAAGTGAACAGAATTGTTGAATTATCTGAATTAACTAAGATGGAAATTCATCAATTATAGAAAAAGTCTTGCCGCGAATTACGCGAATTTTCACGAATTGAAATATTTAGAAAAAAAATTAGCGAAAATTAGTGTAATTAGCGGCAAAAAAATTACGGAATCAGAATTATCTTCCCGGTACTTTTACGGCTTTCAAGGTAATCATGAGCCAGTTTTCCTTCTGACAATCGGAAAGAAGTTGGCGTTGAAAGTGTAACTTTCCCTTCAATAATCCAATTAAATAATTGATCGGCTCTTCTGATTCTTTCTTCTTTAGAATTTAAATAGCTCCATAAATCACCACCGGTCAACGTTTTTGAAGTATCCATCAGCATTCTCGGATTTACGGGTTCAGGGTCACCACCCGCCATTCCGAAGAAAACTACCTGTCCACATTCTTTAGTGACTTCAAAACTTTCGGTCAATGTGCTGCCGATACTGTCGTAAACAACATCAACACCGTTCGGAACAACTTTAAAAAGTTCCGATTTCCAGTCTTGATTATATAGAAATACATGGTCTGCGCCTTGTTCAATTGCTACTTTTGCTTTTTCTGCAGAAGACGTTAAACCGATAACATTTGCGCCTAAAAGTTTACTGATCTGCGTTAAAAACTGACCAACACCACCGGCAACTGCATGAATTAAAACGGTTTCGCCTTTTGCTGTTTTATGACTGTCTATAGCTAAATAGTGAGCCGTCAGACCTTGTAACAATATTGAAGCGGCGGTTTCAAATGAAATAGCTTCCGGTAAAGGAAGTACATGGTTGATATTTACGGCTACCAATTCGGCATTGGCGAATGGAACATCAGCAAAGGCAACACGATCTCCAACTTTATAGTCAGAGTTATTGTTGGCATCAACAACTATTCCCGCTCCTTCGTAACCTGCAATAAAAGGAGGGTTTCCCTTTAAATGATAATTTCCTTTTCGTCTGTAAACATCGGCGAAGTTTAAGCCGATAGCTTTCATTTCTACTAAAATTTCATCACTTTTTAATTGTGGATTTGGGATCTCAATATAATCTAAAACAGCTGAATCTCCGAAAGATGAAAAGGTAAGTGCTTTCATTTATAATTGTTTTTTAAGAATACAAAGAAAGGAAAAAATCCATTTGAAGATCAAAAAGCTTTTCATAAAACTTCATAAAAAAACCTCGTTTATTTTTTAAACGAGGTTGCTGTTTTATATGTCAAGTGAAATTAGATTTTAGGAAAAACCATTTCATTAAAAGTGCTTTTTTGCTTAGCCAAAGCTTCAATTTCGTCCCATTTTCTTGGTGAATCAATAGATAGATTTTCGTACGTATTTTTTTTGATTAAGATGTCGTCTTCGATACGAACACCGATATTCCACCATTTTTTGTCGCAGTTGCTATTTGGTGAGATATAGATTCCCGGTTCAACGGTAAGAATCATGTTTTCTTTTAAAAGGGTTTCGGGACCTTTAAAATTTCCTTTGTCATGCACATCTAAACCAAGGAAATGTGAGCATCCATGAGGGTAGTAAAGATTTACGTCTTTAAGGTTTTTTATGATTCCCAGTTTTAGTAATCCATTTGCAAGTACTTCTTTGGCTTTCTCGTTTAGTGCCACTAGAGGTGTACCTTCTTTGCAAATTGCAAAAACAGCTTCCTGAGCATCATAAACCAATTGGTAAATTGCTTTTTGCTCTGCTGTAAATTTCCCGTTTGCAGGAATTGTTCTGGTAACATCGGCAGAATAGCCATGGTACTCCGATCCAACATCCATTAACAGTAGTTGATTGTCTATTTTAGTACTGTTGTTTTCTGAGTAATGTAAGATACATCCATTTGCTCCGGCACCCACAATTGGAGAGTAACCTTCGGCTTCTGCGCCATATCTTCTGTGGATGTAGGTGTGAATTCCTTCTGCTTCGTTTTCACTCATGTCAGGCCCAACCGCTTTCATTACTTCGTTATGTGCAACGCAGGAAAGTTTAACCGATTTGCGCATCAATACCAATTCTTCCGGTGTTTTTATTTCTCGAAGTGTACTTGTAATAGTTCTGAAAAGATCTAAAGAAGCGACATCTTCTGTTGTGATTCCGGCTTTGGTTTTAAAAGTCTCCAATAAGCCGAACAGGTCAGCCCCGCTTTTGTTATTGCTAATGTCGGTGGGGATTTTATCGTAGATTATGGTTTTGAATTTTTTAAAATCTATAGGAAAATCTTTAAAATCTTTTCCGTTAAAAGCAGTCGCAATCCCCAATTGAGATTTTGTAGCGTCAACACCTAAACGTCTTCCTGTCCACATTTCTTTTGTCGCATTTTTTTCTCTGACAAAAATGGCTTCATTGTAGGTTTCGTTAGTGCCTTGAGGCTCTTTAAAAATCAATAAAACAGCATCTGGTTCTTTGTAACCGGACAGATAATACATATCGGGATTCTGATGAAAAATGTAATTGATATCTCGGGAAAAAACTCTTTCAGGGTAAGAGAAAATCAAAGCTACAGAATTTGCAGGCATCAAAGCTCTAAAGGCTTCACGACGTCCTTTGTGAAATTCTTTAGTGAGGTAATCGGTTGGTAAATTTTCCTGAGAACAAACCTGGATGGTTGTAAAAAGGGATAAAAAAAACAAAATTAAATGTTTCATTTGTAGTGATTTTGGTTGATAATGTTAGTTTTTTGATCAACGCAAATTACAAAAAAAATGATTTGATTTTGAAAAAGAAGTTTACCGCGAATTGCACGAATTAGCACGAATTACTTTTGTATAAAAAAACAGCGTTTTTTCAACGAACTTATTTTTCAACGCCACTGATCAAAATTAAAATTGGAGATAAAGAATTCGTGCTAATTCGTGCAATTAGTGGCAAAAAAAATAGCCGCTCTTTAACGAACAGCTACTTTCTGAATTAATAATTATTTCTTTTTGAGTTGGTTTTTGAAGACTTTTTCAAATTTCTCTATCTTAGGCTGAATTACCATTTTGCAATACGGTTGGTTTTTGTTGTTTGCATAATAATTCTGATGATAATCTTCGGCTTTGTAGAACTTGGTAAAAGGTTCAATTTTTGTGACTATTGGACTGTCGTACACTTTTGCTTTGTTTAACTGTGCAATAATACTTTCTGCTGCTGCTTTCTGTTGCGGATTATTGTAAAAAATTACAGAGCGATATTGAGTGCCAACATCGGCTCCCTGTCTGTTTAATGTTGTCGGATCATGAACGGTAAAGAAAACTTTAAAAATTTCGTTGATATCCGTTATCGTTTTGTCGTAAGTAATCTGAACCACTTCGGCATGGCCGGTTGTTCCGCTGCATACCTCTTCGTAGGTCGGATTTGAAACTTTTCCTCCCGCGAAACCCGAAACAACAGATTTTACTCCGTTTAAATTCTCGTAAACCGCCTCAACACACCAGTAGCAACCACCACCAAGAGTAATGGTTTCGAGGTTTGAAGTTTTTTTTGTTGTGGTATTCTGGGCAAAGCTATTTAATGATAACGCGAAGACGCATGTTAAAAATATATTTTTCATAGTTTTTTATTTAGAGTCCGGGATAAAATCAAGTGCGATGGAATTCATGCAATAGCGTTTTCCGGTTGGTTCCGGACCGTCATCAAACAGGTGGCCTAAGTGTCCGCCGCATCTGCCGCAAAGCGCTTCGATTCTTTCCATCCCGAGAGAATTATCTTTTTTATAAACAACGCTTTTTTTGTTGTCCTGTTCAAAAAAACTCGGCCATCCGCAACTGCTCGAAAATTTAGCGGTAGATTTGAAAAGCTTATTTCCGCAGGAGGTACAATAATAAGTTCCTTTTTCGTCGCTTTTCCAGTATTTTCCGGTAAAAGGTCGCTCGGTATCAGCTTCTCGCATCACGGCATATACATCTTCGGGAAGTACTTTTTTCCATTCGGCGTTGCTTACATTCAGTTTAGTGGTGTCTGTGTTCGAATAATAAGGATTCCCCGGTTTGTTGATTTTATTTTCCATGCTAACCGTTTTTGGATTTGTTTTTTTTGTGTTTTGCCCGCATGCCTGAAAAATGAACAGCGGAATTAAAAAGCAAAGGCTGAAAAATTGGGTTTTTGTTTTTGTAGCTTTCATGTTACTTTATTTTTGTGCTTCAAAGTTACGACGAGAGAAGGTTTTGAAATGTCGTACACTTTACAATTGCATTTTTTTTAAGTATGATTTAACGTTTTAGTATTTACGTAAACCGATTGTTTTTAGTTTTAAGGCTTGTTTTTAAAGGTTTTTTATAAAATTAGTAAATGCAATGTTTTGAAAATTAACAGGTTGTAAATGTTTTGGCTCGTTAAACTTTTCACAATCTTCTCTGAGATTTTCAAGCCATTTCTTTTTTCGTATTTTTGTTTGGTACAAAACGCCTTATGATAGAAGAAAACGTAATATTAGTCAATCAAAATGATGAGCAAATTGGCTTAATGCCAAAATTAGAAGCACATGAAAAGGCTCTTTTGCATCGTGCTTTCTCTGTTTTTATTTTAAATAATAAGAATGAAATAATGTTACAGCAACGTGCGCATCAAAAATATCACTCACCTTTGTTATGGACCAATACATGTTGCAGTCACCAACGTGAAGGAGAGACCAATGTGGAGGCTGGAAGCCGAAGATTGTTTGAAGAAATGGGGTTTAAAGCAGAGCTGAAAGAACTGTTCCATTTTATTTACAAGGCTCCTTTTGACAATGGTTTGACAGAGCATGAATTAGATCATGTTATGATTGGCTATTACGATGAGACTCCTGTGATTAATCCGGACGAAGTGGAAGATTGGAAATGGATGAAGATAGAAGATATAAAAGAAGATATTGAAAAACATCCGGAAGTGTATACCGTATGGTTTAAGATAATTTTTGATGAATTTTATCATTATTTAGAAGACCATAAGATTTAATGATGCTTAACCAAAAACCTAAATGAGAGTAACCATATCAAGAAAAGCACATTTTAATGCTGCACATCGATTGCACAGGAAAGATTGGACATTAGAAAAGAACAATGCTGTTTTTGGAAAATGTAACAATCCTAATTTTCATGGTCATAATTATGGTTTAACAGTAAGTGTAACAGGAAAAATTGACCCGGAAACCGGTTTTGTTATAGATGTGAAAGTATTAGCGGATATCATACTTGAAGAAGTAGAGATTCCGTTTGATCACAAAAACCTGAATCTGGATGTTCCTGAATTTCAGGATTTGAATCCAACTGCTGAAAATATTGCTGTTGTGATATGGAATAAAATCAGAAAAAGAATTCAGCCCGATTTTGATCTCGAAATCGTTTTGAATGAAACAGAACGTAATTTTGTAACCTATAAAGGAGAAAAATAAAATGTCATTAAAAATAGGAGATATAGTTCCGAATTTTACTGCAAAGGATAATCATGGAGAGGTTTTTGAAAGCCAAAGTGTTTTGGGTCGAAAGCCACTGGTGATTTATTTTTACCCAAAAGACAATACACCAGGTTGTACCACCGAAGCTTGTAGTTTTAGAGATCAGTACGAAGATTTCAAAGATCTCGGAGCCGAGGTTATCGGAATAAGCAGTGATAGTGTCAAATCACATCATAAATTCGCCAATAAACATCAATTACCGTTTATACTGTTGTCAGACCAAGATAAAAAATTAAGACATCTTTTTGGTGTTCGCGATAATTTATTTGGTCTTTTACCGGGAAGAGTAACTTATATTATAGATCGGAATGGAGTAGTTATTCTGATTTTTGATAGCATGAATGCTTCCAAACATATTCCTAAAGCCTTAGTAACCATTAAAGAATTAGTACTATAAATAAAATATAGTACATTAACAAAGATAATCGCCTCTTAAAAAACATGAATCCAAAAATGTACCCTTTACAATTTGCCCCTATTTTAAAAGAAAGAATCTGGGGAGGAGAAAAATTAAAAACGATCCTTAACAAACCAATTGTTTCCAAAATTACTGGCGAGAGCTGGGAATTGTCTACTGTAGAAGGAGATGTGAGTGTGGTTGTGAATGGGACTTTGAAAGGAAAATCATTAATGGAACTTATTGATGAGATGCCAAACGAAATTTTAGGAACTAAAGTGTATGAGCGTTTTGGAAAACAATTTCCATTGTTGTTTAAATATTTAGATGCTCGTGAGGATCTCTCGATACAAGTGCATCCTAATGATGTTTTAGCAAAAGAACGTCATAATTCCTTTGGTAAAACCGAAATGTGGTATGTATTGCAGGCCGATACAGATGCTAGAATTATTGTAGGTTTTAAAGAAGATTCAGGAAAAGAAGAGTATTTGAAACACCTGAACGATAAAACCTTAGTTTCGATTTTAGATGATGTAAAAGCAAAAACTGGAGATGTTTTCTTTTTAGAAACCGGAACTGTGCATGCAATAGGAGCCGGTTTGGTTGTAGCCGAAATTCAGCAGACTTCAGATATCACGTATCGTTTGTATGATTTTGATCGAAAAGATGCAGAAGGAAATACAAGAGAACTCCACGTAGATTTGGCGCTTGATGCGATCAACTATAATAAGGTAGATACACAAAAGAAATACAACAGTGAAATAAATACTTCTAACGTAGTAGTAGATTGTCCTTATTTTACAACCAATTTTATTCCGTTAGAAGATAAAATGGCTGTATCTAAATCGGGAGAAACTTTTACCGTATATATGTGTGTGGAAGGAAGCTTCGAAATCGAGTTTGATGGTTTTAAACAGTCTTATATAAAAGGAGATACCGTTTTGGTTCCTGCTTCGATAAATGCATTTGAGGTGACCGGAAAAGCTTCAATTTTAGAAATTTACATTTCATAGCTCGTAATAAAAAGATTATATGTACTTTTGCAGACGCAAATTAAAATTAAAATAAAATGGCAAACGTTAAAAATTTAAAGAAAGACATCAATTACGTATTAGGTGATATTATTGAAGCAATTTACTTATTCGAAATGTCTACGACAGGAAATCCAACTCCGGAAACGAATGCTTTGATCGACGAAGCTATTGCTGCTTTCGATACTTTGATCACTAAAGTGAATGCAAAAGATGTTGAAAATAAAAAAGCACACTTCAAACAAATCAATGTTGAATTGGAACAAACTGCTAATCAATTGATTGCTAAAATCAACGAATTGTAGGCAAAAAAAAGTATAAAAAAGTGCAATTTTATTTTGGAAAAACGAAAATCCACCTTATCTTTGCACCCGTAATGAGGCCGATGTAGCTCAGCTGGCTAGAGCAGCTGATTTGTAATCAGCAGGTCGTGGGTTCGAGTCCCTCTATCGGCTCAACGTAGAATTAACCATCACTTTTGTGATGGTTTTTTTTTGCGCTAAAATTCTAAATTCCAAGAGGATCAATATAAAAAAAAAACTTTGTGTCTTCGCGACTTTGCGAGAAATTTTCTCACGCAGATTTAGCAGATTGCTTCTATCTAATTGCAAAACCAAAATATCAGCCTGATCTGCTAAATCTGCGTGCAAAAAAAACTTGGCGGCTTTGCGGGTTCAGAAGAAAATTCTAAATTCCAAGAGGATCAATAAAAAAAACTTTGTGCCTTCGTGACTTTGCGAGAAATTTTCTCACGCAGATTTAGCAGATTGCTTCTATCTAATTGCAAAACCAAAATATCAGTCTGATCTGCTAAATCTGCGTGCAAAAAAACTTGGCGGCTTTGCGGTTAAACAAATTGTGCATTTTGACAGAAGAACATTGTGTCGAAATTCCGACGAGACCCCGTAACAGAAAGAAAAATGATGCAAAATAAGAAGATCAGTTGCCATAAACGAAGTCGAAAAAGAGGTAAAGGTCTTTGTTGTTTTAGCTTATTTTGGGAAAATTCAGTATAAAGGAAAACTTTTTTAATTTTTAAAAATCTCATTTCCAATTGAATGTTAGAATTGTCAAAAAAAATAAGGGTAAAAGCTAAAATTTATTTTGGAAAACCGAAAAACCATCCTATATTTGCACCCGTAATGAGGCCGATGTAGCTCAGCTGGCTAGAGCAGCTGATTTGTAATCAGCAGGTCGTGGGTTCGAGTCCCTCTATCGGCTCAACATAAAATAACCATTTGTATTAGCAAATGGTTTTTTTTTTGCTCTAAAGTGAAAGTCGTGATTTCGATTTTTTTGGGATCAGTTGCAAAACTTGGGGATTACGCAAAGTGGTTTGGAATTCTGTTGATTTGATATTTGCTCGCAAAGGCGCAAAGTTTCTTTTAATACACACCGATTTATTGAGATTGCTTTTATAGTAATCACAGAGCAAAAATAGTAGTCTAATCTACATGTATAAAAACAATCTCCTAAATCTGCGTGCAAAAAAACTTAGCGGCTTAGTGTGAGAATTCAACTGCAAAGTGCGCAAAACCTTTGCGAACCTTGCAGTTAAATAGATGTAAAGCTCGTAAAGGTTTTTATCTTCCCGGAACTAAAAATCCACATCTTTTGGATTTGATCCGAAAATATCCGTCTGATGTTACCTTGTGCGTTTTAGCAATCTGTTGAGATAAACAATTCTCTTTATAAAATACCATAAATTTTATACTTAATCACTTAAATAATCTTTTACGACTTGGGGGTACAAGTTATTTTGATGAGAAGTTTATCTGAGAATAACTAAATTGAATTTTATTTATGCTTTTATAAATTTAAAACTTACGATTATGAACTTGTTGGTTTTGTCTATTGCAACTTTTTTTAGGTTTGATATTAACTTTTATACTTTCTAAAAGTATATAAATGTATGATGGAAGTTTTTTGCTTCAAACAATTGCGTCCAAAATAGCAAAGTATTATCAAACAAAAAGAGTAGTAGTAAAAAAATGAAAACAATGAAAAAAAGAAAATTAGAAAGAGTTGTATTTACAAGTTTTGTTGTGTTTATCTCGTTAGTTTCGTTAGTTTTTTTTGTATCATGTAGCAAAGAGGACAATAATAAGATTAAACCAATTAATGAGGATGTTCCGGAAGAAGGGTTTCCAATATTAAAAGAGGTGCCATATGTTAGTATGCCTGTACCTGACGAGCTACAAAAATTGGTTTATAATAAAGATAATAGTGACGTTTCCCTTTCCAAAATTAAAGATACGGTTGTTGTTTACGTTGGAGGTGGACCGATACATATAGTAGATCATGAAGATTATGATTTATTAGGTAAAGTGGAAGACGGACTAAAAGCGGAAGGGTTTTTAAATCATTCAGTTTTGGGTATGAGACAGGCTCATGATATTAATTCGACCGTTTTTGCAAGTGGAATGTTATTTACAGAGGCCAATGCGCAGGAAGTAAATGATAAGACCGTTAACATAATCGAAAAAGTGATTACCTGGTTAAAATCGAACCATAAGATAGTCTATTTACATGGTCATTCGTATGGTGGATTTGTAAGTCAGCATTATATGTCAGCAAATAAAATACATCCTGATGGGTATGTATTTTCAGGAACGAGAATGAAGAGTGTTCAGGTATTTTTTGATAACCTACCTAAAAACAATCATGTTGCTTTTAAAGACGGAATAGTGCCTATTATCGAAAAGCTTAAGTCTTATGAGATACCTTACTTTAATGTTGTGTCAAAATTAAAGTTAAACGAAATGAAAAATTATACTGTTCTTTTAGATGGTAACCCCATGTTGGCTAAGACGTTATATTCTTTAGGTGGAAAAGATGAAGCTGTAGGGAAAATAGAAAAGGATGAGAAAGATTTTTTAGTTAAAAATAAAGTTGCCCTACTATACTTGATGAAGGAGATCATGGAGATGTAGCTGGTGGCATAGGACCAGGCTTACAGTTTTTTAGAAATAAAAAGTAATCGTTATTGTATTATTTGAAGTAATCTTATTTTAATTCGTGAAATCAGTTTTTATCGTTTGATTTTCCGAAGAGGAACTTTTTTAGACTTTTCAGAACGATAGAATTGCTTCAAAATAAAAATGCTCTGTAAAATTTTACAGAGCATTTTTTATAGAATGAAAAATTACTTTTGTTCCTGCTTTTTAATTTCACTAACATATTTTGTTAGTTTTTTACCATATAGTGATTGCGCTACTTTTGGAGTCATTGATTTTTGTATCGTGTCCAAAAACTTAACGTTGATGTCGTAAATCTCAGCTAACGCAATATAAGGTGCTATTTCGTGATCTTTGTGATTGATGGCAAAGTTGGTAGCGTATAAGTATTTTCTTTTGATATTTGACTGTTGTTTGGCGTCAATGCTGTCAACTGCTTTCTGGTCTTGTCTTTTTAAAGCTTTAAATTTGGATTCTACCATCGAAAGGTTTTCATCAATAAAGCGAGAGTTTATTTTTTTATACTCTTCGTACAATTCCTGATTTTTAGATCCGGTAATTTTAGCTGCAGCTATAAAATTATCTAAGTTGGTTTCGATATTTAGATTTCCGGGTTCAGCAAAGAATAAAATGTTGTTGTCCAGTGAATTGGTTACACCGCGATCCAAAAATAAATAAAGCATTTCCGGAGAGTCCAGTTTTATGTCTTTTTCAAAAGTTGAATTCCCGTCAATTTTAATCGAGTCAATGGCAACAAGTGAAGTGTCAGCAACTCTTTGAATATATAAAGTCCCGTTTTTTAATCCTTTTATGTTTCCGGTAAGATGTAAGCCGTCAGTAGTTTCTTTTTTGTCGCAAGATGCCAATAGGGCAAGAGTAACAAAGGCAATAATTGATTTTTTCATTGGTTTTTTAGATTTTGCTGCAAAATAAAGAAAATAGTTTGAATGTGGAGAAGTAAGGGTTTAATTTTTATGAAAAATAAAATCCCAATCTATTTCTAAATTGGGATGAGTTTATTTTTGTAAAAATGAATGAGTTACATTGTTAAATTATAAGTACTGCCGTTCTCCTGAGTATAGGTATAAGCGTTATCGCAATCATTGTTTCCATAGTCTATAACTCCGTTCAAAAATCCGCCCTGAATTTCTAATTTTCCTTTTGAGATAAACTCACAAGAGTATTTTTTGATTAGAGTTTGTAAAATAGTTAAGGTTAATGTAGTGCCCTTGTCTGAAATCACGGTATGAGTACCATTGGTGATTTCATAAACATTGTCGTCTAATGTTGGTGTTGCTACACCTGCAGTTTGTCTTGTAGTGTAAGTTCCTTCATTTAAGAATATTCGTCCGTCAGAAGTTGTAATTTTTCCATTGCTTACTTTTCTGGTCCACTTTGGGACTGTTTGCTCTGTTGTGGAGTTGGTGTATTCGATAGTTCCTTCTAGCTTAAATTGGTTAACAGCATAATCAATTCTTTCAATTGTCATCTTGCTTCCTGCAGCAGTAATCGGTCCGGTAAGGGTGATTTTTAGTTTTCCTTTTTTTGTGATTTTATCAACGGTACAACCTGTGCCATAATCTACAGTAAAAATTCTTGGGTAATTTTCGGCAGTAGTTTTTTCGAGAGCGATTAAAGGGCAAGTGTCAGGTGCTACTTGAGTCGGTTTTGATGTGCTGTTGTCAGAGGCTAGCTTTAATCCGGTTTTGAGGTCCATTTCATTGATGGCATCAATTAACATAGAAGCTCTAACGGAAGAAGTATCTGTCTGGGTAACGATTTCGTTTTTGTCACTTGAGCAAGAAACATAGATTAGTGCTGTTGCGCAAAATGTTAAAAGTAAAATAAAACTTTTTTTCATAGTGGTATTAGTTTATAGTTAGATAAAAGTGGGCGGTCAAAATTAGTAAAAAAAGGTTTCGTTTGTCAGAAATTTTTAAAATTAGAACTGGTGTTAAATTTAGTGGAATGTAAAGTTTTTTTTCGCTCGCAGATTTTGCAGATTTTTTGTTTTGTGTTTTCAATGAAAGCAATTTGAATAAATCTGCATGCGGAAATTTCTCGCAAAGGACGCAAAGTTTTTTATTCACGCAGATTCTGCAGATTTTGCAGATATTTTTATTTTTGACTCGGATAAAAACAATCCGAATAAATCTGCCAAATCTGCGTGAAAAATTTCTACGTAAACATAGGAGACGCCAAGACGCCAAGTTTTTACGTACGCATAGTTTGTGGATTTTTTTGTTTTGCGTTTTCAATAAAAACAATCTGAATAAATCTGCCGGATCTGCGTGAAAAAATTTCCCGGCAAACATAAGAGAACCGTGAAGTTTTTTTTAAGCTGTAGCTGTAAAATGTAAACTTTTGGTTGAGACTGTAAACTGAAAACCAAGGGCTTTTTTAAAAATAGAAAGCCCACAAGCGTAAAACTTGCGGGCTTTCGGACCAATTAAAATAGAATTGGATTATTTGATCATTTCAAAACTTCTTTTTACAAAAGCAGTTAAGGCTTCACCTTTTAAAAGGTTTTGCGATAATTTAGCTAAATCTAAAGCTTGTTTTACCAAATGTTCCTGATGTGTTTTGTCTTCCGTATTCAAAATATTTGTAGCCAAATCAGAATTGGTATTTACAACCAGATTGTACATTTCTGGCATATTCCCCATTCCGAACATTCCGCCACCACCGGATTGACTCATTTCTTTCATTCTACGCATAAATTCAGGTTGCGTGATGATAAATGGAGCCGACTGGCTGTCCATAGCTTCCAATTGTACAGAATAAGCTTTTGGAATATAAGCTTCTAAAGAAGCTTTTAGTGTTTCTTTTTCTTCGTCAGATAATTTAGAAATCGCAGTTTCCTCTTTTTTGATCAAGTTGTCGATATGATCCGAATCTACACGAACAAAAGTTAAACCGTTATTATCTCCTTCAATTTTCTGAATTAAATGCGAGATAATAGGAGAGTCTAATAGCAATACTTCGTATCCTTTTGCTTTTGCAGTTTCGATATAAGAGTGTTGCGCATCTTTGTTTCCGGCATATAAAATTACCAATTTTCCGTCTTTATCG
The DNA here is from genome assembly GCF_011751075.1 of Flavobacterium poyangense. GTDB lineage: Bacteria > Bacteroidota > Bacteroidia > Flavobacteriales > Flavobacteriaceae > Flavobacterium > Flavobacterium poyangense. The sequence goes on from NZ_JAALLN010000003.1 coordinate 130,905, forward strand.
GTTTGGTTGTCTTTTAGCTTTTCTTTTAATTCTTCAATAGTAAAGTAAGTATCGTCAACTGTTGGGTACAATACAAACGCACCTGCTTTTTCGTAGAATTTATCATCAGAAAGCATTCCGTATTCTAAAACGATTTTAATATCGTTCCATTTTTGTTCAAAATCAGCACGATTTTCGTTAAATAAAGCTTTTAGTTTGTCTGCTACTTTACGAGTGATGTAGTTAGAGATTTTCTTAACGGCACCATCAGCTTGTAAGCCCGAACGAGAAACGTTCAATGGAATGTCCGGAGAATCAATAACACCTTTTAGCATAGTCAAAAATTCAGGTACAATTCCTTCTACGTTATCAGTAACGTAAACCTGGTTTTGGTACAATTGAATTTTGTCTTTCTGGATCTGCATGTCAGAACCTAATTTCGGGAAATATAAAATTCCTGTCAGGTTAAACGGATAGTCAACATTTAAATGAATGTGAAACAATGGATCCTCGAATTGCATTGGATACAATTCTCTGTAGAAGTTTTTGTAATCTTCGTCAGTTAATTCCGTTGGTTGTTTGGTCCAGGCCGGATTTGGATTGTTGATGATGTTGTCCGTTTCAACAGTCTCGTTGATGTAATCTTCAGGAGCATCTTCCGGTTTTGGAAGTGTTTCTGTTCTTGTTCCGAATTTAATCGGAATAGGCATAAATTTATTGTATTTGTTCAATAAACCGCTGATTTTTGAATCTTCTAAGAATTCAAGAGAATCTTCCGCTACATGCAGAATGATTTCAGTTCCGCGTGAAGTTTTGTCAGATGGTTCTAAAGTAAATTCAGGACTTCCGTCACATGTCCAATGTGCAGCCGGTTCGTCTTTGTATGATTTTGTAAGGATTTCTACTTTTTCAGCAACCATAAAGGCAGAATAGAAACCAAGACCAAAGTGACCAATAATTCCCGAATCTTTAGCAGAATCTTTGTATTTGTCAAGGAATTCTTCGGCACCTGAAAAAGCAACCTGATTAATGTACTTTTCTACTTCATCAGCAGTCATACCTAATCCCTGGTCAATGATGTGGATTTTTTTACCTTCTTTATCTACTTTGATTTCGATAACCGGATTTCCGTATTCTACTTTAGCCTCACCAATACTAATAAGGTGTTTTAATTTTAATGTAGCGTCAGTTCCGTTTGAAATCAGCTCACGTAAAAAGATTTCATGATCGCTGTATAAGAACTTTTTGATTAAGGGAAAGATGTTCTCTACTGAAACATTAATTTTACCTGTTGTCATATTTTTTAATTTTATTAGTTTAATGTAATGCCTTACATTTATTCAAATAGAATACCAATTGCTTTTTGCGTGACAAAATGTCGGATGTGTTAATTATGAAAGAAAAAAAAAAGATTCTAAAACAAAAGATATTTCAATGAATCGTATCTTTGCGGTACAATAATTGCTTATGTGTGTAAGTATTAACTTAAATAAATGTACAAAATGAAGAAAATTATTTTTATTTGCATGATTGCCACGATGGTGTTTGCGTGTAAATCAGCTTCGTCTTCAACAGCTTCAACAGAAGCTACAACACTTTCAACTAAACTTGACAGACCTACTCAAGTAGCTATTAAAGGAAATTGGGTACTTACCAATGTATCTTATCCGGGTTCTGACTATATCAAAGTAAGTTCGTTTGATCTTGCTGATTCTAAATGTTTTATCGGAAGTACCTGGAAATTTATCTCCAATAACAATAAAGGAACAATGGCGTTAACAGCTCCAAGTTGTACCGGATTTACTTCTCCAATTGTTTGGAGTATCAACAATCAGGGGCTTTTTGTGCTTAAAATTGTTGAGCCGGGAATCAAATCAAAAAATGTTAAATCAGGATACTTACTAAAAGTTGCAGGTTTGACAGATAATTCATTTCAGCTGATAGATAATATTAATGTTGGCGGACAAACAAAAGAGGTAACATACCAATTTCAAAGAACTAATTAATATAAAAAAGAGATAACATGAGAAAGATAACAGTATTTGGTTTAAGTAGTTTACTTGTTTTAACTAGTTTTTTTGCAAGTTGTGATTCTGTAAAAAACGCAAATAATACTCAAAAAGGAGCCGGAATCGGAGCCGTTGCGGGTGGAATTATCGGAGGTATTTTAGGGAACAATTTAGGACGTGGTGGAAATGCTGCACTAGGAGCTGCTATTGGAGCTGCTGTTGGTGGCGGAACCGGAGCTCTAATTGGAAATAAAATGGATAAACAAGCTCGTGAAATCGATCAGGCGTTGCCGGGTGCAGATGTAGAAAGAGTAGGGGAAGGAATTCACTTAACTTTAAACGAAAATGCAGTTCGTTTTGATACTAATAAGTCAACATTGACAGCTCAGGCAAAAACAAATTTAGATAAATTGGTTCCTGTATTTAAAGAGTATGGAGAAACGAATATTGAAATCTTTGGTTATACAGACAGTACAGGAAGAGCAGAGTACAACTTGACACTTTCAGGACAAAGAGCAGCATCTGTTCAGGCTTATTTGGTTTCTAAAGGATTAAAAGCAAGTCGTTTCAAAACTTCAGGTTTGGGTATTGCCGATCCTATTGCAACAAACGATACTCCTGAAGGAAGATCTCAAAACCGTCGTGTTGAATTTGCTATTACCGCAAACGATAAAATGGTAAATGATGCTAAGACTGAAGCAGGAAAATAATTTCTATACAATATAATTTGAAAAAAGCTGTTCGTAATGAATAGCTTTTTTTTTGACTTTCGGTTTTAAAGATTGTAAATTTGCCCCCTCAATTATAACGCAATGCTTGACATAAAAAATATCTCCTTTTCGTATACGGATACACCGGTTATTAAGAACGTGACTTTTTCAATAGAAAAAGGACAGAATATTGCGATCATAGGAGAAAGTGGTTGTGGAAAAAGTACGCTGCTTAAATTGATGTACGGATTGTATAATCTGGATGAGGGAGAAATGTTGTACAATGAAAAACCTATCCTGGGACCTAAATATAATCTGATTCCCGGAATGCCTTTTATGAAATACCTGGCTCAGGATTTTGATTTGTCTCCTTATGAAACAGTAGCAGAGAATGTTGGGAAGTTTCTTTCGAATGGTTTTGCCAACATGAAAAAATTGCGTGTTCAGGAACTGCTCGAAATGGTAGAAATGGATCAGTTTTCTAATGTGAAAGCTAAATTTTTAAGTGGAGGACAGCAGCAAAGAGTAGCTTTGGTTCGGGTTTTGGCCTTAGAACCGGAAGTAATTTTGCTGGACGAGCCCTTTAGTCAGATTGACGCATTTCGTAAGAATGCCTTGAGACGAAATTTATTTCGTTACTTAAAACAAAAAGGAATTACCTGTATTATAGCAACGCATGACAGCACAGATGCTTTGTCGTTTGCAGACGAGGCAATCGTAATGCGAAACGGTGAAATCATCATAAAAGATAATCCGACAACAATCTATGAAGATCCACAAACTAAATATGTAGCCTCCCTTTTTGGAGAAGTAAATGAAATACCAACACATTTGTTGGTTCCTTACGAAGATGAAGCACATAAAACGCTGGTATATCCACATCAGTTTAAAATGGTAACGGAGTCTAGTCTACCTGTAAAAATCAGAAGAACTTATTTTAGAGGGAATCATTACCTGATAGAATCGGTTTATAAACGACAATTGGTTTTCTTTGAAAGCGAAATCGATCTGCCGCTTGAAGAAAATGTTTTCCTGAGTTTGAATTATTTATAGAAAGAGATTTTTAGCGTTTAAGTTTTTAACCGCAAAGTACGCAGGATTTGTTGAAAAAATAATCTTAGCGAGCATTGCGTAAACCTTTGCGAACCTTGCGTTTAAACTTTTAACCGTAAAGTTTTTTTGCTCGCTAAGTCGCAGAGCCGCCAAGTGATTAAGGAACAGGACAAATAAACAGTTTAAGTTCTGCAACCTGAAACTTGAAACAAAATAACCTCAGATGCTTAGCCACTAAGAACCTAAGTATCTTTAAAAGAAAAAGCCGGCTCTATAAATTAGAACCGGCTTCTTCTTTTGAAATCAGATGAGTTGATTAGTTTTTTAGATTTTTTTCTAAAAACTGATCCTCTTCCCAAAGTAAGTGTAAGATGTTTTCTTTAGCAACATATCCATGAGACTCTTTAGGTAAAATTACCATTCTTGCAGGAGCTCCTAAACCTTTTAAAGCTTGGAAATAACGCTCTGTTTGTAAAGTAAAAGTTCCCGGGTTATTATCTGCTTCACCGTGAACTAATAAAAGAGGTGTTTTCATTTTATCAGCGTTCATAAAAGGAGACATAGTGTTGTAAACAACCGGAACTTCCCAGTAATTACGTTGCTCTGATTGGAATCCGAATGGAGTTAAAGTTCTGTTGTAAGCACCACTTCGTGCAATTCCACAAGCAAAAAGGTTAGAATGCGTCAATAAGTTAGCAGTCATAAAAGCACCGTAAGAATGTCCTCCAACAGCTACTTTCTTTCTGTTTATATAACCTAATGCATCTACAGCGTTAATTGCAGCCTCAGCATTGTCTACTAATTGAGAAATAAAATTGTCGTTAGGCTCTGTAGTTCCTTCACCAATAATAGGGAAAGAAGCATCGTCTAATACTACATAACCTTTGGTAACCCAGTATACAAATGATCCGTAAGAAGGAAAAGTGAACTCATTTGGATTCTGAGTCGATTGTCCTGCACTGTTTTTGTCTTTATATTCAGCCGGGTATGCCCAGATTAATAAAGGCATTTTTTCTTTTTTAGCTTTGTCGTAACCAACAGGTAAGTATAAAGTTCCTGAAAGTTCAACACCATCTTTACGTTTGTATTTGATTACTTCTTTGCTGACATTTTTAATGCTTTCAAAAGGATTTTTGAAAGAAGTGATTGGTGTCAGACTATTTTGTTTCTTGATATTTCTGAAGTAATAATTTGGATAGTCATTTTTTGATTGGATCATTACTAAAACTTTTCCGGTTTTAAAATCTTCGATCTCAATTAAATCTTCTTTTTTGTCTTTGTACGCAGAAGTGTAAAGACGTTTGCTTTTTAGCGTTTTAAAATCGAACTCATCAATAAAAGGAAACTGACCTTCTTTTGTAAATCCTTCTCCAATAAGGAAAGCATTATTGTTTTCAATAGCAAGAATATTTTTGTTGTACTCATTTTTTCTGGTTTCAAAAGAACCCGGGTCTGAGTAAACATCTTGATAATTTCTGTCATTAAGTAATTTTGGCTGTTGACTTGGATTAGACGGGTTAATTAAATACGTTTTTAAATTACGGGTGTCGTACCAGTTGTCAGTAAGGATTGCAATTGCATCATTCCCCCAAGTAATTCCTCCAAAACGTTGTGGTGTTTTTACTAATGAGGTAGCTTCACTTGTAAATGGAGCATTCCAAAGGAAAACTTCATCTCTGAAATCTACTTTGTTGGCAGGATTACCTTCATCTAAAGCAGAAACGTATACCAAAGTAGCCGGTTTGTCATTTCTCCAGGTCATTTCTCTTTTTCCTTTTTGTACAGCCATAAATCCTTTAGGAATCACTTCGTTTAAAGGAACCTCATTAACCACTTTAATTTCTTTTCCTCTGCTATCGTAAACTACAGTTTTAGAAGGGAATCTGTACAATGGTACAACATATGAGAAAGGTTTTTGAATAGTCGTCAACATGATGTAATTCCCGTCAGGTGAAATTCTTTCTCCTGCAAACATCGCAGCTTCTTTAAAAAGAGTAGCCGTTCCGTTAAGCGTTACTTTATACAATTCTGAAGTGATAACATTTTCAAAATTAGCTTCGTCATTTTTGTTTTTCAACATATCAGGATACGTTCTGTTTTGAGATTTCTCTCCAGAAGTAGTAGAAACAATTGGTCCTGTTGGTAAATCTTTTTTAGAATCCAGTAAAGGCTGTCTGTTTTTAGGAAGCATTTTTACTAAGATCGTCTCATTGTCTAAAAACCAGCTAAACGGATTGCCAAGATTTGCATTTACATTTGCTTCGGTAAGTTTTGTAGCCTTTGCAGAGGCAACATCTAAAACCCAAAGTTCAACCCCTGTACTTGTAGTATGAGAGAACAGGATTTTCTTGTCGTTTGGAGACCAAAGTAGGTTACTTATCCTTGGATTAGCAGGTAATCCGGTAACTTGTACTTCTTCTGCACCACTTATTTTTCGTACTTTTAAGTTGTTGATGTAAGTTACAGTACTTGAGATGTTAGTTACAGGATTTATCCTTATACCGGCCAAACGAAGTTCTTCCTGGTTTAAATCATCTAATGTTTTATAAGTGTTTCTGTAAGAAAGAAGCATGTATTCTTTTTTTGTATCCATTGATACTGAAGGAGCTCTTTCGTAATCGGCTAAATCCAGGATGGATTTGGAGGGTTTTTGATAGGTCAAATTTTCTTGCGCAAAAGCAGAAAAACCTAAGGTTAAAAATAAAAAGAGAGTAACCTTTAATTTCATAATTTGAATTTTAATGAGTTAAATTAAGTAGTATTATTAATAAGTTTGTCTAAAGTAGTGCAGACTTGTTACATTTTAGTGGTTGATTTTATTTTTTTAAGATTTTTTTAAGTTTTTAATGTATTAATTGCTTTTTCAGAATTTAAAACGATTCTATATGTTGTATTATTGAAGGATATTAAATTGCCAATTAGTAAAAAAATAGTAATTTGTACCGTTATATTTTAAAGTATACTTAGATTTGCAATCCAATTTTTTAACAAATAATAAAAGAATATGTATCATTCAAAAATAGCGGGCTTAGGATATTATGTTCCTTCTAATGTTGTGACTAACGATGATTTGTCTAAAATTATTGATACCAATGACGAATGGATTCAGGAAAGAACTGGAATTCAAGAACGCCGACATATTATTCGTGGAGAAGATACCACAACCTCTATGGGGGTAAAAGCAGCTAAAATTGCAATAGAACGTTCCGGTGTAGCCAAAGAAGATATTGATTTTGTGGTTTTTGCAACCTTAAGCCCAGATTACTATTTTCCAGGACCGGGGGTTTTAGTGCAACGTGATTTAGGATTAAGAACCGTTGGAGCTTTAGACGTTAGAAATCAATGTTCAGGTTTTATTTACGGAATCTCAGTTGCGGATCAATATATCAAAACCGGAATGTATAAAAATATCCTAGTAATTGGGTCTGAAGTGCATTCAACAGGATTGGATATGACTACTCGTGGACGTGGTGTTTCTGTTATTTTTGGAGATGGAGCAGGAGCGGCTGTTTTAAGTCGTGAAGAAGATCTGACAAAAGGAATATTATCAACACATTTACATTCAGAAGGGCAACATGCTGAAGAGTTAGCACTACAGGCACCGGGAATGGGAGCACGTTGGGTAACGGATATTATAGCAGATAATGACCCGAATGACGAAAGTTACTACCCTTATATGAACGGACAATTTGTGTTTAAAAACGCAGTAGTTCGTTTTGCTGAGGTAATCAATGAAGGTTTGGAAGCAAATGGCTTACAGGTTTCAGATATTAATATGTTGATCCCGCATCAGGCTAACCTGAGAATTTCACAGTTCATCCAGAACAAATTTAAATTGTCTGATGATCAGGTGTACAATAACATTCAGAAATACGGAAATACAACAGCAGCATCTATTCCGATTGCTTTAACTGAAGCATGGGAACAAGGAAAAATAAAAACAGGAGATACAGTTGTTTTAGCAGCTTTCGGAAGTGGATTCACTTGGGGAAGTGCTATTATTAAATGGTAATATTTTTTGTTTTACTAGTATGTTAAAACCTGTTCAGTTACTGAGCAGGTTTTTTTATTTTTGGGAACAATTAAAACTTTAATCCTGTCTTTTTCGACGAAGGAGAAATCACACCAGTAATTCGATAAAGATTGGCGACATGCTGGTCGGAGCTTCTAGTGTGATTTCTCCTTCGTCGAAATTGACAAAAAAATACTAAAATGAATAAAAACCAACTTGAAATAGCCTGTTTCAATTTTGAATCGGCTTTGATTGCTCAGAAAAATGGAGCAGACCGAATTGAATTGTGTGAAAATATGCCACTCGGCGGAACTACACCAAATTATATTTTAGGTGCGAAAGTCCGTGAGAAATTGTCAATTAAAATGCATGTTATTATCAGACCTCGGGGAGGTGATTTTATTTATACGGATCAAGAGCTGACAGAAATGAAACAGGACATTAAACAATTCAAAAAGTTAGGAGTTGATGGTTTTGTTTTCGGAATTTTAGAAGAAGATGAGGCTTCGACTTCGCTCAGGCTCAATAAAGAAAGAAATAAAGAATTGGTTGCTTTAGCCGCACCGCTTTCCTGTACTTTTCACAGAGCTTTTGATGTGGTGACCGATGTGGAGCAATCTCTTGAAGATGTAATTGATTGCGGTTTTAATGCTATTCTAACTTCCGGACAAGGAGCGAATGTTCCCGAAGGGATTTCGGTTTTGGAGAAAATTCAAAAATTGGCAGCGGATCGAATTGTGATTATGCCCGGAGGAGGTTTGCGATCGTCGAATATTCAATTAGTACAGGAAAAATTGAATCCTACTTTTTATCATTCTTCTGCTATTACAACTACCGGAGAAATGGCAGATCCTCTGGAAATAAAAAAAATACTAGCCACTTTTTAGTTGGCTTGTTACAGATTACAAATAAGAAAGGCCCGGAGTTGGCAAACTCCGGGCCTTTTTCTACAAGAAAATATTAAAAATTACTAATTAAGATCAGGACTAAAACATTCCGCCACCACCTTTATTAGTGTTGTCATCTCTTTGTTTACGTTGCAGGTTTTTGATTTTTGCTCCTCCAAAGTTGTAAGTTAAACCTAAATACACTGTTTGGCTTTCCCAGGTAAACTGTCCTTCGTGTGGGTAAGGATATTGTGCATCAAAAGCATATTTCATAGTGTTGAACACATCATTAAAACGAACGCTGATATTCATTTTGTTGTTTAATAAGGTATAACGTGAACCCATGTCGATTTTGTACATTTCATGGCTGTTATTTTGCAGACCGTCTGTAGGACCTTTGTAGAATCCGAATAATAGGAAGCTTAAACGTTTGTTGGCTTTAAAATTAGAATTCATACGGGCATTGAATGCAGAAACTGTAATTTTTCTTTCAAGTGGACTACTTGTTTTGGTAGCAGCGTCATATACAAATACTACCCCTTGTTGATTGATGCTTGAGAAATCTATAGATGGTGAAATATCCCACCATTTTGCAATTTTATAATTGAAAGAAGCTTCAAATCCATAAGCGGTGTTTCTATCAAAGTTGGTATAAGATAAAATTACTTTGTTCCCCTGGTCATTATTAACATTGTCAGGGTATAAAACTCTGCTGATCTGATCATTAATGCTTCTTACAAAAACACCCGCAGTAAAACTTCCTTTTTCTAAAGTTTTGGTATAATTAGCTTCGATAGAGTTGGTAAACTGAGGTCTTAATTCCTGATTACCTAATGAAGTTACCAATGGTGTAGAAAATTCACGGATCGGTTTTGTTTGCTCTAAACTTGGACGGTCTACACGACGACTATAACTAAGTTGCAAAGTGTTTTTTTCGTTTAAGCTATAGGTTAAGTAAGCAGATGGGTATAGCGTGATATAATCATCATTAAATTTGATTTGATCATGATTTAAATTAGCGATTACTTTGTAGCTTTCAAAACGAGCACCTAATTGGTAGCTGAATTTTTTGTATTTCTGACCAAAGGTTACATAAGCAGAATAAATATCAGTATCATAAGTGTAGTTTGATATTTGATTCAGCATAGGGTCAGTTGTGCTTGCTCTGGTATAATCACTTCCTGTTCTGGTGATTCTGGCTTCGGCACCGGCTTCAAGTGTTGTTTTATCGTTTAGCGGATTAACATAATCTACGTTAAGAGTACTTAGTTTTCGGTCACCTTTAATCAAATCATTATAAATTGAATTTTTAACCGTATTGTTTAGCTCTGTGTTTTTAGTGTCAAAATAAGCATTTTGAGTTTCTTTACTGTCACTATAGTTTCCTTCAAAATCTAAGGTATGCCCTTCTTTTTTGAAGATGTGTTTGTACGCTAAATTGTAAGTTCCTGTTTTTTCCGGCCCTGAATATTTAGATCTTTGGTACGAGTTTTTTAATTCCAGATCAGTATTGTTATAGTCAATATAGGTGTTTACGAATCCTTCTCCGGTTGATTTGTTCTGGTTGGTATAGAAAGACAAAGTGTTATGATCGTCTATTAAAAAGTCCATACCAATTTTGTACAAATAAGAATCATTATCATTTTTGACGTCTATAGTCTGCATAACATTCTGATCGAATCTTTGAATAAAACCGTCATTAAAATAAGCTCCGAAATTTTGTCCCACATTTCCAAAAAAGTTCACTTTTCCGGTTTTGTAGTTCAAGTCAAGCGATTGATTATGTTTGGCTGTTTCACCAAAAGTAATTCCTCCGCTGTAACTTCCGTTAAAACCTGTATTTGTGTTTTTATGCAAAATAATGTTGATGATTCCCGACATTCCTTCCGGATTGTATTTGGCACTTGGATTCGTAATCAATTCAATTTTTTTGATAGAAGTCGACGGAATTTGTTTTAACAGCTGTGCCGGATCAATATTACTTGGTCTTCCGTCAATTAATACACGTACATTGTCATTTCCACGAAGAGAAAGTTTTCCGTCCTGATCTACGTTTACAGATGGAATATTGTTCATGATGTCTGATGCTGAAGCTCCGGCAGTAGTAAGGTCTTTTCCAACAGTCACTACTTTACGGTCAATTTTTTGTTCAATTGTCGAACGCTCGCTCACAATATTTACACCTTTAAGTTGTGTCGCTTCTTCTTCAAGTGCAACTTTAACAATCGCTTCTTTTTTGTTTTCACTTAAAATAATAGAACCGATATATTTTCTAAATCCAATGTATTGAATTTCGATGGTATAATTTTTTAAGGCTAAATTTTTAATGGTAAAGGCACCATTATCATCGGTGTTTATTCCGGAAACTACTTTTCCGTTGTCTTTTATCGAAACAGTAGCATACGAAATGGGAGCATTGTTGGATTTTTCGGTAATTGTTCCTGATACGGTTCCGGAATTCTGAGCTTGTGCTGTTGCCATTACACCCAGTAATGCGAACAGTAGAAATTTTAATTTCATAATTGGGGAATTGATTTGATCTGACTGATGATGTTTTTTTATTTTTTTTATTTTTCTCATTTGAAATAAATTCAAAGTCCCTATTAAGACTCTATTGCCAGCGTTATGTTACAGAAAAAAGGAAAGAAAAATGAATGTTTTCTTTTAACGCTTGTTTTATAGCTGGTTAGGCTTTTTACTTTGGGATAATTTAAATAAGAATTGTATTATTTTTTAGGTAAAACGATATTGATGATCTCGAAGATTCCTTTAGGATTGTATTTGGTACTTAGATTGGTAATGAGCTTAGATTTTTGCTAATTTTTACAATTTCACTTCTGTTGCTTTGGCGATATTCTAAGGTTTTTTCGGAATTTTATATGTTTTTGATTTTCTCTAATTGATGAATAAGCAGTATCTTTGCTCTCTTTAAAAATAAGTTTACATGTCATTATCACAAATTCTTACACCCTCTATACAAAAAGCAATACAGGTATTATTTGATGTTACTGTTGAAAAAATCGAGTTTCAGACGACCAGAAAAGAGTTTGAAGGCGATATTACAATGGTTATTTTTCCTTTGTTAAAAGTGATTAAAAGCAACCCTGCCGAATTGGGTTCTAAAATTGGAAATTATCTGGTAGAAAATGTTGCTGAAGTAGCACGGTTTAATGTGGTTTCAGGTTTCCTGAATATTGTAATTGCAGATCGTTATTATTTGGATTTCTTTAATGAAATAAAAAACAATACAAAATTTGGTTATGTAACACCAAATCCGGAAGATAAAGCTATTATGGTCGAGTATTCTTCACCAAATACAAACAAACCTTTGCACTTAGGGCATGTACGTAATAATTTGTTGGGGTATTCTGTAGCCGAAATTATTAAGGCTTCTGGTAAAAAAGTATATAAAACGCAGATCATCAACGATCGTGGTATTCATATTTGTAAATCGATGTTGGCCTGGGAGAAATTCGGAAACGGAGAGACCCCGGTTACCTCCGGTTTAAAAGGAGATAAATTAGTCGGTAAATATTATGTTGAGTTTGATAAAGCCTATAAAGCCGAAATCTCTCAATTAATGGAATCCGGTAAAACGGAAGAAGAGGCTAAAAAACAAGCTCCGATTATTGTGGAAGCTCAGGATATGCTTAAAAAATGGGAAGCGGCGGATGAAAAAGTGATTGCACTTTGGAAGATGATGAACCAATGGGTTTATGACGGTTTTGCTACTACTTATACCAATCTTGGAGTTAATTTTGACCGTTATTATTATGAAAGTAATACCTACTTATTAGGAAAAGATGTGGTTCAGGTTGGATTGGATAAAGGTGTTTTTGAAAAAGATCCTGATGGTTCAGTTTGGATTGATTTAACCGACGAAGGTTTAGATCGTAAAATCGTACTTCGTTCAGACGGAACTGCTGTTTATATGACACAGGATATAGGAACCGCTATTCAGCGTGTAAAAGATATGCCCGATGTAGGCGGAATGGTTTATACAGTTGGAAATGAGCAGGATTATCACTTCAAAGTATTATTTTTAATTCTGAAAAAATTAGGTTTTGATTGGGCTTCAAGTCTGTATCATTTATCATACGGAATGGTTGATTTGCCTTCCGGAAAAATGAAAAGCCGTGAAGGTACCGTTGTAGATGCTGATGATTTGATGCAGGATATGACAGATACAGCCAAACAAATTTCTGAGGATTTAGGAAAATTGGATAGTTATTCTGATGTTGAAAAAGCCCAATTGTACAAAACAATTGGTCTTGGAGCACTTAAATATTACATCTTAAAAGTAGATCCTAAAAAACGTATTTTGTTTAATCCCGAAGAATCTGTTGATTTTGCCGGAAATACAGGGCCATTTATACAATATACGTATGCAAGAATCCAATCGATTATTCGCAAAGCCGATTTTGATTATAATGTAACGCTGGATGGAGTTGAAGTTCTTCACGAAAAAGAAAAAGAATTGGTAAAACAAATCGAACTTTTTCCTGAGGTAATCCAAAATGCCGCCCAAAATCACAGTCCGGCATTAATTGCAAACTATACTTATGATTTGGTAAAAGAATACAATTCGTTCTACCAGTCCGTACATATTTTAGGAGAAGTTGATCTGACAAAAAAAATATTCAGAGTGCAACTTTCTCAGAAGGTAGCAGAAGTTATAAAATCTGCTTTTAGTTTGTTGGGAATTGAAGTTCCTGAACGAATGTAAATTTTTAAGAATGCAAAAAAAAGAAGAAGCCATCTCAGTCGAGGTGGCTTCTTTTTTTGCTGTGTACTTCTTTCTTGCAAATCTGTTTTTTTATGAGAAATAATGTATGAATAGAAAAAAATGCCATACTACTGATATGGTTCTTTTTTAAGGTTGTTTTTGTTTAACTATCACTATTTTAATAAGTTGTGAGTTTTGTTTGTTTTTAGTTTTGTTAAAAAGTAATATTAGGATTACTTTTTTAATGTTAAATAAGTGATATTTCTTGTTAAAATTATATTAATTAAGTAAGTTGCGCCAAATTATTTAAAAGTTTGAGCAATGAAACAAGAAATTAGAGGATTGGTAATACTGCTTTTTGTGCTTAGTTCACAATTGTTTTATGGACAGGAAAGGGTTGTTTCAGGTATTGTTTCTGACAATATGGGTATGCCATTACCCGGTGTAAGTGTAGTACTAAAAGGAAGTAAGTCCGGGACACAAACAGATTTTGACGGTAAGTTTTCTCTTTCGGTTAAATCCGGTCAGGTTTTGGTGTTTAGTTATATCGGAATGAAAACTCAGGAAGTTGTAGCGAACACATCGGTAGTTACTATTAAATTAATCGGGGCCGCACAAGAATTGGAAGGAGTTGTGGTGACTACCGCATTGGGAATTAAGAGAGACCGGAAATCACTTGGTTATGCGACACAAGAAGTTAATGGTGATGATTTAACAAAAGTGAACACCGGAAACGTTTCCAATTCAATCGCCGGTAAAGTAGCCGGTATTGAAATTAAAAGAAGTGGTAATATTGGAGGATCAACAAATGTTGTAATTCGGGGGTCTAAATCAATTACCGGAAACAATCAGGCGCTTTGGGTAGTGGACGGTATTCCACTAAATAATGACAACTCCAATACATCTGGTCAGAAAACGGGTCGTTCAGGTTTTGATTATGGAAATGCTGCTTCTGACATTAATCCGGATGATATTGAAACCATCAATGTACTAAAAGGAGCTGCCGCATCTGCTTTGTACGGTTCAAGAGCCGGTAATGGTGTAATTATTGTCACGACCAAAAAAGGAAAAAAGACTAAAGGTTTGGGAGTTGTTGTTAGTTCAGGTATCACAGTTGGTACAGTCGACAAAAAGACGCTTCCCGAATATCAAAAGCAATATGGTGGTGGAGACAGTTCTATATTCAGTTCTAAAGTGGACTTAGGTCAAGGCTCATTTCCTACAATAGTAGCTGAGGATGCGTCTTGGGGACCGACATTCAATTCATCTCAAAAGGTTTATAACTGGAATGCTTATTATCCCGAATTAGCTACTTACGGACAGACTTCGCCTTGGGCAGTAGCTAAAAATGGTCCGCTTTCTTTTTTTAATCACTCTACTACTTATACAAATAATATAGCTGTAAGTAATGGAAACGAAAACGGAACTTTTAGATTTGGCTATACTCATTTTGATCAAAGAGGTGTCCTACCCAATAGCTCTATAAAGAAAAATAACTTTAATTTTTCAGGAAGTTATAAAGTGAGCGGAAAAACAGAAATCGCAGCTACAGCAAATTATATTACTTCCGGCGGAACCGGATTAAACGATACAGGATATTCAGATAATATTTTAGGTAGTTTTAGACAGTGGTGGCATACAGATGTAGACATAAGAGAACAAGAACGCGCCTATAAGTTAACAGGTAAAAATATAACATGGAATCCCAGATCAGCTACAGATACAACTCCTTTATATTGGGACAATCCTTATTTTGGACGTTATGAAAATTACAATAGTTTTAATAGAGACCGTTTCTTTGGAAACTTTACTATTACTACCGAAGTTACCAAGTGGTTTTCTGTAACGGGAAGGGGAGCTGTAGATACCTATGCGGAAATTCAGGAAGAAAGAATTGCCATAGGATCAAGTGCTGATAGTAATACTCCGGGTTATGTAAGATTTGATAAAAGATTCAGAGAAATTAATCTTGATTTGTTGCTGAACTTTAAAACTGAAATTACTGAAGGTTTTAACTTTAGAGGCTTGCTTGGTGCATCAAGCAGAAGAAGCCGACTTAGTTCTATTATTTCCGCAACAAACGGTGGTTTGTTAATTCCAAAAATGTACGCCCTTTCTAATTCCGTTAATAGTATTGAAAATCCTGTAGAATCCTTAGATGAATTAGGCGTTAACAGTGCTTACGCCAGCGCTTCTTTTGATTACAAAGAGACTTTTTTTATCGAAGGAACTTTTAGGATTGATGAATCCTCTACTTTGCCAGCAAAAGAGGCAAAGTATAGCTATCCTTCTGTTACGGCAACTTATATATTCAGTAAACATCTGGATTTGCCTTGGTTGGAATTTGGTAAAGTTAGAGTCAATTTTGCTCAGACCGGAAATGATGCTGCGGTGCATGTAATCAATCCTGTCTATGTCAAGGATACGAATTTTAATAATAATCCTCTATTTTCTAATGAAAATGTCCGTAAAAATCCAAACTTAAAATCCGAAACTATTTATGGACAGGAAGCCGGAATTGAGTTGCAGTTTCTTAAACGAAGAATTGGTCTTGAGGCTTCTGTGTATAAGAGCACCACAAAGGATTTAATTATGAATATCACTACCGGTGCTGAAATAGGATACAGTGGAACCACTGTTAATGCAGGAGAACTTACAAATAAAGGAGTTGAATTTACACTTACTTTGGTTCCCGTAAAAACAAAAAATTTCTCCTGGACTTCAAAAATCAACTGGAACAAAAACGAGAGTAGAGTGGTGTCGTTGGCAGATGGTCTTCCGCAGGTTGTTATTGGTACATTTAATCAGGG
Source organism: Flavobacterium poyangense (assembly GCF_011751075.1). Lineage (GTDB taxonomy): Bacteria > Bacteroidota > Bacteroidia > Flavobacteriales > Flavobacteriaceae > Flavobacterium > Flavobacterium poyangense. The sequence goes on from NZ_JAALLN010000003.1 coordinate 147,091, forward strand.
AACAAGTTTAACAGCAGTCCCGGGACAGCCTCTGGGCGAAATTAAAGGATCGGGGTATAAGTATCTGAATGGAGAAAGAGTAGTAGCTCCAAATGGGAATTATGAGAAAGTCAATAATGTTAGTATTGGTAATGTAACTCCGGATTGGACGGGAGGGATTAACACTATTTTGAGTTATAAAAAACTGACTTTCAGTTTCCTGATAGATGTGAAAAAAGGCGGAGATGTTTTCTCCTTAGATCAGGCCTATGGGCAGGCAAGTGGTCTTTATCAAAATACAGTTGGAACAAATCATCTTGGGAATCCGATTCGAAATAAACTTACTGATGCAAGACCGGGCGGGCAAATTTTGCCGGGAGTTCAGGCCGACGGTAAACCAAATACTGTAAGTGCTGCAGTCACAACTGCTAGTGGAGAATCCAATTTGGGGTATAAGTCTTTCCCGAATCAGGCTTTTGTTTATGATGCCTCTTATGTGAAATTGCGGGAGGTTTCTATTGCTTATCAATTGCCGGCAAAACTATTGGAAGGAACATTTATGAAGAATGTTACCATGGCAGCAAATGGTAGTAATTTATTGATTATTCATAAAAAGCTGCCGTATGCAGATCCTGAATCCGGTTTTAGTTCCGGAAATTTTCAGGGATTTCAGACCGGTGTAATGCCTTCAGTTAGAGAAATTAGTTTTAATGTGAAAGTTCAATTCTAAAAGTCAGAAAAATGAAAAACTTAAAAGATACCGTACTTTTTATAATCTTAGCGTTGAATTTGAATTCCTGCGACAATCTTGAGGGTTTAAATGAGGACACCAAAGCTTATCTAACTCCAGTTCCGGAAGCTCTTATGACTTCTGCACAGGAAAAATATGCCGTTTTTTTAAACAGTGCCTCAGTAAATAGTAACAACTTTAGATTGTATGTGCAACAATGGTCAGAAATTGCCTATCCCGAAGAATCCAGATATGAAATGGCTGCCCGTTCGTTAGGAAATGCAAATTGGGTAGCTTTGTATCGTGATGTACTAAAAGATTTAGTCGATGCAAAGAATAAAATTGCCAACATACCCACTATCGATGTAAAGGCTACTGCTGAGAAACAAAACAAAATTGCAATTATTGAGATCCAGATTGTTCAGGCTTATCAAGCCTTGGTTGACCTTTACGGTAATGTGCCATATTTTGAAGCATTAAATCCAAATGTTTTATTGCCAAAATACGATGACGGATTAACTATTTATAAAGATTTGGGAACGCGTCTCACTACTGCGATAGGCAAATTAGACCCCACGAATAAAAGTTTTGGCAAAGCCGATTTAATTTATGGTGGTGATGTTTCAAAATGGAAGAAATACGGAAATTCAATTCAGATTAGATTGGGGATGCAACTTTCAGATGTAGATGCGGTTCTGGCTAAAAATTTGGTTGAATCGGCTTACAATTCGGGGGCAATGACAAGCAATGAAGATAACGCTATTTTTGAATACACCTCCGCTGAGCCACATTTTAACCCAAACTTTGAAAGTTTTAAGAGTAGAACAGATTTTGCAATATCAGATGTATTCGTAGAGGCTCTGGAAAAACTGAATGATCCAAGAAGAGATTTCTATTTTGACCCTGCTTCTAAAAAAGGAGGGATATATGTTGGTGCGGCTTATGGTTTTAAAGTTGATGTTGCAACGGTTTCTTTATTCAATCCGGCCTTAAAAGAAATAAACTTTAAAGGAGATCTTTTTGATTATGCCGAAACATCCTTTTTACTGGCCGATGCTGCCAACAGAGGTTGGGCAGTGGGTACCGCTAGTACACATTATAATAATGGTATAACGGCAAGTATGAAATATTGGGGGGTGCCTGATGCAGCTATCGCTTCTTATTTGGCACAGCCTAATGTAGCTTTTGCTACTGCAACAGGAAGTAATGCAAAAGAACGAATCGCCTATCAAATGTGGATTGCCTACTACAACAGAGGATTTGAAGCCTGGACCGCATACAGAAGGCTTGATTTTCCAAAACTTATAGCACCCTCTACGGCGGTACCCGATGCGCAGAATAAAGTTCCGGTACGAATGATCTATTCCCATTTGGCTCCTTCTACAAACGGAGCTAATTACGCAGCTGCCTCTGCTGCAATTGGAGGAGATAAAATGACAACTAAATTATTTTGGGATAAGTTTTAGAATGTACAGAAAATTTTGGTTAAGCCATAATTATACAATAAAAACCTTTATTCGTTTTGATCTATTTTGAATTAGTAAGCTTTTAGAAGAACTGAAAAAGGTAAAAAACCGTTTAAATTAATTTTTAAGCGGTTTTTGTTTGTGAAAAAACTTTGCGTTTCTGCGACTTCGCGAGCAAAAATACATAGTGCTAGTTGTATTTTAATCAATAACTTATCGCTTAAATTTTCTCGCCAAGTCGCCAAGCCGCAAAGAAGTTTAAATTACTCTGAAATCGGAGAGTTAAAAAACTTTGCGTTTCTGCGCCTTTGCGAGCAAAAACACATAGTACCACTTACGTTTACTAAATAAAAAAAGCCGGTAATTCAAAAACTACCGACTTTTTTATAACTAAGACAATTATTTTTATTTTACGAACTTCTGGATGATTGCATCACTTTCTGCTTTTGTAGCAGTTGGTTTTAAATCAAACAACAAAGAGTAAAGTGCTTTTCTTTCTACTTTAGCTTCTAAGTTTAAGTCTTTGTTTCTTTCAAAAAGAGTTTGCCATTTGTCACGAACGTTTTTCCAAAGAGCATTGTTTTCTTTCCACCATTTTTGAGCGGCGATACATTTAATGTCCGGAACTTTTGTGTACGTATCGAATCCTTTTTCCTGTGCTAAAACATAATCTTTTCCGGAATCATCTCTTACTACTTTATCATTATCTTGTTCGTGATTCCATCCTGTAGCAGTAATTTCGTGGATGTTTCTTCTTTTTAGAACATTGTAATCATTACGTTTTGTTTGCTCTCTTCTTGGTAACGGTGCATCAGCAACATTTTCCCAGTAATCTTTACCATCTACATGTACCCAAGTTGAAGAACCTTCGTATCTAGGACTGTCATCTACCTGAAAAACTTTTTGTGTCCATTGTCCTTTTACAGCTTTTTTATCCAGTTTTTTATATTTCCATGAAGTTCCTTTATCAAAAGTGTAAAGATCTGTGTTTTCGTACAACCAATCTTGTCTCCAGTGTTTGATGATCATATCATCACTTACAATTAACAAGTGTTGCATTACAATCTTGTTAGGAGTGTCTTCTAAAAGTTCAACCCATTCTAATGCAGATTCGTGTTTAGTTTCAGACGGTTTGTATGTAAGAGTATCCTTGGCATATTGAAAAGTTTCAGCAAAATTAAATTTTACTTCATAGCACCCACACATTGATTTTATTGACTTGATGTCTTGTTGCTTTTTCGCATCCTGACTGAATCCAAGGCTGCATGTTAAAGCCATAACGGCTGAAAAATAGAGGCTTTTTGTAATCATAACTTCAAAATTTTGTTTTAAATTTTTTTGCAAATATAGATAATTTATTTAGAACAATTAAAAATAATCATATATTTGCACCGATTATTAAGATTCAATAAAAATAATGAAAATAAAATTTACCCTTTTTGCAGTACTTGCATTTGTGATACATCTTTCAGCGCAGGAGAAGCAAAAAGATACCGTTAGTTCGAAGGAGGAGTTGTCGGAGGTTGTTGTAACGGGACAGTTTGAGCCACAATCGATTAAGAAGTCGGTTTTTAATGTTCGAGTAATTTCGAGTAAGGATATTCAAAATTTAGCAGCGACTAACTTAGCAGACGTATTGAACCAATATTTGAACATTAATGTTGTACCAAGCGGAACCAGCGGGCGCTCCACAGTATCTTTATTTGGGCTAGATGCTCAGTATTTTAAGATTTTGGTTGATAACGTACCTTTAATAAGTGAATCCGGTTTAGGGAATAATACGGATTTATCTCAGATCAATTTAAATGACGTAGAGCGAATTGAAATTGTTGAAGGGTCAATGGGAGTTTTATACGGTGCTAATGCGGTAAGTGGTGTTTTAAATATCATTACCAAAAAAACATCAGGTTACAAGTGGAGTTTGACTGCTTCTGTACAGGAAGAAACAGTTAAAGATGAATATAAGCTTTTTGATGAGGGACGTCATATACAATCACTAAAGGCAACTCATACATTTAATGAGAATTGGTTTGTAAGCGCTGGTATAAATCGAAATGATTTTCAAGGTTTTTTGGATAATAAAAAAGGAAAAGATTATCCTGAGAATGATGAAAATCGAGGATATAGATGGCTTCCGAAAGAGCAACTTAACGGAACAGCATTAATATCTTATCATAAAGGAAATTTCAGGGTTTTCTACAAATTTGAATTTTTAGATGAAGATGTTGATTATTATAATGCTACTGTACAGTCAAATTTTGATCCGGTATTGGGAGCTTACAGACGTTCTGATGATCAGAGATATTTTAGCAATAGATATTTTCATAACTTGAATGCTACAGGTAAAGTTTTTTCGAAATTAAATTATAATGTTTCTCTTTCTCACCAAAAACAACAGCGAGATGTAGAAAATTTCAGGTATTATTTTAAAACGAAGCAAGAAGAAGATAATGTTACTGTAAAGGATCAGTCTATGGAAGTTTTGTATTCAACGGGAACTTTGAGCAATTTTTTCTCGAACGAAAAAGTTGATTTGCAACTAGGATATGAGTTTGTAAACAATCGTGGGTATTCGCTTGTTCGGGAAGCAAGTAGTAAATATGCTTCGGTTCGTGGAACATTGGAGAATTATGACTTTTTTGCTTCTTCTGAAATACAGGTAGCTCAAAGGTTTTCTATTCGTCCGGGAGCGCGATATTCTTTTCAGTCTAAATTTAAAGATCAATCTGCATTATCCCTTGCTTTGAAATATTTGTTCGATAGTGGTTTTGAGCTTAGAGGTTCTTTAGGAACTTCATTCAGGACTCCAAATTTTGATGAGTTGTATTCAAAAAACATTTTTGACGGACACTTTTTCGTTGGCAATGAAAACCTTATTCCTGAGACTAGCGCTTCTTATGAAATTAGTTTAAAAAAATCATTTCTTTCTGAGACCGGATTTCAAATCTCGAGCACATTTGCTGGAAGTTTTCTTGATGTGGATGATAGAATTGATATGGCTTTTATCGGAGATAATCCTGATACAGGCACACCACAGTACCAATTTGTAAACATTAGCAAGTACAAAATGTGGAATTTCTCTACCATGAACCAATTCAGAAAGGGTGATTTGACTTTTAATTTTGGAGCGGCTATTGTTGGAATATCTCAAAAAATAGAAAATCAGGTTTTTTCTTCAGATGATAAATATCTGTATTCATTTAATATAAATAGTAGTGCTTCTTATACGATTCCAAAATGGGGTACTGTTTTTTCTGCTTATTATAAATACAATGGAAAAACACAGCGATTTATTGAGACTACTTCTCAATATGTAATATCTGACGTATCTCCAAGTAATTGGTTAGATGCTACTGTTCGAAAAACTTTTTTCAAAAATCAGTTTGAAGTAACTGCAGGGGTGAGGAATATTTGTAATGTGACTAATGTCAGACAAACCAATACAAATCAAACAGCAGGACATGGCGGGGCATCTGAAGTTATGCTTGCTTATGGGCGTTCCTATTTCTTAAAATTGACATATAATCTTAATCTATAAATACAAAATCTAAATTACAATGAAAAAAACAATCTTATTTTTATCTTTTGCTTTAGTGACACTTGCTTCTTGTTCAAGTGACGACGATAATGCATATAAACCTGAAGAGGTAACATCTACTTTAGCTGTGTCTGTGGGAGGACCAAATCAGCCAAATCAACTTTATGTAGATTTAAGTACCAGAGCATCTAAGTCAGTAAATAGAGCAACTTGGGATTTTGGATTCTCAGGAGGAGCAGATTTTAGAGTAGTAATAAACGGATCTCTAAAAATGGCAGTAAAAAAATTAGAGACTTCAGATATTACTTTACCACAAGTAAGTGATGCTAACGTTTCTGTTGGAGCAGGAGAAACTGCTGCATCAAACGGTTATGTAGATAATCCGACAGGAGTTTTAGCTGGTGCTGGTGCGGGAATAGGAACTGCAATTGCAGAAGTGTCGGCTACAGATGCTGACAATAAAGTATATTTAGTAAATCTTGGTTCTGCAGTTTCAACAGTTACACCTGGTGTAGGTTCAGTAGAGGTTGACGGAGCGTCAAGAGGATGGAAAAAAGTTAGAATCTTGAGAAGTGGTAATGGGTATAAAATTCAATACGCAGATTTAAATTCAGCGACTTTTACAGAAAAAACAATTGCTAAAGAAGCAGCTTACAATTTTACATTTTTTAGTTTGACTTCAGGAAATACTGTTTCAGTTGAACCGGAAAAAGCAAAATGGGATTTGAACTTCACCGTTTTCACAAATTACTTAAATATGGGTAAAGGAGATGTGACTTATGGGTACTCAGATTTTATTACTACTAACATGAAAGGTGGAACTAAAGTGTACCAGGTTTTAGTTGCTGACGGAGTGAGCTACGCAGATTTTACAAAAGCTAAAGTTGTTGAAGATAAATTTAAAGCTTCAGAGGCAGATCAAAGAATTATCGGTGCTAACTGGAGAGCTGGTGGAGGACCAACTACATTGCCAAGTATTAGAACAGATCGTTTTTATGTAGTAAAAGATGCTGCTGGTGACTACTATAAACTTAGATTCCTTGGGCTGACAGATGCTGCAGGAGTAAGAGGGCATGCTACAGCAGAGTTTGTTATTCTAAAATAATATTTTAGAATGCAAAAAACACTAAAAATCACAAGAATAATTTTTACACTAATCCTAGGAGCAATGATGATTTTAGGAGGTATTCATAAATTTGAATCTCCAAGTCCCGCTCCGACAGAAATAGTGGAAACCATAAAGAAAGGGGAAGAAGTAGCGCCAAATACCGAAGTTCTGAAAATCAAGAATTATATTTTCGGGATGCAACAGACCAATTATTTTTGGCAGTTTCTGGGATTTGTTGAACTCTTGGCGGGCGTATTGCTGATCAGTCAGCTGTTCTCGCTTATGGGAGCTATCATCGCCTTACCGGTAACGATTAACATTTTTTTGTTCCATCTATTCTTAGAACCCGATGAGGTTGGAGAATTGATTCAGATGTCCGTATTATTGCTGATCAACTTGGCTATAATTGGTTTTAGTTTTAAACTTTGGAAACCAATGTTGTACAATAAAACGGCTTTAAAATTTAGTTAATCATTAGCTTTGTTTTTTTTATTTTTTTTTGAGAGAGGTTGGATTTATCTGGCCTCTTTTTTTGTTTTTTATTTTAATCGTTAAAAAGAATTATAAATTAACGTTTAATCCTATCTTTGCAGCGGTTTTTTTAAACAGAATTAACAGGAATTTTAAAGACGCCAGTTTTTAGAAAACCAATCTTCAAATTTATAAGTACTAAGTGAATACAAAATCTTATTTTTTTCAGTCTTTTGCCATTGTAGCATTAGCATTCCTAGCATTCATTGGATTTAAACAAATCTTACCGGACAAAATTTTTTCCGAAAGTAAGACAGATTCCAAGAACATACTTATCGACAGCCTTCTCTTAGAATCGGTGGCGAATGATTCGCTGTCTGCTGAAGAAGATACCCTTTCTGAGGATGAGAGAAGAGATGCAGGAGAAAATATTGTTTTTGATGAATCAGAAGGGATCGAATTCCCATCAGAAACTTTTGATAATTATAAAGGGTATCAATACCTGATTTCTTTTTACGAGAAATTATACCAGTTAGAGAAAAATCCGCAAGCCAAAGTGCGAATCGCTTATTATGGCGATTCTATGACCGATGGTGATTTAATTGTACAAGACGTGCGAATGAATTATCAGGAACGTTTTGGAGGAACAGGAGTTGGTTTTGTTTCGATTATTTCAGAGTCATCTGCATCCAGAGGTTCTGTAAAAACACTGTTTTCTAAAAATTGGAAAACACAATCGTACTTAAATGTAAAAAGACCTATAAGTCCGTTTGGAGTAAACGGACACGTATTCTTTGCAAACGACAGAGCCAATACCACCTGGGTACAATACGAAGCAGGATTAAATAAACATGCAACGGCTTTAGATAATCCGACTTTGTTTTACGGGAAAGCATCCAAAAAAGGAAATGTTAATTTTATTATTGGGAAAGATACCTTGCGAAAAAGCCTTGTTCCGAATAATTTAGTTAATACTTTAAAAGTAACTTCGGGTAGTATAAAATCATTTAAGGCTAATTTCATAAAAGCGGACTCAATTCCTGTTTATGGTTTTAATTTTGATAATGGTAGCGGAGTTCACGTAGACAATTTCTCGCAAAGAGGAAATTCAGGATTGCCAATTTCAACGTTTAATGCCGGTGTGATGCAGGCATTCAACAATAATCTGAAATACGATCTGATTGTACTACACTATGGAACGAATGTGTTGAACTATGGAACCAAAAATTATTCGTGGTACCAAAGAGGAATGACCAAAACCGTAAATAAGATCAAAGAATCGTTTCCGGGAGTTTCTATTCTGATTGTTTCAACAGCCGATAAATCGACTAAATACGATCTTGAAATGAAAACAGATTCGGCCGTAGTTCCTTTAATGAGAGCACAGAAAAGATATGCTTTGGATACAGAATCCGGATTTGTCAATCTGTACACTTTAATGGGAGGCGACGGATCGATGGTGAAATGGGTTGACGAGTCACCAGCAAAAGCCAATAAAGACTACACACACTTTAATCAGCGTGGAGCAAAAGCAATCGGTAATTTATTGTATAGCCAGTTAAACAAAGGATACGAAGAATATAAAATATTGCGTCAAAAGCGAGAAAGTGGCGAGGGATCAAGACCCGTCAGAAAAACGAAAACAGATTCCGTATCTGTTAAAAAAGACAGTATAAATGAATAGACTTATTATTTTCTTTTGTTGTTTCTTTTTCTCTACGAATGACAAACCTCAAAAGACAGCAGCACTTCCAATAAAAAAAAGTATGACTCATAAAGTGGATACAACAGCGATTGATTCTTTTTCTGATGATCGAATTTATAATGCGAAAGTGTTAGAAAGCTTTTTTAAGAAGGTAAAGGATAACGAGAGTCGGAAAAATCAGAAGATAAATATTGTTCATATCGGTGACTCACATATTCAGAGTGATCTAATGACCAATGAAATCAGAAAGAGACTTCAGCAGGAATTTGGTAATGGAGGTCGTGGCTTTGTTTTTCCATATCAGTTGGCCAGAACAAATGGTTCGTACAACGAGCGTTTTAAGTCCAGTAGAGGTTGGGAAAGTTATCGAAATATACTCCCTACAAGAAATGCTCCTGTTGGTTTAAGTGGTATTGCACTTTGGAGGGATAGCGGAGGTTTTGTGGTAGAATTAAAAGTGAAGGACGAAGCTTATAAATTCAACTCAATCCGAATCATAACGCCAAAAAATCAGGACATGTTTGATTTGGCCGTTTCATCTAAAATCAATACAATTCAGACAACGGAGCCAAAAATCATTACCCACAAAATAAAAAAGGGAGAAGCACTTTCGACTATTGCAGATAAGTACAATGTTTCGGTTTCAGAAATAAAGAGAAACAATCACTTAAAGTCAAATGCAATTCGTGCCGGCAGAACATTGAAAATTGCCACAAACGAAAAGAGAACAAAAAATGTTTCTGTTTCAGAATTTGTTCCCTTGCAGTTGGAATCGGATTCGTTTTCTCATTATTATAATTCTGATAAAGCACTGGATAAAATTTTTCTGATTCCAAATAAAAGCGCTTCAAAATACGAACTGAGTGGACTTGTTTTAGAAAAGGAAACACCGGGACTAGTGTACAGCAGTATTGGGGTAAATGGAGCCAAGTTTTCAGATTACAATAAATATCCGTTGTTTTTTGAGCAATTAAAAGCGCTTCGTCCGGACATGGTGGTTTTTTCACTTGGGACAAACGAAAGCTATGACAAAATGGATGCTTCGGCCTATATCCAGCAGTTACGAGAGTTTATTAGTAACCTGAAAGCGCAAAATATAAACGTTCCTATTATTGTGGCAACACCGCCTCCGTCTTTTCTTAAAGGCAGAAGACCCAATACGTATGTTGCCGATTATACCAAACATATTATTGGAATCGCCAAAACAGATGATTTTGCCGTTTGGGATTTATTCGATGAATTTGGAGGTTTGAATGGGGTTCGGAGATTGAGAACAGAGGGATTAATAGGACCGGATTGGGTTCACTACTCTAAAAACGGATACGAAAAACAAGGAAAGTTGTTTGCAGAAGCATTTTTAAAAGCATACGATAATTTTAAATTAAAAAAATAAGTTGATAACAGTTAATAGCATAAATGATTGGTTTGTTCATAATTTTGGTGAAATAACCATCGAACAAGTTAAAGGTTGGTTTATATATAATCCCGAAGAAAAGTTACTGTTTAATACCGGTTTGTTTCTCGGATTGTTTTTGGTTTTTTATTTCGTGTACGCCTTTTTGCGTAAGACATTCTATTTGCGTCTGACCTACGTAATCTTGTTTTCGCTTTTCTTTTATTACAAGTCTAGCGGAATTTACTTTTTACTGCTGCTGCTTTCTTCCGTAGTCGACTATGGACTGAGCCAGATTATTTACAGGCAAAAGAAAGACAGCATAAAGAAAATTTATCTGGTAATAAGTGTTATTCTGAACTTAGGATTGCTGGGGTATTTTAAATACATGAACTTTATGATTGTGACCTACAATGATATGTTCAATGGTAATTTTCAGCTTCATGATGTTTTCCTTCCGGTGGGAATTTCGTTTTATACCTTTCAGTCGATGAGTTATATTATCGAAATTTATCGTGAAGAAATCAAACCAACAAAGAATTACATCGAATATTTATTCTTCGTTTCCTTCTTCCCGCAATTAGTGGCAGGACCAATTGTACGCGCTAAAGATTTTCTTCCACAGATTTATCAAAAGCTGAATCTGACTAGAGAAGATGTAAATAATGCCTTATTCCTTATTATTGGCGGATTAATCAAGAAAACAGTTATCTCAAATTACATATCGGTAAACTTCGTAGACCGTGTTTTTGATACTCCGATGACGTATACCTCATTTGAGAATTTAATGGCGTCTTACGGATATGCGATTCAGATCTACTGTGACTTTTCAGGATATTCAGATATGGCAATTGGTATCGCTTTGTTGTTAGGATTTAAATTACCTGCCAACTTTAGAACCCCATATAAATCAACGTCAATTACCGATTTCTGGAGAAGATGGCACATTTCGTTGTCGACCTGGTTAAAAGACTTTTTGTATATTTCGATTGGAGGAAACCGTGAGGGATCTTTCGCAGGATATTTATTCCCGAGTTTATTTTTCTTCGGATTATTGCTTTGGGGAATTACAAACATCAATGTTAGTGTAATCCCGTTAGTTATTGCCGGAAGCTCTATTGTTGTTTTTGCACTGACCTTTTTGCTTTCCAGTAAAAAAAGCCAAACTGCTGTAACCAACTTTAACTTGTTTACCACAATGCTTTTGGGCGGATTGTGGCACGGGGCAGGGGCACAGTTTATTATCTGGGGAGCCTTACACGGATTAGCATTGGCTGTACACAAAATATTTTTGGAATTTTTCCCAGCCAAAAAAGATAGCAAAAGACCGGCTATATGGACTTTTATCTCCATTGTAATTACATTTCATTTCGTGGTCTTCTGCTGGATCTTTTTCCGTGCAAGAGATTTTGATACGGCATTGCAGGTAATTAATAATATCGGTCAGTTAACATTCGAACCGGAACAATGGAAAGTGATTGTTTTAGGATATAAAAATGTATTCCTGTTAATGTTGTTCGGTTACGTTTGGCATTTCTTACCGGAATTGTTTACCACAAAATTAAAATGGACTTTTGACAGGACGCCGTTACTTTTAAAAGCGGTAGTCTTAGGTTTTGTTTACTGGATTGTTTATGCAACCGCAGTAGCAGGATCACAACCGTTTATCTACTTCCAGTTTTAAGGGGGTAGGTTTAAAGGTTCAGAGGTACAAAGGTGCAAAGTTTATTCTTTGTGCCTTTTTTTTAGCTTAACCGCAGAGTGCACAATGGGTTACGCAAAGTTCGCAAAGATTTTTTTATATAAAGCTTTGCAAATTTTGCTTCAAGAGAAACAAAAATCTTTACATGCTATTATGTTCGCAATAAAAAACTTTCACGCAGATTTAGCAGATAGTTTTTATCGAAATAACAAAACAAAAATATCCGCTTAATCTGCGTGAAAAGACTTTGCTGCCTTTGCGGTTAAATCCATCGCAATGCATCTGAAACTTAAAGCAAAATCTCCCCAACTTTCCCATTAAATAAAAATTGCCTAAAATATCTAATTAGATTATCTTTGCAGCTCAAATAAAGAAAATAGTATGTTTGATAATTTAAGTGATAAGTTAGATAAAGCGTTCCATATATTAAAAGGACACGGGAAAATTACAGAAGTAAACGTTGCCGATACCTTAAAAGAAGTTCGTCGTGCCTTGTTAGATGCCGATGTTAACTTTAAAATTGCTAAAGATTTTACAACCAAAGTAAAAGAAAAAGCAATAGGTCAGGACGTTTTAACGACACTTCAGCCAGGTCAGTTATTAGTAAAGTTAGTCAAAGACGAACTAACCGAATTAATGGGTGGAGATGTTGCAGGAGTTAATCTTTCCGGTAACCCAAGCATTATTTTAATGTCTGGATTACAAGGTTCAGGTAAAACTACTTTCTCTGGAAAATTAGCGAACTTTTTAAAAACTAAGAAAAACAAAAAGCCACTTTTAGTAGCTTGTGATATCTACCGTCCTGCGGCGATCAATCAGTTGCATGTAGTAGGGGATCAAATAGGTGTTGAGGTATACTCTGAACCGGAAAATAAAAATCCTGTGGAGATTGCTCAAAATGCAATCAAACACGCAAAAGCAAACGGTTTTAATGTCGTAATTGTCGATACAGCCGGACGTTTAGCGGTAGATCAGGAAATGATGGATGAAATTGCTCGTGTTCACAAAGCAATTCAGCCTCAGGAAACTTTGTTTGTGGTTGATGCTATGACAGGACAAGATGCTGTAAACACGGCAAAAGCCTTCAATGACATCTTAAACTTTGACGGAGTTATTTTAACGAAATTAGACGGTGATACTCGTGGTGGAGCTGCAATCTCGATTAAATCGGTTGTTAACAAACCAATCAAATTTGTAGGTACTGGCGAGAAGATGGAAGCAATTGATGTTTTCTATCCGGATCGTATGGCAGAGCGTATCTTAGGTATGGGAGATGTTGTGTCTCTTGTTGAAAGAGCGCAGGAACAATTTGATGAAGAAGAAGCCAGAAAACTTCAAAAGAAAATCGCTAAAAACGAATTTGGTTTTGACGACTTCCTGACGCAGATTCAACAAGTGAAAAAAATGGGTAATATGAAAGACCTGGTTGGAATGATTCCGGGAGCTTCAAAAGCCATGAAAGATGTTGAAATCGAAGATGATGCTTTCAAACATATAGAAGCCATCATTCATTCGATGACGCCAATTGAACGAAGCAAACCTTCCATAATCGACGTAAAAAGAAAAGCCAGAATTGCTAAAGGTTCCGGAACGAAAGTCGAGCAGGTAAATCAGTTAATGAAGCAGTTTGACCAAATGAGTAAGATGATGAAAATGATGCAGGGTCCGGGCGGAAAAAATCTGATGAAAATGATGGGAGGCATGAAAGGAATGCCAGGCGGAATGCCGAGATAAAATAAAAAGAGTTTCAAGTTTTAGGTTTCAGGTTTTTGAGACTAAAATTTGAAACTTTTTTGATTAACACAAATATCAGTTTCTACTTCTCGAAACTTGAAAACAGTAAACTTGAAACTTTAAATATAAAATGCAACTACTAGACGGTAAAAAAACAGCTGAAGACATTAAAAACGAAATCGCAGCCGAAGTTCAATCGATAAAAGAAGCCGGAGGAAAAGTACCTCATTTGGCAGCAGTAATCGTGGGGACCGACGGAGCAAGCTTAACTTACGTGGGAAGTAAAGTAAGATCTTGCCAGCAAATTGGCTTTGATTCAACTTTGGTAAGTTTACCGGAAGATATTACGGAAGAAGCACTGTTGGCAAAAATCAAAGAGTTAAATGAAGATAATGACCTTGACGGATATATCGTTCAGTTGCCTTTGCCAAAACATATTGACGAACAGAAGATCTTAATGGCAATTGATCCAATTAAAGATGTTGATGGTTTTCATCCGACCAATTTTGGGAAAATGGCTTTAGAAATGGACACATTCATTCCGGCCACTCCATTTGGAATTATGCAACTATTAGAGCGTTATAATATTGACACTAATGGGAAACATACTGTTGTAATTGGAAGAAGCCACATCGTGGGACGCCCAATGAGTATTTTGATGAGCCGTAAAGGAAATCCGGGAGATTCAACCGTAACCTTAACACACAGCAGAACTAAAAACATAGAAGAGTTTACCAGAAAAGCTGATATTATTATCACTGCTTTAGGAGTTCCAAATTACCTGAAAGCAGATATGGTAAAAGATGGAGTAGTAGTTATTGACGTTGGAATTACAAGAGTTGATGATGCTTCACACCCAAAAGGATATATCATTACAGGTGATGTTGATTTTGACGGAGTAAGTAAAAAAGCTTCATACATTACACCGGTACCGGGCGGAGTGGGCCCTATGACCATTGCCATGTTACTTAAAAATACACTTTTGGCACGCCAAATGCGAAGTGCAAAATAAATATAAAGCACAAAAATATTAGTACACAAAGCTCATCCTTGGATGGGCTTTGTTGTTTTTAATCCTTTTAGGTGTATTTATTTTGGCATATTCAGAATAAAAGAAAATCAATGATAATTTAGGTTTTGAGCTATTGCTTCTGATTTTATTCCCTTTTTTTTGGCAAAAAAGACTAAGAACAAGGTTTGGTTTTTCTAAGACAATAATCAAATCAACTTTACCTGATAATAACCACGATGTCACCCTGAGCGGAGTCGAAGACCCCATCGTTTGACTATGTGATAGCAATGTGTTTCTTTTTTTTATTCTGCTTGATAAGTAAAATCCATGTTTCTATGTGTTAAATATAATTTTGCGACCCGGGTAAAGCGAATTGTTAAAGTAATGGCAGCCAAAGGCAGTTTTTAATATATTATTAATACTTTAAAGTTTTGGGTTTTAAAAATAAAGGATACTTTTGCAGCACTTTAAAAAAAACTTCTCCAATGGACGATTATTATTCGTTAGTGTTAAATTGAAAATAGCTTTTGAATCCTTTCAAAATGCTATTATAAAACCCTGTATTTTGAAATGAAAGCCTTTTACAAAAACAACAATGGATTAATTGAAATCAAAGAATGGATTCCAAATTGCTGGATTAGCATAGAATCTCCAACCGCAGCAGAAAAAAAATACTTATTAGAAGAACTGCAAATCCCTGAAGCATTTTACAATGATATTGAGGATATTGATGAAAGACCTCGTATGGAAGCGGAAGATGGGTGGACTTTGTTTATTCTTCGTGTTCCCATAAAAAGCAATGATGTAAAATTACCTTTTCAGACCGTTCCGGTCGGACTGATTTTTAAAGACGATATTTGCGTTACCATCAGTTTTTATGAAACAGAAATTATGTCTGATTTTGTAGTCTATAGTCAAAGAAAAAATATTGAGATAAAAGACAATTTTGACCTGGTACTGAGATTATTATTGTCATCCAGTATCTGGTATTTAAAATACCTGAAACAAATCAATCAAAAAATAAAACTGGCAGAGGACAATTTAGAAAAATCTATTAAAAATGAGGAATTACAAGCCTTGCTTCAGATAGAAAAGTGTCTGGTATTCTTTATTACCTCTTTAAAAGGCAATGATGTTTTGTTTCACCGAATCAGAAATTTAAAAGCTCAGAAAGCCAATTATGATCCGGATTTGTTGGAAGATGTTGAAATCGAGTTGAGTCAGGCGCAGGACACCGCAAATATTTACAGCAACATTCTCACGGGAATGATGGATGCTTATGCCTCGGTAATTTCGAATAATATGAACAATATTATGAAACAAATGACTTCAATCTCGATTATCCTGATGATTCCCACATTGATTGCCAGTTTGTATGGTATGAATGTGCCGAATGGTTTGGAGGAAAGTAAATTTGGTATCTGGATCGTTCTTTTTGTTTCGATTGTTTTATCTGTTTTTGGTGTCTTTTTGTTTAAAAGAAGAAGATGGTTTTAAAAATAAAATAAAGTCATTCATTATAATGTAAATAAACAAGCCTGTTCTACGGAATAGGCTTTGTTGTTTTTTAAGTAGAAAGAGATAAAGTTTCTAAGTTTCTAAGATTCTAAGTTTTTGGATTGTAAATGTGATAAGAACCTAACCCGATTGCTAATTGAAAGCCATCTGTCAGGCTGAGCGAAGTCGAAGTTCTTTTAAGGTAGAGAGCCCTTCGACTTCGCTCAGGGGGACACTTTTTGATTAGAAAGAGGTAAAGGCTCTGAGATGCTAAGTTTCTAAGTTTTTGGAGTGTTGGATAACTCGGACCTAGTTCGACTACTAGTTTTCCTGCAGTAGTAAAATAATTATCGGGCTTATGGGGCAGATTTGCTTGCTAAAAAAAGAAAACTTAGAATCTCAGAACCTTAGAATCTCAGTAACTCCTGACCAGTACATGATTTTAGACACAATTGAGACAAAAAAAAATGAAATTAGTAATGGTTAATTCAAAATAAAATATAACTTTGCATTACAAAGTACTTTAATTATGAATCAGAAGCACCAAGAAGATTTATCACATATTCGTTCCATGATGGAGCGTTCTTCAAGATTTATATCCTTAAGCGGACTCTCAGGGGTTTTTGCAGGGCTTTCAGCTTTAATTGGAGGATTGTATGTTTATCAATTGCTTAAGTCCAACGGACTGGAATCTTTTGATGATGCCGATAGATTGTATTCTTTTAATCTGGTTTCTGAATTAATTTTTATTGGTGTGGCTATATTGATGGCTGCTCTGACTTTTGGATTGTTTTTTACGCTTCGTAAGAGCAAAAAACACAATTTACCAATGTGGACAACTGCCAGTAAGAATTTGTTGTTTAATCTGTCTTTTCCGCTGTTGGCAGGAGGTATTTTTTGTCTGGCATTAATTTATCATGAAATATATGTGCTGATTGCACCAAGTACTTTAATTTTCTACGGTCTTGCACTTGTTAATGCTGAAAAATATACTTTTTCAGATGTGAAATATTTAGGCTACTGTGAATTAGCTTTAGGTTTTGCTTCTTTATTTTGCCTGGGTTATGGTTTGATCTTTTGGATTTTAGGGTTTGGTATTTTGCATATAGTGTACGGATTAGTTATGTTCAAAAAGTACAAATAAACCAATGGGAATCATTGATAAATTAAATAAAGATTTCGAAAGCCGTGTCAGATTAGGTATAATGTCTATTCTGATCGTAAACGAGTGGATTGATTTCACCGAAATGAAGTCGCTTTTGAATATCACTGATGGTAATTTAGCAAGTCATTCCGCTGCTCTTGAGAAAGCACAATACATTGAAATTAAAAAAGAATTCGTAGGCAAAAAGCCTAAAACATCCTATAGTGTGACCGATCTTGGGCGTGCTGCCTTCAAAGAACATTTGAATAGCCTTGAAAAATTAATGAAATTCTAATAACTCTATTTTTTTATCTAAAAACTTTGAAATACAAAGTACTTTTAAATTAAATAATCATGAAAAAAATCCATTTTATCTTAGTCAGCAGTATTCTTTTTACACTGCTTTTTTACAACGAGTCGGTAGGAGTTAATCTCGCTATTTTTGGACTGATCCTGACGGGTCTGATTTCGTATTGCTTTCAGGATCGGTTTGTAGACCGTTCTCATTTGGTTCTGGTAATTACATCGGTGCTTTCCTGCATTGCTTTTGCGTGGTACGGAGATTTTGTTTCTTTTTTGGCATTGATACTTTCTGTTCTCTTTCTGCAATTTAAAACGCAGGAAACCGAACTGAAAATGATTCAGATCTTTCCGTTGATCTTTCTCAATGGTTTTGCTTCATTAGGAAGAGTCTTTATGTTTAGTCAATGGCTGCCACAGCGTAAAGTCAATAATAATTTTGCTAAAAAGTTAATTGCATACGTTCTCATTCCGGCCATTTTCCTGATTTTGTTCTTTGTAGTGTACTCTTTCGGAAGTGATCATTTTTCGGCTTTGTTTACAGATTATAAGTTAGACATCGATATTTTACATCTTATTGTGATAAGTTGTTTTGGATTTTATATTTCTTTTTCTTTCTGGAATTATTGGGTGCCGGAGGTATGTTATGAAAAGAATTCCATGCTGAATAATGATTTTGATACGACAATCGACATTCAAAATCAAAATACATTTTCCTTTCTGGATTTGGAGTTTGAAAGAAAAAGTGGAGAAATCACTTTATTTCTTTTAAATGCACTACTGCTGATTTTTATAGGAACGTACAATTACGAGCAGTTTTTCGAAGTAGTAAAAACAACGCAACTAAGTGCCGATACACATGAGCGTGTCAATGCCGTTATATTTTCCAGTCTGATGGCTTTAGGTGTGATCTTATTTTATTTTAAAGGCGGATTTAATTTTGATGAGAAAGCAACAAACCTGAAGCGTTTAGCTAAAGTATGGATTGTTTTAAATGGAGTTTTGATCATTAGTACCATTATTAAAAACTCAGAATATGTTTCCTTTTTCGGATTGACCTATAAAAGATTAGGGGTTTATGCTTTTCTGATTCTGGCAATTATTGGGTTAGTTTTTGCTTTTTTGAAAATAACAAAGCAAAAAACGAATGCCTACCTTTTTAATCAGATGGTTTGGTGTTTTTATGGCATCGTTCTTTTATGCAGTTTTGTCAATTGGGGGAATCTGATTACAACCTACAATATTTCGGTAAACAAAGGAGTGGAACCAAAATTTCTGAGTGGTTTAAATTTTAACGATGAGGCTCGTAGAGCCTATTTTTTACAGAACAATCTAAATGTACTTTTTGTACATGATCCAAGAGAAGGCCAAATTCAAAGCCACCAAAGAGATTCTTTTTTGTCAAAAGCATTGTATTATGAGTTTTTGAATGAGAGGAAATAATGGGTGTAATCGGTTTGTTGGTTTTTTTTAGAAGTTGATAAGATGCTAAGTTGCTGAGGTTCTGAGTTTTTTTGTTTGCTAAGTAGTCTTGGAACTGAGATAACAATCCACTGTGATCAATAACCTCCAGTTTTGGTTGGAGGTTTCTTTTTTTAGTTGTTAGGTTCTAACGTTTGAAGGTCTTGATTTTTGGAATTTGGACTCGAGCGATAGCGAACTGATGAAGCAATTTCAAAATTTTGGAATTTCAAAACGCAGTGTGACTAAGTTTATAATGAGATTGCTTAAATCATCATTTAGAACGACATATTTACAAAAAATGAAGAAAAGAGTATTAATTTATTGCACTTATTGCAGTCAATAAAACTTATTAAGAATATCTTTGTTATATTTGATTCCTGAAAATCCCCTTTTTATTTCTTACTGAAACAATGTATTTCTAAAAAGAATGCAAACAATTAGTAATAAATTTAACCCAAAAACAAAAACCATGGAACAAATCAAGTACAAATCCCCTACGGATAAAATCTATCCTCCGGGAAAATCTTTAGGACCTAAAGTAAAATTGGAAAAACTTACTTCAATAACTTTTCCTGACAATCAAACCAATGCACTTTTATCACCTGTTGTTCAGGCAAACTTGATAGACGGAAGAAAACTTAAAGTAAAAGCAGTTGTTTTTATCGC
Source organism: Flavobacterium poyangense (assembly GCF_011751075.1). GTDB lineage: Bacteria > Bacteroidota > Bacteroidia > Flavobacteriales > Flavobacteriaceae > Flavobacterium > Flavobacterium poyangense. The sequence goes on from NZ_JAALLN010000003.1 coordinate 167,000, forward strand.
TCCTGATGACCAGAACGGATTGGATTTTGATATTTATCAAAATTGTTATGTTAATATCGAAGGAAAACCGAAGCTACAGTTTTTTGTATGTTATGATTTAAAAGATGTAGTTGGAAAGGTTTTCGATATTTATGAAGTTAGTTTTGAAGCCAAACAGATACCTTTCCCAGGCGGACTTTCAGAAATCAAAACTATTGAAACTTTTCTTTGGGATATAGATCCGATAACTTCCAGAGGAACTGAAACGACAGTTCAACCCGGAACTGGATTTTAATATTGAAATATAATTTTTATCTGATTAAGTCCTATAAATGTTTTTCATAACATTTATAGGATTTAATCAGATATATACTTGTTGGGATTTAAACTTTGAAAACATAATTATTTAGATATAATGATTAAAACTAAATCATGTATTGCTTCGATATTGTTTCTAATTCCTTTTTTTCTTTTTCCTCAAGATAAATACCCTGCTGATGATCTTTTTAATATTGAAGTAAAAGCAAAAGCTAAGGAATTTAAAGAAGATATTAACTTTAATAAGGCTACGACGTTTCTTATAGAAAGAAATTGGGACTCCACTTTAGTTTATTCGATGAAAGTTCTGGGGCTTAATAAAAATAAAGAGTTAGTAGATTACTGTTATTATTTTAGAGGGGTAAGCTTTAAACAAAAAAAGCTCTTTAAAGAAGCAAAAAAAGAATTTAATAAGGTATCTAGTGCCTTTCGGTTTTACTATAAAGTTAAGATTATTTTAGGTGAAATTGCTTTAGAACAAAGTGAATTTAAGATTGCACTTCAATATTTTGAGGAAGCAGAAAAACTTCCGGTTACTGTTTCTTATAATGTCTACAGAAGCAATATTTTGCATAATATAGGATTATGTTATTTGCATCTCGAAAAATTTGATAAAGCCGAAGAATATTTATTCAAAGGAGCTAAATTACAAGAAACAGAGAAGGATACTGTATTGCTCATAGGGTCTTATATGGATATTGCTAATCTATATTATACGCAGTACAAAGACAATCAGGCGATTCCTTATTTTGAAAAGGCGTATCAATTATCAAAAAAAGTAAAACCATTCGATTTAAAGAGGCGGGCTGCTATGAACATGGCAGTGGTTGAGGAAAATAGAAAAGATTTTCCCAAAGCATTAGCCTACAGAAAAGAATACGAAACCTGGAAAGATTCCTTAAACGATCAGAATAAAGTTTGGGCCATTGCAGATTTGGAGAAAAAATTTGCTGTCAAACAAAAGCAAAAAGAAGTAAACATACTCGAAGCAGAGAATAAAGTAAAAAGAGCCGAAAGAAATGGGTTTCTTATTTCCTCGATTTTATTGTTGGTTTTGTTAGGTGCCGGAGTTTATTTCTACAGGCAAAAGATCAAAAGCAGCAAAATTATCTTAGCGCAGAAAAACGAACTGGATGAATTGAATGCTACAAAAGATAAACTGTTTTCTATTGTCAGCCATGATTTACGCTCTTCGGTAAATGCTTTAAAAGTAAGTAACAGTAAATTAATCGAGAATCTGGAAAATAAGAAGTATACAGAACTTGATGTTTTACTGCACAACAACAGTACCATTGCCAGTGGTGCTTACAATTTGTTGGATAACCTGCTCAATTGGGCGTTGTTGCAAACGCAACAAGCTTATTTTTACCAGGAATCCTTGCATTTGGTATCGATTGTACGACATGTAGAGTACAACTATAAGCCTTTAATGCTGGATAAAAAGTTAAGTTATAAAAATGAAGTAGTGGCTTCAGATTATGTATTTGCCGATCTGGATTCGCTCAAGATTATTATTCGGAACTTTTTAGACAATGCTATTAAATTTTCTAAAGAAAACGGAACGATTTCAATATACTCTCGCCCTTCCTCAGAAGACTTTTGCTATTTAGTGATCGAAGACACAGGATTAGGAATGAGTAATGCGGCAAGAGAAGAATTACTAAAAGAAACCGTTTTGCTTTCTAAAAAGAAAAACGACGATATCATAGGGACCGGTTTAGGAATGCAGTTGTGTAAAAGTCTGATTCGTAAAAATGGTGGAAAACTGGATATCGAAAGCGAAGAAAACGTAGGGACAAAAATAATTATTGCCTTGCAAAAGTTTAAAGATCATGGATAATATTAATGTACTTATTATCGAGGACACTCCTGCGGAAAGTGATGCACTTGTAAAAGTGCTTACCGAAAATAATTACAATATTGTTGGAATCGCTCCTACTTACAGCGAAGCTCTGACACTATTTTATAATAATAATGTTGATATTGTAGTGATTGATGTTTTTCTAAACGGGAATCCGGATGGGATTACTTTTGCTGAGACGATTACCATTGTTCCGAATGGTCTAAAGCCATTTGTTTTTTTAACCAGTTCTAAGGATCGTCAGATTTTTGAAAGAGCGAAGCTGACCAAACCGTTTAGTTTTTTATTAAAACCATTCAATGAGCTCGAAATTTTGTACGCACTGGAAATGGCTGTGGAGAAATTCTACGGACAGGCCAATGTGTTTCATAGCGAAGATCAGGATACCGTGATCAGTAATGATTCTCTTTTTATCAAAAAAAACAAGGCTTTAAAAAAAGTGCGTATTGAAGATATCGTGTACATTGAAGTAGAAGACCGATATTGCAACATCATAACTGATGCTGAAAAATTTGTCATCCTAATTTCATTGACTAAAATTATTCAGTTGTTAGACGTAACGAAGTTTTTTCAAACACACCGAAACTACATTGTAAACGCAACCAAGATCGAAGAGATAATCGTAAACGACAATCTGGTTATTTTAAAAGGAAATCATAGAGTCACGCTTAGCGATAAATACAAGGACTTCGTAAAGAACTTCCGCATCTTGAAGTAAGAAGTTTCAGGTTTCAGGTTTCAGGTTGAATTGCTTTGCGACTTCCCGAGAAAAAAAAGCGCCCTTACGCAAAACCTTTGCGAGCATATCGTTTAAATTTCTACGCAAAGTGGTAGAATTGCAAAGTTTTTTATTTTAAGTTTTAATTTAAGGCTGAGACTCGAGACGGAAAACCACCAGAAGTCAGCTGATCGATTTCTATTATCTTTGTGCGCCGACCTAGTCATAAGAAATTACCTGTCGATAGAATAAATTGTTAAAGAAAAAGCCCTGAAAAAAAATCAGGGCTTTTTTGATTGTCTGAAAATTGGAATTTGGAATTTCAAAAGTTTGGAATTTAAATTCTTAATAATCTCCTTTTTTCTTAAATCGGGGGTCATGTTTTGAGATGAATTCTGTTCTTCGTTTTGGGGCTTCTGCTTTTGGTAAACTTGCTTCTTCGGTTTTACTGGATGGTTCGATTAAGCGATTTAGTTCTTTAATCTCATCATCTGTAAGATCGCGATAACGACCAAGGGGAATATCCAACGAAATATTGATTATACGAATACGCTTTAGCGCTGTTACATCATAACCTAAATACTCCGTCATTCTACGAATCTGACGGTTTAAACCTTGTGTTAGTATAATTTTGAAGGTATACTTGCTAATTTGCTCTACTTTACATTTTCGGGTAACAGTGTCTAAAATCGGAACACCATTTCCCATTCGTTGTATGAAACGATCGGTAATCGGTTTGTTTACGGTTACCGTATATTCTTTTTCGTGATTGTTTCGGGCGCGTAAAATTTTATTTACGATGTCACCGTCATTCGTCATGAAGATTAACCCTTCACTGGCTTTGTCCAATCTTCCGATAGGAAAAATACGTTTCGGGTAATTGATATAATCAACAATATTATTTCTAACTTCTAAATTAGTGGTACATTCAATTCCAACCGGTTTGTTGAAAGCCAAATAAACCATTTTTTCGTGTTTCTCAACGATTAATTTTCCATCGATGCGTACTTCGTCCTCTGGAGAAACTTTTGTTCCCATTTCGGGTACAGCTCCATTTATGGTTACGCGTCCTTCTTCGATAAGTTTATCAGCTTCACGACGGGAACAATAACCGGTTTCTCCAATAAATTTATTAAGACGTTTTAAATTCTCTTCCATACTGCAAAAGTAGTCAAAATTAATAAAACTTTGAACCTTTGTTCCTTTGCTCCTTTGAACCTTACTTATCGATCATGAAATTTAAAACTGTCTTTTGGAGCTTCTTTGCGGTCAAACATTCCGTAATCGCGATTCACATTGGCAATTCGTAAATGATAATCCCTGAAGATTTCTTCGCGTCCTTTGGTTTGTGCAAAGCGATGCAGTTCAAGATTTCTCCATTGTAAAATACTTTCCTCGTCTTTCCAAAAAGATAAAGAGAGCACTTTTTCAGGATCATTAAAACTCTGAAATCTTTCTATAGAAATAAAACCTTCTATAGTATCCAGCACCAGTCTTAATTTTGCTGCAATATCAAGATATTCTTCTTTTTTCCCCTCGTTAGGGATGACTTCAAAAATTACTGCTATCATATTGTTTTGTTTAAATTATAAAAGGGATATCCAGATTGCTTTCGGTAATCTGGCATTACTCATGGGTTCGTATTCTATTTTATTTGTTAAAAGTGAAATGTTTTTATAGTTGTCGAATATATAATACAAAGTCTCAGTTGCAATGGTAATGGAGAAATGTTTCGCGAGGCACATATGTCCACCGGCTCCAAAAGTCAAATGGTCGTGATTGTTGTTTCTTTCGATATCAAAATTCATAGCATTTGTAAATTGATTAGAGTCACGGTTTGCTGCAGCAAGAACAATCAATAGAGAATCGTTCTTTTTGATGTTGATTTTATTTAACGGAATGTCTTTAGAAGCAATTCGCCTGGTGTTGTGAATGGGCGGATCAAAACGTACTGTTTCCAAAACCATTTTTTGAATCCAAATTTTATCTGCTTCATGTTGAGGTGAATTTTCTTTTGAAAGTACTTGTAATAAGGAGTTGCTTAAAAGTCCTCTTCCGGCATCATAACTTTGAATACATAACCCGATCAGATTACTGACGCAGATTGAAATGATTTCTGATGGTGAAATAGAGTAAGCTACAGCAATTTTAGCGATTAAAGTGTCATAAAAAGGAAGTGTCGCCAAATGTTTTCCTGTGATAGAATAGATTTCTTCTGCAACTGTATTGATTTCTTCAACCGTTTCATCTGTTTTGGTTGGTTGCATTATTTTTACAAGCTGCGCTATTTTTTTACAGATCAAATCGGAATCTTTTTTATTTAAATCAAAACCTTTTAAAATAGTTAAGACAGGTAGTTTTTTGCAGACCAAATCAACCCAGTTTATTTCGTTTTGAATTGATCTTCCTGAAAGTAATTCTTCTAAAATCGTATTTATTCCTATAGTTTTCAGGTACGAAAAAAGAATAACGGCAGTTTCTTTTGCTATTTCGTGCTCAACCCCGTTTGTTAATCGCGCCAGATTCTTAAGGATTAAGCGGGCATGTTTATTAAGTTTATCATTTGGAGGAAAACCCGGAATATGAGCGTCTGTATTATTTAATAGTTCAAGACAGGCAGCATAAGAATAAACGGCCCAGATTTTATTGGTTTCATCCCAGTAAACGGGATGATCTTCTATCATTTTCTGATAAAAAGGATACGGATTTTCGATTTCGGATTGTAGAAATAAGGAGACCATGTTGTATTTGTTTTTAGCAAAGTTATTTAACTTTACAAAGCAATACTTCAGTGTATATTTAACTATGATTACATGAAATGGAAGAGCAATTCATAAAAATAGCTTCATTAATTGGAGATCCAACCAGAGCAGCCATCATGTGGAGTTTGCTTGATGGCAAAGCATTTACGGCAACGGAATTGTCTATTACGGCTAATACATCGCCTCAGAACATAAGTATGCATTTGGCCAAACTTTTGGATGCAGGACTACTTTATGTCGAAAAACAAGGACGTCATAAGTATTATAGATTTTCAAATAAGGAAGTTGCTTATGCGATTGAAGCTATGGCTAGCTTGGTTCCGCCGGTAACGGTGCAAAAGAAAAACTCTGAAAAACATTCACCGATTAAACATTGTCGGACTTGTTACGACCATTTAGCAGGTAAAATTGGGGTTGCAGTTGCCGAAAGTTTATTGGAACAAAATATTATCTTGAATTCTGATGCTAAATTGGAAGTAAGTTCGAAAGGAGTAAAGTGGTTTTCTGATTTCGGAATTGATATTGATGAGGTAAAAAAACAGCGGCGAATATTTCTGAAACCATGTCTGGACTGGAGTGAAAGAAAAAATCATATCGCCGGTTCGCTTGGGGCATTGTTATTAGATAAAATGCTTGCCGATGACTGGTTAAGAAGAACAAAGGATTCCAGAGCCATACAAATTACCGGAAAAGGGGAAAAGGAGCTTTTGAGATATTTTAAGATTGTGGTTTGAGTTATGAGTTATGAGTTGTGAGTTGTGAGTTGTAAAATGTGAGAAGATGATTTTTGTTTCGGTGAAATACCTTTGTCCCTTTGTCTCTTTGTGCCAATGAACCTATGAACTCTGCTCAGAAAACAAAAACGCAATCACTTTCTGATACAACTCATCATCGTGCATGGCATGTCCAAGGCCTTTGGTTTCTATAAACTGACTGTTTTTCCAGCTGTTGGCGATTTTCTTCCCTTCTTCAAAGGCGATTACACTATCTGTTGTGTCGTGGGCAACTAAGCCGGGGATGTTAAATACAGAAGCAAATTTCTGTCCTGAAAAATCATCTATTTTAAAATTGAATCGCTCTATAAATCGACTTTCTAAAAGTGAAAACATTTTAGTGTTTAAACTTAACATTGAAATATAATTGTCGATCAAAATCTTTAAATCTGATGGTGCTCCCAGAATCACCATTTTATTGATGCTGGTATTCGGAAACAAATACTGATGATAAATGCAGGAGGCTCCACCAATAGAGTGGCCAATAATAATAGTAGGCTGATATTTTTCTACCGCTTTGTTAATGAATTCGGCATAAAGCGGAATGTTAAATTCTTTACCGCTGCTTTGCCCATGAGCAGGAGCATCGATAGCAATAATTGTACTTCCGGATTTCTGCAGATGAGGTAAGGTTTTTTTCCAGCGTGAAGCATTGCTTTCCCAGCCGTGAACGAGAAGAATTTTAGTTTCATTTCCTTTCCAGATATAGGTTTGGAAATGATGCTCGTTATGATGAAACGTTTCTGTTTCTGTTTTTCTTAATATTTTGGGTAGGCTGTCTTTTTGTAATCTTCCAACTCTGGGTTGACTAAAGAGTGCATAAGAAAGTGCTACGGCCTTTTGCGGGCGGACATAACTAAGGAAGTTAATATATTGTCCAACTGATTTTAATGTAATAAAACGAATTCCTTTTTTAATGCCCAAAATAAATATTTTAATGATAGAAAAATAATCGCGCGAAACCGGATCTAAAATTAATCCGTCACGACCCGAGCGATAGTGAACGGGTGAAGTAATTGCACAAATTTAGCAGGATTTTTTGTTTTTAGGATATAATCGGATTGTAAATAAACCATTAAAAAAATATTCGAAGGAATAGAAATCTAATTTTTGCCAGTTAAAAAAGAAAGGAATCCAAATTAACTCACAAATAAAATTAGTGTAATTAGTGGCAAAAAAAAGTCCCGATCAGATCGGGACTAGTATTTAGAATTTAGAGAACAATTGTTCCATTTTTTCTTTTTCTTCTTCAGCTAATGCGCTGTCAACCAAAATTCTTCCTGAATGCTCATCAGTGATAATTTTCTTTCTGGAAGCAATTTCTACCTGAGTTTGTGGCGGAATCGTAAAGAATGATCCTGCAGATGCTCCTCTTTCGATAGATACAACGGCTAAACCATTACGAACACTAGTTCTGATTCTGGTGTAAGCTGCTAATAATCTTTCTTCAATTTGAGAAGCATACTCAGCAGATTTCTCTGTTAAGTAGATTTCTTCTTTTTGAGTTTCTGCCATAATAGCATCCAGTTCTGATTTTTTATGTTTTAAATGAGAACTTTTTGCGTCAAGTTTTTCTTTTAAATTAGAAATAACTTCTTTTTTATGTTCGATAGAAGCTTTCATTTCTTTGATTTGCTTTTCAGCCAATTGAATTTCTAATTCCTGAAATTCAACCTCTTTAGTCAAAGAATTAAACTCTCTGTTATTACGAACTGATTCTTGTTGTTTTGTGTATTTTTTGATAACCTCTTTGTGCTCATCAATGGCAATTTTTTTTCCTTTGATTTGCTCCTCAACCACTTCAAGTTCTCCTTTCAGTTTCTCTGAACGAGTGCTCAAACCTGCAACTTCATCTTCTAAATCTTCCACTTCTAAAGGAAGTTCTCCTCTTACGTTTCTGATTTCGTCAATTCTAGAGTCAATAAGCTGTAAATCGTATATTGCTCTTAACTTGTCCTCAACACTTAATTCTTTCGTATTCGCCATATTCTATAAGTACTTAACTGGATTTGTATTTTCTTCCGATAAAATGATGGCAAAATTAAGAATTTTTTTTCGAAGATAATCAACAATATAGTTTTTTGTATAGCGCTCGCTCTCAAAATGACCGATATCAGCCAAAACTAATCGATTTTCGGCTTCGTAAAATTGATGATATTTTAAATCGGCAGTCAAAAAAGCATCTGCTCCGGCCGAAATAGCATTTTTTATGGCAAAACTACCCGAGCCTCCTAAAACGGCTACTTTCTTTATTTTTTTTCCTAAAAAAGCAGAATGACGAATACCATCAGCAACCATTTTGTCTTTTACGAAATGTAAAAAATCATCTTCGTTCATTTCTGTCTCCAGTTCACCAATCATCCCCAATCCAATATTCTGATGTGAATTTTGTAAATCATAAATTTCATAAGCCACCTCTTCATAGATATGATTTGCAAAAAGGGTTTTAATAATTTTAGATTGTAAATATTTTTCAAAGGTAACCTCGATTTTTACTTCTTCTGTTTCAGTGTGTTCGTGACGTACTCCAATTACGGGATTACTGTCCTCGTTTCCTTTATATGTTCCTGTTCCGTTGGAGTTAAAACTACAGTTGTCATAATTGCCAATTCTTCCGGCACCGGCTTCAAATAGGGCTGTTCGTACTTTATCGGCATTAGAAGGAATGGTGTAGGTTACTAATTTCTGAATGAAATTTTGCTTCGGAATCAAAACTTTGGTATGCTGTAATCCTAAAGCGTCACAGAAAATTTTATTAACACCTTGCGAATGATTGTCAAGTGCAGTATGAACAGCATAAATGGCGATGTCATTTTTAATTGCTTTTAAAATAGCACGCTCCACATAATTTTTACCTGTAATTTTTTTGATTCCTGAGAATAGTATAGGGTGAAAACAAACTACCAAATTGCATTTTTTTGCAAGAGCTTCGTCAATAACTGCTTCTAAAGCATCATGGCAAACCAATACTCCTGTACTTTCAGCCTCAGAATCACCCACCAGGAGTCCAACATTATCAAAATCTTCAGCATAGGCTAAGGGAGCCATTTCTTCAAGGATCGCAATTATTTCTTTTAGTTTCATTTTTTTTGTTTAAAGTTTTGGGGTTGAGTCTCAAGTTTCAAGTTCCAAGTTTCAAGTTCCAAGTTCCAAGTTTCAAGTTTCAAGTTTCAAGTTTCAAGTTTCAAGTTTCAGTCTGCAACTCACATTTTACAGATCACATTTTACATCTCACACTATGCCACAAATTAACGAAAAAAATTATACTTTCGTAAAATGAATGTACTTCGAAAACTACTTTTTCCGTTTGCGATTTTATACGGATGGATTACTGCAATTCGTAATTTTCTTTTTGATAAAGGGATTCTGAAATCCACTTCGTTTGATCTGCCCGTTATAGCTGTTGGGAATTTGAGTGTTGGTGGAACCGGGAAGACACCCCAGATCGAATATCTTATTCGATTGCTGTCAGGTACTTATAAAGTAGCTACTCTAAGTCGTGGATACAAAAGGCAATCGGAAGGTTTTGTTTTGGCAGATGCTACTTCAAATGCCGCCGTTTTAGGAGATGAACCTTTTCAGTTTTTTCAGAAGTTTCCCGATGTTCAGGTAGCGGTTGATGCAAACAGAACCAACGGAATTACTCAATTGCTTTCGCAGACAACAAAACCGGAGGTTATTTTGTTGGACGATGCTTATCAACACCGTAAAGTAAAAGCCGGGTTTTATATTTTGCTAACGGCTTTTGATGATTTGTATGCCGATGATTTTATGCTGCCAACCGGAAATCTCAGAGAAAGCAGAAGTGGTGCAAATCGTGCGAATATTGTAATTGTAACAAAATGCCCGAAAGATTTATCTGTTGAAAAACAAAACGAAATTCAGGCGAAATTAAAACTAGCCGCCTTTCAGCAATTGTATTTTACTTTTATAGCATATGATGATTGTATTTATAGTAACGAGGCGAAAATTGCTGTAAAAGATATTAAAGACGAATCAAAATTACTTTTAGCTGGAATCGCAAAACCGACGTCATTTTTTAATTATTTGAAAAATGGGAAAGAAGAATGTCTGACTTTTCCCGATCACCATCATTTTTCTGATGCTGATTTAGAAATGATCCAAAACAAAGCGCAAGGGAAAAAAATCATTACCACAGAAAAGGATTATGTTCGTCTGAAAGATTCCAAATTAGTTTCGCAGTTGTACTATTTACCAATAAAAAGTACATTTATCAATAATCATCAAAATTTTGATGCCTCGATTTTAGAGTATGTAAAAAAGATGGTTTAACGGAACAACTAATAATCTCAGAACCTTAGCCTTTAGGGAAAAATCAATCAAAAAATCGGGCAATTATACTGTAAAACTCATCCGGTACAAAGGGTTTTGTAATAACATCATTCATGCCGTAGGACAATAACATGTCTCTGTTTTCGTCAAGCGAAATAGCAGTTAAGGCGATAATCGGGGTTATTTTGTCAAATTCTCTAATTTGTTTTGTGGCAGTGGTTCCGTTGATTCCCGGTAAGTGAACGTCCATCAAAATCATATCGAATCGTTTTACTTTTAAAAGTTCAACAGCATCTTCGCCATTGTCGACTATTTCGCAAATGATTGCTTTATTCTCCAGCATTTTTCGGGTTATCATCTGATTGATTTTGTTGTCTTCAATCAATAAAATCGATTTGTGTTTCAATTGTTTGTCGTTGTATGGTTTTGCCTCTTCTTTGGCTTCGAGAGGTTCTCTGTTGATTTTAAATTTTAATTTGAATGTAAAAGTAGAGCCTTTGCCAACCTCGCTTTTTAATTTGATCTCACCGCCCAATAGTTCAATTAATTTTTTAACAATGGTTAGTCCCAGACCGGTTCCGCCATATTTTCGGTTTACTTCTACAGATGCCTGAGAGAAACTTTCAAAAACAGTTTGCAGTTTGTCTTCGGGGATTCCAATTCCGGTGTCCACAATTTCAAAATAAACAGTTGCATTGTCATCCTCAATAGCATATAATTTGGCAATTACATTTACCTGTCCGTTTTGCGTGAATTTTAGCGCATTGTTTATTAGGTTGAGTATAATCTGAGATAATTTGGTAGGATCACCAATTAAATTATCCGGAATTGCTTCGTCCATTTCGAGGTTGAAGTAGTTTTTGTTTGCGGTTGCAAGTTCTTTTAAAGAGCCTTGAATGTTGAATAACAACTCTTTTAGATGAAAAGAAATATATTCAACCTCTACTTTTGTGGAATCGATTTTATTGATTTCGAGAATTTCGTTGATAAAAGTAGTGAGGTAATTTCCGGAGAATTTTAAGGACTCCAGGTATTTTAGCTGCGTTTTTTTAGGACTGTCTTCGAGTAATAAATGTGTAATACCATTAATTGCATTCAAAGGAGTCCGGAGTTCATGGCTTACCGTTGACAAAAATTCTGATCTGGCTTTTGATGCTTTTTCAGCTTTGTTTTTGGCCAGAATGAGTTCTTTGTTTTTCTCTCTTAAAAGTAAATTATTCTGATTTCGAATAATGTTATTTTTATACAAAGCCAGACTCAAAAGAGATAAAATCGAAATCAGGGCAATTGCTAAAATACTTACGAGTTTGGAGTAGCGATAGGTTTTTAATTGAATTTTCTCTTCGTTTTCTCGTTTTAGATTAGAGCTAATGGACTCGTTTTGTTTGAGTTTCTCAAACTGATTTGAATCTAGTTTAGCATTTTTTATTTTTAGAATAGAGTTCTCGATCTGATAGTATTCGTCAAGATAGGAGTAGGCAAGGTCAAAATGTTTGTTTTTTTTGTAATACTGACTAATGGCCAGAATTATTTTTGATTTTTGAGCCAGATCGTCGGTTTTGTTATTTATTTCTAAAGCTTTGTCGAAATGAATAATGGCAGAATCATTTTTTTTCAGTTGGGTTTCAATTAATCCCAGTTGATAATAAGCATCGATTTTTGTTTTTAAGTTGGGCTTGGTATCCGGTTTTTTGACTATTTTCTGAAAAGTTTCTGCTGCCAAAGGAAAGTTGTTGCTGGCCTTAAATGCCATTGCTTTCTCGTAGTGTAAAATTTCAGCATTGTCAATAACGTGTAATTTCTTTAAAAGAGAATCGGCTTTTTTATAATAAACTTCAGCGACCGCATAGTTACCCATTGCCACATTGGTTATACCGATATAATGCAGCGCCAGAGCTTTGGTGCAGGTCGGTTCTTCTTTATCAAACAAAGCAATGCTTTTGTAAAAGGTTTTTAAAGCATTGTTATAGTTTCTTTGGTTGTAGTAAATTTTACCAAGTTTATAAGTCTGATTGGCTAAATTATCCTGAAAGCTATTGGTAATACAAAAATCTATTGATTTTTGTGTAAAAAAAGCAGCCTGATTGTTTTTTCTGTTATGAAAATTGTGGCTTTCTAACTTGTTATAATAGAAAATGCTATCTGTATTCTGATCTACTTGAGAATACAAAAACAGACTAAAAAAACTAATAAGAATTAAAAGATAATGTTTCATGTATCGCAATGCTTCTTACAATGAATCTTATGTTTTCTTCATCAGCAAAATCAAATCAATTAATCTTGATGAATAGCCAATTTCATTATCATACCAACCCACAACTTTTACCATTTTATCAATAACGGAGGTCAGTTGTGCATCAAACAGACAAGAATTTGTGTTACCAATTACGTCAACAGATACAATTGGATCTTCTGTGTAATCTAATATTCCTTTTAAATTTGTATTTGAGGCTTTTTCAAAAGCGGCGTTGATTTCTTCGATCGTCACAGCACGTTGTACATTAAATGTAATATCTGTTAATGAACCATCCGGAACGGGTACTCGAATTCCACAACCTCCTATTTTTTCATGCAATTTAGGGAAAATTTTTGTTAAAGCTTTAGCTGCACCTGTAGTTGTTGGAACAATTGACTGACTGGCACCTCTCGCACGGCGCAAATCCTTATGTGGCTGGTCGTGAAGACTTTGGTCTGTAGTGTAAGAATGTATTGTTGTAATATATGCCTGCTCAATTCCACATAGTTCTTCAATGATTTTGATCATCGGAGCAGCATTGTTTGTTGTACAACTTGCATTCGAAACTATAGTTTCATTTCCATCCAGAATATGTTCATTTACTCCAAGTACAACGGTCTTTATTGTGTCAACTTCAGAAGGGGCAGAAAGAATTACCTTTTTGGCTCCAGCTTCAATATGTTTATTTAAATCTTCATGTAACTTGTGTTTTCCTGTTGATTCTATTACAAAATCAATAGCATTACTCTTCCAGTCTAAATTTGAAATATTTTTTTCGTGAAAAAATAAAAAGTGCTTTCCGTCAACAATAATCCCGTTTTCATCGTGACTTACTTTAAAAGGCAAGACACCGTGGATACTATCGTATTTTATCAGATGTGACATTGTTTTGTTATCAGCAATGTCATTTATAGCAACGACTTCAATTTCTGAATGGTTTAAAAGTAAACGAAATAAATTTCTTCCAATTCTTCCAAAACCATTAATCGCAATTCTTGTTTTCAAGCGCTTTAGTATTCAGTTAGTCCTTTTATCGGATTAGAATAAGTAATCGAATAGAAGGTCAAAATTTATAAAATATGTTTTTGTGCTTTGTATGAAGAACGAACTAAAGGACCACTCTCCACATGACGGAAACCTAATTCAAGACCAAACTTTTCATATCTGGCAAATTGATCAGGTGTTATGAATTCTTTTACGGGCAAATGTTTTTTGCTTGGTTGCAGGTATTGACCAATAGTCACTACATCTACATTTGCATTTCGTAAATCTGTCATAGTTTGAAATACTTCTTCTTCCGTTTCGCCAAGGCCCAGCATGATTCCGGATTTGGTTCTGTTGATTCCTTTTTCTTTCAGGTAGCGCAATACTTCAAGACTACGGTCGTATTTAGCCTGAATACGTACTTCACGGGTTAAGCGACGCACGGTTTCCACATTGTGTGAAACGACTTCAGGATTTGCTTCTACAATTCGGTCAATGTTTCTTTCAATTCCTTGAAAATCCGGAATTAAGGTTTCAAGAGTAGTGTTTGGGTTCATTCTGCGAATTGCTTTTACGGTTTCAATCCAGATGATAGAACCACCATCTTTTAAATCATCACGGTCTACACTTGTAATTACGGCATGTTTGATGTTCATGATTTTTATAGATCGGGCTACTTTTTCAGGCTCATCCCAATCTACAGTTTCCGGTCTTCCCGTTTTTACACCACAAAATCCACAAGAACGCGTACAAACATTTCCGAGTATCATAAAAGTTGCTGTTCCTTCACCCCAACATTCTCCCATATTTGGGCAGCTTCCTGAGGTACAAATCGTATTTAAACTGTATTTGTCTACCAAACCACGAAGCTCTGTATATTTTTGTCCAATTGGAAGTTTTACTTTTAACCATTTCGGTTTTCCGGTTGGTACATTTTCAATGACTGTTTCCATAAATCAAAATTCAAAGCACAAAGATACGGAATGTAGTTTATTTGGAGATTCGTTTAGCGGTTATTTTGCTGTTGGTTTGTATTAACTGATGGTATGGCTTTTGTGTATACGATCTAATTATTGTTAAAATTTTGGTTTACTACAGTAGTTTTGAATTATTTATTTGATTTTTGATTTGTTTATGGAGTAATGATGAAGAATTATGATATCTGGTTGATTTTTACCGATATAAAATTAATATCTTTATTTGTTAAAAAATTAACCGAAAACAAATAAAATAATATTTCGTTAGTAGTACATTTGATGTTAAATTGTAATAGTATAAAAAACATGAAAAAGAAATTTATTGTATTGGGAGTTTTGTTTGCCACTTTTGGTTTTACTAGAATGAATGCGCAAATTAGTTTTGGAGATAAAGCCATTGGAGCTGTTCAAAAAGGAATCGCAAGTTTTACTTTGAGTAATGCAGATGCTGCTAAGTTGTCTAAAGAAGCGGTAGTTAAATTAGATGCCGAAAATGTTATTGCCGGTCCAACGGATGGTTACACCTTGAGATTAAATCGTGTTTTCGGAAAACATACTTCCGGTGAAGGGTATACTTTAAATTATAAAGTATATAAAGTTAAAGAAGTAAATGCTTTTGCAACGGCAGACGGAAGTGTTCGTGTGTATTCAGGTTTAATGGACATCATGGATGATAATGAATTGCTTGCTGTAATTGGACATGAAATCGGGCACGTTGCCAACAATGATTCGAGAGATGCAATGAGAGCGGCTTATCAAAAAGAGGCTTTAATTGACGGAGCTTCATCACAATCGGCAACGATAACGTCTGTTACAGATAGTCAGCTTGGGAAAATCGGAAGTGCCTTGATTGATAGCAAGCACAGCAGAAAACAGGAGACCGAAGCCGATTTGTTTTCGTATAACTTCATGAAGAAAAACGGATACAATGTGAATGCTGAAGAATCTGCATTCCGTATTCTGGCAAAAATGAGCGAAGGATCTGAATCTTCTTTTATCGATAAGATGATGAGTTCGCACCCGGATTCTAAAAAGAGAGCCGATGATGCTAAAGCCAGAGCAGAAAAAGATGGTTTGTATAAACCTTATGTGCAGCAAAAAATTGTAAACACTGCAACGACTAAAAAAGCAACAACTACAAAAAAAACAACCAAAAAGAAAAAATAATCTCCGATTGGATTGTATAAATAAACCCGACAGCTTTCAAAAAACCTGTCGGGTTTTGTTTTTTTTATATTAACCTAAAACGTGATGTGCCAACACTTTTTGAACTTCGTACACATTTACCGATTTGTTAAATTGTTTTACGATGCTTGGTTGCAATTCGCTGGAAACCCAGATTTTTAATTCAGCGTCAAGGTCAAAAGTGCCTGCTGTTTCGATACTAAATCTTGAAATGCTCTTGTAAGCAATTGATTTGTATTCAGTTTTGCTTCCTGTTATTCCTTGTTTGTCTACAAGAATTAATCTTTTGTTTGTGAAGATGAAAGTGTCTCTGATAAGTTTAAAACCCATTTCGATTTCTTCACGGTCTGTTAGAAGCTGACCGAAATTCTTAACTAAATCCTCCTGACTAACGGTGCCCGCGTTACCAAGTAGAGCTGAAAATATTCCCATTTTTATTGTTTTTGGTTTTTATACAATTCTTTTTATCAGCTGTAAATGTAGTTGATTTTATGAATTGGTTTTTAATTTTGTAAAAAGGGATAAGTTTTTTTTTGTCATGACTGAGGCTTTGCGTTTTTGTGTCTTTGCGCAAGGGGTGTTGTTTTTGCTCGCAAAGTCGCAAAGTTTTTGTACAAAGAGGGGCGAAAAGTTACAAAGCTGCAAATTTTCTCACGCAGATTTAGCAGATTATGCTGATCTTTTTATTTTGCAGTCGTAATAAAATAATTTGATTAAATCTGCTAAATCTGCATGAGAAATATTCGGTAAACATAGGAGCGGTAGAATTTTTTTTAAGCTTTCGGGAAGACTGAAATGATATAGTGAGACTGAAAATGGGGCCGTTTCTGATGGATAAAAAAAAAACAGCTGCTAAATCTAGACAGCTGTTTCTCTTTTTGTTATTCAACTTCCGTTTTTATTGTTATCGGAAGGTTATATGCGGTGCGGACTGCTTTTCCGTTTAGTATTCCCGGAGTCCATTTTGTTTTTAATGATTTTAGAACGCGAACAGCCTCTTTGCCCATTCCGTATCCCGGATCATTTTTTACCATGATATCGGTTAAAGAACCGTCTTTTTCAACTACAAAAGACACATACACTCTTAACGTTTTTTCAGCATCTAATTCCGGTCTTTGGAAATTATTACCAACGAAAGTATAGAACTTGGCCATTCCTCCAGGGAATTCCGGCATTTTGTCTAAGACAGCAGCAAGTACAGGTCCCTCCGGAGCAGGAACTTCGGCAACGATCGTTCCGTTGCCATTACCATTTGATGGTAAGACATTGGTTGCATTTCCATTTCCGGTAGCATGATCTACTACAGGAGCATTTATTGTGTTAGGAGCAATTTCGTCAACAGCCTGACTGGTTGCGACTACAACCGGATTTGTTAACTGAACCGCCTCTGTTACTTGTGTTGCAGCAGTTTGTTGTGCCGGGGGTGGTGGAGGAGGAGTTACCTCATGAGTCAGATCTACTTTAGTAACAATGATTGGGTCCTCGAGAGGGATGTCAATGGTTGGTGCCGCGTCTATGGTTCCCGTTTTAAATTTACTGACTAACATAGAAGCAGTTCCTAACGAAGCTATGAGCAATAGACCTCCGAACAACGCGGTTACTGAATTTTTGGCACTTTCCTGACGTAATTGATACGCTCCGTATTCTTTGTTTTTGTTTTCGAAAACAAGATCGTTCCACTTGGTTTCATAGATGCTTAGTTTTGACATGTTTAATTGGATTTTAAGGTTAAGTAAAATTTACATCATAAGCAACAAAAATTTAATTTGGCTGACATTTAAAAAAACAAAGAAATTTTAGGGGTTAATTAATAGATTTAATTTTTTAAGAGAAAATACATGGATATTTCATTCTTTACCGAAAGATAGTGAATTATCTGTTGCGTTCAATGATTTCTGCTAATAATTTTTTAGCACGAAGTAGTTTTACTTTTACATTGCTTAAAGGCTCATTAATTTTGAGTGCAATTTCCTGATAACTCATTTCCTGAAAATAACGGAGCTGAATCACCTCCTGATAGTGGGGTTTTAGTTCTTTGATGCATTGTAGTAAGCGGGACAGGTTTTGCTCTTTAATTAAAGCATCTTCGGCAGACGGAGTGGTGTCGGCGATATTGTAGGCCTGTTGGTCCTCGGCATCAGTAATTTCTATAAAAAGATTGGTTTTCTTTTTACGTAACAGATCGATATAAACATTTTTTGCAATTGCAATTAACCAGGTGTTGAATTGAAATTCCGGGTTGTAAGAAGCAATCTTGTCAAAAGCTTTTGAGAAGGTCTCTATGGTAATATCTTCGGCGGTGGTTTCGTTTTCTGTACGTTTTAGCATAAATCCGTACACTTCATTCCAATAAAAATCTAACAAAAAAGTAAAGGCGATCTGATCGCCTTTTTTTGCTTTTTCTATTTTAGAATTTATTTCCAATGTACAGGTTTTGAAAAAATATTAGTTATAAAGATATTAATTTGCGTGAATATAAGCATGATTTCTACAATAGGAAACCAGGCTCTAAGGTCTTTTTCTTTCAGTTTTGATGCTGAAAAACCAATTACAATCCAGGCAATGGTGTAACGTGTCGCCAGCAAAGCCAATACTGCAATCCATTGAAATTGAAAAGCAAGTAACAGTATAACTGATATAAAGAAAAATAATTGTGAGGTATAAAAAAGACCTAACTGAATTTTATCAAAAACTTTGTAGTAATTTGCTGTAGCAACATGTCTTCTTTTTTGAGAAAACCATTCCCTGTAAGTTTCTTTTGGTTTTGAATAGGTGAAACTGTCCGGTGTAAAAGCTATTGTTGTGTTGTTTTTGTTTGCGGCCTGATTTACAAACAAATCATCATCGCCGGAGCGAATCTGAATGTGTTCGATAAAACCATTCACATTAAAAAACTCTTCTTTTTTGTAAGCAAGATTACGTCCGACTCCCATGTAGGGCGCTCCAACTTTTGCCCATGAAAAATATTGTATAGCCGTAAGTACGGTTTCAAATCGAATTACTTTATTCAATAAGGAACGCTCGATTTTTTCATAACCTCCATATCCTAAAACAATAGTTCTGTTCATGGTAAATTGCGAAGTCATAGCCGTGATCCATTCTTTGGATGTTGGATAACAATCAGCGTCAGTAAATAGTAAATACTCTTTTTTCGAAGCTTTGATTCCTAATGTCAGCGCATATTTTTTATTGCCCCAAAAAGCTTCATTGTTTTCTACTTTTACCAAACGAATGTTGGGATATTGTTTCTCAAACTCTTCAAAAACTTCCAGTGTTTCGTCACTTGAAGCATCGTCTATTAAAACAATTTCAAAATCCGGATAATTTTGCTCTGCTAATAATGGAATGTATTTTTTTACGTTTTCTTCTTCATTCTTTGCACAAACAATTACAGAAACCGGAATATTTTTTGGAGTGATGCTTTGCGGTTTGCCAAAAGCAAATTTTCCAAAAATACCCAGATAATAAGAAAGTTGGATGACAACAATAGCAATAAAAAAGTAAAAAATGAATGTAAGCATCTGATTTTAATGTCTTTTGATTTTTGAATCTTGCGAGTGCAAATGTACTTATGAATTCCTAATTTTCAATGGTTAAAACCAATTTACTTTCGGCATTTTGACATTTCATTTGCAACAGCAATAGCCTGAGGGTTTTCGGTTTTTTCTAATTCCGAAATTATGTTTTTGTAATTGTGATCATCCCTGTTTTGAGATAGTTTTTTCGTAGCCTGAATTTCATCAATTTCAATTTCAAAACCAAATATGCCTCTGGCTTCACGCATCGTTTTGGGAGATAGATTTTCGATACGAACGGGATTTTCTGAGTTAGCTTCGTATTTATCGACTAATTTTTTAAGTCCGTCGAGAGTTGCAGCTTCGTCTGTAATTTTAATACGGCCATAAACATGTACGGCTATATAATTCCATGTTGGTACATTTTCGTGATCGTACCAGGACGGTGAAATGTAACTGTGTGGCCCGGAAAACACAGCCAAAACCTGATCGTTTTCTGCAAAACCTTCCGCCTGTGGATTTAATTTTGAGATATGTCCCATTAAAACTTCTTTTCCGTCAGCATTAATTTCGAGCTCTATCGGAATATGCGTAGCACATAATTTTCCGTTTGTCTGATTGATTAGAATGCCAAAACTATTCTCTTTCAAAAAAGCTTTGATTGATTCCGGGTCTTCGTTTTTAAATAGCTGCGGTGTGTACATCTTAATTGGTATTGTTGAGTTTGAAAAAAATACCGAAGTAAATTGTTTCAGGTTAGTTTATGTATTTAGTGTAACTTAGAATGATTGATTCAAAACGATTAAAAAAATATGTCGTTTTTTTGTCTTTGGCTATAGTTCTTAAACTAGTGCTGTACAGTCATAATTCTTTGTCTTTTTTTTCTAAAAGCAGTAAATATTCAGTTATTTTTTTATAATCAATCAAACAAATATAGGTGTTTTCTTATTTATTCAGATGTTAGTATTGTTAATTTTTATTACTTTGAATTTAAGGTTTTACGGGAAATAAAATAACAATATTTCTAATCTTGAACTGTAGCTTCCTTAGATTTAAACAGATTCGGATTAATACTTGCATATAAAATAAGGGTGCCAATTAACGTAAAAGTAGTTCCTTCGATTAAACATTGTATGGCAAAATCATCTGAAAATACAGTTCTGAAAGGATTAAAGAAATGAGATATTACTTCTCTTCTGAAAAATTTCAATCTTAAAAGAACGTACATAACCATTGCCACTATAATAGTGTTTAGGGCAGAAAGTTTGTTTTTCCAGTTGAGATAAGAAATAATTAAAATTCCGCATATCAGACCGTAAAAGATCCATATATATACATTGGGCCAAAAATTAAAACTATCTTCTTTTGTCGGGAAAAATCGAATCCAATCTTCCAGTTTCTGATAATGAAAGTGGTTTTTTGCGAAAAAAATCTCATCGGCCACAGTATAAAATCGGAGTTGCATAATGCCATTAACGAAGAATATCATTCCTATTAATTGAATTAAAACAATTCGTATGTTAAGTTTTTTCATGTAGAAATTAAATTCGTAGACTATTTTTTAAATTACATTTACTTCAGCTTCAATTTGAATGCCGAATTTTTCGAAAACGGTATTCTGAACATCTTTGGAAACAGTTAAAATTTCCTGTCCCGTTGCATTTCCGTAATTCACCAAAACCAAAGCCTGATTTTTATGAACTCCGGCGTCGCCAAAACGTTTTCCTTTAAAACCTGCTTGTTCGATCAACCAGCCTGCCGGAACTTTTACTTCTGTTTCTGAAACTTCGTAGAACTTCATTTCAGGGAATTTTTGATGAATCTTTTCGAAGTCAGATTTTAATAAAATCGGATTTTTAAAGAAACTTCCACTGTTGCCTAATTCTTTTGGATCCGGCAATTTGCTTTGACGGATTGCAATTACGGCATTACTCACGTCTTTTAAAGTTGGGGTAGTAATGTTATTTTTAGTCAATTCAGCCTGAATGTCACCGTAGGAAGTATTGATTTTGTGATTGCGTTTGGTTAGTTTATAAATTACGGACGTAATAATGTATTGGTCTTTAATTTCATTTTTGAAAATACTTTCTCTATAGCCAAAATTACAATCGGCATTGGAGAAGGTTTTCATTTCCTGAGATTCAATATTTATGGCTTCGCAGGAAACAAAAGTATCTTTGATTTCCGTTCCGTAGGCACCGATATTTTGAACAGGGGTTGTGCCAACATTTCCGGGGATTAGCGACATGTTTTCTAAACCTCCAAAATCATTCCCGATCGTCCAAAGAACAAAATCATGCCAAGTCTCACCCGCCTGACTTTTTACCCATACAAAATCATCATTTTCGTCAATGATTTCTTTGCCTTTTAAATCAATATGAATGACCAAAGCATCAATGTCCTGAGTCAGAAGCATATTACTTCCGCCACCCAGAATAAATTTTGTCTGATCTTTGTTTTCTTTTAAAACGGTTTTCAATTCTGCTATAGAATGTACAGCGACAAATTGTTTTGCTTTAGCTTCAATGCCAAATGTATTGTGTTTTTTTAAAGAAAAATTGTATTGAATTTCCATAAATAAAAAAAGGCTTTTTAGGGTATTAATTCTGAGGTCAAAAGTAAGGATTATAATTAATTTGAGATGTTTTTTGGATAGGTTTTACCGCAAGGTGCGCAAAGAGATACGATAAGTGCGTAAAGTTGAAAGTAAAATCTTAGCGTTCCTTGCGTAACCCTTTGCGCACCTTGCGGTTAAATTTATTGCAGCTCTGTCAGATCCAATAACTCATGATACTTATCGGCAATAACTTTCATATTTATAGTGTAGTTCGCATTTTCCTCAACAAATTTTCTGTTTTGAAGAATAGCCAGGTAGTTTGATTTTGAATTAACATTGTCACTATTTTAGTAAAAGAGTTATGATACTAGGAGCGGTTATGGAAATTACGACAATTACACATCCAAGAACTCTGTCTAGAATTTTTATTCCGTTTTTTCCTTTTGGAGGCCTGTCTCCTCTTAGTGCAATAATGATATTTCGATTGTAAAAAGCTGAAAAAGGATAATTTAAGATTTTGATTGTGAGAATAAATAATAAAGGGGTGAAATAATAAGCTTCTAATGGCATAACATTTAATGGTATAACATTGAATCTAAATATTCCAAGTATAGAAAAACAAATAGCAATTAGTAAATGTTTTTTTAGTGTGTTGTTTTTAAAAAGTTCATTGTATCTAAAAGTTGTCGGATTTGAGTTGCGTCCGGATAACATGTAAAATATTATATAGACCAAAGCAAAGGCTACAGGTATTATTGATATTATGTTCTGCATTTTTAATTGTTTAGTTGGTTCAACAACTCATGATACTTATCCGCAATAACTTTCATATTGATAGTGTAGTTCGCATTTTCCTCAACAAATTTTCTGTTTTGAAGAATCGCCAGATTCCGCAATTCCGGATTTTCAAAAGACCAAATGAGTTCTTCGGCCAGTTTTTCGATATGGTCAATTTCTATTAACTGTCCGTTTTTTCGATGCGTGATCCAACTCTGATTCCCGGGAATGTCAGAAACAACAGGATAACAATTGCAAGCCATAGCCTCAAATAAAGAAGCCGAAACACCTTCGGTAATTGGCATGCTGATGTAGGTGTTTGCCTGTTGTAATAATTTGGGAAGTGCTGTATTTGGAATCCTTCCGGTAAAAATCACTTTGTTTTCGATTCCTAAGGTTACAGCTAAATCTTTTAAATAAGCCAAACGTGTACCATCACCAACAATAGTCAGTGAGAAGTCAAAGCCTTTTTGATTTAAGATGGAGAAGGCTTTAAGAATCGAATCATGGCGGTATTCCGGTTGTAAAGAACGGGTTACTATGGCTTTAATTCGGGTAGAATTTGAAGTTGAGGGAGTAAAAAGAGACAAATCAATTCCTTTTGGTAAAACCAGTACTTTATTCATCTCAACACCAATTTCCTTCATGGAGATGGTCATTACCGGTCCCCAGGCGTGAATTAAATGTGCTTTTTTGAAAGCGTATTTTTGAATGAATTTCTTAAAAGGTAATAAAATAGAACCTTCAGGCCATAAATCAGTTCTTCCTTGTTGGGCAATGGCAATGGTTTTAGCACCCGATAATGCTGCCAAAAAACCATAACTTGTCGTTCTTTCGGCAATTACCATATCGGGTTTTTCTCTTTTGATAATTTTGCGAATGGAAAGGGGAGCGAATAAATATTCTGTAATACGTTTAAAGCGATTCAGTTTGGTGTTATTTGGAGTTTTGAGCTCCCAGGTACAAATTTCAAAATCGCCAAATTCTTTCAGGCCTTTCATCCACGTGATGGCATCAGCGCGGTAGGATTCACCTAGAAAAAGTATTTTCCTTTTCATTCAAAGTTTTTTTTGCCGCGAATTTCACGAATTATTTTTGTTCTTTTAATCTGTGCAAAATAAAAGAAAAGTAGCCACAGATTTCATTGATTTAAAGGATTTTTTTCTGATTCAATAACGCTATTAAACAATCGGGTTCAGGTTGATAGTAAAAGTTTTTTTGGCGGTAATTATTTCTCTCATAAATTTTTATGGGAATGATTGTTAAGTTGTAAAATTCGTTAAACACTATTGGTATATATTTAATAGGCTTGATGAAATTTGGTTTAACAGGTTCTTACATAAGATTGGAATATGAATTATTTGAAAATTATAAGACTTTTTTTTGAATTTTTAACTAGTCTGTATCAATTGCCCCCAGTTTTAACTGGAGATAAAGAATTGATTAATAATACAAAGGCTTTAGCCAAACTCTGAAGGTTCGGCTAAAGCCTTTGTATCTTTCTTATATAACCTCCAGTTAAAAACTGGAGGCAATTCAAATTAGACTTTTATTATTTGCATTCGAATTGCAATTAAACAAAAACGAATCAGATTTTTATTTGAACACTTACTGATCCCATTTTGCATCTCACATCTCACATCTCACAACTCAAAACCCACATCCAATTAATTCGTGCAAATTCGTGCAAATTCGTGGCAAACATTTAAAACTCGTCGGTGTCTAATGCACGATTGATGAATTCGTTGAAAGGTTTTAAAGCAATCAGTTTTTGACTCATTTTAGCAACGAAGTCTTTTTGTGTTACTTCTTTTATATCGTATTTCTGACTAACGGTAAAACTTTTTAATTTTAAAAATTCAATAGCAGGATGGTCTTTTTCATAACCGCGCGGTGGATTTTTAAGCGAATTGTTTTCGTTGACGTCCAAACTTTCGAATTCTTTTTTAAAGTTTTTGTTGTTTAGAATTTCTTCTAAATCCTCATGAAAAAAAGCAATCTCTTTGCGGACTTTTTTCAGATCATCTGCTTCGGGAGAATAAAATCCTCCGGCAATAAAACTCGCGCCTTTTTCTATATGTACATAATATCCGGCCCGGTTTAAGCCTTTGGTTCCACCGGATATCCATATCCCAAGATGTGCTTTGTAAGGAGATTTGTCCTTAGAGAATCGGATGTCTCGATTGATCCTGAACGTACAGTTTTTAACTTCAAGTAACTCTAAAGAAGGGTCAAGAGGTTTCATGACATCCAGAAAATCACTCACCAGTTGATGGTAGTCTTTTTTGAAAACTTCGTATCTCTTTTTGTTGTCCTGAAACCAATCTCTGTTGTTGTTGGCTTTCAGATCGTCTAAAAATTGCAATGATTCTTTCGTTAGCATATTCGGGAGGTTATTGCAGTTGTTTTTTTAAGTCTTGTTCGCTGATGAAACCAACGTTTCTCCATTTGATTTCTTTGTTCTCGTATAGAAAGATAGTGGGAAGCTGGTCTATTTTCATCTCAGTAGTCAATGTTTTGTTTTTGTCAACATCAATGCGGATAATGGTAATCTTATCGCCCATTTCTTTTTGCATTTTCAATAGATATGGCTCCATTTGTTTGCAGGGGCCACACCATTCGGCATAAAAGTCTACTAAAACTTTTTTATCTGTATTTAGTAATTTGTTGAAATCATCAGTTGTCATTCCGATTTGAGCTGTTGAGGGGCTGGACAATCCTTCTGCGTTCCAGCTCATAATTCCGCCCTCTAATTCGTAAACGTTAGTAAATCCTAACTCGTTTAGTTTTGCAGCTGCCTTTTTGCTTCTTCCGCCACTTAAGCAATAAACAAAAACTGGTTTAGATTTGTCGTATGCTGCCGCTTTTGTTGCGAAATCTTCGTCATTCCAATTCACATTTACGGCCTTGTCAATATGTTCAGAAGCAAATTCATCGGGAGTTCTGACATCTAAAATCTGCGGATTTTCGGTCGTTTTTATTTTTTCTGCAAATGCTTTTGGACTGATTTCTTCAAAAGAACTTGTTTGTTTTTGATTGCAGGAAGTAATTGTTAATACGGTTAGTAGGAGTAAAACTGAAAAGAATTTCATAAGTGTAGGTTTTTAAAATAGTACCGCTAAATTAATGATTTTTCAATTTTGTACTCTGAATGAAATCATAAATTAAAGATCTTGTAGCTCTGATGTGTCGATTTTACAATCGTTTCAGTGCGCTCCGGATGGGTGTCAGAAATAAAAAGCTGGCCGAATGTTTCACTGTTTACCATTTCGATGATTTTGGCAACGCGGCTTTCGTCTAGTTTGTCAAAAATGTCATCAAAGAGCAAAAGAGGTTTTACACCGCTCTGCTTTTTAAGAAATTCAAACTGCGCCAATTTTAAAGCAATCAAAAATGATTTTTGCTGCCCCTGCGAACCGAATTTTTTTATCGGATGAGAATCAATTTCAAAAGACAGATCGTCTTTATGAGTACCGGCACTTGTATATTGTAATGCACGATCTTTGTTAATAGTTTCTTGTAAAAGAGTCAATAAGTCTTTTTCAAACAAATGACTTTCATAAACCAGCTGTACCGTTTCTTCAGAGCCGGTTATCGACTGATGGTGTTTGTTGAATATAGGTATAAATTGTTCGAGGAAATCTTTTCGTTTTTCAAAAATAGATTTTCCAAAAACACTTAATTGCTCATTATATATAGATAAGGTATCCTTTTCAAAAACGTGATTCAATGCAAAATACTTTAACAGTGCATTTCGCTGTACAATTATTTTTTGATATTGTATAAGTTCATGCAGATAAGTGCTGTCTAATTGCGAGATTACACTGTCCATAAATTTACGACGTGTTTCACTTCCTTCCACAATTAAATCGCGATCGGCAGGAGAAATAATAACCAAAGGAATAAATCCGATATGGTCAGAGAATTTATCGTAAGCCTTACCGTTTCTTTTTAAGATTTTTTTCTGCCCTTTTTTTAAGCTACAGACAATTTGCTCTGTTCGGTCGTTTTTTTCTAATTCCGCATCAATTACGAAAAACTCTTCACCATGTTTGATGTTTTGTACCGCAAGCGGATTAAAGTAACTTTTTCCGTAAGCCAAATGATAAATTGCATCGAGTACATTCGTTTTTCCAATTCCGTTTTTTCCAACAAAACAATTGATCTTGTCGTCGAAATCAAAACTGACTTCGGAGAAATTTTTATAATTGAATAAAGAAATTTTGTTTAAATGCATTTTTAGGGAACTCTATAGGATGAAATTTGTTGTTTTGTGGCGAAACTTTTTCTTTCAGATTATTTTTCAGATCTCTATCTTACAAAAGATACTGAAGTGTTTTTTTAAACTAAAAGCGGTTTTTGACCATTTCAATTGGTGTTAATTTGTGAAATTCGTGTTTAAAACGATAGTCAGTGCCGTGATAAGTCAGGTTTGGAAACAATAAAATTTGAGGGTGCAAATTATCGAAAAATATCGATATAAAAGACTTTTAGTGCTTTTCAGGATGAATTATTTTGTTGCTGAAGTGGAAGGAGTTAGGATTGTTGAAATTATTTTTTCTAAAATAGTGATAAAATTGATTTTTTTTACGTCGGTTTCAATAAAAATTTTATTTTTGCCGTTCACTAAATTAATTTTAAATGGCTACTTACAATAAAAGAGGATATAAAGCACCAAAAGAGAAAGAAGTTAAAGAAGTAAATGAGGAACAACAAGTAATCATTGACGAAAAAGACAGCACTACAGCTGGTGTTTTCTCAAAATTAGATGAGACGGCTTCTAAAACTGAGGACTGGGTTGCTAAAAATCAAAAAATCATTATTGGTTTAGTTGCTGGTATTGCGGTAGCAACAATTGGATATTTGGCTTACCAAAAATTTATTGAAGCTCCTAAGCAAGATGAGGCTGCAAACGAAATGTTTGTTGCTCAACAAAATTTTCAAAAAGCTACTGACGGTGTAGCAAGTGATTCTTTATACAAATTAGCATTGAACGGTTCTGAAGGTAAATTCGGATTTGTGAAAATTGCTGATGAGTATTCTGGAACTGATGCCGGAAACTTAGCGAACTACTATGCAGGTATGGCTTATTTGAATACAGGTAAATTTGATGACGCTATTAAATACTTAGGAGAATTTAAATCAGAAGATTTGATCTTAAGTGCTTTGGCTAAAGGAGCAATCGGAGACGCTTACTCTCAGAAAAATAATCAAAAAGAAGCTTTAAGCTATTATGTAAAAGCGGCTGAATCTAACAAAAACGATTTTACAACACCTCGTTTCTTGTTAAAAGCTGGTAAAACTGCTTTGGCTTTAGGTCAAAAAGAAGATGCTTTAAAGTATTTTACAGACATTAAAGAAAACTTCGATACAACTCCGGAAGCTGCTTCTGTTGATGTATTGATTGGATTAGCGCAATAAAGATTTTAGATTGTAGATTTTAGATTGTAGATTTGTATTTTAGAATCCATAATCTAAAATCTAAAATCAAAATTCTACAATCTTAAATTTAAAAGATGGCTACCGAAAATAAAAATTTATCAGAATACGATAAAAACACAATCCCAAATGCGAAAAATTTTCGATTTGGGATTGTTGTTTCTGAGTGGAATGAAAGTATTACAGAAGGACTTTACAATGGTGCATTTGAGGCATTAGTTGACAATGAAGTTCCTGCACAACAAATTATCCGTTGGAATGTTCCGGGGAGTTTTGAGCTGATTTACGGCGCAAAGAAAATGCTGCAAACACAGAATGTAGATGCTGTTATCGTGATTGGATGTGTAATCCAGGGACAAACAAAACATTTTGATTTTGTATGTGAAGGGGTAACGCAAGGAATTAAAGACCTGAATGTTCAAACCGATATTCCGGTTATTTTCTGTGTTTTGACAGATAATAACATACAACAATCTATTGACAGAAGCGGAGGGATTCACGGAAACAAAGGAACTGAAGCGGCAATTGCAGCTATAAAAATGGCGTATATTCGTCAACAGGCTTCTATGTCACATCCGTTCAATCAGCCTTTGTTGTCTTCAGGTGCCATTCAAATTGAAGAAACACCAAAAAAGATAGAAAAAGAATAAAACACAATCGTTTTAAAAAACTAAAACCTGTACTGTGTAAAAATAGTACGGGTTTTTTGTTTTTTTTATGACTTTTGATGCTCTGAATCACCATCAAAATTCATTAAATTTGTACACTTTGGTTTTTAAAACCAGATAGAATTAACATTAGCAATCCGAGATTTTGCAGTTGGCTGAAATCGAGGACAAAACCTTAAACCCAAATTTCTTAATGTCGAGTATTATTCAATTACTTCCTGATCACGTTGCTAATCAAATTGCTGCTGGAGAGGTGGTTCAAAGACCCGCCTCTGTTGTAAAAGAGCTATTAGAAAATGCCGTTGATGCTAAAGCAACCGACATTAAGTTGATTATTAAAGAAGCCGGAAAAACACTGGTTCAGGTTATTGATAATGGTGTGGGAATGAGTGTGACCGATGCACGTTTGTGTTTTGCGCGTCATGCGACTTCAAAAATCCGTCAGGCAGAAGATTTGTTTTCCCTAAATACCAAAGGTTTTCGTGGAGAGGCATTAGCTTCGATTGCGGCGATTGCGCACATGGAAATGAAAACCAAGCAAGATCAGGAGGAGCTTGGGACGCATATTGTTATCGAAGGGAGTAAGTTTGTTTCGCAGGAAATGTCAGTTCTGCCAAAAGGAACCTCGTTTGCTGTTAAAAATTTATTTTTTAATATTCCTGCCCGACGTAATTTCTTAAAGTCAGATACGGTTGAATTTCGTCATGTTATGGATGAGTTTCAAAGGGTAGCTCTGGCGCATCCCAATATTCATTTTACTTTTTATCATAACGGAAGTGAGTTGTATAATTTACCCGCCGCCGGATACCGCCAACGAATTGTGGGTATGATGTCTGGTAAAACCAACGAAAAATTGGTTCCGGTGAATGAAGATACAGATATCATAAACGTTCAGGGGTTTGTTTGTAAACCCGAATTTGCCAAGAAAAACAGGGGAGAGCAGTTCTTTTTTGTAAACGATCGTTTTATTAAAAGCGGTTATTTGCATCACGCTGTCATGGCAGCTTATGACGGACTTTTGAAAGATGGTTCGCAACCCAGTTATTTCTTGTACTTAGAAGTTCCGCCAAATACAATTGATATCAACATTCATCCGACCAAAACAGAAATTAAGTTTGACGATGAACAAGCGTTGTATGCTATTTTAAGAGCTTCAATCAAACACAGTTTAGGGCAATTTAATGTGGCTCCTGTACTTGATTTTGATCGTGATGCCAATTTAGATACTCCGTACCATTATAAAGATTTAGAGGGTGAAACTCCAACTATTCAGGTTGATGGCACCTTTAATCCGTTTACAGACGACAAAACAAATCAGCATTATTCTAAATCAAGTTCAGGATCTGGTTTTTCCGGTAGTTCAGTATCGGGATCTGGTTCAGGATCTGGCTCGTATTCGGGCTCAGGATCAGGTTCGGGATCAGTATCCTACTCCGGATATTCTAAAAGAGTAGAACCTACCGCTAGTTGGGAAAGTTTGTATGTGGGCTTAGATACAGAAAGTATAGAGAGTTCTCCTTTTACATTCGAAAATGAGGAAGTTACCTCGTCTTTGTTTAATGATGAAGAGGTGGAACAAGCTATTCAGAAAACCTATCAGATTCATAAAAAGTATATCGTTTCTCCGATAAAATCCGGAATGGTGATTGTAGATCAGCAACGAGCACATCAACGTATTTTATACGAACAATTTTTGTTGAATATGACCGTAAATCAAGCGTCCAGTCAGCAATTGTTGTTTCCGTTGGATTTGTTTTACTCATCGGCAGAAATGGAGTTGATAGAAGAATTGAAACCTTCTTTAGCAACAACCGGTTTTGTTTTTGATGAGGGAACGACAGATCATATTGTGATTTCCGGGATTCCCGTGAACATTACAGAAAGCGAAGTTTCGTTGGTAATTGAACAATTGTTAAGTGATTTACAAGACGGAATTCCGGCAAGTAGTTACAGTCAGAATGATACCATCGCCAAGTCGATGGCCAAAAGTTTAGCGGTTAAAACCGGGTCTTATTTAACCGAGAAAGAGCAGGATAATCTAGTAAACGGTTTGTTTGCTTGTAAAGACCCTAATATTTCACCTTTTCAA
This sequence comes from Flavobacterium poyangense, assembly GCF_011751075.1. Classification (GTDB taxonomy): domain Bacteria; phylum Bacteroidota; class Bacteroidia; order Flavobacteriales; family Flavobacteriaceae; genus Flavobacterium; species Flavobacterium poyangense. Next base: position 198,131 of record NZ_JAALLN010000003.1, read on the forward strand.
AAACCTACCTTCATTACCATGCGTGTTGAAGATATAGATAAAAAGTTTGCCTTATGATGAACATGACTCCCGTAGTAAAACAGTTATTGATAATTAATATTATCTTCTTTCTAGGATCTCAATTGGTGCCGATTTCTTATGATTATCTGTCCCTTTTTTACCCGGAGAGTACTAATTTCAGAGCTTGGCAGTTAGTGACGCATATGTTTATGCATGCTCCTCTACCTAATTTTATGCATATTTTGTTTAATATGTTTGCCTTGTATTCTTTCGGATCGGCATTGGAACATTTTTGGGGAGGAAAGAAATTTTTGTTTTTTTATATTTCGTGTGGTTTAGGTGCGGCGTTGTTGCATACTGCCGTAAATTATGTGCAATTGCATTCTCTCTTAGATTCGGTTGCGAGTTTAAATTTATCTAAAGCGGAGTTAGATCTGATCTTAAATACGGATCCAAGATCTTTATTTGATGCTAGCGGACGTATGAATCCCGGAGAAATTTCAACTATTTTAAATAGGGTGCATTGTACTCAGGAGCAGTTTAATGCTTTGGCTCAGGCTAGCGGAGTTACGCAATCTAGTGTTATAGGGGCTTCCGGTGCAATTTACGGATTGTTGACTGCTTTTGCTTTTATGTTCCCTAATGCAGAGTTGGCATTGATGTTTATTCCAATTCCTATAAAAGCAAAATATTTCGTTCCCGGGATTTTAGCTATTGATTTGTTTTTAGGATTTAAAGGAAACTCTTTATTTAGCAGCGGAGGTACCAGTATTGCGCATTTTGCTCATATTGGGGGTGCAATTACCGGTTTTCTGATGATGTTGTATTGGAAAAAAACACAGTTTAATAACAATCGTTGGAATTAATTTTTAATTTTAATATCAAAAAAAATAGAAACTTAAAAAAGCTTTTATGAATATTCTGGACGATTTAAAATTGCAGTATAAATTAGGAGGCATTGCAATGCGTGTTATTTATTGGAACATTGCTTGTTTTTTGATTTCCTTAGTGTTCTTTTACCAATTTTCGATCGGCCAATTCGCTTATCCGGGTTGGTTGGCTTTATCGTCAGACCCTCAGGTTTTTTTATTTAAGCCGTGGACATTTCTGACGTATGCCTTTTTTCACGATGGATTTTTCCATTTGCTGTTCAATATGATGGTGCTTAATTTTGCCAGCAACTTGTTTTTAACTTTTTTTACGCAAAAGCAATATTTGGGATTGTATATTTTAGGGGCTGTTTTTGCAGGAGTTGTTTTTGCTTTGAGTTATTATTTCTTGAATAGTGTGGGATCTATGGTTGGAGCTTCGGCAGCAATTATGGCCATTTTGGTGGCTACTACGACCTATCAACCTTTAATGAATATTCGCTTGCTGCTGATTGGTAATGTGAAACTTTGGCACATTACGGCGGTCATTTTAATTTTAGATTTAATGCAATTCCGCCTTGGGAATATGGGTGGACATATTTCGCACTTAGCAGGTGCTGTTTTTGGTTTTATTTTTATTAAATTGCTTCAAAATGGTACCGACCTGAGTAAAGTGGTTTCCAGAACAATAGATTTCTTTTCTAATTTGTTCAGAAAATCACCTACGACCCCTTTCAGGACAGTACATAAGAATTATAAAAAACCTACAGAAAGACCAATTTCGAAGATTGTTACGAAAGATAAAACGCAACAACAAATTGACGAAATTTTGGATAAAATCAGCCAGTCCGGCTATGATTGTCTGACCAAAGAAGAAAAAGAATTTTTATTTAAAGCAGGAAAATAATCCTTGTAATAAAGAAAGCATGCAAAACCTGTCTTGGTTTAATAAATTGATGTTTTTTTTGAATATAGTGCTTACTGTAGTAACATTCAGCATCTATATTTTACCCTTTTTGGCACCCAAGAGTTTTCCGCTTTTATCGGTTTTAACGCTCTTTATGCCGGCTTTTTTTGTGTTGAATGGCTTGTTTTTCCTGTATTGGGCTATTCAGTTTAAAAAACGCCTTATTTTATCCGGTCTGGTATTGCTAACCGGAATCACATTTATCAGTAAATTTTATAAGTTCTCTGCCAAAGAGTATGTGAAAGGCGAAAAGGATTTCTCTGTTATGAGTTATAATGTGCGTCTTTTTAATGTTTTTAAGTGGTTGGATCGTGATGATATTCCTTCAAATATTAAAGCTTTTATAGACGAAAAAGATCCGGATATTCTGTGTATTCAGGAATATTCCAATTCGGCTCATATTGATCTTAAAGTATATCCGCATCGTTATATTTTTATCGATGGCAATCAGATCAAAACAGGGCAGGCTATTTTTTCTAAATTCCCGATTTTGTATCAGGGTAATATTGTTTTTCCTAAGTCAGACAACAATGTCATCTATGCTGATATAAAACGCGGTAAAGATGTGATTCGGGTGTACAATATGCACTTACAATCGATTAAGATTTCGCCGGACGTTAACGAAATCTCTAATAATATCGATAATGTGAATCAGGAAAAATCACAGCTAATTTATACCCGAATCAGTAAAGGATTCAGGCAACAGCAGGAGCAGGCCGAGATTTTTAAGGAGAATATCAAACAATGCAAAAACCCGATTATTATTTGTGGAGACATGAATAACAGTCCATTTTCTTATGTGTACAGAAGCATAAAAGGTAAATTGAAAGATACCTTTGAAGAAGCGGGTGAAGGTTTTGGTGCTACCTACAAATTTCGCTATTACCCGGCTCGAATCGATTATATTTTTACGGATAGTAAAATAAAAGTAAAAGAATTCGAAAGTTTTTCTGATTTCGAAAATTCAGACCATTATCCTATTATGACAAGGCTTTCGATGTAGAGTTGTTATAGTATCTTTTGTGTTTTTAAATAATCCATCGCAAATTTACCTTCGTTAAAAAGCAAGTCTAATACGCTTAGATTGTTTATAAAACCGTGTTTGTCATCAAATACCTGAGGGTATTTTTCGAAGGAATTAGCGTCTTTTTTTCCGTTTGCCAAATATCTGAAGTCAGAGATGTTTTCTGTCACGTGAAAGTACTCTGTTGTCTTGCTGAATTCTATTTTCATGCGAAGACATTTGGTTACGATATCAAAGACCTCCAGATTTAAATCCATCAAAAAAGTGTGTTTCTTTTCAAAAACAGGCAGTAAGTCGTCTTCAAAAAACTCAAAAAAAGGAGAGCTTCTGTAGGCGGCTTCTAAAGATTTAAAGTGTTGTTTCTGCCAGTCAAATTCATTTTCAATCAAAACATCTTTGGTTTTTTGATGCGTTGCTTTTGAATGTTTGATAGGGATATTTAATAATTGTATCCCGTTTGGACTATAGATATAGGTGCGATTTCTGTTGGTTTGTTTCTGAAAATTATCTTCCATCTCAAAAGTTATATTTTCAGATTGAGCCATAACTGCAAAGTGGCTGATAGACGGAAAATAGGTAGGAAGTAATAAGGAATTCATAGAATGAAAGGTATTTTGAGTTTTTGTTTCAGGTTTCTTTTGTTTCAAGTTTCAAGTTGTATTTGATGACTTGAAACTTGAAACCTGAAACAAAAAAATTTTTTTTGTTATGCTTTGTTTTCTTTTCTTTTTCTCCAGAAAAACTCTCCAACAAAATATGCTGCGAGTATAATTAAGAAGTACTTAAAGTAAGATTGCGGTTGTCCTTCACCATCTACGGTTGTGAAAACCCTGTCCCAACGAATTTTATTGATTCCTTTTCCATTAGTGTCCCAACTCATCCAGATGAAAACCGGTTTTCCAACAATATGATTTTCCGGAACATAACCCCAGTAACGACTGTCTTCAGAGTTGTGACGGTTGTCTCCCATCATCCAGTAATAGTTTTGTTTGAAGGTGTAACTTGTCGCTGGTTTTCCGTTGATTAGATACTGAGAACCTTTTATCTCTAATGTGTTTCCTTCGTAATTTGTTATGATTTCTTTGTAAAAAGGTAAAGATACGTTGTTTAGCGCCACTGTTTTTCCTGCTTCCGGAATGTAAATCGGGCCAAAATTGTCCTGACTCCATTTGTTGATATGAGGGAAAATAGCATTGTCGTTTCCTCTGTCGATTTCTCTTTTTACAGCAGTAACTCCGGGGATGTTTTTTATTCTTTCAGCACTTGCTTCAGTTAGAGCGGCAAAATAAAGAGTGTCTCTTTTTTCGGTTTTGAAACCTGCGCGGTCGGTAATGTCTAATTCTCTTAGTAGTGTTTCAAAGTCAATAGGTGTTTTTCCATCCAGAGCAACTGCATAAGAATACTGAGGTTTAGCTCTTTCCGGTAAAACTAATTTTTTGCCGTTAATAAAAACATAACCGTCTTTAATAGACAGGCTGTCTCCGGGAATACCAACGCATCTTTTTACATAATTTGACTTTTTGTCAATTGGTTTGATTACACCGGGTCTTCCTTTTGGCTCATAGAAATAATGTACGGTATCAACAGGCCAGTTAAAAACAACGATATCACATCGTTTTATTTTTTCTAAAGCTGGTAGTCTGAAGTACGGTAGTTGTGGCCATTTCAAATAGGACTTTTGTTTGGTTAATGGTATAGAATCATGAACCATTGGCAAGGCTACGGTTGTCATAGGTACCCTTGGTCCGTAATTTACTTTACTCACAAACAAAAAGTCACCAATTAACAATGATTTTTCTAAAGAAGAAGTTGGAATCGTATAAGGTTGTACAATATAAGTATGTACTAATGTAGCTACTATGATGGCAAAAAGTAAAGAGCTAACAGTATCTGCCGCTTTGTTTTCGGGAGTTAGTTTTCTGTCTTTAACATATACTAATTTCTGAGTGTGGCTTACATAATAGATGTAAAAACCTAAAGTAAAGATTCCTAAAACAGTATCTGTAGTAGTATTTTTTCCAAATGATCTTAGTGTTTCTACCCAAACAACCGGAAACATTATCAGGTTGATAATAGGTATAAAAAGCAATAAAGTCCACCAGGTTGGACGGCCGATTATTTTCATTAAAACAATAGCGTTGTATACCGGAATTGCAGCTTCCCAACTTTTTCTTCCGGCTGACTGATACATTTTCCATGTTCCCAGAAAATGGATTATTTGCACGGCCAGGAAAAAAACAAACCAAAGATATAGTGTCATAATATTTTGTTTTAAGTTTTAGATTTAAGGGTTGAAAAAAATGTTATGCCTTAAATGTTGTAAGTAGTTTATTTTAGATTTAATACATCTTTCATACTGTAAATACCCTTTTTGCCAGCTAGCCATTCAGCAGCTATAACAGCTCCAAGAGCAAAACCTTCACGGTTATGCGCAGTATGTTTTAATTCGATGCTGTCAATAGCAGAGTCATAAGTTACGGTATGTGTACCCGGAACATCTCCAATTCTTTTTGCTTCAATGTGAATTTCATTTGCTTTTGGCTCTTCTAAAGTCCAATTGGCATAGGCACTGTTTTCAATAACTCCTTTGGCTAATGAAATGGCAGTTCCGCTTGGAGCATCCAGTTTTTGAGTGTGATGAATTTCTTCCATCGTCACTTTATAAGAATCAAATTGAGCCATTATTTTGGCTAAGTATTCGTTCAGTTCGAAGAAGATGTTTACACCTAAACTAAAGTTAGAGCTAGAGATAAAACCACCTTGTTTTTCTTTGCAAAGGGCTTCCATTTTGTCGTAATGTTCCAGCCAGCCGGTGGTTCCTGATACTACGGGAACATTAGAGTGAAAACAGTTTGAAATATTATCAACGGCAGCAGCGGGAACGCTAAAATCGATCGCCACATCAGCAGTCGAAAGTCCGTCGTAAGTATTGTTTTCGTCTTTCTTTAAAACAATCTCATGACCTCTTTCCAGAGCAATTCGTTCGATTACTTTACCCATTTTTCCGTATCCTAAAAGCGCAATTTTCATTTGTGTATATTTTGAATTTTAAATAGAAGTAAAATCTATTAAAAGTTGTAATTAAAGGTTAGTCCTACATTTGGTCTGAAAGTTACAGTGTCAGGATAGATTTGTGGTCGCATTGATAATCTTTCGTTTACGTTAAACTGAATCAAAGCGGCATCAACGTTAGCGTCTATAATGTTCAAGACATAAAAACCCACTACAAACAGGGCAGACAGGTCTCGGTTACGCTGATAAAATTTTTGTCCGGCAACAAGCCTGCTGTCGTCCAGGTATTTGTAGTCGTCCTCCTTGCCTTCTAAACGTTGCTTGTAGGCATCACGATAGGAGTTGTACTTCTTGTTGCTGTCGAGGTAGAAATATAAACTGGTACCAATTGCTCCGTAAACCAACGGAATTTTCCAGTATTTTTTATTGTACGCCTGACCTAAACCCGGTAGAATTGCAGAATAGAATGCTGCTTTTGCAGGGGTAAGAGGATCAATTTCCTGTAACTTGGTTGTGTCTTTAATGACCAAAACCGTGTCTTCTTTTGCCTGAGCAAAAAGAGATACGGTTCCTGTGAGAAAGAACAATAAACCTATGGGGACAATTTTATTCACTATCCGTTTATTAATTTTATAATTCTGTTAAAGTCGGCCTCGGAATTAAAAGGAATTGTGATTTTTCCTTTTCCGTTGTTGGCAACTTTTATATCAACTTTTGAACCAAAATAATCGTTGAAAGTATTTTTTTGTGTTTCTCTAACTACAAATGATGACTCGGCTTTTGGTTTTCCTTCTGCTTTTGGCTTTAAGCCTTCGTGATAATTTTTTACCAGGGTTTCTGTTTCACGAACAGATAAGTTCTGACTTACTATGGTTTGGTAAAGATCTGCCTGAGCATCTAAATCTTCAATGTTGATGATGGCTCTACCGTGTCCCATACTGATAAAACCGTCACGAATACCGGTCTGAATAATCGGATCTAATTTTAAAAGACGCAAATAGTTCGCAATTGTAGAACGTTTTTTTCCTACGCGTTCACTCATTTGTTCCTGAGTCAACTGAATTTCATCCATTAAACGTTGGTACGAAAGCGCGATCTCAATAGGGTCTAAGTCATGACGTTGAATGTTTTCAACCAAAGCCATTACCAGCGATTCGTTGTCGTTTGCGATACGAATATAGGCAGGAACTGTATTTAAACCTACTAAAGTGGAAGCACGTAAACGACGCTCTCCGGAGATTAATTGGTATTTGTTAAAATCTAATTTTCGAACAGTAATAGGTTGAATCACGCCCAGTTCTTTAATAGAAGTGGCTAATTCACGTAAGGATTCTTCGTTGAAATTACTTCTTGGCTGAAATGGATTTATTTCGATAGCACTTATTTCAAGCTCTATTATATTTCCAACAACTTTGTCAGCATTTTTGTCTTCTACTGAGGTAATGTCGTTTTCCGGATCTTTTAATAAGGCTGATAATCCTCTTCCTAAGGCTTGTTTTTTAATTGCTTTTGTCATAAAAACTATTTACTGTTTTTCTTTATAATTTCCTGAGCCAGATTAATGTAATTAACTGCTCCTTTACTGGTTGCGTCATAATTAATGATGCTTTCTCCAAAACTTGGTGCTTCGCTTAATTTTACATTACGCTGAATAACGGTATCAAAAACCATATCGTTAAAGTGTTTTTGCACTTCCTCTACAACCTGATTAGATAAACGTAATCTGGAGTCGTACATGGTTAATAATAATCCTTCAATGTCAAGATCCGGGTTGTGTATTTTTTGAATACTTTTTATAGTGTTCAGTAATTTTCCTAATCCTTCAAGTGCGAAATATTCACATTGAATCGGAATAACTACAGAATCAGAGGCTGTTAAAGCATTTAAGGTTAATAAACCTAATGAAGGTGCACAGTCGATAATGATATAATCATATTCGTCTTTAACACTTTCTAATGCTGTTTTAAGCATATACTCTCTGTTTTCTTTATCAACCAATTCGATTTCGATGGCAACAAGGTCGATATGAGCAGGAATCACGTCAACATTTGGAGCTGTACATTTAATAACAGTTTCTTTTGGGGTGTGACTATGTTCAAGTATTTGATAGGTGCCAACTTCTACAGTTTCTACATCAATCCCAAGACCGGACGTAGCATTTGCCTGAGGATCAGCGTCTATCAGTAATACTTTTTTTTCTAAAACACCTAATGAGGCTGCAAGATTTACAGATGTAGTAGTCTTTCCAACGCCTCCTTTTTGATTAGCAATCGCAATGATTTTGCCCATTTATTTTCTGAATTTTGAACCGTAAAAATACAATTATTTATGGTTTTTGAAAATCTATTTTGTTAACATTTAAGAAACTTCGGTTAAGCGTTGTGTGTCGCTTGTTTTTGGAGTGAAAAGAGGAAAAGTAATTTTGGTTTTTAGACCTGAATTGACAGGGTCAAGAGGCCTTTAGTGATAGATTCTGTCTGCAGAATGGCAAAGTTGGCAAGTGTCATAAGGTTGTTTCCAATTTTTAGAGCAGTTTGGGCATGAGTTGTAATATTAATTAAAAGGGTAGAAAGGAGTAAAATTGTTGTTTTTATTTGTTAAAGATATTTTTGAATATTAAGCATCTAATAAAAAAGAAAAATATGTTAAATAAAAGAATAGTTTTACGAGCGTAATGTTTTAAGTTATATGCGCATTGATGCTACTTAAAATAAATTTGTTAATTAAAGTATGGGATTGGTATGCGATTTCTATTTGTCATATTGTTCGGTAACTTTTTTTGGTAAAAAAAAACACATATCGTTTTTCAGTATAATAATCAATTTACAGTCGAAGTATAGGAATTCCTGAATTAGGACATTGTTGATGCTTTAAGTTAGTTAATGATTAAAAAACGTATAAACACCTGTTGCTAGGTATGTTTATTAGTCGTTTATTTGGAAATAATGGTTTGTTAATTTGAGGTTTGTGTTTTGGCTGCCATTTGTACAATATAGTTGTATAAATAAGTTAGTAGTAAGATTAGAATAAAATGGAAAGAATATGGCAGAGTTTAAATTAGGTTTATTGACAGATCTTCTCGATATGTATGAGAGATTAGAATCTTATGTATTTCTTACTGTGGAGGAAAAACGCGAAATTATAGAATCGGTAAGTGATGCTATTCAAATTACCGAAGAAGAATTTGGAGAAAGAATTGATGGTTCGCGAAATATCGGACATAATACTAATGTTGGTGATGCCTGGCATAAAGCAAGTAAGACAATTGAAAAATATCTTCAAGGCGAAAAGTTAGCGAAGTCATTAAGTATGAAAGGGGAAGCTTGGGTTAATATGCATAAATGGTCTTCAGAGCAATTGGAAAATGAAGATATAGAAATTGAGCAGATTAAAGAGCGATTAGAAAAAATGACATCAATCAGAAGGAAATTTCGACGCCCGAAAGATTAAGTTTAACTGCTGTAAAACAGGTGGTTTAGAGTAATACAGCTACCCAAACGATAGCAAAAAGAAGAAGCAAATCGGTGTGAAAAACTTTGCGTTTTTGATGTGAACAAACAAAAATTCTTGTATGTTCTAAGTTTGTCTCAGATTAATTTTATTGAAAGGCAAAAAAAAAAGTCTTTTCAAATTGATGAAAAGACTTTTGTCGGGGTGGCAGGATTCGAACCTGCGGCCTCCTGCTCCCAAAGCAGGCGCGATAACCGGGCTACGCTACACCCCGTAGAAAATATTACTATTGACTAGCGGGATGCAAATATAGGTTTATTACTTATTTCCCACAAGGAAAAATATAAAATAGATGTAACTGACTCTATTTCATGTTGAAAAACGAAAAATGCAGTATACTATAAGGTAATATTACCTTTATATTAAAAAATGGGTTGAGTCACTTTTCGTGTAAAAACGTTTTAGATTTTTGCAAATACAAAAAAACGGAACTCAATTCATAATCACCCTAATTTGTCAGGCTGATCGAAGTCGAAGCTCTTTTTAATTGCAAAGCTCTGTGACTTCGATCAGGTAGATACTCTTAAATCTGACAAACGAGACAGTACATGAATAGTTTTTAGACTAAAAATAAACCATTCTGCCAACCTTCTTCAAGGTTAGCAAAAAAATAAGTAAATCCATTATACAATTGAGTTCTGGTAAGAAGTTAATTTAAAACTTAATTAGTTGTAATTGAATTGAAAAGCAATATTGTAAGAGCAAAATTACCTCTTTAGTTACCTAAAAAAAGAAATAAATAAGTTGGTAATAATATAAAAGAATCAGGAACAATTATATAAATGATAAAAAAAGAAGTTATTTTTTACCAACAACCTAAAAAAAGTCTGCATTTAAAGTTTTTGTAAAAAAATCATTATAAAATTTACTTAATTGTTTAAAATTTAGAAGAAATTAGTTACTTTTATTCCACTATACCATACTAACGAATATTACTGAAAAGGTCTCGATTATAATTTTTTGATCTCCAATTATCATTTAAATATTATCAACGTATGAAAGATTTAACCCTTATAGGAGTAACGCCTTTTGAAAAGCCTGACGTCCACCTGATGTCTCAATTATTTCAGGCCGGAGCATTCCCCGTATTAAGTTTAGGACATGATATCGCAATCGCTCAGGAAGCATTAAATCAACTTGAGCAGATAAAAAGTATACCTTCGTATGGTATATGTATAACAAATGATACCCTGACAGCACTTCAACTGTCCGATCAGGTAAGTTTTGCTATCCTTCCATTTGGGATCTCAATAAACATTTATCCTGACGTATCACGGATCTATCAGGTAACTAGCCTTGAGCAAGCCAGAAAAGCCGAACAACTCGGAGCTATTGGAATTATTGTGAAAGGAAACGAAGCTTCAGGATTAGTGGGTTATGAATCTACATTTGTTCTGTTTCAACGTGTCATACAAGAGATCAACACTATACCGGTATGGGTACAAGGCGGAATAGGTCTTCATACGGCCGCTGCTGCAAAAGCACTTGGAGCAGAAGGGGTGGTATTAGACAGTCAATTGGCACTATATCCGGAAAGTAACATTCCGCAAGATCTCAAAAAATTATGCTCAAAATTAAATGGAACAGAAACCAGGATCATCGCCAATCATCGCGTATTGGTTAGACCCAATTCACCTGTATTATCTGAAAATGTCGACATTGAAGAGTTAGCGCATTATTTTAAAGATCTTGACCCTGGTAAAAGTTACATTCCTATGGGGCAGGATATTGCTTTAGCAGCAGACCTTTATGAAAATTTCAAAACGCTGAAAAAATTGATTTTCGGATTTAAAGAAGCGATGTATGGCCATTTGAAACAAGCCAAAGCTTCTCAGATTATTGATCAAAACAATCCTTTGGCCAAACAACTCGGCCTGCGTTACCCCATTGCTCAGGGGCCAATGACCCGTGTGAGTGATGTTCCGGCATTTGCCCAAGCTGTAGCAGAAACTGGAGCTTTACCTTTTATAGCGCTTTCCTTAATCAAAGGGGAACAAGCAAGAGCATTAATCGTGGAAACTCAAAAATTGGTCGGAGATAAAACCTGGGGTGTAGGGATATTAGGTTTTGCACCGCAGGAATTGCGGGAAGAACAGACAGCCTATATCCTTGAAGCTAAACCGCCGGTAGTACTAATCGCCGGAGGTCGGCCTGCACAGGCTAAAGTATTTGAAAAAGCCGGTATCACAACATTTTTGCATGTCCCATCACCTGCTTTATTGGATATTTTCCTAAAAGAAGGAGCCAAAAATTTCATATTTGAAGGTCGCGAATGTGGTGGACATGTTGGACCGCTTTCCAGCACCGTACTTTGGGAAAAACAAATCGAACGTATTCTAAAAGAAGAACATCCGGAAAATATAAGTGTATTTTTTGCCGGTGGAATTCATAATGCTTTTTCCACAGCCTTTGTATCTGTCATGGCCGCTCCTCTCGCTGCCCGAGGTGTAAAAGTCGGCGTATTGATGGGAACAGCCTATTTGTATACACAGGAAGCTGTAAGTACTGGTGCTATTCAGCAAGAGTTTCAGGAACAAGCGATGCAAGCCAAAGATACCGTGCTGTTGGAAACCGCACCGGGTCATGAAACACGTTGCCTGAATACAGCATTCGCTTTACATTTCGAGAAAGAGAAGAAAAAACTGTTAGCGAATGGAACGGACAAAAAGCAAATTTGGGAACAGCTAGAGAAACTCAATGTAGGACGTCTCCGAATTGCAGCAAAAGGCATTGACCGTCAAGGTGAAGCACTTGTCACTATACCTAAAAACCAACAGCTCGATTTAGGCATGTACATGATCGGACAAGTCGCCACTATGCACAATCAAGTGATTACACTTGAATCACTCCATCATGATGTTGCTATCGAGAATCAAAAATATATTGAACAGGCAACGCTACCGGAAAAACCTACATCAACTGAAAAAGGGTTGGACGTAGCTATTATAGGTATGGAATGTGTGTTTCCGGGTGCAAAAAATTTAGCAGAATACTGGCGCAATATCATTCTTGGAAAAGATTGTGTCACCGAAGTGCCGGAGGAACGATGGAATAAAGAGATTTATTATCAGCCCGATTCTAATGGTTCAGATGTATCGCATTCAAAATGGGGCGGTTTTATTCCAAAAATAGATTTTGACCCATTAGATTTTGGAATTCCACCACAATCACTTGCAGCGATAGAGCCCACTCAGCTTTTAACCTTACTCGTAGCTAAACGTGCTATGGAAGATGCCGGTTATGGTGAAAAACAAATCAACAGAGAAAATATATCGGTTATAATTGGCGCTGAAGGCGGGAATGATCTTGCCAACAGTTACAGTTTCAGAGGGTACTATAAACAAGTTTTTGGAACGCTTCATGAAGAAGTGGAAAAAGCATTCCCACACACCACCGAGGATTCGTTCCCGGGTATATTAGCCAATGTTATTGCTGGCAGAATCACAAATCGTTTGGATCTGGGGGGAAGAAATTTTACTGTAGATGCTGCCTGTGCCTCATCAATGGCTGCTATTGATTTAGCCTGTCAGGAATTGATATTGGGTAAATCGGATATGGTACTTGCCGGAGGAGCAGATTTGCATAATGGGATCAACGATTATCTGATGTTTTCCAGCACACATGCGCTTTCTCGAAAAGGGCGCTGCGCCACATTTGACAATGCTGCCGATGGTATTGCTCTTGGTGAAGGGGTAGCTATTTTGGTTTTAAAACGATATGAAGATGCTCTACGTGATGGTGATCGTATTTATTCTGTTATTAAAGGTGTCGGTGGATCCAGCGACGGTAAGGCTCTTGGTCTTACAGCACCGCGAAAAATTGGTCAGGTACGCGCATTAGAACGTGCCTATGATCAGGCAGGTATTAGTGCCGCAGCAGTTGGTTTAGTTGAGGCTCATGGTACCGGAACGGTAGTCGGAGATAAAACGGAACTTAGCGCGCTCACCAATTTATTTAGCAGATCCGGAGCTTTGCCGGCTCAGACCCATCTCGGTTCTGTAAAAACTCAAATTGGGCACACCAAATGTGCTGCCGGTTTGGCGGGACTTATCAAAGCGGCTATGGCGGTATTTCATGGAGTAAAACCTCCAACTCTTCATCTGCAACAGCCTAATGCTTACTTCAATGCAGCTACAAGTCCTTTTGCATTTCACGCAGAAACAGGATTATGGTCCGAAGAAAAACGGTATGCCGGTATCAGCGCCTTTGGTTTTGGGGGCACCAATTTTCATATGGTAATCGAAAATCATCCACAAAAAGAAGAAGCTGCCATTTTACAATCGTGGCCATCCGAATTGTTTGTCTTCCGTGGAGACGATTATGATCAGGCCAAAATTCAATTAGAGCAGGTCAAAACTTTATTGGAAATCAATGATAGTTTATCTTTAAAAGACATTGCCTATAGCTTGGTCGCCGGTTCCGAAAAACCGATCCAACTAAGTATTGTAGCCGATACAGCCGAAGATTTGATGATGAAAATCGAACTCCTGTTAACGGGTATTGAAAGTAAAGATATTTTTATGGTCAACAAACGAGCAGGTAAAACGGCATTTTTGTTCCCGGGTCAGGGCAGTCAACGCACTCATATGGCACGAGATCTATTTGTTCTGTTTCCGGCGATGCGTAAACTTATAGCGCAATATCCTGATCTGGAAAAAGTGGTCTTCCCTGCAGCGACATTTGACACTGCGACATTAAAAAAACAAAAAGAAACTATTAAGGATACACGTCTGGCACAACCTCTTTTAGGTATTGTAGATCTTGTCTTAGCGCAATTGCTACAGTCATTCGGTATTATACCTGATATGGTGGCAGGACATAGTTATGGAGAATTACCGGCATTATGTTTTGCCGGTGTATTTGACGAACAACAATTAGTTGAACTCAGCAGTAAACGGGCACAAGCCATTTTAGATGCTGTCGAAGAAGGGGATCCTGGTACTATGATAGCCGTAAATAGTGATGCAGATCGCCTGAAAACGATTCTTGATCAACATCAGGATTGCTATCCTGTTAACTATAATTCACCAACTCAATGCGTTGTTGCCGGAAGTACTGCAGCGATTGATAAATTGATGGAACGACTTAAAAAAGAAAGTATCTCAGCTAAAAAACTGGAAGTGGCTTGTGCTTTTCACAGTCCACTGGTGATCAAATCCAAAGAATTGTATGCGAATGTCTTGAAAGAAGTTCCTTTCCAGGAAATGCAGATTCCGGTTTGGTCCAACACCACAGCAGCCTTGTATCCTGACTTGGTATCTGATATCAAAGTACAATTGACCGATCACTTGGTGCAACCTGTACATTTTGTTGACGAAATCCAGGCCATGTATGCCGATGGAGCGAGGATATTTATTGAAGTAGGTCCCGGAAGAGTATTGAGCGCATTAACAAAAGCTTCCCTGAATCAAGAGGAGCTGACATTACACGTCGAGGATAACAATCACAATAGTCTCGTCCATCTCCTTCGTCTGTTTGCACAATACCTTGGAACGGGTCGTGCCTTAAATTTAGATAAACTTTTTGAAGACAGACACGCGAGTTTAATCCAGATCGATCAACCCGATCTTTACCGGAAAAGTCCAACGATTTGGCGCATAAATGGACAAGCCGCTCATCCGACAACAGGTACATTACCTGCTCACGGTGCCTTACCTATAGTAACTCCGATTCAAATGACAAACACTACAATAATCCAGACACCAACGACACAACCTGCCGCAGAACATGTCCTGCAAGAATATTTGAATAATATGAACATGTTGGTTCAGGCGCAACGAGATGTCATGCTTTCTTTCTTAGGACAACAGGAACACATGCGTCCTATTCCGGTTTATGCTACAGCGGCAGAAAATACAACCAAGGATCAAGTAGTGCCAACACTAATGACCAAGGATAAACCGATACCTACAGTAGACATACAAACACCATCAATAGACATCAAATCCTTGTTGTTAAAAGTAGTGTGCGAAAAAACAGGTTATCCGCATGAAATGTTAGGAATGGAGATGGATCTGGAAGCTGATCTCAGTATCGATTCTATTAAAAGAGTTGAAATCATAGGAACAGTCCGCAGTGAGCTTGGCATACTCAACATTGCTCATGAAAATGAAGATACAGTGATGGAGCAACTGGCGGCAATAAAAACTTTAAATGCACTTGTAAGCTGGCTTACTGCATATACGGGTACTGTTGATTCTCCTGCAACAAAAGTTGAATTAGCACCCGAACCATCTGTAACAGCAGATAAAACCACCATTACATTGGCAGAACTGCAAATTGCCATTTTAGATATCGTTAGTGAAAAGACAGGCTATCCAAAAGAAATGTTAGGGCTGGATCTGGATCTGGAAGCAGATTTAAGTATAGATTCCATTAAACGAATGGAAATTATCGGCGATCTAAAAATCAAAATCGGATTTGGTGATGATAAGGAGCAAGCTGAGGATTTGATGGAAAAATTAGCAGCCATAAAAACGCTAAATGGTCTAGCGACCTGGATAAGTCAAATGAGCACAACGGAACCCGTGCAAAGTTTAGTAACCCGTCTGCGATTTGATTTGATACCAACCGCTAGTTCCGAAGCACAAAATACTGAAATTCTAAAAGGAAAGCGATTCGCAATAGCCCCGGACAATGGAAAACAAACGAGGGCAATTAAAACAATATTGGAACAACAGGGCGCCATTGCACAATTGGTTCGTGCAGAAGAAGATCTGACCCTCTTTGATGGATTGATTATTGCCGATATAGGCGTTGCGGATGTTAAGCATAGTATTATCGATCACGTTGGTCTTATTAAAAAGATGGATCTTGAAAAAGCGCAATGGATTTATTTGATCTCCGATATCCCGGCACATGTTGAAGAACTAAAAGAAGCTCGTGCACTACGTCATTATCAAGGTCATCCGGGTTTATTTAAAAGTTTAGCCCGTGAGTTCGAACAAACCAACTGCAGGCTGATCAGTCTCCATACCCCACAGGAAACAGATCAAATAGCAGCAATTGCATTACGCGAGATTCTAACACAAGACCAATCCGCTGAGGTCATTTACAAACACGATCAACGGCATAAAGTCGACTTGATACCTTCGCCCATGTTAACAGCTCTTGACGAGGCACACATCCAACTGGATCAAAAATCTATTGTTTTAGTCCTCGGAGGAGGACAGGGTATTACTTCTGAACTGGTAAAACATATGTCTGAAGCTTATCCGTGTACCTATATTCTTGTTGGCAGATCAACAGATCCAAGAGAAGTTAGTACCGATTCAAAAGAAGTAGAGTTGATGACATCAAAAGAAGAAATCAGAAGTTACCTAATCAAGACCGGTCATTTTAACACTCCGCCTCAAATTGAAAAAGAGACTTTGCGAATTTTCAAAAACAATCAAATCCTGCGTACCATTCGTCATATGGAACAGTTGGGAAATAAAGTAGTATATCAGTCCTTAGATGTTTGTGATGAAGAAGGGTTGACTCAGCTTCTCCATGATATTTATGAACAATATGGACAATTAGATGGTGTTATTCATGGGGCTGGTCTTTTGGAGGACAAACTTTTCAAACAGAAAACAACCAGTTCTTTTGAACGTGTTTTTGACACCAAAGTAAAACCTTTACGTGTACTGGCGGAACAATTGCGTTCAGATTGTCAATTTGTAGTGCTGTTTTCAAGCATTGCTTCGGTCTATGGTAACAAAGGACAGACTGATTATGCAGCAGCAAACAGTGTGTTGGATGATTATGCCAATGCATTAAACAAAAGGTTAAAAGGAAAAGTAATCTCGATCAATTGGGGACCATGGAAAGGTGCAGGAATGGTTTCGGCATCATTGGAAAATGAGTATGAACGTCGTGGAATTTCGTTGATCCCATTAGAGGAAGGAAAAGAGCTATTTCTTAACGAAATCAAGTATGGAACAGAAAGTCAGGTATTAATCATGTCCGGTAAGAATTGGTAAAAACGGCTGTATTCATCTCTTATGAAAAAAACAGATATTGCAATTATAGGTTTATCTTGCCTGTTTCCCGGAGCAAAAGACGCCGAGGCATTCTGGCAGAATATCATTAATAAAGTCGACTCTACCCAAGTAGTTCCGGTGGAGCGCATCGATCCTATCCATTTTAGCGATAGCAAGGAAGCTATAGACCGCTTTTATTGTAATCGTGGCGGGTTTATTCCGGATTATGAATTTGATCCTACTGCATTTGGTATTTTGCCTCTTGCTGTTGAAGGCACTGAACCCGATCACCTGTTAACACTTGATCTCGTTCAAAAAGCGTTAGAAGATGCAGGCGTATTCCAGAAAAAAGTTTCATTGGAACGAACAGGGATTATCATCGGAAAAGGAAATTATACAGGTCCCGGAGCTACACGTGCCATTGAAATTGTACGTACAGGCGAGCAGATCAGTTCGATTTTGCAGGAGCTATTGCCTGAGGTTTCTTCAGCAGCTATTGAAAAAGTAAAACAAGCATTTCAGGAACGCAAAGGGCGGTTTTCTGCCGATACAGTCATGGGGTTAATACCCAATCTTGTAGCCTCATTAGTCTCCAACCGATTCAATCTTGGAGGTGTTGCTTTCACGGTAGACGCAGCATGTGCAAGCGCTCTTTTAGCCGTTGACCATGCTGTGCAAGAGTTGCAACGTGGCCGCAGTGATATGATGATTGCGGGTGGGGTGCATACAGGTCAAAATGCTGCATTCTGGAGTATCTTTAGCCAATTGGGAGCCTTATCGTATCAGCAACAAATTAAACCTTTTAGCGAAGAGGCAGACGGACTGCTTATCGGGGAAGGCTGTGGTTTTGTTGTCTTAAAGCGGTTGGAAGAAGCGGTACGCGATCAGGATAAAATTTATGCGGTCATTAAAGGAGTAGGTGTAAGCAGTGATGGTAATGGAGCAAGTGTTATGAGCCCCTCCGTGAAAGGTCAGTTAAAAGCATTAGAAGAAGCATGGGCAAATGCCAATTTAGATAAAGAACAAATCGGTTATCTGGAAGCTCATGGCACAGGAACGCCGTTGGGAGATAAAACAGAACTACAAACGCTGGCTCAATTTTTTGGTAAAGAAGAAGCAGTTGCACGTGCCGGTATAGGATCTGTTAAATCCAATATTGGTCATGCTATGCCTGCTGCAGGAATAGCAGGTTTAATAAAGACCTGTCTGGCGTTGCATCACGACATATTGCCGCCTACGTTATATTGTGAAAAACCAACTGCGGCTCTACAGCTCACCAGATTTACACCGATACAAGAAGCCAAAAACTGGTCACAAACTGGTTTGCCAAAGATTGCGGCAGTAAATGCATTTGGATTTGGAGGGATCAACGCTCACGTAGTCCTGAAAGGGTATGATGTGCCCAAAAAAGACAAAGTATTGTTACTTGCCAGATCAACACGTGAAGCATTGCTTGCGGCACTGCGGGATAACGATACTTCTTTGGGAGATGGCGATTACCGAATTGCGTTATTTGATCCAACCCCTGAACGTATCCAGAAAGCAATCAAAATTGTGTCGAAAAATAATGCGTGGCGCAATAGACAAGATATATGGTATACCTCAACTCCTCTTTTACAGGCCGGTGGCAAAGTAGCCTTTGTATTCCCGGGACTGGATGGTTTAGCAAAAGGCGAAGTTGAAACTGTCAGTCAATATTTTGGATTGACAGCACCAATAGCAACAGAAGGTGAAGGACTTTTAAACGAGGCATTGGGCATTTTTAACAATTGCGGCATACTGGACAGTGCTTTGAAAAAATTGGGAATCTATCCGGATATGAATGCCGGACATAGTATGGGGGAATGGTTAGCGGGATATGCTTCAGATTTGGCTGAAGCAAGTTCCGTTAAGGATTTGATCGATGCTCTTGATCCCAAAACATTTGAACTAAAAGACTCTAAATTTATTGCTATTGGAGCAGGTCTTGAGCAGGTAGCGCCATTGATTGAACAAATTCCTAACCTTTATGTTTCAAATGATAATTGCCCACAGCAGGTAATTCTCTGTGGTACCCATGTTGCCCTACAGGAATTGACCCCTTTGCTAAAATCAAAACAGATATTCCACCAGATTTTACCATTTCAATCCGGTTTTCATTCTCCTTTTGTTGCAGATAAACTGCCTGTGATTTTAGCCGGTATGGAAAAAGTTCATTTCCAAAAAACAAAAATCCCATTGTGGTCTGCCACCACACTTATGCCTTATCCGGCAGATCAGCAGTCCATTCGTAAACTAAGCGCCGAACATCTTGTACAGCCTGTAAGATTCCGCGAACTGACGGAGAAGCTTTATGATGAAGGAGTCCGTTTTTTTATCCAGGTAGGTACGGGAGGATTAATCGGTTTTATTGATGATACGTTAAAAGGGAGAGCATTCAGTACACTGGCTTCAAGTGTAGCCACCCGAACTGCACTTGCTCAGTTACAACGGGTAGTAGCAGCCTTATTTGTAGAAGGCAAAGTTTTGGCACTCGATTTTTTAGACATACAAAATCACAGAAAAAAAGTGCCAGGCAAAGGCATAAAATTACAATTGGGATCACCCATTGTTCGTGATTTTGAACCCATAAAAAACTTGCGAAAATCGATCGATATAATACGACCAAAAGAGGCTTTTCCTAAAGCAGCGGCAAAAATAAGTCATCCACTGGTTCAGGCATTTCAGGACAGTATAACCGATATGATCCGAATGCAGGAAGAGGTATTGAACGTCTTTGAAAATCATACGCAGACGGCTATCTCCACACCCGTATTAACGAAAAAACAATTGGTCAACAGTAGTTTTTCTAAAGCACTACAAGTCAATTTAGGAACACATCCCTATCTGATTGATCACAGTCTTTTGCGACAACCCAAAGGCTGGTCCAATGTTGCAGATATGGAACCTGTGATTCCGATGACTATGATTTTTGAATTATTAGCAGAAACAGCACAAGCAGAACAACCGGAAACAAAAATTCACAAGATCATGCACGTTAGTGTTTTTCAATGGATGAATGTTGCCAAGCCTTTTGAAAAAACAATAAAAGGCGTTTGGCGTTCCAACAATCACGCTTATTTGGATATCGAGAATTTTGCGAATGCGGAAGTCTTTTTAGCAACAACACATCCGCAACAACCTACTTTTGATCTGTCTATAGGAGAGCGATTGCCTATTGATCGAACTCCTGAAGAAATCTACGAGAAACATATGTTCCATGGAGAAGCTTATCAAGGGATTACAGCGATATCAGCTGTTGGAAAGAAAGGGATTATTGGACAAATAAAAGGGAATGGGGGTAAGGGTTCTCTATTGGACAATGCCGGGCAATTATTTGGATTATGGTTGCAACTTACTTTAACCAAAGATCGCATTGCTTTCCCGGTCAAAATCAAACAAATTGAATTTTTTGAAGATATGCACGATCAGGATGGTGTATTTGAATGTACCTGTGTACAGACCGAATTAAACGATGAGTTTGCAATCGCCAATATAGTACTTCAAAGAAACGGAAAAGTTTGGTGCGATATAAAAGGATGGCAAAACCGAAGATTAGAAATTGACGAAGCTTTATGGAATGTTTCCATGTCGCCATTACATAACCGGCTTTCAGAAGAAATCGCTCCACAGGTCTTTTTCTTTCATCAGGCCTATTCCCGTGTAAGTTCCTGGGATTTTATACTGAAACGGTATTTCAATCAAAAGGAAAAGCAATACTATCAGGATCTGTTACCCAATCGCAGAAAAAATTGGATGGTAAGTCGTGTAGCGGTAAAAGATGCCGTCCGACAGCTATTGAGTGAACAGAAAAAGCAACCCAGTTACCCCATAACCTTTGAAATTTGTTCCGATGAGGTTGGCAAACCTTATCTTAAAGGGAATGCCACAGAACAGATCCAAATCTCATTGGCACATAAAGGTAAAGAGGCAGTAGCAATTGCACGGCAGGACAAACCAGTTGGAATAGACATGGAAACCATTGCTGAACGCAGCCCTGAATTTTATCAATTGGTATTCACCGATGCAGAAGTAGCATTATTAAAAGAACGAGACCAAGCCGAATGGACCACCCGATTTTGGGTAGCAAAAGAAGCTTACGGGAAATTATTGGGAACGGGGTTAAAAGGAAACCCCAAAAGATATGAAGTAGCACGCATACAAGGAGATCATTTATGGATCGATCAAATAGAAATCAAAACAATCAAACGCCAAAATTATATAATCGGATGGACACTTTAAACACGACATTAAAAAGGAATCATGAGGAGTTATTCAACCTGTTAAAGGGGTTTATTACGGAAATTATCGGTGAAGAATTTGTAGAAGAGATGGATATCAGTCCGGAAAGTTCGTTTACTAAAGATTTGGAAATGGACAGTATAGAGATTGTTTCCTTTTCAGAAAAAATCAAAGAACACTTTGGAGATCAAATTGATTTCACGGGTTGGTTGTCTGCTATGGATCTTGATGAACTGATCAATCTTGATCTGAATAAGATCATCAATTATATCTACGAATGCCAATAATTACTGTCAATAATAAAAAAGTTCACATACAAGAACTAAATAAAGAGGCCGAAGATACCGTGGTATTAATCCACGGTATGTTCAGCAATCTTTCTATTTATTATTTTACTATTGCTCCTATTTTGGCAGAGCACTTTCACGTGGTTCTATATGATCTGAAAAGTCATGGCAGGAGTGAGCGTGTAGCAGAAGGATATGATTTAGAAAATATGTCAGCCGATTTAATCGCAATGATGGATTACCTCCAAATCAAAAAAGCACAACTTGTTGGCTATAGTTTTGGAGGGCTTATTGCACTCCAAACCGCATTGATAGTCCCAGAACGTTTAGATCAATTGGTTATCATTGAAGCACCGGATCCGCAAGATGAAAAAGCGAGAGATGTAATTGAAGCATACAGCAAGGAATTTCTCGAACATTATGTAGCCAATTTTACAGACACCACAAAAGTGAAAATGGGGAAAAGGCAGTTGGAGAAAAACCATCGGTTATACGAGTTTTTATTTAATCAGACCAGTATCAAAGCAGATATGGTTAAAGAAAAGCATTTTTTACATCAGGTTCCTATCTCGGAATTGCGTCTATCTACTTTGTTATTATATGGATCGGATTCCAATTGTAAACCGACAGGAGAATGGTTGCAATCTCAAATTGATACGGCCGAGCTAAAGCTCATCGATGGAGATCACAATATTCCCATTCAAGAACCCATTCGGATTGCAGAAACTATTGTTCAATTTTTAACTAACCCTTTATTACAAAACCATGGCTAAATTTGTATTTGTTGTTCCCCCGCTGACAGGTCATGTCAATCCTACGTTGAGCATTGGTGCCGAACTCTTAGAAAGAGGACATCAAGTAGCCTGGATCAGTCTTGACCAAAACTTAGAGTCCAAACTTCCTGTAGGCGGAGAGCTATTGCTTATTCAGTACGATCAGACAGACGAAGAAAAAAGAGAGAGTGAACATTATCTGGACATCATTTCAAAAAAAGTTGTTTACGGTATCGATAGTATCAAGTTTTTATATGAAGACGTATTGATTCCTTTAAATAGACATTGTTATAAAGGAATCGTTAAGCTGTTGGAAGTTTATAAGCCGGATTTGGTAATCGGTGATCATCAATTATTTGCAGCGGCAATTGCGGCAAAAAAGGTTAATCGTCCTTGTGCGACCTCGGTAACGGCTCCGGCAGCAATTAAAATTGTCAGTGAACTACCGAAAGTACATGAATGGGAAGTCAAGCAGATTATGGCGTTACAAGTAGAACTCGGTGTCAAAGAAAAACAATCGTTGGCTTGTTCGGATCTTCTTACTTTAGTGTTAACCTCTCCGTATTTCTTTGGAGAAATGGATCTCACCTCCAATTATCAATTTACAGGCCCGGTACTAACAGAACGCCGTTTATCCTGTGCTTTCGATTGGGAGCAACTGAAAAGTAATTCAAGGAAAAAAATTTTAGTCAGCATAGGTACAACATTCGACCATGAGCATAAGAAAGCGTTTTTTCAAAAGGTAATCGATGCATTTCAGGAGGAAGATTTGACGGTTGTAGTGGTTTCAGATTCAAGTCTGTTTGATAAGTGGCCTGAAAATTTCATGGTCTATTCGCAAATTCCACAATTGGATTTGTTACCACATTTAGATGCTGTTGTGTGCCATGGCGGACACAATACGGTCTCAGAAACTCTTTCGCATGGTCTGCCGCTTGTTGTTATTCCGATCGCCTATGATCAATCACATGTTGCCGGGCGTGTCGTACGTACCGGTGCAGGCGAACGTCTTAATTTTAACCGATTTAAAGCCAATCACCTGAGAGATCGTGTTCATGATATCCTGAATCAGGCACACTATCGGGAAGCCGCTCTCAAAGTTCGTCAATCTTTTATAGATACAGGCGGAACGAAGACCGCAGCAGATTTGCTTGAACGTGCGATAGCTCCTGCGCAGTCAGCTCTCGAATCTCAGGCAAAATTCCTTATTGTTGTTCCTCCATTTTTTGGGCATATCAGTCCTACATTAAGTTTGGGCGCCAGTTTACTTGCTCGCGGTCATGAAGTAAGATGGTTTGGTATTACACCATTGGCGGAGGAACATATTCCAAAAGGAGGAACCTATATTTATCCCGAAGAGGAGCTTATACCTTTTCAGGATGAACTCAAACAGATATTAAAAAGGCAAGATGATGGCCCTTCTTGTTCCGGACCTGAAGTCATGAAATTAGCATTGGAAGAAACCTATGTTCCTTTTGCTAAAATGATGATGCCGGGATTAGAAACACTACTCCGTCATTGGCAACCTGATGTAATCATCAATGATTGTATCACCTTTGGTGGGGCTTTATTCGCACATAAGAATCGTATACCTTCTGTAACGACAACCCCTGTGCCACCGGATGTCATGGGCGACACAGAGAAAAGCGCTCCTAAAATATTCGAATGGCAACAAAATTTAATCAAAGAGCTACAAAAAGAGGTTGGTATTTTGGATGAGGGTATCTTTATACATTCTCATCAATTAAATCTGGTCTTTACCTCACAAGCATTTGCCGGTTTTGAAACCGTACCTTCGCACATGAAATTTGTAGGTCCGGTTAAAGGTCGCCCTAATAATAGTCCATTTGACTGGGAACGATTGGCAGCCAGCACAACACCAAAAATATTTGTATCATTGGGTACCTTATTAGTTGATATTCGAAAAGCGTTTTTCGGTAAACTCATTGAAGCATTTGCAGACCAACCCGTTACTATTATTGCAGCAACACCGCCCGAAATATTTGACGAATGGCCTGCTAATTTCATCGTAAACGGTTTTGTGCCACAATCTACATTGATGCCTCATATGGATATGGTGATCTGTCACGGTGGTTTCAATACTGTGAACGATACCTTTACCAATGGTCTGCCGATGTTGATTACACCAATCGCTTACGATCACTTCCATACGGCAAAGTTGATTGAACAGGCGGGCTGCGGCATCAGTATCCGATACAAACGACTCCGAATTGATGATTTGAGAGAGACTGTCTTTGAACTCTTAGAGAATCCTAAATACAGAAATGCAGCCAAAGAAGTTCAGGCAGCTTTTCTCGCAGCAGGCGGTAATGATCAGGCGGTTGCATTATTGGAAGATTTTGTAAGACAAGAACGTTCGTTATTAGCTGCAATTTAAAGTATGAAAAGAAGATTGTTATTTGGAGAGCGCATGTTATTGGGTGAAGGAAAAGAACCATTCAATGTTGTTATTCCTTTTCGCCTGCGTGGTGTATTTGAGGAAAAAGAAATTGAGGATGCTTTAGGCAGACTTCAGAAAAAACATCCCTGGTTACGGGCACTCGTTCGTCTTGATGAGAAGAATGTTCCATGGTTTGAAGTGTCTAAACAAACGAATCCCGTTCCTATTCGCATTGTGGAGCAAAAAAGTGAAGAAGACTGGCGACAAGAAGCTATGCAAGAATTGCATACTCTCTTTGATTACAAAAACAAACCTTTGATTCGTTGGGTGTGGATCAAAGGAAACGATAGCTCAGATATGTTGCTGGTATTTCATCATTGCCTGTGTGATGGCGGCTCTGCAATGAATTTACTTTATGAATTTTTAAAAGTATTGGATGATCCGACAGCTGATATAGGCATAGAGAATCCTATTTTAGGAATTCAGGATGTTGTTCCTGCACCTATTTTAAAAAATAAGAAACAAAGGTTTAAGGCAAAAATGGTGGGTCGGTTAGCAACATTAGCGATCAAATGTATTCCCGTGAGCAGAAAAGCAATTGATCGACAAACGGACTATTTGATTCATTGGAAATTAGATCAAACCACGAGTCAAGAGCTGATCTCGCACTGCAAATCACTAGACATTACGGTCAATACTTTTTTAAGTGCTACTGTACTGGACACCTTTAAAAAAGTCCGTAGAAACAAAGCTTTTAATAAGGTTTCTTGTCCGGTAGATATCAGGCGATTTGCTCCTCAGATAAAAGAAGATCATATTTTTGCTTTTGGTTTGATGATTGTGGTATCATCAAATCCCAAACTCGGTTTCTTAAACAATTTACGTTTAATGCAGCATGATGTAGATCGCAAAACAGCCAAACTTAATCCCTACATCACCATGATGGTTATGGAATCTGCCCATAGTGCGTTAAACAATTTTACAAAACTTCTAAAACGAGGAAAGTCATCTAATGATTGTATGTTTTCTAACTTGGGACGTATTCAGATACCACATCAATACCAATCCTTTGCGTTGGAAACTATTTTTAGTCCATCAGTCCTTGGGCCACTGGGCAATACAACTACGATGATCACCTCTACGTATCAAGGTGTTATGGACTTCACATTTATGGGAAGTGAAGGTTATTTGCCTTACAACGAAGCCTTAGCCATTCGCGATGAAATAATTGATTCTATTAAACGCCGATTAAATTATCAAGCAGCCTCATGATCAAACGAAAACTCTTATTAGTGGAACGAATCATGTATATTGATGCCACTACGCCTTTAAACTGTGTATTTACGGCAAAAATAAAAGGTGAAATTCCAAAAGAAAACATTGAAATTGCTTTAGCAAAAATCCAAAGTAAGCACCCTCTGCTTCGCGCTGAAGTTGATTTACAGGATAAGCGACATCCTGTTTACGTTGTCAGGGAAAATATCAAACCTATTCCGCTTCGTATCGTAAAACGTCAAACAGATACAGATTGGTTAATAGAATCCGAACAGGAATGGTATCGACAGTTTAAAGAAGAAGGCTCTCCTTTGGCTCAATTGGTATGGATTAAAGGAGAGGAGTTATCTGAATTGTTATTAGTATTACCACATTGTATCTGCGATGGAACCGGCTTTGTAACTTTGATGCAGGAATTACTTGCTTTAATAGATGATCCGACCCTTGAGTTGGAACCTTATCCACTATTTCAATCGGTAAATAATTTTTTATCGCCACAGTTTGATATTCAAAAAAATACACACAAAGCAAAGTTTTATTTGCTTTTGGGAAAATGCTTCTTTTTGGTGCAACGGAAAAATAAAAAAAGAAATCTTGGAAAAAATTATGCCATTCATTGGAAATTAGATCCAACAAACTCAGCAGGTATAACGCAGCAATGTAAAGAGAGTGGTATTTCTGTACATGCGCTTCTTTGTACAGCGTTTATGCAAGCTTTTCAGGACGTACAAGGTAAATTGGCTAAAAATAAGGTAATTAGTCCAATTGATATTCGCCGGTTTATTCCCGAAATCAAAAAGGATCATATGTTTGCCTTTGCCCCGACGGTAGAACTATCCTTAAAAAAGGAAACTTCTCAGGTACTCGACCAAGCCAAACATATCAAAAAGGAGCTTACTCAAAAAATAGAAAAAATGAACGCTCGGGAACTGTTATGGATGGGAGAGCAGATGCACCCTCTGGTCAATCGCATGATTGCGCTGCTAAAAACAAGCCGGGGCGGACACGATCTGACGCTTTCTAATATGGGTAACCTTCCAATCCCGAATGCTTACAAAAATTTTATTCTGGAAGATATTTTTAGTCCAACAGTAGCATTTCCGTGGTTAAATTCAAACACTTTAGTGACAACAACCTATCAGGATCAAATGGACTTTGCGCTGATGTCTAATGAAGATTTTTTGCCTAAAGAAGAAGCTTTAAAAATTAAAGACAAGGCCATTGCGTTGTTGACTTTACCTTTATAAAATGTATATGACAAAAGCAGCTCAGTCCAAAAAAACAACCCTTAAACGCTTTTTAAGGAAACGTGCAATTTATTATATTCTTCCCAATGTAGGGTTCAATTTTATTATTGCCTATGCCAGTTTTCAGGAATTGGGCTATACGCATTTTTTTGCCGGACCTCAAAGCTTAGCACGTTTAACATTGCCAATGGCTATATTTTTACCTGTAATCCTGACCATGGATATTATTAATCGGGTTATTATTGCCGCCGAAAAAGAATCAATCGAAGTGGTGATAGATCATAATCTAAATAAAAACAGATTTATAACAAAATTATGTTTGTTACATGGTATCATAACCGGTTTACTGGTATTAACTGTATTGCTCGTTGCACAGCAAAGCCTAACGGTAAACCATAAATTGGATCCTACTACTATGGCCATTCTGGATGCCGTTCTTGCAGGCCTACTTTCGATATTGTTTACTTATCTTCCAATATATAGGTTGAAAAAACATTTGCAGAAACCTGTATCAAAGGTTCAAATAGAGAAGGATGGGCATTAATTTGTTCCTATAGAGCATCAATAAAGTATAAAATAGGATTGAAAAATTCATCAACAACAGTCAGAAACAAAAGCCAGAAAAGACAAATCAAATCCTAAGCACATCCTGAGCGAAGTCGAAGGCTTTTTAGGTAGATAGGGTCTTCGGCTTCGCTCAGACTGACAATTGTAATTTTATTAAAATTTCGGTGCAAATAGATTTTTATTTTTCCAGCGCTTCTTGTGTTGAGGTTTAAATTTTCTTATTTGTTGAAAGGTAGAGTTTATTTTATGTCATAGAGAACATAAGGATTTTTGTTTGTCTTACAAAAGTTTGCAAAGTTTCATGAAAAAAATCTTAGCGAACTCCTAATGTTTGCGGTGAAATTTTTTCACGCAGATTTTTTCAGATTGTTTTTATCTGAGCACAAAACAAATATCGGCTTAATCTGCAACCCGAGCGATAGCGAATTGGCGAAGCAAATCTGCGTGCAAAAGACTTTGCTTTGTGTAAATACTTTGCGGGCTCTTTGCGTAAAACCTTTGCGCTCTTAGCGGTTAAATAAACGCAAAGTTGTGATCCTCTTTTTCAGTGAATTTAACGAATCTCTAAAACAAAAAAAAAGTCTTTTCAAATGGATGAAAAGACTTTTGTCGGGGTGGCAGGATTCGAACCTGCGGCCTCCTGCTCCCAAAGCAGGCGCGATAACCGGGCTACGCTACACCCCGAAAGCGGATGCAAAGATAGTAATAAATTCTATTTACAAAAGGAAAAGGTCAAAATAAATTGAAAAATAAACAGGAGGGTGTAGTTGATTTTGCAAAATAAAAGAACCGAACAATGATCAAGGCATTGGCATTTAGTGTCTTGAATCTGAAAATAAAAAAACAATATCTATCTAAAAGTTGACCAGAAAAATAGCTTGAAAGGTACTTTTAATAGGTGCTTTGACAAATCTTATGGTGCAGACTGTCATAAAAAACAATTAGTCGCAGTCATTTTTGTTATTTTTCATCTGTCAATTCTAACTCGTCAAGCGTTCCTTTGACAGATTTTAGATCTTTTAGCTTTGTTTGGTTATTTTCAATTTCCTTATTTACTTGTTGTATACTTATTTTAGGCAGCTCGATTTTTTTTCCGTTAAGCTGTAATCCCAATACATTAACTTTTAAAACTAAATCATAATCGGAAAGATTTGGATTTTGAATAGGATATTTTTGAATACGCCATAATTTAGGATTGGTTTCTTTGGTTTGCCCCAGTAAAATATGCTCGGTCAGTATTTCTCCATTGTTCATGATGCTTTGATCGTCTCCATTAATAATGATTTCTGATTTAAGAACTTCATTATTGGATTTTTTTACGACTTCCAATTGAATTGTTTTTGGGCCTACAAGTTTGTTTCTACCAATATATTGATAATCGATTTCTAATTCGGGAATCATTTCGTCAAAAAAATCAGTCTGATTTATTTTTACGGCACTAATTTTAAACAGATCCAGTGCTTTTTTAGCAGTTGCAATTTTGTTTTTAGAAAGCGTTAAACTATCAATTTCCTTTGTTAGTTTTTCAATCTCCTTTTTGTTTCGATCTTTTAAAATGTCTTCCGCTAAAGTAATGACCGAAGAAAAGGATCGGCCGTCAACCATTTCTAAAGAAATTTTGTTGAAAGATTTGTTGTCGTACTTTTTCGGGTCTTCCCACTTTAATCGCATAGCTTCAATTGCAATAACTCGCATAGCTTTTTCTAAATCAGTTTTTTCGTCTTGATTCAGATTTGTTTCTATTTTCTCCCTGGAAGTTTTAAAATTTTGCTCATTTTTTCCATCAAATTTATCCTGGCATGAAACCAAAATAAGAGAAGAAAACAACAATATGATAAGGTATTTTAGGGACAAAAGAGCGGGTTTATTATTCATTACTATTGAGTTGTAAAAGGATTAGTATGGGGATTATCTTCAGGAAGTACAGAAGATGATTTTTAGACAAAGAACGACAATAATTTAGAATGCAAATTAAGAAAAAATGTTTTGTTAATTCAGGGAGATATAAATTCGCAAGAAGATAAAGTCGATTCGGAGTATTCTTTTTTAAATCCGTAACGGAGTTTTGTTTTTTTGGAGTTCTAATAGTGAAATACTACTTCTTTTAACACTTTGAAATAAAAAATGATATATTCGTGTCATAAATTTTACTTTAATGAAGAATCAATTTTTGCGCAATATACTACTAATAGTAATTATCTTAATTCTTATAGGTATTGCTACTGTAGTGCAAGGATATTGGGCTTTATGGGATTATAAGTCGAGTCCGTCTTCTTCCTGTCTGGATTGTGATATTTTTACAGATTTAGTCATTTCGTCTTTATTGCCTGCATTTTTTATTGGGATCGTAAACTTCTTATCGTTTAAGTTTCTTTGGAAAAAGAAGATCAAGGTATTAGGTACTGCATTTGTTCTTTTTGTTTCCTGGTTTATAATAGACACAGAAATATTTATAGAAAGAGAAGCCTCATGGAGTACGTACACGAATGTTTGGGAAATCAGTTTTCTGTTAGCAGCGATTCCAATTTTAACAATAGGGATATTGTTTATTATGCTCTTTAATTATGTAACGGGAAAAATTTCATTTGCCCGAAATAGGAAGTAAAAGGAGAAACGATTAAAATTTCAATTTGTTAAACTGTCATTTCATATATGAACAAAATTCGAACATTAATTATAGAAGACGAGCCGGCGATACGAAAAGAACTGCAATGGTTAGTTGCACAGGAGGAGTCTCTAAAGTTAGAAGCAATTGCGGGTTCGGTAAAAGAATCATTGCAAATTATAAACAATACCGGGCTTGATTTATTATTAATGGATATTCAGCTGGCAGATGGTACTGCTTTCGATATATTGAATCAATTAGAGCAGCCGTCTTTTCATATCATTTTTATCACTGCCTACAATCATTTCGCTATAAAAGCGATTAAATATGGTGCCTTAGATTATCTTCTTAAACCCATTGACAGCGAGGAGTTCTCAGTTGCGATACAAAAGGTGAAGAACGTAAAACAGGCTGATTACCTTAGTCAGCTTGCCGTTTTGAAAGCGTACAGCTCCGCGAAAACTATTGAAATGAGTTCCAGTATTTGTATAACCTCTTTGGACTGCATGCAAATAGTCCGGCTTAATGAAATTGTATATTTGTCGGGCGAGGGATCCTATACCCAAATTCATCTGGAAAATAAGAAAGTAGTTACGGCTTCTAAACCCTTAAAGTACTACGAAGATATTTTACCTGCCGATTTCTTCATCAAAACACACCAATCTTATATAGTAAATAAAAATTATATTGATAAGTACATGAAAACGGGCTTAATCGTTATGAAAAACGGGGCCGAGATTCCTGTGGCAACCCGCAGAAAAGAGTTTGTTATGGATCATTTAAACCCTTTGCGATAATGAACAAACTAATGTTTCTTTTGCTGCTGTTTGTAATTTCCTGTCAGCAGAAATCCGAAAAAGTGTCGGCTCATCCGGAGAAAATGGTAGAGGAATTGCAAATAATTAGCGACAGTTTGGATAAAAATCCTCAAATCGATAAACTTGCGTTTTGGTCAGATCAACTTAAACAAAAAGAGTTCTCAAAAACAGGTCCGACCTTAGCTTACATTCATTACAATCTTGCTAAAAATTTAGCAAAAACCAATATCGACAGTTCCAAAAAACAGATCAATTTTGCTTTAAATCTGATTGAAAAAGAGAAGGGATTTAATGCGCTTAAATTTACTATTTACAACGGGGCAGGATTAATTTCAGAACACGAAGGCAAGTTTTACCAATCCGTATATTATTTTAATAAATCGGCTGCCATCATTATGAATGACGATTCGCTTCAATGCAAACCATTGGCAAAAGTGATCTGTTTGCTTAATGCGGCTCAGGACAATACCAAAATTAGCCAATACCCAAAATCTGTTGAGCAAAATCAGCTTGCTTTAAAAATCTTGAAAAAGTTACCTGATGATAATTTCAAATACAATTTCAGGGCTTATTCGCAGTTGTTTACCGCTTGCGAAGAAAGTGAAGCATACAAATCAGATTCGCTCCTTTTTTATATTAACAAACTGAAACAGATTGCTGCGAGAACTAATGACCTGATGCAAATTAGATTTACTAATGAGCATATGGCGCATTATTATTTATTAAACAATCAGTATGACAAGGCTATACAGCAGTATCATTTAGTGAGACAATATGATGAGGAAAGTGTACGGACTGATCCTGAAAGACCGGTCGCCATAAAAAATGGCTACACGACTTTAGCCAATCTGATTGACTTGTATGTTAAAACCGGACAATTTACTCAGGCAGAAGAGTTAATGAAACAGGCTGATAAAATAGAAGAGCTGCATCCGGCTCTTTTATCTTATTATGAAAAGAGCCTTAACAAAAAGGCAAAAATGCACTATTATTTTGCCAAAGGCGATAATCACCGGGCTCAGAACGAAGCAAATCAGATATTGGAATTAAAAGATAATATTCTGAGAAATTCAGGTATTCAGGCCACAGAAGAAATGGCAACTATTTACGAGTTGCAGGCAAAGGATAAGTCTATTTATGGACTTAATAAAACCATCGATCATGCCACAAATCGTCTTGAGCGTAATAAATTATTTTTGCTGATTGTTATTTTATTGGCCCTCTTGGCAGTTTCATGGGCATTTTTGCTTTATTTTTTCCAAAGACAAAAACAGGAAAAAGAGAAAATTTTATTGCAACAGCAATTGCTGAGAACCCAAATGGAGCCTCATTTTATCTTTAATACTTTGTCGGCACTGCAAAGTTTTATCAGGTTTGATGAAAAGGAAAAATCAATAAAGTATTTAAGTCAATTTAGTAAACTGTTAAGAAGCAGTTTAGAATTAAGTCGAAAAAATTATGTTTCACTGGATCAGGAGCTTGAAGCAATAGAAAATTATCTGAGTTTGCAGCAAATGCGTTTTGAATATACGTTTAGCTACAAAATCATAATTCCGGATATGGATGCTTCTGCCATACTAATTCCGCCTATGTTGATCCAGCCTTTTGTTGAAAACGCAATAATTCATGGTATCGGGAATAATGCTGAAAAAGGGATTATAGTACTGGAAATAGTATTGCAGGAAAATCAACTGCTGGTAAAAATTACGGATAACGGAAAAGGTTTTGAAAACAAATCCAACACAGGTCTTAATCACCAGTCTTTATCAGGAACTATAGCCAGAGAACGTTTAGAGATTTTGGCTAAAGAAAATAAAATTAAGACCAATATAGAAATCAGTTTTAATGACAGTGGAACGATTGTTTTTTTAACGCTTCCGATCAAAAATCAAAGACATTAATTCGCATTTATATAGAATGTTAGCGAATCTTTAATTACAGCAGGCAGATTTATATTGGCTCAGATTCATATGTGTTTATTTTTCAATTTTGTATTGAAAACGGGAGTAGAAAAATTGATCTTTTAGTTTTTTTTGCTTCCATTTCTGATGTAAACTGTTAATCAACCATTATGAAATATTTTTTTATATTCTTAGTTACTTGTATTATTTCCTGTAATCAGCAAAATAAAGGCAGTCAACAAAAAACAGCTGCCATGAAAGAGAAGTTAAAAGGATTCTTTAACGAAAAGCAAAATAGGTGGGTTTGTGAAGACACACAATATTCAACCGAGTCTTTTGGAGATGATGGTCTTAGCGAGTACGCCTCCGTAATGAAAATGGATGTCAACGGAAACTCCCTTGGTATGGGATTAATAAACAGAAAAGGAGAGATCATGGTTCCCATTATTTACGATGGATTAAGTATTGGCTTTACCGATAGTCTCTGTAAGGTTATCAAGAATGATAAATTAGGGCTTGTAAATTTTGAAGGAAAAGAAATTGTATCCCCTGTTTATCAATACATAGCTGAGGAGGCCGAAGATGGTCTTTTACGTGTGGGCAGGAACGATCTTTATGGTATGATTAATTTACAAGGCAAAATCGTAATTCCGGTAGTTTATCAGGACCTTACAATTGCAAATGAAGGAATGATAGCTTTTATGGCTGAGCCGCAAAGATGGGGATTCCTAAACCATAAGAACGAAATTGTGGTAAAACCTGAATTCACTTATGTGGATAAATTCAAAGATGGAAAAGTAATTTTACAAAAAGCAGATGCCGAAGAGTATATTGTTTACAGAAACGGAAAGGTTGAAAAAAAATAATAGTTTGAAAATGAAAAGAAATTTAATCGGTATTGCGTTGTGTTTGCTGGTATTGTCTGGCTGTTCTAAAAAGCTGTTGACCAATAACCCGGAACCCGAAACAGCGCTTTATGAGATTAACCATAAGGAAGATGTCAGTTTAGTTTTTTTCGACCATGATCAGATTGATGGCTTAGAAAAACATTTGGCTGTTTATAAAAGATTTCAGGAAGCTTTTGATACTATTCAGGAAGTGCATGTATTTCGTATTACTGACAACTGTATTATAGAATTTAAGAATTACGGCTACTATTATTTTAATAACAATGGCAGTAAGCCTGAATCCGGAATGCTGTTGTCTAACGGTGTCGATAAACCAATTCTTGTAACCAATCCCGAGAAGTATATCGAAACATACGAATCATATTTTAATGTTCCGTTTCATGATAAAGTGTACTACGGTAAATTGAGAAGAGCCGAAATAGCAGATCGTCAGAAAGAATCAGAAAAAAAATTAAAAGCAAAATTTAAAATCGATCAAAACTATGCTGATCATCTGATAAAGAACTCTAATATTTCATACTATCCGAGAAAACAGGCTTCTTTAAACTGCTCTGACGGAAAGGTAATCGCTAAGATTTTTAATGATACTACCAAAACTAAAAAGAGTATTATGCAGGAAGAGAGCCTGTATGACCAAAAAGGCTTAATAAAAAAATATAGCGCTTTTATAAACGAAGCATTATTCTCGGAAGACATATACTATAGAAATCCAAGTGGTTTAATTGATAGTATTGTGCGAACAGATAAAAACGGACTTACAAGCAAAAATGTTTTTAAGTATGCAAAAGACCATCTTAATGTCATCACTGTAGATAAAAAAAATACAATGGTTTCAATTGTTTATCATTTAAACGACAAATTTCAGTGTACAAGCATAGAAACTTTAAACGGGAGCGGAGATGTAGTTCTCACTTCTCATTTAAAATATGATGACTTCGGACGAGTTATCGAGGAAACTTCCCGAAATCAAATGATAAAATATGAGTATAAAAATCAACAAGAAGAGTTTTATTCCGCAATGAAAATCTACAACATTACAGATACTAAATTGGTCAGCGAAAACGTAAGGTACGAAGAAGGAAATAAAACCATTTTTATATCCAAAAACAAGGATCAGATTTTGTCAAAAACCATATCCTTTAATGATGCTGCTGGTTGTACTCAAAAAGTATGCAATTACGGCATGGATAATAAATTAATTAATGTCTACGAGTATTTTTATAAAAAGTAAAAAAAAGAAGTTTTGAGACGCAATAGCGGCAGTTGCAAAAAATAAGATTCATAAAAATGGTAGTAAGTACAAGGTTTTTAACTTTTCTGTTGATGCTGTTTATCTCATTGCAAGGGATAGGGCAGGAGAAAAATCAAATAGAGATAAATTATATCCGTAGCATTAGCAGTGAACCGGATAAAATGATAGTCGAATTAGGTAATAACCCGAGATTATGTTACGTAGGAGTAGCAAACAATGCCGATTATGCTAAAATTGCTGCCGTACTAAAGCAGTATGAACAAAATGATTCTTCTTATAGCAAAAGTTTATTCGAGATAGAAATAGAAAAGACAAACAATACTATAAAATCAATAAGGGCTCTGACTAAAAGTGAAGCAGGAAAATATAAAGATCTTGAGCCACATCTTGACGTCGCTGTTGCAGCTGTTTCAACAAGTAAATTACCGGAGAAATTTTATAATAATGCTTTGGAGCTTTTTAATAAAAAACAATACGAAACGGCAATTTCAGTACTCAATAAAGCCATCGCTATAAATACTCAAAATCCGGATTATCATAATTTAAAAGCACTCTGTTTAGCCAATTTGATGCATTACAAGCAGTCTTCAGACGAAGCGAAGTTTGCCCTTAAGCTGGATGGAGCCAATGCGAAATTGTACGAGATAATAGCAAACAATTGTTATTTTTTAAAAGAGTATACCAGTGCGGTTCAATATTTTGAAAAAGCAATTCAATATGAAAATGAAAAAATCACTCGGATTTACCACAATTATATACGATGTCTGATTGAACTGCCAAACCCGGAAAGAGCTATAGAAATTTACAAACTGTATCAATACCGTACAGACAATCTGACTCTGTATACAGATGATACAGGGAATTTTGATAGTGACTTAGAATTTTACGCCGGACAAGCTTACCAACAGTTAAATGACTGGCAGAATGCGCTTGATATTTATGACAGACTGATCGTTATGTATCCTGATGTTTATGGTTATGTTGCTCAAAGAGGAAGGCTTTTTCAGCAGAAAGGTGATTATTCGGCAGCAGTTAAGGATTTTGAATTAGCATTAAAACTGGACACTAGAGAAAGTATTTTATTGATAAATCTGGCTGACGTATTTCAGGAAACTCATGACTATAAAAAGGCAGAAGCAGCATATCGGGAATATTTGGATAAAAATAATCTCGATAGCGTACAAATGACTAACTATGGATATCTTTTACTGAATCAGGAACGTTATAAAGAAGCACAAGCAAGGTTTGAAGTATCCTTTAAAATAGATGGCAAAAGTATAGATACCCATATTGGGCGAATTCTATCGGCTTATCTGCTGGGAAATAGTAAGGAAAAGAATTTATTTATTGCTAATGCAAAATCACAGTTTCCGGAAATTTCAATGGACAGAGCAACGTTAAATGTGTTAATAAAAACGGGTGCTTATTACTATTCCGATAAAATTATAAGCCTTTGGGAAGATGCGATTAAATAAGTTTATTGTTTTACTGAAACACATATTTGTGTTTATGGTTTTCTCTAATGCATGTTATGCCGGAGGGATCTCTGCATGGGAAGATGTTACGCCAAATGGAAACAAACTTTATTATGATGGAGGAAGTGATGGACTGGTGAAATTATCGATAAGAGGTTCTGATATTTGGGTTAAAGAATTTTATTTTTACAAGAATCATATAGTTGCAAAAACAGCTACTGCATTTTATATCGTTAACGAAAAAGGAAATAAAATAGAAATTTTCCATTCTAAATTGGCTTTTGATAAAGCGGTAGAAGAGAAAAAACTAGATCCCATATTTATAGTCCGATGGTTTGATGAAAATTATGGAAGCGATAGATTTTGGATTCCTTTTTCATTGGTCTTGTTTCCGCTGCCCTTTTTTATGCCAATTGTTTGGATAATCTGCATGGTAAGTTTACTTCGTCAATCAGATAAAATGCTTTTTTTAAAAAGAGGAATTGTCATAGGTTATCCGGTAATTTCCTTTTTTGTGTGGATTATTTCTTTTGTTCCTCAGAGCTTT
This sequence comes from Flavobacterium poyangense, assembly GCF_011751075.1. GTDB lineage: Bacteria > Bacteroidota > Bacteroidia > Flavobacteriales > Flavobacteriaceae > Flavobacterium > Flavobacterium poyangense. Next base: position 235,793 of record NZ_JAALLN010000003.1, read on the forward strand.
TAGCAGCAGTAAAATGTTTCAACTATTATATTTATAAACCATTAAAACCAAAACTATTATGAAATCAACATCATTATTTACATCCTTGTTTATATTCCTGAGTTCTTGCGGAGTAGGTTATTGTCTTGTTAATCAATATGTTTTTAATAAGCCCAATACGAGTCTTCTATTTATTATGCTCTGCCTGCTGGTTGCTGCTATTGCTTCCTGGCAAAGGAAAAAGCTACAGAAATAACATAACTGTAATTCAACTGGAAGAGGTAAATTTGACATTGCTTTTCAAAATAAGTAATTTGCATTATGAATTTTAACTATTTTATTTTCACAGTAGTATTGTTTGTTTCCTGCAATGAACCTGCAAAGAATACACTTTCATCATTAAAAACGACTACAATTAAAAGTTCGAATGTGGTGACTAATTTAGATCGTATCGATGAACCAAAAACAGAAAATGATACTAAAATTATTGAAGTTGGATACCATGAAAATTTAAAACGGATTCCTCACTTCGAACTGGACAGCATTCAAGAAGCAGAGTATAATACAATAGAAGCGGGTAAAAGTTTTAAAGTAACAAAACTCGAACAACGGAATGACTTTTTTTATATCCAGGGAGCAAAGCAAAAGTTTGAATTCAAAAAATACAAAGATTATAAAGGAGATTTAAGCTGGAGCGGGTACAAGTATTTCGGATTCAATACCGTTTTAAATTTAGCTGCCTTGCAGGAATTAAGTACCGCCGATTATATGGGTTTTTCGGAAATGCAATTATTAGATACTTCAAACGATTTTCTTTTTAAAATCATTTCTTTGGGAGATTCAAGTGTTTCAGTTCCTGAACTTTCACCGGATAATAAGCACATGGTTTATTTTCAAAATCCGGAATACGAATCAAAAGACCTGACGATTGTGGTTTTAAAAGTCAATGATAAAAAAAATCCCGCCAAGTTTTTGACAGAATATAAATGTTGTTTTTTACAAAGTGATAACAAAATTGAAGAATTGAAGTGGAAAAGCAATAATGTAATTTATATAAAAGGGTATCAATCATCCGGTTTTGACCAGTATGGAAAGGAGTTAAGAAATTACTATTATTATAAAGCGAAAATTTAAGAAATATAATCTCGGGAGCGTAAAGCAATCAGTTAACAATTAATACCAGACGTAACTATTATGAAAAGAACAACTATTATGCTTGTTATACTAGTCATTTTTATTGTAATGTTTATCGAAAAATGCAGTTTGGTAAACCTTAGTACGGCAGATGTTTTTAGACCAAAAGCATATAAAAATTTCAAAGGTCTGTCAGACACCATACAATCGCCAGGATACGAAATTGTATCGGTACCCGGTGATTTTCCGATATTATTTGACAGCATAAAAAAAGAGTTTTATCTGTCTAATGATAAAGGCCTAATTAAAATAGATGCTCACGGGAATATCATGTTTTCTGAAGATTTGCAAAAAGAAAAGTATACCTCTGTTTTTGATTTTGCCAACTTTTCGCCCTATGTATTTGTTGAAAACGGTGTTTACGATTTCTCTGGAAACCAACTTAAATACTCTGTTTTTTCTGAAATACACAATGTTAAAAATGAAATTAGCGACAGCGATTTTAAATCTCTTTTTGAAAAATACTACCGGGATGCTGAAATTGTCATATACGAAACCTCCAGAAATGTTGATTCCGAGAGGGATTGTTTTCCAATGTATTTCAAAATAAAAAATCAATGGATTTTATTGTTCTCTCAAAAAGGAGATTATCGATTTACACACCAATTGTCATCTGACAATAATGATGTTATCGGACAGATTGATTTTGAGAACTTCCCTGCAAAATTTTCCGACAAAAGATTAATAGTACTAAAGGATTATAAAAATGGCATCTATTCCACGAAACAAGTAGGAACTAAAATTGATGATAAGTATTTAGATACCTATTATACTCAAATAGTAAAGGAGCGAAAATTAAACTATGAGACATCAAATAAATTTAAGTTGCTTTCGTATAAAAAAGAGAGTTATTATTATACAGGAGGCTATTGGGATTTACCGGATTGGGTAAGTCCTTCCTTTATCAATACAGCCTATTTTCAACTAACCTATAATAATGAAAAGCTGTTTTTTAAAGAAAAAGCAATAAAATATTACATAGATGCTAAATGTAAAAACGATTTGTATCTGTACGAATTGCCGGTGAACTTCAGAAAAAATACCAAAATAGCATTTATGGATTACAATCTGGATATAGGCGGTCATATAAATGACAGTACAGGAGTTGTAGAACCTATAATTAAAAACACCGGTTTATACATCATCAGGCCAAGAAATGCCCGTTAACGTGTTTGAGAAAAGAATGAACCCAAAATAAAAGAAGCTATTTCTTTTATTTTGGGTTTATTTGTAATTCTCTATTTTAGAATAGTTAAAACTAATGAAATGCGTTCTTTTTTATGGTAATAAAAACTTATTTTTGGCATCAATTATTAATACAATCATAAAATTATGTCAGATACAATCGAAAAAATTAAATGCCTTATTATTGGTTCTGGTCCGGCGGGTTACACTGCTGCTATTTATGCTGCCAGAGCTAATATGAATCCCGTTTTATATCAAGGAATGCAACCTGGTGGTCAGTTAACTACAACAAACGAAGTAGAGAACTTTCCGGGGTATGTTGATGGTGTTACCGGACCTGAAATGATGATTCAGTTACAAGAGCAGGCAAAACGTTTTGGTGCTGATATTCGTGATGGTTGGGCTACTAAAGTTGATTTTTCAGGAGACATTCATAAAGTTTGGATAAACGATACAATTGAATTGCACTGTGAAACTGTAATTATTTCGACAGGCGCTTCGGCTAAATATTTAGGATTACCATCTGAGCAACATTACCTTCAAATGGGTGGTGGTGTTTCTGCCTGTGCAGTTTGTGACGGATTTTTCTACCGCAATCAGGAAGTAGTTATTGTTGGAGCAGGAGATTCTGCTTGTGAAGAAGCACACTACTTGTCTAAACTTTGTAAAAAAGTAACCATGTTGGTAAGAAGCGAAAAATTCAGAGCTTCAAAAATTATGGAAGAACGTGTTCGTAAAACTGAGAATATTGAGATTTTAATGAATCATGATACCGTAGAAGTTTTAGGTGATGACAATGTAGTCCACGCGATTAAAGTTAAAAACAAAACAACAGGAGAGATCTTTGATATCCCGGCAACAGGATTTTTCGTTGCCATTGGACATAAACCCAACACAGATATCTTCAAAGACTATCTTACTTTAGACGAAACAGGATATATTATCAATACTCCGGGGACTTCTAATACAAACGTAGCCGGTGTGTTTGTAGCCGGTGATGCTGCAGATCATGTATACCGCCAGGCAATTACAGCCGCAGGTACCGGATGTATGGCTGCCCTGGATGCTGAGAGATATTTGGCTTCTAAAGAGTAAAGGAAAGTTTCAAGTTTCAAGTTTTCTTTGTTTCAAGTTAACAGAACGATGAATATAAAAAAATCCCTTCGAAAGAAGGGATTTTTTTATTTTGAAACTTGAAACTTGAAACTTGAAACAAAAAAAACGCTATTTAATCTTCTTAATCAACTTCGCCTCTTCAGAAAAACGGGTCAATTGTATGGTTGGGTTTCCGAGAAGCGAAAGTTCTGCATGGTCTCCAACGGCTATTGAAATCGCGGTTTCTGCCAAAATACTCGCTGTAGCATAATTTTCAACGGTAACATTAGATTCCTTTAAAGTAAATTTTGTTCCGGTGAAAACAGAATTATTGTCTAAACGAATGCTTGCTTTTTCGGCAATACCTTCAATCGCGGCAACTGCTTTTTGATATAAATCACATTTAAATTTTATGGCAGATACGAGTGTTTTGATTGAAGCGTTTTTGCTCAATTGTAAACTGGCATCTTCTGATTTTAAGTTGAGTTCTGTTTTTGATCTATCGTCGGCAATCAAAGTGAATTTTTTAGAATTTACATTCAGGAACAGTTTAGAATAATCCACACTATTAAATGTGATGTCGTCTAACTGAACTTCCTGAATCGCATAAATAACGGCTTCATTTTTAGCGATTACATTTTTAAGCGTGTTTGTATAGGTAACGCGAACGATCAGTTTTTTAAAAATGGTACTTTCTTTTGAAGTATACAAACGAAGTGTTCTGTCTCTCAGATCCATTCCGATAATATCGTGAAGGTTATCGTCGGCTTCAATTTTGATTTCATTTTTCTCTCCTTTTTCCAGATAAATTTCCAAATTGTCATCGGCCTCAATGCCATCAAATTCTCCTACTTCTTTTACCGAGGTGGTAACGATTTTAGATCCTTTTATTTTTTCTCGTTTTTGAGCAAAAGTTACTGTTGTAATTAACAATAATAGGAGTAAGGCTGTATTCTTTTTCATTAATTCTATAATTTGATTTAAGACAAATATAAAAAAATCATCCACTTTTGGTGAATGATTTTTTCTATATTTAACACATTTGTAAGATTTAACTCTTATTGATGTTTCCTCCTGAGCTAGCTCTTCTTTCGATAGTCTTAGGAGTACTGTCATAACTTATGTTTCCTCCGCTTGAAGCTTCCGCTTTTAGGTTTACAATTGGATGCACGCTTATCGTTCCTCCGCTGGAAGCATCAGCATGAACTTCATTTGCCAATAATTTCTGAGCGTCAATAGTGGCTCCGCTGGAAGCAGAAGTCGTAAGTTTTAATGCTTTTCCTTTGACACTGATATTACTTCCGCTTCCCGAATCGCAACTAATGTTATCTGATTCTATGTCAACATTCATGTTAGCAGCACTGGACGTTTCCAGATCTATATCTACTCCCTGAATTGTATTTTTGCTTTGTACTGAAGCAGCGCTTGAAGCTTCCAGTTTATCAATAACCGGCATTTTTACGGTTACTTTTTTCATTGTAACATTTCTGAAAGAATTGAATTTACAGCTAATTCTCAATGTTCCGTTTTCTACTTTTGTAACAATATCGTTTTGCAAATTATCATCGGCCTCAACAGTGATTTCAGTCGAGTCAGATTGTACGATAACCAGATCAATGGCATTGCTTACGGATACATTTTTGAAATCGCCCTGAACGGTTCTTTTTTCTTTAGTAACTTTTCCGCTTCCTTCAACACTGTTTATGTTGCCGCAAGAGGCGAACAATATTGCAGTGACAGTAGCAACAATGAATTTTGTAATATGAATGATTATTTTTATCATGGCTTAGTTAATTTTAATTATTACTCCGTTTTTGTCTGTGGTTAATCTTCCTGTATTTTTTTTACCGTTTAAAACTTCTTTACCATTTATTTTAATGGATACTTCTTTTACGGTGTCTGTATCAATATTGTTTTCTTCTTCTTCTATATCATTATAGTCGTTTTCGTCAGCCGGGCAATTCAAACATTTAATTTTAGAACCTTCTACTTTATAGTTGTAGTTACCACTGTAGTGTAAGTTGAAAAAATCATCGTCAGAATTATCATAATCTTGTATAGAAGCGTCCGGTTTAAATAACTGACCTTCCGGTAAGTACAAATATACATCAACTTCCTGTCCTCTGAATTTATTTTTAACCCCTGTTAAGAAATAATTGTCTAAAACTAATTTATTTCCGTTTAGTTGGATCTTATATTCAATTTTTTCAGCTCTTTGTTTAGCATTGTTGAAAGAATTTCCTCTGGCTGTTTTCTCTATTTGTAAATAGGCAGTTGCATTATCGGTACGCAAAACATGTAAACGTACATCTGTTGAATAGATTAAATCATTGTTTGCAGAATCCTGTACAAACTCTAAATCTCTGTGATCGTCTAGGTCCTTAGCATAATAATCACTGTATCTGAATTTTACATAAAGAGTGTCATTCGGATTGATATTGATTGTTTTTTTCTCTACCACTTTATTGTCGTACGAAAGTTCAGTAGCTTGTTTTATACCAACACTTATGGCAATGGCAACAGCAATAATCCAAACGGCCAACAATGTATATTTAGTAATGTTTCCAATAGATCTCAGGTTAGGAGATAACAATTTGAAACCTAACAGTGTCAGAAAGAAAAACGGAATTCCAACAGCAAAGAACATTAGTAATCCAAATACCCAGATCGGATAGTCAGTGAAATTTCCTGCGTCAACAAAATTTTGCCATGGAAACTCGATGAAAATATTAGAACCCAAAGTAAAAACGCCAATTAGCAATAAAACTAAGGTTGAGATTCCGGACATGATCAAAATAATTCCTAAAAATTTAGCAAATACTTTAAAAACCGTCATGATAAAGTCTCCAAATGAACTACTTATTCTCTCAGCTCCCGACTTTACCTGGTTTCCCATTTGATCATAATTAGCATTTTTAAATTTGTCTGATAAAGATTCAATCTCTTCACGAACTTTTTTTTCAATATTGCTAATCGTTACCGGTTCCCCTGTCATTTCCAGTTTTTCAGAGGTTGTAACGGCTTCCGGAGTTACAACCCAAAGAACGAAATAAGCTAAAATTCCGGTTCCAAAACCTGCGAAAACAAATACTAAGAATAGAATTTTTATCCAGACAGCGTCAATTCCAAAATAATGACCTAAACCGGTTGCAACACCACCCACCATGCCTTTTTCTTTGTCACGGTATAGTTTTTTGTGTTTTCTGCTACCGGACTCATTAAAAGATTGGTTTGTTTTTTCTTCGTCTTCAATGATGTAATCTTCGGGCTGACCCATAACGGCAATCACCTCATCAACGTCTTTCAATCCCACAACATGTTTCTCGCTTTTTTGTTTTTCTGTTAGTAATTCAGAAACACGCATTTCGATGTCTTTGATAATTTCATCCTGTCCGGAAGAATTATTTAAGGATCTTTTTATAGCGTCAAAATAGCGCGTTAGTTTTAAATATGCATCTTCATCGATGTGAAAAAACATACCTCCTAAGTTAATATTTACTGTTTTGTTCATGACTATTGTTTTTGATTGGTGATTAGTTTTACGGCGTCAGACAATTCTGTCCAGGTGCCGCTAAGTTCGTTTAAAAATGTTTGTCCTATCTCGGTTAATCCATAATATTTTCGTGGTGGTCCTGAAGTTGATTCTTCCCAACGATAATTTAGTAAGCCGTCGTTTTTCAATCTAGTTAAAAGCGGATAAACAGTTCCTTCAACAACTAGTAATTTAGCGTTTTTTAAAGTGTCTAATATTTCTGAAGTATATGCGTCTTTTTCTTTTAATACCGATAAGATGCAAAACTCAAGAACACCTTTGCGCATCTGTGCTTTTGTGTTTTCAATGTTCATAATTTCATTTTGTTTTTTTTAGATTGAACAATTCGTTTTTTGATTGATGATGATGATTGATGATTGATTCCGAATTTATTCTGTTTGAATTAGCTCGTATTTCAGGTATAACTTTTAATCTATTGTGATTATTTTATAAATGGAATTGTCATTGGGTATTTGTAATATTCTCCGTTTGATGTTTTTATAGAAGCATAAATGATCAAAAAGAACTCTACTATTTTTAACATTCCAAAGAGTAAAACTGCCGTTGCCCCAACACTCAATAATCCGATATGTCCATCAAAATTGAAATTTCTGATTACGTAGTTGTCGTCGTTAATAATAGCTTCCATCGGAATATTTTGTAACACTACACTAATGAAAATCGGAATGGCAATTAAGGCCAGAATCAAAGTGTAAAGCAATAAACTCAATTGAAAATTCAATACCTGTTTTCCGTGGTGATTTACAAATTCTGATTTGTCTTTGTAACTCGTCCAAATCAGGATTGGAAAAATATAATTTCCAAACGGAATAAAATATTGAGTTAAAGTACTTAAATGCGTGAACGTTGCAGTGTTCTTGTCTGATGTTGTTTCCATGATGAGTGGTGTTGGTGTTTCCATGATTAAAAGTATATAGTAATTTCTTATGCAAATATATATCCAAAAGACAGTATCTTGTTTTGCATAGTACCAAATATTAACAAAATTTTAACATATATTGGAATTTAAAGATGACTTAAAAAGGCTGAAAATCAATGTTAATACCTGTGTTTATAAGGCTTTCAGGAAAGTAATCGGAATTTATTGTGCGTGCATAGTTTTTTTGTATTTTTACATAAAAAAATAAAGGATATGGCAGTTTCAGTTTCCAAGCTCAACAAATTTGTATTATTCAAATTACCATCAGCATACATTTGTGGTGTTCGCGTAAAAGCAATCAGCAAAGACAGTTGTGTTGTAAGTGTAAAACACCGCTGGATTAATCAGAACCCGTTTAATTCGATGTATTTTGCCGTTCAGGCTATGGCAGCCGAGCTAACAACAGGAGCCTTGGTGATTTCTCAAATTCAGGAAAGCGGAAGAAAAATTTCTATGTTGGTAGCCAATAACAAAGGAAACTTTACTAAAAAAGCAACAGGCCGAATTACATTTGCCTGCAATGATGGACACTTAATAGCCGAGGCAATTCAGCAAACGATTGCAACCGGTGAAGGACAAACCTTCTGGATGAAATCTATAGGAACCAATGAAGAAGGCGTTCAGGTTTCAGAAATGGATTTTGAATGGAGTGTTCGACTGAAATAAATAATAAATACGAACTATTGTCATAATACTGTCATTTCGAAGCACGAGGAATCACACATGAAGCTCGATACTGTATGTTGCCAATCTTTGTCGAATTACTAGTTTGATTCCTCGTACCTGGGAATGACAAATGACTACTTACTTCGTTTACTATATCATTTACAGAAATGACAGTAAAACGTTTGTAATTCCTCATTCGGAATGACAAATGACTACTTACTTCGTTTACTGTATCATTTACAGGAATGACAGTAAAACGTTCGTGATTCCTCATTCGGAATGACAAAAGAACGATAGGTATGTTGTTGTAAATAAAAAGATTACGGTTTTAAAAAAAACTTTGTGTTCTTTGCGTAAATCTTTGCGAGCTTAGCGGTTAAATAATATTCACAACAGTAATGAAAAAAGCCGTTTCAAATCCAATTTGAAACGGCTTCGTTGTAACATTAAAAAAGGATTACTTCTTTTTTGAGCAACATTTTTTACTGTCTTTTTTAGACATGTCACAAGTTTTTCCTTCTGCTTTAGATTTTTCTTTGCTCGCCGTTTTTGAAGTAGCATCTTTTTTAGCTTCCGGTTTAGTTTCCTGAGCAGATACACCAATTGTAAATAAGGCAATGGCCAATACTGTAATTACTTTTGTCATTTTTTGTGTTTTTGAGGGTTGATGATTTAATTTTTGAACATATCAAATATAATAGGATTTATGATTCGTAAGAATAGGTGTACTGTTAATGTTTTGTAAAAAGTGAAGGATTAGATGTGAAAATTTATGCTGTAAGCATTTTTGAATCGATTTTCTCGCTATTCTTCCTCCTGATCGTATGATCTTTTAATAAAAAATTGAATTAGGATTACGACCAATAAAAGTATAAAAATTAAAAATTCCAATGCCATTAAACCCGCACCAGCTGCTCCACAACGTAATTGCCCATCCGATTGCGCCCCCAGATTGTTGGTAAAGTTTGTTAAAGCAAGAAAAGAGAATACAATTTGTAAAAGAATATTAAGCAGAGATATCGTAGAGAAAGTCAATTTAATGTCTTGCCCTATGGCTTTTCGTCCAAATATAATCTGGGAAATTAAAGGTAACATAAGAAGTAGAAGTGGGGACATGTAATTTATTTAAAGTGATTTTATAGATTGTTTTCACCTTTCAAAAGTAATGCCATTAAATTATACCATGCCTTTTTATTCTATCACTTACTTTCTACACTTAATTTAAGATAAAAAAGTAAGTGATGTAAGTTAAATCTTTTGATATGAACTTACATCACTTATATATTTTAAAACCAGGGATTAATAATTCAGATTAACACCAAACCCAACGCCCATATCACTATCATAATGTGTTGTGATTCCAAAGTTTCGGGCTACGATATACTTTAAGCCTGCCATATATTCCTTATCTGTATTCCACATTAAATTCATTCGTAAACGTCTGGACAAAGGAATGTCTTTTCGCTCGAATTGCACACGAACATTTCCATCAGTAAAGACTTCAACCTGTGCTTTTACCAGCATTGGTAAAGTGTATTCTAAACCTGCGCTAAAAACATGACGACTGTCTTTGGTGTTTTTTTGTCCGAAAAGATTTTGTTCCTGTTCGTCCATTCCCATTTTTCTGTAACGCCAGTCAAAACCAATAAAAGGCATCAATCGTTGATTTTTTCCTACGTAACGTCCGATATGTGTTTCGGTTTCGTAACCGTGACGATCATTATAACCCAATCTCCATTCGGTTCCAATGCTCCAACGGGTATTGCTGAACATTGCTTCACCATCATTTCCGTTGGTAGCAAAATCATTTTCTGCCATAAAATGAAACATTCTATCGTCCATTTTGAGCATTTTGTAAGCCATTTTCGGGTCTTTAATCAACGGGTTTGGTGCTGAGTTTTCGTAACTGAAAATACGTCCCATCCCGGCCATCATATGATATAAAATGTGACAGTGAAAAAACCAGTCGCCATCAGCATTTGCCTGAAATTCGATCGTATCCGTTTCCATTGGCATGATATCAATTACATTTTTTAGAGGGGAGTAATCGCCATGTTCGTTTAGAACTCTAAAATCGTGTCCGTGTAAGTGCATCGGGTGACGCATCATTGATCCGTTGTACATGACAATTCTAACAGTTTCTCTTTTTTTAATCAAGATTTTATCGGTTTCAGAAATTACTTTATTGTCCAAGCTCCAGACATAACGATTCATGTTTCCGGACAATTCAAAACGTAATTCTTTTACAGGTGCATCTTTTGGAAGTGTTGTTATGGTTGGCGATTTCAGCATTCCGTAATTTAGGGTCACAATTTCTGCGGTCTCTGTGCTGTCACTTGCCATTTGCATTCCTTCCATGTTATGTTGCGAATGATCCATTGGCTTTGCATTTTTGTCTTCGCCTGTAATCTCGGGATACATTACAGCATTCATGTCCATTTTATTTAAGGTCATTTTCATGCCCATATCATTCATGTCGCCATTCATTTTCATCATATCGTTCATCATTTTCATTCCTTCAAAATATTTTAATTTTGGAAGGTGAGCAATAGGCTGTTTAACACCATTACCTAAAAACAGAGAGGCAGAGCCTGTTCGATCTTCGGCTGTAGCCAAAAAAGCAAAGGATTTATGGTCTTCGGGAACAGTAACTACAATATCGTAGGTTTCAGAAACAGCAATAATCAAACGATCGACCTCTACAGGTTCAACATCGTTACCATCGCTGGCTACGACTGTTATTTTTCCGCCTCCGTACGTGAGCCAGAAATAACTTGATGCGCCTCCGTTGGCAATTCGAAGTCTGACTTTTTCTCCGGGTTTGAATTGCGAAAGCTGATCTTGATTTTTACCGTTAATCAGAAACTTTTCATAATACACATCGCTTACATCCATGGCATTCATTCGTTTTACCTCATTGATGATTTTGGTAGAAAAATGGCCTTGTTTAATGGCTTCTGCATAGCTTTGAGTTGTTCCTTTTTTTATGGCAAACCAATCATTGGCATTGTGCAGCATTCGTTGTACGTTTTCGGGTTTCAAATCGGTCCATTCGCTCAGAATAACCGGAACTGTTGGTAAATCGTCTATGCCTTTTCTGAAAGTTGGATCGTCTTTCTTTTTATTGATGATAAAAAGACCGTACAAACCCACTTGCTCCTGAAGTCCGGAATGACTATGGTACCAATACGTTCCATTTTGAATAATGGGGAAACTATACTTATGTGTCGTTTTTGGCGCAATTGGCATTTGGGTCAGATAAGGAACTCCGTCTTCTTTGTTCGGTAAAAATAAACCGTGCCAATGCAGAGCAGTATTTTCCTTTAATTCGTTATGAACATAGATTTCGGCAATATCTCCTTCAGTAAAAGTTAAAGTAGGCATTGGGATCTGACCGTTTACGGCAAAAGCATGTTTGTTTTTTCCTGAAAAATTGACGATGGTATCGCGTACGTACAAATCGTAACGTACAATTTTTTGAGCTTTCATTGTCACGGCAAGAAAAAAAGCTAAAATAATATAGTAGACTTTCATAAGATTTTAAAGTTTTAAATTTCGCAATCGCAACGCATTTACGATTGCAGATACAAAGCTAAGGTCATCGATAGAGGAACTAACAGTGATGAATTTTTTTTGTTGCAACATGTTTGTCCATTGCGATGTTTGCTGTTGGCGGCTCTAAACGCACGACGGCTTGAACGTCTTTAATTGTGTTTAAAACGCACTCTGCTTTGGTACGATAACCATTGCACGACATTTCTGAAATTACATATTGATGTGTCATTGCTTTGTTCTTTTACTATTACAATGCAAATTTCCGAAGTAACGCTTATTTCTTGTTGTATAATTTTGTGATTGATTTGTAAGATTTACAAATTCTCAATATGGATGCGTTTCTTGTCTTTCAGCTGTTTAAAATTGGTGGGTGTGAAACCTGTAACTTTCTTAAATTGATTGCTTAAATGTGCTACATTACTATAGTTTAGTAAATCGGCAATTTCGCTAAGTGAAAGTTCATTGTAAATCAATAATTCTTTTACTTTTTCTATTTTTTGGCTGATGAAATACTTTTCGATAGTTGTGTTTTCAATTTCCGAGAATGAATTACTGAGCATACTGTAATCCTGATTGAGGTTTTTGACCAAATAATCGGATAAGTTGATTTTGAGTTCATTGTTTTTACGATGAACCAGATCGATAATAAGTGTTTTTATTTTCTCGATCGTTTTGCTTTTTTTATCATCAATCAATTCAAAACCCAATGCGTTCAGATTTTGGATCAAAGTTTCTTTTTGACTCTCTGGGAGGGTATTCTGTAATTCAACTTCTCCCAATTCTACAGAAATAGTTGGAAGTCCGAGCTTTTCAAACTCAGACTTCACCACCATTTGACATCTGCTGCATACCATGTTTTTGATATAGAGCGTCATATTTATTTGATTGTTTCTACCACATTTCCACAAGTCAGCATTGATGCTCCGTAGTACGGATTTTTAACTGCTTTTTCTTTGCTTAACCAATTTGCATCTGCCATTGGGCAATATTGGTAATAAACAGGCTGAGACGGGTTGGATGCTTTAATCAGTTCGTAGGTGTTTTTAGACAACGATTTAAAAGTCTCACGTTGTTTTTTAAGATCCTGATTAGACGAAATTGCTTTAGCATCGGAAGTCATTTTTTTCATGACTTTCATCCAGGCATTGTGTTCGTTGTTTTTTAGTTTGTCCATTTTTACAGCGCCAATTGAAGCTAATAAAGTGGTCGCTTTCGCAGAAGATGTTTTTGCGTCGCTTTTGATTAAGGCGTCTTTCAAAGCAAAATAATTGTCAAAAACAGCTTGAAGCGGATTAGCATCCTGAACGTCTTCTGTTACTAATTGAGATTTTAGTTCGTTTGCTGCTACTGTATTTGCAGATAGGGCTATAGTGATTGCTGCTAAAACAGCTTTTATTGTATTTTTCATTTGATATGTTTTTTAAAGGATTTGAATATCCATGTTAAATTGTTTTTTTACGCCCTTGCGTGAAAATTTAACTGCAAAGACGAAAAGCTTTTTGCACGCAGATTGAGCAGATTAAGCCGATATTTTTGTTTTGTTATTTTGATAAAGACAATCTGAATAAATCCGCTAAATCTGCGTGAAAAATTTCACTGCGAACATAAGAGTTCGCAAGGTTCTGCGCAAAAGGGTGCTATTTATTGTTCGTAAAGCAAAGTGTTCTTATTCTGATTTTCAGGTTTTCCAAAGAAACTGAGACTGTAGGCTGAGATTGAAAACGGAAATTTTCATTCCGACAAAACCCACCTATGGCTGTTACGAATAGAATTATTTTATTTTAGGGGGCAACCAAATAGAGGTGAAACCATCAGAAATGTTGGCTTCGTTGTAATAGGAAATTGTTTTTTCTGTTGAGAAATTGAAAACATTATTCTGAAAATCAAAATCATTAGAAGATGGAATGCTAAAGGACAAAGAAGAGGTAGTACAATTGCTGTGACTGCATTTTCCATCACAATCATGTTTGTCTTTTTTTGAATGATCTTCTTTTTTGCAGCAGTCTTCTGTGCATTGGCTGTTTTCCTTTTCGGTTGAGGTGATTTCTTTTTTAGAATCGCTTTTTTCCGTTTTACTTTCACAAGCATAACCGGAACTTGGCATCAGGAAGAAACCAACGGTTAAGATGAAAAATAATATGTAGACTTTTTTCGTCAAGGAAAATTTATTTAGAATACAAATTTAGATAAAAATAGTGAGTTTCAACATATTTTAGTTTTTCCATAACTAAAGTCTTTTAAAATCGGTGGGATTCATATTTTTTCTTTTTCGGAAATAATGCGATAAATGACTTTCATCTGTAAAGCCAAATTCGTGCGCAATTTGTTTAACTGACAATTGATTGTTTTGAAATCGTTTTTCGATCAAAGTAGTTCGTAAATTGTGAATGTAATCCCGATAGCTAATCGAAAAAGTCCTTTTGAAATAGGCACTAAAATAGGTTTGGGCAATATTAAAATGAGTCGCGATTACTTTAATCTGAACCAATTTGGGCTGATAAATATGCTGATGAATATAGGACGTAATTTGCTCGTTGTCGATTGCATTTCCTTTAACAACAAGATGCATACCCCGCATGGTTTCCTTTATTAATCCAAAAATAGAAAGGATTTGATAAAATACTATTGGAGAATTGGAGATATCGGTTTCGCAATTGTAGGCTGCAATGTTTTCTATCGTATTTTTTAATATAGTTTTGCAGGGATCATCTAATTTCAGAACTGTCTCTTTTAATGTTTTATCGCGCATGAAGCTTTCCGGAGTATGAATTAAAAATTCATCGCAGGTCAGGTTTTGTTTCGAATTGAAATAGTGATCCGTAAACTTGATATAAAAAAAACGAGTGCTTTTTTTTATGTCAAAATAATGTTCGTCATCCGGAGAAATCACAAATAAATCACCTGCTTTATAAGGCAGAAAGTTGTGGTTTAAATGATGAATTCCGTTTCCTTTTTTGATGTAAATAATCTCATAATAGCTGTGTGTGTGCGGTGGAAGATGAAATTTTTCGTCTTCAAATTCATCTATTACAAGTGTTTTGAATTGATTTAATCTTGACATAACATAAATATACAAGTTTATATCGTAAATATACAATTATTTTTTAAAGCAACGGACTTAAATTTGCGTCATAGAAAATCTATCCCTTTCTTGTAAAAACAAATGAAAAAAAGTCTTATTGCGCTGTCATTAGGTGGTTTAACTATCGGTATTACGGAGTTTGTAATGATGGGTTTATTACCTGATATTGCTTCAGATATGAATGTTTCGATTCCGGTAGCCGGATATTTGATTTCGGCTTATGCTCTTGGAGTTGTTATTGGAGCTCCTTTATTAGTGATCCTTGGAAGAAATTATGCTCCCAAGAAAATGCTTTTGATTTTAGCTTTGATGCTGACTGTTTTTAACGCTCTTTCGATCATTGCACCGGATTACAATTTTTTATTCGCTTCGAGATTTTTATCCGGATTGCCGCATGGTGCATTTTTCGGAGTAGGAGCGGTAGTAGCGAGTCGTTTGGCAGATAAAGGCAAAGAAGCTCAGGCGATTGCCATTATGTTTTCGGGTTTGACATTGGCAAATCTTATCGGAGTACCGATTGGAACTTATATTGGACACCATTTTATCTGGCGCTATACGTTTATACTTATCGCAGCTGTCGGTCTACTTACTTTTTTGTTTCTCTATTTATGGATGCCTAATCTTGAGAAAAATCAAAATGTAAATATGAGAACACAATTAAAATTTTTCCAGCAGATTGATGCATGGCTAATAATAGGAATCACCGCTGTAGGTTTTGGCGGATTATTTGCCTGGATCAGTTATATCGCACCTTTATTGACGAATGTATCTAAATTTGCATCGGAAGATGTTTCGTATATTTTGATTCTGGCGGGCTTAGGAATGGTTGTTGGGAATTTCTTAGGAGGTAAACTGGCAGATAAATTTTCACCGGCACCGACCACATTAGCGTTATTGTTTGTAATGTCGGTAGATTTGATTTTAGTTTACTTTTTCTCTTTCAATCAATACGCTTCTTTGTTTTTTACTTTCTTGACAGGGGCTATTTCTTTTTCTGTAATTGCACCTATTCAAATGTTAATGATTCGTACGGCAAAAGATGCAGAAATGATTGCTTCTGCTTCTTTGCAGGGAAGTTTTAATATAGGAAATGCACTAGGCGCTTTCCTTGGTGGATTGCCTCTTGCCGCTGGCTATAGTTATGCTTCACCAAATCTTATCGGTGTTGGAATGTCTGTTGTTGGTATGATTATCACTTTTGTTCTTATTCAGAGAAGAAGCACTGCAGTAGAATTACAGGAAGTTAAGGTTGCTTAATTTTTTTTAATGCAGGAATATTGTTTTGCTAAAATGTAAAAATGCTTCGCTTTGTCTTTAAATTATGCCACAGATTAAAAGATTATAGGGATTAATGATTTGCATGAAATTGGTATACGAAGTAGAAGCTTGATTTGTGTGGGTCGGAAAAACATTTCAAGTCATAAGAGACCCGAGAAATAAAAACTTTCGTAATAAAAAAAGATCCGTTTTTACAAAGTAAATTTGTTTCATCCGCATAAAAATCCCGTTCCCTATAGTCTCAAAAGATAGAGTTTAACCCATAAAAAAAGGCTGAAATATTACTTTTCAGCCTTTTTCGTATTCGAAAAAATGATTTTACCAACCTTTTACTGCTCCACCTTTAAATTCTTTATCGGCAGCTTTTTCAACTTCTGCAGATTGGAAAGCTTTTAAGAATTTAAGCACTTTCGCATCATTTTTATTGTCTTCTCTTGAAACCACCAAATTTACATACGGTGAATCTTTATCTTCCACAAATAAAGCATCTCTTGACGGAACAAGTCCTGCTTGTGATGAGAATGTATTGTTGATAATGGCTATCGTTACATTTTGATCGTCTAATGTTCTTGGGATTTGTGGAGCTTCTAATTCTAAGATTTTTAAATTCTTCGGATTTTCAGCAATGTCAATTACTTTTGGTAAAAGACCAACATTGTCTTTAAGTTTTAAGAGACCATTTTTTTGAAGCAATAATAACGAACGTCCACCATTTGTTGGATCATTCGGAATCACAATAGTACTTCCCGGTTTTAGTTCAGCCAAACTTTTTATTTTTTTAGAATAAGCAGCGATTGGATAAATGAAAGTTTTACCAATGATGGCCAATTTGTAGCCCCTTTGTTTAGATTGAGCATCAAGATAAGGTTTGTGCTGAAAAGCGTTGGCGTCAATGTCACCTTGGTTTAAAGCTTCGTTTGGTACCACATAATCGTTAAAAGAAACCAATTCAACTTCTAAACCATATTTGTCTTTTGCTACTTTTTGTGCTACTTGCGCAACAGTATATTCAGGTCCTGTAGCAACGCCAATTTTGATGTGGTTGGGATCGTTTTTCTTGTCTTTTCCACAGTTTGCAAGTGTTAGCGTTAAGATTAGGATTCCTGAAAGTATCGAAAATTTATTTTTTGTATTCATGTTTTTACTTTAAAAATTAAAAGAGAAGTTTATCTGTGATCGAAATATTTGGAAAGTTTATCTCCTGTAAATTGTATGATAAACACAAGAGCAACAAGTAAAATTAAAACGGTATTCATAATGGTTGCATCGTAACCAATATAACCATATTGATACCCAATTTGTCCAAGTCCGCCAGCACCAACAGCTCCACCCATTGCAGAATATCCAACAAGGGTTATTAAGGTAATTGAGGCAGCATTTATAAGTGATGGAAGTGCTTCCGGCAATAAAACTTTATATACAATTTGAAAGGGTGTAGCACCTAATGCTCTTGCGGCTTCAATTAAACCCGATGGCAAACTCAGTAAACTGTTTTCTACCAATCTTGCAATAAACGGAGCAGCTCCAATGCTTAACGGAACCAAGGCTGCACTAACTCCAATCGAAGTCCCAACCAAAGCTCTCGTAAATGGAATCATCCAGACAATTAGAATAATAAACGGAATGGATCTAAAGATATTTATAAGTACCGAAAGAATTCGGTTGAATAAAACGTGCTCTAGAATCTGACCTTTTCGGGTAAGAAATAGCAATATTCCCGAAGGAAGGCCCAATAAAAAACCGAAGAAACCGGCTAAAAAGGTCATTACAATAGTTTCTAATGTACCTTGTAATAGTAGTGTTATAATAGATTCAGACATAGCCTAATATTTCTGTTTTTACGTGTTTGTCATTAAAAAATTGAATTGCTTCTTTTTGCTGTGTTTCATTACCTGATAATTCGACGATAAGAATTCCGAAATTGGTTTCGCCTGCATAAGCCGTTTGTGCCGTTATAATATTGGCATTCACACCAAACTGAATGGCAGCCTGAGTAAGAATGGGTTCATTTACCGATTTCCCGTTCAGCTCTAAGCGTAATAAAGGAAATAAACCTTCTTTATAAACCGATTCTAAACGGTCCTGATACAATTCCGGAATTTCAATATGCAGAGAGGAAGCTATAAATTCACGTGTCAGTTCATTTTTCGGATTGGCAAATATTTCGCCCACAGTTCCCTGCTCAATTAATCTTCCATTGCTGATTACGGCGACCTCATCACAAATTGCTTTTACGACCTCCATTTGGTGTGTAATCAGTAAAATGGTAATGTTCAGGCGTTTGTTGATGTCTTTTAATAAGTTTAAAATCGATCTTGTGGTTCCCGGATCTAATGCACTTGTTGCTTCATCACACAAAAGAACTTTGGGATTATTGGCTAAAGTTCTCGCAATAGCGACACGTTGTTTTTGCCCGCCGGAAAGACTTGCAGGATAATCATTGATTTTTTCAGCCAGTCCAACCAGTTCTACTAATTCCATCACACGCTCTTTGATCGTGCTTTTAGAAACGCCTGCCAGTTCTAATGGAAAAGCGACATTCTCAAAAACGGTTCTTGAAGATAAAAGATTAAAATGTTGAAAAATCATTCCGATTTGCCTTCTTTCCTGCGCTAATTGAGAATTATTTAATTGTAATAGTGATTTGCCATCGACAATTACATCGCCGGAAGTTGGTTTTTCAAGTAGATTAATACAACGGATCAGGGTGCTTTTTCCTGCTCCTGAGGTACCGATAACGCCAAAGACTTTACCTGCAGGAACGTGAAGTGATACATCCTGAAGGGCAGTAATTTCTCTTCCTGTTTTATAAAACTTTTTAGTAATATTTTTTAATTCTATCATATTCTGGTATTTCTAGTCGATTTGAAGAGTAAAAAGAAAAACATAATCTTTCTAAATTTCGCTGCAAATGTAAGTCACATTTTTTTTATAACAAAATCTATCGGCTAAGTAGAATATTAATTAGATGTTAATTATTGCCTTGAAAAGCTGCTTTTTATTCAGGAATCCTCAGAATCAGAGGGGTGATACTTGTAATTTTTAATTTTGTGGTTTGTTTAGCCTTGGTCTTCAGTTTCGGTTTTTTATTACAGTTTGTGACCGCAAAACGGAAATTTTCCTAGTAATAAAGTCTGAAATCGAGTAGTTTACAAAGATTGTAATGTTTCTGATACAGTTCTTCAACCACTTCGGTGAGGTCATCGTTCTCCTGATATAAAGAAAAGAAAGCCTTGTCGATGGTGCTGTAGCTGGCAATTTTGTTATAGGTAGATCCATAACCCGAAATGGCACGTGCTCCGGTGATGTCCAAAAAGTATTGTGCCTCCTCTTTGGTCAGGTCCAAGATTTTCCTGTTTGCAAAATGAATTACTTTTCCTTTCATCTTTCCTTCAAAGAGCTCGGCTATTTCTTCGAGACTATAATAATAATCGTGTAGGCAAATATTATTAGGCTCTCCGGGCATTACTAAATAAATGATTTCATAATCTTTAAAATTATGATCTTCGTAAAGTAATATGTTGAGACTTTCTTCTAATCCTTCGATAGTGTCGCAGGTTCTGTAAATACTGGCGATGCCTTGGTCAATTGCAATTTCTTCTAAATTTCTGATAACATCAGTAGCAGTATCTGTTTCTACGTCAGGAACGCCTTCTAAGCAGAAAATAAATTTATCATAATCCATTGCCATTGTGTTTTGCGGTTTTCAATAAGTAACAAAACAGTCACTTTGATTTCTTGTAACAAATGTATTTTTTATTACATAAAAATGATTACCAAAGTGGGACTTTAACGAAATTTTTATCTGAATGATGTTGGTCTCAACCTGGAATTGAGTGAAGAGTATAAGGATGACAAAAAAGCATGTATAAAATATTTAGGAACATATTTTTTTTGTAGTATAAATTATCTTTATTTGATAAAGATTTAAATCAGTGTCAGGAAGTACTATAGATCACTTAAAATAATACCACTTATGAGAATTTTAAAATGGAAGAAGCAATTAATTATAATTCTGCCCCTCCTTATGTTTCAGTTTGGACTTTCACAAAGCAGAGTTTTAGTTGTTTTCGATAAATTAACAGGTTTTGCTGTAGATAACGCAATGGTTACTTTTAGGAATCAAGACGAAAGAACATTTACAAATTCTGAAGGGAAAGCTTCCATTATTATTGGGAATGCTGGTTTGAAAATTTCGAAAATTGGTTTTGAGGATCTTGTTTTAGAGACGGAAAAAGAATTGAAGTCAGATACGGTTTTTATGATTCGTCAAGCTGTTGAACTTGATGAATTAGTTATAAAATCTTTCAATTTAAATAAAGCAATACAATATGTTTTAGATAACTATAAAGATTTATATGTTCATACTCCATTTGAAAAAGAATGCAATTTTAAAGAAACAGTGGTAGTAGATAACCAGTTAAAAAGGTTAATTGTGAGTAAAGTAAATTGGTGGGATCGAACCTATGAGTTTCAAAAAAACAGCAGGATAAAGTTAAGATTGGGGGCTATTGCTTATAATAAAAACATACCGCTTGATATCTATACTGATATGCCGGGAATTAATGAGAGCAACAGTGGTTATATAAAACCGAGTTCTTTGATTAATACAATTTATCTGAATTCGTGTCTTTCGGATTTTATCAAGTCTAAAGAGAACATAACGGGAGTTATCGAAGAATCTCCATCAGATCAGATTGTGGTGGGATTTGAGTCAGATTGGGAGATTACTAATGGAATCTCTAAAAGAACAAAGGGTAAAATTATTTTTGATAAAAAATCAAAGGCTATTTTAGAATTTTTAAACAGGATAGAATATAAGAATAAAGTAACTAAAGATATTGTAAAAGAAACCAAAAAGGAATCTGTAAAAGAAAGCACATTCATAGCTAAGAGATTGACTTTTTACAAAACAGAGAATAATTTATTTACATTAAAATCTTTTGAAGGTACTGCAGAGGTGTTAATCACTTATGATAGTAAAATTCATCCGGTTGTTTTTGAAAATTCTATTTATGTTTTAAAAGAAACAGCAATAGCAAAAGTAAATAATGAAGGTTTAATTAATCTTTCCAAACCAATTTATAAGAGTCTGCCAGCCGGAATCATTGCGAGTACGAATACGATACTTTTGAATAAACAGGAAAGTGACTTTATAAATAGTAAGTAAGACAAATTTCTTTATTCGCTATCTGAAACCAACAGCTTTTTCCACCACTTCTGTTCCGTTTTTTGAAAAATGGTGTTGATTTTTTGTGCTGGCTTTTTATGTCCGCAGGCGGCACAGAAAGAAGCTTTTGAAGTTCGATACGGTTTGTTGCAATTTTCACAAGACGAGCCATACAATACAATTCTATGGTGCATGATAACATTGGGGTCCTTTTCTTCATAACCGGAGAGTTCTTTGTAATAGTCGAGTAAATCCTTGAAGCGTTCCTGTCTGGTCATGGTACACTTTCCGGTTTCAAAACCATGGCGATACAGTTTAGTAGCCACCAAATACTCTTCTTCATTTAACATCGGAACTTCCATTTTACAACGCCAACACCAAAGATTCTTCATTGTTTTGTTTTTATTTATTCAACTTGTATGCAGTTTTGTGTAATAAACTCTCTTTAATACGGTAATAAGAAGGTTTTATTGCTAATTAGTTACATTTTTTTGCATTTGGTTACAAAAATCGTTTTTAATACAAATAAAAAAATGCGTAGAAATACCTGTTTTTTTGTGAAAAGTAAAAAGTTTGATGTTTGGGATGAGGTTCGAAGGTGCAAAGTTGCAAAGGCACAAAGGTTCAGAGGTGCAAAGTGATGTAACTGCTTGTATTTGTGATATTAAGGGTTTTAATGGGCTCCAGCTTTAGCTGGAGATAATAAGTTTACAGTGAAAAAGGCTTTAGTCAAATCTTTGCGTTTGCTATTTTGGCACAGCGGTACAAGAGGTTATGCTTGTTTAGTGGTTTTTAAAATCTTTAGTTCTACATAAATCAATCCGCAGATTATTAAGAGCTCTCCAATAAAGTAGAGTATTCCTAAAGCAGTAAGTCGGTTTATAAAAAAGAATACAAGTCCCAGTGTCGTAATGCAATAAATAGAATTGGCCAAAATGATTGGTTTTAATAATTTTTGCAGATTGGGTTTAGGTTGTATAAAGCAAAAAAAAGAATAGAAGGCAAAAAAGAATGCTGTTACCGACAGGACAGTAAGAATCTCTGTTGGCATACCAAAATAAAAATCAAAAGGCCTGAGAACAAATAGTAAAAGAGTCGCAGTTAGCAGCGCTCCTGAACCATCTATGAGGAAAATAGTTTTGGGGTTTGACCGTATTTTTTCGATTTGTTTCCCGAACAGATTCATTTGTTTTTTATTGGTTTAAAATGAGTTTTTCGATTTGGTTTAACTTCTTAAAATCTTCTCCATGGATTTTCCCTTTGCTAATTCATCAATCAATTTATCGAGATAACGAATCTTTTGCATGAGTTTATCTTCCATTTCTTCGACACGATAACCGCAGATTACACCTGTAATTTTTGAAACGTTTGCATTTATCTGTGGGGCTTCTGCGAAAAAGGTTTCAAAATCAGTTTTGTTTTCAATGAGCTGCTGTAATGTTTCATCATTGTATCCGGTGAGCCAGTAGATGATGGTATTTACTTCTTCTTTGGTACGTCCTTTTTTCTCCGCTTTATTGATATAATGCGGATAGACACTTGCAAAGGAGGTAGTAAAGATGTTGTGCTTTTTCATACTTTTTTAAAATCTTTTTCTGCTGTCTTGACTAATCATATGGTTCCCAAAGCTCGATTTTGTTTCCTTCCATATCAATAATATGAACAAACTTTCCGTAATCGTACGTTTCTATCGCATCTACAATGGTTACGCCTTCTTTTTTTAACTCTTCGACTAATGCTTCCAAGTCGGCTACTCTGTAATTAATCATAAAGTCTTTTGTTGAAGGTTCAAAATACTTTGTGTTTTCCGGAAACGGACTCCATTGTGTAGACCCATTTTTGCCGGAGTCGGATGCTTCTTTCCATTCAAAGGTGGCTCCATATTCGTTGGTATCTAAGCCTAGATGTTTTTTATACCATTCTCTCATTTTGCCGGGATCATTGCATTTAAAAAAAATGCCTCCAATGCCTGTTACTTTTTTCATTTTTGTGGTTTTAGGTTAAATCGAAACAAAATACTTTTAGGACAGGTATAAAATATTTTTTACAGCTTAGCTAAAGTATAGGGTAGTGTTGATTTATAGTTTTTTTGATCGCGAATTTTGTAGCAATTGGTTCCTTGCCGCTATCTGTAATTTTAGTCTTCTATTAACTGCTGTACGGCAATTCTGTTTCCTTCACTATCCTCAAATTCGGCTACTATAAAACCATATTTTTCATTTACGGTTTTGGGATACAAAATTATTCCGTTTTGCTCTTTTACTTTTTGTAATGTAGTATCAATATTATCGGTTCTGAAATAAATAATGACACCTTCTTTTGTAGGTTTGTAAACATCTCCTTTTGCCAGTGCTCCCGATATTCCGCTTTCAGTATCTTCAAAGGGGAAAAAGGTCATTTCATAATCGTCTATTACCTCTCTTTCAAAATTAAAACCAAATACATTTTTATAGAAACGCTCGGCACGATCCAGGTCATTTACAGGAATTTCAAAATAGATAACAGGATTTGTTTTGGTCATAGTGGTTTTGTTTTAATTAGGGCTCTCGCAGATTTTGCAGATCTAGCCGATTTAATTCAATGCAGGCAAAAAAAACATTCTTGTCTTCGAGCCATTTTTATATTGCTTTACATGCGCGATAGTTAAAATTAAAGATACTACTTATTTAGATAATTTTAATTTTTGTGTGCTGCTGTTTTTTAGATGAAAGGATTATCGCGATTATTTTGCAACTTGATAAAAAAGACAAGAAGTCAGTCAAATTTGTTCTTTTACATTGCTCCTGAAACTAAGCGGACTCACCCCGGTTTGTTTCCGGAAGAATTTTCCAAAATTTGAAGTGTCAGAAAAGTTTAAGCGGAAAGCGATCTCCGCCACGTTGAGGTCGGTGTGTTTGATCATTAGTTTTGCTTCTTTAATAATCCGGTCATTGATTAATGTGAGTACCGTTGATCCGGTTGTGGTTTTGACAGATTTGGACAAATGGCTGGCACTTACTGTGAGAAGGTCTGCATATTCTTCTACTGTTCTTTTGTTGAGATAATGCAGGTTGATCAATTGTATAAACTTTTTGGTAATTAACTGTTGTGCATTTGGCAGTTTGGTTACTTTTTGTTGTTCAATAATCTCAAATTCCTTTAACTGATAAAGCAGAGCAAAAAATTTATGTATTGCAATGTTATAAAAAGATTGAGAAGCTTCGTAGGCCAAAAACACTTCTTCGAACTGTGGCGCTATGTTTTCGTAATGGCTTTGAGTGAGTTGAAATAAATTGGTGTTTAAAGTGTCAAAGAATGGAAATTCCTGTACGAAATCTGGTTTGAAAAAATGGAAACAATCTTCCTTAAAGTAAATCAAATAGCCCTCGGTATTTTTGTCTCTGAAAAAACTATAGACCTGTCTTGGGGATTGAAAAACCAAAAAGGATTCTTTTATATTTTCTTGAGTATTGTTGTAACCCACCTGAGTGTTTCCGTTAGAAATAAGAAGAGCAACAAAATAGAAACCTCTGCGAAAGGGAGATTTGTAGATGTCTCCTTTATGTTCTGCCAGCCTCATGCAATAAAATAAAGGATTAGAAGTACGGTGCGCAACAGATACGGATTCTAAAAAGGAGTTGATACTATCGTAAAAGGGAATGTTTTCTTTCTCTTCAGGCATGTTGGTTTGTGGTGTTGGTCTAACAGAATAAAAGGTTGTTTCTAATTTATTACTTGTATTTGGCTGTATTGTACGTCAGAAATTTATACTGTTCTAGCACAGGTCTAATATCGAAAATCAAATTGAATTGTGCAATATTCAAACGATTAACTGTATTACTAAATCGAAAATGACGGAATTGACCATCATTGTCCTTTTTTGAACCATTTAAAGTTTTAAGGATCGGCTACCTTTGATCCTTGTCAGGAAATGATTATTAATCATTATAAAGCAAAACTTAAAAACGAATGAAAATGTTTCTATTAAAAATTTTGGTTGTAGTAGTTGTTCTAATAGCGGTACTATGTATAATTGCGGCGTTTGCTCCTAAAAAGTATACCATCAAACGCGAGATTACGATTAATAAACCTGCTGAAACGGTATATGAATATCTTCGGTTTCTCGGTCATCAAAAGGAATTTAATCAATGGCTAAAGTATGACCCGAATACTAAAATTGAATTAAAAGGAAATGCAGACGGACAAGAGGGGGCTATTCTCTCTTTTGAAAGCCAGCACCAAAAATGCGGAACAGGCGAATTTGAAAATGTTCGTCTCGTTAAAGACAAACAAATAGATTTTAAGATCCGATTTATGGCACCTTATGTTTTTACTGCCGACGGAACTTTATACACCAATACGGTTAATGAGAATCAAACGAATTTGGTATGGGAGTATAAAAGTGGTAAGGACTGGCCGCTGAATATTATTTTATTATTTATAAATATGGATAAAATTATTGGTGCCGATATCGAGAGTACCATGAGAAATATAAAAACTAACACTGAAAAACTATAAACTATGTCATTTGCAGCGTATCTAAAAAACATCGAAGAAAAAACAGGTAAAACACCTCAGGATTTTCAACTTCTTGCTGAAGAAAAAGGCTATACAGAAAATGGAAAACTTGGTCCGACTATTAAAGCCACCAATATTATCAATTGGTTAAAAGCCGATTTTGATCTGGGACATGGGCATGCGACCGCCATGTATGCCTATATTAACGGAAAACGGGAATGATAGTATCGCTTATTATGTTACTTCTGAATAAAATTTTGGGTAACAATGTCAGATGCTTTTATAAGGCTTATTAAAGCAATAACCCCCTTGATCATAAAGGTCTAAGGGGTTGTTGTTATGTTCGGAACAGTAGATGGTTTTTTATTATAAGGAAAAGATTTCTTAATACTCTTCTTTACAAATCACAATAAAGATGTTTTCTTTTTAAATGAATTTTTAGGAATGACAGTCGATAAAATTAATTATGTAAATAATTTTTGATTTGCCGTTCCTATTAAAAATCATTTTGAAGAAAGATATTTAATCGCTTCCTTCAAAGTTCTGTCAATATGAGTTTTCGGTGTGTTTTTCATTTGATTAACCTCTTCTTCTGAAGGTGGTGCAACATAAATATCAGGTTTTATGCCGATACCTTCGATAACATTTCCATTTACATCTTTTGTAGCCATAATCGGAATATAAAAAGAAAGTTTATACAAAGAATTTCCGTTTTCATCTTTATCAATAAAACCAATTTTATCCTGGCTGCCACCGTTAAATTGATCTGAATTATCGGTTAAACCTGAAGTTCCCCCGCTACTGTAATCTCCTATCGAAATGGCACCTTGGGTTTTCCAGATTAATGTGGAAATCTCAGACATACTAAGAACTCTCTTATCTGTCAATACAGTCATGGGAATATTTGTTGGAATATTGAACTGATGGGGACTTGTCTTTATGGGAACCCAAGGGGTATAATTAAATTTACCATTTCCTTCTTTGGTTCTTTGATATCCCCATACGGTATTTTTAGTAACAAAGCGATTTGTGAAATAATTGATATCTACCACCATTCCGCCACCATTGCCTCTTAAATCAATTATAATTTTTTTTATTTGTCCTTTATGCAACGGATCGAAAAAATTCTGATATACAGGTGCTTTGTTTATAAAGTCTTTTGTGTCTTTAATAAAAGTATCAAATTTATACGCATTTGTATATGAATTCATCTGCTCTATAAACCAGTCTATATAGGGATCGCTCTCTTTTGTTCTTAGAGTACTATATTCTTTTTCATCAAGATAATTAGGTACTAAAAGAAAATTTTCAAGTATTTTTTTTGCATTATCAACAAAAGCTGTAGTGACAACTTCGGTTTCGGTATTTTTAAATGCATTTACATTTTTATTAAATATTTTAATCTCAGCTTCATTTGAACGAATAAATGAATTATAGGCATTCAAAATATTCAGAGTTAAGTCTTTTAGTTCTTTTCTTAGTTTTTCGTTTTTAATGGCTGCCAATTGAGAATTATTTTCTATTTCTGTTGCAGTTAAAAGAGATTGATTAAAACCAGCATCTAAATTTAGATATTTGTTGGAAGAAAAATTAATTTTTGTACCTAAGTATAATGAAAATTCATTATAAGTAAAATAGTAAATATCCGGATTAGTTCTCAAACTTCCCATTTGATATATAAGATTTACTCCCATTTTTTCATCTTTATAATTGCCTTCAATATAATTGTCTCCAAGTAAATCCTTCATATAATTAAACCGATCATCAAATTCGTAAAAAAAAGCATTTTTGGTTTTCATGCCTCCCTCGTAGTAAAAAAACAACCAATATTTTCCGGCTAATCGATTGGGTAAACAATAAGAAAAGGTAAAATGACGGTCAATAATGGGGTCTATAATATCGGTAAAATACTGATTTGCTAATCTTGCATCAGTTACAATCTGTTCAACCGTAAACCCATCTGCGTTATACGATTTTAAAGCAGCAAACTTAGGGTAGTACTCTGTATAAATAGCATTCCAGTCCATTCTGTCTTTATTGTTTTTTTGCTCATAAAAATAATTATATCGCTGATTCATTACCGTCCAAAAGACCTTGAAAAGTTCCGCATAAGATGTTATATCTTCGCTAGTGTATCGGTTAGCTTCGGTTATCGAAACTTCGTCATCTTTTACGCAGGAATTAAGAGTTGTAGCTAAAAAAAGTACTAGGATCCAAGTAATATGTTTATTGAAAATTCTTTTCATTGGTAAAATTCTTTATCTTTTTGTATATGGATGTTTTAATTAAATAAGTAGTTGACTCCTATAGAAATCATATAAGAACGACTTGACATTTTTTGCTCTTTATTCTCAGTCTTATAAATATTAGATAATCCATATTGATGCGTATAGGATCCAAACACATCAATCTTTTTAAAAGAATATCCTAATTGAATCTGTCCTTGCAGGCCATATCCCAATCGACTCAACTGATT
Source organism: Flavobacterium poyangense (assembly GCF_011751075.1). Taxonomy (GTDB): domain Bacteria; phylum Bacteroidota; class Bacteroidia; order Flavobacteriales; family Flavobacteriaceae; genus Flavobacterium; species Flavobacterium poyangense. The sequence continues at coordinate 264,442 of NZ_JAALLN010000003.1, forward strand.
CTCATTTTTTTTAAAATCATATGTATCGGATACCTTTCTATATATGTCATAATAGCCGAAATCCGGAGGTATTTCACCAAAAACAGGATAATTCCCTTCGCGCTTCAGACTAAGCCAGTAATCGGTATAGACGCCACCTGACAACTTAAGCCAGACGCCGCTACTTTCATACGGGTTGTTTAAAACATAGGTTCCTATCATGAAGGGGACACTTAAAAAATTGCTGTTGTATTTGGTATACCAGCCAGATCGGGTTCCGGTTCGACTAAATTCATAGTTTTTCTGTAAGAGAGAAATACCGGTAGAAACAAAAAGCGTTTTCCAAATCATGTATTCTCCTGAAAGATTCACTCCTATACCGTAACGCCCTGTGTATTTTGAGTCTATTAAATTAGAAAGGTTAGCATGCATCACATTGTAGGTATATCCTACGTCTAAACCAACCTTGAATAGTTTTTTTTGAGCGAAAAGACCTTTGCTTACAAGGAACAGGCAAAGAAACAGTGCCCAGCATGTTTTTTTCTTCATAATTAGTATCGTTTTTTATTGATTAGTTATGGTTTAAAAAGCTACTATGTTAAAATTTCGATTTAAATAAAGGTTATGTTTTTAGTCAAAAAGCGAAATAATGTTTAGCTCAAGACAGCAATGTTTTTTTGTATTTTGGTAATTCAATACTTTAGAACTATTAAAATTTAAACATCATTAATCAAACATAAAAAGGGGTACAGAGAAAAAAAACAGTAAAATGATAATTGCAAGCTTTAAATTGATAAAAGTTAGGAATGAAATGGAATTTAATTTTTCTGAGCTAAAAAGTTGTCTCATGTTAGCTTTTGTTATTCCTCTCGATATAAAAGATTTTGCGGGTGTTCGATACTAGTATGAAGTTTATTTAAATTAATAAACCCTTAGATCGATATTGACTAAGGGTTGTTGTTGGAGTAGGAATCGGAGTTTGAAAAAAAAGAGCCCGGGATTCATAATTCTGAGCTTTATGGATTTTGCATCTGTCCTTTTTAGGGAGATAATTCTATAATTTTTTTGGTAATCTATATGTATATATCTTGTCAGAGAAGATTCCGATTTACTCGCTGAAATATGATTTTGCAAAATCCCGTGCAAAATCTTCTAATTTGACTTTCCTTAAAATGTTTTTTATAGTAGTCTTCATATAACAATCCGGTTCCTTGACTATCCTGCATTTCGATAAAACCGTGTGCGGTCAGTTCATTAAATTCAATTTCTAGCCAATTAGACAAGAGTTATTCGTTTGTTAAAACGACCTATTCCAATTCTTTTTTATTGATGGCTTTGCCAATAGCAGCGTCAATTTTATTTAGAGAAATTTCATCACTGGCTATATGCACTCTTGAGAAATTCAAGATCAAACATATTTGCAATAGCTGCTTTTCTTTGTGGGGTACTGTTAATGACCATCACATTATGTCCGTTTAGCAATAACTTTTTTACAAGTGGTTCTCCCAGATTGATGATAGAAACTGTTAAAGCAATTTTGTATCTGATTAGTTACTAATTTATTGAAGTTCCTTTTTCGATGATTGAAGAAGGCTAAGGATGGCCAGTAAGCAGCTAAACGCCCCAAATAGGTAAATGGACTGATAGCTAAACCAACCTGCGATTAAACCGGCAATTGGGCCTGCTAATCCTAGTGCGAGATCAAAAAAGGCTGCATAAGCTCCAAGAGCTGTTCCTCTCATTTGTGGAGGGACTTTTCGTATAGCCAAGACACCAAGAGCGGGAAAAACAAGAGAAAATCCGATGCCGGTTAAGGCGCATCCTAAAATTGCAATCCAGCCATTAGGAGAAAGACCGATACATAACTGGCCAATAATTTCAATTAAAATAGAAACGATCGCGACCTTAAACCCACCAAAACGATCCGGATAAGAAGAAAAAAGTATGCGGGTCAGTATGTAGCACCCTCCAAAAAGCAGAAATCCAAAAGAAGTACCGCCCCAGTTTTTTTGAGTAAACAATAAGGCAATAAAGGACGCGATACAGGCAAAAGCAATGGAAGAAAAGGCTAGTGCTAATCCTTGTGGGAACACTTTACTGATTACCTTGTAAAAAGGAGTTCTGATGTGTCCTTTATGTACAGGAACTGCAGGCAATTGTTTGGCAGCTGCCCAGCTGATCAGTGCTAATAGTAGAATGGTTGTGAAAGCAATTGTGGTACCCGATTGGACAATCCATAGACTCAATGGTGCGCCTATTGCAATTCCTGCGTACATAGCGATGCCGTTCCAGGTCATTACTTTACCTGAATTCTCCTGGCCCAGAAGCCCGATTCCCCAGGTCAGCATTCCGGTTACCAAAAAGCTTTCGGCTATTCCGTGTACTATTCGGGATGCGACTAACAAGCCAAGAGACAGTAAAGGATATGTTTTGCATACACTGGCCAGTATATAAAAAAGACCGGCCAGTAGAACTAATAAAATGCCGCGCTGAGCACTAATTTTTGAACCTAGAACATCTGTGGTTTTTCCGGCGTAGGCACGGGTAAGTAAAGTGGCGAATGCTTGCAGGCCAATGATAAGGCCAACAGTAAGATTGCCAAAGCCCAGTTCTTGTTTTACGAAGCCCGGTAGTATTCCTAAAGATACTCCAATCGTAATGTAGACACCTAATACGGTTACAACAATAAAAGTGAGGAGTTTTGTTGTAGCACCGGATTGAAAATTTTGTTTGTAATTGCCATTGTTTGTGATGGCGCTTTTTTCTGTCATAATTTTGCTTTATATTATTTGATAATTTTATAAGGCAAAATTAGTAGAGCAGTACGTCTTAAGGGGTGTTAATAGCAGGGTTGGTATTGGACAAATTATGGTTTTGTAATCTAAATTCAGTTGCGGTTATGCCAATATTCTTTTTGAAGAACCGGGAAAAGTAAGTATGATCTTCGTAACCCAATTCAAAAGCAATCTGTTTAACATCTAGTTCTGTATAGTATAACAATCGTTTAGCTTCTAAAAGGATCGTCTGCTGAATCCAATAACTTACAGTAAAACCTGTAATCTGTTTTACGATTTCATTTAAGTATAAAGGAGTAATATTTAATAAAGAGGCATACACCTGTACTTGTTTGTATTCTTTATATCTGGCTTGTACCAGTTGTTTGAATTGATTAACGGTGTGGTTCTTTTGCCCGCTGATACTATTTTTAGAACTGTGCTCCTGAATTAGTGCTCCCGCAAGAAGACCGGCTATCGTATCGACCAGAGAGTATTCTATCTGATCTTGAAAAAACTCACTTTTCTGTTTTATCAGAGTTTCAATTATAGGAATTAGTGAAAACAATGAGTTGTCATCTGTTAGTTTGATTCCCTGATTCGTATTTAAATGGGTGTTAAAAATTTTGGTATATTTCTCTGAAATTAAAAGTGGATCCATAAAAAGAAACCACCCTTTGCATTTATGCTGGCTTAGATAACAGTGAACTTGTCCCGGTGCCACAAAATAGGCACAGGAACCGGACATGGTAATTTGTTTGAAATCCAGCTCCCAAAGAAAAGTTCCCTCTGTTTGTACAATAAACATATAATGGTCATCACGATGGGGTAATTGAGCATTTGCTGAAAGTTCACCAAATGGAGCAATGTGTATTCCTATGGTTTTCATTTCATCTCTGTGGATCTCAATGTAGGGTAGGCTCATAGTGCAATTCAGATTAAGAATTCGGCAGAGAATAAAATGTATGGGTCTCTTCTTTAAGTAAAGATACTATAATTGGCTGTTTCTTCTAATTTGATGACATCTTATTTAAGTGTCCGAAACCTAGGTTATGATTGACTTTGTCTTATTCTTAATATGCCTGTTTATGATGGAATGGCAGCCCTGGAGGGGCGTTGTATTTATAGATGGAATTTAAAATAATGATGTTAAGCTCCGGAGGAGCGGCATGTTCAATTTATTTTTTGCTTAATCCACAAGTTTTGCATCTGATCCGGATTTTCGTGTTGATCCGGAGAAAACGAATAAATGACCGGCTGCCTTTTGAGGTTTTGGCAGAAAAAAAAATGATATTTCTTTGTTAAAAAGAAATTAGTGAAAGTTTATTCCTCCTTTTCTAAATTATCGACCGCAGAAATCTGATCCAATATATTGGTTTGGTTAGGAGAAATGTAGTTTTTTACTTCGCTTGCGTTTTCTTTTTTGAAAAGAATGTCTAATGCATTGTACAATCTTAACAAAACTTCCTTGTCTTCTTTTTCAATTTCTAAGGCAGTATTAAAATTAAAAACGTAATTATTCGAATTGCGTACTTCTACTTTTATCGTTTTTGATGTGATTTTAAATTTGACTATATCCATTGTTTGTAAATTACTTAGTTGACAAAACGCTGTTTTATAGGGATTTATTGTTGTCGCTTTTGAAACAAAATCCCAATAAAAAACCCCTAATCAATTGATGATTAGGGGGTTATTTTGTAGCGAGGACGGGAGTTGAACCCGTGACCTCAGGGTTATGAATCCTGCGCTCTAACCAACTGAGCTACCTCGCCAAGACTGCTATCAGGAATCATTCCCTCATTGCGGGTGCAAAGATAGAAATAATATTAAAGCAAACAAGCATAAAATGAAGAAAAAAAAATATTTTTAAAAATGCATTGTTTTCGGACATATATTCTTATATTTCCAAAAAAAATAAAAGTAGCTCATGGATACAAAAATACGTTACGAAATCGAGTTTCCCATAAATTCTTCGCCGCAACTATTATATCAATATATATCAACTCCGTCTGGTTTATCAGAATGGTTTGCCGATAATGTAAACTCAAGAGGAGAATTTTTTACTTTTATCTGGAATGATTCGCAGGAAAAAGCACGTCTGGCTTCTAAGAAAACAGGTGAAAAAGTAAAGTTTAAATGGGTTGATGAGAGTAGTAAGGATACGGAGTACTTTTTTGAATTGCATATTTTAGTCGATGAATTGACTAAAGATGTATCATTAATGGTAGTCGATTTTGCTGAAAAAGAAGAAGTTAGCGAAGCTAAACAATTGTGGGAAAATCAAATCTCAGATTTGAAACATCTTATAGGATCTGTTTAGTAAAAGTCTATTTTAAGCCTTATATTTGCCCTGAACAAAATTCAGGGTTTTTTTATGATCAATTTTAATGGAAACATAGTAGCACAGGACGAGAATGTATTAACTCAAAATCGTGCTTTTTTGTATGGAGATGGTGTTTTTGAAACACTAAAAATAATCAACAACAAGATATTGTTTCTTGAAGATCATTATTTCAGACTGATGGCCTCCATGCGAGTGGTGAGAATGGAAATTCCAATGAATTTTACAATGGAGTATTTTGAAGAGCAGGTTTTAAAAGTAATCCGTGAAAATAAATTTTCGGCAGCTGCAAGAGCGCGAATTACCGTTTTTAGAAATGATGGAGGTTTGTATTTGCCAAAAACAAACGATGTTTCGTTTTTAATTCATGCAACTGCTCTGGAAAACGCTTTGTATAGCTTAAATAAGGCTTCTTATGAAGTTGATTTGTATAAAGATTTCTATGTGGCCAAACAATTGTTATCGTCCATTAAAACGACTAATAAGTTAATTAATGTTACGGGGAGTATATTTGCTCACGAAAATGGTTTGGACAATTGTATTCTGGTAAATGATTCTAAAAACGTGGTTGAGGTGCTACAAGGCAATCTGTTTATGGTTGTGGGTAAAAAACTAAGTACGCCACCCGTTTCTGAAGGTTGTCTGAACGGTGTAATGCGTAAGCAAATTTTAGCATTGGCTAAAAAAGTAGAAGGGATAGAGGTGGTTGAAGAAATAATCTCACCTTTTGATCTTCAAAAAGCAGACGAGTTGTTTTTGACAAATGTAATCACAGGAATACAACCGATAACTAAATACCGAAAAAAAGAGTTTACAAGTAATCTGGCTCATTTGTTAGTGCAGAAACTAAACGAGTCCATATCTGAAAATTAATTCAGATATGGATTTTCAGGTGCATTAGACCAAATAAGGTAATCTCCTCCCAACTCAATTATTTGCTCTTTCCAAAAATGAGTGGTGGATTTTCCAATAATTTTGTTTTTGTAATTGTTATCAGCAATAATCCACGAGTTTCCTTGCATTTCATTTTCGAGTTGATTTTCATCCCAACCGGTATAACCCAGGAAAAAACGAATATTATTTTTGTTAATAGATCCGTTGTTTATTAAGTCCTTAGTCGATTCAAAATCACCTCCCCAATAAATGCCATTAGAAATTTCAACACTATTCGGGATCAATTCCGGAATATTGTGAATGAAATAAAGGTTGTCCTGTTCTACAGGTCCTCCATTATATATCTTGAAAGAAGCTTCGATCTCAGGTATCAGGTCATTAATAGTGTACTTTAAAGGTTTATTAATGATAAAACCTATTGATCCTTCTTTGTTATGGTCTGCTAATAAAATTACCGATCTGTTAAAAGATAAATCTCCAATTATTGAAGGCTCGGCAATAAGCAGGTGTCCTTTTTTTAATTTTTCTGAAATCATACGGTTACAATTTTTATTAAATTTAGTTATAAAATTTCTAAAAACCCAAATAAAATCGTTAAAGCGTACAAAAAAACCCTCCATATGGAGGGTTTTGATTATATTATAAGTTTAGAGAACTTTCTTACTTAGTTCACTGCACCTTCTAATTCAGCACCAGCTTTAAATTTTACTACATTTTTAGCAGCAATTTTGATAGTTTTTCCAGTTTGTGGATTTCTACCGTCTCTTGCAGCTCTCGCAGATACTGACCATGATCCGAAACCTACTAATGAAATTCTTCCTCCTTTTTTCAAAGTAGTCCCTACATTACCTAAAAAAGACTCCAAAGCTAATTTAGCCGCAGCTTTAGTAATTCCTGCATCAGCAGCGATAGCATCGATTAATTCTGATTTGTTCATAATAATTAGTTATTAATTGTTGGTTAAAAAATAAATTGTTAATACACAAATTTAGTAGGAAATCCGTTCCTTGCAAGTGTTTTCCATAGATTTAGCAAAAATTGTTGATAACTTGCTTTTTTTGTTCATAAAGCGTGTTATTTGTCGACTAAAACAGGTAAAAACCCCTGTTTTATTGGACTTAATGAACCTTTGCTGCCTCAGAAAAAGTGATCCCATTTAGCAATTCTGCCACCTGCATTCTCTTTTTTCCGGGTAATTGCAAACTTAAAAGCTGAATAAAGCCTTCTTTAACTGCAATTTTGATCTCTTTTTTGCTGCTAATCAAGCTTCCGACTTCATAAGAATGGGGCTCGGAAACTAGTTTGGCTTCGTATATTTTGATGCTTAATTCCTCATTTTTATCATTCAGAAAACACCATGCTGCCGGATACGGACTCAAACCGCGAATCAGATTGTTGATCTCTTCGCCCGATTTTGTCCAGTCGATCTTGCAGTTTTCTTTGTTTAATTTGTAAGCTGTTTTTATGTCAGCATTGTCTTCCTGAATAGTTGTTGTGATATTTCCTTTTTCAATAACCTGTAAAGTGTCAATTACAGTCTGGCTTCCTAAGTGCATTAATCGATCGTGTAATTGTCCTGCATTTTCTGCTGGATCAATTGCGATTTCTGAATTAAGGATCATTGCCCCGGTATCTATTTTGTCATCGATAAAGAAGGTAGTAACCCCGGTTTTGGTTTCTCCGTTAATAATAGCCCAGTTGATCGGTGCTGCACCGCGGTAATTTGGCAATAAAGATGCGTGGAGGTTAAAAGTGCCTAAAGCCGGCATTTCCCAAACTACTTTTGGAAGCATTCTAAAAGCAACAACAATTTGTAAATTGGCATTTAGCGCTTTTAATTCTGTTAAAAAACCTTCGTCTTTTAGATTGGTAGGTTGTAATAAAGTCAGGTTGTTTTCGAGTGCGTATTCTTTTACTGCGGAATATTTTATCTTTTGTCCGCGTCCCGCTGGTTTATCGGCAGCAGTGATAACACCTACTACATCGTAATTGTTTTTGATAATGGTGTCCAGAATGCCAACCGCAAATTCCGGAGTTCCCATAAATATAATTCTTAATTTTTCCATTATGTTTTTAAAGTGTAAGTGTTGTTGGATTGTATGATAATGTGATTGTTTTCTAATAATTCCTGAAGCACCAAAATAACATCCTTACTGTCCAGTTTTATTTGGGACTGAATTTCTCTAGATGTCAAAGAAGCAGATTTTAATAAAAACAGAATTTTATCGGCTATAGAATCGGCTTCGGTTATTTTGTCTTTTTTTGTGATGCAATAGGAGCAAACCCCGCAATTTGATTCTGCTTTTTCTCCAAAATAATCCAGAATTAAACGGTTTTTACAGGTTTTGTCCTCTTTTATATAATGAAGAACAGACAAAAGTTGGTCTTTTTTAAGCTGATTTTGTTTTTCCAGATATTTTGATACTCTGTTTATGGTGCGATCATCTTCCCGAACTTCGTTAAATAATATAGTGGCGTCGTTGTTTTTAGATTTGTATTCGATGATTTCTTTGTCTCTTAATTTTTCTAAAACAAGCGTAACCTGCTCTTCGGTATGGTTTGATTTTTTTGCAATGAGTGAAAGATTAAAAGGAACTTTCATTTCGTGTATTCCCGGATAGGTTCTCAAAATAGCCAAAATGATTTCTTCGTCATTTCGATTCAGACTCATATAGCGAATCACTTCTTTCGACTCGATTAGAAACTGCATCGTTATTTTTTCTGAGAATTCCTGAGACATGGTAATAATACTTTGCTGGTTTAGAAACTGCAAAGCATTGTATGTTTTTAAAGTAGGGAAGTCGTATTTCTGACAGAAATGATTCAGTTTAAAAGAAAAAGAATCATCTAAACCTTCTCCATATGCGATCTGAAAATAATTGCAAAGTTTGATGTAAACGGCATTCAGGAATTTTTTGTCGGGCAAAATACTCAAGAATTGCTGTTCGGTCTGGTTGGTGTCTGATGGGCTGGTTAGTAATACAGCAAAAGATTTGCCTCCATTTCTTCCTGCTCTTCCGGATTCCTGGTAATAATTTTCTATGTTTTCCGGTAGCTGGGTGTGAATAACCGTTTTTACATTGTCTTTGTCAATTCCCATCCCAAATGCATTTGTTGCTACAATGACCTGTGCTTGTTCGGACATCCACAACTGCATGTTTTTGTCTTTTTCTTTAGACGAAAGACCACCGTGATAATAAGTGGCTCTAAAACCCAATGATTGTAATTGTGTTGAAATGTTCAAACACGATTTTCTATTGCGAACGTATATAATAGAAGGTTGCGGGTTTTTCTTTAAGATTTGTTCGACACGATACAGTTTGTCCTCCACTTCAAAAACCATGTAGGCAATATTTTCTCTTGCAAAAGACTGCTGGAAAAATTTAGTGTCTTTTAGATTGAGCTGTGTTTTGATGTCTTCTGCAACTCTGGGCGTTGCGGTAGCGGTCAAGGCTAAAAAAGGAATTTTGGGGAAGAATTTTTTAAGCTCAGAAATTTTCAGATAGGCCGGACGAAAATCGTGTCCCCATTGCGAAACACAATGCGCTTCGTCTATCGCGATTAGATTTATGGGGAGGTTTTTAATTCGTTCTAAAATCCAATCTGATTGTAGTCTTTCCGGAGAGAGGTATAAAAACTTGTAATTTCCGTATTGACAATTGTCCAGAAGATCAATGATTTCTTCGGTGTGAATTCCACCGGTAAGTGCAATCGCTTTGATTTCTCTTTTCTGTAAATTGGCAACCTGATCTTTCATTAGCGCGACCAAAGGCGAGATCACCAGGCAAATTCCTTCCTGCATCATAGCCGGAACCTGGAAACAAATAGACTTTCCACCACCCGTTGGCAACAGGGCAAAAGTATCCTGACCGTCTAAAACCGAATCAATAATTTCTTTTTGCAGCGGTCTGAAACTGTCATGTTTCCAATATTTTAATAGAATTTCCTGCGCTTCGGGCATTGGTCTTGTTTTAAAGTTAAAAAATTTAGAAATCAGTTTCTAGTTTTACAACTTTAAAACAGGCCTAAATTTTATCTAAGATATAAAGAATTCTGTTCTCAACCGTGTCTTTAGGGACTTCGATTAAGTCGTAGCCGTATTTCTTATAGGTCTCAACCAAGTGATTTTGAATTTTTACAGCCTGATCAAAATTCTCGTAACGCTCGGTGTCGCTTTCGTAGATTTCTTCCCAGGGTGGTAAAATAAAAATTTTAGAATATTTAATGTCCTCACAGGCTTTTACAAAATGCGCGGGATATTCATCGTTAATGTAATCCATATAAGCGACAACATCAGGAATTCCGCGATCTATAAAAACAACGTCGTCAGTTTCTTTAAGCGCATCTTCATATTGTTTAATACGTCCCTGAAGTAACATTTCGCTAAACAATAAAGGCTGCTCTAAAAACAATTGATCAATACCTCGTTGTTGTGCTTCGAGTGTAACTTGTCTTGAAATTTCAGGATAACAGCAGTAGCCACGAGCTACCAATTCGTTAATAAGAGTAGATTTTCCCGTTCCCGGGCCACCAATGAGAACTATGATTTCTTTTTGCACTTTCTAAAAATAAAGCGCAAATTTACCTAAACTTATTCGGAATTAAAAAGAATATTTCTCAGAAACGAACGATTTCGTAATTTCGGTTGAAAAGGGTGCTGTTTTTGGCTTTATCTGCGATGCTTTGCGATATATAATCGGGGCGGTAAAACGTTGGTGTGCTATTTGGTGTTAAAATGTAAGGATGTGCTTATTTTGGGGATTGTTTTAGCTGACTATTATAATAAGCATAGTTAATCAGATTTTTTGTTTTTTAATTGGTTCTCAAAAAGATAACTCAAAGTAAGTAAGATAGGAAGCGCAATCCATGCTGTAAATGCTAATTCTAATCCATTTTGCCCTCCGCTTCCATAACAAATTATTGATTCGTTTGTAAAGAAACGTGCTAAACAGATTTGAAGAGACATATATTCTATACTATTGAATAGGTTAAGTTTAAATAGTGTTGGTTTATTGGTTTTTTTAATATTTCTAATAAAAAGAAAAGGAGAAATTAACGCTGCTACTGTAGTTAGGATCCATAAATAATGCCAGAAAGTATCACAACGAACACCGCTTTTTTCGAACATAAGCTGAATACCAAAAAATAGGATTGCTGTAAAACCAGGGATAAAAAAGCCTACTGTGCAAAATTTTATTGTGGGGCTGGTAAAATCGTATTTCATAATTTGTATCAAAATATTTTTATTCGCAAGAAAGATATTTACTGAAATACAAAAATCATTAGTTAAAAAGATAATTTTAATTGTATCCGCCAAAAAAGTGAGTAACGAAAGCGGATATCAGAAAAAGAAAAGCAAAAAATAGCAGCAAAATTAAATTGGTATTTTTAAGTAAAACTTTCTTTTTAGTACTGAAGCGGCTGGTTTCTATTATCAAAAAAACAATATAAAGGAAAAGTAAAATAGTCGAAGTCCATACTAAGAACATTGCTTTTTCCTCACGGGCATTACTAATGCTTTCAATAATCGGAAAAAGAATAATAAAAGGGACACCTAATCTGATGGCTAAGTGCAACAATAAATTGGTCTCTTCTTTTGGGGTGCTTTTCAGATTGTTGTTGTTGTTTTCAATTGAATCCATTGGTTCGTTGTTCGTTTTTTTGCATTGTCTAAGGGTTTTAAGAGCTTGAAAAAGAAATAGGATTAGGGTGCTTTTTTTAAATATATTAAGGGAATAATACAAGTTTGTAAAGTTTTTCAAATGTAAAAAGTTCGATGCGAGTTTTAGAACTTTTTCAGCTTTAAATTAACTTTAGTTGTAGTATAATTTGTGAAATTTGTGACAAAAGGAAATAAGCGCATTTAGTATATTCTGTGTTGTGAAAAATCTAAAACCTAAAATCTGAAATCCAAAAACAATTGTGGAGTGAAATTTTAAGACAGTTGAAGTCAAGAGATGAATAATCAGGTTTAGGTTAAAATCTAAAATCTAAAATCTAAAATCTAAAATCTAAAATCAAAACCGTATATTTGCGTTTATTTTAAAGTACGCATGGAGAACGATAAAGAAAAAAACACCGCCGAATTTTACGAAAGATTAAAAGTTGAGTTGGATAACTCAAATACCTGGCCAGCTGAATACTTGTACAAATTTATAGTTCCTTCCGTTGCTGATAATGTTGAGAGAGTCGAAAAAGCTTTTGATCGTATGGGTGCGGTTATCAAAACAACAAAATCTAAAACAGGTAAATTCACCAGTGTTTCTGTAGATGTTACAATGAACAGCGCTGATCAGGTTATTGCTAAATACAAAGAAGTTTCTACAATAGAAGGTATAGTTTCATTATAACTTATGAACGAAAAATATAAAAAAGAAGCCGCAAAAGATGTTGTTTTCAATTTAGAATATAATTCTGAGAGACAACGTTTACTTATTCCCGAATATGGTCGTCATTTGCAAAAACTGATTGATCAGGCGACGGTTATTGAAGATGCTGAAACGCGCAATAAAGCGGCAAAGTATATCATTCAGGTAATGGGGAGTTTAAATCCGCATTTACGTGATGTGCCGGATTTTCAACATAAATTGTGGGATCAGCTTTTTATCATGTCTGATTTTAAATTAAATGTAGAATCTCCGTATCCAATTCCGTCTCGTGATGTATTGCAACTGAAACCGGATGTTTTACAATATCCGCAGAACTTTCCAAAATACAGATTTTATGGGAACAATATCAAATATATGATTGATGTTGCCAATAAATGGGAGGATGGCGAAATGAAAAATGCTTTGATTCTGGTGATTGCCAACCACATGAAAAAATCATATTTAAGCTGGAATAAAGACACCGTAAAAGACGATGTTATTTTTGAGCATTTGTATGAATTGTCAGGTGGAAAAATCAATTTACTGCAAAGTACAGAAGAACTATTGAATACTACTGATTTATTACGTACAAACAAACGTATTTCTAATAAAATCACACCAGCCGGACAACCAAAAATTCAAAGCAACAAAAACAACAATAAAGGCGGGAAGTCAAAATCTTTTCAGAAAAATAATAATCAAAAGAACGTATAAAAAAAGCGGCTAAGTTGCTAAGTGAATAAGTTTCTGAGTTTTCAGAGTCTTAGAATCTCAGAACCTTAGAAACTCAGAAACTCAAAAAAAGAATATGGGAATTTTTAAAATTGAAGGAGGAATACCTTTAAAAGGAGAAATCACTCCACAAGGAGCAAAAAATGAAGCGTTACAAATTTTATGTGCGGTGCTTCTAACAGGAGAAAAGGTAAGAATTAATAATATTCCTGATATTATCGATATCAATAAATTAATCACTTTGTTGGGTAATTTAGGGGTGAAGATTCAAAGAAATGAGCCGGGTTCTATTACATTCCAGGCTGATGAGGTAAACGTTGGTTATTTAGAAACTGAAGCTTTTAAAAAAGAAGGTGGAGCACTTCGTGGTTCTATCATGATTGTTGGACCGCTTTTGGCTCGTTTCGGAAGAGGATATATTCCAAAACCGGGAGGGGATAAAATTGGTCGTCGCAGATTAGATACACACTTTGAAGGTTTTATTAATCTTGGGGCAAAATTCAGATACAATAGAGAAGATCACTTTTATGGAGTAGAATCTCCTGAAGAAGGTCTTACAGGAACAGATATGTTGCTTGATGAGGCTTCTGTTACCGGAACTGCAAACATTGTAATGGCAGCAGTTTTGGCAAAAGGAATTACAACTGTTTATAATGCTGCCTGCGAGCCTTACTTGCAACAGTTATGTAAAATGTTGAACTCTATGGGAGCAAAAATTACCGGAGTTGGATCGAACTTGTTGACGATTGAAGGTGTTGAAAGCCTTGGTGGTTGTGAGCACAGAATTCTTCCGGATATGATTGAAATTGGTTCTTGGATTGGTCTTGCGGCTATGACAAAAAGTGAAATTACAATCAAAAATGTAAGCTGGGAAAATTTAGGTTTGATTCCGAATACATTCAGAAAATTAGGAATCACCATTGAAAAACGCAATGATGATATTTACATTCCTGCTCACACTAATGGGTATGAGGTAAAAACAGATATTGACGGTTCTATCTTAACTATTGCAGATGCGCCATGGCCAGGATTTACACCTGACTTATTGAGCATTGTTTTGGTTGTGGCAACACAGGCAAAAGGAGATGTTCTTATTCACCAAAAAATGTTTGAGAGCCGTTTGTTTTTCGTAGATAAATTAATTGATATGGGAGCAAAAATTATGTTATGTGATCCACACAGAGCGGTGGTTATGGGGCATAATTTCGAATCTCAACTAAAAGCTACCACAATGTCATCTCCGGATATCCGTGCGGGAATTTCATTGTTAATTGCTGCTTTATCAGCAAAAGGAACAAGCACAATTCAAAATATTGAACAAATCGACCGTGGATACGAGCGTATCGACGAGCGTTTAAGAGCTATTGGAGCAAAAATCGTGAGAGCGTAGATAAAAATCTCAAATGACGAATGAACAAAAAGCTATAAAAGCTACTTATTTTAGTATAGCTGGAAACACCTGCCTCGCCCTTGTAAAAGGACTGGCAGGTTTTTTTGGCAATTCTTATGCCTTGATTGCCGATGCGATTGAGTCCACAACAGACATATTTTCTTCCTGTCTGGTGTTATTCGGAATCAAGTATTCCAGTAAACCGCCAGATGAAAATCATCCTTACGGGCATGGTCGTGCCGAACCCTTAATTACCTTTCTGGTCGTTGGATTTCTAATTACTTCGGCTACAATTATTGGATATGAAAGCATTGCCAATATTCAGACACCTCACGATTTGCCAAAAACCTGGACATTATATGTTTTGGGTTTAATTATTCTGTGGAAGGAATATTCCTTTAGATTGGTAATGAAACGCAGTAAACAAACCAATAGTTCCTCGTTAGCAGCAGACGCCTGGCACCATCGCAGTGATGCGATAACTTCGGTTGCTGCATTTACCGGAATCTCAATTGCTCTGGTTATGGGGAAAGGCTACGAATCTGCAGATGACTGGGCAGCGCTTTTTGCCGCTTTATTCATATTGTACAACAGCTATAAAATTTTCAGACCAGCGCTTGGAGAAATCATGGATGAAAATCTAAACGATGATTTGGTCGAAGAAATACGCATAACTGCCTTAACTGTTGAGGGCATTTTAGGAACAGAAAAGTGTTTTATAAGAAAAGCAGGCATGCAATATCATGTTGATCTACATGCGATAGTGTCGGCAAAAATTTCAGTAAAAGAAGGCCACGAGTTGTCTCATAAATTACAGGATACCCTAAAAGAAGTAATTCCGCAATTAGGTAATGTTTTGATTCATATTGAGCCTGATGATTATCATTAGAGAAGTTGCTAAGTTGCTAAGGTTCTCGACTTCGCTCGAATTGATAAAATGAGTTTCTAAGTATAAAAAAATCGGCTTGTTCTTTAAAAGAATAAGCGGATTTTTTTTAGGGCATTGAACAGGTAAATTCAGAAGTAAGAGCCCAAAACCTGGATCATGATTGACTTTCTCTTATTTTTAATGTGTCTGTTTATGGTCAAATAACAGCCCCGGAGGGGCGTTATATTTATAGATAGAATTTGAAATAATGACGTTAAGCTCCGGAGGAGCGGCATATCTCAATTTATATGTCGCTCCTCCGGAGCTCCCGTTGTGTTGAAAATATCTGCTATAAACATGTCGCTTCTCTGAAGCTTAAGAAATGTAACAGTGAGTCATGTTGGTCTAAAAAGTATTTAAAATTTCTGTATTAGATTTATTTAAAAACGGGATTGCGAACCACAAAAATGTCATTAAAAAATAATGGAATCTCGTTTTTGTCTGTTTTACAGAAAAAGAAAATAAATTCAGAAGAAAGAGCCCAAAAAGCTAAGTTGTAATTGACGTTGTTTTATTCGGAATACGTTTAAACTTGCATTAAGGTTTTTAAAGAAAACCTTAATGTAAAGAATATCGTTTCTATTTTTAATTACTGTTGTCAGTTCGAGCGAAGCCGAGAACCGGTAAAGTACCTCAAAAACTCAGAATCTAAGTAACTCAGCACCTTAGTTACTTAGAACCTTTTTTCTCCTAATCTAAAACATTAAGAATTTTCAAGCCAAAAACAACCCCGTTTTGTTGGATGCCACCTTGGTAAGAATGTACATAATCTATTCTGAAAAGTTTAAATTTTCCGAATCCCAGATTGTCTAAACCGACTGTAAGTTCGGTGTAGGGCTTTCTGTCCGGAAGGGCTAATGAGTGAAAACCTAAGTTCAGGGTTGATTTTAATAAATTTAATAACGGAATTTTATTCATAATAAATCCGGTGTCATTGTATTCTAAGTGACTTTCAAAATAACTGTCGTTAGTACTGTTGGTATAATACGGCATTAAGTTGAAAACATTTAAGTAGCGATCACTTGTTCCGATATGAGTCTGATTCCCGTTAAAGTGTTTGTAATCTACAAAAGAGATGTTATCAGCATTAAAGAACTTTCCTGCTTTGAAACTGGTTCCCAGTAATCCTTTATTGGCTAAAGACAAATCATATTGTATTAAAGTTGTGATTTTGTCGAATTCATACTTTTTCTCATTTGCAGCAAAAGCTTTTTCATAGTTTAAATACAGCGTAGGGTATTTGTCGTTTTTGACATTAAATTTTCCATTAGGTCTTGAGATGTATTTGTTCCCGAAGTTAATTTTGGCACTTAGACCGGTTTTGAATAAATGGTGCTTATTGAAGGCAGGAGTCTCGTAATCATTAGGCGCCAGCGGATTATTGGAAGAGTAAATGTCGTCTTTTTTAAAGAAGGAATAATCGGTGGTGTTAAAAAGTGGTTTTCGTTGTTCGTACGCCATTTTAGCACTCAGGTTTATACCGTTTGCAACATCTTGTGAGTAGTTAATTTGGGCAAATTCCTGATTGTAGAGCTTCATGTAATTGTCTTTGAAAAACAACGAACTTAGAGAGTTTACAATTTTAGAAATAGGTTCCGCACCATTAAACTGTAAGGCTTTTGTTCCTCCCAACGCACTGATTGTTGCATGGTTTATGTTGTTGAATTTATGATAAAATTGTGCTGTAGCGCGGAAACGTTGATCTGAAAAACCATAATTAAAGGTGGTTTTGATCAACGTACTTTTTCCGTTTTCTTCATTCCATTTTCGAAAAGAAAAGCCCGAATCAAAATTAAATCCCTGAACGGTATTAAAACTTAAAGAAGCGATGTCTAACAAACCATCGTAAGTAAAAGAATGTTGTTTGTAGGTATTCTTGTAATCGTAGCCTGTTAAAATATCCAGTATTTTAAATTTGTTGTTTTTTGCATCGACAGAATCCGTGTATTTTTGAGATTTTCTAATAATTTGAAGACTGTCTTTTTTGGTGTAGTCGTTACTTTCTTCAATGGTTAGCGGAATAGGGCGAATCTCATTCCAGAAGGCATTGTCTTTTTTGTTGGCATTGGCCTCAAAAGCCACAATTTCATTGCCGAAAGTTTTCTTTGCAAAAGAGTCCGGGAAATCATAATTAGAATAAACATAATTAAAATGTGCCGAAAATTTGATTCCGAACAGACCGGCCTTGAATGATAAAGTTTGTGCGTTTTTGGACCAGATTTTATTTTTTGAGTTGTAGCTAAAGCTTTGTTTCAAGTTCATAACTTCAGTAAGTTCGTTTTTCATTCGATACCCTTTGATATCAAAATCTACGGCATACAAAGCAAAACTATCGTCAACTATATAAATGTAACCTTCAAAAACAGGTTCTTTATCGCGTTTTGGGATTACTTTTATTTTATTGATTTCCTGATTATTGGAATCGAAAAAGGTTCCTTCAAGTTTGTATTTGTAATAATTGAAAGCATTATCGGCTAAGGGAGAAATTAATTTCACATCAAAGTCTAATGTATTTTCATAAAAATCATAAGTAGATAAAGCGGCTGTATTGTAGCTGTATCCTCTGTTGTTTCCGGAGATTTTAGAGGCAATAATTTTCTCTTTTAGTTTGTTGGGTTTTTCAAAAGTAAGTTTCGAAACGGTTTCAGAGAGGTATAGAATTCCTGTTCCGGTCGAATCCAGATTGGAAGCCATATCGGCACCAAGATCTATTTTTTGCCCTAATATTTTCTTAGGCAAATCTTTGACTTTAAACATCCCCTTCGAATAAAAATCGGCTGTATATCGTGCTGTTTTTTGGGAGTTTTCTTTTTTATTGGCAATGGCACTTCTGATGATGGCATTGGCAGGATTGTTTTTAGGATCGATGACGACCTCATTTAAAACAAAATTTTCTTCCTGCATTTTCACATCCAATGTTTTGCTGTCAGGTGAAACGGTAATTTTTTGAGTTTTAAAACCTAAGTATTGAAAAGTAATTTTGTTTTTGCCAATTTCTTTTACAGTAAGTTGGTATTTGCCCTGTTCGTTGGAGGTGGTGCCGCTATAAGTGTTTTCTTCAAAAACAGAAACGAAGGGCAATGGATTTCCTTTTTCATCTGTAATGGTCCCTTTAATTTGGGCAAAGTTGCAAAGTGAAAAAAGAAAAAAAGTCAATAAAATATAGTTTCTCATAAAAAGTTGGTTATTCTACAAAAATAGAAGAACTTAACAGCGAGTCTATTAAAGATTTGTTAAATGAAGTATTACAAAAACGATTGAATTGCCAAATCATAACTTTTTAAACCAAAGCCCAGAATAACACCTTTGGCATTCCCGGACAAATAAGATTGATGCCTGAAAGACTCGCGGGCGTAAGTATTTGAGATGTGAACTTCAATAACCGGCGTGGTAACTGCTTTCATAGCATCGCCTAAACCAATAGAGGTATGGGTGTAAGCTCCGGCATTTAAAATAATCCCGTCAAAGGTAAAACCGTATTCCTGGATTTTACCAATCAGTTCTCCTTCAATATTGCTTTGGTAATAAGAAAGTTCAATGTTTGGATATTTTTCCTGCAAGGTTTTAAAATAATCTTCAAAAGTTTGACTTCCATAAACTTCCGGTTCTCTTTTTCCTAAAAGATTCAAATTGGGTCCGTTAACAATGCAGATTTTCATAAGTTGATTTTAATTTAATTAAGTTGCCTTTTACATTTTACAGGAAACATTTTACAAGAAATGTAAAAATAAAAAAACCGCTCCAATTAATAGAACGGTTTTAGTAAAAGTATGTGATATTATTTTTAGAATAACATAATTCCGGCTGAAATTTGGAATACAGAGTTTTTAAGGTCCGCTTTAGAAGAAACTTCTGTTAACCCAAAACCATAACGACCTTGAATAAAGATACCTTCTGTGATCTTTAAACCAAGTCCTGCATTAAGTGCAAAATCAAAAGTTTTAGGATCTTGAACATCAAACTCTTTCTTGTTGCTTAATAGGAATGATGCCTGTGGACCAACTTCTAAACTTAGAGATTTTGTTACATAAATTTTAGCCATTACCGGAATAGATAAATAACCTAATTCATTTTTAAATTCTTTTCCTGCATTTTTATATGAAGCTCCTTGAGTAGAATATAAAAGTTCAGGTTGAATAGAGAATTTTTCTAATAATTTAACTTCGGCAACTAAACCTGCGTGATAGCTTGTGATACCACTTTTGCTATAATCTATTCCGCTAAAACTAGCATCTCCGGTTTGATTTGCAAAGTTAGCTCCTGCTTTCACACCTATTTTTAATAATTGTGCCTGAATTGTTGCTGTTGTTGCAAGGAACAATGCAGCTGCTAAAAGTATCTTTTTCATAAAATTGTTTTAAAATTAAAGTTGTTTTATAAATCAAAACTACGGAATTAGTCTTTTATTGTGTTATGTTTTAGTTTAATTAATTAATAAAATTCGCATGTTTTTTTGGATTTTTCGATTTTTTTTGACTGTGAATTCTGTTCAATTATCTATTTATTAACGGTTTAGTTTTAATAAATTTTGTTTGTTTTTAGCACAAGCTATTTGCGCAATATTGTCTTTTTTGTAGTTTAATTCTTGTTTCTTACTCGCTATGTACTGTGTGAAACAGGGGTAAAAACTTACCAAATTTTATTTGTTGGAGTTTATGGCAATAATTGAGAAAGTGCTAATAATTGGCTTTTTTTAACATGACTTTTGTTACTATTAAAGCTTTATTTGTTAAAAAACAAATTATTTTTTAACAAGTATGCTTTTATATTTGCGCATTATAATTCAAAAAAACGTAAATTACAATGAAAAAAATGATGTTAACTGCTGTTGCAGTAATGGCTTTCGCATTCTCTAATGCACAAGAAGTTAAATTTGGTGTTAAAGGAGGTATCAACCTTCACACATTGACAGGAGATGTAGAAAATGAATCTCCAAAAGTAGGATTCCAGGTGGGTGGTTTTGCAGAAATTAAAATTTCTGATAAATTTTCTGTGCAACCGGAGATCTTGTTTTCAACTCAGGGAGCAAAGTTTGAAGAATCAAATAGTTTGGTAAGTACTAAAGATAACACTTGCTTAAGCTATTTAAATGTTCCGGTAATGGCAAAATTTTATGTTGTTGAGAAGTTTAGTTTAGAAGCTGGACCACAAATTGGATTTTTACTTGCTGCTAAATCAAAATATGAGACTAAATCTGAAGTATTTGGATCGGAATCAGGTGATGAAGATATCAAAAAGGATTTTGAATCAATTGACTTCGGAGTAAACTTTGGTGCTGGATACGATTTTACTGAAAACCTTTCTGTTGGACTACGTTACAACTTAGGTTTGTCTAACATTGCTAAAGTAGAAGCAGGAGACGAAAAGTTTAGTGTTAAGAACAGTGTTTTTGCTTTATCTGTAGGATACAAATTCTAATTTACAGTCTGACAAATAATAAAGACCTTCCTGATTCAGGGAGGTTTTTTTATGTTTTAAATGTTTTATTTAAGTTCAGCGTACAATTCTAAATAGATATTTTCAAAGGATAGAAAGCTTTTGATGTATTATTTGTACAGCATTGAATACAATGTGTATAAAGTTTGGTCATTTTGATTTTAAGGACTGTCTCAGAAATAAGGGAAGTGCTAAAAAGTATTTTTTAACACTATTAAGCTTATTTTATGATGTTAATTATCGTTTCTTTAACAAGTAATAATTTATATTTGTGATTTAAAATTCAAAAAGTAAATTGCAATGAAAAAAATGATGTTAACTGCCGTTGTAGTAATGACGTTCGCATTCTCTAATGCACAAGAAATTAAATTTGGTGTTAAAGGTGGTGCTAACCTTCACACAGTAACCGGAGATATAAAAAATGCATCTCCAAAAGTTGGATTCCAGGTGGGTGGTTTTGCAGAATTCAAAATTTCTGACAAATTTTCTATTCAGCCTGAGGTTTTGTATTCTACTCAAGGAGTTAAAATTAAGGAGTCAGAGCCAGAGCTTAATTACTCCTCTGAAGTAAAACTGAATTTAGCTTATTTGAATATTCCGGTTATGGCTAAATTTTATGTTGTTGAGAGATTTAGTCTTGAAGCAGGTCCACAAATTGGTTTTCTTTTAAGTGCCAGTGTTAAAGATAATTATAAAGAGAATGATAAGGTAGTAAGATTCTCCGGAAATGACAATGTTAAAAAATATATGGAGTCAATTGACTTTGGTGTAAATTTTGGTGCAGGGTATGATTTTACTGAAAACCTTTCTGTTGGGGCTCGTTACAACTTGGGTTTGTCTAAGCTTGATAAAACTGAAAAAGGAGAAGAAAAGATTAAACGTAATAATGGTGTTTTCTCATTATCTGTAGGATACAAATTCTAGGAAATATAGTTTAATAGTAAGAGCCTCCCTGATTCAGGGAGGTTTTTTTATGGTTTAAATTATTTTTTAAGAGAGATAATTTTATATTCGCGCTTTTAAATTTGAATAAATAAAATGAAAAAAATGATCCTGACTGCTGTTGCAGTAATGATTTTTGCATTCTCTAATGCACAAGAAACCAGATTTGGTATTAAAGGAGGGGGTAATCTTCACACTTTAACTGGAGATATGGTAAATAAAGATAATAAATTTTCAAAAATTGGATTCCAAGTGGGTGGTTTTGCGGAAATCAAAATTTCGGATAAATTTTCTGTTCAGCCAGAGGTTTTATTTTCGGTTCAAGGCGTAAAATTCAAAAGACCGAATAGTGTATTTAAGACTGAAGACAGATGGAAATTGAGTTATTTGAATATTCCTGTCATGGCAAAATTTTATATTGCTAAAAGATTAAGTTTAGAAGGCGGGCCACAAACTGGGTTTTTACTTGGTGCTAAAAATAAATATAAAGGTGTTTCGGGAACTATGGAAGGTTATAGGCCTATTTCAGGGAAGGAAGATATTAAGTATTTGTTTGATTCAATTGACTTTGGAGTGAATTTTGGAGCCGGATATGATTTTACAGATGACTTTTCTGTTGGATTTCGCTACAATCTGGGATTGGTCAACATTGCTAATGACAAATATGATTTTGAAACTATAAACAGTGTTTTGGCATTAAATGCAGCATACAAATTCTAACAGCTATTTTCAAAGAGTAGAAAAGCTTCCGCATTATGGAAGCTTTTTTATATAAAATAGTTTTGAAAGATTATAGTTGTTAAATCTTTTAACTCCATCTATTCTAAATTGCTTATTCATTTATTGAGATTAGTAAGAGTAATGTCTTTTAAATCAATACTGTTGAAGTGATTTTTGTTGGTTTTAGGGGAGTTTGGTTATTTGTATTTCAAGTTCTTTTATTAGGAATTTTAACATATGTTTTATACGTTTACGCTCTAAACTTTAACAAAATAAAAAATGAAAAAAATTGTTTTATCACTGGTTGCGATTTTGGCATTTGGATTTGTAAATGCACAGCAAACAAGATTTGGAGTAAAGGGAGGTCTTAATATCTCAACTGTAGTTGGAGGAGATGTGGAAGATACTAAGTCTTTGATAGGTTTCCATGTTGGGGGTTTTGCAGAAATTAAGGTTGTTGATAAATTTTTTATCCAACCGGAGCTTTTATTTTCAACTCAGGGAACTAAAGTTGATGGTCCTTTTGGAACAGACGCTGATATTAAATTAAATTATTTGAATATTCCCGTATTAGCAAAGTACTATATTGTAGATAAATTTAGTGTTGAAGCTGGTCCGCAAATTGGATTTTTATTATCGGCTAAGGCAGAAGGAGAAGATATTAAAGATTTTACAAGATCAGTTGATCTAGGGTTTAATTTAGGTGCAGGATACAATTTTACTGATAATTTTTCAGTAGGAATTCGTTATACTGTTGGTTTATCTCCTCTTACAGATAAAGATATAGACAATACAGACGATTATTACGACAGTGCTAAAAACAGTAATCTTGCTTTATCATTGGCGTATAAATTCTAAATTTAAATTTTTAGCTATAGCTTAAAACCTTCCGGATAACGGAAGGTTTTTTTATATCCAAAAATGTTTTACTTTGCAGCTATGAATTGGAATACCTACATAAAAGATTATCAATCGTATTTGCGAATCGAGAGAGGTTTGTCTAAAAATACGATTGAGAATTATGGTTTTGATATCGGGCGATTGTGTCTTTTTTTAGAGACCAACGGTATAGATGTATCTCCGTTGAAAATTACAGACGAAACGGTACAGCAATTTATTTATGAGGTGTCAAAAGAAGTGAATCCGAGGTCTCAGGCTCGTATTATTTCGGGCTTAAAGAGTTTTTTTAATTATCTGGTTTTTGAAGATTACAGAAAGGATAGTCCGTTAGAGTTAATTGAATCCCCAAAAACGGGACGAAAATTGCCGGATACCTTGTCGGTTGCTGAGATCGATTCTTTAATTGCAGCTATAGATCTGAGTTCAAAGGAAGGGGAAAGAAACCGTGCCATTTTAGAGACTCTGTACGGCTGTGGACTCCGGGTTTCGGAGTTGGTTTCGCTTAAAATTTCGGATTTGTATTTTGAGGAAGGCTTTGTTAAAATCCGTGGAAAAGGAAACAAAGAACGTTTTGTTCCGATTGGTAAGTTTACCGAAAAGTATATTCGCATCTATCAGAGCAGTATCAGAAATTCATTAAATATAAAAAAAGGTCACGAAGACACTTTGTTTTTAAACCGAAGAGGTAGTCAGCTTACCCGCTCGATGATTTTTGCTATTATAAAAGATCTGGCCGTGAAGGTTAGTTTGAATAAAAACATAAGTCCCCATACTTTGCGGCATTCGTTTGCTACGCACCTGCTCGAAAATGGAGCCGATTTAAGATCGATTCAGTTAATGCTTGGGCATGAGTCGATTACCACTACCGAAATTTACGTTCATTTAGACAGAAGTTTTCTTAAAGAAGTGATACATTCTTTTCATCCCAGAAAATAATTCCAAATAATATTTGTGATCAACTATCGTTTTTCTTTCTAAATTTTAATATATTGGATATATATTTTACACGAAAGAAGAATTTAAGGGTTATTTTCTTACTTTTATTAACTTAAATGCTGTTGTTAAGTGGTTCAAATTACATAAATAAGTAATATATGGTTTTTGATTTGTATGGGAATGAGGATTGCTTAGAGGTGAATAATTTTTATAAAAAGCTATTTGCTGAAATGCCGGATTTACTTTTTCAATTTATTATTGATCGCGATAATAAATATTCTTTTCCACTGGTAAGTAAGTCTGCTGATGATATTTTTGAACTTGCTGTCAGTGAGTTTACCAACGATATTATTTATGTTATTTACGACAGGATATTTCCTCAGGATAGAGAGTTGTTTTTTCAGTCTTTGGTAGCTGCCAGGAAAGAAATAAAGCCGTGGGAGATAGAATTCAGGGCCGTCTTACCCAAAAAAGGACTGCGTTGGTTTAAGGTTTCGTCTAAAACCGAATTGACTGTGGGTGGGGGCGTTACTTTCTTCGGACATGTTTCTGATATTACAGATCTGAAAGATAAGGAAGAGAGTCTTCGTATTTCTGAGGAGCGTTTTCAATTTGCTCTAGAGGCTTCAACTGCGGGTATTTGGGATTGGGATATGGTGACCAATAGGGTTTTTTATTCTTCGTTATCATTGAAAATTTTAGAGCTCGAATCGACCGATATTTTTGATGATCCGGAACGTTGGGATAAAATTGTGCATCCTGAGGATCTTCCGAAGTATTATTCGGATATCAGAGACCATTTTGAGAATAGGATTCCGTACTATGAAAATTACCATCGTGTCATGACATCCAGTGGTAATTATAAATGGATATTAGATAGGGGAAAGGTAATCAAACGGGATGAGAACGGTAAACCTTTACGTGTGATCGGAACGCATACAGATGTCTCTTCACAAAAAGAAAAAGAACTGGATTTGTTGAAAACAATGAAATTATACAGCGATCAGAACAGTCGATTGTTAAATTTCTCTCATATTGTTTCGCATAATTTAAACACACAGGCCGGGAATATAAAATCGATATTGGATTTTATAGATGAAGATGTCAGCAAACAAACTGTTGACGAAATGTTAGAGCATTTGCGAACCGTTTCTAATGATCTGAACGAAACTATTTCTAATCTGACCCAAATTGTAAAAACCCAAAGTAACATTAATATCATTGTGGTTCCTTTAAGATTAAGTGAATATATTGACAAAACCATTTTCACGATTAGAGGGCATGACAAACAAAAAAATGTTTCTATTGTAAATAATGTTCCTAAATATGTCAGCATCAATTTTAATCCCGCTTATCTTGAAAGTGTATTGCTGAACTTTACAACAAATGCTATAAAGTACGCACACCCCGATCGGGATCCTGTCATTATTTTTGATTTTGCAATTGAACCGGACGGCTTAAAATCACTTAAGATTACCGATAACGGTTTAGGGATTGATTTGAATGTTTATGGGGAGCTGTTGTTCGGAATGTATAAAACATTTCATAAAAATAGAGAAGCACGCGGAATTGGATTATACATTACCCGAAATCAAATTGAAGCCATGAAAGGGACTATTTCTGTAGAAAGTGAGGTAGGGGTAGGAACTAGTTTTAAAATTGTATTTAGTGATATATAAAAGCTGAATTTTGGACTATAAAACAACAAGAGCTGTCTTGAAAAAGACAGCTCTTGTTGTTTATGATAATTTAGATTACTTCGCAATATTAACTGCTCTTGTTTCTCTAATTACGGTTACTTTTACCTGACCCGGATAAGTCATTTCGGTTTGAATTTTTTGAGAAATCTCAAAAGATAAGTTTGCAGCGTTATCGTCTGAAACTTTTTCGCTTTCTACGATTACACGAAGTTCTCTACCGGCCTGAATGGCGTAAGCATTTTTAACACCGCTGAAGCCGTAGGCTACATCTTCAAGATCTTTCAAACGTTGGATATAAGAATCTAAAACCTGACGTCTTGCTCCCGGTCTTGCTCCCGAAATAGCATCACAAACCTGTACAATTGGTGATAACAATGATTTCATTTCGATCTCGTCGTGGTGCGCTCCAATTGCATTGCAAACCTCTTCTTTTTCACCATATTTTTCAGCCCATTGCATTCCTAATAAGGCGTGAGGTAAATCACTTTCTGTATCAGGCACTTTACCAATATCGTGAAGTAAACCGGCTCTTTTTGCCAGTTTTACATTTAGGCCTAATTCAGCTGCCATGATACCGCAAAGTTTAGAAACTTCTCTCGAGTGTTGCAGTAAGTTTTGTCCGTAAGAAGAACGGTATTTCATTCGACCTACCACTTTTATCAATTCAGGGTGTAATCCGTGAATTCCTAAGTCGATAACGGTACGTTTACCAACTTCAATAATTTCATCGTCAATTTGTTTAGCCGTTTTAGCAACAATTTCTTCGATTCTCGCCGGGTGAATACGTCCGTCTGTTACTAATTTATGTAATGACAAACGGGCAATTTCTCTACGTACAGGATCAAAACAAGAAAGTATAATTGCTTCCGGGGTATCGTCAACAATAATTTCTACTCCGGTTGCTGCTTCTAAAGCTCTAATGTTACGGCCTTCACGTCCGATAATTCTACCTTTTACATCATCAGATTCAATGTTAAATACAGAAACGCAGTTCTCAACTGCTTCTTCCGTTCCAACTCTTTGAATCGTGTTGATAATGATTTTTTTAGCCTCTTGCTGTGCAGTAAGTTTTGCTTCTTCAATAGTATCCTGAATATGCGACATTGCCTTGCTCTTAGCTTCGGCTTTCAAACCTTCTACTAATTGTTCTTTAGCTTCTTCTGCAGAAAGTCCTGATATTACCTCAAGCTGTTGTAATTGGCTTTTGTGTAATTTGTCAACTTCTGCTTGTTTTTTATCTAAAACTTCAATTTTGTTGTTGTACTCTTGTGTTTTAGCTTCAAAATCGTCATTTACTTTTTTAGCTTTAGAAAGCTCATTTGATACTTGTGATTCTTTGTCTCTAACTCTTTTTTCAACTTCAGCTACCTTTTTATCTCGGGCTAAGATTACTTGTTCGTGCTCTGATTTTAATTCGATAAAACGTTCTTTAGCTTGAAGAATTTTGTCTTTTTTAGTGTTTTCAGCTTCTAAATTGGCGTCTTTTAAGATTGAAGCAGCTTCTTTTTTAGCGTTTTTGATTAAATTAGAAATATTGCTTTTTTCGATAATTTTAGCGATTGCAAACCCTGCCGCAATTCCTATAATACCTGAAATAATGATCGTTATTATGTCCATGTTGTTAAAATTTATATATAAAAAAGCCTACATTAATTGCTTGAATAAACTCGTAAAGACAAGTTTTGAGCTAACTCACTGTTCAAGTTTCCTCGCAAAAAGCGTGGCATGCTATAGTAGTGATGATTCGCTCATTCTAAATTGTTAGTGTTGAGTTTACCAATAATGAACTAATGTAGGCAGTATCTTAGTTTCTGTAAAGAACGTTTAATTTTCGAGATATTGATCTAAAAGTAAATTTAATTTTTTAATTCTTTCGATGGTCTCGTGACCATCCACATTATAATCAATTTGTTTTTGTTCTACTTGTGAAGCAAATTGCAAAGCACACATGGCTAATACATCCTGCTTATCGCGAACAGCGTAACTTTCTTCGAATTGCTTTATCATAACATCAATTTTTTTAGAAGCACTTCTAAGTCCTTCTTCCTGATTAGGTTCTACCGTTAATGGGTAAACCCTATCTGCAATTGATATTTTAATTCTAAGCTTTTCGTCCATGTTTCCTAGTCTGATAGTTGTGCTATACAGTAATCAATTTCGCGAATTAATGAATTTATTTTAAGCTTTGTCTCTCTCTTGTTGTTGTCACTGCCCAGCAATGAATTGGCTATCTTAAGTGTCTCGTACTGCTTTCTCAAAGCCTCCATCTCTTCAGATTTTTTCTGAATAATTTGCGAAGCTTTGGCTAGTTCTAATCGTAATTCCTGATTGTTTTTCTCTAGTGCTTTTGATTTCTCAAAAAGCTTTTCGACTTTATATTCAAGAGTATCAATTATTTCGGCAATTACACTCATTATAAATCCTATTCATTACTTAATATTACAAAGTTAGTATTCCTTTTTATTAATGCAATTTTTTATCGATTTTTTTACATTAAAAATAGGCAATTAAATGAAATTCAATTCGTTGTATTTTTGTAGCTTTTTACTCGTTTTTAGTGTCATATTTCTTTATCTTAGCAAAAATGTTGGTTATGAGATTTTCGATACTTGTTCTGTTTTTGTCTAATTTTATTTGTGCTCAGACACAATATCCTAAAGATTATTTTCGTCCGCCTCTTGATATTCCGATGCAACTTTCGGGGAATTTCGGGGAGTTGCGACCGAATCATTTTCATGCGGGCTTCGATTTGAAAACCAATCAGAGAGAGGGATTAAATGTGTATGCCGTTGCAGACGGATATGTTTCGAGGATTAAAATTTCTACTTTTGGAAATGGAAAATGCATTTATATTACACATCCTAATGGCTATACTTCTGTTTATGGGCATTTGCAAACTACAGTCGGTCCGATTCAGGAATATGTGCAGAAAACGCATTATGCGGAACGTTCTTTTGAAATAGAAATGTTTCCAAAACCAAACGAATTGCCGGTTACAAAAGGGCAATTGATTGCACTTTCCGGAAATACAGGATCTTCAGAAGGGCCCCATCTGCATTTTGAAATTCGTGATTCTAAAACAGAATTTGTGATAAACCCAATGTTTTTTGGATTTGACAAAAATATAAAAGATACTAAAAAACCAACGATTTCAAGTTTGTTCGTTTACCCCGTAAGCGAAAATACAGTTGTCAATCTTTCTAAACAACCTTTATTGTTAAACCTTTCACTTCAGAAAGACGGAACCTATTTGGCAGGAAAAGTAAAAGCAAATGGTAAAATTGGCTTTGGGATTAATGCCGTTGATACCGATGATGTTTCTCATAATAAAAACGGAGTCTTTAATGTCTCTACTTTTTTAAACGGAAATCAAAACTACAATTATCAGTTTAATACCTATTCCTTTGATGAAATGCGTTACATAAATGCTTTGACTGATTATTCGAGGTATAAAAAAACAGGACAGCGTATTCAGAAACTTTTTATGAAGACGCCTTTTGCCTTGAGCATTATAAAAACAGACTCACTTCGTGGTATTATTCCTGTTGCGCCCAATTTAACATCGACTTACAGGATTGTAGTTTCTGATTATTACGGAAATCTAAATACTGTGACTGTTCCGATTGAATATGATACGGTGACAGCAGTTGTAAAGGAAGAGCCGGTAACGTCAAAGTATGCCGTTCGTTATAAAAAAGATGCTAATTTCGAAAAAGACAATATGTCGGTATTTTTTCCTGCGGGGACTTTTTATGATGATTTTAATCTGAATTTTGATGTAAAAAACAATCGTATTTATATTCATGAAGATGTTGTTCCGGTGCATTCCAATTTTACGGTTACCATAAAAGATGATACATATCCGGAAGAGTTACGGGATAAATTGTTTATCGCCAGATTTAGTGGGAATAGCAAGAGTTATAATGGGACCATACGAAAAAATGATGTTTTTACAACTAAATCAAAAATCTTAGGGCAGTTCGGGTTGGTTCTCGATACGATAGCGCCCGTAATTAAAATCGCAAAACCAATTCAGGACAAATGGATCAGTGATCAGAAAACAATTCAGTTTACGATAGGGGATAGTTTATCGGGAATTAAATCGTACAACGGTTATTTAAACGGGAACTGGATTTTGTTTGAATATGATAATAAAACAAGGAAAATAACGCATCGTTTTGAAGATGGGATGGTTGCAGAAGGTGCTAATGATTTAAAAATTGTAGTGGTGGATAATGTAGGTAATTCTACTACCTTTGAAACTCACTTTTTTAGAAGCCAACAAAAATAAAATCAGACATTTGAATCGTAGCAAGTTAATATTCGTCTTCTTTTTTTTGTGCATAGGTGCTGTTTCGCTTGCGCAAAATGCCCGTGTTAAAGGAATTATTTTAAATAATGAAAACCAGCCAGTTTCTAATGTGAATATTTCTTTTTTGGGAAATGTTTCGCAGACAGATTCAAAAGGTTTTTTTGAAGTTGTAGTTCCCTCGAATAAAAAAGTAGCATTGATTTTTACTCATGTTTCATTAAAAATGATGAGCCTCACGGTAAATTTAAAGTCCAATGAGGTTTTTGTCTTTAATCCTGTAATGAGTGCTTCTGAAGAACAAATGGGAGAGGTTTTTGTGTCTTCGAAAAATAAAAAGAGAGTACAGGGAATTACCGTCATAGATCCAGAGACAATTAAGAAGATTCCTGGAGCGAATGCCGGAATCGAGAATATTCTAAAGACTTTACCGGGAGTAAATTCAAACAACGAACTGAGTACACAATATGCTGTTCGTGGCGGGAATTATGATGAAAATCTGGTTTATGTAAACGAAATAGAAGTGTACCGTCCTTTTCTGATTCGTTCCGGGCAACAGGAGGGTCTGAGTTTTACCAATACCGATTTAGTTCAGAATGTTGATTTTTCTGCAGGAGGATTCCAGTCTAAATTTGGAGATAAATTATCCTCTGTTTTGGATATTACCTACAGAAAACCTACGGAGTTTGGAGCTTCATTAGAAGCAAGTTTGTTAGGAGGCAGCGTGTCGGTAGATGCGGTTTCTAAAAATAAAAAATGGTCAGCCGTAACTGGAGTACGATATCGAAATAATAGTTTGCTTGTAAACAGTCAGGATACGCAAACGAATTATACGCCCACTTTTGTCGATATTCAGACCAATGTAAATTATGATATTTCCGAAAAATGGCAAATGAGTTTTTTGGGAAATATTTCTCAGAACAAATATTTGTATCAGCCTTTAACACGTGAGACCAAATTTGGAACAATAGATCAGCCAATGGCGCTTGCGGTTTATTATGAAGGACAGGAGAAAGATCAATATGATACGTATTTTGGTGCGCTGAAAACCACTTATAAGGTGTCGCCAAGTTTTACTTTAAAATTTATTGGCTCTTTATTTCATACCACAGAAAAAGAACATTTTGATATTTTGGCCCAATATCGATTAGGAAATGTAAATCCTGATGGGACAACTAACCTCGATGATGTCGATTTTACACGTGGAATTGGTTCACAACTGAATCATGCCCGTAATGATCTCGATGCCTTAATAGCCAATGCAGAAATAAAAGGGTTTAAAGAATGGAGCGACGGTCAGTTAGAATTTGGCCTGAAGTATACCCGGGAATCCATTCGGGATCGAATAGCAGAGTGGGAAATGATTGATTCGGCAGGATTTTCTATCCGACCGCCAATTATTAATCTTCCAAAAAATAATCAGCCTTATGTGCCTTATGCAGGGCTGTTGTTGCCCTATCAGGATGTTCGCGCTACTAACTTTAATAGCATAAACCGATTTTCCGGTTATGCACAATGGAGCCAGAAGAAGACAATAGGTTCGAATCAGGTTTGGTACAATCTGGGGGCACGTTTTCAGAGTTGGATCGTTTTAGGAGCCTCTGAAGAAGGGAAAAATCAGATTGTTTTTAGTCCGAGAGGGCAGTTGGCTATAAAACCGGATTGGGATATGGATATGGTTTTCAGACTCTCCGGCGGATTGTACTACCAGCCTCCTTTTTATAGGGAACTTCGGAATTTAAATGGAGTTGTAAATCCAAATGTAAAAGCGCAGGAATCGATACATATTGTTTTGAGTAATGATTATAGCTTTAAAATGTGGGATCGTCCTTTTAAATGGGTGACTGAGTTGTATTATAAATCGCTTTCGGATGTAAATACCTATTCTATAGATAATGTTCGCATTCGTTATGTTGCGAATAACAATGCAAAAGCATACGCACAGGGTTTTGATTTTAGATTGAATGGAGAGTTTGTTCCCGGCACAGAATCCTGGATCAGTTTTGGATATTTGAAAACCGAAGAAAACTACGAAAATAAAGGGTATATCGCACGACCAACCGATCAACGATTGAAATTTGCTATGTTGTTTCAGGATTATATGCCTAATATTCCCAGCGTCAAAATGTATTTGAATTTAGTTTATAATACGGGTGTACCGGGAGGTTCTCCTGCATATTCGGACCCATATTTGTATCAGAACAGGCTTAATGATTATCGTAGAGCAGACATTGGTTTTGCAAAAGTTTTTGTAGACAGTAACACGAGAACGGCTAAAACAAGCTGGCTAAAAAACTTCAAAGAATTGTCGGTTGGTTTTGAAATCTTTAATCTTTTTAAAAATCAAAATGCGATAACCAATACTTGGGTTCGTGACGTATACTCTAAAACGGAATACGCAATTCCGAATTATATGACTTCGCGGGTTTTTAATATTAAGCTGAATGCGAGATTGTGATGAAGGAATATAAAAGCTGGAGCATAAATTTTTTTTAAGGACTGGATATTACTTTCGTTAGATTACTTCGGGATTGTATTTCTCAATATCTTTGCTTTAGTAAAATTCAATAAAAACAGATAATACAATCAAAAATACTATATTTGATATCCCATTATAATTAGCGTAAATGAAAAATTATTTAAAATATATAGCCTTAGCATTCATAGGAACAGTAGTAAGTTGTAAAGAGGATGTTAAAAAGCCAAAAGTAATTTATGATGCTGCTAATAAAGCAAGTGTTGTGGCTAAAGCAGATTCAACGCAAATAGAGGTTGCCGATTTGCCTATCCAAATGGAAGGGACAAACTATTTAATACACCCGGTTGGTGATTTGCGAGTGTTCGAAAAAGGTACAAAAGCACGTTACGGATCTTCAAGTGTCAATGACGTAAGCTTTACGATTTCTAATTTGGGTGAATTTGAAATCACAGGTTATTTGCAAAATCTTAAATTTCAAAAAACAGATTCAGACTCTATTCGTCCTTTGACAGATAAACCGGTTTTGATTTTAACAGCTACTTACTTAAAGACAGTTGCAGATAAAACACAAAATCAGGTTATGGTCTATACATTGGCCGATTCTGATACTAATAAAGACGGTAAAATAGATACAAGTGATATTAAAACTTTATACTTAAGTCATATTAGTGGCGAGGATTTTACCAAAATTTCAGAAGATTTTCAGGAATTGGTAGATTGGAATTTAATCGAATCAAAAAACCGCCTGTATTTCAGAACAATCGAAGACACCAATCAAAACGGTCAGTTTGATAAAAACGACGTTTTACACTATAGTTATATTGATTTAGCGTCTAAAAAATGGGAAGTTAAAAACTATAAGCCTATCTAAAAGGGGTGAGGTTGTAAGTTGGTTGTCCCTTTGTTATTTCAGTTGCAATGTTCCGACAAACCGTTGTCATTGTGAAGAATGAGGAATCACGCACGCAATTCGACAAAGGTTAGCAGTATGCAGCGAGGAGCTTCTAGTGTGACTCCTCCTTCGTCGGAGTGACAAGCTAAACGGTAATTCTGTTGTTTCGGGAGGATTTGACCCGAACGATAACGAAACAGATTAAGTAAATTACGTTACAAATCCCGTAAATTTTCAAGTCAGAATTCAATTCACGATAAAAAGATCAAATCAGTATATCGCTCTCTAAATCTGATTTCTCTATTTCAATTCCAAAACCTAAACGTTCTACCAATTCAATAACCAGTTTTTTATACCAGTTTTCTGATTTGGGATGAATGTATATTTTTTCAATTAACTGATTGATATCAACATTGATTTTTATTCCGTCATTTAGTTTTATACTGCTCTCAGAGGTATCTGTAATGATTCGTACTTCGCGCTCGTATTGAAAACTCTTTCGTTTGAATAAAAACGGAAAGAACGAATCATCAAAAGGAATGTATTCTTTTTTGTAATCGATATAATTTACTTTACCTATGTACTGATCGAAATTATTTTCGGGCTTTAATGCTTTTTGCAATCTTCCAATGGTAGATTGAATGGCTAATCCTTCGCTGTTCTGAGTGAAAATCTGCCACATGGCAAACGACTCATATTCGTTGATATGCCAACTGCTTATGGCTACTTTCTCGCGATGTGTTTTGTAATAATTTAAAAAGTCAGGATTGTCAATCGCCAGTTTTTTAATTTCTTCAAAAGTAGGCTCGCTGAAAGTACCTTCATATTGGTCCTCAAATTTATCCGAACGGGACATGAATAATTTCTTAGAAAGTAATATATCAAGAAATTTAGACAAGTCCAGATATTTCCAGACAACGGTGTCCGGATCTGCAGGCAGTTTTATGTTCGGATTATTGAGATACATTTGTCTAATTTAGAGATTCGTTTTTTGAGAAATCTAAAATCAGCAATCTAAAATTATCATTCAAAAGACTGCATTGTAACCAGTTTATTGTATGTTCCGTTATGTGTGATTAATTCTTCGTGCGTTCCTTGTTCAACGATTTTTCCTTTTTGCATCACCACAATCAGATCTGCTTTTTGAATCGTCGAAAGTCGGTGTGCAATTACAATCGAAGTTCTGTTTTGCATCATGTTTTCAAGCGCAATCTGAACAAATTTTTCGCTTTCCGTATCCAATGCAGAGGTAGCCTCGTCCAAAATCATAATCGGAGGGTTTTTTAATACCGCACGGGCAATAGATAAACGTTGTTTTTGTCCTCCCGAAAGTTTGTTTCCGCTATCTCCAATGTTGGTGTAAATTCCTAATGGCAGGTCTTTTACAAATTCATAGGCATTGGCAATTTTTAGTGCTTCGATAATCTCTTCGTCGGTTGCGTCTAATTTTCCTAACGAAATATTCGCTTTTATGGTATCGTTAAAAAGGATACTGTCCTGAGTAACCAATCCCATTAAGCTGCGAAGCGATTGCAGGTTCATGTCTTTGATGTTGATTCCGTCAATAGCAATTGTTCCGTCATTTACATCATAAAAACGGGTTAATAAATTGGCAATTGTACTTTTTCCACTTCCCGATTGACCTACCAGTGCAACGGTTTGTCCTTTTTTAACATTGAGAGAAAAGTCTTTCAGAACTGTTTCTTCTTCATATTTAAAGTTAATGTTTTTTATTTCAATAGCATCATCAAAAGATGCTTTTTTGATCGCATCCGGTTTCGAGGTAATTGTGTTTTCCTGATCCAGAATTTCTAAAACACGCTCTGCAGCTGCATTTCCTCTTTTTACGCCATAAGAAGCCTTAGAAATTGCTTTTGCAGGTGTCAGAATATTATAAGCCAATCCCATATAAGCGATGAAAGAAGCGCCATCCAGTGTTTTGTCAATCAAAACCATCTGACCTCCGTACCAAAGTAAAATGGCAATTACGGTAATTCCCATAAATTCACTGGCAGGAGAAGCTAAGTTCTGACGATTTCCAATAGTGTTTGACAGACTGAAAAAACGATCTGTTGAGTTTCTGAAAACAGAGTTAAAATAGTTTTCTGAATTGTATCCTTTTACCACTTTTAGTCCACCAATGGTTTCTTCAATGGTTGATAGAAAAGTTCCTTGTTCTTGTTGTGCTTTTGTAGATTGTTTTTTTAGTTGTTTTCCGATTAATGAAATGATATATCCTGAAACCGGAATGAAAATAAAAACAAATAAAGTCAGTTTGGCGCTAATAACTAACATGGCGCCTATTGTGAAAACGATTGTCAGAGGTTCTTTCACGATAAGTTCCAGAATAGCCAGAAAGGAGTTTTGAACCTCGTTTACGTCGGCGGAAATTCGGGAAATAACATCTCCTTTTCTTTTCTCGGAGTAAAAAGCCAAAGGCAACTCGAGCGTTTTTTTGTACATCGCATTTCGCATGTCTCTTAAAACACCATTTCTAAGAAAAGTGATAAAAAACATCGCTAAATAATCGACTAAGTTTTTTAGTAAAAATATCGAGATAATTACGGCAACCATTATAGATAGCGTATAACCAATATCATGTTTTTCGGTAGTAGTGGTGATATAATAGCTCAGGTATTTTTCCCCGTATTCTTTTATGTGTATCAGTCCTTCGTATTTAGGAATAACGGTGTTTCTTTTGGTCTGGTCAAATAATACCTGAATCATAGGAATTAAAGCCATAAAAGAAAGAGTGCTGAAAAGAGCGTACAAAACATTGAAAAAGATGTTTAAAACCGCATATTTTTTATATGGATATATAAAAGGAACTATTTTTTTGAAATTACTCATTTATTTTTGATGTTATTTTCTGCTATGGCGATGGCTCTTTCAAGCTTCTCCAGCAATAATTTTTTTTCAGGTAATTGGGTTAAGTATGCAGAGACTTTGATTTGTTCGTCATGGTCAAGCATTAGGTAATTAATTTGTTCAGGTGATTTTTCACTGCACAAAATTAATCCAATTGGTTTGTTTTCGCCTTCTTTTTGTTCATTTTTCTCTAACCAACGAAGATATAACTCCATTTGGCCTTTGTATGCGGCTTTAAATTTGCCTAATTTTAAGTCTATGGCAACCAAACGACGCAGACCACGGTGGTAAAAAAGCAGGTCAATATAGAAATCTTCGTCATCAATAGTTATTCTTTTTTGTCGGGAAAGAAAAGCAAATTCGCTGCCCATTTCGGTGATGAAGTTTTGTAATTGTGCCAGAATAGAGCTTTCTAAATCTTTTTCAGAATAACTGTCATGCAAGCCTAAGAAATCCAGAAAATAAGGATCCCGAAAAGTTAAATCGGGACTAATCTGCTTATTGTTTTTTAATAAGGCTAAGTCATTAATTATAGTTTCTTCGGGCTTTTTACTAATAGCTGTTCTTTCAAAAAGCATGCTGTCCATTCTCTCTTGAAGAGTTCTTACGCTCCATCTTTCATGAATGCTCATCTGAATGTAGAACTCACGTTTTATATGGTCTTCGATACTTAGTATGGAGTATAAGTGAGACCAGCTCAATTGTGCAGACACTGTCTGCACAATTGTAAGGTCTTTAAAAACAGTGTTTAGTTTTATAAAACTATGCAGGTTTCTTTTGCTGAATCCTACTCCGTATCTTTTGGATAATTCTAAGCTCAGGCCTTGAATTGTTTTCTTTCCGTAATCGGCACGATCGTTTTTTAAAATGTCATCATTGATAGATTTTCCGATCTTCCAGTAGAGTAAAGTTAATTCCTGATTGACTGTTTTGGCGACATAATGACGAGTTTGATCTATTAGCCCAATAATAGAGTCTAATAGTTTCGGATTGTCACTTATGTCAGACTGATCGCTCATGCTGTTATTTCAATTGCATTCCTGCAATGATGTTTTGTATTTTTTGATCTAAGAAATTTTCTGCTGCGTCAAAATCCTGTACAGATTCTAATTCGGCATTTACGCTGATGTAGAATTTAATTTTTGGTTCAGTTCCGCTAGGTCTTGCACAAATTTTAGATCCGTCTTCTGTGTAATAAATCAATACGTTAGATTTTGGTAAGTTCATTACAGATTCTTCACCTGTAAAAAGATTCAACGCTACAGAAGATTGGTAATCTTCAACCATAATAACACGTTGTCCACTGATTTCTTTCAAAGGATTCTCACGTAAACTAATCATCATCTGATTGATTTCTTCCAGACCTTCCATGCCTTTTTTGGTTAATGAAACCAAATGTTCTTTATAGAAACCATTTTCAACATAAAGTTGTAAAAGTTCTTTGTAAACAGAGCTTCCGGCTGCTTTTGCCTGTGCGGCTACTTCACAGATTAATAGGGTAGCGGCAACAGCATCTTTGTCTCTTACAGCGTCACCAACCATAAAGCCAAAGCTTTCTTCACCACCTCCAATAAATTGAAGTTCAGGGAAATCTTTGATCATTTTGGCAATCCATTTAAAGCCGGTAAGACCCACTTTGCATTCTACGCCATAGCTTGTCGCTAATTCCATCATCATTGGAGTGGAAACAATTGTAGAACCAATGAATTGTTTTCCATTAATTTTTCCGGCTTTTTTCCATTGTTTTAATAAAAAAGATGTCATTAAAACCATGGTCTGATTCCCGTTAAGCAAAATCATTTTGCCTTCGTTGTTTCTAACAGCAACACCTAGACGATCACAGTCAGGATCTGTTCCGACTACAAGATCAGAATTGGTTTTTTCTGCCAAAGCCAAAGCCATAGTCAAGGCTTCAGGTTCTTCCGGGTTTGGAGATTTTACTGTTGGAAAATTTCCGTCCGGAACAGCTTGTTCTGGAACAATGTGCACATTGGTATATCCGGCCTGAGACAAAGTCTCCGGGATCGATTTTATAGAAGTTCCGTGCAAAGAGGTGAAAACGATTTGCAGGTTTTCTTTTGCTTCTGTGGGTGTGTTAAAACTGGCATTTTCAATAGAAGACTTTATAAAAGCTTTGTCAATTTCAGTGTCTATATACTGAATCAGTTTTTCGTTAGCCTGATATTTGATTTTATCGTAGCTTAAATTTTCAATAATAGTGATGATTTCAGCATCTTGTGGAGGAACTATTTGCCCTCCGTCTTCCCAATACACTTTATAACCATTGTATTCCGGTGGATTATGCGAAGCGGTAAGTACAATTCCGCATTGGCAACCTAAATACTTAAGAGCAAAAGACAATTCAGGAGTAGGTCGTAAATCTGAAAACAAATAAACCTGAATTCCGTTTGCAGAAAAAACGTCTGCAACAACTTTGGCTAAGGTGTTGCTGTTATGACGACAATCATAAGCAATGACCACTTTTAAAGGTTGATTTGGAAATACCTGATGCATATAATCCGAAAGCCCTTGTGTGTTTTTACCGAGAGTGTATTTGTTGATTCTGTTGCTTCCAACACCCATAACACCACGCATTCCGCCAGTTCCAAACTCAAGGTTTTTGTAAAAGCTT
This sequence comes from Flavobacterium poyangense, assembly GCF_011751075.1. GTDB lineage: Bacteria > Bacteroidota > Bacteroidia > Flavobacteriales > Flavobacteriaceae > Flavobacterium > Flavobacterium poyangense. Next base: position 303,662 of record NZ_JAALLN010000003.1, read on the forward strand.
TCCTCAAGTTCTTTTGGGGATGTGGTCATTAATTCTTTAACAGCTGCTTGTGTTTCGCTGTCAAATGTTGGGGTCAGCCATTCGTTTACAGCATTTAATATGTTAGGTGCTATATTCATCTTTCGTATTCTTTTATTTTAGATCAAAATAATTATCGTTCTCGGGAGCTGTTGTTTGCTCCCTTTGTTTCTTGTGCGGTTTTTGTGTTAAAAGTTAACTTCTCGAGCTACTTTGTAACGACCTTCGTTGCTTTTGGTTCTCAGAATAATTTCACCAAGAAAACCTGCCAAAAACAATTGAGTTCCCAAAATCATTGTGGTCAGGGCAATAAAAAACCAAGGGTTGTTGGTAACCAGACTGTATCTCATTCCGTTATACATATGGTATAATTTTGAAACACCAATATATCCGGCCAGAAAAAATCCGATAATAAACATTATCGAGCCCAATGCGCCAAACAAGTGCATAGGTCTTTTTCCGAATCTTGACAGGAACCAAATCGTAATCAAATCAAGAAAGCCGTTTATAAAACGTTCCATTCCAAATTTGGTTTCACCATATTTACGTGCCTGATGCTGTACTACTTTTTCACCAATTTTATTAAAACCGGCATTTTTTGCTAAAACCGGAATGTAGCGGTGCATTTCGCCCGAAACTTCTATGTTTTTTACAACAGTGTTTTTGTATGCTTTTAATCCGCAGTTAAAATCATTTAATTCTACTCCTGATGTTTTTCTTGCCGCCCAGTTGAATAATTTCGACGGAAGATTTTTGGCTACAACAGAGTCGTAACGTTTCTTTTTCCATCCCGAAACCAAATCAAATTTCTCGGCTGTAATCATTTCGTATAAGCCCGGGATTTCATCAGGACTATCTTGTAAATCGGCATCCATTGTAATAATTACATCACCTTTTGCTTTTGCAAAACCGGCATGTAAAGCTTGTGATTTTCCAAAATTCTTCATGAAACGAATTCCCTTTACATTCGGATTTTCGTTAGAGAAATTTTCAATAATATTCCAAGAATCATCTGTACTACCATCATCTACAAAAATGATTTCATAAGAGTAATTGTTAGATTGCATCACTTTAATAATCCAGGTATAGAGCTCTTGCAGTGATTCCTCCTCGTTTAGAAGCGGTATAAGTATAGATAAATTCATTTATTTTTTTATTCTTGTATTGTAGTTTTGCTTTTAAAAATTGCCGCGAAAATTAATCCTAAAACAGAACTGATTACTATGGTAAAAACGGATCCTTTTAACAATTCCAAAGTATCATAAGGATTACTTGATTTCATTTTAGCAATAGTTTCGTTAATAGCAGATGCGGGTGTTCCTAATTTTTGCAAGAACCCTACAGTATATTTGATCATTAATTCGCTTAAAGTGTCTTTTGCTCCGGGATCAATAACATTAAATAACATAATATTAAAAAAAGCAGAAATCAATATTCCAATTACAGCAGCAATGAAATAAGTTGTAAAAGCATCCTTAAAAGGAAAAACACCTTTTAGTTCTCTTTTGGTTTTAGTAAGTAGAATAATTGACAATGTAAGGCTAATAACGAGACCTAAAAGCCCCATCCACCACGAAGTGAACAAGTTTAAATCAATAGCATATATCGTAGCAGTAACTAATGAAGATGCAATTCCAATCATTACACCATAAGTAATCCCATTTTTCTTTATAACTTCATTGATCATATTTTCTATATGTTTTAAAATTAATCCACAAATATAGCAATTACCCTATATACAAAAGTGAGATATATATTAAAAATATTGATACACATGAAGAGAGTATTAAAAATATTGATTAAAAGATTTGTTTATTAAAAAATAAATGTAAATTTGCACACTCAAAAATAATTAAATTTTTAAACAAAAAAGAGTAGCGTTTGTTTACACCTTTTTCTAACCATGGAAAAGCTTCAAAATAAAAATGCTCTGAACAATAAATAAAAGAAAAGATGAAAAAAGGAATTCACCCAGAAAATTACAGATTAGTTGCATTTAAAGACATGTCAAACGATGACGTTTTTATCACTAAATCTACTGCAGATACAAAAGAAACAATTGAAGTTGACGGAGTTGAGTATCCAGTTGTAAAAATGGAGATTTCTAGAACATCTCACCCTTTTTATACTGGTAAATCTAAACTTATCGATACTGCAGGACGTATTGATAAATTCAAAACTAAATATGCTAAACACGCTAAAAAATAATAGCTGTTTTATTTCATACAAAAGCCTTCCATTCGGGAGGCTTTTTTTTATGTCTTTTTCTAGCGGAAGAAGGCATAACTTCTGTTTTAAACCATGTAAGTGATATAAGTTCATATCAATTTGGGGTTTTTCTTCGATGCGCTTACAGTACTTATATGGTTTAACTCTTCTTAAAAAAAAGTTGGTACTTTTTAAGCAAGACCTGAAATAATGTATGAATTAGTAGCGATATCACTTTGGCTGTATTTTCTTTCTTTAAAATAGTTGTAACTTTGAACCTGATAACCAAATCAAGATTTTAACAAATATTAAATTTATTTATGAACTACATTCTTTTTGACGGTCCCGTCCGGAATGCTTTATTGCCTTTTACTTTTACCAGACCTGTGGCTGATATTTTAATTGGAATTATGACCATTCGCCAAAAATGGGAAATGCGTTTAGGTTCAACAATAACAACCATTACAGAAGAATATTTGTCGGAAAAATTTCCGATGGTAGAATTAGAAGAAAATGTAATGATCAATGCTGCGTTTTTGCCAAATGAAACGCTTGCAGAAATGGTTTCTAATCTAACCGTGAATCAGGCGATTTTTAAAGGAGATGATGTAATTGCTTTTTTTGCAACAGAGAATCAGGAAGAAGTTGATTTTGATTCATATGAAATCATTTCCTATGAGGGCGAGTGTTTGACTGTAGAGCATACCTGGGATATATTTTCTAAAAATGATGCCGCCATCCGCGAAGATTTTAAATATCTGACGGAAGACAGGAAATCAATGCCAATCCCGAAAAGTGTAAATGCTATCGCCCCTGAGAATATATTTATTGAAGAGGGTGCTAAATTAGAATTCGTTACTTTAAACGCTTCAACAGGTCCTATATATATAGGTAAGAACAGCGAAATTATGGAAGGCTCAGCAATTCGTGGTCCTTTTGCTTTGTGTGAAAATGCACAGGTAAAATTAAATGCCAAAGTGTACGGAGCAACTACCGTTGGTGTGGGGTCAAGAATTGGAGGAGAAGTAAAGAATTCGGTTCTTTTTGCCAATTCCAATAAAGGACATGATGGGTTTTTAGGAGATTCTGTTTTAGGAGAATGGTGCAATATTGGTGCCGATTCTAACAATTCAAATCTAAAAAACAACTACGAAGAGGTGAAATTATGGAGCTACGAGACAGAAGGTTTTGCAAAAACCGGACTTCAGTTTTGTGGTTTGATGATGGGAGATCACAGTAAATGCGGAATTAACACTATGTTTAATACCGGAACTGTTATCGGAGTAAGTACTAATATTTTTGGTAGTGGCTTCCCGCGCAATTTTGTTCCGAGTTTTTCCTGGGGTGGTGCGGCCGGTTTTACAACCTATGTAACAAAAAAAGCTTTTGAAACCGCTAAACTGGTTATGGGGCGCAGAAATATAGACTTTGATGCAACTGAAGCTGCAATCCTGGAACACATTTTTGAGGAAACCAAAAAATGGAGAAAGGATTAATGAGATAATCAGATAATTTTTAAAATCGATATTTACTTTGTAAATGTCGATTTTGTTTTTTTAGTGAAGAGTAATGATTGCATTATCTAATTAACTCAAGTTGTTGATCGTGAAATGTGAAAAGTAATAAGTTTTGTTTAATTGATTGCTATCTTGCTTTGTGCGAACATATAGTTGCTTCGGATTACTGAAATAGAGTAACAATTCATCCAAATTCTATAGCTTCGTCCAGAGAAAAAAATCTGTTAATCAAAGCATACGGCCTTTCTGACCGACATGTCACATTTCACATGTTACATTTCACAACTCACAACTCACAACTCACAACTCACAACTCATAACTCATAACTCATAACTCATAACTCACATCTCACAAATAGAAACTCAAATTAATTATCAAATCCACACATTTTCTAATGATCTAATTGCCTAATTATCTAATTAATCTATCTTTGCACCTTCAAAAAAATGCTGTCGAGAAGTCTAAGAATCAAAGCAGTCTAAAATCTAAAAAATCAAAATGATTACAGTTAACGATATTTCAGTTCAGTTTGGTGGAACTACTCTTTTTAGCGATGTCTCTTTTGCTATAAATGAGAATGATAAAATTGCCCTTATGGGTAAAAATGGTGCGGGAAAATCGACACTTTTGAAAATAATTGCAGGAGTGAATAAGCCATCAACAGGAAATATTTCAGCTCCAAAAGAAGCGGTAATTGCCTATCTGCCGCAGCATTTGCTTGCAGAGGATGGTGCAACAGTTATGGAAGAGGCATCAAAAGCTTTTGGTGAAATCTTTAGCATGAAGGCCGAAATTGATGAAATCAATGAGCAGTTAACAGTTCGTACTGATTATGAAAGTGATGCATACATGAAATTGATCGAAAGAGTTTCTGACTTAAGCGAAAAATTTTATGCTATTGAAGAAATCAATTACGAAGCCGAAGTGGAGAAAATTTTAACAGGTCTGGGTTTTGAAAGAGAAGATTTTTCACGTCAGACGTCTGAATTTTCAGGAGGATGGAGAATGCGTATCGAATTGGCTAAGATCTTATTGAGAAAGCCGGATTTGATTTTGCTGGATGAGCCTACCAACCACATGGATATCGAAAGTATTCAATGGTTAGAAGATTTTTTATTGAATCAGGCAAAAGCGGTAGTAGTGATTTCGCACGACAGAGCTTTCGTAGATAATATTACCAATCGTACGATTGAGGTTACCATGGGAAGAATTTACGATTATAAAGCAAAATATTCTCATTATTTAGAATTGAGAAAAGACCGTCGTATTCACCAACAGAAAGCATATGATGAGCAACAAAAAATGATTGCGGATAACAGAGCTTTTATAGAGCGTTTTAAAGGAACATTTTCTAAAACCGATGCGGTTCAGTCTCGTGTAAAAATGCTTGAAAAACTGGAGATCGTTCAGGTTGATGAAGTAGATACTTCGGCTTTGCGATTGAAATTCCCACCAGCAGCACGTTCCGGACAATATCCGGTTATAGTAAAAGAAATGTCTAAATCGTATGGCGATCACGTAGTCTTTAAAGATGCTAATATTGTAATCGAAAGAGGGCAAAAAGTGGCTTTTGTTGGAAAGAATGGAGAAGGAAAATCGACTATGATCAAGGCCATCATGAAAGAAATTGGTGTTGATGAAGGAAGTGTTGAGATTGGTCATAATTCACAAATTGGATATTTTGCACAGAATCAGGCCTCTTTGTTAGATGAAAACGCTACGATTTTTGAAACAATTGATGGTATTGCAGTTGGAGACATCAGAACGCAAATCAAAAATATTTTGGGAGCCTTTATGTTCCAGGGTGATGATATCACCAAAAAAGTAAAAGTGCTTTCAGGTGGAGAAAAAACACGTCTGGCCATGATTAAATTATTGTTGGAACCTGTAAACCTTTTAATTCTGGATGAGCCTTCGAATCACCTGGACATGAAAACCAAAGATATTATTAAAGAAGCTTTACGTGATTTTGATGGTACTTTGATCCTGGTTTCTCACGACCGTGATTTCCTTGACGGACTGGCAACAAAGGTTTTTGAATTCGGAAACAAACGTGTAAAAGAGCATTTTGAAGATGTGGCCGGTTTCTTAGCACATAAAAAAATGGATTCTATGAGAGAGATTGAGAAATAATCTCGTAGTTGTTTAAATAAAAAAGGAGGCTGTTTTGCATTATAAAACAGTCTCCTTATTTTTTATAACTAAGTTTCTTTTAGCGTGTTTTTTTTCTTAAAGTATAAAGCAATATAAGCAAGTACAGAACAGACTAGACCAATAAGGATCATATTCCAGATGGAGTTTGTGGTTTGAGAAAAAGTTCCGTTTTCGATAATTAAGATTCGAAAAGCTTTTAAAAAATGTGTTAGGGGAATTACATTGGCAATAATCTGAATTGCATAGGGCATCTGACTTAATGGCCAGGTAAATCCGCTTAGAATAAAACTTGGTGTGGCTATAACCATCAGAATCTCGGTAGCTTTTAGCTGATTCGGTACAATAATACTGACTAAGATGCCAATAAAAGATACCGAAAGCACAAATACGCCCGCAACAAAAGTTAGTGGAAGTAAATTTTCGTAGAAAGGAATCCGGAACCATATAGTAAAAAGCCAATAGATGAGCCAAACGCCGAAACTCATAATCAGATAAGGAATAATTTTTACAGCCAGCATTTTTAAGATGGAGGGACATCTCTGTACTAAAGTTAAAAAAGTTCCATTTTCAAATTCCGAAGCAAAAGATAATGCCAGTCCTAATAATAAGACTTGTTGTAAAACTGTTGCTAAAACACCTGGCCAAAGAAAATACATATAATTGGTACTGCGGTTGTATTTTTTTACAAAAGTAGTTTTAAAAGGTTCGTATTGTGAGCCCAGTAAATTCTCCGGAACACCTTGTTTTCTTAAGGTTTCGATTTGACCCCCCGCTTTTAAAGTGCCCAGACAAATTTGTATGGCTGTAGAGGCATAATTGGCAGTTAAGACGTTTGAGGTGTTTACAATGGTGGTAATTTCCGGATATTTTTTGGTCAATGTCATTTTTTCAAAATCTTTCGGAATAATAACAACACAAACCGCTTCTTTTTGTATGGCAATTTGGGAAAGCTTATTTTGATCGTATAAAATAGAGGCAATAGACAAAACTTCATTGTCTTCAAACATTTGAATCGCTTTCGAACTTAACTCAGATTGATCCTGATCGATAACGAGTATCGGTAAATCGGTTACTTTTCCTTTGCCGTACACATAACCCAGTAAAACACCGTAGAGTATAGGGGCACCGATAAAAAGAATTCGAAGCACCTTGTTTTTCCAAAACAATTGAAATTCCCGCTTAAGCAATGAAAAGAAGTTTCGCATGATTAAAGAGATAAAGTAACGGTTGTTTTTGTAATCAGATCTTTTGTTTCTTGGGTGTTGGAAGGTGTTATTTTTATTTCAAACAAACTTTCCTGCATCTCATAGTCGGGATAGGCTGTCGCAATATTTCCATAAGCGCCCAGTTGTTTTATTGTGCTGATGGTTCCTTTGATGGTGGTTTTTTGATAAGGAATCTGAACAGTTATTTCCTGTCCCTTTTTAAATTTAGCCAATTGACTTTCGGGTATAGTAAATCGAAAGTAAGTACTGTTTACAAGGTAGCCATTAAATAAGGTATAACCCGGAAGTGCCAATTCGCCAATTTTTAAAGTGATGCTTTCGATACTCATAGGTTGTGGTGCAATAATATAGCGTTCTTTATCTGCCGTTTCTACTTCCTGCAAGGCACCAAGGGCTCTGTCCTGTTGTCCCAGTGCCATAGTTTGTTGTTCGATTCGGGCTCCTTTTTTGGCATCGTCCAGCTCCGCAATTACGGCATTGTATTGTGCCTGTGCCCCTTGGTATTTGGCAAAAGTCTCATCGTAAGTTTGTTGTGAAATTAAAGAGTCTTTGAGCATATTGGTTAATCGTCGAATCGATTTTTGAGCAAACTCATATTGTTCTTTTAGACCTGTTTTTTTAGCTTCAAGCTGTTTGATCTGATTTTCGGTGGCTCCTTTTACGGCCATATTGTATTGCGCTTTTGCTGAGACGACAGCTCCTTCTGCCTGACTTTTTTTGGCGTCAACTTCCGGAATATCGAGTATGGCAAGCGTATCACCTTTTTGAACAATGTCGCCTTCCTTTACAAATAGTTTTAAAATTTTACCGGGAATTTTGCTGACAACAGCGATCTGCTCTTTTTCTATTTTTCCCTGAATTAAATCTTCCTTTTTTGTTTTTTGACATCCGATAAAAATAAAAAGTAATTGGATGATGATAAGTGCTTTTTTCATAAAACAGAACTTTTATTTGGATATTTTTTTTGATAGATTGCCGGTAGCGATGATGGTTTCAATAGCGGCTAATCGCTGATCGATTAAAGTAGTGGTTTTGTTTACAGTAGCCCTGTAAGAGTCGTTTTCCGCTTCCAGACGTTCAGATATATTAATCAGACCTTCTTTGTATTGTTTGATAGCCAGATTTAAATTATTGCCCGCGACTTTTTCCTGTTGCTGAGTAATTTCGATTTTTTGAGTCAGAACAGTATAGTCTGCTAAGTTTTTTTCGAGGAGTAATTCCAGTTTTTCTTTAGTATCGTCTATTTGATTTTGTACTTGTGCGATGTTTATTTTAGCTTCATGAACTTTGTGTTTTCGCTCAAAACCCGAGAAAACTTCCCATTTTACAGCAGCGCCAATTACCCAGTTTTGACTTATTGTAAATTCATTCAACCCCAGATAAAGAGGTTGATTTATAGCTGAGATGATTGGAGTTGTAACATTCGCGTTAAATAAACTGGAATATGCAACACCTCCAAAGGCTCCTAAAGTAGGTAAATAAGTGCCTTTTTCTTTCTTTAACAAATACTCATAAGCGGTCTTGAAAGATTCTAAAGCTTTTATTTCCTGCTTGTTTTGAGTGCTAAGTTTTTCATCTGTCAGCAGATAAGGAACCAGATTGTACTGTACATGATCTATTTCTGAAGTCGAGTAACCGGTTAGATATTGGATTTTTTTATAAATCAGTTTTCTTTTTCCATCGAGTTCAATTTTTTTTGAAGTAAGTTCCAGAGTGGCTAGTTTTATTTTATCTCTGTCATAAGGTATGGCAAGTCCTTGTTCGATCGCTTTTGTGACCCGCTTGGTTTCAGTTTCTAACCTATTTTCACTTTCTTTTATTAGTCGGTCAATTTCTTTTAAAAGTGCCAGTTGATCAAAAGTGGTGATGACCTCTTTTATGATTCCGTCTTTTTCGGATTCTTTTAAAAATTGTGTCCCTTTTGTTTTTTCCTGAACAGCTTTGGCTCCGTTGGGAATTTGCATACCGCTGAACAATACTGTTTTCGCCATTACGCTTGCGTTAAAAAGATTTCCGTAGTTTTTAAAAGCTGTTTTTCCGTCAAATATGGGGTAGTCTATAATGGGTACGTTTGCCGTAGGGATGTCTACGGTTAATTTATTATCAAAATAGGAGTAGAGCGCACTGGCTTCTATAATTGGAATATATTTGTTCCAGATCCCTTTTTCCTGAAGATGTAATTTCTCGATATCAAGTTCTTTATTTTTTAGAGAGATGCTTTTTTCTATCGCTTTGTTAATAGCATCTTCAAGGGTAACAGAGACTTCTATCTGAGCCGACCCAGAGAACAGGCAAAGGAAGAAAAGAATAATTGACAGGTATTTTCTCATTGTAATTTTTGTTTGAATGCATTATAAATGGTAAACAAATTTTGTAGGATATTACAAATAGAATAAGAGCTGCGTACTAGACGGTTAATTACAAAGTTATACATATTCGTCTTATATTGTGTGTTTTATGGAGAATAATTTTTTTAGGGTTAAAATTGTTTTATCAGTTTTTACTGTGAAACAGAAAGTTGCAAGTTGGTGTTGTACGTGGTCTGTTTTTTTATATCTTAGTAGGAATATTTCTAATTTAACGATTCATTAATATGAAAAAAGCTATGATGTTCCCGTTTCTTTTGACAAGGGGTTTGCCTAATTTTTTTGTGTTTTTTGAATGCAATAAGAGTCTTAACGTTTTGGATTTTCCGAGCGAAAGTATTGGTTGAAAGGTAGATTTGGGAATTTTTCAAAGACCAAAATTATGGGAGAATTTTGAAGAAGTACAAAAGGATTTGAAGTTTATAGGGTAAGTTTTTTAATTGAAAATCTATTTTATGAGGAAATTTATAAGAATCAAAATCATTTTTATTTTTTTAATAGTGCCGTTTTTTATATACGCTCAGAACGATGTAAATCAGGCCACAACCAATTCTGATGAAGCGGTCAAATTTCCTCAGTTTCAGTTTAAAGGGCTTTTTCAAGCCAGATTTCTCGGAGCACTCTCTGAGGATGTTGACGTTCTCGGAGTTCATCATTCCACAGGAGAGGTTACGCAGTCGTCTTTTGATATTAAAAGAATGCGTGTGGGGCTTAATACCAAATTAAGTGAAAATACAGAGGTCGTAATTTTGGTAAACCTGGCCGATTTTAAATCGGATCCTAAAACCAAAGTGCTTGAAAACGCTTATGCAAAATATACCTTCAATAAATATTTTGCAGTAACAGGAGGGCAGTTTCGTCCTGCATTTGGAATCGAGGAGCTTGTACCCGTTGATATCATTAAATCTTTTGATTTCTCTAATCAATATTATGAATTTGGAAAAAACGGCTGGACAAGTTTTCAAATCGGAGCCTCAGCGACGGGGTCTTTTGCTCTTGGAAAAATTCCGCTAAGTTATGCCGTTTCTGTTTTAAATGGCAATGGAAAAAATCAGGAAAAAGACAAAGACAACGGAAAACTCTATTCGACTCGATTGGTTTTTGGATTGTCTAAGCTGCATAAGATTAACTTAGGTTTAAACGGGGGGACAGGGAAAGTATTCAATCAGGACGTTTTTGCTTTGGGAGCCGATATCACCAGTGATTTTGTGCTTAGTGATGCTTTTACTTTTGATCTTCAAATAGAATACAAACAAGGAACAAATCATAATCTGTATTTCTCCCTACCAACAGACGCGAGAACAGCAAACGTAAATGATTATCAGATGCGTGGATATTACATTATGCCCAATTTGAGATACCGTATAAATTATAAAAAATTGAGTTCTTTAGAATTGTCATGCCGTTATGAATCTTTTGATACCAGTTTTAAATTAAATTCTAATGTTCGTCAAACCTATACCCCTATGATCAGTCTGGAGTTTGGAAAAGCCTATACGGGAAGAATTGAAATGGGATTCGAAATAGACAGGTTTGACAAAAATATTCCGGATACCTCCACGTATAAAGACAATTTGTTTATTGTACAGTTTCAATGCAGACTTTAACATAACCTAATTTTTTGCCTTATGAAAGAAATAAAAATCCCTCAGATCTTAATTACATTGGCAGTTGGAATTGCAATTTGGTTGATTCCCGCACCTGATGGTGTGGTTATAGAAGCCTGGCATCTGTTTGCCATTTTCGTAGCGACAATTCTCGGAATTATTTTAAAAGCTGCTCCAATGGGAACCATGTGTATGATTGCTATTGCGTTGACAGCTTTTTCACAGGTTTTAGCGCCGGGGGATGCCGGAAAATCAATAACATTAGCTTTGAAGGGTTTTGGGGATAAAGTAATCTGGCTAATTGGAATCTCCTTTTTTATTGCCAGAGGATTTATTAAAACCGGTTTAGGAAACAGAATTGCATTTTTGTTTGTAAAGATATTCGGAAAGAGCTCACTTGGATTGGCTTATGGTCTTGGATTGGCAGATTTGGTTCTGGCTCCGGCTGTACCAAGTAATACGGCAAGAGGAGGAGGGATTATTTATCCGATTATGAAATCCATGTCAATGAGTTTTGGTTCGGTGCCGGATCAACCGGATACACATAGAAAATTAGGGGCGTTTTTGACGCTGAACAGTTATAATATGAATCTGATTGCTTCGTCTATGTTTTTAACAGGGACGGCCAGTAATCCGATGTGCCAGAAATTTGCACTCAACTTAGGAATTAAAATTACTTGGATTTCCTGGGCCGTAGCAGCAATTGTTCCGGGTTTGGTTGCCTTTTTTGTGATTCCTTTTGTATTGTATAAAATTTATCCGCCCGAACTTAAAAAGACGGGAGATGCACCACAAATTGCAAGTCAGAAACTTAAAGAAATGGGCCCTATTACACGCAATGAATGGATGATGTTGCTGACCTTTTTTATTTTATTATTTCTTTGGATGACCGGTGATTTGTTTTCTATTGACGCTACAACAACCGCTTTTATTGGTTTAGTGATTTTGCTTTTAACTTCTGTTCTTAGTTGGGACGACGTAAAAGCCGAAAAAGGAGCCTGGGATACGATTGTCTGGTTTTCGGTTTTAGTAATGATGGCGAGTTCGCTCAACGAGTTAGGATTTATTGGCTGGTTTAGTAATTTGGTAAAAGCCGAAATAGGAGGCTTAAGCTGGCAGATGGCTTTTCCGATTATTGTTTTGGTTTATTTCTTTAGTCATTATCTTTTCGCAAGTGCCACAGCGCATGTAGCAGCAATGTATGCGGCATTGCTGGGCGTTGGTATTTCACTCGGAATTCCCGGGTTGCTTTTGGCCTTTATGCTTGGTTTTATAGGATCGTTGTACGGAACGCTAACACATTATGGTCACGGACCTGCACCGGTTTTCTTTGGGAGCGGTTATGTCGATCTAAAAGATTGGTGGGTAAAAGGTTTAGTGACCGGAGTAGTGATGCTTTTTATTTATATGACGATCGGAGGGGCATGGCTTCGGGTTATCGGTTATTTCTAAAAAGGTTAAATCCTGATTCCGGGAGGAAGTAATTCTTTATACTTTGGATTTTTCTTAATGAATTGAGCGATTTTTGGAGAAATAGGCATTAATCTGAATTTCTTTTCGATAACAATTTCCATGATGCTTTTTAGTAATCCATCAATTACAGCTTGATTATCGAAGCCTTCCGGGGTATTAATTTTGGTTAAGAAGATTTTTTTTTCCTGAAAAGAATATTCAACAGTAAGCATTCCTTCTGGTACTATGGTCTCAAATTGTCTTGCAAAAGTATTGTCTTTGATTTCCATAATTTCAATAGATTGTTCCATAATGTAATAATGTGTTTTTGGTCATGTTTAAATGCAAATAATTTTGGGGCGAAATAGTTGTGAAAGAAAATTCTGTATAAGATTTCTAATCGTAATTTATTTCAATTGTAAAGGTAATCAATTGATTTTCAATAATGAATTATTTTTTGAAGGAGAAGTTCTAAAGCTTGTTACTTTACTGTGTTGAATTTTATTTTGATGTTAAGATTACGGTCTGAAATTTGCTTGAAGTTTATAAAAAAAAGTAACTTTAGCTTTTATAAGTAAGGGTCGTAATTGAAATTTCTGTTTATCTAATGAGTAAAATTCCGGTTTATTTTATGCCTGGTCTGGCGGCAAGTTCATCTATTTTTGAAAGAATTCAATTGGATGATTCTGTTTTTGAAATCTGTTTGTTGGAGTGGGAGATTCCGTTTCCAAAAGAATCGCTATCCGATTATGCACTTCGCATCACTAAAAAAATCAAACATTCAAATCCTGTTTTAATTGGAGTTTCGTTTGGAGGTATTTTAGTACAGGAGATAGCAAAACATATCAATGCTCGAAAAGTGATTATTATTTCAAGTGTTAGAAGCAATCTCGAATTTCCGAAAAGAATGAAAATTGGCAAAACGACGAAAGCTTACAAGCTAATTCCAATGCAGTTGTTGCTGAATGTAGAGAAGCTGGCTAAATTTTCATTTGGAGAAAAAATAAACAAACGGATTAAACTGTATGAAAAGTTCTTGTCCGTTCGTGATATCAATTATCTGCAATGGGCTGTAGAAACCGTAATCCGTTGGGACAGAAACCAAATTGATGAAAAAGTGATTCATATTCATGGCGATCAGGATGATGTTTTTCCTATAAAATACATCAAAAGTTGTATCATAGTAAAAGGAGGAACTCATGTCATGATTCTTAATAAATACAAATGGCTTAATGAAAATTTGCCATCTATTATACTGGAGGAATAAATAGTAAAAATTCCAAATTCCAATAGCTGGGGTAAATCAATTTCGGATGTCAGGCTGAGCGAAGTCGAAGCCACTTTTAACCAATGAAGGGCTTCGACTTCGCTCAGCCTGACATCTCGTTTTAGGGTTTAATCCAAAAAAAATCCCAAATTCCAATAAGCTTTGGAATTTGGGATTTTAAATATTTGAAATTTCAGAAAATTTTAAATTTTCTTCATTTGTTCTTTCATCATTGAAATTTGCTCTTTCAGCATACCTTGTTTGTCTAATTTCTTAGCTTCGTTCAATAAGTTAGTAGCTTCAAGTTTTCTTCTGCGTGACATTGCAACTCCGGCAAGGTTTAATTTAGCTACGGCTAAATCCATATCCATAGACAATCCTAATTCGATTGCTTTTTTGAAATGTTTCTCAGCTTGATTGATATTGGTTTGAGATAACATGATCCCGTGTAAGTAGTTAAAATAACCTTGTTGTTTTCTAACCAGTGCAGCTTCAGGGTTTTTAATATAGGATAGCCATTTTTTAGCGCCTTCAAAATCTTGTTTTCTTAATTTAAGGAAGGCTAAAAGGATAAATTCGTTTTTAAAGTAAAGAAAGATTGGAATTGCGGTCAATAAAATAAGAAAAATACCATTCCCGATATTGCTCTCTGTAAATTGCCAAATGCCTGCGACTACTAGAAGTCCGGCCAAAATAAGTTTAATATTTTTGTGAAACATAATAGATGTATATTTGTGATTGCAAAGATAGTAAAAGGAATTAAAAATATTTTTATAAAACTGCTTGCCAGAAAAAAAAGTCTTTGTATATTTGCACTCGGTTTTGGAATAACGAAATTCTAAAACAGAAAAGAGATATTAGATACCATTTTAAAGATACAAAGCAATGAGCAAAAGAACATTTCAACCATCGAAAAGAAAAAGAAGAAATAAGCACGGATTTATGGACAGAATGGCTTCTGCGAATGGAAGAAAAGTTCTGGCGCGTAGAAGAGCTAAAGGAAGACATAAATTAACTGTTTCTAGCGAACCTAGACACAAGAAATAATGTTTCTATAAACATAAATAAGGCGTTACTTTTTTAGTATCGCCTTTTTTTATACCTTGTCGGTAAAAAAGAATGCAACATTCTAGTTTTTAAAGTACTACGAATGTTTTTGAATGCAATATAATAACTACACAATACAAATAAAATGCCTAAAGACACATCAATAAAATCCGTTTTAATAATAGGTTCAGGTCCTATTGTTATTGGTCAAGCTTGCGAATTTGATTATGCAGGTTCTCAATCTGCACGTTCTATTCGTGAAGAAGGAATTGAAGTTATCTTAATAAACTCAAATCCGGCGACTATTATGACCGACCCAAGTATGGCCGATCATATTTATTTGAAACCATTAACTACAAAATCGATTATTGAAATTCTAAAGGAACATCCACAAATTGATGCTGTTTTGCCAACTATGGGGGGACAAACAGCTTTAAATTTATGTTTGGAAGCTGAGGAAAAAGGAATCTGGCAGGATTTCGGAGTAAAATTAATCGGAGTTGATGTAAATGCGATTAATATTACCGAAGACAGAGAGCAGTTTAAACAGCTTTTAGAAAGAATTAATGTGCCTACTGCACCGGCAAAAACAGCTACTTCTTACTTAGAAGGTAAAGAAATTGCGCAGGAATTTGGTTTCCCGTTAGTAATTCGTCCTTCGTTTACACTTGGAGGAACAGGAGCGGCAGTAGTTTATAAAAAAGAAGATTTCGATGAGCTTTTAACCAGAGGTTTAGAAGCTTCTCCTATACATGAGGTTTTAATTGATAAAGCCTTAATGGGATGGAAAGAATATGAATTGGAGCTTTTGAGAGATAAAAATGATAACGTAGTAATCATTTGTTCAATTGAAAATATGGACCCGATGGGTATTCATACCGGAGATTCGATTACAGTGGCACCGGCCATGACTTTATCAGATACAACTTTTCAAAAATTACGTGACTATGCAATCTTGATGATGCGTAGTATCGGAAACTTTGCAGGAGGTTGTAATGTGCAATTCGCCGTTTCACCGGACGAAAAAGAAGATATCGTTGCAATCGAAATCAACCCTCGTGTATCTCGTTCTTCTGCATTAGCATCAAAAGCAACAGGTTACCCGATCGCAAAAATTGCTTCTAAATTGGCTTTAGGATACAATTTAGATGAATTGCAAAACCAGATTACAAAATCTACTTCGGCTCTTTTTGAACCAACTTTAGATTATGTAATTGTAAAAATACCACGTTGGAACTTTGATAAATTCGAAGGCGCTGACAGAACGCTTGGACTTCAGATGAAATCTGTTGGTGAGGTTATGGGTATCGGACGCTCTTTTCAGGAAGCGTTACACAAAGCGACTCAATCTTTAGAAATAAAACGTAACGGTTTAGGTGCCGACGGAAAAGGATATAAAAACTACGAACAAATTATCGAAAAACTGACTTTTGCAAGTTGGGATCGTGTTTTTGTAATTTATGATGCGATTGCAATGGGAATTCCGTTGAGCCGTATTCATGAAATCACAAAAATCGATATGTGGTTCCTGAAACAATATGAAGAGCTTTATACTTTAGAAAAAGAAATTTCTAACTATAAAGTAGCTAATCTGCCTAAAGAGTTATTGCTTGAAGCAAAACAAAAAGGTTTTGCCGACAGACAAATTGCTCATATGGTAAATTGCCTTGAAAGTGAAGTACATGCTCTACGTATGAGCATGAATATAAATCGTGTGTTTAAGTTGGTAGATACTTGTGCTGCCGAATTTAAAGCAAAAACACCTTATTACTATTCTACTTTTGAAGCTGAAATCGAAAAAGCAAACGGAGAGCGTTATGTAGATAACGAAAGTGTAGTAACAGAGAAAAAGAAAATCATCGTTTTAGGTTCAGGACCAAACAGAATCGGACAAGGAATTGAATTTGATTATTCTTGTGTACACGGAGTTTTGGCAGCAAAAGAATGTGGTTATGAAACCATCATGATCAACTGTAATCCGGAAACTGTTTCGACAGATTTTGATACAGCAGATAAATTGTACTTCGAGCCGGTTTTCTGGGAGCACATCTACGATATTATTCAGCACGAAAAACCGGAAGGTGTAATTGTGCAATTAGGAGGTCAGACCGCTTTAAAATTAGCTGAAAAGCTTTCTAAATACGGAGTGAAAATCATCGGAACCAGTTTTGATGCACTTGATTTAGCTGAAGACAGAGGGCGTTTCTCTGATTTATTAAGAGAATTACACATTCCTTTCCCGCAATTCGGAATTGCTGAAACGGCTGATGAAGCTTCTGCGCTGGCAGATAAGTTGGACTTCCCGTTATTGATTCGTCCTTCTTATGTATTAGGAGGTCAGGGAATGAAGATTGTAATCAATAAAAAAGAACTGGAAGAACACGTTATCAATTTATTGAAAACGATTCCGGGGAACAAATTGCTTTTAGATCATTATTTGGCCGGAGCAATTGAAGCAGAAGCAGACGCCATTTGTGATGCTGACGGAAATGTGTACATCATCGGAATTATGGAGCATATCGAGCCTTGTGGAGTTCACTCGGGAGATAGTAATGCTACATTGCCTCCTTTTAACTTGGGAGAATTCGTGATGCAACAAATAAAAGATCATACGAAAAAAATCGCCAGAGCTTTAAAAACAGTAGGTTTAATCAATATTCAGTTTGCGATAAAAGACGATACGGTTTATATTATCGAAGCAAATCCAAGAGCTTCCAGAACAGTACCGTTTATTGCAAAAGCTTACGGAGAGCCTTATGTGAACTACGCTACAAAAGTAATGTTAGGGCATAATAAAGTAACGGACTTTGATTTCAATCCGCAGTTAAAAGGATACGCGATCAAACAACCGGTTTTCTCTTTCAGCAAATTCCACAATGTAAACAAAGCATTGGGGCCGGAAATGAAATCAACAGGAGAAAGCATCTTGTTTATTGATGATCTTAAAGACGATCAATTCTACGAATTGTATTCAAGAAGAAAAATGTATTTGAGTAAATAATCTCAAATCCACTGATAATAAAAAAGGCTCCAAATATTTTTGGAGCCTTTTTGTTGTTTTTATATTCTTTAGTAGGATACATCATATCGATAATTGAATGTACCTTCAGTTACCTTTGTTGTAATAGGATTGGTAGCGCTAATTGGTTCTGAAAAATCTTCTACACAATTAAATGAGAAGGTTCCTGCTACTGTTTTAGTGGTTAAATCAACTGAAGTTATAGATAAGGTACCTTCAACCGGATACTGAAGATTTTCTTTGCTGTGAATAGACATGTCAATTTGGGTTTTGGACGCATCAAAGGTTGATCGTGTAATAGGATAAGTGCCAACTTTAAGATCACTTCTTTTAATCATAAGTCTGATTTCATTGATCATGTTGTTTCTTCCTCCTAATTGAATATATTCTGTCGCAGGATAATAGGTAAACAATGGTTTTGTGGCAAAATTTGAATTAAATGCATTATTCATTTGCCATAATGTACCGTCAATTTTAGCGGTCATTGCATATTTTGATGTGGGTTTAGTGTTTTCAGAGGTTTCAGTATTCTCTAAAATGTTGCTATTGTCACTTGAACAGCTGTTTAGGATTAGAACTAAGAATAAGAATAAAACTTTGGTTGTTTTCATTTATGGGATTTATTTATTTGGCGGCAAATGTAAATTATTATTTGTTACTATTTATTTAGGTAAAAAAGAAAAATCTGACTATTTAAAGACGTAAAAAAAACTCCTAAGTAGGAGTTTTCTATGTTTTTGGATGAATTGTATACGTTTATTCGCCTTGGCTTAAAGACATATTATCTCTGGTGTTTTTCTGAACAGAAATGGCGCCAAAAAGAGCTAATAAAAAGGCAAATGCATAGAAACCTTTTTCGCTTGGAAGAATAGTGGCATTCCAAAGACCAACTGTTAACAATACAATTGATAAAAGGGTTCCGAACCAGCAAATTCCATAATAAATATCAGTTACCGGAAGATTTTCTAATCGGTCTCTAACACTTTTTTGCAAAGAGACTACAGCAAAAAGACCAAACATTAAAACGGTAAAATAATACCCTTTTTCGTTTAGTAACATTTCAGCTCTTGCAAGGCCTACTATAAATCCTACTGTTCCAGCTCCGAGAGCTATCCATGATGCCGCGATAAAGGCATTCGACGTTTTTTGTACCATGTTTTATATTTAATTTTAGTTGTATTTCGAAAAAATCGGAGTATCCATAGGTGTCCAAAAGCAACATTTCTGACCACTGGCTTTTAAGGCATTATTGGCCCAGGTATTGCAAGTGTGTGTTAGGCTGTAACTGCCGTTTGCTTCATAAAAAGCATCTGTTCGACCATACAGAGCATCTGTTTTTACAGGTATGAAATTTCCGGATGCGTCTTTTTGAAAACTGTTTGTGATATAAGTAATTAAACGATTGTATTGTTCTTTGCTAATCATTATAGATTTGCAGTGGTCGCTCAATCTCATTTGTCTGAAATACGTGGCATGAATAGCAGTTTTGCCCAAACCTGTTGCGGCTTTAAGAGCCGTCGAGGCCTTAAGATCTGACCATTCGGGTGTTTCCAGATAAAAACCTTTGTCACCCCATCCCATTGCTATATAGTTGTAAGTAGAATCTGCAGCTTTTGTGTTTTTAAATTGTATTTGTTGGCTCCAGTCTATCTGGTCGTTTTTTACTGGCATTACAACATCGGTATGAACGCCATTAGTAAGGATGAAAATCTCAACTTCCGGTTTTGTACCTGCTTCCTGATCAATGGTGATTTTAGAAAGTATGTAAGCCGATAAGACATAGAGTGCTAAGAATCCTAAAAGGACTAAGATTGATTTTAAAAGAATTTTAAATGCTTTTTTCAAGTGAAGTTGGTTGGTTACTTTTCTTCAAATGTAACTAAATTAAGTTTATATCAAAATCATGAACCAGTAAATTACAAAGAAAAATCTTTTTAAAATAGAACCTGATTTTAGTTGATAAGGAAAAAAAACGTTTCACTTATTGAGAAACGCATAGCTTGAATTTTTTGTAAAGTAAGGTCTTTGATTTGTGTCGAGAAGAAGGGCCAAATTCAAAAGCTTCGGATTTTTTATAAAGCCTCTTGTCCTGTCAGAATACACAGTTTGTTTATAGGTAAAGGTTGCAAAGATTTTTGTTTGCTCTATCTGTTCACTATTGTTCGGGTTGCAATTTATTTAGATTATTTTTATCAGGACTGCAAAACAAAATATCAGCATAATCAGCAAGATCTGCGTGAAAAAAAATGCATTAAAGTGATTACAAGGCACAAAAAAAGAGCGAAAATCTACAGTAGTTTTTCACTCTTTTTTTTTGATTTTAAAGTAAGATTATTTTTTAAGCAGCTGCTCTAAAGGTTTTAGCTGTTCCATGTCTATTTTTGATTTTTGAAGAACGCTCATTAAATTGATAATGTGTGTTGGATTCATGTCTTTACCTAAAACGCGTACTACTGCAAATCCGTTTTCTTTTCTGTTGAGAAAAACTACAAATTCTTCTATGTGATCTTCTGTGCCAACGTAACTTATAGAAGCGCCTTCTTTACCGGAGCCAAATTTCATTAATTCCTGATATTTTGGGTCTTTTAAAATGGCTTTGACCTTTGTTCTTTCCGTTTCAAACTCTTTTCCATTTGTTGCATTTACTTTGAAGGCAAGAATGTTCATTTTTTCAAAAGAATTTAAAGCATCGGATTGTTCTGTAGACAATTTTGCTTTGTCTAAGTTTAAGATACTGGGAGAAATATCAAGAGAAATGAAATTTTTGTTATCTGTATTCTCTACAAAATACTTTTGTAGAGAAGGTTCAGAGTTACAACTTATTAAAGTTAGTAAAGCTAAAAGGGCTGAGGTAAAGACGCTGACTTTCATGTTATTTTTTGTTTTTAGAAGCTTTTTTCAAGTCAGAACCACCGGGAAGCTGCATTTTGTCGGTAAGTACTGAAATTTCGTTTAAGTCAAAATTACCGGTAAGGGATAACAAAACAGTTTCGTCATTTTTAGCACCGTCTATATACATTAGCAATTCTTTTACCTGTGTATCGCTGGCGCCTGATTTGATTAGTATTCTAACGTTTTTACCACCGTCATTTACTCGCATTAATTCTTCTAAGCCGGCAGTTCTAATGTATTTGTCAGCAGAAGCTTTCATATCGGCTTCAATTTTTGGATTTTTGGTAGTGAATACTTTTAAATAGTCTAATTTTTTAATCAGGTTAACATATTGTTGCGTGTCCTTGTCTTTCGCGTCAACTTTTACTTTGCTCATTAAATCGAACATTTTTTTGTTAACAATTACTGAGGTTACATCGTCCTGGCCATCGTATTTGTCAAAAGCGCCCTGAGCGTGAAAAATAGTGGTAACGAATGTGAAAACGAGTGTTATGATGAAATTTTTCATTTTATTTAGATTTTAATTATTGTTTAAAGATTTTGTTTTTTGATTGTTCGTATTCCTTAATGTATTGTACACTTTCTATACCTACATTAACATTGTTTGACAATAACGCTAAAGCTTTTTGCGTTGCAGCTAAGGCTTCCTCGGGATCGTCGTAGGTTCCTAATTCTGATTGCGCTACAACCGGAGTTGCGTTTTGATCGCTTACATAAAAATAGGTTCCAATTCCCAGTAAAATAACAGCAGAGGCAGCAATTGATAACCACATAACATTTCGTTTTTTAGTTTGTAGTGGAATCTCCTGTGTCGACTTTTGTTCTTTTACCTGAGAGAAATAACCAAACATGGGCTGGTATTGCTCCAAATGCTGCGCAACATTCGGTGAAGAAAAATAGTCTTTTAATTCGTTTTCTTCGGCAATAGTCGTTTCTCCCTGAAAGTATTTGTCTAGTATATATTCTATTTTATTTAATTCCATAATGGTGTGTATTAAGCATTGACTCTCTTATTTTTTTTCTCGCTCTAGATAGGGCTACCCGGATAGCCGTTTCATTCATGTTGACAATTTTGGCAATTTCGTCAAACTCATATTGTTCGACATCGCGTAATTGAATTAATATTTGTAATTGTTCCGGTAATTGACCGATTATTTTCTCTACCCATTCTAAGCTGTCTGCATCTTCCAGTTTTTTATCTAACTGAGGCTGGCGGTCTGTAAAATTGTTGTGTACAATTTGTAGATTTCCTGCTCTTTTAGATTTTAGCTGATCGAGACAATAATTTTTGGTCATCGTCATCGCTAATGCTTCAACACTGTTATAGGTACCCAGATTTTCCTTTTTATTCCATAATTTAACCAGTACTTCTTGCGTTGCATCCTCTGCTTCTTCCGTGCTGGTAAGCAGTCTTTTTGCCAGACGAAATACTTTGTCTTTAAAAGGATTTATTAACTCTATAAACACAATCTGATTCATAAATCAAGGTTATTGGTTAGCATATATAAATCAAGACGAGGTACAATTTATTTTGTTACATCGGTTTTGAAAAAAATGATTAAAAAAAGATTAATAAATTTTTAATTGTTAAAACTAAAGATAGTATTTTTACGTTATTACATTTATATAGATATCACGGTTTATGAAAACAATATTAAGAAGTTTACTATTTTTATGCGTACTTCTCTTTTCTTTACAATCCTGTGAAGACCAGGACGATGTTGCCGCTCCGGCAAATTTGCAAGTGAATGACTTTATCTGGAAAGGGTTGAATCA
This sequence comes from Flavobacterium poyangense, assembly GCF_011751075.1. Taxonomy (GTDB): domain Bacteria; phylum Bacteroidota; class Bacteroidia; order Flavobacteriales; family Flavobacteriaceae; genus Flavobacterium; species Flavobacterium poyangense. The sequence goes on from NZ_JAALLN010000003.1 coordinate 326,212, forward strand.
GTTTTATCTGTGGCAGGCAGATGTCCCTAATTTGGGGGATAATCGCTTTAGCAATCAAGGGGCTCTGAATTCTTTTTTGAATGGTTATTCCAACCCTGAAAGTTTATTTCAAAGTTTACTAAATAAACCGGCCAGTAAATTTCCAAAAGGAGAAGCAATTGATCGATTCAGTTGGATTGTTGACGATTATACCGTTTTAGAGCAGGAACTTCAGGGAACCAGTAAAAATAGCGGAATTGATTTTAAATTGAATTATATAACAGGAAGCAATACAGATTTAGTTGGTTTCGTGCGTTATGTTATTCCTAATTCAGATGCTTCAAACAAAGATATAAAACGTGGAGATCTTTTTACGGCAGTAAACGGAACTAAACTTACGGTTTCTAACTACAGGCAATTACTTTTAGATTCAGATAGTTATACTTTAAATTTAGCTCAATATAATGAAGGCGTACTGCAATCGAATGGGAAATCAGTTACGTTGGTTAAAACATCTTTGAATGAAAATCCGATTTTGATTAACAAAGTTATTGCTTCCGGAAGTCATAAGATTGGTTATATCATGTATAATGGTTTTTATGCTAATTATGATTCACAATTAAATGATGCTTTTGGAGAATTTGCAGCACAAGGAGTTACAGACTTAGTTTTGGATTTAAGATACAATGGAGGAGGATCAGTTCAGACGGCTACACGTTTGGCGAGTATGATTACTGGTCAATTTAAAGATAAGATTTTTGCCAAAGAAAGATGGAATGATAAAGTGAATGCTTATTTTGAAACAGAAGATGCAGAATCTTTAAATAATAGATTTGTGGACCATGTTGACGGAAGAGCGTTGAACAGTTTACGTTTAAGTAAAGTTTACGTTCTGACAACAAATGGTACTGCTTCTGCGAGTGAGTTGATTATAAACGGATTGGCTCCTTATATCAGTGTGGTGCAAATTGGTGATTATACCGTTGGTAAAAATGTAGGGTCTATTACATTGTATGATTCTGAAACATTTACAAAGAATAAAGTCAATCCAAATCATAAGTATGCTATGCAGCCTTTGGTACTTAAAATTGTTAATTCAACCGGTTTTGGAGATTATACCAATGGTTTGAAACCAACCTATGAACAATTGGAGTATCTTTCTAATTTAGGCGTTTTAGGTGATCCGTCCGAACCTTTGTTGAATACTGCTATTGCTAAGATTACGGGTTCTGCAGGCAAAAAAGTGCAGCAGGATAGAGGCAAGGTACTTCGCCCTTTTATCGATGCTAAAGAAATGAATGGTATTCGAAACCAGATGTATGTAGAGAAAGCTCCGGAAGGACTTTTAAGAGCGTTAAAATAGTATAGTTTTCTAATACAGATTTATCGATTATAAAAACATCTTCAAGAAACATTCTTGAGGATGTTTTTTGTTTATAGGATCTCTAAGGTTTTTCTTCTCGGCAAAATATGTATTTCATGAAGAAGCCTGTTGTTTTTTAACTATTAAAAAAGATTAGAGAGTATTGTCAAAAAAAAGAGGCCGCCTTTTTTAAATTAGGCAACCTCTTTTTATCAAAAAATTAAAATAAAGGATGAATTAATTGATCTTAAAAATAATTACAGAATTATTTTCCTAGACGTCTTCCTTAATTATTAAAGTAAAAACCGTTTGGTGATATTTGCGCGCTAAATACGTTAGTTTCAGTTCCTGTTAAAGAATAGATGTAAAGATCACCGTTATCTTGATTGTTAATGGCATCGGCTACATATACTTTATTGTTTCTTACTGCAAAACCATAAAGATTTCTAACTTTCGTAGCTTTAAATGCTGCTGCAGTAGGCAGAGTTGTGGCACTTGTAGCAGCTGAATAAATATCGCTTCCAACTGTATAATAAAGTTTGTTGTTTTCAATGTCTAATAACCCTGGATGTGTTTTACCCGGGAAATCAATTGTTGAGGTCACGGCATTAGTACTTAAACTAACTTTAACTATTTTACCTGGAGTTTCTACATCAGCATAAGATGGTTTTCCGTTACATAAAATATATAAAGTGGTATTGTCTTTTACTAATGAACCTGGGACATCTCCAACTACAAAATTTGTAGCAACTGTATTGGTTGTGGTGTTGATTACTGATAGAGAGTTCCCTTGATTCCATCCGCCTTTGTGGGCTACATAAAGTTTACCTTCATTGGCTATGATTTTTTCAGGACCTTCCACAACAGGGATTTTAGAGGTAATCTTATTTGTTGCAGGATCAAGTATAGCGACATAATCATCTGTTGCACTTGCTCCGTCACCCCAGTTGGTTACATATCCCTTTCCATTTGCAAAAGCAATATATCTAGGGTTCTTTAAGTCTGCAGTAATAGTTGCGATGCTTTTGAATGTATATCGGTTAACAACTTCAACTGTATTAGAAACGTTTACAACAATGTAAGCAAAATCGCCGTTAAAGCCAATGCATTGTGGTGTGTCACCAACCTTTTTCCCTGCATTAACTAATGAAAACACATTGTTTTCGATTTTTAAATCATTTGATAAATAAGAGATAGATCCGTTGTTTTTTCCAAAGTTTCCTTCATTTACAATGAATAATCCACCTTCATAGTTACCACGTGGTTCTTGGGTTGTGTTATCATCGTCATCACTACTACAAGAGGCAAAAAAAGCCGAACTTATAATGACAGCTAAGAATAGTTTGTTTAATTTTTTCATGTTTTTTAAAAGTTAAGGTTAATGTATATCGTGTAATTTCGCCCTGGCATTTGCCTGTTAAGGATCGGCTGATAATTTTCATTCCAGATATTTAGCATTTGAAATCCAAGTTTATAGCTATTTTTTCTGCCAAAATCATAATCGACACCTAAATTACCAATGCTGTATGCTTTTACTTTTGTATTAGGGTTGTTAAAAGGAGTGGTGTAGGCATCTCCTGTATATAAATACTGGAAATAGGAGGATATCTTTTTCCAATTATAAGAAGCAGCTCCTGTTAGTTTATGATAAGGAACATATATTAATTGTTTGTAAATTGATTCTCCGCGAATCAATTGTTTGCTTTCTGAAATGGTGTACGCATAAGTTCCGTTAAGAGTGAAATTATGGTTTTCTATTTTTGTTCTCCATTCTAAAAGTACTTCGGCACCATACGCTCTAACTTTATCTGTGTTTTCGGGAGACCAAACATCACCGCCGCCTTCTTTAGGTACCCAGCGCAATAAATCCCGAATGTCATTATAATATGTTGTTACAGAAAGCGAGAAGTTTTTTGTGAAAAACTCATTGCCAATTTCGCCTTGATAAGAAGTTTCAGGTTTTAAATTAGGATTGCCGCTTCCTTGCCAAAATAAATCATTGTAAGTCGGCATTCTGAAATTCTTTGATGCATTTAATTTGATGCGATAGAAGTCAGTGAATTGGTATCTTGTTCCAAAAGAAAAAAGAAAAGGGTTTCCGTAATTATCAGTCATTTCCTGACGTATACTGGCGGTATAATCCCATTTGTCTGTTACCAAATGACGCAATAGCAAACTGGCAGACCCGATCTCTCTTTTTACATTATTAATATTGGAGCCATATCCTTTATTTCGGGTATAATCGATTATAGAATTTAATTTGATTTTATCATTTACATCAAATGCCAAATCATATTTTATAATAGAGGTTTCGACTTTTCCGTAAGTAAAAAGTTCCGAATCAATGTTGGGGAAATATTTATAAGACTCTCCAATATGTGCAGCTCTTACTTTAGAAGTAAAATGACCAAAGATACTTTCCCATTCTAAAAGATTACGGGTGTTAAAGTCATTGTATTTTGTTTTAGTCTCATTTGGCGAAATGAGGGAGAAGTGACGTTCTGAATCGTAAAACTGACTGTATGCCTTTAATGTATTATTCGGGTCAATTTTATATCCAAATGAGGTATTCATACTGGTATTATAGTATTCTCCGTTGAGATTCTTTTCATTGATTGTGCCCGGATATTTAAAATCATTATCCGAACTGTTTCTGGAGATATTTACCTGTAGACTGTATTTTTTTGAAGACAGTGCGAGACGATAATTAGCACTCAATGTGTTGTAACTTCCTAAGCTTAAGAATAAATGGTTGGAGAGCTCTTTTTTAAAATTAAGATCATTGTTGAGGTGAATACTCCCACCGATGGCACCGCTTCCGTACAAAATACTCCCTCCTCCGGCTTTTACAGCTATCGAATTAAAATCTCGTGTTCCAATGGTGTTAAAGTCAGCTTGCCCTAAAAATTGTGAATTAATATTGATTCCGTTCCAGATTACAGCTGTTTGCGCTCCGGTAGTTCCTCTAAAAGAAGGAGCTGAAGTCATGCCAAGTCCGTTTTCTTTAAAATAGATAACAGTATTGTAGTTTAACAGCGAAGTTAATGAGGCTTGATTTTTATTGATAATAGAATCATTCAATACCTGAATGGACTGGGAGTCAGAATATTTCTTAAGATTGGTATCTGAAACAATAACTTCTTTCAATTTTGTAATAGAGTCATTCTGTGACAAAAGGATCTGACACAACAAAAACAAACAAAAAGACAACCAATTTTTTAAAGTCATAATTTCTACACTCTTGTTCCCGAGAGCTCGATATTAGTTACAAAGGCAGGTCTCCTGGCTCGCGTCTTGTTGTTTACCTTCCCATTCGCCGCAGCGAGCAGTGGTTTTGTAGTTAACAACAAGCATTCATTAATGAACTAAGCTTACAGTTGCGGGTACAGCTCAAGTTTTTACTTGATTCCCTTTTTAATGTGTTAAATAAATCAGTAACACAACCTTAAATTTTTTGCAAAGATAAAGTTTAAATTATTGAATTTTCAAATTTGTTTTAGTTTTGAAGCGAAATTTTAAACAAACGACTGTTTAAAGTTCAATTTTGATGACTTGTCCAAAATCTACTTTATTCTCAAAAGCATCTTTCAACGGCAGTGCGGTATGATGACACAGTAAACTTCTAATGACTCCTGCATGGGTGACTATAATGATTGGCTTGCTTGTTTTTTTTGAAATCTGTTCTGAAAAAAACTCTGTTGTTCTTGCGTGTAATTCGATAAAAGATTCTCCGTTTGTAGCGCGAATAGTTACGAAATCTTCCATCCACGGATTAAGCTGCTCCGGTTGAATGTCATTCCAGTTTTTCATTTCCCAATCTCCAAAATTCATTTCCATTAGTCTTTTGTCTTCCTGATAAGAAATGGTTTCGATTTTACTTCGAATGTAGTTTGCCAGAATAACACAGCGTTGTAAAGGACTGGAAAAAAGAATAGCTTCCTGTGGTAATTGTGAAATAATATTTTCAAAAACAAGATCAAAAGGTTTTGCTAAGGCAACATCAGATTGGCCATAACAAATGCCTTTTTCGCAAACTGTTTCAGTATGACGGACTAGATAAATTTCCATACCAAAAGAAGGGCTAAATAATAAACAACTTCACATACCTGCTGTGTAGCACCCAGACAGTCACCCGTATAGCCATCAATCCATTTCTGAAAATAGCGAGCCAGGAAATAACGAGTTAAAAAAACAGGAATTAGGACCAAAAGAATCTGATATTTAAAGTAGGACAGCACCAATAAAGGAGCTAATCCGAAGAAAAAAGCACCTAATACTTCTTTCCAGGTATTGCTTTTGGCAATAGGTTTGCTTTTACTTGAAGCATCATCGCGCGAATATTCATGGGTGAAAATTATACTTATCGCTGCCAAACGACTCAATGAATGGGCAGAAATAAACAACAGGAAAATTTGAAAAAGCGCAGTTGAATCAGGAGTTTGATAAAGTATGATTGATTCTGAAAGTAGTTTGAATTTTAATAAAAAAAGCAAAACCAACCCAATTGCTCCGTAAGCACCAATGGCACTATCCTTCATAATCAGCAGTATTTTTTCTTTGGTCCAGCCTCCGCCAAAACCATCACAAACATCGGCGAAGCCATCCTCATGAAAGGCTCCTGTAGTTAGTATAGCCGCAATAAAGGCTAAGATGACAGCAGTTTCTACAGACAGAAAAAGCGAAAAAACAGAAAAAGCGAAAAAGGAAATACTCCCAACAATCCATCCAATCAAAGGGAAATAGCGTGTGGCTTTATTTAGGTAATCCGGATTGTGATCGATGTTTTTTGGGCATGGGATTCGGGTGTAAAACATTAAAGCAGTAAAGAATATATGTAGTTCTTTTTTCATTGAAAAGAGTATGAGGTTGTTTGGCTAAAGCCTTTTTGATTGTTTTAAATGGACCAACATCTAAAGATGTTGGCAGTTGATTTTTGATAAGGGATTAAATTTTTTAAAATTAATGCTTTTTACTGAATTGGTTTAAGATTTTTAGCAAAGTGGTTTTTTTGCAAAATTATAATATCTAAAAACCTGAATTCGATTGTTGAATGTTGATATTGAATCAGAAAAAAAATCCTTTAAATCAGTGCAATCTGTGGCGGCTTTTTATTTTGCCACAGATTAGAAGAATTAGAAGGATTGTTTCTTAGTTAAAAAAGATAAATATAGATTTTAAGAAAAGGCATATCATATATAAAAAATCATTTTTTGCTAACCCCGGCATTTTCAAAAGTGGCCATTTCATTCAAAAAGGCTTCAGCAGATTTTATAATTGGTAGTGCAATAGCACAGCCGGTTCCTTCTCCGAGACGCAGATCCAGATTTAAAATGGGTTTTACATCCAAATAGTTCACCAGCTTCTGATGTGCCTGTTCCGCCGAAACATGACAAAAAATAGCATTGTTTTTAATCGCCGGATTTATTTTTGTGGCAATCAAATAAGCCACGCTGCAAATAAATCCATCGACTAAAATCAGCATTTTATGATCATAAGCGGCTAGCATGCCACCGGCCATTTGTATAATTTCAAAACCTCCGAAATAGGCTAGTTGCTGCAGTATTTCGGGTTGACCGGAGTAATTCTCAATTGCTTTTTTTAGTAAATTTTGTTTATGAATCAATTTCTCATCTTCAACACCTGTTCCTTTTCCAACGCATTCTTCAATCGGAAAATCCGTTAGAAGACTCATTAATACTGCTGCGGTAGAAGTATTGCCGATTCCCATTTCGCCAAAACCAATACAATTAGATCCTGTCTTTGCGATAGAATTTACGATAGATTTCCCTTTTTCAAAGCACAATTGCAGTTCCGTTTCGCTCATGGCAGGAGCATGGAGAAAGGATTGTGTTCCTTTCGCGATTTTGGCATCAATTAATTTGGCATTTGTCGGAAAATCATAATTGACCCCGGCATCTACAATTGATAATATGATGTCGTTTTGTTTGCAGAAAACATTTATTGCGGCGCCATCTTCCAGAAAATTAGAGACCATTTGTCGGGTAACATCTTGCGGATAAGCACTGACGCCATGATTTGCAATTCCGTGATCGGCTGCAAAAACCACAATGTTTGGATTCTTTATTTTAGGATTTAAAGTTTCAAAAACATGTCCCATTTGCAAAGCCAAAGTTTCTAAAACGCCTAAGGCACCAATAGGTTTGGTTTTAGAATCGATTTTTTCCTGTAAAAGCGTATTGAAATCTGATTTATTATTAATGGATGATTGCGGATTTATCTGAAGATTTGAAATTTTATTTTCAAACACATTTTTAATTTCAGTGACATCGGGAACTTCCGATTTTTGTTTCCAGTTTAGTTGTTGTAACATCGGTTGGTTATCGTAATTCGTGGCGGGTTTTCCGATGCAGAAATAGCCAAGAGGTTCGATGTTCTCCGGTAAATCGATTATTTTCTTGAATTGATAATAGTTTAAAATTGAAACCCATCCCATTCCGTAACCTTGCTCGGTAAGGGAAAGCCAAATGTTTTGTGCGGCACAAACCGAACTGAATTTAACGGCTTCATTGCTACCAACGGTTCCAATAGTGAATTGATTTAAAACAGCCCTGTCATATGCAATGATAAGTCCAATTGGAGCTTCTTCAATCGCTTCTAATTTGAGTGATTTATAATGCTCTTTTTGCTCGGGATTATCGGTAAGAGACTCTGCTTTTTTGTTATATTCTAAAAATAAATTTTTGATGGCACTCTTAACTTCAGCAGATCTGATTATATAATATTTTGTTGCATCTGTAAGACCAACTGAAGGTGCCCAATGCCCGGCTTGTAACGCTTTGTTGATTACTTCATCGGGTACTTCCTCTGCTGTAAAATGTCGGGTGTCACGGCGTGATTTTAAAATATCGTCTAAATAACTCATGTAAAATAAAATTACAAATTTTTAAAATTCCAAACTCCAAAATTCCAGACTTTGGTAGGGTTTATGGATTGGAATTTGGAATTTAAGAGTTGGAATTTTCACCCTTTATTTTGACCGGAATTCCGGATACCATCAATACAACCTGATCTGCTTTTGAGGCTAAAAATTGATTCATCCAGCCTTGCAACTCTGTGAATTTTCTTCCAATGTGGGTTTCAGCGTGAACGCCCATTCCAATTTCATTAGTAACAATGATCAAAGTTGCCTCTTTTTGGCTGGCTATTTTTTCAAATTCGGCTTTGGCTTCTTCTAAAGATGCTGACACTTCATTTTTAGTATCAACAAAAAAATTGGTGAGCCATAGGGTAACACAATCAATTAGAGCTACTTTTCCGGTGAAGTCAATTTCGCTCAAATATTTTTCTTTTTCGATATTAGTCCAACGTTCGTCACGTTCTAATTGATGTCTGTCTATTCTATTCTGGAAATCGGCATCCCATTTCCTTGCCGTCGCAACATATAGGGGAGTATCAGAAAGTTGCAAAGCTAAATTTTGAGCGTAACTGCTTTTTCCGGATCGTTCGCCTCCTGTAATTAGATATATCATTTTTTTGTTAGCTGTTTTTTTGTTAGAAGTGAGTTATGGGTTGTGAGTTTCGAATCGTATAATTTAAAGATGTTTTGAAGGATGTAATAAACAATAATAGACTAAGGATAATTCGGGATTCTATTTTAATAAGTTAGCTTTCACATCTCACAATTCACACGATTAGTACGGGCAATGCCTGCAACCATTTCCGCAGCAGCTTCCTCTTTTTAGATGAAACCAGGCTTTAAAAACATATTTATTGTCTTCGAGGTAATAATCGATTCCCTCGATTAATTGCTCTGATTTGGGTAGGGCTGCGGCTTTATTATGAATTGCTGTTTCCGGAGTTAAAGTTTCTACATAGGCATCAATTTTATCTTCACAGGCTTCTTTGAAGCAGCTGGGGCAAAGACAATCGCTACCTTCAGAGATATTAAAAATAGGAGGGTAGTTATTGCACCAACATTTGTTCTCGAGAGAAAGGTCTCCGCAGCTGAAAGTAGATTGACAGCTTGAACAAACTTTTGTTTTTAAGGTATTCATGTAGGTAAAGATAATATTTATTTAATTTTGTCGGATTAAGGAGGGGTAAAAAAAATAGAAATTGATTTACCTTTGCCGTTAATTGAAATAGGTATCAGAGAATTATAATGATTCAAAAAGACCTATATTTATCCGAAATTACAAATATCATACCTATAAGCTACCTATGAAACATTTAGTATCTAAATTTATTTTTGTCCTTTCTTTTTTTATTCTGGTTGGATGTAAAAAGAACGAAAAGACAGAGAATGTAAACTCAGAAATTGCAAAAAACAGTATAGAATATGCTTCCGGACTTTCTATTGTAAAACATGAAGGGTATTCTGTGGTGACGGTTTCTAACCCGTGGCCAAATGCCAATAAGAATTACACTTACATTTTAAAAGAAAAGTTAGCATTAGTTCCGGATAGTTTAAAATCGTATCCTCTTATAAAAGTTCCTTTGGAGTCTGTTGTGGTGACTTCAACTACAAATATTCCATTTTTGGAGATGTTGGAAGTAGAAAGTAAACTGGTAGGTTTCCCGCATACAGATTATATCTCTTCTGAAAAAACCAGAGCCTTAATTGATAAAGGGGCAGTTAAAAATGTGGGACAAAACGAAAAATTGAACATCGAACAATTAATAGAATTGACACCGGATTTGATCGTAACCTTTGGCGTAGACAACAATAATCCCATGTTGGATAATTTGAAAAAAAGTGGGTTAAATGTGTTCATTCAGGCAGATTGGATGGAGCAGTCTCCACTTGGAAAAGCAGAATGGATTAAACTCTACGGTGCTTTGTTTGGTAAAGAAGAAAAAGCAAAAGAATTGTTTGATAAAATTGTTTTGAGCTACAATCAAGCCAAGAAATTGGTGGCGGATAAAAAAGCATCTTCAACGGTTTTATATGGTTCTATGTACGAAGATATCTGGTATGTGGCAAAAGGAAATAGTTGGGTGGCTGAATTTATGAAAGATGCACATGCAAATTACCTGTGGGATGATCTTAAAGGGACCGGAAGTGAAGGTTTGTCTTTTGAAAAAGTGCTGGTAAAAGCAAAAACGGCTAATTTTTGGATTGCAACAGGAGCAGTTAAAAATCTGGAAGAATTAGGGAAGAGCAATCCGCACTACACAGAATTTGACGCTTTTAAGAATAAGAATGTTTATAATTTTGAAGGTAAGTTAGGGGCAACCGGAGGTACCATTTATTATGAATTATCACCAAGCCGACCTGATTTGGTTTTAAAAGATTATATCAAGATTTTTCATCCGGATTTACTTCCTGGTTATGAGTTTACATTTGCTGCTAAATTGAATTAAATTGGCAGATAAAAAACGAAATACGATTTTATTTTTAATGCTGGGTCTGGGCTTAGTTTTTATGTTTCTGGCCAGCATTAGTCTGGGTTCTGTTACCATTCCGTTAAAAGAAGTGTATACGAGTCTGACTGGCGGGCACGCGAGTAAGTCTGCATGGGAATATATTATAATAAATTATAGATTACCAAAAGCGATTACGGCTGTTTTAGTAGGTGCCGGTTTGTCTATCAGTGGTTTGTTGATGCAGACTTTGTTCCGAAATCCGCTTGCGGGGCCTTATGTTTTAGGGTTGAGTTCAGGTGCCAGTTTAGGTGTGGCCTTTGTGATTTTAGGAGCCGGGTTTTTGCCTTCTTTTTTAAGCGCAATTGCTTTATCGTCTTACGGAATTGTGATCGCTTCTACTTTAGGGAGTACCTTGGTTTTAGTATTGGTTTTGGTCGTTTCGCAGAAATTACGGGACACTATGGCAATCTTAATTGTTGGACTTATGTTTGGAAGCTTTACCACGGCCATTGTTAGTGTTTTAACGTATTTTAGTACAGCAGAGCAGCTTCAGAAATTTACCTTCTGGTCCATGGGAAGTTTAGGGAATCTCTCTTGGTCTTCTATTGGTGTTTTTACGGTTTGTGTTAGTATTGGTTTGCTTTTGAGTGCCAGTAGTATAAAGCCTTTAAATGCGTTGCTTTTAGGAGAAAATTATGCCAAAAGTGTGGGTCTGAATTTTAAAAAAGCCCGATTGATTATCTTGTTCGCAACCAGTATTCTGGCAGGAAGTATCACGGCTTTTGCAGGTCCGATTGCTTTTATTGGTTTGGCAGTACCGCATATCGCAAAACTAACTTTCCAGACAAGTAACCATACTATTTTGTTTTGGAGCACTTTGTTTTTTGGTGCTACGATTATGCTGTTTTGTGATATCGTTTCAGAAATGCCGGGATTTGAAGTTACACTTCCTATAAATGCAATTACCTCTATTATCGGAGCGCCGGTAGTGATCTGGCTTTTAGTAAGGAAAAGGAGTTTTAATTAGAAACTCAGAAGCTTAGTAACTCAGAATCTCAGCAACTTTAAAAAAATGAAAAATATCTTAACAACTTCGGATTTAAGTATTGGCTACAAGTCCAAAAAAGGAAGTGTACTTATCGCAGAGCATCTGAATTTAAATCTGGTATCTGGAAAACTTATTTCATTAATAGGAGCAAACGGAATTGGGAAATCAACTTTGTTGCGAACAATTACCGGAATTCAAAAGCCACTATCCGGAAAAGTCTTTCTTAGTGATAAAGATATAACCACATTTAAGCCTTTAGATTTAGCTCAAAATTTAAGTGTTGTTTTAACTGAAAAACTGCCACCGAGTAATTTATCGGTTTTTGAATTAGTGGCATTGGGTCGTCAGCCCTACACCAACTGGATTGGCACTTTGACTTCTGAGGACATTACAAAAGTAAATGAGGCTTTAGTGCTAACTCAAATAAGTCATTTAGCACGAAAAAAACATTTCGAAATAAGTGACGGACAGTTACAAAAAGTATTAGTCGCAAGAGCATTAGCACAGGATACACCATTAATTATCTTGGATGAGCCCACGACGCATCTTGATTTACTGCATAAAGTATCGCTGTTTAAATTGCTGAAAAGGTTAACTGAGGAAACTCAAAAATGTATTTTATTTTCAACACACGATATTGATCTGGCGATACAATTAAGTGATGAAATGATTATCATGACACCCGATTTATTTGTGCAAGACGAACCTTGTAATTTAATTTCAAAAGGAAGTTTTGCGACTTTATTTAAAGACGAACACATCATTTTTGATGCCGAAAAAGGGAAGTTTGTAATTACTTAGTCCCAAAATGTCATTTCGACGAAGGAGAAATCGCACCAGTAATTCGACAACAATTAGCGATATACTGTGCGGAATTTCTAGTGTGATTCCTCATACTTCGGAATGACACCGGTAATTCGACAACAATTAGCGACATACTGCGCGGAGTTTCTTATGTTATTCCTCATACTTCGGAATGACACTAATAGTTCGACAACAATTAGCGACATACTGTGCGGAGTTTCTTGTATGATTCCTCATACTTCGGAATGACAGAGGAATGTATTAAATCACAAAGTTCTGGGCTTGACACAAAATTACTCACCTCCAAGTTTTATCCTCGATCTATAGGAACATTATCAGGAATTAGTAGAAAACTAAACTTTTAAACCAATCTGTCTTTTAGCCTCACCAACCACAAAAGCAACGGAATTGGCAATGTTAAAACTTCGAATTAGTTTAGACATCGGAATCGTTAAATGATTCTCAAAGCGAGCTAGTACCTCTTTGCTCAGACCTACGCTTTCTTTTCCAAAAACTAACCAGTCGCCGTCTTGAAATTCGGTCTCCAGATAAGATTTTTCGGCATGAGAACTCATCAAAAAAACACGAGACTGATCCGGTATTTGTTTGATCCATTCCTCAACATTGGCATATTCGGTAACATCAAGATGTACCCAATAATCTAAACCGGAACGTTTCAGGTTTTTGTCATTGATTACAAATCCAAACGGGTGTACCAAATGCAGGCGACTTTCGGTGCCCACACATAATCTTCCGATATTTCCGGTGTTATTTGGAATTTCAGGTTCTACAAGAACAATATTCAGCATTTTATAGATAGTTATAGTTTGAAAAAATTAGAACAGTCGAAAAGAAATTTCTAATTTTCAGATGGATTTATTTTCAAATTTAAAATCGGAGACTTCAAGAACTTCCCCGGCTTTTAGGTTTTGCAAATATACATTTCCTACCCGAACGCGAACCAATCTTAAAGTAGGAAAACCAACTGCAGCGGTCATTTTTCGAACCTGACGAAATTTGCCCTCATTTACGGTAATCGAGGCCCATGAAGTTGGCCCGTGGCGTTCGTCCCTGATTTTTTTGGCTCTCAGTCCAAAATCAGGAATTTCGGTAACGATAAAAGCTTTGCAGGGTTTGGTGGTGTATTTGCCACCGTCAAAACCAATTTCAACGCCTTTTTGCAATTGCTCAATAGCGTCGGGAGTTATAACACCATCAACTTGCACATAGTATTCTTTGTCTACTTTTTTACTCCTTATCTGTTCGCTTACTTTTCCATCCGTAGTTAGTAAAAGTAAGCCTTCAGAATCTTCATCTAATCGGCCAATAGCCATTGTACCTGCTGGGAAATCATATAGTTCTCCCAGTAGTTTTTTCTTTCTTTTTAATTCATAGATAAACTGGCTTAAGTAGCCATAAGGTTTAAAAAGAATAAAGTGCTGATGCATGTTTTTTTAGGGCAAAGATAACTTTGTTTTAGGAGTACTAAAAGAAGAATTACTTTCTCTTTATTAAAAAATAATTCAATTCCGATTTGATTATTTTTCTATCGCTATCTAATAAGTATATTTTTTCGGGATTTGCGCTATAATATCCGTAGTAGATTTGCTTTTCCAGCGGCTGATCCCAGTTTAGAACATAAATGGTACCATCAGGGTCATTGCCCAATCCTCTTTCGATATTGAAATTTCCCTTTTCACTAAATTCTTTTTCAGGCTCTTTTCCCTGATAAACCGTAATCAATTCGAATCGGTTGTTTTGTGCTACGCCATAATCGGCATCGATTTTTAAAGTTGTTTTAATTCCGCTGCAATCTGCGCACGGCAGTACACCCTCAAAGACCGTGCTTTTATTGAAGCGCTCATTAGTTTTGGTTACTGTTTTTTCATTTTCCGGCGCTGTGACTTGGTCTTCTTTTTTAGAGTGACAAGCAAATAACAAAGAAGCAATTGTTGCAATAAATATGGATTTTTTCATAGTGTTGAGGTATTTTAATGATGGAGTAAAAACGAGATTAATTTACAAAAATTATGTGAGAAAGTAAAGGGGGGAATTTGTGAGTTGTGAGATGTGAGCTGGGAAACAAAGAGAGAAATGCTGTTTGCATTTCAGAATGTAATTTTTGTTTACTATTGGAGAGGGATTAGTTAGGGGAGTAAAGTACGATTACGATTAGAAAATGAATAGTATTTAGAGGTGTATTCGTACATATACTTGGCGTTTATTTGTTTTTATAAGCTCTTTTTTTGTTTTATTTTTAAATAAATTGCGTTATTTTTGTGTGTTATTACATGTTAAAAATATTGTGTAAGTAAATTTTTCTAAAAACATATAATAACGTTAATAGCTTGTTTTATTGATGATAATTGATTTTTTAGGCAAATAATTTGGTTAATCGTAGTAAATGTCTGCAAAAACGATAGTAGTAAGTTTAAGATTTTGCAATATTCTCTTAACTTTAAAGACTATAAATTTGGTCTCTAAAACCTTAAATTTTTTAAATATATGAAAAACATTTACTCAATGCGCTACCTTTTGGCCCTTTTAGGTTTTTTTTATTGCTATTCTGCGAGTATTGTGGCTCAGGTTACTATGCCGGTCCCTCAGTCTTTGCCTTACACACAAAATTTTGATGGTTTGCTACCTAATGCGACAACATATCCTGCAGGATTACAAGGTTGGAGTGCAGCCAATGTACCCGGGAACAATTATGTTACAGCTGCTACATTGATTACAGATAAAGCTTTGACGGCCGGAAGTACAAATAGTAGTACAGCGGCAACTACCAGTGGAAATGTTCATAATTATAATGGTAAAATCGGTTTTCTTAATACCGGATCAGCAGATCTTACCATTGGCCTGGCTTTTTCAAGTACAGGACAAACAGGTATTCAGGTACAATATGATGCTATGAATATTCGAAATCCATATGGTTTGGTGTCCGGTACCAGTACCTCGGATCGTATAAATGAGATGGTTTTGCAGTATCGTGTTGGAACCACCTCCACTTTTACCTCCTTATTGGAGACAGCTTATATCAATAACACAACGCTACAAGTAGGAGCTGTCACAGATCCGCAAAATGTCAGAAGGATAAAAGTAACCTTACCTGCAGAATGCGACAATCAGAGCGTGGTTCAGATCAGGTGGATTTCTAAACAAAATTCCGGTGCGGGGTCTCGTCCGTCTTTTGCAATCGATAATATTGATGTTCGCAGTGATAGTAGTGCTCCGGTCAATGCTGTAGGTTATCCGAATGCTACGAATGTTTTGTCTCAAAGTTTTGATTTCTCCGCTAAAATAGATGAAAAAGGAAAGACCTATTATATATTAGTATCCGGTGGAAGTGCAGAACCTACTGCAGCACAACTTAAAACCGGTCTTGATGCAAATGGAACAGCAGCTTTGCAATCCGGATTTTTTGAAGTTACAGATGCCTCTCAGGCGTATGTGAGAAATTTTAATGGTCTGGCCCTTAATACAGCCTATACCGTGTTCTCCATTTCTGAGGATTTATTTAATAATATTCAGTCTTCTGCAGCTAAAGTTGAGGTTACAACTTCAAGTGTAGCCGTTCCATCTTTACAACCTACGAAAACTTCGCTTGATTTAGGGTTTTCCGAAGCTAGTTTTGATTCCGATATTGCAAGCTATCAGATTCGGGGCAACAATCTTACGCATGAGGTTGTTGTTAGCGCTTCAAATAATTTTACAATTTCTAAGGATAATATAACTTTTCAATCTTCATTAACTTATAATTTGTCTGAGTTTGATCAGAATACAAGTCCAACGGTTTATGTTAAGTTTACTCCAAATGCTATCGGTAATTTCTCAGGGCAGTTAACCCATGAATCAACAGGAGCAACAACTAAAACCATTGCAGTAACGGGAACAGGAATTAACCCTTATGTACAAGGGTTTAATGATCTAAATGTCCTTACCAATAGTGGGTGGACGCAATACAATGCAGCCGGAATCGCCAACAAATGGACGGTAACGACTATGACCCGAAATGTGAATTCGGGAACTGGCGCAGTGGTTATGAACGGTTTTACTGATAATGGACCCAGCAAAGATTGGTTGATCTCGCCAAAATTACGCCTCGATAATTTTAATCAATTTCCTTTATTGTCTTTCTACTCCCGTAAATTTTATGCAGGACCGGGTCTGAAACTAATGGTTTCTGTTGACTATGACGGAAAAGGTAATCCTGAAACAGCGACATGGACAGAGTTAAATGGTAACTTTCCAATTGCAACAGGAACTTATGTACAATCACAATTTATAAATTTAGGTGATTACAAAACAAATCATACTTATCTGGCCTGGGTTTATGAAACGGTAGCAGGAGGAACTAATAATGCTGCGGAGTGGTCGTTTGATGATTTTGCCGTTACGAACGATGGTGGATACGTAGATTCGAATCCGAATTTAAATTTTGGAGAAGTCACTCTCAATACCCTATCAACAAGTCAGTCCTTTGGTTTTAAAGCTGATGGATATGGAGATCTTACCATTACTGCTCCCGCCGACTACCAATTGTCTTTAGATAATACTTTATTTCAATCCAGTATCGTGGTTAGTAATGCTGATGCGGCAGCAGGGAAAACACTTTATGCAAGATTCGTCCCTACTGTAAGAGCATTAGCCATTTCAGGACGGTTAACGGTAACAGGTACAGGATTAAACAAACAAATTGGGGCATTGACAGGTTCTTCTTTGCCAAAAGCAGAAACGTTTGACGTTGTAACCTATAACTTAGAATTTTTTGGAAGTGATGTAAAAGGTACGGATGGCGCTGAGTTCGGACCAATCGATGATGCTTTGCAAATTGAGAATGTGGCCAAAGTAATGAATACGTTAAATGCAGATGTTTATGTAGTGCAGGAAGTTTCAGATGACCCTTCTATAGATGCTTTAATTCAAAAAATAAGTGTTAACGGGAAGACATTCGATAAAACCATTTCAACATCGTGGTCTTATTCGTTTAATACGCCTGATCCGAATTTTCCTCCTCAAAAATTAGTGGTACTTTATAATACTCAGACAACGACAGTAAAAAATACTCGCGTGATGTTTAAAGAACTATACGATGATGTGCGTTCAGGAGCGGTAACATTGCCTAATTATCCGGGAGGTAACGGAGCCAGTTTTTTCTCTTCAGGACGTTTGCCTTATATGGTTACTATAGAAACTAATATTGGTGGTATTCAAAAAGAAATTAATCTGATTGATCTTCACGCACGTGCTAACAGTGGAACCGACATCTCCAGATACAATATGCGCAAATACGATGTTGAATTACTAAAAGACAGTTTAGATGTTCATTATCCAAATGCAAATTTTATGATTTTGGGTGATTTTAATGATGATGTAAAGATATCGGTTGTAGGTACCAATATACCTTCCTCTTACCAGAAAATAGTGGAAGACACAAACCGTTACAATGCATTGACTTTAGGGATTAGTCAGGCCGGAGCCTATAGTTTTTTAAGTTCCGGAGGTTTTTTAGATCATATTGTAATTTCTAATGAGTTGAACGATCAGTATATTCCAAATTCTATTGGTGTGTATGATCCGCGTACCGATATTGCAAATTACGTAAATACAACTTCAGACCATGGACCGGTAATCGCTCGTTTTGAATTGAAGCCGGATAACTTGTCCACAATTGATTTCGAATCTAAAAACGGATATTTTGTACAAGCATATCCTAATCCTGCATCAGATGTAGTACATATTGTCGTGAAGACAAATGACGATAAAAGCCTGAAGGTAAGACTTTACGATATGTCTGGACGTTTGGTTACAAGCCCGGTTGAGGTAAAAGGAACTTCTGAAAAAAGTGATTCTGTAATTCAGATTAGCAACCTTAAAACAGGAATCTATATCTATACAGTAACAGAAAATAATAAGGTTATATACAGTAACAAGATTGTTAAAAAGTAAATGATTTCCGGTTGGATAAGATTGTCTTATTGTACAAATAACCGGATTCTAAGAGTACAATAATAAACAGAATGTCATCCTGAGGGAAGTTGAAGACTCTAGAGTAGAAAAGGTCTTCGGCTTCGCTCAGACTGACAACTGTAGTTTTGATGAGATTTTGGTAATAGACAGATTGTAACTAATAGCGTATATTAGAAGAAGGTTTATAGTATATGAAACAGGCAGTCTAAACAACTCGTCTGTTTTTTTATAAAAGAATTTTAAATCGAGTCGAATAAACTTTTAGCACGATCTAAATCGACAGCTTCTGAAGTTGGGATTTCAATAAAGTAATTCAACTGCCATAGCTGCGTTTTTTGGGCTTGTTTGTTGGTAGTTTCATCCCAGGGCGGATAGACTCGGGTGGCTCTTTTTCCTTCTTTGGTAGCAGTTGAAAAGATTCCGCGTTCTAATAAAACAGATTTAGGAAATATAAACTGTCCGAATAAGTCCTCTTTTCGAACACTGATAATAACATAATCAATTGCATCCGTATGATCGAAAGGGGCAGTAATTTTTAAGGCATTACGTTTCCATAAAGTTACAAACTGACCGGTTTTTGTTGGAGTGATTTTAGCTTCACGATAACAAATAAATTTTGTATTTAATTGCAATCGATACGCTTTGTATTCGATACTTTCAGATTCAGGTTCCGGTACTGTACATTCAAAATCAAGAAGGTCATAAACCTTTTTTTTGGCAATAATCAGATCGCCGGGAATAGAATTTGAGGTAGTCCAACTGTTTTTAATGCTCATTATGAGTAAGTTATTTTTGTTGCCTTTTTTTTGGAAATTACAACAAAAACTGCTTTAAAACGAAACATTCAATCCGAAATTTAACCCCCATTGAAACTGGTTAAACGATTGGTTGTTTAAAGGGTTTATGTAGTAGTTCATTGCCGGTTCAACAAAAACATTTGTTTTTTTGTAAATACGGTATTGTACAGTGCTGCTTAACACGGAGCCATAGACAAATTCATTGGCATCAAGATTTTCTCCAATAATAGTACCATCTAAAGCCACTTGGTTTGAAATTAGCTTCCCAACAAAACCACCTGTATTTAAACTGACACTGGTTCTGTTTTTACTAAAAACAGCGTAAGAAACTTCTAATGGCATTTCGATATATTTTAAGCTCTGATTTAATGTACCGCTTTGAATGCTCTCGTTTTGTACGACCTCTTTAGTACTGTTTGAAACAAATACATAATCTCTGGTTGCTGCAATCTGAGGAGCAGGAGAATCCTGAATGTAAAAATCAGCAACGCCCAACATCATGCTATTTTTCGCGCTTACATCCATATAAGAAATATTAGCAATGCTCTGACCTAATTCATTGATTTTGAACCCTGATCCGACAGCCCATTTTTTATTGATTTTGTATTTAGTTTTTACACCGTACGCGTTACTTTGTTTAGATTCATTGGCATATCCCAGGGTTTTGTCGTTTTTATAGTTTTCAGAATTAGCAATTCCGGCAAAAACTTCAACAGCCCACTTTTCTGCGGGAGAAGCAGGTTTTGTTTCTTTTTCGCTTTTAGTGGTTTCCGGAATAGTAATACCTTTCTCTAAATTCTGAAGTATAGCCAACTGAGCAGAATCCTGTTTACTTAAGACAGTATTAAATTTGGAGGCATTTTTCGGCTGTTCAGCAACTGCTTTTTCGGTATAAAGTGTTCCGTTTTTTGGCTCTTTTTCGTTCTTATCAGTTGTGTTTTGCTGCTGACCTAAAATTGATTTTGAAGAATTATAAGCAAAATTATTAGGGTCTTTTGAATGCACTTTTCCATCAAAAAGCGAGTTTGAAACCTGATTTTTAGAAGTAGCATTAAATGGATTTTGTTTACCGGCGCTAAATGTTTTTTCAGCTAAAATCTGATTTGCTTTTCTTTTTTCAGCGGCAGCGGTATGATTTTTTGAAGCAGCGGTAAAAGGATCTTCTTTTCCTGTACTAGAGTCAGTTTGGACCACAGCTTGATTTGGAGTTCTTTTTTCTGTCTCTGCCAATTGATGTGTTGTAGCGGCATTGAACCCATTTTGTTTTTCCGAAACATATGATTTTTCAGTCAATGCCTCATTGCTGTTTTTCTTTACCGTTTTCAGTTCCTGAGAAGGAAGATTCGGGTTTTGGTTGTTTTGAGAAGCAGTGTGGGCTATAACAGCTTCGTCTGTTTGTTCTTTTTCTTGTGAAGTAGCTATTTGATTTTCGGTAGCTCTTAAAACCGGACTTTTACTGTTGCTCGTTTTTTGATTGATGATGTTTTGTTCGCCAGAAACTGTTTTGTTCTGATTAGATTCGGTATTGTTATTCGTGACAACACTGTTGTTCTCTGTGGGGTTAGTTCCCGCATTCTTAATTCCGGCATCAGAATTAAAATGCAATACAGAAGGAATCGCAAGACCTAATAATAAGCATGCAGCAGCCGACCACCAAAGAATAGCTCTCCTTTTCTTTTTAGGTTTGTTTAATTTTTCTTCAATTTGCCCCCATAATTCGGGTGGTGGAACACTTGAGAAGTTTTCCATTGATGAAAAAATAGTTTCTATTTTCTGCTTCTTCATGCTATTTTAAAATTTTTTATGCTCAAAATTCTCTTTTGTAAAATTCCCTTTGCTCTGTTTAAGTTCGATTTTGATGTTCCTTCAGAGATTTTCAGTAACTCGGCTATTTCTTTGTGTTTCATTTTTTCAAAAACATATAAGTTAAAGACGGTCCTGTATTGATCGGGTAAGTCTCGAATGTATTCTAATAGTTTTTCCTGCTGTATCGGAATAATATCCAATTCTTCTTCATCAACAAAATCTGTATCGGGATCGAAAACATCTAAAAAGAAATTTTCTTTTTTCTTCTTATTTAAAGTTTCAATAAGTTTATTGATAAAAATACGTTTGAGCCAGCCTTCAAAACTCCCTTCAAATTTGTATTGACTTATCTTTTGAAAAACAATGATAAAAGCTTCCTGAAAAACATCTTTAGCATCGTCCTCGTTTTTCATATATTTCAGGCAGATACCATATAAAACAGGAGAGAACAGCTGATAAATTTTCAGTTGCCCTTCTCTGTTGTTTTGCATACATTGCTTGATGTATATATCTAAATCGTCTTTCAAAAAGTGGTTGAATTAATTTTGGTAAAATTAGTTTTTTTTAACTCGCAAAGCGACCTTTAGCCAATGATTTGGTTGTGGTATTCGGTTTGTTTGTAGTTGCTTGCGTAATGTTAAGTTTTTTGAACTTGTCTCCGGACAGCAATATAGGAGTTGGTATTCCTCCTATATTTTCTTCCCGGGTTTGTATATATAGAAATTAAGTAAGTATCTGCGTTTTAAGAATAAACATTCATTAAAAAGACATAGAAGCTAAAAAAGTAGAATTTGGGGACTATTTTAGACTCGTTATTTTATCCTGAATGGCCTTCTTGAACGTTTTTATAGCTGCACTCTGATCTGCCGTATCATTATTATCGATATATATTTTAGTGATAATTCCACCCTGACGCAATTCAAAATACGTTCCACCCTTAGTTGAGGTGTCCGGAGTACCGTATGTTTTGGTTTCTCCTTTTAAGGCTGTAATCTCGGCAGGAACATTTTTTATAAATAAAGTATACTCGCCTCTTTTAGTCGTCGCTGTATATTTGTATTGATTAAAATCATAGCTTCCGGCTACTACATTTTGGAATTTTAAAATATTAAACTCATTCAGTTGGAAGAAGTTCTGACAATCACCGCCTGTGCATGGTTTAGGATAATATCCAATCACTGCATTATCAGTATTGTCAACAATAACTTTATTGAAAAATATTTTCTTTGGTGTTTTTGGAATTAAAATATAATCAGCAGGATACGTTACAGTTTGCGATACAGGTTCTCCGGGCTGAGGTGATTTCTCATAAAGGTTAACGATGATCTCACAGTTGTTTTCTACAATTGAAGTTACTTTTATACTATATCCTGTTGTTGGTTTCTTACCTGCAAAAAGACCAATTAAATAATTTTTTGTAAAGTCAATAGTTGGATCACTCGGGTTTGGACAGCTGTTTGGATGTTTTGTGAAAAAAGAAAGCAATTTCTCTTCATCAACTACTACAAGTGCACCCGGTTTTTCAGGTTCTGTTTTTACACTGTAATTGCATAAAAGAGGGAATCCGGTAAAAGTGGAGTTTACATTTGATCCACAGCTATTATCAAGATTGTCATTACCCAATGAGCAGGCGCTAATTCCGAAAGCTATAAATAACCCTAGTACTAATTTTTTCATATGTTTTTGTAATAAATTATATTTAATAGATGTTTCTTTTTTTAAAAGGTTGCGTACGAAAAACTTTTTTTTTCTTTAATCCATAAGTAGCGACTAGGTATTATTGCATACTTTTACTAAAAAATAACGGTTGAGTGCAAATCGTAAAAAAGGATACTTAACACATAGAAATATTGGCTTTGCTTATAAAGACGAGGCTAAAAGAAAAACATATTTCTATCGCATAGCCAAACTATAAAGGGATAAATGAGTGAAGCGTATTTTTTCATTTTTCATAACGATGTCTCTATGTGTTAAAAAAATAATTGTGCCCAACAGCTAAAAAAATAAATTCAGTTATGTTTGATTTTCTTCCGCTTTTACTGGTTTTTCCGGTCGCTTTGTTCTTAGGGATATACCTGGGAAAATTATTGTTTTCGGCCAGGTCTCAATCTGAGAAAGTGAGTTTGAATGAAAGATTAAATGCGACAATCAATCAATTGCAATTGCAAAAGGAACAGTTCGAAAAAGAGAGAAACACTCTTGAGAAACAGTTTCATTTAAATAACTCCGAAAAAGAAAACATCCGAACCGAAAAAGACAGTTTGGCGATTCAGCTTTCTAAAAAAGAAGTGGATTTTGAAAATTTATGGGAACGTCATAAAGAACAGAAAAATGAAATAACAGAATTACAGGAAAAATTCACTAAGGAATTTGAGAATCTGGCGAATAAAATTCTGGAAGAAAAATCCGCTAAGTTTACCGAACAGAATAGTGAAAACATGAAAAACATCCTGTTGCCTTTACAGGATAAAATTCAGGGTTTTGAGAAAAAGGTCGAACAAACTCATAAAGAAAGTATTGATTATCATGCCGCCTTACGTCAGCAGATTGTTGGGCTAAGCGAATTGAATGCCCAAATGAGCAAAGAAACCTTAAACCTGACCAAAGCACTGAAAGGCGACAGTAAAATGCAGGGCAATTGGGGAGAATTAGTCTTAGAGCGTGTTCTGGAAAAATCAGGCTTAGAGAAAGGACGTGAATACGAAGTACAGCAAAGTTTTACAAATAGCGAAGGAGCAAGAGTGTATCCCGATGTGGTCATTAATTTGCCCGATGGAAAAAAAATGATTGTAGACTCTAAAGTTTCGTTGACGGCATATGAAAAATGGATCAACGAAGAATCTGAGATTTTAAAGATCGATTTTCTTAAGGAACATGTAAATTCGATTAGAAGACATGTTGATCAGCTTGGAGGAAAAAACTATCATGAGCTGTACCAGATAGAGAGCCCCGATTTTGTGTTGCTTTTTATCCCAATCGAGCCGGCTTTTGCTATTGCATTAAACGAAGATGCAACTTTGTACAATAAAGCATTCGACAGAAATATTGTGATCGTGACGCCTAGTACGTTGCTGGCTACTTTACGTACTATTGACAGTATGTGGACGAACCAGAAACAACAGGAAAATGCATTTGAAATTGCCAGACAAGCCGGAGCATTATACGATAAATTTGAAGGTTTCGTAACCGATTTAGTGCGAATCGGAAACAAAATTAAAGACACTAAAACCGAGTACGACAGTGCAATGAACAAATTGGTTGAAGGAAAAGGAAATTTAGTTTCCAGTGTAGAGAAATTAAAGAAAATGGGAGCAAAGGCCAAAAAGGCGCTTCCGGAGAACATCATAGCCAGAGCATCAAATTCAGAAGAAAACCAATTTTTAAATTAAATACAATGACTGTAGATTTCAAACCTGTTTCCTCATCCAAAATAAGTATTTCAGAGCTGATGTTGCCCTCTCATACCAATTTTAGCGGAAAAATTCACGGAGGATATATTTTACAATTACTGGATCAGATAGCCTTTGCCAGTGCTTCCAAGTTCTCGGGAAATTATTGTGTTACCGCTTCCGTTGATACCGTAAATTTCTTGAAGCCAATTGAAGTCGGCGAATTGGTAACCATGAAAGCCTGTGTAAATTATGTGGGTAGAAGCTCTATGATTGTAGGGATTCGTGTTGAAGCCGAGAATATTCAGACTGGAGTGGTAAAACACTGTAATTCATCTTATTTCACTATGGTTGCCAAAGACAAAGAAGGTAATAGTGTGAAGGTTCCCGGTCTTATTTTGTCTAATCTGGATGAAGTGCGTCGTTTTAGACAAGCAATCAAACAGATTGAGTCTAAAAAAGAGGTAGAAGAGCATGCTAAATTGACCAATATAAGTTCTATTGAAGATTTGGCCAGTTTAGCGCAGTATAATGTATTGTTGGAAATCGGCTAGTTTTTTTGTGAAAATAATAGCTGTGAGATGGAATAAATAATTTTGTAATGGAAAGTAAATGATAAAGTTTGGATACACCATTTTGTATGTAGAAAATGTTGAAGCGGCAATTGTGTTTTATGAAAATGCCTTTGGGTTTTCAAGAAAATTTATAACACCCGAGAAGGATTATGGTGAGTTAAGTACCGGAGAAACGACAATTTCATTTGCATCAAAAAATCTGGCAGCTCAAAATTTAAAAGACGGTTTTATAACAAGTAGCTTAGAAGAGAAACCTTTTGCCATCGAATTGGGATTTATAACAGATGATGTAACCGGAACGATTCAAAAAGCGATTTCTTTTGGAGCTGTGATAGTAAAAGAACCTGTAGAGAAACCTTGGGGACAAATTGTGGCCTATGTAAGGGACCCGGAAGGGTTTTTAATAGAAATTTGCACAGAGGTACAAGGGTAATTAATTGATTGAGATATATGGTTTTACTTCCAATATATTTGATAAAAGAAGGTTAAGCAGAAGGTTTCCGAAAGCTGGAGGATTGCTTTTGAATTTTTGACTGATATAAATCAATTGCCTCCAGTTTTAACTGGAGGAGTAGAATTGATCAATACTAAAAAAGGCTTTAGCTCAATTTTTAGAGGGTTCGGCTAAAGCCTTTGTGCTTTTTCAACAAATAACCTCCAGTTAAAACTGGAGGCAATTCAAATAAAACTTTTATTATTTGTATTCGGATTGCAATTAAACAAAATAATCAATTATACTATTTTTTCGAGTGATAGAATTCATACAAAAGAAACCGTACTTTATTTTTCTGGTCTTAGTTGTCATTTTTTTGGCAGTTGGTTTTTTCAACCCTAAAAAATATCTAGATATTAATATTCATGATACTTATTTCGTCATTTCTTATTTGCATTTTGCGGTGTTGTTGTCTGTCATTTATAGCTTTTTGGCAATTACTTATTTTACAATATTAAAATTAAATTTTGCCTTAATAAGTTGGATGACCGTTTTACATGTTCTTATTTCGGTTGGCGGTTTAGTTTTGATTTGGTTATTTTCTCAATTCATACGTAAAACAGCACCCGGAAATTTTGAATCGATGTTAAGTGATATCTATTTTAATAATAAAATGACATTGGGAATTGTTATTTCTATTTTTAGTATCGTTGCCATGCAGGTCGTTTTCGTGATCAATGTACTTCAGGCATTAATAAAAGGTAGATTATAATTTCAAAAGCCATCCCACATCTCACATCTGGCATTTCACATCTAACATTCACCATTTTACAACCGCAAACATTTCACAAATATTTAGCAGTAAATCAAGAACTAAATGGCTGATAATTTCGTAACTTTAAGTATAAGGTTGCAGCTACCAGATTTTCACGGAGTATTGCCATTTGATTTTTTTTTCAGACCTACTTAAGTTCAGTTTTTTCTCCTCTTAAATTAAAAAGAATCAAATGACATAATTGTTTAAATACTAACGATTATGAAAAAAACTACTTTATTTATTTTACTTTTTACTGCATTTTCAATACTCGCCCAGGACAAATTTAAAACCAGTTCGGCTGTTGTAAATTTTCAGGCTTCGGTTCCGTTTTTTGAAGAAGTCAAAGCAGTAAATAAGCTTGGAACCATCGTTTTGGAATCCCAAACGAGTTCGTTGGTTTGTACGGTTGTTATCAGAGATTTTCAGTTTAAAATGGATTTAATGGAGGAACATTTTAATGAAAATTATATTGAAAGTCATCGCTATCCAAAAGCAGTTTTTAAAGGTAAAATTCAAAATTTTGATCTGAAAGAGGTTACTGAAAATGAAAAAGAATATGATGTTGTAGGGAAGCTTTATCTTCATGGGAAATCTAAAGTAATTGCGGTAAAAGCTTTTATTAAGAAGGTTCCCGAAGGCGGATTACAGATTATATCAAACTTTCCGATTTCCGTTTCTGATTTTAACATCAAAATCCCATACATAGTAGCCAATAAGATTTCAAAAACGGTGCAGACCGATTTGAGTGGCATTATGAAATGATTTTTTTATTTTAAACAGTCGTAAAGGGCTGTTTCCAGCTCTGTAAATTGAAATTCAAAACCCGTCTTTTGTATTTTTTCAGAAGATATTCTTTGGCCTTTTAAAATAGCTTCACTCATTTCTCCCAAAAGAATTTTAAGGATGAGTGTCGGGACTTTGGGAAGCCAGATGGTATATCCGTAAAATTTAGCGAGTGTTTTAGCGAATTTTAAATTAGTGGTGTCGTCTGTAAATACGGCATTATATGGCCCTTGTATTTGGGTGTCCAGAATTGATTTTAAATAGATTCGTGATAAATCCTCTATATGTATCCACGGTAAATACTGTTCACCGTTACCTAAGATTGCTCCAAAACCGGCTTTGAAACTTGGAGTAATCTTTTTTAAGAAACCTTCGGCTTTGCCAAAAACAATTCCGGTTCTCACTTTTATCGTCCGGATTCCCAGTTGTCCAATTTTATCTACCGATTTTTCCCACTCCTGACAAGTGGTGCCCAAAAAATCAGAGGCAGCCGGAGTATCTTCGGTGCAAATTTGTTCACTGCTAATCGCTCCGTAAATTCCAATTCCTGATGCTGATATAAAGGCATTCAATGATTTGTTGTGTTTTTTAAGAATAGTATAAATAAGCTCTACCGGTTTTGTACGACTCTCTAATATGCTTTTTTTTCGTTTTGTGGTCCATCTTTTTTCTACGATTCCTTCACCGGCCAGATGAATGATATAATCGGCATTGATAATAGCGTCCTCTTCTATGTAATTACGTTCCGGATTCCATTGGTAGTAGGTGATCAGACCGTTGTTTTTTCTTGGTGTACGACTCAAAACGGACACTGTAAAATGGTTAGCAAGTAATACCTGAGTCAGGTATTTGCCAATAAAGCCTGTTCCGCCGGTAATTAGTACATTTTGAGACATCTGTTTTATCATTTATTTAACAAAGAGTTGTGTTTCCGCATAAATAAAGGTACTTAAACATTGTTTACCTTTAAGGCAAATTCTAAATTTAATAAAATGGCGACAAAGAAAAAAATAATTACCAGAGAGGATATCGTTTCAATCTATATGAATGACGTTTTAGAAGCAGGAAAAAGACCTGTATCTGTATTTCATTTTGTAAAAGGAAAAGATTTTACTGAAGCTGAATTTTATAACTTTTTTGGAACACTTGAAAGTTTAGAAAAAGAAATATTCAGATTGTTTTTTACAAACACGATAGAGTTGTTAAACAAAAACACGGACTATCTTGAGTATGACATGAAGAATAAAATGTTGAGTTTTTACTTTACTTTCTTTGAGATTCTGACAGCAAACAGAAGTTATGTTTTACAAACTTTAAAATCAGATCCCAATCCAATCAAAAATTTGGTGCAGTTAACTTCGCTTCGGGAGGTTTTCAAGGATTATGTTTCAGAAATCCTGACAGACGATTATAGATTAGAACAGGAGAGATTTCAGAAATTTCAAGAGAAAACGATTCAGGAATCGGCTTGGTTGCAATTAATGCTAACGCTCAAATTCTGGATGAGTGATGAGTCTGCAGCTTTCGAGAAAACAGATGTTTTTATAGAAAAATCGGTTAATGCTTCATTTGAGTTAATGAACGTAGCACCAATGAATCACCTTTTGGATTTTGGAAAATTTTTATTCAAAGAAAAAATTTACAGCAGATAATGAAAACAATTGATTATATACCAACCTCAAAAATAGAAAGAGCCGGGAAATTGGTCCAAACCGGTGCAAAAATAGGAGTTAACTACATTAAGCATTATGCCGAAAAAATGGTTAATTCTGATCTGACTCGTGACAAACTAAACGAAAACAATGCCGAAGATATTTATGACGGACTAAAAAGTCTAAAAGGAAGTGCCCTTAAAGTAGCGCAAATGCTAAGTATGGACAAGAATTTCCTGCCTCAGGCTTATGTAGAGAAATTTTCTCTGTCTCAGTTTTCTGTCCCACCGCTTTCTGCGCCTTTGGTACTGAAAACATTCAAAACGAATTTCGGAAAAACACCTTATGAAATCTTTGATGAGTTTAATGCCAATTCGGTAAATGCCGCCAGTATTGGTCAGGTACATTTGGCTTTAAAAGACAACAAAAAACTCGCTGTTAAAATTCAATATCCCGGTGTTGCCAACAGTATTTCGTCTGATTTGGCTTTGGTAAAACCAATCGCGATCAGAATGTTTAATTTGCAGGGAAAAGACTCTGATAAGTATTTTAAAGAAGTAGAAGACAAACTGATCGAAGAAACGAATTATTTGCTGGAATTAAAGCAAAGTAAGGAAGTCGTAGAAGCTTGCAGTAAAATCGAAAACATACTTTTTCCAAACTATTATCCTGAATTTTCATCAGAGAAAATCATCACGATGGATTGGATGACAGGAATACACCTTTCTGAATTTACAGCCCAAAATACCGATCAGGTAGTTGGTGATGCAATTGGTCAGGCACTTTGGGACTTTTATATGTATCAAATTCATGTTTTAAGAAAAGTACATGCAGATCCGCACCCCGGGAACTTTTTGGTAGACGATCAAAATCGCCTTATTGCCCTTGATTTCGGATGCATGAAACAAATTCCCGAAGAGTTTTACACCCCTTACTTTGAGTTAATCAATAAAGATGTCATTACAGACGATTCGCTATTTAATCAGAAGTTATTCGAATTAGAAATTCTTCGTCAGGATGATTCTCCCTCAGAAATAGCCTATTTTACAGAGATGTTTCATGATTTGTTATCGCTTTTCACACGACCTTTTCAAAATGAAACTTTCGATTTTGCCGATGAAACTTTTTTCGATAGCATCGCCAAACTGGGTGAGCGTTTCACAAATGATACCAACCTCAAAAAAATGAACGGAAACAGAGGTTCTAAACACTTTATTTACATGAACCGTACGTTCTTCGGTCTTTATAATTTAATGTTTGACTTGAAGGCGAAAATTACCGTTGAGAATTATTTGAAGTATTAAAGGAGGTTTTTTTGTTTCAGGTTTCAGAGCCTCTTGTTTATGTCATTTCGACGGAGGAGAAATCACACAAGAATCCATAAAGAGAATCCACAAAGAAAACTGCCAATCTTTGTCGAGTTACTGGTGTGATTTACTTCGTCTATTCGCTATCGCTCGGGTCTCCTGCGTCGAAATTGTAAAGGTTACTTATTTCGGTAACAGATTTATCATTTCTATTGGTTTCTTTCCATCAATACCTTGATGTGGTCTTT
>NZ_JAALLN010000030.1 GCF_011751075.1 Flavobacterium poyangense
TTTATTCGCATTCGCAAGCTTTTTTTCAATGTTTTTTCAATCTTTTTTTTGGGGTTTTCTTAATGTGTTGATAGTCGCGTTTTTATGAGGTTTGGGGTTTTGTTGGTTTTAGGGTTTTTCTTGCTTTTAGTGATTTCGCTGAAGCGATTGCTCTTGCGCAGGGTCTTCGGCTACGCTCAGACTGACAATAGTTTTTTTTAATTACTTTATGGCACACCTTATTATATACAACAAACCCGACAGGTTTTAAAAATCTGTCGGGTTGTGGGGGTATATATAGGTTTATTTGATAATTAATTTTTGTGTTGCGGTTTTCCCGTCTTGTTCTACCTTAATAATATAAACTCCCGATGGTAAACCGGAAACATTTAATTCTTTATCTCCAGTTTGTATGCTAAATACCTTTTTTCCGGACATATCAGATATTCTGATATTTTTAGAACTACCTGAACTGGTCTGTATGTGTACTTTTCCGTCTTTTACAGGATTAGGGTAAATAACAAATCCTTCTATTGTATTGTTTTCCACTCCTAAACTACATGTTGTGCTTGATACATTTATAGTTCGAGTTACAGAAGTTTCGTTCTGCAATGCATCTTTAGCTGTATATTTACGAATATATCGCCCTGGTGTATTTACATCAACAGAACCCGAAACTATAACTCCTGCTGTAATATCAACACCTAAATTATCTTTTGCACTATAACCTGCATCGGTAAAAACACATCCTTTATCAATAGAAACTACCGCATCTCCTAAAAGCGTTATTGTTGGCGCGGCTCTTTCTATTATTATCGTCCAATTTACAATATCTCCATTTTGGGCCAATACATTATAAGTAACAGGTGAAATATAGTTTAATGTAGTAACTCCGCTATCCTGAAAATAGGTTCCAATTCGTAATGTGCTAAAATCAGATACCTGAAAAACCGGAACTAATGTCGTCAAATCAGCATTATTATTAACCAAAACTTTTACTGTTTTAGAAACCTGATCTATGACACTTACTCCTACCTGATTTGCTACAGCATATGCAAGAAGATTGGCTTCTGAATTTTTCGCATTTAATGTAACCGAATAATTGGTCTGAGAAAGTTTATTCTCTGAAACAACCGTAACCAAAAAACTGTTTGAATAATCGGATACAATTGTTTTAGAGTTTAATTGTTTAACTCCGTCTATATAAAGTTCTGCTCCCGGAGAAACAACAAAATCAGCCTTTAAATTTGTAATATCAGTTCCAAATGTTACCGTTTTAGTAACATTGTTTCCTTCTACATCTGTATTAATATCTGATAGCAGAACAGGATTTGATGCAGTTGTAAAATTATATGAGATTAATTTACTTTCTGTCCTTAAACCTGCCATCACCTTAACAGTATAGGTTTCTGAAATTCCTGTATTAAAACCAACTCCTTCTACCGTAAGAGTAAGTGGATTTGTATAGTCATTTGCTGTAACTCCATTTACTTGTGTTATTCCGTTTATTTTCGCGATACTATTCATTCCTAATGGCCAATTCGCAACTGCGGCAGTTATATCGGCTCCATTATTCAATAATACCGTATATGTTTTGGTTGCTGCATCATAAGAGGATGAAAGCTGATTTACAAAATCTACCTTTTGTAACAGCGTTGGAATGTTCCAAAATTTCCCTTCTCCTAAACCATTTGAATCAGCATTTGTCACTACAGCCGTATTGTCATTAGCAGAAGAATCATGAACAAACTGTTTGTCTCCTTCTGAAAAAGAGTAATACCCTGCTAATCCGGCCTCATTACCTATATATTTTGTCATTGTATTGTTGGCAATTGTTGCCTGATCACGAACACCTGACCAAATACGAACTTCATCTATATTACCATTTAAACCACGTGTTAAAGTAGCATTATTACCAATATAAGCAGGCAATGTAGCATTTGTAGTTGCCGCTCCGGCAGTACCGGTGCTCGTGAAAGGAACCGAAACTCCGTCAATGTAAACTGTGTAAACATTAGAAGCACTCACCGTATAAGCAATATGCTGCCAAATATTTTGTTTAATCGAATTTGCTGCTGTATTTATTACATAGGATCCGGACGTAGTTGTAATAGACACCACCAAGCTATTTTCTTTGTAAAGCGTTAGATTATTACTATTATGAATAAAAACCAAGGCTCTGCTCTTGTCTAAAATTCTACCAAAAGTTGATGGTTTCTTCTGATTAACCCACGCTTCGAAGGTGTAATTATTAGTAAGATCTAAGGCTGGGGTAATATCAGTTTTAATGAAATCATCAACTCCATCAAAAGTACCTACTACATTTGAGGCATAATTTGCTGCATGTGTAAGCAAAATTGATTTCGAATCGTTTGTGATGTCTGTATCACCGGCCAATTTAGTGTATACTTCAATAGTGTAATCTGCAGGCGTACCTAAGTCAGCCTTAGTAGTAAATGTAAAAGTAGCTGTTCCCGCGGGAGCAATAGATGTTGTGACATTCTGAACTACTTCATTTCCGCCATTAACTTTGTAAGCAATCGGGAAATTACTAATTGCCGCAGTAGAGAAATTACGTATCACAGCAGTTATCGTAACAGGCTTATTACCTGATTTTACGGGTGCTGTAATCCTTTCTACACTGGCATCTGCAGCAGTAAACGGTAATACATTAACTGTATATTCTTCTACCTCAAAATCTCCTCTTGAACTTGTTAAACCGTCAATAGTTGGTCCGAGATTCACATTAAAATACTCATTCGGAGAACGGAACATATGTATAACACGCATTAACTTTTCACCGCCTGTTGTTCCCGCAGGAATTGTTAAACCTCCCGCTAATGAAAAATTATTTCTAAAATAATGCGTATTAGCTGTAGATGGAATTGCCGGCGCGGCAGATGTAGGTGTTGTATTCACCCAAAAATTACCTGCATAAAATTCATCAGTCAGATTACCATCACCATTCAAATCAATGACCATCATAGTGAATACACCAACGGCTGTAGCCGACAGATCTCTTGTAATTGGTGTTTCTGTTTTTGTAATTGAAACTTCCGGCTGGTAAGTAAATCCGGGATATACCGGAATTTTTATATTCTTAAAATCAGAATATGCGGTCGTTCCTGACACATTTACAACATCATTCCATTTCAACTTCGAAATTGCATATCCATTGGTATTGTCATGAACAGGCAGTTCATTTTTATTGTAAACCGTTTTTTCTTTTACATCATTAGCAGCATTATCGTCTGTTATATCGACACCACTTTTTATTAGGTAAGTGGCTCCAACATTAGATAAATCTGCTTTGGTGGCAAAAGTAAAACTTACGGTAGCATAAGCTCCTATAGTTGGTACTACATCTGTAACTTTTGCGCCACCGTTTACCTGATAGTATACCGGATGATTTGTTAAAGCTGTTGGGCCTAAATTAGTGACTCTAATTGTCACATCATTAGTACTTGTCTTTTTTCCTAATATTTCCGGCGTAACTATAGAAGCTACACTGGCATCATTTACGTTTGGTTTTGCTACACAACTAATGTCTGCAATCCAACCCGGTCCGTTTGTATTGGAATCTGAAGTAAATCTAAAGGTTAACTCTCCGCCAGCGGCCGTAGATGTTAATGATGAAGGCAAAGTACTTCCTGTAAAAGTCCCAATTAATGAAGCAGCAGCAACAGAAGGGCCATTATAGACATACAAATAATCGTATTCTTCTTCAACATCAAAAGCACTAAAGTCTACTTTAATACTGTTACCGGCTGTGGCAGGTTTAAAAGTTATGGTTTGTGAAAGGTTATTACCATAATTCACAAAACGTGTTGCATTATCCGTAAATACTGCCGAACATGTCGTCACAGAAGCGGCTGATCCCATTAAAATATCTGTTCCGCTATTGTAAATCGTTTTGGTAATGGTATTGTTTTCAATAACCGCATCACCCGCATAATTTACATTACCAACTACTTTATAAACACCCGGAACAGCATAATCTGCTTTCTGAACAAAATTATAAATCACACTGCTTAGTGGTGCAATAGGTCCCGGAATAATTTCACTAACTTCAGCTCCTTCATTAATTTTATACGAAACCGGAACATTGCTTACAGCAACAGGAGAATTATTAGAAACTTTCATCGTCACAGTCTCCGCATTAGTTAGTGCTGTGTTAGTTGTTAATGAAGTCAGCTCCAAATCAGTAGTTGTTGCTTCAAAAAGATTTACATTATCCACAAAAACAGAACTATATACGAGGTCATTACCTACTACAATGGCATCATTATCTATAACAGCTTCAAGAGCAACACTAAAGTTTGTTCCCGCATAAGCTGACAGATCATATGTTACTTCTGTATTTCCTGATAAAGTAGCCCCTCCGTAAACATCAATATTTTCATGACTGTTTACAGGAGTTCCATTAACCAAAACTCTAAAAAAGTTTTTATTCGCTGCGCCAACACTGGTCCAGATTAAATTAAACTTCATACGAATAACTTTTCCTGTAAGCGCTGTAGCATCTACATCACAAAAAGACACTCTTTTTATATAGTTTGGATTATTTGCAAAAGCATTAGCAGTAGTACTTGCTACCCATGGTGCTGAAGATGCAGTCCCGGAACCTGCCATTTTTACACCGTCTAATAGCTTAGCATTTACATATTCGTATTTTATAATCCCGGTAGTTCCTTTAGAAAGCACATAATTAGTCGCTCTTCTTTCGTTGAAATCTTCTAAAAATGGCAAACTAGCTGCTGTTAAAACCGGCTGAGAAACCGGATCTACATTTATCGCTCTAACCCTTTCAGAAGTAATTCCTGTAGCAATATCAATCGTGCGAACAGAAAACCAGTTGTCTTCACTGACCGTAAGATTATTAAAAGTATAAGTTGGATCTGTAACGGTCGCTACCACATCAAACTTATATCCGTTCATTTTTAAGACTTCGTATTTTGCTCCCGGAATTGGATCCCAATCCATTTTATACGAAGAAGTACCACAGACAGCCGGGGCAATTACTACATTTTTTGGCTCTGCAATAATGTTAAATACCTCCTTTGAAGTAGCTACTTTTGTGCCTATACTAATTCTTATTTTGGCATTTGTAGCTACTCCTGCAGGTACTTTCCATGCAAAGTTTCTTGCGGCAGCAGGAATATCTTTTGCTATTACTGCATAATTTATTCCGCCATCAACCGAGTATTCTATAGTGAACGTTTTTGCTTCTCCTTCATAGTCCCAACGAATATATTCTGTCGTTTCCGGATTGAACTTCTCTCTACCAATTGGATAAGTTAAACTTAGCTCCGGAGCCACATAATCGTATACTACCGAAAATTCCTGACTGTCAAGAGGAACTCTGGTTCCTGTGACAATAATTTTATAGGTTCCCGCAGCAGGATTGTCTAAAGTTACTTGTTCGATATTATTCATTGTATCTACTCCTCTTGTTGCATTTGCATTTGGAGTCGTCGGATTTAAAACCCAAGGCAATATGGTAGTACCGTCTTTTACAATTTTAATATCCAGATCATTTACCTGAACAGAAGTCGAACCGGGTGTTCCCGCTACATCTGAGTAAGCGAGCATTACTTTTAAAGAAACCAATCCGGCTGGCACCACAATTTGTTTTTCATAAACTCCTCCACCTGCTACAGCAGCAGTGTAAAACATTCTTTTATCTAAAACATTAATTGCTCTGACCCCATTTAGATTTCCAAACCCATATTTATAATCAGGGCCCGGATTACCGGCATCTTTAGCCGTATTTGCAACCAAAGCTTTCATTAAAGAAGCCAATGGTTTTACTCCATAAATATTTTTATATCTTTCGTAAAGCAAAGCCAATGTACCACTGGTTCCAGGCGTAGCCATAGAAGTTCCGCTCATGGACTGATAGGAGTTACTATAATCTAACGAATATACATCTGAACCAACTGCGGCAATTTGCGGCACCAAACGACCATCGATCGTTGGTCCAAAACTACTATAGCTACTGATCAAATCATCCGGATTGTTTGCAGCGACATGCAAGGAATTTTTTGAGTTTTTAGTAGAAGTATTAAAACCACCCGGATATACCGACTGTGCATTTCCATTAGAATACACATTTAAAAGATACGGAAAAGTAACCGTAACATTGTCATCGCCACGATCAGCGTTATCGTATCTTCTCACATTATATCCCGAAGTAAGATTAGATCCATAAGAATTGGATGTAATTTCAATTCCATCTTCGGTTACCGCTTTTACCCTCTCTTGCTGAACACTCAAGCCATTTGATTGTGTATTGAAATTCCAACCAAACATTTGTACCTCAGGAGCCATACCTCTGGCTCTCGGGTCTATTAAACCGGCGCCGCCAACAGTACCGGAAACGTGAGCTCCGTGAGACGAATTCGATTCGTATTCTCTCACCGTAACTCTGCCGGTATGATCTTTATGTTTCTCGAGATTTCCATCCCAGATCCCCATTTTAACTCCTTTTCCTGTCAGTCCGTAGCCTAAGCCCGGTATAGTAGAACCCAAAATATTTACTTTATGCGAAGTCACACCCGGTTTGTTATCCCCTTCAACAGGAGCAGCCACAAGTTCAATATTCTGAACCCAGTTTAATTTTGCAATTTCCTCGAGTTTGTCTTTTGAAGCTTCCAAATAAACTTCATTAAAAGATTCATCTATCTTACTGCTTTTCACAAATAAACCAGTTAGATTTTGTGAAATGACTTTGCTATCAACTCCTTTAAAATAACTTACTACAACCTTAATACTTGTACTGCCTTCTAAAGCATAGTCAGGAATAGCGCCATTGACAATCATTGGATCTATTTTATATTTTGGATCTATAGTAACTACAGTTCTAATAGTACTGGAAATAGCTCCTTTATTATAATGGTCCCAATTAACCGCAGCGTAATAAGCGTTATTAGACAAATAACTAAGCAATGTTACTCCCTGTTCTTTTAGCTTTTGTTGCTCTTTTACCGATGGCATTTTGGTAAATTGCAGCAAAGTATACTCTGTTTTTGGACTTTGTTTGCTTGTACTCTTTTTAAATTCTCTAACCTGTTCTTTAAAATTGGCAGAGGTGGGTATTCTGTTTCCGTTTATTAAAACAGAAAAATCATTGGGAGGCTCTTGTTGCGACCACATCGAAATCGCAAAAAACAGCATAATAAGGCTAAGTAGTTTTTTTGCCATAGGAGAATTTTTTGGTTAATTAATAGTTAATAAAAAGTAAACCTAACAAAATATACCCAAAACACAAATAATTATGATACGAAATTTCTTAAATATTATATAAAAAAGTAATACAAAACTTAAATAATAAACAGAACACCAATATTAATCGGAGCTCCCAATAGAAATACCTCCCCGGTTGTTAAAATCACATTCTTTCAAATTCTTCAAAAAAAACATACTTATGTTATACTTTAATACCAATAGTTAAATCAAAAAAAAAGACTTACCGGATTACAATCCGATAAGTCTTTTTAGAAAATTATGTCTTTATTTATTTTGACGCCTTTAGCTCTTTTGCTTTTTCCTGCCAATGATTACTCAGATCATCATAATCAACCGGCTGTGCGGGCTTTTGGTTGATTAATCTGCCCGATTCAAATGCTCTGACAAGTATGGTTTCGATCAGATAATCCTCATTTACTTCATAGGGTTTGTACTCTTTCTTCAAACTGATATCAAATAAATTAGCTGTTGTGTTGGACACGAAGGCTTTGAAACCACTTTTTAAGGTCTTAATGAGATCATATGTTGTGATTCCGGTTTGGCGGTGTACCAGTTTTACAAGTATTTGTCCTTGTTTTCTGGAAAGTTTTTTAAGTCTGTCTTCAAATTCATTATTAAGGTAATCCTCAACGATTTTGAAGTATTTCTTTTTTTCGCGATTTGTTTTTAAACGTGCCATTCCCTGATTCAAAGCAGTGAGCCTGTCAGCCGTTATTTTGGCATAGGGATATGTTTTGTAAACTCTGTTTTGCAGAATAAGAAATTGTTTCTGAGCTTCGGGGTCGAGCTTCTCTTTAGAAATTATAATCTCCGGTAATTGGATTGTATCGTTTAAGATAGAGTCCTGTTCGGTCAATATGTAACCCATTTCCTGGTTTTCTTTAGGGGTAACCTGGGCCTGACTTTTAAACGTAATCAGTATAAAAAATAAAATGCAGTAGGTAAATCTCATGGAGTCATAATTTAAATGTAAAATTATATATTTATATACAACTCTAATACCAAATTTATAAATTAGCGCAAAAATATTTTTATGAGCACAAAATCTATCTTAAAAGATACCTCTATAGCTTTTCTTGAAAGCTACCTTAATAATGCCTCTCCTACCGGTTACGAAAGCGAAGGCCAAAAACTTTGGATGGATTATCTAAAACCTTATGTAGACACCTTTATTACGGATACTTATGGTACAGCGGTTGGTGTTATCAATCCGGATGCTCCTTTTAAAGTAGTTATTGAAGGACATGCTGACGAAATCTCCTGGTATGTAAACTATATTACAGATGACGGATTACTCTATGTGATAAGAAATGGTGGTTCAGATCATCTGATCGCTCCTTCAAAAAGAGTTCACATTCACACTAAAAAAGGAATTGTAAAAGGTGTTTTCGGATGGCCGGCTATTCATACCCGATTACGTGACAAGGAAGAAACTCCAAAAATCAGTAATATTTTTATTGATTTAGGCTGCGAAACCAAAGAACAGGTTGAAGCAATGGGAGTTCATGTAGGTTGTGTAATTACGTACCCGGATGAATTTATGATTCTAAACGAAAACAAATTTGTTTGTCGTGCCATAGACAACAGAATGGGTGGTTTTATGATTGCCGAAGTAGCTCGTTTGCTTCATGAGAACAAAAAAACACTTCCTTTTGGATTGTACATTGTAAATTCAGTTCAGGAAGAAATTGGTCTTCGTGGTGCTGAAATGATTACACAAACGATTAAACCAAATGTAGCCATCGTTACAGATGTTTGCCACGACACTACCACTCCTATGATCGACAAAAAAGTTGAAGGAGATCTAAAAATGGGGAAAGGTCCTGTTATTGCTTATGCGCCTGCCGTACAAAACAAGTTACGTGAGTTAATCGTAGATACCGCTGAGGAAAACAAAATTCCATTTCAGCGTCATGCCTCTTCAAGAGCGACGGGAACAGATACCGATGCTTTTGCGTACAGTAATGGTGGTGTAGCATCAGCTTTGATTTCACTACCTTTGCGTTATATGCATACCACTGTAGAAATGGTACACAGAGAAGATGTTGAAAATGTGATTCAGTTGATCTATGAATCTTTATTGAAAATTGAAAACAACGAAACATTTTCTTATTTCAAATAAAAAATAAAACATTGGTTCAGTTATCCGATGCCAACATGGAATAACCGAGTTAACTATAAACCTATTGGGTGTAGTTCTTAAAAAGAATCGCCCCCAATAGGTTAACTATTCTGAAAAAACATGAAAATTTTACTACTCGAAGATGATTTTACTTTA
Organism: Flavobacterium poyangense; assembly: GCF_011751075.1. Taxonomy (GTDB): domain Bacteria; phylum Bacteroidota; class Bacteroidia; order Flavobacteriales; family Flavobacteriaceae; genus Flavobacterium; species Flavobacterium poyangense. Next base: position 9,506 of record NZ_JAALLN010000030.1, read on the forward strand.
TCTAAAGAAATCTCAACATTCTTTACGTCCAAAGAATTCGAGTGTTTTCCTTATTATGACGGTACTTTATTAGTAAAGAAGTACCTTCCCAATGTTTATGATTTAATAATTCTGGATATTAATGTTCCCGGAACAACCGGAATTGACGTTTGTAAAGCCATTCGCGAAGTCGACAAAAAAACGCCAATAATTATGCTCACTGCTTTTAGTGAAATTGAAGACAAACTGGCTTCTTTTGATAATGGCGCAGATGACTACTTAGTAAAACCTTTTCACTTTGAAGAATTATACGCCCGTATATCTTCTCTTTTAAGACGAAAAGACATTCCGCAGCAAACGGAAAAAAAGATTCTCATTAAAGATTTAGAAATTCACGAGGACGAAATGAAAGTATTTCGCTCAGGCGAAGAAATAAAACTAACTCCAAAAGAATTTAAGCTCATCCTAATTTTGGCTCATGCCAGAGGCAAAATACTGTCTAAACAATTTATTGCCGAAAAACTTTGGGACTATCACATCGAAACCAATCAGAATACTATAGAAGTTTATATTAATTTTTTGAGGAAAAAAATTGATAAGGACCATGAAATAAAACTCATTCGTACCAAAATTGGTTACGGATACTATTTAAGTGATCAGGAATGACATTAAAAAATCGAATATCACTCTTAGTCAGTTTGCTGTTTACAATCCTTTTTGGGTTAGCTTCGACTGTGATATTCATTTTATATTCGAATTACAGAAAAGAAGAATTTCGGGATCGATTAGAAATTAAGGCTCTGTCTAACATTAAGCTTTTAGTAAATGTTAAACAAATTGACAATCAACTACTTAAAATCATTGATCAGAACTCCATCAATAAATTATACGATGAAAAAACACTGGTTTTTGATTCTAACTACAAACTAATCTACAGCAGTATCGACGATGCCAAAATAAAATGGTCTGTTGATGATCTTAAATATTTAAAAAAGAATAAAACGTTCTTCAAACAACAGGGAGATTACGAAGTGTACGGCGTTTTTTATGATACAAACTATCATGATTTTTATGCATTAATCTCGGCAACTGATAATTATGGAAAAAAGAAATTACTTTTCCTGCGCTATACTTTAATTGCATCTTACCTGTTTTTTACCAGTCTGTGTTGGATTATCACTTCTTTCACCGTAAGAAAACTGATGAATCCTCTGAATTCTTTTCATCAAAAAATAAAGAATATAAACGAGAACAATCTCGATACCCGAATTGAGTCCAAAAGCAATAAAAATGAAATTGATTTGATTGCTAATGAATTTAATTTTATGATGGACAGGATTGAAATCTCCTATCAAAAGCAGAAAGAATTTACTGCTAATGCCTCACATGAGCTCAGAACTCCGCTGTCCAGAATCACTTCGCAGATCGAAAATGCAGTTGCCGATCCTCAAACAAGTGCCCCGAACAAATCTTTTTTAAGAACTATACTGTCCGACGTAAATCAATTGACTGAGTTAATTAACTCCTTATTGATTTTATCAAAAGTAGACAGTAACAGAGGCGAAAATCAGGAAGTACATCGCATGGATGAGATCCTTTTTTCGGCTATTGAAAATCTAAACAAAAGTTTTCCCGATTTTGTAATTCTGTTCGAAATTGAAGAAAATGAAAATCTGGACACTGCTTTAGAGATAAGAGGAAACAAAAACCTACTCGAGATTGCCTTAAGCAATGTGCTGAAAAATGCCTGCGTTTATTCTGATAACAAACAGGCAAAAGTTACAATAAGCGCAAACGATGAGCATCTACTACTCTCTGTTTCTAATACCGGAAGTACTTTAAGCGAAGAAGAGCAGGAAAATCTTTTTCAGCCCTTTATGCGTGGACAAAATTCAAAAGGAACAGTCGGATTTGGTCTCGGATTGCGAATTGTTCAACGAATACTAGCATTGCACAAAGCCAATATAACCTACTCAGTATCAAATATTAACACGAATTTATTTCAGTTAATTTTTCATTTGTAAGTAATTTTAAGCTATTTTTAAGGTAGATTTTAAGGCGTCTTAAAGTCTGTCGATAGCATATTTGTACAAACTAAAAATGATACAATGAAAAAGTTATTTGCACTACTCCTATTCGCAATACTTAGTCAGGCTGCAACGGCTCAAAAAACAGTCACTCTACAGGACTGTGAGGCACAATTTTTAAAAAAGAATCTTTTGTTACTGGCCTCTCAATACAATATTGATGCTTCAAAAGCCCTGACCATCCAAGCCCGAATTTGGGACAATCCCACTCTCTCGGCCGAATTGAATGCTTATAACCCGGAGCGAAATCAGTATTTTGATATTGGAAAAGAAGGACAAAAAGCGTTTGCAATTGAACAACTTATTTATTTAGGCGGAAAAAAACGCAACGAAGTAAAATTAGCCAAAACCAATGAGCAATTGGCAGAACTACAATTTAATGACCTGCTGAGAACGCTAAAACTACAATTGCGAAAAAGCTTTTATACGGTCTATTACAACACCAAAAATCTCGAAACTACAGACAAACAAGTGGTACATCTGGAAGATTTGATTAATTCTTATTCGATACAGGCGCAAAAAGGAAATATTCCTTTAAAAGATGTTGTACGCTTGCAATCCCTCTTTCTGAATTTTAAAAATGAAAGAATGCAAACGGTTAATGATAACATTGAAGAACAAGCCAATCTAAAATTATTATTAAATGAGACTGAAAATGTAATCCCTGTAGTTTCTAAAGGAGAATTTGAAAAATACCTTAAAACAATTGACTTCGATCTTAAGAAATTTGAAACCGATGCTATTGCCAATCGACCCGATTACTTAGCCAAGCAAAAAGAGATTGATGCCAATGAACTAAATGTAAAATGGCAAAAATCACTTGCTATTCCTGACATTACTCTGGGGGCAAACTACGATCAGCGCAGTGGTGCTTTTAACAAAGAAAGCAACCTGACTATTGGGATTCCGCTACCGCTATGGAACAAAAACAAAGGAAATATCAAATACGCCCAAACGATACTCGAACAATCTAAAATTGACAAGCAAAATTTTGAACTGCAATTGCGAACCGAAATCACATCGGCCTGGACAAAGTGGGACGAGTCACGTAAAAATTACAGTGTGATAAAACCGACAGTAAATGCTGATTTTGATGCTGTTTACAATGGAATTCTGGTCAATTTTCAAAAACGAAATATCAGTATTTTAGAATTTACCGATTTTATGGAAAGTTACAATCAAGCAACCATACAGGTAAACGAAATAAAGAAAAAGGTAGCCCTATCCGGGGAAGAACTAAATAGTACAATCAATAAAGACTTATTCTAAAACATAAAAAAATGAAACATAAACTAATTATAGGAATTGCGATTGTAAGTCTATCCATAACCGGCTGTAAAAAGGAAGTAGAAAATCCTGACACTAATACTTCTTTTGTATTAAGTGATGAAATGCTAAAAACAACCACGACGGCACCAGCACAAATACAACCCGTAAAAAACGTGTTGAGTTTTTATGGCAAAATTACTGCCGACAACAACAAAATGATTGACGTTTACCCCCTTGTTGGCGGAAGTGTATTAAAAGTGAATGTTGAACTTGGAGATTATGTCACTAAGGGACAGGTTTTAGCAACCATAAAAAGTACGGATATTGCCGATTTCGAAAAACAATCTATCGATGCCAAAAACGATTTATTGGTTGCCAAAAACGGTCTGAAAGTCGCTCAGGAATTATTTGACGGCAAATTAAACTCGGAAAGTGATGTCTTACAGGCAAAATCAGAAGTAAACAAAGCACAATCACAGGTCAGTAAAATTCAGGAAACCTACAAAATTTATAATATTAAAGCCGGTTCTATTTACGAAGTAACAGCACCAATAAGTGGTTTCATTATTCAAAAAAGCATCAATCAGAATATGCTCTTAAGAAATGATCGTTCCGAGAACATTTTTGACATAGCCGAAATCAGTGAAGTCTGGGCAATGGCCAATATCAACGAAATTGATATCAATAAAGTAAAGCTGGGTACCGCAGCTGCCATAACTACTCTCAGTTATCCCGATAAAGTTTTTGAAGGAAAAGTAGATAAAATCTATAATGTCATCGATCCGCAAACAAAAGCAATGCAGGCACGTGTAAAACTAAACAATCCCGGGTACATGCTAAAACCGGATATGAATGCCAACATCAAATTATCCTTTGATGAAAACGAATCTATGATAGCCATACCAAGTAAAGCTATTGTTTTTGATAAAAGTAAAAACTTTGTAGTGATTTTTAAAGATCGAAACAATATTGAGACCCGAAAAGTTAATGTGTACCGGGTAGTTGGTGATGTAACTTATATTTCAAAGGGGCTAAAAGAAAACGAGAAAGTAATCACCAACAACCAATTGTTCCTGTACAGTGCCTTAAACAATTAGCCAAATGGTAAAATTGAAGATAAAGCACTACCCTTGGCATCAACATTACATTTATATGTACCACTTTGGGAAAGAGCAGTGGCAACCATTAATCCGGAAATATCTGAAGGTCAAGACTTGTCTCAGGCAATCGGACGGGGTGAAAAACATAAACTTCATCATTAAAAATACTTTTTAAAATGAACAAATTCATAAAAAACATTATTGCTTTCTCTTTAAAGAACAAAGCATTTACCTTCTTTTGGGTGGGACTACTGGCCGTTGCGGGATTTATTTCCTTTAAAACCATGCCTATTGATGCTTTTCCTGATGTAACCAATACACAGATCATTATCATCACACAATGGAATGGAAAAAGCGCGGAGGAAGTAGAACGTTTTGTTACTTCCCCTATCGAGATTTCGATGAACTCGGTACAAAAAAAGACCAGTGTTCGCAGTATTACCATGTTTGGTTTATCGGTTATCAAAATTATTTTTGATGATGGTGTCGATGATACTTTCGCACGTTTTCAGGTCAATAATCTGCTTAAAAATGTATCCTTACCCGATGATGTTGAGCCGGATGTTCAGCCTCCTTACGGTCCGACAGGGGAAATTTTCAGATATATTATAAGAAGTAAAAGCAGAGACAGCAGAGAATTGTTAACCTACCAAAACTGGGTAATAGACAAACAACTTCGCTCGCTTCCGGGTGTTGCCGATCTCAATGTGTTTGGTGGACAAACTAAAACTTACGAAGTAGCCGTAGACCCTATAAAATTAGCTAAGTATAACATTACGCCACTACAAGTTTATAATGCAGTTAATGCAGGAAACTTAAATGTGGGTGGTGATGTTATCGAAAAAAACGGACAAGCATTTGTGGTTCGTGGCGTAGGTTTATTAAAATCTATTCCGGACATTGAAAATATTATTGTCGACGATGCGGGCGGAAACCCAATTTTAGTTAAAAATCTGGCAGCTGTTAATGAAAATTCGATGCCAAGAGTTGGACAAACCGGTATCGGTAAAGATGATGATGCTGTTGAAGGAATTATTGTCATGCGTAAAGGCGAAAATCCGCAGGAAACACTTGCGCTCATTAAAGCCAAAATAAAGGATCTCAACGACAATATCCTGCCAAAAGACATTACCTTAGAAACGTTCTATGATCGTGATAATTTGATGAACTTTACCACCGAAACGGTGATGCACAATTTATTTGAAGGAATCATTCTGGTCACTTGTGTCGTGTTTCTTTTCATGGCCGATTGGAGGACTACCTTTACCGTTTCTATCGTTATTCCGCTGTCACTATTATTTGCCTTTTTATGCCTTAAAATGATGGGAATGAGCGCCAACTTACTAAGCCTCGGAGCAGTCGATTTTGGAATTATCATTGACGGTGCCGTAGTAATGGTGGAAGGATTATTTGTTGTGCTGGACCGCAGGGCCCATCAATTAGGAATGACCGCCTTTAATAAAATTGCAAAAGGCAGTCTGATTAAAAGAACCGGAACAGAAATGGGTAAAGCCATCTTCTTTTCTAAACTTATTATTATTACCGCTTTATTACCAATTTTCTCCTTTCAGAAAGTCGAAGGAAAAATGTTCTCTCCCCTAGCCTATACCTTAGGATTTGCTTTAATGGGAGCCTTAATTTTTACGTTGACATTGGTACCGGTATTATCTCATATTCTATTAAATAAAAATGTAAAAGAAAAGCACAATCCGTTTGTAAACTTTTGGGACAGAATTGTAGGCAAAGGTTTTGCCTGGACATTCAAACACAAAGCAAAAACATTAATCGCTTCAATAGCTTTACTGGCAACAGTTTTCTTTTCGGCTACTTTTCTTGGAACAGAATTCTTGCCGCAATTAAACGAAGGTGCTTTATGGGTAACAGCAGAATTACCAATGAGTACTTCTCTTCCCGAAAGTGTAAAAACAGCCTCAATAATCCGAAAAGATCTGGAAAGTTTCCCTGAAGTAAAAAAAGTGCTCTCCCAAACCGGAAGAAGCAACGACGGAACCGATCCAAACGGATTTGGGTTTATCCAGCTTCAGGTTGACCTAAAACCAAAATCAGAATGGACACGAAAAATAACAATGGACGATCTGATCAATCAAATGGACGAAAAACTAAAAATTCATCAGGGAATCACCTATAATTATTCGCAGCCCGTTATTGATAATGTTGCCGAATCTGTTGCAGGATTTAAAGCCTCCAATGCCGTAAAAATATATGGTGATGATCTTAATAAACTGGATGAATTGGCCAATGAAGTGTTAGCTCAAATTAAAAACATTCCCGGTATAAAAGATGCCGGAATTCTTAGAAATGTTGGGCAACCTGAAATTAGTGTCATTCTGGACAGAGAAAAAATGGCTGCTTATGGTGTTACGCTAAGCGATGCACAAGCCGTACTTGAACTTGCTTTTGGAGGAAAAACCGCCACAGAGAAATATGAAGAGGAGAAAAAGTTTGATGTCAGAGTTCGTTTTTCTAAAGAATACAGAAAAGACGAAAAGGATTTGGAAGAAATTAAAGTCCCAACAATTAGTGGCATTAAAATACCTTTAAAAGAAATATCTGAAATCAAAACCATTACAGGTCCGGCTTTCATTTACAGAGACAATACCAAACGTTTTATTGGGGTTAAATTCTCTGTTCGTGATCGCGATCTAGGAAGCACTATTGCCGAAGCACAAAAAAAGGTAGACAAAATGAAACTACCGCCAGGTTATACTACAGGCTGGACCGGAGAATTTGAAAACCAGGTACGTGCCAGTGCCCGTTTGGCGCAAGTTGTACCCATCAGTCTAATCGGGATTTTTGTCTTGTTGTTTATCCTTTTTGGAAATATTAAAGATTCATTACTTGTTTTAGCCAATGTTCCGTTTGCTATAATCGGTGGTATTATTGCTTTGCATCTTACAGGTATGAACTTCGGAATATCAGCAGGGGTTGGTTTTATTGCTTTGCTTGGAATTTGTATTCAGAATGGTGTTATTCTGATATCTGAATTCCATCATAATCTAAAGGCTAAATTTACTCTTGAGGAGTCTATTTTTATGGGGGTAAAAGCAAGAACCAGAGCCGTTGTCATGACAGCACTTATGGCCTCAATAGGTTTAATGCCGGCCGCAATTTCTACGGGAATTGGCTCCGAATCCCAAAAACCATTAGCCATTGTAATTATTGGAGGCTTGATTACCGCCACGATTTTAACCTTATTGGTATTCCCTATTATTTTCTGGGTCTTCAATCGAAAAAAACGCATTCCGATTGAATAAACGGTTGTTTGTCAATAATGACAGAGCTGCTTATTTGTCATTTCGACGCAAGGAGAAATCACACCAGTAACTCGACAACGATTAGCAACAAACTGTAAGGAACTTCTAATGTGATTCCTCATTCTTCGGATTGACAGATGAAACTTATTTTGTTCTTTTTAAACAAACAGAAATCGCATTAGTGATTCGATTAAAGATTGACGTCTTTCTCTGTCGAATTACTAATGCGATTTCTCCTTACGTCGAAATTGTAAAGGTTACTTATTTCGGTAACAAAATTTAATTTTAATAAATTTTGTTACGATGAGAAATAATAGTCAGGATTCCACTTTAGAGCGA
>NZ_JAALLN010000031.1 GCF_011751075.1 Flavobacterium poyangense
AAAGACCACATCAAGGTATTGATGGAAAGAAACCAATAGAAATGATAAATCTGTTACCGAAATAAGTAACCTTTACAATTTCGACGCAGAAGAAGTCACACACGAAACTCCATAAAGATCAGTGCCAATCTTTGTCGTATTACTAGTGCGATTCCTCGTACCTCGGAATGACATACTTTGCGCAGATTTGTGTGACTTACAACTTTTAGTAATCCGATCAACACCTACTTCTGTCACTTCGACACAGGAGAAGTCACACACAGAACTCCGCAAAGTGAATCACCAATCTTTGTCGATTAACTGGTGCGATTCCTCGTGCCTCAGGAATGACATAATTGTTGGTGAATTGTAAGGCACATTCAGAATAAGGCAAAGTCAAAAATATCATAGTTTTGGCTTCGCTTTAAAACATATTTTTAATTGCCTCCAGCTTTAGCAGGAGATTTCAAAATTCAGATAAAAAAAGGCTTTAGCCAAAACCGCAAATTTTGGCTAAAGCCCTTAAATCTAGACCCTATATTATTCCTCCAACTAAAGTTGGAGGCAATTCAAATTTTTAAATTAAAGATAGACTTTTACAGTTTTATCTTTTTACTAACTTTTTCCACTTCTCTTGCAGTAAGATTTAAGATAGCTGCTATTTGCTCTATTGACATTTTTTGCTTTAACAAATTGGTTATAGCCGTTTCTATAAATTCAATTCTTAAAGACTTCTCTGTTTTTGCTGTTTCTTTAAATGCTTTTGCAGTTTCTTGTAGCTGATCTGTTTTTTCTTTTAACTGATCTGTTTTCTCTTTTTCTTTCCTAATTTCCAATTCTTGTTTGCGAATTGTTTCTTCTATTTTATAAGGAACAACATATTTTAGGCTTTTTTCCAATTGAGCCATTAATCCTATATTTACAAAACTCATATATTTTTCCTTGGTAATAATAAAATGATCTATAAGTTTTATATCCAAAATCTTACCCACTTGTATTAATCGGTCAGTAGCATCTTTATCGGCATCAGATGGAGTCAAACTCCCACTCGGATGATTATGAACAGCTATTACACTTGTTGCCCCTTTAAGTACAGCAAGTCTGTAAACATTCATTGGTTCTGCTTGAGTAGTTCTCACACTTCCCATACTCACTAATTCTATATACAGAACAGTATTTGCCATGTTTAGCCCTATCATCCAGAAATGCTCTTTCTCCTGATCTATTTTATCATCTCGTAATAGAATGCGTCGCATGATATCGTATAAATCATCGGGATTTTTTACACTAATCTTATCTTTATCTGTTAACTTGACATTCATTTTTAGTACTGTTTTTAGGTTCGGCAAGATAGACAAACATAATCAATTTTGATTGGTCAACATTAGCATTGTGGGAATAGATTTTACTACTGTATAAATTCCATTTTCAATTGCCTCCAGCTTTAGCTGGAGATTCCAAAATGAATGTAAAAAAGGCTTTAGCCAAAACCGCAAATTTTGGCTAAAGCCCTACAATCTAAATCTTATATTATCCCTACAGCTAAAGCTGTAGGCTATTGAAAAAAATTATTAATCACAGCATATAAATAAAATCTTTTTTAATCCCCAAATCTGTAGCAATAAAAAACCGATTCAAGCAATAGCAAACAGAAGAAGCAATTTCAAAAATTGAAATTTGGGATTTGGAATTTAGGATTTCAAAAAAAAGACCGTCTCTGGTATCGAGACGGCCTACTTTAATTATTTTATTCTAAAACCAGACCAATCTGGCCATCGTCATCTAATTCTGTGACAACTGAACCATCATCATTGTACTCTACTTTTCTTTCTACAATTTCTTCTACAGGTTCTTCATAAGGCAGCGGATCTAACAAATTAACCTGTTTCAATTTATCTGCCGTTAATTGATTTCCTAATGCTTTAAATCCTTTTACAGCAATGAAATCTTCCACATCAATATGTAAATCTTCTTTCTGAACTCCCTTTACTTTTGCAAAGACCAATTGCGCAAGCGGACGGTAATCTGTCGACACAATTTCTAATTGCGAATTGGGATGATCGGTAATAAAACTCTCTTCTTTATTTTCGGCTTCAACAAGGAAACGCTTCAGATAATAACGTTCTTTTTCTCCGTCATAATAAATTGCAGAAATTGGTTTCTTAGGTTTCCATTTTTCCAAAACAATCATATCTTCATCAAAATGAGTAGATAATTCCGGAATAATAACCTTTACCTTACCTGCCTGACTAATTACCAATATTTTATCACTTGGTTTAAATTCGCCCAGTAATTCACCACGTGCATCTACATTCAAACGTTTTACGGTATCGTCAAACCATACTTTTCTTGGCAGTAAAGTTGAAATACCTTTTTCTTTTAATTCGATTTTTTTGATTGGATATTTAGTCACTAAATTTCCTTTTGAACTACGGCCTTTGATGGCTAAATTAGCAAAATCAATATCAAATTTCAGTTTCTTGATTGTACCGATCTGACGCAACAAAATGGTAACCACCTCAGCTTCACCATTTGGATTATGGGAGAAATAAACTACCTGTGAGCCATTGGTTCCATTAGTCAAATCATAGGATTTATCTCTGGTAACTCCGGAAACGTTGAAACGTTTAATATAAGACGGACCTGATTTTCCGTCACGATAAATCATATTGTAAATCGTACGTTTATCACTTTTATCAAAAATGGCAGCGTGTATAATATCTTTGCCGACAAAAGTCTTGGCATCGACTTTGGTAACCAGCATTTTACCATCACGCAAAAATACGATTACATCGTCGATATCAGAGCAATCACCCACATACTCGTCTTTCTTTAAGCTCGTTCCAACAAAACCTTCTTCTCGATTTAGATATAATTTTGTATTTCTTAAAACTACTTTTGTAGCCTCAACATTGTCAAAAACACGAAGCTCGGTCTGACGTTCACGCCCTTTTCCGTATTTCGCTTTTAATTTGGTAAAATAATCAATCGCAAAATCAGTTAAGTGCTCCAGATTATATTCTACCTCTTTCATTTCGTCTTCTAACTTAGCGATGAAGTCATCAGCTTTATCAGAATCGAAACGGGTAATACGAATCATCGGAATTTGTGTAAGTCTTTGCAAATCATCATCGTTAATTTCTCTGATGAATGCTTTTTTGAAAACCTCAAATCGATCATACAGATATTTGTAAAGCGATTCCTTGTCTCCATATAATTTGAAGTCAATGTACATTTCTTCACGAATGAAGATTTTTTCTAAAGTAGAAAAATGCCATTTGTTTTTTAACTCCTCTAATTGAATTTCAAGTTCCTGACGCAGCAAATCAACCGTTCTCTCTGTCGATAACCTCAACATTTGTGAAACCCCGATAAACAATGGCTTATTGTCTTCAATCACACATCCAAGAGGCGCAATAGAGGTTTCGCAGGCTGTAAAAGCAAACAAAGCATCAATCGTTTTATCCGGAGAAACTCCCGGAAAAAGGTGAATTAGAATCTCAACATCGGCCGCTGTATTGTCTTCAATTTTCTTGATTTTGATTTTACCTTTTTCATTGGCTTTCAAAATACTGTCAATCAAAGTTGTGGTATTAGTCGAAAACGGAATCTGCGTAATCACCAAAGTATTTTTGTCTAACTGGGCAATTTTAGCACGTACACGTACACGTCCGCCACGAAGTCCGTCATTATAATTTGACACATCGGCAATACCTTGCGTCATAAAATCCGGATAAAGCGTAAACGGTTTCCCTTTTAAAATTTTGATCGAAGCATCAATTAATTCGTTGAAGTTATGAGGCAATACTTTCGTTGAAAGTCCAACCGCAATACCTTCTGCTCCTTGTGCTAAAAGCAATGGAAATTTTACCGGAAGATTGTTGGGTTCGGCACGACGTCCGTCATACGAAACACCCCAATCGGTGATTTTTGGAGAATACAAGACCTCCAAAGCAAACTTAGACAAACGCGCCTCGATGTAACGCGAAGCCGCAGCACCATCACCTGTTAGTATATTTCCCCAGTTCCCCTGGCAGTCAATCAATAAATCTTTCTGACCAATTTGCACCATCGCATCACCGATACTCGCATCTCCGTGTGGGTGATACTGCATCGTGTGACCAACAACATTGGCAACTTTATTGTAACGACCATCATCCAACTCCTTTAAAGAGTGCATGATACGACGTTGTACCGGTTTGAATCCGTCTTCGATAGCAGGAACAGCACGTTCTAAAATTACATACGAAGCATAATCCAGAAACCAATCCTTGTACATACCGGTTACTTTCGTAATCGTATCCTGACCGTCTCCTTCCTGATTTTCGTAAAAATGTGCTCCTTCAAAATGCTTTGCATCTACATCTATAATTTCGTCTGAATCGTCCTGATTTTCATCAGACTGATTCTCATCGTAATTATTCTCGTCGTCATTTGGAATTATGTTATCGTCTTCTTCGTCTTTCATTATTTATATTCGAAATTATAAATTTAATGTTATCTGTTTTCAATGAGTTTTTTTAAAGCTGACTCACTAGGTAAAACGGTTTTATATTTGCTGGCAAAAATTTGCTCATTATGGTCCGGCAGTGTATATTTTACTACTGCCTCGCTTTTATTTTGACAGAGAACAATTCCTATTGTTTTATTCTCGTCTTCCAAACGCATTTCTCTGTCGTAATAGTTGACATACATCTGCATCTGTCCTAAATCCTGATGTTTTAATTCTCCTATTTTCAAATCAATGAGAACAAAGCACTTTAATATTCTATTATAAAAAACTAAATCAATTCTAAAATGTTTATCGTCAAAAGTAATTCTGTTCTGTCTTGCAACGAAAGTAAAACCATGACCTAATTCTAATAAAAAATGTTCCAGTTTATTAATAATTTCTTCTTCTAACTGCGATTCTGAATATTGATGCAATTCAGGTAATCCTAAAAATTCAAGTATGTAAGGATCTTTAATAATATCTTTTGGCTTCTCAATAATCTGACCTACTTCCGAAAGTTTTAAAACCTCTTCTTTATCCCGACTTAAAGCCAATCTTGTATAAAGTGCCGAGTCGTATTGGCGTTTTAGTTCTCTGACACTCCAATTCTGTTTCTCTGATTCTATTTCGTAAAAGCGCCTTTCTTTTTCATCATCAATTCGCATTAGAAAAGTATAATGAGTAAAACTCAATTTAAAAAACGAAGCTAATATCTGAAAATCTTGTTTATTAAATTTCGCAGACACTGACTGCGTTTTTTGGGATTTGAATTCCGCAGTCAGTGACTGCGTTTTTCCATTGTCCAATTTCGCAGTCAGTGACCCGTACTTTTGAACTTCTAAAATACGAGTCAGCGACTCGTATTTTGAGTAAATCATATAGAATTGTCTTATTTGTTCTAAATTTCTAATCGAAAAACCTTTCCCAAATTCTTTAGTCAATTGTCGTGAAAGCTCTTTTAAAAGCTGCTTCCCATATTCAGCCCGATCATTTCCGTTTTGCTCTTCTTCGACAATAATTCTTCCAATTTCAAAATAGGTGATCGTCATTACTGAATTTACGGTACGCAAAACCTGTTGTCTGGCATTTTGCAATAACTCAGCAACTTGTTGAAAAATCACTTTATTTTGAAGATCGTCTGACATTCTATTTTATATATTATTTAAACCTCCTCCTCAACTACATCCAATTCTACCTTCAGGTTCTTGATAATAAATTCTTGTCTGTCCGGCGTATTTTTACCCATATAAAAAGATAATAACTGCTCGATCGAGGTATTTTTATCCATCATAATAGGATCCAGTCGAATTGTGTCTCCAATGAAATTTTTAAACTCATCCGGTGAAATCTCTCCCAAACCTTTAAATCGGGTAATCTCCGGTTTTGGTTTTAGTTTTTCAATTGCCTCTTTTCTTTCTTCATCTGAATAGCAATAGATGGTTTCTTTTTTATTTCTAACCCTGAAAAGTGGTGTTTGCAAAATATACAAATGCCCTTCTTTGATTAATTCAGGGAAAAACTGTAAAAAGAACGTAATCAACAACAAACGAATGTGCATTCCGTCGACATCGGCATCGGTTGCGATTACGATGTTGTTGTAACGTAATTTCTCTAATCCGTCTTCGATATCTAAAGCAGCTTGCAGTAAATTGAATTCTTCGTTCTCATACACAATCTTTTTGCTCATTCCGTAGGAATTCAAAGGCTTACCACGTAAACTAAAAACGGCTTGCGTATTTACATCACGCGATTTGGTAATCGATCCGGAAGCCGAATCCCCCTCGGTAATAAACAAGGTACTTTCTAAGTTTCTTGGATTTTTTGTATCGGGTAGATGCGCACGGCAATCTCTTAATTTTTTATTGTGCAGATTGGCTTTTTTAGCACGATCTGTTGCCAGCTTTCTAATTCCGGATAATTCTTTACGTTCGCGTTCTGCCTGCAAAATTTTACGCAATAAGGCTTCTGCTGTTGGCGGATTCTTATGTAAATAATTATCTAATTTGGTTTTAATAAAATCGTTTACAAAAGTACGCACAGAAACCGGAGGCGTCCCGTCATCAGATCCCATATCGGTAGAACCTAATTTGGTTTTGGTCTGAGACTCAAAAACCGGTTCCATTACCTTGATGCTAATCGCACTCACTATCGATTTACGAACATCTGAAGCTTCAAAATTCTTGTTGTAAAACTCACGAATGGTTTTTACAACCGCCTCTCTGTAAGCCGCCAAATGCGTTCCTCCCTGTGTGGTGTTCTGACCGTTAACAAAAGAATGATATTCTTCACTGTATTGCGTTTTACTGTGAGTCAACGCTACTTCAATATCATGATCTTTTAAATGAATGATAGGGTATTCTAAGTCCTCTTCGTTAATTGTTTCTTCCAACAAATCACGCAGACCGTTCTCTGAATAATATTTTTCGCCATTAAAAATAATCGTCAGACCATTGTTCAGATAACAATAGTTTTTGACCATTTTAATCACATACTCCAAACGAAACTTATAATTTTTAAAAATAGATTCGTCCGGCGTAAAAGTTACTTTGGTCCCTTTGCGTTTAGTGGTATCGATAACTTCTTCTTCCTGAACTAGATTTCCAGCCGAAAATTCAGCAGCTTTCTGCTTTTCATCACGCACGGACTCTACTCGAAAATAATTTGACAAAGCATTGACCGCTTTTGTTCCGACACCATTCAAACCAACTGATTTCTGGAAAGCTTTAGAATCGTATTTTCCTCCGGTGTTCATCTTTGAAACTACATCGACTACTTTACCTAACGGAATACCACGTCCGTAATCACGAACTGAAACCGTTTTATCCTTGATCGTCACTTCAATAGTTTTTCCGGCCCCCATAACGAACTCATCGATACAGTTGTCTAAAACCTCCTTTAAAAGAATATAAATACCGTCATCCGGTGAAGATCCGTCCCCTAATTTTCCGATGTACATTCCCGGACGCATACGGATATGTTCTTTCCAATCGAGTGATCGAATGTTATCTTCGTTATATTGATTTTGCTCTAGCATAAATGAATTTAGGATTTTTGGCTAATGTACCATTTCTAGGTAAAAAATGAAAGCGTATCATTTTAAAGTTATCAATAAAAACGGCTTTTTTAATCTATTTAAACTGATTTTAGAAAATACGGTCCTTAAAAATAAAAAAAACAGCTTTACAACAAAAAATACTATTTAATTCAAATTACTAGTTGTAAAATGTTAAATGTAAAAAGTAAAATGTAAGTCTGAAAGCTAATACGTTTTATTTAAATGATTAATCATTTTACAAACATTTGAATACTATAGGCAGAACATACTACATTCAGCATCTCACAACTCACAACTCACATCTCAAATCATTTAATCCCCAGCACTTCTTTTGCTAAAGCAATCATTTCGGGCGTTCCGGTGTTTTTATTTTTTTCGTCAGAAAGTTTCACTACACCCTGCCACTGTGTATTGTCAGGCTTGGTATCGGTCAGTTTAATAACCATATTCATAGACGGAAGTCCGACATCATTCGTAAAATTAGTTCCAATTCCGAAAGACATTCTGATCTTGTCTTTACAGAAATCGGATATAATTTTTACTTTATCAAAATTAAGAGAATCCGAAAAAACAATACTTTTTGATCTAGGATCAATTCCCATTTTGGTGTAATGTGCTATTACTTTTTGAGCAAATTCTACAGGATCTCCACTATCGTGTCGCACGCCATCAAAAAGTTTGGAGTATTTTTTGTCAAATTGGTTGAAAAATATATCTGTTGTATACGTATCTGTAAGCGCAATTCCGAGATCACCTCCGTAAACCTGCGTCCAGTGTTCCAAACTCATCGAATTTGCCATCTTAAAACCGTATTGTGCTGCATGAAACATAAACCACTCATGCGCATGTGTTCCCAAAGGTCGTTTATTATTGACCATTGCAAAATGCACATTACTGGTTCCCATAAAACTTTCGTGTCCAAAACTGCTCAAGGTTTCATTCACTAAAACCTGCACATCATAAGAATGTCGACGCCGTGTCCCAAATTCTAAAACATAAACTCCAAGTGTATTATAATTATCAATTTTGTCTTTGGTAAGACTTTTAATCGCTTCATCATTTAACCGAATCAAATGATTGGCTTTATAAAAAAGCTCCGAAATCAAAGCCATCAAAGGAACTTCCCACAAAATAGTCCGGTACCAAAATCCTTCAATTGTGACTTTTAATTCTGATCCTTCCTGAGTAATTTCAACTTCTGATGGATCATAGCTGTATCCCTGTAAAAAATCCAAATAAGTAGGATCAAGATATTGGGAATGATGAGACAGATAACGTTTCTCCTCTTTCGTCAGTCGCAAATCTGCCATGGCATCAACAGAACTTCGAAGTAAATCAGCAAAACCAGGCGGAAAAACGTGCTTCCCACGATTTATAAAAGCATAACGAACCTTTGCCTTTGGAAAAAGCTTAATTACAGCATGCTGCATTGTAAATTTATAGAAATCATTATCTAAAATTGATTTCAGAAAAGTTGTTTCCATAAGTCGAAAACTTTTTTTGTACTTCCTGCTAAGATACGCTAATTCATCAAAAGAAGAAAATCACTCCTTTTATTAATTACTTCACCATAACTTTAAAAGAAACAATACTGCTCTCTACAAGATAAAAGGTAAGATACTGACCAATATTCTCATCAATTACCACCTGAAACTCCAAACTATCACCTCTTTCTTTTGGATTTTCAATTCTAACCGGCTGATTTTTCCGATTCAGATAAAAAAGCGGATCTGCCTTTGAAACATTTTTGATTCTGAAAGTGACTTTATCGCCACTTTTCACTGCAATAGTACCCGATTGAGGTGCTATGATTTCATAATCCCCTTCAATGGTTTTATTGTAAATCAGTGGAGCATTCAGAAAATCACTTTTACTCAACCGGTCTCCCAGATAAGTTCCTGAATCGGGAAAATGTTTAGCGAAAAAATAGGCCGGTTTTGTATCAAAATAAATAGTTGCAAAATCTTTTACCAACTTTCTTTTACTTTGATCATAGTAGCCCTCACCCCAGGTTACATCTACCAAGCGCCATTTTCCATCAACCAAAACCATATTCCAGGCATGATTTGAAGTTGTATTTTCTCGCCCGATATCATTTAATCTGGTTTTAGAATCTCCACGAACAATCTCACACTTTAAACCAACCAATGTCGCCAAATGACGATACAAAAGTGTAAACCCTTCGCAAACTGCTTTTTTAGATTTAAACACTTTCTGAAGATCTTTATCATTCTGAAGCTGAATCTTTTGCTGTTTCTCTAATTCGGTCGAATATGAAAAGCCTCTGGCTTTGGGTGGATTCAGATAAGTAGCTAAATCGTAACTTATATTGAAGGCAATCCAACTGTAAATTGCTCTTGCCTTATCATAATCTGAAGTAAAATCTTTCTCAATTCTTTCTGCTAATTTTTCGGTACTACTAAATTGTTTTGGGTATTTTAAAACAACCGCATCAACCGCATTATATTTCTGCGAGTAAACGGACTGTAAAAAAAAGACACTTAGAAAAAGAACAAAAATGGTATTGTTTTTTAATATCATGGACTAGAAACTCGCTTTTATAATCTCCTTTAGTTCTCTATCTAACTCTGCATTTGAAATTTTATTTTGCTCCACATCAAAATTAGCATTAAAAACCGGCAATGAAAAAGTCGCTTTTATCTGCGCTCCATACCTTGGCAAAGCATTGTTTGCGATTTCTAAAACAGACGCTCCTCCTCTCGCTCCCGGCGAAGTAGCCAACAACAACATCGGTTTTTGCTGAAAAATTTCTTTAGCAATTCTGGAACTCCAGTCAAAAAGATTCTTGAAAGCTGCAGAGTAATTCCCGTTATTTTCTGCCAAAGAAATCACCAAAATATCTGCACTTCCTATTTTATTCAAAAACGATTTGGCAATTTCATGCTGTCCAATTTCTTTTTCGATATCCACACTAAATAATGGCATTGCATAATCATTTAAATCTAAAACTTCAACTTCACCGTTTTCAAATAAACCGGCTGCATAAGTCGCCAATTTTTTATTGATAGAATGCTGACTATTACTTCCTCCAAACGCTATAATTTTCATAATGTATATGTATTAATTTTACTATTTCCTATGTATAAAAAACCATCAAAGGTCATCAATTTCTAAATCATATAAGTAATGTAAGTTCATATAAAAAAGTTCCCTAAACTATGCGCACTGCTCAAATGAACTTACATCACTTATATGGTTAAACAAAACGCATTATTATCACTCTTTAATTTCAAAAATTTCTTTTTTTATTTCTACCGAATACTCATTTGGAACAATCTTCCCTCCATACGATTTTGCGTATACTTTCGTAAACTCAGCTCCAAAATATAAAATAATCGCCGAATAATAAACCCAGACCAAAATAATAATAACAGATCCGGCAGCACCATAAACACTGGCAATAGTTGAACTTCCCAGGTAAAAACCGATAGCAAATTTACCGATCATAAAAAGTACTGCTGTACAAGAAGCACCTATAAAAGCATCTTTCCATTTTATAACTCCATCGGGCAGTGTTCTAAAAATAATTGCAAAAAGCAACGTTATACTCGCCAAAACCAGGACTAAATTTATAACATAAAAAAGATATACCGTACTTTCAGGAAAATATAATTTCAACCTGCTGTTTAAAAGATCTAAAACAGCATTTAACATTAAACTGACCAACATCAAAAAACCCACTGAAGCAATCATAGAAAATGACATGATTCTGTTTTGAATGAATTTCTTTAAACCTTTATTAGGTTTTGCTCTAAGTCCCCAGATAAAATTAATCGAACTCTGAATCTCTGCAAAAACACCCGAAGCTCCAATTAGCAGCATGACTACTCCAAAAATGGAAATAAAGACATTACTGTCTGATAATTGCACATTTTTTATAGCTTCCTGAATCTGAATAGCAGCGTCATTTCCTACCAATCGGTTTATTTGTCCATAAAGTTCTCCGGTTACCGCTTCTTCTCCAAAAAAGACCCCACATATCGTTATTATGATAATCAACAAAGGAGGCAATGCAAATAAGGTATAATAGGATAATGCAGCGCTTAACTTGATTGCATTATCGTCATTAAATTCTAAAAAGGTATTCTTTAGTAAATTCCATGATTTTGAAAATATATTCTTCCTTTTCATGAGTTCCGATTTTAGAGTTACAGTCAAATTTAAGGATTCAATAGAAGAATTACATTTCGCTATTCTCGTTGAAATTTATCAGATTCCCATGTGGTTTATGGTGGATTGCCTTGGAAAGCTCTTTTTTTTAAACCATATAAGTAATGTAAGTTCATTTAAATTTGAGCGCAGTAAAACCGATTGTTTCCATTTTTCTCAACAATATATGTAGCTAAAAAAATCATTCTTTTCACTTTTCACTTTTCACTTTTTGAAATACTTGTAAATAACCTAAGTTTTTAATTTTCAAGATACGTCCAAACTCTTTTCGTGTTGGCTTAAACAAATAAGATGTTGAATCCAACATTTTTGACTTAATTAGAGTAACGGAATCCATTTTCTTAATATCATCATCTAAACAGATATTTTTAAGATTCAGGCTATTTTCTTCAATACTTAGGTTTTGTAGAGTCCAAAAAACGGAATCTTTTGTACTCAATATTAAGTTGCCATTTATTCGTTTTGCTTTTTGATAATAAGAGAATCTAAAAAGTGTATCAATATCTTTTTCAACCAATAACAAAGAGTCACCTCGTGATGAAATATTGAATATTACATCTCCTCTTTTACTTATTAACTTTCCATCTTTAAGATTAAAATCTACTTTCAGAGAATCTAGACCATTTTTATGAATTTTAAATTTATAGTAATATTCATATTGAGCTATATCTTCATTAATTCTAAGAAAAGTAGAATCTTTATCCATAAACAAACCTCTGAATTTTGCTGGAAAGTGATCTAATTCAGAATCATTGATGGGTTGTGGCTCTGCAAAAAACAGATTTGGCCCTACTGGTTCATCTCTTTTCTTTTTACACGAAACAATGACTAATGTTAAAACTAGAATTAAAATGATTTTTTTCATGTTGATTGATTTAAAGGTTTACTTGATAGCTTAATTTTAAAATCTGTTTACTAAAACTAGGCCAAACTTAATAACAGAAAAACTCTAGTCTGTAAAACTTAATTAAACCCTTAGAATATTGTTTCTTTAAGATTTCATGGATTAAGGGAATCTTTACCGCAGTTTTTGTCCTTTAGACGCAGGAGAAGTCACACACGGAACTCCGAGAAGTGAATCACCAATCTTTGTCGATTAACTAGTGCGATTCCTCGTGCCTCGGAGTGACATACTGCGCGTGGATTTGTGAGACTTACAACTTTTAGAACACAAAAAAACCGCTAAATCTCTTTAGCGGTTCAATCTATATTCTTTATTCTAGCTTCTAAAAAAACTACACATTAAAACGGAAATGCATTACATCACCATCTTTCACAATATATTCTTTTCCTTCTACTTTGAATTTTCCTGCTTCTTTTGCTTTTGCTTCTGAACCGTATTGAACGTAATCTTCGTATGAAATTACTTCTGCACGGATGAATCCTTTTTCGAAATCAGTATGGATAACTCCTGCCGCTTGTGGCGCAGTAGCACCAATGCTAATTGTCCAGGCACGAACTTCTTTTACACCAGCTGTAAAATACGTTTGTTGTTTCAACAATTTGTAAGCCGCACGAATTAAAACAGATGCTCCCGGCTCCTGTAATCCCATATCTTCCAGGAAAACCTGACGCTCTTCGTAACTTTCCAGCTCCGTAATATCTGCTTCTGCCCCTACTGAAAGGATAATAACCTCAGCATCTTCGTCTTTTACTAACTCACGAACCTGATCTACATATTTGTTTCCGTTTACAGCAGAACTTTCGTCAACGTTACAAACGTATAAAACCGGTTTAGCTGTAATCAACTGAAAAGATTCCATTAAAACTTCTTCATCATTACCTTGAGGTACGATAGTACGAGCCGATTTAGCTTGTAATAATGACTCTTTGATTCTGTCTAAAAGCGCTTTCTCTGTTTGTGCTTCTTTATTTCCGGTTTTAGCGGCACGATTTACTTTTTCTAAACGTTTTTCAACCGTTTCTAAATCTTTCAGCTGCAATTCGATATCAATTGTTTCTTTGTCACGAATTGGATTTACATTTCCGTCAACGTGTACAATATTATCATTATCAAAACAACGTAAAACGTGAATAATAGCGTTACACTCTCTAATGTTTCCTAAAAATTGATTTCCAAGACCTTCTCCCTTACTTGCGCCTTTTACCAAACCTGCGATATCTACGATATCAACTGTTGCCATTTGTACGCGTTCTGGCTTTACTAATTCTTCTAATTTGTTAATTCTCGGATCCGGAACGTTTACAACACCAATATTAGGCTCGATAGTACAAAACGGAAAGTTAGCACTTTGCGCTTTTGCATTAGATAAACAATTAAATAATGTTGATTTTCCAACATTTGGTAATCCTACAATTCCTGCTTTCATCTGTTGACTCTATTTATTTTTTTATGTAATCCTGATTTTATCAGAATCTCCCATCTTATGTTATCCTTATACGGAAGTCACTTTTAACGGGTTATGATTTACGTATTGCTTTATTTTTTCTGTCAAAATGATATTTTTCGACTTTAAAATTTTGCAAATATAAGATTTAATAGCTCGCCAGTGAAGTAAAAATGATGATTAATATTTTTAAAAGACACTCCAAGAAAATAATTACATTTTTTATTAATTTTTTGTTAAAAAACATTACTTTTATAACATACCAAACAAAAAACACAAACCAAACTTAAGTAACTATGAAAAAGATTGCACTATTATTATTGCTATTTAATACAGCTTTTCTCTTTGCTCAAAAAGAAATATCGGGAGTTGTAAAAGACAAATCAGGTATACCAATACCAGGCGTTAACATTCTTGAAAAAGGAACAACAAATGGCGTATCCACCAATTTTGAAGGCGGTTACCTTATAAAAGTCAAAGAAGGTGCTACTCTTATTTTTAGTTATGTTGGTTATGCTACGGTAGAAAAATCAACTGCAAACCGCATAACTGATGTTACTTTAGACGAAAATGGCGGACAAGTACTAAGTGATGTTGTAATTGTTGGATCAAGGAATACTAAACGAACAGTAGTAAATTCGGCTGTTCCGATTGACGTTATTAGTGTCAAAGATGTAACGACTCAAAGCGGTAAATTAGAGATTAATGAATTACTGCAATACGTTGCTCCTTCTTTTAATGCCAATAAACAATCCGGTTCTGACGGTGCCGATCACGTAGATCCTGCTTCGTTAAGAGGTTTGGGACCCGATCAGACTCTGGTTTTGATCAATGGAAAAAGAAGACACCAATCGTCACTTATTAATTTATTTGGTACCCGTGGTCGTGGAAACACCGGAACAGATTTGAATGCTATTCCGGCTTCATCTATCAAAAGAATTGAGATTCTAAGAGATGGTGCTGCAGCACAATACGGTTCTGATGCCATTGCCGGTGTTATTAATATTGTACTAAATGACAATGTTGATGAATTAACCGGATCTGTAACCTACGGCGTTTTTAATACCGATGCAAAAGGAGACTTCCTGAATGGTACCCCAAATACTAAAAATTTTAGATTGGATCAAAACGGGAATGGGAATTCTTATGGCAAAAACCAATCTTTTGATGGTGGATCGGTTAAAGTAGCTGCCAACTACGGTGTTGCTATTGGCGAAAAAGGCGGATATGCCAATTTCACAACAGAATACATCAACAAAAACAAAACCCTCAGACCAGCCTATGATTTCAGAAAAGGTTTTGGAGATGCTGCTATACAGGGATTTAATATTTTTGGAAATGTGCAAATTCCAATTTCTGAAAAAACGCACTTTTATGCTTTTGGAGGCCGAAATTACAGAGATACTGATGCTTATGCTTTCACCAGAAATGACGGAGAAAGAGTTGTTGAATCTGTATATCCCGGCGGTTACACCCCTAGAATTACTTCTAATATTGTTGACAATTCTCTCGCAGCTGGATTTAAAACCAAAACAGAAAGCGGATGGAATATTGACATGAGTAATACTTTTGGTAAAAACTCGTTTCATTACTATATAAAAGGAACGATAAACGCTTCATTACTAGAAAAATCTCCAACAGAATTTGATGCCGGTGGACATACTCTGACTCAAAATACTACCAATTTTGATCTCTCTAAAAATTATGATTCTGTATTGAATGGTTTAAACCTTGCCTTTGGAGCAGAATTCAGAACTGAAAAATTCACGATCTTTTCCGGTGAAGAAGGTTCTTATGCGACTTATGATACCAACGGAAGACCGATCACAAATCCTACAACCCAGCAAGCACCAACAATTCCGAATCCTGATTACGACCCTACAGACCCTACTTCTTCTCCAACAATCTCCAGACCTGGAGGCTCACAAGGTTTCCCGGGTTACAGCCCCGCAAATACCGTTGATAAAAGTCGTACCAACTTATCACTGTACACCGATGCAGAGCTAGATATTACAGAAGCCTTTTTATTAAGCGGAGCTGTTCGTTTTGAAAACTACAGTGATTTTGGAAGTACTTTGAACGGAAAACTAGCCGCCAGAGTAAAAGCGGGGGAGCATATTAATTTTAGAGGATCTGTAAGTACAGGGTTCCGTGCTCCGTCTTTAGCCCAAATTTACTATAACTTGCGTTTCACAAATTTCAATGCAGGCGGCGCTACCGAAGTTTTACTTGCTCCAAATAACAGCCCTGTTACAAAAGCTTTTGGAATTCAGAAGTTAAATGAAGAGAAAGCTGTAAACGCCTCTCTTGGATTCACCGCTTCATTTGGTGACTTTACGGCAACGGTTGACGGTTATTACATCCAGGTAAAAGATCGTATCGTTCTTACCGGATATTTTGATGCTAAGCCTTTAAATCTAGGTGTTGACAAAGCTCAGTTTTTTGTTAATGGCGTTGATACCAGTACACATGGTTTGGATCTGGTACTTGCCTGGAAGAAAAAATTCGGGGCATCACAATTTGGAGTGACTTTGGTTGGAAACATCAATGATATGAAAATTGATAATGTAAAAAATGGCTCTTTAGAAGAAGCTACTTTCTTTGGAAAACGCGAAAAAGCATTTTTATTATCCTCAGCTCCAGATAGCAAATTTGGTTTAAATTTAAACTATTCTAAAAATAAACTTGATGCTGGTTTGGCTTTCACAAGATTCAGCAAAGTCGTTTTAGTTGACTATGGTGATGAAGATGATGTTTACAACCCGAGGTTAATTACAGACCTAACAGTTGGTTATAAACTGACAAACAATTTAAAATTAAGTGTTGGAAGCAATAACTTATTTAATGTTTATCCTACCAAACAAGACGAGTTAGGTAACACTGAAGCAGGTGGTTATTGGGATGCCGTTCAGATGGGATTCAGCGGCGCTTATTACTACGCAAGACTTGGATTTAACTTCTAATAGAAGCGATAAAAAAAAATTAAACCCGACAGGTTTTAGAAACCTGTCGGGTTTGTTTTTTTTGTCTTGTCCTGAAAAAGGTTGACTACAATCCAATTAATTATGTCAACAGAAAGGAAAGTTCTAAAAAAAGTAATGC
>NZ_JAALLN010000032.1 GCF_011751075.1 Flavobacterium poyangense
GTCTCTTCAAATTTCCCTGCGCTTTTATAGCTGATATCAGGTATTGTTTCTAAAGCACTTTTCATTTCTTTTCTTTTTTTATACTATTTACCCTCTTGGTTTTTAAAATGGTATAAGCAACTTACGCCACTTATACCATTTAATAACCAAACTTAAATTATCTTATTTTTTACCTTTTACTAGAATTTATTCACTCCGGTATCCCACCAAAGTCTTGTGGCTCCAGTGTCCGGGCCTCCTAACAGCTGAACACCTTGTGCATATCCATTTGGATTAGACGTTTTTTCGTTTACAAAGAAATTCAATCTTCTTACAAAAGTACCATCCGGAATTTTTCCTCCTGAAAAATTATTTGTAGGTAAAAATAGTTTCGGATACCCTGTTCTTCTGGTCTCAGCCCAAGCTTCCTGACCATCAGGGAACCCTGCAATCCATTTTTGAGTAATGATTTTTTGCAATTTTACTTCGTTAGACACAGCGTCAGACCATTTTATTGTTACCAGATTTTGTGCTGCAATATTATTTGCTGCATTTAACGGATCTGTAAAATCTGCTGCGATAGAAGTATCATCATTTGAATAAGCCGTTGCACTTCCAGCACCTAACTGGGCAAAAGAAGTTGCAATTCCTGATTCATAAAATGATTGAGCACTTCCGCCCATGTTCCAACCTTTTAACGCTCCTTCTGCTTTCAGAAAGTGAGATTCAGAAGCATTAAACCATGGTATCAGATTGTTCTCTACAATTGCACCAATTTTAGAAAACTGATCTTGTTTTGCAGTCTCATAATCAGAGTTCACAATACTTCCCAATCTAATCCCCTGATAAGTTCCTGTTTTGGTTTTATGAAAAAACGCAGCTCTTCTCGGATCATTATAACCATCCATAATTGACACAATTGGAGCTCCTGCATTAATATCTGTCCACGGTCCAGTATAGGTCAACACAGGGTGTTCTGCCTTATAGGCCATATTATCTTCGTTAGAACTAATAACTCCTATACCGGTCAAAGCAGCTTCTGCTTCCGCTCTTGCTTTTACCGGATCTACATTAGAAATACGCATTGCTAAACGTAGCCTTAAAGAATTAGCAAATTTTACCCATTTTCGTACATTTCCAACACCTGTAGTTCCGTCTGTTGCATCTTTCTTATCAGGAAAAAAGGTAGCCGTATTATCCGCTGCAATTGGAGTCAAAATATCAATCGCAGTCTTTAATTCTGCAAAGAACTTATTGTAAACCACTTGTTGAGAATCATATGGAGTCGATCCGTCAGCATTTCCAAAACCGGTATACACAATTGGTCCGTAATAATCCGTCGTTTTATGCATAGCATATACTTTTAAAATCAAAGACCAGGCATAAAACTGAGGGTATTTGTCTTTTGTTAATCTCTCCAGATTATAGGCATTAACCATCTCTCTTTGATATTTCTGAACCCATTCTGCACCATTCCAACCGTCTAAAAGAACATAAGTCGAA
The DNA here is from genome assembly GCF_011751075.1 of Flavobacterium poyangense. Lineage (GTDB taxonomy): Bacteria > Bacteroidota > Bacteroidia > Flavobacteriales > Flavobacteriaceae > Flavobacterium > Flavobacterium poyangense. The sequence continues at coordinate 1,483 of NZ_JAALLN010000032.1, forward strand.
TTGTTTCTGTTTCCTTCAAAAGCAGTTGGTGTTCCCATATACCCGGAAAAAATATCTGCATTTAAATTGAACTGGATATCTCCTTGCCAATCATCGGCAACCAAGATATACATCCCTCTTTCCATTGCCCTAATTGGCGCCTTCACACGATTAAAGTCTTGCTCTAATTGCTCGTTACTAAAACCGGCCTCATTGGTATTTACATCCTCAAAATTACTTGTACAGCTGCCTAAAAAAAGAGCTAAAACTGAACCAAATATTAATAATTTATTTTTCATCTGTGAATTTTTATTGTTAATTAAAATCATTTTTATTGACTTATAAGCCTCCCCATCAGGGTTTTATTGTTTGTTGACTATTTCCTATTCCAGTAACAAACAAAACATCTTACAACAACCAAAAAGGTTTTGTCCTTTTATTACACTAATTAGAAAGTTAAATTTAAATTAACACCTATACTTCTTGTTGATGGTGCTCCAAAAATATCAACTCCTTGTAAGCCTTCACCACTACTTAATGTCACATTTGGATCAAACGGAGCATCTTTATAGAAGAAAAATAAATTTTTACCAACAATAGAAGCATTCACGGTTTTGAAAATTGATTCTTTACTGAAATCAAAAGTATATCCTAGCGAAAGTTCTCCTAATCTAATATTTGTAGCTTTGTACATATATTCACCAGTAGTACCTGCTCTGTTACCAACCACTTCATAATATTTTCTGGTATCCATTGTTGTCACTGCATTTCCATTAATATCAACAGCATTTATCTTAACTCCACCTGCATCTCTTGCATCACCGGTTGCTTTAGACACTCCATAGTAATCCATCATAGCCTCAGTCATACTCATAACATGCCCACCAAATCTACCGTCAATAAGTATATTTAAGACTGCTTTTTTGTATCTGAATGAGTTAGAAAAACCTAGCATAAAATCCGGATTTGAACTTCCTAAATTTACAAAATCTGTTTTTTGGATATTCCCTTTATCATCCAGTACAATTTGACCGTTTGCATTTCTTACAATATTTTTTCCTTGAATTTCACCAAAAGGTTTTCCTACTTGTAAAACATACCTGTAACTATTCGGATCTCCATTAGTTAAAATAACGGTATTGATATTTCCATTAGCACCTGCACCTAAACTAAGAACCGTATTTTTATTTGAAGCATAATTCACACCAATATCCCAAGAGAAATTATCTGCAGCAATAGCTTTACCTGTTAAACTAATCTCGAAACCTTTGTTTTCTATACTACCTGCGTTAAATGCATAATTTGTATATCCTGTAGTATTTGGAATTGGAGCCGGAGCTGTAATTAATTGATTTTTGGTTTCGTTTCTATAATAAGTAAAATCAAGGCCAATTCTATTCTTAACAAATCTCAACTCTGTACCAAATTCAAATGAATTTTGTTTTTCCGGTTTCAAAGAGGTACCAGGTTTTGGACCTGATATTGGAAATGTAACGGTATTACCCTGAAAAGTATTTACCGGTGATGTTAAGAAAGCAGCAATATCATTACCCACCTGAGCGTAAGAAGCTCGTACTTTTACATAACTAATTGCCTCCGGTAATGTTACCATCTGATTAACAATAGCCGACAAACCTACAGAAGGATAAAAGAATCCTAAGTTTTTTGTATTAACTAAAGTAGACGACCAATCGTTTCTTCCTGTAACATCAAGAAACAACATTTCTTTATAACCAAAAGTTGCACTTGCAAAAACTGATTGTACTTCTCTTTTACCACCAACATTTTGTGAATTTCTCTCGGAAGAAACAAAGTTTCCGGTATTAAACCAGTTCGCATTAACTAATCCTCCTTTTTGTCCTGAATCACTTGTAAAAGCTTTATTAATTGTTGATTTAGTAATACTTGTACCCAGAACAGCTCCAAATGTAAAGTCATCATTGAATTTTGTATTAATAGTCGCAATTAAATCACCATACAACTGAGAGCTTTCACTATCTGAATAAATATATCTACCGGTAGACGGAGCCAATGTTTCATTTGTACCCGCATACATTCTTTTATCGAATGTATTATTAAATTTATTATAACCTCCTCTGGCTTTAAAACTTAACCAGCTATTAGCTTTATAGTTTAACGCTACTGAACTTATTAATGAAGTATTTGTATCGATAGAAGCATTTCTGTTTAAGATCCAACCCGGGTTCTGAATAATATCAGATGTAGCAGATGGCCATCTTTGAAGCATTAAGTTTCTTGAAGGTTCAAAATACTCAAAATTATTTTGGTAATCATTAAAATCATTACCTCTTGGAAATAAATATACTCCAGTCAAAGGGTTAAAATACAATCCATTTGTAGGCTTATTTTCAATTTTTTGCTCGGCATAAGACAATGCGCCATCAATAGTAACTTTATCACCGAACATTTTAATACTCTGACGAAGTGCAATATTGTTTTTCTTAAATTCATTTGTCGGAATTACACCATCGACTCTGGTATTGGCATAAGTAAGACTGGTTGACATTTTATCTGTCCCACCGTTTACACCAATAGAGTTAATCATAGTTAGGCCAGAATCATAAAAACCTTTAACATGATCAGGAGATTTTTTCTGAGGTCCCCAAGACAAATCAGATGATGGAGCTGCGCCATAATTAGTTTGAAATTCCGGTAATGAAACTACATTATCTACAAATACACTTGTATTATAATTTGCCGTTACATTTCCTTCTTTACCTTTTTTGGTGGTTATTACAATAACTCCATTCGCCCCTTGAGAACCATACAAAGCAGCTGCAGATGCACCTTTTAGAACTGTCATAGAATCAATATCATCCGGGTTAAGCATTGAAACTGCATCTCCACCATCTCTGTTTCCTCCGGCTGTATCTCCAAAAACCTGATTGGCCTGAGCCGAATTAGAATTTAACATCGGGATTCCATCAATAACATACAATGGTTGATTGCTTGTAGCAGATGAATTACCACGAATAGTAACTTTAACTGCTCCACCGGCTCCTGCAGAACTTTTACCTACTATCAAACCAGCAACTTTACCGGATAAGCTATTCATTAAGTTGGCATCTTTAACACGAGTCACCTCGTCTCCTTTAACCTCTTGTGCGGCATAAGTCAAAGATTTTTTAGATTTCTTAAGACCTAATGAAGTAACAACAACTTCATTTAAAGAATTTGATGCAGACTGCAACATTTTTATATTAATTGTAGTAGCATCCCCTACAACAATACTTTGTGTTTCCAGACCAACATAAGAAAAAACCAATGTTTGTCCTTTCTGTACCTCAATTGCGTACAATCCGTCAAAATCGGTTGAAGTACCTTTTTGACTTCCCTGCACAGCAATAGATGCCCCTGGTAACGGCATCCCACTAGAATCTGTAATCACTCCTTTGATACTTTTTACCTGAGCAAGCGAAACCTGCGCCGTAAAAGCCATCATAAAGATTAAGAAAATTTTTTTCATGTTTATTTATTTTGTTAGTTATTAAGGTAAAACTATTCTTAAAGTATTGTTAAAAAAAATATATTATACAAACAGCAACAAATGTTATACAAACGACACAAAACAATCAATAATACGTCAATCAAACACAATAAAAATTAACATATATTAAATTTTTACGCAAATTAACTACAATTAATAGCAATTATTAACACATTAACAAAACATATACTAAAAGCGCCCTCCCTCTCAAATACCAGTAAATACGCACATAAACAAGTCAGACAGACCTCTTTCTATGTTAAATTTTAACAAAACATTAGAGATTGTAATACTTTTCAAGCTTGAGGAATAATTTCCATTTTGGCTTTAATTACTCTAATAATCACATTTTTTATACAAAAAAACCCGACAATAAAATTGTCGGGTTCATAATGCGCTCCTTCAGGTGAAAACCAAATAACAAATCACCTCAATTCGCAGCATTTATTCGAAATATAAAAACCAGATTAAAAAATAAATAACCAAACTCAATTTTAACCGTCCTAATTTTTTTATTTCTAAATTTTCCATTCTTCGTTCCTAAACCTTAGTTTAAAAAGTTCATTACTTTGAATGATTTTTTATTTCCTGCTTTGTCTGTTACTATCACAATAAACAGCTGTTTAGTTGTGAAGTTTCTGTTCTGAATCAGGACTTCTGTATTATTCTGAATGTTCTTATGACTTACTAAAGGTTGTCCGATAGTATTAAATACATCCACTTGTGCAATACCTTCTGTTTCGTTTGTAACTGATAAAGCATCATTTCTAAAATAGGCTACTGTACTGCTCTTTGCTTCAATTTTATCAAGAGGCAGTGTTTTTGCCGCCGTTTGTGAAGCAAAATAAGCCGCAAACGCTTTAGATAATTCAGATGAATTACCACAAGAAGAGGCATCCCAGTTTACAGACCAGGTCATAAAACCTCTTAAAGTAGGATGTGGTCCGCCTGGCTGCAGGGTGTATGTTCTTCCTGTAAAAGTCGTTCCGGTTCTCAAATAATGCATAGCACTAACTACTTCGGCCGGCGGTAAATAACCGCTACCTGCCGCACTTGGACAAGCTGGTACTGCAATAAGAACTTTTGAGGCCGGTAAGCCATCAAAACGCATTCCGGTTGTACCAATGTTATACCCTTTTATCACCATATCTGTTAGAGCAGTTATCATATTTGCTCTCTTAGCTGAACCATAATACTGACCGTCTAATCCGTTTTCTCCTCCTGTATTATACAATTGTACCGCTAACAAATCCAATTCATTACGCAAGTTTTGAATGATTGGCAGGAAGGAACCAAAAGTATCATTATAGGTAGAATACCCTCCTTGTACGTATTGTGTTTCCGGAGCTGCAGTTAATAAAAATTTAGGGCCATAGTGCGCTTTTAATTCTTTGCAGGCATCTATTACGTTTTTTAATCTTGGATAAGCAGAAATACCCGCATAAGAAATATCTCTTAAACCTCCTGCGTTAAAATTCATCGATCCGCCTTCAAAATCAATATCAACTCCATCAAATTGATACTCGTCGATAATTGCTTTTAGACCATTAACAAAAATATTTTTTTGCGCTACATTGTCTAAAACAACATGACCATTCTGACCTCCAATAGAAACAATAACAGGAACTCTGCTAGTTCTTAAAGCTTTTATATCATCCTTCAACAATTGTTTATTGAAAACACCGTTGGTCAAATATCTGGCATCATTTGTAGTTAATACCGGTGTATAACCATCACGGTTAACGGTTTCTATGAAAGCATAATCAACTACGTTAAACTTACTTCCCACCATTTGAGAAAAATATAAAAACGGAGCACCGGTATTCTCCCAGGAATGCGCATATCCTAAAACAACTTTAGCCGGAAGTGGAATAAATCTCTCGTCCTCATTAGTAATTTTAATTGTATTGTTTAATGTAGTTACGGCAGCTTTATTATCGGTTGCTTTGATTACAACCGGATAATCCTGATAAGCAGTCGGTGTAAAATTATATGTATAGATATTACTTGCACCTGCCGTCATGTTGAATGTACCTCCATTTATTGTAATAGTAACACCCGAAATCGATCCGTCACTGTCAACAGCTTTAACCGAAATTGGCACAACTTGAAAAGTACTTTGGACTACAGTGGTATTCGATGGTGAATTCCAGGTAATTACAGGCGATACATTTGGACAGTTTGCACCTGAACAATTTAATGTAAAATTATATGTTTTTACATCTGTTGTGCCGTTTGATGCAGTAGCCGTAACCGTTAAGGTATGACTAAGCGAAAACTGATTGGCTACCGGTGTCCAAATTGCTGTATAAGTTCCTGAAGTATTAGTAGCAGTCAAACTTTGCCCGTTTAAACTAAATACTACAGATGAAATTGTAGTAGCATCAACAGCACTTAATCCAACATTTGCAACAAAATTAATCGCTGATCCTAAATTTATAGCAATTGTAGGAGTTGTTGGCGCAGTAATAGCAACCACCGGTTTGGTCACAACGGTTGTTTGTGTATTAAAATTATAAACCTGTGGCGTCGTTGGCATTGCAAAATTTGCCAGATTGTTCGGGAAGTAACTTACTTCTCCATTTTGCCACGAATTCAATTTCAGACTTAAAACTTGTGTATAACCAGCTACAACAGTATTATCAAAACTAAAGTTCCCTTGCGCGTCTGTTGTGGCCAGAACACTTTTCCAGTTATGCGTGTTATCTGTCCAAGGCACAACAAGTTCTACTTTTGCATTTGCAACCGGAACTGTACCATTTTTAACAGTACCACTAATTAAATTAGTACTTGCCAAACTTTGTGCAAAATCTAAGGTTTTATTACCTGACATCGTTGCTGAAGCTGTTGAAGTTGGTACGAATGTCAAATTTGCTTTCGCTACTGTTACCTTATAATCTGATCCTGCAGCTAAATTTGCAAAAGTGTAGGTTCCATCCGCAGCTGTTGTTACAGTTAACGTTTTACTTCCCGAAACTGCTGAAATTACAGCCCCAGAAACCGGAGTAGTACCGTTTAAAACTCTTCCGTTTATAGCATAAGAAGCTACTTTTGCTGTAGCACTTGTATTAAAGTTATAAACCTGTGGTGTTGCCGGAACAGCAAAACCTGTCAAATTATTCGGAAAATAATTAACATCATTATTTTGCCATGCATTCAATTTTAAACTTGAAATAACGGCATATCCGTCTGTAACCGAATTTGGAAAACTATAATTCCCTTGTGCATCAGTCGTTGCAAGCACACTTTTCCATCCGTGTGTGTTGTCTGTCCATGGTAATACGATTTCTACTTTAGCATTTGCAACCGGAACTGTACCGTTTTTAACTGTACCGCTAACTTTACTTGTTCCAACATTAAATTCTGTTAAATTTAAAGTTTTGTCGGCTATTAAATTGGTGTACACTGTTGAAGCCGGCGTATAAGTTTTGCCTGTTGCGGCAGCCGTAATAGTATAATTTCCACCGGATGGCAGACTAAGGCTATAAAAACCACTTGCATTAGAAGTCGCTGTAACAGGTGCTCCTGAAGAAGTTGCTGTAACATTAACTCCCGCGGCCGGTGTAGTTCCGTTTAGAATAGTACCGCTAACAGTATAATATACAATTGGTGCACCTTGTGAAAAATTCAACGTCTGATTAGCGCTAATTGCATTATATGTAGTTACTGCAGGAGTATAAGGGAAACCTGTTTTAGCAGCTGTAACCGTAAAGGTAAGTCCTGCTGTTAAACCGGCAATGCTATAAGCACCACTTGCATTAGAAACAGCGGTTAAAACTGTCGTGCCTGAAGTTGCTGTAACCGTAACTCCTGAAACCGGTGTAGTACTAGTTCCAACTACTACAGTTCCACTAACCGTATACAAAGGTTGTGTTCCCTGAATAACGACATTAGTCTGATTAACCGTTACATTATTTAATGTTACCGGAGTAAAAGTGTAAGCTGCCTTTGTAGCCGTTACCGTATAATTTTGTCCCGAAGGCAGATTATTAAATATAAAATTACCCGTTGGAGAAACAATCGTTTCTATAACAGCATTACTGCCATTTTTTATTTCTACTGTAACATTAGGTACTAAAGCTGTTCCGTTTTTTACAGAACCGCCTATACTAACTCTGCCGGGAATAGTAATTCCAAACGAAGTATCTACCTGAGTTAACAGTGAATTAGGTATAGAGCCTCTGGTATCCTGAGACAATTCCCAAATCATACCACCGGCCAGATTTTTGGAATTGATATACTGTACTTTTAAATCTATTGATTGTTTATCTTCATAACTGATAAACTGTTTTAAAGTACTGTTATATAAATAAGGAACTTTAGTTGTATTATCAAAATACCTCACCCATCCGGCAGCTGCTGCCGTTGGTGTAACTAACATGGTATTTGGATCTAGAAAAGCATGTGAATTGGTAACCGGATTTCCAACCAGGCCACAAATTTCGATACTTCCGGATTTCTCACAGGCTGCAGGGCCATCCCAGGTTCCTGTTGGATTTTGCGGATTTGTACAGCCTCCGACATTGTATCTTGGTGCAGAAACAAATAATCCCGGGAAATTTGGGTTGGTTCCGTTATTGGCAACGTTGTCAAATTTTTTACCGTAAAAAGGCAATCCCATGATTAATTTACTGGCAGGAAAACCAACTACATTCAAATAAATGTTCGTCAATTCATCCAGTGATTCTGACTGAGTGGCACCGTATAATGGATCATTCGGGTTTCCACTTCCATACAAAGGAGCATTATAGCATGTTTTATCATACCAGTTTCCACCAAAATCGTATCCAAAATAGGTAATGTAATCACAGTAAGTTGAAATATCTTCTGTCATTCCGTACTGCGCTCTGTTATTTGGTCCTAAATATTGTTTAGGTACATTTCTAACATTGTTTCCGGCTGCAATAGTCACCAGTTTATTAGGCATTGCCTGACGCATTGCTTTTAATAAAAGCACCAGATTTTTGTTGTCATCCGGGTGGTACTTTTGTGGAGGAACCGGAATTCCGTTTACAATTTCAGTACCGTCTGTTCCTCCCATAAGAGGATACTCCCAGTCAATGTCAAATCCGTCAATAAAAGGATAAGTTGTAATGAAGTTTGCCATATCAGCAGCCAAAGCAGCTCTTGCCACCGGACTTGCGGCAATTGGAGAAAGATCCTGACCTTTGGTCCATCCTCCAACAGAAATTAAGATTTTTAAATGCGGATACTTTTCTTTTAACTTTTTCAAGTCATAAAAATTCCCTTTTACAGGAGCATCCCATGGAATTCCGCCTTCGGTATGCTCATAATCTGCATACGTATCCAGGCATTTTAACTTTGTATTCTCCGGACGGGCAGGATCAAAAGTTGTCCCGTAAAAAGAATAATTCAAATGGGTTATCTTGCTCCCGTCTATCTTGGGAACATTGAAATCCCGGGCATAAATGGCCCATTGTGCATAGTACCCTACTACTTTTTTGCCGTGAGCTGGTTGGGCTAACGCAAGTAAGGGAAACAATAACAACAAAAACAGCAATCTGTAATAATGTTTCATAATTAATAAATATTGGTTAATAGAAAATAAATATTCCAATCAAGATAAGTCTTGCACTGAAAATCAGCGCTTGACAAACAATAACCGGGATTCAATCAACTGCAAATAGAAAACATTGCAATCGTTGTACTTTAATTCGATTCACTTCTATAAATAAATATTACTATTACTGATTTCGACCATAATCATTAACGAATAGTATTGATTGATATTTATGTATAACTTCTTTTTAAAAAAAATTGTAATAAATAAAAAAGATAAATTTGGGGGTAAACTCATCAATCTAAAATTCTGTTTTTGTCATGTTTTTGTTTTATTCTCTTATTTGGTTTTAAATGTTACTACTCTTATTTGGTTCTTTATTTTTAAATTTGAATAGACATTAGCTTCCGGTTTTCCAAAATCATCTCTACCAGAGGACAACTGGCAGAGACATCTGAACAATTTTGGTAACTTAAACTAAACTTACTAACTACTAATTCAAATCAGATTTTTGCGATAATTTCTTCAGACTTTTATAAACTGCTAACTCAACATCTGCATGATCTTTTGCATCACATTGTTCGATCAAATTTTTCAATTCTTCTCCTTTTAAAGTGGATTTGTTATCTAAAACAAGAATTAATTGTTCTGATGCATCACTCAATTTCTTAGCTAAAGGCAAAATTGGCTGAACTAATGGAGCATTTGCACTCAATTCGTTTAATCTCTTATTTACTGCTATCCATTTATTTAAAAATGCAACAACTTTTATTTTATTATCGAGTGATTTATTTGTCAAATACTGATCTACTGTCTCATCAAAAGCTAAAGCATCTTTGGCATCCGGCGTACAAGCATCTGCAAAAAGAGTAAAAGGAGAATACATTTGATATTCTGTTCCACCTTTATTACGTTTATAGCCTTTTAATGGTTCACAAACATTTGTAAAATCATTCAGCGCTTCGACATTCTGATTGTTAGCGATATTTCTTAAGATAACTGCTTTATTTCGAATGTGTGTCAATCCAAGTTCCTCCAGTCTAAAAGAAACCACATCAAGACGTTTGCGCATATTGGCTACATCTGTAATATTTTCTGCTGACCAAAGTCTTTCTGCAATTGCAGCCGTTCTGGGCCAAACTCTCGAATCTATAGTTGTTGGTGTAGCAAGCTCAGACCACATCGTAGCTTCACCACCCAAAACTCTTGCCTTTTCTTCGGCTGATAAATCAGCTCCTTTTGGCATCGGATCGTTTAAATAATGGCTTTCTATTGGATACATCAAATCGATATAAAAGCCATTGGACATAACCGATTTATACCCTTTTTTTACCGCATCAATCAAAGACTGACCTGCCACAACTCCTTCGTTAGGACCTCTCCAGGCATGTATAATGGCTTCTTTTGACATATTTTTAGTCAAAATCTCTTCCCATCCCATTAATTGTTTACCGTGTTTTTTAAGCATCGGTATCAATTTCATGGTGAAATACGTTTGCAATTCGTGATTGGTTGCTAAATTATTTTTCTTTTTAAACTCTTGAATTTTAGGATTTGAGTCCCAGTCTTTCCCTTCGTTTTCATCTCCCCCGATATGAAAATAAGACCCGGGAAATAAGGGACATACTTCATCAAACAATTCACTTAATAATTGGTATGTTTTAGGATTTGTAGGATCTAATGTTGGTGAAAAAATACCCGCATTTCTTTCAATTCCATAGGTCGCAATAGCGGTTCCCTGAATATTTTTCTCTGAAGTTCCGCCAGTCAGCGTAATCACTTTACTGCCAATTTCGGGGTAAGCAGTCAAGATCGCTGATCCGTGGCCCGGAACATCGATTTCCGGAACTATTAAAATACCGCGCTCATCAGCATATTTTACGATATTTTTTATTTCCTCTTGTGTATAGTACATTCCATCTGAAGCTAATTCTATTAACTTCGGATGCTTTTTTACTTCAATTCTCCACCCCTGATCGTCTACTAAGTGCCAGTGAAAAACATTCATTTTCATAGCCGCCAAAGCATCAAGATTTCTTTTCACAACATCTACTGGCTGGAAATGTCTTGCAACATCCATCATCAGACCTCTCCAGGTAAATCTTGGAAAATCTGAAATTTGAGAATTTGGAAAATAGAACGAAGTGTTGTTATTCTGCATGATTTGCAATAACGTTTCAAGGCCATGTAAAGCTCCTAAATCGCTGGTTGCATTAATTGTAATTTTATCTTTTTTAATGTCTAAATGATAACTTTCATCCTCATACAAACCAATTTTACCACTCTTGGTACAATTTATTTGTAATTCTGCAGTAGGAACCTCATTTAGTTTTGTAATAAAACCTTGTTCGAAAAAGATACCTGTTCTACCATCTAAGCGTCGGAGAAACCGGGTTACACCCCCAAAAATTCTGGGATTTGGATTTCCGGTAATGTTTACTTTAAAATTTTTAGTTAAAGTAAAATTTCCATCGTTTAATACGATACTCTGAGGCCAGGGCATAAGATTTAGTTGCTCTTTTTGAACTTGAGCACTAGAGGTCAAACCCGCTAATAGTAGGACTAGTAAATATTTCATTTTAATGTTTTTTGTAAAGATGTTATCCGGAGATCCCATTAATAAATAGATAATAAGAAACAAAACCCGAAGTGATTTCAATCGAACCTCACTAATCGCACTAAAATCACTCTGAATCCTGTCATTTGATTCGCTCTAACCCGAATCGTAAAAAAACAACGCTAATAATCAAAACGTTTGAAGGCTTCGATTGCCTCATATTCAGCCAAACCTAATTCATCGTATAAAATGGCTGTGTTTTTATTTCGGTCCTCTGCTCTAACCCAGAACTCTCTCGAGTCATTTCCTTGGAACATCACTCTGTCCTTTTGAGACTGATGGTATAGAATAGCATGACGTTTTAACAATACTTCTGATGGACTTAACGGCACAGCCATATCTATTTCGTGAATATCCCATTCGTGCCATGCGCCTCTGTACAGCCACAACCAGCAATCATCCATATAAGGCTGTGATTTCAAAGCGGCCATTGCTGCGAAAATAGCATTCAGACATACCTCATGTGTTCCGTGTGGATCTGCCAGATCTCCTGCTGCAAAAACCTGGTGTGGTTTTATTTTAGCAATGATATCTTTTACGATCGCAATGTCTTCGGGACCTAACGGATTTTTCTTAACTTGTCCTGTTTCGTAAAATGGCAGGTCTAAGAAATGGGTGTTTTCATCTTTTAATCCGATGTATCT
>NZ_JAALLN010000033.1 GCF_011751075.1 Flavobacterium poyangense
CGCCGGACTACGACGAGGAACAAGATGTTGTGGTCGCCTGCCATTTTGCTGCTCCTCGCTGGAGCGGCATTCGCCAGCCCCCAGAATGGTTGGAAAGATGGAAAAGAGTACACTTACAAGATCAGAAGTCGTACCTTGGCTGCATTCAACCCGCAGTCGAAACAATACACCGGTATCGTGATGGAGGCTCGTCTTACCGTTCAACCGAACGGCGACGACCTTCTCCGTGCCAAGATTTCGATGCCCCGTTACACGCAGATCCACACTCGTCTCGAGAACGGCTGGGACTCGGAAATTCCGCAGAATCAGATGAACATGCAGACTTTCCCTCTCAGCGGTAAGCCCTTCGAGATCAAGTCCAAGAACGGAGTCGTACGTGATCTGATCGTCGACAAGGACGTGCCAACTTGGGAAGTCAACGTACTCAAGAGTATCGTCAGTCAACTGCAGGTCGACACTCAGGGCGAGAATGCCATACGTTCCAAACACAACCAGTTCCCCGAAGGCAAACAGCCCTATGCCCTCTTCAAGGTCATGGAAGATTCCGTCGGTGGTATGTGCGAGGTTCTCTACGACGTCTCGGCACTTCCCGACCGTGTGGTCCAGACTAACCCCGAGCTCGTGCCCATCCCTGAGCTTCGCGAAGACGGTGACATCATCTCCCTCGTCAAGACCAAGAACTACAGTAACTGCGACCAACGCGTCAGCTACCATTTTGGTCTTAACGGACGCAACAAGTGGGAGCCCAGCGGCAACGGCAACTCGAAATACCTATCCAGATCTTCCGTGAGCCGTGTCATCGTCTCTGGAAACCTCAAGCGATACACCATCCAGTCGTCCGTCACCACGAACAAGGTCGTCCTCAACCCTGACCAGCAGGAAAACCAGCAGGGAATAGTCGCTAGCAGAATGAACCTCACTTTGCACGAAGTGAAGGACATCTCCGAGCAAGTTCCTCCACCATCGAACCCTCAGTCCACCGGAAACTTAGTCTACAACTACAACAGCCCAACCGAGAGCCTCTCCACTCGTCGCCCGAACAAGCTGAACTTCCAAAGGAAGCACGACCACAAATCCAGCGAGCAGAAGCACTCCGCCGAATCTTCGTCCGAGTCTATCGACAGCATCGCCGATAACAACGATGATAGCTACCTCCAGAAGAAACCGAAACTTACCGAGGCACCCCAGAGCCCCATGCTGCCATTCTTCATCGGCAACCACGGCAACATGATCCAGAAGAACGAAAAGATCGACGCTGTCAAGTCCGCCAAGAGCATCGCCCAGGAAATCGGCAACGAGATGGAGAAACCCGACCTCATGCCCGAGACCCAGACTCTCGAGAAAGTCACCATCCTTTCGAGACTGATCCGCACGATGAACGCCGAGCAGATAGCTGAGGTTCAACGCGACCTGTTCCAACAGCGCCAGTCCTCGAACCAGCTTCATCAGCGCAACAGGGCCGAAAACTCCCGCAGGAACGCTTGGGTCGCTTTCCGCGACGCAGTCGCTCAGGCTGGAACTGGCCCTGCTCTGGTCAACATCAAGCAATGGATCCAGAACAAACAGATCCAGGGAACGGAAGCCGCTTTCGTCGTCGACGCTACCGCCAAGTCTGCACGCACTCCCACCACCGAGTACATGGACGCCTTCTTCGAGATGGTTTCCATGCAAGAGACCAAGAAACAGCGTCCCCTCCGCGATGCCTCCATCCTGGCCTTCGCTGACCTCATTCGTCACGCTATGGTCAACCAGAGGAGCGCACACAACCGTTACCCGGTCCACGCTTTTGGAAGACTCATCTCAAAAGACAGCAAAAACCTTCTCGACAAGTACCTCTCATACATGGCCGATGAGCTGAAGACCGCCATCGACATGGGTGACAGCCGGAAAATCCAAGTCTACGTCGCTGCTATCGGAAGGACTGCACACCCACGTATGCTGTCCATTTTCGAGCCATACCTCGAAGGAAAGAAACCAGTGTCTCAGTTCCAGCGTCTCGAGATGGTCATGGCAATGTACAAGCTTGCCACCAGCCACCCGAAACTCGCTCGCCCTGTCCTTTACAAGATCTACTCCAACAGCGCTGACCACTACGAAATCCGTTGTGCTGCTCTTTTCACATTGATAAAGACCAACCCCCCAGCGAGCATGCTCCAGAGAATTGCTGACTTCACTAACTATGACGTCAACAAGCACGTCAACGCAGCCGTCAAGTCCGTCATCGAGTCCCTTGCACAGCTGCAGGACGAGGACTTCCGTGAGATTTCCAACGCCGCTAAGGCTGCCTTGCCCCTTTTGACCTCCGAGAAATACGGACCTCAGTACTCGCGCGTCGTGATGAAGACCTTCAAAAATTCGGAGACCAACTCCGGATTCCAACTTGTCGCCACTTACATGGGTAGTGAAGACAGCATCATCCCCAAGGGTGGACTCCTCGTCCTCAGCCCCGTCTTCAGAGGAATGAAAGTACCCAAGATTCAGATTGGAGGAATGGTAAACAGCATCCAGGACACCTGGAAATTCGTGGAACAGAAGTTCAAGAACTTCCAGAAAGAAAGCCAGAGCAGCCGCAAGGCACAGCAACAGAAATTCTCGCCCGAGAACATCTCCAAAATGTTGGGCATCCACGGACAGGAGCCTGAGCAGATCGAGGGTCACTTCTTCTTAACCCACAGAAATGGTGACCACTTCATCTCCTTCGACAACCACACTCTCGAGCAGATCCCAGAGTAGCTAAGAGAAATGGCTGAGTCAATGAAGAAGGGACTAGACTTCGAGGAAACCAGATTGAGCGGATACGAAGTGACCATAAGCTTCCCCATGGAAACTGGTTACCCATTCACCTTCACCCTCAAGGTCCCGACCATGGTGAGTGTGAACGCCCAGTCTAAACTGAGGACCGACTCTGAGCTGTCCAACAACGAGATCCCCAACTCCGCCACCGTCTCCGGAAAAGCCCGCTTGGTCTACGGTTTGAAGGTCCAGAAGAGGCTCGGCTTCGTCATTCCCTTCGAGCACCAGGAATACATCGCCGGATTGGACAAGAACATCCAACTTTACGTGCCATTGCAGTCTGAAGTTGCATTTGACAAGAGCAAGAACGAAGCCCGTTTTAAGCTTCAGCCCCACGAGGACGAGAAGGAATACAAGGTCCTTCAATTCAAGTCCCAGCCTTTCACCGCCAAACACGACATCCTGAGTCTTCAGCCCGTATCTACTGACCAGAACACCCACACCGTTAACAAGGAACGCGCTTCTCCCTTGAGCTTCGAACTGAACGACCAGAGCGGCAAGCAGAGAGTGCAATTCACATGGGTGAGCCAGAACGACAATCAGAATGACGACAGCCGTAATAACAAAGAGAGGAACGCCATTGTTGCCGCAACCGACCTTGCCTCCTCCGTCGCATCCCTCTACTACCCCATCTCCAGCGAGAAGGCCTCGTACGAGAAGTACTCCATCAAGCTGACCCCAAGCAGCGACATGAACGTCGAGGTCAAGGCCAGCTACGACTCTCTGATCACCGAGAACAAGGAATCCGAAAGCTCCGAAAACTGGTCTCCCAATGCCAAGGCCCCACATCTAAGCCAGAGCTTGAGCCAGGGCGAACGCAAGGAGAAGCTTCTCAGTGAAGTCGCCAAGAACATCAATTCCGCCAAGGCCAAGTCCGTTGACGTCAGCTTGAAACTGAACGCTGGCATCCAGGCCTCCGTGGCCCTCACCGCCGCTGTAAGTTTCAGCAATGTCGACCAGAAATCTCGTGCTCTCGTCTTCGCCTCCGCTAAGGATCAGGACGGACAGAACTACCACTTCTCAGCTGGATACGAAGCCAAGAATCCCGACGTCGACACCCTCGACTTCGAGGAGACTCTCAAGGCCAACACCCGCCGTGAATTCGACGCCGAGCTCCACTACGGCAAGGGCAGCGGCGATAGCTCCGACGACTTCAAGGACATCATCAGAATCCAAGGAGAAGCCAAGCAGAGCGAGGAGCGCAAGAACCAGATCCGCCAGTCCCGCGAGGCTGAAGAATGTAACAGGGAGCACAACAAGAGCGGCAACAAGATGACTCTAGCTTGCCAGCAGGCCAACAAACGCGCTTCATCCGTTGACTCCGGTGAGATCACCATCACCTTCGAGAACAGATCACCCCTTAAGCAATGGGGTATGGGACTCGTCGACAACGCCGAGATGGTATCTCAGGATTACGCCAAGGTTCAGAAGAACCGCGAAGACAAGCACGACAGCAACAAGATCAAGATTGGTTTCCAGATGTCGCCCCGCGACGACAAAATGGACATCACCCTCAAGACCCCCGAAGGCAAGATTGAGATCTTGAACATCGACACCATGGTCGACAACAGCCAGCAGAATCTCGGCAGCCAGAGAAGCCAAAACGACATGCAGACCAGCGAGAGCAACATCTTCCAGATTTCCAGTACCTGCAGCTTGGACAAAACTATGGCCAAGACTTTCGACAACCACCGTTTAAACCTCAACCTCGGCAAGTGCTGGCACGTCGCCATGACCTCGTTCCCCAAGAACGACCCCGACAGGCCTAGCCAGCAGCTGTCCATACCCAACAATATGCACGTCACCGTCCTGACCAGAGACAACGAGAACGGACAGAAGGAACTCAAGATCACCCTTGGAGACAAGGAGATCGAGCTTACCACCTCCGGACCCCATGAGCCCCGCGCTAAGGTCAACGGCGAGTCCATCCGCGTCTCCAAGCAGAAGAGCTACCAGGAGAAACAGGACAACCAGATCGCCTTCGAAATCTTAGAACTCTCCGACAAGTCCATCAAGGTCGTCTCGGACAAGTACAATGTCAAGATCGTCTACGACGGTTCCCGTGCCCAAATTAAGGCCGGTGACAGGTACCGCAACTCCGTCCGTGGTCTCTGTGGTAACAACGACCTCGAGCCTGAGAACGACCAGCAGACCCCCCGTGGTTGCATGCTCCAGAAGTCCGATGAGTTCTCCGCCACTTTCGCTTTGACCAGCGAGAGCCAGTGCCAGGGACCAGCTGTCCAACTGTCCGAGAAGGCCAAGAACTCGCAGTGCACCTTTGAGAGCACCAGGCCCGGAAACGTGATCAGTGACACCGAAGCTGGACGTGCCAGCCAGTCGGGTCGCGACAGCGACAGCGACGACGATGACAGCCGCGAGAGCAGACGTTGCATGACCCACCGCACCAAGGTGGTCATGAAGAACAACCAGATCTGCTTCTCTCTGAGACCTCTGCCTACCTGCTCGTCCAGCTGCAGGTCCGCGGAGACCAAGTCCAGGGCAGTCCAGTTCCACTGCGTCGCCAGGAGCAGCGCTTCCGAGAAGGTTGCCGAGCGCGTCGAGAAGGGCGCCAACCCCCATCTGACCC
>NZ_JAALLN010000034.1 GCF_011751075.1 Flavobacterium poyangense
TAATCAATTCTATCGCCTACATTGGCAATACCATCACCATTTACATCCACATAAGTTGCTTTTTTACTTACTTCAACCTTTGGTGAAGACGTTAAAGGAACTGTTGTACATGTTGTACAAGTAGGATCTTTCGGCGTACAAGTCGCACAAATTGGACTTGGATCGGTTGATTTAGCTGTAACTGGCGCTCCTGTTGGAGGGGTTCCTGTTACTGTAGCTACGTTGTCAACCTGACCGTTATTCACATCAGCCAAAGTAATCGTGTGAACTGCTGTAAAACTAGCTGAGTCTGTAGCTCCCGGAGCTAAACTTGTTAGTGTACCGCTCACAATCGCATTAGCATCGCTGATTGTTACCGGAGCTAAAGTTACATTTCCTGTATTTTTAACTACAAAAGTATAATCAATTCTATCGCCTACATTGGCAATACCATCACCGTTTACATCTACATAAGTTGCTTTTTTGCTTACTTCAACCTTTGGTGAAGCAGTTAAAGGAACTGTTGTACAAGTCGTACAAGTAGGATCTTTTGGCGCACAAGTCGCACAAATAGGACTTGGATCGGTTGATTTAGCTGTAACTGGCGCTCCTGTTGGAGGGGTTCCTGTTACTGTAGCTACGTTGTCTACCTGACCGTTATTCACATCAGCCAAAGTAATCGTGTGAACAGCTGTAAAACTAGCCGAGTCTGTAGCTCCCGGAGCTAAACTTGCCAAACTTCCACTTACCACTGCATTGGCATCTGTAATGGTTACCGGAGCCAAGCTCACGTTTCCTGTATTTTTAACTACAAAAGTATAATCAATTCTATCCCCTACGTTGGCAATGCCATCACCGTTTACATCTACATAAGTTGCTTTTTTACTTACTTCAACTTTTGGTGAAGCAGTTAAAGGAACTGTTGTACATGTTGTACAAGTAGGATCTTTTGGCGCACAAGTCGCACAAATTGGACTTGGATCGGTTGATTTAGCTGTAACTGGCGTCCCTGTTGGAGGGGTTCCTGTTACAGTGGCTACGTTATCTACCTGACCGCTATTCACATCAGCCAAAGTAATGGTATGAACTGCTGTAAAACTAGCCGAGTCAGTTGCTCCTGGAGCTAAACTTGCTAAGCTTCCACTTACTACTGCATTGGCATCGCTGATTGTTACCGGAGCTAAAGTTACATTTCCTGTATTTTTAACTACAAAAGTATAGTCAATTCTATCCCCTACATTGGCAATGCCATCACCGTTTACATCTACATAAGTGGCTTTTTTGCTTACTGAGATATCAGCGCATTCACTAGCAATCACAACATCATCAGAAACTACTGAACTACAAGCTCCTAATGTAGCTGTCACACTATAAGTTCCCGCAGGAGCTGTCACAGTAGCACCTGAAATAGTAACTCCTGTTGATGGATTTACTGCGTATGTGTAAGCTGCATTATAATTTGAAATAGCAAAACTTCCTGTAGCAACTGAGCAAGTAGGCTGCGTTACGGTTCCTGCTGTTGGTTTTACTGGGGTTGTTGGTTGTGTATTGATCACAACGTCATCAGAAACTACTGAAATACAAGATCCTAATGTAGCAGTCACACTATACGTTCCTGCAGGAGCGGTCACAGTAGCACCTGAAATAGTAACTCCTGTCGATGGATTTACTGCGTATGTGTAAGCTGCATTATAATTTGAAATAGCAAAACTTCCTGTAGCAACTGAGCAAGTAGGTTGCGTTACAGTTCCTGCCGTTGGTTTTACTGGGGTTGTTGGTTGTGTATTGATCACAACGTCATCAGAAACTACTGAAATACAAGATCCTAATGTAGCAGTCACACTATACGTTCCCGCAGGAGCGGTCACAGTAGCGCCTGAAATAGTAACTCCTGTTGATGGATTTACTGCGTATGTGTAAGCTGCATTATAATTTGAAATAGCAAAACTTCCTGTAGCAACTGAGCAAGTAGGTTGCGTTACAGTTCCTGCTGTTGGTTTTACTGGGGTTGTTGGTTGTGTATTGATCACAACATCATCAGAAACTACTGAAATACAAGATCCTAATGTAGCAGTCACACTATACGTTCCTGCAGGAGCTGTCACAGTAGCACCTGAAATAGTAACTCCTGTCGATGGATTTACTGCGTATGTATAAGCTGCATTATAATTTGAAATAGCAAAACTTCCTGTAGCAACTGAGCAAGTAGGCTGAGTTACAGTTCCTGCTGTTGGTTTTACTGGGGTTGTTGGTTGTGCATTGATCACAACATCATCAGAAACTACTGAAATACAAGATCCTAATGTAGCAGTCACACTATAAGTTCCCGCAGGAGCTGTCACAGTAGCACCTGAAATAGTAACTCCTGTTGATGGATTTACTGCGTATGTATAAGCTGCATTATAATTTGAAATAGCAAAACTTCCTGTAGCAACTGAGCAAGTAGGTTGTGTTACGGTTCCTGCTGTTGGTTTTACTGGGGTTGTTGGTTGTGTATTGATCACAACATCATCAGAAACTACTGAAATACAAGATCCTAATGTAGCTGTCACACTATACGTTCCCGCAGGAGCTGTTACAGTAGCACCTGAAATAGTAACTCCTGTCGATGGATTTACTGCATATGTATAAGCTGCATTATAATTTGAAATAGCAAAACTTCCTGTAGCAACTGAGCAAGTAGGCTGAGTTACAGTTCCTGCTGTTGGTTTTACTGGGGTTGTTGGTTGTGTATTGATCACAACGTCATCAGAAACTACTGAACTACAAGCTCCCAATGTAGCTGTCACACTATACGTTCCCGCAGGAGCTGTCACAGTAGCACCCGAAATAGTAACTCCTGTTGATGGATTTACTGCGTATGTATAAACTGCATTATAATTTGAAATAGCAAAACTTCCTGTAGCAACTGAGCAAGTAGGCTGTGTTACGGTTCCTGTTGTTGGTTTTATTGGGGTTGTTGGTTGTGTATTGATCACAACATCATCAGAAACTACTGAAATACAAGATCCTAATGTAGCAGTCACACTATAAGTTCCCGCAGGAGCTGTCACAGTAGCACCTGAAATAGTAACTCCTGTCGATGGATTTACTGCGTATGTGTAAGCTGCATTATAATTTGAAATAGCAAAACTTCCTGTAGCAACTAAGCAAGTAGG
>NZ_JAALLN010000035.1 GCF_011751075.1 Flavobacterium poyangense
TTGCCAATGTAGGCGATAGAATTGACTATACTTTTGTAGTTAAAAATACAGGAAACGTAACCCTTGCTCCGGTAACCATTACAGATGCTAATGCGATTGTGAGCGGTACACTAACAAGTTTAGCTCCGGGAGCAACTGACTCAGCTAGTTTTACAGCAGTGCATACCATTACTTTGGCTGATGTAAACAATGGTCAGGTAGACAACGTAGCTACAGTAACAGGAACCCCTCCAACAGGAGCACCAGTTACAGCTAAATCAACCGATCCAAGTCCAATTTGTGCGACTTGCGCGCCAAAAGATCCTACTTGTACGACTTGTACAACAGTTCCTTTAACGTCTTCACCAAAGGTTGAAGTAAGCAAAAAAGCAACTTATGTAGATGTAAACGGAGATGGAATTGCCAATGTTGGCGATAGAATTGATTACACTTTTGTAGTTAAAAATACAGGATATGTAACCTTAGCTCCGGTAACAATCAGCGATGCTAATGCGATTGTGAGCGGTACACTAACAAGTTTAGCTCCGGGAGCAACTGACTCAGCTAGTTTTACAGCAGTGCATACGATTACTTTGGCTGATGTAAACAACGGTCAGGTAGACAACGTAGCTACAGTAACAGGAACCCCTCCAACAGGAGCGCCAATTACGGCTAAATCAACCGATCCAAGTCCAATTTGTGCGACTTGCGCGCCGAAAGATCCTACTTGTACAACATGTACAACAGTTCCTTTAACGTCTTCACCAAAGGTTGAAGTAAGTAAAAAAGCAACTTATGTAGATGTAAACGGAGATGGAATTGCCAATGTAGGCGATAGAATTGACTATACTTTTGTAGTTAAAAATACAGGAAACGTAACCCTTGCTCCGGTAACCGTTACGGATGCCAATGCAGTAGTAAGTGGAAGTTTGGCAAGTTTAGCTCCGGGAGCTACAGACTCGGCAAGTTTTACAGCAGTTCATACCATTACTTTGGCTGATGTGAATAATGGTCAGGTAGACAACGTAGCTACCGTAACAGGAACCCCTCCAACAGGAGTGCCAGTTACAGCTAAATCAACCGATCCAAGTCCAATTTGTGCGACTTGTACGCCAAAAGATCCTACTTGTACAACATGTACAACAGTTCCTTTAACTTCTTCACCAAAGGTTGAAGTAAGCAAAAAAGCAACTTATGTAGATGTAAACGGTGATGGAATTGCCAATGTAGGGGATAGAATTGACTATACTTTTGTAGTTAAAAATACAGGAAACGTAACTTTAGCTCCGGTAACAATCAGCGATGCGAATGCGATTGTGAGCGGTACACTAACAAGTTTAGCACCTGGTGCTACAGACTCAGCTAGTTTTACAGCAGTTCATACCATTACTTTGGCTGATGTGAATAACGGTCAGGTAGACAACGTAGCCACTGTAACAGGAACCCCTCCAACAGGAGCGCCAGTTACAGCTAAATCAACCGATCCAAGTCCAATTTGTGCGACTTGTACGCCAAAAGATCCTACTTGTACAACATGTACAACAGTTCCTTTAACGTCTTCACCAAAGGTTGAAGTAAGTAAAAAAGCAACTTATGTAGATGCTAATTCAGATGGTATTGTAAATGTAGGGGATAGAATTGATTACACTTTTGTAGTTAAAAATACTGGAAACGTAACCTTAGCTCCGGTAACTCTTGCAGATGTTAATGCAGTAGTAAGTGGAAGTTTGGCAAGTTTAGCTCCAGGAGCAACTGACTCAGCTAGTTTTACAGCAGTTCATACCATTACTTTGGCTGATGTAAACAATGGTCAGGTAGACAACGTAGCTACTGTAACAGGAACCCCTCCAACAGGAGCGCCAGTTACAGCTAAATCAACAGACCCAAGTCCAATTTGTGCGACTTGTAAACCAATAGACCCTACTTGTTCAACATGTACAGTAGTAAGTTTTATTGATGCAATAGATGAAACAGCAGTAGTGTTTAATAGATCGAACGGAGGTACTACAGTGTCGGTATTGTTGAATGACAGGCTACATGATGCACCTATAGTAGCTTCGGAAGTGAATTTGAGTGCGGTTCATGTACCTGCAGGAATGACATTAAATGCGGATGGAACTATTAAAGTTAATGCTGGTATTGCACCGGGAGTTTATACTGTAATTTATAGTATATGTTCAAAAGCAATGGCAGCCGCCGGTACGCCAATGTGTGATCAGGCCGAAGCTAAAATTACGGTAACAACAACAGTTGAACCAATATTCGAAAACGGAACTATTGCATCAACAGGAGGAACTGTTTTCGCAAACATTGCAAGCAACGATAAAGTAAATGGAGTTCCGGCAGTATTAGGAGCAACAGGAAATGCTACAGTTGCAGTGTCAGGAACATGGCCAACAGGGATTACTTTAGATCCGTTAACCGGAAAAGTAAGTGTTGCAGCAGGAACCACACCGGGTACTTACAATGTAGTTTACCAGTTATGTGATAAATTAACTCCGGCAACTTGTGCTACGGTTTCCGATGAAATCAAAGTAACACCAGTTGTAGAACCAATATTCGAAAACGGAACTATTGCATCAACAGGAGGAATTGTTTTCGCAAACATTGCAAGCAACGATAAAGTAAATGGAGTTCCGGCAGTATTAGGAGCAACAGGAAATGCTACAG
>NZ_JAALLN010000036.1 GCF_011751075.1 Flavobacterium poyangense
AGCGGGCTAATACGCGCGTACGAACGACTACTCCCGAGCAACGTGTGTTTGTGCGTTTCTTTTTTTTTTCAAATTAAACGGCGCAATTCAATTATATCCCTTACGTAATATTAAGAACTCTCGGAAAAAAAGAAAGAAAATATTAATATATATAGCATATAAATGTACACATTAACAGGTAATAATAGTTAAAAATTAATCATTGACTCTCGTTAAGCTTTGCGACGAGGCAAGTTTATCTGATAATGTAAACGAAGGAGAAGAAAAAAAAATGTGTTGTCTACACTATACTGTGAGCTCAACGCGAGCCAATTTAAGCCTTGACGCCAGCTCCACGTTTCCTGGGCTCAAGCTTGACCTTGAAGCCTTCGGCACGCTTGAGGATGATGTCAGCTTGAAGCCTGAAGTCTTCCTCCTTGACAGTCGACCTGACACGGAAGTTCCTCAGGATGGTGGACAGGAGGATCTTGAGCTTGAGCATAGCGTACTTGCGACCTACGCACGAACGGGGACCAGCCGAGAACGGGACGAAGGCGTAGTAGTGACGGTTGGCTGTCTTCTCAGGCAGGAAGTTGTCTGGGTTGAAGACGTCAGGGTTGGGGTAGATATGTGGCTGGCGGTGGAGCTTGAACGTTGCTACGACTACTGTGCAGCCGGCTGGGATCGTGT
The DNA here is from genome assembly GCF_011751075.1 of Flavobacterium poyangense. GTDB lineage: Bacteria > Bacteroidota > Bacteroidia > Flavobacteriales > Flavobacteriaceae > Flavobacterium > Flavobacterium poyangense. The sequence continues at coordinate 670 of NZ_JAALLN010000036.1, forward strand.
AGTCTCCCGAAGCGAGCTTCAGGTCGGTCTTGACCTCACGGGCGATGATGGGTACTGGTGGGTACATACGGAGGGTCTCCATGAGACACCTCTCGAGGTACTTCATCTCCAGGGTGTCCTGGAAGGTGGCGGGCCTGTCACTGTCTCCGAAGATCTCATCGAGTTCCTGGATGACCTTCTCCTGGATGTCAGGATGGCATCCCATCATGGACAGGAAGAAGCTGGAACCGGCAGCGGTAGTGTCGTGACCTTCGAACATGATGGTGTCGACTTGTTCCTTGACCTCTTCGTCGGTCAAGACAACTCCATTCTGGCTGGCCTCAACCAGGAGGTCGAGGAAAGCCTGTCTCTTCTTCTCACCGACGTCGTTGTCATCGACGTCCAAGTCGTCCTTCAGTCCAGCGGATTGTCCAAAGGACAGACCCTCAACGACGGTGGTGCTCTTGTTGTCCTTAGCGGCAGCGGTGGTGTCAACGAAGTTACGCTTTCCGCTCTTGTAGTCCTCCTTCTTGCGGGCAATGACCTTTTTGGTCAGACCGTGGATGATGTCGAGCAGATGGACCTGTTCCTTTCCGTACTTGGTCAGGTTGAAGAGCCAGTCAGGCCTCAGCCAGACACGAGTGTGACGCAGATGGAGGATGTCGCACATCTTCATAACGGCCATGGCGTATTCAAAGCCGCTCTTGTCCTGGGTAGTCTTTGACACACCCATGGCAGTCTCGAGAAGAATCTCGACGGTGGTTTCAGACATATAGTCGTGAATGTCGAATTCACGATCATCCTCTTTGCGCATCTTCTGGACGACAGCGCGGGAGTTAGCGTTGAAGAGGTCGATGAAACTCTTCAGGACGTTCAGGTGGAAAGTTGGGGCGATCAGCTTACGGTGAGCACGCCATTTCTGACCAGTGGAGATTAGGAGACCGTTTCCGAGCCATGGCTGGAAGAATCTGTACTCAGGGGACTTGTCGATGTAGACGTGACTGGAGAGGATGACCTCAACGTCACGTGGGTCAATCAGGAAGATGACCAGCTTAGGTCCAACCCATAGCTTGATGACCTGGTCGAACTCGAACGACCTCTTGTAGACGTTACGGAAGATGGTGTCGGAGCTTCCGATAAGCTCGAGGGCATTTCCGAGCAGAGGTAGTCCCTTAGGTCCGGGAATCTTGTCAGAGAGCTCGATCATGTGACGACGCGAGATCCTGAAGTAGATGTAATACAGCACGATAGCTGGTACAAGGAGGGTGAAGAAGACGGTGGTAGCGGAAAATCCAGTGGCGGAGGCCGCAGCCACCGATCCAGCGACCACTTCCGGTCCGGCTGCCGACATCTCGATTTTCGGTTGCTCGAAGCACAAAATAAAACAAAAGGTCGAGTTCCAGCCGAT
>NZ_JAALLN010000037.1 GCF_011751075.1 Flavobacterium poyangense
GTTGTAGAAGCAAAAGAGCACCATCAGGAGAAGGTTTTAGTGGCTTATCTGGTGACCCAATTGGATATCAACAAATCGGAATTGCGTAGTTTTCTGCAAGAGCGTCTACCGGATTATATGATTCCCGGTTTTTATGTGGCGCTGGATGCTTTACCCTTAACTCCAAATGGCAAAATAGATCGTAAAGCCCTTCCGAATGTCGAGGGAGAAGATTTCATACGAAAAGTCTATGTAGCTCCCACAAACGATATTGAGCATCAATTAACCCATATCTGGCAGGAAGTACTGGGAGTTGATACAATCGGAATAACGGATAATTTCTTTGAACTGGGCGGACATAGTTTGATTGTTTCTCAAGTCATCAATAGAATCCATAAGCAATTAGGTAAAACGGTATCCTTTAAACTATTTTTTGCAAATCCGACAATAGAAGTATTAAGCAAGCAATTGCAAAAGAATGAATATGTAGCCATCACCAAAGCACCGGAAGCAGACTCCTACCCATTGACGGCCTCACAAGGCAGATTATGGACCTTGAGTCAACTAGAAGGTGGTTCTTTAGCCTATAATATGCCTGCTGTAGTGAAGCTAACAGGAATTGTTGATGTCAATAAATTAGAAGAATCGTTTAGACTACTGATTCATCGTCATGAAATTTTAAGAACGTACTTTAAAATAAACGATGAAGGAGAAGTGCGTCAACATATATTAGCTGCGAAGCAAGTAAACTTTAAGATCACAGAGAAAGAGTATAGTACAGTTGAAAATCAGGAAGCAGTAGTTGCGCAGTATTTGAAAGATACAAACAATGCCCCTTTCGATTTAGAACAAGCCCCATTGGTAAGAGCCTCTTTAATCCATTTAAAAGAGAGCGAATATGCGTTCTTTTTATCGTTGCATCATATTATTGGCGACGGATGGTCTATAGAGCTATTACTAGCAGAGATTATAAGCACCTACAACGCATTAACACAAGGAAAAGAAATTGATTTACCTGAATTAAAAATACACTATAAAGATTATACCGTATGGCTTAACAAGGAATTGCACCAAGAGAGACAGCAAGCATCAGAACAGTACTGGTTGCAACAGTTTGAAGGAGACTTACCGGTTTTGGATTTGCCAAGTTTTAAAACGCGTCCATTGGTTAAGACCTACAATGGGGATAATCTCACGCATCAATTTTCAAAAGCCTTTTTAGAACAATTAAAAACCTTTTCAAAAGAACAAGATGTTACGCTATTTATGACCCTAATGGCCGGGGTAAATGCCTTGTTGCACAGATACACTGGTCAGCATGATATTACAATTGGAACCCCAATAGCAAAAAGAGAACATCCGGACTTAGAGAATCAATTGGGATTGTATTTGAATACCCTTGCCATACGAACGAAATTAAAAGAAAGAAGTAGTTTTTTAGATTTGATAGCCCTGCAAAAAGAGACTCTGTTAGGCGCTTATGACCATCAAAGTTATCCTTTTGATGCACTGGTAGGGAAATTGAATTTAAAGAGAGATACCAGCCGTTCTGCTTTATTTGATGTCCTGGTGGTGTTACAAAACCAAGGACAATTACATAATCTGAATAAGGAGGAACTGATAGATTTTGAAGTAAGTGCTTACGATTTTAAGAGTAAAACAGCTCAATTTGATATCAGCTTTACCTTCGTTGAAGCAGAAGGATTAGACCTTAGAATTGACTACAATACAGATATTTATGATGCGTATTTAATAGAAAGAATGTTTCTTCATTTAGAAAACCTGCTTACAGCTTCAGTAAAACAACCTGAAAAATTGATTCAGGAAGTATACTATTTAACGGACAAGGAAAAGCAAGAACTATTAGTTGATTTTAATAGTACAGCAGTAGTTTATCCGAAAGATAAAACGATAGTAGATTTATTTGAAGAGCAAGTATTGAGAACTCCAAATACGATTGCTGTTGTATTTGAAGAAACGGAATTTACCTATCAGGAGCTTAATGAAAGCGCCAATCAA
>NZ_JAALLN010000038.1 GCF_011751075.1 Flavobacterium poyangense
CGAAGTTACGGATCCAAGTTGCCGACTTCCCTTACCCACATTATTCTATCGACTAGAGGCTCTTCACCTTGGAGACCTGCTGCGGATATGGGTACGAACCGGCGCGAACCTCCACGTAGCCCGTCCCCGGATTTTCACGGTCCGAAGGGCATGCCTGGACACCGCCGCAACTGCGGTGCTCTACGCGCTCCATTCCCTCTCTCTGCGCTAGGCAATTCCAGGGAACCCGAACGCTCAAACAGAAAAGAAAACTCTTCCCAGGCCTCCCGACGGCTTCTCCGGGTCATGTTAGGTTACCCCGACGAACTTATGCGTACTGAGACGCGGGGCTCGACGTGAGACGGTTCCGCGACCGGGTTCCGGAATGGGGACCGGATTCCCTTTCGCCCGATGCGGCCCTCCTGCTGCGATAATGGGCGGCCGCTCGCCTACGCGCTTATAGGTCACGTGGTTGCTGCACGTTGGTCGGAAGGCCGGCATCTGCATCGGGTTTCCCCTAGGGCTTAGGATCGACTGACTCGTGTGCAACGGCTGTTCACACGAAACCCTTCTCCACGTCAGTCCTCCAGGGCCTCGCTGGAGTATTTGCTACTACCACCAAGATCTGCACCGACGGCGGCTCCAGGCAGGCTCACGCCCAGACCCTTCTGCGCACACCGCCGCGACCCTCCTACTCGTCAGGGCTTCATGACGACGAGCATCGCTGCTCGCCGCCCCACTTGCCTCTGACGGCCGAGTATAGGCGCGACGCTTCAGCGCCATCCATTTTCAGGGCTAGTTGCTTCGGCAGGTGAGTTGTTACACACTCCTTAGCGGATTCCGACTTCCATGGCCACCGTCCTGCTGTCTTAAGCAACCAACGCCTTTCATGGTATCCCATAAGCGTCGACTTAGGCGCCTTAACTCGGCGTTTGGTTCATCCCGCATCGCCAGTTCTGCTTACCAAAAATGGCCCACTTGGAGCTCCCGATTCCATGGCACGGCTCACCGGAGCAGCCGTGCCGTCCTACCTATTTAAAGTTTGAGAATAGGTCGAGGGCGTTGCGCCCCCGATGCCTCTAATCATTGGCTTTACCCGATAGAACTCGTAATGGGCTCCAGCTATCCTGAGGGAAACTTCGGAGGGAACCAGCTACTAGATGGTTCGATTAGTCTTTCGCCCCTATACCCAAGTCAGACGAACGATTTGCACGTCAGTATCGCTTCGAGCCTCCACCAGAGTTTCCTCTGGCTTCGCCCCGCTCAGGCATAGTTCACCATCTTTCGGGTCCCGACAGGCGTGCTCCAACTCGAACCCTTCACAGAAGATCAGGGTCGGCCAGCGGTGCGGCCTGTGAGGGCCTCCCGCTCGTCAGCTTCCTTGCGCATCCCAGGTTTAAGAACCCGTCGACTCGCACGCATGTCAGACTCCTTGGTCCGTGTTTCAAGACGGGTCGGATGGGGAGCCCGCAGGCCGTTGCAGCGCAGCATCCCGAGGGATGCGCCATTAGGCGCGCAAGAACCGGCGGTGCCGACGACGGCTTCCGGAGGCACCTAAGGCCCCCGGGCTTAGGCCGCCGGCGCGGCCGACAACAGTCCACGCCCCGAGCCGATCGGCGGACCAGCAGAAGCCGTTCCGCATACGACCGGGGCGCATCGCCGGCCCCCATCCGCTTCCCTCCCGGCAATTTCAAGCACTCTTTGACTCTCTTTTCAAAGTCCTTTTCATCTTTCCCTCGCGGTACTTGTTCGCTATCGGTCTCGTGGTAGTATTTAGCCTTAGATGGAGTTTACCACCAACTTAGAGCTGCACTCTCAAGCAACCCGACTCTAAGGAGAGGTCCTCCCACGGCGCGTCCCGGTCACTACGGGCCTGGCACCCTCTACGGGTAAGTGGCCCCATTCAAGATGGACTTGGACGCGGTCCGACGCCGCGGGGAGAATGGGACCCTCCCGAACACCACAAAGATCG
>NZ_JAALLN010000039.1 GCF_011751075.1 Flavobacterium poyangense
GTTCATTTTTTTTTATTGTTCATCACTCTATATATTTTTGCGATCTTTAGATAAACAATTAATTACAGATGTTATTCTGCAGGTCTACAAAGATGTTATTACGTATCCCGCCATCATACATTTATTATCGTCTTCCCCGATTTATAGTTTGTATCGTTTGTTCGCGTATTTGCTTTTTTCTACATCATCTTCAATTAAGCAATTTACCGTTGTTAGATTGCTCACTGCCATAGTATAGCGTATTTGCATCAGTTAAGATTCTGCTCAAGAGACATCGAAACTCGTGGATATTGGATTTTCAGTTATATCATGCTTGATTCATCAAATTACCAAGTTACAGACCTCCTAATCGGTTCAACTTACACCTATACATCATCATCTTTTACTTCTCCGACGCAGTCGTCATTGAATATCAATTAGAATTATTGTTTGTCGATTCCCTTTTCTTACTATAGTAATCTTAAGTATTATTAAGAGAGTGTAATGCGATCATATCTATATAAACATGCATAAATTGTCAGACATTAAATCTTGCTTTTCATTCGTTATAAGTTTTTTTTTCTTCATTGTTGGATAATACAACGTTGATCGAAAAGTAATTGGGTGTACCTTACTTTTTCTTATTAATTCTTAGACACTCATTACAAGTTGTTACGACGTTTTTTTCTCTTATTACGGTGATAGTTAATTACGCAAATCCTTATAATCTAGATTATAATGCCACTCTGTCTAAGCATACGTGATCATTCCTATCAAATGTACCACAAACTCTATTATATGTGTACTTGCAATAGATGTAGTTCTTATCTGTCTAGCCCTACTTCCTCTAAATTCACGCATTTTCCCTTAATGCTCGACATTAAATAGTTAACGGCTTCCGATTTAATAGGATAAGATTAACGTTTACGTTATGATTAACGACCGTTCTTCCATTTCTTTCTTTATTTAATTCGATCTTTTTTTCTTAAAATTTCACCAGGTCCAAAAAATGTTAGCCTAAGTTATTTTCTTATGAAATAACGCTTAGCCCTAACACAGAGAACAGGAGTACGAAATATTTAGTTCATAGTTCGATAGAACGAAAATGTCATAGTGGTGTGATTTAATCTTGTTTGCTTATAATAAGATGTTGATTATTATTAATTTATATTTATTTTTATGTATCGGTTACACATACGTTTAAAAATTAAAAAGGATAATATGCTGATCGCTAACAATGGAAGGATCTGACGTTAAAAGGATGGTCTAATTCCTAAAGGAATCGGGTATTAGGTAAGTATGTGGCTACTTAATACGTGATTGGGAATATCTAATTGATAGTGCCCGTAAATAAGAACGTATAGTAACATTCGTGCTTAAGTGGATTGATAATTCAAAAGCTATCATGGACAGTTACCTTGTTAAGACAGCAAAATCTGATTTTTTTTATTCTAAACAGGAAAATCTGGGTGCTTTATTATTTTTTTGGTGTTGACATTAATATTATGCGTTATTTTAAGGTAGCCTTTAGATGGTTGTTAAATGTACCTATTATAAGATTCAGATTTTCAAGAATCAGCAAGGAAATTACTATTCAGAATTCATTATTTAATCATACGTGCAAATACAATGTCTTCCTTGCCAACAATTCATATTAGGATTTTAGTTTCCGACTATTGGATGACATTTAGTGATTATTTAATACATATTACGCTGTTCAACACTTAAATTAATGCTTGATTATTTGTTAAATTTCAAATTTTCAGATTAGTTTTGGTTTCCATTATTACGGCATTATTACTGTTTAGCTGCTTCATTTTTCCATTCGAATTGTTTTCCCTTTACACAGCTCAACATTAAAAAAAAAGAATCCATAAACTATAAATTTGGTATTTCCTTACTCTAAGCTTATGCATTAGCTAGTTAAAACCAATATTGATAATTATACTCAATATC
>NZ_JAALLN010000004.1 GCF_011751075.1 Flavobacterium poyangense
ACTGGAACAGAACGAATTCTATTCCAGTTTAATTATTTTAAAATATTAATCCAGTCAACCTTTTTCAGGACTACTCATATTAATTGAGTCCCTAATGGATCAATATAAAAACCCGTGGAAAAATAAAAATATGAGTCAATTTTGTGTTTATTTAACCGCAAAGTATTAACACAAATCAAAGTCTTTTGCACGCAGATTTTGCAGATTAAGCCGATATTTTTACTCTGTGATTTCGATAAAAACTATCTAAATAAATCTACTAGATCTGCGTGAAAAAATTTCACTGTAAACATAGCAGACGCAAAGTTTCTTTTTATACACGCAGATCTAGCAGATTAAGCCGATATTTTTACTCTGTGATTTCGATAAAAACTATCTAAATAAATCTGCTAGATCTGCGTGAAAAAATTTCACTACAAACATAGGATACGCAAAGTTAGCAGAGATAAAAAGCTTTTTTTAGATAATGCTTTGCGAACTTTGCCTCTGCACAAACAAAAATTCTTGCGAGCTTTGCGGTTAAAATAACCTATGCATTTATAAAAGACAATATTTTTATAAAAACAACTCTTTATCAAAATTGAAAAACCTGTTTCATTTCGTCACCTCGTCAATCAAAAAATACAATACGCATTCTCAACTTTGGAAATGCAACAGATTTACTAAAATTTGTTTTAAACACAACTGAAGTATTAAATTTATTCATACTAAAAAATATTTTTAACCCGACTGATTACTAAGATAAAACTCAAACACAAGACAGTTCTTAGTCCTGATTTACAGATACTTACAAAACAAAAATCTAAGTCTGGCAAGTTTACTTAAAAAGAAAGAGCCATCCCAAAAAAAACAGACTGTGGAGAACCAATGTTTTAAATGAAGCTAAAAAAAAGGGGGGAAAATAAAATCTAACCTAAATGTTCTATATTTAACATTCTAAAAACTTCAAAAAACAAAAAATGAAACAAATTAATCGACTTGCTTTATTTTTATTGTGTATCTGTACGACCGCTACTTTTGCTCAAAAAAATACAAAAATGGACATTATCGCTTATTATACGGGTGATGATAAATTAATCAACGAATACGAAGTAGGCAAACTAAATCAGATTATTTTTAGTTTTTGCCATTTAAAAGACGACAAACTAAGTGTTGATTCTCCTAAAGATTCTACCACAATCAAACATCTAGTTTCTTTAAAAGCTAAAAATCCACAACTAAAAATTCTTTTATCTCTTGGTGGCTGGGGAGGCTGTGAACCATGTTCGGGAGCCTTTTCAACAGCAGAAGGGCGATCTGTTTTTGCTAAATCTGTAAAAGAAGTCAGCGATTATTTCAAAGTAGACGGTTTAGATTTAGATTGGGAATATCCTGCGATAGAAGGCCTTCCAGGTCATTTGTATCAGCCTGCTGACAAAACTAACTTTACGGAGCTAATCAAAATTTTGCGTAGCACCCTTGGAAAAAAATACGACCTGAGTTTTGCTGCGGGAGGTTTCCAAAAGTACCTGGACGAATCTGTAGAATGGAAAAAAGTTATGCCTTTGGTTAATCGTGTCAACATTATGAGTTATGATTTGGTAAACGGTTATTCTAAAGTTACCGGTCATCATACTCCTTTGTACAGCACCAACCCAAAAGAAGAGTCTACAGACCGTGCTGTTGAATATCTATTGAAGTTAGGAATTCCGGCTGAAAAACTGGTAATTGGTGGTGCTTTTTACACCAGAATATGGAACAATGTTGAAAATGTAAATAATGGTCTGTACCAATCCGGAGTGCATATTGAAGGTGTTCCATTCAGAAACTATGCTTCAACATTCACAGAAGCAAACGGATGGAAATATTTTTGGGATGACAAGGCAAAAGCAGCATATTGGTACAATGAGAAACAAAAGACATTTGCAACCGGAGACAATATCGCTTCTATAAAAGCCAAAACAGAATACGCTAAAGCTAAAAAATTGGGTGGCATCATGTTTTGGGAACTTCCGTTAGACACTACTCGTGACGGGTTGGTAAAAACCATTTACGAAGTTAAAACAGCTAAATAAACCCGCTGTAAAATTAGAAAACACCCATTGTTTCTATAGAAATATTTCTCGCAAAGCCGCGAAATCGCAAAGTTTTTTTATTGATTATTTTAAACTTGGCGACTCCGCGACTTTGTGGGATTTTTCACAAACATGCCTTTTAGCAATACATAAAAGTACTTTGTTTTTTTAGATACCATCGCCCATCCAAAAAATGAGTTATCTAACCTTACTCTTATCCAACTCGCCAATAAAAGGAATTGCCTCCAAAATTTCGGCTTTTATTATGGTTTGCAGATAAACTTCCAGTTGAATAAATTTTGCAGCATTAATTGCTCCAACCGCTTTTTTAGCCTGGCCGTACGTTTTACAATACAATTTCTCATAGGCCATATGATTTTTCAGAGTTCCTTTGGCTAACTCATCTGCTTTTGCATCAGTAAGCGTTTCATAATTTGCCGCATAATCATTTATTAATTTAAATTTTGCCTGACCAAGAGCATTACGCTGCTCCTCGTATTTATCATAAATTTTGGTAAAGACCACGTTTTGGGTATCAGATAAATTCATGTATTGCTTTACAAGATCGGCTTTAGATTTACCGTAAATACTTTGCAAAACCTCAACATCTTCTTTAAATGAAGATTGAGAATAGCCCCAGAAGGCAGAAACACACATAACGAAAACAAGAATTAATTTTTTCATAATTTAAATGTTTAGTAATGGTTTATAATTTTTAATTTTCATACAAATTTGCATTGCCAAACGCTCCTACTTTCGTTAAAAAAAAGGAATATTGATACGAAAGCGTTAGCGCATAATAATTTAATCCGTTATTGGTATAAGCCCCACATGATACTGTAATTTTACAGACTGTCCTTTTGCAACAGGTTGTACACGAACCAGTTTATTAGCAAGTCCAAAGGTTCTGATATAACTTGCCAACAGATTGTGAATCTGAATGGTAAAATCCGCAACAGCTAACGAAGGTTCTGTAAGTACATTTCCGTTTACAAAACCATAGCCAACAGCAACCACATTAAGATCTTTGACAACATTGGCATATGCTCCGGGTTCTAAGTCCTGACTGTAAATTGAAAGATTCAAGGCATAATAATTCAACTAAAAACGCTATTTTTTATTCTCTTCCGTTTTGGGAGGCCTGATTTTCCCATCATAAGAAATCACCGCTCTGTTGTTGCTGTTAATAGACACGGTTGCTCCTCCATCATAAAACACGGAAAACAAGAGAGCATAGACATCATTTTGTCCCTTTACCGTCATTTTGACGCTGTATCCTTTTTTCTTTTTTTCTATCGTAATATTTTCCGGTTTGCCGTCAAATTTCATCCCTCCGTCAGACGATCCGTACGCAACATTGTACCCTCGCCCGAAATAAGGCAAATCACACACTACTTTCTCTTCATTGACCTTGATGGTGTAGAAATTATAATCTAAAATGATGGTCCGGTATCCCATTGGAGTAACTCGCTCTGCATCAAAAACGAAATTCTTCGAATCAATCAGTCCTTCTGTTTCTTTTTGTTTTTGAAGTTCTCTTTCGGCTTTTAATTGTTTTTTTGTTTTTTCCTGAGTAAAACCATTCAAACTTACAAAAGTCAATAACACCACTAAAAATGATAATTTCGTTTTCATAAAATAAGTTTTAATAGGATTCAAATAAAAGTACTCTCTATTTTTTGGTAAATCGCATCATCGCAATATCACCTGAAATAAAATGCAACGTTTTGCCTTCATCAGTAACATCATAGGAAGTTATTTTTGGGAGTGTACTCATAAAAACCTGTTCTCCCTGACTATTTGCACACATCATTTTTGTAGAGGCCATAGGCTGTGTAAAATCAATTTTATTACCGTCGATGCTTAATTTTCCGGAAAAAGTATTGCAGCTGTTATTTCCTGAGACTTGTTTTTCCTTTACATTAAAATTGATTGTTGGCTTTTTATTGGGATAAAGACCGTCAAATGTTATTCTTGGCCCGGTTATATAATTGAGTTCCCAGGTTCCCTCTAATTTAGAAGCAGTATCTTCTTTTTTACACTTAAAAACATTACATGAACTTATCATAAGTCCAAGAAGAACTAGAGCAAATACATTTTTTTTCATAACGTTAAGTATTAAAAATTAACCAATTACAAAATCAGACTTTGAAATTTTTCTATCAAACCCTCTACGAATTTAAACAATATTTTCGGTATATATTTAAAACTTATCCTTAATTGCAACCATTAATTTTAGTTTTTTTTAACTTTTACCGACCGGTAATTCAGTCCTTTTATGTTAATTTTACTTACTCTATAAATTTAAAAATCTCTCTAAATGAAAAAAATAATCGTTTCTTTCGCTATAATTACAGTCTTAATCATTGGTTGTAAGACCAATACAAAATCAGGTGATGCCAAAACTTTAACCATAACACTAGAACCAAAAAGCAGTAGTACTGTAAGCGGAACCGCTACCTTTACAGAAAAAAAGGGTAAAGTAACCTTTGTGGCAAAAATGGCCGGTTTAAAACCGGGGGTACATGCCATCCACATTCATGAAAAATCAGATTGTACCGCTGCCGACGGAAGTTCTGCAGGAGGACACTGGAACCCTACTTTTAAGAAACACGGTAAATGGGGTGTCGGCGAATACCACAAAGGTGATATCGGTAACTTTACCGCCGATGATAAAGGTAACGGAACGATCACATTGACAACTGACGAATGGTGTATTGGCTGTGAAGATGAAACCAAAAACATCTTAGGAAAAGGACTAATCGTTCATCAGGGAGCCGATGATTTTGTCTCTCAACCTGCCGGAAATGCAGGAGCCCGAGTTGCTTGTTCCGGAATCATTAAGTAAAAAACACGATAACCATCAGATTTAACAAAATCTGGTGGTTATTTCATTTAAAATTAATCTTAACAACAGAAAAAAATATAGCTTTGTAGCCTCAAACTAAAGTTAATGATTAATGCATCAGCATCCGGTTGGATAGATAAGTTTTTTAGCGAACAGAAGTTCTCAGAAGCCATACCTTTTGAGACAGTAGACTCGTTTTATTACAAAGTCAGAGAAACGGGTTTTATTTATGGTCATATCATCTCTATTGATTCTCAAATTCCAATTTCTATAAAGGGATGGTTTAAAACCGAAATTTCTAAAGTTGCGCTTTTAAACACTTTGTACAATATTTTTTGTTTGGAAAAAAGAAGTTCCGAACCTAACAATTTTATCGCCGAAGTTTTAAAATTCTATAAAGAAATGAATCCTGAAGGATTTAATTTGTTTAAAATTTTACTTCCAAAAGACACTCCTTCTTTAGCCTTAGAAAACATAATCGATCAGCGCGTTCAGACTAATGACAGCATTATTAGTAAAAACTTTTCGCATCTGGTAACCAATGCCTTATTATTTATTGACGTTTTGGCCTTCAGACAATATTTAGCGCATGGCGAAATTCCCGAAAAATACCTAAAGCGAATCGAAGAAACGGTATTGGGTATTGTAGCATTAGCCTTAAAAACCAAAACAGTAAAATCACAGCATGATGATTTATTAATCAAACTCTTTGAAGCTTCTATACGTTATTCGAAATTTTCAAAAGTCACAGTAGATACATTAGAGACGCTGCAATTGGATTATTTCAATACCAAACTGGAACAATACTATCTAATTGATATGGCCGGAATGGCACTTTGGAGCGATGGTGTTGTAGAAAATGAAGAGGCCTATTTCCTGTATTCATTAGGCTCAATGATGGGGGTTTCTGATGATTTTGTAAAGACCAGTATCGATACAACAAACACCTTTATTACGACGCATCAAAAGAAAATTCCTTACTTTAATTACTCTAATCCGGTAAAACATTTTTACGATCAGATGACACATACCGTTGTAAAACTGATTGTACGAAACAAAAACAGATTAGTAAAGGAAATTGTTCAAAGTAAAGAGCTCATGATTCTATTAGCGTTATCGACCACAAGAGATTTGGATGCCAAAGAAAAGAAAAAAGTAAAAAAACAACTTCTTGATATCTGTAAAACGATTCCGTCTCTAACGATTTTTTTACTTCCGGGAGGAAGTTTGTTATTACCGATTTTAATCAAGTTTATCCCAACGCTATTACCGTCTGCTTTTAATGAAAATCTGGACGAAAACGAATAAAAAAAATCGCCCTTTTGAGGCGATTTTTCTTTTTCTTAAAGATTATTCAATTGATAAACGTTATCCAATTCTTCATTCGAACTGATGTTTACATTCAGGTCAGTTACAAAACCTGAATTTAAACCGTAAACCCATCCGTGAAGTGTTAAATCCTGACCATTTTTCCAAGCTCCTTGTACGATTGATGTTTTAGCCAGATTGTAAACCTGCTCTTTCGCATTAATCTCTACAAAAGCATTAAAACGCTCCGTTTCATCAACAATAGAATTCAAATATTTATCATGTAAACGGTATTCGTCTTTAATATGACGAATCCAGTTGTCAATAATTCCAACAGACTGATTGCCCATAGCCGCTTTTACACCACCACAACCATAGTGCCCGCATACAATAACATGTTTTACTTTTAAAACATTAACCGCATAATCCAGAACACTCAACATATTCATATCAGAGTGCACAACCATGTTGGCAATATTTCTGTGTACAAAAACTTCCCCAGGTTTAGCTCCGATAATTTCATTAGCAGGAACACGACTATCAGAACACCCAATCCATAATAATGGTGGAGTTTGTCCTTTAGCTAAATCTGCAAAAAAATTAGGATCTAATGCCAATGATTTTTCAACCCACTCTTTATTATTTTCTAATATTTGTTTATAAAAATCTTTCATTCTTTATTTTAGTTTTTAAGTTGTATTCCTATCTTAATTAAAAACATCAAACTAATTTCACTTTAAGTAAATCTATTTTGACATTCCTATTTAGTTTCGGAATACTTAATTAATTTATTTTTTTTCTTCGTGTTCCACTTCTTTTTTCACCACTGTTCTCTTCACAACATCATAATAATGTTCGATGGATACATGATTATTAATGTCCGGTGAATTTTCTAGTTCGTAAGCTTCTTTAAAACCTTTAAGTTTTACTTTGATATTCTGATCTACTGCGCGTGTTCCTTTAAATTCACGAATTAAATCTAAAACGTCGTGTGCAATATACTCTGTATCGTGTGCATTAATAATTACTTTAGAATTTTCCGGAATTTCATTTAACGTCGATTTAATTGCCGCTTTATTTAAAAATGAAACTTCCTGGGCCAAATCGATATGAATAACATCTCCGTCTTCATATTCTTCTTTTTTGAAGCTGTATGCTCTTTTTAAATTACCCCTTAATACAAAGATAATACTGATAATAATACCTAAAGCAACTCCTTTCAACAAATCTGTTGCAACAACAAATACTAGGGTCGCGATAAAAGGAACAAACTGATACTTCCCTTTTTCCCAGAAATGCATAAATGTCGCCGGTTTGGCTAATTTATAACCAACCAGAATCAAAACAGTCGCTAAAGTTGCCAACGGTATTTTATTCAAAATCGTTGGAATGGATAAAACACTAATTAATAAAAGGACACCGTGAATGATTGCAGACATTTTAGATTTTGCCCCTGCATTGTTGTTTGCAGAAGATCTTACCACAACAGAAGTCATTGGTAAACCGCCTAAAAGTGAACTAACAATATTTCCTATTCCCTGAGCTCTTAGTTCAACGTTAGTATTCGTATAACGCTTTTGAACATCCATTCTGTCAGCCGCTTCAATACACAACAATGTTTCGATAGAAGCCACAATAGCAATTGTAATTCCCACAACCCAAACTTGCGGATTCGTTACCGCACCGAAATTTGGCAGAATCAAAATAGACTTGAATTCATCAAAAGACTTTGGAACCGGTAAAGAAACCAAATGGTCTTTTGTAATAGCTAATGAACTTCCTGATGAAACAAAAATTTCATTTAAAACTACTCCTGCAACAACAGCTACAAGTGCTCCCGGAATTAATTTCAGGTTCTTTAAAAATGAAATTTTATCCCATGAAATTAAAATCACAAAGGAAACCAAAGAAACAACTACAGCCCCTAATTGGATATGATTTAGCAAGTCGAATAAAAACGAGAAGGTATTACTGCCATCGTTCTGAATAAAAGCCTGATCTCCTTCAAAATCTGCATCATAACCAAAAGCGTGTGGCAATTGTTTTAAGATGATAATGATTCCGATACCGGCCAACATTCCTTCGATCACATTTGTTGGAAAATAATTTGAAATACTTCCGGCTTTTAAAAACCCTAATGCTAATTGAATTAATCCTGCGATAAAAACAGACATTAAAAACACATCAAAAGCGCCAAGATCTGTAATAGCGGTTAAAATAATAGCGGTTAAACCTGCTGCCGGCCCTGAAACACTAATATGCGACTGGCTTAAATAACCGACCACTATACCACCGATTACACCTGCGATAATTCCTGAAAATAAAGGAGCTCCGGACGCCATCGCGATACCTAAACACAATGGAAGAGCCACCAAAAACACCACTAAACCTGAAGCAAAATCAGATTTAATATTGGCAAAAAGATTGATTTTTTTTGTCATAATACAATACGTAAGAATTGATACATTAAAGAACTACTGCATAATTATCAATGCAGTTGGTTTAAAATAATCGAAAGTATTATGCCAAGTTGGGTGGTGGAGCAAATATGCTCGGAGAAATATTATCTAATTTAACAATATTTCCGGATACTATAATTTTTGATTCATTAAAAACCGGCATAACCAATTCATGCTGAAATATAGCTGCATAAACAGCTGCTTTAAGTTCTTTGTGCGATTGCTCCTCTTCAGAGCAACTGAAAGTCACGGTCGTATCAGTACTCTTCTTTATCATACTAACAATTGTTGGTGCAGATAAAAAAGTAATAAACAGAAATAGTAATATGCGAGCGATCAATTTCATAGTGGCAAAAATAACTTTAAACGAATAAAATCAAAGCGAGAAGGCAAAAATTTTATAGAAATTTAACATTATTAAAAAATCAGAATGACAGCAATCCACCATTCTGATTTTAATCCATTTATAATTAACTATTTATAATGATTCTTCCAACCAGGCATTCATCATCCAAATGGTTTTTTCCTGCTCTGCAATAAAATCACTCATCATAGAATTGGTACCTTCATCGTTAATTTCAGCTGATTGGTTCAGGATCTCTCTTTCAATTTTTAATAAATCCGATAAAGAATGTACAATCAAATGCACTGCTTTCTCATCGTTGGAGATATTTTTTCCAATCGTCAGTTTGTTATTTTTTATATAATCCTCAAAAGTATGCAGAGGTGTTCCTCCAATGGTTAAAACCCTTTCTGCAATCATATCTATTTTTAATTGAGAATCTGTATACAATTCTTCAAACTTCACATGCAAATCAAAAAAACGCTTACCACGAATATTCCAATGTACTCCACGTAAATTTTGATAATATACTTGAAAATTGGACAACAATACATTTAATTCCTTTACTAATAATTCCGACTCTTTTACAGGTAATCCTAAAATATTTGTTTTCATAATCTTTATTTTTACACTAATTTACTACAAATTTATTGTAAGTTCTTTAAATTTTATATAAATAAAAATTATATTTTGTTATTTTTGCATCAAAAAATACTATCAAAATGACGATAACTCAATTACAATATGTGTTAGCTGTTGCCGAGCATAAAAACTTCACTCTTGCTGCTGAGAAATGTTTTGTAACTCAGCCTACACTTAGTATGCAGATTCAAAAAATCGAAGAAGAACTTAACATTTTAATTTTCGACAGAAGTAAAAAACCAATCCAACTTACCGATATAGGTCATAAAATTGTAAATCAGGCCAAGAATATTGTCAATGAAGCCGACAGAATTAAAGATATAGTCGAACAACAAAAGGGTTTTATTGGTGGTGAATTTCGTTTGGGGATAATTCCGACCATCATGCCAACGCTGTTGCCAATGTTTCTAAACAATTTTATCAAAAAATATCCAAAAGTAAAACTTCTCATAGAAGAGCTTAACACTGATGAAATTATTCTGAAACTAAAAAATGGTCATCTGGATGCTGCGATTGCCGCCACTCCGCTAGAGGATGAAAAAATCAAAGAAATTGTTTTGTATTTCGAACCTTTTGTAGCTTACATACCGGAACACCACGCCAGTTTTGAAAAAACCGAAATTGAAGTAGCCGATTTAAATCTGAATGAAATTTTACTTTTACAGGACGGACATTGCTTTAGAGACGGAATCCTGAATTTATGTAAAAACGGTTCTGACATCGATCCGACCAATTTCCAGATTCAAAGCGGAAGTTTTGAAACCCTTATAAAATTGGCAGACGAAGGTCTTGGTACAACGTTACTTCCATACTTGCACACCTTAGACTTAAAAGAATCCGATAAACTGAAACTTCGTAACTTTAAGGAACCAAAACCAGCTCGTGAGGTAAGTTTAATTTACCCGAAAAGCGAATTAAAAATGCAAATCATTGACGCCCTCAGATCTACAATCGCCGGAGTTGTAAAAGGAGCAATCGTTTTTCAGAATGTTCAAATCATTAGTCCGCTACAAAAAAAATAAGCGCATAAAAAAGGAGCCGATTGGCTCCTTTTTTTATACTTTGATTAGTAGTAAACTTTGTTTTAATTCTGGTTTCTCAATAATAAAATTTAATAACCATTCTTGCAATTGTTCCATTTCGTACGGTAACAGTGTTTTGATAGCTTTCTCTAATTCTTTACAGAAAAGTATCGGATCGAAACTAACTCTCTCAAGTATTGATTTCGTGTAATCAAACATCATTTTAGACATAATAAGATAAGATTTTTGGGGGTTATATCTATTTTTAAACTCGCAACAAATTTAAACAAATATCAGGTCGAATGGCATTTTTTAACTTATTTTTTTAAAAACTTTAGCAACTAATACGTTTTCTTATTACAAATAAATCAATGTAGAATCATTCTAAACAACTCATTTAAACCTTTTTAAATGCTCTAAACATTTCTCTTTTTCCCGGTGGGCCTGCCAACTTTTCAACCGTAAATCCTACAGAAATCATACTTCTTTTAACAACTCCCCGGGCAGCATAAGTTACTAAAACGCCACCGGGCTTTAAACTATTGTACATCTTCTGAAAAATTTCAGTACTCCAAAGCTCAGGCTGCACCCGATATCCGAAGGCATCAAAGTAAATCAAATCAAAAATTTCAAAATCGCTTATTTCATCAAAAAATTGTTTCCTTTTGGTTAACGCAAAATCAGTACTAATTTCAACTTCTTTATTCCATTCGCATTCATGCATTCTTTCAAAAATAGTAACATGCTGATCTGCTTCTAATTCAGAAACATAATTCATTTCTAAAACTTCTTTTGCTTCGACCGGATAAGCCTCTACTCCGACATACTTAATTTTTTGCTGTTTCTGAGCTGATTCTAAAAAAGTAATAAAAGCATTTAACCCTGTACCAAATCCAATTTCAAGAATACTGACCGCTTTACCATCAAATAACGAAAGTCCGTTTTTAATAAACACATGTTTTGCTTCCTGAATCGCACCATGCTTCGAATGATAACATTCGTTCCATTCCTGCAAATGAATTGTGGTTGAGCCATCTAGCGTTTTAATTATTTCTCTTTTCACCTTTTAAACCGTTTATCGTACAATATCGCTGATTTTCAAGCGATTTTCAGGGGCAAATTTAGTCAAAACAACTGCGTAAAGTCATAAAAAACGAGAGTTTTTTCATAAATTCTTTACAAAACTATGCCAATTTTTTGAGTTTATTACAAGATAGATAAATCTCGGTTAGACACCGTAATTAATGTAGTTATACTAAGCAAATTATATATTTTTCCTTAATTTTGCATTCAATAAAACCTATTTACACCAAAACATTATCGTAGCCTTTCTATGGTGATGAAATTAGATAAAACTTTACATTATTATGAGTACAACTCAAACAAGCAAAATTGAAATCAGAAAAGCTACTTCATCGAAAATAAGTGGAGTTGATTTTGAAAACCTAAGCTTTGGTGCTGTTTTTACAGACCATTTATTTGAATGTGATTTTAAAGACGGGCAATGGCAAAATCCAGTCATTAAGCCTTATGCTCCTATTTTAATGGATCCTTCTTCAAAAGTCTTCCACTATGGTCAGGCTATTTTTGAAGGAATGAAAGCTTACAAAGACGACAATAATGATATTTGGTTGTTCAGACCTGATGAAAACTACAAACGTTTCAACAATTCTGCAGTACGTATGGCAATGCCGGAAGTGCCTGAAGCTGTTTTTATGGATGGATTAAATGAATTATTAAAAATAGATCAGGAATGGATTCAAAAAGGAAACGGAAGCAGTATGTACATCCGTCCTTTTATGATTGCAACCGGAGCCGGTGTTATCGCAAACCCATCTGACGAATATAAATTTATGATTTTATTGTCTCCTGCAAAATCGTACTATTCAGGAGAAGTAAAAGTAATTATTGCTGAGCACTACAGTAGAGCTGCAAATGGAGGAATTGGAGCTGCAAAAGCAGCCGGAAATTACGCTGCTCAGTTTTACCCAACTAATTTAGCAAACAAAGATGGCTTTCAACAAGTAATCTGGACTGATGATGCTACACATACTAAATTAGAAGAAGCAGGTACAATGAACGTATTCTTTAGAATAAACGATACTTTATTAACTGCTCCAACCAGCGAAAGAATCTTAGACGGTATTACCAGAAAAAGTTTAATTGCTATGGCAGAAAAAGAAGGTCTTAAGGTAGAGGTTCGCCCGGTTATCGTTTCAGAATTGGTAGAAGCGGCTAAAAACGGATCTTTAAAAGAAATCTTCGGAGCCGGTACTGCTGCCGTTATTAGTGTAATTAAAGGATTCTCTTATCAGGATACTTACTATGAAATGACTCCTGTTGAAAATTCATACGCTTCACTTTTAAAAGAAAAACTAACAAGCCTTCAAAACAAACTTTCTGAAGATACTTTTGGATGGACGGTTAAGGTTCAATAGTTTTTTAAAATTTAATTTTTAATAAAATTATTTTTAAATATTAAACCCGACAGGTTTTTGAAACCAGTCGGGTTTGTTTTTTTATTTTTTATAATAATTTCGAAAAATCGGGTTTAAAATAATTAGGCCCTTTCATCACTTTTCCATCTTCGCGGTAAATAGGCTGACCGTCTTCTCCTAATTTACTCATATTACTGCGTTGGATTTCATCAAAAACAGCTTCAATTTTATCTTGCAGACCATGTTCGATAATCGTTCCGCATAAAATATACATCATATCTCCAAGCGCATCAGCAATTTCAACAAGATCATTATTTTCTACAGCTTCAAGATATTCTTCGTTCTCTTCTTTCATTAAATTGTAACGAAGGTATTTTTTGGTAACTCCCAAATCTGCAATTGGCGTTTCACTATGACCGATTTTAAAAGCAGTATGAAATTCTTTAACTGCATCTATTTGCTTCTTCATGATTTTATTTAATTAAATGAACCACCAAATTAGTAACTATTCGTGTACAATTATCTAAATTTGCCAAAAATAATTTCAACTATGTTTAGTCAAGGTCAATTAATATTCGCAGTCTGTTTTTTTATTGCATTTGTAATCGTAATGATTTTTGCTTATCGTAAAGATTTGGCATTACACAAAATTTTCTACAAAGGAAATTACAAAGTATTACTTACTTTCCTGTTTTTTATTGTGATCCTATTTGTGATCAAATTCTTTTTTAAGAGATAAATAAAGATTTTTTTCTTATATTTAAAAATCAAAAAAATAAATTCTGTTAAATTCAAATTTAACATTTTCAAAAAAAAGGCTCTCCATAAGTTCTTTTTTATGAAATATAACCCTAAAGTATTGTTTTAACACTTATACGATTCTCAGGACCAGTATAAAATTTATAACTTTACGACACCAAATAACCTACCCAATGAAGATTTTAAAATATCTGTTTCTTTTAGCATTATTAAGCCTGGTTGCCCTTAGTGTTTTTGTAGCTACTCAAAAAGGAGATTTTACAATAGAACGAAGTAAAGTCATCAATTCACCACGAAGTACGGTTTATAATTATATCAATGATTTTAGAAATTTTGAAGATTTTGAATCTTGGGCGGTTGAAGATCCAACTATGAGAATGTCTTTTCCGGCTAAAACAATTGGCAACGGAGCTTCATTTTCCTGGGAAGGCACTGAAGGAAAAGGAAACGCAATTACATTAAAAACCAAAGACGGAGAGAGTATTAATCAAAAAATGAACTTTGACGGTACGGAAGCTGATGTAAATTGGACGTTTAAAGATACATTGGCTGGTAAAACAAAAGTGACCTGGAAAGCAAAAGGAACAATGAGCTTCCTGTTTAAAATTTATGCATCAATAAATGGCGGTTCTGATAATGTAATTGGAACAATGTATGAAAAAAGCCTTGTAAATATTGACAAAAATCTGGACTACGAAACAAAAACATACAACATAAAAGTAAATGGACTGGTTAAAAAAACCGAAACCGCTTACATCAAACAAACTTTTACAAGCGAGATACAAAAGGTAAATAAAAATGCCCGAGTTGTAATTCCGAAGCTTTTAAACTTCAGCAAAACAAATGGTTTATTGACTAATGGAAAACCTTTTATCATTTACCATACCTATGACACAGCAAGCGGTTTAGCCAAAATATCGATTTGTTTACCCATAAGCAGAGATATTTCTATAAGTGCCGGAAGCGACATCCTATCCGGAAAGTTAAATGGATTTGAAGCCGTAAAAACAACGCTGACCGGAGATTACTCGCACACCAATGAAGCAATAGCTAAAACAAAAGCTTTTATAAACAACGAAAAAATCGTTCCCGAACTAAACTGGTCGCATCTTGAAATCTTAACGATTAACAAACTAGATGTAAAAAGTCCGTCAAAATTAATAACGGAAATTTATTTCCCAACAAAACCTAAAGTTGTTCCTGTTGCCGCTCCTGTTTACAAACCGCGAGCAGAAACAACAGTTGAACCACAAAAACCTGCAACGCCTCCAACAACACCGGCAGAAGAAGAGAAATCAGAATTCTAAAAAATAACGAAAGCACATTAAACCTTTTGTAATAAATTCATTCTAACAAGATATAAATCAAAAGCTTGACAGACGAGAAGGAATTTATAGCACAATTATTAGATCCTAAAACGCAAAATACAGCGTTTCAAAAACTCGTGTCCGATTATCAAAAACCATTGTATTCTCATATTCGAAACATTGTTTTGAATCATGATGATACCGATGATGTGCTGCAAAATACTTTTGTAAAAGTTTTTCAATATTTAAAAAACTTCAAAGGAGAAAGCAAACTCTTTTCGTGGATGTATCGCATTGCCACCAACGAAGCTTTGACTTTCCTAAATCAAAAAGCAAAACTAAACGGCATAACATCTGAAGCTTTACAGAACAAAACAATCGACAATTTAAAAGCCGACGTTTATTATGACGGAGATGATATTCAGATAAAACTCCAGAAAGCCATAGTAACATTACCTGAAAAACAGCAATTGGTTTTTAAAATGAAATATTTTGAGGAATTGAAGTATGAAGAAATTGCAGAGATTCTGGGGACTTCGGTAGGCGCATTAAAAGCATCTTACCATCATGCAGTAAAAAAAATTGAATTATATGTTACGACAAATTAAACCTTTTGTAACAAAACCTATCTTATAGACATTATGAAAGCATTTAAATTAGAAAACGAACCGAAAATAACAACAGGATTTAAAACTCCGGAAAACTATTTTAATGATTTTTCGGCAAAAGTTTTACAGCAAATTAATGTCCCGGAAGTAAAAATTATTCCGTTTTACAAACGTAAAAAAGTAATTACCTTGCTTGCTGCTGCCGTAGTTGTTTTTGCCTTGATGATTCCAATCGTTAATAATTACAACAAATCAAAAGAACTGGATGAGAAAACCTTAGAAACCTATTTGGCCTATCAATCCAATCTGAATCAATACGATTTAATTAATCAGCTCGACACTAAAGACATCGAATCGCTTAACAAGAATGTTGCTCTTGAAGAAGAAACACTTGAAGACATACTGGCTACAAGTCCAAATATTGAAAATTTAATTTCAGAATAAAACAAAACTCAAAAATATGAAAATCAAAAATATACTTCCCATACTGTTATTTTTTGTTGGTTTTTCATTTTATGCCCAAAGCGATAAATCAGATGAAAAACGTGAAAAAATCAAAGCTTATAAAGTTTCATTTTTGACCACTGAACTTGAACTTACTCCAACAGAAGCTGAAAAATTCTGGCCTGTTTATAATGCGTATGACGACAAGCAATTTGAACTACGCCACGATAAAATGAAAACGTATCTTCATAAATTAGATGATGACAACATCAGTTCGCTTTCAGAAAAAGAATCGTCATCTCTTCTTTGTCAAATAGAAAGCACCGATAAAGAATTATATCTTTTACGTGAAAAATATATGTCGAACCTAAAAAAGATACTTTCGGCAAAAAAAATATTAAAACTTAAAAAATCGGAAGATGATTTTAATCGAAAACTATTAAAACAATATAGAGATAAAGCAGGGAAAAATTAATTCCAAAGAAACAACAGCGATAAGAACCCTATATAATAATACTTACTTTATTATTTAGGGTTCTTGTTATTTTATTGAAAATGAATTCGGACCAGTTTATTATAACCAGCTGCGATTGCCGTGTTTTTATTAATAAAACGAATAGTAAAGAATTTAGTGTCGCTTGATAATTCTTTCCATGAAGCCCCTCCATCTTTAGAATACTGAATCCCCAAAGCTCCTACACAAACCAGCTCTTTAGCGTTACTTCCCGGCACATATTGTATGCATGAAGCATATCCAAATCCTACATCCTGACCTGTTAACTCCCAGGTTTTTCCTCCATCTTTTGTAAATGCTTTATTATCTGTTTTTTGCTCCGGAAGCTCGTAATCTCCTCCGGCAATAAATCCGTGTTTTGAATCATAAAAATCGGCCGTAAAAATCCCTGTCATCGTTTTTCCCTGAACAATCGGCGTATCAATAACTTTCCAGGTTCTCCCTTTATCCGGCGAATAAAAAACACGTGCTTTTTTCCCTCCGGATACCAACCAGGTATCATTTCCTTTTATTACAATATTAGAATTACTGGCAGCAAAAGCAGCTTCTCCGTTAGCATTTGTCGGCAATTTATCAGAGAGTATCTTCGTCCACGTTTCTCCTCCGTCACGAGTAACAATAATCGAAAAAGTATCTTCTATAGGATCACCAATAGCAATTCCTTCCTTATCATTCCAGAACTGCATACTGTCGTAAAACACTTTAGCATTAATCTCCTTGTATACTAATTTTACCTTATGCGTTTTTTTATTCACCTGATACAATAATGCCGGATTTGCCACACTTAACAAAAAGATATTTTTTGAAGTCTGAGCAATACTTCTGAATTCTAATTTTAAAGTATCACGATAAATATGCTCCTCAAATTTTTCTTTTTTATCTAAATCAAAATAACCAAAACGGGAATTATCTGCCCCATACCAAACCTTATCTTTGTCAATTGCAATGGCACGAATACTAATTTTATCCTGTATTAAAGTTTCTATTTGCGCTGTGGTAAAACCACTATTTACGACTTCTTCATCATTGTTATTCAATGTTTTAAAAGACACAAACAAAACAAAAGCACTAAAAAACAGAATCCCTTTTTTCATATCAATTATTTTTTTTCTTGCTAAAATACAATTATTTATAACATATAAAATAGGTTTTGTTTTTTTTTCTGGCACAGTAATTGGATACCTCCAAATAATAATTTTAATATGATTTGTCATGAAAACCAAATTACTTTTTATAGCATTACTTACATTAGGTTTTAGTAGCATTCAGGCACAAAATCAGACTACTGTTTATGCAAAAAATTCAGATATAAGTGATAATTTAGATCTTAGAGCTGTTGCTTCCATATTTGGAGAATCGTCCAATCTTCAGGATTTTGAAAGAAGATTAAATGATCCTAAATATCAAATTTCCAATCTTGACTTAAATGACGATGATCAGGTTGATTATTTACGTGTTATCGAATCTGTAGAAGACCGAACTCACGTTGTAATTATTCAGGCGGTCCTCGATCGCGATGTGTATCAGGATATTGCAACCATTGATATAGAACGTAAAAGATCCAACAAAGTGATTGTTCAGGTGGTAGGTAACTCTTATTTGTACGGTCCTAATTACATTTATGAGCCTGTTTACAATGTGACTCCGGTAATTTACACCTCCTTTTGGGTTACCAATTACAGACCTTATTATTCAACATGGTACTGGAATTACTACCCAAGCTACTATTACGCCTGGAGACCTTACCCAATTTACAGATACAGAAACAATATTAATATTTGTATCAACGTAAACAACCGTTATAACTATGTGAACCAAAGAAGAAGTTACAGAGCTCCGGCATTGTACGAAACAAGACGTACGTACGGTTACGAAACAAGGCATCCGAATTATAGTTTTTCTCAAAGACATTCGAACGTTAGAAACAGATATGATTTAGATCAAAGACGTGTTGCCAGCAGAGAATACAACAGAAACGAAAACAACTATAATACCAACAGATCGACTTCCGGAAGAAATAGCGACTCAAACAACAGAAACTATACAGAAAACAGAAGTTCTAACACCAACAGAAGCTATACAGACAGAACCGGAACAGACAGATCTGCTGCAAATAGAACCAGCACGGACAGAACTGGTACTAATAGAAGTTACAACAGCAATCGTGACACTTACGAAAGAAACAATTCAGCAACTGTGACTAATCCGGTACGAGTAGAAAATACTCCGCGAACTGAAGCCGGAAGAAGTTCAAATGAAAACAGCTCAAGAGGTTATTCGGATAACAGAGGAAATTCAAACCGAACAGCTCCAACACAGCGAACTGAAAGTTCAAGAAGCTACTCTGATAACAGAGGAAGTTCAGAAAGCAGAGGAAACACTTCAAGATCACAAGCTACTCCACGATCTGAATCTCCGAGATCCTATCAGGAATCACGAGGAAGTCAGCCACAAAGAGAAAGCGGATCCAGCTCAAGAGGTGAAGGAAGAAGAATTTAATTTTACCGTCCTTACCAGTCCTAAAAATCAAAGCACAATTTCACGATTGTGCTTTTTTTTATCTTTATCTATTATAATTGACGCTAATATATTTTAAAACAGTAAATTTGCAACCGTCTTTTATAAAAATAACATGAACGCATCGCATAAAAACTTACACAGTAAGTTGTCTATTGGGGGTCTATTAATCACATTAGGAATTATTTATGGAGATATTGGTACTTCTCCATTGTATGTAATGAAAGCCATTCTTGGCGACCACACCATTAATGCAGACATCGTTTTAGGCGGTATTTCTTGCGTCTTCTGGACGCTGACACTACAAACTACCATAAAATATGTCCTTATAACCTTAAGTGCTGATAATCATGGCGAAGGTGGTATTTTTGCTCTATATGCCTTAGTCAAAAAGACAAAAATACAATGGCTCATCGTACCGGCAATTATAGGAGGTAGTGCATTACTGGCAGATGGAATTATCACACCGCCAATTTCGGTTTCTTCTGCCGTAGAAGGAATTAAAACCTATTATCCTGAGATCAACACGATCCCGATTGTTATCGGAATTTTATTTGTTCTGTTTACCATTCAACAATTTGGAACCAAATTAGTGGGTAAATTTTTTGCTCCAATGATGCTGATTTGGTTTGCCATGTTAGGAACATTGGGAAGTATTCAAATCGCCAGTCATCCTGAGGTTATAAAAGCAATTAACCCTTATTATGCTTATCACTTATTACAAATACACCCGGAAGGATTCTTTGTTCTTGGATTAGTATTTTTATGCACAACGGGAGCCGAAGCTTTGTACTCGGATATGGGGCACTGTGGTAGAAAAAATATCAGAATCAGTTGGATTTTTGTTAAAATGACTTTGGTATTAAACTATTTTGGTCAGGCAGCTTATTTAATTCACCACGAAGGACAGACCCTACAAGCTTTAGGAGGAGAAAACGGAAATCCGTTTTACCTGATCATGCCGGATTGGTTTCAACCGGTAGGAATTGTTATTGCGACTTTAGCAGCCGTAATTGCCTCACAAGCTTTAATCAGCGGATCGTTTACGTTGATCAACGAAGCAATGCGTTTGAATTTCTGGCCAAAAGTAAAAATCAAATATCCGACAGAAGTTAAAGGACAATTGTACATTCCTTCTATTAACTGGTTGTTGTTTTTTGGTTGTGTTGGCATTGTACTACACTTCGAAAAATCCAGTAATATGGAGCATGCCTACGGTCTTGCCATTGTATTATGTATGATCATGACCACAATTTTGCTTAACTACTACCTCATCATGAAACGTATCAAATTATTTTTCATGGTTCCGTTAATTACGATTTATCTATTAATTGAATTTAGCTTTTTGATTGCCAATGTTACAAAATTTGCCGAAGGCGGTTATGTAACTTTAATCATTGCTGCGGTCCTAATTTCGGTTATGACTATTTGGTATGTGGCTAAGAAAATCAATAAAAACTACACTAAAATTATCAAAATTGACGATTACAAAAAAGTGTTGATGGAGTTAAGCGAAGATTTAACGATTCCAAAATATGCCACGCATTTAGTTTATATGACCAATGCCAATCGTGTAGACGAACTGGAGCAAAAGGTGATGTATTCTATTTTGCAAAAGCGTCCAAAAAGAGCAGATATCTATTGGTTTGTACACGTTAATATCTTAACTGAGCCTTATAAAACACAATATAAAGTTACCGAAATTGCAAAAGATGATATTTACAGAATCGATTTTAATCTAGGTTTCAGAGAGCCTACCAAAATCAATTTGATGTTCCGTGAGGTAATCCGCGACATGGTAAAAAGAGGCGAAGTGGATATTACCAGCCGTTACGAATCATTAAACAAAAACAATATTATCGGAGACTTTAAATTTGTATTGTCTGAGAAGTTCCTTTCTAACGATAATGACTTAAGATGGCACGAAAATATTATCATGAACTCTTATTTCTTTATCAAAAAACTGAGCTTATCTGAAGAAAGAGCTTTTGGTTTAGACAGTAGTTCTGTAAAAATAGAAAAATTCCCGATGGTGCTTCATGCCCCTGAAAATATTGGACTAACAAGAATTACAAAATAAAGTTGTTCTAAAATAAAATCAGAAAAACACTCTTTTATACTTTATTAGAGTGTTTTTTTTCTTTTTAATGAAAGTCGAAATAACAATCAAAATTAAAAATTTAACTTTCAATCAATTAATAGTACCTTTGCAACTCAAATAATTAAAATGAGATTACACAGAAATTTAGTTTATACTACCATTGATTCTTTGAATGCTATCTTCAACGAAGGAGAATATGCAGACAAAGTGGTAGCAAGAGCCTTAAAAAAAGACAAACGTTGGGGAAGTTCCGACAGGAAATTTGTTGCTGAAACCATATACGAAATAGTTCGTTGGAAAAGATTATACGCTGAAATTGCCGAAGTTAAAGAACCTTTCGACAGAGACAATCTATGGAGAATGTTTGCTGTTTGGGCAGTTTTAAGAGGTTACCCTATTCCGGATTGGAGACAATTGGAAGGAACTCCTGAAAGAAAAATAAAAGGTCGTTTTGATGAACTTTCAAAAATCAGAGCTTTTAAAGAATCTATTCCGGATTGGATGGATGAACTGGGCGTTAAAGAACTGGGCGAAAAAGTATGGGCAGCAGAGATCGCAGCACAAAACCAGCCAGCAAAAGTTATTTTAAGAACCAATACACTTAAAGGCACAAAAGAGAACCTAAGAAATACGTTGATGGATTTGAATATTGAAACAGAATATTTAAAAGATCAACCGGAAGCTTTAGTTTTAAAAGAAAGAGCCAATGTATTCTTGACGGACGCTTTTAAACAAGGGCTTTTTGAAGTTCAGGACGCCAACTCTCAATTGGTTGCCGGTTTTCTTGATGTAAAACCGGGAATGCGTGTAGTAGATACTTGCGCAGGTGCGGGAGGAAAAACATTGCATATCGCTTCTTTAATGGAAAATAAAGGGCAATTGATTGCAATGGATTTGTACGAAAGCAAATTGAAACAATTAAAATTAAGAGCCAAAAGAAATGGTGCTTTTAATATTGAATATCGTATTATCGACACCACAAAAGTAATCAAGAAATTACACGAGAAAGCAGATCGTGTTTTAATTGACGCTCCTTGTAGTGGCTTAGGAGTTTTAAAAAGAAATCCTGACTCAAAATGGAAATTACAACCGGAATTTATCGATAACATTCGTAAAGTTCAGGCAGAAGTTTTAGAGAGCTA
Organism: Flavobacterium poyangense; assembly: GCF_011751075.1. Classification (GTDB taxonomy): domain Bacteria; phylum Bacteroidota; class Bacteroidia; order Flavobacteriales; family Flavobacteriaceae; genus Flavobacterium; species Flavobacterium poyangense. The sequence goes on from NZ_JAALLN010000004.1 coordinate 22,507, forward strand.
TTCTAAAATTGTAAAACCGGGCGGAAAATTAGTGTACGCCACTTGTTCTGTATTACCATCAGAAAATCAGGAACAAGTAGAGCGTTTCCTTAAAACTGAAATCGGAAAACAATTCACCTTCATAAAAGATCGTAAAATCCTGGCTTCAGAATCCGGTTTCGACGGATTTTATATGGCTTTGTTAGAAAGAAAAGCTTAAGGTTAAATTCCAAAAAAAATACAAATCCCAAATTCCAATTTTAAACTGTTGGGATTTGGGATTTTTTTGTTTCAAGTTTCAAGTTTCAAGTTTCAAGTTTCAAGTTTCAGAGGATCAACACAAAAACTGTAGAGAGATAAATCCTTGCAAACTTTGTGTTTATTTAACCGCAAAGCTCGCAAGGTTTTTTACTTATGCTGATCGCAAAGTTCGCTAAGCTACATGTAAAGTTTTTTCAATCTTAGCGAACCTTGCGGTTAAACTTTTCAACCAGAAAATTAGGCGATGGCAAGGAAATTCCAATTAAAAAATCCCAAATTCCAATTTTAAACTTTTGGAATTTGGGATTTTTTGCTTGAAGTTTCAATTTGGAATTTGGAATTTTTCCCTTTTGGAATTTATCTTCACGATTGAAGGCTTGATTTACGAAGAAGTTTTCCATTTTCGTTTTCTTTGAATTTCGGAACAAAAACAATCTCTTTGGGCTTTTCAAACTTTCCTAAGACATTAAAAAAGTCAGGGACAAACTCTTGTTTTTCGCCTTCGATAACCAATATTAATTTTTCTCCTAAAACCGAATCAGGTACGCCTGTTACAAAAAACCTATTCGTTATTTTTCCGGTGAGTTTGGCTTCTATCTGCTCAGGAATAAGCTTCACTCCTCCACTATTAATTACATTATCAATTCTACCTAAAAAAACGAATTGTTTTTCATTTACCAGCTCCACTAAATCATTCGTAACAATTGGCTGATCCGAAACAGAAGGCACAGTAATCACCAGACAATCGCGATTATCCTTATCGATTTTCACATTCGGCAAAATCGAAAAAGCGGCTTCTCCTACCCTCTTAGCAGCAATATGCGTAATGGTTTCGGTCATACCGTAAGTTTCGTAAATCTGTGTCTTTAATGGCAGAAGCTTCTCTTCTAAAGCGGTATCTATTTTCGCTCCGCCAATGATTAGTTTCTTGACATTTTTTAGTTCTTTTATTGAATTCTGAACTTGTACCGGCACCATAGCCACAAAATCATATTTATTCTTGCTTAGCGCTAATGGTGCTACACTTGGTGAAACCACATCAAGATTTAAACCTAGAATAAAACTGCGAACCAGCATCATTTTACCGGCTATAAATTGAACAGGCAAACAAAGCAATGCCTTGTCTCCGGGTTCTAAATCAAAGAAATCGCCCGTTGCCAACGCTGACTGAATCATAGCCCGTTTTTCTAACCGCACCAATTTTGGAAGGCCCGTTGTGCCGGAGGTCGTCATTTCAATATAATCTTTATTATCGAACCAATCCAACAAAAACTCTCCTATTGCCCGTTCGTACGGATCACCTTCTTTAATATAACTATAACCGATTCTACTCAGGTCTTTTCCGTTTAGGTGATACCCATTCAGTTTAAAATAATTATGAACCTTTTTATGTGTTAATTCCAACATGATCGTTTTAGTTTTATGATTTTGTACTAATCAATTTTACCTGTTAATTTTTCTTTCCAGTTGCTCCACCCGTATTTTTTAGCAAAAATAAAAAGCAAAATAGGATATACCACCACAACCGGTAAGATAACATCAAAGCCTGCTGAAGGCTCAGACATGTCTTTAAAAATAGAATGAGTCTGGAAAACAGACCAGTCCGAAGTAACCAATAAAGCCCCTATCAGATTGTTAGCGGCATGAAAACCCAGAGACAACTCAATTCCTTCATCCATAAGCGTCAAAACACCTAAAAATAAACCTGTTCCGATATAATAAACCATAATAATATATCCCATTTTTTCTACCTCAGGGTTAAAAATATGCATCGAACCAAAAATTATCGATGTCATTACTAATGGAAACCATCTGTTTCTGGCCAGATTAGCAAATCCTTGCATTAGATAACCTCTGAAAATATATTCCTCCGTACTGGTTTGTACAGGAATAAGCATAGTACCTAAAACCGCCAAAATTAGAAAAGGAATTGCTTTAAAATTCCATACAAAATTTTCGGGCGACTGAAAATAGATCACTGCAAAACTAATGATTGAAAAAAGAGACCATAAAACAAACGAAAATGTAATACGTTTCCAATCTAGTTCCCGACGGGATGTTGATATAGACAAAATAGTCTGATGATGCAAATACTTCACCACAAAATAAATCCCGGCAAAGGCGAAGGCAAAAGATATCAATACCAAAAACAAAGTTGCATTTGGCTCAAACATTCTCATAATTGCCGCATTATCTGTAGGGAATGTAGTATTAGAAGCAAAACTCTTATAAAGCACAGCTACCGAAAAAGGAATCTGACCAATAAATGAGGCCGCAATAATAAAAACAGATCCCAGAAGATATTTCCAAAATTTATTTTCGGGTTTAATTCCTTGTTCTAAAAACATATATGATAAAGTTTAAAAATGAGAATTCAGTTTAATAAGTAAATCTTATTTTTGGAGTTGCTAAAATACCGAATTTTTTACTTTAACAATCTCATAACAAATTAAAAATATTAAAATGATCGAAATCTATCACAATCCACGTTGTGGAAAATCAAGAAGTTGTCTTGCCTTTTTAGACCAATCTAATGAAGACTACAAAATCATTCCTTATCTGACAGAAACACCTTCTTTTGATGATTTAAAGGCCTTACTTCAAAAACTGAACTTAGAACCTGTTCAATTGATAAGAACCAAAGAAAAAGTATGGATTGAAAACTATAAAGAAAAAACACTGAGTGCGGATGAAGTTATTCAGGCTATGGTCGATAATCCAATTTTGATAGAACGTCCAATCGTTATAAAAGATGGAAAAGCTATAATCGGAAGAGACTTAGATTTGGTTGCTTCTTTTTTAGATTGATTATAAAGAACAGCATTAACATTTTATTGTGATTTCAGTCTTTAAACCAAAAGCTACATTTGGTGTCTAATGAAAAAAAAGTAACCAAAATAACAATGAAACAATTCAGATTTGCTGTAGTACTTGTATTCCTTTTTACAAGTTTTTACAATTATGCACAACAACCACCCAACGGTAAAAACAAAGTAAAAATTACCGGAAAAGTTTTTGAAAAAGTTAGCAAACAACCTCTTGAATATGCTACAATTTCAATCATGAATCCAAATGATACCAAGGTTCTTGCCGGAGGGATTACCAACCCCAAAGGAGAATTTGAAGTAGCAGTTGCACCGGGGACGTACGATATCAAAATTGAGTTTATTTCGTTTAAACCAACAGAAATTAAACAAAAAAGCATTCAAAACGACACCAATTTAGGTGCTGTTAATTTATCTGAAGATGCAGCTCAGTTAAGCGAAGTTGTGGTTCGTGCAGAGAAGTCAACAGTAGAAATAAAACTGGACAAAAAAGTGTATAATGTCGGACAGGACATGATGGTAAAAGGAGGAACAGTAAGTGATGTACTGGACAACGTACCATCTGTTTCTGTTGACACGGAAGGAAACGTAAGCTTAAGAGGCAGTGACAATATCCGAATTTTAATTGACGGAAGACCTTCAAATGCTATCAATGTAGCTGAAGCATTACGCCAACTTCCTGCGGATGCTATTGACAAAGTTGAAGTTATCACCAATCCGTCTGCACGTTATGATGCGGAAGGAGGATCCGGATTAATCAACATTATTCTTAAAAAAGGTAAAAATCAAGGTTTTAACGGAACTTTCATTGCCTCAACCGGACTTCCGGAAACGTTTGGATTAAGTGCGAACTTGAACTATAAAACAGAAAAACTAAACTATTTTACTACGGCGGGCTACAATCACCGAACAAATGAGGGAGGCGGTCTAACCAACACCGAATATTTTAATGAAGACGGTTCAACCAAAAACTTTCTGGACGAGGATCGTGATACCAAAAGAACCAGAGACGGATTTAACGGAAGAGCCGGTATTGAATGGACGGTTGCTCCAAATACTTTTTGGACAAATGCTATCAATTACCAAAAAAACACAGGAGAAGATCGTGATTTAATCAACTTCAATAATTTTGACGCCAATTACAATTTTACAGGTTCAACTTATCGTTTGAATAAGGGAGATACAAGCAGTGACAATATTGAATATACTTCGAACTTAATCAAAAACTTTAATGATAAGGGTCATAAACTTACTGTTGACGCTTCTATTTCAAAAAACAGAGACGATAACAATAGTTTCATTACGGGTTCACAAAATTACAATAGTACCCTAAACGATCAGGTTCAGAAACAAGTGCTTTTACAGGCAGATTATGTTCTGCCAATAAGCAAAGGAAGTCAGTTTGAAGCGGGATACAAAGGAAGCTTTGGTGACTTAAACAACGAATACTATGTTCTGGATCCCTTTGGAGTCAAATTGACTGATTTATCGAATACTTTAGAATACAAAGAAAATATAAACGCAATTTACACACAGTATGGCTTCAAAGTAAATAAATTCTCTTATTTATTCGGATTGCGTTGGGAAGACACCAATATTCAGGTTAATCTTTTAGACACAAAAGAATTCAATACTAAAAAGTACAACAATTTGTTTCCAAGTGCCTTTATCAGTTATGAAATTTCAGATCAGAGCAACTTCACAGCAAGTTACAGCAAACGTGTTTCAAGACCAAGAGGCCGTTTTATGAACCCTGCGGTAAATTATTCGAGTAACATCAATATTTTTAAAGGAAATCCTGACCTGGATCCGGCATTAACCGACAAATATGATATTGGTTATATCAAACGCTGGGACAAATTAACTTTTAACACCTCAGCTTATTTCGAAAACACAAAAGATGTTTTCAGCTTCGTAAGAACTCCAAACGGAAACAAAGTAAACGGAATACCGGTAATTGAAAGCAAACCGATCAATTTAGGAAACGAACAAAAATTTGGTTTTGAGTTTACACTGAACTACACACCATCTAAAAAATGGAGATTAAACAGTAACTTCAATTTTTATAATGTAAAAACAACCGGAGAGAATACTTACAAAGATCTAAATACAGGTGCTCTTGTAACTCAAAACCTGGACAATCAGGCCACTACATGGTTTGCCAGAATCAATTCAAAACTAACTTTACCTTACAAAATAGACTGGCAGCTAACCGCAATGTACAATGGTTCTCAAAAAACAGCACAGGGTAAAAGTTTAGATATGTTTGGTATGAATACCGCTCTTAGCAAAGATGTTTTAAAAGACAAAGCAACAATTGCATTTAATATTAGTGATATTTTCAATTCAAGAATTATGAGATCGTACACTTATCTTGATAATCAAACCTCGTATAATGAAATGCAGTGGCGTAAACGTCAGTTTAACTTATCGTTTACCTACCGTTTCAACAAACCTAAAAACGATAGAGAAAAAAACGGTCCTCCTAAAAACGAAGGAGGCGATGGTGGAGATTTTCCGGGATAATCGGTATCAATTTAAAAAAGAAGAGGCTGTCTATATTACGTAGACAGCCTCTCTTTTTTTTTGGATGACGCTAAGCTATTTGGCTAAAGCCTTTTTTCCTCTCTTTCTTGAATCTCCAGCTAAAGCTGGAGGCTATTGAAAAATCCCTCGGCTTCGCTCGGCATGACATCCTTCGGCTTCGCTCAGGATGACAGGTTTCAGCTTTGCTCAGGATTACAGGCTTCGACTTCGCTTAGGATAACAGGCATAAAAAAAGGACTCGTAAAACGGGTCCTTTTATGAAATCAATTAAAGTTTAACTGATTGTTCTTCTCTCTTTTTCGCTCTCTTTTCTTTGAACATTTCCCAGCTAGCACCCGTAACCCAATAAGATACGAATCCAACCAAGAAAAACATTAACCAAAACCCTATAGTTAGTATGGTTAAGAAAAGTAAAAAGCCTAAGTACTGTGAAAATTCAAACATGTTTTCCGGAATTTTTGAATGTAGCCACAAATGTAAGCCTAATATTTATCGTTGCCAATAAAAACCAAATCATTTTTTACAAAATAACGACAATAAGTGTATTTAAAATGATTATAAATAAGGATTTTTTCCTAAGTTTACACACGCTGAGATACGGTCTCTTCAATTAAGATTTAAAAATTAAAAAACTAGCAACTAAGTACCAGAGACTTGGAACTAGGGACAAAAAACCAACAAAATGAAATACAGAATAGAAAAAGACACCATGGGGGAAGTTCAGGTTCCAGCCGATAAATATTGGGGTGCGCAGACAGAACGTTCAAGAAATAATTTCAAAATCGGACCATCGGCTTCTATGCCTAAAGAAATTATTGAAGGTTTTGCTTATCTAAAAAAGGCTGCTGCCTATGCTAATCACGACTTAGGTGTTTTACCAATAGAAAAAAGAGATGCTATTGCAGCGGTTTGCGACGAAATCTTAGCCGGAAAATTAGACGATCAGTTTCCATTAGTAATCTGGCAAACAGGTTCGGGGACTCAAAGTAACATGAACGTAAACGAGGTAATCGCTAACCGCGCCCAAGTTCTTAAAGGTTTTGAAATTGGCGAAGGCGAGCAGTTCGTAAAAGCAAATGATGATGTCAATAAATCACAATCATCAAACGATACTTTTCCAACCGGAATGCACATTGCCGCTTATAAAATGATAGTGGAAACTACAATTCCGGGTGTTGAAAAACTAAGAGACACCTTACATGCAAAAGCTGTAGCCTACAAAGATGTGGTTAAAATTGGCCGTACCCACCTTATGGATGCTACACCGCTGACTTTAGGGCAGGAAATTTCAGGCTACGCTGCTCAGTTAACTTTCGGTTTAAAAGCATTAAAAAATACTTTAGCGCATTTAGCTGAAATTGCACTGGGTGGAACCGCAGTAGGAACAGGTCTTAATACTCCAAAAGGATACGATGTAAAAGTAGCGGCATACATAGCGGAATTTACCAAACATCCTTTTGTAACTGCTGAAAACAAATTTGAGGCTTTGGCTGCTCACGATGCTATCGTTGAAACACACGGAGCATTAAAACAACTGGCCGTATCTTTAAATAAAATTGCAAATGATATTAGAATGCTGGCCTCAGGACCTCGTTCGGGAATTGGGGAAATTCATATTCCTGAAAACGAACCGGGATCTTCTATTATGCCGGGGAAAGTAAATCCAACGCAATGTGAAGCTCTAACAATGGTTTGCGCACAAGTAATCGGAAACGACATGGCAATCGCTGTTGGGGGAATGCAAGGACATTATGAATTGAACGTTTTCAAACCGGTTATGGCAGCAAACTTCCTTCAATCTGCTCATTTATTAGGTGATGCCTGCATTTCTTTCGATGAACATTGCGCACAAGGAATCGAACCAAACCACAAACGCATCAAAGAACTGGTTGACAACTCATTGATGTTAGTTACAGCATTAAACACCAAAATCGGATACTATAAAGCAGCCGAAATTGCTCAGACCGCACACAAAAACGGAACAACTCTAAAAGACGAGGCTGTTCGTTTGGGTTATGTAACTCCTGAAGATTTTGACGCCTGGGTTAAGGCGGAGGATATGGTGTAAGGTTGTGGGTTGTAAGATGTGAGATGTGAGTTATGAGATGTGAGATGTGAGATGTGAATTATGAGGTGTGGGTTTTGAAATACTGAACGTGACACATGAAATGTGAGATGTGCGTTTTTTAAACTTGAAACGTAAAATGTTAATTATAAAAAGCGGATAAACAAATCTTACTATTTACTTTTAATAATTAATCTGATAATTGTAAAATACATAAATCAATTAAAAACATCAACAACCTCATCAATACTCTTCGAAATTAAACAAAGAGCCCCGTAACTTTGAAATTACGGGGCTCCTTTTTATACATATTAATTCTCTACTTCTAAAATTTAACGTTTCAGGTTTCAAGTTTCAAGTTTAAAAAACTCACAACTCCCAACCTACAACCCACATCTCACAACTAAGACTTCCCATCCACATAATCTTGTAAGTAGCTGAATCTCGGAGTTAATTTACCATTCTCCGTCATTTTTGCTCTTTCGAGAATTCCGTCTTTGTCTTTATTAAAAAAAGCAGGAATTACGTGCTCCATAAATTGTTCTCCAAAACCTTCACTCGCATCTTTTGGAATTTCACATGGCAAATTATCAACGGCCATCACTACAACAGCGCCGGGATGAAACACATCTACTTCTTTGCCTTCACTTGGCCAGTATCCGTAAATAGGCTCTGCTATTGTAGAAGAACGCAATGTACAGGCAATAGGTCCATTCACATCACAGGAAATATCTGCTACCACTTTTATTTTGCAGTCACTAGCATTTAGCATTTCTCTTGTCAAAATAACAGGAGCACCACTGGCGTAAAAATGGCCTGTGAAATAAATATCGGTTACCTTTGTGAATTTTTCGAAATCTGAAACATAAGCTTCAGGATGATCTACGAAATCATTAAAGTCGATAACCTGTCCGTCAATTCTTTTGTTATATTCTAAAACATCCAGTTGCACATAAACCGGTTGTGTGTAATTCTTAGTCAAATAATTTTCAACTTCTATTTCCTTAACCTTTATGGCATCCAGAATTTCTTTGGCTCCGCTCCCAACCTTACCGGTTCCGGTGATTACAAATTTTAAAGGAGGTAAAGTAATACGTTTTAAATGCATAATTAGTGCCTCTTTACCTGCAAGTGTTTCTGCTTTTGGCAGTTTAAACAATTCGAATTTAATTCCGAAAGCACGTATTCCGTTATAAACACCAACCATTCCGGCATATTTTCCAAAACCGATTAGCCTTCTGTTATGACTGTCTACTATGGTCTCATGATCGTATAAGTCAATATTCTTTTCTAAAATCGCCTGTAATAGTTTTCTATTATAAGGTTGTTTTTTTATGGTATGCGAAAAAAAGAAATACGACTTGTTCGGAATTAAGTCCTCTACAGGAACTTCCTTGACACCAAATAAAACATCACTGTTGGAAATATCGTCTGTAACAGTTATCCCCATACTTTTATATTGTACATCCGAAAATATTCGGATATCTGAACTTTCAACCTCAACTGTAGCTTCATGATAAAGCTGTTTTAGTTTAGCCAATTCATTAGGAGCAAACACAACGCGTCTGTCCGGTGGGTTTTTTCGTTCTTTTATAATACCAAATTTCATTTATATCGGATTAAAGTGAATATTAATATAACTTTTTTGATTCAATTTGTTTCAAATATAACAAAATAAGTTAAATTTTTGTTGTAAATCTTTAATTTTAAACAGAAATATAACGCTAGAAGCTGACATACAATCGACTACAAAAAAAAGACGTTAAAAAAAAGTTAAAAACTATATGTTGCAGATTTAAAAATGCCAAAACAAAAGTATTGAATTCTATATATTTGTTTTTAAAGAATGATGAAAATGAGCTTCCTTAAAAAAACAAATATAATACAAATACTTTTTCTAATTTTAGTTTTAGGATCGTGCGGAAAAGATAAAAAAAACACAGAAAAAGAAGTTACAACGGCAGAAGATACTTTGCCTAAAATGAAACCTTTAGGTCCCGAAAAAAAAATAAGTCAGGCGTATATCAATTCCGTTGCAGGAAGAATAAATCACTTTTACAACAAAAACTGGCCTAATAATAGTATGAATGGTAGCTTTCTTGTAGCGAGAAACGGCCAGATTATCTTTGAAAGATACAATGGTTTTGCCAACAAAAATGAAGGCACCAAAATAACAGCTGAAACACCGGTTCAAATTGCTTCTGTAAGCAAAGTTTTAACGGCAACAGCTGTTTTAAAACTAGTAAATGCAGGCAAACTTGATTTAGACCAGAAAGTAAATACGATTCTGAAAACGTTCCCTTATCCGGAATGTACGGTAAGAATGTTATTAAGTCATCGTACCGGAATGCGTAACTATGCCTACTTTACAGACCGCGATAAATCAATTTGGGACAGACACAACCAATTGACCAATAAAGATATTTTAGACATCCTGGCAACAAAAGACATTGGACTGGAATCCAGAACGGGTACCCGTTTTAGCTATTGCAATACCAATTATGCTATGTTGGCCCTGATTATCGAAAAAATTACGGGACTAACTTATAAAGAAGCAATGTCTCAAATGATTTTCAAACCACTGGGTATGACGCATACCTATGTTTTTGATGATGATAAAGACCGAAAAAAAATTGTTCCTTCGTATAAAGGAAATGGTGTAGAAATCGGTTTTGACTATTTAGACAATGTTTATGGGGACAAAAATATCTTTTCAACGGTACGAGATCTTTTAAAGTTTGACAGAGCCCGAAATTCACCTGATTTTTTAAAACCTGAATTACTCAAACAAGTTTATACAGGTTACAGCAATGAGCGCAAAGGAACTAAGAATTATGGTTTAGGAATCAGAATGATCAATTGGGAAACCGGTCAGAACTTTTATTTTCACAACGGTTGGTGGCATGGTAATACCTCATCGTATATTACTTTAAAGAAAGAGAACGTTACGATTATTGCCTTGTCCAACAAAATGACCCGTAATACTTATGCGGTGCGTAAACTGGCTCCTATTTTTGGCGATTATCCTTTTAATTTTAAAGACGAAGAATAATATTATTTTTTTATCGGTTAGATGCCGTTCGTAAAAAATTATTCTTAACACATAGAAACCGCAAAGGTTCTCACGCAGATTTAGCAGATTATGCTGATATTTTTTTGTGGTTCCGATAAAACTAAGTGAATAAATCTGCGTAAAAAAACATTTCTATCACATAATCAAACCAGGAGGTTTTAATTAAGTGAAGCATCTTTTTTTTCAAAACGATGTACTTATGTGTTTTAAGAATAATTACATCTAACGCGATATTTTTCTCAAAGTTTTTTACGATACTAAGTTCAAATAGTATAAATTTGCAAACTCATTTTTGGGGTCGACTGGTTTTGACAGCAAGTCGAATTGAAAAGTAAGCACGTCGAGCATTGAGACCTTGCTCGTAAATATAAGATCTTACAATTTTACACGGCGAAAATAACTACGCTTTAGCTGCATAATCTGAATTATAGTACGATTAGCCACGTCCCTATAAGATAGGGAAGCTGGATTCTCCTTGAAAGCCTTGGTTTGTGGCGGTCAGTTTAGGGGAACCGTAAAAATAAACCTAGATTTCCATGAGCTTCGGGTGGATTTCGAAATTAAGAAGATAAGTGTTGAGTGGTTGTTCCTGACCTAGCTTAACATCGAAAATCCAATCAGGGAATAAGCGTGTAGAAAGCTCTTTAGTTGCTTGTTTGGACCCGGGTTCGATTCCCGGCGACTCCACAAAAAAATCCTGAAAACGTACTGTTTTCAGGATTTTTTGTTTATAGCTATGTTTTAACCGCAAAGTACGCAAGAATTTTTGTTTGTTGTGAATCGCAAAGTGCGCAAAGCTTTGCCTAAAAAGCTATCTCTAATCTTTGTGAACTTTGCGTAAAATCTTTGTGCACCTTGCGGTTAAATCGCAGTTTGGAAAAGTCAAAAAAACATATAAAAGTAAAAAGTCTCTGTTAAAGAGGTCTCCGATGCTTTCCTACTTAAAACTAATTTGTAACAGCAGCTTTTATGAAACAAAAAAACACTCCGAATGGAAGTGGCTCTTGTATTTGCTTTAGATTGCGGGCGCAAAGCCAGAGACATTTGCGCAGCACTAACAACAAATTTATTTATGCATTAGAACACTTTGCGCAGCTGGGTTTTATTCCTGGACAAAAGAAACTAAACCGAGATTGTGCCTCAAAATTATGGAGAAAACTCGTAATCGATGGACTCAAAATAAATGTAAATATGTACTCTCTAAAACATCTTGGAGCAAATAAGAAAATATTAGCCGGAGTTGAATTAGATGCTTTACGAGAACTTTATGGTCACACATCAAAAATGATGACTTTGAGATATGCAAAAGTTGTTAGAGAAGTTAATCGCCAGTAAATATTAGAGAAATCCTCAGATTTTTAATACTAAAATGAATTAAAAAAAGCCACTATGTCGTGGCCTTTTTTATTAAGAGAATTAAGATCTTAAGATCATCCCAAAAGAAAATATAGCAGATTCTTTATTTGCGAAAGTTCCATTAGCAAAAAAACCTAATTCCTTAGAAATGGGTAAAATAAGAGTAGCATCCCAGACAATTAGTTCCTTTTTTTCTTCATCAAAAATTAATTTGTATTGATTTTTATCAAATCCTAAGTAAGAAAGACTTCCTGTAAGAGACATTGCTCCACCACTTTTAAATCCAGCTAATTCAAATTCGGTTCCTAAACTACTAACCCATTGTGTGAAATTTTGGCTTTCCTTATTTACGCCAACATTTTTGTATGTTGCAAAACGTCCTCCGCTAGTTAAAAAACCTCTCCATTTTGTAGTTATGTATTTTCCTTGTGCATTTTTATACACAGACAAGAATGTCTCCATTGTGTAACCAAATCCAACCATTAAACCATTTATGGATTGAGCCATCTTTTTCACGTTACTTGCGTCAGTTGAATCCTTTGTAAAACGAAAGTTTCCAATATTACCTAATACTCCAAACTTATGATGCCACCTATATTTAGTAATATTATATTTTTCCATATCAATACTGCCATCTGCCTTCGTAACTACCGTGCCATCTGCATTTTTTTTTGCTCTTTCTTTTTGCTTTTTGTAAACAAATTGATTTAAATATTCGTCTGATCCTACTTCAAATGGTTCACTAGTTTCCTCCTCTGGCCCAATGTAAGACTCAGCTTTTATACGTTTAATAGGATGAGAATTACTTAATAAATTAATAGCGATACTAGCTGAACCTATAAAATTATCGTCAGTATTTGACGTGAAATTATAACCTATCTTAGCACCAATCCAAAAATTATTCATTGATAAAACAGGTCCTACTATTGCTCTTGGACGCTTACTTTGTGCTGCTGCTTCTGCTACAAGCGCTGCTGCCTCATCTGCCTTTTTTAGCTTAATGTATACAAATCTGTCTGATGCAGGCACTGTAAATTTATAATCGTCAAATTTGGGGTATTTAATAGTTATAGTTTCATCTTTTTTAGCAATAATTGCAAATTCTCCAATTTCATTCGACTTACTCAAATATATTTTGTCGTTCAATATAATTGTACATTCAGATAATGATTTATTTTTATCATCCACGACAACACCTTGTAATTTTACATCTTGTGCATATGAAAATGTCATTGATAATAACAAAACTAACAGCAAGTAATTTTTCTTCATATTTTTTTGGTTTAAATAGATTAATAGTATTTTCTTATAAAAATAATATTTAAATGCAGAAAAATAACTGGAGCTGTTAAAACAGGTATTTATACGTGTTTTAATTATTTGTCTTGAGTATATATTTGATGATTATAAAATAAGTAAACCTTAACAGTTCTAGAAATTTTAATTGTTGATTTATGTCGTACATTTGCACACCCTTTTTGGGGTATGCAGGACTTAATCTTTAAAAGGTGCATTTTGTCGATTATTTAGAATTAGTACAAATAAATAATAAAAATAGACCTAATCTAATTGAATTTCGTAAATTTAGATATATTTACACGGGATTTGAAGTAATTAAGTTACATAAAATCAAAAAACTATCATGACACAAGAAACACTACAAAATTCAACAGGGATAAAATTGTTTAATGAATATTTAGCAAACCACTCTGAGGATGCTAAAACATCGCAAACAAATGATTCATATTATCATGTAGATATCGTTGCAGAAGCCTATGGTCAAGGATTAAATGATGGTAAGAATTTGGGCAGAAAAGATTTTTTAGAGAAAGTAATGAAATCTTCAGCTGATAGATTTGCTCAAAAGGCAAACCAAGTTTATATTTGTACAAAAAAAACTCAATCATTTTTGGATCAAAATGGATATACTGTTCAATCATTTCATATAAATATATTTCATTCTAATCCGAAGGTTATTATTGCGGTTAGTAACGAACTTTTATTAAATGATGAATTTGTGGAGCTTGCCTATACTAAGATTCATGAAGTTAAATGTGCATTTAAAGAATTATTTGATAGTACATTGGATATGGGATTAATTGGAAGTGACAATATTGATTTAGAACTTTTAGGTCAAGATGGATTTGAATTTTCTGAAGAAGTATAAGTATGGCGAATAAGAAAGAATTTGGTGATAGAAATAAAGCACTTAGTGATAAACTGCTTGAAGAAAAAATATACTATGATTGGGTAATTACAACTGCATTCTATTCTTCAATTCATTTTGTAGAAGACAAAATCTTGCCGCTTAAAATTTCAACTACAGAATGTAAATGTATTGCTGAGGTAAAGAAGGCATACAAAATGAATGGTAGGCATGAAGCCAGAGAAAAATTAGTTTTCGATAATCTTGGTACTGTGGTAGGGGCAAAATATAGGTGGTTAGATGATAGATCGCGTTATTCGAGATATGAAACATTTAAACATCAACCTGCCGAAGGTGCAAAAGCCCAAGAATATCTGAATTTTATTAAAAAGGTATGTTATCCACCGGCAGTAAAAGTGACAATTGAAGAATTATAAAAAACCACTCTAATTGAGTGGTTTTTTATTGTAACTTATTGATATGCAATATAACACACTCATATTATCTACTTCGAAGGTAATAATTCCTAAAGTACTTACAATTGATTTTGTTACAAGATTAATTAATCGTGGCTTGACTGCAATTGATTATTTTGGAATTGAAATTGACAATCCAGAAGATTATATTGAGAAAGACATGAAAGAAGTTAGTAAATCTATTTCTTACTTTGAATTTCAATTTGAAACTTCGGATAATATAGATTACGACTCTCTTACAGAACTATAAGTTGATTCTCTTATTTTGGACCCAGATGGCACAGATATCAACGCAACGATAGCACAGATTTACAATCTGTTTCCACAACGATGAGCAGATAAAAGTCATAATGACAGAAATTCAGACGGCTCGGATATGTCGTCAACGTTTCTGGGTGCTAAGTCAAAGAAATTCGTACGACACGACTATAAATTTATTTTTAACTTTAGAACTCTTTGCTACGCATGGGAAGATATTTTACAGGATATTTTTTTATCTTTGAAATTCGGACTTTTTAAGCGAAATGGCTTTATCTTTGAGCCTTTAGAAAATTGATACTCATTATGGAACAGAAAATACATCAGGGAAGAAACGTAAAACGCTTCAGAGAAATGCTTGGCGTCAAACAGGAGGCATTGGCTTTTGATCTGGGAAATGAATGGAATCAAAAGAAAATTTCTATGCTTGAACAAAAAGATGTAATTGAGGATAATTTGCTTAAGCAAATCTCAAATTCATTAAAAATTCCCGTGGAAGCGTTTCAGAATTTTGATGAGGAGCAAGCAGTAAATGTTATTGCAAATACATTTAATAACAATGATAGTGCGATTGGGTTTGTAATTAATAACCACAATCCAATTGAAAAAGTTATTCAATTACATGAAGAAAAGATTGCTTTGTTTGAACGCATGTTGAAAGAGAAAGATGAAATGATGGCAAAGCTTGAAAAATTAATCAATAGATAATTTCGAAATAATTCTTACTCCTATTTGAAAAAATTAAAAGTGAAATAACCTTATCCCACCCTGAAATAAGTTTATACAAAACTGGCTTATAAAAAACAAAAGCCCATTCCTTTTCGGTTTGGGCTTTATTGTATTCTGATTTCAGTCTTACAACTCGATTGTTATTTTGTATTAGGTTTACTTATTTATCCTAATTTCTTGTTTTATCTTCCAACAACAGCTTTCAGTTGCACATATTTGTCAAGGTCTTTAAAATCATGTCCTTTTGATTTCATTGATTTTATAAAATCCGGTGAAGCTCCTACTGATTTTGCCGCAATGACATCGTCCAGATTCAGGTCACCAAAACCTAAATCTTTGTATTGCTTAATTAAATCAGCTGTAATATTCTGCGATTTTAAAGCAAACAGATCATTCGGTTTAATGTTTTTATAACCAGTTTTTTCAAATTCGTTTATATATTTCGGAGTAATATTCATGGATTTCAATGCAAACAAATCATCTACTTTGATGTTTTTGTAACCTATTTTTTCAAAGTCTTTTACATACTCCGGAGTTACATTTAAGGACTTTAACGCCATTAGTTCATCGTTTGAAAGATCATTATACCCTAATTGTTTAAAGGAATCAATAAATTCTTTATCAATATTTAATGATTTAAATGCTAATATATTGTCCTCTGTTATGTTGCCGATATTTCCTTTTGAAGCATCATGAAAATCAGCAATATATTTCCCGTCAATTCCCTGAGACTTTAAGGCAATCAGTTTATCTGCACTAATGTCTTTATAACCTGCTTTGCGTATCTCGTCTATAAAATCTTTATCAATTCCCAGTGATTTAAAAGGAATTAAATCTTCCAAATCGAAGTTCACAAGTCCGGATCCTTTGATCGAATTGACATAGTCTTCATTTACATCTAAAGCAGCCAAGGGAATCAATTGTCCCTTATCTACATTTTTGTAACCGTTTTTCTTAAGCATTTTTACGTATGAACTTTTTAGGTTTACCATAAAAAACACCATAAGATCATCCTCTTCTGTAACTTTCACACCTTCCTGAGCCATTTCTTTGCTGAAATTTTTATTGGCAACAAATTTATAGGTTCCCATACCGGTTTCTCCTTCAAATTTTCCAATAAAGTTCATAGTTCCGGATTCACGTGTTATGGTAAATTCCCCATTTTTATCTTTTGGAAGCGCACTTAATTCACTCAATTGAAAAGTAGTGGAAGAGTTATTATTTCCATCGTTTTTGAATTGAATGTTTACGGTATTGCCTTTGATCGTAGCAAACCAACTTCCTTCTGTTTTCATTCCGTTTTGAATGTTTGACTGCTCTTTGTTCTCTTTAATTGAACTTAGCGTCTGACTTTGCGCTGCCGGTTGATTAAAAAGGCAGGCAAACAATACCAATAATGGCACCAGGAAAAAATATTTCCAGGTGGTGTGTACGTTTGATTTTTTTGAATTCATCATAATGATTCGTTTTTTGAGTAATGATTGATTATAGTTAGTTGTAAGACTCAAAGGAAACTGGGGCGCCGCTACTTTGAGCAGGCTAAACTGATAACTTTCTTTTTCTACAGTGTTTTGTTGTAACATTTTGTCATCAGTCAAAAATTCAAGATTGCTTTCCAGTGTTTTTCTCCATTGCCAAGCAAAAGGATTAAACCATTGAAAAATGAGCACCAGCTCTGCAAGCAAAAGATCGATAGTGTGTTTTTGTTCTACATGAATCTTTTCATGCAACAAAATCTGATTGTAGGTGTCCCACTCGTATTTTTCGGGATTGATAAAAATCGTATTGGCAAAGGAACAAGGTGCTTTGTCTTCTTTTATTTCGACAATTCTGAATTTACCATCCTGAATCACCGATAATGAATATGATCGATATAACAGTATAATGGTCTGCATCAAAAAGTTAAATGCAAAAATCAATACACCAAACCAATACAAATAAACCAAACCTTGTAACATTACCTCAACATTAAAGTGTTGCTGCGTTTGTTCGACCTGGGCTTCCTGAACGGGCGTTACTTTCGGTGCTACGATTGTATTATCATCAACCGGCATTTTAGCCACTACAATTGGCGTTACTACCGTATCCTTTCTAAAAGAAATTTGATGCGGTACCGGAAGCAGCGGCAAAACAAAAGCCACTACCATGCAGGCCAACAAAACAAACCTATTGAGATGAAAAAAAGTTTCTTTCTGCAAAAGCAACTTATAAAATGCCAAACAAGCGGAGAGAATAAGGGCTGTATATAAGATATATGGTATCATACTTTTCCTTTTTTAATGATTCCAACGATTTCGTCCAATTCATTCTCTGTCATTTTTTGCTCTTTGGCAAAAAAAGCAAGCATTCGGGGATAGGAATTATCAAAATATTGACTTACAATATCCTTTAATGCAAATTTCTGATACTCCTCTCTGCTGATTACCGGAAAAAAGCAATGCATATTCCCTATGGTCTCGCGATTCAGAAATCCTTTTTCTTCCAATATCTTGACTATTGTGGCTACACTGTTGTAATGTGGTTTTGGGTCCGGCAACAATGGAATTACATCTCTGATAAAGGCTTTATTCAGATCCCAATATACTTGCATGATCTGTTCTTCTCTTTTGGCTAGTTTTATCATAGTTAAATCTTTTCACAAATATAACTACTAATTAATTAGTAGCAAAACTAATTCATTAATATTTATACTAATTTGTTAGTGATTAACTGGAAGTCGTTTAACCGCAAGGGGTACAAAGGGTTACGCAAGGTTCGCGAAATTGAAAAAAGAGGCTGATTCACTAAACTATTGTGAAACGGCCTCTTTTTCTCTTCTAAGTCAGAAAACACAAATCAAAGAAAGTATAACTTATGCTCTTTCTATTGTCTTATCTCAACATGTATTGCACCTTCTTTCGCATCATATAGCAACTTTCCACCCGACCCAAGACTACTATAAGGATGAATGATTTTAGTCACAGCATCAAACTCAACTAAACTCCTTATAAAATCTCTTGGGTTAATTATTCCATATTTATAAGAGACATCGACAATATTAAAACTTTTAAAGACTTCTTGAGATACACAATGCCTAGAAACTAGCTCACCTAATTTATAGAGTTTATCTGTCTTTTCTGCCATCAATTTTATAATTTCATCTTTAGATTTCCCATTCTTTACACCATCTTTATAGACTTTAACTACTGCTTCACCCGGTGCTGCATAATCAATATGATTACCGTTTGACTCATTTTCATACATAGCATTGGCTTGCTGAAGGGAGTTTCTAATAGTACTGGTTATGATTACTGATGTATTTGACGAATCAATGGCTGCTTTTTCTAAAATTTCTATAGTTTTATTACTAATTTGTTTAATTCGTTCTTGCGATAAACTTCTGGCAAACGAAACAATAGTACTATGTTTTCTTTTACTTTCAATTGCACTTTTTTTCTTATCAACATTTTTGTTCTTATCTGTGTTTTTGTTCTGCTTTATTTTCTGCTCCCCAATACTCACAGTTCCGGTGTTACTAGTTTTACCCGCCGGGTTTTGCACAATTTTTAAACTTTTGCTAAATTTTTCAGCATCCGCTGCAATCTCCCTACTTCTATCCCTTCCATTAATAACTTTTCTGGCATTCACATAATCTGTTTTTGAATCATTTATATATCTATTAATCCCAACACCGGTAAAAATTCCATTATTCATACCCCAAATCAAAATTTTAACCGCTAATTTTGGCTCTAACACTTTGTCAGGATAATTAACAGTATCTACACCAAACTGATCCTTTATTTTTTTATAATTTTTCTTCCATGTCAATTGCACATATCCTCTACCACAATACTTTACACCATCACCTTCTTTAGTATTTCCATTCTCAATTGCGGCTTTTCTTCTTTTTTCAGTATTAGCCAAGACCGGGTCATATCTATGATAACTAGCCTCTCTTCTTTCTTTATTCTTAATCCAAAAGCTCTCAATTACAGGTTTAAATGTTTTAAATGTTTCTGTATAAACCGTTGCAAGTATATAAGCGACTTGTTCTCGTCGTGGTGTTATTTTTTCTGCTGTATAATATTCGTTCATATCATTCAACAGATTTTTTAGATTTTCTTTGTTTTCGTCCTTATATTTTGCCATAAAATACTGCACATCAATTCCATATTTAGCGCCTCCTTTTATAGCGTTCTTAGATTCTCTCATAACAGCATTCAATCCGTTTGCAAAATACAGACTCGACTCAAAACCTTCTATTTCAATACAATAAACATCAATCAATGTTAACAAAGAATTCATTATATGCCAATCTTTGTTTAAAGTAAAATTGATTGCAATCGTACCTTCATTATTAACAATAGCCCTTTCTTTAACTTGTGGGTAATGCGCATATTTTTTAGAAACTTTTAATATTACATTGTTCCCAATCATATTTAACGTTTTAACCACCCCCGTTACTTTTGCGCCATACGGTACTTGGGTAAATGGCGTTACACGACTACCTTCATACATAAAATAAACATCGGTAATTTTTACACCGGACGTAACATTTAAAATAGCATCTTTATAAGCATTCTCATTTTTCTTAAATGGAAATACTACTCCATTTTCCAACCTTTCCAGTTCAAATCTAACCTTAGCCGTTTTACTGTTCTGAATACCAAAACGTTGTTGTAAAGCTGTATCAAATTTTATTGTTTTATTTATATTTCCGTTTTCGTCAGTTTTAGTGTCATTGTAATAATTAGGAACTTTACTGCCATTTAAGTAAAAATTAATTCTTACCGATTGTTTATTGTATTCCGGAATACTTGCTACAATATGATTGACCTCTCCTGCAAAACCGGATGTTTTCTTTTTAGTACCATCCTGGTATGCCCAATACGTCTGCGTTACTTGTGGGTCTTTTACAACTATCCTTTTAATCGATTTAGAATTAGATCCTTCTTTACTATTACTATAGGCTTCAATAATGAAATCCCCTTCTTTTTTAGGAATAGGAAAAGTAAAAGATTCTCCTTTAGCCAAATAAGGTTTTTTAGTTTCATCATTTTCTAAGTTTAACATCCAGTCGTCAGGAATATATATTCCGTTTTTATCATAAACCAGCCATTTCACATTTGCTTTTTCCTGCGGAGTAGCCGGAATTTGAAACGTATCGGCCTTAAACTTTGCCTTTTGATTGGTTTGTTTCAATAGGTAAGTATCTTTTACATTTCCTTCTTTTATAATGCTTTTTACAAAATTCTTAATCGTTTTGATACTATGATTTTGGCTCAAACCATATTGATCTTTACTGAATACTTTAATCGTAAATTGTCCTAAATCAGACATAACAAGACTGATACTGCCTGTTGTATCTAATTCTTGTTCTTTCGAAATGATACTTTTTTTCTCGGCATTTTCGTATATTACCTGATAGTACAGTTTTAACGGATTTAACGTTTTTACTGTCGGGTATTTTAAGTCAACTTTAAACGATTGTGTTTCTGCAGAAGGTCTTATAAATTTGCCTGTACTACTTGCGGGAGGAGTAATTGTAATTTCCTGAGCCACAATTTCTACCTGAACAAAGGCGGATTCATTTTCTTTTTTGCTATTGTTTGCTCCGGGATTAAGTCCGTATGCTTCTATTCTATAAATTCCTGCTGTTTCAAAAATATAATTAAACGAAGTTCCTTTGTCTGCAAAAACAATTCCTTTGTCTTTTTTATTTTTGCTATTGTAAATAATCCAGTTGATGTTTCCTTTTTCATGTAGATTTTCATTTATAAAAATTTCATCAACTAAAAATTCAAGATTTTCCCCAACAATAAATGAAGTTACCGCAGCATTTTTAATTTTTACTGCACCTTTATTTACGCCACTTCCCTGGATATCTTTCATTTTTCTTAGGAAAGCATAAACTTCCACTTTCCCAATAGCTGCGTATAGTTTA
Organism: Flavobacterium poyangense; assembly: GCF_011751075.1. Classification (GTDB taxonomy): domain Bacteria; phylum Bacteroidota; class Bacteroidia; order Flavobacteriales; family Flavobacteriaceae; genus Flavobacterium; species Flavobacterium poyangense. Next base: position 44,145 of record NZ_JAALLN010000004.1, read on the forward strand.
TCGGCACTTAAATTAGGATATACTTTGGTTTTGGTGGTTATGGTAATGGTATTAGGTAAAACATCCAGTCCTTCGACTTCTTTTAACAATAAAAACAGTTCGTCGTATTGTTCGAAAAGGTTACTTATATTGATTGTATCATTGCTTAATTGTTTTACAATTGCTGTCCAACGCAATTTACTTTCTTTAGAAATCTTCCCTTTTAAGATATTGGCATCAATTGCCTTAATCATTTTTTTGCGAACAATATCCCAATTAAAACTTTGAGTTTCTATCACTTTCGTATTCGCCTGTTTTAAGAGGGCATACATTTGTGTGAATAGTACGTCTTTCGGTTTATCAATAAAATCTGCTGCAATGGCTCCTTCATCAAAAGCTTTAGAAATACTAGTCCAGTAGGCTATTACAGTTGCATCATTTGTAACTTTAGCAGCAGCTAGTCTCTTTTTAATTGCTTCTTTAATAGCTTCTAAAGTTGGTTCATCTGTATTCGTTTGAAGTTTATCCGGTACTGTTACTGTTTCTAATGCTGCCACACCCGCATAGGCCTGAGTTGTTAGACCGCTACTTAAATTTGACACACCATTCACCGCTCCCGACACCGGAGAAGTAATGCCGGCTGATGTGGAAGAACTAGTAGTCATTCCTTTTGTTACATCAGTAACGCCTTCTCCGGTTGGAGCATTTGAAATTGGTTTTGTTACCTGAGTAATCGAAGAATTACTATTTGACGATGTTGATCCTTTGGTTATTTGCCCTCTCTTTGAGGCAGTCGAGGAAGAAACCGAAGAGATGATACCATCGCCAGTACCTCCTACATTTGATGCTATCAAACCTGATTTGGCTCCCTCAGAAACCGAAGGAGTAGTACCAGCCAATACAGACGGATTGTTATTTGTTCCGATCATTTTATTGGTAGCGCCTCCTTCGATTGAGGTATTGGAATTATTTAAAATAGCAGCAGCATTTCGCTGTTTTTGCTCCTCCCATTCTTGTACTATATCTTTCTGCTGACTCATCTCTTTTGAAACTTTGGCCAACTCTTTTAGAATGTCTTTAGTTAATTGTTCGGAGCTACTTATAGCAGTACTGTCTTCTATCGAAATATTGAAATTATGAATGGTCTTTTTACGCATAGCTAGAGTATTTTTCAGGGTGTAAAAGTACCATTGACATTCGCGATTTTAAAATTTCAAAGCACTTGTATTCAGTAGTTTCAGCAAGTTTACTTTCTACTGAAACTACTGAATAGAGTGGCTTTTTTTTAGTTCTTTTTACATCCCTCTGCCCTACTTTTACACCCTCAAATAATACATGGTATAGTTGTATAACAGCCAATAGAAATTTGAAAATTTTCCCCAAATCAGCCTTATAAAATAATCCCTGTTTTATTAGAAATTAAATAAGGAAAAAGAAAATTTTATAAGAATCAATCGTTTCCCATTCATTACTATTTACGAGAACCATACAATAATCTCAACCATTGTTTTAACATCCTAAAATCTTTACTGTACAAGTTCCAAATCAGTCAGTAATTACCAATTGAATCACTTAATTATTTAAACTATATAAAAATGAAAAACAGCATTAAAAATTGGAAAACAACAGTAGCAGGAATTATCGTTGGCGGAGTAGCTGCCGCCGTTGCTTTAGGCTATATCACAACCGAAGTGGGCACACAAATAACCGGTATTTGTATTGCTCTTGGCTTAATTGTGAGCAAAGATGGCGATCAGAGCGGACAAACCGGTACAGCAAAATAACATTAAAAAAAACTAAGTCAGCTGTCACAAAATTGTATACTACTCCGTTGCAACAAATACTAAAATCAATTAAAAAAACGGAACAAATTAAAAAACAGCTCTTTATCAACATCTCTTAAAAAGAAAAAAACATGGCTATACAAACATTAGACACTATAAAAAACTGGTTTAAAACACGTTCGAAACCAACGCAAACCCAATTCTGGGATACCTGGGATTCCTTTCGACATAAAAACGAGAAAGTTCCCGTAAAAGAGATCGAAGGCATTGATGCTTTCCGACATAAAAGTGAAAAAGTTCCGACAAAAGAGGTTGCGGGCCTTGACGCAATGCTAAGTTCCAAAACAAGCAGATATGATTTCAAAACCGTTAATGGAGAAGAAATAGTCGGACAAGGAAATATAACAACATCCGGACCGGCTAAAATATCCTTACGCATCAGTAATAGAAACTCCAGCAACTTAACATTTGACGAATATTACAATTCTACTGATATAGCGGTAGCGATTAATCCTAAAGTCAGGACCGTAAATATATCAGGAGTAAACACGCCTGTATTGGTTTTAGAAACAAACATCCCCTATAACGGAGTGGTTAACGGTAGAAATGTATGGAGTGTACCACAAGAAGCCAGTACTCTCATAGTAGCATACTTCGTAAATGCTATTAGTAAGAATACAGAAGAAACAAATTGGATCAGAACTTCCCAAATGACAATGCCTTATGAGTACAAGATTAAATGTTTTCAGGATCCATTGAATGATTACAAAATTACTATGTTTTTAGAAAGGAAAAATGTAACCACCGGTTTAATAGATTACCCTATAGCCGGTTCAGCAATTGACAACGTTTATTTCAACATCACTATAGACTTTTTTGATCAAGTAATGGCTCCATAACAAATCTACTACTCCAATATCCGAAAGAGCTGAACCTAATAAAATCTACACTCAAAAATTTAAAAGAAAAAAATGCCTATACAAACTTTAAACACCATCAAAAACTGGTTCAAAACCAACTCCAAACCAACACAAAAACAATTTTGGGATACCTGGGATTCTTTTCGTCATAAGCACGAAAAAGTTCCGGTAAATGAAATTGAAGGAATTGACGATTTGCTTAATTCTAAAGCTGACAAAACAGTTTTAGATGAACACTTAAACGATGAAAACGCGCATGCTCCACAAGTGAATACAGATTGGAACAGTTCGTCCGGGTTTAGTCAGTTGCTTAACAAACCTACATTTAAAACTATAAATGGAGAAGCGGTAATTGGTGATGGAGATATCGTTATAAATAATGAGCCTCAAGGATTAAAATCGGTATTGGATAATAATCCTATTGCCGCTTATCCAACTGATTCTCATGGATACAGTAATGCAACCATAATGGGCAATTACGGTAATTATAAGTATAATAATATTACGGTAGGAAGTGAATCAGACAGCACCTCTTTTTTCCAGTTAACAAATCAAATATCGCTTAGTTGCAGAGTACTAGAAACTGGAGATACGGGTACAATATCTCTTTTTAGAGGTGACCCTCAAATATCTAAATATAAAAATGGAAAAAGTACAATAATAAAAATAGCTGACCCCATAACAAGCACCTTATTTGAATTTCCGGCAAAACCAGAAATATTTAACAAACATACTTATACCATCGCTACTACGGACGATTTCAAAACCGTTAATGGAGAATCTATCGTTGGAGAAGGAGATATCATTATCAATGAAAAAATAGGAGAAGCTCCCGTTGACGGAAATCAATATGGCAGACAAGATGGGGAATGGAAGCCAATTGCGAAAGCGACGTCTCCGAATTTACAAGAAGTTCTGACACAAAATAAAATTGCAGCATTTGATGGTATTGCGATGCAAATTGAAGATACGGCTACAAATAACCAAACTACAATATCCGGATCTACCATTACGATGACCGGTGCACCTCATAACAATACCTCCACTCTTTACAATGTAAACGGTTTTCAAACAATAGATAAAGTCAACAATAGCAATTTTTCATCAACAAAAAATGGATTCTTTTATTTCAATAATGCCTCTAAACATAATAGACTTGTTTTTGCTGAACCAGGTGACTCCAATTCGACAATTATACTTCCAGCCAAATCAGGAACTATAGCAACTACAGATGAAGTAAAAGCTCCGGTTTCGGCTACACAAATAGGAGTAGTTGACAATACCCCTCTGCAAGAATTAGGAGGAGTTGATAAGCTTATAAATGGCGTAAGAATAGGTAAAGGCAGTGGTACAGTTGATGCGGTGGGTAATACTGCGTTAGGTAACCTTGTTTTATCTAATAATACCACGGGTACCTTTAATACCGGTGCCGGTTGGAATGCGCTTACTGCCAACACTACCGGAACACAAAATTTAGGATTAGGAGCAAGTGCATTGAGCAGTAATGTTTCCGGAAACTATAATTTGGCCATAGGAGCATTAGCTTCAGCATATACTACAACTGGCAGTCAGAACACAACTATAGGAGCCGCAGCTGGTGGCGGAGTTGGTTCCAATTTTAAGCGAAGCATAGCAATTGGTTACAAATCATTAGGAGGTGCCGCTAATACCGGAGACCTAAATATTGCAATTGGCCATCAAATTGGGGGCAATCTAACCACAGGCTCGAGAAACGTTTTAATTGGGAATTCAAGCAACTCAACGACAGCTAATAATTTAACAACAGGAAATGACAACGTAATTATAGTCACTGCCGGTATTACTGCTGTAGGTATTACTACCGGATCAGGAAACGTAGCCATAGGCAAAATAACCGGTTTGGATCCCGCATTATCAAATACCATCGTTTTAGCTGATGGAGCCGGAAATAGAGCAATAGTTAAAAAAACTAATGGAGAAATACAAGCCCCAAATTTAACCAATGAGCTTATCGAGTCCGGAGGAAATACGTCACTAATTACAAAACAGTACTTTGACAGTATAGTTCCAAAAGTTGTCAATGACCTGTCAACTTCTCCTGTATCACTCGAATATTTAAATTCAACGTATCCCTTATTTCCTATCGGTTCAAGGGTTCAGTGTTTATCTATTGATACTGGCGCAATGATTTATGAAAAAACAAATTCGGGGTGGGTTAGCCATGCTATTAATTGGGTCGCTTAAATTTAAAATTAAATAATCTAAAAAAATACTCTCAAAAGTAATTCAACTTCCGGGGCTAAAACATTTAGATAAAGCTCCCGGATGAGAATTACATCTAACATAAAATCAACAATTATCAACAGAAAATTGGTTATTGCTTTAGAACTTAATTCTAAAATAAACAAACAACATAACTATAAAAAATATGGCTATACAAACATTACAAACTATTAAAAGCTGGTTTAAGACCGGTTTAAAACCAAAACAGCAAGAATTTTGGGATACCTGGGATTCTTTTCGTCATAAGCACGAAAAAGTTCCAGCAAAAGATATTGAAGGAATTGACGAATTATTAGAGGGAGATAAAATTATCCCATCTGGACAGTTTCTAATTTTTAAAGTAAATCCCAATATCGCAAATTATTTAGAAGCCGGTGACAGTGTAATAGGATATTGTGAAGGCAATTTTCTTTGTGAAGCCACCTATTATGGCGGAGACACCAATTTGATGAGCAGTTTTACAAAACCAAACAATATAGTGGGGAAAATTATATCATATGCCTCTAATGATCGACAATATCTTGACACTATTACTTATGAACTTAATGAGGAAGTATTACTAAGATCTTATAGTTGTGGTGCCTACAATGGAATTTTAATTATGTATAAAAAGCCTGGACAATCCGAATTTTCCAGTGCATGGCCTAGTGGTGTGTACCCACAATCATGGGTAACATGGCTTGAATTGACTGAAGGCACCATTATTAAATTAGTAGATACTATAGGGGGCCTAGCGGATTCGGAAGAATTCATAATACCTTATATACCAGCAGAATAAACATTGAAGAAAACAAATTAACAACTATGAAAAAAGCAATTGTACTATGCCTTTTAGCTATCGGAACGATAGTAAATGCTCAAAACCAGATTATAACTAAAAAATTACAACTTGATAATGTGCCTGATGGAAATAACACTGAAAAAATTCTTGTCATTGGAACGGATAAAATTGTAAAAAAAATCAATATTCCAGCTGCTGCTGATGGTAGTGAAACAAAGATACAAGCCGGAACCAATACCACTATTACAGGCGTTGGAACTCCCTACAGCCCATACATTATTAATGCTTCCGGTGGATCATCTTCTCCCGTGAGTGCATCACTACCGGGAATTGTTGATAACAAACAATTACAGGAACTTGGTGGAGTTGATAAATTGATCAATGGTGTCAGAATTGGAAGAGGCAATTCTAACCTACACAGAAACACCGCAATAGGCGCAGAAGCACTAAGATCTAATACTACCGGCGACTTTAATACTGCAGTTGGATTTCTTGTCCTGGAATACAATACGACAGGAAAATCAAATACCGGGCTTGGAGCTGGAGCATCCTATTATAATACTACCGGATCTGAGAACACAGCCTTAGGTCATCAAACTCTAAATTTTAATACTGTTGGAAATGGTAATACTTCTGTAGGGTTTCAAAGTTTAGTTCGAAATTACGCAGACAACAATACCGGAATAGGAACTTATTCATTGTGGGGGAATACAACAGGTGTCAACAATGTAGCTGTCGGATACAGCTCCGGAGCTGGTATCTCTTCAGGATCCGGAAATGTAGTAATTGGTGCTCGAACAGCTACTTCTGACAATACAAAGACCATAACTACCGGTAATAATAACCTAATAATTGCTCCAAACGGTGGTATTTTTAATGGCATAGTTTCCGGTTCCGGAAATATTGTACTCGGAAAAGCAGAAGGATTGCCAGCTACTTTAGAGAATAATATTGTAATTGCTAACGGTGTTGGTCAGATCAAAGCTCAAAATAATGGCACAAACTGGACTTTTAACGGACAAATCAATAAAAGTGCATTGGATACCCCTCCAACCTCAGCAACCGCTCCAGGTGTACTTGGAGAGATTAGAATAACAACAGCTTACATCTATGTGTGTACGGCAACAAATACATGGGTTCGTTCTTCTTTAACAACCTGGTAAAATAGTAATAATACAATCCGTTGGGTCTACTTATTATCTAACACATAGGAACATAGTTTAGAAATCAAAAAAAGACGTTTCACTTATTTAAAATTTCAATTGTCGGTCTGAGCAAAATCGATGGCCTCATAGCTAGACTATGTGATAGAAATGTGTCTCACTTTTATACTCTTTTTCAGAAGTAGAATCTATGCCTCCACATGTTATGTATAATTTTACCACTTTTACCCAACGGATTAATAACTTATAGACCTGGTTGCATCATATCAATGTAAAACTTACTTGCACGTTTTACTGAATTAGCACTATCGACTGCAACATCATTCTCAGTGATAGGAATCTAAAAAATCCGCCAAATCAGTATTTTCAAAACAATTTAACTAACCATTAATTCCAATACAATATGGCAACAAATATCAATACCATTCTAAGCTGGTTTAAAACCGGTAAAAAACCAACGCAAAAGCAATTTTGGGACGCTTGGCAAAGCTTCTGGCATAAGGATGAACAGATTCCACAAAGCAGTGTGGCTAATCTGGTAAATACACTGGATGAAAAAGCAGAAAAAACACAGTTTGAGGCACATCAAACAGACGAAAAAGCACATGCCGATTTACTGAATCTAAAAGAAGATAAAGCTCGTAAAGGACTAGCAAACGGTTACGCCCCTCTTGATGCCTCAGGTAAATTACGATTGAATTATCTATATGCCGCAAACGATCTTACTTCCGGCGGAACTCAAGTCGTACTAACGGCTGAGCAAGGTAAAATTTTACAAAACACAAAGCTAACCGCTACAATGGCTACTGATTCTGAAACACAAATTACCGGTCTCATTACCGAGGACGTTAAAGTCGTTAGTCGTTTAAAGCTTTTTAATTGGTGGGAATGGATTCGCTCCAAAAAAATACTTTTAAAATCAATTCAGTTACAACCAGGCACTACTACTGAGTCTCCTTTGATAATTCCAAACGGAATTTTGACCACAACACCGCAAGAAGGAGCGATTGAAAGAGATGCGAATGGTATCTTATGGGAAACACATGGTGGAGTAAGAACCCAAATTACAGCAACTCGATTCACTAAAAATATCGATCCCACTATCGGTACTAGTTTATTCGCACAGGAGAACCTTGTTGCGGGATCTGTTATCCCAGCTGCTACCTCTACAGGTCAGGGCAAAATTTACCCTTATGGATTAAAAAGCTCAACAAACATGGAAGCATTCGATATAATTGAAAGCTCATTTCTTATGCACCGGGAAACAAATCCTCCTACTGCCAATTACACCCTTAGATTTGAATTTTGGAAAACGGTAACAGCAAAAGGAACACCTGTTGTTCACAGGACTTACAACTATTCCTGGAACTCTGCCGAATTCCGTACACTTCCGGTAAAAATAATAATGACAAAAAATACCAACATGACAGAATTGGGGTATATCCTTTCGTATGTTGTATTAATTAATGGTGTTTTTGCTTATTCAACGTTTAACTTTTTTACCAATGATGATGCCGATTGTCGTCTGTTTTTGGTAAACAATGCACCGGAAACACATAACATTAATATCACTCAGATTCAGGCAACTAATTTGTTCATCCCAAGAGCTTTAAGCTTGTAAAAAACTAAGCTATAACAGCAGATTCAAAATTTCGAATAAAGCAAGTTCTCTACCGGCAGTAAAAACTCAAACTGCTTCATTAATAGTAAAGCCCACATCGGAAAACATAAGTTATCGATGGTGGCTTTACTATTTTTTTTTAATTGATATCAACTTTAATTTACATTTTCAAATCGATAAAAAACATCGGAAGCACAGCAACTAAACGCTCTACTCCTTTCTACTGAAACTACTGAAAACGAGAACTCTAAAATTCTTTTTTTCTCTTCTTCTGGAGTACTTTTACATACTCTAATATCGGCTATTGATTCTCAAAATAAACACTATAGTCCCTCCTAATTTTCAGATTTTTTAGAGCAGCATCACCTCAACAGTTTTAATAATCAAGTAACAATTAAACACTAAACCAATTATGGATTATACACCAAAAGATCTGGGAGAAACACCTAGAACACCCGACATGAGTACGTTTAAAAATCCCTTAGCACAAGTATCTGAAGGGAATATTTTTATAGACAGTTTTACGATTAATCCTTTAAATGTCTCTGAAAAAAAAGAAAGCCTGTCTGAAGTCATAAAAAAAGAAAGTCGAGACAGTTCGATTTAGTATTCAAAAGCTATAAAAAACTTTTGTAACTGACTCCGGATTACCATAAAATGACACCATTTATAAAACCACAAAAAAATGCCTGACGAAATAACCCTGCAAAACCTAAAAGAAAAATACGGTACCGTATTAAAACTCACCTCAGAGGATCAATTAACAACCGCTTACTGTAAAAAACCATCCTTTACTACATTTTTAAACTATCAAAATAAATACAAAGGCAATCCGCATGAAGCCATACTGTTTTTATTTAAAGAATGTGTACTTGAGAAAGAAAATTACGAAGACGAATTCATGCTTTCGGCCGGAAATTCTCTTGTAGCAATGATAAAAGCGGATAGCGAATTTGCAATAGACGCTACACCTCAGAAGGATGAGTTTAAAAAATCGGCAGCCCTTATCAGACAAGCTTTTCAGGTAGATCCTTATCAATTAACAATGGATGAGTTTTACAAATTACTCGAAGAAGCCCTATGGTTGCAAAAACACAATGAGATAAGGCTGGAAAACACTTTCATCACGGCCTTTGCTAAAACATTTTCAAACTAAAAATAATAACATAAAAACACATGAAATTCAATTTTAATGTAAACGAAATTTTAGATCCTAAAGACAACGAATATACAGGTATTAACTATAACGAAACCGAGTCGAAAGATTTTATTATAGACAAAACTGGGGGAGAATTTAATCTGAGAGTATTTGCCCCTTTGGTTTTTGAACCTCTAACCAAAAAAGACCTTAAACTTCCGGGTTTGCGAATCGATGCAGTTACCGTTAATCTAAATCGATCCAAAACCATAAAAAAAGAGAGCATCGAAGGGAGAGATTCAACGATCAAAGAACATATTACAAATGGAGATTTTAGCATTTCTATAGATGGACTTATTGCTAATGAAACGGGAGATGAATATCCAAAAGAAAAACTTTTTTTGCTGAAACAATACTTAAATGCCCCTTATGCTTTAAGAATTACACATGCCATTTTAAATCGATTTGGAATTTATGAGTTAGTAATCGATTCGTATTCCATTCCTTCTATTTCGGGAACAAAAAACATCCAGAAATTTACGGCCAGTGCCACATCAGACGAAACAGTAGAACTAATAATTAGAGACAATGCTTAAATTAAATGCTAAAATTAGAGTTTACGAAACAATAAAACTTATCCCGACTCCTAAGTTTTATGAATTTACTTATGTAAAAAATGTAGAGATCAGCAGTTCGTATAAATCACTTACTGACACAGCTACTCTTGTAATGCCCAAAAAAGTATATACGGATACTAAAGATTTTGATCAGAATCTATTTTCAAATGCAAGTGGTAAGGAAAAAACAATTCATGATTTTTTTAAGCTGGAAAACTTCATAGAAATATTTTTAGGCTATGACGGCGATTACAAACCCGCTTTTAGAGGTTATATAACAGGAGTACAATCTGACATCAATGCGACTATATCTTGTGAAGATATGATGTATGCTTTAAAAAAAATAAAAGCCGTAAAAAATGACGATGTTCAGGATCCGAAGGATGCACTTAATATTGTGGCAGCGAATCCGACTACAAATGTTGAAAATTTTAATCCCAAAACATTCTTCGAAAAAAGAATCAGAGAATTAAAATTACCTTTTAAAGTGAATGCTCTTAACGAGGAATTGGGCAATATAATGATTAACAGAAATCATAGCTTGGCTCAGGTTTTTGAAATGCTGAAAGACCGTGGAATTTTTACCTATTTCAAAATCGAAAAAACAGGACCTGTACTTACCATTACCAATAATCCGCAGCAGTATACAGCTACTGAATTAGGCGGTTTTATTGATCGAAATTTTATTAAAAGTCCACTGGTTGGAGCCCTTACAAAAAAATTGATCAATAAAGGGCTTGACTTGTTAAGTTCTCAATTAAACAAAGCAATGCAGGCCATTCCCGGAGGTTTTTTAGGGAAAGCACTTTTTAGATTTCATTATAATATCATAGAAGATAAATTGGTTGTTGTTAAGGAATCCACAAAGAATACCCGTACTCGAGTAGAAAAATACTTTAAAAATTCAAACACTCCAATCTATATTGAATTAGGAGATCCAAACGGACAGTTAATAAAAACCCATGTATTGCATAGTGATACCGACGAATTGCCTACAGATCCTACAGCTTTTAAAAAAGCGGCTGCCGAAACTGCTTCAGCATTATTTCAACATGCTGCTTTTAGAGCAATAGAATCTAAACCAAGTGGATTTGAAGGTTCTTTCCTCACTTTTGGAGAACCGTTTGTAAGACCAACAGACAAAGTAATTCTTGAAAATGCAAAAGACAAAGAAAAAAACGGAACCTTTCAGGTAGAAAAAGTAGAACGTAGTTATGGCGAAAATGGCTATAGACAAAGGATTTATATAGGACGAAGAGTCGAAGCAATCTAAAAACACAAAAATGGAAAACATTACAGATCTAATAAAAAATGTTGCTGCTAAAAATCAACTTATTGAAACTTTTGCGGCAAAAGTCATTGCGATAAATAAGGAAAAAGAATCCTTTCATAACACCGAAGATGCTTATACCGTAAACATTATGCGAGCCGATGGCGCCATACTTAAAAACGTAAGACTGAAGGCATCCATTCAGGATTTGGAGCAGGGAATTATCACCATTCCTAAAAAAGACAGCTGGGTTTTAGCCACCATTATCGACGGAGTAGAAACCCGTGCGTTTATTTCACAATATGCCGAAGTCGATAGATTAATGGGACGAATCCAAGCTACCAATGACCCAAAATTATTTTTTGATTATAGCGCTGATGGCAGTAAAATGCATATCCGTTACATAAAAACAGAAAACAAAGCTGAAAGTAATGAAACCCAAATTACTGATATCGCTAAAATAGAGTTTGATAAAGACCAAAATTTTAAGGTTAGCTATTTTAATGAGGATGAAAAACCATTGGCTATCACCCATTTCTCGCCTGATAGTCTGACAACGACTTTTAATTCCATTAAAGACAAAGAAGCAAAGGAACGTTTGGCTTTAACGATATCAAAAGAGACTGTTTCCCTGAAGTTTAAAGACGATCAAGGCAAAGAATTAAACACTTTGATCGCAACCCCAGAAAAGTATGACATCTTACTAAAAACCGATCAGGATAAAAAACAAACTTCTTTGACAATTGAAAAAGAAAAAATAGCCGGCTACCTCTACCAAGAGGATGAACTCAAAAAATTAGCATTTGAACTAAATGGGGAAAGCGATAGTATTCGATTAAAAAAAGATGACAAAAATTTAATTGAGTTAAAAGGAAAAAGCGCAATTACTCTAAAAACCGAAGGAGATATAAACATAGAAGGAAAAAACATCAATATGAAATCTACCGAAAAAACAAATATTAATGCTGCCGGCGATACAACTATTAGCGGAGCTAATGTAAAAATTAATTAGTTATGGCTACCAAATATGTATGCAATGGTGCTTCATGCATTTGTGATAAAGGTTCTGCTCCGGGTACTTTAATTGTAGCATCTCAAACCAACATTTTTATACAGGAAAAATTAATGGCTACTGACGAGGAAAAAAAATTTGGCCCCTCTTTTTTCGGAACCTGCTCTATGCAAAATAATAAACCTTGTACTCCTGTTATACAAACCAAATGGGAAAAACCTGCAAATAATGTAAATCCAAACGCTAAAAAAGCACTTTTAGAAACCTCAACAGTAAAATGTTTTGCTACTGGGGTAATTACCGGAACAATTTCTATTACTGATTCCCTCCAAACCGGTCCTAAAAAAGTTGTATTTGATGATTACTCGCCACCCACAATAACGCCTTTAGAAAAGCAAATAATAAGTGTGAACTGGAAAAATGGAAATTTGGACAATGATATAGACACTGCCAATATTGGAGACAAAGTGAGTCTGGTTGTAAAAACAAAAAATTACACAGAGGGAGAAACAGTGGTGGTAGTAATAGATGAAGTAAACGGCAAAGATATTAAAGCAAACACTAAACTACTAAAATTTAGTGGAGAAGTAAACGCAGACGGCCTTGCCATTTTAAAAGAAGAAATTCCAATAGAAAGTGTAAACTAGTAACAAATAAGATGGAAAGAACATTTAGAATTAAAGAAGTTAATGGTGATACTAGTTTTCAAGATCAAACGTTAGTAGTAGAAAAGAAAAAAATCAATCTTCTCATTGTTTTAGAATTAGGAGGTGTAGCACAATTTAAAAGAACTTATAATGACATTTGGGAAGTTATCAAGTTGGAAAGCCTCACTGACTTAAGCAAAATTAGAAAACTTGGTGATACATTTGAATATAAAAACATTTGCATTGTACATCATGGGAATATATTTTCTGACACTTCTATAGGTAAAGCAAGCTGGGCAGTTTTATTTGCCAATAAAATTCGTGAAATAAAATTAGTTATTTCCAGATTAGGAGAAAGTCCGGACGTTATAGATGATGCCTATGCATTAAAAATATTAGAAAAATCAAAACTTGTGTTTACCAAAAATGGTCCCGATGAATTAAGAATCAAAACTTTTTTAGGTTTAAAAATTTTACTAAGTGGTTTGCTAGATGAGGGAGCATTCATTTCGGTAGCTTGTAATGAAGCAGATGACTCGGATTTCTTAAAAGAGCTTGCGGATTTCACGAATAAAAACATTAAAATATTTGGCAATACTAATTTTTCTATCATTGATGATGGAAGTGATTACAAATATGGCAAATTAACCATTTATGACTATCACTCCATTTTAAATACTTACTTGTCATCTGCATGGCAAGACACAAAAGGATGGTTGTATTATGACACTAAACTAAAAGAGTTAATCGTTACAAAAAAAGAGCTTTGGCTTCATAGTAAAGGAAAGAAAATATACACTTTGTTAAATAGAAAAAGTAAATTGACACAAGTACAAATTGATAAAGAACATTATGCCCAATTATATTTTTCGAAGAAATATGAGATATTCCACCGAAAAAATGTCACCACAATTAGCTATGAAAACTGGAAAAAACAAATAGAACAAAAGTATCCGGATTTTAAATAAAAACAAAGATTTCATTGCTTTTCCAAGTCAAATATTCCGAAGAACAAGCTTTAATGACAAAGAGTTAACGGGTTTGGATATTACTGCCGAAAAAGAAAAAATCATACTGGAAATATTCGGCGTAAAAATGGACAACTAAATACTATATAAACAAAAACTGCAACATATTTGTTGCAGTTTTTGTTTATAATTAATTCTGTTTTTTTCTTATAGTCTCTTCCAATTCATAGAATTTACTTTCAAGCGTATGTAATTTTTCATAAATATTGATCGGATCCGGCATTTGTTTAGAGGCATACATACTGGCGTACCAAACCTCCAGGATATCTTCGGCATAAATAGAATACATCGGGTAATTTCCATCTCTGTTGTCGGATTTAAGAATTAGTTTACCACTTTCCCTAATCCTGTTTAAAACCCTTTTTACAACTACTCCGTCATTTTTGCTGATAATAACATAAATTCTTCCGTCTAGTATATCATCAAAATTATCAACATATTTTCCAAAAAGATAATCTCCGTCATGTATCGTTGTCGACATGGAGTTTCCTTTAATTTCAAAACACCTGTAGGTTCCGTTCTTTAACATTGGCATACTAAAGGAAGGAAGACTCTCCATATATTCCGGATCAGCATAGCCGTCTAAATAACCGGCACGTGCTTTGACACCAATAAAATTAATATTTTCGTCTCCTTTTTCATTTACCGTTATAATCTTTGGCAACTTTAAATTGGCGTCATTACTTGTGGCACGCACAAAAATCTCTTCACTGTCTCCAAAAAAATACTCCGGATTTACATTACAATGTGTAATGATACTATTAATAAGATCAAAACCCGGTTTGGTTCTTTTTCTATTTCCGTCAGATTGTAATCTGCCACTGGTAATACTGTCTATCGTAGTACTGGTTACTCCAATTAGCTTCGCAAAGGAGTTATTATTGAGATTCATCTCATCTATAATGCGTTTTATTTTTGCGTGTATTTCCATGTCATCAATGCTTTTATGTAATATGTTTTTATTTCTTATAAAACATTCCACTATATGTTGCAAAAATAAATAATATATAGGTAACAATTGTCTTTCTTTCGCTTTTTTTTCATTAAACACTTAATTATCAAGATTTACTTATTCTGTTTCTTACTACCATCTCATAACACAAAAGGACGTAAAGCCCTAATAATACTGGGCTTAATGCGTTTTTTTCATTCAAAAATCAAAGCTCTTTATTTATTTCAATCTAAATTTAAATAGGTAAAATTTTTCTTAAACCCTCATAATCCACAAGATAAAGAGATTTTTATTGTAGCAAAATACTGTAGAAAAAGGCTTTTTTCCAGATTTTAACTGAGAATCAACCAACTTATCATATTACTGAAACTATTGCTTTTATTATGTAATATGTTTGTATTATTTAAACATATGTTTTATATTTGCATAAAAATAATCCAACATATGATTCTAAAAGATTTTTATACCGAGAAAAAAAATGCCATCGAAACAGCCTTTGCTGCTAATGCTCCAATAGTACATTTGTATAGTGATGCCATTTTTAAAAATGCTATTGATAAACCTGTAGTACTGTTTAAATACAACAACGTAGCCTGGGAAACCTCTTCTGAGAAAACCTACAAAGCAGATGTTACTTTTTGTCTTTCTGTTGTAATGCCTGTTGGTACGATCTCTTCAACAAGTTATGAAGAAGCTTTTGAAATTGCACAACGCATAGACAAAGCTGTATTGTCTGTGAGTAATAGCAATAGTTTTATAGATACCAATTCAACATTTAAGATAAATGAAAAACAATGCAACAATGACAAAGTTTATTGGGCTAAAAACGATTATTTCATTTGGGAAATAACATACAAAACGACATTAATAGAAAATATACTCAAGAAAAAATACATCCTCTTTAATAACGGATTAAGCAATGAAGCTCTGGAAAAACTTGGTTATAATCTGACGACAGGAATAATTGGAATAAACCCAAACCAGGTTGGCGGAATTATAGAATTAACTCCCAAGAAATAAACAGGAACCGCATACAAAAACCACAAGCAAATAAAAATTAATCCCACTATTAAATACCACAAAATGAAAAGAAGCAGAACATTATTAGACAAAAGAAGAGATTATGTAATCAATTACTTAAATAATAATCAAGCTAAACAAATGAAAGTTGTAGTCTCAGAACTTTCCGACACTTTGTTCCTGACAGAGCGTACCATCTATACCATTATAAACGAAGGACTCTCTTCTGAAGCCAGAGCTTAAATCGCTGAAACTACTGACTTTGCAAGTCAAAAAAATTGGAAAAAGCAACCTTGAATCTTAAATTTGTACTCGATATCAAAAGCAAATTCAACTCCTGGCCAAGAGTAAAATCCAATTAAAAAAAACGCTTTTTCAAATCCTTCAAAAAATACCAATCCACTTTTTGGATTACAGATTACAAACACTTTAAAAAAAGAATAAACAATTGATTATAAGAAAACTAAAAACTTCTTACAGCCCTTCTTTTGCCTTTTTTTAAGCAAAAACAAATTTTAAACAATTAAATATTTTATATTATGAGTACATTAAACGATGTAGTGATTACCAAATTATCAGGCGGATTAGGAAGAAGAAATCCAGAGCAGGACATGGTTTCCGGGTTACTTTTTGATGACAACGGAAGTATCTCTAAAATGGATTTTGGCAAAATCGAACGTCTGGCTTCCTTAAAAGATGCTGAAAAATTAGGTATCACTGCCAGCACAGACATAGAAGGCCAATCTGTTTACTATCAAATTGAGCAATTTTTCAGAATGAATCCTTCTGGAGACTTGTATATCATGAAAGTAAAAGCTTATTCTTACCAAGAAGTTGTCGAAAGGGCATTAGAAATGCAGGAAAAAGCAAACGGGAACATTCGTCAAATGGCGATTATCTATTCTGGAGCAGAAACTGAATTCACAGACACAAAAGTAGCAGTTAAGGCGGCACAAAGTCAGGCAAGTTTGGCTTACAAAAACTACATGCCTTTTGAAGTTATAGTGGAAGGAAAAGGTTTTTATCCGGAAGCAGATACTGCTATTTCTTTAGCTGAATTAAACGCAGAAAACGTATCAGTAGTTGTGGCTATGGATGTTGAAAAAGCATTTGAACAAAAGTTATTTAAAAACGGAACTTCAACACTTTATACTTTAGCGCCAAAAGAGAAATTAGTCCCTACACAACCTAATTCTGTTGTTTACAACATAGAGACAGAAAAAGGCTTGAAAAAAGAAAACGAAGTCCTTATTGAAGTCATTTTCAAAGAATCATACAATAATACTGCAGCAGTAGGAATGGCATTGGGTACTATCTCGAGAGCAAAAGTATCAGAAAACATTGCCTGGATCGAAAAATTCAACCTGACTGGTCAAGGTTTTGCAAAAGCCGGTTTTGTTGGCGGTCATGAAGTTAAAACATTGGGAACTTTAGAAACATTAAACGAAAAAAGATACATTTTCGCTAGAACACATACTGGTTTACCAGGGGTTTATTTCAACGACAGTCATACTTGTACTACCGGAACTTCAGACTTTGCTTATGTAGAAAACAACCGTACCATCAATAAAGCAACTCGTTTATTACGTACTGCTTTATTACCAAAATTAGCGTCTCCAATTTTAGTAGATATCGATGGCAAATTACCGCAATCTGTTTCAAAAAACTTTGAAGGTTTGTGCAGAAGCGCTTTAGAAGGAATGGTAGCCAACCAGGAAGTATCTGTCTTTGATGTATATGTAGATCCAAAGCAAAACATTCTGGCTACTTCAGAATTAAAAGTGAAGGCAGAAATTACTCCAGTTGGAACTGCCCGTAAGATTATGGTTGATTTAGGTTTCAAAAATCCTTTTGGAATTGACAAAGCCTAATTTGTTTTCCAAACTATAATTTACAAACAATAAAAATTCACAACCGATAGCGCCATAATCCAATTGTAATCCATACAAATGGAGAATAATGGTACTCCCCGATCGTTATCAGGATCATTAAAAAACAAACAAAAATCACATTATGAATAAATTACCATTAATTAACGGACAACAACACAGCTGGTCATCAATTGAAGTAAGTATTGCAGGGAACATCGTTACCGGTATTACAGCAGTAAACTATAGCGACTCTGTATCTAAAGAAAACCACTATGGTGCGGGAGATATGCCGATACACAGAGGTAGAGGTAAATATGAAGCAAAAGCTTCCATCACTTTATACAACTACGAAGTAGAAGCTATTTTGGCTGCTTTACCAAAAGGACAAAGATTACAGGATATTAATCCTTTCAGCATCATCGTAAGCTATTTGGATGACAGCAACGAAGTAATTACACATACCGTAAGAAACTGTGAGTTTAACTCAAACAGCAGAGGAATCAGCCAGGGTGATACCAAAATTGCGGTTTCTTTTGACTTGATCTGTTCTCATGTTGAATGGAACTAATCGTTACAAATAGGTCTTAATCCTCATAATTCCCGTCTAAAACCGACTCAAAAGAGAAAACCAATTGTACAGCGTTATACCGAAAAGAAGCTCAAAAGCAGCATGATTTTGGTCAGCAAATTTTTTCTACCGCTCTTAACGAGTCCGTTTTCAGACGGGCAATTATTTACTTCACAGGCTGCCTGAGCATTTTTCGTCCTGAAATGCAGCTCAGGCAGCCTATTTTCAATAAAAAATAAAATGCTTAAAATGGAAACAACAGAACCAAAAAAGGTTGACATTCTTGACGGAAACATTACTCAGGCACAATTAAACCAATGGAAATACAAGCATAAAAAAGTAGTAAAACTTACCATCGCAGACGATGATGAAACTACTTTGTTTGCTTATTTCAAAAAACCTGATATGAGTATTCGCGCAGCAGTATTGCAAGCCTCCAAAATGGATGAATTTAAGGCTCTGGAAGTATTGTTTAAAAACTGTTACTTAGGTGGTGATGGTAAAATTGAACAGGAAGACGATTTACGTCTCAATATCACCACAGCTTTCTCCGATCATATCCAGCCCAAACCTGTAAAAATTGAGGTGCTGTAACAACAAAAAACATCTTTTTCGCACTCTTATAAAAACACCCTCAAAATGATTATTAGAAACCACAAAATAAATTTAAAAAACGTCAGTCCTGCAGAAATGGCAAGACTCAGACAAAGTATCATTGATATTTGGCGTCAACAGTTGGAAGATGATAAAAATGCTGATGAAATGCAGAAGTTGGTTAGAGAGAATTATGTTACCGCCAATACGCTTACTGAAGAAAATGCGGAGGGCTCTAATACACCGAAAGAAATTAGCGATATCTCTTATACTTTTAATACTGATTTAACGGATCCCCAATACAAATATTCCGGAGACTTTTATTCTATAGACGGTCGATATTTAGGTAATAATGGTAATACAATAGATAATAATTTATATATAGTTGAAAAAGATGCGTACAGAATACACAGCACCGGAAAACGAACCGCTGAAATCCTTATGGATAAGGATAAAATTATCAATCTAACGGAAAAAACAGGACTCACTCACTCACAAATGTTAGATAGAGCCAATTGGATATATGCGGAAGGAGGTTATAAAATTCCTGAATTTTATGCCTATACCATAGAAAATGCCTACCAGGATAAAAACATTGCAAAGAAAAAAGAAGCTCGACTTTATTATTATTTAATGCAAGATGAAAGTGGCAGACTTGATAAAGACAAGTATTTTTCCGGAGGATATAAAAATCAGACCGGTAAACTTTTTTGGGAAGCAAGAGGCACAACTACAATGAACAATGATATGAGAAATACAATAGCTGCCGTAATAAAATCCAAATTATTTCCTGAAAAAGACCCGACGGGTGGTACCAATTCCTGGTTGGGGTATGCCGGTGGTTATCATCAAGGAGAATATTATATTGTATCACTAAATTCCAGACATTTTTTTCAAAAAAGAGCTCCTAATATACCTCTTCAAACGACAACTACTGAAAAAAAATACAAAACAATAGAATAAGAAAGATACTATTTTGTTTTTCTTACAGTACTGGTATAAACGAATATCCAATTATGTTCCTGAATACAAAAAAGGATATCTAAAACTAAATTGCCTCCAAAAAGTTAAATACTTTTTGGGGGTATTTTTATAAAAAAAAGCCAACTATCATCTACTGAAACTACTGATTTACAAAGCTCTATCATTCTTCAAACAAGCCATTTCAAAGTATCTTTACACTGTTATTCAAAACGGCTGTCTTCCTCTTAAAAGTAGCCAAAAAAAAAATTTTTCACAAATTTATTTACTGTCTTGTTTTAGGCGAAAATAAATTTCAATCACACCATTTCATTCAGCTCAATTTTACACTGTGCTTGTTTTCGAACAATCACAATGGCTTTTTAGGCTTTAAACTGTAAATCATTATTACACAAATATGGATCAAACAACAAAAAAACACATTGATTTGCTTCATCCTACGGTAAGGGAAGAAGTCACCAAAATTATCGAGGAATGCGATCTTGCTCTGACCGGAAAAGCAAAAGTGCGCATTACACAAGGGCTTAGAACTTTTCAGCAACAAGAAGATCTTTATGCTTTTGGAAGAACCAAACCCGGAAAAAAAGTAACCAATGCCAAAGGTGGCCAATCAATTCATAATTATGGTTTTGCAGTAGACATCTGTTTGATTATAGACGGTAAAACAGCTTCCTGGGATACGGCAAAAGACTGGGACAACGACCAAATTTCGGATTGGCAGGAATGTGTCAAAATTTTCGCCAAATATAACTGGAACTGGGGTGGTGACTGGAAAACCTTTAAAGATCTGCCACATTTTGATAAAAAAGGATGCGATGACTGGAAAGTACTAAGCAAACTAAAACGAGACAAAAAAAACTATGTAATCTTATACAAGTAGAAAAATGAAATATTTAAAAGTAAAACTACTCCCTTTTCTATTCCTTTTTTTTGCAACAACCTCTTGTATCTCTACCAAAACGGCACTCTTCGATGTCTACTCCTATCAAAAAACCACCGCAATAAAAGTAGAAGCAACCGCATTAATGGCTAAAGCCAATACTCCTTATACTTCACATAAAAAAGACGTTGAAATAGTACTGCTGGATATTGAAAAATTACTCGAATACGAAAAAAACAAACCCGACAACGAAATCACTTTTGCCATGTGGAAACTGTTGACGGACAAAGAAAAAAATCTTCTTACCGGTTTTTTCAAACGTTGGGAAACAAAAGAAACTTTTACAGAAGATTTTCTGGAGGAATCCAAAAAACAGGTTATAGACGCTTTGGATTTACTTATTCAATATGAAATAAAAAAAGATAAAGAATCAAAGGATGCGCTTTTGAATTTGCTTAACAGTAACACTTAGTACTTATGGATCACGATAAATTAATAGAAGTTCTAAAAAAACAATTAAAACCTCTTATTACAAAAAGTTACAAAGACAGTAAATTCGAGTTAGAGAAAGACCTGAATCATTTTTTGGAAACCTCCAAAGAAAAACTCGAACGCTGGGTCAAACTCTATACCTCTGCTTCCTTAAGCGAAGAAGAATTTGAATGGTTGCTGAAAAGTCAACTTGATTTACTAACCTTACAAGCGTTGCAAAGCACAGGGATATCAAAAATAAGGCTGAATACCATTAAAAATAACATTGTCAAAATGATACTTAAAATCATTCTTGAACTGGTTATTCCGGGAATCTGATAATCGAATTCTTTTATCAAAAAGAAACGAAAAAGCAAATAGAAAATAAGACCATCAGTACTGATTAAGAGCACTAAAAAAACAAAATCGAACTTACTGAAACTACTGATTACTAGCCCCAAAAATCTTGGCAAAAGATAAAGCATAGCTTATTTTTACAGTATCAAATACGAATCCTCTTTTAGGATATGGCGCGCAAATCCGGAGAAGATTTTACAAGAAGTATTAACCAAAAATAACAACAAACGGTAACTAAATATGACAGATTTTATCATTGAAGAAGACTTGCTAATTGTAGGTAATGATTTTGCTCTTCAAGAGGCAGACCAGCAAAATCTACAACATTTACTCCTAAGCCAAAAAGGAAGCTACAAAGAGTTTCCAATACTTGGAGTAGGAATTAAAAAATTCATCAATAGCCCTGACGCAACCTCCAGGCTAAGACTAGAAAACGAAATAGATAAACAATTAACGTATGACAACTTTTATGTAAAAACATTAGATGTTAACGATTTACAAAACATTAGAATCGATGGGAACTATTAAACCACAGCAAAACCAAAACATTTTCGACATCTCCTTACAGGAGTACGGCAGTATCGAAAAAGTATTCGACCTCCTGGAGGACAATGATCAATTTGATCTTACAAAAGATATTTCTGTTTATAATGATTTAAAAGTAGGCAGAGAAGTTTTTAAAAAAGATAT
Organism: Flavobacterium poyangense; assembly: GCF_011751075.1. GTDB lineage: Bacteria > Bacteroidota > Bacteroidia > Flavobacteriales > Flavobacteriaceae > Flavobacterium > Flavobacterium poyangense. Next base: position 66,751 of record NZ_JAALLN010000004.1, read on the forward strand.
TGTTGAATATTACAATTCCAGAAATTTAAATCCCGCCACTGCACTTAGCGAAGAAGAAGAGTATTTATTAGATAAATTCTCCGGGATTGATTATATGATTATTGATGATGATTTTTTTGTTTATTAATAAACAATCTGGTCTCCAATTACCTGAAATACAAGCTCTAAAGTAGCCCAATTAATCAGTAACGCTACAACTTCTAACAGCTTCTTCTTAGGAATCTCCAAGAGCAAAACTACATCTCTGTAGTATTTACAAAAAACATAAACAAGTATCGATAAGCATATTACACATGTCTTACAGGCTAACCTATATTAAAAAATTAAAATATGGCACGTACAATTGCTGAAATACAGAATGAAATTCTGGCAGAAAAAGAGAAATATGCTTCTCTCAACAACTTAACAAAATCAAAGACCAGTATTTGGAATCTTTGGATCAACATAATGGCCACTGCCATTTGGATACATGAAAAAATCGTAGAAAAAAATGCCTCAATATCAAGACCACACACCTTAAACTGGTATCGCGAGCAGTCTTTAAATTTTCATTACGGCAAACCTTTAGATCCGGATTCCAGCAACGAAATGTCGCTAATTTGGAAAGAAGGCTCCTATCAATTTGATACCACAGGTCTTACACCGGACGAAATTGAAGCCTCTAAAATCATAAAACACTGCGCTGTAAGTGAAGTTGATTTGGGAACAATCCTTGCCCCAAAAAACAAACCCGAACAAACTTTTTCAGATTACTTTCACAATAAAATTGGGGTTGTTTTTATAAAAGTGGCCACTATGACTGGTGGAAAAATTTCTAAAATAGACGTCCCGAACGAACTTTATGCCTTCAAAGAGTATATTGCTAAAATTAAAGATGCAGGAAATCAAGTGCATATTACTTCTGATCAGGGTGACATTTTAAAATTAAATTTAAATGTCTATGTAGATCCTTTGCAAATTTATATCAACCCAAACGATATTGAATATTATCAATTAAAAAGTTTAGGTGAAGAATTAACGACAGAAGAGAGAGCGAAATTGCAAGAATATGAATCGAAAGGTCATAAACTACATCCTGAAAACGGTTCACTAATATCTGATAAAGAAACTTTTCCAATACTGGAAGCTGCCAACGAGCATTTAAAAAATATCGAGTTTAATGGTGCCTTCGTCAAAACTTATCTAATTGATAGTCTTCAGAAAGCTGTGGGCATTAAAATTCCAATAGTCACTAAGATTCAAACCAGTGCGGCAAAAAATCCGAATGACGAACAGGATCCTGAAATTTATGATGTTAGTAAAATAGAGTATTTCATTCCAAAAGCAGGTTATTTTGATTTGGATACTCTGGCCGTTGAGGTAAACTACATTCCCTATAAATTTTACCGAGATAAACAATAGTCTAATATATATACCATGAATAAATACACCACGTTAAAATGGGAAAAGCTGCTTTTATGGCTCATCCCTCCTATTCTCAGAAAAAACACACATTTTGATTGGCTCAACGTTTTACTTGCCCCAATTCGGATTATTTATGAAGAGGTTCTTTATAAAATGCAGCATACCGGTCAGGTTATTTATCTGGAAAAAGTGTTGAATGAGACTTTTAATCCGACCAAAGATTACGATCCTAATTTAAGCACCGAACAAAAACGACTGAAGGAGCTGATTTATATTGATGAATCAGTCAAACCTACTATACAGTACTTATACCTGCATAAAGAGTATTATGAAGTGGATAAAGCGCTGTCCACGCCGACATTAAAAATCTTTAAATTATCACTACCGTTATTAAAAATTTTTAAACACGATGACTATAAAAGCAGAAAGAATAAACCTGTTTATCTCGCCCATCGTAACGATTACACCACTATATCCTATGCCAACTTCAGAGTCTTTATCCCGGAAAGTTTAATAGCAAACGGAACAATACTCTGCGAATTAAATAATGACAGTACTGCGCAGAAAACAGAACCTATTAAAGTAGCGACTATTGCGTACCACAATCTTCTTAATTTCTATAGACTAGCCGGTAAAAGTTATGAAACCTACTCTTACTCGCCACAAGAGTAAAACTAAAGGTATAGTATAAAAAGCACTGACAATTCCTTAAGCTAAACCGGAGAGGAATAAAAATAACAGACATTTAAATTAATAAAAAATGAAACAAGTAAATTTTAGTTACTCAGGAGGTTTTCCTCTTGAACAAGAAACTTTAGAAAGGCTTCAAACTGCCTATAGATCGGAACTATACGAGGCTATAAAAGCGCACTTAAGTATTAAGCCTGATACCAATTATATTATAGCTCCCCCAACAATTGAAAAAGGGGGCTGGGCAATCGTGCATCAGACAGTAAAAATACCAAAAGACCCAAAAAACCCTAATGCACCAACAGAAAAGGTGGAAGGAATTTTGTACCCGATCAAAGTATTAAAAAACGACGAATCCGATGCTTATCTAAAAACAACCCGAATCGGCACCGATTTAGTATATGGAACCGGAACTCCCCACACCGCATATTTTGATTATGAAGCGGAATACATTACTCTAGACGAATATAACAGCACTGATAAAACTATTCCAAATACTGATGCACTAACCGTAAATTATTATGATCTTAGTAAAACTCCAATAGTTACAGATATTGCAACTATTGACGCAATTCTAAAAAAAATAAACGAAACCATTAATCAATTTAAAACTGAAGTTGCAAACAATTTTACCAACGTAAATGCCAATATTAGCGAATTTAAAACCAATGTCGCAAATAATTTTACCACTGTAAATAACACCATTAGTCAATTTAAAACTGATGTTGCAAATGATTTTACTACTGTAAATACCACTATTAATACGTTTAAAACTGAAGTTGGAAATAATTTCAATACTGTAAATGGAGCAATTGATGGCGTAAGAACCAATGTTACAAACAATACTACATTACTTAACACTATTAATAATTCCTATTTTCCTTTTGACGGTTCAAAACCTATTACAGGAAATTTAACTGTGGGCGGAAAAGCACAATTAAATAATGTAGATGCGACAGACTCTTACAGCCCTTTACTAGTCTTAAATGCTCAAAATCAAGTTGCTAAAAACAGTACTGTAATTGATTGGCTTATTGGTCGTCTTAATGTTTTGGAAGCTAGACCAACAGCGACAGCAATACCAATCGGGATGGTAGCTATCTGGGGGAAACCTAAGCATCAAATTCCGGAAGGGTGGCAAGAGTATAAACCATTATCCGGAAGAATGCCGGTAGGACTGTACAACCCAGATGCCCGAGAACGACAAGCGCAATTCGATGGAAAAGCATATTTCCAAAATCTAACTTTCTATAATAACAATGGGACAATGACATGGCCCTTTGATACATTAGAAGATTTCGGTGGCCATGTAGCCAAATCTTTAAGTATTGATGAAATGCCACCTCATAGCCATGGTTTACCTACTGATGGGAACGGCGATATGGACACTGGTACCGTAATGGACTCACGTAATGAAGACGAAAAAATCTCTGAAACCCAAAGAACGGGAACAACTGGGAAAGGTTACTCTTTTCCTTTACTAAATCCCTACCGAGTAGTCCAATTTATTGAATACACAGGCGGAAACAACCCTACAATAGCACCAACAGCACCAAGAAATTTAATTTATTCTCTTGAGTGGCCAAATTTGTTGCTGTTTGAATGGGGTCCATCAATAGATAATGAAACTACAGTTAACTATGAACTATGGGTAAAAACTGGTAATGAAGAGTATAAAATACATTATACAACTCCAGGTCTCACTGCCAATTTTTTTGGCACAAGTGGCACAACATATCACTTTATAGTACGTGCTATAGATAGCAATAACAATAGATCTATTCCTTCTAATGAGTGGGAAATAACTATTCCGTAGATCAATTTTTATTAATAATCGGGCTGCTACGAACAAAAATAGTACCATAAGAAGCAGCTAATCACTAAACGAATCCGTAAAAACCAACTCATTAAAAATCTGTAATACTCTTTTGGGGTTCTTTCCCCAAAAGAGTATTTACTCAAAAACCATTAAATGTTAAAAGACTATACATGAAAATAGCCCAATTTATTCTTACCTCCACAACAATGCTATGGTTTTTAATAACCTTCCTAACCCTGATGCCAATTGGTCTCTTTTTACTCCCAACACTTCTCGTCTCAAAAAAACACTACACAAAATGGGTTCTTTTTTTAGCTGAATTACTTTATTCTTTCGGGCAATACCCAAATAGTCTGACGAACACTATCACGGAATCAAACAGTTACTTAGCTTTCTTTACAAAACTCCGTTTACACCTCAATATCTACGGAAAAAGGATAATTGGAGCAATTTTAAACGAACCAATACTTGCTTCAACCGCCTCAAATAAACCTGTACTTCGCAATTAATAAAAACCAAAAAAACTATGATGCATAAAATTTCAGAATATTCGAACGAAATAAAATTATTGCTTTATGGGATTTTTGTTTACTTAGAAATGGATATCGAAATTGTTAAAGTACTATTTTACCTGATGGTACTCGATACTTTTTTGGGTATCGTCAAAACTATTGTATTAGGAAATACGTTTAGCTTTAAAAAATTAGCCCTCGGTTTTGTATCCAAATTAGCTGTTTTGTTAATCCCAACTGCCTTGGCCTTAATGAGTAAAGGACTTAATTACAACTTTAAATGGTTTGTAACCATCGTAATGGATTTGCTTATTGTGAGTGACGGTATCTCTATAATCAGCAATATCATTGCAATAAAGACAAAAAAAGAAGTAGAAAATTTCGATGCCATGACGTTAATTCTCAAGTCCATAAGAGATAGTTTAATACGGCTGTTTAAAAAACTTCTGATTACCATTGATCCTAAATTTAACATCGAAAAATAACATCTGTTATTGGTACTAAATGTTAAAAATTAATTAAATAAAACAAACATCAAAACTGCTCGTAATCCCCTTAAAACAAAGAGGTAAAAAAGAAGAATTTATTGTCATAAATCACTGTTAATTTCGTTTTTCACACCAAAAACAAAGAGTATTTTTACTCGTGTTATTTACAACAAATTGCCCCAAATTAAATTGTTTGTATTTTTTCAAAATTCAAAAGAACAACATAACCAATGACATTAAAAGCAGTAACCAAGAATGCAAACAATTTATTAGAGCGGGTATTTAAAATTAAAAGAATCCAAAACACAATCGACTTAAGCAATTCTTTTTATGTTGTAAATAAAGAAATCTCCCCAAAATTATTTGAAGCCGAAATCTACAAAGTAACGTTCCGTACGGAACAAAACGGAGAAGTAAAAAGCCATGATCTTTTCCTGCCTTTCAACGAATTAATCTGCGAGTTGGAAATCGCTTTTTTAGAAGATTATTTAGGTATAACCCTTTCCGGAGATGGATCACAATTTGAAATTCTGGAGTACCAAACGGATTTCTCCATTCAATTTGATCAGGAAAACAGCTATTTTATAAAATCGGACGGAGTAGACAATGGTTTACTGTTTTTTAAGAAATAAAAAAATTGTAAATGTACTTTTTAAACAAACTTACTTTGTTGAAAACACAAAGCAACTGTCAATGTCATTAGAAAAAAAATCGCTTCGACAATAGAGAAATCACAGCGGTAAATAAAATACCGAAATATTACTGGTGATTTCTCTTTAGTCGAAACCGACACGATTGTGGAACATAAATAAGATTTAATAGACGTTTCCTTCGGCTTCGCTCATGATGACCTTCGACTCCGCTCAGGTTGACATCGGGCATTGATTTGCTCTACGACTCCGCTCAGAGTGACACCCGTCTTAATTTGCTCTTCGACTTCGCTCAGAGTGACATCCGTCTTAATTTGGAATTTATTGATCTTTATCTCTCAAAAACATCTCTAAACTGATACAGTAATCTTTCAATTAATCGCAGGTCTTCTGTTACTATATCTGCATTTCCCTGCATTTCCTGCTGAAAAGGAATTCCTTTTTTATAAGATGTCTCTAGTCCGTTAGGCAATAAAACATCTACCAACAGATTTCCTTCTTTATCCGGAGTTAAAGAAATTGCCTGGGTTTTACCTTTTAGTATTCCGAATTCTCTATAAGGAAAATTGGTAAGTTTGATATTAACGTTTTGACCTACTTTGATCTTTCCTGAATTTAATGTAGGCGCTTTAACTTTTCCAATATATCCGCTTTCACGACTTGGAATAATTGCAAAAACGGTTACCCCTGCTTCAACAGGTTGATTTTCGGCCCAGATTTGTAAAAAACTGATTTTACCATCAATTGAAGATCTTAAAACATAGTTGAGTTCCCAGTCCTTTACAGCTTTTTTTAATTGGTAAAATGCCTGAATTTTATTGTTCTCGAGATTAATTAATTCTTTACTTTCGTTTATATGAGTCGTTTTGCTATTTCGGCTTAATTCATTCAATGCCGATTTTAATTGCGAAATGGTACTAAGCAAACTTTTGTAACTTTTTTGGGCCTGCAAATAAAGCAATCGTTGTCTTTCTATTTCCTGTGAGGAATAAATTCCTTTTTGAAATAAAATTTCATACCTGTCAAAGTCCTTTTTTTGCAGTACTAATTCGCTCTGGTTAATTTCTTTCTGTCCTTCCAACAGATTTAACCGTTCCTGAAGTTGAATTGCTTCATAATTCTGAGCACTTCCTTCAACACGGTAAGGCTGAAGTTTAGCATTTAACTGATCTGCCACACATTCTTTTCTGAAGTTAGCAAAAGCACTTTCGACCTCTCCCAGTTGTGCCGTGTTTAATTTCTCAAATGGAAACTTGCTCTTATAAATATTTATAGTATCTAAAATATTTTTCAGGATGAATACGTCCTGGTATTTAGCCGCATTTTCGAGTATCGCCAGCGGCGTATTTTGTTTTACTATTGTTTTGTCTTTCACTAAAATAGCCTCAATTCTTCCTGACGTCTTGACCACTAATTTCTGTGGTGGCGTATTTGTAGTTATTACGATCTGCGAAACTATAATATCCGGGTATTTTACAAACCAGGAGATTAAAAACAGTAGTACTATAAACAGCAGTAATATCGTATTACCCCATTTCTGAATAGCTTTTGGAGGGTCAGATAAAATATCTCTTACCTCCTCGCTATATATTTTCAGATCATCCTTTAGTTCTTCCATCTTAATTTCCTAGTTCTAATTGATTTTTAACCAAGGCATAATATTTACCTTTTAACTTAGTCAATTCCTCATGATTGCCCTGTTCTACAATTTCTCCGTTTTCAAGTACAATAATATTATCTGCATTTTTTACCGTACTCAATCTGTGGGCAACAATGATGGCCGTTTTACCATGAATAAAATTGCCCAGATTTTCCATAATTACCTTTTCATTATTGGCATCAAGAGCACTAGTAGCCTCATCAAAAAACAAGTAAAACGGATCTTTGTACACTGCCCTTGCGATCATGATACGCTGCTCCTGCCCACCACTCAAACGGATTCCTGACGTTCCGAGTTCTGTGTTGTATTTATTTGGTAGTCTTTCGATAAAGTCTTCAATATTGGCCACAAATGCGGCATTGTTTAGTTTATCCCTGTCAATATATTCATTCTGTTCCGATTCGGAAATATTACCGCCAATCGTATCGTTAAACATAAAAGTATCCTGCATTACAGCTCCGCAGTTTAATCGCCAGAAATCATTATGAATATCATTCAAATTAATAGCTCCAATATTGATACTTCCTTTAGTAGGGTTGTAAAACTTTAATAACAATTTCATTAAAGTTGTTTTACCACTTCCACTCGCACCAACTATGGCAGTAGTTTTACCTTCGGGAATAGTACAAGTAATGTTTTTTAAGATTAAAGGAGAAGCTTTACCGCCATAACGAAAAGACAGTTCTTTTAAATTGATAGACTTATCGGTTGGTAATTCTTTTGCTTTATGTGCGGAAATAAGATCTTCATCCTCTTTGAGATGGACTTGTGACAAACGCTCTAAACTAATTTTGGCATCTTGCCAGGATTGAATAAAAAGCACAAAATTACTTAAGGGCATATTAAGCTGCCCGACAATAAACTGTATAGAGGTCATCATACCAAGGGTTAGATTACCATCTACAACAGCCTTCGCAGAAAGAAATGTAATTATAATGTTTTTAAACTCATTGATAAAATTAGCGCCAATCGTTTGGTATTGCGCTAATTTTAAAGTACTCAAAGAAGTCTTAAACAAACTGATCTGGTTAAACTCCCATTTCCAGCGGTTTTTGCGCTGTGAATTATTTATTTTTATTTCTTTAACCCCATTAATAATCTGAATTAACGATGTCTGATTTTGTGACAGCTGATCAAATCTTTTGAAATCTAATTCTGCTCTTTTTTTAAGAAAGAAAAAAGTCCATCCCACATAAAGAACAGCACCAATTATAAAAACCAGAAAGATTGTCCAATCGTAATAAGCTAGAATTACATTAAAGATTAAAAAGGTTACCATCGAAAAAACCATATTCAAACTCGACGAAGATATAAAGTTTTGAATACGGGTATGGTCAGTGATTCGTTGTAAATGCTCACCCGCATTTCGGGTTTCAAAATAGTTTACCGGTAATTTCAGCATTTTATATAAAAAATCTGAAATCATTTTTATATTAAATCTGCTTGTAATATGAATTAGTATCCATTCTCTGAAAACGGTAACTAAAGTTTGTGACAAAATCAACACAAACTGCGAGATAAGAATCAAATAAATAAACGGTATATCCTGATTATTTACCCCTACATCAACTATAGACTGCATCAGGAAAGGCAAAATAAACTGGATCACGGTAGCTACCAGTAACCCTATAAAGATTTGATAAATCAGTTTTTTATACGGCCTGAAATAAGGATACAAAAACGAAAACCCCTTAGAAGTTTCTTTATGTTCTTCCTGATTAGCAAAGTTAGTATTAGGTTCCAGAATTAAAACAAATCCGGTCCCGTCTGCGGTATCTGTCCACGCTTTTTTAAAATCTTCGTGAGTGTACACTAATAATCCCATCGCCGGATCAGCAAGCCAGACTTTTGTTTTAGAAGTTTTGTAAACAACAACAAAGTGTTTCTGTCTCCACGGCACAATAAAGGGTGTAGGAGCTTCATTTATCAAGCTTTCCAACGAAATACGCATGCCGAGTGTCCGCATTTCTATAGCTTCTGCGGCTTCGACAATACCCGCCATAGTCACTCCAATTTTGGTGATACCGGCTTTATCTCTTAAAAATTCTCGTGAAAACGTCTTACCGTAATGTTTGGCAATCATTCTTAAACAAGTCGGACCACAATCTCTGTAGTCCAATTGTTTAAAATAGGGGAAATTTTTTTTAATCATTTTATACTTTACTTTCTGCAATCAGCTCCCAAACTTTTGCATTGAAATTACTTTTGTTAATTCCAGTTAATTTTTCTAATACGATAAAATAATTATCATTTCCTCCTTTTTTATTCTTTCCGCAACACAGGAATTCAATAACGGCTGAGAAACCTTTTTCTTTTTCAATTTTTTCAACGAATAAGGCATTTACCACATAATCTGCCATTAAGTGTTTTTCCTGACTCTCTCCAAAATTTAGCTGAGGTGTTTCATATAATGCTAAAGTCAGCCAGTCGGTCTTTGGGTTTGAAGCTACTTTCTCTTTGAATGTCTTCAAAATTTGCTGCCAAGAAATCCCCCAACTTCCCCCGTACAGATAAGCACAACCCTCATCGACCGGCTTATTTATTACATTTCTTGAATAAGCAAAACGCGCTCTTTCATGCCACAAATCATGTGGATCAAAACTATTAAAACTCTCGTCACCACTACCATTTACCAACAATAACGTATTGTTCTCGTTTGCCGTAAAATTGGTTGCACTTTTACCGGTATAATCTAGTTTATAATCAAGTCCGATATTTTGCATGATATCCGGAAAATCTTTACAACCATACCATTCAATCTGTGCATTGGTTGTTTTGAGCTTTTTGTCCAGAAGTGCTACTGTTTTTACATATTCAGAAGCTACCTTTGTATTTAAAGTGTTTTTAAAATGAAAAGTACAATTCCCTATTTTTTTACTTTTCCACGAAGAAGTATTTCGTTTTAGCGGAGATAAAAAATAGAATTTATCCTCCTTTTGTTTCGCAATAACATCAAAACTGGCTGCCAAAACCGGAGCATTTTCACTTATTCCCATATAAGAAAACTGAACTAAAAAACTGGTAGCATCCAATTGCACCACATTTGTTATGTAGCCTTTGTAGAAATTATCGTCTTTGGTTTTAGCATTTCTCTCTATTTTTTTTATTTCATCGAGTAATAAAGAAGTTTCCGGTAAATCTTCTTTCTCGACAAAAGTATTTTCTTTATTTGGATTTTCTTTTAGAGCCAGAAAATCATTAAAAGATTTAACCAGCTTGTTAGATACGATTGTATCCTTAGGTAAATTTACATTTGCCGCCACCGTTACTGATTTTGTCTGACCAAAAAAAGTAAGTGAAAACGATAAAAACAGGGTAATAAGAAAAATTTTTAATGCCATTGTTAGAGTTATTTTTTAGTATTGTCGTTAAAATTCAAAAAAGCCTTCTTTTTCTTTTTTATAAAAATCTTCAATTGGATTTAATTTGCAAAAATCTTCATATCTGAAATCCAAATCCCGATTGCTAAAATCAAAATAGGAATCCAACTTTCTGTATTTATCTAAAATATTCAGGCACTTGATATCATATTCATCGTATAGCTCTTTTCCTTTTTCAGTAAAAACTACATCAAAGTCCAGGAGTTCAAGACCCGTTCTAAATCTGGAAATCTGATCGGTTAATCTGCCTAAAAGTTCATGTTTTTCCCTTCCGGAAAAAACATTCTTACGCAGCAAAATATCAAAACATTCCACTCTTTTGGTTACCGTATATAAACCATGGAAAGCACCGTAAATATCTCTGTAATCCCATTCTTGTTTGGTATAATCCCGCATTACTAAATTGCTGACATCGATTTTAAAAAAATCTTTTTTATTTTGTAATACATAATAAAAAAAATTGTGCGATCCCTGATGTATTAATTCTTCAATGTAATAGATAAGATTATTTTTTCCGAGAACATAAAAATAAAGTGCTCCAAGCGTCTCAACCGTTGCGAAATTTAAGATTTTTGAATTGTTATGCAGATAAATCTTCTTGTTTGCAAAAGCCAACTGCTCATAAAATTCCGGAAGGTTCTCTTTTATAATTGTAATAGCTTCAAATAATTCCTCGTAGTTTTCTTTCCAAACAGATTGGTACTCCGGATTATGATTTAAAATGTGCCCTTTATAAAATTCCCGAAAATAACGTTTCTGAGTGGGGTGTATCTCTTTTAATATTTCAAAATCTCCAATTTTTAATACGGGTTCATGCAACTCTGCTTTGCCTTTCTGAAAATAACCTACATTCGGAATATAAGCAATATCATTATGATACGAATGCTTGATTTTTAATTCTCTTTTCTCAACAAAATATCCTTGCAATAACTCTTCTAAAAGTTCATTTGAAAATGCATTTTCCTTCTTAGAACTAAAATAGGAGAATAATAGCGGTTCTAAAAAAATATCATCATCATCAAAATTTATATTTTCCAGCAAAGCGGGAGCTTCTTTGTAGATCAGTAACTTGATAATGTTGACAAACTCTATTTTTTTATTAGTGACATTAACCATAATAATACAGAATTTAAAAATAGTTTAAAAGTTAGAAAAATGTCCGTAAAGAACCTTTACTAAAATTGTAAATGTTACTTACGGACAAATCTATAGGTACACATTATATTGGTGCAACACTACTGTTGCACCAATTAATATTGAGAATTACTCTGCTGCTACAAGTTTTGGATCGTGACAAGACTCTAATACACCACCTGAGATAGTTTCCAATAATTCTTCTGAAGCTACTGCTTCTGCTCTGTTTTTTAAAGCGTCTAAACTTAATTTCATAATTTTTTATTTTAAATAGATCTGTAAATAGTTAGGCATATAAACCGTGCCATCGGTTTGCTTGCAAGCAGTTTATTTAGATACATTCTTCTACAATTGGCCTTTTGCGGAATACTTGCACTTAAATTCATTTTAAATTTTTATGATCTGAATGGTTTTTCTATCATAAGTATTATAGAAAGATGTTTTTTTAGAACTGTCATTTGTAATACAATTTAAAACCTAGGATGATAAATTGTATTCATGTTTTTTTTGATCTAAAATTTTTCATTTTCCTGAATCCAAAACTAGATAAAACATAATGTTGTTCGCAAATGTTCCGTATCGGAATTCAGGAATCCTGATACGAGATTCTTGAATTCCGACAAAAAAACCGCATAAACACCTGAACAACAATAAATTAAATATTTTGCAAAAAATTCATTTTGTAGGTTGAATTTTACGCATATACATTTACTTTTATGAAAAATTACAATGCATGACCCCATCTACATTTAGACAAACTTTCATTTTATTATTCCTTTGTGCTTCTTTAGTAGCACAAACATCAAAAAAGAATCTTACAGAACTTTCTTATTTAGAGTTGAAGGAGCTTTTTATGAATAATGAGCAAAACAAAAAGTTACAACTGGAATGTGCCAAAGCCTATTTAAATAAGGCTAATAAAGACGGAGTTTCTATCGAAAAAGCACGTGGCTTGTATTTACTTGGATTACTAAAACAGGGAAATGAAGCAATCAAACTTTTTGACAGCGTAATCTATTATTCAAAAGACTTAAATGATACTAAGTTTCCTGCTTTTGCTTATCATAAAAAAGCCTATCAGCTAAAGAATCAATTTAAATATAAAGAGGCCATAGATAATTTTCTAATTGCGGAACGAATTGCCAAAAGCAACAATCCCGATTTTTATTATAAAGTAAAATTTGCGATTGCCCTCTTAAGATCTGAAGAACTAGGCGAAGTAAACGAGGCACTTGTGCTCTATAAAGAGTGTTACAACTATTACAAAAAGAAGGATATTAGCGAACCACAAAATTATTATGCTTATCAGAATGTGGTGTTTGCGCTGGCAGATGCTTATAAAGCACTCAATCAAACAGATTCAACTACTTATTACAACAAAATAGGTTACAAAGAATCAAAATTACCCAAATATTCGGAGTATAATGCTCTTTTCATATTAAACGAGGGAGCAAATATGACGATAAAGAAAAATTACAGCGCAGCTTTGGATAGTATAAATAAGGCATTACCCAAACTTATTTTCCATAAAAACACCGACAATGTTCTCGCTGCCTACTACTATTTAGGCCAGACTCATGATGGTTTAAACAATAAAGAAAAAGCCGTTAAAAACTTTATAAAGGTAGACTCCATCTACACGATTACTAAATCTATTGCACCTGAATTTAAAAGTGGTTATCCCTATTTAATTGAGTATTACAAAAACAAAGGAGATAAAGCAAATCAACTAAAATACCTGACCCGATATATGCATATTGACAGTGTTTTGCAAGCTAATTACAAAGAACTGACCAAGAAACTGCGTATTGAATACGATACTCCCAACCTGATTTTAGAAAAAGAATCTTTAATCCGGGCACTTGAAAAAGATAATATACTATCTCATTGGGGCATAAGTGCTCTATTCCTGTTGGTTATTCTGGCAATCGCATTTGGATATTATCAATACCAATCGAAAAAGAAACAGCGAGCCCGATTTGAAAAAATAATGCAAAAAGAGGCTGATACTGTTAACCCGACAGAAATCAAAACAAAGAAGCAAGAAAAAATAAATCGCGAAAAAACAACCGACATTGGAATAAATGAAGAGTTAGTGGCACAGATTTTAGAAAAACTGGAGAAATTTGAACTGGAGAAACGTTATTTAGAATCCAGTATCACTCTTCAGTCTTTATCTGATGCATTTGACACCAACAACCGATATGTATCTAAAATTGTAAATCTTTATAAAGAAAAAACCTTTATACAATACATCAATGATCTAAGAATTGAACACGCCATAGCTCTTTTAAAAGAAGACAAAAAATTAAGAAAATACACCATTCAGGCGCTTGCTCTTGAGTTTGGATTCAATAATGCTGAATCGTTTTCTATTGCTTTTTATAAGAAAACAGGCATAAAACCAACTTACTTTATTAAACAAATAGAAGAATCTACAAAACCTAAAACAGTTTAAAAATCAACCCATTAACCCTTTTAAAATATCGGGATTCATGAATTCCGATAAATCAAAACTATAATTTGGTTGTTTTTCCCAAACTACAAATATATTTGCGATTCAAACAAACAAATCAACAAATTATACAAAACATGAAAAACGCAAAAAAAACTAAAAAGGAAAACAAAAAATTTGATTTAGACAAAATGGAAGTTGTCAAATTAAAAAACCTACATCTGATTGTTGGCGGAAATAAGGATGATATTACAGTAACTAAAACAATTGACTCCGACTCCCAAACTTTTTAAAAAATCCCATTCTAACCGTTTATGAAATCAATTATTAGTTCTTTATTCTTTCTTTTCTTTTTTGTTATTAGCTGTAAACCAATAAAAGATACCAATCTTTCTAAATCGCAAAACACAGAGGTTTCGAAAGCCTGGTATCAAAAAGATTACTCCGAAAATAATATTCCGGGGATCTCATTAGATAAATGGTACAATCAAAATAAGAAAAAATCTAAAAAAGATATAATTGTTGCCATAATAGATACGCAGGCCGATATAAATCACGAGGATTTACAAGGGCAACTTTGGATAAACCCAAAGGAAATCCCGAATAATGCTATAGATGATGATAAAAACGGCTATATTGATGATATAAACGGTTGGAATTTTACTGCAAACAAAAACGACGATTATGTAGTTTGGGGTAATTTTTCATTTGTTAGAGTAATTAGAGAATGGGGAAAATTATTTGACGGTAAAAAAGAAGATCAAATTTCGCCTCAGGAAATGCCAAAATTTAAAGAGTATCAAAGGGCATTAAAAGTTTTTGAGAAAGAAAACTCAAATTATAACAATTGGTTAAAATCATGCAAATACAGTGTGGCTTTATTTCCGGTCTCAAAAGACAGTCTGAAACATTATTTTCCAAAAGAAAATTATACACATGCACAACTGGATAGTCTTTACAAAATAAAAAAAATAAACGATAAAACTTTCAGACAACGAAGAGAAGACGACGATCGTGACATAGGAGCCTTAATTGGTTTCATGAAATTTCGCTTTGAAAACAACGAAAACACCTTAGAGAAATTACTCGAAACAGAAAGAGAAATAGATTCTATCGTAAATCGAAATTTAAATAAAAACTTCAACGACAGAAAAGTAATTGGTGATAATCCTTCTATTTTAGAAAAAGGATATGGCAGTGCTTCTGTCAGCATCTCTAAAAACGGATTTAAAAACCTAAAAGGGCATTGTACCAAAGTATTTGGTATTATTGCCGCCAACAGAAAAAACAACCTTGGAATAAAAGGGTTTTCTGACAACATAAAAATCATGAGTCTTCCTATCTCTTACTCCGGAGATGAAAACGATAAAGATATTGCAATGGCGATCTATTATGCTGTTGACAATGGTGCTAAAGTAATTAATATGTCTTTTGGGAAAGGTTTTTCTCTAAATCAGCAATGGGTTTCGGATGCCTTTAAATATGCAGAAAAACATAATGTTTTGCTGGTTCACGCTGCCGGAAATGAAAAATCCGATGCCGATAAAATTCCTAACTATCCGAGCGACAATCATTTTGATGGCAACGCTGAGGTTTGTACTAATTTTATCAATGTTGGTTCAACATCCAATAGATTCGACCACACATTTGTATCTAATTTCTCGAACTACGGAAAACAAAATGTAGATTTATTTGCTCCCGGAGAAGATATTTATACCACAGGAAAAGACAATAAATATGAATCTGATTCAGGAACTTCACTAGCCGCTCCAATGGTATCGGGAACCGCTGCGCTTATTTGGTCGTATTACCCAAAACTTACTGCAGTAGAGATCAAACACATTATAATAAACTCCGGAACGTCTTATAATTTTGAAGTAATTGTACCGGGTACTAAAGATAAAAAAGTTCCCTTTTCAGAATTGTCTCAATCCGGTAAAGTCCTAAATGTTTATAGCGCTATGGAGCTTGCTGAAAAAGTAAGCAAACAGAAAAAATAATGCCCGATTTTAAAATCAACTGCTTTCCGCAATACGTACTTAGAACACCTATATTTCCGTTAACTGCCTATTTTGGATTAATTCAAAACTATTCTTCCGAAAAAGCAGTGGAATTCTATAGGGATGTCTTTGTGAAAGAAGCTATCCGTTTAGCTTCGCCTGAATTGTGCAAACAATTAGACAAGTGGGCATCAGGAGTGGCTACATTATCTGAAGAAAAAGCAGCAGTATTAGAACTTAGTTTTTTAAAATATATCGCCAGAATGTCTTCCCGCTGTACTCCTTTTGGGCTATTTGCAGGATGTTCCGTTGGAATTCTGAATACTGCCGATACCAATATCACAATAAAATCTATTGCCGAGCATACCCGTTTTACGCAATTTGATATGCAATATTGGATCGCCATGCTTCAGGATATGGCCAAAAGAAAGAAGGTCGCTTCTTATCTCCGCTATTTTCCTAATTCTTCTATTTACAAAATAGGCGATTTTTTTCGATTTATTGAATATAAATATGTCGGCACAAAGCGGGAACATACGATTTCGGCGTTGCGAAAATCTGATTTGTTGAAAGAAATTCTATTTCAAACAAAATCAGGAAGCACAATTGACGAAATGGTTCTTTTTTTAGCCGATGACGAATCTGAAAAAGAAGATGCTGAGGTATTTATTTCTCAATTAATTTCTTTTCAATTTTTAGTGAGCGAATTAGATGCGGTCGTAACAGGTAATGACGAATGGAAACGACTATTTTCTATCCTTAACACCATTCCTAATTTTGGTACAGAAATCAAATTGCTTGAGGATCTAAGGACAAAACTTTATGATCTCGACACTTCTTTAATCCCTAAAAAGGAAGCTTACGAAAAAATCAAACTGGCTATTGACTGCATTGGAACTGATTACGAAGAGAAATATCTTTTTCAAACCGATTTGAATATAGCAACGCTAAACAATACTTTAAATAAAAACAGTTCCAGAAAAGTACTCAAAGCTATTCAATTTCTAAACGGCATTCAGCTTCGAAAAGAACCGGAAAATCTTGAAAATTTTAAGAAAGCTTTTACTCAGCGATATGAGTCCAAAGAAATGCCTTTAACCACTGTACTGGATCCCGAAATTGGAATTGGTTATCTGCAAAATCAGGAACTGAATGACACCCATGAAATACTGGAAAAATTCTCATTCCGAACTAAACAGTCCAAAGAAAAAAAACAAATTTGGACGGCTGTAGATTTTATTCTGCAAAAAAAACTACACAACTGTCTTCTTAAGCATGAAAAAAATATTGTCCTAACCGAAAATGACTTTCCGGATTTTGATGACAATTTAAAAAATGCTCCGGTTACATTTTCGGTAATGATTGAGCTTTTTAACGATGACCAAATTGCTTTAACATCGACCGGAAATATCAGTGCTGCGAAACTACTGGGTCGTTTTTGTAACGGAAATAACGGTATTCATAATTTAACGACTGAAATCATTGAAAAAGAGACCGAATATCACAAGGATAAAATCCTCGCAGAAGTGGTACACATTCCCGAATCAAGAACAGGAAATATTCTAAAAAGACCTACTCTTCGAAAACATGAAATCAGTTATTTGTGTACGCCCGGTGTGACACGAGAAGATAACTTAGATTTAGAAGACTTGTATCTATCGGTTTCTGCCAATAAAATTATTCTGCGCTCTAAAAAACAAAACAAAGAAATACTGCCGCGTTTATCAAATGCACATAATTTTTCAAAGAATGCACTACCCGTTTATCATTTTTTAGGTGATCTTGAACGACAGCACACCAAACCGATTCATGCTTTTAGCTGGGGCGTTTTAGAATCAAATTATGATTTTTTTCCAAGAGTAACCTACGCCAAAATAATACTCTCGAAAGCCAAATGGAGGGTCAAAAAAGAAGAAATATTGTTTTTTTATAAGTTGGATCAAAATCTTTTAACCGAAGCATTTTTTAATTGGAGATCAGGCAGAAACATCCCCCGATATACCAATTGGATTAATTCTGATAATACGCTTTTGTTTGATTTCGAATCTCCAATTTGCATTTCTTTATTTTTAAATGCTGTTAAACAAAAAGAAGATTTTTTCCTCGAAGAATTTCTATTTACCGAAGAATCAGTTGTAAAAAATACTACCGGAGATTTCTTTTCCAATCAGATTATACTCTCCTATTTTAAAGAAAAAATGTAAAAATGCAAAGAGATTTTTGTTTAGGCAGCGAATGGCTGTACTATAAAATTTATATCGGAGTAAAAATTTCCGATTCTATTTTACTGGAAAAACTAGAACCTGTTATAGCCGATTTGATACATAAAAAAAGCATTACAAAATGGTTTTTTATTCGTTTTAGAGATCCGGAAGAGCACCTTCGTATTCGTTTTTTAATAGAAGACACAGCTCATTTAACAACCGTAATACAGGCCTTCTATCCTATTTTTAACGAATTGATAAGCCAAAATATAATTTGGAAACTACAAACCGATACCTACAAAAGAGAAATAGAAAGATACGGTGAGACGACTATCATTGCTTCAGAAAATCTTTTTTACAGAGATAGTGAATTGATGCTGCAATACATCCGAATTAAGCCCCGGTTTGTGCAACAGGATGATCCTTTGTTCTTCAGTTTTTATGCCATTGATTCGTTCTTAAATTCGTTTCAATTATCAAATCAAGAAAAACTATCTCTGCTGAATGATTTGCAACATTCTTTTAAACTCGAATTTGAAACAGACAAAGAACAAAAAAAAGAACTGTCCAGAAATTATCAGTTATTATTTCCTCAAATGCAAGAGATTTTATCAGGTAAATCTACTCGCAACTTTGACGCAATCTTGAAAATTGTCAATTCGAAAACAAAAAAATGCAACAAAACAGTATTAGAAATTAAAACTAAAATTGAAATTCCGTTGCATCAATTTCTGTCGGCTCACATACATATGATGATTAACCGACAATACAATTCTAAACAAAGAATGTATGAAGTATTAATTTATGATCATTTGTTCAGATATTACAAAAAACAAAGTTTTCATAATGTTGTTTCATGAGTCTGTTTCTAAATAGAAAATCAGCTTTCTTCGACTTTGGTTAGGGGTCCTTCGGCTTCGCTCAGGATGACATCGGGTATTGATTTGCCCTTCGGCTTCGCTCAGGGTGACATCACGTCTTAATTTGGAATTTGAGTTTTTGGAATTTGGAATTTTGTTTTTTTGGAATTTGTAAAATGGATAGCTCAATAAAAAACTTTGCGCCTTTGCGTCTACGAGAAATACTTTCAGACTAACAATGAGCATGGTTTTTACCAATTAAATGGTTAAGAAGGGAATAAAGGGTTAACGGGTCATCCCGCTCAAAACAAGTATTTCTACTTAAAAACAGTACGTAGTATCTTTCTATATTGGTCTGGTTAAATGTTAACCCTTTAATTCCCTATAACAAAAATGAGCAACTTCTATCTTACAGCCCTTTTACCCATACAAAAAGAATATTCTGTTCATACTTTACCTGATAGAAATTTCCTCCCTTTTAATGGAAAGCCCATGTACAAATACATCATTGAAAAACTGCTGGCATTCCCACAATTTGAAAGTATCGTCATTAATACCGACTCTGATGAGGTAAAAGAATATTGCAAATGGAACGGTAGGCTAAGAATAATCGATCGACCGGAATCATTAACAGGTGATGATGTAAAATCCGACGACATAACAGCTCATACTCTGGAGAAAATTTCAGGTGAATATTTTATTGAATTTCAAAGCTTTAATCCTTTAGTTACAAACTACACCATCGACAATTTTATTAAACAATATATGGACTATATCGTGCCCGGAGAATACTTTGATTCTATTTGTAGCATTCAGCGTCATGAATTACGAAATTTTGATATTAACACAAGGGAACTGAATGATGAATTCCAATTTGTGGTATTTGAAAATGGAATTCTTCACGGATTTACCCGTTCTGCTTTCCTTAAACAAGGAAAGCGTAAGATTGGAAAAACAGCCATGCTCTCTGAAATAAAAGAAGTTGAAAATACCCTTTTAGATTCCAATACCAATTATGAATTAGCCAAGTTGGTCTATGCCAATCGAGACAAGTTTCCTGCTGTTTTTCATAGTGGCGTTTAAAACTGTATGTATTCAAACCTATAAAACCCATTTTGCAAATTGTAAAATGGGTTTTTCTTTTACTAAAAAACCATCCGCAAAGTAGCCTTACTTACTGACTACCAAATATTTATACTTAAAACAGGTACTTTTACGCTAATTTCCTACAGCTATTGTTTCTAATTTTACCTGTCCAAATTCTATTCTATACGCTGACTTCGATTTATCCCCTTCCACTTTACGATACTACCGTTACAACTACGACACGATCCAAATTTCGAACTAAAAAGTGGAATCCTGAACCCACTTAAAAAAAAGGGGCGAATACTGAAAAGCCAAACGAGTAAGATCAACCAAAAAACTATTATTATGGAAACAAAAGACACAAACGAACAAGATGACGTTGCTGTAATCAACAATTCAGCCGTTAATTTTCAATTCAGAACACCGGCCGGAATCCTGGATTTTCAAGGTGACAATGCAAAACAAACCGCAATGAACACTCTATGGAGTTCCAATTTGGATGGTTTTACACAACAAGGCATGTTAAACAATGCCTGGAATACCACAAATACCCCAAGTACAACCAATTACTACAACCCTATACAGCAAAATCCGCAAAGCAGAGTATATCCGGTTTTATGGTCTGCTTTCCCGGGAAGACTTGCTTTTAATTTTCCGAATGCTTCGCAAGATCAATTAAATATAATGGCAGATACAGGCGTTATGCCGGCATTAATCAAAAACAATCCATGTGGTACCCCAACGGGAACTATTCCTTATTTTCCATATGGGCCAAGAGGCTGGCAGGATGAATATTGTGAATGGGCCGTAACAAGAGACGAAACTCACCCAGATAAGGTGATTACCCGTATTGACTTTACCTGTGAAAATCCGGAATACTGGAACAGTCTGTGGCTTATTGATCCTAATAAAGTCCTTTCTCTTTATCAATCAACACTAAACAAACCACAAATTACTCTTACTGATTTAAGCTTAAGAGGAGCTGTAAACCCTATTACAGGCGGTCCGGTTTACAATCCGTTAAATAAATGGAACACCGGTACAGTGTCTAATCCTACCACCGGAGGTGCGATGCATTTAACCAGTACGCCAAATACACTACAAACCGAAATTGGGCTGGCTACCTCGGCAACCGTGCAACGTAACAATCCGGCTACCGGTAATACCATTTGGCCCTCAAGATCATACAATGATTTATTGTGTTTTGCACAATACGGACAAAGAAACCGCAATAGCGATCCTACCATTGGCGGTACTGTAAATAATTTAGTAAATGGTGTACTCACTAATAATATCCCGAAAGTGGCAACGCTTGCAGACCCTCCGGGACTGTATATTCAAATGCCTGATTTTAGGAATTATAAGACACCCGACGGAACAGATGCCTCTACATTTTGGAGAATTGTACGTGGTTCTAAAACACTAAAAGATCAATATGGCAATACGATGCCCGGCAATTTTATACTTCACGCTGTGTTTGAAATTCCTGAAGGCACAAAAGATTATACAATTAATGATATCGAAATAAACGGTGTGCCAATCACGCAGGGATCGCAAATAGCCAGTACTTTTCAAATGCAGATTGTTGCGAGTGCTTTTGACAGCCCTACTCAGCCTAGAGGTTATGACGCTGTAGGTACACCGGATCCTGCCAATACTTTTGCCCAGCCGCTACAACTTTTCCATCAGGATTATTTTTATGCTATGTATGATGTAAAAGTTCCTAATCCTGTCAATAATCCTATTCCGCTATTAAGCAACAGTACTTTTATTCCGCCAACCGTTTTTAATACGGCAAACAGATTACAGATGGTATTGGTTTGTGACACCTGCACCGCAGTACCGGGGAATCCTTCGACCTTTCCGAGAGTAACATTTGACGACAATAATATTACAGCAGTTGTTAATTCTGTTAGAACCAACATTGAATATGCCGTACCAGGAAATAGCATGCCCAGCAGCTATACGGCCTTGTTTATAACCCTAAACGTAGGGGTGAATGCTGCTGCAGGGCCACATGGTATTTTTGTAACCAATGTTGGCCAAAATCTAAGCAAGGCAATGCCAGCGTCATTTGTCGTGGCTCCCACAAGGATACAAGCCAATGTTAAATGGCAAAATACCGGCGTTACAGTTACTCCGGGAACTCCGGTAAAAATTGCGTACCAAAACGGTCTTTGGTCATCAAATCCCGGAGATAATAACGGACAACCTTACAACGCTTACGGAACGCCACACTTTAGAGCTGTTCAGCCCGGTTATACGATGCCGGGGCAAAATGATGGTGCCTTAATAGGACGTGTAGGTGGTACAGAATTTCTTGTGGGTATGGGAGCTACTGTTCCCGCTAATCTTGAGGGTGAACTGCAACTGTGTATTAATGATGATTTAAATGGTACTTACGGAGCCGGTTTTGTAGACAATATTGGCAGTATAACCGTTAAAATTACTATTGGCTAATTTATTAGCCTAATCTAATATTATGGGGAAGACTACAGGAAAATCAATTCAATTCAAACCTTAGTTTTCCCCTCTATTTTCATCTAACCCCTAGAAACAATGAATGTAAAAACAATACTTTCTAAAAACCTGGTATTGCTGGCAGTGGCCATAATTCCATTGGTAGCTATTAGTACAAAAACAAAATTTGGAAACTCCCGCTCGTCTTACAGTGCGGTTATCCCCACCCAAACCAATACCTGCAATTGTTATGCAACGGACTCCACAAGTTTTAGTCTCCCCATAACATTTAATAATAAAGTACCCGGCGATTTGCTAACCTTTAACCAAACCTTAGCCGACTGTTTTGCCTGGCAGCAATTTATTTCTTTAAACTGGTCCACAAATCCATCCTCGGGTTTCGGTGATCCTAATGACTTTTCGTTTGTAGAATGGGAAAACTATATGCCAAGAGAAGTCATGTTTGCAGATGACGGATCAAGGCCACCGGCTTGGGGAACTTTAGTATCGGATGAATATAGTAAATTGTTTAAAACACAAAAAGTGTTATTTAAAAAAACAGAGACGAAACTGCTCACATTTGACAGTAAAATTGAAAAAAATGGTGAGGCAATAACCTTTAGTCCTAATCAGGCGTTTCCTATTGATAAGCCAAGCTGGCAGGGTGCACAAAACCATACCAATTTGTGGTATGAAATTATGCTGAACAAAGACTACTATGATTTTATTGTAGAAAAAGGATTTTATAACGCCAGAGTACAACATGACAGCGTAAGACGAAACCTGCCCATTAATTTTCCACAAGGAGAATATAATGGAGTTGTTGGGGCCATTGAACTAAAAGCAGCATGGCTGGAAGTTCCTGATCCGCAATCGCCAAAATGGAGAAGATATAAAATATCTAAAGCCGTTGTATTAGACCCCCTTACAAGAAAACTAAGAAATACCGTTGTGGCACTTGTAGGCTTGCATATACTGCACAAAACACAAAATCAGCCTACATGGGTATGGGCCACATTTGAACAGATAGACAATGCACCTGACAGAGATCACTTAAACAGTCCGCCACCCTCTCCTTATGGATACAATTTCTACAACCCTGACTGTAAAGATCGGAAAGTCGTAATTCGGACCCGTACCGGTGATTCTACCGTAGTCGTACCTTGCGATCCCAACAGACCACCTCCTTACTATCTCGAACAGGCAGCTCCGGTACCGATACAAACGGTGCGCATAAACAGTATAGATAAAAAAGATGCTGCTCCTATTAATGAAGTGATGCAAAGAAACATTCGAAAGTTTTATCCTAATTCGGTTTGGCAATACTACAAACTGGTAGATGTTATTTGGTCACAAAGTTTCCAACCGGATCCGACTGTCCCAATCCCGGCACCAAGGAATATCAATATTTCCTCAATGCTTAGCGGTGTCAGTAATGTTGCTAATGCTACAATGGAAACCTACATCCAAACGACAAGGACATGCTATACCTGCCATGTTTTTAGCACCATAGCGCCTTACCCAAGAGACAGTGTAAACAATTCTAAGTTTGGCGATTTTAGTTTTGCCCTCTCTTTTGCTAAGTATCCTGCTGCAAAAAAAGATTATATGAAAAGAATGCGCAAAAAATAACCATTAAACTGCTATTCCCGTCCGCCTTACATTTATAAAGTTATCCGATTGCATAAAGTAGCTCATTGGGTGTAATTATTTTCCAACATCGAGATATAGTCTTTTGAAAACGAAAAAAAGTGTTTCATTTATTTAAAATTTCAATTGTCAGTCTAAGCGAAATCGAAAATCTCGTAGTTTGACTATATGATAAAAATGTATTCCTTTTTGCCCCTTTGTTATTCGCAAAATCTATGTTTCTATGTAGCATTTTTATAAATTACACCCAACGAATTAAATTAAATCTACCAATCTCGACAGCGTAACGGTTTATTGATGTAAAGCGGCAGGATAGCTTTTCACTGCTATAATCTATTTGCTATAAATATGTCGCTTCTCTGAAGCTTGATAAATTATTTTATCTTATTTAATAAAAAACGGAATTACTGCACCACAAAAAGATGTATCCCAATAGCCGTCTATCTTTTCCTGCAAAAATTCAGTTTATATATACCTATTAATAATATTCTCAAAAAGTTCTTGTTTCCCACTTTGCAATTCTATTGGGTCGTTGTCTCTGGCAATATTGTATAAATCTGTAAAATTTAATTTTCCTTCTTCAAATTCTTTTCCCTTTCCATCATCAAAAGAGCTGTAACGTTGCTTTCTTAGACTCTCATAAGGAGAAGAAGTAATAATCTTATCCGCTGTCAGTAAAGCTCTTGCGAAAGTATCTGCACCACCAATATGTGCCAAGAAAATATCTTCCATATCGGTGGAATTTCTTCTTATTTTGGCATCAAAATTTACTCCGCCACCCTGAAGACCACCTGCTTTAAGAAAAACCAACATCGCCTCTGTCACCTCCTGTATATTATTTGGAAACTGAGCCGTATCCCAACCGTTTTGGTAATCGCCTCTGTTGGCATCAATACCTCCCAGCATTCCGGATTGTGCCGCTACTTCAAGTTCGTGTTGAAAAGTATGCTGAGCCATTGTGGCATGATTTACTTCTATATTTACTTTAAAATCTTTCTCCAAACCATATTGACGTAAAAAACCAATCGTAGTAGCACAATCAAAATCATATTGGTGTTTGGATGGTTCCATTGGCTTTGGTTCGAGTAAAAAATTTCCTTTGAATCCTTGTCTTCTTGCATAGTCCCGTGCCTGAATCAGAAATTGTCCCATATGATCTAACTCGCGTTTCATATCGGTGTTCAGTAGTGTCATATAGCCTTCTCTTCCACCCCAAAAGACGTAGTTTTCACCACCTAAAGCAATAGTTGCATCCATTGCTAATTTTACCTGTGCTGCGGCTCTGGCTACTACCTTAAAATCAGGATTGGTAGCTGCTCCATTCATATAACGGGCATTCGAAAAACAATTTGCAGTCCCCCAAAGCACCTTAATTTCCGTACCTGCTTTTTTTTCATTCAAATAAGAAGTCATCGTAGCCAAACGTACTTCAGATTGTCCGAAGTTTTCTCCTTCCTGCACCAGATCGAAGTCGTGAAAACAAAAATAATCAAAACCCATCTTGCTTATAAATTCAAAAGCCGCATCTGCTCTGATTTTTGCAGCTTTAATCGGCTCTCTTGTCTCGTTCCATGCAAAATTTTGAGTGCCTTGTCCAAATAGATCCGATCCGTTACCGCCAAAGCTATGCCAATACGAAACGGCAAACTTAAAATGCTCGCGCATCGTTTTACCAGCAACAATTTGCTCCGGATTATAATATCTGAAAGCCAGCGGATTATCAGAATCCTTTCCTTCATACTTAATCTGACCAATGCCTTTATAATATTCTTTGTCTCCTAAAACTATCATAATTATTTTTTTATACTCTTTTTTTCTTGCGACGTGGTGATCAAAGATATAGTTTAGGCCTTCATATAGGAGATCAAAAATGTTACAAAAATCTGTTTTAGAATAAATTTTGTTGCATTTAATTTTATACCCAAAAAAAAAGAAATGCTCTTCAAAAAAAAAAATCAACTTTTATTTATATCTCCTGTGTTCGTCTAAAGCTTTCTCACGCAGATTTGCTCAGATTATTTTCATCGGAACCAAAAAACAAGAAAACAAAACCTGTAACTCGTTCTTTTTCAATACATGGCAATTATATAATTCTCTAAACAATAAAATTATTTCAAAAGTTGTTATATTTAGTGAACCCTATTTTAACCATAAAAAAATTACGTTATGAAAAAATATTTCCTAAAAAGTCAATCAGTCTTTTTGTATTTCCCGGTCTTATTTATGGCCTTTTTACAATTGTCCTGTAACAATGATAAACCAAATGCCCCTGCTGAAGAAGAAGAATCTACAGCCACTTTACCACCCGTAGAAACGAATCCGCCAAATTCGAAATACAAACCCGCCTTTAAAGGACAAACCAGAATTGGAGGTGTGAAGACCCAAACAGCCTATACCGTTAAAGTTTTTGCAACCGGTCTGACAAATCCTTGGGGAATGGAAAATTTACCCGACGGAAGAATTTTGGTTACACAAAAAAACGGAACCATGCGAATTGTAACTCAGGCAGGAGTTGTAGGTGGAGCTATTACCGGAATTCCAACCGTAAACAGTAGCGGACAGGGAGGTTTGCTAGACGTTGCAGTCGATCCTGACTTTGCCACTAACAGAATGGTATATTGGAGTTTTGCACAGACCGGAACAAATGGTACCACAACTTCTGTAGCAAAAGGAAAACTTTCTGCCAATGAAACCAAAATTGAAAATGCTATAGTAATCTACAAAGCGATTCCGGAGTTTAACAGTACACTACATTATGGTTCCCGTCTTGCTTGGGACAAACAAGGAAATCTTTTTGTAAGTACCGGGGAACGCTCTGACATACAGTCCAGACCTTTGGCTCAGAAACTGGATGCTGCACTGGGCAAAATAGTCCGCATTACCAAAAACGGAGCGGCTGCAGCCGGTAATCCTTTTATCGGCCAAACTGGTGTTTTACCTGAAATTTACTCTTATGGACATCGAAATGTACAAGGTCTGGCCATTCACCCGGTTACAGGTGATCTTTGGGAAGCTGAATTAGGTCCGCTGGGAGGTGATGAAATCAATAAAATTACAGCAAGCAAAAACTACGGCTGGCCAACAATTAGTTATGGACTTGAATAT
The DNA here is from genome assembly GCF_011751075.1 of Flavobacterium poyangense. Taxonomy (GTDB): domain Bacteria; phylum Bacteroidota; class Bacteroidia; order Flavobacteriales; family Flavobacteriaceae; genus Flavobacterium; species Flavobacterium poyangense. Next base: position 94,308 of record NZ_JAALLN010000004.1, read on the forward strand.
AGTGGTGCTGCTATTGGTGCAGGCATTACAACAAAAAGCGGTATGGAACAGCCGGTTTATTACTGGGATCCTGTAATTTCTCCAAGTGGCATTACTTTTTACTCCGGGAATCAGATTAGTGAATGGACTAACAATTTGTTTGTTGCGGCTCTAAGCGGTCAGCATGTCGCAAGATTAGTAATTAAAGACAATGCTGTAGTTGGTGAAGAGCGTTTACTTACGACCTATAAAAGTCGATTTAGAGATGTGTTAGAAGGAAAAGACGGTGCTTTATATGCCGTTACAGACGGTTCTAATGCTTCAATCTACAAAATCGGAAAATAAAGCAACTATTTAGAAAGGCGATAACTGTTTTTCTACGAAATCTAAAATCTGTTGGGCTCAATTCTTGAAAGTTACGGCTCACTATCGTTTTTGACAGTATCTCTCGCAAAGTCTCAAAATCACAAAGTTAAAAAAATCAATAAAAAAACTTTGCGGCTTGGCGACTTTGCGAGATTATCGAAATCAATATTTTTTTATTTGGATATATGTATTTAACTACGTAGTTTTGTACACATATTTAAATCTTATAAAAATGCAGATCAAACCTATCCAAAATGAATACGAAAAACAGATTATAAATTTGATTTTAAATATTCAGCAAAACGAATTTAATGTTGCCATTACTTTAGAAGATCAGCCGGATTTATTAAACATTAAGAATTTTTATTACGAATCGGGCGGTTGTTTTCTTGGTGCTTTTATTGACGAAAAACTGGTTGGCACTATTGCGCTGGTAAAATTTAATGAAAAGACCGCTGCCATCAGAAAAATGTTTGTTTTAAAAGAGTACAGAGGCAAAGAATATAATATTGCCCAGCAACTATTAGAACAACTGATTGCATACAGCAAGGAAAACGGATTAAGTAACCTATATTTGGGGACGGTTTCTATCCTGCAGGCAGCATTGCGCTTTTACGAAAGAAATAATTTTGTGAGAATACAAAAAGAAGCTCTTCCGCACGATTTTCCGTTAATGAGCGCTGATAATGTGTTCTGTCATTTACAACTAAATCCGACAAAATGAATATAATAGACGAAATTGGTATTCTGGCCCTATCAACACGATTACAACGACTTAGTGAGCAATTACGAAAAGAGGGTGCCCTGGTGTATAAATCTTACGATATTGATTTTGAGCCAAAATGGTTTCCTGTAATCTATACGTTGCATATCAAGGAAATCCTAAGTGTGGTCGAAATTGCAAATGAAATTGGCTATACCCATCCGTCTACTATAAGTTTGCTTAAAGAATTGGAAAAACAAAAAATTATCAGTTCCAAAAAAGACAAACTCGACGAACGCAAACGCTTAATTGTACTTACAACAAAAGGAAAAGAGCTTGTTGCAAAAATGCAACCGGTTTGGGACATTATCAGAACTACGCTAACCGAAATTACCGACAATCAAAATAATCTCCTGAAAGCAATTGAGGAAACGGAACAGAAATTAGCCCGTCAGAGTTTTTTTCAAAGGGCATCTGAATTAAACAGTTAATATTATTCTTTCCCTGTAATTTTCTTTCTGTGATTATGCCCCCACTTTGCTAAAGAATCTATCACTTCTTTTAAAGTATGTCCATAGTCTGTCAGTTTATATTCTACAGTGATCGGTTTGGTGTTGAGAACTGTTCGGGTTACTAATTGGTTCTCTTCCAGATTTTTTAGTTCCCTGCTTAACATCTTACCTGAAATCCCTTCCACTTCTCTTACCAGATCTGTGAATCGCATAGTATTAAAACATAAGGATGCAATTATCGAAATTTTCCATCTTCCATTCAGAACATACATGGCATCATGCACGGCCATAATGTGTTGGCTGCATTTTTGTTGATCGTGTTCGGGCTCTTTTATCATAAAATGTCAGTTAGTTACCTCAATGTTACAGTTACTTTTGGTAATCAGATGACAAAAATACACTTAAAGTCTTTACATTTGAATAGAATTTAAATTTAACATCAAGAACATGGACTTAATAAAAGCACTCGAGTGGCGTTATGCTACTAAAAAAATGAACGGACAAGTTGTCCCACAAGAAAAAATCGATTACATTCTGGAAGCCGCTAAATTAGCACCTTCATCATCGGGTATACAACCGTATCAGATTTTTGTAATTACAAATAAAGAAGTAAAAGAAAAATTAAGAGCTGTAGCTTTCGACCAAAGTCAGATTACAGATGCTTCTCATGTATTGGTTTTTGCAGCCTGGGATGGTTATTCTTTAGAAAAAATCTCAGCAGTATTTGACAGAACCCTTGCTGAAAGAGGATTGCCTGCCGATACCATGGACGATTACAAAAACACACTTTGGGGAATGTACGAACCATTGGGTCAGGAATGGCACGCGAACCACGCGGCAAGACAAGCTTATATTTCATTTGGTATCGCAATTGCAGCGGCAGCGGAACAAAAAGTAGATGCAACACCAATGGAAGGTTTTCTTCCTGCTGAAGTAGATAAACTTTTGGGGCTAAACGAACTTGGTCTTAAAAGTGCTATAATATTAACACTTGGCTACAGAGATGAAGCTAACGACTGGTTGGTAAATATGAAAAAAGTGAGAACCCCTCAGAACGAATTCATAACGGAGATCAAGTAAAAAAAGCAATATACTTATTAAAGAGACTATTTCAATTACGAGATAGTCTCTTTTTTTTATTAAGCCGCAGTATCTATTAAATTCCAATTTTTTAAATTCCAAATGGGTGAGCCGATAAACCTGATGGATTATTATACCGAGTGATATTCTCCACTACTGTCACTCTGAGCGAAGAGCAGTGTCATCCTGAGCGAAGTCGAAGGACAAATTCCAAGGTGTGAGTCGATAAACTTGATGGATTATTATACCAAGTCATATTCCCTCCCTACTGTCACCCTGAGCGAAGTCGAAGGCTACGTAAGAAACTAAATTTTCTTAAGCACCGAATTTTTCATATTAAGGAAAACCGTAAAAGTAACATTCAACAAAATCGGAACTTTATACTTATTACCAGCATTTTCCAATAATTTGAACTTAAATCTATGCTAAAGAGAACCATTTTAATAGAAAATAAACTTTCTGTCACTACCAAAAACCAACAATTAGTATTAAAATCAGAAACAAAAGAAAGTACTGTCCCGATAGAAGACATTGGTTTTCTTGTTTTGGATCATAATGAAATTTACATAAGCATTCCCGCTATGAATTTACTCGTTGAAAATAACACATCTGTTATCATATGCGGAAAAAATCATCTTCCAAACGGAATGTTACTCAACCTCAACAGTCATCATATTCAACAGGAAATATTTAAAAATCAAATCGAGGCTTCTATGCCATTAAAAAAACAATTATGGCAACAAACTATAATTGAAAAAATTAAAAATCAGGGACAATTACTGGCAAGAATAACTCGCTCTAAAAACAGCTTTGCATTTTTAGCAGGTAAAGTATTAAGCGGAGATTCCTCTAATATGGAAGGAGTTGCAGCACAGTAATACTGGAAATATTTCCCAAATCCGAATTTAGAAACAAACGGCATCAAAAGAGAACGTTACGGCGATTATCCGAATAATTTTCTGAATTACGGCTATGCCATTTTAAGAGCGGCAACTGCCAGAGCGCTTTCCGGAAGTGGTTTATTGAATACTTTAGGAATTCACCATAAAAGCAAGTACAATGCCTTTGCACTTGCAGATGACATTATGGAACCGTTTCGCCCTATTGTAGATGAAAAAGTCTTTGAAATTATGCAACATTTTGACGAACAGGAATTGAATACAGTCATCAAAGCCGAATTATTACAAATACTGACCAGGACAGTCTATTTCAAAGACGAAAAAAGCCCATTACTCATTGCATTGCAAAAAACAGCAAGTTCGCTCCAGCAGTGTTTTACAGGAACTCGAAAAAAAATTAAATATCCTGCATTATGGAGCTTAACGGATACCGAATAATGTGGCTATTTGTTTTTTTTGATTTACCCACCGAGACAAAAAAAGACAGACGAAATGCCTCCGGATTCAGAAATAATTTGCTCAAAGATGGATTTTCGATGATGCAATACTCTGTCTATATGCGTCATTGTGCCAGCAGCGAAAGTGCCGATGTACATGAGAAAAGAATTCACAAGTTATTACCCCCTTTAGGTAAAGTAAGTGTGCTTCGAATAACCGACAAACAATTTGGCAATATTCAGAATTTTTGGGGAAAAGCAGAAATCCCTAAAATATCACAGCCTACCCAATTAGAATTATTTTAAAACTAAAAAATGCTTCAATCTTACTTTATCAAGGCAAAAAAGAAGCATTTTCTCAAGCGACATTACTAGATAAAACACTAAAAATCAACACTTAGCAAAACAACTAATATCGTTTTTTCTAATCTTTAATCAAACTACAACTATGAAAGAATCTTTAATTTTTGACCCACAAATATCGTTTTTTCTAATCTTTAATCAAACTACAACTATGAAAGCAACAGTAACGCCTTACGCAGGAATATCGTTTTTTCTAATCTTTAATCAAACTACAACATAGAGGGGATTCAACATATCCCCTCTCCTAATATCGTTTTTTCTAATCTTTAATCAAACTACAACTTTTCACGTCCTGCTACTGAACACCAACAAAATATCGTTTTTTCTAATCTTTAATCAAACTACAACGATTTCATTTCTCAGTTCTGATTTGTTTAAAATATCGTTTTTTCTAATCTTTAATCAAACTACAACACTTGCGCGTTGCTCATACTGCTTTTGTTTAATATCGTTTTTTCTAATCTTTAATCAAACTACAACAAAAGTAGACTGATGCTTTCACAATATCCAAATATCGTTTTTTCTAATCTTTAATCAAACTACAACGCAGTTACATAAGCAGTTCGACTTTTCTTAATATCGTTTTTTCTAATCTTTAATCAAACTACAACGTGTGAATATGTCTCCTCTTCTTGGAATTGAATATCGTTTTTTCTAATCTTTAATCAAACTACAACATCCTCCGCTTACGCCAGTTCCTTGTGCTAATATCGTTTTTTCTAATCTTTAATCAAACTACAACAATAATTGGCGCATCCTTCAGGATAAAAAAAATATCGTTTTTTCTAATCTTTAATCAAACTACAACGGAATATTTAATCGGTCGTCGGGTAAATATAATATCGTTTTTTCTAATCTTTAATCAAACTACAACTGTGTCTCTGTTATTGTTGGCATTTGTGAAATATCGTTTTTTCTAATCTTTAATCAAACTACAACTGGTTAAATAGAGCGTCCTGCTCAGCAAAAAATATCGTGTTTTCTAATCTTTAATCAAACTACAACACCACAGTCAAACCCAGTGTATTGTGATAAAATATCGTGTTTTCTAATCTTTAATCAAACTACAACTAAAGAATTAAAAATAATCCTGAACCATTCAATATCGTGTTTTCTAATCTTTAATCAAACTACAACACTTTTGGTTTGCGCTATTTTCTGCCACGAATATCGTGTTTTCTAATCTTTAATCAAACTACAACACATTACTTGAATTCCATTTTTTATACAGAAATATCATGTTTTCTAATCTTTAATCAAACTATAATCATCTTTAAATGCGTCATAAAATCGGTTTTAATATTGTGTTCTCTCTTCTTTAATCAAACTATAGCAATCGTATCGAAACGGATTTACTCAATTTAAATATCGTGTTTTCTAATCTTTAATCAAACTACAACGATTAAAACCTTATTTAGATTTCAAATAAGATATCGTGTTTTCTAATCTGGATTTAAATTACAACTTTAATATACTTCCTAAAAAGGTGCAAGAAAAACGCTTGGCTTTTTCTTTTTTTGTTCTAATACGATTCATAACTATTTCAACAATGTACTATTCATGGTCAAGAAATTAAATATTCACTGCTTTTTGAATTTTCCCCAAAACTGAAATTCTCACTTTTACCGGAGAAAAATTAAACCAACCCGTTTTTCCGCTACCAAACCCCCTAATTTGCTTATAATTATCATCTGTCACGGTAGAAGACAAATGTTTTCTGTAAAAATAATCACCTGAAGATAATTTTTGAACTCTATACAAATGTTCCTTCAAAACTTCATAATTTGGATTTTCCCAATTGATCTCCTCTTCATTTAGTCCTAATAGAAACATATCGTTAATGTGCAAAGCAGTTACTATTTCCTTTCCTTCTATTGGCACTTTATAAACCGGTTCTCCTGTTCTCTTTCTTTCAACCACAGTCCAAAAAGTAACAACCTCTTCTTTCAGATTTCCTTTTTGATCTTTGTAGATCAATACATGATGGTTGTTTCTTGGATTTACCCACTGATTTATATTGTCTTTTAACTTTTCTGCTCCACTGATATTTTCTTTCATTCTTACTTTTAAAATGGGAACCGGTGCGCCATTTTTGTTTGGTAAATAGATCTGAGGTTGCCTTACTCCATTTTCATTAACAATAAAAAAAGCATTAGCAGGGACTTTATCTTTTACAAAACCTCCTAATTCCTGAATCCTTTTTAAAATTAGATTTCTTGTACTGGCATCCACGACTTTTTCAATTTGTTTTAAAGTAGTTAAACTCTCTATAGGTTTTCGAACATGAAAAGCTTCTTCTCCATTAAAATTTCTTTTACCAAAAACGGTTTCTTTGTGCAATTGCCCTCGCGCAGCTACACCAACATTTTGATAAACAACTCCATTTTTCTCCGTTTTATGTGTCCGGATCGTAATATCATTGGAAACTTTTTTATGAGAAATTAATATTTTTTCAACAGCTTTTTCTGCATCAAAATTAAATCCTTCCCAAGGCAATGGAAATCTTTTTAATTCGGGTTTCCGATCGTATCTGTTCCATTTTGACAATTCTTGCAAATAACTCGTTTTCCCACAAGCCATAACCAATGCGTCAATAGCATGGTGACGATGATCCTCACGTGATTTTGCATTATTCTCCGTATTTAATAGGTGATTCAAACCCCACTTCTGACGCAAATTAGAGGTCATCTGGCCCGGTGATACGTTAACTTTTCTGCAAACTAATGCTAGATAATCTTTAGCTTCCTTACTTATATATCGCGTATCATTTAACTGACGTGTTGAAAAATCATCATCAAATTTTTGTTGTACAAATCTTTTGAATTTTTGATAAGCATTTGGATATTCTTTGGTATCTGAAAACAATTTCAAAGCTCTTTCTTTAATACCTGACCAATGAGTTTCATCAATACCATAAAATTCATATGGTGTTTTGTCTCCTTTTCTTCTGTTCTCATTGGCATAACAAAGGGTTTTATTGGCAAAACTATCATTTAAAGAGCGACTCCAGGGATGAATATGTTCTATTTGAACTTCTCCTGAATACAACTGCGATAGGGAAATCGGCTTTCCGGTATATGGACATGTTTTTCTACATTCTTCCCACAATTTATAAAGCAAAAGAGTATCATGAGTAATTCTGATTCCTTCTTCTGTTAATCTGTTCTTCACGCGATCATTCTCCCTCTCCAGACGTTTTTGATCTCTGCGAATTTTATTTCTTTGCGATTTAGATAGTTTTAAATCACGAGCCATTTCAACTTTTATCTCATCAAGGTTACCATGCTCTTCAATAAGCTCATTAACTAATTTCCTTAATTCAAATAAAGCTGTTATTACAATAGGATTTTTTATGGTTTGAATTTGCCTGTCTGCTTCTTTACCAACCGGTAATTTTGTCAAGAGCTCTTTAACGCCAATCGCTGCCGAATGATGATACAATTTTCTCATCCGGTTATCTGAAAGAGTATAATCATTTCTTAGAATATCCTTGATAATTTCGATAAATCCACCTTTTGCTCCTGAACGAACAATTCCTTCGATATTATCCAGTAAAAAGTTCCTTTTCGCATCAGACAATTTCTCCCAATCAGAACCAAAAGCATTTCTAATACCTCCAAAAACTACAGCAACATCATAAGTAAATCCCATTTGAAGAAATGGAAGGATCATACTTATCGCTTTTCTGCTTAAACTTGCATACCCTTCCTTTACATTAAACTTAGAAATAGATTCTGCTTGTTCCGCTGTAAAATTCCAGTTTTTAATGGCATACTCCTTTAAATTCGATTTACTGTCAAAAAAATACAAAACATGCCAAATGTCTTCCTGTTCTTTCTCTGAAAAGGAAAACCATTTGGCACCGAAATATTTTTTATTGGACAAATTAGAAATGGTATAGGCACCTACAATTTTATCATCATCTTTATAATTAAATTTAAATGCTGCACTTTCTTTCCCAATAACTTTCCTTATTTTTTTGAAATCCGGTTTTTCATTGGCACATAAAAAATCAACTATCTTTTGCTTTTCTCCTTGTGAAATTTTACTTCCGTTATATTCAATCGTATTTACCCATTGCCAAACTCTGAACAATTCAAACGGAATTGCACTTACAGGGCACTTAGTTTTTGATGGTTCAAAAGAACAATTTCCCACAAGATGTTTCTGAGACTTCAAAGGGCGTTGATAAAACAAAATACCATCTTCTTTGTAGCCATCTAATTTCCTCCCACCAAAAACCTGTTTCAGATCTTCATTTAAACCGGAGTGAAATTGCATTTGTTTTTCCCAAATCATTTCAAATTCATCCACATACATTTTGCGGGTTGTATATCGATTTCTTATCCTTTCCAATCCCTCCTGAAAAGGTTGATTTTGTTTGGGATAAATTTCATATAAATAAGAACCTAATGTCTTGTTTTCTATTTTATGCTGTGTTTCGGTAATTCCTATTTTCCCTTCTTTGGCATTTCCGCTAAAAATGGCTCCGTCGGTACTCCCCGCTTTCCTACTGTTACTTAAAAAACCCCTGCGTTGAATTAAATGATAAAATAATCTTCCTATTTCTTCCAATGATAATTTTTCATTCAATGCTTTATTTCGTAATTCATACGGATTTAAAGCAAACCATTCTGCTAATACTTCTGAAGGAAAGTTTTTCGTTTTCTTCCATCTTTCAAAATCATCTATATTCAGCGGGCACATCTTATTCTCGGAAAGTGCTTTTAATAAAATCTTCTTCCTTAGTCTTCTTCTAAAAAATTGTCTCCTTATCCCTCTCGCTCCGGTCCTGCTTGCATTTTTAGAAATTTCATTATCACCATCTCCTAAATTTTCAACACCCATAGGAAAAATTCTGCTTCCAATTCCTAAAATCTTATTTAATCTGTCATCTATAAGCGCCCATCCAATCGAATTTGTTCCCAGATCCAAACCTAATATTTTTGCCATAATAATCTGATTTTTCTTTACAATCGTTAAATATAGGCAAAAATTAAATCCCTGTTTTATGGCTTTCCTCATTGCATTGCAGTTATTTTTGATATATCTTTACAACTGATTAAAATTTCTAATCTTTAATCTTATCACAATAAGGCTATATGCCGTAGATGAAAATCTTTAGTCCTGCTTCGGTGGGACTTTTTCATTTTAGAAATTAATCGCTTTCTCCTTCCCTACATCTTAATAATAATAAACTCAGATCACCTGTTAAGTTGATGTTGTTCTTCGGTACAAGGAACACCATTTTTACAGTTGTTGATTAGCAATAGAGGAGGTAAATCAGCATATAAAGACCCTACTACCAGTAGCCAAAAATCACACTAAAAACCAATTCATTACATCTTTTACACCTGTTTCACTTATCGTTTTATTTCTTATATTCGTTTAGCAGAAACCCCTCTTAAAAGCCGGATAAAAAGTACTTTCAATATTCGCAAGAGAAACTCTAAAAATTGCAACCGTTTGAAAATAATCTAAAATGAAAATTGAGGAATATCTACCATCCGAATTATTAAGACCTTTCATTAAATCTTACAAGATTATAGAAAGTAATGACGAATTGGTTAATCGTGTTATACCCAATACCTCATTTGCAATTGCATTTCGTTTGTCGGGGCAAACTTTCTACAACAACGAAATGGATAAAATAGCCTTATCTCCTACTCTTTTCTCGGGTCTTCGAAAAACGGTACGAAACATTAACTACGCACCAAAAACAGCTTCCTTGATTGTCCTCTTTCAGGAAACGGGAGCTTCTGCGTTTTTTAAACAACCTCTGCATGAATTATTTGAGGAAAGCGTTTCATTAGACCATTTTTTCGCTCCATTGGAAATTTCAATTGTGGAAGAACGTTTAGCTCTGGCTAAAAATAATACCACTAAAATCGCTGTTATTGAACAGTACTTCTCTTTAAAACTCCAGAACATTAAACCTGATTTTCTGGTACAAAATGCCATCACTACCATTCATACAAACAATGGAACCATGAGAATAAACAAACTTGCAGAATCGCTATTTATTAGTCAGGATGCTTTTGAAAAACGGTTTAGAAAAGCAGTAGGTGCTAGTCCAAAACAATTCTCTTCGATTGTAAAAATGAACGCTATTATTTCCAAAAATACTGAGTCTGCCTCTTTCCTTGATATGGCATTTGAAAATGGATTTTACGATCAGGCACATTTCAACAAAGACTTTAAACTTTTTACAGGGCAAACACCAACTGACTTCTTTAAATCAGAATTGTATTGGTAAATCAATGATTTTTTACAAGGATTAAGTTACTGATAAGCGGACATTTGTATCTAAAATAAACAACAAATGAAATCACGTTTACTAGTATTTATCGCTTTTACTGTATTTGCATCAAGTCAAACTTATGCCCAGTCAAAAATTAATGTCCCACAATCTAACAACAACAAAATGAAAGAGTATAGCTTATTGATTCGTGTTCCTGTTACGTATACTACTGAACAAGCAAAAACAGTGGGTCCAAAATGGGACGCATTGCTTAATCAGTGGAAAGAAAACAACATCTACATTATAAGTTTTCCCTTCCCGGGAGAGGGCTATATTGTTTCCGGTCCCGACAAGAAAATTGTAAAAGGATATATTATCTCTGAGGGCCTCAAAGTAGTCAGCAATTTATTCATTCGTTCTGAGAATATGGAAACTGCTATCGAATTATCAAAGGCCTGTCCTATTCTTGAATTTGGCGGAAGTGTTGAGGTGAGAGAAATTCCACAAAAAGTGGTTAGCATTAAATAATAATTTAAAAGCGTCTGTTTCCGAATTATTTTTACAACAATACACAGGTATTTTTTATCTGTGTATTGTTATTATATCCACCTGATTCATTCCAAAATTTGCTGAGCCATAAAATATATTCTTTTCAAATCTTCCTTTGAAACTAAACCCGACAGGTTTTAAAACCTGTCGGGTTTAATTTTTTAATTAATCGCTTTCTCCTCCCTACATTTTAATAATAATAAACTCAGATCGTCTGTTGAGTTGATGTTGTTCTTCGGTACAAGGAACGCCATTTTTACAGTTATTGATTAGTTTTGTTTCGCCATAACCAATAGCACTTTGTATTCGTTCTGCGACTATTCCTTGCGAGATTATATAGTCTCTTGACGATTTTGCTCTTTTATCTGAAAGCACAAGATTGTAATTATCTCTGGCTCTCGAATCGGTGTGGGATTCTATTTTGATTACCATATCCGGATATTCATTCATCAATAAAACCACTTTATTTAACTCAATAGCAGCGTCATTTCTAATATTGGATTTGTCTAAATCAAAGAAAATAATGCCGATTTTTATTTTTAAAATACCATCTTCTTTTACAATCAGTGGTGATTTTATACCTAAGTCTACTACTGTTTCTCCTGAAGTACCTTGTGTTAGAACCGGAAGTACAAGCGGAGTAAATCCTTGTTTAAATGCTTCCACTTTGTAGCTGGTGCTACAAGCAACAGGAGTATTAAATCGATACTCCCCTAATTCATTTGATGTTGCTTCCTCCAGTTTTGCACCATCAGCTGCGTACAAAGTCACCTTTGCGTTGACTATTTTTCCGCCTGTAATTTCATTAAAAACAAAACCTTTAATCTGTTGTTTGCAAACAGGTATTCTTTCGAAAGAATAGATATCGTCATCGCCTTTTCCGGATTTTCTGTTGGAAGACACAAAGCCTAAATTTGTTTCTTCGTTAACGATATAAGCAAAATCATCTAAATTGCTGTTTAATGGGGCTCCAAGATTAACGGGGCTTTCAAAAAGTCCGTCTTTTACAGGGCTTTCAAAAACATCAAGTCCGCCTAAACCTAAATGTCCGTCACTGGCAAAATACAAAGTTTTATCTGTAATAAACGGAAACATTTCTCTTCCCATTGTATTGATTTTATCCCCTACATTTTTGGGCTGTGAAAATTTATTATCTCCTAAAATATCGACCACAAAAATATCTGTAGAACCAATGGAACCGGGCATATCTGAAATAAAGTAGAGTTTTTTTCCATCTTTGCTTACACTCGGTTGTCCAACTGAATATTCGTCACTGTTGAAAGGAACTTCCCGTATGTTTTCCCAACTCGTTTTATCGTCTTTTGTTATGGCAGTAGCCGAATACAATTTTAGATTATTGGTTCCTTTTCCATCTCTTCTCAGTTTTCCGTTGTAATTATTTCGGGTGAAATAAATGGTATTTTCATCTGGCGAGAAAGAAACACAGGCTTCATGATACTGGCTATGAAGTGCATTTGAAAATCTTCTGATACGGGTCACATCAGATTGTGAAGGACTAATTTTTCCCAATTGAAGACTCAAAAACGGCTGATCGTTCCAGGCATATCTTCTTGTGGCAGCGTAAGAAGAATCTATAGAAGTAGCATAAATAAGCTGACCTTTATAAAACATAGGGCCAAAATCTGAGTACGAAGAATTAATCGATAAATTTTGAAGTGTAAACTGAGGTTCGATGCTCATAATTTTTTCGATTGTGTTTTCTTTCAGTGAAAAATTTTGCTTTCTGGCATCTGTAACCTCTGCTTTTTTGCTAAAATTTTTCAACCACTTTTTGGCTAAATCGTAGTTTTGAATTCCTTCTAAAGTTTGGGCATAACGAAAAATATACTCAGCTGAAACTTCATTTGGATATTCTGCAATCAGCAGTTGGTATTTTTCATTTGCCTGCTTCATATCTGTATTAAAATAATACGAATCTCCGGCTCTCTGTAAGGTTTCCATAGAACGATCTCCTTTTTGTATGGCATACTCATAAGCCTTAGCTGCCTCGAGATACCACATTTTATCAAAAAGAGCATCAGCAGTTTTGTTTTTGGTCTGCGAAAAGCCGGCCATTACTATAAATAATCCGATTAGCGTAATTATTTTTTTCATAACTCTTTAGTTTAAAAAAATCTAGGCGATTTTAGTCCTTTCTCTTTTGATTTTAACTCAAAGCGCAACATTATCTCATGACTTCCCGATGAAAATTTCTGAAGTTCGGTTGTCGTATAATCATAGGTATAACCAACTAATAGCTGAGGTGTTATCTGGAAACCTGCCAACGCACTAAACGAATCTCCGGTGCGGTAAGAAGCACCTAGTCTAAATTTATCATTAAACATAAAATTGGCTGATAAATCTACAATGACCGGTGCGCCGGAAACATACTTCGTTAGAAAAGCCGGTTTAAACTTGACACTTGGACTAAGATCAAAAACCCATCCTCCTATTAAAAACAAATGCATCCGTTCATCCGCTAAACCTTCCTGAACATCATCATAACGCTCATCTGTTAAAAAATTAGGGACTGATAAACCCAAATAGCTTTTTTCGCTATGCAGATAAATCCCGGCTCCAACAACGGGCAAAAACTTATTCTGAATGTTTTGTTGAAATTGGACATCATTATCTTTAAAACTTCCTTTTGACCAGTCAATATTCAGTACTCTTCCTCCTCCTTTTACTCCAAAAGAAAGTTTGTACGTATCTGAAGCTTTTATGGAATAAGAGAAATTCAAATCTACATATTGTTCTTCCGACGGGCCAATTTCATCATTTACGATTGACAATCCCAGTCCGACATTTTTTCCAACAGGGGAATCCAATGTGAAAGATTGCGTGTTTGGGGCGCCTTCCAATCCAACCCATTGTGTTCTGTATATTCCTGTAATTGTCAAATGCCCCGCAGATCCTGCATAAGCAGAATTGACACTCAATGTATTGTACATATATTGTGTGTATTGCGGATCTTGCTGCCCATACATAAAGTTTGCGATAAGCAGCATTAGTATAGCGATAATTTGGTTATATCTTCTGACCATTGTTCAATGTTATTAGCAATTTACTATTCCGTTTACTTTCTACTTATCGTTTTAAATACAACCAGCCTGATGTTTTAGGCGTTCCGTCTCCCAGATCCAGAATATAGAAATAGGTTCCGACCGGTAATAATTTTGAAGATCCGTCAGCCGTTCCGTCCCAGGTGTTTTTATAACCCTGCTGTGTATAAATCAGATTCCCCCATCGGTTATAAATTTCGAGTACATTTTTAGGATAGTTGGCAATACAATCTATATAGAATACATCGTTAACACCATCATCATTAGGAGAGAACTCATTGTGGACTTTTAAGCAAACAGGTTCTATTGTAGCACTGCTTTGATTATTGGAAGCATTAGTATCGATCTGATCTAAAGCAATCAATTTTGCAGTGTTTGTATAGTCCTTAACATCAAGTACTTTTACTTTTAAGGTTAAAGTCTGAACCGAATTAACGTCAACAGCAGGTATTTTCCATATTCCTGTTTTTGAATCAAAAGTCCCTGAACTTGTCGCTGCCGATACAAATTGGTAACCGGTAGGTAAAATATCCTGTACTTCTACATTTGTGGCTTTTAAACTTCCGATATTATCAGCTGTAATGGTAAAGTTGATCAACGCGTCAATTGAAGGATCGATCGCATCCACAGTTTTTATAATCGCGATATCCGTTTTTGGTGTTTCGATAGCGGCATTGTCTTCATCGTCTTCACTTTGATCGCCATCGTCATTATCAGGAGTACTGTTTGGGTCAAATTGATCACTGGCTGTAACCTGTGCCGTATTGACATAATCCGAATCTTTTAAACCATTTGGTGTTTCAACCGTTGCCTGAAACGTTAAGGTTGTTCCACTAAGCGGAATCTGCAAATTAGACCAAGTGATTCTAAAACCACTGTAAATACCTCCACCGGTTATATTAGTTATATTCGTATATCCAATTGGCAGTAAATCCTCTATGGCAACACCGGTCGCCACTACGGGACCTGCATTATTAACCTGAATGGTAAAAGTAACAACCTCACCGACATTGGCTTTTACATTACTAACCGATTTTTCCAGACTCAGGTTTGCCATTTGTACATCTACCAGAATACTATCATAATCGTCTTCTGTGGTGATGCCATTGTTTGGTGTACTGTCAGGATCAGGTAATCCGCTTGCCGTCACTTCGGCGACGTTTAAATATTCGTTTGCGGCTCCTGTTGCCGGTTTTACGGTAGCGTTAATCAACAGGATCTGTTCGGTATTATTGAGAATTAGCCCAATATTCCATCTGCCATCTGCAAAAGTGTACGTTCCGCTGGTAGCACTATGCATCATATAAGCAAATCCTGAAGGAAGCAAATCTTTGACCTCAACACCTGTTGCATTTCCTGGTCCGTCATTTCTAACCCTAACTTGAAAAGTAACAATATCACCCACATTTGGTTTTTGATTTCCAATAATTGTTTTTTCAACAGACAAATCTGCCATAACAATAATTGGCGTTACCGAAATACTATCGTAATCATCTTCTGTGGTGATACCATTATTTGGTGTACTGTCTGGATCAAAATCATCTGCTGCCGTTACTTCTGTAATGTTTAAGTATTCATTAGCTGCACCAGTTGGAGCATTAACCAATACATTTATTAACAAGGTTTGACTACTGTTTGGAAGTACAATTCCTGGGTTCCAAATACCTGTTAGTCTATTGTAAGAACCCGAACTCGCATTGTAGAAAACAAAGGTATAACCGGGAGGAAGAAGGTCTTTTACTTCAACACCCGTAGCAATGTTTGGCCCTGAATTCATCAATGTAATTTGGAATGTAATCTGTGATCCTACCAAAGGAGTTAACATGTCATCGACTACCAGTTTTTCAATTGACAAATCGGCAATAGTATTAACTGGTGTCAGAATTACAGAACTTATATCGTCTTCTGTTACAACACCATTGTTTGGTGTACTATTTGGATCCGGTAAATCTGAAGAAAATACCTCAGCCGTATTGCGGTAATCTCCTGTAGTATTTACGATTGCAGTGATCAACAAAGTTTCCGAAGCTCCACTGGCAATCGCTCCAACATCCCAGATTCCGGTTACTTCGTTATAAACACCGGAAGTAGAACTAAATACAACATAAGTATAACCACTTGGCAACTTATCTATAACTTGTACTTTTCCGGCATCTTGCGGCCCTTTATTGTTTACTGTAATCTGAAACGTTACCGACGTAAAATATGACGGACTAGTATTACCTCCCACTATTGTTTTGGTCAATGCTAAATCAGCGGACAAACTAGTTGGTGTGACAATTACGCTTCCGTAATCGTCTTCGGTCGTTACTCCATTATTTGGGGTACTGTCCGGATCCGGCAAACTACTGGCGGTAACTTCGGCAATATTGGTGTAATTGCCTGTTGCATTTACTGTTCCGCTTATCGTTAAAGTTTCGGATTTGCCGTTCACTAATCCTCCAACATTCCAGATTCCTGTTATCGCATCATAAGTTCCGGTAGAAATACTCGAACGCGTATACGTAAATCCTGATGGAAGCAGATCCGTAACCTGAACACCTGTCGCATCCTGAGGGCCACTATTGGTTACAATTATATCAAAAGAAACTTCTGAGCCTACCAGTGGTGTAGTATTTCCACCTACAATGGTTTTGGTTAAAGATAAATCGGCAGCTAAATTTGTTGGTGTTACAGTTACGCTTCCGTAATCGTCTTCGGTCGTTACTCCATTATTTGGTGTACTATCCGGATCCGGTAAACTACTGGCGGTAACTTCGGCAATATTGGTGTAATTGCCTGTTGCATTTACTGTTCCGCTTATGGTTAAGGTCTCTGATTTTCCGTTGATTAATCCTCCAACATTCCAGATTCCTGTTATTGCATCGTAAGTTCCGGTAGAAATACTTGAACGTGTATACGTAAATCCTGATGGAAGCAGATCGGTAACCTGAACACCCGTCGCATCCTGAGGGCCACTATTAGTTACAATTATATCAAAAGAAACTTCTGAGCCCACTAGTGGTGTCGTATTACCTCCCACAATTGTTTTAGTCAACGATAAATCGGCAGCTAAATTAGTTGGTATTACAGTTACGCTTCCGTAATCGTCTTCGGTCGTTACGCCATTATTTGGTGTACTATCTGGATCCGGTAAGCTGCTGGCGGTAACTTCTGCAATATTGGTGTAATTGCCTGTTGCATTTACTGTTCCACTTATCGTTAAAGTTTCTGATTTGCCGTTGATTAATCCTCCAACATTCCAGATTCCTGTTATCGCATCATACGTTCCGGTAGAAATACTCGAACGTGTATACGTAAATCCTGATGGAAGTTGATCCGTAACCTGAACGCCTGTTGCATCCTGAGGGCCACTATTGGTCACAATTATATCAAAAGAAACTTCTGAGCCCACTAGTGGTGTCGTATTACCACCCACAATTGTTTTAGTCAACGATAAGTCGGCAGCTAAATTGGTTGGCGTAACAATTACGCTTCCGTAATCGTCTTCGGTTATGTCACCATTATTTGGTGTACTATCCGGATCCGGTAAGCTACTGGCGGTAACTTCGGCAATATTGGTGTAATTGCCTGTTGCATTTACTGTTCCGCTTATGGTTAAGGTCTCTGATTTGCCGTTGATTAATCCTCCGACATTCCAAATTCCTGTTATCGCATCGTAAGTTCCGGTAGAAATACTTGAACGTATATACGTAAATCCTGATGGAAGCAGATCGGTAACCTGAACACCTGTTGCATCCTGAGGACCACTATTGGTCACAATTATATCAAAAGAAACTTCTGAGCCTACCAGTGGTGTTGTATTTCCACCTACAATTGTTTTGGTTAACGATAAATCGGCAGCTAAATTTGTTGGTGTTACAATTACGCTTCCGTAATCGTCTTCGGTCGTTACGCCATTATTTGGTGTACTATCTGGATCCGGTAAGCTGCTGGCGGTAACTTCAGCAATATTGGTATAATCGCCAGTTGCGTTTACAGTAGCTGTTACAACCAACGTTTGTGATTGTCCATTTGGTAGTCCTCCAACATTCCAAATTCCTGTACCTGCATTATAGGTACCTGCTGAAGGAGTAGCAATAGTAAAAGTATAGCCTGTTGGAAGCAAATCGGTAACCTGAACTCCGGTTGCGTCCTGAGGGCCACTATTGGTCACAATTATTTCAAACGAAATTTGCGAACCAACTAATGGTGTTGTATTTCCTCCAACAATTGTTTTGGTTAAAGATAAATCGGCAGCTAAATTAGTTGGCGTTACAGTTACGCTTCCGTAATCGTCTTCGGTCGTTACGCCATTATTTGGTGTACTGTCCGGATCCGGTAAGCTACTGGCGGTAACTTCGGCAATATTGGTATAATTGCCAGTTGCATTTACTGTTCCGCTTATGGTTAAGGTCTCTGATTTGCCGTTGATTAATCCTCCGACATTCCAGATTCCGGTGATGGCATCATAAGTTCCGGTAGAAATACTCGAACGCGTATACGTAAATCCTGATGGAAGCAGATCGGTAACCTGAACACCTGTTGCATCCTGAGGGCCACTATTGGTCACAATTATATCAAAAGAAACTTCTGAACCTACCAGTGGTGTGGTATTTCCACCTACAATTGTTTTGGTTAACGATAAATCGGCAGCTAAATTAGTTGGTGTTACAGTTACGCTTCCGTAATCGTCTTCGGTTATGTCACCATTATTTGGTGTACTGTCAGGATCCGGTAAGCTACTGGCGGTAACTTCGGCAATGTTGGTGTAATTGCCAGTTGCATTTACTGTTCCGCTGATGGTTAAGGTCTCTGATTTTCCGTTGATTAATCCTCCGACATTCCAGATTCCTGTTATCGCATCATAAGTTCCGGTAGAAATACTCGAACGTGTATACGTAAATCCTGATGGAAGCAGATCCGTAACCTGAACACCCGTTGCATCCTGAGGGCCACTATTGGTCACAATTATATCAAAAGAAACTTCTGAACCAACCAGTGGTGTTGTATTTCCACCTACAATTGTTTTGGTCAACGATAAATCGGCAGCTAAATTGGTTGGCGTAACAATTACGCTTCCGTAATCGTCTTCGGTTATGTCACCATTATTTGGTGTACTATCCGGATCCGGTAAGCTACTGGCGGTAACTTCGGCAATATTGGTGTAATTGCCTGTTGCATTTACTGTTCCGCTTATGGTTAAGGTCTCTGATTTGCCGTTGATTAATCCTCCGACATTCCAGATTCCGGTGATGGCATCATAAGTTCCGGTAGAAATACTCGAACGCGTATACGTAAATCCTGATGGAAGCAGATCGGTAACCTGAACACCTGTTGCATCCTGAGGGCCACTATTGGTCACAATTATATCAAAAGAAACTTCTGAACCTACCAGTGGTGTGGTATTTCCACCTACAATTGTTTTGGTTAACGATAAATCGGCAGCTAAATTAGTTGGTGTTACAGTTACGCTTCCGTAATCGTCTTCGGTTATGTCACCATTATTTGGTGTACTGTCAGGATCCGGTAAGCTACTGGCGGTAACTTCGGCAATGTTGGTGTAATTGCCAGTTGCGTTTACAGTTGCTGTTACAACCAACGTTTGTGATTGTCCATTTGGTAGTCCTCCAACATTCCAAATTCCTGTACCTGCATTATAGGTACCTGCTGAAGGAGTAGCAATAGTAAAAGTATAGCCTGTTGGAAGCAAATCGGTAACCTGAACTCCGGTTGCGTCCTGAGGGCCACTATTGGTCACAATTATTTCAAACGAAATTTGCGAACCAACTAATGGTGTTGTATTTCCTCCAACAATTGTTTTGGTTAAAGATAAATCGGCAGACAATGTTGTCGGAGTAGTTGTAGCTGTCGCGTAATCATCTTCGGTCGTGACTCCATTGTTTGGTGTTGAATCCGGATCAGGGAGCGCACTTGCTATTATTTCAGAAACATTGGTATAATCTCCTGTACTGTTTACTGTTGCAGTAATTTTAAGTGTCTCAAAACCTAAGGCGTTAAGATTTTGAATTATCCAAAGCCCCGAGGTCGGGTCATAGAATCCTGAAGTTTCAGAAGACGATACAAAAGTGTATCCCGATGGAAGCTGGTCATTTACAATAACGCCATTCACATCTTGTGGACCATTATTAATCAACACTATTTCAAAAATAACCTGAGACCCTACTAATGGTGTTGTAATATTAACCGTTTTAATTAAAGATAAATCAGCAGATGGTGCTATCGGTGTAGTTGTAACAGTTGCGTAATCGTCTTCAGTCGTTACTCCATTATTTGGGGTACTGTCAGGATCCGGTAAGTTACTGGCGGTAACTTCTGCAATATTGGTGTAGTCACCCGTGGCGTTTACGGTAGCGGTTATCACTAATGTTTGTGATTGTCCGTTTGGTAGTCCTCCAACATTCCAGATTCCTGTACCTGCATCGTATGTTCCTGCTGAAGGAGCTGCAAGAGTAAAGGTATAACCAGTAGGAAGTGAATCGGAAACCTGAACACCCGTTGCATCCTGAGGGCCGCTATTGGTCACAATTACTTCAAACGAAATTTGTGACCCCACTAATGGCGTTGTATTTCCTCCCACAATTGTTTTAGTCAACGATAAATCGGCAGCTAAATTTGTTGGCGTTACAATTACGCTTCCATAATCATCTTCGGTTGTTACTCCATTATTTGGGGTACTGTCAGGATCCGGTAAATCACTCGCAGTAACTTCGGCAATATTGGTGTAATCGCCTGTAGCATTTACAGTTCCGCTTATCGTTAAAGTCTCTGATTTGCCATTGATTAATCCTCCAACATTCCAGATTCCCGTCGTAGCATCATACGTTCCGGTAGAAATACTCGAACGTGTATACGTAAATCCTGACGGAAGTTGATCCCTAACCTGAACGCCCGTCGCATCCTGAGGACCACTATTGGTTACGATTATATCGAAAGAAACTTCTGAACCAATTAGTGGCGTTGTATTTCCGCCCACAATTGTTTTAGTCAACGATAAATCGGCAGCTAAATTTGTTGGCGTTACAATTACGCTTCCATAATCGTCTTCGGTTGTTACTCCATTATTTGGTGTACTGTCAGGATCCGGTAAATCACTGGCAGTAACTTCGGCAATATTGGTGTAATCGCCCGTAACATTTACGATTCCGCTTATCGTTAAAGTCTCTGATTTGCCGTTAATTAATCCTCCAACATTCCAGATTCCAGTCGTAGTATCATACGTTCCGGTAGAAATACTCGAACGTGTATACGTAAATCCTGATGGAAGTTGATCCATAACCTGAACGCCCGTTGCATCCTGAGGACCACTATTGGTTACGATTATATCGAAAGAAACTTCTGAACCAATTAGTGGCGTTGTATTTCCGCCCACAATTGTTTTAGTCAACGATAAATCGGCAGCTAAATTGGTTGGCGTTACAGTGACGCTTCCATAATCATCTTCGGTTGTTACTCCATTATTTGGGGTACTGTCAGGATCCGGTAAATCACTGGCAGTAACTTCGGCAATATTGGTGTAATCACCTGTAGCATTTACGATTCCGCTTATCGTTAAAGTCTCTGATTTTCCGTTAATTAATCCTCCAACATTCCAGATTCCCGTCGTAGCATCATATGTTCCGGTAGAAATACTCGAACGTGTATACGTAAATCCTGATGGAAGTTGATCCGTAACCTGAACACCCGTCGCATCCTGAGGACCACTATTGGTCACAATTATATCAAAAGAAACTTCTGAACCAATTAGTGGTGTTGTATTTCCGCCCACAATTGTTTTAGTCAACGATAAATCCGCAGACTGTGCTGTAGGAGTGGTTGTAACTGTTGCGTAATCATCTTCAGTCGTTACTCCGTTATTTGGGGTACTATCGGGATCCGGTAAACTGCTCGCAGTAACTTCGGCAATATTGGTATAATCACCCGTGGCGTTTACGGTAGCGGTTATCACTAATGTTTGTGATTGTCCGTTTGGTAGTCCTCCAACATTCCAGATTCCTGTACCCGCATCGTATGTTCCTGCTGAAGGAGCTGCAAGAGTAAAGGTATAACCAGTAGGAAGTGAATCGGTAACCTGAACACCCGTCGCATCCTGGGGGCCGCTATTGGTCACAATTACTTCAAAAGATATTTGTGAACCCACTAGTGGCGTTGTATTTCCTCCAACAATTGTTTTAGTTAAGGATAAATCGGCAGCAATTGGAATTGGTGTCACAATTGCAGTGTCGTAATCGTCCTCTGTTGTGACTCCATTATTAGGCGTACTATCAATATCAGGCTGATCACAACTTGTCACTTCTGCAATGTTGAGGTAATCACCTGTAGGATTTACATTTACTGTTAAAAGTAAGACTTCTGTAGTTCCGGCATTCACTACACCAACATCCCAAATACCGGAAGTCTCATTATAAGTACCGGAAGTTGAACTAAATAAAACATAACTGTATCCTGATGGAAGCAAATCTTTTACCTGAACACCAGTTGCCGTATTTAAACTACTATTTCTTACTCTAATTTCAAAAGAAATCTGAGAACCTACCAATGGTGTTAAAGTATTATTTACAACCGTTTTCGTCAACGACAAATCTACCACATTTGGCAAAAGCGTAACGGTAGCGTCATCCTGATCGTCTTCGGTTGGAACATTATTATTTGGTGTACTGTCAGGATCCGGAAGATCACTCTTTGTAACTTCAGCCGTATTAATATAAGTTCCTGTTGCATTCACCGTTGCATCAAAAGTAAGATTCAATAATCCTCCATTTGCTAAACTTAGGTTTTGCCACAACAAAGTACTACTGGCAGCATCATAAACACCTCCATTTGATACGGATCCCGGAACCAGTGTATATCCATTTGGAAGAACATCTTTAATGGCAACTCCCGTAGCATTTCCGGGTCCATTATTAGTAAGAGCCAGTGTAAATGTCACCACTCCTCCCGCTGTTGAACTAATTGGAGTAACCGTTTTGGCTAATTCTAAATCAGCATTTTGCAAGGTAACAACAGCATCATCCTGATCGTCTTCTGTAGCGACATTGTTATTCGGCGTACTGTCGGGATCATTTTGATCAGAGGTAATAACTTGCGCTATATTTTGATATCCATTTACAGCACTTGATACATTTACGGTTGCTGTAATTGTTAATGTTGCGAAATTTCCATTGTTTAAAGTTCCAACTGTCCAGATCCCTGTACCGGCGTCGTAAGCTCCCGCACCGGTATCACTTACATAAGTGTACCCTACCGGCAATTGATCTCTTACCGATACATTAGTTGCATTGTTTGGCCCTGAATTGGTTACCATCACGGTGAAAACAACATTATCACCAATACTTACAACAGTTGGCAATACTGATTTTTGCAAAGACAAGTCGGCTGATTGTATTGAAACGGTCGCATCATCCTGATCATCTTCGGTTGGAATATTGTTATTAGGTGTACTGTCAATATCAAATTGATTGCAAGCAACAACCTCTGCTGAGTTTAAATAAGTACCTGACGCATTTACTGTAGCTTTAAAAGTCAGGCTTAATGTTGTTCCCAGTGCAACATTCAAATTAGACCAACTTATAGAAGAATCTCCTATATTATAAACTCCTCCATTGCTAACAGAACCTGGAACTATTGTATATCCGTTAGGTAAAAGGTCTTTTACTCCCACGCCTGTAGCACTAACTGTTCCTCCTACGGCAGGATTATTGAATACATCTATGGTAAATGTCACCACGGCACCAACATTTACGTTGATTGGTGTAACTGATTTTGTCAATTCCAAATCGGTTCTCGCAATTATGGTAATACTCACCTGATCGGCAGCAACCGCGCAAGGTCCGTTTGTAACACGCCACTCAAAAACTGTTGTTCCTACATCTAGCCCTGTAACTGTTGTAGTTGGCGAATTTACATTCCCAAAAACAACTGATGAAGTCCCTGAAATCTTAACCCATTTTCCTTGTCCGACTGTAGGCGGAGTTGCTCCCAGCATAACCGGAGTAAATTGAGGCAAAGTCTGATCGGGACCTGCATTGGCATTAATGGGTTGTTCGTAAATTTCAATACGCATTGTATCTGAAGAAGAGCAGCCATCATTATTTGCCGTCGTTGCTGTCCAGGTAAACTCATAAGTACCGACGCTTAAACCAAAAACAAGCGTTGTAGGATTATTCGGTGATGCAATATTAGCAGGATTCCCCAAAGTTTGAGTCCATGTACCAATACCTTGCGTTACCGGAACTGCTGCCAGATTGGTCTGTGTCACGGCACATAATTCCTGATCGGGTCCTGCATCAGCAGTAGTTGGAGGCACATCATTAAACGTAACTGAAACCTGATCTACAGAAGGCTGACATAATGATGGATTTGTAAATGGCCCGTTTGTTACCGTCCAGGTCAAAGTATAAGTTCCTAAAGCCGTAATATTTGATAAAGTTGTTTGTGGATTATTTGGACTATCAATAATCACCTGCCCTCCTGACGGATCATCTGCCGGAGCTGCAAAAGACCATTTCCCAATTCCTGCTGTAGGTGCAACAGCATTGGTTTTATAGGTTCGCTGACAGGCAACGGTATCGTCCGGCCCTGCATTTGCCTGACTTGGAGCCTGAAATACATTGATACGGACAATATCGGATAAGTCTCTACAACTTCCTCCTCCACCCGGGCCTCCGTTGGAATTTTTAAATGTCCATTTCAAAATATACAAGCCCGGCACTGTCAGACCGGTAACCTGTGTAGTCGGATTATTAATATCGGTTATATTGGCAACACTTCCTCCGGGTTGTAATACCCACTCCCATTCTGCGGTAGTTACATCAATAGGTTTTGCATTTCCTGCTAAAGTTATTGTACCTCCCACATCGGTGATACAGATACTTTGATCAGGTCCTGCATCAGGCTGAACACTCGCTCCGCTATTTACCGTAACAGTTACACTATCTGAGGTTCCCGGACAGGTGTTTCCTGATGTAAAATTATAGACACTGGTGGTATAAGTAAACACATACGTATTTCCCGGAACCACCGTTGCATTTGCTACATAACTGTTTGATGGCGATTGTGTAATGGTAACACCTACCGGATTACCGCTTGTCAGGGTCCATGTACCGGTAGAATTTTCGGTACCGATTAATTGTACACTTGCCACATCACAATAGGTTGCATCTGACCCCGCAGAAGCCGGGGCCGAAACTTCAATAACCACATCATCAAACGATCCCGTGCATAAAAAGTTTTCGGTACTTGTTACTTTCCATCTAAAAATATATCTTCCTTCTACAAGATTATTAATAACTGTATTAGGGTCCATAGGATCTACAATCCAAGGGATATTAGGTGCTCCTGCTAAAAGTGACCATTCACCCCCTTCAAAAAATTCATCGTAGGAACTTCCTGCCATCGTAACAGAAGTTCCGTTGCAAATCTCCTGATCCGGGCCTGCATTTGCAGTATGTGGTGGCACACCAAGCAAAATTTTAACATCATCAAATGCGGTAGAACAACTTCCTGCCGTCACGGTCCAACGAAAAACATAGGCTCCACTCCTCTCAAATGTAAATACAGCCTGAGGATCTGTTACATCACTAATAGTATAATCCCCAAGTCCGCTAACTCTTGACCATACTCCAATAGCTCCGCTGGACAATGTTGCATTCATCGTTATTGTTGTTCCACAAACACTTTGGTCGGGTCCGGCTCCTGCTGTTGCCGGATTTTCTGCTACCGTTATTTCTACTGAATCCGAAGAATTACCACATAAACTAGAATCTAGAGTAATGGTCCAGGTAAATTTATAAGTACCATCGGCCGGTATTGTAACTGCGGTCTGAGGATCATTAATATTGGCAAAAACTACACCTGCACTTGGAATGACCGTCCATGTACCTTCCTCATTAATAGCGGGAGTATTGGCATTTAAGTTTATGGTTGTTGTACCATCCGGATAACAAGTATCGGTGCCGGCCATAGCCACGGTCGGTGCCATATCGGCAGAAGTTACGACCGACATATCATTTGAAACGGGTGCACTACAACCAGTTGTTCCCGGATGTAAAAAACCTATCGTCCATCGCAAGACATTTGTCGCACCGGCTGTTAAAAATCCGGTTGCCACAGCATTAGGATTATTTATATCTGAGAAAACAATAACATCGGGGCCGGAAACCTGAGACCACTGTCCATATTCTCCTGCTGCAGGAATGCTTCCATTCAGTGCAATTTGTGAGTTTAAACAAGCTCCCTGATCCGGTCCGGCATCAACGGTTGTTAATATGGCATTTGAAACATAAACCGTAACATTATCGGTAGACAAAGGACATTTAGTTCCTCCTCCTTTTGTGATATACTGAAACTCATAAGTTCCCGGCACTAAACCGGTAGCTGTGGTATTCTGTGCCATCGGATTGACTATAGTAGCATCATTTGGACCGCTTAATTGTGTCCAATAGCTAGTTCCTTGTGCGGTAATACCAACTCCTTCCAAAGGTGCTATTGTTTCACCACAATTTAAACTAACATCTGATCCTGCATTAGATGGGGTAGCCTGAGCCGATACAATAACAGCGATACTATCAAAACCGTAATCACAACCTACCGGTAAATTCCCATCTTCTGTTCTGGCAAATTGTAAGGAATAAGTTCCCGGTATTGTTAAATTTGGCAAAGTCACACTGGTATCTCCAATCTGAACCGGAGCCGTCGGGAAAGGGCCAAGCGGAGATCCAACCGGACCATCCAAAATTCGATATCGGTTATATCCTGTGCCCGTAACGGTGATTGGTATGGTAAATTGCGTTTGTTCACAATCTCCATAGAGATCATTACCTCCATTTACCGAAATACTTCTGGTCGCCCCTTTATACTCTACTATATAATCTTTTGTAAAAATACAACCGGTATTAGAATTTGTTAAAGTATAACGAAATCTGTACGGATCTCCCGCATCAGAAATATTAGTGACCAAAGTGGTTGGACTTGAAGGCGATTGTATAGATCCCGGAGGCAATGTTGCTCCTCCGATTTGTGTCCATAAAACTGTTTCCCCTGCAAACAATGGTGCTGGCGCAGAAAGGGTTACCTGAGTAATAGTATTATCACAAAAATAAATATTTTCTGTACCACCCGGAAGTACCGTTACATCCTGAGTAGCAGGCGGAACAGTAATTGTTACTTCATCACTACCCGATGCACAAGGTCCGGTAACGGTCCATCTTAAAACATAGGTTCCTTCCTGTAAATTAGAAACCGTATTGGTATTAGAATTTGGATTAGAAAAAACAGGAACATTGGGCCCACTTACAAATGACCAGGTTCCCATTTGACCATTCAGTCCGCAACCTCCAAAAGAAGCATTTAAGTTAACACTTTGTGTAGTTGTATAACAATTACTCAATGTAATATCAGATCCTGCCGTAATAGGTGTAACACCACCATAATTAGTAATCGTAATAGATGAAGAAGTACTGCAAAAACGTCCGGGAGCATAT
Source organism: Flavobacterium poyangense (assembly GCF_011751075.1). Lineage (GTDB taxonomy): Bacteria > Bacteroidota > Bacteroidia > Flavobacteriales > Flavobacteriaceae > Flavobacterium > Flavobacterium poyangense. Next base: position 121,980 of record NZ_JAALLN010000004.1, read on the forward strand.
TCGGGGCCTGTAATGATCCAAGTCATTGTGGTTGTACCACAGCTGTTTGGTGGCAGTGTTATAGTGGTAGTCGCTGAAGTTGGAAAATTCATGATAACTCCGGCATTATTGGATCCTGTTACCTCCCAATGTCCTGTTTCTCCAGGATTTTGAGGTGTATTTCCCGAAATAACAAGACTGCCCGAAGAATTAGGACACGAAGCAATATCCACCCCTGCATTAGCTATTGTAATTGGCATTACAACAACTGTTTTATCCTGAAAAGCTGTAACACCATCACCACAAGTTGCCGAATAACGAAAAACATAGGTGTTACCACCTGCATATCCGGTTACAGTTGTCGTAGATGACGTAGGAGATGTTATCGTGACTGAGGGTCCGCTTATTTGTGTCCATTTTACTGTTCCAATGATCGGAGAAGGATTATTTCCCTGCAAAATCATAGGATCAGTGGCACAAATAGTTTCATTGAGCACCCCCGCATTAATCGTACAGTTCTGCGCTTTTACGCTTATTAAAGTTCCGAAAAACAAAATAAGGCTCCAAAAAAATAGCTTCTTTCCGATAATTTTATATCCAAAAAGTCTTGTTTGGTAATCTTGTTCCATATAGTTTACTTTTTATAGTGGAAAAACTTTATTCAAACATTAAGCAGACCTTTAGCAATTACAATACCTGCAAACGTCTGACTTTATAATATGCATAGATTTTAATTTTAACATATAATTCTCATCAGTTCCGGCCTGATCTAAAATCACTTTCTCCAACTCCTGCAGGAGAACAGATGGACGTGGTATGAAACTGCATATCGTTACTATACTTTTGATTAATGTCGGTCTGTTTAATTCGCCTCAAAAAGTAGAAAACGACCCAAAACCTTTATCAATCCTTAAAACAATTACAATATTTGGGGCACCTTTCGGTAAATATTTGTCTGTTGTTTTCTTAACCAAATATGCTTTGCTAAACTTCTACCGGCACTATTTGGGGAAGGCCGTTGAGGAAAAAGAAGAATACTTCCGTCTGATAGTCTCGTAAATTGATTCTGCTTTTCCTCACAGTTAGCATTTAAACAATTATTGGCGAGAATCGTAATTTAATTTTTTCTAAAAATACCTTAGAAATTAGGTCGTCCTTTTTTAATTGGTTACACCATTTCTTCAAATTAAAAATTACATTTTCGCTTGTAACTGAAATAAGGTTAAAATTAAGTTATTTAACTTTTTTTTAGTTTCCATTTCTTTTCAAACATGTTTCATTTTATAATATGAAACAAGAAAAGAGTATAAACGAGTAGCTTTTTTCTCAATTTTTCAAAAATTAAAGGAGGAAGAAATCGAGCAAAGGATTTTTAGAAATCAAGATTATGATCTGAATATACGCTGATTGTGTTTTTAAAAGACATTAAAATGGTGGTCAATTTTATACTTTGTTATTTCAAAGTTTCACAACTGGCAAAAAAAATGCAAACGTTCTGTCTGCAAAATTTTAATTTTAAAATTATACTACTCCTTAGCATCTTTTTTTCATGTTTATTATTCATATAAACATTGTGATGAGGTCTACCAACATGATGCGATTCATATTTTATATTAGAAATCCAACCATGCTCTTTTGATTTTTTTTTGGAAAGGCACAGGAGTCATTTAATCATGGTTAAAAGAAAAATCTTCTGCCCTTTTTGTTTATGATAATATGACAGCCTCATAGGGGCGCTATATCTATAGATTAAATTTGACAACAATGACGTTAAACTCCAGAGAAACGTCATAACAAATTTATATACCGCTCCTCCGGAGCTCCCTTTGCGTTGGAACTATTTGCTATAAATATGCCGCTTCTCCGAAGCTTAAGAAATACAACTGTGAATAAATTGAATTTGATGATGTAAAGCTCCAGAGGAGCGAAATATTTATAGATTCGAATTTGAAAATAATCATGTAAAGCTCCAGAGGAGCGGCATAACTTTGCGTCGAAACATTTGATATAAATAGGTCGTTTCTCCAAAGCCTAAGAAATACAACGGTGAATAGATCGAATTTGATAATGTGAAGCTCCAGAGGAGCGAAATATTTATAGATTTAAATTTGAAAATAATCATGTAAAGCTCCGGAGGAGCGGCATAACTATAAATATCTCGCTTCTCCTAAACTTAAGAAATACAACTGTGAATAGATCGAATTTGATAATGTGAACCTCCGGAGGAGCGAAATATTTATAGATTCAAATTTGAAAATAATCATGTAAAGCTCCGGAGGAGCGGCATAACTTTACGTCGAAATATCACAGAACCACAAAAAGAAGCATTGCAATAAAACTTGGAATATGATAACGAAATTTTTTCCAACCATGACCAAGGAATCACTAAGTTTTATTTTTCTGTACAATTTAGTGAGAAATATTTTTTAGCCGATTTAGCAAATTTGTTCAGATCGTTTTTATCTAAAAAAAAGAATCTGCTAAATCTGCGTGAAAACTAAAAAAACTATCATTAATGCGTTCCTAAAGTTTTCAAAACCAATTCGGCAATATCTTTTGTGACTTGTGTTGGCGAGTTACAATCGCAATTGCTAAATCCGAGGACATAAATATCTTCTGAAGGAATATAAACTCCCATCGTTTTAAAACCAAAAATGCTTCCTCCATGTTCTCGTATTGGTATTCCGATTAGTTCTTTAATATGCCATCCGTAGCCATAAGTAAATTCATCACCATTGTTTAATTTATATTTTAGGAAAGCTTTATTTGTTTCTTTACTGCCTAACAATGTATTTTCTTTAAGAGCATTTTGCCATTTCAACATATCGTCCGCAGTAGACATCAAGGAACCCGATGAAAAAGGAACACTAAAATTGATGCTCGTTTTATTGACATATCCGCTTTCTTTTTTATGATAGCCGTATGCCCTGTTTTTAATAATTTTGCGATCGCTGGCATAATAGGACTGCTTCATTCCTATTTTTTCAAAAATATGTTTTGTCACAAAATCTTCATAGGTTTCTCCCGAAACCAGCTCGATAATATATCCTAAAAGAACGTAACCTGAATTGTTGTATTCAAATTTTTCTCCCGGCAGAAAATCCACGGGTTCATTCTTAAAAAAATCAACCATCATTTTTGGTGTCATTTCTTTTTGTGCGATATCCCAAAGCGATTTCATTTTTGTAAAATCTTTAATTCCGGAAGTATGCGTCAATAAATGATGAATGGTTATTTTATCACCGGAGGGATAATCCGAAATATAGTTTGAAATAGTTTGATTTACGTCTAACTTCCCCTGCTCTTCTAACATTAATATGGCAATGGCTGTAAATTGTTTTGTCATTGAACCCAACTGAAATACATGTTGTGGCGTCAGATCAACATTCAATTCCAAATTGGCTTTACCGAAAGCTTTCTTGTAAACTATTTTACCCTTTTTAGCAACCATAAATACACCTCCGGGTCCATTACTGTCTTTAAACTGTGTCTGAATGAGATTGTCAATTTTAACTTCTGTACTCTGAGCCAAAATTGCATTTAACGGATTAACCGCAATGAATAGAAATAACAGTATACTAATTTGTTTGATGTGCCTCATGTCTCTTTTTTATAAAGTTTAATCACCTTTGATTTCATTTTAGACGGAAAGACTTTAGGATTGGTTACAAATTTTAAAAAAGGAATGAACCAAAACTATTTACAGTTAACAAACCATCGCATTACATCAAAACAGATTTCGCAAAAATTTCAAAATCTGAAGAGACTCGATTTCTATTAAATCCCATAAAAAACAAAACCCCGCAAGAAATAATTCTCACAAGGTTTAAAAAGCAGTTATTAAAATTTTATAAACTGCAAAAATTTAGTTTTTACTTAAGTAGAATGTCTTTGCGAACTTTAATTATTTGCAAAAGAGTATAAAAGAAATCTTCGCGAACCCTGCGTTTAAAAAACGCAACAGTACTATTTTAATACGATACTATTTCAACAAAATTTTATCGTTTGTAATATGCAACAATACTGGCTTTGGCTAGGGTTTGATTCCAAAGATTGAACCCTACTACAGCAGGATTTGTATTCTCATTAACTCCTAACTTGTCTGTTTTTAAAGCATAAACGGTTAGTACATATTGATGAAATCCGTGACCTTCGGGTGGGCAAGCTCCTCCAAATCCTTTTATTCCATAATCCGTTATGCTTTGAATGGCTTCTTTGGGTGCCAGATTGAGTTTAAGGTTACCTGCATTTGTTACCAATTCATGTACGTTTGCAGGGATATCAAATACAACCCAATGCCAGAATCCGCTTCCAGTTGGTGCATCGGGGTCGTACATCGTTATGGCAAAACTTTTTGTCCCTTCCGGAGCATTTTTCCAAAGTAATTGTGGGGATTGGTTGTCTCCCGAGCATCCAAATCCGCTAAACTCTTGCTTTTTTGTAATTTCTCCTCCCAGATCATTACTGGTTAACGTAAATGTTTTTTGCCCGAAAAGGGTAACAGAGAAAATTAAAGACAGTACCAGAATCAAATTTGCTTTTTTCATTTTATTGCGATTTAAAATTTTAAGCAAATTTAACTGATATACGAACTTAAAAATTATAGCATCCGGTTCAAAAAATGTTGCTAAAAGTTCAACTTTTCTGATGGTACTTTGGGGTAACACCGTATTTTGATTTGTAGGCCTGAATAAAACTGGATAAGTTCTCGTAACCGACTTCGGAATATATTTCAGAAGAACTTCTTTGCTCCTGACTCAGCAAAGAATGTGCGTATTCCAATCTTTTATTTTGAAACCATTTGCTGGGCGATTCCGAGTAGTGTTTTTCAAATTCCCTTTTAAAAGTAGAAATACTCATATCACATAAAAAAGCCAATTCGCTTAAGGTTAATTTACTCAATTGATTGCTCTCTACAATACGAATGAATTTTTGTGTTGCCCCGCTATTATTCAGCGCTAGTGAAAGCAGAAAATCTGTTCCGCGTGTTGCTGTAAGGTACAGCATAATTTCTTCAAACTTCACTTCCAATAAGAGACGTTGCGCGTTTTGTGAAAGCTTCGAAATATCCGACAAGCTGTTGACAAACCCTTTTATAAACGCATCATATTCAAAGGAAAAAACAGGTTTATAATCGGTTGGATCGGTACTGTTTAATTCAAATTTCCTCATAAATTTCAACAAGGCTTCATTCGAAAAGAAAAGAAGAACACTTTTGTAATTCTTAGTTTCAGAAAGTTTTTCTGTCATTAAACAATGACCCGATTTCATTATAATAAACTTCGAACTGGTAATGGATAAGGATGAATTTTCGAAAACAATTTCTTTAGTTCCTTCCATCAAAAAGCTAAAGGTGTTTTGGTTCAAAATGATTTGTTGCTTCGAAATTTCCTTCGTACTGCTATAATCGAAAACTTGTACCGATTGCGGAGATGCCACAAGTAACTCATCAGGAATTCTAATTATGTTCATTCTATTTTTATGAAGTTTTGCGGCAGATTTAAAGTAAAATGTATTGAATGTAATTCCTAAAATGATTTTTTCAGAATAATCTATATATTAAAAACATCCAATGCATACAAATCATTATTTTTCAACAGCCAAATTACAAAAAAAAGACAAGGCAACAGCGCATTCCTGCTTATACAACCACTAAACTCTCAGGTTTCGGTACATACAGCTTCTAATGACTTAAAAAAGCAACTGTTAATTACCTTACTTTATTTACAATTTCAAAATATTGCTTTACAATAAGTTAATCTTAATACTATAAAAGTTTTACTACTTTTAGCCTATTAAATCCTGAATTTCGAAAAACAATAAAACAGAACCTTAAAAAAGGAGCTTCTTTTTTTCGTAAAATTCAATTATTACAAATTAAAAAGTTCGCAGAAACCGGAACTGATTCGTTTTCAAACGAACTCAAATTTGGTTTAGACTTTGTCTGTTTACATCATTACTAAGTAAATTAGAAAAGTTTTTAATTTAAGATTTCCTTTTTTTACGCCAAGACATTCTTACGAGCCAAATTATAAATACGCTTTCTTTTTTTCCAATTTTTAAATTATAAGTATGAAAAAAATTTATGAAACAGAGACTAGTTTTGCCGATTTAGGAGATCGAAAGATTGCTTATCGCTCGTATGGCAAAGGAAAAACAATACTCTTCATAAACCGCTTCAGAGGAACACTCGACACCTGGGATCCTTTATTTATAGCTGTAATGGCTAAAAAATTTAATGTCATTACTTTTGATTATTCGGGCATTGGCTCTTCAACAGGAACGTTGGCTCCTGATATAGCACTCGTAGCCAAAGATGTAAAAGATCTGGCTGATGCTCTAAAATTGAGTACTATTATCGTTCTGGGCTGGTCCTATGGTGGTTTGGTAGCACAGGCAGCTACATTATTGTACCCTAATTTGGTCACACATTCTATTTTACTGGGAACAAATCCTCCCGGAAAAAACAAAGTTCCCCTTGAACCTGCTTTTTTAGATGTGGCACTAAAACCGCTAAATGATTTTGAAGATGAAATCATTTTATTCTTCGAACCAAAATCAGAAACCAGTCGTGCCGCTGCAAAAGTATCGCACGAGAGAATCCATAAAAAAATCGATATCAAAAAAATTCCTTCCACTATCGACGTCTTTCAACTCTATTTTTCGGGAGGGGACAGCTTTAGGGAAGATATTTTAAACTTTAGGGAACAGCTCAAAAAAACAAAAACTCCAATTTTAGTCATTTCCGGGGATCATGATATTAGTTTTGCGGTAGAAAACTGGTATCCCTTTATCAATCAGATGATCAATTCACAACTGATCGTCTACTCCGAAACCGGCCACGCCCCGCAGCATCAATATCCCGAGCTGACTTCTAAGTATATTATCAACTTCGTGAAATATACTTATTAATCGCAGTTTGCAATCACCGTTTAAACCTGAAACCTGAAACTTGAAACCTGAAACTTGAAACCTGAAACTTGAAACTTGATACCTCGATAGTTAACCATTTCATAACACCCACATTACCATTACTTTATATTAGTTTTATTAATTTGAATAAAACTAATCGTTATGAAATTCTTTAACCTAAATTTCTTGGTCTCTTTTAAAGAATGGCTTTTCTTAAAAGCTATGCAATCTTCTTTCCTTCATTAATAAACCATACCCATAAAGGAAAGCAGCATTTAAATGAGTAAAACAGAAAACGCACTTTTAAATAAAGAACAATTTGGAGAGGAATTCCTGTGGGGTGTATCTACAGCCGCTTTTCAAATTGAAGGAGCTCATGATGCCGATGGCAAAGGAGCTTCAATCTGGGATGTTTTTACGTCGCAAAAAGGGAAGATAAAAAATGGCCATCATGCGCTGTCGGCTTGTGATTTCTATACCCATTATAAAAACGACATTGCACTAATCCGGGAACTCAACATTCCGAACTTTCGATTTTCGATCAGTTGGCCCCGAATTATGCCAAACGGAACGCATCCTGTCAACCAGTCAGGAGTCGATTACTACAATAGAATCATTGATTTTTTACTGGAATGTAATATCGAACCGTGGGTTACGCTTTACCATTGGGATTTACCACATGCCCTGGAAGAAAAAGGCGGATGGACCAATCGGGAGTCCGTTACCTGGTTCTCGGAATATAGCGAAGTTTGTGTACACTATTTTGGTGACAGAGTTAAAAATTGGATGGTAATCAATGAGCCTTCTGTTTTTACTGGTGCCGGTTATTTTCTTGGGATACATGCTCCGGGGAAAAAAGGCTTGACCAATTATCTCAAGGCCATGCATCATGTCACTTTATCTACAGCCGCCGGTGCTAAAATGATACGAAGCAGACTGCCTGAAGCCAATATTGGCACTACATTTTCATGTACGCATATCGAACCCGAAACTGACAAACCAAAAGATAAAGAAGCCGCAAAACGTGTAGATACGTTACTGAACAGAACTTTTATAGAGCCTATTTTAGGACTCGGTTATCCGAAAGAGGATTTAGCAGTCCTTAAAAAACTCAAAAATTATATATTGGAAGATGATTTGAACAATATGTCTTTTGATTTCGATTTTATTGGTCTCCAATGTTATACCAGAGAGGTAGTAAGAGCTTCCTTACTGATTCCCTATATTGGTGCCGAACTAGTCAGTGCCGAAAAAAGAAACGTACTCGCAACCGAGATGGGCTGGGAAGTTTACCCTCCGGCTCTGTATCATATCATAAAAAGGTTTAACGCCTACGCAAACATAAAGAAAATCATTATTACCGAAAACGGTGCCGCTTTTCCGGATATTGTCAAAAATGGAAAAGTGTATGATATCAAACGTACACATTACATTCAGGATCATTTAGAGCAAGTACTCAAAGCCAAAAAAGACGGTTATCATGTCGACGGTTATTTTGTATGGAGCCTTACGGATAACTTTGAATGGGCAGAAGGTTACAACGCCAGATTTGGATTAATCCATATTGATTTTGATACTCAAAAAAGAACCATCAAACAATCCGGAATGTGGTTTCGTGACTTTTTATCGAAAAACAACTAGAAAAAAACGACTATCCTTTCTTAGATTATTTTTAAAATCTTTAAATAAAATAGACTATTCCTTCTTTAGCAAGTGCACAACAGTAAACCTCAACCTTTTTGGCTTGAGGTTTATTATTTAACTCAAAGTGCTAGTTGAATAATACTGTATACTGTAAAATGTAAAATGTGAAATGTAAAATGTGAAATGTGAAATGTAATAAGTTTTTTTTAAACTCATTACTATCTTACATTGTACGAACATATGGTTGTGTAAGATCGCTGAAATACAGTTCCAATACACTTATATTCTAACGCTTCACTTAAAGACAATAAAATCAGTCAATTAAATATTTTACCATTTCAGACTAGCATATCTCATTATACATCTTACATTTTACATCTTACATTATACATTTTACATTTTACATTTTACATTTTACATTTTACATTTTACATGTTGCATCTCACATTTTACAACTAGTAACTAGTAGCATGAATTATTTCCAGCAATCTAAACAAAAAATGCATTTTTTTAGAAGCATTAAAATCAGAATAACTTCCGCTAAAAAATTGCAAATTAATACTATTTTATAATGTAAAACTTTAATAAATATCTATTAATTCAAAATATATCTTACAAAATTCAACTGTATTTGATTGCAAATTATTATATTTCACTATTCTAAAAGGTAATCTTTATTATGAAAAATAATGTATCACACGAACCTTATGAATTGGTTCTTACAGAATTAGTAGATGAATCTCCAAAAAGCGAGCAAACATCCAGTTTTTTCGAGCTTGTATACGTTGTTCAGGGAAATGGATTACAACATTTTGCCGGCAATACGGTTGACTATGAGCAAGGCCATTTGTTTCTTTTGACTCCAAAAGACTCACATCGTTTGAATTTTCAGGAGCCCACAAAATTGTTTATTATTCGATTTAATACGGTTTATTTAAACGGAACTTCACAACAAGAAATACTCAGACCGATAGAAGTAATTCTTAAAAATGCTTCACATGAAGCCGGTTGTATCTTAAAAAATGACGATGATAAAAGGATCGTTCATCCGTTAATAGAAGCTATTATAAGAGAACATCAAAACAAAGGATTGTATCAAAAGGAGTTGCTCACTCAATACATCAATACGCTGTTGGTAATCGTTGCCCGAAATGTTATGTCCACCCTCCCGGAGAAAATTAACGATCAAAGTGATCAGAAAGTAGTTCAGATCTTGCAATATGTACAAGCTAACATTTACAATCCTGAAAAACTTAGAGGGGAACACATTAGCAATAAATTTGGAATCTCTGAAAGTTATCTGGGGCGTTTTTTTCGCAGACATACCAATGAGACACTTCAGCAATATCAAACGACTTACAAGCTCAGCTTAATTGAAAATCGCTTGCTGCATACCCATATGCGTATCAATGAAATTGCTGACGAATTTGGTTTTACCGATAAAAGCCATCTCAACAATATGTTCAAAAAACACAGAGGATTCAGCCCGTCTGAATACCGTAAGATGTTTTATGGGTTAGGAGGGCTTTGATTATTAAGAACGATTCGGGAATCACAGTTTAACCGAAAAGCCGAAAAGTTTTTTGCACGCAGATTTAGCAGATTATGCTGATATTTTTGTTTTGTTATTTCGATAAAAAAAATCTAAATAAATCTGCTAAATCTGCGTGAAAAAAAAAATCCAAGCAAACAAAAGACAAGTCTCACTTAAGTAAAACTAACTTTTAATTATTATTAAACTCAACAACTTTGCGGTCCTTGCGAAAAATATTTACGCACTTTGCGGTTAAGCTTTTTAACCGCAACAACTATATTAAATTAACTTTTAATACCTTATTAATTTATAAGGTTTTATGCAAAACAGCAACAGCCTCTTTCCAAGTATTTACTCTTAGGTAGTTTTCTTTATCTGTGTTGTGAAATGAAGTAAACATGATGGGTTTACCCATGCAAAAATCTAAATTCTTCGGGTGATCATCAATCATATAATCAGTATTGATAATTCTTTTGCTACCGCATAAAATAATATTTTCCCAGCCAATAAAAGAAAAATGTTCTCTAAGCCATTCTAATTTTTCAGCAAGAGACAGCGGAAATTCCATTGCAGCAGAAACAATAAAAATTTCAAAATTTTCTTGCAACAAACGCAAACTTTCAACGGCGTCCGTCATTACAGGCAGTGTTCTAAAAAAATCTTTGGAGTTCAAAATAGCACGTAAATTTTCTTTTCCCGGAAATGCTTTTTCTTCACTTAGACCCTGAATGTTTTCTTTTGAGATTGCAATTCCGTATTGCTCTTTGTAATAGGTAATCAAATGGGTTTCGATATCGGCAATCACACCATCCATGTCAATTGCAATTGTTTTCTTTTTCATAGTAGATTAATTTTGCGGTAAAATTATGCAAAAACTGCAAAACATTGCAAAATTTAACTTATTTTTGCAATATAAATTTGCAACACCAATGAAAAAAGAAGAGCGTCAAAAAATAATAGTGGACTATTTGTCTAAAGAACATCGTGTAACTTCAACAGAATTGAGCGACTATCTGAGTGTTTCAGAAGACACGATTAGACGTGATGTAAAAGAACTCTCGGATCAGGGTCTTTTAAAGGCTGTTCGTGGTGGTGCTGTTGCTCCATCTCCTATTCCGCTACATTATCGCAAAAGAGAAAAACACGATATTGAAAACAAAAAAGTCATCGCTGAAAAGGCTATTTCTTATCTTAAAGACGGGCAGGTCGTATTTATTGATGGTGGAACTACCTCGTTGGCTTTAGTACAAAGTTTTCCTTATGATTTGAAAATAACTGTCATAACAAATAGTTTTCCTGTAGCGGTATTAATTGAAGATTTACCCAATATTGAATTGATTTTTGCCGGCGGAAAAATGTGTAAAACGTCTTTTGCAACCGCCAGTATCGAAACAATCGATTTCTTTAGAAACTTTAGAGCTGATATTTGCATTTTGGGAATCTGCAGTATTCATCATGAAAGAGGTATTACCGGAGTTTTACACGATGACTCACAGATTAAAAAGAATATGATTCAAAATTCTAATTTTGTAATCGCCCTGAGTTCCATCGAAAAAGTAGGAACTGCCGAGTCTTATCATGTATGCCCTATTAAAGACATTAATGTACTGGTAACAAATATCTCTCCCGACGACAAAATTTTAAAGGTTTACAAAGACGCCGGTTTAACAATCCTTTAAAATATGTTGTCGTAACTGTTTTAGTTTGCCACGACCCGAGCGATAGCGAACAGGCGAAGCAATTGCACGAATTCACACGAATTGTTTTGTTTTAATGCGAACACAAGTATTGAATGTCTACAATGAATCCAAAAAAAAACCTCAAATCTGTGAAATCTGTGGCTATAACTTTTTTGCCACAGATTTCACAGATTAAAAAGATTACATCCAAGTTTTTAAAATTTAATTCGTGTGAATTCGTGCAATTCGAGGCTAAAATAAAAAACCTCCCGGGAGCGCACACTCCCGGAAGGTTTTCATCTACAATTCAAAAACACTATTTATTTCCAGCCTCCACCTAAGTCCTTGTAAACATGAACTGCGGCATTTAATTGGTCCTTTTTGGTTTCTATTAATTCTAATTTTGATTCTAAAGCATCTCTTTGTGTCATCAGCACTTCAAAATAATCTACTCTGGCAGATTTAAATAAGTCATTAGAAACATCAATAGAGGTGTTTAGAGCTGCTACTTGTTTTGATTTTAAATCGTAACTTTTTTCTAAGTTACTGATTTTTGAAAGTTCATTTGAAACTTCAATATAAGCGTTCAAAACCGTACGATCATAATTGTATAATGCCTGAAGCTGTCTTGCATTGGCATTGCTAAATTCTGCTTTGATCGCATTTCTGTTTATCAACGGTGCAGCCAGATCGCCTGCTAATGAATACAGCAGCGACTCCGGAAACGTTAATAAATAAGAAGGATTAAATGCATTTACTCCTATGGCAGCCGAAATATCCAAAGAAGGATAGAATTCGGCACGTGCTACTTTTACGTCCAGTTTTGCAGCGGTAAGTTCCATTTCGGCTTGTTTGATATCCGGGCGATTCTGCAATAATTGAGACGGAATTCCGGAACTAACAGTTGATGGCAACAAACTTAAAAAGTTGTTTCTATCTCGCTTAATTTCCTGTGGATATTGACCCACCAAAAAGTTAATCCTGTTTTCCGTCTCTTTTATTTGCTGAAGAATAACAAACTCCTTGCTTTTCGAATCCATCACCTCAGCCTGAAATTTCTGAACCCCCAGTTCAGTTGCTCTTGCAGCTTGTTTTTGGATTTTTACAATTTCTAAAGCATTCGATTGCAATTCTATATTTTGTTTTACAATGTCCAACTGACTGTCAAGAGCCAATAATTCATAATAAGAACTGGCTATTTCTGCAATCAGGTTAGTCACCACAAAATTCTTTCCTTCGACGGTTGATAGATATCGGCTCACTGCTGCTTTCTTAGAATTACGCAATTTTTTCCAGATATCTACTTCCCAGTTGGCATAAGCGGCTACTACAAAGTCACCAAGTGGATCGGGTGTTTCTTTCCCGGGTTTTATTTCTGTAGTGGCATCACCGGCACCCTGACTTGTATATCTTCCGACTTTCTCTACTCCTGCTCCCGCTCTTACCCCTACTTTTGGCAGATAAGCTCCTTTTTTAATACGGACGTCATTTTTAGCGATTTCAATTTCCTGCAAAGTGATCATCAATTCCTGATTGTTTTTCAGGGCGGTATCAATTAACTGTACCAGATTTTGATCCTTAAAAAAATCACGCCACGGAATAGTAGCGGTATTGATTGTATCCTTACTATTGGTGTACGCCTCAGGAACAATCTTTTTATTTGGAGTTTCGGTTGTAGCCTGTGGTGCCTTGCAGCTGACTGCTGCAAGACAAAGACCTAACACAATACTATATTGTAACTTAAATTTATACATGATTATTATCAATTTCTTCTGTTAATGGATTCTCTCTTTCATGTTTTACCAATTTGTGCTTCTCTGCTATTTTTGCAAAAATGTAATACAATCCCGGAATAATAAACACCCCACAAATGGTTCCTAAAAGCATACCTCCGGCAGCGGCTGTACCAATGGTTCTATTCCCGATTTTACCGGGACCCGTAGCAAACGCAAGCGGCAATAATCCGGCAATAAAAGCAAATGAAGTCATTAAGATTGGACGGAACCTTGCTTTTGAACCTTCCATAGCCGATTCAAAAACCGATTTTCCTGCTGCATGCCTCTGAATTGCAAACTCTACAATCAGTACGGCATTTTTACCCAGTAAACCAATAAGCATTACCATGGCCACCTGCGCATAAATATTGTTCTCTAATCCTGTTAGTTTTAGTAAAAGGAAAGCTCCAAAAATACCCGCCGGTAAAGAAAAAATTACGGATAAAGGAAGAATAAAACTCTCGTATTGAGCTGCCAAAACCAGATACACAAACCCTAAACAGATCAGGAATACCCAAATAGCCTGATTGCCTTGTGCCACCTCATCGGCAGAAATACCGGCCCAGTCAATATCATATCCTCTTGGCAGTTTTTTGGCGGCAACCTCCTGAATTACTTTAATGGCCGTACCCGAGCTATATCCCGGAGCTGCTCCACCACTAATCTCTGTAGAAGTATACATATTGTGTCTGGTAATTTCTGAGAGACCGTATACTTTTTCTAATTTCATAAAGGCAGAGAAAGGCACCATTTCATCGCGATTGTTTTTTACATACAGTTTTAAAATATCATCCGGTTGTGCACGATATTCCGGTGCCGCCTGAACGATTACTTTATAATTAATCCCGTATTTAATAAAACTGATTTCATAATTACTTCCCACAAGAGTTGACAGCGTATTCATTGCGTTCTCGATAGAAACTCCTTTTTGCTGTGCCAAATCATTGTCAACTTTCATCATATACTGAGGAAAACTGGCACTAAAGAAACTAAATACATTAGAGAGTTCTTCTCTTTTATTTAATTCTTCTACAAACTCCTTATTAACTTCTTCTAATTTTTTGAAATCACTGGTACCTGTTTTGTCCAGTAAGCGAAGTTCAAATCCTCCCGCTGCTCCATATCCCGGTACTGCCGGCGGTTGGAAAAACTCGATATTAGCTCCCGGAATATCTTTTGATTTTTCCTCCAGCTCTATCATAATCTCCTGTACAGAATGTTTACGATCGTTCCAGTCTTTTAAGTTGATCAGACACGTTCCGGCATTAGACCCTGTACCTTCCGTTAAAATTTCATAACCTGCCAATGACGAAACTGATTTTACACCTTCTACCGTTTCGGCGATCTTTTGCAATTTCTCTGCAATATTATTGGTTCTTTCTAATGAAGATCCCGGAGGCGTTTGAATAATAGCGTAAAACATTCCCTGATCCTCATTCGGAATAAATCCGGAAGGAACGGTACTGCTAACTAACCATGTTCCGGCACAAAAACCAACAAGTACCACTACGGTAACGATTCTTCTGTCTACGATTTTGGCTAATACATTTTGATATTTTCCCTGCGCAAGGTTAAACTTATTGTTAAAACCATCAATAAAAAGATTTACAGGAGTTTTCTTTTTAGGCTGACCGTGGTTGTTTTTCAACATCATCGCACAAAGTGCAGGTGTCAAAGTTAAGGCCACAATACCCGAAAGGATAATAGCGGTTGCCATTGTTATCGAAAACTGTCTGTAAAATACCCCAACCGGACCGGACATAAAGGCAACAGGTATAAATACCGCAGCCATCAGGAACGTAATCGCAATAATAGCTCCGGCAATCTCATGCATCGCTTTTTTAGTTGCTTTATAGGCAGAGAGATGCTCTTCTTCCATCTTGGCGTGAACGGCCTCAATAACCACAATCGCATCATCGACAACGACTCCAATTGCCAATACCAGAGCAAATAGCGTAATCAAGTTCAACGAAATATCAAAAAACTGCATGAAAACAAAAGTTCCAACCAACGAAACCGGTACCGCAATTGCCGGAATAACCGTAGAACGCCAGTCTCCTAAGAAAAGAAACACCACTAATCCTACCAGAATAAAAGCTTCAATTAAGGTGTGGATTACTTTTTCGATAGAGGCATCGAGGAATTTAGAAACGTCATATGAAATTTCATATTCCATTCCTTTTGGAAATTTCTGTTTAATTTTTTCCAGTTTGGCTTTTACGTCTTCAATAACCTGATTGGCATTACTTCCGAAAGATTGTTTCAATACAATTGCTGCAGAAGGACGACCATTCAAATTAGAATAAATATCATACATTGAACTTCCAAACTCCACTTTAGCAATATCTTTCAAACGCAACAATTCCCCATTGCTATTCGATCTTACTACAATATTCTCATATTGCTCTTTATTTGTAAAACGTCCGGAATACTTTAACACATATTCAAATGCTTGAGAGCGTTTACCGGAACTTTCTCCTGTTTTACCTGGTGAAGCTTCCAAACTTTGGCTGGATAAGGCTTCCATCACCTCATCGGCAGAAATTTTGTAGGCCAGCATTCGATCAGGTTTCAACCAGATACGCATGGCATATTCACGAGTTCCCAAGATATCTCCTGAACCAACACCGTTTACCCTTTTCAATTCAGACAGTACATTGATATCGGCATAGTTGTATAAAAACTTCATGTCGGTATTTTTATCCGTACTATAAAGATTCACATACATCAACATACTCGGAACTTCACGCGTAATTTTCACTCCCTCTCTTACTACCAATGGAGGTAATTTATTTGTAACCGAAGCCACACGGTTTTGAACATTAATAGCGGCCTGATTTGGGTCAGTCCCTAAATTGAATACAACCTGTATACTTGCCTCACCATCGTTACCGGCATCAGAAGTCATATATTTCATTCCCGGAACACCATTTAAGGCTCTTTCTAAAGGAATAACAACCGATTTGATCATCAACTCTCCGTTAGATCCCGGGTAATCTGCCGTAACATTTACCATTGGAGGAGAGATTGAAGGGAACTGGGTAATTGGTAAATTCAGTACAGACAGTACCCCTAAAAAGACAATGATCAGCGATATTACGATCGACAATACAGGTCTTTGAATAAATTTATTAAACATTTTTGTATTTTTTTAATGATTAAACCAATTAGACCTATTCTGCTTTAACACGTAAATGATTCATGACCGCTTTAGGAGATTGGTACTCATACTGAATCTTGTCATTTTCTTTTACTTTCTGAACACCTTCAAGTAAGATTTTATCATTTTCTGCCAGTCCGTTGCTAACCACATACAAATCAGGAATCTCACCTGTAATTGTGATTTCTTTTGAACTTACTTTATTGCTTTTATCAATTACAAAAACATATTTTTTATCCTGAATTTCATAAGTTGCTTTTTGCGGAATTACAATAGCATTTTTAAGAGGTACAAGCATTTGAATTTGCCCGGTTTCCCCATTTCTCAATAGTTTTCCGGTGTTAGGAAATCTCGCTCTAAAAGCAATATTTCCGGTTTCATTGTTAAATTCACTTTCGATTACTTCAACGTTTCCTTTGTATTTAAACGTTTCTCCATTAGCCAAAACCAAACCAACTTTAGCATCTGCACGGTCTTTAACATCGGTTTGATATTGAAGATATTCCGGTTCTGAAACGTTGAAATAAGCAAACATCTGACTGTTGTCTGAAAGGCTTGTCAACAACTCCCTTTCGTCGATAAGGCTTCCCAATTTTAACGGAATTCTGTCAATGGTTCCGTCAAATGGAGCTCTGATCTCTGTAAAGGATAAATGCAATTTTGCAAGGGCAACTTCTGCTTTTGCTGCCTGAAGTTTAGACATGGCAACCGCTTGTTCGTTTTTGGAAACAATATTTTTATCTGCTAATGTTTTGGTATTTTGTAATTCTATTTCAGCAGATTTTTGCTCGGCCTGAGCTTTAAGTAATTCCGCTTCATACATCTTAGGCATGATTTTGAACAATAATTGGCCTGCTTTTACAAACTGACCTTCATCTACATAAATATTCTGTAGAAAACCTTTTTCCTGAGCGCGGATTTCGATGTTTCGAACCGATTTGATTTGCGAAACATACTGTTTGGTAAATGAAGTATCAATTTTTACAGGATTTGTAACTGTAAATTTTTCAACCTCTTCTTTTTCTTCTTTTTTTGATGTACAACTGGTAAGGCACAACAAGGCAGCTAAGCCTGTTAACACGACAATTCTTTTCATGAGTATAATAAATGGAAATTAAGCGAATAAATGCCGGAAATAGGAAATTCCCAGGTCTGAAAATAAAATCAGTCGCCAGAATAAAACGTGAAAAGGTAGAATGAAAAAGTATCTCAAAAATACAATTCGCACTTATGCAGGATCACGCTTTGGCAACCGATGTATAAGTCGAATCAAATTCTTAAAACTCTCTGAGTAATATAAATAGGATTTGGCTGGCCACAAGATGGCCCTAAAATTTCAAAACGACTATAAGAATTTACAACAATCTGACGAGAGAATGCCAGATACAAATTAGCTACTAAGCTATGATTTGTTGCAAAAATTTTATTTGTAAGTCCATCTTTAAGCGTATCATTTCCAAGACATTCTTCATCAAGATCAACATCTGCATCTTCAATTATTGAACTGCCTTGCTCCTGATTGGTGAATTTTACGCGGTGTCTTTTTTCAAGATTGTGATGAGAATTCAGATGAGTTCCGGCATTAAGATATTGCCCTCCGCCCAGCAGAAGGAAATTCATGAATACTAAAAATACTACTAACTTTCTCATTCGAGTGCGAATGTAATAAAAGATCGGAATAAAAAAAATAAAATAAGAAAGTCTTAACAAGTCCAGACAAACGAAAACGTTTTCATTTTATAATTTATTTTTTCTACAAATAAGGTTTTGCAAAACCAACATAAAAAAAACAGAAACAAACTACTAATCAACAATTTAAGTCGTAAAAAAACAGCTTACTTTTTTGCCAAATCATTACAATAAAACTTCCATAATTGTAAAATTTTGCCCTGCTTTATTAAAGTTTTTATGGGTATCTTTCATTCCAAATTTTTCGTAGAATGCTTTTTTATGGCTACGAGCATTACACCATACTTTTGTAAGTTCCTTTTCTTTTGCCAATTTCAGGATGTAACGTAACAACTCTGAAGCAATTCCTTTTCCTTGATATTCTTCTAAAGTGGCTAATTTTCTAAACTGCATTTCACCATTAGAAATAAAGCAGGAAACAATCGAAACTAACTTTTCTTCTGTAAAAACTCCAAAATGCAAACCTAAATCATCTTCTGCCAGTTGTACAAATTCAAAAGGTTCGTTTGGCCACATTACCTCATGCCGAATCTGCCAGGTTTGTGATGCTTTAATTTCTCTAATTTCCATATGCTATTTGCTTGTATTCCATACTTTCAAATTTACAGTATTTTTTAACATTCTTTCCATAATAACAAGTACTCCTTACCACTATCTACCGCTATTATAACACCAAAATAATTCCGATTTAACAACCCATTCTGGTTAATAATATTTAATTTTATCCCATATAAATCGAATAGATTCAACTATGAAAAACTTCATTTTAGCATCGTTATTATGTATTAGTGTAAACGGTTTTGCACAATTAGTAACATTTGGCCCTCAATTTTCTTCTAATATCACTTCCGCCGTCACGGATGATTTTAGTTCGAAAAGTTCCGGAATGGGTATCGAAGTAGCCGGATTTGCAAGAGTAAATCTATTGCTTTTTTACGGTCAGGCCGAATTTGGATATTCTAAGTCAAGATTTAGTGTCTCTCAAACCGGAATTGGTGAAACCGAATATGAACTGGCGGGAACTGACGCTACCCTAATCGCCGGATTTAAAATTGTACCTTTAGGAAAACTAGGGAACGTTAGACTTTTTGTGGGTTATAATTGGAAAAATTACTCCAGCATAGATGCCAACAACAACTTGAATTATGTTGCTTTGGAACGTAATAACAGCAGCGTTCTCGGTGGTGTCGGAGTTGATTTATGGAAGTTTACTTTAGACTACCGATATCTTGCCGGTTTAACAGATCTGGATGCTTCTAACAGAAAATTAAAAACCGGAATTTCAAATATTTCATTAGGTTATAAGTTCCTGTAAGCAACCCCAAAACCTAAAATAAGTAAATATTGTCTCTTTTTACAACTAACTAAAAAGACGATAATAACTCTTGTAATTATTTTTAACACATAGAAACATAGTATCGAAAACGAGAAAAGACGTTTCACTTGTTTAAAATTTCAATTGTCAGTCTGAGCGAAGCCGAAGACCTCATCGTTTGTGTATGTGACAGAAATGAGTTTCTTTTCCTCGTTCCTTTTTATAAATGAAATCTATGTTTCTATATGTTAATTCTAATTTCTACAAATTGCATCCAATGAGAATGGCAATAAACTATTATTTCTATAGTTCTAAAACTTTAGTATAAAATCGTTCGGCGTTATTAGTACTAATTTTTTCGACTCCGTTTATATCTTTTTTGGCAATATTAATCAGGTGTAATATATTTCCCGATTCATTTAAAGAACAAATCCAGGCACTCCCGTTTGACCAAACAATTGCCGAAAATAAAGAATCTGCCTCTTCTTCGTTATAAAAAACCAAATCTTCCGTTTTTACCCACTTCTTCAATTTTGTCTTTTTATCTTCTTCATAAAACAAAACCTTTGTTTCGCTTATTTCAATTACTTCAGTAACTGTTTTATTTTCATCTTCTTCAGTTCTAACTGCCCAAGTTGGCTTATTACCATCCAAACGCCAGTTACCAAGTGTTTTAGAAAAAAAATCTTTCCTTAATCTCTTTTTTAAGGCCGTTATCTTTTTCATTGCTTCTTTCCCGACTTCATTCTCCCGATGTATTTTACAGGCAACAGAGAAAAGATCCAATGCTTTATCTAACTCCTCTTTTTTATAATAAGAAATAGCCAAATCATATCTGTTTTTCTGAAATGACACTTTTGAAGCGCCTTGAGAGAAAATTTCAGACGACAGTAATAAAACGAGGAAAACGAGATACCTTTTCATATTCATTTTTAGCAAAATTAATTTCATTTGCAAATTTTACAGAAACACAAATTAGAGCGCTTCGTTTCTATTGCGATGCCAAAAATATTTACTGTCAGTACATAAACTGATCCAAAAAAGACTTAAAACTAACAGGATAAGTTTTTTTACTCTAGGGAATACATCCCAAAAAAAGCCACTAAACAACACTCCTTAAAAACAAAAAACAATATTTTACCAACAACTTGTATACAAAAAAAACTGCCCCAAAAAGTTAGATCCTTTTTGGGGCAGTCCGAAATTAAAATTCTGTTTTTTCTAGCTTTTCCAAGTATTATTGTTTGGAGTGGCATCCATAAAAATACCTCCGTCAATTGTTACTTGTTTGATTTGTTTTTTATTTTTTGAAGCAACGCTAGCCACTTTTTGATTCTTCTCCCAAATAGCCGGTGTTTGATGTAATGTTTCTTTTGTATCGTCTGCATAAACAATATTCACATCAAATGGAATAGCAAAGCCACCTGTATTTTCTATCAAAATAGTTTGACCATTAACGCTTTTAACAGAAAGATCAATATAATTATTAGTGAAAAACCAATTATTAAAAAACCAATTTAAATTCTTTCCGGAAGCACTATTTATCGAATTAAAATAATCCCACGGAATCGGGTGTTTTCCATTCCAATTGTCCATATAGGCATGTAATGATTTTTTGAATAATGCATCTCCAAGCAAATCTTTTAGCGCAATATAAGACAGTGAGGCCTTCCCGTAGGAGTTATTTCCATATCCGGCGCCTGAAAGCTGTGAAGACATAGAAATAATAGGCTGATCTTCTTCTGTTGACGGATCACTTATGTATTGTTTTACTCTAAATTCTTTATAAGACTTATCTGCAGCTTCTTTACCATGCTGTGAAATACCGATTAAATATTCAAAAGTAGTAGCCCAACCCTCATCCATAAAAGCATATCGTGTTTCATTGATTCCCATATAAAAAGGGAAATACGTATGTGCTACCTCATGGTCCTGAACTAATTGAGCAAAAACAGGGTCATTCATTTGTGAATCATTACACATCATTGGATATTCCATATCGGCGAATCCCTGAAAAGCAGTCATTTTAGAAAAAGGATATGGAATTCCCGGCCAATTGTTCGAAAACCAATCTAACGCATATTGGTTGTTTTTTACAGACACTACAAAATCAGTCCCTTTTATATCATAAGCCGCCTGAACACTGGCACGACGGTTTGTTTTTTTGTCTACCACTACACTACTTGCATCCCATAAATAATGGTCGCTCAATCCGAAACAAACGTCTGTAATATTTTTGGCTTCAAATTTCCAGATATTCCAATCATTTTGTTTGGTTACGACACCACTTTTCATTTCCTGCTCGTTAGCAATATGAAGCACTTCATCTGTTACATATGATTTTTTCAGACGAGCTGAAAATTCAGGTTGCAAAACCTCATCCGGATTTAATAAATCCCCTGTCCCATATACCACATAGTTTTTTGGTGCTTTAACAGAATACGTATAATCATTAAAATCATTATAAAATTCCTGACGATCTGTATGAGGCAATCTGTCCCATCCGTTATAATCATCAAAAACCGTAACTCTTGGGTAACTGTACGCTACAAAGAAAGTAGTATTATCTATTTGTCCTTCTCTTCCACTTTCCTTAGATAAAGGGTAATTCCAATCGATATTGATTGTTATTTTGCTATGAGGAAGCATTGGCTTTTTCATTTTTACATTTCCAACCGTTCCCCAGTTTCTTCCATTCTCATTATAAACTTCTCCTTCAATTTTAAGAGACGTGATGGTTAATCCTGCACTCAAAAAATCATCACTTACATCTCCTCCACGCGGTGAAGTGGGTTTATGAAGATTATTCACAAATCGAATTGGTAAATTTCTTAAGGTATCATTACTATTGTTTTCGTAAATGATAGTTTCAGTACCACTGACTACCTTAGTTTCTGCATTAACTGTAAGTTCCATAGTATACTTACCGTGATTTTGCCAATATTTTTTTCCCGGTTTTCCATCCATAGAACGGGTTCCGTTTTCGTAAGCTTCTTGAACATTTCTGGGCATATAAAGCTTTTGCGAAAAGCCGTTTTGCGACAGAAACAGAAACCCAAAAAGCAATAATTGGAGTACATTTTTTTTCATAAGTGATTTAGTTGTTAGTTGATTGATTAATTATGATATCAAAATTAGTGGAAGATTCTACACAAATGTTACACTACAAAGTAAAATTATACTTTTAGTAGTTTACTTAAGTTATTCCTTAATAATTTTTTTTCCCTTTTACATTTCACTTTTCACTTTTCACTTTTCACTCAAAAAAAACCGCCCTTTTCAAAAAAGAAAAAGACGGTAATCAAAAATTAATATATAACCTTTGCTCTACAAAATATAATCGGTATTAATAAAATTCGATTCTTTGCTGTTAAGCAATTCCTGCAAAATTTTATTGTTATAATCAATATCTTTTGAAGCAACAAATGTACGAATGGAGAAAGAACGCAAGGCGTCCGGAATACTTAAAGTACCCACGGCAGAATCTTTACGCCCAGTAAAAGGAAAGGCATCCGGGCCTCTTTGACAAGAACTGTTTAAGTTTACTCTGCAAACTAAATTGACCAAAGCATCAATAAGCGGTGCTAAAGTTTTAATATCTTTTCCGAATAAACTCACCTGTTGTCCGTAATTAGATTCGGCCATATCTTTTAATGGTTCTTTGATATCTTTAAAAGAAATTACCGGAACTACCGGACCAAATTGTTCTTCATGATAAACACGCATCTGTTTGTTTACAGGGAATAAAACCGCCGGAAAAATATAATTGTCAGCATGTTTTCCCCCTTTTTCATTCAGTATCTCTGCTCCTTTACTTTTTGCATCATCAATTAATTCCTGAATATAGGACGGCTTCTCCGTTTCCGGAAGCGGTGTTAATGAAACTCCTTTGTCCCATGGATTCCCGAATACTAAAGCATCTACTTTTTCGGAAAAACGTCTGTTAAATTCTTCTCTAATCGATTCGTGTACGTATAATACTTTCAAAGCCGTACAACGCTGACCGTTAAAAGACAAACTTCCTGTTATACATTCCTGGATAGCCAAATCTAAATCGGCATCCGGCAAAATAATTGCAGGATTTTTGGCTTCGAGACCTAAAATCAAACGCAGTCTGTTTTTATTAGGGTGCTGATCCTGTAGAGCAATGGCAGATTTACTGTTCCCGATTAAGGCTAACACATCAACTTTTCCTGATTTCATTATCGGAGAAGCCACTTCGCGCCCTCTGCCATAAACAATATTGATTACCCCTTTCGGGAAACTGCTTCTAAATGCTTCCAGCAATGGCGAAATACACAGAACACCATGTTTAGCCGGTTTAAAAATTACAGCATTCCCCATAATCAAGGCCGGAATCAACAACGAGAATGTTTCATTTAACGGATAATTATAAGGTCCAAGGCACAAAACAACTCCTAATGGGCCACGACGAATCATAGCGTTTACGCCTTGTACTTTAGAGAAATGAGAACTTCTTCCGTTAAGTTCTTTATAACTGTCAATTGTGTCGTAAATATATTCTACAGTCCTGTCAAATTCTTTTTGGGAATCTCCTAATGATTTTCCAATTTCCCACATTAAAAATTTCACCACTTCTTCTCGTGTAGCCTTCATTTGTGTCACGAAACTTTCCATGCACTTTATACGATCGGCAACTTTCATCGTTGGCCACAAACCTTGTCCCATATCATAAGCTGCCGTCGCAGCATCTACTACTTCATGCGCCTCTTTTTCTCCCATAAAAGGAATAGAGCCCAATAATGTCGGCGTATATTTTTCTGTAGATGAAATAGTCGAAAAAACAGGTGTGGTTTGTCCGGTCCATTGTTTCAATTCACCATTTACAAGATAGGTATCTTGATTGATAAGGGTTTTAATCTGAAATTCTTCGGGTATTAAACTCATAATCTTGGTTATTTGTAATTTGGTTATTAATCGCATTTTAAAAGAAAAAAAGAGGCTTTTTGGCCTCTTTTTCTTTATTATTGTACTGTATCACCTTCCCAGTCCAGGATACCACCAAGTAAATTATAGGCATTTGCTATCCCTAATTCATTCATGATCTGGCATGCCTTAGCACTTCTGGCTCCGGAACGGCAATACACATAGTAATTTTTACTTTTATCTAATTCTTCGATTTCGTAAATAAAACCTTGTCCTTTATTAATGTCAATATTTACGGCATTCTCGATGTAGCCGTCATTAAATTCGTCTTCAGTTCTTACGTCAAGTATAACTGCATTCTCGTCAGCAGCCAGTTGAGCAACCCAATCTTCTTGTGATAAATTCATAATAAATGTGTTTTTGTAAAATTACGACGTTTCTATTAATTAAAAACGTGCCAAATGCGATTTCGATTATTATTCTCAGAAAACGTTTTAGAGAAAGGATTATAATCAGTATTTCACAAAAATACTCACTATTTTTAAAAATTCAGTCTATAAAATCGATAGAAAATAGGATTTTTTCATTTGCATAAAATAGGTCTTAAAAACAATTTTCTGACAACTAATACCATTTCAATCTGCTATCTTTGTAAAAAATTATACATTTTAAGTTCTTTTTGACAATAAAAATAAAATTCAAACCCCTAAAATCATTCGTTTGAAAGAGAAAAAAGTAACTCATACATTATAAACCTGGTTCTTCTTTTTATAAAAAATGAAATAACTCTCATCAGCTTATAAATGATGATTCCGTGAGTATTAAAAAAAACAAACATGCAAAATCCGTTAAAAAATATCTTCCCTAATTTCTCCGATGAACTTATCGCTACTATTGAAGAAAATGCAAGTTCACAGGATTTCGAAGCTGGAACCATCTTAATGCGAACCGGACAATACATTAAAAACACGGTTTTGATCACCAAAGGGAAAATCAAAATTTATCGCGAGGGTGAAGACGGAGGAGAATTTTTAATGTACTACCTACAACCCGGACAAGCCTGTGCCATCTCAATGATTTGTACCGCCAAAAGCGAAAAAAGCCAGATCATGGCCAAAGTTGTAGAAGATGTTTCGGTAATGATGATCCCCTTGCAAATGATGGACAAATGGATGATGGAACACAGATCCTGGTACGAATTTGTAATAGATACCTACAGGAGTCGTTTTGAAGAGGTTCTCGAGGTTGTAGATAATATCGCCTTTCGTTCTATGGATGAACGTCTCGAATTTTATCTAAAAAGACATTCCGATGCCTGTGGTTGCACTGAAGTCAAATTATCCCATCAGGAAATCGCAACAGAATTGAATACCTCCAGAGAGGTTGTCTCCAGATTACTCAAAAAAATGGAACAACGTGGTCTCGTTAAATTAAACCGAAATCAGATTGAGATTTTGAAATGAGATTAGAAAAACACGAATTACACTAATTTGCACTAATTTTTTCTTAGTTTTTCTATCTCTAAAAAAATTGCGCTAATTCATAGTGGTAAAAAATGTTTGTCACAGATTAGAAGATTAAAAAGATTAAAAATCTGTGCGAATCTTTTTAATCTGTGGCAAGAAAAACTATTCGTGTAATTCGTGGCTAAAAAACAACGACGGATTAGAAGATTAAAAAACTAAAAATCTATGCGAATCCTTTTAATCTGTGGCAAGAAAAACTATTCGTGTAATTCGCGGCTAAAAAACAACGACGGATTAGAAGATTAAAAAAATTAAAATCTGTGCGAATCCTTTTAATCTGTGGCAAGAAAAACTATTCGTGTAAATTCGTGCAATTAGTGGCAAAAGAAAAAACAATTCGTGCAAATTCGTGAAATTCGTGTTTAAAAAGGTCTTATGTGATAAATGTTACTGTAGATTTCTACCAAACAAAGCACCTTTGCTTAAAAATACAATAAATGGAATATTTCGGTTACTTTGCTTCGATTATCATAGGAATCTCACTTGGCTTAATTGGCGGCGGCGGATCTATTCTTACTATTCCGATTTTGGTGTATTTGTTTAGAGTAAATCCCGAACAAGCCACTTCGTATTCTTTATTTATAGTGGGGTTAACCGCTTTATTTGGAAGTTACAGTCATTATAAAATGGGGAATCTAAAACTAAAATCTGCTTTGTATTTTGCCATTCCGTCAGTGATTTCGATCTTGATCATCCGGGAGGTTATTTTTCCTCAAATTGCTCAAACCTTATTTTCAGTAGCTTCTTATACCGTTTCAAAAGATTTTCTGATCATGATTATCTTTTCCGTATTGATGATTACAGCGGCGGTCTCGATGATCAACAAAAACAAACCTGAAATAAAAGGTGCCGAAACCAACTACCCTCAACTAAGCTTAATTGGTTTTCTAGTGGGAATTGTAACCGGATTTCTGGGTGCCGGTGGCGGCTTTTTGATTATTCCGGCCTTACTTTTTTTCGCCAATCTACCCATGAAACAAGCCGTTGGAACTTCCCTATTAATTATCACAATTAATTCCTGCATAGGATTTGGAGGCGATTTGTACATCGGAACACCGATAGACTACACCTTTTTACTAAGCGTATCCGCCATGGCACTTATCGGAATGATCATTGGAAGTCAGCTTTCTAAAAAAATTGATGGTGCCAAACTGAAACCTATTTTTGGGTGGTTTGTTCTCGTAATGGGATTTTATATTATTACTAAGGAAGTTTTATTTTAAGGCCTGAAGTTTTATATTCTTTTTTAACTATCTCTTGTTGTAATTAGAGGTTCAAAAAAACATCCAAAGAGGTTTAACTGAAAATCGAAATTTTGGCTAAAGCCTCTAATTATGAGCACTCTATTGCTCCTCCAGCTAAAGCTGAAGGCTATTGAAATTTTTATTCTATTTATAAGTTTTATCCTAATTTCAACAACTTCTTCTTTTTATTAATTGCTACCAAATTTAGTTGGAGATTTACAAATACACATTAAAAAAACTTTAGCCAAGCCTACCCTTTTGGCTAAAGCCCTTGTTTAACAATCTAAAATTAATCCTCCAACTGAAGCTGGAGGCTATTCATTTTTTTGTTCCATTTGTTGATTTCATTATAATATAACCCCTTTTAATTGCCTTCAGCTTTAGCTGGAGATTTACAAATACACACTAAAAAGGCTTTAGCCAAAACAAGTATTTTCACTAAAGCCCTTAATAACAACCTAAAATTAATCCTCTCCAGCTGAAGCTGAAGCTTATTCATTTTTTTGCTCCATTTGTTGATTTCATTATAATAGCTAACCCTTTTTAATTGCCTCAAGCTTTAGCTGGAGATTTACAAATACACACTAAAAAGGCTTTAGCCAAAACAAGCGTTTTGACTAAAGCCCTTAATAACAACCTAAAATTAATCCTCCAGCTAAAGCTGGAATCTATTGAATACTCTTGCTTTAATGCTCCCCATACCCAATATCATCCATTTTACCGCTAAAAACACGATACTGAATAATAAAATAAACAACCACCAACGCCAAAGCCACAAAAAACCAACTCATTCCCACAGACAAACCGTATTCGCCGGCTGCAGCGTTGTAAATCGTTAATGACGGATTGACTTTATTAGTAGAAGGCAAAACATTAGGAAAAATAGAAACTGCTGTTGAAGCAAATCCTCCGACCAAAAACAAGGTTGAAAATATAAAACCGTGTCCGTCTTTTTTAAAAGAGCGTACTTTAAACAAACCTACTATTCCAACAAAAGTCATTAGAGGGAAAAACCAAAGAATCGGATTCTCAATAAAGTTATGGAACGGTTTCGGCTCGATAAAATGCCAGATTTGTAAGGAGATAAAAACCAAAATCAGTAAGACAATATTGAGTTTAAAAACGACATTTTTGAGTTTTATATTTAAGGATGAATTGGTTTTGTAAATAATCCAGTTGGCACCGTGAATGGTTAGCGCGACCACACTTACAATTCCGAGAAACAAGGTAAACCAATCGATAATTCCCAATTCATTGGCCTGCGGACTAAAAGTTGGATTCCATAAAGGCAAAAAGAAATAATGAGCTTCCTGAGTAGAAACGCCATTGGTTACCATTCCTAAATTAACACCACGAACGATATTCCCCAAAGCAATCCCAAAAAACAAAGCCAAAAGCAAACTGGCAATCCCAAAAGCTTTATCCCAAATAGTCTCCCACATCGGATGGTGGATTTGTCCGCGCATTTCTAAACCAATAGCACGAAAAATCAACAACCACAAAATCATGATTAAAGGCAGATAAAATCCGCTAAAAGAAGAAGCGTATAAAGTTGGGAAAGCAAAAAACAAAACCCCTCCGGCTGCAATAATCCAAACCTCATTCGCATCCCAAAACGGACCAATAGCGTTGGTAATTGCTTTTTTATCTTTTTCTGTTTTTGCAAAAAACAAATGAATGATTCCCGCTCCAAAATCGTAACCGTCTAAAACAATATAAACGGCCAAAATTCCCATTAAAACTACGTACCAAAAAAATTCCATATTTATATATTTTCAGTTAAAGCCTCCTTGTGAGGGCCTTTGTTGATAATTTTCCCAATCAATAATAAAAACAACATTCCGAGTAAAAGGTACAATCCGATAAAACCTAATAATGTAAACAAAGTATTTCCGGAAGAAACGGTTGGTGAAGCTCCTTCGGCTGTTCGCAATAAATTATAAACCAGCCACGGTTGTCTTCCTAACTCGGCAGTATACCAGCCTGTTGTATTGGCAATATAGGGAAACGGCATCATAAAAAGCAAGGACCATAAAATCCATTTTGTTTCAAATAGTTTCCCGCGAATAAGTTGAAAAAGAGCACAAGCCATTAAACCTATAAACAAAGTTCCGAGTCCAACCATAATATGATAGGCATAGTACAATCCTGAGATATTAGTGGGATGCAGATCTTCTTCAAATTGATCCAGACCTTTAATTTCCTGATCCCAATTTCCATAAGTAAGGAAACTCAGAATGTTTGGAACTGCGATCTTATTATCCAGTTTTTTATCTTTTACATCGGGTTGCCCAATTAAAACAATCTCGGAGCCTTTTTTCTCGGTGTGGAAAATTCCTTCCATAGCCGCAAATGTTACCGGTTGGTATTTCACTACATTTTTTGCCAGTAAATCTCCTGTGGGAACAGCAACAATCATACTTGCAATTAATCCGAAAATAACTCCGGTTTTAAGAAACAGTTTCCCAAAAACAATATTCTTTTTGCTTAAAATATAGAAAGAACCTATTCCTGCCACAACAAAAGAACTCGTTACTAGAGAGGCTGCCTGATTGTGTAAATAGGACGGCCAAAGCCACGGATTTAAAAACAGCGCTTTAAAATTTGTTAATACAAACTTTCCATTCTCCAAAATCTCATACCCCACCGGGTTCTGCATCCACGAATGTGTTGCGATGATTAAATAACCACTGGCCCATGAACCAATGCAAATCAATAATCCGGTGACAAAATGCCATTTATGTCCGAGAAGTTTTTCTCCAAATAAAAACAGACCTAAAAAAGAGGATTCTAAGAAAAAAGAAAACATGCCCTCCATTGCCAGAGTCTGACCGATGATACCACCAGTCAATTCGGAGAATTTAGCCCAGTTTGTTCCAAATTGAAACTCCATCGGGATTCCGGTCACCACACCCATCGCAAAATTTAGAGCGAAGATTCTCATCCAAAAATGCGTGGCGTGATTATATTGTTCGTTTTGAGTTTTTAAATATTTCCATTTGAAGTACACAATGATCAGTGAAAGACCCATTGTAAGTTGCGGAAAAAGATAGTGAAAGGTAATTGTGAAGGCGAATTGCATTCGGTCATAAAAAAGCATTTCTTCCATGAGTGGTATTTTTATTATGAAGTCCCACAAATTTACCTATTAAAGTCCAAAATCAGGACCTTAAAAAAAAGTTTCTTACTTGATATTTCGTAAACTTTTCAGTACTTTGAAAAGGCTCTTATTTTTTTTAAACCATATAAGTGATGTAAGTTTATTTTAGTGCTGTGCTTTGACTTTATGGAACGCAAATAAAAAGCCTCTGAATAGAGGCTAACCTGTTTTTAGTTATTAGATATAATTCTGGTATTTGTTTCGTTACAGAGCTAATATTAATCGAACTTCTTTATCTATTTTTTGGTTCTTTTATATTGGCTCTAAAACTCATGTAAACATGGTAAAAATCTTCTAAATGTTTGGGCACATCCACTTGTAGTTCTAAAAAATAGTGACATAATGTTGGTGTGTCATAAAATTCTAAATCTTGTATGATACAACGAGTACCATGTATACAATTTCTAACTAAATGAAAATCATCGCCTATATTTGTGATACTGCAACCATATTCCTCTTCAAAATATTCTGTTAATTGAGTAAAATTCATTTATAGAGAGATAATTTCTTTATTACTTATTTCAATGTCATTTTTAGCCATAAAGTCAAAATACAATTTTGCACACTTTTTTAAAGAAATAAGAACACCTTCCTCAGAGTTCGATTGCGCACAAATTACCGGTATATCAGATAGATACCCAAAGAAATATCCACTATTGTCATGTTGAATAATAATTGCGTCTGTTTTCATAAGTTCTTGTTTGAGGTTGATGAGTACTTCTAATTAAGCGGGGACAATGTAAACAAGATCACTTAAAAATCAACACACTGGCCTTACGCTTTACCCTTAGATAATACAATATTATAACTTTTTTCTTACATAAAAATAAAATTACTGTTAATTTTTCAATATAGCAATCAAAATATAGTTGTTAGATTGCTCCTAACTCTATTGAGATTGACATTAATTTAAATCACACAAAAATTATCTATAAGTCCCTGAATAATTTTCGCCGTCCATAAGATTTACAAAATGCCCGATCGCTAATCAAATTACATTCGTCTGATTTTAATGCTTTAACCCGTTTATTTTCTTTCGTATTTTCACAAAAAACAAATTTCTGTAACATTAGTCACTTATTTTCCAAAAAAACAAAGTTACCTTTGTCACACATTATTTTAGATTGTTTATCATGAAAATAGAACAAATTTACACCGGATGCCTAGCACAAGGTGCTTACTATATCACTTCAAATGGCGAGGCGGCCATTATTGATCCGCTTAGAGAAATTCAACCTTATTTAGATCGTTTGGAACGTGACGGCGTAAAGCTGAAATATATTTTTGAAACTCATTTTCATGCCGATTTCGTTTCCGGTCACGTCGACTTAAGCAAAGAAACACAAGCTCCTATTGTTTACGGGCCAGATGCTGCCTGCGAATTTGATTGTATTTCAGCAAAAGACGGACAAGAATTTAAAATCGGAAGTATTACAATAAAAGTGTTGCATACTCCGGGTCACACCATGGAAAGCACCACTTATTTGCTGATTGACGAAAACGGAAAAGACCACGCTATTTTCTCCGGAGATACGTTATTTATCGGAGATGTCGGGCGTCCGGATTTGGCGCAAAAAGCAGCCGGAATGACTCAGGATCAATTGGCGGGGATTTTATTTCATTCGCTAAGAGATAAAATCATGACGCTCGCAGATGATGTTATTGTTTATCCTGCGCATGGTGCCGGAAGTGCTTGCGGAAAAAACATGAGTAAAGAAACTGTTTCTACTATTGGAAATCAAAAAGCAACCAATTATGCTTTGCGTGCTAATATGACGGAAACAGAATTTATTGCTGAGGTAACCGATGGACTATTGCCTCCACCTGCTTATTTTAGTATGAATGTTGCAATGAATAAAAACGGTTACGAAAGCTTTGAGTCTGTTTTAAATAACGGAATGAAAGCCGTAAACGCAAAAGAATTTGAAGCCGTTACCGAAGAAACCGGAGCTTTGATCCTCGACACCAGAAGTGCTGCCGATTTTAGCAAAGGGTTTATTCCACAATCTATTAATATCGGAATCAATGGCGATTTTGCTCCCTGGGTTGGTACTTTAATTGCCAATGTAAAGCAGCCTATTATATTGGTTACCGAAAAAGGACTGGAAGAAGAGACCGTAACCCGTTTAAGTCGTGTTGGTTTTGATACTATTATAGGTCATCTGGAAGGCGGTTTTGAAGCCTGGCAGAAAGCAGGTTTCGAAGTGGATACTGTAAACCGAATTACTGCTGCACAATTTGCAAGCGAATTTAAAATGGCAGAAGATAAAGTAATTGACATCCGTAAAGAAACAGAATACGCTGCTGAACATATTGAAGAAGCATACAGCAAACCGCTTGCTTATATCAATGACTGGGTAAAAGACATCAACCCGAATGAACATTTTTATCTGCATTGTGCAGGAGGATATCGCAGTATGATCGCGGCTTCGATTTTACAAGCACGCGGTTTTAGAAACTTCTCAGAAGTTGAAGGCGGTTTTGGAGCTATCTCTAAAACAGAAATCCCAAAATCAGATTTTGTCTGCCAAAGTAAAGTTTTGTAAATGAATTAATAGGTACAAAGGTTCAAAGGTGCAGAGGCACAAAGTTCTGAGCCTTTGAACTTATGAAAAGTGGCTAAGATTCTGAGTCACTAAGGTTCTAAGTTTTGAACCTTTATTACTTAGAATCTAAAAAAACTTTAAACTCACACAAAGCAAAAACTTACCAACTCAGAATCTTAGTAACTCTGAACCTTTAAATAAAAAATATGAATCTACTAGAAATAATAAAAGAACCTTGGCCTTGGTATGTTTCAGGTCCGCTTATTGGATTAACTGTACCGATTTTGTTAATCATAGGAAATAAATCATTTGGGATTAGTTCGTCATTGCGACATATCTGTGCCATGTGTATTCCTGCCAATATTTCCTTTTTTAAATACGACTGGAAAAAAGAAAGCTGGAATCTGTTCTTCGTTTTCGGAATATTTTTAGGAGGTATCATTGCAACGGCATTTTTGTCAAACCCAAATGCAATTGAAATCAATGCTAAACTTTCGGAGCAATTAGCCACTTATAGCATTACCGATCATTCCGGTTTATTGCCTGCGCAACTTTTCTCATGGGAAAGTTTATTTACACTACGCGGATTCATTATGATTGTAGTGGGTGGATTTTTAGTAGGCTTCGGAACGCGTTATGCGGGAGGATGCACAAGTGGTCATGCCATTATGGGAATTTCAAATTTACAATGGCCGTCTTTAGTTGCTACTATCTGTTTTATGATTGGTGGTTTTGCTATGGCCAATTTGATTCTTCCTTATATTCTTTCACTTTAATATTTTAAAAATGGCTAACTCAAATTTAGAAAATAAAAATACAGATACAGAAGGAATCAACGGAAGTCAATTAAAAGACTCCGCGTTCTCCAATCTAAAATACCTTGTTGTCGGAATCTTTTTCGGAATTGTATTCGTAAAAGCAGAAATCATCAGCTGGTATCGTATTCAGGAAATGTTTCAATTACAGTCCTTCTTTATGTACGGCGTAATCGGAAGTGCCGTTGTGGTAGGCATTATATCAGTATGGTTGATTAAAAAATTCGATATTAAAACCATTCAAGGAGAAAAAATCGAAATTCAACCCAAAACATTCAGCAAAGGACAAATTTATGGTGGCCTCCTATTCGGATTTGGATGGGCTATAACCGGTGCTTGTCCCGGCCCTCTTTTTGCACAAATTGGTACCGGAGTTACGGTAATTGTCGTTACTTTAGTCAGTGCAATAGCCGGAACATGGGTTTATGGCTTGCTAAAAGACAAGCTTCCTCATTAATTTTTTTACTTTATACTTACAAATTCACCCGGCAGGTTTTAAAAACTTGTCGGGTGATTTTTTTTTCACCCAGACCTTTTTCTTAGTTTAAAAAATAGTTAAATCACTCAAAAGCAATACTTTAAAAAGTAAAAATAGTTTACTTTTATTTCGGTTTTAAAAGACTAAAATCTCTCTCAAAACCAGCCGTTAATAAAATTAACAAAAAATTAACACTACACTTGTATATACAACTATTAAAAGATATACATTTGTATATACAAATTATACACTTACGACTATGACAATTGAAGAGGTTATTAAAAGTACAGTTAAGATGGATAATGCGAAAAAAGTTATTCTGAATATTATGTACACGCAAAATGTGATTCTGGATCATTTTAATGAAATATTAAAACCATATGATCTGTCAGGAGAACAATATAACGTGTTACGCATATTAAGAGGACAAAAAGGAAATCCTGCAAATATGTGTGTGATCCAGGAGCGTATGCTGGCCAAAACCAGTAACACCACCCGTCTGGTAGACAAATTGTTGCTAAAAGAACTGGTAACGAGAAATGTTTGCCCGAACAACAGAAGAAAAATAGAAGTTTTAATTACCCAAAAGGGATTAGATATCTTAAAAGAATTAGATCCGAAAGTAGACAACCACGAGCGAGCGTTTGCTGAGAATCTGGAACCAGATGAATTAGAATTATTAAATCAATTTTTAGAAAAATACCGCAATCAAAACAATTAACAGTATGAGTACATTTTTAGAAAATCAAAATTGGAGATATGCAACAAAACAATTTGATGCAACCAAAAAAATAGCAGAAACAGATTTAAATACTATAAAAGAAGCTGTTAGACTTAGCGCCTCTTCTTACGGTTTACAACCTTACAAAGTAGTTATCGTTGACAATCCGGAATTAAGAGAGCAACTAAAAGCAGCTGCTTTCGGGCAAACACAAATTACAGATGCTTCTCACCTGTTTGTTTTTGCAAATGATGTTAACGCAGGAGCAGAATCTGTAGACCAATATATTAACACCATCAGCGAAACAAGAGGCGTGCCTAGTGAGTCATTAGCAGGATTTAGCGATATGATGAAAGGGGCAATTTCCAGATTGTCTGAAGAAGCAAAACACAACTGGACTGCCAAACAAACTTATATTGCCTTAGGAAACTTACTAAACGTAGCTGCCGAATTGAGAATTGACGCTACTCCAATGGAAGGTTATAACGCCGCTGCATTTAATGAAATCTTAGGATTTGACAAATTAGGTTTAAATGCGTCAGTAGTTGCAACTGTGGGGTACCGACACGATGAAGACAGTACACAACATTACAAAAAAGTTAGAAAATCAAACGAAGAATTATTTATCACACTATAATTATTTAATAACAATCAAAAATCCATTTTAACAAATGAAAAATTTAAAAACAATTGCAATAGCATTATTCGTAGCAGTAGCTAGCGTTTCAGTAAACGCACAAACTAAGAAAATCGACGTAAAAGCGTCTTCTATCAAATGGGTAGGTAAAAAAGTAACCGGAGAGCACTCAGGTACAGTAAACTTTAAAGAAGGTGCTGTCGTTTTAAAAGGAAAAAAACTAGTTGGTGGTAGCTTTACTGTTGATATGAATTCCTTAACTGCAACTGATATTACAGGAGAATACCAAGGAAAATTAAACGGTCACTTAAAAGCGGACGATTTCTTTGGAACTGCAAAATTCCCAACTGCAAAATTAGTTTTCAAAACGGTAGCAGCTAAAGCAACTAATGTGTATACTGTAACGGCAGACTTAACAATCAAAGGAATTACTAAACCGGTAACTTTTGATATTACTGTAAACGGAAATACTGCAACTACTGCATTTAAAGTAGACAGAACTAAATACGATATTAAATACAACTCTGGTAACTTCTTCGAAAACTTAGGAGACAAAACGATCAATGACGATTTCGAATTGACTGTAGCTTTAAAATTCTAATATTTCAGACATACTAATTCAGAAATTTGGATGGCCTCAATAGTTTTATACTATTGGGGCTTCTTTTTTTTATTCTATTTCCAAAAAAATAACGTTCTTAATGGTAATGTAACACTTTCGTAATACCGCACAGGACGTTGATTAACATTGGTCTTCTACTTTTGAGCAAATTAAAAAAATCAAAAACTAGAAATCAAATAGTTATGAAAACAAAAGCATGCCTTGTTATTATCACCCTCATCAGCTCTTTTATTTTACACGCTCAACAACAGCAAAAAGGAATTATTGGTACTTCAAACTGGATGAACAATTGGACTAATTTTAAACCTTTTGCAAACGAATATAGTGAAGCAACCAATATCATTGCCGGAACAATAAACAAAGACACAAAACTTTTAAAACGCAATACCTATCAATTAGTTGGTGTCGTTTACGTAACCAATAACGCTACTTTAACCATAGAACCGGGAACTATAATTCGCGGGGATGATAAAACCTGTGGCACACTGGTCATCACAAATGGTTCTAAAATTTTGGCCGAAGGTTTAGAAACGGATCCGATTGTTTTTACTTCGAATAAAGAAAAAACAGAAAGACGTCCGGGTGACTGGGGTGGTATCATTATTTTAGGAAAAGCACCCATAAACACACTTGGAGGTGTACATACCTTGCCTTTTGACTTAGAACCTCTTCTGAACCATTACGGAGGTCAGGATGCCGAAGATAATTCGGGAATTTTAAAATACGTACGAATTGAGTATGCCGGAAGAAAATTGAGTGCCTTAAAAGAACTTAACGGACTTTCTCTGGCCGGAGTAGGAAGAAAAACGGTTTTAAATAGTATTCAGATCAGTTATTCAAATGACGATTCTTTTGAATGTTATGGTGGAGATTTAAACCTGAACAATCTTATTTCTTACCGCACCACCGATGATGATTTTGATTTTACACAAGGCGCGCAAATCAACATTAGCAATAGTATCGCCATTCGTCATCCGTTTTCTTCAGATGTTTCCGGATCAAGATGTTTTGAAATAGACTCTTACGATAAAATCCAAAATACGGATATGAGCAAAAAACTGACTCGCATCAATGCCAGCAACATAACATTGGTGAATCTGGAAGAGAACAATCAGGGCTTGGTAAGAGAATCTGTTTATGTAAAAGAAAATGCATTTTTCAACTTAACCAACAGTATCGTTTCAGGCTTTTCCCCTTTTGTATTACTAGACCAAAATATCGGAGACATCAATGCTAATTTAGCCAAAATCACCTTTAAAAATATAATTGCGAACAATTGCAATGGCGGAATTACAAGCGAATCCAATAGTGCTAATGGATCACTTCAAACTTGGTACAATCAACCTGAATTTGCGATCGGATATTCAAAATTAAAAAACAACGAGCTGTTTACAATGCCCAATATCAAAGGAAATCCTGACTTTAGAGCCAACGTAAACAACACGATTGCAATTGGAAATTAAGCACTTAAAAACTACTTACCATTTTAAAATTTAACAAATTTCTAAATTTAGAAAAGTTTTTTTTGAAATTTTATGTGCTCTAATTCAAATTACATTTATATCTTTGTCGCAACAAAAAAAGAAATGAGAACAATTTTAAACAATACTTGGTGGTGGAAGAATTTACGTCAAACGTCGTGAACGAAGCTTCCTATGGTACTTTAAAAACTATAAATATAAAAGGCTTGTCATCACGACAAGCCTTTTTTTTTGATAAAAACCGAACTAATTAAACATTAAAAACTATATACTTTGAAACCTTTTATACTCAACACACACTACAAACAAATCCTGGCAGATACCATCACGCCGGTAAGTATTTATTTTAAAATCAGAGATAAATTCCCAAACAGTCTATTACTTGAAAGTAGCGATTATCACGGAAGTGACAACAGTTTCTCGTACGTTTGCTGCAATCCTATAGCGACAATCAAAATTGAAAACGAAGTCATTTCAAAAACATTTCCTGACGGAACATCGGAAACCATTGCAATTGATAACTCGACCAATATCCCTGAAATAATTCAGGATTTTTCAAGACAGTTTAAATCAGAAAAAAATGATTTTAAATTCATCAATAATGGCTTGTTCGGCTACATATCTTATGATGCGGTTCGTTATTTTGATAAAGTTTCAATTGCCAAAAAAGACAATACAACATCAATTCCGGATTTATTCTACGCCGTTTATCAGAACATTATTGCGATCAACCATTTCAAAAATGAAGCTTATATCTTTTGCCACAGTGTAAACGACAAAAACAACATTTCAGAAATAGAACAATTACTGCAATCCAGAAATATCGCTTCTTATAAATTCACCAAAGAAGGAGAAGGATTTTCGAATTTAACAGATGAAGAATTCAAACACAATGTGGCTTTAGCCAAAAAACACTGTTTCCGTGGAGATGTATTTCAATTGGTTTTATCACGTCGTTTTACACAAGGTTTCAAAGGAGACGAATTTAATGTTTACAGAGCTTTGCGAAGCATAAACCCTTCTCCGTATTTATTCTTTTTTGATTACGGAGATTTCAAAATATTTGGCTCTTCACCGGAAGCACAAATTATCGTAAAAAACCGAAAAGCAGAAATTCACCCTATTGCCGGAACATTCAAAAGAACCGGAAATGATGAACGCGATGCCCTCTTAGCCAAAGAACTTTCAGAAGACAAAAAAGAAAACAGCGAACACGTAATGTTGGTTGACTTAGCCAGAAATGATTTAAGCAGAAATGGCCACGATGTCAATGTTGAAAAATACAGAGAAGTTCAATTCTTCTCGCATGTCATTCACTTAGTTTCAAAAGTTACAGGACATTTACATGATAAAGCCACCACTATGCAGGTTGTTGCAGATACTTTTCCGGCCGGAACTTTAAGCGGAGCACCAAAACACAGAGCGATACAATTGATTGAAAATTACGAAAAAACCAATCGTAATTTCTATGGCGGCGCCATTGGCTTCATGGATTTTGAAGGCAATTTTAATCATGCCATCATGATTCGAACTTTCCTTAGTAAAAACCACCAATTGCACTGTCAGGCCGGAGCCGGAATTGTTGCCAGTTCAGACGAAGAAAGCGAAATGCAGGAAGTGTATAATAAACTTAAAGCGCTGAACAAAGCCTTAGAAATGGCGGAGAAAATTTAGCAATAATCTCAAAACCTGAAACTTGAAACTTGAAACAAAAAAAAACTAAACCATAAAACCATAAATAAAAATGAAAAAAACATTGTCCCTTTTAGTAGTATTAATCACAATTTCAGCTTGTAATTCAGAAAAAAAACAAAACCTTGTTGAAGGAACCTGGCGTTTAATATCAGCAGAAACGACAGAGAAAGATTCTACTTTTTCTACTTTCAATTCAAAAACAAAAATGATTAAAATTATAAATGATTCCCACTTTGCTTTTTTTAATCATGATTTACAGAATGGAAAAGATTCAACAAATGCCGTATTTTTTGGAGGAGGCGGAAAATATACTTTAAAGGATAGCGTGTACACCGAACATCTGGAATATTTCAATAACCGCCAATGGGAAAACAATAAGTTTGAGTTCGTAGTAAAAGTTAAAAACGATACCCTGATTCAAAAAGGAATCGAAAAAATAGAAAAATTAGGAGTCGATCGTGTTATTGTAGAGAAATACGTTCGAGAAAAATAGAAAACAAATAGTTTCAGGTTCCGGGTTTCAAGTTTAATGTTCCAACAACTTGAAACCTGAAACAAAGAAAACCTGAAACAAAAAATAATAACATCATGAAAAAAATACTAGTTATAGACAATTACGATAGTTTCACTTACAACCTGGTACACTATTTAGAAGATTTAAATTGCGAAGTTACCGTATACAGAAACGACGAATTTGATATCGATGAGATCAGTTCTTTCAATAAAATTTTACTCTCTCCGGGGCCCGGAATTCCGGATGAGGCAGGATTATTAAAAGCAGTGATTCAAAAATACGGCCCGACCAA
The DNA here is from genome assembly GCF_011751075.1 of Flavobacterium poyangense. Lineage (GTDB taxonomy): Bacteria > Bacteroidota > Bacteroidia > Flavobacteriales > Flavobacteriaceae > Flavobacterium > Flavobacterium poyangense. Next base: position 162,285 of record NZ_JAALLN010000004.1, read on the forward strand.
AAGCATTTTAGGTGTTTGTTTGGGACAGCAAGCAATTGGAGAAGTTTTTGGAGGAACACTTTCTAACCTTGACAAAGTATATCATGGTGTTGCTACAAATGTTAAAACAGTCGTTTCTGATGAAGTTTTGTTTGAAGGTTTAGGCAGTGAATTTGAAGTTGGGCGTTACCATTCGTGGGTTGTTGATGCTAATCTGCCGGAAGTTTTAGAAGCCACTTCAATTGACGAAAACGGCCAAATTATGTCACTAAGACACAAAACTTTTGATGTAAGAGGCGTTCAGTTTCACCCGGAAAGTGTATTAACCCCAAACGGAAAGAGGATTTTGGAGAATTGGATAAAGGGGTAGTTATCAGTTTGCAGTTTCAATGAAATGTCAAATGTGAAATGCCAAACTTGAAACCTGAAACTTGAAACAAAACTTAACATCTCAGAACCTTAGAATCTTTAAAGAAAAAAAATGAAAAATATATTAAACAAATTAATCAATCACGAAGTACTTTCTAAAGAGGAAGCCAAAGACGTATTGATTAATATCTCAAGCGGTGCTTATAATCCGAGTCAGATTTCAGCTTTTTTGACTGTGTTTATGATGAGAAGCATTACTATTGAAGAACTTTCGGGTTTTCGTGAAGCCTTGTTAGAATTGTGTATACGGGTAGACTTATCTGCCTATAATGCCATCGACCTATGTGGAACCGGTGGTGACGGAAAAGATACTTTCAATATCTCGACCTTGGCTTCCTTTGTTGCCGCTGGAGCAGGGATAAAAGTAGCCAAACACGGAAATTATGGTGTATCTTCTATTTCCGGGTCAAGCAACGTGATGGAAAAAATGGGTATCAAATTTAGCAGCGATCCCGGTTTTCTGGAAAAATGTATGGATCAGGCCGGAATTTGTGTTTTACACGCCCCTTTGTTTCACCCTGCAATGAAAAATGTTGGCCCAATCCGAAAAGAACTAGCGGTAAAAACCTTCTTCAATATGTTAGGTCCAATGGTAAACCCATCGTTTCCTAAAAATCAATTGGTTGGTGTTTTCAATTTGGAATTAGCCCGAATGTACGCTTATCTCTACCAAAATACCGATGTGAATTTTACGATTTTACATTCGCTTGACGGTTATGATGAAATTTCATTAACAGGCCCGACAAAAATCATTACCAGCGATATGGAAGGTATGTTAAAACCGGAAGATTTTAAAGTTCGTCTTTTATCACAAAGAGAAATTGAAGGCGGAAGAACAATAGAAGAATCTGCTGATATGTTTACCAATATCATTTCCGGAAAAGGAAGTGAGGCTCAGAATAATGTGGTTTGTGCAAACGCCGCAATGGCCATTGCAACCGTAACAAAATGTTCTGCAAAAGAAGGTTTTACACTGGCAAAAGAAAGTTTATTCTCCGGAAAAGGATTAAAAGCGCTAAAAAAATTACAAGAATTAAGTAAGTAAAAAAAATCAAGTTTCAAATTCCAAATTCCAACAACTTGAAACCTGAAACCTGAAACAAACAACCAATGAATATACTCGATAAAATAATATTCGACAAACAAAGAGAAGTAGTTCTTAAAAAAACAATCATCCCGGTTTCGCAACTGGAAAGTTCAGTTTTTTTTGAAAGACAAACGATTTCTTTAAGTCAAAAGTTAAAACAAAGTTCGACGGGAATAATCGCAGAACACAAACGCCGCTCTCCTTCAAAATTAGTAATCAATCATAATTTTACGGTAGAAGAAGTAGTGAAAGGGTATGAAAACGCAGGTGCCTGTGGAATCTCTGTTTTAACTGACGGAAAATATTTTGGAGGTTCGCTTGACGATTTACTTCTGGCGAGAGCTTCTGTAAACCTGCCGCTTTTGCGAAAAGAATTTATTGTAGATGAGTATCAAATTTTGGAAGCCAAAGCATTTGGTGCCGATTTGATTTTACTGATTGCAGCCGTTTTGACCCGTGAAGAAATCAAATCACTTTCAGAATTTGCTAAAAAACTGGGCTTAGAAGTTTTACTCGAAGTTCACAATCAGGAAGAACTGGAAAAATCGATTATGCCAACACTTGACATGATTGGCGTGAATAACAGAAATCTTAAAACTTTTGAAGTAAGTCTGGATTTCAGCAAACAATTGGCCTCGCAAATTCCGGATGATTTCGTAAAAGTTTCAGAAAGCGGCATTTCGTCTGTAGAAGCCATATCTGAATTAAAACCATACGGATATAAAGGCTTCTTAATTGGAGAAAATTTCATGAAAACCGATAATGCCGGTAAAGCCGCGACAGAATTTATCAGCCAATTGTGAAAATGTAATATCTAAAAATTTAGCCACTAATTTCACGAATTAGCACGAATTGAATTTGCGTAAATTAGGGAAATTAGTGGCAAAAAAAAAGCACATAAAGCTTTGCGAACCCCGCGTTTATAAAGATTAACAATATAAAAAACCTAGCGCACTTTGCGGTTAAAAAAAAAAGAAAAAATGAAACTCAAGATCTGTGGCATGAAATATCTCGATAATATTCTCGAAGTAGGAGCGCTCCTACCCGATTATATGGGATTTATTTTCTGGGAAAAATCTGCTCGTTATTTTGACGGAACGATTCCCGAACTGATTAAAACAATTAAAAAAACAGGCGTTTTTGTAGATGAAACCGTTGAAAACATTATCTCTAAAATCGACAAATATCATTTACAAACTGTTCAATTACACGGAAAAGAATCCGTTGCATTTTGTCAGGAATTAAAAGCTAAAATCGATGCCCGAATTGATCTTACTACAGAAATCATTAAAGTATTCTCTGTTGATGAGAGTTTTGATTTCGACCTTTTAAAACCATACGAAGAGGTCTGTGATTATTTTCTATTCGATACAAAAGGAAAACTACCTGGTGGAAACGGAACTACTTTCGACTGGACAATACTGGAAAATTACAAATCCGAAAAGCCACTCTTCTTAAGCGGAGGCATCGGAATTGACGAAATACCGATGATTAAAGACCTCAAAATTCCGATTTACGCTATTGACGTAAACAGCAAATTTGAACTTGAACCGGGATTAAAAAACACAAGTCTATTAAAAAAGTTTCAGAAAAAATTAAAACCTGCAACTATAAACCCAAAACAACTATACAATGAATTATAATGTCAACGAAAAAGGATATTACGGCGAATTTGGAGGGGCTTACATTCCCGAAATGCTGTATCCAAATGTAGAAGAATTACGCCAGCAATACTTAAAAATCATAGCAGAACCTGATTTTAAAGCAGAGTTCGATCAATTATTAAAAGATTATGTCGGACGTCCAAGCCCTTTGTATTTTGCCAAGCGTATATCTGAAAAATACAATACCAAAGTTTATTTAAAAAGAGAGGATTTAAATCATACAGGAGCCCATAAAGTCAACAATACGATTGGACAGATATTAGTCGCCAAACGTTTGGGTAAAAAACGAATTATTGCAGAAACCGGTGCAGGTCAGCATGGTGTAGCAACAGCAACCGTTTGTGCTTTAATGGGAATTGAATGTATCGTATACATGGGTGAAATTGACATTGCCCGTCAGGCACCAAACGTTGCCCGTATGAAAATGCTGGGGGCAGAAGTCCGTCCGGCACTTTCGGGTTCAAAAACGTTAAAGGATGCTACAAACGAAGCCATCCGCGATTGGATCAACAATCCGGTTGACACCCACTATATCATTGGATCTGCTATTGGGCCACACCCTTACCCGGATATGGTAACCCGTTTTCAAAGTATTATTTCTGAAGAAATAAAATGGCAGTTAAAAGAAAAAGAAGGTCGTGAAAACCCGGATTATGTTGTTGCCTGTATCGGTGGCGGAAGTAATGCCGCAGGAACGTATTATCACTTTTTACACGAACCGGAAGTAGGCATTATCGCCGTTGAAGCTGCCGGAAAAGGAGTTGACAGCGGTCACAGTGCCGCCACCAGTAAATTAGGGAAAGTAGGTATTATTCACGGTTGCAAAACCTTACTAATGCAAACTCCTGATGGTCAGATTACGGAACCTTATTCGATTTCTGCAGGTCTTGATTATCCGGGAGTTGGTCCTATGCACGCTCATTTGGCGCAAACGGGCCGTGGCGAATTCTTCTCCGTAACCGATGATGAAGCGATGAATGCCGGTCTGGAACTTACTAAACTGGAAGGGATAATTCCGGCAATTGAAAGTGCCCATGCCTTTGCGGTTTTAGATCAGAAAAAATTCAAGCCAACTGATGTTGTTGTAATCAGTCTTTCAGGTCGTGGTGATAAAGATTTAGACAATTACATCGAGTACTTTAAATTGTAATAAAAATCGTAATTTGCATGTTCGCAAGGGTCGGACTTTTTATTGACATGATCCTTAAAAACAAACAAATAACGAGAAAAATAATAATTATGGAACAGCTATTCTCTTACGGAACCCTACGCTCAAAAGAAATTCAAATGCAAATTTTTAATAAATTATTGAACGGAAAAGCAGATCAACTTTCCGCCTATAAACTAAAAGACCTAAAAATAGAAGAAGAATTTGGAATGGCGGACTATTTTGTAGCGGTACCAAGCGAAAACCCTTCTGACTCCATTAAAGGCATTGTTTATACCATTTCTAACGAAGATTTAACCAAAGCTGACCAATTTGAATCCAATTCGTATAGAAGGGTTCGAATAACATTGAAGTCCGGAACTATTGCGTGGATTTATATTGAAAGTTAAGCATTACGACTTTCTAAGAATTTATTGAAAAACCGACAACACAAGCGAAAACTAGTAATTAAGTATAATTAACACCCAAATGATCTTAGCAGCAGCTCAAACAAAACCAAAACGTGGCGATATTGATTTTAATTTAGAAGATCATTATCGTTTGATTAAAATCGCGGGACAAAAAGGAGTTCATTTAATCGCATTTCCCGAACTGTCAATTACCGGTTATGAAAGAGAAAATGCTGCGGAATTAGCTTTTACAAAAGACGATCCCAGAATCGATACTTTAAAAGAATTAGCTGCTGCATACAATATCATAATTGTCGCCGGCGCTCCGATTCAAACCGAAACAGAATTGTTTATTGGAGAGTTTGTTATTTTTCCGGATCATTCGGTTTCTATTTATACCAAGCAATTTCTGCATGAAGGCGAAGATGAATTCTTCCAGCCTTCATTCGATTACAACCCGACGGTTAGCCTTGAAAATCAAAAAATAGCATTTGCCATCTGTGCCGATATTGACAATCCACTGCATCCTGAGAATGCAAGTAAAAAAGAAACTTCGATTTATATTGCCAGTATCTTTTTTTCTCCAAACGGGATTCCAAATGCGTACAGGAATTTACAAAATTATGCTCAAAAACATCAGATGCATGTTCTGATGTCCAATTTTAGTGGTGAATCCTGGGGATCACCCTCTGCAGGAAAAAGTGCATTTTGGAACAACAAAGGAGAACTCGTTGCGCAAATGAACGATTCAGACTCAGGCCTTTTGGTACTGGAAAATAAAAATGATAATTGGACAAGTGAAATTATCGTTGATTAAATAAAACAACCATACTTAACCGGTTTTGAAAACAGGTTAGGCTAAAATAAAAAGACATTAAAATGAACAGAATAACTCAAAAACTACAAGAAGATAAAAAGATTCTTTCTATTTACTTTTCGGCCGGCTATCCCAACTTAAACGACACGGTACAGATTATACAGGATCTTGAAAAAAATGGTGTTGATTTAATTGAAATTGGCCTGCCATTCAGCGATCCTTTGGCTGATGGACCAACTATTCAGGAGAGCTCTACCCAAGCTTTAAATAACGGAATGACTACTCAACTTCTTTTTGAACAGTTGAAAAACATTCGCGAAAGCGTAAAAATTCCGTTGATTATTATGGGCTACTTCAATCCGATGTTGCAATATGGAGTTGAGGAATTCTGCAAAAAATGTGCTGAAATTGGTATTGACGGCTTAATTATTCCGGATCTTCCGGTTGATGTTTATGCAGACCAATACAAAGCTATCCTCGAAAAATACGGTTTAATCAATGTACTGTTGATTACACCGCAAACTTCAGAAGAGCGAATTCGTTTTATCGATAGTGTTTCGGACGGATTTATTTATATGGTAAGTTCTGCAAGTGTAACCGGTTCTCAGACAGGATTTGGGAATATACAGGAAAATTACTTCGAAAGAATTGCAGCCATGGAGTTAAAAAATCCACAAATTGTTGGTTTCGGAATTTCAAACAAAGAGACTTTTAACCAGGCAACTAAATTTGCAAAAGGCGCCATTATTGGAAGTGCCTTTATCAAACATTTAGCGGAAAGCGGAAGTGAGAAGATCGAAGAATTTATCGGTGGAATTCGATAGATTTCTTTCTGTTATACATATCAAAAACGGCGTTTATATTTTAAATGCCGTTTTTTTTATTTTGTCACAACCCGAGCGATAGCGAACAGGCGAAACAATTGCACTAATTTTCACGAATTGTTTTGTTTTTTAATCTGAACTAAATTACTGAGCGGTAAGCCATTGATAAAATAAAAAAATCCTTTAAATCTGTAAAATCTGTGGCTACTTCTTTTTTGCCACAGATTAAAAGAATTAAACTGATTCTTTCTTAGTTAAAAAAAATAATTCGTGAAAATTCGTGCAATTTGCGGCTAAATTATTTACCACAAATTTCTGTTTTATTGATCTTAACTCTGAGTTTTAAACGCAGCGTTAAAACCAATTTTTATTTATCATAATTTTTCTTAAAAATAGCCTTACATTTTATGTTAATATTTTGTTAAAATAAAATTAAACAACTGTTTAAATTAAACGCTTGTTTAATTTTGTAGGCAATTAGAAATATACCATGTCTAAAATTGAATTAAACGATAAAAAAATTCAGATTCTGGAGGTTTCAGAAAAACTTTTTTCTGAACGAGGATTTGAGGGAACATCTATACGGGACATCTCAAAAGCGGCCAAAATAAATATCGCTATGGTTTCCTATTATTTTGGTTCTAAAGACCGCCTCTTAGAGTCTTTAATTATCTACAAAACTTCTGATCTAAAATTAAAGATTGAAAATTTACTGCATGAAAATCTCGAGCCTATTGATAAAGTCAATAAATTAATCGAAATTTACATCAACAGAATCAATTGTAACAAAGGGATTTTCAGAGTTTTACACTTTGAATTTGCATCAAGAAAGAAAGAAGAAAACCTACAAGCCTTTACAGAACTTAAAAAAGGAAATTTAAAACTTGTGGAAAGCATCATTAAAGAAGGACAGGCAAAAGGTGTTTTTAGAAAAGATGTTATCATTCCGTTAATCACTCCGACTATACTGGGGACTTTTTTTCACTTTCATATGAATAAAACATTCTTTCAGGATTTACTTCAATTAGATACTGAAACCAAGTATGATACCTACATTAAAACCAGTCTTACAAATCACATTCAACAAACTATAAAAGCGCTACTTGTTTATGAAAATTAGTCAATTAATGCTCTTTGGTGTTTTCTTCATCGGAATTTCATCAATAGAAGCACAAGAAAAAACAAGTTTAACCTTAGATGAGGCCGTTAAATTGGCTTGGGAAAAAAGTAACGAAGTTACTCTTGCCAATACTAAGGTAAACTCAAAAAAATACGAGTTACAAAACGTCAAGAACAATCAATATCCTGATATTAAAATTGCGGGGCAATACCAGCGTTTAACAAAAGCTTCCATTGACATGCATAATGACGAAGCCAATGCAGAACCAATGCCGGCACCTAATCAGGTACTATTTGGTCAGGCTACTGTAAGTCTGCCGATATTCTCCGGGTTTAAAATTCAAAACAGTATCGACGCTTACGATAATCTTTACGAAGCAGAAAACGCAACTGCTGCCAAAACTAAAGAAGATGTAGCCTTACGTGTCATCACCTATTACACTGCCTTATACAAAGCGCAAAAAACATTGGATCTGTTAAACGAAAATCAAAAGCAGGCCAAACAGCGTGTGACTGATTTTAAAGAGTTAGAGAAAAATGGAATCATTCCAAGAAATGATTTATTAAAAGCACAATTGTTAGTTTCAAAAACACAATTATCAATTGATGAAGCAAATAACAATCTGAATAACATAAATTTTTATCTGACGACTTTACTAAAATTAGATGCGACAGTAAAACTTCAGATTAACGAGTCAGATTTCTTTAATTTAAAAACAAGCAATGCACCAACTTCTGATGCTATGGCGCTTGAAAACAGAAAAGATCTGGAGGCCATACGTTTTCAGCAAAAAGCCAGTGAAGCAAACATTAAGATTGCAAGATCAGGATACTACCCTACACTAGCTTTGTTAGGGGGTTACACTGCTTTTGACCTTAAAGACTTTATTACGGTAAAATATGCAATGAATTTTGGAGTAGGTTTGTCTTATGATTTATCCGGAATTCTAAAAAACAGTGCAGCCGTAAGAGTAGCAGAAAGCAAAGCTTTAGAAGTAAAAAATACGGAGGCTATTATGACAGATCGAATTAAAGTTGAAGTTCAGAAATCTGTTGAAGACTATGATCTGGCCATCAACCAGAGTGTGGTTTATGATGAGGCCTTACAACAGGCGGAAGAAAACTACAGACTTGTAAAAGACAAATTCGACAATGGTTTATCTGATACCAATGATTTAGTTGAAGCTGATGTTGAACATCTAAGCGCCAAAATAAATACTGCGTTGTCTAAAGCAACCATTATTCAAAAATATTACGAATTACTTTCAGTATCAGGACAATTATCACAATCATTCAATCTTTCTAAAATATAATCGCTAGCTCTCATGGAAAAGAAAAAAACAAATACTAAATTCATCATTATACTAACCGTTTTGGTCTTAGTGGGCGGAATTTACGGAATAACAAAATACATGCATTCTTTAGCTCACGAGGAAACGGATGATGCTCAGATTGAGAAAAAAATGAACCCGATTATCCCAAGAGTATCCGGTTATGTTAGCAAAGTATATGTAAAAGATAATGATTTTGTAAAAAAAGGAGATACTTTGTTTACGATTGACAAAAGAGATTATCAATTAAAAATTGACGAAGCTACTGCCGCTGTTTTAGGAGCTGAAGGCCAGTACGAAGCTGCAAAAGCTGATATCGGAAGTGCTTATGCAAGCATCTCTGTTTCTGATGCCAACATGAAATCGGCAAGTGGTTCTATCGAAAGCGCAAAAATAAGACTGAGACAACTGACAAACGATTACAACCGTTACAACAATTTGTACAAAACACATACGATCACAAAGCAACAATACGAGCAGGCATTGACTGCAAAAGAAGAAGCAGAAAATCAAGTACGTGTTTTACAACAACAACAAAGAGCAAGTTCTTTTCAGAAAACGGTAATCGAATCTAAATCTAAAGCTTCCGACAAACAAACAGAAGTAGCTGCTGCCAACATCAAAAGAGCAAAAACAATGTTGGATGTAGCGAAATTAAATCTTACATATACTGTTGTAACTGCCGCTATTGACGGTCAGGTTTCTAAAGTAGATATCCAACCGGGGCAATTGGTTCAACCCGGACAATCTTTATTCTACATCATCAATAATAATGAGGCTTGGGTTGTAGCAAACTTTAAAGAAACGCAATTAAACAAAATGGTTGTGGGACAAAAAGTATCTTTAAAAGTAGACGCTTACCCTAACTATGAATTTAAAGGAACTGTAACTTCATTTTCACCGGCAACAGGATCTCGTTTTTCTTTACTACCTCCTGATAATGCAACCGGAAACTTCGTAAAAACAATCCAGAGACTACCGGTAAAAATAAGTTTAGACGAATCAAACGATCCGGAAAAAGTAAAATTATTGCGTCCTGGGATGAATGTTGATGTAGACGTACATTTGAAATAAAATGGCAGCAGTACAAGCAGACGATGATTTAGTAGAATACGGTTTCAGACGTGTCATCATTACGATTACAGCAGTACTTTGTGCCTTGCTTGAAATTGTTGATACCACGATTGTAAACGTAGCACTAACAGACATGCGAGGTAGCCTTGGTGCTACTTTGACCGATGTGGCCTGGGTGATTACAGCATACGCCATTGCGAATGTTATTGTAATACCGATGACGAGCTGGCTTTCGCAACAATTTGGAAGACGTAATTATTTTGTGGCCTCTATCATCCTATTTACGGTTTGTTCTTTTTTATGCGGAAATGCCACTAATATCTGGGAACTGGTAGCCTTCAGGTTCGTACAAGGTATGGGCGGAGGAGCATTACTGGTAACCGCTCAGACTATTATTACTGAAAGTTATCCCGTAGCAAAACGTGGTATGGCACAAGCTATTTATGGAATGGGTGTAATTGTTGGCCCAACTTTAGGTCCGCCTTTAGGAGGGTATTTAGTAGATAATTATTCCTGGCCTTATATCTTTTATATCAATATTCCTTTGGGAATTATAGCTACTCTTTTGGCAATAACTTTTGTTAGAAGTCCAAAATACGGAGAAAAATTAAAAGCGAATCAGGTAGACTGGTGGGGAATCATCCTTTTGGCTACGTTTATCGGATCTTTACAATTTGTTTTAGAACACGGACAGCAAGACGATTGGTTTAATGATCCGTTAATTACCGGATTAAGTGTTGTTACTGTTTTTGGTTTAATCCTATTTATCTGGAGAGAGTTAACGTATAAATATCCGATTGTAAATCTAAGCGTACTAAAAGATGGAAATCTAAGAATCGGAACCGTAATGTGTTTTATTCTAGGTTTCGGTTTGTACGGTTCCACATTAATTATCCCGATTTATACCCAGGCGATTTTAGGATGGACGGCAACTGATGCCGGATTATTATTGATTCCGGGTTCTATTACAACAGCGATCATGATGCCATTTGTTGGAAACATGATTCAGAAAGGGGTGCCACAAGGTTATATGGTAGGAATTGGATTTTTTGTTTTCTTCCTATTTACCTTTATGATGCAAACCCGCATGACACCTGATACCGGTGTAGAACATATGTACTGGCCATTGATTTTAAGAGGAATTGGTTTAGGATTACTTTTTGTACCGATTACCACACTTTCACTTTCAACATTAAAAGGGAAACATATTGGTGAGGGAGCTGCTTTTACCGGAATGATGCGTCAATTAGGAGGTTCGTTTGGTATTGCCATCATTACCACTTTTATCACCCGTTTCAGTCAGGAACACCGAGTGAATCTGATCAACCATTTAGACCCTGCAAATCATGATGTGCAGCAACGCATTGCAGGCATGCAACAGGCTTTTATGTCTAAAGGATATAGTGCAGATGTAGCCCTTAAAAAAGCCTATCAGGGAATAGAATACTCTATTTTGAAACAAAGTACCGTAATGGCATACATTGATATTTTTATGTATTTAGGAATTATGTTCCTCTGCTGTATTCCGATTATACTTTTAATCAAAAAAGGAAAAAACAAAATTAATCCGGCAGACGCCATGCATTAATTTTAAAGCAAAAACTAAAAAAGGCCGGATTCAAAATTTGAATCCGGCCTTTTTTAGTTTTGATAATTTTCTATAATGAAACTAAATGTTTACACACTTAAATAATTTGGCTAAAGCCTTTAAAAATGGCTTAACGAATCCCCCGCCAGCTAAAGCTGGGGGCTATTCAACCTAAATTAGAAACCTTAAATGTGAAATGTAAGATGTGAGATGTGAACCAAAAACACCCCTCGAAAACCTTTGTCCCTTTGTCCCTTTGCCCCTAAAAAAACTCAGAACCTCAGCAACTCAAAAAAACTTATCTCGTAAAAACCAAATGATTCCCTTTTGAAAGATTCGCATCAAACTGATAGCCTTCATAATTAAATCCTTTCAAATCGTCGATTGTTTCTGCATTAGTATCAATGATATAACGCACCATCATTCCTCTTGCTTTTTTTGCAAAGAAGCTGATTATTTTTAGCTTGCCATCTTTATAATCTTTAAAATCCGGAGTAATTACAGGGACTTTTAGTGCTTTAACATCAACAGCAGAAAAGTATTCGGTACTGGCCAGATTTACAAACAACTCGTCTTTTTTTAGCTCTTTATTCAATGCTTTTGTGACTGGTCCTTTCCAAAAATCATGTAAATTTTTATGATCCTCTATAGGTAATTTTGTTCCCATTTCTAAACGATAGGCCTGCATTAAATCCAGAGGTTTTAAGACGCCATAAAGTCCGGATAGAATTCTAAGTTTGTCTTGCAATACTTCTAACTTTTCTAACGGAATAGTATACGCATCCAAACCGGTATAAACGTCACCATCAAAAGTATACACTGCCGGACGTGCGTTTTCAGGCGTAAAAGGTGTTTTCCAAACTTGATTTCTCTGCCAATTCAAATCGGCTAATTTTTCCGAAATAGACATTAACGAAGCTAGGTCTGCCGGCTTTTTAGGTTTTAAAACTTTATGAACCAAGCGTGCTTCTTTTAAAAAAGACGGTTCTGTATATTGAGTAGTTGGTAATTCTTTTTCGAAATTTAATGACTTCGCAGGCGATATAACAATTTTCATTTGTGCATTTTTAAGTGATTCAAAAATACAAATTGCATTTCTAAAAATAACCGATTAAGATTGATTTGTTCGATAGCGGCATAATCATAAGCAAGCTTATATTTATTTTGCCACGAATTACACGAATTTGCACGAATTAAAGTTTGTTAGTTTCTGTACGAAAAAAAATGCCACAGATTAGAGGATTAAAAAGATTAAAATAAATCTGCTCGAATCTCTACAATCAGTGGCAAAAAACATTCGTGAAAATTCGTGTAATTTGTGGTAAACTTTTCCCCATCCGTGACTACATTTCATATTTCGATAAAAATTGCCCGGAAAACGGTGACTTTCGATAAAAAAGTGAGCGATAGATTATAAAAGGCATTTTCAATGTTGTAAATTTGCAGGCGTTCGATTCTCTTCAAGAATATGACGTACTATTTAAAATCCGTGAATTCGTGGCTATACAAACAAACTATAAAACAGCTTTACAACATAAAATCTTCGGAATCATTTCGCAAGCATCTCAGGAACTAAATGTGGACAGTTATGTCATTGGTGGCTTTGTCCGGGATTTACTTTTAAACCGTGGTTCAAAAAAAGATATTGATGTGGTGGCTGTTGGCAGCGGTATCGAATTGGCCTTAAAAGTATCTGAATTACTTCCTAAAAATCCAAAAGTACAGGTTTTCAAAACTTACGGAACTGCTATGTTGCGCTTTGAAGACACCGATATTGAATTTGTTGGCGCCCGAAAAGAATCTTATAATTTTGACAGTAGAAATCCACTTGTTGAAAACGGAACATTGGAAGACGATCAAAATCGCCGTGATTTCACGATAAACGCTTTAGCATTATCACTAAACGAAAAAACTTTTGGTGACCTTTCCGATCCTTTTGACGGATTGGCAGATTTAGAAAATAAAATCATAAAAACGCCTTTAGATCCTAGTATCACCTATTCTGATGATCCGTTGCGAATGCTTCGCGCCATTCGTTTCGCCACTCAGTTAGGTTTTGAGATTGAAGAAAATTCACTCCATGCTATTACTAAAAATGCGGATAGAATTAATATCATTTCCGGAGAAAGAATTGTCGACGAATTAAACAAAATTCTTTTGACAGACCAACCCTCTATCGGATTTTTGCTTTTATACAAAACCGGGCTTTTAGATATCATTTTACCGGAATTGACTGCGTTGAATCAAGTGGAAGAAATTGAAGGTCATACGCATAAAAACAATTTTTACCACACCTTGGAAGTGGTAGATAATATTTGTCCTAATACCGACGATGTTTGGTTACGCTGGTCTGCTTTATTGCACGATATCGGAAAAGCTCCAACAAAACGTTTCAATAAAAAACAAGGCTGGACTTTTCACGGACATGAGTTTTTAGGTGGAAAAATGGCCAAGAAAATATTCGAACGCCTACATATGCCTTTGAATCACAAAATGAAATTTGTACAAAAAATGGTTATTATGAGTTCGCGTCCAATTGTTTTGGCACAAGATCTTGTAACCGATAGTGCAGTACGCCGTTTGGTTTTTGATGCGGGAGAAGATGTAGAGAATCTGATGACGCTGTGTGAGGCTGATATTACCACCAAAAACCCGTCAAAATTTAAAAAATACCATAAAAACTTCGAAATTGTCCGCAAGAAAATTGTTGAGGTTGAAGAACGCGATCATGTACGTAATTTTCAGCCGCCAATTTCCGGTGAAGAAATTATGGAGTTATTCGACTTAAAACCATCCCGTGAAATCGGAGTTCTAAAAGAAGCGGTAAAAGAAGCTATTCTGGAAGGCGAAATCCCAAATGAGTATCAGGCTGCTTATGATTTTGTTGTTAAAAGAGCGGAGAAGATGGGTTTGGTTAAAGCGTCTAAGTAACTAAGTTTCTGAGATTCTAAGACAGTAACGCTCAATGAATATTAAATATTGATTATTAAAAAAATGTAAATCGAACCTTTGTTGTTTTGAAAAAAGACGCAGTCAAAAACTACAAACTCAGAACCTCAACAACTTAGATCCTTTGCAACTCAAAAAAAAATGAAAAAACACTTCCCCACAATCGCAAAAACAGCATTAGTTTTAGTTTATTTAGTAATTGTTGCAGGAGCATTAGTGCGTATGACAGGTTCCGGAATGGGATGCCCGGACTGGCCGAAGTGTTTTGGATATTATATTCCACCTACAGATTTAAAAGAACTGACGTGGGCACCAAACCGTGCTTTTGAAAAAGGACAAGTAATCATTAAAGACGAAACTTTATTGGTTGCTAAAGATAATTTTACCACCAAAACTGATTTCGATACTTCGCATTGGGAGAAATATACCAAACATGATTATGCTATTTTTAATCCGCTTCACACCTGGATTGAATATATCAATCGATTGTGCGGTGCTTTGGCAGGAATGGCTTGCTTTTTTATGGCTATTGCTTCGTTTAAATTCTGGAGAGAAAAGAAAGCAATTCCCCTTCTTTCGTGGCTGGTTGTTTTTATGATGGGTTTTCAGGCCTGGTTAGGAGCAAAAGTAGTCTACTCGGTCTTAAACCCAATCAAAATTACGGTTCATATGGTTATGGCTCTCGTAATTGTTGCTGTCATTTTATACATCATACAATTAGCAAGACCAAAATTAGCAACGGTAACGTACAATAGCACATTCAAAACGATACTATTAGTGTCCCTTTTACTGACTTTAATACAAGTAGCTATTGGTACACAAGTACGTCAACTTGTAGATCAGCAAATAAAAAATGGTCTAACCGAGAGTATTCTTTGGTTACAAAATCCATCCGTTACTTTTTACGTACATCGCTCCTTCTCTATTATCGTTTTACTTGTAAATGTGTACTTATTCACCAAAAACAGAAAACTAAACTTAGGATTTTCAAAAATGAACTGGGTATTGTTTCTTATCGGTATTGAAATTCTAACCGGAATGGCTATGGCTTATTTTGATTTCCCAATAGGAAGTCAGGCCATACATTTAGTATTGGCCTCTATCTTGTTCGGAATTCAATTTTACATGATTTTGGAAGCTCAGAAACCTAGCTCAGCCAATTCTTAAAGTCCTGAACTTTTTCACGACTTACCACTACCTCATCTTCCTTATACGAAGGTAAAATTACTTTCAGACGGGAGTTGGTGTATACTTGTATTTCTTTTATTGCTTTTAGTGACACAATAAATTTCCTGCTGACACGAAAGAAATCTTTCATGTCTACTTCTTGTTCCAGAATCTCTAAAGTCGAATCGATTAAATAGTTTCTGTTATCGAAAGTATGAAGGTATGTTCCTTTATTTTCACTAAAAAAACATTCAATTTCGTCAATACCAATTATTTTGAGCTGTTGACCAATCTTAACGGTAAAGCGCTTTTTATATTCTTTTTCGAAGGGATTTGACAGCATTTTTCTGATTTGTTCGAAATCAAGCTGAAGATTCGCATTCTCCGATTCTAATTTAGGTATACGGCTTTTAAATTTGGTAACGGCAATATCAAGATCCTCTTCGTCTATGGGTTTTAAAAGGTAATCGATACTGTTAAGTTTAAAGGCTTTTAGTGCATACTCGTCATAAGCAGTAGTAAAAATAATAGCACTTTTAATATCTATTTTTTCAAAGATTTCGAATGATAAGCCATCAGACAATTGTATATCCAAGAAAATCAGATCCGGATGACTATTGTTCGAAAACCAGTCTATTGACTCTTCAACAGAATGCAACATGGTTTCTACAACAATATTTAGCTTTTCAAGTTTGCGTTGCAATAATCTTGCTGCCGGCTTTTCGTCTTCGATAATTAATGTGGTCATTTAATAAAATGCAAAAAATTTAAAAAAAAATAACCTTAAAATTACTACTATTTTTTAAAACTGGCTCTTTCCTTATCCATATATTTTTGAATTTTCTTTTGTTGCCATTCATGACTGAAAAACAAATCTTCTCCAAAAACAGAAAAGCCATGAAAAAACAAACCAATACCCCAGAAAATTGCCGTTGAATAGGTCCGCCAGTCTAACAGTCCACTATCATAAATATCTGCTCCTCTTCCAAACAAATCCCTGTTTAAATTAGCCACTATTATGATCACATTTACAATAATAAATATTTTCAAGTGCGAATAAAACCCCTTTATTCTTCGCATTTTTCTGTACGCTATGGAAAAATTCTCATCAGAACCAAATTTCTGAAAATAATCTTCTTGTGTACCTCTTTTATATTGTCTCATTTTCTATGCTTTAAAATTATTGCCACTTTTCTTTATTATTCCTTTTTTCTTTCTCCATAAGTTCTTTGATCTTCTTTTCCTCCCATTCTTTTCCTAAAAACGGAATTACATCAAAAACCTTTAACCCATGAAAAATAACTCCTAACCCCCACCACATCAATGGCCAAAAAAACCATAAATACTCCGGTGATGTCCATAAATTTATAATCAATAAAATTATATTCACTCCAATATAAGCGGTTAAATTACCATAAAACCCTTTGATACTTTCGACTTTCTTTTTAGCCGAGAAATAACGATCCTCTTCATTATAATTTACTTCCATGATTACTCCCATTTTTGCGTTTTTGTTTTTTTCTCTAAGATGCTTTTTACCTTTCGCTCTTCCCATTCTTCTCCGAATATTTTATAAGATGCGAATAAATCGATCGCGGACACAGCTAAGAAGACTGTCCAAATTCCCATTACAAACAAATTAATATGTTTTAATGGAAAGAAGTTTAAAGGAGCCCCTAAATAGTCTTTTGAAACAAAAACAAGTATTCCAATGATATAGAAAAACACATGCATATAGAACGCTTTAAGTTTCACTACTTTTTTGCTTGCCATTTTTTGAAGTTCAAACTCCTCAGTACTATTCTTGAAATCTGATTCCATAATTATTTCCAATTTTGTTTGTTATTCTCTTTTTCTAAAATTTCTCTGATTTTTCTTTCCTCCCAGCCCGAACTGTAACCAAACACTTTAAAAGCATGCATTACAACACCAAATCCCCAGCCCAGAGCCGAAAACCAAAACCATTGAAATCCGGGAGAATATCTTAAATTTATAAAAGCTAAAATGGGAATAATACAACAATATGAAATTATATTTCCATAGAATCCTTTTAGTTCTTCCACTCTTTTCTTAGCTCTAAAATAAGCTTTAGTTTCATCGTTATAATCTGTATTTGTTTCCATAACTGTAATTTGTTTCGTCAAAATTGGTATTTTGACCGTGAAATTATTTTCATTTTGTTCAATCAGAACTTTCCTGTTCGATACAATTGCATATCGGTTTACAATATTCTGCAAACCAACTCCCTGACGATCTTGCAAAACTTCTTTTTTCTGAAAATCATTCTGGATTGCGAGATAATCTCCATCAATAAAGATTCTTATATGAAGTGGTTTCTGCTCACTTACTACATTGTGTTTTACTGTATTCTCAAGTAAAAGCTGCAAAGACAAGGGAACTACTTTTGCATCCGGATTGATAGATGTTGCCGGCATTTCGTAAAACAAACTATTCTCAAAACGCATTTTTAACAAATTCATATACGTTTTAGCAAAGGACAATTCATCTTCTACCGACACCAGTTCTTTGTCTTTTTGCTCCAAAACGTAGCGGTAAATTTTAGACAAAGAAGTAGTAAAACGTTGTGCATTATTCGGATTTTCTTCAATCAAAGAACTTAGAACATTTAAACTATTGAATAAAAAATGCGGATCTATCTGATTTTTTAAACTTTCGAATTTTGCATTGGCAGTCCCGGCGATAATCTTTTGTTGCGTTACCTCAAACTTAGAAGCCTGTTTCCACTTTACCATAAAACTGCGGGCTTGCATAAAACTGGAAACACCAAATGATAAAATAATATAAAAAAGATGCAGCCAGATCATTCTTTCGCTGAAAAACTGCTCCAGAGACATTTCCTGTACGCAAACAAAAATGATAAAATTGATTCCTAAAACAGCAGGAACGGTATACAGTACAGTAACCAGAATCCCGTAATATACTCTCAAATTGGTTTGTTCCAGCCAATCCCATTTTTTATCTAACAATACATTCAAAAACCCGTTGCCAAAGCCAAGTCCAAAAGAATACAGACAACTCAATAAGAACGTAAGTACTACATTTTTCAAACTTAAATCGGATCCCAAAAAAATGCAGAAGATTATTGTAAAGACCATAGAAATCTTGAAACACATGATCGTTCCACTTCTCAAATTTCCAAATGTATTTCTATGGTCTTTCATTATAAACTTATTTTATTATTATTATTTTTTACAACTTTTTTGTGTTTCTAAAGCTCTGTCTAATCCCCATTTTGGAGAAAAAGGAGTTTCCGGTTTAAAAGTAGCGAAAAGTTCAACAGCTTTGTCAACTTGAGCACATAATGGCTTTGTATCCACTCCCGTCCATTTTGCTCCACCTAACTGATAATCTGCTTCACCGAAAACCGCTCTCGGGTTATTAGGATCTATTGTCTTTGCTTTTGCATAATTTTCCATTATTCTACCGGAATACTTTTGAGCATTTGTCATCGGATCCTGTACTACCCATGCTGTGTAAAGTAAAGCCTGTAAAACATATAGTTCTGCATTGTTTTGATCTTTTATGAATTCAACATCTAATGCATCCTGTGCTTTTGTCAATAGTAAATCAACTTTAGATCTGTCTTTTTCTGAAAAAGCGGCTGTTGTATTTACTAAAGCCACATAATAATTAGGTAACCAGCTGTTTTTTTCAGCAGAAGCAATTCTTTCGAACATAGCCGACGCTTCTGCACTTTTTCCTTCTTTCCAAAGTCCGAATGCTTTTCCCATTCCTTGTTCGAATTGTGTTTGGGCCGATAATAACCCGCAAATAAACAATGTGATGGCTGTAATAATTTTGGTCATGATTTCTTGATTTTAAAAAGTTATTGTTTTAGTTATTAAGGTTGTGAGTTTCTAAAACTCCGGTTCTTTTTGATATTGATTGAAACTCTTTTTATTTATACTTCAAAAGTAGGTCTGTTTTTGCTCTCTCAAAACTAAATCCTACCGAGTTGTTGAATTTGGTGACTGAATTGCTTTTTTTGAGGTGCAAAGGTCCAGAGATGCAAAGGTTCAAAGTTTTTTTTTCTAAGAAACTTAGAATCTCAGAGCCTTAGCAACTATAAGTTTTTCAACTGATTCTCATTCTTATTATCACTTATGGTCCAGAAGAAACCAACAAAGAAAAATCGGTCTGCTGTTGGTATAATGGCTTGTCTGTTATAAACTCCGTTTGCATCCGGTGATTTTGCGTAATCATATCCGAAAATATTCTGAGTTCCTAAAAGGTTCGAAACCGAGAAATAAAGAATCTTTTGAGTAGTTAGCAAATAAGCCCAGTTAAAACTCAAACTGTTATACGATTTTGTTTTTCCATTCATAAATTGCGTTTGATTGGGATCATTGTAAGGTCTTCCTGAACTATAACTATTGGTAAACCCAATTTGTGATTTCCAATCGGTTATGAAATATTTAGTTACAATTGACAAACTGTGATTGGCAACAAAATTTGGAGTTACCGCCGTTGGAAAATTTTTATAATCTCTTTCCGAATCAATGTACGAGTACGAAATCCAGTATTCTAAATTTTTATACAAATTACTGTCTCTCCAGAATAAATCCAATCCTTTTGCATAACCTGAACCGTTGTTATTGAATACGGAATTGTACTTAATATCTTTTGTATCGTATTTTACCAAATTGCTGTACTCTTTGTAATAAGCCTCGGCTCTGAAAGTCTGACCCGGTTTTGTAAACTGATAATTCAGAATATAATGTTGTGCTTTTTCACTTTCAAACTGATGATACTTTGAATATTTGATATAGTCAACCACAGGAGTCTGAGAGAAATCACCATAAGCAAAAGAAAACTGACTGTTTTTAGAAACTTTGTAAGCAAGAGAAGCTCTTGGAGCAATGTTCGTTTCGTTTAATAAATTATTGTTTGAAAGTCGGAAACCTACTTTGGCTGCTAGTTTTTTAGAGAATAAAATATCTCCTTCGGTATAAAAAGCAGCGATTCCTGAATCGTATCCGTTTGCTACTTTTACAGTCGCATTGTCATCAAAATTTTCATTGAATTTTGTAATGAAATAATCTGCTCCAAAAGACAATTTAAAATAATTTGAAAAATCTTTTCTCAATTTCAATTTTAGTTGTGCGGCATTCTCATTACTGTCAACATCATTTACATCAAACGACACTTTATTTTTACTGTAACCGTAACTGATTCCTGAAGTCAACTGCCATCCCGTTCCAAAATTTCCTTTATACGAAGCATTCAGGTAAAAATTGTTATTGTTTAAATCAGTTCTGATCGGATCAACAAAATTTATATTTTTCTGATTCAGATCAAATCTTTCAGAATCAAAGGCCGCATAAAACTTAAAGATTCCTCTTTCAAAATGATAACGATAAACAGCCTCACCACCAATAGATTGATATGGATTATTCCAGTCTACATTTTGCGGAATAACGGCCTGATAAGGTGCTAAATTGATATAATTGGTATTGATACTGAAGGAGCTTTTTTTCCATTTTTGTGTATTTCCCACTCCCAAACCAACTGTCATCAAAGCAATATCTGTTTTATTTTGGTCTGGTTCGTCCTGCGTATTCAAAAGCAAAACACTTGATAAGGCTTCACCGTATTCAGCAGAGTATCCTCCGGTAGAAAAAGCGATTCCACTAAACAAAAAAGGAGAAAAACGGCTACGGGTTGGTAAATTATTAGTGGTTGCACCATAAGGTTGCGCCACACGAAGTCCGTCAACAAAAGTCTGTGTTTCGCTGGCTTCTCCTCCACGTACAAACAAACGTCCGTCTTCTGCTACATTTTGGGTTCCGGGTAAAGTTTGCAAGGCTGCAATAATATTTCCGGCAGAACCTGCTGTTGTTACAATATCCAATGGTTTAAGAACCGAAACTCTGGCTTTATCTCCGGATTCTAATGTTCCTGCGGTAATTACAACCGCATCAAGCGCATTTACATTTTCACGAAGTTTAATGGTTTGTTCTTTAAAATTGGTGACATCTATCTCTTGTTTATAGGTTTCATAAATTAAAAAACTCACTACTAAAAACTGATTTCCTTTTGTTGCTGTTTCAAAAGAGAACTCACCGGTATCAGAGCTTGTCGCTCCATCATAAGTTCCGTCAATATAAATACTGGCACCAGGAATTGGTTTTCCTTTTTGATCCACTACTTTTCCTGAAATGGTATTTTGGGCAAAAATAAAAGCTGTTGCAAATAAAAATGTAATAGTAAAAATTATCTTGGTTTTCATATCATTGGTTTTTGATGAGGCAAATATATTTTAACACTTTTAGTTAAAAAACATTAAATAACCCAATTGTAGAATTTCATGGATGAGTTGTAAATTACTTATTTGTATCTTAGCTACTGCGTAATTTAAACTAATGATGATGTTAGAAAGTAAAAGAGTTTCAAATTTGTATCAATCCATTTACAATGGAGATCCGTGGTTGGAAGTAACTTTAGAAAATACCTTAAAAAATGTCAGTGCAGCTCAGGCCTATCGAAAAATAAACCCCAATTTAAACACCATTTGGGAAATTGTCAATCACCTTATTCAGTGGAGAAGGAACATCTTAAAACGTGTCCAGGGTGAAACGATTACAACTCCTGACCACAATTATTTTGTCCCGGTTTTAGATTCCTCTGAAGCCGCCTGGGAACAATCGCTACAAAATCTGGCAAAATCACAAGAATTATGGAACAGCTTTCTGAATACCTTTGATGATGCTAATTTTGAAAAAATATATCCTACTAATAATCATACCTATTATGAGCACATTCATGGAATCATTCAGCATGACGTTTATCATTTGGGGCAGATTGTTATTCTTAAAAAATTACTTTAAGCTTAGAACTTTAAGACGTCTTAATCATGAAAAAATCAATATTTACACTTGCCTTTTTACTTTTGAATTGCATTGCTTTTGCACAAGCCACCGAATCTCAATATGATGAAAAGCTGGCAAAATCTTTAAATGCCGACGAATATGGCATGAAAAAATATGTTTTCTGTCTTTTAAAATCAGGAACAAATACAACCGCATCTAAAGAAGAAACCAAAAAATTATTTGAAGGACATATGTCCAATATCGGCAAACTGGCGAAAGAAGGCAAATTGGTCATCGCCGGACCTTTTATGAAAAACGATCGAAATTACAGAGGACTCTATATTTTTAATGTAGAAACTATCGAAGAAGCCACTGCACTTGTAGCTACAGATCCTGCTATTCAGGCCAAATTACTCGAAGCCGAACTAACCCCTTGGTATTCGTCTGCAAGCTTACAGGAGGTGCTAAAACTTCACGATAAAATTGCTAAGAAAAAAATGTAATTTCATTCTATGAAAACAGAAAAAGAGAAAATGATTTCCGGAGAATATTACATCTCCGGCGACCCTATTTTAATAAAAGAGCGCCGAAAAGCTAAAAATCTATTACATCGTTTAAATGTTACCGAATATCGTCTGACAAAAAAAGCAAAAGAAATCATAACCGAATTAATCCCGAACGCAGGCAAAAGCTTTTATATCGAACCGCCTTTTCATTGCGACTACGGATATAATATTACTTGTGGTGATAATGTCTACTTTAATGTTAACTGTGTTGTTTTAGATTGTGCTCCTGTAACTATCGGATCAAATGTGTTTTTTGCACCAAACGTTCAAATTTACACGGCAACTCACCCGTTGGATGCCGAATTGAGAAAAACATTAGAAAATGCACTGCCCATCACTATCGGAGACGACTGCTGGATTGGTGGAAATTCTGTAATCTGTCCCGGTGTAACGATCGGTAAAGGCTGTGTTATCGGAGCAGGATCTGTGGTTACAAAAAACATTCCCGACAATTCACTGGCTGTTGGTAATCCTGCAAAAGTGATTAGAAAATTAAACCAA
Source organism: Flavobacterium poyangense (assembly GCF_011751075.1). GTDB lineage: Bacteria > Bacteroidota > Bacteroidia > Flavobacteriales > Flavobacteriaceae > Flavobacterium > Flavobacterium poyangense. Next base: position 185,767 of record NZ_JAALLN010000004.1, read on the forward strand.
GAACCTGAATCCAAACCATAATGCTTACCTTAAACAAAGTACACCATATTGCCATTTTATGTTCCGATTATAAGAAATCCAAATATTTCTACACTCAGATTCTTGGACTTACTGTCATTCGCGAGATCTATCGCGAGGAACGCCAATCGTATAAACTTGATCTGGCTTTAAATGGTATTTATATTGTTGAATTGTTTTCTTTTCCAAATCCACCACAGCGACCGTCAAGACCGGAAGCAGTTGGCTTGCGTCATCTTGCTTTCGAGGTAATTAATCTTGATGAAACAATAGCTTTTCTGAACACTAAGAACATAGAATCGGAGCCAATAAGAATTGACGAAACGACAGAAAAACGATTTACTTTTATAGCCGATCCGGATTTATTACCGATTGAATTTTACGAGCGGTAAATAATTGCTTTTAAACTAAAGCAAAAACTGGAATTATGCGTTGATTCCGTTAAACAATGTATACGCAATAAATTTGGCTAAAGCCTTTTCTGCTTCTTTAATCGAATACCTCCAGCTGAAGCTGGAGGCAATTGATCATTTTTATTCTATTTACACCGCTGTATCTATTTTTTTTTAAACACATATATACATAGTTTAGAAAACGAAAAAAGGCATTTCATTTATTTAAAATTTCAATCGTCAGCTTGAGCGAAGTCGAAGACCTCATGGTTAGACTATGTGATAGAAATGTGTTTCTTTTTTATACTCTTTTTCATAACTAAAGTCTATGTTTCTATGTGTTAAATATATTTTTTACCACTTGCATCCGTTTCAACTGGAGAAAAATTGAGGTCTCTTACTAAATGGCTTTAATCCTAAAAACTAAATAATCAGCAAAAAAACAGGGCAAAACCCCTCCTTAACTAATTTTAACACAATAATATGCTGATTTGTTAGGAGAATACTACTTTGATTCTTTAATTTTGTGAATCGCATAAAACTACTGCGACTTACAAATTTACTTCTGATGAACAAAACGGCGCAAATCAAAAAAAATCATCAATTTATTGTCTTTCAAAAATTAGTTGTTGTTTCCCTTTTAATTGGTTTTCTTTCTGCTTTTTTAGGCATTTCACTAAAGAAAATTACAGAGTACTACGAAGAAATCTTTTTCCATGAAGTTTCCGTAAACCCCATATTCTATGTTATTTTCCCGGTTTTCGGATTGTCTGTAATTTACTTTCTAAGGCAATATCTCTTTAAAAAGAAAGAGAACAAAGGAATTAAAGAAGTTTTTGAAAGCACACAATCAAAATCTAAAAACTTACCAACCTACAAAATCCCATCCCACTTTATAAACGGGTTGTTAACTGTTATTTTTGGAGGTTCAACCGGAATCGAAGTTTCTACCGTTGTGGCCACGGCAACAATTGGTTCGGTAGCACAGCAAAAAGAAAATGTTTTTCGCAAATACAAAACAGAATTAATTTGCGCAGGAGTTGCAGCAGGAATCACTGCTTTGTTCAGCAGTCCGATTGCCGGAATTTTATTTGCTGTTGAGGTTATCTCCCGAAAGCTGACCCGCGCCTTTATCATCACCAATTTAATTGCAGTTTCTATCGCCTTTGGTTTGATTACCATTCTAAAAGAAGAACCTTTGTTTACAGTTTCAGTTACAACCTGGCACTTAAAAGCCATTCCTTATTTTATTCTTTTAGGAATTTTAGCCGGAATAAATTCCGTTTATTTAACGCGTTGCGTATTGTTTTTCAAATCTCAGTTCGGTAAAATCCAAACACATTATTACAAAATCCTCATAGGATCCGTTATTTTAAGCACTTCCTTATTTGTGTTCCCACAATTATATGGAGAAGGCTATCATTCTATAAAAATGATCTTTGGTAGTTCTGCCCAACTTCCTCTGACGATTACTTTAGCCCTAACTTTCATCGGAATTTTGATTCTAAAACCAATTGTAACTTCAGTAACATTGGCTTCCGGTGGTGATGGCGGTGTTTTTGCACCGAGTCTTTTTATCGGTGCTTTTTTAGGCTTATTGGTAGCTTCCACTTTAAATACGTTTTTTAACACACAGGTCATTCCGCTCAATTTTATGATTATCGGAATGGCAGCTGTTTTAAGTGCCAGTATCCATGCCCCTTTTACAGCGATATTTTTAGTTTGTGGATTAACCAATGACTATACTTTATTTTTCCCCATTTTAGCAGTTTGTCTAATTTCTAAATACACGGCAAAAATGATTTATCCACATACTGTTTATACCTATTCGCCAAGCTTTATTAAGTAAAACAAGACCGTATCGTATGCCTGTTCAGAAAATAAAAAGAAGTTACCGCAAAACACGTTACATCCTTTATAAAGAAACTTTAATAGATTATAAAGAGCACTTTTGGTCCTTTTTAGGTTCATTTGTCGGAATCGGAATTCTGGCTTTTCTTCAATCCAAAAACTTCTCAGGAAGTGATGCTGTTTATTTGATTGGTTCTTTTGGCGCTTCGAGTGTTTTAGTATACGGAATCATTCAAAGCCCATTTTCACAACCTCGAAATTTAGTTGGCGGACATCTAATCTCTGCCTTTATTGGGGTAACGATTCAGAAACTGGTACCGGACATTGCCTGGCTTTCCGCTCCGTTGGCAGTTTCGTTTTCTATTATCTTCATGCAAATCACCAAAACGTTACATCCACCCGGAGGTGCGACTGCACTTATTGCCGTTACAGGCTCTGATCAGATAAAAAATCTTGGATACGAATATGTTTATTCCACGGTGTTTATCGGAGTTTTGATTTTACTACTTACGGCTTTGGTTTTTAACAATATGACCTCGAGCAGAAGTTACCCTAGCCATAGCACCTATCATAAACACTACCATAAAATTAGAAAGCGATTGAGTAGAAAGTGAGTGTTTTTTCTGTCCTTCCGATTGAGGTAATTAAGTAAGTGTGCGGAGTAGCGGTATACTGCATAACGGCTCCTAGTGTGATTCCTCCTATGTCGGAATTAACAATTTGTATACTATTTGTCATTCCGAAGAATGAGGAATCACAATAGTAATTCAACAAAGATTGGCGACGTGCTGTGTAGAGTTTCGTGTGTGATTCCTCATTCTTCGGAATGACAATTGTTGCTTGTTATTAGCTAGAATTACAGAGTAGTCGCATAAGCCCGTCTCGTCTGTCATTTGACAAGGGAAGCAGTCATTTGTCATTTCGACTTTAGGAGACCCGAGCGATAGCGAATAGACGAAGTAAATCACACCAGTAATTCGACAAAGATTAGCGATTCTCTTTACGGAGTTTCGTGTGCGACTCCTCATTCTTCGGAATGACAATTGTTGCTTGTTATTAGCTAGAATTACAGAGTAGTCGCATAAACCCGCCTCGTCTGTCATTTCGACGCAGGAGAAATCACACGTTGTTTAAAAAGGCTCTCTAAATAAAATCTTTTCAACAAATCGTAATTCACAATTCGTATTTCGTTTTTTATATTTTACCTTTGACCTCTCAATAAATACAAAGATTATGGTTTATAAATTTAGAGTAATTCTAGACGCCGAAGAAGACATTTTTAGAGACATTGCAATTCTTGAAGACGATACCCTTGAGGATTTACACAATGCCATCTTCAACGCTTTTGGTTTTGACGGAATGGAAGTGGCTTCGTTTTATACCTGCGATGAAACTTGGAATCAGGAAGATGAAATCCCGCTTTTTGATACCGGAGACGTTCCCGGTGAACATAAAATCATGAGTGATTACCCATTATCTGATATCTTAGACAAAGAAAATACCAAAATTATCTATGTGTACGATTTTATCCACATGTGGACTTTCTTAGTTGAATTGGCTGCCATTGAAGAGCAATCTGTAGGAGTAACTTACCCGGAAACCTTATTCTCTCATGGAGAAATGCCGGACGAAGCCATAGAAAAAAACTTCGAAGCCGACATGCACGACGATATCTACGGAGAATTTGAAGACGACTTAGACGAAGATGATCTTGATATGTTTGAAGGAGACGACAGCTTTGAAGATTTCGGATTTGAGGAGAATTGGAATTAGTTTTTTGAAGGCACAAAGGTTCAAAGTGGCAAAGGTACAGAGGTTTTCTCTTAAAATCTTTCGATTTTAAAATGTAATCTTTTTATTGCTTTTACGTTTAATTAATTTTAAATGTAAAAATATGAATACTTTTAGAGACCTTTTAATCTGGCAAAAATCTATGAATTTGGTGACCGAAATTTATCGAGTGACCAATTTATTTCCCAAAGAAGAAATTTATGGACTAACTTCACAAATTAGAAGAAGTTCCATATCGATTCCAAGTAATATTGCTGAAGGTTATGGCAGAGAAGGAAATAATGACTATTTAAGGTTTTTAAATATTTCCATTTCATCATTATTTGAAATGCAGACACAACTTGAAATCTCATTCAATTTAAATTATATAAACGAGAATCAATTCACTAAAATAAATGGAGAAAGCAAGGAAATAGAACGAATGTTGAGTTCTTTTATCAGAAAAATAAAAGACCGAAACTAAACCTTTGTTCCTTTGAGCCTTTGCAACTCTGAACCTAAATAAAGAAATGATCAACTTATTCAACACCCACATCGAGTCGCTTTCGATACACCGCGTAGGAAACAAAAGCAGAAATGAAGCGATTTTTTTATCGGAACAACCATTTAATTTAAATGACGAAATTGTGCCTCTGATAAAAGAGTACTTTTTTAAGCCTTTTAGAGAAAAAGAGGAAAACTATTATCAGTTTGCGCACGAAGTAGATTTGGATTATAATGATATGTACAAATATGCTTCAGAGATTTTTGCTAATCCGGGCAATGTACAGGAGATTTCTAAAAAAATCACTACACATTTATTTGAGCAGTCCAATCATCCGCATATTAAAAACGGAGAGGTTTATGTAACCTATCTAACCAATTTAAGTATTGACAACAATGTAGTCGATGCCATTGGAATTTTTAAAAGCGAATTACAGGCTGACTTTTTACAATTTGAAGAAAAAGACAGCAACCTTGAGATGATCTTGCAACAAGGAATTAACCTGAGCAAATTAGACAAAGGATGTTTGATTTTTAATTTCAAAAAAGAAGAAGGATACAAAATCCTGACTGTAGACAGCAACCGTTATGATGCCCGTTACTGGTTAGAGCACTTTTTATCTGTTGACGCTTTTGAAGATGAAAACTTCATCACTAAGAAATACCTGAAATTCTGTCAAAACTTCGCGAAAGATGTTGTTTTACCGGCAGAAGACAAAAAAGAAGAAGTAATGTTTATGAACCGATCAGTGAATTATTTCGCTAAAAACGATCAGTTTGAAGAACAAAATTTCTTAAACGAAGTATTAGACAATCCAGACTTAATTCCTGAATTTAAAAACTATAAAGTTGATAAAGGAGAAAAATACAGCATCGAAGATGTAACCTCATTCCCTATTGCCAATTCAGCTGTTTCTGATGCCAGAAAATCGATTAAAAACGTAATTAATCTGGATACTCATATTCAGATTAAAATGGATTTTATCAACCCCGAAAGCGCAGAAAAATTTGTTGAAAAAGGCTGGGATGAAGAAAAACAAATGTATTACTATTTAGTTTACTTCAATAAAGAAGAAAAAAGCTAGTAGTCATTCATTTTCTATTACTTACTTAAGCAAAAAACGGCAACTACCCTTTGTAATTGCCGTTTTTTTTAATTGAAACAACTTTCAAAACAGAAAAAAGTCAACACGAATTTTCACGAATGTTATTTTTGCGACTTGTATCTTGGCTGTTTAATTAATTTAGTATCAAAACAAAGAAAACATTGCTTTGAGAATATCATCGTAAACTTGTTTGTCTTTTTCTCCAGCACGAGCCAACACCCTAATTCCTGTATAATTATTAAAGATAAAGCGAGCCAGTGTTCTGGCTTCCAACCGTGTTGAAATCTGTCCTGACTCTTGCCCTTTTTTAACCGCTGCCAAAAAGATTTCTTCGACCGTCTGCCTGTTATCAGTGACTATTTTTGCAATCTCATCATCGTGCATTGCAAGTTCAACTGCTGCATTTATTACAAAACAGCCCTTTGTCATTCGATCGTCTAAGCTTTCAATAACGGCTTGTTTGAAGATATCCGTCAATACAACTTTAATATCTTCTGATTCGTTTAAAAGCTCTCTCGTACTTTCCTGTCCATGTTTGAGGTATCTCTTTAAAGCCTTTGAAAAAAGTTTTTGTTTGTCTCCAAAAGTATCATACAAACTCGAACGGCTTAAGCCCAAATGCGTCACCAAATCCTGCGCCGAAGTACCATTATACCCTTTACACCAAAAAATTTCTATTGCCTTATCCAGAGCTTTATCCTCATCAAATTCTTTTGTTCTGGCCATGACTTCCTAATTAAATTCCATCGCAAAGATACAAAAAATTACGGAACGATTGTTCCGTAATTAGAGCAAAAAATTAAACCACAGTGTTTACGATAAGCCCACCATCTACTACGATTTCTGTCCCCGTAATAAACGAAGCGTCATCTGAGGCAAGAAAAGCAACTGTTTTTGCAATCTCTGAAGCTTTACCAAAACGTTTTAATAAAATCTTATCACTTAGAGCTGCTCCAAATCCGTCAATTTCTTCTTTTTCTAGTCCTAATTTTCCAAAAATAGGTGTTTCAATCGGACCGGGTGAAATGGCGTTTATTCTAATATTTCTTGGAGCCAATTCCGCTGCAAAAACACGATTTAAAGATAAGAGCGCTGCTTTACTTGCAGCATAGACTCCCGAATTTTGCATACCCACACTGGCGTTTATAGAAGTATTAAAGATTACGGAACCTCCGTCATTCAAAATCGGTAACAGTTTTTGAAGTGTGAAATAAACTCCTTTTACATTTACATCCATAATCGAGTCATAATGTCCTACTGATGCCGATTCTAAAGGTGCAAAAGCAGCAATTCCCGCATTCAGAAATACAATATCGACTTTGTCAAATTTTGCTGAAACTTCAGTTACCAAATTATCGATTGATTCCAAATCCGACTGATCGGCTACAATTCCGGTCACATTCAATTCTTCCTCAGCTTTTGCTAACGTTTCTTTGTCTCTTCCGGTAACAATTACACTTGCCCCTCTTTCAGCAAATTCAGCAGCAGTTGCATACCCGATTCCACTATTTCCGCCTGTTACAACGGCTACTTTCTTTTCTAAATTTTTCATTTTATTAATTTTTATAGTATTGATTACTTGATTATTGTGAGACAAAGATATAATTACGGAACGATCGTTCCGTAATTATTTTAGTTAAAAATTTGTTAAAAATAAAAAATCAACAATGGTGCTATTCCACTAACAAAGAAATCTATGAGGCCATAAACGAAACAAATACTAAAAATGATAAACATCATTAATTTATGCTTAAATTTACGTTTCAAAAACAAATAAAGATGGGTAATCCTTTATACGACGAAAGTCCTTTCAAAACCATAATCTCCTTTCACAGGCTAATTGAATCTTTTGAGGAAATTGCTTTGTCTGATGTTGATTATCGCTCTAACTATGCCAAAGCTATACTAAAAGAAATAGCAACTGTACCAGAGTTTAGAAACGGAATTGAAGATTTTAGCATCATTAAGCAAAAAGAGACCTTAATCAAAAATATGTTTGCTGATCTGTTCCCTACTGCTTTAACAAACAATGAAATAAAAGCAATTACAATTCCTTTTCAAAATATCACTTTCAACTACACAGAGCGCTTCAAAAAGATTTTGCGAAATGCCGGTGATGAATTTAATGTCGAAATCCGTGATTTTGACAATCATCAATTCTATATAAACAACTGTTGTTTGATTCTGGGTTGTCACTACCATCAAAATATTGATTTTAACAGACCTTTTTTCTATGACATTCCTGATGAAAACGGTGTCGAAAAACACTATCGTCTTTTGTACAATGCCGATTTTATGGAAATCACCCCTAATGAAAATGCATTACCGCTTACACAAGATGATATCGATTTGTTAATCGATAACTACAATGACATTGAACTTTGGAAATCAAAATTTCCTCCCGGAAGCTGGACTTTAAAAGGTTTCGGAATTGTTTCATTATTTGATGCCACTACAGAAAGTGCGATCTCCAATTTAAAAAGCAATTTACTAAAACCCGATACCCAAAACGTTGCTACCAATGATGTGATTGCAGGTATTTTTAGATCTATTTTCAAAATTCCGGATCTTGAAGTTGGTTTTATCATTTATAATCCGGAAGATGAAAAATTTATCAGACCTATAAAATACGAAAGTCAGATGCAAAGTTTTTTACTTTCATCGACTCAGGAACTGGATTGTAAAAATGCATTTTTTGGTTGTACTTTTGAAAATCTGTTAACCAACAAAGAGCCTCTTGTTATCTCTAACGTTCAAAAATTTATCGGAGCATCAGAAAATAAAAAACTGGGCGAACATTTGTTAAAACAAAATATCCAGAGCTGCGTTTTTGCTCCGGTCATAAAAGATGGGCATTTACTAGGCGTTGTTGAGCTAGTTTCTAAACAACCAAGAGCACTAAATAGCATAAACGCTACTAAACTCGAATTGGTATTGCCGTATTTAACCGATACAATTGATCGTTATAATACCGATATGCAACATCAGGTTGAAGCGATCATTCAAAGAGAATATACTACGATTCATCCTAGTGTGTACTGGAAATTTAAAAAAGAGTCGCAAAATTATTTCCAAAACACCAATCCGACCAAAGATTATATTTTTAAGGAAATTGTCTTTAAAAATGTTTTCCCATTATACGGACAAATTGATATTAAAGGCTCATCAGAACACCGAAACGAAACCGTAAAAAAAGATTTAAAAAATCAACTTACTACGATTTTGGAAATTTTCGAAAACCAAAAGCCAAACACCAATCTGATGCTTTTGGAACAGCGAAAATTTGAATTAGAATCGCTTCGCGACGAACTGGACCAGCCTTTAAAAGCAGATACAGAACAACACATTCAGCGTTACATTGAGGAAGAAATTCATCCTATACTAAAAAACACAAAAAACACCGATAAAAGTCAAAAACTGGAAGAATTGTATTTTTCAAGTCTGGACGAAAAAACAGGGATGTTTTACCACGAAAGAAAGAAATTTGATAATGCAATGTCTATTATCAATAAAAAACTAGCTTCGGTTCTGGATAAAAAACAATTGGAAGCACAACAAATATATCCGCACTATTACGAACGTTTTAAAACGGATGGTGTTGAACATAACTTATACATAGGAGCTTCAATTGCCCCAACAAAACCTTTTGATATTATGTATCTGCATAACCTTCGCTTATGGCAACTGCAGACTTTATGCGAAATGGAAATGGAGCATCATCAACTGAAAGAATCTCTACCGTATGAATTGGACGTAACTTCACTGATTTTGGTATTCAGCGCGGCACTTTCTATTCGTTTCAGAATGGATGAAAAACGTTTTGATGTTGACGGAACTTACAATGCCCGATATGAAGTAGTTAAAAAACGTATCGATAAAGCCAACATCAAAGGCACAAACGAACGTATTACTGAAAAAGAAAAAATTACCATTGTCTACTCTCAAAACAGCGAAGAAGCAGAATACCTAAAATATATTAAATACCTACAACACAAAAAGATACTTGAACCTTCCATCGAACAATTTGAAGTTGACGATTTACAGGGGGTTTCCGGTTTGAAGGCGATTCGTGTAAAAGTAATTAACAACACTGTAAATACAAACGCCAAAAAAATCACTTATCAAGATTTATTAGATGAGCTCAACTAAAATTAGTTGAGCTTTTTGTTTAAAGATTTTTAAACGCAACTACAAATGCAATAACTGTAATAATAATTCCGAACATAAAAAAATTGTAAGCAATTCTAAGTAAATTATACTTACGTTGCAAAACCAATCCGAGATAGTACAAATCCTTAATCATGGTCGAGTACAAATAATCCCGGTCCTTCATCATTTCATTCATCGCCCAGTTGTAATCTTCGAGAGGCATTTTGTAAAAATTTCCAAAAAACATCAAATTTACTTTTTTTGCTTCTACATCATCACGTGTAAAAACCCCTGAGGTTACTTTTGGTCGTGTGGATAGAATTGCAAAAATTATGGTGACTACACTTGATATCAACATAACAAAAGTAGGAACCACTAAGTGTACATTTTTTGGACTGTCTAATTTTGGAATAATAGTCGAAAGTGCAATCGAAATAATAATAGCATTTACTGACAATAAAATATTGGCTTTACTGTCTGCAATACCGCTTAAACGGGTATGATTTCCTAAGGTAACACGAAACAGTGTGTCGATCCCACGATCCGGTTTTTCAACTTTATCTCTCTTTTTCTCCTCGTCTTCCAGCTCTTTTGCTTTTTTCAGTTCATGTTTATTGAGTCTTTTTTGCACCAGTGCAATATTTTTCTCTTTTAAAGGCTGCCATTTTTTTATGGCATAATCGGTATAAAAGCGATGTTTGTTCAGTAAAAAATTCAGATTTTCTCTTGCCCAATCCAAATCAGAAAAAGAAATATTTAAACTGTTTTTTAATTCCAAACGTAATAATTCGCAAGTCGATTCATATTCTAAACTGGTAATATGAATATAATCTGCATCTTTAATTATCTTTTCTAATTCAGTTTGTGGTACATACTCTTTTACCGTTGTCAAAATCAATTTAGAAACCTCCGCTATAAATGCATCAGACTGCCCTTTCTCTTTTAAAAATGCCGTGGCTATCTTTACACTCTCATTTTCATGCTTTTCAGGTCCGTTTACATAACCGGTATCATGAAACCATGCCGCCACCAAAAGTAATTCTTTCTCTGCCTCATCCACATTTTCCTTAACACAAAGCTTATTGATAGCACTTATAACATTAATAGTATGATTAATATTATGATAAGAATATAAATTAGAAAGTTTATCTTTGAGTAATTTACTAACAAAATCTTCGGACTGCTCTACTAGATTCATAAAGAAAAATTTAATACCACGAAATTATGAAATTGTTTTCGGATAATGCTTTTATTGCTATAATTAAAAATTATTCAGCAATCATAACTTTACTGCTTTTACTAAATTCCTGTGCAACTCATAAACCACAATACGGGAAAAATGTAAGTGCCGTTAAAGACGAGAACGCAACTGATACCTTAAAAATTGCGCATACTTTTTATTTAGTTGGAGATGCTGGAAATGCAGATCAGACACAAGCAAAACAAACATTGGAATTATTACATGAGAAACTAAAAAATTCAAGTGAAAAAGCCACTTTACTTTTCTTAGGCGATAATATTTATCCAAAAGGTTTTCCTTCTAAAGACAATCCGACTGAGAAAGCTTTAGCCGAAACAAAACTTACCAATCAATTAAAAATAACTGAAGGATTTAAAGGAAAAACAATCGTTATTCCGGGAAATCATGATTGGTACAGCGGTATCAAAGGACTGGAAAGACAAGCTGCTTTTGTAACCAACTATCTCAATGATAAAAAAGCATTCTTACCCAGAAAAAGCTGCGCTATTGAAGACTATAAAATTGACAATGCCACCACTTTGATAGCTATTGACAGTGAATGGTTTTTGGAAGATTGGGACAACCACCCCACTATAAATGACAATTGTGAGATCAAAACCAGAGAAGCTTTTTTTGATGAACTGGAAAGCCTCCTCAATAAAAATCAGGAGAAAACGGTAATTATAGCACTTCACCATCCTTTAATGAGTAACGGATCACATGGAGGGCAATTTTCATTAGAAAAACAATTATTTCCTTTAGAACAGAAAATCCCGCTTCCTATTATAGGTTCTTTTATAAATTTATTACGTCAAACCTCCGGTATAAGCCCTCAGGATATTCAAAATAAAGAATATACAACTTATACCAAGCGAATCAAGACCCTTTTACAAATGCAAAAAAATGTAATTGTAGTTTCGGGACACGATCATAATCTACAATATGTTAATAAAGAAAACATCAAACAGATCATCAGCGGAGCAGGTTCAAAATCAGAAGCAGCAAGAGCAATTAATGCAAATGATTTTTCGTATGGAGGCAATGGTTATGCTGTGCTGACTTTATTTAAAAGTGGTGATGCTAAAGTGGCCTTTTTTGCCAATGAAAACAATACAGAAAAAAAGCTTTTTGAACATGAAATTATAAAGGCTAAGGAATTTAATTGGGGGGCAGATACGCCGAATACTTTTCCGCCAACCGTTACCACTTCCATTTACACGAAAGAAATGACACAAAAGAGTTTGGTTCATTCCTTTTTATTCGGGAAGCATTACAGAAAATATTACAGCCTGCCCATTGAAGCTAAAACAGCCACATTGGACACTCTTATGGGAGGTTTGAAACCTATCCGAGAGGGCGGTGGACATCAATCTATTTCTTTACGAATGTCTGACTCTAAAGGAAGGGAATATGTCATGCGCGCCATGAAAAAAAGCGCTACACAGTTTTTACAAGCTGTTGCGTTTAAAGATCAGTATATTGTAAATGATTTTCAGGATACTTATGCTGAAAATTTCTTATTGGATTTTTATACAACCTCTCACCCATACACCCCTTTTGTCGTTGGTGATATGGCCGATAAATTAGGCTTGTCTCATACAAATCCGGTGCTGTATTACATTCCGAAACAAAACACTTTAAAAGAATACAATTCTAATTTTGGAGATGCTTTGTACATGGTAGAAGAACGACCTTCGAGCAACCATTTAGACGCCAAAAATTTTGGCAATCCGAGCGACATTATCAGTACTACCGATATGATGCTGAATCTTCATAAAGATGAAAAATACAGCGTTGACGAAAACGAATATATAAAAGCTCGTTTGTTTGATATGCTTATTGGTGATTGGGACCGTCATAATGATCAATGGCGTTGGGGAGAATATAAAAAAGATGGTAAGGTAATCTATAAACCAATTCCGCGCGATCGCGATCAGGCTTTTACAAAATATGACGGAACCTTACTTTCTCTTTTAATGAACATTCCGGCACTTCGCCATATGCGTAGTTTTAAGGACAAAATCGATAATGTGAAATGGTTCAACAGAGAACCTTACCCGCTTGATTTGGCATTTCTAAAAACTTCAGACGAAAAAGACTGGTTAGCTCAGGCCCGATTTATTCAGGAAAACTTAACTGACAGCGATATTGATCATGCGTTTAAAGGACTGCCAAAGGAAGTTCAGGATAAAACCATCGAAGACATAAAAGCGAAACTGAAAAACAGAAAAAAAGAGCTTCAACAATATGCCTCCACTTATTTTAATGTTTTGAGTCATACCGTAATGATTGCCGGAACAGACAAAAAAGACAAATTTGTGATCAATCACAAGGCTAAAAAAAGCATCGAAATCCAGGTTTACAGAGCTAAAAAAGAAGGCGATGAATTAATTTACACCAAAAACATCACCGACGACAAAACTAAAAATTTATGGATATATGGTTTAGATGACAGTGATACTTTTCAGGTAACCGGAAAATACAAATCAAATATAAAGATTCGTTTAATTGGAGGTCAAAACGATGATATTTACAATATTGAAAATGGAAAACGGGTGATCGTATATGATTTTAAATCAAAACAAAACACCTATAATCTGGATTCTAAAACGCAAACACAACTAACAGATGATTACGATGTAAACTCATATAATTACGAAAAACCCAAATACAATTCAGTTTCAGGGCTTCCTAACATTGGTTACAACCCGGACGACGGGGTAAAACTAGGTTTCAATATAAACTATACCGTTAACAACTTCAAACAAAATCCTTATACGCAAAAACACAATTTAAACGGCTTTTATTATTTTGCTACCGGAGGTCTTGAGTTTACTTACGATGCGCATTTTCCCGGATTATTAGGAAAATGGGTTATTGATGTCGAATCAAAATACACCACACCCAATTTTGCCATCAACTATTTTGGTTACGGAAATGAATCCGAAAATAAAGATCAGGAATTTGACATGGATTATAACAGAGTTCGTATTCAGCAATTTAAAGTTGCCGGAGCCATCAGACATGTCGGGCGTTACGGAAGTGAATTTAGTTTCAAACCCTTTTTAGAACAAATGAAAGTGGAAGAAACCAACAACCGATTCATAAATGTCCCAAACAGTATCAATCCGGATGTTTTTAACAGCAACCTTTTTGGAGGAGTAAAAGTAAAATACAGTTTTAGAAATTCTGACTTTAAAGCAAAACCAACTCTAGGAATGGCTTTTGCCATCGAAGCTAGTTGGACTACCAATTTAGACGATACCAAGCAAAACTTCCCTTCATTGGAAAGTACTTTAGGTTTTACACACAAAATTGACAAAAACGGAAAACTTATTTTAGCAACTTACCTCAAAGGAAAAGCAATTTTTAATGATAATTATGAGTTTTACCAAGGAGCGACATTAGGAGGTGATAAAGATTTACGCGGCTATAGAAACGAACGCTTTCTAGGTAATTCTTACTTTTCTCAAAGTAGTGATTTAAGACTTTCACTCGGCAAAATTCAACGCACCATTGTACCCCTAACCTACGGAATTTTGGCAGGTTTTGATTATGGCAGAATTTGGCTTGAGGGAGAAAATTCCAGAAAATGGCATCAGGATTATGGTGGCGGACTTTGGATAAATGCAGTAAACACAATCACAGCCCGAATTTCTTATTTCAAATCACCAGACGAAGTTGGTCGTGTAATTTTTGGGGCCGCTTATAGTTTTTAGAGAGGTTCAAAGAGACAAAGGTTCAGAGGTACAAAGTTTTTTTTTAGTGAGATGCAAAATGGTAATTGCCATTTTACATCTCACTTTTGAGTTTTAACGACACATACTTTGCTTTACACACAACCTATAACTGGTAGAAAATATACTTATAACTCGTTAGTGTAATTCGAAAAAAAATATTTAACACATAGAAACATAGATTTCTCTGGCTTAAAAAAAGAATATAAAAAAGAAACTCGTTTCTATCACATAGCCAAACTAAGTGTATTTAAACAAGTAAAACGCCTTTTACCGTTCGCAAAACTATGTTTCTATGTGTTAAAAACAAACACCGATACATTTTACATTTCACAACCCACATCTCACATCTCACATCTCACAACAAACACCTCCCTACTTCAATTTAAACTCATAAACCTTACCTCCTACTTTATTCGTTTTTTCGTCGGCGATAAGTAAGGTGGTATTGTCTTTAAAAACAATAGCTTCTTTTTGTGAAAAATGATTCAGCTTTATTTCAGTCTGAGTGCCTTTATGGAACAAATCTCCTTTGAAACCTTTGAACAAAACAATTTTATCATGACTTAACAAAACTACTTTTTTCCCGTTAGGACTAATGGTAGCACTTGTTAAAACACAATGATTGTAGTTGTCACACGTTTTAAACTCACCAATTTTAGTCGCTTTTTGAGTTCCGGGAGCATTCGGAATTTTATAGATAAAAGCAGTCCCGTCAAACCCCTTGCTTCTGTTTTTGGTGAATAGATAAAAATTGTTCTGATATTCAAAAAAACCTTCAACATCAAAAAACATTTCTTTTTTCTTTGGTGGAAACGCTTTTTGTTCAGGATATGAAAAGGAAATTTTATATTCTGAAACAGCATTATCTTTATTCAATTCGTTTTTAGCCACTTTATAAATACACAAATCTTTGCGTGCATTATCATTGTTCCCAAAATCTCCAATATAGATATTTCCTGTCTGATCTTTTGTAATGTCTTCCCAATCTACATTTGTTGCATTTGTAATGGTAATGGTTTTGTTTATTTTTCCATCCGTATTTAATGCATAAATTTCATTGGCATTCCCACTGTCTTCTAAAGTATAAATCAAATTAGATTTAGGAAAATAGGTAATTCCGGAAACTTCTTTTAGCTTTTTCGGAAGTGAAAAAAGTGTTTTTAAATCATTGTCTGACTGTTGTTGACAAGCTAATAAAACAATAGAAACGGTAAACAGAAATAACTTTTTCATAAGAATATATTTTTTAAATTATTTTGCTACAGATTAATGGATTAAAAAGATTAAGAATCAAACAAAAAATCCATAAAATCTGTGCAATCTGTGGTACAAACCCTTTGCGAACCTCGCGTAAATCTTTGTGCCCTTTGCGGTTAAAAACCTTTAAACTAAATTAGTATTTTTAAAATTACGTGTAATAAACTCAAAAGCAGCAAACATAATATGCCCCATCGACTTGGCATTTTTAAATTTCATATCATTGGTATAACGATACAATTCCATTTTTAGTTGATTCAGATGTTCTTCTGTCGAAATCCTGTCATGACACATAATATTCAACAACTTTTTGATCCTGTTTTCAGCAGAGTGAATACGTTTTGCCAGAATAGCTCTCTCTTCATCTTTATATTGAAGAATCGAACGTTCTTCGAGCTTCTCTTTAATCAATTGAATCATCGGATAGTTTTCCTTAAAAAACTGAGGACGATAAACTTTAAAATTCCCTTCATAACATTGCTGATCAAAATCTATGGGACGAATTTTATAAACGACCTGATCAAAATCATGAATCGGCACAATTACATAATTATACGCCCGCATATCCCCCAAAAGCCTAATCATACAGCGTTCATTAAACTTTACAAACTCTTTTGCTATTTGGGATTTTTCCATCTCTGTACAATTAGGCAACAAAGTTTCCATAAAAACATCACCCGGAATCCCGATAATATGCTCTTCGATTAAAGTATCTTTATAAACCAAAAAGTTGATTTTATCCGGCGAAAGGATATCCTCTAATTCCAGTCCGTAAATTCTGGAAGCATCTGCTTTTTTAATGTAAAAATGAACGTAGTTGTCATTGAGAATGTTTCGGACTTTTATCCGGAATGGTTTCGAATTTCCGAATGTGCAATAATCAATGGCGTCAATATTCAAAAACTGAATGATCTCGTTATTACCATCAGAATGCAAAAGAGAATAGATTTTCTTTAAATTTAAATCGATTTCATTTCTTTCAAATTCACTGTAATACACCCGAATCCATAAGGTGTCTGTTTCATATTTATCATAGACATTTACAGAACCGGAAAATCGCAATAAGTCATCATAGAACACGGACACTTTCGAGATTCTATCGTATCGTCCCAGGTAACTTAAAAGAGATGGTAATAAAGGATAAGACGGTTTTTTCAAAACCATTAAAGGCTCACTCATTTTGAATATCTTTAATACAAATTTACAGTAAATTACTCCATTGAGGGCTAATTATTTTTTAACACATAACCTACAAAGTTTCTCTCGCAGATTTAGCAGATTTGTTCAGATTGTATTATTGGACCCTAAAACAAAAAGCAGTGTATTCTGCTACCTGAGCGATAACAAACTGGCGGAGCAAATCTGCCTGAGAAAATACTTGGTACGGATAAAAAAACATAAATTAAAAAACAAAAAAAAGGGTATTCCACTTATTTAAACAAACATAGCTTGACTATGTGATAGAAACGAATTTCTCTTTTAAATTCTTTTTCATAAATAAAAGCTATGTTTCTATGTGTTAGGCATAATTTCACGAAATACATTCGACAGATATAAAATTATAATCTTAATTTTAAAATCTGACGTAACAATAAGAAGCTTGAATCGTCATACTACAAACTAAAACTGAAATAACTTTGGAAACCATCCTTACTATCGAAAATCTTCACAAAAGATACGGGCGTATTCAAGCCTTGAAAAATGTATCTTTTGAAATACAAAAAGGCCGTGTTTATGGCATACTGGGTCCCAACGGAAGTGGCAAATCTACCACTCTGGGTATTGTACTGAATGTTGTAAACCGAACATCAGGTAATTACAGCTGGTTTAATGGACAAATGCAAACACACGATGCTTTAAAAAAAGTAGGTGCTATTATAGAAAGACCTAACTTTTATCCTTATATGACGGCAGAAGAAAACCTGAAATTGGTTTGCAAAATAAAAAACATTGACTATTCTAAAATTAATGAAAAACTGGATCTGGTAGGTCTGTCAGAAAGAAAAGACAGCAGATTCAGCACTTTTTCTTTGGGTATGAAACAGCGTCTGGCTATCGCATCGGCCTTGTTAAACGATCCTGAAATTTTAATTTTAGATGAACCAACGAATGGTTTAGACCCGCAGGGAATTCACCAGATTCGTGATATTATTCGCAAAATTGCTTCACAGGGAACCACTATTTTACTGGCCTCCCATTTATTAGACGAAGTTGAAAAAGTGTGTTCGCATGTAATCGTCCTGAGAAAAGGAGAAATCTTATACTCCGGCTCTGTTGACGCCATGTCTGCCAATGAAGGTTTCTTCGAGCTTCAGGCCAATGATAACCAAGCCCTGAAAAATGCCCTAAGTGAACATCCAGCTGTAGACCACCTCACAGAAGAAGAAGGAAAAATTTTGGTGTACCTAAAATCCGATTTATCAGCCTCTGAACTGAATTTGTATTTATTCTCTAAAAACATTGCATTAAGCCATCTGGTAAAACGCAAAAACAGTTTAGAAGCACAGTTCTTAGAATTAACCAAAAATGCCACCCCACAAAAAAACTAAACCATGAAAAGACTTATCTCTATAGAATTACAAAAAATCTGGAAAAACAAAGCCAGTCGAGTCCTTACATTAACCTATTTTATTTTGCTTTCGTTTATAGCCCTAATTGCTTCGATCAAATTTAATTTAGGCGTTTTCCAATTTCACTTAGCAGAAATGGGAATTTTCAATTTCCCTTTTATTTGGCATTTTAACACTTATGTTGCCGCTATACTGAAGTTTTTCCTTGCCATTGTTATTGTTTCTATGATGGCCAATGAATATAGTTATGGAACCTTAAAACAAAATCTTATCGATGGTTTAAGCAAAAAAGAATTTGTATTATCTAAATTCTTAACTGTTGTTGTTTTTGCACTCTGCTCCACCATTTTTGTTTTCATCATGAGCTTAATTTTGGGACTGTGTTTTTCTTCCTACAACGAGTTCGGAATTATTTTCACCGATCTGGATTATCTTTTGGCCTTTTTTGTCAAACTAACTGGTTTCTTTTCCTTCTGTTTATTTTTAGGGATCTTGGTAAAACGATCTGCATTTGCGTTAGGATTTCTTTTTGTTTGGAGCATCGCAGAAGGTATTATTAAAGGAGTTTTGGCTTTTCAAATTTTCCCTAACAGTAAAATTAGTGATTACATCATGCAATTTTTCCCTTTAGAAGCAATGTCAAATCTAATCATTGAACCTTTTTCAAGACTAAACGTAGTAAAAACTATTGGATCACAAATAGGGGTTGAAAATACCAAAGATTATGGCGTAAACTACCTTCCAATATTGATTGTTTTAATTTGGACATTTATATTTATCTATTCGTCTTACAAATTATTAAAAAATAGAGATTTGTAGTATATTTGTTATGCTATGAACTTTCTAAAACCCATTTTATTGGTCCTCTTTAGTATTTGCGCATCTACAAAAGTAAATGCGCAAATAACTATTGACGATCAAAAATCACCAAAATTTCTCATTGAAGATGTTTTAGTTACCAGTTCTTGCGCTGCTGCTTCAAACGCAACAGGTTTGGGAGATACTTTTAGACCCGGCGGAAGACAAAGTTTTGCCTACTTTAACAGAAATGGAAGCAATTTCCCTTTTGAACAAGGAATTGTACTCGCAACATCTACAAGCCAGAGTGCCATTGGCCCGTTTGTCAGCGAGCTTGTAAGCACCGACAGCGACAGTTGGAAAGGTGATACTGATCTCGACCAAACATTGGGCATTAAATCAATAAATGCAACCGTATTGGAATTTGATTTTGTTGCTACCGCCAATTCATTGAGTTTTAATTATATTTTTGCCTCAAATGAATACCAGTATAACTACCCCTGCGACTATTCCGACGGATTTGCGTTTTTAATTAAAGAAGCCGGAACAGCTGACCCTTACACCAATTTAGCGGTCCTACCCAAAACTACTACTCCTGTTTCTTCTGTAAACATACGTCCACAAATTGCACCGGGAACAAGACCAGGCGGAATTTCGTACACCGGTTGCCCCGCTTCAAACCTAAACTATTTTAATGGCTTAAATAACAATACCAGTCCGGTAAATTATGCAGGACAAACTGTGGTCATGACTGCGCAATCATCCGTAATCTCAGGAAAAACCTATCATGTAAAACTTGTAATCGCCGACGATCAAAATAGAAATTTAGAGTCGGCCATTTTTCTGGAAGCCGGAAGTTTTCTTTCTAAGATTGATTTAGGCCAAGATCGCACGCTTACAGACAATAACCCTGCTTGTTTTGGTGAAAAGGTACTCTTAGACTCCAAACTGGACATCGCCGATTACAACTTTAAATGGTTTAAAAAAGAGGATCCTACCACTATTTTAGGTACAAATTCAACCTTTGAAGTAACAACTGCCGGAACTTATAAAATTGAAGCTGAACTAAAAGCTACAGCATGTAAATCCTATGGAGAAATCAAAATTGATTATGCTCCCGAAATACTTTCAACAAATACTTCTTTTTTACAATGTGATGATGATACCGATGGTTTTTCAATCTTTAATTTGACTAAAGTAGATAATATCATAAAAAACAACATTTCAACCAATACAAACAATGGATATTACGAATTCTTAGCCGATGCGCAAGCCAAAACGAACCCCATTGCAAATCCGCAGAAATACACCAATAAAAGTGCTAATCAGGTCGTTTTTGCCCGAATTGAAAATCAATACAACTGTTATAAAATTGCTGAAGTCACTTTGCAAATTGCCACTACAACTATTCCCAATCAAAACCCTATAAAAATATGTGACTATGATGGTACTCCTGATGGATTCTATCAATTCGATCTCAAAGCACAAGTCACACCACAACTTACCGCAGGACTACCAAGCGGACTAGACGCAAACTATTACCTTACTGCTAACGATGCTGTACTGGAAGAAAATGCAGTACCGAATATTTTCAAAAATACGACCGCTTATTCACAAACCATTTACGCAAGAGTTCTCAACGGAGCTGATTGTTACGACATTACCCCAATTAACCTTGTTATAAATGTTTTCGACCCGCTAAATTTTGAAGATGAAACTGTCCCTTTATGCAAAGGAAAGCAAACTGATTTAACAGTAGATCCGGGCTTTGACAGTTACACCTGGTCAACAGGCCCAGGAGATACAAGTAACAAAATCACAGTTTCTAACCCCGGAGATTATACCGTAAAAGTGACTGATATAAACAGTTGCGAAAAAACTAAAAAATTCAAAGTAATTTTATCCGAACCTGCTGTTATTACTGATGTTGTTATCAAAGATTTTTCAGGAAATGACAATTCTGTTTTGATAAAATATACCGGAGCCGGAAATTATGAATTCACATTAGACGGAATAAATTTTCAAGACAACCCTTTATTCACCGGAATAAGACCCGGAATTTATCATGCAATTGCCATCGACAAAAACGGCTGTGGACCTTCAAATTCGTTTCTGTTATACGTTTTAGATTACCCACGCTTTTTTACTCCAAATGGAGATGGCGCCAATGATTTATGGACAATCAAAAACCTAGATCAACTTCCCGACTATACCCTTTCTATTTTTGACCGCTACGGGAAATTATTAAAACAAATGAATCAAAACAGCTCCGGATGGACAGGCCAATTCAACGGTCAACCCCTACCTTCTGACGATTATTGGTTTAGTTTAATTTTTGTGAATGGTAAAAACATTAAGGGGCATTTTAGTTTAAAAAGATAACTTAAATAAATTCCAAATACCAATTTGTCATCCTGAGCAAAGTCGAAGGACAAATTCCAACTTGTCATCCTGCACGAAGCCGAAGAGCAATGTCATCCTGAGCGAAGCCGAAAGACATGCTATAAATAAAAAAACAAATCCTTCTAATCTGTGAAATCTGTGGCAAAAAAAAATAGAGTTGCCACAAATTAAAGGGATTATTCCTAAGTCTTAAAATTTAATTCGCGAAAATTCGTGAAATTCGCGGCTAACTAAAATACAGAGTAAAAAAAGAATCCCAAACTCCATAAATTGGAATTTGGGATTTTTTATATTGGAATTTAAAAAAATTTAGATTTTAAATCTTTTTCTATCCGTTTCTGTCAAATAGATTTTTCTCAAACGAATAGATTTTGGAGTAACCTCTACATATTCATCTTTTTGAATGTACTCTAAAGCTTCCTCTAAAGAGAAAATGATTGGAGGAATAATTCTCGCTTTTTCATCAGCTCCGGAAGAACGAACGTTAGATTGTTTTTTCTCTTTCGTTACGTTTACACACATATCATCACTACGAGAGTTTTCTCCAATTACCTGTCCTTCGTAAATTTCAGTATTTGGTTCAACAAAAAACTTACCACGATCTTGTAATTTATCGATAGAATAAGGAATCGCTTTTCCTTTTTCCATAGAAATCAAAGAACCTTTGTTACGACCAGAGATTTCTCCTTTGTAAGGCTCATATCCGATAAAACGGTGTGACATAATCGCCTCACCAGCAGTTGCAGTAAGCAATTGGTTACGCAATCCAATAATTCCACGAGATGGAATATTAAATTTAATGATCATACGCTCCCCTTTAGTTTCCATAGAAAGCATTTCACCTTTACGAACTGTAACGAATTCAACCGCTCTACCTGAAAGGTTTTCCGGTAAGTCGATTGTTAATTCTTCGATTGGCTCACATTTTTTACCATCAATTTCTTTGATAATAACTTGTGGCTGACCGATTTGCAACTCATACCCTTCTCTTCTCATTGTTTCAATAAGAACAGACAAGTGAAGTACACCACGACCAAAAACCATGAATTTATCAGCAGAATCAGTTTCACCTAACTTCATCGCTAAGTTTTTCTCTAATTCTTTTGTTAATCTTTCTCTAATATGACGAGAAGTTACAAATTTACCTTCTTTACCAAAGAAAGGAGAGTCATTGATAGTAAACAACATACTCATTGTTGGCTCATCAATAGCGATAGAAGTCAAACCTTCAGGATTTTCATGATCAGCGATAGTGTCTCCAATTTCAAAACCTTCAACCCCAACAACCGCACAAATATCTCCGGCAATTACTTCTTGTACTTTTTTACGTCCAAGACCTTCAAAAGTATGTAATTCTTTAATTCTTGATTTTGTTACAGTACCATCTCTTTTTACTAAAGATATTGGCATCCCTTCTTTCAAAACGCCTCTTTCTAAACGACCAATAGCAATACGTCCTGTAAAAGCTGAGAAATCTAAAGATGTAATCAACATTTGAGGAGTACCTTCTGATACTTTAGGAGCAGGAACATGCTCGATAACCATATCTAATAATGGTTCAATGTTTTCTGTTTGGTTTTTCCAATCATCAGACATCCAGTTGTTTTTAGCAGAACCGTAAACAGTTGGGAAATCTAATTGTTCTTCTGTAGCACCTAATTCAAACATTAAGTCAAAAACTTTTTCGTGAACTTCTTCAGGAGTACAGTTTTCTTTATCAACTTTGTTGATAACCACACAAGGTTTCAAACCTAAATCAATAGCTTTTTGCAGTACAAAACGCGTTTGTGGCATCGGCCCTTCAAAAGCATCAACTAGCAAACATACACCATCGGCCATGTTTAAAACACGTTCTACTTCACCTCCAAAATCGGCGTGGCCAGGAGTGTCAATAATATTGATTTTAGTTCCTTTATATTGAACCGATACGTTCTTAGAAGTAATAGTAATACCTCTCTCACGCTCTAAATCGTTATTATCAAGAATTAAATCACCTGTGTTTTCGTTGTCACGAAATAATTGACAGTGATACATAATTTTATCAACCAAAGTGGTTTTACCGTGATCGACGTGGGCAATAATTGCAATGTTTCTAATAGATTCCATCTGTGATTTTTAATGGGTGCAAAGGTACACTTTATTTTGATATAAAAAACGTTTCTGCGATAGTTTGCGTACAGACAAGCAATTAGTTCTTTAAATCAATGTAAATTTAACCTCTAAAATGACCTTTAATTATTGTTCAATTATGGTTAATTTAACTATATTTGAGTGATGAAAAGTAAAACTATCCAAATTACTCTAATTTACATTATCATTTCGTTATTTATGGCTATAATCTGTCATAAATTACTCGCCGGCTTTATTTCTTCCAAAGAAAATTTTTATTTATTTTTCATTAAAGACATTTTATTCATATTAATAACCGGTCTTATTTTCAAATACATACTCGCAAAAAACGAAAGTAAAAATGTTGCAATCTTTGAAAAATTAAAAAAAACAAATCAAGACATTAAAGAATCAAATGAAAAATATGACATTGTAGCAAAAGCAACAAGCGATACCATTTGGGACTGGAAAATTCAAAAAGACAGCATCGGATGGAACAAAGGAATAGAAAGTGTTTTCGGTTACAATCATAAAGAAGTAGGTAAAACATCAAAATGGTGGTTTGACAAAATCCATCCGGAAGACAGCATCAGAATGTCTATCAAACTTTATTCTTTTATCGAACAGAAAACAGAGAAATGGCAAGATCAATATCGTTTCAGATGTGCAGACGGAACTTATAAATATGTTTTAGACAGGGGATTTTTATTGAAAGACGAAAACGGCAGAGCCATCAGAATGATCGGAGCCATTCAGGATATCACAAAACAAAAAGAAGAAGAACAACGATTAAAGCTTTTAGAAACCGTAATCACACAATCTAAAGATTCAATATTAATTACAGAAGCGAATTCAGCAAGCGGAAGAATTCCTAAAATAGTTTACATCAATCCTGCCTTCTCACAGATGTCTGGCTATCAGCCAAATGAAATAATAGGAAAGTCAACAAATATTTTTAACAAAGGACCAAATTCAGATTCAGAAGAGTTAAAAAAACTGTTAAAAGCAATCAAAAACGAAGAGGAGTGTCTGATAGAAACCATCAGCTACACCAAACAAAAAGAAGAATATTGGGTTCGTTTTTCTATGATTCCGATTTTCAACAACGAAGGCATTATCTCTCATTGGATTTCTATTCAAAGAGACATTACAGACGAGAAAAAACTAGAAACAGAAAAAGAACATCTGATTCGTGAACTAACACAAAACAACAAAGATTTAAAACAATTCTCTTATATAACATCGCACAATCTAAGAGCACCGCTTTCTAATTTAATCGGACTTTTAAATCTAATAGAGGATATTCCGATAGAAAACCCTGAACTTGAAGAAATTTTAGCCGGTTTCAACAAATCGACACATTTATTAAACGAGACCATAAACGACTTAGTAAAAGTAATTATCATCAAAGACAACCCTTCGATGCAAAAAGAAGAAGTCTCTTTAAAAGAAGTTTTTGAAAATGTCTTCAGCCAATTGTCTTTTCAGATAGAACTGCACAAGCCAATTATCAAACTCAAATTCGACAGAGTTCCATTATTAAACACAAATAAAGCCTATATTGAAAGTATTTTACTCAACCTTCTGACCAATTCCATCAAATACAAATCAGAAAACAGAAAGTTAAAAATATCCATAGTCGCTGAACAAATCGATCACAAAGCTATACTAACCTTCAAAGACAACGGAATCGGAATAGACCTGGAGAGAAACAAAGACAAAGTATTCGGACTCTATCAGAGATTCCACAACTACCCTGACAGCAAGGGACTAGGCTTGTACCTTGTAAAATCACAGGTAGAAACCATGGGAGGAACAATAAGCATTGAAAGCGAAGTCAATAAAGGAACTACATTTACAATAACATTTAAAAATTAACATTATGCTTGAGCAAATTTTATGCATTGACGATGATCCAATCACGTTAATGTTATGCAAAAAAGTAATTTCAAAGTCTTCATTTTCAAATGAAATTATCACAGCACAAAATGGCGAAGAAGCATTACATCACTTTAACACCTTAAAATACAACAACTGCAAAAACAAAGTCAATAAAAAACCGCAATTAATCTTTTTAGACCTTAATATGCCCGTGATGAGCGGCTGGGAGTTCCTGGATCACTTCACCTCTCCGGATTACGCCGAGTTCAACACAGCTAATGTCATTGTATTATCCTCCACCATTGACCCTGATGATTTGGCCAAAGCAAAAAAATACCCCATCATTATAGACTTCCTCTCCAAACCCGTCACACAACCAATGCTTGAATACCTCAAGAAAAAGATTGAACCCTAGCTTGTTTTAAATTCCAATCTTTTTAAATCCCAAATTCCAACAAATCTTAAATCATATTAAATTCCCAATTGTCAGTCTGAGCGAAGCCGAAGACCAAATCCCAACGAACATTAAACATTATTCTTAACATTCCTACTTACAATAAAACGACAGCCCCGGAGGGGCGTTACATCTATAGATAGAATTTAAAAGGATCAACACGAAAAACTGTGGAGAGATAAAAATCTTCGAGAGTATCATGTTTGTTTAACCGCAAGGACCACAAAGGTTTTAGCAAGGTTCGCTAAGATAAAAAATAGCAGTTTCGACAAAAGCTTTGCAGGCTCCTATGTTTGCAGTGAAACTTTTTCATGCAGATTTATTCAGATTGTTTTTATCTAAGCACAAAACAAATATCGGCTTAATCTGCAAAATCTGCGTGCAAAATACTTTGCTTTGTATTAATACTTTACGAGCTCTTTGCAATAAAAGCTAACAAAAATTCTTGCGACCCTTGCGGTTAAACAAACTGTGATATTTAACACAAGAACAGGTTTTTATAAAAAGCCCACAACTTTTGAGCTTGATTCATTTAAAATAACAACATTAAGCTCCGGAGGAGCGACATATCCAATTTACTTTTTTTGCGGTTCCCCAAATCCCAACAAATCTTAAATCACATTAAATTCACATTGTCAGTCTGAGCGAAGCCGAAGACCCCCAAACAAAAAAAGTCCTCTAAAAGAGGACTTTTTATATCTTTAATAAATTGTATCTAATTACAATTTAGCAACATGTTTCGTTAATTTAGACTTCAAGTTAGAAGCTTTATTATCGTGAATGATGTTTTTCTTAGCTAATTTATCAATCATAGAAATTACAGTTGATAATTTTGAAGCAGCATCAGATTTTTCAGTAGACAATCTTAACGCTTTAATTGCATTACGAGTAGTCTTATGTTGGTATCTGTTAAGAACTCTTCTTTTTTCGTTACTTCTAATTCTTTTTAAAGCTGACTTATGATTTGCCATTTTATTATTTTTTTACCTTTTTTATAATTCTTTTTTGTAGTCCGTAAGGGAATCGAACCCCTGTTACCAGGACGAAAGCCTGGAGTCCTAACCCCTAGACGAACGGACCAATTTCCCTTCTAAGTTTTCTTCAATTTAAGCAATTGAAATTGTAGTCCGTGGGGGAATCGAACCCCCCTTACCAGGATGAAAACCTGGCGTCCTAACCGATAGACGAACGGACCAAAACACTAAGTAAATAACTTAATTCGCAGTAAAAAAAAGTAGTCCGTGGGGGAATCGAACCCCCCTTACCAGGATGAAAACCTGGCGTCCTAACCGATAGACGAACGGACCGTTGTTTCTCTAATGCGGATGCAAAGATACAACTATTTTTAAGTTGCGCAATAGCTGAACTAAAAAAAAATATATTTTTTTAATAAGCCTTAGCAAACAATACTCTTCGCGCTGATTTCTGACCTGTTAACACGCAGGTTCCCAGCTCCTCAACAGCATCCAAAGGAATACAACGAATTGTTGCTTTTGTCAGGTCTTTTATTTTCTCTTCGGTAGCCGCAGTTCCATCCCAATGAGCGGACACAAAACCACCTTTACCATCTAAAACTTCTTTAAACTCTTCAAAGCTATTTACTTCTGTAATATGCGTATTACGATAATCCAAAGCTTTATTGAATAAGTCGTTTTGAATCTGCTCCAACAAATCATTTACATAATTCACGATTCCTTCAGCAGCAACCACTTCTTTTGTCAAAGTATCTCTTCTGGCAACTTCAAAAGTTCCATTTTCTAAATCCTTTGGTCCTACGGCAATTCTAACAGGTACTCCCTTCAATTCCCATTCCGCAAACTTGAATCCTGGCTTTTGAGTAGTTCTGTCGTCATATTTAACCGATATCTTCAATTTCTTTAATTTTGCCACTAATTCATTAACAGCAGCGGTAATTTGTGCTAATTGCTCGTCTGTTTTATGAATAGGAACAATAACAACCTGTATAGGCGCTAAATTTGGAGGCAAAACCAATCCTTGATCATCAGAGTGTGTCATAACCAATGCCCCCATTAAACGAGTAGAAACTCCCCATGAAGTTCCCCACACATGCTCTTGTTTCCCTTCTGCATTAGCAAACTTCACATCAAAAGCTTTGGCAAAATTCTGGCCTAAGAAATGTGACGTCCCGGCCTGCAATGCTTTTCCATCCTGCATTAATGCCTCAATACAATAAGTTTCATCTGCACCGGCAAAACGTTCTGTTTCGGTTTTTATACCTTTAACAACAGGAATCGCCATGAAGTTCTCTACAAAGTCCGCATAAACATTCATCATTTTCTCAGACTCTTCCAAAGCTTCTGCTTTTGTAGCGTGCGCCGTATGCCCTTCTTGCCATAAAAACTCAGCCGTTCTTAAAAACAAACGAGTACGCATTTCCCAACGCACCACATTAGCCCATTGATTAATCAACAAAGGTAAATCTCTATAAGATTGCACCCATCCTTTATAAGTAGACCAAATAATAGCTTCACTTGTCGGACGAACAATAAGCTCCTCCTCTAATTTCGCATTTGGATCCACCATTAGCTTTCCGGGTTTATCCGGATCGTTCTTTAATCTATAATGTGTTACGATAGCACACTCTTTTGCAAATCCTTCTGCATTTTTTTCTTCCGCTTCAAACATGCTTTTAGGCACAAATAAAGGGAAATACGCATTCTGATGCCCTGTCTCTTTAAACATCCTGTCTAACTCAGCCTGCATTTTTTCCCAAATAGCATACCCGTACGGTTTAATAACCATACAGCCTCTAACGCCTGAGTTTTCAGCTAGATCTGCTTTTACAACCAGCTCGTTATACCATTTCGAATAATCTTCTGATCTTGTAGTGAGGTTCTTACTCATATTGAATAGTTTGGCACAAATTTTGTTTTACTTTTTTTTAACTAAATAGTTTGACAAAACTAACTATTTTTGTAATGTGCAACAATAAAAAACACCACAGATATGAAAACTTCTATTTCACTCCGTCAAAACTCAAGTCATTTTTACCTAATCGGATTATTGAGTTTTCTACTAGCATCGTGTGGTTCTTACCAAAACACCTCTTATAATGATAATGATGGTATTTACGGTACTACACGAAGCACTTATGCACAAACTACTACTACAAATACCAACAATCAGTATAAAGATTACTTCAGATCGTTGCAAAATGACAATCAACCTACCGAAATTTTCACAGATGTAGACAATTACGGTAATTATGCTGAAAACGACAGCACGCAAACCGCTGTTGCATCATACCCTGCATGGGGAAGCAGTACCACCGAAGTTGCTATCAATTACTACCCTGACACTACATGGTCATGGGGACTTTCTATGGGATGGGGCTACCCATATTATGGATTCGGATGGGGATATGGCGGATACTGGGGTTATCCCGGATACGGATGGGGCTACCCTGGATACTGGGGATCTGCTTGGGGATGGGGAGGCTATCCAGGATACTGGGGAAGACCCGTATATGGATACGGATACAACAATTATGCTTATAACTATGGAAGAAGAGGCTCTGCATCTTACTACGGTGGAAGAGACTACAGCAACAGAAGTTACAGCGACAGAAGTTACAGTAACAGAAACTATACCGACAGAAGCTACAGTAACAGAAGCTACGGCAATAGAAACTTTACCAATACCAACAGAGACTACAGCAACAGAAACTTCACAAACAGAAGTTACAGTACCGACAGAAGTTACTCTAACACCAACAGACGAAGCGACTATACCGATTTCAGAAGAAGTTCATCTACAAACGGAAGAACCACAACAGGTCCTACGTACACCAACAGAACTTATACACAAGGTCAAAACAATAGTACTGATTATTCAAACAGAAGATCTTACAACAACGGCACAACAAACAGAACCTATAACTACAACAACAGCACGAACAGCGCTCCAACCAGAAGTTACTCTCCAAGTCCATCACGTTCAATGAATAGTGGCGGAGGAAGCATGAGATCCGGTGGCGGTGGAGGCGGCGGCGGAAGATCCTACGGCGGCGGTGGCGGTGGAGGCAGAAGATAACCTCCTTCCGTTTCAACACAACTGTAAAATCATCTAAAATCAAAACCAAATGAAAAAAATATTCTTACTATTTATAGCAGGACTAACTGTTAGCGTCTCACATTCTCAAGAAGTTTCAGATGCGATGCGTTACACACAAGACAACCTTACCGGGACTGCCCGATTCAGAGCAATGAGCGGAGCTTTTGGAGCAGTCGGAGGTGATCTATCCGCTATAACCGTAAACCCAGCAGGATCAGCAATATTCTTAAATAATCAGGCAACCATAACCTTAAGCAATCAAAGCAAAAAAAACAATTCCAATTATTTCGGAACCCAAACAAGCGACAATGACAACTCTTTTCTTCTAAATCAAGCTGGAGGTGTTTTTGTTTTTCATGATAGAAATCCCAACAGCGATTGGAAAAAGTTCACTATTGGTGTCTCTTACGAGAATACAAATAATTATGATAACAACATTTTCTCTGCCGGAACCAATCCAAGAAACTCTATTGACAAGTATTTCTTAACTTACGCCAACGGAATTTCTTTAGGAGACATAAAAAACATTGACTACAGAGACCAGTTCTTCGATGAACAACAAGCTTACTTGGGATTAAACGGGAAAGTTATTTATCCTACAAGCTCAAACGACAGCAACACAGAATACACCTCCGGCGTCCCTTCCGGAGGTAATTACGCCCAGACAAATGAGGTTTACACTAGCGGATACAACAGCAAAGCCACCTTTAATATTGCAACCACCTATAAAGACCGTCTTTATTTAGGAGCAAACCTAAATGTCCACGTCACCGATTTCAGAAGGTCAAGCAGTTTTTACGAAAGCAATAACAACGCACTCCAAACAGGCGAAACCATATCAAAATTACGTTTCAACAACAATCAATACACTTACGGAAACGGATTTTCATTTCAACTTGGTGCTATTGCTAAAGTCACAGAATCTCTTCGTCTTGGTTTAGCTTACGAATCTAACACTTGGTACGAGCTTAACGACGAAATATCTCAAAGTCTTTACACCACAAGACAAGCAACCGGCGGACAACCAATAGACGCAACTGTCAATCCAAATGTAATAAATGTTTACAAACCATACACCTTACAGACTCCAGCAAAATGGACTTTTAGCGGTGCTTATGTATTTGGAAAATCCGGCTTAATCAGTATCGATTATGCCATTAAAGATTACAGTAACTCAAAATACAAACCCACAAGTGATCCGGGTTTCAGAAGTCTAAACAGCGAAATAAACAATACCCTAACCAATACCGGAGAATTACGAATCGGTGCGGAATATAAAATAAAACAATTGAGTTTGCGTGGCGGATATCGTTATGAAGGCAGTCCATACAAAAACAAAACAACAATTGGTGATCTGAACAGCTATTCTGGTGGTTTAGGTTATAATTTTGGTGGCACGAAAGTAGATTTAGCCTACTCCTATTTAGAACAAAAGTTCAATCAGGGATTTTTCGCTACCGGATTTACCGACGGAGCAAATATCACATCCAAGCTAAACAATGTCACTTTGACTTTATTATTTGAATTGTAATTAGAAATCAAAATAGATCATTAGAAATTTCCGTCAGGCGTAACTTGACGGATTTTTTTTACCCTAACAGAAGTTACATTCTTTATTTAACCTCCTAAATTAGAAAAAGACCGCATAAATAATAGAATTAGCCACACAAAAATCATCTAAAACAAACCGAAACAAGCGGTGTTTGAATAAAAAAGTGTAATTTTGCACTCCAATTTATAAAAGTATGAGAACCAAGTCTTTAAAAAAGAACAAAATTAACGTAATCACTCTTGGGTGTTCGAAGAATGTTTATGATAGTGAAGTCCTAATGGGACAACTTCGTGCAAACGGAAAAGAAGTTGAGCATGAAGCTCCTGTAGAGAGAGAAGGAAACATTATTGTAATCAACACTTGTGGTTTTATTGACAATGCAAAAGCAGAATCAGTAAATATGATTTTGGAATATGCAGATAAAAAAGACAAAGGACTCGTTGACAAAGTTTTCGTAACCGGATGTCTATCGGAACGTTACAGACCCGATTTAGAAAAAGAAATTCCAAATGTAGATCAATATTTTGGTACAACAGAATTACCTCTATTATTAAAAGCATTAGGAGCTGATTATAAACATGAATTATTAGGAGAACGTTTAACTACAACTCCAAAAAACTACGCTTATTTAAAAATTGCCGAAGGTTGCGACAGACCTTGCAGTTTCTGTGCGATTCCTTTAATGCGTGGCTCTCATGTTTCGCAACCGATTGAAAAATTGGTAAAAGAAGCACAAGGTTTAGCTAAAAACGGAGTTAAAGAGTTAATCTTAATAGCACAAGATCTTACCTATTACGGTCTTGATCTTTATAAAAAGAGAAATCTTGCAGAACTTTTAGAAGAATTGGCAAAAGTAGAAGGTATCGAATGGATTCGTTTGCATTATGCCTACCCTACCGGTTTTCCAATGGACGTTTTGGAATTAATGAAACGTGAACCTAAAATTTGTAATTATATTGATATTCCACTACAACATATTTCAGACTCTATCTTAAAATCAATGCGTCGTGGAACCACACAGGCAAAAACGACTAAATTGTTAAAAGATTTCCGTGCTGCCGTTCCGGGCATGGCCATTAGAACAACTTTAATTGTTGGATATCCGGGTGAAACTCAGGAAGACTTTGAAATTTTGAAAGATTTCGTTCAGGAAATGAAATTTGACAGAATGGGATGTTTTGCTTACTCGCATGAAGAAAACACCCATGCCTATTTGCTTGAAGACAATGTTCCGGACGATGTAAAACAAGCCAGAGCAAATGAGATTATGGAATTACAATCTCAAATCTCATGGGATTTGAATCAGGAAAAAGTTGGAAAAGTTTTCAAATGTATCATTGACAGAAAAGAAGGCGCTCATTTTGTTGGAAGAACGGAATTTGACAGCCCTGATGTTGATAACGAAGTTTTAATTGATGCTTCAAAACATTACGTAAAAACTGGCGATTTTGTTAATATCAAGATAATTGAAGCGACAGAATTTGATTTATACGGAGAACCTGCTTAAATTTACGGTATCTATTTTCTAACTTTTGACAAAAACACTTTTATGAAATCTATTCAATCTTTATTTCTTTTAGTTTTTACGTTATTATGCGTTAATGCTGTTTCTGCTCAATACGGAAACGGATATAACAATGGTTACGGTGGTGGTGGCTACGGAAGAGGTGGCGGAATGGGAATGGACAGAAGTATGATGCAGGCAGGACCGCAAAGCTCTCCCAGCAAACCTAAAGAAGTCCCTGCCGAAGAAATAGCAGCTAAAATTACCGAACAGATGAAACCGGTTGTAAATCTTGACGAACTTCAGGCTATTGCCATTACAAATGTTTTTGCTGATAGTCTAAGAGAACAAGGTATACTGTTAAAAAATGAAAGCAGCAGTCAAGATCAGAAAATGGAACAAATGAAAGCATTAAAAGAGAGTACTAACAAAAAAGTAACCGCTTTCCTTAATCCTGATCAGATTGAAAAATACAACGCTTTTATGGCTGATTTTAAAGAGATTAAAAAATCAAAGTCAAAAAAGAAAAAAGAGGCTAAAGAAAATAAAGAAATAAAAGAAGACATTCAAACTGAAAAAGTTCAAGAATAATTAGCTAAACCTAAATTCCAAAATGTAATTGATTATGATAAAAAGACATTTATGTTATCTGCTTTTAGCAATTATTATTTGTTCGTGCTCTACAAATCCTTATAAAAACACAGAAAAAGTTTACGATCAGCAGCTAAAAACTTTAGAAAATCAAATTACAAGTAAAGAAGCCAAACCTATACCTCCTGTTAGCCCGGTAGTAATTGATACCACCTATGCGCAACAATTAGGGATTGTAAAAGACACCTTATCCAAAACAGGATCTACTGTTTTGCTCAATGGTATTAACACAGAATGGATTGGTACGGTTAATTTTAACTTAAGAAAACCAAGTTTTATAATTATTCACCATACCGCACAAGATTCTCTTCAACAGACAATCAATACTTTTACGAAGACGAGAACACAGGTAAGTGCTCATTATATAATTTCTGAAAACGGAAAAGTAGTTCAGATGCTAAATGACTACCTAAGAGCCTGGCATGCAGGATCTTCTACCTGGGGAAAAAATACAGATTTAAACTCAAGTTCAATTGGTATTGAACTTGACAATAACGGATTTAAACCTTTTACAGAAGCGCAAATCGGTAGTTTGGTAGCACTTTTGACCAAGCTGAAAAAAGATTACAATATTCCAACTCAAAATATATTGGGACATGCTGATATCGCGCCGGGAAGAAAACAAGACCCAAGCGCTTTGTTTCCCTGGAAAACATTAGCAGAAAAAGGATTCGGAATCTGGCCGGATCAAATACTGGAAGAAGCTCCTTTTGATTTTAAAATTGAGCCGGCATTGCGCATTATCGGGTACAATACAAAAAATCTTTCGGCAGCCATAATGGCTTTTAAGTTGCATTATATTCAAACTGACACTACTTCTGTTTTAGACCGAAAAACGATAGATACCATTTACTCTATTTATAAAAAACAGATTCAATAACTATAGTTGACTCAAAAGAAAAAATGCATTTCTATTAATTTAGAAATGCATTTTTTTTTGCTTTGCCCAATTGCAAATTTTCTATCATATGTAATCGCGCTTTGTGAAACAATTTAAATTTAGCAGATCTCAAGCTAAATCCAATAAAAAAAACAGATCAGAAAACACTAGAACTAAAAATCTTCCGCTACATTTCTATTAATTAACTCAAGTCGCTAGTTGTGAGATGTAAAAAATGAAAGATGAGCCTTAGAAATTCTCCGTTTTTTATAAAAACCAAACTTTAATGAATAGAATGCTTGTGAAAGTAAAAAACAAAACTGTTTTATTTCATTGATTTAATATCTTACTTAGGAACTGAAAATGAAGTTGTTCTTAATTACTTTACTTCAACAATTCCTATAAACTCTATTCCCTTTTATGCTTATTTCGCAAAAATAAAGCTGCAGAACAAAAAGTATCAAATTTCATACTTACATTTCACAACTCATAACTAGCAACTTAAATTAATTACATCTCTGATCTGCATTACCCAAAATCAAATAAGCGAAACAAAAAGGGCAATTCCTTTTTTATTTTATTTTTTTGAACAACATTAAAATTAAAATTTACAACAATAAATTTGGTCGAATGGCACACAGTAGATTTCATTAAATTCCGATCAAATTGATACTATTAAAATCATTACAAATAGCAATGCAAACAATACAGCAATATGTCTCACCATTTTAAAAAAAATCATTATGACAAAAAAAAATCTGTGCTATCTGATTTTAGCAATTATTGGTATTTCTTGCTCATCAAATCTTTATAAAAAAACAGAAAAAGCTTATGATGAGCAGCTAAAAACTTTAGAAAATCAAATTACAAGTAAAGAAGCTAAGCCCTTACCACCTATTAGTCCGGTAATGATTGAAAGTGCATACGCGCAACAACTTGGAATCGTGAAAGACACCTTATCAAAAACAGGATCTACTGTTTTACTCAATAGTATCAACACAGAATGGATTAGTACGGTTAATTTCAACTTAAGGAAGCCTAATTTTATAATTATACATCATACTGCACAAGATTCTATTCAGCGAACCATACAAACCTTCACAAACACAAAAACTCAAGTGAGTGCGCATTATGTGGTTTCGAAAAGCGGAAAAGTAGTTCAAATGTTAAATGATTATTTAAGAGCCTGGCACGCCGGAATATCTTCATGGGGAAAAAACACAGATATAAACTCCTGCTCAATTGGTATAGAACTTGACAATAACGGATTTAAACCTTTTACAGAAGCACAAATCAATAGCTTAATTGCTCTTTTAACCCGGTTAAAAAAAGATTACAATATTCCAACTCAAAATATAATTGGTCATGCTGATATAACACCGGGAAGAAAACACGACCCAAGTGCTTTTTTCCCCTGGAAAACATTAGCAGAAAAAGGATTCGGAATCTGGCCTGATCAAATATTGGAAGAAGCTCCCTTTGATTTTAAAATTGAGCCGGCATTGCGCATTATCGGATACAATACAAAAAATCTATCGGCAGCTATAATGGCTTTTAAATTGCATTACATTCAAACTGATACCACTTCTACTTTAGACCGAAAAACGATAGATACCATCTACTCTATTTACAAAAAACAATTTCAATAGGATAAAAAGCGGCTTCCCAAAAAAAAAAAAGCCGATTACAATTATAAAACACTAATTAATTCAAGTTGCTAGTTGTAAAATGTATACTGTATGTGTGATATGCTAGTCTGAAAGGGCGTATATTTTAATTAACTGACTTTCTTGCTATTAAATGAAGCACTAGAATTTAAGTATATTGCTACTCTATTTCAATAGTCTGACACAACTATATTTGTACAATATAAGGTAGTAATCAGTTACAAAACTTATTACTTTTTACAGTATACATTATTATTCAACTGCCAACTTAAGTTAATTAAGAGCAACACCAGCACTAACATTTCACAATAAACGTTTCACATTAAACTTATATCTAGTTCAAAAAAAAACTGCCA
Organism: Flavobacterium poyangense; assembly: GCF_011751075.1. GTDB lineage: Bacteria > Bacteroidota > Bacteroidia > Flavobacteriales > Flavobacteriaceae > Flavobacterium > Flavobacterium poyangense. Next base: position 222,693 of record NZ_JAALLN010000004.1, read on the forward strand.
GAACATTTGCACATTCTGACAGCTTCAAAAAAAAAAAAATATCAATCTTTATCTCCTAAAAAGAGTATGTTGTAGCGAGTAAAGCAAAAAACATTCCACTTGTTGGAAGAGCATCACTATTTTTAAAAATATCTTCAGATGCAGTATCGTATCGCAACTCAGGAATAATAGTCAACTTTCCGACTTTATAATTTAGCGAAACCGTATTCGCAAATACGTTCGATCCCGTAAGTGCCCCTAAACTTGAAGCGGCGCCTTTAGCATTAAAAAATTCCGTTCGGTAAGCGAGACTTAAAGTTTCTTTGAAGGCATAATTGACATATCCTACTAATGAAAACCACTCTCCATCTAATGTACTGTCCAAATCATTTGTTGTTTTTGCATAAGTCGCGTTAAAACCAAGTCCAAAACTATCATTTAATGATTTAGTGGCCACAAAATCAACTTGCGTTTTATTTTCTTCTGATGCCGGATTAGCACTTCCCGAAGTAAAATTCAAATAAGCACTTCCCGTATCTCCAACATATCCCAATTGGCCTATATAGGTTTTCTGTTTTGTCCCCGCATCCATCGCAGATTTAAAATCAGTCGGATTTGTTATTCCGAACATTGCTGAAAATCTTCCGGATGTATACTGTGCTTTTAAACCTGTATTAAAAAAGGGTCCATAGGAGAAAGCATACGACATACTGTAGTTTTTGTTATCTACTGCATCTACCAATTCATATCCGATATGAGTACCAAAACTACCCGCCACTACTTTAAACTTATCCGTAATATCGTAGGTAAAATATAATTGTTTGATTAAAAATTTAGCGGTAATATCTTTGTCTGTTGTTTCATTATACGAAAATTCACCTGCTCTTTTTCCAAAACCCAGATCTACAAAAACGGATCCTTTTTTAAAAGAATGCGAAGCTTCAATGGAAGCCATCCCTAATTCGAACGAGTCCTGTGAGTTGGTAAAACTGGTCAATCCATTCATTTGTTTAGAAAAATCATATTTATAATATGCGTCGGCAGATCCGGCAAAAGTAGTTGCAGGAGAAGCCGGCTTTTCACTATCATCTTGGGCACATACAAAAGAACTGGTTAACATGGCGACTAAAATGTGAAATGCTTTTTTCATGTTTTCATTGGTTTTTAGTTTCTAATTGATTTTGGTTAGTTATTCTTTTATATATCTATTTACTAGTATAAGTCATCTCTAAAACCTCAAATTCGTCCCTTAAACTTCTTCTTTTCCTTAGCGAATTTATTAACTTTTACAGGAGTACAAGAATCAAAAACTACTTTTTTTCTGTTTTAAAGCGAGAATTATGGATTACAAAAAATTAGCTTCCAATAATCATTATTTGATATTTACAGCGTTTTGTTTTTAAAAATTCAATAACACATAAAAAACACAAATACCATAAAAAAACTAGGGTACATTAAAAATAACTACGAATAAAAATTCAAAAATTAAAAGTTAAAAACTAAAAACTAAACATATACCTATTAAAATTTAGGGTAATTTATTTTTAATTAAAAAATTTAAAAAAGCCGAAATTTATTCAAACAGAGCAAATAAAGAAATAAACACAACCTAAAAATTCCTACAAAAATAAAACAAACAAAATACCAACCTTACACAACAAAAAAGGCCTGTCCAAAACTTGAACAGGCCAAATAATAATCTATAAAAAATCTATTATTGCTTCTTATATTTTTCTCTCAGCTCTTTAATGCACTTCTGCTTTTTTAATACTGTTGTTTTTAATTTACTTTACGATCTAATCACATTTATTGTTATTTAATATTGCATCATTACATCATTAAATTAATGTGGATATAAACACGATCGTAAATCATAGGAGAAGTACACGCGATCGTAAACCTGGGAGAAGCACTGCTGTGCTTCTCTACGGTGTGATCATTTGATTTCTTTTAAATCGATAATTCACCTGACTATCTAATTGAAAATATTTAATCACACCTTTATTTTAGAATCGATTCGATCGCATTTAATTCGTCTGAAGAGAAATTTTGTTTTTGCAGGCAATCAATATTATTATTCAATTGTCTCACAGAACTCGCACCAATTAATACGGAGGTAATTCTTTTGTCTTTTTGCAGCCAGGCAAGAGCCATTTGCGCCAAAGATTGTTCTCTGCTTTGAGCAATTTCATTTAACTGAACTAATTTCTGAATACGTTGCTGTGTCACTTCATCTTCTTTTAGATGTCCGTTTGGATTATGTGCTCTTGAATTTTCAGGAATTCCGTTTAAATATTTATCTGTTAAAAGACCTTGCGCTAATGGTGAAAATGCAATACAGCCTACTCCTTTTTCTTCCAACACATCCAACAGCCCATTTTCTACCCAACGTTCCAACATCGAATATTTGGCCTGATGTATCAAACAAGGTGTTCCCAATTGTTTTAAGACCTCAACAGCCACTCTGGTTTGTTCCGCCGAATAGTTACTGATTCCGACGTACAACGCTTTTCCTGATCTTACGGCATGATCTAAAGCCATCATGGTTTCTTCAATTGGCGTTTCGGGATCAGGACGATGGGAATAAAAAATATCCACATAATCAATATTCATTCTTTTTAAACTCTGATCCAAACTTGATAATAAATATTTACGTGAACCCCAATCTCCGTAAGGCCCATCCCACATGGTATAACCTGCTTTGGTAGCAATCACGATCTGATCACGCAAATTTCCCTGAAAATTATGCCATAGTATTTTGCCAAAATTCTCTTCGGCAGAACCCGGAACCGGTCCGTAATTATTCGCTAAGTCAAAATGAGTTATACCCTTATCAAAAGCTTCTTTGGCAATACTTTCAGCAGTATCAAAATTATCTACTGATCCGAAGTTATGCCATAATCCTAAAGAAATTTCAGGTAAGAGTAATCCACTTTTTCCACATCTGTTATATTTCATTGTATAGGTTTAATGGTTATCGATTTTAAAGGTAAAAAACAATCCTAATTATTTTAAATCCTAATTGCGCTTTATTTTTGTAAATTTGTTTAAACAATAAAATTATGGATATTAATTGGCAAAAATTCATTTCTATAGATACTGACATCAGATTTGGCAAACCTGTTATCACAGGAACAAGAATTAGTGTCTCTGATATTCTTTCCTGGTTATCGACAGGAATGTCTTTTGAAGATATTATAGAAGACTTCCCTGAATTAAAAAAAGAACATATTCTTGCCGCTCTTGCATTTGCAGCATAATACAATTACTTCTAAATGCCAATTCCTTAATTAAAAACAGGACGTTTATTTAGACGCGGATAAGACGGATTTACTTTGCAAAGACGCGGATAAAAACGGATTTTTTTATTTTTCTGGTTCTATTGATTCTATATATTTCTGAGTTAGAGAGACGTTTTTTGGGCTGACAAGAATTAGACTTATACATCATGAAAGCCATTTCTCCAATAGATTTCAACATTAAAAGTGTTACCAAACTTTTATCCTAAACTTATTCAGTAATAAAACACGAAGCAGGCAAATTAGCTGTATTAAACAAATCCGATTGTATTGTGTTTCCCCAGGCAAAACGGGCTTTAACAGGGTCTTTAACTTTTTTACTCCACGAGACCACTTGGTTATTTTTAATTAAAGCTTCAGCAGAGTAAAAAACACCATCAATCCCCGCAACCTCAAACTGATTTGATACTTTATCTTTAAAATACAAGCCTTCGGCATAATCAAAAGAAAGGATTACTTTGTCTTTGTCAATTTCAAAGCCTTTAAAAAGCGGGCCATTTACTAACCCTAAATTGATTTTATAAGTACTTTTCAGAGCCAGATTAGCTAAACGAATCCCAACTGTTTTTTTATTTTTGGGATGAATATCTATTGTATCAGAAATATCGCTGACCATAACCATCCCGGTATTCGGAACTTCATTGAGTACTTTTCTTTGGCAATCTCTGATCGTAACATTTGAAAAATTGTTATTTCCCGTTTTAAAAGGTGCGATTTGCACATAATAAAACGGAAAGTCATCCTGCCATGCTTTTCTCCATGAAGTAATCAAGGCAGCCAATGTTCTGTCGTAGACGGCAGATCCTACATTAGACTCCCCCTGATACCAAATCGCTCCGGCAATTTTAAACCCGACAAACGGATAAATCATAGCATTGTAAGCACGACCGGGCAATCTCGGTCCATAATCCTGCTCATTTAATTTTCTGGCGTTTTCCAGCAAAACAGCATCACTCAGAACCACATCTTCAGGCATCCAGATTTCAGCGGGAGTGCTTCCCCAATTCGAAGAAATCAAGCCGATCGGGACATTTTTCAAGTCTTCTCTTAAACGCTTAGCAAAAAAATAACCCACAGCACTAAAATACTTCATACTTTCTGAAGTCGATTCGGTCCAGTTGCCAAGCAGATTGTTCTGTGGTGTGGTTGCAGTTAATTTGGGAACGGTAAAAAATCGAATATCAGGATTTGCTGCATTTTTTATTTCTTCCTCTCCATTATCGATTCCCCAACTTGCTGACATTTCCATATTGGATTGTCCGCCACAAACCCAAACTTCACCAATCAAAATATTTTTAAGAACAATTTCGTTGTACCCTTTTATCGAAATCGTAAAGGGGCCGCCAGCATCGGGAGTGTTTATTTTTAGTTCCCATAACGCCTGATTATTTGCTCTCACTTTATATTCTTTGTTATCCCAGCTTCCGACAAATTTGATTTCTTCTTGCGGATTTGCCCAGCCCCAAATCTTAACTTCAGACTTGCGTTGTAAAACCATATTATCACCAAAAATATTCGGGAGAGAAACATTTGCCATCATAGAACCTGAAATCAACAGTAAGGAAACAAACTTAAATATATTATTTCTCATTTGAGCGTTTTTAAAACTTATAAATAATCCATTTTTTTGCCGCAGATTTCATTGATTAAAAGGATTTTTTTTACTGATTTATAATTACTATTCAATAATCCGTTTCACGTTATTAGTCTGTACTCGCTTTTGTAATGTTCTTTATAATAAAAGTAAAAAAGTTTTCTTAAAAAAATACCTGTTAAAAAAATATTACACAGAACAACTAAAACATTACCAGTATTTTATAAACACAAAAAACTCCGGACACATTACATGTCCGGAGTTCTCCTCTTTATAACTAATCTATTTAAAACTCTTAGATAACTGTTCCTTTTAAAGTAAGGACTTTAGGTGTAGTTTCGGCACTGGTTGTTACCGTAACCGTTTTAGTAAAACCACCTTTGTTTGCTGCATTATAAGTAGCTGTTACTTTTGCTGATTTACCAGGTAAAACTGGTTCTTTAGTATAATCTGTAGCAGTACAACCACAAGATCCCTGAACATTTGTAATTACAACTGCTGTTTTTCCAGTATTTTTAAATTCGTAAACAATAACTTTTGGAGTTCCTTGTGGAATTTGTCCAACATCAATTGTTTCTGCTTTCCAAACAATTGTAGAAGCTGTAGCATTCTCTGTATTTGGAGTAGCAACTAAAGATTGTACCGGTGCAATCGCAGAAAAAGACATTAATCCTAGCGCTAAAGCTAACATCGAAATTTTAATTATTTTCATAGTATTTTTATTTAGTGGTTATTAGTTAAATTTCACATTTCAAAAGTACTTTAGAAGAAAACAATTCGCTGTTAAGCGGTTTCAAATCTTTGTTAACGACTTGTTAATGGGTGTTTTTGATTTAATTTTTGATTAATATTACACTTGTAAACTGCATTTGCTTTGAAAATAAACAAACTCAATAGTATTATCCTTCTGGGATTAGTCGCCATTATCAGTATATTGGTTGCACAATTACTATGGACAAAAGAGGCTTTTAGCCTTGAACAAAAAAAGCTGAGTCAAAAAGCTCATATTGCCCTGTTAGAAGTTGCCAAAAAACTATATCAAGGTACCAATCACGAACTATCTTGTACCAACCCGGTACAAAAAATTGCTAATGATTATTATATCGTCAATGTCGAAAATGATTTTGAGCCCGACATTTTAGAGTTTTACTTAAGATCCGAATTCAAAAAGATGAATATCACCACTGATTTTGAATTTGCGATGTACAATTGTCAGAGTGATGAAATGGTATACGGAAATTACATTTCTTTGTCTCAAAAGGAAAAATCGCAACAAACTGTTCATTTTCCGAAACACAAAAATCTGGTTTATTATTTTGCTGTTCGTTTTCCAAATGAAACTACTTATTTATTTAGTTCGATGCGTTTTTGGTTTGTGCTTTCTATCGCCTTGATTCTGATTTTATTGATCTATGTTTATTCGATTTTTACGCTTTTACAGCAGAAAAAATATTCCGAATTGCAACGTGATTTCATCAATAATATGACACACGAATTTAAAACTCCTTTATCTTCCATTTTAATTGCTTCAAAATATCTTATTGAACAGCATCCGATTAAAGAAGACAAGAAATTGTATACTTATACGGATATTATTATCAAACAAAGCCACAAACTGAACAATCATATTGAAAAGATCCTAAGTGTAGCCAAATCTGATCATACCCCTTTGGAGTTAAAAACAGAATCTGTTTTGATCGTACCGCTTATAGAAGAAATCATTACCAATGTTCAATTAAAATGCCCGGAAGCCATTGTAAGAACAGAGGCAGATTCTGTCGATTATCAAATCGAAACCGATGTTTTTCACTTCTCCAATTTAATTTACAATCTGTTGGACAATGCCGTAAAGTATTGCAATGAAAAACCCGAAATTCTGATCCGGATTGCGAAAGAAAATCAAACTTTAAAATTAGAATTCATCGATAATGGAATTGGAATAACCTCTAAAAACATTTCATCTATTTTTGATAAATTCTACCGCATTCAAAATGAAAAAAGTAACGAAGTAAATGGTTTTGGCCTTGGTCTGTATTATGTTAAAGAAATTTGTACCTTACAATCCTGGAAAATAAATGCCACAAATAATTCCGAAAAAGGCATCACAATAACGTTGACAATTCCGTATAAAAAATGAAAAATTTTAGAATTCTGTACTCCGAAGATGATGAGACATTAGCGTTTCTGACTAAAGATAATTTAGAGCAAAACAATTATGATGTAACGCATTGTTCTAACGGGAAATCAAGTTTAGAGACCTTCAAAGAGGAAGATTTTGATATTTGTATTTTTGATATCATGATGCCAAAAATGGATGGTTTTGAGCTGGCAACCGAAATCAGAAAAATTGATACTGATATTCCTATCATTTTTCTTTCAGCCAAAACCTTAAAGGAAGACCGCATCAAAGGGTTACGTCTCGGAGCTGATGACTATCTTGTTAAGCCTTTTAGTATTGAAGAATTACTACTAAAAATTGAAATTTTCCTAAAGCGTTCGCAAAAAAACAATGCCGTCAAAAAATCGGTTTATGAAGTTGGTAAATATCAGTTTGATACCGAAAATTTTATCCTTTTTAATGAAACCGAAAAAATTAGTCTGACACAACGAGAGGCAGAACTTCTCAAACTTTTTGTAGACAACAAAAATCTGGTTTTAAAAAGACAACAGATCCTTACCTCTCTTTGGGGCGATGATGACTATTTTATGGGACGCAGTCTGGATGTTTTTATCTCACGCCTGCGTAAAATTTTGGTTAACGAAACAGGAATATCAATTGAAAACCTACACGGAATAGGTTTTCGATTTACAATGTAATCCACCAATTTTAATTTATATAATTTTGTATTTTTAATATCAAATCTTTTCGATATGAAATTACATCATTTGCGCAACGCCACTTTAGTTATTGAAACAGAAAAGCATGTGATCTTAATTGATCCCATGTTAGGAAAGAAGAAAACTATTGCTCCTTTTACTCTTTTTCGTTACAAACCAAAAAGAAATCCGCTAAAAGCGCTGCCCAAAAACAGCCGTGAAATTCTTAGTAAAGTAACACATTGCCTCATTACACATCTGCATCCGGATCATCTTGATAAAGCCGGTGAGATTTTTTTAAGAAGAAAATCGATTCCTGTAATTTGTAGTGCAAAAGATGAAAATGCGCTGACAAAAAGAGGGGTTACTATTGCTCAAACTTTAGAGTATTGGCAACCGCAAGATTTTTTAGACGGAAAAATTACTGGTATACCTGCAGTACACGGTTACGGTTTTGTCTCAAAATTAATGGGAAATGTAATGGGTTTTCATATCGAACTCAAAAATGAAAAATCGGTTTACATTAGTTCTGATACTATACTCACAAAAGAGGTAGAAAAAGTACTGACAGAATTAAAACCAGATATTGCAACAGTTGCCTGTGGCACCGCAAGATTAGATTTTGGACAGCCTTTATTAATGAGAATGAATGACATTTTGAAATTTATAACATTAGCACCCGGAAAAGTTTTTGCCAATCATTTAGAAGCCTTAAATCATTGCCCGACAACAAGGGATGAATTAAAACTTGTTTTAGAATATAATAGTCTTTTATTTAAAACGGCTATTCCCAATGATGGTGAATGTGTGGAATATTAATTAACTCAAATTTTTAGTTGAATAATAATGTATACTGTAAAATGTATACCGTAAAATGTATACTGTAAAATGTGAAAAGTAATAAGTTTTGGTTAATTGACTACTATCACATCGTACGAACATATAGTTGTGTCAGATTACTTAAATTCTAACGCTTCAGCTAAAGGGAAGAAAATCCGTTAATTAAAGCCTCGCTCTTTCAGGCTATCATCTCACATTTTACATTTCACATTTTACAACTAGTAACTTAAATTAATTACAAAACCAACAACCCAAACTCTCGCAAAGTATTAACAGGCTTTGAATACCAGAACAATTCAAAATCATCCAGTTGCGTTTCGAAATCTGTTTTTATTTCCTGGAAAGTGTAATTTTTACTGTTTGAAATGGTTATTTTTTTCAGGATTTCAACAAGCCATTCTCCTTCATTGGTATTGGTTTGAATCTTAAAACTTTCTTTTTTATCGTGAAAAGTAAGTGTTAGCATTTCCCAGGTTCTGCCTTTTTTAGATTTTGTAAAATGTTCTACAGTCGGTTTTCCACCTAGCCAAACTACTTTTGCATTTGGTTTTGTATTAAAATCGTTTCCTTCTTCAAGTGCATTAAAGATAAAATCGGGATCAATTTTTGTCTTCGGAATTTTAAAGTCAAACCAATCCTGTAATTCGTAATCAAAACAGATTCCGTGCATGAAATTAAAGAGCGATTTTTTTAAACCGAAACTAAACTTATCATGATTAATTCCGGTAGAATCGGTATAATCGATATCGTTATTAGCGAAAGTTCCAATAGCTTCTGTTGCTTTGGTTACGCCAAACTTCTCCGGATATAATCCAACCGGACTGTGTGCGGTCATTGCAAACTGATGCCAAAAACCGGATTGCAAAATTCCGGCTTCAAATAGTTGTCGCACCATTTCTAAACTGTCAACGGTTTCCTGAACGGTTTGCGTTGGATATCCGTACATCAGGTAGGCATGCACCATAATTCCGGCTTCGGTAAAATTTCGGGTTACTTTGGCCACTTGTTCTACGGTTACTCCTTTGTCAATTAATTTTAACAATCGGTCTGAAGCTACTTCTAAACCTCCGGAAACGGCAATACAGCCTGAGGCTTTCAACAGTAAACACAAATCGGCAGAGAAACTTTTTTCAAAACGAATGTTGGTCCACCAGGTTACAGCCAGTTTTCTGCGCAAAATTTCCAGCGCCAAAGCACGCATCAAAGCAGGTGGAGCGGCTTCGTCAACAAAATGAAAACCATTCTGACCTGTTTGCTGCATCAAATCTTCCATTCGATCACAAAGCAAATTGGCCGCCACCGGTTCATACACTTTTATATAGTCTAACGAAATGTCACAGAATGTACATTTTCCCCAATAACAACCGTGCGCCATGGTCAATTTATTCCAGCGACCGTCGCTCCACATTCGGTGCATTGGATTTACAATTTCGATTACCGAAATATATTTGTCCAAAGGCAGATCGGAATAATCCGGCGTACCTACATAGGCTTGCTTGTAATCGTGTTTAAGCGAATTGTTTTTGTAAACAACTTCTCCATTTTCCAATAAAAAAGTTCTTTTATAAGAATTAGAATTTGGATTTTCCAGATTGAAAATTAACTCTTCAATTGGCACTTCACCATCGTCTAAAGTGATAAAATCGAAAAACTCAAAAACTCGTGTGTCAGAAAGAGAACGCAATTCGGTGTTTGGAAAACCACCTCCCATTGAGATTTTAATTTCGGGATGATTCGTTTTTACCCATTGTGCGCATCTGAAAGCACTATATAAATTCCCAGGAAAAGGAACAGAAATCAGAAATAAAGTCGGTTGAACAGTTTCTACTTTAGCTTTCAATAGCGAAATTAAAATAGAATCTATATAGGTTGGCTCTTGCTGCAAGGCTTCATATAATTCATCAAAAGAATTGGCGCTACGTCCTAAACGCTCAGCATATCGGCTAAAGCCAAAATTCTCATCGACACATTCTACAATATAATCGGAAATATCTTCCAGGTATAAAGTAGCCAAATGTTTGGCCTTATCCTGCGTTCCCATTGTTCCGAAAGCCCAATCAAGCTCTTCTAATTGTGCAAAACGAGAGGCTTCCGGCAAAAAATCTTCCTGACAGATTTGCAACGCCAATGTTGGGTTCTTTCCTTGTAGAAACTGAATTACCGCATCAATCGTTTTGATGTATTCGTCCTGTAAAGCAAAAATACGTTTGGAATTATCGGAAACTTCAGCACTGGCTTTTTCAAATTTGAAACCTGAAACGGCAAATAAATCAATCAATCCTTTCTTAGAAAACAATTCCAGAATCACATCAATACCCAAATCAGCCTGAACGGATGCTACATTTTTTGTATTCAGAAACCCCTTAATATAAGCGGTTGCCGGATACGGAGTATTCAGTTGAGTAAATGGTGGCGTGATTACAAAAAGCTTAGTTTTCAAAAGGAAATATTTTCTGCAAAAATACGGGATATTTCTAATCTTTTCAGGAAAAGATTTCGGCGGTTTTACTATTGCTTGGAGTTGGGATTTTTGGCTTTATTTTGTGGATATTTAATTACATTTGTGAAGTACTAATACCTACCTATGAAGCGGATTTTATTTTTTCTGTTGTTACTGATTTCCATGCCAATATTTTCTCAAAACAAAAACCAATCTATCGGTTTTAAGGAGAACAAAGGGCAAATTATCGATCAGAAGGGCAAGTCGAATCCTGTTGTAAAATTTTTACTTAACACAGGAGGATTGAATGTTCAATTGAGAAAAAATGGCTTCTCCTATGACATTTATGAAGCTAAAAAAATATCGACAGTACGCAAGGAAACATCCAAGACACTTCCCTATAAAAACCCTAAAGAAGATATCCCTGAAGAACCGGAATATAACTTAGAGTATAAATTTCACAGGATTGATATTGACTTTGTAAATTCGAATCCTAAGGTTGAATTCATCACCGATCAGGTAGCAAAAGATTTTGACAATTATTACAATGTACCCAATAAACCTGAAGGTATTCTTGGAGTACATCAATACAAGCAAATCACTTACAAAAACATTTACCCTAATATTGATGTTGTTTTTACAATTCCAAACGATCCGAAAAAAGTAGTGGAATACAATTTTGTTGTTCATCCAAAAGGAGAAATTTCGGCTATTAAATTAAAATTTAGCGGTGCTGAAACAGAATTGGTTGATAACAAAATCCAGATGAATGTTCGTTTTGGAAAAATGGAAGAAACACTTCCCGCAAGCTGGACTGAGGAAGGCACAACCAAAAAAGAAATAGCAGTTGGGTACAGAAAAATAAAAAAAGGAGTTTATGGTTTTGAAACTTCTGATCCTGTTTCTGATAAAACTGTGATTATTGATCCGGTGCCTAATCGATTGTGGGGGACTTTTTATGGAGACCAAACCGGAGTACATTATTCTCTTAAACCATCAAGTATTAGTACGGACTCTTTTGGAAATGCATATGTAGCAGGGAGTACAAGTGCCTTAAATTCATCATATGCTACAACAGGTGCTCATCAAACGACACCATCTTCTCCATATTTAAATGGAGTGATTGAAAAGTTTAGTCCTGGTGGAATACGTTTATGGGGGACTTATTATGGCGGGCAAAATTACTGTGATATAGCTGATATAAAAATAGACTCTCAGAATAATGTTGTGGTAACAGGCACGACACAAGATCAAACAAATATAAGTACAACAGGATCTTATAGCCCGACTTTATCAGGATATCAGGACGCTTTTCTGGCAAAATTTAATAGTTCAGGTGTTCGATTATGGGGGACATATTTTGGTGGTGAATATCAAGAACTGGGCAATGCTATCGATGTTGATACTAACAATAATATTTATATGATTGGCGAAACTACTAGTACAACTGGTATTGCTATAAATAGTAACTTCCAAACACATCTCAATCAAGATCCTAATTCTACTATTGACGGGTATCTAACTAAATTTGGATCGGCAGGTAATTTAATTTGGAGTACTTATGTAGGAGGTGAAAATCGTGATCAGCTTAATACCATTGCAGTAAAAAACAATTTCTTAGTTCTAGGTGGTACAACATACAGCTTTAACCATATTTCTACACCTGGAGTTTTTCAAGAATTACATGACCCAATTACTCATCCGGATGGAGTTGTCTACAAATTTTCACTAAATGGCCAAAGAATATGGTCTACTTATTATGGAGGAGAACAGGTTGACTATATATATGCAGTTGAGATTGATGATGAGGATAATATTTATGTTGGTGGACAAACAGCAAGCAATAATAATATCACTACTCCGAACCGTTTTGACAGTAGTAATTCCTATATGTATAAGGGTTTTTTAGCAAAATTAAACACGAATGGGAAAAGAATCTGGGGTACCTATATTGGTCAGACTCATGTTTATTCTATTGTATTCAGAAACAACTCCCTATATCTTGGTGCTGAAAACTTTGGATTTGCTTATCCTAAATTAACTACCACTTGTTCCTATAGGTCAGAAAAAGATTCTGAAGGATATATTGCCAAATTTTCTAAAGAGGCAGATTTTATATGGGGAACAGATATTGGAGGAGATTCCAGTTATAATCCAGTAAAAATAGCATTAGACAGAAACAATAACATATTTGTTAGTGGAATCTCTAGTGAAAATAATGGTATTGCAGATGCCAGTTCTTATCAATCTAACGTTCTTGGGTTTTATAATTATTTCTTAATGAAATTTCAAGAAACCAATATACTAGGTAATCCTAAGGTAGAAAGCAACTCCCCAGTCTGCATAGGAAATTCAATAGAACTAAAAGCCTCCGGAGGCACAAATTATGTATGGACAGGACCAAATGGTTTCACATCTACAGTACAAAATCCAATTATAACTAATGCAACCATAGTAAACAATGGAGAATATAATTGTGCCATCACCGGAACCGGTGGTTGTGATGACACTAAAAAAATCAATGTTGTCGTTGGTGATTTTGTCGCTCCTATTCCTGATTTAGCTACACTTCCAACTATAACCGGCGACTGCAATACAACAATAACGATAGTTCCTAAAGCTACCGATGCCTGTGCAGGCGTAATTACAGGAACAACCACAAACCCGTTATCGTATGCATTAACCGGAACCTATACCATTGTCTGGAACTACGATGATGGAAATGGAAATACTGTAAACCAAAATCAAACAGTTGTCATAAGCAGTCCTCCATGGCCAAATATAAATTCGTCTCAGTTTTTCTGCATTCAGGAAAACGCAACTTTAAATACAATCAACATTACAAGTGGACAAAATATAAAATGGTATGATGCTATAATTGGCGGAGCACTTTTACCCAATACTACCTTACTTCAGGACAATACCAGTTATTACGCATCGCAAACCGTAAGTGGATGCGAGAGTGAGAGAACTGCTGTAAAGATACAAATTTACGATACTCCCGCCCCAACCGGAGATGCCAATCAACCTTTTTGTACGGGTCTAAATCCGACATTGGACAACATTGTCGTTACGGGAGAAAACCTAAAATGGTATGACGCACCTACCAATGGAAACAGCTTACCGAATACTACTAATCTGCAAAACGGTATTACTTATTATGTTTCGCAAACACTGAATTCTTGCGAAGGTAAAAGATTAGCCGTTACAGTTTCCATTCAAAATACACCGGGAATCCCTACGGGTGATTTAAATCCTAAGTTTTGTAAAAGCGAAAACGCCACGCTAAATGATATTATTCTGAATGAACAAAATCTAAAGTGGTACAATTCTGCTATTTCTGCAGCTACATTGCCGGGCAACACACTGTTACAGAACAACACTACTTATTATGTATCACAGTCCATAGGATGTGAAAGTGACAGAATAGCGGTATTGGTAACCATCAATGATACTCCTTTACCTACCGCCAAAACCACACAAACTTTCTGCATTGATGCGAATGCCACACTAAATGATATTGTTATTATTACGGGGCAAAACCTAAAATGGTATGATGTGGCAACGGCAGGAAATCTTCTAAACGGTACAATGGCTCTTGAAAACCGCACTTATTATGTAAGTCAAACCGATACCAACTGCGAAAGCCAAAGGCTGGCAATTAATATCGAAATTCAAGATACGCAAGCGCCGATTGCTCATGCAAATCAATCTTTTTGCGTACAGGAAAACGCTACTATTGACAAAATAAAAGTTAATGGACAAAACATAAAATGGTACAATGCGATAACAGCCGGGGCAACTTTATCTGAATCAACTCCTCTTAAAAATGGAGTGACTTATTATGCTTCTCAAACCATTAAGGAATGTGAAAGTGTACGAACTCCAATAACCATAAAAATCGCTGAAGCCACAACTGCTGAATGTGCTAAATATATAAATGAACTCCCTTATCCGAAGTTCTTTACTCCTAATAATGATCCTTATAATGATACCTGGACTATTGATTTTAATTATTTAGCTCCCAACACAGGAATCCGAATATTTGACCGATATGGAAAATTCATCAAAGAACTAACTGTCAATACTTCCTGGGACGGGACTTATAACGGTCAGGATATGCCAGCTTCTGATTATTGGTTTACCGTTACCCGTTTGAACGGAGCAGAATTTACGGGGCATTTTGCTTTGAAACGATAAAACAAAAAAGGTTGTCCAAAATATAAATTGGACAACCTTTTTAGTTTTGTGTGTCAATAAATAAGTCGAATCTTTTCTACTTGAGAAAAATTTATACCCTGGAACAATTTCACTTAACCTGCACTCTAAAACTTATGTTCTTTTTTGCTGATTGCCAATAAAGAAAACAGGGAAATACAGGCCGCTATAGTCAGATAAAAACCTACGTAGGTTAAACTGTATTTACTAGCAAGCCAAATCGCGATCATTGGAGCAAAAGCGGCACCAAGAATACCTGCCAGATTAAAGGTTAAAGAAGCTCCCGAATACCGAACGTTGGTAGGAAATAATTCGGATAAAAATGTTCCCAAAGGTCCATAAGTAAATCCCATTAATGCCATTCCCAAACAAACATAAAAAGTTACCAAAGCTGGACTTCCTGAATTTAAGAAATAAGAGAAGAAGAAACCAAAAACAGCGATAACAATTGTCGTTATAACCAATACTTTACGACGTCCTATTTTATCTGCAACAAGTGCTGAAACCGGGATAAACAATGCAAAAAACAATACCGAAAACATCTGAATCAATAAAAAATCTCTTTTCGCAAAACCCAAATCAGAAGTTGCCCAACTCAAAGTGAAAACGGTCATTAAATAAAAAACCAAAAATGTTGTAATAGCCGCCAATGTTCCAAAAATCAATTGATTCTTATAGGATTTAATCAGCGTTAAAAAAGGCACTTTTACTTCTTCCTGCTCTTTTTTTGAATTTTCAAAAGAAGGGGTTTCAGTAATTTTAGTTCGAATATAAAACCCAACAACAACCAAAAGAGAACTGGCTATAAATGGAATTCGCCATCCATAATTCATAAAGTCTTCGCTATTCATAGTGTCCGTTAGCAACAGAAAAGTTCCTCCCGAAAGCAACAATCCGATTGGTGCTCCTAATTGCGGAAACATACCGTACCAGGCACGTTTATTTGGTGGTGCATTTTCGATCGCCAGTAAAACAGCTCCTCCCCACTCACCTCCTAATCCAACGCCCTGCCCAAAACGGCATAACATCAATAACAAAGGAGCAGCGACCCCAATACTGGCATAACTTGGTAAAAAACCAATGGTAACCGTAGATACACCCATTGTCAACAAGGCAGCAACTAAAGTAAATTTACGCCCGATTTTGTCGCCATAATGTCCAAAAAAAGCTGAACCTAAAGGGCGTGATAAAAAGGCTATTGAAAAAGTCGCCAGTGATTCTAAGGTTGCCATGGTCTTGTCGGAACCCGGAAAAAATAGTTGTGGGAATACCAACACTGCTGCATTAGCATAAATATAAAAATCAAAAAATTCGATTGTAGTACCAATTAAGCTGCCAAAGAGAACGTGTTTTAAAGAGTTCTTCTTTTGATTTGGGTTATCTTTCATTAAATTCTGATATAGTTTTATTTTAAGAAAATAGACCACAAAAATGAACCTAATTCCTGAAATCAACAAATATTTATCTGTTAAAATAAAATATCATTGTGAAAAACTCATAATCCCACTACTACTAAAAAAGGATGCCTTTGCGAACTACACCTAAAAGTTCAAAAACGATTTGGCTACAGCTCATACTGGCATCCTAATTAATTCAAGTTACTAGTTGTATAATGTGAAATGCCAGTCTGAAAGGGCAAATGATTTAATTAGCGGATTTCCTTGCCTTTAAGCGAAGCGTTAGATAAGTATTATTACTGTATTTTAGCGACTTGACACAACTATATGTTCGTACAATGTAAGATACAAATCAATTAAACAAAACTTATTACTTTTTACATTCTACATTTTACATTTTACAGTATACATTTTACAATATATATTATTATTCAACTAGCAACTTGAGTTAATTAATCTATTTGCTCTTTTTCTTTTTAGGCTTCTCTTTTTTAGAAACCTTATCCGTTTTTTTATTCACTTTTTTATTTAGTCGTTTTTCGGCTTCTTCTATAAGAAAATCAAACTCATTATTTAATATTTCAAGCTTCACTTCTTTTAAGATTTTCAATGCTTTTTTGAACTGTTTTTGGCTCTCCAGTAGCATTACTTTTTTAAGAAGAATTTCAGCTTTATTAATTCCTTTAAGAGTCAAAGCAAAATCGATAAGTTTCGTCGCTTCTTCATAATCTTCATTCAAAACCAACGTATAAATATAATGCGAGTATACTTCGATTGCATTTATATCTATAGCAATTGCCTGCTGAAAATATTCTTTGGCTTCCTCATATCTGAATAATTGATCCGCCTGAATCCGGCCATATAAGCACAATGCCATTGTATTTTTATTGTCATAAGACAAAGCATAATCCAATGATTCTATGGTTTCTACCAGCGAATAGGGATAATTGTCTAATGCCTCAAAAATATATTTATCTACTGTTTTCATAACTGTATTTTTTAGTGCCGTTTATCGCAACAAACAGCGTTATAATAACGATTTCATAAATCGTTTCATTTGAAAGTTCAAAAACCGGAAGCTTTAATCTCGATCGAAATAATCTTCTCTTTTTAATCTTTGTCTTTCCTGTTTATACTTTTTTTCCTGTTTTTGTTTCTTGAAATCGGAACCCTGAAAAACCCGAACCGGATTTCCTCTCTGAATTTGCAATTGATTCATCCATTGCGCCTGAAATTCGGCTTTGAATTGTTTTACCGTTTCTTCTTTAAATTTCTGCAATAACCTTTCGGTTGCCAACTTTTTATTCTGATGTTGCGAACGGGAGTCCATCGAAACCACACTAATTCCGGTTGGAACATGTGTTGCTCTAACAGCCGAACTTACTTTATTAACATGCTGACCTCCGGCACCCGAACTTCTCATTGCCTGATACTGAATATCGTTTTCTGAAATTTCAGTTGCAGTTGTTCTTTCGATTTCGAAAACTCCGATAAACCAATTTTTGCGTTTGTGTAATTTCCTAAACTGGCTTTGTCCAATCCATTGAATTGTTCCGACCCACGAATTCACAAAATCATTCAGAGTAGTACCTTCGAGTAACACTGTTGCCGTTTCTACGGTTCCGTTTTCAATTCCGACTTCTCTTTGAAGCATTGTTGTTTTGATGTTCTTCTCTTTTGCTTCTTCTATAAAGGTTTTTAAAACCTGGGCAACAACCCAGCTGCACTCAGCCGGGCCACGCCCTGATGTTATTTGAATTATTTTTTCCATAATTTCTATTCTTTTTAGCGATCCATTCTAACGATTTTTGGAGTGAATGTTCCCAGAACATCAACCAATTCGTTTTGGTTTGCCATTACTTTATTAATGTCTTTATACGCCATTGGAGCTTCGTCAATATTTCCGCCAATTAGACTCACGTCATTTGCTTTCAGCACTTTATTAATCTCACTTTGCGTAAATGATTCTTTACATTTTTTGCGCGAAAAAAGTCGTCCTGCACCATGTGATGCTGAATTTAAACTCTCTGCATTTCCTTTCCCCTGAACAATAAACCCAGGAGCAGTCATAGAACCCGGAATGATACCCAGTTCACCAACATTTGCCGGAGTAGCGCCTTTGCGGTGTACAATTGCTTCTTTGCCATTTACAACTTCTTTCCAGGCAAAATTGTGGTGATTTTCGATTGTTACCACAACGCGTTTCCCTATCGCTTTTGCAATTCGACGGTGAATATCGTCGTGACATGCTTTTGCATAATCACCCGCCAGATTCATCGCCAGCCAATATTCCTGCCCATCATGTGTGTTCAAATCAAGCCACGCCAAATGTTGTACATTCTTAGGCAAGGGACATTGCTTAGTAGCCAGATACGTATAATGTTTAGCGATATTGGCCCCCAATCCTCTTGAACCACTATGCGAAAGCACTGCAAAATATTCTCCAACACCAATCTTCCATTCGTTTAGCGGATTGGTAATCTTTGCAATTCCGAACTCCACAAAATGATTTCCTCCGCCCGAAGTTCCCAATTGTTTGTAGGCTTTGCTCAGCAAATTTTTCAAAAGTGGAATATCCTGAAACTCGCTTCGGCTAAACAATTCATGATCCGCTCTTATCGCGTGAGTTTCATACATACCGAATTTGGTATTGTCTTTTAATATTGCCTGCAATTGATGTTCTTTTCCTTTGAAAAAACTGGCGGGAATATCAAAAATGGACAAACTCATTCGGCACCCGATATCTACACCAACACCGTACGGAATTACTGCATTGTCTGTCGCAAGTACACCTCCAATTGGCAGTCCGTATCCTGAATGTGCATCGGGCATTAGAGCGCCTGCTACTGAAATTGGTAATTTCAAAGCATCGTACAACTGATATTTGGCTTGTTCGTCAATTTCATTTTCTCCGAATATTGAAAACGGAGCCCTTGTATTATTCAGCTGATGCATTCTTACCTGCACCGGATTTACCAAGCCTTCTGCCACTTTCCCCCAGGTTCCGTGTCCGGTAAATTTTTCCGGAAACAGCAAAACCTCTTTGGCTTCGGTTAGTATACTCTCTTTTTTTTCTCTTTTTCTGTATCGGTTTATTTGCCCTAAAGCAATATTGATACTATTATTTTTTGGAAAGCCTATTTTAATCAGGTCTTTTCCGGATAATTTATTTCCCATTAGGTATATTTTTCTTCTAAATACATTTCATAAATCGTATTCAGATTTTTGTTTTTTATTTGATTATGGTGCTTTAATTTTTCTAAGCTCCAATAATAGTCTGCCTTTGTGTTCCACATTTTATAGATCTTACATCGTAAATTCCGATTCTGTATGTAATTTTCTATGAGCCTCAATTCGCTTTCAAGTGCTGTATCAATCGCTTTTTTATGCGTAATTATGTTGGGCTCAATTTTAAATACAAACCTCCACGGCTCATTAAATTTGTAATATCTCACAAAACGCTTGTATAAATCAGACCATTTTTCGATTAGTGTAAAACAGGATTTTTCTTTGTCAGTTAGTTCGAATTTGTTAGTATTCCAATCGCTGACACTGATGTTAGCAACAAATCGTTCTCTTGGATGAATCGATTTCTTTCCAAAACGCTTTTTCCTGTTGGTGAACTCTTTTTGATTAGAAAACTGAAAAGTATTTATTTTTTCAAGTATCTTTTCATAAAACACACCCTCGGCTGAACGCAAAACATCAACACGAACTACAAAATATCGAACCCAGCCTTTTTGATAAGGCTCTTTCAATTCAACCAAAGGCAAATTTCTAATTGCCGAATAGATTGCGCTATTTCGTTTTGCTATTTGAACAAGTTGTTTTTCAAAATCCTCTTTAACCAATCTTTTTTTTTGTCTTTTAGTCTTTAGACGAGCATATAACATGCAATCGTCCAAAAGAAAATCGTCCATTAAAAAAAATTAAATTATAGATTTCCTGTCCGGTATAAAAAAATACAGGACAACAGCATTTTATCTGAAACAGATAAATTAAATTCAGGTAATCGGGAATTTTTTGAAGAGTCTAGAATAAAAAAAAGCCCGAAAGTTATTTTCCTTCGGGCTTAGCTCTTATATCTTAAATTGATTTGCTAGGATTGAGAAAAGCCACGAAGACACATGCCAACAGAATTAAATCCTGATGCGATGTTTTGAGAGGTAAAGTTTAATACAAACATTGTCTTCGTTATTAATGGTTAATGATTTATTTTTCTGAGGCAAATTTTGTGAAATATTTTCTTAATAAACAAATAAATTTTAAAAATATTTCATAAAAAATTAACAATACACTGATTTACAAATAATTACAAATCAACAAAAAACAGCTACAACTTCAATTATGCAATAAAAAAAGACCAATTTTAACATATCTTCCAAGTTTTACATGTCAATCTATGCAAATTCGTTGCTAAAATTTTTGCCACGAATTGCAAGAATTTTCACGAATTATTATGTTTCACTTCGAAATCTATTGTTGATTAATAACTATCACTAAGAAAAAAAATCCTTTAAATCTGTGAAATCTGTGGCTAGTTTTTTTGCCATAGATTAAATCGATTAAAAAGATTTTGCTAAGTTTTTAAAAATTAATTCGTAAAAATTCGTGGTGAGAGTTTTTGCCTCTAATTGCACAAATTTTCACGAATTGTTGTGTTTAACTTCGAAATCTATTGTTGATTAATAGCTATCACTAAGAAAAAAAATCCTTTAAATCTGTGAAATCTGTGGCTATTCTTTTTTTACCACAGATTAAATGGATTAAAAGGTTTTTGCTACGTTTTTAAAAATTAATTCGTGAAAATTCGTGTAATTCGCGGCGAGATTTTATTTACTGTAAAAATGCTGCGACATTCTCTTATTAACATTTTGTTTACTAAAACAACGTTTTTAGCAATGTAGTCAAAAACACAAAAACCACTGACTAACAACACATTACAATAAAAACAAAAAATCAAATCCTAAGCAATAGTTAAAACCGTTTTTAACTGTATATTTTCATTAAATTTACTGCTATCAAAAAATAAACCTAAAACTATGCCAACCGACTGTATCAGCTACCAAAACTCAGGATATTTCTCTACATTGATACAAGATTATTTAGAACAAAAACCGGATCTGAAACCGCTTTATACTAATTTCCCCACGCTGGAAAACTTTGAAAAACAAATCATTGAGAAACAGCAGAATTTCAATAATCAAAATAGAATTCCTCTGGTTGCTGTTTTAGAAGAGCAATATTCGGGAATTCAAATGTCTGATCTAACCAAACAAAACATTGCTCTTTTAGCGCATGAAAACACGTTTACTGTTACAACCGGGCATCAATTAAATCTTTTTAGCGGGCCTTTGTACTTTTTGTATAAGATTATATCTACTATAAATCTCACTAAAGAATTACAATCAAAATACCCGGATTATAACTTCGTCCCAATTTACTGGATGGCGACCGAAGATCATGATTTTGAAGAAATCAATTATTTTAATTTTAAAGGAAAAAAATTCAGATGGAACAAGGAAAGTACCGGTCCTGTTGGAAGACTTTCAACAGAAGGACTTGCTGAATTTTTAGAAATTTATGCTTTAGAATTGGGATCCAGCACAAACGCTACTACTTTAAAAAAGCTCTTTGAAAATGCTTATCTAAAGCACAATAATCTTGCTGATGCCACTCGTTTTTTGGCTAATGCCCTATTTGCTTCTCAAGGTCTGGTCATTATAGATGCGGATAGTACCGATTTGAAACATGCTTTCATTCCTTACATTAAAGAAGAATTAACAAAGCAGACTTCATTCAAAGCCGTTCAGGAAACTATTGAAAAGCTGAAAGATTATACGGTTCAGGTAAATCCACGCGAAATCAATTTATTCTATATTGAAGATGATTTACGCGAACGCATTGTTTTTGAAAACGATAAATACATTGTTAACAATACTAAAACTTCCTTTACAAAAGACGAAATTCTGAAATTAGTAGAAACCAATCCGGAGAAATTCAGTCCAAATGTGATTATGCGTCCCTTGTATCAGGAAATTATTTTACCCAATTTATGTTACATTGGCGGAGGCGGAGAAATTGCTTACTGGCTGGAATTAAAATCTTTTTTTGATGTGGCACAAATAACTTTTCCGATATTACTGGTTCGAAATTCTGTTTTGCTGACTACGGAAAAACAAGCAAAAAAAGCCGATCAATTAGGCTTAAGCTGGAAAGATTTATTTACCAAACCAGCCGATTTAATCAATGCTGTAACTTATAAAATCTCAGAATTCCCAATAGACTTAACCCCTCAAAAAGAAATTCTGGAGAAACAATTTCAATACCTGACCGAATTAGCTCAAAAAACAGATCAATCTTTTACCGGAGCTGTGAAGGCTCAGGAGGTAAAACAGAAAAAAGGATTAGAAAATTTAGAAAAACGATTGCTTAAAGCGCAAAAAAGGAAATTAAGCGACCAATTAGAGCGAATCGAAGACTTACAACTTCAATTATTTCCAAATAGAAGTTTACAAGAGCGTCAGGCTAATTTTTCTGAGTTTTATTTAGAAAATGGAGAAGAATTGATTCCTTTATTAACTCAAAAATTAAGACCTTTAGAAGCTAATTTTTCGATCATAACGATCTAAATTTTACAACATACAACAATAATTTCGGAATAAAATAACCACCTGATTCCGGAATTATTGTTCTTAAACCAAATAGCGACTTTTAAAATTTATTAACTAAACCAATTTACCCAAAACCAATGGTAAAAGAACGCTTAATTTCGCTAGATGTCTTTCGTGGACTAACTATTTTATTAATGACAATTGTCAACAACCCCGGAGACTGGGGTCATGTTTTCCCTCCACTTTTGCATGCCGAATGGAATGGTTGTACCCCGACTGACTTAGTTTTTCCTTTTTTTATTTTTATAATGGGAGTTGCGGTTCCCCTTGCAATGCCCGACAAAAGGTACGACGACACTACTTTTAATAAAATTCTGGTGCGTTCGCTCCGAATGTTATGTTTGGGAATTTTCTTCAATTATTTTGGAAAAATACAGTTATTTGATCTTACAGGTATACCGCTCCTAATTGGTCGACTAATTATTACGATTGGTGTTGGCTATGCTTTGATGGGCAATTTCAGTTCCAGACTAAAAAACATTTTTGCTTTTTCTATACTGCTTATTTATTTGTTTCTGGCCTATAGCGGAATCGAAGCTTATCAGGATGCGCGTCTTCCGGGAGTTTTACAACGCATCGCGGTGGTGTATTTTGTTATCTCTTTTTTGTATTTAAAAACAACACAAAAAACACAAATCCTAACCGGAATTGTTCTTTTATTTGGCTATTGGGCCGTAATGACTTTGATTCCCGTTCCCGGAATTGGAGAAGCCAATCTGGAAAAAGGAACCAATTTAGCTTCATGGCTCGACGGTATTCTTCTTAAAGGTCATATGTATCGCGGTACTGTAACCTGGGATCCGGAAGGGCTTTTAAGCACAGTTCCATCTATTGTAAACGGAATTATCGGTCTATTAATTGGTCAATTATTACAACTTAAAGTTGCAAAAAAAGACATTGCCCAAAAAATGGCATTAGCCGGAATTGCCTTAATTATTGCCGGTCAAATTTGGAATCTGGTTTTTCCAATCAACAAATCGATCTGGACAAGCAGTTATGTATTGTACACAACCGGCCTGGCGACAACTGCTTTAGCTATTCTATATTATGTGATTGATATTGCGGAGTATCAAAAAGGATTCAAATTGTTTTTAATCTGGGGTGTAAATCCAATGATCGTATTTTTCACTTCGCAGATTATTCCACAGGCTTTGGTGATGATTGAATTTGAAAACCCGCATAAAGTCGGAGAAAAGATTAATCTGCTAAAATATTTGTATGAGTACGGAATTGCGCCTTTTTTCAGCAATCCAATGATGGCTTCCTTTGCAGGAGCTTTGGTCTACGTGGGAATCTGGACTTTTATTTTATGGATATTCTACAAAAACAAACTCATTTTTAAAGTTTAATAACCATATAAGTGATATAAGTTCATATCATTTTTTCTAAAGCATGACTTAACTGAACTTATATCACTTATATGGTTGAAAAAAAACAGGCTTTTATTATAAATTAATTAAAATCAATTGATAAAAAAGTCTATTTTTGCACAAAATTTAAAAAACGCAAGTAAAATGGCAACAAATAGAACTTTTACAATGATTAAGCCGGATGCTGTTGCAAACGGACACATCGGGAACATTTTAGCAATGATTACTAACGGAGGTTTCAAAATCGTTTCGTTAAAATTAACTCAATTAACTGTAGCTGATGCTCAGGCATTTTATGCTGTTCACGCTGCAAGACCTTTCTACGGAGAATTAGTTGAATTCATGTCTCGTGGACCAATTGTTGCTGCTATTTTAGAGAAAGACAATGCAGTAGAAGATTTCAGAACTTTAATTGGAGCTACAAATCCAGCTGAAGCTGCTGAAGGAACTATTCGTAAAGCATATGCTACTTCTATTGGAGAAAATGCAGTTCACGGTTCTGACAGCGACGAAAATGCTGCAATCGAAGGTGCATTCCACTTTGCCGGAAGAGAGCAATTCTAATTAAAGATTTTAGACTTTAGATTTCTGATTTTAGATTTCTAATCTTTTAATTAAAAAATCCCGTTTCAAATTTGAAACGGGATTTTCTTTTTTATGCATATGATTGCAAAACCATTAAATATTACCAGCTGTCTTTTTAACAATTTTAGCTACTCTTTTATCTAAATCTTTTAGAAGTTCTTCTAATGCACTTTCGCACATCGGTAGTACTTTTTCAGGAGTTAAGACAGGAATTCCACCAACAATAACTCCGGTTTTTTTAGAATTTTCTCCTTCACTGAATGCAAATACTTTTTTACCGTTTTTATCATACAAAGCAAGTCTTGCATATGCTCTCATTTTAACTGTTCCGGTTCCACCAACAGCGAATCCTTTTTGCAAAGCAAAATGTATTTCTGTAAACAAAACACCATCTGCAACATCTTTAAACAAAGTAGCCGTTCCTACTTCATTAGCCTCACCGTTTGTTCCTTCATAAATATATTTGTATCCAGGGTAGTTGATTATCGTTTTTCCCTCATTCCCTTCTCTGGCAAACTTAGGCGTAAAATCAATGTACTCTTGTTTTTGAATTACTTCATTCTCCGGAACTAAATCAAACGGAAATTGTTTAGAATAAACATTAAAAAAAGCATCATGATATTTCTCTAAAATTGGAGTAAGATTAAAATTTGGGTCAATTCCTAAATCTGCAATTGCAGCAAGACTATTCAAACCAAGATCAGAAAGATCAATTGTTTTGTCAGTATAAAAAGCAACAACCGCCACTTTTTTCTTTTGTGAATAACTGTTTAAAGCGCAAAATACGGTTAAAATAAGTAATAGTTTTTTCATTCTTTTTTAAATTTGTTTTTAGGTTTTGATTATTAAATAAGTAGTAGTTTTTATTTATTAAAAAAATACTTACCGCTCAAATGTATCATAAAAAAAACACTTCCAGAACAGAAGTGTTAAATTTATTTTTCAAGAACCAAAGCCTAATAAACTAAGCCGGTATAGCATTAAAAAGACTAACGTAAAATAACATCTTTTACCACGTCCCTGCCTAATTCCTCATTAATCATCCTGATAATTTTAGATTTTCCGTGGCTCAGTTCGTCTCTTAAAACAGAAGATCCAAGTTCAACATACAAGGTACCATTTTTTAAAACAACGTTTCTGGTATAGGTATTTACACCATTCCCCATTAGCTGTCTCCAGGCTTCCTTAACATCAATCTGATCCATGCCGGGCTGCAATTTATTTACCTGAATAATTTGCTTTAAAACAGCGCCTATCGTGCTTTCGTTATTTAGTCTCTTTGCCATCGTTTAAGATATTTATTGGTCCTGCTTTTTTGTAATGATACTCTTTATTCTCAGCATTTTTCACCACCAATTCATCATCAGACAACGTTAGTAATTCCTCGCTCCACTTTGCATAAGCTGTTTTGTAATCTAAATAAACTTTATCTCCGGCAAAACGAACCGAAACATTCTCGAATGTATCTGTAGACAAAAAAGTACCATCGAGTTGTGGTGCTACTTTTGTTCGTACTCCTTTGTTATTCTTCTCTATTTTGAAGAAATCAAAAGTTTCATTCATGCCAAAGTCCTTTATTTCACCTTTATCAAAAACCACTTTAGTAATTTCCCAATACCCATTTAGTTTCGCAATATCTGCCGGTTTAATTTCCTGTTTGCATCCTGCAAACAAAAGAGACAAAACCAAAATCATAAAAGTGTTTTTCATATTCTAAATTAATTAAAAAAATCCAATTGTTAACCTTCTTGCTCTTACCGGCTAAAATCGAAAAAAGAATCCGTTTTACCAGTTGACAAGTTTTAGTATTCAAAAGAATATTTCGTGAAGCACAAAGTTAACTTTATAAAAATTCAAAAGAAATAAAAATGCACAAAACCCATTAAACTATTTTGCTTACTTTTAGTCAAACCTCAAGCCAAAACCAAAAAACATGACCAAAACTATTTTTAAATTCCTGATAATCTTTAGCTTTCTCAGTTGCAGCAAAGAATCCACCGACACAGAATCCCTTCCTGTTCAAAGCATGTATTTTCCTCCATTAACAGGAACAATCTGGGAGACACAATCGGTTTCAGATCTAAAATGGAATCAAAGCGCGGTACAACCTCTGTTAGATTACTTAGAATTAAAACACTCTAAATCCTTTATTCTTTTAGTGAATGGACGAATTGTTCTGGAACATTATTTTAATGGTCATACTACCACCACAAACTGGTATTGGGCAAGTGCCGGGAAAACCCTAACATCAGCCGTTACCGGAATCGCACAGCAAGAAGGTCTAATCAACATTAACAATAAAGTCTCCCAATATATTGGCACGGGTTGGACAAGCGAAACCACTGCTCAGGAAAATGCAATTACCTGCAAGCATTTACTAACGATGACATCAGGACTCGATGACAGCACTGATGATGTAGATCCTGCCAGTTTAATTTACAAAGCCGATGCAGGAAAACGATGGGCGTATCATAATGTATATGTAAAACTACAAGACGTTATTGCACAGGCAAGCGGTCAAAGCTGGGCAAACTATTTCAACAGCAAATTAAGAGACAAAATCGGGATGAATGGCAACTGGGTACAACTTGGCAACAATAGTGTTTACACAAGCACTTCCAGAAGCATGGCACGCTTTGGACTTTTAATGCTCAACAAAGGTAAATGGAACAACACTGTCATCCTCAATGAAAATTACTTTACAGAAGCCACAAACACCTCACAAACAATCAATTTAGGATACGGTTACCTATGGTGGCTGAATGGAAAAGCAAATTATCATTTACCACAATCACAACTCAGCTTTCCGGGAAGCATCATTCCAACAGCTCCAAATGATCTGTTTATGGCTTTGGGCAAAAACGATCAGAAAATATATGTTGTACCAAGCAAAAATATGGTCGTAATCAGAATGGGAGATGCTGCCGACGATACCAACCTCGCCTTATCTGATTTTGACAAGACTTTGTGGGAGAAAATTAATGCTCTGTATCTATGAAACAAAAAAAAACTTTAGTCGAACGTTTAAAAAAGTTCGGCTAAAGCCTTTTTTATTATTAATCAATTCTTGACCTCCAGCTAAAGCAGGAGGCAATTAATGAAATCAAGCTCAAAAATTGTTGTTGTTTTTACAAAATTTCTTCTGCCAAAATATACAGTTTATTTTAACCGCAGAGAGCGCAGGGATACTTATTTGCTCTAATCGCAAAGTGTGCAAAGTTTTATAAAAAAGCTATTTATTGTCTTAGCGACTCTTGCGCAAAACCTTTGTGAGCCTAGCGGTTAACAAACACAAAGTTAAGATTTCTATTTCTTTACAACTTCTCGTGTTGATCCTCTATAAGATGATCATAAAACACCTCCTACCTTATTTGGTGGCCTTTTCATAAAAATGAAAAAGGCCTTAACCGAACTTCTTTGAATGTTCAGCTAAAGCTTTTTTTATTAATCAATTACTACTCCATAATCGATTTCAAATCTCTGACTATCTTTTAGTTCGGATTCTTTTCAGCATTCCCATAAAAAAGAATCCCAAACCCAAAACCAATAAAATGTAATAAAAAGACAAACTTTTATCTTTTAAAACATTTGCTAATACGAAACTTACCACGCTTGCAAAATAAAAAGTAAGTGGCGTTATATTTTTTAAAGAAGAAAAACTCATGCTGTATTATTTAAAAAAACTATCTACAAATTCATATTTATTAAAGACCTGAAGATCTTCAATACCTTCACCAACTCCAATGTATTTTACAGGAATCTGAAATTGGTCTGAAATACCAATTACAACACCACCTTTAGCAGTTCCGTCTAATTTAGTTACGGCAAGTGAAGTAACTTCTGTAGCAGCAGTAAACTGTTTTGCCTGCTCAAAAGCATTCTGACCTGTTGAACCGTCTAAAACCAAAAGTACATCATGAGGAGCGTCTTCAACCACTTTCTGCATAACGCGTTTTACTTTTGTAAGTTCGTTCATTAAATTGATTTTATTATGAAGACGTCCGGCAGTATCAATAATAACAACATCTGCATTTTGAGCTACGGCAGATTGCAAAGTATCAAAAGCAACAGAAGCAGGATCACTTCCCATATTTTGCCTTACAATTGGCACATCTACACGATCTGCCCAAACCTGCAATTGATCAATAGCAGCAGCACGAAAAGTATCGGCAGCCCCTAATACAACCTTGTAACCGGCTTTTTTAAACTGATAAGCCAATTTACCAATAGTAGTTGTTTTACCTACTCCATTGACTCCTACAACCATTAAAACATATGGTTTTTTATCTTTTGGAATTTCAAATTCAGTAGCTTCACCTCTATTGGTTTCAGATAACAAAGCACCAATTTCTTCACGAAGAATTTGATTTAACTCCTCGGTACCTAAATATTTGTCTTCAGCAACTCGTTTTTCAATTCTTGAAATTATTTTCAATGTTGTATTTACACCAACATCAGAAGCTACCAGGATTTCTTCCAGATCATCTAAAACATCATCATCAACTTTAGACTTTCCGGCAATGGCTTTGCTTAACTTTGAAAAAAAAGTAGTTTTTGATTTTTCAAGACCTTTGTCTAAAGTCTCTTTCTTTTCACTGGAGAATAATTTTTTAAAAAAACTCATTTGTTATTTGTTGTTAGTTTTTCAGACCACCTGATGTTTTGAAGATCTAAGCAATCTTAATAGATACAGAAGCGTTATTAGTGCTCATCAGTTTAATCAATACCTCCTCTGTTACTAGGCGAGAAATCGAAAACTTTTTTACAGTGAAATACTACCTGCTTCTATAATTTTTTAGACAAATATAAAAAATAAAAAAGCTACTTCCGAATGAAAGTAGCTTTTCTATATACTGTGTATGTTATTATTTCTTTTTCAAGAAATTATCAACTTCTTCAGGAGCCATAATAGATTCTACGAATGTATATGCACCAGTTTTAGGAGATTTTACCATTTTGATGGCTTTTGACAATCTCTTAGAAGCTGTTTGTAACGATGCTACGGTTTTCTTTGCCATGACTTAATTATTTAATTTCTTTATGAACAGTTACACGTTTCAAAATTGGATTAAATTTTTTAATCTCAAGTCTGTCCGGAGTATTTTTTTTGTTCTTAGTTGTTATATATCTAGAAGTACCTGAAACACCAGAAGTCTTGTGCTCAGTACATTCTAAAATCACCTGGATTCTATTACCTTTCTTTGCCATCTTGCTATATATTTATTTTGGAAAAGATTATTTGATAAATCCTTCTGACTGTGCTTTTTTCAAAACAGCAGTGATTCCATTTTTATTAATTGTTTTTATCGTAGATGCTGCTACTCTAAGAGTAATCCATCTATCTTCTTCTGGAAGATAAAAACGCTTTTTAACTAAGTTTACAGAAAACTTTCTCTTAGTTTTGTTCATAGCGTGAGAAACGTTATTTCCTACCATCGCTCTTTTACCTGTAAGGTCACAAACTCTTGACATTATACTTTACTTTTATCGTTATTCAAAATCAGGGTGCAAAGAAAAGAAAAATAAACCATTGTAGCAAAAAATTATTGCACAATTTTTAAAATTTCTTTCTGTAATATTTCCAAACTCTTAATAGTCGCCCTATCTATCACTTTTTCACGGGGTTGCCCAAAGTTAAACTCTTCGACAATTATTTCGTTCGGAGTAGCCAAAGCGATAAAAACGGTGCCAATTTCTGCATCCGAGTCTCCTTTTGACGGTCCGGCGTTACCGGTTGTCGCAATGGCATAATCTGTTTTAAGCATCTCTTTCACACTCAAAGCCATAGCAGATGCAACCTCAGCACTTACCACCGAAAATTTCTCTATTAATTCCTGCGAAACCCCAAGAACACTAACCTTAAGCTCTGTTGCATACGGAACAATACTTCCTCTAAAATAACTTGAAGCTCCGGGAACGGCTGACAAAATCGACGCTATTTTTCCTCCGGTAAAACTTTCAGCCGTAGCAATGGTTTTATTTTGTTTTTTTAACAATTTACCAAGCACAACCTCTATCGTTTCATTTTCTTCATAGCCAACTATAATATCATGAATTATAGCGTCTAATGCTTTTATTTTATCTTCAAGTGCTGTTTCAAGAATTTCTTTATCCGTACCTCGTGCCGAAAGACGCAAACGCACTCTGCCGGGACTAGGCAGGTACGCCAGTTTAATAAAATCAGGCAAATTATTCTCCCAATCTTCTATACGTTCCGCGACTAAACTCTCTCCCTGACCATAGGTTAAAATTGTTTTATGAATGATGTAAGGTCGTTTGTATTCCCTAACAATCTTAGGAACTATCTCGTGTTCGACCAAATATTTCATCTCATACGGAACCCCCGGAAGCGAAACAAACACCGTATTTTCTTTCTTCATCCACATGCCGGGTGCTGTCCCCACTTTGTTATGCAAAACCGTACAGGTAGAAGGTACCAAGGCCTGGTCTTTATTCAATTGCGAAATAGGTCGCTTGTAAAAACCTTCGATCAGCTCTGTTACATGAGCCAATACTTCGGGATTCACAACCAGTTCGTCATCAAAATATTCACAAAAAGTTTTTTTGGTCACATCGTCTTTTGTCGGCCCCAAACCACCCGTTACAATGACAACATCAACTTTGTTTTGCAATTGCGCAAAGGTGTCTAAAATATGCTTTTTATCATCGCTTATCGAAATCATTTCTTTGACTTCTACGCCAATTCTGTCCAGTGATTGAGCAATAAAACCCGAATTGGTATCAATAATTTGACCAATCAATATTTCATCCCCAATAGTTATAATGGTAGCCTTCATATAAATGCTGTTTTATTTACCGTGATAGGTTATTATTAAACGAAATAAATTACGCAGTTCATTGCGTAAGAAGCAGAAAAAGTGCTCTTTCACAATAAAAGAAACACTTGATTAGGGCAAAATTCTAAAAACAAAAATCAAGCAGAAAAGCTAACTTGATTTTAAATCCTAAACCATGCAGACAAAAGACAAATCCGGATCAATGTAAAATTTTACAGATCAAAGTCTTTTTTAATTTCTTTGACCGCATCTTTCACCTGTTCTCTGATACTCTTAAAAGTTTCAATGATTTCTTTTTTCTTGCCTTCTGCTTTTGTCCAGGCTTCCACTTGCAGGATTTCTTCAAACGCCACATTAAGCCCCATTAAATCTAATGTTGGTTTTATCTTATGCGCATAAGAATAAGCGTACTTATGATCTTTCTTTTTAATCCCTTCTTTGATTTGTTTTAAATCTTCAGGAACTTCAGTAACAAATAGTTTCAGAATCTCGTTTACGAATTCAGGATCGTTATCTGAAAGCGCATAAACTTTCGAAAGGTTGTACTTTAAAGCCATTATTTTACTTGTATTCTAAATAGTTTTTTATCTTCCAAAAAGCCTTCTAAAACATCATTGGGTTTTACAGCCGCAACACCTTCGGGGGTTCCTGTAAAAATAATGTCGCCAATTTTCAATGTAAAATACTGTGACACATACGCAACCAGCTCATCAATTTTCCAAAGCATAAAGCCTGTATTCCCTTTCTGAACCGTCTTAGAATTATTTGTTAATTCAAAAGTAAGATTTTCCATAGAAACAAAATCGGTTTTGGGCAAAAATTCACCAATGACAGCAGAACCGTCAAATGCTTTTGCTTTCTCCCACGGCAAACCTTTTTCTTTTAATTTTCCCTGTAAATCTCTGGCGGTAAAATCGATACCAACACTAATTTCGTCGTAGTATTTATGAGCAAACTTTGGCTCTATATACTTCCCTACTTTATTAATTTTAACAATTATTTCTAATTCGTGATGAATATCCTCAGAAAATTCGGGGATTACAAACGGATGTTGCTTTAATAAAACAGCCGAATCGGGCTTCATAAAAACAACTGGCTCGGTTGGTCTTTCGTTTTTTAACTCTTCAATATGATTGGTATAATTTCTACCGATACAAATGATTTTCATTCTTTTTTTTTCTAAGTTGCTAAGTTACTAAGTTGCTAAGTTCCTGAGAGGCTAAAGGCCAAGATACTGAGCTTTCAGTTCAAATTCTTACTAGCTCAGAAACTTAGATCCTTAGAAACTTATTTAGTATTTAATCTTCTTAATTTAATTGCTGTTAAAACCTTTTTGGTATATAACGGGAAATCTGCATTTTGAATCCAACTGAAATACCCGGGCTCTGTTTCTAACACCTTCTCTACTTTTGCCCCTTTGTGTTTTCCGAAAGTAAAAATCTCTTCATTGTCTTTATCAAAAGCAATCATTCCGGCAAAATCGGCAATTTTTTTACGAGTTGTAAATTCAGACAACACTTTCATATCGTTCTCTAATTCCGGGTAACGATCTAATTGCGCTTTCAAAATTTCGTACGTTGCCATGGTATCTGCTTCTGCCGAATGGGCATTTTCTAAGCTTTTTCCGCAATAAAACTTCAATGCAGCACTTAAAGTACGCTCTTCCATTTTATGAAAAATAGTCTGTACGTCTACTGAAACTTTATTTTTCATATCAAAATCAACTCCGGCACGAAGCAACTCCTCAGCCAATAGCGGAATATCAAAACGATCTGAATTAAACCCACCCAAGTCACTGTCTTTAATCATCGCATAAACCTGTGGAGCAAGCTCCTTAAAAGTAGGCTCATTAGCAACCTTCTCATCAGTTATACCATGAACAGCAGTAGTTTGAGGCGGAATTGGAATTGTAGGATTCACCAACCAGGTCTTACTTTCTTTATTTCCGTTTGGAAAAACTTTAAATATTGAAATTTCTACTATTCTGTCTTTTCCAATATCAATACCTGTGGTTTCAAGATCGAAAAAGCAAATTGGTTTATTGAGTTTGAGTTCCATTTTTGAATTTTATAAGTTTACAAATATAATTTTTAAAGCTGAATTTCTCCCCTTTTTTTCATAAAGTTCCCAATACCCGCTTTGACTTTAACACTAAAACCAAAAGAAAAACCCTTTCAACGTTTAAATGTTGAAAGGGTTTTATATGTATCAAAACAACTGATTTTAGAAATCTCTGTTTACATCAAATGCTTCTAAATATTCTGCTACTCTTTTCACGAAACTTCCACCTAGTGCACCATCTACAACTCTATGATCGTAAGAGTGAGACAAGAACATTTTTTGACGGATTCCGATAAAGTCACCTTCAGGAGTTTCAATAACAGCCGGCACTTTACGAATTGCTCCCAGAGCTAAAATTCCAACTTGTGGCTGGTTGATAATTGGCGTTCCGAAAACACTTCCAAAAGTCCCCACATTGGTAACCGTATAGGTTCCGCCTTGTGTATCGTCCGGTTTCAGTTTTCCTGCTTTTGCACGATTACCAAGATCGTTAACCGCTTTTGCCATTCCAACAAGATTTAACTGATCTGCATTTTTAATAACCGGTACAATTAAATTTCCGTTTGGTAAAGCCGCAGCCATTCCTAAGTTTATATTTTTCTTTTTGATGATATAATCACCATCAACTGAGATATTCATTCCCGGGAAATCTTTTAATGCTTTCGCAACAGCTTCCATCATAATTGGAGTAAAAGTAAGTTTCTCGCCTTCTCTTTTCTCAAAAGCAGCTTTAACTTTATCTCTCCATTTCACGATATTCGTCACATCAACTTCAATAAACGATTGTACGTGAGCCGAAGTCTGCACCGAAGCCACCATATAACCTGAAATCAATTTACGCATTCTGTCCATTTCGATGATTTCATCACCTCCGTTTACAGAAACCGGAACTGCTTGCTGACTTTTTTGAACCACAGGCTCTGCAGCTTTTGGAGCTACAACCGCTTTAACCGGTTCTACCACAGCTTTTGGAGCAGCTACCGCACCAGCCTTGCGATCGCTGATATATTTAAGAATATCTTCTTTAGTAACACGTCCGTCTTTTCCTGAACCCTGAATACTTTCAAGTTCAGCAACAGAAACACCTTCTTCTTTTGCAATGTTTTTTACAAGTGGGGAAAAGAATTTCTCTGAAGCAGAAAAATCCTGAGGAGCAGCAACCGCATCTTTAGCTACTTCAATCGTTTTTTCGATTTCAGCCGCTTCAGCAGGAGTTGATTCTTCATCAGCAACTTTATCAACCAAAAACGATGATGCTGTCTCAGCGCCACCTTCTGTTTCGATAATTGCAATTACTTGTCCTACCTGAACTAAATCATCTTTGCCAAATAATTTTTCGACTAAAATCCCAGTTACTTCACTCGGCACCTCGCTATCAACCTTGTCAGTTGCTATTTCCAGTACCGCTTCGTCAGCTTCAATTTTGTCTCCAACCTCTTTCAACCAGTTTGTAATAGTTGCTTCGGCTACACTTTCTCCCATTTTAGGAAGCTTTAATTCAAATCTTGCCATATTGTTAACCTCAAGGGTGATTTTGATTTTCCGATTGCGAAATTACTGAATATTTTATATATAAATTACATTTAATATAATTTTTTACTCGATTTTTATAATTTGCCCCCTTTCATTCCTTGAATTGCTTCCAATAATAAAATTTGCATTTTTGGGGAAAATCTTAAAAGTAATACGCTTATCTTTAATAGTTTCTATGATTTTGATACAATTTCTAAATGAAACATGCTGATTATCTAAAATAACCTCCACACTTTTACCCTTCAAAACCTGGGACGAATTTACCAATTTTTCTTTTTTGAAATCGAATATATCGACTTTATTTTTCAAAATAACCGACAATTTTTCAGACAATTTCACATCTGAAGAATACAAAACATAACTTTCGGGACCCGATTTGACTTTTGACTTTCCCTGAAACATTTTAACAAATGAAAAAAAGACAATCCCAATTTTTATGAAAAGAGAAAAAAACAATGATTTCTTAAAATGCTTTTGATAAAAAAACGTCATGGCCTCCTGAAAACGCTTCATATATTTTTCATCTTTCACCGTACTCTCGCCTTTGTAATGCAAAACGGTTGTTTCATGAAAATAGTAGTTTTCTTTTCCTTTCAACAAAGCCCGATACGAAAGATCAATATCGTCTGCATACATAAAACAATCTTCATCAAAGCCTTCCAAATCAAGGTATAATTCTCTTTTCATCAGCATAAATGCCCCCACCAGAATGTCAACTTTTCCTGTTTCATTTTCTGAAATCTGTTGTGCATAATACTGATTAAAAAGGCTCCATTTTGGGAAAACTTTGTACAACCCAAAAATCTTGGTAAAAGCCACCCAAGGTGTTGGAATTCCGCGTTTACTTTCGGGCAGGTAGTCGCCCGTTCCGTCTATTAATTTACAACCTGCAATACCTAAATTTGACTGTTTTTCGGCGAAAGCTAAGCTTTTAACAAAAGTATCTTCCGCAACAACTGTATCGGGGTTCAGAATACAAATGTATTTTCCTTGTGCTTGCGCAACTCCAATATTATTTCCTTTCGGGAAACCGAAATTCTCTTTATTTTCAATCAGCTTTACAGTAGGAAAACGCTCTTTGATCATCTGACAGCTATCATCTGATGAATTATTATCTATTACAATAATTTCGGCATCAAGATCTGAAATCGCATTCTGAACACTTAAAACACATTGTTCCAGAAAATAACGCACATTATAATTGAGAATAATAACTGATAATTGCATGAAAAAAATAAAATATAGATTTTTGTGAAAGTTAGAAATTTTCGGCCAATCCCAATCGTAAAGACCAATCGTTTTTACTGACTCCAAAATCTAAAACCAAATTGCTGCTATTTTGTTCGTTCTACTTAATTCACAATCCCGCGCAGAAGTGTATATTTGGAATTACTTAAAACCATATAAGTTATTTAAGATCATTTCATTGAGCGTAAACTAAAAATAGAATATTAACCGAACGCTGGAAAAGCTTCAATCTGTGTCTTTAAAATAATTGAGCCAAATAAACACTTTAAAAATATGATTCGCTTATTGTCTTCATTTCTGATTCTGCTATTTTTTACTTCCGGTTTCACCAATAAAGAAAGTACTACCGATTTGGTAAAACTAAATTATTGGTATGTCGCCGGACCGGTAAAAGAGAGTCAGGAAGTCCTTAACCAAATCCGCGAGAAAGAAGGAATTCTTCGCTTAACCGCTAAAGATTCCCCGGTTGGAGAAATTGAACTGAATGTGATGATTACACCATCTGATTCAAATGACGGTCGCGCTACTAATTTATCTGATCAGTCTAAATTTGTGAGTATTACCTATAAAACAACTCAACTTATTAAACTTCAGGCCCGAGAAGGAAACGAAGAAGGAACAGGTTGCGTACACGGAGGCTCACACCCGAGAGTTGATTTACCGGCTTCTCCGAATAAATTTACAAGCCTGAAAATTCCGTGGACTCATTTTAAGCAAGATGGTTTACCCAACGGAAAACTTTTAAACATACATAATCTTTGTAAATTCAATTTTGTGAATTACAACCCGGTTTCGGGATCAGTATTGGAAATAAAATCAGTCGTATTTCAAAACTAAAATCAATATGAAAAACAAAATTCAGTTCGTTCTATTCTTCTTACTGGTCTTTTCAAATTTCAGCTTCAGTCAGGAAAAAACGATTCCAAAAAATGCAGATATAAACGGTGTTTGGGAAGATATAAACTCAGGCGTTCAGCATGCTGTTGCCATTATCACGGAACAAAACGGAAAAGTCCTTTTCTCTCATTATTTAGAATGGAAAGGGCAAAAATTTACAGAAAGCGGCATTGGAAAAAGAATCGGAAATACCATAACCTACACCGTTGATGTAACACTCCCAATTGAAGGCTGGGCAACACAAGGCACCCACACCCTAACACTTTCTGAAGATGGCAATACCCTTGAAGGTACTTTCATAGACAATAAAAAGAGAAGCGGGCCGATTGCGTTTAAACGAATTAGGTGAGGGAGAAGTTTTGGGTTTTGGTCTTTGAGTTATGAGTTATCAGTTTCTGTTTTTTTTTGCGAATTTTCCTTCGGCTTCGCTCAGGATGACATTCCTTCGGCTTCCCTCAGTGTGACATTCAGTATTGAATTGGAATTTGGAATTTATAACTTGGAATTTCTTACTACAGGTGCAACTGAATCTTATATCTATTGCAGATTTTCATAACCAACAACATGATTGTGGAAAAAACTAACGACCAGATAATTCCGAGAATGCCTTCACGGAAATAGTCGGGAATTATGTGAAGATTAAAGGCTAAATTGAAATAATAGATAACGCCGGGTAAAATATAAATCAACAAGGGATTTGCGGCGGCAGGCATAAAGAAATTACTCCATTTGGTTTGTTTTTTAATTTCCATTAGCCAATAAAGAAAATAAAACAGTACTGTACAAATTGTTGCCGAAAACAGAGTCCAGGATGGTGTTCCTTTTATTTTTGAGATCCCGAAATAAGGTCTTAACAAATAAGCTGTTATAAAAAACAAAACAGCAAAACCAATTACAGCCCAATTTACTTTTGGCGCCACTTTTCGATCAAAAAACAATAACGAGATCACTACACCTGCAGCTACTAACGAAGCATGTGTTAAATGTCCTGCAATAAAACTAAGCCACGAATTATTCTGAATTACAGATCCTTGCATTAAATTCATTGAATTGGCTACAACACAAACAATCAAAAACAAAATCATTGCTCCTAATTTCCCTGAAACCAACCAATAATACACCACTGTAAACAGATACGCCCAGCCGATTAATCCCAAAATTCCCCACCATTGTGGTGTTATACCTATTGCTCCGGTAGTCTGAACGTATAGAAAATAAAGAGCTACTAATACTGCCATTCCACCATATTGCAATGTATTTTTTAGCCATAGCGGAAAATCTTTACCATACTTATTCCAAATCGGAATAGGCATTAGAAAGGCCAAAAGTCCCCAAAAAGCAGGAGTTATAATCATTTTTGCAGCATCATAACCGTCGCTGGCATTGACCATATAAACACCGATAATAATTAGAGCCACTGCTCTTTTTAAAGTATGCGTCCAAATTGTTTTAGAACTATCTCCTTTTAATAATCGCGCGTTAAAAGCAAAAGGAATCGACATTCCCACAATAAAAAGAAAAGCAGGAAAAACAACATCTACAAAAGTCATCGCATCTGCATCTGCGGGCATATGTTTCATCCATTGCGGGACATTTTTTACACTTGCCAGCTCATTAACAAAAATCATCACAAAAATGGTGATTCCACGTAAAGCATCTATCGAAATAATCCTTTGATTGTATAAATTTTCTTTTATTTTCATAAATTATTGCACTTTTAACACCGCCAAATATAATATAATTCTAAAATGATAACTTAGATTACCCGCTTAATTTTGGATGCTAAAATTCTATTTAACAAATTCTCTGCAAACACATCTTTTTTTTACTTTTGCCGCATGTTATCATTTTTTAAATCAAAACCGCTTCTTAAAGATCTTCTCTCCGAAAATTATGTCGATATTCATTCCCATTTACTGCCGGGAATCGATGATGGCGCAAAAACGATAGCCGAAACTACAGCCCTTACCAAGGGTTTTCAGGAAATTGGAATTTCGCAATTTATTACAACGCCACATATCAAACGTCATTTTTGGGATAATTCGTCTCAGACAATTAGTACAAAGCAAAAAGAAACGGCACTTGTATTAGAAGATAGCAACGTTAAAATTCCATTTCGGGCTGCTGCGGAATATTTTATGGATGATTGGTTTGAGAATCATTTTAAAACTGAAAAACTACTTACCTTAAAGGACAATTATGTATTGGTTGAGATATCCTATATAAACCCACCGATACAATTACACAAAACGCTATTTGATTTACAGGTTGCCGGTTACATCCCTGTTCTGGCACATCCTGAAAGATATTCGTATTATCATAAAAATTTTGCTGAGTACGAAAAGCTAAAAAAAACCGGTTGCCTATTCCAATTGAATTTACTGGCTACAGTTGGCTATTACGGTCCTCAGGTTACCCAAATTACCGAAGAGTTGCTAAAAAAAGGAATGTATGATTTTGTAGGGTCAGATGTGCACCATCATACCCATCTTAAGGAATTTTATAACAAAGTAAAAGTGCGCAACATTACCGGTTTAACCGAAATTATTTCGAACAATCATTTTTTTCGTTTCTAATAATTCAGATAGTAAAATGTGAAATGTGAGATGGGAAAGTAAGCCATTCATTAAGTTTTGTTTCTATAAACAAAATTTATCATTACTCAGACTTGCATTTCACTTTTCACTTTTCACTTTTCACAACTAGCAACTAGCAACTAGAATTATTTAATAAGCGTTCTCTTCTCCACTAAAAACATTGATAATAGTTCTGACAATAATTTTCATATCCAATAGCAAACTCCAGTTTTCGATATACCAAATATCATACTCAACCCGGTTTTCCATATCGATGAGTTCTTTTGTTTCACCACGATAACCATTAACCTGCGCCCAACCTGTTATCCCGGGTTTTGCATATTGTCTTACCAAATAATTATTTATCAACTCGCTGTATTCTTTTGCGAGATTTACCATATGCGGTCTTGGTCCTACGACAGACATATCTCCTAAAAAGACATTAAAAAACTGTGGTAATTCGTCGACACTTGTTTTCCGAATAAAAGAACCAAATCGGGTAATCCTGCTGTCTCCTTTGCCTGCTTGTTTGTCATGTGCCAAATCATTGACATACATGCTTCTGAATTTAAAACACATAAAACTTTGATTGTCTCTCCCCGATCGTTCCTGTTTAAAAAAAACCGGCCCCGGCGATTCTATTTTAATAATCAGCGCTACTATTGGCACAAGCCATGGGAAAATCAGTAAAATAACAGCCAGCGAAAAACAAATATCAAATATCTTCTTAACAAGTCTGTTTGAAGCAAATTCTAAAGGTTCAGGCCGAAACATCAGAACAGGTGTGTTTTCATAAAAAACAACCTCAACCTTACTTGATTTAGTGTACAATTGAAAATCAGGTATGAACTTGATTCGAATCATATTCTGATCACAAATTTTAATGAGTCTATTGATTACTTCGACTTTATCGATATGAAGCGCCACATACATCTCATCAATCTTCTCTCTGTCGATAAAGTCCTGAATTCCGTCAAATTCTCCTAAAAATGGGCCTGATATATTTGGAGAAACTGCTGTTTTATCATCAAAAAAGCCTAAAAAACGATAGCCATAGGTTAAATCCTTGGCCAGTATTTTACGCATTCTTTCTCCGGTATCGTTAGCTCCAACAATAATCACCTTTTGAAAATTATAGCCGTTGGCTCTTATTTTCTTTAGAATTTTCATAATTATATACCTAAATATCATAATGATAAAAAAGAAAAACAAATAAAAGAACAGCAGCCTAAGTCTTGAAACGTCTTCGTATTTTAAAAAAACAACAAAAATCGAAACAATCGCAGCATGAATAAGGATTTTATTTATAGTTCTTCGTAATATTGATTCGATGCGCTCAATTCGCACCATTCGGTATGAATCTCTGTAAAGCAACAAACCAATCCAGATTAAATTCATTAGTAACATAACTGCTCTCTCTTCTTTTGAAGAAAGCTCCTGTAGATTTCCAAACCTCGCCAAGGCTGAAAGATTAATCGCTGCATTTAATAATAAAATATCAAAACAAACAAACAAAAGTTTGAAATAACGGGAGATACGGTAATTGGAGAGCTTCTGTGAAATTGTCATATTTGGGGAACCAAGCTTAATCGTTTTGAATCTAAACTTAATAAAATTTTACTTACGCAAAGTACTATTTTAATTATACAATTCAAGATGTTAATTATAATAATCTGTTTAATTGTAATACAAATCGAAACCGCATTACAGCTATAAAATGAAACCACTTGAGAATGAGCTGTCCAATTGTACGGTTCTTACCAAAAAGTTTCTTACTCTCATCGGCTATCTCTTTTACTTTACTTACTCCTTTCCGAATTCGATCCTACAAGCAATTTGATTTTTATCAACTCTTTCAAAAAACATGCTCTAAATTGATAGCACAAATCTAATCCGAAATTACAGAATAAAGGCATCTAAAATTACAATGAGTTAATATCCGCATAGTTTTAGTTTATAAATAATAATTCATCCCGCATAATTAGAAAAAATCTGACCTAATTTCAGTTCAGTAAAACACTGTTTTAATGCAAGAACCACAAAAAACTTCTACTTCTTATGTTAACTGACAATCTAAAATCAGTCTCTTAAATTATTTTTTTTTACTTTTAACTGACCTGATCGTAACGTTTACGCAATGATAAAAACAATTTCACTATTTCTTTTAACCCTATCGTCAACATATGGTCAAATTTCGGGTTGTACAGATCCGTTTTCTCAAAATTACAATCCGTCCGCCACATTAAATGACGGAAGTTGTTTATATCACAACTTAAAGATAAAACCGGAATACTCGATTAAATTAAGCGATTCTTTAAAAGAAACTTCCGGCCTGATTGCTTTTGGTAACCTGTTATGGACCCACAATGACGATCATGATACCACCGTTTATGGATTAGATTCTCTGGGAAAAATCAGAAAAAAAATTCTTCTTAACCACGTCGTTAATCAGGACTGGGAAGAGATTTCGCAAGATAGTACACATATGTACGTAGGCGATTTCGGGAATAACTTGCGCGGAAACCGAACCGATCTGCATATTTTGAAAATAGCAAAAAAGTCCCTTTTAGAAGAAAGTCCAATTATAGATACTATTTCTTTTTCCTATTCCGGCCAAAACGATTTCACAGCTAAGAAAGGTAACACAACCAATTTTGATTGTGAGGCCTTTATTGTATCCAAAGACAGTATTTATTTGTTTACCAAGGAATGGAGTTCTTCTAAAACCAGCATTTATGCATTGCCAAACAAACCAGGAAATCATATTGCCCAATACCAAGAAACTATCAATACAGAGGGCTTAGTAACTGGTGCCACTTATTTGGAATCCAAAAAACTGATTGTGCTTTGTGGTTATTCAAAAACAGGAAAAACCTTTTTATATCTTTTATACGATTTTAAAGATCATCTTTTCTCCAGTGGAAATAAAAGGAAGATTAATTTAAAATTACGTTTTCATCAAATAGAAGGAATAGCAACTCCGGATGGGTTACATTATTACCTGACTAATGAGTCTTTGGTTCG
Organism: Flavobacterium poyangense; assembly: GCF_011751075.1. Lineage (GTDB taxonomy): Bacteria > Bacteroidota > Bacteroidia > Flavobacteriales > Flavobacteriaceae > Flavobacterium > Flavobacterium poyangense. The sequence goes on from NZ_JAALLN010000004.1 coordinate 266,042, forward strand.
AAAACCGATTCTAAATGTTCCGCAACAATTGCACTATTTGGATTTAAGTCCTCTTTTAAATTTCTATCTGACACCATAATTGCTAAAGATCAGAAAAAAGTTTAACACGAATTACACAAATTTTCACGAATTGTTTTGTTTTACTTCAAACTAAATCATTGAATAGCAAGTACGAAACAGAAAAAAAATCCTTTTAATCTGTGGCCATTCTTTTTTTTACCACAGATTAAATGAATTAAAGTGATCATTTTTAAAATTTAATTCGTGAAAATTCGTGCAATTCGCGGCAAGCTTCTTTCTTGTGATCTTAGTAAATTTTACAAATCTCTCCCAAAATTATACAACAACCGCTTTAAAGAAGAGAACGACCTTTGTGCTCTGATATGAAAAAAGCATTTATCCTATTCCTCTCTTTCTTTTATTTGGTATTGTCCAGTGGCTTTACCAAGAACATTCATATTTGTAAAGGAATTCAACAGGAGACTTACTTTTTTGCTAAAAATAAAGAAGGGCAACCGTGCAGCAAATGTGCCCGAAAAGATGGAAAAATACTTAAGAACTGCTGCAAGCATGAAACCAAGCTGGTAAAAATAACCGAAAAGGCTCAAAAAACGTCTACTGATAATCCTGTTTTAAAATATTCGGGAATTGCCTTGCCTTTCCATTTTTTTAAAATTGTATTTGGGTACGAACTTCCCCAAATAAAAAACTCCTCCTTTTCAGATGTACTAACAAGCATTCCGATCCGGAATACTTTACTCTACATCTACTATTGCGTTTACCGTATTTGATTTTATACAATTGAATAAATCTGGCTCTTTTCAAAGAAGTGCCTAGGATTTCTATTGTTTAATTTTAAATATAAATGTATGAAAATGCAATTTTTTGCATGGGTATTCTTTGGTTTTACCACAGTAAATCTGTCGGCACAAACCATAACACTACCCAATGCACTTGAACATGCTGTTCAAAATTTTGAAAAAATAAAAGCCAAAGAAGCCTTGGTCTTGGCTTCTAAAGAAAATACAACGTATCAAAAAAGCCAGTATTTACCTGACTTTACTTTGATGGCGCAACAAAGTTATGGAACCATTAATGCTCAAAACGGCCCTTTATACGGTTATGGTGGTTTGGGTGTTGCTTCTACTTCTATGCCTTTGCAGGAGCAAAACTGGAATGCCGCTTTTGGTTCACTTTATCTGGCAAACTTTAACTGGAACCTCTTTACTTTTGGCAAAATAAAAAACCAGGTAGCCATAGCCAAAGCCGATGAAACGGTTGCTCAAAAAGATCTGGAGCAACTGAAATTCCAGCATCAGGTAAAAGTTGGCGCTGCTTATCTGAACCTTTTGGCTGCACAACGCATCAAGTTTGTACAGGATAAAAATCTCGAGCGTGCCGAAGTGGTTGCCACTACAACAGAAAGCCGCTCTAATAGCGGTCTGATTCCCGAAGTTGATTTTTCTTTAGCGAAAGCAGAAGTTGCCAATGCCAAATCGGCGGTAATAAAAGCCTTTGATTTAGAACTTGATTACTCCAAAGCACTTGCTGTTATGATGGGAGTAGAATATCAAAAATACGAACTGGACAGTTTCTTTACTAAAAAAATACCAGCGGTACTTTTGGAATCTTCAGTAACAACCGACAAACATCCTATTTTGGAATGGCAAAACAGTACTATTCAAAAAAGCATGCAACAAGAGAAATTGCAATCTGCTCTTGGACTTCCGTCAATTTCGTCATTTGGTGTGTTACAAGGTCGTGGTTCAGGTTTTGACTGGAATTATGTTCAGGACAATGCTGCTTTTTCCAAATCTTATTCTGATGGTGTTGGTATAGACCGCAGCAATTATATTGTGGGTATTGGTATCAGTTGGAACCTGATGAATTTATATCGTCAATCTTCAAAAAAGAAAGAACAAAAGTTCATTACGCAATCATTGCAGAAAGAATATGATTATATGAATCAGGAGCTCACGGCACAACAAAAGCTGGCGGACGATAAACTAAAAAATGCCTTTGAAAATTTTAAAGAAACAGAGACACAAGTAAAAGCTGCTACTGAAGCCTACCAGCAACATACAGCACTGTACAATAACGGATTAACCACTATTGTTGACCTGACACAATCTTTTTACACGCTCAACAGAGCCGAAATTGACTACGAAATAGCACAAAACAACATCTGGCAGGCCTTATGGATTAAAGCTGCTGCCAAAGGTGACCTGACTATTTTATTAAATGCTATTTACTAAAGCCTAACACTATGAATTTAATACGTTTTGCCCTGCGCAAGCCCATCTCTATTATGGTGATGGTGCTGGGACTTTTGTTCTTCGGAATTAAAGCGACCAAAGATATAAAGGTAGACATACTGCCCGATATGAATCTTCCTGTTGTGTATATAGCCCATTCTTTTAATGGTTATACTCCACAACAAATGGAAGGCTACTTTACAAAAATGTATGTTAATATGATGCTGTTCACCAGTGGTATCGAAAGCATAGAAACCAAGAATACGCAAGGACTTACCTTAATGAAAATCAACTTTTATGAGGGTACCAATATGGGACAGGCGATTGCCGAAATCAATGCCTTATCCAATCGCTCGCAAGTATTCTTGCCTCCCGGTGCTCCGCCTCCGTTCATTATCAGATTTGATGCATCGTCACAACCTGTGGGACAATTGGTTTTTAAAAGTAACTCCAAAACCAACAATGAGTTACAGGATATTGCCAATTTTACCGCACGACCATTTTTGATTAAAATTCCTGGGTTGACAACGGCTCCTCCTTTTGGCGGAAGCCCAAGAACCATCGAAATCAATATCGATCCGAACAAATTGCGTACTCATCAATTGACTCCTGAGCAAATTGTAGAGGCCATTAGCCGCAATAATATTACTTCTCCATCGGGAAATATATATGTAGATGATATTAATTATTTAACTCCTACAAACAATACAATTAAAGAAGTTGCCGATTTTGGAAATATTCCAATCTTTAAAAACGGTGTAGATAATGTTTATATCCGCGATATCGCAACGGTAAAAGACGGAGCCGATATTACAACCGGTTATGCCTTGATTAACGGAACACGTTCGGTTTATATCAATATCGCAAAATCAGGTAATGCCTCGACATGGGATGTGGTGAAAAATTTAAAAAAAGCCATTCCGATGATCCAGAACAATTTGCCCGAAGATGTAACCATCTCTTATGAATTTGACCAATCGGTATATGTGATCAATGCGGTAAAAAGTTTGATTTTGGAAGGTGTTTTAGGAGCTTTGTTAACCGGATTGATGGTTTTATTATTCCTGCGTGATAACAGAGCGGCTTTAATTGTGGTATTAACCATTCCGATTTCGATTATCTCGGGAGTCTTATTTTTGAAATTATTCGGGCAGAGTATCAACATTATGTCGCTATCCGGACTGGCTTTGGCAATTGGTATTCTAGTTGACGAAAGTACCGTTACAATCGAAAACATCCATCAGCATCTGGCAATGGGCAAAACAAAAGCCAAAGCAATACTTGATGCTTGTCGCGAAATTGCCTTCCCTAAACTATTAATTCTGCTTTGTATTCTGGCTGTATTTGCACCTGCTTTTATGATGACAGGAATACCGGGTTCTTTATTTATGCCATTGGCACTGGCTATTGGATTTTCAATGATTTTATCGTTTATCCTGTCTCAAACCTTTGTTCCTGTAATGGCCAATTGGTTAATGAAAGTTAAAGCGGAAAATCACGAACATAAGGAAGACAAGTTTGATGCTTTTAAAAATCGTTTTGTAACATTTCTTCAATCTATTATGCAAAAACGCAAAACAATTCTGACTGTTAGTTTTGTTTTGGTTGCACTAGGCATTTTTATTACCTATAATGTTACAGGAAAAGATGTACTGCCAACCGTAAATTCAAGTCAGTTTCAGGTACGTATAAAAGCACCGGAAGGAACCCGCATTGAAAAAACCGAATTAAAAATCAAGCAGGTTTTGCGCGAAATGGAAACTGTAATTGGCAAAAAACACATTGCTATTTCTTCGGTATTTATTGGTCAGCATCCTTCATCCTTTGCTGTAAGTCCGATTTACCTGTATAACGCAGGACCACACGAGGCTTTGATGCAAATAGCATTAAAAGATTATGAAGGAAACACAAACGATTTAAAAGAAAAAATTCGACATCATATGAAAGAAAAAATGCCCGAGCTGCATTTTTCCTTTGAACCAATAGAGCTAACAGAAAAGATTTTAAGTCAGGGTACCAATACGCCTATTGAAGTTCGTTTCTCCGGAATGATGAAAAAAATGAATGTGATGTATGCCAACAAACTATTGGCTAAACTAAAGGAGATTGACTATTTAAGAGATCAGCAAATTCCACAATCCTTAAATTATCCGGCTTTCGAAATTAATATCGACAGATTAAAAGCCGCACAATTAGGAATTGATGCTCAGGATATTGCTCGTTCCCTAGTTCCGGTTACAGCTTCTTCCCGTTACACCAGCAAAAATATGTGGGTAGGCGGAATGATGGGAATCGCCTATGATGTACAGGTGCAAACACCTCAAAACATATTAACCACTAAAGATGAATTGCTTAATATTCCGCTGGGAAAAAACTCCGACCGACCGGTTCTTGGCGATGTAGCTACAATTACACCAACCAAAGTTCTGGGAGAAAGCTACAACTTGGGAACAATGGGTTACACCCCGGTTACTGCCAATATTCATAATGCTGATTTAGGCAGAGCCCAAAAAGATGTACAAGCAGCAATCGCTTCTTTGGGAGAGTTACCAAAAGGAATAAATATTCAAATCTCAGGAATGGTACCCGTTCTGGACGAAACCATGAACAGTCTGGCTGTAGGATTATTAATTGCCATTATTGTTATCTTTTTGATGTTGGCAGCCAATTTCCAGTCGTTCAAAGTTTCATTTGTAATTCTTACCACCGTACCCTTTGTAATATTAGGATCACTCCTACTGATGAAAGCTACGGGCTCAACCTTAAATCTGCAATCTTATATGGGAATTATCATGTCGGTGGGAGTTTCTATTGCCAACGCCGTCTTATTGATAAGCAATGCTGAAACATTACGAATGGAAAACGGAAATGCATTAAGTTCAGCCATTCAGGCAGCCTCACTCCGTATTCGTCCAATTATTATGACCACACTGGCTATGATTGCAGGTATGTTGCCTATGGCTATCGGACATGGCGAAGGTGGTGATCAAGTTGCCCCATTAGGAAGAGCCGTAATCGGTGGATTAATTGCCTCATCCTTTAGTGTATTACTGCTATTACCGCTAGTATTTGTATGGATACAAGGCAAAGCCTCTACACAATCCCCTTCATTGGATCCGGAAGACGAAAACAGTACATATTATTTAACATCAGAAAAATAAAATCATGAAACTAATTTATTATATCCTTATCGGAATTGTATTTGCATCCTGCAATTCAGAAAACAAAAAGGCCGAAAAACCAGGCGCGATGCCAATGATGATGCCCAATTTTGAAACAGTGTCTATCAAAAAAAGCAATCCTCTTGTCCCCTTAAAATTAGCGGGAGAATTAATTTCAGACCAGGAAACTGCTATTTATGCCAAAGTCAATAGCTATGTTAAAAAACTTCCCGTAGACATTGGTTCAACAGTAACAGAGGGACAAGTTATTCTTGTACTCGAAGCTCCGGAGATTCAGGCACAACTAGCCGCAGCAAAATCAAAATGGAAAGCGCAAGAAGCCATATATATTGCCACAAAATCGAACTATGATCGAATGTTTAAAGCAAATGAAACAAAAGGAGCCATTGCCAAAGACGCCTTAGATCAGATTACAGCCAGAAAACTAGCTGATCACGCGCAATTGGAAGCAGCTAAATCAGCCTATCAGGAAATACAAGTCATAAACAATTATCTGGTGATTCGTGCACCTTTTAACGGAATCGTTGCCGAAAGAAATATCGATTTGGGCTCTTATGTTGGCCCAATGGGAAAAGGCTCCGACAAACCTTTATTGGTGCTTCAGGACAACAAAAAACTGAGAGTTTCGCTTTCTGTTCCAGAAGCCAATACCGCTTATTTGAATCTGGGAGATTCGATACACTTTAAAGTCAGTTCACTTCCTCAAAAAAAGTACATGGCAAAAATATCGCGAAAATCAGGCGTCTTAGATTTCAAACTTCGCTCCGAACGCATCGAAGCCGATTTAATAAAAATCTTTCCTGAACTAAAACCGCTAATGGTGGTAGAAGCAATGCTTCCGTTACAAGCAAAAGAAGCCACCTTTTTCATTCCGAAAACAGCTTTGGTGGAAAGCAATATTGGGATTTATGTAATTCGTGTCGAAAACGGAATAACGAAAAACATTCCTGTTGCCAAAGGACGTCCGTTAATGGATAAAATCGAAGTTTTCGGCGAATTAAACGAAGGAGACAACCTACTCCTAAAAGCTACAGAAGAAATAACAGAAGGAACAAAAATTAAAAAATAAAGCAATGATCACCTATAGCAAATACTTAATTATCGCTGCAGTCACTGCAATATTCATTTCGTGCAAAGACAAAGAAAACAAAGCGCAAGTCATAACGCAAACTCAACAAGAACAGCCCATACAGCAAAACACGACTCCCAACAAAGCCCAACATGTTCCTAACGATGAAGTATGTATGGTCAATAACAAACACATGGGCAAAAAACAAATAGAAGTTCCGTTTGATGGAAAAATGTACTACGGATGTTGCAATATGTGTGTAGAACGCATCCCATCTGACGAAACGGTCCGAAATGCAACAGACCCTCTTACCGGACAAAAAATCGACAAAGCCTCAGCCTATATTGTATCACTAAACGAAGAAGGAAACGTCGCTTATTTCGAATCACAAGAAAATTTCCAAAAGTTTATAAAAGAAAATCAACCTATAAAAAACTAGTTTCGGAAAATTTATAAGCTAAAATTCTTCATACCAAAAATCCACTTTACTAACAATAGAGTGGATTTTTTTGTTTGTTAAAACATCACTTTAAGGAACTAATTATTTCATCGGTTCGCTCGCGCTAATAATAAATCAGAGAAAAAAATCCTTTTAATCAGTGAAATCAGTGGCTATACTTTTTTGCCACAGATTAAAGGCATTAAACTGGTTTTTCTAAATTTTAAAATTCAATTCGTGATAATTCGTGTAATTCGTAGCTAGTATTCTAGTGGGCTGTTCTGGGCCATTTATAGGCATACCAAACGATTAATGCTGTAATACAACTTTCAACTACTGCAAGAAATACGTAGAAAGTCCACCATGGGGCAATGGTAGTAACGGCTATCAATACCATAATTGCGGTGTACAAAACTCCAAAAACGATATTTAACCCTCGGTTTATTTTAGGTTTTAGTACCACTGACAAAAAAATCATTAAGGCCGGAATTGTCATCAATAGTGCTGCAGCAAATAATTTCACCGGAGAATCCAACAATGTTTCACCACTTATAAAATCCTGAACTTTACCCGGCACATAAAGTGAAAAATAATCTCCATAGATATAACAAAACATAATCGACGACCACATAGCCGAAAGTTTTATTTTTATGTTTATTTCGAAGTCTGCAAATTTCCCGGAGTTGGTTTCGTTTTTACTCATCTTTAAGGTTTTAGGTTTTCTTAATAGGTCTGAGATTTTCAGAAATTGTTACAGGTTGTTTTTTTTGGATTATAACGTATTTATGTCAAAATTTGGCCATCTATAAAAGCTCTTTTTTTGTTTGCTCCAAAAACCTATCTTTGCGCCATCTTTTTTAGAACACTCAAAAGTTAGAGGCTAAATTAGTTATCTATTTTTAAACATAAAAAAACTGACTTTCAGTTACCCATTTTCATGAATTACCTATCTGTAGAGAATATATCCAAATCTTTTGGCGAAAGAACCTTATTTGACAACATCTCATTTGGAATCAATAAAGACCAAAAAATTGCTTTTATTGCCAAAAATGGTTCAGGAAAAACAACCATCATGAGTATTATTAATGGTTTAGACGAGCCTGATACCGGTCAGGTAGTTTTAAGAAAAGGGATTCGAATGGCGTTTCTTTCGCAAGACAATAATCTTCAGGACGAATTGACGATTGAAGAAAGTATTTTTGCTTCAGACAATGAGACTCTTAAGATAATTGAAGCCTACGAAAAAGCATTAGAAAATCCAAACGATGAAGAAGCGTATCAAAAAGCTTTTGACGGAATGGATCAGCACAATGCGTGGGACTTTGAAACGCAATACAAGCAGATTTTATTCAAATTAAAACTGGAAGATTTTAAACTAAAAGTAAAAAATCTTTCAGGAGGACAGAAAAAACGTCTTTCATTGGCTATCATTTTGATCAACCGTCCAGATCTGTTGATTTTAGATGAGCCAACCAACCACTTGGACTTGGAAATGATCGAATGGCTTGAAAGTTATTTTGCCAAAGAAAACATTACGTTGTTTATGGTAACTCACGACCGTTTCTTTCTGGAACGTGTTTGTAATGAAATCATCGAATTAGACAACGGAAAACTATATCAATACAAAGGAAATTACTCCTACTACTTAGAGAAAAAAGAAGAACGAATTACTTCTGAAAATGCCAGCATTGACAAAGCCAAAAACTTGTTCGTAAAAGAATTAGAGTGGATGCGTCGCCAGCCAAAAGCGAGAACGACAAAATCAAAATCGCGTCAGGATGACTTTTACGTAATCAAAGAAAAAGCACAAAGCCGACGAAAAGAAAACAAAGTAGAGCTTGAAATCAATATGGAAAGAATGGGAAGCAAAATTGTTGAGCTTCACAAAATTTCCAAAAAATTCAAAGACCATGTGATTCTGGATAATTTCAGTTTTGATTTTCAACGTGGTGAACGTATTGGAATCATTGGTAAAAACGGAACGGGAAAATCAACTTTCCTGAATCTTCTTACCGGAACACTTCCGCTTGATAGTGGTCGTGTAGTAAAAGGTGACACCATCAAAATCGGTTATTACACCCAAAGCGGAATCAATCCGAAACCGGGTCAGCGTGTTATTGATATTATTAAAGAATATGGCGAATTTATTCCACTTGCAAAAGGAAGAATGATTTCAGCCTCACAATTGTTAGAGCGTTTTCTTTTTGATGCTAAAAAACAATACGACTATGTCGAAAAGTTAAGCGGTGGGGAATTAAAACGTTTGTATTTATGTACCGTTTTAATTCAAAATCCAAACTTCCTGATTCTTGATGAGCCAACAAACGATTTGGATATTGTTACGCTGAATGTTTTGGAAAGTTTCCTTTTAGATTACCCGGGTTGCTTACTGGTAGTTTCGCATGACCGTTATTTCATGGATAAAATTGTAGATCACCTATTTGTCTTTAGAGGACAGGGTGAAATCGAAAATTTTCCCGGAAACTATTCTGATTTCCGCGCTTACGAAGACAGTGCTGATGTTGCCCAAAAAGAAGAAAACAAAGCCGAAAAGAAAGATTGGAAACAAAATAACCCAACAGGAAATTTAACTTTCAACGAGCAAAAGGAATATCAAAAACTGGAACGAGAAATTAAAGACTTAGAAATCGACAAAACTAAAATCGAACAATTGTTCTCTGACGGCAAAGTAGCCGATGCTGACATCGAGAAAAAAGCGAAAGAGCTTGAAAACATTATCAAAAAAATTGACCAGAAAGAAGAGCGTTGGTTTGAGCTTTCTGCTAAAATGGAAGGATAGGGTTTATTGTTTATGTTTCAAGGTTTAGCTTGTCATTCCGAGGTACGAGGAATCACACAAGAGAATCCGTACAGCATGTCGCCAATCTTTGCCGAAATGCTGATGCGATTTCTCATTCCCAGGAATGACAACTGTAAAAATTAAATATGCTTCATATTATACAATCATACCTAAAATTCCTTTGGCATTCTAAGAACGAACATGCCGTTCATTCTCCGTTTGTATTTAATTTACTGACGAAATGTTTTTACGACAGAAAACCAAAACCCGAATATTTGCTCTTAAAAAAGTATCGGGAATCACTTCTACAAAACAAAAGCTTTATTGAAGTAACTGATTTTGGTGCCGGATCCAAAGTCTTTAAATCGAATACCCGTCAAATTGCCAAAATTGCCAAAACTGCCGGGATTTCTCCAAAACGCGCCGAATTATTATTCCGTGTTGTACGCTATTTTCAACCCAATACGATTTTAGAGATTGGAACTTCACTAGGTCTGGCTACTTCCGCCCTTGCCTTGGGGAATCCAAAAACAAAAGTAATTACCTTAGAAGGTTGTCCCGAAACGGCACATATTGCACAAAACCAATTAAAGGAATTTGACTGCGATAATGTCAAAACAGTTGTAACGGAGTTTGAAAATTATTTCAAAAGCCTTCAAAAAGACCTGAAAACCGAAACTGAAAACTTCGACTTGATCTACTTCGACGGAAATCATTCCAAAAAAGCTACTTTGGCTTATTTCGATCTTTTATTACCAACCATTACCAACGATACAGTTTGGATTTTCGATGACATTCATTGGTCTTCGGAAATGGAAGAAACCTGGGAGGTCCTTAAAAACCATCCAAAAGTAAAAGTAACCATCGATACGTTTCAGTGGGGCTTTGTCTTTTTTAGACGCGAACAGGAGAAAGAGCATTTCGTAATTAGAGCCTAATTAAACTATAAATATGATAATTAATTCAAGTTGCTAGTTGATCACTTTATTTACTTGTAATCCGAATGCAAATTTTATTTGAATAACCTCCAGTTAAAACTGGAGGCAATTGATCTAAATCAATCAAAAAATCAACATTTCTCACTTTTGGCTCTAACTTTTTATCTTTTTAGACTAGTAGCTTGAATTAATTAGAAAATTTCAGATCATTATCTAATTATCTAATCCTAAGCAAAACATTTCTGTAACAAAAATCAAATAATGCCTACTCATCAATTATTGAAAAGTGTTTTGTACTTTTAAATCCAAAATTGTAAACTGAAATGGCAAATCCATTAATTAAAATAACCGACATCAAACGAAACTTCGTTTTGGGTAATGAAATTGTTTATGTCTTAAAAGGTATTGACCTAAAAATACACAAGGGAGAGTATGTCGCTTTGATGGGACCTTCGGGCTCAGGAAAATCAACTTTAATGAATTTATTAGGTTGCCTCGATACACCAACTTCCGGGAATTATATATTAAATGGTAAAGATGTGAGCCAAATGCGCGACGACGAATTGGCAGAGATCAGAAATAAAGAAATTGGTTTTGTTTTTCAGACCTTTAATCTGTTACCCAGAACTACCGCTTTAGACAATGTGGCACTACCTATGATTTATGCCGGTCATTCTAAGTCAGAAAGGGTTGCACGTGCTACACAAGTACTAAAACAGGTAAATCTTGGAGACAGGATGGATCATCAACCGAATCAGCTTTCGGGAGGGCAGCGCCAACGTGTTGCTATTGCCCGTGCTTTGGTCAATAAACCCTCAATTATCCTGGCCGATGAACCAACAGGAAATTTGGACAGTAAAACTTCTGTCGAGATCATGAAACTTTTTAGCGACATACACGAACAAGGCAACACCGTAATTCTGGTTACACACGAAGAAGACATTGCCGCCTACGCACATCGCGTGATTCGTTTACGTGATGGCTTGATAGAAAGTGACACGAGTAAGTAATTTTAGATTACAAAAAAGTTTCAGGTTTCAAGTTTCAGGTTATAAAACTTTACAGTCTTATTCAAGAAATCTCAAAATCTCAGAACCTTAGCACCTTAAAAAAAATGAAAGTATACACAAAAACAGGAGACAAAGGCACTACCGCCCTTTTTGGTGGTGATCGCGTTCCTAAAGACCATATCAGAATTGACAGTTACGGAACTGTTGATGAGCTTAACTCTTACATCGGTCTTATCCGAGATCAGGAAATGGATGACCATTATAAAACGATTTTAATCGAAATTCAGGATCGTTTGTTTACGGTAGGCGCCATTTTGGCAACTCCTGCAGAAAAAGAAGTCTTAAAAAACGGAGAACTTCGCTTAAAAAATCTTGGAATTATCGATACCGATATCGAATTATTAGAAAAAGAGATTGATCAGATGGAAGAAAGCCTTCCGCAAATGACTCATTTTGTTTTACCGGGTGGTCATCCCACTGTGTCACATTGTCATATTGCACGTTGTATCTGTCGTCGTGCAGAGCGTTTGGCAGTACATTTAAGCCATAATGAGCATGTACCCGAAATCGCAATTCAGTACTTAAACCGACTTTCTGACTACCTTTTTGTCTTGGCACGGAAGTTGTCCTCAGACTTAAAAGCGGAGGAAGTAAAATGGATACCGAGAAAATAAATTTTCTCAAAATTCCAATTTTTGAAATCCCAAATTCCAACCAAAGATTAAAAATTCTTCGAATTTTGAAATCTTATTAAAAATTTCAAATCGGGAGCTAAAACATTAGAGTTTCACAGTCCTTTTTTTGGAATTTGGAATTTAGATATTGGGATTTAAAACTCAAATATTGGAATTTCATTTTTCGTTTTTGGAATTTGGAATTTAAATATTTGGAATTTAAAAAAAAGACGTTCTTAAATTTTCTTAAAATAAATCAAAATTTACTTGTCTTTTTCAGTAAAAAATTTATTTTTGCACAAACTAAACAGATAACAGATGTATTGGACATTAGAATTAGCATCTTATTTAAGTGATGCGCCATGGCCTGCTAACAAAGACGAACTTATTGACTACGCTATTAGAGCTGGTGCTCCGTTAGAAGTAGTAGAAAACCTTCAGTCTATCGAAGATGAAGGAGAGATATATGAATCAATGGAAGAAATTTGGCCTGATTATCCAACAGACGAAGATTATCTTTGGAATGAGGATGAATATTAAAAAATAAACCAAAGGAAAAAGTCTCATCACCGAGGCTTTTTTTTTGGTTCAAATACACATTTACATATAATAGAAATACACTAAATCATGAGTTTCATAAACAGTATTATTAAAGTCTTTGTAGGTGACAAGTCACAAAAAGATGTCAAAGCTTTACAACCTTATTTAAACAAAATTAAAACATTCGAAACCAGCCTAATGAGTTTGTCTCACGACGACTTGAGAGGCAGAACCGTGTATTTTAAAGACAGAATTAAAGAAGCCAGAGCAGACAAGGATGCTAAAATTGCAGCGCTTAAAGCTGAAGTTGAAAACATCGAAGACATCGACAAAAGAGAAGATCTTTATGATGCTATTGATACTCTTGAAAAAGAAGCATACGAAATCTCCGAGAAAACTTTATTAGAGATCTTGCCTGAGGCATTTTCTGTTGTTAAAGAAACAGCTCGTCGTTTTAAAGACAATTCATTCATCGAAGTTACAGCTACTCCAAAAGACCGCGAATTTTCAGCGGCTAAACCGTATATCGAAATTCAAGGCGATAAAGCAGTTTGGGCGAACAAATGGAATGCTGCCGGTAAAGAAATTACCTGGGACATGATTCATTATGATGTTCAGTTAATTGGAGGAATGGTTTTGCACGAAGGTAAAGTGGCCGAAATGCAAACGGGTGAAGGTAAAACATTGGTTGCTACACTTCCATTATACCTAAATGCTTTGACAGGAAACGGAGTTCACTTAGTAACTGTGAATGATTACCTTGCAAAACGTGATAGTACCTGGAAAGCACCTTTATTCGAATTCCACGGTTTAACAGTTGATTGTATCGATAATCACCAGCCAAGTACAGAACAAAGAAAAAGAGCTTACGACGCTGATATCACTTACGGAACCAACAACGAATTTGGTTTTGACTACTTAAGAGATAACATGGCACATTCGCCAAGCGATTTAGTACAAAGAAAACACAATTACGCTATTGTCGATGAGGTCGATTCTGTATTAATTGATGATGCCAGAACGCCACTTATTATTTCAGGACCGGTTCCTCAGGGAGACCGTCATGAATTTAATGAATTGAAACCAAAAATCGAAAACTTAGTAGCGCAACAACGTCAGTTAGCGAATGGTTTCTTAGCAGAGGCTAAAAAATTAATCAAAGAAGGAAACACTAAAGAAGGTGGATTCTTATTGTTAAGAGCTTACAGAAGTTTACCTAAAAATAAAGCATTAATTAAATTTTTAAGTGAAGAAGGAATCAAACAATTGCTTCAAAAAACCGAAAATCAATACATGCAGGACAACAATCGCGAAATGCATAAAGTGGACGAAGCTTTGTATTTTGTAATTGAAGAAAAAAACAATCAGGTTGAATTGACTGATAATGGTATCCAATACCTTTCAGGAGATACTGATCCGGACTTTTTCGTACTTCCGGATATCGGAACTGAAATTGCTGCTATCGAAAAGCAAAAATTAGACAAAGATGCTGAGGCTGAAGCCAGAGAGCGTTTGTTCCAGGACTTTGGAGTAAAAAGCGAGCGTATTCATACTTTAACACAACTTTTAAAAGCATATGCTTTATTTGAAAAAGATGTAGAATATGTGATCATGGACAACAAAATCATGATTGTCGATGAGCAAACAGGTCGTATCATGGATGGTCGTCGTTATTCTGACGGTTTACATCAGGCGATCGAAGCGAAAGAAAATGTAAAAATCGAAGCTGCTACACAAACATTTGCAACCGTTACATTACAGAATTACTTCAGAATGTACAGCAAATTGGGTGGTATGACGGGTACAGCAGTTACAGAAGCTGGCGAGTTATGGCAGATTTATAAATTGGATGTTGTTGAAATTCCAACCAACAGACCAATTGCAAGACAAGACAAAGAAGATTATATCTACAAAACGACACGTGAGAAATTTAACGCTGTAATTGAAGATGTAACAGAATTATCAAATGCAGGAAGACCGGTTTTGATCGGAACAACTTCTGTAGAGATCTCAGAATTATTAAGCCGAATGCTTAAAATGAGAGGCGTTACCCATAACGTTTTGAATGCTAAAATGCACAAGCAGGAAGCACAAATCGTAGAAGAAGCAGGTAAAGCCGGAGTAGTAACTATTGCAACGAATATGGCTGGTCGTGGTACCGATATTAAATTATCGCCGGAAGTAAAAGCTGCCGGAGGTTTAGCAATCGTTGGTACAGAGCGTCACGATTCCCGTCGTGTAGACAGACAGTTACGTGGTCGTGCAGGACGTCAGGGAGATCCGGGAAGTTCTCAGTTTTATGTTTCTCTTGAAGACAACCTAATGCGTTTATTCGGTTCTGAAAGAGTAGCTAAAGTAATGGACAGAATGGGATTACAGGAAGGTGAAGTTATTCAGCATTCTATGATGACCAAATCGATTGAGCGTGCTCAGAAAAAAGTAGAAGAAAACAACTTTGGTGTTCGTAAACGTTTATTAGAATATGATGACGTAATGAACTCGCAACGTGAAGTAGTATATAAACGTCGTCGTCACGCTTTGTTTGGTGAGCGTTTGAAACTGGATATCGCCAACATGCTTTACGATACTTGCGAATTAGTTGTAAGTCAAAATAAAGCAGCAAACGATTTCAAAACTTTCGAATTTGATTTGATCCGTTATTTCTCTATCACTTCTCCAATTTCTGAAGCTGATTTTACAAAATTAACAGACATCGAAATCACCGGAAAAGTATACAAAGAAACTTTAGCTTTCTACACCGAGAAAACAGAAAGAAGTGCCAGAGAAGCTTTCCCAATTATCAAAGGCGTTTTTGAAGAGCCAAACAATCATTTTGAGCGTATTGTAGTTCCGTTTACAGATGGAATCAAAACGTTGAATGTTGTGACAGACCTGAAAAAAGCTTACGATACAGAAGGCGCTCAGTTAATCGCTGATTTTGAGAAAAACATCACTCTTTCTATCGTTGATGAAGCCTGGAAAAAACATTTACGTAAAATGGACGAGTTGAAACAATCTGTTCAATTAGCCGTTCACGAACAAAAAGATCCATTGCTTATCTACAAATTAGAAGCTTTCAAATTGTTTAGAGGAATGTTAGACAACGTTAACAAAGAAGTTATTTCATTCTTATTCAAAGGTGATTTACCGGCTCAAAACGTTCCTGAAATTCAAGAAGCAAGAGAAGTTCGTCAGAAAGAAAACTTCAAATTAAGCAAAGATGAAATCGTAAACAGCGAAGACATCAATCGTGAAGCCGGACAAACGCAAGAACGTCAGGTTACGGAAACTATCGTGAGAGATATGCCAAAAATCAATCGTAATGATACTGTAACCGTTCAGGAAGTGGCTACCGGAAAAACAGAAACAATGAAATTTAAAAAAGCGGAAACTTTAATCGCCAATGGCGAATGGGTTATCGTTAAATAATTTATATTTTTTTAAAAAATAATATTCAAGCCCGGCAGGTTTTAAAAACCTGTCGGGTTTATTTTTTTAATGTCTTGTCCTGAAAAAGGTTGACTACAATCCAATTAATTATGTCAACAGAAAGGAAAGTTCTAAAAAAAGTAATGC
>NZ_JAALLN010000040.1 GCF_011751075.1 Flavobacterium poyangense
ACCTTAACTGTCCCATTTATTACAGAACGGCCCATTTTTGTAAAAAATCTAGCCAGAAAAAACAACTCTGGTTATTTCTTAAGATCTTATCTGCTGATAACCGCAAAAAATGGCGGCAACAGTTTTGATTATAAGCTCAAAGTTACCTTTTCTCCAAAAGCAAATGAAGCGACCGTAAAATGGTACCACATCTACAATCAAACAAATGCATTAATTTCTGAGAATGGTAAAAAACCAATTAAAAAACGCCGTATCAAATCTGAAACGATTACAAAGGACTGTCCGTATCCGAACTGGGTACTTTTTTCTTCTAGTTCCGAAGCAGAGCGAGAAAGAATACTAAATGAGCGATTGGAATGTGTGATGAGATACTATGGCAACGAAGAGGAAGAAGTACCTCCTCCGGACGGCGGAAGTGGAGAAGAGGATCAAATCTATGGAGAAATTATTGAAGATCAAATCTACGATACAGATCTTGACCCTTGCCCTAAAGCCGTTTTAGCCCAATTAAAAAATGCCACCAATTGCGACATAGCTAATATGTTGACGAAGTTGGGAGCTAATTCTATATATGATGTTACAATTACTTCTGGGGATTCTGGTGATGTACCTGCATTTACTTCAAGAACTGAGAAGAATGACTATAAAATAACCATAAGTAAAGATCGTTTTACTTATGCTACTGAATTATTCAAAGCTTCTATTTTACTACATGAGCTGGGACATGCTTTTTTTATGAGTTTAGTAGATGATTTTGACGCTTCAAAAAATCCAGCGGTATTTGGCGAATTTCCAGTACTTTTCCAAAAATTTGTAGAAACAAAGTATCCTGGACAAAAAAAAGATGCTCAACATGAAGAAATGGCCAACAATTATGTAGAAGCAATTGGTGCTGCTTTACAAGAATTTCAAACTGGTGTTGTAGTTCCCTATGGAGCAAAACCTGCTGAAATTTACACCGATTTAGCATGGGGAGGACTAAGAGATGCACCTATCTTTAACAAAAAGTTTGCAAAGGGAACCACTGAGAGATTAAGAATTGAAAACAGATTAGCATCGGAACAAACCGGAAACCCCGTTGGTTCAGGCACTCCACTAGAACAAAAACCTATAGGCAAACCTTGTAAATAAACCAATATGAAAAAGCTGTTATATATCGTTATCATTATTCAATTTTTTTATAGTTGCGCTTTACAGAAAGACCGACAAGCACCAATTAATGATTATCTGTTAAGTTTGGATTTGAAAGAATCACAAAAGATTATGATTATTCAGGAAAAAATAAATAATAATGTGACAATTGAGATTTTTAAGGGCAAAATCTATTTTGAACCTTATACCAATAAATATGAAAGAAATGAAGGAGTTGATAAGCCTTTATACAATGAAAAAGTATGGGAGAAAATGAAACTTAAATATGAAGAAAAATACATTAAAGACCAGTGGATAAAAGGTAATTACTGGACTTTAAAAGATTTTAAACATCAGAATATCATTTTCATAAAACAGGAAAAATTTCCTAATGCCGGGAAGTATGAGACGTTTGATTTTAAGGAAAACTATGAGGTTTTTTCTTTTTCGGATGTAATTTATTATAAACATAAGAAGTATGCCGTTTTTACTATAAAATCAACCACTACTGATTATAAAAATATTGATGCAACGTCTATATTAATAATGGTAAAAAGTAAAGGAAAATGGACCGTGATTGAAAACGTTGGAGATGGGATTTATCGTTAGAAAATTGCTTTCTGACTTTCTCTTTAAGACTCATATTGAGCCTGTTCCTTAATTGGAGC
>NZ_JAALLN010000041.1 GCF_011751075.1 Flavobacterium poyangense
CTTAAATAAACCATTGGTGATACACAGCAAGACATATGGATTTATTCCATCATCTGTAGATAATCAATTTACAAGGTGTACAACTTTGCTTCCGCCGTTTTTCAATAGTTGGCTACAGTGGTAATTAACGGTCGCGATAAACAGATCGCAGACGTCAGGCAGTTAGCTGTGAGCTTCGGCAACATAACCCCATTCAAACATTAGTCGATTTGTGTGTGCATCGTAACGTTGTTCGCGATTGAAAATGTCAGTGTACGAGCCGAATTCTCGTCATTTGCGGGAGGCTCTGCTTTTTTGTTTCAATATGAAGAAAACTGCGGTTGAGTCTCATCGAATGCTCTCCAGTACTTATGGTGAGGACTGTATTAGTGAGAGAACGTGTCGCGAGTGGTTTCAACGCTTCAGGAATGGTGACTTTAACGTGGAAAACCGGCATAGTGGCGGAAGAGAGAAAGTTTTTGAGGATGCAGAATTGGAGGCATTGCTGAGTGAAGACTCGCGTCAAACTCAAGAAGAACTGGCACGATCATTGGGGGTGACACAGCAAGCCATTTCAAAACGTCTCAAAGCCATGGGTATGATTCAGAAAGAAGGAACTTGGGTCCCATATGAGTTGAAACCGAGAGACATTGAAAGGCGTTTGTGTGTTTGTGAACAGTTGCTTCAGAGGCAAAAACGGAAGGGTTTTCTGCATCGCGTTGTGACCGGGGACGAAAAATGGGTTCATTACGATAACCCTAAACGGAAAAAATCATGGGGGTATCCCGGCCATGCTTCCACGTCGACGGCCAAACCGAACATTCATGGGTCCAAGATCATGCTCTGCATTTGGTGGGACCAGCTCGGCGTCGTGTACCATGAGCTGTTAAAACCTAGTGAAACAATCACAGGTGATCGATATCGAACGCAATTAATGCGTTTGAGCCGAGCTTTAAAAGACAAACGCCCGCAATACAGCGAGAGGCACGATAAGGTGATTTTGCTGCACGACAATGCTAGGCCCCACGTTGCAAGAGTGGTCAAAACGTACCTGGAAACGTTGAAATGGGACGTCCTACCCCACCCGCCGTATTCTCCAGACGTTGCTCCCTCTGATTATCACTTGTTCCGATCAATGGCCCACGACCTGGCTGAGCAACACTTCCGATCTTATGAAGATGTCAAAAAGTGGATTGATTCGTGGATCGCCTCCAAAGATGAACAATTTTTTCGACGCGGCATTCGCACACTGCCGGAAAGATGGGAAAAAGTTGTGGCCAGCGATGGACATTACTTTGAATAATATCTGTGTAAGCATTTTGTTCAATAAAGGGTCATATTTTTGAGGAAAAAACGGCGGAAGCAAAGTTGTACACCTTGTACAATAATACATCAGAGGGGTGACAGGAGCATTAAATTCACTTTTACTTCTACTTCTGGGAAAACAAACAAAGGACCATCCCGGCATATACCTTAAGCGATTGGGTAAACCCAGAGAAACCCCAATCAGGATGGCGGCTTATGGCCGAACACGTGATAATACTATACTAATACAATTATTTTAAAAGTTAAGGAATATTCAAAGAATGATAAAGAAACCAACGCTATATTACATGTGACAGCACTAAACTGCACACGACTGCATTACAACTATACTTTACAGCACTGCACTTCATTCCGCTGACCCGCTTTTCAACGCAACTCACTGCACTTCACACCACTAGCACTAGTACTGCACAGCTTTATTTAAATC
>NZ_JAALLN010000042.1 GCF_011751075.1 Flavobacterium poyangense
TATATAATTGTATAGATATAGTTGTCGATTTTGATGGAGTAGTTGGAGTGATGGAGTAGATGGAGTGATCAGGATATTATGAACGCAAGTAACAAAACTAAAGCAATGTGGAATATAGTTAAAAATGCTACCACATCGACTAGAAAATGTGTTGAAAATGTAATCTTAAAAGATAAGAATAAGGAGGTAAAGGATCCGGAAACTATAGCTAGTCTTTTCAACCAGTACTTTTCGAGAATAGCATTTGATCTTACACAGGGTTTAACATCTCCAAATTCAAATGCAGACGTTTCCCAAAAAACTTTTAATACTATGTTTGTTTCCGAAGCATCTTCCAATGAAATTCTTAGAATAGTCGCTAAACTCAAAAATAAATATTCTGCAGGTTTAGATGATTTTCCCGATATTTTATTAAATAACTTTTTGTTTCTGCGATTATTCATCCATTAACTCACTTATTTAATTCTTCTTTAGGTACTGGAATATTTCCAGATATTTTCAAAACAGCAAAAATTAAGCCGCTTTTCAAAAAAGGCAATAAAGATGATATTCAAAATTATCGACCAATTTCTCTTTTGTCAGTATTTTCAAAAGTATTAGAAAGACTTTTCTACACGCGAATGGAAACTTTTCTCAGAAAAAACGAAGCGTTTTCGGATTGCCAACATGGATTTAGAAAATCAAAATCTACGGAAACCGCAATATTTTCTTTTCTTAAAGATGTTGCTTCATCAATGGATCTAAATGAAGCACCCATAGGAATTTTTTTAGATCTTTCTAAAGCTTTTGACGTCATTGATCATAATATTTTGCTTTCTAAATTGCCTTCCTATGGAATTCGCGGCACTGCCCTAAATTGGATATCTTCATACCTTAATCATAGGTCCCAAAGAGTAGAAATATCTTACTGGCATGAAATGACATTACATACACATCTTTCAGATTCATTGCCAATTGAACGTGGAGTTCCGCAGGGTTCAATTTTAGGGCCAATTCTTTTTCTTTTATATGTAAACGATATGCCTTCCTCCATTCGAAATGGAAAAGCAGTTCTCTTTGCTGATGATACTAGTGTACTTTGCAAAAAAGAAACAGTATGTAATACGATATCAGATATTACAAATTGGTTCCGTGATAACAAATTGATAGTAAATGAAGGGAAAACTGTTTCTATGCAGTATTGTCACTCAAACAAGCAATTGATTCCGCCTTTAAAAATGAACGGTGTGCAATTGACTGAAGTCAAAGTAACAAAATTCTTAGGTCTCTCAATTCAGTCAAATCTCAAATGGAATGCTCATATAAATGCATTGAATACTAAATTAAGTTCTTTAAGTTACGCGTTCAGAATTCTTTCAAATTCAGTCAGTCTTCAAACAGCTCGATGCGTATATTATGCGAATGTACATTCACGCCTGAGATATGGCATAATATTTTGGGGGAACTCATCCTACAGTGCACAGACCTTTAGATTACAGAAAAAATCGTACGAATAATGTGCAAATGCCATCCACGTAATT
>NZ_JAALLN010000043.1 GCF_011751075.1 Flavobacterium poyangense
AAAAGAAAAGAAATGAAAAGTGCTTTAGAAACAATACCTGATATCAGCTATAAAAGCGCAGGGAAATTTGAAGAGACCAGATTTGAGAAAATTCACAACGAAATTTTTAGAAATTCTGGCGAAGCTTCATTGATCGTGGCGCAGGAAATCGCTCAGTTGATCCGATCAAAACAAGAGAAAAATAAATCTTGTGTTCTGGGTTTAGCGACAGGTTCATCTCCTATAAAAGTATATGAGGAATTAGTAAGAATGCACAGAGAAGAGGGGCTAAGTTTTAGCAATGTAATCACTTTCAATCTGGATGAATATTATCCGATGAGCAAAGAGAACAATCAGAGCTATCACCATTTTATGCATCAGCATCTATTTAATCACATTGATATTAAACCGGAGAATGTTAATATTCCGGACGGTACAGTTGCTATTGATGAACTAAATCAATATTGTATTGACTATGAAATGAATATTAAAAACGCCGGAGGACTTGATTTTCAATTATTAGGTATCGGACGTACAGGTCACGTTGGTTTCAACGAACCGGGTTCGCATATCAATTCAGGAACACGTATTATTACTTTAGATCATATCACGAGAGTAGATGCTTCTTCCGATTTTAACGGGATTGATAATGTGCCAAAAAGGGCCATCACAATGGGAGTATCTACCATTCTCAGATCTAAAAGAATAGTACTTATGGCCTGGGGCCAGAACAAAGCCGACATTATAAAAAGAACTATTCAGGGAGATATTTCTTCAGAAGTTCCGGCCACTTTTTTACAAAATCACCCCAATGCCACTTTTGTTTTAGACCAGTCTGCCGCTTCAGAGCTAACGCGTTTTAAAACACCATGGCTGGTTGGAGAATGTCTATGGACACAAGAATTAAAAAGTAAAGCGATTGTTTGGTTGTGTCAAAAAACAAAACAATCTATTTTAAAACTAACAGACCGCGATTACAACAATAACGGTATGTCAGATCTTTTGGCGCAAGAAGGTTCTGCTTATGATTTGAATATTAATATGTTCAACGTATTGCAGCATACCATCACCGGATGGCCAGGTGGAAAACCCAACACGGATGATTCGCATCGTCCCGAAAGAGCCGATCCGGCAAAAAAGCGAGTAATCCTTTTTAGTCCCCACCCGGATGATGATGTTATCTCTATGGGAGGTACTTTTTCAAAATTGATAAAACAAGGTCACGATGTACATGTTGTATATCAAACCTCAGGAAATATTGCAGTAACCGATGACGAAGCTTTGAAATTTGCAGAAGTAGGCAGTGACTTTATTGGTGCTGCAGCTGCTGAAATAAATTTTAAATCCGTCATAGAATTTCTGAACAACAAATCAGAAAATCAAATAGATTCCTTAGAAGTTCGCAAACTAAAAGGACTCATCAGAAGAAGAGAATCTTATGCCGCAACAAGATACATCGGATTAAAAGATGAAAACACCCATTTCTTAGACCTGCCATTTTACGAAACAGGACAAGTTAAGAAAAA
>NZ_JAALLN010000044.1 GCF_011751075.1 Flavobacterium poyangense
TGTCTTGTCCTGAAAAAGGTTGACTACAATCCAATTAATTATGTCAACAGAAAGGAAAGTTCTAAAAAAAGTAATGCCTGTAGAGACTTACAGTGAGGTATTTAAAAAGCATGTTGTGAAAGAATTTGAACAAGGTTTGTTTTCTAAAGCTGATCTTCGTCGCCGCTACCAAATTAGAAGTCACAGCTGTATTGATAGTTGGTTAAGAAAATATGGTAAATTTACCTATTTAGAAAAACTAACACTTGGAAGACCTATGAAAGATCCTCAATCTCAGCGTATAAAAGAGCTCGAAGCTCAATTAGCCAAGAAAGAACAAGAATTATTGGTTTTTAGAAAAATTATAGAAATAGCCGAACGAGAGTTAAAAATTGAAATTGTAAAAAAGTCTGGTTCCAAGCAGTCCAGGAAATAAATCATATTTACAGGATTAGTCCTTGTGAAATATGCAGATTGTTTGGATTTAGCAAACAAGCTTATTATAAGAGAAAATCATATCAATTAAAATCAAAATTTGACAAAGAACAACTTAGATGTTTAATTATGTCGGTACGTCAAAAACTACCCAAAACTGGAGGTAGAAAGCTCCATCATATGCTTGAATATGATTTTGAAAAGTATCATATAAAAATAGGCAGGGATAAATTATTTGATTTTTTAAGAGATGAGTATTTATTAGTTTCAAAAACTCGCAGGTATTACAAAACGACCAATTCAAGACATTGGATGCGTAAATATCCAAACTTAATCAAGGATTTAAATATAATAAGACCTGAGCAGGTTTGGGCAGCAGATATTACATATCTTCGAACTAAAGAAAAAACGTTCTATCTTCATTTGATAACGGATGTTTATTCTAAAAAGATTGTTGGTTATAAATTAGCGGATAATTTAATGGCGCTCTCTACATTGGAAGCTTTAAAAATAGCCGTTGCTGGAAGAAGATATCAAGAGGCTCTTATTCATCATTCAGACAGAGGGCTTCAGTATTGTAGCAAGGATTACATAGAATATTTAATTGCAAATAATATTTCAGTAAGTATGACTCAATCTTATGACCCATATGAGAATGCTGTTGCAGAAAGAGTCAATGGAATATTAAAGGAAGAGTTTGGTTTATTTGAGGTTTTCGAAAATTTCAAAGATTTAAAAATTCAGATTGAACAATCTGTGTTATTTTACAATCAAATTAGAGTACACTTATCTATAAATATGTTAACTCCTAATCAAGCACATAAGCAAAATCGAATTAAACTAAAAAGGTGGAAAAAAACAAACTGGAACAGAACGAATTCTATTCCAGTTTAATTATTTTAAAATATTAATCCAGTCAACCTTTTTCAGGACTACTCA
>NZ_JAALLN010000046.1 GCF_011751075.1 Flavobacterium poyangense
GATGTTATTCTTCTTCTTCTTGTTCTCAAAGAGGTCGAAGGGTGCGCGACGAGGAACGAAGAGGAGGGCCCGGAACTCAAGCTGACCCTCAACTGAGAAGTGCTTGACAGCAAGATGGTCCTCCCAGTCATTTGTCAAGCTCTTGTAGAATTCGCCATACTCTTCTTGAGTGATGTCATCAGGATTCCTGGTCCAGATGGGCTTGGTCTTGTTGAGTTCCTCCTCATCTGTGTACTTCTCCTTCACAGTCTTCTTCTTCTTCTTTTTCTCGTCTTTGGGCTTGTCCTCATCTTCATCCTCGCCAACGTCCTCGATCTTGGGTTTCTCGTCTTTCTCCTCCTCGTCTTTCTTCTCTTCCTCATCCTCATCTTCGCTCAGTTCCTTGTCACGCTCCTTCTCGACGAGCAGTTTGATGGGATAGCCAATGAACTGAGAGTGCTTCTTGACGATCTCCTTGATTTTAGATTCCTCCAAGTACTCGGTCTGATCTTCCTTGATGTGCAGGATGATCTTGGTTCCTCTGCCAATGGGTTCACCAGTGTCAGCACGAACTGTGAAGGAACCACCAGCAGAAGACTCCCAGATGTACTGCTCGTCATCGTTGTGTTTGGAGATGACCGTTACTTTGTCCGCAACAAGGTAAGCTGAGTAGAAACCAACACCAAACTGGCCAATCATCGAAATGTCAGCTCCAGCCTGCAGAGCTTCCATAAACGCCTTTGTGCCAGATTTTGCGATGGTACCAAGGTTGTTCACCAAGTCAGCCTTTGTCATACCAATTCCAGAGTCAATAATGGTGAGCGTGCGATCATTCTTGTTGGGGATGATCTTGATGAACAGCTCCTTGCACGAGTCAAGCTTGGATGGATCAGTGAGCGACTCATAGCGGATCTTATCCAAGGCATCAGACGAGTTGGAAATCAATTCTCGAATGAAGATCTCCTTGTTCGAGTAGAAGGTGTTGATAATCAGGCTCATAAGCTGGGCAATTTCGGCCTGGAAGGCGAAGGTCTCGACCTCGCCGGTTTGTTCCATTGCGACGTCCTCCGGCATCTTGCGTCTCTCGGTAAGTATTTTCTTTATCCAAACGAAAAGTTATTTGCTTCACGTATAGGTTAAAATCACTCGTTACACTTCTGCTTTCCTCTTCAATACACGTTGAACCTCGTTGAAAATCTCTTCAGACATGACAGCAGTTGTTGAAAATCACTTGAGAGAAGAAATAAAAGTCGCTTTGTAGTGTATCTCGCTTGAGATGCTTCTCGCTC
>NZ_JAALLN010000047.1 GCF_011751075.1 Flavobacterium poyangense
GTCCTTGAGTTTCTCGTCTTCAACGGCGCTCTTCATGTTGAAGCAGTAAGACTCCAGACCGTTCTTGGCAGAGATGGTCTCCTTCTGCTTCTCGTCTTCGCTTCTGTACTTCTCGGCCTCATTGACCATACGCTCAATGTCTTCCTTGCTGAGACGTCCCTTGTCGTTGGTGATGGTGATCTTGTTCTCCTTGCCAGTCGACTTGTCGACAGCAGAGACGTTCAAGATACCGTTGGCGTCAATGTCGAAGGTAACTTCGATCTGAGGAACACCACGGGGCGCTGGGGGGATTCCACTGAGCTCGAACTTTCCAAGGAGGTTGTTGTCCTTGGTCATGGCACGCTCACCCTCGTAGACCTGAATGAGTACACCAGGCTGGTTGTCGGCGTAGGTGGTGAAGGTCTGAGTCTGCTTGGTCGGGATGGTGGTGTTTCTCTTGATGAGAGCGGTCATAACACCACCAGCAGTCTCGATACCAAGAGACAGGGGAGTAACGTCGAGAAGCAGGAGATCCTGGACCTCTTCGGACTTGTCACCGTGCAAGATGGCAGCCTGGACAGCGGCTCCGTAAGCAACAGCCTCATCAGGGTTGATGGATTTGTTGAGTTCCTTGCCGTTGAAGAAGTCTTGGAGGAGCTTCTGGATCTTGGGGATACGGGTGGATCCACCAACGAGGACGATGTCATGGATCTGGGCCTTGTCCATCTTGGCGTCACGGAGAGACTTCTCGACGGGCTCGAGGGTGCCTCTGAAGAGGTCAGCGCAGAGCTCCTCGAAACGAGCCCTGGTGATGGAGGTGTAGAAGTCGATACCCTCGTAGAGCGAGTCGATTTCAATGCTGGCCTGGGTCGACGAGGAGAGAGTACGCTTCGCACGCTCGCAGCTCGTGCGCAGACGACGAAGGGCACGCTTGTTGGCGGTGAGGTCCTTCTTGTACTTGCGCTTGAACTCCTGGACGAAGTGATTGACCATACGGTTGTCGAAGTCCTCACCTCCCAAGTGAGTGTCACCGGCCGTTGACTTGACCTCGAAGATGCCATCCTCGATGGTCAGGATGGAGACGTCGAAGGTACCGCCGCCCAGATCGAAAATGAGAACGTTACGCTCACCAACGGCCTTCTTGTCGAGACCGTAGGCGATAGCGGCGGCGGTGGGCTCGTTGATGATACGCAGCACGTTCAGGCCCGAGATGGTACCGGCGTCCTTGGTTGCCTGACGCTGCG
>NZ_JAALLN010000048.1 GCF_011751075.1 Flavobacterium poyangense
TGGTTGTACGCGCAGAAGAAAGTGCAGCAGCGGATCATTGTTTCTACGACGTCGTCGTATACAGCAGCAGCATCAGAGGAGGAGAGTCAAATCATGAGCAGCAGCAGCCTATTCTATCTCTGGGCAAAGTATCGGCAGAGCTACTGGGCCCGTCGAGGTGTTCACTCGCCCCCGGGCAACAACTGGTTTTTCGGTCACTTTCGTCGGCCTCTTCTCCTCCAGCAATCTGCCCAAGATCGACTCGCCGAGCTTCACGTTGACAATCCCGACAAAGCTTTCCTCGGCTTCTACGCTTTGCAGAAGCCTTGTCTCCTGATCCGCAGTCCCGAACTCGTCAAGCAAATCCTGATCAAAGACTTCGATGTCTTTCCGAACCGACACTTTGCCAGCGGTCGTACCGGCGACAAACTCGCCGTCAGGTCGCGTTTCGGTTCCACGGACTCGCAGTGGAGGCAGCTACGCTACAGGCTGTCCCCGGCGTTCTCCACCGGCAAAGTTAAGAAGCTCTTCAATAGGATGATGGAAAGCGCCTCTAACGCCAGGGCATATATCGAGCGAAAGGTCGAGGATGGCGAGCAGACCTTCGAGGTGAGGAGACTCGTAACCAAGTACACGACCGATGTTGCCTCGGAGATGAGCTTTGGCGTCAGGACCGACTCGTTCGTCGAACCCGAGCCTGAATTCTATTTGCGAAGTCGAGAGTTTTTTAACGATGATATCATAAACTCGTACCACCTGCTAAACAACTTTTTCTTTCCGAGAGTGAACGACATCATGGGTGTCCAGTTGATCGGTAGAAACGGCAGTTTTCTGCGAAAAATCATGGTGGATACGGTAAATCAAAGAAGGAAAATCGAAAGTAACAGCGGTGACGTCGTCGATACACTAAAGAATCTCGAAGGGACGAATGATATAGGCTACACTTTCGAGACTGACGACCAGTTGGCGCAGTCAACGGGTCTCTTGGCGGCCGGTTTGGAAACCAGTGCCCTGACCATGTCCTTCACGTTGCTGCAGATATCTCGTCATCCGGACGTCCAGCGCAAGCTGCGCCGAGAGTTGGCTGAGAAGCTCGCTGGTATAAAGCCAAATGAGCTCACTTACGAGCGCGTTTTCGAAATGGAATACCTGCAGCAGGTGGTCTCGGAAACATTGCGCATGTTCCCGGTTGCGCCGATCGTCGACCGAACCGCTTCTCGAGATTACAAAATTCCCGAC
>NZ_JAALLN010000049.1 GCF_011751075.1 Flavobacterium poyangense
GTCCTGAACGCAGAACTGCTCGACGAGGGCTGTCTCCAACTGGACGTCCTGGCCATCATAGATATCCATTGCTGCAGTAGTGAGGTAGAGAACGCTCTCTATGGCATAGATAGAGCAGCTGATGTTGGCGAATACAATCTTGGCTGATTCTGTTTCAAAAAGCATATTGTCGAAATGTTTGCGATGCAGAATCAGCCAAGATTGTATTCGCCAACAACAACAACAACAACAACGTCGTGAACATCAAGTTTAAAAGACATTAACATCGACAACAACTGAAACATGGCTGATGCAGAGAAGCAGCCCGAGCAACAACAGCAGCAGCCTGCCGCGGCGGCAGCGGGCGGAGCGGCCAGCGCACCAGCGGCCCCGGCCGGAGCCACGGCGACCCAGCAGCAGCAGGGCCAGCAGCAAGCCCAGCAACAGGGTCAGCAACAGCAGCAGGCTAAGGCTGCCCAGCAGCAGAAAACCATCATCGCTAATAAAGTTACCGGGACTGTAAAATGGTTCAACGTAAAGAGTGGCTACGGGTTTATCAACAGAAATGACACCAAAGAAGACGTGTTTGTGCATCAATCTGCCATCACTAAGAACAACCCGAAGAAAGCCGTGCGCAGCGTCGGCGATGGGGAGGTCGTCGAGTTCGACGTGGTGATCGGCGAGAAGGGTAATGAAGCGGCCAATGTGACCGGGCCGGAAGGCGAGGCCGTCAAGGGCTCGCCCTACGCGGCGGACAAGCGCCGTGGATATCGGCAGTACTACAACAGACGCGGTGGCAGCGGTGCCCGACCTATGCGCAGACCCCGCGAGGGCCAGGAAGGCTACGAGTCCGGCGAGGGCGGTAAGACCGGAGACGAGCAGAGCGGTGGCGAGGGGGTCGGCAGCCAGCAGCGCCGTTACAGGCCACGCCGGCATTATGACGGCTACTACAAGGGTGGAAGGCGAGGCCCGGGCGGCCCACAACAGGGCGAGAACGGTGCTGGCAGCGGTGGCGAGGGCGCCGGCCAGGGTGAACAAGTCGCTGTTGACGGCGAGGGTGGCAACCAGCGCGGCGCTCAGCGAGGCCGTGGTGGACCCTCAAGGCGCTTCTTCCGACGCAACAACTTCCGCGGCGGACGTGGAGGTGGCGCAGGCGGACCCGCCAGGCGACCCCGCAGCCAGGATG
>NZ_JAALLN010000005.1 GCF_011751075.1 Flavobacterium poyangense
CCTGTAAAAAACATACTGGTTTACGCAGATGCTCAAGGCCAAACTCAAAGTGTGAACTTAGACGGTATCGTTAAAAATAATGAAACTGTAACCACTTTGACCAAAATTTCAGAAGGGAAGTATTCTTATACCAATGAGAAAGGAGCTGTTGTTTCGATTGATATTGCCAATGATGTATCAGGAACAGCCACAACGATCTTTAAAAACTCTGAGGTAATTAAAGAATTAGAGACAGTTTTGAAAGACAAAGAAACGGTGACAAGTTTAACTAATAATGCAGATGGAACTATTA
Source organism: Flavobacterium poyangense (assembly GCF_011751075.1). GTDB lineage: Bacteria > Bacteroidota > Bacteroidia > Flavobacteriales > Flavobacteriaceae > Flavobacterium > Flavobacterium poyangense. The sequence goes on from NZ_JAALLN010000005.1 coordinate 293, forward strand.
CTTATAAAAATGAAAAAGGTGTAGAGGTTAAAAGCGGTTTAGCTGTTAGAGATAATAAGCTTAGTTCAAGTGGAACAAATTTAACTTCAACAGTAAATGGAGTTGGAAGTTCTATAGATTTATTGCCAATAATTAAAGCAGGTTCGTCACATACATTAACAAATTCTGGTAATGCTATTACTTCTGTTGTTAATGGTATAAGTCAAACGACAGATTTGGTAAAAAAGGTTAATCTAGGTTTAGAAGGTAATACTTTAACAAGTTCTGTAAATGACATTAAAGCAACAGTAGATGTAAGTTCACTGAAGGTTGAACCATGGAATGTACTAGGAGGTACTTCACAGGCAACATTAAATTCAGATCAGATTTATACGTTAGGAAGCTGGGTTGGAATTGGTACAAACTCAAAATCGAGTTTTGGAGATGAAGCACTGCGAGTAAATGGAAAAATAAGAACAAGTAGTGGAGTGTATGCAGATTACGTTTTTGAAGATTATTTTCAGGGATACTCTGATTTAAAAGCAGATTATAAATTTAAGTCGTTAAAAGCGGTCGAAGAGTTTATAATTAAAAACAGACACTTACCGGGTGTTACACCTATAAATAAACTGGAGAAAGTTGCCGATGGATATTCTATCGATCCAACTGAACTTGGAGTTCAGAATCTTGAAAAAATAGAAGAACTCTATTTACACACTATTGAACAGCAAAAGCAAATAGACTCTAAAGAAAAGGAAATAAATGGATTAAAGAAAGATATGGAGGATATGAAGACAAAACTGGAAAAACTGGAAAAAATGTTAATTACTAAAGAATAAGGCTAAGCTGTTTTGAATTTGAATTGTGAGATAGCAGGTCTAAAAAGGGGGGATAGGTGGACTTAAATTTCGTTTGTATTTTCTGACAGGACAAAATTTAAAATTAAGGATGCATGATTGAATCCCCCTTTCTAATTTAATTTGAAAGAATGTTAAAATAAAAGAATGGCAGTTGCCATTATTAAAATAGTAGGTGGAGGTTGTCAAATGCAGACAGGGTTGGTGTCTGCAATCATTGTGATGGAGCATAATGACTGGCAATCTTCAAAGGGAGGTGTGATATCTCAATTGGTTTCCAATGAGATTGTTTGGGGACAAGATCGGAATCCGGATAGTTGAGTATCATGCCTTCCTTTAAAATAAAGCAAAATTATATGAAAAAAAGAATTAACATATTATTTCTTGTAATTTTCGTTCATAATGCGAATTTGAAAGCACAGATAGTAAACATTGGAGAACTGACAATTTTGCCAGGAACTGTAATGTCATCAAAGTTTAATTTTGAGAATTCATTTAGTGGTACACTTATAAATGATGGAGAACTGGTTCTTTTTTCTGATTTTAATAATGATGGACTTGTGTTTTTTACCGATAACGAAAATAGTTATACTAAATTCATAGGAAAGAAGAATCAAAAAATATCAAGTAGTTCTTCTGCTGAATTTACAAAGTTTAATAATTTATTATTTGATAATGCTTCTAAGCAACCTGCATTTGAGGTTTCAGGTAATATAAGTATTTCGGGGAGTAGCGATTTCAGGAAAGGAATTGTAAACACCAGTAAACATGATGGGTCAATTGTGTATGAAAAAAATGCAGGACATTCTAATGTTAACAATGAAAGTCATATAGAAGGTTATATTGAAAAGGTTGGAAATACTGATTTTATTTATCCGATAGGTGCTAATTCACACTATCGTCATGCTAAAATTATACCCACAACTGCAAGTGTCAAGACTGTTATAAGAGGAAAATACTTTTTTGAAAATTCAAATCTGCTTTATCCGCACTCCAGTAAGGTCGGTAATCTTGAACAAATTGATGATAAGGAATATTGGGAAATAGAGAATCGCTCAGGAAAGCCCGAAGTCATGATTACTCTTTCTTGGGATCAAGAAACGACATCTGAATTTATTTATAAAAATCTGCAAAAATCAAAAACTGATGCAGAAACCATTACAATTGTAAGATGGGATAAAGATAAAAAAATCTGGGTAGATGAGGGTGGAGTGGTAGAAATTGGATCGAATACTATAACAACTTTTTCTGATGTATCAGGTTTTGGAGTGTTTGCCTTGGCCAGAACAAAGAGAAATACTAAAGACGATGGATATGTTTTTGTTTACAACGCAGTGAGTCCAAATGATGATGGTAAAAATGATTATTTTAAAATTGACGGAATTCAAAATCATCCGAATAATAGCGTAATTATTTACAATCGCTGGGGAGTAAAAGTTTTTGAAATTACTAATTACGATTCGAAGGGAAATGTCTTTAATGGGTATTCACAATCCCAAGGCAGAAGTGCAGCTAATAATGATAGTGCCCTTCCGCCAGGAACCTATTTTTATGTGTTGAATTATGAAGTAAAAATTGATGGCACTTCTAAAAACATGGAAAAAGTAGGATACTTATACTTAAGTGGTAATTGAAAATATAAATAATAAAATGAATTTTAATAATAAGCTTATTGTGCTTTTTTTATTTTGGAGTATATGTGGATTCTCTCAACAAGATTCTCAGTATACACAATATATGTACAATACTATGAATATAAATCCTGCATATGCAGGACAAAGAAAAGCATTAAGTATTTTTGGTATGCACAGAAGTCAATGGGTAGGAATAGACGGAGCACCTTCTACGACCACATTTGCCGGGCATTTGCCAATAAACGATACAAATCTTGGAGCAGGAATTTCGTTTGAAAACGATCGAATTGGACCCTCTAACGAGAACAAGTTTACTGCTAGTTTATCTTATAAGATTAAGGCTTCGGATTACTATGAACTTGCATTTGGACTAAATACATCTGTAACGAATTTAAAAATTGATTATTCAAAACTCAATATTTATGATCCAAATGATATTTCATATCAGAATAATATAAGTAAGTTTTCTCCGAATTTTGGAGTAGGGATGTATCTATATTCTGATTATACCTATTTCTCATTATCAGTTCCCAGTATCTTAGAAACGAAACACTATAAAGACGATCAGGCATTTTCAGTTTTAAAAGAGAAAATGCACTTGTATTTAATGGGGGGACATGTATTTGAGGTTAGTCCAACAGTATTATTTAAACCTTCATTGTTAGTAAAAATAGTAGAGGGAACGGATCCGCAAGTAGATTTATCAGCAAATTTTCTAATCAATGAAAAGTTTAGCGGTGGGCTTTGTTACAGATTTGGATCTGCTTTAAGTGCAATGGCAGGCTTTCAGGTTACAGAAGGATTATTTGTAGGTTATGCATATGATATGGAAACCTCAAAAATTAGAAATTTTAATTCCGGATCTCATGAGATTTTTCTGAGGTTTGAAGTGTTTGAGTATTTTGACAGAATTGTATCGCCCAGATTTTTTTAAATACACACTTTAGTGCCATTAATAAGTTTGTTAGAGAGAAGTTAAAGCATTGGAAAACAGTTGTTAAAGTAAAGGGATGCCATAAGAAGATTGTAAAGTTTATACAGATGAGTCAAGAAGTAAAAATTTTAGTATGTGATCAGAATCAAATCTTTTTAAGATACTTCAGAAAGAGATTTCCGGAATTTAAATTTGTTTTTTATACAGATTTAAAAAATAATATTTTTTCATTTTATGAATTTGACAGGATCATTTTTATTCAGGATGGCCCCTTAAAAGAATACATTAGATTCCTGAGGCAATTTGAAGGAATAATTCCAATGATCTTCGGAATTTATATGCGAAAGCCTATATCTGATAAATATGAGATAAGTGAAATTGCAAATGTAAACCTATTGTACCTGCTGGAGACAAAAACAGAAATTAGCGATCAGCTTAAAGAATATCTTGATGATATAGTTACAGAACGTTAATAATGAATCTGACAGATATTTGGTGAAATAAAAGAAAAGTTCCTCATTATAGTATATGGTATTATATACTCTTGTGGATAAATCGTAAACGGATTGAGGTTTTAATATTGCTAAGGACTTTGCCAAAATAAAGGAAATCCCTAAGAGAATAAATTGATTTAGAAATTAATAAATGATAAAAGTTATCAAGATAACGGAGCTAATTTTTGAAAAATTTAATGGGTTCAACAGGCAGAAACAACTAGAAATTTCTGCAGAATTATTTTATAAGGAAAAGCTTTTTAATGATTTTTTAGAGACTATATCCGATATGAACTTTTTTTTTCCAAATGAGGTCAATGCTGCCAAGAGAGATTTTAGATTAATACAAATTGAACCGGAAAGTTATCTTAAGAAATTAATAGAGAACGGTTATATTGAAAAGCGCGATTATGATATTTCGTTGCAATTTTTGTATTACAATTTGTTGGCGGACTATGTGCCTCAGTTTAAAGGAGATATTTCAAGATTTAATGTTGGCGATCTAAGTAAATTTATTACAGAAGAAATTAATCTGCCCTTTGAAATTATTGTAGAGGAATTTGATAATAATCTTGAAAAAGTGGTAGAAAAGTTAGAAATACTCTCCTCTTATACTTTGCTTAAGATAGAAAGTAAAGGGGGTAATTGTAATTTATTTCTTTGTAAAAAGCAGGAAAGGGAGAAAATATTAGAGCTGTCGCAAATTTTGGGATTTCCTATAAAAGAACTTTAAATAGTAGAGAAAGAATAGTGGATGTTTGTTAAATTCTTTGAGTTTCAATCGATGTTATCTTCTTTTTCTATAGTATAAAATCGTATCTGAAATATTTAAAATTTTTAGATATGTACTAACAAAAAAGAACAATTTTAATGCTTTAAAACGTGTTTTTTTTATTTCATATGGTTTCTTATTAGTGTTTTATTGTTGCTTAGAGTTTGAATTTAATGTTGCAAAAAAACAAATATAGATCTTGAAATATCTTCAGAAAGGCATGTTATTCTATTTACATTTTACTTGAAGTCCTTATTTTATTTTAATTGTTGAATTAGTATACCAACTTTATTTTTATTAGGGGAAAAGAGCTGCTTTTGGGCAGCTCTTTTAAAATGTATTTGAATTTAAGAGTTTTAGAATTTTGAGTTAGTTTTTACTACTTAAACTTACTCGATTTTTTTATGCCTGTGTTGTTTTTTTATTGTAATGTGCTTGTTTTTAGATTTTTAGCGGGTATTTTTTTGGTGCGTATAAACGAGTAGTATTTTTTTTCGGAATGTTTTTTACTTGTGTTTTCTTTGATCTCATGAAAATTTCAATCCATTTATATAATGCTAAGTCTATACTCGGTAATTTATTCTTTTAGGTCTAAATATCTCAGAAAATAGTCAGTTAGCACTTTAGAACAAATTATACGGTCTTAGCTAAAAATCAGGTAGTACTGCTAATTAAAAACAACTTCCATAAAATAGTAATCCACATAAATAAAAAAGTGTCAGATATGTCATAATAATTATGGTACATAGTAACTCAAATTGCCTTTAGAACAGGGCATTTATAATTTTTTTCAATAACCAGTTTAAAAGTATTAATCAAAACAGAATCAAATTTATGAAAAAACGAATTGTTAAAAAACGACTTCTTTTTCCAATTAAGAAATTAATGTTATTTCAGATTGCCTTTTTACTTGTATTTATAAATAAAAGTGAAGCCGGAAATTTGAACAAACACAAAAAATTAGTTAGTAGTGAAGAGTTGACGAGTACAAAAATGGAATTTGAGAATTTAGCTGCCCCTTTGGTGAAGGGTAAGGTAATTGATCAAACAGGGAATCCTTTGCCCGGAGCAACAGTAGTTGCCAAAGGAAGTAAAACTTCAGTTCTTACAGATGCTGATGGTAGTTTTACGATAGATATGCCGGCTAATGCTACAAAATTGGTGGTTTCTTACATTGGGATGGAAACCCAGGAAGTGAGTATTGATAAACTGCCACTTGTAATTGTTTTAAATGAACAAGGACAGAATTTAAAAGAGGTAATTGTTACAACGGGTTACGAAAAAACATCTAAAAGAACTTTTACAGGATCAATCAGTAAAATTTCGGGAGAGGAATTAAAAGTGGATGGTGTAGTAGATGTGAGTAGAATGATAGAAGGAAAGGCTGCAGGGGTAACGGTACAAAACGTAACCGGTACGTTTGGTACTGCTCCTAAAATTACTGTGCGTGGCTCCTCGTCCATTTTTGGGGATACAAAGCCATTGTGGGTAATTGATGGTGTGGTGCAGGAGGATATTATTAATTTGTCATTTGCCGATCTGGCTTCAGGTAACTCTGAAACACTACTGAGTTCATCTGTAGCCGGATTAAATGCCAATGATATTCAAAGTATTGAGGTTCTGAAGGATGCGTCCGCAACGTCAATTTATGGTTCAAGATCTTTAAATGGAGTTGTGGTAATTACTACAAAAAGAGGACGTAGAGAGTCACCTCTAAAAGTATCCTATTCGCTGGAACAAACGGCCCGAACAGTCCCGACTTACAATCAATATGATATCTTAAATTCTCAGGAATCCATGAGTATTTTTAGGGAGATGGAATACAAAGGATATCTCGATATCCCCACAACATTAAACGGAAGATATGGAGGGGTTTATAATATTTTGAGCAGAGCTATCAATACCTATGTTCCGGAAACAAATGGTTTTTTAGTAAATAATGATCCGGTTAGCCGTAGTGAATTTTTGAAAAAATATGAGCTGGCCAACACCGATTGGTTCAAAGTTTTGTTTAGGCCTTCTTTTACTCAAAACCACTCTTTAAGTTTTTCCGGAGGAGGAAAAAACAGCACATTTTATGCTTCGTTAGGTTATTTTACCGATCCCGGATGGACTATTGCCGATGATGTTAAACAACTTTCTTCAAACATTAAAGGGACCTTCTATGTTAATGATAAATTAAACATAACACTTTCTTCATTAGCTTCGAGAAGAGATCAGGGAGCTCCGGGGACGTATGAAAGTCAAAGTGATCCTGTATATGGTAAAGTTACCCGCGATTTTGACATTAATCCGTTTAATTATGTTTTAAATACCAGTAGAACACTGAGACCTCGCGATGAAAAGGGTAATCTGGAGTATTATAGAAACAATTGGGCTCCAATGAATATCTTAAACGAGCTGCAGAATAATACTATGGACATTAAGGTTACAGATATTCGTTTTCAATTGGATTTAGAGTATAAAATAAATCCGCATTTAACGTATAATCTTTCCGGTGCATCTCGTTATGCCGGTACCAGCAGAGACCATAGAATATATGAAGGCTCTAACGTTGTAGGGGCTTATAACGCAGGCGTTGGGGATGACCTAAATACAATTGTGCAAAAGGAAAATATATTTTTGTATACGGATCCGAAAGATCTGACAGTACCCAAAGTTTCTATTTTACCAAATGGTGGATTTTTAAGAAAATTTACTAATGATATGATTTCACATAACATTAGAAATAGTGTTAGTTATAAAAACATTTTTAAGGAAAAACATGAACTCGAAAGTTTTTTTGGAACTGAGCTAAGATATGTAAATCGAGGCAGTGATACTTTTACCGCAGCCGGAATTCAATTTGGCAGAGCTTTTACTCCTTTTACAGATGCTAAGTATCTTGAAAAAATTACTAATGATGGGAATGCTTACTATGGAGTTAATGAAGAAAAAGAAAGAACAGTTGGTTTTTTTGGAAAAGTAGGTTACACTTACGACCGCAGATATACAGCATCTCTGACAGGTCGTTATGACGGATCAAACAGACAAGGTAACAGTAATTCTTCAAGATGGCTTCCGACTTATACGATAAGTGGTAAATGGAATCTTGCTGAAGAGAAATTTATTAAAAATTGGTCTAAAATAAATACGTTGGCTTTAAGAGCTTCTTACGGACTTACAGCAACTGCCGGACCTGCTACGAATTCTTTAGCTGTGCTTAGAAGTTTTGTTACAGATCGTTTCAATGTTGCGGACAGGGAGACAGCAATAAGAATCGATCAGTTGCAGAATGGTGATTTAACATGGGAAAAACAATTTGAAACAAATATTGGTTTAGATCTTGGATTGTTTAATAACCGCGTGCAACTTACCACTGATGTTTATAGCCGTAAAGCGTTTGATTTGGTAGATTATGTGCTTACTTCCGGAGTAGGCGGTCAAATGATCAAACAAGGTAATAATGCAAATATGGAAACCAAAGGTCTTGAGGTAGGTTTCACAACAAAAAACATAAATACTAAAGATTTTAATTGGTCAACAACTCTTAATTTTTCAGTTTTTAATCAAAAAACAACAAAATTGGCCAATCAGGCATCTGTTTTTGATTTAGTTGATTCGAATGGAGGAAACGTTATTGGCCGCCCAAGGAATTCAATTTATTCCTATAAATTCACCGGCTTAAACAATCAGGGATTACCCACTTTTGTTATGCACGAGGGGGCAGAAAATAATATTACGGGAGCTAATTTTCAGGATATAAAAAATATTACGGATTATTTAAAATTCGAGGGTGCTATTGAGCCCAATAAATCGATAGGACTGGCTAATACTTTTACCTATAAAAATTGGTCTTTATATGTGTTTTTTGTTGGATCTGGTGGAAATAAGGTGCGTTTAGATCCAATATACGATAGTACTTACGACGACCTGACAGTATTTACAAAAGATTTTGCCAATCGATGGATAAACTCCGGAGACGAGAACTTTACCAATATTCCGGTTATTGCCGACAAAAGACTGAATGAGAATAATGGAGGAGTACGTACGCTTGCTAGAGCCTATAACACCTATAACTATTCGGATCTTCGTGTAGCCGATGGTGATTTTGTAAGGCTTAAAAACATTTCATTAAGTTGGGAGTTCCCTAAAGATTTTAAGAAAAAAATAGGTGTAAACACTTTTACTTTAAAAGGATCAGCAGTTAATCCCTGGTTGATTTATTCAGATAAAAGATTAAATGGTCAGGATCCTGAATTTCGTAATACAGGTGGTGTAGCCATGCCAATTACAAGTCAATATACTTTTTCTATAAATCTTTCCTTATAATCTATAAATTATGAAAAATATAAAACTACTCTTATTTCTTTTGGTACTCACAAGTAGTATAAGTTGTACTGATTTCCTTTCGGAAGTACCGGATAACAGAATTCAAATAGAAAGCCCGGAACAACTATCAGAATTATTGGTTACCGCTTATACAAATGGGACTTATATCAGTATAGCAGAAACGATGTCGGATAACGTTTTTGATAGTGAGATACTTGATATAAACTTGAATAACGAACAAAACTACAATTGGGAAATGCAAACCGAAACGAATACTGATACACAAGCTAATTTTTGGAATGCATCTTATAAAGCAATCGCTGCTGCTAATTTAGCCTTGGATGTAATAAAAAAGTCCGAAGATATTCCTGTTTTTAGAGCTAAAAAGGGAGAGGCTTTGCTTGCAAGAGCTTATGCCCATTTTATGCTTGTTACACTATGGTCGAATCGTTATAATCCTGCGACTGCCAAAACTGATTTAGGGATTCCGTATGTAACAGAACCGGAAAAGGAGTTATTAAAAAAATATACCAGAAACTCTGTTGCAGAAGTTTTTGATCTCATTCAAAAGGATCTCGAAGAAGGGTTAAAATTAGTAACAGATGATTATAAAGAGCTTAAATATCATTTTAATAAAGAAGCAGCAAAAGCTTTTGCCTCTCGTTTTTATTTAGTAAAAGGAGATTGGGACAGAGTACTGGAACTTTCAAAGGATCTCGGATCTAAACCGGTTGGTAAGCTAAGAGATTATAAAGTTTTTAATGGGTTTTCTTTTGAACAACAACCAATTGAGTATTCAAAAGAGGATAAAACAACTAATTTATTGGTTGCTTATCCAAGTTCGATTTGTAAAAGAGGTTTAAGAGATAGATTTAGCCTTGCGGGAAATAGAAGCGATGAAATTCTGGGTAAGGATACTAATATTTTTGGCAAGTCTTGGCTGATAGAAGCTTCAGGAGAGTTTAGAGGAGGAATAAATGTTTTTGTGCCTAAATTTTACGAATATTTCAAATATACTAACGTAACTGCTCAAATTGGTTATCCTTATACCGGTGTCGTACTTTTTAGTAACGATGAATTTTTCTTAAATCGTATCGAAGCGCACGTAATGAAGAATCAGATAGATCTTGCCAATAGTGAGTTAGAATATTTCTTTTCGACAAGAACTGAAGGATTTGACGCAGCCAAAGATACATTGTCTCAAAAAAGGATAGAAACCAAATATCCGGTAATTAAGGATGAATATACCCCCTTTTACCCGCTAAGTTCGATTCAGGCGTCTTATATAAAAGCTATTGCAGAAGCCAGAAGAAGAGACTTTATACATGAGGGAATCAGATGGTTCGATATCAAACGTTTTAACCTTGTTGTAGAGCACAATACGCTTAGTTTTGGAAAAGTAAGCAGGAAAAATATCCTGGTTAAAGATGACAAGCGCAGAGCTTTACAAATACCGCTTAGTGCATCAAATAACGGAATTGAAAAAAATCCCAGATAAATTGTAGTAGTATGAAATTATTAAAAATATACAGATTAATGGTGTTGGGAATCATGATTTTAACCTTTCTGTCCTGTTCAGAAGAAGAACAACCTACAGACAGTAGTAAACCTGCTTACATACAACCCGCAAAAACAAATCCTGATAAAAGGACTGATCAGAGTCCTGATGAAAGTGGTGATAGAAATATGAGCCAAAAAAAGAGCTTGACTAAAGACGGTAAGCGCGGCACCTTGCAAATACCATTTAGTGCATCAAATAAAGGGACTGAAAAAAAAACAGATAAATTTTAGTAGTATGAAATTATTAAAAATATACAAATTAGTAGTGTTGAGCCTTATGATTTTAATCTTTCATTCCTGTTCTCACGAAGATAAACCAACCGATAGCAGGTTGGATTATACTCAACCTGTAAAAACAGATTTAGATAAATGGATTGCTGAAAATTTTACAAGTCCATACAATATTAGTGCATACTATGAGTGGAATCAAAATATGGTTGACAACAGCAGGTATTTGTTTCCCCCAACAGTAGATAAAGTGAAACCGGCTCTTGAAATAGTAAAAAAGATTTGGGTAGACAGTTACACAACTGTTGGTGGAGTAAATTTTGTTAAGAAAATAGCGCCAAGAGAATTTGTTTTGGTAGGTGGCGTAAATTTGAACTCAACAGGTACACAAACTTTAGGACTCGCAGAAGGCGGACAAAGGATAAGTCTTTTTAAGGTAGATAAATTAGATAATAAAAATCGCAAAGATGTTACTCAATTTATTCATACACTTCAACATGAATATGTACATATTTTAAATCAACAGAAGCCTTTTAATGAGCAAGCCTGGTCTAAGATAACTCCATCTGGGTATACAACAAGTTGGTACGCAGAAAAAGAGGCTGACTCAAGAAATTTAGGTTTTATAACCAGTTATGCCCGATTAAACATACATGAAGATTTTGCAGAAACTGCCGCAGCGATTTTAACTTATTCCAAATCAGAATATGAGACTATTGTTAATAATATTAAAGATCCTAAAGGAAAGGCAGCGGTAAAAGAAAAAGAAGCCCTTGTCGTTCAATATTATAAAGAGGTATTTAACATTGATTTTTATGCCTTAAGGGATGAAGCGCAAAAAAATACTGATACTGTAGTAAAGTAATAGCATTAAATAATTGATGCATAATTAAAATATATATGATGAAAGAAAAAAACATTTTCAATTATCTGGTTGTAGTGCTTTTAACATTGCAATTAGTGGCTTGCACCAGGACCGATGCAGAGCAAAAATTCAATCAGACACCAACGGAAAGACTGGTAACACAGCAAAAAGAATTGAATGATTTATTGTTGTCTTCTGAGTACGGATGGAAAGCAATTTATTTTACAGACAGTACACAATTAGGCGGGTTTACCCATCTCTTTAAATTTTTACCTGATGGAAAAGTAGATATGGCATCTGATTTTGATACTAAAACTGCTGTTCAAAGTAGTCAATATGAAATTCAGCTGGGGAGTACAGTAAGTTTGGTTTTTACAACGGCTAACAGAATTCATCTTTTATCGGACTCTGATAGTTATCCTTCGTCAAATCTGAGAGGTAAGGGATATTTAGGTGATTTTCAGTTTTTGTATAACAGACAGGAAAAAGGAGATATTGTTTTTAGTACAAACAGAAAAGTTCAGGAATTAAGATTTGTAAAAGCTACAGCAGAAGACTGGACAGATTTAAATAAGAGTGCTATTACTCTAAATAATATGAATGGAGATATTAAAAGCCCACTATTTAAACGTTTAGTAACTAATGACGGAACTGCTGAACATGACTTTAATTTTGATTTTAATTCAAGTGCCCGTTTTGGAATAGCTACGCCGCTAGACCCGACAAACACGGAAAGCTATAATTTCGGCTTTTCGTACACACCAACAGGGGCAATAGCTAAACCGGCATTAATTGTTAAAGGACAAAAATTAACAAACTTTCTTTATGATAGTACAACGAATAGTTTTGTTGCCAAAGGAACCGGCAACGTAAGCGCAAGTATAAAAAGGACAAATGTTCCTCCTGTACTAACAGATGATTATAAAGCTTTACTAACGGCTACCGGTAATAAAAAAAGTACTTTTGTTTATTATTCGGAAACGATGAATACATCAAATAAAAATTCGGGTTTTTACAAAAATCTTTTTGACAAGGCTAATGCTACACTGCCGGATGGTAAAAAAATTAGGGGTATTTGGTTTAATTTTAATACTGCTAATAAAAAGGATTACATAGAATATGAATTCAATGGAAGTAAGCAAAGTATAAAACATTATATAACAACAAGTGAAGATGCTGTTAATAAGACTATTATTTTTAAAGATGTAAGCTGGTCGGTAGCAGAAAAAGAGTATTCTTTTTTAAAAGATCTGGATGCTGAATTAACTAATCCTAAAGGATTGTATTGTAAAAAAGAGGATTATATAATTCATCTTACTAATTACGTGGTTTTTACTTTTACCAGTGCTGCTAATCCGTTGAGAATGACTCTTTATAAGACAGAGTAAAGATTATTAGTAAAATAATGGAAAATGCCGTTAGAGATAATTTTGCTTTATTGTTTTTTAGAATATAGTTGGAGTAGGTTTTAATGCAGTATATTTTGCAAAATAGCAATAGGATTACAGAAAACTATATAACTTGTGAATTTTGATTTGTAGAGAGACGACCTTGGTCGTCTCTTGTTTTTTTGCATTAAAAAGGACTTAAAATATTTCTGTTACAACCTTAGCGGGGTAAATTATTAAATCATATAAATTAAGGTAGTTTTTGAAATGTATATAAAAACAGATTTCAATCTAGGGAAATCAGCAGTGTAAATGCTATATCTGTCAGAGAGACTACAGCTTAATAGGGCTGGCTAAGTTTCGAATAAGAGTTGTTAGTTTATATTGACGGACGAATAAATAAAATAGCTAGCTGTATTCAGGATAGTTTAAAATTGTCTGAAAAAGACAGGAGGAGACAGGCTAAAAAGCTATTACAATTTTAATAATGAAGAAATTGCATTTTGTAAAACATTTAGGGATCTATTAAGTAACAAGGAAGCAACATATTACCGCGAACTGAATTGCCGGACAATAGTTTCAACAAAAGGTTAGTAATCTTAATCTGTTTTGTGTTTTTTTTCTGACTATTTTGTTTTTCGAACAGTCGATAAATTCGAACCGGATTAAGTGTTTATTTCATCTTGAGAAAGCACTTCAATTTAAAGCGACAGAATACCATAACTAAAAAAAATCACCGATCAATTGGCAGTGATATAACGAGAATAAAGCGGTTTTGTATGTTACGATTGTTTCCAAAATAACCTTTCGTTACTATTATATACAAGCAGTTTTTATAGTTACTTCATAACAAATTGCCTCGGTCATAAGGTTAACAGTATATAATAATGATGAAGTTACTTTGGGGAGTATTAAAGTTTTGTCAGTAGTTTTTTAAGTACTCCTTTTATTGAACTGTTTAACGCTTCTATAACTGTTTCTTTAGTTTTTTCAGGTCCTTCATGAACTGTTTGTTTAGGCAAGTTTACCATCTCGGTAGGTACAGATGAATCTGTCCGAACAGTACCATAATAATATACCCCTTTTTTTTGAATCGCAGGATAAATCTGCATTCCCGGAATTAAAACATTTTCTTTAGGTATTGAAGCTGCCCAGGGCAAAACAATTCCAGAGACACCACCGTTACCAAAATCGGTAATTTCGGAACTTTTTACAGTATGTTTACCAACAGTCATTTGGGCATTCATTTTTAATCCCGGCCCCAGGATTAGAATCATAAATACTATATTTTTCATTTTGATATGTTTTAGTAGTCGCTTGTCTTTAACTAAAATAACTAACTGTTGAGGGGTAACTTTAATAGCTTATTGAGTTAAAAGCAGACAGTTTCCCTTAATTTTTAATAAAACGTTTCTATATATCAGGTAAAATTTTGTAATCTTAGCCGAATTAGAGATCAGACAAGGTAATTACAACTTTAAGGGGCTACTATTGGTTAATATCAAATAGGGTCTTTAAAAAGCTTATCACAATATTATTTAGTATTACAATCCTAAGTATATAAATACATTAGTACTTAGATATGTATTTTCTGTATTAATAGGGCTGTTACTTCCTCCGGTAGAAATAGTTACAGTGTGATTGTGATCTCCTGCAGATTCTGTTTGATAGGAGCCATCTTTATCATCAGCTATTGGGTTGCTGCCAGCTCCTGCTGCGATACTGTGACTTGCACTCCCTCTATCTGTATAAGTGTGTCTGTGAGCTCCACTATAATTTGTGGTACCTGTCAATTGTATATTGGGTAGATTGGCTCTACCTAAAACTACCTGGTCATTTCCATTTGTGCTTCCTAATACCCCTTTCATTTTAAGCAATTTATTAGTTGCATTCGGAATTGTATTTGTAAACCCTAAAGCAGCGGCAGCAGTCATTTGAGTTGCTGTTAAAGTGGTTAAATTTCTTCCGTTCAGTAGTAACCATCCTTCATGATCAGCTGTTTTAAAACTATTCTTAACATCACCCATAGTCGCTCCTGAAATAGAACAATTCAAACATTTCCAAATTGTACCATCGTAATAATAAAACATATTGTCGGTTGTTAAATAAACCAGTTGTCCTGATCTGTTTCCACTGTTTGGTAAAGTACTAACTTGTGGACATCCTATTCCTGCAGCCGATGTTGGACTGGACGGGTTGGTTTCCCGTACATCTAAGGTTACAGAGGGAGTTTCAGTATTTATTCCCGTTTGACTGTAAGCTGAATTTAAACCTAATAGAATAATTCCTAGCACTATTTTTCTTAGTATCATTTTTTGAATTTTAATGTTCGATTTTTAATTAATTGTCAATTTTGATAGTATAAAAACAAAGAAGGAGGTTAAGCAAATTTGTTTTGCAGATATTTTTTTCAATCACATCATAATTAAGTATTCCTGCTATTAAAACATTTCCCTGGAGGTAATGTGTTCCACATGACAAAAAGATTCCTGAAACACTACCAGTACCAAAAGCTATAACTCCGGAACCTTCTACATTGCTCTTTACGATCGCGATCCGAACATTCCTTTTTAATCATGACACCGGAATTAGAATTATAAATGTTATATTTTTCATTTTTATTCGTTTATTAATAATTTGTATTTAGATACTTAGTTATCAATACAGGATTGCTGAATGCAATTCCAAGAGCTGCCATTGTACAGTTTTAAACAATTGCTTTTCGGATCGTAAACAAGCATTCCAGCAACAGGAACAGCTATAGCTGTTTCCGGCGAATTGACTTTACTAATAGCAAATCCTTTTTCTGTAGACTCTAAGATTAGAGCACCATTTCTTTTATTTAAACCAGGATTATTTTCTCGATTCAGTGTAGAAATAATGGTTAAAGAACCTGCCTCTTTGCCGGTAACAACACCGGGTTTATAGCAAATTCCGCAAGTATTATCATTTGTAATAACGGTACTACTTGAAGGGGAACTACAATTATATTTTGCAGAATGATAATAAGCTGTGTAAGTGCCTGCTGTAGTTACCGTAGTAGGATCTGTAACCACGGCTCCCTTAGCATCTTTCCAAACCAAAACTGTACCTGCGGGTGTTGGGGAAGTAATTAAACTATTTAAGTCTAAAACCATGCCTTTACAGATGCTTCCTTTATTAATTAAAACTGGTGCTGTATCTCCTGCTTCACAACCAAAAACCAGTTTATTACTACTGGTAAAATTGCCGGGAGCACTGCCAAAATTAATCGAAATTCCTATACCATTATCGGTGTCCGAGCTGCTGTATATGGTGTTCTTAAAAGTCATTGTAGATCCTAAATCTTTATTCATATCACTATAATAACCTGAAAAATAACCACTCCATGGCACGCCTCCCAGATATTCAAACGCTTCATATGATGATCCCCTAACTACTCCAACAACCAAATTAGGTGCTTTTCCTGATACAAATCCGGGGCCTTTATCACTTCCTTGTAAATAAGTATCCCAACCATGGGATAATTTGATTTGTTCACTATTACCATTTGGTATAATTACATTGTATTCTATAGTGAAAAAATTCTCGGGTAAACTATAAATATATTTTATTGTCAAAAAATAGGTTAATTCGTTTTTGAGAGCTGAAAGTTTGATTTCATTTACAAAATGACCCGGAGAGGATTCAATAAAGCTTTGCTGTGTGCTACTAATAATCTTTAGCTTATTAGAATTTTCAGGATTTGAACCTACGGATAATGTACCTCCTGTAAAATTACTTTGCCCCACGGAAAATACTATACCATGTGAACTTCCTGGGACATCATATGGGTATGAAGTTCCTCTCTGTAAATTGACGGAACTACTGTATATCTGATTTGAATCTTTTTTTCTGACTTGCATATTTGCCGCACCTGATAGAGTTATCCTAAGCCCGTCATTGGCATTTGTTCCACCATTTTGGTTTATTATGGTCTGACCATAATAAACTATTTTACAGCTATCATTGTTGCCTTTACGGGTAAAGCGATATAGTTGTCCGTGTCCCGGATGCGTGTTTATAGTACCGACAAAAGTTGTAGAAGCAGTCGGGCTCGCACTACTTGTATTGAGCCATAATTGCTTTGCATCTGCATTTGAAGTGATACCGTTAAATAGACCAATAGAAGCTGATTTAGTACCTGAATCTGAATTATTAGGTTCCTGATTATAAATGTATTCTATAGTATTACTTCCTTCGTACAATTTGATCTGAAAGGTGATGGTACCCGAAGTAGCATTTTTAGACCATTTCCAGTTTTTCCACTCGGCAGTAAAAACCTGATTTGGCGCTGTGCCTGTAGTATTGTAGGAAAAAGTACCGGTTCCCACACCAAAATCATCCCATAAGGGAGCAAGTAAAGTTAAATTAGCTGGTGTTAATGAGCTACTGGAATTATTATGGGTAGTAAAAGGAGTGTTGAAAGATAATGTTCCGTTCGAACCGGCATAAAAATCAGTATAGGTCTCACACCCAAATTGAAAAGAAAATCCCAGAGGTAACTTGTTAGTAGCAGTAGTAGAGGAAGTACTAATATTCGGAACAATATTTCCCCCATTCAGATAAGTAAAGATCGTTTGTTCACTACTAAAAGTATAAGGGATATTATCAGCTCGTTTGGTGCCTTGTGCTTCTTGGGCGATACTTCTTGCAGGAAATAATGCCGCTAAGATGGCTAGAAAAAAAAATCTTGTTTTGTTGCGATTCTTTATAAAATATCTCACTTTAAAAAAATATATAATTATTTAACTATGTGTTTGCTAAAAACTAAAGCTGAGCATTGTATCAAACAAAAGAGCACTTCAGTTTAACTATTAACTATTAAGGATACAACAATCATAAAAAATGATAATTGATTTGTATGTTGTATTTATTTCCAGAATGACCATTCACTACCATTATAAATACATAGCATTTTTTTAGTTGTATCGTAACAAATGGTGCCTGCCATAGGGTTAACAATATTTAAATGTGGAGAGACTACCTTAGGCAGTATTAAAGCTTTATCGGTAGTTTCTAAGACAAGTACGCCTTTTATCGAGCTACTTAATGCTCCTAAAACGGTTCCTTCCGTTTTTTCCGGTCCCGCGGGAATTGCATTTTGTTCAGACAAATTTACTGCTCCCGTGCGTTTAGATAAATCTACCCAAATTGTACCATTATAATACATCACTTTCTTTTGGATCGCATCGTAAATCAGCATTCCCGGACTTAAAGCACTTCCTTCGGGCAAAGTAGTTACCCAGGGTAAAACAATTCCCGAAAATCCTCCGCTAGCAAAATCTATAATTCCGGAGCCATCTATAGTTTGCTTTCCAATGGCCATTTGCGCATTCATTTCTAATCCTGACACCAGAATTAGAATCATAAATAATATATTTTTCATTTTTATAGGTTTAGCGGGGGCTTACCTTGTGTATTTACTCTTCCAAAAAAGACTAACTGTTGGTTGTCTTTATTTTAATAGTTCTTTGAGTTAAAAGAGGTAAGTTTCCCTTATTTTTATTAAAACTTTTTTATGTAGCAGATAAAATAATTACAATTTTAAAGACTATTAGTTAATTATCAGTACAGGATTGCTCAATACAATGCCAGGAACTGCCATTGTACAACTTTAAACAATGGCTTGCAGGGTCATAAACAAGCATTCCTTCGACCGGAACTGCAATCTTTGTTTCCGGTGAAGCTATTTTACTAATGGCAAAGCCTTTTTCTTTAGATTCTAAAATTAAAGCACCGTTTCTTTGAGATAAACCGGGTTTGTTTTCTTTATTTAAGGTAGAAATACTTGTCAAAGAGCCTGTTTCTTTGCCAGTTGTAACAGCAGATTTATAACAAACGGCACAACTATTATCGACCGTAATTGTAATAGTATTAATAGGAGAATTACAGTTGTATTTGTCTGAATAAAAAGAAACACTGTATTTTCCTCCAATTGTTACCATTGTAGGATCTGCAACCGTAATTCCGGTTTCATTTTTCCAAACGACAACACTACCTGTAGGCACCTGAGAGGTGATAAAATTGTTTAAATTTAATGGAACACCTGCACAAAGACGACTGGTACTAGCCGTTAAAGCAGGCATCACATCTCCTGCTTCACAGCCTATAACCAATTTATTACTGCTGGTAAAGCTACCTGGGAGGTTGCCGAAATTAATTGAAATTCCGATAGCATTATCGATATTAGGATCTGTCAGTATAGTATTTTTATAAGTCATAGAGTTCCCTAAATCATTATATAAATTAGAAAGACTAGAAGAAAAATATCCACTCCATGGTATTCCTCCAACATATTCGAAAGCTTCATAAGAAGGAGTTTTAACAACACCCATAATCAATTTTGGTGCATTTCCTTTAACAAATCCTGGACCTCGATCGCTATTTGCTAAATAGGTATCCCAACCATGTACTAGTTTTACATCTTCGGTATTTCCGGGAGGTATATCTACATTATAATCTATCAGAAAATAAGTTTTAGGAAAATCATAAGTGTATTTTATAGTTAAATAATATACCTGACTGCCTATAACTGCAGAGAGTTTAATTGTGTTTTCATAATGACCAGGGGACGTTTCTATAATGCGCTGCTCTGTACTACTTATTACATTTAATCTATTAACTTCTGGAAGATATTGTTGTGATAAACTTCCGGAATGAAATTTTTTTCCCCCAATTGCAAGTATTAAACCTTGAAAACCAGATGACTCACCTGTTCCTGGTTTATAAGGAAGCGAAGTGCCTTCTTCGAGATTGCTTTTAGGGGGAAATATCTGTCCAGTGTTATTTTTTATAATCTGCATATTTGCAGCACCAGTTAAGATAATTTTAAGTCCATCAGTTGCATTTGTACCTCCTTTATCGTTAATTACAGTTCGTCCATATGCAGTACTTTCACAGCTTTCAGTAGTCTCATTATAAGTAAAACGATATAATTGCCCAGTTGCAGGGCGTATATTGATTTGATTTTTTAAGGTATTAAATATATCAGGATTAGAAGTACTATTATTAAGCCATAATCCTTGTTTTCTATCAATTGTATTTACGTATCGACCATTAAAAACACCTATTGAAGCACTTTTTTCATTAAGAGTTTCGTTAAGTCCTTCTTGATTGTATATGTATTCTATAGTATTGGTTCCCTCGTACAATTTTACTTGAAAAGATATGTTAGGTTTAGTTGCATTCCATTTCCAGTTTTTCCATTCAGCCGTAAAAACTCGGTTAGGCGCTGTGCCAGTAGTGGCATACGAAAAAATACCGGCATTACCATCTAATATGTCCCATAGAGGAGCTAGAATATTTGGATTTTTCTTATAACCAAATTGATATTCCCAATTATCTGAAGTAGGAAATGCAGTGTCAAAACAAAGTGTCCCATTAGAACTAGCATAAAAACTAGAATATGTAGTACAACTAAAATTAAAATCAAATCCAATAGGTATAAGACTTGTAGTTGTCCTTACTTCATTAACGATTGTTCCTCCAACTAAATAATTAAACGTAGTAGCTTGTGCCTCGAACTTATAGGGTATGCTTGGATTTTTGTATTTAAATATCTGAATTTCTTGGGCAATACACTTTGTAGAAAATAGCGTTGCTAAAATCACTAAAAAAAGGAATCTTGTTTTGTTACAACCATTTAAAAAATAGTTCATTATAAAAATTTAACATTAATAACTCTAGTTTTACTAAATTTAAGACTGAGCGTTATTTCTTAATATAAAAAACACTTCAATTCAACTTTATATTTGTAAATGCAAAGGAAATATTAAATACGGTCAGGAAAAAATATAAGACTACGCATATCTACTCATGTGCCATAAAACAAGGGCTTAGCGTAAATTTTTGAGTAATTTTTTGTGTTGTTTGCTAATAATTGATGAGCTTTTATCAGTTTGATATGTGTTAATACCTATTACGCAATAGTGAATTTATATAATCTATTGACATGGATTTATAATTCAATAAGTAAAAAAATAATAATAAAGACTAAAGAAAGACGTAGTAAATAAGATGTTAATCAATGTCATAATTTCTGTAACCGTCTATTTATATTTTTGTTATAATTTTGAAAAACGTCTGATAAAGGATCAACACGAAAAACTGTGGAGAGATAAAAATCTTCAAGAGTATCGTGTTTGTTTAACCGCAAGGGCCACAAAGGTTTTGGCAAGGTTCGCTAAGATAAAAAATAGCAGTTTCGATAAAAGCTTTGCGGGCTCCTATGTTTGCAGTAAAATTTTTTCACGCAGATTTGCTTCGCCAGTTCGCTATCGCTCGGGTAGCAGATTCCTCCATATGTCAGTCTGAGCGCAGCCGAAGACCGAATTGCACAAAAAAAAAGTCCTAATTTTCATTAGGACTTTTTGGTGGGGAGAGCAGGATTCGAACCTGCGAAGTTCACACAGCAGATTTACAGTCTGCCCTCGTTGGCCGCTTGAGTATCTCCCCGAAGCTTGTATTATTGCGCTTTGTTGTGCTAAGCGGTTGCAAATATAGCAACGTTTTTCATGTTTGCAAACAAAAAATGAACTTAATTTTGAGTTGTTTTTCAGATATTTTTTAACCCGTTGGTATTGAATAAAATATAATGGTGCCTGATGCTATTTTTTTTTCTTTTTTTTAATTGCGCGAGCCCCTTGGCTAAAAGTATTGCTGTTTATTGTTGTTGAGTTGTGAAGATTTTGAGGTACAAAGGTACAAAGGTACAAAGGTTCAAAGGTTCAAAGGTTCAAAGGTTCAAAGGTTCAAAGGTTCAAAGGTTCAAGGGTGCAAGGGTGCAAGGGTGCAAGACTCCAGCTTTAGCTGGAGTACCCGGAAAGGGAATAGATTGGCTTTAGCCTAATTTTTGCGTTTTGGTGTCTTAGAAAGAGTTTATTTGCGCTTAAATGCGATTGGCAAGATCTACTGAAGAATAAAGAATTCGAAAACCGATTTAGAGTAACAGGAACGAAAGAATTTTAATCTAATACAGAAGAGGGTGATACTATTTCTAGGGAGAATTGAAGTAAGACAGTTTCAGTCTCAGTCTTACTTGTCACATTTCACTTCTAACATTTCACTTCTAACATTTCACATAAAAACAAAATCTACATAAAATAAAAAAATCTCCACTAAGGGAGATTTTTTTATGGTATTCAGATAAGTCTTATTTAGCTAGAAGCTCTAAGATCTTAGCTCTTAATTCAGGACCTCTTAAGTTTTGTGCAACTACTTTTCCTGTTGCATCAAGTATAAAAGTTGCCGGGATCGATTCTACATTATATTGTTTGGCGATTGGCTCGTCCCAGTATTTTAAGTTAGAAACCTGTGTCCATGTAAGACCATCTTTTGCGATTGCTTCTTTCCATGCAGCGGCTTCTTTATCTAAAGAAACACCAATAATATTCAAACCTTTTGAATGTAATTCTTTGTAAATAGCTACAACATTAGGATTTTCTTGTCTGCATGGTCCACACCATGATGCCCAAAAGTCTACGATAGTTATTTTTCCTAAACTTTGTTTAAGTGAAATAACTTTTCCTTCCGGATTAGGTGCAGAAAAATCGGATCTTCATTTAGCGTTACCGGCAGAAGGAGCAGTTGCACCAACTGAAGGCATTTTTGCTTGACCTAATTTTGTTTTGATCTCTTTTCCAGGAGTAGTGTTTTTTAAAGACTCATCTAAAGAGTTATATAAAGCTTCTGCTTTTTTGATATCTGTTGATGGATCTCCTAACATACCTTGAATAATCAAAGCAGAGATATAAGATTTTGGGTGACCTTCAGCATAAGCTACATATTTCTTTTTAGAATCTGCTTGTACTTCTGTTTGGATAGCCATATATTCTTTCATCAAGCCGTTGATAGTTGCTGTATCTTGAGCTTGTTGAGCTGTTTGCATTTTCTGAGTGTTGTTTTTCTGAAAATCAGCTAATCTTTTTTGAGTTTTAGTAAGTTCAGCATTGAAAGTAGTGTACTCATCATTATTGTAAGTACCAGATACTTTAGATTTGTGGATGCTGTCTTTGTCAACTGTAACAAGAATTTCTCCCGTTTCTAAGATAAAAGGGATTGGATTGTTTGCTCCTTGAAGGATTAAAGTGTGAAAAGCCGGCTCAGTTACTTTTCCTTTGATTTCAAATTTTCCGTTTTCAACTTTTACAGTGTCAAGAGCGACAGTCATTTTTGTTGCTGGATCCTGACCTTGAAGGATGATCGTTTTTCCGTTTTCAATTCCTTTTGCGGTTCCTGTAATTAGGTATTCTCCGTCTTTAACTTTGCTGCATGAAATTATCGCTACAGAAGCAGTTAGTAAAAAAAGTATTTTTTTCATTATAAAAAATTAATTAGTTAATTGATTTGTGCAACAAAAGTATCTAAAATTATAAAATATAAAGAATTTTGGTGCCTAAAATTTTGTTATAGTTTTTTTGCGCTTAAGGGTCATGTTTTCAGGCTGTTTGAGTGTGTAGGTTGCATTAAAAGTTTTAATGTTATTTTTATTTTAGATTTAATAACGCCTTTTTTTATTTTTTAAGCATAAAAAAAGCATCCTGTTTCCAGAATGCTTGTATAGATAGTTTAGGTATAAATCTATTCTTGATTTGTTTTCTTTCTCCAAGTGAAAGAGTTCAAAATGTGTCTTTTTGCAAATCTTCCAGGAGAATCTGCATTTACCATTTTTACATAAGTAGCTTTAGGTACACTGATGTATTCGTAAACACTACCATTAGAAAAATCGATAATTAAACGTCCTTCAACAAATTTATAATCTGTAATAGTACAAGTCGAAATTGTTTCAGTGTATTCCGGTAAATTAAGTTTAATCGTTTCAGGATTAATACTTACCAAAAAGTGATAAGCTTCAATAATCGCTTTACTTTTTTCTTCTGCAGCTTTCAAACCAGCATCATCACCTTGAAATTTATCAGGATGAGATTCTTTCATTGCATTGCGATAAATTGCTTTCAAATCTTTTAATTCTGCAGTTTTGTCTACATTTAGTAACTTACGGTATTCAACTATTTTTTTCATAAATAAAAGGTAACTTCTTGTCTATTAGTTTGAAATGGATATTTAATACTTCAAAACGACAAATTTTTTGCAAAGGTACACTTTTTTTTAACTTTTCAGTTTTCAAGGAAAAAATATTTAAAATCTTTAAAGTAGAAGGGCTTTTTTAAAGTTTCAAGTTTCAAGTTTCAGGTTTCAAGTTTCATGCTAACCGCTATGCGTGTAAAAAAGTAAAAAAATAGCAAAGCTTTGTGGACTCCTATGTTTGCAGTGAAATTTTTTCACGCAGATTTGCTTCGCCAGTTCGCTATCGCTCGGGTAGCAGATTTATTCAGATTGTTTTTATCTGAGCACAAAATAAATATCGGCTTAATCTGCAAAATCTGCGTGCAAAAGACTTTGCTTTGTGTTAATACTTTGCAGGCTCTTTACGATCCGGACAAATAAAAATCTTTGCGTTCCTTGCGGTTAAACCAACACTTAGGAGAACCTGAAACTTGAAACCAGAAACAAAAAATCGTAAAAACTATTTCTGTTCCGATTTATAATTCGCCTTATCGAAGTTTTTAGATTTTTTCGGATATTTGTCATAGCTGATATCACTTGGGTTTTCGATAACAGATTTGATTGTGATCATATCTCCGACAGTAAAATTGGTGTGGGCTATTTTGTAATCTAAAAGATATTCTCCACAAAAATAATTGTTGTTTTCATCTTTTTCGATAACGCCGGTATAAACTCCTTTTTGCAGCATTTTTTCGTGTGAGCCTTTAGACATAGCTTTTTTGTTTTAAAATTGAAGTTGCAAAGTTAATCAATATATCGTTTGGTTTGGGGAGTTCAGGACAATCTGAGTATATTTGCATATGCAAAAAAACTTTAAACCACATCCCAATTCTTTTAAAAATACATTTTGTGTCTTTCAGGAAGTTTTACCGGATGAAATCGAAGGTTTGAAAATTCAGTTCGAGAGTAAAGCCGGTAGTACTTATTATTATACTGAAAAAGGAATGTACAGAGTTTCGAATCATTGGGGAAGATTGGCCAATAGTAAATGGCGATTGGTAGCGATGGAGCCTGAAACCCCGTCAAAAACAAAAATTGGATTTGGTGCCTGGAGCGAATTTTATCCTGACAATGCCATAGAAAAGTTGTATTACATTAAGGTTGATTTTGAGAGGAATACGGTCAATTATCAGCATAGAAACAATCCGGAGTACGATAAAAAGGCAGTTTTGAGAACTAGTTTTGAAACCACAAAAAGGATCAAACAAATAAGAAATCTGCAACAATTGACATCCTGGGCAAAACATTTTGAGGAAGACATAGACGTTTTGCGCCGGAAGATCATCACAGAATTAATTTTTACCGAAAAAACATTAGAAGAAATTAAAAGAGAAATATAATGGGACGCAACAATGAGAGGAATATCAAAAAGCACAATGACAAATTGCACAAAGCCCAAAACAAAGCAAAACAAGCCGAAATTGCGCGCAAAGAAAAGCTAAAAGAAATTGTGAGAAAATTTAACGAAGACAAGAAGAAAGAGTAAAAATAAATCAAATTTCAAGTTCTAAAACTCCAAATTCCAAGTTTTTACAAGGACTAACTTGAAACTTGAAACTTGAAACAAAAAAATAAAAGATGAATACAAAATTTGAAGATTTAAAAGGTAGTGTACAGGAAATTATCGATTTAATTGCTGCTAAACAAGATAAGGAAGCGAACAATAAATTACTTGAAGTAAGTGAAACTCTTGATGAATTACTTGATTTTGCTGAAGAAGATGAAGAATTAAGAGAAATTAGCCGATATCAGGTTTTATTGAACCAGCTGCACGTAAAAATCAATGGAGAAGAGCAGGTTGATGGAGAGTAAAAAATGCTTTTGTGATACCGGCTTGTTATTTGAAGAGTGCTGTGGATTGTATCTTCATATTCATCAGACTGCACCGACTGCACTGGCATTAATGCGTTCAAGGTATTCAGCCTATGCAACTCATAATGTCGATTATCTGTTAGAAACAACCTATGTTTCAGAAAGACCTTATTATTCGAGAACTGAAATATTGAAGTGGGCGACCGCTAATGCGTGGCAAAAACTTGAAATTATTAGTTTTACGGACACGACAGTTGAGTTTAAAGCTTATTTTTTAGACAGTGATCGTAAACCTCAGACGCATTATGAATTTTCTACTTTTAAATTCGAAAATAAGGCTTGGTTTTATGTTGATGGAAAGTTTGAATAAAATTCAATTTCAGAGCTATTTTCGGACTATTTGCAGTATTTTTTTTAACTAAAAATTAATAAGTGTTTCGTTTTTCGTAATTCTAAAAAACCGTAATTTTAGAATTATGAAAGACGAAATAAAAAAAGGTTTTTACTTTAAGACATATGAAGCACCGTTTCAGTCTCCGTTTGAAAAACTTTTCGGGATTTTCAAGGAGCTTATCACCCATACTTCGGGAGATTTTGATGAAGCTATAGACTGGCTTCGCGAATTGGATAAGGAATACAAGCTTACCGATGAGAACTATACAATCGATGATTTTATTGAGGACCTAAAAAAGAAAGGTTACATAAAAGATGAAACCAAAGAAGATGGGACTTCCGGTTTTGGAATAACTGCCAAAACAGAACGGGCGATCAGACAACAGGCTTTGGATCATATTTTTGGCAATTTGAAACGCTCCGGAAACGGAAACCATAAGACCAAATATGCCGGAAATGGGGACGAACATACAGGCGAATTTCGTGAATTTAATTTCGGGGACGGTTTAGAACGCATTTCTTTGACCGAAAGTTTACGCAATGCCCAAATCAATAATGGTGTTGAAAGTTTTATGTTGACCGAAAATGATTTGGTAGTTGAAGAAACGCAGTACAAAGCGCAAATGAGTACCGTTCTGATGATTGATATCAGTCACAGTATGATTTTGTACGGTGAAGACCGCATCACACCCGCTAAAAAAGTAGCGATGGCATTAGCCGAATTAATCACAACGCGATACCCGAAAGACACACTCGATATTTTGGTTTTTGGTAACGATGCTTGGACCATCCCAATCAAAGATTTGCCGTATTTGCAAGTTGGTCCTTATCATACGAATACGGTTGCCGGTCTGCAATTGGCAATGGATATTTTGCGCAGAAAACGAAATACCAACAAACAAATCTTCATGATTACCGATGGAAAACCGAGTTGCGTTCGCGAACGTGACGGTTCCTATTATATGAACAGTAATGGTCTCGACGAATATATCGTTGACAAATGTTATACACAAGCGCAACAAGCCAGAAAACTGCATATTCCAATTACAACTTTTATGATCGCGAATGATCCGTATTTGCAGCGTTTTGTAAATCATTTTACCGAAGCCAATCAGGGAAAAGCATTTTACACAGGATTAAAAGGTTTGGGTGAAATGATTTTTGAAGATTATGAAACAAACCGAAAGAAACGCGTGAGATAACCATACAGATGCCGTAGAGATGCTGTAGAGACGCACAGCAGTGCGTCTTTGTCGGTTCAATAAAACGTGGTATGTAAATCGTAAAATGTAAAATGTGAAATGTGAAATGTAAAATGTAAAATGTGGTAGATACGCACAGCAGTGCGTCTTTGTCGGTTCAATAAAACGTAGAAATGTAAAATGTTAAATGTAAAACATGAAACGTGATTTACGCTAGAGACACACAGCAGTGCGTCTTTATTTTAATCGTTTCATTTTAAATAAATAATATGAAAATAGAGAATATAAAAACATTAGGTCAATTAAAAACGTCAGGATACAAAACCAAATCGATCAAAGACGAATTGAGAGAAAATCTTAGAGAAAAAATCAAGTCGGGAGCACCTGTTTTTGAAGGGGTTCATGGTTTTGAGAATACAGTAATTCCAGAGTTAGAGCGTGCTATTCTTTCTCGTCATAATATCAATTTGTTAGGACTTCGTGGTCAGGCTAAAACCAGATTAGCCCGTAAAATGATCGAATTGTTGGACGAATATATTCCATTTGTCTCCGGTTCTGAAATAAATGATGATCCTTTAAATCCAATTTCCCGTTTTGCAAGAGATCTTATTTTAGAAAAAGGAGACGAGACACCAATTTCGTGGTTGCACAGAAATGACCGATTTTTTGAAAAACTGGCAACTCCGGATGTAACTGTTGCGGATCTTATTGGTGATGTTGATCCTATAAAAGCAGCAAATTTGAAATTGTCTTATGCTGATGATCGCGTGATACATTTTGGGATGATTCCGAGAGCAAATCGCTGTATTTTTGTGATTAACGAATTGCCCGATTTGCAGGCCAGGATTCAGGTGGCTTTGTTTAATATTTTGCAGGAAGGAGATATTCAGATTAGAGGTTTTAAGCTGAGAATGCCGCTTGATATGCAGTTTGTTTTTACAGCAAATCCGGAAGATTACACTAATAGAGGAAGTATAGTTACGCCTCTTAAAGACAGAATTGGTTCTCAGATTTTAACGCATTATCCTGAAACGGTAGAAATTGCGAGAGCCATTACGGAACAAGAAGCAAAATTAGATGAAAATCAAAGTAAAATTGTTTATGTGCCGGGTCTGGCAAAAGACATTCTGGAGCAAATAAGCTTTGAGGCACGTGATAGCGAATATATAGATAATAAAAGTGGTGTAAGTGCCAGAATGAGCATTACAGCATTCGAAAACTTAATCAGTACTGCAGAGCGCCGTGCTTTAATCGCGGGAGCTGATCAAACGACGTTGCGTTTGTCCGATTTTATAGGAATCATTCCATCGATTACCGGAAAAGTTGAGTTGGTTTACGAAGGCGAGCAGGAGGGAGCGGCTGCTGTGGCTCAAAATCTGATTGGGTTAGCGATACGTACTTTGTTTTCGCAGTATTTCCCAAAGATTGAAAAATTGGAGAAAGCGGACGAAAAAACACCGTACACCGATATTATCGATTGGTTTTTTGCAGAAAGCGGATTTGAACTCTTAGACGATTGTTCAGATGCAATATATGAGGGTTTACTGGATGAAGTAACTCCTTTGGATGCTTTAGTTAAAAAATACCAACCTCAATTGGACAAAAAAGATCAGTATTTTGTAAAAGAGTTTGTTTTATGGGGACTGGTAGAATACCGAAAGTTAAGTAAAGATCGCTTCGCAAAAGGGCATCAGTTTAAGGATATATACGGAAGCTATATCAGTAAATTTTAATTGTGGATAAATAAAAAAATAAATAAATAAACCGGACAGTTTTTTAAAACCTGTCCGGTTTGTTTTTGTGTTAAATTGAAATTATAAAATAGATTAATACTATTTTTGCTTTCAAAATCAAATGGTATGTTATTTCTTGTTTTAAGTATATTTTGCAGTGTAATTGTAGGTGTTATTTTTAAAATTACACGAAAATATGCGACCAATCCAACGCAGATTGTAGCCTTCAATTATGTTTTTGCGCTATTACTGTGTTATTTTGTATTTAGTCCTGATCTTAGTGAAGTCAAGTCAAATGCGCCTTGGGGAATTTATTCTTTAATTGGTGTTTTATTGCCTGTTGTTTTTCTTTTTCTGGTGGCCTCGATACGATATATGGGAATTGTAAAAACGGATACTGCGCAGCGATTATCACTATTTATTCCGATTCTTGCGGCTTGGTTTATTTTTAAAGAAGAATTTAATGCATATAAGGTTTTTGGACTTGTCATTGGCTTTTTGGCTCTTTTGCTGATCTTAAAAAAGCAATCTGATAATACGGAGAACAAATGGATTTATCCGGCTGTTGTTTTATTTGGCTTTGGGATTATTGATATTCTTTTTAAGCAAATAGCACTATATACCACCTTACCCTATACGACTTCTCTCTTTGTTGTTTTTTGCATTGCATTAGTTATTGCTTTGCTCATCGTTGTTTATGAAGTTGTGTTTAAAAAAGTAAAATTTGAATCTAAAAATATTCTTTTTGGAGGGTTAGTAGGCCTTTTTAACTTCGGAAATATTTTGTTTTACCTAAAAGCACATCAAGCTTTTTCAGATAATCCTTCTACAGTTTTTGCCGGAATGAACATGGGGGTTATTATTCTGGGGAGTCTTATTGGTTTGTTTTTTTTCAAAGAAAAATTATCCAAAATCAACTTTGTAGGGATCTTTTTAGCCCTTATTGCCATTATTTTAATCGTTATTTCGCAAATTCAGTAATTTTTATAGGTCTGTAAATGCTTTGTTTACAACGTGTTTTGTGATTTTATTCATTTTATTTAAAATTAATTCTACTAATTCTATAGAATATATAAAGTAATTTATAAATTTGCAATAACAATGAAAAACTCTAGTCAAAATAATAGTCTATTTATGTGCAGCTTGCTAATGTGTTGCATGATGAATTGTGTTATGAAATGGCGTTAATAGAAGATCTACTTGTTATTTTTTTTTTTAAGCCTTTCACGCACCATGGAAGGCTTTTTTTTAGAATTAATAAAAAACAGATATGAGACCGAATCGAAACAGGAATACAATGATGCAATGCTGTCTGATCAAAATTCCGTGCAGCTATTGTACTCTGAGCTAAATTGAATAGTAAAAGAAACTTCTTTCTGACTTTGATTACTTAAAGCAGAAAACATAACCCAAATAAAAAGATAAATAAAATGAGCACTGAAATAATTAAACAGAATCCCTTTCAATCTATGATTGATCGATTTAATACCGCAGCCGATATTCTTAATTTAGAAGAATCGATCAGGCAGAAATTGCAACGTCCGGAAAAACAGATTGTTGTTAATTTTTCGATCGTTTTAGACAATGGAGAAGTTCAGAATTTTGAAGGCTATCGCGTAATTCATAATACGGCTTTAGGTCCGTCAAAGGGAGGTATCCGTTATGATACAGCGGTAAATCTTGATGAAGTAAAGGCATTGGCAGCCTGGATGACCTGGAAATCTGCCGTAACGGGAATCCCGTTTGGAGGGGCAAAAGGCGGAATCATTTGTGATCCCCGAAAACATTCTAAAGCGGAATTAGAGAAAATAACCAGAGCTTACACCAAAGCTTTATCAGATATTTTTGGACCTGAAAAAGATGTTCCGGCACCGGATATGGGAACTGGCCCAGATGAAATGGGGTGGCTAATGGATGAATTTTCATTGGTGCACGGTAAGAAAACTCATGCTGTTGTTACCGGAAAACACCTGCATTCAGGGGGATCGTTGGGTAGAGTAGAAGCTACCGGAAGAGGGGTTAGCATTATTAGTCTGCTGGCGCTTGAGAAATTGAAAATCAGACCTGCAAGAGCAAGTGCTGCTATTCAGGGTTTTGGTAATGTTGGTTTGCATTCGGCTTTGTTTTTGTTCCAAAAGGGATTGAAAATAGTAGCAGTTAGTGATGTCTCTGAAGCTTTTTACAATCCGGAAGGGATCAATATTCCGGAGCTTATTTTGTATTATAATTTGAATAATAAAAGCATAAAAGGTTATCCGAATTCGGTTGTGATTCAGCATGAAGAATTATTGCTTTTAGATGTTGATGTATTGATTCCGGCCGCAAAAGAGGACGTGATCACGCAAAAGAATGCCAATGCTATCCGTGCAAAAATTATAGTGGAAGGTGCAAATGGCCCTGTTTCTTCAGATGCTGATAAAATTTTGCATGATAATAAGGTGTTGGTTGTTCCGGATATTCTGGCCAATGCAGGTGGGGTTACCGTTTCATACTTTGAGTGGCTTCAGAATTCGCTTTCAGAATCGTGGAGAATGCATCAGATAAATACCCGTCTGGAGGTTATACTAGAGAAGAGTTTTGATACTGTTTTCAGAACAGCAGATAAATACAATGTTACACCACGTATCGCAGCTTATATACTTGCTTTGCAAAAAGTAGCCGTTACACAATCGGTAAAAGAAGTCGCATTGGATGTTGTGAAATATAAGCAAAATTAAAAATCGACTCTGAAAATGTGAGTTAGATAATTTTCATCAATTGATACAATGCTGTAGTGAGACGTTGTGTCGATTGGTGAAAATATTTTCTTTTTGAATGATAAATAAATACATTAAAGTAATTTTTAAAATGGAACATATTAATTTTCTTGCCTTTGCAATGCCTGCTTTTTTCCTTTTTTTATTTATTGAATATAAAATAGTGCAGCGAAGAAAAAGACCTGAAATTTTCAATTACGAAAGCTCCGTTTCGAATATTAGTATTGGTATTGCGGAAAGATTAATCAATTTATTTATTGCGGTAAGTTTTTACCAGTTGTATGATTACATATACGATCACTATCGCATTTTTGATATTCCTTCAACTATTATTGTTTGGTTCGGTTTAATTCTCGCCACCGATTTTGTTTGGTACTGGTATCATCGATTGGGTCATGAAGTCAATTTTTTCTGGGCAGCGCATATTGTTCACCATCACAGTGAAGAATTTAATTTTACTGCGGCGGCAAGAATTACCACTTTTCAGGCGATTATCAGAACGGGGTTTTGGTGTATTCTTCCATTTATAGGTTTTCATCCTAAAATGGTAATTACCATGCTGATTGTTCATGGCGCTTATTCTTTTTTTACGCACACACAGCTCATAGGAAAGATAAAATGGCTGGAGTATATTTTTGTAACGCCTTCTGTTCATGGGGTTCATCACGCTTCTGATGAAAAGTATCTGGATAAAAATTATGGGGACATGTTTACTTTTTGGGATCGGCTTTTCGGCACTTTTCAAACCGAAGAGGAAAAACCCAAATATGGATTAACGCATCCGCTTAAAAGCTATAGCTTTTTGTGGCAGCACTTTCATTATTATTTTGAAATTTACGAATTATGGAAGCGCTCGACAGGATTCAAAGAAAAATGGAAGGCCGTTTTTGGAAGCCCTGCCCACATGGACCAGGACATACGCCCGATACTGGAAAAACGTTTTCTGCAGGACAAAGCCAATCCAAATCAACGCCTACGATTTAAGAATTATCTTTATATTCAATTGGGAGTTTCAACGGTGATTCTGACTGTTTTCACTTATTATTTTGAATTTTTAAACACTTTTGATAAAGTTTTTGTACTGTTCTTTATCCTAATTACTTTAGTGAATTGTGGTGCTTTACTGGAACAAAGAAAATGGATTTATTATTTGGAGTATGCCAGGATTTATATGATTGCGGTTTACTTTTTATATGAGAAAGATTTAACTTCTTTTTTCTTTATTCCGCTTGCCGTTATGATTTTCGCTGAACAATTATTTTCATTAAGTAAGCGTTATCAGAACGTTGTTCTTCAATTAGAAACTTCGGAGTAAATTTTTAGAATTGTTATAAACAAACAAACCGGACAGGTTTTTAAAACCTGTCCGGTTTATATTTAATTTTTTTTGGAATTTTCTTCCATGTTGTAGAGGTTCTGAGGTACAAAGATTCAAAGCTACAAAGATTAAACGGAAAGGGGAGTAATGGTAATATCAATCGGAATATATAGATCGTAATTCTGAGTTTCTATTTTTTATTGCCATTGTCATTACCATTGCATTGATTTTTTTAAACCCTGTTATAATCAGCTCGCCAGTGTACGATTGCTTTTTTTATGGCAGCACCTGTCAGATTATTTTTTAGAGTGTCTTCAACAAGTGGTATTAACTCGTTATCGGGGGCAAAGCGCAAAGCAAAAATCTGATCGTCGGTTAGTTTATATTCGAATTCTTCGAATCGATTTCCTGTAAGTGTAAAATAGCGATAGCGAAGTTCCAGTCGTATAATTCTGTTTTGTAAGGTTAAAGCATAATGTTGTCGAAGCATATAGGCAAGCCAGAATAAAAAGGCAAAGCCACTACTTATAAAAGCCCAGATTAGCTTGTCCTCTGTGGTGCAGGTAAAATAAATACTGGTTGTTAAAAGACCAATTAGAATTGGATAATATATAAAATGATGAGGGGTATAAAACCGTATATGATTACGGTATGTTTGAATTTTCATAATTATTTGGTTAAAAAAATAAACCCAAAAGTATAAAAGCTATTCTAATAAAAGAATAGCTTTTTTTAAATAAACTAACTTCCGGTATTTTATATTATAATCTTCAGTTGGACATTAAAACAACCGAAAGTTATCCTAATTCAAATACCTCAAAAACCTTTTGGTAAAATTATCGGATTGCCCGATGTAATTATTATACTTTAATAAGATAATATTATAGAATTCAAATATCGGTAGGGGTATTTGTGAGCGAAATTAAAACCTTCCATTCGTCTAATTTTGATTCGAAAGTTTTACCGGCATTTGCGGGACTCGATGATGGGAGTGTAATGAGTTGATATGATTTTTCAAGAACAACATATTTTTTAAAGAATGCAGCAGCTTTTTGCCCGTTAAAAAGAATGGTTGTAATTTTTGGATGTTCCTTTAAAAAGGATTCGAAGTCATTGGCAACTTCATTTTTTATGGCGCTGTCCAGACTTCCAACTCTGTCACAGTATTGTAGAACATCCCAAATGGCAATATTGTTTTTTTGCAAAAGTGCTTTCCTGGTTTCATAATCATTTGAAAAGTCTTCTTTTAAAATCAGGAATAAAAATTTCCAGAAATTGTTTTGGTTATGGCCATAATATTGGTTGAGTTCTAAAGATTTTATTCCGGGCATTGTCCCTAAAATCAAAACGTTAGACTGAGCAGAGCTAAAGGGAGGGAACGAAAAACTTTTCATGTATCTCATTGAAATTTAATAGAAAACAAGTTGGTTAAGATAATCATTTAAAAGAAATTATTACACATAGAAATAGAACTAAATGTACAGTGTAAATGCTGTTGTCCTGCCTCTGCAAAAGACTATCTTCCAAATCTGTAATACTGTAAATCAGGATGTTTTTTATCTTCAATCGAATGTAGAATGGAGTTCATTCCGATGGTACTAAAGGTGATTCCGTTTCCACCGAAACCTAAAACGTAATGTTCATTTTTATTCGGATTTGGTTTTCCGAAATACGGTAAACCATCTTTGGTTTCACCAAAAGTTCCGGCCCAGGAATAATCTATTTTGAAATGTATTTTGGGAAATTTTCTTTGGAATTTGTTCAATAGAAATTGTTCTTTTTTAGGGAGTAGTTTATCCCGTTTTTTCGGGTCTTTAAATTCCTCATCTCCGCCACCCATAATGATTCGGTTGTCTTGTGTCCCTCTAAAATATAAATACGGAGATGAAGTATCCCAAAATATAGCAGTTTTAAAATATTTTGGCAATTCCGGAAAGCTTTCCGAAGCAATTACATAAGTACTTTTTAGATCAACAACCTTCTCTGTGAGCGTCTCGGTGCTTTCATAACCGCTACAGTGTACAACATGATCTGCAATAATATTGTATTTTTCTTCAGTATGCGCAATAAGTTTTCCTTTTTGAGTTTGTATAGTCGTAATATTTGTGCGATCGAAAATACGCATACCTTTTTTTTCGCAATAGCGAATTAAGTCCTGAGCAAATTGATAGGGATCCATAACCGCTGCAGTTTTAGATTCTATTGCGGCCAGTGCATTTAATCCCAACCTTTCAAGATCCCATTTTTCGAGCCAGCTTACATCAAAACCATTTTCTTTCCGGCATTTGAATTCTGCTTTTAGAAACGGAAGGTCCTTTTTTAAGGAGCAGAAATAAATACTTTTTTTGAATTCAAACTGGCAGTCACTTTTTATAGTATCGACTATCGCCCGGAGATCAAAAATGGCTTTTTTTCCGTTCCGGTAACTGTCAATTGCACATTCTAAACCTCTGGTTTTTATTAATTCATGCAATGCAATATCAATTTCATATTGCAATAGTGCCGTACTCGCAGCAGTGCTTCCGTTGCAAATATCACGACGGTCAGCCATTACGACTTTTTTTCCTTCGTTTATGAGTTTATATGCAATCAAAGCTCCGGTAATTCCTCCACCAATAATTAAAATTTCCGTTTCTAAATCGGAACTTATAGAGGGGTAACTTATTTTCATTGCGTGTTTTAATGGCCAAAAGGTTTCTGTTGAACGTAGCTTCATTTTTTTGTGCTTTTTGGGGTGCGTATTTTGGTTCTGTTTTTATCTTTTCGTTGGTGTTGTTCGTGTGCTTCTGCGATAGAGTGTGAGGTTCGTACACTTTCTTCATTTTTAGCCAGTTCGCTAAGTCTGCGGTAATATTTCTGCACGATGATCATTTCTTCTTCGGTCATGCTTTCAATATCTACGAGGCTATTACTGGAATATTCGTTGGAAGCAACCAATTCGTTTAATTTGAGTTGAATAGCCAGTGAATCTTTATTTTGCGCTTTCTGAATAAGAAAAACCATAAGGAAGGTAATAATCGTTGTCCCGGTATTGATCACTAATTGCCAGGTTTCGGAATAATCGAAAAAAGGACCACAAACAGCCCAGACAACAACAATGGTGAAAGCACTAATAAAAGCAGTTGTACTTCCTGCTGCCTTTGAAACCTGTGATGCAAATCTTTCGAATGCACTGGTGTTACTCTGTTTTTTAGTTTTCATCGCAATTTATTTTTTGTTTTTTTCAGCATCCGTTTTTTTAGCATCCTCTTCTTTTTGCTTTTCGTCTTTGGCTTTTTGTTCTTTTTCCTTTTGCTCTTTTTCTTTATCTTCTTTCTGTTGTTTTTCTTCTTTTAGCTGTTCTTGTTCTTTCTCTTTTTGCTTTTCTTTTTTCTTGTAATAGCCTCTAAACAGAAAGTTGCTTTTGGCTGCTTCCATATTATCGCTAAAACCTTTCGTTCCGGTTTCGAGATTAGAGAGTGTATTAGAAACGCTGTTTGCCATTTTATCATCCCTTACCAATCGGGCCAAAGCTCCGTTTCCGTTATTCATACTATGACTGAAAATTGCCAGTTCTTCAGAAATAACGCCTACATTATCAACGCTTTTTTTGACACTTTTCATGATGTCGTTCATTTCGATTCCATTGATTGAAGCGATTTTTCCATTGTTCTGAATTACTTTTTGAGAACGTACACCGGGAGAAATGGTAAGCACTTTGTCTCCCATTAATCCATCGGAGCCAATGCTGGCACGAGCGTCTGTTTTTATAAATTCACGAACTTCATCTTTTATAACCATACCCACCACAACAGAAGAGTCATTGATCAATCGGATTTCTTCGATTGTACCAATGTTTATTCCCGAAAAACGAACATTATTCCCCACTTGTAAACCGCTTACGGTTTTAAAATCAGAGGTTATTCTGAAGGTATTGCCAAACAGGTTTTTTTGTTTCCCAATAAAATAAATGGCAAGTATAAACAGCAACAAACCTATTGTTACAAACATTCCTAATTTCCAAGTATATCCAGATTGCTTTGCCATGATTTCTATTTTTTAGTTTTATTTAAAGAAAGAACTTACCCATTGATCTTCACTTTTTTCTAATTCTTTATAAGTGCCCTCGGCATGTATAAGACCTTCTTTTAGTACCATAATGCGGTCAGCGGTGAGTTTTGCGCAAGCCATATCGTGCGTAATGATGATAGACGTTGTTTT
Organism: Flavobacterium poyangense; assembly: GCF_011751075.1. Classification (GTDB taxonomy): domain Bacteria; phylum Bacteroidota; class Bacteroidia; order Flavobacteriales; family Flavobacteriaceae; genus Flavobacterium; species Flavobacterium poyangense. Next base: position 37,814 of record NZ_JAALLN010000005.1, read on the forward strand.
GCGTTTGTGCTTGATATCAAGTATTAATTCGCTTATTTCTCTTGAAGTTATCGTGTCTAATCCAGTTGTAGGTTCATCGTAAAGAATAATTTCAGGTTTTAAAATAAGAGTACGGGCCAGACCAATTCTCTTTTGCATACCACCCGATAATTCAGAAGGCATTTTATCTATTGCATCACTCAGCCCTACATTATCAAGAGCTTCCATAACTTCGTTTTCCACTTCTTCAGAGGTTAAATCTCTTTTATGTTTTTTTAAGGTAAAAGCGAGATTTTCTCTAACCGACATAGAATCATACAATGCTCCACTTTGAAACAGAAAACCAATTCGGACTCTGATTTCGTTCAGTTCCTTTTTTTTAAGATGCAAAACGTTCTCGTCAAATACTTTTATTTCGCCCTGATCGGGTTCAATCAAACCAACGATACATTTTATTGTTACCGATTTACCGGAACCGGAACGGCCTAAAATGACTAAATCTTCCCCTTTGTTTACGGTAAGATTGACGCCTTTCAGAACCTCGTTATCTTTACCAAATGTTTTGCATAGGTTTTTGATCTCGATTATCGGAGTTTGATTTTTCTCTTTTGCTTCAGGTTTGCTATGTTTTTTTGCTTCGATCATTTTTAAAAGATTAAATCAGTTAATTGTACAGCAATCATATCTATAATAAAAATGGACAATGAAGCCGTCACCACTGCTGAGTTTGCGGCTTTCCCCACGCTTTCGGTTCCATTTACAGCATTAAAGCCCTTGTAACAGCCAATCATTCCAATAAAAAAACCAAAGAAAAATGTTTTGATAGTGGCCGGAATGAGATCGGAATAGTTCAATGATTCGAAAATTTGGGTAAGGAAACGATTCAAATTGATATCATCGTGAATGGTGATTCCGATATAGCCGCCAAGAATCCCGACAGCATCCGCAAAAATGACCAATAGCGGCACCATCAAAGTCGTAGCCAAAATGCGTGTTACAACCAGATAATTATACGGATTTATAGCTGAAACCTCCATGGCATCAATCTGTTCTGTCACTTTCATCGATCCAAGTTCGGCGCCAATACCCGATGAAATTTTTCCGGCGCAAATTAGAGCTGTAATAACCGGGGCAATTTCGCGTATCAAGGAAAGTGCTACCATTCCGGGCAACCAGGATTGGGCTCCGAATTCTGCCAAGGTCGGGCGGGATTGAAGCGTAAGCACCAAACCCATAATAAACCCTGTAATAACAACAAGCGGTAAGGATTTATAACCCATAATATAACATTGCTTTCTGAGCTCTTTGAGTTCATAAGGAGGAATAAAAATTTCCTTAAAAAACCTGCCCGCAAACAATGTTACATTTCCTACCTCTTCGAATGTATTTTTTAAAGTGAGAATCAAAATACGTTGTTTTAGTTATTGTATCTAAACTTAAAAGCATCGTTTAACTAAAAACTACTTTTAGATTATTGATCATAATAAAGTTAGCTTGGTAATAGACGAAAAATATTACAGAACTTTTTGGGAAGTTTATATAATTTACATCGTAGAGATTCGTATAAATAAGAGAGCCTCTCAATTATTAGTGCTTGAGAGGCTTTCGGGGTATTGTGAGGTGTATATTGTAAAATGTATATTGTAAGATGTAAGATGTGAAATGTAAAATGTAAAATGTGAAATGTGCTGGTTTAGCGAATAATTACTTGCTGTAATATTTTTTAGTGACAAATGCAATCGGGAGTCCAATACAGAATATTAGGATTAGGATGGACAATAAGGTAGGGAAGTCCAGACTTTTTGCGGGTAAAACGGGGAATACGATTGGTAAAACAACCAGATTCATTACGATCCAAACTAAAATACCGTATAATATTCCGGAGGCAAAAACGCTCCTTTTTAAGAGTGGTAGGTACGGATAAATAGTAAAGTAAAACCAGGCGAAAAGAAATGCAATCAGGAAATGCAAACCAAGTCCATACCAAGCCATTTGGGGGCCTGCCGTATACGCTTCTTTTTTGAAAACACCGCTGGCAATAGATTGTAAAATTTTTATGGGTGTCGTTTTTTGTAGAATAAGAGCGTAAATGATAATTGCAGCAAGAATATCTAAGGTTCCGGCAATTAATCCTGATAAAAAAACAGTTCCGACTTTTGAATTCATATATTAAAGATGATTTAGATTGAACAGCTATTATTTTATACTATTGGGCGCAATTCGTAAAAATTGTACTTCACTCATGCAAGCCTATATTTTGGCTTATAAGGAGTACAAAAAAGGCACATTTCACATAGTCAAGCTATGATGATTTAAACAAGTGAAACGCCTTTACTTCGTTTTTAAAACTATGTGTCTATGTGTTAAAAAATTAGTACGCCCAATACGTTGACTTACTGTTTTATCACTATTTTAGAGATGGTATCTAATTGTCTAAGATGCCTTGTAATATGAATAAGGGCGAAATTAATCCATTCATAAAAGGTAAATTTACCAAAACCCGGAAGTTCAAAATCCTGATAGGTTAAGGTCAGATCATACGTTTCTGAGACATTTAATAATTCCTCTTCTATTTTTAACAGAGCTAAAGTTAATGAATTTTTGTTATACTCTATATTCTCAGGAGTCAAGAAGTCGGCGGCCTGCATCTTTAGTTCAAAATTATAGAAAAGAGCTTCTATATCTTTTATTTTCTCATCCGGTTTTCTTGTTGTTTTTTCAGTTTCTCCCTCAAACATTTCGGGATAACCGGAACAGCCCAGAATAAGATGTCTGATGACTTGCGCTGCGGTCCAGCTACCTTCAAAAGGAACGGTATTCAATTCACTTTCAGAAAAGGAAGAAAGTGAAGTATTCAGTTTTTTAAAGGTGGTAACGATATTTTCCTGAAGTGCTGTTTTCATTTTTTAAATTTTAAATTAAGAGTTAGAAAACTAATGTATTGCGTTTTTTGCTTACAATAAGGCTTCACACCAATAGCCGTGTGAATTTAAAAGAGCTATAATTTTTGTATTTGAAATGGAGGAACCGTGAATGCGCAGAATTTTATCACAGTCTTCCAGATCAAAACTGATCAGGCTGTTTGGAAAATGCTCAAGAAGTTTTCCAACAATAAGTTTTGATTGGTCTTCTTCCTGAACATTTGTTTTAAAAACTTCAATCATAAATAATGATTTATAACGCAATTCTTTTAAATCGATCCAGTTTATGATACGAAAGATAAGAAAGTATCAGAACCGCAAAAACAATTAGCGGGAAAAAGGCCTGAAAACCAATTCCATCAACCGCAAAATGGCTTATGGAAGCAAATATAAAGTCGAAGCCAAAACCGGCATAAGCCCATTCTTTGATACGTGCCGGAACCTGCGGAATGATTAAGATTAAAACGCCTAAGATTTTAAAAACGACCAAAGCGTTTCCAAAGTATTCCGGATAACCCAAATGGCGGATGCCTTCTTTTGCCAGTTCAGTTTGTGAAGTTAGTGCGGGCATAACACCTTCAAATAAAAAGATAAGAATAGTAGTAGTCCAGAAGATAATTTTGGTTGATTTCATAAGGATTTGTTTAAATGGTTATTGATTAATGAGTTACAAATCTACTAATCTTATTCTTCTTATTAAATACGCATTTACGACTATTTTGGGGGCATTTGCGACAGATGTCGTTATTGGGTTTTGTACGAGTTTGAATTTAACCGCAAAGGTTTACTTGTGTTGTGCTGTTTTTTTGCTCGCAAAGTCGCAAAATCGCAAAGTTTTTTGTTTCTGCGTGTTGGACTTGAATTTCTTTGCGGCTTTGCGACTTTGCGTGAAAATTTAGGAGCAGAGTCCATAAAGCTCCTGTAAAAAATCACCCACTCCAGTTTTGGAATTTGAAATTTAAAAAATTTGAAATTTAACCAACGATGTAGTTTTTAATAACAAACAAGTCCTCAAATCCCAATCGGGTATAAATATCTTTTCCCATTGCTGAGGCCTGCAATAAAGCATATTCAGCCTTTAAATCTATAGAAAGATTAAGGGCAAACTTCATGATTTCTTCTGCAAGACCCTTGCGTCTCATTTCCGGAATAACACCAAGACCGTGAATACCTGCATAATGATCGGTTAGATAAAACATTAAGGTGCCAATAGGTTGTTGATCGAGAGAAACTAAATAAAAATGCACTCTTGTGTGATTTTGAATAAGAATTTCTTTGCTAATAACATACCCAAAAGCATTTGGATAGAGATCCGCCCAGATTTCAGCATCTTTTTCTGTAGTAACTCGTTTAAAGCCCAGGTTTTTTTCCAGTGTGAATTTTTGGTCCAGTTTTAGAGCCATTGCCACTTGTTCCGATTTTAGAATCAAACCTTTGGACTCCAGAATTTTGTATGAGTCGCTATTATAAATGTCGAAATAAGGAATGGCTAATCCTGAATTTTCTCGCAGTATTGCAACCGCATTTTGAGCATCATTTTCTGAAATATCCTGACGGAGCCATAATTTATTTGGCCAACCCGAATGATCTATTTTGCTATATTCTAAAGTATCTTTTTGGTGATAGGATAGAGAAGGGGTTGAGACCGTTTTCCATAAGCCGGTAAGATTATCAATATTGCGTTCAACTAAATTGCTATTTTTCATTGCTTTTGTAATTTGGAAGATTGTACTACAAAGTTAAGTTAGTAAAAAAGCAAAAACCTTTACATATGTTGATTTAAGGCTCTTTTTCGAGATTCTTTCTAATTCGGCTTAATTGTGTCGGTGTAATACCTAAGTGTGAGGCGATATGCAGTAACGGGATTCTTTGTGAAATATCAGGATGTTTATGAAGCAATTGCAGGTATCTTTCGGTCGCATTCTCCATAACTAATGAGATTTCTCTTTTTTCTTTTTCGATTACCCAGTTCTTTTCGAGATAAGCAATATAGTAATTTTTAAGATCGTCATTTTCGAAAATCAGCGTTCTGTATTTTTTATAATTGATACTAATTAAAACAGAATCCTCCAAAGCCTCTATTGAAAAATCGGAAGGGATTTGCTGTAGCGCTGAAGCTTTAGAACCGGCAAAATAACCTTCCAAAAAAATATTTTTGTTATAGGTGTTTCCTTGCCTGTCGGTAATAAATGTTCGTAAAGCACCTTTACAGACAAAATAAAGTTCCTTAGAAACCTGACCATTTCGTAATAGAATTGTTCCCTTTTTTACGAATTGAAATTCAAGGATATTCTCTATGGATTGCCAGGACTTTTCAGAAATGGGAGCGTAACTTTCAAAAGAGCGTTTTAAGCTTTGGAGTCCTTTATTTTGATCAAAATTCATAGTAAATGTTTTTAAACACGAATTACACGAATTTACACTAATTATTTTGTGTATTGATGTGTTTTTTTTGCTGCAAATTGCACGAATTTGTACTAATGTTTTAGTTAATTTAAGGAAGAGTATTTTCTATTTATTGCTTTATCTTTTTATATTAAATTGTAAAGTTTATGTAATGTGTTGCAAAAAATTAGGAACTAATTTTTGCCTATATAAAAAAATAATTCGTGCAAATTCGTACAATTTGTGGCAAAAAAAAACGCTGCAAAACCGAAGTCCTGCAGCGTCACTCAAATAAATAATTAAAAAACGGGTATTATCTCCAACCTCCGCCCAATGCACGGTATAACTCGGTATTGGCAGACAGTTGATCTCTTTTTAGGTTGGCAAGCTCCAGTTCGCTTTGCAATAAATTGGCTTGAGCGGTTATCACTTCAAGGTATTCTGCCATTCCGTTTTTGAAAAGCAAATTCGAATTTTTAATGGCTTGCTGCAATGTTTTCACACGATCCTGAAGAAACGTTTCCTGTTGTTGTAATTTTTCTACTTTCACTAAGGCATCGGCAACTTCGCTAACGGCAACTAAAACGGTTTGTCTGAAATTTAAAACTGCTTTTTCTCTTTCGACTTTGGCAATATTATATTCTGTTTTTAGTTTTTTGTTGTTTAGTAAAGGTTGTGTCAAACCTCCAAGGGCAGTTCCAAACAAGGAAGCCGGAATAGTGAACCAATTACTGGTTTCAAACGAGTTTAATCCGCCTTGGGCTGTAATTTTTAAAGCTGGGTATAAGTCTGCTTTTGTGATTCCAACATTTGCATTTGCTAGTCTTAAACCTAACTCAGCACTTTTTACATCCGGTCTTCTGCGCACTAATGAAGCCGGAACTCCGATTGCGGCATTGTTTTTTACTTCAATAGAACTTAAAATGATGCTTCTTTTTTTCGAGTTGGGAAAGGAACCCGTCAAAACACTCAAAGCATTTTCCTGAATAGCAATATTTTGTTCTAATAATGGAACCAATTGTGCAGCGCTTAATTTTTGTGCTTCCGATTGTTGAATGGCTAATGAAGTCACTTGTCCCGCATCATATTTCAATTTAATGATTTTGGTGGTGCTGTCATTTAGCTTTTCATTTTGTTTGGCAATTTCCAGTTGCGCATCTAACATTAGGAGGTTGTAATATCCTTTTGATACATTGGCAACAATAGTAGTCTGCAATGCTTTCTTTACTTCTTCAGATTGAAGGTAATTAGCATAAGCTCCTTTTTTCTGATTTTTAATTTTTCCCCAGATATCAGCTTCCCAGGCAAGCGAAACTCCGGTTGAATAATCTTCAACATGTTGTTTTCCCAAGGCCTGATTTAAATTGAAGCCCATAAAGCTGTTTTCTGACGGGCGATTGATGCTTGCATTCACAAACAGATTAGCCTGAGGAACATTGTTCCATTTTGATTGTGTGAATCGGTACTGTGCAATTTCAATATTTTTAGTAGCGATTTGCAAGTCATTATTTCGGGATACAGCACTATCAATTAGTTCAATAACATCTTGTTCTGTAAAGAAGTTTTTCCACTCCAGATCAGCGATACTGGTAGTATCTGTTGAAACCGATGCACTCCTGAAATTTTCAGGCAATGCATCTTTTGGAGTTTCAATATCCTTCGAGACTTTACAGGATAGTATAGTGGTGATCAAAACAGCAATCAGCACAATTTTGGTTATATACTTTTTCATTTTTACTTTGTCGTAATTAAATTTCCGGACATTTGTCTTTTCTGGTATCAAGTTCTTTTGACACTTTATAAGAGATGTAGGCAATGCTGCCGATGATGATCATCAGAGCTGTCGTTATATAATTTTCCATTCTTTAGTTATGTTCGTTGTGAGTTACAGCTACCGGTTTTCCGCTAACTTTTTCTTGTAAATGTTGGAATACGATAAATAAAACCGGGATAATTAATAACCCAAGTATTACTCCCGAAACCATTCCTCCGGCCGCACCAATACTAATAGAGTGGTTACCTTGAGCCGATGGACCTTTGGCACTCATCATCGGAATTAATCCGACTACGAAAGCCAGTGACGTCATAATAATCGGTCGTAGACGTAATTTGGCTGCTTCAATTGACGCTGCAATTAATCCTTGTCCTGATCTTCGTCGTTGCGCGGCAAACTCTACAATCAGAATCGCATTCTTGGCGAGTAATCCGATAAGCATTACCAGGGCTACTTGTACATAAATGTTATTTTCGATTCCGGTTAATCCAATCGCTACGAAAACTCCAAATATACCTGCAGGTATAGATAAGATTACGGCCAATGGCAAAATGTAACTTTCATATTGTGCAGCAAGTAAGAAATAGATGAATATCAAACACAATAAGAAAATCGTTGCCGATTGCCCTCCTGAAGAAATCTCCTCACGGGTTTGTCCCGAGAATTCATAACTATACCCTGCAGGTAATTGCTGTGCCGCAACTTCTTCAATTGCTTTAATCGCATCACCGGAGCTAAAACCGGGTTTTGGTATGGCATTAATCGAAATAGAATTAAACAAGTTGTATCTTGAAGCGGTTTCTGAACCATAAATACGACTTAGTTTTACTAAAGTATTTATCGGAACCATTTCGCCATTTTTGTTTTTTACAAACACACGGTCTATGGCTGACGGATCTGCTCTGTCGGCAATATCGGCCTGAACAACCACTCTGTAATATTTACCGAATCGGTTAAAATCAGATGCCTGTGCGCTACCAAAATAAGCCTGCATGGTTTGCAATATGTCTTTTACTTTTACACCCAATTGATCTGCTTTTGCATCATTGATATCCAATTGCAATTGCGGATAATCTGCTTTAAAGCTGGTAAAGGCTACGGCAATTTCGGGGCGTTTCATTAATTCTCCGATAAACGTTTGCGAGATTCCACTAAACTTATCCAGTTTACCACCGGTTTTATCCTGAAGGACTAAATCTAAAGCTTCAACATTACTAAATCCGGGTACAGTTGGGAAACTAAATACGAAGAAACTTCCGCCTGAAATCGCACCTAGTTTTCCGCGGACTTCATTCATGATTTCGTCAATATTTTTGATCTCTCCACGTTCTTCATTAGGTTTAAGCAATACGAAAACAACTGCTGATGACGGACTCGTAGAATTCGTTAATAAGTTGAAACCGGAAATTGCGGTAACAAATCGGGAAGAGTTTAAGCCTCTCAAAGTGTTTTCGGCTTCTGTCATTACTTTTTGAGTTCCGTCTAAAGAAGTTCCTGATGGAGTGTTAACTGCAATAGCAATAAATCCCTGATCTTCTGTTGGAATAAACCCTGACGGAGTCGTTTTTACCATCACAATTGTAGCAAAAGTAACCAAAGCCAATCCACCTAAACTAACCCATTTGTTGCGAATCAAGAATTTCAATCCACCCACATAACGATTGGTTAAAGCATTAAAACTATTGTTAAATCCGATAAAGAATTTTTCTTTAAAGCCTTGTTTAACATGTGGTGTTTGTTCATCATGTGAACCGTGATTACTTTTTAAGAATAAAGCAGCAAGGGCAGGGCTTAAAGTCAAAGCATTTACCGCCGAAATTACAATCGCAATAGCCATCGTGAAAGCAAACTGACGATAGAAAACTCCTGTTGAGCCTTCCATGAAACCTACCGGCAAGAATACGGCAGCCATAACCAATGTAATGGAGATAATAGCACCGGTAATTTCGTGCATGGCTTCATGTGTTGCTACTTTTGGAGACAACTTTTTGTGTTCCATTTTTGCATGCACCGCTTCGACGACCACAATTGCATCATCGACGACAATACCAATGGCCAGAATTAAGGCAAAAAGCGTTAAAAGGTTAATCGAGAATCCGAATAACTGCATGAAAAAGAACGTTCCCAAAATCGCAACCGGAACTGCAATTGCCGGAATTAATGTCGATCTAAAATCCTGAAGGAAAATAAATACCACAATAAATACCAATATAAAAGCTTCGATCAAAGTGTGCTCTACCTGCTCAATAGATTGATCCAGTGATACTTTTGTACTGTAGAAAATATTGTGTTTTATTCCCGAAGGGAAATCTTTAGCCGCTTTAACCATTAATTTGTTAATCGCTACCTGAATATCGTTAGAGTTAGAACCCGCCAACTGAATGATTCCAATTACAACTCCTTTTTTACCATTTAAACGAGTTAAACTGTTGTAAGAGTAAGCGCCAAGTTCAACTCTTGCCACATCTTTTAAGCGAAGTATAGAACCATCAGCATTAGAACGTATGGCAATGTTTTGATAATCTTCGGGTTTGGTTAGTTTTCCTTTGTATTTGATTACGTATTCGAAAACTTCTTTACTTCTTTCACCAAATTTACCCGGAGCAGCTTCCAAACTTTTGTCTTGTATGGCTGCCATAACTTCATTTGGCGTCACGTTGTAAGTTGACATTTGTGTCGGATTTAACCAAACACGCATCGAGTAATCTTTCACCCCACCAAAAATACTGGCAGAACCTACACCCGGAATACGTTTAATCTCCGGAATAATATTAATTTGAGCATAATTGGCAACAAAAGTCTGGTCGTATTTTGACTCATCTTCGGTATACATACCAATTGCCATGATAAAACTATTTTGTTGTTTCGCTGTAATTACACCTTGTTGAACCACCTCTGCCGGTAATTGACTTGTAGCTTGCGCAACCCTGTTCTGAACGTTTACAGCAGCCTGATCGGCATCTGTTCCCAGTTTAAAGAAAACAGTAATGGCCAATGTACCATCGTTACTTGCAGTTGAGCTCATGTACGTCATATTCTCAACCCCATTTATAGATTCTTCGAGTGAAGGTGCCACAGAACGCAAAACCGTTTCTGCGTTGGCTCCCGGATAAACCGCCGTTACCAAAACCGATGGTGGCGCAATATCAGGAAACTGTTGTAAAGGCAATTTTGCAAGCCCAAGTACTCCTAATATCACCAACAAAATGGAGATAACGGTTGCCAGTACGGGTCTTTGAATAAATATTTTGAACATTTTTGTAAAAATTATTTTTTGTTAGTTAATTGTGCAACCTTGGTCGATGGTTTTTCAGGTTGAATTACCTGACCTTCCTGAAGTTTATCGATACCGCTCAATACAATTTGATCACCGGTTTTTACTCCATCTTTGATCAGATAGTTGGTACCGTTTTTACCAATTATTGTGATTGGCATTTTGTTTACCTTGTTTTGTTTGTTTACGGTAAAGACAAAAACTTTATCCTGCATTTCAATCGTAGCCGATTGCGGAACCAGTATTGCATCGTTATGTTGTAACCCTAAACGGATTCTTCCTGTATTACCGGAGCGTAAAGTTCCGTTTGCATTTGGAAAAGTAGCTCTTAAAGTAATTGCACCGGTAGTTTTGTCAAACTGACCGTCGACCATATCGATTTTTCCGGATTGTGGGTAAGCATTATTATCGGCGAGGATTAAAGAAACCGGAGGTAATTTTTTGATTTTGTCTCCAATTGTGCTTCCTGCGTATTGTGCTTTAAAATTGATGAAATCGGTTTCTCCCAAAGAGAAGTAAACAAAAACTTCATGAACATCTGAAAGTGTAGTCAAAGCTTCAACATCAGTTGCAGAAACCAAACTTCCTTGTTTTTTAGGTAGTCTTCCTATGTAGCCACTCACCGGAGCCGTAACATTTGTATATCCTAAATTGATTTTTGCAGAGGCTACCATTGCCTTTGCCTGTTCGATATTGGCAGCTGCAATTTTTTGAGAAGCTTTTGCTGTTTTCAATTGGTAATCAGAAACCACTTTGTTTTGTACTAATGGAGTTAATTTATCAACCTCTAACTGAGCGTTGATTAGAGCCGCTTCGGCAGCATGTTGATTCGCCAGAGCATTGTTTAATTGCTCGCGGAATGGGCGTTCGTTTATTTTGAATAAAGATTGACCTTTAGAAACATAAGCACCTTCGTCTACTAAAACGCGGTCTAAGTTTCCACTTACCTGTGGACGGATTTCAACATCTACCGTTCCTTGTACAGAAGCCGGATATTCAGCATCTGTGGTAGTGTTTTCGCTTGTTATGGCCAAAACCGGTAAAAGTGGAGCAGGAGCGGCAGCCGGACCCTGCGATTTATCTGCACAACTGCTAAGTACGAGTGCCAGGATAAAGCTGGTTATAATTACATTTTTCATCTTAATATTGGTTTTAATTTGTTGGACATTCCCGTTTTTAAAAAAATTATTTATAGTATTTGAATTCATTTTTAAGGTTATTAAATTTTCTAACGTTGTTAAGTAAAAGGGCTCAAAACTCCATGTAATAAAGCCTGGTAAATCTATTTTTTAATGGGTATTAAATTATTTATCACTGTTAAGTAACGGAGCAAAAAAAGAGTTAAAATTACTCTATTAAATCATTTACCACCGTTAAGTAATGATTAAATTTTTTTTATTGTATTGATTTTATGATACCACCAATCGCATCTTTAAGGATCTGATTGTTGATTGTTTCCATTACGTCACTTTTGCTAATGATGTTGATTGCGATCAAACCGTGAATAACAGAAAAAAAAGTATAATATTTTTGTGTAATAACTTCCTCCGTTGGTTTGCTGTTTTTCATGACTTCAGCAATTACGGCAGTAAATAATCTATAAGGTCCTTTGGCAGCATCACATTGTTGCGAACAACAATTCATTTGTACACCAAACATAACCTGATACATTTCAGTATCTGTGAAGGCAAAATCCCAATACGCCATCCACATGGCTTCTAATTGGTCTTCCGGTTTTTCAAATTTAGCCTTAGCATCTTCCAGTTCATTGGCTAATTTATTAAAACCTTTACCCGTTAATTCACGTAAAATTGCATCCTTATTAGAAAAGTACTCATAAATAATAGGTGCAGTATATTCAATCTTGTCGGCAATCTTTCGCATACTAAGACCTTGCCATCCTTCATCCTTGACGATGTCATAAGCAGCTTCAAGAATGTTACTTCTTGTCTCTTCTTTTTGTCTTAAAATACGATCTTTACTTGCCATTTTGATTGAGTATTAAATTACTTAACACTGTTAGGCAAATGTATGACGAATTTTTAGAATAAAACAATTTTCTATAATAGTTTTTTCTTATGTCGGTATAAAGAGTTTGTAAAGGCTTGATTTTAGGGACTTTTTACGTCCTATGTTTACAGAATTACCATTTAATTGTCATTTCGACGAAGGAAAAATCGCACTAGAAGCTCCACACAGTATGTCGCCAATCTTTGTTGAAGTACAGTTGCGATTTCTCCTTCGCCGAAATGACAAAATTGCGGATGATCAGTTTGATACGATAGTTTTTTAACCGCAAGGTGCGCAAAGTTTTTTTCGCAAAGGTCGCAAAGAATTGATTAAATAAAGCTTTGCACACCTTGCGTAATCCTTTGCGCTCCTTGCGGTTAAATTTGAGGTTAGAAAAGTAAGTACTACTTTCAATATAAACGTCGATTTATATTTCTAAACCAAAATATATTATCCAACAAATTTTTGAAGTTCTAGGAGAAAGAATTATCTTAATAACTCTTATATTCGCTCTTTCAAATTTTACTTTTAATTTTTTTAAAGGTAAAAAGATAGATTTGCAGTGCTAGATAGTTAAGATGGATTTACAGTTATAAATTATTTGTAAACAGATAAATAAATCATTGAGTTAAAGTTTGATAAAAATCAATTACGTAAGAAAATAAATATATTTTTGCAGTTCTTAAATCTTCACATTAAGGACGCATTAAAATTTGCTCTTGTACTATGTAGTAAAGTTCCGAAAGGACTTTGACGCCGTGAAGAAGCGTAAGACTGCTAAGGTATGAGGGCTTTTATTCTTAAATCTTCACGTTATGAGTACAAACACCTTTTCAAAAGAAGCCGAAACTAGGCTAGTTGATTTTTTTAACAATGCAATAGCTCCACGAGATATGGCTAAAGTATTGCGACAAGTAAATTACACGCTTGCCCTAGGAGGTATGAAGGAACAGCAATCAACCAACTTAGAAAACAACTTTTATTGGTTGAATGAATTAGCAGAAATCTTAAATCCTTATTTGGATAAAGAGTAAAATCTGTTAGATTAGATTTTAAAATTTTGAAACCTCGATTTTGAGAGAATCGAGGTTTTTTTATTAGAATTACTGCAAAAGGGACTACCAATATGTTAGATAAATTTGCCCTTGTAGTACGTGTGCGGAGTTGGAAACGACCGCAAGCGCTGTCGTAGGCGTTAGAAACACTAAGGTGCAAGGGCTTATTATTTTGAAGTACGACATTATAAGTAAAAAATCTTTTTCATAAGTGGCAGAAATTAAGATAAGAGACGGGATTTTAACCAAAAAACAAATAAAAGAAATGAAGACGATTAAAATTATTATCGAAAGAAATGAGGATGGTTTTTGGGCATATGCAGTAAATGAAAAAGCCATTGTCGGTGGTGGCGCTACAGTTCACGAATGTAAACAAGATGTCTTAGATTGTATTGAAACACTAAAAGAACTCAACTCAGCTAATAGATTAGAATTTCTTGATAAAGAATATAAGTTGGTTTATAAATTCGATACTGCGAGTCTATTAAGTTATTGCAAAGGAATATTTACAAATTAAACTTTATATTTGTTACTCACTAAATATCTAAAAACCAAAAATTTATGAGAAATTTATGTTTCACAGTTTTTATTTTTCTGTTATCATTAAAATCGGTAGGTCAAAAAGTTAATGTTGAGATTGTTACTAAAAATAATGATACAATAAAAGATTGTAAAATAGAGGGTAATTATTCATTCCAAAATCTAATGATTATGGAGTTTCAGAACAAATTAACAGTTTATAATACCGCAAACAAAAAAAAACAATATCTCCCTTCAGAAGTTAAGTCGTTTAGTTTCATTAATATTGATAAGCGAGTTGAATTTGTCAGTATTGAAGACAACATATTTGGATTATTACTGTATTCAAATAAGCTTAAGTTATTTAAAGTGATACAACCGGGCTATGCAAAAGTGAATTTTTTCGTGGTGCAAAGACCTAACAATGGAAAAACATCTTATATGGAAGCAATGGGCTTAAGCAGACTTGTTTCAAAAAAAGTTATTACTCGTGAGATTAACGATTGCCCGGTTACATTGGAAAAGGTAGAAAATAGAACCTTAAAAATTAATGGTGTTGAAGGAGTAATTGAATTAATTAAAAGTTATGAATTAGATTGTTTTTAAAATAGTCTAATAAACATTCCATAAAAAAGCCTTTGCAAATGCAGAGGCTTTTTTGTTCAAATGTCTATTTCAAAATAATAACCTCCTCCGGAACTTTAAACAACAAAGTACAGCCTGTTTTAGTAAATACAGAATGCGTACTTCCGGGTGGCATGTACAAATAATCACCTTTTTTTAATTCGTCTTTTCCGGAGCGGATTTCGCCTTCTAGAACAAAGATTTCTTCTCCGGCAGGGTGAACATGATTGGGATAGGAAGCACCGGCTTCGAATTTTAACAGAAATGCCGTAGGTCTTTTGGCAATCGGATCAAAACATAAAATTTTTGCCGAAATTCCGTTTGTATTAATACCTTCTTCTACTAGAGGCTTCCAATTGATTTCGCTGGTTCTTGTGATTTGTTTTTCCATTTTTATTGATTTTTAAATTGTTAATTTTTAGTATTTTACATTTTGTATTTCGCATTTTACATTTCACTAATCCCATCTAAACTCCATTTGTAATTTTCTACCGTCGACAAAAGAAAAGCCGCCATAGAAAATACAAACACCGAATAGTCTAATGGTTCTTTTATTCCAAAAGAATACGTCATGGCAAGTGCGAACATAAAGGTTAGAAGGCATGCTGCGGCAGAAGCAAATCGTGTTTTGTAGCCTAATACTAAGAGAATGGCTAGAAGTGTTTCGCTAAATGTAGCAAGTAATGCTATTGTCGGAATACTGCTTTTGGGAGCAAAAGAATTTACTTTTTCGGCATAAAGTAGAAAATTTTCCCAGCCGGAAGAATATTCGCCAAGTAATCCTAACCGACTTGAAACGGCTGATAGAAAACCCGTTGCTAATGCAATCCGCAAAAGGAAAACAGAGTGATCGTGATATTTTTTCATATACTTTTTTGTTACTAATTATTGATATACAAAGTTGTAACAATGAAGCGTCCGAAAGAATAGAGAATTCCCGAAAAAGCATGTACTATTAGTTTAGTACATTTTCTTTATAGGACTTTGGAGAGATGTTGGTGTGTTTCTTGAAGAAATTAGAAAAATAGAATGGATCATTAAACCCCAATGCATAAGCGACTTCTTTTACCGATAATTTTTCGTAGTTAAAAAGTCTTTTAGCCTCAGAAATAAGCAATCCGAAAATAACATTTTGCGCCGTTTTATTGGTGTGCAATTTGGAGAGTTCGTTTAGTTTAGATTCCGTGGTTCCAATTAGAGTGGCGATTTCTGTAACGGAAAGATTTTTGTCGAAATTTTTTAAAACCGTTTCCAGGAAATGTAGAAATAAAGCATCGGGTTTGTAAATTTCATCGCCTCGGTTTATTTTAGTGCGATTGATTTCAATTAGTATCAATTCGATTCGGCTGTGAACGGAGATTAAATATTGATAAGGAGTTATTGTCAGTTCTTTTTTAATTTCTTCTAATTGGTTGCTTATAATTTCACCATTCTCAACACGGATCATTTCATTCATGGCAAAATGGCAAAACAAACCATTGTGGAAAATCAATTCCATGTCGTTGTCGTCTTTGCAAAAGAAATTGTAGGTGAATTCTAAAATGTATCCTGTTGCATTGTTTATATTTTTGAAATAATGAATTTGTCCCGAAGTAATGGTCAAAACGGATTTCTCGCTTAGTGTAAATTCATTCTCATCTACAGAAACAGTAGTTGTTCCGGAAGTACAAAAGATCAATATGTATTTTAATACACGTCTTGGCTGCTCTAAATCTGTTGCCTGATCAAATGTTTTTAGGGTTATCATTTCCTGCATGATGAATTCGATTTGGAATTATGTAGGATAAAAGTAAGGTTTTTTTGTTAGAGTTTTTCTTGTTTCAAGTTTCAGGTTGTGGGCTTGGATTTAGTTTGTATGTTTAACCGCAAAGTGCGCAAAGTTTTTTTCGCAAAGGTCGCAAAGCTTTTAATAAATAAAACTTTGCGCACCTTGCGTATGCCTTTGCGCACCTTGCGGTTAAAAAGTTAGAGGGTTGTTATTCGTTTATAACATCACCTTCTTTAGTTTCTTCACTAGCAATTTTTACCAGTTTATCATTTGGATTCAAATCACCGAATATTTCAATTTTATCCTCTATTTCTCTTCCTTTTTTGACATTAATTCGGGTTGCTTTGTGGTTGATAACTTTGATTACAAATGTACCTTCCGCAGAACCCACCAAAGCCGATTTAGGAATTACGAAGGTGCTGTCTTTGGCATTAAGTGGCAGTAAAACTTCTGCTACCATTCCGGGTAATAAGTTTCCTTTGGCATTGTGAACATCCATTTCGACACGTTCTGAACGTAGTTTTAAATCTAATGCTCCGGACATTCTCTGGATTTTGGCTTTGAAAGTATCCGGTAAAGATTTTACATTAAAACTCATTTCGTCGCCTTGGTGTAAATATCCTGTGTACAGTTCCGGGATCGAAACCGCTAAACGCAATTTATCCTGTTGCTGAATCGTCAATAAAGGCAAATCAGAACCTTTTCCTGCCGGACCTACAAACGTTCCCAGATTGACATTTCTGGCGGCTACAACTCCGTCAAAAGGAGCACGGATTTCGAGATAACCTCTCATGATCGAAATTTCTTTGTGTGCCGCAATTGCCGCCTGGTATTGCGCATAATCAGAATTTTTCTTTCCGTTTGCCATTTCTAAATCATTTTTAGATATAGTACCTTCAACTTTGCTTGTTTCGTACAAACGGTTGTAAGTGCTTTTGCTTGTGGCATAAATGGCTTCCATTGATTTTAATCGGGACTCTGCTGCGGCCAATTGTGAACTGATTTCAGGAGCTTCCAAAACAATTAAAAGTTGTCCTTTTTTGACTTCAGATCCAATATCAACCTTTAGTGTTTTTACAAAACTGCTGACTTTAGCATATAAGTCTACTTGCTGAAAACCGGTTAGTTCGGCCGGTAAACGCAATTCTGTTGTTAGTTTTTCTTTTGTTAGAAGAAAAGTTGCTGTTTTAGGTTCAATTTCGGCAGTTACCGTTTTTTCTTTTTTTGAGTTGCAACTGTTTAGAAAAAACAGTGCAGCAAAAAATAATGCGGTCGATGATATAATTTTATTTTTCATTTTTTGGTTTTAATGTTGAGATATAATGGATGCTTTCTTCGTCTTCAGGATCTAATGAAAGGGATTGTGTTGTGGTATGTTCCTGTGCCCAGGCAAAAATCAGAGGCAGGATTAGCAGTACAGCAAAAGTGGAGAATAATAACCCACCTATAACGGCTCTTCCTAAAGGCGAAACCTGATCACCACCTTCACCATGACCAATTGCCATTGGTAACATTCCCGCAATCATCGCCACAGAAGTCATGATAATTGGACGAAGACGCAAAGCTGCAGCTTCACGGGCAGATTCGAGTGCATTACCATTTCGTTTGCGCAATTGTTCGGCATTGGTAACCAATAAAACGGCATTTGCGATTGAAACACCGACCGACATAATGATTCCCATATACGATTGTAAATTCAAAGTAGAGCCTGTAAGTGTAAGCATTAATAACGCTCCTAAAACAACCGCAGGAACTGTAGTTAAAATAACCAGCGAGACTTTGAATGACTGAAAATTAGCGGCCAACATTAAGAAGATTACCATGATGGCAACCAATAACCCAACTTGTAAACTACTTAATGTTTCGCTCAATACAGCACTTAAACCAATGGGTGAAATGAATAATCCGCGCGGTAATTCACCCAAAGCGTTTATTGTTGCAGCTACATCTTTTGTCGCCGTACCTAAATCGGTTTGGTAGATGTTGGCTGTAACGGTAATGTATGGCATGGCCCCTAAATTGTCATTTTCACCGTTTACAACACCCGGTGTAATTTTGGCTACATCACTTAACACAGGACGTAGCGAGTTTTTTAAGACCGGAATTTCTCCGATATCTGTTTTGCTTTTCATTTGACTAAGCGGAACTTGTACCTGAACCGCAACCGATAAACCTGTTTTTTCATCTATCCAGGTATTTTTTTCGGTGTATCTTGAAGAAGAAGTAGAAGCAATAAGTGATCTCGAAATATCATTCATATCAACTCCTAATTCTGCTGCACGTGTTCTGTCGATATCAATATTCATCGCCGGATAGTGAATCGGCTGTCCGATTTGTACGTCTCTGAAATAGGCTATTTTCTGAAGTTTTTCAACAATCTGATTCGCGTAAACTTCATTTCTTTTTTTGTCTTTTCCTGCAATTCGAATTTCAATTGGAGTAGGAGAACCCTGGCTCAATACTTTGTCTGTAAGCTCAATTGGTTCAAAAGTCAGTTTGACATCGGGAAGAATTTTTTTGATTCTTGCTCTTAGTTCATCTTTAAAATCATCCATATCTACATGATACTCTTTTAAACTCACCTGAAAAACAGCTTCATGAGGACCGGCAGTAAAAAGATATATTGGGTTGATTGAAAACAAAGATGGATGCTGCCCCACATAAACCGAGCTGATTCCCACATGTTCTTTACCAACCATTTTGTTGATTTCTTTTAAAATCAGGATTGCTTTTTCTTCAGTACGTTCGATACGGGTTCCGTCTTCCGCACGCATTCTGAGCTGAAACTGGCTTGAGTTTACTTTAGGGAAAACATCTTTTCCAATAAAATTCAGAAACACTACTGCCAGAACGGTAATTCCGATAAGATAGATTAAACTGGTTGCTTTTTTGTGTGGTAACAAACGATCCAATGTTTTCATAAATCGAATTCTGAAACGCTCAAAAGCACTTATTTTGCCATCTCTGTTGGTGTCCTCTCTTTCGATCATTACCTTTTTCTGAGAAATCAAATCTTGTTCAGATTCAGGTGTCAGACCACATTCGTTAAATTCGGCTTCGTCATCGGTAATGCTTGGGTCGTGTGCAGGTGCGGTGTGTCCTTTCATTAACCAATTCGCCATTACAGGTACAAAAGTCTGAGAAAGTAAAAATGAAAAGACCATCGAGAATCCAATTGCCAAAGCCAATGGCAAGAATAAGGCTCCGGGAATTCCGACCATAGTAAATGCCGGAGCAAATACGGCAAGAATACACAATAAGATCAATAATTTTGGCAATGCAATTTCCTGACAAGCATCCCAAATGGCAAGTGCTTTGGGTTTCCCCATATCGAGATGCTGATGGATATTTTCGATCGTTACGGTACTTTCATCCACCAAAATTCCAATCGCCAAAGCCAATCCGCTTAAAGACATTAAGTTGATGGTTTGCCCGAATAATTTTAAGAACAGAACACCCGAAATAATCGAAATTGGAATCGTTAAAATTACAATCAGGGCAGCACGTCGGTCACCAAGGAAAAGTAAAACCATTAATCCGGTCAGAACCGCTCCGATTATTCCTTCCGTAATTAAACTTTTAACCGAATTGATTACATAAACGGACTGATCAAATTCATAAGACAATTTTACATCTTCGGGTAAAGTGCTTTGAATTTTTGGAAGCTCCGCTTTTAATTTCTGAACCACGTCCCAGGTCGAAGCATCTCCGGCTTTTGCAATACTGATATAAACCGAACGTTTTCCATTTACTAATGCATAACCGTTGGTAATATCGGCACCGTCTTTTACTGTGGCCACATCACCTAATTTTAAATTCTGAACGCCACCTTTGAACAACGGAATCTGTTCAAAATCCTTAAGTTCTCTAATGGTGTTGTTGGTTGGCGTAATATAGTTTTTATCACCAATTCTAACATTTCCCGAAGGAGCGGTTTGGTTGTTCAGACGAATTGCCTCAACAATCTGGTCGGGCGTCATATTATGCGAACGCAATAAATCGGGGTCTACATTTACTTCCACTGTTCTTGGACTTCCACCAAAAGGCGCAGGCGAAAGTAAACCCGGAATCGAAGTAAAAGAAGCACGAACATAAACGTTGGCTAAATCCTGTAATTCATTATTAGACCTAATTTTACTGCTCAGTACCAATTGACCAATCGGCAGAGAAGAAGCATCAAAACGAATGATAAAGGGAGGCTGGGTTCCGGGTGGAAATGCTGCCTGAATCCTGTTAGACAACGCACTTAACTCGGCTGCTGCCTGAGCCATATTGGTATTTTCGTAGTAGGTCAACTTCATAATCATCAACCCCTGAACATTCTTGGTTTCAACAGATTTTACGCCGTTGGCAAAAGGTAAAATATTGACATAATTTTTCGCAAAGTAAGCCTCCATCTGATCCGGAGTATACCCTCCAAAAGGATGTGCAATATAGATAACCGGCAAATTCATTTTAGGAAGAATGTCTACCTTAATGTCTTTTATGGCGCCAATTCCGAAGAAAAATAAACCGGCAACCATAACCAGTATAGAAATGGGTTTGCGGAGTGCAAAACGTATTAAATTCATTAGGATCTGTAATTAAAATTCGTTTATAAATAAGTCAAAATTGCCCGTTGCGGCTACTTTCAATAAAAAGGACTGCCAAACATTATTGTTGACGATATCGCGATCAATTTCAGCACGATTTAGTGTGTAAATAGTCTGTGTTAAATCAGTTAAATCGGTAAGTCCGTTTTTATATAAAGTTGATTTTTGCAAATAAGCCTGTGCCGCTGCTTTAACCTGAATTGGGGCCTCCGCATAATTATCGAGCGTAATTTTGATTTTATCTTCGGCAAAGACCAATTGTGATTTCAATTCTCTGTCCGCCTGATTGTATTCTTCCTGCAGAGCCTGAGAAACAAATTTCTGTGCACTGACTTGTTTGCTTGATCTGAAAGGTGTTGTTAAATTCCAGGTGATTCCAATTCCAATCAAATAATTACTACGATCCGGATTTACACCATTCCAATAATTTCTGTTGAAAGCCGTTTGATCCACTGCATAAGAAGAGTCAAATCCTGAAGCTCGTGTTTGCAGAATACCAAAAGCACTCATGGTCGGGTAATAAAAACGCTTGTACAATTTGACCTGTTGATTGCTGTAATCGATTTTTGTTTTATAAAGTTGTAATAAAGGATGAAGGCTGTCTGTTGCGATGTTGTTGTTTACAAGTTCTTTCGGAATCTGATTAACAAAAAGTGTATCGGTAACAAAGTCCTGTGATGCAACCCCCATTAAATCAACTAATTTGTTGTTTTGTTCTTTAACGAAGTTTTTAGCGAGGTTTAAAGCAATTTTAGCCTTAGAAACTTCAGCAGTGGCTAAAGTCGAATCTACACCGGCTAATAATCCGTTTTTAACTCTGGCTGCAGCCGTTTTTTTGAACACTTCTGCACGCGCTAGATTTTTTTGTTGTGAAATCAATAATCTTTGACTTGCCAGTAAGTTTAAGTAAGCGGCTGAAATTTTGATTTCCTGTTGGAATTTTTCCTGCTTTAGATCTTTTTCTTTGGCCCGAACATCAATTTTTGATAAATTGATTTTTTCCTGCGTTTTTCCGAAAGTGAAAAAATCCCAGTTCATGTTGACCAGATAAAGGGCACCAAATGCTGAATTCCAGTTTTGTTCCGGAAGGGGTAATCCCGAGGAAGCAACTCCAAGACCTCCAAAACCATAAAGTGGTCCGTTTTGTCCGTTGACTGTTCCGTAATCTTGTTGCGCAGATAAATTTAAATTAGGCAAATAATCGCGACGGGATTGTTTGAGTGTTTCCCGCGAAGCACTGGCGTAGTTGTTTTTTGCTTTGATGGAACCGTAGTTTTCAAGACCTGTCTTTAGGGCTTCTTTTAAAGACAAGGTTTGTGAGTAACCAATTGAGGCAAAAATCAAGAAAAATAGAAAGGTAATTTTTTTGAAATACATATAACTCAAAGTGTAAAATGATGTACCAAAATTATTTGACTCCCGATGATTTTTGTCATCTTAAATGATGTAAGACACTAATAAATGACCAATTGAATTTGTCATTTAATGGAAATATAAATTAAATATTTGTTCGTACTTTGTAAACTATTTAATAATGAGAATGAACAAAAAATTTGATAATATACTGGATAATAGATGGTGGCAGGAGATTGCTGTTGTCTCTTTTTCCTTTACCATCTATACCTTAAAGAATGACTGGATGTTGTTTAGCTCCGCGACTTCTATTTTAATGGGGATTTTTTTCTATTGCGTTTTGTATTTGCATGCGCAATTCAATCGTTTTTTTCTGCTACCGGTACTTTTCAAAACCAGAAGACCTTTAACGTATATCTTTTTGACCTTATTTGGTGTGTTTTTGTTTTCTTTGGTTTTATATGAAATGACGAGGATGGATGTATTTAGCAATTGTCGTCTGTATCAAAATTCGCATCAGAGGAGTTATGTTTATCAGTTGGCCAGTGTATTGGGGACATTGGTTTGCATTTTGAGTCCTATAATTGTTTTTAAGTTTTACAGGATTCACAAAAAACAAACTGATGAAACGTTATTGTTCAATCAAATGCAGTTGAATTCGTTAAAAGGACAATTGAATCCACACTTTTTATTCAATACTTTTAATACACTTTACGGCATCAGTTTAGAATTTCCTGAAAGAACGCCGGATTTGATTATGAAAGTTTCGCAATTAATGCGGTATCAGCTCGAAAGTAATAACAAACAATGTGTCTCTTTAGAAGAAGAGCTGGAGTTTATAAACAGTTACGTACAACTTGAAAAAGAGCGGGTAGGCTATCGTTGTGAAATCACTTACGATTGTAAAATAGACAACGAAAACGCCTATAAAGTCTCGCCAATGTTGTTGATTGCCTTTATAGAAAATGCTTTTAAACATGGAACCTGTGCGATCGAAAAATGTTTTGTACGGATCATTGTTACGGTAGAAAGCGGCTTACTGCACCTGCATGTTGTGAATTCTATTCCTAAGAAGAAAACGGATGTCGTTTCGACTAAAATTGGTTTGAAAAATACAATTGAACGATTGAATCTGATTTATGGAAAAGACTATAAACTGGATATTCAGGACGATAAAAATACGTATATCGTTGATTTGAAAGTGCAACTGAAAAAATTCGTGTAATGAAAGAGTCCAAAAAATGTATTATTGTTGATGATGAGCCGGCTGCGCATTATGTGCTGGCAAATTATATCAAACAGAATCCGCAATTGGAACTTGTTTTTCAAGGGTATAATGGGATTGAAGCCATGAATTATCTTCGGGAAAACAAAGTCGATCTGATGTTTTTGGATATCAACATGCCCGAGATTTCAGGGATGGAGTTGCTAAAGATTCTTCCGATGCATCCTAAAACTATTTTAACGACAGCTTATTCTGAATTTGCACTTGAAAGTTATGATTACGGTGTAATTGATTACCTGCTTAAACCGATTTATTTTCCAAGGTTCTTAAAAGCGATTGATCGTTTTTTTGCAACAGAAAGTATAAAAGCCATAGAAGAAGAAACAATTGTTAATACGGTTAGTGTGAAAGTAGACGGTTATTTTGTTGATATCGAATTAGATCAGCTGCTGTTTGCTCAGAGTTTTGGTAATTATGTGAAGTTGCATACAATCAGAAAAACATATTTAGCCTCTATTACAACAACAGAGCTGGAAAAATGTCTTCCGGAGAAAAGTTTTATGCGAATTCATAAATCCTATATTGTTTCGTTAGATAAAATTGAAAGTACCGAGAAAGATTTTGTGAGTATTAAAAAAGAAAAATTACCGATCGGAATTACTTATAAAAGAGAATTGTCTGATCGATTAAAAAAATAAAAAATTCATCTGTTATTCATTTTAAAGTAGTAATTTCATTACGTTATTTAGGAGTGTTTTAATTTAAGAGTTGGAGTCATGAAAAATATTTTCTTAATCATTGTTTTGTTATGCAGTAGTTATTTGATGGCGCAAGAAATGGTTACTCCTGTTAAAGAAGTGGTTACTCCGCCTGAGGTTGTCAAATTTGCTTTTGAAAAAGGATATCCCAATAAAAAACCGTTTTGGTCAATGGAATATGTAGGTGATGACAATGACGAAATTAGATATGAAGCAAAATTCAATCTTACAACAAAGACAAAAGCGCTGGCCGTTTATGATAATTCAGGAAATTTAAAAGCTTTCGAGAAGCAAATTCCGTTGACTGAGCTTCCGCAAAAAGCGCAGACTTATCTGAAAACAAATTATCCGGCTAATGCGATTCGAGAAATAGCAATAATTACGGATTATAAAAACAAAATAACTTATGAAGTCGGAATCAAAAAAGAGGGGAAATTTTATGATGTTGTTTTTGATAAAAACGGAGGTTTTGATGTGATCATTCAAAAAGATTAAAAAAAAGAAATCTTACTAACTCAATTATATTACAAAAGGAAGAGCCCGACAGTTTTTACAAGCTGTCGGGTTTCTTGTTTTAAAACTGAATTATAAGTTCATTCCGCCTGAAACTTCAATACGTTGTGCATTGATCCAACGGGCATCTTCTGTACATAAAAAGGCCACGACACCTCCAATGTCGTCCGGTAAACCAACTCTTCCCAAAGCCGTTAATGAGGCGATATGTTGATTTAATTGTTCATTGTCTCTTACGGCTCCATGTCCAAAATCGGTTTCGATGGCACCCGGAGCGACAATGTTTACTTTGATTTTTCTGGCGCCTAATTCTTTGGCCTGATATTTAGTTAAAGTTTCCATCGCCCCTTTCATTGCAGCATAGGCAGCATAACCGGGGAATGAAAATCGAGCCAGTCCTGTAGAAATATTTACGATGGCACCACCATCATTCATGTTATTCAGTGCTTTTTGAGTTAGGAAAAACGGACCTTTAAATTGTATGTTGCTTAACTCGTCAAAATCTGCTTCTGTAGTATCGATATAAGGTTTGTGAATCCCGATTCCGGCATTGTTTATCAGAAAATCAAATTTGTCTGTATCAAAGCTGTCTTTTAAAGCCGTTTGTATTTCTGCCAGAAAAGAATCAAAAGTGTTTGATTTCGATACATTCAATTGAATGGCTACGGCTTTTTGGCCTAAGTTTTCGATCTCTTTTACCGTTGCTTCTGCTTCATCTTTTTTGCTGTTGTAAGTCAGAATTATGTTGATTCCTTTTTTGGCTATAGCCAATGCCATATTTTTTCCTAAGCCTCTGCTTCCACCTGTTACTAAGGCGATTTTTGTGTTTGTTGCCATTTTATATTTGTTTTAATTCGAATACATTGTATGAAGATGATTGCTCAAACGGTGTTGGTAATTTTGTTGCTTGATAAATCATCTTTTAAATAGAGAAGACAAAGGTAGAAGTGAAGGGAGAATAGTGAATTGTAAATTTCAAACCGATATTTGCAAAAATCAAATCATAGTTTTATGCGCGAAAGGCGAGGGGGGTAAATGAAGTTTGTTTTTTGAAGAAATTAGAAAAGTGGGCCAGCTCTTCAAAACCTAATGAATATGCAATTTCAGAGATATTCCAATCCGTTTGTTTTAAAAGTGTTTTGGCCTCGTTGGTCAGACGAGTACTGATTAACTCGGTTGTAGTTTTTCCGGTGTTTTCTTTCAGTACTTTATTAAGATGGTTCACGTGAACAGATAATCTGTTGGCAAAATCTTTTGCAGTTCTCAGTGTAAGTCGCTGATGTGGAGATTCGATGGGGAATTGTCTTTCTAACAATTCGGCAAATAAAGAAGAAACTCTGGCTCCTGAATTGTGCTTAGAATATAAGGCAGTCAAAGGCTGTAGTTTTTGCCCAAAGTGAATTAATTCGGCAACATAATTTCGGATCAGATCATATTTGTAAACATAATCAGAATTGATTTCTTTTTGTATTTTATTGAATATCAGTTCAACTTCAGTAACTTCTTCCTGCGAAAGTTGAAAAATAGGATATCCATCTGTGGTGAAAATAGGAAGTTCATCAAGATCGATTCCACTTTTATTTTTGGATAAAAATTCACCGGTAAACACACAAAATTGCCCGGATTGCTCGGTATCTTGCGGGAGATAATTGTAGGGAATTTTCGGAGTGGCAAACAAGAGTGCATATTGCTCAATTTCAATGATTTTGTCTGCATATTCGGCTCTGTTTTTGCCTTTTATAAGACTTATTTTGTAATAGGCTCTTCGGTCATAAGGCATTATGGCCTTTCCCTGAAGTCTTTCTAAAACTTCCTTAATATCAAACACATTAAAATGACCAATTTCTTTTTTAATATCATTTGGTAATAAAGAGCTTGGTTCTACAGTAGAACCTTCTGTAATATCTCTGTAAAATGATTCTAGTGTTTTCATAAGCGAATTGTAAAATTCAAATATACGAAATTATAGGAAGTGGGAGGGGTTTCAAGTTTCAGGTTTCAGGTTTCAATCTTTGTGTTGAGTTTAACCGCAAGGTGCGCAAAGTTTTCTTCGCAAAGGTCGCAAAGTTTTGCGATAAGGATGTTTTCTTATAGGGCTACTAGTAGGTTTCACGTAGATTTAGCAGATTTAATAAGATTTTTTATAGACGAAGAGGATCAGCCAAATCTGCTAAATCTGCGTGCAAAAGACATTGCGATTTAGTGACTTTGCGTGGAAAACTTGCGTATAGCTTTGCGAACTCTTGCGTTCAGAATAAATAAAAATCCTTGCGCACCTTGCGGTTAAACTCGCACGCACAGGCGCAAAGAATCGAAACCTGAAACTTGAAACCTGAAACAAAAACTAAACAATTCTAGCATTTTAAAACAAACTCCCCTGAACATATTCTGCCTGAGGATTACTGTTGAATGCAAAGGAGTCAATGACAAAAAACTGTTTTTTTACCGAATCAAGTTCTCGCAGTACGATTTCTTTGCATAAAAAGTCAAGATCAATTGTAGTGAAAAGTTGTGATGCTATTTTTAGATTTTCAGGAGTTAGTTTTCTGCCAATTGACATATGCGGTTCGTCGCTTTTTTGAGGTTTCAAAGATCTAAAGGTTTGCTGTGTTTTTTTCATAATTGTTTTTAGACCATTCTTAGAATCTTCATTGGGAGCAATAAAGAAAGCACCACTGTTTTCAAAAGCCCCAAAATGATCCAAACTGACTTGAAATGGAGTGAACGTATCGCAAATTTTAGAGAGCTTTTGTTTGACCTTATCTATTTCTGATTCATTTAGAGCGAATTCACAAATAGTGATGTGTGCTACTGAATTGCAACTACTGTACCAATCAATTTTGCCTTTCAAATAGTCTTTCATTGTTTTTACAGCATCAATAACATCTTGCGAAGGATAAAAAACTATAGAGTATTTCTTTATCATTTTAATAGGTTTGGGAAGAATAAATTTAAAAGAAAAAATGAAAGAATCTATATTTTTCCTTTGAGATGCAATCGGTGTAGTATTTCAGATTGCAATAGTCCGCTTCCTCCACCAAAATGTTCAATGACTTCTACTTCGGGCTTGCTTTTTAAGCAGAAAGAAGTAAATTCTTTTTCGACCTGATCTTCGATACCGGAACTCAGTAAAACCATGTCTATTTTGTTATTCAGAAAATAATCTTGTGCCAGTTTTTCATCATTAAAAGCTACGGCATTCCAATTTTCATTTGCATTGACCAGTCGGAGTAAGATTGGTAAAATAGCTTCGTTTTTTCCGAGTATTAAGAATTCAAGTGTCTTCATAACCATTAATTTACTAGTACAAATGTATTAGTTAAATTTTGGTTTAAACTTAATCTGGATTAAGAAATTTAAACGTGTTTTGAGTCGGAGTTCCTGTTTTCAGTTTTAGTTTGGTACGTGGGATCAATTTATTTGATAAAATTATTTACTTAAGAATAAATGTTAAGTTAATAGGCCACAATGAATTAAGGTTTCTGAAATGTAAATAAAATAAAAAGAATGGTCAAAATGTGGGAAACCGTAATATATTCTCAAAAGTACTACATAAATTTGCACCACAGAAGTTGGTGTTATGTTTAGGTTTAATGCCTTTTGAAACCTTATTTACCCTTCGATTGTTATTGTTTTTTTGGAGAAGAACATTTAGTTAAGAAAGAAAATTTGACGTATTCATTTAAGTATGGATAGCTTTGTATAAATTCAAAACAGTACAAGAAGGTTTATTTTTTCTATAGTCTATAGATTTGGTTGTTTTATCAAATCTATAGACTTTTTTTTGTTTTGAGGTAATTAGAAACGGATTACCGGCAATTACAGTAAAAACTTGTTTACTCGCTTTAGAATTTAACTGGCATATCTTCTGTTACTTGTCTGACTGCTCTTTTTTATAAAATCTTCTGCTGGCTTTCTTTGAAAGAATGTATAATATTTCGATCGAAAATGGTTGAGTCTTGTATAGTTTAGTTCATATGCAATTTCTGTTAATGTGGTGTAATTTCCACTTTGCAGAAGCTCATTGGCTAAGATCATTTTGTTGTTTAGAAAAAGATTTTTCGGGGAGCTGTTAAATTGTTTTTTGAATAGTATTTTATATTTGGAAGGAGACATACCGGCCATTTTTGATAAAACATCTACAGTAGGGAACGAATTGTTCAGATTGTTTAAGAAATAGTTTTTTGTCTTTGTAACTGCTTCGAGTTCAATCTTAGTAGTTTCGTTTTGTACTGCTGATGAATTTTGGCAGCGATTTAGAAAATTGCCCAAAAGTTTTAGTGAAATACCTTTAAAAAAGGATTCGAAGGACAGATCAGTAATTGTTTTGTCTTTCAGAGATTTGAGTAATAAAATACTATTGCTGTCAATAGTATCAAAATAATGAAAAGAGTTTGCCGAATCTTCATTTTTTTGCTTGATATATTCTTCAATTGAAACTGTTTGCAGAAGTTTATTTAATGTTTTCTTTTCGACAAATAGTTGTAAAACCGTTGTTCGTTGATTAATAGCAGGCATAAAAATGCTTTCTATTTGATTGTCTATAATGGTGAGACCGGAATTTTCGGCAGCCCCTATTTTGTAATCTACGGCGTCTATTTTTATTGTATTTGCAGAATCACTTAAGTCGAAGTGAAAAATGCACAATTCAGTATCAGATTTCAACCGGGTAATTTCAATTGATTTTGTTAAAGTAGAATCGATAAGTAGGGCAGAGATACCAGTAGCTACCTGAGTAAAATAAGAATGTCCCATACCAAGAGTGTCTTTTATAACAATTGTCTTTTGATCAGTATCTTCAACATTTATTTCTTGAGCTAACGATGGTTGACTTTTTGGTTTTGTGTTATAATATGGAGTGATTTTTTTCATTAATGCTTTGTTTAATAATTATAATTGTTGGATAAAATTCTTTGGTGTAAGTCCAAAATGCTCCTTAAATTGCGAAGCAAAATAAGAGTTATTACTAAAATGAAGTTTATCTGAAACTTGTGATATTGATAATTGCCTCTCTTCAAGAAGTTCTTTTGCCAGAATCAATTTATTAGTCTGAAAGTAAGAGTTTGGTGTGAGGCCGGTTATTTTTTTAAATAAAGTTTTGAATTTTGATTCAGACATTTTTGCTTTTTGCGCCATCATTGAGATGCTTGGAAAATGGTTTTCAATATTTTCAAGTAAGAACATTTGTATACTTATTATTTTTTTAAGATCTGTGCCTTTAACGGTTTGAACAATAAACTTATTTAAAACAATTTTTTTTAGGTAATTGGAGATTAACATATGCACTGTTGCCTTAAGATTTAAGTCAAAAATGGGTCCGCCGACATTTAGTTTGCGTAAATCATTTAATAGATGGTAGCTTTCATTGCTAATTCTGTCAAATCTTATGATTGCGTTTTTTTTGAGATCTGTAATTTTTTGTGTTTCAGTACTGGAAATGGTGTTATTTTTAGCAAATGTGTTAAGGATGCTTTTTTTTATAAAAATGCAAAGTGCGTACGTGTGACTTCCGGATTTGACATGATAATCTGTTTGGAGAGAACCGTCAATTATGGCCAGATTATATTTCCATCGGCCTATATCGAAGGGCGTATTATTGGTTGTCAAACTAGCATCACCAACAGTCAGGTCATAATACAATGCGACGAAATCATCTTTTGAGTTTTTCTGGGTAAAGTGTAGGTCTTTGTGATATTTCACATTGATGTAATAAGCGACAATTCCTTCTTCGCATTCGAGAACATATCGGGTTCCGGATTGGATGTCTTCAGGGATATTTATAAAATTATCCTCTGTTTTTCCTTCAAGTTGCGCTGTAAAACCTTTTACCCAACTTAGGTCAGCACCGTAGGAGTGTTCAATTTTTTTCACGTGGTATTTGGTATAATAGGAATATTATCAGCAACAGAACATAGAAATTTGTTTATTTTGCTATTGTTATCCTTTTTAATTAATTGCCAATTTCAAATACTGGCTTATTTAAATTTTGTATCTCCGTTTAGAGCACATATACAAAGTTCTTGGACAAAGAGGGAAGTTGAGTTGAAGCGTTTATTAGTGTTGCGTTTTGTTTTATAAGTGATTTTTAAACACTGTTATTGCTGATTTGGGAGACTTTTTTTAGAAGGCAGAAAGTCTTAATCTGGCATTTATATGTCGGAAGTAGGCAATTTGAAGCTTGGTTTTACTCCTAATTTTGCATTATGCTTTAATGTAATTATTAAATCATAATAGATAATTAAGCACTAATTAGTAATAGCAAGCAAGATGAATACGTCTAATTTTTCAATAGAGTTTGAATTGAATGTGAATGAAATACAAAAATTAAACAAGATGTATTTTAAGCGCTTATGTAAAGAAAGAGTTACGTTTTTTTTTATCATTGCTTTAACTTGTTGCATTTTTTTTGATTTTTTTAATTTAGAAAATGATGATGATTTTATAAAATGGCAGTTAAGAAGTTTAGTGCTGGTCGTCTCGTTTTTTATATTCCACTATGCATTAGCAAATACCATCTGTAAAGTCATTTTTACTGTAATCAGAAAATTGGTTCGATGCTCTAATTTTGTTGGGAAATATAGGCTCAATTTTACTAATTCGTGCATCTATGTCAAAGCTCCGTTAGGTGCTTTTGCCCACAAATGGAATCAGATTGAAAAGGCAATTTTAACTAAAGATTTCTTTTTCTTATATGTTAAAGATGCAGATCATCATATTATCACTATTTCAAATAGAGGTAAGAATGACAAAAAGAGGAATGATTTGATTGCTTTTGTAGAACATAATGTAACCGAGATAACAAAAGTTTGAAACATTGAAATGAAGATGCTTTTTCGATCTAAAATTTAGAACCGTGTAAAATTGTATTCATTTTTTTGACTAAAAGAAAGGTAAAGAAATCAATGGTAAAGAGAACTATTTTGGTCTGCGATGCTAAAAAAGTATTCGTGAAGATGTTTAAAAGGAAATTCTATCGGGAATTCGAGTTTATTGACAATTTGATTCTGACGGAAGATAAAACCGAATACGAGAATTTTGATGGTTTAATAGTTGTAATTTATAACAAATTTGAGGTAATTAATTTTTTGAAAGGATATAAAAAAGAGACAAATGTTTTAGTGTGCGTTTTTAACGAACAATTATTTGAACGATTAACTTTTCTTGAAGAATTTAATGGTGTAGGGCTGTTAGACGGTTCAAAAACGAGAAGGGAGCTAGTAGCAGATTTAAGATCTAACTTAAAAAAGGCTTTAAATTTTAAACAAGGGGTTAAAGAATCTTTTTCGGATTCAGCTGTAGTAGAAAATCAATTGCATGTCTTTTTGAAAGATTGGATTGTTTCTTCTGCATCGTAATTCTGTTAGTTAAGAATGATAAGGCATTTTAAAAACCAGGATATGTGATAATATGCCTGGTTTATTTTTTTGTTACATGATGCTTCTTTTTTTGCCACAGATCAAATAGATTAATGTGATTTGTTGGGTTTCTTTTTCGACTTTCTCATTCTATATAAAGCTGAATGTCATCCTGAGCGAAGTCGAAGGCAGCGCAAGAAGATTGTAAATGCTTACAAATTCCAAAGCTAAAAAGTCGAATTAAGGTCTTTAGTTTGATCTCTTAATTATTGTAATTAGGTTGAGCAATTTTTTTTTATTTGTATTGATAAAGAGATAGAGATCAATATATAATTTATTTAATCTGCGGGGTCGATTAAGCCGATTAGATTCCTGATTTGCCATTGTAATAAAAGAACTCTACTTGCAGTTAATGCATTTATTGAGGATAATCGCTTAAAAGACGACCCTGAAATGAGCGTTAAATGTTAAGAATTGATCAAAATAAACTGTCTAAAAGAGAAAATTAAAAAAAAATAGCAACAAAATTTCGGCTGATTTTAGATGTAATTGATTGATACTTAAGAATGAATCTTTTGGGTTAATTTAATATTAAGCGCTTCGTTAAAAACTGGCATAATTTTAACATTAAACTTGCGTTATCTATCTAGCAAACTTTTATTTTTGCGCCTTAATTTAATAAGTATAAGCATGAACGATCTATTAGTAAAAATCAACGCCGAAATCGACACATTCAAAGCAGAAGCAGAAGCACTAACTGAGAAAGGTGTTAAAGCTGCTGGACCAAGAGCACGTAAATCAACATTAGAAATTGAAAAACTTTTAAAAGAGTTTAGAAAAGTTTCTATCGAAGAATCAAAAAAATAATATTTGTATTCAAAAAATAAGACCCGACAGTTTAATAAAAGTTGTCGGGTTTTTTATTGCAGGTGTTTTTTCGGTGGCACTACTTCTACTAATCGAAATGAAAATTTTTCTCTGAATTTTTTAGGCTCTATTTTTTAGGAAGAACACTTCTGTGTTCGGATTTGTTGCGCAGTACATTGTTATTTACTTCTGTATTCTTCGAGGTGAGTTTGAGAAACGTTAAAACCTATTCTTGTCTGACGGTTTGAGAAGTATCGGATTGTGGTAAAATTATAGGGCAGTTATAGTGTGTTGTTCTGAAATTAGTTGTTGAAATTTAACGGTAATAAATTCATTAAAAACAGCTATATATTTGCTACATACACATAATGCAAATTTGTTGTACTTCGTATTATAAAAATAATCGGAAAAAGTATGACACTATTGAAAATTAAAGGAAAAAGTATTGTAAACGTAGCAGGATTTGTTCTTTTGGCAAGTTTACAACTCAATGCACAAATAGTAAAAAATACAGTTGATTCGCCCACAACTCTTATTAAATCTACTGTTCAGGAAACGCAGTCTGCCAACAAAGGGCTTTTGTCAGTCAGAATGAGTACAAAACAAAGAAACGCTATTGTTTCTCCGGCAACCGGTTTGGTGGTTTACAATACGACAAAAGAGAAACCGGAAGTATTCACCGGAACAGTTTGGTACAGTATTGCACCGGAACTGACCGCAGCAGAAACAACCGTCAGGACTATATCTGATCAAGCTGTTCAACAATCAGACTTGAAAGCTTTAGATAAAAAAAAGAACCTTTCTGGAAGAGAATTTAAAGAGATATCGGGTAATACTTTAGCTACTGTAACTTTGCCGGCAGATAAGGATGTTGCAGTGGCAGTCCGTCCATCGTACACTTATGAGCATGATAGTTTTGTGGTTTTTTTGCCCTTTGCAGAACCTAAAGTTGGGAGAACT
Organism: Flavobacterium poyangense; assembly: GCF_011751075.1. Taxonomy (GTDB): domain Bacteria; phylum Bacteroidota; class Bacteroidia; order Flavobacteriales; family Flavobacteriaceae; genus Flavobacterium; species Flavobacterium poyangense. The sequence continues at coordinate 71,746 of NZ_JAALLN010000005.1, forward strand.
TATACCTTTAATGTGACCCCGACGAATGATTGTGTTATATACATGTCAGATAATAGTTCTACGACTTTTTTGAATGATAAAGAATTGGTTAAAGGTAGAGGAAACGCTATTTCTTTTAAAGCAGGAGATTCATTTTCATTAGTACATGTAGGAGGCAGAAGATGGTATATTTTGTAAAAGTAAAATGGGAGTTTTTTTATAGTCTTCTATAATTTTTTTGTTTACCAGATTGATACGAAAGTTTGTAGTTATCTTATTTATTTGAAAATGCAGGATTCATGGAGTCAATATTAGAATTGAGCATTTGTGTTTTGTTTAATAATTGATTAATAAACACGATACATTCCAGCGCTAATTAACAGGAGGTAATTGACAGTACTAAATTTTATGAGAAGCGATTGGTTCTGTTAGAGAATTGATCGCCTTTTTATTTTTTGGAATACACTCGGCTATGTAAAGACATAAAAAAAACGAGGATTCTAAAGCCTCGTTCTTTTAGTTTGTTATTTCTTATAAAACTTATACGGTCTGATCGTCTGTTACAGCATCCGGAGCATTTGTTTTTACTGAAGTAATTCCATTTTCTCTCGCGGCTACGCTCTCATACATTTCGCTTGCTCCGATAATTTGGCCATTACTTGCTTTTAGATTGAAATAAGGTTTTCCATTGCTCGATTCTTTTCTGTCATATCTATTATCGTCCTGTGAGTTTGTTTTCACAGATTCGATTCCTTTTGTACAAGCATCTTTTGTGGTGTAACCTTCGCTGGCTAAGATAGTCTGACCATTTCCAGCTTTTAAATTGAATTGAAATTCGCCATTGGTTCTTTTAGTAATTACAAATTTTCCCATATAATTTTTGTTTAAGTTAGGCATTTAATAGTATGCTATTTATAAAAGTACAAAACTTAGTTGTACAAATTATACCTGAATACAAAATAATTGCTTCTTGCTTTATTTTCTATTGAAAGAAGGCAATATATACTTTTGAATGATTTCGTCACTTGGCGATTGGGAGTTATAGTTTCCTCCCGTAATAATGGTGACCATATTCTGTTCTTCCCAAATGTAAATCTTCTGACCACCGTTTCCTTGTGCTGTTTTGGCATTATAGCGTACACCGTTTACATCTAATTGTTTAAGCCACCAAAGGAAACCATAATTTACGCCCTGAACAACAGATTGTTTGGTTAAGGATTCTTTTACCCATGCTGAGGAAATGACCTGTTTGCCATTCCAAACCCCTTTATTGAGGTAAAGCAAACCTAGTTTTGCCATATCGCGTGAGTTTAAATAGAGCTGGCAAAAGGTTTCGGCACTTGATGCATCGGGTTTAAAATTCCAGGTGAAATTTTTAATACCAATGTCTTTAAAAAGGGTTTGTTTAGCAAAATCGGGTAGTGGCATTTTGGTTGCTTTCTCGATAATTCTGCCCAATAGTATTGGATTTCCGGAACAATACATTCCTTTTCCTCCCGGCACATCAACCATTGGTAAGTCTAAGGTGTATTGAATCCAGTCCGGAGAAGAATTCATTATGGTTTCGTTGCCTTCCGATTTAGGATTACTTACATCACAGTCTAAACCGCTTTGATTGGTCAGAAGGTTTTTAATCGAAATCAATCTTTTGTCTTCCGTAAGATTTTTAAAAGTATATTCCGGAAAATAGGAAAGCACAGTGACGTCTTTATTTTCGATTAAACCTTTGTCAATTGCAATTCCGGTAAGAGCAGAAACAAAACTTTTGGTAGCCGATCTTAATTCGTGTAGTTTGGTTTTGTTGTATTCATAAAAATACTCTTCAAATACTAATTTACCATCTTTTATAATCAAAACACTGTGAACGTTTGGAAAGGTACCGTCAACAATTTTTTGCATCATTTCATTTAACAACGATTTGTCTAATCCGGAATAATCGAGATTTCCGGTAGGTATTCCATCAGGATCCTGCTTGGGTTGCAGGTAGACGTATTTAAAGTCTTTTGCATTTGGTCGTGCATACCACATTTCTTTAGGAAAAACGACTTTTTTTGTAACTAAGTTAAAAGTGCTCCCTTCTGTAGTATAACTTGCAATTGCCCCATCTTTTCTGGAAAAAGTCACTTTTTCGCCTGAGATGTTTTGAAAAATATCTTTGTCAATTGCTTTTAGTTGATATCTGCTTTCGTTAATAATGGCATATAAGACAGTATCTTTTGGAGAGGCCGCTATTTTAAGCGTGCCTTTATTCAGATATTCATAGATACCTTCATATTCTTTTAATTGTTCGTATGTATGTTTGAATTTTTGTTGGGAGTAACTGGAATATAATGTCAATAAAAATAACAGCTGCAAATAGTTTTTTTTCATTCTTTTGGTTTTAAAAGATTGTTTGTTAGTTAATTAACGAAAGTTATAAAAAAAAGAGACACTTAATTAATAATTAGTGTCTCTTTTTTATTTTAGAAGTTTTTTTAAACTTATTTGATCGTAATCGGAACCTCAACAGTTGTTTTATCCCAGCCAATAACCAGATTCGTAATAGCTCCCTGAGTGGTAAAAGCAATCGATAAGGCCTCTACCGGAGTTGATATTGATTTAACAGGAACCACAATTCTTACCAAATCTTTAGTTTGATCATAAGCATATCCGCCCCATAAATCAATTTCTTTGTTGATGATAATGGTCCATTTGTCTTTTTCCGGAATAGCAAAAAGACTATAAGTACCTGCAGGAACAGCAATACCATTGATGGTAGCCGATTTGTAAAATTTAATCTCCGTATTTTCATTAGCCCCTACACGCCATACTTCACCAAAAGGAATTAATTCACCAAAAATGGAGCGACCTTTAACAGAAGGTCTTGAATAAACAACTTTTATCGACGGCAGTGTAGCGTCGGTTTTTTTGAATTTTACCGCTCTATTTGGGAAATAAGCGATATCAGCTGGGCTGGCATCCAAAGGAGGGAATTTAACCTCTTGGGCATTAACAGAAAAGGCAAACAATAAAAGAAGAGTAAGGAAACTAAAGTTTTTCATAATGTAGTATTTTTAATATAGTTTATACAAAAATAAGCGAATAAAGTATAAGAAAAACTTAAATTATTTGCTTTTTCTTTTTTTCGTATCAAATGCAAATAATGCGATCTAGTTGCGAAAATAGCTTCAGCTTTCAAACTTTGCGACCCTTGCGTAACCCTTCGTGTTCCTTGCGGTTAAGCTTTTTTTGCATTAAAGTTAAAATTGCAACTTAATTGTATCTCCTTTGTTTTCTACTGTGACTTCGGTAACATTGCTTTCTGAAGGAGTTTGAGTGGGGTACCAGTTTCGATTTGGCCTTACCATAATCAGTAGACCTTCATCATCGCCTATGGCAGAAAAAATTTCGCTGTTAGAATTTTTAGAAAAGAAATTCAATCCGTATTTTGTTAGCAATTCATTACCTAATTGCAACGGATTGTCAGTGACTATCCCAATTTCACTAATATTCAAAATCGATTTGGAACTGAATTCTGCTGTCTGTTTGTTGTTGAGGTCATGTCGGGCAATAAACTCCAGTAAATTTCCATTGTTGTCATAAAAATAAACCGCATTGGCATTCCAATTTTCAAAATTTGCAATTACATTTTGATCTTCAATGCGAACTATATCAACTCTGTTTTTACACCATTCTATGGCTTCGTCAAGCTTGTTTTCCGGGATATTAAAAGCAAAATGATACATAGAGTCAAATTGCGGATCCTCAATGAATCTTAAAATGGATTTCCCTGCCTGAATTGTAACAGATTCATTGTTTTTTTCAATAATCGAAAGTCCTAAGATATCCTGATAAAATGCAGCAGTTGCAGTACTATTATTTGTGATAATCTGAATGTGTTCTAACTTCATGATCGTGGTTTTTTAAATAAGAAGAAAACTTCTTTTCGTTTCAAACAAATTTAAAAAAGACCTGTCATACTCTGATGAGCTCCCTATCTTAAACCTCGATGAGAGAATAGCGAATTGTTATGAGAATTACGTTGTCATTATAAGTTTTTTTTAAATGAATTAAGTAGCATACTAGCTCATTGAGTCCAATTATCTGAACAGAGATATTGTTCATTTTTCAAATAATTTTCAAAGAAAATCACATCTAATAATTGGATCCAAGAGCTTAGTATGAACTTAAATCACTTATATGGTTTAAAACCTTTTTAAAAGGTCTGTAATTTATTATTTCTAAAATTCATCCATCCCAAAAACAGCAATACTAAATTGAAAAACAATAAAGGCAGAAAGGCTTTTGAGAGTTTTATTTCTGTTGTGTCGCTAAAAGTTTCCACTTTAAACTGATCCCATTTTTGCTGATTTACCGGAGCGTTGGTAAATATTTTTGGATAAAAATGCAAACGAAGCTTTTCATGAAATTGCTTGGTTTCCTTTAAAAACAAAAGTTGATTCCCTAAATCTGATTTTGCGATTTCATTCAATTGAATTTGGGTATGCAATGTCGGGATGAAAAAAGCTATCGATTGGCTGGCCTTATTTCGCTGTTCCAATTTTGTTACCAGTTCCTTAGATTGTTGAGCCGAATCATCATCACCCGCCTGTTGCATGGCATAGTACCAAAGCCAGTTAAATTCGGAATCAGGTAAAGGATAATTTTTAAATTGGGGATAATGCGTATAGAATTTATCCAACGTTATTTTTTTATCCATATCCCATTTTTCGTGATAAGCATTTCTTTGTTTTACGGTTAGTTCCAGAGCCTCAGGTACTGGATATTTATTGACAATATAAGTATTGATTATAGCCGGTAAAATAATAATAAGAAACAACCAGATCGTTAGTAAAATAACGGCATTAAAGTTCGAATTTTTTTGAAGTGAAACCACATAAAAACAAACCGAAAACCAAAATAAAACATATAAAATACTAAGACCATAAAAAACTAAAAAGGATTTGTCGATCGGAATTTTGAGAAGCAAAACAGCTATAAAAAGTATAATTGTCAGAAGTGCCAACAAACTTAAAATTCTGATTTGGAATAGTTTTACTATGTATAAAAAAGTGTTCTGACTTTGCGTTGCTACAATTTTCCAGGTGCCGCTTTCTTTTTCTTCGGAAATCAGATTGTATGAAAAGGTGATAATCAATAGAGGGAAAAGATAAACCAATACAAAACTAAAATCAATGTTTCCTGATAATAAATTAGCAGGATTATTGAGCTCTGCATCATATTTTTGTGCTTCCAAACCACGAATGGTAACACTCTGAATAGACGGATTTACATCGCGCTGTCCAATCGCCAGACTACTAATCGGGAAGGTTTTATTGACGAGCGAAAACTTAATATAATAGAGTAGGAGACCAATTTCGTCTTTATGATAAGCAGCATTTCTGGCAATATGTTCTTTCTGATAAAGTGCTGCTTCTGTTATAGAATGCTGTTGTTTATTCTGAAATTGCTGTCCGATTATAAGACTTATAAATCCCGTGAGCAGCAAGAAAAGCAGACCTATTTTAGTTCCCTTAGATCGAATGAAATTTTTAAATAGCAGTACTAACATAATTAAATGGTTTTAAGGTTTTTTGACGCCACACGGATGAGAATAAACAGCAGGCTAATCCACAGAATGATAGAGATAATGGAAATGATTTCGCTTTTTAAAACATCACTGATGCCTTTTGGTTCATAATGAAATTCGTCCAGATCTGCCCAATGTTTTTTGCTGATACTAAGCGGTTTGTCTGTTGCTCCGGGTTTTTTATTACTGATGTACTTAATTTGTAAAGCATTCATTTTTTGCGCCATTAAGTAACGATAGTCTTCTGCCTGTTTCTGAAAATCGATATAAGAATCGTAATCGGTATTAGACAATCCCATAGACAAATTTTTCATTGCGATATAGGGATTAAAAAAGGAAACGGCTTTTGAGAAACGATTCTGTTTTTCATAAATTTTCAGTAAGGATTCCAAATGTTGGTTGTAAATTTTCGAACTGATTTTTTCACCTTCAGTCATAATAAAACCGGAATAATTGAAAGGCAGTTTCTGGACAGAATCAACTTTGTAGACACTAAGCAGTGAATCTTTTATTGCTTTGTAATGCAAATCATTCGGGTTATGACTGTCTCCTTGTTTGAGAATATCTTGCTCGATATCGCTATTGAATTGAATTTTAGATGGAGCTTCATACAAATAAGCCCCGATTGCCTGAGTGGTTCTGGGCAGAATGATTGTAAATACCAACCAGATTCCGATAAGGCTAATCAATGCTTTTTTTGAAGTTTTACTTGCAGCGGAGACCAAAACGGCAATAGCGCAGAAAAAGGTCAAATAGATAAAATGGAATATAATGAATAAAAGCATTTTTAATGTTTCATCAAAAGAAATGCTGAAGTTTTGAAGGAATAACCAAAGTAAAACCAGAATCAATATTGTCGGAATAAAAAGGAGCATAATTACAGAGACGATCCCTAATACTTTTCCAATTAACAATTGTTTCCAGTTGATGCCTTGACTTAAAAGCAATTTTAAAGTTCCGTTCTCTCTTTCGGCTGCGACCGAATTAAATCCGATAAAAAAGATTAATAAAGGCAATAATACCTGTAAAACCATTGCAATGCTGATTTCTCCAAAACGCAGCATGCTGTTTGAAAATCCGGCTTCAGAAAAGTTGGCGGTGTTCTGTTTGTGTGCTTCAAGGAATATAGCATTTCCGAAAAAGGGTTCCATTCCAAATTCAAAAACACTTAGCGAACTGCTTTTTCTGAAAGCAAAATTCCCGTAATGCGCCATTCTGTGTGGATTTTTATCCGGATTCTTTAACCAGTCTTCCCTTGATTCATGTTGGTATTTTTCGCTCGTTTCATTTTGGCTGCTATAATTTTGCCAACCCGAAAAAGCAGCATATACTAACAAAATGCCAATATAAAAGGTAATTATATATAGTGCCTTGTTTTTAAAAAGGGAATTCCTTAAATGTCTGGCTATTAGAATTTCTATGTGTAGTGCTTTCATACAGACTAAAATTTATAGGTTACGGTAAGACTGAAATTTCTTGGAGCTCCGGGAAACAAACGCAAATAGTTCTGAGCACCTAACCAGTAGGTTTTATTCAACAAATTGCCGGCATTTAAAGCAATTTGCATATTGGTTTTGTTGGGCTTGTAATACAGAGCAGCATCAAAAAGAGTAAAATCTGGAAGCGTGAAATCTCTGGTAAACCAAGGTATTTTACTGCTTTGATATTGCATTCCGAAACCGATTCCCAGATCCTTCAGAGCCGAATCCGCAGCAAAGTTGTAACGCGTCCATAAGTTGGCACTGTTTTTTGGTGTATTTTGTTTTCTGGCACCAATTAAGGAGGTGTTGTGGTCATTGGTAATTTTAGCATCGATATAGCTATAGGAAACATTAATCTGCCAGTCGGGAGTAATATAGCCTGCCAGATCGCACTCAAAACCACGACTGCGTTCAGCCCCTCTGGTTACCAGTAAATCAGGATTTGCAGGATCATTGGCATTCATTAAAATGTTATGCTGATTGATTTCATAAATGGCAGCATTAAAATTCATACGATTGTTAAAGAAAGTTGCTTTAAGGCCAAATTCTTTCAAATTACTTTCCAACGGATCAAATAAACTGCCACCGGCTAAAGATCCGGTCTGAGGCATTAAAGAGGTAGTATTTGATTGTGGCTGATAACCTTCTAAATAAGTGGTATAAATATTTACCGCATGATTAATAGCGTAAGTTACCCCAATACGTGGTAACAAAGCCGATTTCTTTACTGTCAGTTCGTTGTTTGTTTCGTAGTTGGTAATGTCTTCAAACCATTCCTTTCTAAGACCGAGTAAAAAAGTAAATTTTTCCCATTGTATATGATCCTGAATGTAAATGGCATTGGTTGTTGTCAAAGCCGATGGCAAGGCTGTTCGGACATTTAATATATAATCTTCCGGACTTCTCATTGCATACGAAGGATTGTTTAAGTCAAAGAAGTTAACATTTGGTTTTGGTAGGATTACGCCATCTTTGGTTGTGGTTTGGTAATTTGATGCATTGGCCAATACAAAGGAACTGGCTACCGTTCCGTCTTTTAATAGATAACCTCTCGCGGCATTTTGTCCGCCACCTTTGTTTTTATTCCAACTGCTTAAATCATAGCCAACTAATAATTTATGATTTAGTTTTCCGGTTTTATAATCAAAATTTAAAAAAGCACTTAGATTATCAATGTCCCAGTATTGCTGACGTTGTACAAACTGCATCATAGCAAGACTTTTTACAGGCTGATTGTTGATATCAACCGCAAAGGCATTTGTAGTTCGGTGTTCCTGAAGATCTTCAGTCCAGGTTTGCTTCATGTAGGTGGCATTAAAAGCAATTTTTGAATTGAATTTATGTACAAAGTTTGTCGTTAAAATCATTTCCTTCGATTTAAAGTAATCACCGGAAGCTCCCAAATTTAGGCTGATTGGAGTTTGCTTTAAATTAGTAACACCAGCAACTGCTCCAAATATTGGCTGACCTCTGTCCAGAGTTCCGGTCATGTCACTTACAATTAACTCTGTATTAATAGCCGTTTTTTCATTGGGAATGTAACTGAACGAAGGAGAAATCAAAAAGGATTTGTTGGAAACCAAATCACGATAGGATTTTGCTTCCTGATAGGCAGCGTTTACACGATATAAAAGTGTTTTAGAGTCATTTAAAGGGCCTGTAAAATCTAAAGTTCCACGTAATGTACTGAAACTTCCAACACTTAAACTGACTTCTTTTCGATCGGTTGCCAAAGGTTTTTTGGTAACGAGATTAATACTTCCACCAGGATCTGCAGAGGAGAAAGTAGCACTTGACGGGCCTTTAATAACTTCAACACGTTCGATGTTGCTCGTGAGAGGCTGAAGGAAATAATATTGTCGTGTACGCATCCCATTGATGATCTGACCCTCTTCATTCTGACTGATTCCGCGAATGGTATATTGATTGTAATAACTTGCCGGAATTACTCCACTGGCCATTTTTACAGCATCAGCGAGATAAAAAGCACCTTTATCGGCAATTAATTCTTTGGTTACCGTTGCAATAGATTGTGGAATATCTTTGTTTAATGCAGCTGTTTTTGTTGCAGCAAAAGAATAATCACTGTTGTATTTTTTGGTAGAACGACCAATGATCTCAACGGTTTGCAACTCATTAAGGTTGCTTTCCATTTCAATAATGAGAAATTCTGAACTGGAATTAACATATTGTGTCTTGTAGCCGTTAAAAATAATCTCAAGGGTTCCTTCGCCTTCGATGCTAAAATTTCCATTCTGATCTGTTGTGGTTTCGTTGCCGGAGCGGAGTAATTTTATGTTGACTTTTGGAAGTACTTCTTTGGTGTCATGTTCTATAATTTGCCCTTTAATAATTTGGGACTGCGCATGGTTTAGGCCAATTATTAAAAAAAGTAGGGAGAGTATATGTTTCATTTTTTTGATGATTGAAATTTATTTCGGCTATACCGTTTGTAAATACAGGTTTTCTAATTCGTTGGCCGAAATGGTATCGGCTTTGATAATAGTCATCAGATTTCCTTGTTTCATAATTCCGATATGTGTTGCCACTTCTCTGGCTCTGAATATATCGTGTGTCGCCATTAGTATTGCCGTTCCGTCTGCCGAGAGTTCTTTTAGAATTTGTGAAAATTCATTGGAAGCTTTAGGATCAAGTCCGCTAGTAGGTTCATCTAACAGTAACACTTTGGCATTTTTAGCAATCGCAATTGCAATCCCTACTTTTTGTCGCATTCCTTTCGAATATTTCCCAAGATTTTGACTGTGTGCTGTAATTTGCAAGCCGGCTTTGGTCAGGAAATAAGTTAATTCTCCGGTAGAATAATTGAATCCAGCCAAAGACGAAAAGAATTTCAGGTTTTCAATCCCCGTAAGATTGGGGTATAACATTACAGTTTCGGGAATATAGGCCACATGCTTTTTGGTTTCCTGAGCATGTTCTGTAACAGAAATATCGTTTATTTTTAAAGTTCCTCCTGTGGGTTGTATAAAACCCAGAAACAGATTAATAGTAGTTGTTTTTCCTGCGCCATTTTGCCCCAAAAGAGCAAAGATCTCTCCTTTTTTAATGGTTAGATTTAAGGCATTTAAAGCGATCATATCGCCATATTTTTTGGTTAGATTTTCAGCTGTGAGCATAATTGTATGAGTTTGGATTTATTTGATTTTAATATTGTAGTTATAGAAATCTTTGCAGTCAAAAAGAGTAACAAGCCAGATTTCTATTGTATTGGAGTTGTAAACAAGGAATTGGTTTACTACATATTCGATTGTTTGGGGGCTATTTTAAGTTCAAAAAGAATGTTTTTTTGTAGTTTATTTGAACTTGACGGTAAAAATAGAAGAATAGCCTATTGAGTATAATTTTCACGAATTACGCCCAACGGGTTAAGCACATAAGTAGTATCTTTTTCCTAATTTAAAAAAATAAGGGAAAAGAAAGTTTTCAGAATTCAAACAAGTATGCAGTAAATTAAACCAAAACCGGAGGGGCTCTGAGGGCAAAAAGACTTCCTTTAAAAAAGGTTGAAGCAGCTTTGTTATAAAAGAAAAGTAATGTAGTTTCAACGTTTGTTTTGCCGAAAGATATAGTTTGAAAAGCATTCGGAATAAACGTACTGAATGCAAAATGACAAATAGAACAGTTGTTCTCTACAGTATGGCTGTGTGTTATTTGTTTTTGATTGGCGGTATATTTATGATCACAATGTTTTTCGGTCAATTGCCTGTAAACATGTTCATAAGAATGCAGGGTCTGAAACAGCATTGCGAACAATACAGTAAAAGACAATAAAAGATTACCTAAAATAACTTTTTTACTCATTCTTGATTTGTAGACAGTTGCGATTCTGAAACGGACTTAAAGACGAATATTATCGCAACTCTGTTGCAAATATAAAAATCTAAATTTAAAATTCCGCATTTTTTTTGTTTTGCCACTAATTGCACGAATTTTCACGAGTTGTTTTGTTCTTGTGCTTAGTTTGGTTGTTGAATAGTAACTGTGAAGTAGAGAAAAAAATCTCTTTAATTAGTGAAATCTGTGGCTGTTTTTTCTATTGATAGCAGATTAAACTAGTTTAGGTTTTATTTATAAAAAATCAATTCGTGAAAATTCGTGCAATTAGTGGCAACTTTTTTTTAATACTATAAAATCTGAGCAAGTGCCATAATCCCTTCTTCCATTTGTTTTTCGGTAAGTGAAGCATATCCCAATCTAAAACCAAATATCGATGGACCAAAACTGAATCTTTCAGGACTCATCATTTTGATGCCTTTACGTTGTAATTTTTCAGAAACTTCCAGTACATCAATTTCGGACTTGGGGACTATCCAAAAGGCCAATCCACCTTCGGGTTTGTTAAATGTAATTTTATCTTTGAGATGTTCTGTAAGCAATTTTTCAAAATGATCTCTTTTTGATTTATAAATGAGATTGGTTCTTTTGAGGTGTCTTTTGATTTTTCCGTCATTAATAAGTTGCAGAACGGCTTCTTCCATGATGTTATCTCCTTGTACATCAATTATTTTTCTGTGTTTCCCCACTTTCCGGATGTTTTCGGGAGAACTTACCAAATAGCCAATACGGAGTGCCGGAGCAACGATCTTACTTAAGGTACCGATATAGACAAAGTTTTTAGCATTGTCATAACTACAAACCGGTAGGATTGGACGCTGGCCAAAATGGAATTCATTATCATAATCATCTTCAATTATGGTAAAGTTGTATTGATTGGATAATTCAATAAGTTTTAATCTTTTTTTCAGACTAAGCGTCACGGTCGTAGGAAATTGATGGTGTGGCGTAACATAGATCGCTTTTATAGTAGTGTATTTTTTCAGATATTCTTCAACCTGTTCGATATCCAGGCCATCTGAAGTAACTTTTACAGGCAGGAGTTCGGCATTTGCATTTTCAAACGCTTCCCAGGCAGGTTTATACCCCGGATTTTCGACCATAATATAATCTCCTTTCGCAAGCAAACAATGAGAAGCCAGATACATTGCCATTTGACTTCCGCGGGTAATGCAAATCTGGTCTATTGTGACATTCATTCCTCTTTTGAAATTCAGCATTTGTACAATTGCTTTTCTGAATTCTATATCACCAAATTCGTTGCTGTATCCCATGATCTGCCAGCGTGATTTTCGATTGAATATTTCCCGGTAAGCACGTGCCAGATCATTGGTCGGAGCGAGTCGGCTATCAGGGAGTCCGTCATCAAAAGTAAAATGAACCTGTGTTTCATTGACAGGAGTATCTGTTTTTTTTGTGCTTTTTGTTTTAGGAACTATTTCCGGTAGTACATCTGCTATAAAAGTTCCTTTTCGGTCTATTGTAACTAACCAGCCTTCGGCAATTAATACATCTAAGGCCTCAATGACGGTATTTCGATTTACTTTTAACAACGTACCAAGTTGCCTGCTTCCGGGTAGTGCATTGCCTTTGGTTAACTTTCCGGATTTAATCGCATGGATAATGGCGTCGGCGATTTGCAGATACAAAGCTTTGTCTGATTTTTTGTCTAATTGAATTTCAAGCGACCAAGGACGTAACATCTGGACTATTTAAAAAGTTAAATATTGGAGTAGTTTAATAGTCCAAATTTACAGTAATTTGACGAGGTAATTTGAAATTTTTAAAAATATGATCAAGTACTAACAGCGTGGTAAAGACCGAAGAAAATAAAAAATCAGCTTATTGAAGCTGGGGTTTTACTTTTGTTCCGATTAGTTCTATAGCATTCATTAATTGTGTGTGAGTAAGTCCCGCATTATCCATTTGGAACGTAAATCTCGAAATTCCTCCAAGAGCTTCGCTGTGACGCAAAATTTTCTCTGCGACTTGCTCCGGACCTCCAAGAACCAGAACTCCTTTTTCATCGCTTAGATAATCAAATGATGCCCTTGTAACCGGTGGCCAGCCACGTTCTTTCCCTAATTTAGTCCAAAGTTCTGCATAACCCGGATAATATTCTGTTACTGCGCTGTCATTAGTTTGAGATACGTAACCTGGCGAATGTAAACCTACTTTTAATTGTGCCGGTTGATATCCGGCAGCTTTTCCGGCCTCTCGGTATAAATCAATCAACGGACGAAATCGGTGTGTTTGGCCTCCAATAACAGCAACCATTAAAGGTAACCCGAGACTTCCGGCTCTAACAAAAGATTCCGGACTTCCACCAACGCCAAGCCAGACAGGTAATTTCTCTTGTAACGCTCTTGGGTAAACAGGTAAATTGTGCAAAGCGGGACGAAATTTCCCCGACCAACTCACAAATTCAGTATCGCGGACTTGCAACAGAAGTTCGAGCTTTTCTTTAAAAAGAGCATCGTAATCGTTCAGATCAAATCCAAAAAGGGGATAGGCCTCAATAGAGGAGCCACGACCTACGACAATTTCGGCTCTGCCTTTGGAAATTAAATCCAATGTTGCAAAACTTTGATAGAGTCTAACAGGATCGGCGGCACTTAGAACGCTCACAGCACTTGTCAGACGAATTTTTTTGGTACGTGCAGCAGCCGCACTTAGGATTACGGCAGTAGCAGAATCCAGAAATTCTTTTTTGTGGTGTTCACCAATTCCAAATACATCCAGGCCAACCTGATCTGCAAATTCAATTCTCTGTAGTAGCTGCTCCATTGCTTCTACAGGGCTAAGTGTATTGTTATCGCCGTACATCGCCGACGCAAAACTGTCTATTCCTATTTCGATCATAATCTAAAGGTATTAATTTTAAGGTTGTCTGAAGTAGAGTCGTCTGTTCAGGATTGTAATTTCTGTTCTTTAAAGGTATAACTTTTAAACATATCCTTTTATGATATTGTGATTCTCATTAATGGGAGTGTAGTGTTAGGAACGAAATTAAGGTTTGCTCGAGTGTGAGATCTCTATTATAAAGTATTGACCTATAAAGATAAAAAGATACGAAAAAAATAAGCTATTTATGTATATTTTAGCATGACTTTACTAAATACAAGAATAGGTTTTATGAAAGAAGTAAATAGCAATAAAGGAGAAATACTTATTTATCAAAATCAGGAAGGAAACATTAAAATTGATGTTCGCCTTGAAGAAGATACGGTTTGGCTTACGCAAGATCAAATGGCTTTGCTGTTTGGAAAAGGTAGAACAACAATTACCGAGCATATTCAAAATACATTTAAAGAAGGAGAATTAGATGAAAAAGTGGTATGTCGGGATTTCCGACATACCACTCCACATGGTGCAATTAAAGGAAAGACGCAGAATAAAAATGTAAAACTATATAATCTTGATGTCATAATATCAGTAGGTTACCGTGTCAAATCGTTGCAGGGGACTCAGTTTCGTATTTGGGCGACACAGCGGTTAAAAGAATATATAATAAAAGGTTTTGCGTTAAATGATGATCGGTTTAAGTCAGGAACGTCGATGAACTATTTTAACGAAATGCAAAACCGTATTCGTGAAATTCGTATTTCCGAGAAATTCTTTTATCAAAAAATAAAAGATATTTATACCACCAGTATCGACTACGATCCTAAAGACGAAAAAACAATTTCTTTCTTTAAGATCGTACAAAACAAACTACTTTGGGCAATTTCGAAGAACACAGCAGCAGAATTAGTTTATAGAAGAGTTGATGCGACGTTACCACTTTTAGGAATGTTGGCGTATGATAAAAAAGAAGCTAAAACTATTTCACAAACAGAAGTATGTATTGCTAAAAACTATCTTAACGAAGACGAAATCAGATTATTAGGGTTGTTGGTTGAGCAGTATCTGGCTTTTGCCGAAACAATGGCACAGCAACAAACCCCGATGTATATGAAGGACTGGGCTCAAAAGCTCGATAGTATTTTACAGCTCAATGGAAGAGAACTGTTGACTCATGCCGGAAAAGTTTCGCATGACATGGCCTTAAATAAATCATCAGAAGAATATTTGAAGTTTAGGGAACAACAAAAAACAATCGAAATGGAACAGAGTTTAAAAGAGATCGAAGAAGATATTAAAAAGTTAAAAAAATAGAATTTCTGCTAGTTTTGTTGGCAAAGAATGTTACATCTCTGCCAATACTTTAATATCCTCAATCTCTAAAATTTGCTTTGAATAACCTTCTTTTACGGTATTTATCATCGCTTGTCCGACATCTTTCAAAGTCAGTGATTTTTTAGGGAATAAAAGGGGGAAAAGAGGAATGATCATTTTAAAA
Organism: Flavobacterium poyangense; assembly: GCF_011751075.1. Classification (GTDB taxonomy): domain Bacteria; phylum Bacteroidota; class Bacteroidia; order Flavobacteriales; family Flavobacteriaceae; genus Flavobacterium; species Flavobacterium poyangense. The sequence goes on from NZ_JAALLN010000005.1 coordinate 86,972, forward strand.
ATGGTTTTTACATTTTTCTGCTCCTTGAATGGTTTCATAAACCCCGGGCGGAAATTATATTGCCCCCTGAAGGGTAATTTCATTAAATCATTCTCTGTTTTTCCTTTTACACGCGCCCACATCACTTTTCCGTTTTCTGAAGTATCGGTATGACTTCCCGTAACGAAATTGAAAACCATGTTAGGATTTATTTCCGACAAAGTTCTGGCAAATGCCAAAGTCGTATCGTAAGTAACATAAGTGTACTTGATTTCATTCATTCCAACAGAACTTACACCGGCACAGTAAAAACAGGCGTCATAACCTTGTAGGATTTCGGTGTATCGACTTAGTTGCATAAAATCCAATACAATTAATTCTTCCAGTTTTGGGTGTTTAAGTGCCGAAGCTTTGCGATTTATCATCAATACTTTTTTGACAGCGTAGTTGTCAAGGCATTCTAATAAAACACCTTCGCCAACCATCCCTGTGGCACCTGTAATAATTACTTTCATGTTTTTGTTTATGGTATTATAGTGATGTTGCGTATTTTTTTTACCAATTTAAGAATAAAATATATTTGTTGTCATACTGAAAAAATAAAATATTTATTTATCGTTCAGTATCTCCTGTAAAGTATAATATACTTCAATGATTGTATCTTTATTGGTGTTTTTTTTATGATACAATAAGGATGTATATGAAGTCCAATTCTGATTATCAGTGTTGCAAGTAATGATATTATCGATTTTTGTAATATTACTATTTAATGCAACAGCTTTATATCACCTTTCGAATGCATTAAATCTCTTTTTACCTTTATTGACATTATCATCACAAATATAAATCATTGCATTTTGAGAATTTTCAAAAAAGGATAAAACTATTTTTTGAATTGTCGCAGCAACTTGACTATCCAATTTTTCTAAAATATCGTCTTTTTTTTCAATGACTATTTGATAGATATTATTCATTTCGAAGCCAGAAACAGCGCTAAATGTATGATCAACAAAAAACGCAACATGATAATCAATGTCATTTTTTGTTGTAAAATGATATGATTGTGTTATTTCATTAAAGAAGAAATTATATGGGCTTGGCAAGAGTGATTCCTTTTTCTTTTAATATTTCTAAAGAAACTTTGCCTTTGAGATAGGAACGGACGATAGCTTTATCTGCTGCCATTTTGGTAACTGATTCAATAACAGTTTTTTTATTTACAACTATCTTATTCATCTTACAAAATTAAAGATTATTTTGACAGCACAAAACAGAATGTAATAGTTTATGATTTTTGTAAATCATTGTCTTGATTTTTTCGGAAATATTAAATAACTCTAAAAAACTAAAGCCGTCTTACTTTTAGTAAAACGACTTTAATTTTTAGTCTTTTGGAAGTGTTATTTATCTTTTAGCACTCTCATTTGATGCCTTAATAATTACGTCTGCAACTGCTTTAGGTTGTGATATAAAGAGTACGTGACTTCCTTTTATTTCGGTTATTTTTGTTTTAGAACGTTTGTACATGGCACGTTCTATTTCAGGGTTGATGCTCTTATCCTCAGTAGCTACAATTCCATATGCCGGTTTATCTCTCCAGGCTGCTTTTGTAATCGGAGTTCCAAAGCCTTTGGCATAAAAAGCACCTTGCGAGGCAAACATAAAATCGGCTTGGTCTTTTGGGATATCAGCAGCAAAACCGGCATGGAATTTTGCTTTGTCATAATAAACAATTCCTTTATCATCAGGGCTAAGGATTCCGTTTTCCGGAGCAGCTGAAGCCGTTTGTAGCCATTGTACGGTAGTTTCTCCATTGTCAGGTTGAAATGCTGCCACATATACTAAAGCCACCACATTTGGATGATTCCCTGCTTCTGTAATTACAGACCCGCCCCAGGAATGTCCGACTAAAACTGTTGGCCCGTCTTGTTTGTCTAAAACTACTTTTGTTGCATTTACATCATCTTCAAGAGAAGACAGCGGGTTTTGTACAATAGTTACATGATATCCTTTTTTATTCAAAACATCATACAGGGCTCTCCATCCGGAACCATCTGCGAAAGCGCCATGCACTAAAACTATATTTTTTACCGGTAGGGTAGTTTGTCCTGTTGCAATTGTAGTTGAAAAGAGAAAAGAGAAAAATAATACTGTGAACATGAAATAACGATTCATTTGTTCTTTTACTGTTGTTATCATAGTATAAATTTTAAGAGAATAATTTTTATCTGTTTTGAATTAAATTGTTAGCGTAGTCGATAAGGTGATTTCTGTATTTAGTAGCTTTGAAACCGGGCAAATTGTTTTTGCTTTTTGAGCCAATTCCTGAAATTGCTCTGCTGAGATTCCGGGAACTTTACCTTCAAGTTCCAGTTGAATTAAAGTAATGGTTCCGTCTTCTAAAGTTACTTTTGCTTTTGTGTTCAAATCTTCCGGTACAAAACCGGCTTCTGATAGTAGAAAGCTTAATTGCATTGTAAAACATCCTGAGTGTGCAGCTGCAATTAGTTCTTCAGGATTTGTTCCTACACCCTCTGCAAAACGGGTTTTAAAGGATAATTGAGCATTGTTTAAAGTTGTGCTTTGTGTACTGATGGTTCCGTTTCCTTCCATTCCTGTACCTTTCCAATTGGCGTTTGCTGTTCTTGTAAATTTCATGATCTTGCTTTTTTATGTTATTTTAAAATTTTTAAGTTTTTCAAATCGTTCTTCTGATTTGATGGGACAAATTTAGGAGTGGTAGTTTTATAAATCAAATTGATAATTTTGTACATTTATAAATTAAATTTATAATCATGACCATTCAACAGTTAAAATACATAGTTGCTTTAGACGAGGAGCGCCATTTTGCAAGGGCTGCAGACATTTGTATGGTTTCGCAACCCGGATTAACCATTCAGCTAAAAAATCTCGAAGAAGAAATAGGAATCAAAATTTTCGATCGAAACAAAGTTCCGCTAACACCAACAGAGCTTGGAAAAGAGATTATAAGCAGAGCCAGGAAAATTTTGCGCGAGACAAATGAAATTCGTGATTTTGTGGTAAACGAAAAAAATATGCTGGAAGGGGAGTTAAAAATTGGCGTAATTTCTACTTTATCTCCTTATTTAATTCCATTGTTTATTAAGACGATGAAAGAGATTACACCAAAAGTTCATTTCATTATTAAGGAAGCCAATACAGGACAATTGATGCACGATGTAGAGACCGGAGCTCTTGATGTTGCCATTATGTCGACTCCTACCGGAAATAAAAATCTAATTGAACATGCAATTTTCAAGGAACCCTTTGTAGCCTATTTGAATAAAGAACATCCGATGGCCAATGAGGATTTTTACGAAATTCAACCTGGAGACAAGCCTTTTTTGCTGTTGCTTCAGAATGAGTATTGTTACAACGCGCAATTATTGGATATCTGTGGTTTGAAAACACCGGGAAAAATTAAGGAGCAATTTAGTTATGATATAAGTTCTATTGAAACGCTGAAAAATCTTGTTCGGGCCGAATTGGGGTTTGCCATAATTCCGCAACTTTCTATTTTAAATGAGAGAGAAAGCACACTTTTTAAACCGTTTAAAGATCCAAAGCCGGTTCGTGAAATCAGTTTTGTAGTATCGGACACTTTTTCTAAAAAATTACTCTTAGAAAAGATGAACGAAGCGATCTGGAGTTGTCTTCCGGATTCGCTTAAAGCTAATTTTAACTATAAAAAAATACGATGGAATGATTCTCCTTATTTTGTTGATGCTGTGAGTAAGTTTTAAACTTTGGGATTGATTAAATTTTAACAGATAAAAATAGAAGAAATAGAGTTTTGTGAAAAGAAGTTTTTAAATCTGATATTCAGGCTTTGTTTAGCTTTATGTTTTTATAAAGGATGAGGTGTCTTTTTTTGTAAACGGAAAAATGATATCTCTTTTTTTTTAAATTGAATCGCAGATTTTTCAATTTTATATCTTTACGTATCAATTAAATAAGTTACCAAATGATTGAAAACTTTCCATTTTATTTAAGCTTAATTGTGGTCATTTTACTTTTAATAATGTTGGCCAACAAGATAAAAGTAGCATACCCCGTATTATTGGTCTTGGCAGGGCTGGGGATTAGCTTTATTCCCGGAGTGCCAATTCTGCATATAGAACCCGAGTTTCTGTTTATTATATTTTTACCTCCTTTATTGTATGAAGCTTCTTGGACAATTTCATGGAAAGAACTTTGGAGATGGAGACGTATCATTGGCAGTTTTGCTTTTGTAGTGGTATTTCTGACTGCCATGTCGGTTGCTTTTGTAGCGAACTATTTTATTCCGGGATTTTCATTGGCTTTAGGTTTTTTATTGGGTGGAATCATTTCGCCTCCGGATGCGGTAAGTGCAGGTGCTATTTTAAAATTTGTAAAAGTTCCCAAAAGACTATCGTCTATTTTAGAAGGCGAAAGTTTACTGAATGATGCTTCTTCCCTGATTATTTTCCGTTTTGCTATGATTGCCGTTACAACCGGGCAGTTTATCTGGTACAAAGCAGCAGTGAGTTTTGGATGGATGTTGATTGGAGGCGTTGGTATTGGTTTAGTTATTGCATTAATTTTCATGAAAGCCCACAAGTATTTACCGACAGATTCAAATATCGATATTGTTTTAACTCTTATTGCTCCTTATATTATGTACATGGCAGCCGAAGAAGTACATAGTTCGGGGGTATTAGCAGTTGTAAGTGGTGGTTTATTTTTGTCGTATTACAGACATCATTTCCTGAGTAGCAGTTCCCGTATAAGAGGTTTAAATGTTTGGGAAAGTTTGTGTTTTGTATTAAACGGGGTAGTATTTCTACTAATCGGACTGGATTTACCGGAGATTACAGAAGGACTGGAAGGGGTTGATATCGCGTCTGCTATTGGTTACGGTGTTTTGATCACAGCTGTTTTAATAATTGCCAGAATTTTGTCTTCATATGGTGCCGTAATTGTCACACTTATTGCTCGTAATTTTATTAAAGTAGCCGATTCCAGGCATCCGGGTTACAAAGTCCCTTTATTGATTGGGTGGTCGGGTATGCGTGGTGTGGTCTCGCTTGCTGCCGCTCTGTCGATTCCATTGCATCTTGAAAATGGGGACCCGTTTCCGCAACGAAATTTAATTCTTTTTATCACATTCGTTGTGATTCTCATTACTCTATTGCTTCAGGGGATAACACTACCGTATTTAATTCGGAAAATAAATATGCCCGATCCGGATCAGTTAGTTACTGAGGAGGAAACAGTAACTTTAATTCGCAAACAACTGGCTGAAAAAGCGTTGGAGTATTTGCATGCTAATTATAGCGAGTTGCTTCGTGAACAAAAATCACTGCAGCAATTGGCCCGTAAATGGGAGCATAACATACAAATGAGCACTGATATGATTATGGCGGAGGAGTGTAAGGTTGTTTACCTGGAAATATTAAGTGAACAAAGAATTTGGTTGATTAACAGAAACAAAGAGGAGACTATGCTGAACGAGGAAATTGTTCGCAGTCAATTGAAATATCTGGATCTTGAAGAAGAACGGTTGAGATATGTTTAGTTTTTTCTAAGGTTCTGAGGTTCTGAGATTCTGAGGTTCAAAGGTTCAGAGGTTCAAAGGTTCAGAGGTTCAAAGGTTCAAAGGTTCAGAGGTTCAGAGGTTCAGAGGTTGCTGAGTGTTGAGATGCTGCTTGTTTACGTGTTTTAGAATATAAGTGAGAATCTTTGACATAATAAAAAACCAGTAAAGAGAACTTTACTGGCTTCTATGAATTCGAAAAAAATAATTAACTGAATTGTAGTGATTTATCGAATTGCAAATCTTAGTTTTAGTCCATAAGAGACTAATCTCACATCATGCGCAAATCGCGAATCTAGTATACTGTTGTATTCTAGTTTAGCTGGTGTTCCCGGTGTATATTGAACCGGATGTTTACTTAGATCTCGATCATAAACATTATTCAATCCGTAATCTAAATAGGCACCAAGGTATATGGCACTTTTTTCGCCGATTTGTTGTTTCACCCCTGTTTCAAAAGTGGCAGAGTAAGAAACTTCGGCATTAAGATCCTGTTTACCTGTTTTAATGTTAGTTGTAGTTCCGAATCCGGCAAAGGCAGGATCAAACAATTCAACATTGTATTGCGGATAATAACCACTTGTAGTTAGATTTTGTATGGTAGTTTGATAACTTCCGTTTATGGCAAAACCTACCTTAGCTCCGGCTGCAAGATACAATTTGGTTGTACCGGGAGTTTCAAATTGAATATGAAGTGGAATATTAATATATCCTAATTTTTGCTCTTCTCTTAAATTGTTTGCTCTGAATCTAAATTGAAAAGATTCTTTTTCAGAGTCCGTAGCAGCATATTGTCCATATAGAGATCCAAATTTAGCATCAGTATTGTAAGATTGGTACTCTGCACCAATTCCGATACTTAAATTTTCACTTAAATAATACGAATAACGCAGGCCTGCATTAAATCCGTTTCCTTCTACCAATTGACTCACACCCTGATAACTCAGAAAAGAGGAGGGACCACCTACAGCAATTGAAAACTCATGTTTTTTATCCTGACCAAAGCTATTTAAGGCAGAGCCAAAAAGTGCTGTAATCATCGATAATGATGCTATATAGTTTATTATATATTTTTTCATCTTAAAGTTATTTTATGCCGGTGTCATCCTTAAAATGACACCGGCAGATTTTATTTATTTACAATTACTTTAAATGTTTTTCTAACATTGGCAGTTTCAAGAAGGACAATATACATGTTGCTCTCTGTTGCAAGAGGTAATTGTATTTCTGTTTTTACTGTTGACGACTTAACTGTTTTTACCAATTGACCTGATACAGTGTATAAACTGATTTGCATATTTTGCAATTCCTCTTCCGGATAATCAGCTTCAACAGTTACCACTTTTCCGATTTGAATTGGATTTGGGTATACTTTTGCTGTAAGTGAATTTTGTATAACAATTTTCGTAGTACATGTTTGCAGTACTTTTCCATCTTTAGTGGTCATTTTTACCATATAGTCAGCAGTAGGATCTAACGTATTGTTTATCTCGTCTCCCGCTGAATAGTATTGACCAGTTCCTATTAATTGACCGTTTTTAAACCATTGGTAAGCAACAAATTCATAACCACCATTTGTTTGTGGATTGTTGTTTACAAGTAGAACGTTATTAAATTTCTGACGGGCAATATCAAAGAAGTTGAACGGTTTTGATACCTCAATAGTATAATTTTTAGAGGCAGTTCCATCTTCTGAAGTTACCGTAAGAACCTGGGTGTAAATTCCCGGTTTAGGCACTGGAATTGTAAAAGTAGCCGCTGGACTAATAGTTGCATTTGAAGTACTTACAGCTGTTATGGTAAGACTGTTACCGTCGTCACATGTCATTTGATAAGTAATCTTTTGTGCAGGATTATTATAAACAGTGGTACCAATAGTCAAGGTTGTTAAATCGGCATTGTTGTTCATTATAACCAAAGTCTGCGAAATACTTGCTGCTGGCAGATAATTGGTGTCACCATCCTGATTAGCAGTAATGACGATTTGACCAGATCTAAGCATGTTTACTAAACCTGCTGCAGAAACAGTTGCTGCTGGCAGAGGAGTAGTATAAGTATAAGAATAACGTATCGCCAAACCTGAGTCTGAGGTAGCGTCTAATGTAAAATCATTGTTCACTCCAAGAGTTTTAACCGGTATAGCACCAAAAGTAATTTGTTGTGGAGCTTTATTAATAGTAAGATCTGCTGTTAGCGTAATTGGCGAACAATTAGTTAATCCTGCTGCCGGAGATACAACGGCAGTAACCGTGTAGACTCCCGCATCGATAGCACCATTAGGGCTTCCTGTTATTGGTGTTATAGAGTACGCAACAGTTGCTCCTGCCGGAAGACCTGCTACTTCAATAGTTTGCAGATTTCCGTCAAAAGTTGAAGTAACATCACTAAAAGTTACCGCATCTATTGGTGAAGCAAGTACATGAAGTGTTTGGTTTTGTGATGAACTATTTCCGTGACCATCATCATAATTCCATGTAATTGTATATGTACCAACTGTTGGATAATTTAATGGATCTGATGTTGTACCATTTATTGTTCCTGCACAGTTATCTGTTGCTGTTGGAATTGCAATTTCAGCTGATGTAATCGCACAATAATTAGTGATATCCGGTAAGTTTGTCACATTAGGTACTGGGGCAGTAGTATCAGGATTAGTTGATACAGTGGCCGTTTTCGTTAAAGTACATCCATTGGCATCTGTAATGACTACTGTGTAAGTTCCTGCTGTTAATCCGGTAGCTGTTGCAGCTGTTCCACCAGATGGAGACCAGGCATAAGTGTATGGACTAGTTCCTCCAGTTGTAGCAACTGTAGCTGATCCGTCAGCTGATCCAACACAAGTTACATCAGTTTTGGTTACTGTAGCATCAAGTGCAGTTGGTTGCGTGATGGTAAAGCTTTGTGTTGCTGTACATCCGTTAGCATCTGTTACTGTCACTGTATAGGTTCCGGCAGTTAAGCCTGAAGCTGTAGCAGCAGTTCCACCGGTTGGTGCCCATGCGTAGGTGTAAGTACCAGTTCCACCGGTTACATTTACAGTGGCTGATCCGTTAGTTCCTGCATTACAAGATACATTGGTTTGAGCCCCTGCTGAAGCAACAAGTAATGTTGGTTCAATTATAGTAAAGCTTTGTGTTGCCGTACATCCGTTAGCATCTGTTACGGTTACGGTATAAGTTCCTGCGATTAGACCTGTTGCAGTAGCAGCAGTTCCGCCGGTTGGTGCCCAGGAATAAGTATAAGTTCCAGTTCCTCCAACTACATTAACTGTCGCAGAACCATTAGATCCTGCATTACAAGATACATTGGTTTGACCTCCATCTGAAGCTACAAGTGCCGTTGGTTCAGTGATGGTGAAACTTTGTGTTGCAGTACATCCGTTTGCGTCTGTTACTGTCACTGTATAGGTTCCGGCTGTTAGACCTGTTGCAGTAGCAGCAGTTCCTCCTGAAGGTGCCCAAGAATAAGTGTAGGCTGCAGTTCCTCCGGTTACATTAACTGTAGCTGATCCGTTAGTTCCTGCATTACAAGATACATTGGTTTGACCTCCATCTGAAGCTACAAGTACTGTTGGTTCAGTAATTGTAAAACTTTGAGTTGCTGTACAACCATTAGCATCTGTTACCGTCACGGTATAAGTTCCGGCTGTAAGACCTGAAGCCGTATCGGCAGTTCCACCAGTTGGTGCCCATGAGTAAGTATAGGCAGGTGTTCCGCCTGTTACGCTTACTGTTGCTGAACCATTAGTTCCTGCATTACAAGACACATTGGTTTGTGATCCTGCTGAGGCTACCAGTATTGTTGGTTCCGTAATGGTAAAGCTTTGTGTTGCTGTACATCCGTTTGCATCTGTTACCGTTACAGTGTAAGTTCCGGCAGTTAAGCCTGAAGCCGTGTCGGTTGTTCCACCGGTTGGTGCCCAAGAGTAGGTATAGCTGCCTGTTCCGCCTGTCGCACTTACCGTAGCTGAACCATTAGATCCTCCGTTGCAAAGAATATTAGTTTGTGCTGCTGCACTTGCAATAAGAGCACTTGGTTCAGTAATTGTAAAACTTTGAGTTGCTGTACAACCGTTTGCATCTGTTACCGTCACGGTATAAGTTCCTGCGGTTAGACCGGAAGCTGTATCAGCAGTTCCACCAGAAGGTGACCATGAGTAAGTATATCCAGGTGTACCGCCTGTTACATTTACAGTAGCTGATCCGTTAGCTCCTGCATTACAAGAAACATTGGTTTGAGCGCCCGCTGAAGCAACAAGTGTTGTTGGTTCTGTGATTGTAAAAGTTTGAGTTGCAGTACATCCGTTTGCATCGGTTACTGTCACTGTATAAGTTCCTGCAGTTAGACCAGAAGCTGTATCAGCAGTTCCACCTGAAGGAGACCATGAGTAAGTATAGGCAGGTGTTCCACCCGTTACACTTACAGTAGCTGAACCATTAGATCCTGCATTACAAAATACATTGGTTTGTGCTCCTGCTGAAGCAACAAGTATTGCCGGTTCCGTGATGGTAAAGCTTTGTGTTGCAGTGCATCCATTAGCATCTGTTACTGTTACTGTATAAATTCCGGCAGCAAGACCTGAAGCTGTATCAGCAGTTCCTCCGGTTGGTGCCCATGAATAAGTATAGGCAGGTGTTCCGCCTGTTACACTCACAGTAGCTGAACCATTAGTTCCTGCATTACAAGATACATTGGTTTGCGATCCTGCTGAAGCAACAAGGATTGACGGTTCTGTGATAGTGAAGTTTTGTGTTACTGCACATCCGTTAGCATCTGTTACCGTTACGGTGTAAGTTCCTGCAGTCAGACCAGAAGCGGTATCAGCAGTTCCACCGGAAGGAGACCAAGAGTAGGTATAGCTACCTGTCCCTCCTGTGGCACTTACAGTTGCTGAGCCATTAGACCCTCCGTTGCAAAGAATATTAGTTTGCGCCGCTGCGCTTGCAATAAGTGCAGTTGGTTCTGTTAGTGTAAAACTTTGTGTTGCTGTACATCCATTAGCATCTGTTACTGTCACCGTATAAGTTCCTGCTGTAAGACCTGAAGCTGTAGCTGCAGTTCCTCCTGAAGGCGACCATGAGTAGGTGTAGGCTGGTGTTCCGCCTGTAACATTTACTGTAGCTGATCCATTAGCTCCTCCATTACAAGCCACATTGGTTTGAGCCCACGCTGAAGCAACTAGTGTTGTCGGTTCGGTAATGGTGAAACTTTGAGTTGCAGAACATCCGTTTGCATCTGTTACCGTTACAGTATAAGTTCCTGCTGTTAAACCTGTAGCTGTATCAGCAGCTCCGCCAGTTGGTGACCATGAGTAAGTATATCCTGGTGTTCCGCCAGTTACACTCACTGTTGCAGAACCGTTGGCTCCTGCATTACAAGACACATTGGTTTGTGATCCTGCAGAGGTAACAAGTGTTGCCGGTTCTGTGATGGTAAAGCTTTGTGTTGTCATACAGGTGTTAGCATCTGTTACTGTCACCGTATAAGTTCCTGCTGTTAGGCCTGTTGCCGTAGCGGCAGTACCGCCAGATGGTGCCCAAGAATAGGTATATCCTGGTGTTCCACCTGTAACACTTACAGTAGCTGATCCATTTGCTCCTGAATTACAAGATACATTGGTTTGCGATCCTGCTGAAGCAACAAGAGCTGTCGGTTCTGTAATTGTAAAACTTTGTGTTGCAGTACATCCATTAGCATCTGTTACTGTTACCGTATAAGTTCCTGCGCTCAGTCCTGTTGCATTGGCAGTAGTTCCGCCAGATGGTGCCCAAGAATAGGTATATCCTGGTGTTCCGCCTGTTACACTTACCGTTGCAGTTCCGTTAGCTCCTCCATTACAAGAGGTATTAGTTTGAGAACCTGCAGAAGCAACAAGAGCTGTTGGTTCTGTAATCGTGAAACTTTGTGTTGCACTACATCCGTTTGCGTCTGTTACTGTTACCGTATAAGTTCCGGCTGTAAGACCAGAAGCAGTATCAGCAGTTCCACCTGAAGGAGACCATGAGTAGGTGTATCCTGGTGTTCCGCCTGTAACACTTACCGTTGCTGAACCTGTAGCTCCCGTATTACAAGCTACATTGGTTTGAGCTGCTGCTGAAGCAACAAGTGTTGCCGGTTCTGTGATTGTAAAACTTTGAGTTGTTACACATCCGTTGGCATCTGTTACCGTTACGGTATATGTTCCTGCAGTAAGGCCAGTAGCTGTATCAGTAGCTCCGCCCGTTGGTGCCCAAGAATAGGTGTAACCCGGTGTTCCGCCTGTAACACTTACAGTTGCAGATCCGTTAGCTCCTGAATTACAAGATACATTGGTTTGAGCTCCTGCAGAGGCAACAAGATTTGCCGGTTCTGTGATGGTGAAGCTTTGAGTTGTAGAACATCCATTAGCATCTGTTACTGTTGCAGTATAAGTTCCTGCGCTCAGGCCTATTGCTGTAGCAGCAGTTCCACCGGATGGTGCCCATGAGTAGGTATATCCTGGTGTTCCGCCAGTAACGCTTACAGTAGCCGATCCATTAGCTCCTAAATTACAAGAAACATTGGTTTGTGCTCCTGCAGAAGCAACAAGAGCTGTTGGTTCTGTAATTGTAAAACTTTGTGTTGCTGTACATGAATTAGCATCTGTTATCGTTACGGTATAAGTTCCAGCCGTTAGACCTGTTGCAGTAGCAGCAGTTCCGCCAGAAGGAGACCATGAGTAAGTATAGGTACCGGTTCCTCCTGTAGCACTTACTGTAGCTGAACCTGTAGCGGCTGCGTTACAAGCTATGTTGGTTTGCGATACAGGGGATGCTATAAGCGCACTTGGTTCTGTAATTGTAAAACTTTGTGTTGCACTACATCCGTTTGCGTCTGTTACTGTTACAGTATAAGTTCCAGCTGTAAGGCCTGAAGCCGTATCAGCAGTTCCACCAGAAGGCGACCATGAGTAGGTGTAACCCGGTGTTCCGCCTGTAACGCTTACAGTTGCAGAACCTGTAGCTCCTGCATTACATGCTACATTAGTTTGGGATCCCGCTGAAGCAACAAGTGTTGTCGGTTCAGTGATCGTAAAACTTTGAGTTGTTGTACAAGCGTTAGCATCTGTTACAGTTACAGTATAAATTCCTGCACCTAGGCCTGTTGCAGTAGCAGCAGCTCCGCCAGTTGGAGCCCAAGAATAGGTATATCCTGGTGTTCCGCCAGTAACACTTACCGTTGCAGAACCGTTGGCTCCTGCATTACAAGACACATTGGTTTGTGATCCTGCAGAAGCAATAAGGGCTGCCGGTTCTGTGATGGTGAAGCTTTGTGTTGTAGAGCATCCGTTAGCATCTGTTACGGTTACGGTATAGGTTCCTGCGCTTAGAGCTGTTGCTGTAGGAGCAGTTCCACCAGAAGGGGACCATGAGTAGGTGTACCCCGGTGTTCCGCCTGTAACGCTTACAGTAGCAGCTCCATTAGCTCCTGAATTGCAAGATACATTGGTTTGAGAACCCGCTGAGGCCACAAGGGCTGTTGGTTCTGTTAGCGTAAAACTTTGAGTTGTACTACATGAATTAGCATCTGTTACCGTTACGGTATAAGTTCCTGCGGTTAGACCTGACGCTGTAGCAGCAGTTCCACCGGAAGGAGACCAAGAGTAAGTATAAGTACCGGTTCCTCCTGTTGCACTTACAGTAGCTGAACCTGTAGCTCCTGCATTACAAGCTATGTTGGTTTGTGCAACAGGTGATGCGATAAGAGCACTTGGCTCTGTAATCGTAAAGCTCTGTGTTGTACTACATGAATTAGCATCTGTTACCGTTACGGTATAAGTTCCAGCTGTAAGACCTGTTGCAGTAGCAGCAGCTCCTCCTGTCGGAGACCATGAATAAGTGTACCCCGGTGTTCCGCCAATAACACTTACAGTTGCTGAACCATTAGCTCCTGCATTACAAGACACATTGGTTTGTGCTCCTGCTGAAGCAACAAGTGCTGTCGGTTCTGTGATGGTAAAGCTTTGAGTTGTTGTACAAGCGTTAGCATCTGTTACTGTTACGGTATAAGTTCCAGCTGTAAGACCTGTTGCCGTAGCAGCAGTTCCACCAGAAGGTGCCCATGAGTAGGTGTATCCAGGTGTTCCGCCTGTAACACTTACAGTTGCTGATCCGTTAGTTCCTGAATTACAAGAAACATCCGTTTGAGAACCCGCTGAGGCCACAAGGGCTGTTGGTTCTGTTAGCGTAAAACTTTGAGTTGTACTACATGAATTAGCATCTGTTACCGTTACGGTATAAGTTCCTGCGGTTAGACCTGACGCTGTAGCAGCAGTTCCACCAGAAGGAGACCAAGAGTAGGTGTACCCTGGTGTTCCGCCAGTAACGCTTACCGTTGCTGAACCTGTAGCTCCGGCATTACAAGCTATATTAGTTTGTGCTCCTGCTGAGGCAACAAGTGCACTTGGTTCTGTAATTGTAAAACTTTGTGTTGCGGTACATGCGTTCGCATCTGTTATTGTTACAGTATAAGTTCCGGCAGTTAGACCTGTTGCAGTAGCAGCAGTTCCCCCTGAAGGAGACCAAGAGTAAGTATAAGTACCGGTTCCTCCGGACGCACTAACTGTGGCTGAGCCTGTTGCGGCTGCATTACAAGCTATATTAGTTTGGGCAACAGGTGTTGCGATAAGAGCACTTGGCTCTGTTAGTGTAAAACTTTGTGTTGTGGTACACGAATTAGCATCCGTTACCGTCACAGTATAAGTTCCTGCGCTAAGGCCTGTTGCAGTAGCTGCTGCTCCTCCTGTTGGTGACCAAGAGTAAGTATATCCAGGTGTTCCACCGGTAACACTTACAGTAGCCGATCCATTCGCTCCTGCATTACAAGACACATTGGTTTGTGACCCTACAGAGGCTACAAGAGCAGCTGCTGGTTGTCCAATAGTAAATGTTCTTGTGGTTTGGCATGCATTATCATCTGTCACAGTTACTGTATAAGTTCCTACAGTTAAACCTGAAGCTGTAGCTGCAGTTCCGCCGGATGGAGCCCAGGAATAGGTATAAGGAGATGTTCCTCCAGTGGCTAATACAGTGGCTGTACCATTTGCGCCTCCAAAGCACGAAACATCTGTACTTGATCCTGAAGTTGCATCAAGGGCAGCTGCCGGTTGTCCAATAGTAAATGTTTTAGTAGCCTGACAAGTATTTGCATCTGTCACGGTTACGGTATAGGTACCTGCCGAAAGACCGGTTGCAGTAGCATTGGTCCCACCGGATGGCGCCCACGAATAGGTATATCCTGGTGTTCCGCCAGTTGGTGCAACAGTAGCGGTACCATTAGCACCTCCGAAACAAGATACATTGGTACTCGATCCTGCAGTAGCATTAACTGCAGTTGGTTGTGTAATTGTAAATGTTTTAGTGGCTTGGCATGCATTAGCATCTGTTACCGTTACGGTATAGGTACCTGCCGAAAGACCGGTTGCAGTAGCATTGGTCCCACCGGATGGTGCCCATGAGTAGGTATATCCAGGTGTTCCGCCTGTTGGCGAAACAGTGGCAGTACCATTACCACCTCCAAAACAAGACACATTAGTATTGGATCCTGCTGTGGCATTAAGCGCCGATGCCGGCTGACCAATAGTAAACGTTTTTGTTGCAGTACAAGAATTTGCATCTGTTACCGTTACGGTATAAGTTCCCGCACTTAGACCTGTAGCTGTTGCCAAAGTCCCTCCTGAAGGTGCCCATGAGTATGTGTATCCGGGTGTTCCTCCTGTTGGTGCAACAGTCGCTGTACCATTACCACCTCCAAAACAAGAAACATCAGTACTGGATCCTGCAGTAGCATTAAGGGCTGCTGCTGGTTGACCAATAGTAAATGTTTTAGTAGTTTGGCAAGCATTTGCGTCTGTTATGGTAACTGTATAAGTACCTGCGGATAAACCTGTTGCGGTAGCTGCTGTTCCACCAGATGGTGCCCACGAATAGGTATAACCGGGAGTTCCTCCTGATGGAGTTGCAGTTGCTGTACCATTACCACCTCCAAAACAGGAAACATTAGTAAAACTTCCTGTACCCGGATTAAGCACCGGAGGTTGTGTAATTGGAAAAGTTCTGGTTATTTGTGTACTTTCATTATCTGTAATGGTAACGGTGTAAGTGCCTGCAGCAAGTCCTGTTGCTGAAGCTGCCGTTCCGCCTGATGGTGCCCACGAATAAGTATAAGGTGGCGCACCTGCGGTTGCCACCACAGAAGCAGAACCATTTGTTAGCCCATTGCAAGAGACATTAGTTTGTGTGGTAGAAGAAGTGTTTAAAGCCGCTGCTGTTGTAAAAGTTAAATCAGCACCGTAACCGGTTCCTCCGGAATTTTTAGCATACGCTCTATAATGAATGAGTGTTGAGGGTGGAAACGAAGATACGGTACCACTATAAGTTCCGACACCGGTTCCGATTTGAAATTTGTTGTTCGCAATAGTTGGATTCGCTGTGGTCGCCCAAACTATTCCTCTTTCTATAGTAGCATCACCACCATCGGCAGTAACATTACCACCCATAGTTGCTTTTACAGCACCTGTATTGGTTGCTGTGGTAGTGGTTACTGTCGGAGCGACAGCGCCATTTCTAAATATAAAATCATCAATAGCAAAATAATCGTAATTAGTGCTCAATTGAATTTCAAGCTGATCGATAACAAAATTAGTATTGTCTGCCCCTCCTTCGGTAGTAAAGTTAATTGGTATAAAACCATTATTAGGGAGAACGGTACCGATATTGGCACCCGTAGTGTTTTTTACTACCGTAAATTGTGTAACCCCGGCAAGTTTACCTCTAAAGGTTATTGATCCTGCTGCGCCATTACTGGTTGCGCCTGCTTCAAAGCCTGCAGTACCAGTTACAAATATCCATAAGCTGTTAACTTTAAAACTGCCTGTACCATCAGAAATAGTACCGGTCTGTCCAAGAGCTTCGGGACCGGCAGAGTCTTCAACCTGAATAAATTTGTTTGAGCCGTTATAACCCGAAGCAGCAAAATTGGCAACAGTAAAGCTGACATAGCTGCTGGTTAGGTTAAACGTTTTTGCTCCATTTGTAAAACTGGCCGAGCCATTGGTTTGGCCTTCAAAGTTTTCCGTAGTTTGCGCACCAATATGCTGGATCGCAAAAAACAATAGAGTTAATAATAAGTAAAGTTTTTTCATAATATATGATATTAAATTGATGTGTTCGTATTACTGTATATTATTTTAACTTATATTTCTAACTTGAAAAGTAGGAGATACTAAAGTTGTATAATATGTATAAACAGGAACTTACGTTTATTGTGGAGTCTATCATTGCATCAAATACGGTTGATGGACACATAGAATGCGCCCAAAAGCTTTCAGATTTTTATAAAAAAACGACAAGGGTTGCGTTTTCAGCAGACAATGAAATTCTCGTAAAAGGTGGCATAGCTTTATCAAGCTCCGGAGCTGCAGACTGTGTGGATGACTATTTGCGTACCGTTTTTTTTATAAAGGGAATTCACAAAGCCTTAACCAAACTGTGCACTGATTTTCCCGAAAGAAGCATTAATATTCTCTATGCAGGTTGTGGTCCTTACGCAACATTAATTCTGCCTTTACTTCCATTATTTGATAAAGAGAGGATTAATGCTGTTTTATTAGATATTAATGCAGAATCAATAGTAGCAGTACAACAGTTGTTGTCTGTTATCGGTCTTGAAGACTATAGCCTTCAATTAATCGAAGCTGATGCCATCACCTATACTAAACCCGAAGGTTTTACTATAGATCTGGCTATATCCGAAACCATGCATTATGCTCTTACCAGAGAACCTCAGGTGGCAATTATGAGAAACCTTATGAAACAGTTAACTCCTGACGCCATCTTAATTCCGGAAGAAATACGGATAGATCTTGCTTATACCTTCTTTAATTACGAGCCTTATCTTAACAATACTTCGAATGAAGTAAAGGGCTACAAAAAAATGCAGCCCTATCCTAAAAATGTATTTGTCGATAGATTATTTACAATAAACAAAGAACATTTAGGCAGGGAAAATCACAATTCAATATTTGAAAGTCGTTTTTACACCCTGCCTGTTGATTTTAGCAACCAACCCGATGTATGCATTTTTACTGAAATTAAGGTGTTCGAAGACATTGAGTTAAAAACTGCGGAATCTTACATAACAAACCCTTATTGTGTTGTATCGATGTATAATCTTATGGCTTACTCAGAAATTCAATTAGTATATGACTATAGCGAGATACCGCAATGGTCTTATAATCTAAAAGAATAACTATAAAACTTAGTTTCTGGAAGGGAAAATACCTTCAGTGCAGATAATATAAGTCATAGTCAAATAAGGCTGCATGATTGAAATTGGAATGTTGCTACCGGTGATACCCGTAGTGATACTTGTTGCTAAATTTACATTCGGTGTTGATGTTGCAAAACCTAATGTCGGTGTAAATACTCTTGAAATGATAGATCCGGGAATAGCGATAGAAGCTCCTGCTGTTGGTATTGAAGCAGTAGAGTTTGTGTTAGCTACAGCTATAGTACCAGCACCTGTGTGAACGTGAGCCGGTAAGTTGCTTGTTAAAATACTTGTACTTGGAGTACCGGCAGCTTCTCCTAAAACGTAGGTTCCGCCATTTCCTGTTCCTACACCTATAGGCACTGCTCCCTGTAAATTAGGTAATGCAAAAGTGGTCTGACCATTTCCGCCGTAGGTAGTACCTAAAATTGAAAATAATGCTGCATTCTGTGCAATTGACAGTATTTGTCCATTGCATAAAGCCCATCCTCTTGGGGCAAAATTCCCCGCAAAAAGTTTTACAATTCCAATGTATTCTTCCATAATAAAATAGATTAAGTTAATTTATAATAGTTTTGATATAACAAAGCTACTTTATTGCCTACTCCCGAGAGCAGGTAGAAATACCTGTTTTTGGACGAAGATTTTTGCATTTGGTGGCTTTTTGCTAAGGTTAAGAGCTTGTAAATGAGTTTAATCTGACTTTATCGTTTTTTTGGCAAAAAATTTGTTAGGCTTTTTTGGACTTACGAAGTATAGTTAATTGCCTTTTTTGAATAAAAAACCGAGAGGGTGAAAGAAAGAGTGGATTCAAAGTAGCAAACAATTTAAGTAGCTGACTGTCGCAAAATTATTTAATGAAAATAGTAAATTTAGATAGGGAATTTTTTTTGTCTCTGCTTTAAGGTTGATTTTGAATGTTAAAATTGCTAAAAGCCAAAAACTATATTGTGGCTGTTCAAAAAAGTATTATTCTCATTGGCGCTTACATTCAGTTGTTTAGAGAAGAGTTTGTCGCGTTATCGAAACGAGTTCTTGTTTCTCATGAATTTTTTACAAAAACCTTAACAGCACGATGTTTAATATAATTGTATGTTTGTATCCGAAATGCAAAAAAACAGCTACATATTATTTCTTCTTATCCTTGGAGTCTTTTTAGGTCCGATGCAATCTTTTGCACATGGTAAAAAAAAGGCAGAAATGGCATGCTGTAAAAAAGAATCTTCTGAAAAATCTTGTTGTAAAGAAAAGAAGTCCAAAGAAACCAAACACGATTGCGATAGCAGTTGTTCAGGAGCGTCTTGTGGATGTCCTGTAATACATTGTAGTTTTAGTCCAATGTATGTTTTTCAGGAAGCAAATGATTCTCTTTTTGATTTCTCAGAGCGCAAACAAAATTATTTTTATTCAGAAGTTTTTATTTCTTCTGATTTTCGTTCTATCTGGCTTCCTCCTAAAATAAGCTAGATTTCTTCTTTGACAGCCATAAGTGCGTCAAATTTAAGCCTGTTCAGGCTATAAAATCCATTTTTAGTCCGTATCAATTTCAGAACACAGCATTATTTGCTATGGTCTCTGTTGTACTTATCGGATCTATTCATTCTAAATTTTAAAAAACATGAAATCAATATATAAAGTATTGATGGCAATTACTGTATTGCTATCAGTGGCTACTGCTAACGCACAAAGTAAAAACAAAGTTACTCAAACTGTAAAAATTAATGGAAGCTGTTCCATGTGCAAAAAAATAATCGAAACGGCTGCAAATACTAAATCAGCAGTATTAAACTGGAACGAAGATACAAAGACAGCTGTGGTTACTTACAACCCTAAGAAAACCAACTTAGACGAGATCTTAAAACGCGTAGCCGATGCAGGATATGACAATGAAAAGTTCAGTGCTACCACTACTGCTTATAATGATCTTCACAGATGTTGCCAATACGACAGAGAAGCTCCGAAAAAAGCAGAATGTCATAAGGAATAGTAAAAGGTATGTATTCCGGAGCAGTTGGGTGTAATTTGTGAAAATTCTGCTCACAGTCGTTCCGGAAGTATTTCTCGCTAAGTCACTAAGTCGCAAAGTCTTGTTTCGATTTTTTAATTTTTTCAACACCCGTACTTGTGCGAGAGAATTTTTCACGCAGATTTAAAGGATTTATTCGGATGTTTTTTTTGAAACCACAAAATCAAAAAAGAGCAACATAATGGGCGTGCAAGAACAATTAAGCGACTCCGCGATACTTTTTACAAATTACATCTAACCTGTTTACTATAAAAAAATATTATGTTTAAAATAAAAAATACTACGATAGCACTTCTAATGATTTTCAGTTTTTCATTAGCCAATGCACAACTAAAGGTAGGGGACAACTTACCTAATATTCAACTTCAAAACGATAAAAATTCAGTTGTAAAACTAAATTCTTTTAATGGTAAAACCGTTCTGGTTGACTTTTGGGCTTCCTGGTGCGCTCCTTGTCGATTAGCAAATAAAAAATGGGTCAAAATGTACGATAAGTACAAAGCTCAAAATTTTGAAATTGTCGGAATATCAATAGATACCGATAAAGAAAAATGGATAAAGGCCATAGCAAAAGACAAAATGAAACACCAGCAGTTAATTGATCCGAAAGGTTTTGATGCAAAAACAGCCGTACTTTTTGGAGTAGACGCTTTGCCAGCGGCTTATCTTTTTGATGCAAGCGGAAAATTAATTGCAATCAACCCAACAGAAGCTCAGATTATTACACAAATCAAAAAAAACAAATAAAATGAAAACCTTATTTATAAAATCTCTGGCTGTCGCACTTTTAGTAATGTTTGGCAGTATAAAATCATATGCTCAAATTTCTAAAGCCGAAATAATGGCTACCGGGCTAACCTGCTCAATGTGTTCTAATGCGATAAATAAGCAATTAAAAGCAATGACGGAAGTTGATAGTATCAGCACCGATTTAAATACAAATACTTTCACAGTTTATTTCAAAAAGGATGTGATGCTGCAACCTAAAGTATTGAAAAAAGCAGTGGAGAAAGCAGGCTTTTTTGTGGGTTCTATGGTATTGACTATGAAAGTAGATACGCAGAAGATAGAAAACAACACACTTAAAATTGCCGATGGTACTTTTGTATTTATTGATTCTAAAAACCCGATTTCAAATAATGAGACGGCTTATCAGGTTGTTGATAAAGGTTTTGTGACTCAGAAAGCATATAAAAAACTGACTAAATCGTATTCAAAACATGCAACCTATAGCGTTGAAAATGAAGATGATTATCACTTAAAAACGTTGTAATAATGAGATGTTTATCAATCGCATTTTTGTTGCTGTTTTCTTTTAATATCAAAGCGCAGGAATTATTTGTAGTAACAGAACCCGCAAGTAATGCACCTGCGGGCTCTATTTCGGCTCGTGTGGGACAATCTTTTATGAAAAACCAATTCGAAGGAGGGAATATCTATGCTTTAGCGCCTGAGGTCACTTGGGGAGTCAACAAAAATTTAATGGTACGAGCTTCCGCTTATTTAAATGATATGAATAGCGGGTTAGAGTATAAAGGCGGAGGTGTTTATGCCAAATATCGTTTTTTCTCGGTAGACGATCTGCAAAGTCATTTTAGAATGGCAGCTTTTGGACGATACAGTTGGAATAATTCTCCCGTTAGCAGTGAAGCTATTGATATGATGGGAATGAATAGTGGTTATGAGGCCGGTTTGGTAGCTACACAATTAATTAAAAAAGTAGCCCTTAGTTCAACAGTAAGTTACGGACAGGCTTTTAATAACGGCAATTATAGTTTTCCGGACAATCAAGGGAAGAGTGCCATAAACTATACTTTTTCGGTTGGACGATTAATGCATCCTAAAAAGTACACCAGTTACAAGCAAACTAATATTAATACCATGTTAGAGTTTGTAGGGCAGACGATCACGGCCGATGGTAAATCGTTTTTGGATGTAGTACCTTCGGTGCAGTTTATCATTAACAGTCAGGCCAGAATTGATTTGGCTTACAGAAAAGAACTGTATAGTTCAATGAATCGTATCACATCGGATGGCTTCTTCTTAAAATTAGAGTACACTTTTTTTAATGTTACCAAGTAAACAATTTTTTTATAATTAGCTCAAATTGTGAGTTGTGAGATGTGAGATGTAAAATGTTAGATGTAAATTGATAATACTTTATTTGATGGATTTTTATTGCTCGTAGACGAGACGATAGAATTTAGATGAATTGTTACTGTATTTCAGTAATTCGCAGCAACTATGTGTTCGTACAAAGTAAGCTATTAATCAATTAAACAAAGCTTGTTACTTTTCGCATCTCACAACTCACAACTCACAACTTGAGCTAACTAACCCTCAGTTTTTTAAACAGTTAAAAAAGGAGCAAACAACCATTTTCGATGCTAGTCAATCTGCCATCGAAACTGTTGTTGTAGAGATTAAAAAAGATTGAAAACGTAACGATAACCGGAACAAGCTGTTCTGCTTAAATTGAAACCATGAAAAAAATATTGTATATAATGTTCCTGCTGTTTGCTTTTGTGAATGGGCAGGCGCAAATTTTAAATCCCGTAAAATGGATTCCAAAAATAGAAAAGAAATCCGATTCTGATTTTTTGATCACTGTTGAAGGAACCATTGAATCTGGTTGGCATGTTTATTCCCAGTTTACACCGGAGGGTGGGCCTCTGCCGGCTGAGTTGATCTTTCACAACAAACAAGGAAATTATGAACTAGTTGGTAAAGCAACGGAAAGCAAAACCGAAAGAAAGTTCAATGAGATTTTTGAAGTCGATGAAGTTTTCTTTTCCAATAAAGGGGCCTTTACACAATCTATTAAAAATACAAATGCGAATAATGAGATTATTCAGCTTGAGTTAGCCTATCAGGTGTGCAAAGAGAATTGTATAAGCGAAACCAAATATTTTGAGTTTAACTTAAAAACATTAGAAGCAAAAGAAATTGAAGCCTCGGCAATTAATACAAAAAGCACAGAAAAAAAAGAATCTAAAATTGCTGCTGTAACGGCGGAGGATAATTCAGATTCAGAGACAGGTTTGGGGGCAATTTTCTTTATCGCCTTTTTATCCGGATTTGCTGCATTGTTGACCCCTTGTGTGTTTCCTATGATTCCAATGACGGTGAGTTTCTTTACCAAACAAAGTAAAAACAGAGCCAAAGGAATCAAAAACGCCATTATATACGGACTGTCTATTATTCTGATTTATGTGTTTTTGGGATCTGTTATTACGCTAATTTTCGGTGCTGATGCTTTAAATGCTTTGTCTACCAACGTATGGTTTAATGTGGTTTTCTTTGTACTGTTGGTGGTATTTGCAAGCTCTTTTCTGGGGGCTTTCGAAATTATGCTACCGAGTTCCTGGGCCAATAAAGTCGATCAACAGGCAGATCGAGGCGGTATTATTGGAATCCTTTTTATGGCACTGGCATTGGCGATAGTTTCTTTTTCGTGCACAGGACCTATTATCGGAACTTTATTGGTAGAAGCAGCTTCTAAAGGAGGCATCGCTCCAATTGTTGGAATGTTAGGCTTTTCTACCGCATTGGCATTGCCTTTTATGTTGTTTGCTTTATTTCCGGGATGGTTAAATACGTTACCCAAATCGGGAGGATGGTTAAACACCGTGAAAGTATTTTTAGGCTTCTTAGAATTGGCGCTGGCTTTTAAATTCCTATCCAATGCCGACTTGGTTTTGCAATTGCATTGGTTTGAGCGTGAAGCATTTTTAGCGGTCTGGATTGCCATATTTGGGACATTGGCTTTTTACTTATTTGGAAAAATTACATTGCCACATGATTCACCGGCTTCCTCTATTTCTGTAGGGCGTTTGTCTGTGGGGCTAGTGGTACTAAGTTTTACAATTTATCTGATTCCGGGTTTATGGGGAGCACCACTAAAATTGATCAGCGGTTTTCCGCCTCCAATGACGTATAGTGAATCTCCTTATGGAGTGGGAGGAGCAAAGACAGGAAGTGCTGTTTCTACAGCAGCATTGCCCGACGGCGCACACAAAGGGCCACATGATATTATGGCCTTTACAGATTATGAAAAAGGATTGGCCTATGCAAAATCGGTCAACAAACCGATTCTTTTGGACTTTACAGGATTTGCTTGTGTGAACTGTCGAAAAATGGAAGATTATGTTTGGTCAGATCCCAAGATATTATCGATTTTGAATAATGAGGTTGTATTGATATCCTTGTATGTTGATGATAAAAGAGAATTACCGAAAAGCGAACAATATGTCTCTAAAGAAACCGGGAAAACAATAAAATCGATTGGCAACAAATGGAGTGATTTTCAAATTACCCGCTACAAAGCCAACGCGCAACCGTACTATCTTATTTTAGATACCAATGAAAAGAGTCTGAACAAAGCAGTTGGATATATGCCAGATGTTACGGAATATGAACAATGGCTACGATCGGGTATTGAGAAGTTTGGAAAGTAGGGTGAGGTGCAAAGGTGCAAAGGTGCAGAGGTGCAGAGGTGCAGAGGTGCAAAGGTGCAGAGTTTTTTAATCAATAAATCAGGCAATTAATATGCGATTTTGAATAGCCTCCAGTTTTAACTGGAGGGGAAGAATTGATTGCTAGTAAAAGGGGCTTTAGCCAAACTTTTTGAAGGTTTGGCTAGAGCCTTTGTATTTTTATTAATATTATTTCCGGTTAAAACCGGAGATAATTCAATTAAAACTTGCACAATTTGTATTCGGATTACAAGTAAACAAAGTAATCAATTGGTAACCGGAATTAATTTAAATAAGGAAATAGAAAAGAAA
Organism: Flavobacterium poyangense; assembly: GCF_011751075.1. Lineage (GTDB taxonomy): Bacteria > Bacteroidota > Bacteroidia > Flavobacteriales > Flavobacteriaceae > Flavobacterium > Flavobacterium poyangense. Next base: position 111,630 of record NZ_JAALLN010000005.1, read on the forward strand.
GAGTGCTCTTTTATATAAGAAAAATTGTAACTTAGTGGAGAATCAGAAGTAATGAAATTGATGTTATGATATTTTTGCCGGAGAGTAGCCGTGCAAATTTTAAGTTTAGAAATCCCTTTAGTGGGAGAAGATTGAATAAACATATGGTTTAGAAAAAGATCAATTCTATTAATTTAAAAAATCATTAGATATGAATACATTAACGAGGAAGGTTATAATGTGTCTTACCGGTTTGTTTCTTTGTTTTTTTCTGATTATCCATTTCTTAGGTAACCTTCAACTTTTTTTGCCGGCCGAAGAAGCGCAGAAAAGTTTTAATGCCTATTCTCATTTCCTTTCCGGAAATCCTCTTATCAAAATGATATCGTATGGACTTTATGCCTGCATTCTGGTACATGCCGGTGATGCTTTTTATAGTACACTTCAAAATAAAAAAACGGCAGGCGTTTTTAAAACAGATCATCGTGGCAGAGCGAGTAAATGGTACAGTCGAAATATGGGCATTTTAGGTTTTGTAATCTTGCTTTTTCTGGTTTTGCATTTTCAGAACTTTTGGTATTATTATAAGTTTGGAGCATTGCCTTTGGATAATTCCGGAAATAAGGATTTGTATACTTTAGTAGTTACTTCTTTCCAACAATGGTGGATTGTACTTATTTATGTAGTATCGATGTTGGCTTTGTTTTATCATCTGGTGCAAGGAGTACATAGCGCTACCCGTACCTTGGGGCTTTACCATCCTAAGTATGTAAGATGGATACAAAAAGCAGGTCTTTTTTATGCCGTAATTATTTGTTTGGGTTTTGCTTCAATGCCTATTTATATCTATTTCACTTATTAAAATCATTTTGCTATGAAATTAGATGCTAAAATTCCCGAAGGGCCATTAGAGGACAAATGGTCTATCTATAAAAGAACAGCAAAAATTGTAAACCCTGCCAATCGAAAAAAATTAGAGGTAATTGTTATCGGAACAGGTCTTGCAGGAAGTTCAGTGGCAGCTTCTTTAGGAGAGATGGGGTACAATGTAAAGTCATTTTGTTTTCAGGACAGCGCCCGAAGAGCCCATTCTGTAGCGGCACAAGGCGGTGTAAATGCAGCTAAAAATTACAAAAATGATGGGGACAGTGTTTACAGAATGTTTATTGATACCATAAAAGGAGGTGATTTTAGAGCAAGAGAGGCCAATGTGTATCGGATGGCAGAATGTTCCTTAAATCTCATCGATCAGGCCGTAGCACAGGGAGTTCCTTTTGGAAGAGAATATGGGGGTTATCTGAATAATCGTTCGTTTGGTGGTGTACAAGTTAGCCGTACTTTTTATTCCAGAGGACAAACCGGACAGCAGTTGTTGTTGGGAGCGTATCAGGCTTTGATGCGACAAGTAGGGAAAGGAACAGTAAAGCTTTCGACCAAACACGAAATGTTGGATTTGGTTGTAATTGATGGAAAAGCAAGAGGAGTTATCGTCAGAAATTTAGATACCGGTGAGATAGAACGCCATGCTGCACATGCTGTTGTATTGGCTACGGGAGGTTATGGCAAAATATATTTCCTTTCTACGTTGGCGATGGGCTGTAACGGATCTGCGATTTGGAGAGCGCATAAAAAAGGAGCTTTAATGGCAAGTCCGAGTTGGATACAGATACATCCTACTTCACTACCGCAATCAGGAGATTATCAGTCTAAATTGACGCTGATGTCCGAATCGCTGCGAAACGACGGTAGAATTTGGGTGCCACTCCAAGCCGATGATAGTAGAAAACCAAACGATATTCCGGAAGAAGAAAGAGATTATTATTTAGAACGCAGATATCCTTCTTTTGGAAATCTGGCGCCAAGAGACATTTCTTCACGCGCCGCAAAAGAGCGAATCGATGCCGGTTTCGGGATCGGCCCTTTAAAGAATGCAGTGTATTTAGATTTTTCAAAAGCAATAAAAAATCTCGGTAAGGAGAACATCAAAGGGAAATACGGAAACTTGTTTGATATGTATGCTAAGATCACCGGATATGATGCCTATAAAGAGCCCATGATGATTTCACCATCAGCTCATTTTTCGATGGGTGGACTTTGGGTAGATTATGAATTGATGACAACAATTCCGGGCTTGTTTGCTTTGGGAGAAGCCAATTTTGCAGATCATGGTGCGAATCGGTTAGGCGCTAATTCTTTATTGCAGGCTTCGGTTGACGGTTATTTTATTGCACCTTATACCATGGCTAATTATCTGGCAAATGAAGTCACAACAGCTAAAATAAGTACAGAACATCCTGCTTTTCAGGAAGCAGAAGAGGCCGTAAAAAAACAAATTCAGCAATTACTTGCTATTAACGGGAATCGAACAGTCGATAACTATCACAAAACTTTAGGCAAGATTTTATACGATTATTGCGGATTAGTACGTACGGAAAAGGGACTTTTATATGCCATCGAAGAAATTCGAAAACTCAAAGCCGATTTTTATAAAAATGTAAAAGTGACCGGAACCGGGAATCAGATGAACAGTGAACTCGAAAAGGCCGGACGAATTGCAGATTATTTTGAAATTGGTGAATTGATGTGTTTTGATGCGCTTACGCGAAAAGAATCCTGTGGAGCCCATTTTAGAGAAGAATATCAAACTCCGGATGGGGAAGCCATGCGTAACGATGCAGAATATCAGTTTATCTCTGCCTGGGAGTGGAAAGAGAATACTGCTGAACCCATTCAGCATAAAGAACCGTTACTTTTTGAAACTGTTAAACCAACTGTTCGCAGTTATAAATAAATGCAGCAATGAAACTACATCTTAAAATATGGAGGCAAAAAAATGCTGAAACAAAAGGGGAATTAGTTGATTATACTATTGATGATGTTAATCCGCATATGTCTTTTCTGGAAATGCTGGATCATCTCAACGAACGGTTAATTTTAGCCAATGATGAACCGGTAGAATTCGATCATGATTGTCGGGAAGGAATATGCGGACAATGCGGTTTGATGATTAACGGAATTGCACACGGGCCGCTGAAAAACACAACAACCTGTCAATTGCACATGAGGGAATTTAAAGATGGAGATAAAATTTGTATTGAACCTTTTCGCACAGGAGTTTTTACAGTTAGAAAAGATTTGAAAGTAGACCGAAGTGCCTTCGATCGTATCATTTCCTCAGGAGGTTTTGTATCGGTCAATACAGGTCAGGCTCCTGAGGCGAATACTACAAGAATAACACATGAGGTTACAGAAGCCGCATTCGATTCGGCCGCTTGTATTGGTTGCGGAGCTTGTGTTGCGACCTGCAAAAATGGAAGCGCCGTACTCTTTACTTCGGCGAAAATTTCGCAATTGTCTCAGTTACCACAAGGTAAAGAAGAACGAAATCTAAGAGTTTTTACAATGGTAAAACAAATGGATGACGAAGGTTTCGGAAATTGTTCTAATACAGAAGCCTGTCAGACAGAGTGTCCGCAAAATATTTCGGTATTAAATATTGCAAGAATGAATTTTGAGTACAATCGGGCACGAATATTGAGGAAGTGATTTTCAATCATTCAAAATTAAAATTCATTAATTAAAAAACAAATCACATTTATGAAAAATTACGTAATCGCGCTAGTTGCAATTTCAACTTTAGTATTGAATTCTTGTAAAGCTTCAAAAGAAACAAGTAGTACGGCCAATATTTATGATACAACCTGGGAGTTAGAATATATTTCAGGGCCAAGAATTGCTTTTGAAGGATTATTTCCAAACAAAAAGCCACAACTTACTTTTGATCAAAAAGAAACAAGAGTTTACGGAAACAATGGGTGTAATGGTTATAGTGCTACTTATACTTTAAATGGAAAAAAACTTTCTTTTGGAGAGGCTGGACCAACAACAATGATGTTTTGTGAGGGCGGAGGAGAACAGCAGTTTTTGCAACAAATAGCTAAAATTACAAGTTATACTGTTGATAAAGACGGAAAATTAAATTTAATTGAAGGAGATGTTCCAATGATGAGATTTAAAAAGGTAGCAAAGTAGTTGAAATAACGGAGTACCAAAAAAAAGAAATAAACCCCTGTATATGATCAATATACAGGGGTTTGTTATTTAGGTGTCAACATTGCTCTTTAGAGAAGCTATCTGTGTTTAAAGATGTTTTATAATATAGTCGATGATATCTTTAATGATTTCGTCTACCGCATTTTGTTCAGGGTTGAACTTGCTACCATCAAAATATCTCGCATCAGTACCATTTCCGGTAGGAGAGCGATGGTGTACATCGATAGATTGTCTCCAAAATTCAGCGTGATTTTTCCACTCTTCCTTATTTACCAATGCCGGTTGTGTAAACCAAAGATTCCATGATAAAGTATTTCCGGCCTGGAGCATATTTCCTGAACCTAGATTAAAAGCGGTCATTATCAGTTTGTTAAAATCATCAACTATTTTGTCTTTGGTGAGTTTGATATCTCCAATTTCTACTGCAAGATACGCTTTAGCAAATGCTTCAGCTTCATGTAAAGCAAAGGAAGGATTTTCGAATTCCGGATTTAGTCCGTGTATGACTTCAAAGATAGGTTGACTTGGATCATTTTGTTTGTGTGTGGTAACTCGGATCGCATGCTCTTTATTAAGAGGGAATTTAGGAAAACTGTATTGCAGCAAAGGCCAAATTTCTTTTATTTTATCTCCTTGTTGTTCGTTTGGGGACAACCAAATCTTGCCTTCAACGGTCATGTCTATTGCAATTTCTTTTGTTACTTCATTCACCCAGCCTCTTTGTCCGGTAACGGTAACCTCTACGTTGATGCAAATTTCATCTTTAAGCCAGACTCCTTGCTGTGGACAGATAACAGAATATACTCTTCCTTCGTCAGTATAACCCGCTCTTGAAATATAAGGAGCAAATTGCTGATAACATCGTTTCGGATTGGGACTGCCTTTTTGCGTTTCCCAACTAAATTCCGGCCACTTTACGCCAAGTTGGCGCTGAAGAAAATTAATATTATCCATATTGCCTAACATGGGCAAAGAGGAAAGATCTCTGGTCGGATATAACATTGGCGAACCCGCTGGAGGGAATCCGCCAACCCATCCTGCCGGAATGGGTGTGCTTTGATTGTCTTGCATGGTGTTGTTACTTTTTAAGGATTAAGTAACAAACTTAATGTAATGTATAATCCTACAAGAGCGTAGAATTACCCGTTTTTATGGATTTGTACTTTACAAATCCATAAAAACAACAATCTTTACTATTGGGTTTAATGGATGCGTTTTACCAGTAGTTATTTCTGTAAAGGGCTTCTATTCTTTAAACAATATAATAGTCGCCTTATAACCTGTACCAACATTCCACTCACTTGCATTAATTACAGCCCCTTTGTCATCATAGACTTCAAATTGTGCAGTATTAGGAGAAGCAAAACCTTCGTTTAAAGCTTCAAAATCGATTTTATTAATACCTTCTGTGAGTTTTATTTTGAATTCTTTAAAAGTTCCGTCCAGGCTAACTTCGGGCTCTACTATTTTATCATTGAGGTATATTTTGATCTTATCTCCATCAACATAAGCAGCATCGCGATAACGGATTGTAGAAGTAAAGGATTTAGTCTTAAAACCTCCTAAATATTGATTTCTCCTGTAATAAATACCCTCAATATTAGCTTCTTTTTTATATAAACTCGGATCTTTAAAAAGTTCAGCCGGCTCGATTTTGAGAGGGTCCGGTTTCTCTACCGGGGCAGGAGGAGCGATTTTTGGTGCAATCTCTTTTGGAGGAATAACTTCTTTTTTTTCTGATTCTTTTGCCGGGATTCGTTTGAATTTAGGATTCAATTCATCCTGCGCATATCCTTGTAAGGATGCACCAACCAATATAATTAAAAGCAATATAGTTTTCATTTCTTCTAGATATTAATAAATATACATAATGGGTATTAAGTGAGACACTTTATAACCTATAAGTATAAACATTTAATTAAGCCATTTATTGTATGAATAGAAAGTAATAACAGGAAAAGCAATGGTATTCAGTAGGTTAAGAGGAAGATAAAAGGTTTCATTAGAATTGCTTAAATCGTTTAACATTGACGACTTATCCAATAATGTATGATAAGCCTTATTTGTGGGGATTAAATTTGGATTTTGGGAGGATTGGTTTCAGATATAAATTATAATTGATCGAGTATTGTTTAATTAAAAGGTTTTGTTTTTTTCTGTATTATTTTAGCAACTGTTTTATAGGATAAATCTTAAAAAAAGCACGTGAATTATTTTTTGATTGTAAGATGTCGTTGTTTGAAAAATGAGAGTTCATGTTCATTAATCCATGTGATGTTTTTTGGGGAAAATTAAAATTATCACTGTCAAGGAGTGATGTCTTTATTGTATTAGTAAAGAATGATAGTAAATTTTAGTTTTTTATTCTTTAAAAATAGTATTTCAGGTAATCTGTCTGTTTTTATGATATTAGGGGATGTCATCGACAGGCAGGTTCCTGTTAATACTTGTTTAGAAAAATTATGACGATTATAAATTGAAATACTTTGGTTATTAATTTCTTTAATCTGATTGACTGATTTAACGGTTTATTTGTTTTAGAAATCGAAAAAAAAGATTTAGAGGAGACTATAGAAATAAAATATTAATCAAAATAATACTAATCAGGAATATGAATATGAAATTATATTTAATTACTTTTTTTTTACACGTTGTATTTTGTTTTGGACAAAATAGTGTTGTTACAAATAATGGGATAATGTCAGTAAAAGAGAATACTGTAGTTTCCGTATACGGGGATTTCAGTAATTCATCAAACGCACATTTTCAGAATGATGGGGATGTCTCTTTTAAGCAAAATTTTCGCAATGATGGTGTAGTAGCATTTAATGACAATCAAAATGGGTATACCAGATTTACCGGTTCAAAGACACAAAACATAGAAGGTACTGCAGAATCTCAATTTAAAAATGTTCATTTTTTGAATACTAATAGTTCTGATGTCAATGTTTTTAATATCCGTGGAAATATTGCTATTGATGGAATGGCCATGTTTGAAAAGGGTATTTTAAACAATAGAGATTTTGGAGGAGCTATAAGTTTTGGTCTTGATGCAGCAAATAGTTTGGCTTCAGATTTGAGTTTTGTTAATGGAGATGTCTATAAAGCAGGTAAATCGGATTTTACATTTCCAATTGGAGCCAATAAAAGTTACAGACCTTTTATTATAACTGGTTTGGACAATGAAAAGATTTTAAATGCAATGTATTCTCCAACAAATTCAGATGCATTGTATCCACATGCGATGAAGGAAGAGTCTATTGAATTAATTGAAAATAATGAATATTGGGTAGTGGATAAGGATAAAGCCGATAATGCAGCTGTTTTTGTTTCATTAAGCTGGTCAGATGATGTGTCTCCGTCTGAAATTATTTCCGATACTAAAAAAATTGGAATTGTAAAATGGAATGTGCAAGACAAAAAATGGATCGCAATAAATAGTTCTTCCGATCCACAGAATAAGATCGTTACCGCAGTAGTGAAAAGTGATGCTAAGGGGGTTTTCGCTTTGGCTAAGATAAAATCGGTTGAATCAACTTTGCAGGTATTTAATGCCGTTTCTCCTAATAATGACGGAGTAAATGATTATTTGAAAATTGATAATATTGAAAAATACCCCTATAATACCGTTGAGGTCTATAATAGATGGGGAGCCAGAGTTTTTAAAACCAACAACTATAATTCTTTTGGAAATGTTTTTAATGGATATATGCATGGCAAAGGACTTAAAGTAGGGACAGGAAAGCTTCCGGCGGGTACCTATTTCTATCTAATTGAATATGGAGCCGGTGCAGACAAAAAATTGAATACACAATCAGGTTATTTATACCTTAGCGAATAATTGCAAGAATACTTTAGGTATTAGCTTCCAGGGGAGAGGAAAAATAAAAAATATCATTTTATTATTTGGTCGCTCGTAGATGAAAAGTACTTATTTATTCTTGTCTGGGTAGTGTGCCAATATTGAAAATTGGTTCGTTTGAACCCGATTAGTAAGTAATTACGATAGTTAAATAATTAGAGATTCAGTTTGTAATAGTAAGTACTTGTAGCTTAATATATGGATAAAAAATCTTTTTGATTAATAAATCCATTTAATCTGTGGCTGTTTTTTCCGCCATTGATTAAATGGATTTATTAATTTATTCTGTGTTCATATTCTGTGGTTTTTTAAGTTTCATAGTAGGTTTTTCGGATCAACATGAAAATCTCTGGAGAGATAAAAGTCTTCGTAAGTATTGTGTTTGTTTAATTGCAAGAGTCGCAAAGATTTTGCGCAAGGTTCGCTAAGATAAAGAATAACAGTTTCAATAAAAGCTTTGCGGATTTCTTTGCGATAATATAGTAACAAAAATCCTTGCGACTCTTGCGGTTAAACTAACTGCATATTCCGACAGAAGAAGAGGGGGGGATAAAAAGTCCACAACTTTTGAGCTTGATGCATAAAAAGGTGCCTGCATTTGTATTAATTTAAAAATTAGAATACCTGGATTTTTATTTTTTATCAAATTTTTCGGTCTTTATTTGCTTGCCGGGTTAAATATTGTAAGATTTTAGTTTTAATTCTGATTTATTCTAATTGTCTTTGTGAATTTGAATTAGTGTTTTAAAAATATTTGGATGTCAAATTATACTACTTAATTGTTAAACATTAAATTATTTGCACAATTATAATTTATAAGTAAACGATTATTAATTGGTTTTAAGCGAATGTGTTTTTTTGGATTTTCTTCGTAAGATATAAACATTATCAGAGAAGAATTTATGAAAAAAATTACAACAGGAAAAAATGTCTTTTTTCTATTACTTTTTTTAGTAAGTATTGATTTTAGCATGTGGGCACAGATGGATCCACAATATTCGCATTATATGTACACTACTACATATATCAATCCTGCGTATGCGGGAAGTGAAAATTTTACCAATATTACAGGCGCATATCGTTCACAATGGATTGGTTTAGACGGAGCGCCAAAAACGGCATTGTTATCGGTAAATGCACCATACAATGAAAAAATTGGAATTGGAGCTTCGTTGGTTAATGATAATATCGGAGCAATGCAGGAAAATAATCTGGCGATTGATTTATCATATGGACTTAAATTTGAGAATTTTAAAGTTGCTTTTGGTATTAAAACTTCTTTAAATCTATTGAGTGTTGATTTTTCCAGATTAAAGATTTATAACGAGGGAGATCCAATCTTTGCTAATAATATAAATAATCAGATTAAACCTAATATAGGTACTGGTGTTTATGCATATTCAAATAAGTTTTATGTAGGAGTGTCAGTACCCCAGATGCTTATGACGAAGCGGTATAACGCAGAAAATTATTCCGTCATTAACAAAAAGTTACATGCATATTTTATTGGGGGCTACGTATTTGATCTGGACTACAATCTAAAATTAAAACCCGCTTTTATGCTTAAAGCTGTTGACGGTGCTCCGATGCAAGCTGACGTATCAGCTAATTTCCTTTATGCAGATAAATTTAATGTCGGAGTTTCATATCGAATTGGTTCTAGTTTTAGTACACTTTGCGGATTTCAGGTAACAGACAATCTTTTTTTGGGATATGCGTATGATACAGAGGTGACTAAGTTATCTAATTATAATTCGGGATCACATGAATTATTTGTTGGATTTAAAATTTTCAAAAGAGGAAGCTCCAAGCTTATTAATCCACGGTTCTTTTAACTTTTGGGCTGATAGATTATTGGCAAAACACTATGTTTAATTAGATCATGTTTAGGTACTCATGAACTTGCATTAGCTTATAGAGGACTAGGAGAGATGTACTAAATGTTCCAAATTAATCAATAATGAAATGTAATTCTTTTTTATAGAGGTGGATTTTTATGTATGTGAATGAGCATAAATGGAATAGACGAATTGGAGTTAAATTTGGATGACTTTTTGAAGTAAAATTCAATTCTTTAAGAAGTTATTTGTGAATAAAGTAATACATTTAGAGAAGATTTTTTATCAAAATGATAACATTTAAAATGATGATTGGAAATAAATTTATTTTTCTTCTTTGTTTTGTAATTCTATTTTTAACGTCTAAAACATATGGTCAGTCTGATTTAGATTTTGAAGCAATTGATAGTGTAATTGATGGGTACCAAACGCATAAATATTCATGGTGTAGAGATAGATTAGAGATACTAAAAGATCAAAACAAAAAAATCCCAAAGATATCGCAAGTTATTTATGCAAAATCGGCTGAGTTTATGGCTTCAAGAAAATTATATGCTTCAGCCGAAATGGAAATGAAAATTGCTCTTAATACTTGTAATAATGAGAAGTGTTATCCGGAAAGAGGTATTGTAAATATGATTAATGCCGATTATTATTTTGATCGTGATAAAATTGTAAAGGCGTTAGAAATTATTCTTCAGAACAATCTTCAACTTGAAAATTTATCACCCTATTCGACAGTATTATGCGACAGTTATTTGCAGACGGTAAAGTACTATGACAATTTAGAATATTTTGGAAAAGCAAAAGAGTTTTTAAAGAAAAGTCTTTTGCTTTCTAAAAAAATCAGCTACCATGTTAATTTGTCAAAAATATACAATCAGTATGGAAGAATATTAAGCAAACAGGGAATGTCTAAAGAGGCGCTAAAGTATTTTAGAGCATCCATCGTGAATGATAACTTGAATAAGAATTTTAGCCTGCATGGTTGTACCTATAACAACATGGCTTCAGTCTACATAGGTTTGAAAAATTACGACAGTGCTTCTTTGTACTTAAGAACAGCATTGAATCATACTTCGAAGGGATATGTGCTGAATACTGATTTGAGGAGTCTCGAAACTAGTATAAATAAAAGAATGGCATTAGTTCTGGAAAGACAAAAAAAAATTGACAGTGCCCTTTACTATGGAAAAAGAGCTTTAACTTATTATTCAAGCAATAGTTTTTTTTTAAACGATCAGGAAAGTTTGTATGGAATTCTTTCTGAATGTTATGAAAAAAAAAGAATGCTTGATAGTGCACTATATTATCGAAAGTTAGAGCTAATTGAGCTTAGAAGTGTACGATTTTTAGAAAAAAAAGATTTAATAGACAAGACTACGCAACAAGCACGAATTAAATTTCAGAATGAGGATATTAAGTTATTGAATAATAGGAATCAATTGGAACAAGAAGTGTTTCAGAGTGAGCGGATTATAGTGTTTGTAATCATGCTGTTGATAGGTCTTATTCTGTACGGTTTTTATCGAAAAAATATGCTGCGGGAGGAACAAATTGCCTTACAATTAGAGCAGAAAGTACTAAGATCTCAGATGAACCCTCATTTTATATTTAATGCTCTTGTGGCTATCCAGAACTCAATGATGGATGCTAATATTTTAGTATCAGCTTCTCACGTGGCAAAATTTGCTAAGCTAATAAGACAGAACTTTGATTTTACACAAAAAGAGTATATTACCTTAGAGGAAGATTTAGATGCATTGAAAAATTATATATCGGTTCAAAAAATGAGATTTGGGGAAAGTTTTGATTACAATATAGAATATGAAAATGTTGAGATTGAGACTATTTTAGTTCCGCCTTTATTATTGCAGCCTTTTGTAGAAAATGCCATAGAGATTGGTTTTAAAGGAATTGAAGAGGTCGGGATTCTAAAAATAAAAATATTTAATGTTTCAGAGAACAGAATTGGCTTTTGTATTACAGATAATGGGGTTGGTTACAAGGTGGTTCGGGATAATAAGTTGCATTCTACAGCGATTTTTAAAGCCAGACTATCGCTACACAATAGTCAGGATTTGAAAAGTTTCAGGGTCTCGTCAAGACCAGATTTTGAAGGAACTAAAATTGAATTTAAATACACAATAAAATATGTATAAAGTATTAATAATTGAAGATGAGGTAGCTGCTGCTTCAGCTCTTGAAAAGATGTTATTTATTCTGGAGCCGGAATTTAGGATTTGTGCTAAAATTTCAAGTGTGTTTGAGAGTCTTGTCTTTTTGAAAGATACGAATGTAGACATTGTCTTTCTTGATATTCAGTTAGCAGATGGAGATTGTTTCGAATTGTTGTCAAAAATTCCGCAAATTAATTTTTCAATCATTTTTATCACAGCCTATAATAATCATGCAATAAGAGCTTTTAAGTTTAGTGCAATTGATTATATTTTGAAACCGGTTGATCCGGATGATCTTGCCAAAGCAATAGCAAAGGCAAAGGAGAAGATTAACAATAGGGCTCAGATTGAGTATTTTTTAAGCAACAGAAAGAAGGAAGTGCCGCGTTTAACCCTTAATGTGCTGTCTGAAATTTTCTATGTCGATATTGATGATATTATCAGACTGGAAGCCGATACCGCGTACACAAAGTTTGTTTTGAAGAATAAAACAATTTTGGTGTCAAAAAATATGAAATACTACGAAGACTTGTTGAGTGAATACGATTTTATAAGAGTTCATAATTCACATTTAGTGGCTAAAAATAAAATAGTATCTAAGAAACTGGCACATGTGGTGATGAGTAATGGGGATGAAGTACCTGTTTCTGTACGAAAAAGATGTTTATTTAAAAAAGGAAATCTTTGACTTTTTCTATTAAAAATAAGCCCTTTTGATTAATTGGTGTGAAATTGTTTTATTCGGGGATCAGTAAGGATGTCGGTTTGGGTAAGATTGACCAAAAAAAGATTCAGATTAGGGGCTGATGAAAAATAGATTTTTAAGCTGCTGTCTTAGTCGTTAGAGTAAATTAAAAAATGATGGGATATTTAAATTTCATCATTTTTTTTTGCTTTTGTATTTTCAAATTGGATAAACTGTATGTCGGTTTATTTTGATGTTTTTTAGCTTAATGGCATTGTTTATTAGTTAGCAGGATCAAAAAAAAGCGTATTGTAAATTTAGAAAATGCTTAGATTAATGGAATAATCAAGTCTGGATTTATAGTTTTTTGGATTAGAATTAATGGTAAACGTTTTAAAGCAATGAAAAAACAAAAAGTGAAAATCTAAAATGTTCACTTTTTTTATACTTAGTCAATTGCTTTCGCACAGATTGGCTTCATTCTTTGTTGGTACAAATTTGTTTTAGAATAAAAAGACTTAATACTGGAACATAACTTTTCTTCCATTTAAAAATGAAAAATACACTATTGCTTTTTGCTCTTCTCTAAATAGTGTCCATTTCTGTTCTAATTTATTCACTTTGTTTACTTGTAAGTCTTGAAAGAAGGTGACAATTGAATTGGTTTTGCCGTACACTAAAGCAATTAACAAAATGTGTTTTTATATCACAGAAAATCAAAAATAATAAAACAATAATATATTAAAATTTTACTAAGGAATACTTTGTAAAATGTTTTAAATGTTAAAGTGGATACTTCAAATATCAATTCGAATAGCACATCAGTAAAGTGGATTTGTTAATAATTGGACTACTTTTTTACTTAGCGTCAAATTAAAAAGAATTTATATGAAAAAAGAGGTACTTGGTTTCTTCACATTGTTTCTTATAGGAGGTCATGTTAGTAATGCTCAGGTTGGAATTGGAACTCTTGTTCCTAATGCATCAGCCCAGTTAGACGTTACTGTCGCTAATGGATTAAATAAAGGGATATTAATTCCTAGAATTTCTCTTAAAGGTACAACAGATGTTACTACTATTCAGAATGGAAATGTTGAGAGCCTTTTGGTTTTTAACACGGCAACTATTTTAGACGTAACACCCGGATATTATTATTGGTTTAATAATAAATGGAATAGGATGGTAATTTCGGATGAATTGAAAAATTTATCAGGGTCAAATGGTCTTCCAGGAGGAGCCGGAGCCCCAGGTACTCCGGGAGTAAACATCCCTGCAGGAGTAAATTTCTATTTTGATACAGCTACAAAGATTGTGTATGCACTAATTCCGGGGATGAATCCTTCATTAAAAGCAAGTTGGGTTTCTTTAAATGGTAAAAATGGATTGGACGGTTCAAATGGTATTGCTGGGGCAAATGGCGCACCTGGTGTTCCGGGTACACCAGCGATTGACAGTAGTACCGAAATGTATGTAGATTATACTACAGGAATTGTTTATGTACGTGACCCGAAAGATAAAACCAAATGGATGGCGGTGAGTAACGGTAAAGATGGTCTTCCTGGAGGAGCGGGAGCTCCAGGTACTCCGGGAGTAACTATACCAGCAGGAGCAACGTTCTATTTTGATACTGCAACAAAAGTAATGTATGCATTGATTCCCGGAGCAGATCCTTTATTAAAAACAAGTTGGGTTTCTTTAAATGGTAAAAATGGACTGGACGGTTCAAATGGTATTGCTGGGGCAAATGGTGCACCAGGTGCTGCAGGTACACCGGCGATTGACAGTAGTACCGAAATGTATGTAGATTATACTACAGGAATTGTTTATGTACGTGACCCGAAAGATAAAACCAAATGGATGGCGGTGAGTAACGGTAAAGATGGCCTTCCTGGAGCTCCTGGAGCCCCTGGTACTCCGGGAGTAAACATCCCTGCAGGAGCAACGTTGTATTTTGACACCACTACAAAGACAGTGTATGTCTTGACTCCGGGAGCGGATCCTTCATTAAAAGCAAGTTGGGTTTCCTTAAACGGTAAAAATGGATTGGACGGTTCAAATGGTATTGCTGGGGCAAATGGTGTACCAGGTGCTGCAGGTACACCGGCGATTGACAGCAGTACCGAAATGTATGTAGATTATACTACAGGAGTTATTTATGTGAGAGATCCAAATGATAAAACGAAGTGGATAGCGGTAAGTAATGGTAAAGATGGTCTTCCGGGAGGCCCTGGAGTACCGGGTGATCCAGGAGTAGTTATTCCTTCTGGGGCAACAATTTTTGTAGACACTACAACCAAAACCGTATATGTTTTAGAGCCTAAATCAAATCCGGAAAATTGGATTCCATTAAGAAGTGGAGCAAAAGGAGACAAAGGAGACAAAGGAGATACTGGTTTACAAGGTATTCAAGGTGTAGATGGTATTCAGGGTATTCAAGGAGCAAAAGGAGATAAGGGTATTCAAGGAGCCAAAGGAGACAAGGGAGAAAAAGGAGATAGCGGAGCTCAAGGGATTCAGGGTATCAAAGGAGACAATGCTATAGCCGGTATTACACCAAGAGGAGCTTATAATACGACTGTGTCTTATGCAGTAAATGATTTGGTTACTTATAATGGTTCTGCTTATTTATGTCATACTGCCTCTACAGGTAATGTTCCAACGAATCCGGGCTTTTTTCAATTATTTACTTCTGTTGGAGCCCAGGGAATTCAGGGACCAAAAGGAGATCAGGGTGTAGCAGGTGCCAAAGGAGACAAGGGAGAAAAAGGAGATAGCGGAGTTCAAGGTATTCAGGGTATTCAAGGTGCTCAGGGAGTTGCCGGAGTTCAGGGTATCAAGGGAGATAATGCTATATCAGGAATTACTCCAAAGGGAACTTATAATGCAGCTGCATCTTATGTTGTAAATGATTTAGTTACTTATAATGGCTCTGCATATTTATGTCATACGGCTTCTACAGGTAATGTTCCAACGAATCCGACCTTTTTTCAATTATTTGTTACTCAGGGTGCTCAAGGTATTCAGGGAGCCCAAGGTATTCAGGGTATTGCCGGAATAAAAGGAGATACTGGTTTACAAGGTATTCAGGGTGTAGATGGTATTCAGGGTATTCAAGGAGCAAAAGGAGATCAGGGTATGGCTGGTGCCAAAGGAGACAAGGGAGAAAAAGGAGATAGCGGAGCTCAAGGGATTCAGGGTATCAAAGGAGACAATGCTATAGCCGGTATTACACCAAGAGGAGCTTATAATACGACTGTGTCTTATGCAGTAAATGATTTGGTTACTTATAATGGTTCTGCTTATTTATGTCATACTGCCTCTACAGGTAATGTTCCAACGAATCCGGGCTTTTTTCAATTATTTACTTCTGTTGGAGCCCAGGGAATTCAGGGACCAAAAGGAGATCAGGGTGTAGTAGGTGCCAAAGGAGACAAGGGAGAAAAAGGAGATAGCGGAGTTCAAGGTATTCAGGGTATTCAAGGTGCTCAGGGAGTTGCCGGAGTTCAGGGTATCAAGGGAGATAATGCTATATCAGGAATTACTCCAAAGGGAACTTATAATGCAGCTGCATCTTATGTTGTAAATGATTTAGTTACTTATAATGGCTCTGCTTATTTATGTCATACGGTCTCTACAGGTAATGTTCCAACGAATCCGGGCTTTTTTCAATTATTTGTTACTCAGGGTGCTCAAGGTATTCAGGGAGCTCAAGGTAATCAGGGTATTGCCGGAATAAAAGGAGAAAAAGGAGAAAAAGGAGAAATGGGTGATAAGATGACTTTTGCTGATTTAACTCAGACTGAAAAAGATGCTTTAAAAGGAGAAAAGGGTGATAAGATGACCTTTACTGATTTAACTCAGACTGAAAAAGATGCTTTGAAGGGAGATAAAGGGGATAAAGGAGATAGTTCTTCAAGTATAGTTACTGTAGATAAAGACTACACAATTCTTCTGACTGACGAAACCATTATAAATAAGGGTGTCATGAAATTAAGTTTTCCTCCTGCTTCTGCCAATACGGGAAAAAAATATAACATTATTAAGACAGATGATTCACTTTTAACTTTTGGGACACCAATTGTAATTAATGGGGTTTCCCACTCTTCACTAAATTTTGCTAAACATCTTGTAATTCAGTCTGATGGCAAAGATTGGGTAGTAATTAACTAAAAAAGAATGATTAGAGGTTATTTTAATTAGATAATTCTGAATCATTTATTGAGAATAAGAATTTATAATAGAAATGGTTTAATTTAAAAAAAAAGTATGAATAAAGATTTATTTAGATTTGGAGGTATAGTATTACTTGCTATGGGGACTCAGTCCGTTTACAGTCAGACAGTTCAAAAAATTGGGGATAACCCCTTAACATTAGAGAGAACTGCTGTTTTAGAACTGGAATCAAAAACAAAAGGTTTTTTAACACCGCGAATGACTACAGTTGATCGTGATAAAATTGTTTCCCCTGCTATTGGTTTGATTGTTTATAATACTACAACAAATAGATTGGAAGTATGGAATGGAACCATTTGGTACAACACAGTAAGTGCGATAGCAACAGACGCAACGACTACGGCAAAAGGAATTGTTCAATTAGCTGGAGATTTAGGTGGTACAGCGGCATCACCTACGGTGAAAGTCGCATCAGAATCAGAAGCCGGTAAGGTTCAGTTGGCTACAGCTTTAGAAACCACTACAGGGACTTCAAATGCCAAAGCAGTTCATCCGGCCGGATTAAAAGTAGAGTTGGATAAAAAGGTAAGTGTTTCAGGAAATACTACTATGACAGGCTTATTGACTTTGTCAGCAGATCCTACAACAAATTTAGGAGCTGCTACCAAGCAATATGTAGATACAAAGATATCATCCAGTGTACCCGATGCAACGACTACGGCAAAAGGAATTGTTCAATTAGCTGGAGATTTAGGTGGTACTGCGGCATCGCCTACGGTGAAAGTCGCATCAGAATCAGAAGCCGGTAAGGTTCAGTTGGCTACAGCAACAGAAACCACTACAGGAACTTCAAATACCAAAGCGGTTCATCCGGCCGGACTGAAAGTAGAGTTGGATAAAAAGGTAAGTGTATCAGGAAATACTACTATGACAGGCTTATTGACTTTGTCAGCAGATCCTACAACAAATTTAGGAGCTGCTACCAAGCAATATGTAGATACAAAAATATCATCTGGTGTACCTGATGCAACAACGACGGCAAAAGGAATCGTTCAATTAGCTGGAGATTTAGATGGTTCAGCGACATCTCCAACAGTGAAATCAGCATCAGAAACAGCTGCCGGTAAGGTTCAGTTAGCTACAGCTGCAGAGACCACTACGGGTACTGATAATGCTAAAGCGGTTCATCCAAAAGGTTTGAAAGTAGAGTTAGATAAAAAGTTGAGTCTTTCGGGAGGTACTATGACAGGAGCCGTGTTGATGGGAAATAATTCTATTAGAAATGCGTATCAAGTAGATCTGAACTATCAAATGCGTCTATTTAGGTCGGAGGCTGATAGGATCAATTATTTTAGTTTCTATACTGGTAGTGACGGGAATTTTAGAATTTGGGGTTCTAATACTAATGTCGGGGATGCATTATTAATTAATGAAGCAACAGGAAAAACTACACTACTTAAAGCAGCAATTGGTAAAGGTACTGATGATGTAGCTCCGACTGTTGGCCAGGTGGCAACTGCCGCAGATACAGATGGTAATATCGTTTGGCGTACACCGGCAGCTGCACCTGTTGATGCATCAACTACCGTAAAAGGAATTGTCCAATTAGCTACAGCTGCAGAAACTACTACGGGAACTAATAATACTAAAGCTGTTCAACCCGCAGGTTTGAAAGTAGAGTTAGATAAAAAATTGAATCTTGCGGGAGGTACTATGTCGGGTGAGTTGAATATGGGAGGTAAGCGGATTACTAGTATAGATCAGTTGGAAATTCAAGATAAAACAGCTGCTAATACAAGCAAATTTCATTTTTTCAAACGAGATGGGAAATTTAAAATTTGGAATGCTGCAATCAGAAATACTGATGAGCTTATTATTGATGAAGTAACAGGGACAACAGCCTTAACTTCTGCAGCAATTACTAAAGGTACTGATAATGTAGCTCCGATTGCCGGGCAGGTGGCAACTGCGGCAGATAAAGATGGTAATATCGTTTGGCGTACACCGGCAGCTGCTGTTTCCGTATTGAAAAAGGTAAGTGCTAATTATACAGCCGCAAATACAGATGAAGTGGTAGTATGTACCGGAAATATGACATTGACATTGCCTGCTGTCGCAAGTAATTCAGGTAAAAAGATGAACATCGTTAAAGCAGATCAGGACACAACTTTAACTTTTAATACTGCTATTGCATATGCCGGTGGTGGTACTTTTACAACAATAAATTTTCCTAAATCAGTAACAATAATGTCAGATGGAACGACATGGACTTTGGTAGATTGGAATTAATATTTATACAGTCTCAATAATAATTTTGATATTGCTTTTATAAAGGCGTAGTAAAAAGAAAAAAACTTGCCTTTGTGTTGCCTCTTTATATTAGTATTTGAATTTGTATGAACTTAAACGGATACAGGATATCTTGAGTTTAAGTGATAAGCGATTGTTGAATAGAGGTAGTTCTATTCTCAATCGCTTATTTTATTCATACAATAATTGGACGAAAATTAGCGATTTACTATGGGTTTAAAGATGTTTATTGTGTTTATATGTAGGGTTTTATAGTTTATTATTGTCAAAAGGTATTTTGAATTAAATTAATGGGAATTTCTAATTCATATAACATAATTTTATCTAAAATAGGAAGTGATTATTAAACAGTAAGTAATGTCACGATAATGGAGAGTTTTGATTTCTAAAGAGAAAATGCACTAAGATGCATCATATTAATTTTTTCAAAATTGAACAAAAAAATGGTACTATTTAAGTTATTTAAAATTGTAAGTGTAGTAGCAATCATCAGCTCAGTTGTAAGTGTTTTTGTGTTTGTAATTGATCTGTTGTTAGCCGGTTATAGAGGGAAACTCCTGATTTTTAATTTAATTTTCATTGCCATCTCACTGATGTTGGTTTGGTTTTGGATGACCCTTAGCCTAGAAATTAAGGCTGTTTATTTAATGCACCGGGAGCGTAATATGAGCATGGAACATTGGTCTTCCATTTTTAAATGTTTGGGCTTATTAGCAGCCAGTTATATTGCAATTACTGTAATATGTTATCTTGGTTTGATAGATAGAATGTTAGATGGAACTGCACTTTTAGGATAAAAATAAAGTATAACCATTCAGAATTTAGAGAGGCTACCGTTTTTTTACTATGACTCGGGCGATAACGAATAGGCGAAGTAATCTCGTTAATATTCGCGAATTTCTTTGTTTTTATTTCGAACTCAGTTGTTGAATGTTAACTATGAATCAGAGGGAAATCTTTTTAATCTTTTTAATCTGTGGCTATATTCTCTTTAGTTGTTTTGCCACAAATTAAATGAAATAGTCTATTAATTTTCAAAATTCAATTCGTGAAAATTCGTGCAATTCGTGGCAAACTTTTTTGCTTACAGCCTAAATTAGAACCTGAATTTTAGTAATTAGAACTTTTTGGAGACTTCCCTACGACAAAAGTCAGGTTGTATTTTGTTTTTTTTAACGGTATAAATAGTATGAAATTTTAGCGCTTTTAGAGAAGGGATTATTTGTTCTTATTTTTTCGGAAGTCCCGGTATCAGTAACTAAATTAGCCTGAATACCTTAGGTTCAACTAATTTCTTTTTAGATCATTAAGGCATGAAAATGATAGCTAAACCAACTTTTTTTGGTACATTTGGGGGCGTTGTTCCTTAGGTGGCTTTGTAAAATGCATTTAGCTTTTTGGGATAAATAACTAGTTTTTGAAAAGACTTAGTTATTTATTTTTTTAAGTAATACTAAAATTAAGTTTTTGCCATATTTGAATAGGGTGGATGAATTTTGAAAACGCAAGAAAAAGGCAGGAGCAATTTTACATTTGTAGATTTCTACAAGAAAATATTCAATAATCGTTAGCAATGACAAGAAATAATTTAGCAGCTATTACAGCTGTAGGTGGCTATGTTCCTAGCACTGTACTGGATAATTATCAACTTGAAAAAATGGTCGACACCTCAAATGACTGGATTTTATCAAGAACCGGAATAAAAGAGAGACGCATACTGGCGGATCCCGAAAAAGCAACCTCAGACATGGCTGCAGAAGCGATAAAAAACCTTTTGGAAGATTCTGATACAAATGCGACAGAGATTGATTGTTTGGTACTGGCAACAGCCACACCGGATCAATTACTGGCTCCTACAGCTCCTGTAGTATGCCAGAAAGCCGGACTTACAAATGCCTGGGGTTTTGATCTTAATGGAGCTTGTAGTGGTTTTTTGTATGCTTTATCAACTGCAGCGGCATTAATAGAATCGGGAAGACATAAAAAAGTAATCGTTGTTGGTGTAGATACCATGAGTAGAATTATAGATTATACCGACCGTAATACCTGTGTGTTGTTTGGAGATGGTGCAGGTGCCGTGCTTTTGGAAGCTTCTCAGAACAATGGATTAAAGGATTTTGTATTAAAAACCAACGGAGCGGGCAGTGAATTTCTTTCGGTTTCAGGAGGTGGTTCTCTTAAACCTTTTCATGATGGTACCTTGCAAAACCGTGAACAATTCGTAAAGCAGGATGGAAGAACAGTATTTAAAAACGCTATAGAAAGCATGACCAATACCTGTAGTGAAATCCTGAACCGCAATCTCCTCGATGTAGAGGATGTTGACTGGGTGATACCACATCAGGCCAATATTCGTATTATAAATGCCGTAGCCGGTAATTTGAATGTACCAATGGAAAAAGTAAAGGTAAATATAGAGCGTTATGGCAACACTACAGCGGCTACAATACCTTTGTGTTTATGGGATTTCAAAAACGATTTTAAATCAGGAGATCGATTATTGCTTACTGCATTTGGTGCCGGATTTACTTTTGGAAGCTGCTACCTGAGTTGGGGAAAATAATAATGTAGCTTCATTTCTTTTGTTGAAGAAAGAGGAGTTAACTTTATATAGTTAAGAAAAACGTTGCATGGGATAAAATTCGATGCAACGTTTTTTTATGTGTATATCACATAGATTTCAATTTCTTCCTTTGAATCAGCACAAAATCCGTTGGTCAGATAATAAAATAAACTTTAGTATGTTTAGCCGCAAAGCTTGCAAAGTATTAACACAAAGCAAAGTCTTTTGCACGCAGATTTAGCAGATTGTTTTCATCTGAGTACAAAAAAAATCGGCTTAATCTGCAAAATCAGCGTGAAATAATTTCACTGTTAGCATAGGAGTTCGCAAAGAAAAAAAGAATTTTTTTAGATAAAGCTTTGCGAACTTTGCGTAAATCACAAGCAAAAATCCTTGCGCCCCTTGCGGTTAAAAACGTGTTGCTTTCTTCTTGTTCATTACAGAAGTTCTTGTGAGACTTTATTATTTCGGTTTAGATTTGGTATAAAGATTAAGTAACGGTATGTCCACCGCTACAAAGAATTGCCATCTGCGATTTACCTGGCTGGTGGTAGTTTCAGTTTCATTAATCTTTCTTAACTCGGGTCCTAATTGATAAGAATACCCAACTGATACCGGAAATCCCTTAAAACCGTAAACAAGGCCTATTCCGGGAGCAAAAATATTTTGCAGTGTAACTTCTGGTAATTTTTCAGTAGTTGAATCCTGAAGGCGGTAGGAAGCAATGGCTCCGAGATCAATGATACTGAGGAAACCACTTATAGCACCATAATTTTTTCCTTTGCAGTCGTTTATTCCTTTGCTAACAGTAATTCCGATAGGGGCGTAAACACCACTGATAGGAGCCCATTTATTAGCTGCTTTATCTGCCAGATATTCGTTTCCGTAAAATCCGCCTAAATATGCATTTAAAGCTATATTCCAGGAGGTTTTTTTCTTTATGGAAGCACTTCCAACAGGAAGTACTAGAGATTCGATTGCGCTTTCTACTTCGTCAGAGTTTTTGGCTTGAACCATGTTTGCAGCAAAAGACCCATATTTTATAATGAATTTTTTAAACTCATCTAATTTTGTACTTCCATCGGTAGGTGTTAATTCATTTAATATGCCAACAATAGCTGCACTATAATTTTTTACTGCAATATCATGAGCAATGGCAGTGGCAGATTGGCTCTTTTCTACAATTTGATTAATTTGATCTGGTAATTGAAAGGAGGGATTTATTACCTCAACATTTGCAATTGTTGGAATAAAATCGTTGAGAGATTGAAAAATTAAAGCCCAGTCTTCTTCAAGATTGGCGTCCGGTTTTTTCTTGTCTTCTTTTAGTTGTTCAATGGCATCGGCTAGTGGAGTAGATTGCTTAATAAAGTTTTGGATATATGTTTTGGTTCCATTGACGTTATTTTGAAGGACTGTTTTTAATTGTACAGCAGTAGCAGATTCATTGATTAGAGTTACATTTTCAGAAGCTAATTGCTGATAAAGTAAGCCAAAGAAAATATCTCTGGTTGCATTGTCTGTTAATAAAGCGTTGATTTCATTTGTTG
This sequence comes from Flavobacterium poyangense, assembly GCF_011751075.1. Taxonomy (GTDB): domain Bacteria; phylum Bacteroidota; class Bacteroidia; order Flavobacteriales; family Flavobacteriaceae; genus Flavobacterium; species Flavobacterium poyangense. Next base: position 134,823 of record NZ_JAALLN010000005.1, read on the forward strand.
TAACATAACTTTTGTTGATATCATTGCTTCGTAAGGCATTACTAATAATCCTTACAAACGCCAGAGTACTTATAATATTTTTTTTCTTAACAGCATCAAGTGTTTTGATGGTTTCTATTTTCTTTAGATTTTCTGCAGAAGCAACGGTGTTAATTATAGTCGGCACTTTATTACCGGACAATAGTTGACTGCCAATTACTAATGATGCAGAAATTGCAATTCCTTTATCTGAAATTAAAAAATCCTGATAACCTTTAATTCTTTGCAGGGCAATAGTATCGCATTTACAGTTTAATTCAGAATCTGTTTTTATAGATGCAATTTTTGGCACATTTAAAAGGAGATTCTTTAAATCCTTATCAAATGCTTCCCGCAGCGTATTGATAATGTTGGCATACTCCCAGGATTCAAAATTGGCAATAATATTGGAAGCATTAGGAAACAATATTTCAAATTCAGGATAGTCCCTTTTGAATTCCGGAAAACGATCAAAGAAAGTAACGATGAGTTCTTGTTTTGACCTTTTGATCAGAAATTTAGCCATACCGTCCGCAAGTTTGGTGACCGGTATAGAACCGGGATTCATTATCGATTGTGATATACTTGGAGTTAGGTTCCCAGAGTCAAGACCAGCTCCTACGTTTAGATAGGGCGCCAGTATTGGATTATAGTCATCTTCATTCGGATCTGTTAGAATACTTGTGATATCATTCCAGTTTGTAGCATTAATGTTAGGATAATATTTTTGAAGTATTCCGCCCACAATACTCAAAGAAGCCTTGTCACTTTTAAATTTTGGTGTTGGAGAGGTAGTACTAATGTATTTTGATAATTCAATAGCATCATAGTATGCTATTTGTGAATAAGAACATATCGTGTTCAAGAATAACAGGAGAAATAATAAGATTTTTGTTTTCATTTTTTTAGAATATCTGTTAATAGATTTAGTGCTGAATAAGGGTTTAAAATCCCCCATCCGTATTCTACTTTATTGTAATTTAAAATATTTGTATCTGCACTGCGTTTCAGTATATCAAATAGATCAATATTAGATAAAGGTTTATTATTGCTTTTGGCAATTGACTTTAAAAGGGCAATGACACCAGCAACAAAGGGTGCCGAATAACTTGTTCCTTTAATCGAATTATTAGCTTGAGTGAGAGAGAAAATATCTTCGCCAGGCCCCATTAAATCAAGAAAATCGCTTTTGGTTGAAGCTTTACTCCGTATTCTATTTTTGTCAATTCCACCAATAGATAAACATTCAGGAAAAGATGCGGGAAAATTGTTTGCAGGTTTAGGTTTGCTACCACTGTTTCCGGCAGAAGACACAATAGTTATTCCTTTGTTGTAAGCTTCTTTGATTTTTGAATGTGTTTTTTCTCTAATGATGTCATCGTTGGGAATGTAGAAGCTTAATGAGATAACATCAACAGATAATTTTATAGCTCTTTCCAATCCTAATAATATTGCATCAGAAGATTGTTCATCGTTGGAATCTATTATTTTTATAATATCTAGGGTTATGTTGGGAGCTACCCCCCAAAGATCATAACCTTGTGCACATAAAATCCCTGCACAATCTGTTCCGTGTCCTGAAGTATCAAAACAAGCTTCCTGACTTTCAATATCGGTACAAGCATTATAATAACTGATGTTTGTTTTGTTTTTAAAGTCATCTAGTTTGTAATTAAGTCCTGAGTCAAGAATCGCAACTTTAATGTTTTCTCCTCTGGAGAATTTCCATAATTCATCAATTTTAAAATCAAGAAAACCCCAGTCCTTTTTATCAATAGAGGTAGTTTGGATCTCTTTATTATCGATTTCACTGATTAATTGCAGCCCCCCTCCCCAATAAAACTGGTTCACAGCATCTTTGTACCATCTTCCCAGACTCGGGTTGGGTACATTTGTGACTTCTTCTAAATCTAAAACATGACCTTCGCTTATTGTTGGGAAAACGGTAGTTTTATCCGTAAAATCTGCTGGTATTGTTTTGCGTACATTAAGTTTGTGAACTATGACTTTATATCTAGCCATAGTGTATTAGGAATTAATGATTATAGATGCGTCTTTTAAAATATTAAGATCGACAGGAGAACTCTGACCAATAGTTCCATTTTCGGTGTATTGCCAGATAGCCCAATCTGTCCAGCCATTTGGTATGGTAACTTTATTGCAATCGGGTTGTTTGGGATAATAAGAGATCCATAGTTTCAGGTTGCCCAAAGTGTGTGTCTTTGGAAGCTTTCTGTCCAGATATTCTTTGCGACTGTAAAGTATCGGTGCTGCGCTCATCCCGCTTTGAATTTGGGTCACAAAAGTTTTAATCCATAGTAAATAATCGTTTGGATTTAATGGAGTATCCCAACTCGACTGATTTTCTAAATCCAGTACCAAAGGCAAGTTTGATTTAGGTAATGCTTTCATCAAATTCAGAGCCTCATTGGCTTCTGCAGTGGCATCAGAGGTAACAGTTCCTCCGTTTCGGGTGTCGGGGCGGCAGAAATGGTAGTAACCAATTTTGATATTTTTACTTACTGCATTTTGAGCATTTTCTTTTGCTTTATTATCCGGAGTTCCAACACCTTCGGACAGTTTTATATAACAAAAACTAACTCCAGCTTTTGCAAAGCCACTCCAATCGGGTTTAGCATTATGATGCGAAACGTCAACTCCTAATTGATAGTTGACAGGTAAATTTGCAGGAAGTCCTTTTAAATTTATAGTAGGAGTAGTAGAGGTAGTAGTAGGAGCGGCACTTAGTTTAGTCAAACCATTTGCCCAATAATATTGCCCTAGTTTATCCTTTAACCATTTCCCTAAATTAGGATTAGGTATATTGGTTTCTACTTCCAGTTCGAGTATCATATCTTGTGTAACCTGAGAAATGATATTTTGTGTTTTAAAATCGGCTACCGGGGCTGTTCGTACGTTAAGTCGCGGTACTATTACTTTATATCGGTCCATGGCTATCCTACTGCTTCAGTGTTAGTATTGCTGTTCACTGTTACCTGAACAGGTTGTGTTTCAGGGGTTGGAGTCGTTGGGGCATTTTCGGTTGTCTCTTTTTTGCCCGCTCCTCTTATTTTGATAAATTTTTGTAGTAAATCGAACCAAAACGGCGCACCTAAACAAATACCAAATGCCAGTAACAGGAAGCCTAAAAATTTTCTGCCGTCAAAAGACTGTTCCAATACATATTTGGCTTTGAGTTTTATCGGGTGTTTATCGTACAATTGCTTCAAAGATTGCTGCGTGTAAAATTTCGTAGAGTCTTTTGGGATTTGGAGGGTGACATCGCTTTTAAGCTCTTTTCTTATGGCTGCGAGCTCACATTTGTATGTAGTGGAGACAACTGCACTGTCTCTCTTTAAACCATAATCACCCCAGCCTATTGCTAATAAATTATTGGCATCTTTTATTCTGCCGTTTAATTGCTTTTTGACACTATCAAGCTGACTGGTAAGTAAGGCCAACGAATCTTTTACTTCTTTTTGCCCTTGTACGATAGCGTCTTTTTTTTCTTTAGAAAGAGAAGTATCGGCTGTATCTGCGGGCTGTTTTAATTGATTCTGCAATTGCGCCACTCTTGGATCGCCTTCTAAGGCATCGGCTTCCTTGATAGCCATTTCCACCAGTTTATCTCTGGCGTCTTTATCGGTGCTTATAGTGCCGGCTATTTCAATAATATCTACATTAAAGGAAATGGCAATTACCAACCCAATTCCAAACAGCCAAAATTGAACTTGCTTTTTATACCAGCCGGCAATTCTGTTCATAGTGTCGTCGTACCAGTCTTCAATTTGTTTGGTAAAGGCGTCCAGATTTAAGTAACTTTTCTTTAAATGAAGCTGCAGTATCTCAAGTGTTTCTTTGTCTATATCAATATGTTCATCTTTGAATTTCTTTTTTACAGTTTCGTCTTTTTCGTTAAGGAGATAATCGACCAGATAATAGATTTTTGTAATATCCGGTGCGTCTTCAAGTTGTAAATTTACTTGTTTTCCCTTTGCATGGGCAGTGACAGCTTCTTTATGTTTGTCCCAATACTTTTTTAAAACTTCAATTAAGATAGTCGAAAAATTCTCTTTGGAGATGTAAGAAGGAATAGAACTTCTGTTATTATAACCGTAGTTTTTTATCACGGGATGATCATAAAATTTATCCCCTAGCTTTTCTTGAGAAATAGGTTTGTAGCCCGCAATTAATTTAAAAGGTTCCAGAATCGTTTCCCAAATTCCTTTTGCCGTCTCGAACCATAACCAGGTTTTACGCTCGGTGTCGGACAACATACTGTCGACAATACCTTTTTTTAGCATTCTCGCTCTCAATCCGAAGAGGGTAGAAATGGCTTCATTTACAGAAGTTGCTAATAAACTGTACAAAAGAAAAATAAAAACCAAACCAATGGCTGTATCTAATACGGGAGAATTAAACATAATTAGTAGTTTTATGAATCATATATTTATTTTAAGAAAGATTAAAATGTACTGAATTCTATTCCGGACAGTTCCAAATATTCCCTGATTATTCAAGTCTAAAGCCGATACTTATGTACAGAATGCTTTAAGGTAATCTTATGGGAACAGGCTTAGTCAGAGTGTTCGTTAATGGATACAATTTCTGTCTAAAATAGAAAAGGTTTTTTTTCTGACGTAGCGTATTTATACCTGTTTTTGTAGTGCAATTGAGAGGTGTTTTTTCAGTATAAACATTTTTGTTTTGCCACAAATTGCACGAATTTCCACGAATTGTTTTTTACTTTGAATTTAATTGTTGACTCGCAATTAGGAAAAAAAAGAATCTTTTAAATCAGTGAAATCTGTGGCTATCTTTTTGACCACAGAGTAAATAGATAATTCTCAATTAGAGGTTACTAAATTTAAAAAATATAATTCGCGCAATTCGTGGCTTTTTTCTACCAGAATGTAGATGTATAATAGTTGAGTCAGATATAAGTAAGTATATTCTTTCCGGCCCACTACACAGGGATAACATCTGACCTCAAATGTTAATAATATGTTTAGTAAACCATTGATTTTGTTAATGTAAACGTAACCTTTTTGACCTACCCTCAGCCTTAATTTTGGAGACATAGTATAAGAAACCAATACTTGTATATATGTCGCTTTTCAGATTAAGAATTCATCGCAAAAAAACAACTAGAATAGATGCTATAGCAAACACCGTTTGTTTGATAACTGTTGCAAAAGCATTGTATTATGTATAGAAAATATACTGACGAAGAACTTGTTGAATTGTTAAAACAAGGAAAAGACAGAGCTTTTGATGAATTGTATTTTCGATACAGAGATGTATTAGTTCGTTTTGTATACCAGAGAATGAAATCGATTCCGATTTCGGAAGAAATTGTTCAGGAAGTTTTTACCACTATTTGGGAGCGACGCAATACGTTGGTCATTCAAAAAAAGTTTTCGGCTTATATGTATACTTCAGTGCGTTATGTGACACTGGATTATATCAAATCAAACCAAATGACAGATGCCTACTGTAAAGAGGTTTTTGATCGAAATACCGTTCTTGAAGATCATAACAATAGCACAGAAGAATCTATTTACCATGATGAACTGCAACAGGCTTTAGATAAAGCCACTTCCTTACTTCCTAAAAAGGCTAAAGAAGTTTTTATACTAAGTCGTTTTAAGCAATATACCAACAAAGAAATTGCAGAAGAACTTAATGTTTCGCACGAGACTGTAAAGTATCATATTGCCTATGCCCTGAAATTCATGCGACTTTATTTGGGACAATTTAATTTATAACAGATTTCGGCTTTGGGATATTCTTTTGGTTTCTTAACAAAAGGGTAACCTTGGACACCTACCTGAAATCAATATTCCTAAGACTTACTATTAAAGCAATAAATAAATAATGCCTGAGAAATTACATCAAGATATAAAAACTTTTTTAGAAGGTAAATCTTCATTAAAAGGAAAAGAAATGTGGGACAACTGGTATAACAATCCCGGAGAACTATTCGGACAGGAGATCGTTATACAATCTGATATTTCAAAATTAAAAAGAGAAATCAAAGCAATCAAAAAGTCAAATGAAATCCTTTCGTTAAACAACAGAAATTGGATTATGGCTGCTTCCGTTGTGCTTTTGGTCGGGTTATCCTGTTTTTTTTACCTGTCTTCTCAAACAAGTACGATTAAAGAATATGCGACAAAACCGGGAGAACATACCAAGATAACATTAAGTGACGGAACACAGATTTGGCTTAATGCCGGAAGTCTTCTAAAATGCCCTACTGAATTTGATGGAGATACCCGCGAAGTTTATTTAACCGGTGAAGCTTTTTTTGATGTCGCTAAAGATAAAAAACATCCTTTTATCATTCATACCAACAAAATGGATACAAAGGTACTGGGTACAAGTTTTAATGTACAGGCCTATCCAAATCAAACCACACAAGAAGTCTCCGTACTAACAGGAAGAGTAAACGTGAAATCGACTGTTACAGAAGAAAATGTTTATGTAACACCAGGTCAAAAAGTGGTTTTCAAATCAAAAAACAGCAGCCTGCATGCTTTCAGTAATATTCCGATGAGTTCGATTTCGTTATGGCGGAAGAATATTATTGTCTTCGAAGACACGCCTTTACCGGAAGTAATTGCAACGATCAACCGCAATTACAATATCGCAGTATCTGTTGAAAATAAAAACCTGAATAACCTAAAAATAAGCGCCTACTTCAAAGAGCTTCCGGCAGATCAGGTGATTCGGTTGGTATGTACCATTATCAACGCCAATTACAAACTCGAGTCGGGAGTTTACAGGATTGAATAAGTTGAACAATAACAATATTAAAAAGCAATATCAATAATTAGAGGAATAATCAAAATTAAAAATTATGAATGAAAAACAACTGCGGTACGTCGCAAAGTGTCAAAGCATTAAAAAGGGTTTTCTGACCCGATTGGTTCTGTTCACTGTTTTATTTTTTATCGGATTAATGGCAAAAGCCGAAAATGTTAACGCGGATAAAAGAGTAACTTTAAAAGTAGAGAATGAAAGTATAAAAAGTATTCTTCAAAAAATTGAAAAGCAGGTCGATGTACATTTTATGTATGAAGCCAATCAGATTAATACCAATCAAAAAGCAACTTTAAAACTAGACAATGTAACGCTGGAATATGCGTTGGATAAGATCTGTACCAGTTTTTTTCTGAAATATGAAAGAATCAGTAACAATATCGTAATTAAGAAAAATCAGAAAGTAAGCGATGCGGGACAGCATAAAATTACCGTATCAGGAACTGTTTTTGGCGGTGATGACGGAATGCCGTTACCCGGAGTAGAAATTAAAGATAAAGGTTCCAGTGCTGCCGTGGTAACTGATTTTGACGGAACTTTTACAATCCAAATCAATTCAGCTGAAGCTTTATTGGTGTTTTCTTATGTGGGATATATTACACAGGAAGTTAAGGTTACTGAGTCACGAAAAAATCTAAATATCAAATTGGCTGCCGATGTAAAACAATTGCAGGAAGTAGTGGTAATGGGATATGGAAGTGTAAAAAAGAAAGAAGTTCTGGGCGCTGTTGGCTCCGTTTCGATGAAAGAAACAGCAAGTAGAACCTACAATACCGCTGCAGATTTGCTTCAGGGAACGGTTGCAGGTGTTACGGTTATTAATAACGGAGGTGATCCTACAGGAGAGCCTACAATCAATATTCGCGGGATCGGTTCCTTAAATGCCGAAACCCCTTTGATTGTCTTGGACGGAATTATTTACAGTGGTTCATTAAACACTATTAACCCTAATGATATTGCTTCTATAAGTGTTTTGAAAGATGCGGCTTCAGCTGCTATTTATGGAGCAAGAGCGTCGGGAGGGGTGATTTTAATTACTTCTAAAAAAGGTACTTCTGAACACATTAATGTAAATGTAAATTATCAGGGTGGTTTTCAGAATGTAGCCAAAAAACTGAAAGTATTAAACGCAGCAGAATATGCCGATGCAATGAATACGGCCAGAGACAATGCGGGACTGCCAAGAATACCGGCTTTCGATCCTGCATTTGAGCCTACCGCGAGAATTACGAAGACGGATTGGATGGATGAAATTTTTCAGACAGGTGAAATTCAGGATTTATCTATTTCAGTAAATGGAAAGACAGAAAAATCCAACTTTTTTCTTTCGGGCAGCTACCGAAAAAATGAAGGAATATTGTTAAATACTTTTGCAAGACGTTATACAGCCCGTGCTAATTCTTCTTTCAAGTTGGCACCCAATTTCACAATAGGAGAGAATCTGACGTATTCGTTAACCGATGGTCAGAGCGCTAATACTTCAAGTGCTTATACCGGAGCGATTTTAGGAGCGATTTTATACCCTCCAAATGCAACTGTATACAGAGAAGACGGTTCCGGTGCTTTTGGTGGAGTTCCTGAAAAATACATCGGATCATATGGAGATGTTATCAATCCGGTAGCCTATTTAAAAAGGCTCGACAACAACAATCCGATTTCTACCATTTTGATCAATCCTTATGCGGAATGGGAAATTATTAAAGGCTTAAGAATCAAATCGAACTGGGGGTATACCAGAATTGAAAACGATTATAAAGATTTTACCGTAAAAATTACGGAACCGGGTAAGGTGTTTGACTTTAACAGATTAACCCAAAATAAAGCTACCACAACCGATTTATTGAGCGAGCAAACCCTTTCATACGATAAAACTTTTGGGAAACACAATTTTAAAGCTTTAGCCGGATACACCTACCAACAAACCAAAAAAGATTTTTATAATGTGCAAGGGACCGGTTTTGACAACGAAGATCCATCGCAACGTTATTTGCTGAACGCCAAATTAGTTCAGCAATTAGGAGCAGGAATGTCTGAAGAAATTATTTCTTCTTATGTGGGTAGATTAAATTATGATTTCAATCAAAAATACCTGTTCTCGGGAATTGTTCGTCGTGACGGAACTTCAAAATTGACTTCTGTGAATCGTTGGAGAGTATATCCTTCTGTATCTGCAGGTTGGTTAATTTCGGAAGAAAGGTTTATGAAAAGCATTAGTTCAACTGTAAACAGTTTAAAACTTCGTGCCAGCTGGGGACAGATTGGGAATTTAGGAAACTTGGGGCCTTATCAGTTTAGTGTACCATTAAACCAAACCTCAGCTTTAATCGGATCTACTCCGGTTATTAATTACGGTTATTCGGAAAACGAATTATCAAATCCGGGTTTAAAATGGGAAAGTTCAGAGCAAACCAACTTAGGTTTAGATTTTACTCTTTTTAACAATAGCCTTACAGGATCGATTGATGTTTATAAAAAAACAAACAAAGACATGTTGGTTCGTGACCAGTTACCGGGGGTATCCGGAACACCATTGGGACGTATCGTAAACTCGGGTGATGTAGAGAATAAAGGATTGGAAGCGAGTCTTACTTATCAAAAAACAAGAGGCGATTTTAAGTTTGATGTGACGGCAAATGCTGCATTTTTAGATAACAGAATCGTTTCGATCAAAGACGGTTTGACTTCTCTGGAACCTCTTAATCTGAGCAGAGTTCGTAGTTTGCCTTTAGCCAATATTTATCAGGTGGGAAGCCCTGTTGGCGCATTCTACGGCTATTCAACAGACGGCTTATTTCAAAGTAATGCAGAAGTGAAAGCCTATGTAAATGCAAGTGGTACGGTATATCAGCCAAATGCTGTTGCAGGAGATATTAAGTTTAAGGATGTGAATGGTGATGGTGTAATCAATAATAACGACAGGGTAGTGTTGGGGAATCCGTTTCCAAAAACAACATTCAGTTTAAATACCAACTTTAGGTATAAAGGATTTGACATGAATATCTTTTTAAGCGGTGCGGCAGGTAACAGTGTTTTTAATGCAGTAAAATATACAGGTTTAAATGGTTCTTTTCCGGGATATAATTTGTTGGCGGAATCTAAAAATGCTTGGTCACCACAGAATACCGGATCAAATATCCCGGTACTTTCGGCAACAGACAATAATAACAACTTCGGAAGAATCTCTGATTTTTATATTGAAGATGCCTCTTTCTTAAGATTAAAGAACGTTGCGATTGGATACACCATTAAAGACACCTGGTTGAACGGAAAAGCAAATCTAAGATTCTTTATTTCTGCTCAGAATCTGTTTACTATTACCAAATACTCAGGAATGGATCCGGAAGTAGGTCTTTCTAATTTCGGTATGGATTTAGGGAAATACCCACTTTCGAGAATTTATATGACGGGTATAAATGCTACTTTTTAAAAAACTTAAAACAAACAAAATGAAAAAAATATATATGCTATTGTTGAGTTTTACAATGCTGTTAGGTACAACAGCTTGTGAAAGTGAACTTGATCTGGTACCGCAAGGAGCTCCTTCGAGCGGAAATTTCTGGAAGACACCCGCAGATGCCAAAGCAGGAGTAAATGCTATTTATGCCTTGTATTCGGATGATAATATGTACGGACGCGGTTTTTTCTGGCTCAATAATGCCAGTGATGATATCGGAACCAAACCAAGACAAAATGCAGAACGTATCAAAAACTTTATTGTTGACGGATCAGAATCAGATACCAAAGACATTTGGAGACTTCACTATGAAGTGATGAAACGTTGTAACGATGTGCTTCGTAATATTCCAAATATTCCATTAGATGAAAAATCAAAAAAAATAATGTTGGGTGAAGCTTATTTTAATCATGCGGTAATGCATTTAGAATTGGCTTATCATTATGGTGATGATCGCGCGGGAATTCCTATTCAGGACAGAAACGATCCGACTAATGTATATGTGCCACGAACAAAAAATGTAGCAGAGAATTACGCTTACATTGCTGCCGATCTGGTTAAAGCCGCCGACTTATTGCCTTATTTTAATGAATTGACAACAGACAATTACGGACGTGCTCACAAAACAGCTGCATGGGCCTATTTGGTTCGTACGTATTTGTATGCCAAAGATTGGGACAATGCTATTAAGTATGCCAACATGGTAGTTAACAGTGGAAAGCATGCTTTGCTTCCTAATTTTGAAGATGTATTTAAAATCAAGAACAACTGGTCTTCAGAATACATTTGGTCTGTTACTTCAAGTGCTGAGAATACCTCGCTTGGATCAATCTTTCCAGGAGTTTGTCTGGAAGATAAAGGTTGGGGAGCTTATAATGGCTGGGGAAATTTCTACCCAACCAAAGAACTTTTTGATGCCTATGATCCTGCCGATAAACGTCGTAGTGCGACTATTTTACAAAAAGGAGATCAGTTTATGTATTTTGGTCAACTGGTAACTTTTAATGAAGGGAAATATGTGGTGAGTTCAAGCAACAGAACAGGCTATCAGTTTAAAAAGTATATGGAGCCGTTCGGTTATGCAAAAACAACTTCGGGAGCAATCGATATTCGTTATGTAAATGCAAATGGAGACAAACCGTCAACAGCATTAAATGTACCGCTTTTGCGTTATGCAGATGTGATTTTGATGCTGGCTGAGGCAAAACTAATGAAAGGACAAAGTGCCGATACCGAAATCAATATGATTCGTAAACGTGCCGGTCTTGGCATTATCTCCGGAGCCACAATGACCGATTTGAAAAGAGAAAGACGTTGTGAGTTAGCCGGAGAATGGACCGATCGTCATTTTGATCTGGTACGTTGGGGTGATGCTCAGGCCACTTATTCAAAACCGCTACACCATTATAACGGAACCGTGATTTATCCGGCACGTACTTTTAATCCGGCAATTCATCACGTATGGCCAATACCACCGGATGAGATTGCAGTAAGTAAAGGTGCTTTGTCTCAAAACAAAGGCTGGTAAAATAGTTTCATTTGTTTGTGTTTTGTTACGCTGTAGGCCTTTAACAGGTCTGCAGTCGTAAACAAAAGACAAATTTTTTATAGATTAATTACCCCATTGAGTGTAATTGTTTTTTAACACATAGAGACATAGCTCATTGGAGTCTGTAGAAAGTCGTTTTACTAGCGATACATACACATAGTCACGCTATTCAAAAAAAAACACCTTTTACCTTTTACCTTTTACAATTTACCTTTTACGGTTTACATTTTACATTTATCATCGCAAATATGAAAAAAATAAGCACCCTTTTTGGTTTCCTTTTTTGCCTTTTTTTGCAGGCACAGGAATACAGCTCTTCCAATATCCATTCGCATAATGATTATGCAAGTCCGCTTCCTTTTTATGAGGCATACGCTAATGAAACGGGTGTCATTGAAGCCGATGTTTTTTTAGTAAAAAATGATCTGATGGTGGCTCACACTTCAGAAGAAATTAAGTCCGGTAATTCGTTGCGTAATCTTTATTTGGAGCCTCTTTTATTGAAAATCAAATCGCTGGGTGGTAAAGCTTACAAAAGCGACAAACCTTTGTTACTGATGATCGATATAAAGTCGGAAGCAGTAGCAACGCTAAAAGTAATTGTGGAACAGTTAAAAATGTATCCTGATTTAATTGCAACCCCAAATTTTAAAGTTGTCATTTCAGGAAGCAGACCGGCTCCTTCAAAATGGAACGAGTACCCAACTTTTATTTATTTCGACGGAAGACCGAATGAAACCTATACAACGCAGGAATTGTCACGTGTAGAAATGATCAGTGAGGATTTGAAAGAGCTTACAGTTTGGAATGGAAAAGGTGTTCTGACTCAAACCGATTCGGAGAAAATACAAGCCCTGATCAAAAAAGTACACGCTCAGAATAAAAAAATCAGATTTTGGTCGACACAGGACAATGTAAATACGTGGATGACTTTAATAAATCTGCATGTAGATTATATTGCAACAGATAATACTTCGGCATTAACACAATTTATTAAAAACATTAAATCTACTTTTTACCAGAACACGGAATTCTATGAAACTTATGTTCCAAAAAATGGTGCTGTATTTCCTAAAAATAAACGTCCAAAGAATGTGATTCTCCTTATTGGTGACGGTATGGGACTGACTCAGATTTATGCCGGTTACACAGCAAATAAAGGGAGATTGAATATGTTTGCCATTCCCACAGCCGGATTTTCTATAACCAAAGCCTCCGATAGTTATATTACAGATTCGGCTGCCGGGGCAACTGCTATGGCTTCCGGACATAAAACCAATAACCGATTTATAGGAGTAGATGAAAAAGGGCAAACGTTAGAATCAATAGCAGAAAAATTAGTTAAGAAAAAGTATAAAACGGCTCTGATTTCGTGTGGTAATATTACTGATGCGACACCGGCTGCTTTTTATGCACATCAATCAGATCGTAGCTATAGCGAAGCAATTGCAGCTGATTTTTTATCCAATCCGGTTGATATTTTAATTGGTGGAGGAACAAATGAGTTCAGATCCCGAAAAGATGGTAAAAATCTTGTTATCGATTTGCAGAAAAAAGGCTATACGTTTTCGGATAAATTTAGTGCCTTAGATACAATCAATAACGATCGTTTTGTAGTATTGGATGACGCTTCAGTTGTTTCCAGAAAAAACGGAAGAGGTGATTTTCTAGCTAAATCATTGGCTAAAGCAACAAGCACTTTTTCTAAAGCATCAAACCCGTTTTTTATAATGGCCGAAGGAGCACAGATTGATTATGGCGGACATAGTAATAATGTGGAGTATGTGGTACGGGAGTTGTTAGACTTCGATCGTTTAGTCGGACAAGCGATGGAGTTTGTAGACAAAAATCCGGAAACATTACTAATTGTAACCGCAGATCACGAAACAGGCGGACTTTCCTTAATCGATGGCAGTATAGAAAAAGGATACGTACACGGAAGCTTCAGCACAAACGATCATACATCGGTAACGGTTCCCGTTTTTGCATACGGTCCCGGAGCTCAGAATTTTATGGGAGTATATCAAAATACGGAGATTTACAATAAAATAATGCAATTGCTTGAAACAAAATAAAACCTTGTTGCGGTATTTGATTGTAGGTTCGGAGAATTATTTAACACATAGGAACATAGATTTTAGAAATGTAGACTGTAAAATGTAGACTGTAAAATGTATATTGTAAAATGTATATTGTAAAAAGTAAAAAGTATTTTATCTAATAGCGTGACTATGTATATGTATATAGAGTGAAACGACTTTTTATAGACTCCAATGAGCTATGTTCCTATGTGTTAAAAAAATAACACACAGTATTAAGCATAACACAAAAAAACTTTGCGATTTTGCGTCTTCGCGAGAAATATTCTCACACAGATTTAGCAGATTTATTTTGGCTTGTTTTTATCTGAGTAGAAAAATCAAAAAAAATAGCGTGAAAAAAACACTGCGATTCTGCACGCCAGAGAAATCTTAATAGCAACAAGAACGCAAGTAATATTAATTAGCATGAATAAAACACTTTTAAGTCTAGTAATTTCACTAGGTTGTACGTTTTGTTTTGGACAACAAAAGAACACAGTTTCCGGATTTGTATTCGTTGACACAAATCAAAATGAGGTGCTTGATAAAGAGGAGGTTATATTGCCTAATGTTTTGGTTTCTAATGGAAAAGATATCGTAAAAACCAATGCAAAAGGAAAGTACAGCATTACAAAAATAGAAGGCAATACGGTGTTTGTAATTAAACCGGCAGGGTATATTTCTAAGAAAAACAAACAGAATAGCGTACAGTTTTATGTGCCTTTTGATCAAATAGAAAAGACCAAAAATTACAACTTCCCTTTAATTCCTAATGCAGAAAACACAGACTTAAAAGTGGTGCTGTTAGGAGACACGCAGGTCGATGTGATGGATGATATTCACCACGTAGGGAAATTGGTTACTGAAGAATTAATGGATCAGAAAATTGATTTTATAGTACCTCTTGGAGATCTGTCTTTCGATAATCGGACTATTTTTAAACCGTTATCAGAAACCTTGGGACTCATTGGAGCTCCCATTTTTTATACCATTGGCAATCATGATCTGAATTTTAAAGAAGCGACTTTTCAGGATCGTGATAAAAGTTTTGAAAGCATTTTTGGTCCTTCTTATTATGCATTTGAATACGGAAATAAATTGTTTTTGGTGCTTAACAATATTTACCCGGTAAATAATAAAGAATATGTCGGACGTCTTGATGAAACTCAGAAAGAGTTTATAACAAATCTTATTGCCGCAAAAAAGGGCAGTTTTGATTCGATACAGTTGTTTATGCACATTCCGCTGGAAGAAATGGAAGACAAAGATTGGATCATTAAATCTGTAGCCCCTTTTGATAAAGTCTTGATTAGTGCGGGGCATACCCACACTCAGTATCATAAATATTTTGAGCGTGAAGTCGGAGAACCCATACATGAACTGGTTGCCGGTGCCGTATGTGGTTCGTGGTGGCAAGGACCGCATGATATCGATCAGATTCCGTTTGCTTTAATGTATGACGGTACTCCAAAAGGCTATTGGACTGTAGGAATGAACACAGGCAATTATACCTATGATTACAAAGTTTCAGGAGCGCCCGCTACCAAACAAATGGACATCACAGTTCCCAAAAGCAACGAATGGGACACTGCATTAAATATTTTGAATGACAATTACATCTACGCCAACATATTTGCAGCCGACGAAACTACAAAAGTATATGTATCTTTCGACAAAGGAAATTGGACAGAAATGCTAAAGTACGAAGGCATTGCGCCCACTATTCAAAAACAGTATTATCTGCAAAGTCAGGGAAGATATGACAGCATGAAAATTTCTAAAGCTCCCAAACCGGAAGTGATCAGTACACATTTATGGAGATTAGCACAGCCCGGCAATCTATCGCCCGGAGCTCATAGTGTCAGAATAAAAGCTGTAGGGGAGAAGATCAATCTGGAAGCCCATGGCAATGCGGTGTTATGGGTAAAATAAGAACAGGGAATTTTTCTCACGCAGATTGAGCAGATTTATTTGGATTTTTTTTAACGCAATAACCAAACAAAATATCAGCTTAATCTGCTCAATCTACGTGAGTCAAAAAACTTCGCGAGAAATTTTCTCACGCAGATTTAGCAGATTTATTTGGTTTTTTTTAACGCAACAACCAAACAAAATATCAGCTTAATCTGCAAAATCTGCGAGAGCCAAAAAACTTTGCGCTTTTGCGACTTCGCGAGAAATTTTCTCACGCAGATTTAGCAGATTTATTTGGATTTTTTTATGCAACAACCAAGCAAAATATCGGCTTAATCTGCTTAATCTGCGTGAGTCAAAAAACTTTGTGTCTTCGTGATGCAACATATTTTTTTCATCTCTTTGTAACAAATTTTAAAAAGAGATTACTAATCTAGAGCTTTTCAATAGTAGCAATTGCTGAAAAGTTTATTACTGTAGACATAAAATATATAATTAAATTACTGTTCTTTGCATTTTACTACAGCACTGAAATCGGTAAAGTGATTCATTAGATTTTCAATTTGAAATGCTTACAATTTTATATTTTCAATTTTGAAGCACAATAAAATTGCCGTCAAACAGTTTAAGATTAGTTATCATATTTAATTTATGGACAATAGGAAGTTTATAGTAAGTCTGAAAAAAGGTAATGAAGCCTCCTTCAAAGAGGCTTATCTCGCTTATTACGATCGATTAGTGAGTATTGCTAAAAGATTTGATTTTAAACTTCTTACTCCTGAAGATTTTGTTCAGGAGACTTTCCTGAGACTATACGATAAAAGAGCCTTACTTCATGAGGATGTGCTGTTAGACAAACAGCTTTTTACCATTTGCAAAAATATTATCATTAACCATCTTAACAGAGAAAATAAGATTGTTCAGCTTAATCCATTAAAAGTTGAATTGGAAGATGAGGTTACAGAAACAGGAGATTTTGAGGAAAAAAGTGAAAAATTACAACTTTTCATAAATCAGCTTCCCGAACAGCAACAAAAAATATTTACTTTACACAAACTGGAAAACCTTAGCTATAAGGAGATTGCAGCGCTTACAGATCTTTCTGAGAAGACCATAGCCAATCATATTTATCTCGCCAGTAAATTTATTAGAAAAAAAATCGAAAACCATTAGGAACTTTTCTCTGTTCGTTTGTTATATATAAAAACGGATCATAGAAATGGATGTAGAGATTTACAAAACAGATGTCAGAACAAAAGAAGAAGCAAGCTATATAGTAGTATTGCTGCAATTTGTTATTTCTGATTGTATCATGAATTTTGATACGGAAGGTTCTGATACCATTTTAAGAATTGAAACCAACAGAGATATTAAGGAAATGGTTTATGGCGTTTTTAATAAACAAGGATATTATTGTCAGAAACTTTAACGCCCCAAAGATATGGATGAGAATAAACTGGAAGAAGAATTAAAAAAAATGTGGGAGGAAACCCCTGCCTCACATTCCGATAGTGCAAAAGAAGCTTCGTGGGAGCAATTCCAGGCGAAAGCTTTCCCTTCGAAACAACGAAAAATTAAACCTTGGTTCTATTACGCAGCGGCTGCGGCAGTTTTAGTTTTCTGTTTTATAGGAACTAAAATTTACACTGCTGACACTTACCTGCAAGGGGAGATTTTTATTGCTTCGACTGTGATTGAAAATCAAACTTCTAAAGTAAAAACAATTTTTTTACCGGATAGTTCAACAGTAGAATTAAAACCTGATTCAAAAATTAAATATGCCAATAATTTTGTAGAAAACAGGAAAGTTGAAGTGGGTGGAGAAGCTTATTTTAAAGTGAAAAAAGACAAAAAACATCCGTTTAGGGTCTTTTGCAACGAGACTACTACAACAGTTTTAGGAACTTCCTTTACGGTTAAGGGAGCTGCAAATAAAGAAGTTGTGGTCGAACTTTATGAGGGAAGCGTTCAGATGAATGTAAAAAACCAAAAAGAAAAATGGATATTGAAACCCGGTCAAAAGTTTACCTATAACAACAAGATTGTTGCTGTGACCGATTTCAATCGATTTGTGGATTTTGATAATGAAAAACTAGTGGCTCTCAGCACCTACATTGAGGCAAACTACGGTTACAAAATGATCATCCCAAAAGAATATGATAATCATAGCATTACCTTGAGAATCAATAAAAAAGAGAACTTAAAAACAATTATCCAATTAATCTCAGAAATGTATAACCTAAATTTTGTAATAAATGAAGAAGTAAAGCAGATTACTTTTCAATAGAAAAGAAAAGGATGCACTAGCCGCGAAACTACACATCCTCCCTTAGTACGGATAGCATAATGCTATTCCATTTAATAATTTCCAAAAATACAAATTTTTATGAAGCATATAATTACAGCATGCTTTTTTTTACTCAGTTTGAGTATGTTCTCCCAAAATGTGACGGTTACAGTAGATCAAACTGTAACATTAAAAGAATTGTTCAAGCAAATTGAGCAACAAACAGATTTTAAATTTGCCTTTACGGATCAAATAGATACCAGTCAAAAATATTTTGCAAAGAAAAACACTTATAAACAGATTGAAATTGAGAAGCTGATTGCAGAATTAAATAAGAATGCACAAATTCAATTTACAATTGTTGGGAATAATATTTTTGTAAAACACAAAGCCCCAAAAGCAACAGCAACAAAAAAAAAAAATAAGGTAACAGGTCAGGTTTTCGATGAAACCAATCAGTCTGTTATTGGAGCCAACGTTTTTGTTAAAGAACTCGAAACGGGTGTCATAACCGATAAAAACGGAAGGTTTGTCTTAGAAGTACCCAAAGGAAGTTATACCGTTTCGATCAGTTATTTGGGATACAGTATGAAAGAAAAACATATAACCGTTTCGGATGATGTTACAATTAATTTTAGTATAGCGTCTGACAGCCAGCAATTAGAGCAAGTAGTTGTAACGGGTACTAAAGCCGTAGATGTCAGAAATACACAGATGAGTGTCAACAGACTTTCGATGGAAGACATCAAAAGAATTCCGGTTGCGATGGGCGAACCGGATCCTTTAAAGTCGTTATTGACTTTACCGGGTGTGACCAATGCCGGTGATATGTCATCCGGTTTTAATGTCCGCGGAGGTGCTGCAGATCAGAACTTGATTCTTTTAGATGGTGCTCCGGTTTATGGAGACTCTCATATGTTTGGTTTTTTCTCCATTTTTAATGCCGACATCGTGAGTGCATTAGATTTGTACAAAGGAGGTATTTCGTCTAAATATGGAGGACGTGTTTCTTCTGTTCTTGATGTAGCCCAACAAACGGGAGATTTTGAAAACTATAAAGTAAATGGAGGAATTGGACTTATCTCGAGCCGACTCTTAGTGCAAGGACCTATAAAAAAAGAAAAAGGTTCCTTTATCGTGGCCGGACGTACTTCTTATGCCCATTTATTTATGAAACTGGCAGACAATAAAAACTCTGCAATGTTTTATGATTTTAATGCCAAGTTGAATTATCGTCTTAGTCCAAATAACACGCTTAGTTTCTCCGGATATTTAGGAAGTGATTTATTCGATTTGAATAAACGTTTTGCCAGTACCTACGGAAATGCCATGGGTATTTTAAGCTGGAAGCATAAATTTTCGGAGTCTTTGAATACTAATTTGTCTGTTCTTTACAGTGATTACAGATTTGATTTAACCATGACCGAGGAAAAGTTTGAATGGAACAGCAAAATCAGCAGTTACGGGCTTAAGTACAATTGGAATTATATTCAATCAGAAAAACTAAAACTCAACTACGGTATTGACGGTTTGTATTATGATTTTAATCCGGGTACTGTGAAACCTTCGGGTGCAGGTTCTCAGTTTAACTACAAACAACTGAATAAAAAATATGCCTTCGAAACCTCTGCTTATATCGATTTTGAGCATCAGATTACAGAGAAACTAAATCTTCGTTACGGACTTCGTTACAGTATGTTTTTACGATTGGGAGCAGAGGATATTAATATCTACCAGGATGGGAAAGCAGTAGTATATAATCCGTTGTATAATATTTACGAGGAAGGTACACCAATTGGAGTCAAATCTTATAAAAATGGACAGACCATTAGCAAGTTTGATAATTTAGAACCGCGTTTAGCGTTGTCATATGCTTTTAATGATGATAATTCGGTTAAAGCTAGTTACAACAGAATGGCGCAGTACATTCATATGTTATCCAATACACAGTCTCCGATGCCAATGAATGTCTGGACACCAAGTGGTCCTTTTACAAAACCTCAACTTTTGGATCAATATGCTGTTGGTTATTTTAGAAATTTTAAAGAAGGTGATTATTCTTTTGAAGGAGAGTTGTTTTACAAGAATATCCAAAATAGAATCGATTATATTGACGGGGCAGATGTAGTAGCAAACGATGATGTTGAACAGGTGATTCTAAACGGTAAAGCCAGAGCTTATGGTATGGAATTATTATTCCGCAAAAACAAAGGTAATTTCACCGGATGGGTTTCTTATACTTTGTCAAGAGCAGAACAAAAGACTCCCGGAAGAACTCCGAACGAACCGGGTATTGCCAATGGTGACTGGTATTTATCCGGATACGATAAGTTGCATAATTTAAACATTGTCGGAAACTATGATTTTAGTCCAAAATGGTCTTTTAATGCTAATTTTTCTTTGCGATCAGGTCAGCCGGTAACCTACGCGGGTAACTATTACAAGTTTGGAGAACTCAATGTACCTAATTACGGACTGAGAAACGAAAACAGGCTCCCACTGTACCACCACCTAGATATAGCTGCAAGTTACACCCCTAAACCGGACAAAAAGAAGGGATGGCAAAGCTACTGGGTATTTAGTATCTACAATCTCTATGGAAGAAAAAATGCCGCTTCTATGACGTTTACAACAAATGAAGATACAGGACTGAATGAAACCAAAAGACTGTCTATTTTCGGACTAGTGCCTAGTGTTTCTTATAATTTTAAATTTTAATGGTATGCAAAAAGTAATAAAGTATAATTTTAAAAGCAGAGCATTGGCTTTAGCAAGTAGTTTGATTGTTTTGTTTTTTTCTTCCTGTGAAGATGTGGTAAAACTTGATTTAAAAGAAGGAGCACCTAAGATCGTAATCGATGCGGAAATAATTTGGAAAAAAGGAACTACAGGAAACGAACAAACTATAAAAATTAGTAAAACAGCATCCTATTATAGTTCTGATACACCAAAAGTTTCAGGAGCACAGGTTAGGGTTGAAAATAGCAGCGGAACCAGTTTTACTTTTAACGAATCTGCTCCGGGAGTTTATGTATGTACTAATTTTGTTCCTGTTATCGGCATGGATTATGTGCTTCATGTACAGGCAGAAGGGCAAAGTTTTACCGCCGTAGAAAAGCTAACTTCTGTAACACCAATTAATAAAGTCGAGCAAAAGTATGTACCGGATATTACAGGTCCCGATTTATTGGTGGTAGGGATTTACTTTAATGACCCGGCCGCTCAGACCAATTATTACTTGACTGATTTTAAAAGCGATTTTCTAAAATTCCCTTTTTATGTTAATTCAGACGATGAGTTACTTAATGGTAATGAAATAAACATACAATTCGGAGATACAGATCTAAAACCCGGTAAAACCATCGATATTGTGAATCGCGGTATTTCTAAGAACTTTTTCAATTATATGAAGTTAATTCTGGAAGCCTCTGAAGGAAATCCTTTTGCTGTTCCACCGGGAAATATCAGAGGTAATATTGTGAATACCAAAGATGCTAATAATTATGCAATGGGTTATTTTAGACTTTGTGAAGCAGATACTGTTTCTTATTTAGTGAAATAAAAGTTTAGTCCTTAGTTAGGATTGATTTGTGATTACATCTGGCATATTCGTATTTATGTCAGATGTTTTTTTATTTAAAAGAAATTGTGTCTAGGATGTTTATAGAAAGCAAAGGCGCTTTTTTATGTTCCTGAAAAATCTCGCCAAGTCGCCAAGTTTTTTCTGCTTTTTTTTAAATTTGGTATGGTTTAGAAGTATTTTTTTCACGCAGATTTAGCAGATTTATTCAGATTACTTTTATCGCAATAACAAAACAAGAATATCAGCATAATCTGCTAAATCTGCGTGAGTAAAAAAAACTTTGCGACTTCGCGTCTTTGCGAGAAATACCACCATCACAACAAAAGCATAATTTTTTTGCGTGACACTATCATACTATTTCTCTATCCATTCCCGAAATGAGGTGGTACTGCTCTGGCTGGTTTTAAGGTGTTTCTCAAATCCTTTAATTTTTAAAGCAAAAGCATTCTTAGAATAACGCTCTACTCTTTCAATATACTTTTTTTGAACCAGTTCGCTGCGGTTAATTCTGAAAAAGCACAGGGGATCTAACAGAACCTCAACTTCTTTAAGAGTTGCTTCGTTGAGCAAATGTTTTTTTCCTGATTTATCAATCGCAAACAATACACCTTCGTTAGCTTCAAAGAACAAAATATCATTTGTTTCAATAAAGTAAATTCCTTTGTGATTGCTAATTGTGAAACGCTCTTTATAGGTTTTTAGCGGACTATTATTTTGAAGAATCTGATTTAACTTAGTGACTAAATCGCTCTCATTGGTATTTGATTTCGCTAACAACAAATATTTGTCCCAGGCTTTTTGAAAACGCTCCATCGAAAAGGGCTTCAATAGATATTCGATGCCATAATTCTCAAACGCATCCATAAGGAATTGATCATAAGCAGTGGTAAAAATAATGGGGCAGCTGATGGTAACCTGATTATAGATTTCAAAAGCATTTCCGTCCAATAGTTCAATATCAGACAGTATCAGATCAACATCTGTTGTGGACAAAAATGAAATGGCTGAGGTAACGGTATCTATTTCGCCTACTATTTCAACAGTTTCGTTAACCTGACTCAAAAACCTTTTTAGTTTTTTTCGTGCCGGAATTTCATCTTCTATGATTAGTACTTTTATCATTGTTAGGGTTTTGAAATTAGAGGAATCGAAACAGAAAAGGTAGTATCGGTTTTGCAGATTTCTAATTGTTCGTTTGTTAGCAGATAATATTGTTCTTTTAAATTTTGTAACGCTCTTCCTGATAAGGATTTTGAATTGCGTTTAGGAACAATAGTGTTGCTTACCGTCAGTTTGTTGGCTCTGTTTATTTTTATACGAATCGGATTTGCTTCTGTCCCCAGATTGTGTTGAATGGCATTCTCTAACAGCAATTGTAATGTTAACGGTACAATATGGCCGCTTAGTTCTAAAGTTTCTGTTTCCAGTACATAAGCCTTTCCGTATTTGTATTGCATCAGGTTGAAGTATTTTTTGGCAAAAGCAAATTCTTCTTCTAAGGCAATTATTTTTTTATCGGAAACTTGTAAAACGTAGCGGTAAATTTCGGCAAATTCGTTTAAGAAATCAGAAGCTTGCAATTGATCTTCTTCAATGAGCTGATCCAAAACATTAAGATTATTAAATAAAAAATGTGGATTTAGCTGCGCTTTTAGCTGATCTATTTTAGTGGCTGCCAAAGCCTGATTGTACGCCATAATTTGCTCTTGATTCTTTTTATTCTTTTGATAGTAATAATAAGCCAGAAAAAAACTTCCGTAAATAAAAGCATCCATGAACTCTGAAAATGTAGATAAAATCAGCGTTTTGCTATTAAAGTTGCGCTCAAATGTATCAAATAAGAACGCAAGAACGAGCCCAATCGTTTTCATGGTTGCCAGATATACTAGCAACGAAATACTGAATATTTTTATAACTTCCTGAAAACGGAAGAGCTCTGATTTTTGCCAGCGTTTGATAAAAAAATGCAGCACAAGAAATAAAATACATGCCGACATTAGAGAAGCAATTGGACCATCTGGAGTAAACAGAAACCAGTTTAATTTTTGTCTTATCAAAAAACGGATTTGTATCGATTGTGCGTAAGAGAATAAAAAGACAAACAGTATAAAATACCTGGCTTGTTTAAGTTGAGATAGCATGTTTTTCATTTTCTATTGACGATGTAGTAGTACAAAAATAGCATTTCTAATTAGGCAGCACTATTGACCGGATATTTATTTGGTGTTATTTTCCGGGAATGAAGCAATGATGTTACCATTGTCGTCAAAAAAGTCCAATTTGGCTTTGTTTTCCTTATCGACATAAAACATTGCTTTTGGTTTTCCTTTATCATCAAATAAAAAGAGTCCGTTGTTTTGACTTTTGGATTTTCCGAGCATTACTCGTGTAGCACCGCCTATATATCCTTGTTCTTCGTACTCCTTTAGTTTTTTCTCCATTGCTGCCGGATCTTTTTTTCGCAATTCTGCCAGTTCTTTTATGATTTCAGATGTTTTAAGCTGCGATTCTTTTGTCGGACGATCATTAAAAGCAAGAGTACTAGATACAAGTCTCTTATCTCCTTGAGTATAATCTTGTGTAAGCAATTGCATGACCTGATCGCCATCATATTGGTCATAGGTTAGCGATAAACCGGCTGAATGTCCGTTTTCTTTTTTCTGACCATCATATATAAAACCGCCACATTCAATACCTTCTTCATTAAAGAAAAGCATTCCTGAACGTTTTTTACGTCCTTCATTAGTAGGTCTTTTATTGATGATGTCTTTGCCGTTTGGAAAACGATCTACATTGGTAATAATCATTTTTACAGTTCCGTCTTTTTCCACAATATTAATACGCTCTACATCAATTTCAGTGAATTTTGGATTGCTTTTGTCTTTAAAGGCAGAGTTCATAAGTACAATCATTCCTAGTGAGGTGGCGATTGCAAACGTTCTTAAGAGTACTAATTCTTTGTTCATTGTTTTACTGTTTTTCATTGTTAATGGTTTGAATTTGTAGTACAAACCTATCTTAAGAAAAACTTCTTATCAAGCGTAAAACAATGAGCTAAGGCAAAAAGAGGATGAATCAGGTATTTCAGCAAATGAGTGCAGGCGAGTAAAAAACACTTACCGTTTCTTGAGTCAACTTCGTATCTAGGCTATAATTGCAGCTAAATAAATCCAAACGATAAAAAGAATTTGCAGCGGAATTCTAAAATACAAATAACGAAGTCCTTTACCCTCAAAAGTTCCTTTTTGGTAATCTACCTGTTTAGCAGCTGCATAGATATTGGCGGGAAGTATCAGAATAAAAAATACAATTAAGAGCCAGGCAGTTGTTATTCTGATTTGGGGAATAAATAGTCCGATGGCAGCGGCGATTTCAATGAATCCCGTTAGCCAAATAACGGCAGTTTTATACGGAATAAAGTCCGGTAACATCATCGTCATGCCTTTTGCAAATGCAAAATGTGCTATTGCAGTAAACAGAAGCATAACCGACATGGCTATTCTTGCCGCTAGAGCAAAGTTGTAATCACCGGAAATAATAGTAAGGGAAATTATGGAAATAAGGAAAACGGAAATCAATACTAGTAATGGTTTCATATCTTTTAGAATGAGGGCTTTAGTGCCCCATTCAAAATTATAAAAAAATATTCAAGTTGTATGTTTTTAGGAGCAAGTTGGAGACTAAGTGATGTTCTTATCTCTTTTAAACCCCGTATTTATTGTTTAAAAGTTGATTTTGTACTCATTTAATTTATATTTCATGAGTTCTTTGCAAGTTGTTTTAAATCAGGTATTTATACTCTTTTTTGGTTCGTTTTCTTTAACGAGTTTTGTTGTGCTTTATGAAAAAATCTTACAAAAATAAGTGGTTTTGTAAAGAAAGTAAAGCAAGTTTATTTTTCGAAAACCAAAGAATTACAATAAGACTATTTTTTATTAACCCTAAAACAACCAAAATTATGAAAATGAAAAAAAAAGCATTTTCTGAACACTCAGGGATTATGAGTAACAGAAGTCCTCCTTGTTATTATAAAGAGTTTAGAAGAACAAAAGAACCCATTAAATCACAAATCTTATGAAAAAATTATACAAAATTATTCTCTTTTGTGTCTGTGGAATAACATATTCGCAAACACAGGAAGATATCGAAAATATAAGAATCAATTCAAATATACCGGAGTTGGAAGCGCTTAGTGTACAGTACAAGAGCGAAGCACAACGAGATAAGGAACGGGCTTTTAGTTTGGCCAAAGCTAATGGCTGGAGCACTACAATTATAAATAAAGATGGTACAGTAAGTGAATTGATGGGAGTTTCCGAAGATGGAAAAGAGCCGCTTTATTTTTCACCGGAAAACGTAAATGCTGCAAAATCAACCCGTACCAATTTTCTGAACACAGGAGGAGGTCTTGGGCTTAACCTTAACGGACAAGCTTTGACTGCCTACGTTTGGGATGGAGGTGCTACACTTCCTACTCACAATGAGTTTGGAGGAAGGGTTGCTATTGGAGATGGTGTTACCACTATTGTTGCAGGTAGTAACAATAGTCAGCATGCCAATCATGTTACAGGGACTATTGTTGCCAGAGGTGCGGTAGCTGCTGCAAAGGGGATGGCCTATCAGGCCAGAGCAAGAACTCATGAATGGAACTTAGACCTGTCTGAGGCAACCACAGCCTCAACAAATGGGATGTTACTCTCCAATCATTCTTATGGTTGGGGATTAAGAAATGCCTCAGGAGGTGTTATAATGGCGCCGTGGCGATTTGGTGCTTATGAAACCGCTGCAAGAAATTGGGATGTTTTAATGTTTAACGCTCCTTATTATCTAATGGTAAAAGCAGCCGGTAATGATGGTCTTGATAATACAGCCAACCCAAGTCCGCTTGGAGGTTTTGCCAGTTATGATAAACTAACAGGATATGCAACGGCAAAAAACAATCTTGTAATCGCGAATGCCAATGATGCCGTAATCAATTCTGCGGGAGTATTAACGAGCGTTAGTATCAATACTTCGAGTAGTCAAGGACCAACAGATGATTTGAGAATAAAACCGGATCTTACCGGAAACGGAACATCTGTTTACTCTACAGCAACGCTGACAGCAACACCAACACCATTAACCAATACGAGTTATGGTAATGCAACGGGAACCTCTATGGCATCTCCAAATGTGACCGGTACTTTACTTTTATTGCAACAGCACTATAGAAATCTGAATGCCAATTTTATGCGTGCGGCAACTTTAAAAGGATTGGCGTTGCACACCGCAGATGATGCAGGTCCAACGGGCCCTGATGCTATATTTGGCTGGGGTTTACTGAATGCTAAATTTGCAGCCGAAACCATTTCTAAAAACGGAACAGCTTCTATTGTTCAGGAGCATACTTTACCAAACGGAGGTTCGTATAGTTTTCCGGTAACATCAGATGGGGTAAATCCGTTAATTGCTTCTATATCCTGGACCGATCCGGCCGGAGCTGCAAATACGGGAAGTATTGTAAATGTAGGTACTGCCCGATTGGTAAACGATCTTGATATACGTGTGACCAATTCTGCAGGTACTGTTTTCCCATACAGATTGCTGTCGGCTACCACAAACGCACTGGGAGATAATACCAGAGACCCTTTTGAACGTATCAGAATTGTTGGGGCTGCAGGTAACTACACTATAAAAATTACGCATAAAGGATCATTGGTTAATGGTAATCAGAGATATTCTGTAATTGTTACAGGTATTACGGTACCAAAAGCGGATTTGTATGTTAAAGACAGACCTTTTGATACCGGTTTAGAACCGAATCCGGATTTAGGCCCTATGTGGATAAGCAGTGATATTTGGGTAAGACAAAATATTGATGGCGGACTTGTGCATCAGAACGCCGAGTTTAAGGTGAGCTCTCCAAATGCAGTATATATTAGAGTTTATAATAAAGGAACAAGTCCTAGTTCTTCAGCGAAAGTGAGGCTTTATTTCTCAAAAGCTTCAACCGGATTGATGTGGCCTACTCATTTTGTTAATTATAATATAGGAGCAGTAAAACACGGTGATGAGATTGGAGAAGTAAGTATTCCGTCTATCCCGGTAGGAGGCAGCACTATAGTAATGGTACCATGGTATCCGCCAAACCCTGCAAATTACACTTACGATCAGCATCATTTCTGTTTAATAGCCAGAATTGAATCTCCTAGAGATCCGATGTTTAATGAAGTTAATGGTGTTGTAATTACTCCAAATGCTAAAAATAACAATAATATAGCCTGGAAAAATCTAAGTGTTTACAATTTAAACACAACTAATATTGTAGCTCCGGTTGCCGTGTTTGTAAGAGGAGTTCAGGGAAGAAATATTAATCTAAGATTTGTGGACAAAGGATTTAATGAAGATCTTAAAAACAACTTCTTTGAATTAGGAGGTACAATTGAAGCCACACTGGATCCACGTTTGTTTGAAAGAGCACAGGCAAATGGTAGCCTCAACGGAGTACAGATTATTGACAAAAATAAAATTCTGATCACTACCAGAGAAGGAGCCATAACAAAATTACCTATTGATAATGGGGAAACTTTCGGTATAACATTAGATTTTAAAGTAGCAAAAGACTTTCCTCTAGGTGAAGAAATTACTTTGGATTTGGTTCAGGAAGATGCTGACAAAGGCGAATTTGAAGGCGGAGAACGTTTTAGCCTTGTAAGAGCTGAAAAGCCTGCTAATACTAAAGGAAACGAAATTGTGCTGAAAGAAGCAGCAGAATCTCAATTGTTTACAATCTATCCGAATCCGACTGATGGAGTATTTAGAATTAGTGTCAATACGGAAGAGCAGGGAACTCTGAAAATTGTAAGCATTTACAATAAAGTGGTATTTAAAGAAAAAACTACTAAACAGAAAGAGTTTGCTGTGAACATTGCCAACCAATTACCAGGAGTTTATATTGTTCAGTTTATTTCTGACAACGGAACAGTAACTACCAAAAAAATAATTAAAAGGTAAATTTCGCTTGATTAATTTAAATTACTGGTTGAATAATGTAAAATGTATGTTGTGAAATGTAAAATGCTAGTTTGAAATGGTATATGCGTTAATTAATAGATTTTCTTGCTTTAGATGAAGTGATAGAGTTTAAATGAATTGTTACAACTATATGTTCGTACAAAGTAAGATAGTAATCAATTAAACAAACGTATTATTTTCACATTTCACATTTTACAGTATACATTTTACAGTATACATTTTACAGTATACAATATACATTTTACAATATACAGTATTCAACCAGTAACCTAAGTTAATGTAGGTAATTGTCACGCATATAAGGCTTGGTCTATTTGATGTGTTGAACCATGCCACCCAAAGAGAGGCTGTTTTACGATACGTAAGACAGTCTCTCTTTACTTTTTTATAGAAGACTTAAAAAGAAATAAAGCTAAGCCTTCGGGACCAATTACTTTGTGTATTTAATTCGCTCGGCTGGTGAGAATTATAGTCAGCATATGTAAATGCATATTTTTCTTGTTAAAACAATATGAAAAGAAACATATTTCTTTCACAGATTCAAACTATGTCTCTATGTGTTAAAATATAATTACTCCCAAGGGTTTAACTCTATAGATATAATAGATTTTTTTGATTAAGATTTGCAATATATGCAATCTTATTGCCTAATTTTGCGGGGGTGAGATCAGAATGTTATTGGGCTGATGCGAGGATTGAACTTACTTTTTAATTAAAGCATTTTTATGATCGCAGATAATTGGCCTAAACATATTCAAAAATATCTTTTTCTACTTAAGGATAGTTTTTTTGAATTCCCATACTTGTCTAATTCTCCACAAATGATGCTCGAGAGTATCATAAAATTGCCTGTTACCAATCATGCCGCTTCAAAGCAATACATCGATCTGAATACTCCTCTTTATAAAGCAATCATGCGGTATCGCAAAATCGAGGAAGGCTTTTGGATTTTAGGAACAGAAATGGAGGTGCGCGAGAATATAGTAGCCAAATCAACTTATGACAGAAATCAGCCAAGCGATTATTATTTGCTGACATTTTCTGTTTTTAAGTATAAGTTTCCATTTAAAGATTCAAAAGAGATAACGCTTCTTAGTACGTGCTGGACTTTTAGTAAGCCGAATACCGAGGTTGCCACTTATTTTTATAAAGGTACAAACGGTAATTTTTTTAGTTTCGCCATTAGCAAAGAGTGGGCGGAAAGGAATTTTACTTCCAAAAATTTTCCGCAAAGAAAAGCGATAATGAAGTTTTTAAACGGACAGAAAGGTTCTTATACCTGGTTGGATATTGCGCCTAAAGCACATGACTTAGGAAAAACGATACGGAATATCCTGAAAATGGATAGAGAAGAACCATCAGATTGCCTGATGCTTAAAAAAGAATCCATGAAACTAATGGCGGAGTTTTTTGCTAATTCCTTTGAAGACAATAGAATTTTAGATAATATCTCGCTGAGTAATTTAGATTATTACAATGTTGCCAAAGCCGAAAAGATGATTTTGCATAATTTGCATCTTCCTTTTATTGGTATTGAGGCCATTGCAAAAGAAGTGAACACTTCTCCAACTAAGCTCAAAGCAAATTTTAAAGCCGTTTTTGGGTTTTCAATGTTGCAATACCATAAAGAAAAAAATATGCTCCTGGCGATGCAATTAATGAAAAAATCGAATATTCATATTCAGATTATAGCAAATGTTACCGGCTATGATTCTGCCGGTCGATTTGCTTCCAGTTTTAAGAAACGCTTTGGCAAACTTCCATCAGAAGTGCGTTTTTTGCTTGCTGCAAATGGTTTTCTGCTGTTTTTTTCTTTTTTGTAAGGGATTTGTCAAATTGTAGTGTATTTTTATTTTTTGTTTATTTTTTCTTGGGGTAGTTGTTAAGTTTTTGATTTTTAATCACTTGAATTAATAAAATGATTTTGTGAGTTTGTTTTTTTTATTAGGAGATGGCATTTGGTTTTTCGGGATTATAAATATGTCCGAATTGACTATTCGCTTTTTTCTTTTCCCTCTAATTTTGCGTTCGAAATAAAACGCTTCAGGAGAAGAAAACAAACAAATCTTACTATTGATAATGCTGTTTTTTAGTTTCTTAGCTCCTGTTGAATTAGAGTAGAACGGCTTTGAAATTTTAAAAATGATTTTGGTTTTTATTGCTGTTTTATAGTAGAAAAAGGAAACATATTGTTTCATTTTAAGAAGATATATTAGTATTTTCTTCACGATAAAAAGACTTAGCTGTTTTTAATTGGAATTATGTAAAAACAGTTTGCAATTAAATTTAAATATAACAATTCCGATTAACTGTTTTTTATGTTTTTGAATAATACGATTGATAATTTTATGAAATATCTGGGGCTTTTTTTATTGTTGTGCGCTCTAAAAGGGCATTCACAAGAAATAACTCCCGAAATTAAGGAATTTAATGCCAGTTTAAGTCAGTACGATACTAAGAATCAATTAGACAGTATTGGGTATGCCATTGAAAAGTTTTTGGCAAAAAGCAATTTGACTCCGTTTGAGCATCAGTTTGGGCTATTCTCTCAGGGAAATTATTATAAAATTATAGGAAAACCGGATGAGGCCTTAGTTATTCTAAAAAAAGCAATTTTACTTGGAGGAGAGGGAAAGGAATCTAAAAGATTGTATTATAGATGTTTGTATATTTTGGCCGATATTTATTTCACCAAAAAAGAGTATAAGAAAGCCTTCAATTATGCACTTTTGTGCAAAGATCAACTTCCTGAAAAATCCAGTAGTTATATGATAGCACATTTAATTACAGGATATTACTACTATTTAAATTACGAACACAAGAAGAGTATGAAAGAATTTTTGCTGGCTGAAGAAGCGGCAAAAAAGTATGATTATTGTAAACTGTCGGAAGTTTATGTAAAAACAGCACGCATTTACAGTAGAGAAAATCAACTGGATAAGGCTAAAGAAGTAATTAAAAAGAGTATTAAAATTGCAGACAGTTGCGATGCGCCGGAGAATAAAATTAATGCTTTGCGAACACTGAGAGAAATCCTTGTAGAACATGGCGAATTTGAAGGGGCTCATAAAACATTTGAAAAATTAGACCACTTAGTTGGATTAGAAGATACCAAGAGAAGAAACATTAGAATTGACTCTTTTGAGATTGCCAATAAAGCCAAATTCAGAGAACAGCAGAATGCCAGTTTGAAAAGATTAAATAAGGCGAAAGAGGAGAAGTTAAAGCAACAGAAAACAGCTCTTGTCGCCTTGATTTTTGGGATTGTTTTGTTAACGATATTGCTTTATGTGGTTTTTGTTTTGACTAAAAAACAAGCCAAAACGAATGCAGCTTTAAAAATCCAAAAGGAAGAGATTGAAGCCAAAAACAAGGATTTAAAACGTCTTAATCTGCTTCACCAAAAGATTTTTACTGTGATTTCTCATGACTTTAAAGAGCCGATAACTACTTTGCGAATTTTACTGGATAAAGATGAAATTGTGAGCAACGAGAACAAATTTGTATCCCCTTACATCCAGGCAATCAGCCAGCAGTTAGAACAATCAGACGGGATGCTTAACAGTTTGCTAGACTGGGCAAAAATGGAATTGGTAGCAACGGTTTCTAGAGAAAATGAAATTAGATTGTACAACCATGTTACGATGACACTTAAGGAATTATTAAAACAGTCAGAGGCAAAAAACATCAAGATTTTAAATTATATTTCAAAGAAAACAATTATCGTTTTTAATCCAATGGTTTTGAGTATTGTCTTGCGAAATATTATCAATAATGCTATTAAGTTTAGCTACGAAAATAGTACTATTAGTATTGAATTTGAGAATAATGAAATCAGAGTAAAAGATTCGGGCAAAGGAATGGAACAGAATAAATTGCAAAAACTGTTCAAACAAAGCATAAACCCGGGAGTAGGAACAAGTCTGGAATCCGGATTTGGAATCGGACTGTATTTCTGTCAGGAGTTAATGCTTAAAAATAAAGGAGCTCTTGATGTTTTTAATAATGAATCGGGAGGTTGTACCTTCCTAATTATCTTACCAAAATAGGGAAAACCACTATTAACTTAACAATTAATAAACCGCTAATTTGTATCATGCTACACATTGCCTTTTTTGAAGATCATCCTATAGTATGTGACGGTCTTAACAGTTATTTTATAAAACAAAAAGATTTAGAAGTTCATTTTTATGCTAAAGATAAAGAAGAACTTTATTTAAAAATTTTACAACATCCTGCATTAGATCTTGTTATTGTTGATTTAATTGCAAATGATGTACAGGGACTGGAAGTTTATGAATTCCTCGCTAAGAATCATCCGGATTTAAAAGTTATTGCATTTACATCACTTTCGAGCCCGATTTTGGTAGAAAACCTGCTGGCGATGGGTGTTAGAGGATATGTAAACAAAAACCAGGATATTGATACTTTATTAGGAGCTATAAAAATAGTGTCCAATGGAGGGATTTATTTGCCTGAGGATTACTCTTTTTTATCCAAACAGAACAGGCCAAATACCACCATGACGCTTACAGCAAAAGAACTCACCATTATGCAGCTTATTATTCGTGAATTTACGACTTCGGATATTGCAAATGAGCTAAGACTTTCAGTAAATACAATCGAAAATCATAGAAAAAATATCTTTAATAAACTCGATGTAAGTAATGTTGCCGGAATGGTACGAGAAGCATCAAAGTTGGGGCATATAAACTAAGAGGCAATACAATTTCTACTGGCATTGAAAGGAAAAGATTGCGAAAAAAAACTGCCACAGATTTCACTGATTTAAGAGATTTTTTTTTTGATTTATAGTTGTTATTAAACAATCTGGTCGGAATAAAATTCGAGCTTTTTTATGATAAAATGATAGCCCCGGAGGGGCGTTATATTTATAGATAGAATTTGAAATAATGATGTTAAACTCCGGAGGAGCGGCATATCCGATTTGCATGTCTCTCCTCCGAAGCTCCCGTTGTGTTGAAAATATTTGCCATAAATCGTCGCTTCTCTGAAGCTTAAGAAATTATCCGAAAGGTGAAGATTGCGAAAAAAACTGCCACAGATTTCGCAGATTTAAAAGATTTTTTTTTGATTGATAGTTGTTATTAAATAATTAGCTTGAGTAAAAAATAAAGCAATTTGTGAAAATTTGTGCAATTAGCGGCAAAAAATAGAATTTATGGTAGTTCTTCCTTTTTGCCTGATCTCAAAAGGATTACACTGAAAATCCCCGCTGTGAAAAACATTAAAATGCTGTAGAGAGCGGCAGGTAATGCGAGAGCTTTAGATCCTAAAAGTGTCATAGCAATATAAATAGCAAGGGTTCCGTTATGAATCCCTACTTCCATAGCAATAGCGATTGACTCGGCTCGTGGTACTTTTAGTACAGATGGCAGTGCATACCCAATACCAAGACTGGCAATATTAAAGACAAGGATGGGCAGACCGACTTCAGCAATAGTAGTGGCTAAACTATTTTTCTCTTCAATAATAGCAACAACAATAATGACCAATAGTACCAGGAATGAAAAAATCTTTACGGGTCTTTCTGCGTTTTTAGAGAAATTGGTATTTCGTTTATTAACAATCATACCCAAGACAACAGGGAGAAGTACCAAAGTAAAAACTTGCAAACATTTGCCAAACTGCAGACCAATACTTGCTTCATCAGGAGAGAAATATTGCGAAGCCAAATTCACAATCAGAGGCAGACTAAAAATCGCAAAAATACTGTTAGTGGCGGTGAGTGTAATGTTTAAAGCAACATTGCCTTTAGCAAAATGGGAGTACAGGTTTGCAGTAGGCCCACCGGGACTGGCAGCCAAAATCATCACGCCTAAAGCCAAGGTTGGATTGAGGTCAAATAAAATGCAAATGATAACAGCGATAAGTGGCAATATAATTACTTGACATAAAAGTCCCAATATTATACTCTTGGGGTATTGTAGTATTCTGCTAAAATCTTTTGTAGTGAGAGAAAGCCCTAAACCAAACATAATAATGGCAAGTGCGATTGGAAGTAGTACGTTGGTGATTAAGGTCGTTAGGGTCATAAATTAAGAAGTAATTTTTTTTGATTAATAATCTCTTTCAGATTACTAAAGTAAAATCTGTAATTTTTATAAAAACATTTATTCAAAGTTAATACCTAGTTCTAAAATACAACTTGTATTTTAACAAACGGGCAGTAGTATTTAATAAGTGTTAGTTTGATGTACAGAAAAAGATTATTAGAGACCCCGAAAAGAAAGTTTCCAATCTTTGTAGATAGTCAATATGATTTCTTTTTGCATCAAAAGATAATATTGTGACAAAAAGAAATGTAAGGCAACATTCAAAAGTTTTAGGGATTATATTAATTGCCTCCTGCTTTAGCTGGAGGTAAAGAATAGTTCTATGATAGAAAGAGGCTTTAGCCGAACGTTTAAAGAAGTTCGGCTAAAGCCTTTGTTTTTTGCTAAAATTGTCTCCAGCTAAAGCAGGAGGCAATTCATAATCTGCGATTATTGTGTTATACGGAGGAAGTGAAACATCTTTTCTGTATGTTTTTTATTTGTTTTAAGTATTTGTTGCTAATGAGTTATACTATTTTAGAGCATTATACAATATACTAACAGGATGTTGCGCTTTTCGGTTGGTACCGTCCGCGATTTGATGCCTGCAACTGGTTCCTGATGCCGAAATTAAAGTAGCTTCCTTTTCGGAGCGAATAGAGGGAAATAAAACAAGTTCTCCAATTTTCATTGAGATAGCATAATGCTCTTTTTCATAACCAAAAGAGCCCGCCATACCACAACAACCACTCGGAATATTGAGTACCGTATAGTTTTTGGGAAGCATTAGAATTTTTTTCAAGGGCACTAAGGATGACAAGGCTTTTTGAAAGCAATGACCATGCATACGTACTCGTTCTTCTTTGTTTGTGAAACTATCAGAGGATATATGTTCTTTGTCTAATTCCTGAGCCAAAAACTCTTCAATAAGCAAGGTTCTGCCTGCAAATGCTTTGGCTTTTTCTTTGAGTGCTCCACGACATAAATCCGGATATTCATCGCGGAAGGATAATATAGCAGATGGTTCTATTCCGATTAGAATCGCATCATTAGGAATTGCTTCTGCAAAAGCCATTGTGTTTTTTTCCGCAATTGCACGAGCTTCTTTTAGCATTCCTTTTGATAAATAGGTTCTGCCGCTCATGCCGATTTCAGGAATCACAACTTCATATCCTAAACGGTTGAGTAATTGAACTGCTGTTTGCCCAATTTCGACATCATAATAGTTTAGAAATTCATCATTGTATAAATAGACTTTACCGTGAATAAAGTTTCCTTTTTGAAGGTATGTTTTAATCCATTTTGCGAAAGTGATTCGATGCATTTGCGGAAGCTTTCTTTCAACAGCAAATCCGGTTGAACTTTTGACAATCTTTCCCAGAAAACCTTTAGTCGATAAATTATAAACCCACGGAATAGAAGCAAAAAGAGCATTTATTTTTGGAGTGTTTCCAATCAGCTTTGAACGGAATTTGACCCCATTTGCATCATAGTTTTGCTGTAAGGTTTCCGCTTTTAGCTTGGCCATATCAACATTAGAAGGGCATTCAGATTTACAGCCTTTGCAGCTTAAACACAAATCGAGTACTTCAAGAAGCTCCTCCGCATCAAATTTGTTTTCTTTTGTTGAATTAGTGATCGTTTCTCTCAGTATGTTGGCTCTGGCACGGGTGGTGTGTTTTTCGTCTCGGGTAGCCATATAACTCGGACACATAGTACCACCGGTTTTCTCGGTTTTTCTACAATCTCCGGAACCATTACACATTTCGGCTGCTCTTAGGATTCCGTTATGCTCTGAGAAATCAAAGTACGTTTCCGGCATCGGAGTATCCTGCCCCGGAGTATACCTTAAATTAGTGTCCATTGGAGGCGTGTTCACAATTTTGCCCGGATTAAAAACATTCCACGGATCCCAGGTATTTTTGAGCTGTACAAACAGTTGGTAGATTTCTTCTCCAAGCATTAGGGGAATAAATTCACCACGCAGTCTTCCGTCACCATGTTCGCCGCTAAGTGATCCTTTATATTTTTTAACTAAATGCGCAATATCTGTGGCTATGGTTCTAAAAAGAGCCGTGCCTTCTTTTGTTTTTAAATTGAGAATAGGGCGAAGGTGTAATTCTCCTGTTGCCGCGTGTGCATAATGTACACAGCTTAAATTGCGTTGCTTGAGTATGGCATTGAATTCTTCTATAAATTCCGGCAAATCATTTACATCTACCGCCGTATCTTCAATAACCGCAACTGCTTTGGCATCTCCCGGAATATTTGACAGTAAGCCAAGTCCGGCTTTTCGTAAGTTCCATACTTTGTTGGTTTCTTCACCATAAACAATCGGAAAATGGTAGCCGAGGTTTTTAGAACGCATTAAAGCTTCCATTTCTTGTGCTATACGATCTATTTCTTCTTGTGTATCTCTTAAAAATTCAACTACCAGTATGGCCTGAGGATCTCCTTTTACAAAAAAGCGATTTTTACTTTGTTCTAAATTTTCCTTTGTGCATTCTAAGATGTAGTGGTCAATAAGTTCAACACTATCGGGATTAAATTTTAGCGCTTCCAGATTGGCTTTTAGAGAGTCATTAAGACTATCGAAATGGATACAAACCAAGGCTGCAAAAGGCTTTAAAGCAGGAACCAGGTTTAGTTTTATTGCGGTAGCAAAAAATAAAGTTCCTTCTGATCCGGCAATTAATTTGCAGAAATTAAATTTCTCATCAGAAGTTGTAAACGGCAAACTATCAGCTAATAAATCCAATGCATAACCCGTATTTCTCCTTGGAATTGATTTTTTAGGAAATTTTTTATCGAATAAATTGCGATTAGCTTCAGAAGATAATAATTCTTTAATCTGAAGATAAATAGATTGTTCCAGCGAACTTACAGTATCAATTCCGTTGCATTTATTTTCAAATTCTGTGTTGGTTAGTTCTTTGAATGTTACTTCGTTTCCATCAGCCAAAAAGCCTTTTATTTCTAAAAGATGTTCTCTTGTAGAACCGTATACAACCGATCTGGCACCACAAGCATTGTTTCCTACCATACCGCCAATCATGCAGCGGTTGCTGGTAGAAGTCTCAGGACCAAAAAAAAGTTTATACGGTTTTAGGTGAAGGTTAAGTTCATCGCGAATTACTCCCGGTTCTACCCATGCTGTTTTATTGATTTCATCTACAGCAATAATTTTGGTGAATTCCTGTGAGATGTCTACAACAATTCCGTTACCCACCACCTGACCTGCGAGTGAAGTCCCGGCCGCACGCGGAATCACACTGTTGTTGTTTTCACGGGCGAAAGCAATGATTTTCTGAATGTCTTCTTTTGTTTTAGGAATGGCAACAGCCAACGGCATTTCTTTATAAGCACTTGCATCTGTAGCATACAACAAACGCATAGTATGATCGTAGAATAGTTTACCTTCTAATTGTTTTTCTAAACTTTCAAGATTGATGGGGCTCTTTGAAAGGGCAATAGTATTTTTCATTTATAACAAAATCAATTTTTATCAGGTATACTGTAGCTATATTTCTAGAAAAAGAGTTCTATAATTCGCTTAATGCCTGATCTAATAAAGCTACCATTTCATCTGCATTTTGTTTGTTAAAAGGCATCGGTGGTTTTATTTTTAAAACATTATGTAAAGGGCCATCTGTACTTAACAAATATCCTTTTTCTTTCATTTTTTCAACTATACTGTCAATTTCAGCAAGTGCAGGTTCCATTGTAGTTCTGTCTTTTACCATTTCTGCACCAATAAACAAACCATGACCTCGAACATCGCTGATAATCGGATATTTAGCCATTAGTTCTCTCAGGCCATTCATTAGATGATTTCCGACCTCCAGAGCATGTTGTTGCATTTCTTCTTCCTGAATAACATCTAAAACTGCCAAACCTGCTGTCATAGATACAGGATTACCGCCAAAGGTGTTAAAGTATTCCAGACCATTGTTAAAGGCATCAGCAATTTCGTTGGTAACAATTACGGCTGCCAGAGGATGACCGTTTCCTATTGGTTTTCCCAAGACAACAATATCGGGAACTACATCCTGTAGTTCAAAACCCCAAAAATGGTCACCAATTCGTCCAAAACCAACCTGAACCTCATCAGCAATACAAACGCCTCCCGCTGCTCTGACAGATTGATAAACTGTTTTTAAATAGTTTTCAGGAAGCGGAATCTGCCCCCCAACACCTAAAAGAGTTTCGCAAATAAAAACAGCCGGAGCTTTCCCTTGGGTTTTTAAATCTTCAATAATGCGTTGTACATCGGCTGCATATTTCTCACCTGCATTTGCATCTCCGTATTGATATGGACCACGGTATAAATCGGGATTAATAGCTTTATGGATCCATGGCATTTGGCCAGAACCGCCTTTACTGTCAAATTTGTAAGGGCTCATTTCCATAGCAACAGTAGAAGTTCCGTGATAGGCATGATCTAAAACAATCAGGTCTTTCTGTTTGGTGTAATGACGACTCATACGAATCGCAAGGTCATTGGCTTCACTGCCGGAATTCACAAAATAACAAACACTTAGAGCAGGAGGTAAGGTTGCTGTAAGCTTTGCTGCATATTCTATAATAGTATCATTTAA
This sequence comes from Flavobacterium poyangense, assembly GCF_011751075.1. GTDB lineage: Bacteria > Bacteroidota > Bacteroidia > Flavobacteriales > Flavobacteriaceae > Flavobacterium > Flavobacterium poyangense. The sequence goes on from NZ_JAALLN010000005.1 coordinate 174,202, forward strand.
ATAGCGGGTATTGGTATTTAAAGTAGCAATTTGTTTTTGCATTCTTCGAACAACTACTGGGTGACAGTGTCCTACGTGTGAAGGGTTATTTACACAATCAACAAAAGTTCTTCCCTGATCATCATAAAGGTATTGCAAGGCTCCTTTTACAATTTTTAGTTTGTCTTTGTAGCCAATACTCAAATTGCGACCAATATTTTCCTGACGTGCCTTTAAGAGATCGCTATAATCATTTTCTTTAATACTACCTTCAAAACCACAAGCTTTTCTAAAAGTGTCCTGTGCTTTGATCGGGTTAATTTTGATGAGCTGATACAGTAAATCCCAAGCCGGTCTTTCGGTAATAAAATGATGTTCATTGTTACTGTCCAAAGAGGCATTATAGGCAGATTGTGTAACGCTGATGCAAAGTCTTCCGGCTATTAAATAATACAATAAATCGGTTTCTGTTTCCGTAAGGGCGTATGCTTTATGATAGCCTTCCACAATTAAAGCAGCGCATGCCAATGGATCTTTTTGATCCAGCATAGCATAAGTACAGGCGATCGCAAGATTGTTGATCAGAGCGGTAAAAACCATATCTCCAAAATCAATTAGCCCGCTTATCTGATCGTTCTGTACAAGTACATTGTAATCATTGGCATCATTGTGAATGTAGGCATGACGTAACTGATGTATTTTAGGAGCAACTTCGGTATCAAACTGTAGCAAGAAATAAGAAGCGATACGTCTTTTTTCGTGATTTAAAATGTATTTTAGACTATCATTTGCTTCACTGGCACGACTGATATCCCAGATATAACTGCGATGCATTGCCGGGTGTGAAAAATCCTGAAGCGCTTTATCCATGCTCCCTAAGAAGGAACCTAAATTAGAAAATAACTGATTTGATTTGTTCTCCTTTTCAACCCAAAAAGTGCCTTCCAGAAAATTTAAAATTCTCAGGTAATAGATTTTAGAATCTTTTTCAATTCTGGTCAGTTCTTCTCCATCTTTATTGAGGGAAAAATGTTGAAACAGAGGCGCTATATTACTTTTAGACAAATGTCTGATAATTTTGACCTGAGCTTCCAAAAAGGGAAAGGAATGACTTTCGTTGGATATTTTTAGAATGTATTTTTCATTTTGATCATTAGACAGTAGAAAATTTAATTCATCATATCCATTTAATGATTTTACACTAACGTTTAATCCGTAATGTTCCTTTACTAAGGTTTGAATAGCTGCTTCTGAAAAAGTCATCATTTTAGTATTTATTTTAACGCATTGGGTGTATGTGTAAAATATAATTTTTATCATTTACACCCAACAAGTTTATTTTTATATTTCTTTTTATTGGTCCCGCAAGTAATAATAAGCACACACTTTAGTTTTTTTTGCCACAGATTAAAGGATTAAAAAGATTTAATCTGTGGGAATCTGTGCAATCAGTGGCATTTTTTTTAACTGTGTTGACTCTAACTTGTTAGTTCAGACTAAACGGGTTTATTTCCAAATTACCGCTTGTGCCGGTTGTAACGGGTTTTGACCAACGAGTATTTTACTACCTTGCGGAATAGGTAAAGTAACAGCTTCGTTGGTATAATTTACACCTACATAAAAACCGTCTCTCCATTCAATAAAAACACCTTTTGGCAAATTCTCGATCGCGATATTGGCACGGGAATATACGTTGCGGACAATTTCTCTTTCTAAGTTTCCATCATTGCTTTCAACACCAATGTAGGTTATGGTTCCTTTACCCAGTTTTCTTGTTACGACCGCTGCTTTTCCTTTATAAAATTGATCATCATAGGTTGCTAAAACTTCTGTCCCTTGTTTTGGTGTAAGCACATCAGCCCAGGTATTCCATTGAAAAGTGGTGTTTCCTGCTTTTATTGCTCCATTTACGTCCGTAACCAGCATATCAAAGAAATCCACGTCAGCACCTATTAACGGTACGATAGGGGCATTCCAGTTGGCTTCAAAAAAATGTCCGTTTCTGTCTTTTTGCCCTGTACGACAAGATAAGATTAGGTGGCCCCCGTTTTCAACATATTTTTGCCATTTAGCAACTAACTTTTGGTCTACTAGCTGATAAGCCGGTGCAACAATCACCGGATAGTTGTCAAAATTGTCCTCTTCGGTAATAAAATCCATCGGAGCTCCGGTTGATTTTATAGCGGCTGTGTATGTATTTCTATGTTTCCAGGTATTCCAGTATTTGGTTTGTTTTTGGTTTTCTAAATCCCAAAGATTGTCATGGCTCCATAAAAAACCTGTTTTTCTTTTTGCCAGATTTTGAGGTTGTACCGCTTTAGGATCGTATTCCTTGCGCAAGAGTTTCATATCCTGTATCGACTCAACAAATTCTTTTCCTCCTTGAGTAAGTGTGACACCATCTGTTCCCACTATACCATCGTGATACATTTCACTGCTTCCCAGCGGATGTCTGTATCGGTACGTACAAGTAAAGGAGCAGTTACCACCAAATGCCTGAGAAAGCCACATGTGCACCGTTCCCGGCAATAATTGCGGATTGATACCGGCCCAGTTTACTTGTCCCGGTTGCAGCTCCATAACCCCTGTAACACCATTTATAGAACGATAATAATCGTTTGCTTCATAAATTTTACTAGGATTACCCATTCTGAAATTTTGACCACCGAGCTGATTTTGCCCGCTTACAGGATACATGGTGTAGGTAACGAAGTCCATTTTGTTGGCACTGCGAGGATCAGCATCATAAATTACATTGGTAAAGTTTGTGGTGATCCATTGTTTCGGATCAACATATTTGCGCAATATTTCAGCTTGTCTGTTTAGATAATTGGCTTGTGCATCTGAAGTAAATCGTTTGAAGTCTAAAACCGCATGCGGACTTAGTTTGTCTTCAAAATAAATTTCGGCATTCGGTAAAACGATTTGTTCGAAGTTCGAATAGCGTGTACTCCAAAAACTACCAACCCATTCTGTATTTAATTTTTCGATCGTACCATATTTTGCTTTTAACCAAATTTGAAAAGCTTTGCGGGCGGAAGGACTAAAATCGGCTGTAGCCAAAGGCTCATTATCGATTTGCCAACCCATGATATTTTTGTTTTTACCATAACGTTTTCCCAATTCAGCTACAATCTGATCGGTAAATTCGCGGTATTTTTCGTTGGTTACAGATACATTGGCTCTATTACCGTGTTCTCTGCGACGACCATTTGCATCGGTCAGATAGATCTCAGGATATTTGTCACCCATCCATGCCGGTGGGGTTGGGGTTGGGGTGCAAAGGATCACTTTTAAACCTTGTTTTTCGGCTATTGCCAAAGCATCGTCAAGCCATTTAAAATCATATTTACCTTCTTCAGGTTCCATATAAGTCCAGGCAAATTCGGCAAAATGGGTAAATTCAAAACCTAATTTTTTAATGTTTTTTAAATCGCGTTCCCATTGTTCCCTTGGCCATTGTTCGGGATAATAATAAACTCCGATCTGCATTAAATCAGATTTGGTAAAAAAGCGTTTTGGGTCTGCTTTTTCTGTCACCGGAGTTTTCTTTTCCTGCGCGAATAAGGAAGTTGAGCAACCTCCCGATAGCAGTACTATTGATGCTATAAACGTAGTTAATTTCGAACTGTAATGATTCATTTCTTAATTGGTTTTATCAATTTTATATTGTTGTCGTGTTTTGGACGCGGATGATACTGATTCGCTATCGCGAAGACGCGGATGGACGCGGATTTTATTATTATTTTTTACTTCAATTTTTTATTGTGACTGAATTTCAGACTAAGATAGAAACAGATTAAGCTTAAAAAGTGTTTTTATCTGAGATACATTCTATAAAATCATACAAGTACTTTTGAATAGCTAGTATTGCTTAGTTTCAATTTTTATTTGTAAAAAATTTTAACCGCACCAATAAAAACATCCAGTATAAAAAAAAATCCGTTTTTTTTCCGCGTCTTCGCAATAGCGAATCCGCGCAATCCGCGTCCCATTCCGCATGTTCTTTATACCTTATTCGTCTAAAAGTAAAAGTAAGTAATGTGCCGCAGACCAGCTGAAATTTTCTGATTCTAATCCTTTCCCCGTCAATGGGTGGTAATTCTCACGAATTGATTTTCCTTTTTCGAAAGCGCCTTCTGCATTGTGAATAAGTTTATCCGAAAGTTGATTGGCTTCGTTCACATATCCATATTTTAGTAATCCATCAATTCCAAAGTAACTTTGATCGAGCCAGTTTGGACCTCTCCAGTACCCATTGTCGGGTTTGAATTTAGGATGATTTGCAGCTAAAGTCGGTAACGGAACAAAAGTATTGAAAGATAGGGGGTCTAATAAGTTGTTTTTTATAGCTTTTGCCTGTTCGTTGGTTGCTGCTTGTACCCAAAGAGGTAAATAGCCTTCACAGCCCATATCTTTCACAAAATTCTTTCCATCGATTGTGGTGTCATAAAACCAGCCTGAGCTGGCATCCCAAAATTGAGTTTGAATCTGAGTTTTTAATTTATCGCTTTCCGATTTCCAGTTTTTCTCTTCGTCTGCCAATTTTAAAACTTTAGCCATCAGAGCCAAATAGTTTTTTTCGGCGTATAAAAAAGAGTTTAAATCAACACTTTCCTGATCGATAGAATAGGCATTTTCGCCGTTTTTTAATATTTTACTGTTGTCAAATCGTACGGCATTGTCCATACCGCTTTCCCACTTCCCGGCAATTAAAGTACCGTCTGTAGAGCCAAATTCACAAATTCCATCCTGATCATGATCGCGTTCTTTGTACCACCAAGCGTGATATTTTTTTAATTTAGGATAAAATTCTTTGATAAATTTAGCGTCCTTAGTCTGTTTGTAAATTTCCCAAACTGCCCAGGCAGCAAGTGGAGATTTGGTATTTCTGTAATTATTAGGCTCGATTAAAGTATCTCTGTAAATACAATCCGGAATAAAACCATTTGGCTTTTGGTAATCGAATAAAGCACGCATTTGATTTTTGGCTAATTCGGAGTCAAAGTGGGCTGCCGCTGCGGCATGTTTCCAGCTGTCCCATGCCCAGAATCCATGAAACCATTCGTAATGATAACTTGGAAATATACCTTCATGTTTTAATCCTTCGGCTGCAATTCGGGTATTGTTTTGTAAAGTTAGAACTAGTTTTGCAAGGAAAACAGAATAATCGGCTCCTTTATATAGTGGTCTCTTTTTCGAAATTAACTGAGTCAGTTGTTTTTCTTTCTCGCGTTTTGTATTTTCTAAAAGGGTATTGAATTTTATTTTTAATAAATTTTCCTTTTCTTTTTTCCAATCGTATTGTGGAAAAATATAGGTTTGGGAAACTACGATTTCTTTAGTTTCATTTGGTTTTAAGGTGAGTTCAGCTGATTTTGCAGAAAAACCATTTTTTGTGATTTCAATGGTGTTTTTTTCGTTAAGAAACTGAATATGTCCTATAGCATTACTTTTTGAAGAAACAATTTGGATTGCATTTTCTTCAGCACTTAGTTTTAGATTATCGAGATATAGTGTAGAATGAAAAACCGGAGTAAGAGTAATTGTTTTTGATGATCGATTTTTGATTGTTGTTTTTTGAATAGCTGATTGACCGGATGCAAACACTAATTCTTGTGTAACGTCCAGGTTATCGTTTTGAAATTGTTGTTCTAAATGACTGTTGTAACTATTTTGATTTTTTAAAGCAGTTTTCCAGTCGATAAGCTCTTGTTGTTTGTTGTCAAGAAGGTGTAAAGAAATAAAAGAAGCACTTAACCAAACTCCGTTTTGCTCCGTCATTAAAAAAGGGCCTGAGAATCCACCTTGGGCTGCAGCGGGTTCCAGAAAGCCAAATCCAAACCAGGCTCCTTTATCAGAAAAGGCTAATGCTTTACGATCGGTTGCATTTTTTGGGTCTCCTTTGTAGTCCAGACTATTTTTGCTCGCTTCTAAGTTGGTGTATTTATTTTGAGCAAAAGTACTCTGCATCAGTAAAAAGAACAAAAAAATATAAAATGCTTCTTTTTTGTACATGATATATAAGTTATTTGGTGTTTTTGAAATAATTACCCTGAAAGATTTTAGTAATGCTTTCAGGGTAAAAATAAGTCTAATTATTTTGTATTTCCGTTAAAGGAACAGGATAAAAGTTATTTTTTGCAGCATCAAAATTGTTGCGTCCAACAGCATCAAGAGCCGCTTTGGTTTTCCCCCAACGACGTAAATCGTAAAAACGGAAGTTTTCTAAAGGAAACTCAATGATTCTTTCGTGTTCAATTTGAGCTTTTACAGCATCATAAGTCGTACCGGTCATGTTTGGCATGTCTGCACGCTCACGAACTGTATTGATAAACGGGATTGCTTCAGCCGGACGTTGTAATTCGTTTAAGGCTTCTGCTTTCATCAAAAGAACATTCGAATAACGCATTAAAGGAACGTTAAGCCCTAAAAACTCGGTATCCATTTGTTCCTGAGTAGGAGGCAGGTATTTGCGGAAAACCGGTTTGTCTAAAGTACCAAATTTTTGATCATAGGTAGCTCCAAAGATTCTTGGATTGGCAGCATCATTAAAATAAGGATCTTTGAAGAAAATAGTAGCGTATAAACGTGAGTCGTAATTTCCAGTAGTGGCAATTTTTCCTTCTTTTTTAAATTCGTTCATCAACATGGTTGTTGGCAGGATTTCATCCCAGCCTCCTAATTCGCTGGCAGCCATCCAGAAGTGTAATGCCGTACGATAGAAAGCACCATTAGAAGTGTTCTCTGTAAACTGAAGTTCAAAAATAGACTCTTTAGAGTTTTTATTTGTTCCGTTAAACATACTCACATAATCCTTTACAAGATCATAACCCTGAACTTTATTTAAAGCAGCAAGTGATTCCGTAAGAAAGGTTTGTTTTTGTGCTGTTTCTTCATACGCTCTGGTCAAATAAGCAAAACCAAGATAGCTGTTTGCTGCTCCACTTGTTGCACGACCTGTTTTTTCTGCCGGTTGTGTTGCCGGAAGGATGGCAGCAACTGCTTTTAGTTCGCCAATAATAAAATCCCATGCTTCTGCACGTTCAGAAATCGGAATGCTAATTTGATTCTGATCGGTGATGTACTTGTTTCTGATTTTAATTTTTTCCCAGTTCAAAATTAATTTTAAATGGTAATAAGCTCTTAGAAATCGTGCTTCTGCAATAATTTGGTTTCTGTCTGCATCGTTGATAGAGGAAGAGGACATTTCACCAACTTTAGTGATAACCTGATTGGCATTACTAATACCACGGTAGTTGTATTTCCAATAGCTTGTAAACTGAGTATTACCATTGGTGTAGGTAAAATCAGCAAGTTCTACCCAACTTTGATAGTTAAGGGCATCGCTTCCTAGTTTGCAAATGTCTTCGCGATAAGCTTCTACTGGCCATTTAATTTCAGAGAAGGCGTATTCGTCGATTGACGCTTCCAGGAAGGCATAAGTAGCTGAAAGACCCGCTTCTGCATCTGCTTTATTTCTCCAAAATGTAGAAGAGTTTAATTGATCCGGTGATTGTTGTTCCAGGAAATCATTACTACATGCTGTTACTGTTAGTAAACCTAAAACAGTAAAAAATTTGAATATCTTTTTCATGATTGTTTCTTTATAAATTTCTTAAAATACGTACTGTACACCAAAAATGAATGATCTGGTAAACGGGTACACAAAACGGTCTACTCCGGTATTTAATAGTTCACGTCTTGAGAATTCAGGATCAGTACCGGTATATTTAGTGATGGTAAATAAGTTTTCAGCACTGATGTAAAATCTTAATTTATCTATTTTAGCAGTTTCTAACAATTCTTGTGGTAAAGAATACCCGATTTGTAACTGACGCATACGAACGAAATTTCCACTTTCAAGAAAACGATCTGACTCTCTGCTGTTTCCATTTGGATCTCCAAGTACGGCACGTGGCGTGTTGCTGCGGTTTTCCGGTGTCCAGGAGTTAAGAGTAGAAGCCAGCATATTGGTTCCTGAACTCATAGATTCGTAAAAATAGCGGTTTCCGTTGTACAGTTTATTACCCCAGCCACTTCCAATTAAAGCACTGAAATCAAAACCTTTGTAGCTGGCTCCTAAAGTTAAATTGGCTTCTACTTTTGGTAAACCTGTACCGGTGTATTCTTTGTCTTTTTCATTAATTACACCATCATTGTTTAAATCTTTAAACCTGATATCTCCGGGTTTCGCATTTGGCTGAATCAGATTGCCATTATTAGTATAACTGTTTACCTCAGCCTGAGATTGGAAAATTCCATCGGTGCGGTACAAATAAAAGGCACTGATCGGAGTACCAACACGCGCTTGAGTAGGGAAGTGTTCGGCGTTAAATTTAAGACCTTCTCCGTAGATCGCCTGATCAGCGTTGGCAAGAGATTCAACATTATTACGAAGAGTTGACAAATTAAAACCTACGTTGTATTTGAACTCATTACTTTGTTCGCTGTAGTTAATTTCGAATTCAAATCCGCTGTTACTTACTTTACCTACGTTAAGAATTGGATCATCGATTCCTGCTGAAGGAGCCAGTCTTTTTGTAATTAACAAGTCGTTAGTAACGTTGCGATAGTAGTTGATAGAACCGCTAATTTTTCCGTTTTTAAGGGTGTAATCAATACCAATGTTTTTAGAGTCTGTAGTCTCCCATTTTAATTTTCTGTTTTCCAATGTTGTGGCAATACTTCCCGGCCATGGATTACCTCCGGTTCCTTGTACATAACCCGAATTTAAATAATTTCCAGAAGTAATTAAAGAACTTGATGCATAGTAACCTAAAGCGGCTTCATTACCCAATTGTCCCCAGCTGGCACGTAATTTTAATTTAGAAACAAAGAAATCTTCCGGGAAGAAATTTTCTTTATCAATTTTCCAACCTAATGCAACAGATGGGAAGGATCCCCAACGGCTGTCTTTTCCAAATTTTGATGAACCGTCATAACGCAAAGTTGCCTGAGCTAAATAACGATCTTTGTACGAGTAGTTAACACGACCGTAATAAGAAAGTCTGTTGTATTGGTATTTAGATCCGTCAGCAGAATACGTTCCGCCTTTTCCGGCTCCAATAGTTTCGAATCCGGGATCCAAGAATCCTGAAGGACGTTCTGTAGAGACAAGTTGCCCGTTTTCTACAGTATGATCAATTGTTTTTCCTTCTGCTAAAATATCGTTCCAGTTGGAAGAAGAAGGGTTGATGGTAGCACCCAAAAGTAAATCAAAAGAATGATCTCCAAAAGTTTTTGCTACTGTAAGGGTATTTTCGAAAATCTGCTCATCCCAGAAAGCTCTTCTTTCTCTGTGTACTGTATATTTTTCCGGTGCTTGTATGTTGGCAATAAAAGGCGGATTGTGAGCCTCAAGCTGTGTATTTATTTCATGATAAGAATAAGCTGTTTTGAATTTTAACCAAGGAGCCAGATTAGCCGTTATCGAGATATTAGCCGTTAAATCCTGTGCTTTTACAACTCCGCTTCTAAAATGCTCGTCTGCTACCGGGTTAGTGTTAAATGGCAGACCGTCTTTGTTGGTTAAACCGTAACCGTATGTTTCATTTGAATCGTAAACAGGTACTAATGGCGAAATTGCATAAACTTCTTTTAATTGAAAGTTTGGCTGTTCGTTTTTAGTATTAAGGTAAGATAATTTGGTATCAACATCAAAGATTGATTTTTTGAAATTTACTCTGGCACTTGCATTTCGTTGTCCAAAGTTATTATCAATAACGATTCCTTTTTCGGTAGAGTAGTTTCCATAAAGTGCAAATTTCACTACTCCTTGACGGCCTTGAACACCTAAACCGTAATTCTGAGCCAGTCCCGAACGGAAAACCTGATCCTGCCAATCTGTATTGTATTGTCCCGGTTTTGTAATATAAGCCGGTAAAGCAACAGGAGTATTAGCATATTTATTGTACTCATCGTACATTCTTTTGTGTACGGTCTGATAACCTTGAGCATCTAATAAATCAAGTGTTTTAGCCGTTGAAGTACCTTTCACAAAAGAAGTAAAATCAACTTTTATTCCTTCTTTCTGACCGCCTTTAGTAGTCACGATAATTACTCCGTTGGCAGCAACAGATCCGTAAATAGCAGCAGCAGCGCCATCTTTAAGAACTTCCATCGATTCGATGTTCGTTGGATTTACAGAGGCTATATCTCCCTGAAAACCATCAATAATGTAGAGCGGTTCAGTGCTTCCAAAAGTATTGATACCACGAATTTTAACCTTTACGGTCGCTCCGGCGGTTCCTCCACTTTTTTGAACATTTACCCCGGCTACTAAACCTTGCAGGGCTTCTGCGGCGTTGTTAGTACCTCTGGTTTCGATACTTTCTTTCTTTACAGAAGAAATCGCTCCGGTAACATTACCTTTTTTAATGGTACCGTAACCGATGACCACTACTTCGTCTAATTTATTGTTTTCTTCCTGCATTACAATACTTAGTTCTTTGTTTGTATTTGCAGGCACTGTTATACCGGTAAAACCAATGTAAGAGAAGGTTAAAGTCGGTGTTTTTAAATCTGAAGGAATTTGTAAGGTGAATTTTCCGTTTTCATCACTGTTTGTGCTGATGTTAGTGGCGTCTAAGGTTACATTTACGCCCGGAAGCGTATTGCCTTTGTTATCTGTTATTTTACCGGAAACGCTTTTTTGCGCCTGATTCGCTTGTGCAAAACCGATAGCTGGTAGCCACAAGCATAGAAATAAGACGATATAGCTTATTTCTCTACTTAATAAAATTGGTTTTTTCATTTGATAGTGGTTTTAGTTAATTTTTTTTGATGATTTATAGGTCAAATTTAATTCCCTGAGCCAGTGGAACGCTGGTGGTATAATTGATGGTATTGGTTTGACGTCTCATGTAGATTTTCCAGGCATCAGATCCTGATTCGCGACCGCCTCCGGTTTCTTTTTCGCCACCAAAAGCACCTCCGATTTCAGCTCCCGAAGTCCCGATATTGACATTGGCAATACCACAGTCAGAACCTGTTACAGATAAAAATCTTTCGGCTTCACGCAAATTATTAGTCATAATAGCTGATGATAAGCCTTGTGCAACTCCATTCTGAAGCGCAATAGCATCCTCTACGTCGCCTGAGTATTTTAGTAAGTATAAAACCGGAGCAAAAGTCTCGTGTTGTACAATTTCAAACGAATTTTGCGCTTCGGCAATGGCAGGTTTTACATAACAACCGCTCTCGTAGCCTTCTCCCGAAAGTACGCCACCTTCTACCAAAACAGTACCTCCTTCAGCTACTACTTTCTGTAAAGCCTGAGTGTACATTTCGACAGCATGGGTGTCAATTAGTGGTCCAACGTGATTGTTCTCGTCCAATGGATTACCGATGCGCAATTGTTTGTAAGCAGCCACTAAGGCATCTCTAACTTTATCGTAAATACTTTCGTGAATAATTAATCTTCTGGTTGATGTACAACGTTGCCCGGCTGTACCAACGGCACCAAAAACAGCACCGATAACAGTCATTTTTATATCAGCATCAGGAGTCACGATAATCGCGTTGTTTCCTCCTAATTCCAGTAATGATTTTCCTAAACGTCCTGCAACGGTTTGTGCTACAATTTTCCCCATACGAGTTGAACCTGTAGCAGAAACTAATGGAATACGAGTATCGGCAGTCATTAACTCGCCAATTTTATAATCTCCATTGATCAGGCAGGAAATCCCTTCCGGTAAATTATTTTCTTTAATAACCTGTGCCATGATGTTTTGACAGGCGACACTACAAATAGGTGTTTTTTCTGAAGGTTTCCAAACACAAACATCACCCGAGATCCAGGCTAGTGCTGTATTCCATGCCCAAACGGCAACCGGAAAATTAAAGGCAGAAATGATCCCTACAATTCCTAAGGAATGATATTGTTCATACATACGGTGACCCGGTCTTTCAGAATGCATAGTCAATCCGTGAAGCTGACGTGATAATCCAACCGCAAAATCGCAGATGTCAATCATTTCCTGTACTTCACCATAACCTTCCTGAAGGGACTTACCCATTTCATAAGAAACCAATTTACCAAGTGCTTCTTTGTTCTCACGTAATTTTTCTCCAAACTGACGTACAATTTCGCCACGTTGCGGAGCCGGAATCAATCGAAATGTTTTGAAAGCTTCTGTTGCAGATTGCATTACTTTTTCATAATCGGCAGCGGTTGACATTTTTACAGAAGCAATTAATTTTCCGTCAACCGGAGAATAGCTTTCTAAAATACCTCCTGACGAAAAGTTTTGCAAACCTGTAGATGTTCCTTCGTTTATTGCTTTGATGCCCAATTTTTCCAGAGCTTCATTCATGCCAAATTGCGATGTTATTGATGTCATGTTTTGTATGTGCTTTATAATTTAAAAGAAAGAGGAGTGGAATAAAATCTTCTTTTAAAGTATATTATTATTTATTGTGTTGTAATTGTACGTCTGTACTTTCAAATATTTTGTCGGCAGAAGATGCGACAAAGCCTTGGTACAATTCACCGTTTGCCATTGGATAACGAAGTGCAAATTCGTAATAACAAGACGGGATTTCTAAAGCACCTTCTTCAAAAGTAACGAGATGTAAATCTGCTAAAGTGCTGGATTGTTCTAACAATTGCTCAGGTGTTCCTTTAATTTTTCCTCCTGATGCATTCAATTTCCATCCATTTTCTTCTAAAAAGGCATTTAAATCCTGTAAAGTATCGAAGGCTTTTAAAGCGTTGGTGTTTATTGTAAAATGGTTGGCACGAAATCCGTACACATACATCCATGCTGCATATTCAGATTCGGCCAATAAAGATTGATAAGTAGCATGCGAATTAGCGTTCCATACAGTTCCGCTCAATACCAGTTCCGGATTGTCAAATAGCTTTTGATCACAGCTGTCTAAAATGTTTTTTACTGTTGCTTGTAATTCAGGAGAGCATTTTTCTAACTCCAATTCAGAAATGAAAATTCTGGGTGCATTTTTATCAGTAGCATGTTCGTAATGTTTGGCGAACAATTTTTTTGTTTCAAAATGATAGTCACCTTTTGCTTCGTAACCAAGGTTTACAAAAAGCTTTTCTAATACTGTAATATTTATTCTCTTATCATTGAATGTGCGGATCGCAATATGATCGTTTTTTATCTCTTCTCCTTTTTGTTCTAATAAGTCATGAATCTTTTTTGCTGATGGGGTAATTTCAGCGTATTGTTCCCATAATTTTGACAGTAATTGCGTCTTGTCCATCTGTAAAAAATTTTAAATGTTATTATTACACAAATCTATATATATAACTGTTATGTTATTATTATTATGATACGATTATTTATAAATAAATGGATTAGCTGTTTTTTTTTGTAGATTTGACACTTATAAAAACAGTTTTAATCTTAAAGTTGTCAAAATAATAGAATCCGGTAAATCACTTGCAGCTATGTCAATCATAAAACACAACGAAAACACTGACTTTTTAGATCAGGAAATTTTACAAAAGCTTGATGAAAATGGTAGAATCCCTTTTTCTGAAATAGCAAAAGATTTAAATATTTCTAATTCATTAGTGCATTTGCGTGTTCGAAAAATGCAGGAATCGGGAATAATTAAAGGATTTTCTGTTAAATTAGACGCAAAAGGAATTGGTTTTGAAACCATAACTTACACCGGAATTTCAACTAAAGAAGCTCGTTTTGCCTATTCAATTTCGGAACAATTGGAGAAAATCCCTGAGGTGGTAGAATGCCATTGGGTTTCCGGTAAATATGCACTGTTTATAAAAATTGTTGCTGCTAATAATGAAGAGCTTCGCAAAATTTTATACGAGCAAATTCATCAGATTGAGGGAGTAGGAGGAACGGATTCTTTTATTTCATTCGGTTCGGCATTCGAGAAAAATCTTCCTGTGAAGTAAGTTTTTTTGCACGCAGATTTAGGAGATCGGGCCGATATTTTTGTTTTGCAATTGGATAAAAGCAATCTGCTAAATCTGCGTGAGACAATTTCTCGCAAAGTCGCCAAGTCGCTAAGTTTTTTTGCACGCAGATTTAGCAGATTGGGTTGATTTTTTTGTTTTGCAATTGGATAAAAGCAATCTGCTAAATCTGCTTGAGATAATTTCTCGCAAAGTCGCCAAGTCGCTAAGTTTTTTTGCACGCAGATTTAGCAGATCGGGCTGATATTTTTGTTTTGCAATTGGATAAAAGCAATCTGCTAAATCTGCGTGAGACAATTTCTCGCAAAGCCGCTAAGTCGCTAAGTTTTGTGATTGATTTTTTAAACTTTGCGCTTTTGCGACTTTGCGAGATTTTTTTTGCGTTACTAAAAACAGCTATTTACTTCTGTAATTGCTTAATAAACAATATTTCCATTGTGAATTAGAGAGCGTATCGGAGACATTCTGGATACAGCCTCAGCTGAGCAGCTCGCTTCTATCAATACTACATCTGCGGAATCACCTGCTTTTGGCCATTGCTGAATTCCTTTGTCATCTAGGGGTAACGGGCCAGCGGTCGCCAGTTTAAGCATTCGGGACAATCCAAATTCTGTGACTTGTCCGTACAATTGGGCTGCAAGATTGGCTTTTTGCAATACACTGCCGGTACCAAAAGTATTCCATTGATCAATTATACTGTCATTTCCGGTCAATACTTTTACGTCGTATTTCATTAAAGTAGGGATTGGCATTACAAGATTACCGAAAGGGACAGTAGAGACAATACCTATTTGAGCGGCAGCCAGTTTTTGTGCCATTTCTTCCTGCTTAGGTTTATCGAGTTTTCCAAGAATAAAACAATGGCTTACAAAGGTTTTTCCTTTCAGACTTGTATTTTCGTTAACTTTATCAATTAGATATTCAACGGTTTTTAGCCCCGATTCCCCTGATTCATGTAAATGAATATCAATTCCCTTGTTATTGTCCAATGCCAGTTGTACCGTAAAATCTATTGTTTTTTCGATCGAACCGTCAATCGTGAAGGGATCAACCCCTCCGATAAAATCAATATCCATTTTAGCCGCTTCTTTTAAATACGGAACGGTATCGGTATAAAAAACGCCATGTTGCGGAAATGCTACTATTTCGGCACCAAAGCCCTTTTTTTTATTTTCTAAAGCAAGCTGTAAGTTTTTTAACGATTGTAGCTTAGAAGTAGGTTCAATGTTTACGTGGCTACGGGCAAAAGAAGTTCCGTGTGATTGTAGCAGCTCGATTAGTTTTTCAGCTTTATAGGTTGATTTTTTTAGTATTTCGGGCAAGATTTGTTGCTCTAATGCAATCATGCCTTTTACGCCGCCACTTCTTTTTTTTACGGCTTGCCAATGATCGCCATAAAAGGTTTTATCTAAGTGAATGTGCATATCACGAAAAGCCGGTAGCATTAAAAGTCCTTTTGCATCGATGGCTTCAGAGTTGGGTTTATTTGGTGAAATGGCTTTGATTTTGCCATCACTAATTTCTACACAAAACAGGGCCGTTTTGGTGTGTACAATTTCTTCCTCTAGATAATCAAAACCTGTTTCTAATCTGACATTTTTTAGCATGTATGATTTACCTGCTGCTATTTTTATTTTAGAATCTGTAGAAAGAGGAGCGGCCTCTGCCGAATTTAAAAATCCTGAGCCAATCGCCAGTCCGGCAACGCTTAATGCTGAGTTTCTTAAAAAATCTTTACG
This sequence comes from Flavobacterium poyangense, assembly GCF_011751075.1. Taxonomy (GTDB): domain Bacteria; phylum Bacteroidota; class Bacteroidia; order Flavobacteriales; family Flavobacteriaceae; genus Flavobacterium; species Flavobacterium poyangense. The sequence continues at coordinate 189,829 of NZ_JAALLN010000005.1, forward strand.
GGATATTCCGGAGTTTTTCATGGTAGTTATAGTTTTTACAAATATAGACGGCATAGAGAATCCGAATGTGAAGGATTTATTCCAAGGCTTGTAAAATTTATAACAAATCCCTAAAATCGGTTGGTGTTGTTCCGGTGTGGGTTTTAAAGAAATTGGAAAAATAAGCGTGATCAACAAATCCCAGTTCAAAAGCAATTTCCTTAACAGAGATGGCGCTGGTTTTGAGAAGACGTTTAGCTTCCAATACGGTTCTTTGCTGAATTACTTGTGTCGCAGAAATTTTTAAATACTTTTTGCAGAGTATATTGAGATAGTTGGCTGAGATATGAAGTTTTGCGGCATAAAAGGAAACCAGTTTTTCTTCTTTAAAAGAAATATCAATCAATTGTTGAAATTTGACGATGCGGGGCTCAACTTGATAGTTGTTCAGATCGGTAAAAATTTTAGCAGCAGATTTACTTATAATAGAAGCAATGACGGCAGTACGGGAACTAATCAATTCTGAAAGAGAATCTACTGCTGCCAGTTCATTTTTAATCGCATCAAATTCGTAGCGGATCAGTTGGAAGGAATCCGGGTCGAGATCAATAACAGGCTGGTTGTGATATTCGACAGATGAAAACCTGAAACTGAGAGAAAAACGCTCAAAAAAATGTCGATCAATCATCAATTGATATCCTGTTGTATCGGGTTCGATACTCCAGGTATGAACCTGTCCGGGGAATAAAAGATGGATTTGTTGGTTGTCAATTTTATAGTCTTTAAAATCAATGGTGTGAATGCCTTTTGCCTGATCAAAAAGGACGATGATAAAAAAATCGTGTTGATGTGGTTTGTGGATGTGTCGTTCACCATGCAATTCATTAAACAAAAGCGGTTCTTTAGTATTGATCCGGTCTTTTCTAAATTCTTCTAAACCCAGTAGCGGAATATGTTTGTTTTTTTTATTTAGCATGATAGCTGGTTAACTTCCTTGTAAAGTTAATTATAATCAGGTGATTTTACAAAAGGGAATATAGTATGAATTGATTTTGTGGTTACCTTAAAAAATCAAAAATAAGGAGCAAAAAAAACCTGACAATTTTATTGTCAGGTTCATAACGCTTTCCTTTGAGGTTAAACCAAATAACAAATAATCAAATTCATAGCATTTATTTAAAATAAAAATTAAAAAAACTATTTTTAATCTAAAGGAACTTTCTTCTTAGTTTAAGAAGTTTAGCACTTTGAATGATTTTTTGTTTCCTGCTTTGTTTGTTACTACAACAATAAATAATTGTTTAGTTGAGAAACTGCGGTTGTGTAGCAGAATTTCTTTATTATTCATTATGTTTTTGTAATTGACTAAAGACTGTCCCAATATATTGAATACTTGAACCTGAGCAATGTCTACCATTTCGTTTGTGATCACTAATGCATTGTTTTTAAAGTAAACGAGGGTATTATTTTTTGCCTCAAATTTATCCAGAGACAGTTGTGAATTAAAATAATTGTGGTAAGCATCAGAGAACTCGTATCCTGTTGTACAAGCGGCATCCCAGTTGACAGACCAAGTCATAACTCCTCTCATATCAGGATGAGTACTACCTCTCAATGTATATTTTCTTCCTGGAAACGAAATACCTTTTTTTAAGTAATCAAAAGCCTGAATTCCTTTATCAGGAGGTAAATATCCTCCTGCCGGAGCTGCCAGACTACAAGCCGGGATTGCGATTACAACTTTAGAGGCTGGTAATGGCGCGAAATGATATCCGGTGTTCGCAACATTAAATCCCTTTAGTAGCATGTCCGACATGGATACTAAAAAATCAGGTGTTCCTTGAGAATAAGCAACGTTGTCAAGCGCGACTATAGATCCTGTATTGTACAATTGCACCATCAGGAGATCCAATTCATTACGTAAATTCTGAATTACAGGTAAGAAAGAACCAACTCCGCTTGCATAAGTATTGTAACCGGCCTGAACATAATAGGCTTCGGGAGCTGCGGTTAGGATAAATTCGTTTCCGTAATGCGCTTTCAATTCTTTAAAGGCATCTACAACATTTTTTAACTTTGGATAAGCCGAAATAGAGGCATAAGAGAAATCCTTTAGATTACCTGCGTCAAAATTCATTGATGATCCTTCAAAGTCAATATCAACACCGTCAAAATGATACTGGTCAACGATCGCTTTTACTCCGTTTACAAAAATATCTTTTTGAGCGGTCGTCTGTAATACAACGTGGCCATTTTGTCCTCCTATAGAAACCAGAACAGGAATTCCTTTATCTCTTAAGAATTTAATATCATTTTTTAGCAATTGAGGATCAAAAACGCCATTCGTCATATATCTGGGCTCGTTTACTACCAGGAGTGGTGTGAAGCCATCTCTGTTTTTGGTTTCTATGAAAGAATAAATAATGACATTGAATTTTTTATCTCCTAATTGATTGAAGTATAAAAAGGGTGCACTGGTGTTTTCCCAACCGTGAGTATACCCAACAATGACTTTGGGTGGTAGTTGATTGAAAATAGAATTAATAATAGTAATAGATTGATTTAAGGTGTTCTCACCACCGGAGTTATCTGTTGCTTTTACCACTATTGCATACGTTTTGTAGGCATTTGGGGTGAAAGTATAGCTGTAAACACTTCCATTACCTTTTGTCATTGGGTAAGAAACTCCGTCAATACTAATAGAAACAGTTGCGACTGTACCATCTTTATCTTTGACATCTACGCTAATCGGTATTGTCTTAAATCCGGAAACCTGATTGATAGTGTTTGACGTAGGGGTACCCCAGGTTATTTCCGGTACTACATTTGGGCAGTTTGCTCCTGAGCATTCTAAATAGAATGTTTTTGTGTTTTCTGCGGTAGTATTATTGGAGGCTGTTGCCGTTGCTTTTAGAGTATAATTTTTATTTAAATCTGCTAAGGTAGGTGTCCAACTGGCAGTATATTCTTTCCCTGTTGTATGTGTTCCTGTGATGTCCTTTCCATTAATAGTAAATACAACAGAAGAAATTGTTACTGCCGGATCTGAAAATGTTAAGTCGGCATTGGCTTTAAATTGAATAGCTGTTCCCGGTACAATCGGCACAGTTGCAGATGATGGACTAGTAATCGTAATTTGTGGTGCAACAGCACTTGAATTGAAATTATAAACTTGTGATGTTGCCGGAATTGGAAAGTTTGCCAAATCTGTTGGGAAATAAATAATTCCCTTATTTTCCCATTCGTTTAGTTTTAAAGATTCTACCCTTGAATAACCAGCGAGAACTGAATCGTCATAGCTGAAATTACCTTGAGCATCTGTGGTCGCGATTATGGATTGATAACCATGAGTGGAGTCTGTCCAGGGTAAAACCAGTTGAACTTTTGCTCCTGAAACCGGTATAGAACCATTTTTAACCGAACCACTAATTTTATTTGTAATAAGATTTTGTGTAAAGTGCAATGTTTTATCTTCATTAATTGCCGTATAGATGGTAGAAGCGGGAGCATAGGTCATTCCCGGTTTAGCAGCGATTACAAGATAATCTAGTCCTGCAACTAAATTTGGTATGGTGTAATTACCCGAAGCATCTGATGTCGCACTTAGGGACGTAGTTCCTGAAGTTGCCATAATAACAACTCCTGAAACCGGAGCTGTTCCATTTTTAACTGTTCCGCTAAGAGTGTGAGTAGGCAGTGCTGTTCCCTGAATCTCTACAGCGGTTTGACTAACTGTTACATTTGTTAATGTTACGGCTGTAAAAGTATAAGCCGGATGCGATGCTGTTAAGGTGTAATTTTGCCCGGGATTTACATTATTAAAAGTAAAAGTACCAGTTGGACTAACAGAAGCTTCCAAAACCACATCGTTTGAATCTCTTAATTCAACTATGACGTTAGTAATTAAATTTGTTCCGTTTTTTACAGAGCCGCTAATAGATACAGTTCCCGGTAAGATAGTTCCAAAAGAAGTATCGATCTGCTTTAATAAGGAATTTGTAATAGCACCTCTGGTATCTTGAGAAAGTTCCCAAATCATACCTCCGGCTAAGTTTTTGGATTTTAGATATTGTACTTTTAAGTCTATCGATTGTTTGTCTTCATAGCTTATAAACTGTTGTGTACGGGCATTATACAGGTAAGGGACTTTAGTTCTGTTGTCAAAATATCTTACCCATCCATCAGCTGCTGCTTTTGGTGTCACCAACATTGTATTTGGATCTAAATAAGGGTGTGGGACTGTTACCTGATTTCCTACTAAGTCACAAATTTCAATACTTCCTGAGTTCTCGCATCTGGCTCCGGTATCCCAAGTACCTAGAGGACTCTGAGGATTACAACCCGATACAGCATCTCTGGGAGCAGTAACAAATAGTCCCGGATAGTTTGGATCTGTTCCGTTGTTAGCAACATTATTAAAGATTTTACCATAAAATGGGATCCCCATGATTAATTTATTCGCGGGATATCCCACAACATTTAGATAGATATTGGTTAACTCATCTAGTGATTCCGATTGGGCTGCTCCATATAAGGGGGCGTTTGGGTTTTGGCTTGCATATAATGGTGCATTGTAACATGTTTTATCGTACCAGTTACCACCAAAATCATATCCAAAATAGGTGATATAATCGCAATAGGTCGAAATATCGTCAGTCATTCCAAATCGGGCTCTGTTTTTTGGGCCTATGTATTGGTCGGGTACATTTCTGACATTGTTCCCCAAGGCTGCCGTAACTAATTTATTGGGCATAGCCTGACGCATGTCTTTTAGTAAATACACTAAATTTTTGTGATCGTCCGGGCTGTGTAATTGGGCACGAACAGGACCTCCTTTTAGTATTTCAGTACCATCTGTACCTCCTTTAACAGGATATTCCCAATCAATATCAAACCCGTCTATGAAGGAATAAGTAGTCATAAATTTTACCATATCTGCAACTAAGGCCTTTCTGGATACAGGATTTGCTGCAATGGGAGAAAGATCCTGACCTTCTGTCCATCCACCAATAGAAATTAGAACTTTTAGATGCGGGTACTTTTGTTTTAACTTCATTAAATCATAGAAATTTCCTTTTACAGAAGCATCCCACGGTATTCCGCCTTCGGTATGATCAAAATCAGCATGCGGATCTAGGGATCGTAACTTTGTATTTTCGGGACGGGCAGGATCATAAGCTGTTCCGAAAAAGGCATAATTTAAATGCGTTAGCTTGTCTCCGTCTATTGCAGGAATATTGTAATTCCGATCATAAATAGACCATTGTGCATAATAGCCGACTACTTTTTTGCCGTGTGACGGTTGTGCTGAAATCAGTAAAGGAAATAGTAATAAAAAAACTAGTTGGTAATACTGTTTAATAAACTTGTAGTACTGTTTCATAAATTTAATTTTTGATTGTAAAAAAAATAAAAGGCTATTGATTTATTAGATGTAAGATGTGATCAATTAAAGAGGATAGATATCCTAAATCGTTTTGTAAATCGGTTCTGTACAATATTCGAGCGATTATAACTTCATATTATTGTCGATATTTTAATTATATTTTATGCAAAAATATTTAGTAAGAGCAGTAAAGGATTTGATTGATCTATATCTGTTATGTTTAAAATTATAATTGTAGGTGAAAAATATACTAGATCTAAAAATGATACACTGCAGAATTAAAAATTGCGAATGTTGTTATTGCCTTAGTAAGGAGTAGACGTTTTTTTGTGTGCTGGTAAATAGATTTACAGCGCAATACCTTTGATAAAAGAGGTTTTTTAGTTGCGAAATTTTTGTATAGGAAGAATTTATAAAATAAAAAAAACAGCTACAAGATTATTGTAGCTGTTTTTTAGTATTTAATCAGCATCATCTATTTATGAGCTGTCTTATGTTTGAAGTTAATTAGTTGTTCCTGCAGCACTTTTGTCTACCAGAAACAATAGTTCACCGCTAACAGGCTTAATTAACTGCATCGGATAGGTAGCAGGATTGTAATCTCCATGAAGGACTTCTTTCAATGCGTGTGCTTTTTTTTCTCCAAACGCCACTACGACAATTTGCTCTGCCTTATTAATCAAAGGAGCGGTTAGTGTAATGCGATGCATATTTTGAGATTCTAAACGGTAAGCAGCTACCCATTTTAGTTGTTCTTGTAAAACGGCTTCACCCGGAAAAAGAGAGGCGGTGTGTCCGTCATCTCCAAGGCCAAGTAAAATTAGATCAAATTTTCCGTCGGGTCCCAGTATTTCTCTTACGGCTTGTTCATATGCTACAGCATAGTCTTCCGCTGAAACACCATCTTTGTACATTGGAAAGATATTGTTTTGTGGTATAGGTACGTGGCTCAATAGGGTATCAAAAGACATTTTTGCATTACTGCGGTCATCCTCAAGAGGCACCCAGCGCTCATCACCCCAGAAAATATACACCTTGCTCCAGTCTATTTTTGATTGATAATCAGGAGAAGCTAAGAGTTTGTAAAGGCCTGCAGGTGAAGAACCACCGGTAAGTACTGCGGTAAATTTTCCTTTTTGCTGTATGGCTTTCTGTGCTGACACTACGAAAAGATCAGCAGCTTTACTATTGATTTCTTCTATGGTGTTAAAAATCTGTATCATTTTAATTTTCTTCTTTTACGATAGTTGATGTGTTAGAAACCCAGGCATGTCCCTGACGCGCCAATAGTTCGTCTGCGGCTTCAGGTCCCCAGCTTCCGGCTTTATAATTAGGGAAATTGGCCGGAGCATTGTTTTTCCAGAATTCCTGAATAGTATCGATAGCATCCCAGGCTTGTTCGACCTGATCCCAACGCATAAATAGGGTAGGATCTCCTGCTAATGCATCTGAAAGCAGGGTTTCATAAGCTTCCGGTGACATAGTAGAACATTGAAAATAGTCAAAAACCATTTCTGCAGGTCGCAAAGAAAGAGAAAGCCCCGGTTTTTTAGTCATAAACTGTAGTTTAATGTCCATTGCCGGTTGAATGTTTATGATAAGTCTGTTTGGTGTCATTCCTTCATTTCCGTAAGAGAAGGAGGAATGCGGTACCGGTTTGAACTGAATGACAATCGAAGACTGCTTTTCCTGCATTCTTTTTCCTGTTCTTAGATAAAAAGGAACACCTTGCCATCTCCAGTTGTCCAGATAAATTTTCATCGCTACATAGGTTTCTGTATTCGAATCCGGTGCGACACCTTTATCTTTTCGGTATTCCGGAACAGGATTTCCTTTTATAAATCCTGCATCGTATTGACCTCTTACGGTATAATGGTCGACTTCATTTGGTTTAATGCGACGAATAGAGCGCAGCACATCAGCTTTTCTGCTTCGGATATCATCAGCATCTAATGAGGCCGGTGCTTCCATCGCAGTCATACATAAAATTTGAAGCAGGTGATTTTGTATCATATCCTTCAAAGCTCCAACACCTTCATAAAATCCGCCACGATCTTCAACTCCCACTTCTTCGGCTACCGTAATCTGTACAAAATCAATGAAATTACGGCTCCATAATGGCTCAAACATCGAATTTCCAAAACGGAAAGCAAGGATATTCTGAACGGTTTCTTTACCCAGATAATGGTCAATACGGTAAATCTGTTCTTCTTTAAATGTTTGCGAAAGCATTTCATTAAGTTCAATCGCAGAAGTTTTATCGTATCCGAATGGTTTTTCGATAATAATGCGATCTTGTTTGGCATTGGCAGCAAGACCAATTTTCTTAATATTACTGGATATAGTAGTAATAAAAGAAGGCGCTATAGAAAGGTAAAAAAGACGATTGGCACGTAAACCAAAAGACTCATCGATAGCATTTAATTTCGAATCTAATTCAAGATAAGATTCTTCTTTGTCAATGTCATGTCTGAGATAACTTATATGTGAAATAAATTTTTGAGTGTCTTCAAGGGAAAGTCCTGATTTTCTCGAAAATTTGTTTAAATTTTCCAAAACATAACTGCGAAAGTCCTCATTCGTTTTTTCGGCTCTTCCCAGTGCTATAATCTGAAATTTTTCATCCATACGACCATCGAGATACAAATTTTGAAAGGCCGGGAAAAGCTTTCTTTTAGCTAAGTCACCCGAGGCTCCAAAAATAACAATGATCGTTGGGTTAATATTTTTAACAATACTCATTTTTCTTTTGCTTAAAGGTTCTTAATCATTCCATTGGGTATGAAAGATGCCCGGAGCATCAATACGTTCATAAGTATGCGCTCCAAAATAATCACGTTGCGCCTGTATTAGGTTGGTTGGAAGATTTTCAGACCTGTATGCATCAAAATAAGCCAGAGAATTCATTAGTCCGGCTGCAGGTAAACCATTTTGCACAGCAAATTGAATAATGGTTCTGATACCTTTCTGAGTTTCATTAAGTTTTGCCGCAATAGTGGAATCTAAAAGTATGTTTGGTAAGTCTGCATTCTGAGCAAATGCTTTTCTGAAATCTTCCAGTACCTCAGCACGAATGATACAGCCACCACGCCATATTTTTGTTACGATCTCTAAATTTAACTCATAGTTGTATTCTTTAGAAGCCGTTTTTAGCATTGCCAGTCCTTGTGCATAAGTGATTAAGGTAGAGAAGTATAAAGCAGACTTTAAAGAAGCAATTACTTCAGGGATGTTCACCGTAGTTTTTGTATGCTCCCAAATTAATTTTGTCGCAGCCTCAATTCTTTCCGGTTTAGTTTTAGACATATCACGCATTATTACTGCGGCATCGATAGTAGGAACAGGTACTTGCAGATCCATCGCATTTTGAGAGGTCCATTTTCCGGTTCCTTTAGATTTTGCCCAATCTGATATGTGATTGATTAGTCTTGAGCCATCCGGTTCTGTTTTTTTAAGAATGTGTGCAGTTATTTCGACTAAGAATGATTTAAGATCGCTCTCATTCCATTCTTCAAAAGTTTTTTGAATAGTGTCTTCATCCAGATTATAACCGCGTTTCATCAGGTCATAAATTTCTGAAATAAGTTGCATAATTCCATATTCGATTCCATTATGAACCATTTTCACATAATTCCCGGCTGATCCGTTACCCAGATATTCCACACAAGGCTCTCCATCAACTTTTGCTGCAATGGCTTCAAAAATCGGACGAAGTCTTTCGTAGGCTTTTTTATCTCCTCCCGGCATCATACTTGGGCCAAATCTTGCTCCTTTTTCTCCTCCTGAAATTCCCATACCAAAGAAATGAATTCCTTTTGCAGACAATTCAAGGAATCTTCGGTCTGTATCAGTAAAGTAGGTATTACCGCCATCAATCAGAATGTCTCCTTGATCTAAGTGTGGTAAAAGGCTTTGAATTGCGCTATCGACAGGCTTACCGGCTGGTACCAAAAGCATAATAGCTCTAGGGCGTTGGATAAGCTCCACAAAATGCTTAACGTCTGTTGTTGCTTCGAGTGTATGCTCCGCATCGGCTTCCTGCTGAAGGGAGTTAACTTTTTCGGCATCTAAATCTAAGCCCGCTGCGGCGAATTTTTGGCTGGCAATGTTTAAAAGTAGGTTACGGCCCATTACGCCGAGCCCAACAATGCCAAAATCAAATGTGTTCATAATTTTTAAGTAACTAAATGTTAGTGTGTTGTTGTTTGCAATACCACAAGGAAATGCTGTATTGTTAATGTCGCGCTAAATTAGTCAAAAAGGTTGGAATATTATAAAATAAACTCGGGGCTTTAAGGGTTTGCCACGAATTTCACGAATTTAATTTTAAAACGCAGAAATAATCGCTTTATTCATTTAAATCTGTGGCAAAAAAATGAACTGCCACAGATTTCACAGATTAAAAAGATTTTCTTTGGATGCTTAGATCGACGTAAAAAATAAAGCAATTCGTGAAAATTAGCGAAATTAGTGGCTAAAAAAAGTTGCCGCGAATTACACGAATTTTCCCGAATTTAATTTTAAAATGTAGAAATAATCACTTTAATCTGTGGAATCTGTGGCAAAACAAAAGAACAGCCACAGATTTCAGTAATTTATAAGGACTTCTTTTCTAACCTGCAGTTACGCTTCAACAATCAAAGTAAAAACAAAACAATTCGTGAAAATTCGTGCAATTAGTGGCAAAACACACACAGTTAAGAGTAAAAAAAATTAGTAAAAATCCGTGCAATTCGTGTTTGAATCAGGGTAGTGGTTTCGAACACAGATATTAATAAATCATTAAATGAATGCGTTGTTAAAATAAGGAAAGTCAGTTTAAGGTAATTTTGTAAGTATACCCTACACCTTTTAAAATTGCATTATGAATACCATTCTGATTACCCGATTGCGTGACGGAGACGACTCTTGTTTTAAAGAAATCTATGAGCTATATCATTTCAAAGTATATTGTTTTGTTAAAAAGTATGCTGCCCAGCCGGTAGATGCCGAAGATATTACACAGAATGTTTTTATTCATATTTGGAAATATCGCACCAAGATTGATCCAGCCATTCCTTTAGACTCGATTTTATTTAAAAGTAGTAAGCAGGAAATTTCAAAATGGTATAAAAAACAGAATGAAATGCTCTCACTTGAATATGAACAATTGGTAAAAGAATTAGATGAGACAGAAGAAGCAGAGGAGGCCGTTTCTTTAAATCTGGAAAAAATAGAAATACTATTGCAGCAGATTCCGGAGAAAAGAAGAAAAATATTCACCCTGCATAAGTTTGACGAGATGAGCTACAAGGAAATTGCGATCGAAATGGGAATGTCACAAAGCGCAGTAGCCAACCAGATCTCTAAAACGCTACAATATCTTAAGAAGAATTCTGTAAAGAGCCATGAACTTTATTGGTTTCTTTTGGTGTTTATCAACCACAATTAAATTTCGATTTTTCCGAATCCATCGAAAATAGAGATATGTTATAGAATTGCATCGGGTGTGTAAATTAAATGTAACTTATTTTTAGTTAGTTTTTTGTAATGAATTGTTTTTTAATTGGTTTAACTGTTTTTTGTTTTTTTAGGCATTAACAAATCGTTAAGTGTCTTGTACCCCCGTGATTTTTTGAAGTAGAATTATCTATTGTAGTCAGAAAGGAGAAATTTTTGAATTTTTCCTTAAATACTAATTTTTACTAAGAAAAAATGAAATCGTACAGACTACGCGAAGAATGGGATGAATTGCCACAAAAGGGATTATTTTCGGAGGAGGCAAAACTCAGAATGTGGAAAAATATTCTCCGTGCAACAAACAACAAACGTAGCCGTAATTATCAAAGAGCGATCGCGGCTTGTGCGGTACTTTTTATAGCCATTGCGGCGTATTTCTCTTTTCTGGCATCTGACTTCTCTAAGCAGCCGGAAATTATCACACAGACATTTCCTCAGGACATAAGACTATTGCGTCTGTCTGACGGTACCCGTGTTTGGGTAAATGAAAACACTCAGATTGAATACCCGGAACATTTTGCGGCTAATGAGCGTATTGTAAAATTAAAAGGAGAAGCTTTTTTTGAAGTGGCACGAGATACTACACGGCCTTTTATAATTAGTTCCGGTGATATAAAAACAACGGTTTTGGGAACGTCATTTAATGTAAAAGCATACGGGAAAATAGCAGAAGTAAATGTGAGAACCGGAAAGGTAAAAGTAGAAAGTACCGAAAATGCTGTTTTTTTAGAGCGGGGAGATGCGGCATTATTGGCTCCGGAAGATAATAAAGTTAGAAAACACAAAACGACGATGTTGGAACCGCAATGGAAAAAAGCATTGCTTGATGTTGATGGTTTAACGCTCGTTGCCGTGATGGAGAAACTTAAATCCGATCATGTTTTTGAATTGCAATATGCTACCGAAGATTTAAAACAACTCCAAATAAAAGGAACATTAGATACCAGACAAGGCATTTCAGAAATACTGCAGACAATTGCATTTGCTTTAGACGTAAAAATCAAACCAATTGGGGAGAATAAATTTTTAGTGAGCAAATAGGTCTTTATCCTCTAAAAAAAACATACGATTTCATATAACCTAATACACCATTAAAACAAACTATTTACTTATGAGTGATTTTTTTAGGCAATTTCCGATTGCCATACAAATTCTGTTTTTTAGCCTATTCCTCAGTACAACAAGTACCTATGCACAATCCGGCACTGTGTCGGTAGATTTTAAAAATGCTTCACCAAAAGAAATTTTCGAAAATTTAGAATCCCGAACCCCTTATCGTTTTATTTATCAAAAAGATACAGATTTTAGTAAACCGCTTATCAATCTCAAAAAAGACAATGTAACCATTGATGAAGTATTAAAAGAATTGCAGTTGCTCACCAATCTTAATTTTAGAAGAAACAATACCAATATTGCTGTTAATAAAAAGATGGCATCGACAAAAAAAGTTGGGGGTATTTCCGGGAAAATTGTCGACAAAAACGGTTTGGCTTTGCCGGGAGCTTCTGTAAAAGTGGTAGAAACAGCAAATGCTATTGTTTCTGATTTTGATGGGAATTATTCTTTTGCCTTAGAAGATGGATCTTACACCTTAGAAGTAAGTTATGTTTCGTTTCAAAGCCAGAAAATTACAGATGTAAAAGTGTTGGAAGGAGCAGAAATAGTATTGAATGTAGTACTTAAAGACGATGCTGAATCGTTGAATGAGGTTATCATTACACAAACCTATCAAAAAGCAACTGCTTCTACAGAGGGAATGCTGCTTCAACAAAAGAAAGCCGCTCAGTTTTCTGACGGAATTTCTGCCGAACAAATTGCCAGAACACCGGATAAGGATGTCGGAAGCACTTTAAAGCGTATTACGGGAGTAACCACAATTGATGATAAATATGTGGTCGTGCGTTCTATGGGTGAACGTTGGAATCAAGCTGTAATGGATGGGGTTAATTTGCCGAGTACAGATCCTAATGTGCAGCAGTTTAATTTTGATATTATTCCTACGGCAATGGTAGAAAGTGTTGTGGTTAGCAAAAATGCAACTCCGGATATGAATGCTAATTTTGCCGGGGGATATGTAGAAGTAAAAACAAAAGACATTCCAAAGAAAAATTTTATGTCCTTTAGCGTAGGAAGTTCTTATAATAGCAGAAGTACTTTTAAAGATCGTCTGACAAAACAAGAAGGTTCAAAGGATTATATCGGATTTGACGATGGTACAAGAGATTACCCATCGGGTTTGGTAAATATTGGAATACCTACTACAGAAGCAACATCAGGGCCATTTTTAGAGCAGTCAAAAAGATTTACCCAGGATAATTTCAGTACTTATAAAACCTACGCAGCTCCCGGAACTTCATTGCAATTTGCTGTAGGGAAGGTTTATGAATTGAAAGACAATAATAAAATTGGTTTCGTAGGCTCTGCTATTTTCAAAAACACTCAGGATCAGTTGCAAATAGACCACACCGAAAGGGGAACTTATATGACGAATTCGGAGTTTACTCCTGAAGCGGAAAATGGGTATTCGACCTTTAAAAAATACGGATTTAAAAATTCAGGAGCTTCTTATAACTTCAATTCTACCCTGGGCGGAATGTTTAATGCCGGTATTCAACTGGGAAATCATAAAATCGCCATTCGCAATACGTACATGCATATGTATGACAATCAGCTTACTCAAATCACGGGTTGGAATTTCTATGCCGGAAATGTAGAAGGAATTGTAAACGGCAGTTATTTGCCTTTTACCAAAGAAACGGATTATCCGGTTTATCAGACTTTTATTCAGAATAAAATAGAAGGAAATCACCGTTTTGAGAATTTTGAGATCAATTGGTTTGGTGCTTTCGCTAGTACATCAAAAGATACTAAAGATGCTACTTTTCTAACAAGTTATAGAAGAAAAGTAGGAAGTGATGTTCAGTTGTATCAGCAGATCTACAATGCTGATCCGGATGCTTTTAAAAGATCAAATTTTAAAAACAGCCAGAAAGATTATAATGTGGGGATCAATTTTAATTATGCTTTTGATTTTGGTGAGACGTTCAAAAACAATGTAAAAGCCGGTTATTTCGGGACGTATAAAAAAGCAACCAATCAACAGGAGTCATCCGCTCTGAGTGTTGTTGGACAAGGTTCGGATAAGGCTATTGTTGATTTCCCTATTTCGCAATTGTTGGATGGATCTTATTATCGCTGGGGCGGTTATGGCTGGAACAGGATTACGACTTATGGTAATGAATATGTGGGAGATGTCAAAATTCATTCTCCTTTTTTAATGCTTGATAATAAAATTTCTCAGTACGTAAGATTGGTTTGGGGACTGCGTGCCGAAAGTTATGTGTACACCCAGATTGCCAGTCAGTCTGATAATTCAGGTAGTTTTGAGACGGCACAAAAAGATGATGATGTATGGCAATATCTGCCTTCTGCAAATCTGACTATTAGTCCAACGAATAAAATGAATATTAGATTGGGTTATACCAAATCGGTATTGCGACCACAGTTTGCCGAAAGAATTAATATGCCGTATTACGATCCTATACGCGATGCAAAAGTCCTGAATTATACGGGTGGAATTGTTTCTACTCTGGTTGATAATTTCGATTTTAAAACAGAATGGTATCCTTCTCAGGGCGAGATTCTGTCTTTCGGATTGTATCATAAAAATATAAAACACCCGATTGAAGGTGTTACTCAGATTGGTAATGATGGAGGTTCCCGCACCATCTTTAATATGAACTCCGACAGCGCCAAACTATTTGGAGTAGAATTTGAAATTTACAAAAACCTCTCTTTTTTAGGTGAAGGCGATCTTTTGAAAAAAATCTTCCTGTGCGGAAATGCCGCTTTTAATGATACCAAAGTCACGGGATATGTAAACATTGACGGTACAGGCGGACTTTACGAAGCCAATCGCCCTTTGTACGGACAGGCTCCTTATAATTACAATTTAGGATTGGATTATATCGGGGAACGTCTGGGGTTTGGTATCAGACACAATGCTATTGGAGATCAGTATATTCTGGTTGGGTTTGATTATCAGGCAGAAGAAATCCGAATGCCGTATGCCGTTACAGATGCTCAGGTGAGTTATAAGTTTTTTAAAGAACGAAACTTAGAAATAAAACTCGGAATCAGAAATCTTTTTGATACTGCGATCGAAACGTATAACAATGCCAATAGCTACTCAAAAAATGTCGATTACGATTATGGTTCAAATCCAAGGGATCAAAAAGTGCTAGGGGCTGGAGCAACGGATAAATATGATGCTGATATGGACCGAAAAATGTTCAAAGCCTGGAGTGGAAGAAGTTTTAATTTTTCTCTGAATTATTCTTTTTAGTAACATTAGATTGCTGATTTTAGTAATAAAAGACTACTAAAATTAAGAAAATGTTAAGGAAAGATTTTGACGTGATTTTTTTACGTTTTGAAATCTAATGTATATAAAGAGACGATCAATTTTAGAAATAAAGCCAATCTGTTTCGATATTAATTTCTTTGAAAAACTGTTACAAGTAAACACTACACATTACAGACGTACACAATCTGCAAAAAAAATCCAGACCGAAAAAGCGTGTCAGAATGGTACAATTGATTTTACGTTCTCTATTATTTATAGTATGGTTTGTTTCAGATTTTAAAGAAAATTATCCTTTCACCGGAACCCTAAAAGTGAGAGAAGAATACCCAGGGATAGTCTCCGGAGGTAAGACGGAAAACCTATTAAAAGCATTACCAAAAAAAGGAAAGGTCAAAGGGAAGAAAATTTGCTGCTCCTCCCAAAGACCTCAAGTGTAAAATATTAGCAGCAAAGTTAATCAAAATTCAGTTATCATGAAAAAAGTTTTTTTGTTCGCGATTGCCATTCTTTTCTTCAATTCTTGTCAAAATGATGAAGCAAGTGCTGATTCTTCATTTGCAATGAAATCTGCAAGTGCAGATTATTCAGGTTACCCAACTGCAGTACAAACAGTAAGTGGTAACATTACAACTAATACTACTTGGACAAACGACAGAGTTTGGGAAGTTAGTGGAGTAGTTCGTGTTATAGGGGCAAAATTAACGATACAACCGGGAACTTTCATTAAAGCTAAAGTATTAGGTTCAGGAGTTGCTACAGGAGTATTGGTAATTACAAAAACAGGTCAGATTGATGCTCAGGGTACTGCTGCAGCTCCGGTTATTTTTACAAGTTACAATTTGCTAGATGGTAATGCTGCAACAAAAGCTGCACCTGGAGATTTTGGTGGTGTAGTTCTTTTAGGAGATGCTCAGGTAAATACCGGAGTAACTACTAATATTATTGAAGGTTTAGGTGATCAGCCAACTCCTTCTGATTTTTACTATGGAGGAACAAACAATGCTCACAACGCAGGAGCTTTAAACTATGTTCGTATCGAGTTTGCTGGTCGTATCTTAGATGCTACAACTGGTGTTGAGATCAATGGTCTTACTTTTGGTGGTGTAGGTAGCGGAACTGTTGTTGATCACGTTCAGGTATCTTACGGAAGAGATGATTCATTCGAATTTTTCGGAGGAACAGTAAATGCAAGTCACTTAGTTTCTTTTGCTCCGGACGATGATAACTTTGATTTCGATTTTGGTTACACAGGATCTATCACTAAAGCAATCGCTATTGCAGATAAAGACTCTACACACAGTTTAAGCGGTGGAAACCCGGATTCAAACGGTATCGAACTAGATAACAATGCAACTGGTACAAGTACAACAATCATTACAAGACCAGTTATCTCTCAATTGTCTATTATTGGTGCTAGTTCTGCTACAAATGCTGCTCTTTATGAGAATGCAATACACGTACGTAGATTAGGTCAAATCAGTCTTTCTAATGTAACTGTTACCGGATATGTAACCGGAATCAGATGGGAAAGCCCTTCATTGCCTGCTAACTCTACATGGAATCTTTTATCAGTACATGCTTTCACAAATCCGGTATTGCCTGTTGGTACTGCTTTAGGTTTAGGTAGCACTACATCTACTGTTAGCCCAGCTACTGCATGGGGATTAACGCAACCATTCTTTAATGATGGAGCTTTAAATTTATCAGGTTCAACTGGTGCATTTAAAACGGAAGCAAACTGGACAAACTCTTGGACTAAGTTTACTAACTTTTAATAGTACTGTAAATTAATAAATAAATGAACGGGGCTGTCTAAAGAGTTTTTTATTGTTTTTTTTATGAAGAGTAGGATGATGGTTTGCATCCTCACTTTTTAGGCAGCCTTTGTTTTAAATAGATAAAAATGAAGAAAAAATTACTTGTATTGGTTTTTATACTGATCTCCGGAATGGCATCTGCACAGTATGCGATTTGGGAAGATGATTTTGATGATGCTGAGGCATCTGACTGGACTTTTTTGGACGCTGATGGAGATGCGAAAAATTGGATTACACGAACCAATATTCAGATCAATGAAAATGGGGTTATCACAGATGGAACTTATAAAGTATTAGGAACTTATAATATTGATATGGCCTCAGGAGCTCCTCTTGGTGTAGAGCAGAAAAACTGGGCTATCATGCCGGAAATAGACTTATCATTTTACGGTGGAAGCATGCAATTGGTTTTAAATGCTCAAAAAGCGATCTATGACGGGCCTGATAATTTATACGTTTATGCATCTACAACAGATAAAGACCCGAAATCTTTTACTCAGATTGGAGCCATAGAATTAACAAGAGCAACAACTTTAGATGCCGAATTTAAAGATTATACGGTAGATATTTCTCAGTTTGCCGGAAAAACAAAGGTGTATTTCGCAGTTTTAAACGCACCCAACTTTGTTGTAGGTTATGAAATAGATAAAGTATCAATTACAGTAGCTTCCTTAGGATTGAAAGACGTATTGGGGAAAAAGGAAATAGCATTAAAACAAAACCCGGTTGAAAATGACTTGCAATTAGAGTTAGATTCAACTATTAATGAAGAAGAAATTACATTAAAAGTATACAATACAACAGGTGTATTGGTTAAAGAATCGAAATATAATAAAGCAGGAATTTCGATTAGCAACTTAACGGCTGGAGTTTATTTCCTGGTCATTAAATACGGTGATGCAGCTGAAAGAATAAAATTTATCAAAAAATAGAAAAGGCTATAGCAATGTCAATAGCAATAAAATAATCGCAATATCAATTTCAATAAAAACAATACCAATAACAACAGAATCATTTTAACAGTTTACAACTCATGACGAATATATTTAAAGCAGTATTTCTTTTTTTTATTACAAGCCTTTTGATTTCCGCTTGCAGCAACGATGAATTGGTACCCTTGTATCAGGAACAAAAAGCCGGAAAAGTTGTGATACGTGCTTATAATGGATTGCAAGATTCTATTCAGGTTTCCTTAAATGGTAAGTTTCTAGTGGTGGATAAACGCAATGCTTTTTTGAAAAAAACAGAGAGCAATTACGAATTCGTATTTTACGGTCAGAGCACTAAAACAGTAACTATCAGTAATAAAAAAACGAAAAAAATTCTACATTCCTATACTTTTACTACCGCAAAACCATTAGACACACTCTCTTTTTATACTAAAGAAAACATTTGGATTGAAAATATCCTTTCTAATAAACCGGGAACGCTTAGTACATCAGGGCGTGTAGGCTATAAATTTATTTTCCCATCGGTAAACCAGTATTCTAAAAGTGGTTATAGTGGCGCTCTAGATCTTATTTTAAGAAAAACGAATGGTCAGCAAATAGGTAGAATAGAGAACATAAAGAAAGACCGTTTTAGCACTTTTTTTGAGTTTCCTTTTAGTTCACCTCCAATCGTGAATGCGGAACTTGTTAAACATGGAACGGACGAATCATATATACCGGGGAAAAAAGTCATTTTTCAGATGGTGATTCAGAATAATAAATCAAAATTAATCGTACTTGAAGAAAAAGCAGATGCTAGCGGTGTTTTTTCAGGTGTAGAGGGGATTATTAATTTGACGGATTATTTTTCTTTTTAATACTTGAGCACTAATTTTTGAATGCCTTTGTCCATGAAAAAATATCATTTTGCTTTGCGGTTTGTTTTGCTTGTTTTTTCTCTAATGGTTTCCTGTCAGACAGACGATACTTCTGTTACTTATGAAGAAGGAAGTAATGAATATGTAAATGACTGGATGTACGAACAAATGAAAAAATATTATTTGTGGAATGAAAGTCTGCCAAAAAATACTGCTAAGACTCTCAATCCGAAAGAGTATTTTGGAGAATTATTACATACGGAGGATCGTTTTTCTTATGCAACAAGTGTGGCGTTGCCTGAAACAGCTCCAAAAAGCATTAGAATCTCCTATGGATTTGATATTTCTTTTATAGAATATGAAGGACAAGTTTATGGTGTTATTTTATATGTACTTTCCGATTCGCCTGCTGAGCGATCGGGGCTTAAAAGAGGTCAATATATAAAAGCAATAAACGGGGTTTCATTAAACAATCAAAATTTTGAAAGTTTGTATGCAGGTTTGGTCCACTCTGACCGAGCCAAATTACAATGGCTCGAATATTCGTTACAGTCCGGTTTTTCTACCGCAAAAGAAATAGAAATTATTCGAGGTTTTACTTTTTCTCAATCCATAATTCATAAAGTTATTTCAAATAATAAGGAGAAAACGGGTTATATCGCAATCGCTCATTTTGACAGCGGACTTGCATCAACCTTGCTATCTGTATTTAAAGAGTTTAAAAATGAAGCAGTAACCAAAGTAATCGTCGATTTAAGATATAATGGAGGTGGCGATGTCTCATCAGCTACAGCATTGAGCATTCTTCTGGCTCCAAACATTAAACAGGACGATTTGTTTATAAGATTTAAAGGAAATAAAAACGGGGGTTTTGTAAATAAGTCTTTTAAAGAGGCACTGGAAATGAATGAACTTCAAATACATTTTGAAACATTGAGAACAGCGCATCCATTATTAATTCAGGAGCTGTATGTATTGTGCGGAAAGCATACTGCTTCAGCTTCTGAAATAATTATCAATAATTTAAAGCCGTTTATGCCGGTAATTTCTATAGGCGAAAAAACAGTAGGAAAGGATGTTGCGGGCTTTGCAATAGAAGATGAGCGGACTAAAGACAAAAAAGGATGGATTTTATATCCGGTGATTTATAAGTTATTTAATGCCAATAATGAAGGTAATTACACAAGCGGAATAACTCCAACGGTTTCTCTAAATGAACTTCAAGAAATGGAGATTTTTGCATTGGGAGATCCCAGAGAAATTTTAATCAATAGGGCTTTGAATGGAGGAATACACGCCAAACAAAATAGAAATACCGCTGCAAAAAAGCTATCATTAAAAGCAATCCCAACAGATGCAGACCCATTTCTGTTGGTTAAATTTTAACCGAAAAAAGGAAAAATTTTCACGCAAAGTCGCCAAGTTTTTTTTCACGCAGATTTAGGAGATTGTTTTTGTCAAAATAATAACGCAAAAAAATCTGCAAAATCTGCGTGAAAAAAAATTTCGCAAATAGTTGAGAATGCGCAAAGCTTTACCGAAACAACTTTCGTTATCTTAGCGACCCTTGCGGTTAGATAAACGCAATAGGATAAACAGCTTTACTTTTTGTCGTAGTTTGTAGAAATTTTATCTACAATATACCATTCACCATTTTGTTTAATCATATTGAAGTAATCGGTGAACACCTTTTTGGGAGTTTCAATCTCGCATTTTGCAGAGGCAACATTTTTTGTAAGATTGATATCGAGTATGCTACCTTTTGTATTTTCCATTTTTGGGCGAGGTTTAAATCCGCTCAGATAGTTTTTTCTGGTAATTATTACGATCTGGCCGTCTCTAATAAGTTTTAAATTGCAGGACGAATGCATTACTTTTCCAAGTTTTAGAGTGTCACCCGTCATCCAGCCGTCAAAATAGGTTTCAATGGTTTGTTTAATTAAATCTTTTTCATCCTTTTGAGCGTGACCGACTAAAGAAAAGAATAGCGTCAGAGTCAGGCATAAAATTTTTGTCGTTTTCATTTGTAAGTGTTTAATAATTAAAAATTATAATAAACTTCTATCAGGAGTAAGCTATATCTCTGGGGATTAGAAAACAAGTACAAGCAATGGGTTATATCAAACCTAATTTTTTTGCCTTGTCAATTAGGTCTTTATCTCCTCCTTTGCCTTCTAAAAGCTGGTCTTTTATATTGGCTTTGCGTTTTTCAATTGCACTCATAGAAAGGGGGATGTAATTGGGCAGATTAACCGTTTTTACTCCATCTGCTAATAAAATTAGAATCTGACTGTCATGGTGATCCCAACTTATATTCTTTTTTAGCAATTCTCTTTGTGACTCAATTATGGTGGGGCTTTTGTACAGTTCTCCACTTAAAACCTTTTGGCATATAACGGGAAATAATTCAAAATTTATATCGCTTTTTGAGATAAACCCTTCCGGTTTTATTTCTTTAATTATTTTATCAACTGTCAAAGCTTCACTGTGCATGGTAAGAAGGACTACTTTACAGAAAGGGAATTTTTTCCGGAGTAGCGAAGCCAGATCAACTCCATTATTAATGTGCAAATCTTTATAAGGAGGGATGCTGATGTCCAGTAACGCAAAGTGTATTAAAATATTTTGTTTTTCGTATAAGTTTATTTTATTAAAGGCCTCTTCACAATTATAACTTTTTATAAAATGCAAATTTTCTTCTTGTAAGCTACTGTATGACAGCAGGTTGATGTAACTATCAACGGTCATTGGATGATCGTCAACTATTAAAATGTTTAATCCCATAATTTGTAATCTCAATTTACATCAAATCTAGTTAAAATATTACGGAAATCCCGTACAATTTAGAAAAAATAAAGCTTTTTTTTTACAAAATATTCACAATTAATTATAAAAGCAATATTTATGAGGACTAAATTCTACTTTCTGGGACTTGTTTTGATTTCATTATCAATGGCTTCGTGCTCAAATGACGAGCTTGAAAATGAGCAAGTTAAATCTTTTAAAAAACCAACTGATACATTCGGACGAAAAATCGATTCAACCAACACCAAACCAGGGATGAGACCGGCGAGTTTTGATGGTGAAAATTATGGAGACCCAAGTAATCCGAAACCACCAAGACACTAAAAATTTTATTTGCTGATTATTAATATCATTAAAGTTTTGATTTATTTCAAAATGTTATATTTGAAATAATAAACAACAATTGTATTTTGACCATTTCGACTAGGATTTCTTATTATTTTATTTTTGTATTTTTTTTCTCCTGTAGAAAAAATGACAGTTCGAGCTCTGAAAGTACCCCTACTGATTTATTTGATAAAGATTACGTTTGCAATCTGGAAAATAATAAAAAAGAGGCATATTTAGATCGTCGGGTTCTTCTTTTGAACAAGAAAAAGAATGAATCAATAGTAAGAGATGCTTATTTAGAAATTGCATCAGAATATTACTATATTAATAATTCAAAAAAATCTTTAGAGATTAGTTTAAAAGCTTTAGAATTATCAAAATTGGCCAATGATAGTGTTAGAATGGCAAAAGCCTCTTATTTTGTAGGCGACGGTTATGAAAACACAAAAAAAGACAGTGCCTATTTCTATTATCTCAAAGCAGAAAAAATATACCATAAAATTCATGACAATGATAATGTTGCCAGAATGTTGTTTAATAAAGGGTATGTTTTATTTTATGATGGAAATTATATAGAAAGTACTGTTGAAATTTCTAAAGCTTTACAAAACTTAAAAAAATCCAAAGATTACGAACTGATTTATAGTTGCAATACCTTAATGGGTAATTGTCTTGAGAAACTGGTTAAGTATGATCAGGCCTTAAAATACCATGCTATGGCTTTGGATGTAGTTGGTAAAATGAAAATTACAGATAAAGCACACGTAAATAATTACAACGTCAGTTCTATTATTAATGTTTGTAATTTGTATGATTTGCAAGGTCAGTATTCTAAGTCGATAAGAATGCTTACTCCTTTAGTAACTGAAGACTTAAAAAAGAAATGGCCTAAATTGTATGCTAACGTTTTGAGTAACCTGGCTTATTCAAAAATGAAAAGCAAAGACTATAAAAATGTGAATTCAATGTTGTTTGAATCCTTAAAAATAGTCGATAGTATAGGTTTAGAGCCCGATATTTTATATAAAAAGATACGTATAGGAGAGTATTATTTGTCACAAAAAGATACGCTCAGAGCCATTAGAACTCTGGTGGAAGCGAATCGATTGGCTGTTAAATTAAAAAACAGCAATGAGACTTTGACTACGTTGCGATTACTGTACAAAATCGATAAAAAGAAAATTTTATTTTATACCAATGAGTATATTAAATTAAGTGACAGTATCAATGCCGTGCAAAAAAATGCACATGACAAATACTCCAGAATCGAATACGAAACATCCAGAATCGAGGATGAAAATAAGATTCTTACCAAAAGAAATTTCTATATTTTAATCACATCCTTTGTAGTAATTCTGGGGCTACTGATAATTTTTCTTTTCCGATATTTAAAATATAAGAATCAGGAAATGCGATTTTTTAAAAAGGAACAGCTCGCAAATGAAGTAATCTATCAATTATTGACTGACCAACAGGAAAAAATAAATACTGCAAGGGAAGACGAAAAGACGAAAATAGCAAAAGAATTGCATGATGGTATAATGAATAAAATTTATAGTGTCAGAATGAATTTGGGCTTTTTTAATACGCAAAACAATGCAGAGATAATAGAAAAGAGACGTTATTATATTATTGAATTGCAAAATATTGAGAATGAAATTCGTACGGTTTCACACGGTTTAAGTCACAGTTCATTTCTGGAGCATAGTGATTTTAATATCTTGTTAATGGCTCTTATAGAAAATCAAAAAGAAATTACGGAAACCCAATTCACTTATTTGGATAATGATACTATTGAGTGGAGAAGCATTCAAATTATTTATAAAATAAATTTATATCGAATAATTCAGGAGGCTATTTTGAATGTCAACAAATACGCTAATGCGAAAAATTGCGAAGTAAAAATCAGTAAAAAGAAAAATAATACGCTAAAACTTACCATTACGGATGATGGTGACGGATTTGATGTGCGCAGTAAAAAAGCAGGGATTGGATTAAGTAATATGAGAGACAGAGTAACTTCTTTGAATGGTAAGTTCGACGTAATTTCAAAAATGAATTCCGGTACTAAAATCGAAGTTACAATTAACCTTCAGGCGCGAAAACGACAGGGATTGTTCTGATCCTTAGATAATTTTTAACGAAACTCAAATTGAGAGTGATGGCAAACCTTTTTCGGAATGTACTATTCCGGATTTCTTTCCTTTTTTAGTATTGATTTCCCTTTAAAACCTCAGCGTAGAGTAAATTTATTTTACCGATGCTGTCGCTACAAGTTTGTTAAATCCGTAATTATTATACGAAAAGTCCGTAATTTTTAAGCTTATATCTCTGTTACCTTAGTATAAAATATGTTACCTGAGAATAATGTGTACAAACATTTGAAATAGAGTGTAATGTGTTTAAAAATGAAAATAAGATAGTCACGATTTTTTGTGAAAGTATCCAAAGAATAGTATAGGTATCCTATTGAATTAAATAGCAAAAAATTGCGAAGAGGTTATTTAAAATGTGTTTTACTTTATCATTTACAATACAGTTTTTTTTTGCACTTTTAATTTTTCTGTCCTATTTACCTTTTGTTAGTGAGATAATTAAATTAAATACCAAAGACAAATGCAACAAATCAATCAGATAAATAGTAGAGAAAATTGGTATAAAGAGACAAGTAAAATTGCTCCTTATAGAGGAAATCTTTCTGAAGTTTCTTCGGTAGATTGTATTATAATAAGCGCTGCAGATCTTTCTTATTTCTATAAATTAACAGGTGAGAATACAATCGCCGAATACACGGTTTTAATTGGTTTATATAACATACTGCTTCAGCATTACTTTGAAGACTGTAACAGGGTATCCGCAAATATGGTTTTAGATTTTAATACAATATCGGTTTGTTACGAATTTGAATCAATTGCTCAGAAATCAATAAAAGAATTTTTGCAGGAAGTCAGAGAAGAAGTGCAGACGGTATATAAATGTATTAACTATTGTGAAGATGATTTTGTTTTGACAGCAGATGCAAATCATGTCCCTTTTCATTTCAATTACGGAGCAGAGGAAACGGAAGAGGGATTAAATTATGGCCTTTCTTTTCAAATAGAAAAGCTCAGAAATAAAGATTATGAAATTCTAATAAGCCATTCTCCAAAATTTATTGACAGCGCAATTGTCTCCCATTTTTTAATGAATTTTAAAAATTGGTTGAAAAATTTAGAAGAGAATATTGATGCTCCTATTTCTAAAATTCCGTTACTTTCAGATAGAGAAAGGGAAAAACTTACAGATAATCTTAATGCGGTAAATTTTTGCAGTGAAACTGCCGTTTTTTTTGATGACTTTATTGCTGAAAGAAAATTAAATAAGATTCCACAGGACATTGATTTTATCTATAGACAAAGTTTTTTCTTATTTTGATTGTGAACTTAGAATAGTTGAAAAAACGACTACTAAAAAAGATACTATAGATATAGTTAAAAACTACTCTGCACAAAAAGCACAGAGTAGTTTAGTTATAATTTGGTTAGTGGTATACGATAAGTTAATTGCATAAAACGATAAAGGACAACAGATCCGTTAGACGCCTAGTAGCAAGATACTATTTGTATTGCCTCTTTTGGTAAAAGTAAAGATTTGTTTTTCCCCCGTTACTGCAGGAGTGCCAAATAACCAGGTGTGAGGTGCAGTAATGGCCCAGGTTACACTTACTCCGGCTAATGTGATACCGTTGAAAATAAAACTTTGTGCTAATGTAGCCGGTACCGTAATTGTGCAATTGGCAGTAAACAAAACGGTTTTACCATGCCATGAATTCTGCACAGTTCCGGAATTCGAAATCTCGATTTGATTCGCAATATCTTGTTTGGTATCAATAGTATCTTTTAGAACTTTACCTTGTCTAGCGTCAAGGGCTTTACCTTCCAAACTATAATCCAATGCATTGTAACTCTCTGTTTTGACACGATTTATATCCCTAAATTCTAATTCACCATTCAGGTTTGTGATTAAAATTTTGTCCTGTTGGTTTTTTTCTAAGTCAGCGACTTTTATTCTGTTGTAAGTTGTACTCATTTTTTATTTTTTTTGATTTGTAATTTTATTTCTGGATTTAGAGAAAAGATTTTTTAAATTGATTTAATTGTAGTAAAGAGATTTCCTGATGTATCTAATCTAATGAGATTTTTTTTTGAATTACGCTTCAAAGCCGCCATCAATTATTTGCCAGGCCGGTGACCTGCTTGTAAGGGCATTTCTTGCAATCCGGCCTGACGCATCATATTTAGAAAGTCCTCCATCAATTCTTAGTCCTGTGCTAACATTGTAGGTGTTTAAGTCAATTAGTAATTGCGAGTATCTCGCTTTATTTAAAGTGACCTGATAAAACATGTTTTCACCATTCGTTAATTTTGAAAATGTGATTGTGTTGGGTAATGTAGTTATAGGGGCTGCCCAAAACATCTGCTTGCAATTAACAATATTGGCAAATGTCACCGTATTTGGAAGAGAAGTTAGTAAAGAACTTCGAAACATTTGAGCTCCGGTCGTTAGATCTGCAAAAGTTATATTAGTTGTAAATGTTGTAATTTTGCCATACCAGAACATTCCATCAGCATTTGTTAAACTTGCAAAAGTCACGCTGCTTGGTAATGAAGACAGAGAACTGCTGTGAAACATCGAGCCACCATAAATCAATGCACTAAATGTGACAGTATTAGGAAATGTTGTTATTTTTGAATTTCTAAACATTCCCGAACCATCAACCAAATTAGCAAATGTTACGGTGCTCGGTAAGGCAGTAAAATCGGTTGTATTGAACATATCGTTTGCCGTTACTAAACTACCAAAAGTCACACCTTCAGGAAAGGCTGCGATTTTCGTATTGAAAAACATGGCACTGCCGGTTATTAAACTATTAATCCATGTCATATCATTTGCAACATTTGTTAGATTTTCACATCCCCAGAACGCAGCCGATTGAATAGTTGCCCAGCCGACTTCACCCCATTGATCAACTGATTTTATCTTTAATCGGTCGCCCGTATTATTGAAAAAAATGCGGGGAAAAGTTCCCTTGATTTCAATTTGATAAATTCCCGGATTTGTATAAATATGTGTAGCATTACCGGTATGACCTGAGGTTGTAATTCCATCCCCCCATTTTACGGAGTAAGAAAAAAGACCTCCTCGCGTTGGTATTGTAAAACTTGTGCCTTCACCCAAATTTGTGTCAATTGTGAACTTAAAAGTTTTAAAATCGTTTTTTGTTCTTCCAAAAATTGTGTTTTGTAGTATAGATCCCATAAAAGAAATTATTAGGTATTAGAATTTAGTTCTCGCTCTTGCATGAGAACGATTTGTTTTTTTAAGAGAACTAACTATGTTGGTTATATAATTTAAGTAAGGACTAATGTTCCTTTAATATCAAAAGGTTTGCTTAATTCAAATCGATAGATACTGGAAAAATAAACGCCGATAAACAGGTATAAGCCATTATCGCTAAAATGAATACTTTCAAAATTTCCTAAAGGGATTACCGACGAAACATTTAAATATGCTGTAGCTTCTACAGTTGCTAAATCCCAGGGTACTGCCAAACTCTTTTTGATGACAACCCGGTTATTACCATTATAAGTAAAGAAACAGGAACCATCCTCTGTAAAATAAACATCATAACCATCAAATGTATCTGATGCCGTTTGAGTTAGTATAGCTGTAGTGATGTCCCAGTTAGTGCTTAAAGTATATTTTTGAAGCTGGATTCCATTATTTTTTAAAAACATAAACCTGCCGTCAGGACTAAAATGGATGGAATTTATATTTATTGGTAATGATAGAAAAGTTACATATACTGCAGTGCTAACATCCCATGCCGTGCTGAGGGTATAATACAAAATACTTTTAGAAGTAGAGCCGCCAACATATAGTTTTGTACCATCGGGCGAAAGGTAGTGTCCGCGAGGGCTTGATTCCCCATTTTGATTAATTACTAAAGAGTTACTGAGATAAGAGGCAGTAGTAACATTCCAAGGTGTATTCAATTTGTATTGAGCAACCGCATCAGGACTGTTGTGTAAGGTGGTATACAATAAGGTCCCGGTTGGATTAAGAGAAGTGCCTAAATGTTGGAACAAATCAGTTTTGAAATTTTGACTGTAAGTTATGGTATTGGTTTGTTTTGTACCAAAGTCGTATTGAATAAATGGATTAAACATAATTTAGTTGTTTGAGATTCGTAAGCCGGTAATTAATTCAAGTTGTGAGTTGTGAGATGCTGAATACGTGACGATTTGGTTATAGGAACCAAAC
Organism: Flavobacterium poyangense; assembly: GCF_011751075.1. GTDB lineage: Bacteria > Bacteroidota > Bacteroidia > Flavobacteriales > Flavobacteriaceae > Flavobacterium > Flavobacterium poyangense. The sequence goes on from NZ_JAALLN010000005.1 coordinate 218,121, forward strand.
GCTTTTGAATACGATATTAGAAGTATAAAAATCGATTAAATAAAATGGAACACCTTCCAGATTTACATTTTACATTTTTCAACTATCAACTATCAACTTGAATCCAGTAGATTCAATACTTAAAATTATTACGGTAGCTGTTTGTAATAGTTTGAAAGTCCTGCAAGGATCACAAAATCTTGCAGGAGCTAACACAATAAAAGTAGTTGATCCTAACGGGACAATATACTTTGATGAGTCTTTGACGTTATATTGGCGCTTTAAAATTGTGGGTCAAAATCCCATTAGCAAAGTAGGTGTGAAAAGGATTTAAAGTTAGCGGATAGATCTTTCTTTCTGCTAAGTTGACGGATACAGTTGTAACGGGTATAATTTTCTTGTCAATAGTATATAAATGATCACCTATGCGAATATCTTCCAAAGCAATAAATTTCCATATACCATCACGTTGTATCAATTGAGAGTGGCTTGGAGTAGCTTCCAACAATCCATCGTTGACCACAATAGTTTTATGCGCTACTTTTTGCATAATTTTGGTTATGGGAGAAATGATTCTGTTCTCTGCTAAATAGTCACAGGACCATTTGTAAAGTTCTTCAATATCGTTAGTATCAATTAAGGTTTCAATTTCAGCAGAAAGTAACAATTGATCAAGGGCTAAATTTTCGATTGTTTCTTGTGTTCCGTCAGGTAGTGTAATTAAAGTGCCTTCTACAAAACAACCGCCTGATCCACCACCTGTAAAGGATCCTGTTGTTTGAGATACTTCGTTACTGTATTCCGACCAATTTCCCATGGCATCTTTTGCTCTGATTTTATAAAAATACTGTGATTGAGGAAGCAGGTCAAAATCCTGAATAGAATTTGTAGATCCGTTGTTCAGACTATAACCAAGGCTCCAGCTATCTCCCAATCGCTTTTTATAGATTTGATATCCGGTAACGCCGACATCATCTAAGGGTATAGTCCATAATAAATCGATCCTTCTGTAGTTTCCTAAAGTACTATGTAAAAGAGGCGCATCCGGAGGATAGATATCACCTGCAAGTTCGCAGCTACCTGACCTGTTAGCGTGATCCTGAACATTTGCTGTAAGCCATGCATCCGCTTTGGCATCGGCATCGGCCACGCTGATATCGGAAACAAACTGGTTCGGATAAGCTACAAGTGTAACATTGCTACCCCTGTGTTCTCTTCCACAATCGTTTTTTACCGCGCTCATTTTCCTTTCGGTATTGTAATATCTCGGACTCGGAGCGCAAGTCACAGTATCGAGTACCGGAGCAATATAATCCGGGTCGCTGACTACATTTGGTTTTCTTTCACCTGCATAACTGTCATCATCTTCATAATATAATTCCAGTTCGGCGAATGATTTGTATCCTGTATTTCCCATGTTTTAAATTTTTAGTAGTGTATTACAATTTTTCCGGTCGAAGAGTCTTTGATATACGTAATGTAACCAAGGTTGGTGACCGCTTCGATATTTTTGGAGAGGTTGGTGCCCTGAATAGGCACTGTTGTAGAGGAGTTAAGCTGTTGTATCAAGTCTCCTCCGACATTTACAATATCATAACCGGATTTTTCCATTATCCCTCCGCGATACGTGCTGATTTCGATATCGATATTTCCGGTTTTTACTTCAGTGTACCAGGAACCGGCCATTCTTACCTGTATGGTAGACAAAGTAGGGTAGTCCGCCACTATTTTGCTGAAATTTATCAGGCAGCTTTCTACACCGTTATCCTGCATATTGTCTCCGGCCCACATGATATAGGCATTTTCTGCAGTTGCCTGTTTCGGGATTTCATAATCATTTCCATGTCCATAGCCCATCCATTTGTTATCCAGAGCGGTTCCGGTATTGATGATACCGGTATAGGTGTCAAAATCTTTTCCGGCGCCTAGCGCCCATTTATAACGGACCACCATATAATTAAAAGGCGCTAATTCGGTTGTAGGTTCCAGAACACAGGAGGGACTGGCTCCACGCCAGAGCGTTTTTCTGCAGGTACCGGAATTGTTGGCATAGGCCTGCACATTGGCTGCAAGCCAGGCATCGGCTTTGGCATTTGCATCTTCTACACTGACCGTAGAAACAAACTGACCTGCTGTAGCCGTAAGCGTTACAGCGGTGCCCATAACTCCCGAAGCACAGTCATTTTTAGTCGCAATCAGTGATTTGCTTATATTGTAATATTCCATATTGGTTTGTAGGTGTTTGATTTGTCAATTTATTTTTTATAACCCATAGTAACATAACTTTGAAAACGCAAAATGGCGTTTCACATATCTAAATCCTTATCGTAGGATGGTGTGATGGAAATATGTTTCCTTTTTAAGCTCTTTTTTTGCAGGTAAAAGTGATGTCGCTATGGGTATAGTATTATTTTATGAAGTACACCAATGCGTTAGATTTTTGGTAGGTACTTAAAATAGATTGTAGAATGTTAGATGACTTATAATAAAGACTAGGCAGCTAACCCGCCATCGGTGATTTGCCAATTGTTTGGCGCTCCCGTAAGTATGGCTCTGGCGGCTGCACTTGCGGACGTATATTTGATCGTTCCAAATGAAATAGTTACTCTAGGTTTTACCGGTTGCACGCTCCAGCTATTATAGAGGGCATCTAAATTGGACGCCGAAAAGTTTGATGCTGATTTGTCGGCCATGAAATCTGTAAAATCGGTTACATTAGTGATATTCCATGCACTAATGTTTTGATTAAAGCTTGTTGCAAAACGGAACATTCCGTTAATATTTATTGCGGCTGCAGTATTCCAATTGTTTAAGGTTTGATTAAACGCTTGGGCATTATGAAACATATACAGAAAATTTGTAACTGCTGTTGTATTCCAATTGTTTAAGGGTTGATTAAACACTGGCGCATTATAAAACATATGTTGCATATTTGTAACCATTGCTGTATTCCAATTGCTTATAGACTGATTGAAGCTGGAAGTATTTGAAAACATCCAAGACATATCGGTAACCGCTGCAGTATTCCAATTGTTTAGAGGTTGATTGAAGGCAAAACACCCATTAAACATTTTAGTCATGTTAGTTACTTTAGAGGTATTCCAATCGTTTAAAGGCTGATTAAATACTTGGGCTAAAGAAAACATTCCAGACATAGTAACAGGTGTATTTACATTTAAAATCCAATTATTAATATCAGGGCTGCCCCCATTATTAAATGCAATAGCTTGGTTAAACATAGAGTTAAAATTAGTTACTTTACTGACATTCCATGTACTAATGTTTTGATTAAAGTTTGACGCGAATGAAAACTGATTAGTCATTGCTGTAACCTCCGCAGTATTCCAATTGCTTAAAGGTTGATTGAATACTTGCGCTGACGAAAACATACCGTCCATGCGAAGGGGTGCACTCGTATTCAAAATCCAATTATTGATATCAGGACTACCGCCGTTGTTAAAAGAACTTGCTAAAGTAAACATAAAGGTAAAACTAGTTACTTTGCTGACATTCCATGCCCCTATATTTTGATTAAAGTTTATAGCTGATGTGAACATATTATCCATATTCGTTACTTCAGCTGTATTCCAGTTGTTTAAAGGCTGATTGAATGCTTTTGCACTTTGAAACATAGCCGTCATATTTTTAGCAGCTCTTGTATTCCACTTATTTAAAGGTTGGTTGAATACAGTTGCAGAGCTAAACATGGAGTAGAAGTTAAGTACTTTACTAACATTCCAGTTTTCTATGTTTTGATTGAAATTTGTTGCTGTATTAAACATAGAATGCAAGCTGGTCACGTCTGCTGTATTCCATTCATTTATCTTATTCACAGTAGTCAATGAGAAACAATCTCTAAAAAAACTATATAAGTCTCTTACTCCTGCTAAATCTAATACATCTGATACAGTAGATAGATCTAAATTAGCACATCCGTAAAAACATTCCCCTCCGTAATTTCCTAGCCTTAATATTCCCCAAGAGCTTACCGATAGTATTTTTAACCGGTCTCCTTTATTTGAAAATTTCCACCCGCTGCAAGTTCCATTTATAGTGATGGTGTAGGTACCCCCAGAAGCATAGGTATGTAAAACTTCAGCTTGATTATGGGAAGTTATATAATTGGATGAACCATCACCCCAGTTTACATGAAAGGCATAGGTCCCTCCGGCAACCAATGGTAATTTTACCTGTAAAGCAGTACTGGATCCTGTTGATACATTGTCAGTCTTCCAGGTCGAGACAAATGCGGTGGCAGCTTTGCTTATTCCATATTCATAAAATAATGATGGATTCATATCTTATACGTTTGAAATTCTTAAATAGTCTGTAGTTCCGATACTTGAAATCGTGGCAGTACTTCCGGCTGCACCATTTAGAACAGCTGTGGCATTAACTAATACTAAAGTTCTGCCTGCTGCTTGTACAAAGGTTACCGCTCCGGCACCATGTTTTAAATACGAAGCACAAAAATCAGTTCCGCCATTTACTGTTAGGTTTAGGGCAGTTGCTCCATGGTTAAGGATTACGTTTTTACCAAGCTGACTTTTACCGTTTGCATCAAGAGTATCAGTTGTAATAGCTGTAGTAGTAGAAATGGTAATTTGTGTTGGTTCTGGTACTGCAGTATTGTCGCCAATTTTCTTTTCGACCCCATCACTGCCCATAACATACAGATCGGTTGTACCAACAGTTTTGGCATATAATTTTGCCTGACCCGGTGCTGCTTGTTGTGACCCTGCACCGGTTAAGGTTAATGAGGCATCTGAAAGGTTGGCTCGGGAACTTAGTGTGGTAAAAGAGCGTGCCGTAACATCACCTTCGTGTGTGATAAAGGCATTTTCCTGTGCTAGCTTTTGAATGCTGATTGCTTTTCTGTCGGCATTAGCTGTGGTGGTATCCCAGGTAGAAGTGGTTTGGTTTGAATTGGAATTTTGAATCAATTTTAGACAGTTGGCACTATTGTTTTTACTAATTGTTAAAACAGTATTTGCCGAAGTGTCGTGCGTCAATGTTAAGGCTCCGTCTTTAGTTTCGTTTCCGGTTTTGTGTAGGACGTCGGTATCTTCTGCGTAAACAGTAGGATCTAATGAACCATCGCCTTTTACAAATTGAGACGCTGTTCCGTTAACCGTAATGTATTTTTGAGCTGTTACAACACCATTGGTGTCAATTTTGGTTTTGACAACATTGTCTTTTGCTACTTGCAGCACGTCTCCTGTTGCTGTTAAACTCGAATTGATATAAGTACCAACTCCGGCTCCTGAATTAGATAGTTTAAAACCGGTTCCTGTTGCTGCGTTTTGTATGGCAATTCCGTTTCCGGCACCGCTTACATTGATGTCAAGTGAGGCAGAAGCAGTACCTGTACCGCTGTTTGTAAGTACAATTCCACTTGTAGCAGCGGGAGTGGTGTTGTTAAAAGTTAGCAGACCATTTTTAGTTTCGTTGCCTGTGGTATGCAGGAAACTGGTAAAATCGATTTGTCCGCCCGTTCCGCTTCCCGGATTAGGGGTTAGGTTTTTAAACCAATAATCTACCTCAATATTTCTGCCGTTTATAGGGGAAGAAAAAGTAATTACGGCCGTACTGTAGTTTACCGTGTAATCCTGATCTTCCTGTAATAATTGTCCGTTTTTAAAAAGTTTGATACTTTGTGGGATCGGTGATTTTTCAAGAGGTAGTGTTGAATCGCTAAACGTACTTCCAAAATATTCTTTATGCGGCATATAACTGTTACCGGTAATAATACCAATGTTTTGTAATCCTACTTTTAGTAGGGCAGGGGTTACAAAACGTTCATTATCTCTACCTTCTTCGACCATTTGATAATCGGCTTTGTCTTCGGTTTTATGTACGAAACTTTCAAAAATTTCGGCAAAGTCGCCTTGTGTCGGGATATCACCGTTCTGAAATTTACTTCCAATGTTAATTCTGTTTGTTATCATGTTATTTAATTTTATTGCTTTAAATAGTGTTTAATAAGACCTGAGGGGAATACCAATGTCACAGGGATATTGGTATTTAGTGTTTTTTAAAGAGTCAGTATTTTTTCTTCACTGCTGAACATACCCGACGAGTTTTCGGCTATTACTTTAAAATGATGGTAGATTCTTTCGCCTTCTTCATTTTTGATAAGGAGCTCATCCGTTGCCGGTTTAGTTTGCAGTAGTGGCAGTGTTATTTTTTTGTCATTGGAAACAATCTCATGGTGTTTCTCCCAATTGCCCTGATTGTTCATTTTATAGAGATGGTATTTTCCATTATGTGTTGTTTTATTCCAACTGAAAACAACCGGTTTCAGGATTGCTCCGTTTGTTCCTGTCACTACTCCTGTAGCTTCTAAAACAGGAGACTGAGGCGAAACACTATCAGCAATGATGGTAGCTGTAATTTTTGAAGGCTGTGACGGTGCATAATCGATATTGAGGATCGGATTTAATAATGTCGAAGAAGCATCTTCATATTCAATTTCTCTGGAAACCGTAATTCGATAAAAAAGACCTTCGGCAAACGGAACAAACTCCTGATCACTAAAATCGTCATAGACAGTCCAGACATTGTCAAAATGATTGGATAAAGTATCTTTGGTAATCAAAATTTCTTTGACGGGAGTCATGGTTCGTATGGATTGTGCAAGCTGTAAAGAAGCGGCACGATAGATGTTTATCTTTTTTATATTGTACTCAGTCTCATACGCATTCAGTTCGATCTGAACCGAAGGTTTTATTCCCAAAACCTTATTTTCCGGAATTGGCATGATTCGTTTGATCTCGGGCGTTTGCGGAGGATTTGAGGCGACCAGTTTTACAGGTCCCAAAACTTTGCTGAGCTGACTGAAATTCATTTTTATATCCATTTCACGAACTGCATAGAAATAGATATTTTGTGAGTTCCCATCCAGGTTAAAGTCCGTAAACTGAGTAATGTTATTAGCCGGATCTGCAATTTTCATCATCGGCGCTATGTCAAAATCAGGGTCAGTCGGTTTTAAGATGTAGCCGTTTTTATCTTTGATGGTCTGTTTTTTACCAATTGGCACATAGTTATTTCCTTTGATGTGCTCGTATACCACAGGTACCTCCGTTAGCGGTACAAAAGCGGTATGAATGGCTTGTTCAATAAAATGAATGGCGAGTAAATTTTGCTCAATTCCCTGCTGTGTGGAAATAATTACCTGATTAAGGGCTGTTATCGCAGTGATTTCAGGAACTGTTTTGCCTTGTGCTTTATTATGCCATTTTACAAATTCATTAATTGCTTCTATTAATTGTTGATGATCGGGTAACGGAAAACGATATTGATTTTCCGGTAAAGCAGTCGTTGGATAAAACTCATAATTGGTTTTTGACTGCAGCATATCAAAATTCAGGAAGTTTTCCCATCGGTTACCGAAGTTTACTTCATTATTTCCTCCAAGTTTTTTTAATGCCTCTCTGATATTGTTAATCGTTTCCTTTTTGTATAAGACATTTAACAAGTCTTCATCATTGGCTCTGTAGTGCAGTACTCCGTAAGGCTTGTGCTTGTATTTGGTTGTAAAAGTATAAGTAGAACGGTTGTAAAAATCAGGACGTGTTGCATACAAACTACCTTTAACCTCTTCCGGTCTGGCCGGTTCTGTAACTTTTACCGAATACATAGGACTCGGGACACTGATTTTGGAGTCGTAATCAAAGTGATTCGAATGCGTACTGATTCCGAAGATCGAGTAGTGGGTACTTTCATTTTCTCTCGGCAGAATATTGGCTGCGGTAATTCCGTTGGCCGGATTAGCATACAAATACACTCTGTAACTTGGGTAATAGTTGACCTTTTGCTCTCCTAAAAGGATTTCATCATAATTTTCGGCTATGGTTTGATTGACATAATCTCCCAGTTTAAAATTCGTATCATTGATATAGAGAACTAAATTTCCGGTTCCACCGCTGTTTTCTGTTCGGACTACTTTGAATTCTTTTCTGGTTTTTACCGGAATGGTGCTTCCTGCTCTTACAGCACTTTTGGTAAACAATCGGATCGTACCGTTAAACCATTCAACTGAATTTTCGTTCCCCGCTTTAAATTGCGGATGCTGTGCGAGTGTATAATTAGAGAAGACGATTTTGTAAAGACCCAAATGTTTTTGGTCCTGCAGTGGGATTCTTTTTCCATCAGTATCTAACTTAAAGCTGCCGTCACTGTTCATTTCATAAGCGTCTTTTATTATTAATGGAATTGTATTCCCCTCAGCATCCAACTCAAAGCTTCCGTTACTTTTCATTTTAAAAGTGTTTTCCAATTCCCTGGAGATAACGGCATTTTCCCAGATCCCCCTTGTCTTTTCAATTTGCAATTCACCATTTCCTTCCTTGTCCAGATATTGAACAATTTCTTTATTGACTTTACCGACAATTGCAGGGCATTCTACCCGAAAATCAAGAGGTAAGGAGCGATGCCAGTTAGAAAGGGTAAGCATATTTTGAACTAAAGTACACAAACCGTTTACCGGTTTTTTGATTGGTTTAATTTGTTCAGAATCTATAGTCGCATCGCCATTTGACTGAATACTTTCGGCTACTTCTTTTTTCAGGACTTCAACAAGAGCATAATTAAATACATCCTGGTCTTTGTCATTTTTCTTAAAGAAAACGTCAATGCCTTTTATCACATAATTTTGATCGTCAATAGTTAGGATACCTCCAATGAATCTGGTTTTATTTGTATTATTCAGTGTTAGCTTAACTTCTTCACCACTGCTTAGCATCTTATAATCTCCGATTGTAATAATGGCCGTAAGATTATCTGCAGCTACGTCGTCAATAGCTTTGATTTCAGCATGTTCTACTGCTGGTAAACCGTCTTTATAATAAATTTTGAAATTGTCAGCAAATGTTTCTTCATCAGGATTTACAGGATCCGGTTTTACGGCATTTTCAGGTGTCATTCCGTCCGGAACAGGATAGTTCTCCATTTCCTGAATACTATAATAGTCAAATAGAATTCGAACCAATGTTTTATCGGCGGCTGTAATGGCATTGTAACGCGTTTGTTCCGTTTGCGAAGTAAACATCAGTGGGTTTTCTTTTGTAATCAAATGCGAGTTAATGCTTGTTGGAGGCATTAAAGTATTGGCAGGTTTAATGTTGGATTCGACACTTATCTGGCGACCCGATGATGCTCTGGAGAAAATATTGATTCCGTATCCCTGATAATAATAAGTATTGGTACCTGTTTTTTCCTGACGAACATTCATAATCGATTTTCCGGGTTCAGGAATGATAATCGGAGTCGGTTCGTAATTCGATGGTTTTAAATCTTTACCAATATTGTAATAAGCTGTATCAACTGATAACTCTTGTTTTTCCCAGTTAGCTGCGGAACCAATTTTATAGTCAACTCCCAAATAAATCGGAAATGTAAACGAACTTCCGTCATATTCCTGCGCCGATTTAAAAAAGTTATAAGAAGGGTTGATGTTAGTTTCCGTATCAATTTCGTAGTCCATAACATCATCCATAAACAAACTCAGATACCTTTTCTTTCCGTCAAGGCTGTATCCGTCCGGATTTGTAATTTTAGCAGACTGTCCTTCTTCTGAATTATTGTTTAAACCGGGAACAAGTTTGCTTAACTGAACCGGAATTGGCAAACGCTCCGTATTTACAGAAGTCGGAATACTCATAGAAAGGTGAAGTACTTCCTTTTCGGCAGTTCCACCTTCCAGATTGCCAAATGTGGTGTATTCAGTAAGATAAATAAATTCTCCAGAAAGAACTTCATCATCTATATCAAGGCATCCCAAACCTAACATACGCGCAATATGATAGTCGTTTGCAGCAATGTTTAGCATATCCAGATTTGAAATTTCAGTTTCGTTTTTATCGTATAACTGTTCTTCTCCGGGCTTAGGCTCATTTATCGGAATCGGATTTCCAAGTGAAACCGGCTCTTTTGCAGTTGGATTATTCGGGTTTTGACTTAACGTGATGTATTGGTTTACTATACTTTTAATACTTTTTTCCTGAGTTGTTACCGGTTTGTCCCACCTGTCTTTGTAGTTGGCAATATTTACATATTCGTCGTCATTGTATTTTAACCATTTTCCGTGTACGGCATTTAATTTAGGTTCTAATTGCTCAAATACTTTAGTATTGTTATCGCTTAAGGCATATTGCCCTTTATAGTCCCAAAGCCCGTTAGTATTGGCATTGGAAATAAAATCGGAATAAAGTTCAAAGTGAATCGAACTTAGTTGACAGCGCAAGGATTTGAGTCGGATGCTTCTTCCATTTTCTGCGACTACACGAACGTTATTGAGCTGATCAGAAGAAAAGGTTTTACGATTGGTAATTCTCTTGGTTGCAGCCATAGTGTTTTCAGAAACAGAAAGCGTTTCTAATTGTAGATTACTATTGCTGTTAACTGAAGATAAATTTAGTGTTGCAGCAAAAAACAGTTCACTTTTGTTTTCAATTTCCAGTAAGTGACCTGAGTATTGCCCAATAAACCATGCGGGATTAATCAAAGGGTTATGTTGAATACTGTTATACGCTTCTTTATTTCTAAAATAGACGTAAAACAAGCCTCCTTTATTGGTTTTATAAATCCATAATGCTTTTTCAGCATCTACTACCTGAGGGGGTGTAGTAAAATCTATAGTAGTCACAACTTTGGTATAAGGCGCTCTGTACAGTTTAACAAAATCATTTGGTTTGTTAAAATTGGATCTTTCACCGGTAAACAAATTTCCTTTCGGAAGATGGTTATCTCCCAATTTTCCGGCCAGCATCCAACGCAGGTGGATTCCTTTTGTGCTGTCAATTCCTTTTGAACCCGCCGCAGCGATTTGCAAACTTGTCGACTGTAAAGCTTTAGCTCCGGTAGTAGTTCCTACTACATATAATTCTTTGGTTACAGTAAAATTAATGCGGTATCCGGCCAAATTTTTAACTTTGTTTAAAGCGATAGGAGCATTAAAGTTGCCGGTAGCCAATGGAGTTCCCTCAACACGGATGATAGCTTCAACCTGAGAAGATCCTGCAATTGTAATTGTATCTTGCAGTTTGAAAACCAAGCCACTTAAATTGCTGACATCATGAATTTTTGTCCCGGCATTTAGAGTAAGGGCAACACGGCTTTTGTTTTTAAGAACCAGGGTTCCAATTTCCTGATTGATAGCCAGTCCTTTTTTTAAAGTCGGGTAAACTAATTTGTTCTGAATAATGCTAACATTCGAAATACAGCCAATTTGCTCGGCAGCCAGATCAGCAGTAAGTTGGTTTAATTCATTTCCCAATGTACTAAAATCAGGAACTCTGATATAATCGGATTTGAGTATAGAACTTCCGTTTGTTTTTAGAACCGGGGCTTTTCCAAGAAAAGAAGTTAGTGGCGTTATTAATTCATTGATATTGTTTTCGGTACTGGTAACTCCGTACACAAAAAGCTGCGAGTTCCAATTTAGTTCTGTATACAACTCTTTTAGCGCATCAGAATTGTTTGATTGTAGTCCATCGGTAACAACAACAATAATATCCGGTATTACAGATAGATTTTTTACAGCTTGTAAACCCGATGCCCAATAATCGGATTGTTTGTCAGCTCTGCCTGAACCAAATAAATTGGTCCAGGTTAGAAATGCTGTTTTATGGTCTGCTATTCTTTTTTGAAGAATATTATCAGGTCTTGTGGCACTATCGCTGTGCGACATTCCAATTAAAGAGAGTGTTATGTTACTCTGAGCCTGAGAATTGATAAATGAAGTCAGTCCGTCTTTAATTTGCTGTGCTTCGGTTGTATTGATCGAACCGGATTCGTCTACAACTATTGCTATATGGGTTTCGCAGCCTGAGAGCGGGCTTGCTTGAAGATTTATAGAACTCATTTTTTTCTTATTTTTTTAAAGATTTATATTTCCAACAATTGTTTAGCAACAGACAATGTCAGTGGCGTTTTGGTTCCTTCCTGAATACCTTCATTATTCCACATTCTGTATTCAAACAGGATGTTTAAGTCCATTTTTGGTATTTTTTTATTATCATGTACAAGCAATACCTGCGCGTAATCTTTAGAATACAGTACTTTATATTGCTCGTTATACTCATTAAGCACCTTGGTCGGATCAGCAGCGACATCAGCAGCGGAATACACTACTTTTATGCTGTCTTTAAGTTCTTTCAATGGTATTTTAGGAATATTAAAAGGTTCCGGATTACGAATCAAAAGTGCAATGACTTCATTGGTATTGGTGTTGATAATTTTATTGACCTCCGTAGTTTGAGCAGGATCCAAAGGAGACATTTTCAAAATTCCTTCGATAGCACGGTCAAACGGGTGCTGGTATTTTAGCGCCATACCGTCACTCAGCGTATTAGGCTGAGCATTACTTACAGCCCATAAAGCTTCAATCTGATCCGGCGCCAGGTTTAATTTTACATCATACAAGGCTTTGTGTGACCCGTCAGAAGCTTTGTAACTTAGTACCTGCTCTTTAAAATCTTTATAACGCGAGGTCTGGAATCCAAATTGATGTACCAGAGTGTTTTTAGTCTCTTCTATTGTACTGTTTGGGTTCATTTTATAATAGTTGTTTGCTAAAACCGTATAAAGTTTAGAAGGTTTTAAATTTGTTAATTGAACAACATATCCGAACGATTTTGGTTTTAAAGGTTTACCCAATACGAGCGTACAATCCATTTTTGGATTACCCGTGATAAAGTTGTTTATCATTTGAATACCCAACGGAATTTTAGGGTCATTATCAGAAACCCAATCCGACTCTTTTTCTTCCGGTTTAGGGTAGGATGTAGGAGTCTTAGGAAGCGGAAACGGAATAAGAACGTCATTTAGCGGGTCTTTAATGATCAGATTTAGCTTAGCTTCAATTTTATCTCTGTTTCCGTAGACATCCCAATCTTTAAACATATGATAGACATAAGGATTGGAGAAAAATAAGGCGATCTTACATTGCTCATTTCCGTAGAAAACGGGCTTTGCCTGTAGTAAACTTCCATCGGCATTCGGATACGAACGGTTGTAATCTAAATATTGCCTCAAAGAAGTCAATGGCGACTTCGATAAATTAGTAAGTTCATTAGTTGCCGTAGTTGGCTGCCCTACTGGATCCGGAACCGAATAGTGACCCATTGGTCCCATAGTTTTAAAGCCATAGAAATAGGTAAACTCTGTCGTTTTTTTATCGTTTACCGTATCTGTTAAGACAAAATCTAGGCAATAGGTTGTGTTTGGTCTCCATATTGGCTGAACTGTATTTTGTACAGCGGCCTGCATAGCTTTATTGTCTGCTTGTACGGCTTCTATAAGTGGAATAGTTGAATTATGGAAATGACTTTCTTTACTTAACCATTCGATACTTTGTACAGAAGTTTTATAATAAAGTTCTTCATCTTTATCATTGCTGCCTGCATTGGTACAGAGGATATCATTAGTGGTGATATAATTGGACGATTTCAGTTTATTCGCATAAATAAATTCATCCATAAGTGTCAGATTGCTTGATGTAATGTTTGAATTGGTTAATGTTCCTATAGTTGAAATTAACGAAACAGTCGCTTGGGGACGCAAGGCACAGTTGTCAAATTGATCATTGAATAGTGAGAAATAGATCCCTTTTTCTTTAGGTTTAGAAGAAAGCATTATGATTTCATTTGACAGCGCTTCATTTTGAGCTTTGATGATGGTATTCTTTTCTTCCGGACTTCCTCTTTCAATTAATCGTTTTAGCTGCATCGTAAAATCAAAAGCAAACAGATACTTGGCATTATGTGCGAAAATTGATTCGTTATTTAATACATTTCCGGACAGCTGAATAGCAGAATCAAAAATGGTATCGTTTGTAATCATTTTTGTTGTCGTGCCGTCAATTTCTACAAGCGCGAATTTCTCATTCGTTTTTTTCACCGAAAGCAGGATTTTTCCATTTGCAAAAGCGGCATCTGTAATTTCGCTTATGGTCGTATCCGACAATAGCTTAGTATCGGTAATAGTAATGGTCTTTCTCTGTATATCAGTATGTAAATAAATAAGTTTCTTGTCTTTTGTAATTAAACAGGATTCAGTATCATTAAGTTTTATCGCTTTTACTACAACAACGTCAATTTTTAAACGCTTCATATTAGTGCCGGCAGCCAACCAGTTAATATGGGTTTCGTTTTGGAGTGTGTTTATCCACAACTTGTCTTCTTCACCAACATACAACAGATCATTATATCCAAGTGAGGAATTAGTAAAGTATTGTGTAGAATAAAGTGGCTCCAGCGAAGGATCCAGGTCCGCTAATAGAGTAGAAGCTTCCGGAATCTGACAGCCTACTATAAAATCATCGTTAACAACCGCTTGTCCAATTGTTTTACATTGTTTAGCATTAAGAGATTGCATTATTGTTAAATATCCTATTTGTTCTGTAGAAATTACAGTTACAATACCGTCCAGTAAACGTTCTCTCAGGATATTTCCTTTGGCGTCTAACTGTAGTAAAACCGTTTTATCAGCTTGTGGCTGAAAAGTGATAATGTAAGTGTCTCTGTACTTAATCATTCTGTCAAAAACAAAAGGTTCTTTTCCTTTGTATCCGTAGTAGCGGGTAAAACTCAAAGTATTATTTGGTGCTTCGCTTGGTATAACATCATTTCCTGCTTCTATTTTTAATACATTTAATTCTGTCAGTAATTGGTTGTATTTTGCTGTATCAGTAGGAACTGAGATGGTAGAATTACCGTTTGCAGCGTTATAGGTTGTATTGAATAATGCTGCGATTTCATTTCGGATTGCCTTAATACGTTGTGCTTTTGCAGCAATAGGAGTAATTACAATTTTATCAATTTTGGTTTTTGAGATAGGATCAACTTTTTCATCATATATGGTTATTGCTTTTAAGAGTTCCGCTTTGGTGTAGCTAAGCTCTTCAACAATTGGATCTGTTGGCGATTTTCTGATTTTAACAGGTTCGTAAGTAATCAGTTTATCACCTTCCTTTTTAACAATAGCGGTGTAGGCTTTTATTTTAACTTCTCTGGCTTGAGTGGTAATTTTTAATATTGGTTCAATTGCAGATTCCGGGAAAATAATTTCCAGCTCATTATAATTTTCAAAGCTTAATGATTTGCGATAGTTGTGCGGGTTTCTTCCGCCTGTAATGCTCATAAAATCGCCACCTTCGATTCTGTTGTTTTCGATAATTTCGGGAGCTTCGCCAATTAGCTTAAAGTACAATCCGTTAATTTTATCAGCTTCATATTGTGTTGGAACATAATAACGCTTTCCAATTGGTTTGTTTAAGAAATTGGTTTGCTCGTTTTTAATACTTTCAGATTTACAGAATAGTTTAGACGGCGTGATGCCAAATTGCTCCGGAACTTGCCATCCGGGTTCTCCTGCACTTAAGAATGAAAAAGGATCCGTTGCTAAAACACGAATACTGTCGTATTGATCGATAGCTTTTTGCCATTGCGCCCAAGGTAAGTTCTGTACAAGTTCTCTTGTTGCCGTTTTATTTTCTACAACAGCTTCAAACGGATGATAGTTTTCCCAGGCGGTCCCATTCCATGATTTAATGGCAATAGATTTAATAGCATATTGATGTTTGACCTGACGCAGTTTTCTTCCTGCCTGAGTGCTCACCGGAGGCATCATATCGGTATAGTTTTTGGCGTCACCGGTATAACCTCCAATTTTTGTAGATAAATCGGAATTTGGCAATAGCCCTTTGGCCATTTTAATATCGATGTAAGTATCCAAAGGAATAACTTTTTTAATAGCGTTTCCATCCGGGAGCGTAGGGAAATAATCAAGGGCGAAGGCTTGATTGGTAAGCATATGAACTCCTTTTACATTTTCGAGTGTTCTGTTGTCTTCTCCGTCACCTTCTGTGCCCATTGGAAGCGGACTGTAAGGAGTAAGGTCAACAGTTCGGTTAATGTCCCATTGAAGTTCTACTACAAAGTTTCTACGAACTCTTACAAAGGCAATTTTTACACGAACACTTAATTCCAGTTTCGCATAAATCAAAAATGGTCTGAATGATTCTACAGAGAATATGGTGTCTAGGGCAATTTCAACATTAATGATCCATAGTTTGATCTGAATACCTCCGCCGGCAGCAATATAACCTCCCATTTGCGGACGCTTGAACGAAATTTTTCCTCCCAACTCCAGATAGGCCCATAACTTTACTTTGGCCGGACCAAAACTTTGTTGCAGTTTAAATTCCAATCGGGCACCAGCTTCAATTCCCTGAGCTGAAAGCATAATATAGGCTTTCGCAGTAAAGAGCGTTAAGATTCGGGCCGTGATCGGGTCCTTTTTCGATCCGATGTTAACATACCATGGTTTTTGATTTTTAAAGAAAAAACCGGCCTCTAGCAATGCATGAAGCTGAAAAATTTGCCCACTGTCTTTTGGAATGCTGAAATCTGCTCCGGCAGCTAACTCTAACGAATCGTCACCAAACGCCACCATTGCAAAGAAAGGCGGGTTACTAGGGTCGGTTTCGATAAGCCCCAGTCGTCCGGAAATAACATTTAATCCTGCCTCAATATAAAATAAAGTAGGAAGTGATAATAACAACATAGCTCTTAAAGACAACACATGTCCACCGTCTGCCACCGTCCCGAAGGTCGCTCCGGCACCAATAGAGAAGGGGGTACTATACTGCATAGAATCAGGAGGTCCGCTGAACTTTCTGATGTTAATTCCCGGTTTCGGATGTTTGTAATAGTCGTACCAGGAATCCTCTTTTTTTAATCCCGCTGCTTCTTTTGTGGCGACATATCTAAAACCTAATAAACCTCTGAATGCAGAAATCGCAAGGAATCCCAACGGAATAGGCACCGGCAGATCAATATTAGCATCGATTAAAAACGCCGGATATTTAGGCATAAAACGCATGCCTACACCACCGGAAATTTTTGCTTTTGGCAGTTTTAAGGAAACCTCTCCCATAAATTCCTTAGATTTTCCCGGTTCAGGAAGTGAAATCATACCGTGAATGATAGCCATAGCAGAGGCTTCGGTTGCAGTTCCCGGAATAATAAGATCGACTTCAATGGTTTGTATCCTTAAGAAGGAATCTTTTGGTCCCCCATCGGTAGAATAGTAGTATTTTATACCTTCACCACGAGCATCTACCCCAAGCGGGTTGATACTGATAGCGCCATCAAATCCCCAGAAATTATATTTGCGGTTGTTAATTTGTGTAGAACCAAAGTTAATGTTCGTGACTGACATTTTAACCGGTCCCAGATTGACAGCGAGACTCACAGGAATAGGAATGGAACCTCCTTCAACTTCAATATTACCATCACTGTAAAGACGCAGTTTTTCAACTTTAAATCCTTTTCCCTCCATTAAGGTTCCCATTAAAGTTGTTTCAGGGAAAGAAACCGTACAGGAAGTACCTAAATAGTAATCGTCATCTTGTTTCCCAAGTTCAAAACTATGGAAATCAAGATCTACCAAATCAAACAAATTGGCTTTTTGCGGATTTTCCTTAGAGAATGAAGCTGTAAGATTAAAATCACCATCGTCATACAAATGCCCTTCAACACCAACAAGAAACGGATTATCGCCTTTTTTAAGCTTAGGAATTTCAATGGCTCCCTTAATATTGGACTCGACAACTTTGTTTTGTTTGAAAGTTATGTCAAATTTATTGAAGCCTACTTTGAATCCATTTTCAGAAGAACCAATAGTTTTCCAAAGTGTGTTATCAGGATATAATGCTGATAAAAAGGTTTGATATTCTTTAGCATCATTAAAAGAGTAAGTTGTAGCCGGTTTAACAGTAGTAGAATCTATCGTTGGCAATGTTTTTAACGATAAAGGGTAATCGAAAGAATAAGGTAGATTTTTACTGTTTAATTCTTGTAAGAAGACAAGTAATGATTGGTAGTTGCTTATTTCTTTTTTATGAGCAACATCATCTGCACCTCTTTCGAACATCTTAATTGGGTAGTTGAAACCGAATTTGTCATTGAAATAGTTAAATGTATTGGTGGTATCCGGTATGGTCTCCAAATAAATTTTTCCAGAAAGTCCACCGGTACCCACTAATAATTCTGAAGCGCCTATTCTTATTGTTTTGTTGGCTTTTTCATCTGGATTGCGAAACCATTTTGAAGGCAACGCAACCGAAACCGCACGTGCATAAACACCAACAAAATCATTTGGACGGCCATCGATATCAGCTTCAGGGATATTTGTTTTTTTACTTAGATCTACTTTTAAAGTATCCAACTGAAGAATTAATCCCGTATTACCAATCATAGCATATTTAGAAGGGGCTAGTGATCCTCCTAATTCTAACTGATAACCAATCCCTTCTTCGGTATCGGCATACAATTGTGCTTTGCCAAAAACAAACATCGATTTTGCTTGCTCTTCTCCAAAAGGAGCACCATTGTCAGTAACAGGTTTTAGTATGCTTCGAGGGAATTCAATCCCTGCACTCAAAGCTAAGGACGCTTTGGCCTTTGGAGTAATAATTCTTTTAATATGAGCCTCAATACCATCAGGAACCATAATATTATAGAATTCCTGTAGTTTTTGCTTGGTTTCGCCTAGATCTGATTTTAAAATATAGATAGCAAACAATAGCAAAGGAATAGATTCTTTAATGAATGTACTGTTGTTAATAAGAGTAACAATACCATTGATCGATTGTTCTACACCTTCAGGGAATTTTAATTCAGTAAAGCCAGGAGCAGCAACAAGCTCCGGTAATGTGTTGATATCGGCTAAAAGCTGCTCGTATTTTGTTTTTCCTGCCTGAGCGACAACAAAAGTATTTAACATGTGAGCTATAACTTGTTCTTCGCTAATGCGAAAAACCTGCAATCCCACAGAATAAAAATCTTTGACAGAAAAAGAAAAAGTACTTGAACTAAAAGTTTTGAGGAAGGCCAGAATTTCCCATTGGTATTCTAGGGTAATTGGAAATGATGAAATAGAAGAGTTTCCATTAAGATCTGGATTAAGTATAAGTCCCAGACCAAAAGGCAAAGGAATAGCTAGTTTTTCGCCTGTTACAATATCAAGGCTGTAAAAAGCAGAATCACCGCGATATCCTTTTGAGTATTGAAGGTTTTTGTAATGGATTTTATCAAAGATGGAATTCAAACCATTTTCGACAAACGATAAAAATTCAGGTAAATCATCTACAGTGACTATCTCGGATAATCGGGGATAATATCTTGCTGTAGGAATTGGAACTGCAGGAATTGGATTAGTTGGCATATTCTAATTTGTTTTTTGACTTTAGTTTTGTTTGTATTCTGGAATAGTAAATAGTAGTTGTGTTAAAATTGGATCAGTTTTCCGTAGTAGACTGTCTTGATCCATTTAGGTCTAGAGCCACTATCAGATCGATTTTTTATTGTTTTTCAATCGTTTATTTCTTCTGATAGTGTAAAGATGGACTTAAAAGCGGGCTTTGAAAAATAGCTGCTTAGTGGTTTGACATTGATGTTCCGGGGCTTTACAAAGTTGTACAGTGAACGGATAAAATTGAAAAATAGTTTTTGGAAAAAGCTAATAGGAAAAAGGGAAGCTAATCGTTTAAATCCGTTCTATATTCAATAGGGCTATCTTATTTGTAAAGACTTAAATGATGTTTTAATAAGCAGGATGCTCGAATGGAATTATTAGTTGGCATCCTGCCATTAGAATTCTTTAATTAAACTAGAAGAAAATGTTTTACCTGGAGTAAAATGATATCTTCAACAAGCTTAGTATGGAAGCTATAAAGTTTTTCTCCAGATTGTATTTTAATTGTATTGGTTTACCAAGTATTACAAGCGCAATTGATTTTATTAAACTTTCGTTCCATTTAACGGATGAGTTAATAAAAAATCACGCCAGCCAATTACTATTTGCTTAAAATCTGTAGTTGGTAATTCATAGACAAATGCATTATCATCATAAAGTTCAACCCTGTCTTGATATATCATAATGCTAATATTCTCACTGGCATTACTTTCTTCATAATTGGTATCCAGTAAAGCAGATTCAATATCGGGTAACAAATCTTCATTAATTTCTTGAGGATTTGACCATTCGTATACAAATAAGTTTAAATGTTTATTTTGAATGTTTGGATATTTGGCTATTCTCCTGGGGCCGTTACCCAATTGTTCTACTGAATTTACAAAGTTAATTTTGTATTTATTTATTAAATCAGGATTCATATAATTAAAATTTTAGGTTAATTAAAACTTGGATAAACAGATTTTATAATTCCATTCTCAGTATAAAAAACAACTTCAACATTATCAGACATACGTCCTTTTAAATGCCCGTTTTTAAGCGCTCTATTATTATATGCAAAAGCTAATTCTTCGTGTAGTTTTTGTTTTGTCCAGGTATTAGGAAAAAAGGTACTGTTTTTCTTCTTTATAATCCAACCTCCATTGATTGGACAATTTGGATCATATATTTTGACTTTAGCTTTATAATAACCGAGGCCTTGTGGACCAACAGTAGTTGTATTACCTATTATTACTGCAGTTCCATTTTGGATCGCATCATTGTGGTGGACCCCTTTGGCAATCCATTGATATTGATTATCGGTATAAGGAGGAGCTGAATTGTGATACTTTTTAAGTAATTTGGATTTGATTTGACCTTTAAAAATCCCGATTTCTATTTCATTAGAATTACTGATGATACGATATGCTTCTAAAAAGTCAACAGTTCTTTGATTTTTTAAAAATTTAATTTCATTTTCCCAAATGTCAACAAGATTATATTGTTTTGGAATACCATTTACAATTCGGGTGTGAAGAAAATTTAGCTTTGCCCAGTCTGTCCTTTTTTTAAGGTTGAAAAAACAGACAAAGAAATCATATTTTTCTTCATCGGTAAAAGTGTTAAATCTATCTATAATGTTATTGGAAACATTAGATGGTAAGTTATTTAGTTTCTGAAGCATTTCAGTAATTAAAGCGGCTGCATCGTAGACAGATTTGATTGCATTCATTACCTCAGCATTCAATCCGGACGATTTGCCTACTTCAATTAGTTTTACTTCCTCTAACATTAAATCTGCTGTAGCATCAAAAAGTTTCTTTTTTACTATGATATCTGTACTCAATGTAACTACTGCTAAAGTGTTAAACCATACATTAGCTTTTTCTGTAAATGCTTTTATATCAGGATCAGTCGTTGTAGTATTGATGTAATCATTAAGGGATGATAAATTATCTGCGGTGAATGTTACTGCATTGTGCGATCCTTCTACCGCTCTCCAAAACAATACCGTTTCTGCGGCAGTAGCCGTCCCCGTGTAAACAGATCTTACTTTTGATAAATATGTCAAATACTTTAGATTGTTTAAAGCTCCAATTCCACTTAAACTTGTTGCTACAGCATAAACAAGAGCAAGACCGAAATCTATTTTCTTTAAATCGCTGTAATCTTGCATATAATATAAAAAGAATACAGGAATATTTGGAATAGGATTGTTTAGATTAATCTGCGTTTCGGGATCTTTAAAAGTTTCAACTAAATCTGAATCAGGTTTAAAACCTATAATCGAAATGGGTTGATAGAGGTCATAGGTACCATATAAATAAGTAAAACTTGTTACCCTTTGATTGTTTTCTTTTAAGCTTTTAAAATTAGTTTCTCTTGTTGTACTTTTTTTGCGGATCTCTATTTTTTTGCCCTTAATTTCACCCAAAATGTATTCATCTGTTGTTGATATTAAAGAGGAATCTGTTTGATGATTGGTAGCCGAGTCGTATGCCAGAATTGCTGGAGAAGTTACATTATCATAATACTTTGTTCTTTGAATTGTATTTCCTTCATCACTAACTAATTTCATATAATATGATTCAGGATATACTCCAAAAATATTTGCAGGTTGAGAGTAGGATGGATCTGCATAGATAGGATTGTATTCTGATTTTTTCCATATTTGATATAACATCAAAATAAATTTCTTTCTATTATCTTCAGTTTCGAGTAATCCAAAAGTATATTCTAGTGGTCCAAAATTATACCTCCCCGTTCTGTTATCGTCTATTTTTAAATATAATACTTCAAAAAGGGTTTGTTTAGTATCATAAGTACTTTTTTGGTTATATGTATTTGTAAGCTGATATACTTGAATTTCCATTAGCATTTGCAGTAAATAGTTTCTTTCTGCTGCCGATACTGAGTCAAAAGTGAAAGATTGTATAATTTTTAATGCTAGTTCTTCTCCATTATTCCATTCCGTTAAAAGATGACTATAATCACTAATCTTTTTCAGTAAGTTAACTTTATCATATGAAGGAACTGTTGCCAACGCTTCAGCAGAAAGACATCTTGCTAACCAGTAGAATTGTTCTCTTTTAGTAGCCTTTTTAATCGAAATGTAATTTGCATAGAAACTTTTATAAAAATGGGTTAAATTTAGCATGTAATCCTCCAAGACTGAAATAGTTGGATTTGCAAATATTGGTTGGTTACTCCATTCGAATCTTTGACTATTTATGTACCGACCAAAATCAGTATCTATATTTAGTTCAACTAAATTAAAGATATTTTCTATAGAGTGGATTTGTATTGCCATTTTGGCAAGTAAAAAGGCCTTAGCCTGTTTGTCATTTACATCTGAAAGCGGTGTAACAAACAACCCGATTTTATGGCTGTAAAATTGCATTGCAGTACTGCTTAACTCAATGTTTTTTGCTACCAGATTTGGAAAAGCTTCGGGCGGAATACTAATCTGCCAGGTTGCATAATCTACAATAGGAACATTAGGCTGGTATAGCCATTTATAGGTTTCAATTTTGCAGAAATCTGTATACGGAGAAGCAACTTTTAGTTTTTTAACAATTATTTCATCTCCCGCTGATGCTGATTTGAATGTGTATTTGTGATTTTTTAATTGATGAAGTTTTTCTTTAGTTTCATCTAAAAAATATTCCAGAAAAAAAGTTTCTTCATAGAAACCACCAATTACGTCTTTGTCTATTTGGCCCGCTAAATCGATAGCCCTGAAATCTTCTTTTACTGTTTCTTTAAATTTTTTTGTAACGCCATCAACGACAGTTTCAAATGAATTTAAGAAGCCATATATGGTATATTTGGGGTTAATTAAACCAGTAAGTTTAACAACATTTCCGGATTTTAAAATTGCAGCTTGTTCCATTATAAAGATAAGTCTAGGTCTAACATTAATTCTTTTTTTACGTCTTCTTTTACATGCTCACTATATCCCCTAGTAAAATGATAGTTTCGATCAAGTGAGTAAATATAAATTGGAGCTTCCGGCTGTATTAATTCATTTTTACCTTCAGCATTTTCGGCCACGATTGCAGCCTTGTATTTCTGGTATTTGATGTTTTCTTGAGATAATAATTCACTACCATCTTCAAAGAGATCTATTAAAAAGAGACGAGGATTCTTTTTGTCAGATGTAATTAACGCTCTCAATGATTCATTTTCGCTTTTGGTTAATCCCAGAATAATTTTATTTGGAGTAGAATTATCTAGTGTTTTTAATTCCAACCCTGTAATGATTTGTAAATTATCAGTGAAGATTTTTATATTATAATAATAGGGATCCGGCAAAATATAGGTTTTATTTTTCGTTACCGAACCGCTTGCACTAGCTGTTGTTTTGGTACTTGAGGTTGTATTTCCGGTTGCAGAAACAGCATTATTCATTGTATCACTTACTTCTGTTAGATATGTGACACGGGAAACTGCGGGGGGTAATTCAATTCCGGTTTCAATAATATCATTTACCCTAAGAGTTTGCACTATTGAAATGCCTTGTTGTTTTTTATCGTAAAATTCATTGACAATATTTAATTTTTCAGAAGTCAATCTGGAATAACTATCGGTATCACTTAATTTTAATAAAGGTTGAGCGTTAATTAAATGGAAGACATTATCAAAAAAGTTTGTTTCTTTATATAGAGTAACAGAATTTTCATTTTCATCAAATGTCGTTCCCACAGCATATTTATCCGTTTTTCCTTGGTAAAGTAAGATAGTAAGTGTCGCAATATTTTTGCCTTGTACAGCAGGTGTTGTTAGTTGAATAGTTGAGGTTAGATTACTGTAATTTCCGGATTCATCAGGAGGTAATTGTAAACCATCGGCATTAATGAAATTGTCCTTTTGGGCATTAGCAATTTTAGCAATCTGCCCATAAAAAGCTGCATTTTTATTGTTGTCGGTTGTAAACTGCAGATAGAGATTATTTGCTGTAATCGTATTTGCCTGTACTTGATTGTTAATCATAACCGGCCACCCGAAAGTTCCATAAGTTATGGACGTCATTGGAACAATTCCGGTTTCTGAATCTGCCAATAAACCTATTTTTAAGTTAGCGGAATCTATAGGATTTATTTTATAATTAATCTCGCTATCATCATAGAAACCATAACTACGTGTACGATCACTTTGAATGTAGAGGTACCAGCTATTTTTGGTGTAGAAATTATTGATTATACTGTTAAAAATTTCAGTGTCCTTTTTAGAATTTTTAACTCCTTCACTAACAATGTTTACATTGCCTTTAGGAACAAAAAGCCCATAAAAAGCGGCGATATCAATAAATTGTATGATTTGTTCTCTTTGTAGTTTTTTTTGCAAATCAGTACCGGAGAGTATGATCTTAGCATCGGTTTGACGAGCATATTCTAGATCAAAAACAAATTCTCCATTGTCAAAATTATTTTTGTAATCGCCATAGTTTAAAACAACATCAATACCGCATTCGCCTTGTGCAAAATTGCCAAGTGATTTACCTATATCAATTAAGGGAAGTTCGAAATTATTTTTTTCGTTAAAAGTGCCGTTAATCTCTATAAATTCAGATTCTTTAAAAAAGAAATCGGACAATGAAGTTGTGAGGTCAGTTATGGTTTCATCATAACCAATATACTTAGCAGAAAAATCCGGTATGGGAATTAGAGTACCTTGTGCATCTTTGCGATTGCGGTGAAAATCATTAAAATCTTTGTTTATGTGAGCGATAAAATCTGATGTTAGTACTCCATTGTCGGGAATAATTTTTGGATTAGCGGCTGTTGTAAAAAAATCACTTTTTTGCAGGCCTCTGTATACAAAGTATTTGATATTTAGTCCCGGAAATGGTTGTTTGTATGGACGAAGAATAAGATTTACTTTTTCAGCATTGGCAGTTTGAGGTTGTATCAGAACAACTCCTTTACAGATTGCATAAGCCTTTTTAGGAGCATCTAAAGTGAATTTGGAGGTCAGGTTAAATTCGGTGTCCGAATGGGGACCAAAGGCTTGTTGCTGATTTTGCACAAACCCTCCTGACTCCACGAAAAAATGAGATAGTGAAGACATATTTTGATTGGATTTTTTAAGAATTATTATTTAAACCAGAACCGGCTTATAGATTTTATAAACAAATCGCAGAAGCAAAAAGACCATTACCAGAAGTAGCGATCTCCCCATCCAGATTTGTATCTTCTGCCAAAAAGTTAAGTGATTGACAAACTTGGTAATCGTAATTGTTTTTTCCTGTACTTCTTTAACTTGTTTCGATTTCCAGGCGGCGTATAGTTCCTGTTCTTTGAGGTGACAGTCTACCGAAAGTGCTTGCTTGTCAAGTCGAACCTTTGGGCTTTTTAAGATGCGTCCCGCTTCGGCCTGAATAACATTTTTAAGGACTACTTTTCCGTTAAGGCATTCCAGTAGTGCCTTGTAGGAACTACTGTCATTTGCTATTTTAAAAACAGTGTCATGTAAAGTTTCGGTGATGGTGATGGTCTGGATTTTATTTTCGTTTTGTACCGGTTTCGGACTTCGACAGGAAATGAGGATCAGGACAAGAATGAATAAAAGCCATGGTAATTTTAGTTTTTGAGTCATAGAGAATAGGGTTTAAGAGTTTGATTTTATAAGCGTAAAAAGCCTGTCATGTTTGTAAGGTCACGTTTTCTTCTGGCAACTTTATAACCTTCTCGGCTGCCGGAATTGTTGGTATTTCCTTCAATTGTGAATGCAGTATTTCCTGTGATTTTTTCAATAAAGCCGGTGTGTCCCGTCCCATTTTTGAAATTCATAATAAAAACATCCCCGCGCTGAGGTGTTTTTTGCACCAAAAGAGGTCTCGAATTATATTGATCCAACACACCCGCGGTTTTCTTTAAAGGATTTTTTTGATTGGTTTGCTGCGAAGCTTTCTGATTACACCAGTAAACAAAAGCCATACACCAGGGATGTCCTTTGTCTAGTCCGACGCTTCTTAGGTAAATTTCGACTTCGGGGCCTGCATTACTGTTTCGTGGCATTTCTTCGACACCAATCTGAGCAGTGGCGATTTCTAAAGTTTTTTCGGGGAGTGTCATAACTGTTTTCCGTTTAGCTGTTTAAATTTTTGCAATTCATCAACCAGTTGTTGGTTGATGAGCATGAGTTCTTTGTGTTGTATTTCCATTTTTTTTATGGTGTCGGTAGCAGAAGTAAGCCTTGCTGTGAGATCGTCGAGAAGATCACGGTAATATTTTACGGCACTTATGGTATTGTCAAGTTCGGCTGAACGATCTTCGGCGAGTGATTTTCGCATAGAGAAAAACCAGGTGATAAATGCGGCAAAGAATGCGGTTAGAGTGGGGTATAAAAATTGCTCCATTGATAGTTATTGAAATTTGAGTATTAGGGTTTGAATTATTTTGGTCAGATTACCAGAGAGTTGTTTGACGAGGAAACGCAATCGGAGTTTTTTTTAGATGCTGAGGTGGAGTTACATCCTTTTGAGATTGCAAATATTAGGTAAAAAAAGCCCTAAAAAAAGCAAATGCAAGGAGGGTGTACATTTGTATTCTAGGACTTTACAGAGTTGTTCAGAAGAAGAACAAACCTCATTTTTAGAGTATTAAATGATGCATCTTTGCATCATCATTGCAGATTTGTTTTTTTAAGTTATGATGGTTTCCCTTGATTATTTATTAGCTCTTCAATTCTTCGCAATTCTGAAGTGATTGGTGTACAAAGAATTTCATACAAAGTAGTTCGCGAAATAGGGTAAACGGGATACACATATTTACGCCACACTACGGTAGTGGGAATATCTTCCGTTTTGTGTTTTTGATACAATTCTTTAACAAGTTTGTAGCGTAATAGTTTATTTTTTTGAATTCCGAGGCTTCTGCTTGAAGATATAGACATAAGATGTGGTATTTAGAATGATAGAAAAGGATGAAAGGTTCTTGAAAATGAGAGAGTAGTTTAAATAATGATGCAATCAGAATTAGAAATTATTTGAATAATGAGAATTGTGATATAGTAAATAAAACAGCCAAAACCATTTGATCATTTTTAATAAATGGTTTTACACTTCTCTAAAGCCATTTGGCATCGGACCCTGTTCTGGGGCCGTGTTCGTTATTTTTTAACAATTTGAGTCAGCAATTCCCGCGTAAGAACTCCGTTTCCGGAATTTTTTCAAATCCGGATTCTAAAAAAAGGATGCGTTTTTGGCTGTTTGTTCTTAAAGCAGAAATTGCTTGCTTCTCGGTTCTTGTTTCTCCTCATGAGGAAAAAGAGGAACCGCTTTTTACTGTTGGAGGACTGTTTTTTTACCTTATACTCGGAACATTAGAGTATTTTTTAATCCATGATTTTTAAGTACGATGCTTTAATAGTAGTTAACAATCTGGTGTTGTTTAGTAGAGAAGTCAATACTGAAATTTTAGTTTTTGAACTCATTTATAATTATTTATTCGTCAGGTTTTGAGACTGATAACTGACTTTGGTTTTAAGTTTACTTAAATAGAGTTTTAAGATTATTCTCATTCTAAAATAGAACCATTCTCTGAATAAAAGTATTGGTTTTAAATTTGTTGCAATCAATAGAATTGTTAAAATTACGGAGATGTATATATCGTCATTAAGCTGCATGATTTTGTTTGTTTTGCTGATTAAAGAAATTAAATGCGTATCCCTGTAAAAAATCTACTGAAGAGATTGACAGCGGAATATTGGTTTTTGTACCATTTTCTGCAATTCGGCTTGCTTCGATAAACCAACTGGAACGCACAGGTCTGAAAGAAGAAGCAATAATTTCAACACCGTCGGTAAATTCTTCATTGTTAAATTCTTTTGTCAGTTTTTGAAGCTCCAAAACGCGCGAACCTTTTAAGTTTCCCTTGGCATCTTTTTTAAGCAAGTTAAAAACAATCTTGACCAACGATGCCGTTTCTTTGCTTGTTGAAAGTGATGCAATATATTGCTGTACTTTTTCAATACCAATAGTAACAGTATCGTCCCAGCCTTCATTGATGCGATATCCGATTGTGATTTCTTCGCGGTCATTAGAGAAAGTATGCGACATTTGTTTTTCTTTAAAGCCATAAACCTGATTTTTTAAATCAAGAATGGTTTCAAACAATTTGAAGGTCTCTGTTTTTGCATTTCGCATCATTTCTGAGGTTTCATGTAACCTTGAAAGTGCTTTTGGAATTGTTTCGGCTACCAGTTTTTTGTAAGTGTCTCTTTCTTCATTTTTTTTACTTTCAATTTGATGCAAAGCTTCTTTTAATTGTTGGGCTGAAAATTGCGATAAATCCAGAACCGGCGTTGTTGGGTTTGTTAAAGGAGTGCTCATAATAGGTGGTTTTTTAGTATATTAAAATTTCGTCTTTAAACGGATCTCCGTAATAAGGTTTGAAGTTGTATTGAACAGCAAGTTTCGAAACTTCTTTTAGTTTATTTTCAATAGTCGGTGAAACGGGGCGAGGAGTAGCGCTTTCACCGTCGAGAATATGCATCCATTGAAAACGTTCCTGATTGATGCAGATTCTTTCTCCGGATGTGAAAGTTTTTCTTCTTTCTGAGCAGTACTGAAGTGCAAGATATAATTGTGCAATTCTTGTTTCGATTTGATTTTTATTCATGATTTCTTTCTAATAAGGTTTACAAGTATTTGATATTAGGTTCTGATGTTTTTTTTCGGATTGATAGTATTTCAATTAAGCGGTTTTTTAAATGGTGAAGTTTAATGAAATTCGAATATTCTCATCATATTTAAGTAATTAACTAAGGAATATTTGTTGCGTTTTTTGGTTATTGATGGATAATACTACATGTGATTCGTAGTTTTGTTACCGGTTAGCGTAATGACTTATTATTTGTTTTTTGATTCTTGAAAAGAGTTTACATGTTTGTTTATTAGTTGTTTGTGTTTATTTGAAGCGGCTTGGTTTGTTTTTGTATTCCATAAATTTGTATGCATTGGTATTGTTTTTGAGAATTATTTTTCTTTACTTTGCAAATATAATGTAAAATAATACATTAAAACAAATAATTAACGTAGAAAAATACATCTTTTTATGGGGTCAACGGAAAGAATGCGTGAGTATCTTGATTTTAAAGGGATTAGTAAGTATAAGTTTTGTAATGACTTGGGCTTTTCTAATAAGTTTTTGGATAATAGCAGCAATATGGGTACCGACAAGGCGTGTAAAATATTACAGTATTACGCTGATATTAATTCAGAGTGGTTGTTAACCGGAAATGGGCCTATGATTAAGGAAGATAATGCTAATATTGTAATTATGAATAAAGACAGAAAAACGATGGACTCGTTGTATGTAAATCAAGAGATACCTTTATATGATTTGGAAGCAGTAGCGGGATTAAGGGAATTGTTTAAAAGTGGAAAACCGCAGCGAATTCTGGATACGATCAAAATTCCAAATCTTCCAAAATGTGATGGGGCTATTTCTGTGACTGGAGATAGTATGTATCCGCTACTCAAATCCGGAGATATTGTTTTGTATAAAGAAACGGAGTTCGAAAATATCTTTTTTGGAGAAATGTATTTGTTAAGTGTTAAGTTAAATGACTGGGAAGAATACATTACGGTTAAGTATGTTCAGAAATCTGAGCAAGGTCAGGAGTTTGTAAAACTGGTTAGTCAGAATTCACATCATCAGCCTAAAGACATTCACATCTCAAAAATTTCGGCATTGGCACTTATTAAAGCAAGTATTCGAATCAATACGATGATGTAGAGAACTAATCATGTATTAAGTATAAAAAAACGAAATTTCATTGATTTGGAATTTCGTTTTTTTTATTCTATAATGTACTTAACGAATGGATCTATCTCTATTTTTTAGGAGTACGTCCCTGCAGTTTAAGTAGAAAGTTGTTGTTGGTTACTTTTATAAATAGCCTCTTCTATTTTTTTTAGTTCAGTAGTTATCGGTGTACACAAAACTTCATATAGTGTAGTTCGTGAAATAGGATAGATTGGACAAATGTATTTTCGCCAGACAACAGTGGTGGGAATATCTTCTGTTTTGTGTTTGTTGTAAAGATCTTTTATTAGTTTGTAGCGAAGCAGTTTGTTTCTTTGCGTGCCTAGACTTCGGTTTGTTGATTGTGCCATGTAGTTGTGAAAGTAAAGTTTGTTTGTAACAAGATTAATTTGTGATACTAAATTTGCTTTTGATATCGAGAACAAATTTAAAACTCAAGGGTGCGGTTTCCAATTTTTTCGATTAGCAAAGTCAGTAGTTTCAGTCTTTTATGTCCTGATTTTAAAAGAGAATCCTCCGTTTAGGATTGCGTAGCCTGTATGGACTGTCAGTAACAAAGTTTCGGATAGTTTTAAAGTATGCAATTTTCATTTGTTTAGCTTGATAGCTAATTCCTCATCTCTGGTTAAAACTGAAGTTAATTGATACAGACCGGTCAAAGATTCAATATTGTTTTATTCAGGTATTTCTACTTAGAGGCGATTTCGAAAAATGTTATAAGTTCGATTTTCTGAATATTCAACGATTTTAAATCATTAAAAAAATCCCCGCTGATGAATAAAAAAATATGTGCCGCAATTTTTCTTATTAGCTTAATTCTAAATGCCCAAAACTTATTAGCACAAGATGAGGCTTTAAAAATACTGCCTAACGGTAATGTTGGTATTGGAGTAGCAACTCCATTAGAACCATTACATGTAAACGGAAAAATTAAAGCCGAAGGAAGAATTGCTGACAAAACGGGGAATGTTTCACCTGTGGGATCCATTATGATTTTTGCCGGAAATACTGCACCACCGGGCTGGTTGTTCTGCGATGGGGCTTCTTACGACAGAAATGGTGATAAAAATGAACTCTATAATGTAATTGGAATCGTTTACGGTAGCCCTGACAACAATAGATTTAATGTTCCGGATTTAAGAGAGAGATTTGTTATGGGAGGAGATAATCGGGTTCCGGCTGAAAAGTTGGGAAGCAAGGGAGAACCGGATTTGCATAATCATGCGATAAATGCTTTTTCGAATAGTTTTAAAACCAGTTCAGATGGTTTTCATGCACATAAGTTTCCCAAAAGCTGGTATAAAAGAGACTTTGGCGGTAGCAGTTATTCTGGAATTGATACTGGTGGAGAGAATATTAAAAATACCGCTACCGAACCTGGTGGTGAGCATGATCATTCTGTACTAGTTTCTTTTCCTGCTAGTGTTAGCGGCTCTTCTCAAGGCCCAAATCGCCCAAAATGGATGAGTCTTAATTATATAATCAAATATTAGTTTAACCTTTAAAATCAATAGACAATCATGGCAGTAACAATTAAAGAAATTAAAAATCTGACTAATTCAGCTTTAGTACCGGATACCGATTTAGGTAAATTCGACAATAAAACAGATTTTTCACCTATAATTTCGGCGGACGGAATCGCTACATTAAATTGGAAACCTTCAGATAATATTCAGGTGACCTGGAGTGATGGTACTACGGTAAAAGCAAGAGCTGTTAATGGCAGTATCAGCCAAGAGGGCACTAAATATACCATAAGCGGATTAACAGATGTTTCAAAATACAGCTTTGGTATTAACGGAGAACTGGAAATTGGCCCGACGGATAATTCAGAGCCTGCAGCTACTGTTAGCGTGAGAATTGGAAACTTGCCTTCTGCCAAGAATAAAAAAGCGGACTGGCTAATTGATTTTAGTGACAAAGAAGGAGGGCAACACGGATCGAATATTAAACTGAAAAGTCTGGTCAACTGGATTCAGAACAAAACAGGAGATAGCAGTACACCAACTTATCCGGAACTCGGAGGAGGTAAAAAACCGGCAGAAATGACGATTGTTTTTAATGAATTTTATTTTAATATCACTCAAAATACATTTGATTTTGATGTAACGACTAAACAGGGAGAAGAAATTACATTCGGAAACTTCACCATAAAAAATGCAGGGTTCAGAGTGACCAATAACCCGATAGCCTTTGAAACGAAGGCCTTAGATAAGTAATATTTGCTGTTGGGTGCAAGCCTCGTAAAAAGGGCCTATAAAGAAATAATCAAATGATTCTTCGATTGCATTTGCTCATAGCTTAACATGTTTAAGATTGAGCTTATTAGACAAATGGCAATATAGACAGCAATATGCCGAATTTAAAATCTTTTTTAGTAGAAATAACAGGGCAGACAGAATTTCATTTAGGAAACCCGTCTGCTCCTTTGGCTGTGGCTATTGCTATAGGTTACAGGAGTAGAATCATAGAAGAAGGAAGTAAAGAAAGCTTTTTATATGCCACTTTAGAATCCGAAAAGAAAAGCGGAATTAGCGTACAGGATATCATCAATTGTTGTACGACAGAGGATATAACGATTCCTGAAATCTTAAATGTTGTTACGCTAAAAAGATTTTCTGTAAGTTATGGTCAAGGAGATCTTAATAGTTCTGAATTTAAAATTGAATTTGATTGCAAAATCAGTATAAATGATAAACTTTTTGATGCCGAAATAGCAATATTATCTCAGAAGAAGGGAAATAGAAAAATCATTTCTTTCGAAGGTATTCTCAAGGTAGACAACCATCGTTTTGATTTGCAATTTACTAAAAATGAAGAAACGAACTATGTTTATGCCCGTTATCAGCATTCGGGAGAGGTTACTATTGATCTCAGGGCTTTAGCAATAAAATTTTTCGGAACCGAAGCACTTTATAAAATGCCGGAGCTTTCGTTTAAACTAAAAGAGTTTAAAGCCTTTTTACTGTATAAAAAAGAGAAAAAACAATCCGGATTATTTTTCGGAATGGGAGCCGGAATCCATTTAGATTTAAATGATCTTCCGTTGGCAGGGCCAATTATAACGCAGAATAATGCTTTTGCCTTTAAAGAAGTTTTAGCCATTTATGCCAAGGGGCAATTTGAAAAAGAAGAATTTAAAGAGTTTATGGGTTTACCGCCTGTAGCCATCACTTCGGGTTTCAATATTACAACTCAGCTCCAAATTAATGGTAAAGAGGAGTACTATGTTTTAAACAACGGAACCGATGAGGAGTATAAAGAAGCCGTAGAAATTAAGGAAACAGACAGCACAGCTGTAGTACCGTTAGAAGGCAGTGTGTCTTCTAAAGCAAAATGGAAGAAATTAGATAAAAAAATTGGTCCGGTAACAATTCAGCGATTGGGTTTTGTTTATCAGAACAGTGAAGTAGTTTTACTGCTTGATGCGTCTATGGAGATGAAGGGTATGGGGCTTCAGCTTATGGGCTTTGGATTGGGTTTTAAACTGCAATGGCCACCCGGTGTACCTGATTTTTACTTAGACGGATTAGGTCTTTCTTATAAATCACCACCCATCGAAATATCGGGAGCCTTTTTGCATGCAACAGCTCTTTACGAAGGCAAAACTATTGATGTTTACAATGGTGGTGCAATTATAAAAGTAAGCCGTTTTACTATTGCCGCCATCGGATCTTATGCCAATGTAAACGATCAGGCATCGTTATTTATTTACGGCGTCTACGATGGGCCGATTGGAGGTCCTGCCTTCTTTTTTGTAACGGGAATAGCGGCCGGATTTGGGTACAATCGTAAAGTGAATGTACCATCGATCAATGAGGTGGCTTTATTTCCGCTCGTAGCTTTAGCCATGAGACCCGAGAGTGATATTGGATTGTTGCCTTTATTGGCTTCGCTTGAAACGCCAATGAAAAATGGCAAAAAACCAATAGAAATTTCGGTTGGGGATTATTGGCTGGCTATAGGTATAAAGTTTACTTCTTTTAAACTTATTGAGACTTTTGTTTTGGTAACTGTAAATTTTGGTACCCAATTGGAGTTTGCCATTTTAGGTCTTTCCAGATTGAGCTGGCCCGAAAAATCGATGCATTCGGAGCCAATCGTATATATCGAACTGGCTATTCTCGCTCATTTCGGAACGAATAGCGACGTACTTTCCGTGGAGGCGGTTATTACTCCTAATTCATATGTTCTTTCAAAAGATTGTAAATTATCCGGCGGTTTTGCTTTTTATACTTGGGTCAAAGGAGTACATGAAGGAGATTTTGTAATTACATTAGGAGGATATCATCCGAAATTTATAAAACCGGCTCATTATCCTGATGTACCGCGTCTGGCATTAAGCTGGAGAGTCAATGATTATGTATCGATTAAAGGAGAAATGTATTATGCGCTTACTTCATCGGCTATTATGGCGGGGGGTAAATGGGAAGTACTTTTTTCAACTTCTATTCTAAAAGTAACCGTTAGAGTTTGGGCAGATATGCTCATCTCTTGGGCTCCTTTCCAGTATTATATCGATATGGGAATTACTGTTAAAATAGAAGCCGATATTAAAATCTGGTTTGTTAGAATTCATTTCAGTTTCGAAATGGGAGCACAGCTGCATATCTGGGGACCACCATTTGCGGGCGAAGCTTATGTTGACTGGGTGATATTTTCGTTTACAATACCTTTTGGAGATCATTCGAAAACAAAACCGAAAAAACTCAAATGGGAGGAATTTTCGACCGGTTTTCTGCCACGCCAACAACAAAGTGTTTCAACGTCAAATCAATTCAAATCCGGTGCGTCTGAAACTGCGACAATTTCAAATCCGGAACCGATAAACATAACCATCAGCAATGGTTTGATGGAAGTAAAAGGGGATGATAAATTTCCCGTAATTAATCCTTCTCAATTGGCTATTACAATTGATTCTTTTGTGCCGGTATTGACTTTAAAAGTTAATGATGCAAAAGTTTCAGATGCAACGATAATGAAATCAGAGGCAGGTGATACCATTTATGGAGCAAGAGAGACAAATATTGGAGTTAGGCCTTGTGGTTTTGGAAAAGGTGCTGTGTCATTTGAAATGACTGTTGAAGTTCTGTTACATGCAAACGGAGCTAACCGGGTAGAGATGAAATATTCCTGTTTAGCAAAAGGGGCGGCTGAAGCCTTGTGGAGCGGGGAAGAATCGAAAAGCAGTAATTCAAATCCCGGTACTGCAAAAGTAATTAGCAATGTGCTTAGTGGTTTGATTTTACACCCCAAAGATGTACCGCAAGTTTCCCAGATCAGAACATTTGATTTTTCAAAACTGGTAGACGCATCATTTATAGGATTTGAGTGGTATTTTGAATTGGCACGATCCGGAGAAGCCTATTCGAGTTTGAAGGTATTAGGATATTATGATACGATAAATAAAATTAAAGTGACCGGTATCCTTGAGCAAACTTATGAGGAGAAAATAGAAAAGAGGACGAAGATATTTTCACTTCTTAAAGAAACTTTCGATGACAGTTTTCATCAAATTGATGAAGAAGATATGAAGGATATTATGACAAACGAAGGCGGCTATTTTACCGGTATTCCGATACTGTGTGAAATAGGACAATTACCGCAATACAGTACAGATGTACAGTAATACAGTACGAATAAATTAAAGAAAAATGGCTGAGAATACTAAAATAGTACAATGTTTTTTACCTGCTATGACCGCAGGTATCTATTCGACCAAAGTACAGCAACGTTTGGTAAAGGACAATGCGAACCTTTTAGATGTAGAGAAAACATTTGATTTTGGTGTTGATGCGGCGCGATTTACAATCAATTCTAATGATATTTATTCGGTTTATCCCCCAACAAATAAATCCGGTACTTATTCGGAGT
The DNA here is from genome assembly GCF_011751075.1 of Flavobacterium poyangense. GTDB lineage: Bacteria > Bacteroidota > Bacteroidia > Flavobacteriales > Flavobacteriaceae > Flavobacterium > Flavobacterium poyangense. Next base: position 253,988 of record NZ_JAALLN010000005.1, read on the forward strand.
CCTTACCTCATTTGGTTTTTACAAGAAAAACATTGCCTTGGGAACGTACTATAGACGGCAAACTACCCTTATTTCAGCGAGATGAAACTCCGGTAGAGAAGCGCAATCCACAAGATTCACCACCGGTTCCGTGGATGGCCTTGCTACTTTTTGATGAAGAAGAAATGAAAAACTTGCAGATAAGTAAAAATACTATTGCAGCACTTGTTCAGCCAAATTTGTCGGATGGAATTATTCGCCCTGAAATTTTTGATAAAAATACAACTACTCAGGATGTATTAAAGTTAATGGAATGGGAGAAAGTAACCGATGGATGTTTTACAATTGAGCTAACCAAAGAGCAATTTGAAAAAAATGTACCTTCTATGGACAGCCTTTCTTTCTTGGCTCATGCCAAAGAAGTTAGCATCACAGATAAGGACAAAGCCGGAATCACCGATTTAAATGACGATGGAGCAGGAGTTTTTTCTGTTATTGTGGGCAATCGTTTGCCAAGCAAGGGCAAACAAAATACAGCAATATTAGTATCTCTTGAAGGCTTTACGGCTTATTTGAAAGGGGCTAATCCAATGAAGAAAATTCCTTCCGAGCATAAAGCAAGACTTGCCGTACTGGCAAGTTGGAATTTTATAGACGATGGAGAACTCAGTTTTTCGCAGTTAATAGATAGTGTAGAAATAAAAAGTATGAAAGTTCAAAGAAAAGAGGAAGCTTCTGATTTAGTTCCTTTTTTCGATTCAGGATACATACCAATTGAGCATTTAACGCGTACCGGAGCCAGCACATTGTCCTGGTATCACGGTCCGCTTGTTCCAAAATTATTTCCAGCTTCTACAAAGAATATTTCTTTTTCTACTTCAGATGCGGCATTGCGATATGATAAAACTACGGGTTTTTTTGATATTTCTTTTGCTGCCGCCTGGCAGTTAGGCCGCATACTGGCTCTGCAAAATCAGGAGTTTTCCAAAACAATTTTAAACTGGCGAATAACACAGAATCAGCTCGAAGCCGGTAAAGAAAAAGAAGAGAGTATCAATGTAATTTTGAGCAATACTGATGGAGCAGATTTAAAAGATAAAGTAATCCGTTATCTAGGTCAATTAAATGAACTTGAAATTCCGATTTCGACAGAAAAGACCTCAGCGGTATCCGAAGAAATTCCTAAGACAGTGCAGCATTTTTTAAATGATTTGTATCAATTAAAAGGAATTCCATTTCCTTATTTGGTTCCGCATGAGTTGCTTTTAGAAAAAGAGCATGAAGCTTTTACAGGAACACTTTCTTTATTTTATGTAGATCCCAATTGGGTTGAAGCCTTACTTGACGGGGCTCTGAGTATTGGAAGAATACAAAACAATGACACATTACTTCAATTAGCAATAAACGGTGAATTTATAACGGGCTATAATACGCAATCTATAGTAATCGATGAAAAAAAGAAAGAAAAGGAAGAAGTAAAAGGGAGAAGATTAAATACGACAGGTTTTTTGTTCCGATCCAATCTTGTATCGGGCTGGAGAGGATTAGAAATCAAGGCTTTTGATGGCGAAGGTACAAAACTTCCTGCTTTGCGTTTTGAACGAATCGATGCGGACATTTTTCTGGGAATTTTTAATGGAAATATAGCCAGTATTACCATCACACAACCCTATGAAGGACTTCATTTTGGGATAAAATATAGCAATAATAAGTATCAGAAGAATTTGAAAAATGAAGACGGTACAAATCAAAAAGTAAAAGATGGTACTGCCGATGTAGACAAAGAACTTAATGAGGGATTGATAGAAAATGGCATTTTAGATATAAGTGCTTTGGCTGCCATCATGAAACAAAAATTAATAAACAAAAAATGGATGAATACACTGGGAGAAAGCAAGGGAAAATATTTTACTTCTGCTGAATTTGCTTATCAGATGGTAGACAGTCCGGTGCAAAGAACTATTTCTGTAAACGTCTTAAATGTAAAAAATCATGGGTAACACTGCTAAACTTTTTGTTCCTATGTATATGGAAGCACTGGTGTTAAGTTCAGATAAAGACGATTGTTTGGATTTGGGACCTCAATTGAAAAATTACGATCAGAGTATTTTGGGAAATGTTTTACAACCCGATACGAATCAAGAGGTAACACTAAAAAAAGGAATCCATCTGCATTGGACGTTGCCGAAAGCTTTAAAACATTCCTTCGTCAAAGAAAATGAAGAAACAAAATTCCCTTATGTTCCAAACCGATGGATGATCATTCGCGTCCAGACCAGTAAAGGAATCACAGCGATGCCCTCGAGAATCTGGATGATTAAAAGTGATGAGAAAAATGCCCTTAAAAGCAATGAAACTGCTCCAAATTGGATAGTTTTAAAAGACAATAAACTTGATTTTAGTAATCTGGGGAAAGCTGTAGAATGGAGTTCGGATTATACGGAGGAAACTGAGCAACCAATCTTAACCGGAGTAGGAGCTTTAAACCCCTATTTTGCTTCCTTTTATTTGAGTAGTAAGAACGTTTTTGGTTTTCACGATGATATGAAAGAGGTCGAAGCTAATACGACATTCACTTATGTTGTGGCAGGCTGGTACAGTGATCCTACTGTTGATCCGATTGGTTCCGGAAATTTTAATGCAGGAACTGATGCAGATGCAGAGCAAAAAAGAGTATCAGATTGGTTTAAACAGCAATGGAAATGCGATCAGGAAGCATATCCCGATTCGTGTTTATTGCATGCTTCGATACACAGCGTGCAATGGAATGCTGATGTAAGAAGTGGTGTTCCCGACGGAGAGGTACAAGTGTATGCAGGCAATACGGCAGTAGAAGCATTAAGTGCTCAGATTATAAAAAGCAGTGGTAAAGAAAAGTCGGGTTTAGAAGAGTTGATGAATGCTTTGCAGTATCAGCTTTTGGATGATAACAGGAACGAACCTGGTCTGAAATCGATTCAAACCGAAATTCATAAGAGAGGATTTACACCTAAGAATAGAGGTTTTATATGGGAAATAGTTCGGGCAGAGGCAACAGATCAGGATTTAGAAAGCAAGCAGGAAGAACGAGCCCACTTTCCGGAAAACAGTTCGATTTTAAGTGAGTTTAATGCACTAAATCAAACTCAGATTATTTGTAATAGAATCAATCAGGAAGTCGCGAGCCTTCAACAAGAGTATTATTTTCTTTGGTACAAAGAAGCGCGTAAAACAGTTCGTAACGCCAAGGTTAAGGATTTTGATTATGTTGCTTTGAGAGCAGCACTATTAGACCAACTTGTGGCTAAAAAAGTAGAGCGTGATGCCTTAAATACAGAGACCAGACAGCAAGTTGCCAGTTTAAAGATGTATAAAGAATTGTCAGGTGAGCAAGCTGAATTTGAACTTAAAGAAAAGTTAGAAGATCGTTTTTGGGAACCTAATGATCCGGTTTTATTGTTTTGCGGATCGGGTATTGGAGATACAGCGAAACCCGGTTTTCAAATTTCCGATAAAGAAATTTTTTGCCGGACTGAAGAACAATTGTTGACGAAACTTTACTTGAATGTGCCCTATAATGCTACTGTTATCCCGGTTAGTATCCCAGCTACGGCATTTGATGTTCCAAAAGTAAAGGAACTAGATCATGAAAATATTCCTTTTGAAGGAGTAAAAGCATTGGTTTATGAAACGTTGCTTTTAGATCAGGCACTTTCAGTAGATATTGCTTTGGCTGCCTATACAGAAGCGCAATTGGAAGAAGGAAAAGATAAAAAAAGTCCTGTGATCAAAAGCTTTGCTAAAACAGTGGTTGCCAAACAACTCAAACCGGATTATGACGAAAAAGAGAAAGCGCATGAGCCATTTTCAATTACCAAATGGTCACAGGCATGGTCACCCTTATTTATGGTATGGGAAGCGGACTATATTTCAAATACTCCCAATATAAGAGAGTTGGATTTAATTGAGAATACAGACCAATGGAAATTACAGGATAGGTTACATTTTAAGATGCAATCAGCAGTAGGAACCGGGCAAAGCATACCCGTTAATGGTATAAGTCCGTTTTCGAGTTCTGTTTTTGCGAACCTAAAGAGAGTTTTACCAGATAGCATTGTAAATAAGTATGGAAACCTAAATCTGGTTGCACAAGCATTGAGTGGTCTGCATAAAATTCTGGTAATGCAAAGCCCCGATATTCAGTTTCCACCATTTCAATATACCAGTGATAGAATAAACAATTTTGCTACAGATTATTTGATCGATCAGGAGGAGCTAAATGTGATTGGAGAAGATGGTTATAAACTGGGTTGTAATCCAGGTAATGTAAATGGTACAGATGGCGAGGTTTTTAATCCGTTGCGTTCCGGTTTTATCAAAATAAAAAAGCTCTTGATTGTTGATGTTTTTGGGCAGGTAAAAAAAGTAATAGTAGATAAAGATGCTGCTAATCCAACGATAACAGCTGCTGTTACACTAAGAGGAGATTTGGAAAGTTCAGGAACTATAATTCCGCTTCCGCCAAGAATAATCCAGCCTTCACGATTGCAATTTAATTGGTTAAACGCAAAGGACGAGATTATCTATCAGGACACAGGTAAAACCGATAATCCGGTTTTAGGATGGCTCGTTCCCAATTATTTAGACAAAAGCATCTTGGTGTATGACGGCGATGGTAAGGAAGTGCTAATGCTTCGTATCACAACAGACAGCACTAAAGACAATGGACTTCAGCTTCTAAAAAGTCCTTTCCCGGGCGGGCATCCCATTCCCGATTTAGCAGCTAATCCACAATTAAAAAAACTGTTGGATATGATAAATAAAGGCAGTATTGCATCGGGAATTATGGATCTGGCTTATAAAATAAGTGCAAACCTAACAGGGAATACTGCTTTACAGAACAATACAGCTGCCTTATTGTGCGGACAGCCTTTGGCCTTAGTACGCTGTTCGATTGGACTAGAATTATTGGGATCTCCCTATAACAACCAGCGATGGGATAAATCCGGAAAAGAAGATATAGGAGGTATAGATACGGTTAATTTTCCACTTGCGATTGGTGATTATAGTATGGAAAAAGAGGGCTTAGTGGGCTATTTTACAGATGTGGATGGTACTGCATTTTATACTGCTGCCAATGCCCCTGAGTTTATTTTTAGTAGTGACGCTTTTTTTAAGAAAGGTGCAATAGTAAAACTGGCACTTCATCAGGAACCTTTAAAAGTGACTTTACTAATGGATCCTTCTGCCGGAGTGCATCTGGCGACAGGTATTCTGCCAACAAAACAGGTGACATTATTTGATCACAATTCAAGCCGTTTGTTGTCACAGTTGAATATAGGTTTTATGGTAGCGCCCTTTATTGCCGAAAAAGTAGCTCCGGACATCCCGATACCCACTAGTATTAACGCAAACTGGAAGTGGACTCACAAATCTGATGTGGTAACCTGGCAGGATGATGTTGCTTTGGCTGAAGGGAAAAACAAACAAATTTCAGGTTTTAAGAAACAACAGGTCTATGAAGGCTGGCTGAGATTGAACAATTTGAAAACGAACAATTAACATATAAAATAAAAAAATATGGAGTATGTAACGGATGGCAGCAGCAATTCAGTAACCAATGGCGAAGCACTGGTGCTGGACATAGTAATTTCAAAGAAGAATTCGGAAACTATTTTGTTAAAGGGAATTTTTACAGTCGAAGGTATTGCAGATATAGCTGTGGGTGATGATTTAAAAAACCTCAGTTGTGAACTTTGGGAAAAAGCAGATGATGGTGAAAATGCAAGTACATCACCGGTAAAAATTTGTAATCTTCTCCATGATCCTGATAATCCCAATGTAATGTATCATAGTATTCCGAAAGATTATGACCAGAAGTACAAAAAAATAGAATTGAAAATAAGAGCTAAAAAATGTACGATCAATTCAGAAACGGCTGTGCTCAATATTACATTTATAGATCAAAATGTTGCCGCTGAGGTTAATTTTACAGTGGTTGCTGCAGCCATTAAACCCGAGATAATCAAGTTTGAGGCGAGCGTTACTGTTCTGCAAAGTAATAAAACGGTCAGATTATCATGGTATGCTAAAGGAGACAAATACATCTTATGGGAAGGATTCAAAAAACTAAAAGAGGGAGAGTTAAAGGATCTTGAAGAAAGTTATACGATTGACAAAATTGCAACCGGAGACCATTCTTATACACTCGAAGTACAACGCGGTAATGCTTCTGTAACCCAAACGATACAGGTGAGAGCCTTAGGGGAATCAAAATTTTATTCCAATTGCAATCCAACCGGAGCTGATTCCATTTATAAAATTGGTAATTTCTGCGTGAGTCAGGATTCTTCCTATTTGTTTAGCTTGATGCTTAAAACGGAAAACGGCAAAACGCAATTAGACCATATTGGCTATACAAATGCGATTGAAGGTTTTTCCGGAAATTGGAATCGAATCTTACTTTCAGATACAGATAAAAAGGTACTCGAACCTTTTGCAACTTCTCCATTACTGCACATGAAAAGTACAGGTGAATTACACGGACGTTTGTTTTTTGTAGGAGGCAGTTACGTAAAACCAATGATTACCAGTAACGCTACAGCAGTAGTTTATCTGGATCTGGACTTATATGATGACAGCGAAAAAGATAAGGAGAAAGCAAAGAACAGAGTGAAACTTATTACAGAGCTGTCCTGGTCTTCACGTATGGGACATGCATGCGCTCTTTTTCCCTCTGGTGATCAGGAAAAAATATGGCTTTTGGGAGGTGTTGATGAGTGGGGTAAAGCCTTAGATGATGTATGGGTTTCCGGTGACGGCGAAACATGGACAAACAATAATACAGACGGAAGTGTAAACGAAAACCCGAAAATACCTGTAAAAATGCCCTGGAAAAAAAGATGTCTGAGCGGAATTACAGTGGAACTGAAAGACAATGGACAAAAAAAAGCGATATGGTTTGGTGGCGGCTTTTCTGAAATAGGAGGAACCGAAACATCGGATATCTGGAAATGGGAAGACAACAACTGGGGGGAAATTAAACCTCTTACCATCAATAATAGCTCTTATTTGTCTTCCGGAATTTCTTTTGTAGGGAAAGATAATGTTGACAGCACCGGTATTTTTCTGTTAGGAGGTTATCAGGACAATCAAAACAAGAAAAAATATTTTTATAGAGTAACACTCAATAATGGTAATTACAGAACCGACGAACTCGATACATCTTCGGGTGTAGATAGTCTCGCGACCACTAAACAATCCAAAATAGTGACCGGATTTTTTAAGGGATGTATGTGGTATATGGTTTTTACTAACGAAGGTGATTTAGGAATAACCTATTCGAATTTGTTTTACTGGGTACAGGTCGCAACCAGCAGGACTTTAATTTTAAGCTAGTTTTTTAATTAAAAAAAAAGAATCATGAACATTTTATCTAAAAAACAGTGTCTGGGCTGCCTGATTTTTTCGCTGTTCTTAATTGTAGCAACACCGAATTTATTCGCCCAATCCAAATACACGGTTTTATTGCCAACTATTGACAAGGCGATACCGGGAGAAAGCAATAATAATTTGCGGGTAGCAGGAGATGAAAAAGGAATCGAAACGACAAAGTCATTTTTTAAGTTCGATATCAATCCTTTACCCATTAATGCTAAGGTCGCAGAGGTGAATTTAAAATTGTACACTATTTTCAATGCCGCTATTTCTGATTTCTCTGTTCAAACCATTACACTTTTAAGAGGAGATAATTTATGGACAGGGGATGAAACCAGTTTAGCAAATCCCGCATTAAAATGGGCCAACATTAACGAAAATGCAGAAGGGCCAATTGGGCGTGCTGAGGTAAAAAAGAAGACCACATCCATAACGATGAAACTTAAATTCCCGGAGTCGTTATCTTATGTTTCTAATCTCCCTGGAGGTGGTGTGCTTTCTTTAGCGGCACGTTCTCCCGAGAAAGGACAGAGTACTCAGTTTTTCTCAACGATAACAGCAGCAACGCCTTCCAATTTCTCAAAAAAACCGAAGTTACTGGTGAGTTATGAGGTAGACCCGTATCCGTTTAGAGAAGATTGGGCACAGCCTTTTGCAAATGCGCAACACAATAGTCTGCTGAATTGGAGTACAAATACTTCTATTGTGACAGCACAAGCCAGAGCGTTACCCAATACAGGAAATGAATACATGCAGGATATAGGTAATAGAGGAGCACTGTTGATTTACAAAAACCAGCCTATTGTTTTTACTTTAACTACTACAGGAACAAATTCTGCTTTTTATGTGAAACAATTAGATTCCAAAGGCACTATTTTATGGAGCACCGAGGTTGATGGACCAGCTAAAACCTGCCCTTTAATCGACGAAAAAGGGTTGTTGTACTATATTTCTACCGCAGGAATTTTAACTATGATAGATTTAAAGAATCCTAACAGTACTTTAAACCCTCCAAAAAAAATGAAACTGACCGATATCACTAACAATCAAATAACAGTATTAAGTAATGATGTTGTCACCAGTGCTATATTAGGTTATGACCGTACACTTTATCTGTCATCAGATACTAGTACACTAGCGCTTTCTGCTTATCCGGAGTTCCAGATAAGATGGAATTATGAATTGAGAAATAATGAAACTAATGGCCCGGTTTCACTAAGTGCGGACGAAAGGAGAGCATTTCTAATCAATGTAGACAAACAACAAAAAAAGGGCAGGTTGTTGGTATTGGATAATTTTGACGGTTCTGTAATCGCTGCATCCGATTATGTTTTGGGAGGCTATCAGGACGGAACAAATTCCTTTATTCCTGCTCCAATTGTTCAGAATGATTCAACTGTTTTTGTCCTTAATGGGTTTGACAGAAGCAGCAAACTTTTTGTTTTTGATACAGATAACAAAGAAGGAATTTTGGTTAAGAAATCTATAGAGTCCGGAGCAACGGTTAATGATGGTATTTCGCAACCAGCTATAGATGCAAAAAGCAATGTGTTTTTTGTCTACAATAATAAACTGGCAAAATATGACCCGCAGGAAAACAAAGTAGTTCCTTTTGATAAATCGGATACGTTGGATAATGGTTCCATATTGGTTTGCGATGCTTCGTCCGATATTTATGCCAATGACCCGTATGGCACTACAAAAAGAGTATTGGGTTTTAAAAATGATAGTGAAGATCCAAATTCTTTTTCAGTTGGGTTTAGCTCCGATAGTGAGTATACTAAGAGAAATCTAATATTAGCGCCGGACGGCACACTCTATACGGTCACGGCAAAAGACTTAATTGCCATAACGGCGGTCAAGGTCGGGATTAATGATGTAACAATTGCAGCATCAGATTTAAAAACTAATACGCTATATCGGGCATCAAACACCATTACGGTTGACGGATCCAGGGTCTCGAAAATGATTGACACCATCCTTAATTCAGGGGGAACGATCGGTTTTAAACCCGGATTTTCGTGGATTACAGGAGCGAAGTTGACCTGTAAGACGGGGCATTAAAAAACAAATTTCAACTAAATTAAAAATTATTATAATGAAAAAAATACAACAGTTAGTAGCAATTGCACTATTTATAATTTCGACTCAGGTAAACGCACAAGTTGCAGATGCATTGACAATTCTTCCAAATGGCAATGTAGGGATTGGTACCAATGATCCTCATCAGGCAAAATTGGTTGTAGATGGAAAGCAAAGTGACTCTTATAAAACTAAAATATTTGTTTATGGTTATGGAACATCTAGTACTATTCTGCCTAATGTTCCGATTGAAAATTCTATTTATGCTTCTGATGCGATTATTTCAGGTCAATTAAATGTGATGTCCGATAGTCGAATAAAAAAAATAATAGGGAAAAGTGATAGGGATAAAGATCTTGAAATTCTTTCAAAAATTGCTGTGACAGATTATAAAATGATAGATTCTATTGAAAAAGGGAATCAACATTACAAAAAAGTAATCGCCCAACAGGTAGAAAAAGTGTACCCAATGGCAGTAAGTTCAAATTTGACCGAAATTATTCCAAATATATACCAATTAAGTCGCGTCAACAAAGGTTGGATAGATTTAGAAACGAAGGATCTGGTTGCAGGTGATAAAGTAAAACTTGTTTTTAGTGAAGAGACAATTATTGTTACTGTATTGGAGATAGAGAAAGCGAGGATCAGGGTAAATTGTTCGAAAGAAGGAGCTGTTTTTGTCTATGGAAAAGAAGTGCATGATTTTCGTTCAGTAGATTATGAGGCAATAGCAATGCTTAATGTAAGCGCCACTCAGGCCTTGCTGAAACGTGTTGAGGTACTGGAAGCCAATGAAGCTGCATTAAATAAAACCATTGGTGAATTAAAAGCAGAACAACTACAGACCAATCAACGATTGCAGAGGATCGAACAATTTCTTTTACCAAGAATCGCTGATAAGTAAGTACGATAGTAACCTTAGTAGGGAACTTATTTTTTGACAGTCGGAAGCTGCAAAGTTTCTCATGCAGATATCAAAAGGGAAAGACGGAGTAAATCGAAAATCCGATAAAGAGTAGATAAATTTAAAATAAAAATAGTATGATAGGAAGTTTTACACAAGTACCAATTGGAACCATTATTGCATATCCTTCAGATGTGCTGCCCGGAAAAGGATGGCTGAGATGTGACGGTACGAGAATCGAAGAAAAATATACAGAGCTGATAAACATTTTAGGAGGTATGACCTTAACTCCAAATCTTGTCGGACGAACACTTATTGGTAGTGGTAAACCTTATAATGAGAAACAATCAGACAATCGATATCCAAATTTTGATGCAAATACGAGTTGGAAGGCGAGAGATACAGGCGGAGAATACCAGCATCAATTAACGATAAATGAAATGCCCGTTCATAATCATCCAATAAACAATGGTGATTTTGGATTGCATTATCAAAGTTTTTCCGGTAGTAGTGAAACCAAGGGAGGATATCCCTTTAAGACGGTGTATCCACCATATAAGAAGGATGATAAGATAATAAGTAGTACAAATACAAGTGGTGGTAATGGCGCCCATAATACCATGCAGCCTTATTTTGCGGTTAACTATATCATTTTTGCAGGTTATGATAGCAGTGAGAAAAATCCAACACATTTATAATCAGGATAGAATTTGTTATTTAAAAAGGAATCTGGAATTCAAAGAGTATTTATAAATTAAAAAGATACAATTATGAGCATTGTTTTTACACAAGTCCCAATGGGAACTATTTTGGCTTCAGTATTAAACGATACTTACATACCGGAGGGATGGCTTAGGTGCGATGGGAAAAGTATACCGTCAAAGTATAAAGCTTTGATAAATGCCATCGGCAATGTCACTCCAAATTTATGTGGCAGAACCCTTATTGGCTATGGAGATGCGGTTAACAATTATGGGAGTATAAACCCAAATTTTGAGCCCAATCAGCATTTTTCAATTCATGATAAAGGGGGAGAATACAAGCATCAGTTAACCACAAACGAGATGCCGACCCATGCCCATCTCATAAATTCGGGAAACTTCGCAATACATCACCGAAGTTTTGAGGGAGAAAAAGGAGATGACCGCCCGTTTAAGACCAATCCAGGAAGTGATGATGTACCAATAAGAACTACAAATGAAAGCGGAGGCAATGGTTTTCACAACACGATGCAACCCTATTATGTAATTAATTATATTATTTATGCAGGGATGGAGGAATAAGTAATTATTTGAACATTAATTGTTTATCTTTATACTGAGTTGGAGGAGTATAAATTCTTGGCCCTTAATGTAATGCTGCTGACAATTAGATTTTTATACTATAAGTATTTTTAAGTTCGTAAAAAGTATATTTAACACATAGAAACATAGATTTTACTTCTTACCAGACTATGTTCCTATGTGTTAAAAATAAACTCACTCCATAAGTTAATTTTATATGAGTATAGAAGAACAAATCAAAATGCATATTGCCGACTTACCGGAGCCAAAACGTAGTGAAGTACAAGAGTTACACCAAATGACACTTGAAGCGTTACCGGGATGTAAACTATGGTTTTTTGACGGTAAAAACGACGAAAATAAAATTGTGGCAAACCCCAATATCGGATATGGATTTCAGATTTTGGAATATGCGGACGGCAAAACCAAAGAGTGGTTTCAAATTGGTATCAGTGCCAATAAAACCGGAATCTCTGTTTATATTTTGGGTATCAAAGACAAGACCTATCTGTCAAAAACATTTGGAGAGAAACTGGGCAAAGCGAGTGTCACAGGGTATTGCATCAAATTTAAAACGATAAAAGATATTGACCTTGCTATTCTTAAATCGGCAATCCAATATGGAGGTAGGAACGGTTAATTTAGGGATGTCATTTCTGTCATTTTGGATAACTATTTTTTTTAGCATTGCCAGTCAATAAATTATTTTTACCGGATAATCTGATAGTCAGTCGATAAATCGGTTTATTGACTTTTTATAGAAATATTTTTAAGCTTATTTTTTTTAATGGCATGATTAATGCAAAGAAGCCAATGATTTGCCTTTTTAATAGCAGATCAAGTTTAAACTCAATTGTAGATAGAGACAAAAGTCTAAAGTCTATAATTGAATATTTTATAATCAAATACTTATGAGTATTAAAAAAAATGAAACGATTTAAGAAGATGTACGTTTTTGTGACGCTGTTGTTAGTATCAGCATTTACTTATGGACAGGAAACTTTAAAAATGACTGTCAAAGAAAACAAAGTACCATGTCAGGGTGTAGCTCCGATGGAATGTTTAGAAGTGAAGTATGATAACGCAAAGGAATGGCAGTTATTTTACGATCATATCGAAGGCTTTAACTTTGAAAAAGGGAATCGCTATGAAATTATAGTGATCAGAACAAAAAGGCAAGGAGATATCCCGGCAGATGCTTCTTCTTATCTTTATAAGTTAAAAAGTATTGTTTCGAAAAAATCGGTAACAGCATCTAACGGAATTTATAACAAAAAGATGATCTTAACTCGTTTGAACGGTAAAGCGGTTATTGCCAATGGTGTATCTATAACTATTGATCCAAGTACCGAAACGATTAGCGGGAAAAGCGGATGCAATAATTTTAATGCAAAGTATAAAAAACTGAATTCAAAAAACTGGATTCAGATCAATGCCGGTATGGCAACTTTAATGGCTTGTGACGATGCAGCAATGAAATTAGAAGGAGATTTTCTTAATGCGATAAGAGATAAAAAGTATAAAATCGTAAAGAAGAAAAATGTTGTTCAGTTTAAAAATGCCAAAAATAAAACGGTAATGGAGTTTTCAATTCCGACACAAAATAGTCTTTGGAGTTATATTGAAAAAAATGACTGGAAATTGATTGCGCTTGAGAATGTAGGACAAGATTATGGAAAAGCCAGAATTAAATTCAATACTGCTGAAAAGAAAGTAAGTGGAAATAGCGGATGCAATAATTTTTTCGGAAGTTATACAGTTAGTGGTGATGATACCATTCAGTTTAGCAAAATTGCATCTACTAAAATGGGATGCCTGAATGAAGAAGCGAATAAAACAGAGCAAAAAATTCTATCGTTTCTAAATGATAAAAAATTACGTTTTGATGTAGCAGACCAAACCCTTAATTTCTATCTTGACAACAAGTTAGTAATGATGTTTGGAACAGTTAGATAAAAAAGTTCAGACCTACTGAACTGATAAAAAGCTCGGCAATTGCCGGGTTTTTTTGTTTTTTATACTGAACAAAAAAGGAGGCGCTTTATGGATCAGTACTAAAATCGATGTCGAAGTAACCCCAAGCGCAAAATGAGAGTAAGCCAAAAAAGAAATCCCTTTAATCTGTGAAATCTGTGGCTAGTCTTTTTTTTTGCCACAGATTTCACAGATTATGGAGATTAAAAAGTGGTGATTTTTATTGCTATTTCACAATCTTCTCTTACCAGTCAAAGAACGATTTTAGTAAAAACTCGCAACTTTTGGATTTCTCCAAGTTATTCCGACAACATATAAATTCACCACTAACTTGAAACTTGAAACTTGAAATTTTAAATTAATACAAAAGTACACCGATAGTCTTAATGTTTTGAACAATGAATCAGCCTTTTATATGCCCCAAAAGAGCGAGTAGAATCAGGGAAAACCACTATTTATTGAACAAAACTTTTATCGCTTATTTGTACTATGGTAGATATTGCATTTTTTGAAGGCCAACCTATTGTATGTGATGGTCTTAACAGTTTTTTTTCAAATCAAAGTGATCTGAAAGTTCTTTTTTACGCTATGAATAAGCAGGAGTTATATGCTAAAATTCAACAAAATGCTGCACTTGATGTCATTATTGTTGATTTGATTGTAAATGACGTACGAGGATTAGAAGTCTTCGAATACCTTCACAAGAATCACCCAAACTTAAAAGTTATTGCTTTTACCTCGCTTTCGAGTCCAATTCTGATTGAGAATTTGTTGGCAATGGGAGTGAAGGGATATGTTAACAAAAATCAGCAGATTGGAGTACTGTTCGAAGCAATAATAAAAGTCTACCACGGTGGTCTCTATATACCGGAGGATTATTCTTTTTTATGCGTGCAAAATAGAGTAGGTGTTCCTATTACCCTTGCCGGTAAAACGTCTTGTCAGGCAACTCATTATTAGAGTATTTAGTAAAGAAGATAAGACAAATATGTTACGACTTTCGATAAATACAATAAATCACAGGAAAAATGTTTGCGATAATTCCCATGTAAATGATGCAAGGGTGCTTTGGTGAGCATTAAAATCCGAAAACAGATAAGGATATAATAATTTCAATTGTGATCATTACACAATTAACTTATCTGATTAGAATACAGTTTTTTAGATATATAATGAATATCTCAGATAATACTTGTTTTTCAAATTTTATAATAGTTTTTAATTTATGGTGAACTTTACTTTTTTTAAAACCCGGTTTTTTGTTAAAAGAAGCGCTCTGAAGGAGGGTTTCTTAATCCCCTTTACTTCGCTTGATTTTGATGCTTTTATCCGAAAAAGTAATCGTTTTTCCCCCGATACATTTGTTAAAAACCATTTTTTTACGCTGATGCATGCGTTACAGCAGCAGGAGTTAAAATTGAATTCAAATTCTTATCAGGAGATAAATACTATACCAGTTACTAATAATCAAAACTATTAAAATGTTGAATAAAATTACATTAAAATTAAGGCAATTACAGCTGAATTTTTTGCTGTGTTTCCTTTCTCTTTTCAGTGGATTGAATGTCTTTGCCGAAGGGTCTAAAGACTTGTTTCCCAGCGGAGCAACGGGAAATAGGAGTTGGCTGACCAGTTCGACTCAAAATATTAGATTGAGTTCAGGAATGTTTATTGGGGGTGTTAACCAAGGCCGGCATTATGTTTATGTTAATGCGGGTGAAACTATTTATGTAGGTTCAAGTGCTCAGGGAATTGGTTCAGGTACAATCAATTTCAAGACACCAAGTGGAACCGTCTATACGTCTGGAACCAGCAAAACAGTTGGTTTAATTGCTAATCGTACCCAAGAGTTAGCTGGGCCATCAGCATTAGGCTCTGGTGGATATAATGCGTATTCAAAAGTGGTAGGAGCTACAGAAGCCGGAATTTGGCAGATTGAATTTGTTTCAGCTGCTCCGAATGAAAGTCCAAATACTTCAATGAACGCGTTAGGGGCTAATGCCAATTGGTCTTCAACTGACACAGCGCAACAACCAGATGATAATTCATTGATTTTAGCCTGGGACATTACGGTTGCTTCAGGTACAGTAGTAAAACCGGGACGTACATTTTTAAATGTATTTACAGGAAATATGGGAGCAAATAGTCGAAGTTTTCAAGGAAAATTTCGAGTTTTAACTATTGACGGCTATCGTTATTTAGTGAGTGCAAATGGAATGGATCCGTATGTTTTTGCTTTCTTTTCAAATAATAATGGGGTTAAATCCAGAGCTACCGGTATGCCAATTTACAAGAGTGTAGCTATGGTCGATGTAGAGAATAATACCAATTCTGCATCCCCTTCGAGTACTCCCTATTTGTATTATCCGCCTGAAAATTTTGGTTCAGGGAATGATGTTACAAATAAATTATTTTATCAGAACCCTGATTTGACAATGCCAACTTCAGCTTCGGTAAATGTTGGTGGTTCAACTGTAACAACCTGGCTGTTGAATAATGTGGTAACAGCTGCTATCTCTGATATTTTTATTTCGGGATCTGAAGGTTCTATAGGTGTTGGTGCACCTCCTTTAGGAAGTTATATCAATTTTACAGCCAGTACAAATGGTAATGCATTAGTTCAGATAGATGGAGATAATGATGGTGTGTATACAGGAAACAAAGATCGAGTTATACTTATAGCTGCCAAAACGGGTGAAAATAAGATATACTGGGACGGTAAATTTAAAGATGGAACTTATGCTTCTACGGGTTTAAACTTAAATTTAAATGTAGTTATTTTTAATGGAGAGGTACATTTCCCTTATGTAGATGCAGAAAATAATTCGAGTGGTTTTTTAGTTTCCAGATTAAACGGAAACAGTCCTGATGATAAAATTTATTGGGATGATTCTTTGTTTACTACAGCAACAGGAGAATCTAGCCCGAAAATAAATACTACTTTTCCTGGTTTGTCCAGTGCTTCTAACGGACATAAATGGTCTAGTTCCTACGGTGATAACAGAACATTGGATTCATGGGCTTATATGACAACAACGTCGCCTGTAGTTACTGTGCCTGTTGTTCAGAATGCTGCCGATTTAGCCGTAACAAGTATCAGCGATGTAACTACCGGTATTGTAGGATCAGATGTTACCTATACAGTAGTTGTAAAGAATATCGCAGGACCTAACAATGTAGTTGGAGCAAAATTTAAATTTTCAGATTTAGTCTCAGGGGCAAATTTGGCAGTTCAATCCTTTACTTCTTCTTCTACCTTAGGAGGTGCAATTACTGCACAAACGATTAGCGGTGGTGTACTTGATGCTACGGTAGACTTGCCAAAAGATGCAACTATTACTTTTACGATTATCGGAAAAGTATTGGCAGCTGCGGGAAGCAATACTACTGTCAAAGCAAGTATTATGCGTCCGGGAGATTTAACAGATCCGGATGCAACTGCAGATACACACGTCGGAACACCACCGGTAGACCCAGATGTTGAATGTGACGGAACGCCTAGTGGTGTCGGTTGTAACAATATAAAAACGGATGTTTTTACGGTTACAAGTTCACCTTTACCATTTCCATCCACTACAAATTCTTGTTTGGGAGTATTTTTAAGCGATACTTTTTCTTCAAATCCGCCAACGAGCATATATAAACCGGCAACTTTTACCGGGAATTTTATTGGTCGTGATAACGCAATTAACTTTGCCGTTGGAGGGAATCTTACCATTACAAATGGTGCTGAATACGAAGGACGTACTTTTGTTTACGGGAATTTTACGATGAACAAAACCAGTGGCTTCAATCTTGGAGTAGCGGGAGTAGGTTCTTTTATTGTACCGGATGATAACAAAAATATTTTAACCATAGGAGGTAACTTTAATGCTTCAGTAGCTTCGGGTAATTTAATACTTGGAGGAGAAAGCGGTGGCCAAATGTCTTATGGAAATATAGTGTATAAAGGAACTAAATCTCCTAATGTTAAAATTACCGGAGATGCGGGTAAAGTAATTAATGAATCTACATTAGATTTAACACCTTACAATGATGCTTTCAATGCTTTGCAGGTTTCAAGTACAGCTTGGAATCAGTTGCCAAGTGATTCAAATGTTACTTTCGTAAATGATGGTTTTGGAACTTATACGTTTACTTGTTTGACACCTGCTGTTTCTAAAACGTATGTGATAAACATTGCAAATGTTTTAGCTTCAAAGTCAAATGGTACTGTTAATTTTGTAGGTTTTCCGGATACAGCGAGTTTATTAATCAACGTTCCTGGTACAACTGTAAATTTAAACATTGCTACTTTTCAGTTTAATGGCGTAACTCAGGCTGTAGGTAGCGGAAACAAAATACCGGCTAATGAAGTAACTCCTTTTTCATTGCGAATTTTATGGAATTTACCTACTGCAACTACCGTTTCTTTAAAAGGGGCTCAGTTTTGGGGAAGTATGGTTATTCCACAACGTACCGGTACTGTTACCAACGAAATGATTGGTATGAACGGTCGTTTTATTGTTGGTGGAGATTTAATTCAAAACATAGGTGGTTCAGAAACACACAATTATCCTTTTAAAGGAGAGATCAGTACGACTACTACTCCGGTAGTTACGTCACCTGTAAATTACTGTCAGGATGCAGTAGCCACAGCTTTAAGTGCAACAGGTTCAAACCTGAAATGGTACACAGCTCAGACAGGTGGTGTTGGAAGTGCAACTGCACCAACACCTGTAACAACTGCCGTTGGTACGATTACTTATTATGTAACTCAAACGATTGGAAATTGCGAAAGTGGCAGAATCGGAATTGATGTTATCGTAAAAGAAAAACCTGTAAAACCAACAGCAGGAACTGTAACGCAACCTACTTGCTCAGTTGCTACAGGAAGTTTTGCTATTTCAAATTATAATGCAGCTTATACATATGCAGTAAATCCATCAACAGGAGTTACTATTTCAGGTGCTACTGTGACAGCTCCTGCAGGAACGTATAGTGTGACAGCTACATTAGGAGCTTGTATTTCCGTAGTTTCTGATGATGTTGTGATCAATGCACAACCAACAACCCCAGTAAAACCAACAGCAGGAACCGTAACGCAGCCTACTTGCTTAGTTGCTACAGGAAGTTTTGCTATTTCAAATTATAATGCAGCTTACACATACGCAGTAAATCCATCAACAGGAGTTACTATTTCAGGCGCTACTGTGACAGCTCCTGCGGGAACGTATAGTGTGACTGCTACATTAGGATCTTG
>NZ_JAALLN010000050.1 GCF_011751075.1 Flavobacterium poyangense
CTACCTTATCTATCATTGCTACAGTCAATGCCTCAGGAACGTATACCAACAGTGCGAGTATAACTGCCAATGAAGCAGATCCTACCCCTGGAAATAATACCTCTAGTGTTACCCCAACCCCGGTTGCGCAGTCTAATGTTGGTATAACCAAAACCGCAAGTAGCACTACGCCTAATGTTGGCAGTAATGTTACTTTTACTTTAACAGCAACTAATGCAGGCCCAAGTGCTGCAACAGGAGTGAGTGTAACGGATATTTTACCTTCCGGTTATACTTTTGTAAGTGCCAGCACAGCTTCAGGAACCTATACAAGTGGAACAGGAATCTGGGCGATTGGTGCTTTAGCCAATGGAGTGAATACTACCTTATCTATCATTGCCACAGTCAATGCCTCAGGAACGTATACCAACAGTGCGAGTATAACTGCCAATGAAGCAGATCCTACCCCTGGAAATAATACCTCTAGTGTTACCCCAACCCCGGTTGCGCAGTCTAATGTTGGTATAACCAAAACCGCAAGTAGCGCTACGCCTAATGTTGGCAGTAATGTTACTTTTACTTTAACAGCAACCAATGCAGGTCCAAGCAACGCAACAGGAGTAAGTGTAACGGATATTTTACCTTCCGGTTATACTTTTGTAAGCGCCAGCACAGCTTCAGGAACCTATACAAGTGGAACAGGAATCTGGGCCATTGGTACTTTAGCCAATGGAGCTAATGCTACCTTATCTATCATTGCCACAGTCAATGCCTCAGGAACGTATACCAACAGTGCGAGTATAACTGCCAATGAAGCAGATCCTACCCCTGGAAATAATACCTCTAGTGTTACTCCAACACCCATAAATATAATTGTTGCGGTAACAGAAACGACCCCTTCGGTTAATGGATTACCAGGTGGCACCACCACGGCATTAACGAACAACGATACCTTAAATGGAAGCCCAGTAGTAGTAGGTACTGCAGCAGGGAATGTACAAATCACATCAAGTACGGTTCCAGTAGGATCAGGACTAGTAGTAAATTCAGATGGAACAGTAACAGTTCCGGCCAACACCCCATCTGGAAACTATGCAGTAAGTTATACGATTTGTGAAGTAAACAACCCATTGAATTGTAGTACAATTAGCTCTACGGTAGTAGTAAGTGCC
>NZ_JAALLN010000051.1 GCF_011751075.1 Flavobacterium poyangense
GGGCGTATGTATGTGTTTGAGGAGAGCCGAGATGACGCCGACACTTGTCGACGAGGGGCTGGCAAATAACAGCGATTACGCGGTGCCGGTAACAAGACGGCTATTCTGCTGGGGCTGGCTTGCCGACGCTGACGCGCTTGCGTTGGTGTTGCTGCTATCCTGAGCACCACTGCTGCTCGTCGCGTTGCGGTTATTCTGGTTACTGGCTGCTCCCGTCGATCCAAGACTAGGCTGGGCATTGTTGGCAAGTTGCTGGTTGGGATTGGGTTTGCGTTGACCGCCTCCCCTCTGGCCTCTATATCCACCACGGTAGTTTTGGTGGCCACCTCCCTGGTTGTTACGGTACATGCCACCACCCATGTTACTCCGGTTATAGTAACCGCGTCCTCGGAATCCACCGCGCCTCATTGACGCTACGCCAAACGTCTCCGAGTTCAGTTTGCGCTCTGTTCGCCAGTCCGTACGCTGAGATCTTCCTTTACTCCTCTCAACAGCTTCGCAGCTGATGTTGTCGAAAAATGACTTGGTCTTATCATAATGTACAACTTCGCTCTCTTCTTCAGGCTCGTTATCACCCGCACCGGTCTCGTTGCCACTGTCATCCTTCTTCTCGTTCTCCGTGCCGGGGTCAATCTTTGCCTTCGCCAATTGGGATCTCAGCTCTTCGAACTCCGTGTTAGCTTGCTCGAAGTCGTAGTCATTATCGAACTTAAGCGTATTCTTGGGCTTAACACCCGCGCCACCAGGCTGCTGGTTCCTAAAGTTGCCTCCTCGGCCTCGTCCGCCCTGACCTTGTCCTCCCTGGCCACCGGGTCTACCTCCTCTCATCTGTCCACCTCGTTGGTTCATGCCCCAACCCTGGCCTTGTCCTTGGGGACCGCAAGGCGCGCACGGTCAGAACATGCGTGATGCGGGTTGGGCCATCATGGGGGTTGCAGCTGGAGCTGGTGCTGGTGGATGGGCTGCTGGAGGAGGGGCAGCACGTGCTGGAGCTGCTGCTGGCCTGACGGTCCTTGGCGGAGGTCCGGATGTTCGTCCACGTCGTGGCATTTTGTTCGAGTAGTTTTTCTTCAAAAAGAGCACTAAAGTTTCTCAAATAGTGACGTAAAGACGCTGATTCTCTTTACTAAACACGTTG
>NZ_JAALLN010000052.1 GCF_011751075.1 Flavobacterium poyangense
CCTGATACTGTCTGAGAAGCAAAATAATGCGTACCGTCTGTCAAAGGGGTACTCGTAGCCAAAGGACTTCCTCCACTTGATGCCAAATACCAGTTGATCGTACTTCCAGTGGCACTTAGATCGCCAACCGTTGAAGCTGCACAGAAATTTTGGGTTGCATTGCCTATAGGCGCTGGGGTGATATTTACTGTAGCAGTTACATCAAGTCTGGTAGCCGACTCACAACCTGATACTGTCTGAGAAGCAAAATAATGTGTACCATCTGTCAAAGGGGTACTCGTAGCCAAGGGACTACCTCCGCTTGATGTCAAATACCAGTTGATCGTACTTCCAGTGGCACTTAGATCGCCAACCGTTGAAGCTGCACAGAAATTTTGGGTTGCATTGCCTATAGGCACTGGGGTGATATTTACTGTAGCAGTTACCTCAAATCTGTCAGCCGACTCACAACCTGATACTGTCTGAGAAGCAAAATAATGCGTACCGTCTGTCAAAGGGGTGCTCGTAGACAAAGGACTTCCTCCGCTTGATGCCGAATACCAGTTGATCGTGGTTCCGGTGGCGCTTAAATTGCCAACCGTTGAAGCTGCACAGAAATTTTGGGGTTGCTGCCTGTTGGAGCCGGAGTGATATTAATATGAGCAGTTACATCAAGTCTGGTAGCCGACTCACAACCTGATACTGTCTGAGAAGCAAAATAATGCGTACCGTCTGTCAAAGGGGTGCTCGTAGCCAAAGGACTTCCTCCGCTTGATGCCGAATACCAGTTGATCGTGGTTCCGGTAGCGCTTAAATTGCCAACCGTTGAAGCTGAGCAGAAACTCTGAGAACTGCTTCCTGTTGGAGCCGGGGTGATATTGATATGAGCAGTTACATCGAGTCTGCTAACCGACTCACAGCCTGACACTGTCTGAGAAGCAAAATAATGCGTACCGTCTGTCAAAGGGGTACTCGTGGCCAAGGGACTGCCTCCGCTTGATGTCGAATACCAGTTGATCGTACTTCCTGTGGCGCTTAAATTGCTAACCGTTGAAGCCGAGCAGAAACTCTGAGAACTGCTTCCTGTTGGAGCCGGGGTGATATTGATATGAGCAGTTACATCGAGTCTGGTGGCCGACTCACAGCCTGA
>NZ_JAALLN010000053.1 GCF_011751075.1 Flavobacterium poyangense
TGATGAAGTGTTTTCAGGTTTAATTTTCCCATTCTTGCTGCAAACAAGTCTTAAGGTGGGCAACAGTACGGGGTCTTCGTTGTCGCATTTTGCGCTTCAAAATGCACCACACATTCTCTATTGGAGACAGGTCGGGACTGCAGGCAGGCCAGTCAAGTACCCGTACCCTCTTCCTCCGCAGCCAGGACTTTGTAATGTGTGCAGAATGTGGTTTTGCATTATCTTGTTGAAATATGCATGGATGTCCCTGGAAGAGATGTCTTCTTAAAGGCAGCATATTGTGCTCCAAAATCTCTATGTACTTTTCAGCATTAATGGTGCCATCACAGAAGTGCAAGTTACCTTTGCCAAGGGCACTGACACAACCCCATACCATGACAGACCCTGGCTTTTGGACTTGTTGCTGGTAACAGTCTGGATGATCCTTTTCTTCTTTGGTCCGGAGCACACGGCGTCCATTTCTCCCAAAAAATACCTGAAATACTGATTCATCTGACCACAGTACACGTTTCCACTGTGTGATGGTCCATCCCAGATGCCTCCAAGCCCAGAGAAGTCAACGGCACTTCTGGACACTGTTAACATAGGGCTTCCTTTTGGCACAGTACAGTTTTAACTGGCATTTGTGGCTGTAACTACGTATTGTGGTACTTGACAAAGGTTTGCCAAAGTAGTCCTGAGCCCATGTGGTGATATCGCTTATAGATGAATGACGATTCTTGATGCAGTGCTGCCTGAGGGCTCGGAGATCACGGTTGTTCAGCTTAGGCTTGCGCCCTTGTCCTTTACGCACTGAAATTCCTCCAGATTCCTTGAATCTTTTAATTATGTTATGCACTGTTGAAGGTGAAATATCCAAATCTCTTCCTATCTTTCTTTGAGGAACATTGTTTTTAAACATTTCAATAATTTTCTCACGTATTTGTTGGCAAACTGGCGATCCTCGGCCCATCTTTGCTCCTAAAGGACTAGACCTTTCTTGGATGCTGCTTTTGTACCAAATCATAATTACAATCACCTGTTGACATCACCTGTTTCAAATCA
Source organism: Flavobacterium poyangense (assembly GCF_011751075.1). Classification (GTDB taxonomy): domain Bacteria; phylum Bacteroidota; class Bacteroidia; order Flavobacteriales; family Flavobacteriaceae; genus Flavobacterium; species Flavobacterium poyangense. The sequence goes on from NZ_JAALLN010000053.1 coordinate 1,045, forward strand.
CATCATTATTTAACCAATTTACCTGATTACTAGCCCTAAATTGCTCCTGTCCCAACCTTTTTTGGAATGTGTTGC
>NZ_JAALLN010000054.1 GCF_011751075.1 Flavobacterium poyangense
GTCGGCTTGACAATGGTTGGTTGCAGATTCGCCGCGCGATGCGCGTACAAAGGGTCTTTCTGACCTTGCGGCAGTCTGGACTTTCTCGGCGTTCCTTACAGAATGCGGAAAAAACATAAGATGAGGAGGAACACGATGCTCGGACTGATGCAGCAATGGCCCTTGCTGTGCCACAAGATCCTGGACAATGCGGCTATCCAGCATGGCAAGCGTGAAATCGTTTCGCGCTCCTGCGAAGGGCCGATCGTGCGTTCGAACTATGCCGAACTCCGGCAGCGCTCATTGAAAGTCGCGCAGCGGCTGGCGCGCGATGGTTTCAAACTGGGCGATCGCATCGCGACGCTGGCCTGGAACACAGCTCGCCATCTCGAAGCCTGGTATGGCACGATGGGCATAGGCGCGGTGTACCACACGCTCAACCCACGCCTGTTTCCCGAACAGATCGTCTGGATCATGAACCACGCGGAAGACCGGGCGATTTTCGTAGACCTCACCTTCATGCCACTGGTTGAGAAAATCGCCGGCGCGGTACCGTCGCTGAAGAAGATCATCGTGCTGACAGACAAGGCGCATATGCCGGCAACCAGCCTGGCCAATGCCGTGCCTTATGAGGAATGGCTGGCTGAAGCCGATGGCGATTTTCAATGGGCAAGCTTCGACGAGAACACCGCCGCCGGGCTCTGCTACACCTCCGGCACCACCGGCCTGCCCAAGGGCGCGATGCCGACCCACGGCACGCCCTCGCCGCCCATGTGCGTGAAGGTCTCCGTGTTGCGGTCCATCCACAACGCCATGAAGTGACAGCCGATACCGGCCATCGCACGGCTGCCTTCCGGCACCTTAGTTGATGTGTTGTGCGGACAGCCCGAGCAGAAATACGGGGTGCGCGTCACCGGCGCGACCGCCTGAACCTGCGTTGCCTGCCGGCCATTGAACCAATCGGCCTTGGCACGGAGCATCGCGACGATTTCAGGATTGAGATCGAGTTGCAGCAGTCGCTCGGTCAGCGAACTTGCCAGCGAGGCAACGCTAAGCTCTTCTGCGAACGGCAGGAAGCGCTTGTCGTGATT
>NZ_JAALLN010000055.1 GCF_011751075.1 Flavobacterium poyangense
TCCTAGCATTTTTACGCGCTCGCACAATAGTATCTAACTTATCTACTGATTCGGCAGAACTGGTACTAGGCGGGTATATTGTTCTATAAAGGTATAAACCCGCGGCGATCAATCCTAACGCTCCTAAAATATAAGTAGTATTACAATTGATCCATGAATATTGATTTACAAATGCTGACATCTTGTTACGAACATTGTGAATCACATATCCGTCCTTAAGATTTTGTACTGCATCTACAATAAACTCAGAATTCTCCTTGTCGTACATCGCACGCCAAGTGGTACTAGTTGCTATTGTGGTGGCATCTGGATCTGGCTTTTGTTCTTTATTCCACAATCCTCCTTCACATTGCAATGACAAAAGTTTTTCTGGACACAATGTCAATTCTGTAGTGTTGTTGTTTTCTACACTATTAATCATAAACTGACTAATATCAGACATTGTATCAACATTGCTTTGAGGGGCTGATTCAAGTGGTTTTCCATTAACTAGATCCTCTGGATTAAAATCTAATAAACTACCTGCTACGAAGTTGTTAATAGAAGTAACAAAAGATTTATTATGCATATATTCATTAACTACGTTATCTACGAATTTTTCTACGCTAATAGAATCTGACATTTCTCCTGCTTCGTTATACGGAGTAATAACATAACTACTAAAGTCGAAAGCTGAAGTGGCGGACTTACGTTCCACTTTTACAAACTTTGTAAAGCGCCGTATAAGCGCTTTAGGAAAGTTTAGACTTTCAACTCTAGGTAATTGGTTATTTGAAGAACAGATTATTACATCAGACGAAAAATTAACGCTAGACTTATCTTCTAAATGAGCCATATGTAATGGATAGGGGAAAACGTTTGAGGCTCTTATGAGTTCAAAAAGTTCCATACTCGGATTGGCTGTAGAATCAACGAGTTGATTCCAGTCATCAAATATACAAACTTTTTGTCCTGTATATCCGTCCCAAAATTCCTGTTCAGAATTTCTCGGATATATAAGAGTCTGCCAATTCTGTTTTAATTGTTCTAAAAGAGATACATTCTTTTCTCTTCGAT
>NZ_JAALLN010000056.1 GCF_011751075.1 Flavobacterium poyangense
CTTCCAGTGGCACTTAGATCGCCAACCGTTGAAGCTGCACAGAAATTTTGGGTTGCATTGCCTATAGGCGCTGGGGTAATATTTACTGTAGCAGTTACCTCAAATCTGTCAGCCGACTCACAGCCTGATACTGTCTGAGAAGCAAAATAATGCGTACCGTCTGTCAAAGGGGTACTCGTAGCCAAAGGACTTCCTCCACTTGATGCCGAATACCAGTTGATCGTACTTCCAGTGGCGCTTAAACTGGCAACCGTTGAAGCCGAACAAAAACTTTGAGAGCTGCTTCCTGTTGGAGCCGGAGTGATATTGATATGAGCGGTTACCTCAAATCTGTCAGCCGACTCACAACCTGATACTGTCTGAGAAGCAAAATAATGTGTACCGTCTGTCAAAGGGGTACTCGTAGCCAAAGGACTACCTCCGCTTGATGTCAAATACCAGTTGATCGTACTTCCAGTGGCACTTAGATCGCCAACCGTTGAAGCTGCACAGAAATTTTGGGTTGCATTGCCTATAGGCGCTGGGGTGATATTTACTGTAGCAGTTACTTCAAATCTGTCAGCCGACTCACAACCTGACACTGTCTGAGAAGCAAAATAATGCGCGCCATCTGTCAAAGGGGTACTCGTAGCCAAAGGACTTCCTCCACTTGATGCCAAATACCAGTTGATCGTACTTCCAGTGGCACTTAGATCGCCAACCGTTGAAGCTGCACAGAAATTTTGGGTTGCATTGCCTATAGGCGCTGGGGTGATATTTACTGTAGCAGTTACCTCAAATCTGTTAGCCGACTCACAACCTGATACTGTCTGAGAAGCAAAATAATGTGTACCATCTGTCAAAGGGGTACTCGTAGCCAAGGGACTACCTCCGCTTGATGTCAAATACCAGTTGATCGTACTTCCAGTGGCACTTAGATCGCCAACCGTTGAAGCTGCACAGAAATTTTGGGTTGCATTGCCTATAGGCGCTGGGGTGATATTTACTGTAGCAGTTACCTCAAATCTGTCAGCCGACTCACAACCTGATACTGTCTGAGAAGCAAAATAATG
>NZ_JAALLN010000057.1:0-246 GCF_011751075.1 Flavobacterium poyangense
AGGCGCGAAGCTGTTCGAGCGGATCGGAGACATTTCGTTCCAGTTCGGCAAGGCCAGCCGCAGCCTCCTCGCGGTACTGCGCAACCAGCTCGCGGACCAGGTCCGATTTGCTGGGGAAATGGTGGTGGATGCTTGCATTGCGGATGCCGACCACGCTGGAGATGTCGGCATAGCTGAAACTGTTGTAGCCGCCCTGGATGATGAGGGCGCGCGCGCAGCGCAGAATTTCATCGTCCTTGGTTTGTG
>NZ_JAALLN010000057.1:256-1037 GCF_011751075.1 Flavobacterium poyangense
AGGTAGAATGTCAACCTGAGGCATCTCTTGTTGGCTTTTCCGTCCCGGGAATCCGGCAGGTCCAATACGACATCCGCACGCTCCTCAAGGCCGCGCGGGCGCTCAACAATAATGAGCCGTTTCCGGGCGAGCGGCTGCTGCACCGTCTGTTGGACAAGACCTATTTCGCGCACATCCTGCCGCCGCTGCCGGATCAGGAATCTGCCTGGCGCGAGAAGGCGGAGGGAGAGCTGGCGGAACTGCTTGGCGCGGGAGGCCAGGCGTTCGGCCGGATCGCCGGCTGGCTGGAAACGATGCGGGAGAACCTGGCCTCGCGCAGGAAACGTCCATAGTTCAAGCCGCGTTGATCCTGCGCGCGAAAGTCTCGGCGATCGCCAGCACGGCGGCGTGGATCGGCCCGGCCGTGAGGCTGGGCATGACCGAAGCGTCGACGACGAAGAGATTGTCGAGCGCCTTGAGCCGCAGGTCCGCATCGACGACGGCATCGGTGTCCTTGCCCATCCGGCAGGTACCGCAGGGATGATGGTGGGTGATGACCGCCTGCGCGATGAAATCGTCGATGTCGGCGGCACTGTTCAGGGGGCCGGGCAGAAGTTCGCGCTCGCGCCACCCGGCGAGTTCGTCATGGTGGCCGATCTCTCTTGCCGCTGCGAGCGCCCGGCGGAACAGGGTGCGATCCCGCTCGGTCTGCAGATAGGCGGGGTCTATGATCAGCCGGTCGCCCAGTTCCGGCCCGCTGATGCGCAGGCTGCCGCGGCTGGTCGGGTGGGTGATGCCGAAC
>NZ_JAALLN010000058.1 GCF_011751075.1 Flavobacterium poyangense
GAACTCCAAATACGATTGCTGTTGTATTTGAAGAAACGGAATTTACCTATCAGGAGCTTAATGAAAGCGCCAATCAAGTAGCCCATTATTTGAGAGAAAACTATTCGATTACACCTAACGATTTAGTTGGACTCAAGCTCGATAGAAACGAGCAAATGATTGTCGCTATTTTAGGAATATTGAAATCCGGAGCTGCCTATGTGCCAATAGACATCAATTATCCTGAAGACAGAATAGCTTATATCGAAAAGGACAGTACCAGTAAAGTTATTATAGATGAAGCAGCATTTAAGAGATTCAAAACCGTTCAGGAGCGCTATTCAAAAGAGAATTTAGAAAAAATCAATACCTCTGAAGATTTAGCCTATGTCATTTATACCTCGGGCACTACAGGTAATCCTAAAGGGGTGATGGTAGAACACAGGAATGCTTTTGAGTTGATTAATTGGTCTCAATTGGAATTTGATTTGTCAAAATTTGAAATAATGTATGCCGTAACTTCCTATTGTTTTGACTTATCTATCTATGAAATTTTTTATCCCTTATCAATTGGAAAAAAAATAAGGGTTTTAAAAAACGCCTTAGACATCAAAAACTATATCAATAAAGAGAACAAAATACTATTAAATACAGTTCCTTCAGTTATTAGAAAATTAATAGAAGAGGGGATAGATTTAAGCAACGTATCCTTTATCAATATGGCAGGAGAAGTAGTGCCTGTTGATATTGTTTTAAAACTTCAAACCGAAAAAGCAGAAGTTAGAAATTTATACGGTCCATCAGAAGACACCACATACAGTACAAGTTATTTAATAGAAAATCAGCAATACAGATCAATTCCAATCGGCAAACCGATCTCCAATACTCAGGTGTACATTTTGGACGAAGCCTTACAACTGCTCCCGATAGGAGTTACAGGAAAGCTGTATGTATCAGGAGCAGGTGTTGCCCGTGGTTATTTGAACAAACCTGAACTTACAGCAGAAAAGTTTATCGCTAATCCTTTTATTGAAGGCTCCCGAATGTATGACAC
>NZ_JAALLN010000059.1 GCF_011751075.1 Flavobacterium poyangense
TGTAAAGGTTACTTATTTCGGTAACAGATTTATCATTTCTATTGGTTTCTTTCCATCAATACCTTGATGTGGTCTTTCATGATTGTAGTAGTATAAATATTGTAATAGTTCTTCTTTTAATTCTTCTTGTGAATCAAAATCTGTATCTCTTAATAAATCATCTTCTAGAGTCCTCCAGAAGCGTTCTACTTTGCCATTAGTTTGCGGTCTGTATGGTTTTGTGTATCGGTGAACAATACCTAATTCCATTAACATTCTCTCAAAAGGATGATTACTTTTTACTTTACTTGTTTTGGGTCCAAATTCAGGGCCATTATCAGATAATATCTCTTCAAATTTTATTTCATAATGATCACTTAGGATGTTTAAGCATTTTAACGCTGCAAACATAACTGTTAAACTAGTGATATCAGGAACTAATTCAGCCCAGGCAATTCGGCTGTAATCATCAATTATACATACTAAATAGAGCTTTTTATTTTCTCCTTTAATTATACTTTTGCTTAAATAATGGCAATCAATATGACCAAGTTGTCCCATTCTTTCCTTGATTATTTTTTGATGATTCTTTTTAATCTTCGGAGTTAATCTGTTTATTTTGTTGCGTTTTAAAATATTATAGACTCCCGAATATGATGGTGTATTCTTCCCTAATTTAGGCTTTAAGATACTAACAATTTCATATTTATTGTTTCCTTTTTCTCGTAATTCAATTACTTTTTTTTCGATAAAAGGCAAGGGACGTCTAGTCTTGTAGCGTGGACCTCGCTTTTGAGGTAGTAAATCTATAGATTTCCCACTTTGTTTATAGCGATTATAGTACTTTAAAAAACTCTTTCGGCAAGTGTCATTTGCGGTATAAAAGTCCATCGCTTTCTTATGTAAAGGATGAGTCTTATTTTTTACCTGTTCGTATTCTTTTATTAAAAATCGATATTTTTCTAAATAGTTTCGCTCTAAAGTGGAATCCTGACTATTATTTCTCATCGTAACAAAATTTATTAAAATTAAATTTTGTTACCGAAATA
>NZ_JAALLN010000006.1 GCF_011751075.1 Flavobacterium poyangense
CCCGAACAGAGAAGTTAAGCCCGCCTGCGCAGATGGTACTGCAGTTATGTGGGAGAGTATGTCGTCGCCTTTCTTTTGAAAACCCTGTTCTAACGAACGGGGTTTTTTGTTTTATAACGTTTTTTAAATTCCGCAGAGATTCGCAAAGAAGACACAGAGAGACACAGAGTTTAATCTAAATTTTTGTGAATCTCTGTGTTTGCTTTGTGCAGCTCTGTGTAATCCTTGGGGATCGGGTATTATTTATAAATAAACGGTTCGTATAAAAACTCTTCCTCCTCTTAAAATAGTGTTGTTTGCTTCGAAAAAATCTATCTTCGTTAATTAAGAAGTATCGCTTAACTTTTAGTAAAGAAGAACCAATCTAGAAAAAAAAGTAAAATGGTTAAAAATTAGAGCTTCAATTTTGAGGAGCTTTGGTATTTAATAGAATTTTACGCTAACAATATTGTGGAAATGACAAATACTTTCGCTTTTATAAAAACAGATAAAAAACTGATTAAGATTTGCTTTGATGAAATAACGGTCATAAAAGGCTTAGGTAATTATGTTGAAATATTGACGGTTGAAAACAAAAGACATATTTATTATAAATCATTAAAGGAATTAATTGACAATTTGCCGGACGAATTCATGAGAGTTCATAATTCTTATATCGTAAACTTGACTAACATCGATTCTTTTGAGGATAATCATTTACTGGTAAATGGAATTAGAATTTCTGTTGCGAAAAGTTATCGGGAATGTCTAAGTTCGAGGATTAATACGTTTATGCTTTAACATTCAAATAAAATTTAATACCAGTCACATAAATAATCCGTTCAAGGAAATAAATATTTTTTTTGACATCATCTAAGCGTGTTAATTTGTTCTCAAATCATAAAAAAATGAAAAGAACAATTTTAAAATTAGCAGTATTAATTATGGTGATGCAAAATGTTAATGCACAGAAAACAAAAACATTTCCTTTAAAGGACGATGTTTTAACAATAGATGGTTTGGTAAAAGCTTTCTACGAAGTAGTGTCAGGTGAAGCAGGGGAAAAGAGACAATGGGAAAGAGATTCATCTCTTCACAACCCCAAGGCTATTTATTCTTATTTATCAAATGAAAAAGGGGAATTGAAACAAGTAGCTTTGTCTGTGGAAGAGTTTCATAAAGAAACAGATGATATGGTGCTGAAAACTGCATTTTATGAAACGGAAATTAACAGGGAAGTAAACGTGTTTGGTGCCATTGCAAACGTCTGGAGTACCTATGAAACCCGATTAGAAAAAAACGGAGCTGTTGTAAGACGTGGCATAAATAGTATTCAGCTTTTTTATTCGAATAATAGATGGGAAATTATTTCTGTAGTTTTTGATAAAGAAAGTGAGCATAATAGAATTCCGCAAACTTTTAATGTGAAATAAAATGGAGCAAAGTTATATGTAGGTTAGAGAAATAGGATTCAAAAGGAATTAAGCGCTTAGTACTTTGGGGTTTCATGTAATAACCGAAATGATACTCAAAAATAACTGGTGAGTAATGATTTTGAATCTTATTTTATGTTAATATTATTAAATAAAATAGTATATATTTGCCCACTTTTGTACCTAAATAACTTTAATGGATTTACCTCCTTACTCACCAGGATTGCATAAACTGGTTACGCTACATGTTGATGAAACTCATAAACTAACCGATAGTAAGGGTTTTGTTGATGTTACCAATTTGATTTTGGAGAAATATTTTCTGGAAAAAGTGGGTGTTGTTGTTCATGATTTTGAAAACGACAGTTTTACGATTTCATTCTGTTTAAAAGAATCTCATATTTGTATACATACCTGGCCGGAATACAATCAGTTAACACTTGATGTTTATTTGTGTAATTATCTTCAGGACAATTCACAGAAGGTAAAAGATGTGATGGCAGATTATGTTGCTTATTTTGAAGGAACAATTATAAAAGATTTTGAAATTAACCGTTAGTATATGAAAGTTCCTTGTTACGATTGCAATACTGTCACCGAATTAGAGGTTGGTTTTGAGGTGATTAATTTTGTTTGTCCAAAGTGTCATAGCGTTTATGAAAAAGACGAAGGCGGAGCGTTCAAACGAAAATCAAAACTTAAGGGAGGTAATAATGATTTTGCCTTTACTATTGGAAACAAAGGATCTTTAAAAGGAGTTGAATATACCATTACAGGTATGATGGTAAAAAAAGTAGGTAGGGCTCATTTGTGGAGGGAGTACATCCTGACAAGCGCAAAAAATGAGTTCGTCTATCTTTCTGAAGTAGATGGCCATTGGATATTTTTAAAAGAAATTGAAGATAAATATGATGTTAAGGGACATCCTCGGTCATTAGATTATAAAGAGGATAAATTTAATTTATATGAATATTGTGATGTTGCAATAGAAAAAGCAGAGGGGTTTTTCGATTTTTCGTTGCCCAATACCTGGATTCACATGGTGGAGTATATTAGACCTCCTTTTATGATTTCTATTGAAAAGATGAGTAATGTTGAAACTACTTATTTAGGAGAGTATATCAGTAAAAATGAAATCGCAAAAGGATTTCCTAATGGTATATTAAGATACCAAACGGGTGTAAGTGTTACGCAGCCTTTTTACTTTAATCTGAATAATACAGCCATAATATTTTGTTTTTTTGCTTTATTGATTATTTCTTCGAACTGGTATATTTATAAAGATCAGGCGAAGCAACAGGTGTTTGACAAGGAAATAACTTTTGATCAGTACAATAATAAAGAGCTCATAAGTGACTCGTTTGAGTTAAAAGGAGGTTCGGCGCCGTTGTCTATTTTAGTGGCAACAGAGGTTGATAATTCGTGGGCCAATGTGGATGTCGCTTTGGTTAACGAAAGAACCAATGAAGAAATTCACGCCAATAAAGACATTGAGTATTATTCGGGCTACGAAGATGGAACAAGTTGGACAGAGGGAAATCAGTCTGAAGAATTTAATATTTGCGGGGTAAAAGAAGGAAAATACCATCTTTTGATTACACCTCAGAAAGCCCCGGAAGATGTTCGTAATAATGTGATGAGAATTAAGGTAGTCTGGAACGAACCTTCAAGTCGAAATGTTTGGTTGGTTATTATCTTTATGGTAGTGGTTCTGGCGATCATATGGTATGCCAGGCTAAATTATGAGAAAAGAAGATGGTCCGACAGTAATTATTCTCCTTATAGCGAATAAAAAGTATGAAAAATATATTTGATTTTATAAAGAGTAATGTAGCGGCACTAGTAATAGGGCTGTTTAGTTTTGGTGTTTATTTGTATTTTGCTTATTCGGGAAACCGAATTTGTGATTGCGAAACAACAGAAAGTTACAGCTCATCAGGAAATAGAAGTTCAGTAAATCGTTTTTATCATAAATAAATCTTTAAACTATGGATTTAATACATTATCAACCCATTGTCAATTCGATTCTTTTCTCTTTGTTAGGAATTATTATTTTGTTGGTCGCTTATTTTATAATCGAGAAAATTACTCCGGAGAATACATGGAAAGAAGTAGTAGAGAAAAACAATGTTGCCGTTGCCATTGTGCTAGCCTCATTTATCATTGGAATCTCAATGATTATTAGTGCAGCAATTCATGGGTAAAAAGTTTATTAAGTTTGAATTTTTGCTTCTCTTTGCGGTTTTCATAATCGCAACCTGTGGACTCGTTTATGAACTTGTAGCAGGAACTCTTGCGAGTTATTTGTTGGGCGATTCTGTAAAGCAATTTTCATTTATCATTGGAGTATACCTGTTTTCTATGGGTATAGGCTCCTTTTTTTCTAAGTTTTTCAATAAAAATCTGCTGAATACTTTCGTTGAAATCGAAATACTCGTTGGATTAATTGGAGGACTGAGCTCTGTTGTCTTGTTTTTATTGTTTGAAAGTGTAGCTTCCTTTCAATTCATTTTATACCTGCTTGTTTTTGTAACCGGTTTTTTGGTTGGACTGGAAATTCCGTTACTGATGAACATATTAAAAGACAAAGTCGAGTTTAAAGATCTGGTGTCAAATGTATTTACTTTCGATTATATTGGAGCGTTATTAGCATCCATACTTTTTCCTTTGATTTTAGTCCCGAAGTTAGGTATCATGGGGACTTCATTGTTCTTTGGAATGATTAATATCAGTATTGCTATTGTACTATGTTTTATTCTGAAATCAGAATTAAAAAGAAGCTATTTTTTAAAAGCAAAAGCTATTTTTTCATTTCTATTATTGTTGACAGTTTTTATATTTTCAGAATCTATTTTGTCTTATTCTGAAGGAAAGTTATACGGAGAAAATATAATTTATACCAATTCAACACCCTATCAGCGCATTGTTTTAACGCACAATAAAAGTGATTACAGGCTTTATCTTAACAACAATCTACAGTTTAGTTCTGCCGATGAATACCGTTATCACGAAGCATTGGTGCATCCCGTAATGTCGATTGCTAAAAAAATCGATCGCGTCTTGGTTTTGGGCGGAGGAGACGGTTTGGCGGTAAGGGAAATTTTAAAATATAAGGATGTAAAAGCAATTACTCTGGTCGATTTAGATCAGGGGATGACGAAGTTGTTTAAAACCAATAAAGTTTTGACCGATTTTAATCAAAATTCATTAAACAACTCAAAAGTTACCGTAATCAATACCGATGCCTATATTTGGGCAAAAAGTTGTAAAGTAAAATATGATGTCGTAATTATCGATTTTCCGGACCCTTCAAATTACAGTTTAGGGAAATTGTATTCTTTAAATTTTTATCAAACAATTCAAAATATTATTCAGCCAGATGCAGCAGTCGTGGTACAAACAACGTCGCCTTATTTTGCCCCAAAATCTTTTTGGTGTATCAATAAAACGGTGATGGCTGTTTTCCCTCAGGTCGATGCCTATCATGCTTATGTACCTTCTTTTGGAGAATGGGGATTCACCATTGCCATAAATGGTTTTAATACCACTTTTAATACGGTGAACAGAAAAGTGTCCGGATTGAAATTTTACAATTATCAGTTTGATCGATTCAATTATTTTACCGGAGATATGATTTCAAATGAAATAGAGATTAATCGTTTAGACAACCAAATTTTAGTACGCTATTTTGATGAAGAATGGGGAAAGTTACAGTAGTTCCAGAAGAAGCTTTGTAAAAGGAATTACGGCCTCATTGCTTCTTGTTCCGTTTTTGCAGTTTTGTACCGATAAAATAGCTGTTTTAATGATTCGTTTGTCAGGTACAAAACATCTTTTGGGACACCGCTTATGGATCAAAGATTTTCCGGAACCTGTTTCTCAGATACAAACTTCCTATCTTATTGTTGGAGGTGGAATTTCGGGCTTAAGCGCTGCACGTCAACTAACAAAAAGAGGTATTTCCGATTTTGTGTTGGTGGAGATGGAAGGACATCTAGGAGGAAATTCTTCAAACGGAGAAAACCAATATTCCAAGTATCCTCTTGGGGCTCATTATCTGCCTTTGCCTAATTTTCAGGATAAAGAATTATTGAATTTTTTGGAAGAAGAAAAAATAATCCTGAGTTATGATACAAAAGGCTTTCCTGTTTTTGATGAATTGCAGCTCACTTTTGCGCCCGACGAAAGATTGTTTTATAAAAACAGTTGGCAGGAAGGTGTAGTTCCGAAAGAAGGAAATTCTAAGGCAGAAGAGGAAGAATTAGTAGCCTTTTTTAAGCTAATGGATACTTTTAGAGCCGGAAAAGGACAAGATGGAAAATACCTGTTTGATATTCCGCTTTATCTTTCTTCTACTGATGAAAATTCGAGAAGTTTAGACAAAATAACGATGAAAGAATGGTTTGTGAAAAACAATTTCACATCGGAACCTTTATTCAATTATATCGACTATTGTTGCAAAGACGATTTTGGTTTGGGAATCGAATATGTTTCTGCTTGGGCAGGAATTCATTATTTTGCCGGAAGAAAGCAGGATGTTACATCAGATAAAATAGAAAGTGTTTTAACATGGCCTGAAGGAAATGCCAGATTAACAAGTCATTTAAAGAGATATTCAAAAGACAAAGCACTTAAAAATCATTTGGTTTACGAACTCAAAATCGAGAATAATAAAGTAATTGCGAAAACATTTGATGACCATAAAAAAACGACTGTTGCTATTGTTGCCGATAAAGTCATTATGGCAACACCTCAATTTGTAAATCAATATATTCTAAAAGAGAGAAAGCAGTATGCAAAAGAGTTTCATTATGCGCCCTGGCTTTTGGCAACTCTTGTTGTTTCGGATTTGGGAGATAATTTTAGTTTTCCGTTGTCTTGGGATAATGTCATTTATGGAGCAAAAGGCTTGGGATATGTATACGATCAGCATCAGTCTTTAAATCAGGTACAATCTAAAAAAGTGATTACGTATTATTACAGTTTTTCGGGCCCTGATCTCAAAAAGACCAGAAAAGAAATTCATAAAAAGAAAACGGACTATTGGAAACAAATGGTTTTTGACGATTTAAAGATGGCGCATCCGGATATCGAAAGTGTAACCGAAGAAATGAATGTTTTTGTGTTAGGCCACGGAATGATTAGTCCGGTTCCGGGTTTTATCTTTGGAGAAGCTAAAAAACAAGCATCAAAAAGTATTGAAAATCGAGTGTATTTTGCGCACACTGATTTATCGGGGATTTCTATTTTTGAAGAAGCCTTCCATCAGGGGGTTAATGTTGTAAATCAGATTCTAGATGAGACAACCCTGGATTCATAAATCTAAAACAGATTTCTTTTTTATAATTGGTCCATCCTTTTTTGTGCTGGCTGTCATTTTCCTGTTTCAGGATTTTATAAGCAAGATCGAGGAGCAATATTCATTTTATACTTGGCTTTTTTTAATTGTTTTTATAGATGTTGCACATGTTTATGCGACTTTATTTAAAACCTATTTTGTGAAAAATGAGTTTGAAAAGAGGAAAAAACTCCTGACAATTTTACCTCTAATCTGTTTCTTTATAGGTTTTGTTTTGTATGCTTTTGGTGCAATTGTATTTTGGTCTTTTCTGGCTTATGTTGCTGTTTATCATTTTGTCAGACAGCAATATGGTTTTATGCGACTGTATGCCCGAAATGAGAACAAAACAAAAATGTCGGTTTGTATAGACAATCTGGCCATTTATGCGTCAACCGGATACCCAATGTTGTATTGGTTTTTGTCGTCCCCAAGAAAATTTAATTGGTTTGTGGAGAATGAATTTTTCCATTTTCATAATCAACAGGTTTTGACAATTGCATTTTGGATCTACCTTACGATTTTAATGGTATATCTGATTTATACTTTGTACAAATCATTAAGAAACAGCTTCTTTAATATACCTAAAAACAGCATTATTTTAGGGACTGCGCTTTCTTGGTATTTTGGGATTGTGTATTTTAATAATGACTTAATTTTTACATTGTTGAATGTTATTTCTCACGGCATCCCTTACATGGCGCTGGTTTATTTTAGAGAAATAGAGAATAAAACAGCTGTTGAGTTGGGAATGTTGCGGTATTTAAAAAAGTACAAAGGTATTTTTTGCTATGCCTTAATTTTAGTGTGTATAGCTTTTGCAGAAGAATTTCTTTGGGAAGTTTTTGTGTGGAATGAAAATATCTCTTTTGAAGCAACTAGTTTTTCAGGATGGGAATTTTTGGCAGTACCTTTATTGAGTGTCCCGCAGTTTACGCACTACATTCTGGATGGATTTATATGGAAATCGAATAAGGGGTAATAGAGTATCGAATTTGTTTTATAAAATTGGAGATTACAAACAATAAGTTCAAATAGGATTTGAAAATTATACTAAAAACCCTTGTAAAAATATTCTACAAGGGTTTTTTTACTATTCTGTAAAACCGAATTATTAAAGTTTAATCTCAAATAAACTAAAAGAACCTTCTTTATAATGTTCCGGTAATTCCGATGTCCATTCGATCGTACTGATTCCTTTATAATTAAAACCGCAACTGGTGTAATATTTATTTATTCTTTCATTTCCGCTGTGGGTGTCAAGTCTGATATAGGTTTTGTCATTTTGAGCAGCATATATTTTGACCCATTCTATGATCTTTTTGACATAAGAACGTCCTCGGAATTTTGGATTCGTAGCAATACGATGTATATATACTGCAGGATCTGCAGCGGCTTCTTTCCAGATGATTAAGTCATTAAAAGTTAAAACAAATGTACAGGCAATTTCACTCTCTTCTTTGATTATAAAATGTCGCCCCTCTTTGATTTCGGTTTCTATCAGTGATTTTTCAAAGCCTCTCCAACTCTTTATGTTAACTGTTTTTTGATAAGATGTAGCCTGATTATAGATATCGAAAACGGTATCGATATCTTTGTGCGTTGTATTAAGAAATTCCATTTATTGTATTTATGCGGTAAATTGATCTATACCAAAGATAAAATTTTGAGAAGGGAAAGGTTTTAAAATTTTTGATTTTAACTTTTTTTAATTTCTGCAGTAAGCCACACTACATTTTGTTCCGATTGATGATCCTGACCAATGATAGCTCGATATAAATCGGGTCTTCGGGCTTTTATGTATCGATTTCCTCCTGCCTGAAGACATTTTTCAGGAGTAAGTAGTGCGGTTGTAAAAGAATTTTCAAAAGAGCGACATTCGGCAATGATATCACCGAAAGGATCAATGATCATCGAACAGCCATTTTTCAACTGATCATCATCCATGCCAATGGGATTTGAGAAAACAGCATATATAGCATTGTCATAGGCTCTTGCCGGTAGCCATTTCATTAACCAGTCACGACCTTTCATTCCATCAAATTCTATTCGTAAAGAAGTTGGGTCGATTTCGCGGTTTTTCCAAAGTTCTGGTGCGACAAAACCTGCTCCGGGCCTTGTAGAAGGAGTGCACATGGTCACATGTGGCATAAAAATAATCTGAGCTCCCAGTAGTGCTGTTGCGCGTACATTTTCGATAATGTTATTGTCATAACAAATTAAGATGCCGCACTTCCATCCCTTGATTTCGAAAATGCAATATTGGTCTCCGGGAGTGAGATACGGGTTTATAAAAGGATGCAGTTTGCGGTATTTGGCAACTAAACCATTTTTATCAACGCAAACATAAGCTTTGAATAAATTATCATTTTGGTCTTTCTCAAAAAGTCCCGCAAGGATTATAATATCGTGAGTTTTGGCTATTTCGATAAGTTTTAGAATGCTTTCCCCAGTTGGGATAATTTCTGCAATATCCAGCATTTGTTCTTTCGATAAATGTCTGGCAAAAGTATAACCGGTTATGGAGCATTCATGAAAGGCAATGGCATCACAGCCTTCTTCGGAAGCTTTTTGCGAAAGTTCTTCAATTACGGATAAGTTGTAATTTTTGTCACCGCTTTTATTTTCAAACTGAGCAGTAGCTATTTTTAAATTTTTCATTTGATGGACTATTAAGAATAGACCAAAAGTAGGAGTAGAGGTAATTTAGAAATTGTATAAAACCGACATTTAAAACTGGCCACTAATTGCGCAGATTTTCACGAATTGTTATTTTTTTAACTAAGAAACAATCCATTTAATTCTTTAAATCTGTGGAAAAAAAAGTAGCCACAGATTGCACTGATTGAAAGGATTTTTTTGATTCAACAAGTACGATTCAATAATGGAGTTCAAAGCAATCCATTTAATCCTTTAAATCTATGGCAAAAAAGTGGCCACAGATTTCACTGATTTAAAGGATTTTTTTCTGGTTCAATAGCACTATTCAACAATCGAATTTGGGTTTAAAGAATGTTTTTTGGAAAAGTTTCGATAAAATTGTTGGTCAGTTTTCCGGTGTTGCGTAGATATTCTTTTGGTGTCATTCCTGTGTGCTTTTTAAACGCTTTTATGAGGTGTGATTGATCAGAAAATCCCGTTTCATAAGAGATTGATGTAAGCGAGGTATTCTCGGGTTTGTTTTTAAGAAGTTTTAGAAAATGATGCAGTTTTATAATATTGCCAAATTTTTTAGGATTTAGCCCCACACCTTCCGTGAATTTTCTTTCAATATGTCTTTCCGTATAACCGGTGTAAGCTACTAATTGGTTTAGAGAAAACTGTCCTTTGTTTTTGATGATAAAATCTAAGGAAGCTTCTGTTATCACTTGGTTTGTCTTTGGTTTTTTCTCCTGAATTGTTTTGAAAAACCGATTCAAGAGCTGTAGACGATCTGGAATTGTTAGTTGTTCCGCTAATTTTTCTTCAAGCTCTGTACCTATTTGACCAAAGATAGTATCAATAGTGACGATGGCATCTCGAAACTCACCACTGTCAACTCCTAACAGCTGGTTTATGCCATTAGGTTGAAAAACGACAATTATAATCAACATTTCACTACCGGAATAGACATCTTTAAAATTATTTAGTTGTCCATATAAGAACGAAGCAGGGAGATGATTTTGTGCTTCATAGTTACTTAATCCGGATATAAGTCTGCTTTTTAGAGAGAAGACCATACCGGTATTACCATCAGAGAAAAAGCGAAGTTTCTGAGTGATATCACCTTTATTTTCTAAAAAAAGGTAATGTTTTATATAGGTTGATAATTCTTTTGAAGGTAAAACTTGCATAGTATAAAGTAGTTTCAACTTGTCCTTTTAGTAGTAAGAGGTAAAATTAAGCTTATTTTTTGAGATTTTATTTTTACCGTAGATGTTAAATATAGATATTTTTTTTAAAGGTAATATTTGTCTTAATCAGTTATTTTAATGTCTTTTACGGATCATCTGTTTCTTTGGGGATTTTAATTTTACAGAATAAATTTATGTTATGAGTGATCAGGATAAAATGGAAATTATACGTGACAATAGAGTTTCAAGACTTTTGTGGTTTGCGCTTGGTGCAATTTCATATTTTGTGATTAGTTTATTGCTGTGAAAAAAACGTCTAAAGACTTAGCAGGGAGCAAAATAACTGATATACAGAGTTATTCTATTGTACTGTTTGTCATTTAGATGGTATTTTGCTGAAATCTCACTTCTGAAGCGTTATTATTGCTTTAGGTAACATTCTGTCAACGAATAATTTATAAGCGCTCTCCGATGGATGTAGGCCGTCTGAGGCGACTAAAGCGGGGTTGTCTAGTCCTTGTCTTGTAATATCTGTTACTGAAACAAATACAATATCGTTGTTTTTGCAATAATTCTCCGCAAAATTATTGTATTGGTTTATTTCCAGACTTATTTTTTCGCTTTGGTCTCCCATTAATCTTTGACCAAAAGGAGTGTAAGCATAATCCGGAATCGAAAGAACAATCACATTTTTTTTATTGCCTTTGGCCAAAGTGATTGCCTTGCTGATTAATTCTGGAAAATCTTTTTCATAGATCGAAAAATTTCTTCCCTGGTATTGATTGTTAACACCAATTAGTAAAGTTACCAGATCATAATTTGATTCGGGATTCTCTGTGTTTATTGCCGAAATTAGATTAGAAGTTGTCCATCCGGTCGTAGCAATTATTTTTAATGAAAAGCTGGTTTGCGGATAAATTGCTTTGAGGCTTGTTTTAAGCTGTTCGGGATACCTGCAGGTTTCACAGACACTTTGGCCAATTGTATAACTGTCTCCTAGGGCTAAGTACCGTATTGAACTTGCAATTGGTATTGGGTGGGTAGTGCCCGTTTCTGATAATGTCTCATCAGAAGTGCAGCTCATCAGGAAAATAGAAAGTAAAACGATAACTATTTGTTTGAACATTGTTGTCATGATTTATCTCAATTAAGATCATTCTAAACAAATAGTTACGTTAAATAGGTGGTTTTGGTTTTTACACCATTTCTGCTTTCATTATGATTTCTTCTTCAATAGCATTCCAAAGACCGATTCTTTTTTCTAATGCCAAAATAGAAATTTCTTCAACATCTTTCCACTTCTGTGCGTCATCACCACATAAATCTGTGATCATTTGCATGGCCATTGGTCCATGTTCATCAGCATCAAGTTCGATATGTCTTTCAAAATAATAAAGCAGTTTATTTAAATTGACTTCCGGTAAGTTCTTTTGGAAATTTTTTAGAATTTCGGTAAACATACTCGGAATTAAATCTTCTCTTCCAAAGGTAAAGGCAGCAGCAATTTCATGCGGTTTTCCTTGTTCAATAACTCTGAAGGTAAAATCAAGAAAGGCTTTTACATCAATAGGTAAAGCACTTTGTTTGATACTGACAAAGATGTTATGAAGTGAATTTACGTCAGCTAAAAAGGTATTTATTCCGCTTGTATCAGCTCCACAGTCTTCCATGGCTTCCAGATACATTTCGTAATGGCTTTGTCTTCTTCCGTCAAGCGTTAAATCGGTTTCTTCCGCCAGAACAATTTCGTTGATTAAATATCTCGTTTCCGGATTTTTTGTTGCAAACCAAGGTGTTGTCGTACAGGTAAGTTTTGTTTGTAGTGCTTTTAGCAATGACATAAAATCCCAAACCGCAAAAACATGGTTTTCAAGAAAACTATGCAAATCATCGATATTTTGAATTTTATTGTATAAAGAATGTTGTAATAATTTGTCTTTTTGGGGTTGAATGCTATTGTTTATAGTTTCAATATTCATTGTTCTAAATTTTGGTACAAAGATAAAAAGCTTCTTGGTAAGAAGAAGCTTTTAATATTGATTTTGTGTATATTTTAATAGTTATTTACGATTTAAATGCTGGAATTCCAGTTACATCCATACCTGTAATAAGTAAATGAATGTCATGTGTTCCTTCGTAAGTAATAACGCTTTCCAGGTTCATCATATGACGCATAATTGAATATTCGCCCGTGATTCCCATTCCGCCTAACATTTGTCTGGCCTCACGTGCAATATGAATTGCCATGTCTACATTGTTTCTTTTTGCCATCGAAATCTGAGAGGTTGTTGCCTTTCCTTCATTTCTCAAAACACCCAAACGCCAGGTCAATAATTGCGCTTTCGTGATTTCGGTAATCATTTCGGCTAATTTCTTTTGCTGTAATTGTGTTCCTGCAATTGGTTTTCCAAACTGAATTCTTTCTTTTGCATAACGCAAAGCCGTATCGTAACAATCCATCGCAGCTCCGATAGCTCCCCAGGCAATTCCGTATCGGGCAGAATCTAAACATCCAAGAGGTGCGCCTAGACCTGATTTATTTGGTAAAAGATTTTCTTTTGGAACTTTTACGTTATCAAAAATTAATTCACCTGTTGATGATGCACGAAGTGACCATTTATTATGAGTTTCAGGAGTAGAAAAACCTTGCATACCACGTTCTACGATTAAACCGTGAATTCTTCCTTCTTCATTTTTAGCCCAAACTACAGCAATATCTGCAAAAGGGGCGTTTGAAATCCACATTTTGGCACCGTTCAAAAGATAATGATCTCCCATATCTTTAAAATTGGTAATCATACTTCCTGGATCCGAACCATGATCCGGTTCTGTTAAACCGAAGCAGCCAATAAATTCACCGGTAGCCAATTTTGGAAGGTATTTTACTCTTTGCTCTTCGTTACCATATTTCCAGATTGGATACATAACCAAAGAGGATTGTACCGAAGAAGTCGATCGTACACCGGAATCACCGCGTTCGATTTCTTGCATAATCAACCCATAAGAAATCTGGTCTAATCCTGCTCCGCCATATTCTACCGGAATGTACGGACCAAAACCACCAATTTCTCCAAGACCTTTGATAATCTGTTTAGGAAATTCTGCTTTTTGAGCGTATTCTTCTATAATAGGAGAAACTTCTCTTTTTACCCATGCTCGTGCTGAGTCGCGAACCAATTTGTGTTCGTCTGTCAATAAATCGTCAAGATTGTAATAATCCGGGGCCTGAAATAAGTCTGGTTTCATTTTTAGTTAGTTTTACAAAACAAATTTACGTAATATAAATATAACAAAATACAGTTAATTTGTTATATTTCTATATCATTGAATAAAAAAAAATAAGAATAAGAGAAACTAATACTAGTTTATTGGTTATTTATAAACTAATTTTGAGTTTCAAATATAATTTAAATGAGGCTGATCATCTCTTTTTTACTTCTTTTTGTTCTAAATGTCACTTTTGCTCAGCAAAAGAAAGAATTAACGGAACAGGAATATTTACTCTTGCAGGATAAAATACGGATAAGCGGGAATACAGATAGAGACCTGGCTATTACGTATGCCTCTGAGATGCTCAAATCCAATAATGACAAACATTTGGCTTTCGCAAATGGTGCATTGGCCTATTTATATCAATTAAAATCAGAAACGGCAAAATCAAAAGAAAAATACATACTGGCATTTAATTATTTGAATAAAATGCCGGAGTCAAGAGATAAAACACAGCTTAAATCGTATCTCTATAATTATGGTGGTTTGATTGAATGGAAAAGAGGAAATTTTGGTGAAGCTCTTGAAAACTATCAGACGGGGATAAAACTTTCGATACAATTAGGCGATATCATTCAGATTGTAAAGTTTAAAAGTAATATTGCTATTATTAATGAAGAAGTTGGTAATTACCAGTTGGCTATAAAAAATTTGAGACATCTTAATGATTTTATAGACAAAAATCAAAGTTATTATTCCAAAGAACAATACAATATTATAAAGAGTAATAATAATATCCATTTGGCAGGATCTTATGAAGGCTGGTATATGAAAAATCGTACACAGCTATCTTTGTTGGATTCTGCGGCATACTTCTACAAAAAAACAGTTTCTTTTTCTCATGATTTTCCAATTAATAATATTAATGCGAAGATAAGTCTGGGGAATGTTTATTACATGAAGAATGATTTTAAGAATGCTGAAAAGACATACTACGATATTATATTCTTTTCTAAACAGAATAATTTCAAATCAGAATTTAAAGTAGCCAATTACAATTTAGGTAATTTATATTATGAAGTGAAAAAATATGATAAAGCATTGGTCTTTTTCAAAAAAGTAGATTCGGTCTGTTTGATAGACAATTCAAAAGATGAAAGCTTTTTAAAGTCAAATTATTATCAGGCAAAAATCTACAATATATATAAGGAACCGGAATTGGCCTTTAAATATTCAAAAATCTATCTGGACAATTATGAAAAAACAGAGGCCAAACTAAATAATGAAGCCTTAGAAGTGAATTATAAATTGGGCGTTGGAGATTTGAGTGAGGAGATGGTCACCATTCAGAAAAAGTATGAATTTGAAGTTTTCTTCAACAAAGCATTAAAGGTATTTTATGTTTTACTTGTAGTTGGAATTGTCTTTTTGCTTGTAAAAAATATAAGGGATAAGAATAAGGCGCATAAGAAAATGAATGCACTTATTGAAGAATTTAAAGCCAATCTGGAGAAAAAAGAGAAGCTCGAAACGCAGACAGTATTGCTTGAACAGGAAGAGGATCCGCTTACTAAGAAGGAAAATGTTAATCTGAGTATCGATGAGGATAAAGAGAATAAAATTGTCGAAAAACTTCTGGCCTTAGAAAACAAGCTGGAATATCTAAATGCAGATTTTACATTGTCTTATGTGGCCAAAAAAATAAAAACAAATACCACTTATTTGTCCTATATAGTAAACAAACGATTTGGTAAATCTTTTGGAGAGTATTCTAATGAACTTAAAATTAATTATGTAATTAATCAAATGATTACAAATCACATGTATCGAAAGTACTCTACTCAGGCTATTGCAGAAAGTGTAGGATTTAAGAATGCAGTCTCTTTTGCCAAATCATTTCGCAAAAGAACTGGAGTATCTCCAGCTCAGTTTGCGAATAATATTTAATGAAGAAATTGTATTTAACAATACAGTTTTAGGGAGCTACCCGTTACCACCTGTACCGCCAGTATGTCCTGTGCCTCTTATCGGGTCTTTTCCATCTACCCAGTCATCTCCGCCTCGGACCGTTTTTTGTTGATTTACAGGTAATTTTTCTGTTCCAAAGTCTTCAAAGTTAAATGTTCTAATTTTCATGGTTTTCTAAATTATTGGTTTGTTTGAGTTAAGTTTTTATAGCTTTTATCCGTTTCCTCCAGTATTTCCACCACCTCTTATCGGATCTTTTCCGTCACCCGGGCCATCTCCGCCACGAACTGTTTTTTGCTCTTTTTTAGACAATTTCTCTGTTCTAAAATCTTCGAATTTTAATTTTTTAGTTTTCATGATGTTGTAAATTATGATTTATATTTTAAGTATCAATATTTTATATTAAATTTTATCCATTTCCTCCGGTATTTCCACCGCCTCTTATCGGGTCTTTTCCATCTATCGGCGCATCTCCGCCGTGAACCATTTTTTGTTGTTTTTTGGATAATTTTTCTGCTTCAAAATCTTCGAATTTTACTATTTTAGTTTTCATGATTTGAGTATTTAGAATTCACAATAATTATATTTTTAGGATTTTTTTATCCGTTCCCACCGGTATTTCCACCACCCCGAATTGGGTCTTTGTCTTCCTCCAGAGGACATCCTCCAAGTACTTTTTTTTGTTGATTTTTAGGTAATTTTTCTACTTGAAAATCTTCGATTGTTGTGTTTTTTTTTGTCATGTTTTAATGTGTTATGGATTATCTTTTTCAAAACTAGACAAAAAGCAAAACCCTTAATCGAGAATGGGCTTTTTGAGATTTTTCGAAGATGTAATTTGGTTTAAAATGCTGTATTTCAAATAGTTGACCAATGTATTCAGACTGGTATAATTTATAAATTGTATGTGCTATAATTAATAAAAAGTATATACATAGGCATTTTTTCTCAATAAAAACCGCAATATTTGCATCGTAGTTATGAATTAAACGGCACAAAAAGATGTTAAAACTGGTTCAGAAATTTCTTCTAATAAACAAGTACTCGGAGGTGAAAAATGAGTTCAAAGATTTGTTTCTTTCTCATCCAAATTATCCAAGCTTGTTTGCGATAACAGATTCGTTGGATTTGTTGTCTGTGGAGAATGCTGCCGTAAGAGTTTCGAAAGAACAAATAGAAAATTTACCGTCTAATTTTCTGGCCTATTTTAAAGAGGAACTTATTTTGGTTGAAAGAGCAAAAGAGTTTGTTCGTATCAATACAATTAAAAAAGGAAGTCAGAAAATATCCTACGATAATTTTCTGTTAGATTGGAATGGAGTTATTGTGGCCATAGAGCCAAATAATGTAGTGGGAAGAGAAAGTTTCAGAGACGAGTACAAAACTTTGAAATATTATGTTCCGTTATTTCTTTTGGTTGGGTTGTCATTTTTTTACAATGCATATAATTTATTCAGCAGCATATTTTTAATAACATCGCTTTTAGGATTAATTGTAAGTGTTTTTATAGTACAGGAAAAATTAGGCATTAAAAGTAGCATTATTTCAAAATTTTGTAATCTAACGCCAAATACTTCTTGTAACTCTGTTCTTAATTTTGATGGTTCAGGTAGAAAATGGGTTAGTTTCTCAGATTTGCCTTTGATGTTTTTTGGTGCAAGCTTTTTAGCCATTTTGATTGAGCCTTCCAATTCATCAATTTTTATTGGATTTTTAAGTTTATTGGCTATTCCGGTGGTAGTAACCTCGGTTTGGATACAGAAATTTGAGATTCAAAAATGGTGTGTGATGTGTTTGGGAGTATCATTTCTGATTTTAGTACAAAGTATTATTTGGTTCGCATCAGATTTTTTTACGCTAAGCTTTAGTGTTGATAGTATTTTTCCTTTTGTGTTCTCATTGATTTTTTTAGCAGCATTTTGGACGGCTTTAAAACCAATTATCAAAAACATGCTAAATGTTGATACGGACTTGAAGGAGTTGAAAAAATTTAAAAGAAATTTTTCGCTATTAAATTTTTTATCGCAAAAAGTACCTTATACAGCAGATTTTGAAGATTTAAGAGGATTGAATTTTGGAAATAGAAATGCAGCAATAAAATTGTCGATTATAATAAGTCCAAGTTGCGGGCATTGTCATAAATCATTTCAGGAAGCATTTGATCTGGTTCTAAGATTTCCGGAGAAAATATTTTTAAATGTATTGTTTAATGTTAATCCTGAAAATGTTGATAATCCATATAAAATTGTTGTGGAAAGATTGTTAACGATTAACAGAGCTACACCCGGAAAAACGGTGGAGGCCATTTCAGACTGGCATATTAAAAAAATGGGACTCAAAAAGTGGTTGAAAAAATGGAATGCTGAGCCTGTTGGATTAATAATAAATCAGGAAATACAAAAACAATACGATTGGTGTTCTAAGAATAATTTTAATTATACACCGGTTAAGATTGTAAACGAAAAAATATTTCCTAATGAATATGAATTAAACGAACTCAAGTATTTTTTAAATGATTTTGTGGAAGAGAAAGAAATTGAAGTTTTAGAGAAAATAGCCTAAGACAAAAAATCAGTTAAAAAAGAGATTCAAGATTCTTAAAATGATTTTAAACATTAACTAAAAAACCAAATAATCATGTTAAAAAACATTTTGAAATTAGAAGGAGCTCAAGAGCTTACTAAAAAGGAGAAAAAAAGCATCCAAGGTGGGTTAGCTTGTGATCAGGATGGAAGATGTCCTAAAGGTTCTTATTGTGATTATGATTCGTCTCTTTGTAAACGTGTCTAGTTACTAAAAGTAATCTTTAGTATTTTTTAAAATCACAATAGTAACCTAATTAAAACCTAAGTATGTTAAAAAAAATTTTAAATCTTGAAGGTTCGCAAAAATTGCAAGCCACTGAGTTAAAAAGTATTATGGGCGGACTGCCGGTTCAGCCTGCGAATTGCAAATGTTTTTGCTATTCTGGTGGACAACAGGTAAATGCTTATTGTTTCTCTTATTGTCCGGACGGATCAATTCCGGGATTATCACCAGGAAGTACAGGAAACTGTAAATTCCCGAATAATCCGAAACCAGAATTATAGAATACGTTCATCTCTTTAAATTGTTTAAAGAAAATTTTAGAATTGTAAAGTTACTTGGAAAATTAGAATGACAGGTTAAAAAAACAAGGAAGGAGGAATTCCGGACTGTTGTGTTCCTGTTGTAGGTTTTCTAAGTTTTTGAAAATATTGAATTGAAAGCCTTATTTAAAATTTAGTCATGTTTTTTTTGAATTTGTAGGCGCCCGATCGTGGAACATTGGGCAAACATCCCCACATTGATGATTGGTGTTGGGATTCTCAGGAAAATTGGTCACTGAGTTGGTTTTATTTGGTTAGAGCTAACCGGTGCCATCTCCTAGAGAAATTGATGTTGACTCTCATTGAAGTTAGAAACTTTTTGTTAAGAGCAGCATTTCTTTAAAGTATGGAAAAAATATAGGACCTAAAAGTCTGAAAGAAGTTCAAATATTGAAGAAGTAAGGTAACAAGTTGTATAAGTGCGGAACTTTATTTTAATTGAAATATGGGACAAATATGTTACGAAATGACAATTGTAGAAAGATCATTTATTGTAATATAAATATAACAGTTTTGAATAATTTTAACAGAGAGGAAGTATTTTCCTCTCTGTTTTTTTTAAATAATGTAGATTTGTATAAATCAAAAGTAAATTGAAAAAATTCGCCAATTATAAACAAGCTGATTTTAAGGATTGTGGCCCCACATGTTTAAAGATTATTGCAAAGCACTACGGCAAGACAATCCATATTCAGGAGTTGAGGGATCATAGTGAAACAACTCGTGAAGGGAGCAATTTGCTTTTTTTAAGCGATGCAGCTGAGAAAATTGGTTTTAGGACTTTAGGCGTTAAGTTAAGTCCCGAGCGGTTAGAAGAAGCACCGTTACCTTGCGTTTTGCACTGGAATCGGAATCACTATGTTGTACTTTATAAAATAAAAAAAGATACTTATTATATATCAGATCCGGGTTTTGGTTTGATCGAATACAATAAAGAAGACTTTATTAAATTCTGGATCGGAAATAATGCCGATGAATCAACTCAGGAGGGAATTGCCTTGTTGATTGAAGCAACCCCAAAATTCTTTCAGACCGATTTCGACAAAGAAGATAATAAAGGCATCGGATTCGGATTGTTATCTCAGTATGTTTTAAGATATAAAACCTTTTTAGTTCAGTTAAGCATAGGGTTATTGGCCAGTAGTTTGCTGCAATTAATTTTTCCTTTTTTAACCCAGAGTATAGTCGATATCGGTATACAAAATCAGAACATTAATTTTATTTATCTGATTCTGTTTGCGCAATTGTTTCTTTTTGCCGGAAGGACAGGTTTAGAACTCATTCGAAGCTGGATATTACTGCATCTTTCAACGCGAATAAACATTTCGCTCATCTCTGATTTCTTTATTAAATTAATGAATCTGCCCATTTCGTTTTTTGATGTGCGAATGACGGGGGATATTATGCAACGTATAAATGATCACCGTAGAATTGAGCGTATTTTGACCACATCTTCATTAAACGTTTTATTCTCTGTAATCAATATGTTTGTGATGGGAGGCGTTTTGGCTTATTTTAATCTCAAGATATTTCTTGTGTTTTTTGCAGGAAGCGTTCTCTATTTTGCGTGGATAACATTGTTTTTAAAACGAAGAGAAGTTTTAGATTACAAGCGTTTTGCAGAGATTTCTCAAGAGCAAAGCAAAGTGATGGAACTTATCAACGGCATGCAGGAGATTAAGCTCCACAATGCCGAAAAACAAAAGCGCTGGGGCTGGGAATACGTACAGGCAAGATTATTCAGAGTTTCGATAAAAGGACTAGTTTTAGAGCAAACACAAACCATTGGTTCCTCAGTGATCAACGAATTAAAGAATATTTTTATCATTTTTTTATCGGCCAAATTAGTTATTGACGGTTCCATTACACTGGGTATGATGCTGGCAATAAGCTCCATTGTAGGGAGTTTAAATGGGCCAATCACGCAACTTATAGAGTTTGTTCGGGAGCTTCAGGATGCTAAAATTTCATTGGCAAGACTATCTGAAATTCATGAAAAGGAAGATGAAACACAGCAAGAAGTACATCAAACCAGCGAAGTTCCTTTTGACGCTGATATCGAGATAAAAAACCTGTCCTATCGTTATTTAGGATCTGATACACCTGTGTTAGATGATTTAAGCCTGATAATTCCTGCTAATAAAGTTACCGCAATTGTTGGTGTGAGCGGAAGTGGAAAAACAACGCTAATGAAATTATTGCTTAAATTTTATGAACCGGAAAAAGGAGAGATCCATATTGGTCCTACACAATTAAAAAATGTGTCGCAAAAAGCATGGAGGGCAAATATTGGTGCTGTTATGCAGGAAGGTTTTATTTTTAGCGACACTATTGCCAATAATATTGCTATTGGTGTTGATAAAGTAAATAAAGAACGATTGGTTTATGCAGCTGATGTAGCAAATATAAAGGAATACGTTAGTGGTTTGCCGCTGGGTTTTAATACCAAAATTGGTTCTGAGGGACTAGGAATGAGCACAGGTCAGAAACAACGATTGCTTATTGCCAGAGCTGTGTATAAAAATCCGGAGATCTTGTTTTTTGATGAAGCCACTTCGGCTTTAGATGCCAATAATGAAAAGGAAATTATGAGAAAATTAGATATTTTCTTCAAAGATAAAACGGTAGTTGTAATTGCGCATCGTTTGAGTACGGTAATGAATGCAGATCAAATCGTGGTTTTAGACAAAGGACGCATTATAGAAATAGGAAGTCATTCGGCTTTAGTGGAACAAAAAGGGAATTATTTTGAATTGGTCAGGAATCAATTACAATTAGGAAACTAATCATGGCAGAAGATAATAGTACATTCGAATTAAGAAGTGAAGAAGTTCAGGACATACTTACCAAAGTGCCACATTGGATGATACGTTGGGGAACAGTACTGATTTTTACCATAATTGTAATGCTGTTTTTTGTTTCCTGGTTTATTAAATATCCGGATGTTGTCAATACCGAAATTGTAATTACAACGAATATTCCGCCCGAGAAAATAGTTTCTAAAACTTCCGGGCGAATAGAAGCGATATTAGTTAAAGATAAAGCGATAATACAGAAAAACACGACTTTGGCAGTTATTGAAAACACAGCCAATTACAAAGATGTTTTTTTATTGAAAGGGATTGTTGATGGTTACAATATTAATGATTCTAAAAAAGATTTTCCTTTTGCATTGTTGAAAAATACACAATTAGGTGAGATTGAAAGTGCTTATGCCGTTTTTCAAAAAGACTATCAGGCACAGGAATTAAATGAAAATTTACAACCTTTTGAAGTAGAAAATAGAGCGCAAACATCAGAAAATATTCAAATAAAAGAACGGCTGGATATTTTGCAGCAGCAAAAAGCAATCAATGAAAGTGAGTTGCAGCTTCAGAAGAATGAAGTAGCGCGTTTTGAAACATTGTTTAATAAAGGAATAGTCTCCACTCAGGAAATGGAAGCTAAAAAATTAAATTATCTTCAGGCGCAAAAGAATTACAGAAGTCTATTGTCTTCGATTTCGCAATTGAGATCTTCATTAATTGATAATAGAAAATCAAGCCAAAGTTCACATATTAACAGCACTAAAGAGGAAGTTAATTTAGGACGGAATATGGCGCAGTCTTTTTATCTGCTCAAAAAGGTAATAAAAGATTGGGAGCTTAGCTATACGCTGAAATCCTCCGTTAGTGGTGTTGTTACTTTTTTGCAGGTTTGGACAGAAAATCAAACGATTAATATGGGGGACAATGTTTTTTCGATAATTCCGGATGAAAGAAATGGTTTTGTCGGAAAAGTAAAAGCGCCTGCTTTAAACTCCGGAAAAATAAAGATAGGTCAAAGAGTAAATATAAGATTGTCTAATTTTCCGGATAGGGAATTTGGAGTATTATATGGTAAAATTCAGAACATTTCGCTGGTTCCGGATAAAGATGGAAATTTATTACTGGATGTTGCTTTGCCAAACGGATTAAAAACCTCTTATAAAAAGAAGATCCCGTTTCAGCAAGAAATGAAAGGAAGTGCCGAAATCGTGACAGAAGATTTACGATTATTGGAAAGAATTTTATATCAGTTCAAAAGTATTTTTGAGCAGGTCTAATTAAAGAAAAAGTGGAGCTGCTCTCAAAAATCAGTCTCACAGATAAACTGATTAGTTCAATTTTAGATTTTTGGCCAAGTCTTATTTTGGTTTTTAGTTTGGAAAGCTACTAAAAACTTTTGCTTACTGCGTTAGAAAGGTAGCAAATTAGAATGGCAAATTTGTAAAGACTATTTACATCTTCAGATAAAAATCCTGCGTCAGTGCAATATATTCAGGTGTGTAGATATGTCTTTCGATTTCGATTGTTAGTTCGTCGATTTCAATTTCGGGATTTTCATTTCGGCTAAAAGCCATTAAACTACGCTTAATGCTTGAAGTCGGAGTTCCTTTTACACGCGTGATTTTTGTGGGATATAGTTCTGATTCCTTTGCCAGAGCAATAAAACGACCTTCTTCTTTATAGGGAAGGATAACGGCAAATATTCCATTTTCAGAAAGCAATAAATCGGCAGCCTCAATTAATTCTTCAAAGGGCATAGCATCTTGAAAACGAGCTAAATCGCGTTGTTCATTCTCGGTTTTGTAATCTTCAGAATAAAAAGGAGGATTTGAAACAATTAAATCATACTCATCTTCCGGTTCTTCTATAAATTCATCTAAACCGGCATGAAAGCAAAACAGACGGTCTCCCCATGGAGAATTTTCGAAATTTTCTACGGCTTGTTCGTAGGCATCTTCATCAATTTCCAAAGCGTCTATTTGCTCCGCAGCTGTGCGTTGCGCAAGCATGAGAGCGATAATTCCGGTCCCGGCGCCAACATCTAAAATACTAAACGGATTATGAGTTATGGGAGCCCATGCGCCTAATAAAACACCATCGGTTCCTACTTTCATAGCGGTTTTGTCTTGTTGAATAGCGAATTGTTTGAATGTAAACATAGTTTTAATAAAATTCCAAGATTTTTTAAATTCCAAATTCCAACTTATAATCCTGAGCGAAGGACAAATTCCAAAATTAATGGGGATGCGAAATTTATAATGTGATTTTTTTTGCAAAAGTAAGGCTAAAATCTTGATTAATCAGTGTGTAGTTTTGGTAATTATTGTTGATAAAATCTTCCACAGTTGTTCTATTTCAAGTAAAAGAGATTCAGAAAATGTTTGTTCCTCGGGATTTAGATCATGTAGCAAACACAACCAGTATTTGGATTCTTTAGCTTCTTTTCGGGCTACTTTAAGTCTAAAGACTAAATCTCTATCGCTAAGTTTTTCATTAGCTTCAATATAGTTTGCTCCAACAGAACCGGAAGAGCGTATTAATTGTTTCCCATCTTCAATATTGGATATCGTTTTGGGTAAAATCTTAATGTAGTGACGACATTCCTTAGCAAACAAAAAGGTCCTCTCTTCTAAATCATAAGGTTTATCCATATTCAAAGTAAGTTAAATAGATGGAATTAAGATTTTTCTTTCAAATCAAAAAATAACCACAAATAAATATTTGGAACTTGTCTTTCGGCTTCGCTCAGGATGACAAGTTGGAATTTGTCCTTCGGCTTCGCTCGGGATGACAAGTTGGAATTTGTCCTTCGGCTTCGCTCAGGATGACAGATATGGGATTTTACTCTACATGTACATCTCAACCAATCCTTCCGGAAGGTTCATGATGATTTTTTTATTTTCGCGATCTACTTTTACTAAGAAATGATCGATCATAGGAATCAGCATTTCGACTTCACCATTTAAAACTTCAAAAAGTGGTTGTGCAGTGCTATCGTTTACAGCAGCTATTTTTCCGAAAACGCCCAAACGCTGGTCTTCTATTTCGAAACCGATAACTTCGTGAAAATAAAATTTGTTACCGGAAAGTTTTGGTAACATTGATAATGGAAGGTAAATAGCGTTGCCAAGAAGAGCATCAGCTTCTTCTTCTGTATTTACATCTTCAAAACGAATTCTAAGAAAATCGTTTTTGTGTAAGGAGCTTTTTTCAATAAAAAAAGGAACCAAGTGTTTGTTGCATTCAACAAACACTGATTCCAGATTTTCGTATAACTCAGGTTCGTCTGTGTCTAGATAAGCCAAGACTTCTCCTTTGAAACTAAATTTTTTAGCGATCTTACCTAAATAAAAACATTCTTCTTTACGCATTCCCGCTAACTAAAATTATGCTTCAGTTGTTTCGTTATTCTCTTCAGCAGCAGGAGCTTCTTCAGTTGCAGCAACTTCTTCTTCAACTGCAGGAGTCGCAGCAGCAATAGCATCAGCTTCAGCCTGAGCTGCAGCAGCTAAACGCTTAGCGTTAACTTCTTGTTCTGCTTTAAGAGCTTTAGCTTTAACATCAGCTTGTGCTTTTGTTAAACCATCTTTCTTAGCATTAACTTTTCCAGATTTAGCTTCCAACCAAGCAGCTAACTTAGCATCAGCTTGCTCTTGAGTTAAAGCACCTTTACGAATACCTCCATCAAGGTGGTGTTTCAATAAAGCCCCTTTGTAAGAAAGGATAGCTCTGGCAGTATCAGTTGGTTGTGCACCATTGTGTAACCATTTAACTGCACTATCAAGGTTTAAGTCGATAGTTGCTGGGTTTGTGTTTGGATTGTAAGTACCGATTTTCTCTA
The DNA here is from genome assembly GCF_011751075.1 of Flavobacterium poyangense. GTDB lineage: Bacteria > Bacteroidota > Bacteroidia > Flavobacteriales > Flavobacteriaceae > Flavobacterium > Flavobacterium poyangense. Next base: position 25,538 of record NZ_JAALLN010000006.1, read on the forward strand.
AGTATTTACCATCTCTTTTTGAGCGTGCATCTGCAGCTACAACCCAGTAAAAAGGTTTTCCTTTTTTACCGTGTCTTTGTAATCTAATTTTTACTGACATAATCGTATGATTAAATTTTGAGGTACTCGACCTCTGTTAATTAAGGGCGCAAAGATATAATTTTTTTCTGAATTGTACGTTCAAAACTATATTAAATGTCTTCAAGCTGAATTATTCTTAAAGTTTTGTTGTTTTTGAGGCTCTGTTTTAGCTATTTCTTTTAAATCAAATACTTTTGCATTAAATTATTCTGTATGAAAAAATATTTTTATTTTCTTTCATTACTTTTAGTACTCACCTCTTGCACAGAAGAGATAAAGTTCAATAATCCCGCATTTCAAACTTTAAAAGATAATGTTTTCTGGAGAGCTCAGAGTTATAGTGCGCATATCGGAACAAATGGGAGAGTGGTTATTGAAGGGACATTGGGTTTTGAAAAAGTAAGCCTGCAAACAGCTTCTACAGCCGAAAAAACATATTTTCTGGGCGTTGATGATATTTCAAAAGCATCCTATTTTAATACACTCCCGGCAGAATTAGCCGAATTTTCTACAGGAACTAATCTTGGAGACGGGCAGATTGTGGTTACCGATTTTAATACTGAAACGAACACTATTTCAGGGACTTTCAAATTTAATGCAGTCAATTTAAAAGAAGGTAATACCGATAAATCAGAGGTTCATTTTACAGAAGGAGTCTTTTACAAAGTTCCGCTCGAAGCGGCCAAATAAGGCGTTGATTATAATTTGATTTCTCATTGATTGATTTCTTTCGAAATTTATTTTTTTAAATCAAAATAAAAGCATAAATAAACTAATATATAGTGTATTAGAGAAAAATAAGATTACATTTGCTATATATTATAAATAAGTATCTATGAATATTTTTGTTGGAAGCCTTCCATTCAGTATTGAGGAAGCAGATTTAAGAGAGTCTTTTGAGGCTTACGGAGCAGTTGATTCTGTTAAAATTATTACTGATAAATTTACTGGAAGAAGTAAAGGATTTGGTTTTGTTGAGATGCCAAATGATAGCGAAGCTCAAAAAGCAATCGATGAATTGAACGGAGCTACTGTTCAAGGTCGTGCTATCGTGGTTAACAAATCTGAGCCAAAACCGGAAGGTGAAAGAAGAAGTTTTAATAACAACCGTGGTGGAGATCGTGGAGGTTACGGAAACAACCGTGGTGGAAATGACCGTGGTGGAAACAGAGGAGGATATTAATATTTTTTTCTAAAATATATAAAAGGCGTCAATTTTTATTGACGCCTTTTTTTTGTTTCATATTACACCTGCATCTGTAGAGACGCACAGCAGTGCGTCTCTACAGAGCAATGCGTTTTTAAGATAGATTAGCAACCAACCAGTCTCCAACTTCGCTGGTTTTGTATGTTTTGGCACCTTTCGCAGCTAGATCTTCTGTTACAAACCCTTGTTCTAAAGATTTATTAACCACTGCTCTTATAGCTTCTGCTTCTTCTTTTAGTCCGAAAGCATCTTCAAACATCATAGCGGCAGATAAAATAGTCGCCAAAGGGTTGGCGATATTCAGACCTGTAGCTTGTGGGTAAGATCCGTGAATTGGTTCGTAAAGAGAAGTGTGTGTACCAACAGAAGCGGAAGGCATTAATCCCATGGAACCTGAAATTACAGAAGCCTCGTCTGTTAAAATATCTCCAAATAAATTTTCGGTGATTAAGACGTCATAAGAATTGGGCCATTGTACTAAACGCATGGCAACAGCATCTACAAATTCATAAGAAACCGTTACTTCGGGATAGTCTTTTTCCATTGCTTGTACTGTTTCTCTCCATAAGCGTGAAGTTTCTAATACGTTAGCTTTGTCAACGCAGCATAATTTTTTGCTACGGGTCATAGCCAATTCAAAGCCTTTTTTTGCCAGACGTTGCACTTCAACTCTTGTGTAAACACAATTGTCAAAAGCAGTTTCGCCATTATCTTTTCTTCCTTTTTCGCCAAAGTAAATTCCGCCCGTAAGTTCTCTTAAGAAAACTAAATCGGTTCCTTCTATTCTTTCTCTTTTTAAAGGAGAATTATCGATTAAAGAAGGGAAAGTAAAAGTTGGACGAACATTGGCAAATAAACCTAGTTTTTTGCGCATCAATAATAAACCTTGTTCTGGACGAACCGGTGCGCTCGGGTCGTTATCATATTTTGGGTGTCCGATGGCTCCAAATAAAACCGCATCTGATTTCATACAGATTTCATGTGTTTCATCCGGATAAGGAACACCAACGGCATCAATTGCACAAGCACCTGTAAGTGCCGGTGTCCATGTTATTTCGTGATTGAATTTTTTTGCAATAGCATCAGATACTTTTACGGCTTCATTAATTACTTCAGGACCAATTCCGTCTCCTGCTAATAGGGCTATGTTTAATTTCATTATTTTGTTTTTTTAGGTTCAAAGGTTCAAAGGCACAGAGGTTCAAAGGGCAAAGTTTTAAAGTCAGATTCTGAGACCTCTGTACCTTTGCATCTTTGTATCTCTGTACCTTTTTTTAAGCAACTACGTTCAACATTTTTTGAGTTGCAATAATTGCGGCAACAGTCTGGTCGGAATCCAGACCTCTGGTTTTGAATTCTTTTCCGTTGTTTATCCAGGTAATGATGGTTTCGCATAAAGCGTCTGAACTACTTCCCGGAGGAATTCTGACGGCATAATCGATTAACTTGGGCAATGTTAGTTTTTTTTGCTTGTAAATTTTAGCCAAAGCATTCATAAAAGCATCAAACTGACCGTCTCCTTGTGCATTTTCTTCGATTATTTCTCCGTCAAATTTTAGGCATAAAGTAGTTGACGGACGCATTCCTTTTGAGTGTACTAATATATAGGACTCGATTTTTATTCTTTCTTCGTAAGTGTGACTGTCTAAAACATCAGAAATAATATAAGGAAGGTCTTCTTTGGTAACCGTTTCTTTTTTGTCTCCTAATTCGATAATTCTTTGTGTGACCAATTTTAAATCTTCCTGATTTAGTTTTAGGCCTAATTCCTGAAGGTTTTTTTCGATATTGGCTTTCCCGGAAGTTTTTCCAAGAGCATATTTTCTTTTTCGGCCAAAGCGCTCCGGAAGTAAATCATTAAAATACAAGTTGTTTTTGTTGTCACCATCAGCATGAATACCGGCAGTCTGGGTAAAAACATTATCACCGACAATGGGTTTGTTGGCAGGAATTCTGTACCCAGTAAAAGTCTCCACTAATTTGCTTACACTATAAAGAGAGGTTTCTTTTATCGTAATGCTAACTTCGGGCATATAATCGTTTATTACCGCTACAGTGCTTTCCAGTGGGGCATTTCCGGCACGTTCCCCCATTCCGTTTACGGTAACGTGCAGGCCATGAATGCCTGCTTTTATAGCCTCCATAACATTGGCAACGCTTAAATCGTAATCGTTATGGGCGTGAAAATCAAAATGGGTATTCGGATATCGGGCTGTGATTTTTGAAATAAATTCAAAAGCTTGTGAAGGAATTAATACGCCAAGAGTGTCCGGGAGCAAAATTCTTTTTACAGGTTGTTGAGTTAAAAAATCTAAGTATTGAAACACATATTCAGGAGAGTTGCGCATACCGTTGCTCCAGTCTTCCAGATAAACATTGGTGTCTATGTTGTTTTCCTTGGCAAGTGTGATGGTTTGGGCAATTTCAGAAAAATGCTGTTCCGGTGTTTTTTTTAATTGATGTGTCAGATGATTCAAAGAGCCTTTCGTTAGTAAATTCTGAACTTTAGCTCCAGTTTTTTTCATCCATTCAATCGAAAGACCACCGTCAACAAAAGTTAAAACTTCGATTCGGTTGGTATAGCCTCTTTCTTCGGCCCAGGACATGATGCCTTTTACGCCTTGAAATTCTCCCTCGCTTACACGGGCAGAGGCAATTTCGATTCTGTCAATATTCAGTTCTTCCAACAGCAATTGGGCAATGGTTAGTTTTTCTGCAGCAGAAAAGGAGACTCCTGAGGTTTGTTCACCATCGCGGAGTGTCGTATCCATTATTTCAATTTTTCTTTTTTTCATAGTCAGCTTCGGAATTCCTTTTTTAAAAGTAAAATTTAGTTGTGTTGTTTTGCTTGGTCTAACTTATAAAGACCCGACAGGTTTCAAAAAAAACCAGTCGGGCCTACTAGACGGAATTTGATTTTTTAGTACGGAAGTTTATCGGCAAAAGCGACAATATCTTCTCTGATGTTTTGTAGGTAATCAATGTCGTCAAAGCCATTGATCATGTTGTTTTTTTTGTATCCGTTAATGACAAAAGATTCTTTTTGGCCTGTTGTCAACAAAGTAATTGTTTGTTCCGGTAAATTGATTTCTAATTCTGTTTTAGGATCGGCTTCGATTGCTTTAAAAATAGTTTCAGCAAATTCCGGGCTTACCTGAACCGGTAAAACACCAATATTCAGACAGTTTCCTTTGAAAATATCAGCAAAAAAACTGGAAACTACAGCGCGAAATCCATAGTCGTAAACTGCCCAGGCGGCATGTTCTCTTGAAGACCCTGAACCGAAGTTTTTTCCTCCGACTAAAATTTTTCCGGAATAAGTAGCATCGTTTAAAACGAAATCTGTTTTCGGAGTATCGTCTCCATTGTATCTCCAGTCTCTAAAAAGGTTGTCTCCAAAACCTTCACGTTTTGTGGCTTTTAAGAAACGGGCCGGAATGATCTGATCGGTATCTACGTTTTCTATTGGCAGCGGCACAGCGCTGCTGGTAAGTATATTAAATTTATCGTATGCCATTTTTGTAATTTTAGATTTTAGATTTTAGATTTTAGATTTTCTGCGAAAACTTAAAATTTGAAAGCTAAAAATGTTTTGTATTAGATGAAAGTGAGTGAATCTTTAGTAGAAGGTTACAGATTTTAAAGTAGCAAAGCAAAATCTAAAATCTAAACTCAGCAATCTAAAATAATTCCCTCGGGTCAGTTAGTTTTCCGGTAACAGCAGCGGCAGCAGCCATAATTGGACTTGCCAAAAGTGTTCTTGATCCAGGGCCCTGACGACCTTCGAAATTTCTGTTTGAAGTACTCACTGCATATTTTCCGGCAGGAACTTTGTCATCATTCATAGCCAGACAAGCAGAGCATCCGGGCTGACGTAATACAAAACCGGCTTCTGTCAGAATATCCAATATCCCTTCTTCTTTAATTTGAGCTTCAACCACGTGAGAACCCGGAACTAACCAAGCGGTGACATTTTCTGCTTTTTTTCTTCCTTTTACAATTTCGGCAAAAGCTCTGAAATCTTCAATACGGCCATTGGTACAGCTTCCTAAGAAAACATAGTCAATTGGTTTTCCAATCATAACGTCGTCTTCCTGAAAGCCCATGTAGGCAAGCGATTTTTTATAGGTTTCCTCGCCGCCTTCTACTTGTTTAGCACTCGGAATATGTTTGGAGATACCAATTCCCATTCCCGGGTTGGTACCGTAAGTAATCATAGGTTCGATGTCTGAAGCTTTGATGTTTAATTCGGCATCAAAAACAGCATCAGGATCTGTTTTAAGGGTTTTCCAGTAGGCTACAGCATTGTCCCAGATCTCGCCTTTGGGAGCGTATAGTTTTCCTTCAAGGAAATCAAATGTGGTTTGGTCGGGAGCAATCATACCACCACGGGCACCCATTTCGATACTTAGGTTACAAACTGTCATACGGCCTTCCATAGTCATGTTTTCAAAAACATCACCGGCATATTCTACAAAATATCCGGTACCTCCCGAAGTAGTTAATTGAGCAATAATATATAGAGCAACATCTTTTGGTCCGACCCCTTTGCTTAATTCGCCGTTTACGTTAATACGCATTTTCTTTGGTTTAGGCTGCATAATACATTGTGTAGAAAGTACCATTTCAACCTCAGAAGTTCCGATACCGAAGGCAATAGCTCCAAAAGCACCATGAGTAGAAGTATGAGAATCTCCACAAACAATGGTGGAGCCTGGCAAAGTAATTCCGTTTTCAGGACCAACTACGTGTACAATTCCATTTTTCTGATGTCCTAATCCCCAGTGCGAAATGCCATATTCGGCTGCATTATCTTCAAGGGCTTTTAGCTGATTGGCTGATAAAGCATCCTGGACTGGTAAATGCTGGTTTATGGTTGGTGTATTGTGATCGGCAGTTGCAAAAGTGCGTTCCGGATATAAAACCTTTACGCCTCTGGCTTTTAATCCTAAAAAAGCAACAGGACTCGTAACTTCGTGAATGAAATGACGGTCAATAAAAAACACATCCGGTCCATCTTCAATTTTACGTACTACATGCGAATCCCATACTTTGTCAAATAATGTCTTACTCATTTTTTATTTTTTTTAATTGTAATTTTATAACTACAGCAATTTTCTGATAATTACAAATGGAAAAACAAAATTAAAAAAAGGTGTAAAATCGTCAATTTGAATATTTCATTATATACGATGCCCAAACTAAAATACAAATTAAGATTCGCTTTTATTCTGTAAATCTAAAATCAAAAAATAGAGTGGAAATTGATTTTGTATTCCTTTTGAGGATTATAGGTTTTGTGGTTGTTATAGTTTTCCGGAATTTACATTTTTTCCTTAAAATCAATGCGAAATGACTGTTTTTGTGGGTTGTAATACAGTGAAATAGTGAAAATTGATAGTTTTGTTTTTGTTTTTGAATTTCTGAAATCTCGGATAAACCCTCTTTTTTGAGGTGTAGAATCGAGATTTTTGAAAGAGTTTATTTGTTTTTTTTTGATTGCAATACTACGACATCCAAGAAAGTGAATTTTTGTTTTTTTAGAATGTAAACAAATAAAAATATTCTTGTTTAGAGTGAATTTAGGACTAATGACAGCTATCTGACATTTGCCTTGCATAAAGGCTCTTAATTTTGATATTTCTAATAAAAACAAATAAAATTATGAATTTGAATCAGATTGCTTACAGAATTGGTGTTTTCGGAACGGTTATTATTTTGCTTTGGGTTGGGCTTTTTAAGTTTACTGCCGTAGAGGCGGGGGCGATAAAAGAATTAGTCGAAAATCATTTTGCGATGGGCTGGATGTACAAAGTAATGTCTGTGCAGCAGGTTTCGAATGTAATAGGAATATTTGAAGTGGTTACAGCAATTGGATTGGCGCTTTCTTTTTTTAATAAAAAAGTAGCCATGTATTCCGGTTTGGCATCAGCGGTTATTTTTGTTACAACACTGAGCTTCCTTTTTACAACACCGGGTGTTTTTAAAATGGTGGAGAATTTCCCTGTTACTGATTTTTTTATCCTTAAAGATATTCCTTATCTGGCTATTTCGCTGATGGTGTATGTGAAAGGCAAAGAATAATTAACGGCTTTTATTTTAAAACCGATATTTTACTGTTGCCAGTAAATATCTTGGCACTAGATTTATGGTAGACTTAAAAGAGGTGTAATTGTCTAATGTAACCAATGTAAATTCGTTTTCATTGGTTATATTATTGAATAGAAAACGATAGGAAAAACGGCTGTTTTCCGGAGTATAGTTGGCGATGATATTAATGAAACTGTAATTCTGGGAGTTCATTTGATAAAAAGTGGTGTTGACTTCGGCTAACCAGACTTTCGAGATTTTATAATTGCAATTAATAAAAGCATCTTTTGTTTTATTTGTAGTAACAGTATTGTTGAAATTGGTTTGATAATAGTTGTAATTGAAACCAAAATCAAAATTTACAGGTAACTTGTAATAAGTCGTTGCAGAGAAAGTGTATTGGCTGTTGTAACTTTTTAGGTTTGTAAAGTCTTGGTTGTTTACTTTTGTCGGACTATTACTCCAGGTTTGTTGTGTGGCTATCTTGGTGGCCCATTTTAGTTTTTTCAGGTAATTAATGAGGTTAAAAGAGGCGTTATAATTTTCTCCTCCGTTTGTAACGATATAGTTTTTGAAGTTGAAATTCTGAGTAATCAGGTTATCGATATTAAGTGTTTTCTTCAATTTTGTATAGACTAAATTGGTCTTAACAGAAAATCCCTTTTCATCTTTGTACAAGGTGTGTAAAAAAGAAATGGTTTTGTTTTTTAAAAGTGCAACATCAGAAACTCCCTTTTCGAAAGTTCGATAGTCTGCCAGTAAATAGTTTGTTTTTAGATAATTGATTTCAGGCAGAGAACTGTTTTCGGAATAGCTTAACCGGAATGTCCCTAAGCGTGTTTTTTTTAGATTAAATGAAAATACAGGATTAAAAAAATGAAAATGTTGCTCAGAGATATTGCGTGCAAAATTATTTTGAACATATTTCAGATTAGCTGTAAAATCTGTTTCAGAAGTAAAATTGTACCGGATTCCCGCATCTAAAGAAAATAGGGTTTGATTGGAGTTTGTGTCTACCTGGTAGTCTGTCTTTTGTTTTTGGTCGATATGAAAATCTGAAACGATTGATTCTTTGCTTTTTTCGTATTGAAAAGCAAGAACAGATTCTAGTTTTTTGTACTTCGAAATCAGTTTACTTTTGATTCCAAAATACTGGTTTTTAGTATCCCCCTTTTGGTCAATCTGAGCTTCCGGATCTATTTTGAAAAATTCATTTAAAAAGGGAGATTTTAATCTGTTTTTCTCATTCAGATAATCGCTTCCCAAATAAATATAATTGTTTAATATTGTTTGATTCGATAAGCTGTAACTGTGGTTAAGATGATTGTAAAAAGTATAATTGCTGTTTTTGGAATTCTGATTGATTTGCTCATTATTAAATATGAGATTTGAATTTATGATATCAGGATTGTTCTTGTAAATAAATAAGTTGGTGAGATAATTGTCTTCATTCCCTGAATATTTAAGTTCAATTTCTCCTGATGAAAGTGTTTTTTTGCCGGAATAGTGATTGGCTTCGGAGTTGATTATAGGTTGTTGGTCTATGTTGTAAATTGTTTCGGAGAAAGAATTCTGAATCTGATTGTCATTTGTGAAATAGCCTACTCCGCGAATTGATAATGAGGGTTTTAGTTTTGTGGTAAAACTTAAAGAATTAAAAAGTGCTTTGTTAAAGACGCTTTGAGATTTACTGAAAGAACTGTTTTCATTACTGTTGATAACGTACTGTTTTCTTGCCTTTTTTTCGATTCGGTCTGCCCCAAAAAAATCAAGATTTATACTGGATTCTTTTATAAGTGAAGTTGCTTTTTCGCCTGAATTGTTGTAGTCTGCCAAGTAAAAGATTTTGACCTTCTTTTTTAATAGTCCGAGATTAATACCTTCTTTCCATCGGTTTTCAGAAATTATGCCTGCTCCGGCCGTTATGTTGCCGAACCAGATATTTTGCTTGTCTTTTTTTAACTTCAGATTCAACGCAACTTTATCCGAATTATTCATTTTTTTGAAAATGGGATTATCTTCAAATGCTTCTATTATTTGCACTTCATCAAGTGTTTTTGCATCCAGATTTTTGGACAGTAAGGTGTAGTTCTTATCAAACAAATCTTCTCCTTCAACAAGTAATTTATCAATAGGTTTTCCATGGGCTTTTATAGAGCCGTCTTTCTGAACTTCGATACCGGGTAATTTTTTTAAAATGTCTTCTATGGTTTGCTCTGTTTGGTTAGAAAAAGCGCTCGTCTTTATAGTGGTCGTATCTTGATTGATTCTTACTTTTTTGTGCGATTCTATTACCACTTCCTTCAAGCTTTCTTGTTGGGATTCCAGAGAAACAGAGTGGTTTATTTCAGTCTTTGTGCTGAGATCAACTACGTTTGTGCTTTTAGCAAAGCCTAAGCAAGAAATTTCTATACTTACAATTCCGCTGGCTGGTTTTTTTAATTGAAGAGTATAGTTTCCATCTTCATTAGCAAAAGTATAGAATAGAATATTCCCGGAGTTGTCTAAAATAATAACAGAAGCCCTTTCGACGCTTCTGTTCTGTTTGTCTTTTATAGTTCCCGATATTTTAATATTTTGGGAAAATGCAATAAAAGGGATGAAAAAAATAAAAGAGAATAGTTTTAGCATTTAATTTCAGAATATTTCGGTGCTAATATCATTCATTCCAGCTGCTTTTATCGTAACACCATGTTCTTTACCTAATAAAATAGCCTTGTTTTTGTTTTTTTCTATCAATTTTTCTAAAATCACTTTATACTCGTCAATTGAGACCCAATGGGTAGGAGTGCCTTGATTGATGGGCTTAATTTTCGGAACAGATACATTTTTCGACGGGTATTCTAGTGATTTGAAATAGATGTATAATTCCTTTTTGGTGTCATAAGCTTCGAGTATTAATCCGGGTAATCCCTGCAGTTTCCAAGGCCCAAACGGAACAGGAATCTCTTTGGTAAACCAGGCGGTGTAATCCCGTCCTCTAAAATGCCCGGTTGCTTTATTGCAAAGAAGATTTCCAATTTTTTTCGTTTCAGGGTCAATTTTCCATTCTATTGCTTCACGCTTTTCTTTTCCGTAAATCTCATTAGAATATTTTTTATTCCACCACAAACTATCTTTGGCTCTGTCGTAATATACCTGTTTTCCTTGTTCTAAGGTATGTTTCCCGAGGTAAATCTGTTTGATTTCCCCTTCTGCCTTTTTTTTCTTTTGACTTTCAATATTAGATTCATTTTCCAGAGAATCTTTGGCGCTAACATAATAGGACTGGTTTTGGTCAAAAATAAGGTAAGAGTTAAAATCTAAGCCATTAGGACCTCCTTTGCCCGGACTTTCGATGTGCCCATAATACACAATTCCTTTGTTTTGAGCATAAGAGTAGGTGTAAATTGTAAATACTGTGAGGAGTAGTAGTTTTTTCATAAGTATTATTTTATAATGCTTTATGCTGTTGTTTTTAGATTTTAGTCACAAAGTGCTAAAGCTATATCTACTATTTGTCCAATGGAACATCCGTCGCAAGTAAATGCCCAGCCGGTGCCGTCTCCACAATCAACAGTTACATCGTATACTTGAATTAAGGGGTTTGATTCTAAAACGGGTTCAACAATTTTATTTTCGATTACAAAGGATTTGTCGATTTCCTTATTTACTTCTGGATTTATGTTTTTTGAGCTGCTATTTGCGAAAACTCCAACAGACATAAGAACTGTAATGGCTAATGTGAATATTGTTTTCATAATTTTTTGGTTTTTTGGTTAAATTAATAAAATTTTAACAGCATAAAGCAGGCTAATTTATAGAATAAAACCATATAAAAATTAAAAAATTAACAGGTTTTTTTTTAATCAAGTATAATTACGCAGGAATAATAGTATAATTAATAAAAAACTTATGTGGTTTTATCGGCAAGCCTCCTTAAGTATTTCTGCTATTGTTTCAGGGGAGCAATAATGACAATGTACGTAATAAAGGCTGCCATTTCCGCAATCAATAGCGATTAAAGTTACTTCATCTGCAATTATGGAATTTGATTCTAAAATTGTTTCTGGTGCATTATTTTTTGATCGCGAAAGGTTTAATAATGTTTTTTGAGTCGTTGTTTGCGAAAGCACCAACAGACGTAAGAACTGTGAGGACTAATGTGAATATTGTTTTCATCGTTTTTCTAGTTCTTTCAGCTTAATTAATAGGTGGTAACAGCATAAAACGCAGCTAATTTACAGAAAAGGATTAAAATTAATAAAAAATTAACAGGTTTTATTTTAAAAAAAACGACAATCCCGATAGGATTTTGCTCAAAAAAGAGAATGTCGGGAAAAATCCTGATGTTGATAAAATGTATTTCGTCAATAGCCTAAAAAAGACTAAATTTGAACTTCCTCCATTTTTTAATTTAAAGTTCTTTAAGATTCATGAAATCAGTGTTTTATGAATGATGAGGTTTTGAATTTGGGGGTTTAATTTTTGTCTTTTAAACCTATGTATTTAATATTCGATACTGAAACAACCGGATTACCAAAACGTTGGGATGCTCCAATTACCGATTCTGATAACTGGCCTCGCTGTATACAAATTGCCTGGCAGTTGCATGACGATATGGGGAAACTGATAGAACATCAGGACTATCTGGTAAAACCTGACGGATTTAATATCCCGTATGACGCAGAACGTATTCACGGTATTTCTACAGAATTAGCAGATGCCGATGGAATTACGCTGGCCGAAGTTTTAGAGAAATTTAATATCGCTTTAAGCAAAACCAAATATATTGTAGGTCAGAACTTAGGTTTTGACGTTAATATTATGGGAGCTGAATTTCATAGGATGGGTGTGGACTCTCCGATGAGCTCGATGCCTGTTTTAGATACCTGTACAGAAGTTACGGCTTCTTTATTGCAAATTCCCGGAGGTAGAGGTGGAAAATTCAAATTACCAACTTTAACAGAATTACACAGTTATCTTTTTGATAAACCTTTTGCAGAAGCGCACAACGCAACTGCCGACGTTGAGGCTACTACCCGTTGTTTCCTGGAGTTAATCAGAAGAGAGGTTTTTACCAAAGAAGAGCTTGATGTTCCGAAGGATTATTTTAGAGAATTTCAAAGTAAAAACCCGGAACCGATCAAACTTATTGGTCTAAAACACATTAATTTAAAAGCCGCTTCTGATAAAATCAGAGAACAGTTGCGAGCCTTAGAATCTGATGACAAACAAACGGTTGTTTCAGAGTCTGATCAAAGAGAATTTAAAGAAGCAAAATTTTCACATCTACACAATCATACACAGTTTTCGGTTTTACAATCTACTATTGGTGTGGGGAATATCGTTGCGGCTACAGCCAAAAATGGTATGCCGGCCGTTGCCATGACCGATACCGGAAATATGATGGGAGCCTTTCATTTTGTGAGTGCAGTGATGAATCACAATAAAGCGGCATCCGGTAAAAATAAAGCTTTGGTTGATGCAGGCGAAGAGCCGACAGAAATGGAAATTAAGCCAATTGTCGGTTGTGAATTTAATGTCTGCGATAATCATTTAGACAAAAGTAAAAAAGACAACGGTAATCAGATTGTGTTGTTGGCCAAGAATAAAAATGGCTACCACAATTTAGCTAAAATGTCTTCGATTGCCTTTACCGATGGATTCTATTATGTTCCCAGAGTCGATCGAAAAATTATCGAGCAATATAAGGAAGATATTATGGTGCTTTCCGGGAATTTGTACGGAGAGATTCCCAGTAAGATTTTAAATGTCGGTGAAAATCAAGCCGAAGAGGCCTTGATTTGGTGGAAAGAGCAATTCGGAGCTGATTTTTATCTTGAGCTCATGCGCCACAATCAGGAAGATGAAAATCGTGTCAATAAAACCCTGATTGATTTTTCGAAGAAACACAATGTCAAGTTAATTGCGACAAACAATACCTACTATTTAAATAAAGAAGATGCCAATGCACACGATATTTTATTGTGTGTAAAAGACGGCGAGAAACAAGCCACACCAATTGGCCGTGGCCGTGGTTATCGTTACGGATTGCCAAATCAGGAATACTATTACAAGTCGCAGGATGAGATGAAAAAGCTCTTTACCGACTTGCCGGATGCGATTATCAACATTCAGGAAATTGTCGACAAGGTTGAGATCTATTCGCTTTATCGTGATGTATTGCTTCCTAAATTTGATATCCCGCAAGAATTTGTGGTTCCGGAAGATGAAATAGATGAAGGGGTAAGAGGAGAGAACAAATATTTGCGACACCTTACTATGGTTGGCGCGAAAAAAAGATACGGTGAAATTACCGAATCAATTCAGGAGCGTCTGGATTTTGAATTGTTAACGATTTCGAATTCAGGATATCCGGGGTATTTCTTAATTGTTCAGGATTTTATTGCCGAAGCCAGAAACATGGATGTTTCGGTTGGTCCCGGTCGTGGATCTGCAGCAGGTTCGGCAGTAGCGTATTGTTTGGGAATTACCAATATTGACCCGATTAAATACGATTTGCTTTTTGAGCGTTTCCTGAATCCTGACCGTGTATCCATGCCCGATATTGATATCGATTTTGACGACGAGGGTCGTGGTCGAGTTATGGATTACGTAATCAATAAATACGGTAAAAATCAGGTAGCACAAATTATCACCTATGGTAAAATGGCTACCAAATCAGCGATTCGTGATACGGCTCGTGTATTGGATTTGCCTTTATTTGAAGCCGATAGAATCGCAAAATTGATTCCGGGTATGATGCCGTCAAAATGGAATTTGGCGCGTTTTATATCTGAAAGCGAAGACGATGTTAAAAAAGCGCTTCGTTCGGATGAGTTTGATAATATAAAGGAATTAATCGCTATTGCCAACGAAGGTGATTTGGCAGGTGAGACTATTCAACAGGCAAAAATTCTGGAAGGATCGATGCGAAATACGGGTATACATGCCTGTGGGGTAATTATTACGCCATCGGATATTACCAATTTCGTTCCGGTGACAACCGCAAAAGATTCGGATTTATATGTAACACAGTTTGATAACTCGGTTGCGGAAAGTGCCGGATTGCTTAAAATGGACTTCTTGGGTCTGAAGACCCTTACACTAATAAAAGATACTGTTAAACTGGTGAAGTACAGAAATGGAATCGATCTGAATCCGGATGAATTTCCGATTGACGATGCTCCGACTTATGAGCTTTTCCAAAGAGGAGAAACAGTTGGAATCTTCCAATACGAGTCACCCGGAATGCAGAAATACATGAAGGAGTTGAAACCAACGGTTTTTGGGGATTTAATTGCAATGAATGCTTTGTATCGTCCGGGACCGTTAGAGTATATTCCTTCTTTCGTTCGAAGAAAAAATGGAGAGGAAGAAATCAAATACGATTTAGATGCCTGTGAAGAATATTTAGGAGAAACCTACGGAATTACTGTTTATCAGGAGCAGGTAATGCTTTTGTCTCAGTCACTCGCTGATTTTACAAAAGGTGAGGCCGACGTTTTGCGTAAGGCGATGGGTAAGAAACAAAAGGACGTTCTGGATAAAATGAAACCTAAATTTGTGGAGCAAGCCGCAAAAAAAGGCCATGATGCAAAGGTCTTAGAGAAGATCTGGAAAGACTGGGAGGCTTTTGCGAGTTACGCCTTCAACAAATCCCACTCGACTTGTTATGCCTGGATTGCTTATCAAACGGCTTATTTAAAAGCGCATTATCCGGCAGAATATATGGCGGCGGTTCTTTCGAATAATATGAATGATATTAAACAGGTATCCTTCTTTATGGAAGAATGTAAACGTATGGGGCTTTCGGTTTTAGGTCCTGATGTAAATGAGTCGTACTATAAATTTACAGTAAATGATGATTACGCGGTTCGTTTCGGAATGGGAGCAATCAAAGGGGTAGGTTCCGGAGCTGTAGAGACCATTGTTGAAAGCAGAAAAGACGGAAAATATAAATCTATTTTTGATTTAGCCAAACGAATTGATTTGCGTGCAGCTAATAAAAAAGCGATCGAGAATCTGGCTCTTGCCGGTGGTTTTGATTCGTTTGAAGGAACTACCAGAGCGCAGTATTTTCATGATGATGGCGATGGAATTACATTTTATGAAAAAGCAATGCGTTACGGATCTAAGTTTCAGGAGAATGAAAACTCATCACAAGTGAGTTTGTTTGGGGAAACAAGTGAAGTACAAATTGCAGAACCTATTGTGCCTCCTTGTGAAGACTGGAGTACAATGGAAAAGCTTTCCAGAGAAAAAGAGGTTGTTGGAATTTACATTTCGGGTCATCCGCTGGATGATTTTAGATTTGAAATGAAATATTTCTGTAATGCCCGACTGGAAGCTCTAAAAAATATGGAACTTTATGTAGGTAAGAGTTTAAACTTTGCCGGTATTGTGAGTAATTTTCAACGGAGAACGGCTAAAAATGGTAAGGATTGGGCGATTTTCACTCTAGAAGGATACGATGAGAGTTTTGAATTTAAAATTTTTGGAGAGGAGTATCTGAAGTTCTATCATTTCCTATATAACAACCAGTTTGTTTACCTGAAAATTTTAATTAAGGAGGGTTGGGTAAACAGGGATACCGGTAAAAAAACAGATCCGAGGATGCAGTTTGTTGAGGTTAGACAATTGCAGGATATCCTGGAGACATTTGCTAAAAAATTGATTTTGTTATTAAATATTAAAGATCTGCAGGCGGAGTTTATTCATAAATTGAGTCATTTATTTAATGAAAATAAAGGGGATAATTCGGTGACTTTTGAGATCATGGAATTAGAAAAGGTCAAGCGATTGGTTGAGGTAGAAACGCCAACAAATTTTGAAGAAACAGAAGATGCTGTTTTTGAAGATGAGAATGAAGGTGAGGATAACGCAATTGAAGAAACCAAAATTCAGGAAGTAAATGAGGTAGAAGAAATAAAAGTGGTGACCAAATTAACAATGCCAAGCCGCAGACTAAAGGTTAAGATTTCGGCGGAACTATTACAGGAATTGGAAAAAATGCAGATTAATTTTAAGCTGAACTAAATTTTAACAGTTAAAATTTAGAAGGATGTATTTTTTTTTAGTTAAAATTATGCATGCATAATAGTTTTTTAGTAATATTGCCCAAAATTACAACGATTTCGTTCCAAGTCTAACCATGCAAACTCGCGGATTATGTTAAAATAATCTAAGTTTGTATAAATTAATTAAAACAAAATTATGAAAAAGAACCTATTTTTATTAGGGTTATTAGTTTGCTCTATGGCCACAATGGCGCAGACAGGAAAAGCAGAAAAACCGGAAAGCTGGTATTTTAAATTGGGAGGGTCGTATTTTAATCAGACTGCATCCACAGAATTTCCAACAGTAGGAGGAAATGACGCTTTAGACAGAACTTATGTAGGAGGAAAATTAGTATCTGAAAAAAGTATTACAGGTTCTTTTGGACAGGGTTTTAGAACAGGTATAACTGCAGGATACCGTTTTTCAGTTCGTTTGGGAGTTGAATTAGGAGTTAATTATTATAGTAGTACTGATAAAAAGATGGCACAAACGACTACAGATGCAATTTTTGTATCAGGAGGTAAGCCAATTTATAACTTTAAATCAGTGGGGCAAATTACAGCTTTTGATGTTGCTCCTGCACTTGTTATGTTTTTAGGAGAATCTCATGGTTTTGAACCTTATACTAAAGTTGGGGTTTTGGTGCCTATTCATGGAGATTTAGAAATTACTACTGATGCAATCGCTCCAACTGGTGTTGCTAATCCGGCAACAGTTGCAGTTCATAGTGTTGATAAGATAAAACCAAATCCAACAATCGGATTTACTGCTGCTTTAGGAACTTCTTACAAATTAGGAAAACACATATCTGCTTTTGCAGAATTAGAATACCGTAACTTTACAGTACACGGGAAAACGAAAGAAACTACTAAGTTTACTCAAAATGGGCAAGATGCTTTAGCGACTAGAACTCCTTCTCAAATTCATACCAATTATCAAGATCATTTAGATGTTAATTCTAATAACGCTTTAACGAATCCGAATGGGGTTGATAAAACGAAACCAACGGACGAATTAAGTTCTTATGTTGGAATTAGTGGTTTAGGTTTGACTTTAGGTCTTAAATACAGCCTATAATCTTTTTGCAATTTTAGTTTTTAGAAAAAAGAGGATATTCAGATTTGAGTATCCTCTTTTTGTCTTTACATTTCAGTCAAAGTCATATAGATTTCTACTTTAAACCCCTAAACTCCTTCAAAACTTCATCAATAACCCAGGTGGTTCTTGAGGCGGAGATCCCTTTAGACGGAGAGGCATTTTCGTTACCCAGAAGTTCAGCAACTATTGTTTCGATAAGAGGTTGTTGTATGTGAAGCGGATTTTCGATAGTGATGCTTTCTTTTTCGCCATTTGTAAGTTGAATGTGAATTGGGTCATTGCCAAAAGTAGCGAAAGAGATTTTTCCTTTGTCCCCCACAATTTCAGTATGGTCATAACGTTCAAAACTGGCAAAATTCCATAAACCCGAACCGTGAATTCCATTCTCAAACAAAAAAGACATCGAAACGGTATCTTCCGCCGGATAAGCCAAAAGTTGAGAACTCGCATGTCCCCGAACAGATTGGATTGGGCCTAATACATAATCCAGAAAATCGAGTGTATGACAGGCTAAATCAACAAAAATCCCACCACCTGAAAGATGTGGTAAAACGGTCCACGGCAAATTGATCTCGTCATCATAACGTTGCTCAAACGGGTGGTACAAAACACAATTTACATGTCTTACAGTTCCTATTTTTCCTTGGTCGATTAATTCTTTTATTTTAAGAAATCGGGGCAAACGTCTTCTGTAGTAAGCTACAAACAAAGGTACATTATGGGCTTTACAGGTGCTTATCATTTCGTTGCATTCTTCAAATGTCAATGCCATAGGTTTTTCTACATAAACCGGTTTTCCGGCTTTGGCACACAAAATAGTGTATTCTTTGTGAGAAGAAGGAGGTGTCGCAATATATACCGCATTGACTTCAGGATCGTTTATTAAATCAACGGCATTTGAATACCATTTTGGGACATTATGACGTTTGGCATAATCTTCAGCAAGTTTAGGATCTCTCCGCATTACCGCAACTAAAGCAGAGTTTGGTGTTTTTTGAAAGGCAGGCCCACTTTTGACTTCGGTTACATTACCGCAGCCAATAATTCCCCATTTTACAATTTTCATTTCTTGGATTTTTTAGTTGTTTCAAATTTAAGAGAAAAGGATTGGTTAAAAAAGGGTTGCCGCGAATTACACAAATTAGCACGAATTTTTATTTCGAAATGTTTTGCTCAAAAGTACTGCCACAGATTGAAATGATTCTCACAGATTGAAAAATCATTTCAATCTGCCAAATCTGCGTGAAAAAAAATCTCGCAAAGTCGCAGAGTCACAAAGAAAAACAACTTTGCGCTTTTGCGTCTTTGCGAGAAAATGTAACCGTAAAGAAATACGCAAGATAATCAGCGCAAAGCCTTATAATAAAACTCTGCGAACCTTGCGTAACTCCTTTGCGCTCCTTGCGGTTAAGAAAAAACTACAAATTGAAGTTAATCCCTAAAACAATATTTCTTCCAATATTAGGAATCCCGTCTGTTTTTAATCTCGAAAGGTGTGCAATGTATTTTTGGTCAAATAAATTGTTTCCGTTCAGGCTCAGATCAAAAGCGGTTTTACCTAGTTTTACGGTTCCGCCTAAACCAAAATTCACCAAAGTATAACCTTTAGAAGCCGTTTCAAAACCACTTACATTATTCTGACTGAAAGTTGATGAAACGTTTAAAGAAGCAAATCCCTCTTTTAGCCAGTTTTTAATATTGAACTCAGTTCTAAGCGTATTGTTCCAATTGTTAGCCGGAATTAAAGGCAAATAATCGTTGTTGTCTTTTTTGCCCGTTACGGTTTCAAAACTGGTTTCAAAATGCAACCAATCCAGTGGATGTGGATGTAGGTGTAAACCAACTTCACCACCAAATAATTTCGCATTGTCCTGTACATAAGCAAAAACATCATTTTCGTCTAAGACTTCTCCGGTTGGGGAAGTATAGATGTAATTGTTTATATGATTGTAGAAACCATTAATGAAAAATTCAAAATGGGTGTTTTTATATTCTAAATTCAGGTCGGTCTGAACGTTTTGTTCTGTTTTTAAATTAGCATTTCCAATCTCGTATCGGTTGGTTCCTTCATGAACTCCGTTTGAAGTTAACTCTGCTAAATTTGGTGCTCTGAATCCGGTAGCTACATTTAAACGAAGCGTCAAAGGTTCTGCCAGTTTGGTTTTGTAGCCTAAAGAAGCATTAAAGCTGTCAAAAGAGCGATCTAAAGCCTGAAAATAGCCTTCCTCACCTTCAGTTCCATGTGCTTGAGAAGTGATGTTTCGGTTGTCAAAGCGCAATCCGGCTTGGATAACACTATTGTCCCATTCGTAATTTGCTGTTCCGAAAACACCAAAATCATTGGTTGTAGCGTCCGGAATTAAGAACTCTTCACCGGAATTTTTATTGGTCTGATGCATTCCCTGTACGCCAAGAATTGTTTCGATTTTGCCAAATTTCGGAAAATGATATTTTGCATTGTAATTGAAGGTGTTCAGTTTCATTCGCAAAGCTGCATTGTTGCTGTCCTCAAATTCGCTTCTGTCATTAGAAATATAACCCAAATCAACATCTAATTTTGAGTTCTGAAAAAAGATAACGTTGTTTAAACTCAATAAATGATTAAAAATTCCCTGTCTTGGAAACTGAGTGTCTTTACTGGAAGATTGCTCTGCGATTCCTTCTTCAGGGATTCCGATATCTAATTTGTTGTAATTGTATCTTAAAACACTTGAGAAACTGGAGTTGCTGTATCCGATTCCGGTTTTAAAATCGGTTTCGTTGTAACGGGTATTGGTCACGCGATCTCCATCGGCAATTTTATAATCAGAATGCGTATTGAAACTTCCTCGGGCTAAAAATTTCCAGTTATCGGTAGACGTTTTTAGTCCAATAGAGGAATTACTACCTTCTGTATTGGTAAAATATTTTTGACTGAAATTGGCTTTGAAGGTATTGGCATCAGCAAATTTTTCAGGATTGAAATATAAAACACCTCCCAAAGCATCCGATCCGTAGAGCAAAGAAGCAGGGCCTTTGATTACTTCAACACTTTCAATTCCGGCGTCATTTAGTCCTAAACCATGTTCGTCTCCAAACTGCTGATTTTCGATACGAACTCCCTGTGAATATACCAAAACACGATTGCCGCTAAGTCCTCTGATTACCGGTTTTCCGATTGAAGTTCCAGTTGAAATTTGAGAAACTCCCGGAATGGTCGCCAAGCCTTCAATTAAGGTTGAAGTTCCTTTTTGTTGTAATGTTTTGATGCTTTCGTGCTCAATTTTCATTACGTTCTGGGATTGCAATTTATTAAAAGGTGTAGAGACAATTACTTCGTCCATTTCAAAAACAGATTCCTGAAGTGTCACATCTAAGGTGTTTTCTTTTACCAGTTTGACAATAGTTTTGTTTTCAGCTGTAAAACCAACAAAAGTAAAAGAAAGTCGTAAGCTTCCGTTTGGAAGATTAGAGAGTTCGTACTTTCCGTTTGCGTCGGTAGTGGTGCCTTTGTGTAATTCCGGGGCATAAACCGAAACTCCGGGCATTGGTTGATTTTGAAGATTGGATACGGTTCCGGAAACAACGTTTTGAGCTGAAAGCAGCCCTGAAAATCCTATAATAAGGATTAATATTATTTTTTTCATTTGAAAATGATGCTATAGTTAAATGGATTTTTCCTGACTAAATAAAAAACGAGAACAACAATAACGCCTGCCAATTCTGATCCAGTCAGAATGGAAAGATGCTGTGTTCTTTTTTAATTAAGAAAGTAATGATTTATGTTTCGAGTGTTTCGAAATTCAGGCAACTATAGCAACAGGTGGTCCGCGCAATAAATAAGCGCTTTCCGGAAAGGAGAATATCTTTTCTGAAAGGGTGAAGAAATAAGGAATTCCTTCGGTTGTGGTGTGGAACTGAAATGAAAATTGTTCAGGAAGTACATAACTTTCAAAAGAAAAATGGCATACAAAACAAACGTCATAATTATGATGCTGGTGGGTGATTTCACCGCTTGGATCATTGTAGTCGTGATGACATTGTTTCTCCGAGAGTTGTTTTACAATATGCTCATAACTGTGTATCGACTGAAACAATATTGAGAACAATACTGTTAGAGCGAAAGAGACACTTAATATGAGTTGCTTTTTCTTCATGCCTCACAAAGGTATAAAAGAACTATCAAAAATGAATTTATTTTTTTAATTCTATTGTTGATTCCTTAAAAATAGGACTTTAAATCGTTTTATTTTCAATGAAAAAGAGAATAATTGCTTTCAAATTGCCTCCTGAGTTGTCATTATAGTATATTTGTAATTGAAATAAATCAACTCCAAAAAACGTTTACTTGAAAAACTCTTTAAAACCAAAATACGATATGCGATTACTTTTTAGTTGTTTGTTTTTAGTGTCTTTTCTTTCTGTTTTTTCGCAGGAGGAAACAAAGCCTAAAATAGAACCGGTCGTTAAAATCGATTCGTTGTATCGTGAAGATCAGTTTTATTTTTCGGTTACCTATAATCTTCTTACCAATAGTCCGGTTGGGCTTAAGCAGGATAAGTTCTCAGTAGGACTTTCCGGCGGTTTTCTGCGCGATATGCCTATCAATAAAAAAAGAACCTTTGCAATTGCTACAGGTTTAGGGTTGAGTTATCAGAATTTCAATCAGGATCTGACAATCTCAGAGGATGCTGAGGGAAATATAGTGGGAGGAACAAAAAAAAACAGCGAAATTGTTTCCAACAAATTCAGGCAATATTTGCTGGATGTTCCGATAGAGTTCCGATGGAGAAATTCAACCTATGAAAGTTATAGATTCTGGAGGATTTATGGAGGGATTAAATTGAGTTATATGTTTTCTAACAGATCGGTACTGAGTGATGGAGAAACGACTTATAAAATTACAAACAATCCTAATATTACGAAGTTTCAATACGGGGCTTATGTAGCAACGGGCTACAATACCTGGAATATTTATTTTTATTATGGTTTAAACCCTTTGTTTAAGTCTATCAAGACAAGTTCAGGTGAAAATGTTGTGGTAAGAACCATTAATGCCGGCTTGATTTTCTATATTTTATAACCACAAATACAAAAATAACAGTTGCGGAAGTACTCCAATTGCCAGGCCAATAAGTAATTCTTTAGGGGTATGTGCCTCCATTTCCAAGCGGGAGGACGCTACTATTCCGGTCAATAAAACGAGCAAAGCGCTCCAATACGGATTTTGCATCTGCAAATGAATATTTAATCCGAGGACAAAAATAGTGAGTCCGCTAATGGCCATTAGGTGCAAACTCGCTTTTGTTTTAAAAAGAGTAAATACCAAAGCTAAAATGGTACTAAACAGCGCTCCGAGAAAAAAGAAATGAAGCTCCGGATATCGTGTGATAATAATACTTCTCTTTACCAACAAAATATATAAGAAACACTGTAAAATCAATGGGATTTTGCGCTGAGAAGTTTCGTGAACCATAACCGATTTTACATGTCCGGTCGAACGAAGCAGCATAAAAAACAATATAGGAACCAAAATAGTTATAATCAGAATCTGAAATAAAACATAGTATTTTTCTCTGTCCGTAAAAATATCTTCTTTGCAGTACAGATAAAACAAAGTGGCGTACATCGATATAAAAATCGGATGAAAGATATAAGAGAACAGTGGCAGTATTTTTTTCAAAACGTGATACTTTATGGTAGTAAACAAATATAATAAAATAAAGGTTTTTGCTTCGGTTTTTGCAAATTTTAACCAATTAGCTACTGGGAATTGGGTTTTGTAAGTTTTTTTATATTTTGTAGTTCTGAAAAGTAAAATCTTATTTATTTAATTCAAGTTGATAGTTGTATACTGTAAGATGCAAAATGTGAAATGTATACTGTAAAATGTGAAATGTAAAATGTGATACATTAGTCTGAAAGGGCAAATACTTTAATTAACGGATTTTCGTATCTTTAAACGAAGCATTAGAATTTTTAAGTATATTGTTACTGTATTTCGGTGATCTGGCACAACAATATGCTCTTACAATGTAAGCCGGTAATCAATTAAGAAAAACGTATTATTTTTCGCATTTCACATTTCACATTTCACATTTTACATTTCACATTTTACAATATACATTATTATTCAACTAGCAACTTGAGTTATTTAGTTGGAATTTAAGAATTGATGCCCTGCTTTTTTGGAATATTTTGTCTTTGTATTTTTAAGAAAATCACAACTCTTTTCTGTCTTTAATGTTTTAAATTTGACAAAAAGAATTTTTAAATGAGCATTAACCTAAGAAACCTTATTCCGGTTCTTCAAGCCGAATGGATTGGTTTAAATACAGCTATTTTTGTTGATCATGTTTCGATTGACAGTCGTTCGTTGCAAAACGGATCTCAAACCTTGTTTTTTGCCTTATCAGGTGTTAATAACGATGCTCATCTGTACATTTCTGAACTTATAGATAAAGGCGTTCAGAACTTTGTAGTACAATATGTGCCTGATAATTGTAAAGGAAGAGCTAATTTTCTAATCGTAAAAGACACCTTAAAAGCCTTGCAGGAATTTGCGGCTTATTATCGTGCTCTTTTTGATTTTCCTGTAATCGGACTAACAGGAAGTAACGGTAAAACCATTGTAAAAGAATGGCTTAATTTTTTACTGAGTCCGGATTTTAATGTTATAAGAAGTCCTAAAAGTTATAATTCTCAGGTTGGTGTTCCGCTTTCGGTTATTGCGATAAATGAAAAACATAATTTAGGCATTTTTGAGGCCGGAATTTCCACAGTGAATGAAATGACCAATCTCGAGAAAATCATTAAACCAACTATTGGTGTTTTAACCAATATTGGATCGGCACATGATGAGGGATTCCAGAATTTAGAACAGAAAATAAACGAGAAGCTGCAACTTTTTAAAGATTCAACGGTTGTTATTTATCAAAAAAATGAAATTGTCGATTTGTGTCTGGCTGATTTTACAAAAGAAAATCAATTAAAAGAGCAGGTTCTTTTTTCCTGGAGTTTCACCGATAGAACCGCCGCTGTTTTTGTCTTAAAAAAAGAAAGTAAGGACGATAAAACACAGATTCAATATCAGTATAAAAATGAAATTTTCAATTTAGAAATCCCTTTTCAGGATTCTGCTTCTGTAGAAAATGCTATTTCCTGTTTATTGGTTCTGCTTTATTTTAAGTATGATTTTGAAACCGTCCAGAATCGCATGCAAATGTTGTATCCGGTAGAAATGCGTCTTGAAGTAAAAAACGGAATCAACAATTGCAGTATTATTGATGATAGTTACAGTTCCGACTTTCAATCACTCAAAATTGCTTTGGACTTTCTGGAAAGCCAAAAAAAGAATGCGGCTAAAACCGTTATCTTATCGGATATTTTTCAAAGCGGATTTTCAAACGAAGAGTTGTATTCTAAAGTGGCACAGTTAATTGCCGATAATAAAATAAATCGCGTAATTGGAATAGGAACGACGATTTCTTCTTTTTCGGATAAGTTTTCAAATGCCGTAGTGTTTGATAGTACGGCTGATTTTATTGCTCATTTTGAAAGTCTGAATTTTGCCAATGAAACCATTCTGATAAAAGGAGCAAGATCATTTCAGTTTGAAGAAATTGTCGCCTTATTGGAGGAGAAAACACATGAAACGATACTGGAGATTAATTTGAACTCCATCAGTCATAATCTTAATTTCTTTAAATCGAAGTTAGCCACCAATGTAAAAATGATGGTGATGGTGAAGGCTTTTGGTTATGGAAACGGAGGTTTGGAGATCGCAAAGCTGCTCGAGCATCATAAAGTAGATTATTTAGGTGTGGCTTTTGCCGATGAAGGGATCTCGCTTAAGAATGGCGGAATCAAATTGCCTATTATGGTTTTGAATCCGGAGTCTACCAGTTTTCCGTCAATTATTCAATATCAGTTGGAGCCGGAGATTTACAGTATAAAAGGATTAAATGCCTTTTTGAAAATTGCCCGGGAAAAGAATCTTAAAGATTTTCCGGTTCACATTAAACTCGATACCGGAATGCATCGTTTGGGTTTTGAAGAAAACACGATCGACGAATTGATTGCAACCTTAAAAGGAAATTCCACCATTCGGATACAAAGTATTTTGTCGCATTTGGCTACAAGTGACGATATGGATCATTATGAATTTGTGCTTTCTCAAATTCGTTTATTTGAAAAACTGTCTTCGAGACTAATGTCTGAGTTGGGTGTAAATCCGATCCGTCATATTCTGAATACGTCGGGGATCAGTAATTTTCCGGATGCACAGTTTAATATGGTACGTTTAGGAATCGGTCTTTATGGCGTTTCGAATGATGCAAATGAGCAAAAGTTTTTAGAAAATGTAGGGACTTTAAAATCGATTATTTCTCAGGTTCGTACGATTCCGGCAGGAGACAGTGTGGGTTATGGCAGGCGATTTATGGCAGCTAAAGAAACAAAAATAGCCACGATCCCGATTGGGTATGCCGATGGCATTTCGAGGTTATGGGGAAATCAGGTTGGTTATGTAATAGTTAGGAATCAAAAAGCATCAATTGTAGGTAGTGTTTGTATGGATATGCTCATGATCGATGTTAGTGAAATTGATTGTAAAGAAGGGGATTCTGTAATCATTTTTGGAGAGAATCCAACCGTGACCGAAATTGCAAATGCTTTAAAAACAATACCATATGAGATCCTGACGAGTATTTCACAACGTGTAAAAAGAGTATTTTTTAGGTGATTTTTAACAACTTTGAAGAAAATTATGTATTTTCGATATTCATTTAATTATAAACTTAAACAAATCAATTATGGGATTTTTTTCTGAATTTAAGGAATTTGCAATGAAAGGCAATGTGGTTGATCTGGCTGTCGGGGTAATCATTGGAGCTGCTTTTAGTAAAATTATCACCTCATTTATTGAAGATGTGATTACACCATTGTTACTGAAGCCTGCTTTAGAGGCGGCAAATTTGTCTAAAATCGAAGATTTGACGGCTTTTGGTGGTGTCAAGTATGGTTTGTTTCTGTCAGCAGTAATTAATTTTGTAATTGTTGCTTTTGTGTTATTTCTAATTATTAAAGGAATAAATGCTTCAAAAAAGAAAGAGGAAGTTATTGCTCCTCCGCCTGCAGGACCAACTCAGGAAGAGTTACTTACACAAATTAGAGATTTGTTGAAAAAATAAATACCGCTACACTAAGTCTAATTTAACCGCTTCTTAACTGAGGCGGTTTTTTTGTGTAATTGTTTCATTTATAACATTTTGTTATTTTTTGTGAAGCTCTTGTTTTGTTTTTATTTATACCTACTTTTGTGTAAATATTTACATTAATTCATACTAAAAATATAAAAATGAGAATAGCGGTTGTAGGTGCCACTGGTATGGTTGGCGAAATAATGCTTAAGGTTTTGGCGGAAAGAAATTTCCCTGTTACCGAATTGATTCCTGTTGCTTCTGAGCGATCAGTAGGAAAGGAAATTGAATATAAAGGAACAAAATATAAAGTAGTAGGAATGCAAACAGCTGTTGATATGAAGGCTGATATTGCTGTTTTTTCTGCCGGAGGAGATACTTCGTTAGAGTGGGCACCAAAGTTTGCCGCTGCCGGGACTACTGTTATTGATAATTCTTCTGCCTGGAGAATGGATCCGACAAAAAAATTAGTCGTTCCGGAAATCAATGCATCCTTATTAACAAAAGAAGATAAAATTATTGCAAATCCAAATTGCTCTACGATACAAATGGTATTGGCATTGGCACCTTTGCATAAAAAATACAACATTAAAAGAATTATTGTTTCTACCTACCAATCTATCACCGGAACAGGTGTGAAAGCGGTAAGACAGCTTGAAAATGAGTATGCAGGAGTGCAGGGAGATATGGCTTACAAATATCCAATTCACAGAAATGCAATTCCACATTGTGATAGTTTTGAAGAGAACGGGTATACTAAAGAAGAAATGAAACTAGTTCGTGAGACGCAAAAGATCCTTGGCGATAATACCATAAGAGTTACGGCTACCGCAGTTCGTGTGCCTGTTGTTGGCGGTCACAGTGAAGCGGTAAATGTAGAGTTTACAAATGATTTTGATGTAAATGAAGTTCGTGAAATTTTGCACCACACAGACGGAGTAGTAGTTCAGGATAATTTAGATACTTTTACCTATCCAATGCCATTATATGCTGAAGGTAAAAATGATGTTTTTGTTGGAAGAATCCGTCGTGATGAAAGCCAGGAAAACACATTAAACTTATGGATTGTTGCTGATAACTTAAGAAAAGGAGCAGCTACAAACACTATCCAAATCGCGGAGTATTTACTTGCAGTGGGTTTGGTATAATCAGAGATTAAAGTAAATTGTTATAGAGAAAGAGCCGTAATTGCAGTAATGCAATTGCGGTTTTTTCGTTTGTGAAAGATAGTTTCGGATTTTTAGCAGTTAGTAATTGCTTCCGGTTTGAACAGGAGATGAAGAATTGATTCATAATAAAAAGGCTTTAGCCAAACACTTTGAAGGTTTGGCTAAAGCTTTTGTGTTTTTCTTGTTACTATAGTTTTAACTAAAGGAGGTTCAAATAAAACTTAGATTATTTGTATTCGGCTAAAAACAAAGTAATCAATTAATAACTTGAATTACTGGGGTATGTTTATAAGTATGCAAATTAAAATTATTATAAATCACTTTTAATAATTTCAATATTGGAAATATTAAAATGTATTGCTTTTTTTCCGGCTCCTGAAGTAGTATTTGGAAACATGAGGTCCTCAATATTACTCTGATCGTGAAAAGCACCTAAGGCATGACCACATTCATGTGCCAGAGTTT
The DNA here is from genome assembly GCF_011751075.1 of Flavobacterium poyangense. GTDB lineage: Bacteria > Bacteroidota > Bacteroidia > Flavobacteriales > Flavobacteriaceae > Flavobacterium > Flavobacterium poyangense. The sequence continues at coordinate 53,869 of NZ_JAALLN010000006.1, forward strand.
TGTTATCGTAGTCTGCTGAAGAAGAAATGAGTATAGATTGAGCATATGGACCAGGAGGTAGGTTCGTGGAATTTACATATGCTCCTATATTTGCCATTCCCAAAGTCATTTTATCCCAAGAATCGCCATATAAAAGACATCTGACCAAATTCTTTTTTGAAGTGTCAGGATTCTTAACTGTAAACATTCCAAGATTATAATATTGTGCATCAGGATCCGGTTTTTTGTCCAGTAATAACATGTATTCAAAATAAATACTTGCATTTCGTTTTATCTGTTCTTGTGTATCGCCTGATTGGATTGTAGGAATAGTATATTGAGAAACAGTAGGAACCGCAGAAAAATAAGATTCAATATTTTTGCCGTATTTTGATTCCTTTAATTTCATAAAAGAAAAGATCAGATTTACGTAGCTCGGTAAAAAATCATAATTGGGATCCATATAAACGACTTCCATGTTAAAGCTATCGGCATTGCTACTATTTTTTTTAGATTCGGAAGATCTTAGATTACTTGGGGTGTAAATTTTTGGCTCGGAACAATGACCAACACCCATCAATGAATTGCTATTTTCTAAGTTATAGTTGTTTCTGTTTTGGAATTTTGAACCGGAAGTTTTGCTTCTGGTTATTCGATTTCTAAAATTGCTAATCAATGTTTCACCATTTTGACCTTGTTTTTTCGCTAAATCAAGAAAAATAGTTTTAAAGTTATTGTCAAAATCCAGACTAATATTTTTGTAACCTATGTCCAGATTTTCTTTACTGTCAATATGAAAAAAGGCATTGGTGTTATCTTCAAAAAAAAGTTCAAAACCATTCTCTCCAATTATCATTATTGCTTTTCCGGATTCGGATCCATTTAAATTTACACTTCCCGTAAAAGTTCGCATTTTTCCAAACAATTGCTGTTTTGAGCTTTCTAAAATAAAATTAAGTTTTGAACCATCATCTTTGATCAGCGTAAAACTTCGCTTTTCGCCTTCTTTAATTATCGGCGTTGCAAAGTCAGGGATTTTGGGTAATTGAGAAATTTTGTAAGCTTTGTTTCCATCAGGTTGAACAGGAGTTGTAATTTTGATTTCTTTAGTCGGGATTGTCTCATCTTCACTGTTTTTAGAGCAAGAAGCAATGATTATGATCATGATTAATCCTAAAGTCAAATTTCTTTTCATAATTAATTTTTTTTGAATAGAAATAAAGTTATGTATAAGTTCCCGGATGCATTTTTAATACTTAATAGATGTGGCCTTTTTTTAGATAAATGGTACAATTTGTTGTTGACGTTGATATGAAGTAGCGATATGAAAAAAGGATCTAAGGAAGTTTAAAAAATAAAAATCCCGATTGCAATTTGCAATCGGGATTTTAAATATTAATTTGTAAACCTAAATTTGGTGCGATTTAATATTCAGGTGCTAACTCCAGCTCTAATCCTTCTAAGTCTGTAGTGATTGGAATCTGACAACCTAAACGACTATTTGATTTAACGTAAAATGCTTCCGAAAGCATGGCTTCTTCTTCATCACCCATTTCCGGTAATGCAACATCATTTAGAACATAACACTGACAAGAGGCGCACATTGCCATTCCTCCGCAGGTTCCTTCAACAGGAAGTTCGTATGCTTTGCATAACTCCATTACATTCATTGCCATATCAGTTGGAGCTTGTAATTCGTGTATAACTCCTTCTCGATCTTTAATCTTTATTAATACATCCATTTTAGTTGGTTGAATTTTTCTTATTCAGGATTCGAAAACGTGAACAAATCCTAAGGTTTAAAACTAACTGTTAGGTTTTAAGCTAAAAGCATATTCTCTTGTGTTGTTGTCTTTTAAATGCATCTTTACACCAAGCATATTTCCTCCTTTTTCCAGTAAGGTAACTACAGCAATTACGGAATAATAATCTCTGTCGTCCTGAAAAATTAAAGTCCCTTCATAAGTAGAGTTTACAACTCCTTGTTTGTCTGTGGTTACAGAAACTTTTCTTGGGTGAGCAAATTCTGCTGCGCTGTAAGTTGCTTTGTTGGCAAATTTAGCTTTTCCTTCGCAGAAATCATATAAAAAATCATAATTACCAATTCTTAGTGCTCCTTCTTCACTGTTTGTATTTCTTGAAAATACAATTTGTCCGGCGTAGGTAAAATCAGACCATTCTTCAGAGTCGTTTACCCAGGCTTTGTCAACTACTAAGGTCTTGGTGCTTTGTTGTGCATGACTCGTTAAAACAAAAAATAACAATAAAATTAGAGCGTAATAATTTCTCATAAGATTTGTGATTTAAGGGTTATGTCACAAATTTAAGTTAAAAATGTAAAAATAACGCAATGAAATCCCCTAAATCTTTGTGTAGTTTTCTGTTAAAACCGCAAAAACAAGCATTTTTATGAATGTTTTTTTGATTTTTTCAAATAAAAACAGCTTAAGACCTATTATTCTTGTTAATTTATTGAAAATGAAAAACTTGCAAAATCAATGTTTTGATTACATGATATTTACTACAGTTTCAATCTGTGGCGCGTATTTTTTTATTGTTGTTTCAACGCCTGCTTTCAAAGTCATCTGATTCACGCTACAGCTAATGCATGCTCCTTCAAGACGAACTTTAACATGTTTATCATCGTCAATAGAAATGAGTGTAATGTCTCCTCCATCAGAATTTAAAAATGGTCTGATCTCGTCAAGAGCCAATAATACGTTGCTTGTTAATTCTTCTGTTGTCATAATTTAATGTGTCAATTAGAAAATGTGTCAATTAAACAATATGGAAATTAGAAAATCGGTCAATAGGCCCAAAGTATTTAATTTCCTTATTGTCAAATTATAGCATCATCTAAATTATCTAATTTTTCTTTACTGCTGAACAACCTGCCATAGTTGTAATTTTGATGGCTTCTGTAGCAGGTAAACTATCGTTTCTGTTTACTGTTTCTTGTACAACATTTCGGGTAATCGCTTCAAAAACAGTTTCGATTACAGAAGCTGTCTGTAAAGCTGCCGGGCGACCATAGTCTCCTGCTTCACGAATAGATTGTACAATTGGTACCTCTCCTAAGAAAGGAACATTTAAATCTTCGGCCAGGTTTTTAGCTCCTTCTTGTCCAAAGATATAATATTTATTGTCAGGTAATTCTTCCGGTGTAAAGTACGCCATATTTTCTATAATTCCCAAAACAGGAACATTGATATTATCCTGCATAAACATCGCTACTCCTTTTTTAGCATCAGCAAGCGCTACGGCTTGTGGTGTACTTACCACTACAGCTCCTGTAATGGGTAAGGATTGCATGATAGAAAGGTGGATATCACCTGTTCCCGGAGGTAAGTCGATTAACATAAAATCTAATTCTCCCCAGTCTGCATCAAAAATCATTTGGTTTAATGCTTTTGCAGCCATTGGTCCTCTCCAGATTACAGCCTGACTTGGCGCTGTGAAAAATCCGATAGAAAGTATTTTGATTTCATAACTTTCAACCGGTTTCATTTTTGATTTCCCGTCAACGGTAGTCGAAATTGGTTTTTCATTCTCTACATCAAACATAATTGGCATAGATGGACCATAAATATCAGCATCAAGAATACCAACTGCAAACCCCATTTTTGCTAATGTTACCGCTAAATTTGCTGTTACAGTAGATTTTCCAACACCACCTTTACCGGATGCAACGGCAATTATATTTTTAATTCCCGGAATAGCACGACCTTTAATTTCGTTTTTCTCAGGAGTTTCAACTTTAATATTTACTTTGATTTTTGCTTCAGGTGATATCAATTCATGAATTGTTTTTTTAATATCATCTTCAGCTCTTTTTTTGATGTGCATAGCAGGCGTATGGATCACTAGATCGACTACAACTTCATCGCCAAAAGTAATTACATTGGCAACAGCTCCGCTTTCAACCATATTTTTTCCTTCTCCCGCTATAGTAATTGTTTCTAGAGCTTTAAGAATTTCTTTTCTGTCTAATTTCATTTTTAACGTCGTGTTTTTCTATTGAGCGAAATGATTTTAAAAACTATTTTTATTTAAACGCATTTCAGAGTGCAAAGATAGCGGATTATGTTTGGATTTTTAACTTTTTTAGATTGGATTTGTTGATATAGAGATTACTCAAAATTATACCGTCTTACTTTAAGTTTGTTTTTCTTTTCCAAAATGGACTCATTTTTTTTTAGAAAATTGTTCCGGAAAACGGGTTGTTAAAATAATATGAATTTTAATACAAGTTTCTAATCTTGTATAGATGTTAATTTCAATAATCTTCTGTATCTTTGATCTGCCACTAATCCTTGATTTTTAATGTGTTAAAAGAATATGTGAGAGCTAGTTATAACCTGCCTCGTAGGCTTTCGCTATTTTTCGTAAAGATTTATTTATATAACTTAAATAAGATAATTATGCGAAATTCTACTTTTTTAATTCTAATTGGTACGATTAGTTTTTTTACATCTTCTTTTAAATCATTTCGTAATAATGAAGTAATAACAAAGAAGACTTTTGAGAATTCTATTGTGGTTCCCAATACTATTTCGGCAGTTTCTCTGGATAGTGTTGTGGTGAATCAGTTTTTTAAAAAATATTCCAAACTAAAGAAATACAAAAAAGATGTTGTGGATATTTATAAAAAAAGAGCCTACAAATCGATTTGGTACGATGAAAAGAACATCACCGAGTTTGGTAATTTATTGTATCAAAAGGTAAATGTGCTTAAAGACCAGGGGATAGAAAATGTGATGCCCTATAAAGAAGATATTGATGAAGCTTTTAACGAAAGCTCGACAGAACAACCGAGTGAGATCGATACGGAATTATTGCTGACCAATATGTACGTCTTTTATGCCAGTAATGTTTATTCGGGTGTTGATCCTGCAACACTCAAGAAAATAGGGTGGTATCTTCCTGCCAAGACTATTTCGTATTCCAGAATATTAGATTCGCTTATTGTTGATTCTAATCGTTTAGACAAAGATGATAATCTTTTATTTGAGCAGTATTATAAACTTCAGGCGGCACTAAAAAGATACCGAAAGATAGAAACGGATAGTTTGTGGAAGCCCATTAGGATTGATGCTGCGACTTATAAAGATTTAAAACCGTTTGATATTTCTAATACGGTAAAGGATGTGAGACAACGTTTATTTGCGGTCGGAGATCTTGCTCAGGATTCTAAAAGCGATGTTTACGATGAAGAGCTTATGGCAGGTGTTCTCAATTATAAAAAGAGATACGGTCTGAAGCTGAATTATGCTTTAACAAAAGAACACATTGATCAGCTGAACGAACCTATCTCTAAACGCATCAAGACCATTATGCTCAATATGGAGCGCTGCCGATGGATTCCTACTAAATTGGCGAGAGCTGAGGAGTACATTATGGTAAACATCCCTTCGTTTAGACTGATTTATGTAAAGGATGGCAAATACAATCTGGTATCTGATATTTTTGTGGGTACCCGAATGACCGAAACCGTGATTTTTAGTGGTAATATGGATCGAATTGTTTTTAGTCCGTATTGGTATGTGCCAACCAGTATTATTAAAAACGAATTGAAGCTTCAGATTGCCAGCAATAAAAATTATCTGGCAGAGCATAATATGGAGTGGAATGGCGGTCGTGTACGACAAAAACCCGGACCCAAAAACTCTTTAGGATTGGTTAAGTTTATGTTTCCAAATCCGAATGATATTTATCTGCATGACACTCCTGCAAAAAGTTTGTTTGATTTTGAGAAGCGTACATTCAGCCATGGCTGTATCAATGTAAAAGAAGCAAAAGGGCTGGCGCTTGCCATTTTAAAAGACGATCCGGACTGGCCTGTTGATAAAATCGATACTGCGATGAGCGGTGAAAAAGAAACCACCTGTATGCTTAAAAGAAAAATCCCGATTTATATAGGCTATTTTACCTCCTGGGTAAATGACAAAGGAGAAATTAGTTTTTTTCCTGATGTTTACGGAAGAGATGCAAACCTGGACAAACTGCTTTATTCTGATTCGGCGGTTAGTATGAATCTAAAAAATTAATAACTTGATGTTCGATCTGTCTTTTTAATTTTTTAACACTGTTTTGGTCGTTTTTCCTTTATCGGTAATTATTTCAAAAAAATAAGTTCCGCTTGAAAGAGTGCTCACATCAATGACATTCTTTTTGGCAGGTTTTATCAATTTACCTAATACATCGTAAATGTTTACTTCTTTTAGCTGTACATTTTTTTGAAGATCGAGTGTTATTAGCTGTGAGGCAGGATTAGGATATAACACGGCAGCTATAGTTTCAGAACGATCTGTGCCTAAGGTAGAGGATAAATCAAATATCTGAATCTTTGTCCTAAAACTATTGTTATAACTAAAGCTAGAGTTAATAGCTAAGGTTAAGCCATCGCCGGATAATAAAACATCTGTAATTTCATTCTTGTTTTCTGCAAAGATATTTTTTCCTATCTGTGTCCAGGCTCCTGCGGTATATTTATAAATTATAACATGACTTGAATTTTCTCTGATAGAAGGAGCAGTAAAAGCCAAAACGGTGCCATCATCAGAAAGTGATGCATAACTATTGTTAGCAATGTTTTCATGTTGAATATCGGTACCTAGCTGAACCCAAGTCCCGGAAATATTGCGATATACTTTTGCAATACTTGTACCGTAATCCGAAAGAGTAGCTAAAGTAGTACCATCATGGGATAGTAAGACCTTATAACCTATTTCACCAAACCTATCGTTTTGTTTTTTTTTTCCATAAATGTTTTTGCCTATTTGTGTCCAAGTTTCTGCAATATTGGCGTATACCCGTACTACGCCCGAAAAGTTTGAACTACTTTCAGAAGGATTTCCAATGGCTAAAACATGACCATCGCTAGAGAGAGAATTTGTAGAATATTCGGAACTTATCTTGTCTCCGATCTGTCTCCAGACTCCGGTGCTATTTTTATAGACTATATTTCCTGTGTCACTCCCAATAACTAAAGTACTACCATCTGCATTTAGTGAAATAGTGTAGCCCAATCGATCACTAGTCCCTACTTCATTAAAAGAATCTCCTATCTGTGTCCAAACATCCATTGTATTTTTATATACCCGAACTTGGCCCTGATATTTCCAATTTACCTCTTTTTTATGTACTCCAACAGCTAATATACTGCCATCTGCATTCAGAGAAATAGTAGAGCCAAATTGTTCTCCGGCTTCTTCTCCATTAAGAGATTCTGTTAGTTTCCAGATATCGCCGGTTTTTTTATATACCTGAACCTGACCTGACCTGTTGGCGTTTACACTGCTGTTAGGTAATCCAACAGCCAGAACAGTACCGTCTTTAGAGAGTGAAATAGTTGTATCGGAGTCAAATCCATTGCTAGCATCTCCAATTTGTGTTTGCCCGAAACCTACTATAGGAAACAAGAGAATAAAAAATTTTGCTTTTAATTTTGTTCTCATTTTGCTATATTTTTTAAATTAACATGAGAAAATTACCACTTTTATGAGATGTAATTCTTCGGGGTTTGATTTTAGATATAGATAAAATTATATTCGTTTTTTTTAGATTTGATTTATGGTCTTAGTACCTAATATATAGTTGTGGCTCTGTCTTTAGTTTAAAAATTAAGATTGCGATTGTAAAAACAATCCGGATTGACCTGTCGATAAAATCGATATTGCGATGCGTGGCGAAAAAGAAACCACCTGTATGCTCAAAAGAAAAATCCCGATTTATATAGGCTATTTTACCTCCTGGGTAAATGACAAAGGAGAAATTAGTTTTTTTCCTGATGTTTACGGAAGAGATGCAAACCTGGACAAACTGCTTTATTCTGATTCGGCGGTTAGTATGAATCTAAAAAATTAATAACTTGATGTTCGATTTGTCTTTTTAATTTTTTAACACTGTTTTGGTCGTTTTTCCTTTATCGGTAATTATTTCAAAAAAATAAGTTCCGCTTGACAGAGTGCTCACATCAATGATATTCTTTTTGGCAGTTTTTATCAATTTGCCTAGTGCATCGTAAATGTTTACTTCTTTTAGCTGTACATTTTTTTGAAGATCAAGTGTTACAAGTTCTGAGGCCGGATTAGGATATAGTATGGCGGTTATTGTTTCAAAACGGTCTGTGCTTAAGGGGGGAAAAAGAGAGGATAAATCATATACCCTGAAAAGCTTGTTATATTGGTTGTTAACAATAAATTGACTGGAAGTAGCCAGAGTTAGACCATCACCAGAAAGTGAAACGTTGATAAAATATTCTCTTTTTTTTGTATAAATTTCTTTTCCTATTGGCGTCCAGTTTCCTTTAGTATATTTATATATGATAATACTAGTATTGGGATTTCCGTTAGAAGAATTAGTTTTAAGAGCCAGAATGGTGCCGTCATCAGAAAGTGATACGTCAATAGTGTTGGGATAATATCCATTCGGGTTAATAGGTTGTATATCAGCGCCTAATTGAACCATCTCACCTAAAATATTGCGATATATCCTTACAAGTGCTGGGCTATCATAGCCGGAGGTGACGGCTAAAGTAGTTCCATCACCGGATAGTATGACATTAAACCCCATCTTCTCAAGTTTTTTTCCATGAATATCTTTTCCTATTTGTGTCCAAGTATCTGAAATATTAGCGTATACCCGCACTACGCCCGAAAAGTCTAAACCACTTTCATCGTATTTTCCGATAGCCAAAATGTTACCGTCTCCGGAGAGTGAAAATGTAGAAGGGTCTTTTAGATCGATCTTATTTCCTATCTGTCTCCAAGTTCTGGCGTTATTGTTGTATGTTTTTATTTCACTATAACTTTTAATAGCTAAGATTTTGCCATTTTCATTCAGTGAGATTTTAATACCAAAGTAATTGTCAGTGTTTTTCTCGTTAAAAGAATCACTTAGCTGCGTCCAGACATTCATGGTCTTTTGATATATGCGAACTCGACCTCGTTTTGCGTTTTCTAAAGGAGCTCCAATGGCTACAATACTGCCATCTGTGTTCAGTGAAATACGTGAGCCAAAAAAGTCTTGAGCTCCTCCTTCATTAATAAAATTTCCCTGCTGTTTCCAAACATCGCCGTTTTTTTTATATATCTGTACCTGACCTGGAATTTTGGGATTCAACTTGTCGAAAGGTATTCCAATGGCCAAAACAGTACCATCTTTAGAGAGTGAAAAACTGGAACTTTCTATATTAGAAGTAAAATCATCTCCAATTTGTGTTTGCCCGAAACCTACTATAGGAAACAAGAGAATAAAAAACTTTGTTTTTAATTTTGTTCTCATTTTGCGATATTTTTTAATTTAACATAAGAAAATTACTACTTTTATGAGATATAATTCTTCGGGGTTTAATTTTAGATACGGATAAAATTATATTCGTTTTTTTTAGATTTGATTTATGGTCTTAGTACCCAATATATAGTTGTGGCTCTGTCTTTAGTTTAAAAATTAAGATTGCGATTGTAAAGACGATCCGGATTGACCTGTCGATAAAATCGATATTGCGATGCGTGGCGAAAAAGAAACCACCTGTATGCTCAAAAGAAAAATCCCGATTTACATAGGCTATTTTACCTCCTGGGTTAATGACAAAGGAGAAATTAGTTTTTTTTCTGATGTTTACGGAAGAGATGAAAACTTAGATAAATTACTTTATTCTGATTCGACGGTTAGTATGAAATAATTGGAATATTCAAAAAAACAAACCCGACAGCTTTTAAAAAACTGTCGGGTTTAAATTAAAAAAATGGTATTGGTCTACAAGTTTATTCGTATTTTAAGTATTTCAGTACATCTATTTTAGTTACCTGATAAGCTTTTGTTAAAACAATCAATAGCGTTAAGGACAGTAAAGAAATAAGAGCAATACTAAAAGGGACAGGCGAAATTCCGATTCGGAAAGCGAAATCTTCAAGCCATTTCTGCAATAAAATGTAAGCAGGGACGATTCCCACAAGAAATCCCATCAGACAGAAAAGAATGTATTGTTTGGATAATTCTTTCAATAAAATATTGGTTTCCGCACCTAAGGTTTTTCGGATTGCAATTTCTTTTAATCGTCGCTCCATTGAAAAGGATGCCAAAGCAAAAAGTCCAAAAATGGCGATGATAATTACAACAAGATTTAGAATAAAAAACAAGTCTTTCTGTTTTATCTGCTCTTCGTAGGTTTTTGCAAAATCTTTATTGACAAATTCATATTCAAAAGGATAATCTGCGTTTATATTTTTTTCCATGTAAGCTTGTAATTTTGCTAAAGTTTCCTTTAGGTTATTGGGAGAAACTTTTACATAGATATTGTTGAAATTATTCCATTCTAAAGTTTCAAGATTTATAAAAACCATAGGAGGAACTTTCTCTTGTAATCCGGTAATATGAAAGTCTTTTACAACTCCAACAATTCTAAATTTCATATTTTCACCCTGATCATTCGCCCAGCCTGAGCTAATAATAGTGTTTATAGGGTTTTTAAGGTTTAGGGCTTTAACAAGGGTTTCATTGAGTAGCATGTTGCTCACCGTGTCTGAAGCAAATTGAGGAGACAAATCACGACCTTTTACTATTTTGATTTTCATCATTTCAAGAAAACCAAAATCCATTTCAACATTTCGAGGTTGAACAAAAATGCCATTATGTGTAAATCCTGAACTCGAATTGGTACTGTTTCCAAAAGTTCCGGCAAAAGTAGAAACATCTTCAACTCCCGGAATTTTTCGGATCTCTTGTTTTGATGCCAGATATTTGTCTGTTCTTTTAATACGTTCCGGAGTGTTAAAAGGAATTCTGATGACCTGACTGCCACTAAATCCGAGGTCTTTGTTCATCATGTAGTTTACTTGCGAGTTTACGATTAAAGCACCTACAATAAAAAAGGCCGCGATTCCAAATTGGAAAATAAGCATGGAGTTTCTAATCCAGATACCGCTTTTACTTCTGGAAAAATTACCTTTTAAAACCTTAAGTGTTTCAAAATTGGAGATATAAACGGCAGGGAAAATACCCGCAAGAATAATTACTAATCCAAAAATAAAAATAAGCTGCAGGTAAAATTCACCACCATTCATGGTTAGGTTTTTATTTAAAAAGCTGTTGTAAAAAGGTAATGAAAGCTCGACTATAGCCAAAGCAAAGAGAATAGCCAAAACAACAATTATAGTAGTTTCAAATATAAACTGCTGGATAATTTGATTTTTTGAAGCCCCGACAATTTTACGAACGCCAACTTCTTTAGCTCTTTTTATAGCCGATGCTGTTGCCAGATTGATATAGTTTACTAATGATAAAACCAAGATCAAAATCGACAGACCAATTATGATATAAAGCAATTGCAAGTTTCCTCTTCCTTCAGGATAATTGCGCCCTGTAGAAGATTTGGTACCATGCAAACGAGAGGTTTTTAACTGGTCAATTATTACAGTGGTTTCGCCATTTTCTTTTACGTAGTCGGCAACTGTTTTACCGCTTTCTTTGGCTTCTTTTTCGGTTCTGTTGACAAAGTTAACATGCTGCATTTTTTTTAAAACAGCATCCGGATCGGCTCCTTTTTTGGTTTTAACTAACAAACCATAATTAAAATTACCCCAGCTGTTTTTGTCAGAATCTCTGAGAATTCCGCCAAAAACATAATTTGGCTCGATTGAAGAGGGACTGATTATGCGGTAAACCGATTTTACGATGTAAAATTTATTGGCATAATTAATTGATTTGCCAATCGGATCTTCGTTTTTAAAAATTAATTCTGCCGCTTCTTCAGATAGAGCAACACTATTAAGCTCTTTAAGAATATTCGTTTTGGCTCCTTTTATGATTGGGAAAGGAAAAACATCAAAAAAGCCATTGTCGGATAAGGTGATTTTTGAACCGATTATCTTTTTTCCATTGTATTTTATAGGAGCATCGTCATACCAAATATTATTAAGGAAACAGATCGATTCAATTTCAGGAATAGTGGCTTTACAGGTTTCCCCAAAAGGAATAGAATTGGATGCCCAAATGTCGCCGGTCATGCCGATTTTGTTTAGGACCTGATAAGTGTTTTCTTTTTCGGGATTCCATTGGTCATATGCATTTTCGTTGTTCCAATATAAAATAGCGAAAATAATACTTGCAATACCGATGCTTAATCCTAAAACATTTAAAAAGGAAAACAGCTTGTTTTGTTTTAAATGGTAAATAAATATTTTGAACCAGTTAGAAATCATTTTTTTAAATTTATAGTTGTTACAGTTACTTTTTAAGTAACTAAAAAGTTTTACAAACCCGTTTTGGGTTTTTAAATCATTGCTAAAATTTTGCTAACAAATCCTAACAGGATTACGATTGCAGTTACGATAAATTTGATCATTTTGTCTTTTATTTTACGTCCATAAAAACATCTACATTTCTCTGATTTAATTTCTCAGAGAAAATAACTCCATCCTTCATGTGAATTGTTCTTTGCGAAAAAGAAGCATCATAATCAGAGTGGGTAACCATCAGAATTGTAGCACCTTTAGCGTGCAAATCTGTTAAGAGTTCCATTACTTCGTTACCGTTTTTACTGTCCAGATTTCCGGTTGGCTCATCGGCAAGGATAATTTTAGGGTCATTTACCAAAGCTCTTGCAACGGCAACTCTTTGCTGTTGTCCCCCTGAAAGCTGTTGCGGGAAGTGTTTTAGTCGGTGCGAGATATTCAGTTTTTCAGCAATTGCTTCGATTTTTTGTTTTCTGTCGGCAGCTTTTACATTGTTGTAAAGCAAAGGCAATTCGATATTGTCATAAACCGAAAGTTCATCGATCAGATTGAAATTCTGAAAAATGAAACCGATATTTTCTTTGCGCACCTGCGCTCTTCCTTTTTCCTTTAGGCCGATCATCTCCTGATCTAATAATTTGTAGCTGCCGTCAGAGGCACTGTCCAATAGTCCTATTATATTTAGTAAAGTTGATTTCCCACAGCCCGAAGGTCCCATAATGGTTAAAAAATCCCCTTTTTTAATGGTTAAGTTAATTCCGCTTAAAGCTGAGGTTTCTACTTCTTCAGTTCTAAAAACTTTGGTTAAATTCTGAATGGTTATCATATTTTTAAGATGTAAGTTGTTATTAAAAACGTTTTTTGATTGATGATTGATGATTTTTTTTGTTGTAAAATGTAAAATGTAAAATGTAAAATGTAAAATGTGAGATGTGAGATGTGAGATGTGACTGACACTGCGATTGCAAACGAACTATTCAGTGCCGATCGATAACTCATCGATATCTTTGTAGTCTGTGTAAGAAGAAGTAATCACGGATTCTCCTTCTTTTAATCCTTCCAGAACCTCGTAATAAGAAGGGTTTTCACGACCTAGTTTGATATTTCTTCGTTCGGCTTTATTGCCTTTGACTACAAAAATCCATTTCCCGGCTGTTTCCTGATTAAAGCTTCCTTTTGAGATGACCAAGGTTTTGTTTTTCTCAGATAAAATTAGTTTTACCCCAAAGCTTAAACCGTCTTGCAGTGTGATTTTTTCTTTAGAAGTAAAAACCAATTCTGCTGTAAAATGACCGCCTTTTACTTCCGGAATCACTTTGGTTACCAAAACTTCAAGAGTTTGTCCTTTAAATTCAACCTGACCTTTTAAACCTTCTCTGATTTTTTCGAGATAAAATTCGTCAACGTCTGCAACAAGTTTATATCCTTTTTTAGAATCTATTTTTCCGATGCTTGCGCCAGCCTGAAATGTTTTTCCTAAAACCGGTTCAAAAGAAGTCAGTCTTCCGGATTCCGGAGCTGTAATCAAAAAGTTCTTTTTGTTGTTTCTTAAGATATCCAGACTTTTTTCCATGGTTTGTATCGAAAGGTTGATTTGTGAAATCTGAACCTGATTGCTCGCCTTTTCTTTTTGAATACTTTGCTGAATCGTCTTTTTTCGCTCTTCCTGAAAACGTAAGCTCTCTTTAAAAGTATTCCAGTCATTTTTCGAAATCACATCTTTGGCAAATAATTTCGAGTTCATGTCGTACAATCTTTTGGCGTCGTTATAATCGTGTTCTATTAAAACCAAATCCTTGGTTAGGTTTAGTTCCTGATTTCTGATGTTTAGTTTACCTGTATTCAGATTATTGATTTGTTCGATAATTGCTGTTTCCTGAGTCAGATAATTTAGTTCGGTATTCGGATTGTATAAGCGGGCCAAAGATTGTCCTTTGGTTACCATTGCCCCATTTTCAACAAAAATCTCTTTTACAGATCCTCCTTCGGTTACATTTACCAACATTACATTTAGAGGTTCTACTTTGGCTTGGAAAACGACAAAATCTTCAAAAAAAGCTCTTTCGACATTTTGTATTGTTAGTTCATTTGCTTTTACATTTAGATTTCGTTTCGTGCTAAACGAAAAAAAGAAGAGTGCGGCCAAAACTAAAAAAACACCAATTAGTATTGTGAGATTTCTAAATTTTCTATTTTTACGAGGGATTATCGTGTCCATTTTTTAAAATAATTTACTGATAGTCAATAGGTAAATACTGTGCCACAAAAAGTATTATTTGTAAAGCCTTGATTTTAAAGAGGCTTTAAAAACAACCCAAAAAAAGGACTGTTCGATAATGAACAGTTGACCGTTCGAAATCGAACAAAAATAAAAACCATGCGAAAAAAACTAGCTCAAATATTAATCGTTGACGATCAGGAAGAGATTCTTTTTTCGGCGAAAATGATCCTCAAAAAACATTTTGAAACCATTTTTACGACAAACAGCCCTAAAAAAATCATTTCAATTTTAAGTGAAAATGAAATTAATGTGGTTTTATTAGACATGAATTACCGAATTGGTTTTGAAGACGGACGGGAGGGAATTCATTGGCTCAAAGAAATTAAGGCACTTTCGCCACAAACCGTTGTTATTTTAATGACTGCTTTTGGTAAAATTGATACCGCCGTCGAGGGCATAAAAATCGGTGCGTTCGATTATGTGCTCAAACCCTGGCACAATGAAAAATTATTGGAGACCATAGATAAAGCGGTTTCCGAAAGCAGGAAAAACATAAAGAAAACACCAACAGAAACAACAGAGAAAAGATACTTTACAGGGACTTCTGCTAAAATCAAACAAGCCTATTCTATTGCTGAAAAAGTAGCCCGAACCGATGCCAATGTTTTAATTCTGGGAGAAAACGGAACCGGGAAATATGTCTTTGCGGACTTTATTCACCAAAAATCAGAAAGAAAGAAACAGCCTTTTGTGCATGTTGATCTAGGGTCATTAAGCGATAGTTTGTTCGAAAGTGAACTTTTTGGATATGCAAAAGGCGCTTTTACCGATGCAAAGGTCGATACAGCAGGAAGATTCGAAATGGCTTCAGAAGGAACTATTTTTCTGGATGAAATTGGTAATATTCCCTTGCATCTTCAGGCTAAATTATTGCATGTACTACAAACGAAAACCGTTACCCGTCTGGGCGAAAGTAAGGCAAGACCTTTGAATGTGAGGATTATTGCCGCAACAAACAATGATATTAAAGCTGAGGTAAAGAACAAAACGTTTCGGGAGGATTTACTGTACCGGATCAATACGATGGAAATTTATCTGCCACCCCTGCGCGATCGAAAAGAAGATATTGTCCCGATGGCTGATTTTATTTTAGATCAGATTGCCGAAAAGTACAATCAGGAAAACTGGTATTTTGAAGATAATGTGGCGCCTTATTTAGAGAAATATCCATGGAAAGGAAATATTCGAGAAATGGAAAATAAGATCGAGCGTGCTTTGATTTTAGCTGAGAACAATACGATTTCGGTAACCGATCTGGATATTCTTGACTTTGAGGATTTTCAGGAAAACGATGATAATCCGTTATCTGAAATGGAAAAACATGCAATTGAAAAGGTTTTGTTTAAGCACAATGGCAACATCAGTAAAACAGCCGAAGAGCTGGGTTTATCAAGAGCGGCTTTGTACAGAAGATTGGAGAAATATGACTTAAAAAACAACTGATCATGAGAGACTGGAAGTTTTATAACGGTTTGTTTGTTCGCGTATTATTGGTAATGGTACTGTTCTTCTTTTGTGCCTTTTTGTTTTATAAAGGCTTTCATTATAACTCAATCCTGGTTGGTGCAGCTGTAATTATAGCCTTGTCAGAAATGTATTTTTATATGAAAAGCGAATTGGTTTTTTATGATAAAATAGTGCTTTCGATATTAAAAAATGACTTTTCGACCAATTTTCCGGAAGAGAATAAAAAAGGTAATTTCAGTAATTTGTACCTTTTATACGAGACCTTAAAAGTCCAAAAACAGGAACATACATCCAAAGAATTGGTTTATCGTTCGATTCTGAATAGTATCGACACGGCCACTTTGATTTTGGAAAAAAACAATGAAGAATGGGATATTTTTTTGATGAATGATTGTTTCTCCAATTTATTCAAAGTCCCGAAAGTTAGTCATTGGAATTACCTCAAAAATTATCTGCCCTCCCTTTGTGATGAAATTGAGAACGTAGAGTTTGCCGAATTAAAAACAGCGATTTCAATTAAAATAGAAGATCAGGATTTGCAGACTTTTATGTTACAAACCTCGCGTACAAAAACCTACGACAAAGAATATTTTATTATTTTATTGGATAGTATTCAACGTGTAATTGAGAAAAAAGAGAAAGAAGCCTGGATCAATTTGATGAAAATTATTTCTCATGAATTGATGAATTCCTTAACACCAATTCGTGCGCTTTCTCAGAATCTGTTACATATTGTGGATCAGGAAGCACTCGAAGAAGAAGATTTTGATGATATTAAAAGCAGTATTTCGACCATTATAAACAGAAGTGATCATCTGCAGGTTTTTGTCGAAAATTACCGAAAACTGGCGATGCTTCCAACTCCGAATAAGGCAATGACACCTATAAATGCGCTTTTTGAGGATTGTCTGAGAGTTATGATGCCAATTCTGAAAGCGGAAAATATCGAGTTGATAAATGAAATCAATAGTTCACGTTATATTTTGATTGATAAAAACCAAATGGAGCAGGTGATTATCAATCTAATTACCAATAGCGTTTATGCGCTGAAGGACAAAAGTGAAAAGAAGATGTTTTTGTCCAGTTATACCGAGAATAATCGATTTTTCATCGTGATTTCGGATAATGGAAAAGGAATCGATCCCGAAATTAAAGACAAAGTTTTCCTGCCGTTTTTCACCACCAGAAAAGACGGCGCCGGAATTGGATTAACACTTTCAAAAAACATTATAGAAGCTCACGGAGGCTATCTGAGCTACCAAACCGACGAAGATAAAACCGACTTTGTGATTTGCCTTATCTAAATTTTGAACCATATAAGTTATGTAAGTTTATTTAAGCTTTGTGGGTAAAGTCTTTGCTCGCTTGTAGTTGCAACTCAAATACCCGCCCACAATTAATATGAACTTACATCACTTATATGTTGGAAAAAAAATACTTATATGTTTTAAAAAAAAACTAGGAGTCTATTTTTGGTTCCCAAAAATGTTTGTCAAAATCTACAATTTGATTGTTGACAACTTCAATACCTTCGCTTTCGAGTAGTTGTTGCATTAGATTGGTTCCGTCAAAATGATGTTTTCCGGTTAGAAGTCCTTTTCGGTTTACCACACGATGTGCAGGAATATCGTCTCTATTGTGACAGGCATTCATTGCCCAGCCGACCATTCTGGCAGAACGAGCCGTTCCCAAAGCCTTTGCAATGGCGCCATAAGAAGTGATCTTTCCATATGGAATTTGTTTGGCGATACTATAAACTCTTTCGAAAAAATTATCTTCAGCCATTTTTTTGAAATTAAAGTTAATTTTAAAGAAGGTTCTGAGGCACTAAGTTGCTAAGATTCTGAGTTATATTTTTACGCAAATTCGTAGTAATTTCCCCTAACGGTTAATTTAATATTTCGGAACTCAAAACCTCTGCACCTTTGAGCCTCTGTACCTTTGTACCTTTCTAAAGTTTAACTAAAATAGTAATTTAAAATATTAAAAAGCGTAGCAATTGAAATCAATCCGGTAATGCTTCCAATGATGGTATTCATGTTTCGCATCATGTAATCCGTTTTTTTTTCGATTCTTCCAAAGAAAGCGATATAGCTGTACAAAGCCATAAAGGAACCCAAAACAGAACCTAAAACAAAAGTAAAGATAATGTTGTTTTCAAAGGCAAAAAGGTGGTAAGACGCCAAAGTGACACTTACCACTACATAATAAGGAATCGGAAAGAAATTTAAACCCGAAAGCAACATACCTAAAAAGAAGCGGCTTTTTTTGCTGCTTTTTTTAATTTTTGACTTTTTGGCTTTGGGTTCTTTTGCTATAAACAGAAAATAAATCGTTAGTATAGAAAAAATACCAAAACCAACTTCACGTAATAAAGTAACAACATCCGGTCGGCTATCAATCACCCTGGCAAATAAAACGGCCAGGGAAACCTGAAATAAAATAACCAAAACGGCTCCGACCGTAAACCATAAAGCATTCTTTTTTCCTTCTTTCAGGTTTATTTTAGCGGCTGTCATATTAATTAATCCGGGTGGGATAATTCCAATGAAAGCAGCAATAAAACCGGAAAGTAGAGGAGTGAGTAATGTCATTCAGTTGATTGATGGGTTAAAAAAAGGTGTTTTTAAAATTAAACTAGTCTTTAATTTTAAAACGAATATACGTAATTGCCTTGTTAATTTCTAAATATTGTTTTTCATAGAAAGTCTGAAAAGCAGTAACTTCTTCAGGGCTACCTTCGTTTTTGTATACATTGTGATTTGCATATAAAACTTCATGACCTTCTCCGTGTAACAATCCAAGTGTATAACCGTGCATAAATTCGCTGTCGGTTTTAAGATTGACTACACCGTCTTTTTTAAGGATTCTTTTGTACAATTTCAAAAATTCAGAATTGGTCATTCTGTGTTTTGTTCTTTTGTATTTGATTTGCGGATCCGGAAAAGTAATCCAGATTTCGTCTACTTCGTTCTCTGCGAAAATATGATTGATTAATTCGATTTGAGTTCTGACGAAAGCAACATTATGCAAACCTGTTTCCACTGCAGTTTTAGCTCCTCTCCAGAAACGGGCACCTTTAATATCAATTCCAATGAAATTTTTGTTGGGATATTTTTCTGCTAATCCAACAGAATATTCACCCTTTCCACATCCTAATTCTAAAACTAATGGATTGTCATTTTTAAAGAAATCAGAATTCCATTTCCCTTTCAGAGGCATTAAATCACCTACAACCTCTTCTCTGGTCGGTTGAAAAACGTTTTGAAATGTTTCGTTTTCTCTGAATCTTTTTAGTTTATTTTTACTTCCCACTTTTACAAAAATTTTCAGCAAAATTAAGGAATATAAACGGAATGACTATAGCGCTGATGGGTTTAAATTTTTTCCCACGAATTTCACGAGTTGCCGCGAATTTTTTTATTGATGTTTTCCTGGTCTTGAATTTGTTTTAATCGTGTACATAGATTGCGTCGAAATGGACGCGGATTATACGGGTTTGTTATCGCAAAAACGCGGATAAAACGCGGATTCTTTTGAATTAAAAACAGAAAATAATTCGTGTAGATTCGTGCAATTCGCGGCAAACGATACTGTTAAGTGTAAACTGTTTCGGGTACTGCTAACATTTTGGGATCCAGTGTCTCGTCATGTTGGGATAGATCGAGACCGATGTGTTCAGATTCTTCGGAGACACGGAGTGGAATAATGAAATTTGTTAATTTGAATAAAAAATAAGCACCAAAGAAAGTAAATACAGAAACCAGAATCAATGCCATCATATGATGTGCAAATACGTTCCAGCCACCGTGTAATAAACTTGCTTTTTCACCATGGGCAAAGATAGCTGTTAGAATCATTCCCATAATCCCGCCAACACCATGGCAGGCAAAAACATCTAGTGTGTCATCAAATCTTCTTGAGAAACTGCAGTTCACCACCGAGTTGGAAACCAAAGCGGTAATAAAACCAAAAAACATACTCTCAGGAACTGAGACATAACCTGCTGCAGGGGTTATAGAAACCAGGCCTACAACTGCCCCGATACAGGCTCCCAGAGCTGAAACTTTTCTGCCGTTCATTCGGTCAAAGAAAACCCAAGTCAACATGGCAGCGGCCGATGCTGTAGTGGTTGTGGCAAAAGCCATTGCAGCCGTTCCGTTGGCAGCAAGTGCCGAACCGGCGTTGAATCCGAACCATCCAAACCACAACATTCCTGTTCCTAATAATACAAAAGGAATGTTCGTTGGTATATGCAGACTGTTTTTTCTTTTTCCTAAAACCAAAACTCCGGCCAGTGCTGCAAAACCCGAACTCATATGCACTACTGTTCCTCCTGCAAAATCTTTCACGCCAAAATAACTTCCTAAAATACCTGTTGGGTACCAAACCATGTGACACAACGGAGCGTAAATGAAAATGGTAAACAAACTAATAAAAATCAGATACGAAATAAAACGAACACGTTCTGCAAAGGAACCGGTAATAATAGCCGGAGCGATAATCGCAAATTTCATTTGAAATAAAGCAAACAACATAAACGGAATCGTACTCGCAAGTTTTTTATGTGGAAGAACACCAACATAATCCATGAAGGCAAAAGTGGTCGGATTGCCAAAGAAACTGTAAAAATGGTCTCCTGAGCCAAATCCTATAGGATCTCCAAAAGCAAGGCTAAAACCAACAGTAACCCATAAAAGCGTTACAACGCCCAGACAAATAAAACTTTGTAACATGGTCGAAATAACATTCTTTTTACCCACCATTCCTCCGTAAAAGAAGGATAGTCCCGGAGTCATAATCAAAACGAGACAGCAGGAGGTGAGCATCCAGGCAACATCGGCAGGAATGATATGTTCAGTAGTACCAAATTCAGATCGTATATAATCGTTTTCTGTAACAGTTGGCCAAATGGCACCTGTGATACTAACGATACTGATAATAATAAAGGAAATGATCCAGCGTTTTTCTATTTTCATTTTTCAAATACTTTATATTGACCCTGTTTTAATTAGGGGTAAAGTTATGAAAAAATAAATATTTTGAATTTAATAGCTTAAAAAATAGGGGTATGAGTTCTATTTTGATGTATTTTATAAAATCAGGCTCGTTTTTTTGATAGTATTCTATTTTGAAGATCAAAAAAAGAGCCCTAATTGATAAATGTGATACAATTAAATACGCATTTGGTTTTGTAAAGTGTTCGAAAAGTTACAATTGTAAAAAGAAAACGCGAAAATGTTTATTTTTTTCGAAGTTTTTCGATTAACACGTCTTCAATTGGTGCTTTTATTTTAATAGCGGCATCCACTTCGTCATTTGGAACGGTCATGGATAAAACATAATGTTGAATTTTCCATTCTTTTCCAACTTTTACTAAAACACCCGATCCGCGGCAGATTTTCATCTGTGTATTTAGTAATTCATCAAACCAGGCTGTTTTTCCGGACTTATCAAAAAAGATATGACGTTCTAAAGTGGTAAAGTTCCAGGTGGTTCCTTTATCGAAAAAGGGTTTTGCCCAGATTTTAAAGTCAGGTTTTACCCAGTTTTCTGTTGCATCTGTACCAATAAAAATGGCATCGTCGGTCATGAAATCAAAATAAGTTTCAAACTTTACATCGGCAGCTGCTTTGTGCCAGGCGTTAAGGACCTGGTTGATTTTTTCCTTTTCTGCATTTTGTGCATTCGTGAAGGTGGTAATGAAGAATAGGAGTAAGAGTAGTTTTTTCATAAGTGAGATTATTTGGTTTTAAAGTTAAGAAATATAGTAAAAGTTTTTTTAAACCATATAAGTGATGTGAATTCATATATATTTTGTGCCGGGGTTTAACCGCAAGGTGCGCAAAGGGTTTTCGCAAAGGGCGCTGGGAGTTTTTATATAAAGCTTTGTATACTTTGCGTTTAAAATTTCACGCCAAGTCGCAAAAGCGCAAAGTGATTTTGAAATAAAAACTTTGCGACTTCGCGTCTCCTATGTTCGCAGTGAAATTTTTTCACGCAGATTTAGCAGATTTATTTAGATTGTTTTTACCAAAATAACAAAACAAAAATATCGGCTTAATCTGCTTAATCTGCGTGCGAAAGGCTTTCCGTCTTTGCGAGCAAAAACAGACCCTTTGTAAAAAAAACTTTGCGAAACACCACTACAAGTAGCCATAAAGTTTACATGAACTTACATCACTTACATGGTTTCAATTTTTTGCCAAATACAATTATAAAATCAATCAAAAACGAGTATATTTGATTGCACTAAAAAATGAAAAATTATGAATCCGAAAATCTATATAAGCGCTCTGGTAATCTCCTCTTTAGTTCTGGTGTCTTGCAAAAAAGAACTGGAACCACAGGAAAATACTCCGGCATCAGAATTGATAAAATTAGGATTGATGAAAGATACGACGAAAGTCAATCCGGTAGCTCAGGCACCCGTTGCAAATCAAAATACAGTTATGAATGCAACAGGAGGAATAAATCCGGCGCACGGAAAACCCGGACATCGTTGTGATATTGCCGTAGGCGCACCTTTAAATTCAGCTCCGACACAAACGCAGCAAACACAACAAACGACTACTGCGCAACCGGTGCAAACGATGCAAGTAAAACCGGGTCAACCGGTCGTTACAACGTCTACGGTTGCTCCTGTAAAAGTAGCCAAAGGAATGAATCCATCGCACGGACAACCCGGACACAGATGTGATATTCCGGTGGGAGCTCCTTTGAACTCTCCGGCAGGGACTAAACCTGTTGCGGCTTCGCAAGCGGGAACTCCCTCACAAAGCGGAACTTCAACGCAGAAATTTACCGTAACTCCACCCGCAAATAATCCGGTTCCGGCATTGTTAAGCACAGAAACCGAAACAAAAGTAGCCGAAGGAATGAATCCGGCACACGGACAACCCGGACATCGTTGTGATGTTGCTGTTGGTGCACCCTTACCAAAATCATAAAACATAATTTCATATAAACAAGAAACCCGAATACAGCAGTTGTATTCGGGTTTCTTGTTTTGTGAAAAATTGGAATTTGGAATTTCAAAAGATTGGAATTTTTACCCCTTTATGTCTGTCCTAAAACTTATTCTATTTCAAAAACAGCCTGAATCTCAACAGCTGAGTTGACTGGCAATGAAAAAGCACCAATTGTTGCTCTGGCGTGTTTGCCTTTCTCTCCGAAAACCAAAGCGGTTAAATTCGAAGCCGAATTCATGATCGCAGCATGTTGCGTGTATTCGGGAGTAGTGTTAAAATAACCCGTTAGTTGCACACATTGTTTTACTTTGTTTAAATCACCACCGCAAGCTTCTTTTAACACGGCAATTACATTTAGCATCGTTTGATAAGTAGCTTCTTTGGCTTGTTCATCAGAAACGGTTGCACCGATTTTTCCGGGATTTAAAATTTTCCCTTCTTTTAGAGCTACTTGATTGATGTAAACTTTATGGTCCGAAATGGTAAACGGCACATAATTTCCAACCGGTTTTGGAGCTTCGGGAAGTGTGATATTATTCTCTTTTAAAGTTTTATTGATGTCAGAACCAACATTAGATTCTATCGAAGTTGTTTTTAGAATTTTGGCACTTACCGTATTTTTCAATCCGGAAGCGGCTCTTGCTAAAGCTTTTCCTTGTTCTTTGGCTAGATTCAATTCGCTTTGAGAAGGTCTTGTTCCCGTTGATCCGGCTAAGGAAGTAGCACCAAAAGGCGTATTTCCTTGTGGAACTGTTTTGTCTAAAGTGGCTGTTCCCATAATTCCTGTTGGAACAATGATCATTCCGTGTGAAGCGAGGATATTCCAAAAAGATAAAATGGCAGCTTCTTTTCCTGCTCCCGATCCTGCCGACATGAAAACGGTTGCCGGTTTTCCTTCTAAAGCTCTCGAAGTCCAAAGTGGAATGCTCTGGCTGAAAAAGGAGCTTATCTCTGCGCTGATATTCGCAAAATGAACAGGGCCTCCAAAAGCGATTCCGTCGTAATTAGCCAATTCGTCAATCGTTGCGATGAGTAATTTCTCTACCTCGGCATTTAGTTTTTCTTTTGTATTTATGGATGGAACTCTTTTTATAGTCGCTTTTGCGTTTGGATATTCCTGAATTCCTTCGGCAATTGCTTTTGCCATTTTGTAAGTTCCTCCGCCTTGCGAATGAATCAGAATTAAAACGTTTGTTTCGGTGGTTTTTACCTGTGCATTTGCACTAAAGCCAATAAATAGTACTGCCAGTAGTACGAGTAGTTGCTTTTTCATGGATGTATTTTAAATGATTTGTTATTGAAAATCCTTAAAAGAAGTAGGTTTCATGAGAAAGTACAAGCCTCTTTTTTGGGACAGCAAATTTACTTCTTACAATATCGAAAACCGTTATTATTATCTTAATAGATTGATAAAGTTTAGTCGAAGTGGTAACAGCAGGAAATAAAAAATGGCATTATCCCGTAAGACAATGCCATTTTTTATTTGTTAGTATATAGATTAATACGCTTTCATTTTTTCGAAAGTAGTAGTAAGTGATTTTTTAATTTTAGCAGAGGCACCCTGAAAAGCTTTTTCGATACTTTCCGCATGTTCCGTAACGGTGATGGGTTGTAATTTTGCCGTACGAACTTCAATAACACATTTCTTGTCGTGCAGGCTGAATTTCTCACCATTTTCGTCTCCAAAATGTATTTCTACGCGTGTAATTTTATCTTCAAAACGGGCTAATGTTTTTTCTAATTCGCCAGAAAAATAAGCTCCTAATCTCTCATGTCCCTCAATGTTTTTGTCTGTGTTGATTTGAATTTTCATATTACTTATTGTTTATATGTTCTTTCTCAAAGCTATTATTTTTAGCATTAAAAAACAATCGAGTTAAGGAAATATTATGAAAATGTAAAGAAAAAAATTAGCTGTATTTTGTTTCGGTAATCTTGTCATTTCTGAGGGATAAAGAATTTGGATAACAGTTATAAAATGACAGTAGATAAAAATTAAAGAGAGTACCGATAACTTTTTTGGTTTTTGTATGTTTGCAGTCCTAAACACAAAGATCATGAATTCAGAAAAACTTTTGCCCGTGTGGTATGGTGACAGTATTGGAAACAACTGTAACGCACTTTGTGGCGTAGGACACCTAAGCTATGCGGGTTTTATATTTCCTAACCACAAAGATTATGAGTACAAACACCTTTTCGAAAGAAACAGAATTGAGAGTAATTGATTTTTTCAATAATTCAATTGACTCTAAAAGTATGGCTAAAACCATTAGACAAGTAAATTATTTATTTGCTCTAAATGTAATGCGAGAACAGGAATCCCTTCAGTTGGATAATACAAACTTCGATGATAGCTTTTACTGGCTGAACAAATTAGCAGAAACTCTGGATCCTTATTTGGAGGTTGAATGATTAAACGGGAAAAGCCACTGAAGAGTGGCTTTTTTTGTTTTTGACTCCTATTTGCACTTAGTTTGTCATTCGGAATGACAGATGAATAAGATTAAGCGACAATTTTGTCATTCCGAAGAATGAGGAATCGCACAAGAAATTCAACAAAGATTGGCGACATGCTGTATGGAGCTACTACTGCGATTCCTCATTCTTCGGAATGACAACAAGACGGCAACTCTGCAAACATAGAATGACAAAAAGAGAGTGAGTTGACAGGTGTTCTTTATCTCACTCCAGAACAAATTACAACGTCTATTTATCCCTCTTTCCCCACTTAATTTTCATCTTCCCTTCATCATCCAAAGCTATCAAATGCAACACAATACCACGTTGGCGGACGGCATCACGTTCGGCTTTGCTGGCTAGTTTGACGTCATTTTTGGAGTTGCGGAGTGGAATGGTGAGGCCTAGATTAGTGCCACGGCCAAAAGAATAAATGCCTTCGATGTCAAAGTTTAAGACACTTGAGCTGATGGTTAGATTGTGGACATCGATTTGTTCTCCACGTAAATTGACATTGCCGGATAAATCGCTAAAGGTGATGTTTTTGACATCTCGAAACGGAAAAGCAAATTTGCCGACTCTTACAATTGGTTCGAAATCCAGCAGGGCTCCCTGATTGACTTTGAAATTCAGACTTCCCGTCATAGAGTTGGTGACTAGTTCACCTTTGCTGTTTATTAAACCACTTACATTGGCATTCGAACTGAGTTTTCCCTTGATGTTTTTTGGACTGAAAGACTGAATTCCGAAGTTGTTGAACGAATGCAAAAAGCTTGCAATATCAACACGGCTAACTTGTGCATTAGAGCGGAACGTATAATTAGTTCCTTTTGGTTCGATTGATCCGCTAAATGCGATGCTTCCACCTGAAGTTTGCACCGAACCGTTTTTTAAGGACAATTTTGAATCTAACATCTGAATCACGGCCGATGTATGGGTGGCGGTTAGTTTTCCGTAGTTGATTTTATCGGCTTTGAGGTCGATTACTACCGCGCATTTTTCGATTACAGACCGCATCTGATTAGAGAAATTGATATTTTTGGCCGCCTTTTGCGTGGATCTTTTGGTTTGAGAGGTTTTTAAGATTCCTAAAAATTGTTTTACATCGATGTTTGGGCAATAGACATTCCAGTTGACAACCATTTTTTCGGGAGCGTCATAATAGAGGTTCAGGAAGTTGTCGATTTTTCCGTTTATGCGAAAACTGTTGTTCTTGTGTTTGTAGGTAATTTGTTTAATGATAAGCGCCTGCTCGGTAAAATTGAGTTCAATGTTTGTTTTTTCGGCGTGAATTTTTTTTGGCACATAGTCAAACGAGGCGTCGCTTATGTTTACATTGCCCGTAAATCGGGGTTTGGTGATGTACAGATCGACAATGTTAAATTGAAAATTCAAACCTGCATGCGCATGGCCACTAGTAAAATGAATCCATTTATCACTGCACATTTCGTTGATATTCTGAATGTCAAAATCAGAACTCATGTTTCCTGTGGCAATGGGATTTTCTAAATTATTGATGACGACACGTGGAATTTTAACTGGAATTTTATGGTATTTCGCATCAAAATAACTCAGAATAATGGCTGAGTTGGCATCGTTGAATCCGTCTTTGGACTTGAAATTATTGGTAAAAATCCCTTTAAAATTACAATCGGTAAAAAGTCCGTCGGGGATGGTGAGTTCGTTGTTGGCGATTTCGGCTTGAACCACAATTCTCGGATCGCCCTGATCATTAAAGTCTCCTTTGATGTCGCAATTGACGTCAATTTCTTTTTTTAGATTAAATCGGTTAAGCTTAGAACTGATGTTATCCGATAATAAGTTCGAAGCATTTTGCCATAAAATAGTAGTCCCGATATTGATTCCGAATTGGGAATTGGCTTTGCCGACATTAAAAAAAGCACGAATATCAAAAGAATCCGTTCCGATTTTTAAGTTACGGGTGTTCACATTTATTTTCTGATTTTTGGAGGAGTACGAAATGTCAAAAGTACCCTGAAGTACTTTTTGCTTAGCGAAACTTCCATGAACGGTATTAAAGGCCAGACTTTTAATAGTAGTTTTTAAAAATAAATTGGTCTGCCAGTCGTCGCCATCGTAATCTACTTTTGATTTTAAACGGGCAACATCAAAATCAAAGAGTTTATGACCAATGCGATTGTCTAAAGTAAAATGTACATTGTTGAGTTCGATCTGACCAATTGTAGTTTCCGTTTCGGATTTGTCCTCTGGCGTTTTTTTCTTTTTAGGTTTAAAGATATCCGAATTCGAATAACCATTTTCGGCTTTATAAAGGTAGATTTCGGCCTCGTTTATCAGGATTTTACGAATGTTGATTTCGTGTTGCAGCAAACTCCAAACGTTCAGGCGTACTTCTATTTCTTTGGTTTTTAGTAAGGTATGTTTGTGTGTTTTCCATTGTTTGTCTTTGAGGCTGACCTCTTTTAAAGCCAGAGTAAAGTTCGGAAAACCGGTTAGAAACTTGTACTGAAAATCACCAATATGAAAATCACCGTTGATGTTTTCGTTTATTTTAGCATTTACTTTGGTTATAATTTCAGGCTTATTCCGGTTGAAATAAAAAGACAAAGTACCCGAAGCAAGAAGAAGAAGTGCGATGCAACTCAGAATAAAAAAGCCAAAGCGTTTGGCATATTTTTTAAAATGAACCGATTGCAAAAAGTCTTTTATTTGAAGTAAAGTTGCTTTCATCTTAACAAATTTTCGGAATGATTAAAGATACATTAAAAAAGAAAGGTATTTTTAAAAAGATGTTTGGGTTTAAATTTACGGATCAAACCTAATAAACCTGAAACTGATATAATAAAGAGGGGGCTTCGACTTCGCTCAGCTTGATAAACGGGTTTTAATCAATTTAGGTTGTGAGTTGTAAAAGGTAAATTGTAAAATGTAAGCTTGAAAGGTTTTGTGTTTTGTTTGATATTTCTAAATGTAATATTATATTCATAAGTGTTTGTATGCTATAAACAAAACTTACTGCTTTCAGTATCTCACATCTCACATTTTACAACTTACAACCTGAATTAATTATTAATCGAGTTAAGGTCAAAAACAGGAATTCTATCATTAATATAAGTATTGACAATACATTTATAATGAAAACTAATTTACGAATTGCGTTTGATTGGTTTTAAATTTCTAAATTTGTACCTCAGATTAAAAAACGAATTAAGAAATGTTCCCTGAGAAATTTCAAAGGGATGAACTTTAAATGAATTTATTATGGCATTAGCAATTACAGATGCTACTTTTGAAGAAGTAGTTTTGAAATCAGATAAACCGGTAATGGTAGATTTTTGGGCAGCATGGTGTGGTCCTTGTCGTATGGTTGGTCCAATCATTGACCAATTAAGTGACGAATACGCAGGAAAAGTAGTTGTTGGTAAGGTAGATGTAGATGCAAACCAGGAATTCGCTGCAAAATATGGTGTGCGTAACATACCAACTGTTTTGGTTTTCCATAACGGTGAAGTAGTAGGGAAACAAGTAGGAGTTGCTCCGAAACAAACCTATGCAGATAGCTTAGACGCTTTGTTGTAATCGTAAGATTATAATTTATACTCAAGGTCTGACGAAAGTCGGACCTTTTTTATTGAAAGAGTATGGTGAAAATTGTTTCTTTCTTTGATTAAATAAAATAAAAAAAGCAGGTTGTTTAGTAAAAGCTAAGAAAGTGTTTTTTATTTTTAACGAATCTTAACTTCTTTAAAAATGAAAATTTTCTACAGCCTTCTTTTCTGTTTTACGATCGCAACAACCGGATTCTCTCAAACGAAAGAAAAAGGAACCCTTGTTTTAGATAATGGTGTTTCAGAGCAATTGGCTCGTTTTCGAAAGCAGCAAATTTCAGAGTTGTCTTATGGATTGTCGTTTGAGATTCCGAATCAAAAAGACCAAGATATCAACTCCAATCTGGTTTTGAATCTTACGCTGTCTACTTTAAAAGAGCCTTTGTACTTAGATTTTAAAGAGCAAACGCAAAACATAAAAGCAATCAAAATAAACGGAAAAGGCAGTGCCATTTTGCATGAAAAAGGCCATGTCGTTATTCCGGCTCAAGATTTGATTTTAGGCAAAAACACGATCGAGATTTCTTTTATTGCGGGGAACTTATCCCTAAATCGTAACGATGATTTTCTGTATACTTTATTAGTTCCGGATCGTGCAAGTACATTATTTCCGTGTTTTGATCAGCCTGATATTAAGGCGACTTATAAACTGAGTCTTACCGTTCCAAAAGAATGGTCGGTTTTGGCAGGCGGTTTTGTAAAAGAGAAACAAGAGCAAGGTGATTTTGTAAAATATACTTTTGGTGAATCAGATAAGATGAGTACCTATCTGTTTTCATTTGTTGCCGGGAAGTTTAAAAGCGTTACCCAAAAACCGGGTAATTTACAGATGACGATGTTGTATCGAGAGAACAATCCTGAAAAATTGCAAACCAGTACCGATACTATTTTTAGACTGCATCAACAATCGTTGGATTTTTTAGAAAAATATACGAATTGTAAATTCCCTTTTCAAAAGCTGGATTACGCTTCGATTCCTGTTTTTCAATATGGAGGAATGGAACATGTTGGCGCCATTCAATACAAAGAATCGACTTTGTTTTTGGATAATACGACAACGGATAGCGAGAAACTGGACCGTGCTAAACTAATCGCTCACGAAACATCGCATATGTGGTTTGGAGATTTGGTGACGATGAAATGGTTTAATGATGTCTGGATGAAAGAGGTGTTTGCAAATTTTATGGCAGATAAAATTATGAATCCGATTTTCCCGAAGGTCAATCATAATCTGCAGTTTTTTACCGCTCATTATGCCAGTGCTTATGCCGAAGATCGCTCATTGGGAACACATCCGATCAGACAAAATTTAGCAAATCTGAAAGACGCCGGTTCACTTTATGGAAGTATCATTTACAATAAAGCGCCTATTATGATGCGTCAGTTAGAAGCTTCAATGGGAAAAGAAGCTTTTCAGAAAGGAATTGAAAAATACATTAAAAAATACGCCAACGACAATGCAGAATGGAATAATCTGGTTGAAATTCTGGATGCCGAAACGCCGCTGGATATGAAGAAATGGAGTACCGTGTGGGTAAATAAGTCAGGAAGACCTCTACTGAAAGACAAAATAACATACGATGCTCAAAACCGAATCTCGAGCTTTGAAATTCTACAAGTAGCAGAAGATAAATCAGCAAACGTTTGGCCTCAGATTTTCGAAATCGGTTTGGTTTATGCGGATAAGGTAAAAGTGGTAAGCGTAAATCTAAAAGGCAAAAGTATTGCTTTGAAACAGTTAATCGGACTTCCAAAGCCGATTAGTGTGGTTTACAATTACAATGGTTTTGGATATGGCGTTTTTCCGCTTGACGGGAATAATTCGGAGGTTGTCTTGACTTTAAAAGAGGAGGTTGCTAGAGCATCAACATACAGCAATATTTATGAAAATACCTTAACAGGAACTATTTTACCGGTTAAAGCGTTTGATTGTTTTATAAAAGGAATTCAAAGTGAACAAAACGAATTGGTTCTAAAAATAATTGCCAATCAGACCAGCGCTATTTTTTGGAAATTCCTGACCGAAAAGCAGCAAGCTGAAAGACAAAAACAATTAGAAGATATTGTTTACGATCGTTTGCAGGCTAATTTACCGGGGAACATCAAAAAGACGCTGTTTAATTTGTTTAGTTCAATTGTCTATTCAGATTCAGGTAAAGAGAAGCTGTATAAGATTTGGACTAAAGAAACGGTTATTTCAGGTTTGAAATTAAACGAAGACGATTATACCAATATCGCAATGAATTTGGCTATATTTAAACATCAAAAAGCAGTTGAGATTTTGGATAAAACCAAAACAGCGATTTCAAATCCGGACAAACAAAAACGTTTCGAGTTTCTGCTTCCTTCTTTATCTAGTGAAGAATCCGTTCGAAATGGCTTCATGGAATCTTTAAAAGACGATAAAAACAGAGAAAAAGAATCATGGGTTTCCGTAGGTTTGGCTAACATACATCATCCGTTACGTCAGGAAAGCGCGCAAAAGTATATTAGATTTTCATTAGATTTGACAGATGAAATTCAACGTACAGGAGATATCTTCTTTCCAAAAGACTGGTTGAATAATACCGTTGGTAAATATTCTTCAAAATATGCTTTTGATGAAGTACAGCGATTTCTAAAAGAGAATCCGGGGTTTAGTCCAATTCTCAAAAGAAAATTATTGCAGGCAACAGACGGGTTGTACCGTGCTCAAAAAATTAAAAAAGAAACCGAATGAAAATTGAATCGGAAATAGAGAAAGTCTCCAGTTTTCAGCATCTCGAAATGCTGGCCAATCAGGTGGTGGAAGGTTTTATCTCCGGAATGCATAAAAGTCCGTTTCACGGCTTCTCGGCTGAATTTGCCGAACATAAAGTGTATAATGCCGGCGAAAGCACCAAACATATCGATTGGAAATTATTTGCCAAAACAGACCGTTTGTATACCAAACGTTTTGAGGAAGAAACCAATTTGCGTTGTCATATTATTGTCGACAATTCGTCGTCAATGCATTATCCGGAGCTAAAATCAAATCAGCCTTTTTACGAAAAGAAGATTGGTTTTTCGGTTCTGGCCTCAGCAGTTTTAATGAACATCCTAAAGAAACAGCGTGATGCCGTTGGTTTGAGTGTTTTCTCAGATACGTATGAATATTATGCTCCCGAAAAAGGAAGTGATCGCCATCACAGAATGTTGCTGAACAAATTAGAGCAACTGCTGGAACAACCAAAAGTCAAAAAAAGCACCGATACTATTACCTATTTGCATCAGATCGCGGAGAAAATACACCGTCGTTCGATGATTATCCTGTTTACAGATATGTTGCAGTCTGAAGAAGATGAAAAGTTGTTTAATGCGCTGCAACATCTGAAACACAACAAACACAAAGTGGTTTTGTTTCACGTGATAGATGATAAAACAGAGCTGAAATTTGACTTTGATAATACGCCGCGTAAGTTTATAGACGTAGAAACAGGAGAAGAAGTATCGATTTTTGCCGATAATGTAAAAGAGGAATATGAAAAAAGAGCAGAGGAGTACTTTAAAAAATTGTATTTGACCTGTGCAAAGAACCAAATTAAGTACGTTCCGGTAAATGTTGGCGATAATTTTGAAAAAATACTCACGACATATTTGGTTGAAAAACAAAACTTTGCGTAATTTTTTGAAAATTTATTTAAATTTTTTTACAAAAACGCTTGCAGAAACGAAATTCTGTACTATCTTTGCAACCGCAATAACGCAGAGGTTTGGTAGTTCAGTTGGTTAGAATACATGCCTGTCACGCATGGGGTCGCGGGTTCGAGTCCCGTCCAGACCGCAATATTGGGAAAAGCCTTTCTTAACGGAAAGGCTTTTTTGCCCAAATACGGTATCTAAGATTAGTTGTGTTGTTTTGCTACGAATTTGTAACTCGTAGCTGGTTTAGTAGTTAGACCAATGAAAAGCTTTCCACTTTTGTGGATGGCTTTTTTGATTTATACCATTTCGGGTTTTCTTTTCGAGTTTCGAGTTTCAAGTTTCGAGTTTCAAGTTTCGAGTTTCAAGTTTCGGGCTTCAATAACTTTGCGTTTTCGCGACTTTGCGAGAGGTATAAAGAGAATTTGTTTTTCAACTCCCATTATTGGAATTTGGGATTTTAAAAATTTGGAATTTCCCTCCCATTCCGTAGTCATTTCCAAATACACCCTATATCTTATGACTAAAAAAAGTAGTCTTCCCGCTTCAAAATTGGAATTTGGAATTTTTAATCATTGGAATTTTAATTTCAATCAACCTAGTTATCAGACTGTTCTAAAAATTAACATTTTTATTTGTTTAAAAAACGCGAAAAAGCTTGTGAAATCAGAACTTCTGTCGTAGTTTTGCACTCACAATAACGCAGTTGGTTTGGTAGTTCAGTTGGTTAGAATACATGCCTGTCACGCATGGGGTCGCGGGTTCGAGTCCCGTCCAGACCGCAATATTGGAAGAAGCCTTTCTTAACGGAAAGGCTTTTTTATTTTGGAGTAATTTTAGATCTTATCCTTGTATTTAGCTAACTTTATGTTTTTAACCGCAAAGTCGAAAAGTCTTTTGCACGCAGATTTAGCAGATTAAGTTGATATTTTTGTTTGTTATTTCGATAAAAACAATCTGAATAAATCTGCGTGAAAAAATTTCACTGCGAACATAGGAGTTCGCAAAGGTTTTACGCAAGGTCCGCTAAGATGAAAAAAGTTGTTTCGGTATAGCTTTGTGCACTTTGCGATTAGCTTGAACAAAAATCCTTACGATCTCTGCGGTTAAAATAGAAGTTTCTATAAAAACACACACAGTTTTTAATCTTAATCCAAAGTTTGTCGATATTCAGGTACTTCAATGGAACAATCAGCTCATAAATTAGACAAGTATTACATCAAAAAAGTAGATGCCGATAAAAAAAGTATTTACTGTCATCATGATTTGATGGGAGAGTTATTTGTTCCGACGCATAAACACAACAAAGCACAGTTGCTTTATGCTGAAGGCGATGTTGTATTTGTGACTACCGAAACCAAAACCTATTTTTTACCCGCACGACATTTTATATGGATTCCAAGTGGAGTAGCGCACAGCATTCAGCCGAAATCTGAAAATGTGATGATGCGAAATTTATATTTTCCTGTTGAAAAGAACGAAAATGATTTTTACGGAAACGAAGGAATTTATCCGGTGAATAACCTACTTCTTCAAATGATGCTTTTTACGAATCAGTGGAATGGGGATCTAAAAAAGGGAAGTCCCAATTTTGTAATTGCCAAAGCGATAAAAGCTATCCTTCCTCAAATTTGTCTGTCCCACTTGCCTTTGGAGCTGCCTTTGCCAAAAGATCCCCGCTTAGGTAAAATTTTGCGTTATGTAGAGAATAATTTAGGCGAAACAATTTTGTTTGCTGAGGTTGCGCATGAATTTGGATACAGCGAACGCTCTTTGTATCGCTTGTTTCAAAAGGATCTTAAAATGTCATTCATTCAATATTATACCATTAGAAGGATTTTAAAAGCAATTGAACTTTTACTAGAAAGAAAACTTTCCGTAAAAGAAGTAGCTCAGGAAGTAGGGTACAGTAGTGTTCCGACTTTTAGTAATACCTTTTATAAGATTTTAGGACAGCGCCCCTCTGATTACCTAAGTGGAGAAGAGGTCTTGGTAGGGACAAAGCAGAAATAGTTTTAGACAGTTTTCTGTCATTCCGAAGAATGAGGAATCGCACTAGTAGCTCCGCACAGAATATCACCAATCTTTGTCGATTTACGTGTGTGACTTCTCCTTTGTCGAAGTGACAGAAGTAGGGGGTGATCGGATTACTAAAAGCTGCAAGTTTCACTAATCTGCGCACAGTATGTCATTCCGAAGAATGAGGAATCGCACTAGTAGCTCCACGTAGAATATCGCCAATCTTTGTCGATTTACGTGTGTGATTCCTCGTACCTCGAAATTGACAGGCGAGTAGGGGGCTCAGGTAAATAGGGCTAAGTGATGAATTGCGTCAAGAGGCGGTTCTATTATCCCGACAGAGAAGGAGTCTTCATTATTTACTCCCGTTGTAAAATTCGCCATTATAGCTATTACAAAATAAATCTGCTGAATCTTCGTGAGACTTATGTAGCTGTTTTGTAGTGATTTAAAGCGGTTCTTCTCAAAGCAATAATTTTAAAAAATGTCCGAAATGAATATGTTGTTGGCTTTTTAGGATTATCAGTCAATAAAAAAATGCAGGAACTTTGCATTATTATTTATTTAAGTATTCATGTTCCTTATAAAACCGATTTCTACACTAGAAAGTTTCCTGAAAAAATCAGCTTTATTGTTGCTTTTTTTAGGGTTTGCAACTTTACACGCTCAGCGGGTTACTACGATTTCACTAAATGAAGCCATAAAAATAGCCCGTGAAAAAAACAGAAATATTCTCAAATCAAATCTGGAGGTCACGCTTTCTGAAGAGAATATAAAAGAAAACAAAGAACTCCGTTTGCCTGAAGTGGAATTGAACGGTATGTATTCCCGAATTACCAATTTAACCGAGTTTAAAAGTGGTTTTCTAAAAGACAAAGAGGTGATCAATACGATTCCTGAAATTTATCAGGTTGAAACTACGATCAAAATGCCAATTTATGCCGGGAATAAAATCAACAATGCAATTAAGATTGCCAATCAGGAAAGTAAAATTGCTCTTATAAAAAAGGAGAAATCCGAAAATGACATTCAATTGGAAGTAATTGGAACGTATCTGGGGATTTATAAAATGATGGAACTTCAGAAAATCATTGATGAGAACATTAAAGAAGAACAAAACCGACTGAAAGAGGTTCAATCTCTGCGAAAACATGGAATAGTGACCCGAAATGAAGTACTTCGTGCCGAGCTTCAGCTTTCGGATCGGGAGTTAAACGCTTTGACGAATGCTAAAAACATGAAAATTGCGCTTCATGATTTCAAAACGCTGCTTCAATTACCGGAAGAAGAGGAAATCACCATTGATACCACGGCAAATATTGACGAAATAGAAGGGATTGATCCTTACGATTCTTATATGAATCATGCTTTGCAAAATGAAGAAATGAGGATTTCGAGCCAGGAACTTGCTATTAAAAAAACAGAATTGAATTTAGTGAAAGGGAATTATTATCCCAGCATTCATTTTTTTGGGAATTACAGTTTGAATTATCCTAATTACAAGTTTTTTCCGCCGGAACCGTATTTGTATTCGCTGGGACAGGTGGGTATTGCGGCTAGTTTTGATCTTTCGGGTTTGTATAAAAACAGAACGAAAGTAGAGATAGCGAACACTAAAATTAAATGGCAGGAAATGCAATCCGAAATTGTGAGGGACAGGGTGAAAGATAAGTTGTATCGAGATCATACACAATATCAGGAAATCCTTGAAAAATTCAGAGTGGTGGATAAGGCTTTAGAATTAGCAGGCGAGAATTACCGCATCGTTAAGCTGAAATACTTTAATCAGTTGGTTTTGGTGACCGAAATGGTCGATGCTGATAACGCTTTGCTACAGGCGAAGTTCAATAAAATTTCGACCCGAATTGATGCGGCAATGAAACATTACGAATTATTGCACACAGCTGGTATGCTAAAA
Source organism: Flavobacterium poyangense (assembly GCF_011751075.1). Lineage (GTDB taxonomy): Bacteria > Bacteroidota > Bacteroidia > Flavobacteriales > Flavobacteriaceae > Flavobacterium > Flavobacterium poyangense. The sequence goes on from NZ_JAALLN010000006.1 coordinate 90,447, forward strand.
GAAGAGTTTAAAATTCAATAAAAAATTAGGAATAAAATTTATGGCAAATAAAGGAAAAAGAACCAATTTGTTCTTTCATGTTTTTGTAAAGTTAGTAGCGGGTGGTCTTATTGTAAGTGGAATTGCTCTTGGAATCTGGTTTTATGTTTTTACTAAAAACCACGAAGAAACCAACGATGCGCAAGTAGAGCAATATGTTACCCCGATTATGTCCAGGATTACAGGTTATGTGCAGGAGGTTCGTTATGAAGAAAATCAATTGGTACATAAAGGCGATACATTGGTTGTGATGGATAGCAGAGAATACAAATCAAAGTTGGATGTGGCTTTAGCTGATGTTCAGAATGCGAGGCAAAATAATGTTGTTGCCGAGAAAAATGTGAGAACAACATCTGGAACGGCGGCCATTAATGAATCACAACTAACGGCCGCTAAAACAGATTTGTGGCAGGCAAAATTAGAATACGATCGTTACAAGGCTCTGGTAAAAGAAGAGGCGGCAACGCAACAACAATTAGAAAAAGTAAAAGCAGATTTCGAATTGGCCCAGGCGCACTGTCAGGAAATCAAAAACCGAATACAATTAGCGGGTTTAACTACTTCTCAGGCAGAAGCAAATGTTCCTACCACGACAACGATAATCCAGTCCAAACAGGCAATTGCAGATAATGCGGCTTTGTATCTTTCTTATACAGTTATTACGGCTCCATATGATGGATGGGTCGGGAAGAAAACAATTCAGTCCGGACAACTAATTAAAGAAGGGCAATCGTTGGTTGCTATTGTAAGTAAAGAAAAATGGATTACAGCCAATTTTAAGGAAACGCAACTTCAGTATTTAAAAGTAGGGGAAAAGGTAACTGTTAAAGCAGATGCAATAAAAGGAAGAGAGTTTGTGGGGGTTATTACTTCCGTGTCACCGGCAAGTGGTGCCCGATTTTCATTATTACCGCCGGATAATGCTACCGGAAATTTTGTTAAAATAGAACAGAGAATACCGGTAAAAATTAAACTTCAGGAAAATGATGCACAAACCGATTTTCTTAGAGCAGGAATGAATACAACCGTTATTGCGCAACACGAGTAAAATGAATGACAGAACTATTTTTAAATCCTGGGTGCCTAATTGGTTAATTGTTGTAATTCTGTTTATTTGTTTGCTGCATTCCATGATTTTGTTGGGAGTTTATACGTCAAACGTAACCTATGCGGCCAGTTTTTTAGATATCGAGGCCGAGGATTTGCAGTTTGCTATGTGTGTAACCTATGGCACATTGCTGGCAACAATTTTGATTGAAGCCCGATTCTCTAATTTTTTTCCGACCAAAAATTATCTGATGGCGGTTTATTCCTTAATAGGGATTACCATAGTTTCATCGGCTTACATTACTAATTTTGCTGTTTTTTTGGTGTTAAGAGTTGCTGAGGGAATTCTAATGGCGTTGCCGGTAATTACCGTCAGACAATTATTAATTCAGCAATTTAATTCTAAAAATGCCATTATCATTGGTTTCTCCTTTTATTATGGGGCGTTATTGTTGTCAACACCGTTTATTATGAATATTGCGGTTTGGTTTCTGGATCATTACGATTGGAAATACATGCTGTATGTTTCAGGAATGCTTCAGGTTTTGAATGTTTTTTTGATTCTGATTACTTTTAAAGGACATCGAATAACAAAGAAAATTCCTTTGTATCAAATAGACTGGATCAGTTATGTTTTGGTATTGACTGCAATTCTCACAGGAGCGTATTTTTTTGTTTATGCCGAAAAAAAGTATTGGTTTGAGTCTTCTCAAATGGTTTTGATGTTGTTAATTTCTTTGGTTACAGCGGGTTTATTTGTTTTTAAAGAGCTTTCGGTTAAACGACCTAGTTTTAATTTTGAAGTGTTTAAATATGCAAATCTGCGTATCGGATTTCTGTTGTTTTTTCTTTTTTATATTAGCAGAGCTACACTTAGTCTTTGTCATGCCGCCATGTTTTCAATTTGGAATTGGGATCCGTCACGTGTGGCAGGAGTGCAATACATTAACGGACTGGGTAATGTAATCGGATTGATTCTGGCAGCCGTTTTTTTGATGAAATCAATGTCAACTAAATATATTTTTCTGATTGGATTCTCGCTTATAATGCTGTTTCATTTCTGGTTTACGTTTCTTTTTGTGCCCGATGTTGCTTTGAGCGATATTATAATTCCATATGTTTTACAAGGAATTGGAGTGGGGCTTTTGTTTGTGCCCTTGATTTTGTTTACTACCTCTTCAGTGCCACCTACATTGGCGGTATCATCCGGAATTGTGGGTGTTTCCGGAAGATTCTGGGGAAGTACAATAGGTTTTTGTATCATGCAGAATGTAATGGCATTTTTGAATAAAAAACACTTTTTGAAATTAAGTCAGTTTGTAACCGATAATAGTACCGAGACTCAGCAAGCGATTGCAAGAGCAACCCAGAGTTTTATCACAAAAGGATACACTGAGGAAAATGCCAATACACTGGCTTTAAAAAAGATTTTTAGTACGGTCACCAAACAAGCTGTTTTGTTGTCTGATATGGAAATTTTTACGGTTGTAGGTTACGGTCTGTTGGTTTTGATTGTGTTGATTGCGTTTAATCAACATTTGAAACAGACGGTGAGTTTGGTTAAGAGTAAGGTTTGGATTGGGTGATTTTGGGGTAGAAAAATCTAATCTTTAAAATTGTTTCGGATGCTAATTGAAGTTTGGGTTCAAATTTCAAAGACAAAAGGAATTGATACAATATGTAGAATTACTAACATTCATTTCCGGAAAATGATCATTATTTGTGGTTGTTATATTTGAAGACCTTGGCCTTTCATATATTTTTTGAAGTTGTCTAAATGTTGTAGGCAGTATTCGTAATCAGATTTCATTAGAGCTTCAAAAGTTTCAGAATCAGTATTTATGCCATCATAGCGGGAATTTTTGGAATATCGCAAAAGATTTTTGTATTCCTTCCAGACAGTTTTGCTTATTCGCATAGAAGAATTGTGTCTGTCAGGATTTACATTTAGTTCTATTTCATGATGCGTTTGACCAATGTCGATACCTCTTTTTGAGGCTAAAGCTTTTAAATAGTGTATAGCAGTATAGAAAAGCGAAGTTATCTTCCAATCATAAAAATTATCCGAAAATTTTTCGCAAATACAGCTGTGAAAGTTTTCATTGTGAGAAGCTTGGGTTAAAAATCTATTCATTCTTTGTTAGCTTAATTTCTTGTTCAAATTTTATTTTTTCAACTAGTTTCGATGGAATAAACTGAAAATGAATATGATGTTTGTTTGAAGTGTTGGTTAAGTCGATGTTGTTTAAAAAATCAAAAAAAATAGCTCTGTTTTTGATGTTGTCTTCTCTTAAAACGATGGAATAATGTAAATCATTAGGATTTTTTCTCGTTTTGAAAGCTTTCTCAATTAAAGAGTGATTTTCACTAAAACAACTTCTTGCCAGTTTGTCAAGTAGGTAATTTGTTTGACTCTCAATTTTATCGGATAATTGAAATATATCTCGGATAGGGTTTTCAGTAGTTTGTTTCAGACATTTATACAATGTATTTCTTTCTTCTACTTTTAGAACGTAGCTATCATCATCTTCCTCTTTGAAATCTTCTAAATGCGTTTGCAATAGATACAGTAGAGCCCTTAGTTGATTGATTTTGGTGTCGTTTTTTTTGTCTAATGCTGAACTGTCCATGATAATGAAGTATTAATCTTAAAGGTACTATAAGTTTTAGCCCAGAGGGTTAGCGGGTATGTTTTTTAACGTTTTGTGGGATTGTATAAGTTGTAAATCGATTTATATTGTTTGTTTTTGGCTAATTCTGTGGTAATATTCAATTTCGGGATTTAATAAACGATACTTATAACTTTTGGAGGTGTTGCCAAAAGAAAATTTATCTAAAAAAATTGCAGATAGCTATAGTGATGTTTTTGTAACCCGTAAAACGTACTCTCTGTGGAGCTGCAATTTTTTTATGTTTAAGTGTCTCCTGTTATGGGTATTAAGCTAATTAGTTATTTAATACAAATGTAGGATAAATTTTACTTTAAAGAGTTTTTTATTTTAAATTTTATGTTTTTTAACGTTTAGATGGGTTGTAGTTATTTTGGGCTATGAGATATTTTGTGTTGATCCCTAATTTTTTTTAAATAAAGATGTAGTATTTCTTCTTCTTTGTTGTAAGAGGTAAGTTCAAAATAATCAGTTGTGGTTTCAGGAAGTAATAACTTAAGGATGTTTAAAAAAGAATCTTGCGTGGTGTGTAGAATTGGAAAATGTAATTTTTAATATTTCTCCAGAACTTTTTTGAGCTGACTAAAAGCCCTAAAAACACAAAAGCTTCTGATTTCTCAGAAGCTTTTTCAGTGCGGATAATAGTTTGATAACTTTCTTAATTTGTAAGAATTTAAAAAAGCTGTATAAAACGATTAGTACCAATTAATTTGAGACTTAATTGTTTTAATTCTTACAAATAAAATTAAAGTAAATTAGGTTGAATTAAGATAAATTAAGATATTTTCGGCAATATTTCGGCAAAAAGTTATATTTGTTCTCTAATTTATTTTTATGAGAGTATCATTTTTTGTGGTTAAAGGAAAAAACGAAATATGCAGTATTTACGTTCGATTTGCAGATAGTAAAAGATTTGATAAAAAAGCTAGAACGGGGCTATCTGTAAATTTCAAAGACTGGAGCGAAAAAAAAGAACAGGTAAAAATAACGAGCTCTAACAGTCAAAAAGATTTTATCAATAATAAATTACGAGTACTTCAAAATTATTTAATTGAGCAATACAATTTAGACTATAACACACAACAATATATTGGTGATAATTGGCTTAAAGACAATATTAAAAGTTTTTTTGGAAGAGCCGATAAAAACGAACAACACAAAATTTATTTTGTAGAGTGGATACAAAAATTTATTGACGATTGCAGCAAAAGACTGTATAAAGGTAAACCAATAGCAAAAAGAACCATACAACACTATCAGACTACAATAAATAAGATTAACAACTACGAAAAACAATTTAAAACGAAGTTGCGTTTTCAAGATATTGGACTGGAATTTTATCGAAACTTTTTATCTTACTGTCTTACCGTCGAAAAATTAAATGAAAATACTACTGGCGGTTATGTCACAAACATTAAAAAATGGTGCAAAGAAATTGAGATTGAAGGACTTCCTATAAATCCACAGTATCGACATTCTGAATTTTGTGTTATTTCAAACAAAACAAAAGATATTTATTTAACTGAAAAAGAAATAGATATAGTTTTTAATTATGATTTCTGTTATTCTGAGAAATTAAGCAATGTGAAAGATAATTTTATTATTGGAATGCGAACGGGATTAAGAATCTCTGATTTTCTGCGATTAAAAAAAATTGACATTAAAGATGGATTTATTGAAATTGAAACTACAAAAACTTCTCATCCTGTTGTAATACCATTACATCCGCAAGTAAAAGATATATTATTGAAAAGAAATGGAAATTTACCAACCCAAATTTCCGACCAAAAATTTAACGAATATGTAAAAGAAGTTTGCAAAGCGGTTGGTTTTACTGAAATGGTTGAAGGTGCAAAAATGATAAATAAAAAAGACGAAAAAGACTTTTTTGGAAATAGCACGATTGAACTAAAAAACAAATCTCGCAAAGAGTTCGGAATTTATCCAAAATATGAATTAATAACCTCACATACCTGTCGACGTTCTTTTGCTTCAAATTTATACGGGAAATTATCTAATATGACCATTATGGCTATAACAGGGCATAAAACAGAAACACAGTTTTTAAAGTACATTAAAATTACTCCAAGAGAAAACGCAGAAAAATTAAAAGAGCATTGGGAAAATGAGAACAATTCCTGATAAAATAACGAAAGCTTTTATGTTTGAAGCCTACAGCGACCAACTACCGGAAAAAATAATTAGAAAGACAATTAATCATTATATTAAGCTTTTAGGGGGTAATATTAGAAACAAAATAGTCTCAGATATTGTTTTTGTTTCATTTATAAAAATTTTCGGGATTCCTAATGGTTATGAAGCTTCAAAGGAGTTAAAAGAAAAGTGTCAGAAAGTAGGTGTGTACTGTCGTTAAAATGTTAAAATTTAATTGTAGACTTCCTTAAGTTAAGCTATCCTAAACTATCCTGACGAATACTCTCTAATCCCCTTACGTCTAACTTAATCTAACTTAAGTTTGTCATATCAATCTAAAAAAGATTTAAATTATGACAAATGTACTTCAATTAGAGAACACAAATGCTCAGGATTTCAAGAACGAAATTTCAGTGCTCATGGAAAATTTACTAAATAGATTTTCTAATAATTTACAAAGCCCCGAGAGTGAAAAGCTTTTAACTAGAGAAGAAACAGCTAAAATGTTATCTGTTTCATTAGTTACTTTGTGGGACTGGACACGAAAAGACCTTATTCCTGCCTATCGAATCGGAAACAAAGTACGTTATAAAAAAAGCGAGGTTTTCGAAGCTTTACAGAAAATGAATAAATTTCAATCTTAATCTCATTTAATTGAAATTTATTTGTACGTTTGCTATGCAATCATATTACAGAGAACTATCTCTAAAAATCTTATCGACAATAACGAAGCGCCCTAAGGGTCTCAACTGCGAAAGCGTTGTTATCTATTCTCTGAATATGATTGCAACCCTAAGGGGTGCTTCGCCTATAAAAAACTTTTTTCTTATGCAATCAGAAAAAACACCACAGCAGTTATTACAGGAGAACTACGATTTTTTAATAAAAAGCCACGAAACAACACGTTGGTTAAAAAACGTCTACAAGCAAAAAGTTGAAATTCAAAACATTGAAATTGAATTGCTAAAAAAAGGAGTTAAATCTGAACCGGCAATTGCTTTTATAGATTTTAAAAAGGCGGAAATCTTAATAAAACCCAATTTTTTTGAACTACAAATGCTCAATTAAGATCGTTACTATTCTGAGAATTATTTTCTATAACAATCCTTTGCAAAAGCTTTGCAACTCACCCATTAATCCATTGCAATTTTGTGATGGGTTCTAAATACTTATAATATTATGAATCTAAAAGTATTACAAGCTATAAATAATAAAGCGGAACTACAGAATTTATACATAAGTCAAATGTCCTGCGAATGTATCCGCAAAGAAATAAACGCAATAATCAGAGAAACAAGAAAGTCTATTACTATGGGATCGATAATTCACGCTAAGCGAATATCTACTATAGAATCAATAATTTTCATATCTAAACGTGGGACACCTGATGGTTATATACTATCGGAGAGATTGAAAAAAGCTGTAGATAACTACAAAGAAACCAATTCGTAAAAAGAAAAACCCATTGCAATTCCCTTTGCAATGGGTTCTAAAATATATAATGATATGATGTCAAATATTTTAACCAAAGATATAATTTTTAGCCATACTACGGCAGAAAATATTTATCTAAAATTTTTAAATCTCACAGAAACACCAAGAGGAAATATTTCGAGTCCTTTTTCAGAAGATAAAAATGCCTCGTTTAAACTTTACAAAAATGGAACTTTTAAGTGTAATAGTTCAGGAAAACAAGGGGATGCGTTCGAGTTCGTGGCCAACTTAAAACAACTGGATTGTAAAGTACAATTTAATAAAGTTTTAAGTGTGATTGCGAAGGAAATGAATTTGCCGGTATCTGCTGAAACGAATAAAAAAAACGTTGCAATGAAAAATCAAATCGTTGCAAAGCAATTGCAAAGCTCTACCATAGAAGAAAAGCCTTTTGTACTTAATGTTGTTAATACTCAAATGAAAGAACGACATTTTGCTTTCTGGAATAATTTAGGCGTGCAAAAAGAACTTTTAGAGAAGTACAATATTAGAGCTGTTGAGAAATATAGTTTCTTTAGTAGCGCTAAGAATAAAGATTTCAATTTTACCATAAAGGAAAATGTTTTGGCTTTCAGCTATGAAGTAAACGGAAATTTTGAAGTTTATGCTCCTGCCCAACCTGATAAGAAACAACCTAAAATATTTAGTAATGGTTTACAGAATGGGGATATCTTCGGACTTGAACAATTAGAAGAGGAGAAAACAGAAAATCTAATTATCTGTGCAGGAAAAAAAGATACTATTGTAGCGGTTTCAAGAGGTTATAAAGCAGTCACATTTAGAAGTGAAACCCATAACCCGACAAGTGCTCAAATTAAGGCTTTGCAAAGCCTTTGCAAAAATTTGTTTATCTGCTACGATAACGATAAAGGTGGCGAGACTGGGCGTAATGCAATTACTAGTAAATTCCCCCAAATTATACCGTTACAATTACCAAAAAAGGAAAGTATTAAAGGTTATGATCTGACTGATTATTTCCAAGAACACACGCCCGAAGATTTTCAAAAAATCATTGATTTAGCAATAAAAACCAAAAACGACATTCTTTGTTTACAGAAAAATAAAGAGTTGTATACTCAGTACGAATTACCTAAGGAGGTAAAAACGCCCATTAAAGAGCTTATCGATGATATAGAGAAATATAGAATGTTTATGGCAAACAATCAAATTTGGATAATGCAGGGGGACACAAAAAAATACTTTAAATCAGTCTCTAATTTTGTTGTAAAAATCATTCAGCATATGCAAGACGAAAAGCTCCCTATGAAGCTTATTAAAATTAGGAATGTATACAAACAGGAGAAAATATTTGATGTCCTTTCCGATAAATTAAACACTCCGCAAAAATTTGATGATATTGTTACCTCTCACGGGAATTATCTTTGGTCGGGAACTCCTAAGGATTTCCACCTTTTAAAAGCATTCTTATTTGACAAAATGGGAAACGGAAAGAAAATTGATTGTTTAGGGTGGCAAAAAGAGGATAATTTTTGGTTATGGAATAACAAAGTAAATCTTTGTGATGGTAATAAAATTGAAATTGACGAAAACGGAATTTTTAAGCACAAAGAAACTTCGTACTATGTGCCGTCAGCAAACAAGGTTTATAAAGAAAATGTCTTTAAATATGAACCTCAAAAAAGAGTCTGTATTAAGGCTTCAAATGTAACTATTGATACCTATTTGTCTAAGATGTTTGAGGTACATAGAAGTAATGCCATATCTGCAATACTTTTTACTGTAGCGAGTATATTTCAGGATATCGTAGTAGACGAGCTAAAAGCTTTTCCAATATTGTTTTTTCATGGTAAGGCTTCATCGGGAAAAGATCAACTAGCGAATTGTTGTCAAAGTTTTTTTGGCAAACCACAATCGGCAATTAATATCGAGGGCGGAGCATCTACATTAAAGGCTCACATTAGAGAATTTGCACAATTCGTTAATATAATTTGTCAATTTTCGGAGTATAAAAACGGAGATAAACAGCTCGACGGAATATTAAAAGGTATTTGGGATAGAAACGGTTATAAAAGAGGGACATTAGATAGTCATGTTAGTACTGAAACAGTACCGATATTGTCTTCATTAATTTTAACGGGTAATCATTCTCCGGACGATGAAGCTTTGATAACTCGTTTGCTTTGGTTAGATATGAGTAAGAACACTTTTACGGAGGATGAAGTAAAAAAATACGATGAACTTGCAGATATGACCGAGAAAGGAATTAGTTCGTTTACGGATGATTTATTAAAAGAAAGGAGTCGATTTTTGACCGATTTTAAAACGAAATTCAGACTCTACAAAACTAGTATATCGGCAAAAATGCCAATTGGTTCACCAAGTCGATTCTCTACAAATTTTGCAATTTTGGGGGCTACTTACGACATTTTTAAAGACACTATTCTTTTTCCTTTTACCGCTGTTCAAATGATGGATCACTTTGTTAAAATTAGTGAATTCCAAATGAACAAAATTAGCTCTGCAAGTGCTTCGAATAAATGGTGGGATTGCTTTTTGGTTTGTATAAAAACCAATGGAGAGAACAAATTAGATTATGACAGGGATATAAAAGTAGAGGGTAATATTTTATATTTTAATTTTTCGAATACTTACAATAAAATACAAAGACAATGGTATAATCAATACAAAGAAATGATACCGACTAAAGCAACGATGCAGGAAACAGTAAAAAAAGAAAATTCATTTATAGAAGTTAAAAGCAGCTATCGTTTTCGAACAGGGAGAGACGGTTCGGTAACTTCCGCTTTTGTTGTTGATTTTAGCAAATTGAGCAATTTTGATGAAATAAATGAAGCTGTTCATTTTATGAATACACTACCATAAATTAAAAAAAACAGAAAAAATAAAAGCTTTTTTGTTTTTTGTCTATACTTTTTTGAAAATTTTGTTTTTCCCGACCTACACAACCTACAAAAATATTTTTCATGTTATTTATTTAGAAATCAAGCAATTGTGTTTTTAGATTATAATAAAAGGTGTAGTATTTATGTAGGTTTGTGTAGGTTTGTGTATTTTCAAAAAATCGAAAACCTACACAAACCTACATGTTTTACCCCGTTTTTGAGTATAAGTAATTGATTTACAATATCTGTAGGTTGTGTAGGTTTGTAGGTTTTTGATTTTGCCAATTTAAGATTTTTAAAGATTTATTTTTTACTGTTAAAAATGTAGATTTTTATTGATTCCTGGAAAAGCAGCAGGGGCAAAGCTTCTTAAAATTAATCTACTTTTTTTTAAATAAAAATCTTCTTACAATTGCTTTGAAAGCCTAAAATGTATATTTTCGTCCTTTTTTTAAGAAAAAACTGTAATGTAATACCCTCTTCATTACAGGAAATAGTACAGAAAACTATAGTGTTTATCAAATAACAGGTAGTATGAAGTAGTATTTAAAATTGAAAAATGGGAACTAACCAAATCCAATTCAGCCCTGCAAAATGCGAAATGAAATGGTAAATAAGCAAAAGAATGAAAATTAAAAATGCGATTAAAGCTGTTTTTATTTTTAGTATTGCTATGCTTACGGTCAATTGCGAAACTGAAAAGTTAGCAATGGATGAATCAGCGCATCAAACTAAAACGATCTTATCAGCTAAAAAATGGTTTAAGGAGTATGAATCCAATGGTAAAAATTATGAATTAGTTCAAAATTTAAATTACGATTGGCAAGAAGCAAGCCTTACAGAATCGGAAGACGGTACACCGACTATTGTTGTGCCAGTTTTGGAACTCAAAAAAGACGAGCGAGAATTTTGGGAACAAAAATTGTATATTTATAAATTAGATGATAACAAGTTTAAAGCTCTTGTGTTTGAAGCGTATTCTAATAAAAATGTGAAACCGGAGAGTCAAGTTGTAGACGGGGGAGATTTTACGGGTTATATGACGGTTTGGGATTTAAAAACGGGTCCGGTGAGAGCTGCTAAATTTGAAAATAACCATTTAGTTGAAGAGGGAGTTGCTGAATTTTCGATTGATAGAAATAAGACAGGTAAAGCTCCGCCTGATCCTCCATGTGTTTACGCTGATTTTGGTGATGGTGGCTGTGGCGGTTTAGGAGACGGTGAAAGTCCAATTCCGTTAAGACCGGTTATTGTAACGGGACCAAGTACAGGAACTCCAGTAATATACAATCCACGTCCTCCTATACCAACACCGACGGGGGGCGGTACGACTCCGGGCGGTTATACAAACCCGGGGGGCGGTAGCAGCAATGGCGGAACACCTCCACCTAATGCTACAAATCCGTGTAATCAACTCAAAGGGCTTACTGATGTTACTAAAACGGGAAACATGAAACCTTCTATCGATTGGTTAATAGGAAAAGTAAAGGCTGCCAAAAACGATAAGGAACATGCCATAGAAGTAGAAAGAAGAATTAATTATGATGCGACTTATAGGTATGACTACACTCAGATATCGTCACAAAATGAGTTTTCGGCTCCAGTGACAACGGGTGAAAGATTTGTTGGTAGTGCACATTCACATCCGAAAAAAGGAGTTGCAATGTTTTCTTTTCAGGATGTACGACTTTTAAGAGATACTTATGAACAAGCTGGTCCAGAGATAAAACAGGATACCTTTGTAATGGTAGTTGTTAAAGATAATTCAAACAAAGTACATGTTTATGCTATTAAAGTAAATGATTTTAACGCATTAAACACCAAAGTAAATGCAAAATGGAATGATCCTAAATATGCTAGATATAACACAGAAGAAGGAAGACTTGATGAAATTCACAAGAAGCAGGCAGTTGATTATGACGAAAGTGGAGGAAAGTTGGAGAAGAGTTTTCTACAGCAATTTGATGCTTTCGGAATAACCCTTTATGAAGCAGATGAATTGCTTACGAAATGGGATAAAATAGAGATTGATAAAACAACAAAAGATGCAACCGCAGTACCTTGCACATAAACAACAAATAATGATGAAAAACTATATTAATTTTGCAGTATTCTTTATTCTTTTAAACAGCTGCGTGGCCCAAAGTCCAGTACTTGATATTAAAGATAACTCATTTTCTAAAGGAAGTATTAGTGGTGCTTATTATAAAGACACTAAAAATGTATTAAGTGGGTATGACGGCACTTATTTATATACCAATGGTAATACGTCATTTAAAATAAAACTGCAAAAAAATGTCATGGTCAACAATGGTTATTATTATGAAGATTTGATAGTAGGAGAATACCAATTAATTGAAAACGGAGTTGAAAAAGTCAATACATTACATAAATTAACGTCAACAAGTTTCAATAACAATATAAGTGGCGCATTGGTGTTAACGGGTACTAAATGGGGCTGTGACGATTGTAGAGTTGATGAAAAGCGATTAAGACTTGGTTTTATCGAAGCGACATCTCCCCATATAGGAGAAATTGAAATTAGAAAGACAACCGTAGGAGGTAAAGAAGCTATTCTAGTAAATCTTTGGTATACAGGGCCTATTATTGTTAAAGAAGGCGCTCCAAAGCCAAAGGATGGGGTTGTTAGGGCAGGTGAATATATTATGATAAAACAGTAAAAATGAAGTAATAAAAAATCCTCAAATTGAAATATTTGGGGATTTTTGTTAAAACAGATCGTCAGAATGAAAAGAAAGATAATGTACTCCTTTTTATTGTTGTCTCTTGTGTCTATCAATGCAAAATCACAAATTTTGAAGGATAGTCTATATGGCAATGTAAAAAGGTTAAGTGAAAAAGTGATTTTTTTAACTAAAAAAGAAAATCCGCAATTAATGTACTATCAAGATTATGGACATTCCGGTTTTATGGGACCTCAATCAACTATTTCTAAGTTTCGTGACTTTTGGTATACCTCACCATGGTGTTATTACTTAAATTACGTACGGGATTTCGATAAAAAAAGAAGAGTTGTAAAAGACATGTGGTTTGGTAAAAAGAATAATTTTATGAATGCTTATAGATATACCTATGATAAAGAAGAGAGGTTAATAAGTGTAGTCGACTCGACTGAATATTCAAAAGGAACAGAGAATCATTATTATACAGATAACGGTGAAGAAAATATCATTAAAGAATATTTAAGTTATAACTTGTTTTCTCATACTTATAAAAAATATAAACACGGGAAAATTATATTTTTAAAAAAATATAATAAGCATGGAGTAGTTGATGAATGTGGGTATCATTATTCTGAAAATGGTAAACTAGAATATAGTGTACGTAAAAATTCCAATAATTGGAGACACGAAGATGAAAAAAACTTTTCCTATGGGCTTGCAGATTCTACAGCAAGAACTTATAAGAATTTAATCAATGTATATGACAATAAAAATAGACTTATAAAGCGACAAATGTTCAGTTTAGAGGATGAAGAAAAAAGTCAAAATCCGGTCTTAACAAATGAAAAGATATATAAATATAAAAACGATAGCATTGTTGCTACTATCGAGTATTTTCAAGGAGGAGGATCTCTCAGCTATTTACACCTTAAAAGAGATAAGTTTGATAGAATAGTCGAAAGATATTGTTGCGGTAAAGAAATTTCTCAAGCAACGATAGTTGAGAAATACCGTTACAAAGACAATAAAATATCAATTCTGGATTATGCAGAGGAATCGCTTAACGATAAAGGGAAAATGGATAAATATCATGTTGTCTTCACCTATAAATTTGACAATCAAAATAACTGGATTGAAATAATTAAAAATGTAAATGGAGAGAATTTGTATAAATGGATTAGAGAAATTGAGTATTATTAAAAAATATTTTCGGCAAATTTTCGGCAAAAAAGAAAACAAAAAACCCTTAAAATATTGATTTTAAGGGTTTTGCTTGTTTATTAAGTGCGGATAATAGGACTCGAACCTACACGCCTTGCGGCACCAGATCCTAAGTCTGGCATGTCTACCAATTTCACCATATCCGCTCAATTGTGGGTGCAAAGATAGACATAACTTTGAATATTCAAAGCATTTTATCAAAAAAAAATGAATATTTTTTTTCGTATTTTTGAATTTCTATAAAAATCAATTAAATGGAAAATATTAAGGCTTACGTTCAACAACATAAAGATCGCTTTATCAATGAGTTGGTCGAATTATTGAAAATTCCGTCGGTAAGTGCCGACACTGCATACTCGCAAGATGTTATCGATACGGCCGAGGCTGTTAAGGAAAGTTTATCAAAAGCTGGCTGTGATTTAGTCGAAATTTGCGATACTCCGGGTTATCCAATTATTTATGGAGAGAAAATAATCGATCCAAATTTGCCTACAGTATTAGTATACGGGCATTATGATGTTCAACCACCGGATCCAATCGAATTATGGACGTCTCCTCCTTTTGAGCCTGTTATTAAAACTACAGAAATTCACCCTGAAGGAGCGATTTTCGCTCGTGGAGCTTGTGACGATAAAGGTCAGATGTACATGCATGTAAAAGCACTTGAATATATGGTGCAGACGAATACGTTGCCATGTAACGTAAAATTCATGATCGAAGGAGAAGAAGAAGTAGGGTCTAAAAGTTTAGGCTGGTTTGTAGAACGCAATCAGGAAAAATTAAAGAACGATGTGATCTTAATCTCGGATACAGGAATGATCTCTAATCAACAACCGTCAATTACGACAGGTTTACGTGGTTTGAGTTATGTTGAGGTTGAGGTGACTGGACCAAACCGTGATTTACACTCAGGATTGTATGGTGGAGCAGTGGCGAACCCGATCAATGTTTTGGCAAAAATGATTGCTTCGCTTCATGATGAGAACAATCATATTACGATTCCGGGATTTTATGATAAAGTAGAAGAATTGTCGCTTGAAGAAAGAGCCGAAATGGCAAAAGCGCCTTTTAATCTGGAAAATTATAAAAAAGCATTAGACCTAAACGATGTTTATGGTGAAAAAGGGTATGTGACGAACGAACGCAATTCAATTCGTCCAACTTTAGATGTAAACGGAATTTGGGGTGGTTATCAAGGTGAAGGAGCAAAGACAGTTATTGCAAGCAAAGCTTTTGCAAAAATCTCAATGCGTTTAGTTCCAAATCAGGATTGGGAAGAAATCACAGAACTTTTTGCAAAACATTTCACAAATATTGCTCCGGCTGGAGTTACTGTAAAAGTTTCACCACATCACGGTGGACAAGGTTATGTTACGCCAATAGATAGTATTGGTTATAAAGCAGCGAATATGGCGTACACAGAAACTTTTGGAGTGCCGGCAATTCCGGTTCGTTCCGGTGGAAGTATTCCAATTGTAGCTTTGTTCGAAAAAGAACTTAAAAGTAAAACTATCTTAATGGGATTCGGACTTGACAGTGATGCTATTCACTCGCCAAATGAGCATTTTGGAATCTTTAATTATCTAAAAGGTATCGAAACTATTCCTTTGTTTTATAAGTATTTTGTAGAGCTTTCTAAATAGAGTTTAACCGCAAGGAACACAAAGTTTTCGCAAAGTGCGCAAAGTTTAAATAACTAAATCCGTTTACTTCTTAGTAAGCGGATTTTTTTTGCCTTCTTATTTCAGTTCCAGTCTCAGTCTCAGAATTTGCCCTTCGGCTTCGCTAAGGGTGACATCAGGTATCTATTTGTGCTTCCTCTGGGTTTTGGAATTTGCCCTTCGGCTTCGCTCAGGGTGACATCGAGTATTGATTTGTGCTTTCTTCGAGTTTTGGAATTTCATTCTTCATTCCTTACTTCCGTTAGGTACTTTAAGGTGTTTTTGCAAGTCTTAGTATCTCAGTACCTTATCATCTCACTAACTTTTTTGAAAAACCTCTTGCGCAATTAAAAATTATTTCTACATTTGTAGAATGACATCTATAAATGTAGAAATAAAATGGCTAAGAAAATATTTTTTATATTATTTCTGTTTACATTTTTTGGATGTAAAACACTGCCTATTAATCAGAAGATTGATAAAAAGAAAGAAGGTAAATGGGTTGATGTTTATGTTCAGGATAGTATCGAGTATAGATCAACAGAATATTACAGACACGACGTTCCTGTAAAGAAATGGAAGACCTATATTGGTGGAAAAATTTACAAAACCGAGAAATATAAAAACGGAATCTGTATTGTGAAAAATTATTATGAAAATGGAAAACTGGAGTCTAAAGGAAATACAAAACTGGAAGTAACTGCCCTGCAATCGCATTGGTTTTATTTTGGAGATTGGAAATTCTATTCAGACAAAGGAAAGCTTAAGGGGATTAAGAAATATGAAAAAGGAGAATTGCTATCGGAAGAAAAGTTTAATTAATTCAAGTTGCCGGTTGTGAAATGTAAAATGTAAAATGTGAATTGCTACTGTATTTCAGTGATCCGAAGCAGCTATATGTTCATAAAAAGTAAGATCGTAATCAATCAAACAAAACGTATTACTTTTTGTATTTCACATTTTACATCTCACATTTTACAACTTGAATTAATTAACGGATTGCAGAAAAATAAAAAATTAAAAAACCTTAAAATAATTATGCAACTATCAAATTCAGAAGAACAGTTAATGGAACATCTTTGGAAGCTTGAAAAAGCATTCATGAAAGATCTGCTCGAGGCTTATCCCGAGCCAAAACCGGCCACAACAACGGTGGCGACTTTGTTGAAGCGGATGATTGACAAAAAATTCATCGCTTATAAGGAGTTCGGAAATTCAAGAGAATATTATCCGTTGGTAAAGAAAACAGCTTATTTCTCGAAGCATGTCAATGGCTTGATTAGCAATTTCTTTAATAACTCGGCTTCGCAATTTGCTTCGTTTTTTACGACTGAAACCGATTTGTCGACTTCGGAATTAGAGGAGTTGAAAAAAATTATCGATAGTCAAATTCAAAAAAAGAAAAAATGACAGACTTTCTTGTAAAATCAACGATTGCGTTAGGGGTGCTTTTGGTAGCCTACTATTTGCTTTTGGAAAAAGAAAAATTTCACCAGTTTAATAGGTTTTTCTTGTTGGGAAGTCTTTTGATTTCTTTTATTATTCCGTTTGTAACTATCGAAGTAATAGAAGAGGTTTCTAATGTTGCGGCTAGTAATAGGGTGGTTCCGGGGCAAATTACGACGCAAATAATAGAAGAGAAAATGTCTGTTTATGAAATTGCAGGCTGGATTTTATATGGGATGGTTACGGCAGTTTTGTTTTTTAGATTTATAAAAAATGTGTCTAAACTAATCAAAATGACAAAAGCGGTTCCGGTGATAAAGTACCAGAATGCCCAACTGATTTTGTTGAAAGAAAAAACACTACCCTATACTTTTTTGAATGCCATCTTTATAAATGAAGAAGATTATCAAAACAAAAAAATAGAAAGCGAATTGTTTACCCACGAGTTGATACACGTCAATCAAAAGCATTCTTTAGATGTTTTATTAGTTGAAATCATAAAAATGGTCTTTTGGTTCAATCCGATTTTTATTTTTTATAAAAAAGCAATACAGCTAAATCACGAATTTCTTGCTGATACTAAAGTTGTTAAATCACATAACAATGTCTCGTTCTACCAGAATCTATTATTATCTAAAGCGAGTCAAAGACCGATATATTACCTGGCCAGTAATTTGAACTATTCTGTAACTAAAAAAAGATTAATTATGATGACAACCACGACATCTGTTTCAAGAGGATTGTTTAAAAGGACAATTCTTGTGCCTTTATTAACCGGACTTGTGTATTCTTTGTGTACGAAAACTGTTGCACAGGAAAAAAAGCCAGCAGTAACTTTAAGTAAAGAGAGTGCTAAAAAGTCAAGTCCTGCCAATAAAACAACTGGGATAACAGCGGGAAAACAAAAAGAATTTACTTCGGGAGAAAAGGAGGTGGTTTCGAATAAGCTTGATGAGGCAATATCGCTGCAGGCTTATGAGGAATTGAGAAAAAAGAGCAAAAAGGATGGGGGGAAATCCGGAGGGGATGATTTGCATGATTCAAAGAATCAGACTGAAGGGACAGTTTATAAAACAGCCGATTTAACAGAAAATCCTGTCTATCCTGAAGGGATAGAAAAGTTTTACCTATTTGTTGGTCAGAATTATAAAATGCCGACAACGCCGCCAGATGTAAAGCTAAAAGGGAAGGTGTATGTAACTTTCGTAGTGGAAAAAGACGGTGCTTTGTCCGATTTTAAATTACTAAGAGATATTGGGTACGGAACCGGAGAGGAAGTAATAAGAGTGCTTAAATTATGTCCAAAATGGATTCCCGGGAAAGTTAATGGGGAGCCAGTAGCTACTATGTACAGCTTGCCTGTTACTATCCAATCTGATAAATAGGAATAAAAAAATCCGCTTCTTGAAAAACAGAAGCGGATAAAATTAAAAACTAAAAAAAAATCTCAAAAAAAATAAACCTGAACCTAAAATAGATCCGGATTGTATCCAAAGTAAGGCATGGTTTGTTCGTTAAAAATAACGCCATACTCTTCTAATTCTTTCAAAATAGGTAAATACACTTCTTTGTTTATAGGAAGTTGTACACCAGGGGTTGTGATTTTGCCATTCAAAATCAACAGGGTGGCCATGGCAACCGGCAGACCAACTGTTTTTGCCATTGCCGTATAAGTCTGATCGTCTCCGATGCAAACCATTTTAGAGTCGATTTGTTTTTTCTCTCCGTTTAATTCGTAACCGAATTTGTGATACATGACAATCATGTCCTTGTCGTCGGGCTCTAAAGACCAACTGTCAGAAAGTATTTTTTCTAGTATCTGAGCCGGAGTAGCATTGGGAAGATTGATTTTTTTGTTCGGATTGAACAAATCTAATTCCAAAAGTTTGTCCCACATGATATCGTCCTGATCAATCTTTAAAATCAATCGTGTTTTAATTTCTACAGAATCGGTTGGGTGATACGGTAGAAAAGAATTCACAAACTGGCGATAGCTCATGTTTTCGGAATCTTCCATGATGTAGCTGTCATCGGTCATCCCGAGTTGTACAAACATATTCCAGGCTTTCGAAAATCCAACTCTTCTGATGGTTCCACGATATAAAGTCAGGATATCGTCTAAGCCGTATATAGAGCGGTATTTTAAAGAATCGCGGTTGGAGTAGGCTTCGAACTTGCCGTAATCTTCTACTTCAAGAAATTCGGTTCTTCTAAATAAATTGCAATACGGGATGTATTTGTAAGTGCCTTCCTGAATAAATTTTGCAGCACCACCCTGACCTGCTAAAACGACATTTCTTGGAGCCCAGGTAAATTTGTAATTCCATAAATTATTGTCTGATTCAGGAGCTACTAATCCGCCGCAAAAAGATTCAAAAAGCAACATATTTCCACCTTTTGCCCTGATTTCATCAATGACTTTCATGGCGCTCATATGATCTATTCCCGGGTCAAGGCCAATTTCGTTCATGAAGATCAGATTGTTCTTTTTAGCTTCTTCGTCTAAAGCTTGCATCGCATCACTGATATAGGAAGCCGTTACAAGATGTTTTTTAAATTGAAGACAGTCTTTCGCAATCTCAATATGTAAATGGGCGGGCAACATCGAAATTACAATGGATGCTTTTTCTATTGCCGCTTTTCTTTCTGCGGTATTAAATATGTCTAAAGCCATTGGAGTGGCGTTCGGGTGTTTCTGTGTCTTTTTTTCGGCCAAGGCCAAAGACAGATCGGCTACTATAAGATGTAACTTTTCACTTTCAGATTTTGCTAGTAAATAACGTATCAGGGAAGAGGCAGATCGACCGGCTCCAATAATTAAAATGCTTCTCATAATTTATATTTATAACACAAATATATTAAAATGTTATAAATATAACAATGTAGTGCGCTAAAAAAAATCATTTATTTTTAATTTTAAGAGTAAAGCAGCTGAATTCCTTTTATTGAAAAAGATTTTTAAAAAGTGAAAAGCTTTTCAGATTGTTTGCAGTATTTTTGTTAGTGTATTAAAAACATAGAAAAAATGAAAAGAAAAATTGTTTTGACAGGTGCTTTTTTAGGGATGGTGGCTATTATCTTAGGAGCTTTCGGAGCTCATCTCTTAAAAAAATGGTTATCGGTTGAACAATTAAATACGTTTGAAGTTGGAGTTCGTTATCAAATGTATCATGCTTTTTTTCTGTTTTTTCTTTCTACCAGAAAAGAGATTGCTGAGAAAACTTTAAAAACAATCTACAGCCTTGCTGTTGCTGGTGTTCTGCTGTTTAGTGGGTCTATCTATTTATTAGTTACAAAAGACTACACTATTTTTGATTCGAAAATTATTGTATTCGCAACACCTGTGGGCGGATTTCTATTAATTCTAGCCTGGTTGGTGTTATTTGTTACTATTTTGAAGAAAAAATCATAAAATTCAGAATAAAAAATTCTATCTAAAAATTAATTTTTAATTTTGTCTCATAAATAACATATGATATTGCTTATGTGAATTTTTATTGGATTTTATCGGTATTGGTAAAAAATTTAACAATTCGTATTTCAAGAGTATAACAGCTTAAGAATCAAAGTAAAAATTATGTTTGTTCACTAAAAAAAGAAACATACACAACAACAAAATTTATGGACGCTAACACACTTTACACGCAATCGATTTCGTTAAAGGAACTAGGAATTGAAAATGCAAAAGTTCGCTATCAATTATCAGCTGATGAATTGCATGCGATTACTTTGCAGTCAGGCCAAGGTGTTGAGAACTCTACTGGAGCATTGGCAATTAATACAGGTGAGTTCACAGGACGATCTCCTCAGGATCGTTATATCGTAAAGGACAGTATTACTGAAGACCAGGTATGGTGGGGAAAAGTAAATATTCCGTTTTCTTCTGAAGCTTTTGAAAAATTATATAATAAAGTAGCACAGTTTTTATCTAACAAAGAAGTTTTTGTTAGAGACTCTTATGTTTGTTCTGATGCAAATTATAGATTAAATGTTCGTGTAGTAACAGAAACGGCATGGTCTAACTTGTTTTGTTACAACATGTTTTTAAGACCGGAAGAATCAGAATTAGCTAATTTTAGCCCGGAATGGACTGTAGTTTGTGCACCAAGTTTTATGGCAGATCCTGCTGTAGACGGAACACGTCAGTCTAATTTTGCTATCTTGGATTTTACTAAAAAAATTGCACTTATTGGAGGAACTGGATATACAGGTGAAATGAAAAAGGGAATTTTCTCAGCTTTAAATTTCATTTTACCGGTTTTCAAAAATACATTACCAATGCACTGCAGCGCCAATGTTGGTGAAGCAGGAGATACAGCAATTTTCTTCGGATTGTCAGGAACTGGAAAAACAACTTTATCAGCAGATCCACAGCGTAAGTTAATTGGAGATGATGAGCACGGATGGACAAGCGAAAACTCTGTTTTTAACTTTGAAGGAGGTTGTTATGCTAAAGTTATTAATTTAACAGAAGAAAACGAACCGGACATTTTCAGAGCAATTAAAAAAGGAGCGCTTTTAGAAAATGTAGTTTTCAAAGCCGGAACTAACGAAGTTGATTTTGATGATGTTTCAATCACTCAAAATACTCGTGTAAGTTACCCAATAACACATATTGATAATATTCAACCGGGATCTATAGGACATAATCCTAAAAATATATTCTTTTTGACGGCGGATTCTTTCGGAATTTTGCCTCCAATCTCAAAATTGACTCCAGGTCAGGCTGCTTACCACTTTATTTCAGGATATACTGCAAAAGTTGCCGGAACTGAAGCAGGAGTTACAGAGCCACAACCTAATTTCTCAGCTTGTTTCGGAGCGCCATTTATGCCGTTACACCCAACACGTTATGCAGAAATGTTAACTAAAAAAATGAAAGATGCAGACGTAAAAGTTTGGTTGATCAATACAGGTTGGACAGGTGGAGCATACGGAACAGGAAGCCGTATGAAATTAAAATACACCCGTGCAATGATTACCGCTGCATTAAATGGTGAATTAGACAATGTTGAATTTGAAAATCATAAGATATTTGGAATTGCAAAACCGCAAACTTGTCCAAATGTTCCAAACGAAATCCTTAACCCTAGAAATACTTGGGAAGATAAAGATTTATACGATAAAAAAGCAATTGAATTAGCTCAGAAATTCAAAGCTAATTTTGCCAAATTTGAAGAGTTTGCCAATGCCGAAATTTTGGCTGGTGCACCGATTACAGAATAAGGAAAATTACTAATTCAAATTTTAAAAAGCTGTTCGTTAAGAACAGCTTTTTTTGTTTTTGGTGATTTCGGTTTACGTTAACCTTAGTGCTGTCAGGCTGAGCGAAGTCGAAGTCCTCTCCGTAAAGCCCTTCGACTTCGCTCAGGGAGACAAATAGGACTGAATACGGTTTACAGCGACTAAAAACTGAAGACCGCGACTAAAAAACTATTTCCCCTTATCAATACGCTGTTGCATTAAATCCCAGGTGTAGTAATGAAAAGTCATTCCGTTGCTCATGGCTACTAAAAGGCCATTTTTAAATTTTCCTCCTAAGTTTATACTGGTGGCATCCGCTCCGTCGCATTCAATTGTCGAGGTTGGAATTTCTGCCAATAAAGGATATTTGTTTGGATTTCCATTAGCGCCTTCTCTTGGGTAAACCATAAAGGTATTGGCTTGTTGGTTGGATACTAAGATGTAACCTGTGGTAGCTGTTTTTTTATAAATTGCGATTCCTTCGTTATCTGCTTTGAATCCTGTTTTCCCAAAGAGAGCCAGTTCTTTATTGTCATTTAAAGCAGGGTCAGCCTTGTACTTTCTGATTCCGAATTGCTCATCACAATACAAAATAGTTCCTAATTCGTTATCAATGGCTATAGCTTCGATTTCTTTTTTGCCACTATAAGCACCAAACTTTCTAACGACTTTGGCAATTGCTGTCTTTCCGGTTGATGAAAGTTCATATTGCCATAAATAACTTCCTGATGGTCCTGATTTTCTCCCTACGATTGCAAAGATCTTTTTGTCGCCAGGGCGCGTGTACAAAGCGACTCCCATTGGATCTCGTAACGATTCACCTTCAAAAACAGGGATTCCGCCATTGTCAATTGGTTCTAAATCAGGCAGACTGAAAATTCTGATTTTATTGCTTTCTCGTTCTGTAGTAACGGCTATATCTGTTTTTTTACCGTTAATCAATAAGCCGTAAGCGATGTCCACATTGTTTGGACGTTTTAAAGGAATTGATTTTTTTAGAATTTTTCCATTCAGATCAAAAGCATACAAGGCACCATCTGTGTCTTTGTCTGTTCCTACAATAATACTTTTTGTAGCATCAGTTGGATGAATCCAGATCGAAGGATCATCTGTGTCATGAGGCAGCGCTTTTGTAACGATAGTTGGCTTTACCGCATTTTTGGCTACAGGAGCTAATTTGTCTTCTTTGCAAGCGATGCATAAAAAGGTAAAAAGTAAAAAGGTCAGTGCTGATATATTTTTCATTTTGTTTGGTTTTTTTAATGCAATTAGACAGAGCGATTAAACCCTGTCTAATTTAAGAATTATATAAATGGATTATTACAAGTCGAGTTTCAAGCCAAAATTATATCTGGCCTGATAGTATTCTACTTGTTTGGTGTGCGCCTCAACTCCCTGGTAGTAGCGTAGAGGCTGGTTAGTTAAATTGTTGGCCTCGGCAAAAAGACGAAGTTTAGGTGTGATTTTGAAAGAAGCATTGGCGTCAACAAAAAGTTGTTTGTCATAATAGCTGTCTTTGTAGGATTCTGAACCTAATTCATCTAAATAATCTGAGGTAAAATTGGTTGAAACTCTCGCAGAAAAGCGTTTGTTTTCCCAAGACAATGATCCGTTAAACATGTGTGGAGTTGTTCCCGGAAGACTGATGTTGTTTCTTTCGTTTCCGTCTTCATCCGCAATTCCCTTTGCTTTAGATTTGGTGTACGTATAGTTTAAATAGATACCAAAACCTTTAAGGAATTTCCCTGGCAAGAAATCTAACTGACGTTGAAAAGCAATTTCAAAACCGTAAACATCTACATTATCTCCATTTCGGGATTGCACAAACGACCAGTTTTCGCCAACCGGAATCGGGTTGATCTGACTTGGAAAATCATTTGCGAATTTTGCAGCTGTATATTGATTGTCGCTATAATTGTAAATGAAATCATTTAATTTTTTATAGAAAACGCCACCTGAAATTAATCCGACAGATTTAAAATAATTCTCCGCCATGAAATCATAGTTGTAAGAATACGTTACATTCAGATCCGGATTTCCTGCTGTAATGGCTTTGTCAGCAGCAATATTGTTTACGTATGGAGCTAATGCATAATAATTAGGTCTTGCTAATGCGGTCGTAGCTGCAGCTCTTAAAACCAAATCCTTAGTGGCATTGTATTGGAAAGAAATACTTGGCAGTACATTCGTATAAGAATTGGTATTGTTGATTTTGCTTTCTAATTCTTCTTCGTCAAGAACACGATTTCCTGTATAATTGATATGTGTATTCTCAACGCGGAAACCTAAAACCATCGATAATTGATCATTAAAATCCTGATCCCATCTCACATAAGCAGCATAAATGTTTTCTTTAGCGTTATAGTTTACGGCTAAAAATTCGGCAGCATCCGCTTCTTTGTCAAATAAAGAGGCATTGTTTAAATCAAGACTTCCTAAAAAACTTGCCGAAGCAAAAGTTCCCGGTACATATTTGCTACCCGGATTAAAGTTTTTGCCATCAAAATAACTTGTTGGGACTTGTGATAGTAATTTCAAACCGTCGCCGGTAGGTTCGTAAGAATAGAAAACATTATCCCTCTTTTTTTCTTTTAAACGAAGTCGAAGTCCGGTTCTAAGCCTTCCTTTTTGTGAAGGGATAATAGTAAAAGGAAAACGGATGTTTACTTTGGCACCAAATTCACTTTCGCTGGTGTTGTCTGTGTTTTCTGTAACCGAATCGAATTTGAATTTATCGATAGCTTCTCCGGTTGTAGTGAGTAATGGAAATCTCAGATCCGATAAATCTTCGGTCATTTCCAAACCTTTCTGACGGTATTCGATGTAACGTTCTCCCGGACGATATTCTCTTGCCTTTGCATAGTTGGCAGACCAGTCGAGATCTAATTTGGAATTGATTAAATGCTCTCCACGAATAGAATAATTCTGTACCCTTTGGTCTTCTAATCGTCTGTTTTTGTTTCTGTTGTTGTCAACTCCACCTTTTGTCTGACGTTTTACACGACCTTCAAAACCAATGATTTTCTCTCCGTTATAAATAGGTTCAATATCATCATAAGTGGTTCTGAAACGATTTTCGCGATCGTCTCTCCAATTGTAAATGGCATTGGCAAAAATGGTGTTGTTTTCATCAAATTTATAATCTAAAGCGACAGACCCGCTACGACGAATACGTTGTACATCGTACTTTCTAATTTCGGCTGCCTGTAAATATTCATTGCCAAATTTGTCTTTTACCCATTCGTTTTCGATGTTATCCGAACCGTAATCTACATTATTATAAGAACCACTAAAAACGAGACCAAGTTTATTATCGAAAAGCCTGTTTCCGTATACTAAACCTGCTGTATAACTTGCGTGCTCGCGTATTGGTAAATAGCCGCCGGCAAGAGTTGCAGAGATTCTTTCACCGTTTGGAGTGGCTCTTGTAATTAGATTTACTGAACCTCCGATTGCATCCGCATCCATATCTGAGGTTAGTGTTTTGTTGACTTCGATTGTAGATATCATATCAGACGGAATCAAATCCATTTGTACGTTTCTGTTGTCTCCTTCAGCAGATGGAATTCGATCGCCATTTAAAGTTACCGAGTTTAAAGAAGGAGCTAAACCTCTTATAATGATATTACGCGCTTCTCCCTGATCATTTTGCATGGTAATACCCGGAACACGTTTTAAAGCATCTCCCACGTTGGCATCCGGAAAACGCCCTACCTGATCGGAGGAGATTACGTTTCCGATATTTTTATTATTTTTTTGTTGATTCAAAGCCTTGGCCTGACCTTTTAAAAGATCTCCAACAACTACTTCATTCAATTCAGTGCCTGAGGTTTTGAGGGCAAAATCAAGTACGTTGTTTTTTCCTTGTTCTGCTGTAATTTCATGTGTTACGGGGGTATACCCAATATATTTTACTAAAACCTGATACGTGCCGGGGTTTATATTAAGCAATTCAAAACGGCCATTGTAATCGGATACCGTGTATTTGTTTTCGCCTACAATTTGAATCATTGCCCCGGGTAGGGGAAGTTTGTCATCAGCATCTAATACCTTACCGGATATTATGGCTTTCTGCGCATAACCTGAGAGAGTTAATAGAAAAAGGGTTATTACTAAATAGAAGTTTTTCATTATGTTTTTTTGGTTTGATTTTAATTGCGAAAATAAAGCCCGGGTATTATTAAACACATAGGGGAAAATTAACATAGTGTTATGATTTTCAGTCCAAAACAAAAATCTATTAAAGTTAAAATAACATTTAGTTTGTAGGATTTGAAAGCGGATCAATCAAAAACAAATGGACTATTAACATGAGAATCAAAAAATTGGCGCTAAATTTGCCGTATCAATCACAATCAAAAATCATCAATCATGTTAAAACAATTTTTTATCCTTTGTTCAGGAGTCGACCGAGACCTTCTGGACGGTTGCTCAGAAGGGGAGCAAACCAAATATGTAGGTATTGGCGCTACTGTTTTTTTTACTGCCGTTATGGCTTTTCTTGCCAGTGCATATGCACTTTTTACTGTTTTTGACTCTATTTACCCGGCTTTAATTTTTGGATTTGTGTGGAGTTTACTGATCTTCAATTTAGATCGGTTTATTGTCTCTACAATTAAAAAAAGAGATCGTTTCTTAGACGAGTTTCTTCAGGCTACACCCCGAATTATACTGGCAGTTATTATTGCAATTGTAATTTCGAAACCATTAGAAATTAAAATTTTCGAAAAAGAAATCAATACGGTTTTATTGAAAGAAAAAAATGAAATGGAATTAGCCAATAAAAAACAAATTGGAACTTATTTCAAATCAGATTTAGACAAGAATAAAGCGGAGATTGCGGTCTTGAAAAATGACATTCTGAAAAAAGAGAAAGAAGTAAACGCTTTATACTCCACTTATATTACCGAAGCCGAAGGAACTACAGGAACCAAAAAGCTAGGCAAAGGTCCGGTTTATAAAGAAAAACGAGAGAAACACGATGCGGCCCTAAAAGAATTTGCCACATTAAAAGCAGCTAATGAAGCTAAAATTGCGGAGAAAGAGAAAATAGGAAAACAGCTTCAGGCAGATTTAGATAAAAAGGTATCGCAAACGCAACCGATCATTGAGGGATTTGATGGTTTAATGGCGCGTATTAATGCGTTAAATAAGTTACCTTGGCTACCATCCTTTTTTATAATGTTGTTATTTCTGGCGATCGAAACTTCTCCGATTATTGCTAAATTATTATCTCCAAAAGGGGAGTTTGATTTTAAACAGGAAGAAGCCGAAACAGCTATAAAAGCGACTTTGGAACAAAATAAATACCAACGCGATTTGTTGGTAAAAACGAGTGCTGCCATGCACGATAAAGTCTATGCTGATATTGCGGAAGATAAAACACTCTACGATTTGCAACGTAAAAATGCAAAAGAACTATTGGAACTTCAATCGAATAGTTTTGTTGATAAGCAGAAGGCTACATTGTAGCGTTATTTAACCGCAAGGAGCACAAGGATTTACGCAAAGTGCACAAGGAAAAGAAAAAGCCCAACAGATTAATTTGTTGGGCTTTTACTTTTCACGCAGATTTAACAGATTTATTTAGATTTATTTAGATTGGTTTATAGGAACCACTAAAAAAAAGATCAGCATAATCTGCAAAATCTGCGTGAAAAAAACTTTGCGATTTCGCGACTTTGCGAGCTAAAAAACGCCCGGTTACGCAAAAACTGCAAACCTTGCGAGCAAAATCACTACATATAGCTTAAGATTTCTTTTTTGAATGTATCGTATTCTCCTTGCATGATCAATCCGTTGTCGAGTAACTTTTTGTAATTCTGTAATTTGTCAAAAAGTTCTTCTTTAGACAACTCGCTTAATTTACGATCTCCGGCTGGTGCCTGAGGCTGAATTGGCTCAAAGGTTTCTGTAAAGGATGGAGTAGCAGCAGGCATAATTTCTGCAAAGCTGGTTACTTCTTCAGTTTCAATTTCTTCGATTTCTTCTTCCGTTTCTGCTTCTTCTGTCTGAACAGCTTCAACTACCGGGGTAGCAATTACCGGATTTTTTAAGAGATCCAATTGTTCTTTAGCGTAAGTAAAGATTTTACGAGCCTGTATTTTAGGGATATAATCGATAGAAACCTGAATGTCTGTTTTTGTAGAAAAAGAAAACTCTGAACCCAGTATATTTTCTTTTACAAAAGTCCCGGCAATATCATCCCAGGTATAATCTGTAAAATCCATAGAAAGACCTAAATTTTTAGGTTTACAGATAATGATTCTTTTGTTTGTTAATACGATACTATCAGGAAAAACAGTAATTGCCGGTTTTTTCTGAACAGCAATATAACCAACCTCTTCGCCTCTCATCAATAAATCGTTAAGTTTGGAAGTGATTTTTTCAATCGCTTTAGGGTCTTGTTCTTCGTTTAAAAACTTTTTAAATTGTTCTTTCATGTGTTATAAGTTGCTAAGTTACAAAGTAACTGAGTTGCTAAGTTTTTTTTCTTATGCTGCAAATGTAATGCCTAATTTTCTAATTGAGTAATTTCACTTTGAATTTTCTTGGTCAAACTTTTGAAAACCAATTCATAGGAATGATCTATTAATTCTTTTATAAAACCTGTTGGTAAGCTTCCGTTTAAGGCAACCGTATTCCAATGGACTTTATTCATATGATAGCCCGGTTTTATTTCTTCATATTCCGCTCTTAGCTCTTGTGCACGTTCAGGATCACATTTTAAATTGACGGAGGGCTCATTTTTTTCCCACTGTTGTAAGGAGGATAAGGCGAATAATTTGCCGCCAACTTTAAACACTAAAGTGTCTTCGTCAAAAGGGAAATGTTCCGTAACTCCTTTTTTAGCAAGACAATATTCATAATAAGTTTCGAGGTTCATAGTTCTTATAGTTTTATTTTTTCTTCAATTTTTTTGGCTGGTTTTGCTATAAAATCAGGAGCATCAAAACGATATCCAAAGTAGAGTAAACCATATATTCTATTGTTTTCAATAGTGTTTTTCCGTTCTTCTTTGTACCAATTTACATTAAAATTAAAATTGGCTCCAAAAAGTATATTATTCGAATTATAGCCTATTTTAATACCGCCTTCGAGGAATTTTGTAAAATAGGTTTCCTTTTCTGTTGTATTCCCTTCGATGTCCTGGGATTTGTTTGTAGAAAAGCGAATTCCCATTGAAGGGGTTAAGTTCGGAGCGATATAAAATTTCTCATATAGTATAAAATTATAAAAATAACTCAAACCCAGTCTTATATTATAGTTATCTTCTTTGGTTTTATTTTCGTTCTGATCAAAAGAAAAACGTGTGTAATCGTATGTTAAAACAGGAATAAAACTTCCGGCACTTTGTTTTTGCCATTCGGTAAAGGAGGTAATACTTCTTAGTGAAAACTTAGGATTAAAAACATAAGAAGTTGACATGCCAAAAGTTTCATTTTTTAGATTTGGAAATTGAATATAAGGATCTTTTCCTTCTGCCCAATTAGGAAAATAGTCGGCTGTGTTTTCTACATAATAACCTCTGACTTTGCTGTATTGAAAGTTTTGCAGCCAATGCCCTAAAAACAAACGGAAGTTGTAATCGGAAAAAGAAGATTTACCTTTTAAATTATTGTCGTTATTTACTCCGAAAAACTTCGGGGAAAATCCATAACTGAAACCGATGAATTTGTAATCGACAGTCAGGAATAATTTGTAGTCATTATTAGGGGTAATTTTCAGGTTTTGACTTTCGTTGGGGGTATAAGAGTAAGTGTCTGTTTGGGTGCTCAAATTGGCTTTTATCATTATTTTGTCAGGATAATAAATAAAATTTGAAGTGTCTTTTTGAGGATTGTTTTGCGCAAATCCGAATTGGAATAGAAAAAAAACAAACAGCAGATAGCCATAAGGTTTGAATAAACTTAAAAGATCAATTTTGATATTTAATTTTGCAGTTATTCTCATTTGGGGAAAATGATGTGTTAGAGAGCAGTCCTAAATATAGTGAATTAATAGGTACATGTTTAAATGACTTTATCAATGTAGATTAATACGTTTTTAAAGTTTAGTTTTTACCAATTTCTCCCAAATGAGTATACTTAAAACCGGTTTCGTATTTTAGACCATACCCAAAGAAACGATCCATAGCACTGTGCGAAAATAGAATGATCCCGACTAATTGGACGACTTCAATGTTCAGGTAACATCCTGAAATATAAAATAAGACGGCAATACCTCGATGGTGGAATAAATTGTATAAAAAAGCCCCTGTTTTAGCATTAACAGCATAACCAATCATGGATAAATCGGGTGCCAAAAGCAATACTAAAAACCACCACCATTGATAACTCAAAAGGCTAAATAAATAGATTCCGAGGAGAAATAAACCTAATTCTTCTAATTTAATAACTGTTTTCATCTGACCACTTTTTCCATCATTTTTTCAGGATGATTTAATGCCGTAAATCCAAATTTCTCGTATAAAAAATGGGCGTCGGTTGTGGCCAATCTCCAGATTTTAATTTCGTTCAGCTGTGGTTCTTTCATCATATTTTCAATCAAAATAGATGAATATCCTTTTCCTCGATGTTCTTCTGTAATAAAAACATCCATAACATAAGCAAAAACCACATAATCGGTTATGACGCGTGCAAAACCGATTTGTTTGTCATTTAAATAAATTCCGAAGCAAACCGAAGCATCAATGGTTCGTTGTACTTCTTCCATTGTACGCCCCGCAGCCCAATAAATATCTTTTAAAAAGTGCTGTATAAACGGAACGTCCAATTTGCTTTTATCAGTCGAAACAGTAATCATTTTAATTGTTGATTTAAGATTTAAGATTGCAGATTTAAGATAGATTTGAAATCTAAAATCTAAAATCTGCAATCTTAAATAGAATTGGTTTTGATGGACTTGCGTCATTTTCAAACGAAGCGATTTGTAAATTTAGTATATAATCTCCATCATTAATCGTGTCAGGGACATAAATCATTTCGGTAATGGTGGCTTTTAGTCTCGCATCAGTATTTAAATGAAGCGTGTCTTTTACATTCCAGAAGGCTTTGTGTGCGAGTAATTTCCCTTCGTCATGTTCTCTGTCAACACTTGGTAAATCAATTAGTAAATGTTCGATTTCGCTTTCACGGATAAAAACAGCGGCTTCTTCAGCCAAATAAGGCGGATTTGTATTGGAGTACTTTCTTGATTTTTTGTCTTTTTGATTCGGAAGCGTTCTTATGATTAAAGCTTCTGTTGTCCCATTGAGCGAAGTCGAAACGGTCATGGCTTTTTGAACTTGCTCCTTAGTTATCACCAAATCTTCTCCAATTGCCTCCGGTTCAATAGTGATCAGTTTTGCTAAAAAGAAAAATTGAGTCAGGGATTGGTTAATGCTGTAAAAATCGTTTGTAATGTGACCTAAACATTCCGTGTGGGTGCCGTGTCCATGTGGGTTGAAGAAAATATTGTTGAAGTTGGTTGATGATTTTCCTTCTGAAACTTTGCCGATCCAATCTCCAAAAACTACGGGTTCAATGGTTGGTTTTTCGATGTACCAGGCAATCGGGTTTTCATCTGTATTGGTTAGTGGAATTGAGATGTCAATTGGTTTTGATAAGTCAATTTCGAAGTTGTTTATTTTAGCTTTCATAGTTTTGGGTTAACTGCAAAGATTTTTTTTATTATTGTGTGTATTTAACCGCAAAGTGCTCGCAGAGTTTTTACAAAGTCGCGAAGTCACAAAAATTTCGTTTTTTTCACGCAGATTAAGCCGATATTTTTTTGTAGCTCGATAAAACAATCTGCTAAATCTGCGCGAAAAAAAATCTACGCAAACATAGGAGACGAAAAGCCTTTTGCACGCAGATTAAGCCGATATTTTTGTTTTGTTATTTCGATAAAAACAATTTGAATAAATCTGCTAAATCTGCGTGAAAAATTTCACTGCGAACCTTGCGTACTTTGCGGTTAAACCAGTTTATTTCAAATTTAAGAAAAATAAATCTGAAGCAATTCCGTCTGTCAAAAATTTTCCTTTCGCGGTAGGTCGCAGAATATTCTCAGAAACATAAACTAAATCGTCATTTAAGAATTTTTGTGTTTGTTGATTTAGATACTCTAAATATTCCGTTCCAAATTCGTTTTTAATTCTTTCCAGAGAAACGCCCCAAATGGTTCGCAATCCGGTCATAATATATTCGTTGTAGCGATCTGATATCGATAGAATTTCAGTTTCTATTGGCAAAATGTTGTCGTGTATAGCCTTTAAATAAAGTGAATTGTTTGCCACATTCCAGCCTCTTTTCTCGCCATCATAACTATGTGCCGAAGGTCCTACGCCGATATATTTTTTACCCAGCCAATAAGCGGAATTGTTTTTGGAGAAGTAATTTTCTCTCCCAAAGTTGGACAATTCATAATGAATGAAATTGTTTTTCTGCAGCATCTCAACCAAAATCATAAAGTGATTGGAAGCCACCTCGTCCTGTGGCTCTGCGATTTTCCCGGTATCAATCAGTTTTTTTAATGCCGTTTTCGGTTCAACCGTCAACGCGTAACTTGAGATGTGTGGAATACCGAAACTTAATGCTGTTTCAATATTCTGTTTCCACATTTCATCCGTCATTCCGGGGATTCCATAAATTAAATCCAATGAAATGTTATCGAAGTATTTTGTTGCTTCCTGCAAACAATTTTTAGCTTCCGTCGAATTATGCGCTCGGTTCATTAGTTTTAAATCTTCTTCAAAAAACGACTGAATTCCAATACTCAAGCGGTTTATTGGACTTTTAGATAACTCAAAAATTCTTTCTTTTGACAAATCATCCGGATTCGCCTCGAGTGTTATTTCCGGGTTGTCAGCTACATTATAATTTTCATATACGGTATCAATTAAAAGCTGTAATTCTGAATTTTCTAAGACAGAAGGAGTTCCTCCACCAAAATATATGGTTTCTACAATTTCCTTTTCAAACTCATTTTTACGCAATTGGATTTCTTTGGCAATAGCCAAAACCATTTCCTCTTTCTTCTTCATCGAAGTCGAAAAATGGAAATCGCAATAATGGCAAGCCTGTTTGCAAAAGGGGATATGGATGTAGATGCCGCTCATTTTTTCTAAATTAGCAATTAGGTGATTTGACAATGGGATAATTATAAAGACCTGAAACGAATTATCTGATTATCAAATTATCTCGTTGTCTTATTTTCTAATTTTATCTTCATTTTGTTTTACAAAAGCATCCCAGCCCGAGTAACTTTTTCCGGCAACAATTTTTCCGGAATTGAAGAAGTGACAAACGGCTGCTGCCAAACCATCGGTTGAATCGAGATTTTTGGGTAGCTCTCTTAAACCTAAAAGCTGTTGGAGCATTTTAGCAACTTGTTCTTTGCTGGCATTTCCGTTTCCGGTAATCGCCATTTTTATCTTTTTAGGTTCATATTCTGTAATCGGAATGCCTCTTGAAAGCCCCGCCGCCATTGCAACACCTTGCGCACGACCTAACTTTAACATTGATTGTACGTTTTTGCCAAAGAAAGGAGCCTCGATTGCAATTTCGTCCGGATTATGCGTTTCGATTAATTCTATGGTACGCTCAAAAATGATTTTAAGTTTCAGATAATGATCGTCATATTTAGAAAGCTGTAGTTCGTTAAGCTGCAGGAATTCCATTTTTTTGTTAATGACTTTAATCAATCCAAAACCCATAATCGTTGTTCCGGGGTCAATACCTAATATGATGCGTTCTTTTGTCAATTTTTAAAGGGTTTCGCTAAGTTGCGCAGAGATTCACTAAGTTTTAATTTTGTGCAGCTTCGTGATTTCTTTGTGAATCTTTGTGGAATAGCATTTTTACAATAGTTTGCTTTACTTTGCAGTATGATTACAATTCCTCACAAAGCTAAACAATTCCTTGTTCTTCTGATCAAACTTTTGATTGTTGGTGGTGCATTTTATTTTATTTACGATCAGTTGGCACACAATGACAAACTTGATTGGCAGAAATTCATTACTTTATTTCGTAAAAACCAATCTGTTTTAGGAATTGCCTTTATTTTGTTTTTGAGTGTTTTAAATCGTTATTTCGAGATTTTAAAATGGCAGAATCTGGCTAAAGTGCTACACGAAATCTCGGTAGGACAAGCTACCAAAGAAGTTCTGGCAGCATTAACAGCGGGAATTTTTACGCCAAACGGAGTAGGGGAATACGCAGGAAAGGCATTGTTTTATGCCAAATCGGAAGCCAAAAAAGTAGTTTTCCTGAATCTGATCTGTAATGGAATCCAAATGATTCTGACCGTGATTTTTGGTGTTTTTGGCTTGTTGTATTTCAATGCAAAATACAATGTAATTACTACCAAAACGGTTGCGATATTGTTTACCGGTTTCTTTCTGTTTTTTATCGTTTTGTTTTCATTAAAAAAGATAAAAATCAAAGGATATTCTATCGAAAAATTGCTTCATAAGATTAACGAAATTCCGAAGCCTGTCCATCAAAAAAATATACTTTTAGGGACCTGCCGTTATTTGGTTTTTTCACATCAATACTATTTTTTGTTTCTGGCTTTTGATGTCGATTTGCCTTATTTTACCTTAATTGCTACAATCGCGGTGGTTTATTTTTTAGCTTCTTCTTTGCCGACTTTTCAGTTTCTGGATTTTGCCGTAAAAGGAAGTGTTGCCATTTATTTCTTTGGAATTTTAGGTGTAAACGAATGGATTGTTGTTTTTATCTCGACCTTAATGTGGTTCTTAAATGTGGTTTTGCCGGTAATTTTAGGGAGTTATTATGTGTTGAATTTTAAAACTAAAATCTCCGAATGAGCTTGGTTTTGTTTGTCATATTGATACTTTATATGATAACAATCGGA
Source organism: Flavobacterium poyangense (assembly GCF_011751075.1). Taxonomy (GTDB): domain Bacteria; phylum Bacteroidota; class Bacteroidia; order Flavobacteriales; family Flavobacteriaceae; genus Flavobacterium; species Flavobacterium poyangense. The sequence continues at coordinate 125,831 of NZ_JAALLN010000006.1, forward strand.
TGGCTCATTTATGGTTACGGTAAAGTAAAAAAGTACCAAGAGAAAAATTTGGAGCCTAAAACCAGTTTTACAATTATAGTTCCCTTTAGAAACGAAGCTGATAATTTGCCCCTTCTTTTAGCCAGTTTTTCAAAGCTTAATTATCCGGATGATTTGTTTGAAGTTATTTTGGTTGACGATGAGTCTCAGGATGAGTTTCAAGTTTCAAGTTTCAAGTTTCAGGTGTTGGTAGTTGATAATGTCAGGGTTTCGAAATCGCCTAAGAAAGATGCCATTTCAACGGCAATGAAACACGTAAAAACAGATTGGGTAATCACTACCGATGCCGATTGTATTGTTTCGGAAAACTGGTTGTTGATTTTTGATAATTATATTCAGGAGCATACTGTTTCGATGTTGGCGGGCGCGGTGACCTACGATTGTGATGACTCCTTTTTACACCATTTTCAGCAATTGGATCTTACCAGCTTACAGGGAGCAACCATTGGCAGTTTTGGAATTGGAAAAGCTTTTATGTGTAACGGAGCCAATTTTGCATATACAAAAAAAATGTTTGAAGAATTAAATGGCTTTGAGGGTAATAATAAAATTGCCAGCGGAGATGATGTTTTTTTACTCCAAAAGGGAGTAGAATTACATCCTGATAAAGTTCATTATCTAAAAGCGAGTGAAGTAATTGTGCAAACAAAACCAACTCCGGACTGGAAATCATTGTTTTATCAAAGAGTGCGATGGGCAGCTAAAACGAGTTCTTACCACAGCATTTTTGGTAAGGTACTGGGGTTAATTGTTTTCTTCGGGAATTTGAATTTTATAATAGGGACTGTATTTTTTCTTTTTGGAGCCTGGCCCTGGTGGCTTTCTGTTTTGTTTGTTTTTTCAAAATTTGCAATTGATTTTGTATTGCTTTATACAACAAATCAATTTCTGAGAAAGACCAGAATACAAAATCTGATTTTAAGTAGTGTCTTATATCCCTTTTTTAGCATGGCAGTAGCTTTTTACAGTTTGTTTGGTTCTTATGAATGGAAGGAAAGACAATTTAAGGCGTAGTTTTAAAGAATATGAATTTTTGTAAAGTTTGTTGTGTGTTTAAGGATAGAACAAACTGAACTTAATCTGAACCATATAAGTAATGTAAGTGCATTTAAAAGCAGCTATTACGTGACTAATATGGTTTATAGCAATTGTGCGTTGTTAGCTTTAGAGTAAATAGCGTTTAATTTGAGCTATGTAAATTCACTAGAGACAAACTTATATTTTCTTAAATAACTTATATGGTTTAAACCAATTTACTTATTGTCTTTTGCTTTAATAATAACAGGTAAGATAAACTGAGTTTTTACCGGAATTCCGCGTTTGATGGCAGGGTTAACTTTTGGGAAATCGACTAAACGCGCGTGAAGGATACTATCGATTTTAATAGTATCGTAAGCGACAGAATCTTTTGGGAACTGCGGCTCAAATTGCATGGTAGCATTAGGAAAAACGGTTACTTTTACTTCGATCGTATCAAGTTCAGGGTATAGAACAGAAAGTGAATCGATGTCTAGTTTTTCCTGAATTAGCTGTGTCATTTTTTCGAAAAAACACTGCTGACGGAGTTTTTTGTCTGCTATTTTTTCGCAATCCGTTACCGACGGAAATTCATCTACTTCTTTCCAGTTAATTGATTTTAATTCTTTTTGCAGCAATTCTTTTTCAGACGGAACCTGCTTCTCAAAATATTGACAAGAATTGAAAAGTAAAACGACTATAAAAAGAGGAAGTTGTCTCAAGATTTTGATGTTGAATTGCACGGAATTAATTAGGTTGTAAAAATACGATTATTTTTTTTGAGATGCTTTGTATTGAATATATTCTTCGTAGCTTTTTGAGAGCCATTCTTCTTTGTTTTTAGCTGCAACTTCTTTCTGATCAGGGTATAATGCTGATAAACGATCAGAAAATGTGGCAATTTGAACGGTATAGTTGTAAAATTCTGTTTTGCTTAATACAATATTTGGATCACTTCTCCGATTAAAATATTCCAGAAAAACGGCATTAAAATCTTTCATAGAAAAATTTAATACTTTTTTCTTATTACTTTTATAAATACTGTCCTGAATTAATTGGTCGTCTATGGAAAGCTTTTTAGTCTGTGCCAGTATATTTGCATTGCTCATAAAGAGTAAAAAACAAAATAAAAATAAGGACAAAAGTCTTGGCATTGTTATAGTTGATTAAATAGCTCGTAAGAACGAATTTACAAAAAAAATATGGATTTAATATTGGTGTTACTTGGTTTTATATGTGTAATTGTTGGTGTTTTTGGTAGTTTTTTACCGGTTTTACCGGGATTATCCAGCTGTTGGGTGGGTTTGTTGTTATTGAATTTGACCAAGGCTGTCGAAAATAATTATTGGCTTTTGGGAATTACACTGGTGATCACTATAATTATTACGATTCTGGATTATGTTATTCCTGCCAAAGGAACTAAGAAGTTTGGTGGAAGCTCTTACGGAATCTGGGGTACCAATATTGGTTTAATAGTTGGAATTCTTTCTCCAATTCCTTTCGGTGTAATTTTGGGACCCTTTTTTGGGGCTTTTATCGGAGAGCTTATTTATGATTCTAAAAACCATCGTCGCGCACTAAAAGCAGCAACAGGATCCTTATTGGGATTCTTGGCGTCAGGGTTTATTAACTTTTTGTTTTGCATCATTTTTCTGGGTATTTTCATAAGTGTAGTTTTGCAGAATTGGAGTTTATTGTTTTAAAACGCCTCTCAGGATTTAAGCTTTTTCTTATTTTTTCTGTTTTTTTTAAAAATAGTTTAATTTTCTTTCCCTGTTTTTTTCCTTTGTTTTGATAACGAAAGGGTTATGTTTATTGAGCCTTTTTGTTTTTAGGGTTAAAAAAGTAGTAAATGGTTTGGTAAATTTTAAACAGATCTTTTGAAAATGTTAAAATATTTTATATTTTTATCCAGATAAACGATTAAAAGCCCCACTTTGTCGATTATTTGGAATGTGTTTAAATAATTCTAACAAATAATAATGCCATGACTCCGAACCTACAAATTGAACTTAGACGTTTCATATCTTCTAATGTTGTCTCAAAGTTAAATAAGTTTTATTTTGAAAATGACGCTCTTTTAATAAAGGGAATTGATGTTTCAATTGGTACAGTCCTGATGGGATTGTATAATAAAGCGGAGGAATCGGGTTTTTATAAGCAAATGGTGTCAATGATAGAGGAAAACTCCACATTTTACGGAGAAGTTGATTTTGCTTCCGGTAGGATTTTATCAGTTGACGATTGTTATCGCTTAGAAGGAAATGGTTTATTGAAAGAGATTTTTGCCAACAAGAAAGGACGGATTTCTGAAATGATTTCCAACGAAGTCGGAATCAAAAGCGAAACCGCAAGAGAAATACTTAATTTTTCAGCACTACTGGTCGTCTCGTATCTTAAGAATAATATTCAGCTTTTAGATAGTTTAAAATTACTGTTAGAAGAACAGAAAAGAGATATTTTAAACAGTATTCATCCCGGAATAAAAATCATACTTGGATTTTCATGTTACGAAACGGTAGATGACAAAAATCAAGCAAGTTTAGGAAGGTCCATTTTTACACTTTTCGGACATAACTTCTTCTAATCTTTTCCTCAGAATTACTATAAAATAAAAAATCCCATTTTACAGAAGCAAAATAGGATTTATATGATTTATTTGAAGACGTTGTACTAAACGTTTTTCAAATTAATGATTTCTTGTTCCGTTAAAAAGCGCCAGTTACCTCTTGGCAGATTCTTTTTGGTAAGCCCGGCAAATGAAACACGATCGATGCGTAAAACATCGTATTCAAAATGTTCAAAAATGGCACGAACCACTTTTACATTTGAAGAACGCAATTTAAGTCCAATTTCGCTTTTTGGCTCATTGTCAATGTAGCTCACTTCCTCTACAAAAACGCGGTGTCCGTCAAGAACTAAACCTTTACTGATTTTCTCTAAATCTTCGTATTTTAGATTTTTGTCTAAAGAAACCTGATAGATTTTAGATGATTTCTGATTTGGTAAAGTAAATTTACGAATCATATCAGTATCATTTGTAAACAACAACAAACCGGTTGTATTCTTGTCCATTCTTCCAATTGGACCAATTTTAGCGGTAGTAGAACCACGAACTAATTCCAGAACATTACGGTATTCCTGACCTTCGTCAAGAGCAGTTGTAAAGTTTTTAGGTTTGTTTAGCAAGATGTATTCTTTTTTCTCAGGAGTAAGCGTAACACCGTCAAAGTTTACAACATCATTTATTTTTACTAAATATCCCATTTCAGTAACGGGAACACCGTTTACCTTAACGTTTCCGGACTGAATGTATATATCAGCATCACGACGTGAACAAACCCCTGAATTAGAGATGTATTTGTTCAAACGAATTTCGTCTGCAGCTTTTTGTCTTTTTGGAGCCTGATTCTGTTTTTTAATTTTCTGCGCCTTTTCTTCTTCGGCAGCCTTCACAGCAGGTTTCACTTTTTTCGGCCCTTGAGCACGTTTTGCCATAGGAGGTTTTGGCTTGTTAGAGTTTGGTCTAGAGCTATTTGGTCTCGAACCGCCTCTTTTATTATTGCCTTCCTTATTGTTCATAAATTCTGTAATTTGTGCAAAGATAGTTTATTCTTGCTAAATAATCCTAAGTTCATTGTTCTTAGATTAATAGCCTTCGTTTTTTGTTGCTTATAAGCGCTGTAATCGCTCTTTGAATTAGAAGGTTTGTCACTTTCAGTTACAGTTAAAAGACCATAAAAAGAGAGATAACGATCTGTATGACTTTGTTTTATTTGGGGTAATGTTAAATCTAAATTTTAAGGAGCAGACTTTTTCCGTGCCATAAAACAGCAGGGTTGATCAATACAATGCAAAAAACACCTGAAACGATTAAAAATTTCAAAACATTGTGTAATACTAAATATTGTTCTTTAGAGTTTGATTTCCAGAGGTAAAGCAGAAAGAAAAGCAAGAAAATGTAGCAAACATAAAAGTAAATGTCCATATAACCCACATCGTAAATGTTGATCAGAATATAAACGGGTAGTATAGTTAAAAAGGTCAAAGCAGTTATAATTTGTTTGGAGACCTTTTCATTGTAAAGTATCGGAATGGTTTTGTAATTGTTGGCCAAATCACCTTTAAGGTTCTCTAAATCTTTTATCATCTCACGAATCAACAACAATAAAAACAAAAACATGGCATGGGCTGAAATTACTGCAAAATGGTTCATGTGGTTTTCAATTTCTTCAAACGATATGGCGTTGTAGAAATAGAGTAAGATTGCAAAAAAAGGAATAACAGCCAGTAAAGCTGCTGTTAGGTTCCCAACTATAGGGTATTTTTTTATTTTATGAGAGTAGAACCAAATTAGGAAAATGTAACCGGAAAAGAAGAAAAAAGCCCTCCAGGAAACAATCAGAGCCATTAAAGCGGCAATAAAATTTAAAGTGAAGTAAACCGATAATTTGGTCTTCTGACTTACCAGTCTGTCCAACATCGACTTGTTGGGTCTGTTGATTAAGTCCTTTTGGCTGTCGTAAAAATTATTGATAATGTATCCGGAAGCAATTGTAATAGCGGAAGCAAAAACAATTAGAAACAGATGAAAATCGAGTAGAATGTCTAATGCCCTTTTTTCGGGAGTCAGAATAAAAATCGATGACAAATATTGTGCTAAAACGATGATGGGAATGTTGTAACCTCTCACTACAGAGAACAAACTAATAACTTTCATCGCTAAAATTTTATTCTTTCTGCTTAACATTTTATGAATTTGGTTTCGAATTGTAATTTAAGGCTTATTTTTTAATGGAGTCTTTTCTGATGTAATTTTAAAGCTTGTCTTTTAATATGGTTTTAGCGCCAAAGCCTAATTTACGAATGCAGGCTAAGGCTTGTTTTTGGCTCCTCTTCACTTCTTTGATGTTTTTTTTTCTACAAAGCAAACGGAGCCGCTGCACGGATTTGGCCCATCCGGAATAAATACAGAAAAGTTGTTTTCGTTTATTTGTTCGATCACAAAGGGAAATTGCCAATCTGCATCTGTGGGAACTAAAACGACTTTTAAATTCTGCTTAGATTCGAAACCCATGATGTTTTCGTTCATGCTTTTCATAAAGGAATAACCGGGAACGAAACTTAGAATCCCTTCTTCGAGTCTTTGAATCAGTTTTTTTGCGTAGGCAGTTTTAGCAATTAAACCTACCGTGAAGCAAATAATGACGATGATGGTGATGACTACAATTTCCTCAATTGCCAATCCTAAAATTTTTATTTTTGGGAAGTGGTTTAGGATCGGATTTGTAATTTTCTGAACAATGCTAAAACCTTTCTCTAAAAGTACCAGTACTAAAATTAAAGGGGCTAAAAATAAAATTCCACCTAAAAAAGTTGCTTTGATAATCGCTAAAATACTTTTCATATTAAATAACTTTTAAGATGATGATTTTTGGAAAAGCGTCTTCAATAAGGCTGATTATTTAAAGAGAGCTGAGTTTTAGAATTGATACACAACCTCTAATTTATAGTCTTTCAAAGATAATTTGGCGCGCTCTAAATCTTCGGTGAAACCTAAAATATAACCTCCTCCGCCGGAACCACAAAGTTTTAAATAATAATCGTTGGTGTCAATTCCGTGCTGCCAGATGCCATGAAATTGTTCCGGAATCATTGGTTTAAAGTTATTCAACACCACTTTAGACAGTTTTTTAGTATTGGTAAACAATGATTTCATATCGCCATGTAAAAAGTTCTCTACACAGGCATCCGTATATTTGACAAACTGGTTCTTAAGCATGGTACGGAAACCTTTATCTTTTAGATTTTCCATAAAAATATTCACCATCGGAGCCGTTTCGCCTACAATTCCTGAGTCTAACAAAAAGACAGCCCCTTTTCCGTCAAAACTTTGAGTCGGAATACCGGTTGCTTCAATATTGTCTTTCGAATTAATTAAAATCGGAATGCTTAGGTAACTGTTTAAAGGATCTAAACCGGAGCTTTTTCCGTGGAAAAAACTTTCCATTTGAGAGAATATAGTTTTAAGCTGTAACAGTTTTTCACGAGTTAAATTCTCTAAAACGGTAATTTTGTCTTTGGCATATTTGTCGTAAATCGCTGCTACTAGAGCACCGCTGCTCCCAACTCCGTATCCTTGTGGGATACTGGAATCAAAATACATGCCTGTTTCAACATCACTTTTTAAGGTAGTCAAATCAAAAGTAACCAATTCCGGTTGTTCGGTTTGTAGTGTTTCAAGATAGTCTACGAAACGTTTTAGACTGGCGTTTGATGCAATAGCTTCTGCCGAAGGATCTTCGGTTTTCTTCAAAGCGCCATTGTAAAAATTATAGGGAATAGAAAGTCCTTTAGAGTCGCGGATGATTCCGTATTCTCCAAAGAGTAATATTTTTGAGTAAAATAATGGTCCTTTCATAATTTATTTAATGTCTTTCTTTATTTTATTTGGGTCTTGTCTGGTGTCGAAAACAGCTATTATTTCAATTTTTCTGGTGTTGAACTTATAAAAAATGGTGGTCTGTTTTGTAATAACACATTTATGAATTCTTTTATTGTCTTCAGATTTTGGAAAAGCCTCCGGATTTTCTTGAATAACTTTGATGCAATAATATAATTTTTGAGCGAATTTTTGACGAGTATTTACAGACCATTTATCTTCTATGTATTCTAAAACATGTTTAATTTTAGCTCGAGCAAAATCTGAAATTATAACTTGCCTCATTGCTTTTAAATCTTATCGATATTTTTCAATGAAATCATTAAAATCAGAGTATTCTCCATTTTCAATTTGTCTTTCTCCAAGATAAATCTCTTCTTTCTGCTCTTCAGTCAAATCATCCCACCAATCTTTTTTTTCGGTTTTGAAAATTTTCCGAATGGATTGAATGATAGCCGGATCTTCTGTATCGGCTAACATTTTTATCAATTCGAGTTTTTCTAATTGAATGTCCATGATCTGAATTTTTAATTAAAGATACAAAAATTATAATGCAATTGCACCATCTCCAATTTTGTCGCAAATGTACTGACCATTCTGGCAAAATACAACTAATTCGTCCTGAATAAATTGTAGTACTTTTTCGCTAACGTTTTCGGGATACAGTACATGTACATTTGCACCGGCATCAAGCGTGAAACAGACCGGAATTTGAGTGTCATTTCTGAATTTCCAAATCGCATTTATGATCTGTAAAGTATTAGGCTTCATTAAAATATAATACGGCATTGAAGTCATCATCATAGCGTGTAAAGTCAAGGCTTCACTTTCGACTACTTTTATGAATTCATCCAGATTACCGCTTTCAAAAATGGCAATTAATTGATCCAGATTTTCGTGTGCCTGTGCAAAACGTCTTTCAGCATACGGATGGTTGTGCATTAAATCATGACCAACAGTGCTTGAAACCTGTTTTTCGCCTTTGTCTACCAATAAAATAGTGTCCTGATAGTTCTTGAAATTGTTATGAATCGCATGCGGAAATTCAACTCCAAACAAATCTGAACTTCCTTTTATGTTGGCCTGATTTCCCCAGACTACTACTTTTCCTTTTACGCTACGGCAAGCACTTCCAGATCCTAAACGCGCTAAAAAAGAAGCTTTTTGAAAGAAATAATCATCTGTCATTTCAGGATTCAGTACTTTTTCCAGACTCATAAAGTTCATTGCCAAAGCAGCCATTCCGGATGCCGATGAGGCAATCCCTGAACTGTGTGGAAACGTATTTTGAGTATCAATTGTAAAATGATAGTGTTTGAGGAAAGGAAGATACACTTCAATTCTTTCCAGAAATTTCTGGATTTTGGGTTTGAAATCTTCTTTAGCCTTTCCTTCAAATAGCAAATCAAACGAAAAACTCTCGGTTGTCACGCTGAGCGGAGTCGAAGCGCTTTTTTTTATGAAAGCCAGTTTCGTAATCGTTTTGCAATTGTTGAGTGTAAAACTCACGGACGGATTCGCCGGAATCTGATTGTCTTTTTTCCCCCAATATTTAACTAGTGCAATATTGCTGGGAGCGCTCCACTCAAAATTACCTTTTTCGATATCCGAAGTATATTTTTCTGGAATAAAATCAGTTGCTGTAAACATGAAATATAAAATTTGGGCAAAGATACTTTTTCTTATTTATTTGGCGCTAAAAGCTGCGAATTTAAACCATATAAGTTATATAAGAAGATATTAAAATAGCGCTTAATATTAAATGAACTTACTTAACTTATATGGTTTATATAAAAATGAAGTGTAAATTAAACCATATAAGTTATATAAGAAGATATAAAATAGCACTTAGTATAAAATGAACTTACCTAACTTATATGGTTTAAAGTCCATTTTTTGCCTATTTTTGGCTTAAAATTAAATAGAATGAATAAAATTGTCCGAATTGTAATTGCTTTAATGGTTTGTTTATTAGTTGGTTATTCTGCCAGCATGGTTACAAGACCCAGTATAGAGACCTGGTACGTTACGCTTGTTAAGCCTGGGTTTAATCCTCCTAATTGGATTTTCATGCCGGTTTGGACATTTCTTTATATTTTAATGGCAATTGCAGCAGGATTAGTCTGGGATAAAATCAAAGAACAAAATCAAAAAGTAAAAACAGCTTTGGGGTTCTTTTTAATTCAATTGGCTTTAAATGCGATTTGGTCGTATCTTTTCTTTGGACTAAAAAATCCGATGCTGGCCCTAATTGAGATAACGATTTTAGAATTGATGATTTATGAAACCTATCTGAAATTTGGTAAAATCAATAAAACCTCGGCCTATTTATTAATTCCTTATATGGTTTGGGTTGCTTTTGCTGCCATTCTGAATGCCAGTATCTGGTGGTTGAATTAGCAATAAGGTTTGTTTTAGGTTTGTTTAGTTTCAGGTTTCAGGTTTAATCGATACGGTTTGTTTATGAATAAATTTAGGATTTTTGTTGTTCTGGTTTTAATTTCATTTAAGAGTTTTGCCTGTTTGAATGGGGAAACTAAGGTGCTAAAAAACGGAGAGATGGTTTATATAGATCATCAGGGGCTTGTTCCTCACGGGCATAATTTTTTTTTAGAGGAGTTCCCAAGATTGATTTCTGAGCTTGATCGTTTATATAAAAAAACAAATGATGTAGATTATTTGTCTGACAAAGGATACCTTTTAATTATCCAAAAAAAATACGATGAAGCTTTAAAATTGTATTTGAATATTGAACGAATTAAACCCAATCGATATTCTACCGCATCAAATGTTGGAACGCTTTACGAGCTAATCGGAGAAAATCAGAAAGCTTATCAATGGATTAAAAAATCAATTGAGATTAACCCTGAGTCTCATAATGGCTCTGAGTGGTTGCATTTAAGAATTTTAGAAGCAAAAATTAAGAATTTGACGGATGTTTCAGGTCAGTTTTTAATAAATACTAATTTTGGAGATAAAGGCGAACCTAAATCAAAATTATCGAAAGACGAAATAGATAAGCTGGCAAAAGAAATCTATTATCAAGTAAATGAAAGAATTACTTTTATAAAACCACAAGATAAAGTTATTTCGATTTTACTTTTCGAGTTAGGGAATCTGGTAAGATTAAAGGGAGAGCCTGAAAATGCTGAAAGAATTTATAAACTTGCAAGGGAGTACGGTTTTGAAGAAGGATTATTGAATGCAAGAATCAAGAATATCTACGAGAGTAAAACTAATTATTTTGAAAAAAGAACTTGGGACTTAGAAAGTAAAATTAGAGTACTGCAAAAAAGTAAAGATGGGGTTGATTTGGATTATGTATATCAAATAGAAACTGCTTTGCTAATTGTGTCTATCGTTGCTGGCATTTTAGTAGTTGTTTTGTTGTTATTGTATTTTAAGTGGAAGAATTTAAAAGATTATATATTTTTGAATGATTCTCCAAGATAGAGACAACTCTCTTACGAAATTGGAATACGAGAATTTAGTAGCCAAATAAAATGAATTGATTACTTCACCTGCCTTAATTTCCGAAACTCCAAAGGATTAACACCTTCATGTCGGCTAAAATATCTTGAGAGGTTTTTGATGTCGGTATAACCGCAAGCATCTGAGATTTCTGTGATCGATAATTCGGTTTCGATTAGAAGTTGTTTGACCTGTTTAATTCGTAAAGTATTGATTTCGTCGAGTATACTTCGTTTTAAAACCAATTGAAATCTCTTTTCTAAAACCCTTCTCGACAAAGCAGTTGCTTTTACGACATCATCTACCGCTATTCTTTCTTTGTAATTGTAATAGATGAAATGCAGGGCTTTGCTTATTTCTTTGTCGTTTACGGCCAGAAAATCGGTTGATCTGCGGGTAATTATCTGCAAATGTTCTACGTGTATATCATTGTTAACACCTACTTTATTCTGCATCATTTTACTGAGAAGCTGTGCTGTCTCGAAACCGGCTTTTTCGGTATTCAAAGAAATGCTCGATAATGGAGGATCAGATAAATTGCAAATGCTTAAATCATTGTCAACTCCAAGTACAGACACTTGTTCAGGGACGTTGATGCCAATTGCTTTGCAGGCTTCCGTGACATGCTGACCCTGATTGTCATCGCAGGTCATAATGGCGATGGGTTTCGGTAATGCTTTGAGCCAATCGGCAAGCTGCGACTCTTTGTAGCTCCATAGTGGTGGCGTTTCTTCTTTTTGGTGCTGGTAAATGTGAACGTCACAATTGAATTCTTTTACTTTTTCGCAAAAACCTTCGCATCTTTCCCGAGACCAGACAATATTGTCGAAACCATAAAAAGCAAAATTTTTAAATCCCTTTTCAATAAAATAAGAAGCGGCCATATGCCCCGTTTCTTTATAAAATCCCGTAATATTAGGGATGCCGCTAAACCGTTCGTTAGTATCCTGAGCAATGATCGGAATATTTAAAGCAAGTAATTTTTCAAATACCTGTTCATTTTCTATTTGAGCTATAATACCATTTGCCCCCCAGGTCCTCGCCCATGAAATGGCATTTTTTAAGTCCTTTTTATTTCCGCTTACAATTGGAATCCGGCAAAAGTTAAGTGGACCAAATAGCCTGGAATATTTCGCAATTCCGCTTAAAAGACCTCGACCATATTCTTCAGAAAAGTTAACTAATAGCAATACTTTGGGTGTCATTTTTATCAAAGGTTAATTGGTGTAGAACGCTTTACATAGGAATGAAATCTTAAAATAGCGAACGATTTGCTTTGAATTTGGGAATTGTAAATATTCGCAAAATGAAGATTAATTATCGCAAATATACCATTATCAATTCAATTACAAGCCTACTTTTGTTTTGTGGTTTTTAATTAAATGCATAAAAATATTTTAATTATTAGTTTTTTTAACTTTTTTTCAAGGTATTTAATTTTTTTTAATGCTTTTAATGAAATGTATGGGTTGTTGTTTTGTAGTAAAAAAATGATGAATTCTAATAGCTAAGTCAAAAAAACTAAAATTGTTTCAAACGCGAATTTTGTTAACCAATAGTAATCTCCTTATTCGATTAAAAGAAAAATTATGAAGAACAAAAAATATATAAATAGTACATTAATTTTATTTCTTTTCTGGGTAATATGCACTATGATTCCTGCAAATGCTCAAAATGTAAAATTCGAACAACAATTAAAAGAAGGGTGGAGGATAGAATCATCTGCCAAAATAAACAGCTCCGGAACTAAAATTTCTGCAACCGGTTTTGATGTTTCAAAATGGTATAAAACCACAGTTCCATCGACGGTGATGGCTGCTTTGATTGCGAATAAGGAATACGGGGATATTTTTATGGGCGAAAATATCAGCAAAGTAGATACGGCACGATTCAGAGTGCCTTGGTGGTACAGAAACGAATTTGTGATTGAAGATGCGTCAAAAAACACAGAATTAGTATTTGAGGGAATCAATTACAGAGCCAATGTTTGGCTCAACGGCAACCAGATTGCTAGTGCAGATCGTTTGTTTGGGGGATTTAGAATTTTTGCTTTAAATATTTCAAAATATATAAAAAAGGGAAAAAATGTGCTTGCTGTTGAAGTCTTTCATCAAAAAGCAGACGAACCTTCGATTGGTTTTGTCGATTGGGCGCCTATGGCTCCGGATCGGGAGTTAGGACTTTGGAGACCTGTAAAGCTTAAAATTTCAGATCAAACAAGTCTGAACAATATCTTCGTTATTTCAAAAATTGATAAAAAAGAATACAAAAGTGCCGATCTAGAAGTTTCTGCTGAAGCTGTAAACCATACAAACGGAGTATTGGAAGCCGTTTTAAAAGGGAAAATTGAAAACATCACTTTCGAAAAGAAAGTGACACTACAGCCTTTTGAGAAACGTGTAGTTGTTTTTAAATCGTCGGAATTTAAACAGCTGAAAATCGACAATCCTCGTTTGTGGTGGACCTATGAATTAGGGAAGCCAAATCTGTACAACTTAACCCTGTCGATTGAAACCGATAAAAAAGTTTCCTATTCCAAATCGGTTTCTTTCGGAATACGTGAGGTCGAAGATTATATAACGGCAAAAGGATACAGAGGTTACAAATTAAATGGTGTTGAAGTCCTGATTAAAGGCGGTGGCTGGGTTGACGGAATGTTCTTAAATGATACCGAAGAAAAAGTAAAAGCGCAATTAGAATACGTAAAACAGACTAACATGAACACGGTTAGGATGGAAGGTTTTTGGGGAAACGGCGAAAGAATTTATGAAATGGCTGATGAAATGGGACTTTTGATGATGGTGGGGTGGAGCTGCCAATGGGAATGGAAAAGTTATCTTGATAAACCCGAAGATGATTTTATGTCGATTAAAACTCCGGAAGACATGGACCTTATTGTAAACTATACCCGTGATCATGTCAATTGGCTGCGAAACCATCCGAGTATTTTTGTCTGGGTCATGGGAAGTGATAAACTACCTCGTCCGGAATTGGAAGAGAAATACAATGTTCTTTTTAAGGAAGTTGATCCGTCGAGACCACTTTTAATGTCCTGCAAAGGCATGGAAAGTACCATTTCTGGAAAAACAGGAGTAAAAATGAACGGCCCTTATGAGTATGTGGCTCCCAATTATTGGTTTGTGGACACGGAGAACGGAGGGGCTTTCGGATTTAATACCGAGACAGGTCCGGGGCCACAAGTTCCTTCGCTTGAAGTCGTAAAAAGTATGATTCCGAAAGAAAAACTGTGGCCTATAAATGCAACTTGGGATTTTCACTGTGGCAGAAACGAATTTCAAACACTTGACCGTTTCACAACGGCCTTCAACAAAAGATACGGAATTCAGAATAATGTTGCCGATTTTACTTTTAAAAGTCAGGCGTCTAATCTGGAATCTATGCGCTCTATGTACGAAGCCTTTGCCATAAACAGAAGCAATACAACGGGGATTGTACAATGGATGTTTAACTCTCCGTGGCCAAAATTAATCTGGCAGTTTTGGGACTATAATTTATTGCCGAATGCAGCTTTTTATGGTGCAAAATTAGGGGCACGTCAGATAAATATTGCTTATAATTATGGTGATAACGCGGTTTATGTGAGCAATTTAAATCCGCAGAAAACTAAAAATCTGAAGGCTCAGGTGAAACTGTTTGATTTTAACGGAAAATTAATTTTCGAAAAAGAAGAAACAGTCTCTGTTAATGGGAATGCTTCTCTAAAAACCATCGATTTACCAAGTGATAAAAATTACACAAAAGTATATTTTTTGAAAATGTACTTATCGGATGATAAAGGAAAAGAAATCGCAGACAATTTTTATTGGTTGTCGACTCAAAAAGACGTATTCGATTTTAAAAAATCAGACTGGATACACACACCGCTAATGGAATATGCAGATTTTACCGATTTAGACCAATTACCAAAAGTAAAAATTGAGGCTCAGCATACTATTAAAAAGGAAAAAGATAACTACGAAGTTACGGTAGAACTTAAAAATCCATCAACCGCTATTGCGTTTTTAATTGAGTTAAACATTGTGGGGTCAGTTTCAGGAAAATCAATAGTTCCGGTTTTGTGGGACGATAACTATATCTCATTAGTGCCAAACGAAAGCAGGAGGCTTAAAGTCACTTTTCCGGTTGCTGCTTTAAAAGGCGAAAAACCTGTTTTTAGCTACAAAGGCTGGAATGTAGACTAAGAAGAACAAGGTCATTTTTATTGATAACTCAAGTTGTGAAATGTAGAATGTAAAATGTAAAATGTAAAATGTAAAATGTGAAAAGTAGTAAGTTTTGTTTAATTGATTATTATTTTATTTTGTATGAACATATAGTTGCTGTGGATTACTGAAATACAGTAACAATTCATCTAAATTTTGTTGCTTCGTATAAGACTAAGAAAAATCCGTCAAATAAAGTATGTACCCTTTCAGACTAACATGTCACATTTTACATTTCACAATTAACAACTTGAATTAGATAGTGAAAGTACACTATTTCAAATAGGGTGAATAAAAAATCCAAAACAGGGCTTTTTTGTTCGCAAGGAAAACGAATGCCTAAATCTAATTTTTTAATTAATAAACAAATCAATGAAAACGAGTAAGTTAACAGTGGGATTGGTGTTTTTAACCTTTTTTGTTATTTCTTTTCTAACAAACATTATGGGACCATTGATTCCGGATATTATCAATAGTTACCATTTATCGCTTGGGATGGTGGGCTTCCTTCCGTTTTCGTTTTTTGCAGCTTATGGTGTAATGTCAACTTCTGCAGGGGTATTACTCGAAAAATACCGGGAGAAAAAAGTAATGGCATTTTCCTTTTTGATAGCCGCAGTAGGTTCACTGTTATTCGGATTGTTTCCTTATTATGCGATGGCGTTGGTTTCTTTGTTTTTGATAGGCATCGGGATGGCCGCTTTGCAGGTAGCCATTAATCCATTGTTAAGAGTTTCAGGTGGCGAAGAGCATTTTGCTTTCAATTCTGTAATGGCGCAATTGTTTTTTGGATTGGCTTCTTTTCTGAGTCCGCTGGTGTATAGTTATTTGGTGACGAACATCAAACACGGCAAAACAAATGCAAACGAATTTCTGGAAATCTTGTCAAAACTGGTTCCCGAAAATCTGAATTGGGTTTCCTTATATTGGATTTTTGCTCTAACAGCACTTGCCATGGTTCTTATTATTTTGCTTTTTAAATTCCCCAAATTTGAACTGGAGGAATCTGAAAAAGCAGGAACGTGGAGTGTTTACAAAGATTTACTTCAAAACAAAACCGTGCTATTCTTCTTCTTCGGAACTTTTGCTTATGTAGGCACAGAGCAGGGAATCGCCAATTGGATGTCAAAATTTTTAAGCGATTATCACCAGTATTCCCCTCAGACTATTGGTGCAGAAGCAGTGGCTTATTTCTGGGGACTTCTCACCGCAGGTTGTCTTCTGGGCCTGGTCTTACTTAAGTTTCTGGACAGTCGTAAAGTACTTATTTTGTTTGCAACAGCAGCTATTATAAGTCTGACTCTTGCGTTGTTTGGTGCTGCGGAGATTTCGCTTTACGCTTTTCCACTTTGCGGTTTTGCCCTTTCGGTCATGTGGTCTGTTGTTTTTTCATTGGCTTTAAACTCTCTTAAAAACAATCATGGAGCCTTCTCCGGTATTTTATGTACGGGTATTGTTGGCGGAGCAGTTACGTCTTTAATAATCGGGAAACTGGGCGATATAATGGGACTCCGCTATGCCATGACGGCCTTGTATATTACCCTCGGTTATATCCTTAGCATTGGTTTTTGGGCTAAACCATTAGTAAATAATGCGACAATAAATTTAAAGAAAACAAAAGAAAATCAATAATTATATAAAGTTGTAAAAATGTCGGAAAGAAAAATCATAGGCGTTGACATGGGAGGGACAAAGATTCACACCAGCCTTATTTTAGGGAAAGAAATTATTTCCGAATGTATAGTAAATACACCCGCCAAAGAATCTGAAAAGGTCGTTTTAGACCGATTAATAGAAGCCATAGAACAAGTTTATCAGCCCGACTGTGAAGCGATTGGTATTGGAGTACCGAGTGTAGTAGACTGGAAAGAAGGAATTGTATATGATGTTGTGGCGATACCGTCGTGGAAAGAAGTTCACTTAAAAAAAATACTCGAGGCTCATTTTAAAATACCGGTATATGTAAACAATGATTCCAATTGTTTTGCCTTGGGTGAAAATTTCTTCGGGAAAGGAATTGATGCGGTAAACTTTGTTGGAGTGACTATAGGAACCGGACTTGGCAGCGGGATTATTATCGAAAATAAATTGTATCAGGGTGTCAATACCGGAGCCGGAGAAATAGGAAGTATCTCGTACAAAGAGGGCATTATCGAACAATATTGTGCCAGTGAATTTTTTACCTCAAGAGGATTAGATGGAGAACAACTCTATCTGGAAGCCCAAAAAGGAGATTCTAAAGCGCTCGAAGTTTTTAAAGATTACGGAAAAAACCTTTCTGAGGTTGTAAAAATAGTTTTATACGCCTACGACCCTGAAAGCATCATTTTGGGCGGTTCTATCAGTAATGCTTACGAGTTTTTTATCGATGCCGTTTGGCAGGGACTTGAGGATTTTATGTTTCCCGTGGAGTTGAAGAAACTCAAAATCGAAAAATCACAACTTAAAAACAGTGCCGTTTTAGGAGCTGCTGCATTGGTGTACAACTTTAAGCTCGAAACAGTTTAGTTGCTGATTCAAACTATCAAAAAACAGATTTAAAATAACTAACAACAAACCAAAATTATTAACTAAAATAGTATTACAATGAAAAATAGTCTACAAAAAGGCTTATTGGTTATTCTAACCATGCTATGTACCGGCTTGATGTATTCGCAGGAAGTGTCAGGGCTGGTGTCAGATTCTAATGGCCCGCTCCCAGGCGTTTCGATAATAGTAAAGGGAAGCAAAAACGAAACTCAAACCGATTTTGACGGAAGATTTACGATTAAAAATGTAGGGAAAGGGGCTGTTTTAGTCTTTAGTTATATCGGGCTTAAAAACCAGGAAGTAAATGTAGGGGACAAAACCAGGATCAATGTAACAATGGCGCAAGACCGCAGTGAGTTAAGTGAAGTGATAGTAGTGGGTTACGGAACTTCCAAAAAGAAAGATTTAACGGGGGCGGTAGATGTACTTTCTTCAAAAGATTTTGATGGTGTTTCAAATACTTCACCGGCTTTATTGTTAAGAGGTAAAGTAGCCGGCGTACAAATTACACAAACCAGCGGAGAGCCGGGTTCTGCTGTTACCATTCGGGTACGTGGCTCCTCTTCTGTACGTTCGGGTAATGGCCCTTTGATTGTGGTAGACGGTGTTCCGTTGAGTGGAGGAGACGTATCGGCAGAAGGAACTGATTTACTGGGGACCTCTTCGGCAAAAAATCCTTTAAATTTTATAAATGACGCAGATATTGAGTCTATTTCGGTATTAAAAGATGCTTCGTCTACAGCCATATATGGTGCTCGTGGAGCAAATGGCGTAATCGTAATTACAACCAAAAAAGGAAAATCTAATGTTCCTGAATTCAACTTTAGTATTTCAACGCAGTTTAGTACAAAAGCAGGGGATTTTGGTGTCATGAATGCCGAGCAGTTTGTTGCAGCCAGTAAAGCAGCCGGTGTACCTTCTATACCGGCAGATCCTATTGGAGGAACTCCACAAATTAATAATCAGGATTTTGGAGGAAGGGCTTACAATTGGGAAGATGCTGTATTGCAAAAAGGAATTGCAATAAACAATAATTTGTCTTTTAACTCAGCAAGTGAAAATTCCAGTACCAGGATCTCTTTTTCTACCAGTAACAACAAAGGAATTGTAAAAAATACGGGTTTGGACAAGTACACTATTTCGTTTTTCAATTCCAATAACTTTTTTGATAAAATACTAAAAGTTGATACAAAATTGCTTTATGCCAGTATAAACGATGAAACAACTTTAATAACAAACAATGCCAGTTATATCGGAAACGTTATTGGAGCGGCTTTATACTGGAACCCGACACGACCAATCTATAATGCTGACGGACATTATAATGTAGTAAGCGAAACCTACCTGAATCCGGTGCAGTTATTAGATTCCTATAAAGATTATACCAACACAAATAAAATATTGGGAAGTATTAATGCGACCCTTAAATTAGGAAGTCATTTTAAATATAATTTCTTATTTGGCGTGGAAACTTCTGGTTCTACCAGAAAAAGTCAGATTTTGCCAACGATGCAAATTCAGGGCGATGCTTTCTTCGGGACGGTTCCCGGCTCTGATCCTGTTATTACAAAATACGGTACCGCTTCTATTCAGGGAATCACTAATTTTAATAAAACCTTTGAGAACAACTTAAACTACACTAATAAATTTAGTGACAATTTTAATGTAAATGCCTTAGTGGGCTATTCGTATTATTACTATCTGGCCAGCGGTTTTGTAACTTCAGGAAAAGGATATGATCTGGCGCAAACCAATCTGATAGATAATATTGAGGGCGGACTTCAGAACGAATTTAGAAGCAGTTCTTTTAAAAATGTATCTGAATTACAATCTTTTTATGCCAGAGCAGATGCTACTTTTTTTAAGAAGTATGTTGTTACGGCCACCGTTCGTACAGATGGATCTACAAAATTGGGCGCAAACAACAAATATGGAACCTTTCCGTCGATAGGTTTAGCCGATAATTTATTCGAAAATAAAGAAGGACTGGTTAATAATTTAAAAATCAGAGCCAACTGGGGGATCACCGGGAATCAGGAATTTGCGCCAAACTCAGCAATCGGGAGAGCCAGTTATGGAAATAACGGAAATTTAAATATCGATTCGAATGCAAACGATAATCTGAAATGGGAAACGACTGAATCATGGGGGATCGGAACCGATTTTACTTTGTTAAAATACCGATTAACGGGTAGCGTAGATTATTTTTACAGAAACACTAAAGATTTAATTTTTCCTGTCCCACAAGCCTCAACACAGCCGGGGCCGAATACACCACGTAACAAAAATTTACCCGGGAATTTAATCAATCAGGGACTTGAAATTAGTCTGGACTATAAAATAATTGAGTCCGAAAATATCTCTTGGGAAATTGGAGCCAATGCTTCATTTCTGAAAAATGAAATGAAAAATTTTAGAGGAACTGTAGGAACAGGAGGTTTAAATGGTCAGGGACTAGATGGTGCTTATACACAGGTAATTACCAATAATAAACCGCTTTATTCGTATTATCTGTATGATTTTAAGGGATACGATGCCACCGGAAATTCTATTTATACAAATGCCGCAGGACAACCGGTTGGACTTGGCGAGGCTTCTAAACAATTGCTGGACAAACAACCGTTGCCAAAACTAAATTATGGTTTCTCTTCTACCTTCAGATACAAAGGATTTGATGCAGTAGTTTCGTTTTACGGAGTGGCAGGAAATTACATTTATGACAATACACAAAATGCTTATTTCTTTAAAGGAGCCTTTTTAGGAGGTCGAAATGTTACGGAGAAAGCGGCTTACTCTCCGCAAGGGCAGGGTGATCCTAATTCGCCTTCGACAAAATTTTTGCAAAAAGGAGATTTCTTAAGAATGGGTGAATTAACATTTGGTTACACCTTTACCGGAGCTTTAGTGGAGCGAATGAAATGTAAAAATGTACGCATTTATGCAAACGGCTCCAACTTATTATTGTTTACCAATTATACCGGATTTGATCCTGAAGTAGACATTAATAAACAAGTTAACGGAGTTCCTTCCGCAGGTATGGATTATCTGGCTTACCCAAGATCAAAAGGCATTGCCTTTGGCCTTAACGTAACATTTTAATTGTAAAAACTATGAAAACTATAAATATTATAAAAAGTATCTTTTTTGTCGGCACGCTGTTTTTAGGTGTTAGCTGTACTAATTTGAATGAAGAAGTTTTAGACGGAACCCTCACCGGAGGAGATAATAGCCCTGTTAATACAGCCGCTTTATTGAGAACCGCTTATCAGGGATTAAGAAATTTTCAGGTTCAGGAGCAAATGCATACACTCAATGAGATGTCAACCGATGCATTAGTGGGGCCGACCAGAGGAGGAGATTGGGATGATAATGGTACCTGGAGACAGTTTCATGCCCTTACATGGACACCCGATAATGTCGAGATCAGAAATGCCTGGAACAGTTTATTGGCGAGTGTGTACGACTGTAATACGATTATCGAAAAGTCTAATAATCCGTCAGAAATTGTTCAGGCGCGTTTTTTAAGAGCATTCTATTATTACAATGTTTTGGATTTGTACGGACAAACACCCTATAGAGAACCGGGATCTCCGCTAACAAGTGATCCTAAAGTATGGACAAGAGCACAGGCAACCGATTTTATAATTACTGAATTAGAAGCTATTTTGAATAATTTGCCGGAGCGTGTTGCCGGAGACGCCAGTATCGTGAATAGCGATGCAGGGCATTTTTTATTGGCTAAAATTTATTTGAATATCGGGGTTTTCAAAGCAGCGAACCCGGCAGGGCCCTATACTTTTGATGCAGTAAATATGAACAAGGTTATTGCACATGTAGAAGCCATAAAAAGTAGTTTAGCGGCTTCTTATTGGGATAATTTTACACCCGATAATAATACTTCGCCGGAGATTTTGTTTTCTTCGAAAAATGTATTGGGAGATGGCGGAGCACTAGGGGATTACTGGCGCTACGGAATGCATTACAACCAATCACCTGATGGATACAATGGTTTTTGCACGGTTGGAGAATATTACGATCGTTTTAATGCCGCAGATGAACGTCGTCAGCATGCAACACCTGAAATTATTGCGCATTTTGGAAACCCAATCGGATTTCAGTTCGGACAAATGTATGCTCCGGAGACCACTGATGAGGTTACCGGTGTAGTTACGCCAGGAGGAACAGTTCCTTTAAAAGACAGAAATGGGAACCTTTTGTTTTTTACCAAAGACGTGAAACTAATTCTTTCTGGCCCCACGATTGAAACAGCCGGAATCAGAACTCAAAAATACCAGCCGGATGTTAACAATTTAGACAACCCCGAAAACGACTTTATTTTAATGCGTTATGCTGACGCTTTGTTAATGGAGGCCGAAGCAATTCTTAGAGGCGGTTCAGTATCAGGTAATGGCTCTGCTCAGGATATTTTGGATAAAATTGCCGTCCGAACAGGCGTTCCAGCTCCAACTGCAACTCTCGAAAATGTATATTTTGAAAGAGGAAGAGAACTATGGTGGGAAGGATGGAGAAGAAATGATATGATTCGTTTTGGAACTTTTCTTTCTCCCAGAGAGCTAAAAAAGAATACCTCTTCAGAGAAATATTTGCTGTATTGTCTTCCGTCAGACGCTTTGTTTAATTTGAATTTAAAACAAAATCCGGGGTACTAAACGTATATTTTCATGTTTCAAATTCGGTATGCAAATTCCTCTGGTTAAAGGAGTTTGTATATCGAATTTGTGTTTTGAACCATAAAGAAAATCCCTTAAATCAGTGAAATCTGTGGCAGCTTTTTTTATTTTGCCTCAGTTTTTGTACCTGATCCATTTGTGTTTTATTAATTTTTAGCGTCTGTCTTTAGTTTCTTAAATTCTTCATTTTTAGCGTATAAAAAATCCATTGTGGTTAAGATATTGCTATGTTCTAAAAGTGTTTTAGATCTTGGGTCAGCATCGCAAAATTCAAGATACAAAGAAACTTCTTCGGCGTTTAGTTTTAAATCCTTAGTAAAAAAATCAGGAGGGCAGGTTTTGGTAATTAGTTTTTTGAAATCATTCTGCTTTTGAAGATCTTTTTTGGGTTTTCCGTTCCCGAAAGGGATTGCAAGCGACATTCCGTTTGCTATTGTACCATCTTTATAACCGGGGATCGTACGGGTTAAATCATTGGCTCTTTTTAAAACGTCTATTTTAAAAGTAGCTTCCGCATCGTATTTGATTTTGTCAAATTTTATGTTTGTGATAACGACTTCATTTAGCTCTTCCGGCCTGACTACCATATTGACCATAAGATTATCGGCGTCGATATTTTCCTGTGTTAACTTTATTCTTGTAAAAAAGAAATCTTTGGAGAAAAACAGCAAACTGTCCCGCACTTTTACCGCAATTGAAAATTCTCCCAGATCATTGGTCGTGGTACTGGTTTTGGCTGTTTTATTAATGACTTCTACTTTTCGGAGGGGTTTATTGTTGAAAAGAACTTTTCCATGAAGTAGTTTATCAGATTGGGAAATAGAAAGTTGGTAGGTGAAAAAAGAAATTGTGGTAAGTAATTTTACTTTCATAAAGGGTTAGTTTGTGAAAGTAAAATTATTAGAATTGTCTTAATGAAAACTTATGGAAGATGTAAAGTCTTGTTAATTGATTTTGGAAATCAAAAGTAACATCCTTTTCCGGTTTCATAAATTTAAAGGAATATTTTTTCTGTAAATTTTTCTAATTCTCCATTATTTATTAAAACCGGCCCATGGCCAAAACAGAGTGTCTTAGGTTTTAAAGCGGTTAATTTTAGAATAGACTTTCTGTTTAATTCTTTATCTGTAGTAAATAAACCGAGAGGTTCATGTAACCCGACTATTGTGGTTAATAAATTCATATTGGTCAAAACATCGCCAACTATCAGCAGACCGTCTTTTTCTCTGAAAAAAGAAAGATGTCCGCTCGAATGTCCCGGAGTTTCGATTACTGTAAATCCGGCAATAGAATCTCCTTCTTTCAATGTTTGCGATACAGAATGTCCTTTTCCCGCCCAGAATTTTTGTTGAAATTTTGGAATCAAATGTGTGGGATTTGGATATTCAAAAGTAACATTTCCGTTTTCTGCAGCTGTTTTTTCTAATTCGCTGCACCAAAGAGGAATGCTTAACGTTTCACAAATCGTTTTACTGCTTCCCTGATGATCTGCATGGGCATGCGTCAGTACATGTTTGGATACCGTGCGGTTTTTTAAAGCATTTAAAATAATTCCGGCAGAGCTTTTAATTCCGGCATCAACAAGAACGTCTCCTATCAGATAACAATTAATCGCATTTCGTGGAAATAGGGGAATCTGGTAAACATCTTTGGCTATAGTCTTCATCTTTTCAAATTTTATAGAAGCAAAGATTTGAATTCAGCCATTAAATTCTCTTGACAAATGTTAAGAAATGCTTTGTCTGACTCGGCTTAAAGATTCCGCCGTGATTCCTAAAAAAGAAGCCACATGAATCAAAGGTGTTCTTTGAATGATTTTTGGGTGAGCCGTTTCAAGAAAAGTCAGGTATTTTTCTTTTGCAGGAATCATTTGAAGTTTCAGTATTCGATCGGCCATACAGAGATAGTTTTGCTCAGCGAGAATTCTGCCAACACGCTCCCAATTTGGAATTTCAGCATATAAAGACTGCATTTTTTCATAACTTATAGAAAGAACTTCACATTCTTCAAGGCACTGAATATTCTCGTAAGACGGAGTTTGGTTGATGAAACTGGAGTAAGAGGAAATAAAACCATTATCACAGCTTAGATAAGTAGTGATCTCTTTTCCTTCTTTTATATAATAGGTGCGGGCTAATCCGTTACTAATGAAGAAAATCCTGTTGCTGATTTTTCCAATAGAAGAGAGGTAGGTTTTTGCATCAAATTTTTCATATTCGAAACTGGAAAGAATCTTTTCTGTTTCCTTTTCTGTAAAGGAAGCAATCGAAAGAATTTGTTCTTTTAATGAAGATTCCATAACTATAAAACTAAATACTGTTGGCTAAAATAAATCCGCTTGTCCAGGCATTCTGAAAATTAAATCCACCGGTAATGGCATCAATATTTACAATTTCTCCCGCAAAATAAAGATTTTGATGCAGTTTGCTTTCCATGGTTTTAAAGTTAATTTCCTTTAAATCAATTCCGCCTGCAGTCACAAATTCTTCTTTAAAAGTACTTTTTCCATTGACCTGAAATTTTGCTTTAGTAAGCTGTGCAGCTAAATTCTGCAATTGAATCTTAGATAAATCCGCCCATTTTGTTTCTGCTTCGATTCCGGAAGCTAAAACTAAACTCTCCCATAAACGATTTGGGAAATCAAAAGGGGACTTTTTGGAAACCGCTTTTTTAGCGTGCTCTTGTTTTAAATCTTTCAGTATTTTTTCAGCATCTTCGGTGTCAACATCATTCAGCCAATTGACAAAAATGGTAAACTGATAATTTTTATCAAATAAGATTCTGGCTCCCCAAGCTGAAAGCTTCAGAATCGCAGGGCCACTCATTCCCCAATGGGTGATTAACAAAGGACCTGTCGATTCGAGTTTGGTGTCTTTTACCGTTACGGTTACCTGAGTTGCTACTCCGGGCAATTCTTTGATGCGGGAATCTTTGATATTAAAAGTAAACAGAGAAGGAACAGGGCTCACGATAGCATGGCCTTCTGCTTGCAGCATTTCCCAAACTTTCGGATTGCTTCCTGTGGCAAGAATTAATTTTTCGGCAGCGTAATTTTCGTTTTGAGTATCAATTTTCCAATGATTTTCTTTCTTGAAAATGGATTGCACACTTTGACCAGTCAGTACTTTTATCCCTAGTTTTTCGGTTGCTTTTAGAAAGCAATCGATAATGGTTTGGGATGAATTGGAGACCGGAAACATTCTGCCATCTTCTTCGATTTTAAGTTCTACACCATGTTTCTCAAACCATTCAATTGTATCGCCTGAGCAAAACTGATGAAAAGGACCACGAAGTTCTTTCTCGCCACGCGGGTAAAATTTGACTAATTCATTTGGTTCAAAACAAGCGTGTGTCACGTTGCATCTTCCACCGCCGGAAATGCGGACTTTAGAAAGGACTTCTTTTCCTCTTTCTAAAATAACAATTTTTAGTTTTGGATTTTTCTCCGCAATATTAATAGCGGTAAAAAATCCTGCTGCGCCTCCGCCAACGATTAGTATGTCGAAATTTTTGATCATATTATTTTTTTTGCCACGAATTACGCGAATTGGCTCGAATTTTTTTTGCCACAGATTAATGAGATTAAAAGGATTTAGAATCTGTGCGAATCTTTTTAATCTGTGGCTTTTTTTAAAAAATACTTTATACGAGTATTCCGTTTATTTTTTTGCCACAGATAAAGAGAATAAAAGGATTTAAAATCTGTGTGAATCTTTTAATCTGTGGCTGTTTTTTTTAAATACTTTATATGAGTATTCCGTTTATTTTTTTTGCCACAGATTAAAGCGATTAAAAAGATTTTGAAATCTGTGTGAATCTTTTTAATCTGTGGCTATTCTCTAGATCTTATATTTTGTCCGGAAAATCACTGATGATTCCGTTTACTTTATAGCTTTTTATTTTTTGAATGTCTTTCGGTTCATTGACGGTCCAGGGTAAAACCCAGAAGCCTTTTTCCTGTATTTCTTGGGTGTTTTCCTCATTTAACATCTGGTAATCCGGATGAATGGCTTTTGCTTTTATGGATTGGGCGAAAGTCAAAGCGGCATCAAGATCTGTTTCGGTTAAAACTCCAATAAGGATTTTTGAATCTAAATGGTGAACTTCCAGCAAGGCATTCCAATCAAAACTGGAAACGATAAAGTGGTCGTAACTCCAACTTTTCTCGGCAATATATTGATGAATTAAAGCAACAACTTTGACGGCTGTATCTCCATTTTTTAATTCGATATTGATCAGGCATTTTTTGTCTATCAGATCAAAAACCTCGTTTAAGGTTGGAATTTTATATTGGTCTGCAATCAAAAAAGACTTTAATTCGGGCAAAGATAGTGTATTTACAAAGCCTTTTCCGTTGGTCATTTTGTCGATGGTTTCATCATGCATGACAATTAAATGTCCGTCAATGCTGAGGTGAACGTCGAGTTCGATTCCGTCTGCATTTAGGTCTAATGCTTTTTGAAATGCTTTTAAGGTGTTCTCCGGTTCATAGCCTTTGGCACCGCGATGGGCTATTTTTAGCATGTGGTTTGTTTTTAACCGCAAAGGTCGCAAAGATTTTGTTTTTTTAACCGCAAAGGGCGCTAAGATTTACGCAAGGTTCGCAAAGTTTTTTATGCACGCAGATTTGCTCCGCCAGTTCGCTATCGCTCGGGTTGCAGATTAAACAGATTTATTTTTTTTCGGCATTACAATCTGCTTAATCTGCAAAATCTGCGTGAAAAACTTAATTATGCGCTCCACTATTTATTTAAAAGCGCACAGCCTTAAAGAAAACTTTGCGAACCTTGCGTAAATCTTTGCGCTCCTTGCGGTTAAACCTTTATAAGCTTTCCAACAAAACAATATCAAATTCGCTGTCCAGAATAACTTTCCCATCCATAACTTCAACTTCCTGATTTGAGTAAAAGTCTCTCAGTTTTGTTCCGTCTTTAAAAAGAGAATTTACAGAAAGTTCTTTAGGTCCTTTTGCTAAATCCAAACCAATAATAACGATATCTGAAAATTGGTCTTTAGAATAAGTTCTCGAAAAAACATAAGGCTGAGTCGATAGTTGAGAATGAATTCCAGCTCCAACCGCAGGATGATTTCGTCTAAATTGCCCTAATTTCTGCCAATGCAAGAGGGTTCTTTGAGTCTCCGTATTATTTTGAATGTCATTCCAATTCATATTAGAGCGCAAAGTAGCATCGCCTTGGGTTCCTTCAATTATTAAAGAACGATTAGACTCATCTCCATAATAGACCTGAGACATTCCCGGGGAGAGTAAAAGTTTTGTTCCAGCTTCGATACTCTTCGTTCTGTTGGCGTCAAAAGGCTGACCGTCGTCATGTGATGACAAATAGTTTAAGACAGAATAACCTTTAAGTTCGTTATTTAAATGATTTGAGTATTTAGAAAACAAACTTTCATAATTGTTTTGAGCTGCATTCCATTTAAACTCAAAATTTATCATACTGTTGAAGCCATTCTGAAAGTAATTTACTTTTCGGTCTCCAAAATCATACTCCAGTCCTCCGCTTATGCCATAACCATACACTTCGGCAATGGTATAAAACGGATTTTGATCTAAAACTTGTGCCGGATGATTTTTTTTCCAGGTTTCAAAAGCGTAATCACATTCTTTTTTAAAATCTGCCCATACATTTTCATCAGTGTGTTTTACCGTATCTCCACGATAACCGTCAATTCCAAATTCAACGATGTAATCTGTTAGCCATTTTATAATGTAATATTTTGGACTTCTCGGATAACCGGTTCTTTCAAAAAAGGCATTTAAAGAAGCTATTTCTTTTTCGTAACGACCTTCCTTTTTCCATTTTTCGATTAAAAAAGGAGGGAGTGCTACATTTTGAGTGCTTTCGGTTTTTACATCGGGAAGATTTTCTACCAAAGTACACATCGTTGTGTTTTCGAATGATTTATAATCGCAAACTACTCCCGTTCTGACCCAGTCTTCCGGCCAGATCGGATCTTCGGCCGTTACAGGTCCGGTATGATTGATGACACCGTCTAAAACAATTCTAATCCCTTTTTGGTGTGCTTTTTGGACCAGATTGGCTAAGTCTTCTTTTGTGCCGAAATTTGGATCCAAAGCCGACCAATCCCGTGCCCAGTATCCATGAAATCCATAGCTGAGGCCTGTTCCTTCGTCGACACCATCGTGAATTTGCTCTACAACAGGCGTAAGCCAGATGGCATTTATTCCAAGTTGGTCAAAGTAGCCTTCGTCAATTTTTTTGGTAATTCCGATGATATCGCCACCTTCAAAACCGCGCAGTTTTCCGGGTGTTTTGGTTCGGTTGAAATTTAAATCGTTTGAAGGATTTCCATTGTAAAAACGATCTGTAAGCAGAAAATAAACATTGGCTCCTTCCCAGACGAAAGGTGTTTTTGAAGTGTCTTTATTCATTGTAACTGATTTAGAGCCAGAACAACCCATGATTAAGAATACTAAAGGTAGAAAAAGGGAGGTGTATTTTTTCATTTATTATAGATTTTTTAATGCCATCTGGTTTTTTAACCGTAATGCGCGTCTCTCCGTATTAGGGATAAAAAATTCGTAACGCAAAATATTTTAACACATAGGAACATAGATTTAGATTCTTTTTTTAAGACTAAAATAGATAAATCTTTATTTCACATAGTAGAGACGCACTGCAGTGCGTCTCTACGGTGTGCGTCTCTACTATGTGTATATATGCAAAGTGAAACGACTTTTATCGATTCCTACAAGCTATGTTTCTATGTGTTAAAAAATAACCTCGTCATTAGAGATCATGCCATTTGTTAATTTTTGTGAATTGTCGTAGAGACGCACAGCAGTGCGTCTCTACGATACGGTTATTCCAGTTCTAAAATCACGGCCGATTTTGGTTCTAAAATGATTTCAGAAGACAGATCAAAAGATTTTCCGGTCAGAACATCTTTTCCTGATTTATAGTTTTTGATGTTTTCTTTAAAACGATCGGTTTTAATGGTTTGTTCTTTTGCATTGTTATTAAAAACCACCATTACCGTTTTAGCATCAGTATATCTAAAGTAAACATACGTATTGTTCTCCGGAATATAATGTGTCATTTTCCCGAAGTGTACAGCCTCATTTGATTTTCTCCAGTTGAATAATTTCGAACTAAAGTCAAAATATTTTGCCTGTAGATCTGTTCGGCCTTCTTTGGTAAAGGCATTGTTTTTATCGCCAATCCATCCTCCGGGGAAATCCTGACGAATTCCTCCGTCACCATTGCTTTTGTCACCGCCCATTCCGATTTCTGAACCGTAGTAGATTTGCGGAATTCCACGAACGGTTGCCAGCAAAGTCATTACCAATTTGTATTTTGCCAGATCGTATTTGTACACATCGTTGATGCGGTTGGTGTCGTGATTCTCAGCAAAAACCAGGATATTATCCGGGTTTGGATAGAGGTAGTCTAATGCAAAATTGTTGTAAAACTTAATTAGTCCACTATCCCAGTTAGGTTCATCTTCACTAAAAACTGAACCAATCTGATCTTGTAAAGTAAAATCCATTACACTAGGCAAGTTCGAATTGTAGTTTTGGATAGCGCCTACTTTACTGTCTTTTTGCCAATAAGCTAATTGCGCCTGATTGTGCATCCAGATTTCTCCAACTATATTAAAGTTTGGGTATTCATCTGTAACCGATTTAGCCCAATTTGCCATTGCCGTTGGATCAGAATAATTGTAGGTGTCGACTCTAAATCCATCCAGATTAGCGTATTCAATCCACCAAATGGCATTTTGGGTTAAGTATTTTGCAACCAGAGGATTTCTTAAGTTCAAATCAGGCATAGAAGGAACAAACCAACCGTCTATACAAACCTCCTGATCTAATTTGGAAGCGTGAATATCGGTGATTACTTCACGTCTGTGGTGAGTTTGGGTATATTTTTCAAATTGGTTGATCCATGATTTTGCCGGTAAATCTTTTATCATCCAATGGGTGATTCCCCAGTGATTGGTTACATAATCCATGACCAATTTCATGTCTTTTTTATGCATTTCGGCAGACAGACGAACGTAATCTTCATTGGTTCCGTAACGCGGATCTATTTTGTAAACATCAGATTGCGCATAGGTATGATAGGAATGTTGTTTGTCGTTGTCTTCGTTTAAAGGCGTGCTCCAGATTGTGGTAGCCCCTAAGGAAGCAATATAATCTAAGTTTTTAATGATTCCTTCGATATCGCCGCCGTGACGTCCACTTGGCTCTTTACGGTTTTCTTTATCTGTTAAGGAAGCGTTGCTGTCATTTTTAGGATTTCCATTGGCAAAACGATCCGGCATGATTAGGTAAATCAGATCTGATGCATCATAACTTTTTCGGTTTGCAGAGTTGGCTCTTCTTTCTTTTAGGGCATATTTTTGAGTAAAAGCGACTTTGTTTTTCATTTTAAAAGAGAAAACCAATTCAGAAGCTTTGATGTCTTTTGTGTCGATGGTAAGGAAAACGTAGTTAGGGTTTTCTGTTTTTTCTACATTTTTAATGGTAACATTGTTAGAAACCGAAGCTTCATATTGGGCAATGTTTTTTCCGTAGAACATAATTTGTAGCTCGGGGTTTTTCATTCCCGCATACCAAAATGGCGGTTCTACTTTTTGGATTTGTGCTTTCGCGGAAGCGGTAAATAGCAGCACTAAAAGGATTAGTTTGTAGAAGAAATGGTTTGTTTGGGACCTGTTTTTTGAACTGTTCATAGCAAGCTTGAATTTAAACCATATAAAAAATGTAAGAACAAATAAGTTAAAACGGAGAAGATTTAAATTAAATGCACTTACATTTCTTATGTGGTTATTAAATTATTTATTTTCAATAATACTTATCGCATAACCTCCACCCGGTACAGATAACTGTGATAATTTTGATTTATTTGTTACAGCAATTTTCTTGATGGTGTAAGCTTGTGGATTTGTTTTGTAATGCGCGTCTTTTGCATCAGCATAAATCGTAGCGGTATATTTTTTACCTTTTTCAAGGAAGCTGAAATCGATGTTTGATGTACGGGAAGTTTCTCCGTTTACATTTCCAACGAACCAGTTGTTTGTTCCTTTTGCTTTACGGGCAACGGTAATAAAATCTCCCGGTTCTGCTTCAATGTATTTACTTTCAGACCAGTCTATCGCCACATCTTTAATGAACTGGAAGGCATCCGGGAAACGATCATAGTTCTCCGGAGTATCAGCAGCCATTTGCAATGGACTGTACATGGTAACATACAAAGCCAATTGATTTGCGATCGTGCTGTTTACATGAGATTTGTTGTCTGGATTTAGTTTGCTGATATCCATTTCGAAGATTCCTGGTGTGTAATCCATTGGTCCGCCAATTAAACGTGTAAAAGGTAAAACAGTAACGTGATTTGGTTTAGAACCACCAAAAGCCTGGTATTCTGTTCCTCTTGCTGCCTCGTTTCCAATTAAGTTTGGGTAAGTTCTGCAAATTCCGGTCGGACGAACTGCTTCGTGTGCATTGACCATAATTTTGTAATCAGCTGCTTTTTCGATTGCATATTGGTAGTGGTTGATAATCCATTGGTCGTAATGGTTTTCACCGCGAGGCAGGATATCGCCAACATAACCACTTTTTACAGCATCGTAACCATTGTCTTTCATGAATTGGTACGCTTTGTCCATATGGCGCTCGTAGTTACGCACAGAACCTGAAGTTTCATGGTGCATGATAATTTTTACACCTTTTGATTTTGCATATTCATGTAAGCCTTTCACATCAAAATCCGGATAAGGCGTTACAAAGTCAAAAACATAATCTTTAGAATGACCAAACCAGTCTTCCCAGCCTTCATTCCAACCTTCAACCAAAACAGCATCAAAACCGTTTTTAGCAGCAAAATCAATGTATTTTTTTACGTTTGCATTGGTTGCTCCGTGTGTACCGTTTGGTTTTGCTTTTGAAAAATCAGAAACTCCAAGTTGTACTGTCGGGAAATCGTTGGTGTACGACCATGAACTTTTTCCTGTAATCATCTCCCACCAAACTCCGATATATTTTACGGGTTTAATCCATGAAGTATCATCGATTTTTGAAGGATCATTTAAGTTCAATGTCATTTTTGAAGCTAAGATTTCTCTCGCATCATCGCTCACCATTATTGTTCTCCATGGCGAATGACTTGGTGCCTGCATGTATCCTTTATCGCCTTTTGCATCGGGTGTTAACCAAGATTCGAAAATCATGTTTTTATCATCCAGATTCAAATGCATACACGAATAGTTAATCAAAGCCGCTTCGTGTAAATTGATGTAAATACCCTCTTTTGTTTTTAACATCAATGAAGTTTGCACGCCTGTTGGAGAGAAAGATTTTTGCGAAACATTTGCCGTATAGGCTTTTTCAGACAAACCTCTTATCTCAGACAATTTCGATTTGGTATAATCGTATTCCTGCGTATCGTAATCTCCCGGAATCCAAAAAGCAGTGTGATCACCTGCCATTGCAAATTGCGTTCTTTCTTCTTTAATGATAAAGTACGTAAGGTTTTTTTGCGTTGGAAATTCATATCGGAATCCCAAACCGTCATCAAACAAACGGAAACGAATCACGATTTGACGATCTGTTCCTTTCTGATTTAAAGTAACCGCCAATTCGTTATAATGATTTCTAATTTGGTCTACTTCTCCCCAAACCGGTTTCCAGTTTTCGTCAAAAGTACTTGTTTTAGTATCGGCAATTGTAAAATCATTCAGTAACGATTTTTGGTCTCCTTTAAGTTCAAGACCAAGTTTACTTGTTTTTACAACTTCTTTATTTTTATACTTTAAATTATAAGTTGGTGTTCCGTCATTCTGAAGTGAAAATTCCATTACAAATTTTCCTTCAGGTGATTTTAATTGTTGCGCTTCTGCTACCGTGCTTAATGCAAACAGTAGGAAACTTGCAAAAAATAATTTCTTCATGATTTTAAGTTTAAAAATTTTCGACTCTAATTTATTTGTGCCATTTTGCTTATCGTTAGTGGCTTATCATTGACTATGATGGTCAAATCCTGATCGCCATCTACTGTAAATACGGTTTCAACATGATTTACAGCGACTTTCACGATTTGATTTCTAAAGTTTATTTTAAAGGAATAACCGTCCCATTCTTTTGGAATTTTTGGAGAAAAATGAAGTTGATCTTTTACCACACGCATTCCTCCAAAACCTTCTACAATACTCATCCAGGTTCCGGCCATTGATGTAATATGACAACCTTCTTCGACTTCTTTGTTGTAATCGTCCAGATCTAAACGGGAAGTTCTTAAATAAAACGTATAGGCCATATCCATTTTATCCAAAGCAGCTGCCTGAATAGAGTGTACACAAGGCGAAAGTGAACTTTCATGAACCGTAAATGACTCGTAAAATTCAAAATTACGTTTTAATTCTTCTTTAGTGAAGTGATTTTCAAAGAAGTAAAAACACTGCAAGACATCAGCCTGTTTAATATAAGGCGAACGTAAAACACGATCCCAGGACCATTTTTGATTGATCGGTCTTTGCGAACGATCCAGATCTTTTACGGGAACTAATTCCTTGTCTAAAAAGCCATCTTGTTGCAGATAAATCCCTAATTCTTCTGAAACCGGGAAATACATATTGTCGGCTACTTTTTTCCATTCCTGAATTTCGGCAGCGGAAAGCGTTACCTTTTCTAAGATACGTTTGTGATCTGAAGGATATTCAGTCGCTACTTTTTTGATTTGTTCTTCGGCATAATCAATACACCATTTTGCAATATAATTGGTATAGAAATTATTGTTGATGTTGTTTTCGTATTCATTAGGACCAGTAACGCCCAAAATTACATATTGGTTTTTGTCTTTAGAGAAAGAGGCTCTCTGGTGCCAAAAACGGGCAATTCCGATTAAAACTTCCAATCCTTTTTCGGGAATATAAGAGTAGTCTCCGGTGTAACGATGGTAGTTGAAAATAGCAAAAGCTATTGCTCCATTTCTATGAATTTCTTCATGGGTAATCTCCCATTCGTTATGACATTCTTCCCCATTCATCGTAACCATTGGGTATAGAGCCGCGCCATTTTTGAAACCTAAATTATCGGTAGCATTTTCAATCGCTTTGTCTAATTGATTGAAACGATACGTCAATAAATTACGAGCCACCTGCTGATCTTTGGTTGCCATGTAAAACGGAATACAATACGCTTCGGTGTCCCAGTAAGTAGACCCACCGTATTTTTCTCCGGTGAAACCTTTTGGTCCAATGTTTAGTCTGCTGTCCTTTCCTAAATAGGTTTGGTTTAATTGAAAGATATTAAAACGAATTCCCTGTTGCGCTTTTACATCGCCATCGATTGTAATATCTGACATCTCCCAGATTTTGCTCCACGCCTCAATTTGATTTTGGAGTAAGGTAGCATAACCTGAATTTAAAGCTGTTTTGATACATTTTTCGGCAGCCGTTAAGGTATTTTCATGATTTAAAGAAACCGTATAACCACCAATTTTCTGAATAGAGGAGGTTTGTCCTTTTGCGATAATAGTTCCGTACGTATATTGAACTCTGTCTGCAGTTGAATCGATTGTGGAAGGGGAGATTGTTGCATTTTCTCCATTGGCCAAAATCGTATTGTGCATGAAAGTCGTAACTTTAAAATGCGTTTTAAAAGTCTGTGCTGTTACAAAAGCTTCATTTGTACCTTTTTTAACCTCCAATGGTTCCCAGAATTTTTCGTCCCAGTTGGCATCTTCATTAGTTACTCCGGCATCGATATAAGGTTTGTAAACAATTTTTGCGTCTTTGTTTAAAGGCGTAATATCGTATTTGATAATTCCTGCTTCGTCTAAATCTAAAGAAAGAAAACGACGAACGTTTACTGCGATTTCGGTTCCGTTTTTCAGAACTGCTTCAAAAGAACGATTGTACCATCCTTCTTTCATATTGAGTTCTCTGCGAAAGTTTCGTACTTCGGTACATTGGTGTAAGTCCAGATTTTCTTCGTTGATTTCAATATCGATTCCGATCCAGTTTGGCGCATTTAATACTTTGGCAAAATACTTTGGATATCCATTTTTCCACCAGCCCACTTTGGTCTTGTCCGGATAATAAATTCCTGCAATATAACTTCCCTGAAAAGTTTCACCTGAATACGTTTCTTCAAAATTGGCGCGTTGTCCCATAGCACCGTTTCCAATGCTAAAAAGGCTTTCGGAGGATTTTACACGATCTGCGTCAAATCCTTCTTCTATGATGGACCAGTTGTCCGGTTTTATATAATCTTGATTCATTTTACTAATTTGATGATTTGATATGTTGATTTGATGATTTATTCATTAAGAAAGAGTCAATTAGTTTATTGACTAATCAGCTTTTCGATAAAGTCTGTTCCGATTTCGGTGAAATCTTTAAAAACATAGTCGGCTTCGTGTAAAATGGTTTGCTCACCAATTCCAACACTCACCATTTCGCCTGTGTTTGCCGCCTGAATTCCGGCAACAGAATCTTCGAATACAATTGCATTTTTGGGATCAATATGTAATAATTGAGCCGCTTTTAAGAAAACTTCAGGATCGGGTTTAGCATTGGTAACGTCATTTCCGTCTACAATAACTTCGAAGTAAGAGAGGATCCCTGTTTTTTCTAAAATAGGTCTTGCATTTTTACTGGCTGAGCCTAAGGCAATTCCCTGGTTTTTATCTTTTAAAAGTTGTAACGTTTTAAAAACTCCCGGAAGAATCTCACTTTCATCCATATCAACTAAATAAGATAAATAATCTTCATTTTTTTGAATTAACCATTTGTCTTTGTCTTCTTGTGAAGCCTGATCATTTCCTAATTCAAGAATAATATCTAAAGAACGAACGCGACTTACACCTTTAAGCAATTCGTTATGTTCGTGTGTGAAATTTATATTTAATGCCTGAGCAATTTTCTGCCAGGCCAAAAAATGATATTTAGCGGTGTCGACAATTACACCGTCAAGGTCAAATATGAATGCTTTTCTGTTATTCATGAATTTCAATTTTAGTTCTGTTGTTTACCCTTAGCGTTAGCAAGCCGGCAAAAATCATCGATACTCCTCCAATAATTAAGGCGTATATAGGTTCATTATCGAAAAATTGTTTGATTACAAAGCCTAATATGGTAGCAGCCACAATTTGAGGGATTACCACAAAAAAGTTGAAAACGCCCATATAATACCCCATTTTTGCTGCGGGTAAAGCACCGGACAACATGGCGTATGGCATAGATAAAATACTGGCCCAGGCGATTCCGATACCCAGCATTGGCAGTATAAGCAGTTGTTTATCACCTATGAAATAAATTGAAATTAAACCAACACCTCCGGCACATAATGCCAGTAAATGTGTTGCTCTGATTCCTACTTTTTTCGCAATAACCGGCAACAAAAAAGCAACTGCAGCGGCGATTCCGTTATAAACAGTAAACAATACAGAAACCCAATCGGCAGCATCATTGTATACTTTTGAAGTCGTATCTGTTGTGCCAAAAATATGTTGTGTAACGGCTTGTGTGGTATAGATCCACATAGAGAAAAGCGCAAACCAGGAGAAAAACTGCACCCATGCTAATTTTTTCATAGTAGCAGGCATGTTCAGTAAATCGGTCATGATAATAGTAAAACCATTATTGACTTGTGAAGTTCTTAATCGGGAGGCTATTATAAATAAAATACCCATGAAAATCAGTCCGATAAAAAGAATGTAAAGTTCTTTTGCTAAATGATTTTCGAAAATCAGAAAAGAGGTCAACGTACCAATTACGGCCAACAAAATA
Organism: Flavobacterium poyangense; assembly: GCF_011751075.1. Classification (GTDB taxonomy): domain Bacteria; phylum Bacteroidota; class Bacteroidia; order Flavobacteriales; family Flavobacteriaceae; genus Flavobacterium; species Flavobacterium poyangense. The sequence goes on from NZ_JAALLN010000006.1 coordinate 163,018, forward strand.
CCTAAAGTAAGCTGTTTTTTAATGTTATGGTCCGATTCGGTTCTGGGATTAATGATTTCTTCTTTGTCTTTTTTGGCTTGCTCTTCAAAAGCATGAAGTTCTTCCGGAGTATATTCTGTTGTTTTGAAAACCGTCCATAAAACAGAAAGTAAAAAAACAATTCCACCAATGTAAAAAGACCATTTTACAGAATCAGGGATAATTCCTTCTGCGGCGGTATTGCTAACGCCAAAAACATTGGTAAAAAGATAAGGCAAAACAGAACCGACAACGGCTCCGGTACCAATAAAGAAACTTTGCATCGCAAAACCTAAAGTGCGTTGTTTTTCGGGTAAATTGTCACCCACAAAGGCACGAAAAGGTTCCATCGAAACATTGATCGAAGCATCCATCATCCATAAAGTTCCGGCAGCAATCCATAAAGTCGGAGAGTTGGGCATAATGAATAAGGCAACAGACGATAGAATCGCACCAATTAAAAAATAGGGACGACGTCTGCCTAATTTTGTCCATGTTCTGTCGCTAAAATAACCAATTACAGGCTGGATTATTAATCCTGAAACAGGAGCAGCAATCCATAAAATCGGAATTTCGTCAATTTTAGCACCAAGGGTTTCAAAAATTCTGGAGGTATTTGCGTTTTGCAGTGCAAAACCAAACTGTATTCCTAAGAAACCGAAACTCATGTTCCAAATTTCCCAGAAACTTAATTTACGCTTTTCCATTATCGTAATTAAAGAATTAATTAGACGATAAGCGCTTTGCTTATCAAAACTTACTTATTATTTTCGAAGTAAAAGTAAAAGCTTTGAGCGGTGGTAAAAGTATTAATTATTTTTAGATATATGCTAATAAAAAAGTCATAAAAATTAATTATGACTTTGGAAAAGGTTGATTTTAAGAAATTTAGTCCGTAGATTCTCTTTTTATAAGATGTGTTTCGATTACTTCGGTGGTGTAGTTTTCCTCTTCTTCTTCGTCATCCTCATGCTCGGCTTCCAGTCTTTCTATAAGCATTTTAGCCGCTTTGTTCCCCATTTTTTCACCACTTTGACTCACGGTCGTAATGCTTGGTGTGGAGTATTTGGATATAATTCCGTCCGTAAAAGCAATTACCGCAATATCTTCGGGAACTTTAAGACCCATTTTGTTGGCCGTTTTGATAATCGTTACGGCAAAAAGTTCATTTACAGCAAAGACAGCATCAAAAGCCCTGTCGTGTAAAAGTTGGCTGATGGTGATTTCGCAAGTATCGACATCTTCAATTTTAATGATTAAATCTTCATTAAAAGGCAGTCCGTTGTCTAATAATGCTTTTTCGTAACCGTCTGTTCTTAGCTTTCCGACACTCACATAATCTACTGTGGTAACCAAAGCGATCTTTTTTCTGCCATTGTCAATCAGGCTCTGAACGGCTTCGTAGGCAGCAGCTTTGTCATCAATAATTACTTTGTCACATAAAATATCGTTGGTAACACGGTCAAACATTACCACCGGCATACCCTGATTGATAACTTCGGTAATGTGGTGAAAATCGCCTTTGTACTGGGTTTCTTTTGAGAGCGACATGATAAAACCGTCGATGCTTCCGTTGGCCAGCATTTCCATATTCAGGACTTCTTTGTCGAAAGAATCATCCGACAAACAGATGACAACACTATAGCCATTTTCGTTGGCTACCTGTTCGATTCCATTGATCACGGTAGAGAAAAAATAATGTACAATTTCCGGAATGATAATGCCGATACTTTTGGTTTTTCGATTTTTTAGACTAAGGGCAATGTTGTTGGGCTTGTAGTTGTAAAACTTGGCAAAAGCCTGCACTTTTGATCGTGTTTCTTCGCCAATTTCAAGGCTGTTTCGCAGTGATTTCGAAACAGTTGAAATAGAGACGTCGAGCTCTTTTGCGATTTGTTTTAGGGTTATTTTGCGTTTCATATAGGGATTTGAGAAAAATCTAATTATTAATAAAGGTATCGAATATTTCTATAATTGATAATTTTTGTTCAAAAAGATTACAAAAAATAGAAAGTTTTCAACACTACCACGTTTTCGTAGCGCTATGAAAATCGTAACTCGTTGAGCATGTTAATTAATTCATAATTTTGAGATTCGAAGTAAAATTAAAAACTTAACTAACAATCAAAAACTCAAAACTAATTTAAACAAAAAGTATGAAAACAATTTATAAAAAGTTGTTATTTTTATTCCTACTGCTGCCTTTTAGTGTGTTGGCTCAAAGCACATTAAATGGTGTTGTGAATGATTTGGCTACAGGACAGCCGATTCCGGGAGTAAACGTAAATGTACAAGGCGCTCCGGGTGGAACTGCAACAGATTTTGATGGTAAATTTCAGTTGTCTAATGTCAAAAACGGAGACAAAATTCTGGTTTCCTTTATTGGATATAAAACGTCAACTGTAGTTTTTAACGGACAAAAAACGTTAACAGTTTCTCTTGAAGAGGATACGAATCAACTTAAGGAAGTTGTAGTACAAGTAGGTTACGGAACTGTTAAGAAAAAGGATGCTACGGGTTCTGTATCACAAATTTCCGCAAAGGAATTTAACAAGGGAATCAACGTAACTCCGGAAAGCTTAATTAGCGGACGTATCTCGGGTGTAAATGTTACCGGAGGTGGAGCACCGGGAGCTAAAGCGGATATCAGAATTCGTGGAGGATCTTCATTAAGTGCTTCAAATGAGCCATTAATCGTATTAGACGGATTGCCTTTAAGTAATGCAGTTCCAAGTGGAGCTACAAGTATCCTGTCTACTATTGATCCTAACGATATTGAATCTTTTACCGTTTTAAAAGATGCTTCTGCAGCTGCAATCTACGGATCCAGAGCAGCAAATGGGGTAATTGTTATTACTACTAAAAAAGGAACAAAAGGGGCTGTAAAAGTTAATTTTAGTTCTCAGATTGGTGTCAATACGGTTGCCAATACAGTTGATGTAATGAACGCAGATCAGTACCGTGAATTGGTAATGACAAAAGGTACTCCGGAGCAACAGGCTCTATTGGGTAATGCCAATACAAACTGGCAGGATGAAATTTTCCATACTGCTTTAACAACAAACAGCAATATATCGGTAAGTGGTGCTTTATTTAATAAATTACCGGTAAGATTATCTGTAGGAAATATTGATAATCCCGGAATTCTAAGAAACACTTCTTTTGAAAGAACTACGACATCGATATCGTTAAATCCGGTATTGTTTGACAATCATTTAAAAATTGATATTAGTGGAAATTTATCGTTTGGTAAAAATCAATTTCAGGATGAGGGGGGAGTAATTGGTAGTGCTATCGGATTTGATCCTACACAATCTGTTTACGAAGCCGGTTCTCGTTATGGAGGTTATTTCGAATGGTTAGACCCTACAGGAAATGTGCCTTTATTACCGGCAAGAAATCCTGTTGCAAGATTGAATCAGGATAACAGACGAGCAACTTCAACAAGAAAATGGGGTAACATCAGATTAGATTATAAATTACATTTCTTTGAAGACTTAAGAGCTGTTGTAGAAGCAGGTATTGATAAGTTTGACAGTAGTGGGTATACTGAAGTAAGTACTCAAAGTATTTTAGGATTTCAGCCAAAACCTTTTACTGATCCGGGTTATATGAATTTTGGAAACTACAGTCACTATACAGAGTCACTTCAAAATAAAAACTTAAATGCTTATTTTAATTATGTTAAAGATTTAGGAAAAATTAAAATTGATGCAACAGCTGGTTATAACTATCAATTGTTTCAAAAAGAAAAGTATTCATCAGGAGAAGTTAGACAGCCAAATCCAAATGCAGATGTTACAACGGATCCGGATGTTAACTTACAATCTTTCTTTGGACGTTTGAATGTAGGGTATGACAGCAGATATTTATTGACTTTAAATTACAGAAGAGATGGAACTTCCCGTTTTTCTGAAGATAACAGATGGGGTAATTTTGGAGGTGCTGCTTTTGCATGGAATTTGTCTGAAGAAGCTTTCTTAAAAGATAACGAAACTGTTTCAAGTTTAAAATTAAGAGTTGGTTATGGTACAACAGGTCAGCAGGATATTTCTGCTCAGTATGATTACTTACAAAGGGTAACTTTGGGAACAATCAATTCGCAGTATATTTTTGGTAATACAATTTATGCAACTGCAAGACCGGAGGGATATAACCAAAATATAAAATGGGAAGAATTAGCGGAGAGTAATATTGGTATTGATTACGGGTTCTTAAATGACAGAATAACCGGAACGATTAACTACTTCGATAAGAAATCAACAGACTTATTGGCTGAGATTGCAGTTCCTGACGGTGCTAATATAAGAAATCAGGGTTTCTTTAATATTGGTAGTGTAAGAACAAAAGGGGTTGAGTTTAGTGTTCAGTCTGACATTGTTAAGAATGATAATTTAACTTGGAACGCAGCTTTTAATTTTACTTATATCGATCAGAAAATTTCTGACTTGGGAATTACAGTTCCTGGTTTTCAGGGGTATCTTATCGGGGATAATATTGCCGGTGGAAACGGAAATAAAATTTTAATTAATACGGTAGGAAATGCTCCAAATTCATTTTTTGTATACCAACAATTGTACGATAGTAATAAAAGACCAATAGCCGGAGCTTATGCTGACAGAAACGGAGATGGAAAAATTGATACCGCAGACCGCTACAGAGCCGGTAAGGCAGCTCCGGATTATACTTTTGGCCTGTTCTCTACTTTAAACTACAAAAAGTTTGATTTTACAATGAACTGGAGAGCAAGTTTAGGAAATCATATTTTTGATAACGTAAGTTCTAATTTAGGGTATTCTGATGCCGGATTAAGAAGACAGAGTGATTTGTCTAACGTAAGTTCAGATTACTATAATACCGGTTTTACTTTTGAAGATAACGGAACAGCACGTTATTTGTCTGATTATTTTGTAAAAGACGCTTCTTTTATCAAATTAGATAACGTTACACTTGGATATACTTTTGATAAAACAATCATTAAAAATGCTTCTTTAAGATTTACAGCAGGCGTTCAGAATGTTTTAATTCTTACCAAATACAATGGTTTAGATCCTGAGAAATTCAACGGTATTGATAATAATGTTTACCCAAGAGCAAGAACTTTCTTATTTGGAGTAAATGCTAATTTCTAATCGTAGACTGAAAATCAAAATTTAAAAACAAACAAAATGAAAATATCATTTAAATATATATCTTATTTTTTCCTATTCGTTTTAGGAATAAGTATGACGTTTACTTCGTGTACGGACGATTTAAACGTGACGCCAAAGGATGATGATGAATTTTTATCTGAGACCTTTTTTCAGAATCCGGCATCTTACAAACAAGTATTAGCAAAATTATACGCAGGTTTGTATGTTGGAGGTAATGATGGTGATGGCGATGCTAATGTTCCGTCTAAAAGTCCGGATATTGCCGGGCTTGGAGGTGATTTTAGCAGTTACTTAAGATTACTTTTTGTAACACAGGAGTTCCCAACAGATGAGGCAATTATTGCCTGGGCTGATGGTACTTTACCAACATTGAATTCTCAAACCTGGTCTCCGGCCAATGAGTTTTTAGAAGGAACATTCTCAAGAGCATTTTATCATATTAGTGTTGCCAATGAATTTTTGAGACAAACTACAGATGATAAATTAACGGCAAGAGGAGTAGACGCCGCATTGAAAGCTGATATTGCTAAATTTAGAGCAGAAGCCCGTTTCTTAAGAGCTTTTTCTTATTATAACTTAATGGATTTGTTTGGTAATGTGCCAATTACTACAGAAAACGATCAAGTTGGATTCTTTTATCCGGTACAAAAATCAAGAGCAGAAGTTTTTGCTTTTGTGGAGTCTGAATTAAAAGATTTAGACAATAGTTTAGTGGCTTCTAAACAAAATGAGTATGGAAGAGTTGATAAAGCTGCTGCCAAGTTTTTACTGGCGCAAATTTATCTGAATGCTAAAGTATATACAGGTACAGCCAGAAATAATGAAGCAGCAACATTATGCAGTGAAATCATTAATAGCTCAGGATATACTTTTGCAAATGTTCCTTATCGTTATTTATTTTCTGCAGATAATAACAGAAACGGGGCTCAAACTGAATTTATTTTTCCAATTGTTAGCGATGGTAATGCTATTAGAGCAACTGGTGGAGGAATGAGTTTTATTATGCATGCTTCTATTGGAGGCAGTATGATTCCGGCTTCCAGAGGAATGGACGGTGGATGGCAGGGAATCAGAACCCGTAGGGAGTTTGTTAATCTTTTTGCTGACGAAACTGCAACTGCCGATAACAGAGGTACATTTTACACAGATGGACAATCAAAAGACATTAATAATGTTGGGACTTTTACAGATGGTTATGCTGTAACAAAATATATTAATAAAAATGCTGATGGTTCTGCGGCACAAAGAAATGATATTCCGGATATAGATTTTCCAATGTTCCGATTGACGGATGCTTATTTAATGTATGCTGAAGCGACTCTTAGAGGAGCTACTACCGGAAATATTACTACTGCTTTAGGTTATATTAACCAAATTAGAACCAGAGCAAATGCACCAACAATTTCTGCTCAGGAGTTAACGCTGGATTTTATTTTGGATGAAAGAGGGAGAGAGTTGTTTTGGGAATGTCACAGAAGAACTGATTTGATTCGTTTTGGAAAATTTAGTGGTGGATCAAAAATCTGGCAATGGAAAGGTGGAACTCTAAATGGTCAATCTACAGAATCATACAGAGACTTAATGCCGATTCCTGCAAGAAACATTCAGGCAAATCCAACATTAAAACAAAATCCGGGATACTAACATCTTATAAAATATTAAAATGAAAAAGATATATATAATTTTAATCACATTTATTGGTGTATTAGCGGTATCATGTAATGCTGATGCTGTTGACGAAAGAGAAGTTCTTAGTACTATTACTGCTCCGGAAATTACTGCACCGGAAACGGGACAAGATTTTGTCTTAGATGTTGAAAAAGCAGCTACAGTAGCTACTAAATTTAAATGGTCAGCAGCGCAATATTCTACTGCGGTATCGGTAAAATACACTTTATTGATAGATAAAAAAGGAGGTAATTTTGCAGCAGCAAAAGTGCTCGGAACTACTACTAATAGCATTACAGAACTTTCTGTACTTGTTAAGGATTTAAATCAAGCTGCAATAGATTTGGGCGGAAAACCTGAAGTTACCGCGATGTATGATGTGAAAATTACGTCAAATGTATCCGGTGGATTTGCGCAGGTAGCTAAAGGTTTAATCACAATTAGTATAACGCCTTACACAGGAAAAGTAGACTATCCTTTTACAGATTGGTATTTAGTGGGAGATGCAACAGTTTCCGGCTGGGATAACAATAAAGGAAATCAAATTTTGTTTAGAAATCCTAAAAAGGCTGAAGAATATAAGTTTACAGGATTTTTTAAAGCCGGTTATTTCAAAGCAATAAAAGACTTAGGGAACTGGGCTCCTATGTACGGTGGAGCTAATGGAGATTTGGTATATAGAGGAACAACTGGTGACCCGGATCCTGCAAGTATTGCAATTGCAGCAGACGGATACTATACTTTTACTATGAATGTAAAAACTCTAAAATATACACTAGTTCCTTATGATGCTACTGCAGCGAAAAGTTATGCAACAGTTGGTGTCATTGGAGATAGCACCGCTAAAGGATGGGATGCATCAACTCCAATGATTAAATCCTCTTTTAATGAACATATCTGGACTTTAGGTGTAACCTCTTTGAATGATGGTGGAATGAAGTTTAGAGCTAATAATAACTGGGATGTTTCCTGGGGCGGAAATACTGCTTTCTCAGGAGGAGGTACAGGGGACAATATACCTGTAGCAAAATCTAAATATGTTATTTATTTTAATGATTTAGACGGAAGTTATTTGATGATTCCAAATCAATAATTGAAATTCTTAATAAAAAGGGCTATCTCAGGATGGCCCTTTTTAATACTAACTAACCAACCAACCACATTATGAAGAAAACAATACTTTTATTTTTCCTTTTGTTATCTGGGTTCATTTTTGCCCAACAGCAAACGGTAACGTATACAATAAATCCATCAACTTTTGAGGATACTACTTCAATAACGATTACGATCGACGGAACCAGTATCAACGAAGGAACATGGTCGGTAACAGGAAATGCACTCTATCTTTGGTCGTGGTCTTATAATGTAAATGATGCCGCTCAAATGGACTCCCCCTCAAACGGGTCGTGGACTGCCTCTGATGAAGCGAGCCGATTTACTTATAATGCAGTTGCCGATACGTATACAAAAACATTTGTGCCTTCCGTTTATTTTGGCAGAAACGGAATCGGAAAGATGGGTTTTTTAATTAAAGCCAAGGATGGATCGGGAGGAAAACAATCGCAGGACATATTGGTTGAAGTGGGGTCTTTTCAGTTAACATTAACGACTCCGGTTGAAAATAGTACTTCGATTATTTCATCCGGTTCTAATTTTTCTATTGCAGCAACAAACACAAACGGTACAGCGAGTTATACTTTAAAAGCGAATGGAGCCACGGTTAATACTAATGCTGCCACGGCAAGTTATTCGTTTACGGCGACGAACATTACAAGTAATCAAAGTTATGAATTATCGGCGACGCAATCCGGTGTTACTATCACTAAGAAGTTTTCGGTAGTCGTAAATCCAAATACCGTTTCTGCTGCTATGCCTGCAGGTTTAGTAGATGGGATTAATTATAATACAGCCGATGCCACAAAAGCAACTTTGGTTTTAGATGCTCCGCTGAAAGATTTCGTTTACGTTGCCGGAAGTTTTAATAACTGGCAGCCAACATCGGCCTATGCGATGAAAAAAGATCCCGCATCAGGTAAATTCTGGTTAGAAATAACCGGATTGGTTTCGGGTGTAAACAATACCTATCAATATTGGGTGGTTGATACGACACCGCTGGCCAATTCACCGGCTATGGTAAAAACAGCAGATCCTTATTCTACTTTGGTTTTGTCTCCTTATGATGATTCTTCTATTCCTGCGACTTCTTATCCCAATATGCCGGTGTATCCGGTGGGGCAGCAGTTTGAAGTGACGGTACTTAAGACAGGACAAACGCCATATGCATGGCAGGTAACCAATTTTACAAAACCTGAAAAAGATAAATTGGTGGTTTATGAAGTTTTGGTTCGCGATTTTGATGCGGCCAGAAATTACCAAAGTTTAATAGATAAAATAGAGTACTTTAAAAATCTAAAAATAAACGCAATCGAATTGATGCCAGTAATGGAGTTTGAAGGCAATGAAAGCTGGGGGTACAACACCTCGTTTCATATGGCTTTGGATAAATTTTATGGTACTTCAGATAAATTAAAAGAGCTTATAGACCTGTGTCACCAAAACGGAATTGCGGTTATACTAGATGTAGCTTTAAATCACGCATTCGGCAGGAATCCAATGGTAAGAATGTGGATGAACGATCCTGATGGTGATGGTTTTGGAGCTCCAACAACAGAGAATCCTTATTTTAATACTGTAGCGAAACACAGTTATAGTGTAGGGGAAGATTTTAATCACCAATCCCTTAAAACTCAATATTATGTGGATCGTGTGATCAAACAATGGATCGAAGAATATAAAATTGACGGTTTCCGTTGGGATTTAACCAAAGGATTTACACAGCTTTGTACTGCTTCAGATGAATCCTGTACCAATGCGTATCAACAGGATAGAGTAGATGTGTTGAAAAAATATGCAGATTATTCCTGGAGTCTTGATCCGACACATTACACTATTTTTGAACACTTAGGAACAGATGCCGAAGAGCAACAATGGGCCAATTACAGAATTGCTGAGACACCAAGCAAAGGAATTATGATGTGGGGTAAAATGACAGATCCCTACAACGAATTGTCTATGGGATATACCAGCAGTATTTCCAGAATGACAAGTGCCAGTCACGGTTTTCAGTCCAACCGTCTGATGGGGTATGCGGAAAGTCATGATGAAGAACGTTTGATGTATAAAAACATTCAATACGGAAATTCAAACGGTACTTATAATGTAAAAACATTAAATACCGCTTTGTCAAGAATGTCGGCTATCGGAGCTGTTTCCTTGTTGGTTCCCGGCCCAAAAATGATTTGGCATTTTGGTGAATTAGGCTGGGATGAATCTATTTTTACATGCAAGAACGGTACGGTAAATGATAATTCGGGAACTATTCCGGGAGACTGTAAATTAGATACCAAACCACAACCGCAATGGGTAGAAAACTGGTTAGGAGATACAAACAGAAATAAAATTTACAACGATTGGGCAAAGATGATTACGTTAAAAACAACGGAGCCTGTTTTTTCAGGAACGCCTACCATTGCAAGTGGAAGTTCGTTAAATGTGAATATAAAAATCACCAATGCAAGTTTGGCTTCCACTCAATTAAAAGACGTTTTAATTATAGCCAACTTTGATGTTACGACAAAAAATGTTGCGACAGGTTTTCAATATACCGGAACATGGTACAACTTAATGGATAATACAACTATTACCGTTACTGATGCTGCTGCGCCGATAAGTTTAGCCGCCGGTGAATACCGAATTTATGGGAATAAACAAGCGAACTTAGCGATCGAAAATTTTGAAAAAGCAAACACAGTAAATCTTTATCCGAATCCGGTTTCGGATTATTTTACTTTAAATGTAACGACAACTAAAGTTCAGATTTACTCGATTTCAGGCCAGTTGGTAAAAAGTTTTGCCCCCAATGGAAAATCAGATTTTCAGTTTGCGGTAAGCGATTTAAAAACGGGATTGTATCTGGTGAAAGCAAGTGATGAGAACAACAAAGTACAAGTGATGAAATTCATTAAAAAATAATGGTTTGTTAGTTTTAGTAAGAGAAGGTTGTCTGGAAACAGGCAGCCTTTTTTTTGCCACAGATTTCACAGATTAAAATGATTATTTCTTAGTTTAAAAAACAATTCGTAAAAATTCGTGCAATTTATGGCAAGTTTTTTTGTCTCCATTCTTGCTGATTCCTAATCCTTCAAACTGCTTAGTTTTTAGTCTAAATTCGATCGTTGAATGGTAACGTCAATAAATGAATAATCGGGTTCAGGTTATAAATCAGAAAAGAAATCCTTTAAATCAGTGCAATCTGTGGTAAGCTTTTTTATTTAGCCATAGATTTCACAGATTAAAATGATTATTTCTTAGTTTAAAAAACAATTCGTAAAAATTCGTGCAATTTATAGCAAGCTTTTTTGCCTCCATTTTTGCTAATTCCTAATCCGTCAAACTGCTTTGTTTTTTGGTCTAAATTCGATTGTTGAATAGTAATGTTAATAGATGAATAATCGAGGTCAAGTTATAAATTAGAAAAGAAATCCTTTTAATCAGTGAAATCTGTGGCAAAATATAAAAAACAATCACCGCAGATTTCGCTAATTATCAGTTGTTATTTTTTGTTGTATTCTCCAATTACGGAAAAATAGCCAAAAGTACCCAGGCCTAAGACAATCAATGGCGTAAGGATAAAAAGGATAATAACGCCAAAAACTAAATCGTCTTGTTTGTCTGAAAGTAGTTTTGGTAAGCCAAATTCAAAGACGCAGAAATAAGCCGCCGCCGCCGCGAGGATAACCCATATAACGCCTAAAATTTGTTTAATCGCATTCATAATTTGTAGTTCTAAAGGTGAGTGGTTTGGTTTTTGGTATCAATATAAATCATTCCAATTACAAAGCATATCGAAGCAATAATAATAGGGTACCATAATCCGTCCAGATAAAAATCTTGTTTTCCGGCTTCTTTGGCGTGTGTTACGAAGTAGGTTGAAATGGCAGGTAGCAATCCTCCAAAAATTCCATTCCCTACATGATACGGCAGAGACATTGAAGTGTATCTGATTTTAGTTGGAAACATTTCTACTAAAAATGCGGCAATCGGCCCGTACACCATCGTAACAAATAACACCTGAATGAAAACGAGGAAGATTAAAGTCCATTTATCACTTGAGTTTATTGTAATTGAAATAGTTTTTTGTGTTTCTTTTTTTGAATTATATGTTTCTGTCTCAATGGCAGATGTACCATCGGTGTAGTTTTTTGTGGTTGTAGTTACAATACTTCCGTCGTTTGTATTTTCGACTGCTTGTGTTGTTTTTGAGGTGATTTCAGTTTTGTGAGCCACGTCAGTTGTGGTGTACATGCTTTTGTAGATAGGTCGGTAAAACAAAATGGCCAGTAGCATACCCGACATCATGATATATTTGCGCCCGGTTTTGTCACTCAGCCATCCGAAGAAGATAAAAAAGGGAGTTCCGAGTAAGAGTGCAATTCCCAATAGGCTATCGACTTGCGAAGAATTAATGTTCATCACCGTTTTCATAAAACTCATGGCGTAAAATTGCCCGGTGTACCAAACAACGCCCTGTCCCATTGTCGCGCCAAATAAGGCCAGTAATACAAATTTTAAGTTATATCGGTTTCCAAAGCTTTCTCTAAGTGGGTTTTTGCTCGTGGTTCCTTCTTTCTTTGCTTTTGCGAAAACCGGAGATTCATCCATGTTTTTTCTAATCAAGTACGAAACACCCACCATAACGATAGAAATCCAAAAGGGTACACGCCATCCCCAGGAGTCAAAAGCCTCTGCCGAAAGTGTATTTTTGGTTATTAGAATTACCATTAAAGAGATAAATAAGCCTACAGTAGCAGTGGTTTGAATCCACGAAGTCCAATAGCCTTTCTGTCCTTCGGGCGCATGTTCTGCAACATAGGTAGCAGCTCCTCCATATTCACCACCAAGAGCTAGACCTTGTAATAAACGCAGGATTAAAACCAATACAGGAGCTAAAAAACCGATTGTTTCATAACTCGGAATACAGCCAATTAAAAAGGTAGAACCACCCATTAATAATAAAGTAGCCATAAAAGTATATTTACGACCAATGATATCACCAAGTCTTCCAAAAAATAAAGCACCAAACGGACGCACCACAAATCCGGCCGCAAAGGTGGCCAATGTAGATAAAAAAGCAGCAGTAGGATTATCACCCGGAAAGAATTTGGTTGATAACACAACAGCTAAACTTCCAAAAATATAGAAATCGTACCACTCTATCATGGTTCCCATGGAAGAGGCCGAAATTACTTTCCAAATTCCTTTTGTAGAAGTCTTGCTCATTAATTAAAAATCCGATTCAGATGGCAAATAAAGTATTATTTATTTTTTTTACGAATATAAAGGATAATTTTTTATTTATTCATTACTTTTTTTACGAAATATGAATTTATAGTATTGACAATGGTTTTTGTGGATTTGCTGTAAGGAAAGTACTTTAGGTATGAGGGAATCTGCAATATTTTTTTTGTGCTGATCCTTTTTTTTAACCCCGTTTTGGTGTTTAAAACAATTACAAGAGTAGCGTATAAAAGATTAAACTAGGGAGTTTCTATGTTAATCAATCGTAAAGAGGAGTTAATTTTTGTGGGGTAGAAATAAAACATAAACCCGACAGGTTTTAGAAACCTGTCGGGTTTGGTTAATAGATAAAAAACAAAAAACCCGAATATTTCTATTCGGGTTTTGGTGGTGCCTCCAGGGATCGAACCAGGGACACATGGATTTTCAGTCCATTGCTCTACCATCTGAGCTAAGGCACCATTGCTGATTGCGGGTGCAAAGATAGAAGGTTTTTTGGTTTATCCAAAACATTTTGCAATTGATTTTTGTGTTGTTTTTGATTTTTAATTTAAAGCTCTAAAATCCAATGCTAAAGCCCGATGATAAATTTTTAAATTATTTGAAATTTGGAATTAAATAATCTATTTAGTCCTTAAATTTTACGTAAACCCGACAGGTTTTAGAAACCTGTCGGGTTTGGTTAATAAATAAAAACAAAAAACCCGAATATTTCTATTCGGGTTTTGGTGGTGCCTCCAGGGATCGAACCAGGGACACATGGATTTTCAGTCCATTGCTCTACCATCTGAGCTAAGGCACCATTGCTGATTGCGGGTGCAAAGATATAATCATTTTCGGTTTATGCAAAACATTTTTTTAAAAAAATCAATTCGTATCTTCGCATTGGTAAAAAAATAAATATGGTTTTAGCAGTTGATGTTGGTAACACTCGAATTAAAGCGGCTGTCTTTGAGGGAGGTAGTGTTCTGGAGAGTTTCGTTTTTGAGAAAGGGGAATTCGAAAATAAAATTAAAAATATTTTAAAAAAATTTCAAAATTGTACCGATCTGGTCGTTGCATCGGTGGGAAATATCGAAAAACAAGCCTTTTTAACTTTCGAAAAACAGCTTACGATTCATTTTTTGACACATGAAGATGTTTTTCCTTTTATAAATAAGTATGCGACTCCAAAAACTTTAGGCATAGACCGCATGGTTTTGGCTGCCGGAGCCACTTTGCAATTTCCAAAACAAAACAGACTGGTGATCGATGCGGGAACATGTATTACCTATGATTTTATCGACGAAAAGGACCACTATTTGGGTGGCGCAATCTCTCCGGGGCTCAGATTGCGTTATGAAGCCTTGCATAACTTTACGGCCAGACTGCCTTTGCTGACTTTAGAGGCGCCGGAGCACTATATAGGAGATTCAACAAAAGAGGCCATTCACTCAGGGGTTGTTAATGGTTTCGTCTATGAGATTGATGGTTTTATCGATGAATATAAGGCAAATTTTTCAAATTTTATAATAATTTTAACGGGTGGTGATGCAGATTTTTTGGCTAAACGATTAAAAAATACCATATTTGCCAATTCAAATTTCCTTTTAGAAAGTTTGAACCAAACATTTCAATATAAAATCGACAATGATTAAAAAAATTATAATAAGTACTTGTTTACTTATATCGTTCGTTTCATTTGCACAGCAAGGGACTTCATCGCCTTATTCTTTCTACGGAATTGGTGATACAAGATTCAAAGGAACTCTTGAATACAGATCTATGGCGGGAGTTGCAGTAGAGCAGGATTCGATACATTTGAATATTGAGAATCCGGCAAGTTATGCCAGTTTGGGGCAGACTACTTTTTCTGTTGGAGGTACTTTTGGAACAACTAATATTAAAACAGATAAAGAGACTTCAAAAGCGCAAAGATCAACTTTTGATTATTTGGCTGTAGGGATTCCGATGGGTAAATTTGGTGCTGCGTTTGGTTTGGTACCTTTAACTTCTGTTGGATATAGAATTTCAAATGACAATACAGCTGATCCGAACGGAATAAGCAGTCAGTTAGAAGGAAAAGGCGGAGTTAACAAAGTGTTTTTCGGATTGGGTTATAAAATCACACCTAAGTGGAACATCGGAGCTGATGTACAATACAACTTTGGTAAAATCACGACCACAAGTGTTGAACTTGTGACAGGTGTTCAAAATGCAACCAGAGAAACAAATACTTCGGAGCTATCAGGAGTAAACTTTAATATTGGTACCATGTATCAGACTAAGGTTGATAAAAAATTAAGTTTGTTTACTAGTTTGAATTATACTTTTTCAGGTAAATTAAATTCAGACAATACCAGAGTTACTGAGGTTGACGGAGATCCTACATCGTATACGTATCCTGAAAATTCTGTTAAATTAAAACTTCCTGGTAAATTTACATTTGGTGCCGGTATCGGAGAAGCAAGAAAATGGTTAGTAGGTACTACCTTGGCTTTTCAGGGAGATGCGGGATCACTTGCTAATTATTACAATACAGCTGATAATGTACGTTACGAAAAATATTCAAAATATGCAGTTGGGGGGTATTATGTTCCTAATTATGGTTCTTTTACAAATTATTTCAGCAGAATTACTTACAGAGCAGGTCTTAAATACGAAAAATTGGGGCTGATTGTAAATAATCAATCTATTAATGATGTTGGTATGACTTTGGGTGCCGGTTTTCCGATTACAGGGACTTTTTCAAATGTAAATGTGGGAATTGAATTTGGTAAAAAAGGAACTACCTCTGCCGGTTTGGTTCAGGAGAACTATATGAACTTTAGCGTGAGTTTCTCTTTTAACGACAGATGGTTCGTGAAAAGCAGATTCAACTAAACATAACTTTATGTTTTTTTAAGCTCATTACAATTTACTACATTTGGCAAATGAATTTACCAAAGAAATATATACTAATAATTGTCACAGTTCTTACTGTGACAATGTTTTTTGGATGCGAAAGTAATTTTAAAGAAGTTCAGAGAAGTAACTTCTCAGAGTTTGTTCCCGGGAGTGATGCAGATACCGTTAATATAAAGTATACAGATTCAGGGCGCATAACCGGAGTTTTGATTAGCTCTAAAATGCTGGATTATTCTAATCTCGATTTTCCGTTTACAGAGTTTCCAAAAGGACTTGATGTTACTTTGTATGATAAAAAACAAAAACGTACTTTTATAAGATCAAATTATGCTATTTCGTACAAGCCAACCGGAATTATTGACTTGCAGGGAAAAGTGAAGATTACATCAGAAACCGGGCAGATGCTTGAAACAGAGCAACTGTATTTTGACCAGAAGAACGAATGGTTTTATACCGAAAGAAAATTTAAGCTCACAGATGCAAAAGGAGTTTCTTACGGACAGGGAATTGATTTTAGCAAAGATTTTAAAGTGATAAATTCACAACGAATAACCGGCGAACTGGAAGCCGAAGAATAAAATATACATTATGAGTTATTTAAAATATACATCTTACGTTTACATATTATTTGCAGTTTTCTTTATTTATGATGGAGTTGTAAAGCTAAATGAAGGAAAAGAGAATGCTACTATGAGCTTCATAATTGCCGGTTTAGCCGTTTTTATGTTTTTCTTCAGAAGAAAATTTGGAAGAAAATTTAGCGATCGTGACAAAGAACAATAGAAATGGAGATCGGTATTATAATACTATGTTTAATACTATCAGCCTTTTTTTCAGGAATGGAAATTGCTTTTATTTCCTCGAATAAAATTTATCTTGAAATAGAAAAAAAACAAGATAATTTTCTCTCTCAAATTCTTACCAAACTTACCGGGAATCCCTCTAAATTTATTGCTGCAATGCTCATTGGTAACAATGTTGCGCTCGTAGTTTACGGGTTTTTCATGGGGGATCTGATTCTGAATCAGATAATCGGATTAGGTTATCACTTCTCTGAGGTCGCCAGTTTGTTGATTCAGATCGTGATTTCTACTTTTATAATTTTGATTACTGCGGAGTTTCTTCCGAAGGTTTTTTTTCAGATTTATGCCAACTCCCTGATTAAGTTTTTTGCCATTCCGGCTTATCTTTTTTATAGGTTATTTTACTACATATCTACTTTTTTTATCTGGATTTCAGATTTTATTTTAAAGAAATTCTTTAAAACAGAAGGCGATCAGGTGCAGTTGTATTTTAGTAAAGTAGAACTTGGTAACTATATTAACGAACAAATGAGTTCTGTTGAAGATAGTGAAGAAGTAGATTCGGAAATCCAGATTTTTCAAAATGCTTTAGAGTTTTCGGGCGTGAAAGCACGCGATATTATGACACCGCGTACCGAAATTGTTGCGGTCGATTTATTTGACAGTGTTGAAGAGCTTAAGGAAGTATTTATAGAAACCGGATATTCTAAAATTGTAGTGAATCAAAACTCGTTGGACGATATTGTGGGTTATGTGCACTCTTTTGATTTGTTTAAAAAGCCTAAAACAATCAAATCTGTTTTGATGACCGTGGAGTTTGTTCCCGAAACTATTTCGATAAAAGATGCGTTAAATCTTTTAATCAAGAAGAGGAGAAATGTCGCTGTTGTTTTAGATGAGCATGGAGGGACAGCGGGGATCATTACCATAGA
This sequence comes from Flavobacterium poyangense, assembly GCF_011751075.1. Taxonomy (GTDB): domain Bacteria; phylum Bacteroidota; class Bacteroidia; order Flavobacteriales; family Flavobacteriaceae; genus Flavobacterium; species Flavobacterium poyangense. The sequence goes on from NZ_JAALLN010000006.1 coordinate 180,835, forward strand.
AGATATTGTAGAGGAGCTTTTTGGCGAGATTGAAGACGAACATGACCTGGACGAAGAATTGATAGAGCTGACACTGGGGGAAGGAAAGTATTTATTTTCGACCCGTTTAGATGTGGAGTATTTGAATGAGACCTATAAATTAGGCATTCCTGAGGAGGATTCCTATGGTACTTTGGGAGGTTTTATTGTGAATTCAACAAAAGAAATTCCCCAAAAAGGAGAAGAAATAGTCATAGATAACTATCATTTTGTGATAGAAGAAGCGACAAACAAGAAAATTGAATTGGTAAAAATGACTATAAAAGAGTGAAATTTTTAGTAATTGAAAAAAAATGTGTAAAATAAAACCCTAGTTGTATTGTTATTAACTAGATAATTGTATTTTCGCAAACTGAATATAAAATTAACGATATAAAAATGGCAGTTTTAGCAAAAATTAGACAGCGTTCCGCTTTATTAATAGGAGTTATTGCACTTGCATTATTTGCATTTATAATACAAGATCTATTCACCAGAGGGACTTTCGGTCAAAGTTCAAAAGATGTAGGAAGTATCGATGGAAAAGACATTTCATTTGAAGACTTTAGAGTTAAAGTTAGTAATGTTGAAAAAAGCGGTCAGGGGATTTCTTCTACTGAAGCTTCTAACAGAGTTTGGGATCAAGAGGTTTCAATTGCATTATTATCAACTCAGTTTGATAAACTAGGATTGAGAGTAGGTGAAAAACACCTAATCGAAGTTTTAAAAGCAGATCCGAATATCGGGAAAAACCCAATGTTTTTGAACGCTGCCGGTATGTTTGATATTGCTAAATTCAAAGAGTATTTTAAAACGAATCCTGAAGCAAAACAATATATTGCAGATAGAGAGAAAGATGCTACATTAAATGCAAAATTCCAAATCTACAATACATTAGTAAAATCAGGACTTTACACAACTGCCAGTGAAGGAAAGTTGAAATATGAAATGGAAGCTAACAAAGTAAACTTTGCTTATGTTGCCGGATTGTATTCTTCTATTAAAGATAGTGAAGTAAAAATTTCTGATTCAGAAATTGTTGATTATATGAAGAAAAACGAGAAGAAATTCAAAGCGGATGAAACTCGTGAAATTCAATATGTATTAGTGGAAGACAAAGCGTCAAAAGAAGACGAAGCTGAAATTAAAGCTAAGATTACTGCTTTGTTATCAGGAAGTGTTGTTTACAATGCAAAAACGGGTAAAAACGATACTTTGCCAGGTTTCAGAAATGCAACTAACATTGCAGAATTTGTAAACTCAAATTCTGATATTCCTTACGATTCAAGTTATGTGGCTAAAAATAGCTTGCCTGCAGTTGATGCTGATAAATTATTTAGCTTAGCGCCGGGTGCAATCTACGGACCATACGTTTATGGTAAGTACTACTGTATTTCTAAATCTCTTGGATTTAAAGCAGGAGTTAACGCAAAAGCAAGTCATATCTTAATTGGATATACAGGATCTCAAACGCCAAATACAAAAGAGAAAAGAACAAAAGAAGAAGCTAAAGCTAAAGCAGAAGAAATTTTGGCTCAGGTTCAGGCTAATCCGGATAGTTTTATGATGTTGGCTTTTACAAGCTCTGATGATTCATCTGCACAACAAGGTGGTGATTTAGGTTATTTTGGTCCAAACCAAATGGTAAAACCTTTCAATGATTTTGTATTCAGCAACGGAATTGGAAAAGTTGGTTTAGTTGAAACTCCTTTCGGATTTCACATCATTAAAATTACTGACAAACAAGACGGAATTCGTTTAGCTACAATTGCTCAGAAAATTGAGCCTTCTGAAGTAACTTCTGATAAAGTATTTACTTTAGCAACTAAATTTGAAATGGATGCTGCAGATAAAGATTTTAATGCAACTGCAAAAGAATTAGGATTAAAAGTAGCTCCTCCTGTAACGGCAAAAGCTATGGACGAAGCATTTGGTTCATTAGGAAATCAGCGTAACATTGTAAGATGGGCATTTGATAAAGAAACTGATAAAGGTGATGTTAAGCGTTTTGAAATCGCTAATGTTGGTCACGTTATTGCTCAATACAAAAGTGAAAACGCATCAGGTTTAGTATCTGTAACTGTTGCAAGACCATATGTAGAGCCAATCTTGAAAAACAAGAAAAAAGCAGAAATGCTAAAAGCTAAAATGACAGGATCTAGCCTTGAAGCAGTTGCTAAAAGTGCAGGAGTTGCTGTTCAACAAGCTGCTGATGTAACTATGGATAACCCGGTTTTACCTGGTGGAGTTGGACAAGAGCCTAAAGTTGTTGGTAACGCATTTGCTTTAGCTGCAAACAAAATCTCTGCTCCAATTGAAGGAAACACAGGAGTTTATGTAGTAAAAAACATTAAAGTGGTAAAAGCACCGGCAATTGCAAGCCATGCTGCTTATATTGAAAAAGTAAAAGCACAAAGTGCATCTGATGCAAGCAGAATTTTACCGGCTTTGAAAAACAATGCTAAGATCAAAGACAACAGATTAGAGTTTAACTACTAATCTAAGTACATAAATACTAAAAGCCGTTTCTAATTTAGAAACGGCTTTTTTTGTTTTTTAGATCTTTTACTTAATAACAGTGAAAAGATGATTTTCGGAGGTGCTAAACAGAACCAATCCTCCCGATATTTTGGAAAAGCTGAGCATGATTCTGTAGCTTTTTCCAATTGCAACGTTATTGGGGACTTTAACCGAAAAACGAGTGTAACCTTTATGGTCGAATATTTGAAAAGGTGAAATCACAGAATGCCTGTCCTTTGGGTTAAAAAATTCAGCATTAATTCCTATTAGCGATCCCGGTTCAATCCCGTGTTTCCTTTTCGCAGGGATCATAATAATTGTTGTTCCTATTGTACCCATAGACGGTGACATGCAAATTTCATAATCTGGTTTAGGCATAATGCTTATGGTTTTAAATAATGAAAAGCATACTTTTAATTATGTGCTATTGGTAAGATTTTTAGTTCAATTGAGCGGTTTTGTAAAAATAAGAATAAACCTTCAGAATGAATGTTGTAGAATTAATAACCGAATGCTTTAGGGTTATATTCGTAGAAGTTGCCACCAATTGCACGAATTTTTACGAATTGTTTTGTTTTAAATCTGAACTCAATTACTGAATGATAAGACTAACATCAAGAGAAAAATAATCAAGTTCACGTTATAATCCAGCGAAGAAATCCTTTCAATCTGTGAAATCTGTGGCAAAAAAAAAGCGGCCACAGATAAATAAAGAACAATTCGTGAAAATTCGTGCAATTAGTGGTAAGTCTTTTTTTGTTGAAGGCGTGATTCAAAAGATTTATGCTAATTCTATAAGATCATTTCGGCATAAGTAAGGATGGTTTCGTATCCTTTTGAGGTAAAATAGGCAGTTGGATTTTCTTTAGAAAGCACCATTACAAAATCGCCACCCCATGCCCCGAGGCTTTTTACGACACCTTTAAAATCCGGAAAAGCAATTTCTTTTATTGTTTCCAGTTCTAAGATATTGCTTAAGTGCGTTTCATGTTTTTCTAAAGCGTAGGCAAATTCAGTTAGTGTTTTTGCATTTAAAACCATTTCCGTGATTTTGTTGTTCTCGGCAATGTTGTCAGTCAGGTTTTGGTTTTTGTTATTGTAATAGGCATTTATAGCCGTTTTACTGCTTTGCTTTTTGTTAAGATATACAAAGAATATATTTTGAGTAAAATCCGGATTAAAAGCTACAGATTCAACGATAGGCCTGTTTTGTTCTAAACGATACGTTATGGGTGTGTTGTTCTGCGCACAGGCAATGTCGTAACCACTGCCTCCGAAACTGTTTTTTAGTAGTGTGAAAGCATCAATTTTAGTCCATTGAGCGATATTGTTCAGTAAAGTAGAAGAAGTGCCTAATCCCCAGTTTTTAGGAAATGTAAGCTGAGTAGTAATAGTGTAACCTTCCGCCTGATTAATAAAATCAGGATTTAGAAGATAGGCCTCATGCAAAATCGTAATTAAAGTCGTTTTTACGGTTTCAATTTCAGCAGTTGGGGGATTTACAATATCAGAAAAAGAAAAACGGTCTTCAAACCAGATCTGCTGGTCAAAATCATAGCTTTTCCATTTAATTGTTTTATTTGTTCCCTCTTCTACGATTAAGTTCTGTCCGAATTTTGTGGGTAATGCAAAAGCTTTGGCACCATCTAAAACCAGATATTCGCCTGTAATTAAGAGTTTTCCGTTACTGTAAAAGGTTGTTTTCATGCTGTCTCTTTTGACTCCGACGCGGCTTGTTTTTTAGGATCCTTGAGAAATGTTAGGAATTAAAAATGAAGCAATAAACCGCCAAAAAACGTCTGATTATTTTCGTAAATTATCTATAAACTCCACTACTGCACTATGAGAAATAGCATTGATCTTAAAATGTGATTTAATCAAATGGCGCTCTTCGTCGTTGGCTTCAAATTGGTTGATGATATTGTTTAAGTGCATTTTCATATGACCAGCCTGGATTCCGTTTGTTGTTAAGGAACGCAAGGCGGCAAAATTTTGTGCCAGACCCGCAACAGCCACAATTTCCATAAGCTCTTTTGCTGAAGGTTTCTGTAGAATCTCCAAACACAATTTTACTAAAGGATGTAAGGAAGTTAGCCCGCCAACGGTACCTAATGCAAGTGGAATTTCGAGCCAAAAAGTAAATACGCCATCTTCAATTTTAGCATGTGATAAACTCGTATATTGACCATTTCGCGAAGCATAAGCATGAATACCGGCTTCTACTGCTCTAAAATCATTTCCTGTTGCCAGAATTACGGCATCAACACCATTCATGATTCCTTTATTGTGAGTTGTGGCTCTAAAGGGCTCTACTTCCGCAATTTGAACCGCTTGTACAAAACGTTCTGCAAATTCCTGCGGATTGGTGATGTGTTTTTCTGCTAAGTCTTCAACCGGACAAGAAACTTCGGCTCTGACAACACAGTTTGGGACATAATTAGACAAAATGCTCATTACCACCTGTAACGTTTCATTTTTGGCAAGTAAATCAGAATTATGAGCTTCTTCTTTTAAAGTTGTCGCAAATTGTTCCAGACAGGAATTAATAAAATTAGCCCCCATACTGTCTTTGGTCTCAAAAGTAGCATGCAACTGGAAATAATTTTCAAGTAAATTTCTTTTGTCTTTTAATTGAATATCCAGTATTCCTCCGCCACGCTGTTGCATGTTTTTGGTGATGCTTTGCGTATCTGAGAAAAATTTAGGTTTGATCTGATCGAAGAACGATTGTAGTTTTTCGGCGTTTCCGTTGAATATAAAATGAACCTGTCCGATTTTCTCCGTATTCAGTACAGTGGCTTTAAATCCGCCACGTGTAGCCCAGTATTTGGCTGCTTTTGAAGCGGCGGCTACGACAGAACTTTCTTCAATAGCCATTGGGATTGTTTTGTACTTTCCGTTGATTAAAAAGTTAGGAGCAATTCCAAGTGGGATGTATAAATTAGTGATGGTATTTTCTATGAATTCATCGTGCAGTTGTTGGAGCTTGTGGTCTGAATTCCAGTAATTTCTTATTATTTTAAGAGCCTCGTCAGGAGTCGAAAAATAAGTGTCAGCAATCCAGTTTATTTTTTCATTTTTGGATAATTTTGAAAATCCGGCAACGGCGTTGTTCATTCTCAGTAGATTAAATTGTAATATTGCGGCAAATATACCAATTTAAGAGCTTTGTTTGCAATCTGTAATTGAAAATTGGAAGTACGCAATCGTTATTTTTTTTAACATTTAACAGTTGAAATATGCATTATGTTTATTTTTTTTACTAAAATTGGGCTCTTTTTTATATTTTAAAATAATACTAATGAATACAAATAGAATAACAGTTGTACTATTGTTGCTGGTTGCTACCGTTTTTGGACAACAAAAAATCACTGTTGAAAATATTTATACCGGAGCTTTTCAGGCCAAAGGAATGGACAAATTGCAATCCTTAAAAAATACAAATCAGTATACGGTATTGAATGTGGATAGGGCAAATAGAAGCATGGAAATTGACTTATATGATTTTGCTACGCTGAAAAAAGTATCCAATTTAATTGAAACAAAAAATCATCCGGCATTAGCAAACGGAATAGACAGTTATACTTTTGATGCTGCCGAAAAAAAGATTTTAATTGCAATTAATACCAAAAAGATTTTCCGGCACTCGTTTACCGCAGATTACTTTTTGTACGATATTACTTCCAAATCGCTAACTAAGCTTTTTGATTTTCAGGTTCAGGAACCAACTTTTTCTCCGGATGGATCTAAAATCGCTTTCGCTAAAGAAAATAATCTGTATGTATATGATGTTGCTTCCAAAAAAGTAACGACAGTCACGACAGACGGTAAGAAAAATGCAGTCATTAATGGTATTACCGACTGGGTCTATGAAGAAGAGTTCTCTTTTGTAAGAGCATTTGACTGGAGTGCAGACAGTAAAAAACTGGCTTATATTCGTTTTGACGAAAGTGCAGTACCTGAGTTTTCAATGTCTATGTTTCACAAAGACCTCTATCCGAAAATTGAAACGTTTAAATACCCGAAACCGGGAGAGAAAAATTCAGTAGTCTCTTTACATATTTATGATGCCGTAGCAAACGCTACCAAAAAAGTAGATCTTGGAAATTATAATGATTTTTATATCCCAAGGTTAAAATGGACAAATGATGCTAATGTATTGTCTGCACAAGTTTTAAATCGCCATCAGGACAATCTGGATCTTTTATTTGTTGATGGAACAACCGCTGCTGCAAAAGTGGTTTTGAATGAAAAAGACAAAGCTTATGTTGATATTACAGATAATCTGACCTTTTTAAAAGACAACAGTTTTATCTGGACAAGCGAAACAGACGGATTTAATCATATTTATCTGTATGACAAAACCGGAAAATTAAAAAATCAGGTTACAAAAGGAAACTGGGAAGTAACATCTTACTACGGTTTCGACGAAAAAACAAAAACTATTTTCTATCAATCTACAGAGAATGGTTCTATAAACAGAGCAATCTACCGCATCTCATTAGACGGAAAAAACAAAACAGCTCTGGCTAAAACTACAGGAACAAACGCGGCGACTTTCAGTCCAAATTTCCAGTACTTTATCAATACTTTCTCTAGCGCAGTTCAGCCAACTACCTATACTTTAAACGAAGCGAAAACGGGTAAAGAAATTCAGGTGATCGAAAACAACAAAGCCCTTTCTGATAAATTAGTGGCGTACAACTTGCCGGCTAAAGAATTCTTTGTTTTAAAAACAGCAAAAGGAAACGAGTTAAATACATGGATTTTAAAACCAAAAGATTTTGATCCTTCAAAAAAATACCCGGTTTTTATGTACCAGTATTCCGGTCCGGGTTCACAACAGGTAAATAATGACTGGAACAATAAAGACGATTATTGGTTTATGTCTCTGACTCAGCAAGGATATATTGTAGTTTGTGTTGATGGTAGAGGTACCGGTTTTAAAGGTGCTGACTTCAAAAAAGTAACACAAAAAGAATTAGGAAAATACGAAGTAGAAGATCAAATCGATGCGGCAAAAGTACTTGCAACTTATCCGTATGTTGATGCTTCAAGAATCGGAATCTTCGGATGGAGCTATGGAGGATTTATGGCTGCAAATTGTATTTTTCAGGGGAATGATGTTTTCAAAATGGCCATTGCTGTTGCTCCGGTAACCAACTGGCGTTTTTATGATAGTGTGTATACAGAAAGATACCTGCAAACTCCTCAGGAAAATGCAAGTGGTTACGATCTGAATTCACCAATTAATTATGTAGATAAATTAAAAGGAAAGTTTTTGTTGATACACGGATCAGGTGACGACAATGTGCATCTGCAAAACTCAATGCAAATGATGGAAGCATTAATCCAGGCGGGTAAAGAATTTGATTCTGAAATCTATCCGGATAAAGACCATCATATTCTCGGAACAAAAACGAGAATTCACCTTTTTACCAGAATGACTAATTTTATCAAAGAAAATTTATAGAACAACTTTATAACCTTAAAAATAAATAACAAATAATATGGGAGAGAAACAAGTAAAATCGGCGCATCCAAAAGGGCTTTGGGTACTGTTTGGAACGGAGATGTGGGAGCGGTTCAATTTTTATGGAATGCGAGCTTTATTGACTTTATTTCTTGTTAACTCATTATTAATGAAGGAAGAAGAAGCCTCATTGATTTATGGTGGGTTTCTTGGTCTTTGTTATTTAACTCCGATGTTGGGAGGTTTTATTTCCGATCGTTTTTTAGGAAACAGAAATTGTATTTTATTAGGCGGATTATTGATGGCAATTGGACAATTGCTGTTGTTTACAAGTGGTAGTGTTTTTGAAGATAATCTGTCTTTGGCTAAAACAATCATGTACACGGCTTTGGGAATCATTGTGTTCGGTAACGGATTCTTCAAACCAAATATCTCAAGTATGGTGGGAAGTTTGTATCCGAAGCAAGAGAAAACAAAACTGGATACCGCTTTTACTATTTTTTACATGGGAATCAATATGGGAGCCTTCTTAGGGCAGTCTATTTGTCCGTTGTTAGGAGATGTAAGAGATAGTGGGGGAATTAGAGACATTCACGCTTTCAAATGGGGATTCTTAGCTGCTTCAGGTGCTATGCTTGCCGGAACAGTTCTTTTTTACTTCCTGAAAAATAAATACGTAGTAACTCCGGAAGGAAAACCATTAGGAGGTTTACCATCTAAAAATGAGGCTTCAGATTTTGAAGAAGGAGAAGCACAAAAAGCTAATTTCTCTTCTACAGCATTAATTGGAGCCGGAATTGCCTTTTTAGTTTTAGGAGCTATTTTTCACTATGTTTTCGGACAAAATTTAATTTATACCTTAATCTATTCCAGCGGTTTATCTTTGGCCGGATTGATTATTTCAGATACTTCTTTAACAAAAATCGAAAGAGACAGAATTATTGTAATTTATATCGTTTCGTTTTTTATTATCTTCTTTTGGGCCGCCTTCGAACAGGCCGGATCTTCATTGACTTTTATTGCTGATAATCAAACAGACAGAAATTTCTTTGGCTGGCAAATGCCTCCGTCAATGGTTCAGATTTTCAACGGATTGTTTGTTGTTGTAATGGCAGTTCCTTTTAGTATACTATGGGATACTTTGAGAGCAAAAGACAAAGAACCAATTTCACCGGTTAAGTTGGCTTTTGGTTTGGTGATTATTACGATAAGCTTTTTTATGATTGCAACTCAGGTTTCTTACATCGGAACTTCAGGTTTGTTATTGGTAAAATGGTTGATTTTATTGTATTTCCTAAACACTTGTGCGGAGTTATGTTTATCTCCAATCGGATTGTCATTGGTGGGTAAATTATCACCAAAACGTTTTGCTTCTTTATTGTATGGGGTATTTTTCTTGTCTAATGCATCAGGTTATGCTTTAGGAGGAACTTTGGGTTCTATCTTGCCTGCAACAGGAGATAAGTACAAAAAAGCACAAGAATTGGGGATTGACTTACAAGCGGTTTTGGATAAAAAAATCACACTAACTCCGGCGCAGTTAGAATTATTAGACAAGCACCAGATTAGTGATCATTATCCAGATTTTGCAGGATTCATAATCCATAATTTATACGAGTTTTTCATGGTATTTGTTGTTCTTACAGGTATCGCTGCAATTGTATTGTTTGCATTGACTCCATTTTTGAAAAAAATGATGCACGGTGTTAGATAAATCATTGTCATAGATATATAGAAAATTACCTGCAGGTTTCGGCTTGCAGGTAATTTTAATTTTAAAGAGTTTACAGTTATGTGGAAAAAACATCCAAAAGCATTGCCTTTTTTGTTTCTGTCTGAAATGTGGGAGCGTTTTGGTTATTATTTAATGATCGGAATTTTTACTTTATATCTAAAAGATGTAAAAACCGGTTTTGCAATGACAGAGAAAGAAGCCTCTGATTTATACGGGACTTTTATAGCATTAGTTTTTTTGACACCTTTTATAGGCGGACTGATTGCTGACAGGTATTTGGGATATAGAAAGTCTGTTGTTCTGGGCGGAATTTTAATGGGGATTGGTTACTTCTTAATTGGAATACATGATCTGACAATGCTTTATATCGCCATGACTTTGATAATTGTTGGGAATGGCTTTTTTAAACCAAATATTTCCACTTTACTGGGGAGTTTTTACTCTAAAGAAGAGTATCAGGATAAAAAAGATGAAGGCTACAATATTTTCTATATGGGAATTAATGTTGGTGGTTTTATCTGTAATTTCTTCGGTGCTGCCCTGCAAATCCTTTTGGGATGGCATTGGGCATTTATGGCTGCAGGAGTAGGGATGTTTATTGGTGTTATAGTGTTTTTATTGGGGACTAAACATTATGTAGGCTATGACCAGAAAAAAGGGATACAAGAAGGAGATATGCCATTTTATAAAATTATACTTTTTATCCTGTTGCCTTCATTTGTTTTTGGTGCAATTGGCTGGATGATAAAAGGAGTGGCTTCAGATGCCAATGCAGATAGTGCTATCTTTGGTTCAGACAGTACAGATGCTTTTATTTTTGCCTGTATTCCGATAGTTATCTTTTACGGATCTCTTTATTTTAAAGCAAAAACAGAGGATAAACGATCCATAGGTGCTTTATTGGCTATTTTTGGAGTGGTGATTTTATTTTGGGCCGTCTTCAAACTTAACGGTTCTGCCCTTACGACCTGGGCAGATCGATATACTGACAGAGAAGTAACGGGAACATCCGGTAAGGTGATTGCGAAGCTAAAACTGGCAAAAGAGGTCGAGTATAAAATGGACTCTACTGAACTGTACGATAAACAGTTTCGTTTGCAAAAAGTAAACGGAGTGGTTAAGAAAGAAGTAAATTATCCTTTATATTTTAGAAATGTTGCTCCGGACAAATTACCGGAAGAAGGTGCCAAGGTGCATCTTTGGGCCACCAATTTAAGTCAGTCTATTAATCCGGCCTGGGTTGTTATACTAACACCTTTGGTTGTCGCATTTTTCTCTTTTTTACGATTGCGAAAAAAAGAACCTTCAACGCCTACAAAAATTGCTTTTGGTTTACTGATTTCAGCATTGTCTGTTCTGGTAATGATAGCTGCCGTAAAAATTGGAGGTAACGGAACAGAGAAAGTTAGCGCCTGGTGGCTGGTAGCCAATTATGGTATCATAACAATTGGAGAATTGTTTTTAAGTCCGATGGGACTATCGGTGGTTTCTAAACTGAGCCCGGCTAATATAACTTCTTTAATGATGGGAGGTTGGTTTTTATCAACTTCTATCGGAAATAAGTTAAGCGGAGTTTTGGCCAGTATGTGGGATACTTACGACAATAAAGTCAACTTTTTTTGGATAAATTTTGCACTGTTAATGTTTGCAACTGTATTGATGTTTGCTTTGCTAAAGCAACTTAACAAAGTGATGAAAGAAAGAGGAATTAATTAATTATTTATAAATAAATGGAGCAAAAGGTCACTTTAGAACAAATACAGAATTTTGAAGGCAAGTACCCAAAGCAATTGTGGTACTTGTTTTTGGTTGAAATGTGGGAGCGCTTCTGCTTCTACGGAATGAGAGGGGTTTTGGCGTTTTTTATGGTAGACCAATTAGGTTTATTGGAGGGAAAAGCCAATTTGCAGTACGGAGCCATTCAGGCTTTTGTTTATGCTTTTACGTTTATTGGAGGAATTTTCGCCGACAAAATTTTAGGATTTAAAAAATCATTACTGTTCGGAGGAATAATAATGATTTTAGGAAACTTGCTTATTGCGGTTTCGCCCCATGATTTTTTCTATTATGGGATAACATTATCGATTATCGGAACGGGTTTTTTTAAGCCCAACGTGTCTTCGATGGTAGGAGAGTTGTATCATGAAAACGATGGTAGAAGAGACGCCGGATACGGAATGTTTTATGCCGGAATCAATATTGGCGGAATGTTAGGAGGAGCGATTCCTATTTATCTGGGGAAAAATTACTCCTGGAGCCTATGCTTCCTGTCTGCTGCCATTGTGATGGTTATTGGGGTTATTACATTTCTTTTGACCAAAAAACATTTGGCACCAATAGGGAATTCACCTCTTGAAAACCACACGCCTAAAAAACGTAATCTTTATGAAATCGCAGTATACGTAGGTTCATTAGTAGTAATACCATTGGTATATATCATGGTAATCAACTCTGATTTTACAGAATACTTTATGTACACTATAGGCGCTGTTGCCTTGTTGTATTTTTTATTCGAATTATTGCGAATTAAAGACCGTAACCAACAATATAAATTATTGGCCGCATTTGTTTTTATCTTCGGTTATTTTATGTTTATGGCTATTTCGGAGCAATCAGGTGGTTCCTTGTCTTTGTTTGCAAAGGACAATCTGTCTGATAAATTGTTGTTTTTTAGTATTGATCCCAATGTGGTTAACAATAGTATCAACTCTTTGTATGTGATTATCTTTAGTCCGCTTGTCGGATTGCTTTGGATCTTTTTGTACAAAAGAAAAATAGAGCCCAATACCGTTATTAAATTTGGATTTTCTTTTATCCTTTTAGCTATCGGTTTCTTTATTTTTTACAGTGCCAGATTTTTTGTAGACGAAAAAGGTTTAAGCTCGTTAGACGTGTTTGCGTTCGGATACCTGATCTACACCTTAGGAGAATTGTGCATCGGACCAATCGGAATGTCGGTAATTACCAAATTGTCACCAAAAAGATTATTTGGTATGATGATGGGATTGTGGTTTTTATCAAGTGCATTTGGTCAGTTTGCTGCCGGGAAGCTGGGGTCGGAAATGTCTAATGCCAATACCGGAACAACCTTAATGTCTAAGCTTATTGCGTATACAGACGGATACTACCAATTGGCAATCTACTCGTTAATTGCCGGTATCGTTTTAATCGTGACGACACCATTAATTAGAAAATTAATGCAAGAAGTAAAGTAGATGACATTTTGCAAGGCAAATTTTGTTTAAATTTGATATAAAAATAAACAACATGAAAAAAATATTTGTAATAGCTTTCTTTTTGGTTGGCGCATTGGCGACGCAAGCCCAGGAACTGAAATGGTATACCGATGTAAAAGAAGCCATCGCTATAAGTAATAAAGAAAAAAAACCGATGCTGCTGTTTTTTACCGGTAGCGATTGGTGCGGCTGGTGTATCCGACTGCAAAATGAAGTTCTAAAAACAGCTGAATTTTCAAAATGGGCGAGCCAGAACGTTGTTTTAGTAGAGTTAGATTACCCAAGAAGAACACCGCAAACCCCGGAATTAAAAAGCCAGAATAACGAATTGCAACAAGCCTTTGGCATACAAGGTTTCCCGACGATTTATTTTTCCAGTGCCGAATCTAAAGATGGAAAGATCAACTTTAAAGGTCTTGGTTCTACCGGTTATGTTGCCGGAGGCCCGACGGCCTGGTTGGCTGTTGCTGATGGGATTGTGCATCCTAAGAAATCGTAATTTTTTTGTTGTATTCGGTAAATAATACAAAAAAAAAAGGAGCGAAAATCTAGAGATTTTCGCTCCTTTTTTTTGATTTTTCTTTCAGGATTTCTATAATTATTTAAATTCTTTTGCGGGAATTTACTTTTTAAGCTATTATGCTTTTTGTTTTTGTCTAAAAGGTATGCCAAGTGTCGTTTTTTTGGCACACAAAACGAACCGTTTGCCCTCTTGGAATTTCGAAACCATATTGATATAAAACACCATTCACATAAAAATCAGCACCAGAATCATTTAGGTTTACCTTACAAACAGCACTGCTGTTATTATTCTTTATAGTATACACTGTACCACTAGTAATATTTACGTTATACACTGAACCACTAAAGGTCTTATTTGTACAAGAAAAAGTGATAAAATTCGCCCCCGGCCCTGTGTAATTTGATACAATAAAAATGTCTTGACTGTATGTATTATTTATATATTGATTAGAAGATATTTCTGACAGTAATGCTTTACTTTTCCAAACAATATTACCATTTTCAGCTGCTTTTGCTACTTGGCCAGTTTCAGGAGCAACACCATCAGTACCATTTGCAATGGAAGCAGAGGTTAAGACCGTTTTTCCCGTAGTTGCATTAATCATTAACGCATCACTAGAGGTGTTGGAAGACCAAATTTTAAATAAACCACCCTGATTATAGAGACTAAAATAAGGACTGTTTGTTTTAGAATTCGGATATTTTAGAAGCATTTGATAGTTCAGGTCAATTTGTTTTACATCGGAAATTGAATTATTTTTCATGTCCAAATCTTTCGTAGCAGTATGGTCTCCTAAATTGTCGTTTCCTCCTCCTCCGCTGGACCAACTTGTTCCATCGAATACTTCCAGTTTTTTTGTATCCGTATTATAAACGATTAAACCGTTTGCAGGAGTGGTAATAGCATCTCTTTGTACAGTCGTCATTCTGGGCGGTAAAAAGCCTTTTGTGCTAGATGCCACTTCCAGAACGGCAGTTTTGTTTATCTCTGTGGGATTGTCCCCTATTTTTTGTACCGTTTGTGCCTGAGTGATAGAGCAGGCTAGAAAAGCAAATGTTATTGCTGTTATAATTTTACGCATCATAAAAATTTTGTTTGATAAATATTATATGCAAATAGAATTATTTTGAGTGTTTTACTGATCAATGAATATAGGAGTGTTTGTTTTAAATTTATGAATGAAAAACCTTATATTAAATCTGGTAAAATGTTTTTATGTATGTTATACCAGTGTCAGTTGGAGATCGGGAAATAAAAAAATCAGTTTTTAGTTTCACCTGTGTAGCAAATCCTTTTTGTCGGGGTCGGAAAATAAACATTGTAAAGTATTTTCAAAGTAAAATAAGCCGGAAGGTTGTTGTTTGAGTAGATTTAGATTACCCTAAAAGAACACCACTATCCACCTAATAAAAAGCCGGAATAACGAATGGCAACAAGCCTTTGGCATAAGGTTTCCCGACGATTTATTTTTCCAGTGCCAAATCTAAAGATGGAAAGATTAACCCTAAAGGTCTTGGTTCTACCGGTTATGTTGCCGGAGGCCCGACGGCCTGGTTGGCTGTTGCTGATGGGATTGTGCATCCTGAGAAGTTGTAGGGTATTTTTTGTTTTGCTCGGTCAAAAGAACGAAAAAAAGGAGTGAAAATTTTAAGATTTTCACTCCTTTTTCCTTTTTTTAGTCTATTTTTTTTAATGTTAATTTTGTATATGTTTCGTAATTATTTTTTATTTAATTCATAAAGATTAAAATTCTTGTTTAAAAGATTTTTATCTAAAAAGTATAATACTCTCCGTAAGAGTACATCACAAAATTGTATGATTTCCCAGGAGCTATGAGAAAATTTTCATAAGAATCAGTAACGATTGGTCCTCCTCCATTATCATAAAAACTGGAATAATGAACACCATTAACAGTATAAGGTCCATTATTACAAAGATAAACATCTTTTGACCCAACATTTCTTATTGTAAATCGAACTCCACGTACAGGAGTCTTAGGATCACTTGGATCTAAAGTCCAAATAAGAAAAACTAACGCTAATTCATTACAATCAACCTTTGTAAAACTGTCTCGTGAGCCATCAATAAATTCAAATCTGTTAGTGATATAATCAACTTGAGTTCGATTACTTCTCCAAACAATATTACCGTCCTTATCTCTGGCAGTTGCAACCTGACCTGCCGTAGGAGCAACACCATCATGACCTGTAGTAATTGCTGCAGAGGTTAAGGTTGTTTTTCCTGCTTCATTAAGATAAAACACATTTTTTGAGGTAGCAGAGTCCCAAATTTTAAATTCACCATCTCTTTTCCATAGACTAACGTAGTTGCCTGTAGGTACGGTCGACTGATCATATATACGCATTTCATCTTTTAGATCAATCTCCGCGACATTGTTAATATTCTTATTTTTCATATCCAGATCTTTTGTAGCAGTATGGTCTCCTAAATTGTCGCTTCCACTAGACCAAATTGTTCCATCCCATACTTCCTGTTTTTTTGTGGTCGTATTATAAATGACTAAACCGTTTGCAGGAGTGGTAATAGCATCTCTTTGTACAGTCGTCATTCTGGGCGGTAAAAAGCCTTTTGCGGTAGATGCCACTTCCAGAACGGCAGTTTTGTTTATCTCTGTGGGATTGTCCCCTATTTTTTGTACCGTTTGTGCCTGAGTGATAGAGCAGGCTAAAAAAGTAAATGTTGTTGCTGTTATAATTTTACGCATCATAAAAAATTTGTTTTTAAATGTTCATGATGCAAACAAAGTTATTTATATGTTTTAAAGATATAATGAATATACAGGTGTTTGTTTTTAATTTATATGCGAAGATTTTTTGATGTACGTGTGATAAGATATTTGTTTAAAAAGGATTAAAATATATTTTGTTTTTATCTAAAAAGTATACCATAATTGATGGGCTAGTTGTATGAAATTATAAGATGTTCCGGGTGCTATGAGGAAAGATTTAGTGTCATCAGTGATCGCTCCGCCTCCATTACTGTCAAATGTATATTGGCCGGTATAACTCTTATTATCGAGAGCAAATCCGTCTTTATGACCGACAAAATAAGCATTATGTACTCCGATATTTTTTATTGTATATCGATTTCCAAATGCAGGGGAGCCGCAATTTTTGTCAGCTTGAATTATCATTGGTTGACCAGAATTAATAAATATAATATTATGATTCATGCAATCAAAAGCGGCAAATTGGTTATGAGCAAATACAGGTTTACTGGTAATATTTCCTAAACCTAAATTGTCTTCTCTTGCTACCTTCGACCAACTTATTCCATCCCATATTTCCAGTTTTTTTGTGTCTGTATTGTAAACAACTAAACCGGTAGCAGGAGTAGTTATGGCATCTCTTTGTATAGTCGTCATTCTAGGGGGTAAAAAGCCTTTATTTGTAGACTCTATTTCAAAAACCGCAGATTGATTAAGCATTGTAGGATTATTGCCTGTTTTTTGTGCCGTTTGTGCATGAATAGCGAAACTGGCTAAGAAAACGAATGCTGTTACTTTAGTGTAATTTTTCATAATGATGGGGATATTAAGTTTTTGGACTTTGATTTTGAAGCAAAAAAAACAATATCACATAAATTAAATTTTAGAAATTTATAAATGGCATATTTTAATTTACAAACGATTTTATAGTTTTTATTTGTGTAAGTATAGTAAGAGATTTCAATGTAAGTTTATGTAGTACTTTAGTCGCTGGGCAAATAAAAAACATCAGCTTTATCTGTGTCTCTATGAAGTAAATCTGCCTTATTCACGCCAAAAACACCGCTTCTTTTATTATTCTCAAAGCAGAAAGGTAAAATCTGAATTATTCCTTCAAGTCTAAAAAACGCTTTTGATTCTTAATGATTCGGGCAAAAAAATAAATACACTGATTTTTGTGCTAATAAAATTGGAAAATTAAAATATTATGTTAATTTCGTCAATCTAATCTAACCAAAGCCTATTGATATGACTAAAAAATTACTTATCCTACTTCTTTTTTTAGGTTCATTTTATATGCAGTCCCAAAATTTAGTTTGGAAAACTAATATGACGGACGCAATTGCATTAAGTAATGAGCAAAAAAAACCAATGTTAATTTTATTCACCACCGCCGATGCGCCAAATAATCTGCAAAACGAAATCTTTAGAACTCCGGATTTTGCCGTTTGGTCAAGAGACAATGTCATTCTTGTAAAACTGGATTTATCAGATGCTAACGTATCCGATACCGACAAAGAGCAAAACATGAAGTTGAAAGATGCTTTCGGTGTTGATGATTTTCCGCAGGTATGCTACGCGAGTGCTACTATCAGAAAGAATAAAACAACGTTTAGTGCATTAGGAAAAATTTCCTATAAGCCAGGAGGAGCAAAATCATGGATCTCAGAATCTAATGCTATTTTGCATCCAAGCGAATAACTAAATTTTAAATTAAGTTACTTAATTTAATTTGTAGAGTCCCTTTTTACCACCGTGTGAAAAGGGATGTTTTTTTAATAGTTGTATCAGAATTTGCGGCAAAAAGACTTAGCCACTAATTGCACGAATTTGCACGAATTAATTTTTTTAAGCTTGGAGATAATCTCATTAATCTGTGAAATCTGTGGCAAAAAAGGGTCGCCACAGATTTCACAGATTAAAAGGATTTTTTATTAGAAAAAAATTAGTGAAAATTCGTGTAATTAGTGGCAAAAAAATCATAGCCGAGAGTTACTGTAAACGGGTTAATTTAATTTGTAATATCCTTTTTCACCGGTAGAATGAAAAGGAATTTTTCTCTTGGAGCAGCTTATTTTCCAACGTTTCTGAATAGAATAGGAATTGGACGCATCCGATACTACTATTTTTGGTTTTAGTTCAGACAAAACACGATCCAGATTTATTTTGGGAGATTGTGTCAGGAGGAGTATATCAGGAGAAGTGTTTTTTGTATAGACGCCACCGCTGTCAATCAGGAGGATTTTTTTGGTGTTAAAAAAGAGGATGTTTTTAATTTTGTGGGTAGATTTTAGCGATCCAAAACTGCCAACGAGATAAGGACTTATATTGTTTTTTGCGGAATCTTTTCCTGAAAGCATGTCGTTTGTAAAAAGAGTAATGTTTTGACCTGTTTTCTGGGTGATAATCGTCTTTTTCTTTATATGATGAACGATAAGTTCCGGTCTGCTTTCGATTTCTTTTTTGGTGCCGATATAGGTTAGTTGCACAACTATTATAGAAACCATAGTAGCTATTAATTTACTGTAAGTTGGTTTTTTGAACCAGATAACAGTTGTAATGATCAGAAGATAATAAGCCAGTAAATAATAAAAATTAAAGCTAATATTCCGAATGACGAAAAACTCAAAAGAAGCGACGTAGTGTATAATCGTATTGAGCAGATAAATACTTTTTTCAAAAGTAAAAATTAAGTATAGCGGACAACTGAAAAAGGCAGAAAGCAGCAGTACTACAATTCCGGTAACCATTGTAAAAGACAAAACCGGAAGAATAAGGATGTTGGTTACGAAGAACAAAGAAGGGAATTGGTGAAAGTAATACAAACAAATAGGGAATGTTCCTATTTGGGCGGCAAACGAAACCGTTAAAGCTTCCCACAAGTAAGTCATTAATTTAGAAGAGGGTTTCCAAATCTCTTTTAATAAAGGCTGTATCCAAAGAATGGAGAATAATGCGATATAGCTTAATTGAAATCCCGCATCAAATAAAAAATAAGGTTCGAATAGTAAAATGAGCAATATAGAAATCAACAAAGTGTGGTAAATGTTGCTGCCCCTTCTGAGATGATTTCCAATAGCCAGAAAGGAGAACATGACCACAGAACGCAAAACCGGAGGCGATAGACCGGAGATAATACCAAAAAGACTCAGCGACACCAAAATGGTGATAAGCTTTAGAGCAGAACCTTTGCGTGTATTGGGGATTGGTTTCAGAATAAAGAGGATAAACAACATAATGTACCCGACGTGCAATCCTGAAACAGACAAAATATGCGTTGCCCCCGAATACTGATAATCCTTAAGGATTTCGGATGAGATTTCTTGTTGCTGCCCTAAGATTAAGGCCATTGCGACATTCATTTCTGTTGGATTTAAACCTGCTTTAGTAAGGTTGTAAAGGATTCTGGAATGTAGTTTCGCGGTATAAAACCAGATGTCTCTTCTGATTTTTTTATGAATGCTGATTTCTGATTTAGAAGTAAAAACCTGTGCATATATTTGTTTGTTCGCCAGATAAGTACCGTAATCAAATTGATAGGGATTTTTTGGCATTGGAATGCGCTGCAAAGTAGTTTTGGTTCGGATTGTATTCCCAATAAGTAACGGATTTGTAGTACTGTCTTTCTCAATATTTATAATAATTTTTCCTTTATAAGTACGATCTGCAATATGGTTTAAAACAGCAATATAACGATCATTGTAAGCATTGCTTTTTAGCTTTTCCACCAAAGTAAAAGATATTGAATGCGCCTTTTCGAATCCGTTTTGATACTGAATATAATGCGATTTCTGAAGCGTGTTGGTGTGGAGCAACAGGCTGGTTATACCAATGCAAAAGGATATTAAATAAGTGCTTGTCCCAAAGAAAATAAGTAGTTTTGGATTCTTTTTTGATAAAAAATACAGTGTTGAAAAAAGGATTACAATAAATCCAGCCGAGACAATTGTAGTTAAAAAGCTTGGTCGCCAATAGTAAGAAACCATTATACCAATTATAAAGGCGATCGTGATTTTTGTCAGCGGAAAATCGAATACTTTCATGTTTTATAAGTAGTAATGTTTTGTAAGGGAAAAAATATTTAATTTATTAAAGATTTAGATGTTTGTGCTTGATTGTTTCCTGATACATAGAATCATAGTTTGATTATATGATTGAAGTGTTTTTTTTTTTGGATCTTTTAATTGCCTTCTGCTATGGCTACAGAAATAATGTTGGGTTTTATTAGGGTTTTTAGTCAAAAAGTAAGTTTGGCTAAAGCCCTTTTTTTTGTGCATTTTATAAATCTCCAGCTGAAGCTGGAGGCAATTAAAAAGAAGGGAGTTATCGCGGCGAAGGATAAAATTAATAAACTAAGATAAAAAAGGAATAGCCGCCCGCTTTAACTGAAGGCGAAGAATTGATTAATGATAAAAAGGCTTTAGCCAAACTTTTTTGAGCGTTCAGCTATGTGATAAAAATGTATTTTCAAAAACTCTTTCAATTGCCTACAGCTTCAGCTGTAGGATAAGAATTGATGAAAGAAAAAAAGCTTTAGCCAAATACACAATACAATTTAGTTAAAGGGAAGGCAATTCATAAGCCTTAACACTAAACACTAAACACTTAATACTTGATACTTAATACTTAATACTAAGTAATAAGTACTTCACACAAATTACATCTAACCAGTTTACAAACTATTCAATAACCCTATTAATCTGAACAAAAGAATTTTGATAATAAGGCTCTTTGGTGGAAGAGATTATCACCCCTTTTGAAGTGGAAGAATGTATAAACTTTATTTCACTTGAAGTCGCCTCCGTAATCAGACCAACATGATTGATTTGTTTGCTTTTATTGGTTTTAAAAAAGATTAAATCTCCCTTTTGAGCATCCTTAAATGAGATAATTTTTCCAATTTTAGATTGCTCATAAGAACTTCTTGGCATTGTAATATTTTCGGTTTGGAATGTGGTAAAGACCAATCCCGAGCAATCGTAACCACTTCTGTTTGTACCTCCCGCTTTGTATCGCACGCCAATATTGTCAGTTGCTACATCGACTAAATGTTTGACAACATATTTGTTTTCGTGTTTTGATTCCTTTTTATTTGTTACCACAGTGGAGCTTGATTTACAGGAAGTAAAAAGAAGCACAAGAGAAAGTAAAACGAGTAGTTTTTTCAAAATGAAATTTTTTTTAATTAGGTTTTAAATCAGCAACAATAAGTTTTGCTGTTTTTTTACTGGCTCCAACGCCTCCTAATTTTTGCTCTAAAATGTCATAATTTTTTAGCAATTTTTCGCGATAAGCAGGTTCCAGTAACTTATGTAACTCTTCTTTTATGCGTTTAGTATTGCAGTCACTCTGAATTAATTCGGTAACGACCTCCTTGTCCATAATTAAATTGACCAGAGAGATGTATTTTAAAGTAATAATACGTTTGGCAATCTGATACGAAATGTTGCTGCCTTTATAACAAACTACTTCCGGGACTTTAAATAAAGCCGTTTCTAAAGTTGCGGTACCCGAGGTAACCAAAGCTGCCGTAGATGATCGCAGTAAGTCGTAGGTTTTATTGGAGATAAACTGGATATTTTTATTGGTGATAAACTGTTTGTAAAACTCAAAATCCTGACTCGGAGCGCCGGCAATTACAAATTCATACTCTTGAAAATCGTCTGTTACGCTCAGCATCACACTTAGCATTTTGGTAATTTCCTGCTGACGACTTCCCGGTAAAACCGCAATAATTGGTTTTTCGGTTAATTGATTTTCTTTTCTGAAAACAGCTTCATCAAATGCCGGCTGATTCTGAATGGCGTCAATCAGCGGATGACCCACAAAATCTACAGGAAACTGATGTTTGTCTTCATAAAAGCCTTTTTCGAAAGGTAAGATGACAAACATTTTATCAATATCATGTTTGATTGCCTTGATTCTGTTTTCTTTCCAGGCCCAGATTTGCGGCGAAATATAATAATGTGTTTTGTAATTCAAAGCCTTAGCCCATTTGGCAATGCGCATATTAAAGCCCGGATAATCAATAAAAATAATAACATCGGGTTGGAAGGCAGAAATGTCTTTTTTGCAAAAAGTAATATTGCTTAAAATGGTTTTTAAATTAAAAAGTACTTCCACAAACCCCATAAAAGCCAATTCGCGATAGTGTTTTACCAAAGTTCCGCCTGCTTTTTGCATTAAGTCACCACCCCAGAATCTGATTTCGGCCTGAGGATCTTCCTCATATAAAGCTTTCATTAAATTAGAACCATGCAGATCTCCGGAGGCTTCACCAGCTATTATGTAATATTTCATATTCGTTTTTTTGAAGAGGTGTTCTGTTTTTTTAACACAACTATTTTTTGCAATGCAAAGATAAGATTTAAATAAATACAGTAGAAATTGCCAAAACAATCACAGCCAGAATTACCCCTCGGGCCATAAATTCTTTATTTCGTTTTAAGAAAAAAGCAAAAACAGCAAGATCTAAAAGGGTTCCTAAAGTGATAATTTTTCCTAAATAGCCATATTCTTTAATGGTTTGAATTCCTGTTGAAAAGTCAAAAGGAGCAAAGAAGGTAATGAATAAATAACTACCTAAAACAGAGGTGAAAATTCCGGCAATAAAACCAATTAAAATGTCTTTTTTATTCATTTAAATTCCAGGTGTTAAGCTGTTGTATAGAATGGTGTGCTGTCAGATCAAATTGCACGGGAACTACCGAGATGTAACCATTTTCAAGTGCCCATTCATCGGTGTCTTCTCCTTTGTCTTCATTGACAAATTTTCCCGAAAGCCAGTAGTAATCTTTTCCAAACGGCGTTTTTCGCTTGTCAAATTTTTCAACCCAAAGTGCTTTTGCCTGACGACAAACCTTTATGCCTTTAATTTCGTTCTCTTTTAACTTTGGGAAATTAACATTCAGAACAACACCTTCCGGTAATTTATTCGCAAGTGTTTCTAAGGTTATTTTTTTTATGAAAGATTTTATAGGCTCAAAATCGGCATTCCAGTCGTAATCCAACAGCGAGAAACCAATTGCGGGAATTCCTTCAATTCCGGCCTCAACAGCAGCACTCATTGTTCCGGAGTAAATTACGTTTATAGAAGAATTTGATCCGTGATTAATACCCGAAACGCATAAATCAGGTTTTCTTTTTAAGATTTCATTTACCGCCAGTTTTACACAATCAACAGGAGTTCCGGAACAGCTGTATTCGGTAATATCGGCATTTTCTTTAGAGATTTTATCCAGATACAGTGTGTTGTTGATCGTAATAGCATGTCCCATGGCACTTTGAGGTTTGTCGGGTGCTACAACAAGCACTTCTCCGATGGTTTCCATAACACTTATCAAAGCTCTGATCCCGGGTGCCAGAATGCCATCATCATTGGTAACTAATATAAGTGGTTTTTCGTGTTTCATGTTAAAAATAGTACAGAATTAATAGAGTTATAAGAGCAAATGTAGTGACAGATTTTTTTAGAATTGACACAAATAAAATAAAAATTGTCAACTAAGTAAAAGTTGGCTTTGGCAAGTCAAACATTTTTATACCTTTAACAAAAAATTATAGTGAACTTGGCTGTAGTGGCATAGTTTTTACCGTAACTTAGATTAAAAAATTGATGAATGCTATTATTAAATTTATGAAAAGAAATTATAAAATACTTATAGCTGTATTGTGTTTGTCAGTAACCTTGTTTGCTTTCAAAATAAACGCAGATAAGACAGTTGATCCGGACCCGAACAGAGATAAAACTCTTTTAGAATTATTGGCTTTTGTTATTGAGAAAGGACATTATAGTCCGGCAGAAATTAATGACGAGTTTTCTAAAGGAATTTTTAAAGGTTATATCGAGGCACTGGATCCTTCAAAAAGATTTTTCCTGCAGTCTGATATTGAGGAATTCAGACAATATGAGTTAATGCTGGATGATCAGTTCTTAAATAAAGACCTTACCTTTTTTAATCTTACCTATACAAGATTGATGAAACGTATGGAAGAAAGCAAAAAAAGATACAAGACTATTTTAGCACAGCCATTCAACTATAGTGTTGACGAAACTTTTAATTCTGATTATGAGAATTTGCCTTATGCAAAAAACACAACAGAAATTAATGAAAGATGGAGAAAGCAAATCAAACTTTCGACACTTTCTTCGCTTGTTGCCAAACAAAAAATAGAAGAGGATAAAAAGAAAACGGACCCTGCTTATAAAGCGAAATCTTTTGAAGCTTTAGAGAAAGAAACACGTGAAAGTTCACTAAAATCATTAGATGATAATTTCAGTCTTATTAAAGATTTAAATAAAGAAGACTGGTTTTCGGTGTACGTGAATTCTATTATGACCCGTTTTGACCCGCATACCAGTTATTTCGCTCCCGAAGACAAAGACCGTTTTGATGTGAATATCAGCGGAAAACTGGAAGGTATTGGAGCAAGATTAACAAAGAGAAATGATTTCACTCAAATAGACGAGCTGATTTCCGGTGGACCTGCCTGGAAAGGAAAACAATTGGAAGCCGGTGACTTAATTCTGAAAGTTGGACAAGGAAACGAAGAACCTGTAGATGTTGTAGGGATGCGTTTGGACGATGTGGTGAAGAAAATAAAAGGACATAAAGGAACTGAAGTTAAGCTTACCGTAAAAAAAGTAGACGGAAGCATGAAAGTTATTTCGATAATCAGAGACGTAGTAGAAATTGAAGAAACGTACGCGAAATCAAGTATTGTTGAAAAGAACGGATTGAAATACGGAGTGATTTATTTGCCTAAATTTTATATCGATTTTGAAAACAAAGACGGGCGTGATGCCGGAAAAGATATTGCTCTTGAAGTAGAAAGACTAAAAAAAGAAAATATCAACGGAATTGTACTTGATGTACGTGATGATGGTGGAGGATCTTTGTCTACAGTAGTTGATATTGCCGGATTGTTTATTGAAGAAGGACCAATTGTTCAGGTGAAATCTGCCGGAAAAAAGAAAGAGGTTTTATACGATAAAGATAAAAAAATCGAGTGGGACGGACCATTAGTAATTATGGTAAATAGTTTCTCGGCTTCTGCATCAGAGATATTAGCTGCAGCAATTCAGGATTACAAACGTGGTGTTATCATTGGAAGTAAACAAACTTACGGAAAAGGAACGGTACAAAATGTACTTGATTTGAATCAGTTTGTTCGAAATGCAAACTATGGTGATTTAGGTGCTTTGAAAATTACAGGCCAAAAATTCTATAGAATTAACGGTGGATCAACTCAATTAGAAGGGGTACATAGTGATGTTGTGATGCCGGATCGTTATGCTTACCTGAAAATGGGAGAGCGCGATATTGATAACGCAATGCCTTGGGATAAAATAGATCAGGCCGATTATGTTACCTGGACTTCAAATGAAAATTTTGCAAGAGCAGTTGCGAACAGTAAAAACAGAATTGCTCAAAACGCTCAATTTAATTTAATTGAAGACAACGCAAAATGGATTGATGTGAAGAGTAAAGAGAATACGTATAGCTTAAACATCACCAACTTTAAAGCCACACAAGAGCAGGTTGAAAATGAAGGTAAAAAGTATAAACCAATTTCAGATTACAAAAACAATTTGGTGTTTAAATCCTTGCCTTATGAAGAGCTTGAAATGAAAAGCGATGCTACTTTAAAAGAGAAAAGAGAAGCTTGGCATCAGGCATTGTCTAAAGACGTTTATGTAGAAGAAGCCTTAAATGTTTTAGATGATTTGCAAACGAAAAGCAGTGTGGTGAGAACTAATTCTCCAAAAATGAAAAAAGATAAATTAGTAAAATCTTAAATTTTTAAAATTTAATTTGTTATTAAAACGCTCCGAAAGTTTATATTTACGGAGCGTTTTTTTTATGCATTTAAAGTATAGCTTATGAAAGGATTTGTTGTTTTTGGGTTGTTAAGTCTGGTGTTTCTTTCCTGTAAAAAGGAAGCGGAAGTAAAAAGAGAATTGAAGGAAGAGCAATCTCATTTTGTTTCCAATCAAAACGTTACAGATTCATTGTACTCTGTTGCTTATTTGCCTACATCAACAACAAAACAAATTGTAAAACACAAATATTATACGCTTTCTTACCATGAGAAGTTCGAGCAGGCAGAGTGGGTGGCGTATGAACTTAAAAAAGAATATTTGAAAAACGCCGATTATAAACGTCCGTATTTTATTGAAGACCCGAAAGTAACAACCGGTTCAGCCGATTGGAGGAATTATAAAAAATCAGGTTATGATAAAGGGCATCTTTGTCCTGCCGGCGATATGGAATTTGATAAAAATGCTTATAATGATACGTTTTATACCTCTAATATTTCCCCTCAAAAACATGATTTTAATAGCGGAATCTGGAATAGAATAGAACAGAAAACACGATACTGGGCAGAGAAATACAAAGATGTTTATGTGGTTACCGGAGGTGTTCTGAAAGATTCGGATAAAAAAATAGGAACAGAAGAAGTTGCTGTTCCTAAATATTTTTATAAAATCGTTCTGGCTAAATCAGGGAATAAACACAAAGCCATTGCTTTTTTAGTTCCAAATGAAAAGAGCGATAAGTCACTTTACGATTTTGTAGTTCCAATTGAAACGATTGAAAAAATGACGGGAATTGATTTCTTTCCGAATTTGAAGGATCTAAAAAGCAGTCAGGACTTTTAGATCTGCAATAGTTGCTGTTGGGTTCTCGGCTTTAAAAACAAAGCTTCCCGCTACCAAAACATCGGCACCGGCTTCTACCAGTTGTTTTGCATTTTTGTTGGTTACACCACCGTCAATTTCGATAAGTGTTGAAGCATTTTTTCGGATAATCAGCTCTTTTAGCTTTTTTACTTTTGTGTATGTGTTTTCAATAAAGGACTGTCCACCAAAACCGGGATTTACACTCATGATACAAACAAGATCAATGTCGTTGATTACGTCTTCCAGTAAATCAATATTGGTATGCGGGTTAATGGCTACTCCGGCTTTCATCCCTTCAGCTTTGATGGCTTGTAGCGTTCTGTGTAAATGGGTACAGGCCTCGTAATGTACGCTTAGTATATTGGCTCCTAAATCAGCAAAGGTTTTGATGTAGCGGTCCGGATCAATAATCATTAAATGTACATCGATTGTTTTTTTTGCATGTCTTGAAATGGCTTCTAAAACGGGCATTCCAAAAGAAATATTCGGAACAAAAACACCGTCCATAATATCAATATGAAACCAATCTGCTTCACTGTTATTGATCATTTCGATATCGCGTTGTAAATTGGCAAAATCAGCTGCTAAAACAGAAGGAGCTATAAGTGTATTCTTCATTGTGTAGTGGTGTGTAGTGTTGTTTTTTTACAAATGTAATTATAAAAAATAAAAAACTCCGGTAATCAGCCGGAGTTTCAATCATCAATCAAAAAACGAACAGTCAATCAAACTGTTGTTCGCGGTAAAATTCCAAGTCTAAGATTTCAAATGCCAATTGATTGGAATTTGGAATTTAAAGATTGGAATTTAGGCGATTAACCTAAGTAAGTTTTCAGAATTTTACTTCTAGAAGTATGTTTTAATCTGCGGATTGCTTTTTCTTTAATCTGACGAACACGCTCACGAGTTAAGTCGAAAGTTTCTCCAATTTCTTCCAGAGTCATTGGGTGTTGATCGCCAAGACCAAAATACAAACGAACAACATCAGCCTCTCTTGGCGTTAATGTTTCTAAAGAACGTTCGATTTCAGTACGCAAGGATTCATGAATTAACTCTCTGTCCGGATTTGGAGATTCTCCTGAACGTAAAACGTCATAAAGGTTAGAATCTTCTCCTTCTACAAGAGGTGCATCCATAGATAAATGACGACCGGAGTTTTTCATAGACTCTTTTACATCATTTACAGTCATATCAAGTTCTTTTGCAATTTCCTCAGCAGAAGGCGGACGCTCGTTAGATTGCTCTAATAAGGCATACATTTTGTTGATTTTATTGATAGAACCAATTTTGTTTAATGGTAAACGTACAATACGTGATTGTTCTGCCAAAGCCTGAAGGATCGATTGACGAATCCACCAAACGGCATAAGAGATAAATTTGAAACCACGGGTTTCATCAAAACGTTGAGCCGCTTTAATCAGACCTAAGTTTCCTTCGTTAATTAAATCCGGAAGTGTTAATCCTTGATTTTGATATTGTTTTGCTACAGAGACTACGAATCGTAGGTTGGCTTTTGTTAATTTTTCTAAAGCTCTTTGATCACCTGCTTTTATTCTTTGTGCTAATTCTACCTCTTCATCTGCGGTAATTAGGTCAACTTTTCCGATTTCTTGTAGATATTTATCTAACGATGCAGTTTCACGATTGGTTACCTGCTTGGTGATTTTAAGTTGTCTCATGTTGTTGTCTCCCTATTTTTTTTAAAGTGTACAAATGGTTATACGTAGGAAGTATTGAAAAAGTTACAACGAAATAAAAATAATTTTAAAATTTATAACCAATTCCCGATTGAAGAGAAAAACTATAAGGTTTGGCTTCTGCATTTTCTTTAAATGTGCTTAGATAATATTTGAAAATAGGGTTGATTCCCAGAGTAAATCGGTCCGTTAATTTATAACTTAATTCTAAACCCAGATCATATGAAATATTAACTCCTGATATATTTTTTACTTCGCCGATAGTTTGTCTTGATACTTTTTCGGATTTCATATACAGTTCATTTTTATCTAAAAATAAAAAGCTAAATCCTGTAAAGGTATCAATGGCTATTTTGCTTTCGTCTTTTTTTACAGCATAATAAAACTCCATCGGAAATTCATAGTAGGATAGTTTTTGCAAGAGATCAACATTCTCGGAACCTTTAAACAGCTCTTTTGTATTGATTTGATTTTTTAAGATAATATTATCGTAATTGGATATTAGAACATTCTGATCTAATCGGGTGGTAATTTTTAAATTGATCTTAGAAAATCCGGTTCTAAATCCGATTCGGTTGAACATTGTTTTTAGGTAGATGCCATAATGTGATGTAATTGGATGTGTCTTATCTAAATCGTCCATTGTCGGACTTATTAATGATTTAGAATTCAAAGAACCAAAAAGGGCAGGGCCGTATAACACAGATAATGTAAAATCCGGATGTAAATCCTCTTTTGTGTTTTTATAGTCTGTTTTTTTATACTCTCTTTTTTTAGTTTTTTTCTTCAGGTTTAAAGTGTCTGTCTTAGGTACCGTATCAATTTTTGTCTCAATTTGGAGTGGTTCACTTGGAGTAGTATTTTTTAATGGATCTTCGGTATCTGTTTTTATTAAGGGAATTTCAACTGCGGTTGATTTTTTTTCAGTTTTTTTGTTATTGCCCGATTTAAGAGCTTTAGGAGTTTTCTTTGAAACTTTTTTGGACGGTTGAGTTACTTTGCCAACAACAGCTAAGCTTTTATTAACTTCTCGTTTTTGTTTTTTATTTGCAGTAATAGGCGTTACAGGTTTTGTCACGACGTGATTTGTTCTTACAATTACTTTGTATTTTTTTACAACTTCGTACTCTTTGTATTCCTTTGTTGTTGTTATTAGTTTGCTGGATTGTTTGACCAGTTTTATGGTTTTACTTCTTTTTATCGTTGTAGTCTCGTCCGGTTCTGATTTTTGCTGTATCTGAACCAGGGTTGATTTGGGATCTGAATTTTGATCTGTTTTTACTTTTTTGGATTGAGACTCTTTTGTCTTATTAGCTTCTTGTCTTTGTTTTGTATCTTGAAAGTTTGAAAAAACATAAAGTGATGTTGAAAAAAGGAATGCAGCAATGATAGCCGGAATTGCCCAGTATATCATTCTTCGTTTTCTTTTTTTATTAAGATCAGTTTCAATTTTTGACCAGACAAAATCACTTGGAGTTTTGTCCAATTCAGCTAATTTACTTTTGATTATTTTTCCTATTTCAGTTCTATTGTCCATTTTTCTCTTTAGAATAATAAAAGTTGCTTTTTGATTTAATCTTTTCTTTTAAAATTTGTTTTGCCCGGTGTAAATTCGATTTTGAAGTGTTTTCGGATATGGATAACATTTCTGCAATTTCGCGATGCGAATAATCGTCCAGCTCATACAAATTGAAAACCAGTCTGTATTGATGGGGGAGATCCTGAACAAAAGATAAAATAGTATCAAGAGAAAAATCAATTTCTGACTCATCTATGCGTTCCTCCTGAGGATAATCGTCTATGATGGCGGTTAAGGTATAGGATTTTTTGTATCTGGATATTGCTTTGTTGATGGCGATTCTTTTCATCCAGCCTTCAAAACTTCCTTTTTCTTTATAGTTTTTTATGTTGGTAAAGATCTCAATAAAGGTATCCTGAAGATTGTCTTCTGCTTCGGCCACATTAGAACAATATTTAAGACTTAAAACAAATAGCGCATTCTTATACATATTGTATAATTCTTCCTGTGCCTTTCGGTTCTGCTTAGTGCAAGCCTTTATGAGTAGATCTAAATTCAAATCTCAGGGTTATAGTTTTGAAATATTAATTATGTTATGACAGTAAAGTTCATTAACATATCCCTTTGCCGAAATTTGTCCTGTAGTAAAATCTTTTCCAAAGTAAAATTCTGCTTCATTAGTGCCTTGCCCTTGTACAATAGTAATTGATCCGCTGAGAACTGTCCAGGTTACATTAGCGGTTGCTTTATTTCCTTTGTAAGTATAAGTATATTTATTGCCGGCATTTACCAATATCCTGCCATCGACATCGCAGCAAGTACCGCTCATTGTAGCGTCACAGTTGGCATCGGGATCTAAATATTTAAGATCATATTTTCTATATTTAAAATGATTGTCCCCGTCGTTGGAACAAGAAAGAGTAAAAATAAGGAAGAGCGTTGCTGCAATTGTGGTTGCTTTTTTCATAGTTGTTGGTCTTTTTATAATTAATAGTATTTTAAAAATAAAAAGGTTGCGTCATAAAATATAAAAAGAAGCAAAACCCTTGTTTCATAAATCTGAAACAAGGGTTTTGTCAGGGAATGTTTAAGCTTAATTTTTTAATTTGCCGATGTATCTTTTACTTCAATAATTTCTTTTATCGAAACCGGAAGTCCGTTTTCGGTGAATCCTTCCAGACTAATTTCGAATTTTCCTGACACATCTGAAGTGAAAAACGAAACTATGTTTTCTTTGTTCTCTAAAGTTAATTCCGGTTGCCAAAGCAATTGGTATCTGTAATCCGGAATCCTGTTCTGTTTGGTTTGATCGGTGTAATTTTGCTTAAACCCGATGATTTTATTTTGAGGTCTCTGAATTTCTGTATTTAAAATATAATTCCCGTTTGCTGAAGTTACATAATCATTGTTTTTTGTGGTGAAATTTATAACGCCATTAAAAGCTTTTGGGCCATAAAAATAAATACCGGGTACAATAGTAACTTTGTATATGTTTTCTGTTTTATAGCTAAACAACTCATTTACATTCTGAATTAGAAGCCCATCAACTAACACCAAAGCAGGTTCAGAAAAATATTCCAGATCATAATTAATGTCTCTGAGGCCTAAAGTGTAATTTTTATCTTTTTCACGATAGTACATTTCTTTTATGACTTCGGTAATGGTTTCTTTTAAAGTAGGGAACTTGGTATAGTCACCAAGGATATATTCTTTTTGTAAAGGATTATAAAATGGTAAAACTGCAGCACCGGTTGTAATACTGTCTTTTTTTAGCGAATAATAGGCGTTTTCAATCTGATTTGCAATTGATCTTTGTTCAATACTGTTTTTGTAATCAGCGTTTAAATAGGTTTCATCTGTAGTCTTTGGTTCAGATAAATTATATCCTTTGTTTTTATCAATTTCTATTTTATAGTCATTTTTATCATTGTCTACTAGCTGAACCACAGCATTAGCATAATTAGGATTTTTATCCAAAACAAAATTAAACTTTCCGGATGAGTTGGTCTGTGTTAATTTAAAAGCATATTCTTTACCCGGGATCGATAAAGCCACCGTTTTATGATTTATTTCTTTAGGGTTTTTGGTGTTTGTAATGCTGCCGGATATGATTTCACCTCTAAGCTCCGGAAGAAATTGAATCGAATCATTGATGCTGTTTGTCAATTCATTATTGGAGTTGAATTTTACGAAGTCAGAAGAATTCATTTGCTTTTTAGAAGGCAAGTTGTCCATTTTCTTTACAGAGAGAGAAAAGCTTCCTTTGTTTGTTCCGGGAGTTAATGATTTTATTTTTAATGCAACTTGTTCTCTTTCATTAAACGTATTTTTGTCCAGTTCTATGGCAAAGGTTTTGTCTTTTGTTGGATTTTCAGTAACAGATTCATTTCCGGTTGTTTTTGCCTCTTTGTTTGCAGCGTTCGAATCTTTACCGGCATTAGTTTTGTTGCTTACCAAATAAGGATTTATGAGTAAAAGGTCTGTTTTGAAAGTTTTGAAATTCTTTTTGTTTAACATCCATTTTGTGTAGGCTATAAGTTTGTAGTTGCCCGTTTCAATTGTTGACGGGATGAAAAAATCACCTTGCCCTTTTCCATTCTCCAAATAAATTTTATTGCTAAAAATCACCTGGTTGTCGCTATTAATAAGATCAACATAAGCAATCTTGCTAATCTGGCTCCAGATGTTACTTGCCGGATTGGTACAATACAATTTACAATGCAGTGTTTCTCCTGCAATTAATGTGGTATTGTTTAGATGAACAAATATTGTTTCATTAGTAGTAATACTGATCGGTTCATCTTTGCTCAATGAACTATTTTGTGCTATAGCAAAAGTATGTATTGCCAGTAGCATAATTACGCTTGTTATTTTTTTTAATCTATCCAAAATAAAGGTTTAATGTTAGATGAAATTTTAGTACAATCTCCACAAGGTGCAGGAGTAAATATATAAGTTACACCTTTATTAGGAGTGGCGTAAAAAACATACTCCATGCCGCTTCCCGTGACTATTGAATATATTTGCGGGCCTCTGCAAAATTTTTCGTTAAAGCAATTTGGCAGCTCTATTTTGTTTCTGCAATCGGCAATAAAGGGAGGATAGGGATCGTCTTTAAATATATCTCTGAAAGTAAAAAAGATTCTTTTTGAGGAAACCGATGAAACTTCAAAATACCCGATTATTTTATCATCTGGATTGTCATTACATTTTAGATTACCGTAATTAAAACCCGGTTGAATTTGTGATAAAAGACTCGCAGAAGTAGAAAGGCTTTTTAATGTTTTGTAATAGGTGTAGGAAGTTAAATTCTGAACATACTCGCGTACTATAATACTGTATCGTTCGTAAAGAATCGGGCTTTTAATATCTATAAAACGTATCGGCAGGTTGATTTTGTCTTCGCTAAGCCCCACATTACTGATTAACATTAAATCATCTGATTTTTTGGTGGTATAACATACTCTTGATTCGCCGCTGTCTCTGGGAACGATCAGATAAGTATAATCGGTAGTCGGGTTGCTTGGATCCGGTTTTAGCTTGTTTGGTATCCAATCAGGAGAGACAATTTTATAGGTTTCGTCATATTCGAATCTGTAAAATTGCGATTTTGCAGTCGGATCGTGGCTGGTCACGACTATTTGTACTCCTTTTTCTCCGTCTACTGTTTCTATTTTTGGTTCGACCTGTATTTCATTAACAGGAGTCAGAGTTTCGGTTGCAGACGAGTAGGACTTTCCGTCATTAGTGGTGATGTTTAGCTGATAGGACTTCCCGGGAATTGCCTGAAAAGGATTCTTTGAAACGTAAAGATCGGAAAAATCTTCATATTCAAATTCATAGGTATTGTTGTCGCTATCAGTCATATAAACAGTTGCCCCTTTTTCAGCTGTTGGGCCATATTCCTCAAGGCGATACGATCGGGTAATTTTGATTTCTTGCTTTTTTAATTCGTTAGTGATAATTGCCTGAACGACAGGGATACTTTCAAAAGTATTGGTCTGAAAAACATATTGCTCGGTACAACTGCCTATAGAAAGACAGAAAAGAATTAGAGCGAATGTTTTATATAAAAATTTGATATGTCGGTTAGTAAATTCCATTTGTTTCGATTGTTAGAATTTGATGTTATAAGTAATGGTTGGAATCGGCACAGAAAAGATAGACGTTTTATAGGCTTTTATCTGACCATTTGTGGTAACAAAAAAGATAGAATACGGATTGTTTCTTCCTAAGACGTTATAAATCGAGATGTTCCAAAAACTATGTGATAGTTTTTTAATTTTGTGATTTCCTTCAATGTTAAAACCAACATCTAATCGATAATAGTCCGGAATTCTAAACTTGTTTCTGTCACTGTACAGGGTATATTTCAGACCATTGTATTCGTAACTTCCAATAGGGTAGGTGATTGGTCTTCCGGATTGGTAAACAAAATTGGTAGATAAACTGTATCTTTTTGTGAATTTATAATTTAGTACAGCACTTACTTCATGAGGTTTGTCAAAATTTGTTGGGTAGTAATGACCGTTATTTACTTTTTCGTCAATAAATTGACTGTCAGACTTAATGAAAGTACGCGCATAAGTATAACCTAGCCAACCATTAAGTTTTCCCACATTTTTTTTAAGTAATAACTCAACTCCGTACGCTTTTCCTTCTCCCTGAAGCAATTGTGTTTCAGGGTTTTTGTTTAATAACAATTCGGCACCAACTTTATAGTCTAACAGGTTTTCTGATTTTTTATAGTAACCTTCTAAGCTTAGTTCTAATTTGTCATCGTCCAGATTTTTGTAGAATCCTAATGAAAATTGCTGTGCTTTTTGAGGAGCAATATTTAAATCGGATAATTTCCAGGCATCAGTTGGAGATTGTGTAGTATTGCTGGTTAATAAATGAATGTATTGATAAGTTTTATCATAGCTGGCTTTTACAGATAAATCGTCAGTTATTAAATAACGTGCGGCAATTCGGGGTTCGAATCCGCTATAGGTTTTAATAGTTTCATTTTTCTTGTAATATTGTGTTCCTATGACTGTATCGTCAGTGACGGGAGAATTACTTTGATAGATTCGTTCGGTTGCTTCTCCCAATGCCGAATAAGTTGAGTAGCGTAAACCTAAGGTAATTAATAGTTTTTCGGTTAGATTGTAATTGTCTGAAAAATAAACAGCCGATTCTAATGCTTTTTCGTTGTCAATGTTTACCGGGATCAATGTTGCCTCATCCGGTTTCTTCGGATTAAGATAACCCGGATCTACTTTGTAAAGTTTACTTGAAACCCCATAGTTGAAAGCGTGTTTTTTGTTTAGGGTATAGTTACCATTCAGAATAACCTGGCTTTCATTTAGTTTGTAGCCATAGTCAAACGAATTTATTCCTCCGTTGTCATAGTCAA
This sequence comes from Flavobacterium poyangense, assembly GCF_011751075.1. Lineage (GTDB taxonomy): Bacteria > Bacteroidota > Bacteroidia > Flavobacteriales > Flavobacteriaceae > Flavobacterium > Flavobacterium poyangense. The sequence continues at coordinate 216,366 of NZ_JAALLN010000006.1, forward strand.
TATTAAATTTGTATTCACTATTCGTAAGAATTAAGTCGGCTTTGCTTTTAGCGTTGAAAGAATGATTCCATTTTAAAGACACTAAGGCATTACTGTATTTATAAACAGAATCCGAAGAAATGCTAAAACGGTCTTTGCTGTAATAGAAAGTGGATTCGATCGTATTGTTGGCACTTATTTTATGATTGTATTTTAAGATTCCGTCAAAGAACTTAGCTTCACTGTTTTTCAGAGATTCATCGTCCAGTTTTTTCAGAATCCATTCCGAATAGGTACCTCTTATACCAACGATTAAACTTGATTTGTCTTTTACTATCGGAGTACTGATCGAAAGATTACTGGTTACAGCCCCAAGTCCGGCCTCACCTGTAAATTTTTCAACATTACCGTTTTTTGTTGTAATATCAAAAACAGAAGACAATCTTCCACCAAATCTTGACGGAATACTACCTTTGTAAATATCAACTTTGCTGGTAGTGTATGGATTTACAGCGGAGAAAAAACCAAGAAAATGCGAGGTATTGTATAAAACAGCATTGTCTAAAAGAATTAAATTCTGATCGTCTTTTCCACCACGTACGTTGAATCCTGCAGAGCCTTCACCGGTAGTTTTTATCCCGGGTAAAGTAGTGGCAACTCTAAAAATATCACGTTCACCAAGTACTAACGGAACATTTTTTATTCCTTCGACATCTATAGTGGAGACTCCGGCAACAGCCGTTTTTACATTTCTGTTAGCATTTTTGTTGATGACCACCTCGTCCAGTTCATTGATGCTTTCGTGAAGCGATACATCTAAACTACCATTGTCATAAATCATTACGGGTTGTGTATCTTTTCTATGATTGATGGACTCTATCTGGATGTAATTAAGACCAAAAGGCAGTTCGATTTTGTAGAAACCCTGGTCGTTTGTTGTTGTGCTGATGTCTTTATCACGCACTTTAATGGTCACATTAGAAAGCGGTTTTTTGTTTTTTTCATTTTTGATAGTACCGGATAAGGTATATGATTTTAACTCTTCGCCTTTTTTCTCTTTTCCGATGTAAACGATGCCGTTAACAGTAGTGTTTCGTTTTTTTGTTTCGACTTGTTGATGAAACAAAGGTTTTGTTGCGCTCTTGTTTGCCGCAATAACTGTTGAAGCGGCTACTGCAGGTTCAAAATAATTATCAGGTAATGTACTGTGGATGATACTGTTTTTTGTTAGAATTATTTTTTTTTCCGTGATAAAATAATTAAGATTCGTTTTTTCAAAAATGCCGGCAAGTATCTCGTCGATAGAGGTGTTGGTGTAGGTCTTGTTTATTAGAAAAGCATCAGATTTTATCCAGCTTTCATCAAAATAAAATTTGTAGCCTGTGTTTTTTTCAAGACTTTCAATTGCTGTTTTCAAATCAGCATTTTTAAATTCTATTGAGATAGTATTCTTTTTTTCCTGACTAAATGCTAATATTTGAAAAGCGAATAAAAATAGGGTAAGTATAATTTTTCTCATTTTTTTAATTGGCTTCATTAGGCATTAGGTTGTTGATTCTTTTTAGCAGATTTTCAAGAAAAAGGTTCTTGTCTGATTCCTCTAATTGAGTGTTAGAGTTGTAGTACTTTCGTATTTCACTTTTGTGATCAGGAAAAATTTTAATAATATCGCTTTTAGAACTGATCTTGTAGTAGACGTCTTTGTATTTTAAGATGTATTCGTTTTTATCTCTGAACTCATCAGAACTGGCCTGGTTGGTTCCGTCGGATATTCTTTTAGTGTCAATAACCCTTGTCTTGGTTTTGTGATGTTTGATGTACAGAATGTTGTTCTTAGAAAAAATAAGTTCCTGATAGTAACCACTCATGTAAACAGGACAGTTTGGGTTGTTGAAATTTATATTGATAAATTTTTTGTTGTAAAGCGTAAAGAAGGCAGTTTTCTCCTTGATCAGGCTGATGCCTAAATAGTCGTATCCGCCATTGGCTTTCAAAATTAAAATGTCATTATTGACATCGTATTTGAGGTCAAGATCATAATAATCTTGATTTTGATAGTGAACATCTCCTTTGCTGTAATCGTTGGAGAAATAGAAACTATGGCTTTTGTCAATAGTCCTGTAAAGATTTACATAACGTGGACCATTGTAGAGGTCTAAGTTGCTTTTGCCAATAGTTTTGTCAAACCAGCTGTATAAAGAAGTAGCATTGCCTGATTGACTGTGTACGGTGTTGATTTGTAAGAATAATCCAAATAAAATAAGGAAAATAGACTTATTTTGATAATTTTTCAAAAGATTGATGATTTTGATGATTTGATTAGATGATCTCAAATATATCAAAAAAATGTTACGTATTACACATAAGTGTGTTAAAATGTAAGGAATAATACATGTTTTTGGGGTAAAAAACGTGGAAAAACTTAATTATTTAAGGCTTTGTGGAGATAAAATCCTAGTGATTTGGCGGGTTAAGACGTGTTGTTCTTAAAATAGTAAATCGACGGGAGTATTTGTCTGATTACTATAGTATTCTATTTTTGAAATGGATTTATGGGTTGTCTCCTGCTTTAGTTGATTGTTATTAAGTTATGGAGTTTAGTTTTTAGTTTTCACGCAGATTTGGCAGATTACGCTGATTTTTTTGCTTTATAATTTTAATAAAAATAATCTGCAAAATCTGCGTGAAAAAAACTTTTCAGATAGTGCCTTGCAAACTCTTTGCGTAAACCTTTGCGCACCTTGCGGTTAAATATTTAGTTGAAGAGATGATTTTTCCTAAAATGTAAAAACCCCAATCCATATAAACGAATTGGGGTCTTCTATAAATAAACCTTTAGTAAACTAAGATCTGATTACTCTTTTTTCTCCTCACGTGGAGGTCTTGGAACAAGTGCTTTTTTAGACACTTTTTCTTTTTTAGTTTTAGGGTCAACTCCCAGATATTTCACTTGGAAAGTATCTCCCATTTTAACTACGTCAGCAACGTTTTCGGTACGTTCCCAAGCCAATTCAGATACGTGAAGTAATACTTCGTTTCCTGGCGCGGCAACATATTCTACAACTGCTCCAAAATCAAGCATTTTGATTACTTTTACTTCGTAAGCTTCTCCTAATTGCGGTTTGAAAGTAATAGAAGCAATTTTTGCCAATACTGCTTCAATTCCGGCAGGATCTGTACCTAAGATTTCGATAACACCTTGCTCATCTACTTCGTTGATCACAATAGTGGTTCCGGTAGCTTTCTGTAATTCCTGAATTACTTTTCCACCAGGTCCGATTAATGCTCCAATGAAGTTTCCAGGAATAGTTCTGGTAATGATTTTTGGTGCGTATGCTTTTACATCAGCTCTTGGAGTAGCAATAGTTTCAGTTAATTTTCCTAAAATATGCAAACGACCGTCACGAGCCTGATTTAATGCTTGCTCCATAATGTCATAACGTAAACCATCAATTTTGATGTCCATTTGACAAGCAGTGATACCATCAGCAGTACCGGTTACTTTAAAGTCCATATCTCCTAAGTGATCTTCATCACCTAAAATATCAGACAATACAGCAAATTTCTCACCGTCAGTAATTAATCCCATAGCAATTCCGGAAACCGGTTTTACCATTTGAACTCCGGCATCCATAAGCGCCATTGTTCCGGCACATACAGTTGCCATAGAAGAAGAACCGTTAGATTCTAAAACTTCAGAAACAACACGAATTGTATAAGGACAATCTACAGGAATCATGTTTTTTAAAGCTCTTTGAGCTAAGTTACCGTGACCAACTTCTCTTCTTGAAGTTCCTCTTAGTGGTTTTGCTTCACCGGTAGAGAAAGGAGGGAAGTTATAGTGTAGGTAGAATTTCTCTTCACCTTGCTCGGAAGGAGAATCGATTTGGTTGGCTTCTCTTGAAGTTCCCAAAGTTACTGTCGCCAAAGCTTGAGTTTCTCCACGAGTAAATAAAGATGAACCGTGAACTCTTGGTAAATAATCTGTTTCACACCAGATTGGTCTGATATCAGTTGTTTTTCTACCATCTAAACGTACACCTAATTCTAATACTACATTACGAACAGCTTCTTTGTTTGTTTTGTAGAAATATTTAGAAACTAAATCTCCGTCAGCAGCTAATTCTTCTTCGGTAAATAAAGCTTTTACTTCTTCTTTTACTTCAGCAAATGCAGCTCCTCTTTCGTGTTTAGCCGAACCAACTTTTGCAATAGCGTAGATTTTATCGTAAGCAGCCGCTTTTACTTTTTTATAGATTTCTTCGTTTTCTTTCTCACCTTCGTAAGTACGAATTTCTTTTTTACCGAAAGCAGCTTGCAAACGCAATTGTGCCTGAATCTGAACTTTGATCGCTTCGTGAGCAAATTTAATTGCTTCGATCATTTCAGCTTCTGAAATTTCTTTCATCTCTCCTTCAACCATCGCAACAGAATCCATAGAAGCTCCAATCATCATATCGATGTCAGATTTTGCTAAATCTTCTCTGCTTGGGTTGATTACAAGTTTTCCGTCGATACGTGCAACACGTACTTCGGAGATTAGGTTGTAAAAAGGAATATCTGAAACAGCTAAGGCTGCAGAGGCAGCTAAACCGGCTAATGCATCCGGCATAACCGTTTCGTCATGAGACATTAACTGAATCATAACCTGAGTTTCAGCGTGGTAATCATCCGGGAAAAGCGGACGTAAAACACGGTCTACTAATCTCATTGTTAATACTTCGCTGTCACTTGGTCTGGCTTCTCTTTTAAAGAAACCTCCAGGGAAACGACCTGCTGCCGCAAATTTTTCGCGATAATCTACCGTTAATGGTAAAAAATCAACACCCGGGTTAGAGGTACGAGCTGAAACTGCTGTTGCAAGTATCATCGTATCTCCCATTCTTACTACTACAGAACCGTCAGCTTGTTTGGCCAAACGCCCTGTCTCGATTGTGATGCTTCTGCCATCACCTAAATCGATTTTTTCTACAAATAATTGTGGAATCATAAATTTTTTCCTTATTGGTTATACAATGGGTTTTAGTTGTGTTGTAGTTGTTGTTGTGTGTAGTTGTTGTTTCTAAAACCCAATGAAAAACCAAACTTTTTTTCTTGTAAAATGCTTGTAATAAATAATTTCTGTAAAAAACAAAAAGAGGCACTTTCGCACCTCTTTTCTATATTGATTATTTTCTGATATTCAATACTTTGATAATCTCACGATATCTGTTGATATCTTTCTTTTTCAAGTAATCCAACAAAGCTCTTCTTTTACCTACCAAAAGTACAAGCGAACGCTCAGTGTTGTAATCGTGACGATTTTTTTTCAAGTGCTCAGTTAAGTGTGAAATTCTGTAAGTGAACAATGCAATCTGACCTTCTGCTTTTCCAGTGTTTTTAGCATCACCGTGTTGTGCGAAGATTTCTTCTTTTTTTTCTTTAGTTAAATACATTCCAATATTTATTTAATGATTTTTATGTATGTCCTACATCTCTTGTAAGACGGGTGCAAAATTACATTTTTTTTTCGAAAAAATAAATTTAAAGTTTAAAAAAGTTTAATATTAAATATTTTAATAGAAAAAGCACCACTTGATAAGGGTTTTAGGTCTTTTATTTTTTTAGAATAGTTTTGCAACTTCCTGATTAACAAATTCTAAAAACCTTTCGTCAGCGGCTGTAAACGGATCAATAACATGGCTGTCAATGTCAATTTGCCCTATATTTATTCCGTTAACAAATAAAGGAACTACAATTTCTGACTTTACCGTAAAGCTGCAGGCGATGTAATTGTCCTGCGCTGCAACGTCCGGCACCACAAAGTTAGCATTGCTTTCTGCAACCTGACCGCAAATTCCTTTACCAAAAGGAATTACTGTGTGGTCCGTTTCTGCTCCTATATAAGGACCCAAATGAAGGGTTTTGTTTTCGTGATTGGCGAAATAGAATCCAACCCAGTTGTAATACTCAACGTTTTCGTTTAATAGTTTACAGATAGAGAGTAATTTTTCGTCTCTAACAGTGGTTGTGTCAGCTACAATAGCGCTTATTTTTGGTTGTAATTCCTGAAATGTCATAATGCAAGATTTTTATGCAAAAGTATTTAATGCTGAATTTAAAAAATACATAAATTTGTTAAAAATTTCTTTTGAAAAAATATTTCCTTCGATTTAAACCGTTTCTGATTTTTATAGGCACTTTTTTCGCCGCTTATATCGGATTTACACTGGTTTATAAATTTTATTTAGATAGTTTTGAGACAACAGATGTTGATGGCGTAACGGCCGTCGTAGGGCATCATGTGGATCAGTTGATGCAATTGTTTAATTGTGACAGCAGGATTTTCAAAAGTCCTTTAAATCCGTATTTAGAGGTTTGGTACCGGAACAGGTTTACGATTAAGATTGTCGAAGGATGTAATGCGGTAAGTGTGATTATTCTGTTTGTTTCTTTTGTAATGGCATTTTCCGGAAAGTTTAAAACCACTTTGGTTTTTATTCTGTTTGGTGTTTTCTTTATTTATGTGCTCAATGTGATTCGAATTGCATTATTAACGGTTTTGTTATTTCGTTTTCCTGAAAAAGAGCATATACTTCATGGTGTTTTGTTTCCGCTGGTAATTTATGGATTGGTTTTTAGCTTATGGGTTTTCTGGGTGAATAAATTTTCAAAATATGCTAAGTAAAATAAAAGATCATAAAGTTAAAATCCTGTTTTCAATTTTCATCATAGTGTGTTTTGGTTTGATAAGAGGTTTTGAAAATACACTGTTTTATGATCCTTTTTTGGATTATTTCAGTTCTGATTTCAAAAGTTCCCCTTTTCCTGAAGTTGATACTTTTAAGCTTTTTTGCGGACTTTTGTTTCGGTACTTTTTAAATTCCGGTTTGTCTCTGATCCTTATTTATGTACTGTTTCAGGATAAAGAAATCCTTAAGTTCAGCGCATTTTTATACAGCTGTTTCCTGCTGTTTCTTTTTGGGATGTTTTTTGTAATTGTTGCCTATTTTCCTGATGCAGGGTGGCTGCTTTTTTACGTCAGAAGGTTTATTATTCAGCCGATCTTCGTATTGCTTTTTATTCCGGCGTTTTATTATCAGATGCAAAACCTGAAAAAGTAATAGATTATTCGTTTTTTTAAAGTCTTTTAGATAATTTTGCAGCATGATTATTAAGAAATGCACCGGCTTATTTTTGGCTTTCCTATTGTTGGTTTCCAACATCGGGTTTGCCTTCGATGTGCATTATTGCGGAGGCAAGATTGCTTCGGTTTCTTTAAATACAGCGACTTCTGTTGCTCCGGAAAAGAATTGTTGCGGGATTTCAGAAAAAAAGGCATCCTGCTGCAAAGATAAAGTAGTGCATTTTGAAAAAAAATCAGATGATGCTACCTTTAAGATGTTCTTTTTTCAGTTTGCTTTCCCTGCTGCAATAGAAGAATTTAAACCAATTGCTTTTCTTTCTGTTTCCGGTTCTAAAAAGAATCAAATCACTTCGTATTATGCTGATGCGAATGCGCCTCCTTTATTTAAATTATACAATCAGTATATTTTTTACTCCTGATTTTAATGTGTTAGAATCAAGCTTCTAGCTTGTGTTTTGTTGTTTAGTGGTTTCTCTTTTTTTTGGGGGGAAGCATTAAATAGCAGTTTTCTATTTCACATTAAAATAAATTTTATGCAAAAGAATATACTGCTTTTTGTGGTATCGCTGCTTTCTGTTTCTGTTTTTTCACAGGAAGATTTACAGGAAGTAAAGATTACAAAAAAGCAAAAAGGAATTAAAAAATCCTATACCGTTACAGCCAATACATCTGTTATTACAAGTAAAGAATTATTAAAAGCGGCCTGTTGTAATCTTGCCGAGAGTTTTGAAACAAATCCGTCTATCGATGTCAATTTTTCGGATGCTTTAACGGGAACGAAACAAATAAAAATGCTGGGTCTGACAAGTCCGTATTTGATGATTACGGAAGAAAATATTCCGTCAGTACGCGGGGCTTCTCAGGCTTATGGGCTGTCATTTACACCCGGAACCTGGATTGAAAGTGTGCAAATCACCAAAGGCGCCGGAAGTGTGGTTAACGGTTACGAAAGTATCTCGGGACAAATTAACACGGAGCTTTTAAAACCTTTAAGCGATGATCCTTTTTTTCTGAACGTATACGGGTCTACTGATTCGCGTTTTGAATTGAACACCCATTTCAATAAAAAATTGTCCGATAAATGGGCAACAAGTCTTTTTCTTCATGGAAATGCCCGCGTCGCAAAAAATGATATGAATAATGACGGTTTTCTTGACAATCCGCTGGGAAAACAGATCAATGTTCTGAATCGCTATCAGTATTATGATGCCGAAAGTGGTTTGGTAAGTTTTATCAATTTCAGATATATGAATGATAAAAAACAAACCGGAGAAGTTGATTTTGATGCAGACAGAGACAGGGGGACAAAGAATTATTGGGGCTCGGAAATCAACACTGAACGTTTTGATGTTTCGTCAAAAATCGGATATGTTTTTCCGGATATGCCGTTTCAGAGTATCGGTTTTCAGAATGCTTTCAACAGTCATAATCAGGAATCTTATTTTGGACTGAATCAATACAACATCAAACAAAGCAGTTATTATTCAAATTTGATTTTCAATTCGATTATCAATAATACGATGCACAAGTTTACAACCGGTTTGAATTTTTCATACGATCGATATCAGGAGTTTGTAAATGTGAATGATTACAGCAGAATAGATAATTCGGTTGGAGCATTTTTTGAATATACCTACGACAATACAGATAATTTTAGTCTGATTTTAGGAGGAAGAGTTGATAATCATAACAGACTCGGGGTTTTTGTAACGCCACGTTTGCATTTGCGATACAACCCTTGGGAGTTTGGAGTGCTTCGTTTTTCGGCAGGACGCGGGAAGCGTTCGGCTAATATTTTTGCCGAAAACCAACAGCTTTTTGCGAGCTCGAGAACTTTTTCTATTTTAGATAACGCTGGAAAAATTTATGGATTAAATCCAGAAATTGCCTGGAATTACGGGCTGAGTTTTTCTCAGAAGTTCAGGCTGTTTAATAAAAATGCCGAAGCAGGTTTTGACTTCTACCGTACCGATTTTCAAAAGCAGGCTGTTGTAGATGTAATGCAAAGTCCTCAGGAGGTTTTGTTTTATAATTTAAAAGGAAATTCGTTTGCCAATAGTTTGCAGGTGGAGTTTAATTTGGAGTTGATTCATCATTTAAACCTGAGAACGGCTTATAAATATTATGATATCCAAACCGATTATTTGAGAGGAACATTTCAGCGTCCGTTACAGGCAAAACATCGTTTTTTAGGGAATCTGGAATATGAGACTAGTTTGAATAAGGGCAAACAATGGAAGTTTGATTATACTTTTAACTGGTCAGGAAAACAACAATTACCTTATACGGCCACTAATCCGGCGGCAGATCAGTTTTCTGACTTTTCGCCTTCGTATGCGGTTATGAATGTTCAGGTAACACGTGTTTTTTCTCCTGTGTTTGAGGTTTATCTGGGAGGAGAAAACATTGGAAATTACAAACAGGAAAAGGCAATTTTAGGCGCAGATGATCCTTTTGGTCCTAACTTTGATGCATCGATAGCGTATGCTCCAATTTTTGGACAGATGTTTTACGCGGGATTGCGATTTAAGATAAAATAAAATGCCCTATTTGGGTGGATGTTTTTAACACATAGGAACATAGTTTTGAAAACGAAGTAATTACGCTCAACGATTTAATAAAACAAATAAATTTAAAAACTTTAATACTAAATAAAATGAAACACTTGATTTTAATTGCACTGGTAACTTTTTTTGGATTTTCTGCTCAGGCACAAACTAAAAAGAATAAGAATTTAAAATACACTACAGAAGTAAATGGTACTTGCGAGCAATGCAAAAAACGCATTGAAAAAGCAGCTTTTGGAGTGCCGGGAGTAAAAACGGCTTCCTGGGATATTAGTTCTCATCAACTTACTGTAATCTTGAATGAAGAGAAGTCTTCTCCGGCAGATTTAAATAAGGCCATTGCTAAAGTAGGGCACGATACCAAAGAGGAAAAAGCGACTCAGGAGGATTATGATAATTTGCATAGCTGTTGCAAGTACGAAAGACAGTAATTAACAAGAGCCCGGAGACAAACCCGGGTTCTCTCAGAATCGTTAATTAATCTTTAAAATACCGCATTTTATTGTGGTTGAAGTAAATTATTGCTACTTTCACGGACTTATAATATAACTAAACGCATTTATGAATAATTTTGACTGGACTCAATTAATTAACCCTGAGTTTTATATTACATTAAGTATCGGAGGGGTTCAAATTGGGTTATATATTGTTCTGTTTATAGTATTCGCTGAAACAGGACTTTTTGCAGGTTTTTTTCTGCCTGGAGATAGTTTACTTTTTTTGGCAGGTATCTATAGTCGTGATTTGGTTCAAAATGTTGTTTACATACCAGGAGACTTTTTAAATGTATTTTTACTTGCTCTTTTGGTTGCCATAATGGGAGTCTTAGGGAATATGACAGGCTATTGGTTTGGAGCCAAAAGCGGATATTACTTATTTAAAAAAGAAGATTCATTCTGGTTTAAAAAGAAATATTTGTTACAGTCAAAAGACTTTTTTGAGAAATACGGAGGTAAAGCTATTATCTACGCTCGTTTTCTTCCAATCTTTAGAACTTTTGCCCCAATTATTGCCGGGATAGTTTCTATGGATAAAAAGAAATTTATGTTTTTTAACATATTGAGCTCGTTTCTTTGGTCATTTATTCTAATCTTTTCAGGACATTATTTATATGGTGTCTTCTTAAAAGAGGGAATAGATTTAAAACATCATATTGAATATATAATCATTATAATCATTATCATTTCTACATTTCCGGTCTTACTGAAACTTTTAAAGAAAAGACCAAGTGAGAATGTCTAAATACTATAAAGAGCCTGAAGTTTAACTTCGGGCTTTTTTTTGTATATATCTTTTAGGTTTTTTAAACTTCCAGAGCTAAATCAGATAATTGAGGTAAGTTTCTTTTGGATTACTTCTTTGCGCTGCTTGCGGTTGAAGTGAGCGGTGAGTAAGAGAACTTAGTATTTTTGTGTTTTTTAACCGCAACGGGCGCAAAGGATTACGCAAAGAAAAGTCTTTTTCACGCAGATTTAGCAGATTATTCAGATTATTTTTATCGAAATAACAAAACAAAAATATCAGCTTAATCTGCTAAATCTGCGTGAAAAAATTTCACTATAAACATAGGGGCACTAAGATAAAACAGTATTTAATTATCCTTTAAATCGTATTGAAATTGCAATTGTCCGTCTGAGCGAAGTTGAAGGCCTTCTACTTCGTTCAGGATGGGATTTTTGTGCAAAACCAAGATTTAGAGCCTGAATCTAGGCATTAAGAAAAGTGCAAAGCAGTTTTCAAATTTGGAGTTTGCCCTTCGGCTTCCCTCAGGGTGACATTTGGAATTTGGAATTTCAAAATTTGGAATTTAATCCTACCATTCATTAACCTTATTCGCATCCATTTTTAAGAATATAAACAACAAAATAGTGAATCCCCAAAGTCCGGAGCCTCCGTAAGAAAAGAAGGGCAGAGGGACTCCAATGGTTGGGAAAATTCCGGCTACCATGGCAATGTTTACAAAAAAGTGTGTAAATAAAATTCCGGCAACACAATATCCGTAGACACGGCTAAATTTAGTTTTTTGTCTTTCGGCTAAGTAAATAACTCTTAAGAATAATCCAACGAAAAGGCCAATGACTACAATTGAGCCAATAAAACCCCATTCTTCACCTACTGTTGTGAAAATATAATCGGTATGTTGTTCCGGTACAAAACCGCCTTTGGTTTGTGTTCCTTCTAAAAAGCCTTTTCCTATCCAGCCACCCGATCCAATAGCGATTTCGGATTGATTGGTGTTGTATCCTACACCTTTCATGTCAACCGTTTTTCCTAAAAGGATATTAAAACGGTCTCTGTGGTGCTGTTTGAAAACATTATCGAAAACGTAATCAACAGACAAAACGAAACAAGATACAATAGCCAGTAAGATTCCGCTTAAAAGAAGGTTTCGGTCTACAACGCGGCCTTTAAAATGAATTATGACTAAAACGCCTAATGAAATTAATATAACGATATAAGGTTCCAAAACGAGCGTTAGGACAAATAATAATATTGCCAGAAAGCCTGTCCATACGTACCATGAAGGTAAGCCTTCTCTAAATAAAACAACAATAAAAATACTGTATATCAGGGCACTTCCCGGATCGGGTTGTGGCAGGATCAAAAGTACAGGCAGGAAAACAATGGCCAAAGCCTGAATCTGTCTGTTTGTTTCTTTTAAATTTATTTGGCTGTCACTTAAGTATTTTGCTAACGCTAAAGATGTTGCTGCTTTTGCAAATTCAGAAGGTTGTATGGTAAAACTACCAATAGCATACCAACATCTCTGACCCGCGATTGTTTTTCCAAAAAGAAATAATCCGGCTAATGATAATAAAGCAACACCGAAAATAATTGTAGCATATTTCTCGTAGAATTTACCATCTACAAAAAGAACAACAAATATTAAAGGTACTGTACAGGCAATAAATATTAATTGCTTTTCGTAAGTGCCATCAGTAGATAATAAGGAGGAAGAATAGATGTTCAGCCATCCCAATATTACCAAGATAATATAGATGACCACGCTTATCCAGTCAATATTATTTTTTACACTTTGATTTTTCATTTGAAATAATCTTTGTTAATTCTTTTTTGTTGTGTCTACTGTTGTTTTTTTAATCTCTGTTTTCGGAGTTACCTTCTTTGGGGTGATTATCTTAGCTTTCAAAATAGAATCTTTAGGAGTAGATTCTATTGCGGCTGCTTCGTTTATTCCTCCTAATTTTGCATATTCGCTTATCAGGCTTTTATTTAAAACACGAACCTCTAAATCATTTCTTGAAGTGATTTTTCGTCTTAAGTACTTTTCTATCATCAAACTGGCAATAGGCCCTGCTACTGTTGCTCCAAAACCTCCGTTTTCAATCATGATCGCAATGGCAATTTTCGGATTGTCTTTAGGTGCAAAAGCAACAAAAATCGAGTGATCTTTAAGCTGTGTTCTTTTTCCGTTGATTTTAGCAAAGTTTTCCGCTGTACCGGTTTTTCCGCAAATGTCAATTCCTTCCACTCTTAGCGAGTAGGCAGTTCCTTTGTTGTACACGTCAAACAAACCGCTGATCACGGGAGGGAAATATTTTTTATCTATCGTAGTCTCGTGTCTGGTTGTAAACTTGGCGTCTATTTTTTTTCCTTCAATTTTTTTAATGATATGAGGCGTGTAATAATAGCCTTGATTGGCAACCGTTGCCATCATATTTGCCAGCTGAATTGGGGTCATTAAAACCTCACCCTGACCAATAGAGTTCGAAACAATTGTTGTGCTTCTCCATCCGCCATTTGGGTATATTCTTTTGTAGGTTTTAGAAGTTGGGATGTTTCCTTTTTTACCGGTAGGCAAATCGTAGCCCATAAACTGACCTAATCCAAAACTTTTTACGTGATTACTCCAAATGTCAACAGCTTGCCCCGGGTTTTTGTATTTGTTAATTGTTAACATATAAGACTGCGCAAAATAGGTATTACAAGAATTGTAAATTCCGTTGTGCAATTGGTGCGGACCAAAACCGTGACATTTCATAAAACGACCTCTACCATAACTAAAACCGTGATGGCACATAAAAGTAGTTTGCTCGTTGACAACGCCCTCCTGTAAAGCAACCAGTCCCGTTAAGATTTTAAAAGGGGAACCCGGAGGATATTCTGCCAGAAGTCCTCTGTCGTACAATGGTTTTGCGATAGAATCATGATACAAAAGAGTGTAGTTTTTAGATCTTTGTCTTCCGACCAAAATACCCGGATCATAAGAGGGAGCAGTAACTAATGCTAAAATCTCCCCTGTTTTAGGTTCAAGCGCAACAATTCCTCCTCTTTTGTTGATCATTAATTCTTCACCGTATTTCTGCAATTCGGCATCAATCGTTAAATTGATATCTTCTCCGGCTACTGCGATAGTATCGTATTTTCCGTCTTTATAAGAGCCAATTTCTCTGTTGTATTTGTCTTTTTGAATGTATTTTACCCCTTTTATTCCGCGTAAAATTTCTTCATAGCTTTCTTCAACTCCTTGTTTTCCAATTAAATCTCCACTGTTGTAATACGGATTTTTAGCAATTAATCTTTCGTTTACCTGTGTGATAAAACCGAAGATGTTGGCTCCGTAATCTACTTCGTAATCTCTAAGTGATCTTTTCTGGAAATAGAAACCTTCAAATTTTCTGATTTTCTCCTGAAAAGCAGCAAATTCGGATTTGTTTAATTGTGGTAAGAATACAGAAGGCAATCGCGGACTGTACACTTTGGCCTTTGCGATTTTTTTTTCGTAGTCTTCTTTGGTGATATTCAGTAGCGTACAAAGTTCATTAACATTAATGTTTTCTTTGATTTCGCGTGGAATAACCATGATGTCATAAGAGGCCTGGTTGGCTACTAATAATTTGCCATATCGATCGTATATGTATCCTCTTTCGGGATAGTCGTATACTTTTTTTATCGCATTATTTTCTGATTTTAGTTTGAAAGAATCATCTATAATTTGCAAATAAAATATCCTGATCACTAGCAAAGATGCTGCAATAATAATTAAAGAGGGCAGCAGAACTTTTCTCATCGTTTATTGGGCTTAATAAGATATATTATGATGACTGAAATGATAATGGTGAATATGGAGCTAAACAAAGTTCGGAGTAAAATGTCCCAGATAAATTTAAATTGAAAAGCTTCAAGGGTAAAAAGTATAATATGATGTAAAATAACCGATAACAGTATAAAGGAGAACCTTTCAGGAGTCAGGGACTCGTTTAGTTTTATGGTTTGATATTCATAACTCAATCCAAATGAAAATTTGAAAATATAAGGCCTGTAATACGCTAGTATAACAGAGGCAGTCGCATGAATTCCACCCGAATTACAAAACATGTCCATGATCAGACCAAGTAAAAAACTTGAAATGATCAAACCTGATTTGTTGCTGTTTACTGGATAAAGGATTATAAATAAAATATACGGAAAAGGACTTATGTATCCCAGGAAATTCATGTTGTTGAAAATAACAACCTGAATGGCCAGTAATATAATAAATCGAAAAATATTGAGTAACAACGCGCTATTCATCTTTCTCTTTTTTTTCTAAATTAATAAGTTCTTCTCTGTCTTTACTTTTAATAATATAAACATGTCCAAGATTGGTCATATCATTAAACAGTTTTACGTTTATGACATAAAAACTGGTTTTGTTTTTGACGTAAATTTTGTCAACTGTACCAATATTGATTCCTTCCGGAAAAATCACAGATTGTCCGCCGGTAACAATAGTGTCTCCTTTTCTGATCGAAGCTAATCTCGGAACATCTTCCAGCTGAACAAAACCGGTGCTTTTACCATCCCATGTTAAAGAGCCAAAGTGATTTGATTTTTTGATTTTCGCATTAATTTGTGATTTCATATTCAAAATACTAACCACGGTCGAGTATCTGTTGGAGGTATTGTCTACCACACCAATAATTCCAAGACTATTAATGACTCCCATATCTTGTTTAACGCCGTCGCTTGCTCCGGAGTTTAAGGTGATATAGTTTTCGTGTGTACTATAGGAATTGTGAATTACTTTTGAAACAATGATGTCAGCAGGTTTTACCCCTTTGATGGTATCTTTTAAAGGTATTTTGGTGGTGTCTTCTTTGTTGAATAAAAGACTTTTTAATCTTGCATTTTCAAGTACCAGTTCGTCGTTTTCGGTTTTCAAATTCAAATATTCGTTGATGCGATTTATTCTTTCATAAACGCCTCCGCTTAAAAAATTAGCTGAACTGATTACTCTGCTTCGGTGATAGGAATGAGATTGAATTGTGAGGGCCAACGAAATGCCTAAAAGCAGCAAAAACAGCAATCGATTACTGTTTCTTAAAATGAAATTAAAAATTTGCTGCATTTCTTGTTTGGTTATTTTGTTTCAGGATATGCTTTTTGGTTCGAGTTTTACTAGAGTCAGAAGTTGTATCTGACTCTAATAAAAAGATAATGATTGTTATTTCGGATCTTATTTTATTAAGATGCTTTTGAACTTTGTAATGTTTTTAAGTGCCATTCCTGTTCCGCGAACAACAGCTCTTAACGGATCTTCAGCGATATAAACCGGTAAATCTGTTTTTTGAGAAATACGTTTGTCAAGACCTCTTAACATAGATCCACCACCCGCTAAATAAATACCGGTATTGTAGATATCTGCTGCTAATTCAGGAGGAGTTTGCGATAAAGTTTCCATTACAGCATCTTCAATACGTTGAATCGATTTGTCTAATGCTTTAGCAATTTCACGGTAAGAAACGTCTACTTGTTTTGGTTTACCGGTAAGCAAATCTCTACCTTGAACAGACATATCCTCAGGAGGACTTTCAAGATCTTCGATAGCAGCTCCGATTTGTATTTTTATTTTCTCAGCAGTACTTTCTCCAACAAAAAGGTTGTGTTGTGTACGCATATAATAAACGATATCATTTGTAAAAACGTCACCTGCAATTTTTACAGATTTGTCACATACAATTCCGCCTAATGCGATAACAGCAATTTCAGTTGTTCCACCACCGATATCAACAATCATGTTTCCTTTTGGTTGCATGATATCGATACCAATACCAATTGCCGCAGCCATTGGTTCGTGAATCAAATATACTTCTTTACCATTTACTCTTTCACAAGATTCTTTTACAGCACGCATTTCAACCTCTGTAATTCCTGACGGAATACAAACCACCATTCTTAAAGCCGGAGTAAACATTCTCTTTTTTAATGCCGGAATACTTTTAATGAACATATTGATCATTTTTTCTGAGGCATCAAAATCTGCAATTACACCATCTTTCAAGGGCCTTATGGTCTTGATGTTTTCATGTGTTTTACCTTGCATCATGTTGGCTTCCTTACCAACAGCAATGATTTTGCCTGATATTCTATCACGTGCAACGATTGATGGACTATCAATAACAACTTTATCATTATGTATGATTAAAGTGTTTGCGGTACCAAGGTCTATCGCAATATCCTCGGTCATGAAATCAAAAAATCCCATAAGTTTTTTAGGGGTTTAAAAAGTTATAATTAATTATCGCACAAAGTTAAACAAATTAATGTTTAAAATGACGTGTTCCTGTAAATACCATTGCAAGATTGTTTTCGTTGCAATAATTTATGCTTAATTCGTCTTTTATTGATCCTCCTGGCTGAATTACAGCAGTTATTCCTGCTTTTTTGGCTAATTCTACACAATCCGGAAATGGGAAAAATGCATCGCTCGCCATTGAAGCTCCTGTTAGATCAAATCCGAAAGCTTTAGCCTTATCAACAGCCTGCATTAAAGCATCAACTCTTGAAGTCTGACCTGTTCCGGACGAAATTAATGTTCCGTTTTTAGCAAAAACAATCGTGTTTGATTTCGTGTTTTTGCAAATTTTTGAAGCAAATATCAAATCTTCTACTTCCTGAGCGGTTGGCTCTGTAGTAGTAACGGTTTTTAAATGCTCTTTAGTATCTGTAATATTGTTTCTGTCCTGAATTAACAAACCATTAAGACATGTTCTTACTTGTCTTGAAGGTAATTCAACTTCATTTTGAACCAATATAATTCTGTTTTTCTTTTCTTGTAAAACTACAACAGCTTCAGCATCATATTCAGGAGCAATCACCACTTCACAGAATAATTTGTTGATTTCTTCGGCTGTAGCCAAATCAATTTTGGTGTTTGCAATCAGTACGCCTCCAAATGCAGAAGTCGGATCACAAGCCAAAGCTGCTAAATAAGCTTCGCTAATTGTTTTTCTTGAAGCTAAACCGCAAGCATTATTATGTTTTAAGATGGCGAATGTTGGTCCGTCAGTTTTAAACTCATTGATTAAGTTTACGGCAGCATCTACGTCAAGTAAGTTGTTGTAAGATAACTCTTTTCCGTGAACTTTTTTAAACATTGCATCGAAATCTCCAAAAAAGAATCCTTTTTGGTGTGGATTTTCTCCATATCTTAAAACTTGTCCGTCTGCAATACTTTCTTTATAGATTGTTTCGTCTGTGTTGAAATAATTAAAGATAGCACCATCGTAGTGAGAAGAAACATGGAAAGCTTTAGTAGCAAGCAATCTTCTGTTCTCAAGAGTTGTTGCTCCGTTTTGTTCTGTGATCAATTCCAAAAGCAAACTATATTCATTTACCGAAGCTACAATAACAGTGTCTTTGAAGTTTTTGGCACCGGCACGGATTAATGAAATTCCGCCAATATCAATTTTTTCAATAATATCCTGTTCACTTGCGCCTGAAGCAACTGTTTTTTCAAAAGGGTATAAATCAACAATAACTAAATCAATCTGAGGAATATCAAATTCTTTCATTTGTTGAACATCACTTTCGTTATCCTGACGATTCAGGATTCCGCCAAAAATTTTCGGATGTAATGTTTTTACTCTGCCACCAAGAATTTCAGGGAAAGAAGTAATATCTTCAACAGGAACCACAGGAATACCTAAATTTTTAATAAAATCTTCAGTTCCTCCGGTTGAATAAAGAGTTACATTTTGCTCGTGTAATTTTCTAACGATTGGTTCCAGTCCGTCTTTAGAAAAAACAGAAATTAATGCTGATTGTATTGTTTTAGTTGTGCTCATTGTGTAGTTATGATTTTCAGACTGCAAAAGTAGTTTTTTTATATATTATTTTAAAGAAAATTAATGTAACATTATGCTAAATAAATCTACTGATGAGTAAGTTAACTTTTATTAGGTTTTTGATTTTAATTTTTTGAATTTTACTTTAAAGAAAAATACACATATATGCTGGTTTATCTACGGTTGTTAAAAGAAAGTTTGGGCTTTGCCACAAATGCTTTGCGGAATAATAAATTGCGTACGTTGTTGTCATTGCTTGGGGTTACCATTGGTATCTTTTCTATTATTGCCGTACTTGCCGCTGTTGATTCGCTGGACAGGAAAATTTCTAAGGATTTGAGTAGTTTAGATAAAAACACCATTTACCTGATGAAATATTGCTTCGGACCCTCTGAAATTCCACAATGGAAAAGAGAGCAATTTCCAAACGTGAAGTACGATGAGTATATTGCTTTGAAAAATTCTCTTACCAATACCGATCAGGTGGGCTACCAACTTTTTGTAAATCATGAAAGTCTGAAGTACGATTCTAAAACCGTTGCCGATGTAAATATTATCCCGTCCTCATTTGAAATGGTAAATGTTGACGGATTAAGTTTTGATAGAGGAAGATTTTATAACGAATCGGAATCGAATTCAGGTACTCCGGTTATTGTTTTGGGATATGAGATTGCGGATGGTCTTTTTGGAACCAGTGATCCGATCGGAAAAAGTATTCGCCTGTACGGACAGCGTTTTACCGTTATTGGAGTTATACAGAAGCAGGGAGCCGGTTTTTTTGGAGACAGTAATGATACCTCTGTTTATTTACCGGCAAATTTTTTACGTCGCAGGTACGGCGACAGCGACTCCATGACGCCGGTAATTGTTTTAAAACCTGTAAAAGGAGTAGACATGGACGCTTACAAAGCCGAAGTAGCTCAGAAAATAAGAGCGATCCGCGGAATGAAAGCAGGAGAAATAGACAATTTTTTTGTTAACGTACTTTCCGGTTTTACCGATCTTATCGATGGTATTTTGGGGACTTTACGAGTAGGAGGAATTTGTATAAGTTTCTTTTCTTTTTTAGTTGGGGGATTTGGCGTGGCAAATATTATGTTTGTTTCTGTAAAAGAGCGAACTAATTTAATCGGGATTCAAAAATCGCTGGGGGCAAAGAACAGGTTTATTTTGTTTCAGTTTTTGTTTGAAGCTATTATTCTTTGTCTGATAGGTGGAATTATCGGAATTGCGATTGTCTGGCTTTTATCTCTTCTGTTAACTAGCTTGCTGAATTTTGAATTTGTCTTAAGTTTTGCCAATATTATAATTGGATCCGGGTTGTCGATCATCGTCGGGTTAATTGCGGGAATCCTACCTGCGATTTCAGCATCAAAACTAGATCCTGTAGAGGCTATCAGAACGGGGATGTAATTAAAGTCAGTTGTGAGATGTGAGTTGTGAGTTGTAACATGTAACATGTAACATGTAAAATGTAAGTCTGAAAAGTGTTACGGTTTGTTTAATTTATTTATTTATTTCTACTTGTGATATCGTGTTTATTCATAAACATTGTCTATTATGAACAAAATTGATCAAGCTCACTACTCACGTCTCACATCTCACATCTCACAACCCATATCTCACATCTAGCAACTTGAATTAGCTTAGAAACTAAAATTTCATCTTTTGCGGCTTCAAAATTTATTTTGGTGTGCTATTTTATTGTAATTTTAATAGCTTAATTAAAAATAGGATAAAATGATACCAGTAAAAGCTTATGCAGCGTACGATGCTGTAAATCCGTTAAAACCCTATACGTTTGAAAGAAAAGAAGTTGGTGCTCATCAGGTTCAGATTGAAATTTTGTATAGTGGTGTTTGCCATTCTGATATTCACACCGTAAAAGGAGATTGGGGGCCTATAAATTATCCATTGGTTCCGGGGCACGAAATAGTCGGCAGAATTGTTGCTGTTGGAAGTGGAGTTTCTAAATTTAAAATAGGAGAACTAGCCGGAATCGGTTGTTTTGTAGATTCCTGCAGAACCTGTCCGAGTTGTCAGTCAGGTGAGGAGCAGTTTTGCGATGAAGGAATGACAGGAACCTATAACAGCGTAGAAAGAGGTACAGACATCCCGACAAGAGGCGGTTACTCGAGCAGTATTATTGTTGATGAAAATTATACACTTCATGTTTCAGAAAAATTAGATTTAAAAGGAGTAGCGCCTTTATTATGTGCCGGAATTACGACTTATTCTCCGTTGCGTTATTTGAAAGTAGGTAAAGGGCATAAAGTAGGAGTTCTTGGTCTGGGTGGTTTAGGGCATATGGCAGTAAAATTTGCCGTTTCTTTTGGTGCAGAAGTTACCATGTTAAGCCATTCTCCTTCTAAAGAAGCTGATGCCAAAAAATTGGGAGCACATCATTTCGCTCTAACTTCAAATCCTGAAACAATGGATTCATTAGCAAACAGTTTCGATTTTATTCTGAACACCGTTTCGGCCAAACACGATCATAATGCTTATCTGAATCTGTTAAAAACAAACGGAACCATGATTGTTGTGGGAGCTCCACCGGCACCTGCAGAAATCCCTGTTTTTACTTTAATCATGAAAAGAAGAAGTATCATCGGAAGTTTAATCGGAGGGATAAGAGAAACTCAGGAAATGCTCGACTATTGCGCCGAACACAACATTACTTCGGATGTGGAAATAATAGACATGGACTATATAAATGAAGCTTACGATCGTATGAATAAAAGTGATGTCAAATATCGTTTTGTGATTGATATGGCTTCTTTGAAGTAGGTTTTTAGAGGTTCAGAGGTGCAAAGGTTCAGAGGTACAAAGGTACAAAGGTACAAAGGTTTCTGATCTTTGCGCTCTTTGCGTAAACCTTTGCGAACTTTGCGGTTAAAAAACTTAACCGCAAAGTTCGCAAAGGTTTTTTTGTTTTTAGCGCAAAGTTCGCAAGGTTTTGTGTAAAAATTGATTTTTTCAATAGCCTCCAGCTTTAGCTGGAGGTATAGATAAATGGAGAGAAAAAGGCTTTAGCCGAATAATTTAGGCGCTGTATTTTTCCAGCTAATCATCAATTGAAAAAAGAAAATCCTGCTTATTAGCTCTAGTTCGAATGATTCAGTTTTGGTTTTATAAATGGGAATGTGATTCTATTTTGATCCCATTTGATGTCTTCGGGATCATAGTGATTATTGTTCTTCTTATATTTTAGGACGGTATCTTCTTCTTGTGTTGTTCTTCTAATGGCAATAAAGTCGCGATTCCTTTTAAAAAAGTTTAATGATTTGTATAAATCGAAAAACATTTTAGAATTTAAAGTGTCAGATTGTGATGCAATAAAAGTTCCGTTTCGAAAATCATTGCTATAATTTAGTTTTATGAAGTCATAGATGTTTTTGTTTGAGACAGTTATTAGGTCTCTTGGATGTAAATCGCTGAAATGTGGAATTGTATCTGCGTTTGGTGTCCCGCATATAAATCCTATTTCATTATTTTGAAAATAATATGCAGTAGAATCAGAGTTGATGATAAATGTGTCTGATCCATAAACGAGCCATCCGGGAATTGGTGGAGGGGACAATACGGTGTCACCATTAATAATATGTGTTTTTTGAGAGATTATATAAGGCGTGTTTCCATTTTTATTTCCTGCTTTATTGCAGTTTGATAATAGAAAGCAGATTAAAAAAACAACAAAAAATTTATTCATTATGAGGTAGATTTAAAATAAAGATATAAAAAAATCCCAAGAAGCAAATCTTGGGATTTTGGTTTTAGAAGTTTTAAAACTATCTAATTTCGTTATTTTGAATCAAATCGATATACAAATTGATTTTGTCTTTTAAATCTTTTCTAGGCGAGATAAAGTCAAGGAAACCGTGCTCTAAAAGAAATTCAGCAGTTTGAAAACCTTCCGGTAAATCTTTTCCTGTAGTATCACGTACCACACGAGGACCTGCGAAACCAATCAAAGCACCCGGCTCAGAAATATTGATATCTCCTAACATGGCGTAAGAAGCGGTAGTTCCTCCAGTGGTTGGATCTGTACATAAAGAGATGTAAGGTAATCCGGCTTCTGCAAGCTGCGCTAATTTTACAGATGTTTTTGCTAATTGCATTAACGAATAAGCTGCTTCCATCATACGAGCTCCTCCTGATTTTGAAATCATCACGAAAGGCATTTTGTTTTTGATCGCGTGATCAATTCCTCTTGCGATTTTTTCACCTACAACAGCTCCCATAGATCCACCAATAAAGGCGAAATCCATACAGCAGATTACAAGGTCTTTTCCTTTAGATTTTCCCACTCCGGTACGCACAGCGTCTTTAAGGTGAGTTTTTTCCATTACATCTTTTAATCTTTCTGCATATTTTTTTGTGTCCACAAAATGCAAAGGATCTTTAGAGGTCATGTTTTTGTCTAATTCAACAAATTCATTGTTGTCGAATAAAATCTCAAAATAGGTTGCGCTTCCAATTCTAACGTGGAAATCATCTTCTGGGCTAACAAATAAGTTTCTTGCTAATTCGTCAGCATCAATAATTTTTCCGGTAGGAGATTTGTACCACAATCCTTTCGGAACGTCCATCTTATCTTCTGTAGCAGTCGTAATCCCTTTTTCCTGTCTTTTAAACCAAGCCATTTTTTTTCTGATTTTAGATCTTAGACTTTAGACTTTAGATTTTAGATTCCGAGAAATCTGAAATCTAAAGTCAGCCATCTAAAATTTATAGTGTATTTACGTTATTCAAGTCTGCAAAAGCTTGTTCAAGTCTTGTATTGAATGTCACTTCGCTTTCACGTACCCATTTTCTTGGGTCGTAGTGTTTTTTGTTTGGAACATCAGCACCGTCAGGGTTACCGATTTGTGTTTTTAAATAGTCAATGTTTTTAACCATATAATCACGGATTCCTTCTGTATAAGCAAATTGTAAGTCCGTGTCAATGTTCATTTTGATCACTCCGTATCCAATTGCTTCTCTAATCTCTTCAAGTGTAGAACCTGAACCTCCGTGGAAAACGAAATCTACCGGGTTATGACCAGTGTTGAATTTGTTTTGAACGAAATCCTGAGAGTTTTTTAAGATTTTTGGAGTCAATTTTACGTTTCCTGGTTTGTATACACCGTGAACGTTACCAAAAGCAGCCGCAATTGTAAATTTAGGACTTACTTTAGATAATTCTTCGTAAGCATAAGCTACTTCTTCCGGTTGTGTATATAATTTTGAGCTGTCTACATCAGAGTTGTCAACACCATCTTCTTCACCACCTGTAATACCAAGCTCGATTTCTAATGTCATACCCATTTTACTCATTCTGGCAAGGTATTCTTTGCAGATTTCAATGTTTTCTTCGATTGGCTCTTCAGACAAATCGATCATATGAGAACTGTATAATGGTTTTCCTGTTGCTGCAAAATGTTCTTCAGAAGCATCTAGTAAACCGTCAATCCAAGGCAATAATTTTTTAGCACAGTGGTCAGTGTGCAGAATTACAGTAGCACCGTAAGCTTCTGCTAAAGTGTGAATATGTTTTGCACCTGCAATTGCACCTGCAATAGCTGATTTTTCGTTAGCATTAGATAATCCTTTACCGGCATTAAATTGTGCTCCACCGTTTGAAAATTGAATAATAACTGGCGCATTTAGTTTTGCTGCAGTTTCAAGAACTCCATTAATAGTACTTGACCCCGTAACGTTTACCGCCGGAAGTGCAAATCCTTTTTCTTTTGCATAGTTAAAAATCTCCTGTACCTGATCTCCTGTAGCTACTCCTGGTTTAATGTTGTGTGCCATTGTTAATTTTTTTTTATAGTTGTTTTTAGTTTTTAGGTTGCAAAAATAAGAATTAATTAGCATTAGAACGGATAATTTATTCCAAAATTTAAAACCGAGTGACCAAAATTGTATTCTTTAAACCAGCGATCTCCCTTCTCATGCGACGGATTATAGGTCTTGAAGCCTAAATCTAAACGAACAACAAAAAAGCTTAAATCGTAACGTAAACCAAATCCTGTTCCCACAGCAATATCAGCTAAATCGTTTAAGTTGTTAAATTTTGCTTTCTCGTCGATGACATTATCGAGCACATTCCAGATGTTTCCGGCGTCTGCAAAGATGGCTCCTTTTACATCTCCGAAAACTTTAAATCTAAATTCACCGCTGAAAGCAATTTTCATATTGGCCTCATTAAAGTCATTGGAAGCATTCGTACTTCCAGGACCCAAAGAGTAGGGCTGCCAGGCTCGGTTATCATTCGAACCTCCTGAATAGTAACTTCGGGAGAAAGGAATATAATTTGAATTGCCAAACGGAATGGCGATTCCAAAGAAACTTCTTACGGCCAAAACTTTTTCTTTTCCAAAATCCCAATGTTTGATATAATCGAATTCGGTTTTGATGTATTCAGAATATTCTAAGTTGAATATTTCATAATTGCCGCTTGCATTTTTAGGTAGGCTCGCAATATTTGAAATAGCAGACAATAAAGTCCCCGCAGATTCTATTTTTGTTTTGAACTGATAAAAAGTGTTGTCGGCTAAATCTTTTTTAGTGGTTTTGGTAAAAGTGTAACTTGTCGCCAGGATAAAATCATTTTCGGTCAGACGAACCCTTCTTTCTTCAATGCTTTCTACCTCCTTGTAATTAGGATCTGAAGGCGTTAAAGAGGTTTTTCCATTTAAAACCTGACTCGTAAAATTGCTTGTTCCTTCTGTTATGATCAGATCGCCATTTTCATCCAAATTTAAGGGGTCTGTGTTGTAGGTACTGGCAATGTCATTTAATTCATTATAAGAAGAAGTATAAACATTAAAGTAATTGCCGGGATTTAAATTTCGGACAAATTGAGCATTAAGCAATTCAAATTTTGCGGTATTATTTCGTTTAGGAGACCAATTGTAGGCAAGTCCACCGGTGAAGTTTTCCTTGTCCAGACCGATATTTCGTTGTTTCGAAAAACCACTCGAGATACTTGTGGACGGGATCATTCTTTTAGGGATAATCTTTTCTGTTCCGAATGGTAATAAGATTCTAGGGAAATTCAATTTCATATCAAGACCATATTCCGAAACGTTAAAGAAATTATTGTTCGGGTTGGCCATGTCTCTTGAAGAGCCTATGTTTACACGAGCAGAAATTTCTAAAGTTTCCGCTCTGTTAAATACATTTCGAATGGTTTGAGAGATACTGGCTCCAATTCCAAAATTCTGAATATTTGAATGGGTAAGATCGAGCGTAGCACCGAAACTGTATTTTTTTCTTGGAGTTAGAAAAATATTAGCGATGAGTGATTGAGCCGTTGAGTCGCGTTTGTCTACTTCGTATTGTATAGAAGGATAATTAAAAATCTTCAGATTATTTAAATATCGGGACGAAAGCGTTGTTCTGGTATCTGAAAAGACACTTCCTTTTGTAATAAAAACAGCGTCTGTAATAGCGCGTGGTTTGTATTTTAATTTTTTGTAGCTGTATAAATTAAAGTTGTTGTACGTAGTGCTGTCTTTGATTTGACCTTT
Organism: Flavobacterium poyangense; assembly: GCF_011751075.1. Taxonomy (GTDB): domain Bacteria; phylum Bacteroidota; class Bacteroidia; order Flavobacteriales; family Flavobacteriaceae; genus Flavobacterium; species Flavobacterium poyangense. The sequence goes on from NZ_JAALLN010000006.1 coordinate 242,626, forward strand.
TGAATTCGCTGCAGAATAATCAGTGTAGATGTTTACATCGCTTATTTTGTATAATTTAAAAGGTTCTGTACGGCTCGAATCTTTTTCCTGAATCGTGTTGTTGTTAATAATTAAATTAACATCAGCTTTGTTTTTTTTGCCAATGGTGTCAATATCATACGTTACATAAGTAGGCTGAAAATAATAAGCACCATGATTTCTGAAATAGGTTGTAATACGGTTTTTCTCTTCTTCAAAATCAGAGGTTTTAAATTGGTTGCCTGATTTTACCAAGGAGAGTTCCTTATTTGTTTTGTATAAAGAATCTAACGCAGGAGTTAAAATAGTGGTTCTGATCGAATCTAAAAGGTAAGCCGGACCGGTAGTAATGTGGTAATTGATTCGGGCTTTTTTGCGTGCTATACTGTCAATGGTATAGGCTGTTTTGACATTAAAATAGCCGTTGTTAAAATAGTAGAATTTCAGACGTAATAACGTTTTTTTTGTTTTAGCTGTATCGATAATTACCGGAGGCTCTCCTGTGTTTTTTAAAAATTCATGAATCCCTTTGTATAAAAATGACTGTCCAAGTCGGTCTACTTGTTTTGCTGACAGTATTTTAGACTGACGTTCGTATAAACCCGGATTGTTTTTAAATTTTGCCTGATAGGTAGAATCCGGATTTAAGTTGGCCAAATTGTATAAATTCAAACGCAATTTGTATCCTAATAAAGTTCCGTTTGGTTTTTGATACATCTGATTGGATGCAGTTTCATCATTTGTAGACTTTCCATTAACAAGAATATTGTTTTTAGTAAGAAGACTTTTCCCGTCGGGAACTCTTTTTACAGCATTACAAGCGCAAATAAGTATTGCTATTAGAATAAATGCTAGTATTTTTGTGGAATTCTTTTTCAAGTGTTATTTAATATTTAATTCAAAAGTACATTATTTTATGGTTAGTAAAAACCAAATAAAGCTTATATCAAGTTTACATCAAAAAAAGCAACGTTTTGCAAATCAATTATTTTTCGCCGAAGGGGTAAAAGTAATTCAGGAACTCTTGCAGTCTAACTTTGAATTAGAACATTTGTATACCACACAAAATGATTTTGAAATTGTTCATTCCTCAAAACGCACGCTTATTTATGAGCAAGAACTTAAAAAAATAAGTGCTTTAGCAACTCCAAACTCTTGTCTGGCCGTTTTCAAGATGCCGGCAGAAAACAAAATTAACGATACCGGTCTGATTCTGGCATTAGACGACATTCGCGATCCCGGAAATTTGGGGACAATTCTGCGTTTGTGCGATTGGTTCGGAATTAAGCAGATTATTTGCTCAAAAGAAACCGTTGATATTTACAATCCAAAAGTTGTACAAGCTACAATGGGGTCTATTACCAGAGTAAATGTAAATTATGTCGATTTAAACACTTTTCTTTCACAAACAAAATTACCTGTTTTTGGAACTTTCATGAACGGAGAAAACATTTATCAATCTAATTTGCCTCAGGACGGAATCATTATTATGGGTAATGAAGCGAACGGTATTTCAGAAGAGATTGAAAAAAAGGTTACAAGCCGACTTACAATTCCGAGATTTGGAGAGCTGCAAAAAACCGAAAGTTTAAATGTAGCTACCGCAACAGCAATTATTCTCAGTGAGTTTAAACGAAATAGTTAAGATTTTGTTTTAATGAAAAGTAAAATTTACTAAAATAGCTCTCGATTTCATAGAATCAATATTATCTGTCCATGGACTTGGTGTGCCCGGTTTATCACGAATTAATTCATCTGTGATACCAAACATACCTCTAATAGAAGGAGAGAAAATAAAATATTCTGTAAAAAGATCGATTCCAAAACCAACTTCATAAGCAGCAGTCCATTGTTTTACTCTGAATTTTTGCTCGTGATTGTCATCTTGCGATTTGGCATTACTGGAAAGATTTAAGGTTGTTGACATTCCTCCAACTAAATACGGACGGATATTTCCTGTTCGCAAAGCAGAGAATTTTAACAATAATGGAAAATGGATATAGGTGCTGTTTACCTCTCTCAAATAATCTTTCTTCTCCGGAAGAGGGTAGTACAGGTCACGTTTGGTATAATACAAACCTGGTTCAAAACGCAGGTTAATGTATTCCTGTAATCTTAAATCGGCAACAACACCAACATTAAAACCGGTTGTTTTTTTTACCTGAATATCCTGTTGTACGGGATCTTTGTAATCAAATTTAAAGTCGAAACTGTTAAAACCTAAGTAATAACCAAAATACACTCGCTGTTTTTGCCAGTTTTCGAGATTAATAATAGGATCTTTACTAAACATATTTTTAGCAAATTGTGAGTATCCCTTTGTTGTTAAGGCTAATAAAATTATGATTACTGTTTTTTTCATACTATTTCTTAGAAGCAGAGTAAATGGTTGCAACTCCAAAAGTTTGTGGCATAGCTACAACATCTATAAACCCAATTTTTCGTAAAATATTGTTCAGAGCCTCGCCATAAGGGAAAGCAGCAGCAGATTCAGACAAATAACCATAAGCGGAATTGTCTTTGGAAAATAATTTTCCTATTAGTGGAAGTATGTTTTTCGTGTAAAAACGATACCCTTGTTTGCAAGGTGTTTTATCAGGAACTGAGGTCTCTAAAATTACAAAAACGCCATTTGGTTTTAAAACTCTTAGAATTTCAGCAAAACCTTTTTCCAGATTTTCAAAGTTTCGAACACCAAAACCAACGGTGATTGCGTCAAAATGATTGTCTTCAAAAGGGATATTCTCAGAATCGCCTAAAACCAACTCGATAACATTTGATAACTTTTTTTCTTCTACTTTTCTTTTTCCAACTTCTAGCATTCCTGCTGAAATATCCAAACCAATGATTTTTTCTGCATTTGTTTGTGCCATTAGAATAGCCAAATCACCGGTTCCGGTAGCGATATCAAGGATAATTTTTGGTTTAGTGTCGGAAACTATTTTTAATACCTTCTTTCTCCACTTAATATCAATTCCAAATGAAATTACGCGGTTTAAATTATCATAGTTTCCAGAGATCGTATCAAACATTTGAGCAACTTGTTCTTTTTTGCCTAATGTAGAGTTTTTATACGGAGTTATTTTTTCAGACATTTTTTTAATTTACGCAAATATAATACAAATCTTCTTTAACTGTAATTCAGTTTTTTAATTTGTAAATCAAATGTTTCAGAAAAGCAGAATTTTAGCAAAACATAGGTTTTTTCACCATCACCAAAAGGGGGTATTTTGCAAAAATCACGGTAAGTGGGTATTGTGCGGGTAAGAATTTATGGCCAATTTTGTAATGTTGTTAATCTGAATTAGTATGATGATTACCGATAAGTTAGTGACTTAAAATCAAATGAATTTCCCCGTGCTTGTTATTCGTTTGTTCTTGTAGTAGTTTTAGTGTGTTGTTTTTATGACAATACTTTTTTAAAAGCGCAATACGTTCTTAGGATTAAATTTGTTTTTGGAAATTTTAATTTTCTTTGCCTTTAGTGCCTTCGTGGTATTTGGTACTAAAGGCTCTTTTTTTGAGACTTGTCTCAGGAAAAAATCCAATTTGTAAGAATCATTTATGTCAGGTGATTTTTATCTAGATCAAACTCTACTCTTGAATAAGTCCTAAGTTGGAAATCAGTTTTTCATTAAAAACACCTTCATTTGAGGGTGTTTTTTATTTATGCTTTAACGAAAGTCTCATAAGTGTAATCGTAAAGGTGTTTTTCGTCTTTTTCGTTAGCTTCAGATTCGACAAGTTGCCATTCCTCTTTTTTAATATCAGGGAAAAAAGTATCCGCTTCAAAGCTGTGATGTACTCTTGTTATTTCTAAAACATCAGCAAAAGGCATGGCTAAAGTATAGATTTCTCCTCCTCCAATAACAAAAGAGTCTTCATTTGTCGGGCATTTTGCAATGGCTTCTTCTATGCTTTTTACTACGATGCAACCTTCAGGTTGGTAATTTTCCTGACGGGTTATTACCACGTGAGTCCTGTTTGGTAAAGGTTTTGGAAGGCTCTCAAAAGTCTTTCTCCCCATTATAATATGGTGGTTCGTTGTAAGAGCTTTAAATCTTTTGAAATCATTTGGCAGATGCCAAATCAATTCGTTGTTTTTTCCAAGAGCATTGTTTTCGGCAACAGCCGCTATCATTATAATCATGGTATGCTGAACTAAATTTTATTTTCGGTATCCTCGTTTATTTTTGATTCTAATTGACTGATTCTTTTTTGTTGTAAAGCAACAAGTCTGTCAATTTGTTCCCTTTCCCAGTTTTTATTCATGAATCGATCTGTGATATAAACTTTTATAAAATGCAGTATAAATATAAAAAGCCATATTGTGATCGCCCAAATACACCAATTTTGATTACTGGTACTAACACCAAATCCAAAAAATCGATTTGCAATAAATAAAAACAAACTGCCTATAAGAAAAAGGACGAAATGAAAATATAATACTTTTTTCTGTCTGATTCTTCTTCTGGCATACTCGTATTGTTCGTGGACTTCTTTTTCCATAAGATTAAAAAAAATAATGAGATTATAAAGTTAGAATTTATTTTGAAATCTCAATATTCTGAGCGTGGAATATTTATTTTTTAAAGAGTTAATTATCTGAAATCCAAAATTTAAGATGGAATTAATTATGAATAGAGAAAAAAAAATATTTACTTTTTGATATTATCATAAATCGGTTTTCCTGATGTTGAATGTTCAGATGAATTTATGTAAATTAGACGTACTAATCTAAAAATTAAATAGTTATGGCTTTGAAGAAACAGTTTGTAAAGACGAAACCAGTTTGTAAAGTTACATTTTCAATTGATGCTAAGGAGGCTAATGCCGTAGCTGTAGTTGGAGATTTTAACAATTGGAATGCTCAGGAAGGAACTTTAAGTAAGTTGAAAAACGGAACTTTTAAAGCAACTTACGACCTGGTAAAAGATGCAATTTACGAGTTTAAATACATAATTGACGGAAGTTATGTTAATGACCCCGAAGCAGATTCGTATCAATGGAATGATTTCGCAGGAAGCGAAAACAGTGTGTTAGTCGTATAAAAAAATCCGCTAAAAAGCGGATTTTGTATTTTTATACAGCAACACTGCCTTTTATACCGGCGTGTGGTTCGTAATCTAACAATGTGAAATCTTTATAATCAAAATCAAAAATGTTTTTAATCTCCGGATTTAAAATCATTTTTGGTAGTGGTTTTGGCTCACGTGTCAATTGCAACTCCAGTTGCTCAAAATGATTGTTGTAGATGTGTGCATCTCCAAAGGTGTGGATAAATTCTCCCTGCTCCAAATCGCAAACTTGTGCAATCATCATCGTTAAAAGAGCATAAGAAGCAATATTAAAAGGTACTCCTAAAAAGATATCAGCACTTCGCTGGTAAAGTTGACAGGAAAGTTTTCCTTTTGTTTCTCCTTTAGTTTCATCAGGACTTGTTACATAAAACTGAAAAAAGGCATGACAAGGAGGTAGGGCTGCTTTATTGTTGGCAACATTCTCTTCAAATGATTTTTTTGTATCCGGCAAAACCGAAGGATTCCATGCAGAAACCAACATTCTACGGCTATTCGGATTTGTTTTTAGTTCGGTAATTAATTCAGAAATCTGATCAATTTCTTCGCTGTTCCAATTGCGCCATTGATGTCCGTAAACAGGACCTAAATCGCCATTAGAATCGGCCCATGCGTCCCAAATTTTAACTCCGTTTTCCTGAAGATAAGCAATGTTGGTGTCGCCTTTTAAAAACCACAGCAATTCGTAAATAATAGACTTTAAGTGTAATTTTTTGGTGGTAACCATTGGGAAACCTTCACTTAAATCAAAGCGCATCTGGTAGCCAAAAACACTTTTTGTTCCGGTTCCTGTACGGTCGCCTTTTTGATTGCCGTTTTCTAAAACGTGTTTTACTAAATCTAAGTATTGTTTCATTAGGATGTTTATTCGTTTAATTGTTTAATCGTTTAATCGGTTAAACAATTAAACGAATAAACGATTAAACATTGAAGTCTATCTTTTCGAGATTTCGTCTCTGATTTTAGCTGCTTTTTCGTAATCTTCCTGAGAAACGGCCTGATCTAAAAGATCGTTTAACTCTTGTAAGCTATGTTTTGCATAGACATCACCGGATTGATTGCTTTCTTCTTCATGTCCAAAAGTCTCCGGATTTGACAGCACGTCATCTATTTCCTGAGCCCCCTGATCGGTATCTGCAGAATTTGATTTTAAGTAAATTCCCGCTTTGTCCAGAATGTTTTTGTAAGTGAAAATAGGCGCGTTAAAACGCAATGCTAAAGCGATTGCATCTGATGTTCTGGCATCAATAATTTCCTCGATTTTGTCTCTCTCGCAAATTAAGCTCGAATAAAAAACACCGTCAACAAGTTTGTGAATAATGACTTGTTTCACTACTATGTCAAATCTTTCTGCGAAGTTTTTGAATAAATCGTGCGTTAGTGGGCGAGGAGGTTTTATTTCCTTTTCTAAAGCAATTGCAATCGATTGGGCTTCAAAAGCACCAATAACAATTGGAAGTTTTCTTTCGCCATCAACTTCATTCAAAATAAGGGCATAAGCGCCATTTTGAGTTTGACTGTATGATATTCCTTTTATGGATAGTTTTACTAGACTCATATATGTGGGTAAAAAAGGGCAATTAATGCCTCATTTTAATACTTTTTTTGATTGAAAAATAAAGGTGCAATTTTAATCAAAAAATATGGAACAAAAAAGCTACCTAAAACAAAGATACGATTATCTTGTTTTTAGGCAGCTATATTTTTATAGAGAATTTTGAGATCTAAGAATGTTGTGCTTTAAAAGCTTTTAGTTTCTCAATTAATTGAGGTACAATTTCAAAAGCATCTCCAACAATACCGTAATCTGCTACTTTAAAGAAAGGAGCTTCAGGATCGTTGTTGATCACTACTTTTACTTTAGAAGAGTTGATTCCCGCAATATGTTGAATTGCTCCGGAGATTCCGATTGCAATATAAAGGTTTGTTGCAACTGGTTTCCCTGTTTGTCCAACGTGCTCGCTGTGAGGTCTCCATCCTAAGTCAGAAACAGGTTTAGAACAAGCGGTTGCTGCGCCAAGAACAGCAGCTAAATCTTCTACTAATCCCCAGTTTTCAGGACCTTTTAGTCCGCGTCCGCCAGAAACTACGATGTCAGCATCAGCGATAGAAACTTTTCCGGTTACTTTTTCTACAGATTCTACTTTTACTCCGAAATCATTGTCACCAATAGATGGATTAAAGTCTTCTTCAGTTGCAGATCCTGCATTTTCAAAAATTCCGTAAGAGTTTTTAGCCAAACCAAGAATTTTTACATCTGTATCGATTTGTGTAATGTTGAAAGCTTTGTTAGAAAAAGCATTTCTTTTTACCTGAAAAGGAGAAGTGCTAACCGGTAAGCCAACTACATTGGAAGCAAATCCTGCTTCTAAAGATACTGCTACAAGGGAAGAAAGATAAATACTGTCTGTTGTAGAAGAAAGTAAAACCAATTTGGTTCCTTCTTTCTGAGCAGCTTGTTTGATTACATCAGCATAAGCTTTTGCAGTAAAACCGGCTAATTTATCGTTGCTTACTTTTAAAACTTTGTCTACTCCGTATTTTGATAATTCGCTTACATCGCTAATGTTAACAGTTAAAGCGGTTACTGTTGTTCCTAAAGTTTCAGCTACTTTTTTAGCATATGAAGCTAATTCAAAAGCAACTTTTTTAAATTTTCCTTCTGCAGATTCTGCATATATTAATATTGACATGATAATTTTAGATTTTAGATTTTAGATTTCAGATTTTTGAAACTGAATTCTAAAACGGGATTCTTAAATAACGATTTTTGATTTTGAAGAGGATCATCTATTGCGGTTTAGATTTTGTTTTGCGGTTTGCAATCTAAAATCTAAAATCAGCACTCTTAGATTACCTTAGCTTCGTTGTGTAATAAACTGATTAACTCGTCTAAATTATCAGGAGAAACTAATTTTACTGCTGATTTAGGAGCTGGTTTTTCAAATTTAACCGCTTTTGTATTTACTGGAGCGTCAACTGGCTCAAGAATAGTAAGTGCTTTTGTTCTTGCAGTCATGATTCCTCTCATGTTCGGAATACGCAAATCTTTTTCTTCAACAAGACCTTTTTGACCTCCAATAATTAAAGGTAAAGTAGTACTTACTGTTTCTTTTCCTCCGTCAATTTCACGAACTGCTTTTACGTTGTTTCCTTCAATAGTAATGCTGGTGCAAGAGTTTAAAAAGTTTGAACCTGTAATTGCTGCGATCATTCCCGGAACCATTCCTCCGTTGTAATCTAAAGATTCTTTTCCGGCAATTACCAAATCGTAACCACCATTTTTGATTACTTCAGCCAATTGTTTTGCAACAAAAAAACCGTCAGTTGGATTAGCGTTTACACGAATTGCTTCGTTTGCGCCAATTGCTAAAGCTTTACGTAAAGTTGGTTCAGTATCAGGACCTCCAACATTTACTACAGTTACTGTAGCTCCTTGTTGCTCCTGGAACCAGATAGCACGTGTTAAACCAAACTCATCGTTAGGATTAATTACGTATTGTACACCATTGGTATCGAATTCTGAGTCACCATTTGAGAAGTTAATTTTTGAAGTAGTATCAGGCACATGGCTGATGCAAACTAATATTTTCATAAGTATGATAGTTTATAGTTATAATATTCATTTACAAATTTAGAAATTAAAATCGGAATAATATACTATGCATGCATAATATTTTTTGAAAACTATTACGATTTCGAGGATTCCGCATTTTTGATGGCCTTTCGTCGGAATACGAAAACAAATATACATTCTTTTTTGTTGATTCTTAGGGATTTTGCAATTTTGTATAGTTTGATAATCGCGGATTTTGAAGTAATTTGTGTTGTTTTTTTAAATATTTTAGAATCAAGTCCAAAAGTTGTGGCTTTTTTATAAAAACTTCTTCGTTTAGAAAAATGTGTTGTTTGTTTTAACTGCTAGGTGCGCAAAGAGTTTTGTTGATGCTGAACGCAAAGAGTTTGCAAAGTGATATTTAAAAATCTTAGTGAGCTTTGCGTAAACCTTTGCTGTTGAATTTTCTCGCAAAGACGCAGAATCGCAAAGTTTCTTTTTTATACACGCAGATTTGGCAGATTAAGCCGATATTTTTGCTTTGTGATTTCGATAAAAACAATCTGAATAAATCTGCTACCCGAGCGATAGCGAACTGGCGAAGCAAATCTGCGTGAAAAAATTTCTCAGTAAACAATAGAAGTCTACAAAGCTTGATGTGAAAAGTTTCTTTTTTTTTAATCTTTGCGAATCTTTGCGTAAACCTTCGCGGACTTTTGTGGTTAAATTAAGGTATAAAGTTGATTTTGGGAGTAAAATACTATTTAAAGAATAAAAACGTTATTATATCGATTTCGTAAATAGTTCGATGTTTTTTTTAAAGTAAAAACCTGAAGCGGTATTGAAGTTCCTGCGATTTTAAATTTAATTTATGCTTTTAAGTTATTTAAAATATTTATTTTTGCTCTTCAGAAAATTCAACATACAATATAAATATGAGAACAATACAATTTAGAGAGGCCATTTGTGAAGCGATGAGCGAAGAAATGCGTCACGATGAATCCATATATTTAATGGGCGAGGAAGTTGCAGAATACAACGGGGCATATAAAGCTTCAAAAGGAATGCTTGCTGAGTTTGGCGAAAAAAGAGTAATCGATACTCCAATTGCTGAGCTTGGTTTTACAGGAATTGCAGTAGGATCAGCTATGAATGGTTGTCGTCCTATTGTAGAGTATATGACTTTTAACTTCTGTTTAGTTGGTATTGATCAAATTATTAATAATGCTGCTAAAATGCGTCAGATGACAGGTGGACAATTTAATGTGCCTATCGTTTTCCGTGGACCAACTGCTTCTGCAGGTCAGTTAGGAGCAACTCACTCACAAGCTTTAGAAAACTGGTTTGCGAATACTCCGGGGCTTAAAGTTGTTATTCCTTCTACTCCTTATGATGCAAAAGGGCTTTTAAAATCAGCTATTCGTGATAATGATCCTGTAATTTTTATGGAATCTGAGCAAATGTATGGTGATAAAGGTGAAGTGCCGGACGGAGAATACACAATTCCGTTAGGAGTTGCTGATGTGAAACGTGAAGGAAAAGACGTTACTATTGTTTCTTTCGGAAAAATTATCAAAGAAGCTTTTATTGCTGCTGATGAATTAGCCAAAGAAGGAATCTCTTGTGAGATTATCGATTTAAGAACCGTTCGTCCTATGGATAATGAGGCTATTCTTACTTCTGTTAGAAAAACAAACCGTTTAGTAATCTTAGAAGAAGCTTGGCCATTTGCAAGTATTTCTTCTGAAATAACGTATATTGTTCAGGAACAGGCTTTCGATTTTCTTGATGCGCCAATTCAACGTATTACAACAGCAGATGCTCCTGCGCCTTACTCTCCTGTTTTACTAAAAGATTGGTTGCCAAACGCAGCTGATGTTGTAAAAGCAGTAAAGAAAGTAATGTACAAATAGTTCATAAACAACATTTATAAAACTTCATCAGTCATATTTAATTGATGAAGTTTTTTTTTACCAGATGATGAAAAAAGTAATTCTATTTAGCCTGTTTTTTGTATTTGCACTTGTAAATATTGCTACTGCACAAACCAAAGTGAGTGGAATTGTTTTAGACAAATCTAATCAGCCAATTCCGTTTGCCAATGTCGTTTTTAAAGGCTCAAGCACAGGGATTGTTTCTAATGAAGATGGTCGATTTTATCTGGAATCACCCAATACTTATACTGTTTTACTGGTAAGCTCTGCAGGATTTTCGGATAAAGAAATTACTTTGGAGAAAGCGGTAAATTATGATTTTAAGATTGTTCTAAACGAAGCGGAAGCACTTAATGAAGTTGTTATTTTCACCGGAAAAACTTCTAAAAAGAACAATCCCGCATTAGATATTTTGAGAAAAATCTGGGAACGAAAACGTAAAAACGGATTGTACCAGTTCAATCAATATCAGATGCAGAAGTACGAAAAAGTCGAATTTGATATGAATACGATTGATAGTGCTTTTATGAAAAACAAACTCTTTAAAGGAATGGAGTTTGTATTCAAACATGTTGATACCTCTGAAGTTACCGGAAAAACGTATTTGCCTATTTTTATCAGCGAATCGGTATACGATGTGTACGGTGACAATAAAATTAAAAAAGTAAAAGAGAATATTACCGGAAACAAAACATCCGGATTTAATGGCAATCAGCAAATTCAGGCTTTTGTAAAAGATCTTTATTCTGATTATAATATTTACGACAATCATCTTAAATTTTTTGATAAGAGCTTTACCAGCCCGCTTTCAAGAACCGGAATTGACGTTTATAATTATGTGCTGAAAGACAGTGCTTATATTGATAAAAAATGGTGTTACAACATTGTTTTTTACCCAAGACGTAAAAACGAATTGACTTTTAAAGGAGATTTTTGGGTAAATGATACCACTTTTGCTATCAAAAGAATCAATATGGGCGTTACCAAAAGCGCCAATATTAACTGGGTAAAAGACATTTATATCGAGCAGGAATTTGAAGTACAAAATGATTCCGTTTTTCTGTTAACCCGTGACTATATGATGTCTGATTTTGCTTTAAACAAAAAAGAAAAATCAAAAGGAGTTTACGGTAAACGAACCACGCTGTTTAGGAATCATAAATTTAATATTCCGAAGCCCGATAAATTTTATAAAGAAGAAGTCAATTTTATAGACAATGAAGTCTATGAACGGCCTGATGAATTCTGGGCAGAAAATCGTTTTGAAAAGCTAAATAAAGACGAGGCAGGTATTTATAAAATGCTTGACACGCTGCAAACGGTCAAAAGATTCAAGCAACTTTACAGTTTAGTTTCGATATTAGGAAGTGGTTATGTGGAGTTTAAAAACTTCGATTACGGACCTATTTTCTCTACTTTTGGCTACAATGAAGTCGAAGGGATACGTCTGCGTGTAGGAGGCCGAACGTATTTTGGGCCGAATGATCCATGGCGTTTACAGGCATATACCGCATATGGTTTTGACGATAATAAATTTAAATACGGTGTTTCCGGAAAATGGATGTTGGAAAAGAAAAACCGAATCATTATTTCGGGAGGAAACAGGCGGGATATCGAGCAAATCGGTGCCAGCCTAACCACAACCAACGATATTTTAGGGAGAAGTTTTGCCTCATCGGCTTTGTTTACAACAGGCAGTAATGGTAAACTAACAAATATTAATTTGAGCAATGTTTCCTTTGAGATGGAACCATTGAAAAATTTTGTTTTTCAGACCGGCGTTTCGTATCGAACATTAGAGTCCGCTTCACCAACGTTTAGTTTAGATTATTATACTACTTTGCCAACAGTTGCAAATCCTTCGGGAGTTGTTGCCAGCGTAGTTAAACAATTCGAAGCTAATATTCAGTTCGAATTTATGCCAAATCGCAAAACGATTGGTTTTGGTGTAGAACGAAAGATTGTAGACAGCCCTTTCAGCCATTTCTTTATTAATTTCAGTTATGGACTTAAAGGTGTTTTAGACAGTGATTTTGCCTACGAAAAAATTCAGTTATTCTACAAACAACCCATTATTATTGGGCCTTTAGGAAGATCTAATATTATTTTGGAAACCGGAAAGACTTTCGGAACAATTCCCTTGGGATTAATGAGTGTAATACCGGGTAACCAAACTTATTTTACGATCGAAAATACGTTCAGTAACTTAAACTTCTACGAATTTGTTACGGATCAATATACTACGTTGCAATGGAATCATGACTTTGGCGGAAGATTGTTTGCCCGAATTCCTTTTATGAGAAAATTAAACTGGAGAGAGTTTGTGGGTGTCAGAGCGGTACACGGAACAATTTCCGATGCCAATCGTGCCATAAATGCCTCAGGATTGCCTTATAATGCTCCTGAAAATGTATACTGGGAGTACAATGCCGGAATAGGAAATATCTTCAAAGTTTTCCGTCTGGATTTCTCCTGGAGAGGAAGTTACTTAAACACTCCCGATGCCAATAAATTTGCAGTAAAAGGATCTTTCGGCTTTTATTTCTAGCAAAAGGTAAATATTTTTTTGTTAATTTAGTTTCTATGAGTACAACCGTAGAAACCAGTAATTTAAATTGGACAATTAACCTTAGGGTCTTGGCCACTATTAGCGTAATTTTTGTTCATGTAGCGTGTGATATCCTTTATAAATATGGGAATGTTTCCAGTTTTGTTTGGTGGACAGGTAATGTATATGATGGTTTAGTTCGTTTTTGCGTACCCATTTTCCTAATGCTTACTGGAGCATTAATGCTAAATAAAAAATATGAACTGAATGATTTTCTTAAAAAGAAGTTCTCAAGAATTATTCTGCCCTTTTTGTTCTGGAGTTTCTTTTATGTGCTTGTAGCTTTAGGAAATGAATTTTTCGTACGATCTGAAATGCCCCTGCTCGAAAGTGGTAAATTGGCTTTTGATCTCATTAGAAAAGGAAGCTCTTTTCATTTATGGTATATCTATATGATTATTGGGATTTATCTTTTTATCCCAATTCTCAACAAATGGATTCAGCATGCCAGTGAAAAGGAAATACAATATTTTATTGCGGTTTGGTTTTTTGTTTTGTTTATAGATCAGCCTGTTTTTTCAGAGTTTCGCCTTTTTGTTGATTTAACCTATTTTACAGGATTTTTGGGCTATCTGGTTTTGGGGTATTATTTATCTGTTAAGGCATTTAAGTATGATGTAAAGAGGTTAAAGTTGATTTCTGTTATGCTGTTTCTTTTGGGGGTATCAATCACTATTTTTGGAACTTATTATTTGTCAGAAGTTGAAAATTGCTTTAATGAATATTTCTACGGATACTTAACTCTAAATGTTTTAATTGTTTCTGTTGGGATATTTGCTTTTTTTAAAAATTTGAAAATTTCAAATCCGATACTAAATCAGGTAATCAATTTTATTAATAAATACAGTTATGGTATTTATTTGGTTCATATTTTGGTGCTACGATTTTTAGTGTATTTAGGGATTGATTACGACTTTATAAATCCTGTTTTGGCAATCCCCCTCACTACTTTTTTGTGTTTGTTTATATCGGCTTTGGTTATCTATGGTGTCAATAAACTTCCCTATGGAACGTATATTTCGGGATAGCTGTCAACGTGAGGAGAGTTAAAAAAAAGCTTGCCACTAATTGCACGAATTTTCACGAATTGAATTTTATTAACTAAGAAATAATCGCTTTAATCCATGGCAAAAAAAGAATAGCCACAGATTACACAGATTAAAATGATTTTTTTTGGTTTGATATTACTATTCGATAATTGATCTCAAAGAAATTCGTGGCAAAAAAAGTTAGCCACTAATTGCACAAATTTTCACGAATTGAATTAAAAAAAAACGTATAAATAATCCTTTTAATCTGTGTAATCTGTGGCAAAATAAAGAAAGTAGCCACAGATTAAAATGTTTTTTTCTCATTTGATATTACTATTCAATAATCAATTTCAAAAATATTCGTGGAAATTCGCGAAATTCGTGACAAAAAAATCATGCAAGAAGCTATTGATTTCCTATCAGCTAAAAATCCGATATTTCAGGAAATAATTGATAAGTACGGATTACCTCCAATTCCAAAACGTCCGCAGGGTTTTGAAACATTGGTATTGCTGATACTCGAGCAGCAGGTGTCTATAGATTCGGCTAAGGCCACATTCTTAAAAATAAAAGCCTATACCGTTTGTGATCCCGCAACCATGTCGGTCTTGTCTGATGAGGAATTTAGGAGCCTTGGGGTGAGTCGTCAAAAGACATTATACATCAAAATTTTGGCTGAAGCCGTTTTAAGCAAGGAATTAGATATCGAAAGCTTAGCAGTTAAGTCGGCACAACAAGTCCGTGAGGAGTTGATAAGGCTAAAAGGAATCGGAAACTGGACTATTGACATCTATCTGATGTTTTGTTTGCAGGAGCCCGATTTAATTCCGCTTGGTGATATTGCGGTGGTCAATACGATTAAAGAATTGTTGGATATTCACGACAAACAGGAAATGGAAATTCATGCCCGACAATGGAGTCCATACCGCTCTTATGCGACCTATTTGCTCTGGCATTATTACTTAAATAAGCGAAATAGAAAAATTACCTATTAAATGCTTGTTTTTTAAAAGATAATGCGGATAATTTAAGCTGTTTTTTCATTGTAAACCTAGATTGTTTAGTTACTTTTGCAACCGAAATTATAGAATTAATAAAAAGTAAAAATGACCGCAGACAAACTAACAACTTTCGATGTGTTAATCGAAATACCAAGAGGAAGCAGAAATAAATACGAGTATGATTTTGAAATTAAAAGAATGCGTTTCGACAGAATGTTATTCTCTTCAATGATGTACCCGGCTGATTACGGATTTATTCCGGAAACTTTAGCTCTTGATGGCGACCCTCTTGATGTATTGGTTTTGGTAACTGAACCAACTTTCCCTGGATGTGTTATGGAAGTAAAACCAATCGGTGTTTTCCATATGGCAGACGATAAAGGACCGGACGAAAAAATTATTTGTGTACCAGTTTCAGATCCAATCTGGAATTCATTAACTGACTTGTCAGACATAAACCCGCACTTAGTAAAAGAAATCGAGCACTTCTTCCAGGTTTACAAAGATCTTGAAAACAAAAAAGTAGATGTTGAAGGTTGGGGAGATGTTAACGAAGCATTCGCTATTATTGCAGAATGTACAAAACGTTTTGACGATATCGAAAATAAACCAGAGGGATTGTTTAGTATTAAATAATATTAACCTTTGTATTTTATAAAAAAAGCAATACTCCGTCAGGAGTATTGCTTTTTTGTTTAAATTCGTTTTGCTAGTTTGTTGACTATTAACCAAAAAACCATTACAATATTATGAATGCATTTATGATTTACCTGCCAATTGTCATGGCAGTTTTAGGATTACTTTTCATGGGAATAAAAAGGAGTTGGGTTTTAAAACAAGATGCCGGCGACGGCAAAATGAAAGAGATTTCAGATCACATTTATGAGGGAGCGCTTGCTTTCTTAAAAGCGGAATACCGATTGTTGACGATCTTTGTGATTATTGCAAGTATTGCATTAGCAGGGATTACATTTATTCCGGGCGTTAAAACGCATTTGTTAATCGTAGTTGCCTTTATTTTTGGAGCGCTTTTTTCTGCTTACGCCGGTAATATCGGAATGAAGATCGCAACTAAAACTAACGTTAGAACCACCCAGGCAGCACGTACAAGTTTGCCACAAGCTTTAAAAGTTTCTTTTGGTGGAGGAACAGTAATGGGACTGGGGGTTGCCGGTTTGGCAGTTTTAGGTTTAACTGCTTTTTTTATAATTTTCTTTACGCTTTTTTCCGGTGGAGCCTGGAAGGATACAGAAACAATGACTGTTGTTCTTGAAACTTTGGCCGGATTTTCATTAGGAGCCGAATCAATTGCATTGTTTGCCAGAGTTGGAGGAGGAATTTACACAAAAGCGGCCGATGTTGGTGCCGATTTAGTAGGTAAAGTAGAGGCCGGAATTCCGGAAGACGATCCGCGTAATCCGGCAACAATTGCAGATAACGTAGGAGATAATGTAGGAGATGTAGCCGGTATGGGAGCTGATTTATTCGGTTCTTATGTCGCAACAGTATTGGCTGCAATGGTTTTAGGAAACTATGTGATTAAAGATATGGGCGGAAATATTCAGGATGCTTTTGGCGGAATAGGCCCAATTTTACTACCAATGACCATTGCCGGTTTCGGAATTTTATTTTCGATTATCGGAACGACGTTGGTAAAGATTTCAGATGATAATGCTAAAGAAGCGCAGGTGCAAAAAGCGTTAAATATAGGAAACTGGGTTTCGATTGTTTTAACGGCAATTGCCTGTTTCTTTTTGGTAAAACATATGTTGCCGGAAGTAATGACTATGGAATTCTTTGGAGAAGGAGCACAAGAGATATCTTCAATGAGAGTTTTTTATGCCACTTTGGTCGGATTAGTAGTTGGTGGGGCAATCTCATCGGTTACGGAATATTATACAGGATTGGGTACAAAACCGGTTTTGGCAATTGTGCAAAAATCATCAACAGGAGCAGGAACCAATGTTATCGCTGGTTTGGCGACAGGAATGATTTCTACTTTTCCAACAGTATTATTATTCGGAGCCGCAATCTGGATTTCATACGCATTGGCTGGATTTTACGGAGTAGCTTTGGCTGCTTCAGCTATGATGGCCACTACGGCCATGCAGTTAGCAATTGACGCTTTCGGACCAATCTCTGACAACGCCGGAGGAATCGCTGAAATGAGCGAATTGCCAAAAGAAGTTCGTACCAGAACAGATATTTTAGATTCAGTAGGAAATACAACCGCAGCAACCGGAAAAGGATTTGCGATTGCTTCTGCGGCTTTGACTTCATTGGCTTTGTTTGCGGCCTATGTGACTTTCACAGGAATTGACGGAATTAATATCTTTAAAGCACCTGTTTTAGCGATGCTGTTTGTAGGAGGGATGATTCCTGTAGTATTCTCGGCTTTAGCAATGAATTCAGTAGGAAAAGCAGCGATGGATATGGTATATGAAGTACGTCGCCAGTTTAAGGAGATTTCCGGAATTATGGAAGGAACCGGAAAACCGGAATACGGAAAATGTGTTGAAATTTCAACAAAAGCGGCTTTACGTGAAATGATGTTACCGGGAATTTTAACGATTGGTTTCCCGATTGCTATAGTGTTGTTAGGAAAACTGGTTTATGCAGACAACAATCAGTTAATTGCTGAAATGCTTGGAGGATACATGGCAGGGGTTACAGTTTCTGGTGTGCTTTGGGCTGTTTTTCAAAACAATGCAGGAGGTGCCTGGGACAATGCTAAAAAATCTTTTGAAGCCGGAGTTCTGATCAATGGCGAAATGACCTATAAAGGATCTGATGCGCACAAGGCAGCGGTAACGGGAGATACAGTTGGTGATCCGTTTAAAGATACTTCTGGGCCTTCGATGAATATTTTAATTAAACTAACATGTTTGATTGGTTTGGTAATTGCACCAATTTTAGGCGAAGGGCACGATGCTGCTACCGGAGGAATGTCGTGTTGTAAAAAGACGGAAATGCATGCAGGACATTCGAAATGTGGTGATATGTCTAAATTAGCAGGAATGACCAAAGAAGAATGCGCTAAAATGTGCAAAGAGAAAGGTTGTACAGCTGAAGAGACTGCAAAATGTCTGGCCAATTTTGATGCAAACGGGAAATATGTTGGGCCAAAAGCAGCTTCTTATGATGCAGTTCAATATGATAAAAAGAGTATAGAAGTTAATTTGTCTACTGTGAATGGTGTTACGAAAGGGACAGTAACAAAAACCGAAAACGGAAAAACAACAACTGAAGTTTTTGAAGGAACGGAAGAAGAAGTTAAAGCAAAAATTGAAGCAGCGAAATAAAAATCACTGTTTACTATCAATAAAAAATGCCTCTAAAAATTTTTAGAGGCATTTTTTATTGATTTAAAGCATATTCTTTAATTAAAGTTGAGGCGGGAATGTGCAGAACTTCATTTAAAATTCTAATTTGTTTTATTGTCAAGGCTCGTTTGCGATTAAAGATTTCAGATACTCTTGAACGGCTATTTAAGATGACTCCTAAATCGGCATCTGTAAGGCCATTTTGCTCCATGATAAATTTTATTGCTTCAATTGGGTCAGGTTCCGGGATTTGATAATGCAATTGGTCATATTTTTCTATAAGCGTTACCAGAATGTCTAATTCATCGCCTTCATTGGTATTGGGTTTGGCATCAAAAAGAGTATTTACTCTTTCAAGTGCTAAGTCATAATCTTGTTCTGTTTTTATAGGTTTTATTTCCATATCGCTATAAGTTTTTGATGTCTTTTTAGAGTATCATATTTAGTATGTAAAAGTAAGAAAATGGTTATAAGTAAAAAATCCTCCTTACATTTTCGAGTAAGAAGGATTTATATTCGTTTAACCAATTAGGTCTAAATTATTTTTTAACACATAGAGACATAGTTTTGAAAACGAAAAAAGGCGTTTCACTAGTTTAAAACTACATAGTCTGACTATGTAAACGTGTTTCTTTTTTTGAGTTTTTCTTTATAAGTAAAACCTATGTTTCTATGTGTTAAACATAATTTTTACGCAATGTATCTAATGGGTTTTATGTGATTTTCTGCTAAAACAATCCGTTTAATTCGGCGTCAATTCGGTTGATGATACTCCCTAAGTCTTCAGGATTGTCAACAAAATTGATATTGTCTACATCAATAATCAATAATTTTCCTTTGGTATAAGTTTGAATCCAGGCTTCGTATCTTTCGTTCAAACGGCTTAGATACTCTATTGAAATGGAGTTTTCGTACTCACGTCCGCGTTTGTGGATTTGTCCAACCAAATTAGGAATCGAGCTTCTTAGGTAAATCAATAAATCGGGAGCTTTTACCAGCGATTCCATTAATTCGAATAAGGAAGTGTAGTTTTCAAAATCACGACTTGTCATTAATCCCATCGAATATAGATTGGGAGCAAAAATATGGGCGTCTTCGTAAATCGTTCTGTCCTGAACGATTTTTTTTCCACTTTCGCGAATTTGCAATACCTGACGAAAACGACTGTTGAGGAAATAAATCTGTAAATTAAAGGACCAACGTTCCATTTGATGGTAGAAATCATCTAAATACGGGTTGTCTACGACATCTTCATAATGAGGTTCCCATTTAAAATGTTTGGCCAGTAATTTGGTTAATGTTGTTTTACCAGCGCCTATATTTCCTGCTATTGCTATGTGCATTACGGTGTTACGATTTTATAATTTGTGATTTCTTTAAATGTAAAAATAGATAAAATTTGGTCTTTGTAACAGAATTTATCAAAGGATTTTTCTGAAATTTCTATTTCCGAAATTGTGCTTGAATTGGCATTCGAAATGTTTTTAAAATACAACAAATTGTTTTTACTGAAAAGATAGTGCTGCTTGTCAATAATTTCGATTTTGTCAAAATCAGGGATATTTCCCAGAGCCGTTATTTTCCCAAATATATCGCAGGAGAACCAGTTGTTTTTTTTGTCTATCCAGTAAAAAGTATTAAAATCGGTTTGATAGTATTTGATGGCTTCGGTCAATGGAGTCGAAACCATTTTATACTCATTTTTCAGATAGTCAAAAAGTCCAATTTGTTGGTTTAAGGTGTTATAAACCCAAAGTTGATTCTGCGTTGACATACCTATAAACGGAACTACAATCGGGATATTGTTTTGAGAAAAATTAATCTCAGTGATTTTGTTCAATTGATTATCGAGTAATATAACACTATTAAAGTCTTCGTAAAACAAAACCATCTTAAGCGGGTTTTGCAGATCGACTTTAGTTAAATTTCCAAGAGAAACATTTTTGTACTCAAAAACCTCATTGCCTTTAATTTTGCGGAAGACATTGTCTTTGATCAGGTAATAATATCCGAATGAGTCATATCCTAAAAATTCATCCGCATCAATTTTAAAACGGGTAATAGAATCGGGCTTTATTTTCGGGCTTTGCGCAAAAAGTACTGTAGAGGAACAGGCCATAAAAAAGACTACTAAAAAATGGCGCAGGGTTTTGCTCATGATACACTGTTTTCTAAAAGCCAAATTACAAAAAACTATAGTAGAAAAAGCCGAAGCAGATTAGATTTTATCAGTAAGCGTATTTAATTTGAAATGGTCTGATTTATAACCTTATCTGTCGATAACTAAGTGGTGCTGATCTATTTAATTTTAACTTTTTTAGAATTATTAATACATTTGAATATACTTTTTATCAATCGAAATTCACTTTATAAATAAACCAATGAAAAAGATCTCTTATTGTTTGTTTTTACTTCTTGCTTCTATTCAAATACAGGCACAGAAAGATTTTCAGGGAATGGCAGTTTATGAGTCCAAAACTCAAGCGCCTAAGATGGAAGGAATGCGTACCAATCGTGAAATTTCTCCTGAAATGAAAAAGGATATGGAAGAGCGAATGAAAAAGATGCTCGAAAAAACGTTTATTCTAAACTTTGATAAATCGGCTTCGGTTTACAAAGAAGAAGAGAAGTTAGATACTCCCGGACAACAAGCAGGAGGAATGCGGATCATGTTGAATTCTTTCATGGGAGGCGGGGGAACTTTTTACAAAGATGTAAAAGCAAAATCCTATACGGTTGATAAAGAGTTTATGGGGAAAGAATTTCTGGTGGTAGATTCTTTACCGAAATTAAATTGGAAACTGGAATCCGAAACCAGACAAATCGGAGGTTATACCTGTTACAAAGCAACGGCAGTAAAAGAAGCCAGTAAAACGGATTTTAGGAATCTGAGACCTAAAAACAATGACGACAAAAAGGCGGACAACAAAAAAGAGGAGACTAAAAAAACATCCGGAGACACCAAAACCAATTTCGCAGACAATTTTGAAATGCCAAAAGAAATTACAGTGACAGCCTGGTACTCACCGGAGATTCCGGTAAATCAGGGACCTGAAAATTATTGGGGGCTGCCGGGTTTAATTTTAGAAGTCAATGATGGGACTACTACTATCTTATGTTCAAAAGTTGTTTTGAATGCAAAAGACAAAGTCGAGATAAAGCCCTCTAAAAAAGGAAAAGTCGTTTCTCAGAAAGAGTACGATGAAACAGTATTCAAAAAGATGGAAGAATTCAGACAAACGAGTCGCGGCGGACGCCCTGGTGGGTCTATGATAACGATAGGCAGATAAAAGCCCTTTCTTTCAATGTACTATTAAACTTCTGGACTGTAATTACTTCGTCAATTCGCTTCGCTCGAGTCGTAAAAAATATTTTCTAACACATAGGAGCAATAAGTTGGAAGATAATTACAGTCAGCGGGTATTATTTACTATAATCTTATATCAATGAACAAATTATTTTGTTTGATAGCCTTTTTGTGTACCTGTATGGCCTCTTCGCAAAGTATTCGTTTTGATGGTTTTATTCAGGACGAACAAAAGAATCCGTTGGAAATGGCCAATATCATGGCTATAAATGCGGCAACAAAGGCAATGGATTCCTATGGGATTACAAATGATAAAGGAAAATTTCAGCTGACACTAAAACCCAACACTTCTTATATCGTTAAGGTGAGTTATCTCGGTATGAAATCGAAGGAAATTAAAATGACAACACAAACTACAAATTTGGTGCAAAATATTGTCATGGATAGCGGTGGAATTGAACTGGAAGGAGTTGAAATTGTACGTGAGATGCCTGTTTCTATAAAAGGAGATACCATTGTGTACAATGCCGATTCTTTTAAAACAGGAACAGAAAAGAAACTCGAAGACGTTCTGAAAAAGCTTCCGGGCGTTGAGGTAAATGCCGACGGACAAATTGAAGTGGAAGGAAAAAAAGTCTCTAAGTTGATGGTTGAAGGAAAAGATTTCTTTGATGGAGATACTAAATTAGGAGTAAAAAATATTCCGGCAGACGCGATCGATAAAGTTCAGGTACTGCGAAATTACAATGAAGTAGGAGCTTTGAAAGGTTTGGAGAATGATCAGGATAACGTGGCAATGAACATTAAACTGAAAGAAGGGAAAAAAAACTTTTGGTTTGGTGAGGTGACTGCCGGAACCGGTGTTGGAGAATTGGACAGCAGATATGTTATTGATCCTAAATTGTTTTATTACAGTCCAAAGTACAGTGTCAATTTAATTACAAATTTTAATAATATTGGGGAATTACCGTTAACGGCACAAGACTATTTTAAGTTCACTGGCGGGTTTAAAAGTATGATGAAAAAAGGAGGAAGTAATTTTACGGTTTCTTCAAATGACTTGGGTA
The DNA here is from genome assembly GCF_011751075.1 of Flavobacterium poyangense. Classification (GTDB taxonomy): domain Bacteria; phylum Bacteroidota; class Bacteroidia; order Flavobacteriales; family Flavobacteriaceae; genus Flavobacterium; species Flavobacterium poyangense. The sequence continues at coordinate 265,549 of NZ_JAALLN010000006.1, forward strand.
TTTCGCTTTTGCGAAACAATCGCGCAAAAGAAATCGAAACCAAATTCGGAGCAACAAATTTTGCCTATTCAGTAACAAAAGAGTGGAATATTAGTGGTTTCGGAATACTTTCTTCCTCAAAAACAGATCTGGAAACCAAATCTCAGACCACAATTTTAGATTCCGGAGATCAGCAGAAAAGGAATGAAACAGCCCATCAGAAGAATAATCTGGGACTTTTCAAATGGAGTTCAAGTTATAAACCCAATACAAAACTTCAGTTGGATTATGATATTTTAACCAAATTATCTAAACAGGAGGAAAATACAGATTTGTTGCGCGAATCTATCGTAGGCGGCACTGCTGCAACAGAAACAATTCTAACGACGAAAAAACAAGATCCGACTTCCATAAACCAAAATTTGAGTTTGTATTACACCCACAGCAGTAAAAATATCTTTGCTTTTGAAATGCAGCATTTGTACCAGGATGAAAATCCTTTTTATAATGCCAATTTGCAATCGCAGCCCTTTGTATTGTCAGGTTATACTTCGGGGCAACAGCGAAACGATCTCAATCAGAATCGATTTGTGAAAACCAATAAAATAGATGCAAAGCTGGATTATTATTATGTACTGACACCAAAAAGCAACATCAATATTACGTTAGGAAATACTTATTCTTATCAGGATTTCAATTCGCATATCTTTCAAATCTTGGACAATGGAGACCAAAATGACCTGAATGATCCGGAAAATAACAATCAGGTAAAATATAATTTTAATGATGTGTTTTTAGGATTTCACTACAAGATTCTAACGGGTAAATTTACATTGACTCCCGGTTTTAGTGTTCATTCTTATGTTATGAAAAATGAACAGCTGGGAACCGATTACTCAAGGAATTTTACGAAAGTATTGCCGGATTTTTTCGCTTTGTATCAAATCAAAAAATCAGAATCATTAACGTATACCTTTGCATTAACCAATGATTTTACAGATATTAATCAATTGGCTTCCGGTTATGTTTTGTCAGATTACAGTAGTTTATTCCGCGGAAATCGATACTTAGAAAACGCAACTTCACAAGTGCATTCCTTGCGTTATTTTAAATACAATATGTTTAATTTTGAGAATATTTTTGCTAATGCGACGTATACCAAAAAGGTAGATGCCGTAAAAACTGAGGCAGATTTCACAGGAATCAATCAATCGTCAACTCCATATAATTCTAATCTTGCTGATGAGACTTTTTCCGGAATGGTAAATTATGGACGTTCGTTTTTAAAGAATTACAAAGCCTCGGTTAATGCCAGCTTTAATTGGTCAAAATTTAATAATATTCAAAATAATGTATTGGCAACCAGAGAAAGTTTTGTTCAAAGTTATACCGTAAAAGCCGCAACAAATTACAAAGATTTACCCAACATCGAATTTGGATATAATGCTTTAATTAACCAATATAGCGGTTCAACCTTTTATACCGACAAACCTTTTGCACGATTGGATTATTATTTTTTGGATAGCTTTTCCTTTGTTTCAGAATACGAATTCTATCATTATTACAATTCGGATAAAGCAGTCGATAACGAGTATGATTTTTTAAGTGCGAGCTTAATTTATCAAAAAAAGGATAGTAAGTGGGAATATAAAATAGCGGTTACCAACTTGTTAAACACCAGATACCTTAATGATGACAACTTCTCTCAGTTTTCTACAAGAGTATCACAATACACGGTTCAGCCCCGTTATATTATGTTTTCGATGAAATACAATTTATAGTATTTTAATCACTAAAAAATAGAAATTTGTGACTTCAATTTTAGTAAGAATAAAATATCTTTGCGCTCAATAGTAATAACCCAAAAAAATAAGAGCATGCGCAATTTTATATGGAGTTTTTTAGTTTTTTTCTGTTTCATGTCCGGTTCATTTTGTCAGACAAAAAGTATTGAGAAAGGAACTTATTTGTCAACAAACAGCGGGCAAAAAATCAAGTTAAATTTATTAGAGGACAACAAGTACGAATTGATATTGTATTCGGGGGACTATACAATAAAAGGAGATTCATTACTGTTCTCCCAAAATAAGTTAGCCGAAGAGGGGTTTGAACTTACTTTTGTAAAGGATAAAAAAGCAAAAAAAATAAAAATTAATTTCGTTGACCCTTCTTTTTATCCTTTTTATATAGGAACGCAAAAAGGAGATGCAGAAGTTCAATATCAGAAATTGTATGATATTAAGGCAAAAATAGATCCGGAATGGAAAGATGCCGATGTAGCATTTGATATTGACAAATGTGATTTTTTGTATTTGGTAGTAGAAGGTTATCAAACCAAAACCAAACTTTACAAATATGCCTTACCAAAAGACGTTGCAGAAATAACAGTCAAATACAGTCCGGATCTTGAGAGCGATTTAAAGATCACTGGTTTTTTAGACAGAAAAACAAATCAGTTTCGCATTTCAGATAAAGGAGGAAAAAATCCGCTGGTTTTTGTGAATGAAAAAGACAATAAGCCGGACAATGAAGTAAAAGTTACCGCAATAGAAAGCCAGAATATTTCAAATTGGACTTACCCCGGCAAAGAACCGCTGGCCGATGAAAATTTTGATACTGATGTAGCTTCTGCAGATACTATTGTGGCAGATACTACTGCCGTTGCCTATTCATATGAGGCTCCAAAAGTTGACTTTAAACTTAAAATCGAAAGCAATTTAAAGGAGGCTGTAGCAGCGACTAAAAATTCAAAAACAAAATTCCTGGTGGTTTATGCAGACAGCAAAAATCCTTCCGCCAAAGCCAATTTTGATCAATTTGTTAAAGATCAGGAAACAGAGGTTGCAAATACGATGTACGACTCTTATAATGCCGAATTGGATGTTTTTAATTATTATTTGGCAACAGCCGAGGATAAAAAATGGCTTAAAAATAATAAGCTGTCAACCAACCCTGCTGTGATTATTTTAAACGGTGATGGCGATGTTCTGGCCAGTTCGGAATCTACTTTAGAAGACCAAAAGTATAAATTCAATACGTATAGTGATTTTTATAAACAGGTGCAGGGAAAAGATGCTTTTTTTACTTTTAATAAAGTAGCTAAAAACAAAAAAGCCAAAGTAGATGATTTGATTTTGGCGTTTAATAAAGCATCCATTTTATCCGATAACGTATCAGGTTATGAGACGGAAGAAACTGAGGAAGGCTTTAAATTTGTAAAAGCGACATTGGATAAAAAAGAAGTGCTTCAATTGTGGAAAAAAGTAATAGAAGCCCGTCAAAAAGACACAAAACCCAATTTGTTTTTAGTTGAAGCAATCCTGAAGGAAATTAATAATCAAGGATTTTACAAGTTGTTTTTTAAGGAAGACAAGTTGCTTGACAGCACCGATTTTCTTTCGATCGATTATCTAATTAAACATTATGATGCCATTGAAGCAACAAAAGGGCAAGTTGGAGAAGGGTATAGCAGCCCGGTAAACATTTCTTTGATGGATCAAATTTCAGGAGCTTTGTACACAAATGGATATGGTTTGGGTGGCGAAGGTGTTGATAAAGCAAATAAGAATCAGATCATTAAGACTTTTAGAAAGTTAATCGCATTAGGTACTTACAGCTTTTATTGTTATAAAAGTTATTTTGCCATTCTTGAGGAAGACCCTGCCTATGTGAAAGAATTCAGTGGTTTCTTTAATTCGTATTTAGCGTTAGAAAAGGGGAATCCGTTTGAAAGATTAGACGAGTTATACAAAACATTTGACAATTCTAGCGAGTTTTCTTTTGAAGGATGGAATTCCTTAAAAGAATATTATTCAGGTCTGTGCAATTCGGCAGCCTGGAAAGTGGTTTTAAACCCTGAAAATACCGATTTTGTAAAGCCTGCAATTAACTGGTCAGAATACAGTTTGATTGTAACGAAAAACAACCCTTATTATTTAGATACCTTAGCACAGCTGTACTACAAAGACGGACAAAAAGAAAAAGCGATTGAAACGCAGAAAAAAGCACTGCAATATTCTGTTACGATTCAGGAAGAAGGGACCGTAAACGATATGAAGACCGTTCTGGAAAAAATGGAAAACGGGACTTATTAGAATTTAAAAAGAGGGAGTCACAAATTAGGAGGACTCCCTTTCTTTTTTATAGTAGAACAAATGTATTATTAGTTTTAACGATAAATTCCATCACCAATGTTTTCAATCAAGGTCCATTTGCCTTTACTTTTTACCAAAATTAATATGGAGGTTCTGTCGGTATCTTTATAATCAGTTGTGATTGATTTTATAATAAAAACGGTTATAAAAGGCAACACATTATTCGATTGCAAAAACAGGCCCAACTTCAGTATATATTGTCTGTTTGCTTTTTTTACTGACTAAAATTATTATGTGGTCGTCAAATAATTTAGTTACCTTAACATCGTTCAGTTTTTTCGGATTATTGATCATATAAAGATTTGCCGTTTTCGCATATCTTCTAAAACATAGAATTTCTTTTGGTTTAGCAACATTGACAATTTTAAATGTGTCAAAATAAATCGCCCCATCTTTTATATCATAATTATCCTTTATAATATATTTTTTAGAATCAAATTTAAACTGGTACAAATAATTATCCAATTTAAAAAAAAGTGTGTCCTTAATTTTTTCTTGGGCTTTTAAAACGTTCATGGAAAATATAGACAGAATAACAACTAAAGCATGTATCTTCATAACTAAAAAATAATATTAATTTGGACATGGTGCCATTTTGCTTAAAAGTGCAGCTCTATTGGCAAGTTTGTCAATTTCTTCTTTTTCATTTGCTGGTAAATCTACCCAAGTTCTAACATTGTTCTCTTTTAAACCTCCCCAGGCTAAAGCTTCATAAAAAGCATCATTCGGTTCTTCGTCGTAATAGTTTGTATACTTTTTATAATCTTCAGTAAGCACATTTTCATGAAACTCTTTAAGAGCTTCTTTCATACTTGATAAATATAACTCTGCCATAGTGCTGTGGTGATTTCCATATTTTTGATACACTTCATTAAAGGCTAACGATTCCGGAATATTTTTTCTAGTGTACAATTTACTGATTATATCAGCATGAATATATTCATGTAAAATAGTTCTAGCCAAATCAAGAGCTGATTGGTTATTTGACCTAGAAGTACTAATCACAATATTTATTAAAGATGCATTTATTTTACTATTGTACGTAGTTTCACCATTTGATTCAACTAAATTTCCATTTGCGTCTTTGAACATTACTTTATCTACAGAACTAATTTTTATATTAAACTCTGATTCACCAGCAAAATTAGATAATAATTTTTGCACGAATGAATCTCCATTTTTATTTAATAAGTCATTCAGGCATTTTGCTTTTCCAATAAGTTCATCAATAATTTGAACTTTTGCATCGGTTTGATCCTCCTCTCCACTTCCGCCGTCCGGAGGAGGGACTTCTTTATCTTTATTCGTTTCGTTTCTAATGACACATTCCCACCACTCATCTAGTATTCTTTGCCGCTCTGCTTCGGAAATATATAAAAAATCTTCACTATAAGGACAGTCCTCCATAATCGTTTCAGATTTGATACGGCGTTTTTTAATTGGCTTTTTGCCATTCTCAGAAATTAATGTATTTGTTTGATTGTAGGTGTGATACCATTTTACGGTCGCTTCATTTGCTTTTGGAGAAAAGGTAACTTTCAACTTATAATCAAAATTACTGCTACCTTTTTTTTGGGTTACCAGTAGATAAGATCTTAGTAAATAACCAGAGTTGTTTTTTCTGGCTAGATTTTTTACAAAAATGGGCCGTTCTGTAATAAATGGGACAGTTAAGGT
>NZ_JAALLN010000060.1 GCF_011751075.1 Flavobacterium poyangense
AACGGACCATTCGAATCGAATTTCTTACCCTTGCAAGGCAGACCTAAACCCACGTCCCGTGGTTACTCCAAGAGTCACACGTGCAACCTTTCCCCTTTCTTCCTGGGTTGTGGATCAGGGCCACCATCCGAGACTACAGAGCCCGGCTCTGTACCCACCATGTGCGCGCATGGAACCGAAGTTGAGATGGTGGGATGCTGTTCACTTGCCGGTCCAATTAGGTACTTAAGCTTACCGATTACCATATTCTCGGCATGTGGTTAGTACGTTCAAAGACTTAACCATCACTACCACACACTGCGGCCTTAGCATTTTTCACTAGACAGACGGGCCTCAATCGTAACCATCGTTACATAACCCGTCCGTGTCCTTATGATTGCAGCGTGTAGTAGTCATTCAACTCCTATTTTCTCGCGAGTGACAGGAAATCACTCGACTTTTACCGGAGTCCTATTAGCACAGCATTCTATCGAACCTTACATCTAGTTTTCAAGCAAGGGTTCCTGACATCATGCAACTAAGTTTTCATCCAACTCCTATAAACTTAATGCACAAGCAAAGAGTAATGAGTTGCATAATTTCGGAAAGAATGGGTTATGCTCCGGGGCTTGCCTTCGCAGTTCGCTTGGGGCTCTTCCGAACTTGGGCTCGGGTCTTCAAGAGCTTCAGTTAGATTTACTTGAGCTTCACGCTGCTCACTCTCGGACGCGGGCACCAGCTCGTAAGTTCCGTCGGCGAGAGTCGTCGATTCTACATGAGTGCACAAGTTTAAGTCGTGGAAATAGCACTTGATTACGATTTGAGAGTAATTACTACAAGGGATAGTTTCTGGTCATGAAACTTTGGGTTTAGGCACCTCAGGGAAAGATGTGCTTACTGTAAAATTTTCAGCCAATTTTATGTAACAGATTAATTATGAAAAATATATTTCATAGTTGCTGTTAGATAGTTGTTCTTTTTGTACAGAACAATTGGTGCAACAAATGAGTCTAAGATTTTTACAGAGCTTTCACTT
>NZ_JAALLN010000061.1 GCF_011751075.1 Flavobacterium poyangense
ATCTGCTCGCCCCAGGGGGTCTGCTTGTAAGGCAGCAGGAAAAGCAGGTCGATGTCGGAGCCCGGCGCCAGCGTGCCGCGTCCGTAACCGCCGACGGCGACGATCGCCATGCGCTCGGCCGCGGACGGGTTCTTGGCGCGATAGACATGGCCGACGGCGAAATCGTAGAGCGCGGCGATGATCTCGTCCATCAGATGGGAGAGCCGTGCTGCGCAGGCAGTGCCGCCACCATCGTCCATCAGCATGCGCTCGGCCGCCTTGCGGCCTTCTGCCATCCTGGTCTTGAGCAGCTTCAGCACGGCCGTACGCACCGTCGCGCCCGAGCCGTCACCGCCTGTCTCGGCGGTCAGCGCCGACAGTTCCTCGCGCAGCTGCCTGCCGTCGATGATCTCGTCGAGCTTGAGGGGAATCTTCGCCATTGGCCTTCAGCAGCGCCTTTCCGGCGGCGTCTATAGCCTGTTTTGACGGCTATGGGTATGGGCACGCGCCGGTCTGAAAGCGACGCATCATTCGGCTCTTGACCTTCCAGTTACTGGAAGCCCTATCTGCAGTCAAAAGCGGAAGAATTAAGGGATTCGGCCATGACGAAGGCGCATGAAGGGCATCACGACCACAGCCACCATCAACACGCCAGCGATGGGTCGTGCTGTTCGGGCGCCAAACCTGCGAGCGACGCTGTGCTGCGCGATCCGGTCTGCGGCATGGAGGTCAACCCCGAAGCCGGCAAGCCGACCCTGGAGCATGGCGGGCGTCTTTTCCACTTCTGCTCGGAAGGCTGCCGCGGCAAGTTCGCAGCGCATCCCGAGGAGTTCATCACCGCCAAGGACCCGGTCTGCGGCATGGATGTGGACCGGGCCAGTGCCAGGCATTTCCTGCGCCATGAAGGCGAGAAGTTCTATTTCTGCTCGGAAAACTGCCAGAAGAAATTCGAGACCGATCCCAAGGCCTATCTCGGCGACCGGCCGGCGCCCGCGCCGCTGCCCACGGGTACCCAATA
>NZ_JAALLN010000063.1 GCF_011751075.1 Flavobacterium poyangense
CTAGGATTAAGTTTGAGGGCAGGGGTTTGTATGTTGCGACTACTTTCCATACTTGATTTTTGAATTCTGTGTTGACTGCGATATGTTCTATTTCGGGGTAGTGTGAGGGCACAAGTAGTTTGAACCCCGCGCCCACAGCCCCCAGTGACGTAAGCAAATGTATAACGAAGAATTATACATTATACAGAAGTGTAATAAATGTAAAATTGTTTTGTAAATTAGTGAAAATTATAGCTTGAGCTTACGGAACAGACGTTGTGCTAATTAATTTATAAATAAAAAGGTAAATGATTTATTTGAATAATAGCCAATGATCGTAGAGCTCAGGATATCAGGTGACTGCAGTGACTGGCAGGGGGGTTATGAGGGGAAGGTGATATAAGTGCCGGCGTTCCCTCAGACCGGTCTCTCTTTCGTTTCGTCTGTGCTTCGATTCGGACATTCAGCGTGGCAGTGCGGTGTGGAGCTTCGCTGTCGGCACGTGGCAACAGGTTCGCCGACGGTTAAGTTTTTCCAATAGACTGATGCAGAACCGTACGCTGAGTATATACGAATCGTAGTTAATTATTAGCTGGTGCTATACTAAACAGCACAGAGCTATAGTTATTATTTCAATGTGAGTAATGTATTTACGAACTGTGAGCAGAACTTTGCATATTTGCACGTGCGCCGCAAGTTGCAGCGAGCTTGGCGAGCGACGTGGCGAAGTATTTTTCGTGCCGCCGAAGGTCATTTGTGCGAGCCGAAATATTAAGTGTATTTCGAGGTAAATGAAAACACTCGTAGAAATTAACTGTACAGCAGTGAAGTACAGTGTAGGAGTCGCGTTTGCAATAGCTACCAAGCTATGTATGCCAGGAGTGTGCGTTAGGGAGTATAATAACGTGCGGCGCCACAACCGAGGTCAACACGCAGCGTCATCTTCCAACAGCAGCGACCAGCAACAGGTATACATTCTACGCAACTAAAAAGTGAAAAATACAAGTAAA
>NZ_JAALLN010000064.1 GCF_011751075.1 Flavobacterium poyangense
AAAAATTAAGATTTGTTCTCACTTTTCAAAGAAGTTTCGCATAGGCCAAACCTATATAGTATTCGCACTTAATGGCAAAGTTTAGAAAAAAAGCTCTCGAGTCGTAAAAACAAAGTAATCAAACGTGTGACCCACTTGCATGTACGTGCATCTCTTTGCAGAAACAGGTCTCACACAAGCAGGTACGCCTAGGAACTACATTTTTCCGGTTTATGACTTTGTACAAAAGAAAAAGCAAATGGCAGACGTTTTAATTACATGAAGCTCGTATCGGAAGAAATCTTACAACTCAATCTGTCAAGATACGCTACGCGATCTATAATAAGTTAGGTACTCAAGTTTATAAAGTTACACATAAAAAAGAAGGCTGTTTAGCTTTCGATAGCGACAATCGGTAAGAAAGGTTTCTTCAAGTTGTTCAAAATTTCATACTGCGACTGATCGACAGATTAGCGCTTAGCCTAAACCTTATCAACGCAATTCAAGGCTTCTCCTACACCAGCCTAACCAATCGATCTCAATGCGTGTTTTTACTTTTATTTCTCATATAAGCTAGAGTAGATGGGTTACCCCTAACCTACTGAGCTGTAGATTTAAATTCTGAAGCTGACGCAGAATCAAATGTGGTGTTCTTCTCGATAAATTAACGCTGATGAGTAACTCTTAAAACATACTTAGTAGGTTGATTTTGGTTTTCGTTTTGTGACTGATTGCTAATCCTGAAGCCTCCTCGACCGAGGCGTCCGGAGACGCCCGGCGACAGTTAAGAAAATTTCGTAGTTGCGTGTCAAATAGCCTCGCTTACCATTTAAATCGATCGGCAGGTAAATCAACCAGATTTTTGGGATCTCTTCTCATAACTCGACTGTTACGTTTTACTTTTGTTTGTTATGGTTTAGGTATCTTCTAAAATAGCGTGGCGCGGTAGACTTTAAAAGAGGATGTGTTTCCAAGTTGAGTAATTAATGCGACGCTATTTCATTG
>NZ_JAALLN010000065.1 GCF_011751075.1 Flavobacterium poyangense
GAAGATGCCGAAGTCTTCTGAAGCACGCATCGGCAGGCTGTCTTCGCTGTAGGCGACACCTTCCTGAGCGAGCGCGGCGTGCAGGTGTTCGACTGCCACCGGCGCATTCATGCTGGCAACGAAGATCTCGTGATAGTCGATTTTAAAGGTCAGGCCGGCTTCACCGGCAACCTGCTCCACCAGCGCTTCGGCTGCTGCGCATAAACCCGCCATCCGCTCGTCCAGCCGCGTGCGCAGCGTTGCCCACACTTCCGCGCGCCCGGGCGCCACCCCGAACACGGCTTCGCCCATCGTGGCATGGGTGACGGTCACCATGCCGAAATCGTCGTCACTGAAGGCACCGCCACCAAGCCTTGCCAGTGCCGGCATCAGCTGGCTTATCGTGAGCATCGGCGACGTGCCGGTTTCGGGCATCGAGGAATGTGCCGTCTTGCCCTCCAGCACGATGCGCATGCCGCGCGAAGCGCAGTTGACGACGCCGGGTTTCAGCCGAACCTCGCCAAGCGGAATGCCGGGCAGATTGTGCAGCGAAAAGGAAAAATCCGGAGCGATCTCGCCGAAGCGCGGATCGGCCACAACACCGACGGCGCCATCGCCGGTCTCCTCCGCCGGCTGGAACATCAGAACCACGCGGCCCTTCTGCGGGCGGCTGCGTCCGAACTGGCGTCCGAGGGCAGCCAGGATCGTGGTGTGTCCGTCATGGCCGCACATATGCGACTTGCCCGGCACCAGCGACGAATGCTCCACGCCGGACAATTCCTCGATCGGTAACGCGTCGAGTTCAGAGCGGAAGAGAACCGTCGGCCCCGGCTTGCCACTGTCATAGGTCATGGCAACACCGTGGCCGCCCAATCCCGTCAGGACATTGTCCGGCCCGGTATCCGCGAGAAAGGCAACCACCTCTTTGGCCGTTGCCTCTTCTTCATTCGAAACCTCGGGATGCTGGTGCAGCCTGCGGCGGAAGGCC
>NZ_JAALLN010000066.1 GCF_011751075.1 Flavobacterium poyangense
GTTCCTTACACATTAGTTTGAGAATACGATTAATAAAAGTCTGGAGTAGGAGCCTCGTTTCCACTTACCCTCTGTTTTCGCCTTTTAATCATTATTATTCTTTTTTTCAATCTTCATTATTCCTTAATATTCATCGATAACTCGGTGTTGTAGCCGTATAAAATAGGAAATGATCTCGACGAGACCGGGAGGGATCGCCCCCCGACCAATTGTCCGGAATGATTGCGCCCTCGCGACGACGCGGAAAAACAAAAAAAAAGAAAAGCTAAAAAATTTCTCTCCTTAAAAAAACAAACAAACAAACGCGCGTGTACAAAGAATCGAAAACGCAGCTTATACAATGCTCGTGTTTAGTGTTTGTGATTTTGTTTAACTCTTAAATGTATGCATGTTGTTTTGTTTAATCCTTTTTTTGGCCATCGTTTACACGTTTTTCCTCTTTTTCCTTTCTGCTTGCCTTAAATACACAACTCGTACGCGAGGTTCCTAGCTAAAACGAGCGGCTGCTCGGCTTGTTCAAAAGTGTTGTTTTTTTTTTATCAATTACGGAGCGAATGTATAAGAAATAGGAATGATGCGCCTCTGCGTCGGCTGCCGCTGCTGATGCTTCTTCGAGATGACGACACGCCGCAGTGTGGTTGTTCCTCGTCCGGGATGCCGTGGAGGACTCGACCACACTCGAGAGCCAGCCAGCGCTTCGAAAATGCATGGTGCTGCATTGGTACGCCTTCGACAGAGGCTCCTCTTCTTCTCCTCCTCGTGTGTGTCTCTCTCTCTTTTTCTCTCTCTCTCTCGCTCTCAACGCAGCTTCTCCAGCCGAGCCACCATTACTGCCAGCAGTGGTTACTTCGACGAGACTCTTCTCCTCGTCGACAGCTCCACCGGCGTTTATTCACCAATGATGCTCGTCCCGGACGCATGAACACATCGGGCAACACAACAAAATCAAATCA
>NZ_JAALLN010000067.1 GCF_011751075.1 Flavobacterium poyangense
TTTTTAACGATACCGTCTAAGTTCACACTTTGAGTTTGGCCTTGAGCATCTGCGTAAACCAGTATGTTTTTTACAGGATCATATCCTACTGCTCCTTCTGTTTTGGAAGCAACAGCGCTCACAGCTGCTTTTACACTTGGATCGGATAATAACTCCTGAATATTGGCTTTTACATCTCCGATAACACTGATCGTTACATCTGTTCCTTTTTCATTCTTATAGCTGTATTCTCCTTTTCCTTTATTGGTAACTTCTGTAACAGTTTCATTGTTTTTAACGATACCGTCTAAGTTCACACTTTGAGTTTGGCCTTGAGCATCTGCGTAAACCAGTATGTTTTTTACAGGATCATATCCTACTACTCCTTCTGTTTTGGAAGCAACAGCACTCACAGCTGCTTTTACATTTGGATCGGATAATAAATCCTGAATATTGGCTTTTATATCGCCGATAACACTAATTGTTACATCCGTTCCTTTTTCATTCTTATAGCTGTATTCTCCTTTTCCTTTATTGGTAACTTCTGTAACAGTTTCATTGTTTTTAACGATACCGTCTAAGTTCACACTTTGAGTTTGCCCTTGTGCGTCTGCGTAAACCAGTATGTTTTTTGCAGGATCATACCCTACTGCTCCTTCTGTTTTCGAAGCAACAGCACTAACAGCTGCTTTTACACTTGGATCGGATAATAAATCCTGAATATTGGCTTTTACATCGCCGATAACACTAATTGTTACATCCGTTCCTTTTTCATTCTTATAGCTGTATTCTCCTTTTCCTTTATTGGTAACTTCTGTAACAGTTTCATTGTTTTTAACGATACCGTCTAAGTTCACACTTTGAGTTTGCCCTTGTGCGTCTGCGTAAACCAGTATGTTTTTTGCAGGATCATACCCTACTGCTCCTTCTGTTTTCGAAGCAACAGCACTAACAGCTGCTTTTACA
>NZ_JAALLN010000068.1 GCF_011751075.1 Flavobacterium poyangense
GCCCAGGTGAACCGAGGTGGATTCTGATCTGGCTCACTTATACTGCCCCGTCTACTATCAGAACTTGACGCTGAGATCCGCTCGCACGCCATGGTCGCTGGCCTTCGATCCGACCTGTCCGTGATAGGACAGCCCGAGCGTGGCCTGCGGTGTGATGGCGAAGTCGAGCCCGGCCTCGATGACGGCACTGTCTCTCGCGATCGGCGCACCGGCGATGGTGAAGGCGCTTGAGCCGGTGAAGGCCTGGCTGACCGTCGGCGTGACATCGCCATAGGCATGGCGCCAGCCGATCATGCCGCGAACCGTGGCCTTGGTTGAACCGAGGTCGAAGTCGGTCGCGGCGCGCAGCCCGAGCGTCGTGAAGGTGCTGTCGGTGGAGCCGCCGTGGACGGGCAGCGCCGATGCTCCGCCTTGCTCGGTGAAGCCGTTGGTGTGGACGTTGACATAGGCGAGGTTGGCGAACGGCTCGAAGGCGACGCTGCCGGCCTTGAGGCTGTAGCCGAGTTCGCCGAAGACCTGCGTGGTGCCGGCGCGGTAGGAACCGGTCAGGCTGTCGCTGAAGCCGGGGAAGGCGACCTGCCGGCTCGTATCGATCTCGCTCCATGTGTAGGCAAGGCCGGAGCGGAAGGAGAGAGCTCCCCACTCGGTGCCGCCATAGACGCCGAGATGGTAGTTGTCGCTCGAAGCCGATGACCTGCGATCATCGACCTTGAAGGACGAATGGCTGTAGCCGGCGAGCAAGCCGAGGCGGACGTCGTCGGTGATCAGACCATCGACACCGGTGACGAAACCGCCGGTCGAACGCGACAGCCTGGCGGCATTGCCGTCGCCGCCGAAGTGCCCCCACGAACCGAACACCGAGCCCCAGGCGCCGTAGCGCTCGGAAGCAACCGAAGCCGTGGTGATCTCTTTCGCATCGTCGCCATAGCCCATCAGC
>NZ_JAALLN010000069.1 GCF_011751075.1 Flavobacterium poyangense
ACACCTGAAGAGCAGCCAACAAGTACTTACGCGCTTGCAGTAGCTTTTTTATTTATTTATTTATTTATCGTCAAAAACAGTAAAAACTGTATGCGACGTACGGAGTTGGGGCGAGGTCAATCTGCGCACGTTTACTTGAGACTCAGAAAATCTAAACCCTTTCCTTTATACAATTACTATATATTGTTGAATTATAAATAAACATAGCCACAAGCGTTAATGCATTTAAATTGAAAAATTTTGGCCACATGTAATAGCAACAATTTTCATATGCAAAAAGATACAGATTTGGCTTCCTTGCAATTATCCTGGAATAATAAATCCTATATATCTCTCATCTAGCAAATGAGAGCTCAAGAAAACGAGCGCAGATTGTGAAGCTACATTTATGTCCAGAAGCAAAGCAACGGGCCATCTCAGCATTTGCTCAATGGATCAGGGAAACTGGACGAAAAACCTGATCGAGATGGGGGCCATCGACCCGAAAGTTGATTTACATTATTAGTTACAAGTATTTCAGTCTTTAAATTTATACAATACAAAGAGTAACTAGTGCATTATTTGCATTGTTACATGAAATATTATTGCCCTTTTTTATATTCAGTATAGTCTCTAATTGTATAGAAACAGTTTTGCAGCAGAAAAGATTTTACTTGAGATTTGAAATTGTTAATCGATTTTAATTGTTTAATGTCGTCTGGCAATGCGTTGTAAAATAATGTACATGTGTTGTATGTGGATTTTTTGTAATGAGCAGTTGACACTGACACTTGATGAATATGATTTCTACGTCGTGTATTATAATTATAGATTTCCGTATTGCGTGTAAAAATGTTTCCACACTTGATTAAGTCAGCTTTGACAAATACAACGGATTCGTAAATGAACATGCAAGGTAATGGCAGTATTCCTAATTTAATAAAGAGTGGCTTGC
>NZ_JAALLN010000007.1 GCF_011751075.1 Flavobacterium poyangense
GAACTCCAAATACGATTGCTGTTGTATTTGAAGAAACGGAATTTACCTATCAGGAGCTTAATGAAAGCGCCAATCAATTAGCCTATTATTTAAGAGAAAACTATTCGATTACACCTAACGATTTAGTTGGACTCAAGCTCGATAGAAACGAACAAATGATTGTCGCTATTTTAGGAATATTAAAATCCGGAGCTGCCTATGTCCCAATAGATATCAATTATCCTGAAGACAGAATAGCCTATATCGAAAAAGACAGTACCAGTAAAGTCATTATAGATGAAGCAGCATTTAAGAGATTCAATGCCGTTCAGGAGCGCTATTCAAAAGAGAATTTAGAGAAAATCAATACCTCTGAAGATTTAGCCTATGTCATTTATACCTCAGGCACTACAGGTAATCCTAAAGGAGTGATGGTAGAACACAGGAATGCATCTGAATTGATTAATTGGTCTCAATTAGAGTTCGATTCGTCAAAATTTGAAATGATGTATGCCGTAACGTCCTATTGTTTTGACTTATCTGTTTATGAGATCTTTTATCCCTTATCAATTGGAAAAAAAATAAGGGTTTTAAAAAACGCTTTAGACATCAAAAACTATATCAATAAAGAGAATAAAATACTATTAAATACAGTCCCTTCGGTCGTTAGAAAATTAGTAGAAGAGGGGATAGATTTAAGCAACGTATCCTTTATCAATATGGCAGGAGAAGTAGTGCCTGTTGATATTGTTTTAAAACTTCAAACCGAAAAAGCAGAAGTTAGAAATTTATACGGTCCATCGGAAGACACCACATACAGTACAAGTTATTTGGTACAAAACCAAGAATATCGATCAATTCCAATCGGTAAACCGATTTCCAATACTCAGGTCTACATTTTAGATGAGGCCTTACAACCACTACCGATAGGAGTTACCGGGAAGTTGTATGTATCAGGAGCAGGTGTTGCCCGTGGTTATTTGAACAAACCTGAGCTTACAGCCGAAAAGTTTATCGCTAATCCTTTTATTGAAGGCTCGCGCATGTATGACACGGGTGATTTTGGTTGTTGGTTGCCTGATGGTAACATTGAATTTTTAGGAAGAAAAGACCATCAGGTCAAGATTCGCGGCTACAGAATAGAACTGGGAGAGATAGAGAATAACATTTTAGACTATTCAGAAGATCTCAAACAAGTTGTTGTAGAAGCAAAAGAGCACCATCAGGAGAAGGTTTTAGTGGCTTATCTGGTGACCCAATTGGATATCAACAAATCAGAATTGCGTAGTTTTCTGCAAGAGCGCCTACCGGATTATATGATTCCCGGTTTTTATGTGGCGTTGAATGCTTTACCCTTAACTCCAAATGGTAAAATAGATCGTAAAGCCCTTCCGAATGTCGAGGGAGAAGATTTTATAAGAAAATCCTATGTAGCACCCACAAACGATATCGAGCATCAATTAGTCCATATCTGGCAGGAAGTATTGGGAATTGATACAATCGGAATAACAGATAATTTCTTTGAGCTGGGCGGACATAGTTTGAAGGCGATACAAGTCATTAATAGAATAAAAAGAGAGATAGGCCATGGAATAGAAGTTTCTGACATGTTTAAATATCCTACGATTGTCTCACAGAGTGTTTATCTCGATTTAGTTTTCAAAAAAGTTGCTTCACCAATCATTCCTGTCCAAAAACAAGAGTTTTATGATATGTCTGATATGCAGAAAAGACTTTGGATTATCTCAAGCATAGAAGAACAGGCCATTTATAACATTCCTTTTGCATGTATCTTATCGGGATCTTTAAACGTGGAAATGTTTAATGAATCTGTAAAAAGAGTAATCCAAAGGCATGAAAGCTTAAGGACGATATTTGTTTTTTTTGAAGGAGAGCCTAAACAGCAGATTATAGCACCGGAAAACTTAGATAAAAACCTTATCAATTTTATTGATTTATCCGAAGAGGTCAATAAAGAAGAGATTGCAGAGACACTTACTCGCCAGGAACTAACCCTCGCTTTTAATCTGAAAGAAGATCTTCCTTTAAGAATAAACATAATCAAAATAAGCGATAATGAACACATTCTAAACCTAACATTAAACCATATGGTCGCAGACGGATGGTCTCTGAAAATACTTTTTGAAGAACTCATTAGGTATTATGACAACCTGGTAAAAGGGAAAGATATTTCTTTGCCATCATTGCGAATTCATTATAAAGACTACCTATCATGGAAAAAGAATGATCAGGAGCAACTGGCTAAAGACCGGAAGAGCAAAGAATTTTGGCTGCGGCATTTACAGGGCGAACTGCCAATATCTAATCTTCCGGCAGACTTTCCGCACAAAAGTATGGTTAAAAGTTATACAGGTGGGAATGTTTATTTAGAACTCTCCCAAGAGCTCACAGCAAGTATAGAAAAACTGGTAGTGCAGAAAAACGCAACGCTTTTCTCTTTTTTATTATCGGTATTAAACATAGCTATTTTTAGATATACAAGAAATCAGGACATAATTATCGGAACAGTTGTTTCAGGTAGAGACATGCTTGAACTAGAGGGACAAATCGGACTCTATATCAACACTATAGCCATCCGGAATATATTCGATCAGGATATTGATTTTACAACACTGTACGAACAGGTACATCTTAATAATCTTAAGGTTTTTGAGCATCAAAATTATTCTTTTGATTTGCTGACAGACGAATTGTCTTTCAAAAACGACAGTTCAAAAACATCTTCAGTATTTAATATAATGTTAGCGCTACAAAACTTTGACATTGTCAAAAGTAGAGATGTACAGGGATTAGAAATTATTCCTTATGAAGGTAAGTACTCGGAAGGAATTAGTAAATATGATTTAACGCTCGATGCGATGGTGCAGGATAACAATTCTATGCTGATCAACTTCGAGTTTAATTCAAGTTTATTCAAACCTTCTACAATTACGGCATTTTCTAATTCATTTAGGCAAATTATTGAACAGGTACTGCATAACTCCGAAATAAAAATCTCAGAAATAAATTTATCAAATACAATCAAATCAGATCCTGAAAAAGTTAGTAAAAAAATAAGTTTTAATTTTTAAAAGTAAAAAGTATGTCGAAAACAAAATCTATTGTAAGTTCTTACAATGAATGGGACCCGTTAGAAGAAGTAATTGTTGGAACTATGGAAGGTGCATCAGTACCACCTTGGCATGTTACCCTCAAAGCAACAATGCCTGAAAACCATTGGGATTTTTATAAAAAAAATGGAGGGAAATTATTCCCCGCAGAACAGATAAAAGCTGCGCAAATAGAACTGGACAACCTGGCCCATATTTTGGAACAGGAGGGAGTAATCGTCAGAAGACCGGATCCGGTAGATTTTAACAGACCTTATAGCACTCCCGACTGGAAAAGTGAAGGCGGGTTGTATAGCGCAATGCCACGTGATGTTTTATTGGTTATTGGGGATAACATAATTGAAGCTCCAATGCCTTGGAGGTCAAGACATCATGAAGTGAATTCTTTCAGACCATTGATAAAAGAATATTTTAATAAAGGCGCAAAATGGTCGGCAGCTCCAAAGCCACAATTGCTGGATGAACTTTATGACTATAATTATGTGGAAGGAAGCGGTAACGATCCGATCAATTATGTTATAAATGATTTTGAACCGGTATTTGACGCCGCTGATTTTACCAAATGCGGTAAAGACATCTTTGTACTTAAAAGTCACGTAACCAATGATGCAGGTATTAAGTGGCTTCAGCAGCACATAGGGGACGAATATACAATTCATAAAATAGATTGTAATGACAGGCACCCTATGCATATTGACACCACTTTTGTGCCGTTAGCCCCAGGTAAACTGTTGATCCACCCAGACAGGATGGTAAGAATTCCTGAGATGTTCAAAAGTTGGGACATTCTCAAAGCTCCTGCACCGGTTATGCCGGACAGCCAGGTTTTGTATATGAGCAGCAAATGGCTTACCATGAACACCTTTATGATTGACAGTGAAAGAATTCTGGTTGAGAAAAACGAAAAACCAACCATAGAAGCACTTAAAAAATTTGGTATGAAGCCAATACCGTGTAGTTTTTACAATTTCAACACTTTTGGCGGAGGATTTCACTGTGCAACATTGGATGTACGAAGAACTGGCGAACTTAAATCATACTTTTAATGCAAGATGAGCAAATAATTAGTACCGAAAAAGAGAAATCTTTTATCCAATCTTACAGGCATCCGGAATGGAATGAAGTTCCTGATGAGAAATGGAATGATTGGAGATGGCAGTTAAGCAACAGACTGAATAGTTTTGAAGAAATATCCAGAATTATCAATCTTACGCCAACCGAAACGAACGCTTTAAATTACAACTCGTTGTTTAGAGTCGACATTACGCCTTATTTTTTGAGTCTGGTAGATAAAGACGATTTCAACTGTCCAATAAGAAGACAGGTTTTGCCGACAGAGAAAGAGATGGTTGATTTTAACGGTATGAATTCAGATTCTTTAAGTGAAGACGAGTATTCACCGGTGAATGGTATAGTACACCGGTATCCAGATCGTGTTTTAATGCTTATCACTACCCAATGTGCTTCCTATTGTAGATATTGCACAAGAAGCAGATTGGTGGGAGACAATTCAAAAAATTACAGCTCCACTGATTTTGATAATCAGATTGAATACATAAGCAATAACCCCCAAATCCGGGACGTATTGCTATCGGGAGGAGACCCTTTACTGTTACCACCTAAACGACTGGAATCTATCTTAATGCGACTAAGAGAAATCCCTCATCTCGAAATTATTAGAATTGGTTCGAGAACACCGGTATTCAACCCCAATATTGTAACTCAGGAGTTTTGCGACATGTTAGAAAAGTACCATCCTCTTTGGCTGAACATCCACGTGAATCATCCTAAAGAAATTACTCCGGAGTTGCAACAGGCATGTGATAAGATGTCGAAAGCAGGCATTCCTTTAGGCAACCAGACCGTATTATTAAAAGGGATAAATGACAGCGTTGAAATACAGCGTAAACTTTGTACAGAATTAGTAAGGATGCGGGTACGACCTTATTATCTGTATCAATGTGATTTAGTAAAAGGAGCAGGCCATTTTCGAACTCCTATAAGCAAAGGGATTGAGATTATGGAAGGACTAAGGGGGCATATTTCGGGATATGCGATTCCAACTTTCGTAATCGATGCCCCATACGGAGGGGGTAAAATCCCACTGGCTCCGAACTATGTTTTAAGTTATGCCCCGAATAAAGTTGTTTTAAGAAACTATGAAGGTTTTATTTCTGTGTACAGAGATTCGGATGATGAACAGGATCAGGAAATTACTTCAGGCAACAGTAAAGGCAAAGACATATCAATTATGGATTT
This sequence comes from Flavobacterium poyangense, assembly GCF_011751075.1. Lineage (GTDB taxonomy): Bacteria > Bacteroidota > Bacteroidia > Flavobacteriales > Flavobacteriaceae > Flavobacterium > Flavobacterium poyangense. The sequence continues at coordinate 5,370 of NZ_JAALLN010000007.1, forward strand.
GATTCAGGGGAATGAAAATTTTATAATGCCGAAAAATTTTAGAAACTCAAAAAGGGAAGATTAATGGATAATACCAATACAACTTTAGACACCGTTTTAACTCTTACATCTGCAAAGTTCCTTAAACAAGAAAAATATTGGTCTGACAGAATCGCTCAAATAACAGAGAAAACACAGTTATTATTTAGTAATAATGCCACAGTTTCGGATAATTTCGAGAAAGAGGAATACGTTTTTCGTGTTGATCAGCAAATCAGCGAAAAGATTTTTTCTCTGGCTAAAGGAAATGATTTGTCTGTTTATGTCCTATTGGATGCTGTTCTAAAAATCATGCTTTATAATTATCTTGATCAGGATACGATAACTACAATTTCATCAGTTTTAAACGAAAATGCCGATGAGGAGACTCTCAACGATTCGGTTTACATATCCGAAAAAATTGATTCTTCAAATTCTTTTAAAGAATTTGTAATGCAATTGAGTGAGACTGTTGAGATGTCTTATGAAAATCAGGATTATCCTCGGAATGTTTTATCCGAAAAAAGCAGAGGTAACGGCAACGATCTGTCAAACGTTTGGCATGTATATGAGCCAATTCATGATGCAGTTCAATCGAGCAGCGACGATATCGTTTTTACATTTGAAAAAAACGGTAATGTGCTTGAGGGCAAAATAGAAGTCAACCCGGCCGCTGTATCAAACATCTATCTTGAGCAGATGGGGAAACATTTTTTAAATGTAGCGAGGTTGGCCATAAGTAATCCCGATATCATTATTCAGGATATCAGCATATTTTCTGATAATGAAATAAAATATTACGAAGACGGATTGAATCCACCTGCGAGTTTAACTACTCTTGCGGCCAATACCATCCATTCTGTTTTTGAAATGCAAGCCGCCAGTAATCCCGATAATTTATTTTCAATCGATTCCCAAAGCCAATTTACTTATGGGGAGGTTAATGAAAGGAGCAACCGTTTAGCACATTATCTACAGGAAAAAAACGATACTAAAAATGTTGTAATCGGAGTCTATTTAGAAAGATCGAATGATCTTATCATCTCTATATTGGCAATACTAAAGGCTGGCGGGACATTTTTAATGATAGATACAACACTTCCTCCTGAAAGGATTGATCTGATGCTTGCTGAAGTGGAAGTTCCTATACTAATTTCAAAAGCTCCTTACAGTCACGTTGTAGTTAATGAAAACAGAATAATAGTTGATCTTGATAATTTGCAGTTAGATCATTATCCCGTTACAAATTGTAAGTCTACAGCAGGCCCAAATGATCCGGCATACCTTATATTTACTTCGGGATCAACGGGTAACCCCAAAGCGGTACTTATTTTGCATGAATCTTTCGTTTCCAGAATGAGCTGGTTAACACGTCAGTATGATCTCACAGCCAGTGATGTGACCCTTCAGAAAACTCCTTTGTCTTTTGATCCTTCAATTTGTGAAATGTTTCGTGGAGTGGCTTCAGGAGCAAAAATTTATTTTTTGCCTAATGGAGAAGAGAAAAATCCCGAAGCGATCCTTGATGCAGTAAGCACATACAAAGTAACAACTATTGATTTCGTCCCATCGATGCTTTCTGTTTTTTTAGACTATATTAATACGTTTGAAAATCATGTTGAAAAGTTGGCAACTTTAAGATGGGTATTTACCGGTGCCGAATCTCTTTCGCCTAGGGTTGTCAATACATTCAACGATATTTTGTTTGCTGCAAATGGCACAAGATTAATAAATACATGGGGTGCAACAGAAGTAACTGTAGATGTGACTTACTATGATTGTTCTGCATTTTCGTCAAAGCTTAAAAAGGTTCCTGTAGGAAAACCAATTGAAAATACCCGGCTATACTTACTTAATAAGCATAAAAAATTTACACCAATGGGAATGGTTGGTGAACTTTATGTAGCAGGTATTTATGTTTCAAATGGATATTATAATGCTAACGAACTGAATGCGGAGAAGTTTGTTACCATTGAAAATTTTAATACTACCAGATTTTACAAAACCGGTGATTTCGCAAGATGGCAACCGGACGGAAATTTAGATTTTATAGGTCGAAAAGACAATCAATTAAAAATTAGAGGTATAAGAATAGAAAGTGCTGATATTGAGTACCAAATTTTAAAATTGAATGAAGTAAGTCAGGCTTTTGTAACTGTTATTCAGGATCCAAAAACAGAGAATGATTATCTGGTTTGTTACATAGTTCCAAAAAATAATAGCAAACCGATTAGGGCTGTAACGATCAAAGAAGAATTGAAAACAAAACTGCCGGAGTATTATATGCCGGACTATTTTTTCTTTTTGGATAGCTTTCCTTTAACAACAAATGAAAAAATCGATACAGCAAAACTTCCAAAGTTCGTAAATGCAGAAGACAGTCTGACTTCAGAATATGTAGCACCTGATAGCGATTTAGAACGAAGAATCAGCTTAATCTGGCAAGAACTCCTCAATTTGGAAAAGGTTGGGGTTAATGACGTCTTTTTTGACATCGGAGGACATTCGTTGAATGCTGTTTCGCTGATATCGCTTTTGCATAAAAAATTGAGCATTAAAATTGAGATCAAGGACATCTTTAAACATTTTACCATTAGATCGCTTGCCTCGTTTATTCAAGAGAATAAATTGGACTCTGCTTATTCTGAAATTCCAAAGATTTCGGAGAAAAAATATTATAAAACAACCAGTTCTCAAAAGCGTCTTTGGTCTTTAAGTAAATTTGATGAAGCTTCAGTAGCCTATAATGTTCCGGTAGTAGCTGAACTTAAAGGGAAACTGGATATTGATCACTTAAAAAAAGCGTGTGCCGCTTTAATGGAAAGGCATGAAATACTGAGAACAGCGTTCGTTCTTTTAGATGACGAAATTGTACAGGACGTGTTGCCGTTCAGCGCTGAATTTTCAGAGTTGGAATATTTGGATTATAGCAAAGCAAATAATCCCGATGTATTAATCAATAGCTACATTGAGGATTTTATTCAGCATAAATTTGATTTAGAAAAGGGACCGCTGATCCAGCTAAGTCTCTTGAAAAAAGCAGAGGACAGTTATCTACTGCTCATATGCATGCACCATATCATATCCGATTCCTGGTCTCTCAAAATAATAATGAAAGACATTTTATCGTATTATAATTCTTTTTCTGCTCAGATCCCATCAAATCTTGTTCCTCTGGAAATTCAGAATAAGGATTATGCAGAATGGGAAAATAGTACTCTAGATGCGCAAGAAAAAGTATACTGGAGCCGGAAACTCGAGGGAGATCTTTTGAAGATTGACCTGCCTTCGTTCAGTGAGCGTCCAAGAACGCAGACTTATAACGGAACATATGTTGTTTACAATCTTCCGTCAAACAGCATAAAAAACCTGCATGCATTATGCAAAGACCATAATGCGACGCTGTTCATGACAGCAATGTCTGTTTTTAATTATATATTTTATAAATACACAGGAAACACCGACATTGTATTAGGTACCGTTATTGCAAACAGGGACAAATTGTCGTTACAAGATCAAATCGGATTTTATATTAATACTTTAGTGGTAAGGACACAGTTTAATCCAAGTGGTACATTTTCAGACCTTATCGAGGTAACAAAGAATAATATAATTGAAGCATTTGAGTATAAAAACTATCCTTTTGATGAGTTAATCAATGACATAAATATTAAAAGAGATTTAGGCCGTTCTCCGGTTTTTGATATTTTGATTGAGACTCAAAATTATGCCAATACAATTTCTTCCGATAAAGATCTTAGTGCAGAATCTGTAGAAGTGAATGTGATAAAAGCAGATAACAAAACAGCGATATGTGATCTCAACATCATGCTGGTGGAACAAGCGAACGGAGAAATTATTTTTAATGCCAGATACAATACCGACGTTTATGACTCGGAGCATATTGAGCGTTTGTTCAAACATTTTAATTATTTGTTAGATCAGATCGGAATTGATTCGAACAAAAATCTTAGTGACTATGATTTGCTAATCGATGAAGACAGGAAACGCATCAGCGAATTCAATAAGACAGATAAATTTGTTCCTCATAAAACGATCCCGAATTATATAAAGGATCATTCACAAACAAATCCTGATCGATGTGCGATTCTGTATAATGGCCTGCAAACTAGCTATGGCGAACTTCAGGACGTAAGCAATCAGATTGCTGATTTTCTGTCGTTAAACACCGATAACAAGCTTATAGGGGTTTTAATGAAACGCTCGCCTGAAATCGTAAAAACAATTACAGGAATATGGAAAGCCGGTATGACCTACCTGCCTTTTGACACAACTTATCCTTATCAGCGTATAAAAAAACTAATCAACGATGCCGGTCTGGAGATGCTTGTTATCGACAAAAATTATGTAAAGGAAGCCATGTTATTGCAGTGGGATTGTCCCGGTCTTAAAAGTATCTTTTGCGTCAACAGTGAAAATATCTTTCTGGAAGCTGAATCAAAAAATGCTTCTATGAGCCAAGATCTTTGGGAATATGTAGCCGAACGTTCTACAGATGATATCACTGCCGGTGGATGGCTCAATAGCTATACAGGTAAGCCTTTCAGCCGGGAAGAGATGAACGAGTATCGTGAAAATGCCCGATTTAAGATAAACCGGGAAATAAATAAAAAATCTAAAGTACTAGAAATAGGTTGTAGTTCCGGAATTACAATGTTTGCCATTGCTCCTTTAGTCAAGGAATATCACGGAGTAGATTTATCGGCAAGCGTCTTAAAAAACAATGAAGCAACGATTAAGGAATTAGAAATTGATAATATTTATCAATACAATCTTTTTGCCCATGAAATTGACCAAATTGATGAGGGTGATTTTGACCTGATTATTATCAATAGCGTTATACAGAATTTTCACGGCTATAACTATCTTCTGGATGTATTAGAAAAATGTTTTGCCTTATTGGGAAACAAAGGGAAAATTTTCGTTGGAGATATCATGGACAATGATAAGAAAGAAAGTCTGCTATCTTCCTTGCATGATTATAAAGAGGCCAATAGCAATGAAAAAGTTAAACTGGAATGGGACGAAGAATTTTTTGTTGAAAGAGGTTTCTTCGATGATTTAAAGTTTAAATATAATTTCATCAAGAAGGTATCGCATACAGATAAAATCGGAAGTATTGAAAATGAATTGTATTCTTTTCGATATGATACATTAATTTCTTTAGATAAATCTAAAATTCATACCACAGAAGGGGTACAAAAAAGATATCAGTACGATAAACGTTCACTTAAAAAAAGTAACGTCACGTATTCTGATTTGTCAAAGTTAGACGATGCCGCCTATATCATTTACACTTCCGGTTCAACGGGTGAACCCAAAGGTGCAATTTTACATCACTTGGGGATGATGAATCACATCTACGCAAAAATTGATGATCTGGAAATAACGAGTGCCAGTATAGTGGCACAAAATGCTTCACAAGGATTTGATATTTCGATATGGCAGTTTTTTGCTGCTTTGGTTCAGGGAGGATCAATTGTCATTTATGATGATGATACGATAACGAATCCCGAATATCTGTTGTATGATTTAACTTCAGACAAGGTAAGTATTCTTGAAGTAGTGCCTTCTTACTTGTCACTGCTGTATAATTCAGCAAAAAACAATGATTTTAAAGAACTGCAATATTTAAAATATCTGCTAGTTACCGGTGAGACCGTACATCATGCCCTGATCAGCAATTGGTTTGAAGCCTTTCCGAATATCCCGATTGTCAATGCCTATGGACCAACAGAAACTTCTGATGATATCACGCATTATATTATGAAAGATTGCCCTCAAGGGCCAAATATATTGATTGGAAAAACTTTGCAGAATTTCAGAATCTACATCATCGACGATTCGTTTAAACAGGTGCCGATAGGAGTGAGGGGAGAAATTGTGGTTTCAGGTATAGGAGTCGGATATGGCTATCTTAACAATCCTCAAAAAACGTCTCAAGTGTTTTTAGACGACCCTTTTCAGTCTTTAAAAGTTCCTATGTACAGAACAGGAGATGTCGGAAGATACCTACCGGACGGGAACATCGAATTTTTTGGCAGAAGCGATTTTCAGGTTAAGATCAATGGCAGGAGAATAGAACTGGGCGAGATAGAGAATAAAATATTACAAATCGCAGATATCAAAGAAGCAGTAGTAATTTTAAACAAAAACAAGGAACAAAACTATCTTGTTGCCTTTGTGGTACTAAACAATTCTGTTACAAATGAAGAAATAGAGGGGGAAACTGAAAAAATTAGGAGACGCCTTGCACAAAGCGTGCCTGATTATATGGTTCCTTCAAAGCTGTTTATCATGCAGAGTCTTCCGGTTACTTCTAACGGGAAAATTGATCGTAACCAGCTTTTAGCAAAGTGCGATTCAAAAAGTAATCCTGAAAAAGCAATAGTTCTGCCTACAAACAAGTATGAAGAAAAGATTCTTGAATTTTGGACAGAAATATTAGGGAGAGATCTGTTAGGAATAAATGACAATTTCTTTGAGAATGGCGGACATTCTATTTCAGCTATACAGATCATTACAAAGGTCAAGAAAGAGTTTCAGGTTGATATCCCGTTGAAGGACCTTTTTGAATACCCAATTCTGGAAGATTTTGCAAAAAGAATTGACTTTCATAAAAAAGAAAAGCTAAATCTGGTATTGCCAAATCCTTCGAAAAAAAGCAGAAAGAGCAGGTATAAAATATCACCTGTTCAGTTTGCAGAATGGTATCTGCAAAAGTTTAATCCCAACAGTACGTTTTACAACATCGGATTCATACTTGAATTCAGTGGTGATCTGAATATTGAGGCCTTATACCAAACCATAGTACATCTTTATGGCAGACATGATATATTCAGAATAGCATTAATAGAAGATGAGGGTAAGCCGTATCAGCTTCTTAAGGACAGTATTGAACTTGATTTTGCTGACTTCCTGATCGATATCAGGCAAGAGTTAGAGCAGGAAAGTAAGGTGGAGGAAATAATAAAAAAATACAGCAATACTGTTTTCGATTTATCCAAACCACCAATCTGTACTACTAAACTTGTTAGGCTGGCTGATGACAAGTATATTTTTACGTTAGAGACGCACCATATTGTATGGGATCAGATATCCACTTTCAATTTCCATAAAGAACTGACTCAGGGCTACAACAATTTGATTTCCAAAGGCGATTTTGGTCTTCCGGAATTAAAGATAAATTATGTAGACTACACCGAGTGGATTAACGCTTTGATAGATACGGGACAATTAGAGTCCCAAAGACAATATTGGTTAGAAAAATACAAAACAATACCGGAGCCACTGGAACTGCCTACAGATTTCCCAAGGCCACTGGTTCATTCCTTTAATGGAGATTTTATTTTCAAATCTGTTGCTTTAGATTTCAAACAGGAAATAACCGATTTCTGTAATCAAAATGGTGTCACGTATCAGATCTTTTTAATTTCTGTATTAAACTTATTATTATACAGATTAACGAACCAGGAAGATTTTGTCGTGGGAACTCCTATTTGGAACAGAGATGAGGAGAATCTGGAGGATATTATCGGACTGTTTGCATCGGGGATACCAATACGCTGCACAGTAGATGAAAACTGGTCTTTTAGTAAATTAATGGAGCATTCAAAGAAAAGTTCGTTGGATGCTTATGAGAACCATTTGTATCCTTTCAACAAGATTATCGAAGAATTAAATCCGACTACAGATTTTTCAAGACAAAAAATCATGTCCGTATTTTTTGGTGTGCAAAATGATGACACCGAATTGACCGAAAGGAATTTTGATGGTGTCACAATCAATGATATCACGGGTCAGTATGATTTGAAAATAAACCATACCTCCGTTTTTGATTTCACCCTTCAGATTGACCACTCCAAGCACTATATGTGGTATTCCTTACGCTATAATACGGATTTGTTTAAAGAATCAACAGCACAAAATTTCCTTGAGCGATACGAGCAGCTGATCCGCCAATGTATAGCAACTCCCGAGCAGAATATTGGAGACTACGACATATTGCTGGCCGAAGAGAAAACGATCATTAGCGATTTTACTGAGAATGCAGATGTTTTCACTATCGAAGATTATGGTATTCATAACCTGATTGAAGAAACTGCGGTAAAATATCCTGAAAATGTCGCAATAATTGACAACGAGCAACAGCTTACTTACACGCAAATCAATACTCTTGCCAATAAAATTTCCCATTATCTGATCGAAAATGGCATTAAGAAAAAAGACAGAGTAGGAGTCTTGATGCAGAGATCTACAGAATTTGTAGCCACAGTGTTGGGAATACTTAAAGCAGGTGCGATTTATGTGCCGCTGGGTAAAGATTATCCTGTACAGCGTATCGAAGAAATTATTAATCAGGCAGAAATAGGAACAATAGTTGCGACTACAGCATGTTTGTCTCAGGCATTTATGGACTCTTCTTTCTCGAAAATGTTCATCGACCTGAATACAACAGATATTTCGGGGTATCCTGAATATGCTCCAAAAGTACAGGTAGAAAATCAAGATTTGGCTTATACTATATTTACCTCAGGATCAACAGGGAAACCAAAAGGTATTAATATCAAGCATGTAGGGATTATCAATATTATAAAATCTACCACAGAGGCTTTTAGTTTCAAGGATAATGAAGCTGTTTTATTTCATACACCCGTAGTCTTCGACGCATCAATTATGGACTTTTTATGGCCATTGGCCGTAGGTGCAAAAATTGTCGTGATGAAAGATGATGATGAAAAAAGCATAAAAGCCTATGAAACCTATATCGAGAAGTACCGGATTACGCATGTGCAGTCGGTGCCTTTGTTACTGGAATCAATTGTTGATGGTCTTGAAAGAAACGAAATCTCAAATCTTCAAAGCCTCAAAAGAATAGCTGTAGGTGGCGCTTTATTGCAGACATCATTAAGAAACCGATTTTTTAATGTGCTGGAGTGTAAATTGTTCAACTGTTATGGACCAACGGAAACCACTGTAGATTCTACCCGATTTGACTGTTCTATAAGCACTATTGGTACAGATCAGTTTGTTCCAGTAGGCAAGCCGGTAGCCAATACCAAGATATATGTTCTGGACAAGAAGATGAAAATGTGCCCTCTTGGTGTCCCGGGAGAGTTGTATATCTCATCAATAGGTGGAGCTGCAGATTACCTGAACAATCCCGAGCAAACAGAAAATGCTTTTGTTTATAATCCTTTTCAGGACGGATTAAGCACCAGGCTTTACAAAACAGGAGATAAGGGTGTTTATGATGAAGCAGGTAATTTAATTGTATATGGACGACTGGACAATCAGATAAAACTGAATGGCAACAGGATTGAGATTGATGAAATAGAATCTGTACTGTTAAATCATAATGCTATTTTCAATACTGCAGTAATTGTAAACAAGCAAGCATCCTACGAACAGTTAATCGCTTTTATTGAACCCGAAAAAGCAATCAACAGCTTTGTCGCTAGTAATGGCAGCATGTACACATGGATTACACTGCATCAAAACGAAATGATAAGAGAAGATTTTCTTAACCTTTCAAAAACAGCAGCTATTGAGCCATTGCTTCTTCATTCTTCTAAGGATTTTGATCAGATACTTTACGATTATCCCGATCTGCAAATAATGATTAGTGACGAAAGCGGTAAAACAATTTGTTGTGTAACGGCTATTCCTGTTTTCCTGTCAGACGCAACTGCTGCTTCCGATGATAGGAGCATTTTACTGCGTAGGGTAGAAGAGACACAATACAATGCCGTAGCCATTCTGAATATTTCGACTCCTTCGTCATTCAACACATTAGAACAGGATGATATTTTAAAGGCTTATGTAACGGTATGTAATCATTTTGGATATTCTAAGCTAGTCAGTCTCAAATCGGCTACTGAAAGTGAAGGTGCTTTTATTCAAACGGATTATTCTTATTTGCTTAATGAACAATCGACGGGCAATTATCTGAATGATCATGCAATCAGAAAGCATTTGTCTGTGTATTTACCGCAATACATGGTTCCCCGAAAAATTATTGTAGCGAATAAAATACCGCTGAATGATAATGGAAAAGTAGACAAAAATAAATTGAATAAGTTAAAGCTCAATAGTGACTTCCTATTGCCCGAAACCAAATTGACGGCAACAGAGCAAATTATAAAAAGCTTTTTTACGGAAATTTTAGAGAAAGAAATCCAAATTCATTCAAGTTTTTTTGAATACGGAGGACATTCTATAAATATGATTCAACTGATTTCTAAAATCGAAAGAGAGTTCGGTATAAAATTCCCGATAGTTGAAGTATTTAATCGCCAATCCATTTATAGCATAGCTGCCTATGTAGACAAAAATGCAAAGAATAAAGAGGCTGGTATCTATCTACACAAACTCAGCAGTGGAAGAACAAAGAATATAGTGTGCATACCATCTATCAGCACCACGGCATTAGATTTCTTAGAGTTGTCAAAACACCTTGATACTTATAACGTATATGCGCTTGATTTTTCTTTTTTAGATTCCTATAAAGAAATGCATAACAGTTTGAATGACATTGTAGACAGTGCTATATCAATGATAATGAACAGCGGAATTGAAGGTGAACTTGACCTGCTTGGTTATTCGGCCGGAGGTTTGTTTGCTTATGAACTGCTAAAAAAACTCGAAGATTATAAAGTAGTCAACAAGTTTATAGTATTAGATATTGTGCCACCACCTCAGACGGTTAAAATAAATAAAAAAGCAGTTGCTTATGAAGATGCTGACGTTGATGCATTCTTAGCACTTAATCAGCTCAATAAATTTAATCCCGATGAAAGAAAAACAATCGTAGAACGAATATGGAAATATGCGGAAATCACTTCGTTTATATCCGGAAACAAGATGATTAATATCCCGACCTATGTTTTTCTTAGTGAAAATTCCAACATCGAGAAACACAGTATTTGGCAAGCATTAATCAAAAGTAAAATAAATGTGATCAGGCTTGAAGGCGATCATTATGAAATACTCCAAAAAGAGAATGTACAAAACAATGTCCAAATTATAAAAAATCAAATAGAGAAATAAAAAGATACAAAATTATGAGAAATATTATTTTAGGAATAAATTGTGTATATCACGAATCTTCTGTATGTTTAATAATTGATAATAAGGTAGTTGCTGCTATTGAAGAAGAGAGGCTCTCGAGAGTTAAACATGCAAAAGAATCAAAAATTGACAACCCGGATGAACTGCCGATTCTGGCTTTAAACAAATGTCTCGAGATGGGAGGGATACGTTTGGAAGATGTTTCTTTAATTGGATTTTCATTTCTACCGGAAAGAAGATTAGAAAATATACCTTCAAAAGATCGTTTCTTACCGAACAATTGGGGTTGTGAGGATGGCGAAAAGTTATTTTATGATAAAGTAATAAAAATTCCTCAAAAACTCCAGGAAATGGGTTTTAAGGGAGAGTTTAGTTTTATAGAGCACGCTATTGCCCATTGTGCATCAGCATATTATCCGTCAACGTTTAATGATGCTGCCATACTTTCTATTGACGGAATCGGTGAATTTGAATCGACCACCCTTGCCTATGGGAATGGTAAAAAAATTGATGTGGTACAACAACTTGCCTATCCTAATTCAATTGGTTTTTTATGGGAGAAAATTTCTAAATTTTTAGGCTTTTCAGAATACGATGCCTGTAAAGTAATGAGTGTAGCGTCTTTCGGAAATCCTTCAAGATTCGAAGAAGAATTCAAGAAGATAATTTCCATAAATGAAGAAACTATTTTCGAACTGGATAATGAGGTCCTGTGCTTCAGGGTCGAAGATTATTCTAAGTTAGAAACGTTATTCAAAATTAAAAAAAGAGAGACACTGGATGAATTAGAAGAGGTACACAAGGATATTGCCGCTTCTCTGCAAAAGTGGACAACAGATATTATTGTAAAAATCTTTGACAGACTTTATGAAGAAACAAAATCTGAAAATCTTTGTATTGCAGGTGGCGTAGCTTTAAACTGTGTTGCCAACACTATAGCTTTTGAAAACAGTAAATTTAAAAATATTTTTATTCAGCCGGCGGCAAATGATGCGGGAACTGCATTGGGAGCGGCTTTAAAACTGAATATTGAATCAGAAGGTAATTTAGAAGGATTGGTTTTGGATAATACTTTTTTGGGACCTTCATTTACAGCTGATGAAATACATAATGAAATGATCAAGAGAAATCTGGTGTATTCTCATGTAGAAGATATAGAAGTGAAAGCGGCAGAACTCATTGACGCGGGTAATATTATAGGATGGTTTCAGGGAGCAATGGAATTTGGACCCCGGGCGCTTGGAAACAGAAGCCTTTTGGCAGATCCGAGAAATTTCAATATGATTAAAAAACTCAATTCAATAGTAAAACACAGGGAAGATCACAGACCATTTTGCCCGAGTGTTTTATCGGAAGAAACAGAAAACTGGTTTGAGATTAAAAAGCACACACCCGTAGCCGAGTATATGCTTATGGCTTATCCGGCTTTAACCAATAAAAAAGAACTTATTCCGGCAGTAGTACACGTTGACGGAACTTCGAGAATACAGGCCGTGAATCAGAAAACCAATCCAAAATACCATGAATTGATATCAGAATTCTATAAATTAACCGGAATCCCAATGGTTCTAAACACTTCTTTTAATGACAGAGAACCAATTGTTTGTACTCCTGAGGATGCTATTAAGACATTTTTGAAATCCAATATTGATTATTTGGTGATGGGAAATTATATTCTAAACAAAAAGGATAATTTAGAAAAAGTGTAAGCTTTTTATTTTGAGAATGAAAAATTTTGAAGAGATTCATTGACTCCGGAATTCATCTTCACAGCGATAGCAGAGCTCTGAACGAGAAAGAGCACCATTTAAGATAATGGTGAGAAACTGATGTCCTTTGATGGAAGAAATGGCAAGTGTCAGAGAATTTTATAAAAATAGGTTACCGAAATGAAGTTGGCTGATAGCCGGCTGAAATGCGGAATGAGTGTTTATTATCTATACAGTAAGGATTGACCATTGTGATATAAACCCGCCTATAATTTATTATTTTTAAGATAAAGATAATTTTATTTATTGGTCCCAAAGAAGTTTGTTTGGGACCAATAAATCGTATCAAGCAGATTACAGAACTGAAAAATTTATACACGATATGGATTATAAAAAATATACAGAAGCAAACAGGATTGCATGGGATGAGGTGAACCCAATACATCAGGATTTTAAAAAGGACTATAAAAGTAAATTCGCTTTAGATCATTTTAGCACTTTGGATGAGAACCTTACGGAAGTATTAAACAAAATAACATTCCAAAACAAATCGATACTTCAAGTGTGCTGTAATGACGGTGAAGAACTGATCTCATTAAAGAAAAGGAATGCCGGCAAATGTGTCGGTATCGATATCTCTGCCGAAGCGATCAATTCGGCACGTCTACTAAACGACCAACTGGGACTTGACTGTATATTTCATGTCAGTGATGTTTATGAAATGGACGAAGTTGTAAAAAACGAAGAATTTGATATCGTTTTAGTGACCGTAGGTGCCCTGGCATGGTTGCCGAGTCTTAACCCGATAATTGAAAAAATCTCAAAAACATTAGTTCCCGAAGGCTTTTTGGTTATTCAGGAGCAACATCCTTTTAGTTGGCTCATAGAGGAGGATCTGAAACTTTCGGAAAACGAAAATTATTTTAGAAAAGAACCATTGAAAGAGGAAGGCGGTCTGGATTATTTAGGAAAAACTGAATATGAAGGAAGCGCAAACTATAGTTTTAATTACACGTTCTCTGACCTATTCAATGCCATTGCAGATAATGGACTGTGCCTGTATAAATTATTTGAATATGCTAATGATATATCAAATACAAAAGAAGATCTGGAGCAAAAAGAACTTTCCTATCCGTTGTCCTATATATGCATTGCAAAAAAACACAAATCCTAATCAATGAATAAGCTATTAGACAAACTGTATACACTAAAAAAACTTATTGGAAACACTCCTTTGCATAATTTATGCACCGAGAAGAGTATTTTTATAAAAGTAGAATACTATCAACTAGGCGGTAGTATAAAGATGCGATCAGCATTTAAGGTAATAGAAGAAGCAATTCTTGATGGTTCAATCAACGAAGACACAGTTGTAATTGAGTCTACTTCGGGAAATTTTGGAATAGCGCTCGCTTTGATCTGCAAAAAACTGGACTTAAAGTTTATACCCGTTATAGATCCGTGCATTTCTTTATACAAAAAGAAAAAGCTGGAACTATTGTGCAGTCACATCGTTCAGATCACACAAAAAGACGAGACAGGTAATTATTTGCTGAACAGAATAAAATTTATCAAAAACTATCTCGAAGAAAATAAAAATTCTTTCCAGCCAAACCAATACAAAAACAAGAATTGTTACCTGGCTTATAATTCGATGATAGACGAGATTAAAGATCAAATAGAGCAAATAGACTATATTTTTATTGCGGTGAGTTCAGGAGCCACGGTCACCGGGATATCACAACATATAAAAAAGTATTTTGCAGGAATAAAAATCATAGCAGTTGATATTGAAGGCTCACTGATTTTTTCTACCATAACCAAAGAACGCAAACTACCGGGTATTGGTGCCAGTAAAACATCCGATTTTATTGCTCTGGCAGACATACACGATCATGTTATTTTAAGTGAAGAGGAAATAATAACCGGATGCCAAAAGCTTTTTCACGACTATGGCATCATGGCTGGTGCTTCCGGAGGCGCGGCTTTTTATGCCGCTTTACAAAACATTGAAAATTCTGAAAACAAACAAAATTCCCTGGTCATTATACCCGATTCCGGTGATGATTACCTGGAAATAATAGATTACAAATGCTTTCAAAAAACTTCTTATGAAATACATTAATGAACAAAATATACTGGAAATAGGCAATAACTGGAATGAAATTATTCAGGTTATAGAAGATACTGTTCTCCTGTTAGACAAAAAGGATTACGCACAGCCTATAAAACCATATCTCAGGTATAAAGATTTAAAAAACAGAATAATAGCTATGCCGGCCTATATTGGGGGCGATTATAATATTTCGGGTATAAAATGGATCGCCAGTTTTCCTGACAATATAAAAAACAACCTACCGAGAGCCAATTCAGTTATCATCCTAAACAATGCCGATACCGGTGTTCCCATATCAGTGATAAATACACCTATGGTCTCAGCCATTCGCACATCGGCAGTTACAGGAGCTGTTATAAAGAGCTATAGGGAAGCAGTAGAAATTAACGAAAAAATAAATTTTGGTATTATTGGTTTAGGACCAATTGGAAGGATGCATCTCGAGATGATTTTTACTTTGCATGAAGATATCATTGACAAAGTTTATGTCTACGATATCAATCCAATTGACGCTGAGGTGCTGCCCGAGAAATGGAAACATAAAATTGTACTCGCAAACAATTGGGAACAAGCCTATTTAAACTCAAAAATTTTTATTACCTGTACGGCCTCGTCAAAAAGATACATCAATCTTCCACCTCCAAAAGGCTCGTTGCAACTCAATGTCTCATTAAGAGATTATGAACCAAGTATTTATGATTATATCGACTGCATGATTGTTGATAATTGGAACGAAGTATGCAGAGAAAACACAGATATTGAAATGATGCACAATACAAAAGGCCTACTTGAAAAAGATGTCCTCATTATCACTGATGTCCTATCCGGAAAATTAAAGAAAAGAATAAGCGCAAACGATACCATAATGTTCTGCCCGATGGGGATGGCGATTTTTGATATCGGAATAGCAAAATATTTTTACGAATTATCGCAGGATAAGCGTATCGGACAGCTATTGTAATTTTGATATAAATCTATTGCCAAAATTGAAAGGCTAAGGCAAAAAAATGAATTGCCTCCAGCTTTAACTGGAGTTTTTTAAGAAAGACACAAAGACAAAGGCTTTAGTCGAACCCTTAAAGAGTTTGGCTAAAGCCTCTTTATTCTTAATCAATTCTTTACCTCCAGTTAAAACTGGAGGCAATTAATATAGATTCAAAAGTTCAAAAAAAGACCTTGCAATTTTGAAATAATTTGCAAAGAAGTCTTCTTGTCACACTAAATTATAACCGAAAAAAGTTTGTTTGATAGGGTAATGAAAAGGCAAATGAAGAAGTAAGAACCCAAAAACAGTTTAAGTTTAATCTGAACACAACTGTCAGGCTGAGCGGAGTCGAAGCCCCTTTTCAGTTCTATATGTCCTCGACCTCGCTGAGGGTGACATCGTGGTTATTATTAGCTAAAGTTCATTTGACTATTGCCTTAGAAAAACAAAACTCAGTCTCAAATCATAAGCCAATGCTTCCTGCTTTATGTTAAGCATTTCTCTAAAACGCTTTACGTTTCTTCCCTGATGTATTTTCTGTTCCATAACAAATATCAATTTTCTGAAGGCTCAAAGATAAAGCCATTCAGATTAAAAATCCTGAATTTCAAAGATAAAAAAATATCCTGTAAATATGCCTTTTGTCAGATATTATATCTGCTTTTTAAAAGATCATCCATGAAACAGAAAATTGATGCAATTTTGGTCTTTACAAAGCATTCATTGGTGAGGTTTATTGTTTCGCAAAATAAATTTACTAAACCTCTGCTTTGTGTCTCTACTGTATTTAAACTGGCAACTTGAATTAACTAAACAATCACCTTCTGGTTATAATTAACTCAAGATGCTGAAATAGTAGCATCTTGAGTTGTGTTTAATCCAGTTTGTTTTACTTCAATAATTATATCCAATGAGGTTTTATTTAGATTTTAACCTTGATTGTTCTTAATGATTTATATATATTAAGATTGTAAGTTGTGTTTTTATACAATACTACCCATTCATATTCTCCGGATTCCCATGCATTTTCACCAGTTATTGGATTTGCTTTGGGGGTATTATTATCATCTAAATCAGTACCTATGATAATTTCAGAATCATCAAAATATGATATGTCAAAATTTGATCCTCCATCAAGATTTGTATGCACTTTTTTTGTTAATACAATTACTTTTTTAAAATCAAGATTGTCAATATTTTCAGGATGGTAATTAGCACTTTTTTTAATCAGTAAGGAATAAAGTATTCCATCGCCCTTAGTTTTATATATAGTTGTCTCTCCACTAAATCTTTCTTTTTTATTGAAGGTTGGCATTTTTTCGTCCCATTTTATTTTGTTGATGCTATTTTTAGTAATTTGGTTATCTGACGGATCAGACCCAAAATGTGGATCAGCTGGTATGTTATCAGGATTAACTAAGATTAAATCCTCTTTAATTTCTAGCTTAGATCCATTAGTATCTAATACTATAAAATAAAAATCATACTTACCTTCCGGTGCTTCTTTAGGTATATCAAACTGTTTATCCAATATAGTGTCTTCAGGTTGGTCTGAGTATGGCCAGTTTAGTTCAAATTTCCAATCCGTAGCATATTTTTCTCCTTTTTTAGGAAGTATTTTAATTTGCACGGCAGCAATTCTATCACCAGCAGTTATATTGCTACTAATTTGAAAATCACGTCCAATCGAACCTTGATTGCTATCGTAAATACCAATATATAGTCTTTCGACAATTGGTTTAATAACTTCAGCAGTCGTTTTTATAACTTCAGTAGTTGTTTTTGTTTCTTGGGGTGCAGTATCATCATCATTACTACAAGCTGTAAATGTTGTTGCGATTAGTAAAAACATTGAAAGTAGTTTTGTTTTTCTCATAATTTTTTAATGGTTAATATTGTTTTGTTTAAGAATTTACAAGTGTTTTTTTGAAGGGAGAATAATGTCTCTATTAGTCTCAGATAACTGATTTGTAACTCAATATGCTGAAATATTAGTATCTTGAGTTGTGTTTAATCCAGTTTGTTTTACTTTAAATGATTATATCCAAAGAGGTACTATTTAGATTTTAACCTTAATAGTTCTTAATGATTTATATATATTAAGATTGTAAGTTGTATTTTTATACAATACTACCCATTCATATTCTCCGGATTCCCATGCTATTGGATTTGCATTAGGTATATTATTATCATTTAAATTGCCTATGGTAATTTCATCGAATGTATTTGTACTAATAGTTGAATTAATATCAGAGTTTTTATGCTCCTTTTTTGCAAGCACTATTACTTTTTTAAAATCCAAGTTATCAATGCTTTCAGGATGGTAATTAGCACTTTTTTTAATCAATAAGGAATAAAGTATTCCATCGCCTTTAATCTTATATATAGTAGTTCGTCCACAAAAAGGATCATTTTTTTCGAAAGTTGGTATTATTTCTTGATCCGTTCCAGCTTTTAAATTATTAAAGTTAAGTTCACTTTGGGCTGGAGTACTATTAATTTGGTTATCTGACGGATTGGACCCAAAATGTGGATCAGCAGGTATATTTGCAGGATTAACCAAGGTTAAATCTTTTTTAATTTCCAGCTTAGATCCATTAGTATCTAATACAATAAAATAAAAATCATATTTACCCTCGGGAGCTTCTTTAGGTATATCAAAGTGTTTGTGCAACATATCGTTTTTTGGTTTGGCTGCGTAAGTCCAGTTTAATTCAAATTTCCAATCGGCGGCATATTTTTCTCCTTTTTTAGGAAGTATTTTAATTTGCACGGCAGCAATTCTATCACGAGCAGTTATATTGCCACCAAGGTGAAAATCTCGTCCAATTAAGCCTTGTCTATTATCGGCAAGACCAATTTCTAGACGTTCGACAATTGGTTTTATAACTTCAGTAGTTGTTTTTGTTTCTTCGGGAGCAGTATCATCATCATTACTACAAGCTGTAAATGTTGTTGCGAATAGTAAAAACATTGAAAATAGTTTTGCTTTTTTCATAAAAGTCTTTTTTTGTTTAAAATGGTTCATATTATTTTTATTTAAGTATTAAAAAAGGAATTTTGAGGCATAGAATAATATTTCTACTAGTCTCAGGAAGCTCAACTAACCTATGAAAACTGGTATGATTGAGGTATTTCGTGTTAAACAAGTTTTGAACTTGTTTGGAAATATCTAAATTTTGACATCCTGCTTTTACTTTTGTTCCTAATGCAAGATTAAAAACCTGTCTACTGGCTGTTTTTCTTTTAGATGGAGCAATTAGATTTTGTTTAGCTTTAAAGCGATAAAGTATCTCTAAGTGACTTTATTTTGGATTGTAGGTATAACCAAATAGAGTAGAAGGATGAACCGTTACAGTTGCTCCGTCTAATGATTTGTGGGTAGTGGATACTATTTTACCTGATATATTGACGGTTTGGGATGCCGTTTTAGTAAAAAAACAAAACAAAGCACTAACAGATAAATATCTGTAATCGATTTGATTTTTTTTTGTAAAAATCAGGTATTTACTCTTAATCCTTTAATTTTCTGCCAACCTTCTTTCTCCGTCAAGCGAATAAGAAAATGACAATCTCAAGTATCAATGTTTTAGGGGATATTGATTTCTTGACTAGCATTATAACTTTTTAGCCCTTCGTGAATGCTTGCTAAATTTATATAAAGTATTGATTTTAAAGGTTTTTTAATAGGATCAGTGATACAGTAATTTACGTGTGTTTTACTTCTGAAATTATACAAGAATTGTATCATGCAAAATGATATAATTGTTGCAAAATAATGGAGTATTCGGCAGTTCTTTATATTTAAAGTAGATAAGTAAGCATTCTCATATCGAGATTGAAATGACTGATTTTAATGCTTTAAAAGGTCGGTGGTGCTCGAAGGAAAAATAAAGAACCTTTGAAGAAATTAGAATAGATTTTGAAATAAAAAGAAACATAAGAAGTTATGCTACCGTTTTTATAAAATTCAAAAGACACAAAAGAAAAAGTACTTATAGATGTAAATTTAAAATGACATATAACACATTCATCAGAAGAATGATTGTGCGTTATAAGTTCAGTTTTGCCTTCGCTGTAGTGGTAGTTGTGTTTAAGAAAATTAACATGACTTTGAATGTGTTCAGATGAATGGACTATCGGAAATAGTATTGCAAATACTACCACCAGTGGCATAAGAAGATTAATAATTTTAAATTTCTTTTTCATTCTAATGAATCAATATTTTAATAAAGCTTAAAAGAATTAAACTAATTATTTGTAGTTCAAACCCATTGTCTTAACGCAATATAGTTGCAAATATAAAAATCTTATTTATAAATGCAACATTGTTTCAATAAAAATAAAAAGAAATGATTAATTTAGGATGACAGCAGAAAAAAAATCCCTTTTATCAGATATTATATCCGCTTTTCAAATAGACTATCCTTTCGGAAGAATGCAATTTCTTAAGGGTAATTTAAATCAACGTTGCCTTACTACAAGAGGCGTTAGGTTAAATTAAGCCTTATTTTTGGATTTGCCAAACATACCAGATACAAAACCAACTTTCCATTAAACCAATTGCCCAAATACATTTATAGGAGCTGTTATAGGCAGGTTTGTCTAGTCAATCTTAAATATCGTCTTCTAATAATAGCGCATCAACTATTATTGCTTTTTGCTTTTATTACCCATAAAAAACTAATAAACCAACCAATTATCGCCCAAGCTGTCAACAAATTAAAAATAAAAGTACGTTTAAAATACATTTTGTCTCTTGCGATTATCGCAGGTATAAAATAAACACATAGAGCAAAAAAGCCAGCCATTATTTTTTCAATTGTAATTTCATTATTTTCAAAAGGAAGACTGCTTTGTTGTGTGTAACCATAATTTACTGCCAGCAGAAATCACCAAGGAAACGGTAAACAAAAATATTCATTTAAAAAGTCCAAAAAAGAGTTCCTTAAAAGTTAGAATACAAAAAAAAACAAGCCAACAAACCATATAGTCATTTCAGTTTTTGTATTTACTAAATTCCACCAATCCAACACCATTCAACTAGTAAAAACTTAAGAAAAGCATAGTTCCTCCCCGAGACAGTTATGCATCTAAAAACAGGTATATACACTGGGTTTGGTGTTTTTTTTTATGGCTATTTTTGAAAAGATATAAAACAAAAGGTGATTGTATCAATCTACTTTAATCAAGGCAGATATCCAGTATTTGTTGGGTATAGATGCAATTTACACGACAACTTATACTATTATTTAGTCATTAAAACCGGACAACAATGAATATAGAAATTAAAATTAATTGCCCTAATCCTGAAGAGGATCTTCATATTCCTTATTTGACATGGGGACCTTCCATTTGCCATATCCGAGTAAGGGGTAACACAGGCAACAAAATTCTTTATCTAAGATCAAGAAATCTGGGCATGGGCCGGGCCGTTTTTACCGATGCACAGCGAAAGACAGTTTACCCAATCACCACATTAACTTGTGAGGATGAAGCCTGGACTACTTTTTACTTAAGCGGAGATTTTGGAAATGCCAGTACTCGTGATAAAGACATTGAAATTTTGGTTTTTCAGGATGACCCAAACCAAAATCCAGATGAGGAGCCTATTGCTACTGAAGCTGTAATGGTACGAGTGAGAAAGGATGTTGAGACGCTTACTGAGGAAGAGAAAACACGGTTCATCAGAGCCTTCTCTATATTAAACCAGAAGGACGGATATGCATTTTACAAGCAGTTCACAGACATGCATATAGCGAACACGGATAATGAAATTCATTTTTACGAAAACTTTCTTCCTTGGCATCGCTTGTATCTTTTGAATCTCGAACGGGATTTACAGGAAATTGATTCTAGTGTATCTCTTCATTATTGGCGCTGGGATTTTCCTGCTCCCAATCTCTTTAGTGAAAATTTTGCCGGAAAAATTACAATTACCAAAACAGCAGATGCAGCTGTACCCATTTTTTCTCTCTCGAATCCCTGGCGAAATTGGAAACCACCTGGGTCAGCTCAACTTTTTAGATCTGCCTTCAATTGGGATTTGACGCTCAATGGAGGCTGGAATGTACTGATAGCCAGGAAGGCTCCGGAGGCCTATGCGATTAATATGGGGAAAGGAATTTACCATGACTTATATTGGGATCAGTACAGGGAACGAGGCAAAGGTAGTCCCGGATATATTTTCAGTGCGCCACATGGGGGCGGTCATATGAGTTTCAGGGGGCAGATTTCTGATATTGCAAACGCTCCCCAGGATCCGGTTTTCTTTATGTTGCACTCCAACGTAGACCGTCTGTGGGCGCTATGGCAGAATAACTGGGATCGTTTTGCCCCGGATGAGGCTGATAGTTATTCTCCACAAGGATTGAGTCCAAACCGTGATGAGGGATTCGCAGCATATTCCCAGCAAACACAATGGCCATGGAACGGAGACACAAATGCTCCCCGACCACCACAAGCACCTTATGGTGAATATCCAACCGTTAAAAAAGGATATAAGGTAGTGCCTAAACCGACTTCAGAACCTACCATCGAGGAGGTGATTGATTACAAAGGCAGGCTCGCTCCTAATAATTCCATCGGATTTGACTACGACAATGTCCCTTTTCATTTCACCGCCACTTCCTTACCTTTACTTAAAACTATGGCCGGAACTCAACATATTAGACAAATTTTAAACAAGAGTCTCGACAGTCAGCTTCGACTTGCAGCGTTGGCCTCCGTTGACGAACCTATTGGAGAACTGGACAGTCTGGCCAGAATTGTTACTGACAAAAAGGAGCCCGCAGGAGTCAGAGCAGGAGTTGCGCAACTTCTCACCAGATACCTTGGGCATACTATAGAATTCGTGAGGGTTCTTATCAGGATCCTGACAGACCTTTCTGAGCCTGCGGAATTAAGAAAGACGGTGATACTTCAAATCCGGGCGTTAACCCTTGAAGGGCCTGCATTTAAACAGTTCCGTCCCATAGTAATAGATGGCCTTAGAAAAGTTATCAGAGATAAGGATAAGCAGATTGCCCTTGAAGCCATTGATTTGCTGGCCTACCAGAAAGACGAGTGGTTACAAAGGGTGCTGATAGAGGGACTGGAAAATGCAGACAAGGCTATTGTTTCAGACGAAACTGCGGTCTATTATCTGTCTCTTGATCCTCATAATTTCCTCGATCTGTTCAGGAAGGTTGCTGAAGAATCAAGTGATGAAAAAGCCAAAATCATGGCCATCCATGCTTTGTCTTCTGATACTAGTAGTGCGGATTTTCTGCTTTCTGTTTTCGAGAATAAAGCAGAATCATCGGAAGTGCGGGAAGCAGCTGCTCATGCACTGGATGCCCAAAATCCCGAACTACTCCTTGCAAAATCAGTTGAAGCCTTTAAGGATGATGAAGAGCAGGATCATCAGCTGCTAACGGTATTGTTATCTAAACTTACCCTACAGGATCAAGATGGTCTAAACAAAATCCGTAATGACGAAGAACTTTTAAACAAAATCAGGCAGCATGCTGAACAGCCATTACGATTCAAGGCAAATGCAGAAAGCAGTGAAGCCGGACAAGATGACTTTGGAATTTTGTTGAATAGACTGAACACACTTTTATAATCCAATTTCAACAAAAGTACATTGTATTATGTTTTGGAAAAGGAAAAACAATAAAACACTGATCGCATTTGACCAGCACAGTTCTGAGGAAAGCATCGCCGCATTTGTAGATGAAGTGCGGGCAAATCCTGAATTCAGGAATCAATTGCTCCCGCTGCTGCGTGAAGGTCATGTGCTATATAAAGGAAGGGGTACACAGGAATGCATACGTCTAAGGGGGTACATTCTGGCGGCTTTTGAAGTGACCGGACTGCCACCCTCAGCTTTGATATTCGCCTTAGAAGACCTGTACAATACCCGCAGTGCCTATCTCATAGCCGGCGCTGCCAAGGCAATCCGTGGCATGGCTCATCCTCATCCGGAAGTGGTACACTATCTCCTCGAAGCAGTGGTGAACATTCGAAATATGGATGATACCGTTACGTTTCATACTTATAAACCGGCTTGGCCTGTTACAAATTTCAGTACCGGCCTGCGCGAAGTTTTCAAAACTTTTGCCTGGCTGGGTGCTTATGCGCAAGAGGCGATTCCGCAGTTAAAAAAATATGCGGAGGACTCGGCCTTTCAGGACGAAGTGCTTGCCGAAATAAAACGGGCGATTGAAGCGATTGAAAGCGACCCGCGTGTAGTGGATTTCTCCTGTTGCGGGCCTTCACCAAAATTGGCAGGAAGGAAAGAAAAAGTGCAGGGGAGTAGCAAGTTGAACCCGCTGTTAAAAAACATCGTGTTGGAAGACCAGAACGGAGCCAAGATTCCGTTCTCTTCCTTTTTCTATGGCAAGCCAACAGTGGTTAGTTTTTTCTACACCCGTTGCATAGCGATCAACAAATGTTCGCTGACGGTGGGCAATACTGGGAGACTTGCAAAAGCGCTCTGTGAAATAAATCTTCAGGACAAAGTAAATGTGGCGCTCATCACTTACGATCCGGTCTATGATCTTCCTAAACGAATCAAGGTTTATGCGGAAACCCGCCGTTGCGAATTTTCAGATTCGTTTAAAGCCTTTCGGGTATCGCCTGAAGATTATGAATTACTGAAGGAACATTTTAGCTTGGAGGTCGGTTATTCCACCTCAATTGTAAACCAGCACCAGGTAGAGACTTACCTTCTGGATTATAAGGGTAGAATCCGAAATTCTTTGATCAGGATTCAATGGAGCGAGGATGAAATCAAGGATAAAATAGTAAGACTGATAAAAGAGATACCGAGCGGCAAGGGGAGTCAGATTACAAAAGCAGTTTCCGAAAATCTCAGAACCTTAGTCTTTCCTTTGCTTATTGCAGTATTTCCAAAGTGCCCCCTCTGCTGGGCTGCTTACATGAGTGCCTTTGGAATTGCCAGCATGAAAGACATTCCTTATTCTCCTTGGCTGGTTCCGTTGTTCGCACTTGGGATCGGAGTAAATCTCTGGTTTCTTTATCGTGCCCGAAATAAACGCAATGGATTGACGCCGTTTTGGGTCAGTGGTCTCGGTGCAGCTTCACTGCTTATCTGTGTTCTATGGCTGAATCTAAGAACAGGCGTGTATGTGGGTATAGTACTCATTTTGTTAGGCTCCATTCTTAACAGCCTGCCCTTTGCATGGTTTCAGCGATTGCGGGGTTGGGTGGAAAATCTTCTCGAACGGGTGATTGCGAAGAAGAAACCAAGGCTGAAAACAACTTCTTAGGTTTCTCTATTGTAAATAGTATTGTGTCGGACTGTTTAAAAAACGAAAAGACCGGAAGACTAATTGTTAAACTTAGAATTTGGATCTAATTAGCTAATCTTAAATAGGTTATTTTTTATTTATAATGTTTGTACATGAATTTAAAAATGCTGTGGAGTATCTGTAAGAATTTGGCTGAATTAAAAAGCTGATAATATGCCTATACCATATAAGGTAATTGCATCGAATTTTGTTTATTTGTATCCTTTAAATAATTTGGGAAGACTTTTTCTTAGTCTTTTACAGTAGGATAACAATAATAAAAATCAGTATAAATCAGAAACTATGAAATTACTCTACTCAATCCTTTTTTTTGCGCTTTTACCATTTACAAACTGTTTCGGTGCTTCACAGCAAAGTGACCCAATTCCTGAATACGAAACTTTTATTGTTAAATCCAAACAAGTTGAGGAGGATAGAGTTATCAATGTTTGGACACCCGAGGGGTATAAAACAAATTCAAAGCCTTTGCCTGTACTTTATATGGCTGACGGTGGGATAAAAGAAGACTTTCCGCATGTTGCTAATACTTTGGCTCAACTTATCAAAGAGCAAAAAATAAAACCACTTATTCTTGTTGGTATAGAAAACACACAAAGAAGAAGAGATTTGACAGGATTTACAGAAGTGGCAGAAGATAAAGAAATAGCTCCTGTTGT
This sequence comes from Flavobacterium poyangense, assembly GCF_011751075.1. Classification (GTDB taxonomy): domain Bacteria; phylum Bacteroidota; class Bacteroidia; order Flavobacteriales; family Flavobacteriaceae; genus Flavobacterium; species Flavobacterium poyangense. The sequence goes on from NZ_JAALLN010000007.1 coordinate 31,262, forward strand.
AGGCGGTTCAGAAAAATTCAGGTCATTTATCAGAGAAGAACTTTTCCCCGAAATTGATAAACGATACAGAACAACAACCGAAAAAAGCATACTCGGCGAGTCTCTATCCGGGCTTTTTGTTATGGAAACCTTTTTTCTGACACCTGAAATGTTTGACAATTACATTGCCTTTGATCCTTCTTTTTGGTGGAATAATAACTATTTGGTGAGAACAGCAAAAGAACATTTGGTAAAATTTCCGAAAACAAAAAAACGACTTTGGTTTGCAAGCTCAGACGTAAAAGAAATTTCGCTTTATAGCAAGGAATTAGCAGCAGTTTTAAAAAATGAAAACCTGAAATCCTTAAAATGGAACTATTCTGATGAGCCAAAAGAGAATCACAGCACCATTTTCAGGGCAACAAAAGAAAAAGCGCTAATCTGGGCATTAAATAGAACTAAATAATTTTTTAGACAGTCTTTCAATTAATGCAAGCGTATAGAATATGAAGCTAATTATTGGACGCAACTAATAAATTCTTTATCAATAAATCACAATCAAATGAAGTATTTTTTAAAAAATGGTTTTATCTTAATTCTTCCATTAATTCTTTTAGAATTTATTAGGAGAGTATTCTTTGAAAATGTAGATACAAAATATTTTATAGTACCCTATCTTAGTTTCTTTCTTATTTTTTTTGCGTATAAAGCGTTTATAAAACTAAAAAAATGATAGTTTATAGGTAGTATCAGATTAGGTGTTGTACATATCAGCAATTTAATTAATAGAAAGAGAACATAAATTTGTAATTTTTGAATACTAAAAGAGATGACCTACAGGTCGTCTCTTCTGTTTTTTAATATTTCAAAAAGCCTTAAAATACTTTTGTTGTACCTTAGTGTATCAAATTAAGTCTACTTCCCGATGCAAAAATTAGCAAAAATATTCCCCAATAATTCATCATTAGAGACCTGACCTGTAATAAGCCCAAATTGGTACAAAGCTTCGCGGATATCAAGTGCCATAAGGTCGCTTGAAAGCCCTGTCTCAAGACCAAATTTTACTTTTTGTATCTCATCTAAAGCTTTTAACAGGGAATCGTAATGTCTTGTATTCGTAACGATTGTTTCGTTATTTCTTAGGGCACCGGTATTTACAAAAGATAACAATTCATTCTTTAAATCATCAACGCCGATTTTCTCTTTTGCAGAAATTAATAAAAGTTTGGCATTTAGATTATCAAGTTTATCGGTGATGTTTGAAACTTCATCTGCAGATAAAATGTCCCTTTTATTAACGACAATTAACAAAGGTTTTAAAGGATATTTATTTTTGATTTGTTCGATTTCAGAGACAAATTCAGAACTCGAAACCTGAAACTTTAAACCGTCAAAAAGATAGATTACCACCTGCGCTTGTTCTATTTTTTCAAATGTCTTTTTGATTCCGATGCTTTCTACCACATCTTTTGTTTCGCGAATTCCGGCTGTATCGATGAATCTAAATCCGATTCCGCCAATTACCAATTCGTCTTCGATGGTATCACGCGTGGTTCCGGCAATGTCCGAAACGATAGCGCGTTCTTCGTTTAATAATGCATTTAGTAAAGTCGATTTACCAACGTTTGGCTCTCCGACAATTGCTACCGGAATTCCGTTTTTGATGACATTTCCAACAGCAAAAGAATCGATCAGGCGTTTTAAAACAAACTCAATTCGATTCAATAATTCATGAAACTGACTTCTGTCGGCAAATTCTACATCTTCCTCAGCAAAGTCTAATTCCAATTCAATTAAAGAAGCGAAGTTTAAGAGTTCTTCGCGTAATTTGGCTATTTCATTGCTAAAACCACCACGCATTTGCTGCATGGCAATTTGATGTGAAGCTTCGTTATCTGATGAAATCAAATCAGCAACAGCTTCTGCTTGCGATAAATCTAGTTTACCGTTTAGGAAAGCTCTAAGTGTAAACTCTCCTGCATCGGCCATACGACAGCCTTTTCGCAATAATAGTTGAATAATTTGCTGCTGAATATAAGTAGATCCGTGACAGGAAATTTCTATAGTGTTTTCGCCGGTATACGAGTTAGGTCCTTTAAAAACAGAAACCAAAACTTCATCAAGCGTTTTTGATTCGTCAACAATATGACCTAAATGTAAGGTATGTGTTTTTTGCTTTGTTAAATCCTTGTTTTTGATGGATTTAAAAACGCTGTTTCCGATCGTAATAGCATCGGAACCTGAAATTCGAATGATGGCGATTGCTCCGGCTCCTGAAGGGGTAGCCAATGCAACTATAGAATCTTGATTTATCATGGTGCAAAGGTATAAAAAAAGCCTCAAAATTGCGAACCGCTACTTTGTCGTCAATAGCGTATTTGTTGCCTGGTTTTATTTTTTGTAAGTTTTCTGTAAATTGTTAAATTACTGATAATTGTCAGGTTGTTTTCTTTTTAGAATGATTAAATTTGAGAATACAACTTCTTAAACTCAAACAAAATGAAAAAGATACTATTTCCCACCGATTTTTCTGAGGCCGCAACAAATGCTTTTGTTCATGCCTTAGAGTTTGCTAAAATTGTAAATGCCGAGCTTATTTTGTTGCATACTTTTGAGATTCCGGTTTATGACAGTCAATTTTTTCCTGAAAATTACGCAGCGATCTATAGTTCGGTTGAGTTGGCAAAATTTGAAATGTTTAAGAACGAAATCCCAAAACTAAGAGCTATAGCTGAAGAACGAAAATTAGGTCACATCGTAATTAAACATCGTTTAATGGATGGTGATTTGCTTTATAATCTTAAGAATGCAGTTAAAGAAGATAATGTCGATTTTGTAATCATGGGCACGTCAGGAGCGTCTGACTGGACAAAATTTTTCCTGGGCTCCAATACCAGTTCTGTAATCTCAGGGGTAGAAGTTCCGGTTTTATGTGTGCCTGTTGATGCTAAGTTTAAAAAGATTAAAATAATCGGATTTACAACCCGTTATCGAGAGAAAGATAAAAAAGAGTTGAGAAAAGTGCTGGAAATTGCGAAGAAAACAAATGCTAAAGTCAAAAGTTTATACGTGCGAACTTCAAATTCTGATGTCGCTGACACTACTGTGAAAGAGTGGGAGAAAGAGTTTGCAAAGGAGAATGTAGATTTTTTAGTTTTACCCTGTGATGAAGTAAAAGAAACGATTCTGGATTTTGTACTTTACAAAGAAGTCGATATTCTTTCCATGATCACGCACAAACGTTCTTTTTTCGAAAGCCTTTTTGACTCCAGTTTCACTAAAAAACTAACAAAGCAAGTGCCTGTGCCGGTTTTAATTATGCATGAAGATTAAATTTATAATGTATACTGTAAAATGTATACTGTAAAATGCATATTGTAAAATGTGAAAAGTAATACGTTTTGTTTAATTGATTTACTCTCTTGAATTGTATAAATATATAGCTGTGTCAGATCTTTGAAATACAGTAATATATGTTTGAAATCTATCGCTTCGCTTAAAGGTAATAAAAATCATTAATCAAGGCATCTGTCCTTTTAGACTAGCATATCACATTATACATTTTACATTTTACAGTATACATTTCACAGTATACATTTCACAACTAGTGACTAGTAACTTAAATTATAAGCATGAATTTTACTTGTAGAAAAGAGTGAAAAAAGAAAAACGCAAGCTTTAGCACATAGTTAAACTATGAGATCTTCGACTTCGCTCAGACTGACAATTGAAATTTTAAATAAGTGAAACGCCTTTTCGCATTGTAAAAACGATGTTCCTATGTGCTAAAAAAATAATCGCACCCAACAAGTCAAATTAGTATAAATTTAGAGAGTTTATTTTGTTGTGTAAAACCTATATTTGTATTCCATCAAATAAACAAAATGAATTCATATCAAGAAAAAGTAATTCAGTATTCTGAACTTTTAAAAAAAATCAATAAAAGATACAACAGTATTAGTATTTCACGCCTTTTAAGCATTTTTCTCTGCCTGTTTTTATTGTTTTATTACATCAAAACAAATGAGATTGGGTATGCCGCTTTTGCTTTTCTGTCTTTTGTTGGTTTTATTTTTTTGATGAGAATCCATTCCAGGTTATCTTTTGAAAGGGAGCTTGTGACTGCCATTTTGAAGATTAATGAAAATGAAATCGCATTTTTAAAAAGAGAAAAACTTCCTTTTGAAAATGGAATAGAATTCAATGATTTTCACCACCCTTACGCATACGATCTGGATATTTTTGGAGAACACTCTTTGTTCCAAAGCTTAAACAGAACTGCCACTTTCACAGGAAAAAAAACACTAGCCAGTCAGTTATTGGATATACTTCCTAATGCGGTTATTTTAGAGAATCAGGAAGCGATTAATGAACTAAAAGCAAAGATCGACTGGAGACAGGATTTTTTAGCTTTGGCAACGATAAGCAATGATTCTAAAAGTTCGTACGATTCTATAATGCATTGGAATGGAGCTAAAAATAACAAGCTAAAGAAAGTTACGATTGCCCTGTCTATACTAATGCCAACTCTGTTTTTTGGGTTTTTAGTAGCCTATCTTTTTACTTCAAAAACCATGTTGTTGTCTTATATGACTTATGTTTTTATTGCTAATCTGGTTATTTTAGGACAGAATTTTAAAAGAATTCAATCTGAAATTGCGAAGGCAGATAACGTTGATAAAATAATCAAACAATATAGTTTATTAGTAGCTAAGATCGAAACCGAAACTTTTCAATCTAAAAAGTTAATTGACCTACAGCAGCTGCTTGTTTCCAGAAATGCAAAAGCCAGTACACATCTAAAAGAATTGTCTGAACTGTTCTCCAGAATGGACACCATTAATAATTTTGTGACGTCAATTGTATTTAATGGTACATTTTTGTTTAACCTGCATGTTTTAAAGTCACTTTTAAAATGGAAAGAGAATTATGCGCCGGAACTCGAAAAGTGGATTTCGATTATAGGAGAATTTGAAGCTTTAAACAGTTTGGCTAACCTGGCTTATAATAACCCTGATTTTGTGTTCCCTGAAATAAATTCCGATTTTAAAATTGGATTTAAGGATTTGGCGCACCCATTACTGAATCCGATAAGCAGAGTAGGGAATGACACACATTTCTATCCCGAATCGTTTGTGATTCTTACGGGGTCAAACATGTCCGGAAAAAGTACTTTTTTAAGAAGCTTGGGAGTTAATATGGTTTTGGGCGGAATTGGTTCTGTAGTTTGCGCCACAGCGGCTAACATTCATCCGTTACCTGTTTTGGTTTCGATGCGCCTATCAGATTCTTTATCGGATAGTGAATCTTACTTCTTTGCTGAAATTAAACGTTTAAAACAAATTATGGATGCTCTTGAAGAAAAACCGGCTTTCGTTTTACTGGATGAAATTCTAAGGGGAACCAATTCCGATGACAAACGTAACGGAACAATTGAAGTCGTAAAAAAGATAATTGCCAAAAAAGCAATCGGAGCCATCGCCACACACGATATAGAAGTCTGCTTAACAACAAACGAGTATCCGGAAACTCTAACCAACCAATGTTTCGAAGTCGAAATTCAAAATAACGAACTGCATTTTGATTATAAACTTCGCAACGGAATTTGTAAAAATAAAAGCGCTACTTTTCTAATGCAGAAAATGGGAGTTATCTAAGGATTTTAGATTGTCCGTTCCAAATGCCATTTCGACGCAGGAGAAATCACACCAGTAATTCCACAAAGTTGAGCGATCTAGATTGTTCGTTACAAATGTCATTTCGACGCAGGAGAAATCGCATCAGTAATTCCGCAACGTTAAGTGATCTAGATTGTCGAGCTTCTTGTGCGATCCTTCCTTCGTCAGGATGACATACTGGGCGGGTATTTTGCTTCGCAATCCAAAATCACACAGATCAAGGAAATCTAAAATTACGTCCAATACAAAAATCTACAATCTACAATCAACAATCTAAAATCAACACTCTAAAATTTACTTCTGCAACTCCTTAATCGTCTGTACAAAAGCCTCTACCGGTTGCGCACCTGATACGGCAAATTTTCGATCAAAAGCGAAAAAAGGAACACCTTTTATACCAAATTGCTGTGCTTCAATAATATCGGTATGTACATTATGTAAAAACAGTTTATCGTTTTCCAGCACTTCCAATACTTCATTCGATGGAAGACCGGCTTTTTCGGCTAGTTCGATTAAGGTAGGATTGTCATTTAAATCTTTTCCTTCTGTAAAATAAGCTTTAAAGAAAATTTCCTCCATTTCTCCACCCAGATTCTTGGTTTTAGCTAAATGAACAATTCGGTGCGGCGTCAAAGAATTGGCCACGATAGCCTTGTCAAAATGGTAGTCTAAGCCAACAGTCTTTGCACGTTCTGTGACGTCTTTATGCATTTCTATTGATTGCTCAACGGAAATACCTTTTTGTTCAGCCAGATAGCTAAAAACATCTTGACCTGATTGTAGCGGAGTACTGGGATCAAGTTGAAAACTTTTCCATTCAATTTCAAATTTTTCATTAGGAAATTCAGCCAAAGCAGTTTCCAATTGTCTTTTCCCGATATAACAAAACGGACACATCATGTCCGACCAGATTTCTATTTTCATAAAAACAAATTTAAAGAAATATTTCTAGAAGTAAAATGGGGTGATGTGAAAAATGTAAAAAAGTAATTTGTGAATTGTAGATTGTAAAATGTAGATTGTAAAATGTAAGATGTAAGATGTAGATTGTGAAAAGCAATTTGGAAAAAGTAATTACTTAGATATTAATTGTTATCTGGCAACTATAATGATGTAACAACAAGTGATTTTGCTTTTAGATTTTTTTTTATTTTTTTACTTAAGAATCTGTACTGTTTCCAAAGATGTATTTTATATCATACTATTTTTCACAGTCTACATTTCACAGTCTACATTTCACAGTCTACATTTCACAGTCTACATTTCACAGTCTACATTTCACAGTCTACATTTCACAGTCTACATTTCACAGTCTACATTTCACAAATTCCATTTCACAAATTCCATTTCACATTTCACAATCTACATTTCACAATCTACATTTCACAATCTACATTTCACAATCTACATTTCACAGTCTACATTTCACAGTCTACATTTCACAGTCTACATTTCACAAGAACAATTCCGGTATTTAGAAATGGTAAGATAATACTTCTGAAATTGTAATATCTCCACTTAATGGGTAATATATGCTGCTTTTGCGCTAATATATTATCATAAAAGTTAGCTAAAAATCAAAACATTTGCCAAACTAATTATAAAACCATTATATGAAATTTAAAAGTAATTTTTTGAAAGTTGCAACGCTCTTCTTGGTGCTTGTGGCTCAACTTACGTTCGCACAGGAACGGGTTGTATCGGGAATTGTCTCAGATAATACAGGAATACCATTACCTGGTGTTGGTGTATTGGTTAAGGGAACAAAAACAGGAACTCAGACTGATTTTGATGGTAGATATTCCATAAAAGCAGAAGCAAATGCTGTTATTGTATTTAGTTATATCGGCATGCAGTCACAAGAAGTTGTAGCGGCTGATAAAAACTTAAATGTAAAAATGTCTTCGGGGTCGATGCAGTTACAGGAAATTGTAGTAACGGCATTAGGGATTAAAAGAGAGAAAAAATCTTTAGGTTATGCTACTCAAGAAGTAAGTGGTGAAGAACTTACGAAAGTAAACACGGGTAACGTTTCTAACAACATTTCAGGAAAAATTGCCGGGGTAGAGATCAGAAGAAACAATAATATTGGAGGATCTACCAATGTTGTTATTCGTGGAACTACTTCTTTAACACAAAGCAATCAGGCTTTGTGGGTTGTAGATGGAATTATATTGAATAATGATAATACCAATACAGGTGATCAGATGGCAGGAGGAAATAAAGGAGGCTACGATTATGGAAATGCGGCTTCAGATATTAATCCGGATGACATTGAAAATATGAACGTTTTAAAAGGTGCTGCAGCAACGGCATTATACGGATCGAGGGCTTCCAATGGAGTTATTATTGTTACGTTGAAAAAAGGAAGCAAATCTAAAGGGGGTTTAGGTGTAAGTTTTAGTTCAGGCGTAAATATTGGAGTTGTTGATAAAAAGACATTGCCAAAATACCAAAACCAATACGGTAGTGGTTATGGAGATTTTTATGGCACTACCGATTTAGGCAGTGGAACTCATCCTTATACGGCAACTGATGATGCTTCTTGGGGGCCAAGATTCGATCCGTCGTTATTAGTGTACAATTGGAATTCTTTTTATCCTGAATTACCAACTTACGGAAAAGCGACTCCTTGGACAGCGGTAAAAAATAATCCAAACAGCTTTTACCAGAACAGCGTTACCTATATAAATAGTGTTGCGGTTTCAGGAGCAAATGAAAGCGGAGATTTTAGATTTGGTTACAGTAACTACAACCAGAATCAGGGAATTTTGCCAAATAGCGAGAATAGAAAAGATAATTTCAACTTTTCTGGAAGTTATAAAATTGCCGAAAAAACCAAAATTTCTGCAACGGCAAATTACCTGAAATCTTATGCTAAGGGTATGAATGAGACAGGATATGGTGATGGAGGAAATAACTACTTGAGCAGTGTGAGACAATGGTATTCAACAAGTGTAGATTTTAAAGATCTTGAAGCTGCTTATAATTTAACAGGAAGAAATACAACTTGGAATGTTGGCGGACCGGATAATTTAAATGTACAATTTCATGATAACCCTTATTTTCAAAGATATCAGAACTACAATTCATTAGTAAGAGATCGTTTCTTTGGAAATGTATCGATAAAGACTGATGTTACAAGTTGGTTTGATATTACAGGAAGAGGTGCTGTAGATTATTACCACCAGTTGCAGGAAGAGCGTGTTGCGGCAGGTTCAAAGAGAACACCAAACGGAAAAGGGGAATATTCCAGATTCGACAAAACGTTCAGAGAAATCAATTTAGATTTAATAATGAACTTTAAAACAAGAATCACTGACGGAATTAATTTCACAGGTATGTTGGGAGCTAATTCAAGACGCTCAACAAATACTTCGATTTTTGCAGTGACAAATGGCGGATTAGTAGTGCCTGGGATCTATGCCTTAGATAATTCAGTGGATGCTATCAATAGTCCGGATGAAGCTTTGGAAACTATAGGAACGAATAGTGTTTATTCAACAGCAAACTTTAATTTCTTTGATACTTATTTCTTAGAAGGAACGTATAGAGTAGATCAATCTTCGACTTTACCAAAAGACAATAGTGTTTATACGTATCCGTCGGTAACAGCAACATACATTTTTAGCAATCATATCAAAGCAGACTGGTTGTCTTTTGGAAAATTGCGTTTGAATTATGCTGAGACAGGAAACGATGCTCCATTTGGAGTAACAAATGCTATTTATCCTAAGAATAATAATTTTGGTGGAATGCCTCGTTTTTCAACCGACAATAATAAAGGTAATTCAGATTTAAAAAGTGAGTTGACTAAAGGAGTTGAAGCTGGTATTGAGCTTAAATTTTTCAAAAACAGATTAGGATTTGATTTTTCTTATTATAAAACCAATACAACAAATCAGATTCTTTCTATTGAAACACCAACACAAACTGGTTATACAAGAGCCTGGATCAATGCAGGTGATGTTCAAAACAAAGGTTTTGAGTTGTCATTGAATGCAACACCAATAAAAACAGACAGTTTTTCATGGCAGACTACCATAAACTGGTCTACTAACAAAAACGAGGTGATCTCATTGGGAGGACCTGAGAGGATTTCATTAGGAGGATTCCAGGGAGTAAGTTATGTAGCCGAAGTTGGTAAGCCAGTAGGTCAATTAGTAGGTTCAGGATATACGTATCTGAACGGAGAAAAAGTTATTCGTTCTAACGGAAGGTATTTACAGGCTCCGGGCGTAACAATTGGTAGTGTAAATCCGGATTGGATCGGAGGTTTTAATAACGTTTTGACATACAAAAATATCGCTTTGAATTTTTTAATTGATGTTAAAAAAGGAGGAGACGTGTATTCGTTAGATCAGCTATACGGACATACTACAGGTATTTATGAAAGCACGGTAAGTAATAACCATTTAGGAGTTCCGCAACGTGAACCGGTAGCTAATGGTGGTGGAATTTTGTTAGGTGGTGTAAAAGCTGATGGTACTCCAAATAATGTAGTAGCAAGTGTAACAGGGACTGATGGGTATTATTTTTACAACTCAATGCCACAGCAAGAGTATGTTTATGATGCTTCTTATGTGAAATTGCGTGAAGTAGGGATTAGCTACAAATTGCCAAAAAGTATATTGAAAAATACTTTCATTAACAATATGGTTTTTGCTTTAAATGGTAGTAATCTTTGGATTATTAGTAAAAACTTACCGTATGCAGATCCTGAGGCGGGTATGTCTTCAGGTAATTTGCAAGGTTTCCAGACGGGTGTATTGCCAACTACAAAAGAGTACAGTTTTACATTGAAAGTTCAATTCTAATAAAAAAGATAAAGATATGAGAATTATAAAAACAATATTTTTTGCAGGAGCTGTTTTACTTTCGGTAGTTTCATGTGATAACTTAGATAATTTAAACATTGATCAAAAAGCATATACTAAAGTGGTACCAAGTGCTTTGATGACTAATGCTCAGGTAAATTACGCTTATTTTTTAACCAATGCTTCTGTAAACTCTAATAATTTCAGAGCCTATGCGCAACATTGGTCTACTTCGACCTATACAGACGAAGCAAATTACAATCAAGCTAAAAGAAATTTAGGTAGTTCACATGCTATTTTGCTTTATAGAGATGTATTGCAGGATTTGACCAATGCTCAGATTCAAATTAGAGAAGCTCAGGCTTTAGGACCTATTGAAGAGGCGGTTAAAAAGAATAACATTGCTATACTGGATGTGCAGATTGTAATGGCATACCAAACACTTGTAGATTTGTTTGGAAATGTAGCTTATACAGAAGCGCTTAATGTTAAAGCATTTCCTTACCCTAAATATGATGATGCTAAAACTATATATCTGGATTTAGCTGCTCGTTTAGATGTCGCTATCGCAAGTATGGATACTGCAAATGGAAGTTTTGGAGCAGCTGATTTAGTATTTAAAGGTGATGTTTCCCGATGGAAGATTTTAGCGAATAGCGTAAAACTTAAAATGGGATTACATCTGGCAGATGTAGATCCGGTAAAAGCTAAAGCTATGGTGGAAAGTGCCTATACTTCGGGAGTAATGACTAATGAAAGTGAGACTGCGTTGTTTGATTATTATTTGACAAATACAGATATGAATCCGCTTTATGACAGTTTGGTAAATGAAAGTCAAATTATTATCTCGGCCTTTTTTGCAGATGAGTTAAATGGAAAATTAGATCCAAGACGTGATTTCTTTTTTAATCCTGATTCAAAAATAAACGGAGAATACAAAGGTGCTCCTTATGCGCAACAGGTTAATTATTCAAATTATTCAAATACAGGCGCAAGATTGAAGAAGAAAAACAATCCGGGAGTATTATTTGATTATACGGAAACTTGTTTTTTACTAGCTGATGCTGCCAACAGAGGTTTTAGTGTAGGCGGAACTCCTGAAGAATATTACACAAAAGGAATCAAAGCAAGTATGAAATTCTGGGGAGTTGCGGACGCAGCAGCACAGACGTACTTGGCAAGACCTGATGTTGCATTTGCAACTGCAGCCGGTACAGATAAACAAAAAATCGCTTACCAGCTTTGGATTGCTTATTACAACCGCGGTTTTGAAGCCTGGACAGAATACAGACGTTTAGATTACCCTGTTTTAACAGCTCCGGTATCTGCAGTAGCAGAAGCGGAAGGTAAGGTTCCGGTAAGAAATATTTATTCTACTAATGATAAAACGTTGAATAAAGCAAATTACGAAGCGGCATCAGCTGCTATAGGTGGAGATTTAATGACCACCAAAATTTTCTGGGACAAATTTTAATTTTTGAGTTAGTTTTATTTGTTTTTTGAAGCCGTCTCCCAAAAGTGGGGGACGGTCTTTTTTTATGGTGTTTTTTTGTTTAGAGTTTCAAGTTTCAAGTTTTGAAAAATTAAGTAAATCTCTCTGTTTAAGTGTAAGACAGGTAAGTTTCGACGGAATTTAATCCGACAGGTTTTTAAAACCTGTCGGATTTGTTGTTTCTGGATTTATCCTTTTAGTTTGTCTCTTATCGTAAGAATAAAACACTAATTAATTCGTCAATTTCGATGGAAGTAAATCTGACAGGTTTTTAAAAACCTGTCAGATTTGTTGTTTCTGGATTTATTCCATTCAGTTTGTCTTTTCGACGAAGGAGAAAACACACACGCAAATCGACAAAGATTAGTAATGTGCCGCATGAAGTTCTTACCGCGTTTTATTTATCGCTCGATTCTCTTGCATTGAAACAAGATTTGCTTCTAAAAAAAGGATATTTTACAATCTCCAATCTGTAATTAAGCTTAATACTTCACGCTTCGCATCTCACATCTCACATTTCACATTTCACATTTCACATTTCACATCTGATATTTCACATCTGATATTTCACATTTCACAATCAACACCTATCTCTTTAAATTAAAAACGTACTTTTTTGTATGAAATAAGGATGTATTCGTAAATAATTATGGTTATTTTTTCATAGTGTGTTTTTTTAAAGTTAATAAGTTGTTAATTATGTATTAATTCTTACTAAAATAGTATCAAAATAAAATTATAGGTAGGACTAAATTTGGTTATTACTAATTAAAACCCAAATATTAATGAAATTAAAATTACTACTGTTCTTTCTGATTTTCAGTTTATTGAAAGTTAGTGCTCAAGGTTTGCCTTGTAGAACAACCGAAGAAAACGCAAAAATGTACCGGAACAATCCAAGGTCGTTACAAGAGAAAAAAGATTTTGATGCTTTTACCAAAAAGTTTGTGTTACAGCAAAAATCTAAGACTGCAAAAGCAGCTGCGTCTACTTATACCATACCAGTGGTATTTCATATTTACGGAGACGTTCAAAGCGGAAAAACCGTTACTTATGAAAAGATTGTAAATCATCTTGCTCAGCTCAATGATGATTTTAACGGTAGAAATGCCGATTATCAAACTGTGGAGTCTTTTTTTCAGGCCCGAAGAGGAACTTTGAATATTGAATTCAAATTAGCAAAAAGAGATCCTAACGGAGGTTGTACTACAGGAGTTGTTTTTCATCCGGCAAAAAACGGATATGGAAATGGAGGCGGCTATGATGACCAAATTGCTGCCGATGCCTGGGACAACACCAAATACATGAATGTCTATATCCAAAATGATTTGTACAACGATGGAGCGTTAAATAACTCTGGAGTAGCTTGGTATCCTAGTACAGATATGACTGCTAACAATACAGCTCGTGTTGTTTTTAATGGAGCTTACTTATATGACAACTCTTATAATAAAGAATTTGCAGCGACATTGACGCATGAATTCGGTCACTTCTTAAATTTAATTCACACTTTTGAAGGTGGTTGCTCAGGAACGGATGAAGTAGATGATACACCTGCAGAGGATGGAAATCATACTTTGGCCTGTACTCCGGGAACTAATTGTAGTGGTGGAAAAGTAAATTTTGAAAACTATATGGGGTATAATGGCGCACAAGGCTGTTATAAAATGTATACGCAAGGTCAGATTAGCAGAATGCTTGCTGCATTAGAGCATCCGGCGCGTAAATCGCTATGGCAGGCACAAAACTTAATTGATACAGGTGTTAATTTAACCGGAAGTGCTTTATTGGCTTCGGCTACAACTTTTAAAGAAGCAATTGTAAATGACGGTTCTTTTGATACCTCTTCAACAGTAACTTTAAGCGGAACAAAAACGTTTGCTCTTAGTTCCGGAACAATGACTGCAGGGACTCATTTCACTCATACTTTTCCAGCTGGAATAACTCCTGTTCTTACTGTAAATTCAAACAATCAGGTAACAATTACCCTTACAGGGAAAGCTGCAAATCATGCGTTGGCAAACAATGCTTCCGGTGGAATCACCTTTTTAGCGGCTGCTTTTGTTGGTGGAACGACTGATTTGTCTTGTACTTCTTTGTTCTTTAATTTTAAATTTTCAGATCCGTACGGAATCTTTTTTGTAGATATGCCGGATGTTAGCGTATCAGCCGCACAAATCTGGAAATATTTTGAAATCGCAAAAGGAGATGATCGTGCATTTGGTGGTTGGAGATATGCTGCTAATGCTTTGAAAATTGAAACCTACGCTAAAAAACTAGTTTGCGAAACAGGTACCAGAAATATATCATTATTAGGAGCAAATACTGCTGTTGGTCCAACAAGTAATATGACGGCTCCGGGAGCATATCCTAATCAGCTTGATTTGCGTACAGCCGGTTATACTGCCTGGGATGGAAAAACTGGTTATGTAGGTTTTGATTATTTATTGGACGGCTTGACTTGCTACGGATGGTTTAAAGTTACCGTTGCAGCTAACGGAGACGGTTACACCATTTCTGAATATGCGTATAATACACAACCTAATACTGCTATTTACACGGGTATGACTGCAAAAACTGCTGTAGTTTTATCAGAAGGGACTTTGTATGAATCAGAAGTAAATGATGGTGCTGTAAGTACAAGTACTACTATTTCATTATCAACAAACAATGGAACATACACAAAAAGCAGCGGAACATTTACTGCCGGCACAGATTACACCATCACAGGAGTACCTGCCGGATTAACAGCAGTTCTGACACTTCAGAGTAACTCTAAAGCAGTGTTAACTTTTACAGGAAAAGCGACTGCACATCTTCCTGCTAATGATGCGGCTGTTGTAGTTACTTTTAAAGATGCAGCCATTACAGGTGGAATTGTAACTTTAGATAATGCTGTAAAAACAATAAATCTGAAATTTGATGCACCATACGGTATATTTTATGTAAATAATCCGGATTATGTGGCATCGGCAGCTTCAACATGGCAGTATTTTGATTTAGGAATAGGAGATAACACAGAGTATGGTGCGTGGCAATTTGCGGCAGCAGCATTAAAGATTGAAACCTACGGAAAAAGATTAGTAGGTGAAACAGGTACAAGAAACATCTCATTTATACCTGAAGGAACTACTATTGGTGCAAGCAGTAATTTTGTTACTCCCGGAAGTGCCTATCCGGATCAATTGGACTTAAGAACAGCAACTTATACTAACTGGGATAATAAAACAGGATATGTTGGTTTTGAGTACAAAAGCAGAGGACGTACTTGTTACGGATGGCTTCATATAAAAGTAGAAGCGGGTGGAGTAGGATATACTGTTTTAGACTATGCTTACAATACAAAACCAAACGAAAGCTTGCAAGCAGGTACTCAAACAACAGTTACTGTTTTAGCTCCTTCTAATTTAGCAGCTGTAGCAAATGCAACTAGTTTACAAGCACAACTTACTTGGGTAAATAATGCGACTAATGCCACCAATGTGGTAATCGAAAGAGCCGGTTCTGATAATGTTTATGCTGAAATCGCTACTGTTGCCAATACAGCAACTAGTTATACCAATACTGGTTTAACAGCTGGTAGCACCTACAAATATAAAGTTAGAGCAAAAGCGGGGGCAGTTTATTCTGCTTACACTACGGAGGTTTCAGTAACGATTCCAAACGCTGCTTTTTGCAGTGCTCAGGCAGCAAACGGCTATGAATATATCAATACAGTAGCAGTTGGAACTTTTACAAATACTACAGGAAAAGATGCAGCAGGTTATGCTGATCATACTTCAAAAGTGATTACTTTAACACCTAATACAAGCATGAATGTTAGTTTAACTCCGGGCTTCTCAAGTACTGCTTATACAGAATACTGGGGTGTTTGGATCGATTACAACAAAAACAATCAGTTTGAGGCATCAGAAAAAGTAATTAACGCACTTTCGGCAAAAACAACGGTAACAGGAAGTTTTACTCCGGTTTCGTTTACAGGTACTACTCGTATGCGTGTTGTGATGAAATACAATTCTAATCCAACGACTGCTTGCGGTAATATTGGAGATGGTGAGATTGAAGACTATACCGTTATATCAGGAACTGTAACTCCTGAGCCTACAACTTTACCAACACCAACAAATCTTACCAACTCAGGTGTTTACTCATCAGGATTTTATGCATCATGGGACACAAAACCAGAGGCCACATCCTACGAAATACAGTTAAACAGTGCTACTGGTTGGACTTTAGCAGGAACTTCAACTACTTATTATTTGTGGATTCCGAAACAAGGTACACAAACGGTTTACGAATTTAGAGTTCGCTCTAAAAACGGAACAGCAGTAAGCGCCTGGAGTGCTTCTCATACAATTGACTTGCAAACAGCCAGTGCAGGACCACAACAAATGGATACAACAAGATCATTTACCATGTATCCGAACCCGGCTTCAGATGTAGTGAATTTTAATTTTACAAATATTGACGTTGCTAAAGTTAAAGTATCAATTTACAACAGCACCGGTAACCTGGTTGATGTAGTACGTAATACCACTTCTTATTCTGTTAATTCTTTAAGAAAAGGAGTTTATATTGTAGTAGCAACTGACGGGAACTTTATCGAAAAGAAAAAGTTATTAGTTGAATAGTTAAATTGGTTAATTTAACGAAAAGGGGCTGTTTGAAAAAACAGTCCCTTTTTTATTTTTCTACTTTTAAGGTGAAATGTATAATGAATAATGTAAAATGTAAAATGTTTGCTTAAGATGCAGTATGTTCTTTCCGTAGAGTATATCAAATGAATCCAAAATAACAAATCAGACAGGTTTTTAGAACCTGTCTGATTTACTTCGGTTGAAACTAATAAATTAAGTGATCGTTGTTAGTGCGATAAAAACGAACTAAAAGGATGAATCCAAAATAACAAATCAGACAGGTTTTTAGAACCTGTCTGATTTACTTCGGTCGAAACTAATAAATTTAGTGATCGTTGTTAGCGAGATAAAAACGAACTAAAAGGATGAATCCAAAATAACAAATCGGACAGGTTTTTAAAACCTATCCGATTTACTTCGGTTGAAGTTTAGATATTTTACATTTAAACAGAGACATTCCGTTGGTATTTCGAAACCTGAAACCTGAAACTTGAAACAAAAGAAACCTTCTTACACTCCAAACGGATTATCGATACTCTCCATAGGTGTCGTAAACCATTTCGGGCCAGTGGCGGTCATGTAAAAATGATCTTCATGTCGAATACCAAATTGACCGGGAATACAGATCATAGGTTCGTTACTAACGACCATGCCTTCCTGAAGCTGTGTTTGATTTCCTCTTACTAAATATGGGTATTCATGAATGTCTAATCCGGTGCCATGTCCTACGCGATGTGGTAAACCCGGGATTTGGTAATCACCGCTAAGTCCCGCTTCCAGTAAAACCTTTCGGGCAGCATCATCTACAGCACCACAAGTTGCGCCAATTTGCGCGGCATCAAAAGCTGCTTTCTGAGTGGCTTTTTCTAAGTTCCATATTTTTCTGTGCGCTTCGGTTGGTGTACCGTATACATACGTTCGTGTGATGTCGGAAAGATAGCCTTCTAAACGACATCCGGTATCTATTAATACGACATCATTATCTTTTAAGTTCTGCGGAGCAGTAACACCGTGTGGGTATTGTGAATCCTCTCCAAAAAGAACAATACAGAAATAAGACCCTGAAGCTATTCCGGCCTTGATATGAGCTTTATTGACAAAATCAACAACTGCAGCCGCTTCAATTCCGGGATATAGAATGCGTGCAGCCGCTTTTTGCACCACCATTGTAATGTCTTTTGCCTGCTGAATTATAGCAATTTCAGCTGCAGATTTGTGCATGCGACAACCTGCAGTCAGAGGTTGTGCGTTTACAAAACTATAGTTCGGATTGGCTTTGATGATGCTGTCAACCTGAAAATAAGTCGCTGATTCATCTAAAGCGATTGTTCCGTTTGTGATGTTTTTATTTTGTAGAATAGCTCCAAATAACAAGCAAGGATTCTCATGTTCTTCCCAGAAGTTTAGATGACCTTCGACTTGCATAAAGGTTCTAAAAGTGCCCTCTTCAAATTTAGGGACGATGTATTCGATGCTTTCATCTTCGAAGAGTAAGGCACCTACCATTCTTTCAGAAGGATTCCATTTTGTTCCTGTAAAATAATACAAATTGGTTCCGGCATGCAGATAAAGTACTTTGCAGTTTTGTTCTTTCATTAAAAGAACCGCTTTTTTAAGGCGTTGTTTGTATTCAGCGATTGCAATCGGCTGAACAGTTGTGGTCATGTTTTGTATTTTGTCTAGTTCGATACTTGCGGTTGAACCGCCAACTCCAATTGTCATTTGTTTGTCTTTTTTTAAGTTATTTATAAAGCGGGGTACTCTCATAACCCTTAAAGGTTTCTTTATCAGTATTAACGTAATATAAAACCGTTTTTCATTGGGTCTTCGGGATCAATAATAAATGTGTTTGTTCCTGTAATATGGGCTGTTCCTTCTACTTGAGGAATAACTGCTTTGAATTTACCAAAGCTTAGTTCATCAACCAGTGAGCCATTAAAAATACTATTTGTAATGCTTTCAATACTAATTTTTTGATGTTTTTTAATTTGATTTCTGATATTTTCTATTGCAATTCTTCCCGAAACACCAGAGCCTGTTGGCGAACGATCGACTTCTCCTTCTGCAAAAACACAAACGTTTCGACTGTGATTTTTAGAATCTAACGGGCTATCGATAAAGATAGTGCCATACAAAAAACTCAGATCGTCTTCAAACGGATGTAGTATTTCCTTATCCTGAGCCATTACGGCATGTTTGACATCAATTCCGGCCTGAATAATCTTGCGATTGTCTTCGGGGGTTAAATTAAAACTCAAATTTTTATTTTTTCTGAGGTCAACATAAGCGTAAAAAGCCCCTCCATAGGCTAAATCATAGACAATATCTCCAATTCCGGGAACAGAAACCACACGATCAAGACCCACCACAAAACTCGGCACGCAATGAAAGTGAACTCCAGTCAGCTTATTGTTTTTTATAGTAGCATAAGAGTGAATTCTTCCACATGGAGCGTCAATTTTTAATTCATTTTCTCCTTCTTTTAAAAGAATCCAATTCATTTTTGCGGCCAGTGTCGTAATAGCAATTATCGCATGTCCGCACATGGTGCTGTAACCTTCATTATGCATAAAGAGGATTCCAAAATCAGCCCTTTCATCGTTTGGAGGAACCAAAATACAACCGTACATATCGGCATGACCTCTGGGTTCAAACATTAGGGCAGTACGCAGAGAATCATAATGTTCCTTGATATATCTTCGATATTCTAAAACAGAATTTCCTTTTAATTCCGGGAAACCATCCATAATGACCCGAAGCGGTTCTCCGCCGGTATGCATGTCTATGGTTTTAATAGCTAAACAATTTTCGGGCAC
The DNA here is from genome assembly GCF_011751075.1 of Flavobacterium poyangense. Classification (GTDB taxonomy): domain Bacteria; phylum Bacteroidota; class Bacteroidia; order Flavobacteriales; family Flavobacteriaceae; genus Flavobacterium; species Flavobacterium poyangense. Next base: position 50,681 of record NZ_JAALLN010000007.1, read on the forward strand.
AGTATAAGTGCTGTTTTCTAAAATAGTTTGGTAAGTCTTTTTCATTTCTGGTATTTATTTTGAAGTACTGAATTCCTGATAAAAATGAGCGGCTGCCACTAAATCTTCTAAAGCGTGGCCTACTGATTTGAAGTACGTGATTTCGGTATCGGTCGTTCTGCCTTTTTTTGTACCGGAACACAATTCAAACAAATCGGCTTTGATGTCGGTTACCTTAATAACATTGTTCTGCAACGGAATTACGATATCTCCGCTTTCTTTTAATCCGCCTTGGTAAGTGTCGATAAAAACGGAAGCTTTTGTGATAGCCACATCGTCTGCCTCACGCATGTCTTTTTTATAGGCTCCTACTAAATCTAAATGTTGTCCTTGTTGTAGCCATTCTCCTAAAACCAATGGCGTTTTTGATAAGGTAGCACAGGAAATAATATCGGCTTTTGGAATTGTATTTTCTATAGATTCAACCGCTTCACAGACAAAAGGATATTCTTTCAGGGAATCGCAAACCTGTTTTGCTTTATCCGAATTTCTGCCCCAGACATAAACTTTTGTTATAGGACGAACACTGGCATGTGCCCGAACTAAGTTAGTCGCCAAAGCACCTGTTCCAATCATAAATAAAGTAGTAGAATCAGGTCGAGAAAGATAACTGCTGGCTAAGGCAGAAACTGCTGCTGTCCGGGCTGCGGTTAAAGCTTTTGCTTCCAATATGGCTTTTACATGACCTAAGTGTGCATCTAAATAAACATAAATCCCCTGAATAGATGGTAAATTGTGATTGCCGTTGTTTGGGCTTACCGTTACAATTTTAACTCCCAGATTATTACCCGGATGAAAAGCCGGCATTAATAATAAGGTAGAATCTGTTTTTTCTTCCGGATTTGGAAAGTCGTGATGATGCCGCATCGGGACTTCGATTTCAGTATTGGAGAAACCTTTTCTCAAGACTTCTATTAAGGTTTGGTAATGGCAATTTTCCGCTATAAATAAGTCGGATATAAAGGGAATTGTAGTCATTTTTAGTTGGTTTTAGACTAAAAGTAGAACTTTATTTGAGGATAACTATATTTTATCCCGAATCAGATAAAATATTACAAATAAGGGATAACATAGTATTGGTTCTGATCTGACAATGACAGTAATTTTAAAAATTGAATAACTAAAGTTGTATAATGTATAATGTATAATGTATAATGTATAACGTATAATGTGAGATGTGAGATGTGAGTTTGAAATTTTGTTTGTTTTCTTTTGCGGCTTTTTTTACAAGGAAAACATAGAAAGTTGTGGAGTTTACAGAAATTGTTGAAATACAGTAATTAATAACAAGCTCGGGCTTGGTTCTTATAAATTAATGAAATAGAAATCAGCATCGTTTTTTGCTTTGGCAAGTATTTTATTCATTAAGGTTTGATTGTTATAAAAAACCAGATAATTTCTAAGTCTAACATCTCACATTTCACATTTCACATCTTACATTTTACATTTCACATTTCACAAGCAGCAACTAAAATTAAATACTATAAAAATGAATAAAAAACTGTACATCGCTTTATTGCTCTTCATCGGCTTGAGTAGTTCAATTGGTTGGGCTCAGACATTAGTACAATCTGCTGCCGATCTCCAACAAAAATTAACGGTGCTATTTCCTAAAGCTGTCATTACACCAATTGAAAACCTCGATGGGTATACAGAATCTTATCAATTGATCTTAGAGGAACCATTAGATCACAAACACCCTGAAAAAGGAACTTTTCAGCATTATATTTATTTGTCTCACATTGGTTTTGATAAGCCAATGGTCATAGAAACGCATGGATATAATACCGGAAATACGAAAAGTGAAGTAAGTAGTTTGCTGCAAGCGAATCAGGTTGCGGTAGAGTATCGTTTTTACGGAAAATCAAGACCCGATCCGATTCCGTGGGAGTATTTAACCAATGATCAGGCGATTGCAGATTATCATGGAATAGTAACACAACTAAAGAAACTATATGCAGGAAAATGGATTTCAACCGGAATAAGCAAAGGAGGTGAGACTGCTCTAATTTATAAGTCAAAATATCCAAAAGATGTTGATGTAGCGATGCCATACGTAGCTCCTTTAATAAATACCTGCGAAGACCCAAGAACCGTAACCCATGTAAAAGTGGTTGGCACACCAGAATGCAGAGCAAAAGTTACGGCCCTTCAGCGAGCGGTTTTAGAAAAGAGAGCAGAAGTCATGGCTGTTTTTTCAGAGTATGCGACAGCTAAAAAAATGCAATATACTAAGGTTCCCATGGAGGAGGCTTTAGAATATGCCGTTTTAGAGTTTCCTTTTTCTTTTTGGCAATGGGGTGGGAAATGCGATGAGATTCCGACTGCAAATGCAACTCCCAAAGAACTATTCGATTATCTGAATAAAATAGTAGGTGTGGGAACATATAATGATAAAATGTTTTTCAATTACCTGCCTTCATATTACCAGCACTTAAGTGAGTTAGGGTACTACGGATTCGACTTTTCTCCCGTTGCAGATTTATTAAAAATCGTAAAAAGCAGCTCCAACGATCGATTTGCTCCAAAAGAAGTTGCCATAAAATACAATCCGGACTATATTAAAAAAGTACGTAAGTATGTGGAGAATAAGGGAGACCATATTTTATACATCTATGGAGGTTATGATACTTGGTTCTCGTGTTCTCCAACACCAAAATCAACTGTAGACGCCTTAAAAATGGTGCTACCGGAAGGAAGTCATGCTACCAGAGTTAAAGACTTTCCTTCAGCGGATCAGGCGCTTATTATGAATACATTAAACAAATGGCTCAACAAGTAAAATCTCTTTGTTACAGAATGATTTAAATTGTTCTAAAAACATCCTTATAAATATAGTGTAGCAGTTACTGAACCTTTTTAGATTTTATAAAACAGTTTTTGCGTCTGGCAGCTGTCTTAATTTTCAATTTTAGCAGGGAATGTTTCGTGTCATTAATCTTCCATAATTGCTATGGTTCAGGAATTGCTGCGCTTTTTTTAGAAATATTTTTATAGAGATTAGTTAACATAAAACTAAGTAGTATAATACAATTTAGAGGTAATATAGTATAAGTTTTGTGAACAGATTGCTTGTATTTTTAAAATAAAAAAGAATATTTTGATCCAAAATAACGACATAGATCTGATTGAAGATTTCAGAAATGGCAAGGAAAAAGCAATTCGTAAGTTGTATCTGCTTTATTACCGACCGTTGTGTTATTTTAATAAGACTTTGATTAAATATTCGCAGGAAGCAGAGGATATTTCTACGGAAACTTTTTTAAAATTACTCCAAAAAAAGAAGGATTTTGATACCTTATCCGATATAAAAGCATTCCTTTTTGTAAGCTCGAGAAACGCCTGTTATGATTTTTTAAGAAAAGAGAAACGTCATAAAAAAGCACATGAAGAGATCAGCTTTCTAACCGAATCTGTAGAACAGTTTGGAGAAGGAGAGATGATAACTGCCAAAGTACTTCAAGCCATCTATTGCGAGATGGAGAATCTGCCACAACAATGTCAGGAAGTTTTCAAATCTATTTTTATCGATGGAAAAAGCACCGCTCAAATTGCAGGTGAAATGCAGATAAGCCCACAAACGGTTTTAAATCAAAAATCAAAAGCATTGCAAAAAATTCGTTTGGCATTGCATCAGGAGAATATATTGTCTGCAATAGCACTGGTTAACATGCTCTCTGTTTTGTTTTATAAACAGCGATAATGTTTTTTGCCGCTAATTACACGAATTTGCACTAATTTGTTTTAATTGCCCAGACGTTACCTTTATCGTTCTGTCACTCCGAGCGAAGCCGAAGAGCAATCCATATTGTTACTCTAAGCGAAGAGCCACCCTATATTGTCACTCCGAGCGAAGCCGAGGAGCCTCCTCTAAACACCATCTTTTTTTATTTTATTTATCACTGTAAATCAGTTAATTCCGAAATATTTAAAAAATAATTACATTTTCTTATAGTTAAAAAAACATTTTATACGTGTTGTTTATACACTATAAAATCAAAGTTAAGATTATGTCAAATTTGCAATTTCAGATAGATGAATTGATAGTAAAATTCCGGAGCGGAATAATTACACCTCACGAACATTCTGTTTTAATGGAATGGATTAACAAATCCAAAATTAACAGAGAAATCTTTGAGAATCTTACCAATAAAGAATGGGTTAGCACCGAATTAGATAAAATGTATGAGTTTGAAGAAAATGCAGGCTGGGAAACGATTGCAGCTTCGTTAAAACATTCTAAAAAAACAGCTCAGAAAAAGAGAATAAAGTGGTTTCAGATGGTGGCTGCCGTTTTGTTATTGGCATTAGGTATAGGTTCGTTGTTTTATAAGACTCCTGATCAGACAATCCCGGATCAAAATTTGTCTCAAAAAGAGCGTTTCGGTGCAGAAATTATGCCTCCTGTGGTCAATCAGGCGATTTTGACGCTTTCAAATGGAAAAAAAATCATCGTGCGCAATGATCCGAAGAAAGAACTGATTATCCGTGCAGCAGATTTAACACTACAAATGGCTGACGATAAGGTGATTCACAAAAACGGTACTAATTCTAAAAAAGAGGTTTTAAATCAAAATACCTTATTTGTTCCTAAAGGAAGTAAACCACTGCAGTTAATACTGGCAGATGGCACAAAGACCTGGATAAATGCCGGATCTTCTTTAACCTTTCCGTTGCAATTTATAGGTGCAGAGCGAAAACTAAGTATGACAGGTGAAGTTTTCTTTAAAGTAGCAAAGAACAAACATATGCCATTTAGAGTAATGGCAAATGGTACAAAAACAGAAGCGTTGGGAACCCAGTTTAATATCAATGCCTATACAGATCAGCCTACTACAAAAATCACGTTGGTAGAGGGGAGTATAAAAGTAGAGAAGAGAAACTCTAAACTTTTGGTAGGTAGTCTAATCGTTAAACCCAATCAACAGGTTATAGCCGAAAAGAAGTTGACTTTAATTAAAGAAGCAAACATAGAAGAAACAACTGCATGGAGAGACGGACAGTTTTATTTTGAAGGGGCGGATATTAAAGTGGTTATGAATCAGATTTCGAAATGGTATGATCTTGATGTGGTTTATAAAGGAACTGTCACTTCTTCGTTTGTGATGAAAATAGCTAAAGACGTGCCCTTGTCTGAAATACTCAAAATAATGGAAATGACAGATTTGGTACGATTTAAAAGGGAAGGAAAAAAAATTATAGTAATGTCTTATACAAAACCGTAGAAAGATTTTCGAGAGTCTTAATAAGGTTAACCAAAAATTAAAATAAACCTATAAAAAAAGCCGGAAAGTGTTCGAGCACTTCCGGCAATATAAGAGGTTGTTTTAATCATACAAGTTCCACAAGTATTAATTATTAACCAATAACCAAAGTTATGAATTTAAATCCAATTTTGAAGACTTCGCCTACCAAGCGAACGTCAAAATTTAAAACATCACTAAAGATGAAAATCACCGGCGTTTTATTGCTAGCAGTAACCATACAGGTCTGCGCAACAGGAATGGCTCAAAAAGTAAGTCTGACATTTAAAAATGATAAGTTGCTGACGGTCTTTAGAGAAATAGAAAAACAGACTAATTATAGTTTTGTTTATGGGAAAGAGCAACTGACGAAGGCGCAAAACATTACGATTTCTATTCAGAATGAAAAACTGGAGACCGCTTTAGAATTGATTTTCAGAAACCAACCCATGACCTATACAGTAGAAGGGAATCATGTGATCCTGAAAAAACGTAGCAATTTTGGAAATTTCACAGAAATAATACATCCCGTGCAACTGCAGATTAGCGGTAAAGTGACCGACGAAAGTGGTTTGCCGCTTGCCGGAGCAAATGTAATTTTAAAAGGAACTAAAAAAACGGTTTTGACGCAGGATGATGGAAATTTTGAAATTCAGATTCCAAGTTACAAAAGCACTTTGATTGTTTCCTTTACGGGTTTTGTTTCAAAAGAAATTGCGCTTTCAGAAGGAGAGAATGCAATTACTGTGCAACTAAAAGAAGAAAACAAAACATTGGATGAAGTTGTAGTTGTTGGATACGGTTCTCAAAAGAAAGGGAGTTTAACCGGTGCAGTATCTTCTATAAATGGCGCTGCCTTGGTAAAGAGTTCCACACCAAACGTTTCCAATACATTAGTCGGTAGAGTTGCCGGTGTTATTGCAAACAACCGCTCCGGAAGACCCGGGGATGATAATGCAACTATACTGATTCGAGGAATTAATTCTTTTGGTGGTGGTACAGGACCTTTAGTAGTGATTGACGGAATACCGGATCGTGACCTAAACAGAATGAATCCGGCCGATATAGAAACCGTAACCATCTTAAAAGATGCTTCTGCAGCTATCTATGGAGTAAGATCGGCAAATGGGGTTATTTTGGTTACAACCAAAAGAGGAAAAGCTGGCAAACCAACCATTCAATATGATGGATCTTATGGTATACAGCAATTAACCAGAATGACGGAACGTGTTAATTCGTGGCAGTATATGACCTATTATAACGAATTAAATGTAAACAAAGGAAATACCCCACCTTACTCGCAATCTGATATTGATAAATACAAAGCAGGAAATGTCCCAAACTATACCAGCACAGACTGGATGAAAGCAGTTTTCAGACAAAATGCGCCACAATCTACCCAATCGTTGTCGGTTAGTGGAGGGAGTGAGGATGTGAAATATTATTTATCAGGTCAGTATCTTAATCAGGAAAGTAATTTCAGAAACAGTGATGAATTGTTTAAACAATACAACCTAAGATCTAATATTGATGTAAAAATAAGTAACAATCTGAAAGTTAATTTTGATCTTGCCGGACGTAGAGAGAGTAGAGTTTATCCATCGGCATCAGTAGGGAGTATTCTTCATGAAACTGTTAGTATGTATCCGTTTATACCGGATTATTATGCAAACGGGCTTCCTTCTGCAGGTATTGCAAATGGAAGGAATCCGGTTATTATGACTTCTTCGGCAGCAGGATATGATAAAATCCAAAATTTGATTCTGAATCCAAAAATCGGATTTGAATTGAAAATGCCTTATATCACAAAAGGGTTTTCTGTAAGTGGTTATGGGGCTTTTGATTATACTTTGCGAAGCGAAAAGAGATTTACAAAGCCCTGGGATGCATATTCGTATGATAAAAATACAGACAGTTACAACAATCAAAAAGCAAGTACCGCGATTTCAAGTGTAACGCAAGATGAGTTTTTGTCTAATGAAAATACCTATTTCTTCAAAGTAGCCTACGACAGACAGTTTGACAAACACGAAGTAAATGCTTTTTTAGGGTATGAGCAAACGACCAATGTAAACAAAAGAACAACCGCTTACAGAAGAGATTTGTTAAGCGATCAGCTAGATCAGATTTTTACAGGAAGTACCGTAGCCCAGGATGCAAATGGATTTGAATATCAGGACGGAAGAGAAAGCTATTTAGGCAGAGTGGCCTATAATTATGACAGCAAATACTTTGCAGAAGTTTCGGCTCGTTACAACGGATCATTTAATTTTCCTACTGATAATCGTTGGGGAATGTTTCCGGCACTATCCTTAGGTTGGAAAATATCTAATGAAGATTTTTTTAAAGAAAATATCAAAATAGTAGATCAGCTTAAGATTAGAGCATCATGGGGTAAAATGGGTAACGATGCCATTGCACAGTATTTGTTTATGACTCGTTATCAATTGAACACGATTCAGGCGTACAATGTGTATTTTGGAGATTATATCCAAGCGAGTAATTTATTCCTTTCCTCAACACCAAATCCTAATATTACCTGGGAAAATCAAGACACAAAGGACATTGGTTTTGACGCTTCTTTCTTAGACAATAAATTAAAATTTGGTTTTGATTACTTTCATTATGTAAGAAGCGATATTTTGGCTCCGCGAAATGCATCGGTTCCTCAATATACAGGCTTGGTACTTCCTCCTGAAAACATTGGGAAATCACAAAACCATGGGGTTGACATAGCCGTTAGTTATTCCGGTGGCACTACAGATTTCAAGTACAATGTAGGAGTTAATTTTACCTATGCAAAAAGCAAAGTTATTTTTCGTGACGAATCCCCTAATATTCCCGAATGGCAAAGATCTACCGGAGAAGCAATTGATTCCTGGTTGGTTTATAAAACAAACGGAATTTACCGCACTCAGGCAGATGTAGACGGTTCTCCGCATTTAGAAGGAGCGGCTCCCGGCGATCTTTGGTTAAAAGATATCGACAACGATGGTAGTATCACAAGCAACGATAAGGTAAGAATCCCTCAATCTGCTACGCCAAAAATCGTGTATGGTATTCCAATGGGATGCCAATACAAAGGATTTGCTTTAGATATGCTTTGGGCCGGACAAGCTATGGCCAAACAAATGATACTTCCTCAGGCACAAGGTTCTATAATTGCCCCGCCAACCTGGTTGTATGAGGGCAGGTATACAGCAGAAAATCCAAATGCACCTTATCCTAGAGCATTCAACAGTACCGACAGCAGAAATAATGTCGCGGCCGATTTCTGGTTGAAAGACGCCTCATTTCTTCGCTTAAAATCTTTAGAAGTATCGTATGTGCTGCCAAAAAATATGCTGGACAAACTAGGGGTTACCAACGTGAGATTTTATGTGGGAGGTTCTAATTTGTTCTCTATTGATAAAATGAAAAAATATAATGTCGATCCTGAAACGAATAATACTACCGGGATTAATTATCCACAGGTACGTATTTACAGATTTGGATTAAATATCGGATTATAATAAAATAGTTAAAGAAATAAGTATGAAAAATTTTGAAATAATAAGTATAAAAAATAAAATAGTACTGATCGTTTTTCTGATGATCAATGGACTATTCTGGTCTTGTAGTGACGATGTTTTAGACAAAGTTCCTTTAGATTCTTATACAGATGCGTCTGTATGGAATGATTTAAAGCTGACAGAAGCCTTTGTGAACAATTTGTATAATGTACTCCCAACCTCACAACACAACTGGGATACGACTACAAATCGCACTTGGGCACTGTCTGCTTCTTGTGATGAAGCGTACAATAAATTTAATGATTACAATTCTTCTATCATCAATTCCGGTGCGCTAACACCGGATAATATGAATGAATTTGATATCTGGGCGCCAACCTATGCCATTATTCAAAACTGCAATATTTTGCTTTCTAAAATCGATAATGTTCCGGGGGATGCGCAATGGAGAGATCGTTTAAAAGGAGAAGGGACTTTTCTGAGAGCCTATGCCTATTTTAAATTAATTCGTGATTATGGCGGAGTGCCTTTAATTAAAGAGCCTTTTAATCTGAACAGTAATTTTAATGTCGATCGCAGTTCTTATGAGTCATGTGTTGCTTTTGTTTCGGACGAACTGGATAAAGCAGCCACATTATTGCCTTTGAACCAGAATGGAGCCAATTTTGGAAGAATTACTAAAGCTGCAGCTTTAGCCTTGAAATCAAGAGCACTGCTTTACGCGGCAAGCCCGCAATGGAATCCTTCGAATGATGTAACAAAATGGAAAAAAGCATCCGATGCTGCCAAAGCCGTAATCGATCTGAATGTATTTCAATTGTATACCGGAAATTATGCAGATTTATTTACGACCAACAATTCAGAGATAATTGCCGTTCGTTTATCCAGTAAAGTACCACAATGGAGTGCTTTTAACGGAGTTGAAATGTTTAATTCTCCAAGTGGTTTTCATGGCTGGGCATCTTTTGCTCCAAGCCAGAATCTGGTAGATGCCTTTGGAACAGCTGACGGTAAAGATATAACAGACCCAACATCGGGATATGATCCTCAAAAACCATATAAAAACAGAGACCCGCGTTTTTATAAAGATATTGTTTATGATGGGCGTTCGTATGGTAACCCTGCCTTTTGCCAGGACCGTTACAATGCGGGACATTCAAACATAGCAGAGTTTTATGAAGGAGGATTAGATTCTCCGCAAGGCTGGGATACTTGGAACAATAGTGCAACCCGTTATACATTCCGTAAATATTGTGATACTACGTTTAATTACAATACGCAAACTCAAACCAATAAACCTTATATAATTTCGCGTCTGGCAGAGATTTATCTGAACTATGCTGAGGCTGAATTTAGAACAGGTAACGAAGCTACCGCTTTGCAATACCTGAATCTGATTAGAAAACGTGCAGGGATAAACAATGATTTGCCTGCACTGTCAGGAACAGCTTTAGAGAATAAAATCCAAAACGAAAGACAAGTCGAATTGTGTCTTGAAGGACACCGTTACTACGATGTACGTCGCTGGAAAATCGCTGAAGTAACAGAAAACAAACCGTTGATGGGAGTAGTGATCACCAAGAATAACAACGGTACTAAAACGTATACCTACACTAAGGTACAGGATAGGGTGTTTAAACCACAGCATTATTTATTGCCCATTCCAAGAACAGAAATGAATAGAACAAGTCTTGTTCAAAATCCAGGATATAATTAAGGGGTTTTAATTAGTGAAAGGCATTATGCATAAAAGCATAATGTCAATTCTGGTACAAACCCGCTTTTTAGAAATAAAAAGTTGGGTTTGTTTTTTAATTATTTATAAAGCAAACACAAACAAAAAAATGAAGAATTTTAGAACAATAAAACTGGCTCTTATCAGTATTGCATTTTGCGGTACACAATTACACGCACAAAAAGTCGAAGATTTGGCATTAACACCACCAATGGGATGGAACAGTTGGAATACCTTTCATACCAATATCGATGAGAAAATGATAATGGAAACGGCAGATGCCCTTGTTTCTACGGGAATGCGCGATGCCGGATATGTCTATTTGGTTTTAGATGACGGCTGGATGGCTATGGAAAGAGATAGTCAGGGAAATTTAGTTCCGGATCCTAAAAAGTTCCCACGCGGAATGAAGTTTGTTGCCGATTATGTACACTCCAAGGGATTAAAATTTGGGATGTACAATTGTGCAGGAACTTTGACTTGTCAAAAATATCCGGGAACACGCGGTTACGAATATCAGGATGCAAGAAACTATGCTGCCTGGGATATTGATTTCTTAAAATACGATTGGTGTAATACAGCAGGTATAAATGCCAAAGAAGCTTATACCACTATGAGCGATGCCTTGCAAAAAACCGGAAGACCAATTGTATTCAGTATTTGCGAATGGGGGGTAAATAAACCTTGGGAATGGGGAAAAGGAGTAGGACAGTTGTGGAGAACGACGGAAGATATTTATCAAATTTTTGATTCCGTTCACGATGAAGGAACCTGGAATTCACTAAGTGTGATGCACATTGCAGATTTACAGTCTAATCTTCGTAAGTATTCAGGACCGGGTCACTGGAACGATCCTGATATGCTGGAAGTTGGTAATGGAATGACTTATAATGAAGACAAAGCACATTTCTCGCTTTGGAGCATCATGGCATCTCCATTAATCGCGGGTAATGATGTTAGAAAAATGAGTAAGGAAACAATAGAAATACTAACCAATAAGGAGATTTTAGCAGTCAATCAGGATCCGTTAGGGATTCAGGGATTCAGATATCTGGACAAAGACGGATTACAAGTTTGGTTCAAACCTCTCAAAAATGGGGATTGGGCAGTATGTTTTGTAAACCGCAATATTCAGGCGAAGACCATTAGTTTTGACTGGAGCAAAGAAAAAATTACAGATGATATTTTTGCTTATACGTTGGATAAAAATAGTACTTATAACCTTTTAGATCTTTGGAGCAAGAAAAATGCCGGGACCACAGCCAAAGAGCTCAAAGCAACCATAGAACCTCACGGTGTGCTTATGTATCGATTAAGTAAAAGTGCTCTTTAATAAAATTTAAAATCAATTTAATGAAGAATTTATTCAGTAATAGCCGAAGAATCTTTTTTGCTGTTATTTTAGTTGCAGTAACCTCCAAGTCGTTTTCGCAAGAGAATAGCCGATGGGGAATTGAGCAAAACGGATCAATTACGTGGCAGATAAAAGATAAAATTCCACACCATGATCATATTGAAATGAGTGGTAGAAAAATCTCAGCCGTAATCCGCTATGGAGTGGGAGCCGACGGCTCTTTTAATAGCAGCCGTAGTTTAGTATGGCCTATGTTAAGAACGATTCCGAACAATACCCATGCCAGTTTTACGCGTCAATTTGCTCAGGATGCGATGCGGTTTGTTCTGGTGAACCAGAAACCAATCGCCAACGAAAAAGTAGAATCTGTGAGCATCGACGGTACTTTATTGGTAAAAAGTAAAGCAGATCATTCGTTGGAATTAACCCGTCGTTATTTCCCGTCAACCGCTTTGCCTGTGTATTGCGAAAAGTATACTATCAGGAATACAGGAAAAGAAAGTTGCGAAGTAGAAATTCCAAAGAGTCATTTTGAGTATACCTCAGACGCGAGTAAAGGAACAGAAGGCAGTTATACAGTAACAGCAAGTATCTTTAATGACGGCACTTTTAAACTGCAACCCAATGACACAATCAGTTTCTCTGTTTTTTATAGTGCGGGGAAAAAAAATGAGACGGTAGCGGAATTAGACATTGAAGCCGAACTCAGGAATCGTTTAGAACTGGTTCGTCAATTGGCGGGTAAATTAATATTAGAAACTCCTGATCCGATATTGAATACCGAATTTGAATTTGCAAAATTGAGAGCGGCCGAAAGTATTTTTGAAACAAAAGGAGGGCCAATGCACGGCCCCGGCGGAGAATCTTACTATGCGGCCATATGGGCAAATGATCAGGCTGAGTATATTGGTCCTTTTTTTCCATATCTGGGATATGATTATGGAAATAAAGCTTCTTTGAATGCCTATTTGCTTTTTGCTAAATTTATGAATAAAGAGTACAAACCGATTCCAAGTTCGATTGTGGCAGAGGGAACAGACATTTGGGATGGTGCAGGTGATCGTGGCGATGCTGCTATGATTGCGTACGGCGCCGGACGTTATGCACTTAGCACAGGAAACGTCAAGGAGGCTGAGCAATTGTGGCCTTTAATCGAATGGTGTTTAGAATATTGTCGTTTAAAATTAAATTCAGATGGGGTTGTAAATTCGGATTCTGATGAATTAGAAGGTCGATTTCCTGCCGGAAAAGCGAATCTGAATACATCGTCTTTATATTATGATGCTTTAAATTCGGCGGTTTATTTGGGACAAAGTTTAGGGAAAAACAGCAGGCAATTGCAAGAGTATAAACGTCAGTCGGAAGATTTGAAAAAAGCGATTGAGAAGTACTTTGGTGCTGAAGTCGAAGGGTTTCAAACCTATAAATATTACAAAGAAAATAAGATTTTGAGGGCCTGGATCTGTACACCGCTGACCATGGGTATTTTTGAGCGTAAGAAAGGAACCATAGACGCACTGTTTTCTCCTAAATTATGGACTCCTGACGGGCTTGCCAGCGCAGCCGGAGACAAAACATTTTGGGATCGATCAACATTGTACGCCTTAAGAGGTGTTTTGGCAGCAGGTGAAACCGATAAAGCAATCGATTTTTTACATTATTATTCTCAAAGGCGTCTACTGGGAGACCATGTCCCTTATCCGGTAGAGGCTTATCCCGAAGGAAACCAACGTCATCTTTCGGCAGAAAGCGGCTTATATTGCAGGGTTTTTACAGAAGGATTATTTGGCATTCGTCCGGTTGGATTAAACAGTTTTGATTTTATTCCGCGTCTTCCTAAATCCTGGTCAACGATGAGTTTGCGAAAGATACATGCTTTCGAACAAGAGTTTGATATCACGGTAACGCGAGTGAATAAAGGAATAAAAGTCAAAGTTTCCGGTCCGAAAAAAGTTTGGTTGGAGAAAGTAGTTAAAGAAGGAGATGCTATTCCTATAAAATTCGAGAAATAACGGTAAGTATTGTGACTTTAAAATAATAAAGGGTTTGAACATTTTGTCCAGACCCTTTATTATTTTACGTTTGTGACTTAAAAAAAATGCTAAGGGTATTTAAATTTTATAATAAACACCTCCGGTCACAAAACCTTTGACTCCAAAACCGGCTTCGCAATAGCCACCTATTCTTTTTCCTTCTCGTCTAAATCCAATAGGGATTGCGTGCCAGGCTAAATCTATTCTATTGTCTGTTGCTGACTTTTGGATTGCTTTTTCTGTTAGTTTTTCATTTGTTAATCTTGCACCGACACCAACAGAGCCGTACAACTCGAATAATCCTGCTTTTCCATAGTTGTAACTTAAATTGGGTAGAAATACAATGAAATCACACTTTTGTTTTATAGATCTCGATGTTTTTTCTGTAAGCAACGTTGCGCTGTAACTTTGGTAGGCAAAATCAATTCCGAGTTTAAATTTCTCTTTGATTTGATACTTATAACCAGCCTCTACCATCCCAAAGGTAGAACTGGAGGTCGATTTTACTTTTTCTTCCGCAAAGTTGCTTATAAACTTTGAAGATAGAACTTTTGATAATGAACTTCCTTTTTTAAGAACATATCCATCACTATGTCCCACATGAATTTGACTTTTGAAATCCTGAGCTTTACTTGATTCTACTGCGAGAAACAGAATTACTGTACAAAGAATTGTTTTCATTTATTTAAATTTATTTAAGGTTATAGGGATTAAATTAAATGGGAATAATTAGATTAGTTATTCAAGATTTTATAATTGTATGGTTGTAATGTATAGATGTGTTTATTATGGACTTTGTCGTCATACAGAGAAAGAGTTGAATAGATAGAGACAGTTGATCTATAGCTTTAGTAGGTTCGGTTTGTTTCGTGTTTACTTAAATTGTACACAACGATAAGTTTGCGAAAGATATATGCCTTCGAACAAGATTTTGATATCACGGTTACGCGATTGGATAAAGGAATAAAAATCAAAGCTTCCGGCTCGAAAAAAGTTTGATCGGAGACACAAATTAAGGAAAGAGATTTTATTCCCGTCAAATTTGAGAAGTAACAGCAAGCATTGTAGCTTAAAAACAACAAATGGTTTGAACAATGTCCAAACCATTTGTTGTTTTACTATTTGCAGAATATAAAAATAGTACGCTTCTTTATTGGAAATGATAAATCATGCTTAATTTGTTTAAAAGGTACAATTAGCACCTACGGTTACAAAACCTTTTAATCCAAAGCCAGCTTCGACAAAACCACCTATTCTTTTCCCGACACGCAATCCTAAAGGGCTAATCTGCCAGGCAAAATCTACTTGGTTGGTTGGTGCTGACTTCTTGTAATGGGTATATTTGTCGATTGAAAGCAGTACTCCGGCACTAGCAGATCCGTAAAAGTCGAGTAGTGGTGTTTTGATATAAGAATAATTGAAATTAGGCAGGAATAGGGTATAATTAGATTCTTGCTTTATAAATTCTGATGTTTTTTCTGTAATTAGTTTTGCACTGTATCTTTGGTATGCAATAGTAAGCCCCAATTTAATTTTCTTAGTGATTTGATATTTGTAGCCGGCCTCTATTAACCCGAAA
The DNA here is from genome assembly GCF_011751075.1 of Flavobacterium poyangense. GTDB lineage: Bacteria > Bacteroidota > Bacteroidia > Flavobacteriales > Flavobacteriaceae > Flavobacterium > Flavobacterium poyangense. Next base: position 66,176 of record NZ_JAALLN010000007.1, read on the forward strand.
GAAGATTCGGATGTTGATTTTACTTTTTCTCCTGTAATACCGCCCAATAGAAGGCTTGATGGAAGCTTACTTCCAATCATGTCAAACATTGAAAGAGTAAATCCGTCACTGTATCCCACATGAAATTCATTTTTAAAATTTTGGGCTTTAATTGATCCTGCTGTCACAATTAAAATTGTTAAATAAAGAATTGTTTTCATTTGATTTATTTTAAATTAATAAAACATAGTTAGGATTCATAAATAAGAAAACTAGTGGGTAATTTATAAATGAAGAACCATAGTTTATATCTGAAATACAATATGCTTTAAAAGAGAAGGTTTTAATAGTCAACTGCTCAAATCTTGTTTCGATTCGAATAAATTATATTTCCTATCTGTTTGTAATTTGAGGAGCAATAAATTAAGCAAAACAGTAAAAACCTATACTTAATTTTTTTGAAAGAGAAAATTTTTATACGTAAATGCATATGAGAAGAAAAGTATTTTACCCACCATTTTTTGTTCCCTTTTATTTTTTAGTTGTTTAGAAACTGATATTAAAAAACTCAAACATAATTGAAGTTTTATATTTTGTTTTGAAGTTCAGTTTAACCGCAGAATTGAGTGGGGTGAGATGTGAGTTATGAGTTATGGGTTGTGAGGTTTTAGAGTTTAAGTGCTATATTTCACAAAACATATAAACGCCATTTTTGTCATTCCGAAGAATGAGGAATCACACTCGAAACTCCACACAGTATGTCGCCAATCTTTGTCGAATTACTGGTGTGATTTACTTCGTCTATTCGCTATCGCTCGGGTCTCCTAAAGTCGAAATGACATATCGAGCGTCCTTTACAATTCCGAAGAATGAGGAATCGCACAAGAAACTCCGCAAAGGAATTCATTATGCACATTCAGAATAATAAAAGGTCAAAGATACTTTAGGTTTTCAGGCTCTTAGTTCAGACTTTGTCTGGTAAAAGAACCTATTTTTTCTTCCTCCCTAACCAGATAATTAAACCCGAAATAGGTAATGTCAGAGCAAAAAGAGTTACTAGAAATGCAATTATCTTAGTTGGATACCCATAAATACTTCCCGTGTGAATAGGATACATAAGACGTTTTAAGCGGTCTCCGTTACTAAAAGACTCGTAGGGTCTTATTTCAATATTTTCACCCGTATATTTATCAAAATAGACAGCACTGGACTGATTAGGAATACTGATATCAACATGCTCTTTCAATACCAATATGCTGTTTATGGTATCGGCCGGCATTCTGATCTGAATATTTCCTTTGTATGGAAAAATACTGTCAGTTTTTCGATATAGGTTTTGATAAAAGGTAGTCTGATCCAGCTTAGGATCAATCTTAGTTGGGTTTTCTACTTTTGGAGAAGCTTTTTTTATTGTACCGTCAGCTAGAAAATACATACCGCTTTCGAACCATTTAAAAGACCATGTTAACCCTGTCAATGCAATAATCAGAAGGAATAGAAAACTGTAAAAACCAAAAGTAGAGTGAAAGTCCCAGTTCACTCTTTTAAAAGAAGCACTCCATTTAACGGTCAATCGTTGTTTTAGATTTTTTATTTTTTTAGGCCACCAAAGTACAAGACCGGAAATCAGCATGAAAACAAAAATCAGACAAGAAACCCCTGTAATAATTTCTCCAACATCATCAAGCAGTAATTGTCGATGTAGGGATAAAACAATAGAATAAAACCTCTTTTTTTGCAGTACAGTTCCAAGCACTTTTCCTGTGTAGGGATCCATAGAAAAAATTTGGACTTCTTTGTCTTTGTTTTTTCCTACAATCACAATGGTGCGCAATGGATCATTATAGGTACTAATACGGCTTATCTTTTTTATCGAATACTCTTTTTCTAAAACATCCGTACAATAATCCAATGTCTTTTTAGAAGCCCCAGTAGTACTAACGGTATAAAATTCAGGGTTTAGGAACTGATCTATTTCTTTTTCAAAAACAAGTAAACTACCCGTTAATGCAACAATAAATACGATAAGCCCGGAGCCAAGACCCAGCCACAGGTGCAACCAGCCAATGTTTTTTTTTAGTTTTTTATTCATGCATTTTTGCTTGGAAGATATAGTGTATCAATTGAATCTTTCAATTCTTCACTTTAACATCTTTATTAGGTTAGTACAGTTTTGTGCGCAAATTTAATGTTTATTTAGATTAGTTACAGGCAGTGAACAGTAGAAAGTGGGGAAGAGTATCTTTTATCATAACTATAATTTGTTTAATTGGAGTAGGTTTTATTTTGTGCTTAGTTTCTTTCTTTTTTTAACATATGTGCAAATAATTTAATACAGTTATATAAAAATTATTTATTATTTTTGTTTAGACCAATTCTAAATAAATATCACAAATGAAAAATTTTCTGATTGCTGATTCTGAAAACCTACATATAATCGGATTGAGGCATACCTTAAAAAAGCTAGTTAAAAAAGCTAGTTTAACGGTGGTTAGTTCTAAAGAATTGATGTTTAGTTATTTGGATAAAAATACAGTGGAGTGTTTGATCATAGATCCCAATAACATCTTTTTATTTTACGAAGATGATTTCAGACAGTTGCGTACCAAATTCCCGAAGTGCAAGATCATTATTTTATCCTACTTTAAAAATAAACAAACAATAAAAAGTTTCTTACAAGACGATGTTAATGGATTTATTTCTAAAGATTGTCATGAACAAACGATTTTTGATGCTTTATATAAGATCGAAAATGGGGAGCGTTACCTCTGTCCAAAAACTTTAAACGCACTGGTTGATGTGCTCGTTGTACCGACCTCTGATGTGAAAGAGAAATTAACCTTTAGAGAGTCTGAAATCTTAAAGCAGATTGCAAGGGGTAATGATGGAAAAAGTATCGCTTCTGACCTTTTTATCAGTATTCACACCTTTAGAACACATCGGAAAAATATTATGAAAAAAACAGGGAGGCATACCACCCCAGAGCTTATTTTATATGCTATTGACAGAAAAATTATATAATTTTAATCTTAATTATAAAAATTTTAGTACTTATTTCGTACTACAAATGTAGTAGACTTCGTACCTTCTTTGTGTAGTTTTATTTACTATTGGTATAGTATTGACTTTATTTTTCATGGGCTATACTTTTGCTAAAAACTATTCTTTAGAATGAATCTAAATAAAACAAACCAATGGAAGCAAGACAGCAAATAAGAACAATTCAGTTAAAAAAGGTATTAGAAAAGAACCATGACAAACATATTTTTTCTAATAATAAAAAAGCCATTTCTCTTTACAAAAAGAGCATGAAAAAAGCGATTAAATTAATTGCAAATCATTTAGAGAGCAGAGACACACCTTTTACAGGTACAAGTATAGCAACAATTAAAGAAAAGATAGATGCAATAGCACTTGAAGACAATGATCAGGGAAAAAGTTTAGAATATGTTTTAGACGAACTTAAAGATATTTATCTGAATGATTGTATTCATTTTCACGATCCAAAATATATAGCGCATTTAAATTGTCCGATTTTAACCCCTACATTGGTCGCAGAAGCTTTTATATCTTCTTTAAATTCGTCAATGGATACCTGGGACCAAAGTACAGGAGGAACTTTTATCGAACTGAAACTGATAGAATGGACCATAGAAAAACTGGGTTACCCGGAAAGAGCCGATGGAATTTTTACAAGTGGAGGAACGCAGTCGAATTTAATGGGACTGCTTTTGGCAAGAGACCATTATGTAAAAAAGCATTACAATATGGATCCTAAAATGGATGGACTTCCTGCTGATGCTTCAAAATTCAAAGTCTTATGTTCTGAAGTAAGTCACTTTAGTTTAAAAAAGAATTTAAGTTTATTAGGATTAGGACAGAATGCTGTTGTTCCTGTAGCGGTTGACACTGATTTTAGAATGAATGCCCAGGCACTTAAAAAGGTAATTCAGCAGCAGAAAGATCTTGGAAATATTCCAATCGCTATTGTTGGTACTGCGGGAACTACAGACTTTGGTTCAATTGATCCTTTAACTGAAATTGCAGCCATATCAAAAGAGAATAAATTATGGTTTCACGTTGATGCTGCCTATGGTGGCGGATTATTAATTAGCGAAAAACATAAAAACAAACTGACGGGAATTGAGCTTTCAGATTCGGTTACGATCGATTATCACAAAACTTTTTACCAGCCGGTAAGTTCAAGTGGTTTTTTCATGAGAGACAAATCTTATGTAGATTATATAAAATACCACGCAGATTACCTGAACTCTAAAGAACAGGAAGAAGAAGGGATTCCAAACATGGTTAAAAAATCAATACAGACTACCCGTAGATTTGATGCCTTGAAATTGTGGTTTACCTTGAGAATAATTGGAACTGAAGGATTAAGTACCTACATGGAAAAAGCTATCGACAATGCTCTTTTTACAGCGAACTTAATGAGAAACAGAGATGATTTTGAGGTGATTCATCAGCCGGAAATCAGCACAGTTGTATTCCGTTACACGCCTTGGAAAACGGACGAAGGATCGTATTGCGGTTTAAACAGCTACATCCGCAAGGCTATTTTTAACGAAGGAAAAGCCATTATTACAAGTACAAAAGTCTACAACGAAGTATTCTTGAAATTTACCTTATTAAACCCGCTTACAACCCCGACCGATATTGAAGAAATCATTGCTTTAATCGTTTCTCACGGTCAGGAATATACATTGATAAATTAATACCCCTTATGGAAAATAAAATATATGACTTTATAGCTGTTGGTGTTGGACCTTTTAATCTGAGCCTGGCTTGCCTTACGGCACCAATTGAAAATCTGGATGGTTTGTTTTTTGATAAAAATGAATCGTTTAACTGGCATCCGGGGATGCTTTTGCAGGACACCACACTTCAGATTCCTTTTCTGGCAGATTTAGTAACTCTTGCTGATCCGACTAGCCCATTTAGTTTTTTGAATTATATTAAAGAGCAGGGGAAAATGTACTCGTTCTATATTCGTGAAAACTTTTTACTGTTAAGAAACGAATACAATCAGTATTGCCAATGGGCGATTAAAAAATTGCCAAATGTATTTTTTAATACGGAAGTTTCAGCAATTGAATATGATGAAAATCTTTCTGTTTATTTGGTGCAAACAGTTTGCACTAAAACGGACACCGTCACTTTTTATAAAACTAAAAAACTTGTTTTAGGAACTGGGACTGCACCACATATTCCTAAATCATGTGAATCACTGAGAGGAAAAGCAATTCATTCATCGGCTTATGTGCAAAGTAAAGAAGCCTTACAAAAACAAAAGGCGATTACCGTTTTAGGAAGCGGACAAAGTGCTGCCGAAGTATTTAATGATTTATTGCAGGAAATAGATGTTTACGGATACCAGCTTAACTGGATTACACGTTCGTCCCGTTTCTTCCCAATGGATTACAGTAAATTGACGTTGGAAATGACTTCTCCGGAATATGTAGATTATTTTTATAGTCTTCCGGCAGAGAAAAGAGATTACCTGCTAAAAGATCAGAAGCTGCTTTACAAAGGAATCAACAAAGATTTAATCGAAACTATTTTTGACACCATTTATGCCAAAAAAGTTATTGCAGATATCGACGTGAATTTGAGAACAAATGCCGCCTGTATCAAAGCAGATTATGACGAAAACAACGAATCTTTTGAACTGGAATTGCATCAGGTTGAGCAGGATAAGAAATACCGTCATGTAACTGGTGCATTGGTTCTGGCGACAGGATATGGTTATAAAATGCCTCGTTTTATAGAAGGAATAACCTCCAGAATCCAATGGGACGATAAAGGGCGTTATGATGCCAACAGAAATTACAGTATCGATAAAAACGGAGGAGAAATTTTTGTTCAGAATGCAGAATTGCATACGCACGGATTTGTGACTCCCGATTTAGGAATGGTTTGTTACCGTAACTCTTATATTATCAGAGAAATGACAGGGGTTGAGCATTATGCAGTAGAAACGAAGATCGCTTTTCAGGAATTTGGAGTTGGAGCATCGGAGCTGGTAGAGTCCGGCGTTTTTGAAGAAATCGCTTAATTTCAAGACCATAAAAGTAGATTTAAAGTATGGGAATTTTAATTGCTTTGACACAAATTCAAAGGGAATTGCAAAATCCAATACTACTGTTTAATAAAATAATAACTTAAGCCGTTGAGTGCATTTACTTTGTCAATTCGTTTCATTCGGATAGCAAAATTATACTTGACACATAGAAAGATAGGTTTCACTTGTAAAAATGAGCATAAAAAAAGAAACAGATTTCTATCAAATAGGTGGACTATGATGATTTTAAATAAGTGAAACGCCTTTTTTCGTTTTAAAAACTATGTTTCTATGTGTTAAAAAATAAATGCTCCGACGGGTTAGCCTAATTCCACAACAAATGAGTACTGATAAAATAATTTATACTGAAAATAAAGCTGTTACCGATATTGTTTTTGTCAAAACAATTCCCGGGACAGGTGTTTTTGAGCTTCGTCCGATAGATTTGGAAGCTGATATGCCTTTGCTGCATGATTGGGTAAATCGCGAATATGCGGTGTACTGGGGAATGAATGGATTCTCTTTAGAACAGGTACGTGATTCGTACCGCGAAATCCTTGAAAAAACGGATGTTTATATGGGCATTTTTAACGGGGATGTTTCCTTTTTATTAGAATGTTACAACCCCGAGACAGATAGTATTGGAGACTATTATAAAGTAGAGAAAGGGGATAGAGGCATGCACATTTTAGTAGCACCTTTAGAAATACCGGTAAACAAATTTACCTGGTCGATCTTTACCGTAATATTGGACTTTATTTTTTGCGATGCCTCCAGCCAACGTGTTGTTGTAGAACCGGATGCGCGTAATCATAAAATTCATGCACTGAACAGAAAAGCGGGCTTTGTGTTCCAAACAATACTTGATCTGCCTCATAAAAAAGCACATCTCGAGTTTTGTACTCGTGAAGATTATTACAAAGCTTTACAGGCCATCTAAAATAAGGCAGTTACGGCTTTGCATCGCCGGAAAACTATAATAAATCCTTTTAATCTCTAAAATTTGTGGTGAATAAAATAACCACAGATTGCACAGATTAAAGGGATTTTTTTGTTCTTGCGGATAGATTCTCACGCAAAGTCGCAAAAGCGCAAAGTTTTAGACTCAGTTTAAGCTATAACTTAAAAAAAACTTAGCGACTTAGCGACTTTGCGAGAAAAATAATAACGCACCACACAAAAATCCTTGCGGACTTTGCGGTTAAGACAAATCACAAAGTTTGCAACATTAACATTAAATTGACAAAATCATAAAAGCTTGTTAAGGATTTCTTAAAATCAAAAAGTTTACCAATAGTAAAATAATTTCAACATTTGCGCTGTAAAAATTTACTAATAGTAACTATTTGATTAACCAAATGAAAAACTTAAAAACGTTAATGATTGTATTAGTGATGTTCTCAACATCATTAATTGTTGCTCAGACAAGCACTTTTAAAGGAAAAGTGATTGATGAACTTGGTCAGCCATTACCTAGCGCCACTGTTCTTATAAAAGGAACCACCACGGCTGTAAATGCAGATATGGATGGTAATTTTGAAATGAAACTACAAAAAAGTAGTGAAGTTCTGGAAATCTCTTTTTTAGGATATGTACAGGTTAATTTTAATACTGCAGGCAAAACTTCGGCAGTGATTACTTTAAATCCGGATTCTCAGAAATTAGATGAAGTAGTAATAACCGCTTTAGGGATTAAAAAGGAAAAGAAAAAATTGAGTTACTCTGTTCAGGAGGTTGAAGGAGATCTAACCAAGGGAAGAGATGCGAATGTGATGAAATCGCTTTCGGGAAAAGTTTCGGGTTTAGTTGTCGCTTCTTCTGCTGAATTTTTTGCCAGTCCGAAAATGTATTTGAGGGGTAAAAGTCCACTGGTTGTAGTAGACGGTGTACCCTTAGGAACAGATACATGGAATATTAGCCCTGACGATATCGAAAGTATCAATGTTTTGAAGGGATCAAATGCGGCAGCACTTTACGGTTCGGTAGGTGGAAATGGTGCTATTCAGATTACCACTAAAAGGGGCGCAAGCAATAAAAAAGGATTTGTGGTTGAATTCAATCATAATTCGATGATTCAGGGAGGCTACAATGCTGTTCCTAAAACGCAAAATGCTTATGGACCGGGTTCTTATGGAAACTATGCTTTTGTCGATGGTAAAGGAGGAGGAATCAACGATGCCGATTATGATCAATGGGGGCCAAAGTTCGAAGGACAGCTCATCACACAATATGATAGCCCACGTGATGCGAATGGAAAACTAATTGCAACTCCGTGGTTGGCAAGAGGTGCCAATAACTTTGATAATTTTATGGAAGATGGTTTACTATCAACCAGTAATTTATCATTGTCTTCTAATTTTGACAAAGGAAATATTCGTTTTTCATTGTCTAAAACCTATCAGGACGGAATTAATCCGAATACAAAATTGAATATCTACAATTTCAATTTAAGCGGGAGATACAATCTAAGTGAAAAAACATGGGTTGATGCCAGTTCAAACTTTAATTTCCAAACTTCTCCAAATAATCCAAACGTACAATACGGACCTAACAGCTATATCTACAATATGTTGATTTGGGGTGGAGCTGATTATGACATTAGAGATTTAAGAGACTACTGGCAAAAAGGAAAAGAAGGCATTCAACAAAAAAACTTCGAATATACCCGATACAACAATCCCTATTTTATGGCCTATGAATGGTTAAAAGGATACTACAAGAATGATTACTCGGGACAGATAAGCATCAACCACAAATTCAATGACAATTTCTCTGCATTGATTAGAACCAATATGGTGGTGAGTAATTTGTTTCAAAATGAAAAATTTCCTTACTCCATGTCTACATATGGAAGAGAAAAAGCAGAAGGAGATTACAAAGAGATGTACGACTACAGGTTCAAAAGTTACTCTGATTTTATGTTGAATTACGATAAAATAATCAACGATTTTGAAGTTAAAGCAACAGTAGGAGCTAACATTAATATCGATAAGTACAGAAATTCTGTCGCTTCCACCAATTATTTAAAAATACCTGGATTGTATACTTTAAGTAACACCCAGACACCAATGCAGCCAACAAGTTACAACAGTCATTTTGAGACAAACAGTTGGTACGGATCGATGGACTTGTCTTATAAATCGTTTTTGTTTCTAGGAGCTACAGGAAGGTTTGATACGGATTCGAGACTACCCGAACAAAACAATACGTTTTTCTATCCATCAGTTGGTTTAAGTGCTGTTTTAAGTGAAATTATAGACATTCCTTTAGTTGATTTTTTAAAAATCAGGACTTCATATGCTAAAGTAGGTGGTTCGCTAGATATCTACAGCAATCTGGACACATATCGATTAAGAGATCCGTTTACAATCGGCGGAACAACTTACAATGCAGCTTATCTTGGTGAAATTTTGAACAATGCAAAATTAGAACCTGCTTTTAACTCTTCAAAAGAAGTGGGTATAGAAACCAGAATGTTTAAAAACAGATTTGGTTTTGATGTTACCTATTATCAAAATACGAATGGCCCACAAATTTTTGACTTAAAATATTCTGAAACGACAGGTTTTCAGGGAAGCAAGCAAAATGGTATTACTACTCAGACAAAAGGTATTGAGGTAGCTTTATTTGTGAAAGCAGTGAAAAGCACCAATTTCAATTGGGATTTCAATGTGAACTGGTCTACATACAGAGAATACTTAAAAGAGGTGTATGCCGGTATTCAAAACAATGGATTAATTAAAATTGGCGACAGAGTTGATGCTTTTTATATCAATGACTTTATGAGAACCAATGACGGTAAGTTAATTGTGGGTAAAGACGGAAAGCCGTTGGTTAATTCCTATCAGACTAAAGTAGGTTATAAGGCCCCGGATTGGTCAATGGGAATCACTAATAATCTGAGTTATAAAAACCTGGCTTTAAACTTCACCTTTGATGGTCGATATGGTGGGAAAATCGAGAATTATGTGAATCAGAAAATGTGGCAGAGTGGAAGACATGCCGACAGTAATACTCCGGAAAGAGCGAATGATGTAAAAGGAATAAAATCATATGTGACCGATGCTGTAGTGATTACAAGCGGACAATTGATAACAGATGGTCAGGGACAAGTGATTTCAGATACCAGAACTTTTGCACCAAACACCACTAAAATGTTCTATCAGGATTATGCAAAATCTTATCATGGTAATTATGCTGCTAATATTATAGACAAGACATTCTTTAAGCTGAGAGAAGTAAGTCTTACTTACAATATGCCAAGTTCTTTTTTGAAAAAATCATTCATGAGCGCAGCTTCCATTTCACTAATCGGACGTGACTTGTTTTACTTCTCAAAAAATAAAAATATCGACTTAGATCAGTTTTTAGACGAAAGTGCTTCGCCACTGCAAACCCCAACAGTAAAAAGTTACGGGATCAACTTAGACCTTAAATTTTAACAATAAACAAAAATGAAAACAATACAACATTATAAAAGCATACTAATTATTGCAATGGTTTTTATGCTAGGAGGTTGCACCAACTTTGAGGATCTTGCCGATGATCCGAATCGTGCGACGAGCGTTCCACCTTCTATGTTATTGACAGAGGTTTTAAGAGTCATGAATAATGTAGATGATGAAGGTCCGTGGTCAGAAGCACAAAGAGACAACCAATTTTGGGCGATATCATTTGATTATTATGGAGATCAGGATTACAATTGGGGTGCGGCATCATTGCGTTACACCACGTTGTCTAATGTTCAGGCCATGGAAAAAGAAGCAGGAAAATTAGACTCAAAAAACAAATATGGAGCGCTGGCAAAATTCTTCAATGCTTACTTTTTAGATTATATGTCTAAAAGAATGGGGGATATTCCAATGTCTGAAGCTTTACAGGCTAAAAACAACAACCCGATTACAAAACCAAAATACGATACACAAAAAGAGGTATACACAGAGGTTCTAAGGCTTTTAGATGCTGCAAACGATCAAATCACAGTAGCAAAAGCAGAAATTGGAACAGCAGCTGTTCAGGGAGATTTTTTATTTAAAGGAGATTTAGACAAATGGCAAAAAACAATCAATGCTTTTCATTTGAGAGTACTAATCAGTTTAAGTAAAAAAACAGGAGAACTGGATGTTGCCAATCAGTTTAATAAAATGATAAGCAATCCTTCTAAATATCCTCTAATGGAAGGAATTAAAGATAATATGACTCGCTATTTCTCTGACGAAACAGGTAATAACTATAAGTTTAATCCCGGTAATTACGGTTTTAACCGAAACAGGAATATTATGGGAGGTACCTATTTGAATATCCTGAAAGAAAATAACGATCCAAGAATTTACAAAGTGGCCGATCCTGCTTCTTTTTACTTTAATGCGAATGATCCTCTGAATCTTAATGCGTACGTAGCTGCTAATACCGGAGACGAGCAGGGTTCTATGCAGGTTGCCTCAGATCAGGGAAAATTATCTTATCCGAATGAAAAGAGATATTACAGTAATTATATTGGCGAAGCCTACATTTTAATCGGTTACGCAGAACAGCAATTTGTAATTGCAGAAGCGATCAACAGAGGATGGGTAAACGGTGATGCGGCAGTTTATTACAATCAGGGAATTAAAGCTTCAATGGACTTTTATGGTGTTTCTGCTACCGAGATCACAACCTTTTTAAATCAGGTTAATGTAGCTTACAAAGGGAATAATGCTACAGGTTTGGAGCAGATTTTAACTCAGAAGTATGTGGCCTTTTTCCAAAATTCAGAAAGAGAATCGTATTTCAATTACAGAAGAACAGGCATTCCGAAATTTGATGTTGGACCGTCTAACAAGAATGGTGGCAGAATCCCAATGCGTTGGAAGTATCCGCAAAGCGAATTCGAAACCAATTCTTTAAATGTTAATGCGGCTTTAAAGAATCAGTACGGCGGAACAGATGATATCAATGCCGTTATGTGGCTTATTAAATAGAGTAGGGCATAAAAAATCTCGCAAAGTCGCAAAGGCGCCAAGGTTAGTTTTCACGTAGATTTGCTTCGCCTGTTTGCTATCGCTCGGGTAGGAGATTTATTGAGATTGTTTTTATCGGAATTATAGAAAAAAATATCTGCAAAATCTGCGAGCATAAAAAACTTTGCGGCTCCGCGACTTTGCGAGAAATACTTCAAGAGTAAGAGTGAGCAATTTTTTTTAGAATTTACTCCATTAGTTTAAAAATACAAACAGTATTAAAAGTTTCAAAATAAATAAAATGAAAAAATCAATTATAATTTCAAGTGTTGCTTTTCTAAGCTTTTTTAGTGGTAACGCGCAACAAAAAGAAATCAAGAATAATCCAAAAGTAGTATTGATCACTTTAGACGGTTTCCGTTGGCAGGAATTGTTTACCGGAGCAGATCAGAAATTAGTGTCCGAAAAGAAATATGTAGAAGACACCACCCATTTAAAACAAAAATTCTGGAGAGCTACACCGGAAGAGCGAAGAACAGCATTAATGCCATTTTTCTGGAACGAAGTAACCAAAATGGGGCAATTGCACGGAAATAGAAATTTGGGGAGTAATGTAAACTTGACTAATACAATGTGGTTTTCTTATCCGGGTTACAATGAAATACTAACCGGTGCTGCAGATGATGTAAGAATCAAAAGCAACGATAAGTTCAATAATCCCAATACAACAGTTTTAGAAAAAATAAACAAACTGTCTAAGTACAAAGGCAAAGTTGCAGCTTTCGGAAGCTGGGATGTATTTCCTTTTATTGTAAACGAAGAACGTTCGGGAATTCCTGTCAATGCAGGTTTTGAGGAGGCTAAAGGGAAGAATCTTTCTCCAAGGGAGACTTTTTTAAATGAATTGCAAGCAAAAGTACCTTCTCCGTGGGATTCTGTTCGATTTGATGCCTTTACATCCAATTATGCTTTAGAATACATGAAGAAAGAGCACCCGGAATTGGTTTACATTTCTTACGGAGAAACGGATGATTTTGCACACGATGGAAATTATCAGGCCTATTTAAATTCGGCTCACACCACAGACGGATTGATAAAGGACCTTTGGAATTTTACTCAGAATGATCCTTTCTATAAAAACAATACCATTTTTATCATTTCAACCGATCACGGTCGTGGCTCAGAGCCATTAGATACCTGGAGAAGTCATGGTTCGAAGATAAATGGAGCAGACCAGGTTTGGTTGGTTGTTTTTGGGAATGGAGTTTCCGTTTTAGGAGAAGCAAGATCAAAGGAGCAATTGTACAGTAATCAAATCGCGCCCACTGTTTTGCAGCTTTTAGACAGCAAAATAAAAGATACTGAAATGAAAGGAACCGCTTTACCGATTCTGAAAAAAGAATAGAAATGAATAAGAAAAAGTCAGATATTCCTTTTGTATTGACGGCTTCATTGGCTGCTTTCGGAGCATACTTTTGCATGTATGCTTTTAGAAAACCATTCAGCGTTGCCACTTTTGAAGGACTGGAAGTATTTCATATTGATTATAAAATTCTACTGATTATCGCCCAGGTTTTGGGGTATGTACTTTCAAAATTTATTGGTATAAAAGTCATTTCAGAGCTAAAAGCTAAAAACAGAGTGTTTTATCTGTTGGGGTTAATAGGCATTGCAGAGACTGCTTTAGTTCTTTTTGCGATCGTTCCAAAACCGTACAACATTTTATGTATGTTTATCAATGGGATTCCGTTAGGGATGATTTGGGGAATTGTTTTTTCGTATTTGGAAGGAAGAAAATTCACTGAAATATTGGGAGTAGCTTTAAGCACCAGTTTTATTGTTTCAAGCGGAGTAGTGAAGTCAACTGGTTTCTTTGTAATGGAATCCTGGGGTTTTTCTCAATTCTGGATGCCAGCGATAACGGGTTTATTGTTTATACCGCCCTTATTGTTTTTTGCCTGGTTGCTGGAAAGAATTCCAAAGCCAACCGCCGAAGATATTGCCTTACGATCCGAACGGATTCCTATGACTAAAAGCGATCGTAGAAAAGTAGTTTTAAAGTTTTTATTTCCCATTACGCTTTGGATTTTGTTTTATACCTACCTAACTGCTTTTAGAGATTTTAGAGACAATTTTGCAAGGGAATTATGGGATAGTATTGGATATAAAGGAGATACAGCTGTTTATGCCAGTTCAGAAGTAATTGTGGCTGTGATTGTGCTAATGGTTTTGGGCACTGCTTTTTATTTCAGAGACAATATGAAGGCCTTGTTTTTCTATCATGTATTATTGATAATAGGTTCGCTTTCAATAGGTTTTTCTACTATTTTATTCCATTCGGGAAATATAGGTCCCTACTACTGGATGGTAGTTTCAGGCTTTGGATTGTACATTTGTTACGTACCTTTTAACAGTCTTTTCTTCGATAGGTTTATTGCAGCTTTTAGAATAAAAGGAAATGCGGGATTTTTAATTTATCTGGCCGATGCCTTTGGTTATCTGGGAAGTGTTTCGGTATTGTTGTATAAAAATTTTGGACAATCAACTTTGTCGTGGCTGAGCTTTTTTATAGACGGAGCTTATATAGTGGCTGCTATGGGGGTGTTAGTAAGTGTTGGATCTATGCTGTACCTTATTAAAAAAAAGAACAAGAAGAAAAAGGAAAATGTTGAATATAACCCATTAGATGTATTGCAAAACAGTGCTGATGAGTTAAAAAATAATTTAGTTTAAAATGAAAACAAACTATGATTTAATTGTTGTGGGAGGGGGAGTTTTAGGAACTTTTCATGCTTTTCACGCTTTAAAAAAAGGATTAAAAGTAGCACTTATCGAAAAAGATAAAATGCCTAAAAGCGCCACCATTCAGAATTTCGGACAAGTGGTCCCATCCGGAATGGATTCAAAATGGCAAACTTACGGAAGAGAAAGTTTGTTGATTTACAAAGAAATTCAAAGTCAGTTTGATATCTCAATCAGACAAAATGGCTCTGTATATTTGGCTTCCAACGACGAAGAAGTACAGCTTATAGAAGAGTTGGCACAAATTAATAAAACCAATGATTATCAATCCAATTTGTTGACCAAACAGGAATGTTTGAGCAAGTATCAGGGTTTACGCTCTGATTATGTAAAAGCAGGTTTGTTTTTTCCCGATGAAGTGACGGTAGAACCAAGAACAATGATTTACAGACTTCAGGAGTATATGCAACAATTTTTAGGTCTGGAATTAATGACCAATACCGCGATTGTGAACTGTGAAAACAGCAATGACGGCGTAACATTACAAAGTGCCGCTAACGAAATTTTTAGAGCCAAAAAAGTGATTATTTGTAATGGTAGCGAGTTTAAAACGCTGTATCCGGAATTGTTTTTTAACAGTGATATTGAAGTGTCAAAATTGCAAATGTTGCAAACCAAACCGCAAGCCAATTATAAACTGGACGGTTCTATTTTGACAGGACTATCGATCAGACGTTATGAAGCTTTTTATGAATGTCCTTCGTTTAAAGAAATTAAGTCTAAAGAAAATGCTGATTCTTTAGAGAAAAAATGGGGCGTTCATATTTTGTTCAAACAGGCAATGGATGGCTCTGTGATTTTGGGAGATTCCCATCAATACGCTCCTGCTGCAAACAGTGACGATTTGGGTTTTAATCTGGATATGGATATCGATAATTTTATGATACAGGAAGCAAAGAAAATTATCGATTTGCCGACTTACGAGATTCAAAACAGATGGTTCGGAACCTATTCGCAATGCAAAACAAAAGATGTTTTTGAACATACAGTCGGAGAAAACATTCACATCATTACAGGAATCGGAGGAAAAGGAATGACGGGTAGTGCCGGCTTTTCAAAAGAAAATATTACTAAAATTTTTAATGTATAATAATGAAACAAAGAATAGAACTGGTGGTCTTTGATATGGCCGGAACAACTGTTGACGAAGGGAATGTAGTATACAAGACAGTGCAAAAAGTAATAAATGAAGAAGGGATTATGGTGTCTTTGGAGGATGTTTTAAAACACGGTGCCGGCAAAGAAAAGCATCAGGCCATCACAGATGTTTTAACAGCTTGTACAAGTGTAACAAATATCGGAAATGTAGCAGACAAGGCCTTCGCAAATTTTAAAATTGCCTTAGAAAAAGCCTATAACGAATTGGAAGTAAAGACTTTTGAAGGTACAGAGAATCTCTTTAAAGACTTACAGGCCAATCAAATAAAAGTGGTTTTAAATACGGGCTATGATACTGTCACAGCCCATAAATTACTCGATAAATTGGGATGGAAGGTAGGAGTAACGATTGACGCCTTAGTGACAGCCAATGACGTTAAAAACGGACGCCCTGATGGTGATATGATTCTAAAAGCGATGGAGCTTATGGCAGTAAAAGATCCGCAAAATGTTTTAAAAGTGGGTGATTCAGCCATAGATATTGAGGAAGGAAAAAGTGCCAATTGCGGCATGACCGCCGGAGTTTTGACAGGAGCGCAGACTCGTGAGCAAATTCAGAAAGCGAATCCAACTTATATTCTGGAAAATCTGAATGAGTTGAGAGCCATACTCTTATAAGTTATTAAATATATGTATTCTTTAAGAGATAGAAACAAATTTTTGAAAAAGGAAAAAGACGTTTCACTTTTTTAAAATTTCATTTGTCTGCCTGAGCGGAGTCGAAGACCTGATATTTTGATTACGTTCAAGGGCTCGTAATATTTTGTGTTTGTTTTTTTTAAACTCTTCCTTTATTTCAGGTAAAGGAGGAGTTTTTGCTTTTAAGGAGTTGGCATAAGTATTAGGATGGTACGACTTTAGGCTTTTCTTCTACATTTATAAAGTGCTTCTAATTTCATATAAAAATACGTAAGAAAAAACATATTTTTACTTTGTTGCGATAAAAGATCGAGCAGATTATACAATGTGTAACTTTTTTTTAATTCGTTATATATCATAAATCTACTTTCTATCTATTGCGAATTTTCTTAATTATCATTTGACTTATGGACACAGTAGAAAAAACAAAACATATAGGACAAAAAATAAGCCGCATACGCAAACTAAAAGACATAAAGAAGAAAGCACTGGCTCAGGCTTTAGGAACGAACCTAGAAGTAATATCAGCTATAGAAAAAGAGAAGACCATAGAGGAAAGTAAACTTGTCGAGATAGCAAAAGCGCTTGGTGTAAGTGTTGAAGCTATAAAATATGTTACAAAGAAAAAAGCAATTAAGCATGACATCACTTTTGACGAAGCGGTTGAAATCGCTTTAATAATGGTTGCGGTGCTAGGAATATTTGTATTTGCAGTTTTAATCCTTTAAACTGGTTGATTCAGATCTTGATGAACAATATGTGTGCGGCTTTTTAACCGCAAGGTGCGCAAGGATTTTTATTCGTATTGTACGCAAGGTTCGCAAAGCTATACGCAAAACTGTTTTTTAATCTTTGCGAACCTTGCATAAAACCTTTGCGCACCTTGCGGTTAAAAACCCAGCGCGCTTATTTAATCTCGTTGTGTATTAAAAAAGAAGTACAAGACCAGCATTTTAGCAGTTGACGCACTTCTGTTGACTGGCACATGAGGAATTCTACCATCAAAAAAGATCGAATCTCCCTCTTTAATCAGTACTTCATCATCACCAATGATATAAACACATTCTCCCGAAAGCATGTATTTGTATTCGTAAGCATCAGTTTCTACTTTTTCTCTTTGTGAGTTTGGTTTTACCTCTAATAAAACAGCCTCAAAGCCAATAGAAGAAAGCTGCTTACCAAAAATATATTGGTAGGCAAAACCTTTTGCATCATCTTCTTTTTCAATAATCGAATTTTCTTCAGCACGGGATACAATATAATTTTGTCCCGAGGGCTTAGGCATTCCTTCAAAAAAGGCTGAAACTTCAATCTCTAAAGCATTTATGATATTTAATAAAACAGGAAGGGAAGGAATGGTTCTTCCGTTTTCAATACGTGATATTAATCCATTACTAACTTCAGCCGCATTGGCAACTGTACTAATTGTTTTTTTATTGTTCTTGCGAATGTCTTTTATTCGTTTACCAATCCCAATTAAATAATCATCCATTCTTTTCGTATTTGTTACGAATATGCAACTTTAACTTGAATTAAAAAAATAGTTCTTTACATCGACGGATGTGATTTTCATTTTTTTGTTCTAAAGAAACGATTCGGTTATCTTAGTTTTTATTTCACAGAGATTCACAAAGAAAACACGAAGAGACACAGACCTTAATATAATATCTTAGTGAGTCATGCTGACAAAGAATGCTTTAGCCTATTACTTTGATTATTCGGCTAAAGCCTTAAGAGCGTTCCAAATTTAACCCTCCAGCTAAAGCAGGAGGCTATTGATGAACCTGAGTATTCATAAATACAAAGGAAGATTCTCTCTGTAGTAAATTATTTAAATAGCCTTTATTAATTGCCTCCAGCTTGAGCTGGAGGTAAAGAATTGATTAATTACAAAAAGGCTTTAGCCGAACTTTTGCTGGTCCGGCTAAAGCCTTTTAGGTACTTTTAAATTTTGTATTTAGTATTTATTTTAGCTGTTTTACTTTTTTTATAGAAAAGTAGCAAATCAGTACAAATGCAATCCATAAAATATAAACTGTAACCAAAGAGTAGCCATAATTAACCAATGGACTTTTGTCACTATACGAAGCCGTTGTAATGACCATTGCTTTAAATGGTTTTCCGTTAAAGTACAACCAAAGCATAGCTGCTAAATGAATAATAAGGGTACTGAACAGATAGGTAAACAAAGGAATTTGACCTAAAGTAAAAAAGAAATTAGCAACTCTGTTTTTCCAATTTTCGGCATACGCTAAAAACAAAAAAATCGGACCTAGTGTAATCGCCAGAAAATCCAGTGAAGCGGGGTACTTCGTAAGATTAAAAAATGATAATACGCTGATGAGAGCAGAATCTCCGGTTTTCCATGGGATCGATTCTCCGTACCCGTTTAAGCCACGCAATAAGACAAATACTCCTATGAGGATAAAACCACTGTACAACAGCACTTTTTTTCGAAGTGTAGGAGAACTTCCGGATCTGCAGAAGAATCCCCAAAAATAACCCAGTAATAAAACACCTAGCCAGGGAAGCAAGGTATAATTGACGATGTACAAACGCCCATCATGAGGTATAAATTTTTGTTGATGAATCAAATACCAGAAGATAGCTGTTGGCGAATCTCCTTTCATTTGTATACTATCTAATAGATGATGGCCGATTATAATAACTAAACTAATTAATAAGATTAGATTTCTGCTCAAGTATTGCAAACCCGCCATAAAATAGAAGCACAAACCTAATGAACCAATTATAAAAACACCAATCGTACGATAAAATGGATCAAACGTATACAAGAAATTGTTTATAAAAATTTCAATAAGGATCAGCATACTACCTAATCGGAATAAACGCCATATATTTTGTGTTTTTGTTCTTTTGCCCATCCAGTGAAATAATTCAATACCGGCTATAAAAAAAACGGTGGGCGCAAAATAATGGGATATAAATCGTGTAAAGAACAGAAAGAAGGTAGTATGACCCAGATCTGCCGGATTGGTGTTCCAATAATGAAAAAACAATCGGGTATGATCCAGAATAGCAAAGGTCATAACTATCCCCAATAGCATTCTATGGGCTTGGAAAGTACGCTGATCGATATTTTCCATCTACTTAAAATTTATAGGTAAAGTTGATCATAAAATTGGCTGGTTTTTGCGGACGTGCGTAGTAGCCGTCACTTACCCAGTATTGTTCATCTAGTATGTTATTGGCTTTAATACCAATTCTATACTTCGGGCGGTTATAAAACAGGGTCGCATCAAGTAGATTATAAGAGTCTAGCGTGAAGGCGTTTGTATTGTCAATAAAAGAATCTGAAACATAAGAATTTCCTATACCCAATCCTAATCCCTGTGCTTTACCGCTAACAATAGTATAACTTGCCCAAAGATTAACTACATTTTTGGGAGTACCTGCTGCTCTTTTTCCCAATACATTTGCTGCCGATTTAGTAAATTCGTTATCATTATAACCATAACTAGCTACATAATTGAAACCTGAAAAAGGTCTTCCTATAATTTCTATTTCAAGTCCTTTACTTTTCTGTGTTCCGTCCTGAACAACAAAGGTTTGTGTACCTCTCATTTCATTCCTTAAAGTGTTAGTGACATCAATTTGGTAGTAACTCACAGTTGCATTGATTTTGTCGGATAAATCTAGCTTAACACCACCTTCTAACTGTGCTGCTTTCTGAGGTTTAAAAACGGAAACTTCTCCATCGGGTTGAAGTCTGCTGCCTACGTTTTTAAAACCATTCATGTAATTACCAAAAAGAGATACCTTGTCTTCTACAATCTGATACACCAGACCAAATTTCGGCGAGAGTGCTGTTTGATTGTAGTTTCCTGTAGTGGCACGAGATTTTGTATTTGTCGTTCCATCACCAATATAACGATCTACACGTAAACTGGCCATCACTAGAAGCTGATCTGTAACATTAAAAACATCAGAAGCATAAACACTATAGGTAGATTCTTTTGTCTGATTCTGACCTGTATTTCTCTTAGAGAGAACTGCTTCAACATCTTCCATTCGGATGATTGGAGTTAAGCTAAGATTATCGAGGTTTGCAGGTTCAAATACTTTACCACCATATCCAAGTCCGTCATAGCGGGTGCTTCTGGAGCTGGATAAATAATCAAAACCTACTACAAGTCTGTTTCTAAAGTTTCCGATTTTAAAATCTCCGGTAAAGTTTTGCTGGAAATTTTTTCGAACGGTCTTTTCATCTGTAAATGTTCTCAATATACGATCTACACTCGATTTATTTTGCCAGATGAAATCAAAGATATAAAGGTCATCATAATTACCAGAACCGTAAGCATATCGGGATTGCGAAGTCCATTGGTCAGAAATTTTGTATTCGGCATCAAGTAAGACATTGGTAGAACCTTGTTTGCTTACGAGAGAGTTATCGTTAAGTGAGATACGGTAATCCAGATTAAGATCTTTAAAACTGTTTAGACCCAATGTTGGAGAAACCATCCATCCGGCAGGAGTAACGCCTTGCACACTTTGAAAATCAGCATTCAACGTAAATTTTAAACGATCTGATACCTGATACGTAATACTTGGTGCAATAAGCAATGTAGCAGTATTACCCTGATCCTGAAAGGTGCTTTCGGTCTGGCGGGCTATGTTTAGTCTTACCAATAAACCTTCAGCATCTTTAATCGGGGTATTTATGTCTAATGTCATACGGCTTAAATCCCAACTACCCATGGTGTACCCAATTTCACCTCCAAAATGATCATACGGTCTTTTGGTTACATAATTCACAATTCCTCCAAAAGAGGTCATTTGCGCTCCGAAAAGAGTAGAACTTGGACCTTTGTAGGTTTCTACACGTTCTACAGCAGCAAGATCAACACCTGTGCGGAGGTAAGTCGCCATTCCGTTACGGAAATTTTCACTGGTTTGAAAACCTCTTGAGAAAAAAGAAGGCATACCAGCTCCGGTTTTTGCAGGTGCCGCTCCAGGAACATTTCTGAAAGATTCTTCGACTGTTAAAGCCATCTGCTCTTTGATAAGTTCCTTGTCTACTACGCTATAAACTTGTGGGTTTTCAAGGTTTTTAAGCGGAAGTCTTGACACATATTCACTTTTCTTCTTTTTGGAGATAGTATATTTACTTCCAACAATAAATACTTCATTGAGAGATTCTGCATCGGCGGTAAGCGTAAAATCAAGTATAATTTCTTCTCCTGTATTAAGGGTTACCGTTTTGGTCTGTGGAGCTAATCCCATGATATTTGCCGTAATGGTATTCGATTTTGAGGTAAGCTTATCAAACATATACCAACCGTCCTTATCAATTTTTACGCTGTATTTTCCATTTAAGTTAACAGTGCCATAAAGCACTTTTTTTCCGTCTTCCGTCATAACCTTACCTTTAATGGTTCCGGTTTGACTTTGCTGTGCATGCATATTTAAGGAGGATAACAGGAACGCAGCAGTAATAAATAGTATGGGGATGTATCTGTTTAATGATGTTAAATAATTCACGAAATTTATTTTTTATTAATTAGTGTAAAAAGGTGTGACCGGATTTTTTACAATACCGATATAAGGCAAGTCCTGAAAAGGATTAGCTCGGTTTCTCAATTGCCTGTTATTATTCAATTGCAATTTGTTTAAAGCATCCGGACTGAATTCATTAACAAACAAATCAAATTTCTTGAATGATTCACTGAATTCAGGATGAGCAGCTTGATAATCTAAGATGCATTCTGCCACAAGTTTCCAAAACTCTTCTTCAGGAAAATCGGCATGTTCTACAAGTATGGCAGAGATGAATCGGAAGATAGAATCGAACACCTGTGTAAACAAAGGCAATGTTTTACGCTCATCCGGAACGGTAGTGGTAAGCCTTAGAGCTACTTCAGGAATCTCTAAGCTGGTATTGATTAATGAAACTTCTTCACCAATATCTTTCATAATGGCATTTACTACTTTATGATCTTCCAGAATTAGGATTAAGTTTTCTCCATGAGGCATGAAGACCATGTCCCATTTATAAAAACAATGTAATAACGGACTTAAATAACAGCTAAAGTATTGTCTTAACCAATTAGCAGTTGTTAAACCGGATGCCTGTATCAACTCCGGAAGGTATGCTTTACCATCATTATCAATATGAAGCAATGCCGCCATAGTGATTAAACGTTGGTTGCCTGAGATTTTATCAGCCGGGCTTTCTCTCCATAAACAAGCAAACATTTTTTTGTAAGGAGTATCACCCGGGATTGCTGTTTCATAATATTGATGCGCAAAACTCAAGCTGGCAATTTCTCTAAGAATGATAAAGCCTTTTGATTGTAAGTAATCATCCTCTTTCACAAGGTTGTAAATCCACTCATTGATTGGCGGGTTAGACAACATAAATTTAGGAGACAAGCCACGAACATACCCCATGTTTAACACCGAAATGGCTGTCTTAACATAGAATTTTTCCGGATTTGTGATGTTATAGAAAGTTCGTATAGATTGTTGCGGCTGGTATTTATCTTCATTATACCCCATACAAACCAATCGGTGAGTGGCGATATCTGCTGAAAATATATTGGCCAATTTGTTAAACCATTGCCACGGATGTACCGGCATATAAAAGTAATCTTGAGGATTTAGTCCTTTTTCCAACAATTGATTGTTAAAGTTCTTCAAGGTTTCTTCACCCAATTCCTGTAACATTACTTTATCATAATCTAAAGGCTTTTCTGCCGTAAATACAGCAGTTGAGCGATGTCCGGCAAGCCATACCAAAGAAAAAGGTGCAGCAGCTTCGGGAGCATATTCGCGGTGATCACTTGATGTAAAACCTATTCTTCCGTTATTAGCAATGAAACGAGGATGCCCCGTCATAGTAGATTCTGTTTGCTGGTAACCAACTTCTAAAAGTTCTTTTGAGTTTGGTTTGCCATAATAATTCAGATAAGCACTTCCGGCCAAGGTGCTGCATACTTCTTCTAAGTAGACAGGTAAAGATTCCTCAGGAATACCCAGTTCGGTTTTAAATTCAATGATAAAACTAAGTGCATCTAATGCAGCTGTTTCACCTTCAGTTATTTTTTCAATGGAATCTGTATCAATATACCAGTGGTTTAAAGCCAGTATTTTAGCATTAAATTGATAAATATTTTTTTGATCCGCACTGCTTAGTTGATAGATTCCCCAACCGTCTTTGTTTTCAATCAACTTAGGAATTACAAGGCGTTCATGTGAGAATTCGGCAAGTATTTTTCTAAGATGCAAACGGGTTACTTTGTCCCAAACTGACTTTTCTAAATGTTTGGATGCTTGTGTAGGGGAGATCAGCGTATCTATATTCATGGTTTTTACGTATTATAGTTTTTAAAGAAGGACTAGATTAATTTGGTCTGATAGATGGAAAGCGGATTTTTTAAGGTGCCGGCAAATTTTTGATTCTTGAACGGATTGGTAGCATCAAGCATCTTCGTGCTGTTTTGCATTTGCAATCTGTTAGAGCAGGTTTTGATAATTTCTGAATCAAATAAATCGTACTTTCTGAATTTATCTTCCAACTCAGGATATTCTGATTGATATTCTGTGATGCATTCCGCTACCAGACTCCAGAAATCTTCCTCAGGCAGATTAACGTGTTCTACCAATACGTGATTTAAGAATCGGAAGAAAGAGTCAAATATTTGTGTGAAAATAGATAAGAGTTTAAGATCTTCAGGAACGTTGATGATGATTCGTTTTACCGCTTCCGGTAACTCTTTTTCCTGATTTACAATAGCAACTTCTTCACCAATATCTTTCATAATGGCTCTTACAGGAACATTATCGCGGAATACTAAAATTAGATTTTCACCATGTGGCATAAAGCGCATATCATGGTAATAAAAACAGTGTAAAAGCGGACTAAGATAAGCTTGCAAATAACTTTGAAGCCATCCTTTTGCATCCAAAGGAGAGGATTTAATTAATTCTGCCAGTAGTGAATTTCCTTCTGTGTCAATATGAAGCAAAGCCGCCATAGTCATCAGGCGCTCTCCGTTTGCTATTTTGTCCATTGGGCTCTCTCTCCAAAGCGTAGATAACATTTTTTTATACGGAGAATCTATTTTTATAGCTTCTTCAATGTACGTATTAGTGTAGCCTACAGTAGCAATCTCTTTTAATGTAGTGAACCCTTTTTTCTGTAGATAAGCATCATTTTCGACAAGATCGGCTACCCATGCACTAATTGGTGGGTTTGTTCGCATATAATAAGGAGATAGTCCTCTCATAAAGCCCATATTCAGAATGGAAAGCGCAGATTTAACATAAAATCTTTTGTTATCACTTACGTTAAAAAAGGTACGTACCGATTGTTGTGGCATGTATAAATCTTTACTATCACCTAAACAAACTAGTTTTGAAGTGGCAATATCGGGAGCAAATAAGTAAACCAATTTATTGTGCCATTGCCAGGGATGTATAGGGAAATAAATATAATCTTGCGGATCGAGTTCTTTTTCTGTAAGCAACAAGTCAAATGATGTTTTTAGGTCACTATCTAATTCCTGTTCCATCACCTGATGGTAACTAAGGGGAGGGATACTGGTAAATTCAGTGTGTTTTTTATGACCTGCGACCCAAACCAATGAAAGTGGTTTTGCAGCTTCAGGACTATAATTTTGATAATCGACTGCATCAAAGCCAATTCTGGCACTGTTGGCTATAAAACAAGGGTGTCCGGCTGTCATGGCATGTTCAACATCAGCATAACTTGCTGTTGTCAAATCTTTGGCTGTAAGCTGGCTATTGGTTTGCATATAAGCACTACCATATAAACAACTGATTACTTCTTCGAGATAGGTAGGCAGACTTGTATCGGTAAAACCTAATTCTTCAGTAAATTCAAGTAGAAAAGCTATGGCATCAAGAGGTTGTACCAGTCCGTTTGTTGTTTTTGTAATTGAGTCTGTAGTAATATGCCAATGGTCTAAAGCAAGCAATTGCGCTTGAAATGCATAGACCGTTTGCCCATCGGCGGTGGAAAGGCTATAGATTCCTCCTGCAGCTTGAGTACTTTTCAATTGTGGAGTAAGTAGTAATTCATGCGAGAATTCACATAACATTTTTCTAAGGTGTAGCCTGTTGACTTTTTCCCATATTTCAGGTTGAAGGTGTGCTGCGACAAGCTCAGGATTTAATTGACCATTTTCGTGTCTTTGTATTTTAGATTTTTCTTGCATTGTAGTGTGGTTTAATGAATATAATTGACTCTTCTGTGGTGATCTTTTGAGATCAGAAAAGGGATTTTTAAGCGATTTAACAGTTGATATCTAAGGACAACATTTAAATGGTGACCGCCACTGTTGCTGGTTGGGAGCGATTGGTTTTATCTCCCATACGGATACAATTGGTAGATTTTTGAGTTAATTGAGCTAGTTTTTTTATTTCTGAGATAAGCAGATTTCTGTTGTTTTTATGAAAATTACTACATACATTTGCTTTATTCTTATTTATTCTAATTATAAATAATAAATTTGCACAGCAAAGCTATTTATAATAATTTTAAATAGCAAAATATATTTGCATATTTTTCGTACTTAATTCACCTAATTATTGTTTTAATCCTTACAAACTTGATGGAAAAAAGTGAAATTGGCTCCTTGTCTGAAGTGGCAACCCAAATAATTCGTGCCAGGAAAAGCATTTACGCAGATTCTTATACAGGAGGTAGTCTTCCCGAAGCCGTATTGAATGAGATATTAACCAACGCAACATGGGCACCTACCCATAAAATGACTGAACCCTGGAGGTTTATTGTTCTTACCGGAAGTCAACTTGAAAAA
This sequence comes from Flavobacterium poyangense, assembly GCF_011751075.1. Lineage (GTDB taxonomy): Bacteria > Bacteroidota > Bacteroidia > Flavobacteriales > Flavobacteriaceae > Flavobacterium > Flavobacterium poyangense. Next base: position 92,572 of record NZ_JAALLN010000007.1, read on the forward strand.
TACGGAGACTATATGGTAGAGTATTACAAGTATCTCTATGAAGAAATCGCCGATGCAGATAAAAGAGCCGCAAAGTATAATTATCTCAAAAATTATCCACTCAATGCAGCTTGTTTGATTGGTGTGATTCTTTCTAAAAGTACCAAGGTCACTATTCCGGAATGGGAAGAAATAGCTGCTGTTTCCTGTGCCGTGCAAAACATGGCTATTAGCGCCACTTCATTTGAATTGGGTTCCTATTGGGATTCAAGTGGGTCTGCTGTAGAATATGTAAAAAGCTTTGGCTTGGAAGCTAATGAGCAATCCTTAGGGATTTTTTATATCGGCTACCCGGAAGCTTCGGCACTTTCTGTAACAAAAAGAAGAACAGCAATAGACAGCAAGGTTTCCAGGTTTATTTAGTAAATCGGTTTTAAAGTATCTTAAAAACTTGGAATTATATTGTATAAGTATAAAAATAAAGGAATTAGGTCTATTTATTTCAAGAAAAACTTGTATTTCATAACTTCCTGTGCAAAAAAGATTCTTGCCTTTAAAAAAAGATAGGATGATCTCGTTTTGGCACTTCAAATGCCATAGACAGTTTCAACCAACAAAAAAAATTAATATTTCTCTTTTAAACCCATAATTGTGTTAGTAAAAATACGTTCAATAGCTTCTTTATTCAGGATTGCATTGCAAGGAACTGAAAAGAACTTTACTTCAGGAAGTGTCAATAGAGCTACCTTTCTATTATCAGTACCTACTATGTTAGAGCTTAGTATGGAATCTCTATTTGTTTTAGTAGATCTTCTTTTCGTAAGCAGCCTTGGCGAAAATGCCATTACTGTGGTTGGAATTACCAATTCTGTAGTGATTCTTATTCAATCTGTGGCGATGGGGTTGAGTATTGCAGCAACTGCAATGATTTCAAGAAGAGTAGGAGAAAAGAAGCCCCGAAGAGCAGGACAGACAGCGATGCAGGTTATCTATCTTGGGATTTTTCTTTCGGTTATTTGTAGTTTTTTAGCCGTAATTTTCAATCAGGAGATTATGCGTTTTGCCGGCGGATCGGAACATTTGGTTAACTATGGAAATGCTTTTTCTAAAACCATGTTTGCAGGATTAATCTTTATGATTATGCGTATCTTGATTAACGGGGTTTTCAGAGGATCAGGTGATGCTTCTATGGCTATGAGAACGCTTGCATTTTCAAACATTTTGAATGGTTTATTGTGTGCCGTATTGATTTTCGGATTAGGACCATTTCCTAAACTGGGTTTACTTGGAGCTGCGGTGGCTATGGTAATTGCTAATGCCTTTAGTGTAGCTTATCAATTGTGGTATCTTTTTAGAAACAATACCACAATCAGTATAGGAAAACGACAACTTATTATGGTTCCTGCGTTGATGAAGCGTATTCTAAAACTCGCAACTGCCGGGATGATTCAGAATCTGGTACCTTCTTCAAGCCGTTTTTTAATGATTGTTATTGTAGCAAAACTCGGCGAAAATGTACTGGCAGGTTATATCATTGCCAATCGCATCATTATGTTTAGTGTTTTACCGGCTTATGGTATTGCTAATGCCGCGGGAGTGTTAACAGGTCAAAACCTTGGAGCAAAACAACCGGAAAGGGCAGAAGCCTCAGTATGGAAAACGGGAACCTTTAACATGTGTTTCCTCGGACTGATTGCTATTTTCTTATTGTTTTATGCCAAAGTACTGGCAGGTTTTTTTACGCATGATGCAGAAATTCTTTCTTACGCGAGTACCTATCTGCAATACATGGCTATTGCTTACTTTTTCTTTGGTTATACGATGGTAATTTCCCGTGCTTTAAATGCAGCGGGTAGCGTTAATACGGTAACTCTGCTTTATATTCTTATGTTTTATATGATTCAGCTTCCATTATCTTATTTGCTGGGCACTTATTACGAATGGGGGCCAAAAGGAATATTTATTGCTATTTTGATCTCAGAGATTGTGTTGGCGACCAGCAGTGTCCTTGTTTTTAGAACCGGGAAATGGAAAACGGTAGAACTGTAGTTTTCTTTAAATTAAAAACGATACGTTTAACCGGTTTTGCTGGAGAGGATAAATTCTGAAAAAGCATTAGCATCCCCATTAAAAACATCATAATCATTTAACTGATTGTATAATTTATAACCGCTTGTTTTTTGCCATAAAGTCCAGCCTTTTGATTCCCAAATTGTTGGCAATGTCAAGGTTTCACTATAATCGGCTATCCATAAATAGAAATTGGCAAATTCAGGATTCGTCAGGTACTTATTTGCGGTATTGTTAGTGGTGTATAAAATGGGTTTCCTACCCGTTTTTTGCTGCAATAACGTTAAGAATTGTAGTAAGTTAGGCTGAATATCTGCTGCGTTAATTCCCGGATCAATACTTACTCCTTCAAAATCCACAATAGGAGGTAAGTCAGTATCTGAAATTAAACCTGTTACTTCCAGATAATTAGCGGCTTGCTCTACAGGATCGTCATTGCAATGATAAAAATGATAAGCCCCACGCACATAACCTTTTGATCGAATGGCACTCCAATTGCTTTTAAAATTGGGGTCAGCATACGTTATTCCTTCTGTTGCTTTACAGATGACAAAGCTGAGTTCGTTGGTTTGTTTATTGAGAAAACGGATTTCATTACCTTGATATCTCGAAATATCAATACCGTATACGGTGAAGTTACTGTTTATGGTTTCTGTTGTACTCATGATAAAAGGCTCTTCCTTGAAGTTGTTGATGCTTTTTACAAAATAATTACTATTGAGTATGAATTAATAAAGAAGATTCATAAGCGTTAGAACTTAATTTATAATTAGTAAAAAGGTGCTTAAATTGCTTATAAATAGTAAAGTTTAAAAAGCAGAATAGGGAGAGCAAAATGGTATTCTAGAGGGTTGTTTTAGGTTTTATTTAAGCAAAAGAAACCTTAAAAACGAAGCTAGGTTCAAAAGGACAAAAAAACTCTTAGCCATAAGCTATAGGCCCAGTACTGTCATTCCGAATGAGGAATTACACCCATTTTGTTGTCACTCCGACGAAGGAGGAGTCACACCAGTAACTCGACAAAGATTAGCAACATACTGCACGGATTCTCGAGTGTGATTTCTCGTACCTCGAAATGACAAGATTACCGCTTAAAATTTTGCATTTCTGCGTGATAATGGGACTTCACCAGAATTAAAAATAAAAAATCCTTTAGCCATTCTACAGACTAAAGGATTTTATCAAATATTTTGTGGACGTTTAGTTAATGGTTACAGGACTGTAGATGTCTAAATTATCTTCTCCTGTCGTATAACGTATTCTATTGTAAGAACCGGCAGGTACATTGGCGGGAATCTTTAAGACTACTTTGTAAGAAGTAAGGCTTACAATTTCTAATGGATAGGTTACAGCGGAATTAGCAGTATTATAAAGCGTTGCAGCAGTTATGGTATTTAAAAGTCCTCCTCTGATTTCTAAAGTTTCCCCGGTTTTTTTTGTGGCGGGAAAACCATATCTTTCGGTTTTAAAGTATTCGGGTTCGGCAATTTCAACTTTAAATCTGTTCTCAACACTAGCGTTTTGCAGAATATAAGCTCCATTTTTTATTCTTAACTCATAAAATCCTAAAGGCATATTCTCAGGTAGAAAATAATATACTCCGTAATTGAGATAGGGTGCAGTACCTGTTCCTTTGCCAACATATACGGTTTCTGCAACATATTCTGTCTGGTTAGTAGCAGAAACAAAATAAACTTTAGTGTCTTTTAAGCTCAGCCATAAATTGTCTATGTTATCCTGAAAGCCATTATTAGTGCGTTGTTGCAAATCTCCTTTGTATAAAACTTCTCCGCTGCTTATAGTCCATGGTCGGGGTTGTTTTTGTCTTAGATCTATTTTAAGCGTATACTGTTTTTTTGTTCCTGCTTTAGAGGTCACCGTAAAGACAGCACCGTCTTTGAAAGGGATTTCTGCACCCGATGCGGGAGCAATTACAGCTTCCTGACCAAGGATAATTTCAGGTTTAATCGTTTCCGGAAGTACCATATGATTGCTCCAGGTAATTACGATACTACTTTCTGTTATAGCAGCACTTACAGGGTTGTTTTCTGCATCTTTTATGATAAAAGACTCAATTTGGTTATATCCCGGAACCTTTATGACATCGCCGGGGATGTTGTTTACCTTATCAACATATTCGGTGTCACAAGAGAGAAATAATAGTACTGAAAAAAGTGCCGCAGTCCTACGCAGAAGGAAATCGACAGTGTTTCTTTTACTCATGATGGTATTGTATATTTAATTTGTAAATTATTTTAGTAATTTTACAGCGTATTGTTAAGACTGTATTTATTTTTTTAAATGCCTGTACTTACAATGCTTGCGGTAACGTAATGGAACCGTTTTTTAGCCATGGGTGAATAATTTAGATAAAGAACGCAATGGATCGCAGGTCAGCTTTTATTGCGGTTTTCATTACCTATTCTAGGAGCCCATGTTTTTTACATTGTTATTAATTATTTTACTTGTGTCCAGTTATAATTTACTACACTATTTGAAGATCCCGGAGTAATTCCAGTTACTTTAACCAAATAAGCTTCTGTTGCTGTAGATGGGCTTGTAACAGATTGTGAATTAGTTCCTGAATTTGTTTTCCAGATTACAATTGCTCTTGAAGGTGTCATAACATGAGTGATGATATTATAAGAGTAATACCCTAATCCATAGTTAAATCCTGAAATAGTTCCGTTGTATCCTAATACATTGTATGGATCAGCCGGAGAAGTACCCACATTTGTCGAAACATTTTTAACCGAAATATTAGCGTTCCAGGTATCCCAGTTAGCACAAGTTTGGTTTAAAGCTACTGTACCTACGTACCATTTACCTGTGTTACCTACAGGGCGTATAGAACCACCATAGATACCTTCCCATTGCACATTCACTCCACCGATTGTAGCGGCAACAGGAGTCCAGTTAGTATAAGTTGAGGAAGGCGCTGCAGTTCTGTTAACGGTAACACTTGCGTTAGTAACCGTGCAAAGGGCAGCAATTTTAGACGTTTTACTAGTAGTTTGTTTCTTTGTATTTGCTTGCGATTGTATTTCGGCAGTTTGTTCGTCAGAGCTACAAGATGTAAGTGAAATAGCAGCCAATGCTATAAGTGAAAAGATTATTTTTTTCATAATATTTAAATTTAAATAGGGTTATTTGGCTCTTTTTAGCACCACTTGCAGTAAGGACAGGCATTTTTTGTTTTAAAAAGTTTTAATTGGTTATCCTGAACGGAAGTTTCATTGTTTTTGACATTTGATAACTTTCCATCATAAACCAGTAATCGGTATCGGGCTGAAGTGTTGGCAAATTGTTGATGTTATCGATGAAAACGTAATTCGCATAATAACTTCCAATATCCAGTCCGTCATTATATTGTTTCATTTGCCATTTTTTGTTTCCTTGGGCATCCACTACAAATAGTTTTGTTACCTGATACGACGGGAGGAAATTTTCTCCATTGATAAGTACTGAAGCATTAGTGTTGATTGTAAAATCAGGCGAACCATCAGACACTTCTTCTATGATAAGTTTAGGTTGTTGGACAATAATTTTGACCGTATATACTGCAGTTGAACCATCTGCTGCTTTTGTAGTATAGGTGGTAGGAGCTTTACTAAAAACAGGAATTAACTCAGTGGCAGCCGGTGAAATAGTTGTTTTTTCCGGGAGTGTTATTGCTGCTTCCAAATATTGATATTCATAATAGGCCGGGAGGTATACTGTAATGGTTTTTTCAAGATTATTTACTGCACTATGTATGGCTTGGGCTTCGCCAGGATTGGTAACACGAAAAGACACAATTCGTCTGGCGTCAAGATCGGTAATAATCTCGGTTTTAGTTTCTCCTTTAACATCGGTCCAACGCTCTTCTTCACTGTTGCAGGCAGTTAGTAGTACGAGCAAGGCAAAAGACTTTAAAAATAAAATTTTCTTAAATGGGGTAATTTTGGTTTTCATAGTGTTTTTATTGCTTATTTAATTTCAAATTTGGTGCTTCCCGCTGGTACTAAGACATAGTCAAACGTATAGTACATATGAGGAGTATCTTTAAACCAGTCAGCCGGATTGTAGACATCTTTATACACCGAGATCATTTTAACTTTAGCATAATTACCATTTGCAGTTTTAAGGATCACGGTTCTTGCAGGGATGACAGTTCCTTTAGTCGTCGTAAGCGATTCTCCAAGTGCATAAGCTACATGCGCCTTTTTCGGATCATTTTTACCTAAAACATCACCACCAAAATCATACAGATACCAACCAATCCCGTTGCCAAATGCACCCGAATCATCTGTACCAATAAGGTCGACACCGGTCTTAAACTGACTGTCTGCTGGTATATCAACGACTTGATCAAAGTGTTTTGCTACTATAGTAATTCCGCCGGAACCACCTGCCTGAAACCCGTTGTTTTTGGTATCACTGCCATTATTTCCGGATAAAAAACTGGCATAAAGACCACCAAAGGCCAAATCCCATTTTCGTGTTTTTACAAAAGACCCGTCTACAGCTTTGTTTTCTTCAAGGCTGTAATATAAAGTTGCCGAAGGAGCGGTAGGATTTGAATCTGAAGTACTTCCCTGATAGTTTTTTACACGTGTTACTTTATAAAATAGGGCATTATTGGTTGGTGTTCCCGGATTTCCACCGGTTTCTTTTCCCGGCGTTTCTGTTTTGGCTTCATCAGAAGAGCAAGCAGCAAACAAAGAAGTGATCAGGAAAAGTGTTAATATGCTTTTTGTGAATTTCTTTACTGGAATTTCAATTTTTTTCATGACTTATTATTTTGTGTTTAAATTTTTGCTACCGTCATTTTGCACATAGTACTTGAAGGTAAAATAGGGGGCAGGCCAGTTAAGATCAGTCACGGCAGGAGGATTACCTTTATAGGCGTTTATAAGCTGCAATTTTGCATATTTGCCGTCCGGCAGTCTGATGGCGTAGGTACGATTTGGTATCGCCTGCATGATGTGAGTGCTGAGGCTGTAGTAGAACCAGCCAAGTGAACTTGCTGAGGATGCCCATCCTATTTTAGTAATGTCGCTGTTGTTAAAATCAGCATCGGCAGGTGCTTTATCTACATTTTGGTAGGCTTCGTTGATCAAGACAACTGCTGTATTTTTTGCCGGTCCGTCAAAACCGGGATTGTAAGTGTATTTGGCATTATTGATATAGACTTCGCTATTGTACGGTCCTGTAAAAGCGATATCCCAGTCATTTGTTTTCATAAATTTTAAAGAATCTGCTTTAGTGTGTAACCAGATTTGCTTTTGGTCGCTGAAGCGAAAAAGAAACGCATGAAAGCCTCTGTTTTCTTTCCCTTTGGTACCATCACCCATTGCAGCTCCGGTATCTCCGGCAAGGTCTGTAATTATGATGCTTTTGCCATCTTCAAGTGAAGAAGCGGCGTTTTCTTCATTGCTGCTGCAGGAGGTGAGACTCAGGATGGAGACCATTAGAAGTGCGAAAGAACACTTTTTTATAGTTTGAGTTGTTATCATTATAATTGTATTTAAGGTTGTTGGATTAATTTATTGTTCTTTAAAGAAACGGTAGGTTATACCAGCCAAAATGATTCGCCCCGGTTGTCCCGGCATCAAGGGATCTGTATAATCAAAAATATTATCGGCGGTGAGTCTGATTCGTAAATGGTCTTTTAGCAATTGTTTTTCGAGACTGGCATTGGTGAGCCAGTAGTCTTTCACAAAAATGTCATACTTGTCTATAAACTGGTTTCCGTTGCGATCTCCAAAAGGATATTTACCTCTAAAATTTACTCTGATATTGGCATTAAGTTTCCATGGAGCATGGTTGTAAAATAGTGTTGCATTGGCCATATGACGAGAACGGTTTTCTATTCCCCAATAGTCTGACGGTCTTGGTTTATAGGAATTTCCGGTTGCCGGATCATGTATATTTTGACTGTAAGGCCATTTTCCTGCGCTGATACTGTCCTTTACGCTGAGATCTTTAGCAATTAAGTATTGATACCCTGCGCTTATTTCCATGTTTTTTATTGGAGTAGCCTTAAAAGAAAGTTCAAATCCTTTATTGACCGCTTCAGGTAAGTTTTGATAGGTATAAATAATACGGTTATTACTTCCGGTTGCAACCTGTATGCTATTGATTTGATTGGTAATTTTATGATAGAATACATTTCCTTCTGCCTTGAAGCCTTTTGAAAGCTCCATAGTCAGTCCGGTATTGTACGAGGTACTTTTTTCTGCCTGTAGATTTCCTGCTGCCTGATTTAGGATGTATTGTCTGATTTCGCTTACTTGTCCATCCTGCTGCAATTGCTTTAATGTTGGGACCAGAACAGCGTTACCAATAACAAGATAGTTGCCTGTTGAGTTATAAAAAACCAGATAGTTGGTCTTGAAATCCGGAGCTTTAAACCCGGTACCAATCCCCGCTTTAAAAGTTATTTTGGGTGTGATATAGTACTGTAGACCAAAACTTGGATTGATCCTGCCTCCAAAATTATTGGTATGATCGTATCGCAAACCACCAACAGCTTTTATCTTTGCAAAAGGCGTCCATTCTCCCTGAACATACGAAAAGAATGTGTTTAATGCATTTACATTTGTTAAGGCATCATCGTTCATGTTTTCAAGGCTGCCACCAATTCCACCTACAATTTGATAGGCGTTCGTAGTGCTATATGAAAATTGTTGTTCAAAGCGATGTAAGGTCTGTTTGAAGACATCCTGACTTGCAGTAGTATTACTCTGCTGCCAGGCAACACTCATATCAGCAGTGTAATAGGTAAGGTAATATCGAGTATTACTTTTAAGACTTGGATTAAAGCGATGATCAAGAGAAAGTGAAAGATTGACATCCTGTTCGTCCTGATAATCTCCGGATACATGACCCAAACCAAAATCTTTCTGCATATAAGAACGACGTAGTCCATAACGACCGCTTAAGTTTAGAAAGCTGTTTTTATTCAATTCATAACGTGATCTTCCCTGTAAACTGTAATTCTCGTAGGGCGGAGAAGTGGTGCCTTTGATGTATTTGGAGTTGGTATTAAAGCCATCGGTTCTATAATAATTAGCCGCCATATTTGCGGTAGCTTTGTTTTTCAGGAAGGGAGTTTCTCCTTCCAAAGTAGCATCAATAATATTCAGACTGCCATAGCTGATACCTGCTTGCAACTGAGGATCGACAACACCATTTCTGGTAATGATGTTTATGGTGCCGCCTAGTGCTTCACTTCCGTACAGACTGGAGGAGGCCCCTTTTATGATTTCGATGCGCTCAATATTAGAAACACTGATTCGCGAAAGATCAAAATTACCGTTGTTACGACCGACCATAGGCTGTCCGTCAATGAGTACAATAATGTACTCGCTTCCAAAGCCTTGCATTTGCACCCCCACTGATCGCGCACCCCCGCCAATATTGTTGACAATAGCTATTCCGGTCTGTTCTTTTAAGATTTCGTCCAGTCTTCGACTTCCCATAAGTTCAATGGTTCTGCGGTCGATAACCGTTACCGGCATCGCGCTGTATTTTGCATTGATTAAACTTTCCGGATTGCTTTTTGTTTTTGAACTAACTACATTGACTTCTTTTAAATCAATTGCTGTCTCCATTTTGATGTGTAATGGCTTAAGATGCTGGCCATTTACTGTAATTTGTTGAAAATAGTCCTTAAAACCGATAGTAGCAATCTTGATAGTATAAACACCATTGGCTAGTTCTGAAAACGAAAAAGATCCATTAGCGTCTGATGTAGTAGACTTACCGGTTGGTAGTAGTTCAATAAGAGCTTCTGAAACAGGATTGCCGTTATGCTGAATTAAACCGCTTATAGCTGTTCTATTTTGCGCCTGTGTCAGACTTACACGCAATAGTACAAAAGCGGTTAGAGTTGCTTTTTTTATGAAATTTGGAAGTGTATTGTTTTTCATTTCAATTTGTATTGTAGGAGAATAACCCGCCTACTATCTTTATTTAGACTGTGTAAAAATAATAATTAAAATAGTATTGATAGTCTTTTTTTTACATGTTTAATAAAATACTGTCAAAATGTTAAATGTGTTACTTCATTAAAACAATGAATTGCAGTAGCTTTAACTATTTCTAATCAATTGTTTAGTGAAATGCAAAGAATGAATAGTGAAGCTTTGTTTTAAGAAAAAATTAACATAAATTAATTCTAAAGCGATGGAAAAAATTGTGAAGAAGTATACAGTTTTGGGATTATTGTTCAGATTCGAAACTGCTTTTTTTTGGAAATTAACATCTAAAACCATCAGGATGTCCGGAAGTTTTGTAAAGAGTTAGTTCGTCTTTCCAGCTATGGTGATGCCCTCTTTATTTAAGTAAAGGAATACCTTTTTTTTAAGTTTTGATAAACCTACATCAATTGCCTCTAGCTTTAACTGGAGATTAAGAATTGATTAATAACAAAGAGGCATTAGCCGAAGCTTTTAGAGTCAGACTATAGTCTCTGAGCCTTTCGAAATAACCTCCGGTAAAAACGGAAGCAATTCAAATAAAACTAAGGTTATTTGTATTTAGATTGCAATTAAACAGAGTAATTAACTAGCAATCGGAACTAATTAAAAAGCTAAATCCACTCCTCATGAGTAGTGAAATCATCCGGAAAATACGTAAGATATTGTACCATTCTTGGACTTTTTCCTTTGTTTGCAGTAGCGCAGTGAGGCAATGTATTGTTCCATATAATAAAATCGCCTGCGTTAGCGCTAATGGGTTTAGGTTGCAATGTCGTAGTGGCTTTCTCTCTTGGATTTTCGTTGGGTTTGAGAGCAGCAAGCCAATTATCAATTTTATTATGAAAACCCGGTACACAATGAAAAGCACCATCATCAGGGCCGCAATCGGTGAGGTAGAGTAGCCCCTGAAGTCCAAACGGGATGGGTTGCTTTAAATTAGTATCCCAATGAAGAGGACTTCCCAGAAAAGTAAAATCTTCCGTTTCCGGCGGATTAAAACTTACCTTATCAATGGTTTTGTATATTTTGGTTGTATTGTAAAGTTGCTCATATGCCTTTTTAATTCTGGGAGAAAATCGGTTCCTGTTTAATGTTTCGTGATCCGAAAAATTAAGCATTAATCCCTTTTGGTTTTCATGTCTTATGTACCAGGTTTCTTTATTGTTGGGATCCATTTTTAAGAATTCCCAAATAGCTTGCTGTGTCTCTTCACAATCTTTTTTTGAGATCGCATTTTTTACAATGACATAGCCATTTTGATTCCAAAATTGTAAATCTTCTTCAGAAAGAACCTTGTTTGCAGTCTCTTCAAGTTCAATAGTTTCCTTCTTTTGATTGGCATTGATCCATTTTTTGAATGTTTCGAAATCAGGTTTTTCAAAGTACAGGAATTGTATAGTGTCTTCCATACTGATACCTAATTGATATAAGGTTTTAATTTCGTTGTTCCAGCTTTGTGTGCTATTTGCAATAGAAGAACCGGAAGGATTCAGAGTGCGCTCCCATAGTTTTTCAAGAATAGTCCAGGGCATATTTTATAACAGTTTATGGATTTGTAGTTTTAAAGTTGCTTTATTTGAAAACTAATTTCTCAGCGCATAAATAATCCGTAGAATGATGAGATAGTTTCAATACTATGGTTTGAAACAGATTTACGGTGAATTCAAAAATAGCATTTTTAAAGTTTTCGGTTTAAAGTAGAAATACCTGTTTTAGTCGCAAGAATAATTAGCCTTCTGCAATACCTGTCATCAACAAGAAACAAGTAACTTTTCTAATTTCAATTGCTATCTTATTCCAAATGTAAAGTAGGTGACAGTCTCCTTTTTTTAAAGTGCTTAATTTTGAAATATAAATTAAATACTATGAAAAATACTTTTCTTTTACTGTTTGCAATTCATTTTAAAATAAGAATAAACCAAGACCAAAATAACTTTATAACCAACCCAAAGTAAATCTCATTAATCTGTGAAATCTGTGGCAGTTTTTTTCGTTTTGCCATAGATCTCACAGATTAATGGGATTCTTTTTTAGTACCCATTTACTATTTAAAGTCATTTTATTAAGGAACAACCATTATGGTAGTAGAATGCTATTTTCGCTAAGCTAAAAAAATACGCCTAGTACGACAAGCACAAAACAAACTATCCGGCCATAAAAATAAAAAAATCCGCGTTTATCCGCGTTTTCACGATAGTGAATCCGTTACATCAGCGTCCAAACCCCCAGTTAGTTTATATTCCAACGATCAGCAGCTATTTTCTGATATTTAGAATATATTTGCTTTGCCATAACTAAAAACCGAAATGAAAAAAATCCGACTGTCCTTATTATTTACGTTCACAAACCTTTCCCTCATTTTGGCTCAAACCATCCAACAAGAGCTATATGACAGTCCGGAGAAAACTGCCGGAGTACATTATGCTTATCCCGCCCAAAATATTATCGCACCCACAGCGTTGCCAAAAGGGTATCAAGCGTTTTATATCAGCCATTTTGGACGTCATGGCTCTCGTTATTTGACAAGTGATGCAGAATATAAAGAGGCATTAGATTTATTTGAAGAAGCCAATAAAAACAAGGCACTCACAAGCTTAGGCGTCGATGTTCTAAAACGCTTGCAACTGCTTTGGAAAGAAGTTGAATTTCGCGGAGGAGACCTCGCTCCACTAGGACAAAAAGAGCAAAGAGGAATTGCAGAACGTATGTACCAACAGTACCCAAAAATCTTTGCAAAAGATGCTCAAATAGAAGCTAGCGCCACAACAGTAGTGCGTGTTGTACTGAGTATGGATGCTTTTTGTGAAAGACTAAAAGAAATTAATCCCAAGTTACAGATTACGCGCAATGCCGGTATAAAATGGCAGCGGTATCTAAACTACAATACACCCGAAGCAACTGCTTTTAAAGCTGCTAAAGATACCTGGAAAAAAGAGTTCCTCGAATTCGAAAATAGACACACGAACCCTGATCGTTTGGTAAAGTCGTTATTCTCAGATGCGGACTATGTGTCAAAAAAAATCGATGCCGCTACCATGATGAAAAAATTATTCGCCATCGCAGGAGGAATGCAGAATATAGAAACAAAGCTCACTTTTTATGATTTGTTCGAAAAACAAGAACTGTTTGATTTATGGCAAACCACCAATTATCGTCAATACGTGAGCGATGCGAATGCCGCAGTCAACAACGGGATCATGTTTGAGAATCAGAAGCCGACCTTAAAAAATATCATTGAAAGCGCGAACACAATGATTGCATCCAAAGGCAAAGGCGCTACTCTTCGTTTTGCCCATGATGGTAATTTAATTACACTGGCAATGTTACTTCATTTAGACGGAAGCTACAACAGCGTGTCCGATCCTAATACGTACTACGAAGCATGGAATAATTTTAAGATAGCACCAATGTCAGGAAATATACAAATGATGTTTTTTAGAAAGCGTAAATCAGATGACATATTGGTAAAATTCTTTCTTAATGAAAAAGAAATCCTGGTTCCGACTATAAAGACAGATATAGCACCGTATTATCACTGGAAAGATGTAGAAGGGTATTATAAAGGACTGCTTTCCATTTAAGGTCCAGTTGAATTACCCCACAAGGAGCTACAAAGTCCCTCACGCAGATTTTGCAGATTAATCAGATTGTTTGATCACAAAATAAAAATATCAGCATAACCCTCTAAATCTGCGTGAAAAAATACTCGGAAAACATAAAAATTACAATGATAGAAAGTCTTAGCATGCAGTTTCGCTCTTACTCGGAACTTTAAAAGAAACTTTGCGATTTTGCGACTTCGCGAGTAAAATCAGCGTCCTTTATAAAAAAAAAGCTGTAAACCTTGCGATTAAAGCAAGAGCCATAAATATAGCTTAGATTTCACGGAAATAAAAACCAACGGCCAAATTCATAATTGGATTTGGCCGTTGGTTAAAAAGTTTTAATTATCACAGAAAGAACCTATTTGCTGCAAATGTCTTTCGGTTTGGTATTTATTAAAGTTGTCCCATGTTGGCGGAACCGTTGTTTTTTGTCCGTACATCGCATCCAGACAAATATTATTGTCTTTGTACTTGTCATGCAAAACAGTAAGAATTTTAAAGAAAAATTCATCCAACAGTACGATTGCTTCAAATTCCTCTTTTAGCATATTGTAATTACTGTCTGACGGATTTAATAGTTGTAATAACTCTAAAACCTCCTTCTTTTCATCTTCGTTGATTTCGGTTAAATACCCCATCTTTAAGCTTCTGTATACTAAATTGTTCCAGGCCTTACTGTCGTGACCCCATTGAACATCAGGAAGATTTAAAGAATGCTCACAGATTAGAATAATAGAAAAAAGTACATCATCAAGATATTTCGCAGGAAATTCGTCAAAACTTCTGAATTCAAAACCACTTTGGTACATCTTCTCCTGATTAAAATCAAGACCAATTTCCGAAAGCATTTCATACTCCATTTCAGCTTCGATCTGATCGCGCCACCAGACATTATCTTCTTTTTTAAACTTTAGCAGTTTTCTGAAATTATCAACGTTATAGGTTAAAATTTTACCTTTTGGCATTGTTTTATGATAAGTTCCAACACCAATATAACGGGACATCGCATTTCTCATCGAACCTAAAGTAAACTTTTTGTCCAAATCGTATTTGTCACTTATTACGCCCATAATGTCCGGACTGCCAAGGGTAGCGATAAAAAACGGCTCAAACCATTGTAATAAATAAATAGCATTGCCATGTGTTTTTTCAAAATCTGTATAATCTGTAATTCTACTGTCTTCTGTTAAAGTTGGCAAAGTAATATGAAAATGATAAGTACCATTATTAAACAAAACCAGGTTTTCCTGATTGGTCATAAACATATTAAGTCCATTGTTGTACTCCGGGAAATTTAGCTTTCCGTTTAACACAGAAGACTCATTGATTTTATCTATAAATAACTTTTTAGTAGCTTTTAATTCCCTGCACGAATCAACTACGGTTCGATTTTCAAAATATTTAGTCACAAATTCTATAGAATCGCCATCAAAATGAACAGACCCCATCGTTTTGTTTCTCTGACTGATCATACTTTGAATGTTGTAGGGTTGCGCCTCAAGGAAAAGCTCCATAATCGATTTTCCAAGATAATCGGGGTTTGCAAGTGGTTGTGGAGGTGTAGCACCCGATTCCGGAGCACCGGCCAATGCTTTTACAGCCGATAATGTTTTGTGCTGATAGTTTTTATCCAGTTTTTCAAGCGAATGACTGTTGATCATTCGGCTTACTTTATAGTTTTCAGTTGTACCAAAAGCCCTTTTTAATACAGGAGCTAAGCTTTCCGGCTTGTAGCATTTTCTATAGTCAATACTGTATTTCTCAAAGCCAATCTTTTCTTGTATAAATTCACCAGTAACTATTAGGGATTCTTCAAATTGCATATAGGTTTCGTTTTCTAATCCTATTCCCCAATAATATTTTTGTGTCTGATTGTCTTTCATTTATACTAATTGTCTTTTTTTATGGTTAATTATATTTTTAGAAGCATTGTTTGGTACTTCAAAATAAAACTCAAATCAATTTAAAATCAGGCACAAGAAGTCTTAACGGATTAAACAGAAGTTGTAATATCCATTAAAAAAGTATTGCTTTACTTTTAAAATTACAGAATTATATTTTTTAGTTTTAGAAATTTTACAGCTGTATCGAATGAAAGGCTTATAAAAAGTAAAATTTTATAGTGAGGTTATAAAATTACTACCGTTACTAATTGCTTTTATATCAATAATTTAAACAGATGAATAGCGTAGTTGCAACTTTGGCTATTTTTATTTTTTCCGAGCTGCGAAATTAGTTTTTTATTTTGATATTTCCAAGCAGTTAATTCATTGATAATCAATAATTTTTTGATGGTTTAGATAAAGAAGTCTATTTTTTTCTGCTAAGGGTGATAATAAAGCACATAGGAGGAGTATAATTCATCGTTCCACCAATCTTTTCTAATCTCCGAAAAGTAGTTGTAATTTGACTTCCCGGCCTGTGATTGCAGGGGATAAACGACTACACCATTTTCACGATACGCTTTGTGCAGGTCGGTTTCAGGGACAACAGGGACAATATGCCCCGAAAGTCCTTTTTCTCTTCTTTTGGCACAAATTATTCCAATACCGCCTTCAGTATTTACTTTGTTCTGAATTTCATCGACAGTATCGATTTTTTGCCAGCCAAAATCAATTCCCCATTCCGGAAACCAATCGTGCAGGGCACTGGAATAAATACGGTCGACAGTTTCTTCAAATATAGCCTCGACATCCTGTCCCTGTTTTAATTTTTCGAGAGATTCAGCCGTCCACCAAACCGTTGGGAGGTATACTTTATTAAAATAGCAATAGTCATAAGAATACACATTACAATAGGTATCTTCTTCTGTTTTCTGGTATCTGAGATTAGTTTCGACATTTAACTTGTCAATTAATCGGATAATACTTTCTTTTTTGCTGACAGCATCCGTCAAATCTCTAAAAAGAATGCTGGAATCGTCAATAGGGGTTTCCTTCATTTCCTGAGTATCCAACTGAGATTGCGGATTAGGTAGTAAATCTGCTTTTTTTATATGTTTTTTCGATATTGTATTGGTATCCAGAGATATCGGTGCTGTTGCTACGGTGTTATTTTCCATCTTGACTGCTTATAATTGATCGGCCAAACGCTGCGGGATTTAATTATTCGTGCAACGCAATTGAGTTGGCTAAAAAGTAAATATAATAATTTTATACTTGATCGGAGAATTATAAGAAAATAAGCTGATATAGAAGCAAATATTAACATTTTAGGCTTTTTTATACGTTGCATTGTAGCTTTGATAACTAAACAAATGAACTAAGAAAAAGAATAAAGCTTTTCTTTTTTCTCAAGCTCCGTATTAAAGTTATCTATAACAAAATCCGCAAGACTGGTATCAACTCCGTTGTTATTGTCATTTGTAAAAGCTATGGCTAGCATACCCGCACTTTTTGCTGCCTTAATTCCGGAAAATGAATCTTCAATAGCAATACAATTGACAGGAGCAATGCCTAGTTTTTTCGAAGTGGTTAAGTACACTGCAGGATCAGGTTTTCCATTTTTTTCATCCTCCGAAGAAGAAACACAATCAAATAAATGTGTTATATTGAGTTTGTCAAGTACAACAGGTATAATGCTTGCCGGAGAATTTGTTGCCAAACCAATCTTAAATCCTTCCGACTTAAGTGTTTCAATATAGGTTTTTATACCCGAAATAACCAAACCTTCTTTTATGATTAGCTCGGTTACTTTTGCCACCACTTGTTGTTCGGTCGCTTCAAGAGTACTAGCTGTCCATGGAAATTTTTCGTGCCAGAATTTTGCAACTTCGGCAGTGGTCATTGTTTTTGTAAGGATCGCCATTTCTTTTGTAACCGTAACTCCCAACGAAGAGAAAACTTCAAATTCAGCTCTTTGCCAAAGAGGCTCAGAATCAATTAAAACACCATCCATATCAAAAATCACTGCCTTTATTTTATGTTTTTCCGTCATTGTTTAGAAACTTGGTTAATAGTGCGAAAAATAGTCTGTTGTATGATGTGTGGATAACGTAACCTTAATTCTGCTAAATTACTCAAAGAAATAAAGTTGCATTCAAACCTTTGTAAATTTATTTTTTCAGTTACAATTCGTGTGAAATTATTTATAGATGTGTATTTCTGATTTTTCTACGGATAATTCTTTCGGTCTTGCCATTTTTAAACGTACACACAAGAAGAAAAATATTGCGATTCCTGCTGCAATAATAAAAAATCCGTTTTTATCCGCGTCTTCGCAATAGCGAACCCGTCCAATACGTGTCCAAATACGTCCCGCAAAACACACCCAAAAAGGCGCTATTTTTTATGAAATATTTTTTCTGCGTACCATTTTCAAACTTCGTACATTTGCAGCTTAGAAACCTGGCGACTTAAGAGTCCGGAACCGCAAGAATATGATTGAAATAGGAAAATACAACACACTTACCATACTACGTGATACCAAAGTAGGTTTATTTTTAGGGAATCCCGAAAAAGACCCTGAAGGAATTCACGATATATTATTACCCAATAAATACGTTCCAAATGAATTTGAAATAGGCGAAGAGCTGATTGTTTTCGTTTATTTAGATCATGAGCAGCGCCCGGTCGCCACTACACTAGAGCCTTATATTTTATTGAATGAGTTTTCTCTTTTAAGAGTGAATTACATCAATCAAGTAGGAGCCTTTATGGACTGGGGAATGGAAAAAGACATATTGGTTCCGTTTAAAGAGCAGGCTCGTCCAATGGAAAAAGGGAAACGATACTTGGTTTACCTTTATATGGATAAAAAAACCAATCGTTTGGTAGCTTCAAGCAAAACGAATCAGTTTTTAAGCAATGACTCTTTAACAGTTGAAAAAGGAGAGGAAGTAGATTTGATCGTTTCGCATATTACTGAAATTGGTATCAATGTGATTATCAACGAAAGACACAAAGGATTGTTGTATAAGGATGAAGTATACGATGACGCCATAAGAACAGGAGACAGAATGCGTGGTTTTATTAAAAACATTCGTCCTGACAACAAAATAGATGTTGCTTTGCAAGCGCAAGGGTATCAGAGCATTGAGCCCAACGCAGATAAAATATTGGACGAATTAAGAGCAAATCGCGGATTCTTGCGTCTGAACGATAATTCGCATCCTGAGGATATTAAAACGGTTTTGAAAATGAGTAAAAAAACGTTTAAAAAAGCAATC
The DNA here is from genome assembly GCF_011751075.1 of Flavobacterium poyangense. Lineage (GTDB taxonomy): Bacteria > Bacteroidota > Bacteroidia > Flavobacteriales > Flavobacteriaceae > Flavobacterium > Flavobacterium poyangense. Next base: position 111,360 of record NZ_JAALLN010000007.1, read on the forward strand.
GGAGCTTTATACAAAGAAAAACTCATCGAAATCAAAGAAGACGGAATTTATCTGATAAAGGATAATTAGACGGCTCTAAGTTAGCTTCACAAAAAAAAACCAAATTCCATAACAGTATTGGAATTTGGTTTTTTTTATGAAACAAAGTTTTGTTATCTGGAAAAAGCAGATAGTACAGAGTATGAAGGATACTTTAATTTTCGCCAATAACAGGAAACAATTCATGTGAAAACTCAATAAAAGAACATAAAGAATGGTTTGATAATGAATCATTTCATTCATTGGAGCAGGTAACAACAAAAGTATATTTTATTTGTAGGAAAAAACTAATAAGTATCTTTGATTCAAGTATTTTGCCACTTATTAAGTACGTACTTACGCTTATATGCTTTTGCCTTGTTTGCTTGTGTTTTTAACATAAATTTACTTATTTTTTTAAGTTATTAACCTTTAACATCAAATTGGAAGATAATTAATTACAACCTTGATATTTGATAACAAATTTTATAGAGAATAGTTCCGATTTTCTTTGATGAGACACACTTCATCCGTTTAGAATACGAATCGAAATATAGTACTGCAAATGAAAAAACAGCAACTATCCGTATCCTCAACTATAAAGTAAGTTTTTGATAAAACTGATTTTTAGAACTATTTAGGAGAATGAGCATGGAGTAAATTTCAGAATAAAAATGTTAAATCAATTAAAACTAGTAATTATGAAAAATTTAAATTCTTTAGTAAAAAATGATCAAAAACAGTTAGTATTCAAATGCATTTTTTTTATTATACTATTTTTATTATCAACGACGAGTTACAGTCAGGAGGGTATTACTCATGACGGAGGTGAGACTTATAGACAATTTATTTCTTCGAGCACTAGACTTGACCGTACATCTCTTCCCCATACCAATTTGGCTTTCATACTAGGTGACGCTACTAAACCTAGAGCCTCGAATAATTTTAGTTGGTGGGCAAATGGAGCCAGTAACAAAATTAATAATTTAATGATGAGTCTTGTCAAGTATAGTATTTTTGATGTACCTCTTTATACATTATCAATGCATGGGATTATTTCTGTACAAAACATGTATGATAGAAATGATATCGGGCATAATCTAATGTTCTTTGTAGATGACAAGAGATCTTACATACAAAGTAATGGAGATCAAGACGGATTGTATATTACCTCTACTACGGGCAATAAGATAGAGATAGGTGATCATACCGATGCGGTAGCGATCAATGCAAAGAACCTTATCATGGATTACGGAGGAGCTAATGACCTGGCGCAGGTTGCAATAAATGCAGGTAATCCGGTAAACGGAGCCGCTTTAACAGTTGGAGGGATGACTTACATTGGAAGTTCTAAGGTTATAGAATCGCATCCGGAAATATCAAATGACCTTAAAGAAGATTGTTCCCTTTTTGTTGAAAAACAAATTTTGGCAGCAGATTTAAATATCATTCCGAAACCCTATTGGAAAGATTCTGTTTTTGAAGGTGATTATAAGAAAATGGATTTAAATGCTTTAGAGAGTTATGTTAAAGAAAACAAACACCTTCCAGGTATAGTTTCGGAGAAAGAAGTAAAAGAAAAGGGATATAAAATACATGTTTTTAATGAAGGTCTTTTACAGAATGTTGAAGAGCTGCTACTCCATATCATTGATCAAAATAAGAAAATTACGGATCAGAGTAAAAAAATTGAGGTATTGAGCAGAAAGATAGAAGTTCTTGAAAAAGAAGGCAAACAGCATAAAAAATAAATAATACCTGGAATTTGATTTATTTTTTTGGTAACATAAAGAAGTCATACTTATTAATGATTGTAGAATTTAATCGGATTGAATTATGAAAAAGAAAAATATCATTTTAGGTTTTATAGTTTGTTTTTCAGGCTTTATGTCTGCCCAAAAAACAGAAGGTAGTGGCGTTGTAAGCTATCCGAATAACAACATAAAGGTAGTTGGAGAGAAGGTATTTTGGTCTGTAAATCCCAAAACAGACAATAACAGTGAGTCTGATTTGCTGACCATATACTACAAAGGACTTTACAACCGTCGTAACAGCTACTTGAGCGGTATTAAAGGAACCATAGATAAACCCGGAGGTTACATCAAAATAGAGGCGCATGCCTACGACAGCAAGAGGGAGGGAGGGTTGCAGCTAGCGACAGATGATGATAAGACATTTGTAACCAGACCGATCTATAATGTAGAAATCACTCAAAGCTCCCCAAATGCATTTTCTAAAACAACAAAAGAGGTGGATTACCTATACTGGGATCGTGGCATGCACTCTCGTAAGGTCCCTACTGATGATATAAAAACATTGGGCGCCAGATCATTGAGTGCTCTTACGATAAACTGTGGAGGCATGGTTTGGAACTGGCTTAGGGCTTTTAGCCTTGTACGTTCTTCCTGCTCTTTGGAAATAGATGATGATAAACTGATACAGTTAGAAAACCAGCCTGTCGTGATAAAAATTACAGTAAAGGACGCTACCCTGTACGATATACGTGTTCCTGCTGTAGCAGATAACGAAAATTTGAAGAGCATAATACAAAAAGAGTATCCTTATTTTGTCATCAAAAAAGTAAATATAGAAGTCCTGGAGGCTCCGGAAGACAATAATCCGGCTAGTTTTTATAAAGATATGGTAAGAAAAGCATTTGATTGGGCTAATAAAGTGTATACAGCCAAAACAGGTATGATGCTGTCGGATGAAGCAGTGGTGTCGGGTGCGAAAGTTGGTAATGCAAGAATAATTTTCAAAGATATTGCTATCACCATCCGTAAAGGATTAAAGGAGGGCTATGATTCAGCTAACATAATAAATCACGGAGTAGATGGCGAAATCGATGTAAGGAGTATTAGTAAACGTGAGATATTCATCAAGTATGTGTCTAAATTAATCCCACCAAAATATAGTAGTTTTGCTAGTGGACTTACTTTGATAGCAAATGATAAGAAAAATAGCATAACTAAGGTTTTTACACTTTTAAGTTATAATATCCCGGCAGATTTAGACATTTCACCTGAGCTTCAAAAAAAACTTTCACCCGCTCACGAGTTAGGGCATTATTTTAGACTGAAGCATATTTTTGAAGGTGGCTGTAATGGTCCAAATGATAAAATCAGCGATACCCCTCCTGCGGAACAAAGTGGAACGCAATTCTATAAAAACTGTATCGCTCCTATTCAATGCGGAGGACATAGAAGATTAATAGAAAATATAATGGATTATAGTAATTGCCAATTTATGTTCACCCCGGGCCAGGTTAAAGTAATGAGAAATTCTATTAGAAATGATTATCCTGAATTATATACTACTCAAAGATCGACGGATGCCGCTATTAATATAGACCTTAATATTACCGTTAGAGATTTAAGACCCGGTAAAACAGACAGGAGTAAGAGAGAGGCTTCAGGAATAGAAACTAAAGAACTGAAAAATAGTATTATATACCCTAATCCTGTAAAGGACGTTTTGAATATTTCCGGTATTGACATCGAAGAATATGTAATTTTTGATGTAATGGGAGAGATGACGCAGGCCGGAAGAACCCGTAAAGGGAAGATTGATGTGAGTTCTCTTTATAAAGGATTATATATCATTAGACTAAAGAATACTAATAAGAAATTTATTAAAGAATAGTGATGTTGTTAATCTGGGAGTATTCTATTTGTTTTCCTATACAATGTTTGATAATTCCTGTATTTTATAGATAGAGTTTTGTTATTGTAACCCGTTGGGTGAAATTATTTGAAGTAAATGAAAATGATCAAATATTAGTTAGTATTATGTAAATCAATATTTTGAAACCGAGAAACAATCGATATCGATGTCAAATATAGTTAAAAATTATTCTAAGGTTTTAGAAGTTATAAGCTCTTAGGTATGAATCGGTTTTTAAATCAAGAGTTGGCAGAATCGGTAAGATGTCTTACTTAGTGGTAGTAGCGTGTAGCCAGAAAGATGAATTTATGTATATTGACAGTGAAAATTCACTTTTCAAATAAAATAATCCAATTATGATTTCCAACTTTTAAGCCTGATACATGATTTTACTTTATTCTGATAGTTAAACAACAAGAAAGGCTACCCATTACAAGTAGCCTTTCTCTTTTTTATTCTAGTTTTAAAAAAAATTGTAATTAAAAAAAAACAGAAATAAAATAATTCGAATCCTTTAAAAGATTAATAGCTTTACAAATTTTAGAAATTACTCTTTTATCGGGTATGTCTTTAAACAATCAATACATTTATCTTAAAAGCAAAAAATCAAATTCACGGCTCAGCCATTGGTTGTATAGAATAACTTTTGGAAAGTAGGGTATTAGTATTTTTTCCTCTTTTCGTATTCATTTTTGTACTAACGAATATACATTTCCAGCATTTAACCTTAGGTGTTACTATTTCCTCCTTGAAGTTTTAACAAATGCAAAAATCATTTGCTCATTAATTAAAGGTTTACTAACAAAAACCCTAAAAAAACGAGCGACAAAATTTTTAAATTTTCTCAAAAAAAAGTCATTTTTTAGGTTAATAAATCAGTGAAAGAAAATCAATCAAATAATAACAAAATAAAATGTATCTTGCTGATTATAAGGGTGTAAAATTAATTATTTTTTTTTAAAACAAATGTTAAATAGTGTTATTTTTTGTAAGTAAATACCAATTGGTAATATTTACTACGTGTTTTGCTCAACACCAAAAAACAAATAGTGTAGGTAAAAATGTAAAAATGGTTTATTTTTACACTATAAATTATTAAAATTAAACAAATAGAAATGGATTGGATAACTGCCAGAGAATTTGAAGATATAACCTATAAAAAATGCAATGGAGTTGCAAGAATTGCTTTCAACAGACCAAATGTTAGAAACGCTTTTCGCCCAAAGACAACTTCAGAATTATACCAGGCTTTTTACGACGCACAAGAGGATACTTCGATTGGAGTAGTCTTACTTTCTGCAGAAGGACCATCGACTAAAGACGGAGTGTATTCTTTTTGTAGCGGAGGAGATCAGAATGCTCGCGGACATCAGGGGTATGTAGGCGAAGATGGTCAGCACCGTTTGAATATTCTGGAAGTACAACGTTTGATTCGTTTCATGCCAAAAGTTGTTATTGCCGTTGTTCCGGGCTGGGCTGTTGGTGGGGGACATAGTTTGCATGTCGTTTGTGATATGACTCTGGCAAGTAAAGAACATGCTATTTTTAAACAAACCGATGCCGATGTAACCAGTTTTGACGGCGGTTACGGATCGGCGTATCTGGCCAAAATGGTAGGACAGAAAAAAGCGCGTGAGATTTTCTTTTTAGGACGTAATTACTCTGCTCAGGAAGCAATGGATATGGGAATGGTAAATGCAGTTATTCCGCATGACGAACTGGAAGATACCGCTTATGAATGGGCACAGGAAATCCTTCAAAAATCGCCAACCTCTATAAAAATGCTAAAATTCGCCATGAATCTAACAGACGATGGAATGGTAGGACAGCAGGTTTTTGCCGGAGAAGCAACCCGTTTGGCTTATATGACCGAAGAAGCAAAAGAGGGAAGAAATGCTTTTCTTGAAAAAAGAAAACCAAATTTCGGAGAAAACAAGTGGCTTCCCTAAAGATATTGTAGATTTTAGATTGTTGATTTTTTAAGTCTTAAAATATTGCCTCAGTCACAATCTATAATCTGAAATGTTAAACAAAAAAATGATTTGAGTTAAGAATCTAAAATCTAAACTCAAAAATCTAAAATTAAATAAGAATGAAACATTGGATTGAAGCCGCAAGATTACGCACGTTGCCATTATCAGTTTCCGGAATTATAGTTGGAAGTATTTATGCGCTATCCAACCCAACCGAAACCATAAATACACCAACAGAAGTATTTAGTTGGAAAATTTTAGGTTTTGCACTTTTAACAACACTTGGTTTACAGGTTTTATCCAACTTCGCAAACGATTATGGCGATGGAGTAAAAGGTACGGACAATGAAGATAGGGTAGGTCCGAAAAGAGCGATTCAGAGTGGTGTTATTACACCTCAGGAAATGAAAAAAGCGATCATAATTACTTCAATTTTAACTTTATTATCTGCTATTACTTTAATTTATTTTGCTTTTGGTGAGTCGAATTTTGGATATTCGATCTTTTTTCTTTTACTGGGAATTGCTGCTATAGCTTCAGCTATTCGTTACACAGTAGGAAATTCGGCATATGGATACAAAGGTTTTGGTGATGTATTTGTTTTTGTCTTTTTCGGATTAGTAAGTACGCTAGGGGTTAATTTTTTGTATTCTAAAGAAGTAGATCCGCTTTTGATTCTGCCGGCTGTTTCAATTGGTTTGTTGAGTGTCGGAGTTTTAAACCTGAACAATATGCGTGATGAAGAATCAGATCGAAAATCAGGTAAGAATACTATTGTAGTTCAAATGGGAGGTAAAAAAGCCAAAAAGTATCATTTTGCATTGATTGTGACAGCAATGATTCTAGTGGTGGCTTTTGCTGTTTTAAGCGATTATCGTTTTGATCAGTATTTGTTTTTGCTGGCTTATATACCTTTAACAAAACATTTGATTACAGTTGCTAAAAATCAGGAACCTAAATTATTAGATCCGGAATTGAAGAAATTGGCATTGAGTACATTCCTTCTTTCAATTTTATTGACGGTGTGTATGATTTCTTTAATTTCAGACATTATCGTTAATCTCTTCTTAGGAGGAAGATAAAAGAAGTTCAATTTAAAACGTTTACAAAAATGAAAATTACTTTTTACGGGCATGCATCTTTAGGAATTGAAGTCGGAGGAAAGCACATCATTGTTGATCCTTTTATTAGCGCTAATCCGCAAGCATCAAATATTGACATCAATACCTTAAAAGCTGATTATATACTCTTAACACACGCACATGGCGATCACGTTTTAGATGTTGAAGCTATTGCTAAACGAACCAATGCAGTTATTGTTTCGAATGCAGAAATAACAGATTATTATTCCAAATTAGGTTTTACAGCCCATCCGATGAATCACGGAGGAAGCTGGAAGTTTGATTTCGGTAAAGTAAAATATGTGAGTGCTATTCATTCGAGTTCTTTTCCGGATAGAAGTAATGGTGGAAATCCCGGAGGTTTTGTAATTGAAGGCGAGCATAAAAACATCTATATCGCCGGAGATACTGCACTTACAATGGACATGAAATTAATTCCGCTACGAACCAAATTGGATTTGGCAATACTTCCAATCGGAAATAATTTCACGATGGATGTAGAGGACGCCATAATTGCATCAGACTTTGTAGAATGCGATAAAATTTTGGGTTATCATTTTGATACGTTCGGTTATATTGAAATCGATCACGAAGAAGCGATTCGCAAATTCTTCGGTAAAGGCAAAGATTTAATGCTCCTTGAAATCGGAGAATCAATCGAATTGTAAAAGATAGTATTACTTATCATTTGTAAGTACAAAAAATCACAATCGAAAATTTATTCAAACCCGTTGGGTATTATTAATTCAAGTTACTAGTTGATTATTTTGTTTAATTGCATTCAGAAGACAAATAAGGGAAGTTTTATTTGAATTGCCTCCAGTTTTAACTGGAGCTATTTTAGAAAGCTACAAAGGCTTTAGCCGAAGCTTCAAAAGATTGGGCTAAAGCCTCTTTATCACTAATCAATTCTTACCTCCAGTTAAAACTGGAGGCAATTGATATCGTCTTTTAAAAGTGATTTTTTTCTTTTTTAATTAAAAACTTGAATTAATTTAATAAACACATAGAGACATAGTTTTGATAAAAAAGACGTAGTCTTCATTCATTTAAAATTTCAATTGTCAGTCTTAGCGAAGTCGAAGACCTCATAATTTGACTATGTGACAGAAATGAGCTTCTTTTTTGAATTTTTTTTCAAAAGTAAAACCTATGTTTCTATATGTTAATAATAATTTTTACAACCCGATCGAAAGTAATTGCAGCAAGCATATTTATTCAATTAAAATAATAAATGGATAGTACAAAATACACATGTGAATGTTGTGGAGAACAACACGAAGGTTGGCCGGCACTCACCTATATTTCACCCGATAATTATTCATGGCTTTCTGACAACGAGAAAGATGAAATCGCTTTAATTGATGAAGATTTTTGCGTTATTAAACGTCCCGATCATGTGGGCAGATTTATACGTTGCGTGTTATTTCAAGAGGTCAATGATCATTGCGAAGATTTGGAATACGGGCTTTGGGTTTCTCTAAGCGAAAAAAGTTTTCAGGATTATTTGGATAATTTTGACAACAAGGAACATGAAACGCAGTATTTTGGGTGGCTGAGCAATGGTTTAAAAGGCTATACTTTTTCAGAAAGTGTTCCGACAACTGTAGTAACTCAAAGAGGAAATAACAGACCGGTAATTTTCCCGCATAAAGAGTATGACCATCCTTTTGTTAAAGATTTTTACGAAGGGATTACAAAAACAGAAGCAGAGAATAGAATTCAGGATATGATTAATACCAGTAAGCAAAATGCTTAAGATGATGACTTTAAAAAAAATAGTGTTGGTTGTTTTAGGGTGCTTTTTTAGCAATATCTACGCGCAAAAAGACGGATATTGGGACAAAGAGAGAGCAACCACAAAAGAATTTTTAGTTTCTGCCGGTGATCGATTCACGGTAAACACAGAAGATTTCCCAGTTGGAACTACCGAAGTAGTATACAGAATTACACTTTTAGACAAAAATCAAGAAATGGCAAATAGTTTGGTTTCGTTGCTAAAAGCCATACCGGATCCTTACGGAATCGGACAAGGCTCAGCAGGTGCCGTTTTTTTAATGTCAAAAATTTCCGGTGATGATCAATGTACCTATTCCATTTTTACTTCAAATGAAAACGCAAAAAAGTATGTAACTGATGGGAAAACGAGTACCGCCTGTTTCGCACAGGTACAGCCGGTTAGCAAAGACGCAAAACGTCTTTCCTTAGACAAATCCTCTTGCTTAAAAGAAAATACGACTACAATCTGGTTTGGTTTTGAAAGTAAAAATTGGATTTTAAGTCAAAAAGTAGTTTTAGAAGTGGTGCCTTGGGTCGACACAAAACTCAATCGCGGTTGGAATCAGGACAATAAAAATGAAATTATCAGTTCATGCAAAACCTCTACAATGGCTCAGAAAATGGCCAATTCGGATGATTTTTGCGTTTGTATTCTGAATAAAATAATGAAGCAATATCGCTATTCTGAATTTCAAAAGCTGTTGCCGATCGAAAGAAGTAAAGTATATAAAGACTTTGGAGCTGCCTGTTTTAATGACGTCGCTATTTCTAAAAACGTATACAATGATTTACACAAACAGATTGCTTCTTTAATCAAACAACAAAAGTACAATGAAGCTATTCCAAAATTAAGTACTATAATCAATGATGGAAAAGCAACTGCATTAGATTATGCCTCAATTGGATACTGCTATATTTTGACAAAACAGTACGCAAAGGCGGTTAAGTTCCTGAAAGAAGGCGAAAAAGTAGACGATACAGAGCTATTGGTAAAACTTAATCTTGCACACGTATATCTTTTGAGCGACGATTACAGTGCAGCAAAAGCGATCTACAAGAAGTATCAGAATCAGAATGTAACAGACAGTCTAAGCTGGACAGACAGAACAAAATTAGATTTTGCTTCTTTCCAGAAAGCCGGTATTAAATCTGAAGATTACGACAGGATTTTAAAACTCTTAGAGCATTAAAAAAAATGAAACATATAAGTGATATAAGAAAATACAAGCTTGGCTTTTGGCTAACATTTGAAGCAGTAACAGCATTTAAAAGCCAAGATTTAAAAGCCTTTTAATCACTAAAAAATCACCATATAAGAAGATACAAGGTAAATTTTCCGCAACAGTAAAATGAACTCACATAACTTATATGGTTTAAAACACACACAGTATTGAAAGCCACCTACCACAAATACATGCTCGAGTTCAAACGTCCGTCAGGAACCTCAAGAGGTATTATGACCGAAAAAGAAACCTGGTTTATTGTTTTGGAAGAAAACGGTAAAAAAGGAATCGGGGAGTGCGGAATTTTAAGAGGCCTTAGCGCTGACGATCGTGAGGATTATGAAGAAAAATTAAGTTGGGCTTGCCAAAATATTCACTTGGGCGAAACAAAACTTTGGGAAGCTTTACTGGAATTTCCCTCCATACAATTCGGTATAGAAATGGCATTTTTGTCGCTTAAAAGCGATAATCCATACGTGTTATTCCCTTCTGATTTTACCAATAACACAAAGTCAATACCGATAAACGGACTGGTTTGGATGGGTGAACCGTCTTTTATGAAGCAGCAAATTGAAGAAAAACTGGCTGACGGCTTTAAATGCATAAAACTTAAAATAGGAGCCATTGATTTTGAAAAAGAATTAGAGTTGTTGCAGTTTATTCGAAGTCATTTTTCTGCAGAACAAATCGAAATCAGAGTTGATGCCAATGGTGCTTTTGCATTAAGTGAAGCTTTAGATAAACTAGAGCAGCTTGATAAATTTCAACTACATAGCATTGAGCAGCCCATTAAGAAGGGAAACGCTATAGCTATGGCTGATTTATGTAAAGAATCACCCTTTCCAATTGCTCTGGACGAAGAACTGATAGGCGTGTTTTCAGCAGAAGAAAAAGAAAAGCTGCTACAAAGCATCAAACCACAATACATTATTCTTAAACCAAGTTTTATTGGCGGTTTTAGAGGAACTAAAGAGTGGATTGATTTAGCAAATCGTTACCATATTGGCTGGTGGATAACATCAGCTTTAGAAAGTAATATTGGACTAAACGCAATCTCACAATGGACGTTTTTGCAAAACTCAGAAATGCCACAAGGTTTGGGAACCGGTGCGTTATATACCAATAATTTTGATTGTCCTCTTGAAGTTTCTGACGGTCAATTATGGTACAATAAGGCTAAGGACTGGTCATCTGATTTTTTTGACAAAGCATAAAAAAAACTGGTTTTCGGCCAGTTTTTTTTCGGTTATTCAAAATTCGGTTTTAATCGGGTTGTAATTTTCTCTAACACATAGAAAAATAGCTTTAAAAACGTAAAAAGGCAAATTCGGAAGTAAGAGTCCCAAATCTGAGTCATGATTGACTTTGTCTTATTCTAAATGTGCCTGTTTATGATGAAATGACAGCCCTAGAAGGGCGTTATATTTATAGATAGAATTTTAAATAATGATATTAACCTCCAGAGGAGCGGTACGTCCAGTATATAGCCGCTCCTCTGGAGCTCCCGTTACGTTGAAAATATTTACTATAAATATGTCGCTACTCTGAAGCTTAAAAACGCAGCTATGTGATAATTTTTTCTTTCGCTAAGAAAGATTCAGTTTATTCTTTTCCTCCAATATGACTATCTTGCCAGTCTTTTAATTCCTGCCATTTTCCCTGATACGCCAGCAAAGCTTGTTTGGACCAGCTGCCGGGATTATGAATGGCATAATTTTCACCCGCTTCGTCTAAGATTGCTTGTAATTTCTCAGTTGATGCTGCCGACAGTTCCTGCCAGGTTTTGATTCCGGCATTATTAAACAGGACTTCAATTTTCGGTCCGATTCCCTCTACAATTTTAAGATCGTTTTCTTTTATTTTTTTTCCAAAAACAGTTGCCGCCAGATCCTTGTCAAATAACAATACAGGTGCAGTAGCTGCAAATGATTGTGCTGTTGAGTTGATAGTTGGTTTAGCGGCCAGTTCGGCTTCGAGAGTAGAAATACGGGCATTTAGATTCTTAGTATTGGCTTTGCAGGCATCCAGATCAGCTTGTAAAGACAAAGCTAGCGAATCATCACTTTTTGAGTTCATTTTTCCTAGTAAGTAACCTAAAATTCCACAGATTAACCCAACTAGCACAGGTATTAAGATACAAGGTATATTCATGATCGTATGTTTTGATTAATTATTTTATTGTAATTACAGTTCTTCTGTTTGATGCTTTACCTTCACGGGTACTGTTATCGCCAATTGGTTCGTCAGGCCCTTTTGATTCTGTTTCGATTTGTGTCTTGATACCATTCTTAGTCAGGTAATTTTTAGAAAAGTCAGCTCTTTTTTGTGCTAAAGCAACATTAGAATCGCGATTTCCTACATTATCAGAATGACCGACAATTAAAATTACCGCCTCTTTTTCGTGCTGGGTGTATTTGGCGATATCTGCTACTTTTTGCTTATCGTCAGCATTTAATATATTTCGGGATTTACTGGTGCTAAAATGAAGCGTTAAAGGCGTAGCATTGATTTTTTCTTTTAAAAGACTCCATTCGTCATTTGCGACAGTAGTGGTATCCACAGCCTCAAATTTATACGATATCGGTCCAAACAAAGTATCCGCATTGGATTGCCATTTTTCAATAATTTCACCTTTAGTGTCAAGCTGAGACCCTGCTAAACCTTTAGAGACAAAATAATTTTTAACATCATTCGCTCTGGCTATACCAAGATTTTCAAATTTGGTAGTATTGGTTTCGTCGTTTGTAGCATAACCTGTTATGGTTATTTTTTGTTTTGGATTTGAAATTAAAAATGCCTTTAGTTTTTCAATTCCAATATTTACAGAATCACCAATGGGGACGAGTGCGGCAGCATTATTTTTAAGGAATTTGATATTCTCAGTGGTTTGATAATCAATTCCTGAACCGTTTAAAACAAAAGGAACAAGAGAAGCGTTCGGAGTCGTCACAATTGGTTTTTCGATAGGATCAATTGTTTCAGGTTTCGTACAATTGCAGCAAAATTTCAAGTACAAAAAAGTACCTAGAATAATGGTTATTGCAATGCCTAATAGGTAAAGTGCTTTTTTAGACATAAGTATGAAGTTAAGGTTCAATCAAATTTAACCAAAAAAATAATACGTAATACATTAATAATCAGTTATTTTAATGTTTTTATTTTGATTATGAGGGAGTTATGAAATATCGACCGAAATAATGAGTTTATGTATTTTCAATTCCGATATTGAATTAAGTTGTTGCAAGGAATTGGTATTAATTATGATAAATATATAGAGCAGCAAAATTTCTCACGCAGATTTGCTTCGTCAGTTCGCTATTGCTCGGGTGGCAGATTGTGGAGATAGTTATATCTCTATGTGTCAAAAAATAATTACATCCTACGAGTTAAATTAAGTAACTTGCATTGAAAATTAATTGAAACATTAAAATGATCGAAATCGAAAGAAAGTTTCTTGTAAAATCAGATGATTTTAAAGAACAGGCTTTTACTCAAAATAAAATTGCTCAGGGATACTTAAGTTCAATTCCGGAGAGAACAGTTCGTGTTAGGATTAAAGGTCAAAGAGGATTTATTACCATTAAAGGTATAGGTCATCAAGGCGGGATGTCTCGTTTTGAATGGGAAAATGAAATTCCGATTGAGGAAGCTGAGGAGTTACTCAAACTATGTGAAAAAGGTAAAATTGAGAAAACCCGTTTTGAAATAAAAGCAGGTAATCATGTTTTTGAAGTGGATGAATTTTACGGAGACAATGAAGGATTGGTAATGGCTGAAATCGAATTAAAGTCCGAAACTGATTCTTTTGAAAAACCGGACTGGCTAGGAGAGGAAGTAACTAACGATCCGAGGTATTACAATGCCTATTTGAGTAAAAATCCGTTTAAAAACTGGGAAAAGTAATTGCTTTATGACAGAACATTACGATTTGATTATTGTAGGAGGCGGTCCGATTGGTTTAGCCTGTGCTATTGAAGCCCAAAAGAAAAACTTACACTATTTAATCATCGAAAAAGGGGCAATTGTAAATAGTATCTTCAACTATCCCTTGTACATGACTTTTTTCTCTACCGCAGAAAGACTGGAGATTGGAGGGATTCCTTTTAATTGTTTAGCTCCAAAACCGGGTCGTCAGGAAGCTTTGGAATACTATCGAAATATCCACCGGTATTTTAATTTTTCTATTCATCTATTTGAAAGAGTTACCGAAATAGTAAAAGAAGAGAATGAATTGTTTAAAATCAGTACAGACAAGAGAATATATCAATCGAAAAATGTCATTATTGCAACCGGTTTTTATGATCTTCCAATAAAGATGAATGTAAAAGGAGAGGAGTTGTCCAAAGTACGTCATTATTACAAAGAAGCACATGAATATGCTTTCAGAAATATTCTTGTTGTCGGCGCTAATAACTCTTCTGTAGATGCGGCATTGGAATGTTGGCGAAAAGGAGCTAATGTGACGATGGTAATCCGTAAAAACGAAATCAATAATCGGGTAAAATATTGGGTTAAACCGGATATCGAAAACCGCATTAGTGAGGGAAGTATCAAAGCTTATTTTGAATCGAATATTATCGATATTCAGGAGGATATAGTCAAAATTGAAACACCAAACGGAACAGTAACCATTGAGAATGATTTTGTTTTAGCCTTAACGGGTTATAAACCGGATTTGAGTTTTCTGGAAAAAGCTGGAATTCAATTGTCAGACGATGAGCTAAGAACTCCAACGTATAATCCCGAAACCATGGAAACCAATGTAAAAGGTCTATTCCTTGCCGGAGTGGTCTGTGGAGGAATGCACACTCACAAATGGTTCATTGAGAACTCACGCATTCATGCCAGCATGATTGTGGATTATATTACTACGGAGTAAAGTAAGGTTAACACAAATTTCACGAATTTTCACAAATCAGCTTATTTTAAACGCAAGATTCGCAAAGTTTTTGCAAAGTTGCGAAGTTGCAAAAAATTCGTTTTATGCACGCAGATTTAGCAGATATTTTTTAGTAGCTCGATAAAGCAATCTGCTAAATCTGCGTGAAAAAAAGTCTACACAAACATAGGAGTCCGTAAAGCTTTACCTAAAAAAACATATTTTATATTTGCGAACCTTGCGTAAATCTTTGCGCCCTTTGCGGTTAAAAAAGAAAAGGTCACCAAGGTTTTTAGAAAATTCATAGCAAAAATTACCACAGACTAAAAGATTAATCCATTAAATCCTTTTAATCTGTGGCAAAATCAAGTATTACAAGTAAAAAAATTAGTGAAAATTAGTGAAATTCGCGGCAAAAAAACATTAAGAACTACAAGATAGCATAGAGCACCCAACTTTAGAACGCGCCCAATCCGGTCTTTTTGCAAACCATTTTTCCATTTCCGGTTGTTCGTCGTATGGCGTTTGAAGTAAGGAATACAATTCATCAACCAAAGAATAATCCCCCTGATCTGCAGCATCAATACACAATTGAGCCATATAATTTCGTAAGACATACTTCGGATTGACACGATTCATTTTTGCTGCTCGATCCTCATCCGAAAGCGTTTCTTCACTTAATCTTTTTAGATACAACGCAAACCAGGTTGTCCAATTTTCTAATACATTATTGGTAATTTCTTCCGGAACATAAAAGGCATCCTGAATTTTTGTAATTGCATTTTCAACAGTATCGTCTTTTTTTATACGACTTAAATTTCTAAAAAAGAGCGTCATATCAGTTTCAGACAATTGCAAATTAGCTTCTAAATTTGTAATTAATCCACTGTTAGTTTCAGTTAAAGTAAATAGCCCTATTTTGCTTAAAAACATGTTTTTATAATCAGAATCAAAATCGTTAATAAATGATTCTAAAATATCTTCTAAAGGTTTTGCTTCATTGATAAGCGGATAAAGCGCATTGGCCAATTGATACAAATTCCACTGGGCAATTTGCGGTTGGTTTCCAAAACGATATCTTCTGTATTGACTGTCTGTTGTATTGGGTGTCCAGTTTGGATCATAGTTTTCTAACCAACCATATGGGCCATAATCAATAGTAATTCCGTGAATAGACATATTATCCGTATTCATTACTCCGTGAACAAAACCGACTCTTTGCCAATGTAAAATCATTTCACGGGTGGTGTCAGCTACTTTTTTAAAGAATTGTAAATACTGTTCTTTAGGCTCTCCGTTAATTTCAGGAAAGTAATGTTTGATGGTGTAATCTGTAAATTGTTTTAAATTTTTCAGCTCGTTTCTTGAAGTTAACATTTCAAAACTTCCAAAACGAATGAAGGAAGGAGCTACACGACAAACAATAGCACCTTTTTCGAATGCCGGATTTCCGTTGTATAAAATGTCGCGCAAAACTTCATCACCGGAAAGCATTAAAGAAAGCGATCGGGTAGTGGGTACACCTAAATGATGCATAGCCTCGGCACATAAATATTCTCTGATAGAAGAACGTAAGACTGCCAGACCATCAGCAGTTCTGGAGTAAGGCGTTTTTCCTGCTCCTTTTAGCTGAAGCGTAAAAAAAGCGTTGTTATGTTCTACTTCGGTTAAGTTTATGGCTCGACCGTCACCCAATTGGCCTGCCCAGTTCCCAAATTGATGCCCTGCGTAACACATGGCATAAGGACGGGTTTTAGGAAGGATCTCCTTTCCTGAAAAAACGTTTAAAAAAGATTCAGATTGTATCTTATTCTTAGCAATCCCTACCAATTCAGCTACAGATTCTGAAGCATGAATTAATGTTGGATGAGAGGGCTTTGTTGGATTTACATATGAAAAAAGCGCATTAGAAACCTGACGAACTTCATTGGTTTCGTTAGGATCTGCGGGTAATTCTGCTGTAAATCTGTTGTTTATTTTTAAATTTTTCATTCTGGTGTTATCTATTTTTTACCACAGATTAAAGTGATTAGAGGGATTTTTTTTTATTCTATCGGAATTCTTTATAGATCGAATATAAATTCATTAAAATCGCTTCAATTTGCGGCAAAAAGGGTATTAATCGACTAATTTGTCAGCGTATATTTTTCTTAATTTTCGAACTTTCGGATCAATCACTACCTGGCAATAACCCGCTTCCTGATTGTTGTTATAGTAATTCTGATGGTAATCTTCGGCCTCATAAAACACTTCAAAAGGCTTTAGTTGTGTTACAATCGGATCAGCATATACAGGTTTAACTTCTTCAAAAACCTGTTCTGCGATTTCTTTTTGGGTCTCATCATGATAT
The DNA here is from genome assembly GCF_011751075.1 of Flavobacterium poyangense. Lineage (GTDB taxonomy): Bacteria > Bacteroidota > Bacteroidia > Flavobacteriales > Flavobacteriaceae > Flavobacterium > Flavobacterium poyangense. The sequence goes on from NZ_JAALLN010000007.1 coordinate 128,366, forward strand.
AAAATGATCGAACGATATTGTGTTCCGCTATCGCCTCCCTGACGGTTTAGTGTCGTGGGATCGTGACTGGTCATAAATATTGTTATTAAGTCATGGTATGAAATTATGTCAGGATTAAAGGTGACCTGTATCACTTCGGCATGTCCTGTTCTTCCGGTACAAACTTCGCGGTAGGGCGGATTTTTAATAAAACCATCTGAATATCCTGATTTCAAGGTCTCGATTCCCTTCAAACGTTGAATTACAGCCTCAATACACCAAAAACATCCACCTCCAAAAGTTGCCACTGATAAATTTTCCATAAAATAGTATAGTTTAAGTTCTTATTGCCCTATTAATCCGATAGAATATTATGATAATTTTTTATAAAAAAGACTATTTAGTTAAAGATACTAAAAGGTTATCTAATGAATGAAGTTTATAATTGATAAATTCTCAGTTCTATAAAAAAGCAATATATTTGCAATCAAATACAGGCACAGTAATGAATAGCAAAAATAGTACCATCAGTTTAGAGACATATTTTCAGGATTTTAGAAAGCATATTGTTGGTGTTGACCAGGAATTTACTTCTCCATACGGCAAAAAACAAATCATTTATACCGATTGGACAGCCAGCGGTAGACTCTATCGTCCAATAGAAGAGAAACTTTTGAATGAATTTGGCCCTTTTGTTGCCAATACGCATACCGAAACAACAGTGTCAGGTACTGCCATGACAAAAGCGTACCATCATGCCAGAAATATCATAAAACGTCATACAAATGCCAATCAGGACGATGTTCTGATTACAGACGGGACTGGAATGACAGGTGTTGTTAATAAATTTCAACGTATTTTAGGTTTAAAAATCCCTGAAAATTTAAAAGATTGTACCGTTATTCCTGCCGAGAAAAGACCGATTGTTTTTATATCTCATATGGAGCATCATTCTAACCAAACCTCTTGGTTAGAGACGATTGCCGATGTAGAAATTATTCCATCTTGCGAGAAGGGACTTTTTTGTCTGGATAATTTAGAGCAATTACTCGAGAAATATAAGGATAGAACTATAAAAATAGCTTCGATAACGTCATGTTCTAATGTTACAGGTTTAAAAACACCATTTCATGAAGCAGCAAAATTGATGCACCAGCACAATGGAGTTTGTTTTGTAGATTTTGCCTGTTCAGGACCTTATGTAGAGATTGACATGCATCCAAAAGATCCGGAATCTTACTTAGATGCCATTTTCTTTTCGCCGCATAAATTTTTAGGAGGACCCGGAACATCAGGTGTTTTGATTTTTAATAAAAAGCTATACAATAATATGATTCCGGATTGCCCGGGAGGAGGAACCGTAAGTTGGACAAACCCTTGGGGAGAACATAAATATATCGATAATATTGAAGATCGTGAAGATGGAGGAACTCCGGGCTTTCTGCAAGTAATCAAAACGGCTTTAGCTATTGAGCTCAAAGAAGAAATGGGAATCGAGAACATTTTGCAACGCGAACATGAAATTGTTGACTTCGTGTTTAATGAACTGGATGCTGTTTCAAATATAAAAATATTAGCAGGACAACATAAAAACCGCTTAGGTGTTGTTTCTTTTTTTGTTGAAGATCTTCATTTTAACCTTGGAGTGAAATTATTGAATGACAGATTCGGAATTCAAACCAGAGGAGGATGCAGTTGCGCCGGTACCTACGGACACTTTTTATTGCACGTAGATCAGGAGACTTCTAATAAACTAGTCAATGAAATTACCATTGGTGATTTAATCAAAAAACCGGGATGGATCAGAATGTCTATTCACCCAACTACAACTGATGAAGAGATTGCTTTTGTTTGTAAAAGCATTAAAGAAATGGCAGAAAATCACAAAACATGGGCTCTAGACTATTCTTATAATAAAAATACGAATGAATTTATTCATAAAGACGCCACTTCTTTTGAAGACGAATTAGTTGCAGGATGGTTTAAATCGTAATATAAATTATAAAAAATATTTTAAAATAAAAATTAAACCTGTCGGGTTTTTGAAACCCGACAGGTTTGTTATTTAAATTTTATCTAAAATTTTATTTAATTTTTTTTTCTACATTATTAAACGAACTCCACCTAAGTCGGAGACACGATAAGAGAATTTATTTCCCGGAGAACCTATAAACATGAAGTTCTTTGGGATTTTCCATTTCTGAGACAGCTCGTCTATAAGTTCAGGACCAAAAACACCTTCTATTTCCAGGTATTCAATATCAATTTCATCATAGGCACGATCCAATACCTCGAGGTCTTTTCTTAAAGCCTCATTACCGGACGCTCCATTTGTAATATGAACAATTTTAAGTTTTTTGGTTGTTTCATTTCCTTCCACATATTGTAGTACGCGGTTCAGAATAGCAACGTCATCGCCTTTGGTAAAAAAAACAAATTCCTGCGAGTTGATTTTTAAACTCATTTTATGCAGATAACGGTTGCTTATGATGACCATTTTTCTTAATGGTTGATAGAAGTACTCTAAACCTTCAATTAGAACCCTAATCAGGAAGATACGATTAAGCATGATCCCAATAAACAGTAAGGAGGGAACCATGTATTTTAAGAAAGTATAGAACGAATTGATGTTTAATTGCATATTGCCAACAAATGCGGCAATAATACTGGAAACTGCAATTACTACTACAATTCCGCGTGCACGTTCGGGCCTTGGCAGTTTTCTTCGTTTAAATTTTAGCAGTAAATTTCCAATTCCAAATAGCGCCATAACTGCCAGAAAGGAAAAGGTATAAACACCGGCCAATGACTCTAAATGCCCGTTTGTCACAAATAAAACAGACAGGCAGAGAATTAAAAAACTAATTACGATTCGGTAATGGGAACCCCTTTTGTTTTGTTTAAGGAAATAATTCGGAAGAATACGGTCTAAAGTCATTCGATTTAATAAGCCTGAAGCCCCAACAAAAGAGGTTAGAACAGCGCCACATAAAACCAATACAGCATCAATTGAGATCAGCCAGGCAAGCCATGAACCTCCGGTTGTTTGTCCCAAATAGGTCAGAAGCGATTCTTTGTTAGAGCCAACTTCTGCCAGCGGAATGATGCTTATTAATAAAAGTGCAATTACAGGATTAAAGAAACTTACAATGGCCCACATATTTCTTAAGGTCTTAGGAAAAATGCCGGATTGCTGCTCTTCCACAAAATTAGCAGAACTTTCAAAACCCGAAATCCCTAACATTGCCGCCGAAAAGCCCAGAAAAAGGGCGGTTTTTATGTTTCCGTGCGCTATAGGTGTTTGCCAATTGAGATGGAAGGTTTCTAAACCATTATTGAGAATAAACCACAACGATGCCAGAACCAGTAAACTTAAAGTAACCAGATGTGTTATAAATATGATTACAGCTACAAAGGCAGATTCTCCGATTCCCAATATCGCAAGCCCTGTAAATAGAACCAAAACAATAATGGTTGCACTAATAGTATTGACATTGTCAAATATTCCGTGCAAATAATGCATTCCTTCTGATGCCGAGATAACAGCGGTTGCCATGTACGACAAAACAGTCAATGTAGCAGCCAGAGAGGCTAATCGTTTAGTTGATGTGTTTAATAAGACATTATAAGCACCTCCGTTTAAAGGAATCGCACCTACAACTTCACCATAAATCCGTCTGAAAAGAAATAAAACAACCGCTACAATTAATAACGAAATCCACGCAAACTGTCCCGCATACAAGATGGTTAATGCCGATACGTATAAACAGGAAGAGCTAATGTCATTTCCGCAAATGGCTGTTGCTTGTAATTGATTTAATTTCTTGTGTACAGTTTCTTTCATAATTACTAATTAAGATTAAAAACACAATTAACTTGATATCAAGTCGCAACAAGAAATAAAAACTTTAAAAAAAGAGAGGTATATTAAATGAAGTTCAAAATAATTTTTAGCTATTGTGAATTTTGAAACCCACAATTTAATTAATTTATTTGGATTCCTGAAACTTTTTGAGAGATAACAAGGCCTGTTTTTTTATTTTGTCCTGAAAAAAACCGGTCCAACCCAATAAAACACCCACAATACCAAAGGCCTGTTTAGACCATTTCCAAACATCAAAATTGTCAGTGTGTTTGATGATTAAACCATCCTGAAAAATAAATTCAGCGGCTATTTTATTCACTACGGTTCTATTTGTTTTGCTAAAATTATAAGTAGCAATCCAATTGGCAGAACCGGAGAATTCATCTGTTTTTATATTTGAAAACTCAATTTTAATATTCCCTTTGCTTCTTGAAAGCAACATTTCCCACATTTTAGAAACTTGTTCTTCTTTTAGCAAACCAAAGGCAGGGTCAATGAAATGTACTTTTGGATGATAACATTCACTCATTGTCTTATAGTCAGCATTTCCGAAAGCAGTATAGAACTTAATAATTAAGTTTTCGTTTGAATTCATTTTTTTTAATACAATTAGTTCATAAATATAAGACTTATTTTACTAAATCCTATTTACAAAACGCTAATTTCTTTTGCTGTATCATACGATTTTTTGGAAGTATCAAATGCAGTAGAAAAGTAAGCCATTTTATTTACTGTTGTAAAATGTCCGGTCTGATTTCCAAAAACATCAGAACCGCCAGCAATTATAAACCGTATAGATTTTATATCTGTTTTCTTCAATTTAAGCATTTCTGCAGGTGTAAAGTAATAGTACGAAGTTGTTTTACCTTCTGCTGATTCTTTTACGTTTTTGTCCACACACGGAATAACATCGCCATTCGCTAAATCTACATAAACACCGCCCGAAATTCTTGATTTTTCATTAGCGGTTGCAATCGACAATTTTAAAATCCCGCCCTTTTCTGTTTTGGCAACCTGAACTTTTGTTTCGCCGGTATAGGCATATTTTTCACAGATAAAAGTATAATCTTGTGTAGCCGGAAAAGGTTTTGAACCATTCACTGTCATAGTTTCCTGAGCATTTGCAAAGACTGAGATAAACAGCAACACAAAAAAGGGCAATTTAAAATTCATGCTATATTTTTTAATCGTTTAATTTAGACTCAAAGTTTTCTTCCCAATCCATTGATTTTATAGCAGAGATTAAGTTTTCTTCATTTACAAAAACACGAAGTTCTTTGTTGGCTACTTTTTTGGTGTACAAGGCACGGTAGCGATAAATAACTTCTCGTTTGGCTTTGTAAACGCCATCTAATTTTAAATCAACAAAACTTCCGTAATACTGCCTGAAACGCTGACATGTTTTAGTCAAGCGTTCTTCAGTTGTGTTTTCCATTACCGATTTGGTAACTTCAGTTTCGTTGAAAGGCTTAAATCTAGAGGTGTTGCAGGTTTCTAAAACCCTTTTTCCTAAATCGTATGCTTTTTTCTGCTGGTTGGAATTGATTTCAGAAGCTCCAACTTTTGCGATCTTTAAATCTTCGGTATCTCTCCTGATCGTTTTAGATTTACATCCAACTAATAAGGACAAACATATAATCAATATTGCTTTCTTCATAACTATTTATGTTATTTTTAATAATAAGTTAGGGTCGGGGCAATTTTCTATGTAGAAATTTAAATCGTTTATGTTGCAAACTCCGGGATAATCACCAGCGTGATTTTCAATATTGTTTATAATCTGAAAATGCAAATGCGGCGCATAATCACCATTAACTGCCGAATTTCCAAAAGTAGCTAAATAGTCTCCTTTTTTGAAAATGTCCCCAACGGTAAGGTTTTTTATACTTTCTAACGATAAATGTCCGTATAAAGTATAAAACTTTTCATTTTCAACCTCATGTTCCATAATAATTGTGGGGCCATAATCACCCAAACCAATATTATTTTTAAAACTGTGAATTTTTCCGTCAAGAGGAGCGATGATTTTTGTTTCGACTTTTCCCCATAAATCCAGTCCGATATGTATGTTGCGCTCCGGATTTGAACCATCTTTAAAGATACTGCTTCTTTGATACAGATTTCGTCCTTCAATATAGCCGCCGAATGCGATTTCGGCATTGTTTCTTTTGAGATAATTTGAAATAAAACCTTCAATTTCTTCAGAGTTGGAAGGCTTGTGTTTAACCAGCTCTTTATTAGTTACTGATAAATCTAAAGGAATATACTTTGAAAAATCAATACGTGCGTCGATAACTTTTGTGGGAGGTAAGGCTTTTAAAATAGAGACTAAGGTTTTCATAAGGTAAATTAGGCGACTTTTTCGATGATTATTAATTCGTTATGAACTTCAATTCGTGGTAACATTTTTGAGGTAAACAATTTAGTATTTATTTCTGAAATGTACTTCCTATTTCTTACATTATGTGCTTCGTCTAAAATCATAGTATTAAAAAGTACAAATCCACGATCTTGTAAAAGGGAGCAGATTCTGTTACTGAAAAAGCTTTCAAATAAAAAGTTAGGCATTTTTATATCTTCAAAAACATCAATAATAATAAGGTTGTATTTGTCTTTTGTTTTTAAGACAAACTCGAAAGCATCATCTATAACAATCTCAAGTTGTGTGATTTGATTAAGATTAAAGTAGTCATTGGCAATCTGAATCATGTCAGGGTCAATTTCGACACCGGTAATTTTTCCTTTGTACACAATTTCATCAATTAAAGTTTTAATAACGCTTCCTCCGGCAACTCCCAGTACCAAAATATGGTTCATTTTAAGAATGGTTTCGTAACCGATATTTCTTAAACCATATCTTAATATGCGTTGCAAGCTTCCATAGGAGTAATTGGTGTTTTCAGAATCTAAGACCAGTTCTCCATTGGTCCAGGTAACTTCGATTATTTTGCTTCGGGTAGATTTTTTTTTAAATATTTTTATAGGAATCAGATAACTGATTATTTTTTGAATCATTTTTGTCCTCGTTTTACTCAAAAATACCATTTAAATCTTTTATTTTGTCTCAAATAAAAAAAATTAATGAAGAAACAGTTGTATAAATTTATCTTTTTTAAGCTAATGGGCTGGAAGATAGTAGGGATCGAAAATGCCGAGGTGAAAAAATGCGTCTTCATGGTAATGCCACATACAAGCAATCATGATTTTTATTTAGGAATTTTCACCAGAGGAATTTCCGGATTGCAAATGAATTGGGTAGGGAAGAAGGAATTGTTTCGGTTTCCGTTTGGGTATTACTTCAGAAATGTTGGTGGCGAGCCAATAGATCGCTCAGGCGGACTTAACAAAGTAGATTCTATTGCAGCTATTTTTGATCGTAAAGAAGTTTTTCGTTTGGCTATTGCTCCGGAAGGAACCCGAAAAAAAGTAACGGAAATCAAAAGCGGTTTTTATTACATTGCTCTTAAAGCAAATGTGCCGATTGTACCGGTAGCTTTTGATTGGGGCAAAAAAGAAGTGAATTTAGGAGTTCCTTTTTTTCCAACCGGAAATTACGAAGCCGATTTACAGGTTCTGAAAAAACACTACAACGGTGTTTTAGGTAAAATTCCTGAAAACGGTTTTACACTTTAAATCATTGTGATTTTTGCGTAACGCGAGAATCGCTTAAATGAAAATTATTTTTATTAATTTTCAAATACGAGCTAATTTTTAATTACGGGATATAGGTCTTAAATGTCCCGTTTTTGTAAAAGAATATAATTTTTTCAATCTCATCAGTTGTTTTCAGATCTGAATTTGAATTTTTCGGCTCGTTGACCACTCTTTTTTCTTCCTTGTGATCAGTATCAGATGGAAGGCCTGAAAACAAGTCTGCAAAATAAAGGTTCTCGTTTGGTGAAACAGGAGGACTTGTTTTTTGCACTTCAGATACAATTTCTACGGTATGGTTTTGATGTTCATTTTCTTTTTTAGGAAAACTACCTGTGCCTTTTAGAATCCAGTACAGATCAACATCCGGAAAAATGTCTGAAATTTTTAGTACAAAATCAAGACTTGGTTTGTTTCTTCCCGAAAGCAGGTGCGACATGCTGGAACGTTGCACGCTAATTTTATCAGCAAATGCAGAGGCGTTTAATCCGTAGTACTCCAGTAGTACTTCCAGTCTTTTTACAAAATCATCAATGTTTACCATTGTAAATTATAATAAGGAGATTATCAATTTACAAATGTAATCAAAAGAAAGATGAAGACCTATTTTACAGTTGTAAATTAAGATACAAAAGTTTATTTACTTACTTTATTACTATAAATAACAATTGATAAGTTATTGATAAATTGCCAAATAAGTAGTCTGTTTAAGACAAGTAACAAGTATAACTATGGTTGCTGTGGAAGAAGTAAACAAAGGTTTAGAATTTGTTTACATTTCTAAATTTGGACGTTTATAAATTAGTTACAATTGTAAAAATAAAGATATTTACTTTTGTAAACTAATCAGTAGACTATGAATTTAGAAGAACTATTTGCCCAAAATAAAGAACAAACCATAGAAGGTCGTTATCTAACTTTAGACCACATTCAACCTTTATTAGACAAACTTAATACAAACAATCAGGTTAAGATTATTGGAAGGTCTGTTCTAGACAAGCCTATATACAGTTATGAAATCGGAACCGGTGAGACACGGATTTATTTGTGGTCTCAAATGCACGGAAACGAAAGCACTACGACGAAAGCGCTTTTTGATTTTATCAATGTATTAAACAACGGGTCTGTTGTTGCGCAGAAAATGCTTGAAAGATTTACTTTTTATTGTATTCCGATTTTAAATCCTGACGGAGCAGCACTCTACACACGCGAAAATGCCAATAAAGTAGATTTAAATCGAGACTCTCAAAATCTAACACAACCCGAAAGTGTTATCCTGAGATCGGTATTTGAGCAATTTAAGCCTCACTATTGTTTTAATCTTCACGACCAGCGAACTATTTTTGGCGCAGGAGACACAGGAAAACCAGCGACCCTTTCCTTTTTAGCACCTTCTTACAACAAAGAAAGAGAAGTAAATCCGACCCGATTGAAGGCTATTAATCTGATCGCAGAGTTAAACGATGTTTTACAAGAATATATTCCCGGACAAATTGGTCGTTTTGACGATTCATTCAACATTAATTGCATAGGAGATACGTTTCAATTTTTGGGTGTACCAACAATTTTATTTGAGGCAGGGCACTATAGAAACGACTACAGCCGCGAAATTACGCGGAAGTTCCTATTTTTCTCACTTTTTTCAAGTTTTAAAATACTTTCCGAAAACGATTTAGTTGCTAATAGAATTTATGATTATTTGAATATTTCACAAAATAAAGTCGTTTTTTATGATTTTATGTATAAAAATGTCAAAATAAATTATGATGGTATTGAAATAATTACGAATTTTGTCGCACAATACAAAGAAGAATTGATTGGAAATAAGATTGAGTTCAATGCCTACATAGTTGAAGTAGGTGAATTGGCGAATTATTTTGGTCATTATGAATATGATGCGGAAGGAGCGAGTTATTCAGACGACATTAATAATTTTCCGAATTTGAATCAAAAAGCAGATTTTTATTTAAATAAAAATATTAAATTTGTTAACGGGTTGATAAAAACTTAGTTTTTATGTGAATTTGTTATTTTTTATGCATATTTTTATACTTTGTAATAGCAATTAGTAATATTAATTAAAGAATTATGAGTAAATTTCGTTTAGATGAAGTAGATCACCAGATTTTAGATATGTTAATAGACAATACGAGAGTTCCGTTTACTGACATTGCAAAAAAACTATTGATATCTGCTGGAACAGTACATGTTAGGGTAAAAAAAATGGAAGACGCGGGGATAATAATGGGATCTTCTTTAGCCTTAGATTATGATAAATTAGGGTATTCATTTATTGCTTATGTGGGTGTATTTCTTAATAACACCTCACAAACTAAATTTGTATTAGAGCGAATCAACCAAATTCCATTCGTAACTGTTGCATCAGTTACTACAGGTAAATTTAATATTTTTTGCAAAATAAGAGCAAAAGATACAAAACATGCAAAAGAAGTAATCTTCATGATCGATGATATCGAAGGAGTTTACAGAACAGAAACAATGATTTCATTAGAAGAAAGTATAAACGATAAGAAGCGTTTGATGCATACTATTTTTAAAAATATGTAACACTTTCTTGAATGCTATACTAAAAATATAACCTCAAGTTTATTCTTGGGGTTTTTTTATGACTACTTAACCAACCAACTACAACTAAATTATGTACACGTTACCAAAAATTGAACGTTTCAATCAGGACGTTCTCTCAAAATATCACATTTACAATAGTGTTTTTATAACATTACCTTTTGATTCTATTGACAATACGGGGGTTTTACTTCCTTTGTTTACAGAGACTTGCGAGGCAGGTTTTAAGAAACAGGAAACCCCAAAGGAAATTTTCGATTTCTTTTCTAATAAATTTTTGAATAATGCCTCTGAAAGCGAAAAAATCGATCTAATGTTTCGATTTATTCAATACATCGAGCGTCAGATTGTGCTTTTTGATGCCATTGAAGATGCTGCTTTTCCGGAAGTAAACAATATGGAAGGTCGTGGATCACTTCGCGACATCAAAGAAAGATCAGATGCCAAAGAAAAAGACGACGAACTGATTGAATTTCTTGAAAATTTTAACGTCAGAACAGTTTTAACCGCGCATCCGACACAGTTTTACCCTGGGCCGGTTTTGGGAATTATAAACGATTTAACAGAAGCTATTCGACTGAATGATTTGCTTAAAATCAAACAGCTTTTGGCGCAGCTAGGAAAAACGCCATTTATTCAGAACGAAAAACCAAATCCTTATGATGAAGCGGTTAGTTTGATCTGGTATCTTGAAAATGTTTTCTACGAAACTTCGGGCGAAATCGTTCATTATTTGCAAAAGAATATCCTGCAAGGAGAAGCTATCCAAAACCAATTAATCAAACTTGGGTTTTGGCCGGGAGGAGACCGTGACGGTAATCCTTTTGTGACAACAGAAATTACTTTAAAAGTAGCAGAGCGTTTGCGCACTTCTATTTTGAAATGTTACTATGTTGAAATGAGAAAACTAAAAAGAAAGTTAACGTTCGCAGGTGTAGATACTTTGGTAACAGAACTTGAACATAAACTTTATCGTTCTGTTTTTTATTCTAAAGGTGAAATCTATATCACTTTAGAGGAGTTATTAGCACAACTGAATAAAATCAGAAGTATAATTATAGAAAAACACCAGTCGTTGTATTTGGATGAACTGGAAGCTTTTTTAGTAAAAATTAATCTTTTCGGATTCCATTTTGCAACTTTAGACATTCGTCAGAATAGTAAAATTCACAATGCTGTATTTAAAGATGTCGTTAATCATTATTTAAATACAGGATCAAAAATATTCCCTGCTAATTACTTTGATTTGTCTGAAAAGGAAAAAATCGTGGTACTGTCTCAGGTAAAAGGAGAGTTAAATCCGGATGATTTTGAAGATGAAATTACAAAATCAACTTTGGAGTCTGTACAAACTATAAAAGCGATCCAAAAAGCAAATGGAGAGTCGGGCGCCAATCGTTATATCATTAGTAATAACGAAAGCGCTTTGAATGTAATGGAAACCTTTGCCATGATACGTTTAAATAATTGGGAGAATCCTTCAGTAGATATTATCCCGCTTTTTGAATCTGTTGATGATTTGCAGAACGCACATGAAATCATGGAGCAGTTGTACACCAATCCGGAGTACGCTAAACATCTGCTGGCAAGAGGGAATAAGCAAACTATTATGCTTGGTTTCTCTGACGGAACAAAAGACGGTGGTTATTTAATGGCTAACTGGAGTATTTACCAGGCAAAGATTGCTTTAACTGAGATTTCAAGAAAATACGATGTCAAAGTTATTTTCTTTGATGGTCGTGGTGGACCTCCGGCACGTGGCGGTGGAAAAACACATAAATTTTATGCTTCTTTGGGACCAAAAATTGAAAACAACGAAATTCAGATCACCATACAGGGACAGACGATCAGTTCGAATTTCGGAACTTTGGACTCTTGCCGTTACAATATTGAAAATCTGTTAAGCGCCGGAGTTGAAAATCAGGTTTTTGGCAAAGAGAAAAATGAACTAAGTGCCGAGGAAACTGAAATTCTGACACAACTGGCAGATTTAGGATATAACAAATACCTTAGTTTCAAGAATCACCCAAAATTTATTCCGTATCTGGAGAAGATGAGTACTTTAAAGTATTATTCTAAAACGAATATCGGAAGCCGCCCGTCTAAAAGAAGTAAATCAGAACAATTGGATTTTGCAGATTTGCGTGCGATTCCATTTGTAGGATCGTGGAGTCAGTTGAAGCAAAATGTACCCGGATTTTTCGGAGTAGGAGCAGCCCTTAAGCATTTTGAAGAAACAAATCAGTGGGATAAAGTATATGATTTGTATCACAATTCTTTATTTTTCAGAACACTTCTTGAAAACAGTATGATGTCCCTGGCAAAATCATTTTTTCCATTGACGGCTTATATGAGAAAAGACCCTGAATTTGGCGACTTCTGGCAAATCATTTATGATGAATTTGTAGAAACAAAACGTCTTTTGCTTAAAATTGCCGATCATAAAACGCTTATGGAAAACTATCCTGATGGTATAGCTTCAATTCAGATAAGAGAGCGTATCGTTTTACCATTATTGACGATACAGCAATATGCTTTGTTAAGAATTAATGAATTGAATAAAGAAAATGGCGGTAATGACGATTTAATTAAGGTGTACGAGAAAATTGTCACCAGATCTCTTTTCGGAAATACTAATGCAAGCAGAAATTCAGCTTAAAAAGAAAAGTGTAAATTTACATCATAACAAAAAAAAATAGAAAATGTATTCAGGTGAATTATTAGAAAATGAATATTCAGGTGGTTTTACAACCTATATCCGTGAAGCCGGAGCTGTGAATCTGATTGAAGAACTAGAGATTTCTCTTCATGATTTTATCAAATTTGTGCAAAATATCCCAATGGATAAATTTGACTATCGCTACGCAGAAGGTAAGTGGACAATCAAAGATATTATTCAGCATATTATTGATACGGAACGCATTTTTGCTTACCGTGCTCTGCGATTTGCAAGATTCGACAAAACGCCATTGCAAAGTTTTGAGGAGAACGATTATGCTGCTAATGCAAATGCTGCAGGAAGAAGTATTCAAGAGTTGTTAACCGAGCTTTCAGCGGTACGACATGCTAATTTGTTGTTTTACAAAAGTCTGTCTGAAAATCAGCTTAAAGCTATCGGAACAGCTTCAAATAATCAAATTTCAGTTCGCGCCCTTGGTTTTGTAATCATAGGGCATCAAAAGCATCACCAAAAAGTTTTTCAAGAGCGATACTTGTAGAAGAAGTTAGCTTGCCACTAATTTCGCGAATTTGCACGAATTGTTTTTTAAACCCTGCGTGTTATTGTTAGTGACGGCAACTATAAACAAGAAAAATAAATCCTTATAATCTGTGAAATCTGTGGCTATTTTTTTGCCACAGATTAAATGGATTAAAAAAGATTACGTACTATTTTCAAAAAAAAACAATTCGTGTAAATTCGTGCAATTCGTGGCTGTAATTTAAGCTCTTAATTCGATTGCAATTCAAAGAGTTGTACTTGACTTTTTAAGCGGTCAATCAGTAAATTCATCATCCTTTTATTCAGACTTGAAGAATTCTGAATATAGGTATTGTATTCCTCTACTGTAAAAAGAGCAATGACCATTCCTTTGAGGGAATTTCTGAATTTTATGTCTTTTTGAATAGAGTTTTCGATTGTCTGTAATTTTTTTTCAACGGTATATGAATAAAAATCAGCTTTGTTTTTATTCACATAATTGATAAAAACAGCCACAAAAAGATCGTTTTGCAGTTTTAAAACCGGTCTGATGGTCTGATTTTGGAACAGCTCATCTGCTGAAGACTGAGCACTTACCGTTCCTAAAGTTTCTCCTCTGAATTCTTTTAAAAAAGTGTCTCTGTCTGTCATTTTTTTCTTTAAAATTAAAGAAAAAATTCCGTAGTAAAAACCTATTTTTGTTATTATACTATAAAAATATGAGATTTCACACCAGAAAATGGGTTAAGCCCGAAGATCTAAATCCTAACGGAACTTTATTTGGCGGACAATTATTAGCATGGATCGATGAAGAACTTGCGCTGTACAGTATTATCCAGTTGGAGAATCAGAGAGTTGTTACCAAACATATGTCTGAAATCAATTTTAAGAGTTCAGCTAAACAAGGTGATATTGTTGAAATCGGAATAGATGTGGTTAAATTCGGAACCACTTCTTTGGTTCTAAAATGTGCTGTGCGAAATATGATGACACGTGAAATCATTATTACAATTGACAGCACAACAATGGTTAATCTGGACGAAAACGGAAAGCCGTTAGCGCATGGAAAAACACAAATTGAGTTCGTAAAAGATCGTTTGTAACACAAAAAGGCAATAATGATAAAAATCTCTGGAATTGTTTCTCTGATAACCGTTGTTTTTGTTTTTCTTTCCTGTAATTCTAAAGAAAAAAAAGATATTTACAGGAGCGTTTTGTATCGGGCTGTAAACAACAAAGACACCGCTCTCTTGCATTTAAATATAAACAATAAGAGATTTTACGGGCGATATGAAATTTTGCATTATAATATAGGGAAGGACTCGGGAGATGTAAGAGGTGATATTAAAGGAGAGACCCTGAGAGGAGATTATCATTATATAACTTTTGGCGGCAGTTGGAAAAGAGTTCCTTTAGCACTCCTTAAAAAGGACGGTAAGCTATTTTTAGGAAGTGGAGTAGTAGGAACCTATCTCAATCTTCCCTGTTTTGTTCCTGACGTACCTATCGATTACAGCAACTCAGAATTTGTTTTTGAAGAAGTACAATCTGAATAGAAAAAATAAACCATATAAGTTATATAAGTGCATACAAAGCAAAGCCTTAAAAAAATATACGCAAAGCTTAAAATGAACTTATATAACTTATATGGTTTAAAAAAAAGATCAATCGAAACGCCCAATTTTAGAAGGGAGTTCAAAGATTTCAAGATCAAAATATTCCACAGAAGCCATGACATGATCAAAAATGTCAGACATGATATATTCGTAATTAGACCAGCGTTTATCGCTTGAGAACGCGTATATCTCTAACGGAACTCCATGCGCGGTCGATTGTAACTGACGACACATCATATGCATATCTTTATTCAGCCCAGGATGGGTAACTAAATACTGCATGATATACTTTCGGAACAATCCAAGATTTGTCATGTTTCGACCGTTTAAGGCTAAGGTTTTGTCTACACCACGCAGTTCGTTGTATTTTTCAATTTCGGACTGTCTGCTATCGATGTAAGAGCTAATCAGTTGTACTTTTTTCATCTGATTGAGATCTTCATTATTCAGAAAACGAATACTGCTGCTTTTTATTAAAACATGCCTTTTGATACGTCTTCCATCTGATTTTTGCATCCCACGCCAGTTCTGAAAAGAATCTGAACTCAAGGCATAAGTTGGAATTGTGGTTATGGTGTTGTCAAAATTTCGAACTTTTACTGTGGTCAGGTTAATTTCGATAACATCACCGTCAGCGCCAAATTTTTCCATTGTAATCCAGTCGCCAATTCGAACCATATCGTTTATAGCTACCTGAACACTCGATACAAATCCTAAAATAGTATCTCTGAAAATCAAGATGATTATGGCCGAAAGCGTTCCTAGTATAGTTAGTAATTCGCCTTGTTTTATGCCAAATAATTTTGAAATAATAATAGCAACACCAAAAATCCAAAGGATAACCATAATTACCTGAACGAAACTGTCAATTGGCTTATCGCTGTATTCTGGTTTTTGTTTCAGGTAATCGCGCAAGGAATTAAAGATTGTTCGAACAATCCATAAGGCAAGTAGGGTGATGTAAACACCAACAATTTTTCCAAAAATAGATTCCCAGTATTCGTATTTGTCCAGGATTACGGGAACTGCTTTGTAAATGAAGAAAAACGGGATCAGATAAGCGGTATATCGCGTTGTTTTATTCTGAATGAGGTAATCATCAAATTTTGTTTTGGTACGTTGAGCGAAAACAGCAGTTAACGTGACTAAAACAAATTTGGCGATATAATAAATAATGTAGGCTAATGCAATTAGAATAACTATATTAAAAATCAGGCTGACATAAGACGCAAAGTTGCGACTCATTCCCCAATCTCTAAAAATAGGATATAAAGAATTAAATATTTTATCTAAAAGTTTATGCATTGTTCTCTAAATATTTTTTCTCAATATAAAAAGTTCCAAAAGGAATAAAAGAAGCAAGTAAAATAATAGCGAAAGTTTTTAAATCCCAATTTTGAGATTTTTTCAATAAAAAAGCCAAAACAACATACCCGATAAACAATACACCATGAGCCATTCCCAAAGGACGTACGATCATATGATACAGTTCAGGGTTATTTGTTTTGAAAACAAGCATATTAAGTAATAATACTAGGAAAGAGATTCCTTCTAAAATTGCGGTAACCTTAAAAATCTTGAGCATGTAATTATTTTTTGAGTTTAATAGGAGCAAAATTAAGTATTATCGTCGGCATTATGAGTATGAAACCCAAAAGTAATTTACTTTTACAATCTTAAACTTTGATAATGAGTAAACGTGATTTAAAAAAATATTTAGGAGAATTAAATAAAGAGCAACTCGAGGAGCAAATTATCGAATTGTACGAGAAATTCGCTCCGGTTAAAGTGTATTATGACTTTGCTTTTAACCCCAAAGAAGACAAACTTTTACAGGAATGTAAGCTTAAGATTTCGCACGAGTACTTTCCTGTAAAAAAGCCACAAGCAAGAAGAAGTCCAAAAGCAAAAATGCGTCGTTCAGTGGCGCAAAAGTATATCAAGCACTTTATAGCATTGGGAGTTGACCCGTTTGTAATTGCTGACGTAATGCTTTATAATATTGAAATTGCACAAACCTATTCATCTCAAAGTCCCGTGAAGCAGGAATTGTTTTGTAAAAGTATGTTCAATTCCTTTGAACAGGCTGTTCATTTTGTAATTTCCAATGGCATTTTGAATGAATTTAAGAATAGAATTATTTCTATTCATCAAGAAACAATGCAACAAAAATGGACAAATAGCCATGAATTTGAGATAGTTTTGGAGAAAATCGGCCAATAAATACACTTCCTATAAAAAATCTTATTAAAAAGAAACATTTATTTTAAGTTAAAATAGGACGAAAAACTGTTTTTTAGATGTACTTTTGCAAAAATCCAAAAAATTACAATGTCTCAAAACACCTTAGAAATAGAAAGAGAAGAGAAAAAAGAACTTTATGCATACCAACAAGGTGATATCGATGCCATTTTTGATCGTTTAGACAATGCTCCGGCTCGACATCATTTATTATACCAATTACCGACCGGTGGAGGAAAAACAGTAATTTTTTCTGAAATTGTTCGTCGTTATTTGGCTAATAATGATAAAAAAGTGGTTGTGTTGACTCACCGTATCGAGCTTTGCAAACAAACTTCAAAAATGCTGAAAGGCTTTGGTGTTTCAAATAAAATCATCAACAGTAAAGTAAAAGAATTACCCGATCAAAACGATTTTTCTTGTTTTGTGGCTATGGTTGAAACTTTAAAAAACCGTATCAATGACGAAAAGCTACACCTTGACAACATTGGGTTAGTGATTATTGATGAGGCGCACTACAATTCGTTCCGTAAACTGTTAAATTCATTCAAAAATGCTTTTATTCTTGGAGTAACAGCAACACCTTTGAGTTCGAATATAAAATTACCAATGCACCAAAGTTATAATGAACTTATTGTGGGTGACACTATCAGTTCATTGATTGACAAAGGTTTTTTGGCACGCGCTACTACGTATAGCTACGATGTAGGATTGACGTCTCTGAAAGTGGGTATTAACGGAGATTATACAGTAAAATCGTCAGATGATTTGTATACCAATACCATGATGCAGGAGAAGCTTCTGCATGCCTATACAGAACGTTCCTTAGGGAAAAAGACCTTGATTTTCAATAACGGTATTCATACCTCATTATACGTGTATGAAACTTTTAGAGAAGCAGGTTACGATATCAGACACCTTGATAACACAAGTAGTTCTGAAGAACGTAAAGATATTCTGCAATGGTTCAAAAAGACTCCGGATGCGATCTTAACTTCGGTTGGAATTTTAACCACAGGTTTTGATGAGCCTACTGTAGAGACTATTATCTTAAACAGAGCGACAAAATCATTAACTTTATATTATCAGATGATTGGTCGTGGATCACGTAAATTACCTGGTAAAGACGAGTTCACAGTAATCGATTTGGGTAATAATGCTGCCCGTTTTGGTTTATGGAGTGAGCCTGTAAACTGGCAACATATCTTTAAATCACCTGAGTTTTATCTGGAAAACCTTCGTGATGATACAGAGATCGAAATGTATTTTAAATACAGCATGCCTCCGGAATTACGTGCGAAATTCAGTAAAACTGCCGATGTGACTTTTGATGTTGATGAAGAGCACAAACTAATCATCAAACAGAATTTACGTTCAAAAGTAGTATTAGACAAATCGTTAGAGCAACACGCCGCAATGTGTGTCGATAACACTGAAACTTTACAGGAAGCCAAAGCTCTTGGTAAAGAATTAGACGATGATATCGATTGCCGTATCAAACGTTACGCAAAATGTTTGAGTCAATGTAGTAAGAATTACCGCGAATGGCTGGTAGACGATTACAAGCAAAAAATGGTTTTGTTAATCGGTAAAAAATACCGTGAGAAAATCATGAACGAGCCGGATTGAGAATAGGGGAATGTAAGATGTAAGATGTAAGTTGTGAAATGTGAAATGTAAATTGTTATAAAGACTTACGTTTTACATCTTACATTTCACATTTAACATCTCACACTTTAAAGTTCCGGGTTTGTCCCGCTGAGCGAAGTCGAAGCGCAACGCGAGAGCTTTAAGCTTCATAAGCAACAGAAAAATAAACCATTAAGGCACTTAGAAATTAAGCTCAAAACTTAATGAAACTAAGAACCTTAATGGTTCATAATTTAAAAGAGTTTCAAAATTTTATTTTAAACTCAGTAAAAAATATAAAATCAATCACGATTATTATCGGGATTAAAATCTAAAATAAAAGATATGTCTAAATCATTCTCAGAATTAGGAATTTCAGCACCCTTATTAAAAGCATTAGGTGAATTGAGTATTGTTGAACCAACAGAAATTCAGCAAAAGACAATTCCGCTTCTTTTGGCTGAAACTCATGATTTGGTTGGTTTAGCTAAAACCGGAACAGGAAAAACGGCAGCTTTTGGCTTGCCATTGCTACAATTGATTGATGCAGCGTCTCCAATTGTTCAGGCTGTTATTTTGGTACCCACAAGAGAACTTGGACATCAGATTTTTAAGAATTTAGAAGACTTTGGAAAACATATTCCAAATCTTTCTGTTGCAGCTACCTGCGGTGGAATTCCAATAAAACCACAAATCGAACGTCTTTCGCAGCCTACACACATTATCGTAGCAACTCCGGGACGTTTAATTGACCTGATTCAACGCAAAGCTGTTGATTTAAAACAAACACAGTATTTGGTTTTAGATGAAGCAGATGAAATGGTTTCTATTCTTAAAGAAAGCTTAGATGAAATCATTGCTGAATTGCCTAAAAAGCACCGTACCTTATTATTTTCGGCTACTTTACCGGGAACAATAAAACAATTAGTACAGAACTATTTAAATAAAAATGTAGTTCAGATTAGCGCCAGCATGGAGACCATTGGTAACCAGGGAATTGATCACGAATACATAGTGGTTGATCCGATTGAAAAATTGGATGTGCTGATGCATTTTTTAAATTCTAAAGAAGGAGAACGCGGAATTATTTTCTGTAAAACCAAGGCAGCAGTAAACAAACTGGCTAAAAATCTCGCTATCAATCGTTTTTCTTCGGGAGCGCTTCACGGTAGCTTGTCACAAGGAATTCGTGACAGAATTATGGAGCAATTTCGTGAAGGCCATATTAATATTCTGGTTGCTACAGATTTGGCTGCCAGAGGAATAGATGTGAAAGAGATTTCGTATGTTGTTAACTATCATTTACCGGATACTTACGAAGCCTATGTTCACAGAAGCGGAAGAACAGCGAGAGCAGGAGCAAAGGGGCTTTCTTTAACGGTTTTACAAGAGGAGGAAGTGATAGAAATTGCCGATTTTGAAAGAGAATTAGATTTAAAATTCACTGAATTTAAAAAACCGACAGCTGTAAGTTTAGAAGAAAACAATACGCTGTTATGGGCAAAACAAATTTTCAAAACAAAGCCTAATCACGATCTTTCGGCTGAATTAAAAACAAAAGTAAAGACTGTTTTTCATCATTTGACTAAAGATGAACTAATCGAAAAATTGCTGGCCAATTATGTTTTGCAGAACAAAATCGATGTAGTTGAAAAACCTGTTAAAAAATTCAAAAAGTAAGATAGGTTGACTTTGTAGCTGCTTAATTATGTTGTACTTTTAAGGTGATTTTTAAAAGAAAATAATCTTATTCGTAAAACAATATATATGAGAATAGTTATTATTGGAGGTGGGTTTGCAGGTATAAATCTCGCAAAGGAACTTGTAAATCAACCTCAAATTCAAGTGACACTTGTAGATAAGAACAATTACAATTTTTTTCCACCACTTATATATCAGGTTGCAACGGCTTTTTTAGAACCGTCCAGTATAAGTTACCCCTATAGAAAATTTTTTGCAGGCAAAAAGAATCTTCAGTTTCGTTTAGGAGAACTGGTTTCTGTAGTTCCCGGCGAGAATAAGGTAATCTTAAACAATGGCGAATTGAGCTACGATTATCTGGTTTTTGCCACAGGCGCCGAAACAAGCTATTTTGGCATGGAAAACGTGATGAAAAACGCGATTCCGATGAAAACCTTAAATGATGCCATCGAGATGCGAAATACGCTGCTTAAAAACCTCGAGAAAGCAGCCATAACCAAAGATATTAGAAAACGTCGAAAATTGCTGACTATTGTAGTAGCCGGTGGCGGACCTACAGGAGTTGAAGTTTCAGGAATGTTTGCTGAAATGCGCAAAAGCATTCTGCTCAAAGAATATCCGGAATTAGAGACCTCTGCCAGTAATGTGTACTTAGTAGACGGTGGAGATGCTTTGCTCGCTCCAATGAGCGTAGCCTCTCAAAACGATACGTTAGACGCTCTGACTAAGCTGGGAGTTGTAGTGAAACTAAACAGCCGTGTTACTGATTATATTAACGACACCGTACATTTTGAAAACGGAGAAACCATCCAGACTAAAAATCTAATTTGGGCGGCCGGTGTTTCTGCCAAACTTTTTGAAGGGATTCCAAAAGAAAGTTACGGTCGAGGCAGGCGTATGGCTACAGATCAATACAATAAAGTCAATGGTCTTGAAAACGTATATGCAATAGGCGATACCGCTATTTTAGCAGGAGATAAAAACTTTCCTGACGGACACCCGCAAGTGGCTCAGGTAGCCATTCAACAAGGACTGAATTTAGCCAAAAACTTTAAAGCAATGGTTCACAATAAACCACTTAAGGCTTTTGGTTACAAAGACAAAGGTTCTATGGCGATTATAGGAAAGAAGAAAGCTGTGGTAGATTTGCCAAGTCCAAAATGGCATTTCAAAGGTTTCCTTGCGTGGATCATTTGGTTGTTTATACATTTAATATCTCTTATCACATACCGAAACAGGCTAAACACATTCTGGAACTGGATGGTAGCTTATTTTGCCAGAGATCAGTCTTTGAGAATGATTATCAGACCAGATAAAAGGAGTTAAATACTAAATTCCAATTATTTGAAATTTGAAATTCCAAATTTCAATAATTGAAAATCTAAAAATTTAAAAGCCGGAAACTAAAATTTCCGGCTTTTTTGTTTTTGTTCGATTCTACTAGAAGCTAACCTGAATCTAATTATTCAATAGTATTAATAAATCAAAAGAAAAAATCCTTTAAATCTGTGAAATCTGTGGCAACCTTTTTTAGCCACAGATTAAGGAATTAAACAGATTATTGCTAAGTTTTTAAATTCAATTCGTGGAAATTCGTGCAATTAGCGGCAAGTTTTTTTATCACAATATACTTTTATTTTATTAGAGTAAGAGCAATTGTATTAAATAGTTCTTAATATTATAAAGATAATTGTATATTTGCCGCAGATTTTGGTCTGTTTTTCGAAGTTTTTTTGGAGAATAGTTAAAAGGGAATCAGGTGTAAATCCTGAGCAGACCCGCTACTGTAAGTTCTATATAAGTCTTTAAACGTTACTAATGCCACTGTTTGCTGTGCGAATGGGAAGGTTGTTTTAAAGATGGAATAAGTCAGGAGACCTGCCATAATCACATAGTTTAAGACTTTCGTGGTATAAAGTTGAAGAACAAGAATATTCCCTGCTATTTTTATAGCCGGAATATGTCTTATTGCTTCTTATTGTTTACATCTCTGAAAGTTTATTTTAATAAAATCAGTGATGCATAATACCAAAAAAACGCTTTTATTCTTTTTTATAGTATCGGTTCCTTTTTTACTTCAAGCTCAGGTAAAGAAAGACAGTTTAAGGGTTTTAAAGGAAGTAGTCCTAAAATCAAAACCTTATCAGGAGGTAATTCCCGTACAAACACTTTCGGGAAAATTACTCGAAAATCTGGCAAGTCATAACGTTGCCGATGCATTGCGGTATTTTGCAGGAACTCAAATCAAAGATTATGGCGGACTTGGAGGCCTCAAAACGGTTGATGTACGTAATATGGGAACACATCATGTCGGTGTTTTTTATGATGGAATTCAATTAGGCAATGCACAAAACGGAGTTACTGATTTAGGAAAATATTCGTTAGATGATATGGAATCGCTGACCATGTACAATGGACAAAAAAGCGAAATATTTCAATCAGCAAAAGACTTTGCCGCAGCCTCTACCATTTATTTAAGAACCAAAAGACCTGTTTTTGAAGGATCAAAAAAAACAAATGTCTTAGTACGTTACAAAACGATGTCGATCAACTACAATGATCCGTCATTCAGATGGGAACAGAAGTTGAGCGACAAGGTAAGTTTGAGTGTAAGTTCTGAATATATTAAGTCCAACGGAGAGTATAAATACAGATACAAAAGAAACAATCAGGACGGTACTTTAGCTTACGATACTACAGCTGTCAGACGAAATAGTGATATTGAAGCCTTCAGACTGGAATCAGGTCTTTACGGAAAGATCAATAACGGTTCCTGGGATGCCAAAGTATATTATTATGATTCAGAGAGGGGAGCCCCCGGCGCTATTGTAGCAAATAAGTTTAAGGACGGTTTCAGGCAGTACGATAAGAATTTCTTTGCTCAGGCTTTTTTAGTTAAAGAAGTATCCGAGAAATACAAATTTCAGGCAAGAGCAAAATACGCTTACGATTTTACGCATTATGTCGCCAGAGATACAACCAGTATACTAGGAGAAATTGTTACCGAAGGTGCTCAATCTGATGATAGTTACTACCAACAGGAAATATACTTTTCGGCTGTTAACATGTATAGCATAACACCAACATGGGACGTTTCGTTGTCTACAGATTTGCAATACAACAGGTTAAACGCCACAAGAAAGGGGATACAAACCTTATTTTCTTATCCGCAACGTTATACCGCCTTATTTTCTCTCGCCAGTTCGTACCGACTTGGAGGGCTTAAAGTTTTGGGGAGCGTAGTAGGCACGCATGTACAGGAGGAGGTACGTTACAACGCAAAAGCTCCGGACAAAACAGAATTTACACCCGCGTTATTTTTGGGTTACACTCCATTTAAAGACCATGATTTTAATCTAAGAGCATTTGCTAAACGCATTTTTCGAATGCCGACTTTTAATGATTTGTATTACACCATGGTCGGTTCAAGTACTTTAAGACCCGAGTATATGAATCAGTATGATCTTGGTTTTACCTATAAGTTACCAGTGGGAAAAGGTTTTTTTGACACCTTTTCGATCCAGGTTGACGGCTACTACACCAATACCAAAGACAAAATTGTTGCAGCACCTACCGGAAATTTATTCCGTTGGATGATGACCAATATCGGACAGGTTAAAGGCAAAGGAATTGAGTCTGTACTTAATATGGGCACGCATTTTAATAAATTAAGTTTAGTTGCTAATCTGACCTACACGTATTCTGAGAGCAGAGATTATACCAAATTTGCCGGTTTAGAGATCTCATCTTACGGAGATCAGATACCCTACACTCCTTGGCACAGCGGATCGGGAATACTAAACGTAAATTACGAATCATGGAATTTTAACTACAGTTATGTTTATGTAGGAAAACGTTTTAACGGAAATGTAAACAACATAAAAGTCAATGAGGTACAACCTTGGTATACTCACGATTTAGCAGTGCAGAAATCTTTCAAAGTTAAAAATTACCAAATAAAAGGAACCGTAGAAGTTAACAATGCTTTCAATCAGCAGTATGAAGTGATCTACAATTATCCTATGCCGGGACGCACGTTTAAATTTATAATAAGTATTGCGCTATGAAACAAATCCTCACCAAAGTAGTACTAGGTTTATTTATTTCTCTTGCTTTTACTTCCTGCAGAGAAGACGAAACCATTTTTTTATCCTCAGATAAAAATGTTGCTGCACCAAGAAATGATGGCAAAATAGAAGGTTTTTATCTGCTTAATGAAGGAAATATGGGAATGAACCGGGCAAGTATAGATGTCTTTAACTATAGGACAGGAAATTATACAACCGATATTTATTCCGAGCGAAATCCTACTGTTGTAAAAGAATTGGGAGACGTTGGAAATGACATAAAGATATACGGTAATAAAGTTTATGCCGTGATAAACTGCTCGAATAAAATCGAAGTTATAGAAAAATGGACCGCAAAACGCATCAAAAAAATCGATGTACCCAATTGCCGTTATATGGCTTTTTATAAAAATAAAGCTTATGTGAGTTCTTATTCGGGCCCTGTAGCTATTGATCCTAATGCCGAGATTGGATTTGTAGCCGAGATTGATACTACCACATTAGAAATAAAAAGAAAAGTAAAGGTGGGGTATCAGCCTGAGCAAATGGTGGTACACAACGGTAAGTTGTATGTTGCCAATTCAGGTGGCTATCGCGTACCTAATTACGACAGAACTGTGTCTGTAATTGATCTTGAAACGTTTACCGAAATAAAGAAAATAGACGTAGGCATAAACCTTTCGAGTATGCAAATAGACAATCGAGGCGATATTTATGTGAGTTCCCGAGGCGATTATTACAATACACCATCAAATCTTTTTGTCATAGATACCAAAACAGATGAGAAAAAAATGCAATTGGATATTCCGGTTTCAGGAATGTGCATCGTAGACGATTTGCTCTATTTCTATAGCGTATCATGGAGTTATCTCACCAATAGCAACAAAGTAACTTACGGAGTATTAGATACCAGAACCAAAAAGATAATCAGCGACAAGATCATCACAGACGGAACAGATAAAAAGATTATGATTCCTTACGGAATTCAGGTAAATCCCGAAACCAAAGAAATATACATTTCCGACGCTCAGAATTATGTGGTGACAGGATATATCTACTGTTTTACACCGGAGGGCAAACTAAAATGGAAAACCACTGCAGGAAACATTCCGGCACATATTGCTTTTATATTAAAAAACTAAACCAATAAATTATGTATAAAATAGATTTAAAACAATTCCGATTGCTATTGCTTTTACCGGCAATACTGTTGCTTATAAATTGCTCCGGGAGCGACGAAAATGGCGAGAATGGGAATGGAGGACAAGAAGATACAGCATATACAGTGCAAAGAGCAGCGATAGTTGCGGTAACATCAAAAGGAAGTGTTAGTGCAGAAGCTACTTATAGCTGGAGTGTTACAAACGCCCCATCAGAAAATTATGCTTTAGCCAATAGTACAGCCAAAGAAGCTTTGTTTGCAGCAACGGAAGTTGGTCTTTATGAATTAACAGTAAGTATAACGGACAAAGGAATCGTACAGACTCAAAAAATCATGGTAAAGGTCAGTAAAGAAATCAAAGAACTTAAAACTTACATAGCCAAAGTATTTGATTTTAAACCCGCTCCGGGCCAGTTTATAAACGATTTGCCGGCTGCCAATGACGGAGATACTTTTGAAAAGATTTTAGGCAGAGCCAACAGTTATCTGGCGAAGAAAAACGGAGATCTGCTCTCACTTGGCGCATTCGGTGGTTACATTGTTTTTGGGTTTGATCATACTATTGTAAATGTAAAAGGCAAACGTGACTTTAGAATATTAGGGAATGCCTTCTGGGCAGATGCTAATCCAAATCCGGATGTTACGATGCGTGGCGGAAGCAGTGAAGCCGGAGTCATAATGGTTTCTTACGATAAAAATAAAAACGGATTGCCTGATGATGAATGGTACGAAATAGAAGGAGCAGGCCACAAAATGAAAAAGACGATTCACAATTACGAAATCACCTATTACAGACCAGATCCAAACAAAATACCTGTACCGGGCGGTACTACAGGAACGGTAGGTTTTGTGGACATGGAATATATATTATGGAAAGACAATCAAGGAAAAAGTGGTTATCTCGTGCAAAACAATGCTCACAATCATTCTTTAGATTATTGGCCAAAATGGCTAAGAAATCAGGAGTCAATCACTTTCAAAGGGACAAGATTGCCGGATAACGCCGTTGACGAAAGTGGTAAAGGAAATTATTTTGTTCAATACGCCTTTTTATACGGTTATGCAGATAATGCGCCAAATAATGATAATGATTCGGGAATAGACATTGATTGGACGATTGATAAAAACGGAAATAAGTTTCAGCTTCCCGGAATTGATTTCGTCAAAGTTTACAATGGTCTTAATCAGCAGGCAGGATGGTTAGGGGAGACTTCTACTGAATTAATGGGTGCCTCAGATTTGCATCTTTTAGGAGAGAATATCCCGACCAGACCTTAATTAAAAAGTATAAACCAAAATTATTATATCAGAAATTATGAAAAAAAATGGTAGCCATTTATTATTACTTGCCTTTGCATTCCTATGCATAGGATGTAGCAATGATAATGACAAAGCTGAAGCAGAGGTTATAAACCCGATAGCTATTACACTTCAGGAAAAGTACGAGGTAGCTGCGTTTAATGTGTTAAATATTAGCGCTTCTGCGAAAGGAAATGCTCCAACTTATGAGTGGGTAATGACAAAAAATCCTGTGAACCAAAAAACAGATTCGATTGTTGGAAATGCTAAGGACCTAAGATTTATTGCAGTATACGCAGGTGCTTATGAATTTACGGTAAACGTTAAGGAAGGAGATAAAAAAGGAAGCAAAAAAACGATTGTTACTGTAAGTAATGAAGTCAAAAATTACAATCCTTATATAACTGCTATTTATGATTTTAATCCGGCACCGGGCATGTTTGCAAATGATCTGTACACAGTCGGTTTCTCTAAAACAGATGTAATGCGAATTGCATTAGGAAGAATAAATGAAACCAATGTCGGTTATCAAATAGACCTGGGCGGATTTGGAGGATCAATTGTAGTGGGATTTGATCATACAGTTGTAAATGTTTCGGGACAAAAAGATTTTAGAGTCTATGGCGGGGTGCTGACCGATAAAGGAAATCCACCGGCACCCGGGCTTATTTATGTTGCTTATGATACCAACAAAAACGGTAAACCGGATGAGGACGAATGGTTTGAAATCATAGGAAGTAACCATGCTAAAGAAAATACCATCAAGAATTTTAAAATAACGTATCATAGACCCGCAGCAGGAAAACCTGTAGTAGTAAGTGGCGCGAATGATCCTTTTTTAGATCGTGAACATTTATTATGCGAAAATAACCAGAACGATTCGTACTACCTGCCAAGAGCAAAAACTAAAAAAGAATATTATCCAAGCTGGATTGCAGAGGGTACAACTGTTTTTGAAGGAACTAAATTAAATGTTGATTTTAAGCCTGTACGTCCTACACAAACTACTTTATGGGATTTCACAGTTCCTGAATGGGGATATGTAAATGCAGTAAATCCGGATATTGACATTGATTGGGCAGTAGATAAAAAAGGAAACAAAGTAAATCTTCCTGGTATAGATTTTATAAAAGTAGTAAACTGTGTGAGCGAGCCAATGGGGTTATGCATTCAACAGTCTTCTATGGCGACTAAATTCTCGGGAGCAGGCGATCTACACCTGTTAAAAAAATACAATTTAAAGAAAGTAAAAGAAAAAGCAAAAGAATAAGGATATGAAAAAGTATATAAAATATAGTTTGTATGTGTTGGTTTTCAGTGCCTTTTGCAGCTGTAGTAACGACGATCCAAAATCAGATCCTGTAACTTCAGAACCAAAACCGGTTCAGGATCCTACAATCAAACTAAGCTTAAAAGCAGATTATACCACAGAGAGATACAAAGCAGTGGAGGTAAATCCCGAAGTTACAATTGAAAACAGCAACGGGCTAACTCCACAATATAAATGGACATTAAAAGTAACAGATAAAGCCGGTGTCACTAAAGATTTAGTTGTTGGCGATACAAAAAACCTTCTTTTTATTGCTCCTTTGGCAGACAGTTATACGGTTGATTTGACTGTAACGGTGGGCAAAGTTACTAAACAGGCTTCAACCAAAGTTACAGTTTCAGAAACGGGCAAAACATATACTTCTAAAGCATTGACCCTTATAGATTATTTGCCTTCTCCTAATTACAGCATGGATAACTATGAGTTTACAACAAAAGCAGAAG
The DNA here is from genome assembly GCF_011751075.1 of Flavobacterium poyangense. Classification (GTDB taxonomy): domain Bacteria; phylum Bacteroidota; class Bacteroidia; order Flavobacteriales; family Flavobacteriaceae; genus Flavobacterium; species Flavobacterium poyangense. The sequence goes on from NZ_JAALLN010000007.1 coordinate 157,134, forward strand.
TACTGGAAAGAGTACGTGAAGAACTTAAGGAAGAATCTGAAATTCCGCTAGGTACTTTTGGAGGTTATATTACTGTAGGTTTTGACCATACTGTCATAAATAACTATGGCAAACGTGATTTCAAGATTCAGATGAACAGCAGTTCAACTCTGAAATTCACTCCCGTAAGTGTATACGTAGCCTACGACGCAAACAAAAATGGAATTGCAGATGAAAATGAATGGTATGAAATTGCCGGAAGCGAATACAACAAGTCTTCAACAGTAAAAAATTACGCCGTTACCTATCACAAACCTAATCCCGAAAAAGCACCGGTTGCAGGCAATTTAGATTGGCAGTTTGATAAAGAATATCTTAAATGGAGTGACAATAAAAATGCAACGGGTACTATCACAAAAACAGCAAGATGGGAATATAACAATTACTATCCGCAATGGATGGGCGACTCGTATACAGTGAAAGGAACAAAAGTAGCACTACCTGTAAAAGATGTAAGTGACGGTTCAGGTAAAACATTTAACGTTGGCACTTTTGAATGGGGCTACGGTGGTATTAAAGATCCTTCAATCGATATCAGCTGGGCTGTTGACAGTAATGGAAATAAAGTACACTTACCTGGAATCGATTTTGTAAAAGTGTATGTACCAACATTAGTAGAAATCGGAGCTTTAGATTTGCTGACCAATTCTTTTAAAGAGGCAGAAGATTTGAACTTTACAACAAGCAAATAATTTATGTTGCTAGTTGTGAAATGTAAGATGTAAGATGTAAGATGTGAAATGCAAGATGTGAAAAGTAGTAAATCAATTGCCTCCAGTTTTAACTGGAGATAAAGAATTGATTAGTGATAAATGGCTTTAGCCAAACTCTTTGAAGGTTCAGGTAAAACCTTTGTGCCTTTATCAAGTTGCCATTAACTAAACCAACATTAATTGCATTTGAATTACAAGTAAATAAAGTAAGCATTCAGCAACTTGAATTAAATAATAAAAGCCTCATATTAAGAGGCTTTCAAACAATTAACCACGAATATTAACCTTAATTTTTATAAACAATGAAAAAAGTAGTTTATTTTTTGACCGTAGGATTGCTTTTAGGGCTTTCTTCTTGTAACAACGAAGAGGATACCTTAATTAATGACAGCACAAATGCTGTAAAATACAATACAAGTTCAACTGCAAAGAAAGCGGTAACAGATCCTGCAATAGGAACCACAACAACTCTTAATCTTACAAGTGCTTTATTGACCAACGGTACAACAACAAGTGGTGGTAAATATTGGGAGAATACCTACGTATCAAACACGAAACTTAATGTAGACATTTTTACATTTGCGCACACTGCGGTGTCATCAGGGTACAATTACTGGGATGGTTTTATCGTATCAAATGTAAATAACATTACCAATTTTGGATCTGGAGCAGGTTCAGGAGGATCAAATGGTTGGGTAGCCAATCAATGGGGAACTATGGCAGGAAGCGGTTCCGGTACAGCCTCTACAATTGCTGCCGGAACTCCGGGTACAACAGGAGATCCTTTTATCCTGGCATACTGGTCTAGTTATACAGATCCTAAGAATCCGGCAGGTACAACTTTTAGCGAAGCTAGTTTCTCTAACTGGATTAAAATTGGAAATACAGCAACTTATCAAGTTAAAGGTTTAAAAATCAACATGCACCCATGGCCATATTATGGTTGTCTTTATGGAGATGGTTTTGCAAGAGCTTTTGTTTCTGGTGATCATTTTGAATTGTTAATTTATGGAGTTAACGCAAGTGGAGTGATTTCAAGCCCAATCGTACATTCATTAGCCAATTATACCGGAGGATCATTAGTGATGCCAACTGGTTGGATCAATGTAAATACAACAGATCTTCAAAGCTTAGGAAATGTGAAATATCTTGTTTTCCAAATGGCTTCAACAGATTCTCATGCTACCTATGGAATGAATACTGCAGCGTATTTCTGTTTAGATAAGCTTTCTGTAAAGCGTGTAAACTAAGAAACACATCTTTATGATAACAAAAACCATTTCAGGATTTTATTCTGAAATGGTTTTTTGTTTTTAATTACAGCTACTTCATCTAAGAATAATATTTATTTTTAGTAATTAATTCAAGTTGCTAGTTTGAAAAGAGCAAAAAACAAAGCAGTGGTTCAGTAAATTTGTTTTCCGAATATTTGGAAATTGTAAGATCTCTTTTTTAAATTTCTTTAAATCAATTGCCTCCAATTTTAATTGGAGGACAAGAATTAAAAAATAATGAATGACTTTAGCCAAACTTTTTAAAGATTTGGCTTTATGCAACGTTGTGAGGGATTTTTATAGTGTGTACAGTATCATTCAGAATACTAATGATCTGATTTCTTATTTAATGATAATTTTAAAATGACTACAAATTGAATGCAATCCTATTAAAGAAAACTGGCGGAGTTGAAAATTTTGAACTTAAGGAAATCGAACAACCCCAAATCAAAGAAGATGAAGTGCTCATCAGAATCAGAGCAGTAGCTTTCAATCCTATTGATTATCAAATGCGACAAGGCGGTACTGAAAGCAAGTTGTTGAAATCACCAATTTTAGGGCGCGAACTGTCGGGAGTAATTGTACAATTGGGTAAAAATGTAAATTCATTTCAGATTGGAGATGAAGTATCGGCTTATGTAGGAAGTTTAGCCTCAAGCGGAACCTATACAGAATTTATAAGCGTTCCCGGTAAATTAATTGCCAAAAATCCTATTGGCATCAGTTTAGAAGAAGCTGCTGCAATACCTATGGTTGGAATGACTGCTCTGCAATGTTTCAACAGAGTTTCGATACCACAGGAGAAACCAATTTTTATCGCAGGTGGAGCAGGAGGAGTGGGAACAATTCTTATTAAACTGCTATTAGCAAACGGAAATAAAAATATTTACACCACCTCAGGAAACAAGGAAAGTTTTGATCATTTAATACATATTGGACTGAAAGAAAATGCCATCATTGATTATAAAAAAGAAGATGTTATCACAACATTAAAAGCTAGAATCGAAAATGAATATTTTGAATATGTAATAGATTTGGTTGGAGGAAAAATGTCTGAAGTATGTGCAGAACTTGTTGCAGTTTTTGGAACTTATATCGATGTAACTTTCCTTACTACAGAAAATGCTAAAGAACTATTGTTTGACAAAGCAACAACAATCATTAACATTGCCAACTATGCTCCAGCTTTAAAAAGCGGCCCGGAAAAGTTTGAATATTACGGACATACTTTAAAAACTCTTTTTGATAAAATCGCAGACAATGATATTAGTCCGACAGCAATAAATATAGTGGGAAATCTAAGTGTAGAGACCGTACAAACTGCACATCAACTAATGGAAAACAATCAAACAAAAGGGAAGAAACTAATAATGTTAGTTGATTAATAATTACCGTTTTTGAAGAAATTGATTGATTGTATATGTGCATCATTGACAGGTAAAAGTAAAATCGTTTCAGCGATAAACTTAAATTACTTATGAAACATGTCAATGCTAAATGTTTGTCTGTTATTTAGTTATGGAGCTAAATTCTATGTGCCCACTTTTATTGAATATCAAAAAAAAGACTTAATTTTATACAACATGCAATGTAAATTTATAGGATATAAAGTCAACTAACACTTTTGTTGAATATGGAAAATTTTGATTGGACTTCATTTACAAAAAGAATCGCTATAAAAGCTGATCTGGCGACTATCTATGATGCCTGGACAAAGTCGGGTGAATTGGAAAAATGGTTTCTCAAAGAGGCTGATTTTTTCAACGAAGCTAATGAGGCATTAGAAAAAAACAGAAATGGAACTGAAGGTAATACGTACAATTGGCTGTGGTATCTTTATGATGACAGCATGACAGGAACTGTAAAGTCAGCGAATGGAAAAGATCAATTGCAATTTACCTTCGAAGGAACATGTTTGGTAGACGTCAAGTTAAGCGAATTAAATGATTATACGATAGTTGAATTAAAACAGCACAACATTCCAATTGATGACAACTCCAAAAAGTTTTTAAGATTAGGTTGTTCCAATGGTTGGCACTTTTATCTGTGCAACCTAAAATCAGTATACGAAGGAGGCTTAGACTTACGCAATAAAGACACTGCTCTGGACCCAATGATCAACAACTAAATAAATCTAAGCTAGTTCCGCTTCAAAATGACTAGTACAAGGTTAGTATCTCCAATTCAAATAAAAAATAAAAAAAATCCGTTTCTACCCGCGTATTTACGAAGTAAACCCGCGTCATCCGCGTTAAAAAAAACGCCCAGTTTTCACACAACGAAATAATTTATTCACACCACTAAAAAGAAAAAAGAATGAGTCTAGATACTGAGATTTTAATACGTTTTTTTCTTGCGCTGCTTTGGGGTGGACTCGTAGGCGCAGAACGCGAATATCGAGGTAAAGTAGCCGGATTCCGTACCACCATTATGATTTCGTTCGGAGCCTGTTTTTTTACCATTATGTCAATTGCAGTTGGTGGGGCAGGAAATCCGGATCGTATCGCATCAAATATTGTAACCGGTATCGGGTTTTTAGGTGCGGGAGTCATCTTTCGCGGTAACAATCGCATTAGCGGTATTACAACCGCTGCCACTATTTGGACAGTGGCTGCAGTAGGTATGGGAATAGGAGCAGGTTATTATTTTGCCTCAGCCTGCGCAAGTTTGTCTATTCTATTTATATTGGCTGTATTGCCTTCTTTGCAAAAGCGAATTGACCGTCTTAATCAGTCCCGAAGTTTTTATATCCGCAGCCATAGAGAGTCGAATGCCGTTATGCTTTGTGAGCAAGAGATGAAAAGGCTCAAAATTAAATACAAATTGGTACGACAAGTTCGCGATGGCGAAAAAATACATCTGACCTGGACCTTACACGGAAGCGCTGAAAACATGAGTACTTTTTTTGACAGTATGTTTAAAGCAGAATATATTGATTTTATGGAATCGTGATGTAATTTTAGATTGTAGAGTGTAGATTGTAGAGTGTAGATTTTGCCCCTCGACTTCGCTCAGGGTGACATTTAGATTTTAAACTTTGGAATTTTTACCCTAGACTGGTTTCTCTCTTAAATCTTTGATATTAAGCATATCTTAAGAAAGTTTCGGTCACTCGTCTTTATATAAAAATTATTTTTACATTTGCTTAATTTTAACTATTCTAAATAAAAATATATGAAAAATGTATATCCTAAAGTCGCTTTAGGTTTAATGGCCGGATTGACTTTTTTTGCCTGTAGCAGTAATGATGATAAGAATGAAGATACAACTAATAATCCGCCTGCAGTAACCAAGAAGCAAGTGATTGCAAATTATGCGGATATTGCATATGCAAACTATAAAAAAGCATATGATGATGCTGTACTTTTAGAAACTGCCATTACAACTTTTACAGCTACTCCGACAGCTGCGAATTTTACGGCAGCAAAGGAAGCATGGAAAACATCAAGAGAAAGCTACGGGACTACAGAAGCTTTTCGTTTTGCAAACGGACCAATTGACGGGGATGATAACGGACCGGAAGGACTTTTGAATTCATGGCCATTAGACGAAAATTTTATTGATTATGTAGATGGAGCTCCGACTTCCGGAATTATAAACAATACAACTGATTTTCCGGTTTTATCTAAAAAGATTCTTGCTGATGAAAATGCTTTAGATGAAGACGAATTAAATGTAAGTGTAGGATACCATGCGATAGAATTCCTATTATGGGGGCAAGATTTAACTGCTCCTTCTGCAAATTTACCAGGACAGAGACCTTACACAGATTATATTAGTGGTGCCGGAGGTACAGCAACAAATCAAGGCCGTAGAGCTGATTATTTAAAATTTTGTGCTGATCTATTAACAGATAATCTGGATTATTTAGTACAACAATGGAAAGTAGGAGGTGTTTACAGAACTAAATTTTTGGCTTTGCCGGAAAATGATGCAATCAAAAATATCTACTTGGGGATTACTACACTGGTTAGTGCCGAATTGCCTGTAGAGCGTATGATTGTTGCTGTTGAAAATGCAAGTCAGGAAGACGAACATTCTTGTTTTAGCGATAATACACACAGAGATATTGCTTTAAACACACAAGGTGTTATCAATGTATACCTAGGCAAATACGGAGCTATTGACGGACCTTCATTAGAAGATTTGGTTAAACAGACAGATACTAAGGTTTATGATGATACTGCAGCTTCGATAACAGCATCAGTTACAAAAGTAGGAGCTATTCAGATCCCGTTTGATTTAGCGATTTCAGGTGGACCAACATCAGTAGAAGGAGCAAAAGTAAAAACTGCTGCTCAGCAACTACAAAATTTAGGTAGTAATTTATTGGCAGGAGCCGCAAAAATTGGTGTAATCGTTAACGGATAATCAATTTTAAGGATTAATTAAAACAAAAAGTGTTCCTTTGTAGAACACTTTTTTGTAAATAAGATGAAGAATTTAAGAGTTTATTGGTTTGTTATTGTGTGTGTTATACTCCACAGTTGTAGTGATAATAACAATGATGATGAAGAAAGTTACATTCCTTTAACAGCAGAAGAAGGAGAGCAATTGTCGGGTGGTGTCGGAACCGTTTTTAACACCAGTGAGGAGGCTTTTGGCTTTTTTATGCCAACGCTTACCTTTGATCAGCAAACAGATTTTGGTGTCGGAAATTCCTTTTTCAGACAAAGCTGGGTTACAGCACCTTCCTCTACTACAGCCAGAGATGGTTTAGGTCCTTTTTTTAATGCACATTCCTGTTCAAGTTGTCATTTTAAAGACGGACGAGGCAGGCCACCATTGTTTGATGGAGAGGATAGAGCCGGATTGCTTTTTCGTCTTTCAGTTGTGGGGCAAGATGCTAACGGACTTGGTTTTCCTGATCCGGTTTACGGTTCGCAATTACAGGATCATGCTATTCTAGGGCAGACAGTAGAAGGACAGTTTACAATTAGTTATCAGCCCATAAAAGAAACTTTTGATGATGGTACGGTAGTTACTTTACAAAAACCGTTGTACACTATTACTAATTTAGGATATGGTCCATTGGCTGCTGTACAGATCTCACCGAGAATCGCCAATCAGATAATTGGTCTCGGATTGCTTGAAGCCATTTCTGAAAGTACAGTTATAGGTTTTGCTGATGAAAATGATAGCAATGGAGACGGAATCTCGGGCAAACCCAACTATGTACACGATGTTGTAAGCAATTCAACTAAGCTAGGTCGCTTTGGATGGAAAGCCAATCAGCCCAATGTAAAACAACAGGTTGCTGCTGCTTTATCGGGAGATATGGGAATTACTTCGGGCCTATTTCCTAACGAAAGTGGGCCGAAAGGAGTTGATTTAACAACGATACCAAACGGTGGAACTCCCGAAATCACAGACAGTAATTTAGACAGAATGGCTTTTTATTCCAGTACTTTAGCGGTTCCGGCAAGAAGGAATTATACCGATCAAAACGTATTAAAAGGCAAGAAAACTTTTGAAACTATTGGATGTACGAGTTGTCACATTCCGAAAATTCAGACCGGAACCACGCATCCAATAACCATTTTGCGCAATCAGACCATCCGACCATATACCGACCTGTTATTGCATGATATGGGAGCTGGTTTAGCAGATAATGCTACAGATTTTAAAGCTTCAGGATCAGAATGGAGAACTCCGCCATTATGGGGAATCGGATTGATTAAAATAGTAAACGGACACACTAACCTCTTGCATGACGGAAGAGCCAAAAATGTAGAAGAAGCTATTCTATGGCACGGTGGAGAAGGGCAAAAGGCCAAAGAGAAGTATAAGAAATTGAGTGCAACAGAAAGAGAAAACCTTCTCAGCTTTATTAATTCATTGTAATACTGATGTGAAGAAGTGAGATGTTATATGTGAAATGTTATATGTGAAATGTGAAATTTCTTTTTGTAGTAACTAATTCTTCGTCTATGGCTAATAAAATAATCAATTCAGTTGCTTATTGAATAAAAAAAAAATAGTCTTAAATAAGTCATTAATTCCATTTGCTAGTTAATCGCTTTATTTTCTTTTAATCCGAATGTAAATAATGTATTTTTTTTTTGAATTGCCTCCAGTTTTAAATGGAGATTGTTTATTCAGAAAGAGACAAAGGTTTTAGCCGAATTTTCAAAGAATTTGGCTAAAACCTCTTTTTTATTGATCTATTCTTTTCCTCCAATTAAAATTGGAGGCAATTGATTTAAATTAACTAAAAAATCAACATTTCTCGCTTTTGGCTGTAACTTTTTATCTTTTTAGACTCACAACTTGAATTAATTAAAAGAAACGCTATAAAATTCTAGTGCAGTCGCTAAGTAAAAGTCAAATTATCCAAAATTTGCCATTTTCCGGAGTTACATCTCACATTTCACAAATAACATTTCACATATAAAAAAGCATCCGCAAAATCAAACTGATCTTGCGGATGCTTTTTTGTGTCGAACCTATTAAAATCTAAACTCTAAAGTAGTATAAAATGTTCTCGTATCTGATGGGATAATTCCGGGACCCGGATAACCTGTGGCACGACGGGTAAAATATTTACTGTCTGTAAAATTTGTAACTCCTGCTTCCAGTTTCCAGTTTCTCCATTTGTAAGAGCTTGAAAAATCGGCTACGAAATAGGCTGGTATCTCACCTGAAATACCGTCACCTATATTATTCTCTCCCGTTGGTAAATTTAAGGCATCTGTATACTGTGAAGTGACATAAGTGATCTGTACACTGGATTTAAAATTTTTGTATCCGATTCCACTTCCGCTTTTAATATTAAAAAGAGGAACAAATTCTACCGAATTACCTTTGACTCCCGGTACTTCTGATTTCAGATATTTTGAATTTGTCACGGCTACATTGGCAAAAACATTCCACGACCAATTTGGATTCTCATTCAGGAATGTATTGGCTAGATTCCAATCTGTCATGGTTTCAAAACCATAAGTAAAGGCGGTTCCAATATTGTCTCGAACACGAAGGTATGTATTATTTACATCAGCAGGATATTCCCCAATTTTATCATTATAATACAAACCATAAATACTGGAGTCAAAATTAAGTATGTTTTTGTACTTACCACGAATACCAATATCTGAAGTATATCCTTTCTCGTCAGTAATACTAGGAGAAATTACCTGACCCGCATTAACTGTTCTGATATCATTGAAGGTAATAGAACGATAGTTTTGTGATAGATTACCATAGAATTCAATACTGTTCTTCGGTTTATAACTTAAACCGACACCAAATAAAACAAAATCCCTGTTTTTGACATTATCTTCATATTTGGTTTCATCCAAAAGGACATTCCCGGCAAGATCAAGATTTATTCTTCGATACGATCCGATTGCTTGTGTTTTTATTTTTTCAATTCTAAATCCCGGTGTAATAGAAAAACTAGGGGAGATTCGGAATATATTTTCTCCAAATAGGGAATAATTTAAATTTGGAAAACGATAATCAGATTGGCTGCCATAAAGCGGAAACTCAGCTGTTGCCAGATTAAAATTAGCATCGCTGCCGGAGCTTCCCGGGCCTTGAATACCGGTATTTTTGGACTGGTAGTATTTGGCTCCAATTAGAAAAGCACTTGAGTTGCCACTGATCTCATATTTTTGAAGATACCTTGCTTCTGCGCCCCAGTTCACAAAATCGCCTTTAATTAAATCACGGACAGTTCCTTCTTTATCGGGTTGTGAAACACGATTCGGACGGAATCCTACTGTTTTTCTACTGGCATCTAAACCAAATAATTGCAGTGAGAAGTCAGCATCATGTTTAAAATGATGTTTGAAACGCAAGGCAAATAAGTTCCAGTTTACTCCAAACCAATTTCGGGCTCTGTTACTTTGTACAGGATCCTCGGCAAACATTTTATCAGTTAATCCACCTGCTTGTTGAGCCAGATAAGTAAAATAAGTATAGTCAAAATGCAAAGAAGTGTTGTCCGTAAACTGATAGTTTAAATTGGCAAAAAAGTTTTTACTGTCAAAATCTGAATTAGGCCTAAAACCATTCCCTTGTTTGTAATTATAAAAGGTATAATAGCTGAATTTTCCGGTTGTCCCACTCAAACTTGTAAAATTGGTAAACAAACCATAAGACCCGATTGTGTTTCGGGTAACAAATTCAATTGGTTTTTCACTCGGACTTTTCATGATAAAATTTACCAGACCTCCAAATTGTGTTCCGTATTGCAAAGAGGCTGCACCACGTACAATCTGAATTTCCTGCAAAGCCTCGGTCGGTGTTGCATAATAACTTTCAGGATAGCCCAAAACATCTGCGCTAATGTCATAATCGTTCTGACGGGTATTAAAGTTCGCCGTTCTATTTGGATTTAATCCACGACCACCAATGCTTAATTGCAAACCTCCATCTGAACTTTCATTAATGGTAAGACCAACTACTTGCGCATAGACCTGACGAGGATTATTGGCCGCTTTATTTGCGATTATTTTATCCAGAACGACTACTTCTGTTTTTTTTCCGGCATAAATGGCGGTTTCTTCAATATCTTTTAGTTTGCGCAAGGCAAAAACTTTATCTTTTTCTTTCTGTATTACTACTTCTGAAAGATTGGTCATTTTTTGAAGAACAATTTTAACAGCAGTGGTGGGGGCACTAAAAGTTTCATCCAAAGCAGCGTAGTCTTCTTTGTAAAATACAAGAGTATAGTCTCCGGGATTTGGCACTGTCAATGCAAAATCCCCTTGTTTATTGGTATATACTTTTTGAGTACTAACATTGGTAAAAACCTCTACATAAGGCAATTTCTCACCATTTTGATCGGTCACAGTTCCTGTTATTTGTGTTTGAGCAAAGCTACTTATCGTAAAAAACAGTACAATAATAAGGCTAAAGTCCTTTAATTTCATCGTTGAAAGGTAAAATCCATGTTTTGGCACGGAATGATTCATATTCTTTTGCGAGATCTGTATTGGGATCAATGTATTGTTTGCTTAATCTTCCGTTGAGCGCGACGTAACTGTCTACTCTGACTTCGGGATTAACAATACCTTGTTTTTGATAATAATCGTGTAGAAAATGGGCATATTCGAGTATAAAATCCGGTTGAAATGCCATTTGTTTTTCCTGAAAAGCCGTTAAAAAATGACTGTTGTTGATCAGGATTGTTTTTTTTGTGAGACTGTCAGTGACCCTAAATTGAGTATAACCTGCTTTTTCCATCAGCATTACACGCCAGGAGAAACGGAATCCTTCCTCGGTCCAGAATAGCTCTCCAGGATAAAAAAGGTACCGAAAAGGAAATGTTAATTGAAAAATCAGGAAAGTCGTCAGAAAAGCAAGTTTCGTTTTATAGAGAACAGATTGTGTTGGCTTTTGATCTTTCCCATTTTCGAAAGCGGTATAATCTAGTTTAAAAAGTCCTGTTAGAAAAACCAGTACTCTTTTATGAAAATTACTTTCAAAAAAGATAAGAGAACTGATAATCATGACATAAGGAAATACTCCAATTGGAAACAAAATTTTAGTCAAAACATGAAATACCACCACCAATACAAAAGCAAAAATACGAGTGCGTTTGTACAATAATAAAAACGGAATACTTAGATCGTATAACATTCCGGTCCAGCTAAAGGTAAAGTGCACCCAATTCTCGTTTAAGAAACTGCCAATCAGTGGCAGATTATGATTGGTTGGCAACCATATTTTTAGCGGCATTGCCTTAAAAAGCCAATCTGAATTGAGTTTAGCCAAACCGGCATAGAAATACACAATTCCGAGTAAAAGTTTTAAAATATCGGTCGTCCAACGCGGAATTTTTTCAAAAGCTAATTTAGAGTTCCTAAAAGCATCTACCGAAAAAGTAGCATTTGCAGGAAGAAAAATCAAAACGAAACTAACGATCGAAATAAAATAATAATGATTGAGATAGGTAGTCTTATCCATAAACTCAATATAAGTAAAGCTTAAAAAGAAAACTACTGCCGAGAAGCGATACAGAAAGCCTACAGCTACAAAAGCGGCAGATACTATAGCACCAAAGAACAGTAAATAAGTCAATTTACCAAAAGACTTTACCCATTCGAATCCATAATAAGTAAAATGAAATAAGGGTTCGATATAAAATTTTTCGACCCAACCATAACTCATAAAACGGAGTAGACTGAAAAGCATCATTAAACCAAACGCTAGCCTGAAAAAAGCTAGCGTTGTGGCCTGAGTTGTTGTATTAATATAGTTTTGGATATAATTACTCATACTTAATCTCCATCACCATCTACATAGTCAATTGTAATATTCAATGCCTGCATCATATCTAACTTGGTGTAGATTACATTTTTTTGTAGGGCATCATAAGCAGTTAACATTTTTGTATTATCATTTACAACCTGTTGCGATAAGCTGTTACTTAAGGTCTGATTAGTTGTGAAAATGGTAGCAAACTGCGTATTGATAATGTCACTTAATTTTTTTCCATCGCGTGTTGCATTTACATAATCTAAATACGCTTTTAGAGACGGGCCGGTTGTTTCAGAAGCAAAATATTTACCGTTAAAAAAATCTTGCGAAGCTTTTACTCCAATGTTCAGTAAGTCTCTGGAAACATCATTTTTGTAATAGGCTTCTACTTTTTCAGGAAAGGTTGTTCCGTTAGAGAATTTCCCGGCAGGAATACCCAATTTTCCGCTTCTGACATCTTTTTCAAAATTCTTTACAAAATTATTGGTAGTTTCAGCTATAGACGAACCAACTGCCGTACTGCTGTTTTTGATATAACTTTCACGATACCCTGATTTCCATGAAGCAAGAACAGTGTCGCTGTTTTGTTTTAGCTTGGTAATAACATCCGATAAATACTTTTTATACTTGGCTGCATTTGCATTTGTGGTATAAAAAACAAGAATGCCGGCATCATCGGCCGCTAAACCGTTTAATAGATAATCCAAGCCCGGAAAACCTTGTCTGCTGTATTGTGAAAGTAAATCAAGGTTGTAGGTTCCGGTAATATTAGCATTTATACCAGCGGCATCTGCAGGGTAGGTATTGCTCATGGCATTAAAATTAATATCAAGGGCTTTACCAAAATTGTAAATTGCAGTATATTGATACGCTTTGTAGGCATCTAACCATGCAGCACGAACTATTTTAAGGTTTGCATCGGTTGGAGTTGTATTAAAAGCTGTCGCTGCGGTCTGTAATGTCGCTACTTTTGTCTGATAATTAGTATAACTCGGAATAATAATATTATCTGCCCAGTTTGTCAACATTGCGGTTCTGTCGAAGTTATTTCCTCCTCCTGTATCAGTATCATTATTATCATTACCTGATGAACAGGCATAAATACCAACAATAAGACCTAGAATTAAAATTATTTTTTTCATAATCGTAAATTTTCAATAGACAAGCTATTTTACTGAAAGTCAAATTTATGTAAAATTAGTTTACTTTTGAAGCCTGTGCTACAGTAAAACCAAATTTTGTCGCAATTTGAGTTGAAAGCTCATCTAATTTCGGAGATAAACCGTCAATATCCCATAAACCGTTTGTACCGCTCAATAGTTTTACCAACATAGCATCAACTTCTGCTTTAGTAAAATAAGGATTGTTAGTGCCCGGTTTGTTTGTATAACGTAAACACATGATAAAACCATAACCTTCAGACAAAGAGTGTAGTGCTTTTGCTCCTTTATCTCCTGCAGCTAATTTTGCTTTTCCATCCTGAAGATAGTAAACTGCACGTACAGCCGGAATTAGGGATAAATTGGTTTTGATGATAGCAATCTGTGCATCACGTACAGCATAATCATTGGCAAGAATTGCAGCTCTACCGGTTCTGAAAGCCAACTCAATAGCCGCTTTTGTTTTGTTGAAATCAGTATCAGCATTCACCTGATTGATATAAGTACTCCAGTATTTAAAGACATTTGGAGTAACCGTAAGGTTGTCTGCACCGTACACATATCCGTAAGCCTCATCCCAGGCATGCTCCATTGTAGTATATTTAGTACCCGCCTCTAAAACTTTTTTGGTATTGTTGTCTTTGTTTGAAGCCTCGTCTAATTTGTTTGTACTCAAATAATTGTTAAGAATCTGATCTAAAAGACAAGCTCCCATCATTCCTTTTAGTAAAAGTTGTTGTGGTTCCATACCGTTTGCAGCAAATACTCTCTTACTTGTTCCGTCTAGATAAACTCCCGCAACACCCGGCGCAGCAGTAGTACCTTGCGTTCCTGCCTGAGCATCAATAAATGAATTTTCGAATACCTCACGTACAGCAACTTGCTCTGCACTTGAACCACCACCTTGGTTAAGCACAAAATAATCTTTTGACGCTGCTGTTTTGTCTTTTAATTGTTTTCCTGACGTATTTAAACTTGCTGTTGCAAAACGCGCATTCTTGTTTGCATACATCTCAGATAAGATTGTTTTATCAGCTACTGTTCCATTTGTTCCGGCATTTTTGATATAATTACCTAATTCATCAAGCATTAAGAGACGAGCTGTTTGTCCTGAGTAATCAACTGATGTAGCACCTTCTCTTGTAAAAGTATAGGTCGCAGGTACAGTGTAAGGGGCAATGGTCTGTTCTTGTGGCGTGTTGTTATCATCATCATTTGAGCAAGAAACTGCCGTTAGCATTAAAGCTGAAAAAGAGCCTAGTAAAACTAAATTTTTGATATTCATATTTATTTTATTTAGATTAAATTAATTTAATGTTTTGACAAATGTATTTTAAAAATGCTGTGAAGCAAAATTTATTGAGAGCAAATATTAATAAAACTTTAACCCGTAAATACAGAAATAAAATTTTAATAAGTAAAATATTAACTTACAAGAACAGTTAAGCCATTTTCGACTAGTGAAATTGTAAGAACATTCGTTTTAAGATTATAACTTTCGCCATCTATCTGAGCATCAAGGAATATGGATTCAGGTACTTTAACAATAAGGTCCTTGATTAAATGGTGTTCGGCTTTTTTGAAATTCTGAATCTTGTTTCGCAACACGCTAATGCCTAATGCGATTTTATTCCAAAAGGATAATTGTGGAATTACGACAAGATCGAGCCAGCCATCTGTAAGGCTTGCCGTAGGGGTTAGGCTCATGTTATATCCCATTTCATTGGAATTGGAAACAAAAAGCATAAATGGTTTTGTATGGATTATTTTGTTATTATAAGACAATACAGATTCCTTTGGTTTAAACTCAAGACTTGAAAGTAGGGAGGCCTTAATGTACGCCAATAAAGTTCTATTGCCGGATTGTTCGTATTTCTTGATAATCATCGAGTCAATACCAATTCCCATATTGCTGAAAAAATAGTGGTTATTGACCTTACCGACATCCATTGCCATATGTTTTCCTGCTTTTATAATCTGTATGGCAGTTTTTACGTCGCGAGGGATATTTAAGTTAGAAGCAAGTCCGTTGCCGGATCCCACAGGTATAATGCCCAGTTTTATAGTTGTTCCCACAAGACAGGAAGCTACTTCATTGATAGTTCCGTCTCCGCCACAGGCTACAACATAATCCGGATTGTTTTCTACAATTTTTTTGGTCAGAGCAATTGCATGTTTTTTATGTTTACTAAAATCTACTTCAATGCGATAGTTTAATTCATCAAAACAACTTTTCAGAAACGGAGTTGAGATATTGTGTTTTCCGCTTCCGGAAATTGGGTTAACTATAAAATGAATGTAGGTCATTATTTTAATAATTTTGATGAATAAATATTTATAAATGCTATAAGAGAAGGAGTGGAGCTAAATTTCTTAAATTGCCAATCTATCTGTGGCAGTACTAGAAAAGAAAACCTGACTAATAGCATATTTTTATTCAACATAGACTTAGATTAAATATAAATTGTTGTCAAGATTAAGTTTGAATTTTGAATTAATTCTGAATTTTTAATTCAAATTTAATTTTAAATGAGTTTTTTCTTGTTAATCATTGTTTTTTAAACTGTTTAGTGCAATTTTGCAACTTGTCTTTTTGCTAGAGTGAATAATAGGAGCGTGTTTTTACGCGGATGAGACGGGTTTACTTTGTAAATACGCGGATAAAAACGGATTTTTCAAAGTTTAAGCTTTAATTTACAAAAATTCGTGCAATTTGCGGCTGTTTTTTTGCCAGGAATTGCACGAATTTTCAAGAATTGCTTTCTTTATGTAGATTCTTTTCTAAAATTTATATGTGTATCCAAATCGGATTACTTGCGTTTCGTAGTAATCATGGCTGTTGTAGTTGAAATTGGTACCTTGAATTTCTTTTTTAATTACCAGTGTATTAAATAGATCAGATGCGTTTAAGAAAATCTCAGCTTTTCCTTTCTGAACTGTTTTTTTGATTCCCATGTCTACAGAAAAACGTGAATTTATTTTCCCTTGCGGAATAATATCCGGAGCAAGATAAAGTGCTGATAGTTGTCCGGTCAGCGTTTTAGATAGAGTGAAAGTGTTGTTCCATTTTGCATTTCCGGAAACCATTTCCTGTTTTTCTGCGTGATAGTCAACCGGGGTAGGATACAAATTGGTCACCGTGAACGCATCAATTCTATTTTTGTAAATGTTTCCGTTGATATTGAAAGAATACCAAGGCGTCATTTCATTAGAATAGATCAATTCCAGACCTGTAGATGCACTTTTTCCCGCATTTTGAAAAACAGAATAAATAAGAGTGCTACCGGGAACTGTCGATGCAATTCTGGTGATTGTTCCATTTACCAGTCTATGATATACGGATGCCGTAAGATACGATTTTGAAAAATTGGTTTTATATCCCAGTTCAATTCCATCTGTAAACTGAGGACGTAGGGCAGGATTTCCGACTTTTATAATTTCAGCATCATCGTATTTTGGAAAGATTCGGATATCGACTTCACTTGGTCGGTCGACTCTGCGATTGTAGAAAAGAGTCAGTTTGTTTTTATCATTAAATTTATAGGCAAAACGCATATTCGGGAACGGCTGTGTATAATTGTAACCATCACTTTTATACGTTGGATGATTAGGATTTACATCGTATACTAAATGTACATATTCTACACGCAGACCCAGTTCAGCCTCCATTTTATTATTTTCAAAAATATAATTCCCGTACAGTGCCGGTATAATCTCTTTGTATACGGCCCATCCTCCGGCATTAGCATCCAAAGGCGAGTTGATTCCGGGAAAAAATTGCATGTCAGTTGGAATTTCTCTGTTTCTGAATTTGAGTCCGGTTTCAAAACGACCATATTTTAAAGGGCGTATGTAATCGACATTTAGATCTACTACTTTCTCATCGGAGAGAAGTTTGAAAGAATCTCTTCCAGTAGCGTTTGGTAGAATATTATCAAAGAAATATTTTTCATCTTCCCGGTGATAAGTATAATTAATTCCTGCGTTTAATTTATGCCCGGCTTCTTTAAATTTATGCTGATAGGAGCCACTAATCATAATAGTAGTTTTTAATTCATCTTCAAGAAAGTTCCATAAGCGCAGTCTCTGAGAGAAATCAGAATTAAAAAAAGGTTGTTGACCGTGATCTGTAATTTTTTCGCTTCCAAAAAGTCCCGAAAAAGAGAAGGTATTCGCCTCACTGTAGTTCCAATCGATACCTGTTTTAAAGGTTGTAAAATGGGTATCGCGATTTCTCTTTGTTTGTTGGTTTATGATGGTACCATCGTTGTAGGTACGTGTGACAAATTCGTTTTTGTTAAGTGTTTCGATATAGAGATAATCAGCTTGCAGATAAGTATTTACTTTATTCTTGCGATAATTTAAAGATAAGGTTGGATTTATTTTAGGCGTTAGCTGATACTGAGGTGTCATTTCGGGTAAGTTTGCTTTGCGTTCCCATAACGAACCATATCCGGAACTAATACCAATCTTTCCGTTAAAACCTTCCTGTTTGTTTTTTTTGTAAATAATATTGATAATTCCCGCATTCCCGTTGGCATCAAAACGTGCCGAAGGGTTGTTTATAATTTCAATTTTATCAATGGCAGAAGCGGGGATATTATCCAATCCGGATTGGTTACCAAAGCCAGTTAGGGCAGTTTGTTTTCCGTCAATAAGAACCGTTACTTTATCATTCCCGCGTAGTTGTACTTTTCCTTCATGAACCGTAACACCGGGTAGGCTCTGCATTGATTGCAAAACAGATCCGCCGCTTTGGGCAATATTGTCTGCAACAGAAAATATTTTCTTCTCCATTTTGGCGTTTTGATTTTCTGCCTTAGAAGTAACGATTACCTCAGAAAGGGTATTAATGTCTTCTTCAATTTCTATAACTGATAAATCAAGATAATCAGACAAAGAACCCACATACACTGGCTGTATTTTTGTTTTATAGCCAATGAAACTAATCTCCATATTGTAATTTCCGGGATTGATGGCAGTCAGGGTAAAACGCCCTTCGTCATCGCTCACAATTCCCGCTGCCGCAGCTTGGGTTTTGGATGATTTTAGAACAATATTTACGTAAGGAACAGCCGTTTTTGTTGTTTTGTCTTTTATAATTCCTGATAAGGTAACTCCCTTTGTTTGCGCCGATACATTTGATATGGCTAGTAAGAGTATTGAGAGCACTAGAATATATTTAATTTTCATTGTGTATTTTTTTATTTTTTTTCCATAAAAGAACCAGAACTGTCAAAGATTAGGTCTTCCGTTTTCTTCTAATTTCAAGGGGGATTAATTCTTGAATTTCAGTAATCTTGTTTTTTTTGTAAAATGTGAGATGTAAAATGTAGGGTGTCGGCTATCTATAGTTTGTGGTAGTTGTTTAGAGATATAACTACAACCATTATGAGATTTACAAGGTTTTTATAGAAAAAGGATTTATACTATTGTACAGCAAGGACTGGATTTCTTGGTTTTTATTTCACTTTTCTATTATACAATAGATAATGTTTTTTTGAATTTGCAATTCGATTTTTATTGCTTTAATAGTAGCCAGATTTTGTGTTGCTGCTATCGGAAAGAGTGGCAGGGCTAACAATATTGAACTGATTTTTTTCATTTGTACTGTGATTTTCTTGATTGATTTAAAATACAGTAACAAAGGTAGATACGGATTTTGTAGAGAATTTGAATTTCTAAAATTTAACGCTAAAACTATGAAGGTGATCGCAAAAAGTGTACTTGATTTCCCATTTATTGAGTTCAGCAATTTTTTTGATGATGGCCAATCCAAGACCATTACCTTGCGACGAAGGATTTGCCTTAGAAAAACGGTTGAATAACTTGTCTGTAATCAAGGGTTCGGAATTGCCTGAATTTAAGAATGTTAATGTTTGGTTTTGGGTTCGGATAATAATCTTGCCGTTTTTTTCATTGTGACGGATTGCGTTCAAAAATAAATTATTGATGAGTATTTCAGTTAATGAAGGGTTACTTTTTATTTTAAGCAGTTCGTTAAATTCTATAACTATAGTCAAATTTTTGGCTTTTGCCTGCTCGGTAAAAAAATCCAAATGTTTTTCGATATAATTGTTTAGTACAAAAGCTTCTTTGTCGAGATAATTAGTGTTTTCGATCTTAGAGAGCAACAACAAATTTTTGTTTAGTCGGTTTAATCTTGAAACATCTTTGTTTAATGAGGTCATTATTTTGGATTGCTCCTTACTCAGATCCATTTGTAAAAGCGTATCAATTTTGGTCTGGAAAAGAGTAAGTGGCGTCTGTAGTTCATGAGCTGCATTCTCGATAAACTCACGTTGGTTCTTGTAAATAACTATATTCTTCTCAATTAGACGATCCAGACTAGAGTTTAGTTGAGTAAATTCATCAATAGGAGTAGGAAGGAACTGCGGTTTTTTGTTTTTATCAATTTCAAAACTGCGGATCTGCTTTAAGGTATCATAAAAAGGTTTCCAGATTTTTTTTGATGATATTTTGGTAATCAATAATATTCCCGAAAGCAAAATAATGATAAGAATTAGAAACAGCTTGGCGGTACTGTAGACCATGTCTTCTTTTTCAATTAAATTAATTCTTCCGGTATAGGTATATGATTTTCCTTTAATGGATAAAGGCGCATTGATTTCGCGGTAAGGTTCATTTTCGTCCTCGAGTGCGTCGTAATAAAATTTGCTGAAAATAGTATCTTTAGCAATATGTTTAGAAGGTACAATTTGTATATTTCTGTTGTATTTGTTCCAAAGGACAATATCCTGTTCTGAAAAATGGGGTAGTTCATAATAAATGAATTCCTCCTTATGCAGCTTTAGCGTGTCATCAGTTTCCTCTACATACAATTGATTAATGATATAGTAAAAAACAGGTGCTGAACACAGGAGAATCAAAACGGAATAAATCAGGATTGTAGTAGTGGTTTTATTTAGTAACTTTTTATTCATTTTCCCATTTATAGCCCAGACCATAGACTGTTTTTATATAATTTGCACTTCCGGCACTGTGAAGTTTTTTCTTTAGATTCTTGATATGCGCATACACAAAATCGTGGTTATCAAGCATATCTGCCATGTCTCCGGAAAGATGTTCTGCAATAGCGCCTTTAGATAAAACTTTATTTTCATTACCAATTAAGTAAAGCAGCAGGTCAATTTCTTTTTTTGTAAAATCTAATTTAATGTTTTTTACACTTACAATTTTAGAAAAAACATCAATAACAATTTCATTAAAAATAACATTATTGCTGCCTTTAAAGTTTTTACGTCTTATAAGTGCCTGTATTCTAACTAATAATTCTGATAAGTGGAAAGGTTTGGTAAGGAAATCATCTGCTCCGAGATTAAATCCTTCCAAACGGGTCTCAAGCGTTTCTTTGGCAGAAATAATAATGATTCCTTCTGTTTTATTTCGGTTTTTAAGTTCTTTTAGAATATCAAAACCGTCGCCATCAGGTAGCATTAAATCTAATAAAACGCAATCATAATCGTAAGCAGAGATTTTATGAAGTGCTTCTTTATAAGTTCCCGCTGTTTCGCAATGTACTCCATTGGTTTTAAAATAATTTTTAATACTTCCGGCAATTTCGGCTTCGTCTTCTATTATCAGGATTTTCATAGGGCAAATTTAATACTTCAATTTTGAATGAATTTTGAATTTTAGTTTAAAGAGTAGAATGTTAGGGAACCGCAGACTAAAATTGAACAACTGCTGCACATCCTATTGCTTGTCCATTATAAAATGGAGAAATCAAAGAGGATACTTTTTTGTTTGAAGAAGGGAATAGCAAATTTTTGGTATAAGGATAGAGCCAGTAAGCAGCTTTGGTGCTTAAAATACCGATTCCGGCACCGGCAGCAACATCTGTAAGCCAATGTCTGTTGTTGACAATTCTAAAAATTCCAGTACCGGCTGCTACGGCGTAACCTGTAATTCCGTACCAGATGGATTTGTCTTTGTACTCCTGCCAAAGAAATTCTGCTTCTGCAAATGCAGTAGCGGTGTGACCGGATGGGAACGAGTTAAAAGAAGAGCCATCCGGACGTTCGACATGGGTAATTTTCTTTAAACCCAATATAGTAGTCGACATCATAATATAGGAAGTTGCCATAATAAGAGATTGGTCGCGTAAGGTATTTTTTCCTTTTATTCCCAATGCGTTTAATGCAAAAACAGATACGGCAGGCGCGTATTGTGAGAAATCATCGACCGATATTTTTTCGTCAATATCTTCTGTAATTTCTTCTTTTATTTCACTGTTAAATCCCTTTAGCCAATCGCTCTCTAGGCCTATGAATCCATAACCAATTAGAACAGCCGGAATAATAAGTTGTTTGTATTTAAATTTAAACGGCACCACCGAAGTATCAACTACAAAGGAATGCGTTTCCTGTTTAATAGTGTCTGTTACTGCTAGTGGAGCGACTGTTTTTAAAGAATCTGAAGTAATGGTTTGGGCGTTTACCATAGCACCAAACAATAGAAAAAGAAGCACTTTAGGCATATGCAGGAGATTTAGAGTTGTTATTGTACTGGATTTTTAGATTGTTACTTATAAATAACCAATACATTCTTTAAAATTCTATTTTGATTTTAACTGATCCTGTTAATCGTTCTATATCTAGGAAAAAACCTATTATAAATATAGTTATTCTTTTCATAATGGAGTTCAATTTTCTACCAAAGATCCTACACGATTTTGAATTAAATCTGTATTTTTTCTTAAAAGCAAAAATATTTCGACAGAAAGTACTCATTTCTATTTTTGTCAATATTCAAAAGGTTTTTTGCCGCCTTTGTTTGATATTTTTTTATAGAATTAGCCCCGTAATTCAGAATTAATTCAGATTTGGAATCGATTTTTGTTATGCTGTTGAAGACTTTTTTAGTGAAGGGTATTTGTATTCAAGTACTATAGTTTTTCGACAGGAACAAAAACAAATTTAGTTCGTAATGACATTAGAGCGGATTTATTTTAAATTATGGAAAGAGTTACATTTACACGAATAGCATTGCATGATCTGGTTTGGACAATGCCGGTGAGCCAGATAGCAAAACAATACGATGTTTCGAGCATGGGTATCAAAAGTGCCTGTGAACGAATGCAGATTCCTATACCTAATAGCAAATATTTGGTCAAAGCCAGATTTAATAAAGAGCTCAGACCAAAACTCTCGGAAAACTATACCGGGAGCGATTCTATTGAAATTTTAAAAAGAATTTATGAGTTTGAAGTCCGAAATAGTTCTAAACCGTCACTACTGATAGACTTGATTAATGAAATACGCAATGCCAAAAATGCTCCTGTAGTAGTTCCTGAGTCTTTGAGCGCTCCAACTGAAATCATTGCAAAAACGCAAGCCTATCTGGAGAACGAGCGCGGTGATGGAATGCTGCAGAAAAAGCATATGGAAACCCTCAATTTGCATGTCACCAAAAATACTATTCCACGCGCTCTGAGATTCATGGATGCGCTAATAAAACTTTTAGAATATAGAGGCCACAAGGTTGGGAAAGGAGTATATGGTTCGGATCTTGTTTTTTTTAATGATGGTATTGAAATTAATATTTATTTGAGAGAGGCTTTTAAGCGAATTCGAGCTGTTGCAAGTGATGATACCTACAGAGAAGTTTCTACAGGCGAATTTATTTTTCGAGTAAGCAAAGGATCAAGTATAAAAGAATGGCGTGACGGAAGTATCCCATTAGAAGAATGTCTGGCTCGAATAGTGTCTAAAATTGAGCTAATGGCTATGGAAGAAAGACAATGGAGAGCCGCTTGTGATAGCAGTCGTTTACAGAACACTAAAGAAGCTGTTTGATAGGAGTTTGTAGCAATTCTTTCTTCATTAATTCATTCAAGTAATTAGTTGATTATTTTATTTAGTTTGAATTGCCTCCAGTTTTAACTGGAGTTTATTAAGAAAGGCACAAAAGGCTTAAGCCGAACCTTTAAAAGAGATTAACTAAAGCTCTTACTATTAGTTAATTATTTGTATTCAGTTAAAACTGAAGGCAATTGATATAGCCTCGTCAAAAATTCAAAATTTATTACTTTTCCTGTTTGCATTTTTTAAACCAGTTACTTGAATTAATTCAAACAAATCAATTTGTTGACTCTAACTCCAAGATCTTCTCTAAAATACAAGAATCCCAAATGGACTTTGGGATTCTTGTTTTAATTCAAATTACAATATCTCGTTCGCCTCATGCCTAACTATGGAGCGAAGTAAATAACAGTGTATTATGGCGTAATGTCTGTTAAGGATAATGTAAATGGAATTTGCAATATTGGCACGTAGCTGTCTGTTACCGAATAAGCGGTTAACATGAAAGTGAATGTTCCATCATTAGTTTGTGGACTATTGTTTTGTTCCCAGCTGTTTATTCCTTCTGTTAGCATGTCGGCAATACTTTTTCCATGATCCGCTACTGTCAATGGAGTAGGAGTCAGTAGCAGTACCGGCACATCTACAGGGAAAGTTGTATTTGGAATAACATAAGTATAATCACATTGCATTTTTATGGTGAATTCTGTAATAGCAGCGTTGATGTTTT
Organism: Flavobacterium poyangense; assembly: GCF_011751075.1. Taxonomy (GTDB): domain Bacteria; phylum Bacteroidota; class Bacteroidia; order Flavobacteriales; family Flavobacteriaceae; genus Flavobacterium; species Flavobacterium poyangense. The sequence goes on from NZ_JAALLN010000007.1 coordinate 181,080, forward strand.
CTGTCAAAGCATCAAACAGGGCGAGAAGCTGAACATTAAGCGTACGGGTTGGTGCTACCGGATAGGTAGCGGTTCCGATAGTATTAATATCTATTGCATTATCGGCATTCAACAACGGGATCAGTTTGTTGTAGAACATCACTTGTGGTGTCTGATAGATAAACAATGGGTTTGTTGTTTGCCATGTTCCATCCTCATTTTCTAATAATTCCTCGTTTCTGATTACTGCCACACTGCTCCAGGCATTCTGTGCACTTAAGATATCAAGACCATCAATCTTAACAGTTCTGGACGGATCATTGTTTCGATCATCATATTGTAGATAAACTTTATCGCCGGAGTTGTTCAGAACGTAATAAAGGTATTCGTTTTCTTTGTCTTCGACCAATTCACTTGTATAACCATTAATAGCGACATGAATAGTAACATTAGCAGATTGTTGGTTATTGAAATCAATAGTTACAATTAAATAATCGGTTCGATCCTGCGCGCTTTCGGTAATGGTATAAGCCAGTGTAAATGGTGGTGCCGGCGCTGCAAGAGCGGCATTTGCGAATAAAACAGGCTTTCTCGGATTGACCTGATTGGTTACTGACCATTGTTCAGCCACCTGATTTACGATATCGATAAAGGCGAGCATTGCATAGCGGGCATTAATAGCCAAAGGTGAAGTGGCATTTAATGTGGTAGGCGTAAGAAGTGCAAGGTAATTATCAAAATCGGCACTAATTTGCGGATAAGCATCAATAAACTGTGCAAGCGCCTGATATAGCGGCAGATTCGAGTTGTTCGCAGTGGCGTAAAAGGTCTGATTTTCATCGGTAACATTAAACTGAATTTCGGTTACAATCGTATCCTGCGCCGCAGAAGGGTTTTGATAGGTGTAATAATACTCCCATGTGCGGGCTTGCTGTATGGTAATAGATTGCAATTGCCCGGATTCATTGATCGGATAATCAAAGTTCTGTGCAGATATCGACGGTGGTGTAGGGTAGGCACGTAATGGTACCGGTATAGTGGTCTGGCCTACATCACTCATTGTCGCCAAAGGACTGTCTTTATGGTCGATATCACCATCAAGCGGAATAATAAATGTCAACCAGGAAGAGGCAAGATAGTCTGCCAGATCCGGTATTTGTGTAATATCAAATTCCAAATGGCTGACACTGTAATCCATATCTCCAAAAGAGAAACTACGGCTTTCTGCTGCATCTTTGGCTTCAAACATATAAGTCAGCCAGGAAGCGCCATTGGCCGTCGGAACCTTAGCTGTTGACAAGGAATACTCTGTAGATTTCAGAATCGTTTCAGACCCATCAGCTGTAGGATCAAGACCCAACATTTTTCCATACAATGTAGGAACGTATGGAGCTTTTGGAGGTACATTATTTGAATTTGCATATTCACTACCGGAATACGATGAGTTTATATTGGCTGTGGTTTGCACAGAGGCAATATAACGGTAAGCATTCGCCAGTTGTATAAGGATCTGTTGTTTCCATTTATCCTGTGCATTACCAATATTTGACGGGCCTTTTCCAGCACTTGGTTCAATTATAAAATCAATGGTTCCTTCAATAGCATCTGCCAGTTTTTGTTTGGCATCCAATATTAATTGCAAATAATCGGGATCTTCGGCAAACACCTGTTCTACAGTTAATAAAAAGGCTGGTACAGCATAGGTTGGGCTTAGGAATTTATCAACCGCCTGTAAGAACTGTAGCCCCCAGCTGTCCATATCAATACTGGTATAATTTTTAGTAACACCACTATCAGCAGGATATGCTTTACCTTGTTGGTAGGTATTTATCTTAGCAGAGAAGGACTGTAGGCTAGTTGCCAGAGGAATAGGAGCAAAATAATAAACTTGCTCTCTGTTAAATCCAAATTTAAGACCATTGACACCGGTACTGTCAAAGCGCACCATCCAAAGCGGAGCATTTGCGGTTGTATCACTGTTTCCTTTGGTCAAATTGGCTCCTGTTGCGGCTTTAAGTACAATACCTGCATTTGGCTGGTTGATAAATGCGGCTTCAAATTGCTCTGCAAAATAAGAAAGCGCGAGCATGCCATTTACACCATTGTCCGCTAAAGGCTGTATAATCGTATTGGATAAAGCTACTCCCGCAACATCAATGAAATGAGGATCCAAATTAGCAATACGTTTCATGGTTATACTTGTTGAAACCAATGAAATTTCAGGTAATGTAGTGATATTGGCAGTTGTTACTTCTGCATTAATAGTATATGTTTGCACGGCAGCAGGTTGTTGTCCGGCAATGATTGCTTTTAAGTAAACTATAATAGGATTGATAAAGTTATTCAATAAATCAGTGGTCGTAATCGTATGATCTGTTGAAGTAACCACTCCTTGTGCATTGGCCTGATCCTCTACTGTTGTGGTGTAATGAATTACCATATCGTTACTACTAAGCTGATAGAAGATATTCATATAGGTAATCATATCGATCTGCGCATTATTCTGCGCTCCTTCACCTACGTAACGAACTGTATTGAAACTAAAGTTCAGATAAATATTCGGCTTGCTGTTAAGCGGACTGAATAAGTACGATACCGATACCGATGGCCATTGGCTTAGTGCAATAATGGCATCAGCATATAATAACTGCATCGATGCGCTTAATGGATTTGTACCATTGGGCGGAACATTTCCAAACATATCCTGCCAATTCAACACCATTTGTACGGTTGTACCTATTCCGGCATAAGGATTTGGGTATTCAGGATCTGTGCCTTTAGGCTGTACGTATTTATAGTAAGGCACAACAGCGTTGTAATTCCAGTCTTCAACATCATCATTGGCAGAAGGGTTTCCGCTTTTGGTATTCGCAATTGCTTCGTCATCCATTGAATCTACAGGTCCGGCAGGGGTTGGATTAATATAAGCCGGTATGGCCGGAACAGCTAATCCGATAAGATTGAATTGCGTTTCGAGATAAACTTTGTCTTCCGCCAGAGTCGGTACGGGTTGTGTTGGCACATAATCTCCCGGATTTTTTCGGGTAACTTCATAACCCACCGTTCCGGGCAGTAAAGTAGCTACACGGGTGGTGTATTGTTGTTCTGTAGGAGCTGTATCAGGAGACTGAACATAAACAGATGTATTTGAGGTATCAATAGCATCTCCTATAACAACGCTGTTTACAAATGGACTTAAAATTAGATCATCATAAGTAACTACCAATGCCAGATTCGCCACTCCGTTGCCTGCAAACAGGGTATCTGGCAGTCCTTTATTTTCGCTGTTGTTGTAGTAGAAGTAAAAACCACCACTGCGAACAATACTGCATTCCCATAACAGTTTGATAAAGTCTCCGGCTGTGTTCAGCGTATTGTAAGCTCTTTCAGGAGTTTCTATAAAGGCCGCTGCGAAAAAGGCTTGCGCCGGATTGGTTTCTGTAGACAAATTGGCTTGCACGATGGCTGTTTTAAAGTCGCCGTTAGCGTCAGAAACATAACCTCCGCTTGAATCTGTTGTTGGATCCGGTTGATACAATATCTGGATTTGTTGTATGGTTTTGGTTCCATCTGTATCAGCATGTGTGTTTAAGTAAGTCAGCAATTCTTGCAAATAAACAGTTCCTGCATCATCTGCACCCACCAAATTGTACATATTATTTGATAGCGGGGTTATTTGTCCGTCTACTGCGGTTATTTTCTGTAAGGAGAAATTAACTACAGTACCCCAGGTATAATTGTTCACTTTTGCTTTGGTAGTTCCTGTACTGGTCGTAGTCAATGTTTTGACATCAAAAAGCCAGTCTTTTCCATCTGCAAAGATAGTGGTCAGATTTGAAGGTAATTTCCACAACACCGGTTCATTGTCTACGCCACTGTAATAATCACCCGGATATTGCCATAGGGCAGGAGCCCCCAGTGAGAATGTTTGTGGCGTATCATTATAGTTAATAAGTGCAGTCGGACCGTAAGTAAGGGTTGGTGATAGCGTGATAGTAGCTACATCGTGTATGTGCTGAATCTCACTGTCATCAATAGTGATGGTAAGGGTGTTATTAGTTCCTAATACCATAGTAATCCAGGCCACATTTGGATTTTGCAATAAAATAGAATACTGATCACCTGCTTTTAGCGTTGATGGAATTGCAATCTGCTGTCCTGTTAATACATATAACGGTTGCGTTATTCCTTTTGCAGCATCAGGTGGTTGTGGCAATCGCAAACCATGAAGCATAAAACGGGATGCCATACCACCAATGCCTTGTACACTATTTGCTACCGCTGCGCTGACAACATCACTTACTTTGCCTTGAAGAGTTTCTTGTGTAGTTAGATAATCTGAGGCTGCCTGAAGTGCTTGCTTCGCCAATAAAGCAACAAAATCGGTAAAAATAAAGGTTGGAAAAGAGAGATTATGCTGCTCTTCATAGGTTGGATCAGTTACATTACTGCAATCGGTAGAATCATAATATTCTGCTGTAATACCGGATTGATAATCTACTCCGGCCGAGGCAAGAAGTACTGTGATATCACTGATATAATTTTGAGTGCCCGTCATGCTCTGCGTAGCAAAATTTACAGGGGTACCTGCGTTACCGTTCAGGTTGGTATTCAGAATTAGTTCCGGTACCACAGGGAAAACTGCTGCATCCATACTTCCGCTTTGTGTGGCATCAACTGCACGGATGTTTAACTGGAAGTAAGTACTGAAAAAAGTTTGTATATCATCGTGTGCGGCATTGATGTAATTAAACGGAGCAACATTATTTGGTCTTGTATTAAAATAACAAAGCAGAATAGCAATCTGATCTGCTGTGATCTCTTGTGCTTTTAGCCAATCTAAACCTGTATTTTCACTGGTATTTCCAATTAGTGCATTAATGGCCCAATACAAGACCCCTTCTGTTAAGGAAGAAAGACTATTATTGGCATCATCAGTATTGATATACAACATTGAAGCATATTGAGGACCTGCCGATCCTGTATCACCCGACACCGTAAGTTGTGGGAAAAACAATAAATCTAATGGTACTTTTGTAACAGGCTGAATAGGTTGCCATTTCAGAACAATTGGAGTTGAAGTAAGGCTTAATAGTCTTGCATTTACGCTATTTGTTTCAAATGCAGCTATAGCGTTCACTCCTTTTACCGGACAAAGATTCCATGGAGCTTTGTATGAGGTATCGCTACCAATGACAAATGAGGCAGTGATGGTGGCACTAAAGTGTAAGGATACTTTAATAGAAAATAACCCTAAGTTAATTTTAACGGTAAGTTTTACAGAAACACCTGCTTCAAAAGTAATAGGTATTGGTTTGTAACTTTCGATTATCATCGTAATATAAGCATAAGCCATAATATCAAGTCTGGCAGATATAATGGCAAAATTTATTTCACCATAAATATGTCCCGTCAAACCAAAAGTTCCCTGAATTTTGTAATAGGTCTCATCATGAGTATCTAAAGTAGTATTGGCAGTAAAAAAGCCTAAAACACCCTGAAATATTCCCACTGCGGTAAGCGAAAGCCCCGCTTTCATTATACCTTGATCTACTGTTTTACCAACTCCCAGAGAAAGTCCGAGACCGAATTCAATAACAGGATTAAATATTCCACAAGTGGTGGTAGGGACGTTGCTGGATGTTGCTCCGCTAAGATAACCGAAATAAAAGCCACCGAATCCTACAAAAGGGAATACCTGTACAGAGAAAGAACGCGAGAAATCGGTTATACTGGCCGGGAAACCAAAGTCCAGATAAAAATTACCATTGGTATATACTTTTACACCAATTATAGGAAGTGTTATTGAGACTTCTCCAAATTCAAGATGTCTGAACTGATCGGGCAATTGCAAATCAATTTGGTACATTCCGATGGAGTCGTTTATTTTTTTATAAAGAATTTCAAACTGAAGATTTTTAAATGCTCCTGCGTCCTTACTTACCCCAACCAGTAAACCATACATGTTGGGATCATTAAATACTGCCGCAATACGATAAAATTTGGCAACCGTAAAATCGGCTCCTATGAGCCAATTGCTGTTCTGGTCAAATATCAATGTTCCCGGTTTGGTACTTGCTGCCGGAACCGGTATCGTGGTCGAACTCTCATCAGACGTTGTGGTAAATGCCGCTCCCAGTGCTGTAATGGCCGCATCAACGGAATCCAGACTTGGAACATCGTACATCGTGACATGTTGCCCCATAGCGAGTAATTTCAAATCGAAAAACTCACTACCCATACCCGGTACTGCCGGCATTTTGGTAGCGTCACTACCTTTACCGTCTTTCTGTAAAGGCGAATCACTTTCGATCGGCAATCCTAAGAAAGTACCGTCAAAGTACATATAAACTCCACTGCCTTCGATGGTTTCGTCTTTGGTGATTTTGATCGCTTTTATATTGATAAAACCTAAATCTACTTTTATCGGAATACTGGCCTCAATGACGCTTTTAGCTGAATCTTTGTATCGGGTGTATTTAAATTCGAATCCGGATAGGTCAATACTGTTTAATAAATTCCATGGTGCTGACAAACTGAAGCCCGGGCTAAAGGTTCCAACCAAGGTACTGATAATTTCTCCCAATGAGATTTTGTCAAATTTAATGTCGATTATATCATTTTGTGCGCCACTGGTATAGGTAATCGTACTGGCAAACTCCGGTATTTTTAAATACACTTCTGTATCTGCTGTGCCAAATTTATACCCTACAATAAAAGTCAGTCCAAGCATTTGCCTTGCATCGGCTGTTCCTGTAATGGTTCCGGATGTTTTGTTATCGGTGTACGTAATGTCTACATTAGCATTCAGTTTTAAATCAAAAGAGCTGTATTGCAGATGCCAGGAAACATCACCTTTTACATTATAGATAGAGGATTTGGCCTTGTCATCTGGTAAAATATCGGTAAAACTCACATTACTGATACTTGGCAAATTGTCTTTTACCCAGCCCGGAATGGTATCATACCCCATACCAAAGGCCTGTAAGAAAGTAACGGCTATATCACTAAGCGAAATAACCTGATCCATTCCGGTACTGGCTCCAAAGGTCCAGGCCTCGTCAGCGTAACCGGCATATATAGCAAGATCAACCCCGCTATCAGGTGTTGAAGGGCCGATATGAAAAGTTCCGTTTATCTGACCGGTTGCAGTTCCCTGCATGCTGCTTATTTCAAAACCTAAACTGGTCATAGTAAAGCTCAGGTCAGGGCTTTGTATCGTAAAAAAGGTCCAATCTGCAATAATATTACAACTTAATGCATATTCTTTTGAGGTTGGCTCTATATTCATTACGAAAGTATCAATTTCAGATTTTAAATCTATTTGTACAGTCGGAAGAAACATAGTTAGTAAGTCCCCTAATTGAATGGTTCCTTCTATTAATTCTACCCCCATTGAGAAAGGAGCATAATAAGCTGATGCCGCAAGGGTATTGGGATACTGGTTTGTTATAGGATCCTTGTCACCTATATTAAAATAACCGGTTACCTTCACATTGGTGTCACGCAGATCCGAATCTCCGGGATAAGAAACGGTAAGCCCAATTTCAAGATTATTTAAAGTTAAATTACTTAATAACAACCAAGGTTCGTTTGTTTGTGCAGTTACTCCAATAGAAGAAATAATACTGTCATCTGCATCGTAAATCATGCTTATTTGACTGACTCCAATATCTGTAAAGGCATTTAATGGAGCCGGCAACACATTAGAAATGGTAACACCTCCAATTAGCTGAGAGAAATAGGAAATACCCGGATATGGAGTTTCAAAATCTGCGTTCAGTACCCATTCGTTCAATGTTATAGGTAAATCCATTGACAGCTTTACCGGAACTCCAATGTTAATTTCACCTCCCATACTTCCCGTTACCGGTGTTTGATCATCAGCAGCATTTACCAGTATAAATGGTTTACCAACTGAGAACCAACTAACTCCTGCGATGTTCCAGGTTCCATCTATCAGTAATCCATTTAATTCAGAAACCAAAGTAGTATCAGGTTCCGTAAAGTCCATTTCAACTGGGAAATCTACAATACCCAAAATTGAGGCAGTTCCATTTTTAATAGAAACGGTTTTTCCGTCAACAGACTTTTCGACGGTGCCGTTATTGATTACGAAAGGTTCCTTGAAAGTAAGTTTTAAATAAAAATCAGCAATAGGACCACTAGAAAGCACTCCCGGTACCAAATTAAGGTGTCCAGATGAATTGGCATTTACCAGCTCTGTATATAGTTCATCAAGTATCATTGGTCTGATTTTAAGGGTTAATAATTTTGCTGTTCAGGTATATTAAGGCATCTAACAGTTTGTCATACATTTCATCATGGAAATAAGTTCCAATTTTGTTAAAGTACTGAGTCTGTTTATTGTCAGGTTTTGGTACTAAAGTGTCATAGGCGTATTTGCCAAGAACATAAGCAGGGCTTAATTGAACGATTCTTTGGGGCCTGGCAAGTAAACTATCCTGTGCTGTAAGTTTAGTTTTTGTATCGATTGTCCAACGAGAAGGAAACGTACTTAATTTAGAAGATATCATAGTAGCAATCTGTCCATTTAAATTATTACCGGGACCATTTCCGGTAGGCAAATTTGGAAACAGCACCTTATTAGAGTAGGAACCCGGTGGTGCTAATTGGAGGTAGGGCCTGCCAAAGTTCATGGCCAGTGTAGCCGTGTTTTGTCCTTCGAAAACAAAAGGCAAATTCGCCATATAGTACGTATAATTGAATATCGGAGCCGGTACCGGGCCAATTTGAACAACCAATATCTGTTTGTCTTTTAAACCGTTTATTAAGTCACTCAACTCTTGTGAATTTGTACCACTGTAATACTGTACTCTTGTCGATAGCTGTGAAGATTCAAGATAGTTTGTACAAAAGGCTGCTGCATCATAAAAACCTCCTTTGCCGGTATATTTACCGGTATCAATCAGATTTTTTAAAATAACTAAATTAACATTGTTGTCCTGTCCGGGCTGACTGTAAGGTGAGAAGCTTACAATTACAGCTTTTCTGGAATCTCCTCCGCTTTGTTGATAAGATATACCACAACACATATTAAAAAGGGCAAGTATGGGGTCTATTGATCCTGTATTGATTCCGTAAAGCGGGGCTAATAAAAAATTCTTGTCCGCTCCGTATAAATCCAACAGGGTTGTCGTTAGATTTACAGTGGTAGTCCATGAAGGCAGTGCTGCCGGGAATTGCGCCCAGAAGGCATCATTTCTGATTGGATTCTCAATATAGAAGGCTTGTTTGTTAAAATCAGTAATTTCTGTATCTAAATTTATAGTCTCTCGAGTAGAGCTATTATAAATGGCATTTTGCCCCAACTTCCAATCATAAGGTTGCAACTCTATTATATATTTTGCATTTAGTCCGGATAATGCTACAACATCATTATCGTATCCCCCTGTTAAAGCCAAATCACATTCTGCCTGCGGCCTGGTAAAAGCAAGAAAAGTCACGAGTATATCTCCTGTATCAGTTGAATTACGAAAAGTAAGCGGTTGCGGGTTAGCCGGGTCAATTGGCAAAAGTACCTTAAGTTTGTTAAGCGCATCCTGATCTTGATAAACTATGATAAAATTAGCATTACAACCTAATCTTATCATGTTAAACAATATATTAATTGATGAGGATTGATGCCCGAAGTTTCTACTGGTAGCAATAAAAATTTTTACAGTTTTTAATGTTTTCAGATAGACCTGCACCGCCTCTTTCGCTATAGGAAAACGTTGTTCATTTTCTTCTCCGACGGATTTTATCAGTTGATTAAGATTTAGTATCATATTAATTTAACTTTTTACGTATGATCCGTACCAGCCCAAACTCTCAGGTTTTGCATTGGCGGCCGGGTTGCCAAATAGCATAAAACAAATGTTCCCTCCGGGAGGAAAAGATAAACTGAACAGTTCCAGTGCGATATTGTTTATTTTCATCAGATAAGCAACTTCTTCGGTGCCTGTTGCTTTTTGCAACAGGATGGAACCGATATTTAATTTTAATACGCCTTGTAAGCTAAAAGAAGGTGCCTGCGGATTCACACCCGGTAATTTTACTCCAGCCCATGCACCATTGGCACCCACGCACCAGGCCATCATGAAAGTAGAAGTAAACCCTGCTGAACTGGCTAAAGACCCCAGTGTTCCCATATTGAGATTGAATACCAAAGCATACCATTGACCGCTTACACTTTGCTGTTGTTGTAAAGAAGGGATGGCTACATTCAGATATCCTTGAGAAGTTGGACTGTTGGTCGCATCCCCATTGGTAATACCGGATAATTGCAGTGGGAAATGAGAATACAAACTGTCTTTTCTCGGCGTACTTTGCCCCACATCAAATGACATCTGACTAATATCAAATACAAATGTTTTGGTAGTAGGCGTTTCTAACTGAAAAGTAAGATCTACGTACATGTTGGAGTAGGATAGGCCTCTGAAGTTATTTGTAGTAGCTTCAGGTTCTGTTCCAAATGAAAACAGATCAAATCCTTCGAGGTCGTTATAATTGATAAAACCCCAGAAAGAAAACTTAGAATTGACCGTATTACTGGTCAGGTCATTTTGAGACACTACCGTAACAAATGCCGTTTTTATAATTTCTACATCGGTAATGATGTTGGTATTTACAGGATTTAGTACATTATCGGATGTATTGGTAAATGCGTAAGAAGGTACACCATTGCTGTTCTCATACGTACCGGTGAGTATAATGAGATTGGCGCGATTGGACAGGTCTATTTTTTCTCCGAAAAGTTTATTGACGGTCAATGCCAGATAACTGTTATAATTGTATATTTTGCTGTTTGTAAATACGATTTTTAACTGTAGTACGACAAAATCATAGTCTACCGAACCATTAATCGGTGCCGAGTTTTTGTACTCAATCGGATCTGAACCCATACCTTCAAAAGTAGGATCTTCGTAATCTATAAGTGCAAACATAGAACTGGTCGGTTTCATAGCTACCGTACCTTTATCATTGTTGACAATACTGATATCAATTCCAAAATGATGCGCATAAAAATTATCCAAATCAATACCTGCCAACAATCCCTGTAATTCTTTAGGAAAATCCTGCACGCTGATATCAACACCAAGCGCGATTACACCTTGCCAATTAGGGTTTGTGGCAATATTGTAAAAATTGAGATAGTCATTATCGTGTTGAATGGTGTATTTGTCTATACCGCTTTGTATGTATTGCTGTAACCACATACTGAGGTTCGGAAGCCCATTGCTGCTGGTATCGTTAAAGGTATCCGGGGAATTCCAACCCTGAATATTCTGGACTTTGTCGGTTAGTTTTCCGGTGCAGAATTTAAATATAAGGACATTTTTATACTTGCCGTTGGTTGGTTCTTTTGGCACATTCAATATAAAAGGCCATTCGGTAATTTCCATTTCATTACTGAAATTATCCAAAACATACGACCCGTCATTCAGTTTTTCATTATAAGATATAACAAGAAACAACTGATTGGACTGTAAGGCCGTTTGCAATACGGAACTTGGCGGAGTAAATTGTAAATTGAATACTTTAGATAAGGTACCGTCTGCTGTCAAAAATTGATTGCTGGCCAATTGCAGGGTATTCCATTTTCCATCTGCCGGGTTTACGTTTACATAAAATCCTTGCGGGCTAGTGGAGGAAATTCCGTCTGCAGTCGCCCTGGCAGTAAGTAATTTGGGAGTCGCAGCAGAAATACTTTGGGTACTCATTACATTGGCAATAATAGCTTTTCTTGTAGGGTTAAGAATTTGTTTTTCAAACAATGAAAAATCAACTTTCCCGGACGGAGTTGCAGTTGCCAGACCATAAGGGACCAAAGGAAAGAATACGGTCTCTTTTGCAGCCGACAATACACCGGATCCTGTTGTAAGGTGACTGAACAAAGGAGATTCTGAATCCTTGTCCGGAGCGAATAGAGGAGATCCCTGTGGTTGTGCATGATAAACAACAGGAGTTTGATCGGTATTGGCCAGTACAACACCATTCCATGCTGTGATGTAACTGTTTGCCAACCATTCCTGAGTAGTATTACTGCCCACCACATTTTGAGTAGTCTGAATTGGAAACTGAGGTGCAAAGGCATTTTGATTGGTTTCGTAGTAAAGCCAGTCTCCGGTACCGGTGATGACATTATTGATATCAATAAACTGAGGTGTAAAACTGATGGTTTCTGTTGAACCCAGTCCACACATTAATTGTACCTGATTATTGAGGTCAAGATTTTTTTGATAAGATATGTCAAGCGTAAGTGATAATGCTCCTTGCGGGACCATATACCAAATCGCATTTAGATCGTCTGGAGTTTGTTCACTAAAAACTAACATCGAGCTGTTTTCTGTCGGATAGTTTAGTGAGGTATCTTGGTTCGTGAAATTAAAATAAGGAACCAAAATTAACGGGTAACCAAAGTTGGTCAGATAATAGGAATTAAGTGTCGAAATCCTGTTTAGCTGAGTAAAGGTATTATAGGTTAGTCCTAGAAAGGCAAAATAGGTATTAACGCCTGCTTTGTTTAATAAATCACAAGGATAAATACTGGCCTGCATGATAACCAGGTCGTTTAAATTTCCCGGTTCTATAAGAGAATAACTAACTCTTGTCAAAACGCCATTATCGGCATTGTTGTTAAAACTGTATTGATTGCTTACATTAAATCCGATAAAATCAGATGCGGCATCAAAGCCAAATGTAAACCTGAAGCGCCCCTGTCCAATTCCTGTTAGTGGTATTTCGATGCCACTCATAATTTGACTTGAAGAGCTTATATTATTAGGTCTGAAAGAATAGTTATTAGATTGTTGCTGACCTGTTATGGTCATGCTATTGTTAGTGGTATCCAAAGTCAGGATAACACTGTTGTTGCTTATAAAAAGTGTAGCATAATTATTGCCGAAACTGTAATTGAACCCGCTTAGAACAGAGTAAACACCATTGGCTCCTCCCGTTAAAATTAATTGGGTAGTATTGTCTGGAGTCAATGCCGTATTAGGGTTCGCAAACCAAACTACCGATGCCGACTGATAGGTTTGCAACGGTCCAAGAAAGGTATACACATTGTTTACAAATGTTGTAATGTCAATAGTGGGCGCATTTAATGAGAATAAAATGTAACCATTATAACCGGACAGTTCATCCAGCCCAATCGTACCGCTCTCAGGCCCTGTAACACCATTTGCCAAGAGATAGGCACACCAGTTAGTGTCTTTTGTTGCCAGATACAACGAAGTGTTGCCTGACGAAGTATTTGTGAATTGTAAGGTTGCCATAAACTCTGCTTGGTAAGGTTAGTAAAAATTTAAATTCCAATAAAAAAAAACAAATTCCTAATGTCACCCCGAGCGCAGTCGAGGGGCAAATTCCAAATATCACCCTGAGCATAGACGAAGGTCAAATCCCACATGTCACCCTGAGCGAAGCCGAAGGGCAAAATCTACTCATAAACATACCAGCCTACTAAATCACCTTTATAAGGAAAGCTGGTGTTGTTTGCTTTTACGGTGTAAGTCATATCTGCTCTCAGGGTCGAAATGGACGGTGAAAAGTTCAGATAAATACTTAGGGTTCCGTTAGCGGTACTTTCACCTGATTTGAGATCAAATTGATAAATCGGATCTGTAGCAGTTAAAGAATGTACCCCTACCAAAACAGTAGCTAAATATAAAGTACAGACTACAACTGTGCCTGTTGAATCAATTGCAAATTGTATTGCCAAATCTCCAAAATAACGTTCTCCGGTGGTTCCGGCCTTAACAATAGGCGCGAGTATTTCCTGATAAGGCATCGGGATAGTATCCTGAGCGAATGTCGCTAAAGGAAATGCCATAAAACCGGAAATCAATACCACTTTAAACAGCGTATTGATGCGATAAATTAGATTTTTAAATGCTGTCTCTGATTTCATAACTATAATTTGCCCCAATAAACAATTCGGGTCTTTTAATTAAGACCAAGCAGCAATTACTTTAGCAAAAGGAACTTCACTTTTTCCGTCTCGATCGGTTAGAGTCCCGTTACAACTAACTTGGCCGGTATCTAATCCGTATTGAGCTCTGAAAGAGATAAGTTCTATATTTAATTTTTGCGAACCTACCTGAAATGCTACGTTTGTAGCTTTTGATTGTACAGGAGAAAGCGTAACTGAACCTAAAATTCCGGTTGGTTGTAAAGAGGAACCAGGAACTGAGTTTGTACCTCCAAATGAGGAGGTAAAGGTAGTAACGGATACTTCCATTTGGTCTACTATAGAAACGACAGTAGTCGCTTTGACGCTGTTATTTAGCATCATTTCTTGTGTATAAGGATAGGTTGCCATAATTTGAGGAGTGATTTGAGGAAGTTTCCTGGGCTAATGTCGAGATAGGAAGTATTGGGGCATACTTATAAATTGTACTTTCAATAGGTCATTTATATTTTTGATTTGTATATGCTTATCTAGGACTTTCTAAATGTATTTTATCCCAGGAAATTACCCTGATATTTTGATTAAGACCAAGTAGCAATTTGTTTAGAAAAAGCTGTCTCGTTCTTACCGTCCTGATCAGTTGCCCGGCCACTACAAGTAACCTGACCGCTATCAAGTCCGAATTGAGCTCTGAAGCTTATAAGGTCAATTTGCAGTTTTTGCGCCCCAGCTTTAAATTCAACATTTTGAGCTGATGGCTGCACAGGAGAAAGGGTGATTGAGCCTAAATTTCCTGCAGATGAAGTAAAAGTAGTAACAGATACCTGCATTCCTGATACGATCGAAACTACAGTGGTTGCTTTGATGCTGTTTACTAACAGCGCCTCTTGAGAATAAGGATAAGTTGCCATAATTTGTTTGCTTGTTTGTTTTTCCTACTCATAAAGCTTTTCGGAATCCGCCTCGTTTTTTTAAGTGGGTTCTGACTCCACTGTTTTAGTTGTCATACAATATTATGAAAATTCGGAAATTTGATATCGAGTATAAATACTTGTTTTTGAGTAAATTGCATAGAATTACACAGTAATATCTTATTTGTTTCAAAAAGTTATTGCTTTTGATATTTAGCCGTTTTTTGATTTCAACGGGGCAAATACAAGTAGAAATACGGATATCCGTATAAACTAATTGCCCTAATTTTACTTTTCCGAAAACAGAATTAAGTTTCCTTTAAAACCTACGCTACATGACAGATTTTAACAAAAATTGGATGAGATATATTCCGGATGATAAAAAACTTACTGATCTTACTGTTCCCGGAACTCATGACAGCGGAACTTACCCTGCATTTAACACGAGTTTTTTAACCAAATGTCAGTCCATGACCATTACGGAGCAATTAAATGCCGGAATTCGTTTTTTGGATATTCGGTTAAAATCAAAAAAACTAGGCAAAAAAGATGGAAGTTTGTGGGTGTGGCACGGTATAGCCGATATGAATTTGAGTTTTACCGATACCGTAATGAAAGATTGTCGCGATTTTTTGAGAAGCAATTCCGGTGAAACAATTTTCATGTCTGTCAATCTTGAAGAAAAAACGCCTTCTGACAATACAATTAAGCAGTTTTATGAGGATTTAACAGAACATAACCTCCCTAAATATCCCAATTTATTTTATACCGGCACTACGATTCCACAGCTATCAGAAGTTCGGGGCAAAATTGTTTTAATCCGTCGATTTGCACTTGGAAAAAATGCAGCAATTGGCCTGAATGTTTGTGATAACTGGCCCAAAGATGGTGTGAAACGATTTAGAAACAACAATATTGAATATTACGTACAAGATCGATTTGATAATTGGAAAGGAAATATTCAAAGCAAGTTCAATACTTTTGTTAAGCAGACTATGGAACTGGCAGCAGCCGGATCGAATACCATTTACATTAATTTTTCAAGTGGTACCAGTGGAAATATATTTTACCCCGAATACGGACCAAAAGGAATAGCAAATATTGTAAATCCGCTTATTACGAGATATTTGTGGGACAAACCAAAATCAAGATTTGGAATCATCCCAATGGATTTTCCGAATAATATACCTCAAAATGGTTTAATTAACAGACTTATTTCCTGTAATCCTTTTGATTTTATTTCGAGAGATTATCCCAGACACGGAAATGTAATTGAACTTCGGCCAAGATTAAGCCTCAATAAATGCGTTGACGTAAAAGGAAACGTAAGAGCAAATGGTACCCCAATCATAGTTCAGGACTCTAACGATCAGCCCAATCAACATTGGAGGCTGATCGATACCGGTGAAGGGGACGGATTCTTTTATTTGAAAGCAGAGAATACTGCAAATTCTGTTTTGGATGTCAGTAATATCAGTCGCGAATCAGGTGCTGCGATTATACTGCAGGAGAAAAACGGAGGAGACAATCAGAGATGGAAATTCCTTAAATCGGAGGGTAATCCTTATTATATCATAATTCCGAAACATGCACAACTTAATAGAGCATTGGCTCTGTATCCTGATGATGTAGTTAACGGATCAGCAGTTATTCTTCTTGGCCAGTCCAACACACAATGGCTGCAAGAGTGGGGGGTAATTCGGGTGAGCTAACTTTTTAAAACATAAGATTCTATTGCAGAATTTAGGCTAAAACCATTGTTTAGAATTGATTTTTTCCTCCAACTAAAGTTGGGGGAAAT
The DNA here is from genome assembly GCF_011751075.1 of Flavobacterium poyangense. Taxonomy (GTDB): domain Bacteria; phylum Bacteroidota; class Bacteroidia; order Flavobacteriales; family Flavobacteriaceae; genus Flavobacterium; species Flavobacterium poyangense. Next base: position 197,689 of record NZ_JAALLN010000007.1, read on the forward strand.
TAAAAATTATTTTCATCTTTTATTTGAATAATGGTTTTCTTCTAATAACCTATGATTCTCTCAAAATAACGGCAAAGTATGATTCTTCTTTGAGTTTCTTTTTATTTGATCTGTCTGATAATTTAAAAAAAGTAATAGAATCAATATGCCTAAAAGATTGCATTGTTTTAACTTATATCTTTTTCTCTCAACAACACACTATCAATTGCCTCCAACTTTAGTTGGAGAAACTAATTTATGCATTGTAAATTGGCTTTAGTCAAACTGTCGAATAATCATCATCAAGCTCATTCATTCTCAATTATTCCTTTCAATAAATAAAGTAGAAATAATTGAAATTTATGACTATCATTATTGGATTAAAGCAGAGAAAGAATGTACATTAGCGGTAAAGAATCAGATTTTTATTCCAATGAAGAGGAGTAGAAGTTAGCACTAATATGTTTTTGAATACTCCTATTAATAATTCAATAAAAAATGAAACAATTAAAAATTTACACTTTTCTGGCTGTAGTTTTAATATCATGCAAGCAAGAACCTGTAAACAAAACGATATTGTCAAATAAAGCTCCTGAAAAAGTTGCTGAAGCAAAAAAGGAAATTGCAACTCCGGAAGAAGATGAAGAAGAACCGGAAGGTATTCTTTTTAGGTGTAAAGCAAATGATAGTGGTAAATCGATATACGACGATCCTTTAAACAAAATATGTGAATGTGATGAAAGTACATTTGCTCTTGCTTATGACATTTTTTACAAAGAAGCACCTTCTTATTTAAGAAGAGACTTAGTTAAAAAAATGCCTGAGGAAGATTTCGAATGGAAAACTGAAGCCGCAGTTGTTACTTACAAGTGGATTTTGAATGACACCTTAAAAATAGATATGAGTTATCAGGGAGGAGACAATCATTACATTTTTTATAAAAACAGTAACGACAAGATTGAGTATAAAGAATATTTGGGACTACCATAATGACACAGACTTAGGATAAATCACAAAGCAAAAAAATAAAATAGTTAATGAAAGTATTTATAATTGATGCCTTTACTGACAAGGCATTTAAAGGAAATCCGGCAGGAGTTTGTCTGGTAGAAAGCGAAATTAACAGAGAAACGATGCAAGCGATTGCCGGTGAACTCAATTTATCAGAAACTGCTTTTTTAAGACAATCCGAAAGTGGTGATACCGATTATTCGATACAATATTTTACCCCTACGGTTGAAATCGATTTTTGTGGACACGCTACATTGGCAGCCGCAAAGCTTGTTTTGCACCATTTAAACAAGCCATTTGTAAATTTTACGACATTTCACAATCTAAAAGTACATGCCGCTAGCGAGGGAGATAGTATTAAAATGAAATTTCCTTTATACAATGCGATAGAATATGTACCAAACAAAGAACTTTACGAGGCATTTGGTATTGATAACCCGATTGTAACAAAATTTGCAAAGGAATTGGATATGCTACTCATTGAAATTTCAGACAAAACAACCTTATTGAATATTAAACCTGATTTTGTAAAAGCAATTCCATCTTCTGACGTCATTAAAGAAGTTGTTGTAACGGCAAAATCAGAAGATACGGACTATGATTTTTATTCCAGATGTTTTTGCCCCTGGATTGGGATCAATGAAGATCCTGTAACAGGCGCGTCACACTCCGTTTTGGCAAAATATTGGGGACAAATTTTAGGAAAAACCGAAATGCGGGCCTATCAAACTTCAGAAAGAGGAGGGTTTATGCAACTAAAAATTATCAGCGACACAGAACTTGAAGTGGTAAGTAATGCTAAAATTATAATTGAAGGAAGAATACATGTAGATTAAAGAAAAGCTTTAGATCTGATCTTATTTAATTCAAGTTGTGAGATGTGAGATGCTTGATATGATAAATTTTATTTATAGAAGACATAAACTTCTGAATAGAATATAAAGCATTTACCTTTCAGACTATCATTTCACATTTTACAGTATACATCTCACAATTCACAACTTGAATCACTTAGTTAAATACAATATTTTCAACTGTTGCACACATAATTAGAGATGCTTTTTCTATTTTGATACGTTTATTTTTGTTTTAGGCAAGTGAATTATGTTGTTGTTTCCTTAAGCACCATATAAAATGTCTACTACTTTTTTTAGTTTTCGTGAGTAGCCAATATAAGTCAGGTCTTCTTCTCCAAGCGAAATAGAAAACAAAGGTCTTTTCTCTTTTTGACATTCCATAAAAACAGCATAGTTTTCATATTCTTCCTTTGACTGAGTGAAATAACCATCTTCTTTCATTAATTCCTCATTAGATGTATCTGTAAAATTTTCTAATGCCAGTATCGCTTTCGCTTTAGATAAAATGTATTCACCCATTTCGGCATCGTTTTTAATGGTCTTTAATTCATAACCATTGGCTAAATATCTTGTTGTAAATATATTTTCATAAAGCAATTCGCCGGCATTGTTAAAAATTCTAATTGCGGTTTTGGTATGATTTATATTTCCTTTGGGAACCGTAATGCTAAATATATCATCAGTTTCTAAACTCGAAAATTTCGCTGCTAAAGAATCCTTGAATACTTCTTTAATAATAGTAGCATTAAAATTCGAGTAAACGACTGAATCTGATTCTTGCTCAGCAGCTAATGTATCTGCTTTTTGTTCTTGTGTGTTTTTTAAAGTATCACTTACAATTGTTGCCGTTTTATTGTCTTGTTTGTCGGTTCGTTTACAAGCACTGAAAGAAAAAATAAATAGAAAGCAAATTACAATATTCTTAAGCATAGAGGAAGAATTGGGTTTGGGATTACTTACAGTTAATTCTCAAATGTATCGTTTTATTCGATAAAAAGTAAATATAAATATGGATTTACCTGTTTTTAATAATGGTATTAATTTCGATAGAAAGATTTATATTTTTTAAGAATTTCCGTTATTTGCGAAATATTTGATCAGTGAAGCCTAGCTTGTGAAATTGAACAATCAAGTTAAAAAATGGAAGCAGAAAAATTGGAAAATGATAAGGCAAGCTGGACTATTTGTATAGAATGTCAGGGGCGCGGAAAGAAAAGTCAAAGATTGACCAAAAAAGTACGACTCCGTTACCAGTCAGAGTTGGATTTATTTGAAAAGACAAATAGAGAAGGAGCAGCTCCGATTCGTCCTAAAGCTCATTTAAGCACTTGCTTGAACTGTAACGGTTCCGGTTTGATCTCTTCTACTGAATTCCCTGTAGCTGATTACGAAAACTATCCAAATGTTGCTATTATTGGTGGGGGTATCGGTGGTGTAGCTCTGGCAGTAGCTTGTTTGCATCGTGGAATTCCTTTTACTCTTTATGAACGCGACAACAGCTTTGAGGAACGCTCTCAGGGTTACGGACTTACCCTACAACAGGCTAGTAAAGCGATAGAAGGGCTAGGCATTTTTTCTTTGGAAGAAGGAGTAGTCTCAACCCGACATCTGGTTCATACCACCGATGGAAAAGTGATAGGAGAATGGGGCATCAGAAAGTGGCTTCAAACAGCAGAAAACGAATTTACAAAGCGCACCAATATACATATCGCAAGACAATCTTTGCGAAGGGCATTATTGCAGCAACTCGGTGGAAATGATCGCGTACAATGGGGGCATCAACTGGTTGATTTTAAAGAACAAGAAGGCGAGATTAATCTAAACTTTCAAGTTGATAGCAGAATCAAAAGTGTCAAAGCAGATCTTGTAGTGGGGGCAGATGGTATCAGAAGTTCGGTACGAAGGTTACTAATGGGGAACGATAACAACCCTTTGCGTTATCTGGGCTGTATTGTGATACTGGGCATTTGCTCACTGGAAACTCTCAAAGATCTTAATAGTCCTTTGTTAGATTCAGCGACAGTGTTTCAAACCGCCAATGGCAATGAGCGAATTTATATGATGCCGTATACATCAGACTCGATAATGTGGCAACTTAGTTTTCCAATGACCGAGGAAGAAGCTAAAGCCTTAAGTGCTCAAGGTCCTCAAGCTTTAAAAGAAGAAGCATGTCGCAGAACGCAGTGGCACAATCCAATACCTCAAATTTTATTAGCCACAAAAGAAACCCTGATTTCAGGTTATCCTGTATATGACCGTGAATTACTCGGCTCTGAATTGTTAGCAAAAAGCGGACAAGTAACGTTAATCGGAGATGCAGCTCACCCAATGAGTCCATTTAAAGGGCAAGGAGCAAACCAGGCATTGCTGGACGCACTTAGTCTGGCTCGTGGAATTTCAAGAGGCTGTCGACCTTTATCACAGTGGAGAACTCTTGGAATACGCGAAAGTGTATTAACAGATTTTGAAACGGAAATGTTAGAACGCAGCGCTACCAAAGTCAAAGATTCAGCTGATGCTGCACAGTTCTTACACTCCGAAATCGTACTTCATGAAGGCGATGAGCCAAGAGGAAGATGTTTGAATAGAAAGAATACGTGACAAGCGTTTCTATATATTTTATTTTTTTGTCTGTCTGATAATTTCTTGCAAAGACAACCAGCGTTCTTCTTTTATAATAAGGATCGGGCTCTCTTGGGTGTGTTTACCCGTAAAAAACAATACCGGGATTTGTTTCTGTAATTCAGGATCGGTTTCTTCGTTACCGTCTCGTGTTATTTGATGATTTAGCGAACAAAACAGTTCAATGACCGATCCATTTTTTCGCACTTTTATATTATCTATATCCCACGGGTACCCCCAATATCTTTTATGATTTTCAATTATTATGGGATTTACATAAAGTAAGGTAGAGTCTTTTCCTGTCAATAAATTTTGATCGAGAATAGTATAGTCAGCACCATCTTCGGCACCCAATGCCTGAAACATTTCAGGTTCAGGGTCGCTGTCTAAATTAAGGAACCAACGATAGTAAAAATTGTCCGGGTAATACTTTGTTTTTTTAAGTATTTTATACTCTGATGAGACCCAATACTCGTCTTCAATTCCTTCCGTATCGGTTAAGGTTCTGCATATAAAGTCTGTAATCTGATCACCTGTAAAATCAACTAGTTCTACATTTTCAATTTTTTTACCAATGCATTTACTGAGTTCGGTTGTTACGGCTCCTTTTTTAGCTTTTACAGAAAAAATGCCGGGAAATTTATCTGAAGAAGTGGTTGTGTCAGATTTTAAAATTTTGACTTCTTGCTTTGCTATATTTGGGTTTTCAGATTTTACTTTTTGTTTTAAAGAATCTTTACACGAAATCAAAAGCGTCATTAAAACCAAAAAAAGCATAAAATTCTGTTTCATAAAAAGGTGTATTTATAGCAATCAAATATACTTTAAAAAAGTACACACTCTCAGTCCGAATCAGATTAATGAAGAATAGTCACTATTTTTTCGTAATCACCGTGATGGCTAACGGAAACATCTTGTAAGGAATCAAACTTCTTTCTTTTTAAATAGGGGATGCCAAACTCATCTTTGACTATATCCTTATTTTTAATTTCGATTATACGCGCCAAATTGCGTACAGAAGTAGCCGCAATTGTATGAATGTTATGCTCCAGTATAGTAGTTTTTGTTGGGAAAACAGCATTCATACACAAAACCTGACCCAAAAAGCAATTGCCGTTTTGGCTTATTATTTTGCATAGTAATTTCAGGGGGATATATTCCCTTATTTTGGTTTGCCGGTTGTAGATTTTATACGCAGCTTCTTTCATACTCCAAAGTAACCATACCATGATTTCTGGATCAGCGCTATTTGTTATAAGCAACTGTTCATCAGGAGTAAAAATTTTCTCGATAAAACCTTTCCGCAGCCAATTGCTTTCGATCCGTGATTGTGGTAGGTTTACCACATCATTACCTATCATCTTCAGCTAGTTTAGTTGCTATAATCTCCACTGTTGCTTTAACATTAATCATACGCTCCATATCGGTATTGTCGATGATTAAATTAAAGCTTTCTTCGATATCCAGTATAATATCTACCAAATTAGCTGAATTAATATTGAGATCGTTGATAAAATCGGTGTTCTCATTAAGTGTCTCGTAGGCATCCGCATTGGTAGTATACGGCTTTACAATCATTTTTAGTTGGGCAATAATTTCTTCTTTGCTCATGTTTAGTTTTTAAATTTTTTAAATAATACACAGGTGTTTACATCTCCAAAGCCAAAGCTGGCTTTTGCAATTATGTCAATATCCTTATAAATCGTTTTTAAAGGAATTTTGGTCTGATCAATTAGTGCCGTAATTTCGGGGTGGAGGTCATCGCAATTGTTATTGCCAAATATAAAACCTTCATAAAGTTGCAGTATGGTTGCTACGCTTTCAACACTACCGGCTGCAGCAAGGCAATGTCCTGTCAGGCTTTTCAAAGAATTTATATAAGGAAAATCAGTACCGTTTAAGTCTAATGCTTTAGTCCAGTTCTCAATTTCGAGACTGTCTTTTGTTGTGGCGGTAAGATGTCCGTTTATAGCATCAATCTCCTTAGATTTAATTCCTGCATTTTTTAGCGCAGCGGTAATACAATGTTGCACTGCGGTGCTGTTTGGCGCTGTCATACTACCGTTACCACATTGTCCACCCGAATTTACACTACCGCCCAGTATTTCGGCATAAATTGTAGCACCACGCTCCAGAGCACTGTCTAAATCTTCTACTACCAATGCACCGGCACCGCTGGCAGGTACAAATCCTGCCGCCGTACTACTCATAGGACGCGATCCCTCTTTTGGATTATCATTGTATTTGGAACTGCAAACCCGCAATGCATCAAAACCACCCCAGATATAGGGGCCACTGTCACTGGTACTGCCTACCAACATTCTTTTAGCATGTCCGGCTTTTATACGATCATACGCCATCAATATCGCTTCTGTACCGGTGGCACAGGCTGATGAATTGGTAGTAACCTGATTTCCTAATCCAAGTTTACCTCCTAGGTAGGCGCTAATACCGCTGTTCATGGTTTGAGCAATTACTGTGCTTCCAAGTTTTCGGACTTGCAGCTCGTCTATTTTATAAATGCTTTCGCGAAATTTATCGATACCCGAGGTACCGGCACCAAAAATGGTTCCGCTGTCCCAATCGGGTTCTTCTTTAGTTTCTATTGGTAGTCCGCTATCTTTCCATGCTTCCATGCCGGCTATAACTCCATATAAAATACCTGTACTGCTAAAACCTCTTAGTTCAAGTTCGGTAAAATACAAGGATTTGAGCTCTTCGGTCAGTGGTGGCGTGCCGGCGATCTGACAAGAAAACTGCAATTCCTGTAGCTGTGGATCATGCTGTATGCCTGAAATACCATTTTTTACGGCATAGGTAAAAGCGGGAATACCTATCCCGTTTGGAGCAACAACCCCAAGACCCGTTATTACGATTCGTTTACTCATAATTTAGTAGTTATCATGCCTGCAATTGTGCCTTTACAAACTTCTTGTCCCGCTTCGTTTTTCATCCATACATCGCATCTAAGTTTTCCGAATCTGAAAAATATTTTTTTTGAGATTACCGTAACTTTTTCGTTGGGATACACCGCTTTCAAAAAATGTATATCAGCTGATGTAAAAGCGATTAAGGTGTTTTTATTATTCGTTTTATTTAAGTCAATTTCTTGTAAATAGATCCCAAGACAAACCATGCCAATCTGTGCCATTGTCTCCGTTAAGATCACGCCGGGAGTCACAGGATTATTAGTAAAATGCCCCTTATAAAAATCAAGATCGTCTTTAAACGTATAAGTGCCGGTAACCCCATTTTCATCAGCAGAAAGTAATTCATCTACAAATAGAAAAGGTGAGGAGTACGGCAGTTGTGCTTTTATATAGTCTAAGTCCATGATTTATTTATAATTAATTACCATTGCAATAAAACCCTTTGTGCCGAGAATCCGGGACCAAAGCTCAACATCAATCCTTTTTCTCCGGGCCGCGGATTATCATTCATAATGCATTCCAAAACATAAAGTACAGTAGCGCTTGACATATTACCGTATTCTTTAAGAACCTCTTTAGTAGCTGCTACATTTTTTCCTAATCCAGCAAAAAGGGCTTCGACTGTTTGAATTATTTTTTTGCCCCCGGGATGAAATATCATGTGATCGATAGCTGCAATCTCTAAATTATTTTTTTGAAGAAACGGATGAATAATAGCTCCAAAATGTTCTGCAATTGTATCTGGTACTTCAATATCCAATATCATTTGCAGCCCCGTGTTGGTAAGTTTAAAACCCATCAAGTGTTCTGCTTCGTAAAAATGATACATTTGTTCATCGATTATTTCAGGGCCTGAATCTTCTTCATAAGAGGATAATAAACAACAGGCTGCACCATCACCAAAAATAGCCGCACTGACTATATTTGGCATTGAAAAATCAGTATGCTGAAACGTCGCAGTAGGGGATTCCACTGCAATTACAGCAGCTCGTTTCCCCGGATTGGCCTGAAGAAAATTTTTGGCGTATATAATACCGGACACTCCCGCGACGCAACCCATTTCGGTTACAGGAAGGCGTATGATATCTTGTCGTAACTTCATTTTATTAATAAGATACGCATCCAGTGAAGGAATCATAATTCCCGTACAACTTACCGTAATAATATAATCTAAGGATTGCGGTTCCCATCCGGCCTTAGCAAGCGCTTTTTCAAGTACTTGCTCACCTAAAATAACAACTTCGCGACTGTAAATAGCATTCTTCTCTTCAAAAGAAGTCGCCGTAAAAACTTCGAACGGATCCATTATAGAGTAACGTCTGTCTACCGCGGCACTCTCAAATATTTTTTTTACTTTCTTTGCAAAACGCTCTTCCTGCCCCTCCAGCCAATTGTCAAGAAAGGGGAGTATATCGGCAGTAGCGCGAGAATATTGTGGTAGTTGTTTAACAACCGTACTTATTTTTACACTCATAGTTTAGCAATTATCCATTGGTAGCGAAAAGCCCATTTCCAGTTGATGTTGTAATTTCGTAAGTTCAATTTTTTTGAAAAACTTTCGAGTTCCTCTTTTTTAAAACCCTTCAGGATAGACGTTAACCCATCTTCTCGTGACATCGTGCCCAGGCGAAAAACACTTGAGATAATTTCAAATAGGCGATAAGCCAGTTTGCTACGATGCAAATCATTCACAACAACACCAATTTCAGCATTATCATTAAAAGTTTTGATGAGATATAAAATCTCTTCGTTTGTAAAATGATGCAGCGTAAGCGTGCATAAAACAATATCATATTTTAGCTCATTAAATTCTTCGTTGAGAATATTAACACACTCATATTCAATATTGGGATATGTACGAGATAATATTTTGGCATAGTCTATTGTAAATGTATTGGCATCTATTCCGGTTAACTTAAAATCGATATTATTTTTTAGACCGTAATCAGCAAGTACACGTAACATATCACCATTACCGCAACCTATATCTGCTATGGTTATCGTTTTATTGGCATCCGCCTTTTTTAATAACAATTTTACGCTATTAAGCGTTAGTTTATTGCCACCTAAAAAGTGATTAATTCTTGCAATTGTATCCAGTGCATTGTAAATTTCTTCGCCCTGAAGCGAAAAATCATCCATTATCTCAGTTTCCTGCGTTCTGTATTTTATGTTTAAACCCATTTAATCAATTGCTATAGTTTTACCATGTGTTTGTTTTATTACGAACTGAAGTAAACCCGGAAAAGCAGTCGCAACAGTAAATAAAATTGTGCTCATTCTTTTATTTTGCAATAAGCAGGCTAAGATTCTGCCTGCGGACATTCTTTTGTCAAAATGCTTTTTCCACTGTTTGATATATGTTTTTTCCAGAATTTCGCGTGATGGCATTGCCCCTGAGTGATAATCTAAAACCAATTCTGCAGCTATTTTAGCACTATGCACCGCTATCGCCATACCATTACCACAAAGCGGATGAATTAAACCAGCTGTATCACCAATCATGAGCATGTGGTCTTCTACAAGTTGTTTTTTATCAAATGAGATCTGGCTTATAGTGATTGGTTTTTCAAAAAGTAAAATGCTATTTTCGAAAATTGATTTTAGGCTTTTATTCTTACAGAGAACATTTTGCTGATAATCACTTATGTTTTTATATTTTTTAAATGTAGCGTAATCTGCAAGATAACAAATATTTATAATATTATTCTCTACTTTAGAAACACCGCAATACCCACCTTCAAAATTATGCAATGCTACAAAGTGATCAGGAAAATTACCTGAATAATGCGCTTTAACGGCTAACCAAGGCGATTTTTTAGTTATGAAACTCCTTGACAAAACCTGATCGATATTCGAACGTTTACCAAAAGCCCCCAATACTATTTTTGAAATAAGGGTCAGATTTAGCGTTTTAACCGTAAAAAGATCATTACAATAGCTGACTTCATTAACTGTATCTTTAAAAACAGTACAGCCATTGGCTACTGCTTTCTGATACAAAAAATAATCCAGTGTGTACCTGCTGATACCAAAACCACCCAAAGGGAGCTTAACTGTTACTGCCGCACCATTACCGGTAGTAAATTCAAATGTAGTAATAGAGGCGTGGTCCAGTTGTAAAACATCAGCATCCAGAGATTTTAGATAAGGAATAATTTCATTGGAAATATATTCGCCACAGACTTTATGATGCGGATAATCCGATTTCTCAATTAGAGCTACCTTTAACCCTTTCCTCGATAGGTGCAACGCACTTGTCAAACCTGCAAGACCGCCACCAATTATTACAACATCTTGATTAACATTCATATACAGCAATTTAGTTATAAAATATGGAATGACAATAGTTTCTGACAAAATAAAAAAACCTTCGCGAATTCGTATCGCGAAGGCTTATCTTATAAAATATTGTACTATTTAATTCAAGTTGTTAGTTGTAAAATGTATACTGTAAAATGTGAAATGTATATTGTAAAATGTATATTGTAAAATGTATATTGTAAAATGTAAAATGTGAAATGTAAAATGTGAAATGTAAAATGTAATATGCTAATCTGAAAGGGCTAATATTTTAATTAACGGATTTTCTTGGCTTTAAGCGAAGCGTTAGAGTTTAAATGTATTGTTACTGGATTTCAGTAATCTGACATAACTATATGTCTGTACAATGTTAGATAGTAATCAATTAAACAAAACTTTTCGCATTTCACATTATACATTTCACATATCACATTTCACATTACTATTCAACTAACAACTTGAGTTACTTAATTAATGGCCTTTACTATTTTCGAAGCCTAAAATTGTAATTGCATAAGGTGTAGCTGAAACTTTTATTTTCTTTTCTACCGCCATTGTAACTAAATTTAATTGTACAAGTTCTCCCGTAGTCGGGGAGGTGATGTAAGCAAAATTCTCAGTTAATTGCATTTGAGGTTTCAAAGGAGCATCACTGGCGGTTTGTCCAATTACTTTTCCTTCTTTTTCAACTTGCAAACTCGTTAGGTTGAATAGTTTAAACTCACCTGTATTCAATAATATTCCCAATTTAGTGGCATTATAACTTACTTTGCATTGCAAAATATTGGTACTTTGCAAAATTGGTTTAATTGTTCCGTTTACGGCATCAATAGAATAGGCTCCTTTAGCAGCGGTATATCCAATGAATTTTCCTTTGGCTTTTGTTTCTAAGATAGCCCCGAACCAGGCTGTTCCAAAATCTTCCGGAAGAGCAATTAGTTTTTGTTTTCCCGAACTTTCTACCACAAGTACACCACTTACGGAACCAAAAACAGCGTAAGTTCCATCAGTTGCATTTCCATGTATTCCTTTTGTTGCAACAGTAGCGTCAAAAACAGTTTTACCGGTAGCATCAATAATTTTTACTTTTTCAGGCAGTGTTCCTGTAACCGAATTGTCTTTTAGGGTAATGGCATAAGTTCCATTAGAAAAACTCGCCATAGCACCGTGGTGTGCCACTAAGCCTGCATTTATTGCCTTAAATTTAGCACCGGCAGTATTAATTTCAGATTCTTTACCAACCGATAAAGTACCATCGCCATCATTGAAAATTAATAATTCTCCAATTTTACTTTTAAAATGGGTTGGTGTAAGTGATTGCCCAACTAATGCTCCAAATTTCGGAATTCCGTCTACATCAACATGATCGCCGTGGCTTTCAAATCCGCTGTCAAAAGTTTCCACGGTGTTATTTGCTCTATGAACTATTCCCGCATAACGACCGGATTCGGTAGTATAAAGAGCTGATTTTGCAAATTTAGCATCAAAAGAACTTGTTGTAGCATCAAGCGGATTCACGAGTGTAATGGCGGTCGTTTTTTCATCAGAAAGCAATATCCTCAGGTATTTGTACTCCGCGAGAGTTTCTTTAGGTGTTTCAGGCGTAGTGTCGTCATCATTACTACAAGAGAATGTAAGCAGGGATAATGCAAATAGGAAAATCAGTTTAAAATTGTTGTTTTTCATTTTAATAGGTATTTAGATTATAATTAATTGATTTTAGAATGTAATTGTTATGGGCATCGATTTGTAGACACTCATATTATGAGAGGTATTTTTATAAAGGACTACCCAATTGTACAGGCCGGATTGCCAAGATTTGTCTGCGGTTGTCGAATCTCCGTTAGCATCTTTGTCGGCACCAATGGTAATACTTTCTCCACCCCAAGCGTCATTTATCTTTTGGAGTGTTGAGATTTTTGATGCCGGTGCAAGACCTTTGTGTTCTACTTTTGTAATGACTATAACCTTTTTCAGATCCAGATTGTCTATGCTTTCCGGATGGTAATTCAGGCTCTTTTTTATTAGAACCGAGTATAAAATTCCATCGCCCGTAATCTGACTTACCTGCGCATGTGCCGTAAGTTTATCATTCTTTTTGAAGATCAACTCCGGCTCAACCCAGGTTCCCATATAATAAATCAGGTCTTCATTTCGGGAAAGCATGTCACGGCCAATTAAAGGATCAGCAGGCATATTGGCCGGATCCGTAATGGTAAGTTCTTCCTTGAGTTCCAGTTTAGTTCCATTTTCATCGAGAACAATAAAATAGAAATCATATTTACCTTCCGGAGCTTCAGCGGGTATGGTAAAGTGTTTGTGTACATTGGTGTTTTTTACGCCTTTGTATTCGCTCCAGTACAGTTCTAACTTCCAATCCTTAGTATAGGTTTCTCCCTTTTTTGGAAGTATTTTTAGTTGCACATCGCTAATTTTACTACCGGCAACGACATCACCATTAAAATGGAAATCACGACCAATTAAGGCTCGTTTGTTATTAGCCGTTCCAATTTCTATATTCTTGGCAGTTGGTTTTGAAACTTCGGCAGTTTGATTGGTTTCATCGTTGTCACAAGCCGTAAATGCAGCGAGGAAAAGGAAGAGTAGGAGTACTAATTTTTGCTTTTTCATAAAGGATAAAATTTATTTGATTTATAGTTGTTTGTGTATTAAAAAAGGAATTTTTACTGACAGAATAATATTTCTGCTGGCTTCCGGCAGCTCAATTAACCTGTAAAAGCTCGTGTGATTGAGGTATTTTGCATTAAACAGATTTTGAACCTGTAGGCTAATCAACATATTCTGTTGTCCTGTTTTTACCTTTGTACCAATACCAAGGTTAAAAACATTACTGCTTGGTGTTTTTCTTTCCGGCGGAACAATTTGATTCTGCTCTGCGGTATATCGATAATCAAAGGAGAAATAGGTGTTTTTTAGACTTTTAATTTCAGGACTGTACGTGATATTGAACAAAACCGAAGGAGGAGGAGAGAACGGCAAGGTATACCCCTTTTTACTACCGGATAATTGTTCTGAATAAAGATATTCAGCCAGAATCTCTCCGCTCAAATTCTTTAGGAATTGATAACGCGCTTGTAATTCGGTCCCGTAACGCATGACTTTGCTTTGTTCGTACTCAAAAACCTGATTTCCGGCGCCGTAGTAAATATCGTGCTGTGAAGTTGGATTGAGATAAATGTAATTGGTGAAATAATTAAAAAACGGACTCAACTGTACCGACCATTTATTTCCCTGCCATTCCATTCCAAGATCGACTTGATAGGAGCGTTCTGCAGACAAATTCGGATTGCCTTTTTCAAATCTGAAATAGTGATAGTTAACACCATTAGAAGCCAGTTCTTTAGCAATAGGCATTCTAAAACTAGTCCCAAGATTTGCTTTAAGCGAAAACAGACCAGGGGTGTAATTGATTCCCGCCGACCAGTTAAAACTGTTGAATGTTCTGTTTAGCTCTTCCGAACGCTTTAAAAAGGCCGAAGTGGTTTGTCCATTTTGAGTAATTTCACTTTTAAACCAATCCGAATATTGCTCCATTTCGATTTTGCCGTAATCCATTCGAACTGCGCCATGCAAGAGCCATAAGTCGTTGATTTTAAGTTTGTCGTAAACAAACAGCCCTGCATTCAATTGTCGAAATGCCGGTATCAAAAAACTCCAGCCGTTAATGGCGTTTTGCTGTTGTTCACCATTTAGTCCTATAGTCAGTTGATGCAGGCCTAACGAAAATTCATCCCTAACGGCCACAGAGAAAACTTCTTTATCGTATTGTCTTTCCAAATCGTGTGGCCCCGGTCTGTTCTCCGGATATAACGGTGGCATATAACCATGATTGACATAATGGCTCCATTCCCGACGGAAATTTTTCTGAAAACCCAATTGTGTTTCCAATTGATGGTTTCCTACTGAAAAAGAGGTTGTATTACTAATTTTGGTATGTGTCACTTCCTGAAAAGGCATCAATATATCTCTGCTTGATTTATCATGAAGCTCTGTATCTACTTTTCTGGGTTCGAGTCCGTGTGCATTAGCAAAAAAGCCACTTTTGGTGTGAATAGAACTGAGATAAAAAACCGATTTAAAGCGATCGGTGAGATATCCTACACTAGCATGCAAATCCAGCTCGCGTCCTGCCGTATTGCGCAAATGATTTTTACTTAACGGAACAGCATAATTGTAAACCTGTACGGTATCTGCCGGTACACGGTAATCTCCGTAATCCATAAAAGTTATTCGGGAATCAAAAAAATATTTTTCTTTTCGCCCAAATAAATTGAAAGAACCTCCAAATTGTGCATTATTGCTTTTACCCGTAAGATCCACACTTCCGCCCAAGACATGTTGAGAAGGAAAGGGAACCGGTTTTATATTTATTGCGCCACCAATAGCATCCGATCCATACATAATAGAAGAGGGGCCTTTGATAATCTCAACCCGATTTACGGCATATTGATCAATCTCCAAGCCATGATCGGCTCCCCATTGCTGCCCTTCGTGTTTGATGCCATTTTCTACGACTATTACCTGATTAAAACTTAAGCCGCGAATTAAAGGTTTCGAACTCCCGGAACCAATAGAAATGGCTTTTATGCCAGGTAATCTTTGCAAAGATTGTATAAGACTTCCGCCGAGATTTCGTTGAATATAACTGCTGCTTACGATTTCAACATTCAGCGGTTCTTCTTTCTTTCGCTGTTTCTCATAGGTATTAGAAACGGTTACTTCCTTTAATTCTTTTACTTCCGGAACTAAGATAACATCAGGTATAATGTTTAAATCTTTATCCAAAGAAAGTTCCTTTTCATACCGTTTATGAGCCGCATAACTAATACTTATTTTTGTTGATTTTTTATGGATTTGAGTAAAAAAATAATACCCTTTTTTGTCTGTCATAGCTGTAACGCCGGACGGAAGAATGGTAACAATAGCACCTTCCAACGGCTTATGACCACTAGAAAATACATTGCCTGATACGCGAACAGTTTGCGCGGTAACTTTTGTAGCAATAACAATACAAAACAACCACAGACAAAAAGTTGGTAATCGATTTAATTTTTTCTGGTTCATCAAAGTCAACTTATAAAATCTTAATACTTAATCCTTTGATTGTCTGCCAGCCTTCTTTATCAGTCAAACGAATCAAAAAATGATAATCTCCCGGGTCGATATCGGCTGGAATACTGATTTCTTTTGTGGCTTCAAAATTTTTCTGCCCTTCCGGAATAGGTGTGGTGTTGATATACAACAAGGGATTTACCGGTTTTTTGATAGGGTCAGGGCTACAGTTACTGACTTCAGTACTATGCGAATGATGATCAAAATTGTGGTGAATGTCCAGACTGTATGACCCCAGAGTAACGTTGTCTGTAAATTTTGCCCTGAACGTAAATTTCTGTCCACGTGTAACTTCACTGCATTGCAACGGAAATGCATTGGAAGCCGAAATATCAATTACCGGATATTCCGTATCAATTTCGTTATTGTCACTACTACAAGATGTTAATGCTGAGACAACGATCAAAAGGGCCATAAGGGTTCTGTTTTTCTTCATTTTGTTAGATTTAATTTTAAGTTTATTTATAGGTTTTATTGTGGTATACGAATTGAAAGATTTCCCTAAAAATGATTAAAATAGCACAGTAATTTCCCAAAGAACCATTATGGTCCTAAGTAAATAGTCATAGTATAATCAAGACAGATTACGCCATGGAAAGCCAGTTTTTTATGAATGGAGGTATATCATTGGCAAAGGAAAACAACATTGATTATCAATTATTTACAATTAACATTCAAGTATTTTGCCCAAATTATAATGGATATAATCAGAATTTCCCAATTAGGTTTTGGACCTAACTACTTTTTAAACAGAAACGAATTCGCCACTATCTCTAAGTGAGAGAATGTAAATGGAATCCTTGAATACCTGTAATTATTCGGTATTCAATAAATTTGAATTACTATGGCTGCACCAATTCAATAAAACATTGGTTTCCAGTCTGGCGTATTTAAGAGATCCTTATAAGGAATAGTACCTTAGAATACCTTAAATACCAATACATAATAATGGCATTGTTACTGATAAAATTTAAAATAGAAAAGACAGCTATCCTTTCGAAATAGAAATGATTACCTGTTTAAAATAGAGGAGGTGCACGAAGCGCAAATAAAGCTCCTTTAAAGAAATTGGAATGCGTTATAGCATAAAAAGAAATAAAAGGAGTAAGGCTTCTGCTTTCATAAAGCTCAAAATAAACATAGGAGAAAGTAGCAATTGGGCTAAACTTAAAGTGACAAATAGCACATTCTTCGCTGGTATAATTGTGAGCTTTTAAGTCACTTTTGCTTGTAGTGTATGTTTTGGCTGTTTTTTCTACACTGAAATTGTGATTGTGAATATGTTCGTAAGAATGCACAACCGGAAACAGTATTGCAAACAATACTATCAAAGGCATTAGAAGATTAATAAATTTTAATTTCTTTTTCATTCTGTGAATCCGGTTTTACGACTACAAGAGTAATGCAAATATAAAATTCTTATTTACAAATGCAACATTGTTTCATTAAAGTTTTTTCAATAAATGCAAAAAACGGACTCTATAAAAGCAATAAAATATTTATTATCAAATAGATATGCAACTCTAAAAAGGCCATTTGTAGGACTATTTTTATTTAGAACTAAGAATCAAATCGAATGCTTTTTATAAGTCCTTATAATTGCAGTCACCAAGAGATTTGCTGCTCTATAAAATTATTCAAATAGTAATATTTTTTGGGAATTTTGTATCTTAGCAAGAGTTAATCAGTTGTTATATAATATGTTGCGAAATATTAACACAATATGATTTATAAAATTCTTACAATTAATAACAGTTGGGCTATGTCATTGGATAAAACGAAATTGAGGCTTTATAGATTTTTAAAAAAACATAGAGTTTTAGTAAAGAATGCAGGAGTTAATATTAGACCGAGTTATTTTGACAAAGATTCATTTTCAGGACGCAGCTATCGTGGATATGATAATGCCGACAGCGACTTTATTTGCAATAAAATTAGAAACTTAGATTTAATTTTTAGCGGAATAAATCGCAGATTTCAATGTGATTATAAAGACTTTGACAATGAAAAAAAAATTGCAACAGAATTATTGTCCGCTAAAAAACGTGTAGAGCAAGTTTTAGTTGAATTAAACGAAATTGAAATAAGAAACAGGGATCGGGACTATTCGCAATATCCGTTAAAAGTTTGTTATGCCACATTTAAAGAAATTAACGATGATTTAGAGGAGATTATATCGTCTGAAGAAATGATTAGTTTTTTATACGAGATTGAACTTAATACATTGGAGTATGAAAATCTAAAATTAGAGTTTGGAATTATTTGGCAAACCAAATTGCTTCGTTATACGTTGCACTTTTTGGCATTTATTCCATTTTTGGGGAGCTGTTTATATGTTTTGTTATACAATGATGATGTTGATTATGCTACTAATGAAAATGTAACAATAGTTGTTTCCGGTTGCATCATGACAATACTACTTCACCTTTTTCTAAATACTAAAAATTCATTTAACGAATCATTTAAGTATATTCTGCTGAAATCAAGAAAAAACCTGCGAGAGAAAAAATGGCAAACGTTTCTAAAACAGCAATCTTAGTTTGCAATATGTTTTTGAGTAGAAAATTAATCATAGGCATCATTATAAGTAGTGTTGTTGTATTAATCAATTAACATAAGAGCTTTATTGTGTAGCTAGTTAGTTCCCTAAAACATAACCTACAAGCGCCGATATTCCCATGACAAAAGTACTCCAGACACAGAGCCGACAAACGACTTTAAATATATTAGACCGGGCTATTTTTGCAGCCAGTACTCCCGATATTATCAAAAAAAGTATAGCGCAGCTGTATTGATAGAGTACCATTTCTTTTATCGGGGCCAAAATAACAACCAGAAGAGGTAAAAGCCCTCCGACCATAAAAGACACAGCCGCCGCAAACGCAGCCATTAACGGATTGGGTTGCGGAATTTCTTCTATTTCTAATTCATCCGTAACCTGAGTATCAAAAGTCTCATGAGAAGTTAGTTCAACCGCTACTTGTTTTGCGAGTTCTGTATTTATTCCTTTTTGAATAAAAATACGCGTCAACTTTTTAAGCTTTTCATCAGGCATACAGTTTAGGGCTTCATTTTCTTTTTTAAGATCCTCAGTCTCGATATCAGATTGCGAACTCACAAATACATATTCTCCTGCCGCCATCGAAAGTGCACCGGCTGTTAAACCTGCGACAGACGCAAGTAAAACCGGTTCCCGGGTCATACTTGCAGCAGCAACACCAATTGCCAAACTTGTTATAGATAATATGCCATCTTTGGCACTAAGAACTGCTGCTTTAAACCAGCAACTTCTGTTAATGTCGAGTTTTTCCATTTCCATAATTTTGATTATACACGGGGTTAAATTTGCGGAGTAATCTTAGTTGTTTACTGTTTCATAATACGTTTTTTAGCTATTTCCATGGTTGGAAACAGGGAGGTTAAAAACTACAATTGATTTATTCTATTCTAAAATGCATTTTCTTTCGCTGAATCAGATAAGTTCAGGAAAGCCTATTGCTTTTTTACTTCCGAATTTTGTTATAAATAATTTTGAGAACGCTAATAGAAATACAGCTTTGCAAACCTGCTGATAAGTAAAAATTAGGTGTATTAAATACCCGGATTAAAGCTAAAAAAGACTTTAAACACACTATTTAAAGAAAGTTACACTATTTTTCGTCGATCCTAATTTCTAAAGCTATTATTATGAAATTCTTTTAATTTCCGGGGCTTATAGTTTTAATTAAAGTTATAAGATAAAAGCGGCTTGTTATTAGGACAGTTGGGATTTTAGAGGGTTATATTACGGATTGTCACATTGAAATTAACATGTTTATTTTAATTGTAAATCTTTTGTCTTTGAATGACAAGAATAGTCGTTGAAAGGAGTGTTTTCAACGAAAAAAAGAAGAATAAGCAGACTTATTTTATCTAGATAACATATAGGAAAAGTAGACTCTGTTTTTACTTTATTATAACCCTATTGTTTAGCCTAACAAAAAACTTGCCGCGAATTGCACGAATTTTCACGAATTGTTTTGTTTTTACTTTAAAACGGACGTTACATATTGACTCCAAATCAGAAAAAATCATTTAAATCAGTGTAATCTGAGGTAACACCTTATTTATTATACGACAGATAAGATTAGCGTAACCAAATCACTCCCAGTTTTTTAAAATTTAATTCGTGAAAATTCGTGCAATTCGCGGCCTCTTTTTTTAAGCATTCAATGAAACGGACTGTTATAATTTGTTGTATTCCATAGATTTAGAATCAGTCTAATTAACCTCTTCGCTTTGAAAACGAGTAAAAGTACTTGGTTCGCTTTTAAAATTATGCCCTACTATTGTAGGAATAAATTTCTAAAAAATACGTCTGTCACACAAAATAAGTTGACGTGTAGAGTATCTCATTTAGAATGATCGTGACAAAAATTAAAAAGAACAAAAAAATCTATTATAAGCATGACGTATTGAAACAACAGCTGGCTGAATAAGTACAACAACTGTTTGATTTTAACACAAAGTAACTACGCCCCTTAACTACACCAATTATTAACTTTAAAACTAATACTATGTTAAAACGGAATGACGACTTTTTAGACGGGCTAAATTTCTCCCCGAAAACTGTAAATTTCAGTGTACAAGAAAATGAGTCAGCAGCAGATCAGGGAAGCAATAATGGCATATTAAAGAATTTGATGTCAGAATATACGAGACTCCAAATTGATGATCCGGTTAGACCTTTTTATGAAGAAAACCTGCAAAAAATTGTAAACAATGTAGACTATGGTATTTTACGATTACTAGAAGGCACTTGGGTGAGTTACAACAATAGCGCTAACAATCAAAGTACCGGAAAATTAGTTGGTAGCGGAGTACATACTACCATCATGCCTTCACCGGGTACAAATTCAGGAACTATTCCAGGGAAATACAGTTTTGATTGTCAACAGTATATCGAAAAACTAACATTTGAATTGGTACCGGGAGGGGTTCGTAACCGTGGCGGAGCCAATGAACAATTCTGCGGGGCTGTTAAATACGAACAAACTGTCAAAAGTGTAAGTGCCGATAAAAATTCAACTGCTTTGCAATACACCCCGATTCATGAGGAAAACGGTATGTATTTATGGCTTAGCGACGTGTTTAATCATGCTGCCACTAAAAAAAGTATTGAAGAAGACCGTGGTTTACTTCCTGTAGCAGAAACAAATCCAAATAAAAATTTGTACAAAAGTGGCTATCCGGATGAAACTCTTTTCTTGATTTTGAACGATAAAGGGCAAAAAGAGTATGTAACATTAGAAAACTTAAACGGAAGACATTATTATGAGATCATTGCAGCTAAAGAACTTAAACCCGGAGCTGGTCAAACTGGTCCGTATTTTATACCTGATTATTCTATATCTAGAAGTGGGGTAATTCCGCATGGCAGTACAATAACTTTGTTAGGAAATCTTGTTAATGAAGATTCAAGTTTTCTACTTGATGGCCCGCCAAAATTTCCGAAAGGTGATGCCGCCTGGAAATACGATCATCTTGCTATTTCGAAAACCATGGGAGGGGCCGGTGCCAGCGAAGAAAAACCTATAAATCTGGATCAACCACCACCTGACTGGGTATTTGAAAAATTGAACCACGATACAGATCCTGATGAAAATTTGATCTACACGCAGCGTATACTTGCCAATGAATTATATCCTTATTCTGTAAGACCCGATTTACGACTTCGTGATTCCAACAGAGGGTCAGAAATAATAAACCATGTCCAGGTCAAATTGTCTTCTAAAAACAAAACAGGAGCACAGGGAGGGATATTAAACGTTCCTTTTGTAAATCGTTTTGTAAATACTGTTGAAATGAATATGAATTTATGGATAGAAACAGTTGTAGAAAATGGCAAGGAGTTTTTTCAATTGCAATACGAGCAAATTATACTTTTTGAATTTGCCTTCGGAGATAGCGGAGGTACAACAAGTTGGCCTCATATTCAGGTTAATACACTTCGTAAAATAGAAGATATTCCCGAAGATCAAAGAGTTATAATTAAAGAGCAATTTTACAACTCAGGAAAAGAAAATACTTCTGTACCGGATTCAAGATGCCCTTATCATAAAGTATAACAGTTTACTGATAAAATTCCATAGTGCTCTGATATCAGGACGCTATGGAGCTTTATCGTATCTAAAATTACATTTCCTTCCGTTTTTAAACATCTTTTTTAGGAATTCTAAAGGCCATTGTTGTCGAAAGTTTTATACCTATTAATTGAGTTGGCAACAAAAGTACTATTAGGATTAAATAGAAATTTAACCAAACAACGTATTATGAATTACAACCAGAAAAGAGACCATTTTATTTCACCAATACTAGAATGGGCAAAAAAAAATAAACCAAAGGTTAGCACTGCAAAAAATAAATTTATGGCTACTGCTGCAGTTAGTAGTTGTGATCATCTGAAAAACGCCAAACCTTTTGAAGTACCTTCCCAGTTTAACGGAAAAGATTACATTACAATGTTGCTTCAGATTGATGCCGAAATTGAGCAGGGGCTTATGTTGCAATATCTGTATGCTGCCTATAGCATGGGCGGACCGCAAATTCCGGCAAAATATCAGGAAAAAGTACATACGTGGCAAAACATCATTTTAGGTATTGCAAAAGAAGAAATGGGGCATTTTATCTCCGTTCAAAATGTACTCAAAGTGATTGGTGCTCCCTTAAATTTTGGTAGGGAAAGTTATCCTTGGGACAGTCCTTTTTACCCGTTTCCCTTTACTTTAGAAAAATTCACTCTTAGTTCACTCGCAAAGTATGTTTATGCCGAAGCACCTTGCGAATGGTTAGAAAGCGATGATCCGTTGGCTGCCGAAATTATAGCCTCCGTAGATACAACCGTATCAGATCCGCATACTGTTGGGGCCTTGTTTGTAGTCTTACTTCAATTAATCAACGATCCGAAAGTAATATCCGATGAAACTTTTCAGGCCGGAACATATTCGTGTCAGGCTAAGTTTGACGAGTGGGGTCGGGGATATACCGGAGGAAACAGAGGAAGTGATGGAAAAAGCATCTATACCAAAAGCCCCGATGTATTGGTTGCTCCTTTATTATCTCGTGACGATGCTTATAATGCTTTATCAGAAATTGCGGAACAAGGAGAAGGAATGGATACCAAAGAAGAAACGACGCCTTCGCACTTCGAGCGATTCCTGCATATTTATAAAGAGTATAAAGCCATACTGGCAGAAACCAATAACACCTTTGTACCATCCCGTAATGTAGCCACCAATCCTTATGTGGGTTCAAAAGCAAACATACCCGAGGTGCCGGAGAGTTCTATTACGGCAATAGAAGTAGAAAGCGATAAAATTACAGATCCCGAAGCTATTCTTTGGTCTAACTTGAGTGATATCAGATATCGTTTATTGCTTAATTTCTTAAACCATAGCTTTTTATTGGATAATGGGTATAATAATTCGGGGAGTTTTTCACCACGAGGTATGATTATCAATTCTGCATTTGGAGAAATGTATAATTTAAGAAGTTTGGCAACTATTCTGGTTCAGACTCCAATAAACAAAAATAAAGACGTAATGGGAGGACCACCATTTACACTTCCTTATACATTTGATTTACCATTTGGAGAGCACAATCGCTGGAGATTGCACAGAGATCTTCTCGAAGCATCACACAACATCATACTAGAGTTGAAACGCTTTAAAGATCAACCTCATATTCAATATTTGAATGGATTACAGGAAGCCGATCAAAAACTACTGCAAGCCATTGTCGATTTAACACAAGACAATCTGGTATAGTTTCAAATTAATTCATTCCATTAAATAATTTAAAATACTACGATATGAAAATTATAGAATTAAGAATTCTTCCGCCTATTGCCATTGGCAGACTAGGGGAATCAGAAGAACCTATGGAAGCGTATGATCTTCAATTATCAAAAGAAAAACCACTTGACTATAGAGAAATTACTCCTGAAACAACATTAACAGTAGACCCAGTTACAGGAGAAATTAAATCACATAAACCTACTTATATCAAATTTAAAGAGGTTAAAAATCTTGCAGACCGAAACGGAAAAATACATCCCGTTTCTCCTTTTCTGGAAGTGTTTGCCATCACAGATCAAAAGCCCGACGAATTAGTGCCTCTTACTGAAGATTTGCTTAAACAATCGGGTTTGAGCCTCAAAGACATCAGTTGGGATGTAGATGTGGCCAACATAAAGATTTTCAGGAGAACAGGAGATGTAGATGATAAAATGTTTGCCAAAATTAATACTATTACTTCGCATGAAGTGAAACCATTGCTTGCAGATTGCGGAAATTTTCTGCCTGACAAAAAATTACCATTAGGCTCTGTTCAGTTTATAAAACCAACGCAAGAGTTTCCGGAAATAAGATTCCGTTACACACCGGCAGGAGGAAAAGTGTATGGCGCCAGTTTATATAGAAAAACGGGGCCGGGTGAAAACCAAATAGAAAAAGATCCCACCTTTAAAAGTGAGGACGAAATATTGTACAATATAGATAAAGGCAAATGGCGTGGTTATAAAGAAGGTAGTACCCCTAACGTGTTGTACACCAATCCGGCACAGATTTTTGCAGGTTATTCCTATACCGACGAACAGCAGGTGAGCTGGCAGGTGAGCTGGGGATATATAGATGATGAATGTGATGGTTTTGTAACCGTAAAACTAAAAATTGAAGCAGATAAGATATTGACCGCCAAAGCACATATTAGCGCCGGACCACCTGCTTTTGCTCCTGATACTTTGCCAATTCGCGTGGTCTCAGATGAACTGGAGCAAATTATATTAAGTACAGACATTGATGGAGAGGTAACTATAGAAGAAGCCGAAGAGATTATCCGCAGGGCTTTTGAAACCATTCGCCTCATGAATACTGCAATAATGAATGGAAATAGTTATGAAGGCAAACAAAATGTAGCCAGCACCATGGTACGTCAGAATACAAATGATTTTGGTCGTTTTTTCGAACCTATCATGGCAACTTCTCTTGTAGACAATCTTGCTTTACAGCTTTTACACGAAAGAGTGTTTAACGGTCTAAGTTCAGGAGCATCACCATGGTTTAGTGATTTGTTGCGAAAACCTGATGAAATAGGGGATTTATCTAGTAAAGCCCTTCGAAAAATGCCTGCTTTAATGCGTGGTGCCGATGGAAGGTCGCTAACTTTTACCTATCGACAAATCAATATGATTATAAAAGCCGCAAGTACCTCGATGTTTAAGGATATTAATCCCGATACATTGCCGGTAAGTTACGGTTCACCATTGAAAGCAAATAATCTAACAGCGCAATTGCATTACAGAGGAACAGGAAATCCTATTGCTGTTTTACCAAGAACAGCCATTTCAAATTGTTTTCCGGGATTGGAATTTGATTTCAGAAATCTTTGGAGAAGAGCATTCAACGGAATTGTTCTAATTGAAAACAATAATTATGTATTGGAGGCCAGTGATCCGAAATTCAAAAATTTAGAAGGACACCGATTGGTAGCCATAGAAGGTCAGCCCACAATGGTACAGACTTTTGGCCCTGTATTCCCCAATGGTGATAGTGTACCTTTAAAAACAGACGCAAATCCAAATGGGGTTTCTTTTATGGAATGGTCGAACTCTATGGTTCATGTTTTACAAAAACAAGGAAAGGAGGTAGTATGTCATTTTACAGCAGCACCTTCAATACCCGAAGTTGTAGTAGATTTAAGCGAATTGAACAATCCCGAAAAATATACTGCCGTTACTTTAGTAGTTAATACCATATTTGACGGCAATAGTGCCGCATTTTCGGACACCATTATAAAACCCGGAGAGTTAACACAAGGCCTTTGTGCGCCGTGGCAAAATGACTATCGCGAGTGTTCCTGTTATTATTGGGCAGCGAGCAGACCCGATTTCGTAAATATTGTTCCCGACGAAAATGGACTAAGTACCGGAGATTTATGGATGGCTAAAAAACGTACAGGGTCCTATATTCCTGATGATTGGCAAAACTCAAGATTGCTTTCCTATCAGGATCTTTTTGAAAACTGGCAAGGAGAACTCAATTTTATCATTGCCGGAAAAGACGCGATCCAAAGCGAGCCCGTAAAACCTAAATCTACCAAGAAATAATGACAAGCCCAACCCAAAGATTCATAGACACAAGGATGAATGGTCCGATTGCAACAAAGCTTGCACAGCTCATTGTTCCGCAATCCAAACCTCGTTCGGCTACGGCACATTTGGTAAAAGGAGCACATTCAACCCAGATTTTTATTCCAAACGGAAGCCGGCTTTATACTATTTCTCCCGAAGTAGAGCAAAAAATAGCTTTTTTAATGGATAAAAAGAATGAAAAAGGCCTGCAAAAGGAATTGATTCATTTAGGGCTCGATGCACCCGAATATATTACGGATGAGCCTTTGCAAAGTCCGAGATTGCATGCATTGTCATTGGCAATAGCACAAAAATGCAACATGGGATGTACCTATTGTTATGCCGATCAGGGCGATTTTGGAGGACCTACAAAAAATATGTCTTTAGAAACAGCCTTTAAAGCTATCGATTTGTTACTAAAAGAATGTCCCGAAGGAGGTAAAGCACAGCTTACTTTTTTAGGAGGAGAACCTTTAATTAACAGGCAAGCCATAAGAGAAGCTACAGTTTATGCCGAAAAAGCAGCTAAGAAAAAAGAGATACAACTTAGTTATTCGATTACTACAAACGGAACCTTGGTTACAGAAAGTGATGCCGTTTTTTTTGAAGAATATGGTTTTTCTGTAACGATTAGTCTGGACGGAATAGGTAAGGATCATGATCTCAATCGACCAATGAAAGGAGGCAAGGGAAGTTACGATACCATCATCAAAAACATTCAACCCTTACTGGCGTTACAGCAAAAAATGCAGGTTTCTGCCAGAGTGACCGTAACTCCCGAGAATACAAATCTTCCGGCTGTTTTGGATGAATTTGTTGCAATGGGATTCCATGGCGTAGGTTTTTCTCCTTTACTCAGATCCAGCAATGGTCAAAACGAAATGAACAAAGAGCAGTTAGCGGTCATGTTAGAAAATATGATCGCCTGCGGTCTCAATTTCGAGAAAAATGTATTAGCAGGAAAACGCTATCCCTTTCTGAATATGGTAAATGCCTTAAAAGAAATTTCCAAAGGAACCCACAGACCCTATCCGTGCGGAGCAGGAGCCGGTTATATGGGCGTATCTGCTGATGAAGATTTATTTGCCTGCCATCGTTTTGTGAACGAAGATGTTGGAAAAATGGGTGATTTAAACAAGGGCATACAAGGCGATTTACAGAATACATGGCTTGCCACCCGACATGTAAATACACAAGATCCCTGCTCAAAATGTTGGGCACGTTACCTCTGTGGCGGTGGTTGCCATCACGAAGTAATTGAAAAGGGAAGACCCGCTTGTGATTACATCAGATCATGGTTGTTCTATACCATACAAGCCAACGAAAGACTGTCAAGATTAAAACCTAACTGGAATAATTAAGAGTAAATGAAACTGTTACCCGAAGTTTTCGATGTATTTATCCTGGGAGCCGGTCCTGCCGGATTGTGCGCTGCGATACGCCTTTTAGAAATGGGTTATACCGTTGGTCTGCTCGAGCAGGAACAATTTCCAAGACCTCAAATAGGCGAGTCACTTTCTCCCGGAATTCGGAATATTTTCGAATATTTGAATGTGAAACATCTATTGGATGATCCTGTGTATTTAAAAAATGGTGCTGCCAGAGTTATTTGGGAAAACAAAGAGCAAATCTACAACCGTCCCGCACAAAACAATGGAGGGATCATCGTAGACAGAAGCAAACTCGATCAGGATTTACTTAAATTTGCAATCTCCAAAGGATTACATTTAATAATGCCCGGAAAATTAAAAAACTCCACAAATTCAGAAAACGGATGGGCATTGGAGATAATTGCCGGATTGGTTCAAATCAAAATTAATTCAAAAATTGTATTGGATTCAAGGGGGCGCAAAGGCACACTTTTAAAAGAAAGAGTTCCAATTGCTCCCTCCGCAGTTGCCGTTTGGACCCATATTGAGATGGGGTCCATTGCCAACGAAGCGCTTATCGAAGCTGTTGACGAGGGTTGGTTATGGGGATCTCCCGTTTGTGGAAACCGTTATCGGATTATGACTTTTACAGATCCGATTGCCTTAAAGAAAAATAGCGAATCACATCTTTTAGAGGTAATGCGCAAAACAAAGTTGTTCTCACCACTAACAAACAAAATTGGAGAAGCTTCCATTGAAACCTGTTCCGTTACTTCGTTTGTGAACCATGACCCCTGGAACAAACAGTTTGTTAAAATTGGAGAAGCCGCTTTTACCTTAGATCCGCTTTCTTCTACAGGTGTAGAAAAGGCGATGCGCTTTTCTTTGCATGTGGCGATTGCAATAAATACTTACTTAAAAGATCCTGATTCACCAAATCCAAAAGATTTCTATGAAGAAAAATTAATAGAATCGGTAGTCAATCATGCCCATTGGACAGCCGATTATTATCGCAACGCCTGGGCCTGCAACGAAAAGACAGAATTCTGGTCAAAAAGAGCCGATTTTCAGCTCGATATTTCGAAGAGTGAAACCGATTTTACATTAAAGTTGGAAAAGGAATTTAAGACAGCCCGTACACTCCTTGAAAAAAAACAAGAACCTATTCCGGTAGATTTTATTCTATACCGATTTTGGAATGAGGAAATTGTCGTTGCCCCTAATGTTACGTTTAAAACTGTCTATGCCGTTCAGAAGGACAGTATAGTACTGAAAGAAGCACTGGTTCACCCGAATTTAGAACGACCGTCGGTTTATCTGGATCAAATAGAATTATTTCCTTTTTTAAAGACTATAAATGGTAAAGTTGTTTCAAGTATCATAGCGCAGCTGAATACAACGATTGGAATCGAAAAGTCAAAAAAAATACTTGTTTTCCTTTTATCCAATCAACTGCTTGTTACGAGTAAAGGTGGATTAGAAGTTTAATTCTTAATACTTAATACTTAATACTTAATACTTAATACTTAATACTTAATACTTAATACTTAATACTTAATACTTAGTTCGAAATAGACACCCTAATTAATCTTTAAATTCATCTCCCACAATTTTTCAAAAAATACTACAAATAAAATTTCATTTGTTAAATAATGATCAAAGAGTCTGTTTCTCCCGAAACGGACTTTTTTGTTTATCGCGTCATTT
The DNA here is from genome assembly GCF_011751075.1 of Flavobacterium poyangense. Taxonomy (GTDB): domain Bacteria; phylum Bacteroidota; class Bacteroidia; order Flavobacteriales; family Flavobacteriaceae; genus Flavobacterium; species Flavobacterium poyangense. The sequence goes on from NZ_JAALLN010000007.1 coordinate 226,769, forward strand.
TAATCTCAGTTTAGCCCGAGTTTACTGAGAGTAATGTAGACATAAATTAGTTTCACAAAACAAATTTGGATACGTAAACTCAGGCTTGAAACATGACTTTTCTAAAATTCGATTCTTTAGCGTAAATTAAATTTTCATATCAAAATATTTTTCATTTATTTTACTACATCGATTTCGTAATGCGATAATCGCAAATAACTACTTAAACAAACAACAAATTTTATGACTAATTTACAAAAGACCGTATTCACTTTTGGCAGTAAAAAAGCTCAGGGTGATGCGTCAATGAAGGACTTGCTGGGTGGAAAGGGGGCTAATCTCTGCGAAATGAATCTTATTGGAATGCCGGTTCCTCCCGGTTTTACGATTACCACAGAAATGTGCAAATTGTACAATACTGAAGGCAAAGAAGCCGTTTTGGCTCAAATTAAAGAGGAAGTTCAGTTAGCTATGGTGCAAATTGAAGAACAAATGAACAGCAAGTTTGGGGATAACATCAACCCATGTCTGGTTTCTGTACGTTCCGGTTCCCGAGCATCAATGCCCGGAATGATGGATACTATTCTGAATTTGGGTTTAAATGACACAGTGGTAGAAGGACTGATCGAAAAAACCGGAAACCCACGTTTTGTATGGGATTCGTACCGAAGATTTATCCAGATGTACAGTGAAGTGGTTATGGGCATGAAACCAAAAAGCAAAGAAGATGAAGACCCATTTGAAGAAATTATAGACCACTTAAAACACGAAAAAGGAGTTAAATTAGATAGTGAATTTACGGCAGAACATTTCAAAGAGATGGTTTCCTTGTTTAAAGCCGCTGTAAAACAATCCACCGCCCAAGATTTCCCAACTGACCCATGGGAACAACTTTGGGGAGCCGTTATCGCTGTATTTGATAGCTGGACAAACGAACGTGCAGTATATTACCGTCGATTAAATCATATTCCGGACGATTGGGGTACTGCGGTCAACATACAAGCTATGGTATTTGGTAATATGGGTGAAAATTCCGCTACAGGAGTTGCTTTTACGCGTGATTCGAGTACAGGTGAGAATCTTTTTAATGGAGAATATCTTATCAATGCACAAGGAGAAGATGTGGTGGCCGGGATTCGTACTCCACAACAAATCACACTGGAAGGTTCCAGACAATGGGCTGCTGTGGCCGGTATTACGGAAGAAGTACGCGTTCAAAAATTTCCATCGCTTGAAGAAACGATGCCCGAAATTTTTAACGAATTGATTGCGATACAGAAAAAATTAGAGCTTCATTATAAAGACATGCAGGATATAGAGTTTACTATTCAGGAAGGTAAACTTTGGATGTTACAGACCAGAAATGCAAAAAGAACTGGCGCAGCCATGGTACGTATTGCAATTGACATGTACAACGAAGGTCTTTTAGAGGAAGAAGAAGCATTGCTAAGGGTTGATCCTAATAAATTAGACGAGCTTTTGCATCCGGTTTTTGACCCAAAAAGTTTAAGCCAAGCATCAGTATTAGCGCAAGGATTACCCGCTTCACCGGGAGCAGCAAGCGGACAAATTGTCTTTTTTGCTGATGATGCTGAGCAATGGTCTGAGGACAATCGTAATGTTATTTTGGTTCGAATTGAAACTTCGCCCGAAGACCTCAAAGGAATGGCAGTCGCTCAGGGAATTCTGACTGCCCGTGGCGGTATGACTTCACACGCTGCGGTTGTAGCCCGTGGAATGGGGAAATGTTGTGTATCGGGAGCAGAACGTCTTCAGATAGATTATAAAAACCGAACGTTATCTATTGGTGATCTGATACTAAAAGAAGGAGATTGGATTTCATTAAATGGTTCAACAGGTAAAATTTACAAAGGAAAAATTGAAACTACAGCAGCGGTATTAAATGATGATTTTGATACCTTAATGGCAATGGCAGACAAATATGCTACAATGAAGGTTCGAACCAATGCTGATACACCAAAAGATGCAGAGGTTGCCCGTCGTTTCGGAGCACAAGGAATTGGACTGTGCCGAACAGAGCATATGTTCTTTGAAGAAGATAAAATTTTAGCGATGCGCGAAATGATTCTTTCCGAAGATGAAGCCGGTCGCCGCAAAGCACTGGCAAAACTTTTACCAATGCAACGCAAAGATTTAGAAGGAATTTTCGAGGCCATGAACGGACTTCCGGTAACGATTCGATTATTGGATCCGCCTTTGCATGAATTTGTTCCTCATGAGATTGAAAATCAAAAAGAAATGGCAGAAGAAATGCGTATTTCGATCCAATCAATTCAGGAAAAAATTGCTTCGATGCATGAGTTCAACCCAATGTTAGGACACCGTGGATGCCGTTTAGGAAATACCTATCCGGAAATTTCAGAAATGCAAACAAGAGCCATTTTAGAAGCGGCAATAAATCTCAAAAAGCTTGGCATTAAAGCCGTTCCTGAAATTATGATACCCCTTACGGGAACTCTCGCTGAAATGCAGATGCAAAAACAAATTGTTACTCAGACTGCCGAGAAGGTTTTTGAAGAACAAGGAGATACTATTACTTATTCAGTAGGAACCATGATAGAAGTGCCACGCGCAGCACTTGTTGCGGACAGAATTGCAGAATCGGCTGAGTTTTTCTCTTTTGGGACTAATGATCTTACGCAGATGACTTTTGGATATTCCCGCGACGATGCTGGTAAATTTCTTCCTTTTTACTTGGAAAATGGGATTCTAAAAAATGACCCTTTCCAGGTTTTAGACCAAAACGGAGTGGGGCAGCTGATCAAAATCGCTGCAGAAAAAGGTCTGGCTACACGTCCCGATCTTAAAATTGGAATTTGTGGTGAACATGGAGGCGAACCGTCTTCGATAGAATTCTGTCATTTGGTAGGAATGAATTACGTGAGTTGTTCGCCATTCCGAGTGCCTATAGCTCGTCTGGCTGCTGCTCAGGCTGCCATCAAAGAAAATAAACAAGCACTTAACAAAGCATTGAGTAATGTTAAAAAAAAAGAGGTGGAATTAGCTGATTTGTAGCTAAAGTTTAAACTCTGGTAGTTCACAGGAAACAGTTGCAGGTGTAGACTTGCAACTGTTTTTTTTTTTGCAGTAATTGGAATGTCGCTAATTGTTGTCGAAATACCTATGTGATTTCTCCTAACTCCGAAAGGATAACTAAACGAGTTCTGTTATTTGATGGTGGAACCCGAACAATAGCGAATAGATGATGTAAATCGGACCACTAACTTAACTCAAAAGGACTATTTTAGGAAAAATCTTAAGACTTTAAAACTAAGAAAGGAATTATAACTGTCTTTATTTTAATGATTTAAGTTTTACACAATTGTTTCATTAACACTTTTTTATAAAAAAAAAGGCTCAAAATTTTAAGGTTAAAAATTTTAATATACTTTTGTTCTATCAAATTAGTAGAATTAAATATTAAAAAATTACTCTTATTCTTTTTTTCATAGAGCATAAAAAGAATCGTTCAGACGAAATCCGCTAAAGACCAATTCAATTATTAGTAATCCAAAATAGATAAAAGTGAAAAAACGAATGTGTTGCAAGTAAAAAAAAACCATTTCTGCGGGAACAGAAATGGCGAAGCTTAAAGAAATTGTACATCTCTATAAGGCAAGCGGGAATGGAATAAATCCATTTTCGAATCGCCTTATTTATTAAACCAAAACAAAGTAATGAAAAAAATAATTAATAGCTCCATAAGCTTATGCTTTTTGTTGATTTCTATTGGAATCAAAGCTCAGGAGACCAAACCGCTAATCCAGTCCAAACTCGATGGTAAAGTAATAGACGCCATCACAAAAGAGCCCGTTATTGGTGCTTCAGTAAATATTAAAGGCACTACACATGGGGTTGTAACTGATTTAGACGGGAAATTTTATTTTCAAACGGGTCAAAAATTCCCTTATACGCTACTAGTAAGTTATATGGGCTATAAAAAAGTAGAAATTGTTGTCACTGAGAATCCCGTTACCATCGCGCTTACCGAAGAACAGAATGTCTTATCAGAAGTGGTAGTGACCGCATTGGGAATTTCAAAAGAAAAAAGATCGTTAGGATACACTACCCAGTCTCTTAAAAATAAGGATTTGGCCAATACAAAAGAAACCAATTTTTTGAATAGTCTAACGGGTAAATTAGCCGGAGTTCGCATCACCAATTCGCAAGGTGATATGGGATCTTCCCGTATCGTTATTCGTGGTGAAACTTCGATTGCCGGAAACAATCAGCCACTCTTTGTGGTAGATGGAGTGCCGGTAGACAACTCGCAGTTGAACTTTGGTGGCGCTACCCGCGATTTTAAAAATGCAATTGCAGATCTAAACCCACAGGATATTGAAACATTAACAGTACTGAAAGGCCCTAATGCTGCGGCTCTTTACGGTTCCCGTGCTGCGCATGGTGTGGTTTTGATCACCACAAAATCAGGAAAAGGTCAAAAAGGATTGGGCATAAGTTTTAATTCAGGCATAACGATTTCTAAAGTGGCTACCTTACCTCATTTTCAAAACTCATTCGGGCAAGGGTCAAACGGAAAATTCAGCTTTGTAGATGGTAAAGGAGGCGGTATTAATGATGGAGTTGATGAAAGCTGGGGTCCTAAATTAGACGGGCGCCTGATTCCACAATTCTATTCAAATGGCGTGGCAGTTCCTTTTGTAGCACATCCTGACAATGTGAAGGATTTCTTCAATACCGGAGTTACTTACGATAATAGTATTTCTGTGGCTAAATCAGATGAAAAATCAGATTTCCGTCTGGGAGTAAACAATCAAAAACAATTGGGAACAGTACCTAATAGTGAAGTAAACAAAACCAACTTTACCATCAATACAAATTACCAATTGTCTAAAAGCATTAAAGTAGGGGTATCAGCCAATTATATTGTGACCACCGCTCCAACTTTGCCGGGCGGACCTTCGGGTAACCGTGCTGCCGGTGTGATGCTACAGTTTCTTTGGTTCGGACGTCAAGTAGACATCAATGACCTTAAAAATGACTGGACAAAAAACTGGAACAACAGTTACTACAGCAACCCATACTGGAATGCTAATTACAACACTACCAGCCAGCAACGCAATCGCTTAATAGGGGATATCCATTTAGAAGCAAAGATTTTTACCGGACTTGATTTTAAATTCCGCACCGGAGTAGATTATTATAACGATCGCAGAAAATATAGCATTAAATACGGCACCAATGGAACTCCATTTGGGTCTTATGCCGAAGATGCCTATACCGTACAAGAGAGAAATACAGAGGCCATCTTACAGTATACTAAAAAACTTAATGATGATTTTACTTTAGATGCGCTTGGAGGATTCAATGTACGCAACCACAGCGATGCCAACAATTACCAAAAAGCACCTCGTTTAGCTGTGCCTGATTTATATACTTTGACCAATTCGCGAGATCCGTTGACATCTTCAAACTCCTTCTCAAAATTGAGAGTATACAGTGGTTATGCTTCAGCACAATTGGGTTATAAAAATTATGCTTATTTAAACGTTACGGGACGTAATGATTGGTCGTCGACATTACCTAGCAGTAACCGCTCTTACTTCTATCCTTCTGTAAATGGTAGTTTGGTAGTATCCGAAGCCTTTAATCTGAAAAGTAATGCACTCGATTTATTTAAATTGCGTGCAGGCTGGTCGGAGGTAGGTAACGATGCAGATCCGTATCAATTGAATACCGTTTACAATTTTCAAAGCGCATTCGACGGGAACCCAATTCTAACCTCTTCACAGAAGAAACTCAATGAGAACCTGAAACCGGAAACAACACGTTCAACCGAATTGGGTCTAGAGACTTCTTTTTTCAAAAACAGATTACATCTTGACGTTGCATACTATAACACCAATAGTTTTGATCAGATTCTGGAGATTAAAACAACAGCCGCCAGCGGTTATACATCGCAGTTAATCAATGCCGGTAAAATAAACAACCGTGGTATAGAAATACAATTAGACGGAACTCCTATTCAAGGTGAAAATTTCAAATGGAACGTTGGTTTAAACTATTCGACCAATAGAAGCAAAGTGGAAATTCTTGACTATGAAGGAAAAATTAAAAACTACACCATAGGCTCTTCAGGAGGTGTTGATGTATTGGCGTCGGTAGGGCAGGCATATGGAGCACTTTACGGTACAGCATATCAGCGTGATGCGAACGGAAATATTGTAGTAGGTGCCAATGGTTTGCCAAAAGCCGATCCGCAAAAGAAAGTATTGGGACATTATACACCGGACTATTTAGCCGGGGTTACAAATACTTTGACCTATAAAAACCTTGAATTGTCATTTCTTGTAGATGCTAGTGTAGGAGGGGAGATTTATTCAGGAACAAACAGAACAGGGATTTATACCGGTGTACTGACAGAAACTCTTCCGGGCCGTGATGCTGCCAATGGTGGATTAAGTTACTATTATACAGGTAATACAAAAACTTTGCTAAATGGCGGTACTGCTCCAAACGGAGTTCCGGTATATGATGATGGGGTTATTTTTAAAGGCGTTTATGCCAACGGGACTCCAAATACTCAGGTAATTAGCGCACAGGAATATTACAAAGCTTCATACAATATCAGCGAGGCTTATGTGTACAGTTCTACTTTTGTAAAAATGAGAGAAATAAAACTTACATACAATTTCGACAAGAAGTTCGCTAAAAAATTAGGGTTGGCAGGCGCCAGTATTACAGCCGCAGGACGTAATTTGTTTTTCATTTACAAAGAGGTTCCAAACATCGATCCTGAATCCGCTTTTAATACCGGAAACGCACAAGGATTGGAAAGTTTATCCTTGCCAACTACCAAAAATTTTAGCCTTAATGTTAATCTTAAATTTTAAAAATACGCAATCATGCTAAAAAGACTATCCTATATATTTTTATTTGCATTGACACTAACGTCATGCAGTGATACTTTGGATGATATCAATAAAAATCCAAATGCAACTGAAACACCGGTGGCACCTTTCCTGTTAACAGGAACATTAAAACAAGGCGCGGACTTATATTGGGGTTCAGAAAACAATTTTAATGCGTCATTGTTATTTGTTCAGCATTGGGCAAAAATCCAATATACCGAACCGGATCGATACGACGTATCTAACAACTCTTTCACTTCATTGTGGAATACAGGCTATTCTACCTTGATCACGGATTTGAATACGATTCTGAATTTTCCGGAGGAGCAGGCCAATTCAAATTATAAAGGTATTGCTCTGACTTTACGCTCGTGGACTTTTTTACTATTGACCGACGCTTACGGAAGTATACCTTATAAAGAAGCCGGCTTAAAAGTAACACCGGCCTACAATACACAAAAGGAAGTGTATACTGGCTTGCTTGAAGATCTAAAACGTGCTCAATCTTTATTGGCTACCACAAATGGTACAGTAACCGGTGATTTGGCTTATAAAGGCAATATTACAAAATGGAAAAAACTGATAAATTCACTTCGTCTGCGTATAGCGTTGCGAATTGCAGATAAAGAACCAGCTTTAGCCAAACAAGCAGCGATTGACGCAACAACCGATGCTGCAGGGGTAATTAGCAGCAATAGTGAAATCTTTCAGTTTATTTACACCAGTTCGCCTCAGCAAAATCCCGCATCAGCTTGGTTTGAAACCCGTGATGATTTTCGTATTTCGAAAACCTTGGTAGACAAACTAAATGAGCTATCCGATCCTCGTTTACCGGTTTACGCACAATTGCCATCAGATGCAAGCGTAGGGAAGTACGTTGGAGGCGCTAACGGATTGTCAAACAGTGATGCAAATAGTCAGGGTTTTGCCAAAACTTCAAAACCGGGTACTTACTTTCTGACTTCGTCATCACCGGCGGTACTTGTTTCTTATTCTGAAGTATTGTTTAATCTTTCTGAAGCTGTAGCCCGTGGTTACATTGCCGGAGATGCAGAGCAACTTTATAAAAATGCAATTACGGCATCATTCAATCAATTTGGGATCAACAATGCAACCGTTATTTCAGATTATCTCAATCAACCAACAGTAAAATACGATGCAGCCAATTACGCCAAATCGATTGGTACACAAAAATGGATTGCTTTCTTCGGACAAGGACTTGATGCTTTTACAGAGTGGAGAAGACTTGACTATCCTGTGTTAACAGCTGGTCCCGCTACCGTTTTAGACGGACAGATTCCTTCGCGTTTCTTTTATCCCGGTACAGAGCAATCGTTAAATGGTGCTAGTTATCAGGCTGCTATAGTAGGGCAAGGTAAGGACTTACTCACTACAAAGCTATGGTTTGATGCAAAGTAAATTAGGTTTGAATTAATGATATCTAATTCATATTTTTTCTTACCTTTAATTGAGCGAATTAAGTTACAAATAAAATATTAAAATATAAAATTTTATTTTCAGAATAGTACTGTTAAATAATGCTACATTTGTGTATAACAAATAATTATTTTAGCATGGAAGGTACAGTTAAATTCTTCAATGAAGAGAAAGGTTTTGGGTTCATTATACCAAAGAATGGTGGAAATGAGGTCTTTGTTCATGTCTCAGGTCTAACCGAAAATATTCGTGAGAACGATGAAGTACGTTATGATGTGGCAGACGGAAAAAAAGGCCCTAACGCCGTAAACGTTGTTGTAGTATAAAAAACACTACAAGAAAATGTAAAAAAAGCATCTGTCACTGGCAGATGCTTTTTTTATTATGTTTATTTCGACATTAAAACAAAATGCTAATAATCTCAAAAGAAAGGCAGACCATCTCCGAAATTCGAAATTATCTATGATAAATTTCCGGAAATGACATCCTTAGTTTTTTGTAGTAAGAAAATGCAGGAACTTCAAAAAAAAATTATTGTTATAAAAATTTCTCAACTAACAGCTATTACATAATTTTGCTATAAGTGAAATAATTAGCATTTTAATACTGTACTATGAATAATACCTTTTCTACCAATAACCAAATTGGCATGGTATCTAGTTTCTTCGAGCTTGTACATACCGATTTCAAGGGAGAAACAAATGCGTTATGCTGGTATAGAAATTTGGATGGCGATTTTAAAGAGATTGTAAGCCAACTACGTTTAAAAGAAAATATAACGGAAGTTTTTCCTAAAGATTTAATTGAACTCCAACTTTCAGAAAAGGGTAGTATAGCCAGAGAAATAATCTTAAACGATTTACAATTATTAACAGATTATGGAGCTTCACCCTCTCTGAACTTACTAAAGTGTTATGAGCGTGATGATGAATTTGATTTCATATCGACTGATGTGTATTCGTTTCACGTTGATCGTTCACCCATTGCAACTGATACTTTTTTATGTACTTATCATGGAGCCGCGAGCGATATTGTTTCTAATTCGCAAGCAAAGCAGAAAATTCTAATTCCGGAAGTACGAGCAAAATTAAAAGAGCTGCATGATGGACCACCAGAAGAATTCGAAAACTTTTTAATCGAAAATTACTTTGATTTGCACTATCAGTTACAAGAGAATGCAGAACCTATTAATTTAGGACAAATGCATCTTTGGCGTCTGGCTGTCGATCACCCGAAACAAAAAGTGTTACCTTGTATTCACAGAGCACCCGTTGAAAATGAAGGAGAATATCGCTTGTTGTTGATTTGTTAAAGTCCAGAAATGCTACGAGAGGCACAAAATTCATTTATTTAAATAATAAAAGTGTTAAATAAATTCGTCTCCTTTTTGCAACAAATAAGTAAATTTGACCATTATCATAATGTTTAAAATTTTACTATGAATCCGATCCTGGAAGGCCTTATCAGCGGACCGACTTTTTTCTTGGCATTTCTTATCTATTTAAATTTAAGTAAAGTAAATATCAAAGCTAATCGCTGGTTCGGGACTTTTATTCTTTGCATTTTTTTAATTCAGATTGATACGCTTTTTCAAAAATCACATTATTTTTCAGAAACCTCTTTTGCATTAGAAATTCTAAGTGTAGCCAGCCTGATTATTGCTCCGGTTTTTTATTTTAGTATTATTTATTATGTTGATCCAGCCAGAAAATGGAAGGTACGGGATAATTTTCATTTTTCATTGGCAATTCTGATGATGGGGCTAATCATTCTTTCTCAATTTTTGGTAAGCAATGAAATAAAAACAGCCAATGAAAAGGAAATAGAATACTACACGGTACTGATTTTCGGGATTTTGTTCTGTATGATGGTAACCCTATATTGCATTGCAGGATATAATAGAATTGATAAATACCAAAAAAATCTCTATTTATATTCTTCTAATACTGAAACAACAAATCTAAACTGGTTAAAACAAATAAGTATTTGCGTTTTATTTCTAACAACTATCTGGCTGGCAGATATTCTTTTTCAGTTATCTGATGATTATTTGTGGTATGATTACTTTTCAAGTCTTGTTAATTTTTTTGGTATTTGCTTCATTGCTTTTTATTCCTTAAAACAAAAAGAGGTTTTTCCATTTAATAAAGAGCAGACAAATGCAATTAATTCTATAATCACCGAAACTTTCGATACAGAGGAAAATAGAAAAAAAATTATCTCTGATGAAAAGTTGGCCGAGATGAAAGTTAGGTTAATAGAAATAATGGAAAAAGAAAAACCGTTTTTGGATTTTGAACTAAGCTTAATAAAACTTGCCGGCATATTAAATACTTCTCCACATTTGCTATCTTATAGTATCAATGCCGGCTTTAATGAAAACTTCTATCAATTTGTCAACCGATATCGGGTAGAGGAGGCCAAGAAAATGATTATCGACCCTAAAATGGATCATTTAAATCTCATTGGTATTGCGTATGAAGTTGGTTTCAATTCGAAAACAGTATTTAACACCACTTTTAAAAAAATAACAAATCAAACTCCTTCTGAATTTAAAAAAGGATCGCGATAAAATCTAAAAAACATGTTCGGATTCATAAGTTAGAACCTTCGTAAGGCAAACAAACTCAATATTTGCCAAAGAAAACAACTTAAAATAGAAATCATGTTTAAAACAAATGCCAATCTTCTCAAAACCCTTTTTCTAATAGGGCTTTTTTTAATTTCATGCTCAAAAGATGACCATGAGAATTCTTCCGGTTACTCAGAATCCTTTGTAAATCTGGCTACTCATCAATTAAAAGCTTATAGTGTCAGTAAAAAATCAAAATATCTCATTGTATGCGAATCCGGTTTGGGTGACGGACATGAATCATGGATGCCTTCCGGGGAAAAGTCTGAATTGATTGATTTTTCTTCTGCCGTTAATTCGGATATTTTAATCTACGACAGAGCAGGATATGGTAAATCCGGTATTGATAATAAGCAAAGAGACATTAATACATTGCGCATCGAATTGGAGGCCATGATTGATAAATATGCAAAAGGAAGAAAGGTTATATTAATCGGACATTCATTAGGAGGAATGATAATAAGGGATTATGCCATAAAAAATCCCGATAAGTCAGCAGCTATACTATTTATAGACCCAATGCACGAAAAGTATAATAATCCCGAAGCAGCAAGCATAGTTTATGATGCGTTTGTAAAGGCGTATGGTGCAAATTTTGCCGGCGCAAAAGAAGCGAAAGAAATTACAACAGATCTTGCTTATGGTAGTTCATTACCAATTTTACCCAATATTCCTGTAGTTGTACTAACAAGTATGAAGCCCGATGAAAATAACAATACAGCTGACGAAATCAATAAACAAAATAGAGAAAAATGGTTTGAGGCACATGAGCAGCTAGGAAAGGGTATCACTGATTTTACGCATATTGCAACAGTAAAATCAGGACATTATATCCATCATGATGAACCCGAACTTGTAATAGATAATATCAAATTTCTTATTTCTAAGCTGCCTTAAGTTGATGTAGTTAGTAATAAATTCCACGTTCTCTGAAGTGTTCTCATGAAAAGCTGCGTAAATGCCTTTTGCGCAGCGTAAAAAAGAACACTTCGTAGAGCGGGGCATTTTTTTAACTTTTCTTGAAAATTTTGTATTTTGGTTTTTCGTAATCAGTTATGTCCAAAGTAATATCATAAACGCCTGTCAAAATTTCTATATTATCTCCTTTTGGCATTATTCCGTCGCTCATATCTTTTCCAAAATTTAAAGTCCAATCGTCATTAAAACGAAATTTAAGCTCTCCAGTTTTTAAAGTCACATTTTTAATTGTCCAAATTCCTTTTGTTTCAGCTTCAGAAAGTTTTGCATCCGGACCTTCCCAGCCTTTTTCTGTGGCACTTCCTACAATTCCCCAAGAAGGAAATATTTTTTTTGCTTTTTTTAGTTGATTTCCTACATGAAAACTTAATGACTCTATTTCTGAAGTTTTGTTTCTTTCAAAAATTACATCACCCATTAATTCTTCAGCGTAAAATAAATTTTCTTTTACAGGATATAGAATAGTTGTGGGCCCGTTTCCACTTTGCAATTTTAATTTATTGTTTTCAGTTGTAAGATAAATTACAAAATTGTCTTCTACTTGATAGGTTCCCTCATATTGCTTTAAAGTTTCTGAGTTTATTTTGGCTACAATTGGAATTTTATAATCTTTATTATACAAATTATATAAAGTTTTCATAATAGCATAAGTGGCAGTGTTTAGACCTCTTTCTGTATTTGTAAGCAGTATAATGCAGATATCATCTTCGGGAATTTGAACAAAATTGCTACAAAAACCAGCTCCATAACCACTATGACCAACTGTCTTTTTTCCAAACATTGGCATTGTAATCCAACCATAACCATAATTTTTTTTGAAAGGTGTATATGCACTTTCTAAACTTTTTTTGGAGATAATTTTGTAATTTTTAAGTCCATTATAATATTTGTTTAAATCTTCAACAGTTGAGTATATTCCACCAGCTGCAAAAGGCATAGGCGGGTCATAAACAATCGATGGTTTTTGTTCTTTTTCAGAAAAAATCTCATAGCCAATGGCTTTATTTTCACTTTTTAGATTTTTAAAAGCAAAGCCACTATGCTTCATTTTCAATGGTTTAAATATGTACTTTTCAACTGCTTTCTCGTAACTCATTCCGGTAACTTTTTGAATTACATAGCCTAGAAAATAATATCCCGAGTTAGAATAACTCCAATCAGTTCCAACTGGAAAATCCAAAGGTTTTGTTTTTTGAAATTCAACAAATGATTTTTCCGCTTGGTCTTTCATATCATTTCCTCTCGTATAGTCATAAATTCCAGAGGTATGGGTTAGCAAACTTTCAATTGAAATAGCATTTGCATCGGGATAATCCGGATAGAACTTTGAAAGTTTATCCTGTAATGAAAGTTTTTCCTCTTCTACTAATTTTAAAATTACCGTTGCTGTAAAAGTTTTTGTAATCGAATATATTTGAAAAATACTGTTAGCGTTATTCTCCTTTTTTGAATCTACATTTGATAATCCATAACCTTTATTTAGTAAAGTTTCTCCTTTTTCAGAAATAAAAACAGAACCGTTAAATAGATTTTGTTGATTGTAAAATTCAAAAAGTTGTTCTAATTTTTCTTTCTTACTTTGTGCAAAACCCAATTGTGTTATAAATAATAAAATAAAAGTGATTGACTGAATTGACTTCATATTTTTTTGATTTTTTATGGAATTCTAACTAACGGTTTGCCCTTTGTGACAGTTGTGTAAATTTATAATAAAAGATTACAAATAAAAATTCTAACTGAATTTTCAAACAAAATTCAGAGCGCAAGCTAAGCTAACAATTGTTGGCAATTGACTTTTCCTTTTTCAAATTCCATGTGGTTATATTTTCTCCATCTGATTCCAAAATCTTTCAGTATCCTTATAATGTAATATTAGAAGCTTATAGAGACCAAGCTTCTAAAGCATTGAAAAATAAGAGAAGAATTGGGGAGTTATAGGCAAATAAAAAAGGGAGAAAAGATAAAAATTATCTTTTCTCCCGTAGAGTGACCTCGACTGGATTCAAACCAGTAACCTTCTGAGCCGTAATCAGATGCGCTATTCAGTTGCGCCACGAGGCCTTTTTTCTCAGTTAAGCCAGATTTAACAGCTTTGTTTGAGCGCATATTGCGGGTGCAAAGATAGACATAAATGTGAGATAAACAAGGAAAAAATAAGCTTGTTCTGGTTAGAATCCCTTAGCATAGCTTTTAATCACTGATTTTATTTAGATCTCACACAAACTAAAATTTACTATTTTATCAGTAAGACTTTGATATTCTGAATAATGAATAATCCAATTACAGGTATCAGTTATTGGTTTGTCGCTAACTTGAGTTTTAAAAAAAATTGAGTTTTAATGATAAACAATGCGTTTTCTTTCTATTTTTTCAATAATTAAGCCTATTTTAATACCAACAACGAGTTGTGTATCCATCCAATTTCCTTCTTGCTGCTGCCATCTGAATTAACGACATCTTTTTTGTCGTTTACCAAATAAACTTTGCACCAGGAGCCATTGGTTTCTATAAGACCTACTTCATAATCTTTCTTTAGTTTTTTTATTGGGGTGTTTTCTGTTGATGGCTGGTTTCTAAAATTAGTACCATCTTCCGTAACCTTAAAAATTCTACCTACAAAATCTATTTTTCCAAATACGGCATTTTTAAAATCATCCCATGGAAATGCAGGTCCCGGATCAGGCTTACGGGCAGGGGAGATATCATCGTGTCCAATTGCGGTAGTCAATTGATAGTGTTGAATTAGCAAACTTGATAGTTTGTAAACGGCTTCTAATTGTGCTTTTGGATACAGAAACCAAAGATGATTATCGGCATCTGTCCAAAACTTATGTTTATGGTTGCCAACATAAATTTTTGATGCGATAGAAGCAGGGTAGGTTTTGTAAACCGGTTTTTTGTTTTTGTCTTGCCCAACACGTCTTCGGTAGCTTCCGTCGGCAACTTTTTCTAAATAACCCGGATTAACAATTTCGATACCGATAGCATGATCATTAAATCCGGATATTTTATCCCACACACTATAACCGGCGTGATTCGCTCTTCTGTTAAAAGGAACCAGTTGTGTAATCGTACCATCAACATCTACCACAATATGCGCTGCAATTCGGTCTGGATTTCCTTTGTCTTGTGGAGTCATAAACCAGTTAATAGCAGAATCTGCAGTATCACCGGCCGTATAATGAATAACCAAAAACTTAGGAACGATATTATAGCGAGCGTTTGGAGAAACCAGTTTTTTAATTTTACCTGTAGCCGTATCGACAACCAGCCAGTCTTTATTTATTTCCATGATCATTTCTGTTTTAAAATTAGTATTAATTTATTGTGCTTCATTTTTATTCCCTCCGTTATAGTTCTCATGTCTAAAAAGGAAGTCAAAGCATACTTTTTTGATAGTAATGAAATGGGGATACTTCATAAAGACGCTATTCCTTATTGCAGCTTTAATAAACCGATTTTAGTTTTTAATTGTTGTGCTTGCTTATTGATAAGAATACCCTCTTTGTCACTTTTTAAAATATCAAAAGCACCCAGTATCAGTGTCAAGTTAGATATTTCAGCCTTTTTCTTACCAATAGAACCATACTTCTCACGTGTTTCTTTATAGGAGTGAAACAATTTTTCCCATTCAACTTCTTCTTTATACATTTTAGGATCTAAGAAAAAAAGCACTAGTTTGCTACAATTGTAATCGGCTTTTTCCCAATAATCCATATTGATTTGTGCATCGCCCAGTTCCTGGATTTTATTGATCAATGCGTTTTTATAAGCCACTTTTTCAGTTGAAGAGATTTTCCATTGCGCGGCAGGCTTATCCATATCCAGTATAGTCTGAAAAATCAGGTAATTATTTAAGGCATAAAATTTCTGACTATTGTCAAAGGCTATTTTGTAAAGCCCGATTGCTCTCTCATAAGCTTTCGTTTTTTCAGTAGTGGTTTTAGAAATAAATCCAATTCTTTTTAAGGTACCGCCAAGAAGACATTTTCGTTCTGAGGTGTCATTAATTTGTGACAATAAGCCGTAGTATTTTTCAAGTTCACCCAAACCTTTTAAAGCTACCGCGCTATCACTATTTTTGAGGTAATTTTCAAAATACAGATGCGCTTTATTGTTGCAGAACTTTTCTAATGCCAATACTGAAAATTTAGCATCTTCTGTATTTTTTAAAGTCTCAAATTTAAGATCTGCCTGTTGGTACATGCCCAGTTCATAATAGATCAACGCCTCAAGCTCCGTTATTTTTGTGCTCGAAGCAATAGTTGCTTTGACGCGACCGTCAGAAATAATTTTTAAATTTTCGAGCACATCATTTAGTTGTGTATCTCTAACATCAAGAGTATTGAGCAGATTTTCTAAATCGATAACAACCTCTTCTTCAATGATGTAATTTTTCTCTTCTTTAACTACTTTTGATTGTCGTTTATCAAGTTTATAATAAGGATCACCATAACATTGATACGCACCCCAGGTATTGTTTTTTGAGTCTGTAGTATCATAAATAGCGGTGCGGGCTTTTTTAACGGCATTTCCAAAAGAGGATCCGTCAAAAAACTCATCATAGAATACTGTTGCAAACTTTTCGGCAGCACTGTCATCTACTTGCCAGCCTGCTATAATTACTGCTTTCGCCCCAATTTCTATAAGTTGTGTCCCAATATTGGCTGCCAATTGATAACGTTGTTGGTACAATTGATCGTCAACCGCTTCTATTTTTCCTAAATGGCAACAGTTTACAAAAACAAACTCCGGAACGTTACTCATTTGTTTAATCTGAGAAGGAGTGAGGAAAATCTCGTCTCCGATAACCATACCGGTTCTTTCCGGATTTTCGGGATCATAGACACCATGACCGGCTAAGTGGATAATCTTGTAACCTTCAGAAAATAAGGCCGAAATAATTTCGGTAGCACTTCTGTTTATTAAGGATTTACAGTCATAATTTCTGTAATTCATTAAATTTTCCACGGCCTGTCCTTCTCGAGCAGCTCCTGCCAATTGATTTATCGTAGTACTGTTTAATAACGGGTCGGCAACAATTAAGGCTTTTTCATTGGTTACTCTGTTAATTTGAAGCCTGTAATTTTTTGTAACAAGCTGTCTGATCATACCGGCTTCAATACAGACTGGCTTAGCATTGGCAGAATTGTCCTGTAGCAGTTCCCAAGGATAGGCAGCACTTTCTTTATCTAAAACCCAAATAATAGATCCTTTACGTTTTAACTGATCTTTAAAATCATTTGGGATCATCAGTTCAAAAAGCGTTTGCGCATGCTGACCAGACCAATTATTATTAACTGACATCTCTTTTATAAAAATATCTATTAAAGCAGTACTCGAAAATAATTCATTTTCTTCTTGTCTTGCATCCGCTGTAGTAGCATTAAAATTTAATCGTTTAAGTACTTTTTTATTGACAGAAGTTGTTTGTGTTTTGATCGTAATTCTGTTCCACCAGTCATTTGCATTCTCGAGACGGAATTTTTTCTTTGCTCCAAACAGTTTTTTAATTGTATTTTTTTCTAAAAAAATATTGTGGGTCTCGTTTTTGTCAAGTTCTAATTTTTTAGCGGCGAAAAGGCAATTTACTGCATTTAACTCATCTTGTTCAATAAATTCAAGGTTTGAGACCCTACATTGGCTATTATCTGTTAAAGACGCTATATTGTTATTAGCCTTATTAATACCTTCAATAATGGCTCTTGTTGAATTTTGTATCGATAATCCACCATAACCACTACCAATTAAAAGGGTCGATATCCCAACACTGTCCGGACAGTTTTTGGAACTACATAGTTTCAGTAGGTAATCTGTTACACCAATTTCGATCGTTTTTGTTAGCGAATACGATGTTAACTTCCCAGGCTCGCCCAGACCGACAATTATAGCTCCTTTAAAAAAAGGATTATCACTATTTATAATTTCATTGGTTCCGATATCACCGGGATAAGAACCGATGCTTTGTTTGTATTTAAGTATCGAATTCAGGTTTTTATCAATAGATTTTTCTGCATATACAATGGCCTCATTTTTAAAATGTCCCGCCATAACATGAAACGTGGCATAAGACAAATCGCCATAACTAATGCTGACTGCAACCGGATTTTGATTGGTTGTAATCTCTTTAGAAGATCCAACTCCCAAAATGGTATTTTCCAGTCCGTTTTCGGAAAGATCAAAGTCAAAGTGTTCTGTTACTCTAAAAGTTGAAGAACCGTCTCTGAAGGAAGGTTTTACCTGAGATAATTTTGAAGTTATTCCTTTGGAAAGAAGTTCTTCAATAGCAGGGAACAGGGAAGGGGCATTCGCCAGATCTCCGTGTGTGATAGTACTAAAGTATACCTGTTTTTTTTCTTTTAATTCTTTTGGAATCCCCAGTTCCCATGTTACACTATGATCCCCTTCGCGGGTATATTCAAAAAATAAGTTATTATTTTCGATCGTATAGCCGCAGGCCGTTTCTTTGTCCTGACCGGCAATGTAAAT
This sequence comes from Flavobacterium poyangense, assembly GCF_011751075.1. Classification (GTDB taxonomy): domain Bacteria; phylum Bacteroidota; class Bacteroidia; order Flavobacteriales; family Flavobacteriaceae; genus Flavobacterium; species Flavobacterium poyangense. Next base: position 245,177 of record NZ_JAALLN010000007.1, read on the forward strand.
CATATTGGTATAATCAATTCCATTTTGATTTACCAGTTGATTTACCTTGGTGCGATATTGTCTGAAACCGTCCAGAATACCTCCGGCTTTCTCATCGGGTATCGGCCAGTCTGAATCTCCCAAAGCAATACGCAGTTTGTTCCAGATGGCGCCATTAGAATAATCTTCATCAGCTGTTTCGGTTAAAGGCAATAGAGCCAAAATTCCGGGTAGCTTAGTAAAGAAGTTAATTAATTCTTTTTTGGTATGTGTTATGTCAATACTACTCAACTTGTTGATGATACTGTCTTTTCCGAATAATACCGCCAGAATACGATGTGATCCTTTTAAAGGTGTTCCTAAAAAAAGAAGCTTAAAATTGGGACTTGCATTTAAAGTTTTCCAGGTCTGCGGATAATACGCGATAAAATCACGCACTAAAACTCCTCCCATAGAATGCCCAATAATTTTTATAGGCTTGTTGAATGTCATCAAGTCTATAATTTTTTCGTTGAAGAGTTTTGCGTTAATATCCATTGGTTGCCTCCAGTCAAATGGGAATATTACCACATCGTACGTAAAAGACAACTGATGGTATAATTTAGCATAAGACGTTTTTATAACCGATTTAGCTTTTGATTTTGTAGGATTAAGATCCGGCATTTTACGCATACCTCCACTAATGATCCTCCAGTAGTTAAGCCATAAACGAGTATCTTCTTCAACATAGATGTTAGATCCCATGATACCCGGGAGTAAAACCACAATTGGTTTTCTTCCAGATGGTACCTTTTCGTCCGGAAAAAGTTCACCACTATCCAATCCGAAGACTCCGCGATCACTGGCCGGAACCTCGAGTTGTGCAACACTTTTATATCCCGGTATCGTTTCTCCAACCGGTGTTTTTAATGCATTCAATAAAGCCGTTTGTGTACTTATATTCAGAAAGTAATGAACATGATCTACATAACTGGCTTCTTCAAAGAAATATTGGATATTGCTTTTTCTGGGAACTCCTAAATACATTGAATCGGTATTGACTACCAAGTCATTTCTTTGTCGGTAGAACAGTTTCCCCAGAATTATTAATAGTCCGTGAAAACTGATACTTAGCTTACCATTACCCGAAATGACCATTAAGGATTTCCCATCAATAGCAGAGGAATTACTCTTGTTATTGAGCACTTTTATAAAGGGTGATCCGGGATTCATAGCTTCAAGTCCCGGTAAAGCCTCTACATTATTTTTTTCGTTTAATACAGCACTAAGGAGCTCGTGGGTTAGATCAGCAATTATATTTACTTTATCTCCTAACATATTGAATAATATGTTAATCAAATGATCAATACGTTCCGACGCCAGTAAGGTTCCAGCCGAAGGAGAGGCAACCCTAACAAATTTTTCAACCGTAATATTTTTGTATTGAAACAGATCATCCAACTTTCGGATTTGTTCCAAATCATCAGTTCTGTTTTCTTTTTTCAGAAGTTCAATTTCTTCTTTTGAAAACCCCTTTTGGAAAGTACCGTTATTAGAAGAATATTTCGAGAGAATATCTCCAACTAATCCTCCACGCGAATGACTAACAATATGCAATGTGATATCCGTAGGTAAACTTTCAATCAAACCAACCACATTTGATAAAGGACTTTTGGTAAGGGTACGGTGTTGATAAGCTAATATATTGGTTCCGTAAAGAGCTACCATTTTGGCATAGGTCTCATTGGTTTGCAATGAACTGAATGCTCCTAAAGTATCTGAATTAGTTCCGTGTATAAAAAGAAGATAAGGCTTGTCGATTGGCTTTTTATCCGGTTTAAAGTCAACCAACTCAAACAGACTGTTTAACTGGTTAAGTCCCTCTCTTGCGTTTAAGTGTTTGTTTTCTAAATCAACAGCAATATCTTTTACCAGACGACTAATCGCGGGTTTAGTAAACACCTTGATTACTTTTAGCATAATTTGCCCGATAATCCCTCTGTTTTCACCAGTAGCCTCTAAATAGATTGGAATCTCAAAAGCAACTCTACTATCACGTGTAGCGTTTTTAATTTCAGGGAATAATTCGTGTATGGTATCTGAATTAGCAAACCAAGCAGTACCATCTTCATACACAAACTGAAGATATTCGTTGGTTTTATCGAGAGTGATTTCTTCGGCACGATTTGCTCCTCGGGTATCAGAGCCAATATAATAGGTTTTTACCGCATTTTGGGAGTCAATTTGGACTTCTTTTACCGGAAATTTAATCAATTGGTTTTTCATTGTTTAGTATTAAGTTAACGGGAATAAAAATGAATTTTAAGTATTCATCAGCACAGCATATAAATAATTGTTTTACTAAGGCAGTGTAGGAACGCGCTATTTTATGTTCTGCTATTTTTTATTTCAATAAAACAGCATAACACTTTGATTTGCTATTAAATGAAACAGAAAAATAAAGGCATATAAAAAATCCTTTTTCTATGTAATAGAAAAAAATCAGGAAGAAAACTTAATTTTTGGATTACAAATTAATTGTCCCTAAGATACTCAAAATTAACGATACATAGAAAGCAATAAAAGAGTATTTATACCTGTTTTATTTACTTTATTACTTTAAAAATAAGCAAAATAGCTTTTTTTGCCCTTACAACTGGAGTTTTTATAAAAAATAACATTACATACTTTGTTTATATACACAAAAGATAAATTATAAGTATATCAAAACATTAAAAAAATACTAAAAAATCCATTTCCTAAAAATCTCCTGACATAGGGTTGTCACCGGCCATGATTTTATTTGCATTATAAAACAAATTAAACCACATAAAGTATGGAACTTATTAAATTATTACAGAAAGAAATAGAGCAGGAAGCAATAACAACCCGTAAAATGCTTAGCCGCATTCCTTCAGATAAACTGGACTGGCAGCCACATCCCAAAAGTATGGCACTTAAAAACCTAGCCGCTCATATTGCCGAATTGCCGGCATGGTTAGAAATGATTATTGATACCGACGAACTTGATTTTGAAAAGAATCCATATAGCCCTCCCGCCGCTCAATCTACAGAAGAAATTCTGGTCTTTTTTGAAGAAACACTTAAAAATGGAGAAGAAGCTTTAGAACGTGCAGATGTAAAAAACTTTTCAAAAGAATGGGTTTTACGTAATGGTGATCAAATCTATAGCAGAGACACCAAATATGAAGTAATTAGAATGGTTTATTCTCAAATTGTACATCACAGAGCACAACTAGGTGTTTATTTAAGACTACTTAACGTACCAATCCCGGGAAGTTACGGACCTAGCGCTGACGAGATGTAGGTTTCTAAATATAAGTATTCAGTTAGTTAGCCCCATTTTAATCAGATGGGGCTTTTTGCCTCTATTTTCTATAATGATAAGCTACCTACAACAAAACAAAAATGGCAGATCAGTCTGGAACTTTATATCAATCTGAGCAGGACTAACAAATCTAGATATGAAAATTGTATCAAAATGAAATGGTTTTATCATTTTGAAAAGACTTTCATTATTTTTAAAGAAATCGATCACTTTTAAAACGTCTTGTAATCAAACACTTAAACACTTTCTCTCTACTACTGGAATGCATATTGCACTTACCAATACATCCTTCTAATTGATACTATATTTCATAGTAATCACAAAACCAGAAGTGTATCAAAATCATATGAAAACCAGATATATTGATGTACTTATTTCAAGTAAAGGTTTGCAGTTTACAAACTCACAAACAGACATAAAAAATGGAGTGCCTAATTGTGAAACTCCCGAACTACATTCTGATTTTACTGTTAGAATAGCAACAGCAAAAGATAGTTTTTACAGTACCGAAATCTACCAGGTTACTTTCTCATCAGCCAAAGATAGAGGAACAGGGATCTCAGGCAGATCTCCGGAATTTCTAGCTGAAAAAATGAAGAGTGGCGATGCAGTAATTGCTTTTGCGGCAGATGGAAGTTGGGCAGGTTTTTCTTTTATTTCAGCTTGGGATGAAGGACGCTATGTTTCTAATTCAGGTTTAATAGTTGCTCCACTGTTCAGGCATACCGGATTGGCTAAAAGAATTAAAGAAAAAATCTTCAGTTTAAGTAGAGATAAATATCCAAAAGCTATTATCTTTAGTTTGACGAGCGGTCTGGCTGTAATGAAATTAAACCATGAACTCGGTTTCGAACCGGTCACGTACTCAGAGCTGACTGCTGAACCCAATTTCTGGGAAAACTGCAAGTCATGTGTAAACTGTTTGATACTTGAGAGTAAAAACAGAAAAAACTGCTTGTGCACAGCAATGTCTTACGATCCTCTCAAAAGCGAGAATAATAATCGTTAGCTATTATAAACGAATTTTTTAACATATATAAGCTAGCAAACAGGAGCCTCGTTATCTTATCATATTGAGTTACTGATCATATCATTTTGATAGGTTTTCATAAGCTAAGATTTTTTAACTACTGTATTACATTGATAATCAACAATTGTTATTATTTAGTCTTTTTTGGCACAGCATTTGTCGCTTGTTTGAAAGTAAAGGAATTTATTTTCAAATAAACCAAAATCAAATGATTCTGAAAACGAAAAGTTATTATAACTGTTTCAGGACATTAAAAAAAATAAACGTTTAACAATATTAATTTTAAATAAATATGAAAGCAAATAACACAAGAAGTAAAGCGATTACTAAATTATATGTATCCAACAAATCTATGCGAAAAAAAGACAGAGCGATCAACTTAATGGTGTTTACAATTGTTTTCTTTATTGCGGTTTTACTAATCTCCCAAATCGTTTAGAGCATCTCGAATCTGAAATATATCACTAAATCATTTTAAAGAGTTCAACGCGTTTAACACTTAATTACTCCGTATCAATAATTTTATTAATTTTTAAGTTTAAATTTGTTGTTACGCATTTATGTTATAATATGAATTGTGATTAAACGAAACTATGAGTACATTATTTATTAAAAATATGGTTTGTAACCGTTGCATTCTTGTGATTCAAAACGAATTGGACAAGCTGGGTATAGAGACCACCAATATAAAACTGGGCGAAGTTACCCTTAAAAAAGATTTAATAACAGAAGAGCGTGAAGCAGTTGAAAATGTGTTAAACCCTTTAGGCTTTCAACTCATCGATGACAAAAAAAGCAGAATAATTGAAAAGATAAAAAATATCATTATTGATCTGGTACACCATCAGGAAAATGATACAAAGACCAATCTTTCTGATGTTTTGAGTAATGCACTCCACAACGACTACAACTACCTTTCGAACTTGTTCTCTGATATTGAGGGCACGACCATTGAGAAATATTTTATAGCACAAAAAATAGAAAAGGTAAAAGAACTATTAGTTTACGATGAATTATCACTAAGCGAAATTGCCGATCGAATGAACTACTCGAGCGTGGCTTATTTAAGCAACCAGTTCAAGAAAGTTACAGGACTTACACCCAGTCATTTCAAAAATGTACGCGAAGATAAACGCAAGCCATTGGATAAGGTTTAAGTAAATCTTACAAATCAAACCCATAATTTCACAACAGAATTTCTCTCTATTCTTGCCAACTTTGCAATGTGAAAACAAAGTAATTGAATTATGGCAACAAATAGAGAAATAATTTACATTCCCTTAGAGGATGTAGAAAGCGAACACTGCGCATTAATAGTCGAAAAAGGCCTCGCACAGGTAAAAGGAGTAGAGACCCACAAAGTAGAACTAAACAATCGCAGGGCGGCTATCACTGTAAAGGATAACGAAGTTGTAGCAGAAGCTGTAAAAGCAATAAAAGACTTAGGCTACGGAGTTCCAACCGTTAAAAGTACCTATCCCGTTTTAGGAATGACCTGTGCCTCTTGTGCAGGCAGCGCCGAGAGTGTCGCAAAATATGCTCCCGGTGTTGTAGATGCTTCGGTAAACTTTGGTACAGGAAATCTTAGCGTAGAGTTTCTTCCGAATATCACCAATTCTGAGCAAATTAGAAAGGCAATACAGGACGGAGGTTATGATTTACTCCTTGAAGACGAAAGTAAACAGCAAGAAACTTTAGAGACCCTCCACGCCGAAAAATTCAGAAAACTTAAAAACAAAACCATTTGGGCGGTACTTTTATCGCTTCCGGTAGTCGTAATTGGTATGTTCTTTATGGATATGCCTTACGGTAATGAAATAATGTGGGCATTTACGACCCCGGTAGTACTTTGGTTAGGTAAAGATTTCTTTATTAATGCATGGAAACAGGCAAAACATCGTTCTGCCAATATGGATACATTGGTAGCATTAAGTACCGGTATTGCCTATATTTTCAGTGTATTTAATATGTTGTTCATGGACTTCTGGCATCAACGTGGCTTACATGCACACGTGTACTTTGAAGCAGCAGCAGTTATTGTAGCCTTTATTCTGTTAGGTAAACTATTGGAAGAAAAAGCAAAAGGCAATACTTCATCAGCCATTAAAAAACTAATGGGATTACAACCAAAAACGGTTATTGTTATAGAAGCAGATGGCACAGAAAGGCAAAAAGCGATTGAAGATGTTAACGCAGGCGATATTATACTGGTTAAGCCGGGTGAAAAAATTGCAGTCGATGGAATAGTTGTTTCAGGCAATTCCTATGTAGACGAAAGCATGTTAAGCGGAGAACCGGTACCTGTATTAAAGAATGAAAACGAAAAAGTTTTTGCCGGTACAATCAATCAAAAAGGAAGCTTTCAGTTTAAAGCGGTTAAAGTTGGTAAAGAAACAATGTTGGCCCAAATCATCAAAATGGTGCAGGACGCACAGGGAAGTAAAGCACCAGTACAGAAATTGGTTGATCAAATTGCAGGCATCTTTGTTCCCGTAGTTATTAGTATCGCTATTTTGACATTTGTATTGTGGTTATTTCTTGGTGGCGATAATGGTCTGGTTCAGGGCTTATTAGCAGCCGTGACCGTATTGGTAATTGCTTGTCCTTGCGCTTTAGGTTTGGCTACCCCAACTGCAATTATGGTAGGCGTTGGCAAAGGTGCGGAAAACGGAATCTTGATTAAAGATGCAGAAAGTTTGGAACTGGCTAAAAAGGTAAATGCTATTGTTTTAGACAAAACCGGAACCATTACAGAGGGAAGACCGGAGGTTACCGGGATTCGATGGTTGAATAATGACGACACAACCCAAGACGTTTTATTGAGCATCGAAAAACAATCAGAACACCCGTTGGCCGAAGCTGTTGTAAAACATTTGAATGGTATTGCTACAACTACTTTATCTAATTTCGACAGTATTACGGGTAAGGGAGCAAAGGCTAATCATAACGATGACACTTACTATGTTGGCAATAAAAAACTTTTAGCAGAAAACAACATCACCATACCGGCACAATTGCAACAGCAAGCTGATGCATGGGGCAAACAATCGAAAACTGTTATTTGGTTCGCCAACAGTAAAGAAGCACTTGCAGTAGTAGCGATTTCCGATAAAATAAAGGAAACATCGGTACAAGCGATTAAAGAAATGCAGGATATGGGCATCGACTTGTATATGCTGACGGGAGATAACGAAGCCACTGCCAAAGCTATTGCTGAACAAACTGGTATCAAACATTACCAAGCAGAAGTATTGCCGCAACACAAGGCCAGCTTTGTAAAAGAGTTGCAACAACAAGGCAAAGTGGTTGCAATGGTAGGAGATGGGATCAACGACAGTACGGCATTAGCAACAGCCGACGTAAGTATCGCAATGGGCAAAGGTTCAGATATCGCAATGGATGTGGCTAAAATGACCATCATTTCGTCTGACCTTACCAAAATACCGCAAGCCATTCGATTGTCGAAACAAACGGTTGCCACCATTAAACAAAACCTTTTCTGGGCTTTTATTTACAATCTTATCGGTATTCCTGTTGCTGCAGGTATCCTTTACCCAATCAACGGTTTTTTACTCAACCCAATGATTGCCGGAGCAGCAATGGCTTTAAGTAGTGTGAGCGTCGTAACTAACAGTTTACGTCTAAAATGGAAGAAGTAAATATTACAAATCAAACAAGAAAAATCACAACAACAGATTTCGGTATTATGCTGAATTTTGTAATCTAATAAAACAATACTATAAATTTAAATAAAATGGAAAATAAAGAATTTCAATTCAAGACTAATATCAATTGTGGCGGATGTGTATCAAAAGTAAAAGCTGATCTGGACGGCGCAGAAGGGATCTGCGAATGGGAGGTAGATACTGCTAACAGCGACAAAATCCTAACCGTAAAGGCAGAAGGAATCACAGAAGAGGAAATAATTGCCATCGTTAAGAAAAAAGGCTTCAAAGCAGAACCTTTAGAGGTTTAAAACACAAGCCCTATCCGGTTACCTAAGGGGAAAACGGATAGGGCTTTTTATAAACCAATCTTTTCATGTTAAATTGTTTTTGAAAGCGGATGTTGCAAATAAAGGATGACTAAATTCAGAAAAAGGAAAGGTAATTCTATAAGTACACCTTTTAAATCTTTGTCTAAAAGATGAAAACAGATAATCATTAAGATACCGGCAGCCATTAAAAAATTGCCCCAAACAAAAGTTTTGGGAAACAGTATAAGTAGAGCACTGATGATAGTAACGGTTCCATTAATCATTACAGCCGTTTTGCTAAAGTTCCATTTGCCAAACATTTGAAGCATTTCTGTTTTCGCCGTTAGCATTGCATAACCTTGTTTGAGCCCCATAAAAAAGGCACAAAGTATTAAAATCGTGTTTAAAATTTTGATTGCTACTGTCATAATTTTTAGTTTGGTTATTAGTTAATAGTAGTCTGTACAACAATAATTTAGATAAAACCTCCGATCACTTATTCATAGAACAATTTAGTGATTTTTTTACTTGTTATCGATGATTTATTCTAACACTTATAGTTATTGAACTTCATTTTTTTAAGATAACAGAGTTAGAGTCAATTTTACAAACCCTGTCAGAGCATGGTCTCCAAAATGCACTATTGAAACAGCCTGGAAACTACAAAACTTTGATAGATTACACTGTTTTAATTCCTATTAGCATCATTAGCCTGTCTGATTCCTTTTGGATCGCTTAAATTAAAACGATAGACAAAACTCAGACGATATCTTGCTGCATTAGGAATACTATTATCATTGACAGCATAATTAGTACCAGTTGTAACGCTTTTATTCTGACGTAGGTTAAAAGCATTTGTAACATCAAAAACAATAGTAGCTTTATCTTTAAGCAGCAGTTTGCTAAATCCGAGATCAATTGATTGTAAGGCTTTGTTGGTAGTTTGCGCATTGCGCATTGCACTGCGAAAGTTGTAGCGGCCCTGAAAACTAAATTTAGAAGGCAGTTTGATCTGAGTATTTAAGCGGGCTGTAAAGTTTTGACTACTGTAATCCAGGTTTTCCTGCCTGTAAGTTCCTTTCTGCTTAAAACTATAAAAATTGATTTCTGCATTTAGCTGAAGCCATTTTAAAGGATTGTACAATGTTGATAATTCAACCCCGCTTCGTATTTCATAATCAATATTTATGGGTGTTGTTAAGAAGATATCAGCTTGTCGATAAGTAAAATCCTGAATATACCCTTTTTCATATTGATAATATAGCGAAGGGTTCAAAGTAAATGTTTTCCAAGCTTTAAGAAACGCCATTTCAAATACATCTGTATAAGAAGGATTCAAATCCGGATTTCCGATGTATTGTGCATTTAAATCTGTAACCTCATTAAACGGATACAGGGCATATAAAGAAGGACGTCTAATACGTTTACTGTAATTAAGCTGCAAAGTCGAAGTTTCAAACTTGTAACTTAGATTGATAGAGGGAAACAGTTTATTGTAGTTTTTCTGATCATTATAGGTGTTTTCTGCATCTGTAATCTTTATAGAAGTTAGTTCGGTTCTCAACCCCAGCATATAACTAAATCTATTGATTTTGTCACTAAATTGGGTGTAGGCACCGGTTATGGTTTCATTGTATTTTAAATCATTATCAATATTTTGATAAACAACCCAATTATTATCCTGTTCTTCTTCGGCTAAATAAGCACTGGAAACAGTTCGAATTTCAGTTTTTATTCCAAATTCTAAAACTGAGCTACTGTCGATAGGCTGGACAAAATCACTCTGAGCCAGAAAATCTTTACTGTTTCCTTTCGATCTTGTTCTTATTCCGGGATAAACTAAGAGATCGGGAAGCAAACGCTGTGTAGAAAGATTCCATTTTTTGTCGCTGTTCCACCAGTCATATTGCACATCGATCGTCCACTTTTTTGCTTTTTGTTTGAATGTTCGCGTATAATTAAATTCAAACTGACTGTAATCCCGTTTTTCTAATGATTTTCCGTTTCTTGTTAAAAGACTGTCCGGTATAGTGTTGCCAGGATTACTTCTATAGTTGTATGTTAAATCTGTTTTATCGTTGTCATGTGTGGCATTCTTTAAAAAAGCGGCAGTAATGGTTTGATGGTCGTTTATAAAATAATCAGCGCCGACATAAAGCAATTTACCATCGTCATGACGATCTTCTTTCTGTACACGATTCATATAATTTGGCGTAGTTGTAGTATTAGTTACTTGATTGGTAGTATACAAACCTTCATAATCACTCGAACGTATGCTGAAATTAGAAAAGATATTGATTTTGTCTGATTTATAATTAATACTTGGGTTTAGACGACTATCATTTGGAGAACCTCCAACTAAGCGCATCTGACCGCTGAAACCACTTTTTTTGTTCTTTTTCAATACAATATTAATGATCCCCGCAGAACCTGCAGCATCATATCTTGACGAAGGATTGGTTACAACCTCAATTCGTTGAATCTGATCGGCTGCGATCTGATCCAATGCATTGTTCTGTGTAAGCCCGGATTGCCTACCATTAATTAATACCAAAACATTGCTGTTGCCTCGAAGACTTATTGCCCCGGTGGGACTAACTGCAACAGATGGAACGCCATTCAGGACATCGTGCGCAGATCCATTTTGTGACAATACATCTTTACCAACTTCAAAAACTTTTTTGTCCATTTTTAAACTAATGTTCGCTTTTTGTCCATTGATTTCCACAGCATTCAATTGTACAGTACTTGCGGTTAAACCAATTGTACCCAATTCTAGTTTGGGTTTTGTAGCTATAATTTCTAGTGATCGGTTATAATTTTGGTATCCGATGTAACTAAAAGAGACCGTTATTGGCCCCGAGAGAAGCCCTTCCAGATTAAATACACCACGATCATCAGTTACACCGGTCATCACTGTTTTTGAGGTATTGTCCAATACAGCTACCGTAACATATGGTAATGCTTCTTTTGTAATATGATCCTGAACTTTTCCGGAAATAACGATTTGTTGCCCCATGCCAAGAAGCGGAATAAATAAAATTGTAATACAGGTTATTAGATGTTTCATGTTAATTGATTAGTCATGTTTGATTTATAATACAAGATTAGCTGATAATAGTAAATAGAGTCACTGAAAACATGCCAACGGCTCTATGACCTTTTCAAATGCATTTGCCAATTAGAAATTTATTCTACCTTTATCTTATGTATAAATCTGCTTTTTTTACCTTTCTGTTTCTTATATTATTTAGCTCTTGCGATCAGTATAAAGAGTATGCAAGTACCGATGTAGTTTATAATGTTGATTATGAACATGAGCCGCATGATTTAGGGAAGACGGAAAGCTCCATTTTTAAGTTCAATGCAGTAATTGAAATACAGAAACTTGAAAATAATTCAGATGTACTGGGACTTCAGATTAACGCTTTTGGCGCTTTTGATGTTTATTGGGATGGCGTTTTAGTAGGAAGCAACGGCCAATTAGCAAAATTAGATCGTGCAGAAATTCCGGGAACAGAAACTACCTATTACCAAATTCCGCAGAAATTATCTACTTTGGGAAAACATGTTGTTACCATAGTAGGAACGCAATCTCACTTTCGCGATGCGGAGCGCGAAATTCATGTTAAACTCAATAATTATCTTCAGCTTCAAAAAACCCCGCTTATTACGTTGTCGTTTATGAATCTCATGGCTGGTGCTTTTCTGATTGCGGCAGTTTATTATTTCTTTTTGTATATCAATAGTACCCGAAAAGAACTACCTGTTTTACTGTTCGGAATAATCTGTCTGCTTTTTTTCTGCTTGCTGATTATCGAATATGTAAAGTTTTATGTTGATATTCCGTATAACCGGTTTTATGCGCGATTAGAAATCATTGGTTGGCTGACCTTTGCGATTTCGATGTTGATACCTTGGTATTTTATGCTGCAGTTTGAATTCAGAAGAAAAAAAATGCTTTTATTCCTTTTGTTACTTACTCTTAGTACGATTTATGTTCTGTATTACGGTCATTATGATACTTCTGCAGCTTATTTTACAATTGCTGCCCGTCTTTTTTCTATCATTATTGCCATAGACGCTACGTTTCGAAAAATAAAAGGCGGACTTATCGTTGCTGCCGGATTACTGGCAGGCGTAGCGGTTAACTATTTTATGTATTACGATACCGGGTTATTTATTGCTTTTACCATCATAGTACTCTGCATGTTATACTTACATACGATAAAAGCAAAAGCGTTGGAAAAAGCTCATAATGCTTCTTTGTTGCTTTCTTCAAGATTACAATTAGAACTCATAAAGAAAAACATACAGCCGCATTTTCTTAGAAATACCTTAACCTCATTAATTGACTGGATCGAAGAATCTCCCAAAGAAGGCGTTGTTTTTATTCGCGCTCTTGCAGAAGAATTTGATATAATGAATGATATTGCCGAAGATACACTGATCCCAATCAGACAAGAAATTGATCTCTGTCGCAGACATTTGGAAGTAATGTCTTTTCGCAAAGAAATTTGTTACGAATGGCAAGAAGAAGGAATTGATGAAAATGAAACGATTCCACCGGCAATTTTTCATACAATTATAGAAAACGGAATAACACACAGTCTACCTCCAAAACAAAGTTGTATTGTTTTTTATCTAAAATTCGCCCGAGAAAAACAATACAGAGAGTATACCTTACTCACACTCGCTCAAAACCGACAGATTAAAAAAGACCGACGCACAGGAACAGGTTTTAAATATATCCAAGCAAGATTAACTGAAAGTTATGGCTCCAATTGGTCTTTCGATTCACATGCTGTAGAAAAAGGGTGGGAGACAACAATTAAAATTTTTGATAAATGAAAATCTTGATAATTGAAGATGAAGCGCGTATCGCGAAAAGGATTGAAAGAATGACACGTGATTTCTTTGATAAAGACATTCAAATTTTCGTTTGTGATGCACTTGAAAATGGACTTTCGACTATTGAAGAAAATTCAATTGATCTCTTGTTGCTAGACCTGAACTTAAACGGGGAAAACGGTTTTGAGATCCTGCAAACCTTTGTTGCCGGTTCATTTCAGACGATTATCATTTCAGCTTATACAGACAAAGCCATTACAGCCTTTAATTATGGAGTGCTGGATTTTGTACCTAAACCTTTTGATCAGAAAAGACTCGAGCAAGCTTTCGAGCGTTACACTGCAACAGGAAAACAATCGGGTAGTGAGGTGCGTTTTTTAGCAGTAAGAAAAGCAAAGACATTTAAACTTATACCAATTAATGAAATTTTGTATATAAAAGGAGCAGGGATCTATACTGAACTGCATTTATCCAATGACAAAATAGAACTGCACGATAAATCACTAGAGGCATTAGAAAAATTGCTTCCCGAAACATTCGAAAGAATACATAAGTCTTATATTCTAAGCTGGCAACAGGCAGAGAAAATTGTTGTAGAAGCAGGAGGGAAGTACAGTATGCAGTTAAAAAGCGGAGCATTATTACCCATTGGCCGCGCCAGATATAAGGAAATTAAGCAGAAACTAATATGATTTATCACATGGATTTATTTTTTTTCAAAAAAAACACTCTTAAAGTATACTAATTAGATAGAATTAATATATATTTGCATAACTTATCCAGAAAGACGGAGGGAATAGGCCCTATGATGTCTTAGCAACCTGTTCTAAATAAGGTGCTACATCCTTCCTCGCAAGAGGACAGATAAGAAAGATTTCTTCTGAATTTCTGAATAAGCTGTATCCTATTAATTATCCTTTTTATAACTAAGATGAGAAAGCTATATTTTTTACACACTTATTACAATCTATTTGATCTTTTACCTATAGAAAACAATTTAGTTTTCCGAATGCAGGGACTCTAGATTTTTCTCCCAAACCAATTTACTGTTTTTCCGGTAGTAGTAACAAATCGTTACAAAACCGGTACAAAAATCCTTATACTTAATTTTAAATCAACAACAATGAAAAAAATTCTATTAGTACTTACCCTGTGCTTAGGCGTTACAGGAATTCAGGCACAACAAGACACAAATGTACAATTAAAAGGAACCGTTGTAGATACTGTCGCTCAATACGTATACCTACAAAAGTTTCACAACAAAATGTTTACTACCATTGATTCCGTAAAGGTTGTTGATGGCAACTTTAGCTTCAAAACAAAAGTAAAACTGCCCGAACTATATGGTCTTAGCGTAAATACCAATGACAGTCCGTTGTATATTTTCCTTGAAAAAAGTCCTGTTTCTGTCAAATTGAGTCCGTTACAGTATTACAATAAGTCTGTTGTTGAAGGTTCTGCTTCTCAGGATTTGTTCAATAGTTATAGAAAGACAGACGATATAGAGATTAGTAAGTTTATAAAAGAGCATCCAACTTCACTTGTTTCAGCTTATGTACTGTATAGAAACTGGTCTTACAGACTAACTCCGGAACAAATTACACAGAATATTGCTTTATTAGATAAAAGTCTGCACAACAGCACTTACGTGAAAGAACTACAGGAACTTGTAAAAGTCCTTAATGGACTCTCAGTTGGAAAAATAGCTCCTGATTTTACAGCTACAGATCAAGATGGAAAATCGATTCGTCTTTCGGAAAACCTAAAAGGCTATACTTTGATTGACTTTTGGGCCTCCTGGTGTCCGCCTTGCAGAAAAGAAAACCCAAATATTGTGGCGGCGTACAAGCAATATCATGATAAAGGCTTTAACGTTTTTGGAGTTTCTTTAGACAAAAAGAAAGAAAGTTGGGTTAAAGGAATTAAGGACGACCAATTAAATTGGTTACATGTTTCTGACTTGCTTTTCTGGAACAGCAAAATTGCTAAATTATACGGTGTAAGAGCAATTCCCGGCAATTATTTAGTAGATTCTAAAGGAGTAATCGTGGCTAAAAATCTTCACGGTGAGGAACTTCAGACCACATTAAAATCACTTTTAGATAAAAAAGCAAATTAGACATATAGCATGAAAGCCTAACAATTAATTTAAGTTGTGAGATGTGAAATGTGAGTTGTGAAATGTGAAATGTGAGTTGTGAAATGTAAAATATAAGATGTGAATTGTGAGATGTGAAATTAATACGTTTTGTTTTGCGGCTTTATTTTACAAGACAAACATAGAAGGTCATATACTTTATAGGAATTGTAGTAGCATAGTAATACATAGCAGCTACATGTTCGATTCTTTAGTAAGATATTGAATCAATGAAATAGAAATCAGTATCGCTTTTCACATATCACATTTTACATTTCACAACTCACAACCAGCATCTAGAATTACTTACAAACCAAAAATATATTTATACTAAAAGACAAGAAGATGAATGTTATTGAAAATCAAATAGAACAAAGTCAGTTAGAACGTTATTTTTCGAAATTTAGAGAAAATACAATTGGTGTAAACCATAGTTTTGAATCTCTTTACGGAAAACAAAAGTTATTATACGCTGATTGGGTAGCCAGTGGAAGATTATACGCTCCAATAGAGGAGGTTATGACCCGCAAAATGGGCCCTATGATTGCCAATACACATTCGTTTTCGAGTCAGACAGGAAAAACATCTACCTACGCCTATCAAGAAGCAAGGGATATCATTAAAAAACATGTCAACGCAAGTGCCTCCGATTGTTTAGTAACGGCCGGAAGCGGCATGACGGGAGTTTTATCTAAGTTGCAGCGTATTATTGGCCTGCGTAAAACAGACCAAGTTAATTTTGATGTGGATCGCCCGGTAGTTTTTATTACCCATATGGAACATCATTCTAATCAGGTCTCCTGGTACGAAACCACCGCAGAAGTGGTGGTTTTAGAACCTGACGAAAATAACCTTGTTGATCCGAAAAAATTATCCGAAGCACTTAAAAAGCATGCAGACAGAACCTTAAAAATAGGCTCATTTTCAGCCTGTTCTAATGTTACGGGAATCATAACACCATACCACGAATTGTCAAAAATCATGCACGAACATGGCGGGTATTGTTTTGTAGATTTTGCAGCTTCGGCTCCATACGTGCAAATTGACATGCATCCCGAAAATCCGCTAGAGTGTTTGGACGCCATTTTCTTTTCTCCCCACAAATTTTTAGGCGGTCCCGGAACCTGTGGTGTATTGGTTTTTAATGAAAAATTATACCGATCAGCAATTCCTGACAATCCCGGAGGCGGAAATGTAAAATTCACCAATCCTTGGGGTAAATACTCCTACAGCAATGATATTGAAGTAAGAGAAGATGGTGGTACTCCGGCTTTTTTACAAGTAATCAGAGCCGCTTTGGCCTTGAAATTAAAAGAGCAGATGGGAGTTGAAAATATAAAAAGAAGAGATAAAGAGTTACTTGATATTTGCTATTCTGAACTTTGGGAAATCAGCGGTTTGCTACTTTTAGGAGATCTTAAAACCGATCGAATAGGTTGTGTTTCGTTTGTAATAGAAGACATTCACTATAATCTAATTGTAAGACTTTTAAATGATCGTTTTGGAATACAAGTTCGTGGCGGATGGTCTTGTGCCAGTACTTATGCACACTATTTATTCAATATTAATGAAAAGTATTCCGAAAAAATCACCAGTGATCTTTTAGATAGAAATCAGGTCAATAAACCGGGATGGGTTCGCATTTCATTACATCCAACCATGACCAACGATGAACTTTTATTTATTTGTAAGGCCATAAAAAAAATTGCTTTGAAGCATAAGGAATGGCGAAAAGATTATCGTTACAATCCTGTTTCTAATGAGTTTGAAAGTTTGTTAAAGGAGGAGAATATCAAGGAGGGAGTAAAAGGGTTGTTTGTATTGGATTAAATTGTTACTGTACTCTAAAAAAAGTAAAAATCTGGTCTGTTAACTTAAACCTCTATTTTACAACATTATTAACTTGGCTAACCCCTAACTTTTGTATCTAATCTATGATTAAAAAAAGATATCCAAAAAATCCCATTTCATTAGAAATGGGATTTTTAGTTTATCAATCTTTTGCTTTGTTTATTTTTTCCCGATAAATAAAATTATCGCTTATACTACTGGGACACTCGATATTATTCTCTTTTTTTCTAAAATACTCTGATGGAGTTTCCCCTGTAGCAATTTTGAATGCTTTAAAAAAAGTATTTCTCGAATTAAAACCTACCTCATTTCCAATTCCCTCGAGTGAAAATTGTGACCATGCCGGGTCATACCTATTCCGAATTATGTACTCTATGCGACAATTATTAATTAAGCTAGTATAATTTGTGCCAAATTCTTTATTAATAACATAAGACAAATGATGTACAGGAATATCTAAATCTTTAGACATATCTTTTAGTAAATAATTTTTCGCCAAAAAAGCTTTTTCATTCTGAATCCAGAGTTCAATTTTCTCTTTATATTCTTTGCTCTTAGCAGAAGACAATTCAAAAGTTTTTGAGAGAACTTCCTCTTCTTCCTTTAACGTCATAAGATCGCTATTATAATTATTCAAATAGCTTAATCCATAAAGTACTTTGGGTTTAAACATAAGAAATATAATACATGTCAAAATAAAAAACACGGGATGTAAAACAGAATACTCTCGATTGTAATTATTAAAAAAAATTACACCACAAAGAAAAATTAAGAAAGCTATTAAATGAAATGCGGTAAGTCTTGTAATCCAAAACCACACATGCGCATTTCGTTTAATCCACAAAGGATTTTTTCTTTGAAAAACGATTAAAAGACGAAGCATTAATAGGATATAGAAACACCACAACGCATTTTTCAAAAAAACATGAACATCCATTGGAAGCATAAAAGCGGAATGATCTGAAACTCTTTCAGGATGCAACAAATACAAGGTTAGAGAGTTTTGTTTGGCTTTGACAGGAAGTATGTGAAAAGGAATAAGCTCTATAAAATGCAATCCTGCCGGTATAAAATGAAGGAAATTTTGTTTCATAATTTTTTTCTCTTTCAGCAGAACAGATTTTATATATAAATAGGTAACACCGCCCGGAAGAAAATCTACAGGAAAGCCTATAACCCAAAGATGTGCATGTTTAAGCAAAGGAATAGCTCCTTGAAAAAATGTCCATAATAAAATAACTGAAGAACAGCAAATAAGGCAGAACAACATCAGAGACTTATAATAGGGATGAAATTTATTTTGAAAAAGAATAATAAGCACACATAATAAACTCATTAAACAACTAAAATAGCAAAAGACTAATAAAACTGTACGGATTAAGTTGGTATGAAACATTTTTTGTTTTGGATGTAGGTGACGAGGACTTTGTACTAAAATTTAATATTTTGATAATCTAAAGAGATTACTCTGGCATTCTGAAACATTTTTTTTCACATATTTTATCTTTTTAAGAAATTACAAAACAGATTCGTGTCTATATTAAGAAATTTAATTCTTATCCACTATAATTTACCTTAATTAATTGCAATATTACAAACTTTAGTAGCTACTCTCGTCAATTTTAAAGGCGAGATAGTCTCACTTTATAAATCGATACTATTTGCGAATAGCAATGTTTAAAGCAGTTCACAAAGGAATATAGTCCCTCTTTATAAAAGGATACTTCTTCGATTGCGAAAAAAACAGTAAAAAATAATCTTGTATCTAATTTTGTGTATACAGCGAAGCTTACCAAAGAACTACGATACAATTATTTACTTAAACCATTGAAAAATATGAAAAACTTTACTCAAAAAAAGCTTGTGTTTATTAGACATGCACTTTTACTCCTCATGTTTTTTTCAACATTGCAAATGGAGGCGCAAATATGTACGGGGCTTAGTTCAGTATACCAAACCAAGGGAACTGGCGCAGGAAATGTTGATGTGTATGAGTATAATTTGACATCACAAAGTTTTGTAAACATAAAAACTTTAACAACTGGAGTTAGCACCGATTCCGGTTCCGCCTCAGCATTTAATTCCGTGACCGGCTTATTGTATGTTAAAGAAAACAATAACCATCTTAGGGTTTTTAATCCGGCAAACAATTTTTCGTATGTCGGAAGAATAACGCTTACAAGCATGGGAGGCCTTGACATTTATGCCAATATGTTTTCTGTGGATAAGTATATATACTTCAGAGATGATAACGGCGCCACTAATCTGGGAAGATTTGACGTTTCAGTTTTAGATTTGTCTGGTGGCACAGCAAACGCTCCTGTTGATAATATTGCTTTAAGTGGTATCAATTATCAAAGTCAATTATGTAATGATTATGCCTATTATGATGGGAACTACTATGGAATAAAAAGAGATGGTGGGGGAGCTGAAACTTGTAGGTTAGTTATCATTAATCAAAGCACAAACATCGTTACAACCAGAGCTTTGAATCTTACAAATCCTAATACAGGTCATAATTTTCCTGCTGGAGGTAGTGCTTTTGGAGCAGTGTGGGTAGATAAAAAGGGAAATCTATTAACCTTTAATAATCCAACAGGAAATGTTTATTTTATTAAAAATGTCGACAATTCATCATCAACCGATATAAGTTGGGTATTACCCTCCGGTAACTCTGACAGTAATGATGGTTTTAGTTGTGATGGGGTTGATTTGTTTACTCCTCTTGTAAATGTAGCACCTCCAACCTGCAGCTCAACAGGCAATGCTACAATAACGAATTATTTGAACAC
Source organism: Flavobacterium poyangense (assembly GCF_011751075.1). Taxonomy (GTDB): domain Bacteria; phylum Bacteroidota; class Bacteroidia; order Flavobacteriales; family Flavobacteriaceae; genus Flavobacterium; species Flavobacterium poyangense. Next base: position 265,121 of record NZ_JAALLN010000007.1, read on the forward strand.
CCCAAATATAAGCTACATATTCTATGACTCAAATGGTATTGTTGCTAACTACGTATCAGTTGGGCCCGGTGGAGTCATAACAGGTTTGCACTATGGAGAGCAATATACTTCATCTTTATATATTATAGATATAGATTTTACTTCCAGCCCATCAGATCCCTTTATGATTTCAGACATATTAGCACCAGTTGTAGCTAATGTGACGCCAAATAATGCAGCCACCAACTGTAGCTCTCCAAGCGTAACGTTAGTTGCGACAGGAGGAATATCTTATTCTTGGAGCCCATCTGTAGGATTAAATGACCCCAACATTGCTAATCCTACAGCAACTCCAATTACCACTACAACATACACTGTAACAGTTACAGGCGCAAATAGTTGCACTGCCACAGCGACAGCTACAGTAACAGTAAATACGACCCCAATAGTACCCACTATAAGTTCAACTGCTCCAACTTGTTTGGCAGCAGGAACTAGTACGATTAGCAATTATAGTGCAGCCAATACTTATGTTTTCACCCCAACAGGCCCTACAGTAGGCGGATCAGGGCTAATATCAGGGATGACAATGGGTACTTCTTACACGGTAACAGTAACGGCTAATGCGATCTGTGCTTCAGCAACCTCCATGCCTTTTAGTAATTCTGATATGTTACCAACTCCTGCGGTACCAAACATAAGTTCCACTGTACCAACTTGTTTTACATCAGGAACCAGTACAATCAGTAATTACAGCGCCGTTAATACATATGTCTTTACTCCAACAGGGCCTACAGTTGGAGGATCAGGACTCGTATCTGGGATGACAATTGGTACTTCTTACACCGTAACCGCATCCAATGGAGGTTGTATTTCAGGAGTTTCTACTTCTTTTAGCAATTCTGATATACTGCCAACTCCTACGACACCTACAATCAGCGCAACTGTACCGACTTGTTTGGCAGCAGGAACCAGCACCATCAGCAATTACAGCGCAGCGAATACTTATACTTTCACGCCAACAGGGCCTACAGTGGGTGGATCAGGACTAATATCCGGGATGACAATTGGTACTTCTTATACCGTGACTGCATCCAATGGAGGTTGTATCTCTGGAGTTTCTGCTTCTTTTAGCAATTCTGATATACTGCCAACTCCTACGACACCTACAATCAGCGCAACTGTACCGACTTGTTTGGCAGCAGGAACTAGTACCATCAGCAATTACAGCGCAGCGAATACTTATACTTTCACCCCAACAGGACC
>NZ_JAALLN010000070.1 GCF_011751075.1 Flavobacterium poyangense
AATGCCGGAACGGATCAGTTCGCGATAGAGGCCGACATCGTTGTAGTGTCCGATCACCACCACCTTCGACGAAGGGTCGCAATATTCGGCGAGCTGTCCGAGCTGCTCGAGCATCTCCTTCGGCTCGGCCCGCGTCTCCAGCACGATCAGATTGGGTGTCGGAGCGGAATGGTAGAAGTCGACCGCCGTGGGAATGCCACCCATGTGAACTTTCAGATGGGCCTTGGCCATGCGCCGGTCCATGCCCGCGCGCTCGATCGGGTTGGCGACACCTTCAGTCTCGCAGAAGGCCTGGATGGAAATACGTGGGACAGGCCGCAACGACTGCATTGCAGCGATGTCCTGGTGCGAGACATCGCCGTCTTCCGCCGAAGGATCGTAGGCGAGATTGGTCATGCTTTTGCCCTTTGATCTCCGACCGTCAATATTCGACTTCTGTGCGCGGCGCCGGCGTGTAGAATGGCGCCTTCCGGTACCCGTCGATGACCACTCCGCGCCGCGTCGCATCGACCGGCGTCTGCTGACGCGGTCCCAGCAGATCGTTCGGATTGGCGATCTGGGCAGCGAGGTTGTTCTGATAGGAGCAGCCGAAGTTGGTGTAGTGCTTGTTCTCGGTCGTATCGCCGATGTCCGCCGACCAGCGACCGCATTTGTCGGTATGGGCACGCATGGCAGAATACGTCACGCGCACCGGCGCCGCTATATCTCCCGCACCAGCATCATAGGAGATGAATGCAATACGGTCGCGACGAATACCGTTGGTGGAGGCGACCTTTGCGAGACCACGGGCCGTGGATTGAGCAGCAATCTCATTGGCTGAGCCCGAAGGTACTGAAATGGTCAGCACTGAAGCGGCAGCGCGGTCATAGCCCTCGAGAAAGCCAAGCAGCGACTCGCTTTGTGCTCGCGTCATGCCACGGTCACTCGCT
>NZ_JAALLN010000071.1 GCF_011751075.1 Flavobacterium poyangense
GTTGAAGCTCGAAACAGTTAAAAAAAGATGAAAAAGGAGATAAATAGCGGGTTCGATTCTTTTTTCCGTGTTCGTCGTTACCGTGCACCGAGACGTTGTAGTTAATATATTTGTTGAGAAGTGACTTGTACATTTTGCCATTAAAGGGAAGATTCATCAGAAGTTTACATGTACGGTCATGGAGTCACCTACCGTCACTCTCGCGATATCGTTGATGACGACAGAAAAGAGCGGGCGCGAACACAAGGGAAAAGAAGTCGAATGCTCACATGCCTGACAACAAAAAAGTAAATACAACAACGCGCTATTAATTCATAAGTATTCATTTAGTGTTTAAGATTTTTATGGTAAACGCGCGACCGAGCGAGAGCGAGGACTGAAAGACAAAAATGAAGGCGTTTAAAAAAAGAGAATGATGGGTTTTCTCCGTGTGGTAATCGATAGTCGACGATAAAAAAAGATGCAAAATAAATGGATATACACACTTGGGATTATTGTAGTAACTCGAGAATGAGGGAAACAGATGATGTTGATTTGTAGTAGACGAACGAGAGAGAGAAAAAGGGGATTAAAATACGGGATGGTGTGAGAAAAGTATCTTTGTAATCGTGCGCCTGTAGCGGGTATTCGATATATCTGTGTGTGTAAACACTGGGAGGGGAAGTGCGCCGGATGCATTTCAGACTTGCAGATTTATTAGAGAAATTTTTCTTATGAAAAATTATTGAAAAATAAGTAAAAAGAAATGATTAAACGAAATAAAGACGCACGCGCACGTGAACGGCCACACGGTACATAACGAACACAAACACTTACGTCTATGATGCCAATTATGCATTATTATTGTATTTATATACGTGTACGCAGTCGTAATTTTTCACTTTGACAAGAATAATCGAGTTTTGTGTAGCTCTAGTACGGGCT
>NZ_JAALLN010000072.1 GCF_011751075.1 Flavobacterium poyangense
GAAGCTCGTCATCCTCGACCTCGGAGCGACCGCAGGGAGTGGAGAGTGTCGGGGATCCATGCCGGAACGACGAAGGAAACATCGGAACGCCGGAGAGCAAGCTTCGACCCAACAACTCCAATCGGCCCAGAAGCCAAGGCTTCAACCACCGCAACACCGTTTCAACAAACAAATGTCATCGCCCCGCCTGAGGGGCACATGAGGCACATGTCATGAGCACTATGATGGATAGCAAAGGCGCCGCCGCGGCGGCGACCCCTTCCGCCCGGTGGGCACTGCTGGCGCTGGCGATCGGCGCCTTCGGCATCGGCACCACGGAATTCTCGCCGATGGGGCTGCTGCCGGTGATCGCGCAAGGGGTCGACGTGTCGATCCCGACGGCCGGGCTGCTGATCAGCGCCTATGCGATCGGCGTGCTGGTCGGCGCGCCGTTCATGACGCTGGCGTTCAGCCGCTTCGGCAAGCGCACGGCGCTGATGCTTCTTCACCATCGGCAACCTGATGTCGGCGATGGCGCCGGGCTATTTCACGCTGCTCGCCGCCCGCCTCGTCACCAGCCTCAACCATGGCGCCTTCTTCGGCCTCGGTGCCGTGGTGGCGGCGAGCGTGGTGCCGAAGGAGAAGCAGGCCAGCGCGGTCGCCGCCATGTTCATGGGGCTGACCATCGCCAATATCGGCGGCGTGCCGGCCGCCACCTGGGTCGGCCAGCAGATCGGCTGGCGCATGGCCTTCGCCGGCACGGCCCTGATCGGTCTCCTCGCCATCACGGCGCTGTGGCTGGCGCTGCCGAGAGGCGAGCGCGGCCAGATGCCGGATGTGAAGCGCGAGCTGCGGGTGCTGACGCGGCCGGCCGTGCGGCTTGCCATGGCCACCACGGTGCTGGGTGCGGGTGCGATGTTTTCGCTCTACACCTAT
>NZ_JAALLN010000073.1 GCF_011751075.1 Flavobacterium poyangense
GCATCTAATGGAGGTTGTATCTCCGGAGTTTCTACTTCTTTTAGTAATTCTGATATATTACCAACTCCTGCGACACCAACTATAAGTTCTACTATACCGACTTGTTTGGCGGCAGGAACCAGTACCATCAGCAATTATAGCGCCGTTAATACTTATACTTTCACCCCAACAGGGCCTACAGTTGGAGGATCAGGACTAATATCCGGGATGACAATCGGTACTTCTTATACTATAACCGCATCTAATGGAGGTTGTATCTCTGGAGTTTCTGCTTCTTTTAGCAATTCTGATATACTGCCAACTCCTGCGACACCTACAATAAGTTCTACTGTACCAACTTGTTTGGCAGCAGGAACCAGTACCATCAGCAATTATAGCGCAGTTAATACTTATGTCTTTACGCCAACAGGGCCTACAGTTGGAGGATCAGGACTAATATCCGGGATGACAATTGGTACTTCTTATACTGTGACTGCATCTAATGGAGGTTGTATCTCTGGAGTTTCTGCTTCTTTTAGCAATTCTGATATACTGCCAACTCCTGCGACACCTACAATAAGTTCTACTGTACCAACTTGTTTGGCAGCAGGAACCAGTACCATCAGCAATTATAGCGCAGCGAATACTTATACTTTCACACCAACAGGACCTACAGTTGGAGGATCAGGACTAATATCCGGGATGACAATCGGTACTTCTTATACTGTAACCGCATCTAATGGAGGTTGTATCTCTGGAGTTTCTGCTTCTTTTAGCAATTCTGATATACTGCCAACTCCTGCGACACCTACAATAAGTTCTACTGTACCAACTTGTTTGGCAGCAGGAACTAGTACCATCAGCAATTACAGCGCAGCGAATACTTATACTTTCACCCCAACAGGACC
>NZ_JAALLN010000074.1 GCF_011751075.1 Flavobacterium poyangense
CGCGAAGTTTCAAGGACAGTAATGGCGATGGGATCGGCGATCTCAACGGAATAACCAGCAAATTGGAACACATCAAGGATGCCGGCGCCGACGCTCTCTGGCTATCGCCAATCTATTCGAGTCCACAAAAAGATTTCGGTTACGACATTTCCAACTTTACGGACATAGCGCCAGAATTTGGAACTCTTAAGGACTTTGACAAGCTTGTCGCCAAAGCTAAAGCCCTGGGTTTGAAGGTAATGCTTGATTTCGTTCCCAATCACAGTTCGCACGAGCACGTGTGGTTTAACAAGAGTGTGAACCGAATCAAACCGTACGACGACTACTACATTTGGCGGGATGCGAAGAAAGGACCCAACGGTGAGAGGAGGCCACCCAATAACTGGTTATCTGTGTTCGGTGGCTCTGCTTGGGAGTGGAACGAGAAGCGTCAACAATACTTTTATCATGCGTTCGTCGTTGGACAACCCGACTTGAACTACCGTAATCCGGACTTGAGACAAGAAATGGAGGACGTTTTGACATTCTGGATGGATCGTGGAGTAGATGGTTTTCGAGTCGATGCAGTTAATCACATGTTCGAAGATCCACAATTACGCGATGAGCCGAAATCAAGTAACGACGTGCCTCCCGATGACTACGAATCTTTGAATCACGTCTACACCAGGGACCTGCCGGATACTTACACGGTTGTCAAGTCATGGCAAACACTGTTAGATAACTACGTAAAGAATCACAAAACAGATGGTAAACTACAGATTTTGGAGGCATACACATCCATTCCGAATTCGATGAAGTTTTACGACATAGGAGCAAATCCCTTCAACTTTATGTTCATTGCAAATTTGAACAACGGC
>NZ_JAALLN010000075.1 GCF_011751075.1 Flavobacterium poyangense
AGGCGCAATCGACAACAGGATCGCCGGCGACGATCTGTCGTCGACATTCCTCACCGCGACGTACGCGGACAAGAACGCAGGCAACGGCAAGACCATCAGCATCACGGGCATCGCGCTGTCTGGTGCCGATGCTGGCAACTATACGCTGGCCCGCACGACCGCGACGACCACGGCGGACATTGCAAGGGCGAACCTCTCGCTGGTCGACTTGACCGCCGCCGGCAAAACCTATGACGGTAACAGATGGGCAACGGTCACGGGCGGCCGTCTCGACGGGGTGCTGGCAGCCGACCAGGTGTCCTTCGCCTATTCGAGCGCCCTGTTCTCCGACAGGAATGCTGGTACAGGAAAGATCGTGATCCTCGGAGGGGTCACGCTTTCCGGTCAGGATGCCGCGAATTATGCGATCGCCGAAACCGCCGTGACGACGGCCGATATCGCACGCGCAACGATCTCGGCGATTACCGGAATTCGAGGTGTGAACAAGACCTACGACGGAACCACGGATGTACGGCTCGACTACGCGCAGGCTGTCTTCGTCGGTGCCGTGGCCGGCGATGCGCTGCAGGTTGGCGCGGCAAGCGGCCAGTTCATCGACGCCAATCCCGGGCAGGGCAAGACGATCAGCATCACCGGCTTGCGGCTTGGTGGCGTCGACGCGCAAAACTACGTGCTGAACAACGACATCGCATTCGCCACTGCAGATGTGAATGCACTGTTCAACCGCCCTCTTCCGCCGCGGACGCTGGTTCCCGAAGGTTTTTCGACCACCCAGCTTTTTGCCTTCGGCACAGCACACGCGCATGCAGACCCGGCACTGGTCGAGTTCCCGGCATGGCCGTGGGTC
>NZ_JAALLN010000076.1 GCF_011751075.1 Flavobacterium poyangense
TTGTTGTTTACTGTCCCGACTCCGGCTGCAGGCGATACGGACGCGATCTTTGCCGATATGCTGGCCAAGGGGTATCTGGTGTATGACCTCACCCACGATGTCTATTCCTTTACCTCACTGAACACCGTGTTTGGATTCACCATCACATCTGAAGCCAACATCCCTGACTGGGGTATTTTGGCGTGGGGCGTTGACGGTCTGGGTGCAACCTACGCATCGTCTGACGTCGGTGCGGTTCTGATTGATGAGGGTGTCACCATGGAGCAGTACCTTGCCCAGTTCCCTCCGCACAATATCACAGGCAGCGACATCATTTTGGTCCAGCCTGGCGCTATCGCTCTCCCCCGTTTGGTAAATGGCTGGAAACCACAGCTGAAGGATATCATCGCAGGTATTCGATCCCACATTCCGGTTGCGAATCCGACGCCGTAAAAATAATTCAATAAAAGGGGCTTTCGCCCTTTTACTTCTTCAATATCCTTCCCTATACTTCATTCCATAAGCAGTACGACACTGACTCTGAAATGAAGGAACTATATCATGACAACTAAAGCGCAATTGATCGAAGCCCTGAATGCTGGTACTATCACCCACTCTCGTTACAAAGTAACATTGCAGCAATTTGTTGGTATGGCCGTCAGAAATGCCAAATTCACCCCAATCTCTTCCCCTGAAAAATTTCCAGTTAAGGCCAGCCAGCCGAAGTTTTCGGTGGTTTGCCAGGGTGAAGAAATCACCGCTCTGTGGGAATATGATAACATGTATTTTGAATGTTCTGACGGCGTGTTAGCATACCATGTGGAAGGTGAGCATTTGTTCTAAACCTT
>NZ_JAALLN010000077.1 GCF_011751075.1 Flavobacterium poyangense
ATTGCAACATCCGCCGGCGTGTGCAGCTTCCGCTGCAGATCCGGCTCGGCGGTGACGAGGAAATCAACCTGGCTGTGATTGCCGCGATAGATGACCCGTTCGACCTTGCCGGCAAAGCCGGCTTCACCCGGCTGCGCCAGGCGCATCGCCGAGGTGTGGACGGAGAGCCTGGCCGAAGAGCGAACCTGCTCGCTCCTGCGGGCCCGGACACGATGGTCCTTGCCGAAGATGCTGACGATGGCGGCCTCAGCGTCAGGACGCACATCCTGCACGGGCAGCACCTGGCCGTTGCCGATGAAACGGGCGACCATCTCGCTCTGCGGCTCGCGATAGAGATCGCGCGGCCGGTCGAACTGCACCAGCCGGCCGCGATCGATCACCGCGATGCGGTCGGCCAGCGCCATCGCCTCGGACTGGTCATGCGTGATGTAGACCATGGTGGCGCCGGTATGCTTGTGGAAACGCACGAACTCGTTTTCCATCGACGCGCGCAGATGCACGTCAAGATTGGCCAGCGGCTCGTCCAGCAGCATCACGGACGGCCTGGCTGCAAGACAGCGTGCGAGGGCGACCCGCTGGCGCTGACCGCCGGACAGATCGGAGGGCGCGCGTTCGGCCAGAGCTTCCATGCCGACGACAGCCAGCGCATCACGGCTGCGCTGCAGACGCTCCTGCGAACTCGCGCCGGCGATCTTCAACGCGTAGCCGACATTGTCGGCCACGCTCATATGCGGCCAGAGCGCATAGTTCTGGAAGACCATCGCGATGTCGCGATCCTTGGGCGGCACCGAGTTGACCACCCGCCCGCCGATGGCGAT
>NZ_JAALLN010000078.1 GCF_011751075.1 Flavobacterium poyangense
AGCCTGTACGAAATTTCGTGACGTCCGAACCAACCATGCGTGCGACGGCGCGCACATAACGTGATAACGTAGTACATACAAAAAGAAAAGAAAACCAAAAGAACGATACGTATATAAGATGGTAAAACGCACGAGTAGTAGCATAATCGATACACCAAAGTATAGAAGAAAAAAAAGTAATGAGAAAATAACCAAATAAAGTGAGGCGGCGCGAAGCCGCCCGCGTACAGAAGAAAGAATGAAAAAATAATAAAGTAGAAGGGCTGCTGACGCTGATGTTCTTCATCGTGCTTACTCCTTCTTGACAGCTTGCTTGGCCTGGTGAGCCTGCAGTACAGCTACGGCCTCCTCGACCTTGGCCTTGAGCGACTCTCCGTGCTCGAGCATGTGCAGCAGCTCGGAGTTGTCGATCTCCAGCAACATACCGGTGATTTTGCCAGTGAGGCTGGGGTACATGCACTGAATAAGCGGGAAGAGACGCTCGCCAAGCATCTGTTTCTGTTCCTGCGGCGGGGCATCGGCAAGCATAGAAGCGGTGAGCGGCTCCTGGCCTTGGATGTGCACAGCTTGCTGAGCTGGAGTCTGGGCTGGCATTGCCATGGCCTGCGGAGGGTTGCGCATGTTCGCGGTGTACTTGTAGTTGGAGGTTCGCGCTTGTGGTGAGACGCCGACTGCCGGTCCGGCCATAGAGCGGTTTTGCATGTTTGCAGCTCCAGGGACTGCTTGCTGGCCCGTGATGGGTCTGGCTCGAACTGCGCAGCCAAGCAGGCACCTTTCAGGAATGCACCGAGGGCACCCACTGCCCAGTCCAGCATGG
>NZ_JAALLN010000079.1 GCF_011751075.1 Flavobacterium poyangense
TGGGCGGTAGGCCCCAGAACAGCAACAATGCCGGCGGAAACCTAAGGAAGCCCAACTGGGATAACGAGACTCTCCGGCCGTTCAAGAAAGACTTCTACACCCCACACCCCAACGTCTCCAACCGTCATCCACGCGAGGTCAGCGACTTCCGCGACACACACAAGATCCCCCTCAAGGGCGAAAAGGTGCCCAACCCCATCCAGTTCTTCGAGGAAGGCAACTTCCCCGATTACGTGATGCAGGGCATCAAGAAGCAGGGCTACTCCGAGCCAACTCCCATCCAAGCTCAAGGCTGGCCCATTGCTATGTCCGGCAAGAACATGGTCGGCATCGCCCAGACTGGATCTGGAAAGACTCTGGCATACATTCTGCCCGCCATTGTCCACATTAACAGCCAGCAGCCACTGAACCGCGGTGATGGACCCATTGCCCTCATTCTTGCCCCAACAAGAGAACTGGCTCAGCAGATCCAGACAGTAGCCTCAGACTTTGGCTCACTGTCCTATGTCAGGAACACCTGTATCTTTGGTGGAGCACCAAAAGGTGGACAGGCTCGCGACTTGGAGCGTGGAGTCGAGATCGTCATCGCTACACCCGGACGATTGATTGATTTCCTCGAGCGAGGAACCACCAACCTACGTAGATGTACGTACTTGGTCCTGGATGAGGCTGACAGAATGTTGGACATGGGTTTTGAACCCCAGATCAGGAAGATCATTGAACAGATTAGACCAGACAGACAGGTTCTCATGTGGTCTGCTACGTGGCCCAAGGAAGTCAAGATGCTAGCTGAAGAATACCTTGT
>NZ_JAALLN010000008.1 GCF_011751075.1 Flavobacterium poyangense
AGCCAGGATCAAACTCTTCATCGTATATTTTTTATATTATATTGCGATGTGTTCTCTAGTGGTTCTTTTCGAATCTCTCGATTCTATTACTCTTATTTTTTCTGTTTCTTAAGATCACTCTTAAAAAACGGCTGTCAATTCAATATGTCTACGAACGTGTATTTCTTTTGTTTCGCTTGTGTTGCAAAGCGGGTGCAAAGGTAGTCTCTTTATTGAGATTCACAAGCCTTTCTACAGCATTTTTTTTACTTTTTTTTAAACTTTTTCTTAACACACTGATAACATAAAACTTAGAATCAAAATAAAAATTCAATAAAAGAAGCTTTTTCTTACTTTGTTGAATTTTCTATAAAATCACCACATTTAGAAAGCTGTATTTTATAGAATTCACAACTATTTAAATCTAGCCTTATTTTAATTTTAAAACATAATACTGCAGTTGGCGCCTTTTTCTGCTTTGTCTTCTACCAGAGTAAAGAACCTCTCCTTCTCAAATAAATATGAATTGAAGAATTATAGCTTTTGGATAACAATGACTTTTGTTATTCTTTTTTTGACATTCGCAGATACAACAGAGATTAATTACAACCGCGTTATCTTTACAAGGCTCTCTTTACTAGAGTGCGTATCATCAGGTTGTTTAGGTCCCTTTTTGCCTGTTTCTTTATTAACTTTTTGCCTCTCTATTGAACTACTGCCTAGTTTTACCAGGTTACTATTATTACTATCTTCTGTTATCGTTGTAATCTTTCCACTTCCATTATTTGTCAAAAATACAACTCCGTTGTTTTCATCTTTATAATTTGGTGTGAAAACTCTTTCTTCCGGCATAGGTTCAATATCAACCACACATGTTTCTGAATTAGAAGAAGCGTTATCTTGTTTTACTATATCCTCACTTGTAGCAATAGTTTGTGTAACACTTTCTGATAACTTATTAGCTAATTCTACTCTATAGGAAGGATTGTTTAAACTTTTTAATGCGTCTGCTACACCTTTCTCTAATTCATGCATACGTACTCCTCTTACTTCAAATTGCTTACTATTTGCATTAGCGAAGCATGCATTTGCTAATGGTAAATACTTTGAACTAGCTTGGCGCTGCTTGCGTATTGAGTATCCCGTAATGGCTGTTGACGCTACAGATCCTGCCATACCAACAGATCCCAAAGTGATTCCTACAGCAGCAGGGATACCTGATATAAATCCTAAAGCAAAACCAGTAATACCAATTAGAAGTCCACCTACAAATATAAACGGCATTGCTTTTAGACTACTAAGAGCTTTAGTGTTACTACTCCTAACTTTGTTTGCAGCTTCAAGACCTAAAGTTCTCCAATTATTTGCTCCACTAGTCTCTTTCAACAGGTTTTGAATGAAAAGATTTTCCTTTTCTACTTTAGAATAAATACTAACCAACTCTGTTGCGGCAAATTTTAATGCTTCATCCGGAGTTTTCCCACATGATATGGCGCCGGTCAATATTTTATCGTAAAACATTTTATAAATTTGCTTTTTATCCAGCTGTTCCTTATTTAAATCACTACCTCCATCCAACATCAAAGAAGCAACGGCAAATTCGACACCTTTAGCCGTAGACACAGGACGATTGGCCAAATTCCAAATCAATGCATTACCCTCACTTAATTCCCCCATGGCACCTAACTTTGCATTTGCTTTGGAAACTGTTTTTGTTATTGCCTGAGGAGAAACATTTGCTGCATATAATGCTTCATCTGTAAACAAACTTTTTAAATAATTTATATCGTCTTCTTCTACGCTTTGTATATGTTCTTCAGTAGCACCCTGCATTTTTAAGGTAGCTTTGATAGAATCGATAGTAAAACTGTTTAAAAACGAATCAGACAATATGACATTTTCATAGGTATCATTTCCTGTGGTTTCTTTTCCTAATAGTGTTAAAGCAGATTTTCCAGAAGCTACCTGGTTCAAAAACTGAGATAAATCTTTAGCAAAACAGCGCCAATAATTTGACGTACTTTCGTTTACTCCAAATGGTTCTGAGCAAACCAGTAAGTAAGGCAATTTAGTTTCCAGAGAAAGGTACGCCAACTGCTCACTCAGAGCGTTGTCTTTTCCTAAACATAAAATTTCCTCCAGGGTGACATGAAAATGAGGAAAATCATTCGATAGTTTATCAAAGGAAATATTCATATCATTTATGTAAAGATGAGGCCCCAACAAATCTTTTAAAGAAATAGATTCAATTAATTCGATATCGGACATAGCTGTTGTATATCCGTTCCTCATAAAATGGTCCTTAATTTTATTCTTATTAATTTTTTCCTTGTTTTTAAGTCGCTCAAGCCATTGCGCTTTTACTGCTTGTTCGAATACATCTTTCTTTGGCCCTTCTAAGCCTACCACTAAGATTCGTTCCAGAGGACTGGCATTCATAACCACTTTTCCAAGTTCTTGAGCGTTGTAATCAGTTGCCTGAATAATTAAAAAGCGAGCCCTACTGGTTGAGGAATTTAACCATACAACGAGGTCGTAGTCATATTCATTCCTCAATGTTTTGTCCATGACTTTAGCTTGCTCTATAAATATATTTTCAGCAAAACTACTCATTTTATCTTCAGTAATCTTTCCTTTAATATGAACGTCGATGTCAATCGCCGGGGATGTCTCTTTTAAAAGCTGCAATAGCTCTTTCCTGGTCTTCTCCCAATTTATCTCTTCTTCGTATGCAGCTGTTTGTTGAATTGTTTTGTTTTCATTAGGCATAATAATTACTTTTGATTACTACTATTTTTTTTATTTTAATTACAAATCACCTTTATAAGAATACCAACAGTTTGGTGAGAGTTGCTTTAAACACGCATTAATCCACTTACTATAATCTCATTTTTTTGTTAAAAGGAGATTTAATCGATTTATTGGCATTCAATTGCCTTGTCTCTAAATCTGGTAATCTCTCTATAGTTGAATGCATTAATTCCCGAATAGAACTTGCCCTCCTTGCCCTGATGCTTCCGGTTCGATATTCATCCTCAACCTACTCCTCCATAAAGATTCTTCTTTGTTTTCCTTATTAAGCAGACCTAGTTCCTGACACCTTTTATAAATGCTTCTTAAATAGTGTATCTTAGAGATAGTCCTTGTGTTTGAGTTTTCAGATTTTTGTGAGACAGTTGAAGTGCTGTCTATCGGTTCGTTCCATAGATTGTTATCATTATTTACAATCTCGTGAATCATTTATAGTCTATTGATTTAAAAAGTGCTTCCTAAAAATAAAATTATGAAATCCTTATAAGCTATATTATAGTGATTTACCATTTTGAAAGTATTAATTTTGCAAACTTGTTTATTTAAAACAAACAAGCCTGCTACCTTATTTTAGCCTATTTTTTAAACAACATAATACAAAACACTGTTATTAAAAATATTTCATTATTTAATCTGTGGTATTTAAACATATAACTAAACAAAATTATATGGAGGGGAGGGCAAATTGATACTATAGTGAATCCGTAAATCTGAAGTAAAAATGATTCAACGTCTAAATTAGTAAAGGTATATCTTTAAAACAAACTAAAAATGTTAAAAATACGAAAATACACACAAAAACCACAAGCATGTAAATTCCAACAAAAATAGCCCCCTTATTCCAGTAAAAGAGATCAATTTATAGGTTACCCTTTCCATAGTTTCGTATAAAACTTTTGGCTTTTCAGTTTTCCTGTCTATATTCAGCCTGATCTTCATTAAGCAGGTTGTCTAATTCTTATGGTAATAAATTAATTTTTAGAGAACAAATGAGACTTGATTTTTTTGGCTCGCACGAAAGCGAAAGGGAGAAGCAATACATTAAAATTTGATGCAATAAAAAAAGAACACCTTCAACTTTGAATTATAAAACCATTAAAGAATTTAATAAACTAATTAATTGTAAAAATCTAGCTTAACTCCTTCGACAGTTTTTATTGCCATGTCCATTGTCCTGCGACTGCAAAAAGCAATTTTAATCTCTTCACGAAGAACTGCCATCTCTTTTCTAAGTAAAAATCCCTCTAATAATTGGGCTGGTTTTTTCGCGTTCGAAAACCGATAAAAGATTTTCTGGACTCAAACTGAAAGTAAATATTATACAACATCAGATATCCCAACGATTTGCCCGGTGCTTGGCCATAGGAATGACCTGGCCAAAACAAAGAATTCTCGGGCAGATAGCTTTTTAAAAATTGAACGGAATCATACAAAAATTCAGCTCCTTCCTTAGAACAAATACCTACACCTTCAATAAAAACAGTATCACCACAAAACACATTGTTATCAATTACATAACAAACACTGCCAGAAGTATGCCCCGGAGTAAAAATTGGAGTTATTTCGAACGTGCCAATTTTAATTTTCTGCAAGTGGAAGACGAATTGTAATTTAGCATATTCTAATTGAAATTTAGCTGCATCTTCATTAGAGCTCCATACCGGAACGTTATTTTCTTCAGAGAACTTTCCGGCCAGATCAATATGATCAAAGTGTCCATGAGTAAGCAATACCCCTTTTAATACTATTCCATTTTCTATTAAATAAGAATTAATAAGCTCATAATCCCAGGCCGGATCAATCAAAATACCTTCATAAAGATTATGAACGAGGTAACATTGATTTTTAAAAATGCCATTAGTAACCTCGAAAAGTTTCACATAAATCATCAAATCTGCAGGTTTAAAGAAGTTAGATACTTTACAAAAGTTGTTAGATCAATATTGGTTCGTCTGGGACAGGTGATAGAGACAATATATGATTCCAAAACTATAGAATAAGATTTGTACTGTGCAAAATTCTTAAAATTTGCCAGGTACAATCCATCTATATAATGAATCGATTCTACTTCCAAATATTTGAAATCAATCATCATTCCTGTCCTCAGGACTTTTGACAAACTTTCTTTTACTGTCCAAAGCAATGTATACGCTGAAGCTTTATCCTTCAGAAGAGAGCTTGTTAAAGTTATTTCTGCCGGAGTCAACAAACTAATCATAGAGTCAACTTTCGCGGGATTGATTTTTTCGATATCTACTCCTATGGGATGAGCTTCGGGGTAAGCTAAAGAAATACCAATCGTATCACAGTGTGTAATAGATACCTGAAAACCGGAACAAGACAGGTGCTCAATAACCGGGTACTGAAAAACACCGGAACCTATTTTAAAAGAATTCATAGACGTTTTCGCCGGGATAATTTTACTTAAAGCATTCTTAGCGCTTATACGTCCCAACAAATAACTGGATTTTCGCTTATCGAATTTTAAAGAGTTCAAATAGGTTATCTCGTCCAAATGCAAGATTTCTAAACAGTCATTCAAACCGACCAATTCTTTCTTTACGATGGCAAATCCGGCTAAATGTTCAGAGTTTTCTCTTTCAAGTTTAAGAGTGCCTTCAAATAACATAGTCGGAACGATTAGAAATTAAACGGTTTAATTTTTCCAACTGCATAAGTTCATTTCCGAATGGAGACAAAATAGGCTGTATTTTCGACTCTGACATTTTTGATATTGAATATTTAGCAAAGGTAGCGCTAGTTCCGGAAGGGCCTAAATCAATATACAGACAGGCCCCAAGTTCTTCCACAAAACTGATTGTTTTACTAAAATTAAAGTAGCGACTTACAACTTTATTATAATAGTCTGCATCTATGTGTGTTACTAAATTTGAGGTTAAACCAGACACATAAGGCACTTTGGGATTCTCTAAATCGATACCTTGTTTCATATAACAGGAAAAATCATTTAAGCCTTCATCAATAAGAGGAGAATGAAAAGGGACTGTTACCGGAATTCGGGAATGTATTATCTCTTCTCTCTTTAAGATTTTTTGATATTGATCTAAATTAGCTGCTGTACCGGATACGGTAAAACTTCTCTGAAAATTATCACTGGCCAGACACAAACTATACTGTTCATATGTTTTAGATTTATGATGTCCCTCAGCATCAATAACAGTAAGCATTCCGCCTTCAATATTACTTCTGATCAAAGATTTAGACTGTTCCATAGCTGCTTTTATAGCTGTCGAAGCTGACCAAACACCTGCTGCAACGCCAGCAGCAAACTCGCCTAAGCTTTGGCCAAAAACATAATCAGGAAAAATACTGTAAGACTTCATTACCTCTATCATAGCAATCTCGATTGCGACAATAGCCGGATGAGTAATTAGCAACTCATCAAAATCTGAATCTGCTTTGTTGTACAATTCTTCTACAAGAGATCTGTGCAAATACTTCTTAAAAATCAAATCGCTTTCTTTAATACTTGATCTAAAGGCTTCATTGCTAGCAAATAGCTCTTTCCCTGCATTGCGATATTGACTTCCTTGCCCTGAAAATAAAAAGACAACTTTATGCTTTTTCATACTTTGTATAAGATTTTAACCTTTTTTATTACTAAGTATATTCCATTACAACCTAGCTGTTCTAATGGAATATATTTTACTTATTTACCTCCCAAACAAGGCATTTATATTTTCTTTGACTTGTGATTGCTGAAACGTTATTTCATGCATTTCTAATTCCTGTTCAAATATTTCTTTCAAATGTACTTTTATTTTTGATGTCATATGCTTTTTAAGCGTCACTAAAGAGAGTCTTGGTTTCTCGGCTAACTTCTTCGCTAATACTATTGCTTCTGCAACAACTTCTTTTTTGGGAACTACCTGTAAAGATACGCCTCGTTCTTGTAATTCTCCTCCTCTATAACTTTCGGCAGTAAAAAGCATCTCGGCACCTAATACTGAACCAAAACGCAATGGTAGCATATACGTTGCTCCCATTCCCGGGGTGAATCCGTATTTCATGAAGTTAGCGGTATATATATTTTCTTTTCCTAAAATCTGAAAATCTGCATAACACCCAAAAACAAGCCCTCCTCCGATTGCATGGCCTTGCATGGCTGCAATTACAGGGATATCGCATTCGATTGGTGCTGTGAAAAAATCTAATTCAGTAAATTTCAATTTACCATCATATATTTGTTGTAACTCATCCTGAGTTCCTCCGCAGGAAAAATAGCTGTCGTATCCTGTCAGAATTACTACTTTATATTCCTGCTTTTGTTTTATACCAGCAAAAGCCAGTTTTAGCCCTTCTATCAGTTCTTTAGAAAATGTATTTCTTGACTCTTTGTCTTGCATCGTAATCTGTACGATGTCATTGGTAATTTCTTTAATACTTACTACTTCTCCCATGGGTACTCTCCTTTCTCTACAAAGTTTTTTATATTATTTTGCACCCTTTCTGACTCCATTAAAGACTGCAATTTGGCAACTGCCATCGTTTTGGTTTCTTCCTTAATTATCCAAAGTTTTGCTATATAGGATTTAATTTCTTCAATTGTACTGCTTTCTAATCGACTTAGTCTTAGTATATTTTTCCTTACTTCATTATTGATTTCATCTGCTACTTCATCTACCAAACCTATTTCATAAGCTCGTGTTGCAGTAATTCCGTGCGTGATTAATGTTAACCATTTGGCTTTCTGCGGACCTATTCTCTCTATCAAAAAAGGCATTACGCAAGCCGGTAACAATCCAAACAAGGCTTCAGATAAACCAAAAGTTGCCTGACTGTGTGCTATCACTATATCACTGGCTGCAACTAATCCTAAGCCTCCTGCATTTACTTTTCCTTCTACTTTTGCTATTACTACCTTATCAATTTCACTAATTGCTTTTAATAAATTATAATATTGATCCGGTTGTTGGTTTATTAAGCTTTCATTGTTTTGCTTGACAACGGCTTCAAAATCCATTCCGGTACAGAAATGATTTTTATTACCTGACAGTACAATGATTTTAATTTTTGCGTTTTGTTTTACACTTTCCAAAACCTCCAAAAGTTCATTTCCCATTGCAGCATTAATACTATTATGCTGTTCGGGTCTATTGAACTGAATATGTAAAACCTCTCGCTGTCGCGTTACTAAAATTGTACTGTATATTGTATCTTCCTGTATCATACCCATTCGTAAATTCTGTGATAATTTTTAATTTCAGAAAAGATTAACTTCTCTTTTCCTTTCACTTTACTAAAAGGTTCCGGATACAATGTGGTGTCTATTTTAAAATCTCTTGTTCCGAATTTGATTTCTGAGTTGACTGTAAAAGTACTTTCATATTCTTCCATAGATAATACTACACGCTGATCTAAATGCTCATTTATAGCCAAGTTCGAAATTATCTCCTGACTTCCAGGATGTATTACTCCGCTAAAAAACTCTGAACAGCATCCTGATCCGTATGAAAATATCCCAACTCTTTTTGGGGTTTCGAAATTTCCTTTTTCAATCATACTTACCAATGCCAAATAGGTTGTGGCTCCCATAATGTTTCCAACTCTCTGACAATATTCTAAAGAAGGAGCTACACGATCTTGAAAATCACTTTCTATTTCTTCCGGTTTTGCCTTTTTGAATTTTCTCATGTTACTTCGATGAGCGCCTTTTACCATTCCGCCAAAAGGGGTATGAAAAACCAAGTATTGAAAGCTGTCCTGATAATCTACATCATCCACTCTTTTTTGGTATTCTTTGAAGCTATTCTCACAACAATCCAGATAAGATAATAGCGATAAATCTGAGTCTCCTGCTTCTTTGTCCGGAACAGGTCTGCAGGTATCCATAACCTCATAACCATAATAACCGCTGGCTCCTCTGTCTATTTCAAATATTTTTGGTTTGTCACTAATTAACATGGCTACCGCTCCTGATCCTGAAGAAGGCTCTACAAAAGACATTTCCATAGCAGCTCCCTCTACTGTGCTCATTCTCATAATATCAGTGGCGATCACCAAAACCTTTCTGCCGGGGGCTGTACCCGAAAGGATAAAATTAATAGCCATCTGTATACCTGCCGTACCTGAATAACAGGCATTTTTGAGTTCAAACAGTCTGCAATTTCTACTAAGTTTTAAATAATCATGAACATAGGTACTCATTGACTTTCCAAAATCAATTCCGGATTCAGAACAAGTAATTAACATATCGATGCTTTCAATTTCTTCTTTTGTCAATGCATCCAATAATGGTTTGGCTGCATTAACTGCGTTAGAAATCGGGTCTTCATAGGGCATTGGGACTGTTTTCTCTTTCATTAGCAAATTTTCAAATCGCTCCATATTTAATTGTCGATGTTTTGCTAATTCAGCTACATTTATGGCCGCTGATCCACAATATATATTTATAGCTTCTATTCCTGCTCTCATATTTTTTTCTGATTCTATATTTGGTTACGCTTCCAGAATAATTGCTGTATTTATACCTCCAAAACCAAAACTGTTACTTAATGTATATTGTATTGAATGGTGGTCTCTACAGCTTTGTATCCAATCCATTGGGAAGTCTATTGGTGTTTTTAAATTAAGATTTTCGTGCACAAAATTTTCATTCATTTGTATCAGACTTGCAATAGCTTCTACTGTTCCTGCTGCTGTAATGCCATGACCTATTAATGATTTTGTACTGTTTATCGGTTTGTTTTTAAGTTCTAAATTAATCAAAGCTTCAAGCTCTGTATAATCTCCCAGTTTTGATCCTGTACCATGTGCGTTGATATAATCAATTTGTTCGGGCAGAATCCCTGCTTTTTGCAGTGCTTTGGCTATCGCCTTTTCTTCACCTTCTACAGAAGGATTTGGATTTCTGTTGGCATCCAATGTAACTCCATAGCCAGATATAGTTCCTAATATGTTTGCTTCTCTTTGTTGGGCATGTTCTTTTGATTCTAAAATAAGTGCTCCCGCGTTTTGCCCATACACAAATCCTGCATGATCGGTGTCAAAAGGTTTGTATTGCGGAATTTCGTCCTTCTCTGACACTATCGGCAGCATAGCCCCCAAAGCCGAAAATCCCTGATATTCAAATACCGATAAATCCATCATCGGGGCAATTACCATGACTACATCATACGCTTTGCTTTCTATAAGCCTGCAAGCTTGAATGATTCCCATATTTCCGCTGGCACTGGCGGCTCCAACAGTAAATCCTTCTCCGGTTATCCCAAATAATTCGGAAGCTACGCCAATCATATCACTATCCAAAAAATTGAATCCGTATGACGGTTTCATGAATTGCATTTTACTTTTGTAAGAATCACTAATCTCCTTATGATGCTGCTGTTGTGTGTTACTGCCAGCAACCACTATAGCAATCTTACTTTTATCTATCGTTGAAGGAAGCCCAGCATGATGCCAGGCTTCTACAGCACAAAACGTACCGTAAGCGGTACTTAATGAAATATCGCGTAACCGTTTTATTTTTAGTTTCCAATGCTCCTCAAACTCACTATCTGATATATTTTCTTTGAGATCAAAATTTTCTACTTTTCCATATACATAATTGAAGTTTTTATCTTCTATAGTATAGTTTTTTATAGCAAAATTCGATTTGCCTTTTTTTAAAGCTTCCGTAAAAGCCGGCACGCCTATTCCTATAGGGGTAACTACTCCCATTCCTGTTACACAAGCTTTATGTATCTGATCCGCATTCATATAAAACTTTTTTATTTACTGGCAATCAATTCTGCCAACTCATTGATAGTTTGAGCTCCTGCCAATTCTATTCTGGGAATTTCTTTTTCTAATTGTTCTAATGTTAATGCGATTAATTCGGCTCTATCAATAGAATTTGCACCAATATTTAGTAGTGTTTCATCATTTGATATTGTTGTTCCTTCCAATTCCGGGATAATATCGATTAAGTTTTCTCTAATTTGTTCGATGATCTGATTTTTCATATTCTTATTTGCTAATTAAATTATAAGTTTGTTTTGAGTACTTTCCACAAGATTCTGGGTCTGAAAAGCTTTTTTCCTGATTTCAAAGATCCTGCTACTTCTAATATTTCTTTAAATAATTCTGTGTCTTTGTTCGCTGCTTTTTGCAATTTTTTCATATAACCATTGACTACTTTGAGCCCGGCCGGTTTTATTCCGACTGTTTCCGGATATCTGAAATCTTCATAAGCTCCTGCGGTCCAAAAATCTTCTATTACTTTATTTACTTTGTTGATATAAGGCCGAAAAACCTCCGAATTTGACGGGGTACCTTTCAATACTTCGTCTAAAATTTCTGCCTGACATATAGAAGATGCCATTCCTTGCGCATACATAGGATTGAAACTTGAAACCGCATCTCCTAAAACTAAATAAGAACCGGGGAATTTATTTAATTTTTCATAGTGTCTTCTCACACTATTTGGGTATTTATAAACGACAAAATCTGTAAGTCGTGTTGTATCCGAAATAATATCGTACAATTCTGAAATCGGCAGTTCTTTCAAAAATTTCAATAATTCCTCATCATTTTGAGGTGGTTCAGCACCTCTTAACCCAATTAATGTAAGCACCCACCTGTCATTTTCAATCGGCATAAGTACAGCCCCTAATTTTTCTTTTGGTGCATCAGGGGTATAACTGATGGTTTCTATCTTTTTTCCCTGAGGCATTTTTTTACGTTCAAACAGTATGGTTATATACATAATATCGATTTTGATTGTACTCTCTTCCGGAGTAGGGTATCCATATTGCTTTAACCACTTAAAAGCTCTGGTTCCTCTTCCGGATGCATCTACAACAAAATCAGTATCAATACCATTTCTTACTCCTTCATTTTCTAATATCAAACCTTTGACATTTTCACCCTCCATTTTCATTTCCAGGACTTTGGTTTCATCACAAATCGCAACATTCCCGATATCCAGAACATGCTTTTTTACGTGATATTCCAGAAGCTGTCTGGTCATGGTAAGTGCTGTAATTCCCGTAGTTCCTTTTTTCTTAAACCCTCCATAAGAATACCAACTGTAGTCATTGCCTACATCCAATTCTAAGGCCCCATTTTCTAATAATTCTTTTTTTAACTCAGGGAAATATCTTGAAAGTATGTTCATCGCATGTGCAAGCAGCAAATGAATATGCCTGGTCTGAGGTTGTCCCTTTCTGGTTTCGGGCTTATTGTTTACTTTATCTTTTTCTATAATGGTTACTTTTTTGAAATGGTTGCTTAGCACTCTTGCTGCGACTAAACCTGCCATACTGCCCCCAATTACTACGGCGTGTTCTCTATTTGTACTCATATATTTAAATCTTTTTTATTGTATAATTATACTTCGATCAACGTTGATTTGCCTTTTATTAGTTCTGCTGCGGTTTCCATAATCTTCATTCCGATTTGATCTACATGTCGATTTTGCCATGCTTCTAATGAAGTTCCTTTTACCCATTGATTAAAGGCGCCTAAAGCAGCTCCTGTTTGTATTTGAAAATTAGATTGTTCTTCTACAATTCCTTCCAATGCATATTGGTTGGCCAGTCTGAGATAATATTTAAATAGAGTAGCCATCTTTTTCTTAGGTCGCTCCTCTATACTTTCTATTTGTGCTATTTCATTTCTTTGTACAAACTCTCTCCTTACTATTTGCCATACTTCCGACAACGTTCTCTTGAAATACTTAGTCTCTAGTTGTTCTTTTACATCATTTGGAATTGCCTCTAAACAGTCGTATCGCTGGTACAATTCGTATAATTTTTTGGCACGTGTTGCAAATAGGACATCCTTTTTGAGAACCTGTGCTTGTATTCCTATCTCAAAGAGTTCTTCGTCGGGAATATAGGCCGTATCCTGTACATTGCTATTTTGAAGCAGCTCTTTGGCTACCTCACTTAAACCGGACTCTACTGTGCATTGATTGATTGAACCTGTGAGTACAAAATCGGCTTCCATGATAAAGGCACTGGCAACTGCTTCCGGAGTTCCTATTCCTCCGGAAATACCAAGATGTATGGGATCGTTATACTTGTATTCCTGCTGTATTTGATTGCGTAGGTTCTTTATAGAAGGAAACAATACAAATGCAGCAGTTCTGTGCGTTACACCTCCCGGATCTGCTTCGGTACAAATATCTCCACTTAAAGGAATTTCACTTGCCATTTCTGCCTGATCCTGTGTAATCCAACCTTTATCCAACAATCTCTTGACTAACCTTTCCGGAACCGGTTTCATAAAACCTTCCGCAACATCAGGTCTTGCAATTTTGGCTATAATATGGTTCTTACAGCTTATACCCTGATCGCTATTCCTTTCTAAACCGGCAATTCTAAAATAAGCTAAGGCCAGGGTTATTTGGCTAAATCCTCCCGCTTCAATTATTCTTATTTTGCTTTCCAGCAGGCTGTTGACTAATTCTATTTCTTTGTTTGGGTCCAGAATATCCTGATATAAATTAACTCCAAAGGGGTTTCCTTCTATTAATTGATCCTGCAATCTTTCTATGTCTTTGTTGATCTCTGTTATAGTACGTCCTTTGGTTCCCAAAAAACCTAACATTTTAGAGTTTGCCATTTTTAGTACCATCGCAGTTGAAGCTATTCCCATATGAAGTCCACCTGCTACATAAGCATAAGGCGTATTGTATCTTTCACAGAATGTACTGCTCCCCAACGTATTTGTTTTGTGAGTTTTAGCCGTTTCTGTTATTTCCTTTTTTAGTTGTTTTTCAGTAGTAAGAACTACTTTTTCTTTAGTTTCTTCATAAATAGGCGAACAGCAGCTTTTAATTTGTTCCACCATTTTGGTTAATCTGTCTCCTCCTACTTCTTCATATTCCTGCACATTTTTACCCATTAGAAAACGAATAGAATCTACCCATTGTACAGAACTTGCTATCTGTTTGCTAAGCAAATCTTTAATTTGGTTTTGCTCATAATTTCTGGCTGTAACATTTGAAATTACAGGAATTTTAAGACTATTAAATTCTAATTTCTGAATAAAATAATCAAACTCTTCTACTGCGCTTTGCATGTATCTGGAGTGAAAGGGTGCCGTAACCTGCAATTGAACAATTTTGATATTTTGCTGATCAAAATCTTTTACCACTTCATCAATAGCATCTTTGGGACCTGATACTACTATTTGCGTAGGTGTATTAAAATTAGCTACATCTATAGTTGTATATCCTCCTTCTTTCAGCTTTTCTTTTAAAACAATTTCATCTAATCCTAAAACAGCAGCCATAGATCCTCCCGAAGCTTCTCCCATCAAAGTGCCTCTCTTTTGTACAATTCGCACGCCTGTTTCGAAATCAAACGCTCCTGCTGCCAGTAAAGCATTATATTCGCCTAAACTATGACCGATAAGGTAATCTGGCCGGGTTGAAGTAAATTGCTCTTCATATTTTAGTGCGTTAACAACAAACAAAGCCGGTTGGGTGAATTCTGTATTGTTTAGTACCCTTTTCGGATCTTTAAGACATAATTCTTCTAAGTCATATCCAAGTATATTTGAAGCCATTTCCATTTTGTCTTTATACTTTTCAAAAAGGTTTTTCCCCATTCCTCTGTATTGGGCTCCTTGTCCTGGAAACATTATTACTTTCATCGATTTGTTCTTGGTTTTAATTGATAAAAAACATTTTATTTACGCATATTAGCCGCAAATACTTTCCATAAAAAAAAGGGAGAAAACAGACTTACTGCAGGTTTTATCATCACAGAAACCTTTACAAGCTCACCATATACATATCCGTTTTTATTGGCTGCCTTATGGATCGCGTCCATATATTTGTTGATTAAGTTTACGCCTTTAGGCTTCTTACCTACGGTCTCTTCGTACCTGAAATTTTCATAGGCCGAGGCACTCCAGCATTGATCTATGATCTTAGCTATTTTTTTGAAATATATCTTTGACATTTTTGCAGGATCGTGCTTCTTCATTAATTCCTCAAAAATTTCTACTTGTAAACAGGCAGCAGTTATACCTTGTCCGTGCGTTGGATTCAAATTACAAATAACATCGCCTATCGGAAGTAGTCCTTCAGGAAATTCCGTTAATTTCTCAAAATACCTTCTGGAGCAATGTGGCACCTTATAGGCTACAAAATCACTCTCTTTCTGACAATCAACTAATACATTATAAAACGTTTTATCAGGTAATTGCTTCACAAATTCAAGTAATTCCTCATCAACAGGAGGATCTTCTCTATGCCAACCGGCTACACAAACCAGGTTTTTATTATTTTCAATGGGCTGTATTACTACACCTATTTTCTCAGGCGGTTTCGGGGAATACATCATCATCTTTCCTTTCTGAAGTCCTCCTTCGGGTCTGCTATAGATCGCAGTTTTGTAAGTGATATTGACTATCGTTTTCTCTTCTTCGGGTTTTGGATAATTGTTATTTTCTAACCACTTAGGTGTTAAGGAACCTCGTCCTGTTGCATCAATTACCAGATCTGATTCCAGTTCATATTCTTTACTGTTTTTACTTTTAACGATTACTCCGCTAATCTTTCCGTTTTTTTGAATAAAATCAATATACTTCGTCTTATCCAGTATTTGAACATTAGGTATTTTTTCTACTCTTTTTCGGACAGCGTAATCAATTAATTTTCTACTGGATAACAATGTATTTATATCTGTAGTTATATTTTGTTTTACGCCTTCATAAGAATACCAGTATGCACCGTCGCCCAGATCTAAATCTACAGCCCCGCTGTTTTTTAATTCTTCTGTAATCCCCTGAAAATAATATTCCATGGTCTTTAGCCCTCTAAGTAACAATACGTGAAACTGTCCACCGTGTGATTGCCCTTGTCTTACTTCCGGTCTGTCTTCCAGTTCGTCTTTTTCGATTATGATTACTTTTTCATACTTATTGCTGAGTACTTTAGAAATCAATAACCCGGAAATTCCTCCTCCTAATACAATTGCATTTTTATAATTCATTTTTACTCTTTTAAAAAATTTAAAACTCTATGCTAACACAAACCCGATTTAACTTTAAGTCAATTTATACTGCCGCAACAGTTACATTGAGACGTTCCAGTTTTATATTGAATTTACTTGGCCCAAGGGTTGTATTAAAATGATCTTCTACCTTATTTTCTTTATCTGATTTGCTTATTTCGTAGTTTTTCAGAATCATACACAAAATGGTTTTCATTTCTACCATTGCCAACGATTTTCCGGGACATATTCTTTTCCCCAGCCCA
The DNA here is from genome assembly GCF_011751075.1 of Flavobacterium poyangense. Taxonomy (GTDB): domain Bacteria; phylum Bacteroidota; class Bacteroidia; order Flavobacteriales; family Flavobacteriaceae; genus Flavobacterium; species Flavobacterium poyangense. The sequence continues at coordinate 16,007 of NZ_JAALLN010000008.1, forward strand.
AAAGGAATAAGATTACTCTGATTGGTATGGAAAGTGACACTTTTACTCTCTACCCAGCGTTCCGGATCAAATGCTTCTCTTTTTAAAAAAGGACAACTTTCCTGATCTCTATAATGCGATAATACAAATACATCAGTGTCTTTTGGTATTTCATACTCTCCGATAATACAATCTTCATTTGTAGTTAAAGCGATAACAGGAATTACCGGTTTCAACCTCATCACTTCATAGATAACAGCATTTACATAGTCTAATTGATTGGAGTCGTCCATTGTTTGCAAAAACTTCTCTTCTCCCAGAACAGTAACGATTTCTTCCCTCATCTTTTTCTGAACTTCGGGATAGTCTGTAATATAATGAAGTACCCAAAGTATGGTATTGGCAGTGGTATCTTCTCCCGCTACGAGCGTACCGAATATACTTGGATAAATCTCATCGTCTGTCAGGTATACTCCATCATCATCTGTCGCCTGCAACAAGGCTTCAATATAATTTGTAGGATTCTCTTTTAATTCCGGATTTAGCTTTACCCTTTCCTTAGCTTCGTCTATATACCTCCAGATATCTTGTTTTATTTCTTTTAGGTCTTTATCTAACTTGTGGTCTTTAGGCAGTTTAAAAAATTTCCAGTATTGAACAGGAATCACAATACGAAATTGAATCATGTTCATGACTCTTTTATAATTGTTTTGAATTTTGCTTTCCTCAGTCCCTACCGTTCCTATTTTCTGACCAAATGCCAAGTGAGATATAATATCAAATGAATAATTGAAAATATCTTCGTGTAAGTCTATCTCAGAGTTTTTATTCAATACGTTCTCCCAGTGATTATAAAGATCCTTAGTGGTATCCTGAATAGACGGATAAAAGGATCTGAGCACTTTATTTGATAATGCCTGGGTTACATATTTTCTGCTTCTTTTCCACTCATCTCCTTCTGTTGAAAAAAGATTATGAATTTCCATGCCCTCCAATACGGGTCTGATATTTTTAAAACGTCTGTATTTATAAGGCCTTTGGTTTAGAATTTCTTTTATTATAGACACTTCTGAAATTACTACACCATCTTCGCCATTAACATTAATTTTATAAAAAGAGCCATATTGCTTTGCCCATTCTTCGTATTGCAAATGCACTTTATCCATTTTAGAAAGAAAGCTTAGCGAATTTCCAAAGAAAGGTTTGGTTTTGGGACCCGGTAAATCTTTTAATGTTTTTATACGTATCTGTCTTTGCCCTGTAACATTCTCGATCTCCATTTTATGTTCCAATAGCTCATTTTTATCAATAAAGATATCTCCGTTGACTATTTCATAATAGAACATTCTTAAACCGTCTTTTGAACTGCATTTATTCTTTCCGGAGATACAGTCAAACTGCCATTGATGTGCAGGACATATAATGTTTTGTTCTCCGCCGATTTCACCAAAACTTAGAAGTTCTTTTTCGTGCGGACAGAGCCCCTGAAATATTTTAATCTGATCGTGGTAGTTTACTACTACAAGTTCAACATTCTCTTTATTAACACCGATCATATTCTTATCCTTCAATTCACTAACATTTACTAATCTGATCGGACTAAACTCTTTTTTAATTTCCATATTTTATATCTTAGTAAGGCTGAATTAATAATTTACTTTCTTTCCATTTTTATTTAACATATTTACAGCAAATCTCCATGATGGTTTTTTGTCTGATTCATAAGAAATATAAGCGGCAGATACAGCTATTTTAGCAATGTCTTTCATTACTTTTTTATGTTCTCCATTGTTTCTGAACTCTAACATGTGTTCATGATCTCTCCATAATGTCATCGTATACGCGACTCTAAACAACTTCAGACTTCTATATTTCAAACATTTAGCTTCTTTCATTTGCTTTTTTAATCTGTACTCTACACCAAACAATGACATGGATGTCAATAGGGACTTGGTTCTTATTTTTGTTACTGATACTATCATTGTGATGAATGATTTTTTATGTTATTTGATTAAGATACTTGTTCGTTTTCTTCTTTATAAAATGTTATTTCTTTAGCCCACTTAGAACAATGTGGTTCTCTTATTATAGAAAAATGATCTCCTTCTACGTCAATTACTTCCACATGTTCAAAATATTGGCTCCAACCCAAATCATAGAATTCATTTGTAATGACCTGGTCTTTTACTTTGGCTAGTGTAATCGGAACTTGATGCTGAATGTCCATTTCGTAACTACAACTCATAGAAACATAAAAAACGTCCCATAGTTTGTCGAACATTATTTGATTCACAATCACGCCGTTGGTCGTAATAAAATCGTACAACAATTCCTTTCTATCTGGGACTTTTCCTTGTAGAATGTTGTATACTTCTCTTTTTATAACTTCTATTTCTACAGTATCAAATATTTCAGGGAATAAATTAAGGAACAAAACCGTTTTGTCCATTTCGTCGCTGGACAGTGTATTAGGAAAGCAGTCTAACATAAATATTTGTTTGACTTCTATACTTACGGCCTGTAATTGTTTTACCATTTCGTAACTCAGTAGTCCCCCAAAACTATGAGTGACAAGATATACCTCTGAATGGGGCTGAGCTATTCTGATAATCTCAGCCACATTATGAGAAGCCATTTTTTCTATACTATCCAGTGGTTTCTTATCATCGAAAATACCTTGCATTGTGATCCCGTAGCAATTTCCATATTTAGAGAACTGCTCTGCCAATTCATAATATCCATGCGCAATGCCCGGAACACCCGGTATGATAAAAATACTTGGCTTTTCGGGTACTATCTTATTGAACTGAATCAAATAGGGAGATCCGTCTATTGTACTCTGCAATTGTTTACTATCTAACTGACTTAAGCTATACTCGTTACTTTTTGCATCAGAAAAAGAGCTTTTACTGTTAGATTCCTTTTCTAAAATTACATCGTTAACCTCCTCATGTTTACTAAGAACTTCTGAATTATACTCTTCTAACAAATGTTCCCCTAAACTCTCTATAGTCGTGTAATTATAGAATACAGATGGCAATAATGAAATTTCATAATAGGCATTCAGCTCCGCATTCAATTCTGTTAGTAAAATTGAATCTACTCCATATGCTGTTAAGTCTTTGTTTCGCTCTATTTTATCTTTATCCAGCTTTAACAAGTCCGCAATCAACAGCTGCAACTTATCTAACAGTATTTCTCTGCTATCACTTTTAATTTGCTCTCCTGAATGCTCAACCATTTTCTTTTCGGCAAATTGCTTCGAAAGGACAGTGTTGATTTTTTGAGAATCGCCATAAGTTACTAATACGTTTTGCGAATCTGCAGCTAAAATTGTTTCCAATAACTCTAATCCTACTTCTGTTGGCATTGGTTTCATTCCCCACTGCGTGTCCAGATATGTTATTTGCTCCTTCTGCAATCTCATACCGCCTTCTTCCCAAAATCCCCATCCAATACTATAGGTATTACCTTGTCTGTTTCCGAGTAGTCGTTCTTCTTCTCTATACAGAGCATAATTGTTAAGATAGGCATTGGCAGCCGCATAATCTGATTGCCCTATATTACCCAATTCACTAACAATAGAAGAAAACAACATCATAAAGTCTAAAGGTTCCTTTTTAGTTACCTCATCCAAATATTTTAATCCTTCTATTTTTGGAGCGAAAACACTTTTTACCTCTTCTGCTGTTTTGACCTGAATTAAACTGTCTCTTGTAATTCCTGCTGCGTGTATAATTCCGCTTATGGTACCATATTTAGCTTTAATTTTAGCAATCGCATTTTGCACTTTTTGCTTACTTGCCAAATCGCAAATCATGTATGCTGCATTGGATAAATTCTCTACAAAACTTTCCTGACTTTTATTTAATTTTTTGCGTCCTAAAAGAATGACTTTAGCATTTTTGTGACTTGTTATATGTTTGGCCAGAATACGTCCTAAGCTTCCCATTCCTCCGGAAATTACATAAACGCCATTCTTTTTAATAGTTGTTTTTTGTTTAGAAACCGGAAGGCTTACTAAGTCAAGCTGCTTCGCTTTTCTGATTCCTTTGCTGTATTTAATTTCCTGATCTGTTGTTCCTAATTCATTTTCGATTATTGTATAAATCTCAGCAGTATTCGATTTTGTAAACTCTACATCAACTCCTATCGTTTTGGTCAGGATTTTTGAGTTCTCAAGAGATGTAGTTTTTAATAAAGCACTTAGAAACTCAATATCTAACTGCTTACTTGTCGGATATACAAGAAGTATTTCAACATTGTCTTTACTAACAATCAATTGCTTGATTATCGTTAGTATCTTTTCAAAATAAGCTTCGGCAGTAGTTGGTTCAATCAGTTCTACATCAGTATTTACCGATTCAATAAAATAATCCGACATCTCCGGCACTGCTTCGCATACTATTATTTTGCGTTTTATATCGGTATTTCTCTCAGAGCTTGCAGGAATTTCTTTCCAGACCGATTTATAAAATTGCGTTTCGGCTGCTGTTATTGTTTGAGCCGATGTCTTTCGTTCCGGCAGAAACAATACATTTTGAAATGCAATTAATACTTCTCCGCCCTCATTGCAAATATCTACGTCATAATTAATGACTTCGGCTGAGTTGTTGTTTTTGCTTTTTCGTACATAAGACCATATATTTTCTTCTAATGGCTGATATATGTTGATTTGTTCAACGCTAAAAGGAAATAATAAACCGGTTATCTCTTTTTCTAAATTGATTCCTATGCAGGTTTGCAAAGCGCTATCCATAATTCCCGGAGTCAGGGTATAGCCTTCTCCTTTTGGCAATTCAATCTTAGAAAGTGCTTCAGATGAATTGTACCATAGCTGTTGTACACCTCTAAAAGATGCTCCTAATTCCAGTCCTATTGCTTCATATGTCTTATAGAAATCAACCCTTGACATACTTTTACTGAGCGATTTTTTTATATGTTCTACATCATGTTTTACTGGTCTTGCGGTTTCAATTGTACTTAACTCTCCCTGGCTATGTATTTGTTTTTCTATAGCTGAAGTTGCTGTACTCTTTACATCACTATAGATAACATACTGAAGGCCTTGCTCTTGTTTACTAATTTCTGTTTCAATTTTTACAGCCTCATCCACATGCCACATAGGTTGAAGCCATAGTACATTCTTAAACTGCGTAATGCTTTTGCCTATGCTCTTTTCTCCGGCAGTCTTGCCCAACTCCAGATAAGCTACACCCGGCAATATCTTTTTATCCCTAAAAATATGATCTCTAAAAAAGTGTTCTTTTCCTGAAAAAGTACTGCCAAATTTTAAATTTTCCTCGCCAATTTCTGCTCTTTGATGAAGCAAAGGATGTAGTTTTCCGGCTTCCTGATTGGATTCGGTTATGAAATTAGATTTTAACCAATAGCTCTCTTTTTCAAAAGCATATGCCGGTAAACTAATTCGTTGTGGCCTCTTTTGATTAGTACTATATAATTTATTCCAATCGACCTCTACACCCATAGTCCAAAGATTTGCCAGAGACTGAAGTTCATTATGTTCTGTCGCATATTTGATATAAGCTTCTCCGGCACCGTTTGATAAAAAAGTCCTGATTTGATCTTTTTCTTTTGTTGCAATTGCTGTTGAGCTTACGAAGCTCTTATCCTCTTTTAACTTCATTAAAAAATCTGACACAGAATCTGCTAGAAATACGCTGCGGACTTCCATCGATTGACGTCCTACCTGCAATGTATAGGCTACATCGGCAATAGAAATTTCATTTTTTTCTTCCAGATATTCAATTAGCTGTTTTATTTTACGTGCTAGCGCCTTCTCATTTTTTGCAGATATTGGTATAACAAATTCTTTATCAAAACTATTCTTGCGAGAAGCATTTTCATATTCTTCTATCACCAGATGCCCATTTGTTCCGCTAAATCCGAAACTGCTTACGGCTGCTCTTCTTGGTGTCAAATCGCTATTAGCCCAATCTTGCAAGGCCTCTGTTATATAAAAAGGACTGTTTTCTAAGTTGATAAAGCTGTTTTTCTTTTCGTAGTTTAAAGTTGGAGGTATTTTTTTGTTTTGAAGTGCCAATACTACTTTTTGTACCCCTGCTACTCCCGCCGCATAAACAGTGTGACCAATATTTGTTTTTACACTCCCTAAGCCACAAAAATTAGTCTTATTGGTTTGCTTTCTGAAAGCACGTGATAATCCTTCAAACTCTATCGGGTCTCCAAGACTCGTTCCGGTACCATGGGCTTCTACATAACTGATACTATCCGGATGGATATCGTACTTTTGATATACTTCGGTTTCCAGCTCTTCCTGAGATTTCATACTTGGCGCCAGAATACCATTGGTGGTTCCATCTTGATTGGTTTCTACTCCTTTGATAATACCATATATAAAATCCCCGTCTTTCTTTGCGTCTTCTAATCGTTTAAGGACTAAAACACCTACTCCCTCTCCCGGCACAAAACCATTGGCACGGTGATCAAAAGCATAACATTGACCATCTTTGCTGAGCATTCCTGCCTTGCTGGATAATTTGTAAAATCTTGGTGTTGTATTAATAAATATCCCACCACTGAGTGCTATATCAATTTCTTTATGGTATAAACTTTTACAGGCCATATCGATTGCCACCAAAGAAGAAGAACATGCGGTATCTACAGCTAAAGCCGGTCCTTTTAAGTTGAGAAAATAGGATATTCTTGAAGCTAAAATCGCGCTGCTGTTTCCCCAAAAAACGGCAGCATTATCCAGATTATTGGTCTGTACATAATCTCCTTGTCCTGCGCCAACATATACGCCGCATTTTGCTCCATTTAACTGATCAGTTACAATCGCAGCATCTTCAAAAGCTTTCCAGCAATGTTCTAAAAAGATACGCTGTTGCGGATCCATACCCTCTGCTTCTTTACCTGAGATTCTAAAGAACAGGGGATCAAACTTATCTATATCTCTTAAAAAACTGCCCCATTTACTATAAGTTTTATTGGCTATGTCCTGATCTGCTGCAAAGTGTTCTTCAACATTCCATCTGTCTGTCGGTACTTCTTCTATGAGGCTTTCTCCTTCTTTTATTTTTTTCCAAAAATCATTTAAATCCTTTGTATCACCATATTGTCCGCTCATTCCAACAATAGCGATATCTAATGCTTTTGAACTTTGAGTGAATGATGTGCCTTCCTCAAAACTTCTTGATGGAACTTCTACCTGTAGCGTTCGTGCCGACTTAGCTTTGACAATTACTTTTCCTATATTGTTTCTGTCTTCAAGCGTTTTATAAGCTTTTTTATACTCTTCAAAAGCAACTTCAGTACTAATCACTGATTTTAAAATTCCTTTTTCTATGTATTGTTTGCATTCTGCCCATAGGCCTTCAATGTACTCCCGGTCTTCGTCTATCAATTTTCGAAGATCAACTGCTATAAAAGTCTGGTTGTTTGAAAGCTTACTCAAATCAATTTTATTGGCAGATTTCAAAGCGGTCATCGATAACTCAATATATTGACCTCTTTTTCCCAAACAATTTATTCCTTTCTGAATATTGTCGCCCGAAAGTGTATTCACCACAACCATAACGCCCTGACCATTTGTGATTCGGCTTACTTCCTTCTCAAAATCTTGTTCATTATAATTAATCGTATGCTGAATTCCATTTTGGCTTAAATAATTTATTTTAGAAGCGCTTCCGGCCGTAGCGATAATATTTAATTCTAAATGTCTGGCTAATTGTACAGCGGCATGACCAATACCTCCTGTAGCGGTCTGAACTAAAATATAATCCCCTTTTTTAACCTGTATGCGTCTAAAAGCTTCAACCATAGTCATTGCTACTGTAGGAATTGCGCATGCTTCTTCAAAAGACTGATTTTCAGGCAGAGGTAGCAACTGGAGTTCATTAGCAACGCAATGTGTGCTATGCAATCCATAACTGCCATCTGTCATTACTATTACTCTGTCGCCAGTCTTAAAATGAGCCACTTTCGTTCCTGTTTCTATAATAATTCCCGAGGCTTCAAATCCCGGAGAGAAAGGGTACGGCGGCATAGTGGGATATAACCCTTTTACACAAAGCAGATCGCCAAAATTGAGTGAAAAGTGAGAAATCTCAACTACAACCTCGTCTTGTTGTATCGCCGGTAAGTCAAAACCAACAACCTTAATATCATCGATTCCGGCAGGTTTTTCGATCCATAGCCGTTGTGCCTGACTTTTTTCTTTATTTACAAAAAAAGGAATTTCTTCTTTTTTTACGATTTCAAACTGTTGTTGTTGAGGAATTTCAGCTACTTCCTTGATTTCCTCTTTTGACACTGGAGACTCTATCGCAAAATCTGAACTATGTTCCTCTGCCAGAAACTTAGAAAATTCTTTTATAGTAGGGTAATCAAATAATATTGTTGTTGGAATTGCATTGGTTAGTCTTTCATTAATTTCTTTTATCAACTCCAAACCTATAATTGAATCTACTCCATAATCTGACATTGGTGTTACCTCATCAAACTCTGAGACTTCCATTTTCAATACTAAGGCTAATTTCTTTTTTATAAAATTTCCTATCTCCGCAATGTCTGCTGTTTGAGATGATGGGACAACTTTCTTAGCGGTCGTCTCACTTTTTTCAGATTTAATTTCGCTTACACTTTGCTCTGTTTTTGCATTTTCATCAGCCAGAATAATTTCCCCATCACTTTGAGCTATTATAATTTGCTGAAACAGTTCTTCATTTTCCGGATAGCTAATCGTATTCATAAAACCAGTATCGGTCAATACCCGTTGCCATCCTTCTGCAGACAAGCCCGGACTTCCTTCTAATCTCACTTCGGGGTCTTCATACAACCACCAACCATCCAGCAGTCCGAATGTGAGGGTGGCATAGATGTCATTTTGTGCTATTTCATTTAGCACCAACACTCCGTTTGTCTTGAGTACTCCTTTAATATTTTGAAGGCTCTTTCTAATATTTTTTGTAGCATGTACTACATTTGCTCCAATGACCATATCAAAACTTCCTAAAGGGAGTTCCTGATTCACCGGTGATTTTTCAATGTTAAAAAGTTTCGTTTCTAAATAAGGTGCAATGGTCTTAAAATTCTTTTCTGCATGAAATAAGAAACTTTTAGACAAATCGGTATATACATAGCTTATTTTATCTTTGTAAGCACTTAATCCCTGAAACAATAAATTACTCGTTCCTCCTGTACCTGCCCCTACTTCTAAAATGGTAAATTTTTCTCCTTCTTCTAAAGTTTCTACAGTATCTGCTACAATATTTTCTACTACCTGGCATAAGGTATCATTGAAGTAATCTGCTTGTTCGTTTCCTTTATAAACTCCGGAAACCAACTCCATACTTCCATCCGGAAACATCACATCTGTAGCACTAATTTTCCCTTGAAATATGGACTGCAGTCCTTCTAAACAGACTTCTAATAATCTAGCATGATTTGCCATTTCCGGCATTTCTATAGTGCTTTTTTGCAATGTTCTCTGCCAATCAAAAGCGCTTAATTCGTCCTGAATTACTTTAGGAATTGTAAGGATTCTGTTATTTTCCTGCAAATAATTACAACTTTTCAGACTACGAATACATTCTTCCAGCAAACGAGTATATTTGTCAACAATCTTTAATTCTGTTTTTAACTGCTCTATTTCATTGGTTAAGCCATTTCTAAACCCCATACTTATTAAGATATGGAGCAAAGATTTATGACATAATTTTTGCATTTCTACAGCATTATTTTTTATAGTAGCCATTTAATTTAATATTTGTTTTGAAGGAGTTAATTTGATTCTTTTAAGTTCTATTGCTGCCACTTTTTGAGTTTGAACTTTTCTCTTGTTCAATTGAAAAAGATTCATTCTTTTAATAACAGCATCATTCAAAAATTTCATTACGAAAAGTTGACCGTTTTTTTGTGTGAAAACTTTTTCTAAAGCTTGCATACCTTCGGCTTCATCAATACTTCCTATACCCATCTGTTGCATGCGTTGCTCATAATCTTTGGAAGAGACAATACCGATATTCCCCCAATAGCCCCAATGAATTACATATGTTGGAATTCCTGATTTTTGCTGAATTTGTTTTGCCAGACTGTCTTTATAGGTACATCCTGCCGAATAATTAGATTGCCCGGCTGCTCTGAAGAAACTTTGAGCTGAAGAATAAAAACAAATAAAATCTAATTCTTCCTGACTAAAAGCGTCTATCAAATATTGACTTCCTACAGATTTTGGATAGAATGATTTTGTAAAATCTTCTTCCTTCATATTCGCAATTACTTTATCATTGAGTACAATAGCGGAATGAAAGATTCCATTGATTTCTTCAGAGGTTAGTTTGATTTGGGTATAGGCGGCTTGCATACTTAATTTATTTCCGGCATCGCATTGAATATAGGTTGGAGATACCCCATATTGTGCTATTTCTTCAATTGATGCCGTAATAGCCTCATCTTGTTCTCTTCTTCCGAGCCAATACACTTTCGCCTGATATTTTTTTACCAAATAAGCAGTGGTCACTTTTCCTAAACCGCCAGCTCCGCCTAAAATCACATATACCCCGCCTTTTCTCAATTTTGAATAAGGTGCTCCGATCTTATTTTCTACCGGTATTAGTATATTTTGATAAAAATCGAGATTTCTGATAGCCAAAGATTCCCCCATTTTAGAAAAAGGGGCCTGGAGTACACTCTTCATGTCATTGGGATCTGAAACATCTAGGCTTTTAATCGTCCAATTCATCTCTTCTTTTACCAGAGAGCCAACAAATCCGACAATACCGGCTCCTTTTTCTGTAACTGTATCAGAATGGGTTACCTTTTGTGTTTGTTTGGTTACAAATACGACTTCCAGCTTTTCAGCGCTTCTTTTTTGTAATGCTTTTACATTATTGAATACATTTAATTCTGTTTTTTCAATTTGCTCTGTCAGCTCTCTTTTTTCACCCGAATCCCACAACCCTTGCAGGAAATAAACAGATTTAATACCCACCGGTATTTCAGTAACATCGCTATACCAGATTACATTTCCTCCATTGGCTTTTATTTCTTTTTCTAATAGTAAGCTATATTCATTTTTAGCCCCGATAAAAGCATTGTTTTCAGCAGTAGCTAGCGTTGCTTTTTCGAATACCGTTTTTTCCCATATCGATTCATAATAAACTCCGATCGCATTGCTGTCCTCCTTTTCCTGAACTGTTTTTGACGCTGAACGTAATTCTATAGACACAAAATCTCTCATTTCTGCCAATACATTCCCCTCTTGATCCAATAGTTGTATTGAATACCTGTGTACTTTACTTCTTTCTTTATGTTTTTGTACATAACACCAACAAGCTCCTGATATATCTGCAGTATAAAAATCTATTGCCTGAAGACTGTAAGGCAATTGAATGCCACCTTCTTTGTTTGTATAATCTACACCAATAGTGGCTTGTAATGCAGTATCTAAAATTCCCAGCTCTGTTATAATTCCTTCCTGTGTTGGCAAATCAATACGAACCAATGATTCCTGTTCGTTGAAATACATTTTTTTGATTCCCTGAAAACTGCCCCCATAAGCTAAACCTACAGTCTTAAAAGCTTCATAACATTCCTTACCTTCTTTTTCGCCAGACATTCGTTCTTTTAAAACCGAAATAATATATTGAGCAGGTTGCTTTACATTTTCTCTGCCTAGTTTGACCTCTGCATGCAATACGTTTTTTCCTTCCTCAGTACTTGAAATTTGAACTAAAATCTCATTTTTGTCTTTTGATACAACAGTGGTAATTTGTTTTACTCCATCTTCGACTTTTAACGGTTTCAACCATGTAATGTCTTTGAGTTGACATACCTCTTGATTTGTTACTTCTTCAAGCGCTTTTCTGGCTAATTCCAGATAAGCAACTCCCGGAAACAGTTTTTCAGCATTTACTATATGATCTTTCAAAAAGGTTTCGTTTCCTAAAAAATCACTTTGAAATTTAACCCCGTCCAAATCCGAAATGTTTTTATGGAGAATAGGATGTATCTGCCCAATTCCATTAGGTTTTACTTCCATTTTATTGGCCTCATCCATTTTAGTAAACCAACAATACTTCTTTGCAAAAGGGTATGTTGGCAAGCTTATTTTTCTAGGCAACTGTTTTTTATCATGATACAGAGACCACTCCATCTTTCTTCCGGAGCACCATAATTCTGCTATTTTTGAATCTCTATTTCCCCATAACCTCTTGATTTCTGCATCTGTTACATCCTCCAACACCAGTGTTTCAGAATCTGTAGTTCCGCTATAATAATCTAACGAAATACCATCTAAAAAAGCGTTTAATTGTGCGATCCCTTCCTCGATCGTTAACGCATAAAAAGCCAGTCTGTGTGACATTGCTTCTCTTCCTGCCTGAAGTGTATAAGCGACTTCTTGCGGTAAAAGTTTTTCCTGATTTTTTATCCAATTCAACAGTTTCTCTGCATATTCCTTTAATTGTTCTTCTGATTTTGCAGATATAACCCATAGTGGTATAACTTGGTCATCGCTATAATTTTTTTCCTGACCGGTGTATTCTTCAATAATCAAATGAGCGTTACTGCCGCCGGCACCAAAACTGCTAATACCTGCTATTCTGGGTGTGCCATTAGTATCCCATAACTCTAATGTTTTCTGCACCCTAAACGGAGTATTGTTAAAATTAATGTTGGCATTTTGTTCTTCAGCATGAATAGACGGCACCAATTGTTTATGCTTCAATTGCAACAACACTTTTGTTATTCCGGATATCCCCGCCGCTGATTCGCAGTGTCCGATATTCGATTTTACAGAACCTATCTTGCATATAAAGTCTTTGTCTTCTGTCTGAAATGCTTTTTTCAGACTCGTTACTTCTATCGGATCTCCCAGGCTCGTTCCCGTACCATGTGCTTCAACATAAGAGATTTCATTGGCATTAAGGTTTGCTTTTTCCATGGCTCTTTTAATCACAGCTGTTTGAGCTTTGGGATTGGGTACTGTATATCCGTTGGTTTTTCCTCCGTGATTTAATGAAGCCCCTCTAATAACTCCATAAATTTGGTCTCCATCACGCTCAGCATCGGATAATTTCTTTAGTAAGACCGCACCAACTCCTTCAGAAGGTACATACCCGTCTCCACCAACTCCAAAACTTTTACAACGTCCTGTGCTTGATGCAAATCCGGCTTTACTTAAAAGCAAATATTTATTAGGATGAATGCTTACGTTTACTCCTCCTGCAATTGCGGCCTTGCAGTCTCCATTCATGATACTCTGACAGGCAAGTTCTACTGCAGTAATCGAAGAGGAACACATCGTATCTACTGCTAAACTTGGTCCGTGAAAATTAAAGAAATACGAAACTCTATTGGCTATACTGCTTGGATTGCCTACCAAATGAATCTGATTGCCTTTGTGCTGTTCTTCTATGCCATACAACTGATATTCTTCGTACATGACTCCCACAAAAACACCTACATTGCCGGTCATTTCGTTTGTTTGTGTAGACAAACCTAATTGTTCTCTGGTGTAACCGGCATCTTCAATCGTTTCCCAAGCCGTTTGTAAAAACAACCGTTCCTGAGGCTCCATAATCTCAGCTTCCCTAGGAGAAATATTAAAAAATCGCGGATCAAACTTGTCTACACCTTCTATAAAACCTCCCCATTTACTGTAACTTTTACCGGATTTTCCTTTTTCTTCATCGTAGAAAGTTGTCAAATCCCATCGGTCTCCTGGTATTTCTGTGATACTATCTTTTCCTTGTTTGAGATTTTCCCAAAACTCATCTACATTATTTGCTCCGGGATACTTCCCTGCTAAACCTATAATTGCAATTTTTTCTTCCCTATCGCTAATTTTAGGGGATGAAAAATCCTCTTGGTATTCCGAACGATTCTCTTTTGCCAATTGATCTGAGTTTTGAAATTCTTCTTCAACATCTTCGCTCTCAAATGATTTATTATCTTCTTTCTGATGCGATAACACAGCCAACGAATCTTTACTTTTCAGCAACAACTCTTTTACTGTTTCCAGCTGCTCTTCCAAAAAATACCCTACCAACTCCTGAAGTGTTTGGTATTCAAAAAATAAGGACCTTGGAATATCAATAAAAACCTCATCAAATGTGTTGGTTAACTTGGTAATCGTTATGGAATCAATTCCGAAATCTTCAAAATATTTATGTAATTCAAATCGCTCTTTGGGCAACTTAAATTCTTCTGATAAAAGATCTATTAAATAAGACGTAATAAATGCTTTTAACTCATCCTTACTGTACTCTTTATCATTCTTCTCGCTAACTTCTTCGGTAACCTCTTTATTAATTGCTTTTTGTATTTTGATTTTTTCCAGCAAACCATAAACCGGCATTAGCTGAGTGTGTCTGCCGGATACTATAAAATCAAAACTACTTGTACCTATCTCATTAGGCATTGGTACCATACCGGTCTGATTTCTCATATACCGCTTTTGGTCTTCTGACATTTTCATTCCTCCATTTTCCCATAGAGGCCAGTTTATACTAATGCTCTTTCCAAATCGTTTTTCCTGCTCGCATTTTGTTCTTCTGTAAGCCATAAAATGGTCCATGTATGCATTAGCAGAAGCATAATCGCATTGTCCTTGATTTCCCATTACAGCCGCTACAGCGGAAAAGCTGACAAAAAAGTCTAATTTTTCATCTTTAGTCACCTCATCCAAAAATCTTATACCATCTATTTTGGGCTTTAATACTGCTTCAGCTTCTTCTTCGCTTTTATGAATTAGCAAGCCATCTCTAACGAGTCCTGCGCTATGGATAATGCCATTCAGATTTCCGAATTCTTGTTTTATTTTTTGAAACTGTAGTGCTACTGCATCTTTATCAGAGATGTCGCAACTATTGTATACCACATTCGAATAAGCGTTCGTTATTTTCGTATCGTCCTCGCTGCTCATGGTTCTTCCGGTAAGAACTACTTTGGTATTCTTTGTTTTTAAAATATGTTTTAAAAATAACTGTCCTAAACCGCCCATTCCTCCGGTGATCCAATAAACTCCTCCTTCTTTAATTTTTACTTCAGGAGTTTGTTTTTCAGGGGTCAAAGCTTCTAAAACTCGTTCTTCCCGTTCCACATTTAGGTATCTGACTTCTAAGCCTTCTAATTGTTTTTCTACTTTCACAATTTGAAGAATTTCCTCTAAAGTCTTTGTAGCCGTGTTGTCTAAAACGATTACTTTCCCCCTTACTTTTGAATATTCCAATTGAGCCGATTGTAATAGTGCTGCCAAATGTCCGTACTGATGATAGTTGTTGTTTTCTATCACGATACTAATCAGTGCTTCTTCTTTGCTCTCTATACTTTTTTTGAGCTCCTGAAAAACAATCTGAAATGCATCTTTAGGATCATGTCCATTCGGTATTATTCTAACATCTGAATTACTGGAGTTTATACTTTTTTCAATTGTATTTTCAAAACCTGCCAGATAAATCAGCTCCTTATTTTCTTTGTTTTTAATTACTCGTGGGGTTGTACTTTTCCATACATTATTGAAATAGTACAGCCCTTCTTGGTTACCGTCGCTTTTCTCCTCTTTATCTGTAGTGATGTTTTCTAATGGCAATAGTGTAAATTCATCTAATTTCAGAATCGTTTCCCCTGCACTATCTATCAAAAGCATATTGTACTTTCTAATACCGGATGTACTGGATTTTGTTGCAACCAACTCTACTAAACACCAGGCTTTTTCGGGTAATTCTTTATAAATATTTAACCTTTTTATGCTGTACGGAACATAAACTTTATCTGTTTTTCCTTCTAAAGAAAGTCCTATTGTACATTGAAATATACTATCTAATGCACCGGGCTCTAAAACAAATTGATTTTGCTTTTTGAATGTTAACTCAACCAGAGTTTTGTTCTCAGAGTATCTAATGTTTTCAATTCCCTGAAAATTTGTCCCATAGTCAAATCCTAAAGCACCGAAGTGTTTGTATATTTCTTTTTTACCTTTAAATTGGGGCAAATCAGCTATTATTTTGTCTACCTCGATTCGTTCCTGAGGTACGGAATCGGATATTCTTTTTCTTAATTTACCTGAGCTGTGTATAATCTTTCTGTCCGCAACTGCCGAGAAGATCTGATAGTGGTATTCTGAATTTGCTGTTTCTGAAATTACAGTATTAACCAGAGTTGATTTTCCTTTATTTCTTAAGGGTTCTTGCCATGTAATATCATATAATTCATTAATCACCGAATCTGTACCGATTTTTCCGGCGGCCAGTCCCATTTCGATATAAGCAGCTCCGGGAAATAAACCCGAACCGTTTACAACATGCTCTTTTATAAAATATTCATTACCATCAAAATAACTTGCAAATTTCTGTTCTCTAAGTGTTGACAGGTTTTGATGAATTAAAGGATGTATTTGTAAAGGCTTTTGGGATTGTATTTCTGTTTCTTCCACCCAAAATCGATCTCTGCGGAATGGGTATGATGGTATTTTAATTTTGTTTTGTTTTTGCTTATACAGTAACTCCCAATCTATTTTTACACCTTGTGTCCACAATTCTGCTACCGTTTCTACTTCTGCATGTTTGATCGCACTGTCTATAAATGCTTTTCCTGAAATGCCTTTTATAGTAGTGTTTTCCTGTACTTTTATATTGTTGATGTAAAAACCGGAGGTTTTAAATTTCTCGTTTTCGGGATTTAAAAAGTTATTCAATTTCAATAGTAACTCTTCTTTATTTTGCACTACACAGGCAAAACGTTCTTCCATCGCAGTGCGCCCTACCTGAAATGTATAGGCAAGAGAACTTAATGAAATCTCTTTTGAATTGTCCTGAACAAACTGCACTACTTTTTTGCAATAGTTTTCCAGACTCATTCTGTCTTTTGCAGATATCGCTATGATTACTTTAGCATTTGTCTCTTCAGCCTTTTCTATAGCAACGGGAATGTATTCTTCAATAATAGCGTGCGCATTGGTACCACTAAAACCAAAACTGCTAATGGCGGCTCTTCTTTTGCCTCCTACAAAATCGTTCCAGGGTTTAAGAGTTGTATTTACATAAAACGGACTGTTCTCAAAATCGATAAATGCATTGTTCTTTTCATAATTTAAAGAAGGAGGAATTTGTTTGTGCTTCATTGCCAAAATCACTTTTTGCAAACCCGCTAATCCTGCTGCATGAAGGGTATGTCCGATATTTGTTTTTACGCTCCCAATACCACAAAAATTTTTCTTTTGTGTCTTAGAACCAAAAGCCTTAGTAAGAGCCTCAACTTCTATAGGATCTCCTAACTTTGTACCAGTACCATGTGCTTCTACATAACTTATTGTTTCAGGATCTATTTGAAACGTTTCGTACACTTGTTTTTCCAAGGCTTCTTGTGAAGGTGCGCTTGGTGCCAAAATTCCGTTGGTTGCCCCATCCTGATTCGTAAGGATGCCTTTAATCACTGCATGAATGTGATCTCCATCTCTTAAAGCGTCTTTTAATCGCTTAACAATTATTACCCCTACACCTTCTCCAGGTACAAATCCATTTGCTCTATGATCAAATGTAAAACACTTGCCGTTCTCACTTAACATTGCAGCTTTACTTGCCATTTTATGAAACAGTGGCGTTGCTGTCAGACTTACGCCTCCACAAATTCCCATATCAATGTTGCCCGTTTGCAGGTTTCTACAGGCTGCTTCTAATGCTACCAATGAGGAGGAACAGGCCGAATCAATTGCTAATGCAGGTCCTCTGAGATTTAAATAATAGGAGATTCTGGCTGCAAGAATTGAATTATCCATACCCCAAAAAACAGACACATGTTTGCCTTTTGGATTCTGAATATAATCACTATTTCCAACCCCGGCATAAACCCCTACCTGTTTACCGTCTAAATGATCCTGAGTTAAATTTGCATCTTCCAATGCGTGCCAACAATGCTCTAAGAACAATCGTTGTTGTGGATCCATATTTTCTGCTTCTATACCTGATATTTTAAAAAACCCTGCATCAAACTTGTCTATATCCTTCATAAAACCTCCCCATTTACTGTAGGTTTTATCCTCTTCTCCCTTAACAGGACTGTAATGAAGTCTGCTATCCCATCTTTCTATTGGAGTCTCTCTTACCAAATTCTCCCCTCGCTGCAGAGCTTCCCAATATTCTTCCAGATTTGATGCTCCTGCATAAGCTCCACTCATCCCGACAATTGCTATATCGCCAGTCTCTTTTGGTTCTTCTTGTGCTGCAATTTTTATATGCTTTTCAGCTGTAAGGACAGACGTATCTGTAGTAGTACTTTCTATGAGATTATCTTTCCAACCCTCCTTATTTTCAATAATATATTGTACTAAAGACCGAACACTTGGATAATTAAATAAATCTGTTGGTTGTATATCGATACTCAGTTCTTTGTTTAGGTATTCGCTAAGTTGATTACTAAGTATAGAATCATACCCCATAGCAGAAAATGGTACATCAATGTCCATTTCGTCCTGAGGAAGTTTAATAAGAGCTGCAGCTATTTTTTGCACTTTTTCTAATACAATACTCTCATGTTCTTCTCTATTGGAAACCTCAGATTCAAAAGGGGCCTCAACACTTTTCTCTTCATCAGTTGCGCTTAACGGAGAGAGCTTTTTTATTCTGGACATTAAATTTTTGGCAATAGTTTTTTCAGAAAATTTTACTGCATATATTTCTTTTTGTTCGCCTCCCAGAATTTTTTCTAAGGCAATCATTCCTTCTTTTGCTCTGATGCTTCCAATTCCCATTTGATCCATGCGTTCTTCGTATTTAGCATCTGAAGCTGCACCGATATTCCCCCAATACCCCCAATTAATTGTATAGACAGGTATCTTATAATTTTGCTCAATTACCTTAGCCAACGTATTTTTATAGGTACAACCTGCTGCATAATTGGCTTGGCCCGGACCATTAAAAAAACCTTGAATAGAGGAAAAGAAACACATAAAATCCAAGTGTTCCTTCTTGCATACTTGCATCAAGTTCTGAACTGCTGTTGATTTTGGAGCAAAGGCTTTGGTAAAATCCGAAAGACTCATGGCATAAAAAGGTTTATCTTCCAGCACTAAAGCAGAATGAATAACTCCATTTATAGTTCCACCATCAGCTTTTATTTGCTCAAAAGCCGCTTTTATGTCTTCGGGGTTATTGGCATCACATTGAATATAAAAAGGTTTACTTTCGTATCCGGAAAAGTCTCCTATAGCGGTTTCTACCATTTTGTCTAATGGTCTCCTTCCCAACCAAAACACTCTTGCATTATACTTCTTAATCAAGTGTTCTGTAGTGATTTTGCCTAAACCGCCGGCTCCTCCAAGAATCACATAAGTACCGTTTTTTCTAATTTTAGCAGAATCAGATACTGTCGGCAATTCGGTTACAGGGCTTAATAGTTTTTTATAAAATTTTCCGTTTCTATAAGCCACTAACGTTTCATTAATTTGCCCTGTTCTAACTGCTAATTTTTCAAAATCTATTGGTTCATTTTCATTGATATCCACTACTCTGAAATTCCAAGTAGGCATTTCTGCAGCTACAGTCCCAACTAAACCAAAGATTCCCGCTCCTTTTTCCTGAAGCACATCAGTAGAGAAAACCTGTTGTGTCTGATTTACAATAAGGTGTATCTGAACGTTATTCCTTTTTAATCCTAATACCTTTTTTAATCCTGTAAAAACAAATTCTTCTTCTTTTCCATAAGATCTATTTTCGATATCGTTGGACATCTCAGAACGGGTTGGGAATAAGAATACGCAATCAAAAGATTCATTAATATCCTCAATAAACGAAGAATAAATTACCTCTGCATCCTGTTTTCTTAATGCGTTTTTAAAATCAAAAATCAAATCACTATCATCCCCCAGACATAAAATTTTCTTTCCCTGAAAAGGATTTAGCTCTTGATTTAATTCTTCAATCTCTTCCCATTTTTCTTCAAAATAGTGGAGTTCCGGAACAGTAACATCGGAAAGTAATTTTACTCCTTCAAATACCAAAAGAACCTCCCCTTCAACGCTAAGTAAATTAACTGTATAAAAACCTTCTATGTCTTCTTTTTTAATAACCTGACACCATGCTGTATTTTTAATAGTGCCATATATGTGCATTGCTTCTATACTTTCTATCCTTAAAGTACCGGCTATTTGTCCGTTTAAAGTCTGGAACGCGCTTTCTACTATATTTAATGGTAATACATAATGCTCTTCTTCCTCTTTGGGAATAACTTTAGACCAGAACTGATTTTGCATTTGAAATACAGCATTGATACTCTGCAATTCATTTGTATATTCTAATGAATTCTTTGCTAACTGTTTGTATAATTCTTCCTTGTTTAATACTGAATCATTGCTTCTTAGCTGATCCAATTTAATCTTTGCTGGTCTGTTTTTGAAAACATTTGATAAATCTCCTTGCGCGTATATTGTTTTATGATCAACATTACTCTCCTCATACAATTCAAATAAGAATCCGTCTTTTTGTTTCCAAAATTCGATATGAAGTACCAGAGGCACCTTTTCTATTACAATAGGCTGATTCCATTTAAAGTTTCGTATTTCATTGATTTCTCCATCATTTACTTTAGCTCCCGCTGCTCTTATCATTTCTATATAAGCAGCTAATGGCAATGTTTTCTTTCCGTTGATTTTAAAATATTGAAAGAACGATTCTTTCCCTGTATATATAATCTTGAATTTCATGCGATTTAATTTTGAAATAATGGATGAATGGCTTCTGATACCTTTTCTCTTTTCTCTAATTTTTCAGAGATTTCCGGTAACCAATACCTCTTCTTTACAAATGGATAGGTTGGTAAACTTATTCGTTTGGGTTGTGCGTTGTTGGCATATAATTTTTCCCATGAAATGGTTTCTCCTTCAATCCATAGCTTTGCCAGTTCATCCAGATCTTTATTGTTTAAAGCCTTTTTATACAAAATGTCTGTATTGTTTGCTTTATTTAACTCATAGCTTTTTAAAGTTTTCTGATATCCTGAAAATTGATCTTGCCTATAGTTTTGAAGTTCCTTTTTGAGTTCTTTTATTGATGTAACTTCTATGCTTAATCTACTTTCCAGAGCTACTCTACCTACTTGCAATGTATAAGCCAGGTCAATCAAAGAAACAGCCTCTTGTTCTTCCAGAAATTTTAGTAGTTCTGCCGCTTTTTGCTTTAATCGTTCTGTATCTTTAGCTGATAAAATAATGAGTACGGACTCTGTTTCCTGTTGCTCTCTTTCCTCATTTCTAAGGTGTTCTTCGAGTATCACATGTGCATTGCTGCCTCCTGCTCCAAAACTGCTTAAACCTGCTCTTCTTTTCTCTGAATCTGTGGTTGTCCAATCTGTTAATTCTTGCTGAATCTCAAATGGACTGTCACCAAATTGAATATTCTTATTCAGGATATTACTATGAATGGAAGGGGCAATTTGTTTGTGCTTCAATTGAAGTAAAATTTTAGTTAGTCCAGAAATTCCGGCTGCCGACTCGCAATGCCCAATATTCGATTTTACAGATCCTATTTTGTAACTGGTTTTAGAATCCATATTTAAAGCTTGAGATAATCCTGCTATTTCTATCGGATCTCCCAAACTTGTACCGGTACCATGCGCTTCTATATACTGCAGCGAATGGGGTTCTATTCCTGCTTTTTGAATTGCTTTTTGAATAACTTTGGCTTGTGCATTAGGATTAGGCACATGAAAACCATTCGATCTTCCGCCATGATTAATTTCTGTAGATCGGATAACTCCATAAATCTGGTCGTTGTCTTTTATGGCCTCTGATAACGGTTTTAAAAGTACAGCTCCAACACCTTCTCCCGGTACATATCCGTCTGCTCCTTCACCAAAAGCAGCACATTTACCCTGGCTGGACACAAATCCGGCACTACTAAGAGAGAGGTATTTGTACGGATGTAAATTAAGATTAACGCCACCCGCAATAGCAGTTGTACATTCGCCTTTTCTGATGCTCTCACAAGCTAAATGTATAGCTGTAAGAGAAGAAGAACACATTGTATCAATAGCCATACTTGGCCCTTCAAAATTCATAACGTACGAAACCCTATTGGCAATACTGCTATGAATTCCTTTTGGCGTTGTAAATTGGCCTTCGTGCATGGCATCTATACCAAACATGGCATACTCACTATACATTACCCCCACAAAAACACCTACTTTCTGATTCAGATTTTCGGGTGTGTATCCCGCATCTTCTACTGTATCCCAGGCCGTTTGCAAAAACAAACGTTCCTGAGGATCCATAAGCTCCGCTTCTTTGGGTGATATACTAAAAAATATAGGGTCAAATTTATCTACATCTTCTACAAAACCACCCCATTTACTATAGGTTTTACCTTCTTTCCCTTTTTCTTTATCAAAGAACAATTCGGTATTCCACCTGTTTTTTGGAATTTCTGTAATACTGTCCTTGCCTGTTCTTAAATTCTCCCAAAATTCTTCTAAAGTATTGGCTCCGGGATATTTTCCAGCCACACCAATAATGGCTACAGGCTCCTCAATAGGTCTGTAATCAGCTTCAATTTGTTTTTTAAATTCATTATGATTATACAAAAAATCGGTTTTATCTGCCGTAACCTCTTGTCTAACTTCTTGATTTCCTGCGACCTTTAACATCGAATCAGAATAATTTTTCATGAAGTATAGTACTAAATCGTCTAAAGTCGGATTCTCAAAAAACAGCGTATTTGGAATGTCGTCAAAATCTTCATTTAATTTATTCGTAAGTTTTACAATACGAATAGAATCCATTCCATACGTTTCAAATGGTGTTGTCAGACCAATTCTTTCCGGTTCTATTTGCAACTCTTCGCTGATCAGATTTCTGAAATATACCATACAGGCCTCTTTTGTAATACCGGAAGTATTCGCAGCTGTTGCTGTCTTTTTATATTCTTTCTTTTCTAAAAGTTTAGATGTTTTCTCATATACCACCATTATTTGCGAAGGTGCTTCTCTAAAAATATCAGATAATGCTTTGATTCCCTCCGCTGTAGGCAATGGCAGCATGGCCCAATAATGCTCTAAATACTTTCGACTTTCTTCATTTATTTGCAGCCCGCCTTCATGCCATAATCCCCAATTGACTGTAATGGACTTCCCGTAGCGCTTTCCTTCTTTTACCAATTGATTTCTATACCATGCATAGGCATCCATATAAGCATTGGCAGAAGCATAGTCTGCTAATCCAATATCGCCCATAATGGCCGAAATAGAAGATACATACATCATAAAATCCAATGGTAGCTGTTGCGTAACCTCATCTAAAATTCGGGTTGCCTCAATTTTTGGCGATAATACTTTATGTATTTCTTCGGAGGTCTTTTTTAGGATCTGACTTGCTGTTCCTATTCCCGCACTATGAATAATGCCGTTAATTTGTCCTTCTTCTCTAAGAATCTCATTAATCACAAGAGAAATAGCTTTTCTATCCGTAACATCACAACGGATGTATTTTGCATTGTTTAATGCATTAATATCTCTTTGCTTTTCGGCAGCTAATTCGCTTCTACCTATTAAAAAAAGTGTAGTATTTTTAAATTGATTCAAATAGTTTGCAAAAATCATCCCCAGCCCTCCGGCTCCTCCTGTAATGATATAAACACCATCAGGTTTAATTTCAATTGCATTTTGATCGGGTGTCTTATTATAAATTCCTATTTCCCGAACTTCGCGATTGCTGTTTAGATACCGAACTTCATTTTCCTCTGTATTTTTCTCTTTGCTTATAATCTTGCACAACAGGTCTATATTGTCTAACGAGATTTGATCTACAGCAATAGTTTTTCCTGAAATTACAGGATTCTCTTTGTTTACCGATTTCAATATTCCGGAAACAAAACTATAGGACAGGGCATCTTCTTCTTCAAATACAATTAAAAAATGTGTTTCCTCTTTACTGATTAATTTCTGTTTTACGCGCTTTAAGATCGTATTAAAGAATTCTTCTTCGTTCTGGCTTTGTATACTTGTTACCTGAATTTCTAACTCATCTGTTAATCGTTCAGCTACTTCTGATGTCGAACCGGCCAAAATAACTTCATAGTTTCTATTAGAATTTATTGCTACATTCTCTGTAATTGATTTCGATTTCCAGTCATAAGAATATAATTGTGTATAGGCAGCTGTTCTATTCGATACAGCCTGTTCCTGGTTGGTAAAGGGTAGTGTTACAAAGTCAATAAAACTCATTATCACCTCTCCGCTAACATCTATTAATTTTACATCATAGTGTATTGGCGTATTTTTCTCTTCCTCTCGCTCTCTTACCGTTACATAAGACCAAAATTCCGAAGGCAGTTCTTTATAAATATTTACCTCTTTAACGCTAAATGGGATTGATAATGGTAATTGCTTTGTATCTCCTTTCAGGTGAATTCCTAAACAGGTTTGTAAGGCACTATCCATTGCCTGAACAGTCCAATAATTATCGGAAAGGTCTTGATTTATACTAATTTTTGCTAAAGCTTCGCTTCCGGAATATCGGATATACTCTATTCTCTGAAAACTTGTTCCATAGTGAAATCCCAGCTCTTTGAATAATTTATAATAATCCTCTTTATAAAGAACAGCTGGCAATCGGTTACTAATTAATTCCGTATCCAATTTCTCTATTTGGGTTACAAATGAAGTACTGATCTTACCTTGGTTAAAAATGACATGATCTTCTATTTCATCTTTAACTGTAAAAACAATTTCTTCATTTAACTTTTGCAATTCTGTAACTACCGATCTGGAATGTCCGTTAACATGCAGAGGCGACATCCAAAACACATCTCTCAATTGCGCTATTTTTTTGTCAATGTACCATTCCCCTGAAACTCTTGCCATCTCTAGATAAGCTACACCAGGCAAGATTTTTTCTGTGTACAGTACATGCTCTGACAGAAATTGTTCACTACCCGAATAAGTACTTATAAATCGGGAGCTGTCTAGTGTATTAAATTGTTCGTGTACTAACGGATGTGCTTTTTTTACTGCTGTTACCGCAACCGTATCTTTTGGCTTAAACCAGCAATACTCTTTGGCAAACGGATAGTTAGGTAAACCAATAATATTAGGTGTTTTTTCGTATAATTGATTCCAGTCAACACGTTCTCCCTGAGTCCATAAAGCAGCTAAATTGATATGATCGTTTTGTGCTAAAGCGTCCTCAACCACATTGCTTATTTTTTTATAGACCAACAATTTATTGGTCGCTATTTCGCCAATTATTGCAGTTGTGGGCTCTTCCAGATATTGTTTTAGTTTTACAATCAATTGCCCGATACTTGTAACTACAAAAGCTACTCTGCTCTCCATTGCTTCTCTGCCTGTTTGCAATGTATAGGCGATATCAGTAATCGTTAGAGTCTCTTTGTTTTCTTCCAGATAGTTGCCTATTTTTTTGACATGCTCTTTTAATCGAACTGTATCTTTAGCCGATATCGGAATGATAACAGGACCTTGAAAATCTATAGAATCCTGAGAATCCTTCTCATATTCTTCAATCACAAGATGCACATTGGTACCGCCTGCTCCAAAACTGCTTATTCCGGCTATTCGTGGCCTGCCATCTGAAGTAGTCCAATCTTCTAGCTCCTGCTGTACTTGAAACGGACTATTTTCAAAATCGATATTTACATTTAATTTCTTCGAATGCAATGACGGAACAAGTTGCTTATTCTTAAGCTGCAAAAGCACTTTGGTAACCCCGGATATCCCTGCTGCTGCCTCACTGTGTCCTATATTCGATTTTACGGAACCAATTTTACAAAATTGATTTCCGGCCCCCGCAAATGCTTTTTTAAGTCCGGCAATCTCAATAGGATCTCCCAATTTGGTTCCTGTACCATGTGCTTCAATATAACTGTAGGCTTCAGCTGAAACTCCTGCCTTTTCCATTGCTTGCGAAATTACCGCTGCCTGAGCATTAGGGTTAGGCACAGTATAGCCGTTTACTTTCCCACCGTGGTTAATAGCACCGCCTTTGATAACCCCATAAATTTGATCCCCGTCTTCTTTGGCTTTTGCCAATGATTTCAACAGGATGGCACCAACTCCTTCTGACGGAACATAGCCGTCTCCTCCTTCTCCAAAAGTTTCACATTTCCCTTTATCCGAAACCAGATGCAAATCACTTAACATCAAATACTTACCCGGATGCATACTTAAATTAACACCTCCCGCTATAGCTGCTTCACAGTTCCCTAAATGTATGTTTTCGCAAGCCATCTGAATTGCAATCAGCGACGAAGAACACATAGTTGCTACTGCCATACTCGGCCCATGAAGATCTAAAAAGTAAGAAACTCTATTGGCTATACTGCTGGCATTTCCGGTTGGCGCAATAAAATTGCCTTTTAATCTTTCTTCTACTCCGAACAATTGATATTCTTCATACATCACTCCAACAAAAACACCTACGTTACCGCCTGTGGCTGTAGCTGATTTTTTCCCTATATTTTGTAGTTTCTCTTTGGTATATCCGGCGTCTTCAATGGCATGCCAGGCGGTTTGTAAAAACAACCGCTCTTGTGGATCCATCATGGAAGCTTCACGTGGCGAAATATTAAAAAATAAAGGATCAAACTTATCTATATCCTCAATAAAACCTCCCCACTTGCTATAACTTGTTCCTTTTTTTCCTTTTTGTTCGTTATAAAACTCACGAATATTCCATCGTTGTTCCGGTATTTCTGTGATACTGTCTGTACCTGCTTTGAGATTTTCCCAGAACTCCGCAATATTATTTGCTCCGGGATAGATTCCACTCAATCCGATTATAGCAATATCTTCGCTTTTTATTTCTTGCTTTTTTACAACCGGGACTAATTTAGGTTGCATAAAGCGCTTGTATTCCTTTGCTTCGATTATAGAAAACTCTTCCTTGCTACTTACTTTATTAACCGAAAGTACAGGAGCCTCTTTGGTGGTTTTTAATGTTTGTAAAGTATCGGAATGCTCTTTTACAAAATAAGAGACAAGCTGATCTATTGTTTGATACTCAAACAGCAAGGACACCGAAACGTTATCAAAAATATCTCCCAATCTATTTGTTAGCTTTACCACTAACATAGAATCGATTCCATATTCTTCAAAAGGCAATCCGGTCTGGATATGTTCTTCTTTTAATTTTAGTTCCTTCTTAAATATTTCAACTATTTTCTCATAAGCAATTGCCTCTAAACCTTCATTAGATTGCTCTGAAATAACGTTTTTATCTGTAATTACTACATCATTAGCTTTGGCTTCGAAAGTTTTGTCCAGTTTATTTTTAAGGCCATAAACTATAATAAGTTGTTCATTTGCCAGCTGTAATGCCTTATCTAAAGCTTTTGCTCCTTCTTCTTCCGGTAAAGGAAACATTCCCCATTGTTTAGATAAAAACTCTATACTCTCTGCATTTGCCTGCATTCCTCCGGTTTCCCATAATCCCCAGTTGACAGCAATCGTAACTCCTTTGCGTTTGCCCTCTTTAACTAAGTGATTGCGTTTTTTGGCAAAATGATCCATATAGGCATTTGCTGCCGCATAATCTGATAATCCTATATCACCTAATACTGAAGAGATAGAGGAGCAATACATGATAAAATCCAGGGTTTGATTTTGTAATGCTTTGTCTAAATTTTTTACTCCTGCCATTTTTGGCAACAATACCTTATGAACTTCTGCTTCTGTTTTCTCCGCAATCGTACTGGCTGTACCTATACCTGCACAATGAATAATACCATCTATTTTTCTATAATCTGTAAAAATAGTTTGTAATAGTCCTTCTACTTCTTCGTACCTCGTAACATCACACGCATAATACTGAGCGTTTGGTAAGCTTTCTATAAATTTCTGAATAGAATCGTTTTTAGCGCTTCTTCCTGTAAGTATAAGTTGCGTTCCTTTGGTTTTGGCAATATGCGTTGCAAAAGTGCTTCCAATTCCGCCTACACCTCCGGTGATCAAATAAACACCTCCTTCTTTAATCTTAAGATCAGAAATCTGATTTTGAGATACTGAAATAGCTTTCTTTACTTCTCTTGTTTCGTTTAAATAACGCACTTCTGCGTGTTCATCCGTATTTTCGTCTTTTAGGATTTTTGCTAATTCATTTCCTGACTTAGCATTCAGCGATTCAATTGAAACCAGTTTAGTTTTAATTCTTGGATTTTCTTTTGAAGCCGATTTCAACATTCCTATAATAAATCCATACTTATCATAGTCTTCATCAGTTATAACTACCGAAAAATGTCCTCTTTTCTTTTGCGACATTCTATTTTTGAGAAGCTCGAGTATTTTCAAAAAATAAGTTTCTTCTGTTTTTTCCTCTATACTATATACTGTTCCTTCAAATACCTGACTAAATTGTTGCGTCAGGTTTTGAGTCGCGCCGACTAAAACCACATCGTTATAATCTGTAATATGGGCATACGTCTTTTCTAATTCAATTGCTTCCCATTGATACTTATAAATTTCTGTTGCTAACGATTCTTTACCGGACTTCTGATTTAAAAATGCTCCCTCGTATGGTAAAATGACAAAATCTTTGAAACGCACTACAACATCTCCTTTGTCGTTTAGTAAATCCATATCGCATTGAGGTATTGTCGCATTTGGATTAGCATTTGGACTAAACCTTGCATACGACCATACCGGAAATGTAATCTCTTTATAAACTGTTACTTTCCCAACACTAAACGGTATAGACAATGGCATTTTGTTGCCATCTTTTAGTAATAACCAGGCTAAACATGCTTGCAGCGTACTGTCTAATACTCCGGGATCCAGGATCATGTCTCTGTGCTGAGGTAATTCGATTTTGGCCAAGGCTTCTGTATCATTATAATACAGTTCTTGTATCCCTTGAAAACGTTCTCCATATCCAAATCCAAGAGTACTAAACATTTTATAACATTCCGGTCTCGAAGCGGTCTGGTTGGTGCGGGATCTAATAACTCCCAAATTATAAGGCTCAGGTACCTCTTGAACAATTGCAGTTACAATTCCCTGACCATGAATATATTCTTCTTCCTGTTCTTTAGAGTATACCTGATATCTAATTTGCTCACCGGAAGATTCCAGTCTTATGCCCACTTTTTTAGGTTGTTCTAATACTTTGATAGGATGCAACCAGGTTACCTCTTTAAATTGTGTTACTTTTTGATGTATACTTCTTTCTACGGCTTCTCTTGCCATTTCCAGATAGGCTACTCCGGCAATTACTTTTTCATTTTGAACAAGGTGATCTTCTAAGAACCATTCTGTTCCCGTAAAAACACTCGCAAACTTCTGAGTTTCAAAATCGGATTCGTTTGTGTGAAGTAATGGATGCAGTTTAGAAATCGATTCTTGTTTTACTGTCGTATTTATGGTTTGCACCCAATATCTTTCCTTAGCAAAAGGATAGGTAGGCAAACTTACTTTTTGTAACAACTTACTACCTGAATTTAGTAACTCCCATTTTATTTCAACTCCTTTTGCCCACAGTTGCGCAATAGAAGCTAATTCTTTTTCCTGAATGGCTTCTTTAATATAGGCTGCTCCGGCCTTACCTCTTAAGAGAAAATCAGTGTTTTCGTCTTTTATATTGGCCGTAAAAACTTCTTCTGCAAAACGAACATCATTTTTAATAAAGTCTTCTAATTTTTGTGCCAACTCTTCTTTAGAACTGGCCACTATTGCCAATCGTTCCGACATAGCTTCTCTGCCAATTTGCAATGTATAAGCAATATTTTGAAGGGTTTCCGGAGTTTTTTCTATGTAATTTACTAATCGACTGGCATAGGCTTTTAATCGATTTTTGTTTTTAGCAGACAAAACTATTATAACCGGTTCTGTATTGAATTCACTCGTGATCTCAGCTTTTGGATATTCCTGTATCAGGATATGTGCATTGCTTCCTCCTGCACCAAAACTGCTAATACCCGCCGTTAACAATTCTTCGTTTTGAGACGACCAAGGCTCTAGTTCTTGTTGCACTAAAAAAGCAGTTTGATCAAACTGTATATTAGGGTTTAGCACAGCAGAATGAATAGATGGAACTAACTGTTTGTGCTTCAATTGCAACAACACTTTAGTAATTCCGGAAATACCGGCTGCCGATTCACAATGTCCAATATTTGATTTTACAGAACCTATACGACATTTGTTAGCAGTTGTTCTCGCCAATGCATTTTTTAGCCCGACAATCTCTATAGGATCACCTAAACTAGTTCCTGTACCATGTGCTTCAATATAGGAAATAGAATCAGCGTTAATATTTGCTTTTTCAATAGCTTCACTAATTACTGCTGTTTGCGCCTTAGGGTTCGGAACCGTATATCCTGTTGTTTTTCCTCCATGATTTAATGCAGATCCTTTAATTACGCCATAAATATGATCTCCATCTTTTTCGGCTTGCTCGAGAGATTTTAACAAAATAGCACCAACGCCCTCTCCCGGAACATACCCATCACCTCCTTCTCCAAAACTCTCGCATCTTCCTTTACTGCTTGCAAAACCACCATCGCTAAGCATCAGATATTTATTAGGATGTACACTCAGGTTTACTCCTCCTGCAATAGCCGCATGGATTTCTCCTTCCTGTATGGCTTTGCATGCTAAATGAATAGCAGTACTTGACGAAGAGCACATCGTATCTAAAGCCAAACTAGGCCCATGAATATCAAAAACGTACGAAATTCTATTGGCAATACTACTTGCACTGCCTCTAAGTGTTGTTGAGTTTCCTTTTAGTGTTTCTTCTACTCCGTATAGCTGATACTCCTGGTACATAACCCCAACATATACTCCTACTTTTCCATCCGGTTTTCCTGTAAAAGGGTTTCTTTTTAAAGTTTCTTGGGTATATCCTGCATCTTCTACAGCTTCCCAGGCTATTTGCAAAAACAGACGCTCTTGCGGATCTATTTTCTCTGCCTCTAAAGGTGTGATATTAAAAAATAACGGATCAAACTTATCCATATCATTTACAAAACCTCCCCACTTGCTGTAACTGTATCCTGATTTTCCTTTTGCTGCATCAAAAAATCCGTCAATATCCCATCTGTCTCCGGGGATCTCAGTAATGCAATCTTTTCCGATCTTAAGATTTTCCCAGAATTCTTCTATAGTATCTGCTTGTGGATATCTACCGCTCAATCCTACTATCGCCACATCGTTATTCTTTTTTGAATAATCTTGTTTTGTTTCTGAAAGCGAAACAAACTTCTGAGGTATACCCTTTTTAAAAGTTGGCTTTATTTCTGGTGCAATATTAATTTGCTCTTTTATAGCAATAGACTCTTTTCTATTGTTGCCAATTGCATTTAATTCACTAGAATACTCCTCAATAAAAAACACAACCAATTCTTCGATAGTCAAGAATTCAAAAAACAAAGTCTTCGGAATGTCCGGAAAAGTTTCTTCTAAACGATTGGTAAGGCTCGTCATCATGATAGAATCTAATCCATACTTCTCGAAAGTATCTGTAATTTTGAATTTACTTTCCGGAAATCGAAGTTCTTCGGCAAAAACTGTAATCAGATAGCGATAAGCAATCTCTTTTAATTTTTCTTCTGTTAAGTCTCCGGTTTCACTTCCGTTTTTTTCATCTTTACTGCTTTCCGGTGTTTCTTTTAAATCCGATAAAAGTGTTTCCGGTAAGGGCGCTCTTCCATAATGCAAGACTGCTGACTCTATGGTTCCGCTTATTAATTTTTCTAACCAATAAATACCTTCCTTTTTAGGTAAAGGAACTATATTCAGTTTCTTTTCGAGTAATTCCCTATTCTTTACATTTAGTTGCATTCCGCTACTGTCCCATAATGGCCATGCTATGCTAATTGTTTTACCAAAAGCTCTTTGTTGTGCTACTTCTTTATTTCTAAATTTTGAAAAATCTCTCAAATACTCATTTGCTGCCGCATAATCGCCTTGTCCTGAATTTCCTAAAACTGCAGCTAATGAAGAAAATAGTATCACAAAATCTAAAGGAATATGCTGTGTAGCTTCATGAAGATTACGTATTCCTTTGGTTTTTACTTCTAAAACCTGCAAGGCTTCATCACTGGTCTTTTGCTGGATAAAATTATCGTTAATACTACCTGCTGCATGGATAATTCCATTGAGTTTGCCGTACTGGTTTTGGACCTCATCAATTAATTGTTGAGTAGCTAACTTATTCGTAATGTCACAACGATAGTAAGTAAGATTCTTAAATGCTTTTACATATTCCTGATTGGCTGAATCTAAAAGCGATCTTCCGCTGGCAATAATTTTAATATCGGTATAAGTTTCAAAAAGATACTCTAACAGTATTTTTCCAACACCACCCATACCGCCTGTAATGATATATACTCCACCGTCAATGAAAGTAGCACTATCATTTGATTCAATTAGTGGTTGCGCTACCGGAACGATTATTTTGACTTCTCTTTTTAAATCGTGGTATCGAACTAGTGTTTCCTTTTCATTTAATTCATCCGTAATAATTTTCGACAGCTGTTTTGCATCGTTTATCTTATCTAAATCAATACCTACACATTTCCATAAAACTTTAGGGTTTTCGATCGCTGCAGTTCTTAATAATCCAGATAAAAACTGTACCTCATGTTCCTTCTTATAATCGTAAACAATTACAAGACGTACCGGAGTCCTGGAAGTCATTACTTGCTTAACTTTATCAAAAACAGCAGAGAATAACTCCCTTTCTTCAATTTCACTAATTCTTGTTATACTTCCTTCTAATTCAACTTTAGGAAAATCACCAACAACAATAAACTCGTTAAATACAGCAGAAACATCAAATATGTTAGTTGTATTTAGTTTAGGCTGCCATACCGATTCATATAAATAAGTTTGTGCAATATCTCGTATACCTCCTAAAACCGGCATCATTTTATATCCTGATAGCACAATAAGCACTTTTCCTGTTGCACTTAACAGTTCTACTTCAAAAGTTTTCTTTTCTTTCTGATCAGAATAATAGGCATAGCAATATTTAATTTCCTCTTCTAAATTGTAACACGAAATATTTTCTATAGCATAAGGCAAAGCCAAATCTTCCGAATTTTGCAACCATAATAATGCGACTGTTTGAAGTGCATTGTCTAATATTTCGACCGGAAGCTTAAATTTACTTTTACTAAAAACTGAAATACTTGCCAGTACCTCTTCTTCCAGAACCGCTACAGCATTTATGAGTTGTAAACTATTTCCATAATTAATTCCTTTCTCACTAAAAATCTGATAGCACTGATCAGCTGAATACGATTTAATACTTTGTTCTTCAATAGAAGCTATATCTCTATAAAAAGATTCTGTTACTTCCTTACTTTCTCCTATACCGGCTTGAAAATGAGTTGTAACTTTATTCTCTTTTATACTTTTTATCTCGACAAAAACGCCCTCAGTATTCATATAAACTTCCGTTTCAATTACTGCTGACTCTTTGGATATCTCTATCGGTTGCAACCATTTTATGTCTGAAAAATGATGCCCTAAATCTAATCCGCTTTGTTGTACCGCTTCCCTTGCCATTTCTATATACGCAACTCCCGGAAGTATCTTTTTTCCTTGTACGATATGATCTGATATAATGGTTTCTTCAGCAGTTAAAAGAGATGAAAATTTTTGTGATTCAAAATTTGATCTATTTTCATGTACTAACGGATGTAATCTTTTGATATCAGAGAATAGAATCTCGGTTTTAGGAGTGATCCAATATGATTCTTTTGCAAAAATATAGGTTGGTAAATGAATCTTTTTAGGCTGATAAACAGTGTACAAACGCAACCAATTTATAGCATTTCCTTGTTCCCAGTATTTTGCTATTGTTTCATACTGTTTTGCATAAATTGCTTGCTGAATTTCGGATTCATTAACTATATTTTCCTTTAAATAAACACCGGCAGATTCCTCCTGAGCAAATTGTTGCAATTGAACCACCAATTCATCTATCTGACTCACAACAAAAGCTTTACGGCATTCCATTACTTTTCTGCCAACCTGTAAGGTATATGCAATATCAGTAAGATTTAGGTTCTTTTCTTTTTCAATAAAATAAGCAAGTTGTGCTGCTTTAACCTTTAGTCTTTCTTCATTTAATGCAGATAAAACCAGTATCATTGGTTCATCACTTACTTCTGAAATGCTGTTTTTTTGTATATACTCTTCCAGAACCACAAATGCATTGGTACCGCTAATTCCGAAGCTGCTTACCGAAGCTCGTTTTGGGGTTTCACTGTTCCAGGAAGTTAATTTTTCCTGAATGACGAAAGGGCTGTCTTTTAATTGAATATGCTGATTGAGCTTTTCATAATTAATAGAGGGTGGCAATTGCTTGTTTTTCATAGCCAGCAGTACTTTCATAATACCTGCCATTCCTGCTGCTCTGAGCGTATGCCCGACATTTGTTTTGACACTCCCAATTCCGCAATAATTTACTTTCGAAGTATGTTCTTTAAAGGACGCTTTAAGCGCTTGCAACTCTATAGGGTCTCCCAATTTGGTTCCGGTACCATGCGCTTCCACGTAGGTAATAGTCTCCGGATTAATATTGTATTTAGTAAAAACTTCTTTCTGAATGTCTTGTTGCGATAATACACTCGGTGCTGTAATTCCGTTGGTTGCCCCATCCTGATTGGTCAGAATTCCTTGCACAACGGCATAAATAGGATCACCATCTCTTATGGCATCGTCTAAGCGTTTCATCACAATTACGCCCACGCCTTCTCCGGGTACAAAACCATTTGCTCTTTCATCAAAAGTATAACACTGCCCATCAGGAGATAACATTCCGGCCATACTGCTAAGTTTGTAAAACTCCGGTGTTACCGATAATGAAATACCTCCGGTTATAATAAGATCAGTTTCTTTTGTCAATAAACTTTTGCATCCCATATCCATTGCGACCAATGAACTTGAACATGCAGTGTCTATTGCTACAGCGGCTCCCTTCAGATTAAGAAAATACGAAATACGCGCCGCTAATATAGAACCGGAAATACCCCAGAATGCAGAAGCTTCGTTGGCCTCTTCTAAGTAAGTTTTATAATAATCTCCGTCTGTAGCACCAACATATACGCCACACTTAGAATCTTGTAAAATAGTGGGGTCAATGGCTGCATCTTCCAACGCTTTCCAACAATGTTGCAGAAATATACGTTGTTGCGGATCCATATTTTCCGCTTCTTTACCAGATATCTTAAAAAATTCAGGATCAAACTTATCTATGTCTCTTAAAAAACTACCCCATTTGCTGTAGGTTTTCTGTCTGGCTTTTGGGTTTTCATCAAAATGCAATGCAATATCCCATCTGTCATTCGGAACTTCCTCTACAAGACTTTCTCCGTTTTTTAATACTTCCCAAAACTCCTCAAGACTGTTTGCTTTACCAAACTGTCCGCTCATTCCTATGATAGCAATTTTATCATTCTCTTGCGTATTGTCAATTTTCCGGAAGTCCGGTTCTTCAACCACTTTTTCGGTAATCGCTTCGACTACTTCATATGCCTGATCGGCTATTTTCTCTTTTGCATGAAGTAAGTCCGGATATATGTCTGCTATATGTTGAGCCAATAGCGGAATCGTCGGATAATTAAATATAGCGGTAACATCTAGTGTTATCTCCAGAGCCTTATTAATATTTTTAATAAGTGTGAGTCCCAAAATCGAATCAAAACCATAGTCTGAAAATGGTTTTTCTTTCTTAAAAGCCGTTAACGGAAGTTTGATCGTACCGGCAGCAATAGCAATTAATTCTTCTTGAAAATCATTCAGGTCTATTGCCCCTTTTAAAGATCCCGCTACAGGTTCTTTTACTGTTTTTTCCGCTGGTATTTTAGCAGGTTCAACTACTACTTGTGTATCGATCAATACTCTGCCATTACTTCTGGCTGTTATAATTTGTTGTGGAATATCTTCTTGTTTAGGATATACATCACAATCTGCAAAACCAACTTCCGATAATACTTGTTTCCATTTATCAAAAGTTAATGCCGGACTGCCTGAAATCCTCAATTCCTTATCTTCATGGTTCCACCAATCAGAAAGTAAGCCGAATGTTAATGTTGTAAACATTTCCAAAGCACTCAGTTCATTAATAATCAGAATCCCGTCCTTTTTCAGAATTGGTTTTATATTCTTAAGTGTATCCGCAATATTAGCCGTAGCATGAATGACATTGGCCCCTATCACAATATCATAACTCCCCATTTTTATATCCTGCATCGATGCCGACTGGGTAATATCAAATCTTTTCGTTTCAAAAAAAGGCAATGTCTCCTGAAATCTTTCTGATGCTGCGATCAAAAAACTTTGAGATACATCTGTGAAGGTATAAGTAATCTGATTTGCATATTTTTTTAGTTCTTCTACAACTCGCACCGTTGTACCTCCCGTTCCGCCTCCTATTTCTAAAATATTTATTTTTTGATCACTTCCTTCATGGTTCCTGATGGTGTTTTCCAGAATTGAAGCTACTATTGAATTGAAATAATCCGATCTGTAATCTCCATTATAAATAGCACTAACCAAACCGGAATTTCCTTCCGGAAACAACACATCGGTTCCCTTTGTCTTTCCTTTTAAAATTTCTTCAAAAGACGAAATCGTTTGGTTTAATAATTCATAATAACTTTGATATGGATTTACTTCTCTTTTTGCTTTTATCGCTTGATTTTTTAGCGAAAAGAGAACTGCTTTTTCTTCAATATTTTCTGGTACAACTATACTTTGATTGCCAATTTGAATGAAAGACATTCTCTCTAACTCTTCGATAATAGTCTGAAATAAAGCATCATACTGAGGCAAAATATTTAATTCTTTGCGCCATTCTTTTATGGTAGTTGAATGCAAGGATTTAATCCCCATTTTAAGTAATACTTGTAATATGGCCAGACCACAATTTCCCTTAAACTCTTCCTCTGTAAGTGCATTCTTTTTATATCGTGTTATAGCAGGAACCCGAAGAGTCAAAAATGTGCTTTCCTGCACCAAAGTCGCTTTTTTATTTTTGTTAATCTTAATCATAATCGTTTCTTTCAATTAATATGGTCTTAGGCTTTTAAATAAATTTTGCAGCGATAACTTGTTGGTGTTCTTGTGCGATAACTTCTTCTAAAATTGCCATTCCTTCATCGGCTTCAATGCTGCCAATACCTAATTGTTCCATCTTATTTCTGTATCCGTCTGAAGCTACTACACCTACTGATCCCCAGTACCCCCAATTAATGATTTGTACCGGGATATTGAACTTTTGCTGAACCGTATAGGCAAAACTGTCTTTGTACATACAAGCAGCGGCATAATTTGCTTGTCCCAAAGCATTTACCTGAGATTGCATCGAAGAATAAAAACAAATAAAATCTAATGACTCCCGGGCAAATACATCAATTAAATAGTGGCTCGATGTTGCTTTAGATTCAAACACTTCAACAAAAGTACTTTCGTCCATTTGATGAATTAAGCTATCTCTAAGTACCAATGCCGAGTGAAATACACCATTAATATTTTTAAATATCTGTTTGATTTTGTGATACGCCCCTTTTACTTCATTTTCTAAAATTGCATTACATTGTATATAGACCGGTTTTGGCCCCCATTGTGCTATTTCTTCCTGTGCTTTTAGAATTGTTTCATTTTCCGGGCTACGTCCCAGCCAAATTATTTGAGCCTGATATTTTTCTGCCAAATAGGCTGAGGTAACTTTCCCGATCCCACCTGCACCTCCGAGAATTACATAAACACCTCCCTTTTTAAATTTGCTTGTAATCGGTTGTGTTTCTAAAGGATACAGATCTCTTATATAAGTGTTTTGATTGCGATACGCTATAATTTCTCCATTAGGGTCATACGGTATTTTTAACAACTGCATGATATCTGAAGGCGTTATTTTATTTGAGGCATCTACATCGATAATACGAACGTTCCAGTTGCTTTGTTCTTTGGCTAAGGAACTCATTAATCCCAAAATTCCGCTGCCATGACATTGTACTTTATCCCCTGCTAATACTTTTTGTGTACGATCTGATAAAACCGTTATGTTTAAATCTTTATGTGCATAAGGAGACGATAATAACTTCTTAAGCTGTTTAAAAACTTCTAATTCATTGCTTTCCCAGAATGTTTCTAATATAGAAGAGGTATGAGCTGCAGGAGCATCATGAACAATATATACATCCGTAATTTCTTCCGGTATTTCAGACGAATCATCAGAATAGAAAATGGCTATGTTTTTATGCATTAAGTACGCTCTTAATTCGTTTGCGATCTTACTGTTATTATTTTTATAAGAAATAATTAGAGCATTACCGCTCGGAGTTTCCTCCTGCCTAAATAGAGCTTCTCTTTTCCATTCAGAAACATACATCAAGTCTTCTATTGAGCAAGGTTGCTGTTCTGCAATAGGTGTCGTTTTTATATTTAAAGCGACAAAACCTTCAAATTGAACTAAGATTTCACCATTTTCATTTATTAAATCTACATCGTATGTTGGAAGTGCTTCTCCATTAGTTGGCTCTATTTTCTTAGCATAGGACCAAAATTGTTGTGGTAATTTTTTATAGATTCTCACCTCTTTAACACGAAAAGGAAGTTTGGTAGGGTTCTTTTTATCAAATCCAAAACTAAGCCCCATGACGGTTTGCACTGCACTATCTAATAAAAAAGGTGAAAGCATATATTTCTCTTCCGTTTCTGCCAAATAGATTTGTGTTAAGACTTCCTTATCTGAATACATAATTTCCTGAATCCCCTGGAAATGTTTTCCGTAAGTGATTCCCTTATCGTCCAGCAATTTATAGTACTCCTGTTTACTTAAACTATTTGGCAATCGCAAGGCTATATGATCTATGGTTACGGCTTTTGTGACCGGTAATAAATCGTATTGAATAATACCATTGCTGTAAATGGATGTTGGATCTGATTTCTTTCTAAAGTTATAGGTCAATCCTTCTTTAGTTTCTTCTAACGCAACAACAACTTCAACTAACTTATTATCATTTTCCTGAATAGGCTCCCTAAAGACCACATCTGTAATTCTGGTCACAGCCTGTTTCTTATATCGATTTCCTACCTCGCGAATCCATTCGATTTGAGCTGCTCCCGGCAACACATTTATTCCATTTACTTTATGGGAAGCAAAAATGGGTTCTGTTCCGGAAAAAACACTTTCGTAAGTAGTCTCATTGACCATTTTTTCTACTAATGGATGCTCTTTTTCACAAGACTTAGCCCCAGTTTCATTTAGATTTCTTGTCGCAACAAACCAGTAGCGATCTTTCTTAAAAGGATAGGTAGGCAAATGAATTTTCTGAGGTGTTTTATTTTCATATAAAAGTTTCCAATCTATGTTTGCACCTTTGCTCCATAGTTTAGCTATTGTAGCTGCATCTTTATTGATACTCCAATTGCTGATACTATCGTGAAGTTCTTCTTTATCAGCACTCGAAATAGTATCTTCATTATTGCCAATATGCATATGGGGTATTGTATCATTTGCCTCAAGAAATTCATTTAATCGATTGATACATCCCTTACGGTTATTTACAACAAATGCCAATCGGTATTCCATTGCTTCCCTTCCGGACTGCAGTGTATACAATACCTCTTGAAAAGCATCATCACTGGTAGTTGATAAATAATCAGTCATTAATTTTGCCAAACGATTTAAACCATCAGCATCTTTGGCAGATAATACACAAACAGGTATTGCTTCTGAAAAGTGATTTACCGGCTTATCTTCTTTATACTCTTCGATAATGATATGCGCATTTGCTCCACCAAAACCAAAACTGCTTACACCAGCTATTTTACGCTGTCCTTTGGTTACCTCCCAATCTGTTGTATCCTTTTGAAGATAAAAGGGAGTATTCTCTAACTTTAAATAATGATTAGGTTGAAACAACAATGGATTTCCGGGAATTTTATTGTTTTTCATTGCCATCAAAACCTTGATTGCTCCTGCTACTCCTGCGGCAGCTTCCAGGTGGCCTATATTCGTTTTGATACTTCCAATAGCACAATGCTCCTGCTGTCCATAAGAGGATTCCGAATCTTTGTATAAAGTTTCAAAAGCTAATTTTAATCCTTCAGTTTCGATGGGATCACCCAGTGGTGTTCCGGTTCCGTGAGCTTCGATATAACTTACTGCTCGGGGATCTATCCCCGCTGTTTTATAGGCTTTGATAAGTAGATTTTGCTGGGCTTTTGGATTTGGAGAAGTCAAGGTATTGGCTTTTCCTCCATGATTTTCCGCACTTCCTTTTAAAATTCCGTAAATAGGGTTTTTATCCTCAATAGCTTGATCTAAATCTTTTAATATTAAAATTCCAACCCCTTCTCCTCTTACATAACCATTTGCAGTCTGATCAAATGTTTTGCAACGGCCGTCTTTACTTAGCATTCCTGCCTGACTAAATGATAGTGTTAATTCCGGCGATAATATTGCATTTACACCTCCTGCAATTGCCATCGTGCCATGACCATTCCTTATATGTTCTGCCGCTCTGTGAATTGCGATCAAAGAACTCGAACATGCTGTGTCGATAGGCTCACTTGGTCCGTGTAAATCAAAAATATAAGACAATCTGTTTACTAAAACAGAATGCGCAGAACCGGTCGCAAATTGAGCCATACCGGTTTGATTCGTTTGCTCTTTTAGTAAAGTGGAGTAATCTGAACTTGATACTCCAATAAAAACTCCGGTATCGGTTCCTTTAATCGTATGGATTGCAATTGCTGCATCTTCTAAAGCATGATAGACTTCCTGTAAAACCAAACGTTGCTGAGGATCCATCAGCTCTGCTTCTATTGGTGAAATATTAAAAAACAACGGATCAAATTCATCTATTCCGTCCAGAAAACCTCCCCATTTGCACAAAGTAGTGTTTTCCTTTTGTTGTGGATCTCCATAATATTTTCTCCAATCCCATCTGCTCTCCGGAACTTCTGTGATTAAATCTTCTTTATTTCTTAAATGCTCCCATAGCTGATCTACATTTTCCGCACCGGGAAAACGCCCACTCATGCCTACTATCGCAACTTGTTTTCTTTGCTCTGCTTTTCCGGAATATCGATCAGAACCTGCATTTTTTTCCTCTTCTTGAATTGTAGCAGCTGCTATGTTCTCATTTTCCTCATTAAACTGTTGCCCGCCTTCCATCGAAAGAGCATAATTCGATTCTAAGTGCGCTGTTAAGTCATCTAAAGTTGGATAATTAAAAAATAATGTTGGCGTTATATCTAATCCATAAAGCGCATTGATCTCATTGCAAAACTGTGTATATAAAATCGAATCAAATCCGTAATCTCCCAGTTCTACATGAGAAATTACTTTAAGCGGATTCATTTTAACTAATTTAGCGGCCAGTTGTGTTAAATTTTCCAGCAGCGTTTTTCTCGAAATTCGATTAGAATTAGGTGTGTTTTCTACCTTCGTAATGTTATTCTCTGATGAAACTTTATAGATAACCGAAGCCTGCACGCAATCTGAATTCAAAATTTGTTTCAGTGCTTTTATACCTTCTTCATCAGGCATAGCCTGCATGCCCCATTTTTTTTGCAAAAAAGCTTCTGTATCGGCATTAATTTGCATTCCTCCGTTTTTCCACAAAGGCCAATTGATACTTTTAGTAATACCATGGCGATTTCCTATGCTGCGCTGATTTTCTCTATATCTTGCATAATCATCAAGAAAAGCATTGGCAGCCGCATAATCTATCTGTCCTATATTGCCGTAAATAGCCGCTATTGAAGAAAAGAAAACCATAAAATCTAAAGCATCATACTTTGTCTCTTTATCAATATTCCTGATTCCTTCGATCTTTACTTCTAAAACTTTTGCAGCAGCAGCTGTCGATTTGTTTTTCGCATAACCATCTGCAGTAATGCCCGCGAGATACATTATACCATTGATTGCTACAAATTGCTGTCTAATTTCTTTAAAAACTTTAGCTACCGAAAGCGCATCTGTACTATCGCATTGGTAATAATAGGCCCCTGCAGGCACTCTTTTCTTAAGTGCTTCGCTTCTTCCTAAAAGAATCACTTTAGTATCGAAAGTTTCAAGAATATAATCACAAACCGTACGTCCTATTTCTCCCGCTCCTCCTACCAGCACATATACGCCTGATGTTTTAATTAAACTATCCTGCTGTTTAGTACCGGTGAATGTTGTACTCTTTTTTTCCAGCCTTTCAAGAGATGTATATTTTACCTCAACGGCATTGTTAAATCGTTCTTTGTTTAATAGCTCAGCTATCTCATGGATATTATGAATTGAAAAATCTTCAATTGCGATTACTTTCCCTTCAAAATTAAAATGCTCTAAGGCCAGCGTTTTAAACATTCCCGAAAGGAAACCATACTGCTCATATTCTTCTTCTGATCCTAATACAATTAGCTGCGTTTTTCCTTTTGTATGAAGTCTTCGTTTTACATCTTCAAAAATTTGAATATAGGTCGAAATCTCATTTTCAATAGCTATAGATTGAATCTCTGCTTCATAAAAATTTCTGATCGCGTCTGCCAAAATTGGATTTCCTCCAATCAGGTATACAATCGTATGCTCATAAACCGAGTCGCAATTTTTGAGATAGGGAACTTTTTGCCAGGCTACTTTTTGAATACCCGGCATACTATCAGACTCTTTTACTTTTTTATCTTTTACGGGAAGAAATACACATTGCAAAAATTGCACTAAGACATTACCTTGCTCGTCTAAGATATCTACATCATATTCCTGAACTTTGCGGGTTGTTTCGTTTAATTGGCTTTTGCGGGCATATGACCAGAATATTTCCGGTAGCTGATCTGCAAAACGATAGCATGTTTTCATACTAAACGGAAGCGCTTGCTGTACTACTCCCTCGATCATAATCCATCCTAGTGCATTTTGTAAAGCGCTGTCCAGGGCACCCGGCTGCATTTTATAACCTGCTTGTAAAGGCAACTGTATTCTGGAAACAGAAAATTCCGGAGTTGAATACTGTTCTTGTATTCCTCTAAAGCTTGCACCTAAATCAAACCCTTTTGCTTTAAGAAAAGCATAAAATTCTTCTCCTTGGGTCTTTTTCTGTGTTAAACTCAATAACCTATTTAAATTTATTTTTTCCGGTTGCAATGGCTCTTGTAAAATAGCAGCTCCTTTACCATGAATTAAGATGACTCCGTTTTCTTTGGTATAAATCTCATAATTGTTATTTTTCGCATCTGACCCTATTTGGGTAAATACTTCTTTTTGAGCATTTAAAAAAAGAGGTTGCTGCCAAAAAATATCTTTAAGCCCCCATATTCGTTGTCCGGTAGCTTGTTCTAAAGCAACACTGGCTTGCTCTATATAAGCGACTCCTGCCAAAACTTTATGACCATCGACTATATGATCCTTATAAACGATCTCCTGCCCTGAATACTCGCTCACATATAAGTGTCCATCTGATGTAGAAGCAGTACGATGCACCAATGGATGTAATTGATCTCTAACCGCTTCTAAGCTCCATTTTGTTGTTACATTCTGCTTTACAGGTTCTACCCAATAGCTGTCTTTTTCGAAGGCATAAGTTGGCAATTGCACTTTTCTAATCTGTTCTTTCTCATATAGAAGTTTCCAATCTATTTCTAGTCCTGAAATCCATGCTTTTGCCAGAGTAGTGTAGTTCTTTTTTAGGATAGCTGTATTTATTTCTTCTTGTGCTATAGATGCAGTAGGTCCTTTTCTTTTTTCCACTGTTCCTCTTAACACTTCATGATTTGATGTCTCAAGAAATTCAGACAGCTGATTTATGATTGCTTCTTTAGAATTCCCTATAACTGCCAATCGCTCTTGCATAGCATCTCTCCCTAATTGTAAGGTATAGGCAATTGCTCTTAAAGATTCTTTAGATTCTTTAAGATAGTCTGCCATTTGCTTTACCTGAGCTGTAAGACTGTATGCTGTTTTGGCAGAAAGTACTATCAATTGTTCAATACCATCAGCTGTAATTTTATCGGCTTTGGATTCCGGGTATTCTTCTAACACCAAATGAGCATTGGTCCCGCTAAAACCAAAACTGCTTACAACCGCCCGTCTTAGATGTTCGGTGTTATTTTGCCAGGGTTTGAATGTTGTATTAATATAAAATGGGGACTTTTCTAAAGATATTTCATCATTAAGTTGCTCGAAATGCAAGCTGGGTACCAGCTGTTTATTCTTAAGCATGAGTATTGTCTTAATGACTCCTGAAACTCCTGCAGCCTCAGCTGCATGACCAATATTCGTTTTTACGGATCCTAATGCACAACTATTATCTAATGCTGATTTTGCACCGAAACTCATTTTTAATGCTTCAATTTCTATAGGATCCCCTAACTTAGTTCCGGTACCGTGTGTCTCTACGTACTTAATAGTCGCAGGATCTATATTGTAATGTTTGTAAATACGTTGTTGTAGTACAGCTTGTGCTGCCCCGTTAGGTGCTGTGATTCCGTTGGTTTTAC
Source organism: Flavobacterium poyangense (assembly GCF_011751075.1). GTDB lineage: Bacteria > Bacteroidota > Bacteroidia > Flavobacteriales > Flavobacteriaceae > Flavobacterium > Flavobacterium poyangense. Next base: position 60,413 of record NZ_JAALLN010000008.1, read on the forward strand.
CATCCTGATTGATGCCACTGCCTTTAATTACGGCATGTATATGGTCCCCGTCTTTTATAGCAGCATCCAGTCTTTTTAAGAATAGTACGCCCACTCCCTCTGAAGAAACAATACCATCTCCTTTATTGTCAAAAGTTTTGCATTTTCCGTCCTTAGAAGCCATGCCTACCTGACTTGTCCAAATGTGCAGTAACGGAGTACACATTAATTTTACGCCGCCTGCAAGAGCCATATCTGTCTCACCCGACACGATACTTTGATAAGCTCTGTCAATAGCTACTAAAGAAGAAGAACATGCGGTATCTAAGGTTAAAGCAGGCCCTTTTAAATTCAATAAAAAAGCAATTCTTCCTGCTAATATCGCCTGAGAATTTCCCATAAAAGCAAATCCCTCTTTTTCAGATTGATCCTGAGCCAATAATTGTTGATAATCACCTGAACTTGCTCCTACAAAAACGCCTACATTCTGTTTATCGATTGCTTTTGATGTATAACCCGCATCTTCTATAGTTCTCCAACATTCCTGCAAAAATAAACGATGCTGAGGATCCATTACTTCTGCCTCCCGAGGTGATATTCCAAAAAATAAAGAATCGAATTTATCTTTATCTTTTATAAAACCTGCCCATTTGCTATACGATTTTTTTTGCTGCTTTGGATCTTCATTGTACCAATCGATATCTTGCCATTGCTCTGAATCTATTTCGGTAACAGAATCGATACCATGTTTCAAATTATCCCAAAACTCAATTGTGTTTTCTGCTCCGGGAAAACGACATGACATTCCGATAATAGCTACATCAGTTGCTATAGGTTTATTAGAATTTGCGATATCTTCTTTTGATTCTTCAGCATTTGCTTTTCTTTCTTGCGATACAGCTAATTGTCTCTGCTCAATTTTTCTAACTTCTAAGTTCTTAATAGTAATCAATTTACCCTGATCCGAAGTTATTTCTATTGAAAAAAGGAACATATCCTCAGCTGCTTCATGGCAAATTATATGACAATCGTAGTGTACTTCTGTTTGTGCCAACGCATGTATATGAATAGCTTCAATACGATAAGGCAAATACATAACTCCATCAATTTTTCCCTGACGTTGCTGTATTGCGGCATATTGTATTGCAAATAACAATGCCCCATCTAACCATTGAGACACATAACTAACAGCTTTATTTTGTGGCTTTGTGACAGCAACAACTCCTTTCGCAAATTTCCCATTAATCTCAAGAGATTTTCTTACTTGAAAATAACTATCAGATAAAATGTCCTTAGTCCAATCTGTTAAAGCTTCCAGATTTAGCTTCGTTTCAAATTCCTTAGGTCTGTCAATTAAATCACCAATTAAAATAGTGTCCTCTGCAATAGTCCCTCTAACATAAACCTTCTGCGTTGTTTTGTTAACTATTGTAAATCGAATTATTCCTTCACCCACTTTTTTCAAATTCAGTAAGACCGGAACCACCTCATCTTTTTGGGCCATTAAAACTTCCGAGATACGCAATTGTTTTAGTGATATACTTTTTCTTCCTAATTGCTCTCTAAAAAAACTGTACAGCAACTCAACATAGGCATCTGTTGGCAAGATGTATTCATTAAATACTTTGTGGTCTTTTAAACTTGGGGTATTTGTTACGCTTAAATGATATTCAATACTAGATTCACCCTCTTTCTCTATATTACCGATAATAACAACTGGCACAAAAAAAGAATTAATCGTTTTACTTTCTTCTTCTTGTCTGCTATTTTTAACGGAATAATTCGAAATCAAATACGCATGCAAATCGGATACGGTTGGATAACTGTATAATAAAGAAGTGGCGCATTGTATCCCAAATTCTTTGTTTATTTTCTTTACGAATTCTATTCCTAAAATAGAATCTAAACCCAATGAAACAAAAGTATCTGTGGTCGAAACTTCTTCGCTTTCTAAATATAAAAGCGCAGCCAGAATATTTTTTAGTTCTCCTTCTTCAAACGCATTTATGATTTCCTGATCAACGTCTTGTACAAATGATTTTTTTGTTTCATTTGTTTCTGTTGCTTCTGTTGCTTCAAGACTTACTGTTATATAATCGCTTAATTCTACTAAACACGGATAGCTGTAAATTTGTGATGTAGGCATTGAAAGCTGCCATTTTTTATTGATTTTCTTCACCAATTCTACTCCCAAAATAGAATCTAATCCTAATGTTACAAAAGTTTGTGTGTCACTTATTTCGGATTCTTCCAAATACAGTAATTCGGATATCAAGGTTAACAATTCCTTCTGAATAGTAGCATGTTGGCTTACAGGATGGTCTTTTACTTCGCAGTTTTTATCGCTTTCTTTGCTTGCTAAAACTGTATCGCTTTCTACGGCTATTAAAACCGGATTACTATTGTCCGCAATTTGTAAATATGCTGCTAACTCTTTTAAAGTAGGATGGCTATACAGTTGTGTCGTAGCAAAATCAATATTCCACTGTTTTCTGATTTTCTTGGTAAATTCAACTCCCAAAATAGAGTCCAGACCTAATTCTGCAAAAGTTTGTTCGGACTCTAATTCGTCCGTTGTCACATATAATAAATCACATAAAAGTTCTTTTAACACACTTTCATAATCCTTATTTATAGGGGCAATCGATATCTCTTCAATCCCCTTTTTATTGGTTATCAGCTTATCACCAAAACTTTCAATCGGCCGAAGCTTGATCTTAGTAAAGCTCTCTTTTTTAGTATCAATACCGGATTCATTTATCTTAAGTGCATTTGCTAACTCTTTTACTGAAGGATAACTATACAATTTTGATGTATTGAGTGTGATCCCTAAAGTTTTGTTTATTCTTTTTACAAATTCAACTCCTAAAATAGAATCCAGACCTAAGGCCACAAACGTTTGATCTATACTTATTTCTTCCTGTTCCAGATATAATAAATCTCCCAGTATTTGAGACAATACCAACTCGGTATCTTCCCCATTTTCTCCCTGATAAGGAGCTACTGACAGCACTTCTTTCTCAACAGCAGCTATCTGATTTAGAGGCACAAGCTTAATTTTTTCTACTGCAATAATCGGTTCTATAGCTGTCACTGTTTTATCCTGAACAGCGGCAATAGTCACATTTTCAGGCTTTTCAACATCGTTCATTGAACCGGTTAGTTTTTCTTTTATTTCAATTTTTTTCCCAATCCAAAACCTTTTTTTAGCAAATTGATAGGTTGGCAAAGCTATTTTTGAAATTTGCCCCTTATCATATAGTTGCTCCCATTTTACAATCCCTCCTTTACTCCAGAACATAGCCAGAGCCTCAAAATTTTGCTCCTCTATATACTGTTCAGATACAGACTCCTCTTTATGAATATCTTTGTATTGCTTCGTATTTTCTAAATAATACAATAGTGATGCTTTCTTTTCTTTCAAAAGAAAACTTCCCAGCTTATTTAGTAAATCACTATGATCTTTATAAGTAAATGCTAATCGCTCAGCAAATTCTTCTTTGGTTGTTTGTAAGGTGTACGCAAAAGAAGCTAATGGAATTGTTTCCTGTTTTTGTATCCAGTGATGTATTTCCTGAGCACATCTTTCCAGACTTTCCTGATTTAAGGCTGATAATACAAATACATAAGCAGACAATTGACTAGAGTTGTCTGTCTCTAATTTTAGGTTCTGATCATATGCTTCAACTACTACGTGAGCATTAGTACCTCCAATTCCAAAACTACTAACGCCCGCTCTAAGAGGCTCGTTAGCAGATGATTTCCATTCTTGCCCTTCTTTTTGAATCTTAAAAGGACTGTTATCTAATTCGATATGAGGATTTAATGTTCTGAAATTTAATGTTGCGGGCAAATATCGGTTTTGCATGGACAACAGCACTTTTAGTAAACCGGCTATTCCTGAGGCTGCTTCTAAATGTCCGATATTCGTTTTTACAGACCCTAAGCTACACCAGTTTGTTACTGATTCATCTTTTCGCATTTGCTCAAAAGCATCTCTAAGCGCTTTAACTTCAATAGGGTCTCCCAGTTTAGTTCCTGTACCATGCGCTTCGATATAACTAACTGTTTCTATGGGAATATTAGCTTGTTTATAGGCACTTGTAATCAGTTTTTGTTGTTGAGCCGGATTAGGCACCGTAACTCCTCCGGAGTAACCTCCATGATTGACTTCTGTGCTTTTTATTACTCCCAGAATCTCATCCCCGTCTTCCTGAGCTTTATGTAATGGTTTTAAAAGCATAACAACGGCTCCTTCGCCTCTCACATATCCGTTTGCTTCTGCATCAAAAGTGTGACATTTTCCATCTTTGCTAAGCATATTGGCATTGCTGTACGCTATACTTTTTGCCGGATGGCACATCAGATGAATTCCGCCTACTACTGCCTGATCACATTGTTGTTGTTTCAATGCTTTTACTGCTTCGGCAATAGCCACTAAAGAAGAGGAACAAGCAGTATCAATACTTATACTCGGTCCTTCAAAATCATAAAAATAAGAAATACGATTGGCCAAAAGAGCAATCGCATTACCGGTAACCGTTCCCTCTTGTGTTGGGTCGTTTTCTGCCACGACCCGTTCATAATCGCTACCACTTACCCCAATGAATACTCCGGTATTGCTTTTCTTATATTGACTTGGTTTTTGTTTTGCATTTTCAAAGAGTTCCCAGGTCAACTGCAAAAGCATTCGCTGTTGAGGGTCCATTAATTGTGCTTCTCTGGGCGAAATTTCAAAAAACAAAGAATCAAAACTGTCAATGTCGTCTAGGTAGCCTGCATGTTTTATTCCTTCGTATTTATTTTCAGTTCCTTCCGGCCAGACCCATCTGTCCTCCGGTGTCGTTTTTATGGATGAAATACCCTCTTTTAGATTCTTCCAGAATGATTCCGGTGTATTGGCGTCAGGCAATCTGCAACAAGTACTTATTATAGCAATATCTGTAAAGGAATTTTCGCTTTTCTCTTCTCTTTTTTTCTCTTCTTTAGCCGTTTTTCCTAAGCAATATGCTATAATTTCTTTAATGCTATACAAGCCAAAGAATCTACTTGGATTTGTTTTTAATCCACACTCCAGATTCAGATACTCTGACAATTCTGTATAAATAATTGATTCTACACCTAATTTGCGTAAATCTGTATTTAAATTGACTTCATGACTTTCATAAACCGAATTAAAAAAGCCAATAATCGTGTTAGAAAGTTCTTCGGATGAGATTTTTACGGTACCGTCAGCAAGTTCTTCGGGAAATTCTCCGGAAATTTCTATTCCTTCATTTTTAACAAAAGGGCTTCTTATATCCTTTTTTGAAACCTCTTTTTCTTTCTCTAACCTTTCATCAATTTCGCTGGCTATAACTACTTTTTGATTTAGCTTTTTAACCGTAAAAATCTTGGCAATAATTTGACCGTCTTTTTCTCTGTATAACGATGATGTTAATCGAATGGTCAAATCATCTTCTAATATGGCCTGATCCAATTGATATCTTAATTTTTCATTCGGATTGGCATTTCCATAGTAATGAATGTCTCTGGCAATACAAATAGCATGACTGGCCCAATTGATCTTTTCTCCTTCGATAAGGATATGCCCTTCAAAAAAATGACGCTCACATTTGTCGCTAATATTGGGATAAGAAGCAAAATACAAGAGCCCTACACCGTTTATATCGTCATAAGGTTCTACTTCGTAAATTCGGGTAAAAAGAGGTTCTGTGAGTATAGTAAACTCTGTGTCGTAAAAATAATGTTTGTTTGAAGTTTCTTCATCAGGAGAAGGCAAAGAAAAAATTTGATTCTTTACACTAAAGAAAGCCTTAACATATTTGGGTATAATTTTTAATAATGGTACTTTATAATCGTCTTTTTGAATAGGCGTGCCTTTAACTAAATTTTGATTATCATCATTTTTTCTGGCTGAAAAAATTGAAATCATTGAAGTTTGCAAAGAAGTATCTCTTGTAGTGTTCTTTACAGTTCCGTTGCTTAAAAACATCTTCGTTTTAAACTGCTCTAAACACGATTCAATTACAGTTTTATCGTTCTCTACAAAAGGTTTTAATCCTAAATTATTTTGACAACTCCATTGTATTCTTACGAAACTGGCATAAAGACGTTCCCCGTTACTATCAAAGATCGCATCTGATGGGGCTCCCAACCCCTTTGATATCATTTCCCAATGAATATCGCCTAATTCTTTTAAAAGCCAATTCTCAGACATTCTTCCATACAACAGCTGAGGTATATTTAAAGAGTAATCTCTTTTTAAACAGTAAGTATTCATTATGATGCTTTTTTGCTTTTTTACTATTGTAATGAACTTGCATTGATTATTAAAAAACAACTATAATCAGCTAAATTTTTGATTTCATACATTGGGGTCAAGTTCCCCTCTATATAATTTTACATTTCAAAACTAATTTTAGCGTTATGCTTTTTATAGTTTGATCATACGTAACCATCAAATTCATTAATAAGTTTCTGCAACAAAAAAGGATAAATAGTCCTTACAACAGTACACTGAACTATTAGTTTTTTATCTATATGTCTTTAAAATAATTGATTACATTTTCATTAATTGTAATACAAAGCATAATTGATTTTACGTAAAAGTAACGACAACATTTATCCGGGAATTACGGACTTTTTACATAAAAATTACGGACTTTGACACTTCAAGAGAATACATTTTTACTCCAAAAAGTTGAGGCAGTTTAAAAAATAGAATAACTCATCATGATTGAATATTTTTTAACTATTCCAAATTATTTCATCATTGAGAATTCTAATTTTTCTAGCGAGTGTTTTGATTTTTTCTCTTTTAACAACAGATTCATCATTTGCCTTTTTTATATCGGTATTACAAAAAATTGAAAATTTCATCTTTGAGAAAAAAGAGCGTAGTTAACTTATGTAGCTTAGCGAACAGAGCGAGCCAGACCACGGTACCATTAATAACTTCCGCGGGCAACGCCTGAACAAGCAGTTAAAACAGATATTTACTCAGGTAGTACTACTTTTACAGGAAGCAGGTGTACTAAGTCTTAAAGACCTTTATATAGATGGGATAAAGATATAAGCCAATGTCAACCGTTATACTTTTGTATGGGTAAAGTCAGCTAAGACCAGCCGTGAACGCATCGAGAAGCAGTTGAAAACGATATGGGCTTATGTAGAAAAGATTTATAGAGAAGAGCAAAATCCTTTTTTGCCCGATAACCTTTTTTAACCAAACATAAATTAAGAGCAAAAACACATTTTAAAAAAGAACCGCCTAAAAATTACTTTTTAGACAGCCTCATCTCTCTTTTAAGTCAATTCTGCCCTATATGTTTGTTAGATCTAAAAAAAAATACTTATCGCTTAGGGACAGAGATTACACTTACAAAAACTATATCGCTCTCGTACACCCTGACTATGTGAATTAAAATAAATGAACCCCCTTATTTTGTTCCCCAAACTATCCCAAAAGTTCAAGACTATAGGTTCGAAAAACTGATCCGTCTAACTGATTGTTATAGCTCTTATATTTTAGTTTATAGAAAATACATTAAACTTTAAATACTAGATTCTTTAAATACACCTCTTTTAGGTTCTAAAACGAACATTACTTTTAGGTTCTATCTGTAATCCTTGTTTTATATCTTTAGTATCTCTTTTTTTTAGAATGGAGCGTTCTGGTGATTCTTTAAACAGATTCCTCATATCACGTATTTGTTTTTTACCTTTAGGATCCGTTTCGTTAAGAATGGACTGTATTTCACACGCATCTCCATTATTAATTCTGGAACCCACTCTGCCCTTCTTTACCTCATTGTACTTACCAATAGGTGTATTATTTGCATTATCAGATTGTTCCTTTGATACTACTGACGGCTTAGTTAGCATACTTAAATCAAATTTGACAGACTTAGCTTCTTTATTTTCCTGAACACGTGACTGTGTCGAAACCAATTTAGAGTGCTGCCCAACAAGTTTAGCTTCTGACTGCACTAATTCTTTTTTCATCCTTTTTGAAGCATCCTCTTTGTTTACGCCAACAATCTGATGATCTTCTCCAGATTTACTTTTAAATCCAAAAAATTTATGTATCCTGGTCGAAAAATTTAGCTTATTATCCTTTTTCAATTGAATTATAGCCTTGTCCTTATTTATTTTAATTCTGGCATTGGCAATATCTGTATTAGTTACTTTTACATAAGCATCATAACTTTTAGGATGTTGACGCTTACATTCAGGACTTTTTATATACTGCTCACGCCTTTTTATATCCTTTTCTACTATTTTAATATCCTTTTTTGTCCATATTAAAGACTTTAAAGTTCTCTCTTTGTATACTCCTTTGGGCTTCAATCCAGCTTTAACTTTAAGCTCGATCAATTCATTATTCATACGCTCCATATCTTGTCGACGATAAGGACTTCTGTGATCAAGCTTTTTCGCAGCTCTTAACATACCCTCACGAACCTTAATTTTCCTTTGTATTTCCGGATCTATCCTTATTGGCTGCGGGTTTATCTTTACTGATTCTAAATTCTGTTTTTCAACTCTATTAGACTCCTTCAATGCTACTTTAAGCTTGATAACAAGTTTATCAAGATTCTTTGCTAAAGCTTTATCGTAAAGGCTTAGATTTGGTTTCTTTTCTAACATTTTTAACTTCGCCTCAGACTCCTTAAGTATCTTTTCTATTGTTTTTGGATCCATCCTTTTTAATACTGTTGAATCTTTTAATATCAATTCTAAACCCTGTTTTTCTCTTAATATTTCCATATAATTGCATTTTTATTTAATTAAACTGGTTATTTTTATTCTCTTTCACAACTATATGTTAAGAGAAGAATAAACTCTGATACACTTTTCTTTAATCAAAAACATCTGCATGAGGAAGAAAAAAGATAATTATTAAGATTTACCATACCTACAACAACCTAAACCAATAACGGATTTAATAAAGTCCTTTTGACCTGATCTTTTCCCCGCTTCCATAAAAAAGACAAAAAAAAACACCAACCATAGCAAAAATTGCAGTAACAATAATTTAAAATTTTACTGATGGCTGCCTCAGGTCATCAACTGAGCGACAATGCCCTGATATAAAAGAATGCGAAACATAATTATTTTCTAATTAAACTATATTTTCCAAATGTCAGATTTTTATAAAATTTTACATGTAAAACTTTATTTTATTTTTTTATAGAATTAATTCTACATCAATAAAATCATTACTTAAGCTCAATAAAAACCACTATTCTTACAAAACAAAAGACAGCCCAAATTAAGCTGTCTTTTATTCCTTTCGAATTATTATTACTACTCTTTAAAATAGTTTGCTCCCCATATGGTATAGCGTTTTTTCATGGTTTTAATTTTTGCTTGAAACTGAGACCAGTTTTTGCTTTCTTTTGGCGACCACAATACTTCGCTTAAGGCACTCAAACGCGGGAATATCATATACTCTACTTTGGCAGGATTCACCATATATTCTGTCCAGACATTTCCTTGCGCTCCCATAACGTATTGGGCTTGTTGCGCATTTAACTCCTTAGGAATTGGCTCATAATGGTACACTCTCTCTAATGGTAAAAAACCACCAATGGTAACTTCTTTTTCGTTTTTAGTTTGTGAATGATCTAAATACACGTGGCTTCCCGGAGTCATAATCACCTGATGGTTTTCTTTTGCCGCTGCAATTCCACCGGCTTCTCCTTGCCAGCTCATTACTATTGCATTGGGTGCAAGGCCGCCTTCTAAAATTTCATCCCAACCTATTATGGTTCTACCTTTATTGTTAACGTATTTTTCTATTCGTTGAATAAAATAACTCTGCAGACCGTGCTCGTCCTTTAATCCTTTTTCTTTTATCATTTGTTGGCAAAATTCACTTTTTTTCCAAGCGTCTTTTGGGGCTTCATCACCACCTATATGAATGTATTTTGAAGGAAATAAAGCAATTACCTCATCCAAAACATCTTCGAGAAATTGAAACGTATTTTCAGTAGGAACAAATATATCGGCATGTACACCCCAGGTTTCCTGAACGATCTTATTTCTTCCGTTGGCCATCTCTTGTTTACTTTTAGCTGAAATCATAGTGTCAGGAAGATTGGTTTTCTCGTTAGGAAAACAACTCAACTCAGGATAAGCAGCAATAGCAGCGCCACTGTGTCCCGGCATTTCAATCTCCGGAATCACCGTTATAAAACGATCCGCAGCATATTTTACGATTTCTTTTACTTCTTCTTGTGTGTAAAATCCACCTTCGGGCGTATTATCACTTCCTTTACCGGGATAATGACCAATAATGCTTCCGTTTCTCTTAGAACCGATTTCAGTAAGTTTAGGGTATTTTTTAATTTCGATTCTCCAGCCCTGATCTTCGGTTAGATGCCAATGAAAATAATTCAATTTATGCAATGCCAAATAATCGATGTATTTTTTAACGAATGCTACTGAGAAAAAATGACGTCCCACATCTAACATAGCTCCTCTATAAGCAAACCGAGGCTCGTCTTTTACATTTACAGCTGCAATGGCAAGCGTATTGCTTTTTTCTGTTGGCAGTAATTGAATAAGAGTTTGTATTCCGTAGAAAGTTCCTATTGGAGAGTTTCCTGTAATTTCAACACCATTTTTATCTGATATTAAACTATAGCCTTCGCTTTTAAGTCCACCTATATTTTTAAGGCTTCCTAATTTAATATAGTTCTTACTTGCTTTTTGAGCAACAGGCAATACAAATCCGTAATAATCGGACAAATAACCGTTTAAAAAAGCAGCTGAAGCATCATCTTCTTTACTGGTAACAACTAAACTAGTTTGTGCATTAATCACAAAATTCCCCGCATTTTTAACAACTTTCACCGGCTGCGGAATGATATTTACTTCCTGTGCAAACGACAATGTACTGCATAAAAGAAGCGAAAAGAAAAATGATTTCATCCTATTTATTATTTAATTAATTATTGTTAAAACTCTAAATTCTGTCCAATGTAGGTTAACATCCAACAGATTATATCATTCTATTTTGTATAAGCTACAGCCAATTGTTTGCTGCTTCCTAAACCATCCATTCCTAATTCGATTATATCTCCGGCTTTGATGTAAATGGGCTCCGGTTTAATTCCTAAACCTACCCCCGGAGGAGTTCCGGTACTAATTATATCTCCCGGAAGCAAAGTCATAAACTGACTTAAATAATGCACTAAAAATGGAATTTTGAATACCAGATTTGAGGTATTACTGTTCTGGAATTTTTTACCGTTTACGGTTAACCACATCGGTATATTATTCACATCTGCAATTTCGTCCTGAGTTGCCAGAAAGGGTCCCAGCGGGGCGAATGTATCGCTTCCTTTTCCTTTGGCCCATTGGCCTCCACGTTCGATTTGAAAAGCTCTTTCGCTGTAATCATTAAGCAAAGCATAACCAGCAACATAATCTAATGCCTCAGCTTCTTCAACATAACTTGCTTTTTTTCCTACTACAAAAGCCAATTCAATTTCCCAATCGGTTTTTTCGCTGTTCTTTGGAATAATCAAATTATCATTTGGTCCGCACAATGCCGTAGTTGATTTAAAAAAGATAATGGGCTCAGCCGGAATTGGCGCATTGGTTTCTAAACAATGGTCTACATAGTTTAAACCGATGCAAATTATTTTTGAAGGCCTTGCAACCGGAGAACCTAAACGTACCTTTGTATCTACTTCCGGTAACACCGGATTACTTTCTAATGCTTTTCTTAGTTTCTCTAATCCGTTTTCTTCAAAGAATGTTTCGTTATAATCTGTTACTATTGAAGATACATCAAATCTTTTTTCCTCTATTAAAATACCCGGTTTTTCTTTGCCGGCTTCTCCAAATCGTATTAATTTCATTTTATTCTTAATTTAATATATTATACTTCTTCTTGCTTCTTTAAATGACCACTCAGATCCAGTTCAGGTTAAAAACAAAGCTTGCCACAACTCGATCGATAGCGAACAGGCGAAGCAATGGCACGAATTTTCACGAATTATTTTTAAAACTTAGAAATAATCATTTTAATCCTTCTAATCTGTGGCAGAAAAAATAGCCACAGATTTCACTGATTTAAAAGATTTATAAGTGAAACGTCTTTTTTTGTTTTCAAAATCTATATTCCTATGTGTTAAAAAAATAATTACACCCAACGGGTTTTAAATAATTATTTTGTCCTTTATTCAATTACATAAATCACAGCACTTCTTGCTCCGTGAGCTCCTATTACTAATGATTGTTCGATATCGGCTGTTTTAGATGGTCCCGCAATAAAAACACCAAATCCTTCTTTTGAAACCTCTACTCTTTCGTAGGCCTGATGTAAAGTATCAACTATGTCTTTTTTCTCTAGTACTAAAACCAAATGCTGACATATAAAAGGAATAAGTCTGTTAATCATTTGACTTTCATAAACCCAAACAGCACCATTTTCTGCTACTCCAATTGTTCCTTTAACATAGGCTTTCTCCACTTTTTCCAGTTCAAATGCTGATAAAGAACTGACCTGTTCGTCTACATCTCCAATTGCAGAAATTGTATTTACTACAAAACTCCCGTTCAATCTATCGGTAGTTAATTGTTCTTGCAATTCTGTAATATCTGAGATCAATACCGCCCTACCGCCAATACTTTCTAAAACTAATTTAAACTGCGCATAGACATCGTCATACTGAATCACAACACTGCTATCAATAACAGGAATCTCAACAAATTCAGGCTGATTCATTGCTATGGCACTCAATATGTAGTCTCTTGCACTCATTTTTTTATTAGCTGTTATTTTAATTTTGGCTTTTATTATTTTTTAAATACCAATCTCTAAAAGATTCCTTTGGAGCAACAGGCATTTCTCTTTGTTTGAACCAAACATTTAATTTATTGTTTACCACAAAAGGAAATAACTGCATACTCTTCCTCCCTATTTTGCCCAGCAGACGATAGATTTTAGGATTCGAGAACAGGAAATTCATTCCTTTCATGCTTAATTTTTTGCTCGCCGTAACATAACCTTCCGCAACAATTACTTGTCTCCATTTCCATAATTGTTCATGAATATTAATTTTTACAGGACAAACGTTAGTACAACTGCCGCATAAAGTGGAAGCAAAAGGCAAATCGGCATTGGCTTTCCTGTCTAAATTTGGATTTAAAATAGAGCCAATAGGCCCTGCAACAGCAGTATGATAGCTATGTCCGCCACTTCTGCGATACACCGGACAGGTATTAAAACAAGCTGCACAACGAATACATTTTAAGGAATTTCTAAAATCTTCTCTTCCTAATTGTTTGCTGCGTCCATTATCTACAATCACAATATGCATTTCCTGATTGGGTCTCGGTTTGTGAAAATGACTCGAGTAAGTTGTTATAGGCTGACCTGTAGCACTTCTGGCCAATAATCTCAAAAACACAGCTAAATGTTCTGCTTTTGGAATTATTTTTTCGAAACCCATACAGGCAATATGTACAGCAGCCGTGTGCGCTCCCATATCGGCATTTCCTTCATTGGTACAAACAACAAAACCTCCGGTCTCTGCAATCGCAAAATTAACTCCGGTAATTGCCAGTTGCGATTCTACAAACTTATTGCGCAAATGCTGCCTCGCTGCCTCGGTTAAATATTGCGGATCGTTATTTCCTTTTTCGGTTTGCAAATGCTCATGGAAAGTAGCACTTACGTCTTCTTTTTTTAAGTGAATGGCGGGCAACACTATATGACTTGGAGGTTCTTTTCGAAATTGAACAATACGTTCTCCTAAGTCAGTATCAACTACTTCTACACCATTATGTTGTAAATATTCGTTCAAATGACATTCTTCGGTTAACATACTCTTGCTCTTCACAATTTTCTGAATACCGTGTTCTTTGATGATTCTATGAACGATCTCATTGTGTTCTTTGGCATCTGCAGCCCAATGCACTTTTACACCATTGGCTTTCGCTTTTTCTTCAAATTCTTTTAAATAATTGGAGAGATTAGAAAGTGTTGCATTTTTGATCTGCGATCCCCACTCTCTCAATTGTTCCCATTCCGGTAAACCAAACGCCGCCTTATCCCTTTTTTCACGAACAAACCATAAGGTTTCGTCGTGCCAATTGGTTCTTGGCTCGTCTGCTATAAACTTTTCCGCTAATGCAGCGTGTTTTACCGTCATACTTTACTTTTTATACTGCTCTTCATTGGCGCATTTTTTTTTAACACATAGAAACATAGATTTTGAATTCTTAAAAAAGGCGTTTCACTTATTTGCAATACACATAGTTTATACCATGCGAAAGAAATGTGTTCCCCTTAAACATCCTTTTTTACCAATTAGAATCCATATCTCTATGTGTCTTAAAAAAACATCAACTAAAACCAACTCATCTATTCTATCTCTTATTAGTTACCATTTATAAAACTTCATTTTTCATATACTGCTCTTCATTGGTGCAATTTTTTTTAACACATAGAAACATAGATTTTGAATTCTTAAAAAAGGTGTTTCACTTATTTGCAATACACATAGTTTATAACATGCGAAAGAAATGTGTTCCCCTTAAAACATCCTTTTTCACCAATTTGAATCTATATCTCTATGTGTCTAAAAAAAACTCCAACTAAAACCAACTCATCTATTCTATCTCTTATTAGTCACTAATTGCCATTTATAAAACTTCATTTTTCAAACACATAGAAACATAACATTTGCAACTTTAAAACAGAAGTTCCACTTATTTCCTATACACATAGTTTGCTATGTGAAAGAAATGGGTTTCTTTTTACTATCCTTTTCTCATCAACTAAAATCTATGTTCCTATGTGTTAAAAAAAATCAACTAAAACCAACTCGTTTACTTTATTTTTTATAAAAAACCATTCAATATCTCAGCAATATGAATCGTTTTTGTCTTACTTCCTTGTCGCTTTAATATTCCTTCCAAATGCATCAGACAACTGGCATCTCCACCAGTGATATAATCTACCTCATTATCCTGGTGTTCATTTACCCTGTCTTTGCCCATTTTTACACTCACCGCTTCTTCAAATACACAGAAAGTACCTCCAAAACCACAACATTCATCACTCCGTTTTGGTTTGCTCAACCTAATGCCTTTTACCATATTGAGTAATTGCTCGGGTTTAGAAAATTCTGGCAGCATTCTTTCTGACATTGACGAAAGATGTAATCCTCTTTGTCCATGACAGCTATTGTGCAATCCGACTTTAAAGGGAAAATTGGCATTAATAGTTTCTACTTTCAGAACATCGGTTAAAAATTCGGTAAGTTCATAGACAGCGTTACGAATCTGTACTGCCACTTCCGGATGTTCTACATCTTGCAAATGCTCTTTTATATGTAAAACACAACTTCCTGACGGAGCCACGATATAATCAAATCCTTTAAAATTCTTAACAAAATTCTGATCACAACCTTTACTCAAATTTGCAAAACCACTATTGGCCATTGGCTGACCGCAACAGGTTTGTTCTAAAGGAAAAGTAACCTCACAACCCAGCTTTTCTAATAATTGCAAAGTCGCAATACCCACATTGGGGTAAAACTGATCTATATAGCAGGGTATAAATAAGGCGACCTTCATTGTAACTTAGTTGTTTAATTTTATAAAACCTCCATCAATAGGATAATCACAACCGGTAACAAAACCGGATTCATCACTGCATAAAAACAAAGCCAGGGCTGCCACCTCATCTGGTTTTGCCATACGTCCGATAGGCTGTGATTTGGATAATTTTTCGAACATTTCAGCTTCCTGACCCGGATAATTTTTGGCAATAAATCCATCTACAAATGGAGTATGCACGCGTGCCGGCGAAATCGAATTACAACGAATATTTTCGCTCATATAATCTCTCGCTACCGACAAGGTCATTGCCATTACAGCCCCTTTGGCAGTAGAATAAGCAAACCGATCCGAGATGCCTACCCATGCTGCAATAGAAGCCATATTTACGATTACACCTCCACCGGAATTTCTAAACTGAGGTACCGCAGCATGTAAACAATTGTATACTCCTTTTACATTTACGCTCATAATTCTGTCAAAATCAGCTTCGGGAGTAGTATCTACTTTACCTACGTGAGCAATTCCGGCGTTGTTTACCAAAATATTGATATTACCAATTTTCTCAAATGTTGCTATTACTTCTTGTTGATTCGCAACATTACAGGCATGCGAAAATACTTTCCCTCCACTTGCTTTTATTTCATCAACCGCTGTTTGGGCACTTTCTTCTGTTAAGTCGACAATATGAACTTCGGCTCCCTGCTTTGCAAACAAAACCGAAATGGCTTTGCCAATCCCGCTCCCGCCTCCGGTAACAACTGCTTTTTTGTTTTGTAGTGAAAACATAAATTATTTACTATTTTACTCGTTGGGCTTAATTAATTTAACACATAGAGACATAGCTTTTGAATGCTTTAAAAAGGCATTTCACTTATTTATAATACACATAGCTTGCTATGTGAAGGAAATGTGTTTCTTTTTTGTATTCTTTATCAACCAGAAAGAATCTATGTTACTATGTGTTAGCTTTTTTTACCCAAACAATTTGATTTATACTTTTTTGTTCCATTTTTAACTCCAAAGATTTTTCTTTCTATAAAGAAACGCCACGTTTCCACGGAATAAAATCATCCTGGTTTAACAATACTGCTTTTGGAATAATCTCGCCGCTGGCTGCTTTGATGCAATATTCCAGTATATCTTCGCCCATTTCTTCAATGGTTTTTTCGCCGCTTATAATCGGACCACAATCAATATCTATAATGTCGCTCATTTTTTTAGCCAAAACCGAATTTGTAGCTACTTTGATTACAGGACAAACCGGATTTCCTGTTGGCGTTCCCAACCCTGTGGTAAATAATATTAATGTGGCTCCGGATGCTGCTTTTCCGGTTGTTGCTTCTACATCGTTTCCCGGTGTACAAACTAAACTTAAACCTGCTTTTACAGCTTGTTCTGTGTAATCTAACACATCGATAACAGGAGCCGTTCCCCCTTTTTTTGCTGCACCGGCACTTTTTATGGCATCTGTTATTAAACCGTCTTTAATGTTTCCGGGCGAAGGATTCATATGAAATCCCGAACCTACTTTATGTGCCAATGCATCATAGGACTGCATTAAATCAATGAACTTTTTTGCCGTTTCTTCTGATGTACAACGATCGATAAGATTTTGTTCGACTCCACACAATTCCGGAAATTCTGCTAATAATACTTTACCTCCTAAAGCCACCAACAAATCTGACGTATAACCAACTGCCGGATTTGCCGAAACACCACTAAAACCATCACTTCCTCCACATTTAACTCCTAAACACAATTCGCTCAAAGGCGCCGGAGTTCGTTGTCGTTTATTTATTTCAATTAATCCTTCGAATGTTTTTTTAATAGCATCGGCAATTAATTGCTCTTCACTTTTAGATTGCTGCTGTTCAAAAATGTACAACGGTTTATCAAAATGTGGGTTTTGCTTTTTGACATCGTTTGTAAAATTTTGCACTTGTAAATGTTGGCACCCCAAACTTAGAACTGTTATTCCGGCAACATTTGGATGATTTGCGTAAGACGCCAATAAGGCACTTAATGTAGCCGAATCTTGTCGCGTACCTCCACAGCCTCCCTGATGATTTAAAAATTTTATCCCGTCTACATTTTTAAAAACTTTGTTAGTGTAGGGATCCGGAGTCAGTTGCACATCAATTGCATCGAGGCTTCTTCCGTTTTTATAGGCTTCAAGCAAAGCATGGGTATATTGCGTATACTTATCACTTACAGAATATCCCAATTCATTATGCAAAGCCTCGCGTATTACATCGAGATTTCGATTTTCACAAAATACAGTCGGTACAAATAGCCAATAATTTGCAGTTCCTACGCGACCGTCATTTCGTTTATATCCGTTAAAAGTTCTGTCTTTATATTTTGAAACATCTGGCGCTTTCCATTCAAAATCTATATCACGATATTTGTAAGGTTCAGCAGCATGTTTGAGATTTTCTGTCGTCATCAGACTTCCTTTTGCAACATTATATTGTACTTTTCCAACCAAAACGCCATACATAATAATTTCATCTCCTTCTCTCAAGTTGGTCGTATAAAATTTATGCTTTGCTTTGATTGTGTCTTGCAGTATATAAGTTTCATTCTCAAAAATTATACTTTCTCCTTTGGTCAAATCTGTTAAAGCCACCAGTACATTATCATCCGGGTGCATTTTTATGACCAATCGTTTACTTCCGTTATCTAACATAGTATGTAAATAGAATTTATGCTTTATTTGTTTGATGTGCATTAAATGCAAACAATAGTATTACTGAGAAACAGATCAGCGGAACAATGTAACCGTACTGAATGCTTCCTGTGCGATCTGAAATCAATCCTAAAACCGGGGGAAGCAATGCTCCGCCAACAATTGACATTACAATTAAAGAAGAACCAATTTTTGTGTTATGTTCAAGTCCGTCAATTCCCATTGAGAAAATAGTTGGAAACATGATACTCATAAAAAAGGCTATCGCTATTAAAGTATAAACTACCAACATTCCGGTACCAACTATAGCCAAGATCGATAGCAGTATATTAATAATGGCATAGATGATTAATAATTTTCTTGGTTGTATGTATTGCATAAAGAATGTTCCGGCAAAACGTCCAAGCATAAAAGCCAAACCGAAAAATCCTAAATATTTGGCTGCAACATCTTCAGCAAGTCCGGCAGAGGTAGTCGCCATTTTTATAAAAAAGCTTCCCACACAAACCTGTGCTCCTACGTAAAAGAACTGAGCTAAAATTCCCCAGCGTAACCGTTTTGATTTTAGGGCTCCTGTAAAACTTGCTCCATCTGCTCCCTCTTTATCTTCGTCTTTTACATCGGGCATATTGGTAAAATAAAACAAAACCGCTACCGCCAGAATAATTAGTCCTAAAACTAAGTATGGCATTTTTACACTTGCCGCTTCTTCTAAAACATAAGCATGTAATTCTGTAGGCGCCATAGCATTAATTTGAGCCTGAGTCAGATTTTTATCCGATAAGATCATTGGACCAATGTAGGCCGGAGCAATAAAAGCAGCTAATCCATTAAACGATTGCGAAAAATTTAGTCTTTTGGTTGCCGTTTCTGCCGGCCCCAATATGGTTACATACGGATTGGCTGCTGTTTCCAAAAAGGTAAGTCCACAGGCGATCACAAACAAAGCACCCAAAAAGTAAACGTATTGCAGCGAATTGGCGGCCGGAACAAACAAAATAGACCCCATGCCAAATAGAATCAACCCCATCATAATACCTGACTTATAACCGTATTTTCGCATGATAAAGCCAGCAGGCAATGCCATAACAAAATAGGCAATAAAGACTGAAGAGTCTATTAGAGATGATTCTAAATCTGTAAGATTAAACGCTTTTCTTAAATGTGGAATTAGTATCGGATCCAGATTGTGTACAAAACCCCAGAAAAAGAATAAACTGGTCACCAATATAAAAGGAAAAAGCCATTTCTTATTTTCCTTAGTATCAGTCTCTTTTTGAATACCCAACTGCGTTAGTAATGCCATATGCTTTTTATTAAAATTATGCTTATTTACAATTATAAAAGTAGAATACTTAAAGTATAATTATTAATTCAATATTACCCTTGTTTAATTATTAATTGTCAATTGTGATAATTTTAAACAAAGAGGTGTATTTAAAAAGAATGTGGAAAGTAAATTAAACCGGACAGGTTTTTGAAACCTGTCCGGTTTATAAACAAAAAGAGTCCCTGAAATTTTATTTGACACATAGACTCTATCTTCATGATAAAGGGTACTAAAAAAGAAACTCATTTCTTTCGAATAGCTTGTCGCTTGATTTGTATTTTTTAAATTACCCTTGTTTAATTAATACTTGTCTATTGCGATAATTTTAAACCAAAAAAAAGTACATTTAAAAAGAATGTGGAAAGTATTGGTTTACAACAGATCCGTCTTCAAACAGATCTATAATAGCGTAACCCGGAGGCGTTTGTTTGTAATAGGATTTTCCTGCTGAGTCTTTGTCTCCCAGCTCCCACCAAAAACCGCTCAAAGCGCCATTGCAGTAATAATGTACATTGTTGTAAACTGCTTCGTCCAATAGATGAATGTGTCCGCTCAAACAAGTGATTTTTTTGTCTTTATGTTTGTAAAAAAGGTCACTGATGTATTTAGAATCGGTATGATTTCCTCCGTCAACATGCGTGCATACAGCAAGAATAGGAAAATGACTCATACACATAATGGGAGTGCCAACAGGAATACTTTGCAAGTCTTTCTCCAACCACAAACGTTGCTCCTCATCTAATGAACCTCCTTCATTATTACTGTCTAATACTACAAAGTGCCATCCTTTTTTATCAAAACTATAATAGCGGTTTGGAATTCCTAATTGCTTTACAACATAGTCTTTCCCGTACATAACATCTTGTTTGTTTGGCGCTGCCCACCACATATCATGATTTCCGAGGCAGCTGTGTAATTCAAACCCGCTGATTCCTTTGGTTGTATGGTTCCAAATCTGCCAGAGTTCATTAACTCGTTCACGGGTAATATGGTCATAATCTGCCGCAAAAATCGAATCTCCGCCATTTAGAAAAAAATCTACTTTGTGTTTCTTAATTTCTTCTAAACATTTTTCAAACCGATCCGGTGCATTTTCTTCCGGTCGAATATGAACGTCGGTAATATGTGCAATTCGCAAAACTCTTTTAGATTTTACGCTTTTCTCTGCTGCAGAAATAATAGAAGTTGAACCACTCAGGGCTACAGTACCGGCAGTTAAACCAATATATTTTAACAATTCTCTTCTTTTCATTTTGTAGTTGATATATTTAAACCGGACAAGTTTTAAAAAACTGTCCGGTGAAAAATTATTTTACGGAATACGGTCTGTCTTTTGCAGAAACTCCCCAGGTTTTAGAAGGTTTCGCTCCCATGGTAAAAATTAATTCACCGCCTTTCATAATGTCAGAATGAAGCATATAACTTTGCGTATAAGGTTTTCCGTTTAAAGTCGCTTTTTGAATATAAATATTCTTCGAATTATTGTTTATTGCTTTTACAGTAAAGCTTTTCCCATCAGCCAAATTCAGTACGGATTCGTCCATAGTTGGGCTTCCGAAAACATAAATTCCGTTGAATGGGTTTACAGAATACATTCCCATTGCACTCCAAATATACCAGGCCGACATTTGCCCAACATCTTCATTTCCGCACAAACCATCCGGTTTATCACTGTATAAATGATCAACAATGTAACGTACTTTTTCGGCTGTTTTCCAAGGCTGACCAACAAAATTATAGAGATAAGTAATATGATGGCTCGGCTCGTTTCCGTGTGCATACTGCCCGATTAGACCAGTGATATCGCTTGAAGCTTCCGCTCCCATATCTCCGGTGATTGTAAACAAAGTATCCAGTTTTTTTGTGAATACTTTTTCTCCGCCCAACATTGTAATTAGCCCCTCTACATCATGTGGTACCAGCCACGTATATTGCCATGCGTTTCCTTCGGCAAAATCATCTTTCATATGTGCCGATTTAAACGGATCAAAGGGAGTTCTCCATTGCGTATCACTTACTTTTCCACGTACAAAAGTGGCCGAAGGATCATAGTACTTTTTATACGCTTTTGATCGGTTACTGAAATAAGTATAATCCTCTGTTTTACCCATTTTTTTTGCCATCATGGCAATCGCTCCGTCCGAAATAGCATATTCCATTCCAATCGCTACAGATTCTTTCAAACTATCTGCGGGAATGTAGCCTATTTTTTTTACGAAATTCAATCCGCGGTCGTCTTGCATTGCCGTTGCTTTTACCGCTTCGAATGCTAATTCTCCGTCAATTCCTTTGATTCCTTTTAAATAGGCATCAACAACAATCTGAATGGCACTGTTTCCGGGCATGCAATAGGTTTCATTCCCCATTAAATGCCAAACAGGAAGATGGCCTGTTTCTTTATAAATAGCCAACATCGAATTGACAATATCCGAAACTCTATCCGTTTGGGTTAACGTAAGCAGCGGATTTGCTCCTCTATACGTATCCCACAATGAAAATGTGGTTAAATTGGTAAATCCTGCCGCTCTGTGCACTTGTTTGTCAGAACCATAATAATCTCCATTGCTGTCATTATAAGTTGACGGTGCAATCATAGTGTGGTATAAAGCAGTGTAGAATGTTCTCATTTTGGCTATATCCTTCGATTTCGCCTGTATTTTATTCAACTCTTTATTCCATTTTTCATCCGCCTGAAGAGCAACTTTCTCAAAGTTCCAGTCGGCAACTTCTTTTTTAATGTTCATCAAAGCGTTTTCTGTACTTACTGCCGAGATACCCACTTTAATTTTAATTACTTCGTCTTTTAAAGTCGAGAACTGAAATACTGCCTTGGCACTGTCACCCAAAACCACTTTATTGATCATCTCCCTTGTATTGTTGTACAATTGGATTTTTTTAGCCGGTTTTGACAAAATGGCTGCAAAATAAATTCGTTGATCCGACGCCCAGCCTTTCGAGAAGCGATAGCCTTCAATCAAAGTATCATTTTTAACTCTGATGTAGGTATCCACGGCTTTGTCCCAGCCAATTCCTTCTACCAGATCTAAAACGATATGAGATTGATCTGAAGCCGGAAAAGTATATTTTTGAAAACCAACTCTTTCTGAGGCTGTCATTTCAGCTTTGATTCCGTTTTTCTTTAAAATAACAGAGTAATAACCCGGTTTTGCTACCTCATCTTTATGATCAAAACTGGAGATATAACCGTTGTCCATGTCTTTGGCTGTTCCTTTTTTCAAACTGATTTTACCAACTGCGGGCATAAAAAGCAAGTCACCAAGATCACCAATTCCCGTTCCGCTTAAATGGGTGTGTGAAAATCCAATAATTGTAGGATCAGAATAATGATACCCCGAACACCAATCCCAGCCTTGCGAAATATTGACCGGTCCTAACTGAACTGCCCCAAAAGGAACATTTGCTCCCATAAAAACATGCCCATGAAATCCCGTACCAATAAACGGATCTACATATTGTGTTAGATTTTGTTTAGTTGTCTGACTTTCCACTTGTAGGCAGCAAAGTCCTAAAATTGCAAAAAATGCTGATTTAAAATTTTTATTCATCGTATTTATTCTATTACATATGTATTTAATGCTTTCTCACGCAGATTTTGCAGATTTTATTTTACTTTTTTTTGATGTCAGGCTCTTATTTAAACACCTAGAAACGTATTTCTTTCATCTAATATGTTTAAATAACCTCCAATGCAAATAATTATCAGAAAAAAAATCCGCAAAATCTGCGAGAAAAAATTTTCTACTGTACTAATTCTCTACTACTTCACAATTTCAAAACTCGTTTGTAATGATATATCTCTCGAATTCGAACCTATTTTTATGTTGTATTTTCCTTCGTAGATTTTGAATTGTTTCTTAGTATCATCCCATTTCTGAAGTTCCTGCAATGGAATTTCCAATGTAACGATTTGAGAATTTCCTTTAGAGATTGATACCCGTTTAAAAGCTTTCAATTCTTTCAACGGCATTCTATCAACGTTCGGATATTCTATATACACCTGAGCCACTTCATCGGCATCATAATTTCCTGTATTATCAATTTTGATTTGCATCGAAATTTTATCTGAAGTAGTTTTAACATTCTCAGGTTTTTGAACCCAATTGTATGCAAAAGTCGAGTAACTTAACCCGAAACCAAACGGATATTGTACCTCTTTATCAAAATAACGATAGGTTCTGCCCGCCATGGCATAACTGTTATAATCCGGTAAATCACCGAAAGATTTGTAAAAGCTAACGGGTAAATGTCCGGATGGAGAAACTTTACCAAAAAGAAGATTCGCCAAAGCTGTCCCGCCCTGTTCTCCCGGATACCAGGCAAAAACAATTGCATCGACATAAGGCTCAATTGCCGAAATATCAACTGCACTTCCTCCCGTCACTACAGCTACCAATGGTGATTTAGTTCCTTTGCGAAGCGCTTTGATGTAGGCAATATGGGAGGCCGGTAAATCCATGTTTTTTCGATCGCCTTTACCGTCTGCAAGAAAAGCATCGCCTTCTTCCCCTTCATAAACCGGAGTGAAACCAATTACTGCAATGGTCAAATCGGCCATCGAAGCCGCCCAAACACCACCAAAATTTACTGTATCTGTAAAATCACAACCCATATCGTATTCTACACGCGTATCAGGATCGACAGCTCCTGCAATTCCTTCAACAAAATTTACGGCTTTGTCCGTGATTCCGTGATAATTTCCTAATAGTGCATCCAGCGAAGCTGCATTTGGCCCTACAACAACCATTGCTTTGTAATCTTCTTTTTTCAATGGAAGCAGTTTTGTTTTCATTTCGCCTATTTCGGCATTCTTTAACAAAACCATACTTTGTTCTGCCATTTTTCGGCTTAGATTTTTGTGATACGTATTTGCAATGCTGTCTATTCCATATTTCCGATACGGATTATCTTCTGCCTTGTCGTAAAATCCTAATTTAAATTGGGTACGCAATGTTGGTGCTAATGCATTATCAATATCTTTTGTAGTAATTAATTTTTGATTCAAAGCAGTAATAGCATCTTTTTGCAGTAATCCGCTGCAATCCATATTTACTCCTGCTTTTATTGCCGCTGCTGCAACCGTTACACTGTTGGGTAAAGTTTTATGGCTGTCGTAAATATCCTGCAATGCCCAACAATCGGTAACAACATGACCGCCAAATTTCCATTCGTTTCGCAAAATATCTTTTAATAAAGTTTTACCGGTACAACAAGGCTCGGAGTTTACCCGATTATAAGCACACATCACGGTTTCTACTTTTGCATCGACCAGTTTTTTAAAAGCGTATAAATACGTTTCTCTCAAATCTTTTTCATCCACAATCACATCAATAGAATGTCTGTTTTTTTCAGGTCCGCTATGTACCGCAAAATGTTTGGCACAAGCTGCTGTTTTCATGTATTTCGGGTGTGTTCCCTGTAAACCTTTTACATAAGCAGCTCCCATTTTTCCGGTCAAAAAAGGGTCTTCACCATAGGTTTCCTGCCCTCTTCCCCAACGCGGGTCTCTGAAAATATTAATGTTTGGTGACCAAAAATTCAATCCCATATATTGTAAACGACGGTCTTTGGCCACAGCCATATTATTTTTAGCTCTGGCTTCTGTTGAAATGGCGTTTGCAACCTCATTCAATAAATTATCATTAAAAGAAGCTGCCATTCCTAATGCTTGTGGAAAAACAGTTGCCTTTCCGGCCCTGGCCACTCCATGCAGCGATTCGTTCCACCAATTGTACTGCGGAATATCTAATCGTTTTACAGCTTTGCTTTCGAATCCCAACAAAGAAATTTTCTCTTCGGTTGTCAATTGTTTTAAGAGATCGGTTACTCTTTTATCAATTGATAAATTCTGATTTTTATACGGAAATCCTTTTTCCTGTGCGCTTGCAATCCCTATACAAAAACAAAAAAACAGTAGAAATTGGTAAGTTTTTAAACCATTCATTAGTAAGATATTTAAATTAATAAACGACCCGTTATCTGCAATTGCTGGAAATTATATTTACCACATAGAAAAATAGAAAATAAGTACAGCCACCAGGTACTTTCAGAAATTTAAATATAGACTTACTTCTGTTGATAATGTAATTCGATATTATCTAAATCTAATCATCAATTACCTTTCGCAAAATTCTAAAAACAGTCCTTTTTATAAATAAACAATAATTAATTCATGTTACTAGTTACTAATTGTAAAATGTATGCTGTAAAATGTGATATGCTAGTCTGAAAGAGTACATGTTTTAATTTTAATTAACAGATTTTCTTGCCTTTGGGCTAAGTGCTGAAATTTAGATAAATTGTTACTGTATTTCAGTGATCTGATACAATTATATGTTCGTATAAAGTAAGATAGTAATCAATAAAACAAAACGTATTATTTTTCACATTTTACAGTATACATTTTACAATATACATTACTATTCAACTAGCAATTTGAGTTAATTACTCTTTTAATCTCCAATACTTTATTGCGGTACAACATTTTCAAATTTACAGTTATTTTTTCTACATTTGCTTTTTACAAAATCGATTTAGTAAATTAATTCGTTTTTTAAAATTTTTCATAACTAACCTCTCAGTCCCTCCAAAATTAAACTTTTAAGGACTGATAAACCACACTTACCAAAACATGAAAAAAAAACTTTTTGTATGCTTAGCCTTTTGCATAATCTCTTCGACTTTTGCACAGAAAACACCAAAGGCAATCAAAGTTACTTATGAAAGAAGTTACAATGGAAAAAGTATCGAAAACCAGGATGCTGTACTTTTGTTTACTTCTAAAGAATTGAGTTTAATAACCTCTGATAAAATTACTCAGCAAAAAGCAGATTGGCCTTTCGAACAGACTTTTGTAGCTTTTAATACTAAAACGATTTTGCAATCGGCACAACTGAAAGCCAATCAATCTATTCTTAGTCAGGATACTCAAGCTTTGGCAAGCCAAAAATTTGAGTTGAGCAATGAAACCAAAAAAATCCTGAATTATACCTGCAAAAAAGCAACAACCTCTGTAAACTCAAATAAAATCGAGATTTGGTATACCACTGAATTGGGACTGAAAGGTGGACCAAGCGTTCTCGGACAGGATTTAGGTTTGGTTCTGGAAACAAATCGCAACGGTAATTCTATTGTTTCGGCATCCAAAATTGAGGTTCTGAAAACTGTTCCTGCTGTTTTAAAAATACCTGCTGTACCAACTGTTGATCAATTGACTTATAAAGATTTATTGTGGAAAAGCCGTTTTACAAACATTGCCGTTTTCAACAAAGAGCAAATTAACTTTTCATCTGATTCGAAATCAAATGACAGTATTTTGAGATTTGCAAACGGTACTATTATTGTTCGAAAAGTAAAGTTTCCTGAAATAAAAAACGGAAGCGCCATTTTTGCAGATGTTACTCAGCAGTCTAATGGAGATGCTTATGACAGAACAGGTTCGGTTTTTATGATTCCAATGGATAAAAAAAGTTCCTTCCTTGACGGATTAAAAACCGGAGTTAAAACATTACCTGTTTATGACAACGGAAACGGTAAAAAATATCAGGGTGTCGTAGCAACAGACGACTACACCCCTTTGCTGGAATTAATGCGTTTTTTCACTCCTTTTGGTGTGAAGCATTTTAACTACCTACAGCTCAAAAACAAAGTTTGGCAGGACAGCGTTTTTTATCGTCAGGACATTTCACTCTTGCAACCTAAACTGAGTAATCAGGAAGTTTATATCGGAATGTTTATTGGCAATTATGACAAGGGCGGACACAAAGCAAGCTTGAATATTTCGATTCATGAAGGCGAAGACAACAACAAAAAAGGCGATTTTATTTTACCATTATTCAATACCCTTAATGTAATGGAAATGGCAGGACAAGATTATGCAACGATGTTTGATAACGAAAAAGGGCTTGAAATGTCATTTGAAGTTCCACAGGGCTATAAAAATTTCAAACTGAGTTATACCACAACAGGTCATGGGGGCTGGGAAAACGGCGATGAATTTTTACAGAAAAAGAATACCATTTTTATTGATGGCAAAGAAGTATTTGGATTCACTCCGTGGCGTACCGATTGTGGTTCTTACCGATTGAGCAATCCCGCTTCGGGCAATTTTGGCAATGGTTTATCCTCATCAGATTTAAGCCGCTCTAATTGGTGTCCGGGAACAACAACTAACCCAAACTTAATAGATTTAGGAAATCTGTCGCCGGGAAAACATACAATTCGTGTAGTTATCCCAATGGGTAAACCGGAAGGGACTAGTAGCAGTGCTTGGAATGTTTCAGGTTTTTTGATTGGGGAAAGGTAATTGATAATTAAACTTAGATAATATTGACTTACTCTCGCCAAAGAAGTCTTTCTATATTTAAATTTTAAAAACTTAAATTAATCAAAAACAAGGAATTACAACTTTTAAAGCTACCATTTTTAAATTGTCATGATTCTAAGTCTTTGTTTAACTCTGTTTTTTTAGTAGTAATTTTTTACCATTAAACCACCAAACTTCAAAAAACATGAAAAGAATCACACTTTGGCTGTTGTTTTTCTCGATGAGCTGGACAACAATTGTTGCACAAAACTACACCCCCACTGAAGGAAATCTGAAAAACAGGAAAGAATTTCAGGACGATAAATTTGGAATGTTTGTTCACTTCGGTCCCTATAGCATTCTGGGCAATGGCGAATGGATTATGAACAACCAAAACATTAAAGTAACAGAATACGGAAGATTGCTTACTGTTTTTAATCCACAGGAATTTGATGCTAAAAAATGGGTTGGTATCGCAAAAGCGGCAGGAATGAAATACATCACTGTTACGACTCGTCATCACGATGGTTTTAGCAATTTTGACACCAAATTATCCGATTGGAAAATTACCAATACGCATTTTAAAAGAGATTTATTGAAAGAACTGGCAGACGAATGCCATAAAGAAGGCATTAAATTATTCTGCTATTATTCGCTTTTAGACTGGACGAGATCTGATTACCAATACGAAACAGGAAAAACGGGAAAAGGAACCGGAAGAACTCAAAAAAGTGATTGGGAAAGTTATATTCGTTTTATGAAAGGCCAATTGACCGAATTATTGACTAACTACGGAGAAATTGGAGGAATTTGGTTTGACGGTCATTGGGATCAATTGGATAATGATACAGATAAAACATTACAGTCTAAAGTCAATTGGCATTACGATGAAATTTACAAATTGATTCATTCCTTACAACCCAACTGTTTAATTTCAAACAATCACCATTTGACTCCGTTACAGGGCGAGGATTTTCAAGCATTTGAAAAAGATTTACCGGGAGGAAATACTTCGGGATTCGGAGGGCAATCTGTATCTCAATTGCCTTTAGAAACTTGCGAAACCATGAACAATTCCTGGGGATTCAATATCAATGACCGAAAATACAAATCGACAAAAGATTTAATTCATTACTTAATCAATGCTGCCAGTCTGAATGCCAATTTCCTTTTAAATGTGGGACCAATGGCAGACGGATCCATTCAGCCTGAATTTGTGGCAACTTTAAAAGAAATCGGAGTCTGGATGGATAAAAACGGAAAATCCATTTACGGAACAAGAGGTAATGTAATGAAACCGCAGGATTGGGGAGTATGCACTGCCAAAGACAAAACCCTGTTTGCACACATTCTCAAAACTCCAAATCAAGCTGATTATATTTTTATTCCTGAAATGAAGCAAAAAATTAAAAAGTGTTATCTGATGGACAGCAAAAAGGAACTAAAATTCAAACAACAACCAGAAGGAACATTTGTGTATCTGAATGGAGTCAAAATCGATGCAATTGATACTATAATCGAAATGCAAATACAGTAACTACTTGTGGGTTGTGAGATGTGAGTTATGAGTTATGGGTTGTAAAATGTAAAATATAAAATGTGAAATGTGAAACAAAATGTCGACTGAAAAGTGGTACGTTTTGTTTTACAGCTTTTTGCAAGATAAACATAGATTGTAATAGATTTTATTTGAATTCTCGAACGACAGTAATTGATAACAACTTTAGACTCGGTTTCTAAGTAAGATAGTAAATCAATGAAATAGAAATTAGAATTGTTTTTTTCTTTCGTAAGTATTTTATTCATTAAAGTTTGGTTGTTGTTTTCTAATACTCACTTTCTCACAACTCATAACTCATAACTCATAACTCATAACTCACAACTCACATCTCACCCCCCCACAACTTAAACTAATTTTCACAAACATGTTAAACAAAACTCTTTTCTTCTCACTTGCTGCTTTTATCGCACTTGAGAAAGGAACTGCACAAACTACTTTTTCTGCCGAAAAATTCCTTAAACATGATACTTACCTGGCTTCCGATAAATTAGAAGGTCGTCTTGCGGGAACAAAAGGCAACAATGAAGCGGCAGCTTATATCAAAAAATACTTCAAAAAATTTGGACTAAAAAAGTTTAATACCAGTTACTATCAGCCTTTCAAAATATTCATGAAACCTGATATTAATAAAATAAAATCAGACAGTGTCGCAACGCAGAATGTTGTGGGATATCTTGAAGGTTCCGATGAAAATTTAAAGAAGGAATTTATCGTTATTGGGGCACATTATGATCATTGGGGTTGGGGCGGAAAAGGTTCCGGCAGCAAGAAAAAAGACACGATTGCCATTCACAACGGGGCTGATGATAATGCTTCGGGGGTTTCGGCTCTTTTGTCTATACTCGAAGAATTTCACCATAACAAAATTGCTCCCAAAAGAAGTATTATTTTTATTTCTTTCAGTGCCGAAGAAGAAGGTTTATTGGGTTCAAAATACTTTGTTAGCCACTTACCTGTAGCTAAAAATGCTGTAAAAGTAATGATCAACATGGACATGGTTGGAAGACTAAACGAGAAAAAAGAACTTTATATGGGTGGTGCAGGAACCTTTCCTGATGGTGTTGAACTTATGAAAAAATTAGGTGAAAACAGCGGGCTAAATCCGATTGTTTTTGCGGGAGACGTTGGCGGTTCTGACCATGTTACCTTCTATAAAAATGACATTTCGGCTATAGGATTGCATACCGGTGGACATCCGCAATATCACACTCCTGAAGACGATACGGCACTCATTAACAGCGAAGGTGGAGTTTTAGTTTCTAAATACATTTATAATGCTTTAGTTGCTATTGCCAATTACGAAAAGCCTTTAGCTTTTATAAAGCAAAATTAAATTCTCTTTTACAGTTTCTTTATCAAAATGTACCGTTTATTTTAACCGCAGAGGGCGCAAGGATTTACGCAAAGTTCGCAAAGATTAAAGGATAAAGCTTTGCGAACTCTTATGTTTGGCAAGAAATTTTTTCACGCAGATCTAGCAGATTTATTCAGATAATTTTTGTCGAAATCACAGAGTAAAATATCGGCTTAATCTGCTAGATCTGCGTGTATAAAAAGAAACTTTGCGTTTTTGCGTCTTTGCGAGCAAAAAAGGCCCTATACGTAAAAACTTGCAGAAATTCTTCTGGTTTTAATGTTGGTATATTAAATAAAATTTTACTTTTAAATAAAAAAGAAACCTTTCTAAAATTGAAAACCCCAGATTCAGAAAATATCCTGAATCCGGGGCTTCCAATTACTAACAAAACATTTAAAATGAAATTATTTTACGTCCCAGAAAATTTTGGTACTTAAGTTGTCTTTATCTTTTACAGCATTATAATTATCTGTGTTATAAACTCTTTCAGAATTTGGATACGTCCAACGCGTTGGAGGTGTTTTTCTAATAGTGCTTGTTTCATCTTCCATGAAATTTAAGACCGGAAGTTTTAATCTTCTTTGCTCTGCCCATGTTTCATCCGCCTGCATAACATTGTAGTGAATGTACTTTTGAAAAGCAATCAATTTTAATTGATCAGCAGCTGTTACGGCTCCTGCGAAATTAATTTTTGTGATATAAGCATCAATTTCTGCTGTTGTTGGCTCTGTTGTTGGTTTCCAGGTTATAACATCCGCTTTATCACCCAGTCTAACATAATATTCTACTGATTGTCTGATTGCTTTTTCAAAATGCGTTTTTGCTACAGCAGCATTTCCACTTCTTGAATAATATTCCGCAAGGATCAAATTAACTTCAGCAGCATTTATCAATGTTCCCGGTAGCCAGTCATTTTTACTAATTACGGATCTGTTGTAGATCGCAATTTTACCATCGTTTAGCAATTGATCCTGATCTCCTGAAGTCAACATTGGATCCAGTCCCACATAGGTTGTTGCTTTTTCTCCTTTTTCAAACAACCAGGCTTCACGCGGATCACTATTAGCATTCATGTGATCAATCATTGGTTTTGGAGCAATATTATTGCCTCCTGACTCCAGAGCATCAAAAAATCCTGAAGTATCTAAATCAACATCCTGAGTATATACTTTAAAAGCAATATTTTCTGCACTTTCATCAACGATTTTTCCTTCCGCTATAATTTGAGCCATTTCAGTATTTGCTCTTGCTGCAAAGGCAGGAGCGGCAGAAACTCTGTTCAATAATTTCAAACGCAAAGAATTGCAATAATTTTTCCACATTACCAGATCTCCTTTATTAATCAAATCTTGATTTTTAAATTCAACTGTTAACTTGGCAGACAAAGTTACTGTGTTCAATTCTGTAGAAAAAGCTTTCAAATCATCCAGTATCTTTGTATAAAGTTCCGTTTGATTGTCGTACTTAGCTGATGCTTCTGCATAATTTCCGCCTGTATAACTAATTTTACCTGCCTGATAAAAAGGGATATCTCCAAAATTATCAATCATTTTTGAGGTATGATCGTACAAATAAATCGTCGCAGTGATCATGTACACCCTGTTTTCTGCCTGCTCAGCAGGAGATAATGCTGCCATCACTGCTTCCAGTTCTCTATATTGGGCAACAGACTTATAATATCTGTTCCATCTGTCATTTACGGCAGCCCCCGGAATATAACGCCCCGTACTGTTGGTAAAACCATGGGCTTGCGTATAACTAAGAGAAGTTGTTCTAAGTACGGTAAAATAATTCCAGTACGATGGGATTACATCCTCAAAGTTAATTTTCATGAACCCGGCAAACTGTTTTGGCACATTTGTCTTTACCAGTGTAGCCGGATTTCTATAAGCTTCTGCAAAGTCGTCATCCGAACAAGAGTTAAAAAAAACTAACGCGGATACTAGTGATATATATAATAATTTTTTCATGTTGTCTATTTTTACTTATAAATTATCCAATTAGAAAGATGCTCTCAACATTACTCCATAACTTCTTGTTGACGGAGACAAGCCTGCATTGTTTACGTTTTTCTCCCATCTGGATCCTGCAGTTGTTGCTTCGGCATCCATATCTTTAATCGTTCTGTAGATGTAGAATAAATTACGTCCAAATAAAGAAAGACTTAATCTGGTAGCTCCAATTTTACTTGCATAAGACGACGGTACATTAAATGCAAGAGATAATTCTCTTAATTTAACATAGTCATTCTTTTGAATGTACAACTCATAACGTGAACTACTATACTGTGGTCCTCCCCAGTTGTAAGTCATGTTGTAATAACCTGCCTGAGAGATTACATTTGTATTTCGGGAACCATCAGCAGTTACTCCATCCATCAACATACCATCACGGAATAGTTGTTGACCGGCCGGTCCGGTTGTTGCACTATTAGGGACCTGTACTCCTTTGCCACCCTCCATATAGTACGTTAAACCACCACGCTCATTTGTACTATAATTTAGTGATTCCTCTGTCAAACCTCTTGATGTCATCCAGTTAATACCTGTAGGCATTAAATAACCTCCATAAGAATAATCAATATTGACATCTAAAGTGAAACTTTTATAAGTAAAGGAGTTCAACATACCTCCAACCCCTTTAGGTATAGCTGTTCCGTATCTTTCCCATTTGTCTCCATCAATGATATAAAAACCATCTGAATCAACCATTTTATTACCATTATCATCTGTTTTAACCGGATGCGCGTAAATTCCTCCCATTGGCTGACCTACTACTGATTTTAATTGAGCCGCAGCCCCATCATAATCCTGATGTAATAATTCACTAGCGCCATTAGCCAGTTTTACAATTTTGTTGATGTTTTTTGCCCAGTTTAAAGTAATATCCCAAGAGAAGTTTTCGGTTCTAAAAGGGGAACCTGTCAAAGCAACTTCGAATCCTTTATTGCTTAACTCTCCTACGTTAGCTAATATTTTACTTGCTCCCGTAGTTTGCGCTAATGTCAAATCAAGAATTTGATCTTTAACTTTTGCATTGTAGTAAGAGAAATCTAATCCCAATCTTCTGTCAAAGAATTTAGTTTCAAAACCAAGTTCATACTCATTCTTCATCTCTGGTTTGATTAACTCATTTCCGTAGATGTCCTGAGAATTAGTAATCAAAACCGGATTAACAGTTCCCTGATTTCCTAAAGTTGTTTGCTCATAGGCAACGTTAGCTCTGTAACGATCCGGGTAGTTACCCACGATACCCCAAGAACCACGCATTTTGGCATAACTGATAAATTCCGGCAACTTAACCGCATCTGACAATACAAAACTTGAATTTACTGAAGGATATGTAAAGGCATTATTGTTTGGATTCATTGTAGAAGTACGGTCTCTTCTGATTGTTCCTTCAACAAACAAATAGTTTTTGTAGCTTGCGCTTAAAGTTCCGAAAACAGCATCTTTAATCGTTTTTTCTCTTTTCGAAGTACTGATTGTCGTTCCTATAGAGGAGTTCATGTCGTACCATCCTTCCACACTTAAACCACGATTCGTAGAACGTGTTAAAGTTCTGAATGTTTCCTGTGTACCTGAATAACCCAAAACGGCATTCACACCAAAATCCTCATTGATTTTTTTATTGTAAGTCAATAATAAATCACCATAAAGAATATTATAATCCTGACCTTCCATCATAAAAGAACCTGAAACATCTCCATCTCCTCCAAATTGATAAACTAAAGGAATTTCGACAGGATTTTTATTTTCTATATTCACCGCTGTTAAGTCAGTAGAAATACGACCGCGTACTGATAAATCATTTGTAATCGAAAATGTTTCTGTAACACTGGCAATCAAACGATTTGTAATCTCTTCCTGGCGTTTAGCATTTGTATTCCAAAAATAATCCCCAATATCAGCTTTGAAACCATTACGGATGATGTTTTCGTTCTTAGTTAAACTCACACCTGATAAACCGGTAACATATTTGTAGCCCAAACTGGTTTTGTATTTTGCTTTATACCAATCACCATTATCAAATGGGCTAATCATACCGGTAAAGTTGTTAACCAAACGATCCATAGCAAAAGTACGATTCGTTATATTTTGGTTTAGGTAACTTACAATAACATCCGTTTTTAATTTACCCGTTTTGAATGATGCATTTAGGTTGAAATTATTCTTCTTGTTGCTATTTCCCATACTCAATCCTTCTGATTCCATATGTGTATAAGAAAAACGGGTACTGCTGTTATCAGTACTGTTTGTAAGTGCAAAATTGGTTGTGGCATCCCAGGCATGTTGGAACAAATTTTTATATCCGTCTCTTTGAGCAGAATAAGGACGTACTACTCCGTCCCAAGACATAACCGGCTGTCCGTCGAACCATGGACCAAAGTTATTACTACTGGCAGAAACCCCTCTTGTATCGTTAATGCCATCACCATTTGTATCATAACGAGCAAAACCATCAGGCGCTAAAAATCCTGTAGAATAATTTGCATTAGTCCATCCCGGACCTCTTTCGTACTGAAATCTTGGCAAATAAGCGATTTCGTTTCCTGAATAACTGGTGCTAAAATCAACACCCAAGCCTTTCTTACCTTTACCCGATTTAGAAGTAATCAATACAACTCCATTTACAGCCTCAGAACCGTATAATGCAGCAGCAGAAGCTCCTTTAAGAATCGAAATGTTCTCAATATCTTCCGGATTAATATCTGCTAGACCATTATTTTTAACACGTTGCTGGTTCCAATAATCATTGTTGTTCACTTCTCCATCACGAATAGGCACACCATCCAGAATGATTAATGGCTGGTTTCTCCCTGTAATCGAGTTGATTCCACGAATCTGGATATTGATTGCTCCCGCTCCACCCGGAGTAGAACTGATACGTACCCCCGGTGCTTTACCATACAGCGAGTTAGCAATGGTTGGTGAAGCCGTTTTTACTATCGCATCTGCTTTAATAATACTTGTAGCATATCCGATTGATTTGTTCTTTTTCGTTTGACCTAAAGCGGTAACGGTCACGCCATCAAGTTCATTTGTAGCAGCCACCAATCTCACTTTCATACCATCAACAGCTTTTAATTCTGTTGTTTTAAATCCTATTGAACTTACCACCAAGGTTGCCCCTTCTCTTACTGAAATTTTAAATGCTCCGTCAAAATCGGCAGTTGTTTCTTGTTTGGTACCTTTTTCCCTAACAATAGCCGAAGGAACTGGAAGATTTGCTTGGTCTGTAATCACTCCGGAGATTGTTTTGCTTTGTGCTTTTGCTTCCTGGAAGCACATTATCACTAGAAAGACTACTAGTGATTCGTATAACAGTTTTCTCATAATTAATTTTGGTTTAGTTTGGTTAATTAATTTAATTAAGGCTTATCGTCTCCTAAAAATGAGCATCAAAACCTCTAATTTTTTTATTACTATTTCCTTTGAAAGGATTTAATAGTAATTAAACTTCTTGGTTAACATATCTCTTACTTCTTATACATCATACGCGCTTTTTTTGTTTAAAAATTGGTCCTTGTTTCACTTGTTTTTATTGTTTTACTATATCGTTTTAGTATTTTATTCTAAAAAACTACTACACTGATTCTCTAACCGTTAGACTTCCTTTCTTCTTTTCTTTCTCAATTTCATAATCATTTCCTTCATTCATCTGTTTCATTAATAGGTGTACCGCCTTTTTTCCCATCTCTTCAATTGGTTGAGACAAAACCGTAATAGCAGGCGAATGCAATCTAAAGCTGTCGTGATCATCAAAACTTATGACTGCTTTATCTGTTGGAATTTTTAGCTCTAATTTTCTAAAAGACAACAAACCCGCCAGCAGTAGATAATTTGCTCCAAATAAAACAGCATCTATTTCAGTTGTAGTACTCAAAAAGTCAGAGATCTTTGCTATTCGTTCTTCTTCGCTGATATGGTATTCCAGATCAAGAATTTTAGATTCGTCATACAAACCCACTTCTTTTAGTGCCTTGCTATACCCCTGTTTTCTCAGATTCATCTGAATCAATTGTGAAGAATTCGTCACAAAAGCAATTTTTTTAAATCCTTTCTCTAAAAGAAAATTAGTTGCTGTTTCCGCTCCTTCAAAATTATCCAGCACCACATGACTCACGTTTTGTTCTTCAAAATATCTGTCAAGTAAAACAACCGGACATTGCAATTTTATCAGTCGATCGATGGTTGGTTTCATATGCTCTGTTGGCGTAATTATAAAACCATCCACATTGGCCTGTAATAAACTATTAACTAACTCTTCTGCGCGTTCATCATTTCCCTTGGTGCTGCAATAAAAAACCCTATAATTCAGGTCTATGGCCTCCCGTTCAATTACTCTTGCCAAATCAGAAAAAAACTGATTCGAAATATCTTCTACAATGAGTCCGATAGATCTTGTTTTACCGGTTCTCAAACTACTTGCAATCATATTGAGCCTGAATTTCATTTCGGCACTAACCTTAAAAACCTTCTGGATCACTTCTTGGCTTATCCCCATCTCCTCACCTTTGTTATTCAGAACAAATGAAACTGTAGTGATCGATACATTTGCTGCTTTAGCGATATCTTTAATGGTGATTTTTAAACTCATAAAGCATCTTGGTTTTTTTCTTAATTTTAAGTTAATTTTTTCACTAGCAAACGCACTTTTGATAAATCGATTTAGTAAATCGATTTAGTATTTTTCTTACAGACCTTTATTGATTTTAATATTTTAAACTAATTATTCGTAAATAAAACAGTAATTACCTATAAATAAGTAAAATACATTTCCAAAAACGAATATCACTTCCTCGGCAAACAGCTAAATTTCATTCTAATTTTTTTTAAATTAAACCTTGAAATAGAGCATTACTAAAATCCGGAAAATGTTAATTTTTTAACACAAATACATACTGTCATTACTAAATTGAACAGCTGCTATTTTATCTTTATTTCTCTTTAATTCACAAGAAAACCACCCTGACCTCTGTATAATTTTATGGGTGCGTCTAATGTAACTTTGATACAGCTTACATATTTATCGGTCGCATTTTCAGGCAAATCGATATAGACCAATCCCGGAACTGCACTCCAGGAAATTTTCCCTACTACTTTGTGCGTCAATTTTATATTTGAACCCAAGACCGTAATATCCTGAATTTTATTATCAAGTCCTTTTAACATCAATTGTCCCGAAGTTTTTCCGTGTACAAATAAGTAAAGTGTTTTTGAATCTTTAGATAATGTTGTTGGTCCGTAAAAATGCCCTAGCGGAATCCCCGGAATAGTTCCAAAAATACCTTCGCCATTTCTTCTGTTCCAATCCCCCAATTCTTTCAAAGTTGTCACAACTGTTTCGGGATATGTTCCGTCGGGTTTTGGTCCTATGTCTAACAATAAATTTCCTCCGTTTGAAACTGCGTCTACAAAAATGGTGATGATTTCATAAGGTGTTTTCCAATTGGTATCGCTCACACGATATCCCCAATTTTCATTCATAGTCATACACAACTCCCACCATTTGAAAGCCGGACGCACAACTGGAAAATTCTGTTCCGGCGTATCATAATCTCCATAACCCTGCAAACGCCCGTTAATGATGGTGTTTGGATTTCTGTCTAACATCATTTTACGTGTTTTTTCAGCTTGCCATTCGTCAGCACTATGTTCCCAGTCGCCATCAAACCACCATAAATCCGGATTGTACCAATCTGAAATTTCTTTGATTTGTCCTTGAAAAAACTTCTGAAAACGAGCCCAACGAGCCGGTTCTTTTTTAAGATCGTAACGCGCTTTATCTTTCAAAAATCCCGGATAGTCATCGTGTGTCCAATCTATTAAAGAAAAATAAGCTCCGCATTTTATGTCTCTTTTGCGCAATTCTTCAAAAAAAGGTTTGATCATATCTTTTTTGGCAGGACAGGTTTTTACAGAACTTAACTTACCCAATTTGGTATCGTACATTGCCACCCCGTCGTGATGTTTGGTTGTAATTACAGCATATTTTGCACCGGAATCTTTGATCATATCCGCCCAGGCTGCAGGATCGTATTTGCTCAGGGTGTAGCTTTTTTGCTGTTTCATATAATCTGCTACCGAAATATTACCATTGTGAAAACTCCATGATTCAGAAACATCTGCAACAGAATAAATTCCGGCGTGAATAAAGATTCCTAATTTAGCATCTTCAAACCATTTCATTTTTTGAGCAATATCACTAGCCGCAATCTTGTTTTGCGCAACACTTCCGAAAGTTGTCCCAACTACTAAAACCGCTAAAATTATTTTCTTAATCATTTCTATTTTTTTACTGTTCATTATTACATTTCGCTTTGGTAGTATTACTGCAATATTCTTTACCTGTTGAGTGTGATTATTTTCTAACACATAGGGACATAGTTTTAAAAATGAGAAAAGGCGTTTCACTTATTTAAATCCTCAATTGTCAGTCTGAGCGAAGTCGAAGATTGACGATGTGATAGAAATGTGTTTCTTTTTTTATACTCTTTTTTACAAAAAAATCTATTTTTCTATGTGTTAAGTTTGACTTTTGCAATTGCACCAAACACGTTATCCTTTGTTCTTTTATACCTAATTTCCCTGATAACAAAACAAACTTGTTACCTTACAACGAACGGTCTAAATGCGTATATCCTCCATCTACATAAATTAACTGACCTGTTGTATGACTTGATTTATCAGACAATAAGAAAACAGCCATATTTGCAATTTCTTCAACAGTTGTCATTCTATTTTCAAATGGAATTTTTGATTTTATTTCTTCTAATTTTTGCTCCGGATTTTCAAGTGTTTTAATCCAGCTATCGTACAATGGCGTGTAACATTCCGCCACAATAACGGCGTTTACACGGATTCCATATTTCAGTAATTCTACTGCCCATTCGCGGGTCAAAGCATTACGTCCACCGTTTGAAGCGGCATAGGCAGAAGTATTTCCTTGTCCGGTATCTGCTGTTTTCGAACCAATATTGACAATTGCGCCCTTAGTTTTTTTCAACTCCGGCAAGGCATTTTGTGCGATTAAATAATAATGGACTAAATTTTTATGAATCGATGCTATAAATTTTTCATAATCCCCACTTTCCAGGCCTATACCATCATTTACACCGGCATTATTCACCAATCCATCAATACGTCCGCACAAAGCGATAACCTGATCTACGGCAGTTTTACAAGCTTTAGGATCTGTCAATTCTGCTACTACCGCAAAGGCTTTTCCGTTCTCTGCTTCTATTTCCTCTATAGCTGTTTGGTTGTCGGCTGCATCTCTTCCAATTATTACAGGAATAGCCCCTTCAGCAGCCAAAACTTTGCAGATTCCGAGCCCAATTCCTTTAGCCCCACCGGTGACGATAATTATTTTGTCTTTAAGATTAAGGTTCATTGGTTCTCTGTTTTTGGTTAGCAAGTTTTTTGTAAAACGGTTACTTATAATTTTAATTTAAACACATAGAAACATAGCTATTGAACGCTCCCAAAAAAGACGCTTTACTTTATAAAATGTACATAGATTTCTCTATGTGAAAGAAACCAGTTTCTTTATGCCCTCCTTTTTTTAGCTATAAAATCTATATTTCTATGTGTTAAATATTTTATATCCAGATTTTAATCTATTCCATTAACTGATAAAAATCAATCGCATTTCTGCTCCAAAATTTATCCTGATCCTCTTTAGAAAATTTCAAAAAATAATGCTCGGCAATATCACACAAATCGGCATAAGAGGCTGCCAGTAAACTTACTGGCCAATCACTGCCAAACATCAAACGATCCATTCCAAATGCCTCAGTAACGACATCTAAGCAAAAGGTAAAATCTGTCTCTGTCCAATTATTCCAGTCGGCTTCGGTTACTAAACCGGAAACCTTACACATTACATTTGGATATTTCGCAATAGCTTTTATCCCCTTTTCCCATTCATTGAATTCTTTATTCTTAAAATCCGGCTTGGCCAGATGATCAATAACAAAATTTTGTTTCGGGAACTTTGCTACTAATTTTGCTGCATTTTCCAGCTGTTTCGGAAAAATCAAAATGTCGTAGGTAAATTTGTATTTATCTAATTTCGAAATTCCATTTAAAAACCTTTCAGATAACATAAAATCAAGATCTGCTTCGGATTGAATAATATGTCTGAATCCTTTTAGTTTCTTATACTTATAGAAATATTCTAAACGTTCTTCAATATTTTCTGCACATAAATCAACCCAACCTACAATGCCTTTTATAAAATCATGGTCTTTAGCAAGATCCAAAAGAAAACGTGTCTCTTTTTCACTTTGATCTGCCTGCACCGCTACACAGCCATCAACTCCATTTTCTGTCAATAAAGGCTTTAAATCGGCCGGCAAAAAATTCCTTTTGATCACTTTCATTTCTTCACTAATCCATGCATCTTTTACAGGATTGTATTTCCAAAAGTGCTGGTGACTATCTATTCTCATGCAAATCAAATATTTTATCCATCAGTATCCATTTTTCAGCTTCTTTTGCCCCGGGAAGTGCTTTTTGGTATTTCCACATCAATTCTTCCCATTTCTGAACCACAGGATTAGCAGCATCCATCTCCCCTTTTCTTTCAAAAGTAAAAGTTTCATTAGCCTCAATAATCATAAACATTCTGTTGCCTATGCAATAAATTTCAAGATTTTCGATTCCGGAATTGACGATACTTTCTGTAATTTCCGGCCAAATTTTTTCATGATACTTTTTGTACTCGGCCATTAATGTCGGATCTTCATTTAAATCTAATGCCAGACCAAATTTTTGAGTTACCATACTCCTTTATTTAAAATTGAAGGTTAAAAAACCTAAAACTATGATTATCAACAACAAACAACTCAAACTAAAATTTATTTAGACAAGAATATAATATCTCTCTCAATTTCAACAAAAACAAACCGATCAACTAAATCGTTTTTATGATTCGTGAAACGATATTTTACTACCGTTTTCAAAAAATAAAATTATTGTTTAAATACCTTTTATTTTACTCCAAAATTATCATTAATTAAGCTTTTTTTATCTTTATAATTAAATTCGTAGAAAAACTCTTAATATTTAGAATTTTCAATATAATTCACTGTTCCAAAAGAAATAAAAATGATTCTCCCTATATCAACTCAAAAGAACGGACTGATTTAAAAAACAGGAAAGATTCGAAAAAAAGAACTTAGCCTTTTGATAATCATTTACAATGAATCAAGGAATAAAAAGACCAAAGTCCATATTTACATATAGAATATTTTAAAGACGTTTTTTTTAAACTAAAGCCTTTTTTCGATATTCTTTAGGAGTTGTTCCTATTAGTTTCTTGAACAACTTATTGAAGTT
This sequence comes from Flavobacterium poyangense, assembly GCF_011751075.1. GTDB lineage: Bacteria > Bacteroidota > Bacteroidia > Flavobacteriales > Flavobacteriaceae > Flavobacterium > Flavobacterium poyangense. The sequence continues at coordinate 102,585 of NZ_JAALLN010000008.1, forward strand.
TGAGGCCGTTTTATAGCCACATTCATAGGCGATTTCAGAAACGCCCAAATCGGTCTCGATTAAATACTTACACGCATTTGAAACTCGTATCTCATTTAGATACTCCACAAAAGGTTTTTTTGTCTTTGCCTTAAACATTCTGCAAAACGAGGTTGGAGTTAAATTAGCAATTTTTGCAATTTCATCAAGTGATATATCCTCTTTATAATTCGATTTTACGTATTGAAAAACTTCTACAAGTCGATCGTTTTTATTTTCATCATTGGCTGAAACATAAGAACTATCATTGATACACCTTAAATCTTTACTTTTCGACAAAAGAAATAAAATTTCAATCAATCCCAAAACCACTTCAAATCCTTTCTTTTTAAGCAATTTTTCCATTTTTTTAGAAACCAAAGCATTCGTTTGCCCTGAGATCGAAACGCCTTTTATGGCTTCAGAGAAAAACTTCTTCACATCTTGTGCTTCGGGTAATTCATAAAATGACTCTCCAAAAAGGTCTCTGCTAAAATAAATCACGATTGCTTTTGCCTTTAAACTATTAATGCCTTTATAAAAAATTTCATCATTAAGCCAAACGTGCGGGATATCATCGCCCAGAAAAACCATATCTCCGGATTCGAATGATTCTACAGCATTTCCGATAATTCTTTTTCCATGACTTTCTAAAATGTAAACCAGTTCAAATTCCGGATGCGAATGAAAAGGCGACTGAAAAAAAGATTCTTCACGCGAGAATACAGACAATGATGTATTGGTATAGGAAGCAATATTAGTCTTTACAATTTTCATTTTAAGAATAGTAATGATAATTAATAATTAAATAAGGATAAAATCGAATTAATCGCTTATTTTTTTTAGATATAATTTTAAATTTCCCAAAAAACAAAAATAATAAAAAATTAATATGACAGTACTAAATCGTTTTACTAAGTTTGAAAAAATCAAAAACAAATACAAAAAGGGGTGATTCATTTTTACTATTTACTAAAAATCTCTACCTCTTTTTTTCAACACTTTGCCTTGATTTATGAGCTAAACACAAAAATAAATAAGGACAAAATTGAGATTTTGCGATAAAAAAAGAACTGTTATTAATTAGGAAGAGATTTCCCAGAAAAATATTTTAAAATAATTATAAATAAAAAAAATGAAAGGTTTTCTTTCCAAAATAAAACCTTTCAGTACCACAAGAATAAAAGTAAAAGATGGAAAAAAGATTTGCAATAGCCATGGATGTTGGCGGTTCTCATATTACTTCTGCAATTGTGGATCTGAGCGAAATGAAGGTCTTTGAAGAATCCATGTTTAAGGTTTCTTTTAATTCTAATTTACCAACCGCGGAAGTAATGGATTATTGGGAAAATGCCATTCGAACTTTATTAGAAAAATCAGAAGTTGGCAAATTATCGGGAATAGCGTTGGCTGTACCGGGGCCTTTTGATTATGAAGACGGAACCTGTTGGATTAAAGATCAGGACAAATACAACCATTTCTATGGCCTCAATATAAAAGATTTGCTGAGAGAGCGTTTTGATTTTGATGCGAACTTTCCAATTGTTTTTGAAAATGATGCTAAGAGTTTTGGAAAGGGTGAAGTATATAAAAATATGGAAAATCTTCCTAAAAATGTACTGGCTATTACCTTGGGTACAGGGCTTGGTGCCTGCTTTATCGAAAACGGAAAAATTGTAAATACAGGTAGCACAGTTCCCAAAAATGGCGAAATATGGAATCTTCCCTATAAAAATGGCATGGCAGAAGATGCCGTTTCTCTGAGAGGCTTGCTTTCTAATTATCAAAATCTAAGCGGTATTCTAGCAAGTAATGGCTTGGAATTGTATACCTTAGCTGTAAAAGGAAATCAAAAAGCCTTAGAAGCTTTTAATTTGTTTGGAGAGGATCTGGCCGAAATTATTTTACCCTGGATAAAAAGCTTTGATGCAAATATGCTTGTTATTGGAGGAAAAGTAGCCAATGCCGGAGATTTATTTCTCAATTCTTTTAAAGAAAAAGCAAAACAATCAGGAATTGAAATTGAACTATTACTCTCAACAGATAATGAAACAACTGCTCTATTAGGAGCTGCAAGTTTACTATATAAAGCCTAAAATAAAAGGATATGACAAATCGTAGAAATTTTCTAAAAAAAACGGCAATAGCATCGGCTGCCGTAGCATTAAGTTCTTTTACCGGGCGAGCAAAAGAACATAAAGAACAAAACGAGCTTCCCGACGGAAAAGTACGCAAACCAATTGTACTTTCTACCTGGCGTTTTGGCTTGAAAGCTAATGAAGCGGCTTGGGAGGTATTAAAAAAAGGAGGTCGCGCCTTAGATGCTGTAGAAACCGGGGTAAAAGTTACCGAAGCCGACCCAAAAGAAAGAAGTGTGGGTTACGGCGGCAGACCTGATCGCGACGGACGTGTAACATTAGACGCCTGCATTATGGACGAATTGTCAAATATTGGTTCTGTAGGTTGTCTTGAATTTATAAAACATCCTATTTCTGTTGCGCGTGCCGTAATGGAAAAAACACCTCACGTTATGCTTGTTGGTGACGGAGCACTGCAATTTGCATTAGCACAAGGTTTTCCAAAAGAAAATCTATTAGTCCCTGATTCAGAAAAAGAATGGAAAGAATGGCTCAAAACATCCGAATACAAACCAATTGCCAATATTGAGAACCATGATACCATTGGAATGATCGCTCTTGATGCAGCAGGAAATCTATCAGGCGCCTGTACAACAAGTGGAATGGCTTTTAAAATGCACGGCCGATTAGGAGATTCTCCTATTATTGGAGCCGGTTTATATGTTGATAACGAAATTGGAGCGGCAACCGCAACAGGTCATGGTGAAGAAGTGATTAGAATTGCCGGTTGTCATCTGGTTGTTGAATTAATGCGTCAGGGAAAGTCTCCTCAAAAAGCATGTGAAGAAGCGGTTTATAGAGTCGTAAAACTAATAAAAATCAGAAATAAAAACCTAAAAGACATTCAGGTTGGATTTATTGCCCTGAATAAAATAGGAGATTACGGTTCTTATTGTGTGCAAAGTGGTTTTAACTATGCCGTTCATGACGAAACCGGAAATCGTTTGATTGATCCTGATTATTATATCGAATAACCTAGCCACTAATTATACGAATTTTCACGAATTATTTTCTTTAAAACTAAGACATAATCATTTTAATTCTTTTAATCTGTGGCAAAAAAAAAGTTGCCACAGATTTCACTGATTTAAAGGATTTCTTTTCTGATTCAATAGTATTAATCGAGTTCAAGCTAAAAACAAAGCAATTTTTGAAAACTAACGAAATTCATGTCAAAAAAGCTAGCCACTAATTGCACGAATTTTCACGAATTATTTTTTTTTAAACTAACACATAATCATTTTAATTCTTTTAATCTGTGGCAAAAAAAAAGCTGCCACAGATTTCACTGATTTAAAGGATTTCTTTTCTGATTCAATTGTAGTATTAAACAATTGAGTTCAGACTAGAAACAAGCCAATTTGTGGAAATTAGCGAAATTCGTGGCAAAAGAACTAGACACTAATTGCACGAATTTTTATGAATTATTTTTTTAAACTAAGAAATAATCGTTTTAATCTTTTAATCTGTAGCAAAAAAAAGCTGCCACAGATTTTACTGATCTAAAGGATTTCTTTTCTGATCTACTACAACTATTCAATAATCGAGTTCACGTTAACAAAAAACCAAATGAAAAATAAACTCCAGTTACTGTTTACAGCATTAGTTTGTGCCAGTGCCTTTTCTTTGCATGCCCAGGGCGATTTTAGCATGGAAGCCAACAAATCTGAAGAAGCGGGATACATTGCGCCAAAAGATCCATTAGTAAAAGCAAATCTCGACAAATGGCAAGGCTACAAATTTGGTATCTTAATACATATGGGGCTTTATACACAACTGGGAACAGTAGAATCCTGGGGGCTGGCTCCGGAAGACTGGGTAGGCAGAGATGGTTACGACGACTATTACCAATACGCAACCGATTACAGAAATACCAAATACAAGTTGAACCCTACACGTCTAAATTCAGAAAAGTGGGCAAAAATGTTCAAAAACGCAGGGGCAAAATACATGATATTCACGTCTAAACATCATGATGGTTTTTGTATGTACGATTCAAAATTTACCGATTTTAAAATTACAAATCCTGAATTCCCTTACGCCAAAAATGCAAAAGCCGACGTTTTAAAAGATGTATTGGATGCTTCCAGAAAAGAAGGATTGGCTGTAGGAGTTTATTACTCAAAACCGGACTGGACAACTCAAAACTTCTGGTGGTCTTATTATCCGCCAAAGGACAGAAATCCTACTTACGACATTACTAAATTTCCTGAAAGATGGAAAAGTTATGTAACGTACACCCAAAATCAGCTCAACGAATTGACTACAAATTATGGCAAAGTTGATATTCTTTGGCTTGATGGCTGCTGGGTTCGACCACTTTCGACCATTAACAAAAAAGTAGAAGAGTTCTGCAAATATCCTTACGATATGGATATTGATATGAAATTAATCTCTGAAACCGCCCGTAAAAAACAACCCGGAATGCTTGTTGTCGATCGTTGGGTTCCCAGTGAATATGAGAACTATTTAACACCGGAACAAAAAACACCTGAGAAACCTTTAACAGTACCTTGGGAAAGCTGTATCACTCTTGGCGGTGCCTGGGGATGGGTTGCCAATGATCATTACAAATCGTCTAAAGAAGTCATACAACTAATGACAAATATTGTAGTAAAAGGAGGAAACTTACTTCTGGGTGTAGGCCCTGACGCCAAAGGAGAATTTGATCCGAAAATTGAAGCCACTTTGACCGGTGTTGGAAAATGGCTAACAGCAAATGGAGAAGCGATTTATGACACCAAACCCGTTGCTCCCTACTTAGATGGAAAAGTAGGTTATACACAAAAAGGAAATACCATTTACGGTATTTATATGCCCGCAAAAGATGAAAAAGAACTACCGGCAACACTCACGATCAAAACAGATAAAAAAGGCAATTTAAAAGCTTCTTTATTGGGTACTAAACTAAAATTGACAAGTACAAAGATTGATGGAGGAATTATCGTTACCATTCCACAAGACTTAAGAACTTCTTTGGCTGCTCAGGAAGCTGTCGTAATTAAAGTGATTCCATAATTCAAAAAAGAAGTTAATAACATAAGATAAATGAAAAAGCAATTAATAACGATTTGGGGATGTTTGAGTTTCTTGTCTCTAACAGCTCAAAAAATAAGTGCTCCCACGCCTTACGGAGCATTGCCAACGGAAGCTCAATTGCGCTGGCAAGAAACAGAACAATATGTTTTAGTTCATTTTACCCCCACTACTTTTCAAAATAAAGAATGGGGATATGGCGATGCCGATCCTAAGATTTTTAATCCGATAAAATTCGATGCTAGTCAAATTGTAAATGCAGCTAAAGCCGGCGGATTTAAAGGTGTCATTTTTGTTGCCAAACATCATGATGGATTCTGTTTATGGCCGACTAAAACAACAGCCTACAACATTAGTGCAAGCCCTTTTCGCAATGGAAAAGGAGATATGGTCAAAGAGTTTGAAATTGCAGCCCAAAAAGCCGGAATGAAATTTGGTCTTTATTGCTCTCCTTGGGATCGAAACAATGAAGATTACGGTAAACCTGAATATGTAGAAAAATACCGAAATCAGTTAAGAGAATTGTACAGCAATTATGGAAAACTATTCATCACCTGGTTTGATGGTGCCAATGGTGGCGACGGTTATTATGGCGGAAAAAAAGAAAATAGAAATATAGACCGCGCTACTTATTATGGCTGGGATAAAACGTGGGCAATTTCTAAAGAATTACAACCCGAAGCAGTCATTTTCTCAGATAATGGTGAAGTGCGCTGGGTTGGGAACGAAAGAGGTTTTGCAAATGAAACCTCCTGGGCCACTTTTACTCCCGAACCAATAGCCGGAAAAATGGTAGCTGTTCCCGGAGAAACTGATTCTGAAAAAGCACAAAGCGGAACCCGAAACGGCAAATATTGGAAACCTGCTGAGTGTGATGTCCCGCTTAGAGAAGGCTGGTTCTATCATGCGAATCAGGATGATAAAGTAAAATCCGTTTCAGAACTATTTGAAATTTATTGTAAATCAGTAGGAAGAGGTGCCGCTATGGATATCGGTCTCGCACCAGATACGAATGGTTTATTACACGATAATGACGTTAAAGCTTTGAAAGATTTCGGAGATTTTCTCAAACAAACGTTTTCAAACAACCTTGCAGAATCTGCTGTACTTACTGCCTCAGAAATTCGAGGGGACAATCAAATATTTTACGGAACCAAAAACCTTACGGATAATGATCGTTACTCCTATTGGGCTACCAGCGACGAGGTAAAAAAAGCCTCTGTAGTTTTAGAATGGGAAAAAGAACAAACCTTTAACCTCATCCGCTTAAGAGAAAACATTAAACTGGGACAACGCATTGAAAAAATAGAAATTGATGCTTTTTTCAAAGGAAATTGGAAAAAAATAGGTGAAGCGACAAGCATTGGCGCCAATAGATTGGTGCGTTTACCCAATTATATTTCGACTACAAGGTTAAGAATTCGCATCAAAGAATCACCCGTTTGTATTGCCTTAAGCGACATAGGTGTGTTTAAAGAACCGGAGCAGTTAGCTATACCAAAAATAAAAAGAAACAAAGACGGAATGGTTTCGATCACCACAGAATCTACTATACATCAGATTCACTATACGACTGACGGAACTGAACCAACGTCAAAATCACCTGTTTATGAAACCGCTTTCCCCTTCTTAAATTCCGGTGAAATAAAAGCCAAATCCTTTGCCATAAATATGAAATCCGGCGAAACTGCGATACAATCCTTTACTGTTTCAAAAAAAGACTGGAAAATAGCTGCCGTCACTTTTGAGAATGAGGAAATTGGGAAATCATCAAATGCAATAGATGAGAATACTGAAACGGTTTGGAGTACTATTGACAGTTCTCCTGCAATTCCTTTTCCCCAAGCCATAACAATAGATATGAATCAGGAAATAACAATTGCTTCACTATCCTATTTACCTCGTAAAAACGGAACGGGTGGCATTGTAAAAGACTACGAATGGCTTGTAAGTACCGACAATCAGAATTGGACAACTGTTGCTGAAGGTGAATTTGCCAATATGAAAAGTAATCCTGTTGAGCAAAACATCACATTAAGAACACCAACAAAAGCCCGATACATCAAGTTTATAGGTAAAAACAGTGTGGACGGAAATTATATTTCTGTAGCTGAATTGGGTGTTAAGACAATAAAATAAGGGAATTATCTACCTCAATAAAACAAACTAATAGGGATTAGATAATCTAAAACAACAAATCTGACAGGTTTTAAAAACCTGTCAGATTTAATTTTAGGGAATTAGTATATTTTAAGGAATGAGGAATCCCAACAATAACTCCTTACAGAATGTCGCCAATCTTTGCCGAAATACGGGTGTGATTTCTCCTAAAGTCGAAATGACATATCGTGCTTGTTTTATCTATTGAATTAGCTGCATCAATAAAAACAAACTATTAAGAATCAGATAATCTAAAACAACAAATCAGACAGATTTTAAAAACCTGTCTGATTTAATTTTAGGGAAATTATTATATTTTAAGTACAAATAAAGATTCACACAATATTGTCAATTCTGAATCACCTTTAATGTTCCTCCATTCACAAAATCATCATGTGAGATAAAAAAGCTGTTCAGTACTTTTCCGTTTAGTTGAATCGCTTTAATTCTGTCGTCGGTATTTACCTCTCGTTCAATTACAATGTTTTCTTTTTTGTAATATCTTGAATCTAGTTTGATCGTTATTTTATCGAACATTGGTGTTGTAATGGTGTAGATCGGATCTCCAGGAGATATTGGATAAATTCCCATCATGGAATAAACCAACCAGGCAGACATCGTTCCTGTATCATCATTTCCGGGTAATCCTTTTGGTTCATTTTTAAAATACTGTCTTACTAATTTCTTCACCATTTCCTGGCTCTTCCATTCCTCGCCTTTTACATAATTAAATAAATAAGGATAGGCAATATCCGGTTCGTTTGCCATATCAAATTGTTTGGTGTCAAACACTTTTTGCAATTGATCCGAGAAAACTTTTTCACCACCCATTAATTTCATCAATCCTTTAATATCATGCGGTACCATAAAGGCATATTGCCATGCATTGCCTTCTATAAAACCAACATTTTCCTGAAAATTAGCTCCTGCATTGGGATCAAAAGGCTCATACCACTTTCCTTCTGCAGTGCGTGGTCGAAGTAATTTCAGGTCTTTATCAAATAATTTTCGGTACGATAAGGAACGTTTGGCAAAACGCTTATAATCTTCTTTTTCACCTAAGGCTTTTGCCAAAAGTGAAATCGCATAATCGGAGGTATTGTACTCTTCTGTTGTCGAAACTGACCCATGATAATTGGTTGACAAATACCCTTTTTGAATATATTCTTTTAACCCCGGGCGCAACGGATTATTTTCAGTTTGATCGGCGCCTTTTAACATAGCATGGTAGGCTTTGTAAATATCAAAATCCTGAATTCCCTTTAAGCAGGCGTCAACTATCACAATACTTGCGGGATCTCCGACCATTGTAAATGTTTCTGTTGAATTTAATTCCCATTTTGGCAACCAGCTGTTTTCATCATACATGGCCAACATGCTTTTTATCATATCCGATTGTTGCTTCGGATAAACTAAAGATGTTAATGGATGCATATTGCGATAGGTATCCCACAAAGAAAATACTGTATAACGCGGATCAATAGTTTTTCCAACCTTGGTCCTTTTTATTTTGGGATAATCGCCATTAAGATCATTTAATATATTAGGATGAATTAAAGTGTGGTACAATGCAGTGTAAAAAATAACTTTATCCTGATAGGAGCCGCCTTCTACTAAAATTTTAGAAAGCTCTTCGTTCCATTCGTTAAATGTTTCTTTGTAAACATCATCAAATGATTTATAACCGGTTTCTTTCTCTAAGTTCTCACGAGCATTTTCAATACTTACATAAGAAATTCCAATTTTAACTTCGACTGTTTCTTTTTTATCAAAATTATACGAAAAGTAAGTTCCAATGCTGTCTCCTACAACGGTTTTAACCGTATTTTTCATTAATCGGGTTTTGCCATTATAGCCCATCCATTGTGCTTCTACCCCTTTGTATTTTGGGCTATTTTTCCAAACTCCGAAATGGTGAGCCGGTTTGGAAAACTTAGCCACAAAATAAACCGGATAAGCATCTTCGGGACTATTGTAACAAAATGATCCTACTGAGCGCATTCCTTCTATTTCGGTTGACGACACTACTTTGACCATCGCTCCCTCTTCATTTGTTAATCCTAAACCTAAATTCAATAAAATATTAGATTGCCCTTTCGGGAAAGTGAATCTGCTTACTCCCACTCTTTTAGAAGCTGTAAATTCTCCCTTAACATTATACTTGTCTAGATTTACACTATAGTAAGCCGATTTTGCTACTTCATTAGAATAAACGGAACCATACTTTAAATGATCTGTTTCAACTGCTCCTGTTGTGGGCATTAAAAGAATAACTCCCAGATCCGGACAACCTACACCACTTAGATTTACCTGACTAAATCCGGTTAAAAATTTATTTTCGTTTACATAGGGATTCGACAACCATTGACTGTCTTTTTCTAAAGAATTCTGAGACCCCGCCACATTAAACGGACTGATACTAGCCATTCCTCTCGGTGCAATTGGCCCAGGGAAAGTAGCTCCATAATTAGAAGTTCCAATAAACGGATTTACAAATTCTGCCGGCTGTTGTGCAAAAGTACTGATGCTAAAAAACAGCATGCTAAAAAAACATGCTGTTTGTATTGTTATTCTGTTATTAAAAATCATTTTTAATCTTCTATCTGTTAATGGCTTCAATTTTTAAAGTCCACGCTTCTTTGCAGGGTAAATTAGTACTTAAACTTTCGGGAATTGTGACTTTAAATCCGTCCGCTAATTTCGTCCATTTTAATGGTTTATTAAAACCTAACATTGAGATTTTTGTTCCTTTTTTAGGATTGATCGCTTTCACTACCACTTCTGAAGGAATTTTCTGTTCTCCCTCTTTAGCCAAATAAAACAAGAAGACATTTCCAGCTTTATTTTGAGTCATACAAATGTTGTTTTCTTTATAAGGCGCGATTGGTTTGGTATTGTAAATTGCTGTACTGTTTACTTTCATCCATTCTCCATAAGCTGCCAATAAATCATAAGCGCCTTGTTGCCATTCTCCATCCGGACTTGGAGCAACATTCAACAATAAGTTTCCGCCTTTTGCCACTACATCAATAAGCATATGAATTCCTTCTCTTCCGGTCAGATATTTAGCATCCGGCGTATACGACCAACCACCGCCTGAAGTGATACAGGATTCCCAAGGATAAGGTAATGTTTTTTCAGGAACACGATTTTCAGGGGTCAGGTAGTTCTGATTTTTCCCGTGAACGGCTCTGTCTACTACAATTAATCCCGGTTGTTTTTGACGTGCTTTTACAACCAATTCGTCCATTTTCACATCCTGATCCACAACTCTGTGTTTTATAAATCCGTTTTTAGAAGTGTTTTCTGCAAACTTTTCTTTGTAATTTTCATCGATATTTTGTTGGTCTCTTTTTTTAACCCATCCGCCATCTAACCACAAAATATCAACCTTACCATAATCTGTCAATAATTCTAAAATTTGATTGTGCGTAAAGTCGACATACTTTTGCCATTTTTCAGGATATAATGATGGGTCATAATTTACGTTTCTGTCGAAAGGAGGAAAATATGGATCCCAATAGTTCTCGTTATGCCAGTCCGGTTTTGAAAAATAAGCTCCGACCGATAAATTTTCGTTCCTAAAAGCATTAAAAACTTCTTTGGCAATATTGGCTTTGGGATTACTGCTAAAAGCGCACTCCTTGTCTGTTATTTTATAATTTGTATATTTTGAATCGAACATAGAAAATCCGTCATGGTGTTTTGTGGTAAAAACCATGTATTTCATTCCGGCAGCTTTTGCCGCTTTTGCCCATTTTTCGGGATCAAATTTTACCGGATTAAATGTTTTTTTTAAACCTTCGTATTCTTTCACATATTGATTGTAATTCCCCGGATTGCTTCCTTTTTTACGTTCACACCAGCCGTAATCCTCCGGGCAAATTGACCAGGATTCTACAATTCCCCATTGACTGTAAGTACCCCAGTGCATTAATAATCCAAATTTTTTCCCTTGCCACTCTTCTATGTTTTTCAATACTAAAGGATCTGTTTCCGGCACATAACGTTCATCTTCGTAAATGGCCTGAGCAAACAGCTGAACTGAAAATAAAATTGCGACTATGAATATTCCTCTTTTCATATTTTATACATTTTAAATTTTGCCATCTTGTACTTTATTTATTCTTAACACATAGAAACATAGGCCTTACTTATGAAAAAAAGAATGCAAAAAGAAACAAGTTTCTCTCATATGGCTATGTGTATTAATACAAGTGAAGCGCCTTTATTAAGCTATGAAAACTATGTTTCTATGTGTTAAAAAAATAGAGCCAACGATTCTAATTCACTAAAATCTCATCCACAAACAGCCAGGAACTCTCTCCTCTTGGGCTCTTTTTTAAGTTTGCAGCAATCACTTTTACAAACCTTGTATTTTGTTTTTCAAAGTTGATTTTAAATTCTTTCAATTCAGAATTGACATTCATAGCATACGGGCGCATTACTTTACCTACTTCTTTATAACGAATACCGTCGTTTGATACTAAAATTTTTATCTGTGTTGGGAAATTAATTCCTGCTCCCTGACTTTCTAAAGTTCCAACCGTAACTTGCTCTATACTTTGAGCCTTTTCGAGATCAATCACGATTTCCATATCATTCACTAACCAGGCTTGCCATTGTCCGTCATGAAAGTTTTTTGACCCTCTGATGGCATTTACCATTCCAAAAGCCCCATCACCTTTGTAGCTATCGCTATAAGGTGTCAGATAGCTTACCTTATAACCAACTGCCTTATGAAACACAATAGTATCAGTAAACGTTTTTCCAACCGGTTTATCATTTTGAAACAAAGAGGCCTTCAGAATTGTTGTCTCTTTAAACGGAATTGGATTTGTGTATTTTACAGCATTATGATCTATGTTTTTATTTCCCAAAACATAACGAATATCGGGATTGGGGAATTCATTTTTTAAGATAACATTGATCACTTTTTTAGCTAAATCCGCAGTAGAGGAAGCCGAGACCAAATAAGCACTTTTTGAATAATTGATTCCTAAATAATCGTATCTTTTTAATAAGGAAGGTAGTCTTGAGGTAAAATTATTCCAGTTGCGATTTTCTTTTGAACTCCATAAAACCTCAGCTAAAGCTGCTAATCTCGGAAAAATCATGTACTCTGAAGCTTGTGGATTGGTTAGAAATTCAGCCCATAAATTAGCTTGTCCGCCTAAAACATGACCGGCTTCCTGCGGTGTCATGGTTGCTACAACAGGATCAAATTCATACACTTTATTTAACGGATTATACGCATCAAAAGCCAAAGGTTCTTCGTTTTGTGGTCCCTGATAAAAATTAAAATAACAAGGTGACTCCGGCGACATAATCACGTCATGTCCCTGATTTGCTGCTTCGGTTCCTCCTTTTGTACCTCTCCAGCTCATTACAGTTGCTTCAGGAGCTAAACCGCCTTCTAATATTTCGTCCCAGCCAATTATTTTCCTGCCTTTAGAATTGATGTATTTCTCCATTCTTTTAACAAAATAACTCTGTAACTCATGAACATTTTTTAAACCTTGCTCTACCATTCTTTTTTGACAATGCGGACATTTCTCCCAATTGGTTTTAGTTGCTTCATCACCACCGATATGAATGTATTTTGAAGGAAAAATGGTTACGACCTCATCAATTACATTTTGCAAAAACTCAAAAGTAGTTTCTTTTCCTGCGCAATAGATATCGGTTATGGGCCATAATCCGCCTGACGGAACTCCAATTCTTTGATTGAAGCAAGCCAACTCAGGATAAGCCGCAATTGCAGAACTTACGTGTGCCGGCATTTCTATTTCCGGAATGATTTCGATGTTTTTTGCAGCGGCATATTGTACAATTTCTTTTAATTCTTCTTGCGTCAAAAAGCCTCCATACGTTCCTTTTTCATCAGGGTTTGTAACCAGTCTTGCATTCCACGCTGCATTTTCCTGATCGACTCTCCAGGCTCCAACTTCCGTTAGTTTTGGATATTTTTTAATTTCAATTCTCCAGCCCTGATCATCTACCAAGTGCAAATGCAAAACGTTCATCTTCAACATTGCCAAACGATCTATGGTTGCGAGTACGTAATTTTTATCAAAAAAATGACGCGATAAATCCAACATCAATCCCCTCCATTGAAAACGAGGTTCATCTGTAATGGTCACATTCGGAATTTCCCATTTTGCTGTTGTAAGTGTGTTTTTGCTCTCAATGGCCTCAGGAAGCAATTGTCTGATCGTTTCTAAACCATAGATAAAACCTGCATTTCCGTTTGCTGTAACAGTAACACTATTAGAATTTACTTCTACTTTATAAGCTTCTTTATGAAAATTGGAATCTATTTTAAATTGAACATAATTGCGCTGTGGTGCTTTTTCTCCCAAAACCGGACGCCAGCCTGCCGCAACTCCGAATTTATTTAATAATGCATTCGAAATCTCTTTTTGAGACGCTGTAGTGGCAACAAAAACAGTATTTTTAGAAAACTCAAAACTTCCGGGCTGAATCACTAATTGATTTGGTTTCGGAATAATCTGAATGTCTTTTTCTGTAAAAACTTTCTTCTGGCTATAACCCGAACTTAAAATGGCTAAGAAGATTAAGACAAAAAATGGTTTTACTATTCTCATAATTATTATTTTAAAGAGGGTGTTATTTTAAACTGATACTGATAACTTTTATCTTTTAAAAGATATTTTTCCATTGGCCAGGCCTGCCAGCTGTCGATTCCGCCAACTCCCATTTGTTTGTAATCGATTTTTAAACTGGTCAGATCTCTTTCTTTCAATTCGGCAGCGTGTCTCTGGTCTTTTTCCGGACCGTCATCTAAATCCTCATTTAAAAAATGAAGTGCCGTGATTGAAAGCAAATTATCTGAAGTAACTGTTAATTTCAACTGATCTCCCGATAAGTCTAAGAAACGAATATCCGTTTTATTTCCTGTTTCTTGTGGACGAATGTATGGATAGTATTGTTCTGAAACGGTTTGTGTGTACAATCCAACTTTTGAGCAGTAATTTCTGTCGATGTAATTTTCGTGCGGACCTCTGCCATAATAGGTCATATTGCTAAAATCTCTTGACACAATTACTTCCATACCAAATCGTGGCAACATCGGTTGTTTCTTCGTTTTATCAATATTTAGTTGCTCTTTTACAAGTAATTCTCCATTAGCGTTTAACTCATAATTTAGCTCTAAAGTCGCGGCAACCTGTGGTAAATTGTAAGTGGCTTTTACCAAAATTTTATGGTCTTTGGTTTCCAAAAATGACCAGTTAACCAAGGTCGGGTTTTCTGTAGCTTCTTTCCATGCAACTAAATTTTTCTGAAAACTAGCACCAAAATCATTATCATTTGGTGCTCTCCAAAGATTTGGACGTAACTGATAGCCTTCTTTTATAATTGGCAAATTATTAAATGAGTAGCCATTGATAAATCCTGTTTTTTTATCGAAAATAATTTCGGCCTTATCACTTTTAAAAACGGTGCTGTTTGTTCTTTTTTCTACTGTTATTTTTCCCGAGCCTTCGATTTTAATATCGTTTTTCCAAGATCCTTTGTATGTCAATTGTTCTGTTGCAATTTCGAAACCTTTTGGTAAAAGCGGCTCTTCTTGTTTTAACTGATAACTGAAGTCAATGAAAGCTTCCTGAAACTTTTTATCTCCTAATTTAATTGGTAAAGTATAACTTTTGGACTGATTTGAACTGATCACTAAATCTTCGATAACACCTGTTTGCTGCACAACCCCGTCTAAAATCAATTTCCAGTTTAAAGTCACATTGCTTAAATCTTTAAATGAAAATTCATTGTATACTTTAATCGTTGCCGCTTCCTGATTCTCCCACGAGGTCAAAATGTTTTGTTGTACATTTTTTACTTCAAATGCGTGTGGATTTGGTTTTCTGTCTACCGTAAATACACCATTGTTTACAAAATTATTGTCGCTTCTTACGTCCTTTGGTCCAAAATCTCCTCCGTAGGCTAAAATTGTAATTCCGTTCGGCAGTTTTTTATAAACCGATTGATCGATCATATCCCAAATAAATCCTCCCTGAAAGTTTGGATATTTACGATACACATCCCAATAATCTTTAAAATTTCCCATCGAATTTCCCATCGCATGCGCATACTCACACTGAATGTAAGGTCGCGACGGATTTGGGTTTGCGAGGATATATTCCTCCATTTTATCAGGGGCGCTGTACATCGGATCGATAATATCAGAATCCCAATCAAATTTTAAATCTTTTCCGTCCCAGCCACCGGCAGTTGCTCTTTCGTACTGGATTGGTCTTGATTGATCACGGTTTTTTATCCATAAATAACCTCTGTAAAAGTTGTAACCGTTTCCGGCTTCATTACCCATACTCCAGATAATAATCGAAGTATGATTTTTATCTCTTTCGACCATGCGCTGCATACGTTGAAGATGTGCCAATTCCCAATCCGGTTTGTTTCCGAGTGTTTTGGTAATATCATACCCCATTCCGTGTGATTCTATGTTGGCTTCATCGACCACATAAATTCCGTATTTATCGCATAATTCGTAGAAATATTCGTCGTTTGGATAATGCGACATTCTCACGGCATTGATATTAAATTCTTTCATCAATTTAATATCCTGCTCCATTCTTTCTCTGGAAATCGTCTGTCCCGTTATGGGATCAACTTCATGACGGTTTACTCCTTTTATATAAATTGCTTTTCCGTTTACCAAAAGCTGACCGCCTTTTATTTCTACTTTTCTAAAACCAACATTGTGATGAATAACTTCCACAACATTTCCTTTTTTATCTTTTAATAAAAAGCTGATTTGATACAAATTCGGAATCTCTGCACTCCATTTCTTTGGGTTATTGACCGCAAATTCGAAAGTTTGTTTTTCGCTTAAAACAGAAATAACTTTTGAGGTTACGATTTTATCGCCCTCTTTTAGCTGAACGTCTAAAGTATAACCGTCTTTCTTCTCTAAATTGGAAAATTGAGTTGTGATTTTTAAAGTTCCGTTTACATAATTTGCATCTAAATCCGGAATGATTTCGAAGTCGTTTAAATGTGTTTTATTTCTCGCAACCAAATAAGAATCTCTTGTAATTCCGCTCATTCGCCACATGTCCTGACATTCCAGATATGAACCATCATTCCATTTCATAACCTGCAGTACAATGGTGTTTTTACCGGTTTTCAGATACTTAGTCAGGTTGAATTCTGAGGGCAGTTTTCCATCTTCACCATAACCTGCATAAACACCATTTACCCAAACAGTAAGATTAGATTTTGCCGCACCAATATGGAGAAAGATATCTTTTCCCTCCCACGATTTATCGATCGTTACTTCTCTTCTGTAAACTCCCGTTGGATTGTATTTTGTGGGCACAAATGGTGGATTTGGCGCCATTAAATAATCAAAATCGTAAGTGGTGTTTACATACACCGGATATCCGTAACCGTTTACATCCCAACTAGCCGGAATTCTAAAGTTATCCCACTCTTTGTCATTAAAATTGGTTTTCTCAAAATCTTCAGGAAGCACATTTGGACTGTCAACATATTTAAATTTCCATGCCCCGTTAATGTCCACATAATTTTTAGATTGCCTCCATTCGTTTTTATCGGCTAATACTTCATTTTCAAAAACATAGTAAGCGGCGTGCATGGGTTCTCTATGCTCTTCATTGCTTTTTTCGTTCTGCCAAAACGGAACTTTCTCCTGTGCGTTTACAGCTAAAATCGAGGTAATTACTAATAATAATACGGTTATTGTCTTTTTCATTCTTTGATGTTTTACACACTAACTTGTTTTCTAAACATATAACTTTCTTGGGAATTAGCAGTAAATATCATTTGCCACTAATTGCACGAATTTTCACGAATTATTTTTTCAATTAAAGTTACTGGTTTAAATAATGTAAGATGTGAGATGTGAGATGTTGAATACGGCAAGTGTTGTTAATAGTAAGCAAACGTTTATGAAAACGATATTAGAAGTAGAGATACTAATTAAACAAAACGTTACACCTTTCAAGCTTACGGTTTACATTATACATTATACATTATACATTTCACATCTCACATCTCACATCTCACAACTACCAACTCGCTTTTGTCTCTTTGATCGTTTTTAAATTACTTGCAGACAGTGCATTCCCATCAAAGAACGAGACTCCTGCTGCTCCATTTTCTTTTGCGTATAAAATGGCATCTTTTAGTTCTTTATCGCTCTTTAAACCCGGAACATAAATTCCGGTATTGATTTTTGTTTTCTTATCTTTTAAATCAGCAACACCTTGTTTGGTAGCGTAACCAACCCAGTCAATTTCTTCGTCATAAAAACTATTATAAATCATCGGGTACACCTGGTCGATATTCCATTTGTCCCAACGTTGACGTACCATATGATCTGCCATTTCCGGATAAGGAAATACGGCTGCGGTCAGATTTTTGTTGTGTTTATGAACAATTTCATAAGCATCGTTTACAACTGCCTGAATCGCATTTAATCTAAAGTTTTTCCACTCCATATCGATCGAAGTGTTGTGGCTTTCTTTTGGGTTTTTATGATGGATTTTTTCGAAAGCTTTCACACATTCGTCACAATAACAAAAATCGAATTGAGGTAATTCTACATCTTGAACCAAGTTGTATTTTGGCAATAAACTAATTGGCAAAAAGATGTCGGGGAAACGAATGTAATCTAAGTGCACACTCTCGATTCCGTTTACTTTCGCTAATTCTTCCACTAACTTCAGTACATGTTCTCTGGATTCCTTTCTGGTTGGACACAACCATTGGTAATAATCTACGTACGGACGCGTATCAAAGCAAGATTTCCCTTCTTTGCTCACCTGATACCATTCCGGATGCTTCAAGGCAACTGAGTCACCGGGTCTGTTCATTGCCATAATCCAGGCATGTACTTTTAGACCTTCTTTGGTCGCCAAAGGCACTAATCTTTTTAAAAGTTTTGGATCTGTTGCTGTGTTTATGAGTACTTCATCAATTCCTCCCTCTTTGTATTTTTTGAATTCTTTTGTATAATCTGCATCCGATTTTTTGGCATCGGCAGTAGTCCATACTCCAAATTTAAAAGTGGTTTGTTCTTCTTTTTTAGTACATGAAAAAATACTAAATGCTAATAAAAAAAGTAATAGTTTTGGTAGTTTCATAGTGGTTTATTTTGTTGTTATTTTTCCGTCCTGCCTTATTATGAATGTTGTATTAGAGAAAGGACTCTTTACTAAAATATTATATCCTGACGAATGGTTTTCTATTGTTGGTTTTAAAATTTCACCATCGATAGTACTGCTTTTTGTGGTAAGCGCTGCAATAGACTTTGCCCAGGTTTTATGTTTTTCAAAATACCTTTTTTGAGCACGGTACAAAGAATACAACTCCCATCTTACTTTTTCGTCCTGCGGAATTGTAAAAGTATCTTTCCCTTCTTTGGAAGAGAAATACACATACCCCCATTTTTCGGGTTCATGCATATTGATTACGCCCATTGGCGACCAAACCCAATTGTACTCAGGTAAAAACTTCCCCTGAGCATCTTTCTTGCGCTCATAAGTTCCATTTTTGATACTGTGCTGCCAATTGACCCTCGAAAAATTGATCCTCCAGAATTTATCTGCCGGAACATTCTGATCAAAGAAACTGGTTTTGTAAGTCGCCCATGGAATTGCCATTTCTAAAACCCAGCCTTCATCTGTATCATTTGCATTGTTTAGAGTTCCGTTGACCTTGACTGCTGATTTTAATCCCTGAATATTCCAATCGTTTGCTACTACAATATCACTTTCTCTGTATGGTTTTGTCAGGAATAAATCCCAGGCGGTATTTAAGGCGTTTATTTCCAATTCGTAATAATTAAAGGTATCGCTGTCCGGATCTACAAAAACTTCAAAATCATTATTGTAAAAAATGATGGTGTCGCGTTGTTTTAGATTGGCCCAAACATGTGGTTCTTCCATTTTTGCTAAAATGTAGAAATTGGTTTCGTCCCAAAGCATTTTTACTTTTGTCGCATACTTTGGTTTTATACCATTTTCGATATCTTCAAAAAGGTCTGTCCATTCTGTTTTACTCCATGAAGCATCGGTATCGTCTCCATCGATTACGATTGGTGCTGTTGTTTTTGCTGCAACATAGGTTTTGGGCACAATTGATTTCTTTGATTGCGAATATCCCATTATCGAAATCAATCCTAAAGCAACGGTCAGCCATTTTAATTTTACAACCATCTTTTTTTATAAACTATTATCTTTCGTAAACTGAACTACTTCACTTAATTTACCAAATGCTATCGCTACAACTGTATCTGCCGCACCGTAATAAACTGCCAGTTTATCTTCCTCTGTGTCGTGCAAAGCTGCGCATGGAAATACTACATTTGGCACATCTCCAACCATTTCATAAAGTTCTGCCGGGCCTAATAAATACGGTTGAGTTCTGTATTTTACCTGATCGGGCGAATCAACATCTAAAAGTGCTGAACCCATTGCGTAACGGAAACCGTTGCAGGTATTGATAACACCATGATAGATCATCAACCAGCCATCGTTTGTCAAAATCGGAATTGGTCCGGCTCCGATTTTAGTACACTGCCAGGCACTATCTTCAAAAGGTGTTGGTTTCATTACCAGACGGTGTTCTCCCCAATATTTCATATCGGGACTGTAACTGATCCAGATATCACCAAAAGGCGTATGACCGTTATCACTCGGACGACTTAACATGGCGTACTTACCGTTTATTTTCTGTGGGAATAAAACACCATTTCTATTGAAAGGTAAAAAGGCATTTTCGCATTGAAAAAATTCTTTAAAGTCAAAAGTGTATCCAATACCAATTGTGGGGCCGTTATAACCATTGCACCAGGTAATCCAGTATCGATCTTCTATAAAAACAACACGAGGATCATATTTATAGGCAGATTCAATCATTTCGGTATTTCCGGATTGCATTACGATGGGTTCGTGGTTAATGTCCCAATCGATTCCGTTTTTACTAAAACCGGCAAAAATATTCATTTGAACAGCCTTATTATCACATCTGAAAACACCTGCAAATCCATCTTCAAAAGGGACTACGGCGCTGTTAAAAATACTGTTTGATGGCGGTATGGCGTATCGCTCAATAATTGGATTTTCAGAGTATCTCCACATTACATCGTTACTGTTTTCGGGTCTGTCTTGCCAAGGAATACTGTTCATTCTATTGTTGTTTTATTTATTGTTTGTTTAAAAAATTTGTCATGCTTAACACAAAAACTAAAAGTCTTTTGCACGCAGATTTGGCAGATTAAGCCGATATTTTTGTTTTGCTATTTCGATAAAGACAATCTGAATAAATCTGCGTGAAAAATTTCACTGCGAACATAGGAGAAACCTCGTTTTTGAAACTGCACATTAGGCTTTTCTCTTATATTAACACACATAGCTATGTGTGGAAACTAGTTTCTTTTATATTCTTTTTCTCATACCTCATTCTATGTCTCTATGTGTTAAAACATTTTACTTTAGTCCGCAATCTTTCGAACTTTGTCTAACCAGGTGAATTTTAATACCGCAGTAGTGACTAAAAATACGATTAATGCTGCAATTGCTTTTGGATAATCTCTGATCACAAAATAAATGGGAAGTAAAATCATACTCGACTGCCACACTATACCGATTATACAATTGAGCATATCTTTCCAGAAATCATTATTTTTTTCGAAAGTTTGATCTTCCGCTTTTAAGAGCTTGCAAACCGGTTTCCACCAACCCCATGGTCTTACGTTGGCATAAAATGATTTTAAGACGTCCATATCTGTTGGTTTACTAAAGAAAGTTCCTAAAAGACAACCCAATATAGAAAAACCAAATATGATCGGAAACAAATAAATGGCCTGTACTTGTGCCAGTTCATACAAAAATGAACCTTCAGCTAAATTCCCTTTGCTTTGTCCTAACAAAAATTGCAGGGAAGCCACGATTAATCCGGCAAACATTCCCCAGAAATATCCCCAACCGTTAAAACGCCACCAAATCCATTTTAAGAAATTGGCTGCCACATAACCACCATACAAAGCACTTGTGATCCATAACGTTAAGGAGTTTATCGACTCTGCGAAGAATCCCATAAAAACACCTAAACCAACCACAAGGAAAGAAGAAATTTGGCTCACTTTTATATAGTGTGCATTGGTTGCAACGGGTTTGAAATATTTTTTATAAATATCATTTACAATATAAGCCGGGCCTGCATTTACGAAAGCCGAGAATCCGGACATAAAAGCAGCAAGTAAACCGGCCAGTAAAAGTCCTTTTATTCCAACAGGAAGATATAAATTGACCACTTTGGGCATTAATAATTCTAAATCGGCTCCGCTTAAAGCTGCATTTGCATTAAGCTCGGGTGCTAAATTTACCAAAGCGATTACCACAATCCCCGTTATTAATAAATACCTTGGAATAAATAAAATCAAGTTGGTAAAACCACTCATATAAGCAGCTTCCTTTACTGATTTTGTAGAAAGAATTCTTTGTAAATCATAACTTGGAGTTGGTCCTGCAACACTGGCAAAGAACCCTTTAAACAAGGTCATTCCGATGAAAGCGCCGAACATTTTATACCCTTCTGAATCAATTAGCGCATTGAATGTCTGGAATTTTTCACTCCATTGTGTTTCAAACTGCCATCCGAAGAAAACATTTTTCCACTCTTCACTAATGACAGAATTGATCTGAATATCTGTATAATTTACGAAAGCATAACCGGCAATCAGTACGCTGGCCACAATCATAATTAAGTATTGCACCACTTCTGTAGCCACCACTGAAAACATACCGCCTTTGACCGTATAAATTGTAGTTAAAAATATAATTAGTAAAGCATAAGATCGCTCTGAGGTAAGGACAACCAAATCTCCGTAATGAAGGGCTAAATCCCACGGAAGAATAATGGTTATGAATTTTCCAATTCCTTCAAAAAAATAAGCGATAAAACCAATTGTAGAGATAATAGCAAAAACGGCTACTATAATATGGGATGCTTTTCCGGCTTTGTCGTTTCCAAAACGAGTCAAAATCCACTCAGAGCCTGTCATTACTTTTGATCGTCGAATCCAGACGGCCAGGAACATCATGACAAAAATCTGATTCCAAATGGGCCAAAGCCACATAAACATAAAGCTTTTTACGCCATACAAAAACAGTATTCCAATCATCCAGGAAGTACCCGAAACGTCAAACATTCCGGATCCGTTGCTCAATCCTAAAAAATACCATTTGATTGTTTTTCCGCCAAGGAAATAATCGTCTAAACCTTTTGATGCTTTTCGTGAAATCCAAATTCCTATTCCTACTGATAGCACAATATAGGCCACGATGATTGATACGTCAATGATATTCATTAATTTTAATAGTTGTTTATGGTTAGTTAAATGGTACTCTCTGTTTTTATCACTTTGTTTTGGTTAAGAACAAAGTCAAGTTCAATAATGTATGCTTACTTCTAACTTTTTGCAGGTATCTATTCATGAAAAAGCGATTCGTTTGTAACGAAATTAATGCTACAAGGATTTCAGAATTTTCAGGAAAAACCTGTTGATGATATGGTATTGCTTTTTTGTTAACATAACTATTTTGATTTGCATTAAATTTATTATAAGAAGTTTATTACAACTAAAAAATCTTGTACCCTACCTATTTTTATCCCTTTTTATTTTACAACTTGCGATCAGAATTACAAGTAAAACAAAACCTCAAAAATTCACAGTATAAACATTCTTATTTTAGCTTTAAACTTAAGCAAATTTCAATTTTATTAGCACTAATTTAGACAGACGACATATAAACTTAGATAAACACCAAAAAAAGTCACAAAATATACTATTATTATGAATTTCAATTCCGGCAAACTCTATAGTGTCCCCTTGCATTATCATATCCTTTTTTGGCTTACTTATTTTTTATTCAACACCTTTCGTTGGGGCATTTATTTTAATGATTACGGTTATTCCTTCAAAACTAATTTATTGGGGTTTCCAATTCACATGACTTTATGTTATTTGAATATTCTAATTTTTATGCCTTATTTAGTTTATCGAAAAAAATACTTTCTCTATATACTGACCGTTTTATCGTCGATATTTGTAATGGTCATCATTAAATTTAACCTTACTTATTTATTGATAAGCCATAATGTTTGGCCGGAAGGGCCTCAACCCACCGATAAACTGGCACTCAATTATGCTCTCGATATGATGATTGGTGAGTTGTATGTAATCACCTTCGTTACGGCAATTAAGATTACGCTGGATTTTATGAAAGAACAAAAAAGAGTAGCCGATCTTGAAAAATCGCAATTAGAAACAGAACTGCTTTTTCTAAAATCTCAAATCTCTCCTCATTTCCTCTTTAACACCTTAAATAACATCTATTCGCTCTCTGTTGAAAAATCAAACAAAACGCCAAAAGTTGTTCTGAAACTATCCGAATTGATGCGTTATATGCTGTATGATACCAAGAGCCAAAAGCAAACTTTAGAGAACGAAATACTTTGCATTCAAAATTATCTGGATCTGGAGCGGATTAGAAATGACGAACGGTTAGAAATAAACATGTCAATTTCCGGTGATATTCATGATAAAAAAATATCTCCGATCATCTTATTGACCTTTATTGAAAATGCTTTTAAACATGGTGTAAACAAGAATACCGGAAAAGTAGTCATCAATATTAGCTTCAAAGTA
Organism: Flavobacterium poyangense; assembly: GCF_011751075.1. Classification (GTDB taxonomy): domain Bacteria; phylum Bacteroidota; class Bacteroidia; order Flavobacteriales; family Flavobacteriaceae; genus Flavobacterium; species Flavobacterium poyangense. The sequence continues at coordinate 126,654 of NZ_JAALLN010000008.1, forward strand.
AAAGGCGATTTTCTTCATTTTACGATTGCCAATCCACAACCGGAAATTACACTGCATCAAGATAACTTTAACACCTCAAGTGGCATAGGGATCGAAAATGTACAAAAAAGACTGGAATTGGATTATAATAAAAAAGACTATCATCTTTCTTTTAAGAATAAAAAGAATATTTTTGTTGTAAAACTTATAATTAAAGTTACGTAAACCTGTTGGGTGTAATTAACTTAGATTTTAATGTTTTAGATTTTATTACCTTAATTTTTTCCAAAAAATAATAATTGCAAAAATGAAAATAAATTGTTTGATTATAGATGATGAACCATTGGCAATTAATGTGATTAAAAACTATTTGGAGCCCATTGAAAATTATGAGGTAATAAATACTTTTACAAATCCGATAGAAGGTTTAAATTTCTTAAAGAACAATAAAGTCGATGTGCTTTTTCTGGATATCAATATGCCTGTCCTAGATGGAATTAATTTTCTGAAAAGTCTCGAAAACCCACCATTGGTTATTATTACAAGTGCTTACAGTGAATTTGCAATTGAGACATATGAACTCGATGTTTTAGACTTTTTAGTAAAACCTGTTGAATTTCCAAGGTTGATGAAAGCCCTGAACAAGGCTGACAAAAGACTTGAGAACAAAAACAATCCGCTTCAGGAAAACAGTACGGAAAGTCCCTTTATCTTTTTAAAAATTGATAAAAAAAGAATGAAGAAGGTTTTCTTAAATGAAATTTTGGTGATCGAAAGTCTCAAAGATTATTTAAAAATTAGCACTTTAACCGGCAAATATATCATACACAGCACCTTATCTGATTTTACCGATTCATTACCAGAGAGAAATTTCATTAGAATACACCGATCTTATACGGTCGCCATTGATAAGATTGAAGCCATAGAAGGCAATACAATTGAAATTGAAGGCATTAGATATGTGATTGGTCGATCGTATATTGATCAGGTAAAACAACGGATTTTAAATTCCTCCAATTAAAAAAACATTCTTATAATATCATATATTTTGCTTTAGAAACAAGTAAAATCTGGAAACGCGATTTTTTGAGGTGATCCCTTTAAACCGGAAAGACATTGTCAATTTGAACCGAAATAGGGGCATTTTTACTAGAATTTAAGTATAAAATGACATCAAATATTACCTTTTGAAGAACCTTTTTATTGACGCCATTGCTCCTTCCTTTTTCTCTACATTTGGTTTTGGTTTACTTGCCTGCGCGGCTTTTGTACGCCTATTTATAGATTTACTAAAATCTTTGAAATTTGCAGCTGCGCCCTTTTCTTTAGATAAAGAATTAGGCTTTTCAAAACCTGCCACTGCTTTCTCAAGAGTATTGTTAAGCCTATCATTACTATATAAATCATTATCTGTACCAGAATCCATAGTTATTACCGGATATACTTTAAGTAAATAAGGTAGATCCTTATGTTCCATTTCGGCTCCTTGAGTTATTGCAAGTATTCCTATATACTTATCGGGCATTACTGCTCTTCCTGCAGCAAACTCTTCTGATACTTCTGCACGTTTATTTAGATCTTTGGGATAATGAACAACTCTCAATGTATTTTCATCAATTCTTAGAGGATCAACATATCCGTCACATTTAGCTAACATTTTTAGACTGTCATCAAGCTCATTGTTACTTTCAAACTCTTCACCTTGTCTCCTTTTTTGAAATTTTTCCATATTCTCAAGATCAGAGATATAGGTAAATGTCTCACATTTTCCACGATCTTTGCTTTTATGTGATGATCGGGCAGATTCATTCAAAACCGCATAATCATATAAAGCTTGTCTTCTTTCTGATTTTAGAGCTGGATCTTCTTTCAAAATTTGATCAAGTTGTTTTTCCAGCTTATTAAGTACTTCACCTTTAGAATCAAGAATAGCACCGTTAAACCTCATTAATGCTTGTGGAAGGTTATTTATTCGATCATAGGCAATCGTTATTAATTGCACATTTACATCCGGCAGTACTTTAAACGTTTCATTAAAGTTATTTAATACTTCGATATGACTGTTAGGATCTTCCGGAAAAAAGATCACCCCCACTGTATCAGACTTAGCATCTTTATTACTAAGCAATCCATCACTCTTAGCCAAATCTTTAAGAAAACCATTTGTTCTGGAGTCACTAACTATATTTTCTGTAAAATTGCCTTTTGAAGTCTCCAAAAAAGAATCCATCGTCTTATTATCAGATACAAATACAAACTCTCTCATAATTTATTTTTTAATAATTTTTAATCCGTTTGAAAAAAATAAGATTACCAATTAAGGACACAATAAAATCAACTAATACCTTTAAATAAGTACCTATACAAATGCAGTAAATGAGTAACAAATAAAAGCTCCTATTTACATGATCAATTTGTTAATTACAAGTTCCATAATTGCTCCCAAAAAATATCATCTTAGAATAAAGTAAAATTAATACTACAAATTTCCCATTTTAAAAACATACCGCTTGTAGAATTATTATGTTATTTATTATACAACTAATTCTACAGAAACAGTAAAACTCCTTTGAATTGACTTCTGAAAGTTTTTATTCTTCCATTATTAAGGAGATTCTATAGAAGCATTGGTACTTCTATTGTCAGAATAGTTCAAAAAGCTAATCGTTATTGCGTAGAATATCAAAGTTTTTCCCCTTCTGGTTCTTCTGCACTTTTCTAAAAATTACAAAATCACAGTAAACAACGATTTGGCAGTTTCACTTATCAAATAAATGCCTTCAATAAATAATTCAAAAATGCAATATTATAACTACAATTACTATTTTTAAGATACTTACAAATCTTGATTTTTTTTTTTAAGTCAATCTTAAAACATATAAAACCATGGGAATTGAAGAAGCTATAAGAATAATAAATATCGCTGCATCAGAAAAATCAGAAACATTACTCCTTCCTTATTTAGAGCTCACTACAGAGGATCTGGAAATTTTGATACCGCTTATAGCGAAAACGGATGTTACTGAACTGACTTTAATTGACCATACACTTCAGGAGCTTCCTAAATCAATAGATGCATTACAGAATCTTAACTCCTTGATTTTAAGGTCAGATAAAATTAAGATTTTGCCCGAATCCATAGGGAATTTACCAAAACTTAACAAACTAATTATAAAAGGAGAATCAATTGAATCTTTACCCCAATCCATAAGTGACCTAACAAATCTTGGATTACTGTATGTAACAGGAAACCGTTTTGAGACTTTACCCAAGTCTATAGGTAATCTAAAAAAACTTTATCAACTAGGTGTCGAAAGTCGCCGTTTTTCGGTTTTACCGGAGTTCATTAGTAATTTACCCCATCTTGAAGCTTTAAGTCTGCCAAATTCCGCTATTAGGATGCTGCCTGAAAATTTACGTCATCTACAAAATCTCAAAATAATTGACCTTAGAAATAACCCTCTTTCCGATGAAACAATGATCTGGCTCACTCATATTTTCCGACCAGAAGTAGTTGCTTATAATATGGCTGCCCATGACCAAAATCAAACTGCTGAAGAGGTATTACAACTGGTGTATACAAATCCAGACGAACAAAAATCCATAATAGATAATATTGAAAACTGTGACCTGGAATCCGGAGATATTTATTATGGAGGAGCATCCCAAGCGCAATCGAAACCCGCCAAGGACATTATAAATGAATTCTTGAGCAAGGTGCAAATTCATAGTCAGTATGACCAGGAGTTTTACGGCCCTCCCATTAAAAGCACCTTGGACGGCATCTTAAACAAAGAACACTTCACCAAAGAGGAAAGGGTCAATAATTTAGCAATAATGACCACTAGCATGGGAGACTGTTCTACGCCAATAAGAGAGGCATTGGTACGAGAAACGGTTAAACAGTTCCTGACACAGGAAGATACATTGCCTGAAATAAATCAGATTGTTATAGAAAAAGAAGCGCTCAGAAATGCGATAAGCAGGTTGGAAGGATACTGGCCAAATGAAAAAATAGAACAGGCAGCCGGCTTACTTAATTCCATCTACCTGAGCGGAGCAGAAAATAATCCAAAAAATCAAAATCTTCAGATTGTGGGGGAAAGAATACGGTTGCCTTCTATAACACCCTATCCTGACTTTGCTTTTCAACAAATACAAAGCAATTCCGAGTTAATTAAAAGTTTTGTTGATATGGTCTGCCAAACAGATGATCATAATCAACCTATACGCCATGATGATAAGTATTGTTTGGATCTGAACAAGATAAAAAAAATTAAAGACCAATATATAGCATCGTTTAAATCTGAGGCAGAGCAGCAAAATGAAAAGAAAAATCCCAAACCACAACTGGACAAATTTACAATACCTATAAATGAAAAGGAAAGTCCCCGGCCAAAAAGCCCAGATCAATCGGGTACAAAGCACACCAATGAAACTCGTTTAACACCAAAAAGATAACGCGATTTTGCCCCAAATAAATACACCTAAGAACTTAAGCTTAAAAGCACTTTTTTTGACTAACTTAAAATATATAAAACATGGGAATTGAAGAGGCTAAAATAATAATAGATATTGCTGCATCAGAAAAATCAAAAACATTACTCCTTCCTTATTTAGAACTCACTACAGATGATCTGGAGATTTTGATACCACTTATAGCGAAAACAGATGTTACCAACTTGGCTCTATACAACAATTCTCTTCATGATCTTCCTGAATCCATAGGAAAACTACAGAAACTTACGTCCTTGCATATAGAATCAAAAACACTTAAAACTTTACCCAAATCCACAGGCAAACTACAAAACCTTACAAAACTACAGGTATCAGGGCATAACTTTACGACCTTACCTGAGTCCACAGGCGAACTAAAAAACCTTACAGAACTATATATATCAGGACATAACTTTACGACCTTACCCGAGTCCACAGGCGAACTAAAAAACCTTACAGAACTACAAGTCATTGGAGAAAATTTTATGGTTATCCCCAAGTTGATAGGCAAATTACAGAATCTTGAAAGACTATGTATATACGGAGACTATTTTCCGTTTTTACCCGAATGCATCGGTACGCTAAACAAACTTACAGAAATAATTGTATCTGGAGGACGTCTTGAAAACATACCCCAATCTATTGGCAATCTACCTAATCTTAGACGTTTCATTATACTAAACTCGGCTATCAGTGAAATCCCTGAAACCTTAGCGCATTCACAAAATATTCAAGAGATTAAGCTTATTAATTGCCCTCTTTTTGTTGAAACAATGACCTGGCTTGATCGTACTTTTCCGGAAGGAATAGTTACATATAGTAGTAGAGCTACCCGTAGTCCTTATCAATCTGCTAAAGAAGTTTTACAGTTTCTGTATACAAATCTATATGAACGGGCATCTGTAATGGAAAATCTTGAAAACTCTGATCTGGATTCCAGAAATATTACTTATAGAGGAGGATCCCAAACACAGCTAAAAACTCTCAAAGAGATTATAATAGAGTTTTTGAACAAGGTGCAAATTCACAATCGGAATGATCTGGAGGTTTACGGCTCTCCTATCAAAAGTATCTTAGACAGCATCTTAAACCAAGAGCGCTTCAACAGAGATGAAAGAACCAATAATCTGGCCACATTGACCATTCGCATGGGAGACTCCTCTACAGCTATAAGAGAAGAATTGATACAGGAAGCGGCTAAACTGCATCCAAAAAGTATAGGTACATTACCCAAAACAAATCAACAAGCTGTTATAGAAAGAGAAATGTTCAAAAATGCCTTAAGCAAATTGGAAGGATACAGAGCAAATGACCAAATAGAACAATTGAATGGCTTACTAAATGCTCTTTATCTGGACCGGGCAGAAGAAAACCCAAGAAATCAAAATATTCGCATTATAGGAGACAGAATCCGACTTCCTTCTGTAACAGCCTATCCTGACTTCGCTTTTCAACTAGTGCAAAATAATGCCACATTAATCAAAAATTTCGCTTGCATGGTCTGCCATACAGATCCCCATAATCAACCTGTACTCTACAACGGTACGTATCGTTTGGATATAAACAAGATTAAAAAAATTAATGACAACTATTCAGCAGAACTTATATCTAGAACAAGACAGCAAAGAGCAATACAGTGGTCCCTGAACATCTATCCACAGAAAATGATCGAATTTTTCAATAAAAAAGAGGAGACATTGGTAAACGAGCACTCCCAAGGAGCTGAAAATTTACTGGATATCACTTCACACACAAAAGAATCACAGGAACTAACTGAAAAACAAAACACAAAGGAAGATCGTAATAAAGCGTATGAGAAATTTTCCTCTCAAAAAAAATCGGAAATCGAAATATTTACAAATGAAAAGAAGAATCAAAAACCCATCTTAAACAGGCTTACAGTACCTGTAAATGAAAAAGCCGCCCCCCCGACCAAAAAGCACAGACCGATCAGATAAAAAAGCCAATGAAACTCGTTTAGCACAAAAAAGATAACGCAATAGCACAGAAAATGGCCTTTTGCTTAACCAAAATTAAACTACTAATTCATTGTTTTGTGGCGGATGAACTGACCTCCTAGCTAAAAGTCCTGAAATTTATTCAGGACTTTATAAAAAACTTAAAAGAATATAGCTATATCTACTTCTATTTATGACTTTATTTTTTCTATGCCTTATTTACCCAGGCATTAATGTACGATCCGTTTTTTAAATTTTCTATAACCTCATCAATATCAATTGGGTTTACTACAAAACAACCTTCTGAACGACCCGCTCTACCGGTTCCTTTATAATTTGGCACCACATAATCTGCTTTGTGTATCACAATAGCTCTTTCTCTAGCATTTGAATTTGTAGGATCTTCTCCATCTATCCTTAACGAAAGATCATGTTTACCAATATAAGTTTCAGCTGTTTCATATATACCTATACTCGATTTATTAGAACCTATTTCGTTAGAAAATTTTGTAGCATACAGTTCTCCTGAATTCTTACCATGAGCAACCAAATAGGCTTTGTAACTTTTATTTCTAAGATTAAAAATGAACAATCTCTTTTCAGAACTCGGTTTATTAAAATCTACTACAGCCCAAAAATTTGCCCTGCTTTCGGGATATCTGTCAAATAGTTGCTTTAGCTGCTTTTTTTGCCCTAATTCATCTGCTTTTATTAACGCAATTTCTTTTACATCATTGTTTGCAACATCGGCAATAATTGGAGGAGTTTCGACAGTAGCCCTTTCAGCTAAATTTATTTCAGCTGTACTAAATCCGTAATCGTCCACGTACTTTTGAATTTGCTTAAGGAGCTCGTTACATTCCGTTTTTATTTGCAATTGTTTTTCGGTATCGTTAATAAATTTTACAGGTGCCCAATGATTGGAAACATTTCTTAATGCTATGGCGGTAAATTCTACAGAAAATGCCGGGCATTCTTTTGATAATTTCTGAAATTCTTTTGCATCTCCTGTACCGAAATTTTTCGTTTCATAATAGGTAAATCCTTTTTTAAAATATTGCAAAAAACCCTTTGGTTTTGATGTTCTGTACGTTTCAAATACGCGTGAGAGCTTTTCTTTTGCGACACTTCTGACATTGTAACTTGTTTGGAATAATCCGGCTTCCGTATCGTCTCCGTGGTCAAAATTCATAGTTGCGTCTTTGCCTTCGCAATGTTTACCATTGCTTTCCATAACTCCAAGTCCAAACATGAGCACAAACAAGTGTCGTAGCCTGTCTTCCTCTCCTTTATCATTATACATTTTATTCAATGCAAAAACCTCATTGAATCTTTTTAATGCATCTCTGTCTCTGTCAGAATTAAGCACTTTTGCCATCTCTTTTACAAGTGAATCTCCGTTTTTTAACCTGAAATAGAGTGACGCAAACATAAGTGCCATGCCATAATAATACCCCCACGCAGCCTTTCCTCTGTTGTCCCAATCTATTGTGGTAATGCCTTTTCTGCCTACAATATCAGTTATTGCAATTTCAGGATTACTATCGAGTTCCGTTTTTATCTCTAAACCAAGTTTTAACAGCGTTGTATCATCAACAATTCCGGTACCGGATAAACCATTTGTCTGCTGAAAATTTTTAATCGCTATTTTGGTACCATCCCCAAAAATACCGTCTATTCCATTCGGATTATATCCTAATTCAAACAGCCTGTTTTGAAGTGTTTCTACATGCAATCCTCTATCTTTAAATTTTGGACTAATTGCCATTTTCTTTGCCATAATGTTTGATTTTTAAATTCTATATGTTATTGCTTTAATTTACTGACTCCAATAGAAAAACGGTAGCCAAACTGCAATTGATAAAAAGCCGAATTGTTTCCTTTATAACGTCTCACTTTCCTTAATATCCTTGGTGGTATTGTTCATTTTTTTATTCTCAATATTTTTTATCAGTCTTCTAATAACCATTAAAAAACAAGAAGTATGTACTTTGTCCATACAAGTCTAAATGACAATCAAATACCTAACAAGTTAATAAAAAAATCGAAAAGAAAAACGAGTACAATTACTTGTTTTACCGATGATTAAATACGATTTTATTAACTTGCCTTCTTAAAATTAACAAAATGACATACTCTTTATTTATAAATTCTGCTATGAAATCTATCTGTATACTATTGCTTATTGTGTGTGTTTTGAGTTGTAAAAAACAGGCAATCCCCGCCTTTGACGATGACCTTAGTTTTGTTCCTGAAAAAACTATGAAAATCAACAACTTGACACTCGAAAAGAACAATAGCATTTGCAATGGAAGTTATACGCTAAAAAATGAATACGTGGTATCACAATTTGAAATTCAATCCAAATATTCGCTAATTGTAACCAAACTACAAAACTGTTCCTCAAATTTTACTTTTAACGCTTACGAAAGTCCAAATTATCCAACTTCCGGTTATTTTTCAATAGTCAATGAAGGATTGTATGAGGTTAAAATGAGTCCGAAAATTTTTGATGCAAAAGAAAAAATTAATACGATTGATTTTTTCTCTGATAAAAAAATAACGTATCAAGTCAATACTGACAGCATCAAGAGTTTCAATCTCAATTTTAATAAATTTGTAATCAAAGTTAACAACGACAATAATAAGGTATTGTATGGCGATATAGAATATTATGGTTTACAAGATTTGGATGCTGAAGTATTATTATACAAGCACCAAAATGAAGTATATCTTTTTATTATGACTCCTCGAAAAAAGGATATCGTTTTAGAAAAAGGCTTGCTGTATAATTATCTTTTTAAGTGATTAGTTAAAATATAAAAAGCAAGCAAAAAATTTAATTTATCACAACCGAGCAAGCATTGTACAGGAATAACAAAAACACCTCTTTTAAATACATTCATTAAAAGAGGCGTTTTTACCAACAAAAAAGGCTTACTGCGTTATAAGCCATAAAATTATTCCTTATTGCAAAACATCAGCAACGGTACAAGAAATAATTCCTTCGTTTGTGGCAGAATTCGTGAGTACTTTTTTCTCTGTACCATTCACAAAAATTTTGGCTGTTAATGTTTGTCCCGGAGTACCTTCCTGCCCTACTACTGAAGTACCGCTTATTCCCAAAGCAAAAGTACCTTTGCCAAAAGTTACTTCCTTAGACCATGGAATACTTACGTTGTCTTCTGTTACATTACCACCACTTTCATTTATGTAGGTTACCCTTATTTTTTTTGAAAATGTACCGGTGAGTTCATACTTTACTTTTCTGGAGTTATCAGAATCGGGATTCTTATCATTATCATTACTGCAAGAAGTTACAAGCAGCAATAAACCTGTCAGCGCAAATAGTATTTTTTTCATGTCTCTATCGTTTTTTAATTTCATTCAAAATTATAAAACATCCAATTTTCAAAATTGTATGAGAACGACATTAAATTTTCCTATTCCACTAAATAAATGAACGAAGAACTTTCGGCACCCAGACTTTCTTTCTTAATAAACTGGTAAGGCGAAAGATCTGAAAACTCCTTAAAATCAGAAATAAGATGGGACTGATCTGCGTAATTAAGGTCATATGTTAAAGTAGTAAGTTCTCCATAAACTGCAGATGGCAAAACTTTAAGAGCTTTTTCGAATCGGGCTAACCTATTGAATTTAGTCATAGAAACTCCAACATTTGTTTTAAACCGTCTTTGCAATTGTCTTTCTGAGAATCCATAATGACGTGCGATTTTCTTCTGATCTTTTTCACCATTGTAGCATTGGAAGTTATGGGAATGAATTAGATCACTTAGCGCTATATCTATTTTCCCATTGTCTATTTTCTCAAAAAAATACTTACTCAGAATGGCAACCCTTTCCCTATGATCTTTAGCATTTAACAGTAAAAACGGAATTTCGGTAGTATCAAGTAAAAGGATATCCGGCATCTCATTGGTCAATTCTGCAGCATTAATCCGAAAAAATGCATGAAGGGCATGCGGATAAAAACTAACACCAAAATGAGAAAATTGATTTTCCCAAAAAGCCTCTGTAGGCCTGGTATCTACTCCGCTCAAATAACATAAGGGCATCGTATTTCCCTGCGCATCCCTGATTGGAGAAAAAGTACTGATATCCTGAAATATAAGTCGCGGATACTGATCGGCAAAAGAACGAATATGCAATTCTTCTTTCTTTACAACCGATGCGTCATAGCTCCAGAAATAACGAATCCAAGTTTTCAATTTTTCATGTACCGGGTATGTCGTATATTTCATCATAGATGCTGCATTGAAAAGAGATTATAAAATTAAAAAAAAAGCAAAACAGACCGCTATCAAGTATGTCTTTTCAATGAAAATTCATCTACAATAAATCTGAACTTTTCTTTATCGAGCGGTTTGTTAAGGAATCGAAATACAAAAGGATTATTCTCAGCGCGTATAAAATCATCCGGATGTATAGATGTTGTAATCATTAAAATAATGCATTTAGTTCTGATGGTCTCAGAAAGTTCCTTATACTCTTCCAGAAATTCATATCCGTTCATTCCGGGCATGTTGATGTCTAAAAATATAAACTCCGGAAGCAATTCGGGTGTACTCTCTAATGATCTGATATAATCCAGTCCCCCAAGGGCCGATTCTTGCAGAATTATTTCTTCGGCAAAAAGATATTTTTCGGCCATTCGTTTTGCAATATAACGATCTGTGGGATTATCGTCTATCACCAGGATTTTTTTAAAGGTCGGTTTTGTAGTTTCTTGGTCCATCGTTAAGCTTTACTTTATTAGTTTGGTGTGTTGGTTTCGAGATTTGGGATTTTAATTGTGAATGTAGTACCGATACCTATTTCAGATTGAACATTGATCTCGCCATTGAGTTTACTAACGGCCTCTTTTACAATATACAATCCTAATCCGGAGCCAACCGATTTGTGTGATACCCGATAAAACATATTAAATATTTTCGTTTGAAATTCTTTATCGATACCTATACCATTGTCCTGAATTTCAATTCTGGTTTCGGTTTGCGTTGTATCTACTTTAATACGAACAAAAGGGGTTTCCGTTTTTGGATTTTGATATCGAATAGCATTTGACACAAGATTGTTAAAAATGGTAATCAGACGATTTTTATCCGAGTAAATAACCTTTTGACCCGTAATTTCAATTTTAAAATCTACCATTCTGTTGTTGTCGCCTATGAATTTTAAATTCTGCGTCACATCATTCAAAATAGCAGCAAAATTTATCTTTTCTATAGCAACTTCCATACGGGAATTTCTCGAGTAATCAAGAATATCACAAATAAAACTATCCAGTTTTTTTGCACTTACATTGAGCATTTTAAGATGTTCCAGTGTTAATTCCTCGCTAGTATCCTCTTTGGCAATTTCAATAAGGCCCAACATTGAATTCAGTGGTGCACGCAAATCATGAGATGTACTGTAGACAAAACGATCCAGTTCGTAATTAGCGGTTCGTAACTCCTGATTTTCAATTTCACGTTTATTAAAAATGAGTTCTATATTAGTCTCGCTGTATTTCTTAAATTGATACGCCCATAACCCGCAAATAGAAAAAATAACGCCTGCCAGTATCATGTGAATAATAAAGGTTTGCAGCGACATATAATCTAACTGAGAAAAATAAATTTTATCATAACCAATGTATTGAAAATAGCCAAACAGGCCATGATGGATAGCAACAACCAACATAAGTGGTATTTGCAATTTCCAGTTTTGATACGTAATTAATATAGCACTTGCAATAAAAGCCATAAAATGCATTTCGAACAGACCATGCATCTGGTAAATAAACTGGGCCATGAAAATTCCTAATACAACACTAAGTACATACTGATACAAATTGGACTCAGGCATGGCTATTTTTGTGGAATAGTACGCAAGCAATAATAACCCTCCAACTCCAATTGCAATTTGCCATGTATCATAATAAAAAGCAAGGAGCAAGCCAACAATAAAAAAACCGATCAGAAAATAATTAATTAAATCATCTGATTTTCGCTTAATTACTAAAAAAAAATCCTGAATATGCTCAGCTTGTCCGTACTCCTCAATTACTTGGCTCATTTTTTTAGATTTGGGGTTGTTCTTTTTTCTTTTAATTGTGGCTTATAAGAAAATAACCTCTCCTAAGTAATTGAGAAGCTTTGAAAATTTTGGCTTTAAGAGTATATAAAATTTATGTTTTTAGAAAAATAACTAACAACATCCCACCAAATTATACAAAAAATAACACAATTCAAAACTTTTATTAGGATAATCCATATGATAAATTATAAAACTCTCGAGATGCAAAATACGTACTGCCCCCCTACAAAAGCATCTCCTTTTAACAGATTATAAAACAGGCTACTACAAGTAACAATCTCGTTTTTCCTGAACCCAAAGAGCCAATTATTTGGGCAAGTTCACCAGTTTAAAATCAAATTATTGCAAGTCTTACTGCTGTAATTAGAATGTCACCGGTTTGATACTCCTTACAAACCGCTCTTTTTTCTCTAATAACGTTACTTCTCGAAGTAATTTCTTCCATGATTTTATGTTATGCCTTAACGTAATGTTTCAAAGTCTTAATAGAGGTCGATTGTGATTTTAGAATCATTATTTAAAACATAAATTGAGCAATCACGGAATGTTGGTGCACCTCCTTCCGGTTTAAAATTTGTACTGTTTCCTAAAGGTTCTTTTGGTATTCCCAACCAGTTACTTGCCAGACTGCCACTATTGTCCAGATCTTGAAAAACGGTAATCGCATAAATTCCTCTCGGCAAATCAATCTGAAACTTTACAGTGCCTTGATTTGCCTGTAGCACCTTAGTAAAATAGGCTCTTTTAAGGAAATTTTCTTTTTTGTTATAAACATTGAGAACAACTGTCCCCTTCCCTTCTTGAACATTAGTCACATTGACATTCATTTTTACCTCTTGTGCACTAGTAAACGATGCTCCTAATATTAGAGCTCCCAAAACTGATTTTTTCATTTTCTTCTTTTAATTTATTTGTTATTGAATTTATTCTTTAGATTTTAATACCATCCTTATTTTCCAAAACGATACGTCAGCATCATTTTTACATAAGGTATTTCCTTAGTGCTATAGTTACTAATCGTATCATTTTTAGAGTCATAAAGTGTATATTTATTCGCAAATGCAATACCGCCTTGCAGCTGAAGCCAAAAACCATCAAAAAGCCGTTGATTAAGTTGCAAACCACCATGAATAGCTGAGAACTGAGCATAATCAATCTCTTTGCCTTCCTCGTTCTTGTAGTTTTGTAAATTATGAAGTGTCCAATCTATCGATCCTGCCACACCAACTTGTGTGTTGGGACCCAGATTTCGAAAAGCATTTACTCTTGGCCAATATACCTGAGCAAACCATTTACCGTTGTTACTCTTATAATCGAGAGAGATGGCAGGGGTTATCAAAAACTTTCCAAAGGCATACATAACATGAGGGCCAATCCCGATTTCGAGATTTGATTTTTCTCCAAACTTTCTCGAAACCCCAAAAATGCCATCGAATACCATATCATTCAATGAAAATGAACTTTTAAAATCGGAAGCAACGGTAGGTATTATAACTCCAAAAGCGGCCCATCTTTTCCCGTAAGGATGTCGCACTACAATAGTAGGTTTAATCTCTTGTATTTTGGTGATATAATTCGGACTAACTGTGATATTCTTATCAAATGTAAAGTCCAAAATACGATAGTTGACAGTCCCCAAAACACGTGTTTGTCCAATTCTAAAAGAAGGTATTGGCAACCAAAAATCGTACGTATTGTATTTGAATTTATTTTCATCGTACAGGCTTCCGTAAGGCAAGTTCTTAAAGCCGCTTTTTCCGTGTACAGTAATGCCAATCCCGGCGCCGTCGGTTATTAATTGAGCGTAAAACTTATTTGGAAGACCAATAAACAAGGTTAATAAAACCAGTGAGTACACTTTTTTCAAAATAACATTTATTAAATTTAAACACACGAGCTGTATAAGCCCTCTAAGATTTTCTTAGGGCAAAGATGTGGTTAAAACAATAATTGTTGTTAGGATTTAGTTTGCCGTTATTCGGACAAATCGTGCATAAAAGAACTGCGATACTGTGAAGGAGTTGTACCCGTTACTTTTTTAAAAAGTCGCCCAAAATAAGAAGGATCTTCATAATTCAATTCAAAAGCAATTTCTGAAATGTCTTTCGTGAGATCTTGAAGAAGTATTTGGCTTTGCAGTATACTGACATTATTGATCCATTCTTTTGGTGCTATTCCGGTCGTTTGCTTAATACACCTATTGAGATAATTTACAGAGATTTTTAATTTGTCGGCATAAAAAGATACCGACTTATCGGTACTATGATATTTATAAACCAGCTCCTTAAAAGAAAAAGTGATTTCGTTACCACGATGCACCTTCTTATTAAGCTCTTTGTCTGAAGCAATAATTTTCTGAAAGGCAGCTTGCATAAGCGAATAACAAATTTCGATATTGGAATTTTCATCCCGGAACTCCTGACCTAACACGTCAAACAAGGAATTAAGCCATGAACTTGTTTCTTTTGAAAGTTTGATAACAGCATTAGTAGCAAAAATCTGTATCAACTCATGTTTCGACAAAATGTGATTGAGAACACTTTCTTCAAACAAAATAAAATGACCGGTAATAGTAGGATCAATGTGTTTCATTGCCGTAATATGCCCTTGTTTTACAAACAAAACATCATGCTCTGTTATTGTTATTAGCTCATTGTCTACTTGTTGTTTCGCATTTCCCTTAGTGACATGAACCATAAAATTGTAATCCGGTCTGAAAAGTGGGGTTGGAATTTGTATGTATTCTGTTGTAGTATTCAAATCATAGATTTGCAAAGGCGTTTTTAAGAAATCAAAATCTAAAGAAGCATCAGACATAAATTGTCTTGGAAATTCTTCTGATGATATGATTTTAATATTCTTACTCACCATACAAACATAAGTATTTAATTATAGAATTCTTAAAAACTAAAGTACTCTTTAACAACTTCTTTTGTCGTTATCAGAGTCAAATATTAAACACAAAAAAAGCAACTCCACAAAAATTAACCCGACCAAGTCTCTGCCAGGAATACAATTATAAGGTCAGATCAACATTTTTTCTTTAGAAACTATATTGACTTTGAAATTGTACTGACCTTATCGACACAATCATTTTTGCCTGCTAAAATCACATACTTTAGAAAATAAACAACAGAACTATTCGCGCTAAAAAGAAGATTTGCTTTTTCCTAAAAAATTGTAAAATCTCGTTACACAATGGTTTTGTAACTTCATTTATAAAATAAAACCCTCTATTTAATTATTTAATAAGTAGTATTATTTTCACAACAACTACTTTTAATATACTTTAAAACTTACTATTTATACAAAAATAGATTTTCATTTTAGTAAACTTAGAATATATAAAAACATGGGAATTGAAGAAGCCAAAAAAAAAATAAATACTGCCAGATCTGAAAATTCAGATACATTAATATTATCTTCATTAGAACTCTCTTCGAAAGATATAAAAAGGTTGATACCCGATATAGTAAAAACGAATGTTACTAAATTGTATCTAAACCGCAATCCGTTTCAGGATCTTCCTAAATCTGTAGACCAACTAAAAAAGCTTACTTTCCTTTCTATAAATGGAAGAGATTTTGAGACTATACCCAAATCCATAGGCAAACTAAAAAATCTTAAACAACTGTTTCTTTGGGGGAATCTTGAGGCTGTAGCCAAGTCTATAGGCAATCTTAGAAACCTTAACATACTAGAAATAGAAGGATATAGTCTTAAATCTTTACCCAATTCTATAGGTAATCTAAAAAATCTTAAAGAACTAGAAATAAAAGGAAATAATCTTAAGTCTTTACCCAAGACTATAGGTAATCTAGAAAATCTTAAAAAACTAGAAATAAATGGAAATAATCTTAAGTCTTTACCCGAGACTATAGGCCATCTTACAAATCTTAACAAACTAAGAATAAAAGGAAACAGTTTTACTGCTTTACCCGATTCTATATTCACTTTACCAAATCTTACACACCTAGTTATCTCAGGAAACAATCTTACGACTTTTCCCAGGTCCATAGACAATCTGATCAATCTTACAGAACTAGAAATAAGAGGAAACAATTTTACAGCTTTACCCGATTCTATACTCATGCTGCCAAATCTTACCTATCTAGGTTTCTCTGGAAACAATTTTACGGCTTTTCCCGAGTGCAAAGACAAACTAAAGAATCTTACAGAACTAGGTGTATCAGGAAATCGTTTTACGACTTTACCCCAATCAATAGGCAATCTAAACAATCTTAAAGAATTACATCTATCGCATTCAGCTATCAGAGAGCTGCCTGAAACTTTAAGTCGTTTACGAAATCTTCAAACTATTGACCTTACTAATTGCCCTCTTTCCTACGAAACAATGACTTGGCTCAATCATACTTTTTCACCAGGAATAGTTACTTATAATATGGCTGCCCAAAGCGATAATCAATCTGCTAAAGAAATAGTAAAGATGCTGTACACGGACTCAGACGAACAGAAATCTGTCATGGATAAAATTAAAAACTGCGATCTGGATTCAGTAAGTGTTATTTATGGCGGTTCGCAAACACAGATAAAACCTGCCAAAGAAATTATAAATGAATTTTTGAGTAACGTGTCTATTCATAGTCAGCATGACCTGGAGTTTTACGGCCCTCCGATTAAAAGCACCTTAGACAGCATCTTAAACGAAAAACGCTTCATCAAAGAAAAAAGAGCCAACAACCTGGCCATAATGACCACTCGCATGGGAGACTGCCCTACGCCAATAAGAGAGGCATTGATGCAAGAAGCCGTTAAACATCTCCTGATAGGGCAAGAATCATTGTCGGAAATAAATCAGACTGTTATAGAAAGAGAAGCAATCAGAGACGTCACAAGTAAATTGAAAGGATACCGACCAAATGAAAAAATAGAACAGTCGTACGGTTTGATAAATTCTATTTACCTAAGCCAAGCAGAAGAAAACCCAAAAAATCCAAATCTTCAGATTATTGGGCAAAGAATCCGGTTGCCTTCTATAACTCCCTATCCTGAATTTGCTTTTCAACAAATACAAAGTAATTCCGAATTAATTGAACGTTTTGTTGCTATGGTCTGCCAAACAAATGAAACTAATCAACCTATACTCGATAACGGTAAGTATCATTTAGATCACAACAAGATAAAAAAAATAAAAGACCAATATATAGCACAATTTGGATTTGAAACCGGGCAACAAAAAGAAATAAAGAAGCATCTGGATATGTACTCACAGGAAATAACTGAATTTATCAAAGAAAATAAGGAATTAGCCACCGAGTACTATCAAGAGGCTGAACATCTACTGAATACATCTACTCACAAAGAACAACTAAAGGAACTGCTGGCAAAAGGGAATATAAAGGAAATGTATGAAAAATTTTTATCTCAAAAAAAATCGGAAATCCTAACATTTCTAAACGAAAAGAAAAATCTAAAACCACAACTGGACAGGTTTACAGCGCCAATAAATGAAAAAGATCACCAACGTCGACCAAAAAGCCCCGACCAATCAGATAAAAAGCAGAGCAAGGAAACTCATTTAACACTGAGAAGATAAGGCAATAGTACAAAACACCGCTTTTGCTGAACCAGAGTTAAACTGCTTATTCATTTTTTTAATGCGGATGAATCAGTAGTAAATCCATAGCTATGTTTTATCCATTATTTCAGATATTTCAGGGCTAAAACAACCGATAATTAATCAAATACGGACAATAATCAAATCTATATTTGTCAGCAAAATAGATTAATTTATCTTAGAATTCTCTTAATTTAAGTAAAATAGTTAAAAGTTTAATAATTTAATAAACTGACCCAATATATCCGATCAGTTTAAAACGATCAAACTCTATTAAATTTTAAAATTAATAGCATATAATAAAGCACAAGTTTAAACAAGTGCATTTTCTTACGGTTGTAATATTTAAATCCAAAAATTAATGTCAAAATATAATTTTATAGTAGCAGATGATCATGTAGTAGTTCGAAATGGGTTAGCCGCTTTTATTAAAGGTTTTTATCCCTCTTCAACGATAAATAAGGTGTCCACATTTGGGGAGATTTTAAAATTGGTAAGTTTTGAAAAAGTGAATTTGCTTATTCTTGACGTAAATTTTTCAAATAAAACGAGTCTTTCCGTTATACCGATAATCAAGGGACTTCAGCCCTCTATAAATATTTTAATTTACTCCGCTTTTGATGAAAACATATTTGCCGTACGTTATATTAGTGCAGGCGCTAGTGGGTATTTAAATAAAATGGGAAGTGAAACTGAATTAAAGCAAGCTATAGATGCAGTGCTCATTTCTGGTAGGTACATGAGTAATAGTATTCAGAATAAAATATTAAATGCAGTTATTCTTAAGAAACCCTCCAATCCATTTGAACAATTATCTAACAGAGAAATTGAAATTGCTAAATTATACGTGGAAGGCTTTGGCAACAATTCTATTTCTGATGTTCTAAGTTTAAAAAAATCAACTGTCAGTACTTATAAGAATAGAATTTTTGAAAAACTAGATATAAACTCACTTTCTGATTTGATTAATTTATATAATGTTTACATAAGTATCTAAAAACAAACTAAACTCTTTTAAATCAATTACAGATATAAATCAGGACAAATCTGTTTTCTTTCCATAAGTTCAATTTCTTCCGCAACTCATTTTTGACAAGTTAACAGTTTAATACTTGTCTAAATCAGTTAGAATTTTTCACTTCTTGGGAGCAATTTCATGATTTTTAATCACTTTTCGGCTAAGGAGAGCCTGAGAGAGGTTTGTTAATTATTATAGCTTCACACTAATCCAAATCCTATCATTAAGAATTTGGAAAAATGCAACTTGTGTAGTCGTTTATACAAAAAGCTTATCACAATCCATATTTTTTACTATTTAGAAATTTGCTAAATCATTTAATATTGCCACTGCGATTATTTTTTTTAAATCAATTTAGGCTATAATTTTCATCCGTTTCAATTACTTCATCACCCTCAATTTTAGCTAATTCATTGTCAATAATGATACTTATTTCTTCCGTAATTCTCTTGAAGTTTAAACCAATGTACAAATCCAAATCTTCCGGGAGTTGTTGATTTTTAGGCAACTCTTTTTTCTGGATGCTTTGTCTCCCTTTATCAGGCACAATAGTTCCTCTAAATATTTTTCTATCTAACTCCTGTCCAAAGTTATCAGCCAGCAACCCTACAAACTCACCTTGTGACAACTGAGAGATTCTGGATTGTGGTAAGATATATTCAAACTGCTCATTTATACTTACAGATGTCACACTACTATCCATAGAGATATTTTTGATATTTTGCACTGACTTACCAAAAATTTCTTGTAATTCCTTAGCCGTATTACTTTTTACTGCTCCACTAAAAACGTTTCCGGCAATATTAAAAATTGTTTGTGCAGCTTTATCTCCATAATCTCTTTTTAATTGTTCTAAGTCTTGAAAACCAAGAACTGTACATACTTTATTAGACCTTGCAGTTGCCATTAAATTATCTAATCCCATAAAATATAAAGTAGGTAATTCATCTAAAATAAGTGAGGATGGTGATCTGTTATGTACATTTATTAATTTCATTAATTGTGTAACAATAAGTCCTAAGGCAGGAGCATTTGTTTTTTGTGTTTTTGGATCGTTTGCAAGAACCAGAATAGACTCTTTATTGAGGAGGTTAATGTTAATATCAATATTCATTTCCGGATAAACGTTATTACCCATCACCCAAAAAAGTTCTTTAGTGGCAATTTGTGATAATGGAATTCGAGCAGATGCGGTTTGACCGGACAATTGCTCATATGCTTTTTTTTCAAGTGCATCTTTAAATGGGGTTAAAAAAAAAGCCAATTCAGGCTCAGTCTCCAATAACTTAAAAACATTTTCATCGCTTTGCGAAGCCAATGCTATTGCATGCGGAAGG
Source organism: Flavobacterium poyangense (assembly GCF_011751075.1). Taxonomy (GTDB): domain Bacteria; phylum Bacteroidota; class Bacteroidia; order Flavobacteriales; family Flavobacteriaceae; genus Flavobacterium; species Flavobacterium poyangense. The sequence continues at coordinate 147,120 of NZ_JAALLN010000008.1, forward strand.
GTACAAAATTTACCTCTCTCATACAATTTCAGGTAATAAATACATGCCGCAAAATAAGATATAGCAGACTGTGCAAAGAAATCTTTCTTTTCAATCCATTCTTTATTTAGGTTAAAAAGAACCGTTTGCGAAGCTTCAATAGCATCGCTTGTTCTTCTGATTAAATCCGGGGCAATAGGGTTAACAAAATGTGAATATTGAATATCATCAAAATTAATAATTTTAAAATCATACTCACTTTTAGCATCTTTATAAAAATCATAAGACACTTGCGTTAAGGAAGGAAATTTAAAATCGTAAATCATAAATGAAAATTTCTTTATCATTTGCTGTCTTATAAATTCTTCTATAATCGAGTACGTTTTACCTGAACCGGGATTTCCCATAACAATAGAGCCTCTAAACGGATTAATAATGTTAATCCACCCCTCTTTCATTTTTAGGTTTACCGAATACTCATTAGTCATCTTCTTTTTTTCCTGAGCAAAAATTTCATTATTTTCATTAAACTGATTACTCTTGTCAAAATAGGAGAAATAGCGTCTGAAGATTATAATCGAAGTAATAAACAGAAAAGCCGAAAAAACAGTTAGAATCAGATACAAAACAGGGAATTCTGTAAAACAAGAACTTACAAGATTGAGACTTAAAAGAAGTAATACCACTAAAAGACTATAATGTTTATACTTGGATACTTTTGCAATCTTTCTTACATGAATTCCTGCTGAACACAGAAAAAAAACGGATAGGTAAATTATTTTAATATTAATTTTATTCCTACATAAGAAACCACTTTTTTGGCAAATAAATTTTTGACCTGCGTTTAATTCCGGGATATCCAAATACATTGTAACATCAAAAGCCACCAACAAAAAACCAATTAAAAAACCAAAGATAATTAAAGAATCCATCGAATATTTATCGCCACTATTTGCCATTTTTATTTGTTTTAATTAGTGATCGGATTGTACTGTTTACTCTAACACTTTTTTGCTTAGTCGTTTGAAGCAATAAATAAGCTATAACTCCACCCTCTTTTTTGAATTTCTTTTCAAATCTCAAATTTAATAGTGCCAAACTAATTACTACGAAGGATAACAATAATGACTTCGCGATCATAATTAGTGCCAATAATACAAAACCTAACGTAATTACTGCCGTTTGTATACTCAGTCCAAAAACTACCGGATTAGATTCCAAACACTTAGGAATACTTATTACTTTTTTTGCAATATTGTCTGTAGAGTCCATAATTAATTTATTTGGATACAAATGATTTTATAGAAGAAAGTTTATTTGAGATTTTCGAAAATGCAGTCGCAGCTCCTCCCGAATGCGGACTTCCTAATGGACTTCCACCATTAATTAAAAATTCGCAAAATCTAGGTACTTTAAAAAATAAAAAAATAGAGGAAATTTGAACAGCGACGACAACAAAAAAGGAGGTAAAATTTTGAGAATCTACCCTTGTTAAAATTATTAGATATTTCAAAATAAAGATAAAGGGTTCCCATAAAAGAATGGCTAAAAAAGATAAAGACCAATTCATAAAAGACTTTTCATTTCCGGGTATAAGGGAGAACATTACTGAAAAATATCCCATAATATAATATATGGCAATTGTTAACGCTTGTTTTATTAGCATATACGTAGCAATAAAGCTACCTATAAAATAAATGAGCAAATGCAATAACTCAATCAAAGGATTTACTTGTAATACATCATACAATCGGTCATCTGTTCGGGTCATAGAAGAATTAAACCTACCATCAAAGCCATTTATATCCATACCGGACAAATCGAGAATAGATTTTTGAATAATATCAGACAAAATCTTCATAGGTACTAACATAAAAAATTCGACAAGAGGGTTGTATAAAACAACACCTGCTAAAACTAAACAAGGCCTCACAATTACATATGGGTCTAAGCCTTTTTCAGGATTTATCATACTTAATACAACTTTATAGACAACAAAAATCAACACCAAAACACCCGCAAAAGTTGACAAGTACATATGCATTTCATTAATTAAGAGTTGAAATTGATCTATAAAATCCATTCTCATTTTAAGAATAAAATCGTTTGTAGATACTTGTAATAAAGTCATGTTTTTAAGGTGTTTTTACCAATTTGAAAAAATAATCCGATAAAGGCTAATAATTTTGTAATGTTAAAATCTATTTTACTTAAATCAGCATAAACTTCAAGATATTCTAATGCTAATTTTTGGCAAGCCACTCTATAATATCCCTCACCATCTATAAAAAATGTTCCAATCCCTAACAAAGTCAAAACTCTTTTTTCTAATCTTTTGGTTCTTTCTTTTATAGCTACAAACTCTCTTAAGTCATGTCTAAAACCGGGTGCATAATGGGCAGGCAAAATTAGCCCCCTTTTAGAATCGATTCTATCTATAAGCATTCTGGAGGCACTTGCTAATGTATTTAAGCTATTAACACTTCCAATTATAGATTTTCGCCATTTACCAAGGCGGTCTTTTTCTTCTTTAATAATAGCAGGAATTATCTCGTTAGCCTCTTCATTTTTAAAAGCTACAGCTGCTCCCACCTTCCCCGGTATAGCGACCCCTCTAATTGCAGCTGCGCTTGGGTCATAAACATGATTAATTATTTGTTGCCCTTTGGACGGATAACAAACTGTAAAAAATAAAACAATCAAAATGTTTCTTCTCATTATTTTTCCTGAGTTTTGATAATACTATTTAAAAAAAACTACTCGAATGACTTATTAAATATATATTTCATAAATAAATTTTAAATTGTGAGGTATAATGCTCTATCAATAATATCTAATAGCAGAATTTTTCGTTCCCCTTCCGTCATATAATTATCAGTCTTAAAGACCGTTTTTAATTCTGCTTTTAAGGTTCTTATTTTATTGGTTTGCGTAAATGCAATTAATCGACTCTTAGTTGCTATTTTTGACAAACCCGGTATGTTTCCGGAAATGGAACTCTTAGCTACAATATAGTCTATACATTCATCCAAAAAATGATCAATCTCCTTTTGCCTCAAGTTCATTGACGAACTAATGGTTTCCAGACTTTTTTCATAATCAACGACCAAATCTTTTGATAATTGAACTTCAGTGGCCATCAAACTTACTTTTGGAATCATTTTAAGATCTTCAGAAGCTGCTCTATTTTCTTGTGAATGCGCCAACGGATCCGGAAAATAAGTACTATAAGGACCTACGTTTATAACAATCTGCGAATTAACGCTCCAGGTAAAAATCAGATATAAAAATATACTCATTTTCATAGCTTAAAATAAATTAAAAGCCCGCTGTGCAATTGTTAAATTTTCTAAAGTATCATCCAACTCTTTCTCTATTTTTTCTAATTCTGAAACAATGTCTAAAGTTGTTTTTAATAAGTTTCCATTGTTCGAAAAATCATTGCCTACATCTTTACCTATACTATCTAAATAGTTGTTATACATTATCCATTTACGTTTATTCTTTTTTTTTTCCTGTTAAATAATAAAGGAACTTTATTATTTATATCATCAAGTCTAGATAATTTTAATCGAATACCTTTAATAATGTTATCTCTTTCAAAAGCAGCATCAAAAATTCCCATCAAACCATAATACGGTATTTGTTTTCTTAATTCTGTATTTAATTTTACCATTTCATTTTTTACATTCGTTTCGGCTGTATTAATTAAAGCCAATACAGCAACATTAGCACTAGCTGAAGTTTCAGCTTCCCATAATCTAACAATAATTTGGCTGTAATTAGTGGTACTATTTAAAAGTAAACCAACAAACAGTAAATGTTTTAAATTGAAAATCATAGATCTAAACTTATTATTTCATTTACTTTATCAGTTGATAAAGTTGTTGTTTTTGCCAATAAGGATGCCAAAATGACAAAAGCTGCATTTCTGTGTGCATTCTCATTTGTCTTTTTGAGTTTAGCCAGCATTTTTCGATCCAGCGAATACAATTCTTGTGTATTTGCATTTCTACTATTGCCATTTCTAGTTAAGTCAATTTGAACTGCAATCGCATTATTTATAGCCAATTCTCTAATAAAATATTCATTTTTTGCAGCTGTCATGTAAAACGGTACCGGAGCTACTGTTGCACCTCCTAACAAAATATTATTTATAAACAAATTTGCACCTATAGGGACTTTTAAACTTCTGTCATGCTTATTTTCTTCGAATTCCTTAATTCGCGTCTGTATTTTACTTTCTTTTATATCCTTTAATCCTTCATATATAGTCGTTTGTCCGGCTAAAATGGCGATATTGTGGGCCTCTTTTTTAGCCAATATTTTTAACAAACCCTTATCTGTATTTATTATTTGGACATTAATTACTAAAAATTGGGAAAATGCATTAAATGAAACAAATAAAAACACACCTAAAAATATCATTTTTTTATAGCTTTTCATCTTTCACATACTGGGTCTAACATTCTTTAAATTCGGTAAAGATTTACTTCTGGCGAGAGAAGAATTACTTCTTCTTAATTTTACTGCGCTTTCACTTAATTTTATAATTGGTTTGGTAAGCCCATCAAATTTTAAATTATTTTTTTGAGATTCATTAGATGTTGATTTTGCTCTTTCTACCGGTATAATATCAATTTTCGAAACAGAATCTGATCTGGTTTTTAATTGTTTTAAGGAGGCTGCATCCATTTCCAGCGAACTGGTTTTGGCTCTCTTTTGCATTTTTGAATCATCTTTTCTTTGTCTCATCTTATCTGCAATATTTTTATAAGCTTTTTTAGTCAATTTTAAAATAGGCTTTCTAACAGCGACTAACAACGCTACAATACCTAATAGTATTCCAATTCCTCCCATTGCCAATAATACTGCAGACAATGCTATAAGAGCTATTCCCTTTAAAGCTCCTTTTAATTTTCCGCCAAATGATTTTTTTTTATTAAGATTCTCACCTCCTTTTAAATCATTTTGCTTTTGCTCTAGAGTTTCATCTGTTTTCATCTGTTTTCATTTTTAGCTTTTTAATTTTTTACTCACATCGTTTACCTTGTCATTTAAAGTAGTTCCAAGCATTTTTTTTAATTTATCTCTTTTTTCATTTTCAAAAACTGCGAAACCATATTTATTAATAAAATCCTGCCATTCTTCTAAAGAAAAATAATTGCCTTTTCTATTATCTAAAAAAGCAGGTACACTTTTTAAATTATTGATAAACGAATCTGCTTTTTTTGATTCCATTTGATTTATCCGACTCAGTAACAAACAAAATGATGCTATGTATAAATCCCATTCTTCTGAAAAATTGAAATGGTCCTGAAAGAGAATCGCATTAATTAATTCCAGAGTTTCCTGCTTTTCATAATCTTCTAAAATAAGCAAAGTCAACAAAAATATTAAAATACCTCCCTGGGGACTTGGACATGATTTTAATTTAGTTAATATCAGTATCACCTCCTTTTCGTCTTTTATTTTAAACCAATTATCCATATACTAAGTCCCCCTCTTATCCAAAAAATCTTCAAACGCCATTTTAATATTTCCATTTTTTTTATAAGTCTTGTAAATGGTTTCATTCTCATCACCGTTAGACGAATAACAAGCATATCTTTGAGGGGATACTTTTACTTTATAAATGTTAGAAAGACTGCCCATTTTAATAAAAACCTCTCCCTTATCTGTAGCATATAGCTTAGAAACATCAGCTTCCGTAAAAGATAAGTGTTGATAAAATTTATCTTTAAGAGACAATTTCTTTTTATGAGAAAGCAGTAAAAAAGTGTCAGTATTATTGATCATTGCCGGCCCGGCATCTGTACTAATAATATCATCAATATCCTGAGTCGCAATTGCTATTTCGCCATAAAACTTACGAATCGTTTTATACAAATATTTAATAAAACCAACCATTTCACCTTGTGAAAGAGGTTTCCAGCACTCGTCAATAAATATTGATTTTTTGATCCCCGGCAAATTTCTTATTTTATCCATTGTAGTTTCAATCAAGAGCATAATTACAAGTGGAAATAATATAGGATGATCTTTAATATTATCTAATTCAAAAACAATAAATCTCTTATGCAAGAAATTCATTCTGACTTCCGCATTTAAAATAAAATTATAATCTCCATCCTTATAAAAATCAGCTGTAGAGAAAAGAAAGCTTTTTTTATTAAAGAACAGACTCCCTCCCTCTATATTATGTTCTGAAACAAATTCATAAAAAGTATTAAAACACGGTTTAATGGTATCATCATCTTGTATCTTTTGAAAAAAATCATCTAAATATTTTGACAAAACATTCTTTTCTTCTCTAGTAGGTTTGTTATCTGATCCCTTCCATAAAAACAGAAGTAAAGAGACTAAAAACTCCTTTTTATCTAAGCTATATTCCTCAAAATCAAAAGGATTAAATCTTAAAGGATTATCTATTTCGTACTCCAGATAATCTCCTCCAACAAGATAGCAAAGCTTTTTATAGGAGTTTCCTATATCCATTATAATGATATGATGTCCTTGCTCATAATATTGACTCACAATATGATTTACCAAAAAAGATTTACCGGTGCCGGATGGGCCAAATATTAACCTGTTTCGGTTCACAATTAGTCCTTTTTTTAATGGGCTATCCCACAAATCTACTCTTACCGGTTCTTCGTGTACAGTGTCACAAAATAATATACCATTGGTCGATTTTGTAGTTGTTGTTTCTAAATTTAAAAATGTACTTATTGCTTCTGTTGGAAGTATAAATCTATGAACCTTATTGATATTTGAGCAATTTCCCGGGCAATTTGCCTGAAAAAAATCTTTACAGGAAGCGGTTAAATAATTTAGATGTAAATTTGACTTTTGAAATTCTTTTCGAGCCAAATCTACATTACTCTCTAAATCTTTATATTGAGAATCCCATAAAAACATACTAAAATTGGCTTTAGCATATGCTATTTTGTTTTTTTCACCCTCATTTAAATACTCATCCAGCGTCTCATTCGATATCTTATTAAATCTTGAAAGACTTCTTAAACTTTTAAATTTATTGGACTTATTTTCAATCTCTTTTTTAACACCCTCAAATTCATCTATATAAACAACTTGATTGTAAAGATGGTTACATGAAAGTCCAAAAACATAATTATGAGTAAAAGGTATCATAAAATCCGTTCTGTCAGTAGAATAGGATTTGTCCTTGTCGTATCTGGAAAAAGAAATGGGTAAATCTGAACAATTTTCTAATGAAAATATTTTTACAAAATTATCCTTTATTCGAAATTCTTTATCAAAAGAAATCTCATAATCTTCCTCCTCAAATAATTCGGTAGTACATAAAGAAAAATAAGTGTTCAATAAATCTATAATTTCATTTTCATCTAATCGTTTAACTTCAAAAAAACTGGAAAAATTTAATTTGTTTACAAATGATTCAGCACTTTTAATAAAAGCTTTTATTTCTCTTTCTTTTGATGATTCTTTCTTTTTTGTATTTGAAATATTAAGTCTGCTATACGTTAAAATTAGATAACATTCATGTTTTAAAATAGCACTTTCATAGAAAAACTTATTATCCGATCTTGGAAGATATTCAGCAGCTGTTGTAACCGGAATTTTATTATCATTCTTAAAAAAATAATCCTGCTTTTGAAAAATAGTTCCGGGAAGCAAATTTTCAAGACCATTACTTATACTGTCAGAAATAGAATCCAAACTAACTTTATCTAACGAAAATACCTCTGACAAACCTACTTTAAAAGCAAGACTAATATCTCCATTTTTTGAAATGATCATATCATCATCAATGGTTAAAACAGGAAAAAAAGAGGCAAAATCTATCATATTAGTAATTGTTTAGTAATTCTTTGTTTATATCCCTTAATATTGAACTTGCTTTAAATGTTATTCTACTATTTACTGCACCTACGTCACTATAACTTGTACTTGCTAAAGGAATACTTCTAATTAATTGATCGGCTTGTCTTAAAAGCGCAATTTTCTTTTGACATCTACTCCTTTTAATAGGCCCCCAATTTTTATAATTACTACAGGGGCTGGAAGGAAAACTATACCTAAAAGAACTTGCTCTATTCCCTCTCGTTTTTGTCGATTCATAAAAAACAGCATTATGTACATAATATTCCGTAATCTTCTTCGTAGATTCAGTAAGCTTTTTATTATAGCCTTTAGCTAAAGCAATTTGCACTTCTCGTGTAATATAACTAATACTAACATCCCAAGTTTGTGACATCAATCTGGGTGTAATACCTATAAAAAATAAAAAAGCAAAAAAAATGTTCTTCATTATCATCAATTAAAACCTTGTACTCCTTAAAAAATAAATAAAGCGAACTATACTGTATTCTTTTTGAAAACTAAAAAGTTGTCAATATTTCAACAGAAAATCTTTTATTTTTAATATGATTTTCCCTCTCCTCCCACCAGAATTATTTTCTGATACATTTATTTCTAACACTTCCTCATCTGTAGGAACAAACCTGTCAAATCCAAACAAATAAGTATTATCAGATTTAGCATTAATATCCTTTGTATTATTACAAACAAACGCTGCTTTTTTTTCATTGTACTGAATAGCGCTCCTTGTTTTGAAAATTTTAAAAATGTTGAATTTTTTCTTTGTTGTAAGCACAAATCGTATTGAATCTGTTGTAAAATTTATGTTAGATTCATTCGCAATTTTCAATCTCACCATAATCTTATCATTATTATAAAATATTCCATTAACTTCATACTTCATTCTATGATTATAGTTTTGTCTTAAAAAGTTAGGAGTTCTTGATAAGAATAAATTGCAATTTTCTTTATCCATAATATCAAAAGAGTTAACTTTAAAAGTGTTTGAAGGTTTGTACATATAAGTTTTCACCTGTGGATTTTCATTATAAGTAATCCATAACGAATAATAGTATCCATTTTTAGTTACCACAGTTAAATTTGTTCTGTCCCACGCATTCCATTTTGATAAATCTGTACATTTTATTTTGACAATGTTCTTTACTTTATCAACAGAAAATGCGGCAGATCCAATATCTATATAATTAACTTCATTGCTAAAGATTAAATGGGTCGTTAGCTTGTCAGATACATCGATAGAGGAACAATCATAGGATACACTATCTATTATTTTATTTTGTGAATAAACACTAATGAAAAAAGTATTAAAAACAACAACGTATAAAAATCTAATACAACTCATAACTTATTTTTCTTTTTCTACTGAAATCCATATTTTATACCCCCCATTAATTTTTAATTTTAATCGATTTAAATATTTCAAAATTTTCTCCGAACCAATTATAATTGAGGCCTCTTTTAGAGGCACAGCTGATGAACTTCCTGTAAGAGGATTAGCATTCTTATAACTATCTTTTACCAATTCTGTAAGCTCTTGAGCGGTTTCAACTGGAATGGAAGTCAATAAATTTGTTTCAATAAAAACACCTTCTAATCCATCAAAATCAAATACAATTACAGGACGCAACAATCTTTTATCGTTTTTGAAAACATTTGGGCTTATGCTGATAAACATTCTTGTTGGTGAAAATCTTACAGTTCCATACAAAACAGTGCTTTTAGGGATAACAAAATCTTCTTCAAAAACTAAATCTTCCAATAAATTAATCATCACAAGTCCTCCATTCCCTATCACCTGATTGGTGTAAATTTCAGCTTTAGTTAATTCTTTTTTTAATGACTTGTTATCTGAAACCACTCCACTGAAAACATTCTTATTTTTTGAAACCCCTAAAAAAGCGCGCATAGATAAATCTTCCTCTTTAGGTATCTTTTTATATATTACTCTACCTGATGAATTTTCATTTGTTTCAGTATTTCCTTTATTTCCGGGTGTGTTCTCTTCGATAGCTTCCTTAATCTTATTATTACCTATAGATACACTTTCAATAGTTTTTGAAAACAAATCTTGGGGGTTATTTAAAACTTGAGAAGCATCAAAAGGGGGTTGCTCCTTTTCAATATTATTCAAATATTTGGAGTTTGATTCCATAACATTTAACAACCTGTTTAAATTTCCCTGATTTCCTACTTTATTATAACTTTTCTCCGAATAATCATTTTGATATTTTTTTTTGTACGGGTTCTGAAAATCTTCTTCTTTGTAAAAACCTTCCTGCTGTACTAAATCTACATTCTCTTTTTCCAAATCCTCTTTTTCCAATAAAAAGCCGTCTTCACTATTTTCTCGATCAACCTGCTTATTGTAATAATCAAATTTTGAAGCAGGTTTTTCATTTTTATTCACTTTAGGAACTTCAAATTCAACCTTAGGCTTTTCATTTTCTACCTTTTCTTTAGAAAAAATCATATAAACAGAACCCGCTAGTAATGCCATACAGCCAACAAAAGCGCCAATTACTAATATTTTTTTATTTTTTTCCACTATACTCAATATTGTAATTAGAAATTATTAATCCGTGAGGATTCTCTCTGGTTCTGCCAACATCTAAAAGAATACAATGTGCCTGTATTTTCTTTTCCTGTTTTTCCTTTTCGCTTTCCTGACCGAATCTATAAACAAATGTTTTTCCATAAACTGAAGCTTTATAAGGATATACGTCTGACTGTATATTTATAGAATCAATCTCTAATTTCTGAACCAGATTATTCAATTTCAATGTATTATACCATCCATCATTGACTAAAGTTTGATAATAATTTTTACCACTGTCATCTATAAGATTTAATGCTTTTTCAGTGTTCAATTCATAATTATACTGATCGAGATCAAAAAAATATTTATGAAAATTCACCAAATGATTATAAATTTCAGGCTCCCTATAGGTAAATTCTTCTTTTATGATCTTAGCTGTATACACTTCTCCATTTGCTCCATTCAGTAAATAAATTTTCTCTTTTACTAAAGTCTTATTTAAATAAAAAGAATAGGCCAGACTTGCAATAACTGAACAAAGTGTAATACTTAATGAAACTATTGTTATGATCTTTGAAAATTTCAACAGACCATCAATTTTTAGCAGTGTTCTCACGGATTTTTTATAAATTTTAAATTATAGAACCTTTTAATCTAACCACTTTGTGATTTATGTATAAAACGCCTAAACATGAAATTAACTTATAAATCAAAAGTCAGTGTTCAAGCAGGAATTGATCCAAGTTATTGGCAATTTTTAACTATTAATTCATTCACTTCCCCTCCATACTGTTCCGAAAAATTCAAGTGTTTTGCGATGGCAAAATTCATACACGCTTCTCTGATATTATTTATACTTAAATAAATTTTCCCTCTTATCATATAAGCATAGGTATTGGAAGGAAGTAAATCAATTGACTTATTAATATCTAAAAAAGCTTCGTCAATATTTGACATTATTAATTCACTGTAAGCTCTATTTGAAAGTGCAATAGGATTATTCGGATCTAATTTCAAGGCACGATTAAAACAAGAAACAGCTTCCTGATGTTTTCCTTTTTTTTGATAAACATATCCTAAATTTATAATTGCAAAAATCTGCGAATTATTTTCATTGATAAGTTTGTACAAAATTTGTTCGGCCTTTGTATAATTTAAAAGTTCAACATACAAAGAGGCTAATAAATTTAGGGCCTCTACATTTGATGGATCTTCTTTAAAAATTTCCTGAAGTACAAGAGCCACACCTTCAAAATCTCTAATTGAAAACTTACAACTTGCTAACTTTAATTTGTAGCCAACAAAATCTTTACCCTTAACAAGAGTGGTAATTTTTTGATAATCTAAAACTGCTTTTTTATATACTTTGAAAACCAAAAAATGCTCAGCCCTCGTATTTAGTAAAAGAACGGAATTCGGTAATTTATAGAGCGCATGATTTAATGTCTGAAGCCCTAAATCGATTTTTTGCAGTTTAACTAGATATTCGTATTTATGAAAATAAAACAATTCAGGAGTCTTATCTCCTTCTAAATTTATTGCCTTTTCAATAGTACTCAAAGCTTCTTCAATATTATTAATTGAAGCATACTTAAGCGCTTTTTGATAAAATTCATTATTATTTTGCCCTACTGTATTTAAACAAAAAAACAATGCAAAAATCCAAATAGTACTTTTCAAAATATTAATCAATTTGCGTTTTTTAGTTTAAGCTTATGCTGCCTAACACCATTATTCTTAAAATTTTACAATTTATAAAACAGCTTTAACCTACTGCTTTAGAACTTTAGATTTTGATTAAAAGAAAAACTTAGTGATATCCTCAAACATCAAACACTTTCCCTCCTTTATTATCTAAACTTTGGAACAGTTGCTTTAGGTGCCACAGCTGGTGGTGATGTTTTACTATTATTCTTTTTTGGTGGTAAAGGAGGTATTTGCAGCTGCTCCTCTTTACGATTCTTTTTTGGAGCTAGTGGTGGCGGTAATTCCGATGATCCTTTTCTTAATTCAACTGATGATTTAGTGAATTTACTTAAATCTAATCCCCCATCAGCAAAGCCGACTTTGATAGCATCATCCGAATCAGACGAGCTCAATTGAGTGACCAAATCAGCAAATTTACTTTCCGGTCGCACTTCCCTACTTTTCATTATCTTTAAAGACTCCCTTCTTTTTATATCAGCTAATCTGCGATCCTGTTCCGGTATCTTTTTAGTTTTAAAAACATTACGAACTTTCTGCAAAAAGTTTGGGCCATTCTGAACTTCCAAATCGTTATCTAATTTAAATCTAAGCTCAGAAAGAACTTTAGTAACATTTTCCAGATAATCCTTAAGAGCGGGATCTGCTGACCTATCCTTTTTTTTAGCAGATTTCAAAACTTCTTTAAGCATTTTTATTTGCTCTTTTACTGCCTTTCGCTCCGCTTGTATCCCTACATCCGCCTTTTCCACCTTTTCATACAAATCAACTTCTTTTGCCGCTGCACCTTCATTACGCTGAATATTTAAAGCTTCTTCAACTCTATTACTCGAATAATTTAGGTCTTCATAAATTGCTTCTTCGCTAGTTGCATCTGTATTAATTGATTCTTCAACACCTGAATTTACATAAACATGGTTTTCTCTTTCATTATACTCCATTTCTTTTGCCCTGGCTATCTCAACTACATCTTTATCTTCCAAGCCTAGCTTGTTATCAACTTTTACGGCCGTAACAAACAATCTTCCCTTCTCTGTTATAACACCATCTAATTGCTCAACTTTTTGCACATTATTTTTATTATCATCTAAAAACACAATATTTGTATATTCCAAAATTTCAGCAAACTCTTTTATACGTTCAGCTTTTAAACCAGGAATAAGAGCTTGATTCAAACTACTCACAGTAAATACATTTTCAGGCGGAATAATATGACTTAAGCCTTCTTTCTCAAGCATATAATTAATCACTCCTTCAAACGAAGAAGCTGAAACAATGATTGAAGTACCACCATTCTGTGATGTGTATTCAAGAGCAGATCTAAATGGCTCAGACTTAACAAACCTCACACCATTATTACTAAAAACCATATCCACCCATTCTCTTGCTTCCTTTCCAAGAGGATTTGCTTTAAGTAAAGCATAAGCATCATCAGCATTAGAAACTCCATCAGGGTATTTTCCACTCCTTATTGATATCACTATAATATTATTATGATTTTTTTTATCCGGAATCAGCACTCCATCAAAATCATAAACTCTTAGCGTTCCCATACTATTTTTTATTAAACATTTTACATTACCTATCTCTATACAGTACTACATCATCGTACTATTAATTCAGAAATACTTTTATTAAAAATTTCTATTTCTAAAAAACATCCGCATTAGGAAGAAAAAAGGTAACAATAACATTTACCAAACCAACAATACCCAAACCAATAATGAATTTGATAAAGTTCTTTTGTGCCTGATCATTTCCTTGCATGTACTGAAAGAAAACCAAAAACCCTCCGACTATTGCAAAAATTGCTGTAACAACATTTATAATTTTCCTGATAGAAGCACCCCAAGTAATCAACTGAGAATCAATAGTAGCCTGATATAAAAAATGTATCATATTTTTGTTTTAAAATTTATATTACAAATATCTAGTATCTAAAAGGTATTATATGTAGAATTATTTTTTGCGTTTTTATAAAACTAATTCGACATCACTAAATTTACTTGTTAAACCCCCATTATATAACTAAATATTAAACACTTACAACACAACCTTCCTTTTATTATCTAAATTTTGGAACTGTTGGTTTAGATGCCACAGATGGTGGTTGCAATTCCTCTTTAGGATTGATTTTAGGTTTCACTTCCCTCCTATTTTCTAAATTTTGTACCTCAAGACTAAGTGGAGGAGCAGTAGGTATTATTATTCTTTGTAGTTCTTTCCCATTTTCCCAATTCTGCACCTCAAGACTAAGCGGAGGAGCAGTAGGTACTATTCCTTGTAATTCTTCTCCCCCTTTTTCCCAATTCTGTACCTCAAGACTAAGTGGAGGGGCGGTAGGTACTATTCTTTGCAACTTATCTTTATGATTCCTTCTTCGAGGAAGTGGTGGTGGTTGCAACCTGTCATCACGATTTATTTTAGAGTTCTCTACCTTCCTATTTATCGAATCCTGCACCTCAGTAATAGCATCAGTAGCGGGTGTCCTTTTTCTTGATTCTACCGATGCTTGAGTAAATTTACTTAAATCTGATACGGCAGATGGGCCTTCCACATTTGTTCCTCTTACCGCTGTAACTCTATCACGCTGTGTATTCGATTTCTCTCCAACTACCCTACTATTAGCAAAGTCTAAGCCACCACTTGTTTTATTAAATTTCTTACTTAGCAAATCATCAGTAGTAGCTTCATTTTTTTTATCCGACTCCAAATTGGTCCTATCTACATAAATAGGTTGTTCCTCACATATAGTCGCATAAATAGATTCTTTATCGTTATAATCCCCTATAGTACTATAAATACCGAACTTATTATACTCTATTTCTTTCGCCTTAGCCCTTTCAAGCAAAGCTGAATCTTCTATACCCTTATTATGGTTAACTCTCATAGCCGTGACAAACAATCGTCCTTTCCCCGTGCTACTACCGTCTAATTTCGCAACCTCTTCAACATTTCTTTTATCATCATCCAGAAATACAATATTTGTGTGTTTAAAATCTTCAGCTGCCTGTTTTATACAATGGGCTTTTGACGAAGGAATCAAATCCATATTATTATCTACAGTAAAAACATTTTTCGGCGGAATAAAATCAGTCAAACCTTCTTTCTCAATCATGTAATTAATCACTCCTACAAACGGAGAAGCTGAAACAATAATTGAAGTACCTTCATTATCTTGTGTATAATTAAGAGCAGCTCTAAATGCTTCGGATTTAGTAAAACTCACTCCTTTTTTTCTAAAAACCATATCTACCCATTCTTTCGCTTCCTCTCCAAGAGACTTTGCTTTAAGCAAATCAAAAGCTTGACCTTTACCACCAGAAACTCCTTTAGGATATGAACCCTCTCTTACTGCTTCAATTATTAGCTTGCCAAAATTTTCCCCACCCTGCATTAAAACTCGCGCGAATGCGTAAACCTTCAGTGTTCCCATACTATATTTTTAAAATTAAAGAATTTATATTTTGTTACTATTATGCAACTCTAAACCATAGAATAAATTAATCTTTTGGAAGTACTTTCTTTAAAGATGCGCTTAAAAAAGATGCGCCACAGCTTTAAATTATAAGTCTTGTCTTACAAATATAAAAATCAAAAAAAGTTTTATATGTAGAACTAATTTTTACGTTTTTATCAAACTAATTCGATATCAATAATTTGTCACTTCCTATAATGTTTGGCATTAATTAGTAACTGCTTTAGATAATGTATTTATGATTTTTCTCAACTCTCATATAATACATCTAAATATTCTTTACCTTTAAAAGAATTATATCCGGCAATGATTCCTATTGCAGTAACGCCAGATGTAAAAAACAAGTTTTAGAAGTAACAGAATAGTTTCAAATTATTAAAATTTTTACCATAGACTATGCATACAGGAAATCGTTATAAACCAATTGAGTTTTTTAAATGGACATTTAGAAGTACACTTGTTTTACTATTTTTAGCTGCAATACCCACTATTTTGTATCATTTCGGATGGAAATTCTTAGGACTACCCTGGCCACCAATTGCCATTGTAGGTACTGTAGTGGCATTTGTAATTGGATTTAAAAACAATGCCAGCTACAATAGAATATGGGAAGCCCGACAAATTTATGGTTCAATTATTAACGATAGCAGGAGTTTTGGCTATACTGTAAGAGATAGTTTGGGTGGCAAAAACTCTGAAACTGTAAAACGGATTTTCTATCGGCATATCGCCTGGCTGACTGCACTGAGGTTTCAATTGCGTGAACCAAAAAGTTGGGAAAATACCACCAAAAAGAGCGATACGCAATATCGAAATAAAAACTATGCTATTCCGGAAAGAAAGCAAAATTTAAAAGAAGAGTTACAACACTATTTGTCGGAAACGGAGTTGGACTATATTTTGTCTAAAAAAAATAAAGCGACACAACTCACTGCATTACAATCAGAAGAAATTACAGAGTTGAAAAGAAAAGGTCAAATCGATGATTTTGAGTGGACTTTATTACAACAATCACTATCAAAATTTACAGACAGTCAGGGGAAATCGGAACGTATTAAAAATTTTCCTTATCCGAGAAACTTTGCTTCTATTGCCACCTATTTGATTTTTATTTTTGTAGTTCTGGTTCCATTTGGACTCCTAAAGGAACTGGATAAATTGGGCGACGGAACATTTCTGGAAGGTTATACTATTTGGTTTAACATTCCGTTCTCAGCTATTATCACCTGGGCATTCCATACTCTTGATGTTATTGGAGAAAGTTCAGTAAACCCTTTTGAAGGAAGCGCCAATGATATCCCCATCACTCAAATTAGTCGTACTATAGAAATTGATATGAAAGATATGTTGGATGAATCTAATCTCCCGGATCCAATTACACCGATAAACGATATTGTACTTTAAATATAAATGAGACATCCAGAACTTGTGACAATCTTAGCCCATATTCCAACAAAAAAAGGAATGAGTAATTAAAAAATCTTATCAAATAATTCCTTTTTCAATGGCAAGTTTAATCAGTTCGGGTGATGTTTTTACCTGTAACTTGTGCATGATATTTCTACGATGCGTTTTTACAGTGTGTTCGCTGATAAAAAGAATGCCGGATATGGCTTTAGTGTTCATCCCGTCAGCAACGCATTTAATGATTTCTTTTTCGCGTTCCGAAAGTTCCTGCACGTTGTTTTTATTTAAGTTCTTGCCGCGGAAATAATTAAACAACTGCTCGTTGATTTTACTGTGAAAATAATTCTTGCGCTGACTGGTGTCAATAATCGCCTGTACAAGTTCGGCTTTTGAAGCGTCTTTTAATATATAACCTTGTGCACCTTTTTCAAGCGCGCTCTTGATTTGTTTCATGGATTGGTGCATGGTCAGCATTAATATCGGCACATCATACCCTTTGCTTTTCAGTAATTCCATGCTCGCAATTCCGTCCAGTATTGGCATATCAATATCCATAAGGATAGCGTCAATTGCTGTAGTATCCAGAATAGACGGAATGACATTTCCGTTTTTTGTATGTTCTACAATTTCAATACCGTCTTCGGGTTTGAACATCGATTTTACGCCTTCCGCAAAGAGATGGTGGTCGTCTACTATTAATACTTTTATCATAATCAGTAATTATTTAATTCGATACTACTAAAAAGGTAAATCAATATTTACAGTGGTTCCGCTTGCCGGATTGCTGTCAAATTTAATATCACCTTGCAAATCCAAAATTATTTCTCTCAGCGTTTTAAGGCCCATACCTGAAATACTTTTTAATTTTTCGGTTACATTAAATCCTTTTCCATTGTCCTGCACAATTATATTCATCAGATTTTCATCATCAAAACAGGTCAGTAATATGGATAGTTTGGTGGCTGCAGCATGTTTCAATACATTGCTCACAAGTTCCTGAACAATGCGGTATACTATTATTTCATTTTCAGAACTCAACTGTTCCTGACACATGGAAGCTGTAAACTCAATTTCCAGCTCATTGGCTTGTTGCAAATGTGATGTCAGTTCTTTTAAGGCCGGTACCAACCCAAAATTATCCGATATCCCCATATTGAGTTCATGTGACAAATTTCGTATATCGGTGCAGGCCTGATCTACCAATATTGACAATGTATGATGATTGGAAATAGTCTTTTCATCGATGGCATTTAGGTTCACTTTTATGGTGGCCAGCAGACTTCCGAAATGATTGTGCAATTCCCGAGCGATTCGTTTGCGTTCATTTTCCTGTCCCTGCACCATAGACTGGAGCGCTTTGGTTTCTTGTGTGTTTAGTAGTTTTTTTATTTTTTCATCATGTCGGCTACGCTCATTATGGGCCATAAGCCGGGTATTTTTAAACCGTTGTCGAAAATACAGTAACAACAATACAGCAAAAAGCAACAAAAAAACAGTAACGATAATATAAATCCGGTTGCTTAGCTGTTTCTTTTCTAAAAGTGCGATTTCTTTTTCTTTCTGACTTACCTCAAAATCTGTGCGGAGGTTGGCCAGTTGTTTGGTCGCTTCGGTATTTTCTATACTGTCTTTGTAAGCAATATATTGAGATTGATAGACGAATGCTTTTGGGTAGTCTTTCTCTACCTCGTACAATTCAGATAAAAGCAGCGCAGCATCTCTTATCTGCTCTTTGAGGTCAAGAACTTTTGCCATGTTGAGTGCCTTGAGTGTATGATCAATCGCTTTCTCGGTCTGTCTCAGTTCAGAATAGATCCGTCCCAACTGGTTGTGATAATCTGCCATGCCAAATGTATCGCCAAGCAAATCAAGCATTTTAATCGCTTTCAGAAGATCTTGTTCGGCTATGGTATGTTTTCCTTGTTTCCAATACACCAATGCCCGATTTCCGATGGTATAGGCTTTACCGATTTCCAGACCGATCTCCTCAAAAATGGGCGCTGCTTCGTTGTAAAGCGATAAAGCCGACTCGAGTTCATGTAACCTATAATAACTAAATCCTGTATTGAGGAGGTTGATAGCCAATTGCTCTTTGTTACCATGCAGCCTTATAACAGCAATGGCTTTCTTGTTGTAAACAATTGCATTTTTGAAATCGTTATTAGACGTATAGGTATTGGCAATTTCGAGATAATCACTTGTTAACAGCTTGTCATTCTTATATTCGATAGCAAGATCAGCACTTTTAAAAAGATTTTTTAAAGCCATTTTTAAATTGCCCTTTAGTCGATACGCTACTCCTTTAGACTGATACGCTTCAATTATATAAGTCGATTGTTTAGTACTCGAAGCCAGTTCCAATAATTTATTGGCGTATAGCAAAACCTCATCCGGCGAGGAGGAATGAGCAGCTATCTTAGCGTAAATCCCCATTTTGGCCTGAGGGGAAATCGCATCGTTTTTAACCAACAGCAATTTAAGGCTATCAGCTTTGGCCTGGTTTTGCGCCAGGGTTCTGTAGCTAATGCCAAACAATAAAAAACAAAAGATAACTGCTATCCTGCCTCTACTCATAGGTGCGAAATTTATAAATTATCAATTGCCCTGATTCGCTCTCAGGACAGGATCAATCAGTATCGGAAGATTTACTGTTCTACCTAAAGCATCGTAAAATTCAATAGTAGCAATAAGATCAAAGTTTATAATACCACCTTCATCCGCTTTATCAATATACACGTCAAAACTTACCTGTTTACCAATCAATGAAGACGTCACACTAATTCCGTTGCTATTGCTCAGGATCTTAAATTCAGTAAAATATATTTTGTGATAGGAATAAAGATGAAGAGGAACAATTGTAAAAAAAATATTTTCACCCGTTTCAATTTCTATATTAAAGCTTTTCTCTGCATGTCCCATTGCCATTAATCCCTGATCGTAAATAAAGGAACTCATGCTTACATTTACCGGAGTACGCAAATCAAATTTTAATTCTTTAATAACACGATCGGTATCGACCTGGACAAAAATGTTTCTCGATTTTTTCATAGTTGATTTGTTTTGTAGGTTTTATTTTCAACAAATCTAATTGGAAATTTCTTAGGCGTAATACCCCAAAAGAGGTATTTGATAAAATACCTCTTTCTTATCCGTTAAGCTCTGTTTCATTTTTTAGCGCAATAAATAGTCCTATTGTCCAAGGCAGCTGATCAACTACTCTATTTACTAAGCTATTGATTGCAATTTATAAAAATTATACTTAATGCATAGAGTTCGCAAAATTATATCTAAAGATTTGTTTTGTGATTCCTAATAAAACCGATCTGAATAAATCTGTCTGAAAAAATTTCTCCACAACATAGTAGGAAAAATATAAACTTTACTTCAGAAAAAAAGCACAAAAGAGAACTATTTTTCTATCACATAATCAACCCATTAGATTTTCAACTTCACCCAGACTGACAATTGAAACTTTAAAAAAGTAACACTTAAGTACCCCACTACCTATTATGGGGTATCGAAAAAAATCACTCTTTATACCTATAAATCAACAACATAACTTCCCCAACTTTGTCATGTCTCCAAATCGTATAGCTATACTATAAGACAAGGCGGAATCTGAAAAGCCTTAAACAGAGTAGGAAAACAAATCATATAAATTTAAATATCATGGGATTAATTAACATTTTAGTAGCAGTTGACGGAACTCAACTGGCACAACAAGTTGCTGATGGTAGTATCAAACCAGGAACTCAAAGTTCACCAACTTCGTTAGGTGCATGGTCACAATCGGACGTGTATATTGCAATGATTTCACAACACAACAATGTTGTAAATAACGGAGGACAATCTGAATTAACTATTTCGGCAAACTCCGGTGACAGCATCCAGTGGGCGATGACCACTTTTGGAAACAACGTAGATCATACCGCATTCTTGTATGCAGGAACCTTTAGTCCTCAGGGGGCGATCGTTCCGAACGGATTGCTTTATTTCAATACGCAGACTTCAGAACAACTTCCAAACAACAGCGGTACTATACAAGAATACAGCAACAATGTATATGTTGCACAGGGAACAGTTATAGAGGTTGGAGTAAAAATCCAGTACACCCTTTCATTTCAGTTGGTAAACAATGCTAACGGGAATGTTATAGGTTATTTTTCATGGGACCCATTCATCAATGTAAATCCGGGATAAAAAACAAAAAATCAATGCCAATATTCTACCAAAAAAACTTCAATTAGCTCAAGCCGATTGAAGTTTTTACTATAACAGAAGGTGAAAAGTCTAATATTTTAAATTCCAAATTCCAATTTTATAACATTGGAATTTAGAATATTATTTTTTTTGATTTAATTCTGCTTAATGTCTCTTGCGAAACATTAATATAGGACGCCACTATTTTGTTTGGCAATCTCTTGACTATTTTTGGATTTACTTTTAGTAATTGATTATACCTTTCCAACGCATCTAATGTGGTAAAAGACAGTAACCTATTTGAATTATTAACATATGCTTTTTCTAAATATACGGAATAGAATTCTCGCCATTTAGGCATGATTTTCATTAAATGATCGAAGTCACCATGGCTAATAAAAAGAAGTTCTGACTTTTCTACCACCTGAATAACTTCCTGTGACGGCTGTTTCGTAATGTAACTCACAAGAGCTGTTGCAAATTGATTTTCAAAAGCAATATATCGCGTAATATCTTTTCCTTCATCATTTATAAAAAAAAATCTCAGGCAGCCTTTACTTACAAAATAACTGTACTGACTTACTTGCCCTTGTGAAAGCAAAATATCGTTTTTATTATTTTTTATCGTCTTGAAATAAGAAACAATGATTTTCAATTCATCATCAGTAACATCAATATTTTTTTTTATATACTTACAAAGTTCCTCGTATGCCATGATTTAATTATAGTCTTGCACAAATTTACGGTAATAGATAATATCTTCTATTGATAGCACCGTTAAATCATGCTCGTTTGCAAAGCTGATAATTTTATCTATTTTAGCCATAGTCCCATCCGGATTCATTAATTCACACAGTACTGCCTCCGGTTTTAGACCAGCCAGTTTCATCAAATCTACACTGCCTTCCGTATGTCCGTTTCTGCCTAATACCCCATTTGATTTTGCTCTCAGTGGAAAAATATGTCCCGGTCTTGCCAAATCTGAGCCCTTTGCCTGATCATGACAAGCTGTTTGTATCGTTTTAACTCTGTCTGCTGCAGAAACACCTGTTGTTACCCCTTCTTTTGCTTCGATAGTAATAGTGAATGGCGTCTGAAAACTACTTGAATTTTCTTTTACCATATAAGGCAAATCCAATTGATCTGCTTTTTCATTAGTCAAACAAAGACAAACAATACCACTACCCTCCCTAATCATCAATGCCATATCTTTAACGGTTAGACTATTGGCAGAAAAAATCATATCTCCTTCATTTTCTCTGTCTTTATCATCCGTTAAAATAATTCCTTTCCCCTTTTGAAGCTGTTTTAATGCATTTTCGACACGTTCCTTACTGGTTACCCCAAATTTTTCTAATGGATGTGTTGCTATATCTATCATTTTAGTCTAAAGTTTTAAAATTTCTATATTTAGCAAATCTAAAATTGTTTGACCTCACAAAGTTTGATCTAAGTCAATAAAAAAATTCCAAACCTTAAATTCCAAATTCCAATTTGATACTATTGGAATTTAAAATTTAAGACTTGGAATCTGGTATTTTAAATATTGGAATTTCTTCCTGAGTTTATTCTAGGATAAAACTAACACTAACGTTTGCCGTAATCTCAATTTCACCAATTGCTAAAGTTTCGTTTGAAGCTCCGGCTGCATCTGAAGACTCTTTCATTCTCATCGCTGCATACATGGGTTGCGGACGATAGATTTGTGAGTTATCAGAGATGTTAATTGCCTTACCTACTTTTTGTCCTAAAACAGACACATAATCCTCTGCTTTTGCTTTAGCATCTTTAATCGCTAATTTTCTGGCTTCTGACTCAAGTTGTGCTAATTTAGAAGATTCAAAAGAAACATTATCTAAACGATTAATTCCTTGTTGAACTAAACCTTCCATTACTTCATCGTATTTAGACAAATCTTTTAATACAATTTCTACAGTCTGAGTTGCATTGTAACTTGTTTTCTTTTTCTCGTAATCGTATTGCGGATTAAGAGCCACTTGTTTTGTTTTAAAATCAGCTGTTGGAACATTCATTTTTTTAATGAATTTTAAAACAGCATCCATTTTTTCGTCATTTTGCTTTTTGACATCCTTAGCATTATTCCCCTTTGTTTCAACGGTAGCTGAAATACAAACCTTATCGGGTGCTACTTTTACTTTTCCTTCCCCATTTACATTAATTTGAGGAATTTGTTTGCTTTCCTGGCCGTAAGACATAGTCATAAACATAATTGTTAATAATAATACTAGTTTCTTCATTTTCGTGATATTTAAATTATTTAAAAGATTGCTTTTCAAAAGTTGTGCCAGCTTTACAGCTTTCCTAATTTTGCCATTCCGAAAAGTACAATAATCGGAATCGCCAACAGAATAACCATTACTGTATGATCTACAAATAAAGTAGGCTCTTTTATCAACGTAATTAAATAACCGCCTACAGCGCCTCCAAAATGTGCTGTATGGCCTATGTTATCGTTTTTTGCTCTCATACCATAAATAGAGTATAATAAATATAAAATTCCAAAAAGATAGGCCGGTATCGGAATCACAAAAAAGATTCCCAACATCATATCCGGCTGCAATAAAATGGCTGAATATAACACACCCGTTACTGCTCCGGAGGCTCCAACCGCACGATAACTGTAATCGTTTTTATGAAACAACATCGTAAGCAAACTACCGAAAATTAAACTTCCGAAATATACTAAGATAAAAGAAAAATTACCCAACCAATTTAAAACTACAGGAGCAAAAAACCACAATGTTAACATGTTAAAAATCAAATGCATCATATCGGCATGCAAAAAACCTGATGAAAGCATTCTGATTTGCTCTCCGGAACGAATACTTCCAACGTGAAATTCGAATTTTCTAAAAAATGCAAAATCATTAAAACCCTTGTAACTTATTAGTACGTTGGCAACTATTATCCCAATCAAAATGGTATTCATAAAAAATGTTTAATGTTTAGTGTGAAATGTTTACTGTAAAATGTGAAATGTAAATATAATCATTCTTTTATACAAGTGAGTAAGAAAGCAAAATATCGGTCGTTATTCATTTTTACTTTATATTTGTAAAAAAAAATACATGCAATTTCTCGTTTATATATTAGCCTATCCTATTCTCTGGCTTATCTCTATACTTCCATTTCGATTGTTTTATTGGTTCTCTGATTTTGTATTCTTTCTGGTCTATTATGTTTTAGGCTACAGAAGAAAAGTGGTTCGTGAAAATCTAACCCTTACACTTCCCCATTTAAGTGATGCCGAAAGAAAAGTAATCGAAAAGAAATTTTATCAGCATATGTGTGATATGTTTCTCGAAACCATCAAGACAATGAGTATTTCTCCGGAAGAGATGGATAAAAGGTTTCGTGTTACCAATCTTGAACTTGTAAATGAATACGCAAAAAAGAATAAAAGTGTTATCCTTGTAGCTTCGCACTATGCGAGTTATGAATGGCTTCTGACCATTAACCCAAAAATTGATTTTAAGGGAATTGCCGTTTACAAAAAGGTTGCAAATCCTTATTTCGATAAGTTAGTGCGAAAAATACGTTCCAAATATGATACGGAATTGGTTGAAACAAAAAAAGCTATTCCGACCATGGCTCAAAATCAACGTGATGGAATTTTAAGCATGTACGGATTAGCAAGTGATCAGTCTCCTAAACTGGACCGAATTTTTCACTCCATGCAATTTATGGGCATACAAGTCCCTGTGCATACGGGTGCAGAAATGCTGGCTAAAAAATACAATTTAAGTGTTATTTTTGTAAAAGTAAAAAAAGTTGGAAGAGGGTACTACGAAGCTACTTTCGAATCTCTTGCAGATGATCCTAACGAATACGAGAACTTCGAAATCACAGAAAAGTACTTAAAAGAAGTCGAAAAACAAATTTACGAAACTCCTGAATACTATTTATGGACGCATAAGAGATGGAAACATCGGGTGTCGTAAGTAAATTAAGACATAAAAAAACTCGCATTGCTGCGAGTTTTTTTTATGTCTATGTCTTTTCTTGATTCTCTTTGCGGGGATGAAAAAAATCCCCATACTATATTTGTCTATTGATTCGAGCGATTGAGTATTCTCTTTTCGCTAAATTTTGAAACACGATCTATTCTGAAACACTATCCCAAAGAGGCCCAAAACCATTACTATCAAAATAATATTCATTTTCATTCCCATTGTCCATTTGACAAATCATTAACTCAAAATTATAGTTCGCTTGATTTTTCTTTGCCCAATTATCTAAAATTAAAAAATTATCCGTTGCCGTTTTGTATCCGATATCGAATAGGTCAAAAAAAAGTAATACTTCTACTTCTTCATTATCTTTTCCTATGTTTATAAAAACATTCTCAATTCTAATTCCATCACTATTCAAAACATCTGTTGTTACTACAAAATCTACGTAATCATTAGAATATAATATTTTTATAATTTCAGAATAATCCGAAGCACTACTATTTTCAGGATAACTAAATCGAATTTCTCTACTGTTTTCTAACATCTTATCGATGAAAGAAAAATCAATTTTCGATAATTTGCCTTTAAATAGTAAGTCAACCAATAGTTTATTTATCATATATATTAATCTAAAAATCCTTTAAACTCGAAATTGCCATGAAGTTTAATTCCTCTGCCATTTGGTTAATTGCAATACAAAATAAATCGTTTCTGACGAGAAAAACTAAAACTACATCATTGATAATTATCTGTTATTTACTTCTAAAAATTCTTCGAACTCATTAAAAAACAACTCCAAAGCTTTACCTTCATCTTGAGAATAAAACAACAATATATCGCACCATGAATGCGCAGATTTGATATCATATTTTTTCACAATCCGATCTTGAAACTCATTCATTATACCTGAATCACTTACATCATTTGAACTTCTCAAATACCAACCATCAAGAAAAGCTTTTAAACAAAAAATAGAATTTCTACCAATGTACATTGCTGGTCGTTGTTTTATTTTGTCTACTATTTCTACAATTGAATTCATTGTTATTATTACTAAAATTAATCATTATATATCCCGTCGTATTAAATCTAACGACTTTTATAAATAAAAACTTTGCTGAGAGTCACGAATAGTTAGTGTCCAACTTATCTAATACATTACCCTACCAGTTATGTCATAAGCTTACAGTCAACGCCAATTTTTTGAGCTTCCCTCAGAAACTCATTTGCTAAATTTTCATCATCTATTTCTAAAATTATTTTCTCATCCTCCAAAAGAGAATCTACATTTGATTTCGCTTCTCTTAAAGACAATCCTAATTTTTCTACTTGTAATTTTGTAAGTGATATTTTTTTTAATCCTTCTTTCCAGCTTTCTAATATTACTTTTGCCATATTTTTATTCACTTTAATCATTATTGGTGAGGGAATCCGATAGCGTAGATTAACAATCACTCTCCGCAAAGATTGATTTTCTCAAAACAGATCTAATAAAATCACTCCTAAATCACTTTCTAAACCCACATACTTCCTTCTTCTCCTGTTATTATGACTTTGTACTTTGTTGACACTATTCTTTTTCCTGTAAATATAAAAAGTACAGTTTTGCACTGTACTTTTTATTTATATTGCGTGAATTACTTTGCGGGCACAGATTGCAAATCTGCGGTATCGTTGCGGTGAAATATATCCGAGCGAGCAGGTTTTTATGTAACTTTTTACAAGAATACTCTGAAGATCATGTAATGCAAACCTTAAATGAAGTTATAATTATTGCTTTGTGTAAGTTTCTTTCCTTTTTGTGTTGTTGTTGCCCAAAAAAGTTCATTAGGAAGTGGTAATTCATAATTTAACTTTGACCATCTTAAATCAATTTCACCGATAAATTTTAAAATATCATCTTCTGAATCGTAATTGTAAGATTCAAATTCAGTTTCAGTTACATAAAAAACATCTATTAATTTTTCTTCCATTAATTCATGTAACATTTTTAACGTAAAGATTCTTTTACTTTCCTTATTTACAACACTATCAAATTCATCTAGAATCGAAATCATCATATTCGCAAAAATATAATCATCTTCTCCAAAAACCAAAATTTTATCTTTAATATAGTTCCAATCCATAGTTTTAGTAATTAAATTTCCATTTATTCTGGGTCCCAATAAATTCTAATGTTGAATGATTTAAATCACCGCTTTTAGTTGAAAAATTTCGCAATTGAATAATACTTCCATTAGACATCGTTGCATTTATAATAGTGCCTTTAGGAGTGTTAATAATTTTCTTAGTCCCACCTTGGGTTATATCATTGAAAAGAATTCTAGTATTTATGGGTGTTGTATTATTAAATTCTTTTATGAAAGCCCTCGTTCCAAATCCATCAACTAATTTTTCATATTTTGCTGTTTTCATTGCTAATCTGCTTCCCTTCGCCGCATCCCCAACATAAGGAATTATTGCAATCGCCGCAATCGCCGCATTTCCATTTTGTCCTCTAGCTAAATATCCTAAAGCATTAAGGCCATCAACTATTCCCAAAGGATCAGCGGTCCCCAATACATCAAACCACTCCTGAATACCATCAGCTTGTTTTGTCCTAAAATTACTCCTCCATCCTTCGTAAAATCTTCCAAAACTATAAGCTTTACTTTGAGCAAGTCCACCTATGTTACCATCTAAGTTCGAACCTCCGTCAGAAGTTCTTCTACCTGTAACGGTTACTGCTCTTAGACTATCAAACCCTGTAAACTCACCAGTTTCCTGGTCAACCATTCCACTCCCGTCTGTGTTTGAGAATGTACCACCTCCATCATTTACCCATTTCGTTGCACTGTTTGCTGCACTATTGTTCCATAACGAATTAAAGAACGCTTGAGAAATCAACCCAGTAGGATCTGACCAGAAAATCGGATTATTATACGAAAAAGCAAAAGGCGATACCGAGTAACTCATTTCTGACAAAGCGTCGATAGAATTAAATCTCCCCAAAGCATTATCATACTGACGATAATCCATCGCTGTCATGTTAAGCCCTAACTCATCTTGAAATTCTTGTCCGTTGTACTTATACTTATTATCAACACCAACAATAGCATTATTATACCCCTTTTGCAATAATCCAAACGGATAGTAATTATTCTCCTGAACAATTTCGGATGTATTTACAGCGCCATTGTTGTTTTTATCCTGATAACTTAAACGAATGTTCCCTAAATGATCTTTGTATTGGTAAATGTAATTAAAAACGCCTTCATTATGAAAAACATATCCCTCAGACTGCGGCAAAAATTGTAAAGCGTCATTATTATACTGAAAACCATTCGCATAATCAGTAGTTCTAATCTCAAATTTATTCGCTACAGTTTTCTGAAGTTTTGTACCTAGCGCATCATACACATAAGTAATAGTACCATTTCCATTATAAGACAATGATATTCTTGTGGGTAAGTTTAAATGATTATAATCTATATTTTTAATTTTTTTATTTTCATCCGTCTTCATATTACCGTTACTATCATAAGTATACTCAACAGCAGTATTACTTCCATTAATAAATCCTTCTGTACTTTCAGAAAAATCTTCTACCTTAGTTAGTTTGTTTCCACTATCATAAGCATAAGAAAGATTATCTATAATGCCAAATGTGGCAGCTACCGGATTTGTATTACCTAATCTAAGAATACTTAAAATGTTACCATTTTTATCATAACTCAAACCTTCATTGAATCTTCCGGGATTAACAACAGAATTGTCTGTAGCCAGAGTCAATCTGTTTAAGGCATCATAACTGTAAGTATAACTTTTTAACCCCGTATCTGTATTGGCAGTTTTCCAAAATGTCTGGCTGATATTACCGTTAAACAATGGAGTTCCTGTAGCAGCTGTGTTGTAATTGAGCTGAAAAGCAAATAAATCTGTTCCAATAGTATTTACATTGTTAATATTTTTAAGCCATCCTCTAATATTATAATCGTAATCTACATTCTGAAGACGTGATTGCGTAATTTTACCACCAACCGCTTTGGCTTTTAGTAGCCCTAAATTATCATAACTATTGCTGGCAATTACTTCCTGAGTCTGATTGTTGATAGTTTGTTTTTGGGTTAATAAATGTCCTGTATGATCATAATCATAAACGTCTACTATCGTAATCAAAGCATCCGTTTTCTTTTTATGGGTAGTAGTCGTTTCTACTACTTTACCTGCAAAATCAAGCTTTGTTTTTATGGTACCTGTAGCACCTAAATAATTATTTTTACTGTAGTTGTAAATCGCTCTTCCTTTTGCATCATAATAGCTAACCGTTGTAGTCCAATCTGCGGTACCCAAAATACTAACTTTAGAGCAAGTCGCTAACCCCTTAGCATTTGTAATGGGTGTAATACCATACGAAACTGCCGGTACTCCACCATCTAAATCTATACTTAGATAATCATCGTAATAATTTATAGTAAACAAATTTATTCCCACAGTCGGAAACACATTGTTCGAGTAATTGATACTTGTTGCATTAACCGTTACTGGACTAGCTTGTTTTTTTTCAAACAAAGCAGTGCCATTATTGGCCAGCGTTTGTACAGCTGCTCTTGTGGTTTGAGTAGCATTAGTGTATTCTCCGGTATATACCGGTCGGCTAAAAGCGTCGTATTTGGTAAAAATCCATTTGTTTTCTGCCTTCAGATTGGCATCCTGAGTCAAGATTGGTCTGTCGAGTTTGTCGTATACGATGTATTCCCATTCTTTTCCGGGCAGTTTTTTTTCTGCCAATCTGTTTCTGGAATCATAACGGTACTGATAACACAAATCTTTTAACACCGGAGCTGTGAAACCTCCTTCTGCTTTTGGCGACAAAACATAACTTAAATTACCATAGGAATCATAAAGATAGTAGGTATTATGAGGTAAACCGGCATTGTAGGTTCTTTTTAAGACCACTTGCCCTTCTTTGTTTTTAAATTCTTCAATAGTATTGTCTTTTCCGGCGATCCAGTTTTCATCTTTAGTTACAGCCTTGTACAATTGTCCTACCGCATAATCTCTTGTTGAAGTGATGGTAGGTACGTATATCCCCTCATTGTTTAAAGCAACAGAGACAATAAAATATTTTACAGCATCCTCATCAATATTAGTTTGGTACTGCATTTTTATCTCATGTCCGCTGCCTAAAGCCCAATCTTTACCTGGTGCTGCTTGATCCAAAACACGGCTCAAAGGAGAATCTTCAAACTTTTTTTGCGAAAAAGGATTAGGAACAGTCGCATTAATATCAAGCGGGTAATTTGATTTGTAATACTCTTCTACTCCCATAACTGCACTCGCCGTATTCCTGTAAATACCGACAGACTCGTTAGTATCAGTATAAGGAAGGTATTCTTTTTCCTGCCTGCCAATATTATCATAAACAATTGGAGTAAGAATGTCCTTTTTGTTAGCTGCTGCTTTTATACTAACATTCTGCATCGCTCTTCCGAGTCCGTCAAAATAAGTGACATTATCCATAACATCTGAATTAGCAGTAACCCCTGAACTGGAGGTTAAAGCTTTTTGAAATTTACGGGTAAAAACAAAATTCTCGTTACTTAATGTATAAGGAATATAAGCATCCGGAACTATTTTTGCCACAAAAGTACTTCCCGCTTTAATCCACGTATCAGGTTTAAGTGTGATACTTTGAGTTGCCGTAAGAGTTTCGTTTTGTGTTACAATATAGGGTGTATTTACAGCCCCTTTCGTAATAGTCGCAGGAGTCTGTGCTTGGGCATATAGAGTAAATAGCAGTAAAATAATTTGTATGCTATATGGGTAGTTTTTTGAGATCATCTTTTTAGGATTAAATTTTATAGTATGCAAATTATAGTTCTACTTCGTCAAGATATTCAACCTGATAATTCAGGTTGTCTGAGTTGGATAATCCCTGTTGAAAAGTTATAATTTCACTTTCAAAAGTTAAAGGAGCAGTAACCCCATCAAATCTCTTGGTCGCAACACAAATTAACTTACCACTTTTTCCATTTAAGGCTGGTGGTATAAAAAAGAGATCCTTTGATTCTAAAGTTCTGATTATTGGAATCTGTTGCCCTGTGCCTTCAAGTTTTATATACCAGCTAAAACTATAATCCCCTTTGCCACTAACCTTTTGAAGCACGGATGCTCTATCAAACTTATACCCCCCTACTGACACATAAAGACTGGCATAATATTCTAACAGATAAGGATATGTTATAAAAGAAGGAAGCGGAAGAAGAACAAAAGGGTTGTCTTTATGGATACCTCCTGTTGGTCTCGGATAATTAAACAACGGATGCAAACTTGGAGTAGTAATACCGGTCCATGTAAAATTAGTTGGCAACCACGCAGGAACCGGAATAGTATACGATTGATATTTTTCGACTGCTATCTTAAAATCAGGTACTACTACAACGCCATTATTTATTGTCCAAGGAGTATCTTTCCAGAATCCCGGATCGATAGGTGTTGAAGTGTTTCCTCCACCATTTACCAATGTTCTGTTGCAGGCATCACCCGAATACTTATTATCAACACCTATTTTATATGGTGCTGGTACGTCATCATAATCGTGAAGACCACTTTTTAAAGTCATTAAATTACTTTTTACCACATAAGTCACTGTTTTTCGAATAGGTTCCTGACCCACATAACCGGAAGTTATTTTCGCCGAACAAACAATTTTGCCATAAGTTCCATCAAGACATTTTGGTATAAAAAATACATTAGCATGTTCGCGAACCTTCGGAAGTTCGATTTTCTCTCCATCAACTTCCATCCACCATACAAGTTCTACCACTCTGTTTGGTCCTTGAAATTTAGGATTATCCAACCCGACAAGTTCAAAACTATTACCTGATCTTTCTGCATAGTAATTACAGGTATATTCTTCTAAAGGATAAGGAAGATTTAATACCTTGTACTCATTTGGTAATGGATGATAACCCGGTTGAAAATCTACTCCTATCTGAGGAGGATTTGGAAAATAGAAATTCTCATGAAGATTCAGAACCCCTTTGCCTTTATAATCAGCACCATAAGGCAATTTGGCTTCCCAATCTATACCTCTACCGCAAGCTACAGGAGTTTTATAGGACTTGAAGTCGCCAATTTTCACCCATAAATCAGCATCACCTGAAGAACTGCCACCTGAATTTCCACCGCCATCGGTACCACCAACACCGCCATCAGACGGAATTATTGCATCCTGACAATTATTACGTTGACCGCTATAGCCATAACAGTATTCTTCAATAATATTTTGGTCCTGATCTTTAATTCTCTTTAAACGATTTAAATCATCATATTCATAGGATAACGCT
Organism: Flavobacterium poyangense; assembly: GCF_011751075.1. Lineage (GTDB taxonomy): Bacteria > Bacteroidota > Bacteroidia > Flavobacteriales > Flavobacteriaceae > Flavobacterium > Flavobacterium poyangense. The sequence continues at coordinate 179,595 of NZ_JAALLN010000008.1, forward strand.
ACACCTCTTGGGTCTATTACATTTGCAATACCAATCAATGGCTTATAAACATAAGAGCTTACCATCGCATCTTTTAAACCAGTTCTTATTTTCTGCATTTCATTTTTTAACGCTACTTCATTATAAGCTTGCAGATACTCAAGGGTTTCTGTAGCGGTCTTACCCAACGAAATCATTACTTCCGCATAAGTAGCATTTTCGATCTTAGCAATTAGTTTGGTATAATTGTACCCCCAAAGATAAACGGTGTGGGTATCCTCTTTTTTAGACACTTCTGTTACATTTCCTAACTTATCGTAGGCATGAAATTGCATTTTGTCTTCATATACGTTTGAAGCTGTTTGCGCTCCCTTAATTGCTTGTACAGTAGTTGGCAAAATCAGGGTTTTAGCCCCTTTAACAAAAGTATTATAGGTAATAACCTGACTGTTGAGATCTTCTGTCACATTGTTTGTCTTACGTGTTGTTTTTACCACTACCGGTTCAGCAATTCTATTAAGCCCAACCAAACTGCTCATTATAGTAGTTGTAAAATTATGAGGGTAACTTGTCTCTTTAATTAAAGAAACTACAGCCCCCGATTCATTGACAACAGTTTCCATCGATTTTGGCAAAGTGTATACCGGGTCATAAGTAGTCGAACTACTACTTAAAACTTTATTTTGACCGTAGTTTGTTGTAGTTTTAGTTTCGTTGGTTAAATTTCTACTGGAATAAATTTTCGGATAAAATGCAAAATCAGGTTCTATTGGCTCAAATCCTCCCGCTTCCTGAGGAAAAACTTCTGCTCTGGAAATCCCTACTTTCTCGTTAATAGGATTACTAAAAATATCATACTTATAACCGTTTTTGGTTTCCTCAACTAAGTTATTTGTCTTATCAAATTTTCTAATACTTTTTAATTTCCCAACTAATAATTCTGTATTATTATTACTTGGAAGACGCCATCCGTTTTTAAAACCAAACTCAACCTTTTTCGCATCATATGTTTGATGCGTAAAAAACGTTTCCTCAACAGGAAAATCTTTTCTGGTCGAAAATACCTTTTCTACATATCCGTTATCTGCATTTTCTTTTATCAAAACTCTCGAATATCCTACATTTGATCCTTCTATAATATCGAAATCTGCTTTGGAATTTGTAAAGGTAAAAAGTGTAAGTCCGCTTTGTTGCGTATACTGTGAAATTCCTAAATAAGCAGTTGCCAAATTTTCATCACCGACATTAGCTATTCCGAGCAAAGGTAAACTATTTAATATTCCAGAAGAATTGTTGTCGGCATCCAAATAATTATATTTCTTTACCTGCAGAGCGCCTTTGCTATCAATTAATTTATGTAAAGAAACTCTTAGACCACCCGATACAACATTTCGTCCGGCTGCATAAAAATCATTTAATTCGTATTCAAATTCCTCACTTCCTCCCGTTGGGTATTGTACTTTATTAATAATACCAGCCTTAGTGTAAGGTAATGAAGGTTCCAAAGATCTTCCACTTGTCTTAAAAGCGAAACTATCTAAAAAAATAGGAAACGGAGAAAAAGAAAGTTCTTTTTTATTAGGCAAATAATACAATTGCGGAGGAGGCAAAAGACAGGTTCCACAAACAGAAGAATCATTGTTGTTTCCGTTTAAAACCGGGCCATTTGCATACCCTAGATAATCTGTTATAAAAGCGCCTCTTTCCGGAAGTTTTACGTCTTCATTATAAAAAAATCTGTGGGGAGGTATCGCCACATTATTCTTTCCTGTTTCCTGTATCTGTAAAAGTCTTAATCTTTTGCAAGTAGGCTCATTACAGTTATTATTGGATGTGATATAATCGTACTCAAACGTTACTGTTTTTATTATACTATTATTGATGTCTTTGATTATAATTCTTGACAAAGCATAATCTCCCGGAAGATCTTTTCGGGCTACTTCATACTTAAATTCTACCGATCCTTCAGCATAAGTTATTTTACTTATTCGGTTTAAGTTAGGATACCTAATTTCTGTAGATCTTAGATTTCTTGTAAGCTGATTACCACTAAGATTTGTTACTTCATAACTCGATGTTTTTCTATATTCGGGATAACTTATAGCATATTTTTCATATTCAAATGAAACTTCATTTCCCTTAAAATCTTTTATTTTACTAAGTTTATAAGCCATTACTTCCTGAGAGGTCATATCTCTGCTCGATTGCTTCAAAACATAAGAATTATAAATATCCCGATTAACATATTGATTAACATCTAATTGATCAAAAATATACTGGGTACCGCTTATATTCGTAATATCCACTTTACTAATACCTTGCATTCTCCTTGCCGGTCCTCCATCAAACAATACTAGATCATTCTGAAATTTAATATTATCTCTAAATTCCGGGAAGAGAGAAATTATCGGTGTTTGATTTATAGTTTGACCTGCATCTTGCTTTACATTAGTTGAAATTTTATTCCCCTGTGCCGCGATTTCCATCACAGAACCATCTTTTCTATGTGTAAATGAGGTGTTTAGTCCCGGCGCATTTGCATAAAACACATCGGGAGATAAATCTTTACTTACAGAAGGCAAATTCATGTCGTTTACCGTATAAACTTTATCAATACTTGTTGCTCCTAAATCGTAATATTTGTTTAACGAAATATTTTGACTTTGCATAAGCCAACCCACCTCTTTAAGTTTAAAACCTTGTACACCAGCTGTTCCAAGATTAGTAAATTTTAATTTAGGATTGTTCACATCGTATGGCAAATTCCCTTCAATACCAACTTTAAAATCTTCTATTCCTTTTATAACTTTTGTGACTATTCCCCCAGCATTTAAAGACCAATTTTGCCCGACATTTGATGCCGTTTCATCAACCTTAATACCTGTAGCTGAATAATTTAATTCTATTGGAACACTAATTTGCCCGATCTGTATTTGATAAATTGGAATATTAATACTTGCAGAACCTGTATACTCTGAAACATTTGAGAAATTAACCTTTCCAAGTCCAGCTACATTTGGAGTACTGATTTTTGGAGTAAAGATTTCGTTATAAAGTAAATCATTAACTTTTGGCGGCTGGTTACTACCTCCCGGAACTTGTGCCTGAAAATTGGCACTAAAGCAAAAAAATAAAAGAACAAATAGACAATGGTAATAACTTTTCATGAACAGGCAAATAAATTAAATAGGAGTATTTTTTGTATTTTAGGCAAAAATAGTATTTTTTTTATCAATTAATTAAGATAAAATAATGCTTTAGTAGTTGTTTTTCTTTTATCTATCAATTATAATCATCACATTTATCTAAAAAAAAGATACCATTCCGTAACACTTTGATTAAAAAAAAACATTTTCTAAACTTACTATTTTTCATAGTGTGATATAAAAACAAAAAAGCCATTTCAAAACTTGAAACGGCTTTTATGCTTATGTCCTAAAAAAACTAAATCCCGGCAATAGCTTTAATCTCGTCAATAATTCGAAGTGCCAAAACATCTGCGGCTTCCTGAGACGGAGCTTCTGTGTAAATACGAATAATAGGTTCTGTATTTGATTTTCTTAAATGTACCCATTCGGTTGCAAAATCAATTTTTACACCATCGATTGTTGAAATATCTTCGTTTTTATATTTTTCTGTCATGGCTACTAAAATCGCATCAACATCAATTTGTGGTGTTAACTCAATTTTATTTTTGCTCATATAATATTCCGGATAGGAAGCTCTCAATGCTGAAGCTGACATTTTTTTATTGGCTAAGTGTGTCAAAAATAAAGCAACCCCAACCAAACTGTCACGTCCGTAATGCGATTCCGGATAGATAATTCCACCGTTGCCTTCACCACCGATAATGGCGTTGTTTTTTTTCATTAATGCTACTACATTCACCTCACCTACTGCACTGGCTTCGTAGTTTCCTTTGTGTGCATTTGTTACATCACGTAAAGCACGTGAAGAAGACATGTTTGACACGGTATTCCCCGGAGTTTTACTCAATACATAATCAGCACAAGCTACCAAAGTATATTCTTCTCCAAACATTTCTCCGTCTTCGCTGATAAAAGCTAATCTGTCAACATCCGGATCGACTACAACTCCTAAATGTGCTTTTTCCTTTACCACCAATTCAGAAATGTCCGTTAAATGCTCTTTTAAAGGTTCCGGGTTGTGTGGGAAATGTCCGTTTGGTTCGCAGTATAATTTTACGACTTCAACGCCCATTAATTCTAATAATTTTGGGATGATGATTCCACCGGAAGAGTTTACTCCATCAACTACTACCTTAAATTTTGCCGCTTTTACTGCTTCAACATCTACCAAAGGCAAATTTAAAACCTCGTCGATGTGAATATCCATATAGGCATCGTTAATCGTAATTTCACCTAAATTATCAACATCTGAAAAATCGAAAGCTTCAGCCTCTGCAATTTCCAGAATTTTAGCTCCTTCGGCTCCACTTAAAAACTCTCCTTTTTCATTTAATAATTTCAAGGCATTCCATTGTTTTGGATTATGAGAGGCCGTCAAAATAATTCCTCCATCTGCTTTTTCAAGAGGAACAGCCACTTCTACAGTTGGTGTAGTTGAAAGTCCCAGATCAATTACATTAATTCCTAAACCTATTAAGGTATTTACTACCAAATTATGAATCATCGGGCCTGAAATTCTGGCATCACGACCAATTACTACCGTTAATTTTTCTTTTGAAGTATTATTTTTAAGAAAGGTTCCGTAAGCCGAAGCAAACTTTACGGCATCAACAGGAGTCAGGTTGTCCCCTACTTTTCCTCCAATGGTTCCACGGATACCTGAGATAGATTTTATTAAAGTCATTTTTTTGAGATATGGTTATTAGTTACAAATATAAAAAAGTTGCTGAGTAACTAAGGTGCTGAGTTGCTAAGATTTTTAAAATAATAATGAAGTACTCCACTGGAAATAATTTATTTTCTTTGTTTTAGCCTTCTACGAATAAACAACAAAAGTATTTTTCTTACTTTTAAAAAAGCTCCTTATTTTCTAAAAACCGAATATTTTAATTTACATCCTAATAGAATTTATTTAGTATAGACTTCATTTTATAACAAAATGATTTAAAAAAGTTTTTATACATTTACTAAAATAACGTACCATCTTCGAAACATCGAAATGGTACTAACTCAAAAAGGCATGAATTTCCTAGCACACATTTATCTGTCAGGAGACAATGATTTAATAAAAATTGGCAATTTCATGGCCGATGGGATTCGGGGAAAACAATTTGAACATTTTCCCGAAGAGGTACAAAAAGGAATTATTTTGCACCGATCGATTGATACCTACACCGATTCGCATGCTATTTTCAGACAGAGTACTAAACGGCTACACGAAAAATACCATCATTATTCGGGTGTGATTGTAGATATTGTATATGATCATTTTTTAGCTAAAAACTGGACAAAATATTCGGATGAAAAACTGGAGACTTTCGTAAATCGATTCTATAGATCATTACACGAAAATTACGATATTCTCACTGAAAAAACGCAGGATTTAATGCCTTATATGATTCAGAGAAACTGGCTATTAAGCTATCAGACTGTCGAAGGAATTCATCAGATTTTAACCCAAATGGACCGACGATCTAAAAACGAATCAAAAATGCAGTATGCCAGCGCCGAATTAAAAGAATTTTATTCTGAATTCGAACAAGAATTCACCCTCTTTTTTGAGGATATTAAAGAACATTCAAAACAAAAATTACTCTTATTATGAGAAAAGTTACCTTACTGTTTACCTTATTATATATTAGCTGCTCAGCGCAACAAACGCAACCCAAACCAACCGGATTAGTAGTTACAAAAGCGATGGTAGTTTCTGCCCGTGAAGAAGCATCAAAAATAGGTGTCGAAATCATGAAAAAAGGCGGAAATGCTTACGATGCCATGGTGGGTACCGAATTGGCACTGGCTGTAGCTTTTCCGTTTGCAGGAAATATTGGTGGTGGCGGGTTTATGGTTTATCGTAAAGCAAATGGCGAAGTCGGATCGTTAGACTATCGTGAAAAAGCACCATTGGCAGCCACAAAAGATATGTTTCTGGATAAAGACGGCAACGTAATTAAAGGTAAAAGTACTGAAACCGCTCTTGCAATTGGTGTACCGGGTACCGTTGCGGGTGTTTTTGCCGTTCATAAAAAATTAGGTACAATGCCTATGTCTGAAATTTTAAAGCCTGTAATTGCTCTTGCGGAAAGAGGTGTGGTTGTCACACAAAAACAAGAGAAAAACCTAAAAAATTATCGTGAAAGCATCCTCAAAGTAAATGGGGATCAAACACTTTTTGCAGCAAATTTCAAAGAGAATGACACTATTAAATATTCCGCTTTGGCGAAAACCTTAAAAAGGATTCAAAAAAATGGAAGAAATGAATTCTATAAAGGAGAAACTGCCAAAATTTTGGTCGATTATCTTCAGAAAAAAGGAGGAATTATAACCCTTGAAGATCTAGCAAAATACGAGGCAAAATGGAGAAAACCACTTCAATTTACCTATAAAGATTTAAAACTTACTTCTATGGCACCACCAAGCAGTGGTGGAATTTGTCTGGCGCAAATTTTAAAAATGATCGAGCCTTATGATTTGTCTAAATTGGGACATAACTCCGATCAGTCCATTCAGATTATAGTTGAAGCCGAAAGAAGAGCTTATGCCGACAGAAGCCATTATTTGGGGGATCCGGATTTTGTAAAAGTTCCGGTCAAAGCCTTAATGAACGATTCTTATTTAAAAGACAGAATGTCTACTTTTAATCCGGAAAAAGCCAGTTTATCTTCTGAAATAAAAGAAGGAAAAGTAACGTATAACGAAAGTACTGAAACAACACATTACTCGATTGTAGATCAATTTGGAAATGCTGTTGCTGCGACTACAACGCTTAACGACGCCTACGGCTCTAAATACTTTTGTGATGACTTAGGTTTCTTTCTAAATAATGAAATGGATGACTTTAGTGCTAAACCGGGATCTCCAAATATGTTTGGTTTGGTAGGAAATGAGGCCAACAGTATTGCGCCGGGAAAACGAATGTTAAGTTCTATGACCCCAACCATTGTGGAGAAAAACGGCAAACTATTCATGGTAGTTGGTACACCGGGCGGTTCTACGATCATAACTTCTGTTTTGCAAACCATTCTAAATGTTTACGAATACAACTTAAGTATGCAGGAAGCTGTAAACGCACCTCGTTTTCATCATCAGTGGTTACCTGATCTTATTACTTTTGAACCTGAGACTTTTGATACGAAAACCATAGACAAACTAAAAGCGAAAAATTATCTGATCAACGAAAAATCAACTCCAATTATTGGCAAAGTCGACGCGATTTTGGTGCTCCCAAATAAAAATCTCGAGGGTGGCGCTGACTTCCGTGGTGATGATAAAGCGGCCGGGTTTTAATTTAGTTCTCTTTTTTTTCCGGTTTTTTAAAGATTATAACTTAAATTTGTAGTATCCGTAATTTTTAAAACAGAATGCTAAAAAAATATTTCAGAAGACTAGAAAGCATAATTGCTTTGGGACAATCCTTAATGACACCAAAGCAATTTATTTTTTTATCAAGTGTTTTAATCGGTATTTCCTGTGCTCTTGCGGTAATTGTTTTAAAAACATTTGCCCACAGCGTTTTTTCATTTGCTACGTATATCAATGGGATTCTGAAACTGAGTTTCATCAATAGTTTGCTTCCTATTGTCGGAATTTTACTAACCGTTTTGGTTGTCAAAAAAGTATTGAGCGGAACCATTCAAAAAGGAACTTCTCAAATACTTTATGCGGTTGCCAAGAAAGCGAGTATCATTCCTAAAAAACAAATGTATGCGCAAATTGTTACCAGTTCCTTAACCGTTGGTCTTGGTGGTTCTGCCGGACTGGAAAGTCCAATCGTGATAACCGGTGCGGCGTTTGGTTCTAATTTTGCTCAAAATTACAGACTTCCTTATAAAGATCGAACCTTACTTATTGGTTGTGGTGTTGCTGCGGGAATTTCGGCAGCATTTAACGCACCAATTGCAGGGGTACTTTTTGCGATTGAAGTTTTATTGGTCGATGTGAGTATTTCTGCTTTCACTCCTATTATGATTTCAGCCGCAACCGGTGCGATTGTATCTGCTATTTTATTGGACGAAAGTATTTTATTGTCTTTTAAACAACAAGAGACTTTCAACTATCACAATACTCCTTTTTATGTAATTCTCGGAATACTAACCGGTCTTGCTGCTATTTATTATTCCCGAAACTTCCAGAGAATTGAGCATTATTTTTCAAAGTTGGAAATGGGTCCTTACAAAAAAGCATTGGTAGGCTCTTCTATGTTAGCCATTCTGATATTTATCTTCCCTACTCTGTTTGGAGAGGGTTACGAAAGTATTAAAACCTTATCGGAAAGTGATCCGGGAAAATTACTCGACAATACATTATTTAGTGAATACCGAAACAATAATTGGGTTTTACTCCTATTTGTTGGATGTACGTTTATGATAAAAGTCCTGGCTTCAGGTCTTACCATTGGTAGTGGCGGAAATGGTGGAAACTTTGCTCCTGCCTTATTTTTAGGTTCTTATTTGGGGTATTTTTTCTCTAAGCTGGTTAATATGACGGGACTTACCAACCTTCCGGTCAGTAATTTTACCATGGTTGGAATGTCAGGTATCCTGAGTGGTTTGTTTCACGCGCCACTAACAGCCATTTTCTTAATCGCAGAAATAACGGGAGGTTACGGATTAATGATTCCGTTGATGATTATATCTTCCATTAGTTTTGCTATTTCCAAAAGATTCGAAAAACACTCACTCGATGTAAAAGGATTGGCTAAAAAAGGACATGCTTTTACCAGCAATAAAGATTCAAATATATTATCGACACTGGATATCAATTCGATCATTCAAACTGATTATTTAACAGTACATCCTGAGGAAAATTTAACCAAATTAGTAGATCTTATCTCGCACTCTAATCAGGTTGTTTTTGCTGTTGTGAATAACGACAGAGATCTTGTTGGTGTGGTTCATTTTAATGATATTCGGGAAATTATCTTTAATAGTTACCGTGTAAAATACACCTTGATTAAAGATGTCATGAAAACTCCAATTGCAACCATTTCTTCTTATGACAGCATGGAAATTGTCATGAGCAAGTTTGAAAAAACCAAAACAGCTTTTATACCCGTACTTCGAAATGAAAAATATTATGGTTTCATTTCCAAATCTATAGCACTTGAAGCCTATAGAACCAAACTACGGGCCATGACTATCGAGTAATCTTATTATCGGATAAGTTAAAAAATTTTTATATCCGATAATAAGAAGTACCTTTGTGGAGTTTTGTGGGATATAGACTTAACATATAGAAACGAATTTGAATCAACCTTTGAACGGTTGTATCAGAAAAGGCAGGACTTGCAAACTGGCAGACCCTTGCCCAACATTGCTTTGCACAAAATCCGTGAAAGCCTTTCTTTAGAATGGACCTATAATTCCAATAGTATTGAAGGGAATACAATGAGTCTTCGGGAAACTCAAATGGTTATTCAGGAAGGAATGACTATTAAAGGAAAATCCTTAAGAGAACACTTTGAAACCCATAACCACGATAAGGCTATTGACTACCTATATACTATTGTTGATGATACTTACAAACTCAGAAGCATTGATATACTTTCTATACATGGGTTAGTTTTGCGGTCGATCGAAGATGATTTTGCAGGACGTTTGCGCAATGGTGGTGTGCGTATTTCCGGCGCCAATTTTATGCCTCCAAATGCAAATAGAGTTTCCGATTATCTCGACGAACTAATAGATTTTATTAATAGAAATCCATTAGGACTTAACGATATAGAGCTTGCCACTGTTTACCATCATAAACTGGTCTGGATACATCCGTTTTTCGATGGTAATGGGCGTACAGTACGTCTGAGCATGAATTTATTATTGATGCGCTGTGGGTTTCCACCTGCCATTATTCTTAAAAATGACAGGAAAAAATATTATGAAGCCCTTAATCAGGCTAATACCGGAAACTATCAAAAACTAGTTCTTTTGATGTGTCAGGCACTAGAACGTACGCTCAATATTTATCTGAATGCAATGCCGGATAGTGACAACAACTTTCAGAAAATTGCAGATATTGTTAGTGAACCACAGACTCCTTATGGTCAGGAATATGTAAGCCTATTGGCCAGAACAGGTAAAATAGATGCTTATAAAGAAGGCCGAAACTGGTATACTACCAAAGAAGCCATAGAAGAATATATGGCAACCCGAAAAAGAAAACGCTAATTTATATTAGCGTTTTTTGTTACAATTTATAACATAAACTTCTGCTACGTAGTACAAAAAGAACAAATCAAAATGGTAACTTTGCTTTTTGCTCAAATTTATGTTAGAAAAAGACAATACTATTGAAGTTCTCGGCGCAAGAGTTCACAATCTAAAAAATATCGATATTTCTATTCCGCGTGAAAAACTGGTCGTGATTACCGGTTTATCGGGTTCGGGAAAATCATCTTTGGCATTTGACACAATCTATGCCGAAGGACAGCGTCGTTATGTAGAAACTTTTTCGGCTTATGCCAGACAGTTTCTTGGTGGCTTAGAACGTCCCGATGTTGATAAAATCGACGGGCTTTCGCCTGTAATTGCTATTGAACAAAAAACAACCAGTAAAAGTCCGCGTTCTACCGTCGGAACTATTACTGAAATATACGATTTTTTAAGACTACTATACGCTCGTGGAGCAGATGCATACAGCTACAACACGGGTGAAAAAATGGTTTCGTATTCTGACGATCAAATTAAAGATTTGATTATTCAGGATTTTACCGGAAAACGTATCAATATTCTTGCTCCGGTTATTAAAGCCAGAAAAGGACATTATGCCGAATTATTCCAACAAATTACAAAACAGGGATTTCTAAAAGTTCGTGTTAATGGCGAAGTACAGGATTTGGTTTCGGGAATGAAATTAGACCGATACAAAACCCATGACATTGAAATTGTAGTAGACCGAATGCTAATTGAAGACACCGCCGACAATCAAAAACGACTGGCAGAAAGCATCAATACAGCCATGCATCATGGTGAAGATGTTTTAATGATTTTAGACCAGGACACCAACGAAGTCCGTTACTTCAGTAGAAATTTAATGTGTCCGTCAACGGGTATTTCTTATCAAAATCCGGAGCCCAACTTATTCTCTTTCAACTCCCCGAAAGGAGCTTGTCCGCATTGTAATGGCTTGGGAACCGTACACGAAATCAATATTAAAAAGATTGTTCCAAATCCTAAACTATCCATTAAAGCTGGTGGATTTGCTCCACTTGGCGAATACAAATCTTCCTGGATTTTTAAGCAATTAGAAGTTATTGGAGAAAAATTCAATTTTAAAATAACCGATCCGATCGAGAAGATTCCGGAAGAAGCAATGACCATGATTTTACATGGCGGAAAAGATAAATTTACTATCAATTCAAAAGATCTGGGCGTTACACGTGATTACAAAATTGATTTTGAAGGTATTTCAAATTTCATCAAAAATCAATACGACGAAAGTCCGTCCACTACAATAAAACGTTGGGCCAAAGATTTCATGGACGAAGTAAACTGTCCGGTTTGTGAAGGTTCACGTTTGAAAAAAGAAGCTTTGTTCTTTAAAATCGACACGAAAAATATCACCGAATTGTGTGATATGGACATCTCTGATCTAACAGCATGGTTCTTAGATTTAGAAAATCATTTAACAGACAAGCAACTGTTAATTGCTTCCGAAGTAGTTAAAGAAATCAAAGACCGTCTAAATTTCTTAATGAATGTCGGCCTGAATTATCTGGCTCTTAGTCGAAGTTCCAAATCACTTTCGGGTGGTGAAGCACAACGTATTCGTCTGGCAACGCAAATTGGTTCGCAACTGGTTGGTGTCTTGTACATATTAGACGAGCCAAGTATTGGTTTACATCAGAGAGATAACGAAAAATTAATCCATTCGCTAGAACAATTACGCGATATTGGAAATTCAGTTATTGTAGTCGAACACGACAAAGACATGATCGAAACAGCTGATTATGTAATTGATATTGGTCCAAAAGCCGGAAAATATGGTGGCGAAATTATCAGTATCGGAACTCCGAAAGAAACTTTGGCGTCTGACACCATTACTGCTCAATATCTGAATGGTAAAATGAAACTGGAAATCCCAAAAGAAAGACGCAAAGGAAACGGTAAGTTCTTAAAACTTTCAGGAGCAACAGGAAACAACCTAAAAAATGTTACCATTGAAGTTCCTTTAGGGCAACTAATTTGCGTAACCGGAGTTTCAGGAAGCGGAAAATCGACTTTGATAAACGAGACCCTCTACCCGATTCTAAACGCGTATTACTTTAATGGAGTAAAAAAACCACAGGCTTACAAAAAAATAGAAGGTCTGGAACATATTGACAAAGTAATTGATATTGACCAGAGTCCGATTGGAAGAACCCCACGCTCAAATCCTGCGACTTATACCGAAGTTTTCACAGAAATTAGAAATCTGTTTACGATGACTTCTGAAAGTATGATCCGCGGATATAAAGCCGGACGTTTTAGTTTTAACGTAAAAGGCGGACGCTGCGAAACCTGTGAAGGTTCAGGTGTAAGAACTATTGAAATGAACTTTTTACCGGACGTTTATGTGGAATGCGAAACTTGCCAAGGAAAACGTTTTAACAGAGAAACTTTAGAGATTCGATACAAAGGAAAATCCATATCGGATGTATTAAATATGACAGTCGATGAAGCTGTTCCTTTCTTCGAAAACATTCCAAAAATTCACAGAAAAGTAAAAACAATTCAGGATGTCGGTTTGGGTTATATCACACTTGGGCAACAAAGTACAACGCTTTCGGGTGGCGAAGCACAACGTATCAAACTAGCAGGAGAATTATCTAAAAAAGATACCGGAAATACTTTTTACATCCTTGACGAACCTACAACAGGTTTACATTTTGAAGACATCAGAGTCCTGATGGACGTAATCAACAAATTGGTTGATAAAGGAAACACCATTCTGGTAATCGAACATAATATGGACGTTATCAAACTGGCCGATTATATCATAGACATTGGTCCTGAAGGCGGAAAAGGTGGGGGAGAACTTATTGCAAAAGGAACACCTGAAAAAGTAGTAAAAAGCAAAAAAAGTTATACGGCTAAGTTTCTAAAAAAAGAGCTTGCCTGATATTTCAATTAAAATTATTGCAATAACGCATCGAACAACAATTACCCTAATTAATTGATAATGAACAACGAATTTAAAAATCATTCGTTCAATTATTTTTTTTAGGTTAATAAATGCGTTTTTTTGTTACCACTCTCAAAAAAAGAGTTAATTTAGTACGCCTTTTTAATTAAATTTTTCAACTTTAATCTTCATAAAAGACAAAGTTGAACCAAAAATTAATGCCCTAGCTCCAGCGAAAGAGGAAATCTTATTGCTTTCATCCCTACCCATTGGAAGATTGCAAAAGACAAAGAGGAACAACAGGAACGAGCTCCTGAAAACAATTAATAATACAAAAAATGAGATTAGAAGATTTTGACAACGATGAGGATAAAGTAATCCAGGATCGTTTGAAGCAAAAAACGTGGAATGAAATCAGAACAAATGACAGCTGGGCGATTTTTAAAATCATGGCTGAATTTGTAAATGGATATGAAAGCATGGGACGTATTGGTCCATGCGTATCGATTTTTGGATCTGCAAGAACAAAACCGGAGGATAAATATTATTTACTGGCAGAAAAAATTGCTTTTAAAATCAGTAAAGCAGGTTACGGTGTAATCACAGGAGGTGGTCCCGGAATAATGGAAGCCGGAAACAAAGGCGCACATTTAGGCGGTGGAACTTCTGTAGGTTTGAATATCGAATTGCCTTTTGAGCAACATTTCAACCCTTATATCGATCACGATAAAAACCTAAATTTTGATTACTTTTTTGTTAGAAAAGTAATGTTTGTAAAATATTCTCAAGGTTTCGTAGTAATGCCGGGAGGTTTTGGAACTTTAGACGAAATGTTTGAAGCGATCACCTTAATACAAACAAAAAAGATTGGGAAATTTCCAATTATACTGGTTGGAGTTGAATTCTGGTCAGGATTGATCGAATGGGTAAAAACTGTTTTGGTTGAGAAAATGCATACTGTGAGTCCGGAAGATTTAAACTTATTCAAAATCGTAGACACTGAAGATGAAGTAGTTGATGTTTTGGATAAATTCTATAAGAAATACGACTTGAGTCCGAATTTCTAGTTGTTTAAACCATATAAGTAATGTAAGCTCATTTAAGAAAGAGGCTTAAAAAGTTCATTTTAATCCTTTGAGGGTAATATATAAAAGAAATACATTTATATTACATACCCAAACTATTCGGATTCAAATAATTGAAAATTAAATATTTAAAAAATAATCACGTCTAACGGGTTAATTTTACATGAACTTACATCACTTTTATGGTTAAAATTTATTACGTAATGCAAAAAAAATGAAGCTGTTTTCTTAAACAGCTTTTTTTTATACTATTTTTACAAAAGCCAGAATAATTCTAAGCAAGTAAATTAAAGAAACAGCCAAAACAAATTTAAGCCAATTTGAGATCATTTTATAACAGTATCTTCTTCGTTTTCATTTTATTGAGTTCAATAAAACAATATGCGCAACATCAGTCTAAGATGGAAGTTGCCGTGAATCTTGAACTAAAAACTTTAAACGTAAAACAAGATATTATTTTTCATAACACTTCAAATGATACTTTAGACTCGATTGTTTTAAATGACTGGAACAATGCTTTCTCCGGCAAAAACACACCACTAGCCAGACGTTTTTCCGATGAATTTTATCGTGGTTTTCACTTAGCCAAAGCCGAAGAAAGAGGAAACACTACCATTCTAAATTTAGTAGATGCCAACGACATGGCTTTTGAATGGGAAAGAACCGAAAGAAATCCTGACTTCATTGTAGTAAAGCTAAAACAAAAACTGCTTCCGAATCAAAAAACAGAAATCCACCTTACTTATATAGCCAAGATTCCAAGCGATAAATTTACCCATTACGGCTTTGATCAAAATGGTGGAATGAACCTGAAAAACTGGTTTATAAGTCCCGCACGATTTGAAAATCATACTTTTACAAAATACAACAATTTCAATCTGGACGACATTGCAAATGCAACCAGTGATTATGAAGTTGCAATAAAAATTCCAAATACTTACTCGATTACAACCGATTTAAATTCGATTGCTAAAGATCTTACAAACCCGCAATCAACCACCTATACTTTTTCGGGAACTAACAGAACTGACTTTAATCTGTTTATCGAAAAGCAAAATAGCTTCAAAAGTTATGAAAATGGTTCAATTGAAATTCTTTCCAATTTAAAAAACAAAAAAATCAGCGACATTCAGAAAGCGCTTATCATAAATAAAGTTGTCACTTTTGCAAATACCTTTATCGGCAATTATCCACATCAAAAAATTACGGTTTCGCAGACCGATTATGACCGAAATCCTTTTTACGGGTTAAATCAATTGCCGTCTTTTATTAGTCCGTTTTCAGATGAATTTATCTTTGAAATTACATTCTTAAAAACATATCTGAACAACTACCTAAAGAACAGTCTGCGTTTAGACTTCAGAAAAGACAACTGGATTCGCGATGGAATTCAAATTTATGCCATGATGAAATACATGGATGAAAATCATCAGGATCAAAAAATGCTTGGAAGTCTTTCGAGCATGAGACTCTTTAAAAGTTACAATATTGCCAACCTGACTTTTAACGAGCAATACAGTTATTACTATATGTTAATGGCCAGAAAAAATCTGGATCAGCCTCTTGGTAACCCAAAAAATACCTTAATAAAGTTCAACGAACAAATTGCAAGTAAATACCGGGCAGGTTTAAGTTTAAGCTACTTAGACAATTATTTAAATCACAACATTGTTCCAAAAAGTGTTCAGCAATTTTATGAATTAAACAAAAACCAACAGGTTAGCCGATTTGATTTTGAAAAAATAGTAACTCAAAACAGTAAAAAAAATATCGATTGGTTCTTTACGACCATCATCGATTCCCGCGACATTATCGATTATAAATTTTCGAATGTTACCAGGACTAAAGACAGCATTCAATTTTCAATACGAAACAGAACAGGTGTTTTTGTTCCTATTCCGGTTTACGGAATTAAAAGAAACGACATTGTTTTCAAGAAATGGATTGAACCAAAAAACAATGACTCTATCTATCATATTGACAGAAACAAAGCCGATAAAATAGTTCTGAATTACGACAATGAGGTTCCCGAATACAACTTAAGAAACAACTGGAAATCGCTGAAAAGTCTGGTTATCACAAATCGTCCTATAAAATTTAATTTTGCAAAAGATCTTGAAGATCCTTACTACAATCAGATTTTATATGTTCCGACGCTTACTTATAATTATTATGATGGTTTTACACCCGGAATGCGTTTTCACAACAAAACCATACTAGACAAACCCTTTACTTTTGACATTAATCCGGCCTATTCTATTAATGCGGGTACTATATCCGGTTCTTCTGCTTTTTCGTTGAATCATTATTACAGAAACAGCACACTTTATAATGTCCGATATTCTATTAGTCAAAATTACTTTCACTATGCACCCGATGCGACTTATTTCAGGCTAAATCCGATGGTACAGCTTAGAATTCGCGAAGAAAATTTCAGAGACAATAGAAAGCAGCTTATTCTGGTACGTCAGGTAATTGTAAATCGTGAAGCCAGTAAATACATTACTGATAATTCGAATCCGAATTATTCTGTTTTCAACGCTCGTTATATGAACACCAAGACAGAATTGGTAGATCATTTTAGTTTTATGACCGATGTTCAATTTTCAGGTGGATTCGGAAAACTGGCCGGAGAAGTTGAATACCGAAGATTATTTGAGAATAACCGCAAGCTGAACTTACGTGTCTATGCCGGAAGCTTCTTGTACAATCACACCAATTCTGATTATTTTAGTTTTGGATTAGACAGACCAACAGACTATATGTTTGATTATAATTTTTTAGGAAGATCTGAGAGCACCGGAATTTTCAGCCAACAATATGTCATAGCCGAAGGTGGTTTTAAGTCTAAAATAGAACCACGATACGCCAATCAATGGATGGCGACTTTAAATGCCAGTTATTCGCTTTGGGATTGGATTGAAGCTTATGGAGACATTGGTTTTATGCAAAATAAACACCAAAATGCAAAATTTGCCTACGATAGCGGAATCCGTTTAAACTTAGTTCCGGACTACTTCGAATTGTATTTTCCGATCTATTCGAACAATGGTTGGGAGGTTGCGCAAAAAAATTACGACGAAAAAATACGATTTGTTGTTACTTTTTCTCCTAAAACATTAGTCAATCTTTTTACCCGAAAATGGTTTTAATTGAATAAATTTTAAACAAAAACATAAATTATTACCATTTAAACCACAAAATCATTAAACATTCAACAAACAAACCCTAGTGTTTTAGCAATTTAATTATAAATAATTAAATTATATTTACTTTAATGAATTATGATTATTGATACTTTTTAAGTAATTTTGTCGCCTAACATGACCCATTCCAGATTATGATTAAAGAAAAAAACAATTCTACGTTGACTTTCGAAGATTTCAAAACTGAGGTGTTAAACGACTACAAAATTGCCGTAACCAGCCGCGAATGTAGTCTTTTAGGGCGTAAAGAAGTATTGACAGGAAAGGCCAAATTCGGAATATTTGGTGACGGAAAAGAGGTTCCACAGCTTGCTATGGCCAAGGCTTTTAAAAACGGAGATTTCCGTTCCGGCTATTATCGCGATCAAACCTTTATGATGGCAATTGGAGAATTAACTCCAAAACAATTTTTTGCCGGTTTATACGGTCATACCGATTTAGATTTTGATCCAATGTCTGCGGGCAGGCAAATGGGCGGTCACTTTGTAACACACAGTTTAAACGAAGATGGCTCTTGGAAAGATTTAACAAAACAAAAAAATTCAAGTTCAGATATATCTCCTACAGCAGGCCAAATGCCAAGATTACTTGGTTTGGCTCAAGCTTCAAAAATTTACAGAAATGTTGATGGCATCACTATCAAAGAAAAATTCTCTGTAGATGGAAATGAAGTAGCCTGGGGAACAATTGGAAACGCGAGTACATCTGAAGGCTTATTTTTTGAAACTATAAACGCTGCCGGAGTTCTACAAGTTCCGATGGTGATGAGCGTTTGGGATGATGAATACGGGATTTCGGTTCACGCAAGACATCAGACCACCAAAGAAAACATCTCTGAGATCTTAAAAGGATACCAACGTGATGAAGATTCAAAAGGATATGAAATTTTCAGAGTAAAAGGCTGGGATTATGCCGAATTGGTTTCTACTTACGAAAGAGCAGCAGCAATTGCACGCGAGGAGCATGTTCCGGTTTTAATTCACGTAAATGAATTAACACAACCTCAGGGACATTCTACTTCAGGATCACACGAACGTTACAAAAACGCCGAAAGACTGGCTTGGGAAAGAGATTTCGATTGTATCCGCCAAATGCGTTTATGGATGATTGCAATTAATATTGCTTCTCCTGAAGAATTAGGCGAAATTGATTTTGAACTTAAAAAAGAAGTTCTTGAAGCTAAAAAAGAGGCTTGGAACTCTTTTATCAATCCAATTATTGAAGATCAAAAGAATCTTTTGGTTTTATTGGAACAAATTTCAAGTGCCAGCATCAATCATAAAGATAAAATTCAGAAATACATCTCTGAATTAAGCGCTATAAAATCGCCTTTGAAAAAGGAAATGCTGGTAATCGCCAGAAAAATATTGCGTTTTATTGAAGTTCCAAACAGTAAAGTTTTATTGTCTGAATGGATCAGCAATTACATCGAAACCACACAAGAGAAATTCAGCAGTAATTTACATTCGGATTCTGCTCAAAATGTATTTTCTGTACAGAAAGTACTTCCTGAATATGACGATAATGCCAAAGCTGATTTAGATGGCCGAATGATTCTTCGCGATAACTTCGACGCCATATTCAGTAAATATCCGGAAACCTTAATCTTCGGAGAGGATGTTGGAAACATTGGTGATGTAAACCAAGGTTTAGAAGGAATGCAGGAAAAATACGGTGAACTGCGTGTTGCCGATGTCGGAATCAGAGAAGCCACTATTATTGGTCAGGGAATTGGAATGGCTTTAAGAGGTCTGCGTCCGATTGCTGAAATTCAATATTTAGATTATTTATTGTACGCTATTCAGATCATGAGTGATGATTTAGCAACCTTACAATACAGAACTGTTGGGAAACAGAAAGCTCCCTTAATCATCAGAACCCGCGGACATCGTCTGGAAGGTATATGGCACTCCGGTTCTCCAATGGGAATGATTATCAATGCAGTTCGTGGAATTCACGTTCTGGTTCCAAGAAACATGACACAGGCTGCCGGTTTCTACAATACTCTTTTAGAATGTGACGAACCTGCTTTAGTAATCGAATGTTTGAACGGATACCGTTTAAAAGAAAAAACACCACTTAATTTTGGAGAATTCAAAACACCAATCGGAGTTATTGAAACACTAAAAGAAGGTGCTGATATTACTTTAGTTTCTTACGGGTCTACTTTAAGATTGGTAGAACAAGCAGCAAACGAATTATTAGAATTAGGAATTGATTGCGAAGTAATCGATATCCAGTCTTTACTTCCGTTTGATGTTAATAAAGATATCGTAAAAAGTATCGCTAAAACAAATCGTCTTTTAGTAATTGACGAAGACGTTCCGGGTGGCGCTTCAGCATTTATCTTACAACAAATTCTTGAAGAACAGGATGCTTACAAATATTTGGACAGTAAACCACAAACTTTAGCTTCAAAAGCACACAGACCTGCTTACGGAACAGATGGGGATTATTTCTCTAAACCTTCTGCCGAAGATATCTTTGAAAAGGTTTACACCATGATGAACGAAGTGAATCCTACTAAATATCCTAGTTTATACTAAAGAACTAAGGCTTAAATAAAAAAATCCCCTGAAGAAGAAGTTATCTTTTTAGGGGATTTTCTATTTGTTTTAGGTTTGAAGTTTCAAGTTTCAAGTTTCAGGTTTCAAGTTTAAAGCGTCAGTTTTCAAATCTCACAACCCACAACCCACATCTCACAACTCACATCTCACAACTTCAGCCCTATATATCTCTCAAAATAGCCCTGGCTTTTTCTAAATCCTCCGCTGTATCAATACCGATACCCACATGCGTCGTTTCAACCATTTTAATGCGCTTACCAAATTCCAGATAGCGAAGCTGCTCTAATTTCTCTGAAGCTTCTAAAGACTTCATCGGCAGGCTATAAAAATCCAGTAAAGCTTGTTTTCTAAAAGCATAAATTCCGATATGTTGAAAATAACGCACCCCAACATCTTTGTCTCTTGGATACGGAATCACAGAACGAGAAAAATACAAAGCAAACTGTGATTGATCTACCACTACTTTTACGTTATTCGGATTGTTGATTTCTTCTTCATCGGTAATTTCGCGCATTAACGAAGCCAAATCAACTTTACGATCGGGATCGTTCTTAAAAGCATTTAAAACCTGTTCTAAAGGTCCCGCTTCAGTGAAAGGTTCGTCACCCTGCACATTCACTACAATATCCACATCCAGATTCGCTACAGCCTCGGCAATTCGATCACTTCCTGATTCGTGTTCTTTGATGCTCATAATGGCTTTCCCACCATTAGAAACAATTTCATCAAATATTAAATCCGAATCGGTTACTACAAAAACGTCTTCAAATAATTTAGTTGCGACTGCGGCTTCATAGGTTCTTAAAATAACGGTTTTGCCTCCCAAATCCTGCATGAGTTTGGCTGGAAATCGTGTAGAAGCATAACGTGCCGGAATAACTGCTATTATTTTCATTTTTGACGGTATTAATGGTGTTGAAATTCTAAAAAACAAATATACCTATTCAACATCAGGTTTTAAGAATATATCGAAAACATATTTCTCAAAAAATCATAACATTTTCCTTAAATAACTAGGATTAAATATTTTACAAAACATTCTTTCATGTGCAAAAAAAAATTATTTTTATGCAAAAAAAAATTATGACAGCAACTTTCCGTATTCTTTTATTTTCTTTCTTTTTAATTACAACTACTGTTTTTTCGCAAAAAACAAATTCATCTATCCTAAATTCTTTTACAAATCGGGTGTTTAAAGGAGAAGGCTATCGACCTATAGGCGATCTTAAATGGAAATTCAAAACGGAAGGGAAGATTTTCTCCTCTCCCATCACCAAAAACGGAATTTTATATGTTGGTAGTGAAGATGGGTATTTTTACGCCATAGACGAAAAATCCGGAAACCTGAAATGGAAATTTAAAACAAATGGAGCTGTTCACAGTTCGCCAAGTATTTTAGAGAATACGATATACTTCGGAAGTTTTGACGGTCATTATTATGCCGTAAACCTAACGACCGGAAAAGAACTTTGGAAATTTAAAACGGGTGGCGAACACTTTTATCAGGAAACCGGAATGTGGGGCATGAAGCCGCTGGATGTGGTTATGGATGATTTATGGTCCTTTTATTTGTCTTCACCGGCTGTGTACAAAAACAATAAATCGACTTTGGTTGTATTCGGAAGCAGTGACGGAAATGTGTATGCTGTTGATGCCAAAAAAGGACAATTAAGCTGGAAATTCAAAACCAATGCTGCCGTCCATAGCACGCCAATTATCGACAAAAACACATTATACATTGGGAGTTGGGATGCTGATTTGTATGCCCTAAATTGTGATACCGGAAAACTAAAATGGAAATTCGAAACCGGAAAAAAACAAGGTTTCAAAGGCATCCAGTCTTCGGTTGCCGTTGCAAATGGCACAGTTTATCTTAGCGCCAGAGAGCCTTACATTTTTGCTGTAGATGCCGAAACCGGAAAACTGCAATGGAAATACGATGCCGAAAATTCATGGATTTTAAGTACAATCGTTATTAAAAACGATATTCTTTATGTAGGTACCTCAGATACTTATGCTTTACTGGGCCTGGATGCAAAAACAGGAAAAGAATTACTGCGTTTTGAGACCAAAGGATATGTGTACGACACCCCTGCAATAGCCGGTAACACTGCTTATTTTGGAGATTTTACAGGAAATTTCTTTGCGCTTAATTTACTTTCTTCCGGGAAAGAATTTAATTCTATAAGTACCGAGAATCGAAAAGAAAATGCTGCTAAAATTTTAAATAATAACAAACTAGACGCTTTGTATGTCGCCAAAGATTTTGATTTGTCTCTTTACAGCGAAAACAAAAAGATTATGGATGAATTTTACAAACTTGGTCCTATTGTTTCATCACCGTTTATTAGCAATAATAGCGTTTATTTCGGAAGTGCTGACGGGTATTTGTATGCGTATCATTTGCAGAAAAGTAAATAGCTAAGTTTCTATTTTCTAAAAATTTCTCGCAAAGTCGCAAAGACGCAAAGTTTTTTTGTTCACGCAGATTTAGCAGATTAGGCTGATTTTTTTTGTTTTTCGCAACAATTCGAATAAATCAGCTGAATCTGCAAAATCTGCGTGAAAAAATTTCTCCCAGATTAACTGTAAACACCGTTTTTACGAATTATATCAAATCAGTTAAACTACATAATTTTTAAAGAAGTCATACTCAGAGAACCGGCTAGTAATTTATCATTAAACAAACTCAGTTCTTCTGATTCTTGTTTTAATCCTAAAGTATAGAGCAAAGGCAAATAATGTTCCGGAGTTGGAATCGCTAATTGAACCGCTTTGCTCCTCTTTTCGAAATCAATTAAAGGTTGAAAGTCACCATCTAATAAATGAGTATTGATCGTTTCACGGGCTTCGATCGCCCAATCGTAACCATAATTGTCTTTATCAAAATTCCTGAAATCAACCAAACGCAAATTGTGCACGATATTCCCGCTGCCGATGATTAAAACACCTTTATGACGCAATGCCTGTAACTTCTGAGCCAGTTCGAAATGATATTGTCCCGATTTGGTATAATCAATGCTCAATTGCACGACGGGAACATTTGCTTCCGGATACAAATGTTTGATCACACTCCAGGCACCGTGATCCAGCCCCCAGTGTTCGTCCAGGTCTACCGGAACCGGTTCTATTAATTTCTTGGTTTCGTAAGCCAGTTCGGGACTTCCTTTTGCGGGATATTGTACCTCAAAAAGAGCTTGTGGGAAACCTCCAAAATCATGAATAGTTCGGGGCATTTGCATTGAAGTTACTTTGGTTCCATTGGTGAACCAATGCGCCGAAATACACAAAATAGCATTGGGTTGCGGTAATGTTTTGGCCAGATTTCGAAAACCCGTAACAAACTGATTTTCTTCAATGGCATTCATTGGGCTGCCGTGTCCTAAGAACAAAACCGGCATTTTATCGGTATTCGAAAATGTCGATAAAATCGAATGTAAATCGTTTAGTGTTGTCATGATCCTCTTGTAAATTTAGTTTTGCCACAACCCGAGCGATAGCGAACAGGCGAAGCAATTGCACGAATTGCACGAATTAACTATCCTAAAAAAACTTGTGCTTATTTTTGTCATTTGCGACAGAAGATTATTCCTCGAAACTCTCGTCTTTGAACCCTATCAAATATAGCTTATTTTTTGCACGTGTCATAGCGGTATACAACCATCGAATATAATCGCGATCAATTCCGTTTGGCAAATACGGTTGTTCTATAAAAACCGTGTCCCACTGCCCTCCTTGTGATTTATGACAGGTAATTGCGTACGAGAATTTTACTTGTAAACCATTAAAATACTCATTGTCTTTTACCTTTTGGAACTTCTTGTACTTTGTAGTTTCTTCCTCGTAATCCTTCATCACTTCTTCGTACAAACGATTGGAGTCTTCATAGGTTAAGGAAGGAGATTCGCTTTTTATAGTATCTAAAATCAAAACGGTTTCAAAAGGCTTCTGATCCGGATAATCGACCATTCTGATTTTTACTTTCGCAAAAGTAAATCCGTATAATTCTCTGATTCCGAAAAGTTCCAAAACTTCAATAATATCACCATTGGCAATAAATCCGGCTTCATCGGTTTCTTTTAGCCAGAAATAATTGTTCTTCACCACCATTAGGAAATCACCAACCGAAAGTTCACTTTCTTTAAACAAAATCCTGGTTCTGATCTGTTCATTGTATTGATTTGCCCTTTTATTGGAACGTACTATAAAGGCAGTATCTTCAATACTATAATTACTGTAGGCCGTATTTATAGCATCCTGAATATCGTAACCGTCCGTAAGTCTGACAATGTCTTTGAACTTTTTTACGTTGAATTTAAATTCTGTCAAAAACGATTCTTTCAGCAGTTCCCGCAATTCCGTAGCGTTGTACAAAATCCCTGAACTTTCTTCCTGACGCATTACCTCATCGAGTTCGATATGTTCAATTTCTTTATCGTAGTGCACACCCAAAGTATGTATGTCAAGCGCCGGACTAATATCTAAATTTACAGGAGGTAGCTGAGCTGTATCTCCCAAAAGAATCATTTTGCAATTGGTTCCGGAATAAACATAAGATATTAAATCATCCAATAGTGATCCGTTATCATACAATTTAGAATCCGAATTACTGTCGGATATCATCGAGGCCTCGTCGACTATAAAAATGGTGTTTTTATGTTTGTTGACTTGTTTGGTAAAAGCCACTCCGCCACCCGAAGACTTTTTAGGGAAATATATTTTTTTATGAATCGTAAAGGCAGGCGTATGAGAGTAATTGGCGATAACTTTTGCTGCACGTCCGGTTGGAGCCAGCAAAACATACTTTTTATTGATATCTCCCAAGTTGTTTACAATGGTTGAGATCACAGTTGTCTTTCCCGTTCCGGCATATCCTTTTAAGACAAAAATAGTGTTGTTGTCCGGTTCTGTTAGGAAAATTGCGATTTTCTGAAAAAAAATATCTTGTTTATAAGTTGGAGCAAACGGAAATCTTTTTTGCAAAACACCGTAAAACTGTGCTGAATTCATAGGAAAAATTTGAACTACAAAGTACGGTTTTTTTAGCGTCAATGCCAATTTCAAAAATCAGTTTTGCTCATAAAGTTTTCAAAAAAGAGAAAACAAAAACCGATAGTTAGCTAAAACATAACACACACGTAACTTTAACAAAATGTTGTTTTTTGAAATTGCAATTATTATTGTTGCTTTTTAATTTGTAAGTTTGTCTTTTAATTAAATTCTTTCTTGACACTACAACTGGTAACAAATTGTAAATCAAATTATGCCATTTCAAAACACTAATATAACATCAAAAAAATACAAAAAACTTTCTATTCAGGTTTCGCTGAACGGATTTTCGTTTTGTTGTTTTGATACGCTTAATAATACCATTACTTCGTTTAATGAAGTCGAGTTTACGCCTACACAAAGAGGCTCTAAAATAGAAGAATTGTATAGTGATGCTTTTAAAAAACATCCCGAACTAAAAGATACTTACGATACTATAGTCGTAATCCATACCAATAATCTCTCTACTTTTGTACCGACGGCTTTGTTTGACGAAAATTATTTAGGGAGTTATTTACAATACAACACCAAAGTTTTTGAAACTGATTTTTTTACGTACGATCAGATCACCAACTACGAGATGAATACGATATATATCCCGTATGTAAACATCAATAATTTTTTGATTGATGAAATTGGCTCTTTCGATTACAAACATTCGAACAGTATTCTGATTGAAAAAATACTGGAAGCTTCCAGAAATAACGACGACAAAAAAATGATCGTTAATTTTAATCCGGATCACTTCGAACTGATTGTAGTACAAAACCAGAGACTATTGTTATTCAATTCTTTCGAGTATCAGACTCCGGAAGATTTTATATACTATTTGCTTTTTACAGCAGAACAATTGAGTTTGAATCCCGAAAGTTTTCAGCTTGAATTATTGGGAACCATAACCAAAAACGATCCTTTTTATGCCATTGCGTATAAATACATTCGTAACGTTGCTTTTTTAGATGTAAGCACTTTACAAGAGAAAAACAGCTTTTCTACAGCTCAGAATCAAAAACATTATATTTTATTTCAATCATGAGAATCATATCAGGAAAATACAAAGGACGCCGCATTTTTCCACCAAAAAACCTTCCTGTAAGACCTACAACTGACATGAGTAAAGAAGCATTATTTAATGTTCTGAACAATCATTTTAGTTTTGACAGCTTGAAGGTACTGGACTTGTTTTCAGGAACAGGTAACATAAGTTTTGAGTTCGCTTCCCGCGGAAGTGCTCCAATTACTTCTGTTGACGGAGATTTTGGTTGCGTAAAATTCATCAAGCAGGTTGCATCAGAATACGATTTTGATATTGCTGCAACAAAAAGTGATGTTTTCAAATACCTTGAAAACTGTAAAACCTCTTACGATATCATTTTTGCCGATCCGCCTTACGGTTTAGATCAGGCTACTTTTGAAAAAATAGTCTTAACGGTTTTCGAAAGGGATTTACTTCACGACGATGGCATGATGATTATTGAACATTCAAAATATACCAAATTAGAACATCTTAGCAATTTCTCTTTTCAGAAGAGTTACGGAGGTTCTTTTTTCAGTTTCTTCGAATTAAATTCTACCGATGACGACGAAGAGCTTGTAGATGATGCATCAAACAAAATTACAGAAGAAGACGAGGGATAATTAGTTTCTTTTTTAAGCATACGAAGTGGCTGTTTCATTCTGAGGCAGCCATTTTTTGCTTAATGGCCCTTCCTTTGTCATTCCGAGGTATGAGGAATCGTACCCAATTGGAACGGAGTTTCTTGTGTGATTCCTCGTGCCTCGGAATGACAACTGAACGACTAAACGACACAACAACTGCCTTTTACTGGAATGACAAATGAACAACTAAACGACTACAATTCCCCTTCGTCGGAATTGACGAGCGACTACTACTCTCTAACGAATCCTGCTCTCACTCTCATTTACGCTTTTCTCTTTAAATTCACTCTCTTTAATCCTTCCGAAAGTATAGCGAAGTGCGATCGAAATTTCGTTGGCATCTACCAAATAACGGGCTTTCGAACTTATATTATTAATGGTAAATCGCTCTGCATAAATCATATTTTTAAAAACATCATTATAACTCAAAGTACAGTTCCAGTTTTTACCAAACGTTTTTGTAAGCGACATGTCGAGAATAAATTTTGCATTTCGCTCAAAAACACCTTCTTTTCGTTCCGTTTCTCCCCAAAAAGTGAGTGCAAAAGTAAACGCTCTCGGAAGTTTGAATGTATGATTTGAATAGTAATACAAATAGGGTTTTGAAGAATTGTATAAAGCCGAATCATCCATGACTTTGTTTTTAATGAAGACCAAAGAGTTTGTTGTACTCCATAATTTATAAGTAAAGGGCAGAGTAAAATCAACCGTAAAACCTGTTTCCTTGTTAAAATTAATATCTGTAATCGTCAATATATCGGTCTGTTCATCAAAAACGAAACTTGAATAGACAGGATTTTTATTTTGATAATAACTCAATTTGAACGATTTATCGTGATACTGGAAAACGGTAGAAATTTCATCAGTAAATGTCGGACTCAGATTGATACTACTTCCGTACAAAAAATAAGGATTTATATAAGTAGTTATCTGACTTAAAGAAGAATAGTTAGGTCTTATGATGCTTTTCGCATAATTTACATTGATACTTTTTGTACTGTCAACCGGGAAAGTCAACTGGGCTTTTGGAAAAACATTCGTATAATTTTTATCAATTGGTTCAGTAAGGTCGGTTTGAAATTTCCCGTTTGCCTTTGTATTCTCAGCCCTAATCCCGGCAGAAAAATCGACCTTACTAATCTTCCCCGAAAACTGAGCATAAACAGCCAGATTTGCTTCTTCGAAGTCATAATCTACTTTGGTATTTGTATTATTTTTAAAATTAAAAATAGCAGCATCCGATTTAGAATTTGCAGCTAAATAAAGGGCGCCAAATTCCAAATTCATTTCATTTTTAAACTTTTTCTCCAAATCAACCCGTCCGGAAAAAACATCAACATTAAATTTCTGATTTCGGTTTTGTGCTAGCTCCAACTGGGTATCATTGAAATTATTTTCGACTAAGCTCCATAAGTGCTGATTAAAATTAGAATATTGAAAACCTGCAAACAGTTGTGTATCTATAGCTCGTATCTTTTTTGAATAATTTACGAATGCGTTTACAAAGTTCTTTTTACTCGAATTATCACTTAAAGTAAAAATGGTGTTTTCATCCTTTTCTTTTTTATTATAAGTAAAGGTATTGATGTCAAAAGTATCACTCTGCAATCTGCCACTGACTGTAATCGAAAAATAATCGTCTTCATTGATTTTATAAAATAAACCTCCTCCAAAAACATATTTATTCCTTTTTGTATTAGCCATTACATTATAATCGGAAACAATTGAGGCCTGCGGAATCTGATAGTCAATACTATGCATTTCCCAGGGATTCAAACGGTTGTAATTAAAATTGGCTTTCCATTCGAAATTATTCTTTTTAAAACTGGAATTAAACCCCAGATAATTGTTATAGTTCTTTTTAAAAGAAGCTACTTCAGAAATTTCAGTTCTAAAACCGTCTCTTTTGCTCAGTTTTCTTGTTACGAGAATCACGGCGCGACCTTGCGCTTCATATTTAGATGACGGATTCTGAAGAATTTCAATCGTTTTAATATCAGCGACAGCCAGCGCATTCAAATCATTCATTTCAACCTTTTGATTGTCGATATAAATCAATGGATTTCCTTTACCGACAATCGAAATACTTTCACGATCTGAACTAATCTGAACCGACGGCAATTTTGACAATAAATCAATCGGATCCGGAATCGTATTGTAGACAGAGTTGGCAACATCAATTTTAATATTTCCGTTTTGATTGGAGAAAGCTTTTTTATCCGTCTTTATCAGGACTTCGTTCAACTTATTAGAAATACTGTCCTTAGGTGTTTCCGTTTGCGCATAACCGACCGCAGAAAGACAAAAAAGCAATACAAATAAAATAATTTTAAAAAACAGGCACGTTTTCATTCGTTTAAAAGATTTTGATTTAGAGCTACAAAAATGCTTCGAATGCGACGTTCTGAAAGTTAATTGGAGGTTAATGCGACGTTAATGCTCAAATTGTAACACAAAAGCTTTATTTTTGATTCGAATTCCTTTTGGTATGAAACAAAGAATCAATTTATTAATCACACTTTCGGTTGTCGCCTTGCTTGTTTTATCAGCAGTACAATGCTATTTAGTTAAAACGACTTACGATTATAAAGTAGCGCAGTTTCACACCGAAATCAAAAATGAAATTGCCAATATTTCAAATAATTACAGCGATATTGATTCGGTTATAGTTGGTAAAAAAGAAGCGCATTACAAAGGATTAATTCAAAATTACATTCAAGGAAAAAGAACCAAAGCTGAAATCAAAAACGGAATCCTTGAAAATGAATACCGAAATGCTTTAACGCAGAAAATTCAACGCAAATTCGAAAGGGAATTACCCAATCTGAAAATTGATTTTGCTATTGTACTGAACAAATTTGTAGTATATCAAAACACTAAAAAAGCGGACACTATCTTCGCTCAAAAGCCTTTTATCCAAAACAAATTATACGGCAATCTGGCTTCGTTAAACCATGCTTTTTTAGTTCGTAACTATGTCGGAACAACAAACGGATCATACAAAAATCAGGAGTATAAATTACTGACCGAAGACTCAATGTATATCTCGGTAATCGATTGGGAAATGATCATTTTTAAAAGAATGACGATTGTTTTACTATTGTCTTTGCTCTCTATTCTCACCCTGATTACCCTTTTTGTTATTGCGATTAAAGCTTTAATCAAACAAAAAAAGGTAAGCGATGTCAAAACCGATTTCATCAATAATATTACACACGAACTCAAAACGCCTTTGGCCACTTTGGGTATTTCCACAAAAATATTAGAGCAGAAAAACATTCGTGAAAACGATGAAAGCTTTACCGCTCTTGTGCATACGATTTCACGTCAGAACAATCGTTTACAAACGTTAATCGATCAGGTTTTGGCCAATTCATTAGCCGACAATGAAATCGAATTGCAAAAAGAAAAGATAAACACCGAAGATTTTCTGTTTGCCATTATAGAAGATTTTAGAATTGGATATCCAAAAATCACCATTGAAACGGATTTCAGAACAGAGAAAACGATGTTGGCTTTAGATCAATTTCATTTGACCACTGCTATTCTAAATGTATTGGAAAATGCTGTAAAATATGGTTCCAGCACGATCTCTATAAAAACTAAAAATCATCAAAACCAATTTTCAATCAGCATCGAAGATAACGGAATCGGAATCTCAAAAAACAAGTTAGGATTACTTTTTGAAAAATTCTACCGTGTAGAACAAGGCAACTTACACAATGTAAAAGGCCTGGGATTAGGTTTGTATTATGTGGATCAGATTGTAAAAGCGCATCAGGGCTCTATTGCCGTGATTAGTGATTTAGGGAAAGGTTCTGTATTTACCATTATGTTTAAAGTTTAAAGCCTTTTCTATTGAAAAAAATACTTTTAGCCGAAGATGATTTTGATTTTGCCCATGTGCTGAAACAATATTTAGAACTTTATAAGTATGAAGTAATCTGGGCAGAAGACGGCACAATAGCGCTGGACCTTTTTAAAAATCAAAGTTTTGATATTTGTGTTTTTGATGTGATGATGCCCAAACTGGACGGGTTTTCACTTGCGGAAAAAATCATCAAAATAAACCCCGAAATTCCTTTTATTTTCCTAACCGCCAAAAGACTAAAAGAAGACAAAATCATTGGACTGAAACTCGGTGCAGACGACTATATCGTAAAACCTTTTGAGGCCGAAGAACTGATTTTACGTTTGCAAAACATCTTAAAAAGAAGTCAGCAAAAGAGCCTTTCAACTGTCACAGAAGAAATTCAAATCGGACTGTATCTCTTTAACACCAAACGACTGACTTTAAAAATAAACCATCAAACGCAACAACTCACGGAGAAAGAAGCTGCTTTGATTCAGTATTTTTACGTCCATAAAAATCAATTACTAAAAAGAGAACAAATCCTGAAAGCGATTTGGAACAATGACGATTTTTTCTCAGGAAGAAGTATGGATGTTTATATCAGTAAAATTCGAAAGTACTTTAAAGATGATGCTGCCATCAGCATTGAAAGTATTCGAAATATTGGAATTGAGTTTAAAATAGAATTCTTGTAACCTACAGCTTTGTTTAACCGCAAAGAGCGCAAGGATTTTTTGCACTTATCACAAAGTTTTTCACGCAGATTTAGCTGATTTAGCTGATATTTTTCTTTTGTGACACTATAGCCTTCCAATCGCATAATGGCCTACTGAAGAAGTAAATCTACATGAGAAAATACTCAGCAAACATAAGAGCTGGTAAAACTTTATCCAGACAGCTGTTTTTTATCTTAGTGAACCTTGCGGTTAAATTCCGGTATATTTTTTTTAAGATTGTTTTTTAACAGAACTGCAAAGCAAAATTATCAGCTAAATCTGCAAAATCTGCGTGCGTAAAAAACTTTGCGCCACCAATTGCTAAATATAATTTTTACGAATTACAGCCCAAAGGTTTGTTATAATTTCTTCTTCCCAAACCCTAAATAATAACTAACTCCCATACCAACCGTATTGGTATTGTATCTACTACTGCTGTTATTTATATCGGTTAGTGGTTTCCCCAGATTAACTCCGTTGTAATAGGCATTTATAGCAACCGTATCATAACTTTTATCCGAAAGCACAATATCTATTCCTACCCCGATTCCTATGGACTGCTGCCATTGTGTAAGGGTTTCCCTTTTTGTAACCGATTTTTCGGGATTACTTTGATTGATAACCGTGTATAATCGTTCCGCCTCAATTTTAGAGACATTATATCTTGGTAATATCTGAAGGAATACATCTCCTGCATTTACTTCGGTGCTGTACAATGCAATCTTTGGTGTAATATTATAATTTACAGCATTAACTTTTTTACTGCTTACATCCAAAATAGTTCCATTATTATCCAACCTATTATAATCTTCCAGGCTGCCAAAAAAATAACTCAGTCCGACTTCGGGTTTAAAAAAACGATGCATTTTGACTTCAACACCGCCACCAAGTTCTCCGAAACTATTACTTTTGAAATCCGATGCTGCATAAAGTCCAAAACCGGCATAAACTCTAACGTATTGCGCATTTGATTTTATACAGAACAAAATCAATAAAAGGTAAAATACTTTTTTAATCATCTTTTATTCTCCACTTAGTTTGTCAAAAACCAATTGATACGTTGGCGTCTCAACTTCGTACTTCAAACCTTCTTCTATTACAAATTTGGTCAAGGAATTCAATTCTATATTTCTTCCGGCCAACAAATCACGATGCATAGAGGAAGTGGTGTCCGGCGGAGTTTTTTCGAGTTTTAAAATGGTTTGCATAATAATATCTTCCGGAAGGTTTAATCCTTTTACGGCAGCTATCATTGTTATTTCATTCATCAAAGAAACATATATATTTCTCGCTTCCCTATCTTCCAGAATCTGTCCGATATTGTAATCCAAATAACAAGTTGCTGATGCCAGCACCGAAATAAACACAAACTTCTCCCAAACGGTATCTTCGATATTATCTACTAAATGACTGTCTACTCCCGCATTTTTAAAAATAGTCTGTAAAGCTTTCATTTTAGAAATCGAAGCACTGTCGGAACCAAAAAACAATCTTTGCAAAGCACCTACATTATGAATAACTCCGGGCGAGGTAATCATCGAAAAAATATAAACACAGCCATCCAGAACCTCATTGTCCGGAAAAAGAGTCCTGATGCGCTCAGGAGCATCAACACCATTGTATAATGGAAGAATAACGGTATTTTTTGTAATACACTTTTTTAAGCCCAGCAGACTTTCTTCAATGTCATAGGTTTTGGTAGCACAAATTAAATAATCGAGTTTCCCGATAACCTCGGGATCATTTGAAACTACTTTAGGAAAAACAACAGTCTCCGATTCTTTCGTAATAATTTTCAATCCAGATTCCGCTATTACCTTAAGTGTTTCGCCACGGGCAATAAAAACAATTTCAACTTCTTCTGATTCTTGATAGGCTTTTGCTAAAAGTCCACCGAAATAACCGCCCACACCACCTAATCCTAAAATTCCTATTCTTGTTTTCATTGTTTTTTTGTTTTTTTTACTTTTTCCTGTCAATTTCGACGTAGGAGCCTACCTGTTAGTTGTCATTCGACGAAGGAGTCCACTTGTTAGTTGCCTTTCGGTCAACGAAGCGCGAAATACACAATCCTTCTTTACTCCTCCAAGACCGGTTCCAAATTCAATTCTGTAAAATCACGTTCGCTTTTAGAAATCACAATTGTTGCTACTGTATTTCCTATCAAATTCGTAATGGCTCTGGCCTCACTCATAAATTTATCAACTCCAAGCAAAAAGGCCAGTCCTTCAACGGGAATTTTATGAATCGCGGTCAGCGTTGATGCCAAAACAATAAAACCGCTTCCTGTAACGCCAGCCGCTCCTTTAGAAGTAATCATCAGTATGCCAATAACACTCAGAATTTCGAAGAAACTCAAATGAACATCGTACAACTGCGCCAAAAATATCACAGCCATTGATAAATAAATCGAAGTGCCGTCCAAATTAAAAGAATATCCCGTCGGAATTACCAAACCCACCACTGATTTGCTGCAACCCATTTGTTCCAGTTTAACCATAATACTTGGCAAGGCAGCCTCAGAAGATGAAGTTCCGAGAACTAATAAAAGTTCTTCTTTGATATACTTTAAAATCGACAAAATACTGATTTTATAATATTTCAAAATACTACCCAGAATCAGGAAAACAAATAAAAACATGGTCATATAAACGCATAACATCAACTTCCCAAGCGGAATCAAAGTCTGCAATCCAAATTTACCAATCGTATACGCCATTCCACCAAAAGCGCCCAGCGGAGCGAGGTACATCACATATTTTAATCCTGTAAAAACTACTTTGGAGAAACGTTCCAAAACCAAAATAGTCTGTTCTCTTTTTTGGTAAAAATTCAATCCGATTCCACAAACAATCGCCGCAACCAAAACCTGAAGCGTAAAATTGGAAAGGAAAAAATTCAGCCACGAAAAATTGTCCGCAGCATGATTGGTATACTGACTTGCATCTTGCAAGGCCAATCCTGTTTTGTCAATTTTTCCCGGTTTAAGAATATAAGCAACTGCAACGCCAATAGCTAAAGCAATGGTTGAAACTACTTCGAAATAACCTAAAGCTTTGACTCCGATTCGGCCTACTTTTTTAAGATTCCCCATTCCGGAGATCCCTAAAACAATAGTCAGAAATATGATGGGGCCAATAAACAGTTTAATGATATCTACGAACGTTTTGCCGACAATTTCCATTTTCATTCCGTTTTGCGGCGAGAAATGTCCCAGTAAAACACCGGCAATAATCGCAATCAGAACCCAAAAGGTCAAATTGGTTACAATGACAGAAAAAGTACTTTTTTTAGGTTTATTTGGAAGATTTGAAGTAGTTACATTCATGAAGTTAGGTTAGATAGTTTCACAAATATATAAAAAATGCAGACCTATAAGCCGGATTCTGTCTCTGATACATCAGAGCCTTATCATTTATCTAGACTTACAATTACTCATAAGCTCAAGCTACCTACCCTTCAACAACGGACGAGAAGCCCTTAAATGCTGATATACTTGGTATTTCACCGCATAGAGTTTACCTGGTTTCACTACAGCATTACCTGTACATACTTTCTGTTGCACTTGTCCTTGCCTTATTGCTAAGGCCGACGGGTGTTACCCGCTATGCTTCTCTGTGGTGTCCGGACTTTCCTCCCCTCACCTAAGCGAGCGACGATAAGGCGGTCTGCGGGGCAAAAGTAGCAATTTATAATCGAAGAATCCCGCTTTTAAAATTTAGATTTTCACTTTAAAATCGCAACATTTTAATTTTAAATTGGTTATCTTTAAAATCCATAATTTTAAAATTCAATTATCATGATTAGAATGTATCATTACGCAACTGTTTCAAAAGCTTTAGATCAATTGAATGAAAAAGGATTTACCTATGATTTTAATTTAAACTCAGACGCAATTAAAAAAAATCCTGAAAAATTTGAAATTGTACATGTGTATCGATACGAAGGGGAATCAGACCCAGGCGATGAGGCAGTTGTTTACGGAATAAAATCAAACTCAGGCAAAAAAGGCGTTTATGTATCCGGGTTCTCGGTAGATACCGATTCCGAAACCGCTAAGATACTAATCGATTTAAGCATCAAAGGCAGGTGATTTTAAAAAATCAATTTTATATTTTTCAGAAGTTTTTCTGATGACGAAGTGTGTCTTTTTTTAACTGGTGATGGAGGGCTTCGACTTCGCTCAGCCTGACAGTGGGGGTTTGATTAAACCCTTTATCTTGCTCAGCTTGACAGTGGAGGCATTATTTTCAGAAAAGAGTTTTTTTGAACCTTACCTCATAGCAATCACGAATGTCACCCTGAGCGAAGTCGAAGGCTTATGGAACTGAAACGGGGCTTCGACTTCGCTCAGCTTGACAACTAGAGTTTGATCTGTGTGTCATTACCCAGAAACCAAATTTCTTTATATCCCAAACTTCACAATCAAAGGTTTGTGGTCACTGTGCATTTTCCAGTCTTCGTAGCTTCCGACTTCAACGCTTTCTAAAACGTTTATAAAATCATTTGAAGCGAAACAGTAATCCAGATGATAGGGTTTATTTTCGTGTCGATATAAAAACAATGTTGGATGCATTTCTTTTCCCTGCTCCTGATTGAAAAATTTGTGGTAGACACTGAAAATGTTTTTCTCTGCTAATTTACTCACCACTGCCGAATGATTTGCTTCTCTTCTTGGCTTGTCCCAGATCGTGTTGCTATTGAAATCTCCAATTAAAATAGTTTTGGTTTCAGAAAGCAGGTTTTCGTAATACTTAATTGCTTTCCAAACCTGAGTTACATATTGTCCGTCTTTATCCTGAGGATTATTTGCCCATATAGCGAACAAAACAAAATCAACTTTTCCTTTGGTAACTGCAATGGGCAACACGTTTTTGAAATCGGGATTATGACAATCCATAAGTTCGAAGCGGTAATCGCTATACGAAAAAACACCAAGTCCTTTGTTTACATTTTCACCATACCAAAGCATAGCTGTTGGCTTTGGAATAGTTGCAGCAAATTTTAATCTTTCGATATTTTCACATTCGGGAATTATCAGAATATCCGGTTGGTGAACCAAAATAAAGGCTGCTTTTTTTCTGAAAGCCATATTGCAATTCCAGGTTATGATTTTCATCTTAACTTTACTTTTATGCTATTTTCTCTTTCAACTCAAATAAAACATAGCCACCATTTTCGTTCTCACTTCTCTCTTTCTCAATGAATCCAACTTTCCTATAAAATTCAATTGCTTCTGTATTTTTATCGTGGCATTTTAACGTTACAGGAAATTTTGTTTTTTCCAGTACAGCTTTTAAAAGTGCTTTGCCTATCCCACATTTATGAAATGCCTTATCAATATACAAATGGTGAATAAAATTATCCTGCATCCAGACCGCTATAAACCCAACTACTTTTTCGTCATACAAGGCTGTTAAGATAAATTCCCCTTCTGTCTGATCATCAAAATCCGGCAAATCGAATGTAGTTGGATCAGCCCACACAAAAGTATCCTGACGCACTTTTAGAAAGAGATGTCGTAGCGAATCTAAATTGCTTTTCCTGAATTCGATAATCTTTAAGGAATCGTTCCGCATCTTTAGGCTATCAATTAGGGGAATAACTTGTTTTGATCATTGTTCTGTCTTCAATATTTCCGAGTAGATCACCGAACTTTGCGCTGGTTTGTTTTTTAATTTCTATCCATTCTTTATCTGCTTTGAAATTCGCCCATGCTGCTTTCATAGTGGCTTCATCGGGCCATTCCAGCAGATAAACAAACTCGGTTTTACTTTCTGACTTTGATTCCCAAATAGAATTAATTTTAAAGTTGTATTTCTTCATGATCACCATAGCCTGATCCCGGAAACGATCATGAAAGTCTTTTTTATTCTTTTCGAATATCTCGTAGATACGCAATTGGTAAATTGGACTAGTATTTGCTTTTTGGGCTTTCATTCCAAAAGAAATAAGGAATACTAAAATCAAAAAATGTAGTTTCATTTTACTTTTATTAAAATTTAATTTGCGAAAGTTTAATTAATTGGTGTATAAAATTAATCCTTTTTTCATTACAAAAATGAATCTAATTTTGAATTTTCGTTGCTTTCCAGCCAATCAATTTAGAGATAAATCTACTTATACTTTAACTCAATCTATCGCTTAAATTTTGGCTAAAGCCGAGATTTTCTTGATTCCGATTCCGTTGGTTAAAACCAACGGCTATTGAAAAAAAACTATAGTTTTATTTTTTTGAAATTGAATTTATGCCTGATAACCTCAACCCGATTATTCATCTATTGACAATACTACCTAACAATCGAGTTAAAAGAATTTCAATAATTTTCATGAATTGAATTTTATAAGCTTAGAAATAATCTTTTTAATCCATTTAATCTGTGGCATAATAAAAAGTAGTAGTCACAGATTTCACTGATTTAAAGGATTTTTTTTCTGAGCTTATTAGTATTCAAAAATCGAATTCAGCTTAAAACTAAATTTCATTTTATCTAATCTCCTTACTGACAAATCATAAAACTTACAGTCGTTCAAACACTTAAAATCTTTCGATTTTTAAATTTTTTAATCATTAAATTATACCCTATATTTGCTATCGAATAATAAAGGAATATGGAACAATTTGTAGTATCGGCACGTAAATATCGCCCGCAGACATTTAAGGATGTTGTGGGGCAGAAAGCCATTACCAACACCTTGCTGAATGCCATAGAAAGCAATCACCTTGCTTCTGCTTTATTATTTACAGGACCACGTGGAGTTGGTAAAACCACCTGCGCGCGTATTTTGGCCCGAAAAA
This sequence comes from Flavobacterium poyangense, assembly GCF_011751075.1. Lineage (GTDB taxonomy): Bacteria > Bacteroidota > Bacteroidia > Flavobacteriales > Flavobacteriaceae > Flavobacterium > Flavobacterium poyangense. The sequence goes on from NZ_JAALLN010000008.1 coordinate 217,755, forward strand.
TCAATCAACCCGGATATGATGATCCTAATGAAGATTTTGCATTTAACGTTTTTGAGTTAGATGCGGCTTCAAACAACTCGGTTGACGATATTCGTAACTTGATTGATCAGGTTCGAATCCCGCCACAAACCGGTCAATACAAAGTTTATATTATTGACGAGGTTCACATGTTATCTTCAGCAGCTTTTAATGCTTTTCTGAAAACATTAGAGGAACCGCCAAAACATGCTATTTTTATCTTAGCGACTACTGAAAAACACAAAATTATTCCAACGATTTTATCGCGTTGTCAGATTTTTGATTTCAAAAGAATTACTGTCAAAGATGCAAAAGAGCACTTGGCAGATGTTGCGACAAGCCAGGGAATCAGTTTTGAAGATGATGCTTTGCACATTATTGCTCAAAAAGCAGATGGTGCGATGCGTGATGCTTTATCTATTTTTGACCGTGTGGTTTCTTTTTGCGGAACCAATTTAACACGTCAGGCTGTAACAGAGAACTTAAACGTCTTAGATTACGAAACTTACATATCAATTACCGATTTACTGCTAGAGAATCAGATTCCTGAACTTTTACTGGCCTACAATGATATTCTGGCAAAAGGTTTTGACGGACATCATTTTATTGCAGGACTGGCTTCACATTTCAGAGATCTACTGGTAAGTAAAACTCCGGCTACTATCGCTTTACTTGAAGTTGGTGAGCAGGCGCAACAAATGTACGGTGTGCAATCTCAAAAATGCTCTCAGGACTTTTTACTAAAAGGAATTGATATTGCAAACGATTGTGATTTAAAATACAAACTAAGTCAAAATCAGCGTTTACTGGTTGAATTATGTTTAATGCAACTGGCCTCTATCAACTTTGATGGAGAAAAAAAAAAGCTGAGCAATTCATAATACCACCTGTTTACTTTAAAAATGGAGGTTATTCTATTGTTGAAGTTCAATCTCCTAAAGGTGAAACTCCAAGTGTTGAAATTCCAAATTCTAAGATTCAAGATTCAAATTCCGGGGTTACACAAGGCACTTCGACTACTGAAAATCAAGAAACTGCTGCAAATACAAATGCTGTAGCTCCGAAGACGGAGACTGACACTGAGCAAAAAATTTCTGCTTTTTCATTATCCAGTATTCGCAAAAAGAAAGAACTGGAAGCGAACAGTAAATCATATGTAAGACCTACCGGTACTTTACCAACAGAAGAGTTTACCGAAACCGAAATGTTATTGCACTGGAACAAATATGCAGAACGTCTGGGCAACAAAGGTCTTAGAATTATGCAATCGTTATTACTCATTAACGACCCTACTCTAAATGGAACTGTTATTACGCTTGAATTACCTAATGAGGGTTCTAAATTAGATTTTGAAAGCCAGATTCATGGCCTTTTAGGACATTTAAAAGGACATCTACACAATCACGATATTACCATTGAAGTTGTCGTAAACGAAAAAGTTGAAGCCAGACGTAGTTTTAACGATCAGGACCGCTACAATCGTTTACTAGAAATCAATCCAAACATTGAACTTTTACGTTCCACATTTGGATTGGATTTACATTCATAGGTATAGAAACACAAATTACACTAATTTTCACTAATTCTTTTTATTAATCTTTGCGTATAAAAATTCTTGTAATTCTTAGTGAAATTTATATTTTAAAATGATAACGATTAGTGTAAATCAGTGTAATTCGTGTTAAATTTATTTGTTTCGAAGCCCGAAATTATAAACTTGTTCGAGCCATTTTGCTCTTTGAAGACCGTTGCCTGTTTTAACAATTCCGATGTAACTTACTTTTACCGGTTTTATACCGCAGAATTCGAGAGTTGCTTTTTTTAACTGATTGACACTTGGTCTTCCATAAAACAAGCGGTAATACCAACCGGGTTGATCTAAAGTTGTAATAATATGTGCTGTTTTCCCTTTAAGCAATTTATCCCACCAAACGGAATTTTCTCTGTATTGAAAAGCCATACCGGGTAAAAACAATCTGTCGATAAAACCTTTTGTGATTGCCGGTAAACCACCCCACCATACCGGATGAATCCAAACCAAGTGATCTGCTTTTTGTATTTTTTCCCAGGATTCCAGCAAATCCGGCTCTAATTCGGTTCTTTCCTGATATCCGAATTGCAGATTGGGACTAAACTTTAAATCGACAATAGTAATCGTTTCTACTGCAGCTTTGGAGTCCAATGCCCCTTTTTTATAAGCATCGGCAATTGCAAAATTAAAACTCTTTGCATTAGGGTGGCCGTTAATAATTAGAATGTTTTTCATTTTCAATTAGCTTATTTTTATATTGATTGAATCATTATTATTCAATGCATCATAAATTTCCTGTGGTAGATGCATTTGGTGACTAAAATAAATTCCGCTATCTAAAGTCAATTCCAACATTTTTTCGATATGTAAAACGGTAGAGAATGCGGTTAATTCAGCTTGTCCTCTCATACTCTGCAAACTAACTTTTCTTGTTTTATCTTTTGTTTTGTCTTTTGTTTTAATACTGATTTCAAAAACAGTCTGATCCCCTTTTCCACTAGCCCCAAACAACCACTGTCTTTCTTTTAAAATCATAATGTTAAAAATTCTAAACGATTGAAGATACCCCATTATCCTAGTAATAAATTTAGAATTATAAGTCATTTTAGAAGAAACGGTCGGTATTTTTTCTATTTGATTAAAGATAAACAACTCCGGAACATCCAGATTATAAACTTGGCGTTTTCCTATTCCGAATGAGAAATTAAATTTTTCGGAATCCAGAAAATGTTTAACTTTTTGAGGTTTGTTATCTTTATAAACAAAAAAGGGTTTACATACATTTTTAGCCAAAAAATCGGCAGAACTTTTCCCGGCCAAGTCTTTTACGGAATAATAAATATAAAGATTCGCTTCTATAATATTGCGTTTATCCGGGGCTACAAAACCAACTAAACTCCCAACAATTCCCCCCATCCAACCGGAACTAAAAACGATATGGCTCTTTATGTACTCTTTATTTTCTTTGGCTAAATCATAAGCGACTGTTAAGTCCGGAGTTGGTTTTGTAATATCAATATAGTCGAGTTGATTTTCTATTGCAAACCTTAAAATTTCATTGCCACTGTCTTTTGTACACAATACAATCAGATCTATTTTATTATCCAGTATAGCTTTAAAGGTTTTTGAATTGGTCACATCAATAACCATATCGTTTGGGTTATTGCCGGATTTGCGGCTTCCGACAAACAGGTGATAGTTTGGATTCCTACTTTTAAGAATACGTAATATTGTTTTACCAATTAATCCTGTTCCTCCAATTATTAAAATATTTTTATTCATCAGTATTTATTGTTTGCAACAAAAATAATGATGTAATATCCCTCAGAAACTGGACAAATGTCCTATAAAACAGCTTTTCGAATACGACTTAAATGCCTTGGAGTAACCCCTAAAAAAGAAGCTAAATAATGTAATGGAATCAACTTAATGTAGTGCGGATGATTTTCAAAAAGCGTTTCGTAACGTTCTTTCCCGCTAAGTTTCTGGAAAGATAAAATTCGTTGTTCCAAATTTATATATTGCATTTCGGCAATTACTCTTCCCACTTTTTGCCAATGGATACTGTTCTCGTAAAGATGCGCTATCTGTTCGTGACTTATCACTTCAAGTTCCGTATCAAATAAAGCCTGAATATTTTCTTCGGTTGGTTTCTGCGTAATAAGACTGGTAAAAGCAGTCATAAATTCATTCTCGAATGTGATACAATTTGTTATTTCTTCCCCTTCATTATTCATATAAAAAGAGCGCAAAGCTCCTGATTTTATAAGAACAATTTCTTTGGCAATCTGGTTTTCCCGAATTAAAAAATCTCCTTTTTTTAATTTCCTTTTCACAATTAAGCCGTCCAGCTTATCTAGTTCCTGTAGCGGTAAAATCTGAAGAGATTGAAATATTAATTTCATTATATCGTATTTCGAGTAAAAGGATTTAAAAGAATCAGAACTTTAAGAATCAATTGTTTTTTCGGCAGGGCTAAAAATCTTCTCAATTCTTCTGTCCGGAATCAGCCATAAAAAAGCTACTATCAAGTAACAGGCACCCGAAATCCATTCGTAGTAAAAAGAAGAAACGATACCAACAAAGTATAAAACTACTGAAGCTTTTCCTTTTAGATCTTTCCCCAGCGCTTTACTTAAAGAAGAGTTTTTTCCTTCTACCTGAATGATATTTTTTTGAAGTATATTGTACGCTATCGCACAAAGCATCAGAATAATTCCGTATAAAGCCATGGAAGCTTTAGCAAAATTGTGCTCGCCCATCCAGCCTGTTGAAACCGGAATCAGAGACAACCAAAAAAGTAAATGCAGGTTACTCCAAAGCACCTTCCCATTTACTTTAGACAAACCATGCACTAAATAATGGTGATTGTTCCAATAAATTCCGACATAAATAAAACTCAAAACATAACTCAAAAACTTTGGAATAAGCGGTTTTAAATCTGCAAATTCATTTCCTTGTGGAACTTTAATTTCCAGAATCATAATGGTTATTATAATTGCTAATACACCATCACTAAAGGCTTCAAGTCTTGTTTTATTCATTTATTATGTACGTTTAAAAGTTTGCTATGAATTTCACGAATTTACAGTAATTTTTCTGTTTAATTTAAAATGCCAATTTTTGCAAATTGGCATTTTAAAATATCTTGTGACCTTGCTTTGCTTCGGTCGGGCGTTGTAAAAACTGACTTGTCTACTTTTAAATTTTACCGTAGTACATGGCTTTTACAATTCCGTCGGAAAGTCCTATTTTGGGAACATAAATCTGGCGGGCACCACTCCATTTCATTGCGTTCAGATAAATTCTTGTGGCATGAATAATTACGTCGGCACGATCTGAGTTTAGTCCTAATTCCGCGATTCTTTGTTCGTAGGTCAACGAATTTAAAAAAGCGTATTGTGAATTGATATAAATGTACGAAAGCGGTTTTTCCTGTTGCTTCCCGGACATTTTAAACAATTTATTAATATTTCCACCGGAACCTATTAAGGTAACTTCTTCGTAGCCTTCGGTATTGGTCCTGATCCATTTTTCGATTTCATCCCACACCACATCGTGAACCATATTATTTAGCAAACGAACGGTTCCGGCTTTGAACGATCTCGAGTTAATCATTTTTCCATCAGAGAATAGCGTAAATTCTGTGCTACCACCGCCCACATCTACAAAAAGATAGGTTTCATCAGTTCTTAATAAATGATGCAAATCTGTTGAAGCAATAATTGCGGCCTCTTTTTTACCGTCTATGATTTCGATTTTTATATCGGCTTTTTTCTTAATTAAAGCCACAACTTCTTTGGCATTATAGGCCTCGCGCATTGCTGAAGTTGCAAACGCCATATAACGTTCTACTTTATGTACTTTCATCAAAAGGCTAAATGCTTTCATCGCATCTACCATTCGATCTATATTTTGTTCTGAAATTTCTCCAACTGTAAAGGCATCTTGCCCCAAACGAATCGGAACACGAACAAGCGAACTTTTATTAAATTGTGGTTCTTTGCCTTCTTGTTCTACAACATTCGATATCAGAAGCCTCATGGCGTTCGATCCGATATCTATTGCTGCGTATTTTCTTATACTAATCATGCTCCCTTTATGATTTGGTTTTATTTTGTATTCTGTACTAACTAATTTTTTGTGGAATTTTCACTATTGATTCAACTTTGTGCTGATAATATTTATACGTTTCAAGCTGTGCTCTAAATGGGGCATGGTGATTACGAGCTTTGTATTTATTGTCCAGTTTATAGGAATGGTATCTCACTTTTACATTTCCTTTCCAGGCAATATTAAAATTATCAATTAATTCTTTCTTGATTTCAAGATCATAAATTGGACAGGTTACTTCTACTCTTCCGTCAAGATTCCTCGTCATAAAATCTGCTGATGAAATATAAACCTCTGTTAATCCTGCGTTTCCAAAAATATAAACTCTTGAATGTTCTAAATAATTATCTACAATACTAATTGCTTCAATGTTTTCACTCATTCCCGGAATCCCCGGAATCAGCGAACAAATCCCTCTTACCTGAAGCTGAATCTTGACACCAGCATTACTTGCTTCATATAATTTATCGATCATTTTAAAATCAGATAAACTATTCATTTTTAACTTGATATGCGTTTTCCTACCGGCTAAAGCATGCAGAATTTCACGATCTATCAATTTTATAAATTTCGATCTTGTATAATGTGGCGATACGATCAAGTGCTTGTATCGGTGTACTCTGTAATTGATATCGAAAAACTCGAATATCTTCGAAATGTCTTTCAGAATACCGGGATGACAGGTAAACAATGTTACATCTGTATAAATTTTCGCTGTCGATTCGTTGAAATTTCCGGTCGAAATAAATCCGTAACGACGGCTTTTACCTTCTTCCATTCTTTCTACCACACATATTTTACTGTGTACTTTCAGGCTTTTAATTCCAAAAATAAGTTCAATACCTTCCGTCTGCATTTGTTCGGCATAAGAGATATTACTTGCTTCATCAAAACGAGCCTGAAGTTCGATCTGAACCACCACTCTCTTGCCATTTTTTGCCGCATTTATTAGGGAACTAATAATTTGCGAATTTTTTGCCAAACGGTATAACGTAATTTTTATACTGGTTACTTTTGGATCTAATGCCGCTTCACGCAAAAATTTAGTTAAATAAGAAAACGACTGATACGGAGCATGCAACAAATAGTCTTTTTTACTGATTTTCTGCAGTATACTACCTTCCAGACTCAATCCCGGAATAGGCAAAGGATCATTGGTTTTATATAACAAATCATACCTTCCTAAATTCGGGAAACTCATATAATCACGACGATTATGATATCTACCGCCCGGAATTATACTGTCTGTTTCTACAATTTTCATTTTATCCAGAAAGAAATGCAAAGTATCATCTTCGATTAAACTGTCATAAATAAAACGAACCGGTTCTCCTATTCTTCTGTCTTTAACTGATGATGCAATTTTTTCGAGCATACTTTTGCTCAAATCACTATCAATATCTAATTGCGCATCACGTGTAATTTTGATCATATGGGCTGATACGCTTTTATAATCAAAAATATTGAAAATATTATTCAGATTATGGCGAATTACATCATCGATTAAGATCACATATTGTTTATCATCATTCGACGGTAAAACCACAAATCTGTTTATCGTTTTCGGAATTTCGACAACGGCATATCGAATTTCATCATTTGTATTCATTTCTAAACGAATAGCCAGATAGCCCAAAGTATCTTTCAAGACCGGAAACTCCGCTAAATCGTTTAGGATAATCGTAACTAGTTCCGGACTTAATTTTTGAGTAAAAAAGTCTCTTAGGTAATGTTCTTGTGCTTCTGTAATCTGGTTTTCGTTTATAATAAAAATATTTTCGGCTTCTAATTCAGCTTCAATATTTCCTAAAATACGTAAACTTTCCGATTGTTGTTGAATTACAATTTCGGTGATGTCTTTAATTAACTGGTGAGCAGAAACTCCGCCCAAATATTTTTCACCGGAAATCCCCGAAAGACTCAGTCTTCTGATTGCGGCATAACGCACTCTAAAAAATTCATCTAAATTGTTCGAAAAAATTCCAACAAAACGCAACCTGTCTAAAAGTGGAACTGTATTATCTCCTGCTTCCTGAAGTACTCTTGCATTAAACGCTAACCAACTCTTTTCTCTATCGATATATTTTTGTTCGTACACTATATTTTTTTTAAATCTTTGGGGAAAATTGTTTTATGAGTTCTGCCTTTATTAATAGTATCCCAACTTTCTGAATCAAACTTTAAGGATACAAATCCGGATGTAGGGACATTTTCTATAAAAACATCCCCAAATTTATTAACAAAATTTGTAATAGCCTCGTTATGTCCAAAAAGAATAACGCTTTCAAAACTATTATCGCATAATTTGATCACTTTTTCGAGTTGTTTATCATCAAAAGTATAGAGATCATCTTTGTATACGATACTTTCTATGGGATAGGATATGTTTTGAGCAAAAATTACAGCTGTTTCAGAAGCCCGGGCCGCTGTGCTACTCCAAATGATATAAGTCTTGGGCAAGAATTTTGAAATAGTTCCCGATACTTCATGAGCATCTAAAATTCCTCTTTTCATTAAAGGTCTGTCAAAATCTTTTAAAGGAGCTTCCCAACTGGATTTTGCATGTCGTATTAAGATTAAATTTTTCATAAGCGCAAGGATTTAGAAACATCATAAAAAGGAGATACTATTTTATTGAAGTCCTAATTTACGAAAGAAATTCCAATCCCTTTCCTTTTTTTAACTCTGTTAACATTTTAAGAAAATTTTAACAAGAATAAAATTTTACTAAAAGCGGCATTAAAAGAATAGATCATCTTTTCTATTGTTGCAAAAAAATGCTCTTCGTCGTTAAAACGATCCGTTAGTCGATACTGACTATATCACAAAAAATTAACTTTATATCAGATTATTCGCAAATACACATGTATTTCATCGTGTTTTTAATTAAAAAATCTAAAACAAACTTCTATTTTCATTATTCAAAAACAGCAAAAAACAACCTCGATTTTGTCAAATTTTGGCTCAAAAAAGACATTTCAACGACTATTTAGGTTAGTTACAGAGGAAAAAAATCTATTAAAAATAGACTATATAACTTTGATTATGTTAAAAATTTAAAAAAATCACAAACATAAAGTTAAATCTATGGAGGCTCAAAAATCGTAGATAAGTGTGTTAAAGAATGATAATACTAAAGGAGCCAAAATAAATTTTATAAGAAAAAAATACTGTAGAGGAACAACCAATTTTTGAAATTAAAGATGAAGGATCATGAAAAAAATTACTTTAACAACTATTTTGGGATTACTATTTTTCTTTACAGAGCTGTCTGCTCAAGAAACAAATATTCCCACCAGAATTGGAAATACAATCACCAAAAATAAATCTACTGCTAAGAGTAGTTCAACTGCTAAGACAACTGCGGCATTAGCGGCACTGGCTGTAGCCGGGTCTATAGATGTTGCGAATCCTGCCGCCGGAAATAATGGATATACGGCAGATGGATTAGTACGTAACATACTAACATCGGGCTGTTTAACGATTAGCAATGTTAGATTTGGCTATTACAAAAGAAATGGAAGCAATTGGGATTGGACAAATCATACCTGGTCTGCAACTGCCGGTGACAGACAGTTGGGTTACTTTAATAAGGCCACTTCGACATTTCCTATTGATGAAGGTCTTTTAATTTCCACCGGAAAAATAAGCTCCGCTATGGGGCCTAATACGTTTACAAATAAATCAGACGAAATGGTTAATGATGCCAGTGATCCTGATTTAACTAATATATCAGGCAGAACCATGCACGATGCTTCGATTCTTGAATTCAATTTTGTTCCGGATGGAAACTTAGTTGAATTCAAATTCGTTTTCGCTTCAGAAGAATATCTGGAATATGTTGAAACCCAATTTAACGATGCATTTGGTTTTTTCTTAAGCGGACCCGGAATAACCGGTACTTATACCAATAATGCTGTAAATCTTGCTCAATTACCCAATAATGATGCTGTTACGATAAACAACATACACTCTGCCGGAACCAACGTAAATAATGTTGCTTTTGCGGCCAAAAATGCTGCCTATTATACAGACAACCCTCCGGCCTCGTTAGTGATGGAATATGATGGATCTACGACCGTACTTACAGCTACTTATGCTGTTACTCCGGGTCAAACTTATAAAATAAAAATGGCAATTGCCGATGCCTCCGATCAAAAATGGGATGCGGGTGTATTTTTAAAAGCAAGAAGTTTTGCGACAAATACTTTAGTAATTAATAATCCTCCCGGGGTATGTTTCCCTAATAAGGTAGATATTACTGCTGCGGCTGTAACTGCCGGTAGCACTGCCGGACTAACCTATACCTATTGGCAAGACGCAGCTGCAACAATTCCTTATACAACTCCTACTGCTGCAACTGCAGGCACCTATTATATCAAAGGAAAAAATCTTACATCAGGTTGTTCAGATACTAAACCTGTAGTGGTAACTGTCAGTAATATTACTGTAACAGAATCGGTTGCATCACACGTTAATGTACAATGTTTTGGACAAAGTACGGGAGCAATTACGCTCAATACTCCCACGGGAGGTGTTGCGCCTTATACTTTTTCATGGAAAAAAAATGGAACTGCAATTGCGGCAACTACTCAAACTATAACCAACTTAGGGGCTGGAACCTACGAAGCAACTGCAACAGATGCAAACGGATGTAAAGGCGTTGTTTCTATAGTCATAACACAACCAAGTGCCGCTTTGGCTTTGGCAGCTTCTTCTAAAACGGATGTCACTTGTTTTGGTGCCAGCACCGGAACAGTAACTGCGGGAGCCGTAACAAACTCTGTTGGAACTGTAACTTTCTCCTGGAAAAACAGCTCTAATGTGGTAGTAGGAACAACAGCAACGGTTTCAAATCTTCCCGCCGGAACTTATACACTTACCGTTACGGATTCTTGCTCATCTCAATCTAACTCCGTTACTATTGGACAGCCGAGTGCCGCTTTGGCTTTAGCAGCTTCTTCTAAAACAGATGCTACTTGTTTTGGTGCCAGCACCGGAACAGTAACTTCGGGAGCCGTAACAAACTCCGTTGGAACTGTAACTTTCTCCTGGAAAAACAGCTCTAATACAGTAGTAGGAACAACAGCCACAGTTTCAAATCTTCCTGCCGGAACTTATACACTTACCGTTACAGATTCCTGTTCATCCAAATCCAACTCCGTTACCATCGGACAACCGAGTGCAGCTTTAGCTCTGGCAGCTTCTTCTAAAACAGATGCCGCTTGTTTTGGCGCCAGCACAGGAACAGTAACTGCGGGAGCCGTAACAAACTCCGTTGGAACTGTAACCTTCTCTTGGAAAAACAGTTCTAATACAGTAGTAGGAACGACAGCCACTGTTTCAAATCTTCCTGCCGGAACTTATACACTTACCGTTACGGATTCCTGTTCGTCTCAATCTAACTCCGTTACTATTGGACAGCCGAGTGCAGCTTTAGCTTTAGCAGCTTCTTCTAAAACAGATGTTATTTGTTTTGGTGCCAGCACCGGAACACTAACTGCAGGAGCCGTAACAAACTCCGTTGGAACTGTAACCTTCTCTTGGAAAAACAGTTCTAATGTGGTGGTAGGGACAACAGCCACTGTTTCAAATCTTCCTGCCGGAACATATACACTTACTGTTACAGATTCCTGTTCGTCCAAATCCAATTCTGTTACCATAGGACAACCAAGTGCCGCCCTAGCTTTAGCAGCTTCTTCTAAAACAGATGTTATTTGTTTTGGTGCCAGCACCGGAAGCGTAACTGCAGGAGCCGTAACAAACTCTGTTGGAACTGTAACTTTCTCCTGGAAAAACAGCTCTAATACAGTAGTAGGAACAACAGCAACGGTTTCAAATCTTCCTGCCGGAACTTATACACTTACTGTTACAGATTCCTGTTCGTCTCAATCCAACTCCGTTACTATTGGGCAACCGAGTGCCGCTCTGGCTCTGGCAGCTTCTTCTAAAACAGATGCCGCTTGTTTTGGTGCCAGTACCGGAACCGTAACTGCGGGAGCCGTAACAAACTCCGTTGGAACTGTAACTTTCTCCTGGAAAAACAGCTCTAATACAGTAGTAGGAACAACAGCCACAGTTTCAAATCTTCCTGCCGGAACTTATACTTTAACGGTTACAGATTCTTGCTCCTCTCAATCCAACTCCGTTACTATTGGGCAACCGAGTGCCGCTCTGGCTCTGGCAGCTTCTTCTAAAACAGATGCCGCTTGTTTTGGCGCCAGCACCGGAAGCGTAACTGCAGGAGCCGTAACAAACTCTGTTGGAACTGTAACCTTCTCTTGGAAAAACAGCTCTAATACAGTAGTAGGAACAACTGCTACAGTTTCAAATCTTCCTGCCGGAACTTATACACTTACCGTTACAGATTCTTGCTCCTCTCAATCCAACTCCGTTACCATCGGACAACCGAGTGCCGCTTTGGCTTTAGCAGCTTCTTCTAAAACAGATGCCGCTTGTTTTGGTGGAAATACTGGAACAGTAACCGCGGGAGCCGTAACAAACTCCGTTGGAACTGTAACCTTCTCCTGGAAAAACAGCTCTAACACAGTAGTAGGAACGACAGCCACTGTTTCAAATCTTCCTGCCGGAACTTATACTTTAACGGTTACAGATTCCTGTTCGTCTCAATCCAACTCTGTTACCATCGGACAACCAAGTGCCGCTTTGGCTTTGGCAGCTTCTTCTAAAACAGATGCCGCTTGTTTTGGTGGAAATACTGGAACAGTAACCGCGGGAGCCGTAACAAACTCTGTTGGAACTGTAACTTTCTCTTGGAAAAACAGCTCTAATGCGGTAGTAGGAACGACAGCCACTGTTTCAAATCTTCCTGCCGGAACTTATACACTTACTGTTACGGATTCCTGTTCGTCTCAATCCAATTCCGTTACTATTGGGCAACCGAGTGCTCCTTTGGCTTTAGCAGCTTCTTCTAAAACAGATGCCGCTTGTTTTGGTGCCAGTACCGGAACTGTAACTGCGGGAGCCGTAACAAACTCCGTTGGAACTGTAACTTTCTCCTGGAAAAATAGCTCTAATACAGTAGTAGGAACGACAGCCACTGTTTCAAACCTTCCTGCCGGAACTTATACTTTAACGGTTACAGATTCTTGCTCCTCTCAATCCAACTCCGTTACTATTGGGCAACCGAGTGCTCCTTTGGCCTTAGCAACTTCTTCTAAAACAGATGCCGCTTGTTTTGGTGCCAGTACCGGAACTGTAACTGCGGGCGCCGTAACAAACTCTGTTGGAACTGTAACTTTCTCTTGGAAAAACAGCTCTAATGCGATAGTAGGAACAACGGCAACGGTTTCAAATCTTCCTGCCGGAACTTATACCTTAACGGTTACAGATTCTTGCTCCTCTCAATCCAACTCCGTTACTATTGGGCAACCGAGTGCTCCTTTGGCTTTAGCAACTTCTTCTAAAACAGATGCGGCTTGTTTTGGTGACAGTACCGGAACAGTAACTGCAGGTGCCGTTACAAACGCAATAGGAACAGTAACCTTCTCTTGGAAAGACAGTTCTAACACAGTAGTAGGAACAACAGCCACTGTTTCAAATCTTCCTGCCGGAACTTATACTTTAACGGTTACAGATTCTTGTTCGTCTCAATCCAACTCCGTTACTATTGGACAACCGAGTGCTGCTTTAAGCTGTTCAATAGTACAAAACAAAGCAGTTACCTCTAATGGTTTAAGTAATGGAGAAGCTACCGTAACTGCACTTGGCGGAAATGGAAGTTATACTTACTTATGGGACAACGGTGAAACTACACAAAAAGCTGTACTATTAAATGCAGGTTCCCATTCTGTTACCGTAACAGACGCTAAAGGATGTACTACAACTTGCGACATCCTCATAACTGAACCAAATATATTGTCTTGTAGTATTTCTCAAGATGATCCGGCTAAATGTTTTGGAGACAGTAACGGAAAAGCAACTGTAACTGCAATCGGAGGAAATGGTGACTACACTTATTTATGGGATAATAATGAAACAACTCCGCAAGCAGTTTCTCTAATTGCGGGTCAACATACTGTAACTGTAACCGACAAATTAGGTTACACTACTACTTGCTCGGTAACAATCGGACAACCAGAAAAAGCTTTAAGTGCTACAAAAACACAAATTAATGTAGTTTGTGGAGGTGATGCAACCGGTTCTGCTACCGTTACCGTGTCAGGAGGAACAACTCCTTATACTTACTTATGGAATACAACTCCTGCTCAAACTACAGCTACCGCCAGTGGTCTTTTAGCAGGAAATTATAGCGTAACAATTACAGACTCTAAAGGCTGTAGTATCAGCGAATCATTTGTAATCATTGATGGAGATTCTGTTAAACCGATAATTGATCCTTTACCGGCAACTACAACAATCAACTGTCCGGAAGTACCTGTATTTGCACAAGCTACCGCAACTGATGATAGCGGAACTGTTTCTTCTCTAACCTTTCAGGACACAACAGATCCCGGAAATTGCACCGGTTCTTATACAAAAACCAGAACTTGGACTGCTATAGATGCTTGCGGCAACACGTCTCTACCTGTTAGTCAAACAATTATTGTTCAAGATATTAGTGCTCCAACCTGGACCACTCAGGCCGGAACATTAAATACTACCGTTCAATGTAGTGATACTCAAGCTTTGGCTAATGCTCAGGCACAATTCCCTGTTGCTGCTGATGTCTGTGATACTGATGTTACCAACATTGTAAAAGTAAGCGGTGCTTTTGTGGCTTCTCAAGGTTGTGGTAATGCCGGAACGTATACCAATACCTGGACTGTTACTGATGATTGTGGTAATGCTTCTGAGACTTTCACACAAATAATTACTATTGAAGATACCACTGCTCCAATATGGACCACTCAAGCCGGAACATTAAATACTACTGTTCAATGTAGTGATGCAACAGCTTTGGCTACTGCTCAGGCACAATTCCCTGTTGCTACTGATGCCTGCGATACCGATGTTACAAACATTGTAAAAGTAAGCGGTGCTTTTGTGGCTTCTCAAGGTTGTGGCAATGCCGGAACGTACACTAATACCTGGACTGTTACCGATGATTGTGGAAATGCTTCTGATACTTTCACGCAAGTGATTACTATTGAAGATACCACGGCTCCAACCTGGACCACTCAGGCCGGAACATTAAATACTACTGTTCAATGTAGCGATACAACCGCTTTGGCTACTGCTCAGGCACAATTCCCAGTTGCTGCTGATGCCTGTGATACTGATGTTACAAACATCATAAAAGTAAGCGGTGCTTTTGTAGCTTCTCAAGGTTGTGCCAATGCAGGAACGTATACCAATACCTGGACTGTTACCGATGATTGTGGTAATGTTTCTGATACGTTCACACAAATAATTACTATCGAAGATACCACGGCTCCAACTTGGACCACTCAAACAGGAACACTAAATACTACTGTTCAATGTAGCGATACTCAAGCTTTGGCTACTGCACAAGCGCAATTCCCTGTGGCAACGGATTCTTGTGATGGTGATGTTTCGAATATTGTAAAAACCAGCGGTGCTTTTGTAGCTTCTCAAGGTTGTGCCAATGCAGGAACTTATACCAATACCTGGACTGTTACCGATGATTGTGGAAATACTTCCGAGACTTTCACACAAATAATTACTATCGAAGATACCACTGCTCCAACCTGGACCACTCAAACCGGAACATTAAATACTACTGTTCAATGTAGTGATACAACAGCTTTGGCTAATGCTCAGGCACAATTCCCTGTTGCTGCTGATGCCTGTGATACTGATGTTTCAAACATTGTAAAAGTAAGCGGTACTTTTGTTGCTTCTCAAGGTTGTGGCAATGCCGGAACGTATACCAATACCTGGACTGTTACTGATGATTGTGGTAATGCTTCTGATACTTTCACGCAAATAATTACTATCGAAGATACCACGGCTCCAACCTGGACCACTCAAGCCGGAACATTAAATACAACTGTTCAATGTAGTGATGCAACAGCTTTGGCTAATGCACAAGCACAATTCCCTGTTGCTGCCGATGCCTGTGATACTGATGTTTCAAACATTGTAAAAGTGAGCGGTGCTTTTATTGCCTCTGAAGGTTGTAGTAATGCAGGAACTTATACCAATACCTGGACTGTTACCGATGATTGTGGTAATGCTTCTGATACTTTCACGCAAATAATTACTATCGAAGATACCACGGCTCCAACCTGGACCACTCAGGCAGGAACATTAAACGCAACTGTTCAATGTAGTGATGCAACAGCTCTGGCTAATGCTCAGGCACAATTCCCTGTTGCTACTGATGCCTGCGATACTGATGTTTCAAATATTGTGAAAACCAGCGGCGCTTTTATAGCCTCTGAGGGTTGCACTAATTCAGGAACGTACACCAATACCTGGACTGTTATTGATGATTGTGGTAATGCCTCTGAGACTTTCACACAAATAATTACTATCGAAGATACCACAGCTCCAATCTGGACCACTCAGGCCGGAACATTAGATGTTACTTTACAATGTAGTGATACGGAAGGATTGACAAATGCTCAAAATCAAGCTCCAATTGCAACCGATAATTGTGATGGAACCGTAACTTATACTAAAGTAACCGGGCTATTACAAAAAGGAAGTTGTGGAAGTACCGGTACTTATACCAACACCTGGACTGCAAATGATATTTGTAATAATACGTCGACTGTCTTTACTCAGGTAATTACAGTTCAAGATACTGCAATTCCAACTTGGATTACTCAGCCGGGAACTTTAAACACAACTGTACAATGTAGTGATACTGCAGGATTAGCAACTGCTCAAAGTCAAGCACCGGCAGCAACAGCAAATTGTTCCTTTGTGACCTACACCAAAACTGAGGGTGCTTTTATTGCCTCTGAGGGTTGCGCCAATGCAGGAACTTATACCAACTCCTGGATTGCCAAAGACGATTGTGGAAACGTAACGGATGCCTTTATTCAAGTAATTACAATAGAAGACACTACGGCTCCAACCTGGACCACTCAAGCCGGAACATTAAACATAACTGTTCAATGTAGTGATGCAACAGCTCTGGCTAATGCTCAGGCACAATTCCCTGTTGCAACGGATTCTTGTGATGGTGATGTTTCGAATATTGTAAAAACCAGCGGTGCTTTTGTGGCTTCTCAAGGTTGTGGTAATGCCGGAACGTATACCAATACCTGGACAGTTACCGACGATTGTGGTAATGCTTCTGATACTTTCACACAAATAATTACCATCGAAGACACTACAGCTCCAACATGGACCACTCAGGCAGGAACATTAAATGCAACTGTTCAATGTAGTGATGCAACAGCTTTGGCTAATGCACAAGCGCAATTCCCTATTGCAACTGATGCCTGCGATACTGATGTTACCAACATTGTAAAAGTAAGCGGTGCTTTTGTGGCTTCTCAAGGTTGTGGCAATGCCGGAACGTACACTAATACCTGGACTGTTACCGATGATTGTGGAAATGCTTCTGAGACTTTCACACAAATAATTACTATCGAAGATACTACGGCTCCAACCTGGACAACACAAACAGGAACACTAAATACTACTGTTCAATGTAGTGATACACAAGCTTTGGCTACGGCGCAAGCACAATTCCCTGTTGCTACTGATGCCTGCGATACTGATGTTTCAAACATTGTAAAAACCAGCGGTGCTTTTATAGCCTCTGAAGGTTGTAGTAATGCCGGAACGTACACCAATACCTGGACTGTTAAAGACGATTGTGGTAATACTTCTGAGACTTTCACACAAATAATTACTATCGAAGACACTACAGCTCCAACTTGGACCACTCAAGCCGGAACATTAAACGTAACTGTTCAATGTAGTGATACTCAAGCTTTGGCTAATGCACAAGCGCAATTCCCTGTTGCAACGGATTCTTGTGACGGTGATGTTTCCAATATCGTGAAAACCAGCGGTGCTTTTATAGCCTCTGAAGGTTGTAGTAATGCAGGAACGTACACTAATACCTGGACTGTTACTGATGATTGCGGTAATGCTTCTGATACGTTCACACAAATAATTACTATCGAAGATACCACGGCTCCAACCTGGACCACTCAAGCAGGAACATTAAACGCAACTGTTCAATGTAGTGACGCACAAGCTTTGGCTAATGCACAAGCACAATTCCCTGTTGCTGCCGATGCATGCGATACTGATGTTACCAATATTGTAAAAGTAAGCGGTGCTTTTGTAGCTTCTCAAGGTTGTGCCAATGCAGGAACGTATACCAATACCTGGACTGTTACCGATGATTGTGGGAATGCTTCTGAAACTTTCACGCAAGTAATTACTATAGAAGACACTACAGCTCCAACCTGGACAACTCAGGCCGGAACATTAAACGCAACTGTTCAATGTAGTGATGCAACTGCTTTAGCTACTGCACAAGCACAATTCCCTATTGCAACGGATTCTTGCGATACTGATGTTTCAAATATTGTGAAAACCAGCGGTGCTTTTGTAGCTTCCGAGGGTTGTGGCAATTCTGGAACTTACACCAATACCTGGACTGTTACCGATGATTGTGGGAATGCTTCTGAGACTTTCACGCAAGTAATTACTATCGAAGATACTACTGCTCCAACATGGACCACTCAGGCCGGAACATTAGATGTTACTTTACAATGTAGTGATACTGAAGGATTGACAAACGCTCAAAATCAAGCTCCAATTGCAACCGATAATTGTGATGGAACCGTAACTTATACTAAAGTAACCGGGCTATTACAAAAAGGAAGTTGTGGAAGTACCGGTACTTATACCAACACTTGGACCGCAAATGATATTTGTAATAATACGTCAACTGTCTTTACTCAGGTAATTACAGTTCAAGATACTGCAATTCCAACTTGGATTACTCAGCCAGGAGCTTTAAACACAACTGTACAATGTAGTGATACTGCAGGATTAGCAACTGCTCAAAGTCAAGCACCGGCAGCAACAGCAAATTGTTCCTTTGTGACCTACACCAAAACTGAGGGTGCTTTTATTGCCTCTGAAGGTTGNTGCCAATGCAGGAACTTATACCAACTCCTGGATTGCCAAAGACGATTGTGGAAACGTAACGGATGCCTTTATTCAAGTAATTACAATAGAAGATACATCAGCTCCAACTTGGACCACTCAAGCCGGAACATTAAACGCAACTGTTCAATGTAGCGATGCAACAGCTTTGGCTAATGCTCAGGCACAATTCCCTGTTGCAACCGATTCTTGTGATGGTGATGTTTCGAATATCGTGAAAACCAGCGGTGCTTTCGTAGCCTCTGAAGGTTGCGCTAACTCTGGAACTTATACCAATACCTGGACTGTTACCGATGATTGTGGTAATGCTTCTGATACTTTCACACAAATAATTACTATCGAAGATACTTCAGCTCCGACATGGACAACTCAGGCCGAAACATTAAATACTACCGTTCAATGTAGTGATGCAACAGCTCTAGCTAATGCTCAGGCACAATTCCCTGTTGCTACTGATTCTTGTGATGGTGATGTTTCGAATATCGTGAAAACCAGCGGTGCTTTTGTAGCCTCTGAGGGTTGTGCCAATGCAGGAACGTATACCAATACTTGGACTGTTACCGATGATTGTGGTAATGTTTCTGAGACTTTTACACAAGTAATTACTATCGAAGATACCACGGCTCCAACTTGGACCACTCAAGCCGGAACATTAAATACTACCGTTCAATGTAGCGATACTCAAGCTTTAGCTACTGCTCAAGCACAATTCCCCGTTGCAACTGATGCCTGTGATACTGATGTTACCAACATTGTAAAAGTGAGCGGTGCTTTTGTAGCCTCTGAGGGTTGTAGTAATGCCGGAACGTATACCAATACCTGGACTGTTACCGATGATTGTGGTAATGCTTCTGATACTTTCACACAAATAATTACCATCGAAGACACTACTGCTCCAACCTGGACCACTCAGGCCGAAACATTAAATACTACCGTTCAATGTAGTGATGCACAAGCTTTGGCTACTGCTCAGGCACAATTCCCAGTTGCTGCTGATGCCTGTGATACTGATGTTACCAACATTGTAAAAGTGAGCGGTGCTTTTGTGGCTTCCGAGGGTTGTTCTAATTCTGGAACTTACACCAATACCTGGACTGTTACCGATGATTGTGGTAATGCTTCTGATACTTTCACACAAATAATTACTATCGAAGACACTACAGCTCCAACCTGGACAACACAAACAGGAACATTAAACGTAACTGTTCAGTGTAGCGATACTCAAGCTTTGGCTACAGCGCAAGCACAATTCCCTGTTGCTGCCGATGCCTGCGATACTGATGTTACCAACATTGTAAAAGTAAGCGGTGCTTTTGTAGCCTCTGAGGGTTGTGCCAATGCAGGAACGTACACCAATACCTGGACTGTTACCGATGATTGTGGTAATGCCTCTGAGACTTTCACACAAATAATTACTATCGAAGATACTTCAGCTCCAACCTGGACCACTCAAGCCGGAACATTAAATACAACTGTTCAATGTAGCGATACACAAGCTTTGGCTACGGCGCAAGCACAATTCCCTGTTGCGACGGATTCTTGTGATGGTGATGTTTCGAATATTGTGAAAACCAGCGGTACTTTTGTAGCCTCTGAGGGTTGCGCCAATGCAGGAACTATAACCAATACCTGGACTGTTACCGATGATTGTGGTAATGCTTCTGAAACTTTCACTCAAGTGATCACTATCGAAGATACCAGTAAACCGGTATTTGCCGGAGATCTTCCTAAAGATGCCACTGTCTCTTGTGATGCCGTTCCAGCCCCTGCTCAACTAGTAGTGTCAGATGATTGTACTTTAGATTTACCGGTTGTTTTCTCTGAAACAAAAAGTGATATTCAAAATCAATGTAATTCAAATTATACTTTAACTCGCACCTGGACCGCAACGGATTGCTCCGGCAACACTACCTCTTATGTACAAATTATAACCGTGAGAGATACCACAGCGCCTACGGGAACTGTTCCTGCTGATGTTACCGGATTAGAAAGTATTGTTAGTATTCCAACTGGTAATCCACAGGATGTTACGAATGTTTCTGACAATTGTGATTCAAACGTCACAATCACCATTACGGACACCCATAATGGAGGAAGTGGTTGTGAGGGAAGCGCCTATATTCTAACAAGAACTTATACCCTTACAGATTGCGCAGGTAATAAAACAGAATTGGTACAAACCTTTACTGTCGAAAATAAAGTGTCTGTAAGCGGAATAGCTACAAACGCCACTTGTCTTGGTGCTGCCGATGGTGCTATTGCGATAACCAGCAGCCCTGGTGCTACAGTTGTCATTAGAAATCAAAACAATGAAATTGTTGGAAATACAAACTTACCGGCCGGTACCTATACTTTGACAGCTACTTCGCCTGTAAACAATGAAAATCAGACTTGTACGGCTACTGCTACCGTTGTCATAACACAACCGGACTACAAAGTAAAAATATCCGGACAAATTATTAACGTTGATACCAATACGCCTATTGCCAATGTACCGGTGACATTAATTCCACAAGGTACCACAACGGGTCCTATTTTATTGCGCATCACCGGTGCCGATGGTATCTACAACTTCACAGGCGTGCCTGTTGGAAGTTATCTGGTTCAGGTTCAGGATGCCAATTTAGGTAGCGTACAACAGTTGTATCCTATAGATTCAAGTTTGTTCTATACCACTCTTGAAGAATGTAAATTCCAAGTACATAATTTCGAATACGGATCATCAACGTTACCTGTTTTGGGAGACTATGTTTGGTACGATACCAACGGCAACGGCATTCAGGACGAATGGTATGATGCTAATAACGACGGAATTGTAACCAAAAACATTCCTGATGGAAATGGAGCAATCGATTACAGCAAATGGGAATGGATTGACTTTAATGGGGATGGCAGTTTTGCCGGCCCTCAAAACGTAGGAGAACTAAACGAAGGCGGCTTTGGTAATGCACTAACCCCTAATGTTATTATTGATGGCCCTAACGGTTATCATAAAGAAATAATTGTAGGTATATCAGGTTATTGGAGAGACCGACCTGAAACAGCAAACCCTAATGGAGATTATACGATTAAACTGGTAAGAGATGCTAATCTGGATGCGGTTGCGACAGCATTAGGAGCAACCGGTTTGGTAAAAGTTATTCCGTCAGCAGATAAAAAAGTTACTTCAAAATTAAGTCAGGCGCAATTACATAACGCTTGTCAGACAACAAGTCCAAGCAGTTATATTGTGACCATAACACCACAAGATTTGATTCATTTAGATGCTGATTTTGGTGTTAATTGCAAAATGCTTAGAGATATTGTGGCCAATGATGATACTGCCGGTCCGTTTCCAAGTGTAAATCAAATCACTCCAAATGTGCTGAATGTATTGCCAAATGATACGATCGAAGGAGTGGTTGTACAACCATCAGATGTTACTATTACAACCGTAACGCCAAATGCGTTCTTACAATTAAACTCAGATGGTTCTATTAACATACTTCCAAATGCGCCTATTGGTACCTTAACATTAGTCTATCAAATCTGTGAGGCTGACAATAGCAATAACTGTGATACAGCTACTGTGACCCTAACTATAGTTGCTCCGCCGGCTATAATAGCCACTGATGATACATATTCTAATATTGGCTGCAACACTTTCGGATTAGTGGGTAATGTTCTTGATAATGATTTAATTGGTCAGGTAAAAGCTACAGTAGAATTAGTTAACTTTACATTGTTAAGCGACACTGGTAATAACAACAATGCAAAAACGGATCCAAATATAACAATTGACGCTTCCGGTAATGTAACAGTATCAAGTTTAACTCCTGCGGGAACCTATACTTATAACTATCAGATTTGTATCAAAGCAATTCCTGATATATGTGATACAGCAACTGTTACTATAACAGTGCTTCCAAAAGATGTGACTAGTATAACCGGTAAAGCTTGTAAATCAGACTCTACTCCAATTAACTTAAATACATTACTACCTGAAAACACGCCACTAACCGGAACCTGGATCGATACCGGTAACAGTAACGCTTTGCAGGGTAACATCCTTAATTCGTTTGGATTGGCAGTAGGCAGTTATACATTTGAATATGCAATTGCTGATGAAACCTGTCCGAGAAGTATTGTATTAACGATGGAAATAAACGATGATTGTAGTGTATTGGCCTGTCAAAATGTGGTGATACACAATGCCTTCTCTCCTAATGGCGATGGAAGAAATGATTATTTCCAAATTGACAATATTGATCAGACAAGCTGTTATCCTGAAAATACAGTAGAAATATACAATCGTTGGGGAGTATTAGTATTTGACACCTCTAATTACAATAATGCAACCAATGCATTCGACGGAACTTCCAGAGGAAGAACAACTATTAAGCAATCTGATGGTTTACCAACAGGTACTTATTTCTACATCATCACTTATAAATCTTTAGATGGAAATAATGTAGTTCAAAATCATAAAGAAAGTGGTTATCTGTATTTATCAAGATAAAAACAGACTCACCGGGTTTGAATTACAAACATTGATAAAAAAATCATTAGTAATAATTGAAATAATAAATATCTACTATGAGAACAAAATTAATTTCCTTCGTCATAATGTTTACTGTAATTGCCGGTTATGCACAACAAGATGCGCAGTATACCCAATACATGTATAACACCATAAATATCAATCCGGCTTATGCGGGATCCCGAGGAGTATTAAGTATTTTCGGTTTATATCGTACACAATGGGTTGGATTGGATGGCGCTCCTGAAACCAGTGCTCTTTCGGTTAACACACCTATAAACAACAGTAATCTGGGGGTTGGATTTTCGTTTGTCAACGACAAAATTGGTCCTACTAATGAAAATTCTCTCTCTGCAGATCTCTCCTATAGTGTTCAGGTTTCAGCCGAGTCCAAAATTTCGTTTGGGATCAAGGGAACTGCTAATTTATTCAATTTAGACATCAATAAACTAAATCCTGCGGATCAGGGTGATCCGCAGTTTCAGGATTTCAGCAGCAAATTCTCTCCTAATATCGGTGCCGGGGTCTACTGGCATTCCGACAGAGCTTACGTCGGTTTATCGGTTCCTAATTTTATTGAAACCAATCGATATGATGATAATGATATTGCCATTTATAAAGATAAAATCAACTATTACTTTATGACCGGTTATGTTTTTAATTTAGATCGGTATCAATACATTAAATTTAAACCGGCTGCACTTGTTAAAATGGTACAGGGGGCCCCTTTACAGGTAGATGTTTCGGCCAATTTTATGTTCAACGATAAATTTGTGGCCGGTGTCGCTTACCGATGGAGTGCTTCTTTAAGCGCCATAGTCGGATTTCAGGTCACAGACGGTTTGTACATTGGATATGGTTACGATCGGGAAACCACCAAATTAAACAATTACAATTCGGGATCGCATGAGATATTCTTACGATATGAATTCTTCTCCAATAAAGGCAAAATGACAACTCCTCGTTTCTTCTAAAAATGACAATCATGAAAAATTATATCCTACTTTGTCTGACAATTAGTATTGTCTTTTCATTTGACAGTTATGCGCAACAATCGAAAGTAAATTCCGGCGATAAAAAATACGATCAATATGCTTATATCGATGCGATAAAGGTTTATGAACGTGTGGCCGAAAAAGGATACAAGTCTGAAGATATGTTCAAAAAACTTGGAAACTCCTATTATTTTAATTCTGCTTTTGAAGGTGCTGCAAAATGGTATGGTGAATTATTTGCCATGAATACCAATCTTGAAGCGGAGTATTATTACAGATATGCCCAGTCTTTAAAATCAACCGGGCAGCTGGATAAAGCAAATAAAATTTTAGATGAATTTGACTCCAAATTCAAAAACGACAGCAGAGGTAAACTTTATACCAATGATATAAACTATCTCGACCAGATAAAAGCAAATTCCGGGCGTTATACCATTGAAAATGCCGGTATTAACTCCAAGTACTCCGATTATGGAACTTTTGTACACAATAACAAAGTATATTTCGCTTCGGCAAGAGACACCGGAAATTTTTCGCAACGCAAACACAAATGGACCAACGAGTATTTTACAAACATCTATATGGCGGATGTTGATTCTGTTAAAGTATCGAAAATAAAAAATGCCTTAAATACAAAATTTCACGAATCTTCACCGGTCTTTACAAAAGATGGTAAAACGATCTATTTTACAAGAAACAATTATCTAACAGGAAAAAAAGGAACAGATGCTAACAAAATTACTTTAGTAAAAATATACAAAGCCACACTTGAAAATGGCAAATGGGACAATGTAACGCCATTGTCTTTTGACAGTGACCATTACAGTACAGCTCATCCTGCACTTAGTCCCGATGAAAAAACATTATATTTTGCCTCTGATATGCCCGGAACATTAGGGCAATCTGATATTTTTAAAGTAGCGATAAACAGTAATGGCGATTTCGGAAAACCGGAAAATTTAGGAAAAAGTATTAATACCGAAGGAAAAGAGACATTTCCTTATATCACCAATGAAAATGAAATTTACTTTGCCTCTGACGGACATCCCGGACTTGGTGGTTTGGATGTTTTTGTTGGTGAAATCGCACAGGACGGCAGTATCCGTAACATTCAAAACCTAGGTAATGATATTAATTCTCCAAAAGATGACTTTGCTTATAGCATTGACCCTGTCACAAGAAAAGGGTACTTTAGTTCGAACAAAGACGGAGGACAAGGTTCTGATGATATCTATAAATTTCTGGAAACCAAAAGACTAAAATGTATACAAGAGCTTAGCGGACTCATCACCGATGCCGAAACCGGAGCTGTTTTACCGGGAGCAAAAGTGACTTTGTTTAACAATCAGATGGATGTAGAGGGTACTGCAATCGCCGATGCTACCGGATACTATAGTTTTCCTGTCGAATGTGGTAAAACCTATAATGTAAGAGCCGAAAAAACCGATTATACTACCAGAGAACTTAGCGTCACTATTGAAAAAACAACCGGAAAAACAACCTTATCTATTGCCCTTGACAAATCGACCTGTAAAGTTACCGTGGGGGATGATTTAGGAAAATGTTTTGGTATAAAAATGATCTATTTTGACTTAGATAAATCAAATATCCGACCGGAGGCTGCTTTGGATCTTGAAAAAATACTTGCCGTATTAAATGATAATCCAACGATGAAACTTGACATACGTTCGCATACTGATAGCCGTGCGACCTTTAAATACAATGAGGTTTTATCGGAGCACAGAGCGAAATCTACTATTGGATGGTTAATTCAAAATGGTATTGCAGCAAATAGACTAACAGGCCGAGGATACGGAGAAACGGAACTCGTAAACAAATGCGCGGATGGGGTACCTTGTACAGAAGCAGAGCACCAAGAGAACAGACGAAGTGAGTTTATTATTACGGCTTTGTAATTTGAAATTACAATAAGATGATCATACTCTTAAAAGCTGTCTATTGTGGACAGCTTTTTTTATTTAAAAATTCGCAATCTTGTCATTCCGATTTCTATGATAAACACAACGTTTGATGTCGTTCCTGACAACCCTAAACCACAAATCTGACAGGTTTTAAAAACCTGTCAGATTTAATTGAAGTAGAAATTAATATATTTTAAATACGAACACCTATTTACATAATATTGCCAATTCCAACGAAGGAGAAATCGTATTCGAGAATCCATGCAGCATGTTGCTAATCTTTGTCGAGCTACTAGTGTGATTCCTCATTCTTCGGAATGACAAGATTGCGCAAAAAAAGGAGGAATCGCATTCGAGAATCCCTGCAGCATGTTGCTAAGCTTTGTCGAGCTACTAGTGTGATTCCTCATTCTTCGGAATGACAAGATTGCGCAAAACAATCCTCTTTGCAATCCCAAACAAAAAAAGTCGCTGCAACCCTTAAAGCTACAACGACTAACTAAACTAACTCATTACGTTTTATATTCTCGCGAATATATTGGTATAATATTTATATCCTGTTACAGGATCTGTCTCAACAGAAATCCCAAAGTGGGTATAATTTCCTTCTATATTTTTTTTGTGTCCCGGACTATCCAACCAGGCTTTGAGAACAGCCTCAGAAGATCTGTAGTTACGAGCCACATTCTCTCCCACATTTTTCGCTGCCAGTACTTTTATAATACTTTCCGACCTTGAAACAAAATCATTATGATCAGCCACATTGTTTGCAATCATATATTTATTATGATCTTCACATTTATTAGAAATATAATTTACTTTTTCTAATGCATTTAAACCAACACTTACACGGTAATTGTTTATGACTTGCATTAATTCTAATTCAGAATTACTATAAGTGTGGATCGTACTAAGAGCCTCATCCGTAGCAGAACTATCTCCATTCCCTTCAGCGGTGTCAGCAGAACATGAGCTCATTGTGATCAGTATCACAACGAACATCATGCCGCGCATAATCTTTTTCATAGTCATCAGCATTTTAGCGTTTTAAAGTAGATGTTGGGGCAAATCCTTTAAAATTATTTTAATAATATAGTTATCACTTTACAGAGTAAACTTATTCAAAATACCGCTAAAACGCAAAAATAATCGATGAAATACACGTAGTATTATTTATTTTATGTAATTTTCTTACACTAAGAAGAAAGCCTTTCTATTTTCCAAGAAAAATCCGACTGGCTTTTGTATCGAATCCTGTCGTGTAATCTGTTTGGTCTTCCTTGCCAAAATTCTACTTCTAATGGAGTCACTAAAAATCCTCCCCAATTTTTAGGTCTTGGAATTGGTTTTCCTTCAAATTCTTCCTCCAGTTTTTTTAGATTTTCTTCCAAAAATATTCTGGATGGAATTACTTCGCTTTGGTTCGAAACAATCGCACCTAACTTACTTCCGTCCGGTCGGGAATCAAAATAGTTATCAGAAATGCTTTCAGATGTTTTTTGGGCAATTCCTTTTATGATCACCTGTCGCTCCATCTCTTGCCAGAAAAAAGACAAACAAACATTCGGATTCGCAGCAATAGCCTTCCCTTTTTCGGAATTGTAATTGGTATAAAAAATAAAGCCTTCCTCAGAAAATTTCTTTAATAAAACAACTCTCGATTTCGGAAAGCCATCTAAACCAATTGTAGAAACAGTCATAGCATTAACCTCCCCACTGGCTCCAAAATCTTCCACTTCATGAAACCATCGGTTAAAAAGATTAATCGGATCTTCGGGTATACTACTTTCAAGCAATTCGCTTTTTTCGTAAGATTTTCTATAATTACTTAAATCATTCATATTTAAAAAATTTTAGATTTTAGATTGTAGATTGTAGATTGTAGATTTTTTAATCTTAGAATCTTAGCACCTCAGCAGCTTAGACTCTTCAAGTTAAAACTCAAAACTTCTGCCGTCATCTGCTAGCAATACATTCGGAAATATGGTTTCTGCTTCTTCTTTAAAAACAGTTATATCGCCATAACGCGTAGAATAGTGCCCTAAGACCAACTGTTTAACATTGGCTTTCAGGGCAATTGTTGCCGCTTCTTTTGCGGTAGAATGAAGTGTTTTTTGCGCTAAGCCTTCTTCTGAATCCAAAAAAGTAGATTCATGATACAAAACATCAACATTTTCTATTAACGGAATCACCGCTTCATGATACCCAGTGTCCGAACAGAACGCATAACTCATTGACGGAATCGGATCAAACGACAGTTTTTCGTTCTCTATAACAGTCCCATCATCTAAAGTGACATTTCCGCCACCTTTTATTTTCTGATAGTAACAAGTATCAATATTATAGTTTTGAACCGCATCGACATTTAGTTTTCTGTCTCCTGGTTTTTCCTGAAATAAAAATCCGTTGGTATACACTCTGTGTTTTAACGGAATCGTTTTTACGATCACCTTTTGATCTTCAAAAATAACTTCGCTTTCTTTTGACTCTAATTCATGAAAAAACAATTCATACGTTGTCCATGAATTCGAAAGCCTTAGTTGTAAAGTGATAATTTCTTTGATCCCTTTTGGTCCGTAAATATGCAAATCGGTTGTACGCCCTAAAAGCGCAAAAGTAGAAATAGTACCAATTAATCCAAAAAAGTGATCGCCATGTAAATGCGAAATAAAGATGTGGTTAATTTTTGAGAATTTGATTTTATTCTTGCGCAGTTGAACCTGAGTTCCTTCTCCACAATCAATTAAAAACATTCTGTTTTTAATTTCTAAAACCTGCGAAGTAGGGTTCGTAATTGTTCTTGGAGTAGCTGCATAACAGCCTAGTATCGTTAATTTCATTCTTGATTTTAGATTGTAGATTGCAGATTTTAGATTAATGCAATACGCTCACATAAACTCATTCAAAATTAAATCTAAAATCTCAAGTCCGGTTTTATTTCGAAAATATCACTATAGATTAAACAGTTCTCAAATTTAAAATTTATCCTAATTAAATCTAAAATCTGCAATCTAAAATTTAAAACCCTAAGTCTCTTTCTATTTCTTCCATTTCGATAATATCGTGGGCTTCCAAAAGAGAAGGAACGACAATTAACTTATCAGAAATCGCATTAAAGTCAAGATCAGAAACTACAATTACAAATGATTTTTTAGCTTTTTTTTGTTGCTTGGAAAGTGGTAAAAATAGCTTTAGGTCTTTTTCAGATAATGTAGTATCTGATGTCAGATCAATTATAATATTTTGTTTTTCAAAGGTTTTAAATTGTTGCGTTACTTTTTCCAGGAAAGAATTAAAATCTCCCTGAGTGTCTTTAATCGTAACGGTATGTCCTTTTTGATCTACTTTCATTTTAAAATTTATAAAGGCTTATATGATACAATACTAATTTTGAGAGCTAAGGTACAAAGTTTTTTTTAGTTATGTTATTTCGGCTACACTCAAATATGACAACTTCGGCTTCGCTCAGTTTGACAATTCAGCTTCTCTCAATATGACAGCTTTAACTTTGCTAAGTTTGACAGTTTTGACTTTGTACAATTTGACAACTTTGACTTTGCTCAGCTTGATATTTCGGCTTCGCTCAATATAGCAATTCGGCTATGATCAATATCACATTTGTTTAATCTAACTATTGAATCTTAGATGCCAAAAGATAGATTACCGCCATTCTGATTGCAACACCATTCTCCACCTGATTTAAAATTACAGATTGGTTGGAATCTGCCACTTCACTTGTTATCTCCACTCCCCTATTTATCGGACCCGGGTGCATAATGACAATTTCTTTACTTAGCGAATCCAACAAAGGTTTATCCACTCCGTATTGTTGTGCATATTCTCTTGTCGAAGGGAAAAAATTGACATCCATACGTTCGTTTTGTACACGCAACATATTGGCAACATCACACCATTCTAATGCTTTTCTCAAATTGGGTTCGACGGTTACACCAAGCGATTCAATATATCTTGGAATAAGTGTTTTTGGTCCGCAAACTTTTACCTCAGCACCTTGCATCTGCAAAGCATATATGTTAGATAATGCCACTCGTGAGTGCAATACATCACCGACAATAACTACTTTTTTTCCGGCAACATCTCCCAATTTTTCTCTGATGGAGTAGCTGTCCAATAAAGCCTGCGTTGGGTGTTCGTGTGCTCCGTCTCCGGCATTTACAATACTTGCTTTGACGTTTTTAGATAAAAAATAAGCCGCTCCGGGATTGGAGTGGCGCATTACTACCATATCTACTTTCATCGAAAGGATATTATTTACAGTATCAATCAGTGTTTCTCCTTTTTTTACAGAAGACTGGGCTGCAGAAAAACTAATTACATCGGCTGATAATCGTTTTTGAGCCAACTCAAAAGAAAGCTTGGTTCTGGTACTGTTTTCAAAAAAGATGTTGGCAATGGTAATATCTCGTAACGAAGGAACTTTTTTAATTGGCCTGTTGATGACTTCTTTAAAATGATCGGCAGTTTCAAAAATTAGGTTAATATCATTCTCATTGATGTATTTAATTCCTAATAAATGATTTACGCTTAATTCTTTCATTTTGTTTCGATTATATTTTTTTAATTGTACTTTTTATAATGAAGAATAAACTAGCTCGTTATTAAATGAACAACATCTTCTCCCTCATTTTCTTTCCAGCTTACTTTTACTTTTTCATCATTAATAGCGTCTACCTGACGACCTCGATAATCGGGTTGAATAGGTAAATTTCGACTAAAACGCCTGTCGATCAACACTAACAACTCAATTTCCGATGGTCTTCCAAAAGACTGAATCGCAGTTAAAGCCGCACGTATACTGCGTCCGGTAAACAAAACATCATCTATAAAAATGACTTTCTTGTTTTCGACTATAAAATTAATTTGTGTTTTATTGGCTTCAAGCGGTTTATCAGTTCTGCGGAAATCGTCTCTAAAGAAAGTGATATCTAAATACCCCAAAGGAATTTCGGGTGTTTTATATTCGTTTTCTAGTATTTGTTTCAGACGTTCTGCCAGGAAAACACCTCTTGGTTGAATCCCTACCAAAATAGTATCCGAAAAGTCTAAGTGTTTTTCAATCAACTGACAAGCCAAACGATGGAGTATGATAGTAACTTCTTTTGAATTAAGTAATACTTTTTGGCTCATAGTAAAGTGTAATGTTTGGTTGGGCAAAAGTACAATAATTTTATTAAACTGTTGTTTGGATTATTTGAAAAATAAAATTATGATTTGCAATTGTATTTAAATTGCATCTTCATCTTTCTATACTAAGCCAAAATACTACATTCTTATATAGTGTTCCATCAAAGTCGCCGGCAAATGTCTGTTAACTTTGCGTATATTTTTTTTCTTGGAAATTTTAAATTTGATAAATTCTTTCCATTTTTATACTTAGTTTTATTCCTTATAAGTAATTCATACCTCAACCTTATATTCAATATGAAAATTACGCTCAAAATAGTAATACTATGTCTCCTGTTATTTTCTTGTGAGAAAACAACAAAATCAAATAATAAAAAAGTTTCCATCGAAAAGAAAGAAAACTTAGCATCAACAAAAAAAGAAATTGCAAATAATTCAAATGACTATATTCAAATAAAATTCCCTGATTTAACTATTTCGGTACAGGATAATGATATGAGTTGGAGGGATAAATATTTTAATGACAGGATATATGAAACTAAACAAGATACTGTTTTCTTTGATCTTTATCCAGGTTATATGGTTGAAAAATCATTTAAAATTAAAGAAACTGCATTTGATGAAATAGAATTATATGGACAATATGAAATAAAAATAGGAGTAAATACAAAACAAGATGTGGAAAGTTCATTTTGCGTTTTAGACGACTGGAAAAGTTATACTTCAAACTGGAGCAAGCTTAAAATTGACAAAGAAAATTTAAAATTTGAAACTATTGAAGAAAAGAATGATTATCCAATAAACTTTACTATTGAAGAATTAAAACTTGTCGTAGAAAAACATTGCGGACCTGAATGGTCCAATGAGCTCAAGGATTTTGAATCGGTTGACGAATCACTCTTTAACTTTTTTCTAACCAAATACGTTTACAAAATTAAAGCTAAGAATAGTAAAACCAATAAGGTGATTGAAAAATACATTGTGTTTTATACGCCTACAACTTGCTAAAATTAGCAAGACAACAAACAATACTAAGTCCTCCTCAACGAAGTGTCTTAATGAAAAGTTATATAAATGTCCCGGCATTTGTGCAGCTTTTCATTAGAACTCTTTACAGAGCAAAGCCCCTGCAATTACAGAGGCTTCTCAACTTAAAATCTTTATCTAAAATCTACTTATTCTACAACCAACTTCGCTGTAAACAATTTGCGCGAATGGATCTTTAGAATATAAACTCCTTTTGGTAAATCCTGATTGATTAAAGAAAACTGATTGTTGTTTACATTTTTTGTAGCATACAATAACTTTCCTTCCATGTTATAGATTTCTATTTCGTCAATAGGGTATTCCGATTGGATAAAAGTTTCTTTATTACTCCCCATAGGATTTGGGTACACTTTTAAACCATTATCAATTTTAAATTTGTCATTTCCCAAAGAGTGCCCCAGTACTTCAAAAGAGACTCTGTTTGACACTTCGTTATAAGAATCATTGGTAAACATTACCAGAAAATATTTTCCTTTTTCTGTCGGCAATTCAGGAGCTACAATGTTTTTAGTTCCCTCAGAAAGCCCCTCAAAATAAGTATAACTCACCAATGGTTTACTGTTTGGATTATCGCCATCATGATAAATTCCTAACCAGTCTTTTACTATTCCCGGAGCATCTGTCCATGAAGCGGTGATTTGTTCACCAAGCTCATACACCGGTTTATTGATCCATAACTCAGTAACAACAGCTCCAATTTTAAAGTATACTTTATTGCCAATCGCATTAAAACTATCTTGCAAATAATACTCGGCATAATAATATCCTTTCGGCAAATTCGTGAACGACTTAGTTCCCGTAGCCGTTGTAACATACTGCCAACTTGAAGAAGCAACTCCTGACCCCGGATTAACTCCCATCTTGTATATTCCAATCCAGTCTTTTGCTAGTTCCGGCCCGTTACTATAATTTACTACTACGGGAGCTCCAACGGAATACTCTGTTTTATCAGTAGTCAGTACCGGAACCGGTCCAACATAAAAATATTTTCTAGGGGCAATTTCTGTGTATCCTCCGTTTGAAAATATAACAGCATAATAACGTCCTTTATTTGCTAGTCCTTTTGGAAAATTTATGAACCCACTTGGGTTTCCATCTGTATATTGCCAAGTCTGAGATGGTGATGATGCTCCCGGTGTCTGCCCTTCTTTGTACAATCCTACCCAAGTTGATGTACTGGCCGGAGCGTCTGTAAAATTAACTTTAATAGGTGCGTTTTGTGCATACGTCAAAGCATCGGTAATGATCTCTGTATTTACCGTTGTACTACCTGTCACAGTAAATGTCTGTACATCACTCCACGGTGACCATTCGAGATTACGGTCTCTGTATCTTAATTTCACATAATACTTCCCGTTTGGTAACGAGTTAGCAGCCAAATTCAT
Source organism: Flavobacterium poyangense (assembly GCF_011751075.1). Lineage (GTDB taxonomy): Bacteria > Bacteroidota > Bacteroidia > Flavobacteriales > Flavobacteriaceae > Flavobacterium > Flavobacterium poyangense. The sequence goes on from NZ_JAALLN010000008.1 coordinate 251,498, forward strand.
TTTGGTAATATCCACTCCCAGATTTATATTAACAGTAGAATCTTTTTGAGTACCATATTTTCCATATAAATTTTCGAAATCGCGGTACACTTCTTTTTTAACGATGTCAAATGTCGGTGTTTGTGAAATCAAAAACTGACTGGTATTCAACAACTCATTTGTTGTAGTACTATATGCCGATCCCGTAACCGTTACAGGCAATGTGACATTTCCGGAAAACGTATTGGTGATAGATGGTTTTGCCGGAGCAACTTTGTTTTTATATCGGTGAAATTCATCCATTAGTTGGTTGTTCTTCCATTTATCAACGCTTCCGATGGAATAACTTTCAATATCCATTTTTTTGTTTACCACATCGATATCTACAATTTGATAAATCCAATTGCATATTGTTTTTTGCACATCATCAAAATCCTGCTCAGTAGATGACCCCCAATATTGATCCCAGGCCGTACCTCCCGAAATAATATTATAAGTAGGTGTGTTTTTTAACTGCCCTCTATGGTAAAGATGATGATGCGCCCCGATATGCATTGCATATTTAGGAGAAGTCACCAACAAAGGAACCGCAGTATTACGAACCCATGTCGAAATATCACCCACATACTGCTCTGCCTGATATGGTCTGTGGCTTAACGAAAAGATCCACTCTACTGTGTTATCGTTATTTGCTGCGGCAAGAACTTGTTGCAACCACGTTAATTGGGCCGCTCCGGTATGTTCGGAACTTAAACTAATAAACAATACATTTCCTGCTTGTTGTGCATAATAATTCTCTGTTCCTGATGAAATTCCTTTATAAGAAAGCTCACTGATGTAAAAATGATCGTAATACGAATTCATTCCAAGCGTTCCATAGGTCTCGTGGTTTCCTACGGTCGTTTGGATAGGCACATTCCCTGACAAACCTCTGTTCTTTTTAAAATGAACATTCTCATAGTGGTCTAAGGTACCTACGTCAACCTGATCGCCTACCATAAAAGTCATGGCGATATTGTCATCCGGAGATAAAGCAGCTCCCCATTTTTGCCTAATTTTTCTTTTGGCTGCCGATACTAAAGAATCATAACGCGGTACTGCTTTCAATTGGTTATCTCCCATAATCAAAAAGCGAATATGCCCATCTTTAGTTGCCGCTTGTCCCGGATTAGGCAGGGTTTTAAAAGAATAAACCGAAGACACGTCGGCTCCGGTTTTTATTCTGTAATAATATTTAGTGTTAGGCGAAAGATTCGTCAGTTTTACACTGTGGTAAAAATAATTTCCCGGATAACCTGAATCTGTAAAGACATTGGTATTACCGGTAACCGTAACATTAAGACTGGATGCTGCTGTTCCGTATTCTACAATAGATTCCGGATTGCTGCTTGTTTTCCAGTTCACATAAATAGAGGTTGGTGTTGCATTTTGCAAATAAGGGAATAGTGTTTGTGCCCGTGAAGCTAAACCTATCCCTAAAAATAGTAGTAAAAAATAAAGTTTTTTCATAAGTTTGGTTTGTGTTGTTTAAACGACACAAAAGTATTCGCTCCAAATACAAATAAGTTTAAGACAACATTACCCTACTTTTATTTTTACCTTTCCTTATTGTAAAGATTGTAAAGTTAATACTATAAGTCAGGAATATCATAGCATAATTCAGGTTGATACTTGTGAGATGTAAAATGTAGATTGTGAAATTTGACATGTTTTATCTTATAGCTTTGTTTTACAAAATAAAGACAGAAGGTAATAGAGTTTATAGGAATTGCAGAAGTACATTAAACAAACGTGACTGCATGTTCGATTCCTAAGTAAGATATTAAAGCAATGAAATACAAATCCGCATTGTTTTTTACTTTCGCAGGCATTCTATTCATTGAAATTAAGTTGTTATAAAAAACGGATAATTTTTCAGACTCACATCTCACATCTCACATCTCACATCTCACATCTCACATTTCACATTTCACAATCTACATTTTACATTTTACATTTTACATTTTACAAGTAGCGACTTGAGTAACATAAAGAAACACCGGCGCGATAGTTTCCATAAAGCAAAAGCGCAGATAAAAAGTAATTTTATCTGCGCTTTCCTCTTAGAAAATCTGCTTATCCGTATTTCAACTTTCAAACAAATAATTTATACAGCGACGGTCTTTTCTTCTTTTGCAAAAGAAATCCAGGTTAATTTATGCCAAAGTGCCTCTAATGGTCCTTGCTTGTGCGTCTTGAGCCACCAGGTACAAAATCCTAACTGCAACAGAAATAAAGCGATACCGATTAACAAACCAAATGTTGCCCCTGTATATTGATAAAGCCCTAATCCGAAACGATAGTAAATAAGAGACCCCATAATAGATTGTGAAAAGTAACTTGTCAAACTCATTTTCCCAAAAGGAATCAATTTTATAAGAATCTTATTCACCGCTTCTTTTTGATACAACAATACAAATGAGCTCACCAAAACAACCATAAAACTAACATTTGACCACGAAGTAAAAATGATCAACAAACTGTTTACTAAATCTTTATTAACAATTAAATCCGGTAAAAAGGTTTTGAATGCAAAAAGAGGAATAAATAACAATGAAGCATACACCAAGGCTTTTTTCCAAAATGCATTATTCTCCGGTGTAGCTGCAAAAAGTTGTTTTCTTCCTACTACCATCCCAAACATAAACAGAGCCGGTGCCTGAAAGAATCTTCCATTTTCCCAGGACCAGAAGACCGAAGCCCATCTTCCTATTGTTACATTCCCTACTGCGTGATCCGCAAAAGAGCCTTCTCTTAAATAAGTATACATATCACCATAATAAGCATTTGACATATTAGCAGGAAGAATATAGTTCGGGTTAAAAAGAATATTAAAAAAGTTAAACCATTCTAAAGGCAATGTCAGTAAAAAAGTGGCTATTAGCAACACATACTTCGTTTTTAGATTGCAAACCGGAATCAGAATCAATCCCAGAACAGCATACATCATTAATATATCTCCCGAAAAAAAGATTGTATTTACAAGTCCAAAAACGAACAATATGGCAAGTCTCCAAACAAATCTAGCTCTAAAATCATTTCCTTTTTTAAGCTGATTGTCTCTCTGAATAAAAAAACTAAATCCGAACAAAAGGGAGAAAATGGCATACGATTTTCCTGCAAAAAGAAAGAACAAAGTATCCCAGATAATCTTATCTAATACTTTTATCGGTTCAGGTAAATACTCGGGTAAATGATAAAAATCAAAGTGTTCTAAATTGTGAAGTAACATAATAGCCATGATGGCTAAACCACGTAAGGCATCAATCACTTCTATACGAGGTGATTTTAAACTAAAAGCGTTTTCTGACATAGGATTTATAAGGTTTTTGATTAATGTATATCTCTCAAAAATAATTGTATTTTATCAAAAATATACAATCTAAATCCTCAATTATCAAGCGTTTAAAGGTCTAATTTTTAATTATTCTCAATTTAGTTTTACAAATAATAGAAATTAAATAATAAAACAATTTCAGCAAATTATATAACACCTAATCCCATGGTAGCCAGTAACTTCACAATAGTATAATAACTGCTTTTTTTATAGCATTAAAATCATAAAATCATGCAAAATAAAACACTAAAATTGTTACTGTTATTCGTTATACCGGTAACACTTACAAGCTGTGAAGTTATTGGAGATATTTTTAAAGCAGGAATGGGTTTTGGTATTTTCCTTGTTATCTTTATCATTGCCCTAATTGTTTTTTTAATCAGTAAATTTCTTGGCAGAAAATAAGCATAAAAAAAACCTGTTCAGTCATTGAACAGGTTTTTTCTTTTTATACTAAAGAGTTATTCTTTTTTCAAGACTACCTCTAATTTTAATTACAGATTGTACATCTTTTTTCTTTGTTCCTGAATTTTCTCATCATCAAGATACTCATCAAAAGTCATGTAGCGATCAATAACACCATTTGGTGTAAGTTCTACTACTCTGTTACCAACAGTTTGTGCAAACTCGTGGTCATGTGTTGTAAAAATCACAGAACCTTTAAAGTTTTTTAATGAGTTATTAAAAGCGGTAATAGACTCCAAATCCAAGTGATTTGTTGGTTCGTCCAACATCAGAATATTAGCGCGTTCCATCATCATTCTCGACAACATACAACGTACTTTTTCTCCTCCTGATAAAACACGGCTTGTTTTTAAAGCTTCTTCTCCTGAAAAAATCATTTTCCCTAAAAACCCTCTAATAAATACCTCATCACGCTCTTCCTCTGTTTTGGCGTATTGGCGTAACCAGTCTACCAAACTCAAATCATTTTCAAAAAACGAGTGATTCTCTGCCGGTAAGTAAGCTTGGTTGGTTGTAATTCCCCAGTCAAAAGTTCCTGAATCTGCTTTTTGTTGGTTGTTTAAAATTTCGTAAAAAGCAGTAGTTGCACGCGAATCTTTAGAGAAAAGAACGATTTTATCGCCTTTCGCCATGTTCAGATCAACATCTTTAAACAACAGCTCTCCATCTACAGAAGCGCTTAAATTTTCAACATTCAAGATCTGATCTCCTGCTTCACGATCCTGATCAAATATAATAGCAGGATAACGACGGCTGGAAGGTTTGATTTCTGAAATATTCAATTTACTGATCATTTTTTTACGAGAAGTAGCTTGTTTAGATTTTGCTACGTTGGCGCTAAAACGACGAATAAATTCTTCTAATTCCTGTTTCTTTTCTTCTGCTTTTTTGTTTTGCTGTGCACGTTGTTTCGCAGCCAATTGGCTAGACTCGTACCAGAAGGTATAGTTACCTGAATAATGGTTTATTTTTCCAAAATCAATATCAGAAATATGAGTACAAACCGCATCTAAAAAGTGACGGTCGTGAGATACTACAATTACTGTATTTTCATAGTTCGCCAAAAAGTTTTCTAACCAGGCGATTGTTTCAAAGTCCAAATCGTTGGTAGGCTCATCCATAATCAATACATCAGGATTACCGAAAAGCGCTTGTGCCAAAAGCACACGTACTTTCATTTTTCCCTCCATATCAGACATCAAAGTATAGTGATGTTCTTCGTTGATTCCTAAGTTAGACAACATCGACGCAGCATCAGAATCGGCATTCCAACCGTTCATTTCTTCAAACTGAACCTGAAGTTCCCCTATTCTATCAGCGTTTTTATCGTTGTAGTCTAAATAAAGTTCATCCATTTCTTTCTTAACAGCATACAATACTTTATTTCCCATCAAAACGGTTTCTAAAACGGTATGCTCGTCGAACATGTTGTGGTTCTGATTTAAAACCGACATACGTTTTCCCGGCTCTAAATGAATATGGCCTGAAGTTGGATCGATATCACCTGAAATGATTTTAAGAAAAGTAGATTTCCCAGCACCATTGGCTCCAATAACGCCGTAAATATTTCCGTGCGTGAAAGTAGTATTTACTTCGTCAAACAAAATTCGTTTGCCAAACTGAACTGATAAATTATTGACTGTTAACATGAATGTCTTTTTAATTAATTTGGTGCAAAAGTAAGGAAAAAGGTTCAGAGCTGCAAAGAAACTTATACGCCTATATTTTTAAACCGTATAAGTGATATGAGTACATTTTAAGCTGGTCGTATAGCTTAATTTTATCTCTCACATAGGAGGTCCAAACTAATTGAAGTCGTAAAACCCTCTTAAAAAACTTTGCGACTTTGCGTCCTCGCGAGCAAAAACAACACCCGTACGAACTCCTCGCGACAAAATTTTCACGCAAAGGCGCAGAATCGCAAAGTTTTATTTCTAATTCTTTGCGTTTTTAAGCTAAACTTATATTTACTAAAAAACTTATATGGTTCAAAAAAAACTACAGTTTACTTTCTTTAGCCAAAGCAACTTCTAAACTTTCAAAATTAGATACTACTTTTTTGATCACCCCTTCTTTATCGAGGATAAAATGTGTTGGAAAGGCATTCAACTGCAGTGTCTCATTCATATATCCTTTCAAATTCGGAATCACGGAATAGGACAAAGGTCTTTTCGCTAAAAATGTTTTTAATTGTTGTGGATTGTCTTCTGCCAGACTCACAAAAAGGATGTCTTTACGGTTTTTATATTTTGAAACCAATTCGTTAACATGCGGAAATTCTTTGATACAGGCAGCACAATGAATGTACCAACATTTAATGACAATTATTTTGCCTTTCATCGTCTCATTTGACACTAGATTTCCATTTAAATCTTTAAAAGAAAACTTAGGAAAAACGGTTCCTTCCATTTTGAAATTCTTCTCCGCATCAAAAGCTTCCTGAGCAATTGTGGCTTTAATACTGGTATCAGAATCAGGTTCAATTTTAAACAATTTATAATTGTAAATATCTCCTTCTGAAAGCAAACGAATTGGAATAAAATTCCCTTTTGTAAGTTCTTCCAGAAAAGCTTCTTTTGTGATTTGATTAGAAAAAGAATCAAGCGCCGTAAAATCTCTGGATAGCATTATTTTTTTATTCTGATACGCCCACCAATCCGAAAATTTACTTTGAATTTGTATCGGGTCTACTTCGGGATTTCCATATTTTTCCTGCGCTGAACCAGAAATAAAAATAAAAATTACAACGACAACGCTTATTAGTCTTTTCATGAAATTGTATAAAATAAATCGAATTCAAAAGTACTAATAAAGTCTTTAGAATTTTAAGTACTTTTGAATACAATAGATCCTGGTATTACTTTCGCTTTCTATTTTAAAAGTCTTTTTTGAATGAAAAAAATATTTACTTCACTTCTAATTATAACCGGCTTGTTTAGTTTTGCGCAAACTGAAAAACTTTTATATTATGTTGAAAAGGATAGTTTACTGGGGGTAAAAAATCAAGTTGGTAAAATTATTATTCCTTTACGCCCATCACTTTATGCAGATTCTTATTCTGATGGGTATGAAATAAAAACAGCCATTTTCACTATAGATTTTCATAAATATTACAATAGAAAAGGAGATTATTTATTCGATGTTTATTTGACTTCTGAAGGTCCGGATGTTATTAATGAAGGTTTTATTCGGTATACCGAGAATAAAAAAAGTGGTTTATACAGCGATCAGGGAAAAAAAATTATTCCTGCGCAATACGATTGGATTTCACAAATAAATTTTGGTTTTGCCGAATTTTGTAATGGCTGCCGTTTTGATTATTCAAAAGATCCCGAACATCCCTTATTAATTGGCGGAACCTGGGGTTATGTTGGTAAAAATGGAATTGAAATACAACCAACCGAAAAACGAAATCATCGTAAAGATTTTGAAACAGAAAAACATCAATTTATCCCGTATCAGTTTGAATACAATGAAAAAGAAAAACAGATTCTTGATTTTTTCGAAAAAAGAAAAAAACAAATCATTCAAATTAATGGTACTGACTGCGAGGATAAAATAGTCTATTTTGAAATTGTTGGAAAACCGACCGAGTTTGATCCTTTTTATAACATCAGAACATTTGAATTATGTGATTTTTATTTAAAAGCTTCTAATGAAAACTATGATGATTTTAAAAATTTTAAAGTCAGTGCAGATGGAAAAAAGTTCTACGCCATTTATCTGGATTCCTCTCACACAAAGGACTATGTAGAATATGTTGAAAAAAAAATCCCTGTGGATAAGTGGATTAAAAAGAATCTAAAAAAATAAAACTATTTCCGTGAACTTCTGTTTACATTGTAAAAAGAAACAAAACCCGGAATGATTTTCAATGAAAACTCACTCTACATTGAAATCAATCCGGATTCTGTCATTTGATTCGCTCTAACCCGAATCGTAAAAAAACAACGCTAATAATCAAAACGTTTGAAGGCTTCGATTGCCTCATATTCAGCCAAACCTAATTCATCGTATAAAATGGCTGTATTTTTATTTCGGTCCTCTGCTCTAACCCAGAACTCTCTCGAATCATTTCCTTGGAACATTACTCTGTCTTTCTGAGATTGATGGTATAAAATAGCATGACGTTTTAACAATACTTCTGATGGACTTAATGGCACGGCCATGTCTATTTCGTGAATATCCCATTCGTGCCATGCGCCTCTGTACAGCCACAACCAGCAATCATCCATATAAGGTTGCGGTTTCAAAGCGGCCATTGCTGCGAAAATAGCATTTAGACAAACCTCATGTGTTCCGTGTGGATCTGCCAGATCTCCTGCTGCAAAAACCTGATGTGGCTTTATTTTAGCAATGATATCTTTTACAATCGCAATGTCTTCGGGACCTAACGGGTTTTTCTTAACTTGTCCTGTTTCGTAAAATGGCAGGTCTAAGAAATGGGTGTTTTCATCTTTTAATCCGATGTATCT
>NZ_JAALLN010000080.1 GCF_011751075.1 Flavobacterium poyangense
ACATCGCCGGGGGCAGCGGCTTCGGCTACGGCCTGCTGCTGGTGGTGATCGCCTCGGCCATCCTGGCGCTGGGCTTCCAGGTGCTGGTGTCGCGCCTGGCACTGGCCACCGGCGAAGACCTGGCCACCCTCACCGCCCGCCACCTGTCCCCGCGCACCGCCAAGGCCGCCTGGCTGGCCGGCGAGGCCGCCATCCTGGCCACCGCGCTGGCCGAACTCATCGGCGGCGCCATCGCGCTGCGCCTGCTGTTCAACCTGCCGCTGCTGGGCGGCGTCGCGGTCACCGGCGTCGGCACCTTCGCCGTGCTGGCCCTGACGCGCGGCAACGCCGACCGCCACGAGCGCGTCATCGCCGTGCTGCTGTCGATCGTGGCAGCCTCGTTCGTGTTCCTGCTGTTCAAGGCCAACCCGGCCTGGACCGACGTGGCCCATGGCATGACGCAGACCGGCCGCGCGCTGCGCGACCCGCAAGGCTTCCTGATCGCGCTGGGCCTCCTGGGCGCGACGTTGATGCCGCATAACCTCTACCTGCATTCCGGGTCGCTGGCGCAGCGCGCCCGCGTGCTGCCGGCCGACGCCCGCGACCTGGCCATGCGCGTGGCGCGCAACGACACCGTGGTGTCGCGGGGCGTGGCCATGTTGATCAATTCGGCCATCATGATCGTCGCCGCGGCCTCGTTGTCCGGCTCCGGCATCATCGTCTCCAGCCTGGACGACGCCCATGCCGTGATCGGCCAGACCTTCGGCATCGGCGCGGCCATCGTGTTCGCGATCGCGCTGTACGCGGCGGGCCAAAGCTCCA
>NZ_JAALLN010000081.1 GCF_011751075.1 Flavobacterium poyangense
AGTCATTTTTCCTTGGACAAACATCTACAAATTTCCCAATAATTCGCGACCGAACAATGTGTGTTTGTTTTTTTCGCATTTCAATAGTGTTCATTTCATGCAAGTTCTTTGTAAATATTTGAGCTAGAACATGATATACAATTTAACTAGCTGAACCCGTGCGAAAATTTCGCACTTTTTTCCACGTGAAAGGATACCAAACTACTCTAATTTTTAGACATTCCATTCTTGAATAATTAAGTTGTAAATAAAGTAATTTGAGTGGGTACATAGGACAATCTTTAACACATTTTTGTATTATTGTAGCAGAGTAATCTGAATTAACAGTGGCACACCAATTGGGGGCATGAAGCCTCTCTGCCCTTCCCACTAAGCAAATCACAATTATTTTCTGCTAATTTAAAAAGAAAAATAAACAAAATTTAACTACTCTATATTTGGTAACGTTACAAATTAATTTGTTTCAAATACATATTACACAATTTTCCCCTACTATTTTATGAATTTCATGGTGGTCAAATGCATTCCTTCTGTCCCTATCTACTATCTAGCGAAACCACTACACGAATTTTAATAATTAATTACTTAATATGGGTGATCTGTAACACAATTTCAGTCATCGTCGGCCGTACTCAGTACACATATCTTTAAAACGAAAACGTCCTTTCCTTCAATAGTACAGTATTTCGGATGAAAAAGGGATCTCTCCATTAGAAATAATATATATGATGATGATGATGATGATTTATTATAAGTTTGAAAAATCATATTAAAAAACAGGTAATTTGTTTAGTAAA
>NZ_JAALLN010000082.1 GCF_011751075.1 Flavobacterium poyangense
GGATGGAAGACGCCGAGGCGGTCGATCGCTTCTTCGAAAAGAGCATGCCCAACGCCGACGTGCAGCCGCTGTTCGACACCGCGCGCGAGCTCGGCATCGGCTTCTACCTGGGCTACGCCGAACTGACCCCGGAAGGGCGCCAGTTCAACACCGCCATCCTGGTCGACCGCCAGGCCAAAATCATCGGCAAGTACCGCAAGATCCACCTGCCGGGCCATTCCGACCACAAGCCGGAGGCGCCGTTCCAGCACCTGGAGAAGAAGTTCTTCGAGGTCGGCGACCTGGGCTTCGGCGTCTGGGAGACCAACGACGTCAAGATCGGCATGTGCCTGTGCAATGACCGCCGCTGGCCCGAGACCTACCGCGTGATGTCGCTGCAGAGCGCCGAGCTGATCGTGCTGGGCTACAACACGCCGTCGCTGAACATCCACTGGAACGAGCCGGCGCACCTGCGCACCACCACGCACGAGATCGTGCTGCAGGCCAGCGCCTACCAGAACGCGGTGTGGGTCGCCGCCGCCGCCAAGTGCGGCCACGAGGACGGCCACCACATGATCGGCAGCTCCATGATCGTGGCGCCGTCGGGCGAGATCGTGGCCCGCTCGAGCGGCGAGGAAGACGAAGTCATCACCGCCCGCATCGACCTGGGCATGGGCCAGACCTTCCGCGACCACGTCTTCAACTTCGCCAAGCACCGCAGCCCGCAGCACTACAAGCTGATCGTCGAGCGCACCGGCGCCGGCGAGCCGCTGCCGGTGGCGCAAATCGATTAGGTCCGCTTGAGGATTGCCTGCG
>NZ_JAALLN010000083.1 GCF_011751075.1 Flavobacterium poyangense
GAACAACTGAAGACGTTTGCCATCGTATTGGTTATCGGCTTTGCTTTGCAAGTGAGCAATGCGTTTGAGCCTGTTAACGTAGAAACATGCTTGGTCGAGAATGGATTTACAAAAAATGAAGATGATGTGGCACTTATAGAGTGTATTGGAAAGCCAGAAGGTGTTGATAAACTAAAAAATGTTCCGAAAGAAAAACTGGCTGCGGCTTTGGCTTGCATGTACCACAAGGAGTATAAGGAGTCAACCTTGTATGATGTGCTTAAATTACTTACAGAAATGGATGATAAGGTAACAGAGGACCAGAAGCAACAAATGAAAGATACTTTGACTACTTGCGTTCAAGAAGCTAAGGGAAACGACCCTGAATTGCTAAACTGCATGAAGGCTGTTGATTCTCCATTCGATACTATCATAGCTACTCTTCGTGACCTTGATGAACAGTACATAAATTATTGCTTTCCAGCATGTGAAGTGAAGATTTCTGACTTATACACTTTAAAGACAGCTGTAAAAAAGATTGATGAAGTTCTGAAACATGTACCTCAAGAAAAATTCAATTGTATTACAGCATGTAGAGTGTATTACAAGGATGATCCAAAACAATTTATTTACAACATGATTACCGATATGATTGAAAAATCCGTATTATCGGAAGATAAGAAAACGGAGATAACAGGCATCCTGAAAAAATGCTATACCGAAGAAGGCTATAAAAAAAGAAGAAATGGCAAGCGTTTTGGAAAAAAGCATTGAAAAAAAGACAAAACTGAGCGAAACTTACCAACTACT
>NZ_JAALLN010000084.1 GCF_011751075.1 Flavobacterium poyangense
CTTCTTCATCCTATTGATTGCCTGCTTCGCAGTTTTCCAGTTGGCTAGTGCTGACAAAATATATGCTAAGGAATGCTTGATAGAACATGGCATGAAAGAGACTGACATGACTTTACTTAGTTACATCGGCAAATTATCATTCGTGGATATAGTAAAAGATGAGCAGAAGGACAAATTATCCTGCGTTTTAGCATGCATTTTCCACAAGGAAAATCCTGGACAAAGTCTTTATGAAGTAATCAAAGATGTCGTGTCCGAAGATAAGGCGGAAAATCTGCGCAAAGAGATGTTGGCGACCTTGAGCACCTGTAAAACACAAGCCGGTGACGATGACTGTAAATTACTTCAGTGTGTCAAAATAACCGAGCTTCCATTCTACGACGCCCTGTATAGTTATGCTGTGACCAGGGATTTGACAAAGTGTTTCGTCGATAACGGACTTAAAGCATCTGATGCAGTTAACTTGGAACACATGAACGGTCCAGGAGAGCTGGACAATATTTTGAAAAAGCTCGATGAGGACAAACTGGCATGTACCATGACCTGCCTTTATGCAAAGCAATTTGAAGAAGGTACCGCAGAACCACTGCAAAAGAGATTTGAGACTAAGATCAATGAGAGCGGCAAGGTTACAGCTGATCAGAAGAAGGAAATGCTCGAAACGTTGAACAAATGCGGTACCGAAGCGGCAGGAGACAACTGTAAATTGGTGAAATGCATCAAAATATTAAGGCCTCCATTCCTTAACGGATATCATCACTAAGTCTAAGACTTCTATTCGGCG
>NZ_JAALLN010000085.1:0-515 GCF_011751075.1 Flavobacterium poyangense
GGCGCGTTTCCCTGCTGACATCGTTGTCAGCAGGTTGGAAATTCTGGCCGCTCAAGGTGCTGCGGCCGGCGCGGCGGCCTTCATGCACGCCATCCTGCTCCGCGCCCAGTCCTCCCGCAAGAGCGGGAGAGGAAGTTTCGTTACTCATGTATCCACCAAATTGTTTGTGGTTGCATTCAGCGCAACGCTGTTGCACCAGATTATGCGTGACGTGTAACACAGTCAATACCTTTGCGTTTCGGAATTATGAACTTTTCAGCCCCTGAAGTGCTGGGCGAGCGCACGCTGAAAGTGTGATGGAGTGAGGTGGGTTGCGCTGGAAGCGACGCTGTTGCGTCTGAGGACGTCGCAAAGGAAGTCCGCCGTGATGCTACGCCCGGACCCCCGGGCGTAGTACTCCGGTGACCTATTGACACCCCTTGTGACGGCTGTCATATTTTCCAGTACGCGCTATGTGCATCGTGTTGTGTAATACGCAATTAGCGGAACCCTAATCCGCGGTGCGCAGGCCTGCT
>NZ_JAALLN010000085.1:525-780 GCF_011751075.1 Flavobacterium poyangense
CGATCAAGGAACGGCGACGCCGGGTCCTCGCGACGTACAAGGAGACTTTGCAGAATGACAGAGACCAGCTACGACTACGTCATCGTCGGTGGGGGAAGTGCCGGTTCCGTGCTGGCAAACCGCCTGAGCGCAGGGGGCACGCGCAGCGTCCTGGTTCTGGAAGCGGGACGAAGCGACTACCCCTGGGATCTGTTCATCCAGATGCCGGCTGCCCTGACCTTCCCCAGCGGGAATCCTCTCTATGACTGGCGCTAC
>NZ_JAALLN010000086.1 GCF_011751075.1 Flavobacterium poyangense
GGCCTTGATCTGGTCGTAGGTCGCGGGCTTGCCAAGACGAACGGTAAGATCGACGACCGAGACGTTGGCGACTGGCACACGGAAGGCCATACCGGTTAGCTTGCCGTTCAAGGCGGGAATGACCTTACCGACGGCCTTGGCGGCACCAGTGGCGGCGGGGATGATGTTCTGAGCGGCACCACGTCCATCACGCCACAGCTTTCCAGACGGTCCGTCGACTGTCTTCTGGGTGGCGGTGGTAGCGTGAACGGTGGTCATGAGACCCTCAACGATTTCGAAGTTGTCGTTGATGACCTTGGCAAGGGGAGCAAGGCAGTTGGTCGTGCACGAGGCGTTGGAGACGACCTTGTGGCTTGGGTCGTAAGTGTCAAGGTTCACACCGCAGACGTACATGGGGGCATCAGCCGATGGGGCGGAGATGATGACCTTCTTGGCACCACCCTCCAAGTGAGCAGAAGCCTTTTCGATGGTGGTGAAGACACCAGTGGATTCGACGACGTATTCAGCGCCAGCCTTGCCCCATGGAATAGCCTTGGGGTCGCGCTCGCTGAAGACGGCGATCTTGTTGCCGTTGACGACGAGGTGACCATCCTCGGCCTTGACCTCTCCCTTGAATCTACCGTGGGTAGAGTCATACTTGAACATGTAGACCATGTAGTCCAGACCGATGAACGGATCGTTGACAGCCACGACCTGTGCTCCACGCTCGATGGAAGCCCTCAGCACCAGGCGACCAATGCGGCCGAATCCGTTGATTCCAATTTTACT
>NZ_JAALLN010000087.1 GCF_011751075.1 Flavobacterium poyangense
CTTGCAAGCAATGTGCAGCAAGGAGTTGCCTTCCGTCATGTACGTCTGCTTGATGTTGGCCTTATTCTTGAGAAGTAAGACCAAGATGTCCTTATGACCCAGCTGGACTGCAAGGGAGGTGGCTGAGTTTCCGTCTTTGTCCAAGTAGTTGATGTTGGCTTTGAATTTGAGGAACAACTTGACGAAGTCCACAGATCCTTCGCGTGCAGCCACTACCATATGGTCCTCGGGAAACTCTTTGATCGATTGGATGTCCATCGTCTGAAGAATAGTTTTTGCCAGGCTGGTGTACTTTTGTCTCTGGCACACGTACAGACACGTTTCACCTTTGGCATTCTTTTTAAGCGGATCAGCACCGCGAGAGAGCAGGTAGACCACCGCATCCAAACTGTTCATCTCACAAGCGACATGCAGAGCTGTCTCTCCAGATTTGTTTGGCAGATCGATTTCGGTTACGCTTGACCAGATGTTTAGAAGATCGTGGCAGTACCTCACAGCAAAGTGTATTGGCCTCTCGTGGCAGCATTCGCAACTCAGGTTGAACTTCCACTGTTCGTCCAGATGTTGCTTGATTTCGTCGAACGAGGCAGAACGGTAGAATTCGCAGATATTGGGTGGCAATGACTGGAATGCCTTCTCGGCACCCACCATAAAAGTCGAAATGGATGTATTCTTCGTTTCATCGAAGTCAGGCTTCTCGTCGCTTGACTCTAAAGAATCTTCGAAAGTCTCGGGCTGCTCTTCGACTACTGGCTCGACCAT
>NZ_JAALLN010000088.1:0-500 GCF_011751075.1 Flavobacterium poyangense
GGCTGTTCAGCTTCGCCACTTACGCGCTGGGGCTGTACTGGATCTTTATCAGCCTGCACCGCTACGGGGACCTGGCCGCGCCGCTGGCGGTGGCCGCGGTGCAGGCGCTGGCGGCCTTCCTGGCGCTGTTCCCGGCCACCGCCGGCGCGCTGGCGCGGCGCTATGTCCCGCTGGCGGCCGACTCGACGCCGGGACGGGTGCTGTCCGGCACGCTGGCCTGGGGCGCGCTGTGGGCCGGCTTCGAATGGGTCCGCGCGGTGCTGCTGACCGGCTTTCCGTGGCTCAACATCGGCTACGCACAGGTCGACAGCCCCATCGCTGGCTGGGCCCCGCTGCTGGGCGTGCACGGCATGGCCCTGCTGTCGGCCTTCGCCGCCGCCGCCCTCGCCAGGGGAAGTGCCGGAGGCCAGCACGACGGCGGAGAGCGGCAGTTCGCTATAAGATCCCGACAAGTTAGGTCGCGTCTTGTTGTATTGCAATTACTTCCCGTTGTGTATTCT
>NZ_JAALLN010000088.1:510-755 GCF_011751075.1 Flavobacterium poyangense
CATCGACTGGTCCGCGCCCAGCGGCGAACCACTGAACGTGCGTCTGGTCCAGGGCAACATCGAGCAGTCGCAGAAATTCGATCCGGCGCTGCTCGACCAGAGCCTGCGCCGCCACCTGGAACTGGCGGCGATGCCGCCGGCGCCGGGGGTGCCGCCGCCGCAGATGGTGATCCTGCCGGAAACGGTGCTGCCGATCTTCCAGGACCAGCTCGATCCGCGCGTCTGGGACGTCTGGCGCCAGGTTG
>NZ_JAALLN010000089.1 GCF_011751075.1 Flavobacterium poyangense
TAAAGTTTTTTAAATTCCGCAGAGATTCGCAAAGAAGACACAGAGGGACACAGAGTTTAATCTAAATTTTTGCGAATTTCTGTGTTTGTTTTGTGCAGCTCTGTGTAATCCTTGGGGTCAGGGGGGATTTAACCGCAAAGTTCGCAAAGGTTTATGCAAAGAGCGCTAAGTTGTTTGTTATTAAATCAAAGCTTTGCGGACTTTTGCGATTAACATAAATAGAAAATCCTTGCGCACTTTGCGGTTAAATGAGCAGTGCATTTTGTGTAGAAAGAATTTTGGCGAAGTATTTTTTACTTAATGAGTTTAAATTCTCGGTTTTAGAATTTTTATTTTTGACATTTGAAGTTTTACCAGGGGAAAAAAAACAAATTTGATGACGTTTTTAGAAGATGTATGATTCTGTATTGATTGGAAAAAACTTAAGAAGCGAAAAAATAAAAGAAGTAAAATCTGGTAAAGGAAATTCAATGAAGGAATAAATAGATAGAAAGTGTTTTAAAAAGGATAAGTTTTAAAGTACCAACACCTTTTCAAAACCACAAAAAGCAAGAAAAACCCTAAAAACAGCAAAAAGCCAAACCTCATAAAAACACGACTATCAACACATTAAGAAAACCCCGAAAAAAAGATTCAAAAAACATTGAAAAAAAGCTTGCGAATGCGAATAAAGAAACTACTTTTGCACCCGCAACAACGCAGACGTTCGCTGAAATACTGACAAGAAAATAAGAATTAAAAATTTTAAGTAA
>NZ_JAALLN010000009.1 GCF_011751075.1 Flavobacterium poyangense
TCGCTCTAAAGTGGAATCCTGACTATTATTTCTCATCGTAACAAAATTTATTAAAATTAAATTTTGTTACCGAAATAAGTAACCTTTACAATTTCGACGCAAGAAGAAATTACATCCAATATTCGGCAAAGTTTATGTGCTCAACTATTGCGATTTCTTCTTGCGTTGAAATGACAAGAGTACGGAAAACTTGAAACTTGAAACTTGAAATTTGAAATTTGAAATTTGAAACCTTGTTTTCCCAAACCTCTAAGATAAAAAAATAATGTTTTGCTTTTAGTTAATGCACCGTATTGTTTTTTAGCAGGCAACTAATAATTAGGAGTAAAAAAGAAAGTAGAGAAGCTCCGATTCTGATAAGATGCAGATTGTTCCATTTTACTTCAAATTTATCTCGTAAAACAGTGGCTTCCTGAAGCGTTATCGAGGTCAGATCTGTTTTGTCGAGCATATTGTTAAGTGGAATATTGCCCAAAAGAGTCACAAGAAAAACACCAGCAAAGTAAATAAGTGCGGCGCTAATGGTAAGCCAAAAGAGCGTAGTATCTGATTTGTGAAAATAAGCTGTTATAAAAGACAACAACATCGAACCGAAAATAATCAGAAAGAATGAGGGATTTAAAATGGTGCGATTCATATGTTGGAAAGCTCTGAGGTAATTTATAGCATCAAGTCTTCCAATTCCGGGTGTTATGGCATTGCCCCAGGTAAAAAAGATACCTGCCAGTAGTCCGGTAAGCAATGTTGCCAGTAGCAGAGTAATTGTTTTAGTATCAATGATTAGAGTGTCCATGATTTTTGCTTTTTAGTTAACAATGTAAATGTAGACCTATTATTTAAAAACTATTTGTTTGAGAAGGAATTGGATTTGTCTGAAAAGAATTTCTGGAGAAAGGAACTCTGTTTTTTTGTGAAATGATATTGGTGAGATGTTAGATGTGGGTTATGGGTTGTGAGACTTGATTTTGGGAGTCTTTTTTTTAATTTTATGGAAATTATTTTATGGTTTTTATGTTGTGTTTTGTAGTTGAATGTTAGTCCGAATAAAGTTAAATGTTATTCTGGTCGAAGTTGAAGGCTGCTCAGAGCGAAGCCGAATGTTACCCTGAGCGGAGTCGAAGGCTACGTAAGAAACTGCACTATTTTTTAGTTTAACAGATTATCCTTTAGGAACATCTAACTATTCAATTCCTTTAGTGATAAACGAGATTTAAACATTCTCCTTATTGATCCATTTTCCAACAGTTGGAGGTGTATAGTTCCTCATTTTATGCAACAGATCATCAATGGTATCGCTTACTAAAAGCATTTCCTGATTTTCGTTTTTTAAGAAACCTTTCTCAACCATAGTATGCGATAACTCTAAGAGAGAATCATAAAAACCATTGGTGTTTAATAGGGCAATTGGCTTTTTATGCAGTCCTAATTGTGCCCAGGTCAGCATTTCGAAAAGCTCGTCCAGTGTCCCGAAACCGCCCGGAAGTGCTATAACACCATCGCATAAATCATCCATTTTTGTTTTTCTTTCGTGCATGCTTTCTACTAAAATTAATTCGGTTAAGCCTTGATGTGCAATTTCTTTTGAGCGTAGAAAGTCTGGAAGTACACCAATTACTTTTCCGCCTTCATTCAGAACACCATCAGCAAGGGCCCCCATTAAACCTACATTTGCACCACCGTAAACCAATTCTATGTTTTGTTTGGCTAAGGTTTGTCCCAACAAAGTTGCTTGTTCTTTATAAATTGCTTCCGTTCCAAAACTGGAACCGCAGAAAACGCTTATTCTTTTCATACTGTATTTGTTTATTTTTTTAGTTCGTACACAAAATTATGACGGGAAGGTTCGTTGTAATAAGCTACGTTGAGTTCTTCTACTTTGATGGCACCCAGTTTTTCTATTGCTTTTTGTGAACGGTAATTTTCTGCTCCAATATGAAATTGAACCTTATCTACCACTTTAAAAACATAATCTAACATCATTTTTTTTACTTGTGAATTAAATCCCGTTCCCCAAAATTTTCTTCCGTAAAAAGTATAACCAATAAAAACACTTTTATTTTCAGGTTCATATTCATAAAAACGAGTGCTTCCGGCTATTTCATTGGTGCTTTTATCGATGATCAGAAAAGCGCCTTTGCTTTCCATTGCTCCTTCGAAAAAGTTTTCAAAAACGGCTCTCTCATAACGGTTTTTATTGGGGTGTTGCTCCCAGATTAAGGGATCAGAAGCGACTTTATAAAGGCGTTCAAAATCGGTTTGCTGTAGCGGTACTAATTTTACAAATTCGTTTTCTAATACTTCAGGCTGTAAATTTAAAAGTGATGTACTCATAATTATGATGTAATTTTTAAACTGTATTTTTTTGATTTGAACGGGCTAAGTTTTTTACTATTTCTTTTGGTTTTCTGTTTTTATGATTTGTTTAATGTACCTACTTTAAAGCATATCGAAATCCAAAAACGGCAAGATCTCCCTGCATAAAATCCAGATCTTCGGATCGTTTGAAACCTAAATTTTCATACATCTTCCAAGCTGTTTTCATGGCCAAAGTGCTGTGAATAATAAGTTGATTCAATTGGTTTGATTTGGCTTTGTTGATGCATGCTTCAGTCAGAAATTTGCCGATTCCTTTTCCGCGGGCTTTTGTGTCTACGCCCAATAATCTGAAACCTGCCGTATTTTGTTCCTGGGTTGCAATACCTCCCGAACCGTAATATTTCATGTTATTGAAATAAACCACAGCACCCAGAATGGCATCTTGATCGTCGGTGGCAACTAAAAGTTCTGTTTCGGGATGATTGGTAAAATCACCAATATTCGCTAGCATTTTGTAATAGTTAGGCTGCTCATTTTCTTTCGGGAAACCATCGAGTTGTGAATATACAAGAATAAGGAGTTTTCCTATCTCGTCAAATTCTGAAGGATGTGCATTTCGGATGGTACAGTTTGAAGGATTCATATATTGGTTTTTTATTTGAGATTTTTCCACCATTGTTGGAATTTTTGTTCTTCGTTTTTTAACTCAACGAATTCCCCAATCATTGGCGTTACTAAAGGAATCGGATTTATTTCGTTTTGATTCAATTCGGTTACTCTTTTCAAAGGTTCATCCCAGGGATGATTGGCCAAAGGGAATTTTGAAGAGTGTATCGGAAACAATCGCTTGGTTTTTAGGTCTTTTGCGGCTTGAATTACATTTTCGGGTAGGTTGTGAATGTATTTCCATTTTACATCATATTGACCATTATCAATCAAAGCAAGATCAAAAGGACCGTATTTTTCTCCAATAGCAGCAAAATGGGTATCATAACCACTGTCTCCTCCCAAATACATTTTAAAAGCTGGTGTTTGTAAAATAAAAGAGAGCCAAAGTGTATTGCAGCGTTTAAAAGCACGACCGGAGAAATGTCTTGTGGGTGCTGTGTAAAGTGTAATATTGGCATCAAGCTCTATTTTTTCATGCCAGTCTTTTTCAATAATGATTCCGGGAGAAAATCCCCAAAATTCAAAGTGAGAACCAACACCAAGACCACACACAATTTGTTTTGTTTTTGGCTTTAGTTTTTGAATCGTTTTATAATCCAAATGATCATAGTGATCGTGTGTAATCAAGAGATAATCAATTTCCGGAAGGTCATCAACAGTATAAATGTCGGTTCCTTTGAATGCTTTTGTAGTACCGGCAATAGGGGAGGCGTTACCGCTAAAAACCGGATCGACCAAAATTCGTTTTCTGTCGATCTGAATAAAATAAGAAGAATGCCCGAACCAGACCAAAACATCTTTATCAAGTGAGAGGTTTACCAAATCTGTTTTTATCGATGGTATTGGATTGACAGGGATTCGGTGTTCTTTTCTTTTAAATAAAAATTCGTATAATACTCCTGCCATTGTATATCCTTCGGTAAGATCCGGAGTAAAATGTTCATTTTCGAACTTTCCGTTTTTATAATTCGGTGATTTTTGAATTATTGAGAGCCTTTCGCCAGTTGGAGCTTTACCAAATCGTGCATCTTGTAAAAAAAGATAAACGGCTAAAAATAGCAGTAGTATAAGAGTGATAGTCATAGATTATTTAGGAGGGTATAATTTATTTAGGTATTCAACTGAAAGTGAAATCATTTCTTTAAGCACTTCAACATCAATATCTGTTAACTTTTTAATGTAGATGCAACCTTTTCCTGTTTTGTGCTTTCCAAACTTTGTCAGTAGTGTTTCTTTGTCATCAAAGGAAGAATAGAGATAAAGTGATATTGCCTCTTTTCTCGGTGAGAATGCAACCAGTGGAGCATCACCTTCACGACCGCTGGCATATTTATAATGATAGCTTCCAAAGCCAATAATGGCAGGACCCCACATTTTGGGTTCAAAACCGGTTTGTTCCTGCATTAATTTGACAAGTTCAAACGAATCATTTCGTTTCGTCATATCTTGAACAGCCGTAATAAAATCGTTAACACTGCCTTCCGTTTCTATTGTTTTGTTGGTAGCCATGACAGATTATTTTTCAGTTAATAAATCACTTTTTAATAATAAGGTTTTGATTTTAGTTTCAGTATGGTAAAATAAATCAGCATTCGTATTCATCTGATTCTCTAAAATGATCAAACTGACATCGCTCTTTGGGAAGTATAAATTTACGGAAGAAAAACCATCACCGAGACCAGAATGACCAATATATTTTTGGTTTGCCTGATCGACGATTCGGATTCCATAACCATAACCTTCTTTTTCTTTCCCGAAAAGATTATGTTGTGATTTGACACTATAGTGTATCATTAATTGATAGGTCTCCGGCTTCAGGATTTTTCCTTTGTGGAGATTATTGTTCCAAATTGAGAGATCGGTTACTGTTGAAATAATTCCATCGGCGGGAACGTTTTCGGGAGTAATTTTAGTTTTTTCAACTTTATTAAAGACGTTTTTATCATTTATATATCCCGTAACCAAATGTCGATTTTTGTTTTCATCATAACAGAAGGTATTTTTCATTTTCAATTCTTTAAACAAAGCATTTGCTACTTCGGAATACTTCTTTTTGGTGCTAAATGCTACGATTTGTCCGGCCAAAGAAAAACTTAAATCACCATATTTAAAATCGGTTCCGGGTTTAAAAAGTAATGGCTTTTGTAAATTGATAATACCATGTGTGTGATTTAGCAATTGATGAACCGTAACAGAATCTGCCCATGTTTGTGTTAGATTTGGAAGGTATTTTTTAATGGGGGCTTGTAAATCAACACGCCCTTTTTCAACTTCTTTTAAAAGTAAAACAGCTGTAATTTGCTTGCTGTTGGACATGATTTCAAATTGGCTGTTAAGGGTCAATGGCTTTTTTTTATCAAAATCAGCATAACCATACGCTTTAGAATAAACCGGTTTTCCCTTTTTTGAAATAAGAATTACACCATTAAATTTTGGTTCTGTAACTTTTATTAAACTATCTGTCTGAGTGAATAAAGGATCTCTTTTTTGTGAAAAGGAGTTGCAGCTTGAAAGTAAAAATAGAAAGGATAATAGAATTGAAGTTTTTAGGAGTTGAAGCATTTTTTAGGTCGGAGTTGTTTTTTTGTTTTAGTATTGGTCTCAGTGTCAGTCTCAGTTTCAGTTACAGTGTTTGCCTAACTGTTGGTAGTAGTTTTTGTTTTGTTTGTTTTTAAAACATTCCATTTTCATTAATCATTTTGGCGGGTACACTTTGTCCCAGATCCCAAAGTTCGACTATTTTTCCGGATTCAAATCTAAAGAGATGAATGACGGCCACACCCGAATCATTGGCGTTTTGTTTGATATGTGAATGTACGGCAACTAAATCTTTATCTGCTATTGCGTGATGAATTTCAATAGTTTTATTGGGATTCTGTCTGGATGATTCTTCCATTGCCAGCATCAGTGTATTAGCGTCTCCTTTAAAATAAACATTATGATGCTTAAAATTTTTGCCCACATAAAGACGAAATGCCTCATGCGAATGCCCTTTTGCAGCGAGTTTTAAAAAGTCTTTTGCAATATATTTCTTAGTCATGATTTCAAAGATTAAAAAGCTAACTAAGTTATGAAATAACTGTTTAAGAATTTAAAAAATTATCGCTTTATTAACTTTGCGTTTAAGCTTTTTAACCGCAAAGCACGCAAGGTTTTTTGCTGGTGTTAACCGCAATGCTCGCAAAGTTTTATGTGAAAAGTTGTCTTTCTCTAATCTTCGTGAGCTCCTATGTTTGCAGTGAAATTTTTTCACGCAGATTTGCTTCGCCAGTTCGCTATCGCTCGGGTAGCAGATTTATTCAGATTGTTTTTATCTGAGCACAAAACAAATATCGGCTTAATCTGCAAAATCTGCGGGCAAAAGACTTTGCTTTGTGTTAATGCTTTGTGGGCGTAAATCTTCGCGGGCTTTGCGTAAATCTTTGCGAACATTGCGGTTAAGCTTTTTATCCGCAAAAAACTTCAAAGAATAAGCAGAACTGACAAATCTGAATTAAAAGCTTTAGTTATAGAATTATTTTTCCGATAATCTTTTTTCGTTTTCGGTCTGTGGTTTGTCTTTACCGTTTGGTTGGCCTTTTCCGGTTGTAATTAGATTTTTTAGACTGTTTTGAATGTAATTGGTCCAGGAATCTCTGCAGATCTCAAAACATTCATAATCCGGAACCAAACCAACGTGCGTAAACCGCAGCTCTGTTTTATCCTCTTTTTTGTTGATTTCAAAAGTAGGTTTTGTGCCGGTCCATTCTTTTTTATCTTCGGTAAATTTGAAATAGTTTTCTTCTATCAGCCAGACTATTTTTTGGTTTGGAATCACTTCGATCAATTTTATTTTGCAGCGATGTACATCCTCGTAATGATAGTTAAACACCTCATTCAGTTGAGTTGTATTTCCTTCGATTTCTTCTGACCACCAGCCGCGAACATTTGTAATGGCATTAAAAACAGCTTCAGGGGAATGGTCCATTAGTAACGTTGTGGTAAAATCTTTTGCACTCATTTGGTATGATTTAGAAATTAGTCTTACAAATATACGTTCTAAAAATCAATGCGTTAGGGATGTGAAAAGACAATTTTGAGGTGGGAATCGGACAAAGAGAATTTTAGATTTTAGATTTTAGATTGTGGAGTGTAGATCTTAGATTTTGAACTATGTGCCAAAGACTAAATACTAAAAATCGAGGGACTAAGGATTCTAAAATTTAAAAAAGCAATTTTTCAATCCAAAATCCGATTAAAAACCGGATTTTGGATTGAAGCAACAGTTAGAATCTACTGTTTGAACTTGTGAAGTCAACTATTAAAGAAAGCTGATTCAGTTTTTTATTTTTTCATATTCGTGTTGATAACAGTCAGTACATTCGTCGAAGAGGTATAATTTGTTGTTTTTTATTTCAAATACTATGTTAGCAGGAGGGTAACCAATAATCATTTTTCTTAGGTCTCCATAACGCATTGATTTTTTGACTTCGATTGAATATGGGAATTCTGAAACTAGTTTTCCGTTTTCGTAATGTTTAATAACACAATTGCAAAATTCTAAAACAACTTTTTTATTTTCAGATTCGGGTGTCAGTACATGGCCTACGAACCCACCGGAAGCTTTTATCCAATTCCATTTTCCAATTAGTTGTGTATCAGTTGTGTGTTCCGTATTATTTGTTTTGTTCCCTCTCTCATTCAGTTTCGTTGTAGCAGTGTCGTCATTGTCGCAAGATAAACTGAGCAGTAGTGTGATAAATGCATAAGTTACTTTTTTCATTTCTTTAGGTTTTTGGTAAGATTTAACTTTGATTTTTTTATTCAAGTGGTTGATACATAGATGTTAGTTTTTCCGAATGGTTGCTTGGTAATTTTATATTTCCTTAATTTTAATCTTAATAGATAGTGATTGTTTTAAATCAAAAATCCGACCTGTTTTCACAAATCGGATTTAATAGTAAAAATTGAAATCAATTATTTTTTTGGACTTTTTGTGTTTTTTTCGGTGTCCATCATTTCCATGAGTTTCAGGCCAAGAAGTCCGCTTATAGAGCCATCAGAACCACCGTTACCGGTAATTAAAACATCCGGAATTACTTTGATGTTTCCTTTGCCAATTTCTTCGGTTACTTTGTATTTGGTGAAATTATCACCGCCCATAGCCGTAACTTGTAGCTGGTAAGATTCAGCTGTCGATTTACCAATCGCCATAATTTTTTCTGCCTCGGCTAAACCGGTTTTAGAAATTCTTTCGGCTTCGGCACTTGCGTTCAGTTTTGTGGCTTCGGCTTGTGCTCCGGCTCTGGCTTTGGTTGCTTCTGCTTCTGCATTCGCACGCATTTTTGTCGCTTCGGCTTCGGCATTTACATTTAATTTTAAACTGGTCGCATCTCCTTCTGCTTTTTTAACCGTTGCGTCTGCAGTACGCTGTGCGATTTCAACACTTTGCGAAGCGCGTACAATTTCTTTTTGCATATCGGCAATTGCCGTTTCTTTCTCCATTCCCTGACGCTGTTCTTGCGCCATTCTTTGGGTTTGATAGGTTTTTTGTTCTTCTTCCGCCAGTTTTCTGTCCGTAAGGGTTTTCATCAATGAATCCGGTGGAACGATATCTCCAATTAAGGTATCAACCGCATTTACGTTGTACTCATCTAATACCAATTTGATATGATTTTTGGCAGATTCCTGACGCTCTTTTCTGGTAGATAAAAATGAAATTACATCACTGTCCTGAGCAGAGTTTCTAAAATAGTTACCAATAGTGGGTTCTAAAACCTGAGAAACCAGATTGTTCATGCTTCCGAATCGGGCAATTACTTTTGGAGCTTCATTAGCGGGCACGTGAATAATCTGAGCAACATCCAGATTAAATGGGAAACCATCTTTTGAACGTACGGTAATGGTCGATAAATTTTTATCTAAATCATGAGATTCACTTCTTGCGTTTGCCCAGTTTAAAACCAGATTCGTTGTCGGAACCGGTTCCAGTTTTGTCGTGTATTTATTAAGGGCATATTTTCCGGGACCAAAAGGTTCCATCCAAACACCACGCTGTCCTTTAGAAACAATATTCCCGTGTTTGAAAGTGTCTCCTGTTACGTCCTGTCCGTCTTCACCAATATAGGAAATTACAACGCCAACATAACCAATTGGTACATCGGTCATCGGGTTTTGTTCGATCAGAATTCCCCAGGTATTGATGTAATAAGATCCGGCAAGCATTACCTGAGGTTGCAAACCACGATTTCCACCTTTGTCAAGGAAATGATCAAAATCCTGAAAGTTATTGTGTCCGTCGATAAATTTACCTGCAATTTGCCCTTGTGGAATTGGTTCGCCATCAAGGGCTGTCACAATACCGATCATGTTTTCGTAAATCTTAATCTGATCTGCAATAACAATTTCAAATAAGAAAGTATTAATACGATACGAACCAGTAGTAATAAAAGCGGTCTGACGTCCTTTTTGTCCTCCATTGTTTAAGAAAGCGGTGGCATCCTGAAAATTGTCGCTGTCTACTTTTCGGGCCAGAATTCGTCCGGTTGGGATTTCTTTTCCGTCTTTACTCAAAACGAGTCCGATTTTACCTTCAGGGATCAGGGTAAAACTTGTCATGTCAACGGTATATTGCCAAATCCACATTCCCCAGTACAATCCGGGAGCTAAGGTTTGTGCCTGAAAACCGGCTTCGCCTTTTGTGGCAATAATTCTGCCGTCGGGAAGTGATTTGTCGGTGCCAAACAGAACAAATTTCTTGGTTACAAGACCAATTTTATCTTCAGGAACAATCACCATTCCGAAGAAAACGCGAAGTACAAATTTGTAAAACAAGATGGAAAGTACAATCAGTAGAATCCACCAATAAGAAGTAATTTCAGTCATAATTATTTATAGTTTAGACTACAAACGTACTGCAAATGTTTCCTGTTAAAATGAAATTTTTTTAAAATTAACATTTACTTATTTTTAAGTAAAAATGTTTAAAAAAGGTCGATTTTATATCGTTGGAATTGTCAATTTGTGACACGATTTTTTGCCGTGTCAACTATGATTGGTATTTTGAGTTTTAACAATTTAAAAGGGCAATTGTTTTATTTTGGATAAGGTTGGATGAGGAATGGTTTAAATGGATTTTGAAATAAAAAAATCCGACTTGTTTTGCACAGATCGGATTTACTAATTAATTCAAGTTGCAGGTTTAGAAGTGTAAAATGTATATTGTAAAATGTATATTGTAAAATGTATATTGTAAAATGTATATTGTAAAATGTAAAATGTAAGCTTGGAAGCGTTACATATTGTTTAATCGCTGTTTCTACTTAATAATATTGTCTTTATGAGCGTTTGCCTACTATAAACAAAACTTACGGTGTTCCGCGTCTCACAACTCACATCTCACAACTCATAACTCAGAACTCATAACTCAGAACTCACAACTTGAATTAATTATTCCAGTTTTTTTATAATTTGAATCGCTCCTTCTTGTAGTCCTTTGAAATAATCTCCTTTTTTTAGTTCAGGAATTACAAAGGAAGTCAGGATGCTCTCTACTTCTTTGTCGCTAAGTTTGTTTCGTAATTTGTCTACTCCACGAATTTGTATTTGCCTTAATTGTTTGCTTATCACAAGTAGAATAGAAGCATCTATTTTTAGATTGGCATTCAGGTATTTGTCTAGTTCTAACGAATAATCGGCCAGTTCTGTGTAAGGACCCAATGTGGGCGTGGTCACAATAAGCATTTTATTGTTTGTTTTGGTCTCGCAGGATTTTAAGGCTTCTTGTAAGGTTTCAATCTGTTTTGGAGTCAGAATCTTTTCGAAGTCGTTTACATAATCGTATGATTTTGCGAAAATATTTTGGGCTTCTGTTTTGGCCTGTGCAAAAGAATTGGTAGAAAAAAGAACAGTAAGCGCAAGGATGAAAACTATTTTTTTCATAATTAGGATTGTTTTTTTCGGGTTATTCTAATTTCTTTAATATTTGCGTTACGCCATTTTCAAGGCCTTTGTAATAGTTTCCTTTTTTTAATTCCGGAACGACAAAAAGCGCTGCGATTTCCTCTATTTCCTTGTCGGAAATTTTACTGTGTAGTTTGTTAACACCCTGAATTCGCATCTGCCTCAATTTCTCACTCATAATAATTAAAATAGAAGCGTTTATCTTTAGGTCATTGATCAGATATTGATCTAAATCCAGCGTGTAGTCAGAAATATTGGGGTAGGGTTGTAGAGAAGAAGTGGTTACAATTATAATTTTATGAGTTGACTTTGTCTCGCCAGATTTTAATACAGTGTTTAAACCTTCTATTTGCTTTGGAGTGAGTATTTTTTCAAAGTCATTTACATAACTGTATGCTTTTGCAAAAACATTTTGATTTTTGGTCTGAGCAAATAAAATAAAAGGGAAAACTAAAGAAATTACAATAAGGAAAACTTTTTTTTTCATGAGGAAAAGGTTTGATTTGGGTGCGGCAAAATTAGCATTTTATTATTGTAAATCAGTTTATCAATTGGAGTTAAAAGTTAATTTTTAATGAATTTTTTATGGGTATTAAAAATAAAAAAATCCGATTTGCGTGGACAAACCGGATTTTAGGATAAAAATAATAACAAACGTCTGTAGAGACGCACAGCAAACGTTCGTAGAGACGCACAATAAATGTTTGTAGAGACGCACTGCAGTGCGTCTCTACAGCGGTGTTTTTATTGCAATAGGGACACACCATGAATTGATATTTCGGCTATTGAAATTGGGGCATTTTTCAGATTGTTTTTTAGAAACTGTGATGATTTCCTCCTTTTTTAATCCTGAATTGTAATAATAATTATTGTAATCTTCTGCATAAATCCATGCATCACTAGAGCCATTTTGCATAACGGCAGTATTGAAAATAAATAGGTTGGATTGTTTTGGGATGTAATAATTGGGATCGATTAGACAGCCCCAGAGATTTCCGAAGAATGTAGTAGTGAAGAGTAGGCAAAGTATAACAAACAAGAATGTTGTTACTATATATTTTCTGTATTTCATTAGATAAGATTTGGGTGTCAGGAAGGTATAAAAAAATCCGATTTGTGAAAACAAACCGGATTTTTAAATTGAAAAATTATATAACATTTTGTCGTGGAGACGCACTGCTGTGCTTCTCTACAATGCGTTTCTACCGTACATTCGTACGGCACTATTTTTTACAAGTGAATTACTTCGCCGTAAGCATCAGCAACAGCTTCCATAACAGCCTCGCTCATTGTTGGGTGAGGGTGAATTGCTTTTAGGATTTCATGACCTGTAGTTTCCAGTTTACGAGCTACAACTGCCTCAGCAATCATATCTGTAACACCTGCACCGATCATATGGCATCCTAACCATTCTCCATATTTAGCATCGAAGATTACTTTTACGAATCCGTCTGAATTACCTGCCGCTTTTGCTTTTCCTGAAGCTGAGAATGGGAATTTACCAATTTTTAATTCGTATCCTTTTTCTTTCGCTTGTTTTTCAGTTAAACCAACAGAAGCGATTTCAGGAGTTGCGTAAGTACAACCCGGAACGTTTCCGTAATCGATCGGATCTACATGTAAACCTTTAATTTTTTCTACACAGTTAATTCCTTCAGCAGAAGCAACGTGCGCTAAAGCTTGCCCTGGAGTTACGTCTCCAATTGCATAATAACCAGGGATATTTGTTTGGTTGTATGCGTTTACCAAGATTTTATCACGGTCTACTGCAATACCAACTTCTTCTAATCCGATGTTTTCAATGTTTGTTTTGATCCCAACTGCAGAAAGTACGATGTCAGCTTCAAGGATTTCTTCTCCTTTAGCTGTTTTTACAGTTGCTTTTACACCAGCACCAGTAGTATCTAATTTTTCTACAGAAGAATTAGTCATTACTTTGATACCTGCTTTTTTCAAAGATCTTTCAAATTGTTTTGAGATATCTTCGTCTTCTACCGGTACAACATTTGGCATAAATTCTACAATAGTAACATCAGTTCCCATTGAGTTGTAGAAATGTGCGAATTCAACACCAATTGCTCCTGAACCTACAATAATCATAGATTTTGGTTGTGTTGGTAATGTCATTGCCTGACGGTATCCAATTACCTTTACACCATCCTGTGGTAAGTTTGGTAACTCACGAGAACGTGCTCCTGTAGCAATGATAATATGGTCTGCACTATATTCAGTAACTTTATTGTCTTTGTCTGTAACGTCCAGTTTTTTTCCTGGTTTTAGTTTTCCAAAACCTTCGATAACGTCAATTTTGTTCTTTTTCATTAAAAACTGAACTCCTTTGCTCATTCCTTCTGCAACGTTACGGCTACGTTGTACCACTGCCGGGAAATCTTTGTCAAATTCAGTAACTTTTAATCCGTAGTCTGAAGCATGTTTCAAATAATCAAAAACCTGAGCCGATTTTAATAATGCTTTTGTTGGGATACATCCCCAGTTTAAACATACACCACCTAAGTTTTCTTTTTCAACTATCGCTACTTTAAAACCTAATTGTGAAGCTCTAATAGCTGTTACATATCCACCAGGACCACTTCCTAAAACAATAACGTCGTATTTCATTTTTTTTGCTTTTAGTATTACTACCGAAAATGAAGTTTTTTAGATCCGAAACTCATTTTCAATTTCTTTGTTATTTGTGCTTGCGAATTTAAGGAATTATTTTAAAAAATGTGAGAAGTAAGATGTGAAAAGTAAAATGTGAAAATGGGAGGTGTAAAAAGGTGGTTTCGCGGGATATTAAAAAGATTGGGTTGTGAGTTGTGAGATGTGAGTTGTGAGATGTGAGTTATGAGTTATGAGTTTTGCGTTGTATTAATAGAAAAAAGTAAAATGTGAGATGGCTTTTTTTAATTTTGTATCCCACATTTTACTTTTTACATCTCACATCTCACAACTCACAACTTCATAATTAAACCTGAATATGTCCCCAATTTTCTCCGCTGGCGATTCTTCTGATTTGCATTTCGCTTACGCCAAATTGTTTGGCAATCATTTTAAGACGTGTTTTTTGCTCGGGTCTGGCGAGTATTTTTTTGATTAACATTACCTTAGTAGTCGTCAGTTTTCTTCCATCGGCTTTGAGATTGTGCTCGATCAGATTTTTTTTGGCCTGGATTACACGTGGACTTTTACGACTGTGCGCCATCATTTCGGTTTTTGTCGCCCAACATAAGTTGTTGATGTCGTCGTTACTCCTGTTATAATCTAAATGTAAAACATAGGTTTGCTCTTCAGATTCTTTTGGGATGAAATAATGGGCAACCAGTTTGTATAAAAACAGGTATTTATTGATAATTTTGTCGTCTTTTTTGACTTTAAATCTAAAAGTTGGATAACCGTCGCTCAGGCCTCCCTTTAAGAGACGGCCATTTTCCATTTCGTCTGTAAAGCTGATTAAGCGGCCTCTGTTCGAAATGGCATATCTAAGTTGTAATGAGGCGTTTATTTCTATTTCTTTGAATTCTTCGTTTGGATAAAATCTTATTTGCGGCATTTTTTTTATCATTAAAATTTGTGTCTCAAATATAAATAATAAAGAAAAATGAAGAGCTATTGTGCTGGTTGTGAGACTCAGTTTTATGATTCCTATAACGCTATTTTAACTTTTTTAAGAATTTTTTTAGGAATTAGAACTTGCTTTGATTGTGCCGGATTTTGAATAACAACTATTTTCTAAGAAAAAAGGGTTTAGAGTGTTTTACTGATTGAGCCAGTTTTTAAAATTATTGATTTCTTTTTTGCTGATTAGTATAGGATCAGATTCTAAAGGAGAGGTCGTAAGTTTTAATTCGATTTTTTGATTCGAATGCTTGATCACTTCTTTTATAGTATTTCTGCTCACGATATATTTACGGTTAACTTTAAAGAACGTAACCGAATCCAGATTGTGAATAATATCGGTAAGTGTATTGTTGTACAAATAGCTGTTTCCTGAATTTACATAAATAAAAAGATGTTTACCCGAGGCTGCAAAATAGGTAATGTCATTTTCGTTGATAGAAACAAGTTTGTAACCGTGATTGACCAAAAAGTGACGTTGTACTTTATTGGTTTCAGGGTTTTCGATGGCAACAAGAGATTGTATGGTGGCATCGCTATTGAAAGTACTTTTTATTTTTTTGAACTTTTCGAGTGCTTCCAATAGATCTTCTTCCTCAAAAGGTTTTAAGAGATAGTCGATTGTGAAATGTTTGAAGACCGTTATCGCATAAGAATCATAGGCGGTAACAAAAATAACAGGGCAGGAGATTGTGGTTTTTTCGAAAATTTCAAGACTTTTTCCGTCGCCGAGATGAATGTCCATAAAGGCCAGGTCGACAGTGTTTTTGGCAAAAAAAAGAACAGCTTCTTTTACCGATTTCAGAATGGTGATTTCCGCGATCTGTAGAATATCTTGTTGCTCTAAAATAGATTTCAGATAACTCGACGCAAGATATTCATCTTCAACAATGGCAATTTTCATCTTCTTTTTCGAATATTAGGTTAGTTATACTTCTAAGATAGAAGCGGGTATTTTGGCTCTGCAAATATATTAGTTACGCTTAATAATTAATAAAATCGGATTGTTTTTTTATTGAATTTTTGTGAGATTCCGATTTGTTTTCGCATGATAAAAGTGAATCAACTGATTTATTTCTTTAATTATGGCGCAAAAAAAAAGTCCAGCGGTAAAGCTGGACTCTTTAAAAAACAAATAGGCATTATAGATTGGGGTTGTTCAATCTCGCGTTTGCCGGATAAATAATGGTGTAACGCGGATCATTTTGTATTAGAGTGTGAGTCTCTCCAGTGAAAGTATGAATGATTTGTTTTTGAGAGGTTCTTCTCAAGTCAAACCAACGTTGTCCTTCTACTGCAAACTCACGCTGTCTTTCGTCTAAGATAAAGTTGTTTAAACTAGTTGCATTCATTGCATTGATTGTACTTTCAAGCTGTGTGTATCCAGCCGGAGTATATCTGTTTTTGATAAAACTTAGTACGATTGTTTTAGCATCGGCAAGTTTGTCTAATTTTAATGAAGTCTCAGCTTTTGTCAGATACAATTCAGATGTTCTGAAAGTACATTTTTGGTTGATATTAGCTCCTTTTTGAATTTTGAAAAGGCTTCCGCTTTTTACAAAATATAGAGGGAAACGTAAATCTTCTGTTCTGTTGTAGGCTGCAAGTAGGTCAGTCGAAGCAAAAGAAGCACGTTGAAGACCGGTCATGTATCCTTCTTCCAAAGCTAAAATAGATTCTTTTGAATCGTATTTATTTGCAAGGACCGGAGTTGCTTTTAAGTCAACAAGATTGTTGTTAATTGCCAACGCTTTATTAGCAGCATCCAAGGATTTCTGCCATTGTTGCAGGTATAAATAGATACGGCTTTCGAAAGAGTACAAAGCAACTTTAGAAAAACGATAATTAAGACCTGTTGCCTGAGTGTCTTTGTTGATTAATTGTCCAGCCTTATCAGTATCTGAAATAATTTGATTGTAAATTACTTCAACGCTTTGAGGCATAAAAACCTGCTCTAAATCAATCTCAAGAGCTAATGGTACTCCTTTGTCTGATGCAGCAGTTGCTGGGTTGTAAGGTTTTCCGAAAAGGTTAATCAAATCAAAGTAAGCCATCGCTCTTAAAGCATAAGCTTCTCCCAATAATTGACTTTTTTCCGGAGAATCAGCTAGTTTAGATGACGCGTCATTGATAATTACATTCGTATAAAAAATTGCAGTATATAAATCCTGATATTGAAAAGCTTGCGTAAAACGATCCGGGTTAGCATCTTTCCAGGTATAAATGTCTTTGTAGAGATTAATTTCATCTCCATATTCATCCATACTTAATTCGTCAGTACGAACTGCAGTTAATGATTTATGCTCCGGATATGCGTCATATCCTCTTGTTAAAACAGCACGATATTGATCTAATGTTTCTGGAATTACTCGGCCCATAGGGGTAACATCGAGATAATTATCACAGCTTGTTATTGCAATTGCAGCAACAAAAAGTAGTATGTATTTTGAGAATTTTTTCATCTTTAATTTTGTTAGAAAGTTACATTACATCCTAAAGTGAATGATTTAGGAACAGGTTGCGCATAAATATTTCCGAAAGTTTCCGGGTCAAAGTAACCTTTATAATCAGAGCTGATTACGAATAGGTTTCTTGCCTCTACATTAAGTCTAATACTTTGAATGTTGATTTGATCTGTAAACGCTTTAGGGAATGTATATCCTAAACGTACACTGCTCAATCTCATATAGCTCATTTCACTAGTCCATGTGTCTAAATAGTTCATTGTTGGTATTGGATTTCTTGTCGAAAAATATTGATAAGCCATCCAAGAATCTCCTGTACCGGATGTCTTGCTTGTAATTCCAGGTAAGTTAGAAGACGTGTTTGTTGGAGACCATGCATCTAAGATATCTCTGGTGTAATTTTGCCCTCTGTCAACTAGTGTTCCGTTATATGGAGGAGTTCTTGTAACGGTTTGCTTGATATTAAAAGAAGCCGCGATAGCAAGATCAAAATCACCTACTTTAAATGTATTTGTTAAACCTCCTGTAAACTTAGGATCTCTGTCTCCTAAATAAACAAACAAGTCTCTAAATTCAGTCGGTGTTAATTTTGAGTCAGCAAATTCTCCAGGTAAGAATTCAGCCCAAGCGTCATATAAACCAAAGAAAGTTTGAGCATTTACAGTTTCTCCTTTTTTATTTACAAATAATGGATAACCATTTTCGTCAATACCGTTTGTTTTAAATCCAAATACAGCATTTACTGCGTAACCTTCCTGATTTGGTAAAAAACTGTTGTCTCTTACTGCAAGACGATCTACGTTACTTTTGTTGTGAGAGAAGTTAATACTTGTATTCCATTTAAAGTTTGGACGGTCGATATTTCTTGTAGACAAAGTAATTTCGAAACCTTTATTGGTTACTTGCGCCCAGTTCATGTTAGTGAATTCAAAACCATTTTCTAATGGAAGTGCTTTTAGACCAATTAAGTCTGTACTTTTTCTTCCATATACATCAGTTACAATGCTGATACGGTTATTAAATAAACCAAGATCCATACCTAAGTTGGTATTTTCTGTTTTTTCCCAACGTAATTTATCATTTGGAGGGCTCACAACATTAATAGTAGGTTCTGCTTGTCCCGGAAGGATAACTGCTGTACTGTTTGTACCAACTACATAAGGCGAAGTATTTTTGTCAATATTTCCTTGTAAACCATAAGAAGCACGAAGTCTTAAGTTAGAAATCGTTAGATTGTCTTTTAAGAAATCTTCTTCAGATACTGCCCAAGAAGCAGACGTTGACCAAAGTGGTAAATATTTGTATTTTGGATCTACACCAAATAAATCAGAACCATCATATCTAACACTTCCAAAGAAGCTGTATTTTCTGTTGTAAGTATAAGCAGCTGTTGCGAAGAATGATGCAAAAGCATTCTCATTTTTAGATTTAGCGTATGTTCTGTAATCAGATTCTTTAGCAAGACCGGCATTTGGGAAAACAATTTGCTGTGTAGTTAAATTATTCTCGTCAAAACCAAACCCTTTAGTGGCAATAGTTGTGTTGTAATTTCTTCTTAATTCATTACCAACCATTGCTTCAATTTCGTGTTTTTCTCCTATGGTTTTAGAGTAATTCACCATTGTTTTCAAGTTGTATTGAAAAAAGTCTGAGTTTGTATTTTGGATTACACCACCAACCGGAAGAAAGTAAAGTTGCTTACCACCGCTAAAGTAACTTGTTTTTTCTTTTAGGTTTCTTGTGTAATAAGTGTCTTTACCGGCGAATTTCTCACTAGCTGTATTATCTAACTGTAAACCTAATTGACTTGTTATTTTTAAATTTTTGGTAAATTTATATTCAGCATCAAACAACGCTTTTAAGGCTCTTGTTTTTAATTCGTGTGAAGTATTTGCTCTTTCTTCCAAGAAATTAAAAGGTACCTGACGCTCTGAATATCCTGTAATATCTTTATCGTATTTGTAACTTCCATCGGCATTGTATGGAGTTAAATATGGATTTACGTTTCTAGAGTACGTTGACGGACTTGTAAAAGCGTAAGAATCTGTTAAATAAGAAGAAGTTATATTTTGAGAGCCAAAAAGACTGATACCAACTTTAAATTTGTCAGTCATTTGGTAATTGTTTTTTAAGGTTACGTTGTAACGCTTGAAACCAGTTCCGATAGTTGTTCCTTTTTCATCATAGTAACCTAAAGAGAAGTAGTAATCAGACTTTTCTCCACCACCGGCTAAGCTTAAACCATGTTGTGTATTGATCGCCGTTTGGTATAACAGGTTACCCCAGTTGGTATTGTTACCTCTTAAACTGTTGATAGCTTGTTGTGTATTTGGACGCAAAGAAGAGAATCCACCGGTTCTGAAAGCATCTAATTCATTCGATCCGTTAAGGATACGAGCTATATCACCACCGGTGTCTCTATAGGTTAAGTCTGAACGTCCTGCCATATAAAGTTCTAAATCTACTTTTTCAGAAGAATTCATTAGGTTCAATTTAGAAAATTCAGGTCTTTGTGTAATAAAAGTATTGGTGTTAAAACTTACCACCATTTTACCGGCTTTACCTTTTTTAGTCGTTACTACGATTACACCATTTGCAGCACGTGCTCCATAAATAGCTGTTGCAGCAGCATCTTTTAAGATGGTAATATCTTTAATATCATCCGGGTTTAAGCCCGCAATAGAGTAGTTGTTTAAGACGTCGATATTGTCTTTGTCAAAGTTTTTAGGGATATCGTTTCCTTCTAATGGTAAACCGTCAAGTACCCATAACGGATCTTGTGCACCACTTAGAGAGGCAGTACCCCTGATTCTGATTTTTGCAGGTGCTCCCGGTGCTCCGGATGGTGTACTAACAGCAACCCCGGCAATTTGTCCAACTAACAATTGGTCAATACTCGAAACCCCTGTTTGCTGGATAGCAGCCATATCAATTTTTGTAATGGCAGAAGTAAGCTTTCTTTTCTCAATTTTTTGGTATCCTGTTACTACTACCTCTTGAAGTTTGGCAGTCTCAGATCTTAAAGTGATCGTATAATCTTTTTGAGATGTTGATAGCTCTAAAGTATAAGAAGTATATCCCATAAAGGTAACCCTAAGGGAAGTAACGTTTTTTGCTATTTTTAATTGAAACTTACCATCAAAATCGGTAGTAGTTCCAATAGTCTCACTTTGAATAATTCCGGCCATTGATGTTTTGCTGGAAATAGAATTGCTTTCGACAAAAATGGAAGCTCCGGGAATTGGAGATTTATCATTTTCGTCCAGAATGATTCCCGAGATAGTTCGGGTTTCCTGCGAGTATCCTGCGATGGCCAGGAGCAGCAGAAGAGCATGTAAAAATTTTCTCATGTTTTTGGGGGTTATTTATTAAAAGGTTGTGTTACTTAATGCTTTTTCGATTCTTTGTATTAAATCTGTATAATGGTTTTGAGTCGATTGATCTCCGGTATTCTTTTTTGTTTTTAGAAGTTGAAGTACTTTTGCAAGTTCTCCTTTTTTGTCAGAGGTCACTTCTGTAACTCTTTTTAAAGACGACTGATTGATGTTTCTTGCCATTTTTCCCTCATGCGCAGCAGTACACAAATGTGGCATGCTTAAGGTTTGTTGTATTTCAATTGTTTTTTTAGCGTCTGTTTTTTCAAATAATTTGCCGGTCGAAACAATCAGAACATCCACATAATTCTTTTGCGTCATACGTTCCAGAATAGATAACGGTTTGTTTAAGATTGTTGGAGCAAAAACCTGTTGATGCATTTTTCTGAATAACTCATTTACGGTAAAAACCTTTTCTTTGGTTTCATTACGCTGATACAATTCGTTTTCAGTTATTCTCAATAAACGGTCATCACTAAATAAATCGTACATAATACCATATTGTAATTCTCTTGATAAGGTATACGGAGTGTATTCGTAAGGTCCTAGAGGAGAATCTTTCAATGGATTTGTTTTATCTAAAATTGGATTGAAAAATAACCATTGTGGAATCGTAAGTACATTTTTAACCAGGTAGTCTGCTGCTCTTTTCTGCATCAAAGCAGGAACAGGAACATAACTCTGTTTGTTGTCACCGTGAACGGTTACATTTAAGTAAACACCTCCAATATTGTTTAATACATGACGGTTGTACATTTGCCACTGACCAATAGTTCCGATGTATAATTTGGCAGTTTCGTAGTACGACTGATCTTTATCGTAAGTCCAGTTTAAAACATTATCAACAACACGTTTTAAGTTTTTAATACCGTATTCGCTTGCTTTAACAGCATCATTTCCTAAATCTTCAGACTGAGAACGTGGATCTATTAAATTAGCTCCATCTTGTTGCTCACCATAAAAATAAATCGGATCGTTTTGGTGTGCCGTGATTAAAGCATTCTGTTTTAATTTTTCGTTCTCATTAGGAGCATACCATCTGTATCCCCATTCGATTGCATATTTATCATATTCACCAATTTTAGGAGTGATAGCGGTAACGTTATCTTCCGGCTGTGCTACGTAGTTGTAACGAGCGTAGTCCATAATTGAAGGAGCTGTTCCACCCATTTTTGCAGTAAATTCTTTAGAACGCAATGATTCAACATCATAAGCAAATGAAGAGCCCATATTGTGTTTCAATCCAAAAGTATGACCTACTTCGTGAGAAGATACAAATCGAATTGCTTCTCCCATATGCTCATCGCTAAACGTATTTCCTCTGGCTTTCGGATCAATTGGCCCGGTCTGAATACGCATCCAGCTTTGTAAAGAAGTCATTACATTGTGCCACCAGATAATATCAGCTTCAATAATTTCACCACTTCTTGGGTCAACCACAGAAGGTCCCATCGCGTTTGATTTTTGCGAAGCAGCATACGTGATAACAGAATAGCGCACATCATCAACATCAAAATCTAAGTCGGCAGCTGTTGGTTCTTTAGCAATAATGGCATTTTTAAATCCGGCTCTTTCAAAGGCAATCTGCCAGTCATGAACACCGTCAATAATATATTTTCTCCATTGTTTAGGAGTCGATGGATCGATATAATAAACGATAGGTTTTTTGGGTTCAACCAATTCTCCTTTTAAATAACGTTCTTCATCTTCCTTTTTAGGCTCTAATCTCCAACGGGTAATTAATTCTTTTTCAAGCATTGCCTGTTGGGCATCGGCAAAATACCAGTGTTTTTCTGTAAAATATCCAATACGGTCATCAGAGAAACGAGCTTTCATCGGAACTTTATCCAACAAAACAATATTACTTGTTACTCCAAGTGTTACAGATAATGAGGCTCCTCCTTCATTAACAGAAGTTGTTAACTGTGATTTTACTACCACATTTTTAGGAAACGATTTTAAACTTTCAATATAAGATAAGTCAGATTTTACAGAACCGCCAAAGCTAATGTTGCTTAAAACATCATTAAAGCTTTTTTGTTTTCCGTCAAAAATTTTGTTGACTTTAATAACGATAGAAGTAGAGTCATTGTTTTTGGTTTCAATGTCAAATACTTCTATGATAGATTCAGAAAAATTATCTTTAACTGAAGCTGTGATCGCATCATCTTTTGGAGAAGAAACTTGCGGAACATATGATTTTACCCAGACTTTCTTTGCGATGGTATCTTTATAGAAACTAATTACTTTATTTTCGTAATTCATTCCTTTGTTTAATCCCGCATCGTTTACCTGAAAAGGAACCTGAGATAATTTGTTTACAACCAGAAATTCTCTTTGGAATAAACTATCCTGAATTTCAAAATAGACATCAGTTTTAACCTGAATGATATTAAAGAGTCCTTTTTTTACGGTTCCCTTTTTTACAAGATCATTATACTTTTTTCCTTTTTTAGAAGAAGTTGTGTCTTTTGCTGTTTCGGTAGTGTTTTCTTTTTTCTTATTCTTTTGCGAATAAGCAGAAATCGGGCCTAATAAAAATAAAACTAATACGCAGATTACTTTTAAGTCAAACAGGATTGCCTTTTCCCTCATTTTGGTGTTAATTTTAGGTTAATTTTGTTCGAAAATATTTGTTTTCCTAACAAAAAAAAAAGGAATGGGAGTGAATGGCTTGTTTTTAGGAGTGAATGTCGATTAAAGGCAAAATACATACGAAATTATCCTCTTTTTCTGAGGCTTTGAAATCATTTTTAGAATAGTGGTTGTAAATACTTCTGAGGTAGTTTAATCCAAAATTAGTGCTTGGTTCTGCGTGCTGTTTTTTCTGAAGGTTATTGGTAATAATAACTTTATCTGTCTTAATAACAATAGTGGTACGCAACGGAATTTCCTCCGTAGCCATATTGTGTTTGATTGCATTTTCTACCACAATCTGAAGTGCTAAATAAGGTAGGCTTTTGGTTAAAGCCGATTCGTCTTCAACTTCGACAGAAAAAAACAGCTCATCTTTAAAACGGGTTTGTTGCAGGAAAATATATTTCTCGATAAACAATAATTCATCCTTGAGAAGGACAATGTTCTTTTCGGGCGGATCAATTAGGTAACGATAAATACGGGACAGGTTTAAGGTGAATTTCTGAGCCGTTTTTATATCATTGCCAATTAACATATAAAGAGAATTGAGCGAATTAAATAAAAAATGCGGATTGATCTGCTCCTTTAATTGTTGCAGTTGAATAAGGGCTTTCTCTTTGATTATTTTTTCATTCTCTACAAGTAATGTATTCTTTTCCTGAATGGCAATTTCTTTTTCTTTATAAGCTTTTCTGTTTGCATAAGTAAACAGATAGAAAATAAAGAGAAGCATTATTGTCGTAATCGAATATATTGCTGTTGTATATTTTTTTATGGAAGTAACATCTTCGTCATAAACATCTTCGGGGAAACTTACGCAAATAAACCATTTGACTCCTTTTATATCCATTTTTTTAGTAAAACGAATAACATCGAGTTTCAGATATTCCGACAGTGTAGTACGTTGAACATAATCCTTTTTTTTGGTGAAAATGGTATCAGAAGGTTGAATCGAAGAGATATCATAAACATTTTTGCCTATAAAAGTAGTTTCGGGATGATAAATACATCTCCCTTTTTGGTCAAATACAAAAGCATAATTTAGTGCGGTGGCATCTATCGTGGAAAAATAATTATGCAGTGCTTTTAAATTGATGTCATAGCCATAGCGAACAATGGTTTGGTTGGGAGTAACAGCTCTGAAATAAATTCTCCAAACCCATTCTTTTCCCTGCGGAATAATGATACTTATATATTGTGAAGATTTATTGTTTTTTGTGAAATCGCGAATGTCATTTTTTAAAACGTTGGAAGCTGTATCATTTCCGAAGTTAATTTCGCTTTCATTGATCTGAAACCAGTTATTGCTAATCAGCGGACTTGTGCTCTGAATTGAACTTAGTACTTCAAGATTCGATGACAGGTTTTTAGAAGGACTTATTTTTAAAACATGTTCGATTTGTCTTTCATGTTCCAGAAGTTTCGAAAATTCCTGAGTCATGAATTCCTGTTTTTTAATAAAATTCCGACGCGCATTCGATTCGTTCATTTTATCACTAAGATCCGTAATCATATTACTGATAAAATAAACCGAAATCACGGTAAGCACAATAGACATCGTGCCATAAATTAAAAAGGCTCGTCTGGAAGTGGTATTGCTAAAACTGAATTTCAAAGAAAAAGAATAGTTTGTGTATTAGTGAAAAAATTAATTCGCGACGGCAAATTGCGAATCGTACAGATTTTTGTAATAACCGTCGGTTTTGGTAAGGAGTTCCTGGTGCGTTCCTTCTTCAACAATCAGACCTTTATCCATTACGACGATTTTGTCCGCATTTACGATGGTGGCCAATCGGTGTGCAATAATAATCGAAGTTCGTCCTTTGGTAATGGTTTCCGTAGCGCGCTGAATCAATTCTTCGGAATAGGTATCAATCGACGAAGTGGCCTCATCTAAAATCAAGATACTCGGATTACTTACATACGAACGTAAAAAAGCGATTAACTGACGTTGCCCTGACGAAAGCATAACCCCACGTTCTTTAACATCAAAATCGTAATTGTCGGGAAGGCTCATAATAAAATCGTGTACACCAATTTTTTTGGCAGCATCTAGAACCTTTTCACGGGTGATTTCCGGATTGTGTAAGGTAATGTTGTTGTAAATGGTATCAGCAAACAAAAACACATCCTGTAAAACGACTGCTATTTGTTTTCGCAAAGAAGCCAGTGTGTAACTTTCAATATTGTGTCCGTCAATGCAGATTGTACCACTGTTAATTTCGTAAAAACGATTCAGAAGATTGATGATAGTTGATTTTCCGGCTCCCGTTGATCCTACAATAGCTACGGTCTGTCCTGAAGCTACCGATAAATCGATTCCTTTTATAACTTCTTCTTCCGGAATATAACCAAAACGCACTTCTTTAAACTCAATGCTACCATCAAAGACAGGTGCTTCAAGCGTTCCGGTATCCTGAATATGATCCTGGGTGTCTATAATATCAAAAACACGATTGGCGGCAATCATTCCTAATTGCATCTCGTTGAATTTATCCGCAATCTGGCGCAATGGGTTAAACAACATACCAATAAACATGGTGTATGAAAACAAATCTCCAAAAGTGGTGAAATGATCACCGTTTAAAATTCGGAAACCGCCATAAACAACCACTAATCCTAAAGTGATAGATGAAATAATATCGGCAATAGGGAAGAAGATGGAGTTGTATAAAATGGTTTTAATCCAGGCTACTTTGTGTTTGTTGTTGATTTCTTTAAAGTTTTCGGCTTCGATTTTTTCACGGTTAAAAAGCTGTACAATTTTCATCCCGGTAACACGTTCCTGAACAAAAGAGTTCATGTTGGCAATCTGCGTACGAACTTCTTCAAAAGCAACCTGCATTTTACGTTGAAAAATTCTGGTGACGTAGACCAAAATCGGCATGGCAACCACTACGATCCAGGTTAATTTCCAGTTCATGTAAAACATAAAGATCAAGACTACGATCATTTTCATCAGATCACTTATGATCATAAAAAGTCCCTGGCTGAAAATACGGGCAATAGATTCAATGTCAGAAACAGATCGCGTTACCAGTTGACCCACCGGAACCAA
This sequence comes from Flavobacterium poyangense, assembly GCF_011751075.1. Lineage (GTDB taxonomy): Bacteria > Bacteroidota > Bacteroidia > Flavobacteriales > Flavobacteriaceae > Flavobacterium > Flavobacterium poyangense. Next base: position 26,079 of record NZ_JAALLN010000009.1, read on the forward strand.
ATCAAAATATTTCATTCTGAAACTCAAAATATGTTTGAAGAGTTTAGTTCGGATATCTTTTACAATATCCTGTCCAAGCCAGTTGGCCCAGTAGACAAAATAAAACTGAGAGAAAACTTCCATCAGTAAAACGACTCCCATTAATAGGATATATAGCAACAAACCATATTGGTCATGTGTCTTGATATAGCCGTCGACCGTTTGTTTTAATAAGTAGGGGCGGAGTGCTGCAAAAACAGACAGCGAAACAGCAAATATAATAACGCCGTAATAGCGCCATTTGTAAGGTTTGGTATATTTTAGAATTCGTTTGAATAAACGGGTATCAAATGCTTTTGCTTTCATTGTATGTTGGAGCTATTTACTTCGCTTGTTTCCTGCCTTTAGTTTCAGTTTTTTTAATTTCGGCACTATTTTTTAATATAATCATACGTTATATCGGTTAAGTACAGTCCGTGTGCCGGTACTGAAAATCCGGCTTTTTCCCTGCTTTTACTGGCGATAATCTTCTCAAAATCATCCAGCGTAATTTTGTGTAAACCAATATTAATTAAAGTACCTACAATAGATCGAACCATATTTCGCAAAAAGCGATTCGCAGAAATTGTAAAAACTAATTTGTCGTTTTCATTTTTCCAGTATGCTTCAAAAATCGTGCAATCAAAAGTGTTCACATCTGTGTTCACTTTTGAAAAACATTGAAAATCGGTATGATTCAGTAAGATTTTTGCAGCATCATTCATCAAAGCTACATCTAATTTTTGATTAAAGTACCAGCTCAACTCTTCCAAAAATGGATTTTTAACAGTGTTGATGTGATATTCGTACGTTCTTTTGGTCGCATCAAATCGACAGTGTGCATCATCATGAACCACAATAAGATCAAATATGGCAATACTCTTGGGTAAATACGAATTGAGTTTATGAACCAGAACCGGAATATCTATTGGAGTTTCAAGATCAAAATGAGCATACATTTCCTGAGCATGTACACCGCTATCCGTACGCCCGGCTCCCATAATATTTATAGTTGAATTTAATAAAACAGAAAGTGCCTTGTTTAAAGTTTCCTGTACAGAAGAAGCGTTTGGCTGAATCTGCCAGCCGTGGTAATGTGTTCCGTTATAGGCGAATTGAATAAAATATCTCAAAGTAAAGGTGCAAAGGTTTTGAGGTACAAAGGTACAAAGGTTTTTTTTAATGTAGAGACGCACAGCAGTGCGTCTAACCAAAACATGTTTAAAATGCGGTATACGTTTGTAAACCGCAGGTAATGACGTAGAGACGCACAGCAATGCGTCTAACCAAAACATGTTTAAAATACAGTATACGTTTGTAAACCACAGGTAATGACATAGAGACGCACAGCAGTGCGTCTAATACCAGCCGCTAATAAAAGACGCACTACGGTGCGTCTCTACAGAGAAAACCTTTGTACCTTTGTACCTTTGTACCTTTGCGCCTTTGCACCTCTGAACCTTTTAAATAAAAAATGAAAAAAATCCTCCTTCTTTCCGATACCCACAGTCATATTGATGATGTTATTTTAAAATATGTGGCTCAGGCTGATGAGGTTTGGCATGCGGGAGATATTGGTGATCTGAATGTTACAGATACTATTAAAAAATTGAAACCGTTGCGTTGTGTTTACGGAAACATAGACGATGCAAAGGCGAGATTAGAATTTCCGTTGCACAATCGTTTTATGTGTGAGAATGTTTCCGTTTGGATTACTCATATCGGAGGTTATCCCGGAAAATACAATCCGAATATAAGAGAAGAAATGGCTTCAAATCCCCCGAAGTTATTTATTTGCGGACATTCTCATATTCTGAAAGTTATGTTTGATAAAAAGAATAATTTGTTGCATATGAATCCCGGTGCTGCAGGTAAAAGCGGATTTCATCAAATGCGAACGATGTTGCGATTCGTGATTGATGATGACAAAATAAAAGATTTGGAGATTGTGGAAATAGGTAAAAAATAAAGTTTATGAAATAGGCACTTCTATTTTTACTTTGGTGCCTGTAGTTTCATTTTCTTTAGAACTAATATTGAAATTTCCCTTTAGTTTTTTAATCCGTGCTCTGATTCGGTTAAGGCCAAAGCCTTCTGTTTTGCTTGGTTTTCCGGCGATGAAACCCTTTCCATTATCTTGAATAGTGATCATTAGCCGGTCTTTTTTTTCATGTAATGCGATTTCGGCTTTTGTTGCGTTGCTATGTTTTGTTATGTTGTTAAGGAGTTCGGATACAATAAAATAAATATTCATTTCGAATTTTTCGGGATACCTTTTTTCGGTTGATATTGAACTTGAAAACTGAAAATGAAGATTTGAATTTGAGTTTTTTTCGCATAAATCTTCCAAAGCATATAAAAGTCCAAAGCGAACTAAAAGAGCGGGAATCAATTCATGAGAAATATCGCGTAAACGATCGTGAACCTCTTCGAGTATCGTTTTTGCTTTAGTGATTTCTTCAGATTGAATGTTGTTTTGAGCTGTAAATGTATTGAGATGCAAACCAACAGAGGAAAGCAAGGAATTGATATCATCATGAAGAAAAGAAGCTATTTTTTTTCGTCCGTTTTCCATGCTGTCAATCGCAGAGTTAATGATTTCGAGCTGTATTTTTTGCTTGATGTTTTTTTGTTTATTTTTTCGTTTTAGCTCGTTGTTTTGGTAGTAGAAATAAAATAAAAACAATAACAGCACCACAAGAATAATCAACAAACTGGCTATTATTTTATTGGTGGTGTAATGAGGATGAAGCAGGGAGCTGTTGGGTGAGTTTTTAGTAATTATTGTATTCTTTTGGTTGTTATTAGAGTGATCAACGGCAATGGTTGAACTAAAGATCCAAAAAAGGAAAAAGAGTAGGGACGTCCTGATAATTGGCATATTGGTGATGTAATTAAGGTTTTATCAAATTGTTCTTTAAAGCATATTTCACCAAACCGATAACGTTTTTCACTTTTAATTTTTTCATGATATTTTTTCGATGTGTTTCAACGGTATTCAGACTTATAAAAAGTTCTTCGCTAATTTCTTTTCCACTGTATTCCAGTGAGATCAGCGTAATGATTTCCAATTCTCTGGGGCTTAATATTTGGTTTTCCTCAAAGGAGTTTTTATTTAATTTTGGATTATTCTGAGTAAAGCCGGCAAATATTTTTTCTCTTACATGATCATCAAAATACTCTTGACCTGCACTAACAACTTTAATGGCTTCCATGATATTTTCGCCGGCACTTTTTTTTGTGAGATAACCTTTTGCCCCCAGTTTCATTACTTCTTTTACAATTTTTAAATCATCGTAACTGGAAAGAATAATGACTTTACAAGGAAAACTTTTTTGACTGAATTCTTTTAGGACTTCGATCCCATCCTTATTTGGCATGCTGATATCCAACAACAGAATAGTGGCATTGTTTTTTGTAACGTCTTCATATATAGTGGTCCCGTTTAAGGAATGGCCTACAACTTCAAAATCGGTTATGGTTTGCAATAAATTGGTTAGGCCGTCTATGAGTACCTGATGGTCATCGGCAAGATGTATTCTTATTTTTTTGGTCATTGTTGTTTTTCAGAAAAACTCAAACTTATGGAAAATACCTTAGGATAAGGTAATCTTTTTTATGGGCGGGCGGAACCATTTGAGGATGGTATAATTTTTAGCACAAAAAAACCCGGATAATAAAATCCGGGTTTTTTCACACAAATAAATTAAGTTTATAGGTTTACCTCAAACGATCTACAGATTTTACAAGATCTTCATCCTTTTTGATGGCCTTATTAGCTAAAACTAATAACACGATAGCGACAATCGGTAGAAACATCCCAATACCTTTCTCAGAAACCAAAACGGTTTCTCCAGATAAATTTAGTGATCGATATACAAATAATCCTAATAAAATTAAGTTTAATATTATATTCAGTCTGCCCATGACAAACTGGTTTTGTCTTTTTTTGTATGAAATAATGCTGACAATCGTAAGCATTGTACTTAGACCTAATAAAATGGTGTACACCTGGTCTTGCATAAAATAGAACGCTTTCCCGTTGTTTAATGTCCAAAGCGGAATAAAAAACAGTAATACTCCCGTTACGATAAAGGTAAGAATTAAATATATGGTTTGAATTCGTTGTATCATGGTCTAAAATTGTTTTACAAAAATATATTTTCTTTTTTATAAATACTATTGTATGATAAAATTTTATTCGTATTATTGCATCATAATACCGTAAGCACTTCATACTGCGGTCAATTCAAAACAATTATCTACCTATTCTTTTTACAGTATTTCCGTTAAAATAATTAAATTCATAGAACATTCATGTTTGATATTTCTGCATTAAAAGAAATGAAGCTTGCTGAGCTTCAAGAAATAGCTAAGTTAGCTAAAACTATAAAGTTTAATGGTGTTAAAAAAGAGACTTTAATCAGTCAGATTTTAGCGCACCAAGAAGCGACTGTAGCGCCGCCTGTTACTACTGTGGCTGATGCGGAAGTAGTGGAAGACAAACCTAAAAGAGCAAGAATTGTTCCAGCCAAGAAAGCACCGATTGAAAAAAAGGCAGCAGCTAGCAAAAATGCACCGGTTCTGGAATTTGATAAAGTAGAGGAAGCACCTGTAATAGCAGCAATTCCGGAGGCTCCAAGCGAAACGCCAAAAACGGAAGAAGCTACAGAGAATAAAGCAGTAGAGAAAAAAGGCCCGAAAATAGTAAAGTTTAATAAATCAGCTTACGAGAAAAAGGTCGCTCAGCAAAAAGAAAAAGAAGCTGCAAAGGAAGTTGCCAATGAGGAAGTTAATGAAAATGTTGATGCTCCGGCTCCAATAGTCGAAAAAAAGAAAACTCCCGCCATAACAGCTGAAAAAACGGAAACTCCTGCTCCGGTCAAAAAAATAAATCCGAATCAGAATAAAAACCAGAATCCGAATCAAAATCAAAACCCGAATCAGAATCCAAATCAAAACGGGAACGGAAATGGAAATGGAAATAACGCGAATCAAAATCCAAATCATAAAAATAAAAAGAATAATTTCAGAGATTCAGACTTTGAATTCGACGGAATTATAGAAAGTGAAGGTGTTCTTGAGATGATGCCCGACGGATACGGATTCTTACGTTCATCAGATTATAATTATTTAGCCTCTCCGGATGATATTTATTTATCAACTTCACAAATCAGATTATTCGGTTTAAAAACCGGTGATACTGTAAAAGGAGTGGTTCGCCCACCAAAAGAAGGCGAGAAATTTTTCCCTTTGGTTCGTGTACTTAAAATTAATGGTCACGATCCGCAAGTAGTTCGCGACAGAGTATCTTTCGAACACTTAACTCCGGTTTTTCCTTCAGAAAAATTCAAATTAGCCGAAAAAGGCAGTTCCGTTTCAACCCGTATTATCGATTTGTTTTCTCCAATTGGAAAAGGACAACGTGGTATGATTGTGGCACAACCGAAAACGGGTAAAACAATGTTACTAAAAGACATTGCCAATGCAATTGCAGCCAATCACCCTGAAGTTTATCTGATCGTTCTTCTTATCGACGAGCGCCCTGAGGAGGTTACAGATATGCAACGCAGTGTTCGTGGAGAAGTAATCGCTTCAACTTTCGACAGAGAGCCACAAGAACACGTGAAAATTGCCAATATCGTACTTGAAAAAGCAAAACGTCTGGTAGAATGCGGACATGATGTTGTTATTTTGTTAGATTCGATTACTCGTTTGGCCAGAGCTTACAATACGGTTCAGCCTGCGTCAGGAAAAGTTTTAAGTGGTGGTGTTGATGCCAATGCCTTGCAAAAACCAAAACGTTTCTTTGGTGCTGCCAGAAATGTAGAAAATGGAGGTTCGTTAAGTATCATTGCAACTGCATTGACGGAAACAGGTTCTAAAATGGATGAGGTGATCTTTGAAGAATTTAAAGGAACCGGTAATATGGAGCTGCAATTGGATCGTAAAATTGCGAACAAACGTATCTTCCCTGCTATTGATCTTACCTCTTCAAGTACACGTCGTGATGATTTATTATTAGACGAAAAAACACTGCAAAGAATGTGGATCATGCGCAAATATCTATCGGATATGAACCCGGTAGAATCTATGGATTTTGTAAACGATCGTTTCAAGAAAACCAGAAATAATGAGGAGTTTTTGATTTCTATGAATGACTAAAAAGGGGGTTCTGAGTTTTTAAGTTCCTAAGTTTTTTTGGATACCTAAAAAAAAGAAATATAAATAAAATAAGAAGCCGTCTCAAAGTAAATTTGAGGCGGTTTTTTGTTTTATTGATCTTTCCTTGAATAGCTTTTTGCTCGTTTGCAATGGGGAACAGATATGAAATAGAGATTAGCAATTATAACTTATGATTCTGTTACCTCTACCAATAAAACTATCTTTATGCTAAATATTTGTATTTAAGTGGTTTAATTGTTTAATTGATATTAAAAGTTATTAAAAATGAAAGTAGAAAAAGAGTTATTAGAGAAATTTCAAGTTGAAGAACTGGAAAGAAGATATGAGTTCAGAAGTTGGACGAGTGGAAAAAAATTTGAAGGACTTAGTTCGTATCCGTATTTGTAAAATGATTTATTCTGAAGGAATAAAGTGGTAGTAAACATTGATTAATAGAGGAGAATATTTTATTCTCCTCTATTTTTTTCTTGAATATCTGTGTGTCCATCTGAAAAAAGGAACAGATATGAAGCAGTGCTTTGCGATTATAACTTATGGTGCTGTTGCTTCTACCAATAAATTTATCTTTAAGTTAAATCTTTAGTTTTTAAGGTTTTTAAATATTTATTAATACTAAAAATTATTACAAATGAAAACAGAAAAAGAGTTATTAGAGAAATTTCAAGTCGAAGAACTTGAAAAAAGATACGAGTTCAGAGATTGGACGAATGAATTTGCTGAAATTAGGCTTCCTGTTTAGTAAAATGAATTATTCTGAAGGAATAAGTCGCAGTTAACATTGATTAATAAAGGAGAATGTTTTGTTCTCCTTTATTTTTACTCTCTATAAATTTATAATAGTGATAAAATTTAAAACTTACATTGAGCAGCTTGATATTTCAGATATTTTTAAAAGCCAAATTTTAGATTATAAATTCATAAATAATAATCCTCTTTATTATCAAAACTATCCCTCACTTTTTGCGGATGCTTTTACTGTAGATCAATCGCAACTCGATTTACTTGATATTGCAGGTTATTTATATTATCAGGCAACGATACTTACAGATTGTTTAATTGATGAAAAGAAAGTAGAAGTTTTTTCTTTAATGTCTGTTTGTCAGGAAGAAAGCGTGAAGATATTAATACATATTTTTGGGATAGATCATGTTTTTTGGAAATTATGGAATTCCAGAAAAATGGAATATTTCGAAGCCGTTTATCTGGAAAAAGAATTATTTAAGAAAGAAGTTGTAGCCATAGAGGAATATGAAGCTCTGTCAGATAAAAAGTCTGCGTTTGGAAAAGTTGCTATAGATTGTTTGTATAGTCTTGACGATTATAGCGGAAGTTTATGTCGGGACTTACATCTTTCACATAAATATTTTTCTGTTGCATTTCAATTAAGTGATGACGTAAAAGATTTGAAAGAAGATTTGGTAAATGGGCAGTTTAACTGGGCGATACATCTTCTTAAAAAAGAAAGGATTTCTGAAAGTGATCCTATCCTGTTAGAAAAGTACTTATATATAAGAGGAATTGCAAAGCAAATTTTTCAATTGGGAATTGAATATTGTGAGAAAGCATTAAAGGCAGTTAAAGACATAGATGTACCAAAATGGAAAGATATGGTGACAGATACAAAAAAGACATTTGCTAAAGCAATTTTTGAATTTGACAATTATTTGGAAATCTTAAATACTGAAATGAGCTTGTCAAATAAAATTGTACTTATAAACACTATCGATCAGTGTATTACAAATGGGGTCGAATTTATAAAAACAAATCAAAAACAAAATGGCGCTTGGCATGATTATATCAATCAGGGAGGTATCAGTACTGTTTGGTCTACAGCTTTTATCTTGTCTAAATTGTCGGAAGATACAGCTTTAAAGTTAATTTTTGAGTACGAGATATCAAGAGCGTTGTTCTTTTTGGATGGAAATTCTGTAAATGGATTATGGGATTATAACACTAATTGGACTGAGGATGCCGATTCTACAAATTTTGTTTTTTTATCTTATTTATTTAATGAAAAACCCATACCTGTAGAACTTTTAAAAAAATGGGAACAGCTATTCCAAAAAGAAGAGGGCGGATTTTCTACATATTCCGTACATACAAATATACTTGATGTACTTAACTTGAGTGAGGTAACAGCTATTGAAGGATGGTTGTCAACCCATAATTGTGTTAGCGCAGTAAGTTTTTATTTTTTGGCAAATCAAAATCAAAGAGGAGATGCTTTTAGAAAAGTAAAATTGTATTTTGACAGAAAAATCAATGAAAACTTAAGTTCATATTGGTGGACAAGTGATATTTACACATATTACTACTTAGCCAAAGTTTATCATTTGTTAAACGATAACGATAAATGGACTTTTATTCGCAATAAAATAAAAGCAAAACAAAATGAAAATGGAAGCTTTTCTGATAAATACGGAGAAAATTTATTTTATACCGGCTTAGCCTTAGAGATTTTATTGTTAGGAGTAGGGGATAATGCTGCAAGTCCGGAGATAAAAAAAACAATTGAATATCTTCTTAAAAATCAATATGAAGATGGTTCCTGGAAAGGATCCGATTCGTTGCAGTTACCGTATACAAATGATATAATTCCTGCAGATAAACATTTTCCGGTAGGAAATATAGGAATGAATGTTCGTGCAAATGAATTTGGCAGATTATTCACTACATCGACAATTTTAAAATCATTATCAAAATATGCACACAGATAGAATCCCTGTTCTTTCTAAGGATATTATCATCAATGGGTTCAATAAAAATGATTTTTTTATTCATCAGGTTGTTTATGATCACAGAATAAAAATTTCGGGTCAGTTTTATAATTTTATAAAATTAATTGATAATAAGAAAAAATTGCATGTTATAGTTTCAGAATACAATGTGAAATATAATACTTCAATTACGATTGATTTTGCATATGATTTTTTATATAATAAATTGGCAAAATTTGGAATTATTGAAAGTGATATTGCAGTTGTACAACAAAATCCGAAACCTAATTATTTAAAATTAAGTTTTGTTTTACTTAATGAAAAAGGGGTTTCTGTATTTACTGATTCTTTGCAAATGTTTTTCCAGCGAGAAGTTTTAAATACTATTATAGGTATATTTTTTTTAGCGGTAGGGGTCTGTTTTTATTTATTTGACAGCCAAATATTTCATGTCGGTATTTCTAAATCAGAGTGGTTTCTCTATTTTGTATTGAGTTTTATTGGGGTTATTTTTCATGAGTTGGGACATGCTTCTGCTGCACATTATTATGGTGCGAAACATGGCGGTATAGGTGCTGGCTTCTACTTGTTTATGCCGGTGTTTTTTTCTGACGTTACGGATATTTGGAAATTATCAGTAAGACAAAGAATTGTCGTAAATATAGCCGGAATATATTTTGAACTTATATATGCTGTTTTTTTATTCCTAATTGGTTTATTGACGAATTATGAGCATCTGGTCACTTTTTTCTTTATTTTCTCAATTTCATCATTTCGTAATTTAAATCCCTTTGCAAGAAGTGATGGATATTGGATTTTATCCGATACGATGGAAATACCGAATTTAATGGCTCAGGCACTATTAAAAATAAAACAGTTTCTTAGGTTTAAAAATAATAATTGGGGAATAAAAGATTATTTTCTACTAGTTTACGGGTTACTTAATTATACCCTGATACTGTTTTTCTTTTATTTTTTGGTTGTAGAAAATCCGGATTCAATTTTATATTTTCCCTATAATGTAGTGAAATTTATTCAGAATTTGTTTGCTGACAGTGGCACTTTTTCAATTACAGATTTTGCTAAATTATTGATGCCAATGTTCTTTTTTTACTTAGTAATCGGTTTAGTAAAAAAAATAGTCACTATGTTGTTTTTCAAAATTAAAGAGAGACTCCATACTTCTGTGAAAGATTAAGAAGGGGGGAGAAAGGTTCAAAGTGGCAAAGGTTCAAAGGTTCAAAGGGTTGGTGTCGTTTGATTTGGAATAATTTAAATTGAAAAATATAAAAGGGATGAAATTTTAAACTTCATCCCTTTTTTGTGTCTTAACTTAAAGTGTAAAACCTCTGAATTTTTGCTACTTTGAGCCTCTGCACCTTTATTTAATCGGTTTATCAACCACAGGTCTGTGCTCTCTATTCGCTAAATCCCAGGCAACAACAAATGCCAGTTGTGTTCTTTTGGTCAAAGCATCGTATTCGATTTTTTCAGGTTCATCGCCTTTGCCGTGGTAATCTTCGTGAACTCCATTAAAGAAGAATACGGAAGGAACACCATATTTAGCAAAGTTATAGTGGTCAGAACGCTCGTAAAAATGATTTGGATCTTTTGGGTCGTTAAATTTAAAATCCAAGTCTACCTTTGTGTATTTTTCGTTTTGACTTACCACCGCATTGTGCAAATCTGTCGATAAACGATCGGCTCCAATTACGTAAACATAATTGTTGGATTGTGCGTGTTCTATATCACGACGACCAATCATATCAATATTGATGTCAGCAACTGTATTGGCAAGTGGGAATAACGGATTTTCAGAATAGTAGCGTGAACCGTGTAAACCGTGTTCTTCCCCTGTAACATGCAGGAATAAAATAGAACGTTTTGGTCCGTGTCCTTCTTTTTTCGCTTTTGCAAAGGCTTTTGCAATCTCGATAAGGGCAACAGTTCCCGATCCGTCGTCATCGGCACCGTTGTAAACATCTCCGTTTTTGATTCCAACGTGGTCATAATGCGCTGAGATTACTAATACTTCGTCCGGTTTTTCTGAGCCCTCAATGTAAGCCCAGATATTTTCAGAATCAGGTAAGTTTTCGTTGCGTCTCGCATTTAAGAATGCTGCCGGAACGGGTTGGTAGAAATCACTTGCTCCTTTAGGAAACGAAACTCCGATTTTTTTGTATTGTTCAATCATGTAAAGACCGGCTTTTTTCTGTCCTTTTGAACCCGTCTCACGGCCTTCCATTTCATCGGAGGCTACCGTATACAACATCGTTTTTAAATCTTTTTCGGTGATAACCTTGATGTACTTCGTTGGATCTGAATTGTCTTTAGAGGCAACAGAATGCGCATTTTTACAAGAAAATGCTGAAGCAATTAATAATAAGAGAACAATTTTTTTCATTTTTGGTTTAGTGTAAATTGATAAATATGTAAAAAACATAGAATAGAAGTAAAAATAGAATAAAAATAAAGTTTATGATAGATAAGAATACACTTTTAACAAATGAGACGATTCTGGATTCTCCATAAAAACGATGGTGTGCCGGAAAGAAATAATAAAACATCCAAACAGTACCAATAAAACTTGTAATATCTGATACGTAACTTAGCGGACTATCTGACCCCAGCAAACCAATTGACCTTTCTATAATAAATAAAATCAGAAAGATCAGCAGGAGAAAAGAAAAGTAATGTAAAGTAAAGATGCCGTGATCAAAATAGTACCATTTCTTTTTGTTGTGAAAAAGCCATAAGAAAAAGGCAAAGAACGGCATGATGATGAACAGAATTTTGGGAATGTTGTGAAAAAACGATTCTATAAACTTGTCAATAATCTCTTTTTTGGTATAGTGGCTCGTAGTGGCATACACTTTTTCGTAAGCCCAGTACTCAAAATCAGTAAGTTTTTCTCCCTCTTTTCCATATTTTTGAATGGAGTCCATTTCCTTGACAGGCCTTAAGTTGAAATACTTGCTGGAAATTTTCATTTTTTCCAGTTTATCTTTTTGATTTGTTTTGGCCATTTCGGCGGAAATCACTTCTTCACTTTTATTGATTCCTTCGCTGACTTTGCTTGGAAATAAGGCAATTAAAAGAAAAGTAATAAAACTGATAAAAATATATAAACGAACAGGAGCAAGATAGGACAGTCTTTTTCCTGAAAGATATTCTTTGGTTAAGGTTGCAGGTTTAAAGAGCAAGTTGCGGATTGTTTTCCAAAAAGCGTTTTCATAATGCGTTAAATCTTCAAAAAAATGAATGAATAGGTGGTGAAATGTTTTTCGGGTATCACTGTTCTCCTGCCCGCAATTAGGACAAAATTTTTGTTCTACAACGTGTCTGCAATTTAGGCAGGTTTTGTCTTTTCTAATGGTGTTTTTTGACATTGGTTATTTTGAATGATTTGGTTTTGTTGGTATTGAAATTAGTGTTTAGTATGTTTCAGGTTTCAAGTTTCAAGTTTTACTTTTAACATTTCACATTTCACATTTCACTTCTCACAATACCTGTTATTTATTATTTTTTTAAAACGTCATCAAGAAAAAGTTGCAAGTGTGCGAAAGCTCTTTTTGTAGCGATCGGATTGTAAGCTGCTCCTTTTGAATTGTCATTTCCGGCTTCAGGATTTGTAAATGCATGAACCGCATTTGCATAGTAAATCATTTGCCAATCAGCTTTAGCATCGCGCATTTCTTGTTGGAAAGTGGCTATTTCTTCAGCAGATACATACGGGTCATCTCCACCGTGGCAAATTAAAACTTTAGCTGTGGTTGGTTCAGTAGGCCTTGCAGGATCTTTGCTTAAACCTCCGTGAAAAGAAGCAACCCCTTTAACGTTCAGATGTCCGCGGACTATTTCAAGAACCCCGCTTCCTCCAAAACAATAGCCAATTGCAACAATATTATCGGCCTTTGCACCGGATTTTACTAATTCTTGTAGAGCCAGATTGATTCTTTTTTGATATTCCGCATAGTTGGTTTTGTAATGCCCTGCTATTTTCGAGGCTTCAGTAGTGTTTTTTGGATAATTTCCTTCGCCGTAAATATCCGCTATAAAAACATGATATCCTAATTTGGATAAATTTTCTGCAATTCCTTTTGAAGCAGTATCAATTCCGAGCCATGCGGGCAAAAGCAAAATTCCGGGATTGTTTGGACTTTTTTTAGCCGATTTTATAAATAGACCATTTAGTGTCTGATTGTTGTCAGCATATTTTACAGGTTTTAACTGAGCGATTATGCTGCTGGAAAATAGGATAGTAGCAAAAAGCAGGAAGGTGTGGTTTTTCATGAATTTACAATTTTTAACAAATATCAGAAATATTATGTTACAAAATTACCTCGGAAGATATTTCCTCCAAGGTTTGTTTTTAAGTTGCTACTTTAAAGATTTGAGTTGTGAGTTGTGAGTTGTGAGTTGTGAGTTGTGAGATGTGAGATGTGAGTTGTAAAATGTGAGATGTAAAAAGTGAGGGTGAGAAATTATCCGTTCTTTTGTAGAAACCAAATCTTAAAGAATAATTACTATACTTCAACAACAACTATAAATTCTATTATCTTCTATGTTTATCATGTAGCATTAAACAGCAAAACAAAACGCAACAAATTTCAGACTCACATCTCACAACTCACATCTCACAACCCACATTTTACATTCCATTATTAGCAACTAGAGTTAGGTTTAAAAAAAAATAATTAGTGAAAATTCGTGTAATTTGTGACTAACTATTTTTGCCATCTATTTCACGAATTTCCAAGAATTATTTTTAAGCCTTTAGCGGCTAAGAATTATTCCCCCGGGTGATAAGTTCGTTCTGCATTTTTTAAGACATCTTCTTTGTAGAAAGAAACCTCTTTAAATTTTCCTTTCTGATACATTTCTGACTGATCGGAAAAATGTTTTGAAGTTTCGTCGCCGCTATTGCCTCCGGCTAACAATGATTTTGCTTTTATTTTTGGGCCAAATTCTACAGCACAAACAAAACTGTTCCCATTATAGCCGTATCGTTTTTTGGAATTGTTTTGATAACTGCTTTTGAAAGCCGGCAAGCTTCCCCAGGTAGAAGGCCCGAATGCAATCGGTAAACTTGGTTTTGTATCATCGTATTTTAAATCAATGGCTCCGCTGGTACGCTGAAAACGGTTGATTTCGCCCCATGTAACTTGCCAGGTTCCCCATTTGGTTTTTAGTTCCTGCAGAGTCGACAGCAATTGTGGAATCAGTTGCTTGACTGTAGCATTTTTAGCAAATTGTTTGGTGTTTTCTACCTGATCCATTTCGCCTTCGTCGATATAGGCTTTTTGGATAATTGGGTCCAGTTTGTATGCCCATTCAACTGCGAGGGCAGTGGCAACAGAATTTTCGGAAGCATAATAATCCCAATTTTTTAATAAAGTAATCGGCTCAATTAAATCGGAATATTCCGGATCAGTAGGTTTTATGTTTTTTTCAAATACCGTAATCAAACTGGGAAGAAGGATTTCAAAAGCAGATAATTTACTGTCATAACCATCGGAGATTACTTTATCCAGCGTGTATTTTTCGCCTTTGCTAAAAATTCGAACCGCATTGATGCCTCTAAAATTTTCACCATCGGGGGCCATATAAGGCAAATAGTTTTCTTTTTTCGGACTGTTTTCGGCTGCTGCAGTGTAAGGTGTTGAATTACAGTTTTGAATCCAACCGTTTGAAGGGTTGTACAAATGAACCGTTTCGTTAACGTCATGTAAACCTTTCCATTGTGTAGCTGATGATGAGCCGTCTATCACTTTAGACCAGTTAAGTGCTTTGTCTCTAACCGGAACAAAATTGCCGTGCCAATAGGCAATATTTCCTTTGTTATCAGCATAAACTGTGTTGTTGGATGTATTGGCTTTTAAATTCATTGCCTTTTTGTAATCCTCAAAATTCTTGGATTTTGTTCTTACCCAACTTTGAATGAGACTGTTCATGGAGCGGTTCATTGATTTTAAACTAATCCATTTTCCATCACGTTTGGCCATGATCGGACCGTTATTAGTAAAATAGGTTTTGAATTTTTTAGCAATTAATTTCCCTTTTTCAGTGTAGTTTATTGTGATTTCTTTTTCAATTACCGGCAGTAGCTTATTATCAAATTCATAAAAAAGTTTTCCGTTTTTATTGGTGATTTTTTCTGCGTACATATCTGCTACATCTACATTAGATGAGGTGTGCATCCAACCGCAATTTTCGTTGAAACCCTGGTAAACAAAAAATTGTCCCCAGGTTACTGCACCATACACATTGAGCCCCTCTTCACTAGTGACCTGAACTTCGGGTCTGAAATAGAAGGTAGTATGCGGATTGATATACAAAATTGAATTTCCGTCAGCCGTTTTAGAAGGGGCAAAAGCAAAACCATTTGAACCGGTTTGTACATTTTTCTCTCTTTCAACATAAGCTACTTTGTCATTGTTTCCGGAATAAAAAGCTTTAAGCTCTGCAGTTGAGAGATCAGCAGTGCTGATGGCTCCAATACTGCCATCTGTCCATAAAAGCGGATACCAGGGCTCAAAATGCGTTAAAAGGGCAGGTTTAACCTCAGGGTGTTTGTGCAAATAAAAATTGATGGCGTCGGCATAACTATTCAGCAATTTTTTAAGCCAAAGTGGTGCCTTTTTATAATCTGATTTTGCGTCTTCAGCATCAATTAAAAGGCGAATTTCTAAATCATTGTATAAAACAGATTGCCCTTTAATTTCAGAAAGACGACCCAGTTTTTCAATATAATTCATTTCGATTCTTTTAAAATCGTCCTCACATTGTGCATAAAGTAAACCAAAAACGGCATCGGCATCTGTTTTTCCATAAATATGGGGAATTCCCCAATTGTCTCTGATAATGGTTACCTGTTGTGCCAGTTTTTCAAGACGATTGGCTTCTTTTGTATTGATTTTTTGTGCCAAAGCAGTAAAGGTTGTACAAGAAACCAAAACGATAAGTTTTATTTTATTAAGAGGCTGCAACATAATTATTTGATGTTAAATTTTTGTCCTGCGGTATAAATTCCCATTTGTAAATTCTCAATCGAAATGAGATTGTTTTTTTTGGATTTTATAATTCCTTTTGGATTTTTAATTACGATTACTTCGCTGTCTCCGGCAACTTCAATTTGGTTGTTTCTCACAATGATTGCGGTTGCCTCGTCGATTCCGATTCCGGTTAAAGCCGGAAATTCAACCATTGCCGAAAGCAATCTGTTGTAACGGTTTCTTTTTAGGAAATGTTGGTCAATAATGGCTGTTTTCAATAAACCCAAACCTGTTGTGGTTTCTAAATTGTCGTGTCGGATATTGTCAAAAGTGCCCGAGTATTCCTTTTCCAGTTTTTGATTCCCGGTAATCATTTTTTCAGACATCACGGCCGCTCCGGCGCTAGTTCCTGAAATGGTGCTTCCGTTTTCGTAGGCTTTTTGTATAGCTGTTTTTATTGGAGTGTTGTGTACCACTTTCATAAAACGCGTCTGATCACCACCGCTGATGAAAATTAACTTTGCTTTTTGAACCGAATCTGCCAGGGCTTTATTTTGTGCTGTTTCTGAATTGAAATTCAGCATCACAATCGGATTTTTGGTGAGTTTTACCATTTGATCTTTAAAAAACAGAAACGAGCTGTCCGGTTCTTCGCTTGACATAGGTAAAACTACAATATAGTCTTTTGATTTTAGATCAGCGACTTGTAATACTTGTTTCATCAAAGCATCAGAACGGTCACCACCGCCAATTATAAATAATTTTCCTTTTGCAGTTTGAGCTTGCATAGAAGTGCAAAAAAAGCTGAGAAGGGTTATGAATACAATACACGCAAACGAATAGAGTGAAGAAAGTGGTTTTTTCATAGCGGTTATTTTTGATGGTTATTTGGTTGTTGAATGTGTTTCTATGAATTTTAAAATGCTGGTATTAACGATAGAAAGAACGTCTTTTTCTTTGTTTAAATCCACGCTTTCGGCTCGATCCCTTGGACTATGATAATCCTTATGAAATCCGCTGAAAAAAGTCATTATCGGAATTCCTTTTGCTGTAAAAGAAGCATAATCGCTCCCAGTATGTCCGTTGGTTTCCCAAAGATCGAGCTCAAACGGATTTGGAAGATTTTGATTACACGCAGTAGCAATTTTTCTTAGATTCTCGTCTTCTTTTTGGGTACCGATACTTAAAATTCGTTGCTTTTGATCCTCGGGAGCGCTTCTTGAAATCATATCCATATTTACGCAAAGAAGTATTTTCTGTTTGCTTAAATCAAAATGATCAACAAAGTATTCGCTTCCTAAAAGTCCCATTTCTTCGGCAGTCCACGAAGCAAAAACCATGTTGTAGGGTGGTTGTATTTTTGATTCTGACCAGTTTTTAGCCAGAGCCAGCATGCCGGAAGCTCCTGAAGCATTATCGTCTGCGCCATTGTAAATAGAGTCGTTTTTGATGCCTAAATGATCGTAATGTGCGCCAATTATGATAGTTTTTGAAGTGTCTTTTCCCGGAATCATTCCGATAACATTTCGAACCGGAAGCGTTTCGGACTTTAATTCAATTGAAAAATGGCATTTTTTATTTGGTAATAAAGAAGAACTGGTTTCTAATTTCTGTGCTGCTTTTTTTTCTGTTTCGGATAATCGAATAGAGGTTCCTGCTAAAAAAAATTGGGTTGCGGAGGCTGATAATCTAAAAATTGGAACAGAAAGCGATGTTGGCTTTTCTAAGGAATGGAAAATAGCATCATCGGTTGAATTGGGTTTGAAATCTCCATCGGCATCCAGGAAAAGTATGGCAGTAGCACCTTGCTGTATGGCATTTTGGATTTTTGTTTCCTCTAAATTGTTTTCTTCGGGAAATCTTTTTTTGAATTTTTTGTAACCAATAGAAGTAGTGTCTTTATAACCCGGATATCCTTTCAGAATTAAAACTACTTTGTCTTTTACTGTAATTTTTTTATAGTCGTCATAGTTTTCTTTTGGAAGACTTAAGCCATAACCGGCAAATACAATTGAAGTTTCCTTTTTTAAAGATTCGTTAACCGGTGTTACCTGGTATTCGGTTTTTGGAGAAAGTACAATGGTAGTAGTAGTTCCGTTGTTTATTGTTAAAGAAACAGCTTCAACGGTATGTCTCCTGATTTTGAAATCCTGAAAAAAAGTTTTGTTTTTGGTTTGCGATTGATTGTTGTAGGACGTTAACTGGTATAACTCCATCATGGATGCAATGTAATCTGCGGCTTTAAATCCTCCCTTACTTGTGGCTTCACGGCCTTCCATCCAGTCGGACGCTAAAAAAGAGAGTGTTCCCGAAAAATCATTTTTCACAGGATTGGGAACAGGGGTTTGCGAAAACAAAATTGATTTACAGAAGATTAAAACAACTAAAGAAAATTTTTGTAAACGCATACCTTTTTATTTTTTAAGTATTACAAGCTAACATTTCGTTTAAAAGCACAGCCTAATTCTACCATAGAATCTGTTTTGGCAATTCCGGGAATATTATCGACTTTCTCGTATAATATTTTACGCATATGTTCGTGGTTTTTTGCTGTAATCTTGAGGTATAGGGTATAGGAGCCGGTAACGAAATAACATTCTGTAATTTCGGGAATTTCTTTTAAGGCTTCAATAATTCTTTCGGAATCGGAATCCTTGTTTAATGTGATTCCGGTAAAAGAGGCCCAATCGTAACCAATAAGCTTCTCGTTTAGTATGGGTTTGATACCCGTAATAATTCCCTGTTCAAATAAACGATTAATGCGTTGGTGCACCATGGTATTTGAAATTTTGAGATTAGTAGCGATTGTGGAATAGGCGATTCTTCCGTCTTTTTCTAATTCCTTTATAATTTTTACATCAAATTCATCTAAAATATCCATGGAACTTTTTTTGCGTTTAGTTTTTGTAAAGATAAAAATAAGTCTAATTTACCTGAGGAAATACTAAATTATAAAATGACTTAATTATGTGTTAAAATAAGTTATTTTTGTTTTGTGAAACCTATTATTGAGTTAAAAATAACTATTTGTTCGAAATAAATCAATAAATTTTATATTTTTGCTTTAACATAAAGAAAGTATCATGGGACATAAACTAGAATTACTTTCATCAAAATCTGAGGTTTTGATTGAAAAAGAGAATAAATACGGAGCACATAATTACCACCCGCTTCCGGTTGTTTTAGAAAAAGGAGAAGGTGTATATGTGTGGGATGTAGACGGTAAAAAGTACTATGACTTTTTATCAGCTTATTCGGCCGTAAATCAGGGGCACTGTCACCCGAAAATTGTGGGAGCAATGGTAAAACAGGCGCAAACGCTTACCTTGACCTCTCGTGCTTTTTACAATGATCAATTAGGAAACTATGAAGAATATGTGACCAATTATTTTGGTTTTGATAAAGTATTGCCAATGAATACAGGGGCAGAAGCGGTAGAAACTGCTCTTAAACTGTGTAGAAAATGGGCCTACGAAGTAAAAGGAATTCATGAAAATCTGGCACAGATTATTGTGTGTGAGAATAATTTTCACGGAAGAACAACAACCATTATTTCTTTTTCGAATGACGAAGGTGCCCGTAAAAACTTTGGACCTTTTACAGACGGATTTATAAAAATTGAATACGATAATTTGGCGGCTCTTGAAAAAGCGCTTGAATCCTCTAAAAATATAGCCGGATTTTTGGTAGAACCTATTCAGGGTGAAGCCGGAGTATATGTTCCTTCTGAAGGATATCTGGCGAAAGCAAAAGCGCTTTGCGAAAAACATAATGTGCTGTTTATTGCTGATGAGGTTCAGACAGGGATTGCCCGTACCGGTAAACTGTTAGCGGTGCATCATGAAAATGTACAACCTGATATCTTAATTTTAGGAAAAGCTATTTCAGGAGGTGTTTATCCGGTTTCTGCGGTTTTGGCTAATAACGAAATCATGAACGTAATCAGACCGGGACAACACGGATCTACTTTTGGAGGAAATCCTGTTGCTGCTGCTGTTGCAATTGCTGCTCTTGAAGTGGTTAAAGAGGAGAAACTGGCAGAAAACGCCGAACATTTAGGTATCCTTTTGAGAAAAGGATTAAACGAAATTGCAGAACGCAACGATTTAATCACCTTGGTTCGCGGAAAAGGATTGTTGAATGCAATCGTAATTAATTGCGGAGAAGATTCTGATTTGGCTTGGGAAATCTGTCTGAAATTCAGAGACAACGGATTATTGGCAAAACCAACTCACGGTAACAAAATCAGATTAGCACCACCATTGGTGATGACCGAAGCTCAGATTCAGGAATGTCTTGAGATTATCGAGAAATCTTTGGACGCATTTAAAAATTAAAAATTAGAGATTAATTATTAGTTCATATATAAAAACCATTTGCTGCGGCAAATGGTTTTTTTGTTAAAACTGCCGTTTGTGTATGTTCAAGACTTGTTTTTTTATCAAGATAATAGGGCTATTGTCTATCTGGTGGAAAAATCTAAGTTTTCACGTTTAGAAAACTCAATCGCAAGAATAAGAATTTGATTTATGTTTTCGAGAATCAGGTAATGTATATGATAGGGGAATTGTCTAATAGTATGCATTCTGATTTCCTTATAGTTTATATCGTCTCCATAAGGATTTTGAGTAATATAATTTTTGCCTTCAACTATGCGAGCAATAAAGTCTTTAGCTAGTTTGGATGAGATATTTTTGTAATAATTAATTGCTTTTTTTAAATCGTCTTTGGCAGCAGGGATATAAACGGTCCTAAATTTCATCGCCCAATTCCTTTAATAATTGGTCAAAATCAGAAACATCATTTGGATTTTTGCGGTATTGTTCTAATCTTTCTTCTAATATTTTTTGAGTACTTTCAGGAAGCTCAAAAGTATCATTTTGTAAGGGTAGAATAATTACTTCAACTCTATTCGCTGTAAAATCATTAGGTAGGGTTACTTGAAAAGAGTGATCTTTTACTTCTATAAATTGTCTGATAGCATCCATAAGTATCGTGTTAGACAGAAAAAAACAGTTTGATTTTTTGCGAGATCGTCTTCCAAAAGGTCAAACGGTTTGCAGAGTTGTATAATTAGTTCTGCAAGTGTTTAACTGCTATTAAGTTAACGGGTTAATTTTATACAAAAATAGGTAAATTAAGATTACAAAAGAAATCAATGCTTGATTGAATAAAAGAGAAGTAATGTGTGCATTTTCGATAATGTTAAAATTTCCTATAAGTTACCAGTTCATAAAAAAACCATTCGTTATTCAACGAATGGTTTTTTAGTTTAAAAGACCGATTAAGATTACTGACCGTAACCGGGATTCTGAGTAATTAATTTATTAGCATCCATTTCTGATATTGGAATAGGAAACACCAATTCATTTGCGTCGAAAGTTAATGGTTTTGGATCCCCATTATCGTCTTGAGCAAGAATTGTTTGTTTCGTTCTTTTGATATCATGAATCAAAAATCCTTCCATTGCCAGCTCAAATTCACGCTCTAGCAAAATGTCATCCAAAGTTACAGCAGTCAGATTTTCGGCATTGGCTCTTGTTCGGATTATGTTGATATCGTCAAGAGGTGTGTTTCCGATGGCAGTTCCGGTACGAAAATTGGCTTCGGCTCTTATGAGATACATTTCTGCCAGACGAATAATTCCAACATTAGCAAATTGATCGGTATATTTAGAGGTTAGGATTCGGCCATTTGCGTCATTTTCATAATTAAAATGCGCTCGGTCATCATTTGGGTCCGTAAATTTTTCTAAATAAGCATCTCGGATAGAAAAATCACCACCACGACCTCCTTTGTCTTCAGAAGCATAAAAAGTAACAGCATCATTTACACCGGTCTGTTTTGTAATCTGAATAGCAAATACATCTTCTTTCTGATCTGTATCGTGATTAAAAGCATCGGCATATTTATTCGATAAACCATGACCGCTATTTTCGATGACATCATGTGCAGCATCTCTTGCCGCGGCATAGTTGCCTTGTTGCAAATATACTCTCGCTAATAGTGCTTTTGCTGCATATTTATCGGCATAGAAACCATTTTCTTCGGGAAGATTAGCATAAGCCAGATTTAGACCGTCAATGATCACTTTGTATACTTCATCAACAGTGCTTCTTTGTTTGGAAAGATCAACATTGAAATTATAAATTGCATTTGGACGTATAACCACTCCTAGTTGTGAATTGGCTGCACCGCTTACATAAGGTTTTGCAAATAAACGAACCAGATCAAAATAGGCCAGAGATCTCAAAAAGTTAGCTTCACCAATCATTACAGCTCGTCGATCCGGATCTTTGACTTTGTCGATGTTTTCAATAACCGTATTAGAGGCATTTATAATTTGATAAAAGCGACCATATGTACCTTCAATAATAACATTGTTGGCCAACATCAATTTGTCATACATTTGTCTGAGTTCTCCAAAACTTCCTCTCCATCTAAAATCAGTTGTAGCGGTAACACCGGTAACGCCAAGCAAATCGGCATAAAGTAAAATTCTTCCACCATAGGCATTTCCGTTTGCGGCTAATGCATAGGTTCCGGTAAGAACATTTGTGACACCGGCTTCTGTTCCCAATGTAATAGTGGCATCTTCTCTTTGTCTCGGTTCAATATCCAGTTCGTTTTCGCAACTTGCAAAAAACAAGGCAAAAAGCATAAATATGATAAGTTTATTTGATTTCATCTTTTTTAATTTTAAAAATTAATATTTACTCCTAAAGCCATTGTTCTTGCCGGTGGTGCTGAATAAAAATCTTCTCCGACACCAGAGTCGTCTCTTCTTGCTTCCGGATCAAATCCTTTGTAATTTGTGAACGTAAGTAAATTTACAGCAGTAAAATACAATCTCAAACTGCTCAGTCCCGTATCTTTTATAGCCTGCTTAGGTAAGGTATAGCCCAATGTCAGGTTTCTTAAACGCACGAAATCTGATTTGTCTAAATAACGAGTTGATTCCTGGGTTCCGTTTTGTCCTCCAAATCGGGCTTGCGGTACATCAGTAATATCTCCGGGTTTTTGCCAACGATTTAACTGATCCGCCGTTTGATTGTCAAAATAATCAGCAGCAGTTGATTGGAAAGTACCTGCAGAATTGTAAATACTGGCTCCCCATTCTCCCTGAAAGGTAAAGGTAAAATCAAAACCTTTGTAAATAATGGTATTGGTCATTCCTGACATTAAAGTTGGGAATGGATTGCCTACAATTACTCTCCTGGCTTCAGAATAGTTACTTGTTAGATCTTTATTAAGAGTACCATCAGGATTTACAGTGTTTTTGAAAAAGAGAGCGTCTCCATTTTCTGAATTCACACCGGCATATTCAACCAAATAAAAAGAGGAGATATTAGCACCGGTTCTGTTAATTGTATAACTGGAAACAATGTCAGCATTATTATTCGGTAATGATTGTACTTTTGATTTGTTGGTGGTCAGGTTAAAACTGGTGTTCCATTTGAAATTTTCATTTTCAATGTTTTTAGTATTCAGCGTAAACTCAAAACCATTGCTTCTGATTTCTCCAATATTTCTATTTACAAAGGTGGCACCGGAACTTCTTGGCACCGGAACTTCAAATAGTAAACCATCCGTGTCTTTTTGATAATAATCAACTTCCAAAGAAATTCTGTCTAAAAAGCCTACTTCAAAACCAAAATCAATTTGTGTAGATTTTTCCCAGGTTAAATTATCATTACCGGCCTGATCAAAAGTTAAACCTGATTTTAGATTGTACGGGTTTGGTCGATACAACTGACGTGAGGCAAAATTACCAAGTTCGGCATTTCCTAATTTTCCCCAGCTTCCTTTTAATTTTAAATAGGTTAGGACAGAATTGTCTTTGAGGAAACTTTCCTGAGAAACGATCCAACCCGCAGATAAAGCAGGGAAATAACCAAAACGGTTGTTTTTTCCAAATCGGGAAGAACCATCACGACGTATACTGGCTTTAAAAAGATATTTGTTATTAAAAGTATAATTAAGCCTTCCGAATTGTGAAACAAAAACATAATCTGTTTCGCTGCCATGGCCTTCATTTACTTCTGCACCACCATCAACAGTATTAAAATCATCATTTGGAAAATAAATACTGTTTACATCCTGATACCTTCTGTGGTATTTGTTAAATTCCATACCGATTACGGCATTAAAACTGTGTTTCTCTGCAAAAGTTTTGTCAAAGGTAAAGTAGTTACTCGAAATGTAATTTTCGGAGTTTACCGAAGAGGCAAAAACAGCCCCGTCAGTTGCCATAAAGGGAGCATCTTTTCCTTGCCAGTAATCTTCTGTTTGTGAAAGAAGATCATAAGAAAAATCGGAATTGAATTTTAAAGAAGGTATGAATTTATATTCTCCAAAAACTTTTCCCGTTAGTCTTCGCATGATAGTTTTCCAGAAGGTGTTGTCTTTAGCCAAAAGGTAATTGGAATATTCGGTATTCGGATTGGCGCTACCGTCTGCTAATCGCGCAGGTGAAATCGGTGATTGTGCTACCGATTGCAATGGACTTGAAAAGGAATTATCGTCCTGAACTCTGTTGATTAAAGATCTTGAAAAACTTAGGTTCATACCTAGTGTAAAATTGTCAAAAACTTTATGGGACAGATTTACTCTGGCGGTTAGTCTTTCCAGATCATTGCTGTCTATAATACCTGTTGTATTGTTATAAGCCCCCGAAGCGAAGTATTTTGTTTTTGAATCTCCGCCCGAAAGTGAAAAATCGGCATCGGTGGTATAACCTGTCTGAAGGGCAATGTCTTGCCAGTCTGTGTTTACTTCCCCATTTCTCCAGTCGGTTCCTTGAGATAAATAGTCTAATTCTTCTTCTACAGATTCCAGATCATTTACATTTCGACCTGCTTCCTGTATTAATTCTACATATTGTTTAGCATTTAGCCATTTCTTTTTGTGTGTAGGTTCGCTTACTCCTTGTGAAAGATTTATACTAAAAGTTCCTTTTCCTTCTTTCCCTTTTTTGGTTGTAATAATTACGACTCCATTGGCACCACGAGCCCCATAGATAGCGGCAGACGAGGCATCTTTTAAAACGTCTATAGATTCAATTTCATTCGTACTTAATGTAAGTAATGGGTTGGTTGGTGCACCATTGCTTGATTCATCATCGGTAATCAACGGAATGCCATCTAATACATACAGAGGCTGTGTTCCTGCACTAATACTGGCTGCTCCACGAACTCTGATGTTGATTCCTCCATCGACTTTACCATTGGTTTGCGTAATTTGCACACCGGCTAATTTACCCACCAATGCATTTTGTACGTTGGCCACCGGCACTTGTTGAATGTCTTTTGCTGTTACGCGGGCAATATTGTCAGTTAGATTTCTTTTAGATTGTGTTCCGTATCCTACAACTAAAACAGCTTCAAGTTCATTTGATGCGTCCTTAAGTGTTATTTTCATTGATTTTGATGCCGGTATTTCTAACTTTTCCATTCCGACATAAGAAATGACTAAAGTTTGTCCTTCTCTCGCATTAATGATAAATTCCCCGTCAAAGTTGGTTTGGGTAACAGTATTGGTTCCTTTTAAGACCACGTTTGCTCCGGGTATTGGTAATCCTGCTTTGTCAAGAACCAGACCGGTTATCTTGATTTCCTGAGCGATTGCTATTTGTACAAAGAGTAAAAATAGCAGCATCGCAAACCTTGTAAAATTTTGATCAATTTTCATTTTTCATTTCTTTTTAAGATTAATTATCTCAAATGTCTTAAAAAAATGTTAATTAATAGCAATTGTAATATGTTAAAAATCACAAATATTTATATTTTTGTTTGATTTTTAACATTTGAATCAAAATAAAAGGCGTTTGATAAATTAAAACCGACTTTTTTAATTATAATGAAATAGAAAATAGGGTATAAGGATATCTGGTTCTTTAATTTAAAAAAGGTGATTGTGGTAAAACAACCACCTTTTGTTCATAATTGTTTAAAATATCAAAAAAAAACAATTATTTCTTTAGCGCTGCCCCTCCGGGCATCAACTCTGTTTTTAGTTTGAATTTGCTGTATTCTACAACTCCTGTCTGATCTGCCCATTTAAAATAAGCCTCAGAAAGTTGGTTTACGATTCCGGCATTTTGTGAGGCAACATTTGTAGTTTCTCCTCTGTCGGTTTCTATGTTGTAAAGTTCCCATTCGTAAGACGGATAGGTAGAAACCAGTTTCCATTTACCGTCTCTTACGGCTCTGTTTCCTGCTCTTTCCCAGAACAATGGTGTGCCTCTATCGACCTGCGAAACATCATTAAATAAAACAGGTAACAAACTGCTTCCAACCAAAGGATTTGTTGTCACACCATTATATGTCTTGGGATATTCAATGCCGGCCAGTTCGTAAAAAGTAGGAGCCAGGTCAATAATGTGCCCGGTTCCTTTATCGATTCTTCCTGCTTTGATTTTTGAGGGATACCAGGCAATAAAAGGAGAACTGAAACCGCCTTCGTGCATATTGTTTTTATATTGTTGTAATGGCGTGTTGGATAAATAAGCCCAGTTTTGTTCCTGATAATCAAAAGAGCCCGAAGTTCCAATCGGACCGTCATTTCTCACTAAACCTCTCCCCAATGGGTTGTAGGTATTGAAACCACCCTGTGCTCCATTATCAGAAATGAAAATAATCAATGTGTTTTTGTCTTTTTTAAGCGCTTTAATTTTCTCTAAAACTTTACCAACATTCTGATCCATATTATCGACCATAGCAGCGTATACTTCCATTTTTGCTTTCCAGAATTGTTTTTCGTCGTAGGTCAATTTGTTCCATTCCGGAATTTCGGGATCTCTGGGCGCTACTGTCTGATCTGTGGGTAAAATACCATTTTCTTTTAGTTTTTGAATTCTTCGATCTCTTAGAACATCCCAGCCTTCATCAAATTTTCCTCTGTATTTGGCAATATCAACGGGTTTTGCCTGCAAAGGCCAATGCGGAGCGGTAAAAGCCAGATACAAAAAGAAGGGTTTGTTTTCTTTGTTTTGTTCGTCTAAGAAGGTAACCGCATTATTTCCGATCTCATCTGTAAAATAGTAGGAGTCGTCTTTCGGATGTAGTTCCTCATTATTTCGAAGTAGTTTTACCGGATAAGGTTTTTTCCCAAAAGGCAGCGGTTTGGTGTCAAAGTAGCTGGCAGCGCCTTTTAAGATACCGTAAAATTTGTCAAATCCTCTTTGATTAGGCCATTGTGCCTGATCTTCGGAACCTACGTGCCATTTTCCTGATAGTAGGGTGCTGTAACCTCCCGAACGAAAAACCTCTCCCAAAGTAAGCGACTCTTTG
The DNA here is from genome assembly GCF_011751075.1 of Flavobacterium poyangense. Classification (GTDB taxonomy): domain Bacteria; phylum Bacteroidota; class Bacteroidia; order Flavobacteriales; family Flavobacteriaceae; genus Flavobacterium; species Flavobacterium poyangense. The sequence continues at coordinate 53,286 of NZ_JAALLN010000009.1, forward strand.
TTTAAGTAACCCTGATAGGCAGGTAATCCTAAATTTACATCAAAAAAACCGATACCTGCTTTGTGTTGGTATTGTCCGGTTAATAAGGATGCCCGGGTTGGAGCACAAATGGAGTTGTTGTAAAATTCACGCAGTCTCGTTCCTTCTTTTGCCAGTTTGTCAAGGTTTGGTGTTTTTATTTCAGAACCGTAATTCCCTAAGTCAGAATACCCCATATCATCGACCATGATCAGGACAATGTTGGGTTTTGAAGAAGCAGTTTTACTTTGAGCCTGAACTAAAACTATCGATAAAAGAAGCAATGGTACTACTAATGCTGTTTTTTTCATTCTGTTTTTGTTTAAAATTTTAATCTAATTTACTTATTGAAAAGTAAAAATGCAATCAAGAGTGTAATGATAATATTGAATAATTGTGCAATCAAAAAAGCGTACAAAGGTTTTTTACTGCTGTGGTTTAGTAGATCTTTAAAGTTGGTTTCCAGACCAATACTGGTGAAAGCCAAAGCAAACCAAAGTCCCTGAAGATTTTTTAAACTGTCCTTTACCTCATTTCGAATTTCCGGTGCAACAAAGAAGGAAAAAAAGAGGGAAGCGAAGACAAAACCAATTACGAATTTTGGGAAACGTTGCCAGATTACGCTTAAAGTAGGTTTTGTTATTTCTGCGTCTAAAGTGCTGGCATCGTTATACGTCCAGTAAATAGAAATAGCAAAAGCAGCCAGTCCCAATAATACATTTTGTGAGAATTTCACAATGGTACTGATTTTTAAAGCAGTTTCGCCAACAAGCGTTCCCGAAGCCGCAACTGCTCCAGAGGTATCAATACTTCCGCCTAACCAGGCTCCGGTTACTTCCTCCGGAAAATCGAAATATCTAGCGATAAGAGGCATAAGAATCATCATTGGAACGGCGGTTACCAACACAATCGAAATAACATACGACAGTTTTTTAGAATCTCCCTTTATTGCACCGGAAGTGGCAATGGCAGCTGAAACGCCACAAATAGAAACGGCACTTGAAATCATCAGGGCGAGTTCATCATCTATTTTAAATTTTTTACAAAGCCAAAAGGCAAAATACCAAACCGATAAGACTACTACTAAAGCCTGAAATAACCCTAATGAACCAGCTTTAAGAATATCAGAAAAGATAACGGTGGTACCTAATAAAACCAATCCGATTTTCACAAAAACTTCTGTAGAAAGAGCAGCGCGAAACCAATCCGGAAGTTTGAAGAAATTACCAATCGCCAAGCCGATAATCAAACTGAAAATCACAGCTTCTAAATTATAGTTTTTTACAACCGTATTTCCGGCAATAAGCAAGGCAATAACAGTCAGTAGATACACCACAGGAAAAACAACTACAAAACTTTTGACTGATTTTCCAACCAAAAAAGTGCCTATGATACCTATTGAAATGAAATATAGAAACTGTACTACAAGTATCTGAACATTTCTGAATTCAAAAACATCGTTTTGTAAATCGGTAAAAGTTGACCATTTGAAAACAGGTACTAAAGGAAGAAAGATAAAAAGAGAGAGCCCGATTATTATAAAGCCTAATATGACTACCGCCCAGTCTTCGTGAATTGTAAATTGTTTTGTTTCTATTGACATGTTATTATTTTTGTTTATCTCGCTTTTGTGTTTAATTTTTTTACCACAGATTAAAAGATTAGAATGATTTAATTCAAGATGGTAATTGTGAAATGTGAAATGTGAAATGTGAAATGTAAAATGTAAAATGTGAAAAGTAAATGGTTTTGTTTAATTAATATATGGCTTTGTACAAACATATATTTGCTACATATCACCGAAACGGTAACAATTCATCTAAATCCCATTGCCTTGTCTAAAGACAAGAAAAATCAGTTAAATAAAGCACAAGCCTTTTTAGTATAGCATCTCACATCTCACATTTTACAACTTTAGTTATTCAATAATTCACAAAGTAATTAGTGAAAATTCGTGTAATTCGTGGCAAAAAAAAATAATAGTTCTAATTGAAATTTGGTTAATTTAAATTGCTTGCTAAAGCTACATCAACTTCGTTTTTTAAATCGGCAGCACCTTCTTTTTTGAGGATGATTTTTCCGTTTTTGTATAAGATTAGTGTAGGGAAAACTTTTATTGTTTTTAAATCGGCAATTACCTGAGGACTGTCTTCGAGTTCAATTTCTACAATTTTTAAATTTTCGCCGTATTGGGCTTTTATGGTTTCGAGCGTGGGCTTTACTTTTTTGCAAGCACCACAATATTTTGAGCCGATATCGACTAAAACGGTAGCATTGTCAGCGATGACTTTCTGGTATTCAGCTAGGGATAATTTACTTTTTGAATTGGTATAAAAAGGTTTTCCCGCACCAATCCAACTGGCAATTCCGCCTTCTAAACTGTAGGCTTCCGTAAAGCCATTTTTTAATAATTCATCAGCCAGAAAAACACTTCTTCCGGCTCCGATAGAATAAATAAATACCGGTTTTGATTTATCTAATGCGGCCACAGATTTGGCGTAATTTTGAGATTGAAGGTTAAAATTAACAGCCCCTTCAATATGGTTCAAAGCAAATTCTTCAGGGCCTCGTGCATCAATTAACTGTGGATTTTTTTGACTCTTAATTTTGCTGTAAAACAAATCCAATGGTATCGTATTTGGACTCTTGCCTTGCGAAAATCCTACAATTGTAAAAAGCAGGATCAGGCTTGAGATATGGTTTATAAATGGGTTCTTTTTCATATTTTCTGTTTTTAAGATTCAACGTGCTCATAATAAGCAGGGCTCGCAGGTGCAGGAACATTAGAAGGAATATTAACATTTATGTTGTTGTTTACTCTTTGTGTTAGTTGAGTAGCAAAAACACCTTCAGCCAAAGCACTTCCTTCTTTTTTGGATTTGAATATCGGCCAAAGAAATTGGGCATACCATTCTTCTTGTTTGTAGGATTTCATTCCGTAAGATTTTGGAAATTTGCGGGTGATTAAACCCGTTCCGAAGATTACATCCCAAAGGAAAAACATATTACCAAAGTTGCCTTTGAAATGACCAACACCATCGCCGCTGGTATCCGCATGATGCGCGTGATGCGTTGCAGGAGTCGAAATTAAACGTTCTAAAACCCAGGCAATCGGATGCAGTATTCTGTATTTGTAAAAAGGTTTGTCCCAAGCGATGCTGGAGTGCGCTCCCAAAGTGATAAAACTTTTTATAACCGTAACAAACAAAGCCGGTAATCCTAAACCCAAATAGGTTAAGGTCGCAGTCAGATAAATTTGAGAAAATAAAACAGTATAGATAAAATTCTGTCTCGATGCCATTGCCATTCCCATATAAGGTGCTGAATGGTGTGTTCTGTGAAAACGCCATAAAAAAGGTACCTGATGGTGTAAGCGATGGTACCAGTATTGCGTTAAATCATCGGCTACGGCAATCAGAAAAAATCCACCCCAAAATGGAACCCAGGAAAGTGTATTGGCCAAATTTGGAATTAAAAAAGGCAAAGCAGTTAAACTGAAAAAGGCAATGACAGGTGGTAAAAGCAATTTTGGAGCGAGGAAACAAACGATGTCTATTTTGCGTTCTTCTCCTGTCCATTGATCGTCATACAGACCAGCAGCGAATTCTATAACGCCCAGAATAAGCATGAATACAATTAAACCCCAACTACGGATGTTGGTAAATGCGGGTTTTGCGAATTCCAGAAACGAAGGCAATGTAAGGTGTGACTCTGCAATTATGCCATTGTTTAGTTTGAAATACAGGTATATAGCCAATACCGGTAAGCTGTATATAAAAAGACTTATCCCAAAGTCTCTTGCTAAGTTTTTTTGTGGATTGTGAAGAACTCCCATGATTTTTTATTTTAAAAGTTGATTTACTAAGGCCAAACCTCCTGCTAATATGACCAGTGGTACTAGAAAAACGATTGCTCCCACGAGAATCTTTTTTCCAATAATTTCATAGTCTACTCTTTTCATATTGATTTATTTTTAGATGATTCAAAAAGATTCAGGTCTTTTAGGTTTTTCAAAAAGACCTGAATTTTAATGCGTTAGATGCAATTGTTTTTTAACACATAGAAACATAGATTTGAAAATCGAAAAAAGGCGTTTCACTTATTTAAAACCTCATAGTTTGACTATGTGATAGAAATGAGTTTCTTTTTTATGCTCTTTATTCATAAGTAAAGTCTATGTTTCTATGTGTTAAGTATAATTTTTGGCCCGAGTGAAGTGAATTGCCGAAGTAATTGCGCGCAACGGGTTGAATTTTAGTTGTAATAAATTAATGTGATCCTCCTCCGGGTTGTGTTGCTTTTTTAATAAGCTCCTGAAGATTTTTGTCTTTATCCGGTCCTGAATTATGGATTCTTCTGCTGAAAACATCCTGCCAGTCAATAAGAGGATAGACGTTGTTTTCTTTTGCCTGCTCGTCAAACAGTTTTTTAAGCTCGGCCAATTTTTCAGGGTATTTTTTAGCCAGGTTAACGCGCTCGTTAAAATCTTCGTTTAAGTTGTACAATTCCCAAACATCGGTATCAAAATTGCTTTTTACTGGAGCTTCATTTTTACCTAAACTATTTTTTAAAGCAAAGGAATCCGGAAGATGGGCAGCGGCAGCTTTCCAACCGTCTTTGTAAATGGCTCTGTTTCCAAAAATATAATAGTACTGTACTTTGTGTAAGGATTCTGCTTTTGGATCACTTAAAGAAGCATATAAAGAAGAACCCTGTATTTTATCCTGCTTGATTTCTTTAATGTATTCCGGAGCTTTAACTCCAATAATGTCTAAAGTAGTCGGAAGTATATCGGTCACATGGCTGTATTGGTTTCTGATTCCTCCTTTGTCTTTAATTCCATTCGGATAAAAAATAATCAACGGATTGCGGGTTCCTCCTTCAGAATGCGCATCTTGCTTCCAGTTTTTAAAAGGTACGTTGGTTGCCTGTGCCCAGCCTAACGGATAGTTGGTATTCAGACCTTTTGCGGTACCGATTTCTCCAATATGATCTAAGTTGGCCTGTAGATTTTTTTCGTCAGAAACACCCTGAGCAAAAAGATTTTGGTTGATCGTTCCTTGTAGAGTCCCTTCTTTACTGGCTCCGTTATCCCCAATTGAAACAATAATTAATGTGTTGTCCAATTGGTTTGTTTCTTTCAGATGTTTTACGACTCTTCCGATTTCGTGATCTGTATACGTAAGATATCCGGCATAAACTTCCATAAATCGGGCGTAGACTTTCTTTTCGCTTGGACTTAGTTTTTTCCAATCTGTAATAAGCGGATTGCGTTCCGGTAATACAGCATTGGCAGGAACAACTCCTAATTTCTTTTGATTGGCAAGTACTTTTTCGCGATAAGCGTCCCAGCCTTCATCAAATTTGCCTTTGTATTGATCGCTCCATGATTCTGCAACCTGATGAGGTGCATGAACGGCTCCCGGTGCATAATACAAAAAGAACGGTTTTCCGGGAGCTGCTTTTTGTTGTTTGGTAATATAGCTGATCGCTTTGTCGGTGATTTGGTCTGTTAAATGTCTTCCGTCGGGAGTTACGTGTGCCTGATCTTCTACCAAATCCGGTTTGTACTGATCGGTTTGTGAACCTAAGAAACCAAAAAAGTGATCAAAGCCTTTTCCGGTTGGCCATCTGTCAAACGGACCTGCATCTGTTGCTTCTTCGTCGGGAGTGATCCCGTATTTACCAACGGCAAAAGTATTGTATCCGTTGGCACGTAAAATTTCGGCAACGGTTCCTTTATCAGCAGGGATTTTTCCGTCCCAACCAGGGAAACCGGCAGACAAAACAGTGTGTGAAAAACCGCTTACATGTACTTTTCCTGAATTTCTTCCGGTTAATAAAGCAGCACGTGTTGGAGCACAAATTGCCGTGGTATGAAAGTTCGTGTATCGCAGACCGTTGTTGGCGAGATTATCAAAAGTAGGTGTTTGTATTAAACCTCCAAAAGCACTTGCAGCACCAAATCCAACATCATCAAGGAGGATCCATACTACGTTTGGTGCGCCTTTTGGAGCCGTTACGGGCTCGGGCCAATACTCTTTAGAGTCGGCTAAAGTTTTGCCGATCACTCCTTTAAATTCGTTATCCGGATTTAATTGTGCAAATCCGAATTGTGCAGCTAGTAAAGCCGTAATCAAAAGTCCTTTTTGTGGACTTTTGATGGTACTGTTGTGTTTCATTTTTTTCATTGGTGTAGTTTATCTGGGTTAATTAATAGCCTGGGTTTTGTGGTAATCCAACCGGGTTGATGCTTCTTTCGCTTTGTGGAATAGGGTATAAATTGTTTCTTTCGGAGACCGAGTTTTTGGCCGTTACTTTTTTTACTTCGGTAACCAGCGTTCCCCAGCGGACCAAGTCAAACCATCTTTGGCCTTCCTGAACGAATTCTTTTTTACGTTCTTCCTGAAGTACTGCTCTGAAAGAAGCCTGTGTTAATCCGGAATAGTCAATCGTAGCATCGGGAGTACCTATCGGTTTTCCGTAAGCTCTTCTTTTTACTTGATTTAAGTATTCGTAAGCTTCGGTTGTTGGTCCGTTTTTTTCGTTGATTGCTTCGGCATAAGAAAGTAAAATATCAGCGTAGCGAATCAGCGGGAAATTGATGGCCACATTACCGGGAGATGCCAGATTGGTAAGATCCAGGTATTTTTTAAAAATAGGTTTCGGGAAGGTATATAACGATCCGGTCGCCGGATTAAACAATTGTTTGGCATAACTAACATCTCTTCGCGTGTCTTCTGTGGCATATATATCGTAAAACAGAGCCACATCTGAGATAATATCTGCGGGTTCAGTTGCTGTAAATCCGGTAAAAGAAGTCGCCTGAAAAGTACTGCCACTCGAACCATTTCCGGCTTGGTTGGGCTCGAATTGAACAGAGAAAATATGTTCCTTTCCATTCTTTTTAGCTTTGTTGAATACATCGGCAAAGTTTTCAAAGAGAGCGTATCCATAACCTCCGTTAATTACTTCTTGTGATTTTGAGATAGTTTTGTCCCAGTCTTTTTGGGTGATATATACTTTTACTAATAGCGATTTTGCTGCTCCGGATGTAGCACGACCCACATCGTTTGCGGCATAAGACGCAGGCAAATTTTCCGCTGCTGTTAAATCGGAGATAATCTGCGTGTAAACTTCGGCTACTGTTGCTCTTTTTTCCTTTAAATTTTCAACATTAATAGATGTTGGCTCATGTAAAACAATCGGAACTCCTCCCCAAAGGCGTACTGCCTGAAAATACAGTAGTCCTCTAATGAATTTAGCTTCATTGATCAATCGGGTTTTGATTACTTCTGAGCCTGAGACTTTCGGAATATTGTCAATAGCCACATTGGCTCTGTTGATTCCGGAATAAATCTGACGCCAGGCTACCTGAACACGATCTGTCGTAGCATCGTGTGTTAAACTGCTCAGGGCTCGTACCTGCGGGTTTGTTGCCGAAACTCCGGCAGCAGCATAATCGGAAGCCATATCGGTAAGGAAATACAGATTTCTGCCAAATAAACTTTGTTCGCCGGGATCATTATTCAAAGAGGCATAAACAGCCGTTACACTTGCAATGGCATCATCCTGTGTGATAAAGTATTTGTCTTCGGTAACAAAAGAAATAGGTGTTACCTCCAGATCTGTGCACGATAGCAGCAGAGTTGTACTGAATAGAATCGTTAGTAGTATTTTTTTCATCGTTTTATTTTTTTTCTTAGAAAGTTAAGTTCAGACCGGAAACAAATGTTTTGGAGTTTGGATAAGCGCCAAAGTCAATTCCGGGGTATAAATTGTTTTGTTCGTAGGAACTTACTTCAGGATCATAACCTTTGTATTTGGTCCAGGTAATCAGGTTTTCTGCAGAAACATAGAATTTCACGCTGTTGGCTCTTAATTTTTTAGCCACGCTTTTGGGTAATGTATAACCTAAAGTGATTAGCTTTAATCTTAAAAAAGAAGCATCTTCAACATAACGTTCCGAAACGATTGCCAGTGGAGAGCTGGATGCCCTTGGGATTTCAGTATTCGGGTTAGTCGGTGTCCAGCGATCTTCAAGAGCAGTTGAAGCATTGGTTCCAAGAGTGGAAATCTCTAATTGTTGATTTAAAGCATTAAAAACTTTTCCACCGTAAGAGCCTTGAAAGTTGACTTGCAAATCAAAATCCTTATAAGAGATGGTGTTACTGAAACTCCCTACAAATTTGGGTTGTGAGCTTCCAAGATCTCCTTTGTCAGCTGCTGAAATTATTCCATCTCCATTAGTGTCGACATATTTGCGGTCTCCGACTTTGGTATTGGCGAGACTGTTTATTTTAGGCTGCGTATTAATTTCTTCCTGAGTCTGAAAAATTCCATTGGTTCTGTATCCCCAGAAAGTTCCCAGAGGTTTTCCGACTTTTACAATTACAGGTTGTTGTTGCAGTAAAGCTCCGTTAGGAACGATTGGAAAAAATTGAGTAACTCCGTTTCCTATTTCAAGAACTTTGTTGGTATTGGCCGAAAACACGATATTAGAGTTCCAGGAGAAGTTATCCGTTTTTAAGTTTTCTGTGATCAGACCAATCTCGATACCTTTGTTTTCAACTCCTCCAATGTTTTGAAGTACAGTCGCATATCCCGAAGTAAGCGGCACTGGTACATTGATGAGCAAATCATTTGTTTTTTTGTAATACACATCAAAAACAAAATTTATTTTTCGATCTAATAAGGATAAATCTAAACCGATGTTGTACTGATTTGTTTTTTCCCATTTTAGATCCGGATTTGCCAGTCGGGTAGGGGCTAATCCCGTGTTGATAGTACCTCCGAAAGCATAATTAACAGAGCCCATTGAGGCCAGAGAAAGATAATTTCCAATTTCCTGATTTCCGGTTGTTCCGGCACTTAATCTCAGTTTTGCTTCTGTGATACCTTTTAAGTTTTTGGCAAAATCTTCTTCTGTAATATTCCAGGAGAATCCCGCAGATGGGAAATACCCCCAAAGTGATTCCGATCCAAATCTTGAGGATCCGTCGGCGCGGGCAGAGAGCGTAAAATTGTAACGGTCTTTATAAGAGTAATTTACTCGTGTTAACCATGATTTCAATACACTTTCGAAAGCATCGCTGTACGGCTTTGCAGGCACACCATCTTGTAGAGCATTGTAAAGATTGTGGTCATTTACAAAGGTATTCGCTCCTGCAGTTACGACTTCACCTTTGGTGTATTGAAGGGTATATCCCGCCAAAGCCGAGAATTTATGATGGTCTCCAAAACGAGTCGTGTAATTCAGTGTGTTTTCATTCAAGACAGAACTTACCAGTCTGTTACCCACAGAAGCCAATCCTTTGTTTGCTGCTCCGGTTGTAGTATACGACGGCGCATAATAATTTTGTTTGGTATGGATCACATCACCGCTTACAGCTACTTTAGCAATAAGGGCTTTGGTTATTTTATATTCTCCAAATAAACTGCTTAAAATTCTATTGATTTTGGTCTCATTAACTGTATTCACAAGATCATTAATCGGATTGGAGATGTAACCGTTTGTTGAGGTCGCATAAGGGTTTTTGGTTACATTGTAACTTCCGTCAGGGTTTCTGATCGGAACTACAGGAGCAATTAGCAAAGCACTCACTAACGGGCTCGGCTCGCGTCCTGAATTGGAAGAACCAATTCCATTTGAAGCTGAATTAGTGTAGTTGATATTGACACCAAATTTAAAGGCCTGAGAATAATTTTTTTCGTAATTTGTTCTTAGCGAAATTCTTTTGAAGTCCGTTCCGATTACAACACCATCCTGGTCAAAATAACTGGCCGAAATAGAGTATCTCGAGCGGTCATCACCCCCTGAAAAAGTCAATTGATGATTCTGAATGGGTGCCGCTGTTCTAAAAGCCGCAGACTGCCAATCATAATTTCCGGAAGTTTTAAAATCCTCAATTTGTGCGGGAGTAAAAGAAGGTGCCTGACCGATGCTTGCCTGAACATCATTGCGCAAACTTGCCCATTGCGAGGCATTCATTACACTTAGCTTTTTTGACACAGATTGCACGCCGAAGTAACCTTGATAGGAGATGCGATCGATACCTTTTGTACCCTTTTTTGTTGTAATAAGTATAACTCCATTTGCTCCTCTTGAACCGTAGATGGCGGTAGCAGAGGCGTCTTTTAATACTTCGATAGATTCAATATCACCCGGATTGATAGTAGATAATACATTAACTCCGGCTCCGGCCAGAGCGACTCCGGCGGTACCATTAGAATTGTCATTGTAAACCAGTATGCCATCTATAACGTAAAGTGGTTCGTTACCGGCAGTGATTGAATTTCCTCCTCGGATACGGACACTTGATGAGGCACCGGGACGTCCTGAACTTTGTGTTACCACTACACCCGGAACAGCTCCTCTTAATAGATTATCTGCCGATGAAGTAACCTGAGCAAGATTGGCTTTTGGAATAGAAGCTACAGAACCTGTAATGTCTTTTCTTTTTTGTGTACCATAACCAACAACGATTAGCTCGTCCAGTTCCTGACGTTCTTCTTTAAGATTGATGGTAACAGGATTTCCTTCAACAATTACTTCTGCTTTTTGATATCCGATATAACTTACGATCAGGGTATACGGAAATTTTTGACCGGTTTGAAAATAAAATTTTCCTTCTGCATCTGTTACAACGCCATGTGTTGTTCCTTTGATGGTTACAGAGGCTCCGATAATAGGCTGATTGGTAACGTTATCTACTACTGTACCATCAAGTTTAGATTGTATGAGTGGTGTGGTGTTTTGGGCATTAATTCCTGCCGAAAGCAGCAAGATCAAAAGTAATGAGTATATCTTTACTATTTTTTTCATTTCTTTGTATTGGTTTTAAGTAATTAACAAGGAGCCTTGAAAGTTGATTTTTCAACTCTCTGATGGTTTCCTTTATTTCACGATAAATGTTGTTCTTAAGCCTCGCCATTTCTGTTGCCGCAGAAATGGCTTTTTTTTTAGTTACAGCAGCAGCTACGCATTTTTTTCATTTTTGTTTGTTTAGTTATTAATTTTTTTTGGATTGTAGGTATGGTGTCAATAATCGGTTTCTTGCAAATCAATGCAGTAGACAGATCATTGTAATTTTAGTAAATAGTTCAAGTTGACGGTTGTAAAATGTAAGTTTGAGAGGTGTTATGTTTTGATTGATTATTTCTGATTGAAATATCATATGCATAAACGTTTGCCTATATCTATTTATAAACAAAACTTACCGTATTCAACATCTCACAACTCACAACTTGAATTAAATAGTCTTGTGATGATTCGTTTGCTAAATCAGATTGATTTTTGTGATTAAAGAATAATCAGCGGTAACGAATTAATGGCGAAGTTTAGCAACAGAAGCACATATAACAAAAAATGTTAGATGTATATTTTTTAGGTAAAATGTAGTACGAAGTGCTTTCAGTTGTTTTCAAAATATAGTTTTTTGGGTTTTAAATATGATTTTAAACTCTACTAATTCTATAGACAAAGTTAATTTTAATATAATAATATCCAAAAAAAAGTTTAATTATTTTTTTTTATTGTTAAAAGGGACTGGCTTTTTAGCTGTTGGTTTAGCTGTAATGTGTTGTTTTATATGGTGTTGTGGTTTGTTTGTCTTTGAATTTCTTGCAATGGGTTATTTTTATGTGTATATAGAAATGTAGTATTTTTTATTCAATTTTAAGGTCTTTGTTTTCTTGATTAGCCTTGAAGAAGAAGTTAAAATGTCAGATAAATAACAATTACAGTTATAGAAAATGATTTTAGTTTCAAACTAGATTCGATTTAAATGGTGATTCTGAATAAATTAGACTAATTTTATAGACATTAAAAAACGACTGATCTTTTTACACCATCTATTGCAAAGACGCTACTGTTTTTTTAGCTGTATTTGGCGTAGTATATATTTATAAGAATGATAAAAGTTAATAAAGTTTTAACCGATGGTGCCGCAATTAGTTTGAAATCACCAATACAAAAAATTGGTTTGGAAAATACGCTTGATTGTGTTTTGGGAGAAACAATTTATGCACCAATTTCAACCTCGGCTTTTAGACTGTCAACAACAGCCGGTTATGCTTTTATTCATAGTGAAAGACATCAGTACGATCTGATTCGTGATGTGTCGATTGCAGATCGTCTTGGTTTAAACTTAAAAAGTACAGAAGCGTTATGGGTTGAGGCGGGTACTTTTATGCCGGAGCATGCTGATACAATTGTAACGGAAGATTATGTTATGGCCAATGATAAATCGATTTTGATTACCATTATGCCCGAACAGTTTGCAGGTGTTTCTGACAATTTGAAACCAATCGCAAAAGGGGATATCGTTTTTGAAGCTGGCATTCTGATTACTCAGGAGGTAATTGGTTTTTTGACTTCTTTGGGAGTTATGGAGGTTGGTGTTTGTGAGTTGTGAGTTGTTAGATGTTAGATGTGAAATCGACTTCGCTCAGGTTTACAAATGAAATTTTGAATGGGTAAAATACCTTTTTATCGTTTTTAAAACTATGTTCCTATGTGTTAAAATAATTACGTCCAGTAGGCATAATTAATGTTTTTCGGAAGAATCTAAAATAAAAATTCTTTGCTATGAAACCGTTAACTGTATTTATTCTTTGTGGTGGTAAAAGTGCCGATTTGCAATCGGATAGAGGCTTGGTTTTGTTTCAGGGTAAGCCTTTTATTGAACATATTATTCGGGCAGTTTTGCCAATTACAAAAAAGATAAAACTTGTTACGACCACAAAAGAATACAATTATTTAACTTGTAAAAAGATACCAGACATTATTACCGACAAAGGACCATTGGGTGGAATTTACACGGCATTAATGAATTCTAAAACCGAGTTTAATCTGATCCTGAGCTGCGATATTCCATTGATCTCAACTCAATTATTATTGGAGTTGATTTCAAAACATACGGAAGAAGCCGGAATTACGATTTTCGAATCTTCCAGTAAGATGCATCCGCTAATTGGAATTTATTCTAAAAAGATACTGCCTGCCATAAAAGAGGCAATCGATAGTAATCAATTGAAAGTGATGGATTTGATTGCCAGAACGCCACATCAGGTTATTGCGATTGGAGAAAGTGAAAACTTTCATTTAAGCAATACTAATTCGGCTGATGAATTAAATGACTTTAATATCAATATTTGTTAAAAGAAATGCAAAAAATAAAAACACCAAAATTAACGGTTGTAGGAGCCGGCCCCGGTGATGCTGAATTGATTACACTTAAAGGCATAAAAGTCTTAGAAAGCGCCAATGTAGTGCTTTATGATGCATTAGTTAACGAAGAATTGTTGCAGTATACAAAAAATGCTGAGGTAATTTTTGTTGGGAAACGTTCCGGTTGTCATGCTTATACACAAGATCAAATTAATGAACTGATTGTTGTAATGGCTAATCGTCATGGACATGTGGTGCGTTTAAAAGGTGGTGATCCTTTTATTTTTGGAAGAGGAAGTGAAGAAATTGACTATGTGGAAAAGTACGGTTTAGAAACAGATATTGTTCCCGGAATTTCGTCAGCTTTAGGTGTTCCGGCTTCGGCAGGAATCAGTTTGACGCAGCGTAGGATCGCAGACAGTTTTTGGGTAATTACCGGAACTACTTCTAATCATGAACTATCTAAAGACATACATTTGGCTTCAAAATCGGCAGCAACAGTGGTGATTTTGATGGGCATGCACAAGCTGCAAGAAATCATCGCGATTTATAAAGAAAACAGAACAGATGACCTTCCCATTGCCATAATCCAAAACGGAACGAAAGCAACAGAGCAAAAAGTGGTTGGTACGATACATACAATTGCGCAATTAGTTGCAGATCATAAAATTGAATCACCGGCGATTATTGTGATTGGTGAGGTGGTTCGAAACAACTCAAAGTTAATATCTTATTTTAAAGCACATTTTGATGATGAATTTATATTGCAGAATCTGGATTTGGAGTGAGTTATGAGTTGTGAGATGTGAGATGTGAGTTGTGAGATGTGAGAAATTGATGCTGAAAAAATGGATTGTTTAGGTAAATTAAGAAGTAAGAGCCCGAAACCCGGGGCATGATTGGCTTTGTCTTATCCCTAATGTACCTGCTTATGATGAAATGGCAGCCCCGGAGGGGCGTTATATTTATAGATAGAGTGTGAAATAATGGTGTTAAGCTCCGGAGGAGCGGCATATACAATTTGTATGTCGCTCCTCTGAAGCTTAAGAAATGCAACAGTGAGTCAAAAAATATTCTAAATTCTTGTGTTGGATTTATTTATTATTGCACAGCAACAATCGATTCATAATAAAAAAAACAATTCGTGCAAATTCGTGCAATTTGTGGCAAAAAAGAGGATAAATTCAGAAGAAAGAGCCTGAAAAGCATGCTGTAATAGACTTTGTTTTATGCTGTATACGCCTGTTTAATTTTATTTTTGGTCATAAAAAAGGGCTTAACTTTTAGAGTTAAACCCTTTTTGCGTGTTATTTCTTTTTTGACTTTGATTTTTTTGCTTTTTTCTTGGCTATTTTTTTTGCTTTCGCTTTATCCTTTGCTTTTTTAGCTTTTTCTTTCTTTTTGGCCTTAGCTTTTTGTTTTGCCTTTTTAGCCTTTTCTTTCTTTTTATCGTTTTTGGCTTTTTCTTTTTTCTTGGCTAATTTCTTTTTCTCTTTTTCCTTGTCTTTCATCTTTTTCTTCTTCTCTTTTGATTTATCCTTTTTAATAGTTTCTTCCTTGTTTATAACAGAATCTTCACTTGATGTATAAGCTTTTACTTCTTTTACTTCATTATTTAAAGGAACTGTAGGAGCTATTTGTACTTTTGGAGTAACAACTTTTTTGATTGGAGCTTTTGTAGCAATGGTTTTAACAGTAGGTGTTGCAGGAGTGGCTTTTGGCTGTGCTTTTACAACCGGTTTTGCTGCTGCGGTTTTTACTGTTGCAGTTTTTGTTGTTGTAGCATTAGCAGTTGTAGTTTTAGCTGCTGTAGTTTTAGCTGTGCCGGTGGTCGCTTTTACCGTAGTTTTAGTTGCCGGTTTTGCGGTTGTAGTTTTTCTGGCTGCCGCTGTACGTGGGGCTTTTGGCGCTGCAGGAGAAGCTGGAGCAGTTGGTTCTTTTTCTACGGTAGGTTGTACGCTATCTGTTTGTGGTAAATCAGAATTTTGTGGGTTGCTTTCGTCGTTCTTTTGTTCCATGGGATATATGTTTTATAATTGAGAAATAGTAAACTGACTAAGAATGAAAGAATTACGAATGTTTCTAAAAGGTTAATTCCTAGTTAAGTAAATATAATCAATTTAAGAATACACCAATGTTAAGTTTTATCGGAATGAAGGAAAAATAGGATTATTTAGGTGTAATACCACTTTAATGACTCTAAATATTTGAATATAGGGATAATAAAGAGAGTAAATTACTGTGATTTTGTAGTGACAAAAAGTAAAGTGATTGTAAGAAGCATGGGAAGCCCAATTTTAAGGGCTTCGTTTAGAAAAAAATGGCAGAGAAAATATATTAAAATTACAAGCCCAGAGATGCTTTTATCAATTCGAGATTGGCGGGCGTATAGTTTATTTTTAAAGCCTCCTGATGTCCTTTGTCAGACATTTTATCCCAGGTTTTTTTGATGATGTTTTTTAGTTTTTCCTCATCGTGTTTGTGCACAAACGGATCCAGATAGTATTCTAAAAAGACAAGACATATCACATCTTCCAAGAGTTGTGTTTCAGCGTCTTTTTTGAGTAGTTTTTTTTCGATTAAAAAAGAAACGCGGTCAATAAAGGTACTTTCATAACCTGCTTTTTCTAAAATGGTGGCAGCCGTTTTTGCATGGAATTTTTTTAGTTCTTCTCTCCATTTTAAATACCCTACACGATCCATTGGGTACGACTCGCGGGCAACTTTCCATCGGCAGATATGTTGCGCTTTTGCAGCAATTTGAACTTCTTCTGAGGCTTCAGGACTAAACTGCATAAGTTTTTTGTACATCCTGTTCGAATACAATAATTCCTTCGGATATTCGATATTTTGGTCTGTTTCGATGTTCGGATCTTGCGCGTTTTCAGCATCAATCCATTCGCTTGCTTTTTGAAAAGGTGTACTCATTTTGGTTGTAAAAATAGATGTCAAATATACATAATTATTCTGTAAGGAAAAGGAATACTTCATAACCAATGGTCTTTGGTTCTGTTGTGAGACGAAAGAGGTAAGCTGTTTTTTTTTGTTGTGTCAGTTGTAAATTTTAAATGTAAAAGACATTAAAAAAGTAAGAATTGTTTCGTTTTTTTATATCGGAGATTCTTTTTGAAACGGACTGTTTTTCTTAAATTTGATTAAAATCCACTTAAAAAAATCATAAAAAAGAGACCCGGCTGATCTTTGGCCCGGTTTTTTCAAGTGTGAGGACATAATAAAAAAATTAAATGATATGAGAAAAGTACTTTTACTATGTGTAGTAATGTCTGTGATGTTAAGCTGTAAGTCAACTGCGGTTAAAAATTCGAATACAAAAGAAACAACTTCTGCAACAAGTTCAGAAGAAGAATTGGGTTCTGTTTATTTTAAAGCGACCGGAAATGAGCCGTTTTGGGGATTGAAAATAGGAAATGAGAAAATTGTTTTTACCTCGCTGATTGAAGGCATGGAAGCTATTAGTTTTGATGCTGTAGAGCCTATCAGAGCTATGGATGCTAATGTCAAGATGTATAAAGTAAATAACGGAAAAATTACCGCTACAATTACAATTCAACAGTTGGATTGTCAGGATACGATGGCAGACGTGGTTTCGCCTTACACCGTTAAAATAGAAATCAATGGTAAGACCTTAAATGGTTGTGGTAAATACATTACTGATTATCGTTTGCACGATATCTGGGTATTGGAAGAATTAAATGGTAAAAAAGTAACGCTTTCCGATTTTCAGAAAGAATTGCCACGTATCGAGATTAATTCAACGGAGAATAAATTTATGGGCTTTGGAGGTTGTAATTCTATAGGAGGAACAATCTTTTTTGAAAAAGGAGTACTTCGCTTTTCTGATGTAGTTTCGACTCTAATGGCTTGTGCACCTGGAAATAAAGAAGGCGAATTTGTAAAAGCTTTACAAAGCACTACAACTTATTCGATTGGAAATCTTAGACTGACACTTTCTAATCCTGATGGAACATTATTGGTGTTCAAAAAAGTAGATTAAATACAGTCTTTTAAATAAAACTAAATTTTGCCATTCCGAGTCTGATGATTTTCTGAAGTTTAATGCTGATAAAATGCCGGCATAACCAAGAAAAATTCCAGAATTGGAATGGCAAAATACGTTTTAAGTATAAACAAGTGTGTAAATAGTAAACATATTGTATACTTAACATTTGGTTGAAACAGAGATTTTACCTGAAAAAGTGTTCAAAGAAAAAAACATTTCTATCAGAAAGTAAAACTCTATTACCTCTATGTTTACTGAGATTTTTTTTCGCGCAGATTTATTCAGATTGTTTTTTAGAAACAACAGAATAAAAGTATCTGCGTTATCTGTAAAATCGGCGTGTATAAAAAACTTTGCAGGCAGGGTTTTGTGTAAACCTTTGCGAGTTAAGTGTTAAAAAATGGCTGCACCCAATGTGCTATAATTATTCTATTTCTTTTGTTTGCTCTTCTTCGCTATCTTCAATAAAATCAAGTTCTAAAGCTCTTACGGTCTGAACGGCATTTCCGGCAATACCACGAATTGATCCGTACATTCCCAAAGTATTATGAACCACTTTTTCAATTTGTTTTTCACGCTGTTTCCAAATACGTTGCATGGCTCTTTTTTCAGAATCCAGATCGCTTTGCATTTGGGTAAAGCCTTCCACAATTCCTTCTACCTGCAAACGAAATTCATTGCTTGTCAGGAAATCATACAACATCGACATTTTGTCTCCTTTGTTTTCCTGCGCCTGAACGGCCTGACTAACTTGTATTAATGATTGGCGTAAAACAGCACTTAAGCCTTTAAATTCTTCGTAGGTACAAATCCAGATTCCGTCTCGCATGCCCATTCGATCCATTCCGGCGGGCATCACTTCGGTAACTAAAACTCCGATATTGGCTTTTTTGGTTCTAATATCATTTTTAAACTTCTCGATCCACGCAGGTTGAAAAGCTTTGGTTCTTTTGCTTTCGTAATAAATTGAACCACAATTTTGTAATTCACGGGTGTTTACAATTTGTAGACAATCGGCTCCGTTTGCGCCTTTTTTTACTTCGTCGATTGTGTCTAAAGGGAAATTACTGGCCAGCCATTCTTCAATTGCCAATTCCATTACTTCACCTTGCAATTGCATAGAACCTTGTTCTTGTTTGCGTTTCATTTCTTCGATCAGCTTTTTCTGATCGTCAGATTGTTTTTGGTATTCCTTTATTTTTAATTCGTTTTTTTCCTCTTCCTGCTTTCTGATTTTATCTCTTTCTAAAATTAAAGTGGCGTTGAGCTGTTTCTGTGCTTCCGCTTCAATGGCTTCTTTCATTTCGAGTTTTTCCCGTTGAAGTTTGGCAATTTCACCTTCCATTTTGTTAAGTTCACGGAGTTTTTCTGATTTCTCGGAAAGTTCTTTTTCCATGGCAAGCAAACGATCTTTGTTTTCCTCGTTGAGTTTGGTTTTTAGCTTTTCTGTAATTTCTTTTTCAGCCGTTTTTTTCTCGCGTTCGAGACGTTCTGCAAAAAGTTCATTTTCCTGCTTCTTTTTAGCCTCAAATTCTAATTTGGCTTTTTCCAATTGCTCGTTTTTAAGCTCTAATTCTTTGGCCTGAGCAGTAGCTTTTTGCTGGTATTCTTTACGAATACTGTCTTCTAATTGATGTTTCAGAATGTCGTTGACATCGATAGTTGTTCCGCAGTTTGGACACTGAATTGAAGATTGCTCGGCCATTTTTATTGATTTTATTGAGGTACTGTAATTTTTTGCTAAGGTATTTAAAAGTTGAGGCTTTTTTGCCACGAATTGCGCGAATTGCCCGAATTTTTTTGAATCCTTTTTTTCGGAATTCAATTTTAAAAGGGCAATTTAAATATTTCTTAAAAGTAATTATTATGGATTACCATAATTAATTTAAGTTGCTAGTTATTAGTTATAAAATGTAAAATGTAAAATGTAAAATGTAAAATGTAAAATGTAAAATGTAAAATGTATACTGTAAAATGCGAAGTGATAACCTGAAAGGGTAAATGTTTTAATTGACGGATTTTCTTGCCTTTAAGCGTATTGTTGTTGTATTTTAGCGATTTGACACAACTATATGTTCGTACAATGTAAAATATAAATCAATTAAACAAAACTTTTTACATTTTACAGTATACACTATACATTATTATTCAACTAGCAATTTGAATTAATTAAGTAAATTCGTGGAATTCGTGAAGTTCACGGCAAACCATTTAACACCAACTAAAAAGAAAACTATGGAAAAATCAACTATTGAAGAAATCAGGGAACGTTTTGATAATGATGTCGAGCGATTCTCTAATTTAGAAACGGGACAAGTCGCTACTATTGATGCTGTCATTTCTTTAGAATTAATTACCGAGGCCTCGAAGAGAATTGTTCCGAACGCGATAAATGTTTTGGACATTGGCTGTGGTGCCGGAAATTATACTTTAAAAATGCTTTCAAAAGTACCGAATCTGAATTGCACTTTAGTTGATTTGAGTTTGCCAATGTTAGAACGGGCTTTCGAAAGAGTATCAAAAGAAACAACTGGTAGCGTTGAAGTAAAACATGGCGATATCAGAGTGGTAGATTTACCTCAAAACCATTTTGATATTATTTTGGCAGGGGCTGTTTTGCATCACCTAAGAGATGATCGGGATTGGGAAACTACCTTCAAAAAGATATTTGATTTGTTAAAACCGGGAGGTTGTTTTATGATTTCAGATTTAATTACGCAAGACACAGAGTTGTTGAATACCTATACCTGGCAGCGTTACGGCGATTATCTGGAAGGAATCGGTGGAGCCGAGTACCGCCAGAAGGTTTTAGATTATGTAGAAAAAGAAGATTCTCCAAGATCAATGAATTATCAATTGGATCTGATGAAAGAAATAGGCTTTAGTAAAGTGGAAATTCTACATAAAAATATGTGTTTCGGGGCCTTTGGTGGAATTAAATAATACAAGCTGTTTAAGGAACGAGACGGAAAACAAATTTTGGAAATTAAAAAAGTAGATGATTCGGAAATAATGAATCAATTTTTCTAATTCTCGGAAAAAAAGAAATAAAAAAATCCGTTTAACCCGCGTAAAAAACAGCGCTCCAATATTCATTTTTAAATCAAACAAAAAAATAGGGTTTCATCAATAAGAACCCGAGTAAATTTCTAAGATAAGCTGTCTCAAAAGGACAGCTTTTTTTGTGGTTTATGTTTTTTAGAATATGCAGCAGAGGTTAAAACTAGATAATATACAATTGTTTTACAGTAAGATAATATATATTATATGTATATCAATTAAATATTTTTATGAAAAAAAAATATCATGTAGAAGAGATTAAAAAAGGAGGCGATTTTGAAGCTGAATTTTTTAATCGATTTTATGATAGGATGCTATTTAAAAAACCACTAACCTAAAAAGAACCATTATTTTGAAAAAAAACTACTTTTTTGCTGCAGTTTTTCTGTTTCAGTTCTTCATTTCCTTTGGTCAAAACCCAATCGGATGCGGAACCAAATTATCACCAAAGGAAGAAGCTGCCTTTCTCAAATCGTTATCTAAAATTAAAACATGGAAAAAATCGGGTACCCGGAAAACCGTTGCTACACCTTATATTGTTCCGGTGGTGTTTCATATTCTTGCAGATGGGACTAACATCAACAATGTTTTTACCAAAGAGCAGATGAAATGTAGAATTGATGATGCATTGCTTACGGTAAACAAAGACTTTAACGGGCTGTTTCCGGAATACGCTACTACCGATCCCCGCTTTGATGCGGTCAAAAGTAAATTAAACATTCAGTTTGTTTTGGCTACTGTTGATCCGGAGGGAAATCCGTTGGATATTCCAGGTTTAGACTGGCATCCTGAAGCGCATGTGGTAGATGGCTACGATGCTAAAATTTATGATTATATCTGGTACGGTAAAAACAATAAATATTATTTGGATGTTTTAGTTGTAGACGAACCCAATACAGGGCAGGGATCAGTGGGTTCGGGACATGCCTTTTTACCGATTCAGGATGCTATTCCGCGTGTTGCTTACAATCACAGATATATTGGGAGTACATGTGGTTCCCATGCGAGCGCTACTTTTGCAAAAGTAATGACACATGAGTTTGGGCATTATTTTGGTTTAAAACATACTTTTCAGGATGATTGTGATGCTGTTAATGATGGTATGGCCGACACTCCGCCAACCAAAGTTGCAGAAGGTTGTGCCCGAAATGTACTAAATAGCTGCGGCGTTTACCCCAATGCCGAAAACCATATGGATTACAATACAGATTGTCAGAACATGTATACCAGAGACCAGACCAATGCCATGACGTATTGGTTAGATGATCTGACTGTTGCTAAATACCCACGTGGACTATTGTGGCAGCAAAGCAATCTTAGTTCTGTTGGGGTAATTGAAACAGCTCCTATTGCTAATTTCAACAGCAATACAACCGCTATTTGTTCCGGTAAGACAATCTTTTTTAAAGATCGTTCTTTGGGACTACCGAGTTCCAGAGTCTGGACTTTTGAAGGGGGGACTCCGGCAACATCTACAGATCCCAATCCGGTTGTGATGTACAATGCGTCAGGAAAATACAAAGTGACATTAGAGGTGACAAACGCTCTTGGAACGAATACTAAACAAGTGTTGAATTATATCGAAGTAGATCAAAAATCGGGGGTAAATTTAGCAGAAAATTTCACCGGTGTTTTCCCTCCTTCAGGTTGGGAGGTTACGAATCCGGACAATGGTCTAACCTGGGAAAAACGAAAAGATGTAGGGCATAATGATGGTTCATGTATGATTATGAACAATGCAGATAATGCGGCGGTAGGGGCTTTGGACTACATCAGATTGCCTTATCTTGATTTTACGGCGGGGCAAAACAGTCAGTTGTTTTTTGATGTGGCCTACACCAAATTTGATGATGCAAGTCCAGATGTTTTAAAAGTACAGGTTTCTACAGATTGCGGCCTTAGCTGGAACGATGTGTATTCGAAAACACATACACTTCTAGAGACCACAGCAGTTCCAACGGCTTTGGCAAATAATTGGATCCCGCTTACCGATGCCAACTGGCGAAAAGAAATCGTAGATCTTTCTGCTTATCAGGGAAATAATAATGTCTCTATTCGTTTTGCAAATGTATCAGGTTACGGAACGAGAATCTGGATAGACAATGTAAATGTTGCTGTTACTCAGGCTACGACTCCCGTTTCTGATTTTACATCTAATGTCAGAGGAACGCGCTGTTCTAGCGTTACGACTCCATTTTTAGATGTTTCAACAGGAAATCCAACTTCATGGGAATGGTCTTTCCCGGGAGGAACACCAGCGAGTTCTACTGAGAAGAACCCAATAGTTACATATGCTACACCAGGATCGTATGGAGTGACACTTGTTACCAAAAATGCAAACGGAACAGGAACAACGATAACTAAAAGTAATTTTATAACGGTTGTAGATCCTGACAGGGTTTCTTATACGGAAGGTTTTGAAAATACTTTTCCTCCGGCAGAGTGGGAAATCAGTAATCCGGATCATAAATTAACATGGGAAAAAAGAGCCGACGTTGGGCATAATTCCCTGTCTTGTATGGTAATGAATAATGCTGATAATGGAACAGTGGGTGAGATTGACGAAATTATTCTGAAACCGGTTGATTTATCGGTTGGAATAACTGACTTCTCCTTTGATGTTGCTTATGCTAAATTTGATGCAGTGAGCCCTGATGTTCTTGAAATTCTGGCATCAAAAGATTGCGGTCTTACCTGGGAAAGTGTTTATTTAAAAACACATATGGAACTGGAAACTTTTGTTAGCACAGATCCAAATAACTGGATTCCAAGTTCGGATTCGCATTGGAGAACAGAAAGAGTGTTGTTGTCCAATTTTAAAGGAGTACCAAATGTTTTGTTTAAGTTTAAAAATACTTCCGGATACGGTTCAAGAATATGGATTGATAATTTGAAATTTACTTTTGACAGTAAAGCAACGCCATTTTCAGAATTTGTAATCGAGAGTCAAAGGCAGTGTAGTGATTTGCCGATTGTTTTTAAAGATAATTCAACTGGGGAGCCTACCGCATGGTCCTGGTCATTTCCGGGTGGTACACCGGCTACTTCTACAAGCGAAACACCTGCTGTAGTTTACGATAGTCCGGGAACGTATAATGTTACTTTGACAGCTTCTAATTCTTACGGTACAGGATCAGTTATGTCAAAAACGGGAGTTGTAGTTGTAAAAGGTAAAAATAGTATTCCTTTCTCAGAAAATTTTGAAGGAAACTTTCCTATTGAGGATTGGGAAATCAGTAATCTGGATAAAGACGTTATTACATGGGAAAAACGTTCGGATGCCGGTAAAGGGGATTTGTCTTGTATGGTCATTAATAATGCCGATAACCCTACTGGTATGATAGACGAGTTAGTTCTAAAAGCAATGGATTTTTCTTCTGCTACGAGTCCGTTTTTATACTTTGATCTGGCTTATACGCAGTACTTAAATGCTTTTGATCCTACTCCGGCTCCCGATCAAATAGATATTACAGTATCTTCAGATTGTGGCGTTACGTGGACAAATGTGTATTCTAGAAATCAATTGCAGTTGCAGACCGTTTCGCCTCCAATTCAGGACGATCCTGCAACAACGGGCGCAAATGAAACCAACGATTGGATTCCGACTAAAGATTCTGATTGGAGAAAGGAAAAGATTGATTTAAGTGTCGTGAAAAATCAAAAGAATGTTTTGATTAAAATAAAAAACACTTCCGGTTATGGAACCCGAATCTGGTTTGATAATTTAAAAATAGATAACGGCTCTAATTTGGCTGTAACAAAACCAAAAGGATTAAATAATCTGGCAGGAGTTCAGGTGTATCCAAATCCGTCCAATAATGTGTTTCATTTGATAACGCCTGCTGCGGATCAATATACGGTTACTGTTCACGATGTGGGAGGCAGGACGATTTATAAAGAAACTTTCCAGGGAGAGTATAACAATGATAAAAGTATTAATCTTTCCGGGAAGACAAAAGGGGTGTATTTTCTAAATGTGACTTCTTCGACAAAGAAGTCGTACACACAGAAAATAATCAAGCAATAATTTTTAGAAATTTAGTTGCCACAACCCGAGCGATAGCGAACTGGCGAAGCAATTGCACTAATTTGCACGAATTAAATTTTAAAAAGTTTTATAAATAATCAGTTTAATCCTTTTAATCTGTGGCAGACCTAAAAAAAAACTGCCACAGATTTCACAGATTAGAAGGATTATTTTTTTATTTATAGTTGTGACGCAGCAATTGAGTTCGGAGTAAAAGCATAATAATTAGTAAAAAATATTGCCACAAATTGCACTAATTTTTACGAATTAAATTTTAAAAAGTTTTTATAAATAATCAGTTTAATCCTTTTAATCTGTGGCAAAAAACAACAGCTACAAGTTAAAAGGATTTTTTTATTTATTGTTGTGATGCAGCAATTGAATTCAGAGTAAAAACAAAAACAATTCGTGTAAATTCGTGCAATTGCTTCGTCAGTTCGCTATCGCTCGGGTTGTGACAAAAAAAAGTTATGAATCTGATGCAGGAAAATTGATCTTTAGTGTTTTACAACAGTTGAGTCGTTTTGTAAACCTGAACCGGTGCTGATAAAAAAGGTTCGCTTTTAGAAATAAAATCCAGTAAATAAGATTGATTGTTGTGTAAATCAAGTCCGGTTTGATCTTGCCATTCTTCCCAAATGATAAATACATTTGCTGTGGTATGAAGATCGTATCGGATACAGGCCGCTTCTTTTCTGGTTTCATTCACCAGATGAGAGATCATATTTTGAATTTCGGCTATGTGTTCTTTATTACTTTTTATGATAGCTGTTATGGAGATCATGGTTGTAGGTTTTTAAAAGTTTCTTCTAAATGGTTGGTATAGTCGTGTTTAAAGATAGCAATATTTTCTGTTGTAGCACCTTTTTCAACATCGTGAAAATGAAAACTGTTTACAGGCTCCATTCCGGTAAACTTATTCATTTTATGAAAACCAAACATTACACCATCATCAACGCTGGTTTCGTCAAAGAATTCGCCGGGTAAGGTGAAAGCCGTTTTTGGTGCATTCCAACTTGTGGTAAGCATGTATTTGCGACCGTGCAGAAGCCCTCCGGTTCCGTAATTCAGGTCCGGATTTACGCGGCTTCTTCCGTCACTTTTGTAGATCCCGTTTTCATGTCCCTCAGTAAAAACATCGTCGATGTATTTTTTGAAAAGATTTGGTATGTGAAACCACCAAACCGGTGTATGGTAGATAATTAAATCGGCCCAAACGAATTTTTCTACTTCTTCGCGTAGATTGATATCGTCTTCAACATGGGTTGTTTTTATTTCGTATTTGTTATTTTGAGAAAGAAATTCAATGGTCCAGTCCTGAACGGTTTGATTGAATTTTCCGCCTGAGTGTGCAAATTTTTGCCCACCGTTTATTATAAATATTTTTTTCATTTCTTATTGTTTTATTTTATTAAGAGTATCGTGTGAGGGGCAGGAGCGATATCCTTTTGTTTTTTTCTTTAAAAAGCAAAAGATAAAGCGGATGACCCGACCCGCTTTTTCTGCGGGGCACACCCAAATTAATGTTATGGTTCTATTTTAGGATCTTTATTTTATTTTTGAAATAGCCTGACTGATAAATTCTAATTCTGAAGCATCAAGATCAAAATGCATTGTTTTTGCATTTGAGATGGCTTGTTTTGCATTTCTTGCTCCGGCCAGAACTATTGTAATTCCTTTTTGTAAAGTCGTCCATCGTAAAACCAACTGCGCTAAACTGACTTCTTTTGCGTGTGCTAAGGCACTCAATTCTTCAATTAAGGTTTTTACTTGTTGAAGATCAAACTGACCAAAATAACCGTTTCTATGGTCGTTGTCTTTTAGTTTGGTGTCGGTAAAGTATTTTCCGGTCAGCAAACCTCTTTCCATTGGACTGTAAGCTATGATTCCGATGTTCTCCGCAACGCTAAGCGGAATTAAATCGGCTTCTATTTTGCGATTCAGCATGCTGTAGGGAACCTGATTTGAGGCCAACGAAATTGTTTTTTGAGCTTCTGCTAATTGCGAAACATCATAATTTGAAACTCCGGCAGCTCTGATTTTCCCTTCTTTAATTAATAAATCCATGGTTTCCATAGTTTCCTGAATTGGAGTAGTGGAATCAGGCCAGTGAATTTGCAGTAAATCAATATAATCGGTTTTTAGTCTTTTTAGACTTTCTTCTACTTCTTTGATTATATTTTCTCTGGATGCGAATTTGTAAACCGGTATTTTTTTTCCGTTGTCGTCTGCATCAAAGAAAAAATCTCCTTTGCCTTTATTGCTTCCGTCCCATACCAGACCAAATTTGGTTAACAATTGTACTTTTGATCGGTCTTGTGATTGTAAGGCTTCACCAATCATTTCTTCGCTTAAGCCAAATCCGTAGAAAGGAGCAGTGTCTATTGTGGTAACGCCGTTGTCGATTGATGCATGAATGGAGTCGATTGAATCTTTCTTTTCGTTTCCGCCCCACATAGTGCCTCCAATTGCAAAGGCACCATAGGTTATTGCTGATAATTCGAGTTCAGTATTGCCTAGTTTTCTATATTCCATAATCGTTTTGTTTTGTGCTTTAAAAATTATGAAGCAAAATTATACTGTTTTTATGACTTGTAATTTGTATAATTTTGTCTTTTTTAGGTATATTTGCAACTTGAATCAAATTAGCTGCAAAATGGGAAAAGAAAACTTATACGAGCCTTTTACGGTTTCATTCGAAACTCTGGACGAATATCCTGATGTTGGAGACCGTCATAATTTTTTTGAATTGGTCTACATTCTAGGTGGAACGGGCTCACAATGTATCAACAAAAATATCTTTGAGTATGATGCCGGACATTTGTTTTTACTGACCCCCGAAGATTGTCATAATTTTACAATTGAGACCAAAACGACATTTTTCTTTTTGAGATTCAATGATATTTATTTGAAAAATTCGAGTTTACAGAATGAAAATATTCAGCGATTGGAATATATTCTTCAAAACGCCAATCATCAGCCGGGGTGTATTCTAAAGAATGATTCCGATAAGTGTTTGGTGAAAGTAATGACCGAAGCGATTATTCGGGAACATGTGGATAAAGATGTTTACAATCAGGAATTGATTCAGCAATTGGTCAATACGCTGATTATTATTGTGGCTCGAAATATTGCGAAATACTTACCGGAACAGGTAAATATTGGTTGTGAGGCCAAGGCTATAGATATATTGCAGTATATTCAGAATAATATTTATTATCCCGAGAAAATAAAAGCCGAATCGATTAGTGCGCATTTTGGAATTTCAAATACCTATTTGGGGCGTTATTTCAAAAAACATGCTAACGAAACGATGCAGCAATACATCAGTAATTATAAAACGAAATTGATTGAACACCGTTTGCAGTTTAGTGAAAAAAGAATCAATGAAATTGCCTATGAATTCGGATTTACCGACGAAAGCCATTTTAATAAATTCTTTAAAAAGCAAAGAGGAAATAGTCCTTCAGAATACAGAAGAACAATCCGGATTAGCGCTTAAAAAAAAGTTAGACACGAATTACACGAATTTTCACTAATTATTAATTTTCTTAGTGTAGCGTTTTTTTGCCACTGATTAAAGGATTAGAATGATTAGTGCCTAAAGAGAGTTTTTTGCCGCTAATTGCACGAATTTTTACTAATTATTAATTTTCTTAGTGCAGTGTTTTTTTGCCACTGATTAAAGGATTAGAATGATTAGTGCTTAAAGAGAGTTAAACACGAATTACACGAATTTGCACTAATTATTAATTTTCTTAGTGCAGCGTTTTTTTGCCACTGATTAAAGGATTAAAATGATTTTACTTCTTAACCACCCGCAAAAAAAAATTAGTGGAAATTCGTGTAATTCGTGTTTAATTTTTTTCTGCAAGTGTTTTATCTGCTTTTAATCTGGAATCAAAAAACATTTTGATAGTGCTTAAAAAAAAGTTTTTGCCACTAATTGCGCGAATTTCTACGAATTAATTATTTGCTATTCTTAGTGCTGAGTTTTTTGCCACTGATTAAAGGATTAAAATGATTTTACTTCTTAACCGCCTGCAAAAAAAAAATTAGTGGAAATTCGTGTAATTCGTGTTTAATTTTTTTTGTATGTGTTTTATTTGTTTTTAAATCTGGAATCAAAAACCATTTTGGTCGTGCTTAAAACTTTGATTTTTTGTGCGTCATTGTGATTTGGATTGATTAGATAATTAAATTCCTGAGGCACAATGCTGCTGGGAACTTTTAATATGGCTGCCTCATTGTAGTTTACAAAATCATCCCCAATGGTTTGTGTTATTAAAGTTGGTGGTTTCGAGTTCCATTCTGGAGGTAAATCGTTTATGTTTACTTCCTGGATCGTTATGTCGTCCGGTATTTCGATTTCTACATAAAAACGATCATCCGGTAAATCTTCGCTTAAATCCAAATGAACAGCAACTTCCAGTGTTGCTAATGCTCTGCTTTCAGCAGTGTAGGTCATTCTGGTGTTGAAGCTATTCCAGCGAAAACCATGGGACATTGACGCTCCAATCCCTTTTAAAGTGGTAGACAGGTATTTTTCTCTTTCGATTCTGTAGACAATCATCAGGCTAAATTTCCAAATTCCAGACGGTTTAAGCTAAATTTAACCTCATTGATTCCGGTGATGGTATCGAGCATGTTTTCGGGTGTGTTTCCGCCAATTGAGAGGTTTGGCTTTTTTAGCCATCGTTGAAATTTTTCCTCTTCGTTATTGAAAACTTCGAGACCGTAATCGATTAATTCGTTGATTAAGATTACCAATTCACTGTCTCTGCTGTCTAATAAAAGATGTTCGCTTTTCTTTTTGTTATAAGTAGTTTGTGGGATTCCGACTATGGTTAAAATTGATTTTACAGGATTGTTTAGTCTTCTGCTTATCACTTCAATTGAATCGTATGGAATTCCCGACCTTATCACTTCAACACGCTCCAGTTGATTCCCCCAGCTGTATACTTTTCCATCAGAGTTTAAAGTAGATCTTTTAATTGAGATTACTTTTCCGGATGCATTTTGTATACTTCTTTTAGTATCAAAAGGTTCTGTTTTTTGCTTTGCATTTTTCATGATACAACTGATTTGCTGTAAATATAAAACAATTTTGCTGTTTTAATTGTTAAAGTTGTGAAAAATGTATTTCAAACGGGGGTAGAGAGAATTAAATAATCTTTTTTATCACACGTAGTTTATGCGTGTGTTTGTTAATTTCCGGATTGTAAATTCCTAAGTGATCTAAACGGTCAATGCGTACTTTTCCACTGGCGTGAATAATGTAGTTGTTTTCCATAATGATGCCTACGTGAGTGATGTTTCCTTCGTCATTATCAAAAAAGGCTAAGTCACCGGCTTCACTTTCTTCAATAAAACTTAAAGGTTGTCCTTCAAGGGCTTGTTGTGAAGCATCGCGATGTATTTTGTAACCGTTGAGTTTGTATACCATTTGTGTAAACCCTGAGCAATCAATGCCAAAGGGTGTTTTTCCGCCCCAAAGATAAGGTGCGTTGAGGTACATAAAGGCGGTATTTATTAAAGCGCTTTTGGGTTTGATGCCACTTGTTTTAGTGCCTTCAAAATCGAAATTGCTGGTATTAATTTCGCTGTTATTTAAAAATGACAAAGAAGCCCCAATCGGAATTGGAAGCAATAAATTGCTGTCGGGAGAAGTAATATAATCAATCAGATCTGCATTTAGTATAATGGCTTCACTGCTTAATTGATTAAAATTAGCTTCAGAAATAACCTGATATTGTTTCGAATCTACCCAGCCTTCGTAATCATCAAATTGAATTCTTATTCGGGCCCATTGATTTTGACGTTCTAAGATTTCGAGGTGCTCACCAAACAAAAGTTGTGTGACGATTTCACTTCTGTCACTTGGTTCAGATCGAACGGGTACTATAGCTAGATTGCAAATTCCGAACATTTAAGGTCATTTATAAGTTGAAAATTAGGAGTTATTTTGGTTGTAAATAACTCCTAATGTAATATGTTTTAAGCTCTTTCGATAACAATTGCCGAAGCACCGCCACCACCGTTGCAAATTGCTGCGGCACCGGTTTTAGCATTGTTCTGTTCTAAGACATTCAATAAAGTTACAATAATTCGGGCTCCCGAACAACCTAGAGGATGTCCTAATGAAACTGCACCACCATTTACGTTTACTTTGTCGTTAGCAAGTCCAAGAATTTGTGAGTTGGCTAAACCAACAACAGCAAAAGCTTCGTTAAATTCGAAATAGTCAACATCGCTAAGTGCAATTCCTGCTTTGTCTAAGGCTTTTGGCAATGCTTTTGCAGGACTAGTTGTGAACCATTTAGGTTCCTGAGCCGCATCTGCGTAACCTTTTACGAAAGCAAGTGGTTTTAATCCAAGTGCGATTGCTTTTTCTTCCGACATCAAAATTAAGGCAGCAGCTCCGTCATTGATTGTTGAAGCATTGGCAGCAGTAACCGTTCCGTCTTTGGTGAAAACAGCGCTTAGAGAAGGTATTTTATCTAATTTTACATTAGTGTATTCTTCGTCTTTAGAAACGATAATCGGTTCTCCGCGTCTTTGAGGTACTTCTACAGGTACGATTTCGGCATCAAATTTTCCGGCATCCCAGGCTTTTGCACTTCTTTCATACGATTGAATAGCGTAATTGTCCTGATCTTCACGGGTGATTTTGTATTCAGATGCACATAAGTCAGCGCAAACTCCCATTGCGTTGTTATCGTAAGCATCAGTCAAACCATCTTTTTGCATTCCGTCCAGCATTGTCGCAGGGCCAAATTTGTTTCCGTTACGCATTTGTACGTAGTGTGGAATCAAACTCATGTTTTCCATTCCTCCGGCCACTACAATTTCAGCATCGCCACAAGCAATTGCCTGAGCAGCGAACATTACAGCTTTCATTCCCGAGGCACAAACTTTGTTTATAGTTGTACAGGCAACGTTTTCAGATAAACCGGCAAAAAGTGCTGCCTGACGCGCTGGCGCTTGTCCAACTCCGGCTTGTACCACATTGCCCATGAAAACTTCATCAACTAATTTTGGATCCAGGTTAATTTTTTGAAGTGCTCCTTTTATAGCGGCAGCACCCAGTTTTGGTGCGGGTACGGTAGATAAACCTCCCATGAAACTTCCGATAGGTGTTCTAACGGCAGAAACGATAACAACTCTTTTGTTCATTTTCTGTGTGATATTAGTTAATCAAGCAAATTTAATCTTTATTTAAACAAATTCAAATTTTGAGTGAATTGGATTGGATTTTAAATTTTAGGTGAAATTTTTGTTAATTCTATTTGTTTGATTGTGAAGTGTTTTGAAAAAAAGATTAAAAAAAATCAAAAAAAAGCGTCGAAATACTTGTGAGATATCTAATGTTGTCATACCTTTGCCACCGCAAAACAGGACACGTTTCCTTGAGCTTGGAGAGGTGCCAGAGCGGTAATGGAGCAGATTGCTAATCTGTCGACGGGTAACCGTCGCCAGGGTTCGAGTCCCTGTCTCTCCGCTTAAATTTTGCCTCGGGGTGTAGCGTAGCCCGGTTATCGCGCCTGCTTTGGGAGCAGGAGGCCGCAGGTTCGAATCCTGCCACCCCGACTACGTTTACATTATGGACGCATAGCTCAGCTGGATAGAGCACCTGCCTTCTAAGCAGGCGGTCGAAGGTTCGAATCCTTCTGCGTTCACATTCAAAACCACTCGATAGAGTGGTTTTTTTGTTACTATCACCGCAGATAGAGCAACTACCTCCTAAACAGGCGGTTAAAAAAATGACATTATGGACGCATAGCTCAGCTGGATAGAGCACCTGCCTTCTAAGCAGGCGGTCGAAGGTTCGAATCCTTCTGCGTTCACAAAAAGCCACTCAATTGAGTGGCTTTTTTGGTTTTTGTTGTTCACGTTTTTTTTGCAATATTGAAAATATCTGTGGATTAAATTAGCTTGTGAATGGAAAGTACTTAGAGGTGAAAATTTAGAAATTTCAAAATTAATCAAGTGGTGGATGAATAATCTAAAATAAAAAGCCAATAGACTTGATACAAGAGATCTGGGTAATTGGCTTAGTTTAAAAATGGTCTTGTGTTTAAAAAATTTAGGTAAATCCGATAATAAGGCTTAATTTAACACTAAATCTCTTCTGGCAAGGGAACGTTAGCAGTCAATATCGAGCACGGTAGCAGAAAAGGAACTTTAAAACTAAAAATATGAAGACAAAAATTACTTTATTTTTATTGATTTATTTGACAATTTGTAGCTTCACTTATTCTCAATCGTCCGAACATTTGATTTTTAAAGGCGTTCCAATAGATGGAACACTTGATGAATATGTTTCTAAAATGAAGCAAGAAGATTTTACTAATTTGGGGACAGAAAATGAAACCGCAATATTAAACGGAGATTTTGCTGGATATAAAGATTGTATGATTGTTGTTTCTACTTTAAAACAAAAAGATTTGGTTTATAAAATCGGAGTTATATTTCCCAATAAAGAAACTTGGTCAACTCTATCAGGAAACTATTTTGACTTAAAAGATATGCTAACTGAAAAATATGGCAAACCTACAGACGTTACTGAAAAATTTGATGGTTCTTCATATACCCAACCAAATGATGATAATAGCAAAATGTATAAAGTTAAATTTGATAATTGTAAATATTTTTCAGTTTGGAAAACAGACAAAGGCGATATTCAATTATCTATAGAACACGAAAGTGTAACACGATGTTATGTTGCTTTAGTTTATTTTGATAAAATAAATGGAAATATTATTAAAACTAAAGCAAAACGTGACTTATAAATTAAATAGCGAACCGCTAAATAACGGTTTAAAGAAATGCCTAAAAATGTGGTAAATTAACGTTTTTCTTTCGCAAGAATTTTTTTTAGAGGAAAAGATGCGATTACGAAGTTCACCACTTCTTGAAGCCACGAAATGTTAGTGACATCGAAAATAGGAAAAGAATTGATTTCCGAAACATTCAGCTAAGAATGTTTATTCCGAAAGATTTATCTTAGAAGACCTATTGCTCCAGTATTTATATCAAAGGCATTAATTATGATATTTTTTTTTAATATTCTTCTCTTATTTTAAGCAGATTTTGAATTATGAGATATCTGTAGTTCTCATTATATACTTGTATATAAGATACAAATTGATAGAATGTACCTATTGTGATAAAAAGAGGCAAAACTTGGGGATCATGATTTTGTGAAATGTTGCTAAATGCATTGGATAAAATTCTTCCGTCATTGTAAAAAATGCATATTTTTAAAAGCGCGTCAAAATTTGACAGTTTTTCGTTTAGAGTAGGATTATCGATTAATTCGGGATGTTCTAATGCTGTTTTTTCTGCCGTATCAAGCTGTTTTACTGCTTTACTGATGGCTTTGTTAAATATCGTCTGCTCAAGTTCGATGTTAACGATTGGAGCAAGTACTCCTTTATATTTAAATAATGGAGTTAGTAGTTCAATACCTTTTTTAGCTGTTTAAGTCAAACTAATACTTAGTAACGACAATGTTTTATTAAAAAAAAGGCCGGAATTT
Source organism: Flavobacterium poyangense (assembly GCF_011751075.1). Lineage (GTDB taxonomy): Bacteria > Bacteroidota > Bacteroidia > Flavobacteriales > Flavobacteriaceae > Flavobacterium > Flavobacterium poyangense. The sequence goes on from NZ_JAALLN010000009.1 coordinate 87,124, forward strand.
AAATTCCGACCTTATTATTTAGCAATTACTTATAAATTGTTTATTTGTTTAATCTTGAAATCCAGTTTACATAATCTAAACCTTTTACTTCAATACCCTTTGTTAAATTGCCTGAATTTATATCATAAGTGTATACAAATTTTCCATTTGTTTTGGATGATACTAGAATGTAAGCTTTACCATTTTCTACCAGAACAGGAGTAGAGCTTACGTAATGGCTTAACGGTAAATTTAATTTTGTTTTAGTTTTAGCAACTACGTCAACAACATAGTATTCAAATACGTCTGTGCTGTTGTAATCATCAAAAGTTAATAGAAGGTCTTTTCTTCCAAGACGTGTAATTCCTTTTCCGTTTCCTAGATCATAAAGACCGTAAAATTCTTTGTTTCCATCGCTGATCGCAGATAAATCAAAAAAGTAATCCGTGTTAATTTCTGTTGCGCCATTGTTTACTTTGAAAATAGCACTTGGTTTATCTGCGACAGATCCCCAACGGTCTCCACAGTCTGTAATAATATAAAGATCGTTATTGTATTTTATTGTACCACCCATTAAAGTAGAAAATGTACCTAAAGCACCGGAACGAGTATCAGTGTCAATTTTTAAATTGCTCATAGAAGGATAGTCTACAGAGGCTAAATAAGCAACAGAAGTACTAGTCCATCCTGAATGATATACTGTATACGGTAAGTATAATTTACCGTTATTTAAAACGCATCCTGAAAGATAAATAGATTTGTCTGTAGCTTGTAAACCTGTAACAGTCAAAGTTCCTGATTTTGTTACTGATAAATCATCAGTATTGACAATGTTATAAGTAAGATCTGCGTTTGGTGCCGATGTTGTACCGTTCCATACAATAAGTGTAGTATCATTTAACCAATATGACCATAAAGCGTTTCCGGCCAATGTGATTTCTTTTGATAAATTAAGTAAGTTTTTTTCAAACTTATACTTAGAAAGTTTTCCGTTAGCCAGTTTGTAGTAAAATCCATTTTTAAACAATCTGCCGTTTCCTGTTAGTTCCGCTCCATTACCATTTGCTGAAACAAAACCACTGCTTAAAGTTCCGGAGGTAAGCATATAAGCTGCAGAAGGATTTTCAACACCTCCGGCAAAAACAAATTCTTCTCCGGTTGTCGTTGGGTCATTTTCTTTTTTATCATCATTGCTGCAAGAAGTAAGAGCTAGTAGAGCAATACTCAATAAGCTTAGAAATTTTAATTTGGTATTCATTATTATTAATTTAAGTTATTTATTATTCGTTATTATTTGATGAAGTATCTCAGTTTTATATAAAAACCTCTTCCGGCTTTTTGTAATTTGTAATTGTCATATGCTTCTGAATCGAAGATATTTGTACAGTCTAATGCAATATTATAGGTTCCGTTCTTCAATGAATAACTGATACTTGCATTTTGAATAAACTGAGTTGGAATTCTGCTTTTACCGGCTTCAAAGGCTTTGCTTGGCCATGTTAAGTAAAACCAGTGGATGTATTGTGAGTACCAGTTAAATTGAATTTTCGTATCTTTTCCTAACCAGTTTTCTTTTCCATATCCTACATTTCCGTTAGCAAAGAGCCAAGGCTGATTTGGTAATCTGTCTAAATAGGCAGATGATGTCATGTCTTTATTTATAGAATTGTTATAACTTGCATTAAAGGAAGCGTTAAATGCTTTATAGTTGTACTTAATATCAGCATCTATACCGGTAATATCTACTTTTCCAATATTGGTATAGGTAGAAAAAATGCCACCTGGAAGTAAGAGAATAAAATCCTGAGCCTTTCTTATAAATCCATTTGCTTCAATTGAAACAGATTGATAATCCTGGAAAATAAAGTTATAGTAAGCACCCAGATTAAAATTATCACTGCTTTCGGGTTTTAATTTGGGATTGGCAAGAACATTAATTCCGTCTCCCAATAATTCTTCAACTTCCGGAATTCTATAAGTATGTTCAAAAGAAGCTTTTATTCCGCTGACATCATTAAATTTGTATCTCAATGCTGTTCCATACCCGAAATAAGTATTGGTAAGTTCGGATTCTTCTTTTTTATAGCCAGTCGTATTATAAAATACCGCTTCCCTGATATAAGTATGTAAGCGATAATTTTTTACGAATACAGAGGTACTTAAGCGATTGTTAAAAGATTGATTTTCCCAGCCCAATCCTGCAATAGATTTATTTAATTTGTTGGGTATATCCAATGCATTTGATTCCTGATTGCTTAAGTTATAATGATTGACACCTTCTCTTGTGCTGTTACTCAAATTGTAATTGAAGCTAAATGTATTGTTATCATTGAGTTGGTAACCAAAGTTTGCCCGACCGGTTGTAAATTTATTTTTATATTTAAATATTTGAAAAGGTCCCTGCTCTGAAAAGTTTGGATCCTTACGTATCACTTCGCCGTTCCAGTCGTATTTATTGATTGAGATATCTGTATTTGTACTCTCGTCCACGGCATAAGAGGCATATAAATTGGCACTTAGTCCGTCAATTAAAAAATTATCCTTTTTATATTTTATACTCGGCATTAAAAAATCTCCGGAAGAGTGCACTTCTCCAAAAACATGCTCCTGAGTTGCACCTGTTTGGCGTTCTTTATGACGATCGGCATATTGAAAACCAATTAGGAAAATATCTGCCCATTTTCTATTTCTAAAACCGGTTTCAACTTGTACCATGGTTGACTTAAAACCATCATTGAATCTTCTGAAATTGCGTAGCGTACTTTCACCGGTTAAAGTGACATTTTTCATGATGTAATTATTATCTGAAAAATTATAGAAACCATTTACTCCTATTGTAAATCCGGTTTTCTCATTGGTGTATCTGCTTGATACTGCCGCTCGGTGTGTATTGAATGATCCGTAGCTGTAACTGGCATCCAGATAATTATTGATATTTTGGTTGGTAACAATGTTTACCGCACCTCCTAATGCATCTGCTCCCAATGAAACAGGAACAACACCTTTGTAAACCTCGATACGTTCCGCTAAATTTATAGGTATATTATTCAAAGACATGGTGCTTCCAAAGTTTTCCATTGGAATGCCGTCGATGAAAAATTTGATTTGCTTGCCTGATAATCCATTAATAGAAAAGTTAAAATCACCTCCCAAACCACTTGTTTCACGAATTCTAATTCCTGAAGTACGGTTTAATATCTGATTTAAATCTGCTGAGGTATTATACAGTTTTTTGAGTTCAATAGAATTTAAGTTTAATGCCTGTTCACGGACATGTTGTTCTTTAGATTTTCCTATCACTTTAACTTCATCTAAAGAGGCGGTATCTTCTTCTATGCTTATTTGCTTAATTTTTTGATCTGACTGCCCTAAAGTTATTTCTATTTCTTTTGGTTTAAAACCTACCGAGCTGATTACTAAAGTATAGTTACCCGGTGCTGCAGTAATTTCATACTCTCCTTTTTCGTTAGTAAAGTCACTGTAAGAAGTTCCCTTTATCGAGACTGAAACACCTTCGGCTGGTTTGTTAGTATTGGTTACTACAATTCCGGAGATTTTGATTTTATTGTTTTGACTGTAAATATTGGCTGTTATTAAAAAAAAGGCTAATAAAAATTTGATTCCTTGTGCGCACATTATTTTAAAATTCTATAAATTAATTGTTTGCAAATATATTATTAAAGCTTTGTTAAAACAAAACAATTTTTAATTGTTCTAAATAAAAATAATTTAAGCTTAAGTAATTGGTAATTAGTTGGTTTAGCTTGCTAAAGAAGTCGTTAATCTTACTCTAACGACATAAGGGGCTTTGAATATTGGTTACTTCATGCTATTAAAAAGGGTAATAATACTCGATGTAATCACCAAAATTGGATTTATTAATTATTAAGAATAAATAAAAATAATATATTTTTGCGCCCAATTTAAAAGCCAAAAATAGTTATGAAAAAAATAGCTTTAAACAACATTTTATGTTTTATAAGCAGTTTAATATTTGCACAGACCGTCAGTTTGACCGGTAAACTAAGAACTTCACATAATAGTACAGATTCTGTTACTATTAAAATAAAGGAAATCTCTACGTCGACCACCATAGATGAAACCGGTGAATATCAAATTTCCTTGTAAAGGATTGCACACAACTTTTAAATTCTGATAAAAAAATATGAGGAAAATTTTAAATAAGATACATCTATGGCTTGGTCTTGCGACCGGATTAGTTGTATTGATAAGCATGCTTGCGGCCAGTATTTTTGTGTGGGAAAAAGAACTTTCTTTATGGTATCATAATGAAAAGTATTTTGTGCCTGAAGTTAAAAATACGATTCTGCCTTTAGACACACTTGTTTCAATTGTCAGGCAAAAACATCCCGATGCAGATTACGTTGATATCAGTAATGATCCGCAAAGAAGTTATTGTTTAACCAGTTATGTAGAAAATACTAAACCGCATTGGACAGCGGCAGGTGATACCGAAATTTACAGCCAAATTTTTATAGACCAATATACAGGAAAAGTGTTGGGGGAAGTAGATCTAAGATATGATTGGATATTTAACCTAAAGGTATTGCATCAAAATCTGTTGCTGACCCATGATATTGGACATTATGTGGTTGGTTTTTCGACTTTGTTTATCTTTATTTTGGTCCTTACAGGGATCTATTTATGGTGGCCAAAAAATAAAGCAGCGCTTAAACAGCGAGTTTGGTTTCGTTGGAAAAACACAACCAAATGGAAACGTAAAAACTATGATATTCACAATATCGGAGGGATTTATACTTTTTTGTTTATTTTAATTTTTGCCGTTACAGGACTTGTCTGGACTTTTGAATGGTGGACAAATGGAATTTATGTTCTTCTGGGAAATGATCCTGAAATGGTGTGGAGTAAAACACCTGAAATTAGTAAAGAGAATTCTAATAAAACTGCTGATCCATTGCAGTATATTGTAGCTGATATTAAAGTAAAGGTTCCAAATTGGACGTATATGGGGCTTTCAATTCCGGAAAAATCTGAAGGAGGAGTTTCAGTACCTGTTAATTCATTTATAAAACATGAAGGAAGTTCAGGATGGGATGAGTCGGATGTTTACACTTACAACAGTCGAACAGCCGAAAATTATTATACAGTTAAACATCAGGATAAAACGCTAGGAGCAAAGTGGAGAAACAGTAATTACGCCATTCATACAGGTAGCATTTATGGATTACCAACTAAAATTTTAGCTTCATTTGTCTCCTTATTTTGCGCTTTTCTTCCTGTAAGCGGATTTTTAATTTGGTGGGGAAGGAATAATAAAAAGAAAAAGTAAATAAGATCTTAAGTCTATAAGAATTCCAATTTATCCAATCTTATTGATACAGAGTTTTTTATTTTGTGATTTCCTTATGAGCCAAATGTATTGTAAGGAGAATAATAATTATATGGAATTGGCTAAAATCTTCTAATAAACGATTTAAATTTTCTCCTAATAAAGGCTACTAAAAGTCACTCAATTGAGTGACTTTTTTGTTTTTGCATCAAATTTTAAGCAAAAAATCAATTCAAAAAGCTGCAGAACAGTAAAAATTAAACATAAACAGCAGCATTTCCAAAGAGAAAAAACGTTTTAATTTTAATAATCTGTCACTACTTTTTATGTTGTGTCTAATTAAATAGACCAAAAGTCTTAATCTCTCATTTTTGATTTCGATTTCATAATCTTACCCTTCAGACCAAGAAGAAATTTCCAAAAGAAAATCGAACTTTTGAACTTGATCCTTACTTGTTTTGAAAGTTTTTTATTACTTAATCATTCTTTGTCTTTTAAGTGTGAAATTTTCCCTTTTATCTAATCTTGGTGTTTGACGGGAAAAGTAATCCTTTTGACAGATTAATTTGCTTTTTGTCGATTATTTAGGTCCGGTATTTTATTATTAATACATATATTCGCAAAAATTTTTTGAATGAAAGTAATACTATACGTACCAATTTTTTTTTGTTTATTTACTACAGCGCTCTATAGCCAAAATGAGACCAATATAACCTACGGTTTGAAGTTTGGCGCACTACACTCTAAAATAAGTAATCTGCCGGAAAGCATTAAGGGAAGGGACAATTCTTTTGATAACAGTGTTATGGAAAGCAAAGGGACCTACGGTTTTGAAGGTGGCTTTTTTCTAAACTTTAAACTTTCGGATACCCGTGTTGCGATTCAGCCCGAAATCTTGTTCAGACAGTCGGGGGAGAAAGTTTCTTATCGCGATGTGGTAGGAAAAAAGTTTGAACTAGGACTCAATTATTCCTATTTAGAAGTTGGTGCTTTGTACAAAGTTTACCCTTACGAAGGATTAAATTTAGGTTTTGGTGCTTTTTATGGCATTAGTTTATCTCCCAATAATGTTACTTATTCTTCAAATGTAGCAGAAGGAATGTACGATGTTGCGACCAGACAGTTTTATCAGGACGGCCTTAACGGAGCTGATGATTTCTCGCTGTGTTTTGCCGTAGGATACGAATTGCATAAGAGCATACATTTTGATATGCGTTATTATTTAGGCGTAAAAGATGTAGTAAACAGTAACCCATCTTCTTTTCAGTTTATCGAAAATCAAAACAAAAGCAGTGTCTTTTGTTTTTCGTTAGGCTATAGTTTTCATCAATGGTAATTTCAATAAAAAAATGAAAAAATTTATTCTGCTTCTTTTTTTAGTAAGCACAAAAACTTTGTTTGCACAAGGTGACAGAGAGATCACTTACGGTGTTTTTGCCGGAGGTATACATTCTACAATGTCTAATCTTCCCGATGTGGTTGTTCCTAAAGGAATCTATCAGGGTTATACTTTGGAGGAAGAAGGAAAGTTTGGCGCTACGGCCGGATTTTTTATTAATTGGAAATATCCGTACGCAAAAGTCAGCATCCAGACAGAAGTTTCGTATGCAGGTCAGGGTACCGATTTAAATTATAAAGATGTAAAAGGACTTCAGTATAAAATGAATTTCGGATACAGCTATCTAAATGTAGGAGCGTCTTTTAAATATTATCCGATGGAAGGTTTTTACGTGGGTGTCGGGCCTTATGTAGGATTTAATCTGGCCAGTAATAATGTAACATATACTTCTAACAGTCAGGAAGTATTTGGTAATTCAGGGGTTTATTTTGAGCCTGATGCAAATGTTCAAAAGGTATTGAAAGAATCACTTACAGGAAATAATTATTTCTACGGAATGTTGTCAGCCGGATACGAATTCAGTTCTAATTTATCTGTTGGAGCGCGTTATACTTTAGGGCTTACAGATGCCTTAACAACCGAAGAAAACGGACACCGCTACAGGGAAAACAAAAACAAAATCAACAGTATCTCATTGATTATCGGATACTCATTTGATTTTGACGACCTGGGGAATTTTTAATAAACGATCATCCTGAAAATCAGTGGATATGAATAAGAAGATTTTTTTATTGCTAATGCTCCTATCGATATCGGCAGGTAATTTGGTTTTTGCACAGCAGAAAAAGCTACCCGGAAATGTTCAGGAGCCTATTTTTTGGATAAAAGCGAGAGCCAATAGCGATGCTTATTATTGGGAAAGCCTTACTAAAACAGAAGCAAAAGTCCCAACGAATACACAAAAAGGAGCGGCTTTTAATTTTAACCCAAGTATTGTTTTTGATACGGCTCAGGATTCTTTAGTCCTGCCTTTGGGGGTTAACAGCAAAAAAAAGCAGACCGTTTTTATGGTTTATAAAGTAAAAGACAGCTTGAAGGAGCAACTTTTATGGACGATAAACGATACCAAAAAAACAGTTTCTGTGGCAACCAATAAACGTCTTGTTGATCTAAAAAAATACAATTATCGTTCGTATAACGAAAAAGTAAAACTTCAAAAGGCGAATATTCATTTTTTTCAGCAAAACATAACCGATAGTGTGGCGAAACCTTCTTCGCTGACGATTGGTTTAAAGCCTAAGTTTGAAAAATTACCGCCGGAAGAATTCAACGGAAATATAAGCGAAATTTTAGTTTATAACCGTGTTTTATCGGGTGCAGAAACGCAGAAAGTAGCCAGTTATCTGGCTGTTAAATATGGTATTTCGCTTTCACAATTTGAAATCAAAAACTATCTCAACAGTTCGGGTCTGACGATCTGGGATAATGATAAACACAAAGGTTTTCAATCTTCGATTACCGCTGTCGGAAGAGACGATATAAGCGGATTGTTGCAGCTAAAAAGCAGCAATATGGCTGAAGAAGGTTTGCTGACTATGGAACTTAAAAGTAAAACCAACAAAATCCCGAATAATTATTTTGTTTTCTGGAGTGATAATGCAAAAAATCTACTGGTAAAAAAACAAGAGCAAGGAGAACCTGTTGGTATTGACAGACAATGGCAACTGGACTTTACCGGTACTTCAGATTTAAGTCTTGATTGGACTTTTGATCCAAAATTTATAAAAGGAACTTTACCTAAAGACAGTTATTACTGGTTGTTGGTAGATCATTCCGGAAAAGGAACTTACGATGAGAATAATTCCGAGTATATTAAATTAGGAAGCACATCGAGTAAAGAAAAACTGGTTTTAAAAGATTTTAATTGGGATCAGCAAAAATCCGGCAGTGTTAAATTTACCTTGAAAGTAGCGCCTCAAATGTTCAGCCGTGTATGGATTACTCAGGCCAATTGTGGAGCAAATGCTTCGGGAGGATTAAATTATACGATTGAGGGTGGAGAAGGCCCCTTTACAGTAACGGTTAAAAAACAAGGAACCGAAACCATTTTAAAACAATGGAGTCAGACTGCAAAAAGCAGCACAGGAGTACAGCTTTCCTCAGGTAATTATGATTATATCGTAAGAGACTCGAAAGGGAATTTATATTCGGAAACTGTTTTTGTGGCAGACAAACAAGGAACGGTACCCAACTTAAAATCAGAATACCAATTAACAAACGGAAATGCCATAACACTCGATGCAAGTCTTGGTTTGCCAACTGGAAATTATGAGTACGAATGGTATTACGAAGGAGATTTCATAGACAATAATCCTAAAATTCTCGTAGATCAGCCGGGTAATTATGAACTAAGATTGTCGAATGAGCAGGGATGTAAAACGTCAAGTAAAATTGGGATTGCAACAGATGGAAAAGAAAATACAGATTCAAGTGTGTTGATTTTATATCCAAATCCAACTGTTGATGGTCATTTTACCATTGCGATGCAGTTTGCTAAAAAAACAAATGCCACTGTTAGTATTTATAGTGCAACCGGTACTTTGATACAAGAGAAACAGTTTTCTCAGATTGAAAATTATATTTACGATGATGCGATTAAAGCCTCGTCGGGAATGTATCTCGTTACGGTAAATTCAGATTTTGGAACAAAGACTTTTAAAGTTATTGTAAGATAGTACAGCTGTCTAAATTTAAATGTTTTATACGAATAAATAAAAATAAACGATTGGCCCCAGTCGATTACTATATGAAAAATAAAATTATAATTCTTGTCCTTTTAGTAAGCTCTTTTTTGTTTGCAGTAAATTTTAAGAACCATTCTGTAGTTTCTTCCTTTACGAATCATTTTTTTGAAAACAAAAGTGAAAGTAAGGATGTTGCACCAGCAGATTCAATTGATAGTGCTCCAAAAGCTGTTAAAACAACAAAGGTATTTGATGCCGACATCAAAGAAGGTTTTATTGGTGTAAAAGACGAATCTGATATTGATGATGCCTATGATAATGTTTTTCATTTTGCGATAAATGAAAAGCCTACTGTGTACGAAAGTGCTTATTTGGAGTATGAATTATATGGTTTTGATCAGTCGGCTTCGATTTCAAGAAGTTTAAATAATCAGGCCAGTATTGGAGGGCAGTTTTTGTCTAAGAATGCAAAATGGAGCTTACAATCCGAATTGCTTTCAGAAAAGTCACTTAGACAAGGAGATAACGTGGTATTGTTTACCGCTCCGGATGGAATTTCTAATACTTATAAAGTTAAAAATGTACGTATTGTATATCGACCATTCAAACTTTCGAGTGCCTATACTTTATTAAGATCAGATAATAAGTTTTATATCAAGGGAACTAATTTTCCTTCGCATATCAAAAAAATGAGCATTGCCGGTACTGTTATTGATGTACAACAGCCGGAGTTTGAATTGATTTTAGACCGTAAAGATTTAAATTCAGATGGATACGTTACTGTTTATAAAGAAACGACAACAGGAGTTAGTACCAATGAAAAAATTAAAATCACCGACTTCTTAAAAGTTGACGGTTTTAGAGCATTGGAAAACGCAAAAGAAAGTTTTGCTAAGACTATAGATTTTAAAACAGTAAATACACTTTCGTATAAAGATTTCTTAGCGGTTTTCCCATTGGGCGCGCTAAAATCAGATGTTCGCGTTTCCGTAAGTGGTTTGCGTAAAATAGATATTGCACCTTTAAATGCTGCAATGGTCAATGTTACTGGAGCCAATGCCGGATTTAGATTATTACCACACGGAACTGTTTTTGAAAAAGCAGTGCGTTTATCCCTTCCGTTTGATAAAAAAGCAATACCGGATGGCTATACCGAAAAAGATATCAATGTATTTTATTTTGATGAAAACAAACGTCTTTGGCAGGAGGTAAGCAAAGATTCGCTGGACATCAAAAAAGGAATTATCATTGCCAAAACAACACACTTTACTGATTTTATTGCCGGAATTATAAAAATGCCGGAATCACCGGAAACTTCAGGATATACTCCGACAAGCATAAAAGATTTAAAAGCGGCAAGCCCGTTGGTGGGAATTCAGTCTATAGCACCGCCATCAGCAAATGGAAGAGGAACGGCAAATACCGGATTTGGAATCGTTTTACCAAACGGAAGAGGAGGAATGCAGCCTTCGTTTAATTTGCAATATGACAGTGACGGTAATCACAGCTGGGCAGGAACGGGCTGGGATATTTCGGCTCCGGCAGTAACTATAGAAACCCGTTGGGGAGCACCACGTTATGATGCTCAAAACGAAACAGAAAGTTATTCGATTGCGGGAGAGCAGTTAATTCCTAATTCACATCGAGCTGCGTGGGTCGGGAGAACAGCAGACAAACAGTTTTACCCAAGAAAAGAAGGTGCTTTTCAACAGATCATCAGAAAAGGATCTTCGCCTAAAGAGTATTACTGGGTGGTAAGAGATAAAAGTGGTGTTGCCAGTTATTACGGAGGAAATGTATCCGATTTAGCGGCAAATGCCATATTGCAGGATGCTTCCGGAAATATTGGACATTGGGCACTTTGTCTTCAAGTCGATTTGAAAGGAAACACAGTGAGTTATGAGTACGACAAAAAAGACGGAGAACTGTACCTTAAAAATGTCTATTACACCGGTTTTGGATCAGAGAAAGGAAATTACAGTGTCTCTTTTGTTAAAAACAGTGATTTAGGAGAAGTCAACAGACCCGATGTTCAGGTTTCGGCCAGACTTGGTTTTAAACAGGTAAACAATCAGTTATTGCGAAAAATTGAAGTTCGCTATAAAAATCAAATGATTCGCAGTTATGAGCTGAATTACAAAGAGGGGGCTTTTAAGAAAACCTTGCTTAAATCGATTTCAGAATACGATTCGGAATCGAAACTATTTTACACGAATACTTTAGATTATTTTGACGATGTACGTGATGCTTCAGGCAAGTACAACCCATTTGGACCGGAGCAGGTTTGGAATGTTCCAAGTGATAATATCAAACAAGGATTTACCGGAATTAAAGACTTCGAAAGTAATCATACTTTGGCTGGAAGTACCAACGGAACTTCAACCGGAATCAATTACAGATTAGGAATTGGTCTGCCTACTTTAGGGACTTTTAAATCGAATACTTTAGGACCACACGGAGGAAACAGCTGGGGATCATCAGATGTTTCGGTTGTTTTACAGGACTTAGACGGGGATTCGTTTCCGGATAAAATTTTTAAGGTTGGTAACGATGTGTATTATCGTAAAAATTTATACGGTTCAGGGCAAAATGCATTTGGAGAAGCAATCCGTATTGATAATCTGGGGAATTTAGGTTTTACCAAATCAAAAACATTCAACTGGGGAGTTGACGCTACCGTAGGTTTCGGATCGGCTTCTGTAAACGTGGGTTATGATGAACAACGCTCGACCAATAAAACCCAAAGTTATTTTATGGACTTTAACGGGGATGGACTGGTTGATTTTGCTGATGGCGGGAAAGTGTATTACAATCGTATTATCAATGGTGTACCTCATTTTATACCGAACAGTTCGGGGACTCCTTCTCCGGTTTCGGGAGATGGAAACCTGATTTTAACGACTCCTGATCGCACTCAGGAATTACAGGAATTATTAGAGAAAAACCCGTTGCATGATGTTGTCAGAGTATGGCAGGCTCCAGCAACGGGTGAAATTACCGTGACACAGAGTTTTGCATTGATAGAAGATCTTTCTGTAGAACGTCAGCAATATAAAACACGTGACGGACAGGGGAAAGCAGATGGTGTGCATTTGTATTTTCAGAAAAACAACAATTTGATATGGGATCAGGTTATTGCGGCTGATGATTATGCATTAAAAGTAAAACCGGCAACAACGTTAACGGTTCAAAAAGGAGAGCGACTTTATTTTAGGGTAAGTTCTATAAAAGATGGTAATTATGATAAAGTGGTATGGGATCCGAAAATAGAATATACCAAAACAATAGACTATTATAATGAGGGCGGGATTGTAAAAAATAAATTGATTACTGTTGCTAATGTTACGGATGCCAATTTATTATCCTTAAAAAATTATCAGGCTTCGAATGACTTTTTTGTAAGCTCATCCAATCCGATAATAGTGCCAAAAGCAGGAACTATTCGTTTTTCTGGACAATTTAAAAAACCGTTAACCTCAGATCACGTTACTTTAAAAGTCGTTAAAACGGTGATTGGTTCAGTAACCCAAACGGTATTGTACGAAAAGCGATTTTTGGCTTCAGAAATTGTTGATTTAGATTTAACGACACTTAGTTTTAATATTGCAGAAGACAATGCCTTTGTGAGAATGCAAATTGAAACGCTTACCAATATTGATTTGAAAGCATTGGTGCTTAATCCGACCCTTACGATTCCCGGAGTAGCAGGAACAAAACCGGAAGACAATATTAAAAAGGTAGATGTTTCACATTCGTTTTACAACAAGATCGATGGAAACTATACTATTGCAGGAAAGAAACCCACTATTAATGGTAAACTAAATCTAACTATAAATCCAATAGATTACCAGTTAATTGCTGGTCCAACAGCTTCAAGATACAATGGTAAAGTGGTAATTTCGGCCAAGCAGAATGCCAATTTAGTGGCCAGAAAGACTTTTGATGTGGTGAACGGGACATTGGTAGAAACAACTTCCGCTTTTGATAGTACCTATGGATATGCAGAGGCTAAAAAAGACCTTCCAATTGAATTGGAGATTTATGTAAGCGATGCTAATTTAAAGGATATTATAAGAGCTTATCCAAAAAATAATGCCCTAAATATTGCTTACAATATAGTTGATGCCATCACAGATCCATTATTGCCTGTGGTTTGGAATGAAACAACAACCGAGTTTTCTATGTATAGCAATCTGCCATCGGAAGCCATTACTTTAGGGTTGTTGTACCGCAATTGGGGAAGTTTTATTATAAATGGAAATCTTGCCAGCAATACAATTGATCAGACGAGATTAAAACCGGAAACCACCAATGTAGATCCAAACAATTTCCCTGATTTAAACAATCTGGATCCAGATGTAATGCCTCCGGGATTTGATAGTTACAAGGAATATTTTACTCAGGCCACACAGGTTTATTCAGAAAATATAGTATTTGGTGCAGAGAAGGCATCCTTTATTCAAAATGAATTTATCGGAAGTTCGCGTTTAGGTGAGGACGACATAGCAGAATATGTCGATTTCTCTTTGCCTCCAAACAATTTAGCAGGAGGAGCAACAGCTGCATTTGATATGATTACCGAAAGTAAAAGCAAAAGTTTTGCTGCCGGAGCAAGTGCAGGTCCTGTTGGTGGAGGTCTGAGTACTTCAAAAGGAGATTCTTATGTCGTGCAAACCATGAGTGATTTTAACGGTGATGGTTTCCCGGATTATATCAGAGATGGTCAGGTTCAGTTTACCTCACCTACAGGAGGACTTACGGGTAACAAAGCTTCAATAGGTGATTTTAGCCACTCCAAAAATACGGCACAGGGAGGTAGTTTGTCCGGTAGCTATAGTCATGGTTCACCAGCAAACTCGCTACAGTTAAGTGTCAGTAAAGCGGCGGTTACAAAAAATTACATGCAAACCGGAGCTTCGGGAGATGCAGAAAAAGGAGGAAAGTCAGTTTCCTTGGGTGGAAATATTGGAAAAGGAGAAGACTATTCAGAGCAAGTATTTTCAGATGTAAACGGTGACGGACTGGCAGATAAAATCATAGCTGACGGACGTGTATCTTTAAACAGCGGTTATGGCTTTTTACCGGAAGAAAACTGGACGAATCTTAACTTTATTAATAAAGGAAAATCAAAAGATTATAGTGCCAGTTTAGGATATAGCATTTATAACGGATCTTTCTCCGGCGGTTTAAATTATGGAAGCTCTGTTTCTGATGGGACAAATACATTTATGGATGTAAACTCAGACGGATTAGCAGACAAAATTACCTATCGTGACAATGATGTTTTGGTAGAATTGAATATGGGTAACTATTTTGCTGCGGCAATTACTTATCCAAAATATTCGGCAATGTCAAGAAACAAATCCGTTAGTTATGGAGCCAGTATTGGTGTTTCGTATGATATTCCGTTGATTCCGCCTATTATCGTTTTAAAATTAACACCAAGTATCGGTGGTAGTTTTGGAGCCAGTACATCACGTTCAGAAGCTTCATTTTCTGATGTAGACGGTGATGGTAACGTTGATTACATTGTGTCTAAAGATCAGAATAATTTGGTTGTACGTCTTTCCAATATAAAAAGAACCAACAAATTAAAAAGCGTTACCAATGCAGCGGGTAATAGCTATGTGGTCGATTATGAATTATTGAAACCAACTTACGAAAACCCTTCGTCTAAATGGGTCTTGCAATCAGTTGACATTTTTGATGGGCATATTGGGGATGGTATCGATCATTCTATTGTAAAATTCAGATACGAAGACAGTTATTTTGATCGTCGCGAAAGAGAATTTTATGGCTTCGGGAAAATAATCCAGGAACAAATTGACGCAGCCGATAATTCGGTGTTTTTAACTTCTGTAGAAGAATTTTACAATCAGGATTATTTCAGAAAAAACCTTCTGAAGCGAAGCTATAAGTTAGACAAAAATAATAAAGTCCGCGAGGAGTCAGAAAACGAATACAGTTTGATTGATGTGGCTACGCAGGCCAGTGTTTCGGTTTCTGATTTGAATTTACCGCTATGTGATGGGAAACGTATTTTTGCGGGATTGATACATACGAATCATAAAATGTATGAAGGAGGAAGTGATTACCTGGAAACAAACATTTTTAACACCTATGATGCTAACGGAAATATTATACAATATGAAGACTTAGGAAATGGTTCTGCCGATGATAAAGTAACCGCTAAGATTACCTATCACGAAAGCACCGCACCTTATTACGGGGGAATTGCGAAACAATTAGAAGTATTTACAACTGAAGGTTTACGTCGTAAAAGAGTAACAGCTATAAAGGCTGCAACAGCCGAAGTTACTCAAATAAGAAACTACAGTGCAGCTGATAAAATTGCTGTTACAGATATTGCCTACGATACCTATGGGAATCTTCAAAAAGTAACAGGAGCTGAAAATCATAAAGGACAGCGTATGACGCTTGAATATACTTATGATGCAGAAAATCATAGTTTCTTAACCGAAATAAAAGATGCCTTTGGATATCATAATAAAATGGAATATGATTATCGTTTTGGAGATTTACTAAAAACAACCGATCGTAATGACCAGAGCACAGAATATACGGTGGACTCTAAAGGGCGCACAGCTTCTATTCGTGGGCCTTATGAAATTGCGAGCGGAAAACCGTACACCATTTTTTATGAGTATTTTCCGGAAGCAAAAGTACGGTACGCTAAAACAAGAAATTATGACCCGGAGTTAGATAAAGATATTGAAACTTATACCTATACGGATGGATTGGGAAGAGCTTTGCAGGTTAAAAAAACAGCAAGTTTATTTACACAAGCCGGAAGTCCTGATCAGGAGGCACAAATTATATCAGGGAAAATTATTTATGATGGTTTAGGGCGCCCGACAACGAGTTATTATCCAACAACAAGCATTACAATAGATAATAATTTTAGTACTGGGATCTCTAATTTAATGCCGACTAAAACGGAGTATGATGAAATGGGACGTTCCGTTAAGGTAACTTTACCGGACGGAAGTACAAATACAACCAGCTTTGCTCTGGATAATTTCGATGGCTTGCCGGTATTACGCACCACACAAACAGATGCTTTAAATAACACGATTCAAATTTTTACAGATGCTAAAGAAGGGAATATAGCCAGTCAACAAAATGATTTGATAACTAAATTTGATATTAATGCGCTGGGCGAGACTACAAAAGTAACCGATGCAATGAATCATGTTACCAAAAGTAGTTATGATTGGTTGGGCAGACGAGTAGAGTTTACAAATCCTGATGCAGGAACAACAATTACACAATATGATTTGGCGGGTAATATGACTTCCCGAATCACACAGGATATTAAAAATACAGTGCCAAACGGCGGTGCCATACAGTATGAATACAACTTCACGCGTCTTGAAAGTATTAAATATCCTAAAAATCCACAGAATAATGTACAGTATAATTTCGGTAAAGCCGATGGTACAGCATCTCGAAGAGGTAGGTTGTGGTTTGTTCAGGATGCCAGTGGAGGGCAAGAATTTTTTTATGGAAAGCTAGGAGAAGTCGAAAAAGAAATTCGTACTCTTCGTATTACTCCTACTGATGTACAGACTTACATTTCAGAATTCCAATACGATACCTGGAATCGTATTCAAAAAATGATTTACCCTGATGGGGAGACAATGGATTATTCCTATAATCGTGCAGGGAACTTGCTGAGTATGCGTGGTAAAAAAGAAAACCATACTTATGAGTATATTAAACAGCTATCTTATGATGAGTTTGAGCAGCGTAAGTATCTAAAATACGGAAATGATACGGAAACAAATTATACTTATGACCCAGCGATGCGAAGGTTACAGCAACTACAGGTTAAGAGTGGTTCACGACAGGTATTTAACAATTCGTATAGTTATGATTTGGAGGGTAATGTATTAAGTATAAAAAATACCGCACCAATTGTAAACAACACTCTTGGAGGTACTGCTTCACACGAATATCAGTACGATGATTTTTACAGATTAAAAAACGCCAAAGCGATATATAAAGGAGAATTTACCGAAGCTAGGTATGAGCTGAATATGAGCTATAATAAAATGCATAATATTACCAGCAAAAACTTAGTTCATACTTTAAATAATGAGCAAAAAGGGTATGTACTTGATTATAATTATGATAATGAATTGCATCCTAATGCACCTAGTAAAATTGTTGAAGCAGGAAAATCCGAACCAAGAGAATATGCGTACGATGGCAACGGAAACCCAACAAGTTATTCTGAATCACAGAATTTCAGAAAGATGACGTGGGATGAAGAAAATCGTTTAATGGGAATTAATGACAACGGACGTATACATCAATATACCTACGATGCAGATGGTGAAAGGGTTATAAAAAGCAGTGGCGATAGTCAGAACATAGCCATTAATGGGCAAGTAGCTGCTACGATAGTACATACGGATGATTACACGGGTTACGTAAGTCCTAATTTTGTAATAAGCAAAGGGAAATTTACCAAGCATTATTTTGAAGGTACAAGACGTATCGTAAGTAAGCTCGGTAATGGTACTTTTGCACAACCATTAGGCATAACAGCAGGAGGTGTAAATTATACCAAGTTAACAGCAGAGCAACAAAAAGCAATGGATACTTATGTGAAAAGTTTAGGTGTGCCTCCGGGGCCACCGACGCAACAAGGTATTTATGCAACACCTGAATTTACCGGTGATCCCTATCCAAGCCAGGTGATGAAGCCAGTAGAAGAGAATCAGGAACCACCTGAAGGTTGGCCAAGAAATCCTGTTTTTAATGCTCCTGGGGATGTTCCTGGATCACCAGTTCAGTTTGGACCTCCAATAAAACCTGAAACTGTAAAATCAGGAGAAGGATTTACAGGAATTGGTTTGCCGGAGAATGATATTTTTTATTACCATCCTGACCATTTAGGAAGTACGTCATATATTACCGTTAAAAACGGAAGCATAAGTCAGCATGTCGAGTATATTGCTTTCGGAGAAATTTTGTTTGAAGAACATAATTCGTCATTCTCTTCTCCTTATTTATTTAATGGAAAAGAATTAGACAGGGAAACGAATTTATCCTATTATGGGGCGAGATATCTGGATATGAAAACCAGTATATGGTTGTCGGTGGATCCTTTGATTTTAAGAGAAGATTTTTTTGAAGAAGATGAGGATAACCAATCGTCTACCGTTTTTAATCCGCGTAATCTTTCTTCTTATGCCTATTGCTATCAATCACCGGTAAAATTTAATGATCCTGATGGGGAAAACCCTATATTAGGAGCTGTTTTAGGAGCTGCGGTTGATTATGGTATCCAGGTTGCTTCTAATTATGCTCAGGGTAAAAGAGGAATGGATGCCTTTACAAAAAATATTAATTTATCTTCTATAGCTCTTTCTGCTGTCGAAGGAGGACTTACTTCGGGAGGAAGTGTTATAAAAAAGATAGCTGTTAAAAGTGCCGTTTTAGTGGTCAATAATGTTGTTGAAATTAAAACAAATGATAAAGGAGGTTTTGAAGCAAAAGTTGATAAAAATCCTAGGAACATTATCAAAAATGTAGCTATTGATGCAACCGTAAATTCAGTAGCTAAAGGAATAGGCACAAAAGGCGTTAAATTGCTTTCAAAAGGTGGCGTTAATAAAGGCGCAATTGCTAAAACAATTAAAAAAGCTATAAGAGCAAGTGGTGGAAGAGTAACTCGTAATGTAAACAATAAAGTTAAGAAGTTTTCAACGAAGCTTATAGAACAAACAGCAAAGACATTAGAAAATACAGCAAAAGCTGCTACATTAAAACCTGTTAATGATGCAAAAGACAAAACAAATGAACAATAAAAAAGGGAATAAAAGCTTTTTAGAAAAATTTAAAAAGAAGATGTATTTATTAATTGCCCTAAGTCCAATCTTATATTTGGCTTTTAGCATACTTAAATGGCCAGTTTATAATTCTTTGCTGGATAATTATGCTGTGGTAAAAGAGGCAACAATTATTAACGAGAAAAACATTCTTGGTAAGGGAGTAATAACGCAAATGTTTACCTACTCCTATGAGTTTTCTGCAAATGGAAAAGTATACACCGGGGATTCTAAAAAAAGAGGTTACAAAATCGGTAATAAAATTGAGATCGAATATTTAGAATCTTTTCCAAGCATTAATAGGGCCAAGGAAAAAAAAGATGTGAAAGAATAAAATTATTGTTTGTATAATAGTCAATATTGCATTCTTTAGTTTAGCCGCTACTGGTTATTCAAATATGCCTGGCAGTAGTGGTATTAAAAGCAAAATAGAATAAGAATCCTCATAATGCAATATAAAAGGTACAGCAAAATATTTGACTGTACCTTTTGTTTTTTGACTGCGAAAGAAGAACAGTTTAATCCCCATGCGAAAAGAAGCTGCAGTATTTTTTACCTTTAAGCGAAGCATTAGAATTAAGTGTATTGTTACTGTATTTCAGCAATCTGACACAACTATATGTTCGTACATTGCAAGATAGTGATCAATTAAAGAAAACTTTTTACATTTTACAGTATACATTTTACAATATACATTATACATTATTATTCAACTAGCAACTTGAGTTATTTAGTCAAATATTTTGGGTTTATTTTTTTAAAGCGTTGCGGTTACACTTTTTTTTGTAATATTGTTAAATGTACGAATAAGTTCATAAAAGAGATACTAACGTTCAGTGTGAAAATGGTTTACCGGAAATATAAAAATATATACAAAATTCTTGTGAGAGGATAGACATAAATTCCAAGTGTCTTTAAATGATTGGGGTATTAACTAAATTCTTTAAACTTTATTTTATGTTAAAAAACATTTTAAAATTAGAAGGCACTCAGGAACTGACCAAAACTGAAAAAATTAATATTTTAGGAGGGCAACCAATATGCCCGGGACCTGATGCACATTGTTATTCTGCAGATGCCCCTTGTCCAAATTTTTATAATCTTCCGATATGTGTTAAAAACCCACATGAGAATTAATATAGCAGTGAAGTTTAAAAAATGAGAGGGAGTAAAATCCCTCTTTTTTTTGGTTTGATAAATAGGTGTTTTGCTTGTTTTTAACCGCCAGGTGCGCAAAGGGTTTTCGCAAAGGGTGCTATTTTTTGCTCGCAGAGTCGCAAAGCCGCAAAAGTCTTTTTCACGCAGATTACGCAGATTAAGCCAATATTTTTGTTTTGTTACTTCGATAAAAACAATCTGAATAAATCTGCCAGATCTGCGTGGAAATTTAATTGCTAGGTGCGCAAAGGGTTTTCGCAAAGGGCACTATTTTTTGCTCGCAGAGTCGCAAAGCCGCAAAAGTCTTTTTCACGCAGATTAAGCCAATATTTTTGTTTTGTTACTTCGATAAAAAACAATCTGAATAAATCTGCCAGATCTGCGTGAACAAATTTCATTGTAAACATAGGAGTCGCAAAGCCGCGAAGTTTTTCCTCTTTTATTCATGCGAGAAGAAATCAGCAAAATCTGCCCGATCTGCGTGAAAACTTAACCGCAAAGTATACAAAGGTTTCGCTAGAGGCATAAAAGAAAATATCCGAGAGTTTTTGTGTTTAGTGAGTTCTTTATTAGTTGTTTGCCTATCGTTCGCAGATGCCCGTAATTTTTATACCGAAAGTCCGTAATTTTTAGTGGAGTGTTGCTTTTATTTTCGCTTAGGATCGCTTATGCGATCTGCATTCTGACTTGAATTGCAAGATTACGAAAGTAGATAACTGGTACAAGATCATCTGTTACAGAGTATTTTTTCTGTAACAGATAAAAGAGAGTGTACTGCTTAACTCCTTGTATAACAAATTAATGGTATAAAAGAATTACACTAAAATGGATCACATCAACCACAAAATTGCTAAAGACTATTGGAATAAAAAAATCAATCGACTTGCTTCTTCTAAAGGAAATTTTCCGGACAATTCTTCAACAGATTTTATTACAGTTACAGCCTCTGAGCTTTCTTATTTCTATAAATTAACCGCTGAAAATACTATTGTAGAATTTACCGTATTGATAGCACTTTATAATATGATGCTTCAGCGATATTTTGACGAATGTAATTTTGTGTCTTCCAATATGTTCCTGAGTACCGAAAATGCAGTATCGTTTTATGCCTTTCAAGGTATAGCTCAAAAAACGGTAAAAGAGTTTATACAGGAAGTCAAAGGAGAAGTTCAGGAGGTTTATAAGTATACCGACTATTACGAAGAACATCTTATTACACCAACATCAAGTGTAAATGATATTACTTTTCAGTTTAATTATGGAGCATCAAAAGAGGGAAAGCTACTAAATCATGGAATGTCTTTTCAAATTGAAAAGCAGGAAAATAAAGATTTTATCATTTCATTAAATTACTCGGATGCATTTGTAGAAAGTACTGTTGCTTTGCATTTTTTAGCGAATTTTAAAAATTTACTGGAAACATTAGAAGAGAATATTTCTGTAACAATTGCTCAGTTGCCTTTGGTTTTTAAGGAAGAAAGAGAGTTACTCTTACACAGCTTTAATGCGACAAGTAGTGCCTATGATAAAGCTATAACACTAGCTGAAATTGTAGAAAACCAAGCGCAAAAAGCACCCCAAAATAGTGCAGTTATTTGTAAAGACACTGTACTTACTTATGAGTCACTTAATGAACAGGCGAATCAGGTTTCAGATTACCTGATTAAAGAGTATGCGATTTCAGAAGGTGATTTTGTTGGGGTTAAAATGGAGAGAAGCGAAAAACTTCTTATCTCCATATTAGCGGTTTTAAAGGCGGGGGCTACTTATGTGCCCATAGATGTTAATTATCCGGAGGAAAGAATCGCTTTTATTGAGAAAGACAGCAATTGCAAGCTTGTTATTGATGCTTCCCTTTATAGTGATTTTGAGGAGAAACAACTTAAGTATTCCAAAGAAAATCGATCTGTAGAGAGAAAGACAGCTGAGGTTGCCTACATAATTTATACCTCGGGAACTACCGGGAATCCAAAAGGGGTGATGATAACGCATCAAAATGCTGTTGCTTTAATTCATTGGGCTCAAAAGGAATTTGATACAGAAAGTTTTGATGTAGTATATGCCGCTACCTCACATTGTTTTGACCTCTCAGTATTTGAAATGTTTTACACACTTTCTGTCGGGAAAAAGATAAAAATTCTAAATAATGCTTTAGAGATTGGTGCCGAATTGGCCAAGGATCAGAAGATTTTATTAAACACTGTACCTTCCAGTATCCGAAAGGTGTTGGAGGAGGGGTATAGTCTCGAAAATGTAAGTGTGATTAATCTTGCCGGAGAGCCTTTTCCGGTTGATATCGCAAATAAGCTGTTGCAGACCAATGCCGAAATAAGAAACTTATACGGCCCTTCAGAAGACACGACTTATAGTACTTGTTATAAATTATCTTCAGAAAATGCATACACAGGTATTCCTATTGGTAAGCCTATTACCAATACACAGGCTTATATTCTCGATGACGCATTACAATTAGTACCGGCCGGTATTGTCGGGAAATTATATCTTTCGGGGGATGGTGTGGCAAAAGGATATCTCAATCAGCCCGAACTGACTTCGGCAAAATTTATAGACAATCCTTTTGATGAAGGAGGCAAGATGTATGATACCGGTGACTTAGCAAAATGGAGATCTGATGGGAATCTTATTTTCCTCGGAAGAAAAGACCATCAAATAAAACTTAGAGGTTATCGTATCGAACTCGGAGAAATTGAGAATGCGATTTCTTCGTTTTCAGAAAACATATTGCAAGCCGTTGTGGCTGTTAAAAAGAATAAAGGAGAAGATGTTTTAGTCGGATATTATGTAGAAGATAACACTATAGATAAAACGGTTTTAAGAGGACATCTGGAAAAACTAATCCCTGCTTATATGATTCCTGCTTATTTTATAAAGTTGGAGTCGATTCCGTTAACGCCTAACGGTAAAGTAGACAAACAGGCGCTCTCAGAAATCACGGAGACAGCAGTTGTTAAAAGAGAGTATGTCGCAGCGGTTGATGTGCTTGAAAAAACGCTGGTTGAGATTTGGGAACAAGCTTTGGGAGTTTCGCCTATTGGTATGAACGATCATTTTTTTGAAATGGGAGGGCATAGTTTAATGATTTCACAAATTATTAATGCGATCTATAAGAAACTTGAAAAGAGCGTACCGTATAAAATGTTTTATACCAATCCGACCATCGGAGACTTAAAAAAAGTGCTGAAAAATAAGGAGTATCTGCCAATTCCTCGGGCTGCCTCTTCAGCATCTTATCCATTAACACACTCACAAAACCGATTGTGGTTGCTAAGTCAACTCGATGGCGGGAATGACGCTTATGAAATTTCAGGAGCGGTGGTGTTGAAAGGAGCTGTTGATCAAGCTAAATTTATTGAGGCATTTAGCGAGGTTGCAGCACATCACGAAATTTTAAGGACTTCTTTTAAGAAGGATGAAAATGGTGTAGTGAACCAATATATTCTGCCAAAGGAAAAGTTTCATTTTGCGGTAGACACCAAAGATTTTTCTAATGAGGAGTCACCTTACGATGAGGTAAAGTGTTATATTGAGGAAAAAAATAAAGGATCGTATGACCTGACCGAAACACCTTTGTTCAGAGCTTCGTTATTGAAGACTGCTTCTGACAATTTTGTGTTTTATTTATCCATGCATCATCTTATAAGTGACGGATGGTCACTGGAAGTACTAACGGCACAAGTTTTAGCTTGTTATACTGCTTTGCATACCGAAGAGACAATGCAATGGTCTCCGGAAGCTGTTCAATTTAAAGATTATGCCGTATGGTTGCTCGGAGAACAGCAAAAGGAAAGTTACCAGACGGCCCGACAATATTGGCTTAAGCAATTTGAAGAAACAGTTCCCGTACTTCAATTGCCTGTTTATGCCAGCCGTCCGGCAGTAAAAACATATGGAGGAAAACAGTTGTATCATATTTTATCTGCAGAATTGCTTACAGAGCTAAAAAATCTTTCCAAAAGCTACCAGGTAACGCTGTTTACGGTATTAATGGCCGGAATAAAAACGCTACTGTCCAGATACAGCAATCAGGATGACATTGTCATCGGAACGCCTATAGCCGGACGTGAACATCCCGATTTAGAAGATCAGATTGGTTTGTTTACCAATACACTGGCGATTCGAAATTCAGTAAATCAGAAAGAAGCATTTTCAACTTTACTTCAAAGAGAAGGAAAACTGCTTTTAGAAGCTTATGAGCATCAGAATTTTCCATTTGATGTATTGGTGGAAGAACTTAAAATGGCAAGAGACACCACAAGATCCCCTTTGTTTGATGTGATGGTTGTGCTGCAAAATCAGCAGCAATTGTCGAACTTTAAGAACGCTGTTTCTTCTGCCGTAACGATTGAAGAATTTGAAATCAACAGGACAATAGCCCCTTTTGATATTGTATTTACTTTCACTGAAAAAGAGGCGCTTAGTTTAGAAATTCTCTATAATACGGATCTTTATACCGAAAATTTTATTGAAGGACTGAGTCAGCATTTGGAGAATTTGTTTGTTCAGGTGGTAAAAAGTCCCGAAATGGTATTGGGAGAAATAGACTTGGTTTCCGAAAGGGAGAAAGAAACTTTGCTACAGGTTTTTAACGATACTGATGTGGCTTTTGATACCGAGAAAACCATAATAGATTTGTTTGTAGAGCAGGTAGAAAAGACACCAAATCATATTGCTGTCCGATCAGATAATCAGACTTTAACTTATGCCGAATTAGATGAGTTATCGAATAAATTAGCCCATTACCTGATTCAGAATTATCAGATTGTTCCGCAGGATTTGATAGCAGTTACATTAGAAAGAAATGAGCATTTGTTAGTTTCCTTATTAGCGATTCTAAAAACGGGTGCCGCCTATGTACCTATAGATCTGAACTATCCTGCTAACAGAATTAAAGATATTTTAGAAGATGTTGCCGGTAAAGTGGTAGTAGATAATACTTTTTTGGATGGTTTTTACAAACAAAAACAATTGTCTGCGGTCCTACCGAATATAAAAACCCAAAGCACAGACCTGGCTTATGTGATCTACACTTCCGGATCTACCGGAAAACCAAAAGGCGTTATGATTGCACATCAGGGTCTCGTCAATTTATGTTTCTGGCATAAAAGCGTGTATAACGTCACAGAAACCAGCAAAGGGACTTTGTTTTCAGGAGTTGCCTTTGATGCATCAGTCTGGGAAATTTATCCGTATCTGATTTCGGGAGCGACGCTTTACCCGATTCAAAACGAAGAAATACGTTTGCAAACAAAATTATTAACCTCTTTTCTAAAAGAAAATGAGATTACTCATGCGTATCTGCCTTCTAAAATCTGTCAGGATATCATGTCAGATAGCCGTTTAACGTTATCGACTACGATACTTACAGGAGGGGAAAGTTTAAATTATGACTTGAATACTTCTTTACAAGTATATAATAACTATGGACCAACAGAAAACACAGTGGTAACCACTTATTATGATTGTAAAGAGGCCTTAAAAGAAAAGGTATCTATCGGAAAACCTATAGCTAATACAAAGGTTTATATACTGTCTGATCATTTAAAATTACAACCAATTGGTATTATTGGAGAATTGTGTATTTCAGGAATTGGACTTTCTAAAGGGTATTTACATCAACCGGAACTCACAGCTGAGAAATTTATTCAGAATCCTTTTGCGGCAGCAGAAAAATTATACAAAACCGGAGATTTAGCCCGATGGTTGCCTGACGGAAATCTTGAATTCGTAGAGAGAAAAGACAATCAGGTAAAAATACGAGGCAACAGGGTTGAATTGGCAGAAATAGAACATGTGATCAGAAGCTATGAGCCTACAATCTCAAATGTTATTGTATTGGTCAAAGAAATAAACAAAGAACAGGCCATCATAGCCTATTATACTGCGGCGGTAGCTATAGACAGAAAATCGCTTAGAGCCTATTTGAAAGAACAGTTGGCGGATTATATGGTGCCCTCTTATTATATTGCATTGGAAACATTTCCATTAAATGCAAACGGTAAAATTGACAGGACAAAACTGCCAGCCATCACCGAGGCTGATGTGCTGAAAAAAGAATATGTAGCACCGGCTAACGAGACCGAAAGAAAAATTGCAATCATCTGGCAAGAACTTTTAGGACATCAGACCATAGGGAGTACCGACGATTTCTTTGAACTCGGAGGACATAGTTTACTCCTGACAAAATTGCTAAGCGAATATCAAAAAACGTTTAAGATATCGGTTCCGCTTAAAACGCTCTATGCCAATACGAGCCTGAAGAGCCATGCAGCGCTTTTAAATAATTCGGTTGAAGAAGTAAAGGAGATTGCTGTCTTGCCTTCTCAGGAATACTATGATTTATCACCTTCGCAAATGCGATATTGGTTGCTGTATAAGATCAAAGGAAAATCGAGAGAATTCAATATATACAGTACGCTGGAGCTACCGGACAATTTTGATTTAGTTGCTTTTAAAGCAGCGTTTGCTCTTCTTTTAGAACGCCATGAGATTTTACGAAGTGTGTTTGTGGAAGATGCCGGGATTCCGAAACAAAAAATCCTGTCGCATTTGGCAGTAGAGATTCCGTGTTTTGAATTGGAATTGCATGCTAAAAACGAGGTATTCGAACAGGAGTTTGATCTGGAAGCCGACACCTTGTTTAAAGTGGCTATTTTAAAAGAAGGTTCAAGACATCGTTTGTATTTTAATATCCATCACAGTATAAGTGACGGCTGGTCTATGGGAATTATTTCCAGAGATTTAATGGAGATTTATGAGGCTACAATAGCCGGGAAGACTGTAGAACTTCCGGAATTGTCCATTCAATATAAAGAATATGCGCAATGGCAAAATGAGCTGTTGCAATCGCCGGATGTCAATGTTGCTGAAGCGTATTGGAAAGAACAATTTTCCGGACCATTATCATATCTACAACTACCAACGGATTATACGGCCAAAGTAAAAACAAATCAAGGAACCTCTTCTTCTTATACCGTTTACATTTCTGAAGAACAGAAGAAAAAGATCGAAGAATTATCGGGAGAAAAAAAGACCAGTGTTTTTGCGATTTTTGTGGCTACGTTAAAAGTATTGTTGTTTAGACTTACTTCCGAAGAAGATATTACACTGGGGATTCCGGTGGCCAACCGAAATCATTATCAATTAAAAGACTTAGTAGGTTGTTTTATAAACACGCTCATGTTGCGTGATAGAGTAAGCGAGGAGGAATCTTTTCATACATGGTTACAGCGTGTCAATGAAACTTTAATAAATGCTCTGGCGCATCAGAACTATCCTTTTGAACAGTTATTAGAACTGATTGATGCCCCGCAGAACGACAATGGTTTTCCGCTGAGTCCCGTGTTTTTAAACATGGTTGATTTTGATGCAGAAGTGCTGGAAAGGATAACAGATTTCAGTCCGAATCACGAAGTGGTGAAAGCGACACCAAAGTTTGATATAGAATGTTATGTAAAAAGTTTTGCAAACGGATATAGCATCAATTGTGTATACGATCATGAGCTCTTTAAAAAAGAAACCATTGCCTATTGGATAAACGCTTATTTATCGATCATTGATCAGGTCGTGGAAGATGACACAAAAGCATTGCACACCATTAAAATATTTGAAAACTATATTTTTGAGGAAGACGATTTAAAACCAACTAACGATTTTGAGTATTTTGAGGCGAGCGAAATTGAACAAAGTATAACACAACGATTTGAAAAACAAGTGTTACGATTTCCGGATCATTCTGCCGTATATGCCAATGAAACGGTACTCACTTACAAAATGCTGAACAATTGTGCCAATCATTTGGCACTGGAAATCAATAAAAAAGCCAATCTACAGACGCGACGAGTTGCCTTGCTTTTAAATCACAATGAAACCTGTGTAATCGGAATGTTGGGAGTTCTTAAAGCGGGATATGCTTATGTGCCTATAGATGCCAACAGTCCGTTGAGCAGAATTCAGTACCTTATTGAAGATTCGGGTTGTACGCTTCTGGTTTGTAATGCGACTACCTTAGAAAAAGCCCGACAATTAGAGCAGGAAGTACCACAATTAGCTGTTATAAAGATATCTGAAAATTATAGTCTTCCCAAAATCTCAAATCCAGAGAATAGTACAAATGCTTCAGCAGAGGCTTATGTTTTGTATACTTCCGGTTCAACAGGTTTGCCAAAAGGTGTTTTGCAGAATCAAAGAAATGTACTTCATTTTATAAGAATCTATACTAATAATGTTCACATTGCCATAAAAGACAACTTAAGTGTTTTTTCTACTTATACATTTGATGCTTCCGTAAAAGATATTTACGGTGCTATTTTAAATGGTGCTACGGTTAGCATTTACGATATCGTCGAAAATGGACTGGATCCACTTTCAGATTGGTTATTTACTCAGAATATCACCATTATACATATGGTACCGACAATCTATAGGAATTTCTTAAAAGGACTGGGAGAAGACAAAGTCTTACCGACAGTACGATTGATTGATTTAGGAGGAGAGTCGTGTCATAAACCCGATTTGGATTTATTTAAAAAACACTTCCTTGAAGGAGCCTTTTTAGTAAACGATTACGGGCCAACCGAATCTACTATTGTGGCCCAGAAATTCTTAAAGCACAGCTCACAATTAACGAGAAATAATGTGCCATTAGGGAAAGTAGTAGCAGAAACGGGTATTTTCTTATTGGGTGAAAACAATCAGCTAAGAGGGGTTTATCAAACCGGAGAAATTGTTTTCAAAAGCGACTATCTTTCGTTGGGATATCTAAACCGACAGGAATTAACAGAGCAGGTTTTTAGAACAGATCCGGTTACAGGAGAAGGAAGAGTGTATAAATCCGGCGATATCGGAAAGCTGCTTCCTACGGGTGAAATTGAATTTTTGCAACGTAAAGATTCTCAGGTCAAAATCAACGGATTTCGAATTGAACTATCTGAAATAGAATATCAATTAGAACAAATTGAATGGATAAAAGAAGCCGTAGTTTTACTTAAAGAATTAAACGGAAATAACCATATTACGGCATATATAAAAGTAACTGAAGTTATAGAAGTAGCTAAAATAAAAGCGCTTTTAGGGCAAATATTACCTAAATATATGATTCCGACAATCTATATAACCCTCGAAGAATTTCCATTAACAAGAACCGGAAAAATAGAGCGAAAATCATTGCCGGACCCTAAGGTATCTGATTTGAAGACCGTGCCTTATGTAGCTCCCAAAAATGATATAGAACATACATTGGTCACTATTTGGGCTGAGGTTCTGAAACTCGATTCGGAGATCGTAGGTACAGAAGATAATTTCTTTGAATTGGGCGGAAACAGTTTACAGGCAGTTGTTCTGATCAATAAAATAAATAAAACGTACAACACGGTCTTTTCGATAGCAAATCTTTATGAAACTCTGAATATTCGGGATTTATCGGCCTTACTGAATTTCTCTATACTACAGAACAATGAAGATGATTCTGTTTTTCAGGAGTTGGATCAGGACGAAATTATTTTGTAAGCTGAACTCGATTGTTTCTAAGATTTTTTTTGCCACTAATTGCACGAATTTGCACGAATTGTTTTGTTTTTATTCTGCCACAGATTAAAAGGATTAAAGTGATTTTTTAAGTTTTTAAAACCTAATTCGTGGAAATTCGTGCAATTAGTGGCTATTTCTTTTTTGCTGCGATTTTGATTGTTTACTACTCAACGAATAATTGAATTTTGGTTTGTAAGTTTTTTCTAGAATAAAATTCAGTTTTTTTCTTAATTCTTAAAAGAATTGATTTTTTTTGGGCGCAATTTGCATGTTTATTTGATTGATTGTTAGTGATTTATAGGCTACAGTGAAAAGACCGTAAATTACACATCAAAAGTCCGTAATTTTTATAGATAGCTTACTGATATTTTTGGGTAGAGTATTTTATGAGTAAATATTTGAAAGGATTTTTTGAAATCAACTTGTTGTAAATGAAGTTGATAAGTTTTTTTTTGAAGTTTGAAATTTTGCATAATGGCAAGTTTACAAGGGTTGATATTTTGATATAAGTTAACGTTTGTAGGAAGTAAAAAGCTTGCAAAGTTTAAAAAGGCATCAGTTATTTTTTAACAATAGTTAAAAAATAAAGTAAATGAAAAAGAAGAAAATAATCTGGAAAATAGAATACAATACAAGGCTAGATTTAAACTGCTTTTTTTATGAAAAATGAAATTATTAATAAGCTTCTTTCTTTAGGAGTTCAGTTGAAAATAATTGACGGAAATCTTAAGGTGAATGCTCCAAAGGGAGTATTGACAAAAGAGTTGCTGGAAGAGATCAAAGAACACAAAGCATACTTAATAAGTTTGATCTCTTCAAATACTTCAATTTCTAAAGCGAAGGTACTAGAAAGTTACCCTTTGACCCCGACACAATACTTTATGTGGTTTACACATGAATACCTGGGAGGAAACCGGGCTTATAATATTACTTCAACACTGAAGTTGTGCGGAAAACTTGATGCGGCACTTCTGGAAAAAGCATTTCAGAAGGTTATTGCTCGACATGAATCGCTCAGAACCATTTTTAGAAAAAATCAAGAAGAAGAAATACAACAATACATCCTGGCTAAGGAAGAAGCCAATTTTAAGCTTCAGATCGTAGCTTCGGAGGACTCGTCTGTAGAGCAGTTTCATAATCAGATAAAACAAGAATATCAAAAAGCTTTTGATCTGGAGAAAGATCTTTTGCTGAGCGCTACTTTATTCAAAAGAAATGAGGAAGAGCACATACTTTTATTTGTATTACATCATATTATAGGCGATGGCTGGTCTTTACAAATTCTGACCAGAGAAGTAATGCTGGTTTATACGAGTTTAGCCAACAAAGAAGAAATTAAGTTAGCCGAACTGTCTATACAATACAAAGACTATAGCGAATGGCTCAACGAAAAGTTGACAAGCCCTGAATATTCCAACAAATTAGACTATTGGAAACAACAGTTTGAAACCAAATCTCCGGTACTGAATCTTGTTCCCGGAAAACGTCCGGTTATGAAAACCTATAACGGGAATATTCGTCAGCACGAATTTTCAAAACCGTTTTTAGCAACATTAAATGCATTTGGTAAAGAGCAGCAAATGACCTTGTTTATGCTCTTGGTTGGAGGTCTTAATGGATTGTTTTCCAGATACACAACTCAGACCGACATTACGCTTGGTACTACAGTTGCAGGAAGAGAGCATTCTGATTTTGAGAATCAGATTGGTTTATACTCTAATGCTTTGCCAATTCGGACGCAATTTAATAAAGAAGACAGCTTTTTGGAGTTGATGCAGAAACAAAAGCAGACACTTATTAAGGCCTATGAAAATAAAGAATACCCTTTTACCGCACTTGTAAATCAATTAGCTCTCCCGAAAGACCAAAGCAGATCGCCCTTGTTTGATATAATGGTGTTATTGCAAAACCATCAGGGATTGGAACTAAACGATCAAAAAGGAATAGATGGGATTACCGCTACCGAATACAGCGAAATAGAAAGAGGGGTTAGCCAACTGGATATTAGTTTTGTATTTGTAGAAAGTGAAAAAGGATTAACCCTAAACGTAGAGTACAATACAGATATCTATACGGAAGATTTTATAGGTAATTTGTTAGATCATTTCGAAGCATTTTTAACTGCAGGTTTGAGAAAACCGGAGCAGGCCATCCATGCGATTGAAATTGTATCTCCGGTGGAAAAAAATAAAATTCTTAACGAATTCAATCCGATTGTAACGCCTTATGATGCTTCTTTGACGGTTGTAAATCTTATACAAGCAGAGGCTAAGGAAAACCCAAATCAAGCTGCATTTGTACATCAGGGAGAGAAAATCAGTTATGCACATTTAGAAGAATACAGTACTAAACTGGCCAATTGTCTCGCACAACAATTCAATATTAAAAAAGGTGACTTTGTTGGAATTGAGCTGGAAAGAAATCCGTGGATGATTATTGCAATCATAGGCGTATTAAAAGCAGGAGCGGTCTACGTACCCATAGATCCTGCTTATCCCGAAGCAAGAAAGAATTATATACAACAAGACAGCGAATGCAAACTTGTTATCAATACAGAGATCGTAAACGAGTTTAAAAGTAATTTAGATAAGTATGCCGAGGAATCTTTTGTGACAATATCTCCAAAAGATCTGGCCTATGTGATTTACACTTCGGGATCGACCGGAAATCCGAAAGGAGTTCAAATTACACATGAATCTTTTGTGGATTATGTGTTAACGTTTAAAAATCATTTTCAATTAACGGCTCAGGATAGCGTGGTGCAACAAGCCAGCATTTCTTTTGACACCTCTATAGAAGAAATATTTCCGATTCTTATTAGCGGAGGAACCTTGTTTTTTCACGATGATAAAGGTGATTTTGAAGCCTTGTTCAGACTTTGTGAACAACATCATATAACCGTTTTGAGTACGAATCCGTATGCCTTGCAATACCTGAACGATGTATACGATCAGTACAATCTTAGTCTTAGAACACTGATTAGCGGTGGTGATACTTTACAAGCAGACCATATTAGTAATTTATGGGACAAGTTTGCTGTATTTAATACTTATGGTCCGACAGAAAGTACTGTTTGCGCAACCTATTACCAAATAACAAAAAAAGAAACTGTTATTCCGATTGGGAAACCGATTGTAAACAGACAAGTCTATATTTTGGAGTCTGATACCACTCAATTAACTCCGGTTGGAATTATTGGTGAGCTCTGCATTTCCGGAAAAGGAGTAGCAGCCGGTTATTTGAATCAGCCTGAATTAACCAAGGAAAAATTTGTAACCAATCCTTTTAAGACTGATGCGGTGATGTATCGCACAGGAGATCTTGGCTATTGGATGTCGGATGGGAACATAGGTTTTATAGGCCGAAAAGATCATCAGATAAAAATTAGAGGGTATCGTGTAGAATTGGGTGAGATTGAACATGCTTTGCAAGAAGATCAAACCGTAACAACAGCAGTAGTACTGGCCAAAGAGCGTGCAGGAGAACTAGTTCTCGTGGCCTATGTGGTGGGTGTAAATATAAATATTGAAGTTTTAAAAAAATCTTTAAGATCAAGTTTGCCGGAATATATGATTCCGGGATTTTATGTTGAATTGGAGTCAATTCCTTTAACATCTAATGGGAAAATAGACAAAAAAGCGTTATTGGCTATTGAAGATCTTGGGGCAAAAAATATCGAGTACGTTGCCCCAACGAGCGATCTCGAATCTCAAATGGTTTTGTTGTGGGAAGAGATTTTAGGAATATCCAAAATCGGAATTACCACCAGCTTTTTTGACCTGGGAGGACACAGTTTGAAAGTGATAAGACTCATAAACAAATTAGAAAAACTAGGTTACAAATTAAAAGTCAAAGATGTTTTTGAGTCCCCAACGATATTGGGAATTATAGAAAAATTACAACAGTCTTCGAGCGCACAAATTATCAAAGTACCAGAGCAGGAATTTTATCCGGTGACTTCTTCACAAAGACGTTTATGGACTTTAAGTCAGTTTGAGGGAGGAAACGCGGCGTATAATATTGCGAATGTGTTGGAATTGAAAGGTAAATTAGATCTGTCCTTGTTTCAACAATCTGTAGATAAACTTATTGAGCGACATGAAAGTCTTCGTACCGTTTTTAAAGCAAATGAATCCGGAGTATTGAGCCAATACGTTTTGGGTACACAATCGGTTAACTGTCCGATTGTAGTACATCACGGATTAAACGAGGAAGAGATAGCAGAAACCGTAAACCGTCATGTAAACCATGCTTTTAATTTGGGTGTAGCACCACTGTTAAAAGTAGAAATTATAAGCCTTAACGAGGCACATCATTTACTGTTGTTCAATCTTCACCATATTGTTGGAGACGGTTGGTCTATGGAAATTTTATCCAGAGAAATAGTAGCAGAATACAACAATTTAAAGCAGGCTTCAGGAATCAAATTAGCGGAGCTGCCAATTCAGTATAAAGATTACGCACATTGGTATAACAGCGCGGCAAATCAGGAAAAAGTAGCAACATCAGGAAACTATTGGCGTGAGCAATTTGCCGGTGATCTTCCGGTATTGGAACTGTCGACAATGGCAACGCGACCAAAAGTAAAAACGTACAATGGTGCTAATGTTTCACATACTTTTTCTATAGATTTTATCTCTAAAGTAAGAAGTTTTTGCCAACAAAACGAAGCTACTTTGTTTATGGCTTTAATGGCAGGATTAAACGGATTGTTTTACAGATACAGCGGACAAACGGATATCGTACTCGGAACTCCCGTTGCCGGAAGAGCGTATCCTGATTTAGAGGATCAGATCGGACTTTATCTGAATACATTGGCGATTCGAACTCGTTTTGAAGTTGCTGATACTTATGCAAGTCTGGTAAAAAAACAAAAAAACGTACTGCTGGACGGTTATGATAATCAGTCGTACCCATTTGATGTTCTGGTAGAAGAATTGCAATTAAAGCGTGACCTTTCAAGATCGGCATTATTTGATGTGATGGTTGTTTTACACAATCAGCAAGATCTATTTTCTGAGGAAGAGACTTTCGCAGAAATAGAAATAGCGCCTTATAAAAAAATACAAAAGACTACAAGTCAGTTTGATTTGAGTTTCTCTTTTGCAGAAGGAAAAGAGAGTTTGAGTCTGACATTGAACTATAATACCGACATCTATACCGAAGATTTTGTACAAAAACTGATACAGTATTTAGAAAGGTTTATTGCTGAAGGTATAGAGAAACCGGCTCATAACATTGCTAAAATCGACTTTGTTCCTGCGGAAGAAAAACAACGTTTGTTGTACACGTATAATGCAATTGATACAGATTATCCGAAAAACAGAACAATAGTAGATTTAGTAACCTCTCAAACCCGTAAAACACCGGATGCCATTGCTCTTGTTTGTGAAGATAAAACGATTACATACAAAGAGTTGGCTGAAAAATCAAATCAGCTCGCACAATATCTGTTGCATCACAGTTCGGTAAGTCCGGGAGATTTTGTAGGTATAAAAGTAAAAAGAGACGAATGGTTGGTGATAGCCATATTAGCGGTATTAAAAGCCGGGGCGACCTACGTTCCTATAGATTTAAATTATCCCGAAGAACGAATCGCTTATATAGAACAGGATAGTTGTTGTAAAGTTGTCATAACGGAAAAATTGTTGCAGGATTTTAAGCAGGCAGTTATACCGGTGGCAGACTTAGCTGAAATTAAAATAACTTCTGATTCATTAGCATACCTAATCTATACTTCGGGTTCTACCGGAAAGCCAAAAGGAGTTATGTTAACTCATGATAACGCTGTGGCCTTTTTAGATTGGAGCATGGAAGAATTTGCAACTGCTGATTTTGAGATTCTGTATGCCGCAACCTCACACTGTTTTGATTTATCGGTATTTGAAATGTTTTATCCTTTGAGTACCGGAAAAAAAATCAGAATCATAACAAATGGATTATCCATTGCCGATTATGTAGACCAAGACGAAAAAATACTAATAAACACAGTTCCGTCTGTCGTTGATAATTTACTGGAAAGAGAGATTTCTTTAAAAAATGTTTCGGTACTAAACATGGCGGGAGAACCTATTCCGATTGCCTTGAGCAATGCCCTGATTAAATATCCGATTGAGATAAGAAATTTATACGGTCCGTCTGAAGATACAACCTATAGTACTTGTTACAGGATCGACAAAAGACACGAGCATTCGCTTCCGATTGGAAGGCCAATTTCTAATACCCGTTTTTACATCGTATCGGAAGAATTGGCATTGCAGGGAGAAGGCTTAATAGGCGAGATCTGTATTTCCGGAAGAGGATTAGCCGTAGGTTATATGAATCAACCCGAATTGACTACAGAGAAATTTATACCCAATCCGTTTGATTCCGGAACCCTAATGTACCGAACAGGAGATTTGGGCTATTGGATGCCGGACAAAAACCTGGGTTTTGCCGGTCGAAAAGATGATCAGATAAAAATACGCGGATACCGTATAGAACTTGGCGAAATAGAGCATGCTTTACAAGAAGAAGAAAACATAAGCAATGCAGTAGTCCTCACTAAGGAACATGACGGAGAAAAGCAAATAGTTTCTTATTTAAAAGGCGAAAATATTGATATCCAGCAAATACGCAGCAAGCTGTCAAAAAAAATACCGGGTTATATGCTGCCAACCTGTTATCTGTTGTTAGACGAAATACCCTTAACAGCTAATGGAAAAGTAGATAAAACGGAACTTTTAAAACTGGAAGTCTTTAAAATTAAAACTTCAGATTATGTAGCGCCAAGTTCAGAAACAGAAGCGAGAATAGTCGAAATATGGCAGGAAATTCTTGGTTTGGAAAAAATAGGCGTAACAGATGATTTCTTCGATTTGGGCGGACACAGTTTAAAAGCTACAGAACTATTATCGGTTCTGCAGAAACAATTTGATGTATCGATCAATATTCAGGAATTATTTATGCGTCCTACCATTCAGAATTTGGCCGTAAATATTGAAAATGTAAAATGGCTCGAAGAAATGAATAACGAGCAGTCTGTAAAAAAAATACTAATATAAAATTACACATGGAAACAATCTTTTTAATAAAAGAACTAAGAGAAAAAGGGGTAGCGGTAAAGCTAGTCGAGAATCAGTTAGAAGTATCTCTGTTAAAAGAGAATGTGGAGGATGAGGTAGTGGAAATAGTAAGAAACAATAAAGAACAGATCATAAGTTATCTACAGTCTATTTCGATCAATAAATTTAAGGAAATACCTAAAGCAAAAGAAGCACTTAGTTATCCTGTATCTAATGCACAGTTTAGAATTTGGTTTGAGTCACAGTCGACTGCGGCTTCTACTGCCTATCATATTCCTTTTGAAGTTCAGTTAGAAGGCGATTACGATAGAAATCTTTTAGAAGAAGCCATACGTTATGTAATCAACCGACATGAGATATTACGAACCGTATTTCGCCTGAATTCAGACGAAGAAGTACAGCAGCATATTCTGTCGGTAGAGGAGTTAAATTTTAGTTTAGCTTACCAAGATTTTACAGCAGTTGAGGATTCTTTGTACCAAGTAAATCAATACATCAAGGAAGATTTAAATATCTCTTTTGATTTAGAGAATGGACCGTTGCTTAGAGCAGCTTTATTAAAATATGAAAATAATAAGTACCATTTCTATTGTAGTTTACATCACATTATCTGTGACGCTTGGTCAATTCCTATTTTAAAGAGCGAAATACTAACGGTTTATACGGCTTTACAAACGAATAAGGTGCCGGCCCTACAAGAATTAAGAATTCAATATAAAGATTATACGGTATGGAGTTTAGAAAACTTGAAAGGAGAATCTTCTTTAAAACAAAAGACCTACTGGTTAGACAAACTTTCGACTGAAACACCGATTTTAGAATTACCTGTTACCAGTACGCGCCCATCCGTAAAAACATATAATGGACAAACGCTGAAAACGTATTTTAATACCAACATTTCTAATGCGGTAAATGCCTATCAAAAAAGCAACGAAGGTTCTTTGTATATGGTCATGTTAACCACATTACATATCATGTTGGCGAAGTATAGTAGAACTAAGGATACTATTATAGGAAGTCCGTTTGCGGCCAGAGAGCATATGGATTTAAACAATCAAATTGGGTTTTATACCAATACTCTGGCAATTAGAAACAGAATAGAGCAATCAGACTCATTTGATACTTTTTTTGCGGCTGTAAAACAATCCGTATTAGAAGCACATAATAATCAGCAATATCCTTTTGAAGAAGTAGTAAGGGATTTGAATCTAAAAAAGGATGCTTCCAGAAATCCTCTTTTTGATGTGATGTTGGTGGTTTTGCCAAAAGAAGGAGCAAAAAATAGTGAACAGTTTGACAGTGAGGCCTCTTTAGATACAATTACAGTCGAAAAAAATACCACCAGTAAATTTGATTTATTAGTATATGTAGAAGAGACCGAAAATGACTTGTTATCGCTTAAGGTAGAATACAATACCGATTTGTTTGAAGAAAAATTTATAGCGCAGTTTATAACGCATTATAAAAATTTGGTTCATTTATTATTGACGCAACATACAGAAAGAATAGGAGCACTAAACTATCTTACTGAGAATGAAAGCGTACTTAAGCAGGAAGCTGAAACGGAAAAGTATTTAAAAAACTGCGTGATAGAATTTTTTGAAAATCAAGTAAAACGCACGCCTGAAAATGTAGCTGTTCAGTACGAAGATATTTCATTAACGTACAAAGAAGTAAACGAATACACCAATCAATTAGCACATTGCTTAAGAGAAAAATACAACGTAACTCCACAAACCAATGTGGGAGTAATTTTGGGACGTTCGCATTTAAATGTTCTGGCAATGATAGGCGTTATAAAAGCCGGAGGATGTTATGTTCCAATTGATCATAAATACAATGTTGAACGTAAGAAGTATATCTTAGACGATGCCGAAATAAAAACGGTAGTTTCAACAACAGATTTATTTGACGAAGAATTATCAGAAAAGGCAGCCCTAATCAATTTAGATCAATTTGTTTTTTCTGAATGGAATGGCAGTAATCTGAATATAGTAAATCAATTAGATGATCCTTCCTTTGTTATTTACACCTCAGGATCTACCGGGCACCCTAAGGGGGTTGTACAAACCCATAGAATGTTGAGTAATTTAATTCAATGGAATATTTATGATTCGGGTATAGAAGCCGGATTAAGGCATTTGCAATATACCTCCTTTAGTTTTGACGTTTCTTTACAGGATTGTTGGTTTGTGTTAAGTAGCGGAGGGATACTGTTTATAACCCCGGAATCATTGAAAACGGATTTCAGCATGCTTTTAGATTACATTGTTGTCAATGCTATCGAAGTGTTGTGTTTTCCATTTTCAGCCCTGACTAACTTTTTTGATTTTCCAAAAGAAACACTTGTTAAAAACCATAAGATAAAACACATTATATCTTCCGGTGAGCAATTATTGGTGAATAGCACCTTACAAGAATTTTTGGTGCAAAACCCTAAAGTAAAACTGCACAACCATTATGGGCCTTCCGAAACCCATGTGGTGACCAGTTTTACAATGAGTAGTGAAGAAAGCGAGATTGTAACGTATGCGCCAATAGGAAAACCTGTAGCCAATACGACTGTATACATCTTAGATAAGGATCAGCAACCGGTACCTAAAAAAGTAATAGGGGAGATCTATATTGGAGGGGAACATGTAGCGCATGGATATTTAAATTTACCTGATCTGACTAACGAGCTATTCATTGCAAATCCGTTTGAAAAAAACGAGCGTTTATACAAAACAGGAGATCTAGCCTATGAAGATTACACAGGCAATATTATTTATTTAGGCAGGAATGACAATCAAGTAAAAATTAGAGGATATAGAATCGAATTAGAAGAAATCAAAAATGTTATTCTGGTTCAGGAGCATATAAGTCAGGCTTTTGTTGATGTGGTGAATAAAGAAAATGAGCAACTGATAGTGGCTTACATTGTAACAAATGAACCCATTGACAGGCTTCACCTAAAAAAGCAATTAAGCAAGGTTCTTCTGGACTATATGTTACCTTCTCATATCATATTATTGGATGAGATTCCGCTTACATCTAACGGTAAAATCGATAAAAAAGCATTACCTGAGATTGATGACCATGCATTAGTTACTGCACAATATACAGCTCCGGAAACCATCATAGAAAAGCAATTAGCAGAAATCTGGAAAAACCTGTTGGGGGTTGATAAGATAGGAATTCACGATAATTTCTTTGAGTTAGGAGGGCATAGTCTGAGGATGCATAAGCTGTTAAATCAGATAAAGTCAGAGCTAGCTACTGAAATATCATTCGAATTGTTTTTAAGTAATCCAACTATTGAATCTGTAGCGCTACATATTGAAAATTTAAAGTCGTTACAAAATCCGGTAACATTAACAGAGAAGAAAAAAATTCTTATATAAAATGAAAGCAGCCTCTATTTTAAAAGAAATAAGATTAAAGGGTTTAGATGTGAAACTATCCGGGGAAAATCTTGAATTG
Source organism: Flavobacterium poyangense (assembly GCF_011751075.1). Lineage (GTDB taxonomy): Bacteria > Bacteroidota > Bacteroidia > Flavobacteriales > Flavobacteriaceae > Flavobacterium > Flavobacterium poyangense. The sequence goes on from NZ_JAALLN010000009.1 coordinate 127,587, forward strand.
ATTTTTCAGGAAGAAGATATCGATAATTCGCTCATTGAACTGGTAAAAGAAAATAAAGAAAGTATTCTCGATTACTTAAAGAAAATAACATTAGTTGGTTCTCCTAATAAAATTCTTAAAGCAGCTAAAAAAGAGTTGTACCAGGTAACCTCTTCTCAATTGCGATTTTGGATTTTATGCCAAATGGAAGAGATCAATAGTGCCTACAATCTGCCTCTTGTTTTAAAACTGGAAGGGAATATAAATACCGACAAATTACAGGAGGCTGTTAATGAGCTTGTGATGCGACATGAGGTTTTAAGAACGCATTTTGTAACACAGGAAAATGGCGAAATAGCGCAAAGAATTTTAGAAGAGAGTGATTTTCAAATGGAAATCAAAAACAATTGTTCAGATGAAGAAATTAAAGTTACGGTAACTGATTTTATAAAAGCACCGTTTGAACTAAAAGAAGCTTCTTTTCTAAAAATGCTGTTACTGCACAAAAGTAACAATGAATATTATCTAGGGATTAAAATTCATCATATTATATCTGACGGAGCCTCGTTAGAAATTTTGCTGTCTGATTTAGCACAAATCTATAATAATTTAGTTTCCGAAAATTTGGTTGATTTACCGGAGCTGACGATACAATTTAAAGATTATGCCGAGTGGATTAGTGATAAAGAAAATGTAAAAAGTGAAGAAAAATATTGGTCAGAAAAATTTTCAGGAGAATTACCGGTCATTAACTTACCAACATACCAAACCCGACCATCTTTAAAGACCTATACCGGATCTAGTTATACGCATACAATAAGTCAAAAAAATCTAAAAAGCTTACGAGTGTTTTCAAGCGAAAACAAAGGAACTCTTTTTATGGCATTGATGGCTTCTGTAAATGGATTATTGTATCGATATACCTCTCAAACGGATATTATTTTAGGGACTCCTGTTTCCGGAAGAAATTATGCTGAACTTCAAAACCAAATTGGCTTGTATATTAATACGTTGCCGATACGTATGCAATTTCAGGAAGATAGTTCTTTTTTGGATTTATTCAATCAGCAAAAACAAACCTTAGAAGAAGCGTATTCAAATGCAGGTTATTCGTTTGGAGACCTGGTAAATAAACTGAATTTAACCAGAGATGTAAGCCGCTCTCCTTTATTTGATATTCTGGTGGCGCATCAACAAAAAAATGACGAATTAAGTAGTGCTGATTTGTTTTTTGAAGGGGTACAATGCTCCTTTTATAACAATTTTGAGAGTGCAGTCAGCAAGTATGACTTAACCTTTACTTTTTTTGAAGACGAAAACAATTTAAGCCTATCTATAGAGTACAATACAGATCTCTTTCAGAAAAAATTTATTGAAGACCTGGCTGTAAACTATGAAAACTTCATAGAACAAAGTGTCAAAGAGCCACAATTGCCTATTAAAAGCACCAAATATTTGGATAGTAAGCAAATAGAGGAGCTTTTAAATCAATTCAATGCAACTGCACATCAGTATGATACAAAAGAAACAATTGTTTCTTTGTTTCAAAAGCAAGCACTGCTGTTTCCTGATAAAATTGCTCTGGTATGCGAAGGAAAAGGGATGACGTATAAAGAACTTGATGAAAAATCGACAAGATTGGCGTCTTATCTTCACAAACAGAACGTATTATCCAATACTACAGTAGGGGTTTGTCTGGGGCGTTCTACAGAAATGATGATTGCTATTCTTGGAACATTGAAGTCAGGAGCTTCTTATTTGCCATTAGATCCATTTTACCCGTTGGATAGGATTGATTATATCATAGAGCACAGTAAAACAGAAATTGTTTTAACAGACCAACAGACTCAAAATATAATTTCTAAAAACGTTAAAACCATTTCCGTTGCTGCATTGGATATGGAGTCATCAGAAGAGTTTTACTTACCTGAAATTGAAAGTACATCATTGGCCTATGTTATTTATACATCAGGATCTACCGGTAAACCAAAAGGGGTAAAAGTATCCCATAGGAATCTGGTAAACTTTATGGAGGGAATGAATCTGAAGTTTAATCAGACAAGTCAGTCTGAAGTGTGGTTAGCGATGACCAGTATAAGTTTTGACATTTCAATTCTCGAATTGTTATGGACCTTAACGCGTGGAAGTAAGGTGGTACTTCATTTAGAAAGACCGGTTCCTATTCTTCCTAAACCTGCAATGGATTTCAGTTTGTTTTACTTTCCTACCGGAACAACTTCTGAAACCAATAAATACAAATTACTTATTGAAGGGGCTGGTTATGCCGATAAAAATGGGTTTGAAGCGATCTGGGTTCCGGAGAGACATTTTCATGATTTTGGAGATCAATTCCCGAATCCGTCTATAGCAGCCGCGGCAGTTTCGACCATTACAAAAAATATAAAACTTCGTTCAGGAAGTGTGGTATTGCCGCTACATGATCCTGTAAGAGTTGCCGAAGAATGGTCAATGATTGACAATTTATCGGAAGGAAGAGTAGAATTATCAATTGCTTCCGGATGGCATCCAAACGATTTTGTTTTAGCACCCAATGATTATCAGAATCGTCATCAATTGATGCATGAAAAAATTGATGTTCTAAAAAAGTTATGGAGAGGAGAATCCTTAACCCGAAAAAACGGAATAGGGAAAGACTTTGAATTTAAAATACATCCTACACCGGTACAAAAAGAACTTCCAATCTGGGTAACAGCCGCAGGAAGTGTAGAGACGTTCAAATATGCAGGACGCATTGGTGCCAATGTACTGACACATTTGTTAGGTCAGAGTATTGAAGATTTAGGAGAGAAAATAGAAGTATACAGACAAACGCTTAAAGAAAACGGATATGATCCGCAGAAAGGAAAAGTAGCATTGATGTTACATACTTATGTAGGAGATAATGTTGATGAGGTAAAGGCTATAGTAGAAGAACCCTTTAAAAATTACCTAAGGCATTCGCTGGATCTTCTAAAGCCTCTTGCAGAAGAGCAAGGGTTAAACTTAGACAGTGACCAGGACACATTATTAGATATGGGTTTTCTGAGGTTTTACAAAAGCAGTAGTTTGTTTGGAACTCCGGAAAGCTGTTTAGAAATAATAAACCGTGCTTACAATATTAATGTTGATGAAATAGCCTGTTTGATTGATTTTGGAGTAGATGAAAATAAAGTACTGGAAAATCTGGATCATTTACACAGCTTAAAAGAATTGGTAAGAAGAGCTAAAGTTCAGCATGACTTTATTGTAAATCGCATGGATAGATTGACGTCTGAAGAAGAGGCGACAACACTTATTCAGCAACATGAGGTTACACACCTGCAATCGACACCATCGTTTTACGAAGAATTTTTGTTGAATACCAAAGGAAAAGAAGCACTACAGCAAATAAAAACTCTTTTAGTTGGCGGAGAAGCATTAAAAAAAGCGCTTGCAGAAAAGTTGCTTAGTGAAGTGAATAATGATATTTATAATATGTACGGACCTACAGAGACAACTATTTGGTCTGCTGTAAAAACCGTAGCAACAAGCAACGATGTAACGTTAGGAAAGCCTATTGCCAATACAAAAATTTATATCCTGGATGCTTACAACCAGTTATGTCCGGTTGGGGTATCAGGAGAGTTATGCATAGGCGGAGATGGGGTGTCTTTAGGGTATTTGCATAATGAGGAGTTAAGCTTATCAAAATTTATCGATAGTCCTTTTGAAGACAACCAAAAAATATACAAGACAGGTGATTTGGCTTGTTGGCTTTCTAATGGAGAGCTGGTATATCAGGGAAGAATAGATAGCCAGGTAAAAATTAAAGGGCACAGAATTGAGTTAAAAGAAATAGAAAATGTAATTCTTGAGCACGAAATGGTAACTCAAAGTGCTATTTCGACTTTCGAAAACAAAGGACAAACTTTTCTTGTTGCTTATATAAAAACAGCAAGTTATACAGAAGAAGACAGGATCAAAGAATTCTTAAGATTGCGTTTGCCTCACTACATGATACCGCAATATGTAATAACACTTGATGACTTTCCGCAAACACCAAATGGCAAAATTGATTATAAAAAACTACCTCTTCCCAATGAAGAAATTAGTGTAAGTAAAAACTATGTTGCCCCAAGGAATGAAACGGAAGAAAAGCTGGCAACGTTATGGGGTGACTATTTAAAACTGGAGCAAATTAGTATTGATGATAACTTTTTTGAAATTGGAGGTAACTCAATGAAAGCATTTCAGTTACTGGTACTATTGAATACCGCTTTGAATACAGATCTAAAAATTATATCCTTTTTTCAATACCCTACGATACGAACTTTGGGTGAATACCTGAATCAGAGTAAATTATCCAATAAAGTGAAAATAGAAGAAAATGAAATGGAAGATGTTGAGGAATTGATGGATTTTATGAGCGATTTATAAGAGCAATAAAAAAACTGGCGAATTGATTGAAAAATCTAATGTTACTTACTAAATGAAAAAAGATATAGCTATAATTGGATTGTCCGGAAGGTTTCCAAAATCAGAAAATATAGAGGAGTTTTGGAAAAATCTGGTTGAAGAAAAAGAATTAATACATTTTTTTACCGACGATGAGTTGGAAGAAAAAGGTATTGATAAAAAAGTATTTACCCGTAAAAATTACATAAAAGCGGCCTCTTTTGTAGCCAATACGAATTTCTTTGACTACCCGTTTTTTAAATATACATTGGACGAAGCGAGAATAATGAATCCACAAACAAGAATGATGCATCATTTGGTTTGGGAAGCTTTAGAAGATGCGGCATGTGATATAGAGCGATATACTAAAAAAATCGGAATCTTTTTAGGTGCCAACAAGGATTTAAATTGGAGTTTATATACCTCTTTGACACATGATGTTAATGTGGATGAATTGACTAAGAGCAAGATGTCTAACCCAAATTTTATGACCTCTCTGATAGCGCATAAATTAAATTTCAAAGGACCTTGTTATTTTATTGATACTGCTTGTTCAACATCATTAAGTACGGTGCATCTGGCTTGTCGTAGTTTGCTTTTAAACGAATGCGGATCTGCCGTAGTGGGTGGTATAAGATTACTTTCAGAAAATGATTACGGCTATAAATATCAGGAAGGATCGATCATGTCAATCGACGGACATAATCGAAGTTTTGATAGTAAGTCATCGGGAACAATTGGTTCTGATGGTGCCGGTGTAGTCATTTTAAAAAGATTGGAAGAAGCGATTAAAGATAACGATACTATCTATGCCGTTATAAAAGGTTCTGCCATGAATAATGACGGAAGTGCTAAAGCCGGATATACAATGCCGAGTGTTGAGGGACAAATAGAATGTATAAAGCTGGCTCATAAGGTAGCGGGAGTTGTGCCGGAAGATATTTCTTATATAGAAGCTCATGGTACAGGGACAAAAATTGGAGATCCTATCGAAATAGAAGCTCTTAATATTGCATTTAATAATACGACTAGCCATAAGTGTGCTATTGGTACGGTAAAATCAAATATGGGGCATGCTGACGAGGCAGCAGGGATTACAGGATTAATAAAAACAGCTTTGTCGCTAAACCACAAAACGATTCCGGCAAGTTTGTATTATGAAAGTCCAAATCCAACGATCAATTTTAATGAAGGCCCGTTCTATGTAAATCATTCTTCTAAAAAATGGGAAAATGTTGATGGAAAAGCTCTTACGGCCGGTGTTAGTTCGTTGGGAATTGGCGGAACAAATATTCATGTCATTCTTCAGGAAGCACCCGTAAACGAAAATAAAAAAGTAAAATCTAGCTATAAATTAGTTCGATACTCTGCTCAAACAGAAAATGCTTTAGAGGGGTATGAAGAGAAACTTTTAAAATTTGTTGAGAATAAAAAAGAGCTAAGTATCGAAGACTTGTCTTATACCTTACAAATTGGAAGAAAACAATTTGATTTTAGAAAATATCTGGTAGTAAAAGATAGTGATGATTTGATCAGATCGCTCAAGGATAAGAATATATTTTCGACAGCTATTCCTCCTAAAAATCATGTCATCTTTATGTTTTCCGGTCAGGGAAGTCAATATGTGAATATGGGTAAAGATCTTTATGAAACCTACCCTTTATTCAAAGAAACTTTAGACCAGGGGTTAACGTATTTAAATGAATTTAACGATTTTGATTATAAAAGTATCCTGTTTAATTCCAGTGAAGTAGCGGATACGAGAATAAACGAAACGTTGTTTACGCAACCGATTCTCTTTTTGTTTGAATACGCACTCGCTCAATTACTGATTTCTTTTGGTGTTAGACCTAATTACATGATTGGTCACAGTCTGGGCGAATATGTGGCAGCTACCATTGGAGGGGTTTTTACCTTTAAAGATGCTTTGAAAATTGTCGCTAAAAGAGCGGAATTAATGTCAAAAGTGCCAAAAGGCGAGATGTTAAGCATAGGAATATCAATTAACCAAATTAAAAAAGAAATAATTGAAGGCGTTTCTGTGGCGGCAATAAATTCTCATGATTCTTTTGTTGTTTCCGGAACAGAAACAAGTATAGCTTCAGTAAAAAAACAATTAGAAAGCGAAGAAATTCCATTTGTAGTATTAAAAACCTCACATGCATTTCATTCCACAATGATGAATGAAATACTGGAAGATTTTGAAAATGAATTAAAAAGCATAACACTCCAAAAGTCTGAAATACCATTTATTTCGAACCTAACCGGAAAGTTTATAACAGATGAAGAAGCCACTTCAACAAAATATTGGTCGAATCATATAGTAGAAGCCGTACAATTCGAAAAAGGAATCAAAGAACTTATAACACGCAATAATTCTTTATTTATAGAAGTGGGGCCCGGCAGAACACTGGCAACATTCTACAAAAAGAGTCAGAATACCAATTTGGATAATGAAGTAATAACGACAATAAAACACCATAAAGAAACAGGAGATGACGAAAAGTATTTTGTAGATTTTCTAGGGCAATTATGGAGCAATGGAATAGACATTAATTGGGATGTTTATTATGAGGCAGGAAAACCAAACAGACTTTCAATTCCTACCTATGAATTTGATCGTTATGATGTTCCGTCTAAAGTAACTATAGATGAAAATTTTCTAAAGAGAGATACTTTGGAACAGAGAAAAAAAGAAATTTTTGAATCTTTCTATACGCTTTCATGGAAATATGTGCCAAGAAGTAAAAACAAAGGAACTATATTTTCTAAAGCAGAAAACTATCTTTTTTTTAATGATGGATCAGCATTTAACAATGAATTGATAAAAAAATTAAAGGCAGAGGGAAAAGCTGTAATTGAAATTATCAAAGGAGAACGGTTTGAAGAAGAAAATCCTAATAAGATAATTATAAATCCTGTTACGCCAGGAGATTTTGATGCAATTAACTCGTATTTAGGAGCAGTAAATTTCAAGTTTGATTTTATTATTTATGCTTGGGAATTATCTCCTAAAAATGCTGCGAAAGTACATAGTAATTATCAGGGCTATAACCTCAAGTATAATACGATTCTAACAATTATTAAGACTTTTAAGTTAGACGAAACAACTGAGCCTAAGAAAATAGTTGTCATTAATGATAAAAATAATATAGTTACCGGAGCTGAAAACAGTACTAATATCAATCAACATACCGATGCGATGTTAAACGTTTTAACTCAGGAGTTTGTGGATCTGTATGGTACTTCTATAGATATTGATGTAAATGATAATCTCGAAAAAACAGTTCTGGAAGTATCCGCAGAATTAGAACTGGAAACCAAATATCATAAGGTAGCCTTCAGAAATGGTCGTAGATGGATCCCGAATTACGAATCTTTAGATATAGGACAAAATGATAGTTATAGAACGTCAATCCTAAAAGAAAAGGGGAATTATTTGATTGTAGGAATGTTAGATGATATCGAATATGCTTTGGCCTCTCATCTTTTAGAGGAGTATCAGGCCAATGTAATAATCTTGTCTAATACATCTCACCAACAATGGAATGAGAAACAGAGACAATTGTATGAAAAACTAAAAGAGCATTCCGGGTCCATAACTGCTCTAAATGCTGATATAACAGATTATGAAAGTTTTTTACTGGCATTTGAAAGTATTGAAAGCGAACATGGAACTATTCATGGTATTGTGCATACGGCCAGGAATATGGATATAACAGAAATAGCATTAGTAAATAATATTACAGACCACATAATAGAAAAGCACTTTTCGCCAAGAGTAAACGGATTTTTAAATATTGAAAGAGTTACCAGAGACAAAAAAGTTGATTTTGTAAAAGTGATTTCAAGTCTGTCTTCCTTTTTAGGTGGAATATCTTATGGTGCCTATGCTTCTGCGTCTGCCTTAATGGATAGTATAGCACTGCAACAGACTAAGGCAAATTGGTCTATTATTAATCTGGATAGAGTACAGGAAGAAGAGCCTTGGATAAATCAAAAAGAATTGGTGACCATTTTTCATAACTCATTTATTTATGAGGATATAAAACAAATTATAATCTCCAAAAGGGATATTCATAAGCCAATAAGTACCAATAAAAAGGAGGTTACGCCTACAATAAATGCTGAAATAAACAGAAAAACACTTAAAACCAGCTATGCAGCACCCAAAACGGAACAGGAATTTCAAATTGTGAAACTCTTTGAGGATTTATTTGGTTTAAAAGGAGTGGGAACACAAGATGATTTTTTCTCATTAGGAGGTGATTCATTAAAAGCGATGGTGCTTATTAATTTATTGAGGAAAGAAACAGGGATCGCAATTACAATTTCTGAAATCTTTTCAAATAAAACGGTATATGACCTTTCGTTGTTAATAGAAGAGAAAAAATGGTTACAAGAAGATAAAATACAGGTTAATCAATTGATAATTTGAGGCTAAGCAATGAAAAATTTATTAAAAGAATTAAGAGAAAACGAAATTTATATTTCATTAGACGGAGAGGATTTAAAACTAAAATTTAACCAGCAGGAAATACCGCAAGAGCTTATTTCCAGAATCAGAAAAGATAAAGAGGCTTTAGTTTTATACTTAAAAGAGCAAATAACAGCTAGTGATACAGAATTGGCAATTGCTCCGGCACCGGTATCTGTTGATGGTTACGAGTTATCATCGTCACAACAGCGTCTTTGGGTATTAGATCAATTCGAAGAAGGCCTGGCTTCCTATAACATAACACATCAGGCAGAATTAAAAGGCGACTATGATATAAAGCTTTTTCAAGATGCCGTATTTGCCGTTATAGAACGTCATGAAATTTTAAGAACCGTTTTTAAAAAGAACAGTAAAGGCCAAATAGCACAATGGGTTCTGAATAGTGATGAGGTAGATTTTTTTATTGGGTATGAAGATTTTTCAAATGAAGACCAACCAATGAATGCCGTATCCTCCTATATAACAGAAGATAAAGCGAAGACATTTAATTTAGAAAAAGGACCTTTATTAAGAGCCGCAATACTTAAGACTTCATCAGATCAATATGTTTTTCATTACAATATGCATCATATTATTGGTGATGGTTGGTCTATGGGCGTATTAGCAAACGATGTCATGGCATTTTATAAAGCCTTTACGACCAAAGAAAAAGTGCAATTAGCACCGCTATCCATTCAGTACAAAGATTACGCAGCTAATCAGGTAAAAGAATTGAACAAACCGGAAAAGCAAGGGCATAAAAAATATTGGTCAGAGGTGTTGTCGGGAGAATTACCAATAATAGATTTACCAAGCAGTACAACAAGACCGCCTGTAAAAACTCAAAATGGGAATACTTTAGAGGTCTATTTGTCAAGTGAGTTAACTACTGCGCTAAAGTTTTTTACAAAAGAGCAGGAGGGGAGTTTATTTATAAGCCTACTGGCACTTTGGAATGCTTTGGTTTACAGATATACAGGACAGGATGACCTTATTATGGGGACTCCTGTGGCTGGTAGAAATCACATCGATCTGGAAAATCAAATCGGATTTTATGTAAACACCTTGGTGTTGAGAAACAAAATTAATCCGGAAGATGATTTCTTAACGCATTACAAGAAAACCAAAGAGCAGGTATTAGGTGCTTTCTCACATCAGGAATACCCATTTGATCAGATTTTAAATGACTTAAATACCAAAAGAGATATCAGTAGAAGTGCCATTTTTGATATGATGATTGCGCTTCAGAATACCGGCGAAAAAATTAAAGAGGTCTATGCTATCGAGACGAATACTATTGTAGATAAGGGTGAAGAGTTATCTAAAATGGATTTGGAAATCAACTTTGCCGAAATTGGCGATAAGTTGCTTTTTAAACTAAACTACAATACCGATATTTATAGTAAAGTCACTATTTCCGGACTAATGAAACATTTTATTCAATTGGCTGAAAATAGTATCCTGACGCCAAATGTTCCGGTAAAGTCATTGAATTATTTGAGCACATCTGAAAAAAGTCTGTTAATTAATCTTTTTAACAAAACAGAGGTCCCTTTCCCTAACGAAAAAACAATAATCGATTTATTCTCTGAGCAAGCCTTAAAATATCCTGAGAGAATTGCTTTAACGTATGAGAATTTCTCCTACACCTATAAAGAATTAGATGAATTGTCAAATCAACTTTCGCACTATTTGATTGACAACTATGTTATTCAGCAAGAAGATTTAATAGGTCTTTTAGTGGAGCGAAGCCAATGGGTGGTGATAGGAATACTGGCAATATTAAAAACCGGTGCTGCCTATCTGCCTCTAGGAATCGATTATCCGACGGAACGATTGAATTATATTAAAAAAGATAGCGGTATAAAAGTATGTATCGATGCTGAGGTGCTTGCTAAATTTGAAAAGGAGAAAGACAAATTTGCCAAGACCGGTCTTGATAAAAAGATCAATCCAAATAACTTAGCCTATGTTATTTACACCTCAGGAACAACAGGTAATCCTAAAGGTACTTTAATAGAACATCGCAACGTAGTTCGCTTATTTTACAATAGAGACTTTCAGTTCGATTTCAACGAAAATGATGTTTGGTGTCTTTTCCATTCTTATTATTTCGATTTTTCCGTTTGGGAAATTTTTGGAGCTTTATTGTTTGGTGGTAAGGTAGCGGTTGTGACAAAAGAAGATACAAAAGATTTTAATGCTTTTGCGAACTTCATATCGGAGCAAGGTGTAACTGTATTGAACCAGACGCCAACAGCTTTTAAACATCTTCAAAAAATAGTTTTAGCCTCAGATAAATCTTTTAGAACTCGTTATCTTATTTTCGGAGGAGAAGCTTTGATGACATCTTCTGTAAGAACCTGGAAAAATCAGTTCCCTGATTGTAAAATAATCAATATGTACGGTATTACAGAAACAACCGTGCATGTAACGTATAAGGAAATAACTAAAAAAGAAATTGATTCAATCGAAAGTAATATTGGACAGCCGATACCAACATTAGGCTGTGTGGTATTAGATAAATTTCAACAAATAGTGCCTTTTGGAGTCGTTGGGGAATTACATGTTTACGGAGAAGGATTGGCAAGAGCCTATCTAAATAATAAAGAGCTTACCGATACTAAGTTTGTAACTCAGGAAATTGAATCGATTGGTAACGTTAGACTGTATAAGACCGGAGATCTGGTTAAATGGTCAGAAACAGGCGATTTAATTTATCTGGGAAGAAAAGACAATCAGGTTAAAATTAGAGGGCATAGAATCGAATTAGAAGAGATAGAGCATTATTTGATTGAAAAAGAGGATATTGAAGAGGTTAAGGTCATTGTGAATAAAAACAACGAATCAGAAAATGAGTTAATTGCCTATTTCGTTTCGGGTAAAACTCAAAATACCTCGGACCTTAGAAAATACCTTGCAGCCAGAATACCGGATTATGCTATCCCTTCCTATTTTGTTCAGTTAAATGGTTTTCCTCTCACTTCGAACGGAAAAATTAGTCATAAAGATCTTCCGGATCCTAAAGATTATAAGGTAGCTACTAACGAAAATTATGCAGCAGCCAGAAATGAAACGGAACAAAAATTAGTTGAAATTTTAGCCAAGGAACTCGAAAGAAGTCAACAGGAAGTAGGAATTCACGATAACTTTTTCGACCTGGGAGCAAATTCTATTAAGCTTATCAAGATATTGAATGAGATTAACACACAGCTTAATACCACTATTAAACCTGTTTTATTATTTCAATATGCTACTATAAGTGATTTAGTGGAGCATGTATTCCATCAATCAGAAGAGGAAGATGAAATGGAGAAAGCCTCTTTTTCTGATGAAATCGATGAAATTATAGATTTTCTATAGGAACAATTTTGCGAGTGAGAGCAAATCATAATATTAAAATTTTAAACCCCGTTTTTTTTATTTATCAAAAGTAAATGCTAAAAAACAGATTGTAAATGTGCATCGTAGATTCTATCTGCTGATAAATTAATTTTTATAAAGACCTTCTTCTAATAATGGAAAGTAAATTAAATAGTGTAAGAAAAAAAGATATTGCGATTATTGGAATGTCCGGTAAGTTCCATAAGTCAGAAAATATCGAGGCTTTTTGGAATAATCTTGTAAAGGGTCAGGAACTGATTCATTTTTATAGTGATGAAGAATTAGAAAAATTGGGTATCGGCAAAGAGTTGCTAAAAAATCCTAATTACATTAAGTCAAATGCCTTTATGGACAATTCCGAAAGTTTTGATTATTCTTTTTTTGGTTATACAAAAGAAGAAGCAGAACTTATGGATCCCCAAATAAGAATCATGCACGAACAGGTTTGGTTGGCATTAGAAGATGGAGGCTATAATCTGGATCAATACAAAGAGAAAATTGGGTTGTATTTATCTGCATCAGATAACCTAAACTGGAGAGCCGAAACGTTACTAAATCCAAATAGTTCTGTAGGTTCTTTTATGACAGCGAGGCTGGCAGATGAGAATTTTATTAGTACGCTAATTTCATATAGTTTAAATTTTAAAGGGCCCAGTTATTACGTAAATACAGCCTGTTCCAGTGCCTTAACATCTTTGCATATTGCCTGCAGAAGTTTGTTGTTGAAAGAATGTTCAACGGCTTTGGCAGGTGCGGTAAGCATCAATACTACAACGGAGTACGGTTATTTGTATGAAGATGATTTGATATTTTCAAATGACGGTCACTGCAGAACATTCGACAAAGATTCCTCCGGTACTACTTTTGGAGATGGAGTGGGTGTTGTTGTTTTAAAAAGACTGGAAGATGCTTTAAATGATAAGGACCATATTTATGCCGTTATCAGAGCAACTGCCGTAAATAATGATGGTAAAAGAAAGGTAGGATATACGGCACCAAGTGTTATCGGTCAGGCGGATTGTATCAAATTAGCACATAGTTTTGCGGGAATAGCCCCTGAAGATGTCAGTTATATAGAAGCACATGGAACCGGAACCAAATTAGGAGATCCTGTTGAAATAGAAGCTTTAAACAAAGCCTTTAATTATAACACAAACCATTCTTGCGCCATTGGCTCTGTTAAATCAAATCTGGGCCATCTTGATGCGGTTGCAGGGATTGTTGGCGTTATAAAAACGGCTTTGTCACTCAAAAATAAAATGCTGCCTCCTTCTATAAATTATAACGAAGCAAACCCGGAAATCAATTTTGAATCGGGACCCTTTTATGTAAATAATACACTGCAAAAGTGGGTGTCTGCAAATGACCAATTATTAAATGCCGGTGTAAGCAGTTTTGGTATTGGAGGCACAAATGTTCATGTTGTTCTGGAAGAAGCTCCGGAATTAAAAGAGAATTTCGGTTCAAACATATACCAGTTAATTACTTTTTCTGCTAAAACCAAAACAGCGCTTAAAAATTATGAAACAGCGCTTAGAATTTTCCTGGAAAAGAAAGAAGAGGTTAAGATTCCGGCTCTGGCCTATACGCTAAACACGGGGCGTAAAGATTTCAGATACAAAAATTATATCGTTTGCAAAAATAAAGAAGAAGCGATAAATCAATTGATGCAGCTTGAGAAAGCTCCGGAGAAGACGATTGGCAATAACAAGAAAAGAAAAACAGTTTTTATGTTTTCCGGTCAGGGCAGCCAGTATTTTGGTATGGCAAAACAAGTGTATTTAGATAATTCTTTCTTTAAATCAGTAATTGACGAAGGCTTTAAAATACTAACAAAATTAACCGGAATAGACTATAGTTTAATTTTAGGATATACCGACAGCGAAACCGTTACTAAAGAACTCATTAATAATACTTTTTATACACAGCCATTATTATTTTTAGTAGAATATGCTTTTGCAAAACTCTTATTAAGATTAGGTGTTAAGCCTGATAATATGATAGGCCATAGTTTAGGAGAATATGTAGCGGCTTGTATCAGTGAGGTTTTTTCATTTGAAGATGCTCTGTATGTACTTACAAAAAGAGCGGAGTTAATGGCAAAAATCGAAGAAGGGGATATGATTGGTATTGGGGCAAATCTGGATGAGATTAACCATTTATTCCCAAAAAATGTGTCTGTTGCTGCGGTAAATACGGCAAATTCATTTGTCGCGTCCGGAACAAAAAAGGCTATTTCAGAGTTTACGGAGGTACTTATTCAAAATAACATTAGTTATGTGCCTTTAAAAACCTCTCATGCTTTTCATTCCGATATGATGGATAGTATACTTGAAGAGTACGAAGAAGTTATTAAAAAAATAACGCTTTCTTCTCCTAAATATTCCTTTATATCTAATCTGACCGCCAAAGTAATAACCAAAGAGCAGGCGACTTCAGCAAAATATTGGGTTGACCATTTAAGAGGGACAGTGAATTTCTTTGAAGGTATAAATTACTTATTACAAGAAGGCGACGGAATCTATATAGAAATTGGCCCTGGTCATACTTTGACTTCTTTTCTGAAACAAAATCAGTATTACAATTCAGATCAGATCGCTATTGATTCTATCAGGCATATAAAAAATGATGTCGATGATTATAAGTATTTTAACGAGTCTTTAGGCCGCATGTGGGAACACGGCCTTGAGGTGGACTGGGAAGCGTATTATGATTATCAAAAGCATTATAAAATACCGGCTCCTACTTATGTATTCGACAAAACAACATTACCCGTTAAAGTAAGTCCGATTTTGCAATTGATGCACAATGGAGGTGCTTTTAAAAATGCAGAAAGAAGCCTTTTCAATTCCTATTATGTAAATAATTGGAAAAAATCGTTAATCGAGATCTCAGAAAAAACTTCCGAAGAAAAAGGAGCTTATCTGATCTTTTCGAATAATGGAAAAACCATAACAGCTGCAGAAAATCTAATTCGATCGCTTGGTAACGAGGTTGTTATTGTGAACAAAGGCTCCTCGTTTGTTAAATCAGATTCCGGTATTTACAGCATCGACCCTACTAATCGTACTAATTTTCAAGAGTTGTTTGATGATTTAAAAACAAATAAAATTAAAGTTGTAAACATCGTATATAACTGGTTGACTGATTGTTCAAAGGAAGATGATGTAAATTACAACCCAATAAAGTTCTTGTACGAATTGGTAAATCAATTTTCAATAAAAGTAACTTTCTTATCTAATTTCAATACCAAAGTATTAGGAAATGAAGTAAGCAATATTGCAATGGACATCACCATAAAGACGATGGATTTATTTGACAGTAAAGAAAGACTGTTTACTACTTATACACTAGATGTAGATCAAGATCAGGATAATCCGGTACTGATTGAAAGTATAGTTAATGATATATTATTTAACGAAAAAGATAGTAGGGTTGCCTATAGAAACAACAATCGTTGGGTATCCTTTTTTGAAAACATAAAATTAAACAGTACCAAAAAAAGCACTGAATTTGAAGGAGATAAAAACTACCTGATACTTAATTCTGTAGGTGGTATTGTGAAACCGATTATAGATCACCTGTCTTCTTTATCAAATAACATCAAAGTTATAGTGCTTAGCGGTACTACTGACTCAAATGATGATCAAGCAGCTGAAAACGTAGTAAAATATCAGACCAATTTAGAGTGCCCAAAACAATTTAAAGAAACGGTTGACTTCATTATTAAAGAACATGGCAGTATTTCCGGAATACTATGTAATCCTGAACTTTGGAACGATGAGGTTGTTTTAGAGACTTTAAATGCAGCTGATTTTGCAGCTGAAGTTAAGACTAAAACGATGTTTATTGATAATCTTTACGCTGCTATCAAAAATATAGATATCGATTTTGTTTGGTTGCCTCTAAGACTTTCTTCACTAATAGAACAGTCAACCTATAGACCGGGTATTTTATCTGAAGTCTACACAACTTTATTGAAGGAACAAAAGAGCGATGAACTTAGCCATTGGATCACAGTTTACTTGGATGATTTAACCGGTAAAAAATTAACCGATGATGAAATTATTACGGTGTTTAAAAACTCATTTTTGACTAAAAATATTTCGAGTTTAGTAGTATCTCATCGTGATCTGAATCACATCATAGCAACATCTAAGAAAACCGAAGAGCCGGAAGTAAATGCTAAAAATAGTGTAGAACGTCCAATCGTAGTGACTGCCTATATCGCCCCTGAGACCAAATTGGAAGAGGAATTATGTGAGATGCTACAAGATTTCTTTAATTATGAAAAAGTTGGAATTACAGATGATTTCTTTGAGTTAGGAGGAGATTCTCTAAAAGCCATGACTTTTCTGAAACGAATTGAGAAACAATACAATATTCAATTGGATTTGCAGGATTTTTATCAGAAAGCAACGGTAAAAATGATTGCAATGGAGATCGATTTGGCGACCAAGATCCTGAATGTTCAAACAGCTAAAACTAATATGATTAAGATATAAATTATGGAAATAATTGAATTAATAAAAGAAATTACCGATCATCAGATAAGCTTAACCTTAGATGGTGATGATTTACAAATAAGTTTTGACGGGGATCAATTGGACCCAAATATCATTGCAAAATTAAAAGAACACAAAGCAGAGTTAGTAGCCTACTTTAAAAAATATTCTTCAGTTAAAAAATTTGAAGAAATCAAAAAAATCGAAATTCAGGAAAGTTATGCCTTATCGCATTCTCAGGAGAGACTTTGGATTTTAAGCCAGATAGATAATGGTTCAATTGCTTATAATATGCCCTCCTCTATAGAATTAAAAGGGAATTATAATGTCGAAAATTTTAGTAAAGCGATACTTTCGGTAATAAAAAGGCATGAAATACTTCGTACTGTGTTTAGAAAAGACAGTAACGAAGAAATCAGACAATGGGTTATACCGGCTGAAAAGTTTGTTTTTAAAGTTGATTATCATGATTACAGATCAATTGAAAACAAGGAAGAAAACATAAGAACATACATTGAAAAAGATTCTTTTCGACCTTTTGATTTGATAAATGGCCCTTTATTAAGAGCAACTTTACTGCAAACTTCAGATACAGAATTTACTTTCTATTATAATATGCATCATATAATAAGTGATGGCTGGTCTATGAGAGTTCTTAGTGAAGATGTTCTGAAGTATTACAGCAGCGCTGAAGCAGGTATAAACCTTGAACTGGAGGAATTACCTTTTCAGTATAAAGATTTTGCAGCTTGGCAAACTAATAAATTTGTTAACACGTCAAAGGATACACTTATAGGTCATTGGAAGGACTTATTGTCAAATGATGTACCTACAATCAATTTGCCTTCTAATTTAACGAGACCAAATATTCAAACGTATAACGGACAACTGGTCGAAACTATTATTTCTAAAGCACTTACGGAACGCTTAAAACAATTTTCAAATCAAAATAAAGGGAGCCTATTTACTACTTTGTTAGGAATTTGGAACATATTGATTTATCGATATACGAATCTTAAAGACATAACTATTGGAACTCCTACAGCCGGAAGAGACAATGCTGATCTTGAAAATCAAATAGGACTTTATGTAAATACAATATTATTTAGAAACCAAATTAATCCGGAAATTGATTTTGATACTCATTATGAAGATTTTAAGTCAGGTACAATTGAAACATTAAGAAATCAATGTCCATTTGATTTCTTATTAGAAGAATTAAAAATAAAGAGAGATATCAGTAGAAATGCCATTTTTGATATCCTTTTTGCCGTACAAAATCAAGCAAAATCAGATGATAAATCAGATTTAGAAAATTTGGTCAATAAGATTGATCATAAAGGGAAGGCAATGGCAAAAGTGGATCTGGAAATAAATTTCTTTGAACAAGGAGATTATCTGTCTTTTCAATTAATTTATAATTCGGATGTTTATGAAAAAGAGATGATCTCGAAGTTAATGACTCATTTTATCTTGTTATCCGATGCCTTGCTGGAGTCTAAAACAGCAATTGGGAAAGTGAATTTTTTAACTGTTGAAGAAGAAAATTTTTATAGCAATTTAAACATAGAAAATGCAGGTTTTTATTCAGACAAAACGGTAGTGGATTTATTTTTGGATCAAGTAGCAAATCACCCTTCTAAAATTGCTGTTGGTTATCAGTCCAATTCTTTATCCTATTCAGACTTAGACAAAGTATCCAATCAGTTTGCCAATTTCCTACATCAGACATACAAGTTAAATCCGGAGCAATTACTGGGTATCATGTTGGATAGAAGCGAATGGCTGGTTGTCTGCATTCTGGGCGTTTTAAAATCCGGTTGTGCTTACTTGCCTTTTGATCTTAATTCTCCACCACAAAGAAAAGCCTATATTCAAGAAAACTCTAATTGTGAGACTATTATTGACCAAACGGTATTAGAAGCGTTTCGTAAATCTATAGATAATTTTGATACTACTTTTAATGGGAAAAAGCCAACCTCTACAGATTTAGCCTATGTGATTTACACATCCGGATCAACGGGCAATCCTAAAGGAGTGATGATCGAACACAGAAATGTTGCTTCTTTTTTTGATAAAATAGACACGCAGTTAGGATACAATAAGTACAATATTGTAGGAGCAACAACTAATATATCTTTTGATATTTCAATTCTTGAACTTTTAGGAACGCTATGTTTAGGAAAACAGTTGATTGTATTTGATGATAAAGAAATATTAGATGTGAAACTTTTTATGGAAAGAGTTAGACTATCTGAAATTGAAGTATTGCAGTTGACGCCTTCAAGAATAAAGCAATTGTATAGTGATTTAATTGAAAATAAACCGGAATCACTTCGTTGTCTAATAGTGGGAGGTGAGCCATTTCCGGCAGAATATTACCAGAATTTTAAAGAAAATAAAGAGCTGTCCGTAGTAAATGTATACGGGCCTACAGAAACCACTATTTGGAGTACTTATTTGAATATAGGTTCAAGTAGCAGACTCAATATCGGTAGCCCTTTAGCAAATGAAAAAGTCTATATTCTTAACGACTATGGCGCAATTCAACCAATTGGGATAGTGGGAGAAATACATATAGCCGGATCCGGATTGGCAAGGGGATATATAGGAGATTTAAATTTGTCGAATCAAAAATTTATTCAAAATCCACTAGATAAAAACGAAATAATATACAAAACCGGAGATTTAGGAAGTTGGAAGAAAGACGGAACAATCGATTATTTCGGGCGTAAAGACGATCAGATAAAACTTAGAGGATACAGAATAGAGCTAAGCGAAATAGAGTATCATATACAACAGATATCAAAAATTAGCCAGGCAGTAGTATTGTTAAAAGAAATACAAGGAGAGAAAGAATTGGTTGCCTATGTAACTGCTGAAAAAAATACGACAATTAAGGAGCTAAGAGCCATTTTGAAAAATGATCTGCCCCAATATATGATACCTTCAAAATTTATCTTTATTGATTCAATGCCCTTACAGGCAAGTGGTAAGATCGATAAGGTTCTTTTAAAGCAGAGGGAAAATTATGAAAATGCTTCAGAAAGCATAAAAGTAAAGCCATCAAATAAGATGGAAGAGAAAATAATTGAGATCTGGACAAAAATCTTAGGAGGTGCTGAAATTAGCATGAACGATGATTTTTTTGATCTAGGTGGACATAGTTTAAAAGCAACTAAGCTCATTTCAGAGTACCAAAAAGAATTTGGGAAAGAGATTAGTTTAATTGACCTTTTTACAAATACAACAGCTATTTCGCATGTCAATCTTATAAACGAAGGGAGCGCTAAAAAATATGCCGAAATTCCGTTGGCAGAAGAGGCAGAATGTTATCCTTTGTCTGATGCCCAGAAATCAATTTGGCTTATGTGTCAACGTCCGGAGGGTGCGTTGTCCTATCACATTCCTATAGCTCTGGATTTTGAGATTGAAGACTATTCTTTGATAGAAGAAGTGGTGCAGAAGCTAATGAACAGGCATCATATATTAAAGACCGTTTTTAAAAATGATAAAAATGACGAAATTAAACAATGGATCTTAAACGATTTAGAAGTTAAAGTTAAGTATGACGACTTTAGAGGCGTAGAAAATGCTGAAGAAAAAGCGCGTGAGATTATTTTCAAAAAGGAGCTCTTTGTTCACTTTGATCTGGAAAACGGACCTCTTTTTAAGGTAGGTGTGTTTCAACTTGAAGCGAATAAATATCTGATTTATATGATTATTCATCACATAATTACAGATGGACTTTCTATGAATATTATATTTAATGATGCTTTTAGTATTTATCAATCATTATTAAACAATAGTGACGAAAGTTTACCAAATCTTCCTATCCAATATAAAGACTTTTCGGTTTGGCAGCAATCAGAAAACAGCAAATTGGAATTGCAGAAAAAATACTGGTCAGAGAAATTATCCGGAGAGTTAACTCTTTTGGAATTGCCTAGTTCAAAAGTTAGACCAGGCATAAAAACGTACAATGGCGAATATCTGAATACCTATTTTGACAAAGTTCAAACGGAAAAATTAAGGGATTTTAGCAAAAATATGGGAGGAAGTGTTTTTATATCCTTAATGACAGTCTGGAACATATTAATACACAGATACAATAATAAAAACGATATTGTAGTAGGTACAGCTTTGGCAGGAAGAGATCACCTGCAGTTTGAAAACATGATCGGATGTTTTGTAAATAATCTTGCCATCCGTAATGAGATTTGTCCTACTGACACCATTATCGAGTGTTATAAAAAAATCCAAAAATCAATATTAAATGATTTTGAGAATCAATTATATTCTTTTGATAAAATTGTTGAAGACCTGGATATTAAAAGGAATTTGAGCCGAAGCCCGGTTTTCGATTTTATTTTGGTTCATCAAAGAATGAATGAAAATCAAAAAGATATTAATCTGGATTCTAATGAGAAAAATCAAATCATAAGTTTGGGAGATCGATATGCCAGATATGATGTTGAGCTTGGTTTTTTTGAAATGAACGAACGCTTAATGTTCAGAATAAAATACAATAAGGATATCTATGACAGGAGTATGATTGATCGCCTGATGTTGCATTTTATAAAATTGACGGAAGTAATTGGTGATAATCCTAAACAAAAAATAAAAGAAGTTGATTTTCTTTTAGAAGAGGAAAAATATAAACTTATTAATGAATTTGTTAGTAAGGATAATCGTGATAAGAGTAAAATTGTATCTGTTGTTGATAAATTTAGAGAACAACTGATTCTAAACCCAAATAAAAATGCCTTAGTATATAATGATACTAAACTTTCCTATAGTCAATTAGATGAAGTTTCAACTCAACTGTCCCATTTTTTAATTCAGAAACATGGTATTGAGTCTAATGATCTTGTGGGGATTAAACTGGAGCGAAACGAATGGACTATTATTGCTATTCTCGGAATATTAAAAGCAGGTGCTGCCTATGTGCCTATTGATATTGAATATCCAAAAGACAGAATTGCTTTTATTGAATCAGATGCCAATTGCAAAGTTCTTATAGATCAGGAAGAATTAGAGGATTTTAAAAATAACTTAGATCGTTATTCTAAAAATTACTTAGAGAAGCAAATTGATTTTGAAAGTCTGGCTTATGTAATTTATACGTCGGGATCTACCGGAAAACCAAAAGGGGTTATGATTACACATTCTAACTTGGCACATTCTAACAATGCCAGATTTTTAACTTATGGTAATTTAAATTCTTTTTTACTGACGTCACCTATTGCTTTTGATAGTTCTGTAGCAGGTATATTTGGAACTTTATGCAGCGGAGGAACTTTGCATTTAAGCAATAAAAACTTGCTGGATAGTGTTGTTGGTATCACCAATTATATCGTACAAAATAGAATTTCTCATCTTTTGTCAATTCCGTCTTATTTTAAATTAGTACTGGAGGAATTAGCAGATAAAGCGAATAGCTTAGAAGGGGTTATCGTGGCTGGCGAAACCTGTCCTCTTTCTTTAATAGATCTTTTTCATGATACACAAACGCTTGAAAAATGTAATTTGTTTAACGAATATGGACCAACCGAGTGCAGTGTTTGGAGTACAGTACACCAATATGACAGAAACGAAAAAGCATTTTCTACAATTGGAAAACCAATTATTGGAAGCAAAATCTACATTTTTGACGAAGAAATGAGATTGTCTCCTAATGGCCATTTTGGAGAAATGTATATCGGAGGAGCCGGAGTAGCAAAAGGGTACCATAACCAAGAAATACTGACCGCAGAAAAATTTGTTAAAAACCCTCTTAATACAGAAGAAGTTTTATATAAAACCGGAGATATAGCTAAATGGCTTAAAAATGGTGAATTAGAGTTTTTGGGTAGAAAAGATGATCAGGTTAAAATTAATGGGTACAGAATTGAGTTAGAAGAAATTCAAAAGCAACTCGAATTACATCAGGATGTTAATTTAGCGATAGTCTTAATTAAGGAAGGAAACACAGCAGATGATAATCAGATTGTGGCATGGGTAAATTCAGATATTCAAATCAATATCGATGAATTAAAGGAATTTATAGCTAAAAAAATTCCGCACTATATGATTCCGGCCGTAATAAGTAATATAGAAAAAGTACCATTAACTCCCAATGGCAAAATTGATAAAGCAAAACTATTAGGATCATTAGTTATTACTAAAGAAACGGAAATAGTTAAACCAACTAATCAAACAGAAGAGTCTTTGCTTGACTATTGGAAAAAAGTACTAAACCGGGAACAAATAAGTACAAAAGATAATTTTCTGGAATTGGGAGGGAACAGTATTAAAGCGATCAAATTACTGTCTGAAATAAACAAACATTTTGAAACGAATATCAATTTAGGGGATCTGTTTAATAACCTTACCATTCAGCAGTTAAGTGTAGTTGTTGAGAATTCTCTCAAAGAAAACGAACTGCGATTAAATAAAGATAATTTGATGGAGATAGAATTGTAACCTAACGTATGAAATCTAAAAAAATGAATAAGGCTACACAGTAGGCAATCTGAATAAATAATTCGCAAGAAACTTTGTAAGTCAATGTGCGCATAAGGAATACGTCCAAAGACAAAAGACGCAAATAATGATATATCTAAAAACAATATATAAAAATTTCAAAAAGCAATGAATAATCTAGTAAACGAACTTGTCGAGGCAGGCATATTGCTTGAAGTTAAGGATGGGAAATTAAAAATGTTCTCTGCTAATCCCACTATAAATGAGGACTTGGTAAATAAAATTCGTGAGAACAAACAATCTTTAATCGATTATTTAAATGCAAAAAGTCAAAAAACAAATTCTGAAATCGATACAGCTGATATAGCCGATTTGTATCCTGTATCTTATGCTCAGAAAAGAATGTGGATTTTAAGTCAGCAAAGTGAAGCTTCTTTAGCTTATTCTATGCCGATGACTTTTAATCTGAATAATGAAATAGATATAGAAAAGTTTGAGAAGGCTATAGGTTCAGTTATTAAAAAACATGAAATACTTAGGACCGTTTTTATACAAAAGGATCTGGAAGTTTTTCAGAAAGTAGTGCCTTATGAGAATAGTAACTTTAAATTGAGATTTATTGATTTAAGTACCGGTAAAGATTCGGAAGAGGAATTTAGAAAAATGGTGCAATTTGAAAATTCGATAATCTTCGATTTAGAGAATGGACCTTTGCTGAAAGCTATTTTATTTAAACTTTCAGATGCCAGATACATATTTTATTACAATATGCATCACATCATATCTGATGGATGGTCACAAGGTATTATTATAAAAGATGCCTTGGCGTTTTATGAATCATATAGCAACGAAAATTTACCGGAAATTTCTGAATTAGACATTCAATATAAAGATTTTACGCTATGGCAAATAAAAGAGCTTAAGAAAAACCAATCCGGACATATTTCTTTTTTTGAAACCTATCTGGAAGGAGATTTACCAAGAATACAACTGCCCGGTACTACAGGCAGACCAAAAATAAAATCGTACAATGGTACTATTTTAAGAACTTTATTGCCTGCTGAATTGACTGATAAGGTGCATTTGTTTTGCAAAGAAAATGACAGTACGCCATTTAATCTTTATTATGCACTTTTTAATGTTTTATTGTATAAATATACCTATGAAACTGATATCGTAATGGGGACTCCTATTGCCGGAAGAAGTCATCATCAATTACAGAATCAAATCGGATGTTATATCAATACGATGGTTTTAAGAACCAAACTAGATCCGGAAGCTGCATTTATAGACAATTACAAAAGCATTAAAGCAAATGTGCAGTCTGTTTTTGAGCACGAAAATTATCCTTTTGACTGTTTAGTTGAAGATTTAAATATTAAATCAGATCCTAGCAGGAATTTGCTATTTGATATACTATTTGTTTATCAGAATTTTAATGAGAACAATACAAAGAAAGAGGCAGTAAGAAAAGAAGGAGTCCAAAATTTAGGGGAGTCAAAATCAAAACTGGACTTAGAAATTGTTTTCATTGAAGAGGAAGGAAGCTTAAGTTTAAATATCAATTACAATGTTGATTTATATACCGGAGAAGTCATTACTTCTTTGATGAATCACTTTATCAAAATTTGCGAAGTTGTAATTGAAAATCCGAAAATAGAACTAAAAAACATTACTTTTTTATCGGAATCAGAGCAGATTGAATTGTTAAACGAATTTAATACGACTACTGTACCCTACCCAAAAGATAAAACAGTTGTTGAATTGTTTGAAGAACAGGTTAGAAAAAATCCAAAAGGAATTGCTGTAATGGCAAATGATTCTATCATTACCTATGAGGAGTTAAATGCGAAATCGAATCAGTTAGGAGCCTATTTGCGAGAAAAGTATAATGTAGTTCCGGATGATATCGTTGGTGTTGCGTTGCAAAGATCAGAAACTCTTATGCTGGCAATATATGGGATTTTAAAAGCCGGGGCAGCCTATGTGCCAATAGACCCAAAATATCCAAGTGAGAGAAGATTGTATATTGAACAAAATTCAAAATGTAAATTAGTTATTGATGATAGTTTTATAAAGGAATACGAAACAGAATCAGAATGCTATGCTACAGATAATTTAGAAATAAATTGCAATCCTAATTCTTTACTCTATACTATTTATACCTCTGGGACAACAGGTAATCCTAAAGGAGTAATGATAGAAAATCATTCTTTAATAAACCGATTGATCTGGATGCAGAAGGCCTATAGTCTTGATGAATCTGATGTTATCCTGCAAAAAACAACTTTTACTTTTGATGTTTCCGTATGGGAATTATTTTGGTGGAGTATTTTTGGCTCTAAAGTTTGTTTGTTAGCGCCGGACAAAGAAAAAGAACCAAGCGCAATCATTGATACTATCGCGTCTAATAAAGTCACCGTGATGCACTTTGTACCTTCTATGCTGTCTTCTTTTTTAGAGTATTTAGTTCATTTCCCTGAGGAGGTAGTCAAACTAAAGTCATTAAAACAGGTTTTTACAAGCGGAGAAGCACTTTCTAAAACAGACAGCGATTTGTTTTTTGATTTGCTGCCGGAAGTTTCATTAATGAATTTGTATGGCCCAACAGAAGCAAGTATAGATGTTACTTACTATGATTGCGGAATTAAAAGAAATGATCAGATAATACCAATAGGAAAACCTATTGATAACACGCAAATTTTAATTTTAGATTCTTATGGAAATATAGTTCCAAAAGGAGTTAAAGGCAGATTATATATTGCAGGAGTCGGTTTAGCAAGAGGTTATCTTAATAATGAAAAACTAACGAAAGAAAAATTTATTAGTAATCCTTTTAAAAAGAATGAGCTAATTTATGATACCGGAGACGTAGCCGAATGGTTAGAGGACGGAAATATTAATTTCCTGGGTAGAATTGATGATCAGGTTAAAATAAGAGGTTTTAGAATAGAACTTGGTGAGATAGAGTATTATTTAAAATCTAAAAATGATATTGATAACGCTGTGGTTCTGGCTAAAGAAACTGCAGGTGGAGAGAAAAGTTTAGTGGCCTATATTGTTTCTCAAAAAGAGCAAAACGTATCCGATTTAAGAAACTTTTTGATGGATAAGTTGCCTAATTATATGATTCCTTCTCAATTTATACAAATTGAGCAAATTCCGTTGAACGCTAGTGGAAAGGCCAATAAAAAAGAATTATTACTATCAGATCAAACAGAGTTAACTAACAATGTTCTTTATGCAGAAGCTGAAAGTATCGAAGAAAAAGCGCTTATAGATGTCTGTAAAGACATTTTAAATAAGGAAAAAATTAGTATCAATGATAGTTTTTATAATGTTGGGGGAGATTCTATAAAGTCAATTCAAATCGTATCACGTTTAAAACAAATGGGATATGCATTAAAAGTTGAAGATGTTTTGAGAACGCCAATTTTAAAAGAATTAGCAGCACTTTTGAAAACCGATGTGCAAAAGATTGATCAGTCAGAGGTTTTTGGAAAGGTAGATTTAACGCCTATCCAACATTATTTGTTTGAAACTTTTGAGCTGCCTCACCATTTCAACCAATCTATTTTACTCAAAAGTAAAAATCAGGTCAATGTAGAGTTGTTGCGTCAAAGTTTAATAATGATGTTAACAAACCATGACGCATTGAGAATAACTTTTAATCAAAACAATGACGGATGGGAGCAAATTAATGGTTCCTCTGAAAGTATAGACCTTCAAATTCCGACATACGATTTAACGACTTCGGAGGATCCATTGAACAAATTAAAAGGGATAGCCGAAGAACTTCAATCATCGTTTAATCTCAGTAGCGGATCTTTAATTAGAGTGGCACATTTTAAACTCAACGATGGAGATCGAATTGCCATTATAATACATCATTTAGTTGTAGATGGTGTTTCATGGAGAATATTGATTGAAGATCTTTTTGCACTATACAAACAAGGATTGGCAAATGAAACGTTTAAGTTGCCTTTAAAAACGGACTCTTTTCAGCGCTGGGCTCTACTTCAAAAAGAGTATGCTTACAGCAGCGAAGTATTGAGTGAAGCAAAGTATTGGGAAGCAATTTGCGAGAAAAATATAGCTACAATAAAGAGTTTTGATAAACGAAAAGAGCAAATCAAAGAAAAGATAGACTTTAGTTTAGATGAAACAAGCACACAATTGCTGCAAACTAATTTTCATCAAATTTACAATACCGAAATCAATGATGTTTTGCTGGCCGGACTTGGTTTGGCAATAAAAGAGATCTTCAATTGCAACCAAACCATTTTAAAAATGGAAGGGCATGGTAGAGAAGAAATCATTGACAAAGTAGATATCAGCAGAACAGTGGGATGGTTCAGTACTTTTTACCCTGTAGTGTTAGATTTGACTAATACGAGTGATGCCGTTGAGGTTTTAACAAAGGTGAAAGACGATTTAAGAAAAATACCTAATAAGGGAATTGGTTTTGGAATTTTAAAATATTTAAATGAATCCTACCATCATTTATCCTTTTCTCCTTCCGTTCTGTTTAATTTTCTGGGTGACTTTGATTCTTCTTTTAAATCAAATAATAATGACGCCGAGTTTGTTTATTCTAATGAATCAATAGGTCAGAATATTTCCGGGAAAAATACAGATGGTGTTCTTCTTGATGTATCAGGTTCAATAGTATCAGGTAAATTGTATATGAGTGTTACTTTTGATACGGCCAGTTTTGTCAGAGAAGAAATAATATCCTTAATGGCAGCTTACAAAAAGTATCTTACTGATCTTATCCAAAACGTTTCAAGTAAAAAACACAGCAGCAAGACTCCTTCTGATTTAACGTTTTCTGATTTGACAAGCAAAGAATTAGAACTGATAAATTCAGATGGTACTATTGAAGATGTATATGAGTTATCTCCTTTACAAAAGGGAATATATTTTCATTGGTTAACCAATAGTTCTAAATCGTTGTACTTTGAGCAGATTTCTTATAAACTAAAAATAAGTCAGATTGGAATTGACGTTATTGCTGACGCCTATCAGAAATTAGTTGATTCTCATTCCGTATTGAGAACTCATTTTAATAATGATCTGGTGGATATTCCTTTGCAAATTGTTCGTAAAGAAGTAAAGGCAAATTTTATCTTTGATGAGGTAGATCCTAATTTAAAGGGAAGTAGTCTTGAAGATTATATCGAAAAGTATAAGGTTGAAGACAGAGAAGAAGGCTTTAATTTGTCTGATGATTCATTGATGCGCCTAAAAGTGCTTAGTTTAGGAAACAACCAATTTGAATTTATATGGAGTCATCACCATATTCTTATGGACGGATGGTGTATGAGCAAATTAATCGGCGATTTTAACCTAATACTAAAAGCAATAAATCAAGGTATTCCGGCTGATATCCCGAAACCTAAACCCTATTCAGATTATATTAAGTGGTTAAGAAAAGTAAATACAGTCGATTCTTTTGCCTATTGGAAAAATCAACTTCAGGATTATAGTAACAGTGCCGCTATTCCGTTCGTTAAACAAAAAGCGAATAAGGAGTATAGAGATGCTATAGTAGCACTAAAAATAGAGGGTAAGTTATTTAAACAAATAGATGAATTGTGTAAAAAAATATCGGTTACACAAAATGTATTCTTACAAACTGCCTGGGGAGTACTTTTATCAAAATATAGCAATGATAATGACGTTGTTTTTGGATCAGTAGTTTCGGGTCGACCTGCGCATTTAAACGGAGTTGAGAATATGATAGGATTGTTTATTAATACAATTCCGGTCAGAGTCAAATACGAAAACGAAAGTACGCCTGTACAACTTTTGGAAGAAATACAAAAAGAAGCTATTGATAGCAATTCACATCATTATGTCAGTTTAGCCAAAATTCAGTCTCAAAGCGAATCAGATTCAAGTTTGATTAATCATATAATGATTTTTGAAAATTTTCCGATAGAAGAAACCGTATCGGCTTCAGGATCTGATATTGGGACTGAAGAAAAAATAACAATTGAATCTGTTGGTGTATTTGAGCAAACAAATTATGATTTTAATATTCTTGTAGTACCGTCAAAGGAGTCTTTACAAATTCAATTTAAATTTAATAGCAATAAATTTGATGAAGAGTTAATGCAAAATCTGTCAACACATTATTCTAATGTTGTGCATTATTTTGTTGATTCTGCTAATAAAGCAATAGGGGATATTGCCTGCATAACCGATGATGAAAAAGACATCATTTTTAATAGATTTAATGCTACCGAAACTGATTTTGGAAGAAACCAAAAGAGTCTTTTCTCTACTGCAAATAAGGAAAACATTTCTGGCAAAACAGCTGAAATAAATACTTTCCCGGAAGAGAAAGAAATCACTTTATTAGACCTGTACAAGGTTACAGTTTCTAAATTTCCAAATAAAACAGCAGTTTCTTGTAGCAAAACTGTATTAAGTTATTCTGAACTGGATACGGTTACAAGTCAATTAGCAAATTATCTTCGAACACTTCATGCTGTTCAATCAAATGATTTAGTAGGGATAAAACTGGAGCGCAGTTCCAATATGCTTGTTGCAATATTAGGAATTTTAAAAGCAGGTGGGGCTTATGTTCCTGTAGATACAAGTTACCCTGAGGAGAGATTAGAATACATCAAATCAGACAGCGGATATAAACTCTGCATAGATGATGAATTCCTGAAAACTTTTGAAATCGAAAAAGACAATTATGCAAAAACAGTTGAGGGTATCAGCATTTCCGGAAGCAATACGGCTTATGCTATTTACACCTCAGGGTCGACCGGTAATCCAAAAGGGGTATTAAATAACCACTCAGGGCTTTACAACAGATTATTATGGATGCGTGATGATCTTAAAATTAGTCCGGAGGATGTAATTTTACAAAAGACACCTTATACTTTTGACGTATCGGTCTGGGAACTTTTAATGCCGTCTATTACAGGATCCTGCCTGGTATTTGCAGAACCCGAAGGGCATAAAGATCCGTCCTATATTCAGGATTTGATAGCGCGTTCCCAGATAAGTATCATGCACTTTGTTCCTTCGATGTTAGGAATTTTCCTTGAAGAGTTAGACGCAGAAAAGTGTAGGAGCTTAAAACATGTGGTTTGCAGCGGAGAAGCCTTACCGGGTATTATGGTAGAGGAGTTTAAACAGAAATTACCAGGAGTTCATATTCATAATTTATATGGCCCGACTGAAGCGGCTATTGATGTTACTTACATCGATTTAACAAATGTAGACACAAATGAGTCAGGAGTTACTATAGGTAAACCGGTTGCAAACACTAGTATATATATAGTTGACAGGCAGCTGTCACTTCAACCGATAGGAGTTCCGGGCGAATTGCTAATAGAAGGCGTACAGGTTGCTCAAGGTTATCTGAACAGACCTGAGCTGAATGCTGAGAAATTTATTGCCAGTCCTTTTAAGGAAGGAGAACGAGTATATCGCACGGGAGATTTGGCTAAATGGCTACCAAATGGCGAAATACTTTATATGGGCAGGATCGATAACCAGGTAAAAATAAGAGGTAATCGAATAGAGCTTGGAGAAATAGAAACCAGAATATTAGAATCCGGCTCTGTTGATAATGTTGCTGTTTTAGTTAAGGGAGAAGAGCTTGCAAGAAAGTATCTCGTTGCTTATGTGATCCCAAAAGAAGGATACCAGCAAGAAGAGTTATTTACTTATTTAAAGGGGCGATTACCGGAGTACATGCTACCGGGGGTGGTAATCGAGATGGATAGTTTTCCATTAACGTCGAGTGGTAAACTCGATAGAAAACTGTTGCCTGAATCCAATCGGGGGGATTTGTTTTCAGAATCATTTCAGGCACCAAGAAATCAGATAGAATCAGAATTGGCAGCTATTTGGGAAGAAGTTTTAAAATTAGATAAAGTAAGTATTCGCGATAACTTCTTTCGTATAGGAGGTGATTCTATTGTTTCTATACGACTGATCAGCAAGATTAATAAAGCGATTAAAAATAAAATTACAATCGGAGATTTGTACGAAAACAATACGATAGAAGCTTTAAGTAACTTAATAGCTAAAACGGAAGGGATTTCGAATCAGGATGATCGTTTAAGCGCGCAAATCATTGAGAAAGTTGAGAAATTAAAATACGAGGTATTAAATGTAATTGAAGATAGTGACTTAATCGAAGACATCTATCCGATGCATGATATTCAGAAAGGGATGGTCTTGTTGTCGTCAATTAATCCGACGAATGGAACTTATCATGATCAGTTTGTATTTCAGATTCCAAAAGTTGATTTGCAGTTATTTGAGCAAGCCTTATCAAAATTAGTAGCTAAACATGCTATTTTGAGAACCGGTTTTGATTTGGTAAATTATAGCGAAGAAATTCAAATTGTCCGAAAAGAAGTTGATTTTAAAATCATTCAATCAGATATTCAAACTCTAAATTCAAAAGAACAGGAAGTATTTGTTAATGATTTTATGGTTTCAGAACGTAAAGTTCCTTTTGATGTTACGGCTGCGCCACTTTGGCGAATTAATTTATTTACTGTTTCACCTTTTAATGAAGTGTTATTGTTTCAATTCCATCATTCTATTTTAGATGGATGGAGTGTTGCTTCTCTTTATACGGAGTTGTTTCAGATTTACAAACAAGTATCAAACAACCCTGATTATCATGTAGATGCTCTAAAAATGTCTAATAAAGAGGCTGTCATTGAAGAGTTGTTTAAAAAGCAATGTCAAAAAAATATCGAATTTTGGGGTAATGAAATTAAAAGTGTTCAAAACCTTAACATTTTTAATACTAAAGCTACTTACCAGCAATTTTCAAAAAGTTACGATGTAGCTATTAAAGAAAAATTGCAGAAAAAATGCAAGGAAGATCATATTTCACTAAAAACTCTAATTTATGGTGCATTGGTATACACTATAAAATTGCTGTCTACTGAGAATGATTTTATGATTGGTTTAGTAGGCAATAATCGTCCCTCACTTGAAGATGGAGATAAAGTATTAGGGTGTTTTTTGAATACGATACCGGTTAGAAACAAACTGGAGGATATTGACAACATTAGCTGGAAAGAATATTTTAGAAGTATTGATGACAAATTAATTAGTTTAAAAAGTTATGAAGATTTGACTTTTTTAGAAATTAATAAACTGGCTAATGCAGCAGCAGGGAATCAATCACAATTAGTTAATGTGCTTTTTAATTATGTTGATTTTCATATTTATGATGAATTGGAAACTAATGTAGTTGATAAAAAGGACCAGAAAACGACTCAAAATTATTTGAATATTAAGTCGCACGAGACAACCAACACTTATTTTGACGTAGATGTAAATGCTTCAGGAAACAGGTTTGTGGTAAATTATACTTTGCAAAGAGAATTTAAGAATGATTTCACCTTAGAAAGAATTCATAATTTTATTGATAACATTATTTTAAGTTATATCGATGCTTCTGAAAATACAGTAGATAAAACCGCTCTTATTTCTCGTGAAGAAGAACATGAAATTTTAACTGTTTTTAATAAACCATCCATACCTTACACGCAGAACACCATATTGGAATTGTTTAGTGAGAGTGTTCGTAAGCATCAATCGAATAAAGCGATTATAGATAGCAAGGTCACATTTACCTATAGCCAACTTGATAAAGAGATAAACCAATTTGCCAATTTCTTAAAAGAAAAATTTGAAATCTCTAATGGAGATGTAGTTGGAGTTGAGTTGAATAATGATAGCGCGATGCTTATATCTTTTCTGGCAATTCTGAAAACAGGAGGTGTTTATTTGCCAATAGACATTGATTATTCTGCTTCGAGAAAAGAGTTAATTTATGCAGACAGTAATTGTAAAGTAGTTGTTCAGGATCAAATTCTTCAGGATTTTAGAGACCATAAAGAGGACTATAAAGAGGAATTTGAAATAAACGTCAATTCAAATGATACCGCTTATATTATTTATACGTCGGGTTCAACAGGAAAACCTAAGGGAGTGCCTATTTTACACAGATCATTAGTTGATTATGTACTAACATTTAAAAATTATTTCGGCATTAATGCTGACGATTGTATTGTTCAGCAGTCAAGTACATCATTTGATACTTCAATTGAAGAGATTTTTCCAATACTTATTAGCGGAGGTTCATTGGTAATGAATGAATCGAGAAAAGATATTAATCATTTATTGGATTTATGCGAAAAACACAACGTTACTGTGTTAAGTACAAACCCTTTTGTTATCCAGTATATTAATGAAGTATAC
The DNA here is from genome assembly GCF_011751075.1 of Flavobacterium poyangense. Lineage (GTDB taxonomy): Bacteria > Bacteroidota > Bacteroidia > Flavobacteriales > Flavobacteriaceae > Flavobacterium > Flavobacterium poyangense. The sequence continues at coordinate 161,088 of NZ_JAALLN010000009.1, forward strand.
GATAATTATAATTTCAAATTCAGGGTTTTGATTAGTGGTGGAGATGTTTTAAAACCGAAATATATTGACAGGATATGGGACAAAATTAAAACATACAATACTTATGGTCCTACCGAAACTACGGTTTGTGCTACGTACCATGAAGTAAAAGACTTAAACACTTTTATTTCTATCGGGAAACCAATTGACAATCGTCAGATTTATATTTTTTATCCGGAATCTACCCATTTGACCCCTATTGGTTTATTCGGTGAAATTTGTATTGGGGGAGAAGGAGTATCATTAGGTTATTTAAACAGAGCAGATTTAACTTCAGAAAAATTTATTGATAACCCTTATAATTCTGAAACCAAATTATACAGAACCGGTGATTTAGGGCGCTGGTTACCCGATGGTAGCATCGAATTTTTAGGAAGAAGCGATTCTCAGGTCAAAATAAGAGGATTTAGAATAGAACTGGAAGAGATTGAACTGGCTATTCTTAATTCAGGCTATGTTAAAAATGCTGCAGTACTAACAATTGGTGATGAAGAAAATAAGCGAATTGTAGCTTTTGTTGTTCCGTTAGAGGGATACAGCAAGGAAAGTACAATAGAATATTTAGCGGCTCATCTTCCGGAATATATGTTGCCAAGTTTGATACTTAGCAGGGAAACTTTACCATTAACCATTAATGGAAAGTTAGATAAGGACGCATTGAAATTACCGGAAATAGATGATTTGTTTGCCGATACTTATGAGCCACCAAGCAATGATGTGGAGAGGAAATTGGTTGAAATATGGAAAAATTTACTGCAGGTTAACAAAATAGGAATAAATGATAATTTTTTTGAAATAGGAGGTAACTCTATTATGGTCGTTAAACTTCAAAATGATTTACAGAAAGAATTTGAAACTTTAATTAATATAGTTGAATTGTTTAATAATGTGACTATTAAAAAACAAGCATTCATACTCCAGAAAAACCTTAAAACAGATCAGGAAGAGGAAGTTGTAAAAACAATGAGTTTTTAGATTTTATCTTCTGGTATTAAATTATAATTCAATAAATTATGCAAGAATCAATAGCAATAATTGGAATGTCTTTTGAATTTCCCGGGATTAAAAACTGGAAAGATTTAACAGCGTCTCTTACAGACAGTAAAACATATATAGATCATTTGTCGTCTAATCGTTTAGAAGATATTTACAATAGATTTGGGAATTTAGAAATGTCTAAAGGCGGGTACCTGCCTCATATAGACCAGTTTGATAATAAATATTTTGGAACCACTGAACGCGAAGCCATAAAAATGTTTCCTGAGCACCGATTATTTTTATTGCATGCTCTAAGATCATTTTATGATGCCGGATATGTAGAAGAGGATTTAAAAGGCTCTAATACAGGGATTTTTTACACAGCATCTAAATCTGCCTATTCTAATTTTTCAGAATTATCTTTTAATGAATTTGATGCCTTATTTGGAATTGAAGGAACCAGATTAGCAAATTTTCTGGATCTGCGTGGACCGGTTATAGCTGTTGACACCACTTGTTCTTCTTCTTTGGTTGCTGTAAACAATGCAATCCACAGTTTAAATTTTAATGAATGTGACAAGGCTTTAGTTGGAGGTGTAAAATTTAGCGCAATTACTAAAGAAGCTGCTGATGAATCAACTGTGGTTTCCAAAAAACAGCATTGTAAGCCCTTTGATGAGGATGCAGATGGGTTAATGAATGGGGAGGGGGCAGTTTGTATTGTGCTGAAACGTCTAAAGGATGCAGAAAGAGATAAAGATCCAATTTATGCTATTATTAAAGGAAGTGGTATAAATCATGGAGGAGCCAGAATTTCAAGTTTAACAGCTCCAAGTTCAGATGCTCAGAAAGATGTAATTATAAAAGCATGGCATAATGCCCAGGTTTCTTCCAATGAGATTAAATTTATTGAAGCCCACGGAACGGGAACAATTCTGGGGGATCCTATAGAATTTGAGGGACTGAAAGCTGCTTTTTTAGAAGATAATCAATTCAACGCACTTTGCTCCATAAGCTCATTTAAGGGACAGGTAGGGCATTTAGATTATTTAAGCGGGTTAGCGGGTTTAATTCGTTTAGTAGCCGCCTTAAACAATAAAGTTCTGCCTGTACAGGCGAACTTCAAAAAATTAAATAAACACCTCAATACCGAAAATAGTCCGGTTAAAATTCAGGATACTACTGGTCGTTGGGAAAGTACAAATGGAGAACGAACAGGTGGCGTTAGCAGTTTCGGATTGACAGGGACCAATGTACACCTGGTGGTTTCCCAAAAAGAAATAATAAGACAGCCTAATAATCAAGAATTTTTCTATCTGCAAATCAGCGAGGACACTAAGGAAAGATTCGATAATTTAAAAAAGCAAATTTTAACAAAGGTTGAAAATTTAAACTTAGAGCAAATAAGTCAATTTTGCCATAAAACAAATCGTTTGTTTCAGTTAAAAGACAAAAATCAGGCCTATGTTTTCTCTTCGTTGGATGCACTGAAGAACGATTTAAAAGCAGATGAAAAGAGTACTTCTAAAAATGCTGTTTTTTATATTCTTGATTTGGATGTATTAGAGTATAACAGAGAGATAATTACGACGATACTCGAGGAAAATGAATTGATTAGCCTGCAATGGGATAAAAACATAGCCTATTCAATAGATGCGATAACGAATAAAAAAGTTCTTACTGTACTTTTTCAGTTTGTTTTATATAAATATCTGATAGCTAATCTGAATAAAAAAATAAATTTTATTACCAGAAAAGGAGAAGGTATTATCGAACAGTTGATAAATAAAAAAATAACTCCTCTTGAACTCCTTTCTAATCCTGAATTATACATTACTAATGATAATTTTTTCGATGAAGAAGCATTCAAAAAATATTTAGAGACAGCCAATTCCTCAGATAAAGTAATACTGCTGGATTTTTCAAATAAAAATCCTGATCGATTCGATGATTTAAAGTTAGAGGTAGTAAATATAAGCGGTACACTAACCGATTTGCAACGTTTTAAGCTTTACAGCGAAATAGTAATAGCGGGAGCCAGTGCTCTTAAAAGTAAAATTAATCCGTTGTTTCATGATTCAGAGCTTCCTTATTTTGATTTAAAAAGATTTTGGCCGGAGACAAAACAAATTGTTCAGGAAAAAGTGAGTTCAACTATTGTTACAGGAATAACAAAATATGAACTATCGCAAGTTACAGAGATTGTCAAAGAGGTTTGGTGTGAAATACTGGAAACCACAGCAATTGAAGTAGAGGATGATTTTTTTGATTTAGGTGGAACATCTCTTACAGCATTAGATATGATGAGTGAGGTGGAAAGTAAAATTAATGGAGTTAAGATTTCTTATGAAGAAATGTACAATCATACCACTATCAAAGGATTGTCTCAATTTATTTTGAATCAGATAAATGCTAAGGATTTAGTTAAAACGGTGAAGAAAGAGGTTGTTAATGTGACTGATGATGAAATCAGGAAGAATGATTACGAACTGTTAAACAAAAAGATCGAAGTTGAAGAGTACAGCAAAATTATACCGAAAAAAATAGTAGTCACAGGTGCTACAGGTTTAGTCGGCTCATTTTTGACAGAGTATTTACTTAAGAATACTAACGCTCAAATTGTATGCTTAGTAAGAGGAGACGATAACAATTCGGTGCATGATAAATTTTGGACGATATTGAATCAGAATTTTAAAATTCAACATAGTTCAAGAATTCAAATTGTCAAAGGAGATTTAGCATTAACCAATTTTGGGGTTGAACAAAACGATTTACTTGCAAATGTTGATACTGTTTTTCATGTGGCAGGTTCACCATCTTTTGTCAGTCAATACAAAGCTGAAGATCATATCAATTTCATAGGAACCAAAAATTGCATCGATTGGGCAAATGCCAATAACGTTCAAAACTTCAATTTTATCTCAACGATAGGAATAGTAGGTCAAACAATGCCAAAAGAAATTAAAAATTTCTATGAAACAGATTTAAATGTCGGTCAGGAGACAAGTGGCTTAATTCACGCTTCTTCAAAATTATTGGCAGAAGAGTATCTTAAAGATAATTTTAAAAATAATGCAAAGGTATTCCGTATTCCAAACGTAGGAGGAAGATATGAGGATGGATTTACTTCTTCGGATTTAAGTAAAAATTTAATGAGCCTTAAGTTAAAATATTTTCATGACATGGGGTATTACTCAAATGAAATTCTGAAATGGTATCCGGGAATCATTTTTACTCCTGTTGATCATTTGGCAGGTTTAATTGTAGAAATGGCCCTAACTAATATTAGCTCCCTTAAAACCTATCATCTCAATATAGAGAAAGGTTTTTCATTTGGTGAAATTGTATCTTCTTTTCTGAAAAATGATATTTATCTTGAGAAAATTGAAGATCATGAGCTTGTTCAAAAGCTAGAGCAAATAAAGAAAAATTCTATGAACGTCGGGTTAAATTTATATAGAATTGGACAAAGTGAATCGGAAGAGGAGCATAATTTTAATTTTCAGAATGAAGCTACGATGAAGATAATTGCCAAGCTCGATATGGCTTTTGTAAACAGTTATGATCGTCTTCACTATTTAGACAATATTGTTAAATTCAATCTAAAAGGAGACCTTAAAAATGAAAATAAAAATGAGGTATCTGAAGTCAAAATTTTATAAAAAGCTATAGATAAAAAAGCATTTCGGCAGTATCAACAATAAAACGCAAAATTTAAAATGAATTTATTTAAAGGAACAATAATCACAGTATTTTTTTTCTTATCACTAAGCGCTAATTCGCAAGCAATCAAATCGATATCAGGTACAGTTCTTAATTCAAAAAATGAACCGGCTTTCGGAAATGTAGTAGCACTTTCGGTAATTGATTCTACAATTATCAAAGGGAGTAGTTTCTTAGATGGGAAATTGTTACTAACGGACATAAACAGTGAAGAGGTAATTATTAAACTATCTTCAATAGAGTTTGTCGATACTTTTATAAATGTCAAAAATCAAGGTAAAGCTAATATTGAATTGGGAAACATTAAGGTAAAAGACGGCGCTCTTAAGCTTAATGAAGTAACAGTGAGTTCAAAAACTCCTTTGGTTAAACAAAAAGCAGACGGAACACTGGAAGTTAAGGTTGCCAATACGGTGCTTGCGGCCAGTAACTCTCTCAATGAAATATTGAGTAAATCACCAAGTCTAATTGTAGATGCAAGTGGAGTTTCAGTTTTTGGTAGAGGTCAGGCAGTAATTTATTTAAATGGCGTAAAAATTACCAGCGAGCAATTTTCTGCTATAGCGGTCTCTCAGATAGATAAAATAGAAATTATATCCAATCCTTCTGCCAGATACGATGCAGAAGGAAATGCTGTTGTGAATATTAGAACAAAAAGAAATACCGATGCAGGGTATAAAGGCTTAGTAAATCAGAATGTTTCTTATTCAGATTTTGCCGGATTCAACACTTTTACAAGCTCTAACTTAAATTATAAATCGGGTAAACTTTCTTTATTGGGTAACTATTCTATTCAGTTGGGGAGGGACCGTGAAATATTAAAGACTACAAGAAAAAGAGATGCTCAGGCAGACTTTTTGATTTCTGACTTAAAAACAGAATTTAACAGGAACTTAGATAACTATTCTAATTACGGAGTAGGAATGCAATACGATATCAATGATAAAAACTACATCTCTGCAGAATATAGCGGCTATCTTGAAAAATTAGGAGGAAATCAGGAAAGTGTTAATAAGATTACAAACAATTCCGGTGTGGGGTTATATACGAGTGATATTAGAAAAAATAACGGAACTTATAATAATTCGATATCATTAAATTATAATTCAGTTCTGGACACATTGGGATCTTCACTTTTTATTGGTACGCAATCTTCCGGTTATAAATATAATATTGACGATATTATATTTGCAAAAAGTGAAGGAAACACTAATTCGTCAGAGGTTCTTAAAAACGAAATAGATCATAAAATATTTATTTCAAGTAGTCAAATAGATTATACTAAAGTATTCAGTAGCGGTACTATATGGGAAGCGGGTGCTAAAATCAGTTATGTGGACAACAAATCTGTTTTAGGTTTTTTTAGTTCCGATGATGGTAAGGATTTTACGCTTGACCCTTCTCTTTCAAATGACTTCAAATATGTAGAAAATATTACGGCGGCCTATTTGAATTTTAGAGGGAAGTTTAATGATAAAATTTCTTATGGTATAGGAGCAAGAACAGAATACACCGATTTTTCATTAACAGTAGAGTCACAACAAGCACAGGATCTAATAAAAAAAACGTATTGGAATGTCTTCCCAAATGCTTCGTTAAATGTAAAACTATCAGATAAAATAAGTTTAAATACATCTTACTCTTCAAGAATAACCAGAGTACCCTACAGATCACTTAATCCTAATATCGTATATCAGGATCAATTTACATCTATTCAGGGTAATCCGGATTTAGTACCTGAAAAAACTCATTCTTTAGAAATGAGTACTAACTATAATAGTTACGGTTTCAAAATTGGTTATGACTATACAACCAATCCAATCGATGCAGCTGCATTAAGAGGTAGCGATGCTAACAGTTATGTTTTAAAAGGAATTAATTTAAAAGAAAGACATAATTACTTTTTAACAGTTTCGAAAAGTATTTCTAATAAATGGCTGACTTCTACAAACAATATAAGTCTTCGTTATACTGATTTAATCGATGATCAGTTTAATTTTCAAATAATGTCTGCAAAACCACAAATCTATTTGTATACGAACAACACAATTAGAGTTCAAAATTTATTTAATATCGAGGTCTTAGCCTGGTATCTGGGCGAAAAATATTATGGACTATACTATGATAAAAGCAGATACAATGTAACTATTGGTTTAGAAAAAAGCTTCTTTGATAAATCATTACGATGCCGATTAATTGCCAATGATATATTTCATTCCATCATAGCTTCCGGTGATTATAATGTAGGTGAAACTCAAATATATTATAATCGAGAGTACAATACAAGTTATGTTAGAGTTGCCTTGTCTTATAATTTTGGAAAGCTTAAAAAAATAACGTACAAAAATACAGCAACAGGAGAGTCCGAAAACGACAGGGTTAGATAAAAAGTAAAAGATTTAGTTATTAAATGCTTAAAAAACACAATCACATGCAATTATTTTTACTCCATTTTGCCGGCGGAAATTGTTATTCCTATGATTTTTTGAAAAAAAAATTAAAGGCTAAAGATTTCAGTGTTTACGCTTTAGAACTTCCGGGCAGGGGAAAAAGATACAATGAAAACCTCCTATTAAATAAAAAAGAGGCGATACAGGATTACGTAAAACAAATAAAAAATTTAAGGAATAAGGAGCCTTACATCATTTACGGACATAGTATGGGAGCCACATTAGGATTCTCAGTAGTCAGGGAAATGGAACAGGAAAAGGATGCCCCGTTACAATTGATAGTCACCGGTAATGCCGGACCGGGACTGAAAGTATTTGAAGAGAATGATACCAAAATAAAAAAAGACCGATACACCTTACCGGATCCGGAATTTAAAACAGTGCTTAGAGAATTGGGCGGAATTCCTGAGGAAGTTCTTGAAAATCAGGAATTGTTTGATTTTTTTAGTCCGATTATCAGAGCAGATTTTCAGGTACTCGAAACAGGTGGATTTATAGAGCAAAATACTAAAATAGATTGCCCCATACATGCCATAATGGGAGATAGTGAAAAAAGGGCTCATCGCATCGACAATTGGAAAAAGTACACCACAGCCAATTTTAAAAGCCAAATTTTACCGGGGAATCATTTTTTTATACACGATCACCCCGAAGAAATAGCAAGCATACTAATAAAAGGTGCTAATTACGGACAGTTAACAATTTAATAATTAAGATTAAAACAGATTTAAAAATGTTAAAATTAAAACCTAAAGAGATAGTTTATCTGCTATTGTATGCCATTCCAAATACCGTTTTAAGCTTTGGTATAGTCTATATTATTAATAATATAATGGCCGGAAATGAGCGTTTTACTAAGGATTATATGGGGATCGCTTTTGTCTCGATAATAGTTTACAATTATTTATTGAATGTTATTTTTCAAAAAAGACTCAATAAATTTTCCTTTAAACTGCTTTATGCCAACGAAAAACATATTTTTTCGCAGATCTTAAAAGCACCACTGCAAAGGCTTGAGAAACTGGGGTCCCAGCGTTTTTTTACCGCAGTAGAAGATTTGCGTACTTTTTCGCTTTTACCCTATACTGTAACGCATACCGTAAATTCATTATTAATGCTGGTTTTGTGTATGATTTATATGTTTACACTTTCAACAATTTCCGCTTTAATTGTGATCGCGCTTATTGTTCTGGTTGCCGGATGCTATTTTTTAGTCATGAATTCTATGTCCAAACAAGTATCACAATTAAGAGGATACAATGAGAATTATTACAAGTATGTAGACGATGTGATGAAAGGATTTAAAGAATTAAAACTAAGTTTTTTCAGAAGAGAAAGCCTGATGAATAATTTTCTGATTCCCAATAGAGATCAAGCTATGGAGTTGGATTTTAAAATCAACTATATCTTTTTGTCTATCAATTTGATAAGTCAGTACGGATTGTATTTTGTAGTAGCCGTAATTCTTTTTGTTCTTCCAGGATTGGGATTGCTGTCAAGAGCAGATGTGATCTCTTATGTAGTGATCATATTATTTATATCCGGGCCAATCAATAACCTGATCAATTTGCAACAACTGTATACCCGATTTATGGTAGCCAATGCAAGAATAAAAAAGTTTATTAACGACTTCGAAATTGTCGATGATGCCTATCATTCTAAGATCAAAGAAAAGAATGACTTTCAATCGTTAAGTTTTAACGACATTACATTTTCCTATCATAACGAAAATGAAGAAGCGGCATCCTTTACTTCAGGCCCAATAAATTTCGATATACAACAAGGCGAAACCATCTTTATAGTAGGAGGTAACGGATCGGGTAAAAGTACTTTTATCAATTTACTTACCGGTTTATATAAACCTACCGGAGGATCTATGTTAATGAACGGAGTAGAAAAAGAAGACGTTACTGAAATAACGCAAAGTTTAATTTCGGCTGTATTTACAGACAATCACCTGTTCTCTCATAACTACGATGATTACAAACTTGAAAATAACGAGGAATATGCTGACTTGTTAAAAACAATGCAACTAAACGGAATTGTTGAAAATGACAAAGAAGAATCCGCCAGAAGAAGATTCTCTAAAGGGCAGAGCAAACGAATGTCGCTCATTTTTGCTTTACTCGAGAAAAAACCAATACTGGTGCTTGACGAATGGGCAGCCGATCAGGACCCTCATTTTAGAAAATACTTCTACGAACAATTAATACCAAAACTTAAAGAAGAAGGAAAAACAATAATAGCGGTGACACATGATGATGCTTACTTTCATCTTGCAGACCGAATTGTAAAATTTGATTACGGAAAAATTGTCAGAGATTTAAAAACAACTACAAAAGAAGAACTAACTGAAAATCTTTGGGTTTAACGTTTTTCTGTCTGAATAAGAGGGCTAATAAGGCATTTTTAGAGACTTCAAATCAACGAAGAAGACAGAGAATTGGTTCCTATAATTGTTTTAATATTAAAAAAAATGAAACTCACACTTCCACAACAAGATGTTTATTTTGAGCAACTTATGTATCCTGAAGATCCTATTTATAATATAGGAGCAAAAATAATAATTAAGGGATCTATTGTTTTCGAAGTATTAAATCAGGCCTATATAGAGCTCATCAATCAACATGATACCTATAGAAGTTTTCTCGATCTGTTGGATACAGAGGTAAGAATACAGACTATTGAGGAGCATGTGATGACATTAGAATTTGTTGATTTTTCGGCAAAGAAAAACGCAGATGCTGAGGCCAATGAATTTATGCAAAACACCTTTGAAATTCCTTTTCAGTTAAATGAAAAAAAAGTACTGCATAAATTTATTCTCGTAAAAGTAAATGATACGCTTCATTATTTATTTTCCGTATATCATCATATCATAACCGATGGATGGGGAACCTCCTTAATGTTTCAAAGATTAGTAAAAAACTACAATGAACTTTCAACATTCGGCAAAGTTGTAACAGAATACCCTTTTACCTATAAGGACTTTATTAAAGACGATAGCGCGTATGCAGTATCAGTTGATTATGAAGAAAATAAGTTGTATTGGAAAGAAAAATTCGAAAAACTTCCTGAAAGATTATTCGAAAGAATAGAACAAAACAACAAACCCAACCAGAGTAAAAGAAAAGAAATAATAGTCAAACGTGCTGTTTACAACCAATTAGAGCAAGTTGGTAAAGAGTTGGGAGCAACCACATTTCATGTGATTTTAGGAGTACTGTATCTTTATTTTGGCAGAAAACATCAGAATAAAGATTTTGCAATAGGGCTTCCAGTATTAAACAGAGGAAAATCGATATTCAAAAAAACAGTAGGATTATTCATGGGAGTATCGCCGCTGCGAATTCAATTTGATTTTGAGGATAATTTCGGGGATCTGGTAAAAAACATCAAGCAACAATTGCGACAAGATTATCGTCATCAGCGATTTCCTTTAGGAAAACTGATTAAAGAGCTCGAGTTGTTTCAGGAAAAGGACCGACTTTTTAATATGACTTTATCGTACGAAAAGCAAAATTATGCCGATCATTTTGCCAATTCAGAGACGACAGTAGTACCCTTGTCCCACCAATCAGAACGTGTTGCTCTGGCTATCTACATTCGGGAATTTGATGCGTCGGAAGATGTTAAAATTGACTTTGATTATAATGTCAACTATTTTAGTGAATCGGATAGTTTAAAATTGGTAACTCACTTTGAAACCTTGCTTACGGCTGTCATTTCTAACCCGGCTGAATTGCTTTCAAAATACCAGTACCTTACAGAATCAGAAAAAAAAGAGCTGGTAGAAGACTTCAATAAAACACAATTCAGTTATTCTGACGAGGCTACTTTTATTACTCTTTTTAGGGAACAGGTAAGCAAAAATCCGGGTAAAATTGCAATAGTAGATGAGCAAAGAGAATATACGTATAGCGAGTTGGATGCGCTATCAAACAAAATAGCAATCTATTTGCAGAAAATTAACAAAGAGCAGAATACTGCTCCTGTTGCGGTTTTAATGGATCGTTCGGCTAATCTGGTTGCGACTTTACTGGGAATAGTAAAATCAGGTAATGCTTATATTCCGTTAGATCCTTCTTTTCCAAAAGAGCGTTTAGAGTATATTGTCGCACATAGTGGCGTACAACAAATTATAGCAACCCAAAATCTAAAACACATTCTGAATCTGGAGGACAGAGTTATAGATATTGAAGTTATTATAAAGGAAGAAACTGCTTTAGAACAAACCGAACCGGAAAAAATATCGGCTGCGTCTACGGCCTATATCATCTATACTTCGGGCTCTACAGGTAACCCCAAGGGAGTAGCGATAAGCCACAGCTCATTGTTGAATTTTTTAATTAGCATACAGCATAAACCTAAAGTTGAAGAACAGGATTATCTGTTTTCGGTAACCACTCAATCCTTCGATATCTCGATCCTTGAATTTTTTGTACCCTTAATTTCGGGAGCTAAATTATACATGGCAAGCCAGGAACTTTTAGCTGATCCTTTAGCTATTGTTGCAAAGCTGGGTGAATTAAAACCAACCATGATTCAGGCGACACCAAGTTTTTTTCAAATGCTTTACAATGCAGGCTGGAAAGGAAATAAAACGCTCAAAATTTTATGCGGAGGCGATCTGTTAAGTGAAACATTAGCCGAAAAACTAATAGAAACTAATGCTGAATTATGGAACATGTACGGGCCAACAGAAACTACAATCTGGTCCAGCTGCAAAAAAATAACTCAGCCAAATGAGGCCTCAAATATCGGTAAGCCTATTCACAATACGCAATTGTATATTCTTGATGATTGTATGCAATTACTGCCTGTTGGGAGTGTTGGAACTATTTATATCGGTGGTGATGGATTAGCGCAGGGCTATTTTAAAAACGAAGAGTTGACCAACGAAAAATTCATTCCAAGTGTATTTAAGGAAAACGAAAGAATGTATAATACAGGTGACTTAGGAAAATGGAATGAAAAAGGAGAAATAGAATTTCTGGGACGCAACGATAATCAGGTAAAAATAAGAGGATATCGCATTGAGCTTGGGGATATAGAAACAAAGCTAAACCAAATAAAAAATATTAAACAAGCCATAGTCATTGCACAGCAAAAGGCAGGGCAGGAAGCGGTGTTAATTGGGTATATAATTGCAGAAACCGATACATTTAATGCCGATGCAATCATTGATGCATTAAGAGAAGAATTGCCGGAATATATGATTCCGCATGCATTGTTTTCTTTAGATGAATTTCCGTTAACACCTAATAAAAAAGTAGATAGAAAAGCACTGTCACAGGCCAAAATTACCCCGGAAAAAATAGTGCATTCTGATGAAAGGCCAACTACAGAAATTGAAAAGAAGCTCTGTAAGTTTTACGGAGAAATATTAGAAATAGAGGTAGAAATTGGCATTACTGATAATTTTTTCCAGCTTGGCGGTCACTCCTTAAATGCGGTAAAATTAATAAACAGTATAAACGAAAAATTACAGTACAGAATAACTTTAAAAGATATTTTTGATTATCCGACCGTGCAAAAATTAGCGAAGTATCTGGAGAAAAAAGAAACCGTACAAACAACTTCTATTGTTCCTTTAGCAAAGCATTTGTATTATGAAATTACTTCTTCTCAATACAACATATGGCTGGCATCGCAACTAAAAGAAAAATCGATATCCTACAATATGTCGGCTGTATTTAAAATACAAGGTCAAATCAAAAAAGCGGTATTAGATCAGGTGTTTTTAGAGTTGCAAAAAAAGCATGAAGTAATACGAACAAATTTTGTTGAAATAGAAGGAATTCCAAATCAAAAAATTGCTTCTGAAGAGGTAATGCAGGTAGCAGTTGATGAATTTTTCTATGAAGAAAAAGAGAGAATAAAAGCGATACAGGATTATGTAAACAAAGCATTTGATTTAGAAAATGAAACGCTGCTGAGAGTGGCATTATTCCATCAGAAAAACGGAGATTCGTATTTGGTTTTTTGTACACATCATATCATTATGGATGGATGGTCTTTGGAAATTTTGGTAAATGAGTTTGTCAACAAATACCAGCAAATAGAGCAACAACATACGGTACAGGAGCACAAACTGAAGTTTCAGTTCAAGGATTATGTCGTATGGCATAAGGAACAGCAGAAAAATGCGAATGAGACCAATTTAAAATTCTGGAAAACATACCTGGAAGGGCATACCTGGAAAAACAGCATCCCTTTTGACAAGGAAGATTATGAAGAAAAACACCTGGGAACCGATCATGATTTTGTGTACGACTCTATAAAATTTTCGGAATTAAATGAATTTGCGCAACAGCAAAACATATCTCTTCATTCCCTATTGGTGGGCACCTTTAGTATGCTTATGCACAAGATGTATGAAGAAGAGGATTTTTGCGTAGGAACAGTTAATTCGGGAAGAACCCATTCTGAACTGCACAATCAGTTAGGAATGTTTGTCAAAACTTTACCCTTAAGGAATCGTATAAACTCAAACGATAGTCTTAGTGAAATATTAAAGAAAACACATCAAAATCTGTTGAGGATAGACGAGCACCAGGATCTTCCTGAAAGCATGCAGAATAAATTGCGATTAGATGTACTGTTGGTATTGCAAAACCCCTCGTTTAGTTACACAAACATTGCAGTCAACGAGAACCTGCATTTGAATTTAACTCCGGTAAACAGTTCTTATAGCAGACTACCTCTGTTGATCAACTTTGCCGTAAACAAAGGAAATGTTTCGGGAACAATAAGTTACAATACAGCAAAGTATGAAACAGCAACAATTGAGCTCATTCAATTAAAATATGAAAAATTACTTCGGGAAATTGTCGAAAACGCGAACCAGTCTTTAGAAGCAATAGACATAGAATTAGCGATTGAAAAAGAAAGAATGATAGACATAGGATTCAATTTTTAGACTTGAACAAATACCAGAAAAAATATAACACAACCATTATGAAATTAAGAAAAACAATTATTACGATTTCTTTTTTATTTGCAATACTCATCGGGAATTTGAATGCCCAAAATGTGACTTTTGAGAAAAGAACCGCTTTCATGCCTCAGTTTAAAGAATCTGATCCAAAAAGAATTAGCTGGGGATATCTTACAGTTCCTGAAACATGGGGAGTAAATAATGGTAAAACAATAAAAATTGCAGTAACCGTATTAAAAAAGAATTCAACAGCAAAAGATTCAAACGCAATAGTTTTTATACAGGGAGGCCCGGGTGCAAGTGGTATTGATAATATCTGGTTATGGCTTAATCATCCGCTACGTGAAAACAATGATATCGTATTGTTTGATGTTCGCGGAACGGGATATTCGCAGCCAAGACTGGATGGGGGATTAGGAAAGAAATTTTTAGAAATTCTGGCAAAGAACCAATCCGAGGAAGAAGATGAAAGACAAAAAACAAATGCGGCAATGTCCAGCAAGCAAGACCTTATTAATAGAGGAATTAACCTTGATGCCTATAACAGTCAGGCCGTTGCCAATGATCTTCACGCGTTAAAAGCAGCTTTAAAATACAAGAACTGGAATGTATATGGGGTATCTTACGGAACCTATATGGCACAGGTATATGCAAATAATTTTGCAGGAGATGTAAAGTCATTACTATTAGATTCTCCGGTTTATGATATTTCGACCTATTATGTTGACAATACGTCTAATTATATGAATAGCTTACAGAAAGTATTTAAAATCTGTAAAAATGACAAAACCTACGACAAGCAATATCCTAACCTAGAAAAAATATACTACGAAGTAATCGCCGATTTAGAAAAAAATCCGCTTACTGTGACTGTCGATAAAACAATAATACCTTCTGGGACATTTACGTACAATGCCGAAGATTTTAAAGTAGCGGTTCAACAAGCCCTGTACAATAAAAAGTTAGTAGAAGTTATTCCGCTATTAATTTACCAATTTCATGAAAGAAAAGGAGAATCTTTAGGAAATCTGGTAAGCGCTTTCTCTACCTTACTGGCGATGGATTATGGTGTGTATTATTGTGTGAGTTGTAATGAGACGCTTCCTAAGAATGATTTTGTAAAGTATCAAAACAATGCGGCACAATTTGAGGGATTAAATGGAGGAATTTCATTCTACAAATCCGATTTTAAAGTATGTGATGCCTGGAACAGTAATCGTACAGTAGCTGCAAAAAAAGGTTCTGATCTGGCAAATCTTTCGTCCTCTGCCTATCCTGTATTGGTTTTTTCAGGCGAATTTGACCCAATCACCCCACTGGATAACGCAAAAAAAGTAGCACAAAGATTTCCTAAAGCCAATTATATCGAAGCCAAAACGTATGGCCACGTTCCCAGTTTTACAAAAATCGGATACAAGGTTGTAGAAAGTTTTATCGATAACCCGAATCAGCAACCGGATCTAAGTAGTTTTAATAAAGCCGATAAAGTTAGACTTGTTACCGGAATTACAATAAACAAAGGTGTTTCTAACACAGGTAAAAGTCTCGGAGAACAAGATCCTATCTTTTTGTTCCCATTAGTAACGGCATTATTATTAATGATCGGGTTTATTTTTGCATACCTTATAAAATTAATAAAAAAGAGATACACGACGATTCAGGATAAAATAGTAAGAATTGGGGTAACGATTACTTCTATTTTTGGCTTAGCGCTTTTCGGATGTTTGCTTATGGCAATTTTAAAAGTCTCAGAGCAGAACTATTTTATTTTGGCATTTGGTCTGCCGGAAACCTTCAACTACATCTTTCTGTTGATACTGATCTTTTTTGTATGCCTGATTTTGACTTTGGTATATTACATTGCTACCATAAAAAAAACCGATGCAAGAAGCGTTGTTTTCTCGGTAATTTTTTCGAACATATTATTAGCAACCTATCTCCTTTATTGGGGAATATTCTAAATATAAAAGCAGGTTCTTTTGCCTGTTTTATTTCAATTTGATGAACATATATTTAAATAAAAACACTTTTTATGATAAAAAATACGACTGAAGAATATACCATCCTTTCTGAAAAATTTTCAGAATTTGAAGGTAATAAAGATATTCCCGCAAGAATAAATACCAATCACGATTCGGTTCCTGATGTGTTTAAAAGTTACAAATACCCTGTAAGCGGATGGCCGGTGCTCATCAACAAACAAATGACACAGGAGTTAACTGAGTTATCTATAAAAATTCCTGCCCTGTTAAAACAAATATCAACTTTATACTTTGAGGATAATATTAAGGAATTGGCTGATTTTTATTTCGGAGGAGATGAAATGATGGCAGAATTTGCCATGTTATGTCATAAAAAAGATCTCGAAATAGGCTGTAGATTAGATTTGACTTTTACCGAGGACGGATTTAAAGTTTTAGAAGCCAATATAGGGTCTTCAATTGGAGGATGGCAAATACAAAGTTTTGAATCGCTAATAAGAAATAACCATCCCGAATTGGTAAATAAAGACAAAGTTTCGGATTATAAAGGAAGGAACACCTTGCAAATTTATATGAGATTCCTAATCGAACAAATTATCAAGCAGCTTGGTAAACAGGACACCGTCAACATATTTATGGAAATGGGAGATATGGAAGATGACGTTGAAAAAAAGGTAAGCCTTGATTTTTTTGATCGTCTGTTTAAGGAAGAACTATCCAGTTTCGGATTAAATGGAGGAGCATATGCAGGTGATATGAATTCGCTGGTACTAACCAACGGGAATTTATACTTTGGAGATAAAGTGATTCACAGTTTGATCGTTTTAGCAATGGATATGAATGTTACACCTGCAGTATTCAGAGCCTTTATGATGGACAGAATCTATCTTCCGGATCATCTGGGAGTTAGAATGCTTGGTGATAAAAGAAACTTATCTATTTTGTTGGAATTGGCTCAAGCCGGAAAATTTTCACCGGAAGAAAATGAATTAATACTTAAAAATATTCCATGGACATCTTTTATTGAAAATAAAAAAGTCATCTTCAAAGGCACAGAATACAATCTTCCGGACTTATTGAAAGCCGATAAAGATAAATTTGTGATAAAGGTGGCGAGAGGATTTCAAGGAAAGGATGTTTTTATAGGCAAATTTTCAAGCGATGAAGAATGGGAAGAGGCACTGGAGCTGGCATTACAAAACAATGCATTTATTGCGCAGGAATTTAGTGATTCGGTAGATTTTTTAGCACCAAACAGAGAGAACGAATGGACATTGCATAAACTGATCTGGGGTTCATTTGGTTTTGGTGATTGTTATGGAGGCGTTTGGGTAAGAATGTCAGAAGTGAAAACAGATGTTGGGGTAATTAACTCCGCCACAGGTGCTGTTGAAGCAATAGTGTTTGAGATTGCCAATTAATGTTACAGATAAAATACGAATACAAAAATGACTCAAATTTTATACGCTTACATTTCTGAAGAAAATCATCATCACCTTATAACGAATTACCTAAATGGATTTTCAGCTGATTTTCAAAAAAAGATATTGGCATACAGGCGTTGGCAGGATAGTCAGCTTTCCTTACTGGGAAGATTGCTATTGCGCCATGGCCTTCAGAAAATGAGTAAAAATTTCTCAGAAGCAGATCTTAGTTATACACTTTACAGTAAACCATTTCTAAATGACGATACTACTAAGTTTAACATATCACATTCAGGAGAAATTGTCGTTTGTGTTTTGTCAGATAAAAGCGATGTTGGAATAGACATTGAAATAATCCAAAATATAGACCTCGATGGATTTGAGTCGCAAATGACAAAAGAAGAATGGAATAGACTCTCGCTTAAGGAAGATTCTTCCGGAGCTGCTTTTTTTGAGTATTGGACACAAAAAGAAGCAGTGATCAAAGCAAATGGAAAAGGACTTTCGATTCCCTTAAAATCCTTTGAGGTAACGAATCATTATGCTAAAATAGAGGAAGAAGGTTTTTTTGTGAAGGAAATTTTTCTGGATAAAAAGTACAAATGTCATTTGGCCTTTAAAGATAAAATAGACACCATGATTCTTGGCCCTGATATTATAATGATTCAAGATTTATAGTTAGTAAAAAACCACTCGATTGAGTGGTTTTTTTGTTTTTAAGGCTTTCTGTGTGATTTTTAGAAGTCGGGTGATCAAAGAAAGAAGTTGTTTATAATTTCTATATGAAAATCTATATGAAAATAGAGATAAAGTTAAGGCATCGCTATACAAGAATAACACAATCTTCAATAGTCCCCAGCTTCAGCTGGGGTGGCGTAATATAGACAATGAACAAGGTTTGGTCCAATATTGAGTAAAGAATGACAACCAGTTTCAATAGCCCCCAGCTTCAGCTGGGGGATGTAATTTAGGTATTCAACAAGGCTTTAGCCGAATATTGCGGAAAGTTTGGCTAAAGCCATTTTCCTCATTAACCAATTACTGGGTTGAGGTTCAAAACACTCATTCATAATAATAGAAAATCAGGTATATACACGCTAAATTCGACTTCATAAAAGTTTTATTTTTGATTGAATATGTCTTTTTTAAACAATGCTATTCTTACAAAAAAAGCACAGTCTAAATAGAGTACTACCCATTCAATAGCACAAACAACCATAACAAATAAAACAAACAACAAATGATTAGAGAAAACTACGACGTAATTGTCATTGGAGGAGGAGCGATCGGCTTAGCCACTGCGAATCATCTTGGTAAGCGACAAGCAAAGACTTTAGTATTAGAACAATTCACTTTTGTCAATCAACTCGGGAGCTCTGCGGGAGTATCGCGCCAATTCCGTATTCCGTATCCGGATGAATATATGGTGCAAATGGCTTTGGACTCACAACCGTATTGGGATGAACTGGAAAAAGAAACCGGCAAGCAATTGCTTGATAAGGTTGGAACACTTTGGTTTGGAGATCCCTCAGTACAATCCACCGAGGGGAATATCGCGGAAGCCGAAGAAGCACTAAAAGCTTTAAACGTTCCCTATACTTCATTGACTTCAAAGGAGATTGAAGAAAAATACCATTTTAGAAACTTACCTGAAGAATATACGGGGCTTTTTCAGGCTGATGGGGCAAGTATCAATTTTAAAGCGACGATAGAAGCGTATTTAGAACTGTGTGAGAAACAAGAAACGGTACACTTAGAAGAGAATTCTCCTGTAATCAAAATCAATCAATTGGGGAAACTCTTTGAGATTATTACACCAAAAGGGGCTTACATTACCGAGAAACTGGCTTTGGTTCCGGGACCATATATTAATAGTGTTATTAATTTATTGAATTTTAACATTGAAGCTACCTATTGGAATATGTCTTCGGCTTATTTTAAAAAAACCGATCCGGACATACAATATCCAACCTGGTTTGTATTCCAAAACGCAGAAGGCCAAAACGGAAATCAGTTTTACGGCTTCCCTGAAGTCGATTGGGATCACCCGGGTTATATTCGTGTGGCGCCTGATTTTGTTATAAATCCTATTGAGGAGCCAAACGACAGAACCTTAATTCCAAATGCTCAGGAGCTCGGTTATACTTCAGATTGGGTAAAGCAGCACATGACCGGATTAAATGCAGAACCCGAATACACTTCAACCTGTCTTATTGCCTTGAGCAATATACCAAATAAAGAACTGTTGATTGATTTTGCGCCGAGTTATGTGCCAAATCACGAAAATATTGTGCTGTACGCAACCGGATGGGCGGCAAAATTCACTCCTTTCTTAGGGAAAATCATGTCAGATCTTGTACTCGACGGCTACACCGATTTTGATATTACGCCTTTCCAACTTGGACACAAATTCTTTAGAGCACTTTAAAAAATATACTCTTATGAACAAAAATACACCCTTAAATACAGGAATGAGTCCTGATTTAAAAATAGAAGTAGCTGTTATTGGAGCCGGAACTTCCGGATTATACACCGCTTATCGTTTAGTAACCGATAAAAAGTATACGGCCAGCGAAGTCCAAATCTTTGATATGAACAATAAACTGGGTGGTAGACTAGAATCGGTTATTATGCCGGGAATGAATTTCTGGGGCGAACTTGGTGGTATGCGTTACCTGACTTCACAGGAAATTGTGACCACATTAATTGAAGGCTACCCGCTTACTGAGCCGGATCCGGCCAAACGTATTCCTGTTCTCAATGACAGAATGACACCGGTCCCGTTTCCTATGGGAGATCCGTCAAAATTGTTAATGTATCTTCGTAAAGACCGTTGCAAACAAGATGCCTGGAACGTTGCTCAGGATGCAGGTGATAAACTAATCACCCGATATTACCTGAATGATGATGATTTGGGTTTTAGTTCAGATCAATTGTTCAATAAAATTATTTATGATGTTTTAGTTGCAGACCCCTGGGTAGTTCAGAATTACGGAGATAAAATTATTAAAGGAGATTCAATTTATGATTATTCTTTTGAATTAACCAGCAGAGATTGGGATGATATAAAACCTAAGCTGATATACAATTTCCCCGATACTCCCTATTACAGGCGTAAAGTAAATGATTTAGGATTCTGGAATTTGATTAAAGATCAGGTTTCAGAAGAAGGATACTCCTTTTTAGCGAATGCCGGAGGCTATTATTCCAATACAATCAATTGGAATGCAGCTGAGGCTTTTCCTTATATGGTGGGTGATTTTTCTGCCGGAACAGTTTACAAAACTATTGAAGAAGGGTACGACAGTATTGCTTATGCATTGGCTAATTCGTATACAGATAATGAAGGTGCGACTATTTGGGCTGAAAATAAGTTGTTGACTTTTACAAAAGAACATCCTTCAAGCCAAACACATAAATACGAATTAACTTTTCTAAATCTAAAAACCAATACACAGTGGAAAGTGTACGCTAACACTATAGTTCTGGGTATGCCGAGAAAATCTTTGGAGCTTTTAGATCAGAACAATTTCTTTTTTGATGTGAATGAAAATTCGGTTCTTAATGAAAATATCCGCTCTGTAATTATGGCGCCTGCCTTTAAAATATTAATGGGTTTTGATTACCCGTGGTGGAAAGAGTTGGGAATTGATTCAGGACATTCTATCACCGATTTGCCAATGAGACAATGTTATTATTTTGGAACAGATTCTGAAAATGACAATTCGATGTTGTTGGGAAGTTATGGCGATATGGTAACCCAAACCTTCTGGAAAGCCCTTTCCGATGACAGAATACTTTTTGAAGTGAGAGCTAACAAATCGGCATCATTAAAAGAACTGCATGAACTGGATGACGTTCAGGCCACCAAAATGATGGTAGACGAATTAATAAATCAACTTCGCGAATTGCATGGTTCCGATGTAACTATACCCGACCCTTATGTAACCTATTTTAAAGATTGGACAGACGACCCTTTTGGCGCAGGATACCATGCCTGGAAAGCCGGCTTTTCTGTAAAAAATGTAATGGAATACATGAGAAAACCCGATGCCAACGAACAAATCCATATCATCGGAGAAGCCTATTCAGATCAACAAGGATGGGTAGAAGGCGCTTTTTGTGAAGCCGAAAAAATGCTACAAAAATACTTCGGACTGAATCGCCCAATCTGGTTAAGCCCGACTTATTATTTGGGATGGTAACAGAAGGATATGAAAAGAAGATAAGAAGAGAAGCAAAAAAAATCCGTTTTTATCCGTGTCTTTACAAAGTAAACCCGCGTCATCCGCGTAAAAATAAGCGCTCCTATTATCCGCTATAAAATAAAAAGCGGTTAAGATTGAAAACTTTCAACTTAACCGCTTTATAATAAATCATTATTTAGAGGACTATTGCCCTGTATTTACAAATGGACTCTGGCAACATAAGACGAAACTGTCACTGAACCCGAATCATCTTTGACCGTATAAACGCCTAAGATAGTATTCTGATAAGCGGTATTGGCAGTCGTACTGCTTGCGTTCGGAAACTCAATATCAGACCAGGTTGCATCTCCAAAAGAGCCATCAGGGTTTCGTTTTACAGCCACTAACGATGCCCCCATATCATTTGCGCTAACCCAGTCGGCAGGCATATGATAGCCGTTGTCTTTGGCAGCAGTAATCCCTTCAAAATGATTAATTACTGACAAAGCCGTTTCGTTTTTGTAACTAAATGATTTTAAATTGCTGGTTTTCTTAGTTTTGGAATCATAATCAGCCAGAAAACCCTGACTCAGTTTCCCTGCTTCATCAGTAGAGTAGCCCCCGGCCAGAGTATAATGATCACCTCCGTTGTGCCAGATACCATATAAGGTAGTCGTTAAAGCATCGGGCACTTTAAAATCTGTATATTCTTTAGTGGCAACATCATATAAAAAAGCATATCCGTTTTTGTCGTTATCAACATCATAATTCCCAACTGCTATGCCTCCCATTATACTGTGAACGAATACGTTATTGGTATTACCTCCATTTGGTATTACCTGAATCCAGACTCCGGAGCCATCAACAGGTCCTTCATAATAAAAACCAAGATTCCCACTCGGAGCTTTACCACTGGAAGCTGATATTTTATAAGACCCTACGATTTGTACAGCGCCGTTTTGTCCGTTATTTGGTCCGTAACAAGACGTGTTGATTACTGTTGCTGTTGGCGTACTGGGGAAATTAATAATATTCCATTTGCCTTCAGTACCACTTCCTTTAAGTGGCCCTTCGTAAATTAATCCCTGAACAATTTCATTTTGGCCTATTAAACTGCCTGAGATGTACACATGATCTGATCCTGTTACACCTCTAACACCTTGTATGCTGGTTTCGCCACCGCTGGGGTAGCTGAATTCGGCATATTTTACGGTATTGACCTCTAAATTTATATTTTCTGACATGATTTCTTTTTGTTTGTTAGTATTACTTAAAATCTTGTTTTTAGCCTGAATTCAATTATTGAATAACAATATTGAATTAGAAAAAACTAATTCGTGAAAATTCGTGCAATTTGTGGCAAACTAATCGCTAAGAGTTGCTTTTTAGTTGAACGTTGTGGTACTAAAAACATCTTTAGGTGCATTTACCCAAAGTTTTTCTACTTCAAGTTGATGCAATTGCTCCTCAAGTTCTCTTCTAATCTCGCTATAAGCAGGATCGTAAGCCAAATTTGTAATTTCCAACGGATCATTTACCAAATCATATAATTCATATTGTTTAAAGTAAGCTGTAGCAGCATCAAAATAGTAATCAAATTTCCACTTTTCTGTTCTGATACAACGAATGCGATTAGCCGCTCTTATAATGTTCCAGGTGCTGTTAGAACCCGCCTTAATGTCGTCGTAAGTAAACAAAATACTGTGCTGAACAGGCGTGTTGTCTTCTATGATAGGCAACAAACTCGTGCCTGCAAGTCCAGTTGGCGGGTTGGCGACATTGGCTATCTCAATAAAAGTAGGAAGAATATCCGCTAAAGTTGCTAAGGCCATTGATTGTTTATGATCCCGATCTTTAAACAGGATTGGATTTGAAATTACCAGCGGTATTCTCAAAGCTTCTTCGTAAGCCACAAAAGTTTTCTGACGTAAGCCGCCATGAGCTAATCCCATTTCTCCATGATCAGATGTCATCGTTACAATAGCCGTATCTGCCAATCTCTTTCCGTTTTCATCTTCTCTGTATAATTCTTTAATAAAATAACCAAGTTCATTATCGACATGACTTAACAAATTGCCATAAAAATTAATATAATTTAGTTTTTCTTCAGGAGAAGCAATGGCGCCTAAAGTGAAAGCCATATTAATCAAAATCTGCTCCTGCGCCATTGGTTTTTTGTTTTCAAGTAAATTTTCACCTACGGTAGCCGGAAGCCCAATTTCTCTACTCGACCAACTATCCGGATGGTATCCTGAAGTAGCGGCTGTGTTCGGATAAGCCAAAACATCATGCGGATTTACCAGTGAAAGAATAAGACAATAGGGTTTATGATCTCCTGTCGCCCTTCTGGCCTTTACTTCTTTTAGATATCTTATAGCTTCAGCGGTATATCTTGCATCATGATTGGCATATCCGCCGCCAAAATTAAGTGGGTTAACATCTTCACCCGCATCCGGAGCCACCCAGCCCATTGCACCGTACAGTGAAATGTCTGCTGCTGTTAAGTCTTCGTAATTCGTTTTAGTCCCATTTGGTGCTACTCCTTTACTCATATGCCATTTACCTCTGTATTGTACGTCATAGCCATCGGCCCAAAGCACATTCATGAGATTCGGCAGAGAATTATCAAGTGTTGGTTCTTGCGGAGATAAAAGACCTCCTTCTGTTAAGGTTTGGCTTACACCATGTTTGGCCGGATAGATTCCGGTAAATAAAGTCGTACGGCTCGGAGAACACATACAGGTGTTGCAGAAAGCCCTGTCAAAACTAAATCCGTTCTTTTTTAGAAAGGTAAGGGTAGGAAGATTTTTTTCCTCCCATCCCGGTGGGAAATGTTGTGTAGCACGTTGCTCATCTGTAATAATAAGAATCATGTCCGGCTTTTCGCCAATTTGGTTAAGTTTGTCTTTTAGGTTCATTGTTTGTTGTTTTTAATGGTTAATAAAAAATATAATTATACAAGCACCGGATAGATAGCAAATGCGACCTAGCGGTTTAGGATAAACTAATAATCAACTGTTTCTGGAATTTTCTTAAAGAATATAGGCGTAGGTGATTGGTATTGGGGTATTCTAATTGTGCCTAATAACCATAAACAATAGCTTGGCTTTTAATCTTGTAACACACCTTTAGAAAGGATCAGCTTTTTATATTTCAATAAAATGTATGTTCGCTTTCTTTATTGGTTTTTTAGAAATGGCAGTTAAGAAATGCGGGCTTATTAAAAATCTATTGGGCAAAAATCAATAAGTGTAAAATAGGTTAGTTGTTGATATACAACTCACTACAAACTCGTTATGTAGTGTTTTATTTTGGTTTATAAGAATAAAATTACAATAAGAATCCAAGCCCACGCAACGTATAAATACCTGTTTTAGAGCATTATACCAAATAATTCAAGTTGCTAGTTGCTAGTTGTGAGATGTGAGTTTGAAATTTGATGCGTTTTGTTTTAGGGGTTTATTCTCTAAGATAAACATTGCGAGTAATAGAGTTTGTAAGAATTGTCGAAGTACAGTAATTACCAACAACTTCATGTTTGGTTCCTAAGTAAGATGTTAAATTATTGAAATAGAAATCAGTATTGTTTTTTTTTGCTTTTTCAGGCATTCTGTTCATTAAGGTTTGGTTGTTGTATAAAAACGGATAATTTCTCAGACTCCCTTTTTACATTTTACATTTCACAACTAGAAACTTGAGCTAAATAATAGTAAATGCTATTGCTTTCGAGTAAATAGCGGTTATAAGTATAGAAAACGGGTCCGTTTTTTGCACAATTTTCTATTTTTTTGTCTCATTTTTTCTTAGACTTTTTCAATATATTTGTAAGTAATAGGTGTGAAAAAGTCCACTATACAAATCTGGTGAAGAGGCATTACAAGTACTAAATAGCTGATAATTAATTATGGATAAAAGAGTAAAATTTGATTTCGAAATTTATTTCACAAACGGAGGAAGTATTAAAGGAGAAGACTTCCGACTTGACATTTCAGGAGACACGATTTCAGACAAAGAGCTTGCAGATTATATTGTAGAGGACTTACGACTGCTTATGGTCGGACAAACTAAAATACTGAATAAGGAGATTTTTAACGAAGCCCATAAAAGAAAGCCAATTGATGAAAAAATTGGAACAGAATTATTAATTGATCTAAGTCATACTATAGAGGATGGATTAATAACGTATAAAGGATTGCCTGCACCAATTGTTTGCGATTATTTGAGCAGAGAAAACTCAAAGCAGATTTATGAAGAAGGTACTGAGTTTCAAATTGGCAAAATAGAAATGGTTACCAATACGGGAACATATTTAGACTGTCCTTTTCATAGATTTGAAAACGGAAAAGATCTTTCAGAAATCGGATTAGAACATTTAACAGATTTGGAAGCAATTGTAATCAGAGTGCCCTTTACCGAAACTCTTGAAATAACCGAAAATCAGTTGAAGAATTATGAAATTAGAAATCGTGCTGTTTTAATTCATACCGGTTGGGACAGTTATTGGAATACTGAAAAATATTACGAGAATCATCCTTATCTGAACGAAGGAGCTGCCCGTTATTTAAAAGACTGCGATGTTAAATTGGTTGGTATAGATTCTCATAATATAGATTGCACCTCAGGAAAAAGCAGACCTGTACATACGACACTTTTGGGAGCAGAAATTTTAATTGTCGAACACCTTTGTAATCTGTCTTTATTGCCGACAGCTGGTTTTACATTTAGCGCAATTCCTCCAAAATTTAAGGGTGTTGGAACATTTCCTGTAAGGGCAATGGCAAAACTGACCAATAAAAGTTAAGCACTATACTTTTTTATTAATATCCAATTACAGATGAAACACAATTAAGTTTGTGAAAACATTCGTTGTGATATCTTGTTCCTTCAATATATTGCTGAGGTGACATCCCATATAGTGGCATACTAAGATCTAAATAGATTGCTTTAATGCTACAGGAAATTTCATGACTATTTTCAAGGGGAGTAAATTGTTTCTTATGTAATTCCGGTATAGCCGAAGAATTTATTTTGTCTAAATTTCCGTTTGGCATGGTTAGAGACTTTGAGTAGTTAAACACCTATATATATTTATGAAACCCCAACTTTTACTATACTTTACTTCTAAGTAGTTAATAGTTTTATTTTTTCAATAGCTATTTTATTGTCGTTTGCTACCTCGACTAATGCCAGAAGAATATCATTTCTGAGAATTATTTTGTTTCTTACATTTCTGATGATCGTTTTACTAGGTGATTTATGGCCTTTTTTTAGTAAACATTCAATAGTTAGTTCTACATAAGTATACGGTAAGTGCTCATCTATAAATTTATAAGCCTTTTCGTTATGCGAATACTCATCTTTGATCTTATTATTTTTTATTAAATTTGACATATGTTTATTATTTATTACTTAATACTACTATCTGAATTGTAAAAGTAAGAAAAATAATATACAAAATATGTCTTTTGTAATATTAAATATACAAATAGTTCTAATTTATAACAATTTTGAAAGATTATGTATAGCGAAAAATTAATTAAGTTCTTTAAAGCTAAAGGGCTTAAACAAAAGGAAGTTGGTCAGATTTTAGGTTTCAGTCCGGCCATGACAGGAAGATACTTACACGGAACCGCAAACATAGGCTCAGAGTTTTTAATTAGTTTGAGCAGGAATTTTCCCGAGTTAGACTTGAACACGCTTTTTATGGATGATAATAGGGAGCTTGACACCGTTGGTGAATCGGGAGAGAAGTATGAAAGTACTATTTTGACTGACATTTTAGAAATTGAAGACAAGTTACAATTGCTAAAAGAAAAATTAGCACGCATAAATGTCAAAGATTAAAAAAGCAACTTTTCCATGTAGCTTAGTGAACTTTGCGAGTAGTAAAAGCAAAAATATTGTGTCTTCCTATGTTTACCAAGTATTTTTTCGCGCAGATTTAGCAGATTTATTTGGATTGTTTTTATCGAAAAGATAAACAAAGGGATCTGTGTAATCAGCCAAATCTGCGTGAATAAAAATAGCTTAGCGAATTCTTTTTGATTAGCGAAAGCAAAAGTTTTGCGTTCCGTCTGCGGGGAAATTTTTTCACGCAGATTTAGCAGATTTATTTGGATTGTTTTTATCGAAAAGATAAACAAAGGTATCTGTGTAATCAGCCAAATTTGCGTGAATAAAAGTAGCTTAGCGAATTCTTTTTGATTAGCGAAGGCAAAAGTTTTGCGTTCCGTCTTTGGGGAAATTTTTTCGCGCAGATTTAGCAGATTTATTTTGATTGTTTTTATCGAAAAGATAAACAAAGGGATCTGTGTAATCAGCCAAATCTGCTTGATTAAAAGTAGCTTAGCGAATTCTTTTTGATTAGCGAAGGCAAAAGTTTTGCGTTCCGTCTTTGGGGAAATTTTTTCACGCAGATTTAGCAGATTTATTTAGATTGTTTTTATCGAAAAGAGAAACAAAGGTATCTGTGTAATCAGCCAAATCTGCGTGAATAAAAATAGCTTAGCGAATTCTTTTTGATTAGCGAAGGCAAAAGTTTTGCGCTCTGTCTGCGGGGAAATTTTTTCACGCAGATTTAGCAGATTTATTTGGATTGTTTTTACCAAAATAGTAAAACAAAAATATCAGCTAAATCAGCTAAATCTGCGTGAATTAAAAAACTTTGAGAATTGGTGAGCAAAAATAGCGTCATCTGCGTGAACCTTTGCGCCCTTTTCGGTAAAATCAACAGATTACTTACTCAATAATCTTGCTTTTGACACCTTTTATCAAAAGCCAGAAAACCATTGCAATTTCAGCAGTTGCAGATGTTATGCCCACTAAAATTCCGGTTTTAGAATGATACTCAGGAAACAGTACAAAAGCGGTTGTATCTATCAAATAACATATACCGCCAAGAATTAAAAGGATCCCCAATATTTTCGGGATAAATTTCGATTTATAAGTTAATTGTCCAAAAGGAATAAGCCACAGTCCCCAGAAAATCCCAATAATAACATTTCCATTGCTATACATTTTTAAGCTTAACATTGCCAAGGTGTTTTGCTGAATGGAAGAAAAGTTGGTCATAAAGTTTTCTTTCAGAATTAATAGTAAATAGTATTCATTAAAAATGATGAAAAAAGCTATTGGAACGCCAACTATAACTAAAGCAACCAAAGTCCGGGCTAAGTGAGCGCTGACATTCTTAAATAGGTTGTATAAAGTCAAAGCTAAAAAGACAAAGGTTGTTTGACAAACTAAATTGCTAAAGACTCCAAATCGGAATAATAATTCGTTATCTAAAATATTTTTTGAGGTCAGATTTACATCTCCACTTACAAATAATTGTGTTGGAACATACATAAGTCCAAACGCGCCCGTGATTGCAATTATCAAATACAATATACCGGCTATTCTTGCTGTTTTTTTTGCTGGGTTCATAGTTTTTTTTGGTTGGTTATTAAAGGAGTAGACGACTGCAATCGAAAAATGTTACAATCGGTTTTTTTAAGAGTTTTTATCAGAACTTTTAAAGAAGATAAGGTCAGGACAAAATACAATCTTATGTTAGCATACTTCACTAACGACATGCTGAATCAAGGAGTAAGTCATTTCAAAATGAACTTTATATTTTAACGATAAACACTTTTGTTAACTACTTAAGTGTCGATAGTGACATGCTTACAACCATCCCGAGTTGGTTTGTGATACAATTAACTTTGTTTGTATTTAAAATATCAGTAAACCAGATAATTAGTAACGTAAATTAATAAAATTCTTTCAAATATATATAAGTATTGTTAGTTTTAATAAAATTGTACGAATTTTACTATATGTTGATATTATTTTATAGAAGTGATAAAAAGGCAATGATTATCAATAGACTAAAACAGTGATAGGTTTTGTTTAAGAATAGTATAGAATAGTATTCGAATGTAGAGCAAGTAAACAGTTTGTATGACTAAAAAAATGAAAGCAATGAAAACAATAATTACAATAGGGGGCATTTTTTTTGCCAGTTGTGTGGGATATACACAAACCGTTCAGAAAATAGGGAATAATCCAATGGAACTTAATAGCTCAGCCGCTTTTGAAATCGAGTCTGTAACTAAAGGTTTTTTGCCGCCACGAATGACGACAGCACAAAGGAACGCCATTGTTCCCGTAAGTGGTTTGACAATTTATAATACCACAAGCGATGTCTTGGAAATATGGAATGGAAAGGATTGGTATAGTACTTCGTCTCGTGGGCAATATGTACCCCTTGGTGGAGGTACTATGACTGGTTTATTAACCTTGTCAAAAGATCCAACCTCGAATTTAGAGGCAGCTACTAAACAATATGTTGACACAAAAGTGACATCGGTCGCCGATGCAACAACCACAACAACAGGAAAAATACAATTAGCAGGAGATCTGTCCGGTACAGCCAGATCTCCCACAATTAAGTCGGCATCATTAACAGAAGCGGGCAAAGTTAGATTGGCAACTGAGACAGAAACGGCAGCAGGTACATCTACAACATTGGCTGTTCAACCGGCAGGATTGAAAGCGGAGTTAGAGAAAAAAGCGTCTATCGTTGCTCCAACATTCACAGGAGATGCCAAAGCAGTAACACCATTAGTAGCAGATAATGACACTTCTATTGCAACAACCGCTTTTGTAACTACAGCAGTAACCAATGGGAAGGACAATTTAGGGAATCATATTGTTCTACAAGATTTGAATATGGCAGGTAAAAATCTGATCATGAAAGATAGAGCGACAGCAAATATCAAAGAATTTCAATTGTATAAAAATCTGGGAAGATTTACGATTTATAATAAAGATAGAAATTTCGATGAACTTTTTATTGATGAAGTAACAGGTAGAACCACATTAAGTTCATTAGCAATCACGAAAGGTTCAGACAAAGCACTCCCAATAGCAGGTCAGGTTGCAACCGCGGCAGATGCAAGCGGTAATGTGGTGTGGAGATCAACTGTAGAAACTTTTTTCATCGATTTCGATTTAAATATAGATTTTACTTTCTCTACTACGACTAGTCAGTTGGTTGTTATCGATGGTCATTCAGCAACGACTAAGGCACTTTATCTGCCCAATAATGCTAAATCCGGTCTGGTACACCGTGTAATTAATCTATCATTTAGAACAGTTAAAGTTTATGCCGCAGATGGTTTCGCGGGAACTACCGGTACTATAGATTATAGAGATAGTAACTTGAATCAGTTAAGCTATAACTTAGGGGGCTATCAAAAGATAGAATTTGTTTTTTTCGACGGTAAAGGAGGCCTGGTGACACCTTCTTGGTATACTTTTTAGGAGGCATAGTAAGAATGTATCTTTAATTGTTTAATTTATATAAGTGCAAATTTTACTTAAATAGAGAGTACTATTAAGGGTACATTTTTATTGAATAATTCAAGTTGCCGGTTGATTACTTTGCTTAACCGTAATTAACTCAAGTTGCTAGCTGAATAATAATGTATACTGTAAAATGTGTATTGTAAAATGTGAAAAGTAATAAGTAATAAGTAATAAGTAATAAGTAATAAGTAATAAGTAATAAGTAATAAGTAATAAGTAATAAGTAATAAGTAATAAGTAATAAGTAATAAGTAATAAGTTTTGGTTAATTGACTACTATCTTACATCGGACGAACACATAGTTGTGTCAGATCACTGAAATTCTAACGCTTCAGTTAAAAGGAAGAAAATCCATTAATTAAAGCCTCGCTCTTTCAGACTATCATATCACGTTTTACATTTCACATTTTACAACTAGTAACTTAAATTAATTAGAAAAAAATCGTTTAAATCAGTGAAATCTGTGGCAGCTTTTATTTTTTGCCACTGATTAAAAGAATTAGAATGATTATTTCTTAGTTTAAAAATAATTCGTGAAAATTCGTGCAATTGCTTCGCCTGTTCGCTATCGCTCGAGTTGTGACGAGTTTTGTTTTTAGTCTGAACTCGATTGTTGAATGGTTACATTAATAGAATAATAATCAAGTTTAGGTTAAACAGTGAATTTTGCCGGATTTAAAGCTTTTTTGACTACTTTTAATTTTATAAAAACCTGTTTATGCTTTTATCTGTCAAAACTTCTTTCCTTATTGGTGGCCTTTTCTTCTTTGTTTCTGTACAAGCGCAACATGAAACTTATGCTTCAGCCCCGACATTAGCCGATACGACTTTTGTTAACCTGAAGGCATACAGCAATGATTTTGTATATGATATGAAATATGCAACTGAAGATAATTTTCTCAAAGCAAAAGTGTACGATTGTGCAGAATGTCTTTTGCGTTTAAAGACTGTTGAAGCCTTAGTTTCAGCCAACGCCGATTTTATGAAAGACGGTTATAAAATCAAGCTTTTTGACTGTTACAGACCCTTATCCATTCAGAAAAAAATGTGGGAAATTGTATCAAATCCGGAGTATGTTGCTGATCCAAAAAAAGGTTCCATCCACAATAGAGGAGGAGCGGTTGATATTTCGCTTGTTGATGCAACCGGAAAAGAACTGGATATGGGAACTCCTTTTGATTTTTTCGGAATTCAGGCGAGTCATAACTATACCGAACTTTCAAAAAAAGTACTTTCAAATAGAAAATACCTTAAAAAGGTAATGAAGAGACATGGTTTTAATTCTTTTGATTCGGAATGGTGGCATTATAATTTAAAAACGGGTTTGAAAGATGCCGTTTCGAATCAGAAATGGAATTGTGAGTAGTTAATTTAAGTTGCTACTAGTTGTAAAATGTAAAATGTAAAATGTATACTGTAAAATGTGATATGCTAGTCTGAAAGAGTATATATTTTGATTAACAGATTTTCTTACCTTTGGGCTAAGTGCTAAAATTTAGATAAATTGTTACTGTATTTCAGTGATCTGGCACAATCATATGTTCGTACAAAGTAAGATAGTAATCAATAAAACAAAACGTATTACATTTCACATTTTACAGTATACATTTTACAACTGACAACCGGAATTAATTATTGTTCCACACATCTGATGTTATCCATAAAGTACGTATTAGGATGATAAGTTTTACCATTCATTTCAGATACTAATTCACTTTTTACAATATAATCTTCGGTGTTGGTCAGGTATTTAATACGCATAATCGAAACCGGGGATTTTTTTAGATCTTCATAATTATCTTTCAGGAACATAAAAATACCGGTATTTACGCGATTGTCAAAACCTTTTTCGTCACGAATAAGAGTACCACAGGTTTCCTGATTGATATGTTTTAAAGTAACGATTTTTCCATTTTCTAGCTGCAGATATACTTTTGAATTTTGATCAAAACAATTTGCTTTTATAAAGTCTTTGCTTTTTTGTATCAATTGGAAGTTTAGTGTTGGTAAACCATCGGTCTGTGCTAAAGTAAAGAAAACATAATTGAAGCTTCCTCCAAAGTACTTCTCGCTCATCAGGAACTCATTTGTTAATTTATAACTACCAATGGAGTCATTGATGTTTGCGCTGTATTCACATGGTTTTTGTGCAAATGCTGTAAAGGTTAATAGAAAAAAAGTTAGTGTAATTAGTTGTTTCATTTTTAAGTTATTTTTCTGCAAATTAAAACTATTTTGTTATCATTTTTATCAGTTGTGAAAAAACAATAGAGATTTCCGCCATTTTTTATTTTCCACTTTTTTCTAATGTTTTCTACGGTGTCGGGAAAGTTTCTCGTAGTAACATTTGCCTGCTGATTTAACAGTTCCGTTTTCATATCGCTTTTGTTGTACGAAATGGTTTTTTCGATCTCAAAAACTCTTCCGGGAAAATCAATTAACTCGTCTGCAGTGTATAAATGCGAATGTTTGTGGAGTTTGTTTATTTGATATACGGTACTAACTTCATCAAAACCACCGGATTTCATGATCGCCGAATTGGGTTCGTACAAATATTTTTGAGGTAAATGATAAGTAGGGAAATCAGAATCATTGTCTAAAATAAACTCGAATGTTTCCTTTTTATCTTTTAAAAGATTAACTGTCTTAATCGTTATTGGACCTGAATACTGATTGTGAATTTCAAAAAGCAATTCTTTTACTTCATTTTCAAGTGCGATAATATGGATGTTTTTTACAAATTTTAATTCAGATAAACCCGCTGAAATATCTAATAGCGGAGCCGTTTTTATTAAAATTGAATTTGTTTTCTCAAAATAAAAAGGAAGCAATTCCGGAACATTTGGCAAACAATCCCTGAGCATAAATACTTTGCCTTTTGCATCATTTCTTCGGGACGGATCAATATACATCCAATCCCATTTTTGGTTTGATTCACTTAGGACTGTAGTAGAATCTGCTGCGTAAAAAATACAGTTTTTAACTTGTAGTTGTTCAAAATTATGTTTTACTATAGCCGATAAATCTTCATTGATTTCGCAATGAGCTATCGTTTCGAAATTTTTTGAAAAGTAATAATCATCTACTCCAAAACCTCCTGTAAGATCAATTAGACTTGCTCCCGAAATTAAAGACGTTTTATAAACTGCCGTTTTTTCTGAAGAAGTCTGTTCTACAGAAATTTTACTTGGATAAATAATATTCTCTGTAGAAAACCAGCTAGGCAGTTTGTCTTTTGCCTTAGATTTGGCTTCGACTTGATTTAAAATTAAAATCCAGTCTACTTCCGGAAATGGGTTTTTCTGAAGTGCTAATTTTGAAATGGAGACACCACTATTTTGAGTTATAAAGTCTTGAATAGGTTTGCTTAAAATAGAAATGTTCAATGTTAGATTCTTTCGGTTAATACAGAGACAATTTTGTTGTTAGGGAAAAACTCTTTTAAAATTACTTTTACCATAGTAAATACCGGAATAGCGATAATCATACCCACAATTCCAAAAGTAATTCCACTGATTAAAATAACCAAAAAGATTTCTAACGGGTGCGAATTTACGCTTTTTGATGATATTATAGGTTGGCTGATGTTATTATCAATGGCCTGAACTACTAAAAATCCAATGATTACATAAATTGTAGTTGGTAGAATTTCGGATTGAAAGTCTTTCCCGATTAAACTGATCATAGTTAGAATTCCGGCTAAAGTGGTACCTATAATTGGACCGATATAGGGAATCACATTTAAGATAGCGCACAAGAAGGCAATAACGAAGGCGTTTTTATTGCCGAAAATGATTAATACAATCAGATAGAGAATAAATACAACGGTTAGTTGTAATAATAGACCTATAAAGTATCGGGTTAGTAAATGGTTAATTTTAGTTATGGAGTTTAAAATTTTATCCTCATTGGTATCCGGAATAACTCTTCTGGCCTGATCTTTAAAAGTATCCTGATCTTTTATGAAAAAGAAGGTAATAAAGAATACAGAAACCAATCCCATACCCATATCGGCCATAAATCCCATAATCGAATTGATAAAACTTGTAAAATAACTGAAATCCAACATTGAAGTTATTTTGGATTCTTTCAGTACTTTATTTAAATCTACATGTTGAATATTGAAGTAAGTTTCAATACTTTTTTCCGTCTCTATAAATTGCTGTTGCAAATGATTGGTGTCTAACAAAGACAGATTATTGGCCTGAGAGATAATCAAAGGAACAAAAAGCAGAATAAAACCAATCAGCATTAAGATAAAGAAAATGATTGTAGTTGAGGCAGCCAGTGAATTACCGAATTTTAGTTTATTCTTTAAAAACTGCACCAAAGGATTTGCAATCAGGCATAATATCAGAGAGATACAGAGGTATACAATTACGGTTTGTATCTCGTATAAAAAGTATAAGAGCGCTCCGGTTAATAAAATGGTGGCAAGAGCTCTTAAAATTCCGTTTGATATTGTTTTCGATGTGATCATATTTGGGCTTTAAAATAAAGTAAATATAGGAAAAGCTTTTTAATTTATTGTGAATGCAAAAAAAGCGGGATGAATGCCATCCCGCTTTTAAGTTTATTTTCAAATTTTGGTTTAGATTCCAAAAGCTGCTCTTGAACCACCGGCAACAAAAATGGCTGCCATTCTGCTTTTTTGTCCGTTAGAGAACATATACATACCAGCATCATCTGTGTAATCCATGTAGTTCATCGTCATTTCTACAGGAGTACCTGAACAAGTACTGTAGTGAGGATAAGCAGGGATTCCGTAGTTTGCTGTGTTGTGAGTTGGTGTATCAGAAACTAAGTCACTTCCGCAAGTTGCATCTCCCCAGATGTGACGTAAGTTCATCCAGTGACCTACTTCGTGAGTACCAGTTCTTCCTAAGTTAAATGGTGCATTAGCAGCTCCCGATAACCCGAAATATTTAGAATCGATTACTACACCATCTGTAGCAGCTGCTCCTCCAGGAAACTGAGCGTAACCTAAGATTCCACCACCGATAGTACAAGACCACATATTAAGTTTTGTAGTAGGTGAAGTTGGCGCTATACCACCTTGAGCTGTTTTTTTCATGCCGTCACTTGTACCCCATGAAGTTTTTGTAGTAGATTTTCTGATCACCTGATCTAAAACAAATGAAATTCCAACATTAGCTTTCACTCCTGCAAATAGTGCTGGTACACTACCGTAGTCTGAATTTAATGCGTTAAAATCTTTGTTTAATACATCAATCTGAGATTGAATTTGTGCTGCTGAAATGTTTTCTGCAGCTGTTCTGTATAAAACATTTACTACAACAGGAATTTGAACTTTACCGTTTACCAGTTTACCGGCACGGCCATTAAGAATTTGTTCAGCAGTAAAAGCCTCAATTTCATTCATTCTGATCGCTAAAGTCGGATCAGCTTTCATTTGAGCTGCTAATACTTCTTGAGATGCACATCCGCGATGCGCAGCCGCACTTGCTTCCGGGTTAGCTGAAGCGTCAGTTTGGTCATTTTGACATGAAAACAGCAAAAGTGCTGTTAATGCAGATAAGAAAACTTTTTTCATAATAAAAGGGGTTTTTGTTATAAAATTGTTGATTAGTTAAACAATATGGCAATTTTATAACTAAATATTTAGTGTAACAAAAATTTTACAATAAATATTTTGTGAGAATTTTACAATCCCTTGTATAATCTAGTTCTTACAAAAAAATGTCGTATTTTTTTAAGGAGAAATTTCTTTCAAAACTATTTTTTTGTCGTCTATTACCTTCATAATGCATTTGTTAGCAAACCTTTTTTTGCGAAAAATCTGATAGTATTTTTATAACAATTTGGCTTAATTATGTTAATTTTAGTTAAAATGCATTTTTGTTTTCAGAAATGTTGACTTAATAATAGAATTTAGAGATAAAAAAAATCGGGAAGCAATGCATCCCGATTTAAGTTCAATTTTTGTGCTGTTTTATAGTGCATATGCAGCTCTTACGCCACCGGTAGCAAATATAGCAAGCATTCTGGCTTTTTGTCCGTTAGAGAACATATACATAGAATAGTTGTTCGTATAATCCATATAATTCATTGTCATTTCTACAGGAGTTCCTGCACAAGTACTGTAATGTGGGTATGCCGGTGCACCACTATTTGAAGTATTGTGAGTAGGAGTGTCAGCTACTAAATCGCTTCCGCAAGTTGCATCTCCCCAGATGTGACGTAAATTCATCCAGTGACCCACTTCGTGCGTACCAATTCTTCCTAAATTGTAAGGGGCATTTGCAGCACCCGATAATCCAAAGTTTTTAGGGTCCAGTACCACTCCGTCAGTTGCGGCTGAACCTCCCGGAAATTGTGCATATCCAAGAATTCCGCCACCGATAGGGCAAGACCAGATATTAAGTTTTGTCGTTGGTGAAGTTGGAGCCAATCCGCCTGTTGCTACTTTTTTCATGGCATCGCTGGTTCCCCAACTGGTTTTTGTAGTAGATTTTCTAATGACCTGATCCAATACAAACGTGATTCCTACATTTGCTTTCACAGGAGCAAAAAGAGCCGGAACACTTCCGAAGTCAGAATTGGCACCATTAAAATCTTTGTTTAGTACATCGATTTGTGATTGAATTTGTGCATTTGAAATGTTTTCTGCTGCAGTTCTGTACAATACATTTACTACAACATGAATGGTAATTGGACCTGCCAATGCACGACCGGTTGGGTTTGAAAGTGCTTGTTTGGCTGTAAAGGCTTCAATTTCGTTCATTCTGATCGCTAATGTCGGATCAGCTTTTAGTTGTGCTTCTAGTACTTCTTGTGTGGAACACCCAAGATGTTCTTCAGCGGCAGCAGTTTCTAATTTTGAAGAGTCAGTTTGATCATTTTGACAAGAAAAGAGCAAAAGAGCAAAGAATGATGATAATAAAACTTTTTTCATAATAATAGGGGTTTTTTTCATAATTGTTGGTTTTTAGTTAAATAATAATGCAACTTTATGATAAAAAATTATTGTAAAAAAATATTTACATCAAAAAAATATGTAAGAATTTTACAATCCCTTATATAGCGTAGTTCCTACAAAATTATAATCATCTTATTTAAGAAGTAAATTCATACAAAGCAATGCTCGCTGCTTGTACTACATTCATACTGCTGTTGTTACCAAACATGTTTATATGAACAATTTGATGAGATATTTTTAATAAGTCGTCTGAGATACCCTCAATTTCACTTCCTATTAAAAGAGCAATCTTTTTGTTTTCAGGAATTTTGACTTCTTTAAGAGGTTTGCTCGTGCTGGCAATTTCCAAAGCGATAATTTCGAAGTCATTTTCGATTAAATAAGAAACTAAATCGTCTGTTTTCTCAATTATGGTATGAGGTACGTGAAGATGTGTGCTTCTTGAAGTTTTGTTGATTTTTCGGGGTGTCAGAGGAATGTCCTTACCTAAAAAGATAATATTTTCAACTCCAAAAGCTTCCGAAATTCTAAAAAGCGAACCAATATTCTGCTGAAAATAGATGTGATCACACACCAAGGTTATCGGAAACGTTTTTCTTTCAAATTGATTTTCTTCGTGAGTAAGCTGCACTTCTTAAGGATTAATTGGTAAAAATGTAATTGATAATGTTAGCGCCCATTTTTAGAGCTTTGTCTCTTACGGCAATCGGATCGTTATGTACTTCCGCATCTTCCCAACCATCACCAAGATCACATTCATAAGTGTATAAAAGCACTAATTTGTTGTCGATAAAAATTCCAAAAGCCTGGGCACGGGTTCCGTCATGTTCGTGAATTTTAGGAAGTCCGTTGGGAAATGGAAAAGGCTTCTGAAAAATAGGATGAGTAACCGGAAGCTCAATCAGATTATTGTTAGGGAATATTTTTTTGATCTCTTTTCGAATGTATTGATCCATTCCATAATTATCATCAATATGAAGAAAACCGCCACCTGTTAAGTAGTTTCTTAAATTGCTTACATCACTATCGCTGAAAACTACATTTCCATGTCCCGTCATGTGTACAAAGGGATAGGACAGTAAATCAGGATTGCCCGGCTCAACCGTAGAGGGTTTTGGTTTTATTCTGGTGTTAATGTTGGCGTTGCAAAACTGAATTAAATTTGGCAGCGAAGTAGGGTTGGCATACCAATCACCACCGCCACTGTATTTTAACAAAGCAATTTCCTGAGAAAAAGAAGAAACAGAAAAAAGTAATAACAAGTAAAATATTTTTTTCATACAATTATAAATTATCAGGTAATTTTTCTTTTAGTAAAAGTTACTTTGTATCATTTCGACAAAGAAGAAATCACATTATTCGAAACTATTGTTACCGAATGTCGAATGTGATTTCTATCAAAGACAAGGCGTACCGTCATCTTAATCAGGACAATTCATTAAAAAACACTACACTGTGGCAAGCTACAATTGCAGCTGTTTCTGTGCGTAAACGTGTATTTCCAAGCGTAACAGGTTTGAAATTATTTTCTAAAGCCAGTGCAATTTCTTTTTCTGAAAAATCTCCTTCAGGACCAATCAGTAAAGTAACATTTTCATTTGGTTTTAAAACTTCTTTCAATGATTTTTTAGCTGTTTCTTCGCAATGTGCAATCAACTGTAGGCCATCCTTTTTTTGTTTCATAAATTCTTTAAAAGAAATTGCCGGATTGAGCTTCGGTAAAAAAGTTTCATTGGATTGTTTCATTGCCGAAAGGATGATTTTTTCAAATCGTTCCGGATTTATTGCTTTTCGCTCAGAGCGATCGCAAAAAATAGGCGTGATTTCCTGGATTCCAATTTCAGTTGCTTTCTCCAGAAACCATTCGTAGCGATCATTCATTTTGGTTGGTGCAACAGCCAAATGCAAATGAAATTTTGGTTCAGCAGCTTTTTTTACTGATAAAACCTGAACCGTACATTTGTTGTCGGAAGCCAAAGTGATTTCTGTTTCAAACAAAAGACCTGAGCCATTGGTAACGTGTAAAATATCCGAATCTTTTTTTCGCAAAACCTTTATGATATGTCGGCTTTCTTCTTTATCAAAAGAAAAGCTTTCTGTAGTTTCGTCTATATTCGGATTATAAAATAATTGCATAATTAAAATTGAATTCGCGCTTTCGAAACTACGGCAGAAGTTTCAAAACGATTTGATAAATATTTTTGATAACCTACAATTCCAATCATTGCGGCATTATCTGTGGTGTATTCGAATTTGGGAATAAAAGTTTTCCAGCCGTATTTGCCTTCACTTTCTTTCAATCGGGTTCTGATACCCGAATTGGCAGAAACACCACCACCGATGGCAATTTGTGTGATTCCGGTTTCTTTAACGGCTAATTTTAGTTTGTCCATTAAAATTTCGATAATCGTATATTGTATGGAGGCGCAAATGTCATTTAGATTTTCTTCGATAAAGTTTGGATTTTCTGCTTTATTTTTTTGAATAAAATAGAGAATTGCAGTCTTTAAGCCTGAGAAACTAAAATCCAATCCCGGAACTTTTGGTTTTGTAAAGGCAAAAGCTTTTGGATTTCCTAATTGAGCATATTTATCGATAAGTGGTCCACCAGGATAAGGAAGTCCAAGAATTTTGGCACTCTTGTCAAAAGCTTCTCCCACGGCGTCGTCTGTGGTTTCGCCGATAATTTCCATATCAAAGAAGCCATTTACTTTTACAACTTGGGTATGTCCGCCACTGATAGTTAAGGCTAAAAAAGGAAAGTCAGGTTTGTCAAAACCTTCTTCGTCTATAAAATGCGCTAAAATATGGGCATGCATATGATTTACAGCAATTAGCGGAATCTGTAAAGCAAGGGATAACGATTTACTAAAAGAACTCCCCACCAAAAGAGAACCCATTAAACCGGGTCCCTGCGTAAAGGCAATGGCTGTTAACTGTTCTTTTTGTACATTTGCCTTGCGAAGTGCCGCATCTATTACAGGAACAATATTTTGTTGATGTGCTCTTGAGGCCAGCTCAGGGACAACACCACCATATTGATTGTGAATTAGCTGATTGGCAACAACATTGGAGAGTACTTTATCGTTATGTAAAACTGCAGCAGCAGTATCATCGCAGGAACTTTCGATGGCAAGAATAAAAACCTCTGAATTTTGCATATAAAGGCACGATTTTGGATTATATTTGACAAATCAAATTTCTAAATTTCTTTGATTGCCGGAAACGCCAAAATTAAAGAAATTTTATCAAAACAGCCGTCCTTTGTCTGTTCAAAATAAAATTAAAAGAAAACTAAAATTATAGAGCTATCAGAAAAGTAAAAAAAATAATATCACGAACCCTAATTGGGTTAATTTTACTTTTGTTGGCACTGGCTATAACGCTGTCTTTGCCCGTCGTTCAGACAAAAATTGCAACCTACGTTACAGAATCACTTAACTCCGATTTTAAGACTAAAATTAGTGTAGACAAAGTTGCGATCAATATTTTTGGTGGCGTTAAACTTAAAAAAGTCCTTATTCTGGATCATCATAATAAGACTTTAATCTACTCGGATATTATTAACACAGATATTGCAAGCATAAAAAGATTACTGGATGGTGATCTGATTTTTGGCGATGTTCGTTTAACCGGATTGATTTTTAATCTTAAAACTTATAAAAACGAAGACGAAAACAATATTAATAAGTTTGTTAAATTGTTTGAAACGGGTAAACCTTCTCAATCAGACAAACACTTTTTGCTGACGGCCAAAAATGCCTATATCTCCAGAGGTACTTTTTCGGTAGTAGATGAGAATAAAAAAACGCCTAAATTTTTAGATTTTAAAAAACTTAACGCCTACATAAGCGATTTTAAATTGTATGGTCCTGATGTGAATACCACAATTCACCGATTTTCATTTTTAGATCATCGCGGTTTATATGTTTCTAATTTCGCAGGAAAATTCAGCTATACCAAAAAACAAATAAAGGTAGAGAACCTGGCGATTAAAACGAAGAGATCTTCTATTTACGGTCACGCGATATTGAATTACAAAATAGAGGATTTTTTACATTTTACTGATAAGGTAAAGTTTGATGTTGCATTAGATTCTGCTTCGATTGCTACAAATGATATTCGCTATTTTTATGATGGATTGGGTAAAAACCAGCATTTTAAAATAAAGACAAAAATAAAGGGGACACTGAATAATTTGAATCTAAGACGATTAAGACTTAGTGATACCAACGGTTCAAAGATTATTGGATCGATTAACTTCAGGAATCTTGTGGGAAGCGAAAATCAGAAGTTTTCTATGGACGGAAAGTTTGATAAATTGCTTTCGAGTTATGATGATCTGGTGATTTTACTGCCGGGTGTTTTAGGAACCAAACTTCCAAAGGAAATTCAGAAGTTGGGAAGATTTAATATGGTGGGTAAAGCCAAAGTTTCGACTACCGCTTTAGAAACCGATTTTAAAATGACAACCGGTTTAGGAAACGGTCAGATCGATCTGCATATGAACAATATGGATTTTATCGATAAAGCTTCTTATTCCGGAAATATTATATTAGATAATTTTGATGTAGGAACTTTACTGCAACGGAAAGATATTGGCAGAACCACATTAAATTTGGATGTTGATGGAGTTGGTTTTACCGAGAAATACCTTAACACAATTGTAAAAGGAGATATTGCTAAACTAGATTATAATAAGTACACCTATAATAATATTGTAGTAAACGGGAATTTTAAATTGCCCTATTATAAAGGACAGGTTTCTGTTAATGATCCGAACCTGAGTCTTACATTTGATGGTTTGGTCGATTTGAGCAAACGAGAAAGTAAATATGACTTTCATATCAATGTTGAAAATGCCGATTTGCGAAAGCTTAAATTTGTAAACGATTCTATTTCCCATTTTACAGGAGATGCTGTTGTGGAACTGACCGGGAATTCTATTGAAAATCTTCAAGGGAATGTTTATCTTAAAGATGCTGTGTATCAAAATCCAAAAGCTACTTATATTTTTGATGATGTAACAGTAAATTCTAATTTTGATAAAGACCGATTGCGTACGATTAATATAAACTCTTCGGATGTTGTTAATGGCGAAATCGTGGGGAAATTTCAGTTTAAGGAACTGGGTAGATTGGTGATGAATTCGGTGGGAAGTCTGTACACGAATTACAAACCTTATAAAGTAAAAAAAGGACAATTTTTGCGTTTCAATTTGCATGTCTACAATAAGGTAGTTGAAATGCTGTATCCGGAAATCGAAATTGACTCCTCTACCGTTTTGCGTGGGAAAATTGATTCGGACTTAAATGAATTCAAATTTAAATTCAATTCTCAAAAAATCACTGCGGCAAAAAATACATTCGATAATATCAGGATCAATGTCGATAATAAAAACCAGCTTTATAATGCTTACATAGAGTTGGATAGTATTAAAACACCTTATTATAAAGTACGCGATTTTAGTTTGATTAATGTAACTTCAAAAGATACGTTGTTTGTTCGTTCGGAGTTTAAAGGAGGAGAT
This sequence comes from Flavobacterium poyangense, assembly GCF_011751075.1. GTDB lineage: Bacteria > Bacteroidota > Bacteroidia > Flavobacteriales > Flavobacteriaceae > Flavobacterium > Flavobacterium poyangense. The sequence goes on from NZ_JAALLN010000009.1 coordinate 204,632, forward strand.
CAGGGTGAGGATTACTTTAATCTGAATTTATACCACACGATAGATAAAGAGAAAAATAATGTTGTAGGGATTCATAAATCGGAGATGAAATTTAAAGACTATTTATGGTATTTAAATGAAGATGCTGAAAAAGACAATCAAATTGTTTTTGACAAAGAATTAAAAAACTTTAAGATTGATAATATTGTTTTGTCACATGAGAATCAGAAAATTGATTTAAACGGAGTTTTAAAAGGAAAAGATTATAAAGACATCGTTCTGAATTTTGAAGATGTAGATATAAATAAAATCACACCATTTAATTCGAAGTTTGTTTTTAATGGTAATTTGAACGGGAGTGTTAATTACAAGCAGAATAAAGATGTCTATCAGCCCACCGCATCTGTTGTAATTGATCATCTTAATTTGAATAAAATAGACTTAGGAACTTTAAATTTTGACATTGCAGGTGATGAAAGTTTTAAAAAGTTTACGGTAAATTCATCCATACAAAACGGTTTTACGGAATCGTTTAAAGCAGATGGAACTTTTGCGATCGAGAACAAAGAGACTGTTTTAGATATGAATCTGAAGCTCGAGGGCTTTAATCTGGCTACTTTAGGAACTGTCGGTGGCGAAGTTTTGTCTAATGTAAGAGGAACTGTTTCGGGTAATGCTGCTGTTGTGGGAAATCTGAAAAAACCAGAAATCAATGGTAGGTTGTATGTAGAGAAAGCTGGTATGACGATTCCGTATCTCAATACCGATTATGAGCTGAGTGATCGTACTGTGATTGATTTGACCGATGAGAAGTTTTTGTTTCGAAATAATCAGCTGACCGATACGAAATTTGGCACCAAAGGCTTGCTGAACGGTAGTATTGAGCATCATAATTTTGCAGATTGGAAGCTAGATTTAAATATTACTTCTAAGCGATTATTGGCATTGGATACAAAAGACAGTGAAGATGCGGCTTATTTTGGTACTGCTTTTATTAATGGTACAGCAAGTATCAAAGGTCCGACAGAAAGTTTGTTCATAAAAGTGGATGCCAAATCGGAGAAAGGAACCCAGGTTAAGATTCCTATTAATAATGCGCAGAGTGTTGGTGAAAGCAGCTTTATTCATTTTGTGACGCCACAAGAGAAGTATAATTTAGAGAACGGCATTGTCGAAAAGACAAAAAATTACGGTGGTCTTGAACTAGAATTTGACTTTGATATTACACCCGATGCCGAAGTCGAGGTAATTCTGGATCGAAATTCTGGACATGGTATGAAAGGAAAAGGATACGGATCGCTGTTGTTTAAAATTAATACATTGGGTAAATTTAATATGTGGGGAGATTTCCAGGCATACGAAGGAACCTATAATTTTAAATATGGCGGTTTAATCGATAAAAAGTTCGCAGTTAAAAAAGGAGGATCAATTATTTGGGAAGGTAACCCGCTGAAAGCCCAGCTGAATCTGGAAGCGATTTATAAGACCACTGCGAATCCTGCTGTATTGTTAGAAAACTCTTCTTTTAATAAAAAAGTACCGGTTGAAGTGGTTATCGGATTAAGAGGAGATTTAACAAGTCCGGAGCCTAATTTTGATATTCAGTTTCCATCGGTAAGTAGTGTTTTGAAATCGGAAATACAATACAAATTAGATGATAAAGATGTACGCCAGACACAGGCCTTGTATTTACTGTCTACAGGTTCGTTTATGAGTCCTGACGGATTCAATCAAAGCGATTTGTCGGGAACATTTGCCGAAACAGCGGCCAGTTTGTTAGGCGGAATTATAAAATCAGATAATGATAAGTTCAATATCGATTTAAACTTTATTTCTGCAGATAGACGATTAGGGCAGGAGGCAGACGGTCAGTTTGTAGCCAATATTACCTCTCAGATCAACGAAAGAATTACAATCAACGGTAAGGTTGGGGTACCGGTAGGAGGTGTCAATGAATCGGCTATTGTGGGTGATATCGAAATATTGTACAGGGTAAATGAGGACGGAACAATGAACCTGAGGCTGTTTAATAAAGAAAACGACATCAATTATATAGGACAGGGAATTGGTTATACTCAGGGAGTCGGTATTTCGTATGAAGTCGATTTTGATACTTTTAGCGAATTGGTCAATAAAATATTTAAAAGCCATAAATTAGAAAGAGCTTTGAAAAACAATACCGATGATTTGCAGGACTCGTATCTGAATCCCGATTATATGAAGTTCTCTAGTAAGAAAGAGGCCGATAAGAATAAAAAGAAAACAGATAAAAAAGAAGAAGAAAAACCACAACCAACAAATAACAACAATCAGGGGCTTATACCTGATAATGATGATTTTTAAGTTTGTGTTAAAAATATCCTATAGAAAACCATTACCTGTCGTAATGGTTTTTTTTATGCTTAAATTTAAAGATAAAACCTTTTTTGAAGCTGTTTCTGAAAAGAGGCAGTTTTATAACAGTTGCGTATTGTATTGTTAATTTTAGAGATTTAATTAAAAAAAGGGGCTTTTATTATTTTTAATGAATTTTTTGATATCAAAAAACTTATTAACGAAAACGTTTGAATTTAACATATTTTATTAATTTATTACAATCATAACCCGAAAAGTGGTGAATGTTTGCTAATTTTACACTTTAATACTTAAATAATGCCAAAAACAATAAAAAAAGTAGGTGTTCTAACCTCAGGAGGTGACTCACCAGGAATGAATGCCGCAATACGATCAGTTGTTCGAACATGTGCTTATCATAATATAGAATGCATAGGAATTTATAGAGGGTATCAAGGAATGATCGAAGGAGATTTTAAAGAAATGGGCCCTCGAAGTGTAAATAATATTGTAAACAAAGGTGGAACGATCTTAAAATCGGCTCGTTCTGTTGAGTTTAGAACCCCGGAAGGTAGAAAAAAGGCACACGATAATCTTGTGAAAGCAGGAGTAGATGCTTTGGTTGTCATTGGTGGCGACGGAAGTTTTACCGGTGCTTTACTATTTAATACAGAATTTGGTTTTCCTGTAATGGGAATTCCGGGTACAATCGATAATGATATTTTTGGTACCAGTTTTACCTTAGGGTATGATACGGCCTTAAATACAGTGGTAGATTGTATTGATAAAATTAGAGATACTGCCAGTTCGCATAACCGATTGTTTTTTGTAGAGGTTATGGGTAGAGATGCAGGGCACATTGCTCTTAATGCCGGAATTGGAGCCGGTGCCGAAGAAATTCTTATTCCTGAAGAAGATTTAGGTTTAGACCGACTACTTGATTCTCTTCAAAAAAGTAAAACTTCAGGAAAATCATCAAGTATAGTAGTTATTGCTGAAGGAGATAAAATTGGTAAAAACGTATTCGAATTAAAAGATTACGTCGAAGCTAATTTGCCTGAATATGATGTAAGAGTATCTGTTTTAGGACATATGCAACGTGGTGGTTCTCCATCCTGTTTTGATAGGGTTTTAGCCAGCCGTTTGGGAGTAAAAGCGGTCGAGTCTTTAATCGAAGGAAAATCAAATTATATGGTTGGTTTACAATCTGACAAGGTGACTTTGACACCGCTGGAACAAGCAATTAAAGCAAAATCTGAAATTGACAGAGAATTACTGAGAGTATCAGATATCATGTCGACATAAAAAATAAGTGAGAAAGAAATGAAGTTTATTGTGAGGAAATTAGACTTTAAATTAGCGTAATAAAAAACAAAAATTAAGTAAAATGTCAAAAGTAAAATTAGGAATAAACGGATTTGGACGTATTGGAAGAATCGTTTTCAGAGAATCTTTCAATAGAGATAATGTAGAAGTAGTTGCAATCAATGACTTATTAGATGTAGATCATTTAGCTTATTTATTAAAATATGATTCAGTTCACGGTCGTTTCAACGGAACTGTAGAAGTAAAAGAAGGAAAACTATACGTTAACGGAAGAAACATTCGTATTACTGCAGAAAGAGAACCGGCAAACCTGAAATGGAATGAGGTTGATGTAGATGTTGTAGCAGAATGTACAGGTTTCTTTACTACTCTTGAAACAGCAAATGCACACATTACAGGTGGTGCTAAAAAAGTAATTATTTCTGCTCCGTCTGCAGATGCTCCAATGTTTGTTATGGGAGTAAATCACGAAACAGCAAAAGCATCTGATACTGTAGTTTCTAACGCATCTTGTACTACTAACTGTTTAGCTCCTTTAGCTAAAGTTATTCACGATAATTTCGAAATTGTTGAAGGGTTAATGACTACTGTTCACGCAACAACTTCAACTCAAATGACTGCAGATGGTCCGTCAAGAAAAGACTGGAGAGGTGGGCGTGCTGCTGCAATCAACATCATTCCTTCTTCAACAGGTGCTGCAAAAGCAGTAGGAAAAGTAATTCCTGCTTTGAATGGAAAATTAACCGGTATGTCTTTCCGTGTTCCAACGGCTGACGTTTCTGTAGTTGATTTAACTGTAAAAGTAGCTAAAGAAACTACTTACGAAGAAATTATGGCTGTTTTGAAAAAAGCATCTGAAACCAATATGAAAGGTATTTTAGGTTATACAGAAGATGCAGTTGTGTCTCAGGATTTTATCTCTGATTCAAGAACATCTATCGTTGATGCTACTGCCGGAATTGGTTTGAATTCAAGCTTCTTCAAATTGGTATCTTGGTACGATAACGAGTACGGTTACTCTAGTAAATTGATTGATTTATCTGTACATATTGCAGGTTTAAAATAATAATACCTATTTTTACAAAATCCCGTTATGTCAAAGTAGCGGGATTTTGTTATATTGTTATTTCTTTAATTAATGTAAAAAAGACACTTTCTTAATTATTTGAAGAAAAACTAATCCAAAAACGAAATAAAATGAAATTAATAGTTGATAGTGGGTCTACTAAAGCCGATTGGATTGCGATTGATGATAATGGAAAAGTATTATTCACGACACAAACCCTGGGGTTAAACCCTGAAATTCTGGACGGTCCGGAAGTTATTGCAAGAATAAGCGATCGTTTTGATATTTTGCAAAATAAAAATGAAGCTACACATTTGTTCTTTTATGGAGCAGGTTGCGGAACTGAAAGAATGCAGACCGAATTAGCGCGAATTTTTCGTGACTTTTTTGAGAACGCAATTGTAGAAGTTCATGAAGATACTTATGCAGCGGTTTATGCGACTACTCCAAAAGGAGAAGCTGCAATTGTTAGTATACTGGGAACAGGTTCTAACTGCAGTTATTTTGATGGAAAAGTATTGCATCAGAAAGTACAATCTTTAGGGTATATCGCTATGGATGATTGTAGTGGAAATGTCTTTGGAAAAGAACTGATCAGAAAATATTATTTCAATAAAATGCCAAAAGAATTGGCGAAAGAATTTGAAAAGGAATATAATTTAGATCCGGATTTTATCAAAAATAAATTATACAAAGAGCCTAATCCAAATGCTTATCTGGCAACTTTTGCTAAGTTCCTGATCAAACATAAAGACACGGAGTTTTGCAGAAAAATTATCTTTAAAGGAATGAAATCGTTTGTTAAAAACTATATCAAACAATTTGATAACTGTAAAGAAGTTCCGGTACATTTTGTTGGTTCTATTGCTTTTTATTTAAAAGACGAACTGCAGGAAACGTTTAATAAATACGAACTTCAGTTGGGTAACGTCTTAAGAAGACCAATCGACGGATTGATCGCGTACCACGTTGCGAATCAATAGTTCAGTTTTATGGAAATAGCAATTATTGCACATGATGGCAAAAAAGCAGATATGGTTCAGTTTTTAAACAAAAACAAATCCCTTTTGCTTAAAGAAAATATTAAACTAATTGCAACGGGAAGCAAAGCAGAAAATGCAGGTTTTAAAGTACGGAAAATGCTTTCCGGGCCTTTGGGAGGTGATGCCCAGATTGCTGCAAGAGTGGCTGAAGGTAAAACGCAGATGGTTTTCTTTTTCAAAGATCCGTTGGCAAGCCATCCTCATGAAGTTGATATTAATATGCTGATTAGGGTATGTGACGTACATAATGTGCCGTTGGCGACCAATGAAGCTTCCGCGCAATTGTTGTTAAATGCTGTGACTATGTGATTGATTATAGCTCCGATGATAAAAAAATAGCGCAATCTATTTGCTAAGAACCGTTTCATTTTGTGAGGCGGTTTTTTTATGTTTTATTTGTTTAGTTTTTCCCCAATCTTGTCATTCCGAGGAACGAGGAATCGCACAAGAAACTCCGCACAGTATGTCGCCAATCGTTATCGAAATACTGGTGTGATTTCTCCTAAAGTCGAAATGACAAAGGATGCTTGATAATAAGAATCCGGAGAGGATTTCGTTTGTAATAGAAAAAAAGAGTCACCTTGTTAAGGAAAAAAAGAGGGGGGTATTTGTTAATTGTGCCGCTGATCAGAAAGAAAACAACGGCACAATTAGTGTAGTTGTTATTGTACTGCGATTACAGAAATCTCAACATTTACATTTTTTGGTAGACAAGCCACCTGTACTGTTTCACGAGCTGGAGCGGTTTTTTCGTCAAAATAGGAACCGTAAACGGTATTTATTGCACCAAAATTATTCATATCCATAATAAAGATGGTAGCTTTTACTACGTTTTCGAAAGTCATGTTAGCGGCTTCTAAAATAGCAGCAATGTTCTGCATTACCTGATCGGTCTCATCGTTGATGTTATCTGTTACCAATTCTCCTGAAGCAGGGTTGATTGCTATCTGACCGGAAGCATAAAGTGTGTTTCCTGATAATACTGCCTGATTGTATGGGCCGATTGGAGCCGGTGCTTTTTCAGTAAAAATTATTTTTTTCATAGTAGTTGATTTTAAATGCTGAAAGAGTTTTTTTGAGCAAGTTGTTAAGACGTATATTGTATCTCTTTAAATACGATTTTATCTATTCGAAACGCTTCGTTTGTTCCATTTGATATCACTAAGAACACCTGATTTAATTCCGATGAAGAAATTCCAGTTGGCGTTATCTCCAAGAGGGTTCCAGTTAAAAGCCATTCTCCAGCTTAATAAATCTCTCTCAAAACGGAATTGCGTGAAAGTAACTCCTTTTTGCACAAAGTCATAACCGGTAGAAACTCCACCTTTCCATTTTGGTGTGATATCCATATTGGCAGAAATCATAATAGAATTTCCGGTGATTTTGTTTTCGCGATTTATATTAGAATAGGTTAAAGAGTAAGCCATGGTCATGTCCCACGGAATTTTAGATTTAAAAAATTCAGTAATTACATTCTCGTCATCATCTTTTTCATTTGCAAACTGGCTGTTTCGGCTATCATTAAGATCGGTATTTGTACCAAATAAATCATCTTTACGACCACCATTTCGTTCACTTTGATTGTTTTCTTCTTTTCCGCCCTTATTAGAGAAGGAATAGTTCATTGTTACGTTGGCACTTGTCATTCTAAACAAACTTCCGCCATTGTCAATATTAAAGGTGTTAATTCTGGTTCCTGAATTATCGATAGCATAAGGATCAAGAGTTGCTCCAAAATTGACATTCATTTTATTGTCAAAAAATTGAGTTCCTCCGCTTACAAGTACGGGTTGCCATGCTAAAACCTGTTTTCCGTCGGCGTTAAAGTTATAACTTGTACTAAAGTTTAAATTGTTTAACAACATGATTTTCTTAGCCTCAGTCTTGGTGCTGTCTTTGTCTCTTACTTTGGCTTCAAAAGTATTGCTCAAAGAGAATCCTACTATGTTGGAATTGTCTTTAGAGGGTGCTCCATAAACACCACCGTCAAAACGGCTGTATGAATTGATGATTTTCCCGGAAGCATCTACAGCATAGTTGTCATAATATTTTTCGAAACTTGGAGTATAAGCATACGTTATCGAAGGTCTCATGACGTGACGAATCGATTGAATTTTTTTATCAGCGCCAAAGTTGAAGGTTCCGTAAATAGTCGTTCCTAAGTTGGTACTGAAGTTATACGTTCTGAAAGCATCAAAACCATTAATCGTTTTGTCTACAACTTTACTTTGGCTTACATCGTATTTTTTGCTAATCGTTTTAGTTACCCAGGTTTCCTGATAATTGGTAGAAGCACTGGCACTAAAATGTTTGAATAGCTTAAAATTGGTACTTAACGGGATCGAATGTTGCATACCAATCTTGGCATCTCTAAACATTTGGGGTTTAAAGAACAAAGAATCGGTTGTAACGATATCGTTTTTACCGTTTAAGTTATATTGTAAGTTTATGTTTTTAATAAATCCTTTTTTTACTCCGTCTTTTCCAACAAAAGGATAGACACGATCAATACTTGCCTGCAAAGTAGGTAGTGTCATATTGATTTGCTCCGTTTGTGTATTCTGAGAGTGTGTTGCCGTCAACGAAAGACGAGCTTGCGGAATCGTATTAAAAGTCTTGTTGTAAGATATCGAAGAACTCAGGGTGTTGTTCAGACCCGATCCTACGTTGACCTGGTTTATCGATTGCTTGAAATATTTACTACTACCCATATTCACAGAAGCAGAAAAGGTCGAATTTGGATTTGATTTAGAGTCTTTCGAATGCGACCACTGAATGTTGTAAATATTTTGTTTCGAATAGTCTGGATAACCTCTTTCGCTGTTTATTAAGTTTTCAAAACGTACATTTAGATTACCTCTGTATTTGTATCTCGTGGCATAGGCCGATTCAAATCGCATGGCATAACTTCCGTTGGTGTAATAATCTCCTAAAACAGTTAAATCGTAATTATCGCTCAGAGCAAAATAATACCCCATGTTTTGGAGTGAAAATCCTCTTGTATTAGAGTCGTTATAACTTGGTATGATAATTCCGGATACACTTTTTTCCTGGCTCATCGGGAAGTAAGCAAATGGCAAGGCCAAAGGAGTAGGTACGTCGGCAATAACCATGTTAGTTAGACCTGTAATTACTTTTTTTCCGGGAATGAACTTAACTTTATTGGTTTTGAAATAATACTCAGGATTGTCAATATCTTTAGAAGTTGTAAAACGGGCATCTTTTAAAAAGTAAACAGAATCGTTTTCTTTTTTGGTAATAGCTGCCTTTACTTTAAACTCGCCCTGTTCTGTTCTGGAATTGAAGATTAAAGCTTTTTTTGTTTTAAAATTAAATCGAATAGAATCGGGTTGCACTTCGCTTGAACCTTGTTTGAAGTTTGGATATTGCACCAAAACTCCCGCGGAATCTTTTATTCTTCCGGCATAAACTTCATCTTTGTCATAATCAAGTACAATAATACCCGATTTTAACTCAACATCTTTGTAGTATAATTCTGCTTCGTTGTAAAGGGTGATAGTCTTCTTTTTCTGATCGATCTTGGCATAATCTTTAGCCACATACCTCACTTTACCGTCTAAAAAAGTCTTTTTGGGTTTTACAGTATCCAGTTTTATAGTGTCTGTAATAGCAGTTTTAGATTTCTCTGTTTTTTTTTCGGCTTTATCTGTTTGTTTTCCAGTTGATAACGAAGTTTTTTTTGATTTTATCTCTTGGGAATATAGATTACCACATCCTAATGTTAGGAAAAATGATATTAAAACGATATTAAATAAGTTTGTATGCAAAGGTTTAAATGCTATTTTTGTAAAAGTATGGCTTGTTTTTTGACGTGTCAAACTTACATATAATTTTTTGTCAAAAATAATCAATTATAAAAATTATAGCAGTTGCATTTTATTAAAATTAACTTTTAGATTTATGAATATATTTAACAAAACTAGACTAATATTTAGTTTTTTTCTAACGATAATTACTTTTTGTTCTTACGGTCAGGCGAATGTTTTTAAGGTAACACTTGACGCCGGACATGGAGATCACGATTTTGGTGCTGTTTACAGCGGAAGAATAGAAAAAAACATTGCTTTGGCTATTGTGTTAAAAGTTGGAAAAATATTAGAACCTAATCCGAATGTTAGTGTTATTTATACCCGTAAAACAGATGTTTTCATAGATCTTGTTGAAAGAGCCAATATTGCGAACCGTGCCAATTCTAATATTTTCGTTTCTATACATTGTAATGCAAATAAAAATACAGCAGCAGATGGGACAGAAACCTATGTTATGGGTTTGAGTAAAGTGGCATCAAATCTGGAAGCGGCTAAGAAAGAAAACTCGGTAATTACTTTAGAGAAGGATTACAAACGTAAATACGAAGGTTTTGATCCCAATTCTCCCGAATCAATGATCGGAATGACACTGATGCAGGAAGAATATCTGGATAATAGTATTTCGCTGGCGAGTAAGATTGAAGATAATTTTGAAAAATTGGGAAAAAAATTGCGTCAGGGAGGGGTGAAACAAGCTCCTTTTATGGTACTTCATAAAGCGTATATGCCAAGAGTACTGGTAGAAACCGGTTTCGTTTCTAATCCTACGGAAGGGAATATTTTAAATTCGGAAGAAGGACAGAATGATATCGCCAGAGCTATTGCGGAAGCTATTTTAAGTTATAAAGCAGAATACTTTGGTACAGGAGTGCCTGAGACGGCGGATGTGAGACTGATTAAAGATACTTCTAGTTTAGAAAAACAAAAAACAATTGAAACTCCGGTTGCGACAAAAAATTCGCCAAAAGGAACCTTCTTTAAAGTGCAACTTATAGCGAGCATTAAAAACACACCATTGGAGCCTAAAAACTTTAAAGGGCTCAAAAACGTAACAATGTTATTTGAAAACAATATATATAAGTACTACTATCAGGAGACTTCGAGTTACGATGCAGCGCAAAAATATCTGCAAGAAGCTAAAGATAAAGGATATGGCGCTTCTTTTTTAGTTGCTTACAAGGACGGAGAAAAAATCAGTATCCAGGACGCTATTAAATAATAGTCGCAAGTTCGAATATTTATATTAATTTTGTACAAACACTTAGAATTTTGAAACTAACAAGAGAAATTAAAACGGCTATTTTAGTCATCGCGTCAATTTTATTATTTATTTGGGGCTACAGTTTTTTAAAAGGTAAAGATCTTTTTACGAATTATAAAACACTATATGCAGAATACGATAATGTTGAAGATTTATCTGCTTCGGCGCCTGTTACCTTAAACGGGCTTGTTATTGGTAAAGTAAATAAAATTACAATTAATGAAACCACAGGTAGATTATTAGTTGAACTTCAGTTGAAAACAGATTTTCCTATTTCTAAAACCAGTAAGATATCTTTATATTCTCCAAGTTTAATCGGAGGAAAACAGATTAAAATCGTACCTAATTTTGCTGATAAAGAGATTGCAGAAGACGGTCAGACTTTACCTTCTTCAGTTGAATTAGGATTGACAGAATCTTTGGGTGGTAAAGTTGAGCCAATACAGCAAAAGCTGGAAAAAATGTTGGTTAGTATTGATGTTTTGGTTACGGGACTAAACAATGTTCTGGACAAAAAAGGTCAGGAAGATATCAAGAAAACTTTGGCTGAATTAAGCCAGACTATGGAGCAGTTTCATAAAGCTGCCGGAAGTATTAATTCTATTTTAGATACTAATAAAGGACAGATTAACGGAGTTGTAACCAACTTTAATAAAATGTCAAGCAATTTTTCTAAAATATCAGATTCTTTAAACAAGGCCGATTTAGGTAAAACGGTTAAAACATTAAACCAGACTTTGGCTAAAGTAGATGGTTTGATGACGAATCTGAATTCTGGTAAAGGCACAGCAGGAAAATTATTAAACGACGACGCATTGTATAATAATCTGGCTAAAACTTCAAAAGAATTAGAACTATTACTACAGGATGTACGTCTTTACCCAACCCGTTATGTAAATGTTTCTCTTTTTGGAAAGAAAAACAAGCCTTATGTAGCGCCTACAGAGGAGACTAATTCAACGACTAAAAAATAATTAGAATGAGTTATTTAGATAATATTTTGTTCGCCATACTTCTTATAGTTGGTTTCGGTTTTTTTGCAAGGAGTGTAAAAAAGATCATCCGAAATATTAATTTGGGAGTAGATGTAAATCGAAAAGATAATTCTAAAGCACGCTGGAAAAACATGGCTATGATTGCTCTTGGGCAATCAAAAATGGTGAGACGCCCTGTTGCCGGAATACTTCATATTTTTGTATATGTAGGTTTTATAATAATCAATATTGAGTTACTCGAAATCATTATAGATGGATTATTCGGAACACATAGAATTTTTGCTCCTTATCTAGGAGTGGTTTATGATGTTTTGATTGCTTCTTTTGAAATTCTGGCAATTTTAGTTCTGGTAGCGGTAATTGCTTTCTGGATCAGAAGAAATATAATAAGACTGAAACGTTTTTTCAACCCTGATTTAAAAGGATTCCCTAAAAGCGATGCCAATTACATCTTGTATTTTGAGATGGTATTAATGACTTTGTTTTTATTGATGAATGCTACCGATTTGCATTTGCAAAATGTTCCGGGAGGATTTTCACACTTTCATAAAGCAGGAAGTTTCCCGATAAGTCAGTTTATTGCACCAATTTTCAATGGTATGTCGAATGAATTGGTAATGATATTGTGTGAAGCTTTTTGGTGGTTGCATATTGTAGGGATTTTGATTTTTATGAACTATTTGTATTTCTCAAAACACTTACACATACTTTTGGCATTCCCAAATACTTATTTTGCGAACTTGAAACCTGAAGGACAATTCGATAATTTAGAATCGGTTACCAAAGAAGTAAAGTTAATGATGGATCCAAATGCAGACCCGTTTGCGGCTGCTCCGGTTGATGAAAATGCTGCTCCGGCTAAGTTTGGAGCAAGTGATGTTCAGGACTTAAACTGGGTACAATTGTTAAATGCCTACACTTGTACAGAATGTGGTCGTTGTACCTCTTCCTGTCCGGCAAATCAAACCGGTAAAAAATTGTCTCCGCGTAAAATTATGATGGACACAAGAGACCGTTTACAAGAAGTAGGAAACAACATCGATGCCAATAAAGGTGTTTTTGTTCCTGATAACAAAACCTTATTAAACGATTATATTACAGCAGAGGAATTATGGGCTTGTACTTCTTGCAATGCCTGTGTAGAAGAATGTCCTGTAAATATTAGTCCATTGTCTATTATTATGGATATGCGTCGTTATTTGGTGATGGAACAAAGTGCTGCTCCGATGTCGTTAAATGCAATGATGACCAATATTGAAAACAACGGAGCGCCTTGGCAATACAGCCAACAAGACAGGTTGAATTGGAAGAATGAGAATTAATCTAGGAAACTAAGATTCTCAGGAATAAATTAAGAATTCAGATTTCAGATTAATAAATGAAACTTTGAACTTTAAACTTTAAACAAAAGAGAGAGAAATGTCAGAAAGTTTAGTAGTGCCAACAATGGCAGAGATGCTAGCCGAAGGAAAACAGCCGGAAGTATTGTTTTGGGTAGGTTGTGCAGGAAGTTTTGATGATAGAGCAAAAAAAATAACAAAAGCATTTGTGCGTATTTTAAATCGTACCAATGTTTCTTTTGCGGTACTGGGTACAGAAGAGAGTTGTACTGGAGATCCTGCAAAACGTGCCGGTAATGAATTTCTGTTTCAGATGCAGGCCATGATGAATATTGAGGTCCTGAATGCGTATGAAGCGAAGAAAATAGTTACTGCTTGCCCGCATTGTTTTAATACGATTAAGAACGAATACCCTGAATTAGGTGGTCAGTACGATGTGGTTCATCATACGGAGTTCTTAAAAACATTAATCGATGATGGAAGATTAGCGGTTGAAGGCGGACAGTTTAAAGGAAAACGTATTACGTTCCATGATCCGTGTTATTTAGGAAGAGCAAATAAAATATACGAAGCACCAAGAGACCTGATTCAGAAATTAGATGTTGAGTTAGTCGAAATGAAGCGTTCTAAAGCCAATGGATTGTGCTGTGGAGCCGGTGGAGCGCAAATGTTTAAAGATGCCGAACCCGGAAACAAGGAAATCAATGTTGAACGTACAGAAGATGCATTAGAAACAAAACCCGATATTATTGCAGCGGGTTGTCCTTTCTGTAACACCATGTTAACAGATGGTATTAAACATCAGGAAAAAGAAGCTTCTGTAAAAGTAATGGATATCGCAGAGCTGATCGCCAACGCACAGGATCTGTAGTTTTTTTTGAGGTTCAGAGGTACAGAGGTACAGAGGCGCAAAGGTTTGAAATGTGAAGTGTAAAATGTGAGATGAGAGATGTGAAACTTGAAACGTGAAACTTTTAAAAAAAAATCTAAAATCACCAATCTAAAATCTAAAATAAAAAAAATGTATATCCCTTTTGAAAATTTACCTGGTGAGTCCAGAATTTGGATTTATCAATCAAACAGAAAGTTTTCTGATGAGGAATTTTCTGAAATAGCTACTGATCTAAAAACATTTGTTGAAGGTTGGGCAGCACATGGAACAAGCTTAGAAGCTTCGTTTGAATTGAAATACAACCGATTTATAATTTTGGCTGTAAATCAGGAAGTACAAGCAGCAACAGGATGTTCGATTGATAGCTCTGTTGAATTTATTCAGAGTTTAGAGAAAAAGTACAATGTTGATTTGTTAGATAAAATGAACGTGACTTTCAAACTCGGAGAGCATATCGCACACAAGCCATTAATTGACTTTAAAAAGATGGTTAAAGATAAATCGGTATCAGAGAATACGATTGTTTTTAATAATCTCGTAAACAACATCGAAGAATATAACGAATCGTGGGAAGTTCCGGCAGCAGATAGCTGGCACAGTCGTTTTTTCTAAAAGATAAAATAGAATAATTTAAAAGGCATAAAATTTATATTTTGTGCCTTTTTTGCTGGAATAATCGATTAAACGGGAAAAGCCACTGTGTAGTGGCTTTTTTTGTGTTTTTGCCCGTATTTTGTCATCTCGAAGAAGGTGCTAATTGTTGTCCCTGATGCTTGTATTTTGTCATTTCAACTTTAGGAGAAATCACACCAGTAATTCGACAAAGATTGGCGACATGCTGTGTGGATTTCCTAGTGCGATTCCTCGTTCTTCGGAATGACAAGTAAGTGGTCAACTATACGGGAACACCGCAAGTATTGCATAACAAGATTGCGGATAAAAAATCCGTTCCTTTCCCCGTTTTTACAAAGTAAACCCGCGTCATTTACTTTAAAATGTACATTTCTATATGTCCTACAAACTCAAAGCAAAGAATTTCAAAGTATTATCGATTAATAACACCTAATCGGCAATACTAAAATAGAACAGTTCTAAAATTGACAAAATTCTAACATTTTAAAAGTCAAATTAAACGCTATTTTTAAGTACATTCGTAATACTAAATTTAATACATGAAAATAGCTATAGTTTGTTATCCGACCTTTGGCGGTAGTGGTGTAGTAGCCACTGAGTTAGGTCTTGAATTAGCCAGACGCGGACACGAAATACATTTTATTACCTACAGTCAGCCCGTGCGGTTGGCACTTCTGAATCCAAATGTGCATTATCACGAAGTAAACGTTCCTGAATATCCTCTTTTTCATTATCAGCCTTATGAATTGGCCTTGTCAAGCAAATTGGTTGATATGGTGAAATTGTATAAGATTGAAGTTCTTCACGTGCATTATGCCATTCCACATGCCTATGCGGGTTATATGGCGAAACAAATGCTGAAAAATGAAGGAATTAATCTGCCTATGATTACAACACTTCACGGAACAGATATTACATTGGTAGGGAATCATCCATTCTATAAACCGGCAGTAACTTTTAGTATCGATAAATCAGATTATGTGACTTCGGTTTCTCAGAGTTTGAAAGATGATACCTTAAAATTATTCAAAATCAAGAATAAAATAAAAGTGATTCCGAATTTTATTGAGTTGGATAAAATTGTAAAAGATCCGCAGGCACCTTGTCATCGTTATGTTATGGCTAAGGAAGATGAAAGAATCATTACACATATCAGTAACTTTAGGAAGGTAAAACGTATTCCGGATATCATTAAGATTTTTTATAACATTCAAAAGGAGATTCCCGCTAAATTAATGATGGTTGGGGATGGTCCTGAGAAAGAAAGAGCTGAGATTTTGTGTCAGGAATTAGGGATTCTTGACAAAGTAATTTTCTTCGGGAACAGTAATGAAATTGATAAGATTTTATGCATGACCGATTTATTTTTGCTTCCGTCTGAAACCGAAAGTTTTGGTTTGGCAGCATTAGAAGCAATGTCTTGTGGAGTTCCTGTAATTTCAAGTAACTCCGGGGGTTTGCCAGAAGTAAATTTTGATGGTGTTTCCGGTTATTTAAGTAATGTAGGTAACGTCGAAGAAATGGCTGCTAATGCGTTGAAAATCCTAAAAGATGATGAAACTCTGAACCAGTTTAAGGCAAATGCACTTGAAGTGGCAAAAAAGTTTGACATTAAAAATATATTGCCAATATATGAGGCTTTGTATCAAAAGGCAATAAACGATTATCAAAATTAGAGACACTAATCTTAAAACTAACCTTAGATGAAAAAAGTAATTTCAATCGTATCCGTTTTTCTTTTGATTTCGTGTGGGACAACAAAGACAGCAGATTCGAAAGCTTTGTTTGAAGTTTTAACAGAGCAATCTGATGGCGGTGGCAATATTAAATTCTTTGAAATTCTGACTGAACCAAACGAAATTAAAATGCTCGAAAATGATCCGCTTTTAAAAGATAAGATGAAACAGGGTGATATTAGTACTTCTAATTATGTTATTCTGAATATGGGCGAAAAGAATACAGGTGGCTATTCTATTGGTGTTGAAAAAGTAGAAGAAACAGATAAAAACATTATTATTACGGTAAAAGAAAATAGCCCTGCGCCGGATGCGATGACGACACAAGCCATTACCTATCCTTATACAGTGGTTAAAATTCACTCTAAGAAAGAAATTATTATTAAGTAAATTGTTGTGTGCTTATTTTTAACACATAGAAACATAGTTTTGAAAATGAAAAAAAGCTGCTAAAATCTCATGGTTTAGCTATGCGATAGAAACAAGTTTCTTTTTATATGAAATCTATGTTTTTCTGATGGTTGCCGAGTTTTTTTTTCACGCAGATTTGGCAGATTTATTTAAATCTTTTTTTGTAGAAATCACAAAATAAAATTATCGGCATAATCTGCTAAATCTGCGTGCGAAATTTTGCGAACTATGTGTTAAGTATAATTTTTAAAACCCAAGCGTGGTAAAATGGCGTAGTAATTGCATCTAAGTGTTAGGTAAATTTTAGAACAATAAAAAAACCTGTCCTTTTGAAGTGACAGGTTTTGCTTTTTACAATTTTTTTTAATTTTTGTTTAGAATTTAAATTTAACTCCTAAACCTACATCGAAACCAAAGTTGTCGTTGTCATAATATCCTGAACCAATTTCCGGTCTTACATCTAAAGACAATAAAATTGGCACTTTGTCAAAACCATATTCTATACCAACATCTCCGGCAGCAAAAACATAAGTACCACTATCGTTGTATCTTCCATTGTAGTAGCGATAATCGTATTCCCAGGCAGCTAAACCACCACCAACACCGGCATACCAGTTAAAACCACCCTCAATGTTCCAAACCCATTGGTAAAGAGCAACGGCTTTAATAGCATCTACGTTGTCACTATTTCTCCATCCTAAATCAAACTCTAATCGGTTGTTTTTGAATAAACCTCTTTGGTAAGATACTTCTCCTCCAAATCCGTTGTTATCTCCTAGACGAATACCAAGTGCATTTTTGGCGATTTCCTGAGATTGTGCCGTAAATGCTAATCCGAATAGCATCAGGGCAGATAAAATTATTTTTTTCATAAAAAGGTTATTAATTTGTTTTTCAAACTTACAATTACTGTAAAAACCGAGATGTATATGATTATTGTAAATTGTTATATAATTCACATTTTGGATGGGGGTGAGATGTGAGTTGTGAGATGTGAGTTGTGAGTTGTGGAGTGTGAGAAGTTAAAAGCACTATTGTATCTCGTAATGTTTGCCGAGTTTTTCTCACGCAGATTTGGAAGATTTGTTCAGATTGTTTTGTCGGAACTATAAAATAAAAATATCAGCTTAATCTGCCAAATCTGCGTGATAAATTTTGCGTTTTAGCGAGAAATTTTCTGAAGGGAGTAGTTTTTTTTCTTAGCGAACCTTGCGCAAAACCTTTGCGAACGTTGCGGTTAAATAAATACAAGGCTCGCCAAGATTTAGCAGTTTATTTGCTTTTTAAAATTGAATTAACCAGGTGGCTGCTTAGAATATCTTCCATTTCAAAAAGATTCTCCTCTTCTGTAAAATTGCTTTCGGAGTAGGAGAATAATTTCCAACGTTTTTTATGGTATTCTAAAGCGGTTAAATTTTCGACCCAGTCGCCTGAATTCAGGTATAAAGTAGATCCGTATTTGTTTTCTTTTTCAATTATTTTTGGCTCGTGAATATGACCGCAGATAACATAATCGTACTTTTTTTCGATTGCCAAATCAGTGGCTGTTGTTTCGAAATCTGAAATAAATTTGACTGCTTTTTTAACGCTGGCTTTTATTTTTTTAGAAAAAGAGTAAGGTTCTTTTCCTAGTTTAGACAGACACCAGTTGACGAAACGGTTTGTGAGAATTAAATAATCGTAGCCTAAACCGCCCAGTTTTGCAATCCATTTGGAGTGTTGTACAGAAGCATCAAAAACGTCTCCATGGAAAATCCAGGCCTTTTTGTCGTCGAGTTCTAAAATTAATTTATCTACTAAAGCAAAATTTCCCATATTCATGTCGCTGAATTTTCTGAGAATTTCATCGTGATTTCCGGTAATATAATACACTTTAGTGCCTTTAGAAGCCATTCCGATTATTCGCTGGATAACCCTTAAATGGTTCTTTGGGAAATACGATTTTCTAAATTGCCAGGCATCAATGATGTCGCCATTTAAGACCAGTGTTTTAGGCTTTATGCTTGATAAATAATTGTTTAGTTCTTTGGCATGACTGCCGTATGTTCCTAAATGGACATCTGAAATAATGACCAGTTCAACATTTCTTTTTTTCAATTTTTACTGATTTGAAGTTTTACAAATTAAGTAAAGTCGATTCGGACTTATTTTATGGAAAGGTTATCAATTTGTTTGCAACTTTAATAAATTATCATTTTTAAAGAACTAAGTCTTTGTTTAATATTACCAGTTTTAAATTTTTTAATTTAATTCTTAAAACTTACATTTGCTCAAAACTAATTACAATGGCAGGAAATAGCTACGGCACCTTATATAAAGTGACTACTTTTGGGGAATCTCATGGTGAAGCTTTAGGTGGAATTATCGACGGTTGCCCATCAGGAATAGAACTTGATCTGGAAGCAATTGAAGTTGAAATGTCCCGCAGAAAACCAGGACAATCCGCAATCGTAACACAAAGAAAAGAACCGGATAGCGTTCAGTTTTTATCAGGAATATTTGAAGGTAAAACAACCGGAACTCCGATTGGTTTTATCATTCCGAACACCAACCAAAAATCAGACGATTATTCTCATATAAAAGACAACTACAGACCGAGCCATGCTGATTATGTATACGATCAGAAGTATGGTTTTCGCGATTACCGCGGAGGAGGAAGAAGTTCCGCTCGTGAAACTGCTAGCAGGGTAGTGGCTGGTGCCATCGCCAAACAAATGTTACCGGAAATTAAAATTAATGCCTATGTTTCTTCTGTAGGGCCAATTCATTTAGATACGCCATACCAGGAATTGGATTTTTCAAAGACAGAAAGCAACCCGGTGCGTTGTCCGGATGAAAAAGCAGCGGCAACAATGGAAGAATACATTCGTGATATTCGCAAGCAAGGAGATACCGTAGGAGGGATTGTTTCCTGTGTAATCCAAAATGTACCGGTGGGTCTGGGAGAACCTGTTTTTGATAAACTACATGCAGAATTAGGAAAAGCAATGCTTTCTATTAATGCAGTAAAAGGTTTTGAATACGGAAGCGGTTTTTCAGGATCTGAAATGAAAGGAAGTGATCATAATGATTTATACAATCCGGACGGAACTACCCAAACCAATCTTTCAGGTGGTATTCAGGGAGGAATCAGTAATGGGATGGATATTTACTTTAGAGTAGCTTTTAAACCTGTTGCGACTATCATGCAGACTCAGGACTCATTAGATAATAAAGGAAACATTACACCAATGACCGGAAAAGGGCGTCATGATCCGTGTGTAGTGCCTCGTGCAGTGCCAATTGTTGAAGCAATGGCAGCGATTGTTTTGGCTGATTTTTATTTAATCAACAAAACATATTAATAAATTGTAAGGCAGT
Source organism: Flavobacterium poyangense (assembly GCF_011751075.1). Taxonomy (GTDB): domain Bacteria; phylum Bacteroidota; class Bacteroidia; order Flavobacteriales; family Flavobacteriaceae; genus Flavobacterium; species Flavobacterium poyangense. Next base: position 224,838 of record NZ_JAALLN010000009.1, read on the forward strand.
GAGGGCCTTATGTTTTAATTATAAATAAATAATAAATTGATGCAAAGTACAGAAACCAAAAAAAAATCATTTCTTTCAGGATTAACAGGGCAGATTTTAATTGCAATGATTCTTGGAGCAATTTTAGGGATTATATTACACAATTATATTTCGCCTGAGGCTGCGAAAGCATTTAGTGTAAAAATTAATATGCTGGCAACCATTTTTATCCGTTTGGTGCAAATGATTATTTCTCCTTTAGTTTTCACAACTCTTGTGGTTGGAATTGCTAAACTAGGCGATATAAAAGCGGTTGGAAGAATTGGAGGAAAAGCTTTAGGCTGGTTTTTTACCGCTTCTTTTATTTCTTTATTAATCGGATTGTTTTATGTTAACCTTTTACAACCGGGAATTGGTTTAAATTTAGGTCACGTAGATTTGGCAACTGCCAGTGAAGTAACAGAAAAAACACAATCGATAACTTTTGAGAATTTTATTGTACATATTGTTCCAAAGAGTATAGTGGAGGCAATGGCAACGAATGAAATTTTGCAAATCGTAATCTTTTCTATCTTCTTCGGATTGGCTGCTGCATCATTAGGTGAGAAGGTAAAGCCGGTAGTGAATGCTTTTGATAAGATTTCTCATATCGTTCTAAAAATGGTTAACTACGTAATGAACTTTGCGCCAATAGGTGTTTTTGGAGCTATTGCGGGAGTTTTTGCTGTGAAAGATTTTCAGGAACTGGCCGTTTTCTACTTCAAATTTTTCGGATCATTTTTAGTTGGAATAAGTACGTTATGGGTTGTGCTAATTGTAGTAGGGTATATTTTCCTGAAAACCAGAATGAACGAATTGTTAAAACGTATTGTAGGTCCGTTAGTGATTGCTTTCGGAACAACAAGTAGTGAGGCTGTTTTCCCTAAATTGACAGAAGAATTAGAGAATTTTGGAGTAAAAGATAAAGTTGTATCATTTATGTTGCCACTGGGTTATTCGTTTAATCTTGACGGAAGTATGATGTATATGACATTTGCGAGTATTTTTATCGCGCAAGCTTATGGTGTACATTTAGATTTAGGAACTCAAATGGTAATGCTTTTGGTTTTAATGTTAACCAGTAAAGGTATTGCAGGCGTTCCAAGAGCAAGTTTAGTTGTTGTGGCAGCTACATGTGGAATGTTTGATATTCCTGCTGCAGGAATTGCTTTAATCTTACCAATCGATCACTTCTGCGATATGTTTAGAAGTGCTACGAATGTTTTAGGAAATGCTTTGGCTACATCAGTAGTTGGCAAGTGGGAAAATGACCATGAAAACAAATCTGAAGTGTCAGTAGAGAACTAAAAAGAATATTTTAAGCATAAAAAAGCCGTAATGATTTTATTATTACGGCTTTTTTAGTATGTTTTAGTTTCCCCGGTCATTTTGAAGTTAGTATACTGCAAAAGCAACCTTCGAATAACTTATGTGACAACTTTTTCTTTTCCTGCTTCAATCACCACTTTTTATTGTTTTTTGTTCTTCTTTGCTTAGTTTTTCAACTTCTTCTAATTTTAAAAAATTTTCGATCATGTTTTTAGGGGTTTTAGTTGCTCCAATCTTATAAAAACACTTGGCGCTTGTGTTTGTAAACTTTGTTAAAGATAAAATTATTTCTTATTTATTGTCTTAAAGTTCTGGTTATTTTTTAGAGATAAGGGTTTTTCGGTATTAATTGTTCTTAGCGCCTACATTGATTGGTGTTGTCTTTGTTTTTTTGCAATTTTAGAGTAAAGAAATAAATATTTTTATAGGGAAAAGCTACTCAGAAGGATCTTACAGAAGGAAGAGACAGAATCGTTCAGTATTAAATTAACTTTGTTAAAAAATCAACATATTATTTTCTGTCTTAATAATGTATATTTGAATAAATATTTTCAAAGTATGTTTCGATTTCGAATCTTTTTATCATGTTTTTTAGTATTGTTTTTTTTTCCATTTAATATATGGGGACAAAATAATTTGTCATCGGTACAGATTGATAAATTAATATTGGAAGCTTTATCTGATTTAAGAGAGTCTAATTTTGAGAAATCATTAATCAATTCAAGAGTGGCCTTAGATCACTCCACTAAAACTAAAAACGATTATTTTATTGCCCGTTCTTATAATATTATAGCGGCTAATTACAATGAATTAGGAGAATTTGATAAAGCAATTTTCTTTTATAAAAAAAGCCTGCTTTATGCTTACAAGGCTAAAAACAACAGTTTTAAAAACATGTTGTATAATAATCTGGGTAATATTTATTGTTTTGAAAAGAAACAATATAGCCGCGGTATAGAATTTTATAAAAAATCTATTGAGCTAAGTTTAAAAATTAAGGATTCCACGCAGATTTATTTTACTTATGTCAATATTGCGTGGTCGTATTTCGATGTTGGCCAGTTCGAGAAAGGTTATCCCTATTTAAAGTTTATCAATGCCAATCAGAAAAAGTTTCAGTTTGATGATACGGTTGTTATTACAAACATGTTAAATGGAATGTACAGCAGTTATAGGAAAGAGAATCAAAAAGCAGATGATTATTTTAATAACGCAATACGTTTAGGAAAGAACTATATAGAAAAAACGGACCTGTCCAATGCACATCTGGAATATTCAAAGTTTTTAAATGCAGATGGCAGATATAAAGAAGCTTATGCCAATTTAGATGCTTACAACAAAATAACAGAACAGATTTATAATGACGAAAAGCTCAAAAATGCTTCTATTGCGGGTTTTAATCTGGAATTAGATGAGTATAAAAGGCAGATTGATAAAATTGAGAGCGAGAAAGATTCTCAATATCAGAGTCTTAAGAAATCAAGGATTATTGTGGTTTTGTTTGTGGTGACTTCGTTTATTCTATTGCTGTTGATCATTACGTTAGTTAAAAATATCCGATTTAAGAAAAAACACAATTTAGAGCTCTTAGAGGCAAAAGAAATCGCAGAAGAGGCTTCGCTACTCAAAACACAATTTATTTCGACTATAAGCCACGAATTGCGTACTCCGCTTTATGGAGTTGTGGGAATAACCAATATGTTATTAGAGGAGCACAAAGAGTTGTCAAATAGTCATCATTTGAGTTCCTTAAAATTTTCTGCCAGATATTTGTTGTCGTTGGTAAATGATATCCTTCAGATTAATAAAATCGAAGAAAATAAAGTGGTGCTGGAAAGTCTAACATTTAATATTTCAGATGAAATTGCAATGATTAAAAATTCCCTTTCTTTTTTATCTCAAAAAAACAACAATAAAATTTCAATAGCAATTGATGATACTATTCCGGAATATCTAATTGGCGACAAGTTAAGACTGGCACAAATCCTGATGAATTTGGTGAGTAATGCGCTGAAATTTACCAAAGAAGGAGAGGTTGAGATTATAATCAATCAGGTGAAAGTGGAAGGGAAAATGCACTTTTTAGAGTTTAGAGTAAAGGATAATGGGGTAGGAATTGCTGCAATAGATCAGACGAAGATTTTTGAAAAGTTTGTTCAGGTAGGAAGAAAAGATGAAGATTACCAGGGAACAGGGCTTGGTTTGAGTATTGTAAAAAGACTTTTAGGGCTTTTTAATACTACTATAGATTTGAAAAGTAAAGTAGGAGAAGGGACATTATTTACCTTTACAATCCCTTTTGAATATGATCCGGAGAAAACAAAACGTATTATAGATGAAATTCAGGTGGATCTGACATCGAATGAAGTTTTTAAAATTTTGGTTGTTGAAGATAATGTTATAAATCAGTTGGTTACTAAGAAGATTATCGAAAAGAATAATTACATCTGCAAAGTTGTCGATGACGGTTTTGCTGCTCTGCAGATTCTTGATAATGAATATTTCGACCTGGTTTTAATGGATATTAATATGCCTATGATGAATGGTTTTGAAACTACAAAAAGAATTCGTCAGTTGGGGATTAAAACGCCTATTGTGGCGTTGACTGCTTTTGATAAAGATGAAATAACGGATGAAGCGATTTCTTCAGGAATGAACGATATTATTATTAAACCTTTTGAGCCGGTTAAGCTGTTTAAAATAATCAATTATCTGGTATGTGAAACAAAAAGCGTTGGTTATTAATACCAACGCTTTTTGTTTTGTTTAGATGCATTTGACTTTCTCGATTTATGAGCGCCACCGCTTCGGTTTGAATTTCTGGGTTTTTCTGCCGTTGCGTCCGGACTTCCCGAATGCCAAGGGTACGGATGATCGGTAACGATATTGACGTCTACTTTTATTAGTTTTTTAATGTCTTTCCAGTATGGTTCTTCATCTTTACCGCAAAAAGAGATAGCGATTCCGCCATTTCCGGCACGTCCTGTTCTTCCAATTCGGTGTACGTAAGTCTCCGGGATGTTTGGTAAATCAAAGTTAATTACAAATGGCAATTGATCAATATCAATTCCTCTTGCCGCAATATCAGTAGCCACAAGAACACCAACTTCTTTGTTTTTAAAAGCATCCAGAACACGTTGTCTGGCATTCTGCGACTTATCTCCATGAATGGCTTCTGCGGGAATTTCTTTTTTGCGCAATGCTTTTACGACATTATCAGCTCCGTGTTTGGTTCTGGAGAAAACCAATACGTTTGATAAATTTTCGTTTTTAATTAAGTGGTAAAGTAAATTTCTTTTTTCTGTTTTATCTACAAAATAAATGCGTTGTTCTACATTTTCAGCAGTTGATGAAACCGGAGAAACTTCAACTTTTGCCGGGTCTTTTAGGAACATTTCTGCCAATTCACGGATGGCAATAGGCATCGTAGCAGAAAATAATAGGGTTTGACGGTTTTTAGGCGTTAGTTTTACGATCTTTTTTACATCGTTTATAAAACCCATATCCAACATTTGATCCGCTTCATCTAAAACCAAAGTATGCAGGTGATCTAAGTCAAGAAAACCTTGTTTCTGCAAATCCAGTAATCTTCCCGGTGTGGCAACCAATATATCGATTCCCTTTTTTAAACTATCAACTTGCGGGTTCTGAGAAACTCCTCCGAAAATCGTTAATTGTGTTAGATTGGTGTATTTGGCATAAGTGTCAAAACTTTGTCCAATCTGAACAGCAAGTTCACGTGTCGGAGTAACGATAAGCGCACGAATTTGTTTGGCTTTTTTAGATGAGCCTACAATTCGGTGTAACTGATGTATGATAGGAATAGCAAATGCAGCTGTTTTTCCCGTACCGGTTTGGGCGCAACCAATTAAATCTCTTCCGGCCAGGACAACCGGGATAGATTGTTCCTGAATTGGGGTAGGATTTAGGTAGCCTTCTTCAAATACGGCTTTTTGTATACTTTTTGAAAGTGATAAATCTTCGAATAACATATCTTAGGGATTAAGAATTTAGTTTTTAGTACTAAAATGCTGTGCAAAGATAGCTTTATTCGGTCAATCGTTTATTTGAATCCGCTTTTATTTGGTAAATGGTTTGATTTTGGACTTTTACGGTCTATTTTTTGAAAGCTTCTAAGTTTCTAAGTTTCTAAGTTTCTGAGTTTCTAAGTTTCTGAGTTTCTGAGTTTTTTTATTTTTTAAATTTTTGATGGTGTGCTCTTTTAAAGAAAAGCTTAGACCCTTAGAAACTCAGACCCTTAGCCACTAACTTAAAATTACACATTTTCGTTGTTGGCTTTAATAAAATCGGTTATCAGATATCCGATTAGTTTTCCGATTAAGTGATTGTTTGGAGATTGGTCTAAGTCCGGTGCTCCTTCGCAGATATGCAAATAAGTAGCATTTTTATGTTCTCCGAAAAAGGAAATAAACTGACGCAATTCTTCTATTGAAAATCCGCTGATAGTCATGGCACTGCTGGCGATGTTTGGTATGGCATCCAGATCAATTTCAATTCCGAACGGATCCGATTTTACAAAATCCAAAGCATAAATCATCTCTTTGTTGAATTCTTTTTCTTTTCGGATGTTTACGCTGTCATACGTATTGTAGCGGACACGATCCTCTATTTTTTTGATGATATCAAGAACGCTTTTTGAAGTGTAGTTTTCGTGTAATCCAAAAATAAAATACTTTTTCAGGAAGCCTTCCTCGTAGGCGTAAGAGAACCCGTTTCCACTGTGGCGACCTTCCAGAATTCTAAAATCAGAATGCGCATCAAAATTAATGGCGTTTACAGGTTTTCCTTTGGCTAAAGCAGAACCTTTTATGTTTCCATAAGCATTATTATGGCCTCCGCCTATAATAATTGGTACTTTTCCGGCTTTGACGATATTAAAAATAATGTGGGAAACTTCTTTGTCAATTTTTTCGACCAGCTGACTTAATTTCGACCGATCATCAATATCATTAAAATCAAGATTTTCTACCTGACGCATTTCCTCGATAACATTGATTTGCCCCAGAACAATAATCTGGCTGCCTTTTGCGAAACGATTGTGCTGGATATTGGCGATGCTTTTTATAGCAGATTCCCATGCCGATGCTGCGCCGGGTCTGCCATAGTTGGCACGGATGCCTATATCTTCCGGAATTCCCAAAAGGACATATTTAGCTTCGCTTTCTTTCAGAAAATTGATTTTATCAGCGCCCTTAGGAATGATAATCATTTTTTCTCCAAATTTGATTTCACCACTTCTGTGATTGGTGACTTTCGCTAAATCGTTTATTGTAAATGGTATTAATTTCTCCATAAAAAAAAATATTGTCCAAAAATAATATAATTGTAGTAACTTACGTTATTACGATATATTAATTCTTAAATTTGTTTTTAAAGAAAATTATTTAAATATGGAAAACCCAAAGAACAACAACTCAAGTCTAAAGGCGGTAATCGCAGTTTTAGCAGTCCTACTGATTGGTAGCTTAGTGTATATTTTTAAATTGTCTTCTGATACAGAAGTAGTTAAAACAGAACTTACGACTACTTTGACAGAGAAAGAATCTGTTATGAAAGATTTGCAGGAATTGAAAGCTACCTATGACGCGGCAATTGCAGAAAATACTTCGATGTCTGACGAGTTGATTCAGGAAAGAGACAAAGTAGTGGCTTTGATGGATGATTTAAATAAATCTAAAGGAGATGTATCTAAATATAGAAATCAAGTGCAAGGGATGCAGGCTAAAATGAAGACTTTAGTTGCTGAGAACGACGAATTGAAAAAACAAAACACAGTTTTGACAGTTCAGAGAGATAGTACTATTGTAGTTTTAGGTGAATCAAAAAAGTTCAATGAAGTATTGGTTGGTCAGAATGAAGAGCTGTCTAAAACAGTTGAAAGAGGTTCTAAGTTATCAGTTCTGAATACAAAAACAGCGGCTTACAAATTAAGAAGCTCTGGTAAACAAATTGAAACAGATAAAGCAAGCCGTGCTGATGTCTTGAAAGTTAGTTTTACTATCGCTGAGAACCAAATTGCAAAATCAGGTGATAAAACCTATTATGTACAGGTTATCGACAGTAAAAACAACGTTTTAGGTGACAAGAAAACAGAAAGTTTTGGTGATAAATCGTTGACTTACAGTTTTAAAACAACTGTTCAATATGAGAACAAAACTGTAAATGTTGTAGAAGATTTGCCAGGTAAGAATTTTGAAAAAGGAACTTATTTTATCAATGTTTTTGATAATGATGAATTGGTTTCTAAAACAAGTTTTAGCTTGAGATAATATGATTCAATTTATTGAATTGTTGTAATAAAAAAGGTCTGTGAAATTTTTCACAGACCTTTTTTTATGAATTACTTTAATACCTGAGTATTATCGAATCAGAGAATAAATCCTTTAAATCAGTGCAATCTGTGGCAGTTTTTTTATTTTGCCACAGATTTCACAGATTGAAATTATTACTTTTTTAGTTTGAATTTGATTGTTGTCAGGTGACGCCAATAGAAGAATAATCGAGTTCAGTTTAAACTAAAATTTTGCCATCTATAAATACGCTTTCGATTAAGTTGCTTCCAAAAGCATATGGAATTTGATAGTAAGACGAAATCGGTTTTGTGAGGATTAAATTGGCTTTTTTACCTTTTGTAATACTTCCGTGGCTTTCTGATAACCCCATCGCATAAGCACCGTTTATAGTCGCAGCGTTGATAGCTTCCTCGGGAGTCATCTTCATTTTGATGCAGGCTGTAGCCACAACAAAATTCATGTTTCCGGATGGAGTAGAGCCCGGGTTAAAATCGGTAGCCAAAGCTAACGGCAAACCAGCTTTTATCATTTCACGTGCCGGCGTATATGGGATACTTAGGAAGTAAGAACAGGATGGTAAAGCTACAGGCATTGTTTCGGTGTCTTTTAAGGCTTCAATGTCTTCCGGGTTCATAATTTCAAGATGATCAACAGATAGGGCTTTAAATTTGACTCCGGCCTGAATTCCGCCTATAGAATTAAATTGATTTACATGTATTTTCGGAACTAAACCGTGTTGTATTCCGGCTTCCATGATTTTTTCCGTTTCTTCAACAGAAAAATAACCTGTTTCGCAGAAAATATCAACATAATCAGCCAGTTTGTTTTGTGCAATTTGCGGTAACATCTGAGTGATGATTTCCTCAATATAACCTGCTTTGTTCTCCTTGTAATGTAACGGGAAGGCATGAGCGCCCAGAAAAGTAGATTTTATGGTAATAGGATACGTTTCTGCCAGTTTTTTTATAACGCGAAGCATTTTTAATTCGCCTTCAATTGTTAAACCATATCCTGATTTGATCTCTACAGCTCCGGTTCCCAAATGCATTACTTCTTCAAGACGAATTTTAGATTGGTTGTAGATTTCTTCTTCCGTAGTTTCGTTAAGTTTTTTGGCAGAATTTAAAATTCCGCCCCCGCGATTTGCGATCTCTTCATATGAGAACCCATTGATTCGGTCTACAAATTCCTGCTCACGGTTGCCTGCGTACACAATATGTGTGTGGCTGTCGCACCAGGAAGGTAAAACGATTCGTCCCGTTGCGTCAATAATTTTGTCAGCTTTGATTTTAGGGAGTGCGCTCATCTCTCCAAAATCAGTGATTAAGCCATACTCTAAAATCAAAAAAGCATTTTTGATTGTGGGAAGAACAGCCATCTCTGCTCCGGATACTTTTGTAATTGAAGTTTCACGAACCTGAAGCAGTTCTTTTATGTTGGTAATTAATGTGATCATTTGTTTTTATTCTGTAACTGTTATTTCGAACATTTTATTCCAATTTTTACCTGTTACAAAAATGGTTTTTGTTGCAGGATTATACGCGATACCATTTAAAACATCGTCAGGTGTTACGCTTAGTGATTTACGAAGGTTTGACATGTTCAGGATGCCTTCAACTGCACCTGTCGCAGGGTCCACAACGGCAATGGCATCTTTTTGAAAGACATTTACATAGAATTTTCCGTTGATTAGCTCCAATTCGTTAATCGCTTTAATTTTAGAAGTTCCGGAGTATACATTGATGTAATCGATCATTTTTTGCGTCGAAGGGTCCATCTTCCAGATTTTTTCAGTTCCATCCGATTGGTAAATGTATTTTCCATCATTTGTCATTCCCCAGCCTTCAATTTCTTTGTCGTATTTAAAGGTTTTTTCGAGTTTTAAAGTTTTGGCATCATAGATAAAACCGGTTTTTTCCTGCCAGGTCAATTGAAATAATTTTCCGTTAACAAAAGTGATTCCTTCACCAAAATATTGATTCGGAAGATCAACTTGTTTGATTACTTTTCCGGTTTTATAATCTAACGCTCTAAAGTAAGATTCTCCTTTTTGTCCGGTACTTTCATATAAGGTTCCGTCATGAAACTCTAAACCTTCGGTAAAAGCGGCTGTATCGTGCGGATAGGTATTTATGATTTTATAATTTAGTGCTTTTGGCTCAACATGAGAAACCATTTCGATTCTTTTAGTCGCGTCCGAAGAATCTCCACCAAAATAAACGGTAGCTTTTAAGTACTGATACCCTAATTTTTGATCTTTTAATTCAAATTTGAATTTCCCGGCACTTTTAGTGCTTCCCACTTTTTTGTCGTTTACAAAGTAAACAGTGCTATCAATTTCTTTGGAATTTGGGTTTAAAATTGCAATCGAAACCGCTTCTTTTGAGGTAAAATGGGCTGGAAAAGCAGAATCATCAATAGTAAATAAAGAATTTTCACTTTTTTTTGTGCCCTTACAACCAATTAGTGTTGTTCCTAATAAAATGACAGCTAGGAAGTTATATTTTTTCATAGTTTAAAATTTGAATAAGCCAATATACGACGATAATTTTATAGCAACAAAGCTCTTGCAAAAATATAAAAAGATTGTATATTTGCACCGGCAAGTCCTACACGACCAGCTCCTGCAGACTCCCCCAGGATGGGAACATAGCAAGGGTACGCGGTTGAGCGGTGCGATGTAGGTCGCTTGCCATTTTTTATTTTATCGCGTTTCTTTTTTTAGAATTAATTCAAAAGTAGTCTTCCTTATGGAGGATTTTTTTATTTTTGGACGTTTCGAACTGGAAGGGAATTTGTGAGATGTGAGTTGTGAGATGTTTTAGTGAAATGGGATCAGCACGGAAATTTTTGAAGCGATAAGAATTTTGACAAGTTTTGTGTTTGTTTAACCGCAAAGGACGCAATGGTTTACGCAAAGTTCGCTAAGATTAATTTTAAATAATGCTTTGCGAACTCCTATGTTTGCAGTGAAATTTTTTCACTCAGATTTATTCAGATTGTTTTTATCTGAGCACAAAACAAATATCGGCTTAATCTGCAAAATCTGCGTGCAAAAGACTTTGCTTTGTGTTAATACTTAGCGGACTTCTTTGCGATAAACGGAAGCAAAAATCCTTGCGCTCTTTGCGGTTAAAGCAAACAATACATTTAAAAAGAACAAAAAAGTAAATAACTTTTTACATTTTACTAAATAACATTTTACTGAATAACAGTTAACCCATTATAATCTAAGCAATGAGCAAAGTCGTTTTAATTACCGGAGGATCATCAGGGATCGGAAAATCTATAGGGGAGTTTTTGCACCATAAAGGTTTTGTGGTTTACGGAACCAGCAGAAATCCCGAAAAAGTAGTAAATTCTATTTTTCCTCTTATGGCTTTAGATGTTCGGGATGTAACCTCTATAAAAAGCGCGGTAAGTGCTATTATTGCAACCACCGGACGTTTAGATGTTGTAATTAATAATGCCGGAGTTGGTATTACGGGGCCTTTAGAAGAAATTCCGATGGACGAGATTAAGAACAATTTCGAAACTAATTTTTTTGGACCGATTGAAGTTATGAAAGCTGCTTTGCCACAAATGCGCGAGCAAAAATCAGGACTGATAATCAATATTACTTCTATTGCAGGTTATATGGGATTGCCTTACAGAAGTGTTTACTCTGCTTCAAAAGGAGCTTTAGAACTTATTACTGAAGCATTACGTATGGAAGTAAAATCTTTTGGGATCAATATCACAAATGTTGCGCCGGGTGATTTTGCTACCAATATCGCTGCGGGGCGTTATCACGCACCTGTAATTTCAGGATCTGCTTATGAAAAAGTATATGGAGAAACGCTTTCTACAATGAATGAACATGTGGATGCAGGAAGTAATCCTAACGAAATGGCAGAAGCTATTTATAAAATAATAGAGACTAAGAAACCTAAAGTACATTACAAAGTGGGAGTCTTTATGCAGAAATTTTCGATTGTATTAAAAAGAATTCTTCCTGATACAGTTTATGAAAAGATGTTAATGAATCATTATAAGTTGTAATTTATAGTTTGATGCATTCTTTGAAGCTTAGTATGATTTCAAATGTTGTTGCTTTATTGTATTCTAAAGAGGATTTTAGTTTGCAGAGGTAAAATGGAATCAAAATTCAATTGCCTCCAACTTTAGGTAGGGATTATGGATTTTAAGAGCAGAGAAAGACTTTAGCCGAAAACAGTACTTTTTTGGCTAAAGCCTTTTTGGTTTTGTTTTATGATTATCTCCGGCTAAAGCTGGAGGCAATTGAAGAATCAAATATTTCGATTGTAATATTTTCCGATTTTTGGTTTTTACACTTGTTTGTCCTTAGTTATGAAAGGACTGGATTATTTAGTATTTACTTTAAAGATCATTCGATCACTGGGCTTCCAAACATAATCTTCTGAGCAAATATACCCCCTTAACCAAAGTATACCATCATTATTTCTGATATAAAAACCTTTTGGGAAAGTATCATTTTTACTAAGTGGCTTTGAGAAAAAGGTTATAGATCCGGGTGGGGCTTGATTTGATTTTTTTTCTTCAGACTCTAATTGGTCTTTAAATAGTAATCTGGCATAAATTGCAATTTCTAAGGGGCAATACGATAGGTTCAATGTTTTGATGCACTTTTTTATATCTTCAAAATTCCCTCCTTTTTTAAGGCCTATCTCCGCTATTGATAATTCTGTCAGACTGACTTCATAACTTGAAAGGGATGGCTCAAATAAGTCGCTTTCGAATATTTGATGAGCATATTCATTAAGTCCAATTTGTGACTGTTTTAATTTTTGAAGTAATTGCTCTTTGTTTAGTCCTTCGCTTTTTATAGTAGAGGTTGTATTGTTATTAGTCATACCCATTTTGATGCTATTGTTTCTTTGAAGGTCTTTTTTAACTGTAAAGATAAAATTATTAGGATTAATTGGATTCAGTTGTTTGGCGAAGCCTCTACAAATCTGGTTTTATTTTGAATTAAAAATATAAACCTTTACTTTTACCAAAGTAATTATCGGACTAGAGTCAATTGATTTTGCTGTAGTCATGATTTGCAATTATTTGTTGTAATTTTAGAGCAATCTATAAGTAAAACAGAAAGAATAGGCTGTATGAAGGATTAGGACTTTGGTTGAATTTATAAAAGTTGCCAATAGCGGATTTTCGGAATGCCTTTTTTAGAAATGGGATCATACCCAAATAGAGAACACAATTAAATTTAAATAAATATGAAATTTTTTATCGATACAGCTAATTTAGCTCAGATTAAAGAAGCACAGGCTTTGGGAGTTTTGGATGGTGTAACTACAAATCCGTCATTGATGGCGAAAGAAGGGATTACCGGAAAAAATAATATTTTGAAACACTACGTTGATATTTGCAACCTTGTTGAAGGTGACGTAAGTGCTGAAGTAAATGCACTTGATTTTGACGGAATGATCAAAGAAGGTGAGGAGTTGGCAGAATTGCACGATCAGATCGTGGTGAAATTACCAATGACAAAAGAAGGTGTTATGGCTGCAAAATATTTCTCTGATAAAGGAATTAAAACAAATGTTACTTTGGTGTTTTCTGCCGGACAGGCTTTATTGGCTGCTAAAGCTGGAGCAACTTATGTGTCGCCGTTTATTGGTCGTTTAGATGATGTTTCTACAGATGGTTTGAATCTTATCGAAGAGATCAGAGAAATCTATGACAATTATGGATATGAAACTCAAATTTTAGCTGCTTCTGTACGTCACACGATGCATATTGTGAATTGTGCTAAAATTGGCGCAGATGTTATGACAGGACCACTTTCTGCAATCTCTGGTTTATTAAAACATCCATTAACTGATATTGGATTGGCGCAGTTTGTTGCTGATTTTGAGAAAGGAAATAAATAAGAATCAATTCTTTATAGTTTAAAATCGCCTCTTTTTTAGGGGGCGATTTTTTTATTTTTATTGGCCTCAGATTGGGGTTAATATGACATTCTTCGAATCATTACAATAGGTAAAACTGGTCTTTCTGTCTCTTTTTTTCTTATCTGTATTTATGATCTCTAAAAACCATGTATTCGCCTTTGATTTTACTTAGGACTGGTTTTGAGCATAGCCATTTGGAATTTCTTTTATTAGATGGAGAGTTTTGATCCCTTTAAATTCTTATATATGTGTAGTTTCAGTCACTAAAGTATTGAATTTAAATTTAGTAGCTCAAAAAATAAAGCCAATAAGTTTTAAAAAATTATTTGGCATTAATTATTTTTACCTATATTTGTAAGAATAAAAATACTAAAATATGTGATTTTGTAAGTTTAGTATTTAATTATAATAGTTTTAAAAATGTTGTTATTTGAATTTATGATTATTAATTAAAAACTTTTAGCTATGAAAAACACAAATTCTTTATTGAAAAATTGTCAAAAACAATTAATGTTTGAGCGGATTAAATTGTCAGTAAATGCAAAAAATGTATTGTTTGCTGTATTATTTATTTTTAGTGCAAAAACTGGTTACGCGCAACAGTCTAATCTATCGCAAATTTCTCAAGATGCAAATGGAAACATTGGTATTGGGACTACAACACCAGAAAGTAAGTTATTTATTAAGAGTAATCGTACCCCTATGGGAGAGGGTGAGCAAATATTTCCTCTTACTGCTGAAGCTGATATCTCAAGAACTGGTGGAACTACTGGATTTCGCATTGGCCTAGGATTGAGTACCGGAACTAATAATGCTACATCCTCACAAATTCAAATAAAAGGGTATAAGAATTACGAAAATAGGTATGTAACCGCTATTAAAATGGATTATATTACACGCAATACCTCGGAAATTAGTTTTCCCACAGCTGATTATGTAAAAATTCCAAATGGTTATTTGGCCGTAGGTTGTCCCACTGCCAGCACATGGTTGGAAATAGGTCAAGATAATGCAAGCAGAACTACTAATAATATGCTTGTACATGGCGGAGCACGTTTTAATAATGATCTTGATGTAAATAATGTTACTCAAGTGGCCATTAATACAAATACCTCTGTACAAGGTGCTGCATTAACAGTTGGAGGAATGACTTATATTGGCAGTTTTAAAACTATAGAAGCTAACCCGGAAATATCAAAAGATCTTAAAGAAGATTGTTCTCTATTTGTTGAAAAACAAATTTTAGCAGCAGATTTAAATATCATTCCGAAACCCTATTGGAAAGATTCTGTTTTTGAAAGTGATTATAAGAAAATGGATTTAAATGCTTTAGAAAGTTTTGTTAAAGAAAATAAACACCTTCCGGGTATAGTTTCGGAGAAAGAAGTAAAAGAAAAGGGATATAAAATACACGTCTTTAATGAAGGTCTTTTGCAGAATGTTGAAGAACTGCTACTCCATATCATTGATCAAAATAAGAAAATAGAAAAACTAACTACAAGGATAAAAACACTGGAAGATAATGGTGTGTTGGACATAAACCGGCTCAATAAGTAGTTAGTAAGCCTTGGCAGAGCTTCCTCAGGAAGGAATATCAGGTGTTTTATGTTATTATTTTCTTGATATTTTGGACTAATCTGTCTTGAATCGTTTAAATCTGTGGCTAATTTTTCGGTTTGAGATTAGTTGGGGAAGAACTGCCCAAAGCTTTTAATTTTTTCTTTTAGATGTTATTATTTTATAAAATATCTTCTAAAGGGCTTTGAATTGTTTAGTAATTTAATTTTAAAGTTTATGAGAAATCGTTATTTTATTTTAGCTTTTGTCTACTGCCTTTCGGGTTTTCTTTATGCACAACAGACTGAAGGCAGTGGTGTAGTCAGTTATCCCGATAATAACATAAAGGTAGTTGGAGAGAAGGTATTTTGGTCTGTAAATCCCAAAATAGACAATAGCAGTGAGTCTGATTTACTGACCATATACTACAAAGGACTTTACAATCGTCGTAACAGCTACCTGAGCGGTATTAGAGGAACCATAGATAAGCCCGGAGGTTACATTAAAATAGAGGTGCATGCCTACGACAGTAAGAGGGTGGGAGGGTTGCAGCTAGAGACAGATGATGATAAGACATTTGTAACCAGACCGATCTATAATGTAGAAATCACTCAAAGCTCCCTAAATGCATTTTCTAAAACAACAAAAGAGATGGATTACCTATACTGGGATCGTGGTATACACTCTCGTAAGGTCCCTACTGATGATATAAAAACACTGGTTGCCAGATCATTGAGCGCTCTTAAGATAAATTGTGGAGGCATGGTTTGGAACTGGCTTAGGGCTTTTAGCCTTGTACGTTCTTCCTGCTCTTTGGAAATAGATGATGATAAACTGATACAGTTAGAAAACCAGCCTGTCGTGATAAAAATTACAGTAAAGGACGCTACCCTGTACGATATACGTGTTCCTGCTGTAGCCCGCAATGAAAACCTGAAGAGCATAATACAAAAAGAGTATCCTTATTTTGTCATCAAAAAAGTAAATATAGAAGTCCTGGAGGCTCCGGAAGACAATAATCCGGCTAGTTTTTATGAAGATATGGTAAGAAAAGCATTTGATTGGGCCAATAAAGTGTATACAGCCAAAACAGGTATGATGCTGTCGGATGAAGCAGTGGTGTCGGGTGCAAAAGTTGGTAATGCAAGAATAATTTTCAAAGATATTGCTATCACCATCCGTAAAGGATTAAAGGAGGGCTATGATGAAGCTAACATATTTAAATACGAAAAAGATGATGATCTTGATATACGGAGTCTTGGTAAACGTGAGATATTCATCAAGTATGTGTCAAAAATAATCACACTAGATAATCTTTCTCCTCAAGGAACTACTTTTATATATAGACTACAAGATAAGAAAAATAACATAGATGAAATGGATAACATTGCTACACTTTTAGTTTATAATCCTTCACCTCATTCTGAGGTAAAAAATGCAACCGCTCACGAGTTAGGACATTATTTTGGGCTGCAGCATACTTTTAGAGGAGGCTGTAACGGTTCAAATGATAAAATTAGCGATACTCCTCCTGCAGAAGATTTAAGCAGCGGGGCGGACTTCGGTAAAAATTGTATCGCCCCTGTTCAATGCGGAGGACATAGAAGGTTAATCGAGAATATGATGGATTATGGTAATTGCCGCTTTATGTTTACCCCGGGTCAGGTTAAAGTAATGAGAAATTCCATTAAAAAGGACTATCCTGAATTATATACTACTCAGAGATCGACGGATGCCGCTATTAATACGGACCTTAACATTACTGTTAGAGATTTAAGAGTATTGGCTATGAGAAGGAAAAGAAGTATAGAAGAAGATAAATTGGAAAAATCTCAGAATATTATATTATACCCTAATCCTGTAAAAGATGTGTTAAACATTGACACCTTAGAAAACGAGGATTTTGAAATTTTCAGCTTTAATTGGCAACGGGTATTATCCGGTAAAACTCAAGCAGGGCAAATTGATGTAGGCATTCTTTCTAAAGGAATCTATATCATTAAAATAAAAGGAATTGATCATAAATTTATCAAAGAATAAATAAGATGCTCAGAAGAGTTATTGATTTTAATCGTTAATAAAAAAAGGGCTCTTTTTAGATGTAAAATGAGCCCTTTTTTTATTTAATAGTTTTGTATTAGTGTCCTCCTCCTTCGCTTGCCACATGACTAACACCTTGCTTTTTTAGTATTTTAGGGCAATAGAAACCATAAAATGCTAAGTAAGCAAAACCAAGAAGTGGTACAATATAAGAGAAGTGTGTATAAGTGATACCAAATATTCCGTCAGGATGAGTAATATCTAAATCACAGATGCTTCCTTGTATCAATGGAATTACGCCACCACCCAGAATCATCATGATCAGGAATGAAGATGCTTTTCCGGTGTTTTTTCCTAAGCCCGCAATGGCTAAATCGAAAATCGAAGGCCACATAATAGATAAGAATAATCCACCCGAGATAAAGAAAAATTTAGCAATATCAGTATCCGGACAAACTAATCCGGCAAACATCATTGCGATACCGGCTATACCAAATAACATTAACGTTTTTCCTGCGTTTTTGCCACCTACAAAACTTACAGCAATAAATAGTAAAATCCAAAGAGGATAAATATAGAATGATGAAACATCATGTGCAGCAAATAAATTGGCTCCAATAATAACTCCAAATGCTAAAGCCGGAACAATAAATTTAAGAGCGGTGTTTACCAGATTTGATGTATTGAAAACATTAACTCCTCCGTTCCAACGACCTATCATTAAACTTCCCCAGTAAAGTGCTATAAACGGTGCAATAGCATCTTCTAATATGTTTCCAAATTCACTGGTATGAAGTAATGCCGGTAAGTTACTGATGATGGTAACTTCTGTTCCTACATAAATAAAAATTCCTAACATACCCAAGTACAATTGCGGGTAATCTAAAATGCTGAATTTAGCATGTTTGTGTTCAATTATAGCTTCTTCTTCGTCTGCTTTAGCCGGATCTTCGATTTTAGAAAAATACATGAAAATGGCTACTATGATAAAGGCAAGTCCTAAAATGATAAAAGGCAATTTGATATCTTCTAATGAAAGACTTGTTTTTTTGTTGTCACCCATTCCAAAAAGAGCAATTCCAAGTAAGATTGCTCCAATAGTAGTTCCGAAAGAGTTTACACCTCCTGCCAAAGTCAAACGGTGGGCTCCCGTGGTTGGGCTTCCCATTTTAATAGCTAATGGATTTGCCACAATTTGTTGAATAGAAAATCCTAAACCTACAGTGAATAGCGCAGTTAAGAAAAAAGGGAAACTTTGCATGGTAGCTGCCGGAACGAATAAAAAAGAACCAACTGCCGAAAGAAGTAATCCTGCTGAAAGGGTTTTTTTATACCCGAATTTTTGTAAAACATCTGATTTTAAAGAAACTAAAAAGAAGATGATTGATCCTACAAAATAGGCTGCGTAAAAAGCCCAGGCCACTAATTGCGATTGAACCTGAGATAGGGTAAATACTTTTTTGAATACCGGGATAAGGATGTCATTTGCTGATCCGACAAAACCCCAAAAAAAGAAGACGATTATCAGAGAGATAAATTGCCC
Organism: Flavobacterium poyangense; assembly: GCF_011751075.1. Classification (GTDB taxonomy): domain Bacteria; phylum Bacteroidota; class Bacteroidia; order Flavobacteriales; family Flavobacteriaceae; genus Flavobacterium; species Flavobacterium poyangense. The sequence continues at coordinate 243,560 of NZ_JAALLN010000009.1, forward strand.
CCATTTGGTTTGTACATTTTCTGAACTCATAATAGTAGTAAAGGTTAATTTTTTTATTTATGTTTTTTGAAGACCGTAAATATATTTGTTAAGTATATCAAAAAAAAATAAAAAGCCACAAATAATGTTAAATTTAAACCAACAACACTATTTTTTCAACAAAGTGTTAATTTTTATGTTTCTTAGGAATGACCTTTCTACAGCTGTTTTATTCTAAAATCCTGTTTTTTACTTCTTTGCTGTAATTTCGGCCAATTGGAATGGTGTAAGATTGTATCTGAATGCGATTACCTTCAATAGATTTTACTTTATTTAAAGCAATAACATACGATTTATGAATACGCAGAAAGCGATCAGAAGGTAATTCTTCAGATAGGGAAGTTAAAGATTTATGAGTAATATATGTTTTATCCGGAGTGACTACTTTTATGTATTCTTTCATTCCTTCTACAAATAAAATTTCCTCAATATTAATTTTCATCATTTTTTTATCGACCTTGATAAAAATATGAGAGTCCCCTTTGGCGGTTTCTACTTTAATATTGTTTTTTAGATTGTATTCGGTGGTGATCTTGTTAATGCATTTTATAAACCTGGGTAGCGGAATAGGTTTAACTAAATAATCTAATACATCAAGGTCATAACTTTCGGCAGCAAATTCTCTAAAGGCAGTGGTAATGATTACTTTGGTTTTGGTTTCAATTAAACTAATTAGTTCAAAACCGGTCATCATAGGCATGTTGATGTCCAGAAAGACAGCATCGACAGAAGTACTGTTTATAAAATCCAGTGCTTCCAAAGAGTTATTGAATGTTCCGATAACTTCAAAGTCTGTAAAATTAGTGAAATAATTTTGCAGTACTTTGATTGCTAATGGTTCATCATCAATCAACACGCATTTAATTTTCATTATAAATAGGTATTTGCAAACGGATTATATAGTAATTCAGCTTAGTTGTATGCGTTAGACTGAAATCATTTTTATAAATTAATTTCAGCCTCTTTTTAGTATTCGCTAATCCGATACCTCCTTTTGAATTATGATGGTGTGAAATTACAAAATTATTTAAGATTTCAAAATCCAATATTTTATTGTCGATTACTTTACAATTGATTTTGATTTTTAAGTTTCGATTGTTTGGGCCTCCATGTTTAAAAGCATTTTCTACCAATGAAATGAATATTAACGGAGGAAGCACAATATCTTCAATCTCAGATTCCAGATTGATGGTGACCTCTACATTCGCCAGACGTAATTTTTCAATTTCAATATAATTTTGAATATAGTCTATTTCTTTTATCAGCGGAACGAGTTTGGTTCCTTTTACATCATACAATACATATTCCATCAAATGAGATAATTTGATAATCACATCCGGAACCTTGTCGGAGGATTCTAAAGATAAAGCGTATAGGTTGTTTAAGGTATTAAAGAAAAAGTGCGGCTGAATCTGATTTTCAAGATATTTTAATTTGATTTTAAATTGATTCTCTCTCAACGATCGGTTTCTTTCGCGTTCACGCAACCAGGTTAAAGTCAGGTAAACAGAAGAGGCCATAGCAAGTACATATAGTTCACCAATACAAACTGCCAGTATATGATTGATGTCAAAAGGATGGTATTCGCGATTGGCTTCCGGCCAGATGTCTTCGGATATGATATAATAAGTAAGAGCAGTCTTTATTAAATAGATGGCAAACAAACTTAATATTAAGGAAAAGGTATATTGTATGTATTTCTGTTTTAAAACAAGTCTTGGGACTAAAACAAAGAGATTAAAATAAACCAAAGGAATATGTAACGAGAATTCAATAAGGTTTGATTTGAACGAGTAAGAGTAATCATTGAAGTAAGCACCCCATCTTAAAAAATTAAGGGTAAAATAACCTCCCCAAAACCAAATATGATTTTGAAGTTTAATATCGAATTTTAACTTTCGGATTTCGCTCAACTTTATTTTTTAAAGGGTTAATGACGTATATTCTTACTCTTATAAATATTGTGCAACTTTAAACAATTGCAGGATAAAACACAATTTTTTTACACAAAATTTTATTATAAATATAAAATAGTTGGTTATTTCTATAGGAAAACGTTTTCGCATAGCACATTATTGAATGTTTATTGTCGTTGGTTTAAACTTTATAGCTGTTTGTATAAATTATTTTTTTTAACAATGCCTTAAGAATAAATTTACACCATAACTAACAAAAAATATAAACATGAAAAAAATTTTCTTAATCTTTATGATGGCTTTTACAGCGCAAGTTTCACTTGCTCAGGTAAAAAATATCAAAGGAGTGATTACAGATTCTGATGGGTTGCCGTTACCAGGGGCATCCATTGCAGTACAGGGAAGTCAAAAAGGAACTACTTCCGATTTTGACGGGCTGTATGCAATTGACGTGCAAAAAGGGCAAACATTGCTTTTTACATATGTAGGTCTTGAGACTCAAGCGATAGTTGTAGGAGATGCTACTACAATTAATGTAAAACTACAACTCGCAGCATCAAATGCACTTACAGAGGTTGTTGTGACTTCGTTAGGGATTAAAAAAGCTAAAAAATCGTTGACATATTCTACTCAGGAGTTGAAAGCTGAAGAATTGACCAGAGTTAAAGACGCTAACCTTGTTAATACAATGGCCGGTAAAATTGCCGGTGTAGCTATTACAAAAAGTTCAGCAGGTACAGGTGGTTCAACTAAAGTATTGATTAGAGGTAACTCTTCATTTGCAAATACACAGCCGCTTTATGTAATCGATGGTATTCCATTGGCTAATACAGGAGGTGGTCAGCCAAATGAGGCTTTTGGAGATACTGCCGGTGGTAATAAAGACGGGGGAGACGTTGTATCTTTAATAAATCCGGATGATTATGAAGGAGTAACTGTTCTTAAAGGGGCAGCAGCATCTGTATTATATGGTAGCCAAGGTGCAAATGGAGTAATATTATTATCTTCTAAAAAAGCTAAGGTTGGAAAAGAAGTATTTAATGTTAATTCAGTAACTACATTTGAAAGTGCAGCTTATCTGCCTAAATTTCAAACAGATTACGTAGCAGCGCCAGGAGCAACTGTAAGCTGGGGAGCTAAAGGAAAATCTGATGATCACGTAAAAGGCTTTTTTGATACTGGAGTTACTCAAATTACCTCTTTTGCTTTCAGTAAAGGAACAGAAGGAGCTTCGACATCTCTTACTTATGCAAATACTGATGCTTCCGGGGTAATGCCAGGAAATCATTTGAAGAAAAATAACTTTGGTATTCGTCAAACTTCAACATTTTTTGACAACAAATTAAATATTGCAGTAACAGGAAATTATGTTGTTCAAAATATTGACAACAGACCTATTAATGGATTATACTTTAATCCGCTAACAAGTGTTTACGAGCATCCAAGAGGATATGATTTTAATAATTTGAAAAACTACGAGATTTATGACCCGGTTAGAAACCTAATGGCTCAGAATTATCCTTTCCCGGTTTCAGAATATTATCAAAATCCTTACTGGTTAATTAACAAAAATAAATCAGAAGATGTTAGTAGTTTTTTTAATGGAGCTATCGCTTTGGATTATGAGGTTGCGAAATGGTTTCGTTTAAGCTCAAGATTTAGTTATAATCGCGCAGAAAATGGATTTGAGAAAAAAATGTATGCGACTTCAAATTTGGCTTTAGTGCCTATAACAGGAAGGTATATTAATACGAATGTTGTTGCGATTCAAAGATATGCTGACTTAATAGGAAGAATTGATACAAACTTTTCTGATAGTATTTCATTTAATTCTACATTCGGGATCAGTATTAATAATGCTAAGTCGAATGGATATGTTTTAGATTCTGGTCGTGGAGAAGGGTTAGCTAAAGCAAACTGGTTTACATTAGGGAATTTTTCAGATAATTTCTCAAATGTACAGAATGGCGCTAGCAGAGAAGTACAATCTGTATTTGCTACTACCAGTTTTGGTTACAAGGATTATTTGTTCTTAGATGTGGCAGCCAGAAATGATTGGTCATCTACTTTGGTAAATACAGAAAGTTTAAGTTTCTTCTATCCTTCTGTGGGTTTAACGGGGATCTTAAGCGAAATGGTAACAATGCCAAGTTTTGTTAATTTTGGAAAAGTACGTGCTACTTTTGCTCAGGTTGGTAACGATATTCCATCACAATTAACAACTCCTTCTTATACTATAACCGGAGGTGTTGTAACCATACCTAGAGTAGGTCCTAGAGCAGGTCAGACTTTAAAACCGGAATTAAAATCTGAAATTGAGTTAGGTACAGAATGGAGAATGTTTAATAATAGATTAGGCTTTGAACTTTCGTACTACAAATCAAAAACAAAGAACCAATTGGTACAAGTTCCTGCTGAAACTTCAAGCGGACAAGGATTCAGCAATTTCGCAATCAATGCAGGAGAAATTCAAAATGAAGGTTTTGAGCTTATGTTAAATGCCGGTATTGTTAAGGGAGATAAATTTTCTTGGGATGCGACAGTAAATTATTCTCAAAATAAAAACGTAGTTAAAGATATACCAACTGATGGTGGACGTATTATTTTGACACCTTCAGGTAACAATACTTATCGATATTCTATTATTGAAGGAAGACCTTTTGGAGTAATTGAAGGAATTAATTTAAAGAGAGATGCTCAAGGAAGAATATTAATTAATGCTGACGGTACAGTACAAAGAAATCCTGATTTTGAAGAGGTTGGTAATGCGAATCCTGACTTTTTGCTAGGTCTTTCGAATACATTTAAATACGGTGCCTTTACTGCAAGTATATTAATTGATGGTCGTTTTGGCGGAGATGTATTGAGTTTGACTGAGGCTATAAACGATTTTAATGGAGTTTCTAAAGCAACAGGAGATGCCAGAAATGCAGGTGGAGTTAAGGTAAATGGTGTTAATGCTGTTACAGGTGCTCCTATTTCTACAATGGATGCACAAGCTTATTATTCTAATGTTGCCGGTAGAAATGGTGCTTCAGGTGAGTATGTATACGATGCTACGAATGTAAGCGTTAGAGAGGTTTCGATAGGTTATACTTTTAACCCTAAATCACTTCCATTTTTGCAATCTGCAAACATCTCATTAATTGCTAGAAATTTATTCTTTATATATAAAGACGCTCCTTTTGATCCAAATGTTGCATTAAGTACAGGTCAAGGTTTGCAAGGTGTTGATATTTATGGATTGCCATCTACAAGAAGTATTGGTCTTAATTTAAACTTAACTTTCTAATCTAATAATCATGATATCAAATAAAATAAAAAGAACTGCAATTTGTCTTTCTTTACTCGCAACTTTTAGTTGTACCGATAATTTCGAGGAGATAAATAGTAACCCTAATGGATTTACTGAAGAGGAATTAAAACAAGATAATAATCATATTAGAAGTTTGTTTGCACCAATTTTTAATAGATTTTTAATTGTCGATGTAACTTGGCAATACCAAGTGCAACAAAATTTAAATGCTGATATGTGGTCAGGTTATTTGACAACACCGGTGGTGTTTGGAGGGTTTAATAATCATGATTATGCACTAAATTCAGGTTGGACCAGTACTCCTTGGGATGATGGTTACCTTAATTTAATGAGTAATGTTAGAAAAATTGGTTTGGCTGCTAAAGGTAAAGCCGATCAGTTTTATGCTTGGTCGTTGATCTTTAAAGTTGCATCGATGCAAAGATTAACAGATATGTACGGACCGGTTATATATTCTCAGCACGGAAAAACTACAGTGCCTATTGAATATGATTCACAAGAGCAGGTTTATATTCAAATGTTTAAAGATTTAGATGTAGCGGTAGCAGATTTAACTGCAAGAGTAAAGTCAGGAGAAGACCAACAGTTTAAGAAAACGGATTTAACGGATTACAAAGGAAGCTACCAAAAATGGGTAAAATATGCTAATTCGCTACGTTTAAGAATGGCTATACATATCGCAAAAGTTAGTCCGGCTTTAGCTAAAACGGAAGCGGAAAAAGCGGTTAGTCATGAATTAGGAGTTATGACTACTAATGAGGATGTGATGACAGTAAGATCTCCACAGAATCTTAATCCAATTGATGTAATAAGTCATGTTTGGGCAGGTTTGAATATGGGAGCAGATATGGAATCTATTTTATTAGGATACGATGACCCAAGAGTTGGAAAATTCTTTGCTACCTCTACGCAATTTCCTGGAGAATATGTTGGAGTACGAACAGGTATTATTTATCCAACTAATCAATTTTATAATGCAACTTCAAGAACTGGTTCAGTTACCAAAAGTGGAGGAAGTGTTTGGATGACTACTGCTGAAGTTTACTTCTTAAGAGCTGAAGGTGTTTTGAGAGGATGGAATATGGGAGGAACAGCTAAAGGATTATATGAAGCAGGTATTAAGGCTTCTTTTGATCAATTTGGAGTGTCCGGAGCTGATACCTATTTGGCTAATAATGTTAAAATGCCTAAAGATTATGTGGATCGTTTGGCAAGTACAAATAATATTGCTGCTGTTAATAAAGTTACGGTAGCTTGGGATGAGGCTGCAACTAAAGAAATTAAACTGCAAAAAATTATTACACAAAAATGGATTGCTAATTATCCGGAAGGACAAGAAGCCTGGACTGAATTTAGAAGAACCGGGTATCCAAAATTGTTCCCGATCAGTAATAATAAAAGTGGAGGAATCATTGATACTAATTTAGGAGTTAGAAGATTACCTTTTGCTGATTCTGAAAAAGCACTTAACAGCGGCGGTGTTCAAACCGGAATCACTAAACTGGGTGGAGCAGATAATGGAGCCACAAGACTTTGGTGGGATACTACAGGTCCGAATTTCTAAAAGAAAATAAAAGTTAGAGAATATTAAGTTTGGTTAGTAAATGGTATAGGTAGCGCAAGTTGCTTGTACCATTTCAAAAACCAAAATGGTAAAAAGTATAAAAGAAAAGAAATGAAAAGTGCTTTAGAAACAATACCTGATATCAGCTATAAAAGCGCAGGGAAATTTGAAGAGAC
>NZ_JAALLN010000090.1 GCF_011751075.1 Flavobacterium poyangense
CGGCGATGTTGTGTTTTGCGCAGGTCTCGCGCAGCGGTTTCTGCTGGTTGTAGGCTTGAAGCTCAATCTGCAAATTGCTAGGCTTGATTTCAGCGTTTTTCATGATGTTCTCGATCTGAGCTACGTTGAAGTTACTCAGACCAATGGATTTGGCTTGTCCGGCCTTTACTTGGGCTTCCATTGCCTTCCACATGGCAAGATGATCGGTATCCAGGTCCAAAATCATGTTACCGTCTTTATCTTTCGCTGGTTCAAGCTTGCTAGGGTCTCTCTTAAAGCCCACTGCAAAGTGAATCAAGTACATATCGATGTATTGCAAGCCCAGTTTTTCCAACGAGTTTTTCAGTATCGGCTCGATATCAGCGGCTCGGTTTCCGAATGGTGGAAGCTTTGTCGTGATGAACAAGTCCTCTCGCTTGCCTCCATTGTCGAAATACTTCTTCAGACTTTTGCCGATTGCCTCCTCGTTACCGTAAACGAAAGCGGTATCGATGTGCTTGTAGCCATTCTCGAGCGCAGCAGTTACGGCTCTGTCTACGTCATCCGGGTTTATCTGCCAGGTGCCGAGTCCAACGACTGGCATATCGTGGCCCGAGGACAGCTTGATGGTTTTCGTCGCAGATGCTCGCGTGCAGACCAAGGCCATGATCAGACCGCAGAAGCAAACGAGGAAAGAATCCCTCAGACGCGCCATGATTACTCGATCACGTATGTGGACCGACTAAGCTGCGATCTGTCTACTGCTCATTT
>NZ_JAALLN010000091.1 GCF_011751075.1 Flavobacterium poyangense
TATTATTGAAATAATCCAACCGGTTACGAAAATTCGCAGATCTAAAACCTTTGATTTCGTCCCAGAACCTGCAAGCATCGTAATTGGCTCCCACTACTTAACACACACTATAAACCGGCAGCCGTAGCTCAGAGGTAAAGTCGTTGCCTCTGGAGCATCGTTGACCGGGAGGTCCTAGGTTCGAATCCCGACGTGGCGGATTTTCGATTCCGGCTGGATAGCTGGGTCGAATTCAGCCGCTGTCTGGAGGAGAATTCTAGCGGCCGGCTGCTCTGATCGGTAGTTTTCCGTGGTTTCTCCGATCAACACCAGGCGAATGCCGGGGCAGTACCCTAAATAATGGGCCACGGACCGCTTTTCTTCCTCATCCTTGTCCTTTCCTCTCCTCATACACACTCACACTTACATGCACTACACTACCACACATGAGACCAGTCGGGAGTTTAGAACTTGTCCCGGCTGAGGCGGTGCCCCGCTGGGGGAGAAGCGCGGAGGGGGAGACCCCGCGAGGCGACTGGAAGGCGCCGCCGGCTCTCGCTTTCCAGCGGGGGTTGAACATCGCCATCTCTCGCATTAACATGCACTACACTAACGGGACTAATGACCGCAGCAGTTGACGTGCCCGGAATCAATACTTACTCACTCACTCACTCACTCCAACAATTCGATTTATTTTTCGACCACCACGTTTAGCATCGGTTAATTCGGAACAAGACAATTCGCGTGTATAACTAATTCGCATCCCAAC
>NZ_JAALLN010000092.1 GCF_011751075.1 Flavobacterium poyangense
GCCGCCGCGCGGCTGGCGGATTGACCGGGCGCCCATGAAAAAAGCCGGCCCCCTGTACGGGAGCCGGCTTGGCGTGCCGGGCGGCGCGCTGCCGCCTCACGGCGATCTCAATTGGCTTTTTCGTCCTCGCCGGCATAACCGCTGATGTAGGGACGGCCCGAGCAGCGCACCATCGCCACGCAATTGGGCAGGCCGCTCTTGGTGCTGCAGGTGTTGCGCGCCGCATCGCGCGCCGCCTTCGGATCCGGATCGAGCGCGGTGTAGCTGGTGCCGCGCCCCTTCACGCCCTTGGCCCAGGCCATGCCGACGCAGGTGTCGCGGTAGGTCAGCACCTTGGTGCAGCCGGTGCATTCATCCCATTCCAGCAGTTGGTTGAGGGCGTCCTTCTCATTGGGGTAGCCGTCCGAGTACGTCAGGTCGCCCGAGTCCTTCTCGGCGACGGCGCCCCAGTATTCGCGGTCGTTGAGCTTGGCGGACAGGGCTTCCAGCTCGGCGGGATCGACCGGTTTTTCTACCGCGGGCTCTATCCTGACACCCGCGAGATCGCACTGTTCTGGTATCTGCCGTTCATGCCAAACGCCTAGAGCGTTTCCGTTTTTCACGGAAACGCGGAAACGCTCTAAGTTTTTTTTCGCCGCATTTTTGTAACGCCAAGTGATCTCACTTGGCTACAAAATGCTCCAGGCGCGCAGTCTGGACAAGGCTGCGAGACACCATGTCTGCTTGACGCCCGCCCC
>NZ_JAALLN010000093.1 GCF_011751075.1 Flavobacterium poyangense
GTTGAAGTAAGTAAAAAAGCAACTTATGTGGATGTAAATGGTGATGGTATTGCCAATGTAGGCGATAGAATTGATTATACTTTTGTAGTTAAAAATACAGGAAACGTAACCCTTGCTCCGGTAACAATCAGCGATGCCAATGCAGTAGTGAGTGGAAGCTTGGCAAGTTTAGCTCCGGGAGCAACTGACTCAGCTAGTTTTACAGCAGTGCACACGATTACTTTGGCTGATGTGAATAACGGTCAGGTAGACAACGTAGCCACTGTAACAGGAACCCCTCCAACAGGGACGCCAGTTACAGCTAAATCAACCGATCCAAGTCCAATTTGTGCGACTTGCACGCCGAAAGATCCTACTTGTACGACTTGTACAACAGTTCCTTTAACGTCTTCACCAAAAGTTGAAGTAAGTAAAAAAGCAACTTATGTGGATGTAAATGGTGATGGTATTGCCAATGTAGGCGATAGAATTGATTATACTTTTGTAGTTAAAAATACAGGAAACGTAACCCTTGCTCCGGTAACAATCAGCGATGCCAATGCAGTAGTGAGTGGAAGCTTGGCAAGTTTAGCTCCGGGAGCAACTGACTCAGCTAGTTTTACAGCAGTGCACACGATTACTTTGGCTGATGTGAATAACGGTCAGGTAGACAACGTAGCCACTGTAACAGGAACCCCTCCAACAGGGACGCCAGTTACAGCTAAATCAACCGATCCAAGTCCAATTTGTGCGACTTG
>NZ_JAALLN010000094.1 GCF_011751075.1 Flavobacterium poyangense
AAGGTCTTTACGAAAATTTGCATACCTCCACGAAGTCGCAATACCAGATGGAGTGTGGATTCTTTTTGAATATTGTAATCGGAGAGCGTACGACCATCTTCCAATTGTTTTCCAGCGAAGATCAACCTCTGCTGGTCTGGGGGGATACCTTCCTTGTCCTGGATCTTAGCCTTTACGTTCTCGATCGTGTCGGAAGCCTCGACTTCAAGGGTGATGGTTTTACCCGTAAGGGTCTTTACGAAGATTTGCATGCCACCACGAAGTCGGAGGACCAGATGAAGTGTCGACTCTTTCTGGATGTTATAGTCGGACAGAGTACGGCCATCCTCGAGCTGCTTGCCAGCAAAGATCAATCTCTGCTGGTCTGGGGGAATGCCTTCTTTGTCTTGAATCTTGGCCTTGACATTCTCAATAGTGTCAGAAGCCTCAACCTCAAGGGTGATGGTCTTGCCGGTCAAGGTTTTGACAAAAATCTGCATGCCTCCTCTCAGACGAAGTACCAGATGGAGTGTTGATTCTTTCTGGATGTTATAATCAGAAAGAGTTCTTCCATCTTCAAGCTGTTTTCCAGCAAAAATTAGACGTTGCTGGTCTGGAGGGATGCCCTCTTTGTCTTGGATTTTGGCTTTGACATTTTCAATTGTGTCTGAAGCTTCAACCTCCAAGGTGATGGTCTTTCCAGTCAAAGTCTTGACAAAGATTTGCATTCCTCCTCTTAGACGCAAGACCAAA
>NZ_JAALLN010000095.1 GCF_011751075.1 Flavobacterium poyangense
GTATGGCCTGATAAAGTTAAAAGTGTACTGTTAGTTCCTGTACATACTGTTGTTCCACCACCAACTGATCCTGCAACTGTGGTTGGAGATACCGTTACAGTAGTGGCAGTAGAATTTAAAGTTGCACAACTACCGCTTTGTACCACTGCACGATAAGAAGTTGTCGCCGTTAAATTAGTAGCAGTAAATGTTGTAGCTGTATTTACAAATGGAGTTCCTGCAGTAGCGAAATTATCTAAAGAAGACTCCCATCTTATTATGCTTCCGGTATGACCAGAAAGTGTTAATACTGTACTGTTAGTTCCTGTACATACAGTTGCTCCTCCACCAACTGATCCCGCAACTGTAGTTGGAGAAACCGTTACTGTAGCGGCAACAGAGTTTAATTGTAGACAACTACCACTTTTTACAACTGCTCTATAAGAAGTTGTAGCCGTAAGATTAGTAGCAGTAAATGTTGTAGTTGTATTTACAATTGGAGTTCCTGCAGTAGCAAAATTATCTAAAGAGGATTCCCATCTTACAATATTTCCAGTATGGCCTGATAAAGTTAAAAGTGTACTGTTAGTTCCTGTACATACTGTTGTTCCACCACCAACTGATCCTGCAACTGTGGTTGGAGATACCGTTACAGTAGTGGCAGTAGAATTTAAAGTTGCACAACTACCGCTTTGTACCACTGCACGATAAGAAGTTGTCGCCGTTAAATTAGTAGCAGTAAATGTTGTAG
>NZ_JAALLN010000096.1 GCF_011751075.1 Flavobacterium poyangense
ATAAGCGGTGATCAATCTGGCGGCGGCCGTCTGGTTGGCGGTGCGGGCGATCGCCATCGACAAACCAAGGGCCGTTCCAAGGAAGCCGCTGACCAAAGCGAGCCCTGTCGTGACCAGGAATGCGTTCGCAAACTGGTTGGCGAAACCATGCATGTATAGATCGTGTCCTGTTGTCCAGTCGATCTCGAAAATATATCAAGCGGTTCCTTGGGTTTTAATCCATGGTTGTAGATATTATTTCGAGTAATCGAAGGTTAAATAATGTGTATTGCGACAGGTTAAGCGGTTATAAAATTCATTCAATCTATAACTTGCATTATTTTTTCTATAAATAATGGTTATATACTTTGAAAATCGGATTGATGGCTCCGGGTGCGGGAAATGTCAGCCGGACAAGGCGGCCGTGGCGCGGTGTTGGCCGTCCAGGAACCGTCAGAGGCAGACGCTACCGGTCTGAAACCATGGGGCGCAGCAAGGTGTGGAGGTCGCTCTCCAGCACGCTCGAAATCCGTTCCATGACGCTGAGGCTCGGGTTCCTTTGCCCGCGTTCGATGCCGCCCATGTAGCTGTAGGCAAGATCGGCTTCCGTCGCGAGTGTCTCCAGCGTCATGCCGCGTTGCAGGCGGACGCTGCGCACATTTGCCCCGAAGATCTCCGCCAGCCGCATGCGCGCATAGCGATGAGCAATCGGCTCACTTTACCAGTCACTATAGTGACTATAGGGTGAT
>NZ_JAALLN010000097.1 GCF_011751075.1 Flavobacterium poyangense
CGACTTCACCAGATGCAGGTCGTGGCTGATGAAGATCAGCCCCATGCCGCGGCTGGTGACGAGGTCGTCGAGGATCTTCAGCACCTGCAATTGCACGGTGACGTCGAGCGCCGAGGTCGGCTCGTCGAACAGCATGACCCTCGGCTGGATGGCCAGCGCCCTGGCGATCGCCGCGCGCTGCTGCTGCCCGCCAGACAGGAAGTGCGGATAGACGTCGCGTTTTTCGGCCAGCCCGACGCGCGCCAGCAGCTTTTCGGCGGTGGCGATCGCTTCGTCCCGCTTCACGCCCAGAACATGCACCGGTACTTCGATGACGTTCTGCAGAAGCGTCATGTGGCTCCACAGGTTGAAGCTCTGGAACACCATGCCCAGCCGCGAGCGGATGCGTTCGATCTGGCGACGGTCTGCCGGCACGGTATGGCCGTGGCTGTCCGCCTTGAGTTTGATCTCCTCGCCATTCACCCGAATGATGCCGCTGGTCGGGTTCTCAAGACAATTGATGCAACGCAGCAGCGTCGACTTGCCCGAGCCGGATTCGCCGACGATGCAGAGCGTTTCCTGCTCGTTGACCTGGAAGGACAGGTCCTCGATCACCTTGATCGGGCCATTGCGGCCCGCAAACGAGATGGAGAGCCCGCGCACGTCGAGAAGCGGTGCCGGCATCTCAGTGGCTCCTCGTTCGGGGGTCGAGCACCGCGTACGGCATGTCAACGACCGCA
>NZ_JAALLN010000098.1 GCF_011751075.1 Flavobacterium poyangense
GCGTGGACGGTCGAGAATGTCGTCGGTGCTGCCGGACTCGACCACGCGGCCGGCGTACATCACACAGACGCGGTCGGCCAGGCCCGCCACCACCGCCAGGTCGTGGCTGACCCACACCATGGCGGTGCCGGTCTCGGCGCACAGCTTCTGCATTTCGGCCAGGATCTGCGCCTGGATGGTGACGTCCAGCGCGGTGGTGGGCTCGTCGGCGATCAGCAGCGCCGGCTTGCAGGCCAGCGCCATGGCGATCATGACGCGCTGGCGTTGGCCGCCGGACAGCTGGTGCGGATAGGCATCTAGCCGCTTTTCCGGAATGCGCACCTGTTCCAGCATGCGCAGGGCTTCGGCGCGCGCGGCCGCGGCGTCCATGCCCTGGTGCTCGCGGATCGACTCGGCGATCTGGTCGCCGGCCGTGAACACCGGGTTCAGGGACGTCATCGGCTCCTGGAAGATCATGGTGATCTTGTTGCCGCGCACGCTGCGCAATTGCCGCTCATCCAGCTTGAGCAGATCCTGGCCGCCGAACAGAATTTGGCCCGAAGGATGGCTTGCCGGCGGATAGGGCAGGAGCTTGAGCACCGAAAGCGCCGAAACCGACTTGCCGGAGCCGGACTCGCCCACCAGGCCGACGACTTCGCCGCGGCCGATGCGCAGGTCAACGCCGTTGACGGCGTACACGGTGCGGCGGTCGATCGGGCGGCCACCCAGGGCCAGGAT
>NZ_JAALLN010000099.1 GCF_011751075.1 Flavobacterium poyangense
GTCCCAAAGAGAAAATGTTTCTACTAGGAGTTTTGTGCACTTTGCTCGTAACTGCTTCGGCAGAATACTGCTATAATGATGTTGAGAGTGCATGCAGTCCTAAACTGGCACCCTCACTAACAGATGGGCCACAACTACCCAACTGTAATGCAAAGTATGGAGGTATTGATTTAATTCAAACCGACCTTCAAGCTTATGCTAATGGACATATTGAGACAAGCTTTGAGTTCTTGTTGATGTCTACTCACTTTGGTAATTATGAATCCAACCGGGAGGGATTCAAGAGCTTCTACAGGAAATTGTCTGATGATGCTTGGGAGAAATCCATCAATACCATTAAGTACATTACTTCCAGAGGTGGAAGAATGAACTTCAACCAACTCCCACACTTCAAGAAAGTTACCAAAGAACGTGTGCTGGATCTCACCGAGCTTCACAGTTTGGCCAAGGCTTTGGACACGACCAAGCAGTTGGCCCAGGAGGCCCTGCGTCTGCACTCCTTGGCCATCAAGCACCAGGACTCCGCTGCGCCCCACTACATCGAAGAGAAGTTCATGGAGCCCCAGACGGAGACCATCCGCACCCTCGCCGGATACGCGCACGACCTCAGGGGTCTGCTCAACAACGACGCACCACTTGCTCTCTTCCTGTTCGACGAGTACCTCCAGAAGGCTCAATAAGTCCTATATATTTCTATTTCCCGGAAAAGAGAC